>CAVREU010000001.1:0-393852 GCA_963720245.1 uncultured Acidobacteriaceae bacterium
TTGGCTGGGTGGCTCAGATCTGAAATTCCCGAACCGATGCGGGTGCCCCATGTCTCGTTTTTGAGACATGGGCTACGATGATCGCATGGCGAAAGGGCTCGTCCGTTACCAGCAAGCTGGGATTGGCATTTTCTTACCTTCTCCTGCTATCGCAGGCAGCCGTATCTCGATTCAAGAGATGCGCGAGAGACCTTTGAGCGTTCGCTCGAAACAATGCGCCGCCGCTACGGCTTCTATGTCACTGCGTATGTAGTCATGCCTGAACATGTCCACTTGTTGGTGAGTGAGCCCCGGCGAGTGTTGTTATCGAAGGCGATTCAGGCTCTTAAGTTGTCGGTGGCGGTGCAGCGCCCGGAGCGCCCTTTCTGGCAACCGCGTTACTATGACTTCAATGTCTTTACAGCGCGGAAGTGCCTGGAGAAGCGCCGTTACATTCACCGCAACCCGGTCACACGCGGACTGGTGGAGCGGCCTATCGACTGGCCCTGGTCGAGCTTCCGTCATTGGTGGACGGGGGAGCAAGGGACGGTCGAGGTCGAATCCCGATGGACATCGATGCGCAGGGAAGCAGCGCTGGAACCCATGTCTAAGATCACGAACCCTTGGGAGATTTTGATATTTGGGATCGGGAAATGACGAGTTCTGTGGCGGTCGGAAGAGAACCCATGTCCCACAACAGGGACATGGGGCACCCGCTTTTGTGGGAGGATTTAGAGATATGGGCCACCCAGCCAATCGCGACTCGCTGATCCCAAAACTCCCATGATTACAATGACTTAGCTCCGCCGCAGCCAAAAAATCGCAGTAAAAATCGAAGTAAGAAAATTCGGCAGGTCCGTCGTTATTAAACGGGTGGAAGTCCGTCCACGATTTCCGTTCCGGCGGGCGCGTGGAAGACGAAATCGTTGTCGCTGGCGGGTGGATTTGGGAACTTCTCCCGTAAAGGTGAAGGTCGAGACTGAGCCATCGACTTCTTCGACTCGAATGCCGAGAATCGTGCCATCGGCCGAGACAGTGAAGCGAAGCGAGGTGACGCGCTGCTGCATGTTCTTTGGGACGCCGGAGAGATCGTAGTTGGCTCCCTGCGGAGTGAGAGTCAGGCTGGTCAGTTCTTTGGCGAGTTCGGTGTGGCCGAGCAGGAAGCGTAGCGGCGATCGCAGGTCGTCGAGTTTTTTGGCAGGGCACTCGCTGTACCTCGGTTTGTCCGGGCGCGTAGAAGTAGGCGTTGTGGCCGTCGAGGACGAAGAGCTTGCCTTGGGGCTGCGAGTAGGTCCACTTCATTCGGCCGGGTTTCTTCAATAGCAGGATCCGCTTTCGCGAAGGTGCTGGCCGAGTCCGTTGTATTGCTGGACGAAGTTCACGCTTAGGGAATGCAGGGAATTGTAGTGATGGTCGACTCGTGCGGCGATCTCGGTTGCGGTCTGGGAGAGGGCGCAGGGCGCAGGGCTCAGGGCGCAAAGAGCAGAAGCAAGAGGGTGAGTAGGGGAGTGTTGTGCCAGTCCCACCCTTTGCGCGATACGGCTGCGCAAAGGATGGGGCACCCATATCGCTGCTCTGGCCCCACTCAAGCCGACTAAAGGCTTCTCACCCCAGCGACGAAGAACTGTCGCTGGGGGCCCCAGCTTGAATGGGACACCCGATTGAGAGAGGACGATGCTCACTGCAAGGGGACGGTGCAGTTCGTTCCGCCGGTTGGGTCGGCTTTGATCTCGCCCTGCTGGTCGATGCAGAATCCGCGGTGTCCGGTCTTGCCGACGGCCTGGGGAACCGCAGTCGCTTCGTAGCCGGTGTACATGTCCTGATTGTTCACCGTGACCTTGGTCGGGTTCACGATGGCGAAGGTGTAGCCGCTCTTCTGCCCGGTCGCCAGGTTGGTGTCGAGCACCTGTGCGGCCTGAGGAGTCGGCGGGCCTGCCGAGGTGGAGCCGCCCAGCATGCCCAGGTTGGAGGCAAAGCCGTTGGCGGGATAATTCGTCTGATACTGAATTTGCGCTTCGTAGATCGCACGCAGCGACTGGATCGCCGAAGTCTCGTTGGCCTGGCTCTTCATGTTGGAGAAGTTCGGAATCGCGATCAGCATGAGGATGAGCATGATGGAGATGACGATCAGCAGCTCCATCAGCGTGAAGCCGGCTTCGCGGTCGCGGCGGCGTTTTGCGGCGGTGCGTTTCAGGCAAATATTCAAGAGGATGTGATTCATAGTTGCGAGATCCTGTGAGAAGCTTACGAGGGCAATGCTAATCGATATAGACGTAAACGGGAAAGGGAGCGCTCACTCCTGATGCGAACCACAGTAAGGCGGGAGCTGACCGAACGGGCGTTCATTGCCATTCCGGGGCGAAGAATGGCCGTTTTCTGCGAGGCGGATTCGCCACGGCGTTATCGAGAAGCGCAGAGACATGCGCTCGGTGTCCTCCGTGGGATCCGGCAGGGGGCGCGCCGCGGTCGTGGTGCGCCAGCGGAGGCCATCTCGCTGGACGAGCACCTAGAGCCGGGCGATGTTCTGTAGTCCCCGATGGAGCGACCAGTGTTCCGCGTCGTCGCTCCGGTCTACCATTTATTGCCCGGAGGTTTATTGCTCTGCGGTTTATTGCTCGGCCACATCCCAGGCCGTCTGTAATTCGGCTAAATAGCTGCTCCACTCTTTTACCGGAGATGTAGATGAATCGTGCACAACCCTGTGCAGACGGTTATGGGCCATGAGCCACTTCGTCCTGTACAGAGACTCTTTTGAGGATTCTTTTGACACAAGTGCTGGAACCTTTTTGGCAGGAATACTCTCTTCAGTTTGCATGCAAGCCACTCCATGGGGAGATTTGGATGCCGACAAAACCGTTTGAGAGGCCTGAGAGAAAAGTCTTTCATCTCGCCTTGATTTCGACGTCGCCGCGTCGCGAAAAGGCCGCAAGCAAAATCCTTCCCTTAGCAGGCCAGTTCCTTTCGCGTCACCTTCAGGCCATCGAGCCGGCCGAGCAGCGTCACCGCGACCTCTTCGGGCTTGAAGATCGATTGTGCCATCTCCATCACCTGTTCGGCGCTGACGGCTTCGATCTTGTCGAGGATCTCCTGCATGCCGAAGAAATACTGGAAATACATCTCTTGGCGGGCGAGGTTGGACATGCGCGACATGGAGCTTTCGAGCGAGAGCAGGATGTTGCCCTTCAGCTGATCTTTCGCGCGCTGGAGTTCGTCGGCGGGGAGCGGTTCTTCCTTAAGCCGGCGAAATTCGGCCATGACGAGCTCGATTACCTGGACTGCCTTTGACGAAGAGGTGCCTGCGTAGACGCAGAGCGAGCCGGTGTCCCTATAGGGATTGAGGTCGCTGTAGATGGAGTAGGCGAGGCCGCGCTCTTCGCGGACCGTCTGGAAGAGTCGCGAGCTCATTCCGCCGCCGAGGACAGTATTCAGGACTAGCGTGACATAGCGGTGCTCGTGGGCGATCGGCTGCGAAGGGACGCCGAGGCAGAGCTGCACTTGTTCGAGCGACTTCTTGTTGCGCAGGCTGATGCGGGAGGTCGTCTTGGGCGCGGCTTCTCCGTCCTGGTGGGAACCGGCTGCGACGACTCGAAACGGCGTGCGACCTTCTCGACGAAGGAGTCGTGTTCGAGATTGCCGGCTGCGGAGAAGATCATGTTGCCGCCGACGAAGCGCTGGCCGTAGTAGTCGAAGAGCGTCTCCTGCTCGAAGCGGCGAACCGTTTCCTTGGTGCCGAGGATCGGCTTGCCGAGGGGATGGTCCTTCCAGAAATTCTGGGTAAAGATCTCGTGGACGAGGTAATCGGGGTTGTCTTCGTCCATCTTGATCTCTTCGAGAATGACGCCGCGTTCGCGGGAGATGTCTTCGGTGGCGAAGACCGGATTCAGCACCAGGTCGGAGAGGACATCGAGCGCCGGCGGGACGTGCTCATCGAGCACTTTCATGTTGAAGCAGATGGTCTCTTTGCCGGTGAAGGCGTCGAGGTTGCCGCCGATGGCGTCGACCTCACGGGCGATGAGCTGGGCGCTGCGCGACTTCGTTCCTTTGAAGACCATGTGTTCGACGAAGTGGGAGATGCCGTTGACTTCGGCGAGCTCGTGGCGCGAACCGGCGCGCACCCAGACGCCCATGGCGACGGAGCGCACGTGCTCCATTTGCTCGGTAAGAATAGTGAGGCCGTTCGGCAGGACGGTACGGCGAATATTGCGTTCGTTACTCATAATGAAATCCAGAACCCTTCCGGGGGTATGAAGAAATGTTTCCCGTGTCGAGCCGGGCTGTACAGCAGCGGAGACACCATGCAGACTGAAAGGATGCCACTCGAAGTGCCTGATCCAGCGAATCAACCGGGCATCACGGCTAGTCTCGGCAAGGACGCCGATTTCTCTATTTTAGACGCTCCGCGGGCGGGATCGGCGCGATCGATTTTTGGCCTTTCGATTGAGCAGCTTAGCGAATTATGTGGAAATATTGCCACAGAGCCATATCGGGCGAAACAGCTTGCCGAGGCGCTTTATCGGGGCTGGATTGGCGATCTGAGTGAGCTGACTACCTGGCCAAAAGCGCTGCGCGAGAGGCTGGCCGGTGAGGGATTTATCGTCGGTCTGCCGGAGATTGTGCAGACTTTTCGCTCCGCCGATGGCACCGAGCGCTACCTGATTGCCGGCAACGATGCGAACACCGTTGAGACCGTCTGGATGCCGGAGGGCGACGATGGAGAAGCCGGGGACGGCTCGGAAGCGGGTTCTGAAGAATTGGCAGCCGGGGCCAGCGCGCATCATCGGGCTACGATCTGCGTTTCGAGCCAGGTAGGCTGCGCGGTGAATTGCCAGTTCTGCCTGACGGCGAAGTTGGGGATTCAGCGCAATCTTTCTGCCGGAGAGATTGCCGGCCAGGTGGTCGCGGTGTTGAAGCGGCAGGGTGTGAAGATCGGCCGCGACCGCATCAACCTGGTGTTTATGGGTATGGGCGAGCCATTCCTGAACTACGACGAGTTCATGGCGGCGGTTCGATTGCTGGTGACGGAGGTTGGCATCGCCGAATCGCGGATGACAGTTTCGACCTCGGGGATCGTTCCGGGAATTCTTCGGTTTGGCGCGGAGAAGATCCGGCCCAAGCTGGCGATTTCTTTGAATGCTTCTAATGACGAGGTGCGCGAGCGGATTATGCCCGTCACGCGCAAGTGGGACATTGGCGATGTGCTGGATGCGGTGCGGCAGGTTCCGCTGAGGCCGAAGGAGCGGGTGACGTTTGAATATGTCCTGCTGGGTGGAGTGAACGATCGACCGGAACATGCGGATGAGGTTGCTGCATTGCTGCGCCGCGCCAATTTGCCATCCAAAGTGAACCTGATTGTCTGGAATCCCGGGCCGGGAATTGACTTTCATAAGCCGGAGGCGGGCGATGTTGCCGCGTTTCAAGAGCGGCTGATCGGGCTTGGGATTCCGGCCTTTATCCGGAAACCTCGGGGCCTGGATATCTTTGCAGCCTGCGGACAATTGAAGCGGACCCTGGAATGAGGCATTATGACCATGGTATTATGACCATGGTTGCAAGAGGGGCGAGCGATGCGGGAAATGGGGGCCGGGGAGTTCAAAACACATTGCCTGGCGGTCATGGATGAGGTGCAGGCGAAGCGGGAACCCGTGGTCATTACAAAACGGGGTAAGCCGGTAGCCAAGCTGGTTCCGGTTGATTTGGAAGCGGGTAAGGACCCTATTTTTGGTTTGCTGAAGAATAAGGCCTGGATTGTCGGCGATCCGGAAGATATGGTTCGGCCTATCGTTCCGGAGGAAGACTGGCGCGATAGCTGGGAACCCGCGGAATGATCGTTCTTGATAGTCACGTCCTCGCGTGGTTGACTCTCGACGAGAAGAATCTATCCAAGCCTGCGGCGGAAGCTATCCGTGCCTCACGAGAAAGGGGCGAGCCTTCGGCCCTCTCCGCCGCTACGCTTTACGAATTTGCGCTTATGGTGGCTCGCAACCGGATCGGAACAAAGCTGCCGATCGAAGAACTGATCAAGGACGTAGCCGGAAATTTCGTCGTCCTTCCACTCACTCCCGAGATCGCCGTCGCGGCAGCGAAGATGCCGGAGGGTTTCCCGCGCGATCCTTTCGATCGCATCATCGCCGCGACTGCTCTGGTGCACGGAGCGCCGCTGATCACTGCCGATGGGGCGATCCGCCGATCCGGGGCTGTTGCGACGATTTGGTGATGAAGGCTTTAGCCGGGTTCGCAAGGCCGCGCCGCTAGGATGTTTTGAAGCTTGAGGCGCTGTGGCGCTGCGCGGAGGCGCCCGGCCGCGATGAAACGCCCGATTCACTACCGCGAATTTGAGCCATCCCTGCGACAACTCCCAGGGCGTTGCACTTGCCGCGCAAGTGGATTAGGCTTCCGGCGTGCGACTCTTTGCGCGGCTCGCTGTCATGGTCGGTTGCGTTCTGGCTATTGAGTGGATTTCGCCGGCGCTGCCGAATGCGCACGGCCAATCGGAGATTACGAGTTTCTCTCCATTGATTGGCAGATCCAATGCGATGGTCGCCGACGCGCAGGCGGATCTGCCGCCCTACCACGTTCACTACGAGATTCACGCCTGGGATTATCGGCGAAATCCCACTTTCGCTACTTATGACGTCTACCGGGAAGGCGTGGCGAAGGTCCTGCGGTTGAGCCGGCGCGGCGACTTCTCGGATTCCGTGCTGACTCTGGGAACCGATATCTGGGTTAAACGATCGACCATAAGGCCGCTGCGTCTGAGCGAGCTGGCCGATGCCTTTCCGATGCCCGCCATTGCGTACACTCGGGCACAGAAGGCTAGTGGGCAGCCGACGTTCACACATCGCGACCGACAAGGTGAGCCTATGGTTTGTGGAACGACAGGAGACGCTCTGGAGCTTTGCTTCGATCAAGGAAGCGGCCTCGTCGCCTCAGCACGCATCAAAGACCAAACGATTCGATACGGCGACTGGCTTCCGATAGGAAATCGCTTCGTGCCCGGGTTCCTCGAAATGCGTTTGGGAGAGCGGATTCTGTTCAGCGCTCAAGGGAGCGTGGATTCGCTCCCGATGGACCAAAGCCTGTTCACTCCTAAGGCCGGCGCCTGGAAGATGGGTGGGCCAGGATCAATCATGCGCGACCCGTCGACGGACGCTGCTCGTGCCTCGGGTCGGGTAGACCCGGCGGGCGCCGATCCCTCACTCAAGAAGCGGCCTTCCGGCACGGTGTATACGCGAATCGCGGCGCAGTGTCCTCCCACCGAGATGCCGGACGAAGCTGGGTCTGCCCAGGTTATTGTCGAGGTCGACAAGCGAGGTCTGGTTCGTAAGGCAAGCATCGAGGACGCCGACAGCGAAGAGATCGCCAGCGCCGCTATCGAGAACGCCAAACAGTGCAAGTACGAGCCTCGCGTCAGCGATGGCCAACCGGTCGCCTTTGAGAGTTTTCTCGTTTACGTCACGCCGTCGTTGCAGCCTCCATTGAAAAAGTGAGCAATTGCGAGGCGTTGGTACTTCCGACCTGATGTTCGTCTAGAATGACGGCGTTATGCCGGAGGGTCTTTTTACCTCCAGTATTGGGAGGAACCTTGAGAGCAGCGCTCTTTACCCGCGAATATCCGCCGCATGTTTACGGCGGGGCCGGCGTTCATGTGGAATACCTGAGCCGGGAGTTGTCGAAGCTCATTGAGGTGGAAGTGCATTGCTGGGGCGAGCAGCAATCCGACGCGGGTGCGCTGCATGTGATCGGCGCGGAGCCGTGGGCGGCGATCAGCAACGGCACCGAGGGCAAGTTCAAGGGGGCGCTGGAGGCGCTCAGCCTCAACCTGACCCAGATCAAGGCTCTGTCCGGCATCGATGTGGCGCATACGCATACCTGGTATGTCGCGATGGCTGGCTTTCTGGCCAAGAAGCTCTATGGAATTCCGTTTGTGGTGACGGTTCATAGCCTGGAACCGCTGCGGGCGTGGAAGGCCGAGCAGCTGGGTTCAGGCTATGCGATGAGTTCATGGATGGAGAAGACGGCGATCCTCGATGCCGACGCGGTGATCGCTGTCTCCAAGGGGACGCGCGAGGACATCCTGCGCGCCTACCCGGAGATCGATCCGGCGCGGATCCATGTCATCTACAACGGCATCGACCTGGCAGAGTACCGCAAGACTTCCGAAACCAAGGCGCTGACCGACTATGGCGTCGATCCTTCGCGGCCTTATGTGCTCTTCGTCGGCCGCATCACGCGGCAGAAGGGAGTGACCCACCTGGTCGACGCGATTGAATATATGCCGCCGGAGACGCAGGTAGTGTTGTGCGCCGGAGCGCCAGACACGCCTGAGATTGCGGAGGAGATGCGGCAGAAATTCGCCGAGGCACACAAGAAGAATCCGCGCGTCGTGTGGATCGAGAAGATGGTCACAAAACCGGAGGCGATTCAGCTCTACTCGAACGCCCAGGTCTTTTGTTGCCCTTCTGTTTATGAGCCGTTCGGCATCATTAATCTGGAGGCGATGGCCTGTGAGACCGCGGTGGTCGCAAGCGCTACAGGCGGCATCAAGGAAGTCGTTGTCGACGGCGAAACAGGCTATCAAGTCCCCTTCGCGCCAGATCCAGTGACTGGATTCCCAGTCGATCCCGGACAATTTGCGAAGGACCTCGGCGCCAAGGTGACGGAGCTGCTGGGCGACCCGGAAAAATGCGCGCGCTTTGGCAAGGCCGGCCGCAAGCGGGTCGAGGACGTCTTCAGCTGGACCTCGGTAGCGGCGCAGACGGTCGAGCTCTACCGGAAGCTGGTGATGGGTCGTTAGCGACGGTCTGGACGCGAAGGGCGGCGCGAATTGCCTAAATGGACGCAGGGCCAACTCGTTGAACTCAATCGGGCAGCTCCTGATGTCAGCCCGGTGGGCACGATCCGTGGACTGCTAGCTCTGAAACTCATTGTGGTAGCCTTTCTTTAATCATGGCGAGTCGGACCCCATCCACCCATCGCAAGCGGCCTGCTCTACGCGGGCCTGTTGTTGTCTTCGCTAGCGGTTTCCTCTGCCTGTCCCCTGAATAAGTTATTTCCCGTCGACGCCTAATGCGGAATTCTGTTTGACTTCTACTTTTCCAAGCCGCTGGCTTTCTCTTCGTGCTTCGTTCCCCCAACGAAGCGGCGCCTGTTGTTGTAGCCGCTAATAACTCTCCTTTGTCTACTGAAATACCTTCCCTTCCAGACAAGAGCTTAGGAGTCGTCTTTATGCGCTACATTCAGCTTTCCCGTCACACTTTGTCTTTCTCGCTTTTGGCGTTTCTCGCGTTCATTGTTGGCTCCGTGAATGCCCAGGTCGTTGGGGGAACCATCGCGGGAGATG
Source organism: uncultured Acidobacteriaceae bacterium (assembly GCA_963720245.1). Lineage (GTDB taxonomy): Bacteria > Acidobacteriota > Terriglobia > Terriglobales > Acidobacteriaceae > Acidisarcina. The sequence continues at coordinate 9,320 of CAVREU010000001.1, forward strand.
TGGTCGACCCAGCTCGGAAATACTGTGGCGGGCGCTAAGGTGACAATTCGTGACCAGGAGACCGGTACCGAGCGCCAGCTTGCGACAACCGATGCAGGATCGTTCTCCGCGCCGTCGATTCCGGTCGGCGTGTACTCGGTTTTCGTCTCGCACGATGGGTTTGCGCCGCTTCAGCGCACCGGCATCAATCTGGCCGTTGGTCAGGGCGTTCACCTTCACCTTGCGCTTACGGTCGGCGGTGCGAACGAGACGATCTCAGTTGTAGACAAGCCGCAAGTCGTCGACCTCTCGACCCAGCAGTCTCAGGGATTGGTCGACGAACGACAAGTGAAGGAACTGCCGCTCAACGGACGCAGCTATGACCAACTCATCGAACTCAATCCAGCAGCGGTCAGCTATACGGTCGAGCGATCGGGAGGCGTAGGGACTTCAAATTCGTCTGTGGGGAACATGTTCTCGGTCTCGGGGCGTCGGCCGCAGGACAATCTTTTCCTGCTGAACGGGATCGAATATACGGGAGCATCGTTGATCAATGTCACTCCCGGCGGCACCAGCGGCCAGTTGCTTGGCGTCGATGCGGTGCGCGAGTTTAACGTTGTCAGCGACACGTATGGAGCTAACTACGGCAAGCGGACGGGCGCGCAGATATCGATTGTCACAGCTTCTGGAGGCAATGCCGTTCACGGATCGGTTTACGAGTTTCTGCGTAACAGTGCGCTCGATGCGCGCAACTACTTTGACCAGGCCAAGATTCCGGAATTTCAACGCAACAATTTCGGCGCGGCCCTCGGCGGTCCGCTTCGCCATGACAAGGTCTTCGTCTTCGGCAACTATGAAGGTTATCGGCAAAATCTGGGCTTGAGTGCGCTTGCCTTTGTTCCCGGACGATGCCTCTCGCGCCGCCGCGGTGCCCGACCGTTCAGCCGCTGCTGGCGCTCTGGCCGGTAGCCAATGGTCCCGAGTTGCTCAACCCCAACGGCACAGCCAGCGGCATTGCCGAAGCGTTCTCAAATCCTCCGCAACATGTTCGAGAGGATTTTGGCACTACTCGAATCGACACGAATCTTAACTCAAAATGACTCTGTTGTTCGGCGTCTACACAATCGACGACAGCGACGCCACTACGCCGTCACAGAATCCTTATTCGACCATCTACGAACGGTTGCGGGAGCAGGTGGTGAGCGTGCAGGAACAGCATGTGTTTTCGCCGACCTTGCTCAATACAGCGCGCTTCGGTTATTCGCGCGCCGGTTATTACTTCACCGGTGAGGTCCCGGTCCCGGTCACAGGATGGGTAGCTGGAGCGCCGGTGGGCGCGGTGGTCATTTCGGGAAGCACGGCATCGAACGGTGCCTCCCAGATCACGCTCGGAGGAGCCAATACCGGCAGCAATAATGCGACAGTGAGGAATCTGTTTACGGGCGACGAACATGTCTACTGGTCTCACGGCAAGCATCAGATTGAAGCCGGCGTCTGGCTGCAGCGATTGCAGTCGAACGATAACCTGGCGCAGAACCAATACGGTCAGGCATCCTTCTCAACCCTCGCAAGCTTTCTGAAGGGCAATGTAGCGACCTTTACAGTGGTGCCCACGCCAACCGAACTTGGATGGAGATCGCTCTTCGTTGCTGGCTACTTCGAAGATGCCTGGAAAGTGACGCCGCGACTGGAAGTGCGCGCTGGCTTTCGCTCCGAGTCAACCACGGGTTGGAATGAGTCACAAAACCGCGCATCCAATTACGGGTTCACCGGTGGGGTGATCAATACGAATCCCACCATCGGTGGATCGGCATTGTCGGACAATCGCGCCAAGTTCCTGCCTGAGCCTCGCGTTGGTATCGCTTACGACGTATTTGGGAACGGCAGAACCGCGTTGCGCGCGAGCTTTGGCATGCACAAGGCGCTGCTCGACACATTGGATTACCGGCTCGATCAGACTGCACCGTTCAACACCACGTTTTCTTTCAGCAATGCGACGGTCGATCAGCTTGGCCGGCCTCGCAGCCGGAACGACACCCGGTAGCGGGCTGATTTCGCCCAGTAACGTCCAGCCCAACATCTCAACTCCCACTGTGCTTGCGTGGACGGTGAAGCTGGAACAGCAGATCGCCCCGGAGACTTCGCTGACCATCGGCTACGTCGGCTCGCATGGCTACGATCAGATCCTTTCGGAAGATCAGAACACACCGCCAACGGTGGTTTGCCCGGACGCTTCGTGCCCCGCTACTCTCGCACTCGGCACCATCTACTACCCAACAACCGTGAAAGCGAATCCGAACGTAGCGAACACGACCTCGTGGGTTTCGCAAGGTGTCAGTAACTACAACGCGCTTGAAGTTGACGTTCGCAAACAACTCTCCCATGGACTTCAGCTGCGCGGAGTTTATACATGGGCGAGCAATCTGGACGACGGTTCCGCTTGGAACACCAGCGTCTCAGCCAATACACCGGCCTTCGTGATGTATCCAGGAAATCCGAAACTAGACTATGGGCTTGCGGCTACCAACATCCGCAATGCGGCTGCTATCAGCGGCACTTGGGATCTGCCTTTCGGGCGTGAGTTTCTAGCAAATGCGAATTCCGTGACGCGTCAAGCGATTGGCGGATGGTCGGTAAGTGGCATCGCAACCTTGCAAAGTGGCTTTCCTTTCTCGCCGCAACTCGGCTATAACCCCACAGGCAATGGAGATACTCGAAATCCGGTGCGGCCTAATCTCAATCCTGACTTCCACGACAGGCTCTACGCAAAAAGCGTAAGTCAGTGGTTCAATCCCACGGCGTTTACAGCGCCCGCTTCCGGGACCATCGGCAATGCAGGCAGGGATACTTTGTTTGGCCCGGGTCTCGCGGACTTTAGACCTTTCGCTCTCGAAGAGCACGACGATTCGTGAAGGATTACGTGCCCAGTTTCGTGCGGAGTTCTTCAACGTGTTGAATCGTGCGAATTTCACGACTCCCAACGCTGTGGTGTATAGCGCAGGGCCGAATCCGAAGACGCCGATCGCTGCACCTACGGAATCACCGACCGCCGGAGTGATAACCGCCACCGCAACGACCTCGCGGCAAATTCAATTCGGATTGAAGCTGCTCTTTTAGCGGAGGAGTTTTATTGAGGAGAGCGAATGAATATCGAATCTCGCGAACGCAGTCACGCCATAAAGTTGTATGCCCCAGAGTGGTCTGCTAGCATCAAGGCAATGTCACGCGCTCCCCAAAGCCGTTTTTGTTGTCGCCTGTCGAACATCTTCGACGGGTGTCTTTCGTAGTCTCTGATTTCCCTCCGTAAATTCATCAGAAACACACCCGCCTTCAAGCCGCTAGTTGGAGTATTCCCATTTCTCACTCCTTAACCGCATTTTCGTATCCATCGAGATTCGCATGATTCACAGTGATTGAGACCGACCAAGTCCCGCATTCCGTATCAACTAAACGCAGGCCACATCTGGGCCACCTCCGCCTGCTTGAGGCGGAAGCGATCCACATCCTTCGCGAAGTCGCCTCGGAGTTCGCGAAGCCAGTGATGCTTTATTCGATCGGCAAAGATTCCTCAGTGATGTTGCGTCTCGCGCAGAAGGCTTTCTATCCGGGGCCGATCCCGTTTCCGCTGCTACACATCGATACCGGCTTCAAGTTCGACGAGATGTTGACCTTCCGTGACGAGATGGCGCGTTCTATCGGAGCGGAGTTGCTCATCTGGCGAAACGAAGCCGCTATCGCCGCAGGAACCAACCCGATCGCACTGGATACGAAACGTTGCTGCGGATTGCTAAAGACGCAGGCGCTGCTCGATGCGCTGAAGCACTATGGATTTGACGCTGCCTTTGGCGGCGCACGCCGGGATGAAGAGAAGTCCCGCGCCAAGGAGCGGATCTATTCCTTTCGCGATGCTGCCGGGCAATGGGACCCGAAGAACCAACGCCCTGAACTCTGGAGCCTCTACAACGCGCGGGTACATCCGGGCGAGAGCATCCGCGTCTTTCCACTTTCGAACTGGACCGAGATGGATGTCTGGCAGTACATCCATGAGGAGAACATACCGGTGGTCGATCTCTATTTTGCGAAGGAGCGGCCAATGTATGTTCGCGGCGATGCGCTACTTCCGGTCGAGAGGGACTTCGTTGCGCGACTCGGTGAGCGTCCCCAATTGGTGAAATCGCGTCTGCGTTCGCTTGGCTGCAGTCCGTGCACGGGCGCTATCCGCTCCGATGCCGAAACGATCCCGGCGATCATTGCGGAGCTAATTTCATTTCGTTCCTCAGAGCGCGCCAACCGCGTCATCGACCACGACCAGGAAGGGTCGATGGAAATCAAGAAGCGGGAGGGCTATTTCTAATGGCGTCTGCCGCGCTTTTGGAAGACTCAGCATTCTCGATCGATGACTTTCTCGCCGAAGAGCGAGGCAAGGATCTGTTTCGCTTCTCAACCGCCGGAAGTGTCGACGATGGCAAATCAACGCTCATCGGGCGGCTGCTCTATGACACGCAGAGCGTCTACGAAGATCAGGTTCGATCGATCGAAGGCAAAGGAACTACCGCTCCCGGGCAGATCGACTTCGCGCTGCTGACCGACGGCTTGCGGGCGGAGCGTGAGCAAGGGATCACCATCGACGTAGCCTATCGCTACTTCTCTACGGCGCGGCGCAAGTTCATCATCGCTGACACTCCCGGTCATGAGCAGTACACACGGAACATGGCAACCGGAGCTTCGACTGCGGATGCAGCCGTCGTGCTTATTGACGCACGCAAGGGAGTACTCCCTCAATCGCGTCGCCACGCGTATATCGCCTCGCTGCTCGGTGTCCGGCACATTCTCGTCGCCATCAACAAGATGGATCTGGTCGACTATGACGAGAACAGCTTTTCGCGCGATTCAACGTGACTTCCACAGCTTGCTCGATCAGATAAGTGCGGATACCGGCAACCCTGTTGCAGCTGTCTTCGTGCCAGTCAGCGCGCTGATAGGCGACAACATCGCACGTCGTTCCGATGCCATGCCCTGGTATGGTGGCCCATCTTTGCTTGAACTACTTGATTCTCTGCCCTCGGCCTCCGAAAGGCACTCGGCACCATTTCGCTTTCCGGTGCAGCGGGTGTTACGCCCAGACGCCAGCTTTCGCGGCTTTGCTGGACAGATTTCTTCTGGGACCATCTGTCCAGGAGATAGCATCAGAGTCCTTCCCTCAGGTCGGCAAGCATACGTAACCCGCATCGTTACATATGACGGGGATTTGGAGAGGCGCACGCTCCGATGTCGGTGACGCTTACTCTTGATCGCGAATTGGATATCAGCCGAGGGGATCTTTTCGTTTCTGAGGAGGCGCCAGCAACGCTCGCTCGTCGTTGCAAGGCCGCTCTCGTCTGGATGGACCAAAGGCCGCTCGACCTGAAGAGGCGATACTTCCTCAAACAAACCAGCCAGACCGTTCCTGTAGTCATTGCGGCGCAGGACTATCGCACAAATATCACTACGCTCGTCGCACGAGCCGACCGAGACGTTGCAGATGAACGACATCGGCGTCGCTACCCTACAGATGGTGCGGCCAATCGCATTGGACTGCTATGCCGACAATCGGACGACAGGCGCATTCATTCTCATCGATCCCGAGACGAACGGTACCGTAGCTGCCGGAATGATCAAGCACGTAGAGGCAGCCGAGAGACGCGAAACGCAATCTCCCGAGGCATCCGGGACTGGTGACTGCTCGAAGAGCGCGCATCGCGCTGGGGGCATCGCGGCGGAGTTTTGAGTCTGCAAGGAACTGCTGAGTCGATCGACCGGATCGAGAGATCCCTATTTGTATCAAACGTAGTTACAATTCGATGCTCGACGGAGCAGCAAGCAGATTTTGCTCGCAGCCTCCGGCCTGCTGGCGGTTTTGGCACGCCCTCCCGACAATGAATCGTGACTGTAGCGTGTAGCTGGTGAAGAAGTAACAGTTGAGGGCGGCGATCCGGAGCAGACCGTCGATATCGTTTACCGACTTCTCACTGAATCAGGCATCCTTACCAGCCCGCAGAAATCAGGTCCTCAATGAGCTCGCTGCATCTTGCTCCTGAAGTCGAAATCAGATTGGCGCGTGTTCGCGAGATATTGTCTTGCGAACTGGTCGGCGCCATCAGGCGTGCTTGACTTGCAGCTTCCAGGCTGAGGATGTACTGCTTACGAAGCTGGCTCTCGAATTCGACCGAACGATTCCAATTCTTTTCCTCGACACCGGCTATCATTTCGCGGAGACCTACGCCTATCGTGACCGCATCGCTGACGAGTGGAAGCTAAACCTCATTAACCTGCTATCAGCGAAGACAGTCTCGGAGCAGGAAGCTGAGCATGGGCTGCTTTATCAGTCAGCCCCAGATCAATGCTGCAAACTGCGCAAGGTCGAACCGCTCTTCAGCGCCGTTGCCGGTTACCGGGTTTGGCTGACGGGTCTTCGACGCGAACAGGCAAAGAGTCGTGCTGCGCTCGAAGAGTCAGCACTTTTCACTCTGCCCGGCGGGCCGCCAGGTGCTCAAGGTGGCTCCACTCGTCGAGTGGTCGACGCGCGAGGTGTGGAACGCTTGTGAGATGCTGCAGATTCCTTTGCTTCCGCTATACGAGCGAGGCTATTCCTCGATCGGCTGCGAGCCGTGTACGACAATTCCCTTGGATCCGAACGATCCTCGATCGGGCCGTTGGGCAGGACGCAAGGTAGAGTGCGGCATCCACATCGAAGCAGCTCCAACGAAATGAGATGGTTCGCGCGAGTCGAGAAATCAGGGGCCTGAAATGCAGTACGCGATAGGATTCGTCATCGCCGTGTTCATTGCGCTTACCGGCGTTGGCGCAGGCACGCTTACAGTGCCGATTCTGATTCTTTTTCTTCACGTCCCCGCTCCTGCTGCAGTTGCCATCGGCCTCACCTTCTCAGCCGTAGTGAAACTCATCCTCGTACCCGCGCAGATCGCCCGGCGACAAGTGGCATGGCGCGTTCTTGGCTACATGCTGCTCGGCGGACTTCCCGGCGTTCTCATTGGCTCGCTGGTTCTGAGACATTTGGTCACGACCGGCTCACAGAATCTCATCAATGGATTTCTTGGTGCGATTCTGGTCGGCACGGCGAGCTGGCAGATTGTAACGTTACTCAGGCCAATGAAATGGAGTCCGCGGGCCGTAGACCGAAGCCGGTTGCTGCCTTGGCTGATGTTGCCCGTTGGGGCGGAGGTAGGCTTTTCGTCTGCTGGAGCTGGAGCCCTCGGCAGTGCGGCACTCCTCTCGCTAACTCAACTGCTTCCTGCAGAGGTAGTCGGAACAGACATCGCCTTTGGCTTCCTGCTCTCGTTAATCGGAAGCGGAGCACATTGGTTCTCAACCTCAGCTGACCCTGCATTGTTGACCCATCTGATAGTGGGCGGCGTGGCTGGAGCAGTCTCTGGAACGCTTGTCAGTAGCGTCATCCCCCGACGCCCGCTACGGTTCGCTCTATGGGTCTGGTTGCTGGTACTGGGTGGACAATTCCTGGTCCACAGTTACCAGGCTGTTGCTGCCGCGCACTGAGACTACCCTCGTATCACCCTGCGCGTTTCCCGGATTGGATGCCTCGCGGAGACGACTACGTTTTATCTCCAATAAACGCCTGGGAAACGCCCCTCACACAAGATCACTGTTCGTTGGCTGCGGACCGGTGGCTGGAGGTGAGCGCCGCCGCTTTTTTCGACGCTGCATAGAGATTGAGGCGCGAATAGACACCGAACTGTGACCCATCGTCCAGGAAGCCGCCGCCCGGCCCTTCCGTCTCGGTCAAAATGCGGTTGGCCTGTTCCAGGGTCAACGCAGGGAAAGCCGCGGTCAGTAGATATCCGGCATCCTTGTCGATCGTGCCAACGTCTTCGACCATGCCCGCAGTCTTGGAATAAACGACCGGCAGATTGTAGGTCTGAGTTTCGGCGTAGAAGGCGTCATTGGCTGCTGGGTTGCTGAGGCGGCCTATGTCTTCCCTGGCACACTCTTGGATGGTCTTGCCGCACGCCGCTTCCAGAGTCTTCGTCATGTCGCTACGCGCTGCCTGGATCGCAGACTGAAAATCCTTAATGCTCGCGACATTCGGCAAGGTTCGGCCCATGTAAAGCGGATCGTTGGCGAGAAGATGCGCCATGTCATAGAGTGCCAGCGCGCGCCCACCCAACACATCCATCGCGTAATGCGCTCCCATGAGGATGCGGTCGTTTCCGTATTCAGCCCCGCGGGTGATCATCTCTGGATAACGCTCGGGTACGAGGATGGCCAGGATCAACGCGCCGGTGTAGCCGTACGTGGTATGGCCGCTGGGGTAGGAGGGGCTGTTGATCAGATTCATGATCGGACCACGGTTGTAGACGCCATTATCGGCGGGAACGTTGAGGTAGTCGGGGCCGACGATGAGCGAAGTTACGGGTTCTGTTTGAAATGGGCGCGAGTTGCCGTAAGCATCGGCACCAGGCGTACCTGCCGGAAGTCCATAGCTCTTGCCAAAGACATCGGTATCCCCGCCGTTTGCCTTGAGGATTGCCATAGCTTCGGAGGAGACAGTGGTTTTCCCATCGGTGGTCGCGTTGGCAAAAAAGTACTTTCCGGAGTTTGAATTAATCGCGCTCGTTGCGTTCGCGTATGCGATCAGATCAGCGACGGCCTTGGACACGTTGGTGCAATGGGTCCAATCCTGGCAGTGAGCGCGGGCCTGGTAGGCGGCACCGAGGGTGGTTCCGAGTCCGTCGGAAAGCTGGGCGAGATTGCTGCCGGTAATGAACGCATCACGAAGCGCCTGTTGTTGCTGGCCTGCGAATGGTAGAAGCGTCGCTTGGCGGATCGCGCCAGTCTGGATGCCTCCGGTGACCGTAAAGTTTGCCGCGAGCGCCGCCGAGCCTTGAGATGTTTTTGCGAGTACCGTGACCGGCGCGAGCCCCTTCAGCGCGGGGATATCGGTGGGCGCCTGGGCAATAGCCTGCCAGCTTGTCAAGCCAGTGAACACACCGACGATAAGAAAGATATTCCGCGTCATTTGCTGCCTTTAATTTGCAGGAGTGCATCTCTCCAGGCCTCAATGTACCACTCGAGTACGGTGCGCTCTTACGCTCACCGACTTCCGACGGCAAACAATTGCAGGGCTGGTGCTGTGAGATTGCGTCTCTTAAACGCTGCGCGTCTTTTACCGAATTCGAGGTATTGAGAGCTGCCCGGCTGACGCTTATCGGAACAACGTATAAAGCCGCGCCGGATGGTCAGCAAAGTGAGGAATATTATTCAACAGCTCAATGAGCACAAGATCCGGCGGAATGTTCGGATCGCCTTGAAGTCTGCTCGGCGGCGCTAAAGCTTTTGGGGATGTGCCTGGCGTCAATGCGCTGCCCTGCTCCGGCAGATTCACCTGCCGTCCGATCCAGTCGATTCTGGACAGCAAAAGGGCCGTTACATCTGATAGACTTAAGCCTGTCGTTGCGTGGCAGTTTTTGGTGGGGTTTGGTGTCTGAGAAAGCCAGAAAATTGGGTCCACGACAGCGAATCGATAGAAACGAGCGAAAAGAGCGAAAGCTTCGAAACACTTGAATCTATGTGGCATATAACCTAAGTTGTTGAAAAACAATCTGGGGACGTAGCTCAGTTGGTTAGAGCGCTGCCCTGTCACGGCAGAGGTCGCGGGTTCGAGCCCCGTCGTCCCCGCCATACAAACCCAGTAAAATGGTGGGTTTATGGCGCAGTGATCATTTAGGATCCACCCGCTAGGGTGTTGACGAGGGTGCTGAGAGAATCAGCACCTTTTCTCGTGGGTGCGATCTAGCCCGATACGAACATTTGAAAACAATTGAATAGATAGCGGTCTCGGGCATTGTGTGGCGACCCAGCTGGTGCCCGCGCTCATTCTGCGAATCGCTGAATTTGCAGAGGTTTTGCGGAGCTTCAAGAATTTCTTCGAGCATCAGATCGTCGACGTCGCCTCTGCGCACATCGCGCCGAGTAGCGATGGCGTGATAAACAGCATCGCGTTCCAGCACCTCGAAAATCCCCGCGCGGCCATCACCATGCCCTGGACCACTTTGGGCCGGCCTTCGAGTCGTCGCGAAGGCGGGCGTCGACACCCGCATTAAATTCAATGAGACGCCCGAAGAGCCAAATAACGTCGGAGAGGCGATTGAGGTAAGCGATGACTTCGGGTTGGACGACGCCTCCGCTCTCGATGAACCGAATCGCGTTGCGCTCGGCTCGCCGGCAGACGGTGCGCGCCACTTCATAGGCTGCGGACTCGGTGTGAGCGCCGGGGAGCGACCAGTCGGACAGCACACCTTCGATTGCTTCAATTTTGTGGACGAGCTCGGTCAGCATGGCAACGTCTTCAGCCGAGATGACCGGCGGCTTGCTCTTGCTCTCCGGCGGCGTCGCGAGCGCGGAACCGACACGAAACAGCGTGCGCTGGATCGTTTCGGTCCATTCCTTGATTTCAGGATTCTGGCAGATGCTGCGTGCGAAACCGAGGACGGTGTTGAGTTCATCGACGGTGCCGTACGATTCGACACGCAGGTCAGCTTTCGAGATTCGGATGCCGCCTGCGAGGCCCGTTTCGCCGCGGTCGCCGCGGGTAGTTGCAATACTCATGGTTGCTCTCCTGTAATCCTAACTGGTTGTGGGTATACCACACTCTCATCCATCGTGATGCGCACCGTCTTGATGATCGATGGGCGCTCGTATTGGATGGTTAGGCAACCATCGAGGAAATCACGACAAAGGGAGGATGCTGCGAAAGCGAGGTAATTTCAGAGAAGAAACGGGGGTTGGACGGGGCCGAGCTCTTTGATGGTGCTGGCACGCACGATCGCAACCGGCAACTGGAAAATGCCTGACCGTGGCAGAATGCAGGCCCGATGATAGCCGCCGTGAAGGTCACGGCGTAGCTCCTGAACCTCCAGCAGCTCGCCAAGCGTTCGCGATTGTTGCTCGCGTGACGCGCCGAAGCAGGGTCAGGGATCGCTAGAAGTTGATCCTCCCTGAAAACTGGAAGTCGCGGCTGCCGGTGTTGCTGGTGGCCGTGCTTACCGTGCCAAAGCTGGCGCTGTTGGCGCTCACGCCGATGCCGCCGAAGGTCACCTTGTTGGTCACATTTTGGCAATCGACCCGAAAGACGAACCTGAAGCGTTCCGGCGTAATGTTGAAGGTCCGCTGGACGCTCATATTGAGGTTGTAAACGCCGGGATTTCGCAGCCCAAATACGGCCGAGCGCGGGGCGTCGCCGATCATGAAATTTCCCACGTTGCAGAACGCAGTCGTGGAGCTGGCGCAGGGAACCGAACCGCCAGAGCCATCGCCGCCCATGCCCTGGTTGGCATTGCCGATATATCCGTTGGCATACGAGATGCCTCCGGCAGCGGGCGTCGCGCCGAGAGTCTTGGCGGTAATGCCGTGACCCCAACTTCCGTTTTGGCGAATTGTCTTCGAAGCATAGTTCGGGTTGAGGTCCGGCATGCAAGTTCCGGCGGTAGGTTGATAGGTGCTATTGCAGGCCGACGATGTAACTAAGAGCGGCGTGCCGGACAAATAAGTAAAGATGCCCGAGAGACTCCATCCGCCCGCCACGGTCCGCACCCAGAAGTTATCAGCGCCCATGCCGCCCCGGCCGAAAGGTAACTGGTAGACGCCGTAGATGGCGAGGTTCTGCGGGACGCTGTTAGCGCTCCACGAACGATCGATGCGGTTCGCGGCCCACGACTTCCCGCTGAGGAGGCGATCGCCGGGGATCGGCCATCCGCTGCGTTGCGTCCCGGCATCGTCCAGGTTTTTGGCGTAGGTGTAGTTCAGGTTTAGGGTCAAACCGTGAGAAAGTCTTTGGCTTAGCGAAAACTGCAAGGAGTTGTAGCTCGAATTCGCCGACTGGCTTCCCCAGGTGTCGGTCGTCCCGGAGAACTGCGGCATCCAGGTCAGTGCCTGGCCAATTGTCGCTTTGCCCGCGCCGGATGAGGTGTTAGCCGCCTGACCGAAGCTTGCATAAGGCATAACAATGGGAGGAAGGTTCGCTCTCGCCGCCGCCGCGTTGGCGGCGGCGAGATTTGCCGCGGTAGCCGGAGCGGTGAGCAGCGTGCCCAGCGCATAGTAGATGGGGTTGATCTGGCCGGATTGCAATCCGCGCAGATTGCTAGCACCGGCGATAAAGTGGCTCTCAGAGCCGGCGTAGTTGATCGTCGCGGTTATATTGTCGGTGATCAGGCGCTGGATGCCGAAGTTCCAGAAGTTGAACTCAGGCGCGCGGCCCGATAAATAGTAGTCGGCAAAGCCTGGCGCGCCGGCTGCCTGGATAAACTTGCCGGCACTGCTCACCGTGTTCCCCACGTTGAGCGTTTGGCTTATTGATCCGGGGGGCGTGATGGCCGGGACGGTATATCCGGGGCCGCCGAAGTTTGAGTTGGCCAATCCGAGCGCGCCAAAACCGCTGCTGGTATTCAGATAGAACGCTGGTCCGGCGCCGGTGCCCGCGGCACCGTCGGCGAACGACGGTGAACTGGTAAAGCCAAGTTGGGAGGGGCCGGTGCCTGCGCCGCCGGCTCCGCCCGTCCCTCCACCGTGAGAGTAGACGATCGCAAACGCTCCCCGTACCACCGTCTTGTCATTGAACGAATAGGCGAAGCCCACCCTTGGCCCAAAGTTCTTCAGGTAGTTAAAAGCGGGCGATCCGCAGTAACAAGCCACTCCCTGGCCGCCATGACTCCCGGCAAACTGCAGCGCGCCCATGTTGCCTGTAACCGGATTGGGGATGTTGGGATTCAGAAATGAAAAGCGGTTTTGCGCTTCCTGATAGGTAGGTATGTAATCCCAGCGTAAACCGAGATTGAGTGTGAGCTTGGAGGTCACTTTGTAGTCGTCTTCGAAGTAAGGAGCGAAAGGACGATAACGGCCGCCTAGAACGCTGAAGGGCTGTAACGTAATTCCAGTACTGCCGACTGCGCCCAGCAGGTAACTCGCGTAAGCGTATCCGGTACTGCCGACGTAAGCGGTACCCTTCTCTTGGGCGGTTTCATTGACGCCCCAATTCAGCGTCAGTGAAGAAGTGGGCCCGTCATAAGAAGAAGACTGAAATTCAAGACGCTGGACTTGAATACCAAAGGTCATCGCGTGCTTGCCTGTGATCCAGGAGAGGTTGTCGACAAGGGTGAAGGTATTAGACACCGAGGTTGCAGTGACCCCAGACCCGCCCTCGCCCCATTGCGTTTGTGTGTTACTGCCGCCAAAAATCTGCGTGGGAAACTCGGTGACAGCCTGGCCGTCCGAGGGAACGCCACTGAAGCCGATTCCCATATTTGAGGCCGCATACTCCGTCCCCTCGGTGATGTTCCTGAGAGGAGGCCCGCCAAAGTTGCTGAAGCCAAACTTGAACTGGTTCACTACATGCGGCGTGAGAGTATAGGTGTCCGACAAGTCCACCCAATGTCCGGCGACGGTAGAAAAGGTAGTTCCGGTGTAGGGCAGCGGCAGGATTGTGCCGGTTGACGATATCGCGGTGTACGGCACGGCATGACGATTGCCGCCAGTAATGGTGAAAGCAATAGTCTGCTTCGGCGAAACGGTATAGTCGACGCGGCCGGAATAAAGCCAGTTGTCATATCCGTTCGGGATGCCGCCGAGATAATTGTTTTGAATTCCAGAAGTAGTCGGCGCGGGCAGGTAGGACTGCATCTTCTGGGATATCGGGGAGAGCATACCAGCGGGGATCACGTTCTCGGTGGGCACTCCGTTCTTTAGTCCCATGAAGGGCTGTCGCGTGCAGTTATTGCCGGTGCAGGATTGGCTGGTGGGATCGAAGATTTCATATCCCGGGCCGCCGTTGGCTGTCAGCAGTTCGGTAAAGTCACCCTGCTGCATCAACGTGGTGGGGACCGTCTGGGTGGTGTAAGTCGGCGCCGACCTGCTGTGCAGCTTGTCGTAAGCCAGATAGAAGAACAATTTGTCGCGTCCGTTGATGAGATGGGGAATGACGACCGGGCCGCCAAAGGAGGCGGTGAACTCATTCTGATGGTCGACCGGCTTGCCTACGGGGACGGTGACGATTACGCCATCGACCAGCTTCTTCTCGGTTGCCGCGGCGGCGGTGAATCCCCAGGTATCGAAGACGGTGTTGCGAATGAAGTCGGCAACCGTGCCGTGGTATTGGTTGGTGCCTGACTTCATGGAGTAGTTCACCGACCCGGCACCCTGATACTCCACGGACTGGCCGCTGGTCAGGGCGCCGATTTCGCCGATCCCCTCGAACGGAACCAGGTTGAAGATTGGCCGATTGTCGCCTATTTGGCTAATGGTGGTGAGCGGAATGCCATCGAGGTACACCTCTTGCACCCGGTTCGCCGTCCCTGAGAAGAGCGAAGACCGGCTTCCCGGCTGGGCGCCGGGCAGATAATTCGAAAACGAGGTGACGTCGCGCTGCTGGTTGCCCGAGACCATCACCGGCAGTTGCATGAATTCCTGGCTCGATATGGTGTCGCCAAGAGTCGCGTTGGTGGTGTTCAATTGCGGAGGCGCCTCGGTGACGGTCACGGTTTGGCTTTGGCTGCCGACTTTCAACATCGGATTCAGGCCGAAGATCTGGTTTTCGTTGAGCACGATGTTTTGCTGGGTAGAGGTCTGGAATCCGGCCGCGGAGATGGTCACCGAATAAGTGCCGATGATGAGCGGGCCGATTTGGTAGAGGCCGGCGGCGGAGGTTGTCCGCTTGGTTTCGACCCCGGTCGAAGTATTCTTGGCAGTGACGACGGCGTCTGGCACCACCGCTCCGGTGGTATCGGTGACCGTTCCGTTAATCGCGGCTTCGCCGGCGGTTTGGGCCGCGGCCGGCTGGTCAGCCCAGCCCAGACAGATCACAAGGCCGAGCAGGACGCCGCCTCCAATTAGCGAGTGGCAGATGTAGGTGTGCAGCGCCGTGTTTAGCGCCGCGCGAAAACGTTTTCCTGACATAAACCCTCTCTCAAGCCCCCGAAATAAATACGGCGGTCCAACTTCTCTGAGCGATCTCTGGAATGGATGGTCAGACCACGCCCAAAAACTAAGGGATTGGAATATGAAATGTCAATAGGAAACTTATTTTCCATTCATGCCTCCGAGCAAATTCGATTTATTTGCCACGCGGAACCATGCTGGATGGCTTAAACATAGGCGACAATAGCGCAATACCAGGCCAGACGCGCTTGACGGCGAGCGCGGCTTTATCGAGGGAAAGAGCTGCAGATCAGTCCAGTGGGGAAGCGCTGAAGCAAAATTATTTCTCAAATGAACTGCAAATGAGGTAATCTTTCGATCGTGGTAAGACCGCCGCTTTGGGACAGAATATCTTGCCCACGCCAGAGTTCGTCGATTCGGGAGCCGCGGTTGGAGGGGGAACCAGTTTGCTGCGAAAACGCTTTCCAGTTTCAGAGAGGCATCATTGCGCCGTGACTCGTTTGAGCGGCGCTGCCCTCTGGATTGCCTTCCTGCTATCGGCCAGCAGCCTTCCGGCACAACAACATCTCACGCCGGAAGAAACGGCCAACATTCAGAAGGACATTGCGAGGCATTTTGGGGATGCGCCGGAGGACCCGGGCCGGATGGCCGCCATGTCAACGGCAATGAAGCCGCGCGCGATCGATGCTGCGATTCGCAAGGTAGCCGACTGGCAATTGGCCCGCGCGCAACCATACTTCGACCGCATCTGGACGTGGAGCGTGCTCTACACCGGCTTTATGGCCGCATCGTCGACTCTGCACGATGCGCGCTATCGCGGCGCCATGGAAAAGATGAGCGGGGGCTACGATTGGCAGCTGCGATCCTCGCCTCCCAATGCCGACGACCAAAGCGTTGGCCAAACCTATCTCGAGCTCTATCTGCAAGAGCACAAGCCAGCGATGAAGGACCCAACGCAGGCGGCGCTCGATGGTCTGCTCAACGGGCCGGGCGCGGCGATTCCAAAGAACCAGGCGCAGATCCCCTGGTGGTGGTGCGACGCCCTGTTTATGGCCCCCCCGGTGTGGACGCGGATGTATGCCGCGACCGGCGATGCAAAGTATCTCGCGTATATCGATGAGCACTGGTGGGAGACTTCCAAATTGCTCTACGACCCTCAGCGTCATTTCTATTTTCGCGATATCACTTTTCTGCATGCGACGGACAGCCATGGCAATCCGGTCTTCTGGTCGCGGGGGAACGGGTGGGTGATGGGCGGGATCGCGCGCACCCTTGACTATATGCCGGCAAGGTATCCAGGCCGGGAGAAGTATGAATCTCAATTGCGGGAGATGGCGGCCGCGGTTGCAGCGCTGCAGGACCCAAAGACGGGTCTCTGGCATGCGAGCCTATTAAACGCTGAGGATTTTCCCGCTCCGGAAACGTCAGGCTCCGCGCTGTTGACTTTTGCGCTTGCCTGGGGAGTCAACCACGGCGTCCTCGATCGCTCGACTTACGGGCCGGTAATTGCAAAGGCATGGGCCGGCCTGGTGGGGCAGATCTACGCCGACGGCAGACTTGGGAACATCCAGCAGACCGGCGCTGCTCCTGCGCACTATCTGCCGTCATCGAGCTATACGTATGGAGTAGGCGGATTTCTGCTGGCCGGCGCGGAGGTCGATCGACTAGCCCGGCACGGGAAATCAGCTCGCCGCAGAGCGAAACCATGATTCGCCCCTGGGAGGCGATCGCGTGCGCTGGGGTCTGCGCCTGGATCGTTGCGCTTGGGCTGCCCGCACTCGGCGCACAGGCCCCTCATTGGAAGCTGACATGCTCCACTTCGGCCCACGGCGGCTACCAGGCACTGGCAGGAACGACCTTTCGCGCGGCTGAGGGCAGCAAAGCTTTCGGTTTCGACCTGACGCCGCCCCCCACGATTAGCGAGGGAGCGTGTGCGGGCGGCACGCCATTCTTCGTTTCTTTGGCGAGCGGCGAGGGGAACTATCGTGTGACCGTCGTGCTCGGAAATTCGGGGACTGCCAGTAACACGAGCGTAAAGGCGGAGGAACGCCGGCTGCTGCTGTGGAACGTGGCGACCAAGCCGGGACACTCCCTGAAGCGCAGCTTCGTCGTCAACGTTCGCGTCCCAGCAATTGCTCCGAGTGAAAGCGTCAAGCTGAAACCCCGCGAGATCGGCAACATGGATTGGGACGACAAGATTACCCTCGAGTTCACAGGCGCGCATCCGAGCGTAAGAACCATCGAAGTAGAGCCTGTTAGAGTGCCGACCGTATACCTTGCCGGAGATTCTACGGTTACCGATCAGGATAAAGAGCCGTGGGCGGCATGGGGACAGATGCTACCCGCATTCTTTAACGACAAGATAGCAATCGCTAACGATGCGGAGTCCGGGGAGACGATCCGCAGCTTTGTGAGCGAACATCGTTTCGACAAGATCATGAGTACTCTGCGCAGCGGCGACTACTTACTCATGCAATTTGCCCACAATGACCAGAAGCCAGGGCCGGGTCAGGTAACGATTCCTCAATATAAGGAGCTACTGCAGAGATACATCTCTCTGGCGCGCGGCAGGGGAGCTTTCCCTGTCCTCGTTACTTCCATGAATCGTCGCAGCTTTGCCGCGGACGGAACCATTCACGAGACTTTGGCGGGTTATCCGGATGCCATGCGCGAGGTTGCGCGCGAGAATGGCGTCCCACTCATCGATCTCAACGCGATGAGTAAGACGCTTTTTGAAGCGATGGGCCCGGATGGCACTCTCAAGGCCTTTGTTCACTACCCTCCGAATACCTTTCCAGATCAAGCGGAGGAACTCAAGGACGATACCCACTTCAACTCTTATGGAGCGTTGGAGTTAGCGAAATGCGTGGTGGAGTCAATTCGCGATCTGGGCCTGCCTATTGCAGGTGAGATTCGACCGGAGGTGGCGAGGTTCGATCCCGCCCATCCGGATCCGCCATCGATCTGGGCGTTGCCGCTTGATCCATTTCTATCGGCGCAGACACCATACGAGCGCTAGGTCGCGTTGTGGGCTAGATGCGAAGCGTAGGGAACCGTGACGCCCTGCAAGCACGAAGTAAGTCAGCCAGCGCAAGTGATCAGAGGAAAGCAAATCGCCACACTACTGAAGGAGCATAGCTTGTGCGCAATCTAAACCATCGATCAATCTTGCTTCCCCTGATTCTGGGCGCAGCAATCTTCTCCGCACTACAGGTTCGCGCGAACGCTGGTTTAGCATCCGGCAAATTGAGTGCGCCGGCGGGCGAAGAGCCCCCGACATCATGGATCGATCCCGCAACCGGTCACAAGGTAGTGCGAGTGACCCGGGAACCTAACTCGGCCAGCTTCTACTTCAACGTGAACAGCTATACACCTGACGGAAAGGAGATGGCGTATACGGCCCCGGACGGAATCTTCGTGGTGGACCTATCGACATGGAATACCAGGCAGGTGGTGAAGGGAAAGGTCCGTACGATCGAGGTTGGACACAAGACGCCGAGCGTCTTTTACATCAAACCAGAGGAACGCGCCCTTTACGTCACCAATATCGACACGGGGGAAACGCGCAAATTGGCCACGTTGCCGGAGCGCGGGTCGATTGGAACGATCAACGCCGATGAGACTCTGGCCGCCGGGACGTATATCGAAGGGAATGCCGGACAGGATTATGGCGGCCGGGGCAGCAGCCAGGACGGACGGGGTCTGGTGCAACCTGCCAATAAAGGCCAGATGATGGAACAACGCCTGGCCGCGCATCTGCCTCTGGTGCTTTTCACCGTGAATCTTCAAACCGGCGAAATGAAGACCCTGCTACACAGCACGGATTGGGTGAACCATCTGTTGTTCTCGCCAACCGATCCTGAGTTGTTGATGTATTGCCATGAAGGGCCGTGGCAGAAGGTGGATCGCATCTGGACGATCCACACCGATGGAACACACAACACGCTGATCCACAAGCGCACCATGTTTATGGAGATCGCCGGCCACGAGTTCTGGGACCACGACGGCGAGACCATATGGTATGACTGGCAGACACCCAAGGGCGAAGATTTCTGGCTGGCCGGCTATAGCCTTACGACGGGCAAGACCGCTGCCTACCATATGCAGCGCAACGAGTGGTCGATCCACTTCAATGTCGCTCGCGATGAGAGCCTCTTCTGCGGGGATGGCGGCGATCCCAGCCAGGTGGCCCATGCACTCGACGGCGAGTGGATCTATCTCTTTCATCCGGAGCTCAAGCAGGGTGATGGAATCAATTCCCCGGATTTTATCCAACCCGGGGTCTTTCATGCCGAGCGTCTGGTGAACATGTCGAAGCATGAGTATCACCTCGAGCCGAACGTCAGCTTCACGCCAGACAAGAAGTGGGTGATCTTTCGCTCGAACATGTTTGGCCCGACCTATGTGTTTGCCGTGGAAGTGGCGAAGAACGGCGCATCCGCGGGAGGGATGTAGGGAACCGCAGAAACATGGTACCCGCAAACTGCTTCGATAGTCGCGATGAAAACCATTCGAAGCGGCGAGCGCCCGAGCCTTCAGCTGCCGCTGCAGCCTTATGAAACGCGGCTCGTGGTTGTCCAGTGAAGGAGTATCGGACCTGGCATGAGGAACAATGACGAATCGAGTGCAGTTAGTTCCGCCGGGAATCGCGGGGCGCCATTATCTTGTTTCGCACGTGGGCCGCTGATGGCGAAGCGTATCGGGCTGATTTTCGTCGCCCTGGCGGTCACATTCTGCGGGATGGCTGCGCAAGCGGCGAGGACTTTTTTTGCGAACGACTATGGAGCCAAGGGCGACGGCACGGCGGTTGATACGGCGGCGATCCAGAAGGCGATCGATGCCGCTGCCCTCGTGGGGGGAATGGTCACGCTCAAGCCAGGCACTTATCTCAGCGGCTCGCTCTTCCTCAAGTCGGGGATGACTTTCGAGATTCCTGAGCGCTCCACAATTCTTGGATCGGAAAAGCTGGACGACTATCCGATGCTGCCGACGCGAATTGCCGGCATCGAGATGAACTGGCCGGCGGCGCTTATCAATGTGCGCGACCAGCACGACGTGACCGTTACCGGGAAGGGAACGATCGACGGCGACGGGCCTGTCTGGTGGAAATCCTACTGGGACCTGCGCGCGATTTATGAACCTAAGGGCCTGCGCTGGGCCGCCGATTATGACGCCCGCCGGCCGCGACTTATCCTCATGCAGAACTCATCCAACGTCCACCTTGGCGGAGGGATTCTGCTGAAGCGTTCGGGTTTCTGGACAGTCCAGGTGCTTTACTCGGACGACATCACGATCGACGGCGTCATCATCCGCAATAACGAAGGCGGCAAGGGGCCGAGCACCGATGGAATCGACATCGACTCCTCGCGAAAGGTGCTTGTCGAACACGCCGACATTGACGTGAACGACGACGCGCTGTGTCTCAAGGCGGGGCGCGATTCGGATGGTCTCCGCGTTAACCGGCCCACGGAGGATATAGTCCTCCGCGATTCGATCATCCGCCGCGGCGCGGCGGCGGTGACCATCGGCAGCGAGACTTCGGGGGGCTTTCGCAATATCGAGGCCTATAATCTCACCGCGTTGAGTGGGGTGCCGTCGGGCGTCCTCTTCAAATCTGCTCACACTCGCGGCGGTTATGCCCGTGACATTCGCATTCACGACCTTACTCTCAAGGGGGTGGCTATCCCGATTCACATCACCATGAACTGGAACCCGAGCTATAGCTATGCCACTCTTCCGGCCGGCGCCAAAGACGTTCCACCGTATTGGATTGCGCTGACCACAAAGGTTCCGGAGCAACAGGGACTGCCGCACTTCAGCGACGTTCATATCTGGAACATCGAGGCGACGGGAGCGAAGCAGGCGCTCCTGGTCAGCGCCTATCCGAATGCTACGCTCGATAACTTCCGGCTCGACCATCTCGATATTCAAGCGGCGACGGCCGGCATTGTTGCCAACGCGAAGAACTGGACGCTGGCTGACAACAACATCGAAACCGCAGACGGCAGCAAGGTAACCTTCACCGACTCCGACGAGATTGGCGATAAGGACAAACCTTATGGCGAACCCAAGTAATTCCACGCGATTAATAAAGGGAGAAGTGAAATCATGAGCGGTCAGCTTGCTTCAATCGGTATCGTCTTCGCGATGCTATTCGGCTCCGGGCAAAACCCGGTTACGTCTCAAGCTTCGGCAACCAGCCAAGCGCCGGCGATTGCGACCGACCCGGGCGCGGCGGCACGGCCTGCCTTGCCTACACCAGAAGATTCCAAGCTGCCCACCCTTTACCTGGTTGGAGACTCGACCGTTCGCAATGGCAAAGGTGACGGAGCAAATGGGCAATGGGGCTGGGGCGAGCCGCTGGCCGACTATTTCGACGCCTTGAAGATCAACGTCGTCAACCGGGCGATCGGCGGCCGCAGCAGCCGGACCTATATCACCGAAGGCCGCTGGGACGAACTGCTCGCGATGCTCAAGCCGGGTGATTTTGTCCTGTTCCAGTTTGGCCACAATGACTCGGGGCCACTCGACGATACGAGCCGCGCGCGGGGGACGATTCCGGGAGTCGGCGACGAGAGCAAAGAGATAGACAATCCGATTACGAAGAAACACGAAACTGTCTACACCTATGGCTGGTATATGAGGAAGTATGTCGCGGACACCCTGGCAAAAGGCGCGCATCCGATAGTCTGTTCACCGATTCCGCGCAAGATCTGGAAGGATGGCAAAGTCGAGCGCAATGCCGCTAACTATGGAGGGTGGGCCCGGCAAGTGGCGGAGGCGGAAAAGGTCCCGTTCGTCGATCTGAACGAGATTATTGCGCGTCGTTATGATGCGCTTGGCGAAGCCAAGGTCGAGCCTCTCTTTGCCGACCCTCATACCCATACCAGCCGCGCTGGCGCCGAACTTAACGCCGAGTGTGTGGTTTCCGGGCTGAAGGGGCTGCCGGGCAAGCCCCTCGATGCCTACCTTTCGGAGAAGGGACAAGCAGTTACCTCTTATGAAAGCCCCGGATAATTGATTTATTCCGGAGCAAAGCAGAGGATGTGCACGCAATAGATGCGCGGTCCCGTCCGGCTTATAATGCCAGCACTCTCGTCGCGCTGCACAGGGCGTGAGTCGGGTTGAATGCCTGCTGAAAAAGCGCAGTTGCCCCGGTACTGACGATAGACTGATCGTACTTAGGAGGACGACGGCGTGTGGTGGATAAGTTATCGAGGTGAATCGGGGCACGGCGTCGACAACATTGGCGTCTTTGAGGACGACGGCTCCCCGCGCAAGGTGCATCCGTTGCTCCTGGATCCATCTCCGGCCGCGCACCCGCTGCACATTGCGCGGGGCTTCGCATTGGTGGGCGACGATCTCTACATCGCTAACGCGTGGCGCAAAGATAGTCATATTGCGCTATATTCCCGCCACCGCGACACCTTCCGCTTCAAGGAGGTGCTGGCGAAGACCGAGCAGGTCGCGGCGATGGTCCACCCGTTCGATGTGGAGTTAGGGGACGATGGCCGCATCTACATCTCGTGCCAGGACACCAACACCGTGGTGTCGCTGGTGCCGAAGACCCGCAAACCCGCATCGGTGGCCGCGCACCTGCGCAAACATTATCCTGACGGGAAGTTTCTGCCCGGCACACTGGTTGCGTCGAGCCGGGGGAGCCTTCCCGAGTACGGTGACCGCACGCCGCTCGATGTGCCGTCGCCTCTCGGCCTCAAGGTGGTGCTCGACAAGCGCGGCAAGCCGCGGCATTCGGTGCGGGGCATCATCGTGCACCGGAAGCGACTCTACGTGGCCGACGAAGCCGGCGACGCGGTGAAGGTCTTCAGTGTACGGACCGGGGAGCTGATGGCGCACGTCACGGGAAAGGCGCTCGAAGCGCCCGTGCACCTGATCCTGGATGGGGAGACGCTGTATATCGGCGCCTCGGGCTCGGGCAGCATCCTGGCGCTAGACCTGACGTCCGCGCCTCCGAGCGGTAAGCTCAAGGCGCGGGTGGTGATCGACGGAAAACTTGACGCTCCCTCCGGTTTTGCAGTCGGCCCCGATGGCGATCTTTATGTGGCCGAACGAAAGAAGCAGCGGGTGCGGCGCTTTTCGTCCGAGGGGAAGAAAAAAGGGACGTTCATCGACAACCTTCCCGACATGCCGGAGTTCCTCGTCCATGTTCCGTGAGAGCTTACGGACGATCCGCCGCAGCGGCTCTGGCTTGCTACTGCTTACTCCGTAAACGCCTGCCGGTCAGCGACAGACGGTACTCGGGTCCAGGCCGAGACTTGGACGAGTTGGAAGCGGAAGGCCGCGCGCATGCATGGCTTGTTCGAGCGTGTCGGGAGTCGCCGGCAGGGACAGATCCAGATCGTTTTTGTAGAAGGGATCCTTCTCTGCATCCTCGAGGCTAATGAAGGTCACGCCTCTCTCGCGATAGAGTTGCAGCAGTCTGGGCAAGAGTCGCGCGTCGAGCGCGCCCACGTGCATGAGCAGCACGTAGGGGATGTCCCGGCCAAACAGAGCCTTGGACATCGCTCGCGAGTAGCTCAGGTAGGCATCCGCCGCGTCGAGATAACCCTTCTCCAATTGCGCGATTCCGGCCGCGTCGTTCTTCGCGACACAACGCGTGTAGGGCTCGTTATACAGGTAGTCGGCAAAGCTCATCGTCACCGCAGCGATCTTGTAGCCGTGGCCGGCGAGAAACTTGCGCGCGGCGTCGCGCTTCTGCGCAGTGTCGCCTTCAGCCAGGTAGGGATAGCGAAGCCAATGCCAATCGGCGTGGCCCATATAGGACCGGAGAAGCGGCTCGTTCTTGAGCACGTCGGCTTCCCAATCCGTGAGCGAGGCTTGATTGAGATTCATGTGCGACCACGTATGATTGCCGAGCGGCAGGCCTGCGTCGCGCCACTCTTTTAACATCGGCGTCGATAAAGGTTCTCTTTCGGTCTGGATACCGTTGACGAAACCATAAGCGGGCGGCAGGTGTGCGTCCTTCATCGCAGAGACGATCTTTCTGCCGATCTCAACCCGTGTTTCTCCCGGCGGCAGCACGTTGTGCGCGGGCAGATCGTCCCAGGTGAATGCGATTTGTTGTGCATGGGCAGAGATCGAGATTGCAGCGAAGATCAGAACAAATGCCCGCAACATTACCCTGAAGCGGATTGGAATTTGATCGAAGTTGCAAGAGCGAGTCATTTTGGCACCCATATTCTAAAGTTACCGCTGCAGTGAAGCATGCTCATGAGGTAAAGCATCCCATCGAAATATCGTTGATCCCCGACAGGAATCGGCGTTCTCCAGAGTTCCTCGACAAAGGCCTTTTCATCAGCGCCGGGGGTGGCGGCGAGACCGCCAACGGTTGTCGTCGCAACCATACCTACTGAATGGCGGGTGGACAGCGGTTTTCCATCGAGAGTGTAACGGTCGGCGAAGGTGCTGATGCCTTGGCTAATCAGGAATTTCTGGATGCGATCGCTGAGCTCACTTTCCTGCGGATCTTTGCGCCACCAACTGTAGTCGACGCCCCAGTTGCTGACGGTGCGCCAGGAGTCGTAGGAGAAGGGAACGGTCTGGCCGTCCCATCCGATGGTTGGAGTGCCATCGAAATTGTTTCGATCGGGAGAGAGCCCGGTATCAGGTCCGGTCACCTTAGTGAAAAAGGCGCGGCTTACGTCGGCCGCCATGGCCCAGAACTGGCGATCCTGCTCCGGGCCCCACCGCGCGAATAGTTCGTAAAAGGCCGGCAAATGATATGAGGCATCGGTCACTCCGGGGCCGACGTTGGGAACAAAACGAACCATGTAGTGCTCTTCTTCAAGCATCGCGCCGGCGCTTTCGGGGCGCGGAATGAACGCTCCATTCCGCCGCATTCGAGTGAATGGGTCTTCCGGCGGCGTCTTGCCTTCGCCCTTGAGCTCGATGGCGATATCGGCTTGCGCTTGCAGCCGCTCGGTATTGTTCGGGCCGGTGAGGGTCTGGCCCCAGGGGTTGAACGGTTGGTCTTCGGGATGGACCTTAAAGGGGCCAGTCTCAGTGATCACCGGGTGGTGACGCATAAGTGAAAGAATGCGGTTTGCCTGCTGCTGGTAATTGTAGATGCCTTGTCCGTTGCCCCAACGATTTGCCGCAAAGAGCAGGGCCATCGCGTAATACTCTTCTCCATCCGGTGCGGGGCCGGTCGAACGCGGAGTTCCGTCGGTATTCATCGACCACGCGAAGTAGCCCGCGTTCGGATTCTTCGGGTCGGTGATGAGCATGTAGGTATTGGACCAATTCCAGAGCGCATCGAACTCGCGCTTCTTGTCCATCTGCACGGCGATCATCATGCCGTAGCTCATGCCCTCGGTGCGGGCATCGTTGTTAGCCCAATCGGTCATGTAGGCGAGCGGGCCGTTCGAGTTGGAGCCAGCCTCGAAATAGACGCGTTCCGATAAGGCGTCTCCATGAAAGAGCTGCTGAAAGGCTTTATCAATCCTGGCCTGGGTCTGCGCCGGCGAGTGTCCCTGTTCGGCAAAGAGATCGCGATAGGTTCCGGTCTTGAACGCGCCTTCGCCATCGCCGGGATGGCGCTTGATTTCGCCGAGCGGAGCATTCACGTGAGGTGGAGGCGGCTTGAAAGGTGGGGATGGCGCCTGACCGAGCGCGGTAATTCGACAACCGCTGAGGAGCAACAGTGCAAATCCTTCCATTTGCAGAGAAACGGATAAATTGAATCGCATCTTTATGATCTCCACAATAAATCGTTTGTCTCTGCCACGCCGTTAAGGTATTGAGGGAGTTGAATGTTGGTTCATTCCGTTGGAGCCGGGCCGCAGGGGAAGACTAGCACGAGGAACGCTGCCGGCCCAGGGCAAAGGGTCGTCCCGCATTCCTAAAAATACCAATATTGGCGGAGGGGCTTTGCTCCAGGCGCCTTCGGGATTTCCGGCCCTGTCACTGTGTGGATTTCCAACCCAAAGAATCGGGGTCTTTCGCAAGCTCGGCATTGAATCCCGGCTTTGAATCTGCTCGCCGCACATTCCGGGCGCCCAAATGACTTCGATCGCCGGCCTGTCATTTCAGGGTGGTGCCTGTGCCCTCGGTCAAGGTAACGCATTGGTCGGCGGCGACTCCAGGGAACTGCTCCGCGTTCCCATTTGGCCAGCGAATGTGAATGCTCTTGATGCTGGTTTCTGGGCCGAGGCCAAAATGGATTCGGAGATCATTGCTGGAGTTGTAGCTGGAACCGCTGCGCACTTCATCGACCCAACTGCGTGACTGCCCGTGCACCGTGACACGCGCGCCTATCCCATCTCGATTGGATTGTTTGCCGACCAGGCGGAGACATAGCCAATGGTTGTTGTTTGCGGCAAGGTTGACCAGCAGCATCGGGTAGTCGCTGATGTTGTTGATGACTGCTTCCTGGCGGCCATCGTTCCAGAGATCGCCGATGGCGAGTCCGCGACCGGGAGTGCGGAGGAGAATTCCAGGGCCGGAGTCTTTGGAAATGTCTTTGAATTTTCCGTTGCCGAGATTGCGGTAGAGCGCCCTGGGTTCACGATAAGTGGAACTTAGTTGATTCGAGTCGACCTCGGGATAGACGTGCCCGTTTACGACCAGCAGGTCCGGCAGGCCGTGATTATCGACGTCGATAAACATTGCTCCCCAACCGAGCAAGTCGGTGTTGATGCCGAGTCCCGCGGCGAAGGTTACATCGGTGAACGAGCCGTCGCCGTTGTTGTGATAGAGGGTTGACGTATCTTCGGAGAAGTTGGTTTTGAAGATGTCAAGATGCCCGTCGCCGTCATAGTCGGCAACGGTGGAACCCATGCCGGCCTGCTCACGGCCGTCCTCATTGAAGGCGACTCCCATATCCGGGGCCACATCGGTGAAAGTTCCATTATGGTTGTTCCGATAGAGGATTGCCGGCGTTCCGTCACAGGCGACATAGATATCGGGCCAGCCATCATCGTTATAGTCGAGCGTTGAAACGCTGAAACAGTAGTGCCCGTTCGTCGCCTCGAATCCGCTCTTCTTGCTGACGTCTTCAAATTTTCCGTTGCCGAGATTATGAAGCAAGGTGTTTGGGGCGCTGGCCAGGCCGCGCGGTCCGCACATCACTGGGGTTCCCTCGAACATGCAGCCGGGACCATCTCCGGGCGCGGGCGTTTTAGACAGGTCGAAATGAACATAGTTGGCGATGGCGATGTCGAGCTTTCCGTCGCGGTCATAGTCTACGAAGGCGCAGCCTGTTCCCCACTCCTGACCAGTGCCGGCCGCGCCGGCTTGCGCGGCGACCTCTTTGAAGGTCCCATTGCCCTGGTTGTGATAAAGAAGGTTGTGCCCGTAGGTTGTGACGTAGAGGTCGTCGTAGCCATCATTGTCGTAGTCGCCGACGCAAACACCCTGCCCCCAGCTCGACTCGGTGAATCCCGCTTTTGCTGTCACATCGGTGAAGGTTCCATCGTGATTGTTATGAAAGAGGTGGCTGGTGGGCGGGTCTTTGCGGGCGGCTCCGTGCGGAGGGCCGGCCTCGTGGAGAAGCTTTCCATTGACGAGGAAGATGTCCGGCCATCCGTCATTGTCGTAGTCGAAGATGGCGACTCCGCTGCCCGTCGCCTCGATGATGTATTTCTTCGTGGTGCTATCGCCATTGACGTTGAGGACGCGCAAACCGGCTTTGCCAGCAACATCTTCAAACCAGGCCGGCCCGGGATGTGAATTGGACGTCGGGAAGACGGTGTGGCGCCCCGCTGTCGCCGCGGCTTGCGCGCGTGCGGGAGCGGGGACAGCCAATAGATAGCCAGCGAGGAGCAGGCCGGCGAGCGATCTCCCCGCGAGCCGTAGACCTACGTGAAACTTACCTGCAATCATGCTCTGCCAGAGAAACTTGCGGCGATTTCGGACGCTGCTTTCAAAGTGCTATTATGCGACAGCCACTGGTGAGAGCACCAGAGTTCGTGAGCAACAGCGTTTCGATGCCGTCCCAATCTGCAATCCTCTGTGTACTCCTCCTCGCGCACTGGGCATCCTATGCTCCGGGCCAGTCGACAAGCCCCGGCTCTGCCCCGCCGCCATCGCTGAATTCAGCACAAAAACTTATCGACAGCGGCGAGCTTGATGCGGCGCTGAAAGAGTTGGATGGCATCGCCGCTGCCAAGCCCTCGACGGCCGGCCTGCAATATCTTCGCGGGATGGTCCTGTATCAACAGGGAAAGATGGTCGATGCAACGGACGCCTTCGCGCGAGCTGTGGCGCTGAATCCTAAGG
This sequence comes from uncultured Acidobacteriaceae bacterium, assembly GCA_963720245.1. Classification (GTDB taxonomy): domain Bacteria; phylum Acidobacteriota; class Terriglobia; order Terriglobales; family Acidobacteriaceae; genus Acidisarcina. The sequence continues at coordinate 37,481 of CAVREU010000001.1, forward strand.
ACTCCGAATCGATGCAGATGGAGGGCGTGACTCTCTTTCGCCAGGGAAAACCCGCGCTGGCCATTCCTGTCCTGGAAAAGGCGAATGCTCTGGCGCCCAAAACGCATATCGATCCCGATTATGTTTTGGCGCTTTCTTATATGGACACACATCGTTATGACGACGCGCGCAGGGCGTTCTCAGTCCAGTATGGTTTTGCCGCCGACTCGCCGCAAGCATATCTGCTGGCCGGCCGATTGTTTCTGCGCCGCGACTACCTGCCCATTGCCGAGGAATCGGCGCGCAAGGCACTTGCGCTGGATGCCAACCTGCCGCTCGCCCACTTGTTGCTTGGCGAGGTCACGCTGGCGGCTGGCCGCTATGACGAGGCCATCGCGGCCTTTGATCAGGAGATTGAACTGAATCCCCTGGCCGGAGTCGCCTATGAGCGTCTCGGGGATGCATACATTCGCACCGGGGATTTTACGCATGCCCTGGTGGCTCTCAACAAAGCGTTGCCGCTCGAACCTGCGACCAGCGGCCCCTACATTCTGCTGGGCAAGGTGATGCTCAAGCAAAAGAACCCGGAGATGGCCCGGGTCTATCTCGAGCGGGCCACCAGGATCGATCCGATGAATTATATGGCACATGCTCTGCTCGGCCAGTCGTATCGAGCGCTCGGGCGCGCCGATGAGGCTGCGCGTGAAACGCAGAAAGCCGAGCAGATACAGGCGACGGACGTACCCAACACCGATCATCAAAAATAGATACAGAGGCTGATCGCGCGCAACATCTGTGCAAGGGCAAGGGAGACCCGTCCGCCACCGTGGGGCGCGATGGCTGCTGGAGGCGCCTGCTTCGCGGCCTCAGCGCAATGTGGGAGTTTGCGGATCGGAATCGCCGCCACCTCATGAAAGAGCGAAGCTAGCGGATGCTTTCGGTCAATGCTGGCCTTGTCGCCTCGCCCTCCGAGCGAGGCTTCTCCCAGGCCTTCGTTCGCAGGATCGGCCGTTCGAACAGATACCAAGATGCCGTGCCCGCGAGGATCGCGAGGCTGACGCCGAAAAAGCGCTTTTCGCCGATGGTTGGCAGAGGAAGGTAGTGAATGATCGCAGCATGGAAGAGATACACGAAGTAGCTGATCGTTCCCAGGTACATAAGCGGCTTGAAGGTCAGAATTTTCCCCCAAACATTGTCATGGGAGTAGTACGCCAGAAGAATAAATGCGCAGGCCATCAAGGTGATCAGGCTGTAGCCGATCGAATTGAACAGGCGGCTATCTGCCTCTCTGTAAAAACCGGGGATGAAGTGCACCGCAATATAGGATAGAGGCGCGCAAAGGGCCAATATGGTCGCGAGGACTCGAGGCTGGAACCTTAGCCTGCCCTGGTGGACCAATATCGAGAGCAGAGAGCCGCCGGCCAAGCCGTCCAATCGAAAAGGCGTGAGGAAATATATCGGCAGGTAAGTCTTGAACACCGGCGTGAAAGCAAACCGCAGAATGGGGCTGATGAGCAGGATCACCATCAAGGTCTGCGCCGCCCTTCTTCTGCCCAGGAAATAAAACAGCGTGGGCCAGACCAGATAAAAATGCTCTTCAATTGCGAGCGACCATAGGTTCCTGAGCACTCCCACCGGCTCAACGGTTTCCCGCACATTCATGAGAAAGAACGTGTACCAATACCAGTTGTGGACGAAGAATCCATGTTTGAAGCAAGACTCAATGACGACGATGAGAATCAGCAGCGGAAGGATCCTCTTTGCGCGCCGAACATAGAAATATCGCATCCGGTTTGCGCTGCTTTCACGATCAATCAGGATGGACGTGATCAGAAAACCGGATAGAACGAAGAAGACATCGACACCTATCCAGCCGGCCTTCATTATTTCAAGGGTGTGATGCCCGAGAACGAGCAGGATCGCGATACCGCGAACTCCATCAAGGGGCTTAATCCGATGCATCGTTCTCCCTGGGAGCGGACTCGGTCTGAAGGAGGGATGATCTCCTGGCTGCGCTGCCAATTCCAGTTTAGCGCGAAGGATATCCCCGATCGCATCACTGGCGGATTGCCGCTCTGCCGGCTCCTGGACCTCAGTGCGGGGAAGCCATGCCGAGCGCCTTCAAGTACCCCTCGTTCGTCCGGCAGTTCCTTAGCTGAACCTTGTCGAGAAGATCGGCGAAGGCCGCCGTGATGTGCTCTTGCGGAGGACGCTTGGCAATCCGCTTCTCGGCTTCTCCTGTGCCTCCAGGCAACTTGGCGAAGGTGACGATCTCATCCCAGTAGATCGGTCGGCTGAACGAGACCGGCGAAGACGTCGCGTCCATTTTCTTGTACGGCCAGAATGCCCAGCCGACCTGGTTTTGCTCGAGTAACTGGACGAACTGGGCGACCCAGGCATCGGTGTTTTCGCCCGACTCGCTCATCCAGATGGGAACGTGATAACGGTCGCGGAAATCCAGATAAGGTTGAATTTCCTCCTTGACGGGCTTCATCCAGTATTTATGCAGGTTGTACATCACGTTCTTGTCGAAGGGAGGTCCGAAGACGGCGAAGTTGGTGTCCCACTGCGCCCCGCCGAGAATGACGACGTGATTGCGATCGACCTCGCGGACGCCCGCGACAATCTTGCGATAGAGCGGATCGAGATCTTTGTTGTAGCCCTGAAGCTGCGGGTATTGCGGAATGGGTTCATTGAGCAAGTCGTAGCCAAGGACCGTTGTCGAGTCGCGATAGTGCGCGGCGATGCGCTTCCATATATCCACCGTGAGTTGCTGGGCCTCGGGGTCGTCGTAGATCCACGGATATCCCCAGCTGTCATCGATGTTGGTTCCGGTTTGTCCGCCGGGCGCGCAGTGCATGTCGAGGATGACATAGAGGCCGGCCTCGCGCGACCAGCCGATCACGCGATCGAGCAGCGCGAAGCCCTCATCGTCGCCAGGCAGAAAGTATTTGTAATGGAAAGGAATTCGGATGGAATTGAAACCGGCCCGCTTGATGAATTGAATGTCGTCGCGGGTGACGTAGCTATCCATGTAATCGCGCCAGAACTTCTGCGCTGCGGTCGGGCCGAGCAGTTCGTTGGTGAGCGCCTCGATCTCGCGGGTCGACTGCGGCCCGTCGTCGAAGTGAAACATATAACCTTCGCGAACGAGCCAATTGCCGAGGTTGGTGCCGCGCAGCATCAACACACGGCCTTGTCCGTCGACGAGTTGATTGCCCTGGGTATGCACAAAGCCGGATTGGGCGACGAGGATCTGTGGGAGCAGCAGAAACATCAACGCGGCGCCGAACATCGCGGAAGCGCGTCGCTTGCCAGCGTGGTAGAAGCGAGTCTTTGCCATTGGGCGTTTCATCCTTCACCTTTCGATTGCACTCGACAGAATATCCGTTTGCCACGATCTCGTTTTCGGTTCGCTTTGCTCCCGCTTAGGATGGGCGAGTTCCTCTCATGACATTTGTCATCTTTTCCGCATGATCTTATGCACTGGCGCCAGCTTTGACGTGGACTCACTCTTGTAGCTGTAGTCAGGCTATTTGGAGGGATTCGATGGCGACGGCAGAGATCATATTCAAGGATTTTGTTTCCGGAGCGCAGCAGCCAGCCTCTCGTGGGGCTGCGATTGCCCGGGTTGCCCAGGTCAGCAAGAGCTACGGGCCGGTGCAGGCTCTTCGCGAGGTGGATTTCACTATCAACTCCGGTGAAGTGGTTGCTTTGCTTGGACCGAACGGAGCAGGGAAGTCGACTCTGGTGCGGTTGCTGCTGGGTTTGGCTTCGCCGACGAGCGGAAAAATCTCTGTCTTTGGTGGCGATCCCAAAGACCCGGGCACGCGGGAGCGGGTCGGCGCGATGCTGCAGGTTGGCGGCGTCCCCAGCACGATGAAGGTGCGGGAGCACATTGATCTCTTCTCCAGCTACTATCCGAAGCCGTTGCCGATGGCCGAGGTAGTCGAGATGGCCGGGTTGCAGGGCATCGAGGGGCGCCAGTTCGGAGAACTCTCTGGCGGCCAAAAGCAGCGCGTGCTGTTTGCGCTTGCGATTTGTGGCGATCCCGATCTGCTCTTCCTCGACGAGCCGACGGTTGGCCTCGATGTCGAGGCGAGGCGCGGGTTCTGGGAGCAGATTCGCGGACTGGTAGCGCGTGGCAAAACAGTGTTGCTGACCACGCATTATCTCGAAGAGGCCGACGCCCTTGCTGATCGGGTGGTAGTGATCAACAAAGGTTCGATCGTTGCCGAGGGCACTCCGGAGAGCATCAAGGCGAGCACAGCGGGCAAGAAGATCCGCTGCATTACTCAGTTGACGCTGGGTGCGATTGAGCGGATGAGCGGGGTGGCGAGTGTGCGCTATGACCGCGAGGCGGTTGAGATCCAGAGTGCTACCGCGGAGGCTACGCTGCGGGAATTGCTCGCGGCAGATGCGGGGCTCTTCGGAATCGAAGTTACCAATGCGGGAATTGAAGAAGCGTTTCTCGCCTTGACGAAGTGAGCACGAGAGAGTCGATCCACCCAGCCTTGTCGAGATGAGGCTTCGACAAGGATGGGGCACAAAATTGCGAAAGCCGAAGAAGTTCAGCTTGCAGTCAGAAAGGGAGATGCCATGACGAGTTCAGTTGCAGTTGCACCGGTGAGATGGAGCCGTCCGTTGGTGAGAACGGTAGAGATTTACTGGAAAGAGACGAAGTATGAGTTTCTCAAGCGGTGGCGGATGCCGGTCTACTCGCTCTCGGTCGTTCTCTTTCCGGCGATGTTCTACACCTTGTTCGGGCTCGTTATCAATCGCGACGCATCGGGCGGGCATAGAGAGGCGGCAACCTACCTGCTGGCCACGATGGGCTGCTACGGCATCATCGGCGTTGCACTTTATGGCTTCGGCGTGGGTGTGGCGACGGAGCGCGGGCAGGGATGGCTCGAGGTGAAGCGTGCCAGCCCGATGCCGATTCCAGCTTATTTCATGGGGCGCGTCGCTTCGTGTCTGCTATTCAGCCTGATCGTCTTCCTCACGCTGCTTACTCTGGGCGTTTCGTTTGGCGGCGTTCGGTTGGCGTCTACACAAATCCTCGGATTAATGGCGACCCTGGTGCTCGGATCAATCCCTTTCTGTGCCTTTGGATTGGTGATTGGCTACCTCGCCAAGCCGAACTCAGCGCCGTCACTTGTGAACATGCTGTATCTTCCACTCTCGTTTCTGTCGGGACTCTGGATGCCGATTTTTATCCTGCCCAACTTTCTGCAAAAGCTCGCGCTCGCGCTGCCGCCGTATCATCTTGGCCAGTTGGCGCTGCATATGGTGGGCATTCAAAGCCGCGGCGATGTTCAGACGCACGTCAATGTACTGATCGGCTTCACCCTGGTCAGTCTGGGCGTGGCGATTTTGGGCTTTCGCCGCGACGAAGGCAAGTTGTATGGCTGAAGCGGTCGCTGGGAAACCGGCGGCTGAGCTGAGTATGGCTTATTCTTGAGGGGAGTTGAGGAGTTGCGGCGATGAGATTGATGCCCAAGAACACCGGGATGGGGTGGGCCGCCTACGCGCTGCTCGGTTACCTGGGCTTCTTCCTCATCGATCCGATCATGAACCATGCGGGACTGGTCACCTGGGCCTGGACCGGGCTGGGGCTGCTGCTATTCCTGATCATGTATTTCGGCCTCTACTGGGTTTGCGGGTGGAAGTCGGTTGCGCTCGCTCTCGGCATGATGCTGCTCGGCGTTGCCTATCTGCCCTTCAACAGTGGAGCGTGCTGCTTCTTTATCTACGCCGCGTCGTTTCTTGCCTTTGAGGAGAACGCAAGAACTTCGTTCCAATACATCGTCGCGGTTGCAGCGGTTTTGACGCTTGAACTCTACCTTTTGCACAGCCCGCATGTTGCCTGGTTTGTCGATGTTGGATTGCTGGTGATTATTGGTACGCTTAACGTCTATTTCTCCCAGCATGGCCGCAGCCAAAAAAAGCTGATACGGGCGCAGGAAGAGATCGAGCATCTCGCCAAGGTTGCCGAGCGCGAAAGGATCGCCCGCGACCTGCACGACGTGCTGGGTCACACGTTGTCGGTGATCGTGCTCAAGTCGGAGTTGGCGTCGAAGCTGGTGGAGCGCGACCCAGCTCGGGCCAAGGTGGAGATGGCAGATGTCGAACAGACCGCGCGGACGGCGCTCTCCGAGGTGCGCCAGGCGATCGGCGGATATCGTTCCAACGGCCTGGCAGCCGAGCTCGCGAAAGCGCGCGCCACGCTTGAGACGGCGGGAGTCACGGTCGAGTGCGATCAGGCGTCGGTGACGCTGTCAGCGACGCAGGAGGGCGTGCTCTCGCTGGCTGTACGGGAGGCCGTCACCAATGTCGTTCGACATGCGCAAGCGGCGCGGTGCCGGTTGGAACTGAAGTCTGCCGACGGCATTTGCCGCCTGTCGATCCAGGATGACGGCTTAGGCGGATTTCAGCCTGAGGGAAACGGTCTGGCCGGAATGCGCCAGCGGGTTGAGGCATTGGGCGGCACGCTGCAACGCGAGACGCGGGGCGGCACGCGCTTGCAAATCACTTTGCCGTTGCCCTGGCCCACTGCAAGAGGCGACGCAGAGGTGACGGCTCTCGAAAACCAGGGTCGCGGTGCAGCGGGCATTCGCGTGGTGCTTGCCGAAGATCAGGCGATGGTGCTCGGAGCACTGGCGGCGTTGCTGGAAATGTCGGGCGGAATTTCGGTGGTGGGGCGGGCGCAGAACGGCGCCGATGCGCTTGTGCGAGTGCTCGAGCTCAAGCCTGACGTCTTTATCACCGACATCGAGATGCCAGAGATGAGCGGACTGGATGTTGCGGCCGAGCTGCAGCGGCGCAAAGTCCGCACCAAAGTCATCATTGTGACAACATTCGCACGCAGCGGCTATCTGCGCCGTGCGCTCGATGCCGGAGCTACCGGATATCTGCTGAAAGACAAGCCGGCTGAGCAGTTGGCCGAGGCCGTGCGCCGCGTACATCGCGGCCTGCGCGTGATCGATCCCGAGCTGGCGGCGGAATCGTGGGGCACCGCCGATCCGCTCACCGATCGCGAGCGGCAGGCGCTGCGGCTGGCGGCGGAAGGCGCGACCAGCGGCGAGATCGCGGCGAAGCTGAATCTCTCCGAAGGGACAGTGCGGAATTATCTTTCCGAGGCGATCAGCAAGCTGGGGGCCTCCAACCGGATCGAGGCAGCGCGGATCGCACGGGCCCAGGGATGGTTGTGAGGAAGCGAAACTGAATTCCGATTAGAGAGGCCTCCCGCATCGTTATGGCAAGTGCCCACACGCCGCTGCACTGGATCAATATAGGAATTCACATCCTCTGCGGAACGGCGGCGCTGGTTCTGGGAATGGTCGCGATTTGCAGCCGCAAAGGAGGTCCGCTTCACATTCGCGCAGGCAGGCTCTTTCTGTATGCGTATCTGGTTGTTGTTTCGACTGCGACGATTGGGCTGCTGGTCTTCGACTTCCGGTCCTTCCTTGCAGTGGTGACGCTGCTGAGTTTCTACGATGTCTTTTCCGGCTACCGTGCGCTCCAACTTCGCGGGCGAAGGCCGCAGGCGGTAGATCGAATCGCGGCGGTCCTGGGACTGGCGACGCCGTGGATATTCATTCTTGCGATGCGGTATCTTCGTCAGCCCTGGAACCCCATCCTCACCTGGTCGATACTTGGAGGTCTGCTGGCGATTAGCGGCTACGATTTGTTGCGGAATGTGCTTCCTACCGCGTGGCTCAGGCGAGTGTGGGTGCAGGAGCACCTATACAAGATGATGAGCGCTTACATTGCGATTACGTCGGCTTTTGCGGGCACGGTGTTTGCCCGTTACATGCCGTGGTCTGCGATTCTTCCTTCGGTACTCGGATTTGCGACTATTGTTGGTTTTCTCATCGCCGGCCCTCGCGCCTGGAAGTATCGTCGTCAGACCTTGGCCCCAGAGGTTGGGGTCCGGCTTTCTGTTGGCAGCTCTTCGCGATAGAACGGCGTACCCAGTGAGATTGAGCGACCGGGCGAGAACGTACTAATCCGGATCGAGAAGTCTTGGTCCGGGGCCTTCCCCTGCCAGCTTGTCCCATGGATTGCGCAGCGGACAAATGCCCAGAGACAAGCAGCCGCATCCTATGCAGCCGTCCAGCTGGTCACGGAGTCGTGTCAAGCGGTTGATTCGATCGTTCAGGTCCGATCGCCATTCCGCGGACAATTTCTTCCAGTCTTCGGCCGTGGGTGTGCGGCGGTCGGGCAGCGATGCCAGGGCTTTGCGGATCGATGCCAGCGGAATTCCGGTCCGTTGCGCCACTTTGATGATGGCGACGCGACGCAGCACCTCGCGCGGATACCGGCGCTGATTGCCCTGATTTCTCCAGCTTTTGATCAAGCCCTTGGATTCATAGAAGTGGAGGGTCGAAACGGCGACCCCACTGCGTGCCGCGACACCGCCTACCGTGAGTTCTGTGGTCATTCGTGATGGTTCGGGTTTTTTCACGGCTGCCAGCCTTGACCTCAAGTTTACTTGAGGTCTTAAGCTTGAATCTATTAACGATCGAGGAAAGGGAACAGAACGATGAACGACAACGTCAAGGTGGCCTTGATTTATGGCAGCACTCGCAAAGGACGCTTTTGCGACAAGGTTGCCGGGTGGGCTGTGAAAGAAATCGCCGAGCGAGAAGAATTTTCGGTGGAGACGGTCGATCCCGGAGAGTTGACGCCGCCCGACGGCATCAAGGACTCCGCATCTCTACAACGGCACATTGCGGAAGCTGATGCCTTTATTGTGGTGACGCCCGAGTACAACCATGGCTATCCGGCGCCACTTAAAGAACTGATCGATTCCGTGGGTGCGGAGTGGCGAGGGAAGCCGGTCGCCTTCGTTTCTTATGGAGGGGTCTCAGGCGGACTGCGCGCAGTCGAGCAATTGCGGCTGGTGTTTGCGGAACTGCACACCGTCACGATGCAGCATTCTGTGAGCTTTGCGTCTGCTTGGGAGCATTTCGATGGGGAAGGCATTTTGCGAGAACCCGAGAGAGCCCAGCGGTCGATGGCCACCATGCTGTCGCAACTACATTGGTGGGCAGTTGCGTTGCGAGATGCGCGCCGCGCGGTCCCTTACTTGACAGCTGGCTGATAAGAGCAGTCGGCGAATGGGGCAGGCATCGAGAGCGCTTAAAGGATGGTTCATCTTATAGCGGTCTGGCTGAGTGCCCGGGTCAGTGGACGTGGTCCCACAGACTCCTGGTGGGGTCGTGTCTGCCGCCTTGTTCGGCTTTGCTCTCCGGCGCAGTAGCTTTGGCCGACGGGGCGATTCTCAGTTTCCGGATCAGGTCGGTGAGGCGCCGCACAACTTCGGGATCGGTGAGGAGAAATTCGAAGCCGGCGCCGGTGTTCGGGCGGACGATCATGATTCGCGCCCGCGCCTTGAACAAATCGCCGTTCAGGGTGAATTGCAAGTCGACTTCAGTGCCGCGACCGACGCGGAGTTGGGCACGCGACCGGATGTAACATCCGCCAAGGCTGAAGTTCTGAATGCTGCCGCGAAAGAGGAAGGCGGCGTCGTCGACGATCACTTCGGCGAAGCCGTCGCAATCGAAGCGCTCCTGCTTTCGTCGATCTTTGCCGCTGGCTTCTTCCGGTTTTCGCTTCGCGACGCCTCTGGGCTTACCCACGGCCGCACTCGCCTGATTGGAACTTTCTCATTCCTGTCCGTCTCCTGCCGCCCTTCACAATATTTCTGCTAAACGACTTTGACTGGCTCCATAGAGGCTGCCTGTGTGCTGAGCTTATTGATCAGCATGAGCAGGGCGGCGCGCATCTCCGGCTCGATCGGCAAAAATTGGAAAGCTGCGCCGGAATCGGGGCGAACCATAATCACCCTGGCCCGCGTGTCCAGCGGATCGCCATTCACGGACAAACAGAGGTGGATGTCGGCATGTGGGTCGAGCTCGAGCTCGGCATTTCCGGTCGTCACATAGCATCCGGTGAGGCTGAGGTCCTTGATTTCCCCTCGATAGAAGCACCTGGACTCAAGCTCCAGCACCTCGGCCTGCCCGCTCAAGCGAATCGCCGCTGCTTTCTGCGTTCGCGGCCTCCCGCCAACTGGGCAATCGCGATCTCCTCTGCGCTGCTCGACCTTCCCATAAGCTCACCCTCCGGCGGTCCGCTTCTTCAGGCCGCCATCCTGAGCTGTTCATCGGCTCTTGTACCACTCGCGTGAGTCACGGCGGAGAGAATATCGCCTCATATGCGCTGGTAGAATCGAATAAAAGGCCTTAGTTCACCCTCAGGAAGCTCATGAAAACCGGCATCATCGGCCTGCCCCAGGTCGGCAAAACATCCTTGTTCAAGATACTCACGAAGGCGAAGCTGGACGAGCGCGCCTATTCGAACCCCCGCGAGGCGCATCTCGGCGTCGCCAAGGTGCCTGACGAGCGGCTGGAGAAACTGGCCGCGCTCTATGATCCCAAGCGGACCATGTATGCGTCGGTGGAATATGCCGACGTCGCTGCCATCGGCCAGGAGGCGCTCAAAGAAACGGCGTTCCTGAGCAGCCTGCGCAATGTAGATGCGCTGATCCATGTGCTGCGGGCCTTTGAGGAAGACTCGATCCCGCATGTCGGGGCGATCGACCCGCTGCGCGACATCAAGAATGTCGACTTCGATCTGATCATCTCCGACTTGTCGCAGGTGGAGAAGCGGCTGGAGCGCCTGGAAAAAGACCTCAAGAGCAAGAAGACCGCCGAGACCGAGAAAGAACATGCGCTGTTGCTTCGAGTGAAGGAGTCTCTTGAGTCTGAAAAGCCGATTCGCGAAATGGAGATGACTGCCGACGAGAAGAAGCTGATTCGCGGGTTTACCTTTCTTTCGCAAAAGCCAATTCTTTATGTCTTGAACATCTCGGAGAGCACCACGCTCGGCGTCGATCTTGAAGCTGCTGTCGCGAAGTACAAGCTCGAAGAAGTCGCCTCTCGTCCCAATGCCGGCGCGACCGCGATCTGTGGCAAGGTGGAGGCGGAGCTTGCGGAGATGGAAGATGAAGAGGCGGCCGAATTTCTCGCCTCCTACGGCCTTACCGAGAGCGGGTTGCGACGGTTGATTCGCAAATCCTATGAGCTGCTGGGGTTGATCAGCTTTTTCACGGTCGGCGAGGATGAGTGCCGTGCCTGGACGGTGCCTGTGAATAGCCGGGCCCAGGAGGCAGCCGGCGCGATCCACTCCGATCTGGAGAAACACTTCATTCGTGCGGAGACGATCCACTGGGACACTCTGCTGGCGGCGGGATCTGAAGCCGTAGCGCGGAGCCAGGGCACCTTGCGGCTCGAAGGCAAGGACTACCGCGTGCAGGATGGCGATGTCATGCATATCCGGCACAGCGGATAAGGTACGACGCGCGGCTGCATTTGCTAGCATTCCTTTACGAGGCAGAGCACAAGATGATCATCGGCGTACCGAAGGAAGTCAAAGATCACGAGTCGCGCGTCGGAATCACCCCGGCGGGAGTGAGGGCGCTGGTGGATGCCGGACACACTGTTCTGGTAGAGACTCATGCCGGCGAGCTGTCGGCCCTCCCCGACGACGATTATCAGTCGGCGGGCGCGGAGATCGTTGGTTCAGCCCACAATGTGTGGGGCCTGGCAGACATGGTCGTTAAGGTCAAGGAGCCGGTCGAGAAGGAGTATGTTTTCTTCCGCGAGGGGCTGCTTCTCTTTACCTATCTTCATCTCGCGCCGTTGCCTGTGCTAACGCAGCAACTGCTCGATAAGAAAGTTATTGGCATCGCCTACGAGACGATTCGCGACAAGGCGGGTACGTTGCCGCTGCTGACGCCAATGTCGGAGGTCGCGGGGCGTATGTCCGTTCAAGTCGGTGCGACCTTTCTGCAGAAAGAGTATGGTGGCCGTGGCGCGCTGCTGGGCGGCGTTCCAGGAGTGCCTCCGGCAGATGTCTGTATCATCGGGGGCGGCATCGTTGGCACGAACGCCGCGAAGATCGCTCTTGGGATGGGCGCGAAGGTGACCATCGTCGACTTGAACCTGAACCGCCTGCGCGACCTCGACGACATCTTCAATGGACGGCTTTACACCTTGGCTTCGAACTCCTACAACATCGAACGCGCGGTGCGGCAGGCGGACCTGGTGATTGGCGGAGTGTTGATTCCGGGAGCGGCTGCGCCAAAGTTGGTCACCAAGGAGATGGTGGCAAAGATGAAAAAAGGCGCAGTGATCGTCGATGTCGCGATTGACCAGGGTGGCTGCATCGAAACTGCGCGGCCGACGACCCACAGCGATCCTTCGTATCTGGTCAACGGAGTAGTGCACTACTGCGTCACCAACATGCCGGCTGCGGTACCCAATACCTCCACTCTGGCGCTCACCAATGCAACCTTTCCCTATGTGATGAAGCTGGCGCAAAATGGGGCGCAGAAAGCTGTTGGAGTTGACGACGGCATTGCCGAAGGCGTCAATACCTGGTTGGGCGCGCTGACTTATGAGGGTGTTGCCAAATCGCAGCAGCGCGAGTGGAAGCCGGTTCGCGAAATCCTCGCCTAGGCGAAGCGAGATTCTCGCCGTTCTGATATGCGGGTCTATCGTCCCGAGGCCTTCCCAAACGCGGCCGGCTCTCGCGGTGGTGACTATACTGAAGGAGTTAGGCCGGGAGCGGCATGGCGCCAGACGGGAAACACCGCAAAATCATAGTGCTTGGGGCAGGAGCTTTCGTGCTGCTGGTGCTGTTGAGTTCGCTCCAGGCCTGGAACCTTCCCTTCCTGCAACCGCATAGCGCTGGCCTGGTTTTGCTGTTTACCCTGTTGTCGATTGTCGCTTTTCTTGCGTTCGTAGTTCTGCTCGTACTGCTCTCCCGCAACATTCTTAAGCTCTACGCCGACCAGCGCAGCCGCGTACTGGGCTCGCGGTTGCGGTCGCGGATGCTCATCGGCGCGCTGCTGCTCTCGCTCGCTCCAGCACTGTTCATGTTTTTCTTCAGCTACTACTTGATGAACCGGTCGATCGACCGCTGGTTTTCGCAGCCGGTTGGGCAACTTCATGAGGACTCGACTCGGGTCGCCCTTGAGCTTTCCCATTACGTCACCAGCAATGCGCGGGCCGAAGCCGAAGCGCTTGCCAGCTCTACTGCGCTTACGCGCGCCCTGGATAACGAGGACGATCCGGGAGTGATTGCGCCGACGGACTTCGACGCTCCACTGCTGAATGCAATTCGTGCGCGGCGTATCACCCTGCAGGGCGGCTTCGTGATCGTCTATCACGATGGACAGGCGGTGGCGCAATTCCAGATGCCGCAACTGAATGGAGGCGTCGTGGTGCTTCCGCGATTGGACGACGGCGAGCCATCTTCCACGTCAGTTGAGCCGGCGGCCACAACCATATTGAAGGCGGCGCAGCGTAGTGACGAGCCGGTGATCCAGATCGGCGATGGGCGAGTTGGCGATGGCCAGACGCCACCTCTCGAATATGCGCTCGGCAAAGCCTCAGTTCCGTCGCCGGAAGCGGAGAACAACATCGTCGTCGTAGGGCTGCCGATGCCGGCGGGACTGAACTCTACCATCGCCCGCATTCAGCAGGGCGCGGAGATGTATTGGGCAACCTACCGTGCGCGCAATGGTGTGCGCCGGCTCGGGTTTTCAATCCTGCTGTTGCTGACCGCTCTCATTTTCTTTACCAGCAGCTGGTTGGCGCTATTTTTGTCGAAACAAATCACCCGTCCGGTTGAAGCACTGGCCGACGCGATGGATGAGATCGCCGCCGGACACTACAAGCACCGCCTTTCGGTTGAGGCGACTCAGGAGCTGGGAGAGCTGATCCGCTCGTTCAACCACATGGCGGCCGATCTGGAAGAGAGCCGAACGATCGCGGAGAGTTCCACCTCGCAACTCTCCGCCGCCAACATCACTCTCGAAGAGCGCCGGCGCGAGCTCGAGACGGTGCTGGAGACGATTCCCAGTGGAGTTGTCACGCTCGATTCCTCGATGCGGGTTTTGCAGGCGAACCGCGCCTTTCTCGACCTGCTCGAACCGGCCCAGCAGGAAACAGCAGTGGGCGGCGCTGTCCAGGCGCTGTTTCCCGCCGATCTGGCCGACGACCTTACCCGCCTTCTGCGGCGCAGTCAGCGTATGGGAATCGCGGCCATGGAGTTCGAGCTTCGCAGCCCTCGCGGGGTGCTGAACCTGGCGGCGACGATGGCCGCCCTCGAATTGCAGGGACACCAGCGGGGCTGCATCATGGTCGTTGAGGACGTGACCGAGTTCCTGCGCGCGCAGCGCCAGGTCGCATGGAAAGAGGTCGCGCAGCGGGTGGCCCACGAAATTAAGAACCCGCTCACGCCGATCAGCCTTTCCGCGGAAAGAATCCGCAAGCACGTCGACCATCCGTTGCCAGAGTCGGCGAGCGTTGTACGCAAATGCAGCGAGGTGATCCTGGGCTCGGTCGAGACGATGCGCAAACTGGTCGACCAGTTTGCGGCGCTAGCGCAATTTCCCACAGCGCAGCCAAAGCCGAACGACTTGAATACGATCGTCGACAGTGCGTTGATGCTCTTCGCCGGGCGGCTCGGCGGGATCACGATCCGCCGCAGACTGGCCCCGGAGATTCCTCCTGTCATGGCCGACGCCGAGGCGCTGAAGCGTGCGCTGGCCAACCTGATCGATAACGCCGCGGAGGCGATGCAGGGCAGCCTGCTGCGGCAGTTGACCGTCGAGACCTGCCTCAGCGAAAACAACATGGCTGAAATCGTCGTCGCGGACACCGGGCACGGGCTGACTCCGGAGACTCGGGAGCGGCTCTTTCTCCCCTATTTTTCGACGAAGCAGCGGGGCACCGGTCTCGGCCTGTCGATTGCCGCGAAGATCATTCAGGAACATCAGGGGGCGATCCGCGCAGAACAGAACGCCCCTCAGGGCGCACGGTTTGTCGTGGAACTTCCGCTCGTGGAGAGTCCGGCGCTGATTGCTTCCGGAGGAGTTCCTCTCGCGTCCAACGGAAGCCATAACGGGAGAGCCAACGGGCATTTCGCGAACGGTTATGCGGCCAAAGGTCAACCGCCAGCCACTACGAACGGCTCCGGACCCGGTCATGATGCGCCAGTGACCGAAATCGCGCCTGTTACCTTAACGTCTGGCGACGATCCCTCCGTATGAATCACGTTCTGATCATCGACGACGAAGCCGAGATTCGCGAGTCCCTGGAAGAGATCCTGCGCGAAGAGTCATACGCGGTGACCACTGCGGCCACCGGCGATGAAGGGCTCACACTGGTCCGTGACGCGGCCTACGATGTAGTGCTGCTCGATATCTGGCTTCCCGATCGGGACGGCATGGACGTGCTGAAAGAGATCAACGCTCTGGACGCGAAGCCAGAGGTGATTATCATCTCCGGCCATGGGACGATCGAGACCGCAGTCCGGGCAACGAAGCTGGGGGCGTTCGATTTTCTCGAGAAGCCGCTGTCGCTCGATCGCACGCTGATCCTGGTGAAGAACGCGATCGACGCGCGACGGCTGCGCCATGAGAACCAGGAGTTCCATCGTCAGCTCAGCTCAAACACCGCCATCACCGGCGTGAGTGTACCGATCAAGGCGCTGCGCCAGCAGATCAAGCTGATGGCCCCGACCAACGGGCGCGTGTTGATATTCGGCGAGTCGGGATGCGGGAAAGAACTGATCGCGCGTGCGATCCACGCCAGCAGTCCGCGGCGCGACCGCGTCTTCATCGAACTCAACTGCGCGGCCATTCCGGAAGACTTCATCGAGAGCGAACTCTTCGGCTATCGCCACGGCGCGGTAGCCGGCGAAACGCCGGAGAAGCGAGGCACCTTTGAGCGCGCCGATGGCGGCACGCTGTTCCTCGATGAGGTTGGCGACATGAGCCTGAAGATGCAGGCGAAGGTGCTGCGCGCGCTCGATGAAGGCCGCTTTACGCCGGTAGGCGCGACGAGTCCGGTGCAGGTGGATGTGCGCGTGATCGCGGCGACTAATAAAGACCTGGAAGAGGAGATCGCGCGCGGCAACTTCCGCGAAGACTTTTTCTACCGTTTGAATGTGATCCCGTTTTTCGTGCCTCCGCTTCGTGAGCGGCGGGAGGATATTCCTCTGCTCGCGCGTGAATTCCTGCGCGAGTTTGGCCGTGAATATGGCCGGCCGCGGATCGAGATTGGAGACGAGGCAATCGCCGTGCTGAAGCAGTATCACTGGCCGGGCAATGTGCGCGAATTGAAGAATGTGATTGAGCGCGTGCTGATTCTGAATCCGCAGGCGTTGCGTATCGAGCGGCGCCACCTGCCGATGCTTGTCTATCGCGGCGGGGGAAAGAAAGGCGAGGAATTCTCGACGCTGCATCAGGCCCGTGAGGCGTATGAGAGGGATTACATTCTCAAGAAGATCGATGATTGCCACGGAAATGTAAGCCGCGCGGCCGAGGCGCTGGGGCTCGAGCGGAGTCATCTGTATCGGAAGATGAAGAGTTTGGGGATCAGTGTTCGAGAGTAGTTGGTTCGATAGATGAGGCGACGATCTGTTCGCTTTCGTCGCGCACCGTCGCTTCGTCGCCGAATCCGTTGAGCCAATGGACTTCGGGCTCGCGGCGAAACCAGGTCATCTGGCGCTTGGCATAGTTACGGTGGCCTTGCTGGGCGCTGGCGACTGCTTCCTGTAACTTCATTTCGCTCTTTAGGTATGCGAGCGCCTGTTTGTAGCCGAGCGAGGTGAGTGGCCGGGCGTCGGCTCCATATTTCTCCTCTAACTCGCGAGTCTCTTCGACGAATCCATGCTCGAACATGGCTGCCGCGCGCTGGTTGATGCGGGCGTAGAGGGCTTTGCGCTCGGGATTCAGTCCGATACGGAGGATGCGATATCCCTGGAGCGCGTCGCGCCCGGCTTGCCATGCCTGAGTCATCGGCTGGCCTGCGGTGAGGCAGACCTCGATGGCGCGGACCAGCTTGGGCAGATCGTTGGCATGGATTTGTTGCGCGGCTTCGGGGTCGAGACGGGTGAGAATACGGTGCAGCCAGGTGGCGCCCTTGGCGGCTTCGGCGCGGCGGAGTCGTGCCCGAATCTCTTCTGAGCGTTGCGGAGCGGGAAAGAGTCCGTCCACGAGGGAGCGGAGATAGAGGCCGGTTCCTCCGGTGACGATGGGGAGTTTTTTTCGGGTCGTGATCTCCGAGAGTGCAGCGCGGGCGAGGCGGCTGTAGTCGCCTGCGGTGAAGGCTTCGGAGAGATCGGCGACATCGATCAGATGATGGGGAATCCGGCGGCGTTCGGCGAGCGAGGGTTTCGCGGTGCCGATCTCCATCTCGCGGTAGACAGCTACTGAGTCGCAGCTGACGATCTCACCTGAGAAGCGCTCGGCGAGGTGCAGTGAGAGCGCGGTCTTGCCGCTGGCAGTTGGGCCGAGGAGGACGACCAAGAGTGGAAGCGGGGTGGGGATCTCTTCGCCGCTTTGTCCCTCTTGATTGTCTGGTGATTCTTCCAAGTTATCGTCCATGTCTCGATCGTTAGAGGTCCTGTCCGTCGGCGCGACGGTAGTGCATCCTCAGCTAACTCGTTCTGGGGTTGAACTGGGAGCAGAGCGCGAAGGTCTTCCCCAGGTGCTCGATGAAAACGCGGACTTTGGCCGAGACGCGTCGGCTGGCGGGGCGGACGGCGAGGATGGGCACGGTCCGCTCGAAGGGAGTGAGAAGGCGGAGGACGGTGCCTTCGCGGAGTTCTGCGGCGAAGAGCCATGCGGGTGCCTGCGCGATCCCCAGATGTTCGAGGACGCCCATGCGCATTTGCTCGATATCGCTGGTCCGAAAGACTCCCTTAGGGACGATGCGTTTGGCATCGGCTCCCGTCCCAAAGCTCCACGGCTGCGCGGAGCCCCGCTCCATCAAGACGACGGATTGAAAACGATTGAGATCTTCGGGTGATTCTGGTGCTCCGTGGCGGGTGAGGTATTGCGGCGTGGTAACAAGAATAATCTTCGTCTGCGCGAATTTTCGCGCGATCAGGGTTGAGTCGGGGAGATCGCCGGAGTGGATGGCTAGATCAAAGCCGTCCTCGAGGATCGCAGCGGGGCTGCCGGATGCGGCCATTTCGACGGCGACGTCAGGATAGGCTGCAAAGAATGCAGGCAGCTTTGACACCATATGTAGACGGGCGAAGGTGGGCGGAACAGTGACACGAATGAGGCCTTGCGGAGTCACCTGGCCTCGACCGATCCGTGAGGTTGCGCTCTCGAAGTCGTCGAGGATGCGTAAGGCAGAGTGGTAAAAGTCGCGGCCGGCTTCGGTCATTGCGATGGAGCGCGAGGTGCGCCGGATCAGCTCGGTGCCCAGGTTATCTTCCAGGGCGGAAATCTGTTTGCTTACCGCAGGCTGGCCAATTCCATACTCTTTCGCGACGGCGGAAAAGCTTCCCTTTTCAACGACTCGGACGAAGATCTGCATCGCATCAAACTTATCCACGGCGGACTCCCAATTTCTTCTATGAAATGGATTGTATTTGGCAAAGCGGGAATTCTTGAGCGAGCCTAGCAGACCCGAAGGAAATCAACGCTGTTCGCGGGGATTCTCTCAGCCTTTCCGAGCTTGTACCATCGGCTCCGATCTATTCCTGTTGGGAATGGCTCGCATTCCGGAAAGAACCAAGTCTGCTCGCGTCAATGGCACATCTGATAGTGGACTGAAAGATCTGAGGGAGACACACTCAGAGGAATCGGTAGAGTTGGACATCATTCATAGAAAACCAAAGGAGATCTTATGTCTAAATTAGCGAATAAAGTGGCGCTGGTGACGGGCGGTTCCCGTGGTATTGGCGCAGCGATCGCGAAGCGTCTGGCTGCAGATGGAGCGAACGTGGCGATCACGTATGCGAAGGATGTCACTGCGGCTTCCGCTGTGGTTGCGGCGATTGAAAAGAATGGCGTCAAGGCGATCGCGATCCAGGCGGACGCGGCCGATGCCGAGGCGGTCAAGGCTGCGGTTGAAAAAGCCGTCGCAGCGTTGGGCAAATTGGATGTGCTGGTGAACAATGCGGGTACAGCGATTCCGAAGAGGTTCGAGGACACGACGCTGGAGGAGTTAGACCGGGTGATCGACATTAATATCCGCGGCGTCTTCGTGACGACGCAGGCGGCGTTGAAGCACATGAATGACAACGGCCGGATCATCATGATTGGTTCGTGCGTGGGCGAGCGGATGATGACGCCAGGGCTGGCGCCTTATTCGGCGACGAAGGGCGCGGTGAAGATGTTTACCCAAGGATTGTCACGCGAGGTTGGGGACCGCGGCATCACGGTGAACAATGTGCAGCCGGGGCCGATCGATACAGACCTGAACCCGGCCGCGGGCGATTGGGCGACGCCGCAGAAGGCCGTGACAGCGCTGAATCGCTACGGGACGGTCGACGAGGTTGCCGCGCTGGTCTCGTTTGTCGCTGGGCCAGAGTCGTCGTACATTACGGGTGCGAACCTCACCGTTGACGGCGGAACGAACGCCTAAGGCCGCGCTGTATCCGAAAGATGAGAGCCGAATGTAGACCAATCTCGGCTCTCGCAATCGAGCGTGCTACCAGATATGCCACCAGCCTCGCGGAAAAACGTTTGCAAGGCCGGCGTGGAAGATGCTGGCGGCGAGGATGATGGCGAGCAGGATCAGGAGTCCGGCGACCTGGCGTCTGCGGAGTTGGTCGGAGATCTGCTTCGCGGTCGCCATCGGGCTTTATTCGTCGCCAGGTTTGATGTTGTAGAGGAAGTAGAAACGGAGCTCGAGGTAGTCGCCTTTGAACTCTTTGGGCAGCTGCGGGTAGGGTAACGCACCCTTAATACCACCCCAAGCGGCGCGGTCGAGCGAGACGTCGCCGGATGGGCCCTCGAGAATCATGTCTCTGACGGTGCCATCCTTATTAATTTTGAAGCGGATCATCACCCGGCCGGCCTTGTTGAGCGGGGGCTTGGCTACCTCGGGAACGATCGGCCACCAGGCGCGTTCGGTGTCGTAGACGATGCGCTTGATGTAGGGGCCGAAGTCGACGCCCATGGTGTCAGAGAGGATCTGCGCGCCGCCGGCCGAGCCGGGGCCGTTCTGTGCGCCCCCGCCGAGTTCGCCACCAAAGGTGGGCGGCGCCTGGGCTGCGGCGCGGGCCGCTTGGCGGATGGCGTCTCCGGGGTTGGAGGGGCCGGTGTTAAAGTTAGGCACGGTCGGCGCCGGCTTGGGCTTGGGCGCTTCGAGGTCGCTGAGCTGATTGTTCTGCAGTGGCTGCGTGGGCGGCTGCGGTGTCGGCTGTTGCTGCGCGACTTGCGGCGGCGGTGTGTTGCTCGGGCTGGGGTTGGGGCGGCTGAGGCCGCGGCGGCTCGGCCTTGCGCATGGCCTCGAGGGTCTTCTGGTCGATGGTCGGCTTGCGGGTCTCGGTCTTGGGGAGGGCTTTCCCTCCGACTTCAGCTTCTTGATCGCGTCGGTAAGATCGACGGAGGTGATCTCTTTCTCGCGCTGCTTCAGGATGTCGGAGGGATTCACTACGCGGACGTGCTGGAAATAGCGTGGACCGTAGGCGAGGTACCAGAAGATCATCATGTGCAGGATGATCGAGACGTAGATGAACTCGCGGATGCGCCCGCGCGACTTGCTGCCCTCGAGGTCGTCGATGACGTGAAAGAGCTCTTCGGGCTGCAGTTCGTGGTAGCGGGCGCGGCTTTTGCCGAGGGGCGGCTCAGGCGGCGGGCTGGAGGAACTGGGCGGGCTGGGCGGAATTTCGGTAATCGGCATCGGCAATGCGAATGAAGGTACTTTCTCTAGCCCTCAGTCGGGGGCTGGCTGTTGTCGTCGTTGCCGGAGTGGTCCTCTGGTCTCTTTATTCTCTCATTTTCCGCGATTTTCATGGCGAAGCGTATCGAAAGATAGCAACTTACAATAAGAGACGGACGAGAAGACGATTTGAGTTGCCGCATGGTTGCGTTGCGATGAAGATTGACAGAGCAAAAGTACACTTGGTGTAACGTGCGGAGTTTGTCTCAGTAGGCGTTTTTCTGGCGAAAAACGCCTGCCAGGCGCTGCACCTCACACACGCTAGCTGTACTTTCGCTCAGTCCCGCGGGAGCCAATTGAAGCAATTAGCGGCAGTTCTGTTGAAGTTCAAGATATATCTTCTGGCGGTGTTGAAGCCCTTTGGTTACTGGGGGCTTGGCGCTATTGCCTTGCTCGATTCCTCTTCGATTCCCGTACCCATGGACGCCTTCGTCGCTGGATATGTGTGGAGCGACCGGTCGCGGGTGGTGCTTTATGTGCTGGCGGCGGCGATTGGTTCGACGATAGGGGGATTGTTGCCGTTTTTCCTGGGGAGGGCCGGCGGCGAGCTCTTCCTGCTGAAGCGCATCGACCGGGCGCGCTATGAACAGTTGCGCGACCGCTTCGAGCGGCAGGAGTTTCTGGCGCTGCTGATTCCGTCGATGATGCCGCCTCCGACTCCGTGGAAGGTGTTTGTCTTTGGCGCCGGGGTCTTCGAGATGAAGACACGGGATTTTATGCTGGCGGTTTTTGTGGGGCGGCTGATTCGGTTTGGGGTGCTGTCCTTCCTGACGATTCGATATGGGCCAGAGATGGTGCATATTGTTTCCGATGCGGCGCGGCGACATCTGGCGGTGTTGCTAACGGCCTTGGGTCTCGTGATCGTGGTCTTGGTTGTGGTTGGGGTGCGGAAGCTAAGGAAGAAGCCGGTGGCGGAGCCTTAAGCTCTGCTAACCCCCTGTCGAAGAAGAGGGCCTTAAGGTCCCATCCGAATTCGGATGCGCCTGCGGCGCGGTTTTAGGCAAACCGCAGATCCTTTGCGTTTGCTCAGGATGACATTTTTTCCTGGAAGGGCAATCTCTCGAGGATTGGAGTAGTGACCCACACAAGCCAAAAGAGGGCTTGAGTGGAGCACCCAGTCTAGTCGTGGATTGCGCCTTCTCGGCGTTGGGCGATGTGCCAGAGGACGCCGGAGGGATCGAAGACGTAGGCGATGCGGAGTCCCCAGGGCTGCATGGCTGGTGCCGCTGGCGGTTGGACGTTGAATTTTCCGGGCAGGTCGAGCCCTTCGATGTGCGTCCACCAGGCGTCGAGATCGTCGACCATGAACTGCATCATGAAGTTCTCGGCCCATTCCTTCTTGTAATAGTTCTGAAGGATGAAAGTGCTGGAGCCAGCCTTGAAGATTGCCACATCTCCGTCGAGAAGTTTTTCGAAGCCCAGCGTCTCGTAGAAGCTTTTGGAGACGGCGAAGTCTTTTGCGGGCAGGAATGGGCGGGCTTGTTCTGTGCCGGTCGGAATTTGCTTCATTGCGTCGGGTTAGAGGGTTCGCGTCTGCTTGTTGGCTTCGTGGCGTCTGAGAGCTTCGGGAATTCCGAAGGCGAGGCTGGCAACGATCGCCGTTGAGACCAGGTCGTTGCGGTAGAAGGGAAGCGCAGAGGTGTAGCAAGCCATCAGTCCGGCGAAGGTGTGGGGATACAGGCCTGGCTGCGCGGCCCAGACGGCGTAGTTGCTGACGACGAAGAATGAGGTCGACGCAAGCAGAGTCGCGGAAGCTACGCGGACGACGGTGGTGCTCTTACAGAGCAGAATTGCGCCGAGTACAACAACGGCTGCGTACCAGGCCCAGGTGAGCAGATATCCCGAAACGATGAAGGGGAAGCCGTAGACGTGGGTCGTCAGGTAGTAGTCAGAGGCGGCGAGGGCGGCGATGGGGATGATTGCCTGCGAGAGCGGGCGGCGGGCGCCGAAGTAGAGCAGGGAACCGCCGACGGCGGTGAAGGGCAATCCCGGATGGGGAATCGCGTGGCCGAGGACCCCGATGATGGTCAGCAAATAAGCGAACATTCTTACCTCAAATCCGGATTATGGGCCCTTGGTCCCTGCGGACGCACCTGCCGGGATGAATCGCAATCGTTCCTCCCGCAAACACTGATTTTACTCTCATTCACGGCGCGACCGCGGCCGAATTTCCTTACTTCTGCTCGCGGCCGTTCATAATCATCGCTTCGACCTCGTTGCCGGGACCGATGTAGACCCAGCCGGTGAGCGGCGGGTTCCTGGTGGCGCCGGGGATCAGGTTGGTGCTTGAGAAGCGCAGGTCGCGGAACTGTACGGTGTGCCAGTCGGGTGGCGGCGCGGACAAATCGCGGATGCCCTCGGTGCCGGGGGCGATGACGCTGCCGAGGTCGGAGACGAGTGGCCAGCTGGACCAATCCAGATAAACGCGGCCGAGGTATGACTGCTTGGCGGCGGCGACCGCCATCGTCACGGGCGGCTTGTATATCGTCTGGCCGGAGTCGGTGTCGACGAAGTCGTTGCGGGTATTGATGGATGCAGCCCGGTAGTAGTTGGCCGTTTCGGCGAGACCTTGCCAGTGGAAGGGATCGATGGGGTAGGGCTCGGCGGCAACGCGCACGACGGGGTCAGTCTGGCTGGCGCGCATCAGGTTGAGGGCGCGCTGATGCTCGGCGTTTCTTACTCCGTAAAGGACGACGATGAAGGAAAGAGCAGCGATGGCCCAGCCTCGTCCGCGGAATGGCTGGCGTCGGGCGCCGATCTCGCTGTCAGTGAGAGCGAAGATGGCGGGCAGGATGAGCGCGGCGAGGAGCGCAGCGAAGATCAGGGGTTCGAAGATGAAGACGATGTCCCAGGAGTACCAGCGGGGATTAAAGGGGAAGAAGGGGCGGAGTCCGTAGTTGTTGGTGAAGTCGAGGAGGAGATGGCTGAGGACGGCGATGAGACTAAAGAGCCAGATGAGGAGCCAGTTTGGTTTGAGGGAGGGGTGAGATGGATGATGGGGCTGAGATGGGCTCTCCCCACCCGTGGCAGAGGATACAAAGGATGGGGCATCCTCGTTTGTGGATGGGGCGGCCGAATTCCTGGTTTTGAAGCGGTGCCAGAGGTAGACGGTTCCGGTGGCGGCGAGGGCGACGAAGGGTGCTCCGAGAAAAGTGTGGGTTATGCCGCGGTGGTGCTGGAAGGCGGCGACCGGGCCGCGGAATGCCCAGAGCACGTCAAGGTCGGGCGCCTCGGCGGCGAGGGTCATGGCGAGAGTTGCGTAGGCGGTGCGGCGGTTGAATCCGGCGCGGGAGAGGACGGCTCCGGTGAGGAAATGGGTGACTGGTTCCATTGGAATACCAGTGTAGCTGGGCGCGTCGTCCGCGAGATTTCGCGAGCCTAAGCTAGTCCGATTTCGCAGGTGCGCTCCGATCTGGAAAGCTGGGCCAGTCCGATTCCTTTCTATAATCCTCAACATGAGTTCGAAGGGCTTTGCGGCGGATGTTGAGGCGAGGGTGGAGGATCTGCGGGAGCGGATTCGGCACGATGAGTATTGCTATTACGTGCTCGATGCTCCGGAGATTTCGGATGCGGCTTTTGATGCGTTGATGCGGGAGTTGAAGGCGCTGGAGGCGGAGCATCCGGAGCTGGTGATGGCGGATTCTCCGACGCAGCGGGTGGGCGGCAAGGCGGAGGGCAGCTTTGCCAAGGTGGCGCATTCGCGACCAATGCTCTCGATTGACAACGTGAACAGCGAAGAGGAGCTGCGCGAGTGGGTGCGGCGGCTTGAGGAGTTGATTGCCAGGGCGCCGGGTGCTCCGGAGTTGAGCTTTGTCTGTGAGTACAAGCTGGATGGGATGTCGATGGCGCTTCATTACGGCGAGTCAGCGAGTCAGCGAGTTAGCGAGTCAGCGGGGCAGCTAAAGAGCGGTCAGCTAAAGTCCGGTCAGCTAGAAAGCGGGCGGCGGGCTGGCGATGGCGGGGCTTATCTGTTGCGGGCTTTGACTCGGGGGGATGGGACTACGGGCGAAGATGTGACTTTGAATGTGCGGACGATCCGGTCGGTGCCGTTGTCGATCTCGGCGGCGAAACTGAAAGCCGCGAAGCTGCCGGCGGAGTTTGAGGTTCGCGGCGAGGTGGTGATGCCACTGGCCGCATTTCTGAAGTGGAATGAGGAGCGTGAGGCGGCGGGGCTGGCTCCGGCGGCGAACCCACGGAATGGAGCGGCGGGAACGATCCGCACCAAAGAGCCGAGCGCGGTTGCAGCGCGGGGGTTGGATTTCTATGGGTATTTTGCGTTGACCGGTCCGTCGGGTGAAAAGCAAGGCGGCGAGAACCTTTTTCCGGAGCAAGGCGAGGCTTTGGATGCGCTGACGACGGCAGGGTTCCGGGTGAATCCTCATCGCGAGGCGGTGAAGGATGTTGATGGATTGTTGCGCTTCATCGCGAAGGCGGAAACACAGCGCGCCAATCTTGGCTATGAGATTGACGGCGTCGTGATCAAGGTCGATTCGGTCGCGCTGCAGCAGCGTCTGGGGTATACGGGCCGCGCTCCACGATGGGCGGTTGCTTATAAGTTCACGGCGCGATCTGGAATTACGCGGGTTGAGGACATCAAGGTGCAAGTGGGGCGGACGGGGAAGCTGACTCCGGTTGCGGTGCTGACCCCGGTGTTGATCGGCGGAACGACGGTGAGCCGGGCGACGCTGCATAACGCGGACGAGATTGCGCGACTTGGCCTGCGCATTGGCGATGAGGTGCTGGTGGAGCGCGGCGGCGACGTTATTCCTAAGGTCGTCGAGGTCATCCCTTCATCGAAGGACGATGGCGTAACGAGAAAAGATTTTGCCTTTCCTGAGGTTTGTCCGGTTTGCGGCAGCGCAGTGAAGCGCACCGAGGGTGAGGCGGACTATCGCTGCGTGAACATCGATTGCCCCGCGCGACTGCTGGAGAGTCTGCTGCATTTTTCGTCGCGGAAGGTGATGAATATCGATGGGCTGGGTGAAGCGCTGGCAACTCAGCTGCTCGAGCAACCAGTGATGGGCAGTCGTCCGGTGTCGAGCATCGCGGACCTTTATCTTCTCGACGAAGCAGCGCTGTTGTCTTTGGAGCGAGTCGGCAAGAAGACTGCGGATTCGCTGCTGGCGGAGATCGAGTCCTCGAAGAAGGCTTCGCTGGCGCGGGTATTGTTTGGTTTGGGCATCCGTTTCGTGGGTGAGCGCACAGCGCAGCTGCTTGCTGAGGAATTTGGTTCGATGGATGAGTTGATCGGCACCTCCGTGGAGGACCTGGAACGGGTAAACGAAGTCGGCCCCCGCGTCGCCGCGGCTGTACGCGAGTTTTTCGACGAGGCGCGCAATCTCGAGTTGATCGAACGGCTGCGGACGGCGGGGCTGACGTTTACGGCGGAGAAGCGTCAGAAGAGTTCGCAGTTGGAGGGGTTGACTTTTGTCCTGACCGGGACACTCGAGGGTATGACTCGCGAAGAAGCTCAGGCGAAGATCGAGGCTGCGGGCGGCAAGGTAACAGGGTCGGTGAGCAAGAAGACGGACTATGTGGTCGCCGGCGCGGAGGCGGGTTCGAAACTGGACAAGGCACAGTCGCTCGGAGTGAAAGTGCTGGATGAGGCGGGGCTGGTGAGCCTGCTGGGCTAAGGTTTGCCCAAAGGAACCAGCCCGGATTAAGGCTTAAGACATTGGCATGCCCGCTTGATCGAGCCTCGCCCAGATTTGAGTCGCGTTTAGACAAAGCCCAAATTGGTGGTGCCGAAGTTGGAGAGTGAGGGGAAGATCGTATGCAGGTTGGCTGCAGAGACGCCGAACCAGGAAGCCAGGGTCGCGCCATATTGTGACGAGGCAGTGGTGGGAACCCAGCGCCCGTTAGTGTCGGAGTCGTTGGGTCCTCCCAGAGCCAGCGTAGGATATGTGCCGTAGATCTTTCCGCCCTTGACCGCGCCGCCCATGACCATGTGGTGGCCGCCCCAGGCGTGGTCGCTCCCGGTGTTCGAGTTGGGCTCCAGCGCCCGGCTGAAGTCGGACATGGTGAAGGTGGTGACCTGATCTGCGAGGCCCAGCTCCTCCGTGGCCTGGTAGAAGGCGGCCATCGCTGAATTGACCTGCGAAAGCAGCCCGCTCTGAAGGCTTAGCTGTCTGGAATGAGTATCGAAGTTCCCCAATCCCGCGAAAAATATCTGTCGCGTCACCCCCATCGCCGCGCGAACCTGGATGATCTGCGCGATCTGCTGAAGCTGCGCCGCAAGGCTATTGTTGGCTGGAAACGTCGTGCCGAGCGGTGCGACGGACTTCACGGCGTCTGTCAGAATAGCGCTGTACTTATAGGCATTCCTGGTGATGGTGTTGTCCGCCTGGATCAGGGAGAGACTACTTTGGAAAGTGACCAGTTGCTGGGCTGTCTCAAGCCGGCTGGCACAGACCGACGCACTCTCGCTGCAGGCTCCGATTTGCACGTTGCCTGGATCAACGGCCACAGGCGATGTTTCGGCGCCGTTGCAGAAGAGGCTGTCCCCATATACCGAAGTGACGAGCGGAATCTGTGCGGTGGGGTTGTAGCTGCTGCCGAGATTGTCGGCGATCCGCCCCGCCCAGCCTGTGCTGACAAGACCACTTTGTGCTGCGTTCTGCCACTCGAGTTGCTGGTCCGGATGGGAGAAGAGGTTGGTGGGCGTAGGCCGGCTTCCCGCCTTGTACTGCGCCGAAGTCAGAGGCTGTAAGAGCGTGCCTACATTCGCCACCATGGCCACATGGCCGTCGTTGAACAGGGTCCGGATGCCTGGCAGACTGGGGTGCAGGCCATAATTGCCATCTGCACTGGCTCCCAATTGCAACAGACTCGCCTCGGGAATTGCGATGGGGCCCCTGATTTTGGAGTACGCGGTATAGTTGTTCGCGCCGTTGGCGCTGGTGCTTAGGGGCACCAGCATGTTGTTGGAGTCGTTGCCGCCGTACATGAATATGCAGACCAGCGCCTTGTAGCTGGGGGTCGCCGCGAGTCCATTCATCGCGCCGAAAGGACGAAGGCCGACAGCGTTGCCGGCGGCGGCCAGCGACGCATAACGGATAAAGCTGCGTCGATTGACGCTCATGCATAACCTCTCATAAGTAATTGGTGGAAAGAGCTGCGTTTTCGGCGACAACGACAAACAAGAAGCTGGTTACAAAGCCTCGTCTGGCCGTGCGGGCCACCGGCAAAAAACTTGCGAAAATTCTTGCGAATCGTGCGACGCCCCCTTTAACGAACCTCTTGCAAGACGGCGAAATCTCAGGATCGGGAGTGAAAATTCTCATCCCGGTGAGGGCTTATATGCGGCAGCAAGACGAGACAGGACAGGAAATGCGAGCGGGCTAAAAGCCGCGCAAGCATGCCCTTCCGAAGGGGAGTGGCTTGAATTGTTAACCAGGGAGTAACTACGAGGAGAGCATAGCAGCGGGCTTGTTCAGGGGCCCGGATATAAACCTTCCGGATTCCCAGTGATCGAGCCTACAGAGTTGAGTGACTACGGTAGTAACCAGTTAATTACCTGAGTCTCGCATGGAATATAGCGAAGGTCAACTCTATTTTTCCCGAGCGGAACTATTCGATCTTCGCGTGGGATGGACGTTTGCAGGTTCGTTCAACGTGATCTCAAGGCCAAAGCGGCATGCTCGCCGGCGAGTTGAGTGAAACAGGTTCTGATCTTTCCGCTGGCCGTGTGGTAATTTGGAAAAAGTATTTGTATTGAATTCGCTGTGGTAAAACAGCGGCCGGCCGGCTGAAAGATCGCTGCTGCGAACGGCTCTCGCCGTTTGCAACGGCCGTCAAGTGTCCGTGCCGATCGGCGAGGTTTCCAGGTGTCGAATGATCGCGATTTGACGGAGGCTGAGCGCCAATGAGCGCGACCGCGAGAGAGTTCATGACGCCGGCCGACAAGCGCGCTTTGATCGCCGTCGATCTGGGCGCCGAAAGTTGTCGCGTCTCGCTGCTCAGCTGGGCGGGAGATTCTCCCGCTATCGAGCTGGTTCATCGTTTCCCCAACCACGCAATCGAGCGCGCTGACGGGCTGCGGTGGGACCTTGAGCGAATATGCAATGGCGTCGAAGAGGGCATTCGGTCCTGTGCGCAGATTGTCGCCGAGAGCGGTGCAGAGGCTGTGCGCTCGATAGGAGTCGATGGCTGGGCGGTGGACTATGTTCGGCTCGACGGCGACGGGATTCCGTTGGCGGATCCGTATTGTTACCGGGACAGCCGGACCGCGGAGGCCGAACGCGCGCTGCATGAAGTGATATCGCCGCAGCGGCTTCGTGAACTCACCGGAGTGCAGCTGCAAAAGATCAACACTCTGTACCAGCAGTATGCCGACCGATTGGGCGGCGAAGAGCCCGGGGTGACGTGGCTCAATCTTCCCGAGTATCTGCTGAGCCGTTGGGGGGGGAGAGCGGTCGCCGAACGCACCAATGCGACTCATACGCAGATGGTAGATCTTCGCTCCGGCGATTGGTGCGAAGAGATATTGCATGCCGCGCGGCTCGATGTAAAATGCATGCCGGCTTTGGTTGACCCCGGCACCGACGTGGGCCAACTGAGCGGACCGCTGTCAGCGTTGCCCGCGCTTCGTGCGACCCGCCTGCTTACTCCGTGCTGTCATGACACTGCGTCGGCTATCGCTGGAATTCCGGCTGTTGGGGACGACTGGGCCTACATCAGCTCGGGCACCTGGTCGCTCATCGGGACACTGCTCGACAGGCCCTGCGTGGTCGAGGAGGGCGCGACGGATGGCTTTACCAACCTTGCGGCTGCGGGCGGCCGGATTTGCTTCCACAAGAACCTGAACGGAATGTGGCTTATCCGGCAATGCATGGAAACCTGGGCCGTCGAAGGCCATGCCTGGCAGATCGCCGATCTCATCACCGCGGCGCGAAGCGTTCCCAGCTTTGCTCAGAGGGAGCTGATCATGGTGGACGATCCCGAGCTGCTGCTGCCGGGCAGGATGCCGCAACGCATAAACGAGCAGCGGGCACGGCGCGGTCTTGCTCCGCTTTCTACAACTCCAAGCCACGCGCCCCAGATGGCAAGCCTTGTCTTTCAGAGCCTCGCCTCTCGATATGCCGAGGTGTTGACGCAAATTGCCTCGCTCAGCGGGAAGCCCCTGCGCCGAATTTTCATTGTCGGCGGTGGCAGCCGCAACGAGTTTCTGAACGAGCTCACTGCCAAAGCCACAGGCATGGAGGTTTACCGGGGCTCGGCAGAAAGCTCCACGATCGGCAACTTCGCAACGCAACTTGCAGCGTTGGCCGGAGAACCAAGCGCCGAGAAGATCACGCACTGGGCGCAGCGGTTGAGTGCTTAGGCGCATATTCGAACGGAAAGCCGGTGCGTCTGGGAAGGGCTGCTGTTGGGGCCTAAGTGAGCGGTCTCGCTGCTCGCCGGCATCGCTCAGCGTGCTTCGCCGCCGTATATTCCACGCTGTAAATGGTCGAAAATGTGGTGGCCAGAGACGGGATCGAACCGCCGACGCCGGCCTTTTCAGGGCCGCGCTCTACCACTGAGCTATCTGGCCTTGGGAGTTCCAAGGAATTTCTGCGGGAAGATCGGGCGACCTTCCGGTAGGGCGTTCGATGATCCGGCCGCCTTATGAAGTATAGCAATCCCCGCGGCACTCGCCAAACTTGCGACCCCGCCGGTGTTTCACTTTGGATCGGAAGTCAGATTATAGACAGCGTGGAGTCCTGCAAGCAAAAAGAAACTCGCCCCCAGGGCGCATGGCAAGACAACTTCCATGCCCGCCTTCCTGTGAGTTGCCACGAAGATCGCCGCCACAAACAGCGCTGTAAGAAAGAAGCACAGAACCATGCGTAACCTAAGAGGACCAAGAGCTTTCATCTCATCTCCTTCTCAATTGGCCAGCTGAGACACAACAATCTCGACTGATGCGTCCTACCACTTCAGACGAACGGTCTGCCGCTGATAGCCGCTTCCCTCGGGAAATTTCACAGTCAGGAGTTTCATGGAGTTGGTTCCCGAAACCATGCTGCCGCCTTCTGCCCACCACTTCAAAGTGCGCGGCGCGATCGCCGCCCAGACTCCTTGCTTCAAGTCGCCGCCATCGACGGAAACCTGCTTGTCGGCAACGCCATTGAGGCGAACCGGAAGCTCGTAGAGAGCGCCGCCCGGCGCCTCGAGATCGAGTTCGAGCGAACTGCGGTTATGCCGCTCTCCAAGCACCTTGATCAGGCTTGTCGCTGCTCCGGGTAAGGGCAGCTCTGCCGGAATCCCGACCTCAACCGCGTCGAGAGGAAGACGCAGCTCTGCTGTGCTGCCAGCCTGGCTGGCCGAAGCCTTCGAGCGCAATCCGACGCCCGAAGGGGCATCGCTCAGCTGGATTACCAGCGTCGCGCCTTCGCGATGAAAGGAGATATCGCCCGTTCCGCCAGCGACGGGGACGTGGTGCAACGTCGCGCCCTGCCATGTCGCCGGAAGATGGGGATCGACGACGACGGCCTTATGCTCGGCATCGAAGCTGAGTCCGAAGAGCCCGCGAATTGCCGGAGTCACCACCATCGCCGACGACCACATCTGGTGCGTCGTGCTCCGGCCAAAGGGCACAAAGTAGTCGCCGGAGAGCAGTTCGGTCACTGCGCCCAAGTCCTGCTGCCAGGTCAGGTTGAGGTTCTGCATGAGGTGTGCGTATGCGGAGAGCGGTCTGCCGGTACGATATTCGGCGACCGAGGTCCACCCCGTAAAGAGCGGCCACACCGAACCCTGGTGATAGCTGATCGGGTCGTAAAGCGCCTCATGGTTACCGAGGTCGCGGGTACCCCAATCGGTTGAGAACTCGTGCGAGGCCCAACGCTCAAACATCGCATCCGGCTGCTTGAGCGAAAAGTGGCCGTCCCACCACGCGACTGTAGGATAAATCGTCGCCGTCTTGTCGAGCCCGTTGGCGCCGTTGTAGCTGAAGGCATACATGCTTCCGGCATATTCCTGCTCGAGCTTCGCCGCGACGGCCCCGGCCCGCGCGTCCGCGGCCTGCGCTCCGGCGGTATCGCCCATCATCGCGCTCAACCGGCCCATTGCGCCGCTGGCCTGCTGATCGAGCGCCGCCATGTAGATCTCCTGATGCGGCATTCCCGGCGGCCAGCTTTCGACCCATCCCGTGCCTTGCGAGTTGTCATAGATGCCGTCGCCATCGGAGTCGTGGGTCCGCTCAAACTCCCACGCCTTCTCGACTGCCGGCCAATTCTTGCGCAGATACTCGACATCGCCGCTCGCGTTGACGTAGTCCTCCATCGCCATGATGAAGAGCGGAGTCGCATCGGCCGCGGCGTATTCGTACGGGAAGCTCTTCCAGTCGACGAGGTCGGCGGTCTGCGACCACTCGTGCGGCATCTTGCCGTCGGCGCGCTGCCGCTTCATGAGGAAGTCCAGCGCCTCGCGGGTCAGACGAAAGTCGCCATAGCTATTGACCGCATAAAGGGTGTAGAGGGTGTCGCGGCCAAAATACCAGCCGAAACCAGGGCGAGCGGAATCTCCCGACGAATAAAATCCGGCAACCAGCCCGATCTCATTTCCATGCCGCACCTGCACCTGGTCGATAGAGATCTCCGCCCATTTCAGCGCCTCGTCGAATCTCTTGTCGGGGGTTTCGACCGTTAGCTTGTTGTCAAAGAAATGCGCGTAGTAATCGGCGGTCTGCGCGTAAAGCTGTTCTGCGCCGGTCGTCATTGCAGCGAGCTTCTTCTCGAGCGCCGCCTTCGTCGCCGTCTCCGGAGTTGTACCAACCGCCATAGTCAGCGGAAAATACTTGCCGCTGTCGCGCTTCGGATCGAACTCCAAAATCAACTGCAGCGGATAGACTTTCGGCTTCTCCTCGTACGGCGCAAGAATCCCCGGATGCGTCCCCGGCATCGCAATCGCTCCAGCCAGGTCGGGGAAGTCTTCATGCAGCAGGTAATAACCGTTCGTAGCATTTCCGACCCACTCCGGCGCCGGCGGTCCATAGTTTGGCGCTGGCCACATTCGTCGGACCTCTGGAGTAAATGAGAACGTCAGCGTCACCGGCCGCGACGACTCGATCTGAAAGAGCGCGATCACGCCCGCCCCGGCGTCGGCCGCGCTTTCGCAGCGCGTCGCAAACAGGGTCTCGCGCACCGTAAAAGCGATATGTGCGTAAGTGATCGTGGTGTGGTCCGGTGCGACCTCGATCTCCGCGCCGTCGGCATTCAAATCGATGGGCACCGGATATCCCTCCACCGCCGCCGAGATCACAAAATGGCTCAGCAGCTTCACCGGAAAAATCCACGCCTCAAAGCTGCCGTTCTGCTCGCCCATAAAAGCGCCGCATTCGCCGGCCACCGTGAATGGCTTGCCCGATTCAACGTGCTGGCGGATGGTCAGATCGCTCGATGCAAGAGGGAACTGCGGAATGGGCTCGAGCCAGTCATTCGTTGTTGCCGCGGTCTGTGCGGTTCCGCGCATCGTGCTTGCCAGTGCCAGCAGCGCAAACAAGACTGCCGCAGTCGGCCTTTATGCCATAAACTTGTGCCAACGCAACGCAGCCTCATTTCAAAAAAACCTCACGGAGCACCATGCTACTTAATATTTGTCACTTCGGGCGACCCCGGCGAACCCGAGGAGTGGAAGGCTCCTCGCTGGTAGCGATGATCGCACTTACTGTGCTCGGCGGCTTCAGTGCGCCCGATCGCGCAATCGGCCAGGCGAAGCCGCAGGCTGCTGCCCCTGGCGAGGCCAGAGCTGCCAAGGCTCTTGACGCCGCGGCCAAAATAGGCCCAGCCGCGCTGCGCGGATTCCTCTACCAGATGCCCAAGGGCGCCGACCTCCACTATCACCTCGATGGAGGCATCTACGCCGAGACATTCCTCCGCGACGCTGCCCACGACGGCCTCTGCATCGACACCACCGCGCTGGCCATCGTCAAACCCATGGCCCAGACTCGCAGCATTCCGCCGCAGCCGGTATGCGGAGATGGCCGCGTCCGCGCCGACTCCGTCACGAAAGATCAGCACCTTTACGATGCGCTTGTCGACTCGTTCTCGATGCGCACGTTCGTCCCTGTCTCCGGCAAGTCCGGCCACGATCAGTTCTTCGACACCTTCGACCGCTTCACTCCGGTCGAGGGCAGCCATCTCGGCGAATGGCTCGACGAGATCGCCGCCCGCGCCGCCGCCCAGAACGAACAATATCTTGAGCTTATGCACACCCCCAGCCAATTCCTGCAGGCCGCCGCAATGGCTGAGAAAGTGGGCTACAACCCCGACTTCGCCCAATACCGCAAACAGCTTCTCGATGCCGGGCTGCGCGATTTGATTCCCGCCATTCGCGCCGACCTGGACAAAGCCGAAGCCCAGCGCCGCGAACTCGAAGGCTGCGGGAAACCAGCCGCCACACCCGCTTGTCAGGTCGAGATTCGCTATATCTACCAGGTCCTCCGGGCCCAGCCGCCCGACAGCGTCTTCGCCCAGATCCTGCTTGGCTTCGAACTTGCCTCAGCCGATCCACGCGTCCTCGGCATCAACCTCGTCCAGCCCGAAGACGGATACGTCGCGATGACCGACTATCGCCTCCACATGCAGATGATTGACGCCATGCACACCCTCTATCCCAAGGTGCACATCACTCTCCACGCCGGGGAGATCGCGCTCGGCCTCGTCCCGCCTGAGGGTCTGAAGTTCCACATCCGCGAAGCCATCGACGTTGGCCACGCCGAGCGCATCGGCCACGGCGTCGACGTGATGGACGAAGACCGCCCCTACGATCTGCTCAAGGAGATGGCCACAAAGCGCATCATGGTTGAGATCAACCTCACCAGCAACGACGTGATTCTCAACGTCAAAGGTGGAGACCATCCGCTGATGATGTATCGGAAATATGGCGTCCCGGTCGCGCTCTCAACCGACGACGAAGGAGTCTCCCGCATCGATTTGACCCACGAATATGTTCGCGCGGTAGACACTTATCACTTCACCTACCCCGAGCTAAAGAACATGGTCCGCACCGGGCTCGAACACAACTTCCTTCCTGGCCAAAGTCTGTGGGTAACGCCGCCGTCTGGAGACAGCTTCGCGCGACCAGTCGCAGCCTGTGTGGGTCAGCTTGGCAAAGAGAAAGCTACGGGAAAGTGCGCCGATTTTCTGAAGGAGAGCGAAAAGGCCGCTCAACAGTTCGAGTTGGAGCGGCGTTTCAAGTCATTTGAAGCGAGTTTTTGACGTCTGGATTCATGCGGAATATCGGAGAGGGTCCCAGACGGCGATAGGTTTGTCGGTAAATTGTTCGCGGTCGCCGTATAAATAGTTTACGGTCAATTACTTAGAGCATATGGGAGCCTTGACGCAACCCGAGTTGCTGGGCGATATTCTTAACAGTATGGTCATTTTCGCTGAGAACGAGCCGTTCGTGGGCAAGTGGCGTTTCAACGCCGACTTGTCAGACATGTGCACACCGACGCCGGAATCGTGGATTCAGGAGATCAGCACGCTGCCGGAGGGGGTTTCGGTTCGAGAACAGATTGTCAGGTCGAACGGGAGCAAGATCGTACGGCGGGTGCGGGCACGCTTTGACGGAAGCGACTACCCGGTTGAAGGCGGACATGGTGTAGACACGATTGCCTATACGCGGACCGATCGGCATGCGATCAGCGGGATCGGGAAGAAAGATGGCAAGGTATCGGTGACCGAGACCTTTCTCGCCAATCCCGAGGAAGGCACGCTTACGCTTATCTACAACTACCTGGTTGGTCAGCAGCGCGTGGCCCATGGGGTTGCCGTCTTCGAAGCTGCTTGAGGGTTGCCTATTCAGGCAAAGGCCCCTCCCCGTCTCTGTGGATAAGCCGTTTGATCCGGGTTTGAGTTGGCTAGTCAACCTCTTGGCACGTTGCTCCAAACGATTTGCTTGCTAATATGTGCCCGAAAGGGTTCGCGGGAGTTCTTTGCTCCCTGCTTCTCATTTCCTTCCTTCCGGTATCAACTTCCGAGCATGAGAATGGCTGCCTTGGGGCCTCGCCTTATGACTCGATCCCTTTTCTTAAAATGTGAGTTTGGAGAGCTTTACCAGCAGCCAGGTTTCGGAAGTTCCGCAGGCGGATTGAGAGTCCAGAGAAAAATAGAAGCGGCGGCCCTGACACGATTCTTATTTTGCCGACGCCTTTTTGGCGCCAGAAACGGGGAACGCATTTATTGTTGTGGCGAGGCAGCGAATGAAACGCCGGAGATCAATCCTCTTTTTCCTGTTTTTGTGCGCGCCGATAGCGTCAGGCTCCGCGCAAACTGGACCCCCTACGGGCCGCGCTCTATTAATTTCCGATATTCACCTCGATCCACTGGCCGATCCAGCGATCGTCAAGCAACTGATCGCGGCGCCGGTTTCGCAATGGGAAGCTATTTTTGAGAGCTCGCAGCAGAAGTCGTTTTCCCCCTATGGATCGGATACGAATTATCCGCTGTTTGTCTCGACATTGACTGCGGCAGCCGCGCAAGAACCATTCGACTACGTGGTATTTACCGGGGACGCACTGCGGCATAACTTCTCGCCGGCGTTTGTCGCGGCGGGTGGCACGGCAGAGCAGTTTTCTGAGTTTGCGGCGAAGACCGAGGCATTTGTCGTTGAGGAGTTGCAAAGCAAGCTGAAGGTCCCGGTGATCGCGGCCCTCGGAAATGACGATTCGGGTTGCGGGGACTACCAGATTCCTCCCGACGGCCCGTATCTCGCTGCGACAGCGAATGCATTGACTGTGCTCGCCGGCTCTCCCGAGGCGAAGAGCACGTTTCAGTTAGGGGGATATTTTTCCGTTCCTCATCCGACGGTCGCGAATCAAGAGATCATCGTATTGAACACGGTCTTCTGGTCGGCTTCGTACAAGAGCTGCGCCGCCAATAGCGGCGATCCCGGTGAAGCGGAGATGGAGTGGATTGGCTGGAAGCTCTATAACGCCAGGCTGCAGCATCACGGGGTGACGCTGGCGATGCATATTCCGCCGGGGATGGACGCGTATACCTCGGCGCATGGTCAATGCCAGACGCCGACTTCTTTTTGGCAGGCCAGGTACTCGACTGAGTTCAGCGCTTTAATGAGCGGTTATTCCGACGTGGTTCAGCGGGCCTTTGCCGGTCACACTCACATGGATGATTTTCGGTTTGTGGCCGCTGACCCGCCGCCGGGTGAAGGAGCTTCAATGGCGCTGCGCTTGACTCCGTCAGTGAGCCCGATCTTTAAGAATAATCCAGCTTTTTCGATCATGAGTTACAGCCTGACTACGGCGGACGTCCTGGACATTACGACATACTTCCTTGCACTTTCCTCGCAGACACCATCTTGGGCGAAGGAGTATCAGTTTGACAGTGCCTATCAGGCCGGCTCATTCAGTGCTGCCAATCTCTCCGCCATTGCTGCGGCAATACGCAGTGGAGACGGCAGAGGGCGAGCGACTTACGAGAACTACTTCGCGGTATCGACGCATTCGGGGATTCATGCGTCGAACCTCGCTTTCTATACCTGCGCGCTAGACCATTTCGCTGCGGCGAGTTACAGCGACTGCGTTTGTGGAGCGGTCGCGTCTTCGCCGCAAAAGGGTGTGCAATAGCAGGAATCTGGGATCATTCCAGTTCTCGTTGCAAACAAACTCAGCGGGCTGTGGCAGCGAAAGCGGGCGCGATCTCTCGCAGACGGCCGACCGCGGCGGTGACGACTTCGAGGGCGAAGTCGATGTCTTCTGCGGTGGTGAATTTGGTGAGGCTGAAGCGGAGGCTGGCTCGTCCGCGAGCGGGCGATAGGCCCATGGCGGTGAGGACGTGGGAGGGTTCGGCAGCGCCCGAGGCGCAGGCGGAGCCTCCGGAGACGGCGAGGCCCTTGAGGTCGAGGGCGATGGCGAGAGATTCGCCATCGAGGTTGTCGAACCAGATGTTGGTGGTGTTGGGGACGCGGGGAGCGTTGGCTCCGTTGATGCCGATGTTTTCGAGGCGATTGAGGAGACTCTGTTCCAGTCGGTTGCGGAGGGTTTCGATTCCACTCAAGTTAGCGGAAAGTTTGAGTGAGACGCCGGGGGTCTGTGCATCCCACCCTTCCGCAGAAAGCGCGGAAGAATGGGGCACCCTCTTCTGTTCAATCCCACCCAAGCTAACGGAGGGCTTGAAAGGGGCATCCGGCTCAGGATGACAATTCTCTTCTGAACTCTCGTTGATGGCGGCGAGGGCAAGTTCGGCGGCTTTGCCGA
The DNA here is from genome assembly GCA_963720245.1 of uncultured Acidobacteriaceae bacterium. GTDB lineage: Bacteria > Acidobacteriota > Terriglobia > Terriglobales > Acidobacteriaceae > Acidisarcina. The sequence continues at coordinate 75,419 of CAVREU010000001.1, forward strand.
GGCCGACGATGCCGGCGACGTTTTCGGTTCCGGCGCGGCGCTGGCGTTCGTGGGTACCTCCGAAGAAGAGCGGCTCGATCTGGGTTCCGCGAGCGACGTAGAGTGCGCCGACTCCCTGAGGTGCGTACATCTTGTGGCCGGCGATGGTGAGCAGGTCGCAGCCGATCTTGGTCACGTCGATGGCCAGCTTGCCGGCGGCCTGGACGGCGTCGGTGTGGAAGTAAACGTCGGCCTCGGCGGCAATCTTGCCGATCTGCTCGACTGGCTGGATGACTCCGGTCTCATTATTGGCCATCATGATGGTGATGAGCTTGGTGTTCGGCTTGATGGCGCGGCGCACGTCCTCGGGGTCGATGAGGCAGTCGTTGTTTACGGGTAGAAATGTCACGTCGACGCCCCGCTTGGCCAGCGCGCTGGCGGCGTGGAGGACGGCGTGATGCTCGATGGTGGAGGTGATGAGGTGGTCGCCGGGCTGGATGACGCCGAAGATGGCGAGGTTGTCACCCTCGGTGCCTCCGCTGGTGAAGACGATCTCGCTGCCGCGACAGTTGAGGAGCTTAGCGACTGCTCCGCGGGCCATTTCAACGGCGGCGCGTGCGTGCTGACCGTGGTAGTGAACTGACGAGGCGTTGCCGAAGGTCTCGAGCATCCAGGGGCGCATGGCCTCGAAGACCTCTGGCGACAGGGGTGTGGTGGCGTTGGCGTCCATGTATACGCGGTGCATGTTTCTTCCATTTTACCGCTAGCACTGAATGAGCGCGCGATATCGTTCGAGCGCCTTGAGATGGTCTTGATCGGAGCGTAGCCCGATGTAGCCATCGGGGCGCAGCGCGAGGAGTGTGATCCGCTCGATGCCGAGGCGATCCGCGATGGCGGCCTCAAGATATCCGATCTGGGCGGGGAACTCTGTATAGGTACTGAAAGCGACGACTGCTTCAAACAACGGCGAGCCGGCGATGGATTTCTGCAACGCGGCGTGGAGATCGGCGAAAGTTGAGGCGTCTGCGGAGGGGCCGGCAAAGAGCATCAGGGTGTGGCCGGCACGCTGGGCGAAGCGATGCAGTCGCGGGAGCGGCCCATCCGCGTGCTGAACCATGATCGTGTCGGGCAAGCGGTATCCAGCGGCGAGAGAGCCGTTGGCGTCGCCGAAGATGATGGGGGACTGAGAATAGCTAATATTCAGCTCGGTCTCGGCGACGATTTCATGTTGCCGGGCCTTCGGGTCGGCGATCATGGCTCGGATGGACTGATCGCGTTCGTCGCACTTGGCCGGGTCGGTCATCGTGAGTGCGTCTTCGAAGTCGTCTCCGGACTTCGTGACCAGCTCGGCTGCGGGGCGGCGCTCGGCTTCGTAGCTGTCAAGCAGGGCCGAGTCGGCGACGCCGTGATGGACGAGGGCGAGTTTCCACGCGAGATTGAAGGCGTCTTGCAGGCCACAGTTCATGCCGTGCCCTTGGGACGGCGAGCAGAGGTGCGCCGCGTCGCCGGCGAGAAAGACCGGGCCGGCCCGGTATTGGGTGGCTACCTTCGTCTGGCAGCGGAAGCGTGTCGGATTCTTCACGTCGGCGAAAGTTGCTTCCGGCGCGTAGGTGCGGAGGGCCCAGCTTGCGTCCTCAACGAGGTCGGAGTCGGGCGAACTCGGTGTTAAGTAGACGCGCCAGCGGTGATCGGGGATTGCGGTGAAGATCGTCGGGACGTCGCCGAAGTAGACGAAGGTGGTTTCAAAAGTATCGGTCCAGCCGTTTAGAGTCGCGTCGAAGACGGCCCACGGGTTGGTGATATCGTGGCCTTCGAGGCGAATGCCGCTCAACTCCCGTGTTGGGCTGTGGATGCCGTCGCAGCCCACCATCCAACGTGCGTTGACCTCGTAACGCTCACCGTCGCGATCGATTTCGGCAAGCACGCCATCTGCGTGGGGAGTGAGCCGGACGAGCCGCGATGAACGGTGTACCTCGCCGCCCTGTTGATGGAGATAGTCGGTGAGGATCGATTCGGTAGTCTCTTCGGAGATTCCGAGATTGAAATCGTAGACGCTGCCGCAGGAGGTGAGGTCGATGGTCCCGAGCACCTTGCCGTTGGAGTGGATCTTGATCGAGCGCTGCCTGCATCCGGTTTCGAGGAATTTTCCGGCAAGCCCCAGCGCCTCGAAGATTTGCATCGAGCGAGGATGCACAACCGTTGCGCGGTCCCACGGGAGCGGCGCCGGTCGGGCCTCGATCAGGTGGCAGTCGACGCTGCGACGGTGAAGCTCTGAGGACAGCAGCAGTCCGGTTGGGCCGGCGCCGACCACCAGCACCGAGGCGCGATGATCGGTTGGCTTCGCATTGGCCGCAAGCGACATTTAGAGCGTCTCGGCTTCCTCAACCGCGGCGGTCGTTGAGATCATGCCCTCTACATTGGTCATCTTGAAGAGATCCAGAATCCGCGGGGGTGCGCCCGCGACGACCAGGCGAACGCCCTTGCTCTTGCAGCGGACAAAGTGCCGGACGATGATTCCAAGACCAGAGGAATCCATGTAAGGGACGTCGGTCAGGTCGAGGATGTTTAAGGTCGGGAGCTCATCCTCATCAGTGGCCTGGAAATCGAGCATGTTGCTCAACGCGAGCGGTGTTAATGAGCCGTACATATCACGCGAGGTAAAAGGTCCGCGGAAACGAAAGATCACGGTTCCCGAAGTCTTACCTTCGCTTCGTTCGATGGTGAATGGAGAACTTTTCCAGGTCTGGGCCTGTATTGTCGGCATCGTGCGGTCTCTATCTCGCCGCCCGGTTACAGGCTGGCTGGCAGTAGCTTTACAAGGTTGCAAGCAATTCTACAGGCCTCGATATTGGGTCGTCGCGGTTGAGTCAGAGAAAACTGCATCGAGAGATCTGCGTCGTGAGATGTCTCCGATTTCGCCTTCCATAGATTTCATGAGGGCGACGTATGCCGAGAGATCGTACGTCTTGATAAGTTAGCCGATGTGCAATCGAGGGATGGGAGGCTCATTCGTAGGCAGACGAACTGAAGAGCCAATGGGACGACGATCAAGGCGACTGTGGCTGGCGCGGCGAGGGATTTTCGAAACGGAGCGAAGAAGACGGATCCCCACTATCGATGCGGCTCCTACGGTGATTGTCATGGCGATCTCCTGCGGAGAGAAATGACCGCTCATCAGGTTTGAAAGGCCGAGCAGATAAAGCCAGATGAGCGCCATCAGGCCCAGCCAAAAGACAGACAGGGGCAATGCCACCCATCCAGTTGCTCGCGAGCGTCGAAAACCGCATACGACTCCAGCCCAGAGGGCAGAGTCTGAACCAGGTGCCTGATCACCATGTGCCCGGGCAGACCTACTCCTAAGACCAGCGCGGCGATGATTACGAGACAGCAGACCGCAATCGGAGCTTGTGTCGAATTGCTTGATGGTGCGAGAGCTGCCATACGAATCCTCCGTTGCTGGAATTGCAATCGTCCGGCAGCTTTAGACAAGCTAGATCGCTGGAAGTTTCACTTCCAGCGATCTATTTAAGACTTATCAAGAACACTAAGCGCTCTATTGAGCCGCGCCTGACAGGCCGAGGGCTTTGACGATGGCTTCGTCGGGAACGGCGGGACCTCCGTCTTTCTTGGTCACGACGCCGAAGTTGGTCTGGTAGTCCCACATCGCCCAGCCAATGTTGTTCTTTTCCATCGCGACGCGCATGTCGTGCAGCCATTGCGCGCGCATCTCCGGTGGGGCGTAGTAGCGGAGGACGCCGAATTCTCCGCAGTAGACGGGGACGTTGTGGAGCTTGGCCCATTTGGCGGCGAACTCGATGGTGTTCTCAACGCGGAAGGCGTCCCAGCGTGCGAGGCCGTATTGGTTGAGGAAGAATTGTGCGCTGAGAGAAGGTTCTTCTTCGAGCTTCGGGGCCACGTCTTCAGGTGACGACGGGTAGGGAATGGCGCGCAGCGGCTGGACTTCGGGAGTGGTCCAGCCGGCGCCCTGATGCGTGAAAGGGAACGGTTCGTAGTCGTGGAACGTATAGATGACATTATTGAGGGCGATGGGCTGCAGGGCGAGCAGATCTTCGAGGCCCGACCAGTGGGCTCCAGAGACGATGATGGTGTGGTTCGGCGCGGCTTCGCGGATGGCCGCGGCGACGGTGCTTTGGATGCCTTGCCAGCGGTAGGGGTCATCCTGCTCGGGCTCGTTCATGATCTCGAAGTAGACGTAGTCGGGGTCGCTCGAGGCGTAATGCGCAGCGAGGGCCCGCCACAGCGCGGTGAACTGGTGGACTGAGGTCGTTCCCTGGCGCAGCGGCGTTTTATAACTGCTCTCGGGATGGATGTCGAGGACGACAGCGAGGTGGTTGTCGACGATGGTTTTGACGACGCGATCGAGCTCGGTCACGAAGGCTGCGCCGTCACTGTGGCCGGCCCGCCAACTGGTGAGCGGGTCAGCGTCGATGCTCAGGCGGACGTGGTCGAAGCCGAGCTTCGCCATAAGCGCGATGTCGTCGGCGGTGGTGAAGGTCCTGAGATATTCAACGGTATAGCCGCCGGGGTGCTGGGCAAACCAGATGCTCGCGTTGATGCCGTGGCGGAGGTGCTGGGCGCGGGCGAAAGCTGGATCCGTCTCGGCCGGCTGCGCGAAGAGCGATGCGACGCCACAGGAAAGGGTCAGGACAAGAAGGAGTTTCAGGGCGAGGCGATTGGGCATCATATGCTTTGGTCCCTTCGGCAGGTAGTTGTGACAATGCTTTGCTGGTAGACGCATGGAGCGGCGTGGCGAGTCTCTTTCAGGATGAAAGCGTCTAAGTGAGAAGACGCAGCGATAACCGGAAAATTCTAGCGTGAGAATTGTAATCGCCCGCACTGCACTGGCTATGATAGCGTTATCATCCAAGTCTTTATAGGGGACGCATCAATTTTGTGTCAACGGCCGGGTGAATACGGGGCTGGCATTCGATTGGCTTGGCAAGAAAAGGTCGACCGAAGATGGTTGACCTGTAAGGAGAGTGATGCAGCGTAGCCCGACCATGGCCGACGTGGCCAAGCTCGCGGGAGTCGGCACCATGACGGTGTCGAGGCTGCTGAGCGGAACGGTGACGGTCTCTGAGGAGACGGCCAAGCGCATTCATCGCGCGATTGAGCAGCTGAATTACCAGCCCAATGAAGTGGCGCGGTCGCTGCGCGGTCTCAAGACGCGGACGATTGGGGTGATCGTTCCCTACCTCTACGATCCGTTCTTTGCGTATTGCTCGCAGGGAATCGCAACCGTGGCCCGGGAACATGAGTACTCGGTCATTCTGACCACTTCGGCGGAAGACCCCGAAAGGGAAGACCGGGAGGCGATCCAGATGCTGCGCCGCCATGTGGAGGGGATGGTGATCATTCCGGCGATGCAGGAGACAACGTATTTGCAACGACCGGAATACCTGGGCGCGAGGATCGTGACGCTCGACCGCCCGGCGCCGCTTGCTCGCTTCGATTCAGTGCTGGTCGAGAACAAAAGCGGAGCTGCCCTGGCGGTCGACCACCTGATTGGGCACGGCCACAAGCGCATTACCTGCATCGGCCTGTCGGATGATCTCTACACAATGAAGATGCGTCATGAGGGTTACCTTGAGTCGCTGAAAAAAGCCGCCCTGAAGCCCGAGCCTTACCTCGATTGCACGGCACTCGATTCCATTGCGCCAGTGCTGGCGAGAGTGCTCGACCGGCCTGATCCGCCGACGGCGTTCTTCTGTGCGAACAACCTGACGATGCGGTACACGCTGCTTGCGCTCAACGAGCTTGGCGTTTCAATTCCCAAAGGCGTGGCGATTGTGGGCTTCGATGATTTTGAGCTAGCGGAGATACTCAACCCGACGCTGACCGTGGTGCGGCAGCCATCGCAAGAGATGGGGAGCGTTGCGGCAACGCTCTTGTTCAGGCGGCTCAACGGCCCGGATGAGATTGATGAGATGGGCGAAAGGATTGTGCTGCCAGTGGAACTGATCGTGCGCCGCTCGTGCGGATGCGGTGGTCTTGCAATTGACACCAGTAACGCTTCTAAAGATAACGCTTTGCGCGAATCCGTTCCGTTGCTTGAAGCGCTGGCTGCATCGAAGGCAGCGCTACCTCGGGGCTGACGGTGTGATCGGTGCCGCCTGTCTTGGTTCGTAGTCGAAGCGGTAGCTCTGATTCGGCTTGCCGGTTTCGAATCGATCATTCCAGTTGAGACGGTAAGCGAGAGCGGCGTTGTCGTCGGGGAAATGCTCCTTCGCGGAGTAAGGGTAGGCGCTCATCTCGTGGAAGGGCATCGCTGCGACGGTGAAGGGCATCGCCTCGTAGTAGTCCATGTCTTTGACGAAGCCGTTGGCGTAGAAGAAATAGTCACGCCTCCATCCGGCGGGTAGAGGGGGCAGCGCTGCTGCGTTGAACTCGAGGTCGATGTCTTCTCCGCTGCCGAAGATGACGAAACGGTCATCGACGGCTTTGAGCAGAGGAGTGACGTCGCCGTAGTGGGTGTAGGGGCCACGCTGGCGAACGAAGGGGCCGGTGGCACTGGCTTCTTCGTAATGATAGGTGAGGTCGCCCGGAGCGTTGCTATTACCTGCTCCATCGATCTGGCGCGGATAGCCGCGGAAATCGAGCGAAGCTGTGGCGAGCGGGATTTCAGTTTGTTTCACTAGCCCAGGTTGTTCAGATTCGTTCGAGACGAGAATCTGGTCCCAATAAATTTGCAAGTTGGTTGTGATGCGGATGCGGGTCGCGCCGGGTGGCATGCGTCCGGTGAGGTCGGTGACGATGGTGCGTGGAAGTCCGGCGGGGAAGCCCATATCGTCGACGATGCGCTTCCAGCTGCCGTCGGGGAGTTGCGCCTCGACGTACGGCGAGATCGGCGCGAGATTCGCCTGCCACGCGGCGTAGAGCGAAGTGGCGCTGAAGTATTCGATGAAACCGTGCATGAGCAGGCGGAGCGGCTTGTCGGGCGACGTGGGGCCGAGGTCGAGAGTGAGGCTGTGGGTCTTGGCGAATCCGGAGTAGGGCAGGTTAGTGAAGTCGCGAACGTATTGGTGGTCGATTTTCGCGAGCGTGGCGGTGACGTCTTTGCCGTTGTTGTCCCACGCAGCGATGACAGGATGGGCTTGCTCGCTGAAGATGGTTTTGGTTTGTGAGAACGGCGGATCGTTCTTGAAGCGTTCGTTGGGATAGACCTCGCTGCCGGCGGGGTGATCGATGGCGACGAGACGGGCCTGGTCAACAAAATTCACTTCTTCCATCGGCTCGCCGAGGCGCAGGCTGAGGTATCCGTCTTTGGATTTCAATTGCGAGCCATCGACCTTGATCCACTCATCGGGATCGGGAATGTTGTGCGCGTAAGGCGAGATCCAGTGGCCGATGACGGCAGCGCCGATGGTGTCGGTGATGAATTCGTACTTGCTGCCGTTCCAGGCGAAGACTACCGGGCAGGAGCTGCCGCGGCGGTCGAGCTCTTTGATTTCGGCGATGCCCTTCGCTGCGATGTTGAGTTCGTCCTGTGGAACTCCGGTGGGCCAGAGCAAGCGGACGATGACCGGTTCGCTCCAATCGCCGAGTCCCACGAGGATGGTGCCGGGACCCTGGCTAAGGTATCCGCTCGCGCCGGGGACCTCCCATTTTTGCCAAAGGCCGCCGGCGAAGACCTCGACCTTCGCGCCGATGGCGGTCTTGTTGTCGGCATTCCCTTGCAGGGTGACGAGGAAGGAGTGGTTCTTGTTGCCTCCGTCGTTGCGGAAGAGGATGGGCGCTCCGTCGATTGTGGAGACGAGGAGATCAGCGTCGCCATCACCGTCGGCATCGAAGGCGACGAGGGAGCGCGCGAATGGCGGCAGAGGTTTGGTGAGGCCGACTTTTTCGCTTACGTCCTCGAAGGTGCCGTCGCCTTTATTTCTCAGGACGCGAAGCTCGATGCCCTTGGAGGTTTCGACGATGGCGGCGAAGTCGATCCATCCGTCGTTATCGAAGTCGATTGGAGTGATGCCCCAGGCGCGGGCTGCATCGGCGAGAGGCAACGGGACCCGTTCGAAATGTTTGCCGTCGATGTTCTTCCACAGCGTGACGCCGGGCGATCCGGCGTGGGTGACGGCGATGTCCATCCATCCGTCTTTGTTGTAGTCGAGGACTGTCACGCCTACCGCTGGCGGCAGGTTAGCGTCTTTTCCGTAAAGTGGCTGCTCGACGAAGTTGCCTTCGCGCGGATTGAAGTAGAGCGAGACGCCTTCATCGCCAGCGACGGCGATATCGACGGCGCGGTCGTTGTTGAGATCGGAGAGGATTGCCGAAGTGGTGTGGCCTTTGCCGCCGAGCGCGGTTTGGGTCGTCCATTCGGTGAAGGTCTGGTTGCCGTTGTTTCGCCACAAGACATTGGCGGTCGCATTGGAGCCGGCTGAGCCGGTGACGAGGAGGTCAACGTCGCCATCATGGTCGAAGTCAAGGAAGGTGAGTCCGGCGGGATGGTTGATCGGCTTGATGCCGGCTTTCTCAGTTACGTCGGTGAAGGTGTTGTCGCCGTTATTCCTGTAGAGAATGACGCGGTCGCTCATGGCGATGGCGAGGTCAGGATGGTTGTCGGCGTCGAAGTCGCCGACGGCGCAGGCGACGGCGTGGCCGGTTGCGTTGATGCCGAGCTTCTTGGCGGAGCCGAGCTCGAATCCCTCAGCAGTGTGGTGGTAGTAGCTGATGGCGTTATCACCGTCCCCCAGCGCGATGAGGTCGGGTTTGCCGTGGCCCTCGAGATCGATGAGGCAGATGCCTGCGCCGAGTTCGTCGGCTGCGGCCTTAGCTTGTTCCGGCATCGCTGGCAACGCGACGTTCGCGAAGGTGATGGGAATCATGGGGCCGACGGGCGGTGAGGCGGATTTTATCTCCTCAGCCAGGGAGTACGCACCCTGATCGCCGTAGGTGGGCGCCATTACCGGGCCGAGCTTCTCGTGAGTGATGTGTTCGAAGCGCGCGAGATGGACCTTGGCTTCGGTGGGGTTGCCGGAGCGTTGCAGCGCGCGCGCGAGACCGAACTCGGCGGAGGGATGCATGGGATTGATGCGGATGGCTTCGCGATATTCGTCAGCGGCCTTGGCGAAGTTTTGGCGCTCGAGATAACAGGAGCCGAGGAAGTAGTAGGCGTCGGCGGAAGTCGGGTCGATCTTGATGACTTGTTCAAAGGCGGCGATGCTCGCCTCGCAGTTGCTCTGCGCGCGCTCGAGGAGGCCGAGGTTGTACCAGACGCGGGGATTGCTGGGGTCGATTTTGGCAGCGCGGTCGAGTTCAGCTTTGGCCTCGGGCAGATGTTGCAGAACGAGCTCGACGATGCCGGCGTTCATGTGCGGAACGGCGAGCGAGGGGTCGGCTGCGATGGCGAGCTTGAACTGCGCCAGGGCGTCTTCGCCTTTCTGTTGGTTCATATAGGCAACGCCAAGGTTGTTAGGGCGAACGGCCGCCGCGAGCGAGGCAGTTGCATCGGCGGCATGCGCCGGCAGAACGGCGAGCAAGGCAAGAAAGATGGCGCCCGCAGCGAACCTGCGAGTTTTCTTCCAAGAACTGGCTGAGAACATTTCGCCAAAGACTTTGAGGCTGCGCGAGCCGCTTGCCGCTTTCGCGCTTAGCCGGAATTTATGCACTACGTTCACCCAGTAAACTGTCTTTCATGCGGCTGACAACCTGCGCAACTGCGCGTGTCCTGCGCCGCGTATCCTATTTTTGAAGGGCGCTAACGCTCGCCACCCCTGTTACTGTAAATGTCGGGCAACATGGGTCACAAGCATGGCGGGCGGGGTCTGAGAAGAGCTTTTGAGTGAACTAACAATCAAGCCAGCTTTGGAACTGTTGCGACTGCTCGGTAACCGGAAGATCTCGTCGGTTGAGCTTGTCGAGGAGCATATTCGCGAGATCGAGCGGCTCGATCCAAGTCTTCATGCCTTTGCCCACTTCGATCCGGAACGCGCGCTGCTTGCTGCTCGCGCAGCGGACGAGCAGCGTGGCGATTCTTGCGCCCCGCTCCTGGGTCTGCCGATGACGGTCAAGGCTTCGATCTCAACTGCCGGCTATAGATGCGAGACGGGAAGCGCGCTGAATCACGGATTTGTCCCCGTGGAGGATGCCGTTGTCGTCGCACGCATGAAGGCGGCGGGCGCGATCATTCTGGGGACGACGAATTGCCCGGAATTTCTGATGGCCTATGAGACGGACAATTTGCTCTACGGCAAGACTTGCAACCCGTGGAGCCTGGCGCATAATGCTGGCGGATCGAGCGGTGGCGAGGCAGCGGCGATTGCGGCGGCCCTGTCGGCTGGGGGCGTCGGCAGCGATAGCGGAGGATCGGTGCGCGAGCCCGCGCACTTCAATGGGATTTGTTCGCTGAAGCCTACGCCTGGACGCATCCCGAGCAACGGCCATCTGCCGGCTTGCGTTGGCCCTTTTTCGATCCTTGGCGCGGTGGGCCCGATGGCGCGGACGATGCGCGATGTGCGGCTTTTATTTGAGACGCTGTCGGGGAGCCACGACGCTGATCCGGCCGGCGCGCCTTTGCCGCTGAGAACGGTGAAGGACGAGGAACTGTTGTCAAAGCCAATCGCGGTGCTTGAAGACGATGGGTTGGTTCCGGTCACGGCAGAGACACGCGAGGCAGTGCGTTCGGCGGCGAAGACATTGCAGGACAGAGGCTTTGAGGTGAGGCCGTTTCAGCCGGCTTCGCTCGAAGCGGCCCGGGAGCTGTGGTGGACATTCTTTATGCGCTGCGGCGATATGCTACTGGAGCCGTTCGTTCGGGGAAAAGAGAATCGACTTAGCGAGACGTTTCGTTACTTTCTCGACTTGGCGCGAAAAGAGCCGGCTCTGAGCGGATTGGAAGTATTGCATGCGTGGGCGAAGTTAGATCACATCCGCGCGAAGCTGCTTGAAGAGCTGGCGCCCTACTCGGCGCTGATCACTCCGGTGTGCAGCGTCCCGGCGTTTCGGCATGGCGAGCGGGAGTGGATGATTGACGGGCAGCGCGTGGCCTATTTCGACGCGATGCGCTTTACGCAGTGGTTCAATCTGCTGGGTGCGCCTGCGGCGGTTGTTCCGATAGGGAGATCTGCGGAAGGCCTCCCGATTGGCGTTCAAGTGGCGGGGCGGCCGTATCAGGATGAGGCGGTGTTGCGGATTGCGGAGATGCTGGACGAAGAGTTTGGGTATAAGCCGCCTCCGATGGCGGTTGGGAATTGATGCGATCCTCTAAATTCACGTACGGCGATATCGATTGGCCGGAGTTTCTTGGCAGGCCGGCGATTACGGAAGACCCCGCGCTGGTTGAGTCGGTTGCGAGGGAACGGTCAGTGCTAATTACCGGCGCCGGCGGGTCGATTGGCTCGGGGCTTGCCGGGGCGCTATTGGCAGGGCGTCCGCGACGGCTCGTGCTGCTCGATTTATCGGAGAGTGCGCTCTATGAGAGCTTCCGCCGATTGTCGGCGATGGCCGGTGCTTCGGCGATCGAGCTTGGTTCCGGTGGTTGGCAGCGTGGGCGATGAGCGATTTATCCGACACTTGCTTCGACAGCATCGGCCAGAGCTGATTTTTCATGCAGCGGCTTATAAGCACGTGCCGTTGATGGAGCAGAATCCATTTAGTGCGATTGCAAATAATGCGATCGGGACCTATCGACTGGTGGTTGCGGCGCTTGAGGCTGGAGTTTCGCGACTGATTGCGGTGTCGACCGACAAGGCGGTGAATCCTCTGGGTGTGATGGGTGTTTCGAAGCGCATTGCAGAGTTGGCGGTGCTATCGCATTCGACGAGCGCCGCTCAGATGAACGTGGTGCGGCTTTGCAACGTTCTGGGTAGTTCGGGGAGTGTGGCTGAGATCTTTCAAGAGCAAGCGAAACAAGGCTCGCCCCTGACCGTCACTCACCCGGATGCGAGACGGTACTTTATTGCTTCGGCTGAAGCTGAGGGAGCGATCTTAAGCGCCGCGGTAAGTTCATCGTGGGGACGAGTTCTGGTTCCGGATTGCGGCGAGGAGTTTCGCATTGTTGATCTTGCGCGCTACATCGCTTGCGATTGCGGAGCGGGGCGCGATGTTGCGATCGAGTTCACCGGGCTGCGGCCTGGAGACAAGGCCTGTGAGGAGCTTTGGTCGTGCGAAGAGGTGATCGAGGCTGTGCTTCCGAGTGGGATGCGTGTTCTGAAAAGTCCGATGCCGAGTGCCGCGGCGCTGTCGGCCGCGATGCAGACATTGGAATCGGCTGTCGAGAAGTTTGATTATCAAGACATGATCTATGCGGTGAAGCAATTGGTCCCCGGTTACAGAGCGTCTTCGGCGAAAGCGACTACTCCCTTTGAGAAGATTCGGGACACAGCAGATCCTTCGCTCCCTGCGGTCGCTCAGGATGAAAACCCTGGTGAGAGGGCGGCTGTCAATTGAACAGGACGATTGCTGTTGTGACCTCGTCGCGCGCCGACTACAGCCATCTCTATTGGCCGCTGCGGGCGTTGGCTGCTCATCCGGAGATTAATCTCAAGCTGATTGTCTTTGGCGCGCATTTGTCTCCGGAGTTTGGGTTGACGGTCGCGGAGATTGAGAAGGACGGCTTTGCGATCGATGGACGCGTTGAATGCCTGCTGAGTTCGGACACGGATGTTGGCATGGCGAAGACGATCGGTGTTGCCACGCTGAGTCTTGCGGATTTGCTGGGGACGATCCGTCCTGACATTCTGCTGCTGATTGCCGACCGCTATGAGATGCTGGCGCCTGCCTCGGTAGCCCTGGCGCTGCGGATCCCGGTTGCGCATATCGAAGGTGGCGAGATCAGCGAGGGCGCGATCGATGATGCAGTGCGCAACGCGCTGACCAAGATGAGCCACATTCATTTCACCTCGACCGAGCGGGCGCGCGCACGGGTGATAGCGATGGGCGAAGAGCCGTGGCGGGTGCATCGCGCGGGTGCTCCGTCGCTCGATCATCTGGTGAAGGAGAAGCTGTTCGCTCGCGAAGACCTTGAGGCGCGGCTGGGTGTGGTCATTCAACCGGGTGCGACGCTGCTTGCGTATCATCCTGTAACTCTGCTTGAGAACACGACAGCGGAGGCGGATGCGTTATTCGCGGCGCTTGCGAAGATCGAGGGGCAGATTCTCTTTTGCTATCCCAACAGCGATGCAGGGAGCAGGAGCCTGATTCAGCGGACGCGAAGCTTCCTTGCAGAACGCGGGAGCGGACATATCTTCACGAATCTCAATGCTCTGACTTATTGGAGTCTGTTGGCGCAGGTCGAGCTTCTGCTGGGTAACTCGAGCAGCGGGATTATGGAGGCGGCTTCCTTCGCTCTGCCGACGCTGAACATCGGCATTCGGCAAAAGGGGCGGGAGCGCGCGGCCAATGTGATCGATGTCGAGCCGACGGTGGAGAGCATTCTTGCGGGAATCGCGCGGGCGCGGAGCGATGAGTTTCGCAAGTCACTCGAGGGCATGACTAATCCTTACGGCGATGGGCATGCTGCGGAACGAATCGTTGGCGTGCTTGCAGGCGCGCCGCTCGGCGAGAAGCTGCTGATGAAGAAGGCGACTGACTTACCGCTATGACGGTGATGCGCATTCCACTCTCTGCTCCGGATATCGATGAGGACGATATCGCGGCCGTCGTTCGCGTGTTGCGCACGTCGCAGCTAAGCCTGGGGCCCGTGCTTGGAGAGTTCGAGCAAGGCTTTGCCGGGTATGTCGGCGCGCCTCATGCCGTTGCAGTGAGCTCCGGGACTGCGGGGCTGCACCTTGCACTGCTGGCGCTGGGAATTGGCGCCGGCGATGAGGTGATCGTTCCGTCTTTCACCTTTATTGCTGCTGCGAACGCGATTCGGTATGTCGGAGCGGTGCCGGTCTTTGTGGGCATCGAGCCGGTCACGCTCAATCTGGATGCCGCGTGCGTGGAGCGGGCGATTACGCCGCGGACACGGGCGCTGATGGTGGTGCATACGTTTGGTGTCCCCGCCGATATGGCGGCGCTGCTGGAGATTGCTGGACGGTATCGCCTCAAAGTTATCGAGGACACTTGTGAGGCGATCGGCGCCGAGTACCAGGGGCGCCGAGTGGGGACGTTTGGTGATGCCGGAGTCTTTGCGTTTTATCCGAACAAGCAGATCACGACGGGCGAAGGCGGAATGGTCGTTTGCGGCGACGCTGAGGTTGCGGCTACTCTTCGAGCGCTCAGAAACCAGGGGCGCAGGCCGACCGACGATTGGCTCGAACACTCCGAGCTGGGTTTCAACTACCGCATTTCAGAGATGAATTGCGCGCTTGGTCTCGCCCAGTTGCGACGGATTGAGAGCATTCTCGAACGGCGCAGGATGGTGGCCGAGGAGTATGACTCGCGGTTGCGAGGATGCCCGGATCTGGTCTTGCCGCTGCTGACCGTTCCTGATCGCGCTGTGAGCTGGTTTGTCTATGTGGTCCGATTGAGCACGAGGTTCACTGCCGCCGATCGGGATGCTGTTCGGCGTATCTTGATCGAGCGCGGCATTGGATGCGGGCGTTATTTTGCGCCGATCCATTTGCAGGCCGCGTATCGATCGCTACCATCGGCGAGGGCGCGGCTTCCGGTAACGGAGTCGGAGGCGGAGCGTACTCTGGCGCTGCCGTTTTTCAATCGCATCCAAAGCGGGCAGATTGCCGAGGTTTGCGGCACATTGCTCGACGCGCTGGGCCAGGTGGGCTAAAAAACCTGCGAAATCTCTCTTGTCTGCCGTGGCGATGCCGACATATGCAATATGGGGCTCGGTGGACATCTGCTCGGCCATCTCGCCGCGTGGCAGGGCGGTGGAGATTCGACGGTTGCGTGTGGACGCATGTTGGGGCCTGTGCTTGCGGCGGTGATACTGCCTGAGCCAAGGTTGCTGGGGCTCGCTTTTGTCGCGTTGTTGTTTTTCTCCTTGTGGGTCATGGCGTGGGGCAAAAACCAGCGCCACCTTGACGAACGGCAGAGGCTGCTGTTTGAGTCGATCGCGCGCGATGAGGAATTGAAACGCGAGAGATCGGACCTGGCCGCAGCGCGAGAAGCCCTTCGCTCCCATGCGGTCCGCGATGAGTTGACCGGGCTGCCAAACCGGACCTCGATCGTGGAAGTGCTGGAGCGCGAGATGGCGCGATCGGTGCGCGACAAGAGCACCCTGAGCGTGGTCCTGGCCGACGTCGATCACCTGACAAAAATCAATGAGAGCCACGGGCAGGCGGCGGGCGATGAAGTGCTCAAAGAGGTGGGACGGCGCCTGGAGCATGCCATCCGCAACTACGATACGGCGGGGAGATATCAGGGTGGCGAATTCCTGCTGGTGCTGCCAAGTTTCGAGGCAGACACGGGGGTGGAGCGGCTGCGGAAGATCCACGATGCAATTTGCGGTAAGCCAATCCTGATCAAGAGCTTGTCGCTCGGCGTGACCTGCAGTTTCGGCGTCAGCATCCTGCTGCCTAGTCATTTCTATTCGTCTGAGGAGCTGTTGGAGCGGGCCGGCCAGGCAATCATGACGGCCAAGCAGGATGGTCGCAACCGTATCGGCTTCTTTGCGCGTTCGGAGAGCTAACAGAGCTCCTCCCCCCCGAACCTCATCCTGTAACCAGCGGCCGAGGGCCTGGCCCTGTTTCGCCCTGCCAAAGCAATTTGGCGGATGGCGGTGAAATTGTAGGACAATGGTAGCGGTGAACTATGCGGGTTCAGCTGCCGAATGGCCGAAAACGAGCTTCCTCGGGCCTTCACCTATTGGGAATTGCCTGCGCTTGCCTTTTGGCGACCCCTGCCTGGGCGGCGAAGCATGAGAAGACAGAACCGCCCATACCTTCTGCACGCATCGACACGGTTACGCTCGATTATCATCCGCTGAGCAGCTTCTATCTGTTGGCGAGGTCATCTTCGTC
This sequence comes from uncultured Acidobacteriaceae bacterium, assembly GCA_963720245.1. Classification (GTDB taxonomy): domain Bacteria; phylum Acidobacteriota; class Terriglobia; order Terriglobales; family Acidobacteriaceae; genus Acidisarcina. The sequence continues at coordinate 91,276 of CAVREU010000001.1, forward strand.
CTCTTTGGACTTCATTGACGACCAGCATCTGCTGTTTACTTTTCGGGCGACGGGTCTGATGAAACGTCTGGCCGAGTGCCATCCGGACGATGAAGACCAGTTGATCCGGGCGCTCGTGATCCATTTGCCTGATGGCAAGATCGAACGGTCGGCCGAGTGGCGGATGCACGATCGCGGTCCGTATTTGTGGGCTCTGGGCAATGGGAAGTTCATGGTGCGGCAGCGCGATTCGTTGAGCTTTACAGATGCCAGCCTGGAGTTGCATCCGTTTCTCGAGTCCAGCAGCCCGCTGCGGATGGTCAAGCTCTCGCCGGACGCGCAGTCGTTGCTGGTGGAAACCGACCTCGAGAAGCAGAACGAGGGCGAGCATCAGGGGTTACAGGCCGATGGCATTTTTGGCCCGCGCGAGGATGTGCTGTTGACTGTCCTTCGCCTCTCCGATCGCACTGTTCTCATGCGCGCCAGGGCGTTGAACCTCGCTGACGTTCCGATGATCTCCGGAGGATACCTTGAGACCCTTGAGGCAAGAGGTGAGCAATGGATGCTGCGCTACCGGCCTTTTCACGGGGAGCCGAGCGTGGTCGCCAACGTGGCGTCGTCGTGCAGGCCGCACGAAGACCCGCTTAACGATCACACCACGCTGGTAACCCTCTGCCCCGACCGCGGCACAGACCATATTTTGCAGGCAATCTCGCTCACCGGGAAGACGCTGTGGACATTTCATAGAGACGGCCACTTTATCTGGCCTACACAGGCGGTCTCGCAGAGCGGCCAACGCATCGCCTTTAGCACGCTGCGGGTGAGCCGTCCCTTGAGTACCTACGATCCGTTCGATGAGACCGAGGTCCAGGCACAGCGTGTCGACGTGCTGGACGTGGACACGGGCCAGCTGGAATTGACGCAGTATGCGACGCCTGCCCTGAGTGCCGGGCAGAATTATGCACTGTCTCCCGATGGCGACCGTTTTGCGGTGCTGCGGGAGAATGCGATCGAAATTTACAACCTGCCACCAGCCACGCCGCAGAACGCCGATGCGGGTAAGCCGTTAGTAACCGCAGCGCCAGATTTGGGAGGTGCGGATTGAAGCAGGGACGTGTATCGTTTAGGCACAACGATTCAGCGGAATTTGACCCGCGTATCCAGGCAACCTAGAGTTGCACATTGAACTTCTTTTTTCGTTATGGTTGAAGCGCCGGAAGCTGTTACGTCGAATATTTTGAAGCTATCCAACCCGCATGCCTCAACTCTGTAAGTACGGCTACCTGGCGGCAGCAGCCTCGCATAAGGGCCGAGTTCGGACTGCCAATGAAGATTCGTTTGGTATTTGCGCCGAGGAAGGCCTGTTCGTAGTTTGCGACGGCATGGGCGGTGCAGCCGCTGGAGAAGTGGCCAGCCGCGTTGCGGTTGATGCTGTCCTCAAGAGCTTGTGCGGTCCACGCAAAATGGTTGCTGCCCGAGATACCGACCCCGGGCCGATCGGCGAAACCGGAAGCTCCGAGATTTCGGGGCTTTTGCGCGATGCGGTCTCCGACGCGAATCATCTGGTTTTTTCGCAGGCGGCCAACGACTCCCGTCTTCACGGCATGGGCACGACCCTGGTGGCGCTGCTGGCTCAGGGAAGCAAGGTCTGGGTGGCCCATGTGGGCGACAGCCGATGCTACCGGTATCGCGAGGGCGTGCTGGAACAGCTGACCCGGGACCATTCGCTGGTCGACGAACAGGTGAAACTGGGTCAGCTCACCCGCGAAGAGGCCGACCGTTCTCCGCTGCGCAATGTCATTACCCGCGCCGTAGGCTCGCAGCGTTCGGTCAGCACCGAGATCACTGAAATCGACACTGAGCCCGACGACCTCTTCCTGTTGTGCAGTGACGGTCTGACGCGTGAGCTTCCCGATGGAAGAATCGAATCGATGCTAAAAGAAACCAAGGATCTGGATGCGATTTGCAAACATCTGATCGATGCCGCCAACGATGCCGGAGGACGCGACAACGTCACGTGCGTGGTGGTTCGCATCGCGTGACTTTGGTAATTAGACCCTGCCCAGTCGATGCGCCGCTCTAGCCGACAAATTCAATTTTGGCGGCGGATGGAATGATTCCCCGCTCGTGGCCCATCTCCAGCAGCTTGCGGATCGCGGCTTTGCCATCGTCCCCATAGTTCAGAGTTCTCTCGTTGACGTACATGCCGACGAATTTGTCGGCGAGACGGGTGTCGAGGTCGCGGGCGAACTGCATGGCGTATTCCAGGGCGGCTTCGCGATTGTCGAGCGAGTGCTGGATCGAGTCGCGGAGTGCCTGGGTGACGGTCAGCATGGTTTCGTGACCGAGAGAACGCTTAATTGCATTGCCGCCGAGGGGCAGGGGAAGGCCGGTTTCCTCGCGCCACCACTGGCCGAGATCGATGATCTTGTGCAGTCCGCTGTGCGAATAGGTGAGTTGGCCCTCGTGAATGATCAGGCCGGCATCAAAATTCCCGGCCACGACCTCGGGGATGATGCGATCAAAGGGCACGGATACGGTTTCGATCTCGGGCGCGAAGATCTTCAGGGCGAGAAACGCGGTGGTGAGAACGCCGGGGATGGCGATACGTACATTGCGAATTTCGTCAAGAGTGTAGGGATGACGCGCGACGACCATGGGGCCGTAGCCCTCGCCAACGCTGCCGCCGCAGGCCATCAGCGCGTAATTCTCCTGGAGGTAGGGATAGGCGTGGAATGAGATCGCGGTAACGTCATAAAAGGCTTCGTTGATCGCCCGGTGATTAAGCGTCTCGATATCGGTCAGGGTGTGATTGAACTTGAAGCCGGGAACGCGGATCTTGTTGGTTGCAAGGCCGTAAAACATGAAGGCGTCGTCGGAGTCGGGGCTGTGGGCGATCGAAATTTCCTTTGCCGTCACTGCAGCCGGATGTCCATGATGCAGGGGCCCGTCGGGTTGTATATGCCCCGCCGATTCGATATTCGAGGTTGTGGTGCTCACTGGGTCTCCTGGTAGTGTTGTTGCCTTGCCCGTCATGCTTGAAGCAGCGTCTTGGCGTGTGTTGTATGACGGAATAGGAAGAATCGTTGGGTGCTATCGATCGCTATGTTCTGCGAGTATAGTCCGGCTGCGACCTTCTATCTATAAATCCTGATCCCGCGAAAGAAATTCCTTAAGCTGACGCCGCAGGCGTACAACGTCGACGAGTTTGGCCGCGCCTGCGGCGGCGAAGACCTTGAGTATGTCACCGGGAAGAAAAGGGAGCACCGCCTGGTCGAGGATGAGCCGGATGTCCATATGGGTCAGGTACTTGAGCCATGCTCCTCCGCAGAGCAGAATCACCAGGCTCGCCGCGCCGGCCGAAAATACCCCGAGTGCGAAGCTCCTGCGGCGGCGGTGGTAGAGATATCCGGCGAGAGCTGCGGCAAGGGGATAGCTGAGCAGATATCCACCGGTCGGGCCGAGCAACTGCAGGATGCCTCCAGGACCGAGGGGGCTAAAGACGGGCAATCCGGCCGCGCCCTCGGTGAGATAGAGGCAGAGCGAGGCGAACGCCGTCGTTGGGCCGAGCAGCAGCCCCAGTAACACCACGGCAAACGGCGCCATGCTGAGCGGCACCGGGGTAAAGACCAGTGGAATCGCGATGTGGGCGCACAGGGCGACCAATCCGCTGCCGGCGACCGCGAGGGCGGCCTGAGTCAGGAACTGCCGGGCCGGCGATTGGTCCGTTGTGCGGGGATGGGCCAGGGTGATTTCCGCCATAGGGGTCTCCAAGTTAATCTAGCGTCAATTTCGCTGGGCCTTGCCTGCGGGCACCAGGACTTCTGAATTTGTGGGCATTTCATTGCCCGGGGTGAGCTTGCCTTCCGGGGAGATTTTTCGTTTTTCTTCGTGCCGGCGAATATGCCGGGCGGCGGCGAGGGCGGTGAAGAGGAGCGCCGCTACACACAACACGAAAATCACATAAAGAATCCGCATGTTGGGCTGCTATTTCTCCAGTAACTCGATCATAAATGATCGTGTGGCGGATTCGAGGGCCGGAATCGCGGGAGCGGAATTCCGTAACCGAAATGCTCTATCATGCGTAACTGCGGCAGTACGGCGGAAAGCGCGGCGGAAGAAGCTGTGACTTTGGAAATCGGACCAGGAGAGAATCGAATGTCCACACAGATCAAGTTCGGAACTTCGGGATGGCGGGCGATCGTTGCCGAGGAATTCACGTTTGACAACATTCGGCGCGCTGTGACCGGGATTGCGAAATTCGTCGCCAGCCAGCCCGGCTCGCACGAGGTATTGGTGGGGCGCGACCCAAGATTCATGGGCGAGGCATACGTCGCCGAAGCGGCAGCCGTGCTGTCAGCTCATGGAGTGACACCGGTGTTGATCCCCGTGGCGGCGCCGACCCCGGCGATCGCCTACGCCGTCGTGAAGCATAAGGCAGGTGGATCGATCAACTTCACCGCTTCGCATAATCCGCCGGAATATAACGGGATCAAGTTCTCGACCCCCGACGGTGCACCCGCGCTGCCGGAGACAACCAGCCAGATCGAGGCGGTGATCGCCGCGCTGCCTGCGGACGCAGACCTGAAGCCGAAGCCAACCAACACGAAGTATGAAGAGATCGACGTCAGGCCGACTTATCTGAAGCGGCTTGGCGAACTGGTGGACCTGAAGGCGATCAAGAAGGCCAACCTGAAGATCGTCTTCGATCCTTTCTGGGGTGCGTCGCGAGGCTACACCAGCGATTTGCTGCGCGAGCACGGCATTGACGTCTCTACCGTGCACGATTATCGCGATGTGCTCTTTGGCGGGCATGCTCCGGAACCCGACGACCATCTTCTGCAGGACTGCAAGGCGAAGATCAAGGAGACCGGCGCGGACCTCGGCATCGCCTGCGATGGGGATGCGGACCGTTTTGGCATCGTCGACCGCGACGGAACGTTCATCCAGCCGAATTATGTCATCGCGCTGCTCTTCGACTACCTGGTCGAGACGCGGGGATGGAAGAACGGCGTGGCAAAATCGGTGGCCACCACCAACCTCATCAATGCCCTCGCCGATCAGCACAAGATCCAGTTGTATGAGACGCCGGTGGGTTTCAAATACATCGGCGAGCTGATCATCAAGGACGAGATCGCGATCGGCGGCGAAGAGAGCGCCGGGCTGACGATTCGCGGCCATGTTCCGGAGAAGGACGGTCCGATCGCCGGCTTGCTGATTGCGGAGATGGTCGCGACCCGCGGCAAGAGCATCGGGGAGCAACTCAAGGAGCTATTTGGCAAGGTTGGTTCCTACTACCCAGTTCGGGAGAACTTCCGCTTGACTCCTGAAGTGAAGGCGAATTTCATTGAGAAGATCAAGGCCGATCCGACGGAGTTGCAGGGGCGCAAGGTGAGCAAGATTGTGCGCACCGATGGGCTGAAGCTGATCTTCGACGATGGCGCCTGGGTCTGCTACCGGTTGTCGGGAACGGAGCCGGTGGTGCGCGTTTATACCGAGGCGCGTTCGCAGCACGATACCGAAGCTCTCGGCAATGCCGCAAAGCAATGGGTAATGCAGTAGCAGTTCGGCGAATTCTGTTTGGGATTTAGGAGCCCAGGCCTAAAGGCCTCAGCATTGCAGGGATTATGTCCGGGGGCTAAAGTCCCCGGCTTCCACCGCAAGGCTCGCGATGAATACGGTGGAAGCGTGGGGCTTTAGCCCCACGAATGTGGGTCGGCGCAAAAGGGCTTTAGCCCTGGGCTTTTTGAGTATAGGAGCAGATGAACAACACCACCCCCAACTCGTCGTACTCCACCCGCGACCGGGTTCTGGACTCGATGTACCGGAACCGGCGCAGGCTGGCGACGGGGTGCGCGATGCTGGTGGCTGCTGCTCTCGGCTATTTCGCGGTTGCCGGGGAAAACGGCATCACCGTCTACAAGCAGAAGCGCGCCGAAGAGAAGCAGCTTGCTCATCAGATCGAGACGATGAAGCAGGAAAACGCCGGGCTGCAGGGGCATATCGAGCGGCTGAAGAGCGATCCGGAAGAAATCGAACATGAGGCGCGGGCGAGGTTCCACTACACCAAGGCCGGGGAAGTGATCTACACACTCCCCGATGCGCAGGCTTCCAGTCAGTCAGCTACGTCGTCTGCGGTCACGCCTGCTCCGGGCCGATAGCACCCAAAAGAATCTCTTGCTGCATTCCACCCGGACAGGCAAGATGTTGGGGTGACTGAACTGGCTGCCGGCACGCTTCTCGGGCACTATAAGCTCGTTCGCCGGCTTGGCCAGGGCGGCATGGGCGTGGTCTATGAGGCCATCGATCAGAAGCTTGGCCGCCATGTGGCCGTCAAGTTCCTGAATGAATCAACTCGCGAAGACAAATTCGCACTGGAGCGTTTCTGGCGCGAGGCGCGCGCCGCTTCGTCGCTCAATCATCCCGGCATCTGCACGATCCACGAGCTGAACGAAACGGCCGACTCGCCGTTCATCGTCATGGAGCTGCTCGAAGGAAATAGCCTCGAAAAGTTATATCGCGGCCACTCTATGCCCTATCCGAAGCTGCTGGAGATGGGCGCGCAACTGGCCGACGCCCTCGATGCCGCTCACCACAAGGGTGTGTTGCATCGCGACATCAAGCCGGCGAATATCTTCGTGACCAATTCGGGGCAGGCCAAGCTGCTGGATTTCGGCTTGGCGAAGATGGACGCCGCGCACGACGGTGTCGCGAGCGCCGATGCCTCGACGGCAGTTAGCCCGCTCACCAGTTCCGGCTCGACCGCCGGCACCGTCGCCTACATGTCGCCAGAGCAGGCTCGGGGCGAGCCGCTCGATGCGCGCAGTGACCTGTTTTCGCTGGGCGTCGTGCTTTACGAGATGGCCACCGGGAAGCATCCATTCAGCGGGAGCACAACTGCGGTCGTCTTCGACCAGATTCTCAACCAAACGCCAGTCGCGCCGATCTCCCTCAACTCCCAACTCCCGGTAGAGTTCGAGAACGACCTCAATAAACTGCTGGAAAAAGACCGCGACCTGCGCTGCCAGTCGGCCGCCGAGCTGCGCGCTGACCTCAAGAGGTTACAGCGCAAAGGCAGCTCGGGCAGCGTCCAGGCCACTGGGCTTTCGCCTTCGCAGATTGCCAGTTCTTCGGGGATCCGAGCCGCCTCGAGCAAGCGTCGCAGAACGGCAACCGCCATCGCCATCGTGGTGATTCTTGCCGCGTTCGCCGCCTGGCGTTTCTGGCCTCGCCCTCGCCCCTTCGCCGCAGTTTCCGTCGACCAGATCACCAACGTCGGGACAATTCAACTCATCGCACTCTCTGCCGATGGGCGTTTTTTGGCTGAAGTGAAGAACGACAAAGGGCAGCGCACTGTGTGGGTGAGAAACACCGCGACCAACACCGAGACCCAGACCCTGGGGGCATCCACACTTGGCTACCTTGGACTCACCTTCTCGCCCGATGGCAACTATCTGTACTTCACGCGTACAACTCCGGAGAACCTTGCCAGAAGTGATCTTTACGTGATGTCGGTCTTTGGGGGGACGCCGAGACAGCTGATCTTGAATACGGACAGCTCGGTAAGCTTTGCGCCCGATGGCAACAGGTTCACCTTCCTCAGGTGGCTGCCCGACCAGAAGGACACCTTCTCCGAGATCCATATCACCAACAAAGACGGCGGCAACGATCAAGTGATCTATTCGACGCCGGGGAAGGCCCTGGCGCCCGTTTGGTCGCCGGACGGAAGGCGCATCGCCTGGCCTCAAATGGAGGTGGGAACGACCAGGATCGGATTGAAAATGATGGAACTCTCTTCGAAGAAGGTCACGACGGTGACGCCGCCGGCGGGAATCTCCTGGGTGAACCCCGATCTCGCTTTCACGACGCTCGCCTGGATGCCCGACAGCCACCATCTGCTCGCGCTCTATTACAAACAACGCGCTGATCGCGCACAGATCGGCGTTGTCACCGTACCGTCGGGCGAGTTTCATCCGGTGACCAACGATGTGATTTCGTACAGCCAGCTGGCGCTCTCCGGGAACGGACGCACCCTGGCCACGGTGATCACCAATGCCGACTCGAGCATCGCTTGGTACGGACCTGATGGCGGTGAGCCGGTCTCGACGCTGCCGTTGCGGATTACGCCGAGCACCATCGCCTGGGGCACAGAGGATCGTCTGCTCTATGCCGCTGGAGGCTTGAGTATCGGAACGATCGATCGAGCGACGGGGAGCGTACCGAGCTTCGATACCGGCGAGATAGCTCCCGGCGCATTCATCGCTTCCTGCCCCGACGGCCACATTTTATTCACAGGTCTTCCGAAGGGTGGTAGCGAGCCCCGTCTCTTCCGTATGAATGCGGACGGAGGAGGGATAGCTCAACTCACGACGAGCGGGTTCGCGCAAGCTCCCAGTTGTTCCGCCGACGGCCAGAAGGCTTATTTCAATCTTGGAAGCGACGTCAGTGTTTCGCTTTGGAGCATCCCCCTCGCCGGAGGGACGCCGACGCAGCTGGTGCAACCAGTAAACTACGCCGTAGCGAGGGTGTCGCACGATGGAACGAGGGCCGCACTTTTCGCAGTGCGCGAAAATAAAATCTGCGCAATCGTCACGGACCTGGCTACGGGGCATATGCAACAACCCTTTTTCATCGATCAGAGCCTGGCGAACTTTGCGGAATTTTCGCCGGACGGGCGGGCCATCGTGAGCGACGCTCTGCGCGACGGCGGAATTACGTTGTTGTATCAACCATTGGATGGCTCTTCGCCGCATGCGCTCTTTAAGCCCGCGCCGGAGGCGATCCAGGACTTCGACTGGTCGCCATCGGGGAAGCAGCTGGCGGTAGCACGAGTGAAGTTGAGCTCCGATGTTGTGCTGATCAGAGATCAGCAGGGCGACCCGGCGGGCAAATGATTTGCCTGACCGATTTGCAGCAGTCGTCACAGCAGCCAGCAAAAGAATAGCTTGCTGCATTCCACCCGGACAGGCAAGATGTTGGAGTGAACGAACTGGCTCCTGGCACTCTCCTTGGGCACTATAAGATCGTCCGTCGACTGGGTCAGGGCGGGATGGGCGTTGTTTATGAGGCCGTCGACCAGAAGCTTGGGCGGCATGTCGCGGTCAAGCTACTTCCCGAAGCTACCCGCGATAGCAGCGCGGCGCTGGAACGGTTCTGGCGCGAGGCGCGGGCCGCTTCGTCGCTCAATCATCCCAACATATGCACAATTTATGAATTGAATGAGACGGCGGAGTCGCCGTTCATTGTGATGGAGCTGCTCGAGGGCAACAGCCTGGAGAAGCTCTATCGCGGCCAGGCGATGCCTTATCCGAAGCTCGTCGAGATGGGCACGCAACTGGCCGACGCGCTCGACGCCGCGCATCGCAAGGGCGTGCTGCATCGCGATATCAAGCCGGCGAATATCTTCGTCATCAAGTCCGGGCAGGCGAAGCTGCTCGATTTTGGGCTGGCGAAACTTGAGAGCGCCTCCGGCGACGACAGCGAGACTCAGGACGCGAATTCGCCGACGGCGGTGAATTCGCTGACCAGCTCGGGCTCGTCGGTGGGGACGGTTGCCTATATGTCTCCGGAGCAGGCGCGGGGCGAGGCGCTGGACGCACGCAGCGATGTGTTTTCGCTGGGAGTCGTGTTGTATGAGATGGCGACCGGGCAGCATCCGTTTAGCGGAACGACGACTGCGGTGGTCTTTGACCACATTCTCAATCACGCGCCGATTGCGCCGATCTCGCTCAATGCGCAGCTTCCGGTAGAGTTTGAAAATATTCTGAACAAGACGCTGGAGAAGGACCGCGACCTGCGCTGCCAGTCGGCGGCGGAGCTTCGCGCCGATCTGAAGCGGTTGCAGCGCAAGAGCAGTTCGGGGAGTGTGGGCAGTACTCCCGCCTCATCGGGTTCGGGGTCGTCGCCTTCGCAGCTTCCGGGCTCCAATCCAAGCAATCCGTCGCAGCCGATAGCCGGGGCGAGTTCTTCTGGCGTGCAGGCAGCGTCGTCAGGCGCGGTTGCTTTGCCGGCGAAGAAGGGCCGTGGGTTGGTGGTTGGTGTTGCCGCGGTCGTGATCCTGGCGGCGATTGGATTTGCGGCGTGGCGGTTCTGGCCAAAGCCGCAGCCTTTCGCCTCGGTCTCAGTCAGCCAGATCACCAACGTGGGCACGATCGAGAACGTGGCGCTCTCAGCCGATGGGAAGCTTATGGCTGAGGTGAAAAACAACAAGGGCCAGCGGACCCTGTGGATCCGAAATGTTGCGACCAACACCGATAGCCAGATTCTGGGCGATTTCGCCAACGACTATCTTGGAATTACCTTCTCGCCGGACACAAACTACCTTTACTTTGTGCGTGGCACGCCGAATAACTCGGCGGTGCGCGCGTTGTATTCGATGCCGGTATTCGGGGGCACGCCGAAGCAGCTTGCGTATGACGTTGACAGCGGAGTGAGCCTCTCTCCCGATGGCGCGCAGCTAACCTACATCAAGTGGACCCCGGACCGCAAAGACCAGTTTTCCGAGTTGCACGTGGCCGACAAAGACGGCGGCAACAATCACATCGTCTATGGGACCCGCGAGGTCGCCGAGCCGCCGGTGTGGTCGCCGGATGGAAGCCGGATTGCGTGGATCGCAACGGTCGCGGGCACCAACAGAACGGCGTTGTATTGGATCGACCTGGCCTCAAAAAAGGTGAGTAGCATCCCGTCGCCGCCCGACAGTCACTTCACCGCGCATGAGCGGGCGTTGAACAGCCTGGCGTGGTTGCCGGACAGCAAACACCTGCTCGTGACCTTTGACAAGGCGCGCTCCGACCGCAGCCAGATCGGGACGGTCGAGATACCGTCGGGCGAATTTCACGCGATTACCAACGACGTCAATTCCTATAGTCAGCTTGCGCTATCGGGCGATGGCCGGACGCTGGCGACGGTGTTAACCAATGTCGACTCCTCGATCGCTTTATACAAGCCAGACGGCGGATCGCCGGTCTCAACTGTGCCTTTGAGGATTACGCCCCGCACGATCGCCTGGGCCGATGAAAAACATATGCTGTTTAACATTCGCGGAATCAGCCTCGGTTCGATCGATTTGACGACCGGCGATCCCCAAACCTTCGACGTGGGAGACTTGCAGGTTGGCGCATGGATAGGAGCCTGCCCCGATGGGCATATTCTCTTCACCGGCCTGCCGAAAGGCTCGGGAGAGAATCGTCTCTTCCGCATGAACGGTGACGGAAGCAACGTCGCCCAAATGACGACGGCAGGCATCGCGCGCGCACCTCACTGCTCCCCAGACAGCCAAAAGGTTTTCCTCACCCTGGCGGACATGCCGCAGTATTCCCAGTCAGAGGCAGGAGTGTGGGTGATGCCGATTGCCGGGGGCGCCCCAAAGCAAGTGCTCCCGCCCGGCGTCTACAGCGCGGCAGACATCTCACGGGACACCACGCTGGCCGGATACCTGCACATCGAAACCGCCGGGTATAAGTACACCATCAACGTCGCAGAGTTGGCCACTGGCCGGATACTGTATCAGGTTCCACTGGAGACGAGCGATTTGGGCCTGGGGCATTTTCCGCCGAACGATCAGGCGCTCGTTTACACCGTCCTTCGCAACGGAGGACACACCCTCCTGTATCAACCTTTCGATGGTTCGCCGTCGCGGCAGTTCGTCGACCCGGTGAGCGAATCGATCTCGGATTTCGGCTGGTCGCCCTCTGGTAACCAATTTGCAGTGTTGCGGGTGAAGTCGAGCTCCGATGTGGTGTTGATCACCGACCAGACAGGCAAGGGGAAGAATTAGCTCGCATTCCATCTCCACCGCTTTTTGCGATAATCTGCGGACGTAGGTCGGGAGAGTTCATGTGATGCGCAAATGGATGTTTTTGGCGGCGCTGTTGTATCTCGGCGCATCCGGTGTACAAAAGGCGGCCGCGCAGAGCGGCACCACTTCTCTGAAATATCCCAACATTACCTGCGCCTCGGACGATATGCGGCGTCATTACTGCCGGATCGACACCCAAGGGCGCGTGCGCATGGTGAACCAACGCAGCGGGTCGCCTTGTATTCAGGGGCAGACGTGGGGCTTTGACAACAGCGGCATCTGGGTCGACCGCGGCTGCCGTGCGGATTTTGTCGTCGGGCGCGGCGGCGGCGGCTATTATCCTCCTCCTCCTCCGCCCAGGCCCGGCAACGGCTACTATCCTCCGCCACCTCCTCCCGGACCGCCGGGTGGAACCATTACCTGCTCCTCGAACAACATGAAGCGGAATTTCTGCCAGGTGTATACCGGCCGCGGCGTCAGGCTGGTGAATCAGCGCAGCGGTTCCGCGTGCGTGCAGGGGCAAACCTGGGGATGGAATAGCCAGGGAATCTGGGTCGATCGCGGCTGTCGCGCAGATTTTCAGGTGTTCCGGTAGGCGCGGATCGGGTTCGATCCGATCAAGAGGGAATCTTCTGCAGGGTTGCTTTCAGCAACTCTAATCCGCCCTCGCGGATGGGGCCATGTCCACTTGCGAAGCGGACGATTGGGTGCTTCAGCAGTTTTTTCGCGCTGCTCAGCGCCAGGCCCTTGTCCCATGTGAAGCCGTTCGTGGGTGTGAATGGGACTGGCGCGTAGCCGGCGACTCTGAGACTGCCGAGGCAGACGAGCGCATCGCCAAGATAGAGAGTGCCGTCGCGCTCGTCGAGGAACGAGAGATGCCCGGCCATGTGTCCCGGGGTCTCGATGACGCGCAGCGATCCGTAGAGCTCCCCTTCGGCGAGCGTTCGCGTGACCGCAGATTCGCATCCCGGGGGCGTTCTTATGGGCTTGTCTGGCTCGCCAGCTTCGAGCGAGACATCGGCCGGCAGCTTGAGCAGCGGGACCGAACGGCGGTTCGCGGCTATCTCAATCGGCCCTAGCTTCGCTATGAGGGCATCGACAGAGCCCATGTGGTCGGGATGGGCGTGGGTGAGGAGAATGCGGCGGATCGGCTTGCCGGCCTTTGCTGCTGCCGCGAGGATGTCGTCTTCGGCTCCCTTGAAGCTGGTGTCGATCAGGGTGAAGCCGTCAGCTTCGGCGACGAGGTAGCAATTGATGAGTCCGAAGCGGGTCAGCTGCAGAGACTGCGAGCCTTCGGCGACGGGAATTACTTTCATGCCGGAATGCCCTTGAGCGCGGCTACGAGAGCTTCGCGAAGCTGCGTCGACGGCCTCGAATATGGATCCATAGCGTATGGTCTCCCTTCGATCCCTTCAAGGGATCAAGACTAGAACCTCTCCCGCGCATGCATGAAGGTATCGTTTAAGTGATAGATCATCCAGAAAAAACTAAGCAAAGACCCTTATAGCATGTAGCCGCCATGCGTGAGATCAGCTGTCGCCTATGGCACACAGTGGCGATCACTTATCGGCAGATCACAAATAAAGTTCAAAACTTGACCAAGATCAAGACCACTGTTGCATATGTCTCGCTATGGTTGCAATCGAAAGGGACCTAATCCTTTCTACTTACTGGAGGGCAAGACGATGCAAAGGAAAGGTAACAAGCTGCAACACTTTTCGAGCGCAATCGCGGGAGCAATCCTCGCCGGCTCGGCCTTGGTTATAGCCGCCACTACGGCTTACGCCGCAACTCCTACAACAACTATCTATCAGGCAGGTGGCTATGGGGTTCGCATCGCGGTGGGCAGCGAGGTCGAGCTCGGCCCCATCGCCTACGCGCAACTTCCACAATGCACTCCGACCATCGTGACAAACACAGCGTCGGCCACAACCGCACACTTATCGGGTCTTGTAAGCCTGGGTGCAATTAGCTCGGTGGCTTCCAGTACTCTCGACAGTTCGCTGGGATCAAGCGACATCGCCAATGTGAACATACTAGCCGGCGTGATTACCGCAACCGAGATCAAGGCCGTGAGCTCGAGCAGCGAGAGCGATGGCGTGTTTTCGAACAGTAGCGAAGGCTCGACATTTACAGGCCTGAAGGTGCTTGGCGGACTGATCTCGGTTTCAGACAGCCCTGCGCCGAACACTGTGATCGCTCTGCCGGGTATCGGGAGCGTGACACTCAATGAGCAGACGGCGTACGTGAGCGGTGATATGGCGGACCAGACGGTAAACATGATCCACGTAAGGGTCACTCTTGGGGCGAAAGCGGGAACGGACATTATCATCGCCTCGGGATATAGCTCGGTCAAGACGCAATCCATCCCAGCCGCAATGGGCGGATATGCGTTCGCGCCGAAACTCGTTGTCGGCCCAGTTACTTCCGGTCCATTGGTTCAGGAGCTTGTCCCTTGCTACGGTACCAGCGGTGCTGTGGTAAGCGATTCCGTCGCAGAGACGTCTTTTCCGGGCATCCTTACCACCGGTACGGTTGCTGTCACAGTCGAAGGAAACGTCACCAAATCGTTGACGTCGGTTCAGACCACGAGCTCTATCGCAGATATAAACCTGCTCTCCGGGCTTGTGTCCGTGGGCGCAATCACTGGAGTTGCGAACGCATCTACGACCGATGGAGTGCACTTTGTCTTCAGCGGTGGTAGCACTCTGGTTGGTCTTACTGTCGAGGGATTTCCAGCCATCAAAGATAACCCGCCACCGAACACCAAGATTTCAATCGCAAATCTGGGAACCTTGTATTTGAACCGCTATGAAATCGGTCCCGACGCAGTCAAGGTAGTGCCTATTGAGCTGGTGGTCGATACTGCTAACACGTTAGGGCTGGCAGTTGGAGCAGACCTCACTGTTGGCGTAGTGAATTCACAGCTTCACAACCAGAACATTCCGTAGGCTGCAATCAGAGCCGGGGGAAACGGCCTGCGTCTGGAGAGATCATCTCCGGATGCAGGCCATTCTCGTTTTTGTCCGCCTATTGCTCTATTGCTTTGAACGATCACGGGATTTATCCGTGGCTTCACGACGGGTGATCAGGCGGGGATGCCTTTTAGCGCGAGACTAAGCCCTTCGCTCAGACGAGTCTGATGTTGTTCGTCGAGCTTCTTTCCCTGTGCGGTGAGATAGAAGACATCGATGGCGATCTCGCCCTCGGTGTCGATGAGCGCGACCTCAATGTTGCAACCCTGCTCGGCGAAGGTCTTGGCGACTTCGCGGAGCAGGCCGGGGTAATCCTGGGCAACGATCTGCAACAGGGTGCTGGTCGTCGAAGAGTTGTTGTCGAATTCGAGCCTGGCAGTGAGGTTGACCTTGGCGGGCTTGCGTTGAAAGGCGTGGCGGCGGCGGCGCAGAAGCGATTCGAGTGGCGTCTTCAGCGCAATCACGTCGGCGATGCTCTGTTCGAAGCGGGCAATCTCGCTCTGATTCAGTTCGAGAGTGCGGAAGGTATCGGTGAACTGAAAGGTATCGACGATGAGTCCGGCCTGATTGGAGAAGGCGTCGGCTTTGATGATGTTCATGCCCCATGCGGAGAGCGCCCCGGCCATATCGGCAAAGAGCATGGGGCGGTCCATGGTGACGAGGGTCAGTTCACAAAGCTGGCGAGCGGTACGGAATGAGACCTGCACTGGAATCGCTTCGAGGTTAAGCGCCATTCTGAAGTGATCGCGGATCTGCTCGGGCAGGCGGCTTTGCAGATAGCGCTGCGGAAGGCCATCGAGGAACGAGCGTAGTTCTTCTTTGTGGTCGGGGACCAGAGCGAGGATACGATTCAGGAGGCCGGTGTCGGAATCGACGTGATAGCGGACTTCGTCGACGCTGCGATCGAGGAAATTTGACGTGGAAATGTAAAGCTGCCAAAGAGTGTCGGCCTTCCACGGAGTGAGCGCGTCGGGGTGCACGGCCTTGATGTCGGCATAGGTCAGCAGGGTGAGCATCTTGAGGTTGACCTGGGTGCCGACCGATTCGGCGAAGGCGCGAATGTTCTCGGGGTCGAAGATATCGCGGCGCATCACGAGCGACATATTGAGGTGATTGCGAATGAGGGCGCGGACGGTCTCGCGTTCTTCAGGGTCGAAGTCGAGGCGGGCGAGCAGGCTTTCGGCGAGTTCGACGCTGGCCGCGCAATGATCGCCGTTGCGCCGCGCCTTGCCGGTATCGTGCAGCAGCAATGCGAGCAAAAAGAGATCGAGACGGTAGATTTGCGGGAGGAGAGCGGCGAAGCGCTGATCGCCATCGGAGCGCTGTTGGCGGAGTTGATGAATGTTGTCGATGACGAGGAAGGTGTGTTCGTCGACGGTGTAGCGATGGTAGGAGTCGCGAATGACCAGCGCATCGATGCCGTGAAATTCCGGAATGAGTAGCTCGAGGACGCCGAGCGCGTGCATGGTGCGCAGCGCATGAGCGGCGTGAGGGCCGAGCAGGATCTCGCGCAGGCAGTTCCACAGAAATGGACCCTCGGGCATGTGGACAGCCAGAACCGGGAGCGATTCGGCGACGCGGTCTTCGGCGTTTTGAGTGAGTGAATATCCATGCGCCGCGACCATGGCGAAAACTTTCAGGATGCTGTCGGCGTCGTTGACGGGCGCGCTCTCGTCGAGATCGATGCGGCTTTGCTCAAGGAAGAAATCAGTGCCGGGAATCGGAGTGCGGCGGCGTCGTACTTGCTTATAAAAAGAGTGGCGCGCGGGAGGCAGGCTGTCGAGCATCAGCGCGGCGCGGCGAAAGACGGCGCGGGCGTGCCGATAGTAAGTGCGCATCCAATAGGCGGGATCGGCGGTGCCTCGCGTCTCGAGGCCGACGCTGAGCGCGGCGGCCTCGTCCTGGGCATGCCAATCGAGCGTGTTGTCGTCGCGGTTGCGGCGGAAGTGCAGGAAACATCGGGTCGCGGCGAGGAAGTCGAAGGCCGATTCGGCATCGCTCGAGCCTCTTTGCGCCGCAAGGCTTTCCTTGGGCCAGCTTTGCTGGTCCTGTAGATGGCGCAACAGCAGAAGCCACTGCGCGAGCTGATAATCGCGAAGGCCGCCGGGGCATTCCTTGATATTGGGTTCGAGGTGGAAGATTGTGTTGCCGTATTTGGCGTGGCGGGCGCGGGCCATCTCGGCGAGTTTCTGGGTGATCGTGGTCCACTCGCGGAGCAGGAGTGCGGGAAGGACCTCGGTTTGAAAACGGCGGCTCAGCGCGCTGTCACCAGCGAGGAAACGGCGGTCGAGAGTAGCGACGATGAACTCGAGATTGTCAGGGTCGGCGCGCTCGCATTCTTTCAGGGTCCGCATCGCCGGGCTGACGCTCAAGCCAATGTCCCACAGGGTCTGATTGCAGTTGCGCACCGCTTCGCGAAATTCGCGTTCGGCATCTTCATTGGCAAAGATGTAGAGCAGGTCAATGTCGGAATAAGGAAAGAGCTGGCGACGGCCGTAGCCACCGGTAGCGACGACCGCAACGCCTGGCCGGTCGAAGTCTTTGCCGAGCTCCTGCTTCCATACCAGCTTGACCAGAGCGTCGATTGAGATCGCGCGGCGACGAATCATGGCCGAGCCGTCGCCGGTCCGCTCAAAGTTCTGGCGGAGTGCGAGGAACTCCTGCTGATAGTTCTCCCTCAACTGAGAGAGAAATGCAGTTTCCGTCATCGTGTCGATCCGGCCCTCCTGCACCGGCCCATTTGCTGAAGCGGTGTTAGCGCGATGGAGCATCCCGACGGTGGATGAAACAAAGTCCCTGAGTTGAGCGCCTCCGTGGCGCTCAAGCCTTTAGAGTGGAGCTGTTTCAGTACCGGGGTAGAGAAAGTCTACAGTCTCTTTGGCTGTCGGAGGGATTCAAATTCCTGAGGTGGCCCGAAAAGCATACAAATCCGCTGCGTGCGCTTGTCTCGCCAACACGAATTGCGGCGGCGCGGCCCTGATCAGAGCGCGGTTTCGCCGCGTTCGTCGTTGCGAATGCGGATGGCTTCGTCGATTCGAGAGACGAAGATTTTGCCATCGCCGATCTTGCCGGAGCGTGCGGCGGAGAGAATCGCCTGCACCACTTTGTCGGCCATTTCATCGGCAACGACCATCTCCAGCTTGATTTTGGGCAAGAGGTCGACGGTGTATTCGCGGCCGCGGTAGAACTCGGTGTGGCCTTTCTGGCGCCCATGGCCGCGGGCTTCGAGGATGGTCATGCCCTGAATTCCGATCTCGATCAGGGCATCTTTGACCGCGTCGAGCTTGGATGGCTGGATGATTGCTTCGATCTTTTGCATATCTATCTCGTATTCCTGGACTTCCGTCTCTGGTGAGACGCTCTTTCCCGATGGTCAGACTAACAGGTCAGGAGTACTGCTAGCCGCCTATGATGCCCAGTCGTAGCCTTCCTCGCCATGCTGGGTGGTGTCGAGGCCCTCTTGTTCGTCCTCGGCAGTCACGCGGAGGCCGATCGTCACATCGACGAGCTTGAGCAAGACCAGGGTTCCGACGATCGAGCCGAACCAGGCGATTGCGACTCCGGCGAGTTGATGCAGGAGCTGGAGGTGATTGCCTTCAAAGAATCCCGAAGGCAGCGTGTTTCCCTGTGCGTCGTGGAAGACAGGGTTGATTGCGCTGCTGGCGAAGAGGCCGGTGAGGACCGCTCCCAGCGTGCCGCCCGCGCCGTGTACGCCGAAGGCGTCGAGGGTGTCGTCGTATCCGAAGATGCGCTTGACCGTGGTCACCATGAAAAAGCAGAAGAAGCCTGCGAGGAGGCCGATGAGCAAGGCTGGCATGGGCTTCACGAAGCCGGCGGCTGGGGTGATGGCGACCAGCCCGGCGACGGCTCCCGAGATGCAGCCGAGGGCGCTTGGCTTGCCGTTGTGACGCCATTCGGCGGCGGCCCAGCCGATGGTGGCTGCGGCTGCGGCGAAATGTGTGGCGACGAAGGCGCTGGTTGCGAGTGTCCCACCGGCCAGGGCGCTGCCAGCATTAAAGCCGAACCAGCCGACCCACAGCAGGCAGGCTCCTATGACGCTGAGCACCATCGAGTGGGGCGCCATGTGCTCTTTGGGGTAACCGAGGCGTTTGCCGAGGTAGAGCGCACAAACAAGTGCCGAGACTCCGGAGGTGACGTGGACGACCGTTCCGCCAGCGAAATCCAGCGTCGGTATTTTGCCGCCGCTGACGTTGAGAAGGCCGCCCTTACCCCAGACCATGTGGGCCATTGGCGAATACACGAAGATCGACCAAAGCGTAAGCAGGACGCACATTGCGCTGAACTTCATTCGCTCGGCGAAAGCCCCGGTAATCAAGGCCGGCGTGATGATCGCAAACATGAGCTGATAGATCATGAAGGTCTGCAGCGGTATGGTTGCGGAGTAATCCGGATCGGGAGTCAGCCCGACGCCGCGAAGAAAAATGTGGTGAAGTCCGCCAATGAAGGCGGTGCCGGAATCAAAGGCCAGGCTGTAGGTGAGGAACGCCCAGAGCACGGTGATGATCGCCATCATGGCGAAGCTCTGCATCATGACGGAAAGGATGTTCTTCTTGCGTACCAGGCCGCCGTAGAAGAGTGCCAGACCGGGGCCGGTCATCAGCAGCACGAGCGCGGCGCTGACCAGCATCCAGGTGTTGTCGGCGGAGGATTGGGCGGCCGTGACCTGGGCCTCGAGTTGCGCGATCTTTGCACTCTCCCCAGAGGCAGAGGAAGTCTGCGGCGCGGGGTTTTGTGCGAGGCCGGCAAGGGGAAGAATCAAGCAGCAGCCAATGACGGCGCTGGATATTGCGCGGCGCAAATTTAGCATTGCAACACTCCCGTTGAAAGTCTGAACCGCTGCGTGATACGGATGCACGCTCGCCCGGCTGGCCGTCCGATAGGGTTTGAAACCAGCCTCCGCCAGGCGAGCGAATGTGAAAGCCTCTTGAATAGTCTTTTCCCTACTTTCACACAACACAGCAAAAGTACAAAGCGGCAACGCTTGCCGGAGAGTTCGAGCGGGTTCTCCTAAGGGTACGCAGGGTCTATCCGGAGGATTTGCCTGCGGGGTTTACCGGAGCTCCATGCCCCACGTCTTGCAAAGGCGCCGGCCGGAGGCGAAAAAAAACTCTGGGACGAATGCAAAAACGTGTGGAATGAGTTAGTTCGGGGTATATTGGGTGTATGCAGCTGGCGAATTCGGATCGATATCTCTTTGGTGCTCTCGAGAGCAGTTCGAAAAACCGCGAAAAAGTTCGCGAGGCCAATTACGGTTACGAGCAACCGGAAGGGGTGTTCATGACATCTCTCGATCTTGCAATCAACTGGGTGCGCAAGAGTTCGGTATGGCCAATGACCTTTGGGCTCGCCTGCTGTGCGATCGAGATGATGTCGATGGGGGCTTCGCGATTCGACATCGCCCGGTTTGGGGCGGAGGTGTTTCGTCCCTCGCCTCGCCAATCCGACCTGATGGTCATCGCCGGCAGGGTATCGCAAAAGATGGCTCCGGTCATTCGAAGGCTGTACGATCAGATGCCGGAACCAAAGTGGGTAATATCCATGGGCGCCTGCGCGACATCCGGCGGCGTCTTCAACAATTACGCTTTGGTGCAGGGCGTGAATCAGGTTATTCCAGTGGATGTCTACGTGCCGGGATGCCCGCCGAGGCCAGAGCAATTGATGTACGCGATCACGCTTCTGCAGGAAAAAATCCAGCGGGAGCGGGGCAGCATGAGGCGCACCCTCAACATGTAAGCCGATGGGGGCAGACGGTTTGAGCCCCGAGGGTGTTAAAAATACTAATTACCAGCAGCCACTTAGCGTGTAACATTCTGATTGCTGGAGCTTGAGCGAAGTGGTGTTGGTGAAAACGCGGATTTTGCAGGCTAGAGCAGTATGGGTCACTTGCAGTGGGCTCATGTGATTTAAGCTGATTTTGTTTTAGAGGTCACTTTCCATCAAGATTTTGGAGGATAGACGTATGCTTTCTCGTCCCAAAGGTTCCCTGAGCCGAATTCTGCTCGTAGCGTGTGCCGTAGGGCTCGGATCATCGAGCTTATACGGACAGAGTTCGCCAACCGCACCGTTGCCCGCGCCGATTTCGAAAATCGACGTATTCCTGGGCTATTCGTACCTGGCGCCACATGGCACGGTCTACACGCCCCTGGCGGATGGCGGTACCAGCCCCAATGACTACTCGTCAATCACTCTCGGCACGGCCGACAGCGTGAGCTATTACTTCAACAAGTATGTTGGCGGACAGGTTGAGATCGGTATTCACCCGGATGGCAACAACGATGGTGCCAGCAGCTATTCGGCCGGCATCGTGGCTCGCTATCCTACCGACGAAGGTGTGACTCCGTTTGGGCATGCTTTGGTGGGTGGGGTCAGGCTGGGTGGCCCGAATTACGGCGGTATTTATCACGTCTACACGTGGGGTCCGGCTATTACAGTAGGCGGCGGTCTGGATTACGGTCTCCCGTGGTTTGACCACCACCTCGCTATCCGCCTTTTCCAGGCGGATTACGAATACTGGCACGCATCGTTCGGCCCGCAGATCAATACTGGCGGTCGCGCCAACCTCAACAACGCGCGCCTGAGCACCGGCATCGTGTTGAAGTTCGGCAGCATCGTTCCGCCGCCGCCAGTCACTTACAGCTGCGCGGTGAACCCGTCGTCAGTATTCCCGGGTGACCCGATCACCGTTACCGGAACCGCAATGAACCTCAACCCGAAGAAGCCCGCGACCTATACCTGGTCGGGTACCGGCGTGAAGGTTACCGGCGATTCCACAACCGGCAACATCGATACGACTGGCTTAAGCGCCGGCAGCTACACGGTCACCGGGCATGTCTCGGAGGGCCAGAAGCCGGGCGAGTTTGCGGATTGCACCGCCAACTTCACCGTCAAGCCGTATGAGCCGCCGACAGTGAGCTGCTCGGTCAACCCGACCATGCTGAAGCCTGGCGACAGCGCTACGGTGACGGCGACCGGTGTGAGCCCGCAGAATCGGCCACTCACCTACAGCTTTACCTCCTCGGCTGGTCAGATCAGCGGTACCGGCAACACGGCTACCCTGACCACCACCGGCGCACCTGCTGGAACGATCACGATCACCGGAAACGTCTCCGATGACAAGGGTCAGACAGCATCGTGCACCTCGACCGTAACGATCGAAGCGCCTCCTCCGCCAGTCGCCAAGACCCAGACGCTCTGCACGATCTCCTTCGGTCGTGACACCAAGCGCCCGGCCCGTGTCGACAACGAAGCCAAGGCTTGCCTTGACCAGGTTGCTCTCAGTGCACAGCAGACCCCGGATGCCACGATCACTGTGGTCGGCGAAGCTGGCCCTGCACCGGCGCCTAAGAAGGGTCATAAGGCAGTGACGGTCGATAACCTGGCAGCGCAACGCGCCGTCAACACCAAGGCGTATCTGGTCACCGAGAAGGGCATCGATGCTTCCCGCATCAGCGTCCGCACCGGAACCCAGAGCGTCGACGAAGTGGAGAACTACCTGGTGCCTGCTGGCGCAACCTTCGACAGCGACGTACCCGGAACCACGGCAGTCGATGAGTCTACGGTGAAGGCGCAGGAACGCAAACCCCTCGGCGCCAAGCCGGTGGCACACCACAAGAAAGCAGCCGCTGCCCCGGCACAGTAGTTACCAGGGAGCGACTCCGTAACGGAAAAGGGCTGACCGAATCATCGGTCAGCCCTTTTTCCTTTGCCGCAAGGATTATTCTTGTAGACAGCTGATCATCGGCCAATAAACCTATTATCGGAACAGCAGGAACATGAAACACACAGTCCTAAGCCTTTCCCTACTCTTGGTTTCGTCTCTGGCATTTCTGCCTTCCTCCAACGCTTCCGAAGTGAAAGCCAGCGCAAGCGCAGCCTGGGAGCCGGTAGGGCCCGCCGGGGGCGATGCCCGCGCCTTTGCCGCAGACCCAACCAATCCCAAGCACCTCTACATGGGGACGCTCGATAGCTGGATCTATGAATCTCAGAATGGAGGCGCGGACTGGAAGCGTTTGGCCAAGCTGAGCCGAACCGAAAACCAGGTTCTCGACAACATCGTTGTCGATGCGGCCGATCCCAAGACGATCCTGGTCGGCGCGTGGATGCTGAATCGTCCCGACGGGGCACTGTATGTGAGTCATGACGGCGGAGCGAGCTGGGCAACCGTGGCCGATATGGAAGGCCAATCGATTCGCGCCCTCGAGCAGTCCCGTTCCAATTCAAAGGTTTTTATCGCGGGCACGCTCAAAGGCGTCTACCGGAGCGATGACAGCGGGGCGCACTGGAAGCAGATGAGCCCGCCTGAGAGCCATGAAATCCACGAGGTCGAATCAATCGCGATTGACCCGGGCGATCCAAATACGGTTTACGCCGGGACCTGGCATCTGCCGTGGAAGACCACCGACGGCGGCGCAACATGGCGCAACGTCAAGCAGGGGCTGATCGACGATTCCGATGTCTTCTCGATCATTCTCGATCCTAAAACTCCGTCGGTCGTTTATTTGAGCGCGTGTTCCGGAATCTACAAGAGCGAGACGGCGGGTGAGGTATTTCGCAAACAACAAGGAATTCCCAACACGGCGCGGCGCACTCGCGTGCTGATGCAGGATCCGCTGAACTCGGCCACGGTCTATGCAGGCACGACCGAGGGGCTCTACCAGACGACAAATGGCGGGGCGACCTGGCAGCGGCTTACCGGGCCCGATGTGATCATCAACGATGTCTACGTGGATCCGACCAACGACAAGCATGTACTGCTGGCGACCGATCGCAGTGGGGTTCTGCTGAGCGTCAATGGGGGCGCCAGCTTCGTCGCGGCCAATGACGGATTTTCGCAGCGGCAGGTCGAGGCGTTGATGGTTGACAGCCGCAACCCGAATTCGATCTACGCGGGTGTGCTGAACGATAAGACCTATGGCGGCGTTTTCGTCTCGGAAGATGCCGGTAATAGCTGGAACCAGCGCAGCATGGGCCTTGAGGGGCGCGACATCTTTGTGCTGCGCCAGACGCCCGGTGGCGATATTTACGCTGGAACCAACCACGGCATCATGATCCTGGCGGGGGGAGATTGGGAGCCCCGGAGCAGCATCGTCAATACCAAGGAAGTGGAGTCGACGGTCGTCGAGAAGAAGAAAAGGGTCAAGGTCACCAAAACGGTCGCGCTCCCGGAGAAGGATTTGGAGACCCGCGTGAACGACCTCGACGTGAGCGGGCCGGTCTGGTATGCGGCCTCCGCTTCGGGGCTGTATACGAGCAAGGACCAGGGCAAGAGCTGGCAGGGCGGCGAGGTGCTGGGTCATACCGACTTCGTTCGCGTGACGATCATCGGCGACACGGTGCTTGCGGCCGGGCGGCAATTCATCCTTGCCTCCAACGATCAAGGCAAGAGCTGGCAGCCCGTTACGATGCCGGCGCAGGCCAAGACGCTGCGCTTCCTGGTGAACGCCGACAATGGCAGCGTATGGATGGGCGGCAGAGAGGGTGTCTTCTACAGCGAAGACAAGGGGCAGACCTGGAACAAGCTCAGCAGCCTTCCTTTCACCGACGTTGACGGTCTGGACTTCGACCCCGGATACAGGCGGCTGATGGTCACTTCGGCGAACGGCACGCTGATGATGGCGATCGATCCGGTGAAGAGAGATTGGGACTGGTCTGATGTTGGCTGGAACGTTCATACGGTCCATTCGTCGAATGGGCGCCTGATCGGCGCGTCGCTGTATGACGGCGTCGTACTGCAGCCGAAATCGGCTGCCGGAGCCCAGGTTGCATCTGGGGTGAAGTAGGGCATTGGCGCGGTTGCGTTCGGGCGCGGCGTGATTCGATTGCGCGATGGCGTTGCGGCTGACCTCGGCAAGCTATTCGAGCTGGATAGAGTCTGCTTCGACGAGGGCGTCGCTTATTCTCTGCGTGAGTTTCGCTCCTTGCTGCGCTCGCAGAAGACGCTGTGCATCGTTGCCGAAGACGAGGGTGAGCTTGCCGGATTCGCGATCGCGCAAGAGACGGTTGTTCATAAGTCACGCGGGGGCCACATCGTTACCATCGATATTGCCCCCAATTTTCGCCGCCGCGGAATCGGGCGGATTTTGATGGAACAGATTCAAGAGCGGCTGCGGGCTGTCGGAGCAGTCTGGCTTCGGCTTGAGGTTGCGGTGAACAACTTCGCTGCCTCCGAGTTCTATGTTGGACTCGGATTCGCGCCGATTGGGCGGATTGCCAACTATTACCACGGCTCCGTCGATGCGTTGGTGATGGAGAAGGCTCTGGCAGGAGGCGCTGCCGGTCATCCGGTGACGCGATAAGGGCAATCGCTGCAGTCTGGGGCCATTGGGTTTATTCTTGAAGAGATGATCCTGACCGAATTTCGACCCCAGCGTCACAGCTTTCAGACCGACGATCCAAAGCTCGCACCGATCGCCGAAAAGGTGATCGCCGAAGAACGCCTCAGCTTTGACGACGGCGTCGATCTCTATCGCTCCGGAGATATTCTCGCAGTGGGCTGGCTGGCGAACCTGGTTCGCGAGCGGATGCATGGAAATGTGGCGTATTTCAACGTCAACCGGCATATCAACCCGACGAATGTGTGTGTTGCTGCGTGCCGGCTATGCGCCTTTGGGCGCAAAAAAGATACTGCCGGAGCCTACACGATGGCGCTTGAGCAGGCGTGGGAGACGGCCGCCTCCGGCTACAGCGAGGCTGTGACCGAATTTCACATTGTCGGTGGTCTGCATCCTGACCTGCCGTTTGAATACTTTCTCGATCTCGTCTCGGGGCTGAAAGAGCGCTTTCCGCTCGTGCATATCAAGGCGTTCACGATGGTCGAGGTTTCGTTCCTGGCGAAGCGGGCCAAGCTCTCGATCCCTGAGACGCTGCGGCGGATGAAGGCCTCCGGCGTCGATTCATGCCCTGGCGGCGGCGCGGAGATCTTCGCTGATCGCGTGCGGCATATTATCTGCGACCACAAGATCGATGGCGGCGAATGGCTGGACACGGCGCGAGAGGCGCATCTAGCGGGCCTGAAGTCGAATGCGACGATGCTCTACGGGCACATCGAGAATGATGAGGACCGCGTCGATCATCTTGTACGGCTGCGAACGCTGCAGGATGAGACAGGCGGCTTCCAGACATTTATTCCGCTCGCCTTTCATCCCGACAACACGGCGCTCGATCACTTGCCGAAGAGTACGGGCATGACCGATATCAAGCAGATCGCAGTTGGGCGGCTGATGCTGGACAACTTCCCGCATATCAAGTCGTACTGGCAGATGGTCTCGCCGAAGATTGCGCAGATTTCGCTGCGCTTTGGCGCGGATGATATCGACGGCACGGTGGTCGAGGAAAAGATTTACCACGATGCTGGCGCAACGACTCCGCAAGGGATGCGGCGACAGGACCTGGTGCGGCTGATCACCGAGGCCGGACGCGAGCCATTCGAGCGGGATACCCTGTATCGCGCGGTGACGCGGACTGAAGAGGCGTTTACGGTTGCGGTTTAGGTGTCGGACTCTCGGGCAGCGACTGCGATGGCTTTGAGGGGTTGGCGCGGGCAGGATTGCTCGCAGCGCCAGGTGTGGCCGCTCCCGATTGCGCGTTGTAAGCCTTGATCAACTGATCGGTAATGTCGAGGGTGGCAGTGGCATACCAGACCACAGGGTTGGCGTCGGAACCGCGTTCGATGACCGCGGAATATCCATGCTGTTGTGAATAGGCCTGTAGGAAGGTGTAGACCTTTTGCGCGACGCGCTGAAAGACCTGCTGCGACTCGCTCTGAGAATCGCTTTTGAAATCCTCAGCCTCGCGCTGGAACTGCTTGTCTTTGCTTTCGAGCGCCTGGGCGCGCGACGCCTGCTCTGCGACAGATAATTTATTGCCATTGTCTGCGAGCTGCTTTCGCAGACCTTCGACCTCAGTATTGAGTGCTTGCAGATGCGCCTCTCGCGGCGCGAATTTGGTCTGCAATGCGCCAATATCGCGCTGCGCCTCGGTGGTGTGAAGCACTACCGCGTTGAAGTTCACGATCACGAAGTTTGATGGAGTTGGCTGCGACGGGGCGGTTTGTGCCGAGGACGAGACGGCGAATGCACAGGCGAACAGGCACAGGATCAGTACGACTCGATCTTTCACGGGGCCTCTTGATTGATCAATTGGATTATTGACGGACGTTTTCGATGAGCTGGAATGTGGATGGATCGGGCTTGAAGTCCGGCGTCAGGGTGGTTCCGGACGTCTCGGCATCCGGCCGGAAGAAGTGTGCGGAGGATGCCATCTCGAAGTAGGCGCGAGAGTCTAACGGCGCGAGTGGGCCGCATACGCAGGCGATCAACAGGTTCGGTTCTAGCTCTGCATTCTTTGGGGTTACGAAAAACTTGAATCGGGGAGATCGTACTGTAGAGTTAAACCATTCGGCCTGTGTAATCTCCATCAGGGCGTTATCTATAAGCGGCTGCGACGAGGGGCTGCTCGGCGGCATCGTGAGATTGGCGCGTTGAGATGAAACAACTCGTCGATGGAGATTGACGCTTTGTGCGATTCTCCATGCGGGCTTCTTCACGCCCTCGATATTCGGTCGCGTTGCTGCGGGGTGTAGTAGTGAACTTGTAATGTTGGCTTGTGCCATCGTGGCTCGAGACGGCGCAATGTGAGCGCGGCCGATAACAATTGCAGCGAGGAGTAAAACTGTGAACGCGGCGCCGGCAAGAATCAAGTTGGCGCTCCCGGCGGTAGAGGCCCTACGGTTGAGCGGCACGCCTTCGCGGTTAGCTCGCGCAATGAAGCGCCGATACATGTCCGGCGGAGCTTGATTAAGCCGATGGTTTAGCCCATTTGTAACAACGATGGTGGCATGAAGCTGTGCCAGCTCAGTCAAGCGTCGGCGGCAGCCGGCGCAGGTTTGACAGTGCTCTGTGAACTCAATCGTCTCCGATGGCGATAGCTGGTCGAGCTCGGCGAGCACGCAGATGAGTTCGAAATGACTATGTCTTGAGCTCATTTCGGCGCTCCTTTTGCGACTGCCGTTCTGAGCTTTTCAAGGCCGCGATACAGATTGTGGCGAACCACGCGCACTGTCTCTCCGGTGCGAGCCGCAACCTCGTCTGCGGTGAGGCCTTCATAGTAGATGAGTTCGATGGTCCTTCGCTGGCGGGGTTGGAGGTTGCGCAGCACCTGGTTGACGAGCACGGTGGCTTCGGCGAGCGAGTAGCCGGGCGAGCTGTTTCTGCCGCCGGGGAGCTCGAGCGAGAGCTCGTCGATCGGGCCGCTGTCGAGAAAACGCTTGGCGGCGAACGAGCGGCGGGAGTTGAACGCCCGCTGATAAGCAAACATCAGCAGCCATGTTTTGAAGCTCGCCCTTTCCGGATTGAATTGTTGGATGGACCGAAAGACGTCGAGGAAGATCTGCTGGACCACGTCTTCGGCTTCGGCCTCATTGCGCAGAATCCGGCGCGCGATTCCAAAGAGAAGGGCGCTATGACGTTCGAAGAGGACGGTCAGCGCGTCAGCATTGCCGTCCTGAAGGAGTCGTGCGAGGCTCTCATCCGATTGCAGCTTATGACGCAGGTGCGTGAGCAGGGATGGTTCGGCGGTCGAGATTGACGGCGGAACTTCGACGAGACACGCTTCACCGAAATCCGCTGATTGGGCGGGGAGAGTGCCAAAGACCAGCCGCGCGATGCGAGAACTCACTGCATATCCCGGGACGAGCAAGATGGAGAAGTACGGGATTCAGTCGCAATCGCTCAGGCGAGCGTGCTGAATCACGTGCCTCTCAACAGCGTATGCACGCTAGACGCAGTGTTTTCCCCAGGGTGAGCGAGAATTGTGGGACCAGGGCGGCGAATTTAATCGAGGAACGCGGCGATCTCTTGCATCGTGAAGGTAATTCCGAGGCTGGGAAGTCCGAAGGTGGCCACGGTTCCGAGATTGTCTGATTGGTAGCCGTAGCCTACAGCCTCGTCAACTGACTTTCGCGGGTCAATGATCCAGATCCCGGCGATTCCCATGCGCTCATAGTCGGCGAATTTCTCCATCATGGCGGCCATTCGATTTTCTGGCGAGAGAATCTCGAAGACCGCTAGCGGCGGCGTGACGATAATCTGCTCGGTCGGTGCGGAGCGGGAGAGTACGGTCACATCGGGAACGCGGAAACGGGTTGGCGAGACTCGCACGCGGAGTTCGGGACGCGAGCGAATGCCCCACTCGGCTCTGTGTGCTCGGAAAAAAGCAGATAGCGCAGCCTGCCAGCTTGAGTGATCGTATTCAGCAGCAGGCCGCTCCTCGATCTGGCCGTCGACGTACTCGCAGTCCGGCTCGGACTCTATGCGGAGATAGGTTTCGACGGGAACGAAGGTGGTGGTTGCCATGTCGAGCTGCTGTCCTTATGAAGAGATTCTACGCCGAGGCAGTTGCCGTCGACCGTTTAATAGAAACGGAAGTCGACTTCTATATGGACGCGCTTGGCGATGGCCACGCCATCCTGCGTGGCAGGGGTGAAGCGGTACTGCTTCACGGCATCGATCGCCTTCTCATCGAGGCCCATGCCGATCGGCTTTTCAACGTGCACGTTAATGGGATTGCCCTGGGTGTCGATGGTGAGGGCGACGACGCACTTACCGGAGAACTTGGCAGCGCGCGCTTCGGCGCTGTATTCAGGATCGACACTGTGTAACACGTGCGGCGGAATGTAGCCTGGGCTGGAATTGTCGTCTTTGGCGGAGGCGGTGTCGACCCTTTCGGCTGGAATAGGGGGCGGCTTTGTGCCGTTGGCCATCGCTTCGGCGATGCGCAAGTCGGCTTTGCCGGGAGAGGTGAGGGTCAGGTCCCAGGCGACGGGGCCGTCGAGGTCGAGCGTCTTGAAGGCCAGCGTCTGGCCGGAGATCGATGCCTCGACGATCGGCGAGCCGCCCGGCGTGCCGTTGTGCCAGTCGTTGATTGTGTTCGTCTTGTCGTCGACGCCGAAGTCTCCGTTGCTCATACTGCCGGTGAGCTTGCCTTGATACGTCAGAATCTGCACCGTGGCAGCGGGCTGACCGTTGACTGTCGTCTTCCAGGTTCCTACGAACTGTCGCAGGTCGGATGACGTTTGCGCCGATGCCGGCTGCAGGGTGAAGGCGGAGATGCCGACGCAGGTTACGGCGAGGAGCGAGCAGGCGCCGGCAAGGGACAGAAAAATCGCTGCGCGGCTGGAGGCGGGCTTGCGGTCGATGAGGTGCATGATGCGTTTCTCCAGAATGTTGGCCTCGAAGATTCCGAGGGCGTTGGTGACGGCGGCCCGCGGCGCAGCGCAGATGGTTTGGGCGAGCGACAGGAGGGAACGGGCGTAGACTTCGGAACCGTCGGAGACGGCGGCGGCCATTGCGTCGCAGGCGAGTTCGCGGGATTCGTCGATGTGTTTCTTGAGCAGCCAGCAGGCGGGGTGAAAGGCGATGGGCAGGCTCATGATCTCAAGAAACAGATTGACAAGGAAGTCGCGACGCGCGATGTGGGCGAGTTCGTGGCAGAGAGCGGCGGCGATTTCTTCACGACTTGCGGTGGTGATGAAGTCGGGAGGGACAAGCAGGGACGCGGGATGAAAGCCCAAGGTAACGGGCCCGGTGATTCGATCCGATACCAGCAGGTTGACCTTGCCGATCTTGAAGGACTGCAGCCAGCGCTGCCATTGGGCAGAGAGATCGTGGGGCAGTACACCGGTTGTTGCGCGGCGAAGCAGGCTTCGCGTTGCGCGCCACTTCCAGAGGAGCAGCCCAGCCTGGATGAGCAGGAAGGCGATATAAGCGAACGCCACGGCTCGGGAGATCGCCGGCGTGAGATGAAGCGAGCTACTGTAGCGGTGCTTGGTGAGCGAGCGGTGGGCCGTTTGATTCGCCGCGCCATCATCCTGAAAGCCGGGAAGAATAGTCACGGCTATACTTTCGCCGGGTTTTGAATTTGAAGTAGCGGCGCTCCATGCGGGGAGCAGGACGGCGAGCAGCAACGCGGCGATGAAGAGGAGATGGCGAGCGCGCCAGCTTGCTGGAGCCATCAGGCGAGCAGCAACGATTGCAGCAAATGCGATTAGCGGCACTTGCCAGAGCGAGTTCAGGAGGAAGGTGAGGAGCCATTGTTGTGCGCTAATCATTGCCGCTCTCCTTTTTCGCGAGCACTGCTTCGCGATCGAGACGCTGGACCAGTCCGGCGATCTTCTTTGGGTCGAGCTGGCGGGTCTCGACCAGGTTCATGAGCAGGCCATCGGCTGACCCGCTGAAGAGCCGCTCGACCATCTCGCGGACGGCGTGGTTGGTGATCTTTTCGCGGCTTACAGTGGGCGCGTATTCAAAGGCGCGTCCGCGCAGCTTGCGCTTCACTTTTCCCTTGCGGTGCAGCACGTTGAGCATGGTCTGCACGGTGGTATAGGCGAGCGGAGGATCGGACTTGAGGCCCTCCTGCACGGTCTGCACATTGGCCGGGCCTGTTTCCCAGAGCACCTGCATAATTTCAAGCTCGAGCGGGGTGATGAGGGTGGTGGATTTTTTCCTGCCGACCATGGGTTCTCCTAATGAATTAGGACAATACGCCCACACTTGAGAATTTGTCAACTAACACTTTAGGAGTGAGATTTGGGTTATGGTTCCGTTCCCTCCCATTCAAGCCAAAGAAGGCTTGAATGGGCCACTAGCTTGAATTAATCTGCGCCGGGCCTAGTCGTTTTCGAAAGAGCGGTTCCAGCTGAGAATGACGCGGTTTTCGCGTTCGAAGCCCAGGCG
Source organism: uncultured Acidobacteriaceae bacterium (assembly GCA_963720245.1). Classification (GTDB taxonomy): domain Bacteria; phylum Acidobacteriota; class Terriglobia; order Terriglobales; family Acidobacteriaceae; genus Acidisarcina. The sequence continues at coordinate 122,781 of CAVREU010000001.1, forward strand.
GCTGATCGAGCCGGTGCCGAGAGCGAGCAGCTTGCCTTCGCGGGGATTGAGGCCGAGCCAGGTTGCGGCGAGAATGCGGAGAAAATGGGCGTGGGAGAAGAGTGCGACCTGGCCGCCGGCGGCGAGCGAGCGTTCAATGATGGCCTGAGCGCGGACTGCGACCTGCTCGATCGTCTCACCATCGAGGACACCGTCCTCCCAGATCGACCAGCCCGGCCGCTCGGCGCGGATCTCGGCGGTGGTGCGGCCGTCGTAGCTGCCGTAGTCCCATTCAGAGAGGTTGTCGTCGGTCTGCGCGACATCGCCGTAGCCCGCAATGCGGCAGGTCTCTTTGGCGCGCTGACGAGGGCTGGTGAGTACGAGCGAGAAGGGGCGACCGTTGAGATAGTCGTGAATCTCTTTGGCGCGGGCTTTGCCGTGGTCGGTGAGCGGGATGTCGGTGCGGCTGGTGTGCTGGCCGGAAAGGCTCCACGCCGTCTCTCCGTGGCGGATCAGCCATAGCTCGGGTTTCTGTTGTTCCGTCTCGGTCATCGCTCAGCCCTTCTTTCCCTAGGTGATTCTTGTAGACGCAATTATGTCAAAAATATGATGAACGAACCGAGAATATGGTGTCGCGGCGTACGGCAATTGAGGGGCGCCCCGGCGGCGCCAATGCTACTATCGCGCTTGGGGTATCGTTCGAACCACTGATGTTCCGCTATGCATGGCTCCGCCAGGGTTCATCAAGACGACAGACCGGGAATACAAACCAGGACGACAATTTTGTTGTGAGCACATCGGATCCAAGGAGAACACTTATTCATGATTGCTACTCGCGGTTACGCTTCGCACTCCGCCACTACCTCTCCGGTTCCTTTCAGCTTTGAGCGGCGCGATCCTGGGCCGAAGGACGTTGCGATCGACATCACTTTCTGCGGGATCTGTCACTCGGATATTCACCAGGCGCGCAACGAATGGGGCAATGCGATCTACCCGATGGTGCCTGGGCATGAGATCGTTGGGACGGTCTCCGCGGTTGGCTCGGAGGTGACCAAATTCAAGGTTGGCGATGCGGCGGCGGTTGGAGTGATGGTCGATTCGTGCCGCGAATGTCCGTCGTGCAAGGACGGCGAAGAGCAATATTGCGAACGCCCGGGGATGACCGGTACTTACAATGCGCTCGACCGGCAGGGGAATTTGACGTTTGGCGGCTATTCGGATCATATCGTCGTCGATGAGGCTTACACGCTGAGTTTGCCGAAGGGCCTCGATCCGGCGGCAGCCTCGCCGCTGCTGTGCGCCGGCATTACGACCTACTCGCCGCTCAAGCACTGGAATGTTGGGCCGGGGATGAAAGTCGGCGTGGTCGGATTGGGCGGCCTAGGCCACATGGGGCTGAAGTTCTCGCATGCCCTGGGCGCGCAGACAGTCCAGTTCACAACGTCGGCGGCGAAGGTCGAGGACGCGCAGCGGCTGGGCGCCGACGAAGTGATCCTGACGAAGGGTCCGGGATGGGCGACGAGACATGCGCACAGCTTCGACTTCATTCTCGATTGCGTTTCGGCGAACCATAACGTGGATACTTATCTTGGGCTGTTGAAGCGGAATGGGGTGATGTGTTCGGTGGGGATTCCCGAGATCCCGGTGTCGGTTCACGCGTTCTCGGTGCTGGGACGCAAGACGTTTACCGGCTCGATGGTAGGCGGCATTCGCGAGACTCAGCAGATGCTGGACTTCTGTGCAGAGAAAGGCATTGTCTCCGACATTGAGATGACCAGCTTTGACAAGCTTGATCAGGCCTGGGAGCGGGTCGTCAAAGCCGACGTGAAGTACAGGTTTGTGCTGGACATCAAGACACTGTAGCAGCATGCTGGGGCCGCCTTGCCAAGGCCTTGTGCCGGTCAGGTATGATTTTGCGTGGAATGGTAAGACCTGACCTGCAAGGCCGCGGCTCCGTCTGGTTATCCGCTCACGTCGGCGTGATTGTGTTTTCTCTACTCGGCTTCGAGGCGTGCGCGCAGCAGACACCTCCAGTGCAGAGCGCACCAACGCAAACAGCTCCGTCGCAGCCGCCGGTGGCCGCGCCCCAGACCCAACATCGCCCTCTGGATGACTATCTGATCCAGGAGACCGACGAAGACGATGTGCCGACGGACTTGTTCTCTCGTGTGTCATTCGAGTATGACCACGCGAGCTTTAGCGGAGGCGCGGACAACCACCGCTACCGCATCAAGGGAACTCAGGCCTTTGGCCCGAAGCATCGTCTCGGTTTTGCCTATGAGATTCCTATCGTTGACGCTCATCGCACCGGGGAAGTGCAGAGCGCGTGCGGCCTGGGCGATATTAAATTGATCACGACCGCGGTGCTCGGAGATACGGGAAAATTCAAGAACGCCGTTGCCGCTGAGTTCACCTTCCCCTCGGCTTCGAATGACGTATCCGGTCTCGGCCAGACGATCATCAAGGCGGTGTGGAGCTTTTCTACTCCGCTGGGCGCGAACACGGCCCTCAGTGGAATTCTCGGATACAACAAGGCCGTGGACACCAATAAGGGGCAGCAGGGCATAAATACCTTCGAGCCACAGACGGTGCTGGTCCACAAGTTCAGCGGGCGAGTTGCTGGATTCCTCGACTATGACACCTACGAAGATTTCAACGTGGATAAGTTTGGCCAGACGCTGAAAGGCGGCCTGACCTTTGGGTTGGATTCGCGGTTGCGATGGAGCTTGTCGCCTTACGCGCAGTTCCCGCTGAACCATTTTACGAGCTCCACGAATATCAAGAGCGATGTGGGGATTGAGCTGAGCTGGCGGTATTGACTGTCGTAGACCAGCTATGCTGCAAGGGGTGATATGAGTCGATACAGGCCTTGGTTGCTCATCTTAGCTGGGTTCATCGTTCCGTCTGCTTACGCGATACATTGCAATATCGTCGCCGCTCATGCACTCTCCGAGGCTGAGAGCGCATTTCTTCACCGGGATTATGACAAGGCGGGGAGCCTGTATCAGGCACAACTGCAACTGCATCCCAACGATCCCGATGCCATTGTTGGTCTGGTGCAGGTCTTGCTGCGCCAGCAGAAGGTGGACGAGGCAGTAGATGCGGCGAAGAAGGGGTTATCCGCCGACCCGAAATCGGCCCCGATGATGATCGCGCTCGCCGACGCGGAATACCGTGTCGGTGCTCCGTGGCAGTCAGCTGCCTTGGCTAACGAGGCGCTCAAAGCCGATCCCTGTTATGCGCGGGCGTATTATTTGCTGGGTCGACTCGCTCGCCTGGATTCGCTCTACGCGACGGCCGCCAATGACTTTCGCAACGCTCATACGCTTGATCCGCACGACCCGGCAATTCGTGAGATGTGGTTAGGATCGCTGCCTATCGACCAGCGCATTCAAGAGCTGCAGAAATATTTGGACTCGTCGGCCGCCGGCGATCCTGAGAAACTGATTCTCGCGCAGCGTATTGAGTCCCTGAAGAAATGGGCGGCAGAGCCGCACAAGGCGTGCCGATTGAGTTCGACCGCGACGTCAACCGAGATCCCTTTTGTTCCGATCTCGGAAGGGATGAACCACTTCCGCGCCTTTGGATTGGGAATCAAAGTCAATGGGCACGATTGGCGGCTGGAAATCGACACCGGTGCGTCTGGTTTGGTGGTAAGCCGCGAGGTGGCTCAAAGCGCAGGACTCAAGCTGGTTTCCGCAGGGGAGATGTCAGGAGTCGGCAGCGAAGGCGCCAAAAAGGCGTTCACGGCTTACGCCGACGTCATCCGGATCGGATCGCTCGAGTTCCATGACTGCATGGTGCACGTACTGGATTCGCGTACCGTTGCGACGACGGATGGACTTGTTGGAATGGATGTGTTCTCGAACTTTCTGGTGACGCTCGATTATCCGACGCGGAAGCTTACGCTGAGTCCACTCCCCACCCGTCCGCAGCAAACGACGGCGCAGCCGTCTCTGGCCACCGGAGATAGTGCAGACGACGAGAATTCGGCTGCATCGGCGCCGGCCGCCAATGATGCAGCAAACGTAAGACTGGCAACTTCACACGGACCGTACGACCGCTATATCGCTCCGGAGATGAAGGACTACGTGCGCCTTTACCGGGTGGGCCACATGTTGCTGATGCCCACTTCGGTCAACAAGAGTATCGAAAAGCTATTCATTCTGGATAGCGGAGCGTTCGCGACGACAATCTCGCCGGAGACCGCCCGCCAGGTCACCAAAGTCCATAGTGAAGACCGGCTGCAGATCCACGGCGTCAGCGGCACGGTCAAGCAGGCATACACGGCAGACGATGTGACTTTGAATTTCGGAGGCATTCAGCAACCAGGAAGAAACGTCGTTGCCTTCGATACGTCGTCGGTGAGCAGGAGCGTGGGCATGGACGTGTCGGGATTTATCGGGGCGACGACTCTCGATCAACTCACCACTCATATCGATTACCGCGATGGGCTGGTCAAGTTCGATTACGATCCAAAACGAGGCTATCGTCCTCCGCAGTGAGCAGCCGCGAGATTACTCGCCGCTGTGTTCGCCTTCGGCGTCCGGCTCGGGGAAGTCGGTGTCGCCTTCCTTGATCATCAAGTCGGGATCGCGGTGTCCTAGCTGGTCGGTCATTGAGACATCGCTGGACGATTCGGGGCGGTCGGATTCGACCGCCCCTTTTTCAACGTCGCTATCGTGGTGCGTCTTGTGGGTCGATTCAGTCATTGAATTGAGAGTCCTGGAATTGAGTGAAGTTCCTACCGGGCGGAGCAATTGCCTTGAGCGGTTGAGTTGAAAGTGGGGCCGATTATTCGTGCCCGGCGGAAGGCTTTGCCGGCGGAGCAATTCGCACACCCATTGCATTGAGCCGGCTGCGGGCCTGCTGGGCCTCAGGGGTCTGCGGATAACGCTGGATCAGGCTGCGGAGCTCACGAACTCCAGCTTCTTTTTGATTGAGCGCGATGAGCGCCTCGCCTTTACGCAACTGGGCAGCGGGGATCTTCGGGTTGCCGGAGTATTGTTCGACGGTCGCGTCATACGCCTTAATCGCAGCCGGGTAGTTGCCCTGGCGGTAGGCTATCTCTCCGAGATAAAACTGCGCGTTGCCGGCGAGATCGTCCTGCGGGTAGTAGCGGAGGACGTCGCTGAACTCAGAACCGGCCACGTCGTAGCGCGCAGAGTTGTAATCGCGCAGCGCGCTCTGGTAAAGGTCGCCCACTGGGGGTGCCTGCGGAGCTGCGGCTTGCGCGGGTGGTTGACCTGGAGTGGGCTGTTGCTGTCCACCTGAGGGTGCGGACTGCGCCGGTTGCTGCGCGGCCATGGTCTGGGCCTGTGCCTGCAGATCCTGGAGCGTCTTGCTCAGGCCGGCCATGCGGGCCTTGAGTTCGTCTACAGAATCGTTGAGCGCCTGTACCTGACCGGAGACGCCATCGACCTTCGCGGCCGTCGCGTCATTCTGCGTCTTGACGGTCTGCGCGAGCGAATCCATGTTGGCCGACATCTTGTTGACCGTGTCTGCGGTCTGTTCGACAAGATGTTGCAGCACGCCCATTTTCTCCGCGTTGCTTTGCTGCATCTGCTGCAGCATGTCCTGGAGGGCCTGGACCTGGGTCTGCAGCTGAATCATCTCTTTGGACGCGGCGTGGGCTGGGGGAGCAGAGATGAGCAACGCAAGGGAGGCTACTGCGGCGATTTGGCGAAGACCGGAGTTCGTTTTCATCACTGTTAGTTTATTCCCTGAAAGTCGGCATCAGGTTCTACCCACCCTTGATGACAAGAACAAGTGCGTCATCAAGGATGGGGTACCCCTTTTTGTTAGCGGTCGATCGAGAACTGGCCGCGGCGGTTTTGTTGCCAGCAGCTCTCGTCGTGCTCGGTGCAGAACTGCTTCTCTTTGCCGTAGCTGACGGTGCGGATGCGGTCGGCGCTCACACCGGCGGCGATCAAGGCCTTCTTGACCGAGCTGGCGCGGTTTTCGCCGAGCGCAAGGTTATATTCTGTCGAGCCGCGTTCGTCGCAGTAGCCGCCGATGACTACCTTGATGTTGGGATGGGCGGTGAGATAAGCGGCGTCCTTGAGAATCACGGTCTGGTTCTGGCTGGAGATGTCATAGCTGTCGTAGTCGAAGAAGACATCCTGGACGTTCTGGCGGAAGGCTGCATCGTCGGACATGGGCGGTGCGGTTTCGGCGGCAGGCGTCATGCCGGAATTCACGGTGACTCGCGTGGTTGCGTCTGCCGAGCCGCCATCGCCGCGGGCGACGAGATGGTAATTCGTCGACGAGGTGGGGTTGACGGTCTGGGTTCCGGAGGACGGCACCTTGCCAATACCGTCGATGGAGACGTCGTTGGCATTGGTGGTGTGCCAGGTGAGCGCAACGCCGTCGCCGGCATTGACTACGGTTGGTGCGGCAGTGATGGAAGCAGTCGGCGCTGGCGCGTTCATGGCTGGTGGGGGTGGCGGCGGCGGTGGCGCAGCCTTCTTGCTGCAGCCGCTCGCGATGGCGAATGCGGCGAGGGTGGCAAGCGAAGTTAAGTATCGTTGGCGATGATTTTGCAAGTTGAATCCCCCTTTTTTGACCTGGTGAGTCGATAGCGAACGGAAGTCAATCATTTCCAACTCCAATTCGGCATAAAGTTGTTACCGCCATGGGTGAGCTGCTGCTGCTGAGTGCCATCGGCGAGCATGCTAAAGATCTCGTTGCGGTGACCGACTTCGCGTTCAAAGACGATATGACGGCCATCGGGTGCCCAGGAGGGGAAGTCGTTGCTCCCCGCATCGTGAGTGAGTTGCGTCCAGCGCTTGCTGGCGATGTCCATGATATAGATGTCGCGTCCGCCGGGCGCACCGGGCCCATAATTGCGGTCCCAGGAGAAGACGAGAAATTGTCCGTTGGGCGACCATGAGGGGGAAGTTGCATAGCCTCCGTCGGTCATGCGCTGCACGTTGCCGCCGTCGTTGTCGGCGATATAAATCTGCGGCAGGTGGGTGCGGCCCCCGGCCCAGGCGATCTGCGATCCGGTCTTGGGATTGAAGCAGGGCGAGACATTGGGTCCGCGGAAAGAGGTTACGGCGTGGGGTCCGGCGCCATCGGCGCTGCTGATAAAGATCTGCGTATCGCCGTAGACGCTGGAAGAGTACGCCAGCTTTGTCCCATCAGCCGACCAGGCGGGTGACTGGGTGGTGCCTCCGGGCGACTGGAAGGCGACAAGGCGGTTGAGAACCAGCGAATACATGCGGATGCTCCAGCCCCCTTTGCCCAGCGAACTGAAAGCGATGCGCGAGTTGTCGGGAGAGACGTGGGGCGAGAGCGAGATGGTTCCCAGGTGAGTGACCTGGTGGGCGCCCTGGCCGTCGTAGTCCATCCCCCATACTTCTTTGGTGCCGGTTTTGGACGAGATGTAGAAGATGTGGGTCTCGGCGATGCCGTTGATGCCCCCGCCCAGGCGCAGGATAATCTCGTCCGCGAAACGGTGGGCGATGAGGCGGGCGTTGTCTTCGCTGGCGGCCTCGTTGTATTGCTTGCCGATGACCTGAGGCGACTGCGTGTTCTTCGCATCGAGCAGCCATCCGGAGACGATGATGCGGCCTCCGTTCACGGCCACTGAGCCCATGGCGACCATCTCGGCGTTCACCGGCGGTTCGGACCAGTTGCTCAGGATGATCTGTTGTGGAGTCGCGGGCATCGCCGGCGGCGCGATGCTCTTTGAGACGAGGTCGAAGATGCCGGCGTTATTGAGGTCGCTGAACAGGGTCGCGTCAAAGGTGGCTTTGAGCGCCGGGGTCTGGGGGTCCTGCGAGGCGGGCGCGAAATCGGCGGCGGCGATACGGATCCTGGCGGCGCCGAGGTTGGTGCCGGTACGCACCCAATCCTGGGCGCTGGCGGTCGGCGAAGCCCTGAACAGAGCGGCGGTCGTAACAACCAAAAGAGCCAAAGACAAGGAAACAGGAAAAAAACTGCGCTTGCGTACTTTTGTCATGCTTACCTAATACTTCTTCTACTTCTCGTCAGCAGACCGAGCAGTAAATTCGATGATAGAACGCGCTTAATGGTTGGCTCCCGAATATTCGCAATAATATTCGACGCTGATGCTGTTCTGGTTATAGCCCGCGGGCAAGGGGCCGAAGGTGTCAACCCGCTGCACGGCGCGCAGGCAAGAGGTGTCCAGACTAGGGCTGCCGCTCGCTGCTTCGATGTGGATATTGCCCGGAGTTCCGTCGCGCGAGACGGTGAAGTTCAGGAAGACCCTGGTTCCGGCAGCGAGTGCCGGGTTGGACCTCCTGCTGATACCAGTTGCGAGCGACGGTGCGCCGGATGATGTCGACGTAGTAGGGGAACTGCGAGCCGAAGTCTCCGCCTTTGATGTTGACGGGGTTGTTTGGCCCTTGATTCGTGTTTATCGAATTGCGCGTCTGCGGCGCGGCCTCGCCGTAGGTCGCGCGATCGCGCGGAGTCGGCACGGGGCTGGGATAGCGGTTGGCGCGCGAATCGGTTGGTTGGCGTGGTTGGGGCTTAGGCGGAGGCTGGTTCTCCGCGATTTTCTTCTGCGGCTCCTGTTTCGGCGGCTGCTTGACGGGGATGGGAATGGCGTCGGGTTCGGGCTGCTGTGTAGCCTTTGGCTGCTCTGCGGCCGGAGCGGGCGCGACGCTGGGTGTCGGAGTTGCAAGCACGCTGGGCGTGGGCGGCAGATCCTGCGGCAGCGGGATGGCCGGTGCATTCGAGACCAGCGTGGCCGCGATGGCGCCCTGGGTTTCGTTCGATCCCCAACTGTTGTGGTGTATGTGGGCCTGGATGAAGGTGTAGATACCTATCGAAGCGATGATGGCCAGATGCAGGGCGATCGAGCCGGCGGTGAATTTTCCGAAATTGTCGGGGTCACGATCGAGTTGGGCGCTGAGCGGCACTGCTCTTTTAGTGTAAGGCGGCGGCAACACAGGCGCATAGCGATAGGCCAGCCGCGAGTCGCGTTGGAGGTATAAGTTTGAAGGATGAGACTTGCGGCCGCGCCTCCGGTCCTGCCGATGCTCGCGAAACGAACGGCTGAGCTGCCCGTCGAAGGTTCATGGATATTTGAACCGAAGTGGGACGGTTTTCGCGCGCTGATCTTCCGCGATGGCGACGAAGTGCTGATCCAGAGCCGGGATACGAAGCAGCTGAATCGCTATTTCCCCGAACTGATCGCCCCATTACAGGGGCAACTGCCCGAGCGTTGCGTCCTCGATGGCGAGATTGTGATCGCGACCGCGAATGGTCTCGATTTTGAGAGGCTGCAACTGCGGATTCACCCTGCGGCCTCAAGGGTGAAACTGCTGGCAGAGCAAACGCCCGCTTCGATTGTCTTCTTCGACCTGCTTTGCGAGGGCGATGAGGATCTTCGCAACACACCCTTCAAAGAACGGCGAAGCCGACTGGAGACGCTGCTGGCATCGGCGCAGCCGCCGATCCATATAACTCCAGCAACCAGTGATCGCGAACTCGCTCTGGATTGGTTCAAGCGCTTTGAGGGTGCGGGACTGGACGGCGTCATCGCGAAGCCGGCTTCAAGCAGTTACGAGCCCGACAAACGGGTCATGCTCAAGGTAAAACATGAGCGCGATTGCGACTGTGTGGTTGCGGGCTTTCGCTGGCACAAGCAGGGCGAAGGGACGATGGTGGGTTCGCTGCTGCTGGGGCTCTTCGACGATCACGGCAACTTGCAGCACGTGGGCGTGTGTTCAAGCTTCACGGCTGAAAAGCGGAAGGAGCTGGTCGAGTTTCTCGCGCCTTACCGGGAAAACGCGATGGCCAATCATCCCTGGAGGTCCTGGGCAGAGGCAGGAGCCGGAGATGCAGAACACCGCATGCCCGGCGGCCAAAGTCGCTGGAGCCAGGGCAAGGACTTATCCTGGCAGCCGCTGCGCCCGGAACTCATCGCCGAGGTCGCTTACGAGCATATGCAGGGCAGCCGATTCCGGCATCTGGCGCACTTTCGCCGCTGGAGATTTGACAAGCCGCCGAAGGAATGTACATATGCGCAGCTTGAGGTTGTTCCTCCGCATGAGTTGATGGAAATATTTTCGGAAGGTCGGTGACGATTGAAGGCGAGAACGGCGTTTTTCGTTACCTACTTTAAGAGCTAGTTTGCGCGGGCTTTCAGTCCATTGATGAAGGCGGGAATACTTGGATCATCCCAATCAGCTCCGCCTGCATGCTGGGCGGCGATCCTGCCGTCTTTTGAATAGAGGAAGGTTGCCGGATACTGATGAAAGTACATTGAGGGCGGAATGTCTTCGTCGCGTGTAACGAAGAATGGCAAGGAGTAGTGTCCAAGGCGCGCGTAGTGTTCCACACGTTGAGGCGAATCGAGCCGGGAGACGATCAGAAAGACTACCTCTGGATCATGCTTGTATCGGTCGTATAGTGCCTGTACCGTGGGCATTTCTGCTACACACTGAATGCACCATGTTCCCCAGAGGTCAAGAAAGACCACTTTTCCTTTGTAGTCGCTTAGGTGCCGTTCCTGCCCATCGAGTGTTTGGAATGACAGGTCTGGCGCCGGTAGCGATACAGCGACGAGTCTTGGCGACCGCGATTCTACGTTTCTACGGACGGCGCGAAATAGGAAGAATCCAGCAAGAGACGCGAGAACACACAAAGCGAGAAACACGCTGCCTATCCACTTTCACGCTCTTTTCATGCGCTCATCCTTATTGAAGCTGAGACTCTGACGGCTTTTGCAGAGTAAGCTTAACAGTCCTGGGCTTGTCGTCACTAATTCACGCCTCTTAGGGCGGAATGGCGCAACAATCCGCCAATCAATGTCAGAAGCGAGGATTAGCCTGGAGTCTTTAGCTGCCTCCTGCTGCGCCATTCGCGCGTTGGATCATCGTCTGGATCGGGTGTTTCTTGCGGTGGGCGAAGCTCCTCGGGCACGTTTCGGAGATTGACTCGAATGCGCGTCCAAGTGGAGTTCTTTCCCCGCATGGAATCAACCAGCACATCTTCAACAGCGACGAATTCAGCTGCTTTGGAATGCGCCGTTTTCCATCGCTCGAGACCGGCGAGCGCCGCTTCTTTGTTGGGGGAATTGGCGATCGTAATCAGCGGCATCTTCTCGCAAGGCCTTTTCGGCGCGGACTTTGCAGCCGACTTCGCGCGCGAAGGTGCGACACGCGGAGCTTCGCCTTCCATCTTCCGAAAATGCGGCGGCCACGGAGCATCGCCGAGCCCTTCCGCCTCATCCTTCGCGGCGAGATCAAGCAGTGCCTCAAGCGACCCAGCGTGCGAGTCGATTTCCGCATGAGGATCACCGATCTCCGCGAAGCGCGACGGAACCGTCAACACGGTGAAGTCCGCGGGCTCGCAGTCCGGAACTTCCTGCCAATCGAGCGGCGTTGAGACGCGCGCATCGGGCAGCGGGCGCACCGAGTAGGCGGAGCAGGTGGTGCGGTCCTTGGCGTTCTGGTTGTAGTCGAGGAAGACTCCGTGGCGCTCTTCCTTCCACCACTTTGAGCTGGCCAGCGCGGGTGCGCGGCGCTCGACGGCGCGGGAGAGTGCAAGGGCGGCGCGACGGACTTCGGTGAAGCTCCAACGCGGGTAAATGCGCACGATCACGTGCATGCCGCGGGAACCGCTGGTCTTGGGCCAGCCGCGCAGGCCGTTCTCCTCAAGCAACTGCTGTACTTCGATCGCTACGCGGCGGACGTCGGCCCAGCCAACGCCGGGGCCGGGATCGAGATCGACGCGCAGCTCGTCGGGATGGTCGAGGTCGCCGGTACGAACCGGATGCGGATGAAGTTCGATGCAGCCGAGGTTCGCGATCCAGGCGAGGCCTGCGGTGTTGTCGACTACAACCTCTTCGGCGGTTCGGCCTGAGGGAAAGGAGAGGGTGGTCGTGCGAAGCCACGACGGCCGGTCGGAGGGGGCGCGTTTCTGGTAAAAAGGTTCGGCTTCGGCGCCGTTGACGAAACGCTTGAGCACGATGGGCCGGTCGCGAATTCCGTTCAGTGCACCGGGTGCAACCGACAGGTAATAGCGGACAAGGTCGAGCTTGGTGAGAGCGGTCTGTTTGGAGAAGTAAAGCTTGCCGGGATGAGTGACCCGGACTTCCTGTCCGTCGATGGAGAGGATCTCTGCTGCTTCATCCTTGGCCACGAGAACAGGGTACACCGCTGAGCGCAGTGCTCGCTGGGTGAGCTGGATTGGTTTTTCTCCTTCGGCGGCAAGCAAGCTTCAGCAATTCGATGCCATAAAACTGGCTGAAGCTTGCTTGCGCCTTGGAGAAGAAACTACACGCTTGCGATTGCGGGGTCGGTGATGCTGTCCTTCCCGGTCTCGACGTGCCCCGCGAGGCGCCGCTCGAAGGTGGAGTCGGACTCGACGGTGACAATCAGGTCATACCAGCCGGAGAGCTTGGTCAAAGACCAGGATTTGCTGAAGCCTCTGCCGGATTCGATGGTTTCGGAGACTTTCTCATTTGTGTAGACATCGGCGATGGTGACGGTGCTCTTCGCCAGGCTGAGGTTTTGAATGTTCAGCGAGAGAAAGAGGCCCGCACGGTCGTAATGGGCAGTGACATCCAGATTAGCGTTGTCGCCGCCGGAGGTCTGGCCCTTGTAGGTGCGATAGAAGCCATTGGGGCCAAAGACGGCAAGATCATATTCTTGATTGGCCGCAAAGCTCCAGAGGTCGGAGACCTCTTTTTCCGGGGTGACGGTGTAGGTCCAGGGGCCGTTTGGTGTGTTTCCCGAGCGGACCTGGAAGACGGCGCCAGCTTTGCCGGTATTGGCGAAGGAGATGCGCAGGTTGTTCTCGGAGAGGTGGGCTTGCCCGGTTACGTAGAGTTCATAAGGCAGAGCGCGAGCGGGGCGCGTCCCAGTCTCCTGAGTCGGGAGGGCCTGGTCGGTTGGGGGAGTGGGAACATAGTCCGGGTGCCGGTTGTCGTCGGGCGGAATATAGGCGCTGGTGCTGGGCAACGGCACAACAGAGTCATTGGGATTGGTGAAGTTGAAGGCTGAGGTGAGATCACCGGTGACGGAGCGACGCCATTCGGTGATGTTGGGCTCGTTCAGCTCGGGATTTCTGTGGCCGAAGCGGCGTTCGATGAAACGAATGAGCGAGGTGTGGTCGAAGACCTCGGAGTTGACGTAGCCGCCTTTGCTCCACGGAGAGATGGCGATCATGGGGACGCGCACCCCCAGGCCGTAAGGTCCAGCTGGATATGACGTGGTGGGATACTGCGCGCTGCCGGTGAAGATTTCGTTGGTGGTGGGCACGGTCGAGATGCCTTCGGTGCGAGACTGCGGCGGCGTCGGCGGAACGATGTGGTCGAAGAAGCCGTCGTTTTCATCGAACATCCAGAAGAAGACGGTCTTGCTCCACACTTCGGGATTTGCGGTCAGCGCGTCGAGAATCTGCGAGACATACCAGGCTCCGTAGTTGGCCGGCCAGTTGGGATGTTCGGTGTAGGCCTCGGGAGCGACTACCCACGAGACCTGCGGCAGAGTGCCATTCTTGACGTCGTTGGCAAAGATGTCGAAAAGCGTTCCGCTCTGCAGGATGTCGGTGCCGGTACGGGCCTTCTGCGCCAGAGGTGAGCTGTTGGCGGCGTTTTGATACTGATAAAAGTACAGCAACGAATTGTCGCCGTAGTTGCCGATGTAGGCGTTATCGCCAGTCCAGCCCCAATAATGCGCTGCATCGAGCCCTTCGCCTACGTCCTGGTAGATCTTCCAGGAAACGCCCGCCTTTTGGAGCCGTTCGGGATAGGTCGACCAGTCGTATCCAGCCTCGGCGTTGTCGATCACCGGGCCGCTTGCGCCGCCGCTGCCTCCGTTGCCGACCCAGCCGGTCCACATGTGATAGCGGTTGGGATCGGTTGGCCCGAGCAGGGAGCAGTGGTAGGCGTCGCAGATGGTGAAGGCGTCGGCCAGCGCGTAGTGGAAGGGAATGTCGCTGCGGGTGAGATGGGCCATGGTGGTGGTGCCTTTGGCAGGCACCCACTGGTCGTAGTTGCCTTCGTTCCACGCGGCGTGGGTGGTCGTCCAGTCGTGAGCGAGGTCTTCGAGAAATTGGAGGCCGAGGTCAGGCGCGCCAGGATGGAAGGGAAGTGTGAATCCATCAGGGCTGTCGGTATTTGGCTGGTACCAGACGGCTTTGCCGCTGGGCAGCCTGATAGTGCGCGGATCGCCGTATCCGCGAACGCCGCGAAGGGTTCCGAAGTAGTGATCGAAGGAGCGGTTTTCCTGCATCATGAAGACGATGTGCTCGACGTCTTCGATGGTGCCCTTGCAGTTGTTGGCTGGGATGCTCAGCGCCTTGGCAATGCTGGCGGGAAATGCGGCTGCGGCGGCCCCGGTGGTCAGGAGCTGAAGGAATGTACGGCGGTCGACGGTCATAGGATCGAAACCTCGGAGATTTTTTTCGGGTGAACTGTTCAACCGCCGAAAGTAGTTCTCCAATGTTTCGAGTTCATGAAGGTCTGGTTATTGTTGTGAGAGTTACCCACATTACTATTTGGTAAATACTTGAACCGGTCCCCACAACCTTCGAGTTCCGGGTCGATCCTAAAGGTTGAACTCAACTCGCTGCCGACCGTGATGATAAAAGCGCGGGCTATTTCTTTGTTTCGAGCGGTTGGGTGACGATGCTGATGTTGGTGATGCCGGCTTGTTTGACGGCATCCATGACCGAAGCGAAGGCTCCAAAGGGCACCTTCTCATCCGCGCGTAGGTAAATCACCTGCTTGGTGTCGTCACTGCCGGGCTTTCTGAGCCGGGAAGGCAGATCAGCAAGATTGATGGGCTGATCTCCTAAGAAGACACGCTGTTCGCGGTCAATCGTGACGACCAGGCGCTGTTCAGTGATCTCGCGGACGGTTTTGGTCTTGGGGACGGCGACTTCGATGCCGGATTGCAGCACCGGCGCGGAGATCATGAAGATGACCAGCAACACGAGCACCACGTCGACCAGCGGGGTAATATTGATCTCCGCCATGCGCGGTCTGGGTGTGTCCGTTGCTAGTTGTGAACGCCACGCGCTTCCCTCTCGCCACGACCGGGAGCGATCGGCTCCTGAGCGCGGACGTTGACGTCTTCCATGCTGTTAAGCAGCTCGCGAGCAAAGTCGTCCATGCGAGCGCCGAATTCGCGCAGACGGCCGGTGAACTGGTTGTAAGCGACCAGGGCAGGAACTGCGACGAGCAGGCCGGCAGCCGTGGTAATGAGTGCCTCGGAGATTCCAGGCGCGACGGCACGCAGGGTCGCCGAGCCCGCCGTGCCGAGGCCGTGGAAGGCGTCCACAATACCCATGATGGTTCCAAAGAGACCGACGAACGGGGACGCGCCGGCGATGGTGGCTAGCCAGGTCATGCGCTTTTCGAGGACGGTCAGTGCTTCGCTGGCGGCGGTTTGCGCGGAGCGTTCGAGCGAGGTGATGTTGCGCGGCGGTCCGGAGCCTCCGGTCTGGCGGCGGTAGGTCTCATAGACCTCGTCGAAGACGTTGACCAGAGGGCTGGGCTTGAATTGTTCGCTGACTGCGGCGATGTCTTGCAGGCGAGTCGCTTTGCGGAAGGCGCGGAGAAAGCGTTGGCTCTGCGTGCGTGCGCGTCCGAAGCTGGAAAGTTTGGCGAAGATCACGGCCCAGGAGAAGAGGCTCGAGAGCGCGAGCAGGCCCAGGACGGTCAGCGCAGTCGCGCCGCTGTTCTGGAGCATTTCGACGATGGCGCTGCCGCTGGCCGTTGCAGGCGCGGCGGCGGAGGGGTCGGCTTGGAGCAGAATGAGAGTGAAAAGGCTGGAAATATGTGTCATGCCGCAGCTTTCACGGTAGCAGACCGGGAGCGGGGAATAAAGCTGCGCGAGGCGCCGGAGTTTGGGCTGTTGTCGCCGAGGTCAAGAAAAACGCGGTCGGGCGGTAATGAGCTTGCCGCCGACAAGAGATCTACCCACGGTCATTTCGATTGGGAAAGTGTCGAATACCGCTGCGGGCCGCGAATTGGAAACCGGATCGGTCTGTCTCTCGCATCGATCTCGAAGTTAATGAAGCCCGAGCCAACCACGGTCGGAACTTTCTGCACCGTCCCTCGCATGTGACGCAAAAAAAGTCACTCTGCAAATCGGCTCGCGCTCGGTGGCAGGCGAGTTGACGATACGATCGACTCTCCATCCTGGGAGGAACGCTCTTTCTCATCGCGGCGCCGCCGGACTTCGCGGAGTGCAATGAGAATCAAGCCGGAAAAGGTGAAAACCAGCAGGGCGATGGCGGCTCGTCCGTGGAGTTGGGTGACCTCGCCGTAGAGCAGCGCGAGGCCGAAGAAAACAAAGAAGACATGGGCGCAAAAGACCTCGAGCGATGCCTTGCCCAGAGTGAGAAAAGGCTCGATGGCGACGATTCTCAAAACCGGTTTTCGCAGCCAGTAAAGAACTATGGTGAAACAGGCTAAGTTGATCATGCGCAGCCAGCCGAGGCTCCACTTGTCGAGTGTCAGGCCGAGCCTTTGCTGGGTGACGAGGGCGCCAAGCCCGTCAACGCGATTGAGCCAATGGAACCATTCATGGCGGACGCCGATAAAGAAGACGCAGACGAGGGCGCTGATCGCAACGACCCTGCCGGGGACGCGGCTGAGGGGCAACGTTCCCTCGGCGGACTTTGCGCCGAGCCACATGCCGGCGATCCATATCCACTGCCAGGCGAAGAGGTTGAATGCGCCAGTCTCCTGTAGCGGGATTTGCAGATGGGTAATATGGACGACAGCGCTGTGTATCAACTCGCGTAAGCCGAATTGCGCCAACAGCCAAATCGCGAGGCTGCAAGTTATAATCCGATTCCATCCCCAGCGAACGGCGGCAGAGAGAATTAGCGGCGAGCCGGCGAGAAAGATCACGTACATCGGCAGAATGTCGAGCAGCGGGGGGCAATAGATCAGGAGTACTGAACCGGCGATCGCGACGACCGGATGGGCGATGTAAAAATTGAGCAGGTTATAGAGCGCGACGCGATGGGTGGTGACAGCAAGTCCGGCGGCCACGGTGAAGGCCAGTGTCAACATCAGCAAGTGGTAGCCGTAGATCTTGAGCGAGCGGCGCCAGAGTTTGGCTCGCAGGCCTGCTTCGTCCTGCATGGCCTGGTGGATATAGAGCCGTGCGACGAGCAGCGCGGAGAGAAAGACAAAACCTTCAGCCGATGATACGAATCCAAAAGGCTGATTGACCCAGTCGCTGAAATGGGTCGGCAGATGGGTGAGCGTCATCCAGACGAGAAAAAGGCCTCGCAGTGCGTCCAACTCCGGCTTGCGTTGCAGCTTAGGAAGTTTCATCGCCATAAATAGGTGACGGGGCTGGAGATTGGAGGACGCAAGAAGCGGCGGGGTTGTGTTGGGCACCTTGCAATCGCGACTACTTCCATCTGATGTGATGCAAGGGCCGCGAACGATTGCGTCGAAGGGGCATTCCAATGTTGGCGCGCTATGCTAAGGGCGCGGGTTGCTTCATTTAATTAACCGTAATTCCGGCAAGGGTCGCGACGATGAGTCCAGAGTTGGCCAAGGGAGCAGCAGCTTACCGGACCGAGACGAAGGGCTCGCGTTGGAGCACTCGCCTGGCGGCGTTTTGGGTGGTTGCGCAACGGAGCTGGACCTGCCTGATCGAGAGAGACTTGACCGGGCGAGCGGCGCAGCTTGCCTATTATTTCTTCTTCTCCCTGTTTCCGGGGCTGGTCGCCGCCTCGTCGATGCTGGGCCTTGTTGCCGGTTCAGGCAGGGCGTTTTCCGATCGTCTGCTTGACTATCTGGGATCGGTGATACCACCCGCGGCATTTCAGGTTGTGGCCGATGCGTTTAACCAGACCACGCTCGCCAGCAGCGGCGGAAAGCTGATTCTCGGCGTGGCGATTGCGCTGTGGTCGGCGAGTGCGGGTACGGCCGCGATTCAGGAAGCGCTTAATTCCGTTTACCGCGTAAAAGAAAGGCGCCCTTTTTGGAAGGCTCGGCTGGCGGCGATAGGGCTCACTATTCTTGTCGGAGGTCTCCTGATCGTGGCGCTGACCGCGTTGTTGGGTGGTGACATCATCGCGACCTACCTTACCGGGCACCTTAGAGATCCGTTGCTTTTCACGATTCTGAGCCGCGTTCTTTCCTGGCCGATCGCGTTCGTGGTGATCTCGCTTGGCTTCGCGCTGATGTACTACGCGGCGCCGGACATAAGGAACCCCAAGTGGAGATGGATCACTCCCGGCTCGTTCACTGGCATTCTGCTTTGGCTTGCCGCCTCGCTGGGGCTGCGCGTCTATCTGCATTTCTTTAACAGCTTTTCGGTGACCTATGGATCGCTGGGTGCAGTCATCGTGCTGCTGTTGTGGTTTTATCTGACCGGACTCTCACTGCTGCTCGGCGCGCAAATAGATGTGGTGATCGCCGACATTCGAGAAGAGAACAGTTTGAGCTCCGGCGCCCAGGACATCTAAGGCGTCGCTGCGGGATGCACGGTAAGAATGACCCGCCGATACGAGGTCAGGCGCGGCGATCCGTCGTCAGTTACGGCGAGAATGATATGCGCGGTGCCGTTGCCCGTGCATTTGAGGAATCCCGAAAGCCACGGCTCGCGGCAGACAGCGGTCGCGGTGACCGTTGCCCTGGGCGAGCCCGCACCGCTTATCGTGACATCAGAAAGATTGGTTCCGGTGCCGCCCGCCTCGAAGTAGTGGAACCAGTTGTAATGCAGCTTCTGCCCTGCGTCGGGGTCGCTGCTTCCGCTGGCGTCGAGAGTGACCGGCTTGCCGACCACGGCGTCAAGATAGATCGGCGCGGTTCCCGACAGGGCCTTTCCTGAGGGATCGGCTATGACGACGATCGGGTTGTGGTTGGCGTGGGCGAAGTCCTGGATGGTCCAATCCATGCGCGCAGCGAAGTCGTTCTGGAAGGCGTCGCGCCAGCGCCAGATGGTGGCCTGGTCGGAGATGTGCTGCGCGCCGTCGACGCCGAGCACGGTGTCTTGCGTGGTCGTGCGCAGGAATTCGTCGCCGCCCTGCGTCCAGATGGGGTGAGTTTCGCCATATGGCTGGCGATAGATGTAGCGGCCGCCCCATCCGCCCCAGTCGGGCCTGCTCCACGAGCTCAGGCCGTTGTCGATGAGGCCGAGGTACGACGGCGTGTCGCCTTCCATGATGAACAGGAAGCGCGGATAGAACTTGCCCAGCGGCCCCTTGCTGCGGATATTGGTATCGAGCCATTCATTGGTGACGGTGGTGAAATCGGCGCCGGCGCCGTTGCGGTAGTAGGCGTCGCCGCTGATGCCGGTCCACGTAGCGTAGTAGTATTGGCCGCCATCGGGTGATGACGGTTGCACGACATAAAAGAGGTTAGGAAACTCACGGCGAATCCAAGGCCCCGCATCGTCCTGATCGGAGATAGACGAGATTCGCAGCTTGCTGACGAACTTATCGACCTCGGCGGCCGACCGGGTGGCGCGGACATCCATGAGCGCTTGAGCTAGCGTGTTGGCTCCGCCCCAGAGACAAATCCAGATCGGACGAGGATCGTCATTATCGACGGCGGCGATGATGGCCTTCGATCCTACGGAAGACTTGCCGGGTCCGGTGGCGGCCATGCCGTAGGCGGGTTGTCCGGGAGCGACTCGCTGGTCGAGATATCCGGCTTCCGGCCAGCCTTTTGCGTGGAGCAGAAGATTGGGCCGCACTTCCCCATAGACCTTGATGAGCGCGTGCATGGTTTCGGGATGACTGGCGGCCTTTTGCCATGTCGACGTGGTGGGAATGAGCGCTTCGATGTCGAGTTCGTTCGAGTACACCAGCAGGCGGACAAGAGACATCTGGTCGTCGGGCTCATTGCCGATGTCGCTGATGATGATGACGCGAGGATGCCCGGCGAAGTCGTCGATGTGGGTCGACGGAATAGGCTGGGCGAGAGATAGATCAGCGACTGTTACAAATAGGGCGACCAGAGCCAGCGAGCATCGCGGGAACATTTTCATAGAGTGGAAATCATAACCGATCGGCCGCTTCCTATAGGCGCGATCACGGGTCTGAAGCGCTGCGCGTGACGGCGTCTCGCAACAGAGCACAGCCTGCTGCCGCCACGGCAAAAGCGCCGAGCACCCATAAAACCTCCGCGGCGGCCGTCACTATCGCTTGCTTAGGCGCGGTCGTAGTTCGATTGCCGTAGCCCGTCGCCACGAAGAGCCGCCATGAAAATGCAGCCGATGCAGTCGCGATGCCAACCGCGCATCCGAGGACCCGCATCAGGTTTAGCATGCCGCCAGCCTCGCCGGACCGATTATCGGGAGCGGCGGCGACGGTCGCGCTGTTATTGGGCGCGATAAACATGCCCAGCCCGGCGCCGAATAACAATAGCGCACCCATAACATAGATGTCGTTCACACTCTGGCCAGACAAACCTCGCGATAACACCACCAGCGCAGCGACGCAAACCGCCATGGCCAGCGTCGTCATGGTCCTCGCTCCTATGCGGGCGTAGATGCCTCCGCTGAATGGCGCGACCAGGCCAAGGGCGATCGGAATGAGCGCCAGACGCAGGCCGGCTGAGATCGGCGATTCATTGAAACCATGAATAAAAAGAAACGACATCAGAAAGAACATGGAATAGAGAAGCGCGTAGGAGAGGTTGACGGCCACCAGGCCGCCCGAGAAGGCGGAAGAACGAAAGAGATGAAGATCGATCAAAGGTTCAGGCTCTTGCAACTCTCTTCGCACGAAGAGCGGGATAAAGAGCAGCGCGACAAACAGCGCACACAGCATTGCGGTCGATCTCAGCCCCCAGGTTTGCGCTTCGTTGAGCATGAGAACGATTGAGGTGAGCGCAGGAGTTAGCAGGATCGCGCCCCAAAGATCGAAACGCTTGCCGGGGGTGGGCTGCGCAGTCTGCGGCAAGGCGAGCCATCCAAGAATGACGCCTGCGAGGCCGCAAGGGACCGACACCAGGAATATCGACCTCCAGCCGAAGTTTTCGAGGAGCAAGCCGCCAACCACCGGGCCCGCGCTGACGCCTACTGCCTGCGCCGCCGCCATGATTCCCATGGCGCGCCCTCGCCGTTCGGGGCCGGCGGCTTTCACCAGGATGGTGATGCTGTTTGCGCCCAACAGAGCGCCACCGATGCCTTGAACAACTCGGAAGGCGATCAACAGCCGCAAATCGGGGGCGATACTGCACAGGCCTGATGCCACTGTGAAGATGGCATAGCCGGCGAGATAGAGTAGCTTGCGACCTTTTGTTTCCGACAGGCGGGCGAAGATGGGAAGCGTTGCCGCGAAGGCCAGCAAATAGGCGATGGCGACCCAGCTCACCGCGTCAAGATTCGCATTGAACTCCCGCTCAAAAGTGGGCAGCGCCAGCTGAACGATGCTGGCGTCGAGTTGACCGATGAATCCGCCAATGCAGGTGATGCCGACGACGAGCCATGGATACCAGGATTGACGCGTAGCGAGTTGGAGTGGCGGGGGTTCTGAGCTGCTCAGCGGAGAGTCCTCGATAGACACTGAATGATCGACACTCAATGTTGCCATACTTGCCGGGTGAATCGAGTAGACTTTCTTGGAATCACATTCGGGGTGTCCTTGCTGAACCGACGCAGTTTTCTAAAGACCGGCCTGACGGCGGGAGCGGGAGTCGTTCCATTGACCGCCGGGCTCAATCGTCTCGACGCGATGCCGGCTTCGCCAGAAGCACAGCCAGGCGTTGTGGAGACGGAACTCTCAGCAGTAGAACTCGTGTCGCTTCCCGCGCGCATGGCTCCATTGGACCAATCCACGATCCCCTGGCAGCAGAAGATTCGCCGCGTTGGGCAAACCAACATGAACGAGTACGATCCCGCCGTCATGAACGTCGAGCAATGGGCTGACTACTGGCACGCCGCCAAAGCGGACATCGTCTTCGTTAGCGTCACTGGCATCCTCGCCTTCTATCCATCCAAAGTGAAGTTCCATCGACATGGCAAATACCTGAAGGACCGCGACCTCTTCGGCGAATGCGCCGCCGCGGCGAAGAAGCGTGGCATGCGTGTCGTCGCGCGCATGAGTCCCGACCTTAACTGGGGCGATGCGCTCGAAGCGCATCCTGAATGGGCGATGCGCCATCAGGACGGATCGGTGCAATACAGCGGCGAGGAGCCGCGCCTCTTTAAGACCTGTATGTTCACCAGCTATATGGATGACTACATCCCCGCGATCATGCGCGAGGTGAACTCGCTCTACGATGTGGACTGCTTCTACTGCAACGGCTGGCCTCCGCTGGGCAATCTTCCCGATTGCCACTGCGCGATCTGCAGCAAACTTCCGCCAAGCGGGACGCCTGCCTATTGGCGCGTCTTTACCGATCGGGTGCTCGAACTGTGGCAGAAATACGACGCGATTGCGAAAGAGAAAAAGCCCGACAGCTTCTTCTTCGCCAACTCCGGCGGCAACGTGCGCGGCGGCCCGAACCTCGATCGTCTCGGCAAGACTGCAGCATGGTTTCAGGCCGACAATCAGGGACGCACTTATGATGACGCGGCCGTCTGGGGATGCAGCCTGCAAGGGCGCGTCTGCAATGCTGTGCTCGACGGGAAGGTTGCCGCGAATGTTACTGCCGCTTATTCAACCGGCAATCCGGGATGGCGCAACGTTTCAAAGAATCCCGCCGAATCGAAGATGTGGCTCAATGAAACCCTCGCCAGCGGCATGGTGCCCTACTTCCATTTCGTCGGGTACGAGAATGGATTTGTCGAAGACCGCCGCTGGCAGGAAGTCGGCACAGAATATTTCCAATGGACCGCGGGGCATGATGCGCACCTCGCGACGCGCCGCTCCATCGCCAACATTGGCGTCGTCATCGGGCAGAGCACGCAACTGCTTTATCCGGGGCCTGCGACTGTCCGCTCTCGCAACTACATGCATGAGACGACGCAGGGGATCTACGACGCGTTGTTGCAGGGCCGCTTTGCTTTCGACTTCGTCCACGAAGACCGCCTCGAGCCGGAGCGTCTCGCAAAATATCGCGCCCTACTGCTGCCCAACGTCGCCATGCTCAGCGGTCGACAATGCCAGCAACTCCGCGACTATGTGAAGTCTGGCGGATCGCTGATGGCCAGCTTTGAAACCAGCCTCTATGACGAGAACCTCAAGCCGCGCGCCGATTTCGGACTCGCCGATCTGATGGGGGTGAGCAAGAACGGGGATGTTGTGGGGACCAGTGGGAATCCTTATTCGGCGCGCATCGAGAGCGGCTGCATCGGGGCACCCCATCCTGCAAGGCTTTCAGGACACGAACTGGCTCGCCGGCGCGCAGAATCGTATTCCGCTGAAGCCTGTCGATGCTCCGCTGCTCACCGTCGTTCCCGGATTCGTCCGCTACCCTCCCGAGCTCGCCTATCCGCCGCATCCTCACACTACCGAGCCGGCTGTGGTGCTGCGCGAGACAGGAGCGAGCCGCACCGCATGGTTTCCGGGTGACCTCGAACGCACCTACTGGCTTACCGGCCAGGGAGATATTCTGCGGCTGCTGCTCAATACCATCCGCTGGGTCAGCCATGATGAAAGCGTCGTCCATGTCGATGGCCCGGGCTTCGTTGAGATGTTTTGTTGGGAGACTTCTCCCGGCTACGCCGTGCACCTGCTCAACTACACCAATGCCAATG
Organism: uncultured Acidobacteriaceae bacterium; assembly: GCA_963720245.1. Classification (GTDB taxonomy): domain Bacteria; phylum Acidobacteriota; class Terriglobia; order Terriglobales; family Acidobacteriaceae; genus Acidisarcina. The sequence continues at coordinate 146,366 of CAVREU010000001.1, forward strand.
CACAACATGGATGGCTGCGCTCGGTGAATCCGACTTGGCCCGCAGAAGGTGAGCATGAAGCTGCCATCTGGAGTGGCTGTGAAGTCGGTCGAGCTACTTAAATCCGGACAGCATCCTTCGTTCGCCTTCCATGACCAGACACTGCAATTCACTGTCGCTTCTCTGGATGATTATGAAGTGGCGGCGATCACGGTCGGATGACTATTCTTCGATAGCCCAAGGCCATTGCGGATTGTCCTCGTTGAGAACACTCGCACAACATTCGGATCAATTCGGACTAACGTCGAACCTTGCCCTAGCGTGTGTCCTTCGAACACGTCATCGTCAAGGCGACTCGTTGTGCCGGTTCGACGGCTTTGCTGGCTCAAGGTTAGATCCCCAGCATGAACCTTCGCCCATTAACCTCGTAACGGAAGGCCAATTCTAGACGCTCGCCGAGCTGTCATCTAGTGACGGCCACACGTCTTGACCACGGCTTCAGCGGGTCATTCCAACATTCGAAATTGCCTCACGCGCCGCCGCCATTGCCACCATCGCCACAACACCTAATAAGGTTCGTCAAGAAACATTTGCGGACGTCTTTTCAATCCGCGATTCGAGTGTTCCTAATATGCCGGCAGTCCAGTAACACTCTGCCCAATGATCAGCGTATGGATGTCATGCGTCCCTTCATAAGTCTTCACCGACTCAAGGTTCATCATGTGGCGCATGATCGGGTAGTCGTCGGTGATGCCGTTGCCTCCTAAAATATCTCGCGACATGCGGGCGCATTCAAGCGCCATCCAGACGTTGTTGCGTTTGGCCATGGAAATGTGTTCGTGGCCGACCTTGCCCTGGTCTTTCAGGCGGCCGACGTGGAGCGAGAGCAGTTGCGCCTTGCTGATCTCGGAGATCATCCAGGTGAGCTTCTCCTGCACGAGCTGGTGGCTGGCGATGGGTTCGTCGCGGAATTGCTTGCGCAATAGCGAGTATTGCAGCGCCGTGTCGTAGCAGGACATGGCCGCGCCGATGGCTCCCCACGAGATTCCGTAGCGGGCCTGGTTGAGGCACATCAGCGGAGACTTGAGGCCTCCGGTCTTGGGGAGCAGGTTCGATGCCGGGACGTGGACGTCCTGCAGCGAAAGCCCCGACGTCACCGACGCGCGGAGCGACCATTTCCCGTGGACATCGTAAGCAGAGAATCCAGGGCGGTCGGTCTCGACGAGAAATCCGCGGACGCTCTCGTTACCGAGCTCTCCTTTTTCGCCTGACTCATCCTCAACCTTGGCCCAGATGACCGCGACGTTGGCGATGGAGCCGGAGGTGATCCACATCTTTTCGCCGTTGAGAACATATTCATCGCCGACTCGGCGGGCGCGGGTGCGCATGCCTCCGGGGTTGGAACCAAAGTCGGGTTCGGTCAAGCCGAAGCATCCGAGTTTTTCTCCGGTGGCGAGCTGGGGGAGCCAGTAATTCTTCTGTTCGTCGGAGCCGAAGGCATGAATGGGATACATGACCAGCGCCGACTGCACGCTTACGAAGCTGCGGATGCCGGAGTCGCCGCGCTCGAGCTCCTGGGTGACGAGGCCATATTCGACATTCGACAGGCCAGCGCAGCCGTAGCCCTCGATGGTCGCCCCGAAGAAGCCGAGTTCGCCCATGGGCTTGATGAGTTCGCGAGGGAAGCGGCCGTCGCGATTGCACTGCTCGATGATGGGGATGAGGTTGTCTTCGATGAAATCGCGGGCGGTGTTGCGGGTGAGGCGCTCTTCTTCCGAGAGCAGGTTGTCGAATCCAAGAAAATCTACGCCTTTGAACTTAAATGCCATTGCTGAAGTGACTCCAATCGGAATGACCAGCCTAGCAGGGCAGAGCAAGTGCGGTCTAACGCTCAAAAGAGAACGGCGGCCAGTATTCTGGCCGCCGTGCTTTTGGACTGCAGTGGATCCTTAGAACATGTACTTCAATGCGAATTGCAGGTTGCGTTCGCCCTGGGCGTTGTTGACCAGGCCGAAGGTGTTCCCGATAGAAGAGTTCGGAGCAACCAGGATGGGGTGGTTCAGGACATTGATAGCCTCGGCCCGGAACTGCAGGCTCTGGTGCTCAAAGGTTGCAAAGCTCTTGGAGACGCTGAAGTCGACTGCCTGCAGGCCAGGGCCGGTGAAGCTGCCGACCTCGCAGTCGCCAAAGGTCCCGGTGGTGGGTTGCGAGACCGAGTTGCCGCTGAACCACTGATAGCCGGGGCTACCGGGAATCGTGGAACGCTTGCCGGGGGTTTCGTCGGGGGACCCGTCGCAGTTGGCGCGGGGGAATCCCGAGGTTGTCCCGGAGTTGTCCGCAGCCTGCGCGGTGATTGGGAAGCCGCTGTGGAACTGCAGGATCGAGTTCACCTGCCAGCCACCCAGGGCCAGGTCGGCGACGCGATTGATGTCGTTGCCAAACTGCTTGCCGCGGCCAAACGGCAGATCGTAGGTGACGTAGCCGTTGAAGGCGTTCGCGATATTTTGATCGCAGCGGCCATAGTCGGCGCCGGGGTTGTAAGTGTTCTGGAAGAAGAAGTGGTTGTTGCCGGCCTGAGTGAGATCGGCATTTGTGTCGCCGTACTGGGCAAAGAAGCCCGACGAGTTACCCATGCACTTCGACCAGGTGTAGTTGCCCTGGAACTCCAGTCCCTGGCTGAGGCGGTGCTGGAAGCTGGCCTGCAATGCGTTGTAGTTGGAGAAGCCGACTGAGGTGGTCAGGCGAGCCTGGCCTACCAGGCCTTGAAGCGTCGGGTTCAAATAGGGGCTGGGAGAGATGACGCCGTCAGTGAGCACCTTCTGGTTGATAAGCTCGATCGCCATCAAGTGGTCGGTCTTCTGGCCCACATAGCTGACCTGGAAGGTCGAGGAGTTGCCCAACTGATGCTGAACGGTCAAGTTGTACTGCTGCGAGACGGCGGGACGAACGTTGTTCGGGTCGAAGGCGTGGATGCCGGTTCCGCTGAAGCAGAGAGGCGATTGCGCGATCGCGGCTGCGGCCGTGCAACCCGAGGTCGGAAAGCCGGAGAAGCCTGTATCCAGTGTGCCGCCAGGCAGCGCCTCGGTACCACCGTTGTAGGTCACGTTCAGCGGAATGGCGAAGGGCGGGTTCTGGAAGAGCAGGTTGCCGGTGCCAGTGCTTTCGGTGAAGTTGGAGATTCCATAAGCGCCGCGGATGACCATGGCCTTATCCTGCTCTGGCTGGTAGGCGAATCCGAAGCGGGGCTGGAAGTTGGTCGGCCCGTTGTACTGGTTATAGAGCGCGCCGTGGGCATTGACGCCGGCGATCTCAACCGCGCCGGTTTGCAGGTTGTAATTGGTGACCTCATTGTGAGCATCTTCGCGCGGTGTCACGACTTCGTAGCGCAGCCCGATGTTGAGGGTGAGGTTGGGCATGATGTGCCAGTCGTCCTGAGCAAAGCCCGCATAGAGGCTGTTACGCAGGCTATGCCCGGTTCCCGAACCTAGCCCAACGTTGTTGGGAAGACCGAGCAGGAAGTCGGCCTCTGACCAGCCAGGGGCAGCCGCGCCGTTGACGTCGGGATTTCCGGTAAAGCCACCGTTGTACTGGAACTCGCCGGCGAGTCCGGAGTTGCCAACGTAAAGAATGTTGGTTCGGTAGTTGTAGTATTCAAAGCCGAGATTGATGGTGTGTTTCCCGTGAACCATGGTCACGAGGTCTTCCACCTGAGACACGGTGTCGTGGAACTGCGAGACGAGATTGTTGTTGCCGAACATCGGGCCATAGCTGGGGCCGCTGAAGACCTGCAAAGGCAGGAAGGTCTGGTTCGCCGCAGCGCCGGCGATGCCGAAGGTCGTCGGCAGGTTCTCTCCTGTCGGGTTGGTGTAGCCCTCGGTGACCGGGAAGTAGCTGGCGCCGATCCGGAATGTATTCAGCAGGAATGGACTGAAGGTGTGGGTGTAGTTGATGACTCCGTTGTAGAGAGGAAATTCATTGTCGGAATTGCCGATGAGCAGCTGGCTGTTGGTAGTGGGATTGCTGATCTGCTGCTGCGAATAGCGGCCGTAGACGTGGTCCTTCTCGGTCGCGAGCCAGTCGATCTTGAGATCGCCCTGGTTGCTGTTGGTGTAGGAGTGGGTCACGTTGACCTGGTTCTGGGTGTTCAAACTGTTGATCGGCGCGGGATAGAGACTCGAAGTCAGGATACTTGTCGCGGCCGCGCTGAAGGGCGACGTGATGATGTTGTTCAGATAAGGCAGACGTCCGGCTGGAGTCGCCGATGAATAAGGGTTGTAAAGCTGCTGCGAAGGATTGAGGCAGACCCCAGTGGCGTCAAAACCTGCGGTGCAGACGGCGGAGAAATCGCCCGTGCGTTCCGCGGCGGTAAACACGGTGTAGGGAACCGAGGTCGCCGGTTGATCGAAGCGCGAGCCCTGGTAGTCGGCAAAGAAGAAGAGCTTGTCCTTGATAATGGGACCGCCAACTGAACCGCCGAACTCGTTCCAGCGAAGGATCGGTTTCAGGCCGGTGCCATCGGGGTTATTGACGCCCGGAACGTAAGGCTGACCTTTCGTGAGGCCGTTGGCCCAGGTGTTCGCATTCAGAGCGTTGTTGCGGATGAACTCAAAGACGTCGCCGTGAAAAGCGTTGGTGCCCGACTTGATGGTAACGCTGACGATGCCTCCGAGATAGTTGCCATAGGAGACGGGAGCGTTCTGCGAGATGAGGTTGAATTCCTGGATGGCGTCGACGCTAGGCGCAAAGGCCACGTCGTTGTTGTCGATCTGGTTGTTGTCCATACCGTCGAGGATGTAGTTGTTGGTCTGCTCGCGGTTGCCGTTGATATACGGCCGGCCGACCTGGAAGCTGGCCTGGGAGCCAGTGAACGCGCCGGGGTTCAGGCTGATAGCGCCCGGAGAAAGCAGCGTGAGCTGGTTGTAATTTCTGGTGGCGAGCGGCAGGGTTACGTTGGCTTGCGCGTCGAGCACGGTGCCGAGAAAGCTCTGATCGGTCTGCAGTAATGGCGGTGCTGCGCTGACCTCGACGGTCTGCGAGGCCTGCCCTACAGCCATGGTGATGTCGATACGGGCGGTCTGGTCCATGGCCAGCGAAAACGAGGGGCGCTCGACCGAAGAGAAACCGGCGGCTGATACCTTCAGCACATAGTCACCGATTGGCAGGGGCGATAAATAATAGACGCCGGCCGAATTGGTCTCGGCGGGATAGACGGTGCCCCGCGATTTCTCGGTAGCGGTGACGGATGCGCCGGAGATGACCGCGCCCGAGGCGTCGGTCACGGTACCGGTGATCTTGGCGCTAACGTCCTGGCCGAAGACTGCCGGTGCCAGCGAGGCAAGCGTGCAGCCAACAACGGTGAGAGTGAGTTGCCGAATGCGTCGGAAATTCATGGTGCCTCCTAAAAGCGATCGTTCCTTCGGAAAGGAACACAGGAGCGGTGGGCTGAATTTTTTCAGTGGCCGAGCCTGTATGATCTGCTATATGTATAGACAACTAGTCTTCTAGATACAAGTAGAAAATGTGATGAATTTACTGAAAAGCCGGGGAAATCCACAGGCGGGGTGTTTTAGGGCCAGCCAGATCTTCTGCAACGAGTCTCTGGTGATCCCTTGCCAGGGAGCCATTTGGGCGAATCCGACGCTGTCGCGAGCCAGGCGCAGGGAAAGTTCAATCGCGCGGAGAGAGTGCGGTGAATCTCGCAGTAATGCTTTCGGGCTTGGTAATCGCGGCCCCGACCACGACGGCGTAGGCGCCCATGTCGAGCGCCCGGCGAAAGTCCGCAGGAGTTTCGACCCTTCCCTCGAGGACAACCGGAACCGGGCTGTCGCGGACCAGTTCCGCCAGCAGGTCCCATGCCGCGCCCACCAGGCTGCGGCTCGCGGGAGTATATCCAGCCAGCGTGGTGGCAACCGCGTCAGCCCCGGCGGCAATGGCTTGCCATGCCTCACTCGCAGTGGCGATGTCGGCGAGCACCGGCAAATCAAGCTGACCGCGGATGCGCCGCACAAGCACCGGCCAGGGTTCGCGAAACGAAGCTTCTCGGTCAGTGCAATCGACGGCGATGATCGAGGCTCCAGCTTCGGCCAAGGCGCGGGCCGTTGCAAAATCCGGCGTGATGAAGACCTCACCCTCGTGGTAGCGCTTGCCAAGGCCGATGATCGGCTTGTCGGTCAGACCGCGAAAGGCGCAAATGTGCTCAACCCCCTCCGCACGCAGGCCCTGCGCCCCACCGCGCAGAACGCTGGCGGCGATCCGGGACAGCGCCGCGGTGTCATCGAGTGGGTCCCCGTGCGCCGCCTGGCAGGAGACGATCAGGCCGTGGCGCAGTTGTTCCGGGAAAGGCAAGCTACGAGTCTCCCTCAAATCATAATTTTTCGCGATGGCCGCGCCGCTTCGACTATAACTAGGTCGAAGCCGCAAAACGAAATCGATTTACGCAGCGAAGACCCAAGGCCAGCCGCCAGCTCCGCGATGGTCAGATCCCGACCCAAATTGCAGCCTTCATCTTAATCCTGGAAAGTGTAACGTCATGGCCACGACCAAACCGCAACTGTCTCCGGAGGGTAACGACGACCGGGAGGTTGTTTCGCTCGATAAGCAAGGTTTCATCCCGCTCTACTATCAGATTCAGCAAGTGCTGCTGGAAAAAATAGACCGCGGCGAACTCGCCGAGGGTGACTTGTTCGATTCCGAAGAGGAGCTGGCGCGTCGCTATCAGGTGAGCCGAATGACCGCACGGCAGGCCCTGCACGGCCTGAAATCGCGCGGCGTCGCGGTCAGCCAGAAGGGGAAAGGTACGTTCGTCAGACGGCCCAAGCTAGAAAAAAATATCATGCACCTGCAAGGGTTCACGGTGGACATGCGTCAACGGGGCATGACTCCGGCCTCGCGCCTGCTCGAGCAGACGGTTGCGGTGGCCACAGAAGAGCAGTGTGCGAAACTTCGGTTGCGTCCCACCGCTAAGGTCCTGCGCCTGAGACGGCTCCGGTTAGCTGACGGCACGCCCATGGCGGTTGAACTGTCTCATGTACCGCTGAATGCCTTTCCCGGACTCGAGACGTATGACTTTGAAACGCGATCTCTGTACGAGGTGCTGCGCGACCGCTACGGGGTCCGGGTTGGGTGGGCGGACGAGGTCATCGAGGCGTTGCCGGCGACCGCCGAAGAGGCGGATCTGCTGACCATCCCACGTCGCGCCAGCATCTTGTCGATCACCCGGGTGATTATCACGACCGACGAGACTCCGGTGGAGATGGCCTGCTCCCGCTATCGCGGCGACCGGTATCGGGCATCGATTCGGATTCCGGCGACGAATATTGAGTAAAGAATATTGAGTAAATAGGAGAGGTTGAAACAGGCTCCCTTTGGGTAGCATTATGCTACTATTTGGTCATGAGCCAGCCCGTAAAGCTTTCAGACTCGATAGTTCTGGATGCCCGCCTTGCCGGCGAAACCCTGGAGCGTTCGATCGCCGGTCAGGTAGAGTTTTGGGCGCGGTTAGGTCGGTCGATCGAATCATTGCTTGAAGGGCAACAGGTGCTGAAGCTTGCACGGAATGGCGGAGCAAAGCCTCTGTCGGCCTCTCTGGCATCGGTGGATTCCGCTTCCGGACATGCCCGAGTCGAAGCCTACCTTAACAGCCAGCCTTTTCCCCACTATCGCTCGCATCGTGAGAGATCCGGGATGCTGGAGCGAATCGAGGCTGACGGCACGATCACCGTGGGGCGATTCGTGAATCGCGAATTTCGCCCGGCTCCTGAATTCGCCGCGGCCGATTCAGCCCGATAGCCCGTGGACTCCGAGCTCCATCCTCGCCGCGGTCTCCCTCCTATCGACTTGGCATTTCTTGACCGACGCCCAATCGTTGTGGCCGTCGCCGGGTCAAACGGAGCGGGCAAGACCACCTTTTACTATTCGCACCTGCAACGGGCTGGACTGCGACTGGTGAATGCCGACCTTCTGGCACGGGAACTGGAATTGAATCCATATAAAGCTGCGGCGGTTGCGGCTTCGATTCGAGCGACGTTGGTGGATGAGGGTGAGAGCTTCGCCTTTGAAACCGTCTTTTCCGATCCGGTGGGCGACAAACTCGACTTCCTAAAAGAGACCGCGAAGCGAGGCTACACGGTACTACTCTGTTTCATTGGTATCTCATGCTCGGAGACCTCAGAAGAGCGGGTCGCGATGCGGGTTTCGCAAGGTGGCCATGATGTCCTAACGGAGAAGCTGATTGCTCGATACCCGCGAACGCTCCAGAACCTTCGCGCGGCTATCACGGAGTTGCCGCATGTGTGGATCTTTGACAACGACGATTTAGCCCAGCCATTTCAGTTGGCAGCTATTTATGAAGGGGGCGAGTCGATCGAAGTGCAACGGCCCGCGCCAGGCTGGTTGCGGGGCGCTGCTTGCACGGAAATGATCGAGCAAGGGACGAGTCTTTCTAACTCCAGATGATTCCGAATAATCGAATCTATGCAGGGGATTCATTTCGTCGAAGGCGAGCTTGCGGTCAAGCAGCAGCTAGCTCTGGCTCAAACAACACTCTTAGTGTTAACTTGTTGTGCAATGCACAATCGCGGTGATATTCATGCAGTCATCCCCTCCGATTCTTGCTCCCACCGCCTGGATTAGAAGCGGTCTCATCTGCGCCATTTTCGAACCTGCCTTGTTTGCACTCCGCTTCTCATCCGAAGTCTGCAAAGGAGCACCGCAATGAAGGCAGCAGTTCATAGAAAAGCTTCCCTTGTATTTAGCAGGTTAGGTTGGGTTTTGCTGGTCGCTGCGAGTGTGTTCACCATGGCAACCAAGGCGCCGGCGCAGTATGTGTCCACCCGCCACATACGCGATGTGGTGGCGAACGGCGTGACGCAGCCTATCGGACGGCTGCCGAAGGCTCAAGTGATGAGCCTGGACATTGTCCTGCCGCTGCGCGATCCGGCCGGCCTGGAGACCTTCCTCGACAATCTCTATGACCCGGCGAATATCTCTCACCGCCAATTTCTTACTCCGGCCGAGTTTACCGAGAGGTTCGGCCCCAGCCAGACGGATTACGACGCGGTGATTCAGTATGTGACAAGCCGTGGGTTGGCCGTCACCGGAGGCACAAGGGACGGCATGGAGGTGCAGGTCAAAGGACCAGTCTGGGCCATCGAGACTGCCTTCCGCGTAAACCTGCTTACTTACAAACATCCGACCGAGAATCGCACTTTCTACGGACCCGACCGCGAGCCTACGACCAGCCTAGCGTTTCCCCTCTGGCACATTTCAGGGTTGGATAATTACTCCATTCCGCATCCCATGTATGTGAAGAGGAGCGATTATGGGAAGGCTAATGGCGTCGCTCCCGAGGCCGTCGTCTCTCATGCCACCACCGGCTCCGGCCCTTCGGCATCGTTCTTAGGCAGCGACATGCGCGCTGCCTACTACGGGGGAACAGCCCTTACCGGCGCGGGCCAGAATCTCGGATTGCTCGAATATTATGGGACCGATCTGGCCGATCTGGATACCTACTTCAAGAATCTGGGTCAGACCAACAACGTTCCCATAACGCTCCTCTCCACCGATGGGACGAGTACATCGTGCAAATACACTTCATCTGACGACAACTGCGACGACACCGAACAGACGCTCGATATGACGCAGGCGATCGGCATGGCGCCTGGGCTCTCAAGCCTGGTGGTTTACATCGGGACTACCGATACCGCAATGATCAGCGCCATGACGACGCACAACCCGCTACCAACCACGATCGGTTCGTCGTGGACCTGGACGTCGGCCGACCCAAGCACACTGAATCCCTACTTCGAGAAGATGGCAGCTCAGGGCCAGAGCTACTTCAACGCATCGGGCGACAATTCCACCTGGTCGCGGAGGGAGAACGAGTGGCCATCGGACAATGCCTACGTCGTCTCCGTCGGCGGCACCGACCTGATCACCGCCGGCCCGGGCGGCGCCTGGGCCTCGGAGACCGCATGGGCCGATAGCGGCGGCGGTATCTCGCCGAACAAGATCCCAATCCCCTCATGGCAGCAAACGACTGGTGTGATCAACTCCAGCAACCTGGGTTCAACCACATATCGCAACGGGCCGGATGTATCGGCCAATGCAAATTTCACTTTCTACACCTGCGCCGATCAGGAAGCCTGCCTGGCAAACGAGTACGGGGGCACCAGCTTTGCCACGCCGATGTGGGCCGCCTACATTGCCTTGGTAAACGAGTTGTTGAGCGACAACGGCGAACCTGCGATGGGCTTCCTCAATCCAACTATTTACGCGCAAAATGTTACCTCTAGTTACGGCATCGACTTCCACGACATCGCCAGCGGCTCATCGGGCAGCTTTTCGGCGGTAACCGGCTACGACCTGGTGACCGGATGGGGCAGCCCAAAGGCTGGCCTGGGCGTAGGCCCCACGATCACGAGCCTGCAGTTTGGTACGATCGCGTTCGGCTCTACCACTGTGGTGCCTCTGACGATCACCAACATCTGGGCGCCGGGCACGGTCACGGTAGGCACCGCGATTAATGGTCCCAGCTACAAGATTCTCACCACCGCGAAGAACACCTGCCAGTCCGGAATCTCGGCGGGCCAAAGCTGCACTCTTCCGGTGGAATTCTCACCAGCGACAGTGGGCGGGCATGAAGACATCCTTACGCTCACGCCAAGTGTTGCGGTTGCGGCGTCAACGGTAAGTCTTGATGGGGTGGGCAGCGGCGTCGGGGCGAAAATCACGCAGCTCGAGTTTGGCACGATCGCATTTGGCTCTACGGAAGTGCTGCCCCTCACGATCACTAACCGTGGCATGCCGGGAACGGTCACCCTCTCGACAGCGATCAACGGCCCAAGTTACAAGATTCTCACTACCGCGCAGAACACATGTCTGGGGGGAATCACTGCGGGGAAAAGCTGCATTCTGCCTGTAGAGTTTGTTCCAGCGGCGGTTGGCGCGCATGACGACATCCTTACTCTGACGCCGACTGGCGGAGCCGCAAAGTCGACGATCTCGCTCCGGGGTGTAGCGTCAAGCCCAAACTAAAGCGACGGCTGGAAGGCAATCGTTCGAAAGAGAGCACTCCGGGCGCGACCGTATGGGAATCCTGTCTACTCCAGGTAGTTCTTAATAAACGGGTCAGTGGAGTGGACTAACTCCTCAGTCGTTCCGTCGAAGGCGAGCTTTCCTTCATGGAGCAGCAGGAAGGTGGTCTGCGGGTCGAGCTCGCCCTGGGGCAATGGCGCCATCTTGTTCTCTTCCGAGTCGAAGCGGTGGGTTGCCATCGTGAAGGCGTCTTGCAGGCGATGCGTGACGAGCAGCGAGCTGGTGTGGAAGACGTCGCGCTGTTTGACGACGAGTTCGATGATGGTGGTCGAAGTGATAGGGTCGAGGCCCCCGGTGGGCGAGTCGTAGAGGAGCAGGTCAGGCTTGCTGATGATGGCGCGGGCGATCGCGACACGGCGGCGCATGCCTCCGGAGAGCTCGGAGGGGAACTTGTCGATGGTGTGTTCGAGCTCGACGAAACGAAGCACCTTGAGGACACTCTTGTCGATCTCTTCAGCGGAGACGTGTTCCTCGATGAGCCGGTAGGCGACATTGTCGCGCACGGTCATCGAATCGAAGAGCGCACCCTCCTGAAAGACCATCCCAATGCGGTCTCGGAATGCGAAGAGATCGTTCTCGGGCATGGCATTGATGTCCTGGCCGAAGACGAGGACCCGCCCCGAGTCAGGGCAGAGCAGGCCATTGGCGAGTTTGAGCAGAACACTCTTGCCGACGCCGGCAGGCCCGAGAATGATGCGGGACTCTCCCGGCATCACTTTGAAGGAGATGTTCTTGAGCACTTCGTTCTGGTCGAAGGCGATCGAAACATCTTCGAAGACAACGATGGGGGCGTTCGGGTCCTGAGGGGTTGGTGCAGGGCGGGTTAGTTCGGCGGTAGCCATAAATTAGGGCACACGGTTTAAGCCACAAGGCGCAAAGAGCCAAAGAAATTCAGATTGCGCTAAGTGCATTCTAGCGGCCGAAGATGCCGATCATGAACTGGCTGATGATGAAGTCGGACGCGATGATCAGCACTGAGGAAACGACCACGGCCTGGGTAGTGGAGCGGCCTACGCCTTGCGTGCCGCCTTTGGTGTTCATGCCGTAGTAGCAGCCGATCGTAGCGATGATGAATCCGAAGATGAGCGGCTTCACCAGACCCTGCAAAATGTCCGGATACCGCAGAGATTGATACGCGGTATGGAAGTATTGCGAGGCGTCTTGACCCAAGAGGGTAATTGACACCCAGGCTCCGCCGAGAGTCCCCACCGCATCGGAGATGATGGTCAGGAAAAACAGAACGAAGACCGTCGCAAAGATGCGCGGACCGACGAGTTTGCGGACCGGATCGGTGCCGAGGGCGCGCATCGCGTCCAGCTGTTCGGTGACCCGCATAGAGCCCAGTTCCGAAGCCATGCCCGAGGCGTTGCGGCCGGAGACCATGAGGCTGGTGAGCACGGGGCCGAGTTCTTTGATCATGGAGAAGCTGACCAGCTCGCCGGTGATTGCGGCGGCGCCAAACTGCGCAAGAGTGGACGCCGACTGGAGCGCGAGGACGGCGCCGGTGAAGAAGCCAGTGAGCAGAACGATTGGCAGCGAGCCGACGCCGATGCTGTCGGCCTGGGTCAGGAAGTCGGCAAGGTAACGCGGCCGCTTGAGGAACGTGCCGACTGCGCGGCCCGAGAGCAGCGCATAGTTCTGAACCGAGAGGACCGATTGCTTGGCGGCGTTTTCGACCTTATTTATGGGCATAGCGACGGTACGCGTCGATGCCGACGCTGCTTAAGTTCACTTAAGCCGAGGGTACCACAGAGGGTCGGCGCAATTTTCGGCGACAAGCTTAATAAGGTCCTTTTCAAGACGCCGAATTGTTGTCTGTATTTTCAGTCCTTCACGCGCTTCTTGATCTCGATGTTCAGGCGTTTGATCTTCTGGTTGAGGGTGGAGAGCGGGATGCGAAACTGTTCGGAGGTGTCGGTCTGGTTCCAGTGGCAGCGTTCGAGCTTGTCGATGATGATGCGGCGTTCGATGTCTTCGAGAATGTCGAAGAGCGAGGCATCGCTGTTCTGCTCGAGGAGACTCGAAGAATAGCTGCGGCCGGTGAGATGGCCAGGGAGCAGGTCGGAGCTGATTACCGTGCCTGAGGAGAGCACGACTCCGCGCTCGATGACGTTCTCGAGTTCGCGAACGTTGCCCGGCCAGTCATAATCCAGGAGCGCGCGAATGGCGTCGGGTGCGAGGGTGCGCGTCTCCAGATCGTTTTCCTCGGAGAAGCGCTTGAGGAAGTGGGTGGCGAGCAACGGGATATCCTCGCGACGCGCGCGCAGCGGCGGCAAATCGATTGAGATGACATTCAGACGATAGTAGAGGTCTTCGCGGAAACGGCCTTCGCGGACCGCCTGGCGGAGATCGACGTTAGTTGCAGCGATAATGCGAACGTCGACCTGGATCTCATGAACCCCGCCGAGGTGCATGAATCGCTTGTCCTGGATGACGCGGAGGATCTTTGCCTGCGTATCCATGCTCATGTTGCCGATCTCGTCGAGGAAGAGCGTGCCTCCGTTGGCGATTTCGAAGTAGCCCTTCTTTGCTGCGATGGCCGACGTGAAGGCGCCTTTGACGTGGCCGAAGAGCGTCGACTCGAGCAGATCGGTGGGCATGGATCCCGTGTTGACGGGGACGAAGTTCTTGTCGCGGCGCGGCGAGTTGGCGTGGATGGCTTTGGCGATCAGCTCTTTGCCTGTGCCGCTCTCGCCGAGGATGAGGATTGTCGAGCGGCTGGGCGCAACCTGGGCGACGAGGTCGAAGATCGTCCGCATGGATTCACTCTTGCCGACGATGTTTTCGAAGTTGTAGCGCTGCTTGAGAGCGCGCTTGAGCTGGATGTTCTCTTCCTCGGCGCGGTAGCGCGCAACCGAGGCGCGAATGTCGGCGAGCAGCTTCTCATTGTCCCACGGTTTCTGGACGAAGTTCTGCGCCCCGGCGTGGATGGCGTCGACGACGTTGTTGACCGTCCCGTAAGCGGTGATCATGATGACCGGCAGATCGGGATAGCGCTCACGAATCTGCCCAAGGACCTCGATGCCATTCATCCCGGGCAGGGCGAGATCGAGGAGCACGAGATCGTAAGAGCGCTGGCCGAGGGTATTGAGTCCGGCTTCGCCGTCGGGAGCGGTGTCGACTGTATAGCCCTCGATGCCGAGCAGCGCCTCGAGCGATTCGCGGATGCCGGCTTCATCGTCGATGATCAGGATGCGGTAGGCGTTCTCGATACCCGCCGCGGGTGACTCGGGGGGAAGAGTCAGAGTTGCTTCAGACATTTACGGTTTTCCTTACTAACGGAAATTCCAGGTAGAAAGTAGTGCCGGCGCCAGCCTGACTTTCGACTTCGATCTTGCCGGCGTGCTCTTGTATGATGCCGTAGGTCACCGCCAGGCCCAGGCCGGTGCCGCGGCGCTGCCCTTCGCGAGGCGCGCTCTTGGTGGTGAAGAACGGATCGTAGATACGCTTGACATGTTCAGGCGAAATGCCCGAGCCGGTGTCGGAGACGGAGACGCCGACATGGCCATTAACCTCGGTCGCAACCCGGAGCGTACCTCCTCCAGCCATGGCATCTTTGGCATTCAGAAACAAATTGAGGAAGACCTGCTGCAGCTTGCCGGGGTTGCCGAGAATGGGCGGCAGCGCGGGGTCGAGTGACGACTCGAGTTTGACGTTCGAGGTCTTGAACTGATGCTCGAGCAGGTTGAGCGTGTCGCGAATGACGGCGTTGACGTCAATCTCCGTGAAGGCCGTCCCACTGGTGCGGGAGAAATTGAGAAGGCCGTTGACAATCTCCGAGGCGCGGAAGGTCTGTTGCGTGATCTTGTCGAGCAGCGGGCCGACGCGCTCGTCGCCGCGTACTTGTTTGGCTAGCATCTGCGCGTAGGACGAGATCACGGCCAGTGGAGTGTTGACCTCGTGCGCAACACCGGCGGCGAGCAGGCCAATCGATGAGAGCTTCTCCGCCTGAGTGAGTTGGGTTTCGAGTTCAATGCGGTCGGTGATGTCGTCGACCAGCACGATGCGGCCGACGGTGGCGAAGTCGCGCGAGACCAGAGGCGCGATCGCGATGTTGGCGGTGCGATGCTCGCCGGCGCGGGTCTCAATGCGGAACTTGTATAGGTTATGCACCGCCTGCACCGATCCCTCTTCGCCCATTGCGCGGTGGAACTCATCG
This sequence comes from uncultured Acidobacteriaceae bacterium, assembly GCA_963720245.1. Lineage (GTDB taxonomy): Bacteria > Acidobacteriota > Terriglobia > Terriglobales > Acidobacteriaceae > Acidisarcina. The sequence continues at coordinate 161,598 of CAVREU010000001.1, forward strand.
ACAAAGGATGCCGGGAAAACCTCGCTCAAGGTGAGGCCGAGCGCCTCGGCGCGTGGCAGGGCATAGAGCACCTCCATCTGCGCGTTCCAGCTTTCGATGCGCTCTTCGAGATCGACGGCGAGGATACCGACATTGATCGACTCGACGATATTCTCGTTGAACTCTTTGAGGCGCTCGTATTCGGAGGCTTTTTGCTGGAGGCTGGCATAGAGGCGGGCGTTTTGCAGCGCAATGCCGATATAGCTGGCGAGAGACTCTAGCAGCTCGACGTCCTCGCTCGAGAGAAAGTCGGCGTCAGTTGTGCGGCCCAATCCGACGACCGCGATGGTGCGTTGTTGCAGGCGGCAGGGTAGATAGTAGTTCAGGTCGAGTGCGGCGACGCTGCGCTGCTGGGCCTCGGGCAGGTGCATCGCATGCTGGGTGTTTTCAAGGAAGATGTGCGAGCCTGCGCCGGGTTGATCGAAGTCGAGAAAATCCAGATCAAGGAAAGCCGCGCCCGAGCTGGCGACGTCGTGGGCGCCGACGAACGCATGACCGTTTTTCTTCCCATTGATAGCGAGGGACGGCGGCAAGCCATAGGCGGCGGCCAGGGTGTATCCGCCATGATCGTCGGAGAGGAAGACCGCGACCTGGGCGACGGACAGGGTTTGCGAGAGGCGGTTGACGATTGCGGTGAGCAGCGCGTCGAGATCGGTCTGCGAGCTGAGTCCGCGGCCGAACTCGATCAACGTCTGCCGGTAGTCGTAGCGCTTGCGGTCAAAGAGCTTGTCGATGCGTTCCTGAATGGCGCGTTTAAGCGGGTCGAAGAGCAAAGCAGCGAGAATGATGGCAGTGATGAAACCACCCGAACCAAATGCCGGCAGACGCTTCTGAACGATGTCGCCGGCGATCGAGATCAGCAGGAAGTACAGTCCGACAACGGTCGCAGTTGCCAGCGTGTAAGTAACACCGCGTTTGAAGATCAGGTCGACGTCCATCAGCCGGTAGCGAATGATCGCCCAGCTGAAGGTAAGGGGCAGAATCACCAGCGAGATGCCGGCGAGCTTTTCAAAGATGCCGGGAACCGGCACGTCGGCAAGGTACGGAACTATATATAGGAGCGTGAACGGCGCGATCGCGAGAATCGTGCCGCGAGTAAGCCATTTGAGCTGCTGGCGGCGAAGCGGCAGGTCGGTTCGCAGGTAGCTGATATAGAAGACAATGCTTGCAAGCACCCAGCAGACAGCGAGGTAAGCGTAGGCAAACTTGTTGAGCCGATCGTCGAGCAGAGCGGTCGCCGACCAGAAGTTGATCGCCACGACACGGAGGCCGACGATAACAATGGCCGGCAGATAGGTGAGCGCAATCAACCAGCGGCGAATGCCCACGATGCGGCGGTCGTCGGGGGCATCGAGAGGAAACGCAAGTGCGAAATGGAGAAAGAGCGCCGGCTGCAGGGCGGTCGCCGCAACATTGCCCCAATAGATGAACCAGTCGAAATCCGTGAACCGGTCAGTGTATTTAAAGGAGTACAGGACAAACGACGCTAGGCAGAAAAGATAAAAGTGAGTAGAGCGGGGCGCGGTCCAGCGCCGGAATAGAACGTAGAGACCGATACCGAGATAAACGAGCGCGATGAGACGGAAGCCCTGGTTGAGACTATTGTCGGCAGCATCGAGAATGACCGGATATTCGACCGGTATGCCGCCCCGCTCGATGGTGTAAGTCGCCGTTCCATAAGGCTTGGTGCGGAACATCTCGCGGTTGAGGTTGGCTACATGCCTGGTTGGGTGGCCGTTGACGTCAATGAGAATGTCGCCGACGGCGATGCCGGCTTTCTGGCCGGGACCGCCCGGAAGCACGCGGTGTGCCACCAGGCCACCATCGCCCTCAAACCACGTTACTCCGTCGACCGGAGTCTGCCCTTTTGTCTCCTGCGAGAGGTTGATCCCGGCGAAAACAATTGCGGCCAAGGTAAGAATGGCCAGCAGCACAACCGAGACTCGGGTTTGAAAGGACTTCCCCATACGCGCTGGACGCTGAGCTACCTCACCGATACTGCAACTAGGTTGCCATGCTCTCCGGAGGACTCGCGGAGCCTTCCATGCCCAGTATAGCTTTCATTTTGGGGCAGATATCGGCATTTCCCGGAGTTGCTATGTCAGGGAGCGGGAATTGGGAATCGCTGCGTAAAAGCAGGATACTGTGATTCATAGGCTGCATTCCATTTTCCATAAGCGCATGAACGGCAAAGGCTGCGTAAAATCGTCGCGGAGAGTATTTGCGGATGACGGAGTTTCAGGCAATTCCCTATTGGGTCGACACGGACGGCCTGGCGGAGACAGCAGGAGGGGTCGCCCCGCGGGCGGCAGTGGTGCCTTGCCCTGAAGGCGGCCGGCATTTGGGGGCGGTATTGCGGTCGCTTCGGGCGCAGGGCATCGAGAGCCTGGTCTGCCTGTTGAGTACGGAGGAGATTCGGGTGCTGAAGCTCGAGGAAGAGGCGCGACTCTGCGGGGAAATCGGGATCCGGTTTCGCTGGTTTCCGGTGACCGACCATTCGATTCCTGCGTCGATGGAGGAGTTTCGCGCGCTTATCGAGGAGCTGCAGCGGGACCTTCGCGGGGGCAAAGGCGTAGGAGCGCATTGCTATGCGGGAATTGGGCGGTCGTGCCTGGTGATGGCGAGCCTGCTTTGCGCGGAAGGGTTAAGCGCGGAGGAAGCGTTTCGTCGATTGAGCGTTGCTCGAGGACTGCCGGTTCCGGACACCTGGTTGCAGACGCAGTGGGTCGGGCATTTTTCGGAGCTGCTGGCTGAGGGCGCCGGACAGTCCTGAGTCCAATCCTGAGACCAGTCCTGAGATGGGATTTCGCCGCTCGCGGGTGCGAGTGAGTCTCAATGCTCGAAGGGTTTTGCCGATAGAAGCAGCATCGGGTTCCGATGCTCGCCATGCTGGCCGGCGTCGCTGCCCCGACACTTGAGGCGGAGGCAAGCGCATGACGACAGAAGCTACGATGGAACGGGTTGGGGTAGAGAAGGATAGCCACTCCCTCTCGGCCCAGGACCGGCGGAAGACGCCGCGCTTTCCCTGCGAAGGCACCGGCGAGGTGCTGGTGCTTGGCGGCGCGTTGCGCTTTACCGGATGGGTGCGCAACCTGAGCGCGACTGGGTGCTGCATGCTGACCAAGGTGATCTTCCCGCTGGAGCGCGGCACGGCGGTCGAGGTGACGCTGGTGGTGAACCGTATCCACTTCCGCGTGGCGGCGGGTGTGCGGGTGAACCACTCCGCGCGCTGCGTGGGACTGGAGTTTATGAACGTCTCCTCGCGATGCGCGCGCCTGATCCAGCAGCTGATCGTGGAGCTTGAGCCGAAGGCGGAGCGGGAGCTCGTGGGGGCTGGGGACTAGGATCTTGGGACTCCACAACTAGGGACTAGCTTGGGATATTGTGGCCGAAGCTCTTGAGTCTCTGACTCGATCCTTCGCGGCTGAGAGCGGCCTTCAGATATGCCGATCCTTTGGTGTCGCATCAGGGCGATATTTGTTTTCGGAGCGGCACCTTTATTTGGCCCCTCAGCGGCTGAAGCCGCTTTCTACTTGAACATCTGATGGCACGGCTGAAGCCGTGCCACTTCAGTGAAGCATTGTCCTTCGCTGAAGTCCTGCCCCTTTCGCTGAGGCTTGTTCAAAGGGGAGCCGTCCGCGAGGACTTGACAAGGCTTTGTGTAAGTGTGAATCTCGGTCTCAAATCAATCAGCCTAAATTCTGTTGTTGAATGGGCACGACTTTGAAGGGGCACGGCTTCAGCCGTGCCATCAGAGCGTCACATCGAGCGCGGCTTTAGCCGCTGAGGGAGCGATTTCTGAAGCCTGCCCGTCAAGTTCGCTCTCAGCCTGGTTCCACTTACTTTGTGAGTTCTCAGGCTGCTGGGCGAAGGCCTCTCTTTCGGCATGAGCGATGGGCTATTGGGTTAGTCAACGCCCTAAAACACTATCGGGGCGAGAGCTATCAGCTACACGAATTTGTTGTAATGCCTGACCACTTTCATGCTCTGCTCACTCCGGTAGATTCTTTGGAGCGGGCGATGCAGCTTATCAAGGGTGGGTTTTCAAGGCGGGCGTCCTTAGAGCTGGGATCGCGGTTTGAGGTCTGGCAGAGAGGGTTTACCGATCATCGTATTCGGGATGCTAAGGATTATTTGAGGCACCGGTTGTACATCTTTGAAAATCCGGTCAGGGCTGGGATTGTGGATTGCTGGAGGACTATGCCTATAGTTCGTTTGGTGAAGAGCTGGATCCGGTCCCTCAGCGGCTGAAGCCGCTCTCCTTTGGGGATTCTGGATGGCACAGCTGAAGCCGTGCCCCTTCAGTAAAGCCTTGTCTCTTCCAAGGTAAGACTGCAGATCCTTCGCTCCGCTCAGGATGACAAAGTGGATTCGGTAAGTGATTTAATTTCATCTGTTTAGATGGTGCAGGGGGGGGTATTTTAGGCCTAGTTCTTCGGGAGGACGGATCGATTGAGGCCGATAGCCGATTAGCTCTTGGACTGGTTCCAGACCATGGCGTCGAAGCTGTGTTTGATGTCGAAGCCCTGGGTTTGGTAGAGCGAGACGGCTTCGATGTTTCCTTCGGTGACGGTGAGGGTGAGGGTGGAGTAGCGGCGTTTGCGGAGTTCGGCGGCGGCGGATTTGAGGAGCAGGGTGCCGAGTCCGAGGCCGCGACACTCTTTGGCGACGCAGATCTGGGTGATGTGGGCGGTGTCGTTGCGCACGCGGGAGCAGAGGACGAGGGCGGCGAGTTCTTTGGTTGCGGTCTTGACGACGACCCTCGAGGCGTGGGGGTCGAAGGTGCCGCATCCGGGGAAGCGGACGACGTTGTGGAGGAAGCGCAAGGAGCCGGCGGTGGAGCGGTATTGATCGTTGATGTGGCTGTCGATGTGGCCTTCGTAGCAGGCGGCGATGAGTCGTCCGGCAGCGGTGAAGTCGTCGTCGCGCCAGGTGCGGATCTCCATTCTTGGCGGGAGGGGTTTAGGCGGGCGCGGGTTGAACTGGTCGGATTGCCAGAGGCCGGTGAACGACGGTGTGAGGTCGCGCTGCATGAAAAGGCGCGGGAAGATCTGAAATCCGGCGCGGGAGAAGACCGCTGCGTGGGTGGCGTGGCGATGGAGAAGCAGCTGGGACTCGATGCGGTCGATGCCGGGAGAGTTAATGAGGAGCTCGACGATGTGGTCGAGGAGGCGGAGTTCGACCTCGGCGGCAGGGTGGGCGGCGCGGCCGGGGATGGCAAAGGCGTCGCCGATGACGGCCTTATTTTCTTCGTAGATACAGAAAACGTAGCCGGAGATGCGGCCGTCTTCGATGGCGACGTAACCGGGCAGGACGCGGGAGTCCAGGTATTGCAGCAGAAGGTCGGCGGAGGCGCGGTAGTCCCAGCGGAGGCGCTCATTCCAGAGCTTGACCTCGGAGTCGAGGACGGGTCGGAGCGAGTTCGCCGAGAAGTGGCGAAGGTCGAGGATCTCGAACTGGAGCGCCGGCGTCATATCTTGCTAAAGAGTCTCAGTGGGCCGAATCTACCTGGGAAGCAATCCCCTCGGGGCCCAAGCCCCAAACCGAATCAAGTGTCCAATGGCACGGCGGAAGTCGTGTCCCTTCAGGAGCTGCCGCAGTGTATTTCTGGCTTGGCTCGTCCCTGTTTGCGTGCTTCTCTATTTACCCGGGGCGGCGGCGACTGAATAAATAATCAGCCCTTGCGCGGGATAGGTAAAGAGCGGATCGTAGCTTCTGCCTTGCAGTATTCGACGTAGATCGCGTGCGTAGGACTCACGAACAACCAATATATGTTGTTGATCGGGGACTGCGGGGGCGCCGTTTTCTTCGTAATTGACCACCTGCTTCTCGTAGTAGAAGGAGAGGCCGTACTCCATATCACGGCGGACGCGGTAGACGGCGAGGGTTTCGCCGGGCTGGAGAATGGCTTTGAGAATGCGATAGAGCGGCCTGGCGGAGTAGGTTTCGTCGATGATCTGGGCGATGGCTTTGGAGCCCGGGACAGGGCCGATTCCGAAGAAGGGGCCGACGCCGAGGAGGAAAAAGAGCAGCATGACGATGGGAACGAGAGTGGCGATGCGGAGGCGCTGGATTCCAAAGCGGGCGACGACGACGAGGATGAGCATGGCTGCGCCGACGCCGGTGATGCTGGCGGCGATGAGCGCCCGGGCCGGGGGTAGAACTCCGGGATTCTGCAGGTACCGGGGCAGCAGCAGGACGACGGCCGAGAGTGCTCCGGTGAGCACGGCGTGGGTGACGAGGAGCCAGGTCTGGATGCCCTGGTAGCGCTTTCGGTTGAGATAGTCGCCGGCGAGGATAGTGAGCGCGGGGATGGAGGGAAGGACGTAGCCGGGGAGTTTCGATTTCGAGAAGGAGAAGAAGACGATCGGGAAGAGTGCCCAGAGGACGAGGAATTCGGGGAAAGCGTCGCCGGCGCGGTGATGGCCCAGGTATCGGATTTTTGCGCGGCGGGCGCGCCATTCGGCGAAGGAGCCCTGCACGGCGTCGACCAAGGCGGCGATGGCGATCACCGCCCAAGGGGTCAGGCCGAGGAGCATGACGGGGAGGTAGTACCAGGCGCCTTGTTCGTGCTTGTAGAGGTCGGTGGCAAAGCGCTCGAGGTTGTGCTCGAGGAAGAAGACGCGGAGGAAGTTCGGGTTGCGGCGCTGGACGGCGATGAACCACGGCAAGACCATGGCGAGATAGAGGATGATGCCGGGAATCCAGATACTGCGGCGAAGCAGCGACCATTCGCGGCGCAGGGCGGTGAAGCTGAGGATGATGGCCATGGCCATAAAGGGCGCGATGGGGCCTTTGGCGAGCGTGGCGGCGCCGACGAAGAAATAAAGGTCGAAGAGCCAGAATTTTGAGTCGGTTTCATACCAGGCATACCAGCCGAGCATGCCGATACAAAAAGGCGCGGCGAGCTGCATGTCGGTGGAAGCGCCTCGGGAGAAGGCGATCATTCCGGCGCAGGAGGCGGTGATGAGGGCGGCGTCAAGTTGGCCTCCGGGGCGGAAGCGCCGCATGTGGAGATAGATAAGGACGATCAGGGTAAAGGCGAAGCTGGCCGAGGGCAGGCGGGCAGACCAATCGTGAATGCCGAATTCGCGAAAGGAGAACATGGCGCGCCAGTAATAGAGCGCCGGTTTCTCGAGCCAGGGATGACCGTAAAGGATCGGGGTGACGAAGTCGTTGCGGGCGAGCATCTCGCGGGCGACCTCGGCGTAACGGGGTTCGTCGGCGCCGACGAGGCCGAGAGCTGCGCCGCCGAAGACAGGCACGAGCCCGTAGAAGAGGAAAAAGGCGGTGAGCCAAAAGAGAGTGAGCGCCTCCAGCGAGTTGCTGAGGATGGCGGCGCGCGCGGAGATGAGATTTTCCCGGCTGAAGGCAGACCGGATGCTGGTAGCAATGCTCACGTTTGGCTAGACCGTTTCCACTCTATCTAATTGGTGGTTCAACCTGTTGCGTTCGGAAGCGATTGCGAGACATTTCATTTATGTGCGGCCCGGCGGCGTCTGCGACCGGCGGTTGAGAGGTTTCTCCCGGACCTCGGGGAAAGGAGGGCCGCAGGAAGTCTCTCGCTAACGAATCTAAGGCTATCAGATCGATGTTCGGTTACGGACGGGAAGCGGCTGAGGGACCAAGGAGGCGGCCCGAGATGCTACTTCTTCTGAGTGCTCCGGTAATCCTTAGCGCGTTGCGTCGTATCTGCTCCCGAGACCGGGCGGCCTCCAACGCTCTTTCCGATGACCTAACTTTGCGGGATGAGCCCGGATAGGATTCCAACAACGGCATTCACTCGTGAGCTTATCTGCGGCTCAACGTGACCATTGCTCTGTCGGCCGGCACGATGTCGTAAACCCCATCGAACTTAAGACGGGGCATGAGGAGCGCGCTTATGCGAAGCCCGCAACAGCAGCGACCGCTATCGATCTTTCTGTTGTTTCTTTGCGTCTTTAGCGGATGCACCTACGCCCTCGACGTTCACAGCCATCGCTTAACGGCGACACTCGCGCAGTTCATTGTGTGGTGTCCTGGCGCCGCGGCACTATGCACCTGCCTGCTGCTCCGCATCCCTCTCGGAACCCTGGGCTGGAGTTGGCCGGCACGCCGCTTTCTCAAGGTCGCGTATTTTCTGCCGCTGCTCTACGCCACGCCGGTGTACCTGCTCACCTGGCTGTTCGTTCGCGGCGCCTTCACCCTCAAGAGCTTCGAAGCCTCGATGGTAGAACCTTATGGATTGGCCCGCTGGCCCGCCTTCGGGACGTTCGGCGTGGCGCTGCCGCTGTTGTTTACCGTCGGCGTTGTCTTCGAAGGGGTGTGGTCGCTCGGCGAGGAACTTGGATGGCGCGGCTTCCTGTTTCCCAGGCTTCTGCAGCGGTTCGGCTTCCACGGCGCCTGTCTGATCTCAGGATTAATCTGGGCCGTGTGGCACGTTCCCGAGCTCCTCTGGACCGACTACAACCCGGGCACCAACCCCGTATTTTTTCTGGCCTGCTTCACGGTCATGGTGACCGCGCTGGCCTACATCATGGGCTACCTTAGAATGCGCTCGGGCAGCTTATGGCCCTGCGTTCTTCTGCACGCCACCCACAACACGTTTATTCAGGGCATCTTCGATCCGCTGACGGCGGGTGTCGGTTGGGCAAAGTACATCAGTACAGAATTTGGGATCGGATTAGCGAGCGCCATGGTCGTAGCAGCAACAGTCATTGGTTTGACTGGCCGTCCCCGTGAAGGCTTTTCCGTTGCCTCGACAGATGAGCCTCGATAGTTAACGAGAATCAGTCGTGATAAACGCCGCTTTGCGTTCTGGCGAGGATTCATTTGCGATGCCCTAAGCGTGGGAGTCATCACGGGAGGACAATTTGTTGAGAAGGAGACACAGCGATACTTCGGAGGGCGACCCAAGATGCTTGACAAAGAAAAGCGCCTTGTATATCTAGTGGTTGCTGATCGAACTCTTTGGGGGAACGTCATGAAACAGCTAATTCGTCTTGCTGCGGTTATTTTGGCCTTGCATTCAATCGCACCTTCGATGGTGGCCCAGGAGGCACAGCCACCCGCGTCCTTTTCGCAAGAAGACGGGATGCGGATTGTGAAAGAGGTCCGCAAACGCATTATGAGCTTGTCGAATTATGGCGTCTTCGATTGGCTCACTTTTGGAATTCATGGGAACAACATTATCCTGAACGGCTACGCTTCACGGCCAACGCTCAAGAGCGATGCGGAACGCGCGGTGAAGAGCATTAAGGGAGTAGCCGGCGTGGAGAACAATATTGAAGTCCTTCCGCTTTCGCCGAACGACGATCGGATTCGCGCGGCGGTTTATAACCGGCTTTACACCAATGCGGTGCTTCGCAAATACAACGCGAACCAAGGGTCGGCCCGTCAAGCGATGATGCCGGGCCTTAACGTTGGCGGAATTACGCAGAACCCACCGATGGGTTTTCACGCGATTCACATCATCGTGAAGAACGGCAATGTCATGCTCTTCGGGGTGGTCAATAACCAGATGGACGCGGACATTGCCAATATCCAGGCCAACAGCACCCCTGGGGTTTTCAGCGTGGATAACCTCCTCGAATATCCGGGAAAGACGGCCAAGACCGAATGAGCAAGAACGATGATGGCGGCATCATCCTGCAAGGTGAGTTGCTGGTGCGGCGCGAGCGAATCTAGCGCTCAAGTAAAATGTGACGAACCTTCTATGAATGAAAATCTGCAATCGGACGAGGCGGGCTGAATGACGACGCCTGGTGTTCCGGACCAGACTCCGCTTGCACAATCGGTGCTGGGGCCGCTGACGCGTGCGGCGATCTTCCTGGTGGTTACGGTGAAGCCTGAGGCGGAGAGTTACGCCGTTGTGCGCTCATTTTGTAATGGCGTGGCGGGATTGATCCGTGCGGTGGAGTTTCGCGATATCGATGCTGGCCTTACTTGCATTGTGAGCTTCGGTTCGGAGGCGTGGGACCGGCTGTTTGGGAGTCCGCGGCCTGCGGAGCTGCATCCTTTTCGGGAATTCCGAGCGGGGAATCGCCATGCTGTCGCTACCCCGGGCGATATTTTGTTTCATATTCGTGCCGGGCGACTGGATATTTGCTTTGAGCTGGCGACGCAGATCATGGAGCAGATCGGCGATGCGGTTTTGGTTGCCGATGAGGTGCAAGGCTTTCGATATTTTGAGGACCGCGACATTATTGGATTTGTTGACGGTACGGAGAATCCGCGGGGCGCGTTGGCTCTTGAATCCGCGCTGGTTGGCGACGAGGATGCGGCCTTTGCGGGCGGGAGTTATGTTCTTGTCCAGAAATATCTGCATGATATGAAGGCGTGGAATGCGCTCTCGACCGAGGCGCAGGAGTTGATTATCGGGCGGAAGAAGCTGTCAGATATCGAGCTCGACGATGCGACGAAGCCGGCCTCGGCGCACAGCGCGCTGACGGTGATTGAGGAGAATGGGAAAGAGCTCAAGATCCTGCGCGATAACATGCCGTTTGGAAGCCCTGGCCGCGGCGAATTTGGGACTTACTTCATTGGTTATAGCCGCACGCCGCGAGTTACCGAGCTGATGCTTGAGAATATGTTTGTGGGGCGTCCGCCAGGGAACTATGACCGGCTGCTGGATTTTAGCCGGGCGGTTACCGGGGGGCTGTTCTTTGCGCCTTCGGAGACTTTTCTTGAGGGCGCGGGGCAGGAACAGCCTGGAGCGGCGGCGCTGGCCACACCGGCAGTCGCCACGGCGGATCAGTCATCCAGTGCTCCGCCGGCATCTGCATCAACATCGGCTGAGCGCGACACTTCACTTGGAATAGGATCGCTGAGAGGAGAACCGAATGAATAACCTCCATCGGGAGTTGGCGCCAATCTCTGACGGCGCGTGGGCAGAGATCGAGGAAGAGACGACGCGCACGCTGAAACGCTATCTTGCGGCGAGGCGCGTGGTGGATGTGCCGACTCCGGGTGGAGTAGGCTTGGCGGCGGTTGGCACGGGGCATTTGACGACGATCACTCCTCCGGCCGAGGGCATGCGCGCGAGACAGCGTGAAGTGAAGGCTCTGGTGGAGTTGCGGGTTCCCTTTGAGCTGACCCGCGATGCGATCGACGATGTGGATCGCGGCTCGGACGACTCCGATTGGCAGCCGGCGAAGGACGCGGCGAAGACGATTGCTTTCGCTGAAGACCGGGCGATATTCAATGGTTATCGCGAGGCGAATATCCAGGGCATTCGCGAGGGGACGAGTAATCCGATCATGACTCTTCCTGCGGATGTGCGAGATTATCCCGATGCTGTGGCGCAGGCTTTGAGCCAATTGCGGCTGGTCGGAGTGAATGGGCCTTACTCGGTCTTGCTCGGAGCCAAAGCTTATACGGAGTTGGCGGAGACTCGCGATCATGGGTATCCGGTGCTGGAACACGTGAAGCGGATCGTCGACGGCAACATTATTTGGGCTCCGGCGATTGAGGGCGCTTTTGTGCTGACGACGCGCGGCGGAGATTTTGAGCTGAGGATCGGGCAGGATGTTTCGATTGGCTATCTCAGTCACACCGACGCGACCGTCCGGCTTTATCTGCAGGAGACGTTCACGTTTCGGTTGCTGACGAGCGAGGCTTCGGTTGTGCTTTCTCCGGCGGAGACGCCTGCGGCCTGAGATTGGCCTATCGACTACGAGATCTCAGAAGGACTGTTCAGTTCTGAACGCGCCGATTGCGCTATTGGACGCGATGCTTCGGGCTGATCCGGCTAACTCCCGCATTTTCAATGGTTGAGCTGCATTCATCATGGCGACCTGAATGCTTGGATGAACTTGGATTTTCAAGTGTATCCGGGCGTGACGGGAGCTAACTATGTTGATGGATTTGAGATTGGCCTTGAGACAGTTGGCGAAGTCGCCGGGGTTTGCTTTGACCGCGGTGCTTACCCTCGCGCTCGGTACGGGGGCGACGACGGCGATCTTCACTCTGGTTCACGCGGTTCTGTTGAAGTCGCTGCCGGTTACCAAGCCGGAGGAACTGTACCGGATCGGCGACAAGGTGCATTGCTGCATGTGGGGCGGCTACACGCAGTGGGAAGAGTATTCACTCCTGAATTACGAGCTTTACCAGCACTTTCGCGACAACACGCCGGCATTTACCGACCTTGCCGCATTTGAGGCGGGAAACTCAGGTCTTTCGATTCGACGGATGGGGAGTGATCAAGCGTCCCAGTCCGGTAACGGCGAATATGTGTCGGGAAATTTCTTTCGGACCTTCGGCATCGGCCCATGGGCGGGCAGGATGCTCAACGAGAGTGATGATCGCGAAGGCAGTGCGCCGGTCGTGGTGATCAGCTATCGCACCTGGCAGCAGAAGTTCGGCAGCGACCCGTCGGTGGTCGGGTCGACGTTGTTGATCAACAGCAAGCCGTTCATGATGGTTGGCATTGCGGCTCCGGGATTTTTTGGCGGAGCGCTCAAGAGCTGGGGTATGCCCGAATACTGGATTCCGCTGGCCGACGAACCGCTGCTGGCCGGGACGAATTCGTTTCTCAAGCATCCCGACGCGAACTGGCTGGATGTGATCGGCCGGGTGCGGCCGGGCACCGATCCTAAGGCGCTCGAGGCACAGCTGCGCCTTGAGCTCCGCCAATGGCAGATGAGCCATCTCGCTGACATGGGGCCGCAGGATAAGGAACGCATGGACAAGCAGGCGCTGCCCCTGACTCAGGGGGGTGGTGGAGTGACGCAGATGCGGGAGCAATATCGCGATGGCCTGCGTTTGCTGCTGATTGCGGCGGGGTGCGTGCTGCTGATTGCCTGCTCCAATCTGGCCAATCTTTTGCTCGCTCGTGGTCTTGCCCACAAACAGCAGACTGCGGTGCGGATGGCGCTGGGCGCCTCGCGAGTGCGAATGGTACGCAAGGCGCTGGTCGAGAGCCTGATGCTTGGGCTGCTGGGCGGGATTGCCGGCCTGGCCATTGCTTATGCAGGCACGAGGATGATCCTGCATCTGGCCTTCTCGGGTCCGAATAGTTACGTGCCGATCGAGGCGGCGCCTTCGCTGCCTGTTCTCTTCTTTGCGCTGGCGATCTCGCTGATCACCGGCATCTGTTTCGGCGTGGCTCCAGCGTGGGTCGCCTCCCACGCGGACCCGGTCGAGGCTATGCGCGGCGCCAACCGTTCCACTGCGAAGAAGACTGCATTCCCGCAGAAGGCGCTGGTTGCGGCCCAGGCGGGGTTATCGCTGGTGTTGCTGAGCGTGGCGGTGATGCTCTCGCAAAGTCTGCGTAACCTGGAACACCAGAGCCTGGGTTTCGAGACCAGGGACCGTTATGTTGCCTGGATCGATCCCGCTCTCGCCGGCTATCAACCGGAGCAACTGCCTGCGCTCTATCAACGCATTCAAGAGCGTCTCAGCAGCGTCCCCGGGGTTCGCGGCGTCGCGCTCTCGTCTTATGCGCCGATGAGCGGCGACGCCTGGACCAACAATATTCGAGTCGAAGGCAAGCCAGAAACAAACTCGAGCGAGGACACCGGCGCTGCCTTTGCCCGGATTACACCTGGCCACTTCGAAACTCTGCAGACGCCGATGGTGATGGGTCGCTCCATCACCGAGGAAGATACTGCCAGCTCCCGTCACGTCGCAGTGATCAACGAAGCCTTTGCGAAGAAGTTCTTCAAGGGCGAAAACCCGCTCGGCAAGCACTTCGGCTCAGGCGATCTCAAACACGCCGGCGACTATGAGGTGGTCGGCGTGGTCAAAGACATTCGCTATATCGTCTCGGACCGCGACAGTATCAGGCCCATGTATTACCTGCCGGAAACGCAGACAATCCACTACGACAAACCGGATGAGAACATCGGCGAAGGCCGCAGTCATTACTTGTACAACATCGTCGTGTGGGCGCCCGGCAGTCCCGCCGGCCTGGGAACGCAGCTGCGCAAGGCATTCGCCGAGATTAATCCGAACCTTACCATCCAGGAGATGAAGACTTACGACGAGACTGTCGGTTTCGACTTCAGGCAAGAGGGGTTGGTCGCACGGTTGACGTCGCTCTTCGGCGGCCTGGCGCTGGTGCTGGCCGCGGTTGGCATCTACGGCGTCACGGCTTATGGCGTGGAGCAGCGGATCAACGAGATCGGCATCCGCATGGCGCTCGGGGCAGACCGTCTCTCGGTGGTCAGGATGGTGCTGCGCGGAGCGTTTCTGCAGGTTGGGATTGGGTTGTTGATCGGGATTCCAGCGGCGATCGCTGCGGGGCACGCGATGACGGCTCAGCTCTTTTACGTACAGCCATGGAACCCCGTGATTCTGGGATCGGCGGCGCTGCTGCTTGGGTTTGCCGCGTTTGTGGCGGCGGTGATTCCTTCGCAGCGGGCGGCGAGTGTGGATCCTGTGGTGGCGCTACGGAACGACTAGAGCCATAAACGAAGCCAAGAACTCTCGTGCGCCTGCGAGCCGCTCACAGGGAATATAATTGCGGGGCTGATGGCCCTCCCTCCCGGAACGAAACTCGGCCAGTATGAGATTGTCGGCCCCCTGGGTGCAGGCGGGATGGGTGAGGTCTATCGGGCGCGGGACGCACATCTGGATCGCAGCGTCGCGATCAAGATCTTGCCATCGTCCGTGTCGGCGGACGCGGACCGGTTATGCCGCTTCGAGCGGGAGGCGCGCTCGGCCTCGGCCCTCAATCATCCGAACATTATCACCATCCACGATCTGGGGCAGGACGGTGCGACCCACTATATTGCAATGGAACTGGTGGAAGGCAAGACGCTTCGGGAGTTGCTTGCCTGCGGCTTCCTGCCGATGAGAAGAACAATTGAAATTGCGGCGCAGATTGCAGAGGGTTTGACGAAAGCTCATGATGCAGGCATCGCGCATAGAGACTTGAAGCCTGAGAACCTGATGGTTTCTGACGATGGATTCGTCAAGATTCTGGATTTTGGCCTGGCGAAGCTGGCGTCTTCCGGCGAGATTCCGTCTGATGCCGGCGCGGCGACCTCCTTCGAAACGCAACAGGGCCTGGTGTTGGGAACGGTCGGATATATGTCGCCGGAACAGGCCAGCGGCCTTCGGCTGGATTTTCGGACAGACCAGTTTTCGTTCGGGCTGGTGCTCTACGAGATGGTGACGGGAAAGCATCCTTTTGAGAGAAAGACGGCGGCTGAGACCGTCGTGGCCATCATGCGGGAACAGCCGGAGCCGATAGGTGCGCAGAGCCGTGACGCTCCGGCTCCGCTGTGTTGGGCGATCGACCGATGCCTGGCGAAGGAACCAGACAAGCGCTATGTTTCAACCCGGGAGCTTGCGCGAGAGCTGGCGGCGATACGCGACCGGTTCTCAGAGAAAGCGATCAAGCCGGCCGAGACTCGCCAGATCAGTTTGCCCGTGCAGCGAACCGGGTTTGTTGGCAGAGAGAAGGAAGCGGCTTCGGCGAGCGAACTGCTACTCCGTGAGGGAGTGCGGCTGGTGACGGTGACAGGCCCGGGCGGGATAGGCAAGACGCGCCTGGCGGTGCATGTGGCGAGCGGGCTGGCGGAGCAGTTTCCGGGCGGCATTCATTTTGTCTCGCTCTCTTCGATCAACGATCCGGGCCTGATCGCTTCTGCGATTGTGCAGACCTTAGGCTTGCGCGAAGCCGGAGGTCAATTGCCTCTGGAAATGCTCCGGGAAAGCTTGCGCGAATCTTCGGGATCGCCGATGCTGCTGGTGCTGGATAATTTTGAGCATCTGGTGGCGGCAGCGGCTACCGTGGCGGAGATTCTGGCGATGAGCCCGAACCTCAAGATTGTGGTGACGAGCCGCGCGGCGTTGCACGTCTATGGGGAGCATGAATTCCCGGTGCCTCCGCTGGCGATGGCGAATCCGCTGGCGCTGCCCCCGGTGAAAGTCCTTTCCGGTTACTCTGCGGTTGCGCTGTTTGTGCAGCGCGCGGTTGCGGTGAAACCCGATTTTGAACTCACTTCAGTCAACGCGGGCGCGGTGGCCGAGATTTGTGCCCGCCTGGATGGTCTGCCGCTGGCAATCGAGCTGGCGGCGGCGCGGGTCAAGGTGCTTTCTCCCTCTTCGCTGCTGACAAGGCTGGCGAGCCGGTTGCAGTTATTGACTGGCGGGTCGAAAGACATGCCGCAGCGACAACAGACGCTGCGCGCTGCGATTGACTGGAGCTACGATCTGCTGAGCCCCGCTGAGCAGAGGCTTTTCCGCAGGCTGTCGGTGTTCGTTGGGGGATGGACTCTGGAAGGCGCGGAGGCAGTCTGCGATGCCAAAGGCGATCTCGACCTGGACCTGCTCGACGCCCTTGCATCGCTGGTGGACAAGAGCCTGGCGCAGCAAATCGACCAGGCGAAGGGCGAGTCGCGGTTCGCGATGCTCGAGACCATCCGCGAGTATGCCATCGAAAAGCTGGCGGCAAGCGGGGAGGAGCCTCTTACGAAGCGCGCGCATGCCGCTTACTGCCTGGTGATGGGGGAGGAAGAGGCTTCGAGCGACGGGGTGGGTGCGGGTTGGCTGGAACGGTTGCAGTTGGAACATGACAATTTCCGAGCCGCTCTGGAGTGGCTCACCGAGACTGGAAACGTAGAGTGGGGGCTTCGGCTTGGCACCGCTTTGTTTGGCTTTTGGGAGGCCGTCTGCTTTCTCGCCGAGGGGCGAGAGCGGTTGGGCAAACTGCTCAAGCTGGCGAGAGCAGAGCCCAATACGAGAGCGCGCATGCGAGCGCTTTTTGCAGCGGGTGTGCTTGCCGGAGCGCAGGCGGATTACGCCTCGGCAGAGAACCTCATCCACGAGAGTCAAGACATTGCGCAGGAGTTGGGCGATACAACGAGTGTCGCCATATCGATGAACGCGCTTGCCGTCTATGCGCGCGATCAGGGCGATCTTGCCGCCGCGCACATTCTCTTCGAGGCGAGTCTTGGAATGTGGAAGGACCTGGGCGATCAGAAGGCCATCGCCCGGGCCCTCAGCAATCTGGCCAACACGCTGAAGCTGGAAGGGGATTATGTTCGCGCGCGCTCGCTTCATGCGGAGTGCCTGGTGATCTTCGGAGCGCTTGGTGACCGTGCCGGGGTCGCCTGGTCGCTCAACTCTCAGGGCGATGTCGCTCGGGAGCAGGGCGATTCCGAGTCCGCTCAGGCGTTGTATGAGCAGAGCCTGGTGATCTTTCGAGAACTGACCGACCGGTCGGGCATTGCGACCACGCTGGCCGATCTGGGGAGTCTTGCAACAGAGCGGGGAAGCTATTCCGTCGCGCACTCTCTCTACGGGGAAAGCATCAAGCTCTTCCTGCAACTGAACGATCGCCGCGGAATTGCGCGGCTGCTGGAGTGCTTCGCGTCTTCAGCGGCAGTTCAACTCGAGGCAGAGCGTTCCCTGCGGCTTGCGGGGGGAGCGGCTGCGCTGCGCCAGGAGATTGGGGTCCCGTTGACACCCACGGAAAAAGCCAAACTGGAATGGAGTTTGGGGAAGGCGCGGCGAGCCCTGGCCGATTCGGTGGGAGTAGCGTCCTGGCTGGAAGGCTGGGCGTTGCCGGTTGAACAAGCGGTTGAGGAAGCGCTGCTACCCGAAGCTGCGGCCTCCCAAAGCGGGGAGAATTGACGGCGGAGATAGGAAATTCGGCGAGGGGCTTCCTGCTAAGGCTCAGTTGGCGGAGGTAGGGTCGAGAAGCCGGCGAACGGCGGAGACGCGATTGGCAGGAAGGCCGACGCGCTTCGCATGTTCCTGGATAGTCGCTTCGTCGGGGGCGAGGTAGACGCAATAGACCTTGTCGCCGGTTACATAGCTGTGGAGCCACTGAATGCCGGGGCCCATTTCCTTGAGCACGTTGACCGATTTTCGGGAGACTTCACATAGTTCGGCTTCGGAGAGATCTCCGGCGCCTGGGATTTCGCGTTCGATGACAAACTGCGGCATGGTCCCCACCTTTGGTGACAAATGCTAGCACGCCGATGAAAGACCTTCCAACCGGTATTCTCCGCGTCAATTTGAGCTTCCCGTCCGCATAGCGGAGGCGATCTGCGGGGTCGCTGGGGCGGATTCGATGCGGGCGTTTCGAAAGACGTAATAGAGAACCACGGCCAGGGCGAAGCCGGAGACGACATCGGCGAAGTAATGTTGCTTGGTCGTGAGGGTCGAAACAGCGATGGCGGTCGCCCAGACGAGGAAGAAGCGGAACTTCCAACGCACTTCGCTGGAAAGCAGGAAGCAGGCAAGATAGACGCTCGCGACGTGGAAGCTGGGAAAACAGTTTGCGGGAGTGTCGGCGCGCCTTAAAGCTGTCAAGACCGCGCTTGTGAGTGGACCGAGCGTGGGCGGGACAGGAAATGTATCCCGCGCGATGACGGTTGGCCAAAGCCAAAATATAGAGACACAGATAACCTGAAGCGCCAGGAATGCGTAGATGGCCCGGTTCAGGTTGGACATGTCGCGATAGCTGAAGTAGATGACCATGACATAGAAGTACTCACTCACATAGAGCCAAATGGTTTGAGGGATGAAGGGCATTGCCGTGTCGATGGGAGAGACCGGCAAGAAGTGAACTCGGAAAATATGGAAGTGATTTGGAGCCAGGTAGAGAATCGACCCGGCGACAAAGAGCAGGAGGCCGACTCTTAACCTGTTCTCTTTGTGGACGAGGACCGGCAGGCCTGCCCTCATTCGCCCTCGGTCCTGTTTTGCAGTTGGGCTTGCGGTAGATATGAAATGCCGGCGATTGCTATTTGAGTATTCAGGGCCATTTTTCTCAGCATCGTTGCACAGAAATTCTAGCTGAGCCGGGAGACGTCCGGGCCCGAATATGGATGATTATGAGATGATTATTCGCATCTGGCTGGCTTGAGCCGGATCACCGCCTAATCCACGGCTGGCGGTAGTATCGGCTATCTCAATCCTAGAGAGGAGCTGCCACTTGTCCGTCGCGAACGACCACCCCGCCAAGGCAGTCCTCTTTACTCAAAGGCACGGTTTCAAAAAAGTGCTGACTGAGCGCGTGGAAGCTTATATTGCGGAAAACAACTTGCAAGTCCGCGATGTGCCCGCGATGTGGGTCAAGGGCGCGATCTTCGTTGCCTGCTGGATAGGCCTCTACTTGCTCATCCTGTTGGGAGGTTTTCCGCTTTGGGTGGATGCGTTTTTGTGCCTTGCGCTGGGCTTTGCCATGGGCGGCATCGGGCTCAACATCGGGCACGATGCCAACCATTACGGCTACTCGGAGAGTGCGCGCATTAATCGGCTGATGAGCCTTTCGATGGAATTAATCGGCTCGAGCAGCTTTGTGTGGCGGGGGCGGCATAATGTTCATCACATCTATCCCAACATTGGCGGGCGAGACGAGGACCTGGAGTCGGGCGGTTTGATTCGGCTGAGCCCGCACCAGGAATGGAAGCCATACTTCCGGCTGCAGATGTGGTATGCGCCGCTGCTGTATTCGCTGACGGCGTTTGATTTTTTGCGGCGCGACGCGCTGGTGTTCTGTACCGGGCGGACGGACAAGGAGCATCCGTATCCTAAGATGACGGCGGGGGACCGCGTCATCATGGTGGGCGGGAAGATCTTCTTCTTCGGCTACATTGTGGGCGTGCCGCTGCTGTTTTTCGCGTGGTGGCAGGTGCTGATTGGGTTCGCCATTATCATGTTGACGATGGGCTCGATCACGGCGGGGGTTTCGGTGCCGTCACACCTGGTTGAGGCGGCGGAGTTTCCCGATCCGGAGGGTGAGCCGCTCCTGATCGAGAACGAATGGGCGATTCACCAGGTGCAGGCGACAGTCAACTGGGCGCCGGGCAGCCGACTGGTGAACGCCTATGTGGGTGGGACGAATTATCAGATTGAACATCATTTGTTTCCGCGCATGAGCCATGTGAATTATCCGCGGATTGCGCCGATCGTGCGAAGGACGTGCGAAGAATTTGGACTTCCCTACAACGTGGAACCGACGATGCGGAGCGCTTTGCTGGGGCATTTGCTTACGCTGCGGGAGTTGGGGCGTAAGCCGGGTGCGGCGGCGGGGATGCATGCTGTGACGGCCAGGTGACGCCAGCGCAAGGCCCAGAGGCAAATTAGTCGCTGGATTCTAGAGTTAATCCCATCACTTAACTTATTGACACGGGCGAAGAAGCGCGACTAGCATTCCGCGCATGGCGAATCCCGTCATCCCGAACGTGTTGATGGTGTATCCGCGGTTTAATCCGCATTCGTTCTGGAGCCATAAGCCGCTGTGTGAGTTGATGGGCGCCAAGTGCCTGGAGCCTCCGCTGGGCATGCTCACCGTTGCCGCATTGTTGCCGCCCGGGTGGGATGTCCGGCTAATCAATCACAATGCGGAGGAGCTCACCGACAGCGATCTGGACTGGGCCGACATGGTGATGACCGGCGGGATGCTCTTCCAGCAGAATGACGCGCTGGCGATCGTCGATCGCGCCCACGCCCATGGCAAGCCGGTGGTGATTGGCGGACCTGATGTTACGTCCAGCCCGGATGCTTACCGCACTGCGGACT
Organism: uncultured Acidobacteriaceae bacterium; assembly: GCA_963720245.1. Classification (GTDB taxonomy): domain Bacteria; phylum Acidobacteriota; class Terriglobia; order Terriglobales; family Acidobacteriaceae; genus Acidisarcina. The sequence continues at coordinate 182,097 of CAVREU010000001.1, forward strand.
TTCTGGTGATGGGGGAAGCGGAGGGAATCATTGGCGAGTTCATCGCAGCGTGGCTCGCCGGTGAGAGACAGGGCGTCTTCCAGGGAGTGAAGTTCCAGGTCGACGTGACCAAGACTCCCAAGCCGCGTTACGACCTTATCAACCTGAAGCATTATCTTGCGGTGACAGTGCAGTATTCGCGCGGCTGCCCATTTCAGTGCGAGTTCTGCGACATCATCGAACTCTACGGCCGCGTGCCGCGGGCCAAGACGAGCGAGCAGGTGCTGGCCGAGCTCGATGGGCTCTATGAGGCGGGGTGGCGAGGGCCGGTCGATTTTATCGATGACAATTTCATTGGCAACAAGAAAGCCGTCAAGCTGTTTCTGCCGCATCTGATCGAGTGGCAGGTGAAGCACGGCTATCCGTTCCGGTTCCAGACTGAAGCGTCGATCAACCTGTCGGACGATGCCGAACTGCTTAGGCTGATGCGCGAAGCCAATTTTCAGGCGGTGTTTATCGGTATCGAGAGCCCCGATCCGGAGACGCTCAAGTCGACGCAGAAGATGCAGAACACGAAGCGAAGCCTTACTGAGAGCATTCACCGGGTCTACGACGCGGGCATTTATGTGGTCGCGGGCTTCATCATCGGGTTCGATACGGAGAAAGACCGGGTTGCGGACGCGATGATTACCGCGATCGAAGCGATGAGCATTCCCGTGGCGATGGTTGGGCTGTTGTTTGCGCTGCAGGATACGCAGCTGTCGCGGCGATTGAGAAAAGAAGGCCGGATGCTGGAGGTTGAGGTCAACAAGGGCGACCAGTGCACGGGCGGGTTGAACTTCGTCACGCTGCGGCCGAAGCGAGAGATCCTGGCGGACTACAGGGCTGTGCTGGCGCACATTTTTGCGCCGGAGAACTATTACTCTCGCGTGCGCACGATGGGCCGGGCGCTGAAGCCCCCCGTGCACGCGGCAACGCAAGCACTGGTGGAGGTGCGCCGCGAATTTGGCGCAGTCTGGCGCCTTGCATGGTGCATGACGGTGACGCGTCCGACGCTGAGGCGGCATTTCTGGAGGGCGGTCTTCGATTGCGTTGTCCACAACCCCGGCAGCATTGTTGGGGTGCTCACGATGACCGGCTATTACCTGCACCTTGGCGAGTTTTCGCAGCTCGTGATCAAGGAAGTGGACGAGCGGATCGCGGCGGCCGATGCTGAGGACGCCCTGAATCCGCAGGCGTTCGAGGTGCCGGTGGAGTTGCTTGCTCCCTCGCGGGTGGCAAGCAACGGGTTGACGGTCTTGCAGTAACTCAGGAGATCGATCCGGTCAGAAGTAGTAGGTTGCTGCGCCGACTTGAAGTCCGCTGCCTACGCTGATCATGAGTCCGATGTCTCCTGCTGCGATGGCTCCTCGACGGTGCGCTTTCTTAAATGAGTGCGCGAGCGAGGAGGATGCCAGGCTGCGGTTGTCTCCATGAATATCTGGAGCTAGATCGACGAAGCGGCAGGTCTTGATTTGTAGCGCGTCCGCCAGTTCGGGCACGAAGCTTCTCGAGATCTGTGGCGGCAGGATGACCTTGATGTCGTCCATGCACAGGCGCTCGCACCCGAGGAGCTCTTCGATCGTGCGTGGGATGCACTTCAGATAAATGGCTTCGAGATCGGCGTGCCTTTCGATGTGCATTCTCGGATTGCCCTGCTTCGTGGTGAGCCACGAGGTGAAGGCGCACATGTAATCGGGGAACGACTCGAAGACGCAGTGACCGAATCCGGCAGAGCCGCCGGCCGAGCTGTCGAGAATTACAGCGGAGCCGGCAGCGACGGTGCCCATCTGGTCCCACTCGGGACGGCCGACGTTGGGCTCGATCTCGGCGGCGACGACCATTACGGATTGGACGCGACCGGCCTGGATCATTCCGGCGCCGAGATAACATGCGTTGAGAAATCCCATTGATCCGTTATAGACGTCGAAGGCGAGGGTCTTCTTGCCGGAGATGGGAAAGCCGCCGGTGTCGTTCATTTGAGAGCGGCCGGCGATGAGGGCTGCGATGGCCGGCTCGGCGATGAACTCGTCGCGGTTTACGCCCGCGTAGATGAGGAGATCGATGTCTTCCTTGTGGTAAGACGATGCTGCGAAACAGTCATCCATCGCGCGCTGCGCGAGCGCCATGCCGCAGCTGGGAGCGTCGCAGTTTGCGGTGCCGAGGCTCTCGATGCGGACGCGCGGCGCGGCGGATTGGAGAATCGCCCGCGTGCGATGGGGTGAGGGTGCGGCGAGGTGCGGGTGACGATTGCCGTTTCCATTGTGGCCATTGTTTGCGCTGAGTCGCAGGCGGTCGGGTAGATCGTCGAGGGTGTACGCTGCGGTGCCGATGGTCATGCCCGACCCTTGTATCGCGAAGAGCAGCCGATCGCCGGTGTTGATGCTGCCGCTGTCAACGTGGTCCCACAGGGCGACGAAGTGGCTGGTGCTGGCGGTGTTGCCGCGCTCAGCGAGGTTGTTGACGACGTTGCCCTCATGAAGGATCTCTCGTTTGGCGAGGCGATTCACCGCATAGAGAGTGTCGATGGCACGCTGAGCGGTCTGATGGCTGATGAGGTGATCGAGCTCTGGCTTTCCCCACTGGAGAGCATCGAGCGTATGGAGGATATCGGGAATGGAATAGTGTTCTGCGACCTCGAGGAGCTTGGCCGACTCGGTGTACATGATGGCGCCACCGTGGGTGGCGGGAGTGGGCTTGCCGATGCAGCAGTCGCTGTATTGCGCGACGGTGTAAAGTTCGAGCGAGTGGAAGCCGGCGGTGTCGTCGGGAGCTTGCTTGAGAATGAGCGCCGCAGCCGCGTCGCCGAGGGTGAGGCAGGCGAACCGTACGTCTGTGTAGCCTGTGGTCTCTTTCTGTGCAGTCTTTAACAGGTCGGTGATGTGCTCTCCGCTGACGATCATGGCGGTGCGAATGAGCCCTGATTTGATCATCGAGTCGGCGATATCGATCGCGGTGAACATTCCCGCGCAGCCGTTGGAAATGTCGAGGGCGAGGGCGTTGCGGAAATGGAACTGCGCGGCGAGCCCAATGGAAATGCCTGGCTCGGAGACGTAATGCTTTGGCGCAGCGTAGCGGGAGATGCTGCAGTAGATGAGAAGATCGACCTCCGATGGATGGTAGGCGGAGGTGGCCATGCAATTGGCGATGGCTCTGGCGGCCATCTCGCTGGCCGGCTCGGAGTCGGCGGCGACGCGCCGGTTCTTGATGCCGATGAGTTGCTCGACGCGTTTCGCCGCTGCGCGCTGAAAGAGCGAGACCTGGCCGCACCCGGCGAGGACTTCGCGGGTCGAGGCTATTTCCGGAGGTAAGTAGACACCGAGACTCTCGATGACCGTGTTGCGGGATGCATGTTGGCTCATGAAGCGGTTGAGAGATCAGGGAATTTGACTTCCAGCGCACACCGAAGCAAATCTTGGAAAGCTATGATACGGAGAACTCTGATAGGTGACAAGGAGCATTTTGCGATGACTAAGACCGCACTTATCACGGGCGCATCCGCCGGTCTGGGAGTGCAATTTGCGAGGCTCTTTGCCGCGGATAAGATTTCCCTTGTTCTAGTGGCACGGAGAGAAGACCGGCTTCAGGAATTGAAGAGCGAGCTCGAAGCGGGGTACGGAGTCAGGGCCGATATCCTTCCTTTGGATTTGACTTTGCCGGACGCGGTGAGCCGGGTGCTTGAGTATCTGACGAGCCATCAAATAGAAGTCGAGTATCTCGTGAACAATGCTGGATTTGGTCAGTATGGGAGCTTTTCCGACGTTTCATTGGATATGAATCTGGCTCAAATTGACTTGAATGCGAGAGCTCTGACCGAGCTGACGGGGCGGTTGCTTCCGTCCATGATTCAGAACAAGCGCGGGAGGATTCTGAATGTGGGATCGATCGCGGGAGACCAGCCGGGGCCGTTCATGGCTGTGTATTACGCGAGCAAGGCCTACGTGAATTCCTTTTCGGAGGCCCTTCATCATGAGCTCAAGGGAACTGGCGTCACGGTGACTTTGAGTTGCCCGGGGCCGACTTTCACAGAGTTTACCGAGGTCGCGCAGATGGGGAACAACAGATTATTTGAGATGAATGCCATGCCTGCTGACGTGGTCGCGCGCCAGGCTTATCGAGCGATGATGAAGGGGACGCGAAGAATCACTCATGGAATCCGAAACAAGATCGCTTCTCAGCTGAATCGAGTGATGCCGAGGTCGGTTGCCCTCAGTATTGTCTCTTTTGTGAATTCTTCGAAATGATGGCTTGCCCGTTTTGAGGGGATTATGGGCGGCTCAACCGTTCTTCCAATCGACGAGTTCGCTTAAGACGAGCATTCCGTCGTGCGAGCTGCCGGCTGCGGCGGCCCCGGCGTGACCGAGCGGGACGATATTGCTCACTCCGCGCGCCGCAACTCGATCCCGCAAGGCGACGCGAGCACTCTCGGGGAAGATGCCGACCGTCGCTACCCCTGGATGCAAGAAGCGTAAGGCCTCGTCGAGGCTCAATACGGGGCGCACGACGATGAGCCGACACATGGGATGGTCCTTGATCTGAAAATCGTGAGGGGCGACAACGACTGCGGAGCGGTAGGAGTGGTCGACATGGTGGATGCGCACGCGAGCATCGAGGAGCACGCCGCGTTCGATGCGTTTGATTTGAGCGCGGTGGCGATTGAGTAGTGGGTGGGGCAGTTGGGCGTCCCAACTTTCGAGAGCTCGCTCGACGGCGGCGGCGTAACGCTCCGCGTCTTCGACCGTGCCCTCGACGTAGTGGACGAGCGATGCGATGCATGCCTTCTGGTTCTCGACCATGGAGTCACAGACTGCGCGGGCGGCGGCTTCGTCGAGATTGTTGCTGCTTAAGGCGTCGCGCCCGATGAAGCTCACGCTGTAGCGCGGGTTGAAGCAGATGATTTTGGTGAACCCTGCGCGATCGCGTACCGAAGCAATCGAGTCGGGCGATCCCCACACGATAATTCGATCGAAGGCGTTGGGGAAGAAGAGAGTGCGTTCGACGCTCTCATCGCCACCCTGCCAATACACGACCGAAAGGTGCCGGGTAATGGGATGGTCTGGGGCCGCCGTCGCGGCGAGGAGCGCTATCAGGCTGCCTGGTAAGACCGCTCCTGACGGGAGCTTCAGCACGCATGGCGACTTCGTCCAGATGGCGCGAAGGAGCGAGAGGACGGGGACGAGCGGGGAATTGCCAGCGGTGATGTGGAGTTGGCGGGTGGGCATTGCTCGAACCAGAACGGTGGGCGAGGGAAGTTCGCTGGTCAAGGCATCGGGAAGGACCTCCGCGCCAACGATGTGGACGGGGCCGGGCATGCGCGTGCTGGGTACCTCGACCCACTCGTCGAGCAAGCGGCTGCCGAGGACGCCGTGCTGCGAGAGCTCGGCGTCGACCGATGCGGTTGCAGTTTCGGGCGAGAAGAGGAGCGTGAAGGCGAAGAATGCCGCGTCACCGAAGGCGTCGGGGTGTTCGGAGGTCATCCGATCAAGGTCGCGCACTTGATCGACGATGTCGGTCTCTCGCTCGATTGCTGCCGATACGAGTTCTAGCCAGTCGAGCACGCTGTCGTGCGGGATGGAGTAAAGCTCGTTTGCGAGCGCATCAATATCCCGCTCGATGAGCTCTTTCGCATCGATGCGGGGCATGACTGTGTAGATCCAACGGCCCGTCGCAAGCATGGCGTGGCGGTCGATCTCGGGATGGCGCAAAACCTGCGCGTCGCCGAGCGCAACATAGTTTTGGTATGCGTCGGCGCTTCCGCGGCGTTTGTCGAGGGGGGCAAATGCCTGGGTGATTTCGTTGAGGCTTAGGGTAGGTGGGTTGATCAGGCGGCCTTTCACAAGGAGCGGGCAGCGCACGAGGCGCTCGTTCGAGAGCGTGAGCCAATTGTGTTGATCGAGAAGCTGACGGAGATTCGGCTCGGCGTCAGTATCGTCGCTTCTAGAGGCCTGCGCATTATCTATCGCCATGCTCGAGTTCGTCATGTCGTCCGTTCTCATGCGTTCACGGTGGCCATGATGCCGCCGCAGCCTTTGACTTCAGCGCCCGAGGCGCGACTTACCGACAGGAGCGTTTCACCGCCGAGTCCGCAAGGGCAGGGATTGCGAGTGCGGTGTACGTTGTCTCCGGTGATGAGGAAGCCGGGATAGGAGACGGCAAAGGGGTCCATGACGCCGAGGATTCCGGTGAGGTCGTCGCCGTCGACGGGGTCGAGCGCGTCGTCGAGAATGATGGTCTCGAGGTGTGGCGGCACGTGGAAGCGGTCGTGTTCGCACTTGAGCATGAGCGCGCCGATCTCGGTCATCGAATAGCCGTCGATGACGAATTGCTTCTTCACGCCGGTGGCGCGCTCGATGAGGTCGATGAGAGCGGGCTCGCTGAGTACTTCGCCATCAAATGATTTCCAGCCGCCGCCGTAGCCGACGACGGACCCAGCGGGCAGAAGCAGTGGCTTGCCGCCAGCGAGGATTCGATCGCAGAACTCCTTCACGGAGTATGGTGCGCCGAAGATCATGAGGCGCTGTCCGTCGTCGATTGCGTTCCGCGTTGCGCGGATCATTCGTTCATAATTCTCTTCCTTGCGCTGGACAGTTGCATCGAGGAAGGCTTCGGTCCGCGCTCGTTCGGCGGGGCTTGCATTGCCTCGCGTGAGGGCGCGGATTGCGGTCGCGGAGATATTGGTGGGGTAGAGGAAGTTTGCCTTGCGGACGCGTTTGGCGAGTTCCTGGCCGACGAGTTGCGTGCCCTGGTTGCCGCCGCTGAAGTTGAGGAAGATGCCGTCGAAGTCGCGGAAGCCGAATCGGTTGGAGATCTGACGGAAGCGGGCGGCGGGGAGCGTTCTGCCGCCAAACGCTGCGAGCGAAGACTTCACTTGCCCCACAATACCGCGGCGAGCCAGTAGAAGCGGCGCGTAGTACTGCGGCCCTTCGCGAAAGAGCCACCAGCTGTAGGCGTCGCGGGGAACGAAGGAGAGATTCCCGCTTGTGCCCGAGCTGTAGACGACGTGGATGCCGCGGTCTTCGAGGCTGGCGAGCCAATCGTCCACTGTCTCATGCTCGCGGTCGGGTGGGTTGGCGGGTGGTTTGATGTGGTCGTCGTAGACTGTGCGGAGCCATTGATCCATGCCGTCGAAGTCGTGCTTGTCGAGGAGCGACTGGGGGTAGGACTTGAAGATTCCGTCGGGAAGCAGCATCGAGGCGGCGAGCACCTCAAACGGGGCATCGTCGCTGACGCCAGCGCGATCAGCGATTTGTCGATAGAGCGGAATCCGGTTGCGGTAGTGGCGGTGATTGTGATGCAACGCATCGCGGCGAGATTGCCGGGCTTGCGCCGCATCGAAAGGCGCACCCGCCGCCCACCGCGTTGCTTCCTGGAGAAGCCTTTGGTGGTGGGGATACAGACTGGGCGCGGTGGACATATTTGCGATTACCTTTGCACCAAATGTATGAAACGTCAACCGGAGCCTGGCGATTCGAGGACGCTTGCCACTGACGAATATCTATAATGACCGCACCTTTCGGGGTGGTTTCATTTCGTTACGCGTGGAGTGCGGGTTGGTATGAGTCAGGGACCGAGAGCGGTAGTCACCGGAGGGGGCGGCTTTCTCGGGTCGAGGATTGTTTCGATGCTGCTTGAGGAAGGCTTCTCAGTCCGGAGCTTTTCGCGCGGCGAATATCCGGAACTAACTGCGCAGGGAGTCGTGTGCCTCAGGGGGGACCTGGCGGATCTTCAGGCGGTTCGCGACGCGTTTCGAAATGCGGATGTGGTTTTTCATGTGGGCGCCAAAGCGGGAATATGGGGAGACTACTCGGACTACTATGCGGCCAACGTAATCGGCACGCGCAACGTGATCGAGGCATGCCTGCGCAATGGCATCCCGAAGCTCGTGTACACGAGTACACCGAGCGTCGCTTTCGGAGGACAGAATGTTCGCAATGCTAACGAGGAGGAGCCGCTTCCGAAGAAATACCTGGCGCCTTATCTCACGACGAAGGCCGCAGCCGAGCGCCTGGTGATCGAGGCGAACAGCGATGCTCTGGCGACGGTAGCCTTGCGGCCTCATTTGATCTGGGGACCGGGCGATACGCAGCTTCTGCCGCGTGTCGCGGCGCGGCGGATTGCGAATCGGTTGATGATTATTGGGTCGGGCGAGAACCTTGTCGACTCTACATTTATCGACAACGCGGCGCGCGCTCATCTGGATGCTGCGAAGCGGCTGAAGCCCGGCAGCCCAGTTGCGGGACGAGCGTATTTCATCTCGCAGGGAGATCCTCGGCCAGTGAAGTTTCTGATCAACGCGATTCTTGAGGTTGCTGGTCTGCCTCCGGTGACGAAGTCGATTCCGGTACCGGTTGCGTACGTGGCGGCTTCCATTTTGGAGGCGGGCTACAGGTTGTTTCGCGTTGCTAAGGAACCGCCGGTGACGCGGCTCTCGGTGCTGGAGATGGGCCGCGACCATTATTTCGATATCTCTGCCGCTCGGCGAGACTTGGGCTATCACCCGGACGTAAGCATCGAAGCAGGGCTGGAACGAACGCGAGCGGCTTTTGCTGCCAATTGCCCCAAAAAACCGAAACTGAATCAAGTCGATGAGGGAGCGAAATACTAACCTGGAACGTTACTAAAGCTCCTCGTCACTTTCCCTTGGTCGCGTGTACACTCGACACAACCCCCGCCTGCACCTATATGCAGGTCCCTAACTGGGACATAAATCAAGAGTTTTTCGGACGGGTATGACGATTGCTGCTGACACTGTCTTTGGTCCTTACAAAATAGTTGAGAAGATCGGCGCGGGCGGGATGGGTGTAGTGTATCGCGCCCTCGATACGCGGCTGGAGCGCGAAGTCGCACTCAAGCTGGTCTCGGACAGCTTTCTGAATTCCGATGGCGGGGGTAGCCCCACTCCGGCCGGCACTCCACACTCGGCGACTCAACTCTCCCATGGCCGTTTTCTTCGCGAGGCGCGTGCCGCGGCGACGCTGAACCATCCGAATATCTGCGCGATTCACGATGTGGGCGAACAGGACGGGCGTCCTTATCTGGTGATGGAGTTGCTTCGCGGCGAGACCCTCAAGGCGTACCTGGGTCATCATCGGCTCACCGCTGCTGAGGTGATCGCTTTTGGGCAACAGGCGGCGAGCGCGCTGGCCGCGGCACATGCCAAGGGGATTGTCCATCGGGACATCAAGCCGGCGAACCTGTTTGTGGTCGATAGCGGGCGGGACCGGAAGCAATTGAAGATCCTTGATTTTGGGCTGGCGAAGAAACAGGGGCCTGAGGCCTCTCCCGATTCGCGATTCTTTGGACCGCCGGGGAGTGAAGACACGGCGACCGGCGGCGCGACCGACCTTACGATTCCGGGGTCGACGGTTGGGACGGCAGCCTATATGTCTCCAGAGCAGGCCAAGGGTGATCCGCTCGATGCGCGGACTGACTTGTTCAGCCTGGGCAGTGTTTTGTTTGAAATGGCGACGGGCGAGCCGGCTTTTGGTGGTCGGAGCACGGCGGAGGTCTTCGCTTCGCTGCTGATGAAGGACCCGCCGACGGTGAGCAGTGTGAATCCGGCGATGCCGAGCGGTCTTGATCCGATTATTGCAAAGCTGCTGGCGAAGGACCGGGTGCAGCGCTATGCGAGCGCTGAAGACCTTCTTGCCGATCTTGAGGCGGTCCAGGGCGCGCCTTTGTCGGGGTCTTCTTCAGCTTCTTCGCCTGCCGTCGCTTCTTCTGGCTCCGGGGCTACTTCTGCTGCTTCGATTCCGGTTGCATCCGGTTCAGCTCCGGTAGCTGTAGCCGAGCCGCGGCGTTCCAATACTGGATTGATGCTTGCTGGAGCTTTGGTTGTGGTGGTGCTGGCGGGCGGATTCTTTTTGCTGCGCGGCCGTTTGGGCGGTAAGGCAGGCCAGGAATCTGCGACAACCGCTCCGGCTGCGGCGGATGCTACAACTGCAGGTCCGGGGGCAAAGCCGAAGGCGCTGAAAGACGCCATCATCGTCGCCGACTTCATCAACAAGACCGGCGATCCGATTTTTGATTCCACTTTGGACCAGGCACTGCGGGTGCAACTTGGGCAGTCTCCGGTGCTGGACATCGTCAGCCAGCAACATCTGCGGCAGAGCCTGCAGTATCTGGGCCGCAAGCAGGAGGATGCCATCACGCCGCAGATTGCCCGGGAGATCGGCGAACGGGAGGGCGTCAAAGCCATTCTTACCGGCACCATTGCGCCGTTGGGCAAGGCATATCTCATTACGCTCGGCGCGCAAAACACCGCGAGCGGCGACGATATTGCGAGCGAAGAGGCGACGGCGCCGGACAAAGAGCATGTGCTGGACGCACTGAACCAGGTCGCGACGGCGATGCGCGGCAAGCTCGGCGAGAGCCTGTCGAGCATTCAGAAGCTGAATGCGCCGTTTGGCCAGGCGACGACGCCTTCGCTCGAAGCTTTTCGGGCTTACGCGCTTGGCGATGAGGCCCATCAGAAGGGGAACGACATCCCTGAAGCGATGGACCACTACAAGCGGGCGGTGGAGCTTGACCCAAAGCTGGCGATGGCCTGGGCGCGCATGGGCGTGCTTTATCTGAACTCCGGCCAGGTCACCAAGGCGAGCGAGTACTTCACCCGCGCCTATAACCTCAGCGGCAATGTCAGTGAGCGGGAGAAACTTTACATTGCCGGGCACTACTATGCCGCGGTGGTGGGCGATCTGCACAAGAACATTGAGACGCTTGAGGTTGCCACCGAAGAGTATCCGCTGCAGATCGACAACTTTATCAACATCGGTGTCTCCTACCTTACGAACGGCGAAGTAGAGAAGAGTCTCGCCGCTAATCTCAAGGCCCTTGAACTGCAGCCCGACGATGCAATCGCGCTGGAAAATGGAGTTTCAGGCGCCACGGTTCTGAGTCGCGTCTCCGAGGGGGAAAAATATCTGGCCGACGTGAAGCGGCTTGGTCTTAACGGGACATCAATGTTCGCGAACGAAGTCATTTATTACGCCTTCCGAGGTGACTGGGACAGTGTGCAGAGAATCGTGACGGAGACGGCGGGGCGGCCTGACCAGTTTGTGATCAGCGGTACTGTGGGCAGCATGCTTCCGCAGCTTGGCGAGATTCAGCTTGCGAAGACAACCTATCTTCGTGCGGCGGACCAGGCGGCAAGTGCGAAGGCGAGCGACTCGCAGGCGGGGAGTTTGCTTGCCGCGGCAAGCGCCGGCTGGATGGTCGATGAGTGTTTCGACGCTGGCAGTGTCGCGAAGCGCGCTCTGCAGCTTGATAATGGGAAGGTGACCCAGATCGCAGCGGCTACTGCTCTGGCGCAATGCAACGAAGCGAAGCAGGCGTCTGAGATCCTCTCGAGCATCGAAAAGCACTACCCGGAAGACACGATTGTGCAGGAGATCGCCGTTCCGCAGTCGCGGGGCTGGATGGCTTTCAAGGCGGGAGACGCGAAACAAGCGCTCGTTTATCTGGAAAAAGTGAGAGCTCACGATGACGCCTCCTACGCTCCCTATATGCGCGGGCTGGCCTATCTGCAGCTTAAGGATTCCGCAAATGCGATCGCCTCGTTCCAGGAAGCTACCCGCTCTAAAGGGTTGGCCTATTTTCTGGCAAGCCCTTATGCGCTGTCCTACCTGGGCATGGGTCGTGCTTATGCGATGTCCGGCGATAAGGTCAACGCGAAGAAGGCCTATGACGTGTTCTTTAGCGAATGGAAGAATGCCGACACCAACCTTCCCGTAGTTGCTGAAGCTAAGAGGGAATACGCGGCGCTTTAGTCGCCCACGTCAGGAAGGTAAAAGACGCCCGATTGGCTTGGGCTCTCGTGATTCCTTTGGAGGGACCGGCTGTTGCTCCGCTTTGTGCGAGACGCGCCGTCCCGTGAAGACGACAGCGACCGTGGCGACCAGCGTGAGGGCGAGGGTCAGGTAGCCGTCGAGCGGGGCTTTGACTACGGTGTGTATCTGCTGATTGGCGAAGATCACGCATGGATATCCGGCGGCGAAGGCCCATAGAAAAGTGTTCAGTCCCATCACCAGGGCGCACGACAGGTGAAAGACGACGCCTGCGGCGAGAAAGATCCAAAGCACTGGACGCGGCGCGAAGAGCGCAATGATGAAGCCTGACTCCCAGAGCACCAGAGACAATTCAGAGGCGTGAGCCAGCAGCGGATAGCGGCGCAAAAGCTGCGAGATCCGGGGGTGGCCGAAAGCCCGCGTTCGCGTGATGGATAAGAGCGCTTTCCCCTTCTGCCAGAAAGGAGATGCGGCTTTGTAGACTCCGGCGGTTGTGTAGGCGAGCACGATCTCGGCGGCGAGAAACCATGCTAGATACAGGCTGGAATTGCCGAGGCCACCGAGGGAAGTCGCGGCGAGAAAGAGCAGCATCATCTCGTCGGAGCCGTCGACGGAGAAGTAGTGGCGCTTCATCTCGATCAGCAGGAGGGCGGCCGCGGCCACGCGCAGGGCTGTCGTTGCGGGAAAGAGGAAGAGCGAGAGGACCACGGCTGCCTCGATCCATAAGAGGCAGGTGAAGAGCCAGGGCGGCATGCCGATGAAGCTCTTCCATAGGAGACGACGCACGCGGGCTAGACGCGACAAACTGAACGACGTCTCATCCATAACCATGCCAGCGACTCTCCAGTTGAGCATTCCGCCGGGACGGCGCTCCCTTCGCGCGAGCGCGAGCTCGGCCAGGGAGATGGCGCGGCCGATGCAGCATAACCGCACTGCGAGGTTTACGGCTTCAGATGCATTGAGGCTGAATGAGGTCATGGCCGGTCTCTGCTTCTAGTGAAGGGGTTCTCGTTGCGACTTGCATGATTGGCTCTACGCGATGCGGCACAGAGACGTAGGCGATGATGCGACTGCCGTCTTTGCGGATGACATCGATTCGAAACTGCACGAGCCCTTCATCCGGGCACAACATGCTGACGCGATCGAGCAGAAGAAGATAAGGAATGCTGAGCGAGATGTTTTCCCTTTTTCTGTGAGTGATGACGTAATTGCAGCAACGGAAGATGGCTTTTCTCGCCCGCTTTTGGGGGTTGACGAGCAGGTGATAGTGGCAGCGGTCGCCGTTGGGTTGAACAAGGAACCATTTTGCCGGCCTTAGTCGACTCTTCGATGAGTGGACGGCGGAAGCACGGCCGGCGTGGCGAAAGAAGAGCTCCACATCGCCCATGATGGGTTTTGGCGCGAAGAAGTTCCACGCCGCCAGCAGGTGGGCTGAGGGATCCAGGAAGCGGAGCCGCTTGCACCGGTCGAATGGAAACTGGATGGCCAGTTCCAATAGAAACCAGGTGGCAAGCAGCCCCGCGATGATGAAGGCAGTCATTGCGATCACCGTCCTGAGGTTTGCGGAACGAGCTTGACTGGGTTGAGCAGGTCCGCCCTTCGTTGGGTGAGGAAGCGGCTGCTGGGCGCCGGGTCCGACTCGGTGGCTGCCTTTTGCTTCGGCGGGGCCGTGCGGCCCGGGTTTTCTTTCTGGGGCTCGGAGATGCCTTCGCCGACCTCGCCGACTTCTCCGATCTGCCCTATCTGGCCGCGATCGATAATGTCAATGCGATCGACGATATCAATGCGATCGACGATGTCGACCCGGTCGTGGATCTCCCCGATTGCGCCGCGGTCGATGATCTCGGCAATATGGCCACGATCGATAATGTCGAGGCGATCGGCAATTTGGCCGCGCTCCGCGATATCGACGACATGGCCGCGGTCGACGATATCGACGACGTGGCCTTGTACGCCGATTGCACTGAGGTCGTTCACGTCAACGGCGTCGCCGAAGTCGCTAACGTCTCCAAATTCGCCGTCGGGCCCATTGTCGCCCTGATCATCGATCACGTCGCCGACGTCGATGCCGTCCGCTGTGTCGCTAACTTCGCCTACGTCAGTGATTTCGCCGACCTCGGCGTCATCGCCAACATCTACCCCGTCGCCGATATCCAGATTGATTGCCTTAGATTTTGCCATGATTTTGCCCTCTTGCTAGAAGTAGTGGAGGAGAAGGCATGAGCGTTTCACCAAGATCTCATTTACTTTTTCTCGCGAGGCGGTTTTTTCGCCGCGGCCTGCGGCGATCTATGGGCACGAGGCGGCGCATTCCGAGCGCCAGGAGAGGAAAGTGCCGGTTCCGGGGATGGATCAGAGTGCGCGAGTCAGCTGCGTGGAGCGGTCACGGCTGAGGGAGCCGGGGCGACGGATTCAGCCGCGGCTTCGGGTTTGGCGCGCTGGCGCTTGCGGCTCATGAGCTCGTCGATGCGGGCCTTCATCTTTTCCGAGCGGTCGATGTGGAAGCTGAGGTCGGGGATGTGGCGTTTGCCGGTGCGCTCGAGGAGTTCGTGGCGGATGTAGCCTCGCGCGGCCATGAGCGCGGCGAGGGTTTCCTCTTCTTCTTTTTCGCCGCCGTCGACGGTGATGTAGACGAGCGCCGATTTGCCGCCGGGGTTGAGGGCGACCTGGCTGACGTAGGCGAAGGCGATGCGCGGGTCAGAGAGCTGGCCCTCGATCATGGCGGTGATTTCGTCGCGAAGGGTCCCGGCGACCCGGTCCTGGTGGTACTTGCGCGCCCTTTGTTCTGGCATGGCGTTTCTACTCCAACTAAGATTTAAGGCTATCAGAAACAGCTCCTAAATCAGGGTCGAGCGGCCGCGGGGCGATTTACTCAATTCCTTTTGGAACCGTCCTCTTCGGGAAGACGTAGTAGCCATCACGGGCCAAGCGTGTAAATACGGCACGTGGAGGCGGGATGGCGATGGTCCTTGATCAATTCAAGCAGGTGGTTCGGAGACTCGGTCGAGCGCCAGTGTTCACGGCCATCACGCTCCTTACGCTGGCAATCGGCGTGGGTGCGAACACGGCAATCTTTAGCGTGGTCGAGGGCGTGCTGCTCAAGCCGCTGCCATATCCTCATGCTTCGGAACTGATCGGTGTGTGGTACAGCGCGCCGGGGATCAATATCAAGGAGATGAATATGTCGCCGTCGATTTACTTTATCGACCGCGAGCAGAGCACCACCCTGCAGGACATTGGCGTCTACAACGGAGACTCGGTCAGCGTGACCGGCGCTGGCGAGCCCGAGCATGTGCAGGGTCTTGATGTGACCGACGGCACCCTGCCGCTGCTCGGCGTGGTTCCGGCGCGGGGGCGCCTGTTTACGCGGCAGGATGACACAGCGGGCGCGCCGCAGACAGTGGTGCTCTCTTATGGATACTGGCAGAAGAAATTTGGCGGCGCGACTGCAGCGATCGGCCAAATGCTTAATGTGGACGGCAAGCCGCGGCAGATCATTGGTGTTTTACCCCAGGGATTTCACTTCCTCGATCGGGATGACGATGCGCTGTTTCTGCCCATGCAGTGGGACCGCAGCAAGACCAAGCTGGGCAATTTCAGCTATCGCGCGCTGGCGCGTCTGAAGCCGGGAGTGACGATGGAGCAGGCCAGCGCTGACATGGCGCGGCTATTGCCGATTTCCGTGCGCAGCTTTCCCGCACCCGAGGGTTTTAGCGCCGCCATCTTCGAGAAGGTGCAGATTCTCCCCAACCTGCGCCCGTTGAAGCACGATGTTGTCGGCGACATCGGCAAGATGCTTTGGGTGCTGATGGGTTCGATTGCGGTGGTGCTGCTGATAGCCTGCGCCAATGTTGCGAACCTGCTGTTGGTGAGGGTTGAGGGACGACGCCAGGAGTTGGCGGTCCGCTCGGCTCTGGGCGCGGGACGCGGACGAATTGCACTCGAGTTGTTCTATGAGAGCTCGCTGCTGGGATTTGCGGGCAGTTTGATCGGATTAGGTCTAGCGTATGGCGCGCTGCGGGTTCTGGTTGCCATCGCGCCAGATGGACTACCGCGCCTCAACGAGATTGGCATCGATATTCCGGTGTTGCTCTTCACTTTGGCCCTGGCTCTGGTGGTCAGCCTGCTCATCGGCCTTGTCCCGGTCATTCGCTACGCGGGGCAGGGACTGAACGCTACACTTCGCGAAGGAGGACGCTCGCAGAGCCAGGGCCGCGAGCGGCACCGCACCCGCAAAGCACTTGTCGTGGTGCAGGTCGCGCTGGCGTTGGTGCTGCTGATCTGCTCCGGGTTGATGATCCGCACCTTCGTCGCGCTGATGCATGTTTCTCCCGGCTTTACGGATCCAGCGGCTCTCCAGACATTTCGCTTTGTGGTCCCCGAGGCGCAGATACCAGAGGCCCAGGACGAGCGCGTCGTCCACATGCAGCAGGACATTCTCGACAAACTCGCAGCCATGCCAGGGGTCTCTTCGGTCAGCTTCTCGAGCGAGATTCCAATGGATGGAAATAACTCCAATGATCTGCTTTATGCTCAGGACCACGTTTATAAAGAGGGAGAAATTCCGCCGATCAGGAGATTCATCTTTATCTCGCCGGGGTTCTTCGCAACCATGGGCACGCGCATAGTAGCGGGCCGCGATCTCACCTGGACCGACACCTACGACAAACGTCCCGTGGCGATCATCTCCGAGAACTTCGCGCGCGAATATTGGCATGACGCTAACAACGCCCTGGGCAAGCGCATACGCGTCGGAAGCAACGACGACTGGCGCGAAATCATCGGGGTAGTGCAGGACGTGCACTATGACGGCGCCGATCAGCCCGCGCAAACCGCAGTCTACTGGCCCGTCATCATGAGCAACTTCGAGGGTCAGAAGGAGACGCTGCGGCGCTGGACCGCCTTCGTCATCCGCAGCCCGCGCGCCGGCTCGTCGGCTTTTATGAGCGAAGTGCAGCAGCGAGTCTGGTCAGTCGATGCAGAAGTGCCGCTGGCCTATACGTCCACGGTCGGTGAGTTCGCGAGAAAGTCGATGGCCCGCACCTCGTTCACGCTGGTGATGCTCTGCATTGCAGGGAGCATGGCGCTGTTGCTGGGGATCGTCGGCATCTACGGTGTGATTTCGTATTCGGTAGCGCAAAGAACACGCGAGGTTGGAATTCGGATGGCGTTAGGCGCGCAGCGAGGAAGCCTGGTTGCGCTCTTTGTGCGGCAAGGGATGCTATTGACCGGCATCGGCGTGACGTGCGGACTAGTGGCCGCGTTCGTCACCATGCGGTTGATGTCGTCGCTGCTGTTCAACGTGAGTCCCGTCGATCCGCTCACCTACGCTGCGATCACCTTCCTGGTGGTGGTGATCGCCTATCTCGCCTGCTATTTGCCTTCGCGTCGAGCGGCCACTATCGATCCGGTCGACGCTTTGCGGGCGGAGTAGCTCTCTTAAGCTGCGGCGTGCTGCTTCTGTTCGTGCTCCCAGCTTCTGTATCCGTCGCTGGGCTCGCCGAGCTGATAGACGGTGTTGCGCGTCTCAACCCGTCCCTTGCTGGTATCGACGTGCACGATGGGCGATGTGTAGACACACTCGGCACTGGAAAGACTGGTGTGCCCGACGACCTTGCCCATTAAGTGTTTGCCGGGTTGCAATTCTTCATAACTCAGAGCAGTCATAGCGAGAGCTCGTTGAACGACTGCCCAATTCTCGATAGTTACCAATGGTTTGTGCATAGTCGGTTCACTCCGGTTGTTTCAACTCTGAGTAGTTGGATGCCGTAAGTAGCCCAGTGCCGCAGCGAGTTTCTGCCGAATCATGGGAAAAGGCGGAGATTGCCGACCGATCGCCTCGCTTGGGAAGAAGGTTTTACAGTCTTCGAGCAAATTCTTCCCGGCAATTGATATTTCTCTTGGGAGTCAAGCTTAGGAAATCGAACGACCAAAGTCGGATTTCGCAGGCATCCTTCGCAGGCATCCAAGGGGTCGCCCTCCGAGGAGTTGCCCGGTGGTTCGAATGAGGACACTCCCATTGCGGGCGGAGCCGGTCAGAGCTCGCGGCAGCCCTGATTTCTTGAAATTGATCGCCGGACCAGCCTCCGATCCGGCCGGCCAGAGGTTCTCGCTCAGCCGGGAGGAGACGGTTCCGGGTCATTTCTTGACGAAGAACGGCTTGTAGGCGAAGACCGCGCAGCCAGTTGAGCCGGGAGGGAAATTCTCCACGGCTACCTGATAGTTGCCCGCAGTGGCTACTTCAGCGGCGGTAATGGGAACGGTCAACGCGGTAGAACTCACGTAGGTGACGGGCAGGTAGGCGCCATTGAAGGTTA
Source organism: uncultured Acidobacteriaceae bacterium (assembly GCA_963720245.1). GTDB lineage: Bacteria > Acidobacteriota > Terriglobia > Terriglobales > Acidobacteriaceae > Acidisarcina. Next base: position 200,218 of record CAVREU010000001.1, read on the forward strand.
CCAACGAAGCAGGCGCGAAACCGGTTCCGGTGAGTGTCAATGTGAATGCCGCAGAACCCGCGGTTTTGCTGGACGGGCTCAGGCCTGTCAAGGTGAGTGGCGTGTTGGTAATGTTGAAATTTGCGAAGACCAGCGTTTCGCCGGTTGCGGTGAGGGTCGCGGGATTGGTCGTTCCGGTGAGATCGTAGGTCCACCCGACGAAGGTCCATCCAGTGGCCGGGGTGGCTTTGAATTCGAGCTGCTGGCCGGTGGGATAGAAGCCGTCGCCGGTCGGGGAGGCGGGCTCGATCGTGGCCGTCCCCCCGCAGGGTGGGTAGTTGAAATTGGTCGCCGGCCTGAATTCGGGAGTTACCGTCGCAGTGTAGGTTACGCCGCCGCCGGGGAGCGTGACGGCGTGCGAAGCCGCGCCTCCATCGCTCCAGCTATCGAAGACATAACGCGAGTTGCTGCTGTAGGGATACTCGGGCGAGGGATAGTCGATGGTATGAGTGGTGCCGCCGGTCCAGGTGGAATCGTAGAGGGCGGAGAAGTTCTTGGGGGAATAGGCGAAACCCAGTTCGGTATTGATGGACAGGTTCGAACTGAAAGTCTCAGGCGTCACCTTGACCGCGCGGACAATTCTGTTGCTGAACTCAGCTGTAGTATTGACCGGATTGCCTGTATCGGGCACGTAGAAAGACTTCGACTCGGAGCCGAGTCCGCCGGGCAGCCAGAATGGGGAGTTGTTGAATTCATAGAAGCTCCAGCCGGAGGCAGGGGTTGCGGTCAGCGTGACTTCCTGTCGCGCGACAAAGAAGCTGCCGGTCGCTCCGGAATACGTCAATGGCTGAGGCGAGACACTGACTGTTCCGGAGCCGGCGGGAGAGACCGCGGCGGTATAAGGAACGAGCTGGATGAAATTCGCCGAATAGGTGGTCACCTGGGGCGAAGTCGATGGGTAGGCGAGTTCTCCGTTTCCGGGAGTAACGGTGATCGTATGGCTCTGCGATGTGCTGTCATTCCATCGACCGTAGGTATAGTAAAACGTCGCTGAAGTGGTGCTGTTGGCGATGTCGCCGGTGAGGGTCTGCACTCCCGCGGGGACATCGAGGGTATGGGTTGAGTTGAGAGCCCAGGCGAAGGTGTTGGGCGTGGTGAACGTCCTGCCGTCCACCGTCACTTTCAGTCCGACAGGATTCGAGGTGACCTTGACCTCGGTGGGCGCTACCCCGTAAAGCCGCCCTATGCCCTCCTTGTCTCCGGCGGAATAGTCCACGGTTGTTGGAACCGGCACACCGTCACTGCTGCCAAGCGGCATACCCGCCGGAATCGTCTCGATCACCGGAGCTCCGGTACTAGTGAAGGAAAAAGATGGATACTCCATCAGCGAGGCGTAGTCGTAATAGCTGGTGAGATTCTGATAGTTGTCGGCCGGCGCCAAGAAATTCCCCCAGGACCCCTTGATCACGTGGCTGAAATGAATGTCGACATAGGTCGAGCTGCCGGACCGGGATTGCTCGTGCCAGAGGCCGATGATATGGCCCATCTCGTGGAGAATGGTTCCAACCGTACAATTGGTCGATCCGGTCATAGGCTGGGCGGGTTTGGCCAAATATCCCTCCAGCGCCTCACATTGGCCGCTGGTATCCGAAGCGCTCAGGTTGATATCGACGTAATTGGGGCCTTCGGATGAGGTCCATTTGACCCATTGGATCAAACCGGGAAAGTCTTTGTTGAATTGATTGATCGCGGTTTGAATCTTCGGCGTTGCATTGGGGTCTGAGGCCGAGTCGATGACGTAATAGACGGTGGCAACGCCCGCCACCTTGGGCCAAAGCGAAGAATTGTAGGCGACGCCGATGGAATCTGGCTTGGCTGCAAATTCCGTGTGCGGAGCGTTGTTTACCGCAGGCATTGCCTGGCCGAAAGCGGCGGCGGTAAGGATGAGCGAGCAGCAGGAGAAACGAATGACGGAACGGAGGGAAGCGACGGGGAGAAACAAGAGGCACCTCTACCGGGATATTTCGCTTGGGCCGAAAAATCCTCAGCGGGCCGTCTGTACAGCGACTGGACGAGGTTCGCAACCCGGATACAGCACTGTCAAGCATTGAGATCAATTTTTATTGGTTCAACCCGTGTCACCTTGACCCGTGTCACCTTATTGATGATTGCCTCTGCGGGACCACTTTGTAAGCAACTGTTTGCATTGGCGATCGTTATCCGCCAGCGGGACCGCTTTCCCCAACCCAACTCGCGACTGTCGCCGAGCACCGGTTGAGGCGACTTTGCCCTGCTATACTTTGAGCACTTTCGGGGGAATTCCTGCTAGTGCAAGCATGAGCGCCGGCCCCAACTCGTCCGCTGGGCAAAACCCGGAAGGCCAGGGGGTTGAAGGCCGGGAAGACGGTCTACGCGCCGGGCGTTGCTTCGAATACGTGGGGCAGCTTCCGGCTGCTGGAGCGGGTGGGCAGGGGAAACTTTGGCGAGGTTTATCGCGCCTGGGACCCGCATCTGGAGCGCGACGTCGGGCTGAAGATCCTGCTGCCCCGGTCTGAGGGCGATGAGGCGCAGTTCAAGGCTCTGTTGCGTGAGGCGCGTGCCCTGGCCGCGGTGCGCCACCCGAATATCGTTCCGGTTCACGGCATTGACGAACATGATGGGCTGGTCGGCTTCTGGACGGACTTCGTCCATGGCAAGACTCTAGCCACGCTGGTGCGGGAACAGGGCCCACTTGGCTACCGCGAAGCGGTGCTCGTCTGCATCGATGTCTGCAAGGCGCTGAGCGCGGTGCATCGAGCGGGTCTGCTCCATCGGGACATTAAAGCGGAGAACGTGATGCGCGAAGAAGGCGGCCGCATCCTGCTGATGGATTTTGGGCTGAGCACGCTGCCTCACTTGCAGAAAGACTTCGCCGGAACGCCGGTTTACATGGCGCCGGAGCTCTTTCAGGGGGCGTCGGCCTCGGTCGAGAGCGACATCTATGCAGTCGGTGCGTTGCTGTTCTTCCTGGTGACGGGCAGGTATCCCTCGGGCATCACGGTGAGTGGTTCAGGGGCGCCGGCGACGGCGGGCAGCGATGAGCGGACCTCCGATGTGGCGGTGAAGTCGCCGGCTGCGGCGGCACGGATTGTAAGCAGCCGATCAGTGCTCGACCATCGTCCCGATCTGCCGGAGGCTTTTGTGCGGGTGATGGATACGGCGATTCATCCCGACCCTGCGAGGCGCTTCTCGAGCGCGGGAGCGCTGTTGAGTGCGCTCTCTGACGTGCTGGTCGAAGGTGGGAGAGAGGGTGGCAAGGAGTCTCCGAGCGAAGCGACGCCGCATTGGCTTGTGAAGCAGTGGCGCTACGTGGTTCTGGGGCTCGTGCTGCTTGCGACAATTGGGGGATGGGAGTATTTCCACCATGCGGGGCAGGCCAAAGTGCGATTCGTGGCGCAGTCGGCCAGCGAGAATGAGCAATACCTGACGGCGATGAACTTGCTTCGCCGCGCGGACAAGGCGAAGAATGTTGCCGATGCGACGACGATTTTGAAAGGGGTGTTGGAGCGCGACCCCAACTTTGCGCTGGCGCAATCGGCACTGGGCAGCGCTTACTTCGCCGAGTATCGGGAAAGCGGGACGCCGGGGTTGCTGGACCAGGCGAGGACGGCGTGCAACCGGGCCATCGCCCTCGATCCCAACCTCGCGCCGCCATATGTGACCCTGGCGCGCATGGAGGCGATGGCCGGCAACAATGCGCTGGCGACGCAGCAGGTGCAACGGGCGCTGCAGCTTGATCCGCATAACGCAGACGCCTACGGAGCCCAGTCGGAGGTCTTTTCGGCCGAAGGGCGCGACGCGGACGCGATCGCATCGGTGCAGCGGGCGATGGATCTGGCGCCGAACTACTGGCGCTGGCCGGTGGTGTTGGGTTCGTATTACTTCAACGACGGCAGGTTGGAGGAGGCAGCGGAGCAATTTGCCCGGGCGGTGCAGATCACACCCGACAACGCGATCGCTCTGAGCGATCTCGGGTTAGCGTATTTGCAATTAGGCCGCTTCGATGTGGCTGAGACTAACCTCCAAAGAGTCGTGGAGCTGGATCCGAGCGCGAGGTCGTTTTCGGCGCTCGGGACGCTGCTTGAGTTGCAGGGCAGGTATCCGGAAGCGGTGGCGAACTACCAGAGGGCTGTGGCGCTGAGCCCCAACGACTACACCGTGTGGGGAAACCTGGCCTCGGGTTACATGTGGAGCCCGGGCGGACACGATCACGCGATCGAAGCCTATCGCAAAACGATCGAGCTGGCCGAAGTGACGCTCAAAGAGACGCCGAACGATCCGCTGCTGCTCAGCGCCCTGGGCGGCTACTATGCCGCGGTGGGCGACGGAGATCATGCCCTGCCGCTGCTGCGGCAAGCTGTTGCGCTGGCGCCGGATAATCCGGACGTGTTGTTTCGCACCGGGGAAGGCTACGAGATTCTGCATCAGCGGGAGCCGGCGATCCGGTTTATCGCCCAGTCGATCGCGCTTGGCTACCATGAGATGGAACTGCAACGCAGCCCGGAATTGGCTGCCCTGCGCGTGGACCCGAAATTCCAGCAAGCGCTGCGGGCTGCAAGGGCGAAACATAGTTTGGATAAAGAAGCGGCGAACAGACAAACGCAGACAGGCAATCGCTAGACAAATGATCGCTAGACAATCGATCGCTAGACAACCAGGCGCTAGACAAGACGAAGCAAAGGAGTTAACGTTTGAGGCCATGACGACTACGAACGTTTCCATCAAGGACGAATTGGGGTTGCGGGTGCCGAGTGTAGCCGGCGTCGCGGTTGTTGCGGGGGCTGAAGTTGCGTTTACGGCGGCATCGGGCGCCGATTCGAACCTTTATTTTTCGCAGGCTGCTGCTGCTGTTTTGACTCCGGCGCCGAGTTCGCCTGTCTCTCTGCCGTCCGGTTCCTCGATTAGCTATACCTTCGAGGCGCCTTCGGGCCAGGCATATGGGGTCGTTGTGCAGGCTCCGGGAGATCCGGCTCCCACGGACTTCGATTTCGGGCCGCCCGCCGATCCGCCGATTCTGGTCGTTCAGTCGGGCGACGGGTCGAGTTTTCCTGGGCCCATCCAGCCGATAAGGACAGGCGGCTAGAAAAACAACCAGCGCGCTTTTCCGCCGCGGTTAACGCGGTGCTGCCTGCTAAGTCTGGAGGCGCGGTTGACGCGTTGCCTCTTCGCAATAACCCATGATTTGAGGGATTCGGGGATTCACCGATGAGCGATGCCAATGAGCTTCTGATCTTCAACGGCATCAATGGTGCGACCGGCGAATATGATCTGCCCCCCACGCCGGTCGAGGTGATTGCCGGGATTGCCCGGGGGCAGACTTTCGACAAGCAGGCCCTGGAGGAATTGCGGCGGCGCAGACAGCGCGATTCCGAGGCGCGTTTTGCGGTCAAAGAGGGCGTCGATCCGAAGAACCTGGACGAGACCGGCTGGGGAGTGATATTTGCCTTTGGCGCCGATCCGGCGATCTATGAGGCGCTTTCGCCGCTATTCACACTGCGCAAGCAGCAGGCGAATGCGAAGCGCGAGGGCCTATATCGCGAGTTTCGCGATGCCGATGCTTACCGTCCGGGCGAGAGCAAGCTGGACTTTCTGAATCGGCATGGAGTGGGGCCGGGGCCGGTCGATCCGGAAGCGATGCCTTACTACCTGCTGATCGTGGGCGATCCGGATACGATCCCGTTCCGATTTCAATATCAACTGGATGTGCAGTATGCGGTGGGGCGCATTCATTTTGAGACCGTCGCCGATTATGCGGCCTATGCGCGGTCGGTTGTCGCGGCCGAGACGGGCACGCTGGCGCTGGCAAAGCGGGCGGTATTTTTCGCGACTGCCAACGATGGAGATGGCGCGACGAAGCTGAGCCATGATGAGCTGGCGACTCCGCTGGCGGCTTGGGCGGGCGATCCGAAACAAAACAAGCATGGCTGGGTGGTCGACAGCTACTTCGACGAGGCGGCGACCAAGACGCGGCTGAGTTCGCTGCTGGGGGACGATGCTCCGGCGTTTCTTTTCACCGCGAGCCACGGCATGTGCTATCAGAGCGGCGATGTGCGGCAGATAGCCAATCAGGGAGCCTTGCTTTGCCAGGATTGGCCGGGGCCGTCGTTTCGCGGCACGCTGCCGGATGGCTTTTTCTATACGGGCGATGATTTGGCTGCCGACGCGAAGATTTTCGGCACGATCGCCATGCATTTCGCGTGCTTTGGCGCGGGGACCCCGATGAAGAGCGACTACACCGCGTCGGGTCAACCGGACGCAATCGCGCCGCAGAGTTTTCTGGGTAGGCTGCCGAAGCAAATGCTGGCGCATCCGCTTGGCGGTGCTTTGGCGGTGATCGGCCATGTCGAGCGGGCGTGGGGTTGCTCGTTTCATTGGGACCGCGCGGGGAGTCAGACCGAGGTCTTCAAGAGCACAATCAAGCGGCTGATGGAAGGGCATCCGGTTGGGTCGGCGTTGGAATATTTCAATGGCCGGTATGCCGAGTTGTCGTCGGATTTGTCGATTCAACTCGAAGATGCGAAGTTCGGGGCGAATGTCGATCCTTATTTGCTGGCTGGGTTGTGGACAGCGAACAACGATGCGCGCGGATATTCTGTGGTCGGCGACCCTGCGGTGCGGCTACAGTTGGTGAAGGATTCAGAACCGGCCGAGCGGCCGGCATTGGAGGTTCTTTCTGTGGCAGGTCCTAATCCGGTACTTCCCGTCGTGCCGCCCGTAGTGCCGACGGCGAGCCAACTCATGGTGGACTATGGCGTCTTCGATTCGGTCAAGAGCGCGGCGACCTCGCTGCAGGATGCGGCCAAGAAGATCGGCGATTGGCTTGCCGAGACATTTGAGACCGTCACCAGCGTGCATGTAAGCACGTATGTGAGCGACGATCTGAGCAAAGCGAAATATGAGAACGGGGTCTTCAGCGGCGCCACTCTGCGCGCAGTGACGATTGCAAACCTGGACGGCAATACGCTCCTTTGCGTGCCGGAAAACAATGGCACGGTCGACGATGCGCTGTGGAAGATTCATTCCGATGTCTTCGACAAGGCGCTGGCCAACCGGATCGAGTTATTGAAAACCGCAGCCGCGACCGCAGCGAGCCTGGTTCCGGGATTGAAGGGGTTGTGAGCGCAGACGATCTCGCAGGCCTTGCCGCGCTGCGCAGTGAGATCGCAGAAATTGCGCGAGGCGCGAGACAGATTCCCGCCGATCGTGGAGGGCGTGCGGACGCGGCGAGCTACTCCTTTGGAATTCGTGAAATAGGTCCGTTCGCGGAAGAGAAGTTCGCGGCGCTCGTCGATTCGATCGAGGAGACGCTGGCCGAACTTGCGCCGGTCGCGCACTTCGAGACAACAGTCGATGGTTTCACGGCGAAGACGGCAATTGACTACTGCGGTTTTGCAGCCTCGATGTGGAGCAGCGGCGCAACTGCTGAATTGGTGGACGCACACCTGAAGTCGCTGCAAGAGGTTTATGCATTTCGCGGGGCGGTCACTGCGGTCATTGCTGCCGTGGGCGATGCGGTTGTGGCGATATCGATTACGGTGGGAGATCCACTCACGGCGGGGCGCGCGATCAAGTCGGTCGAGACGCTGGGGTCTGCGGTCAGGCGGCTAGCAGTTGCCGCGGCGGCGACGTCACACTCGATCTTGCTGAGTAACAGCCTGCGATAGAAAGGGCCGGTTGTGACTCAATCCTTCAGGAGGTTCTCACGTTCGTGAGCCGAAAAGTCTACTCAAGAATTCGCTTCCCGATCGCGGTTGCCATTGTTGCCGCGTTGTTTGTGCAGGTGCTGCCCGCGGACGCCCAGCAGAGATGGACGGCGAGCTGGATCACTCATCCGACTGCGCCGCTGCGTGAGCCGCTGGTGCTGCACTTTCGAAAGGCGCTACCGCTTGCAACGAAACCTGATCGCTACATCGTGCATGTGAGCGCGGACAACCGGTTCGTCCTCTATGTGAACGGCCAGCGCGTGGGCGACGGGCCGGCTCGTGGTGATTTACCTCACTGGCGGTATGAGACGTTCGATTTGTCGCAGTATCTGGTGCAGGGCAACAATCTTGTAACAGCCACGGTGTGGAATTACGGCATCTATGCGCCAGTCGCGCAGATCACCGATCGCATCGCCTTTCTGGTGCAAGGCGATGGCCCCGCGGAGGCCGAGATCAGCACCCCGAAGGAATGGATGGTCGAGGTTGAGCCCGGACAGCGGCCGGTGCCGAGAAAGGCTGGCGGGTCCAATGAATATATGGCGAACGGGCCGGGCGAGGAACTGGATGCGGCGAAGTTTGATTGGAGTTGGAACGACCCCAACGCCACGGTAGGGGCGTGGGTTGCGGCGGCTTCGCCGATGCGGGAGAACATTTATCCGTCGGCGGCGCGTGCCGGCCGATCCGGGCAGCAGGTAGACAACTACTGGCAGCTGGTTCCTGATGAGCTTCCGCACATGGAGTACGCGCCGATCAATGCGGGGAAAGTTGTGAGGTCGGATATGCCGGCGGCGGCGGCCTTTCCTTCGGCTGCGGTGGAGATTGCCGCTAATCGGCATGTGCATATTCTCTTCGATCGCAAGACGCTGACGACGGGATATCCGCAGTTGATGGTTTCTGGCGGCGCTGGTGCGAGCATCCGGCTTACTTATGCCGAGGCGCTCTACGATGCGAAGCACCACAAGGGCGATCGTGACGAGGTTGGGAACCCGCCAGGCGGAGGGTTTTCACGATACGTTTCTGCCCGACGGAAAACCACACCGGACCTTTGAGCCGCTGTGGTGGCGGACTTGGCGCTATCTCGATTTGGATATCCAGACCGGGGCAACGCCGCTCACGCTCGAGTCCATGACGGCGAACTTCTCAGCGTATCCGTTTGAGGAGCGGGCTTCTTTCAAGGGCAAGACCGGTCACGCTGATGATGCCGATCTGGCAAAGATATGGGAGATCAGCTGGCGGACGGCCCGGCTCGATGCGCATGAAACCTACATGGACACTCCGTACTGGGAGCAGCTGCAGTATGTGGGCGACACGCGAGTGCAGGCGCTGATCTCGTATACAGTCGCGGGAGATGACCGGCTGGCGAAGCAGGCACTTGAGGCCTTTGATGAATCACGAATTCCGGAAGGCCTGACGCAGAGCCGCTATCCCACTTCGCAGCCGCAGATGATTCCGCCATTTTCCTTGCTGTGGGTAGGGATGCTGCATGACTACTGGATGTATCGGCCCGACACAGCTGTGGTGACCGCGCATCTGCCCGGTACGCGCACCGTGCTGGACTGGTTTGCGCGGTATGAACAGCCGGATGGATTGCTGAAGAAGCTGCCGTGGTGGAGCTTTGTGGATTGGGTGGTTGGCGGCGAGCTGCCGAATTACGACGCGAATGAGGAATCTTGCACGACAACGCTGCAATACCTCGGAGCACTGCAGGATGCAGCGGAGATGGAGACGGCGCTGGGCGATGCGGAGCGAGGGGCGCATTACGCGAGTCGGGCCGAGCATGTGAGGAGCGGTCTTCGTGAAAAGTGTTGGGACGCGGGTCGCGGGCTGATGGCGGACAATCCGGGGCTCAAGAATTTTAGCCAGCAGACGAATGTGCTGGCGGTCTTGTTTGACGTCGTTCCGAAGGAGCAGCAGCAGGCCGTATTGAAGAAGGTCATTGATATTCAGCCGGGAACTCATCCGGACGGGATGCTGAGCTGCTCTTATTACTTTCGGTTTTATCTGGCGCGGGCGCTCGATCATGCAGGGATGGGCGATCAATATCTGGAGAGTCTGAAGCCGTGGCGCGAACTGCTTCCGATGCATTTCAGCACATGGCCAGAGATTCCGGGCGATACGCGATCGGATTCGCATGCGTGGAGCGCGCATCCGGCCTATGATCTGCTGACTTTGGTTGCGGGTATTGAGCCGTCGGCGCCGGGGTTTGCTTCGGTGCGGGTAGCTCCGCATCTGGGCGAGCTTACGAGCGTGTCGGCGAGCTATCCGCATCCGTCGGGCATGATCACGGTGCAATTGCAGCGGAGTGGCGACTCCATCAGCGGAATCGTGACGCTGCCCGAGGCGCTCAATGGAACCTTCGTCTGGCGCGGACAATCCGTCGCGCTGCATCCCGGCGCGAATCAGATCAAAGCCGATTGAGCGTAATACTCCATCTGTCTGAGAGCGTTCTTATGGATGACGCTCAATCGAGATGGCCATTGTCGTGGTACTGCCCGTGACTGCCTGCGCGTCGAGTTGAGTGGGTGCTGTGCCATCGGTTAATGGGGCCAAGGTGACCATGCCGTTGCTATCTGAGGTGGCCTGCACGGTCTGACTTGCGAGCAGTGGCGCGGTTGGGCACTCACCCGAGGTTGGACATGGCGGCTCCCACTGTCGCAGGGTTTCGTAGAAATTGACGGCAGCCCCAGCCAGCGGATTTCCTGACGCATCCAAAACCTGCAGAATGACCGGAGCGATCGGATCGCCGACGGCGAGGATTTGGTTGGTTCCGCTGACAGCGGCCAGGCTGGCGGTTGAGGGATCGTCGCTGACGACGGTGAAGTAAGTGCATCCTTTGCTGCCGGGCAAACTGCCGGCGAGACACGCGTAGACCGTCGCGTCTGAGGAGGCGGATGCGAGTGGGCCCGCGGTCACTTGAGTCCAGGCGATTCCATTGGCATTGGTGATGCTGGTCGCCGAGGTGACTGCCGCGCCAGCTTCTCCAATCCAGGTCACGGTTTGCCCGGGATAAGGGAGGGCCTTGCTGAGGGCGAGTGCCTGGGGAGTCCAGTTGAAGGTCGCGCCTTGTGCGAGATAGAGCGTGCCGTTGAGGGCGGCAATCGAAGGGGCTGCCGCGCCGATGAATTCCGTCGTGACACTTGCGCCGTTGGCGATGGAGGCAGTCACCGCTGCGAGTGCCGTCGCTGTCGGTGTGACCGCGATCGTGGCCAGGCCGTTGATGCCGGTGCTTGCCGTGCAGATATTCTGACCACATGCGAGAGAGGTTTTTCCTTTTGTAACCGTGAAGGTGACAATTACGCCAACTGCCGGTTCGATGCCGTTTGCGGCTATGGCCTGCACGGTGAATGGCAGCGGCACGCCGGTGAGAACGGCATTCACCGGGGCGCTGACGATGCGAAGTTCGTCTGTAGATTGCGGTCCATAACTTAAGCCAGTGCCGGAACTGCCCTCGATGGTGGTCCATCCCTGCGTTTCGGGATCGCTAATTGTGACGTCGACGTTTCCTGTCGCACCGCCGGCGGAGGGTGGAGCGATCGCGGTAATTTCAGTGGGAGTAATGCTGGTGACCGCAGCGGAAAGTCCGCCAACGGTGACGGTAGTTCCAGAGCGAAAACCCATGCCATCGATGACGATTGGCCCTCCGGCAAAGCCCACGCGCAAAGGGATCACGGTGTCGGCATAAAGCACCCTTCCGCGATACAAATAGTCGGGACGCCCGTCGCCACGCTGGTCTGCGAGGGCGATGCGTATGTCGCCATCGTTAGCGGTCTCGAAGCTAAGCGTAGTGAGGCCGGTTGGGACGGCGTTAAAAGGCTGCGGAGTGCCTATATCGGGAGAAACACCTAATGGGTCGTCGCCGTTCCATGCCCCAATAACAACCCGCGCTTTGGCTGCGGATTCGAGTCCCGTTTCATTGAGAGGCTGCGCTTCCACGGTGAGCTGGCGACCGCCACGCATGTGCCAGCGCAGCCAGCTTGTGTGTCCGTAATTGCTGAGGCGGGCGAGCCATTCGCCGTTGATCGGGACGGTCGCAGGCGTCGTTTCGGTACCATCGCCTCCGCTGTTGGCGTCCCCGGCGGAGTCAGTGATGGCTTCGTTCTGAATGGTGACGGAGCCGGCGGTAAGGCCGCGCAGGATTACTGTCGGCATGGCCCCCGACGGGTCGACCTGACCCAAAGTGTAGGGCCCTACGGACTCGTTGCCGGTATAGAGCGGGTTGATCGCTTCGAAGGTGAGTTGATAATCGGCCTGGGTTGCGCCGGGCGGAAGGGGAATACCGCTCAGGTCGTACGAGCCCTCATCTGTGGCAGTGCTTGTTCCAAATTCATCGAGCGGTTGCCCCGCGTTATTGGCCACTCCGTTAATCAAATTTCCGGCGTTGCCAATAAATAATTGCCCGCTGACCGCCGCCGCTGGGTATCGCATATCGGGGGTGTCAGTGCCGGGAATGAGCGGACGGGCGACAACGTTGGCTCCCTGCATTCCCTGCATGGTGCGAAAGCTGATCGTTCCCTGGATTGAGATTGTCGCAGTGGCAGTTACAAGTTTTCCAGGAAAAGTTGGCACATTTGCGGCGTTTACAGGGTAGAGGCGATTGAGCGCGGCGACGTCGTCAGTGCGCGGAGCAATTGTGCCGGTCATGCATGGGTTTCCGTTGGAATTACACAGTTTTTCCACTGGATGCATCAACGGCCATCCGAGAAGCCCATCGGGAGTAGTGTTGCCGGGAAACATCTGATCGTTGGCCTGCGACCAATCGAGGCCAAGTATGCGTCCAAAGCTGCGAAGAAGCTCATATTGCACCAGCGCGATATGGGCTGCGTCGGCCGTGCACAGGCCGTTCACAATAAGCAGTGCGTGGGCGATTTTAGCATCGATGGAAAAATTATCCACAACCGTAGTCACGGCATTGACATTGCAGCCGGAGGGGTCGCTGGCGCCTGCGCCCTCGAGAGCGTTGAGGACCGATCCGTCGGCGTCGTAGATGACACCGAGCGGCGTGCCGATCGCCGTGCTTTGGACGTCCTGCGGCATGACGAGGGTACCGGAGTTGGAGGAGAAATTTGAACTGCTCACGTCCTCGGCGAGGCTGCCGGCGGCGTTGATCTGCAGGGCGGCGGTGGGAATGCCGCTCCACTGCGCGGCGGCCGCCGCGACCATGGCATTCGCCTGGGCCTGGGTGACGGTTGGGCTGAGATCGCCGAGGTCGGTGTAATAGTTCACAATCCCGTTTCGCCAGATCAGGGGCTGGCCGAGGGCCGAGGGGTTGAAATAACTCGAGCCGGCGACCCAGCGTGGCCCTCCCGCATGGGCTGAGGAGACTAAGGCGATTGCCACGAGGGTGAAGGTCAGCGGCCGATGGATTCCCATGCCTTCATTCCGACACGGAGCAGGAACGACGGGAGAAGAAAAGCGAAGGCTGGGCGAAGGCGGGTTTCAGAATGGGCGGTGCGGGCGGGGTGTTTCCCGATTTGGGACGAGGTCCGCCGGACTAGGTGCGCCTGGTTAGGGTAATGTGGGTCGCGCCGGGAGTGGGCACGTGGGCGGTGAGCTGGTAACCCAGAGCGGGCGCGTCGATGCCCTGAAACAGGCGTTCTCCGGAGCCGAGCAAGGCGGGCGAAACGACCAGGTGCATCTCGTCGATGAGCCGGGCGCGGAGATATTGCTGCATGGTGGAAACTCCGCCGCCGAGCCGGACATCCTGACCCTTGGCGGCGTCGACGGCTCGTTCCAGGGCACTCTGAATGCCGTCGGTCACGAAGTGGAAGGTGGTGCCACCGGCCATCTCGATCGGGGCGCGGGCGTGGTTTGTGAGGACGAAGACCGGGGTGTGGTAGGGCGGGGTTTCGCCCCACCAGCCTTTCCAGGACTCATCAGGCCAGGGGCCGCGGATCGGGCCGAACATGTTGCGGCCGATGATCCAGGCCCCGATGCTCTCAAAGCCGCGCAGGACGTAGTCGTTGTCGAGCCCGGTCTCGCCGCCAGCGTCGCCGCGCATTTTATGGTGGGCCTGAGTGGCGAATTGCCAGCCGAAAACTGGCAGGCCGCCGACGCCAACTGGGTTTTCGAGGTTCTGGTTGGGACCGGCGCTGTAGCCGTCGAGCGAGATCGAGAAGCAATGAACGCGAAGCCGGGACATTCCTAATCCTTTATAGATGCAGACAAGTAGTGGAGGAGACGTGACCTTCCATTTTGCCTGATGACGCGAGCGGAATCGAGCCGGTGACGGATTGGGGGGTGTTCTCCGGGCCGAGGATGTGCAACTGCTTGCTAAAACTCCGACCAGAAAGGAAGATGACTGGATGATGGATGCCCCTGCGACCTCACCCTCTCGACCCCCTCACCAGGGGCATATCGCCGGCTCGAGGCTGACAAAACTGTGGCTCGCCATGGCGATCGGGATTGTCGTGCTGTTTTTCGCGCAGTGCGTAAACACCGCAGAGACCGATTCGGTCAGCTGGGATGAGTCTCAACATCTCTATTCGGGATGGCTGTCTTGGAAGCACGCGGACTACGGATACAACCCGGAGGTCCCGCCGCTTGTGAAGATGTGGTGCGCGATCCCGCTTCTGCATCGCGCGATGGTCCAGCCGCCTTACACGGGTGACGATTTCAAGAGAGAAGGCTTCGTTCTCGGTCAGCGCTTCTTGAAGGCGAATGGCATTGACAGAACGTTGATTCCCGCCCGGATTATGGCCGCGCTTCTGAGTGCGCTGCTCGCAATTACAGTTTTTGTGGCTGCCCGGGAAATGTTCGGCCAAAAGGCGGGGCTATTCGCTTTAACGCTGTTCTGCTTCGATCCGAACTTCCTTGCTCATGGCGGCTTCGTGACCACCGACATTGGAGCGTCGCTCACGCTGCTCTTGTCTACCTATTGCTTTTACCGTGTGCTTAAGCGCCCTTCTGCGGGCCGAATTATCGTCCTTGGCATCACCGTGGGGATGACATTCACCGCCAAGTTCACTGGGATCTTCATCGTCCCCATGCTCGTGCTGATAGCGGCGCTCGACTTGTGGAATCGGCGTACCGATAAGACGGCTCAGGCCAGGGTACGTCCGCTGATCGTCTCGATTCTCGCTGCCTCGTTCATCGGCCTCTTCATTATTTGGGCGATCTATGGTTTCCGCTACGCGGCGCGGCCGGCGGGTCTAAGCCTCAATCCGGGCATGAACGAATACCTCCAGGAGCTGGCATCACCGCTGACACGATCGTTGATGTCCTGGGTTTCCGAGCATCACTTGTTGCCTGAGGGCTATATTTACGGGCTTGCGGATACGAAGATATCCGCCGCCTCTCTGCCCAGCTATCTCTTTGGACATCTGACGCACCGGGCGTCACGCTGGTATTACCCGGCGGCCCTGGCCATCAAGTCCACACTGCCTTTTCTGATCCTGCTATCCATCTCAATCCTTGCTCTCATCAGTAAGCGTTGGCGGGTTGGCCGGGAAGTTATCGTTCTATTGGTTCCACCGGCTGTGCTGTTTCTCATTGCGAGCACCTCAGATATTGGTATCGGGTTTCGGCACCTGCTTCCGATCTTTCCCATGCTGTACATCCTGATTGCGGGGTGCGTAGTACATCTGGCGAGGCAGAGCCGGAAGCTGGCGTATGCCTTTGGTATTCTGCTGGTCTGGCAGGTAGCTGAGCCGATGGTTGCGCGGCCCGGCTTACTTGCTTATGCGAACGAGGCCTGGGGCGGGCCTGCAGAAGACGCATCTCTATCTGTCGGATTCGAACACCGACTGGGGCCAGCAGTTGAGATACGTGAAGAGCTACCTCGACAATCATGGGAATGAACCCTGCTACTTCGCCTACTTCGAGCAAGGCCCGGTGGACTTTCGGGATTATGGGGTCCGCTGTCAGGTTTTGCCGACAGGGTCTGGCGCGTGGACTGGAATGGATGCGATGCATTTTGGTTCCAATCCGAAGGTCTCCGGCCTTGTGCTGGTCAGCGATGGTGTGTTGGCGGGAGCGGACATCCCTGGAAAGGCAAATCCCTATGCGCAGTTTCGAGCGGTGCAGCCAACGGCAGTCATTGATCGCGGCGTGTATGTCTACGAAGGCGAATTCAATTTAGGCCCGGCTGCGGCGATCGAACATGTCGAGGCTTCGGGGAAACTTCTGAAGGATGGGCATATTCCAGAGGCGCTGGCAGAAGCCGAATTAGCGAAGAGCCTCGATCCTGCGAGTGCGACGGCGTGGAAGGCTGTGGGGGATGCGCTTGACGCGTGGGGGCGACCGGCGGAGGCGCGAGTGGCCTATCAGAGCGCGCTCCAGGCACAGGAATTGGATCCGGTATTTCAAACGGAACTGGTAGCGGCGTTGCAGAAGAAGCTGAATCCTTAGCAGACGAGTGGCGACGTAGCGGACTGTATGCGCGGGGGATGTCGCCTAAATCTCTGGGTAGAAATCGAAGAAGGCATCGATGCTGGGCAGCGGCTGGGGATTCCTAGATGGGATCGGCGAGTAGAACACTTCCCAATTTGGGCCGAGGACTACTTGACGAGCGCGACGTTGCAAACTGTCGCCAGTGATCGACGCACTCGCTCCAAGAGGGATTGCCGAAGTCTTCTTTCGGATCTGTCGTGTGGGGGCGCCAATACAGTTCCTGATTGAGATAGCCCAACGACTGCATGACATAAAATTGGACGTCGCGGTCCGGGTCGTCGAGCGCCGACAATAGTGCGTCGACTGCCTCTTGTGGCGCACCGCTGCCCACGTTTTGAAGGGCCCGAGCTGCATCCTGTAGTAGCTCTCCGTCGGGAAGAGTGAGTGCCCGGGCGAGGATTGGCACGGAGATCTTTCCGTCAATTGCCTGAAGGGCGAAGATCAGGTTGCCCCTGGAGTTCAGACGCTCTCCAGGTCCCGGGGTTAATAGCTCGATCTGCAACTCTGGCAGCACGGTTGCATCCTTCCGTCTGACAAGAGCGGCGACCAGCGCGTCCCGGAAATCCGGATCGGCACTGGCCGCTGAACTATTTAGAGCGGTCCGCACTATCTCGGTGAGATAAGGGGTGTGGTCGTCGGAAATGGTCAGATTGAAAAGAGCTGAGATTCGCTCCTGGCCGGGGACATTGGGCGCGAAGAGCGTCCCGGCCAAAAGTAAGAGGACCGCTGAATAAGCATCTCCTGTGGGTGGGAGTGGCATCCCGGAAACCCTCTCTCGTGGCAGAGGCAGAGAGGGGTATGCGAGATCGGCAAAGGCGTATTTCCCGGAGGAACGCTTCAGAAATACCATATGATAGGTCTTCGGCGACAACCCCCCAGTTATCGGTCCCTGTTCCCAGTTCGGATTGTGGAGATACTCGATTTCAATCGAAGGGCCAACGTCGCCGCCCTTTAGAACCTGATCGACTCTCACCGTTGCAGAGGTCAACTCCGCTGGAAGTGTTTCTCCGTTGGCTATCCCAATCTTTGCTGGAGCAATGATGTGAACGTCGACCACCTCGCCGATGACGATCACGTCCGCGTCATTGGTCAGGTTCTGCACGCTAATGCCGGGCATCACTCGTCCGTGGGCGGGAGCGCCACCGATCGACAAGCCCATGACCAGGATGGAGAGTTGGCATGCCGTCTTTGGCCATCGGGCGAAACTGACATCTCTTGGTCGCATGGGACGAATCCACTCCGAGCAGAAGTGCGTTCCGGGCTGGTTCTAGATTTCTGGGTAGAAGTCGAAGAAGGCGTCGATGCTCTGCCGTAATTGCGCCTCGATTTCCTCGCGGCGAGCCCTCGAGGATGTGCATGGTGACGCGCGCTCCGTTGCCGTTTTTCAGGGTGACGGGGGCCTCGCCGACCTCCGATATCTCGTCCGCCGGCAGCAGTCTCATTCCATAAACTAATGTCAGGTTTGCCATATATTCAGTTTAGACTCAGCAACCGTGGGGTTTGATGCGCGACCGGCGAGAGCCTCTAACTAGGCGGATGAATCCTGCGAGTACCCGGTAGAATCGAAAGGCAGCGAAAGAAAAAGCGAAACCATGTCTGAAACCGTACGCGATACCGTAATTCTCGGCTCCGGCTGCGCCGGATTGACTGCAGCGATCTATACCGCCAGGGCTAACCTGAAGCCGGTGGTGCTGGAGGGCCATGAGCCCGGCGGCCAGCTCTCGATCACCACCCTGGTGGAGAACTTTCCCGGCTGGCCGGAAGGCATTCAAGGGCCGGAACTGATTGAAAACATGAAGGGCCAGGCGGCTAGGTTTGGGGCCGAGTTCGAGATGCATCACCTGGTTTCGGTGGATTTATCCAAACGCCCGTTTGCGCTGAACCTTGGCAGTTCGACGATGCGCACCCGCACGCTGGTTATTGCCAGCGGCGCCTCGGCGCGGTGGCTAGGGCTGCCTTCGGAACAGGCCCTGATTGGCCATGGCGTGAGCTCCTGTGCGACGTGCGATGGATTTTTCTTTATGGGGAAAGAGATCGCGGTGATCGGCGGCGGCGACTCGGCGATGGAAGAGGCGCTCTTCCTGACGCGCTTCGCGAGCAAAGTGACGTTGATTCACCGGCGGGAGAGTTTTCGCGCATCCAAGATTATGCTGGAGCGCGCGATGGCGCACGACAAGATCAAGTTCCTCACCAACACCGCCGTGGAAGAGGTGCTCGGCGTGGAGGAGAAAGAAGTCAGCGGCCTGCGGCTGCGCCATATCGCGAATGGCGAAGAGTCGGTGCTGCCGGTGAGCGGGATGTTTCTGGGGATCGGCCACGTACCGAACGCCAAGATGTTTGCGGGACAGATCGATCTCGACGATGACGGTTATGTTCGTACCCACGACAATGTGTTTACCCGGGTGCCTGGTGTTTTTGCTTGTGGTGACGTGCAAGACCGCCGCTATCGGCAGGCGATTACCGCTGCGGGGTCGGGCTGTATGGCGGCGCTCGAGGTCGAAAAATACCTCGAAGAACACGGGCGGTGACTCCAAATTGTCGATGGCGCAGGCTTGCTATCGAGGGTGTGAAGAGAAACTTTAGCTTTTGTGCTGAATAAGGACAGTGAAGGCCCCACCGGAGCCGATCCGCAAGCTTATGCGGTTGTAGACTTTAGGAGCGAGGAGGTACGTATGAACCGCGTTGCCAACTCTTTTCGCGTCTTAATTTTCGCTTTGTGTGCGACTGGCGCCTGCTCAGCCCAGACGAACCCCGCAACCTGCCCGGTCAGCTATTCCCGCCTGGAGATGCCGCTCCGGCATCGGGGTGGGATCTCGACCCCGATGGTGCAACTGTCGTTCACGAATGAAACCAAGAAAAAGATCGACCGGGCGAAGTTTGGCCTGATCGTGATTGACGCGGATGGCTCCCAGACCCCGTACGACAAGGGCCTTACCTTTACCGCTGGAGCCGATCCCGGAAAGGTGGTCAGCGCGGAGTGGGCGCTGCAGATGGACAAGGTCAACATTGAGCACCTCGGCGAGACGGTCTACCTGACGAGCGTCGACTTTGACGACGGGACTAGTTGGAAGGACGACGGCAACCAGCGCTGCCGTGACGAAATCTACTACGGCCCGAAGTAGCCGGCGCGGCTGCCGAGCAGACATTGGTGGAAGCGTATATGCCCTTCGCGCGGCTGGAATTTGCAATCGACGGTGCTGTGCTACTCAACTGAGCTACTCGCCTGGTCTGCTTCCCTGATCTACTCTTAGTCTGGTGACTCAATTCAGCCAAAGACTTGCCCGCGTCGAGGACCAGATCGCCGCCGCCTGCCGGTGTGCCGGCAGGTCGCGCTCTGAGGTCGCGCTGATGGCCGTCTCAAAGACGCATCCAGCAAGTGCGATTGTGGAAGCCGCCGCTTGTGGCGTCATGCTCTTCGGTGAGAACCGAGTACAGGAATTCCAGGGTAAGGCCGTGGATTTGGCAGGCGAGCCGTCGGGAATTCAAGTGCATCTGATCGGCAAACTGCAATCGAACAAGACGGCCAAGGCGGTGGAGATTTTTTCTGCCGTCGACTCGGTCGATTCTTTGCGGATCGCCCAACGGCTGAATGAGGCGGCGATGCGGCTGGGGCGGCTGCTTCCGGTGCTGATCGAGATTAAGCTGAGTCCTGAGGAATCGAAGAGCGGACTGGATCCGGAGTCGCCGGAGCTTGCGCAACTGCTGGAGCGGATGCCGGAATTACCAGGGTTAAAATTGCGCGGGTTGATGACTG
The DNA here is from genome assembly GCA_963720245.1 of uncultured Acidobacteriaceae bacterium. Classification (GTDB taxonomy): domain Bacteria; phylum Acidobacteriota; class Terriglobia; order Terriglobales; family Acidobacteriaceae; genus Acidisarcina. The sequence continues at coordinate 220,081 of CAVREU010000001.1, forward strand.
TCCCGCCGTGGTCGGAAGATGCCGAGTGCGCGCGGCCTTACTTCGTTCAACTGCGCCACTTGCGCGACCAGCTTGCGAAGCGCTGGCAGGCACTCGATCTCTCGCAGCTGTCGATGGGGATGTCGGGGGATTTCGTCGTGGCGATTGAGGAAGGCTCAACCTGCGTGCGAATTGGGACGGCGTTGTTTGGCAAGCGGCCCTATGCGGCGAAGCCGGAAGAGGCGTGATTTGCGAGTCTTGCTGTGTTTCGACGGCCCTGTACTCGAGAGATGATGTAGCTCGCGAAGATAGCCGAGATGCCGAAAGCGCCGAGGATGAAGTGCACGAACCAAAGCTGCCAGAAGATTCCGATTTTCGCATCTTCAGGTTTCAATTCCTCATATAGCACGGGCACGCTCTGACCAACTGTGAAGGACGGCGGGTTTGAAGCTACTCCAGCAGTGATGGTGTAGCTTAGACCGCTTTGGGCCTTGAAGTTGAAGATAGGTGCGTAGCCTACAGTGCCGTCGGAATCATTTCGCTGCGTCAAACCTACGACGATGCCCGGCGCGGAGATGCTGCGGTGCAAGAAGATCGCCGTGTGGGTCGTAAAGGCGAGGGCGAGCAGCAAAAGGACGACGCCAACGGTGAGACAAGCCCAGCGAGAAACCGTAATGAAGCTTCGAAGCATGGAATTGGGCTTCATGCATGAAGGGTAGCAGGTCGTTTCGGTTCTCTTCTTTGTGCGAGGCTCCTGTAGACTTTTTGCTTACACCGGAGCTTCAATGACCCTGTACGCAATCGTTCTCGGGATTATAGTTCTCGCGCTGCTCACCGTGTCGCTGGCACGCGTCGGTAAAGTTAAAACCAAAGCGGATTACCTCGTCGCCGGGCGTTCGCTGCCGACGTTCGTGCTGGTCTTTACGCTGCTCTCATCGTGGATCGGCTCTGGCTCGCTGCTGGGCGGCGCGGAGAACGCCTACCGTCACGGATTTCCGGCGCTGTGGCAGGGCGCGGGTGGATGGGCCGGGTTGCTGCTCATCTATTTCATCGCGCCGCGGGCGCGGCACTTTGCGCAGTTCACGATCCCCGACCTGCTCGAGGCACGGTACAACCAGACGGCGCGGATTCTCGGCGTGATCGCCGTGCTCTTCGCATATACGGCGATCGCGAGCTACCAGATTACGGGCGGCGGCGACATTTTGCATTTGATCTTTCCCACGGTCGTCACCGCAACACTGGGCAAATACATCATCGCGTTTTTCGTGATCATCTTCACTGCGCTTGCCGGCATGTCGTCTGTGGCTTATATGGATGTGGTGATTGGGTCCCTCGCAACCGTGGCTTTGTGCGTCGCGCTGCCCATCCTCATTCATCTCGCCGGAGGCTGGCCGCATGTTATGCAGTCCCTGCCCGCGACCCACTTTCAATTCCTGGGCGACTTTACGCTGATTCGCGCGCTGGAACTTTTTCTGCCGACATGCCTGCTGATGCTTGGGAACCAGGCGATGTATCAGAAGTTTTTCTCGGCGCGTTCGGAGAAGGCCGCGAGCCAGGCGGTGATCTGGTGGATCTTAGGAACGGTCATTCTGGAGACGGTGATTGTCGCGATTGCCGTTGTCGGCTCAGTGCTGTTCCCGACCGGCGAGGTGCATGATCATCCCCGCGAGATATTAGCGTGGACTGCACTGCATGGATTGGGCGGAACCCCGATGCTGAGCCTGCTTGGCGCGGTGCTGATGGGCGCCATCTTCGCCAAGATACTCTCGACGGCGAACAACTTCCTCTTCTCTCCGGCGACGAACCTGGTGAACGATATCTTTCTGCGCTATCTTGCGCCGGATGCTTCAAACAAGCGGATACTGGCTATCTCGCGTTTGATGGTGGTTGTGCTGGGAATCTGGGCTCTGTATCAGTCTCTCAATATCGAGTCTGTGCTGGCGAAGGCGCTTTATGCCTACACGATCTATTCGGCGGCGCTGACACCGGTGATTCTGGCGGCGTTTTATTCGCGGCGCGTGAATGCTCAGGGTGCGGTGTCGGCGATTGCAGCGGGGACGATTGTTACAGTCGGCTGGGATTTATCGTTTGTGCATAACGCGCTGCCGGCGTGGCTGGCGGATCGGGATGCTATTTTTCCCGCTCTGGTCGCGGCATTGATTTGTTTAGTGGTGGTGAGCGCTTTGACGAAGCCTCCGAAGGCGGAGCAAGTGGCTCAGTTCTTTCCGGGGTGAAGGGCTACAGGCTAATTTGGTCGACCGCCCAGGGAGAAGACCACGTTGATGATCGTGCCGACCTGCACGACCTCCCCGTTTAGAAGGTATGGCGTGTACACCCACTGGCGTACGGCGTCCACAGCCGCTCCCTGGAGTTGTTCGGGTCCGCCGATGGCTCTCAGGTCGCTTTGCACATGTCCGTCTTTCCCGATGGTTGCCTGAATAGTGACCACGCCTTCGATGCGTAGGGCCCGCGCACTTTGCGGATACACTGCGTTGACCTTCGTAACAAGGTGGCCTGCCATCACCCCAGGGGAGACGTCGACGTGTTTTGCAAGTGCAACCGCATCCGATGGCGCCTGAAGGGTTGCTGAATCGGCTTGATCGTATGGAGCAAGGGATTCGAGATGGACGGTGAGCAGACTTTTTCCCAAGTGAGTTGTGAGAATGTCCCTGGCAATATATCGGCCTTGAAAGATCACGAGCTTATTGAAGAGGGTGTCGTCGAAATGATTCGTATCCGACTCATATCGCAGCATCGGCTTTTGCGGACCAAAGCAAAAAGATGGATATATCAGATTCTGAGCAGTTCCAGCCGCGGGCTTCTTAGAGACCATGTAAACACAGTGGAGGTTGACTCCGGAAAAATCCCTGTCGGAAAGCTTCGGGTCAGAATTGTTCACCCACGCCTCACTTGGCAGGGGGTCGGTGAGCTTTTGGCGGACAACCGCGATCATACCCCTAGGCTGCTCTGAATTTCCGGTGACCAGCACTCCGTGGTCAGTGCCATATTGCGTCTGAGAAAAACCGGCGCTTTGATAGGCACGCTTATATTGCTTGTTACTGACCCACCATTCCTCGAAGGTGCCCTTGTCTTTCGACTTTCCTTCTTCGTCGAAGATCTCGAAGGTCGCTTTCAAGTGCCATGGCTGAACGTCCGGCCCGGTTAAGCCGTTCACTTTTCGACCGAGGTCGAGCAGTTGCTTGGGATCGGAGGGTGTGGGCGTGTCCGCTAGCGTCGGTGCGGCGGCTTGGCCAGTCGGTGGTACGGTCGCGGGCGATTGTGTGGGGGCGGCCAATTGTAGAAAAGCAGAGAACAGGCAGTTACTAACAAATAGAAGCAACATTCGTGCAGGCCTCGTGACGGCGTGAGATCGTAACGAAGTGTATCAAGCATGGAAGTGGTGCGCATTGGCCCATTGCAAGGGGCACCGAAATGTAACCCAAAGAGTTAGCGGCTCGCGAGTCTGGTTCAAGGCACCGCTTAAAGTATCTGGAGTTCCGTTCTTTCCCGCGATATGATGGCGGCTAGGTTGGGGGATTGCTGCATGACTGAAGCTACGGAAGAGAATCCGCTCGAAGAGATCAAAGAAAAGATCAACGAAGTGATTGAGTTGCTCAATCAGCCGAATCTTCCTGTCGCCGTGAGTGAAGACTCCGAGCCGGTTGACCCGAAAGAGTAGCCCAGAGAGTAGCCGTACGGCGAGAAGCATCGCCGCTGACGGCAGGCTATTTGGCGGCTGGAGCGAGCGTGGGCGCGAAGCTGGTTGCTTTGCCGGTTTCGGGGTTGATCTCGCAGGTGAAGGTGAAATCCTGCCAGCCTTTGGGGTTGCGGGCGGAGCCGGTCCCGGTGAGCCTGGCGTTGCTCTCCAAATTGAGAGTCTTGGGGTCGTCGGTGCCGAGGAAGACGCGATCGGTCCCGGGGACTTGCTTCTTCAGCGCAGCCACAGCTGCGGGGCGGCAGATCGTCTCGGCGACCTTCTTGGCGTTGGTCCAGCCGTTGGCTATGCTTCGATCGGTCGAGGAGTGCAGGGTCGCGATCTGGCGGCTTACTGCAGCCGTCTCGGCTGGCGAGAGCGCGGGTTCGGATTGGGCTGCGGGAGCGGTGTGGGTGGCGGTCGTAGCGAGCATGATGGCTGCGGCGAGCGTGATCCTGAGCATCTGAACGATCTCCGACAAGAAAATGAAAGGCTTCATAAAGATAGCAAGCCTATGGCAATGCGTACGCCTGACACCTTTTCCCAAGAATAGCGTCCGATGAAGAATGGCCCCGCTCCGCTTCTGCCGGGATTCGCATCTCTTTAGATAGGGAACGGCAGATACTGGAGTTGGTTGGAGGAGTTGGCATGGCGCATGAGACGGCAACGGTTGCGAAGATCACGGCGCGGGTGACGCCAAATGCGGCGGTCAGGGAGGGTCGGCGGCCTCGCGTGCTGATTTTGGGCGCGGGCTTTGCGGGACTGCGTGCAGCGTTAGCTTTGGCCAAGCTGCCGGTGGATGTCACGATTATCGATCGGCGCAACCATCACACCTTTCAACCGCTGCTGTATCAGGTTGCGTTGGCGGTGCTTTCGCCGGCGAATATCGCGCAGCCGATCCGGACGATCTTTCGCAGTAAGCCCAACGTGGAAGTGCTAATGGATGAGGCGATTAATTTTGACCTCGAGAACCGTCGCGTGCAGTTGAAGAGCGGCGCGATGATGAACTATGACTATCTGATTGTTGCGACAGGCGCGACGCATTCTTATTTCGGCCACGACGATTGGGCGCATCTTGCGCCGGGGCTGAAGTCGGTTGAGGACGCGATCGAGATCCGGCGTCGCGTTTTGCTCGCCTTTGAGCTTGCGGAGCGGCAGATGGTCGAGACCGGCTCGCATCCTCCGCTGAATTTCGTCGTCATTGGCGGCGGAGCGACGGGCGTGGAGTTGGCCGGCGCCATCTCGGACATTGCGAGGCTTTACATGATGCACGACTTTCGCCACATCGATCCGTCGATGGCGAAGGTGATGATCCTGGAAGGCGGCCCTCGGATATTGCCTGCCTATCCCGAAGATCTTTCGCTGAAGGCGGTCGAGCAACTGAAGCACATTGATGTGGAGGTTCATACCAATACACGCGTGACCGATATCCAGCCTGGCTACGTGATCGCCAATGACCACAAGATCGAGGCCGTCGTGATGCTGTGGGCGGCCGGGGTGCAGGCTTCGCCACTCGGACAATTGCTTGGCGTCGAAACGGACAAACGCGGTTGCGTGATGGTCGATCTGCAACTCAATCCGGCGGGGCATCCGGAGATTTTTGTCTGCGGCGACCTGGCGCATGTGGTCGAGAATGGCCATCAGGTTCCTGGCGTCGCGCAGCCAGCGATGCAGATGGGCGATCACGCGGCGCGGATGATTGGGCAGGACCTCGATCACAAGCCGCGGACGAACTTCCACTACTTTGACAAGGGCGACATGGCGACGATCGGGAGAGCGCATGCCGTGGCCAAGGTCGAGTGGCCGTTCAAGGCGCATTGGGGCGGCATCCCTGCGTGGGCGACGTGGCTGGTGGTGCATATCTTCTTCCTGATTGGCTTTCGCAACCGAGTGTCGGTGCTCTTGGAGTGGGCTTACACCTACTTCACGTTTTCACGAGGGGCGCGGCTGATTACCGGGGACCACTCGCTGGTCGGGTGGAGTGAGCAGGAAGGGGTTGCTCCGGAGATGCGGCCGGCTAGCAGCGATGGCGCGACGCCGGTGAACGTGGCTGAAAATCCTATCGATGTTTCGCATCTGCCGGAGCGGACGGTGACGGCTTCGAAGCGACCGGCTTGAGAGCTACCCACTCTTCGCAAAGAACGCGAAGGATGGGGCACCCAGGTTTGTTCTTCGCACTCAAGCCAAGGGATGGCTCGAATGCGGCACACCATTCCTCTGCAACAGGGCCGAGTCCGATCCGAGATTGAGGGAGACGATTTCAAGGTCGTCGGTCTCGTTGAATTGCATTGCGTCGGCGGATCTGGCTGCTTCTGTAGTTCGCCATCTTGCGGCGATTGCGACACCACAAAGCGCGAGTACGAGGACCACGAGGGTTGCGGGTTTTTGCATCATCTCCCATTCAGTACCGGCAACGAGGGGTGAGAGGACGAGTAGCGCGAAGAAAATCCAGAATCCAAATTGTATATTTCCTTTGCCAGGCAGATAGGAGCAGGTGAAGGGGACTTTGTGAAAGCGGTAGATCGCGAGCTCGCAGAGAATAATGCCGAGCAATCCGAAACAGAGTAAATGCGGCGCGGCCAGCTTCCACGGCCAGATGGTGAAGAAGAGAGCGGCGAAGATCGCCCAGACCGGGGTTACGACGACTAACAGGAATGTGCGGCGGAGCGCTTTGGTGTAGAGCGTCACACTTCGGATTTCGGTGATGCGGTAGATCCAGTTGGCGCGAAGAGTGATGGGCAGTGCGAAGACGACGCGGACTGCGGCTGCTGCGACGCACATCATGAGGATGCTCACGGCGAGGAAGGGTACGCTCGCCTTCTCGCTGGCGGAGATATGGGCGATCTTCACCTTCTCGAGCGAAGGATCGAGGAAGACGAGCATGATGGTGAATCCAACGCCGAGGTAGAAGCTGAGGATCATGCGGTGCTGACGGCTGCGGAGGAGGGTGCGCGCGGTGAAGAGCGAAACAGCGGTTTGCAGGTTGTTGCCGAGGCGTGGCGACCAGCTGCCGAGTCGTGAGCCGGGGAGGATGTCAGGCTGCTCGACGATCTTGCGTAAGGTGCGGAAGTAGGCGAGGAGAATGGTAGCTGCGGTGCCGAGGATGGTGATGGCGAGGCCGACCCAGGCGCGGTTGACGAGCGGCTGAAAGCTTGGGTCCATGCTGCCGTTGAGTTGCTGGAAGAGTCCGAAGAACCAGTAAGTGGGCAGGCAGGCGAGCAGATGCTGGTTGGCCGGGTTGGTACGGGCGGCGACGGATTCGAGTGATGGTTCCAACACGTACATGCTGAGGAAGAGGCAAAAGGTGAGCACCTGCAGGAGCGCAGTGACGCGAAGGAATATCTGCCTTGGCAGCAGGTGATTAGCGGCTCCCTGAATGAGCAGCGTGCAGCCGAAGACGAAGATTGCGGCGGCGAGCACGGTGAGCCAGTAGGCGAAGATGGCTCGGATAACGCCGAAGAATCCACTGCCGGCTGTCGAAAAGAGCATTGACCAGAGGAGTCCAGCGAAGGCGTTGAGGGCGAGGATGGGGAGGGCGAGCGTCGCGCCGAAGGCTGCGAGTTTCGCGAGGAAGAGGGTTTGCGTCCGCACTGGCAACGGGCCGAGGACGAGCACGTCGCGGCGATCGGGAAAGGCGGAGTCCCAGCTGAGCACGGCGAAGAGGCCGACGACGACCATGGTGGTGGCTATGAGAAAGTGTTCCATGGTCCAGGTAGGCTCGGGCGGCATGCGGCCGGTGCCGAGTATGAGGATTGGGAGCGATACAACGAAGCTGAAGCCGAGGAGCAGGGTGGCGAATTGGCCGAGAAGCTTGGTGGGGTCGCCGTCGGCGGAGAGCAGCTCGAGATCGATGACGCGGAGGCGGAATTCGCGGAAGAGAACGCGGAATTGATGCTTCTCGAATTGCCGCTCCTCGGGCGCTATCGCTGTTGTCTTAGGCATGGATGAGGTCGGCGATCTGCCGCGAGATGGCGACGGTGTCTTGCTCGACGGCGAGCTGGGAGAAGATCTCTTCGAGCGTGGGCAGCGACATGATGGTGCGCAGATGTTCGATCGAGTCGTCGGCGACGATTTTGCCGCGGTGCAGGATGACGACGTGGGCGCAGATGCGCTCGACGGTTTCGAGCTCGTGAGAACTGAAGAGCACGACCTTGCCGCGGCCGGCGAGCACTTGAATGAGGCTGCGCAATACGAGCGCTGAGCCGATGTCGAGCCCGGAGAATGGCTCGTCGAGCAGGAGCAGGTCGGGATTGTGGAGGAGCGCGGCGGCGAGGAGGACCTTCTGGCGCATGCCTTTGGAGTAGGACGAGATGGAGACGTGGCGGTCGCCGTGGAGGCTGAAGAGATGGAGGAGTCCGTCGATTTTGACTGCGGCTGGTTGCGCGGGGAGGTTGCGAAGCTGTGCGACCATGCTGAGGTATTCAATGCCGCTGAGATGGGTGTAGAGGTGAGGCTCTTCGGGAACGTAGCCCATGCGCAGCTTGTAGGCGATAAGGTCTTGCTGGATGGGCTTGCCTTCGAATAGGATTTCCCCGGCGCTTGGGTCCATGAGTCCGGCGATCATTTTCATGGTCGTCGATTTGCCGGAGCCGTTGGGACCGAGGTAACCGGTGACCTCTCCGGGTTTGGCGGCGAATGTGGCGCCGGCCACGGCGGGGATTCCGGAGAAGCGCTTGTAGACGTTGCGGAGTTCGAGCATGATGCTCCTGTCCGGCCTGGAGTCGTCGGATGCACAGAATACTACATAGGGTGAGCCAAGTGTGCAAGCCGTGTTCGCGGCGGCCCCTTTGTCCATCAACGAAACCAAAGATTAGTTCCTAGGGCAGAAGTACAGATGGTGTCATGTGGCGGAGATTGTATCCGTAGGCGTTTTCTGGGAAAAAACGCCTGCCGGGTGAGGTGCTTCGCATCATAGCGGCTGTACTTATGCTCTAGTCGCGAAGCTGTGGAAGGGAGCCTCTCATGAACTCGTTTACGCTGAAGATCCTGCTGACCGTATATATCCTCTATGCGTTGCTGAAGTTCTTCGAATTCTTCTTCAGGGATGATGCAACGAAGAGGAAAGGCCTCGATACCGTGTATGTAAAGGGGGGTGGCGCCGTGGTCAAAGCCTTTGACAACGGCATGCTGGTCCTGATGCTGATCTTTCTGGGCCTTTTGTTCGCGGGCGGAGTGGAATACGTCAGCTTTACCACCGGGCTCCTGGTGGGCATGACGATCATCCAGGTCTACTTCCACCGTTTTTCCGATCCGTTGCCGCCGGAAAAGTCTCCGGAGCCTCCCGTTACAGCACTCAAGATGCTCTCCTATTCCGTCGTGGCAAATCCGGGCAAGGCCTGGCGGGAGCTCGTCTTGATGACACTTCTCTTTTTGTGGTCTCTCTATATGCTTGCGACGCGTGGATTCGGTCTGTTTACGCGTTACTTTGTACTACACGGGTGAGTGTGTTTGATGAGCCAGGTTGGAGCGGGGAGTGAAGCAGCCGAAGGGTCCGGCGCTGGTCTAGCTGAATGTGGTTCGGCGTAAGGGGCTTGGGGTAATTCTTTAGGGGCGTTCGCCTATCTCGGCAAAGTATTCGAGGAGCATCCGGTGGATGAAGATATATCCCCCGCCCACTCTCTTGAGGAGAATCTGCCGGGCGGAGTAGTCGAGGAACGGGATGAACTTGAGTGGTGTGTGGCCCTTGCGCCATAAAACCAAACTGTAGAAAAGATTCTTGGCAAAGTGTAACGAGAGCGAATCTTCTCCCACTATCTTGTCGGACGCATAATTATGCCTTCGAAAAGTGCGACGCGCGCGAGGTAAGCGGCGACACCCTGCCGTCCCTGTGCGCGAGCCTTATCTTCAATCCTCGGAGAAGCAGATGAAAACCAGATCGTTACGCTACGGCATATTGCCAAAAGCCGTCCGCTCGTGGGCAGGCTTGTTGGCAATCACCGCTTCATGCGCGGCATATTCCGCGTGGGGCCAACAACTAACCCTACCTAACGGCCAACCTTACACCCCTATCAATACGCCCCGAGAGGTACGTGAGGGCACTGCCCAGATGGTCCAGGCCTATGACCCCGCCTCAAAACTGCGCCTGGCGATTTCGATCAAGGCGCCGAAGATGGCGGAGGAAGAGAAGCTCCTGAAACAGCTTCAGGACAAGACTTCACCCAGCTACCATAAGTGGCTCACTCCCGAACAATGGAACGCCCGCTTCGCGCCATCCGAGTCGGACGAGCAGGCCGTTGTCGACTGGGCAACCAGTCAGGGGCTCACCGTTACCGCCCGTTATCCCAATCGTCTGATGGTGAACGTCGAGGGCACGGTCGATACGATCCAGAAGGCCTTCAACGTCAAGATCAACAGGTACGAGGTAAACGGGACTACGGAGTTTTCGAATGACCGTGACCCGCTCATCCCTTCAAACCTCACCGATATCGTGCAATTCGTTGACGGTCTGAACAGCATTGTGCGCATGCATCCAGCCAATTCAGCCATGAAAGGTCTCCGTGGTCCCGACTATAGTCCGGGCCCCGTTCACCAGATGGGTTCTTCAAGTCAGGGCAGTGCAACTGCGCCGGCGCCAAAAGAGTTGACGGAAAGCGGCCAGCTGAACGGCGGAGGTCAAATCACCAATGGGTTCTATGACCCCTCGGACATCTACACCAAGCAGGCCTACAACTACAACGCCCTTCAGGCTCTTGGCCACTGCTGCAATCCGTTTCACACCTCCGGACACGACGGCGGAGGACCTGTTCAAACATCCATAGGCCTCGCAACCGATGGTGATTTCAGCGACAGCGACTGGACCGGTTTTCACAATCAGTATCCCTACCTCGCTTGGTTCTACTACCACGTCGCAGTAAATGGCACGCCCGGTTGCTGCAGCGATGAATCGACCCTCGACTTGGAATGGTCAATCGCCACCTCTAACAGCTTCGGTGCTGGGTCCGATACCGCCCAGGTCTACAACTACGAGGCGGCGCAGGGGTTCGGTGATTTCGGCACCGTCTACCAGCAAATGTTGAACGACAACCTCGTCCGGGTGGTTAACATCAGTTACGGCTTGTCCGAAACCGTCTTTATCGATGACGCACCAAGCTTACTCACCTCTTGGCACGGCATCTTCAACCAGATGATCGGGCAGGGCTGGACCATCATGGCCGCTTCTGGAGATGGCGGATCCGACGCCGGTTGCACCGGTTCGCTCGCCGTCCTCTATCCGGAATCCGACCCCGATGTTACCTCTGTCGGGGGCACCCGGCTTGAACTCAACTCTGACGGCTCCTTCAACAACGAGGTGGCGTGGACTGGGGGCACATCTCCCGGCTCTTGTTCCAAGAATGGCGGCGGTGGTGGTGGCGGCTGCAGTGCGGTGTGGGCAGCTCCTGGCTACCAGACTGCCGGGGGAAACCCCTATTGCGGAACGGGCAGCCGTAGCGTTCCCGACGTCTCCCTCAATGCCAGCCAATTCTCCGGACAGAACTACTTCTTTGGCGGTTCCCTGTCGGGAGTGGCCGGAACGAGCATCGCTTCGCCGATGATGTCTGGCTTTATCGCCCAGGAGGACGCCTATTCCTTGAGTATGGGCAACGCCTGCGCGAGTGGTTCGGCCAACTGCGCCCCCATCGGCCAGGTCGATTGGGACATCTACGCTGAAGGCGGATATAACGAAAGTGCTCCTCATTACCCCTTCTATGACATCACCTCCGGCTGCACCACCAACGACACAATCTCGGGCTTATGGTGCGCTACTCCCGGCTACGACCTAGCCACCGGCTGGGGATCTTTCAACGCGCTGCAATTGGCATGGGCGATTAACTGGGAAGACAATCTCTCCTACGCCGCGCCCTCGGTCAACTTCAGCGGTCCGGCGACCGGTGTCTGGTATAACACCGACCACGCTGTCAGCTGGACTATCAACCCAAACGGCAACGTGACTGGCATAGCAGGTTTCACTCAGGGCTGGGATTCTATTCCAAGCGATCCCTTCTTTGACGGAGCCCGCAACGACAGCAACTCGTTCTTTAGTGGCCCTCAGTTTCCCAATTCGACATCCGGGTGCCTTTCGCTCAACGGCGGCTTCGGCTGCGCTGGCGGAGTCAGTCAGGGATGCCACACAGCCCACGTTCGTGCCTGGAGCAATCAGGGCAGCACCTCTGGAGACACGACCTATGGTACGGTTTGCTTTGACAACGTAGCGCCCGTTTCCAACGCCACCCTCAGCGGAACCCTCCACGGCAGCATCTATGACTCGGCCGTTCAGGTCTCCATTACCAGCAGCGACGCGACCAGCGGTGTTGCCCACACCTACTACTCGGTCGATGGCGGCGCCTATACCACCTACAGCGCCCCATTCTCCTTCAGCGCCACCAACCGCGGCCCGCATACCGTTCTGTACTACAGCACGGACAATGCCGGGAACCTCTCGGCGGTTAAGTCGGCCAGCTTCACCATCTCAACACTCACCACAACCACCCTCACCAGCTCTGTAAGCACCTCCGTCTACAACCAGCCGGTAACCTTCACTGCGAAGGTTGTGGCTAACCCCTCCGGAACCCCAACCGGCACGGTGACCTTCCTTCATGGAGCCACCGTCCTGGGTACGGGAAGCATCTCCGCCGGTGTGGCTACACTGACCATCACCAATCTCGGAGTTGGGACCAGTCACGTCGACGCGACTTATGTGGGGAACAGCAACTACGTCACCAGCACCTCCAGCGCTGTGGCACAGGTTGTCAACCAGGCGTCGACCACCACCGCGCTCACCTCTTCGGTCAACCCATCAAAGTTTAATGAGCCCGTCACCTTCACGGCTACGGTTACTCCGAGCCACGGAGGAAACGCAACCGGCACGGTGACCTTCCTTCACGGAGCCACCGTCCTGGGGACTGGAGCCCTTGCAGGCAACGTCGCCAAATTGACCGTTACCAATCTCGGCATTGGAACGAGTCACGTCGACGCGACATACGCGGGCAATGGCAACTATTTGGCCAGCACCTCCAGTGCTGTGGCACAGGTTGTCAACCAGGCGTCAACCTCAACCACCGTCGCCTCTTCGATCAACCCTTCGGAGTTGGGCCAGTCCGTCACTTTCACAGCTACCGTTACTCCGGCCTTCGGAGGAACCGCGACTGGTACGGTGACCTTCCTTCACGGATCCACCGTTCTGGGAACTGGAACCCTCGCAGGCAACGTCGCCAAATTGGCCGTTGCCAATCTCGGCATCGGAACCAGTCACATCGACGCGACTTATGGAGGCAATGGCGAGTATCTCACCAGCACCTCCAGCGCCCTAGCGCAGGTCGTCGACAAGGCGTCAACCACAACCACCATCGCCTCTTCGCTCAACCCCTCGAAGTTAGGCGAGTCCGTTACTTTCACAGCTACCGTTACTCCGAGCCACGGAGGAACCGCGACTGGTACGGTGACCTTCCTTCATGGATCCACCGTCCTGGGAACTGGAACTCTCGCGGGCAACGTCGCCAAATTGACCGTTACCAATCTTGGCCTCGGAACGGATCACGTCAACGCGACTTATGGAGGCAATGGCGAGTATCTCACCAGCACCTCCAGCGCCCTAGCGCAGGTCGTCGACGCGGCATCAACCTCAACCACGCTTGCCTCCTCGAGTAATCCGTCAACCCACGGAAAATCGGTCACCTTCACTGCCACGGTGAAGGCTGGGTCGGGTCCAACTCCGACTGGAGTCGTCACTTTCAAGGACGGTTCCACGACTCTCGGAACCGAGGCCGTGAATGGTTCGGGTGTAGCCACGTTCAGTACCACTGCGCTGGCTGTCGGCACTCACTCGATCACCGGGGTATACGGTGGAAGCGGCACGGATACGACGAGCACTTCTTCGGCCCTCTCACAGAAGGTTGAGTAAGAGAGCTGCACTAACCCTTTACGTCCGCACTAGGGGATTCAACTATCCCCTTGTGCGGGCGTTTTCTTGCTTAGTTGGCTTGATCTGGGATCGAAGGTCGGAATCCAGGCACCTTGGCGGGACTCATCCAGGTGGTGAATCAATCACCGCCGGTGTCTTCTGACAATGGCCTGGGCCTCCAAGCCGGAAGAGCGACCGGAAAGTCGCCATTTCGTTCGATTCGCACGAAACGAAATGCTGGTCTAAGCGCCGACAGGCTGTTCTGCGTTGACCTTGACTGGAGTTAGCCAGCCGAAGCTCCTGTCCGGGTGCTTGCTAAAGAGAATACTACATAGTATGGTGCAAGGATGAAGCTGCTAGCGCAGGGAACGAAAGAATTCCCGGATGTCGCGGGCGAGAAGTTCGGGCTGCTCCATAGCGGCGAAGTGGCCGCCCCTGGGCATCACAGTCCAGCGCTGGATGTTGAAGCCGCGTTCTGCGAGGGTGCGCGGCGGAATTGGAATCTCCCTGGGGAAGACAGCCATTGCCACCGGTGGCTTCACGCGATTTGTGGGCGAGAGCTGAAGCGGCTGCTCTCGCGTTTCGTAGTAGAGGCGCGTTGAGGAGTTCAGAGTCTCCGTGACCCAGTAGATCATCACATTGGTCAGGAGCTCATCCCTGGTGAAGATGGACTCCAGCTCACCATTGCAATCACTCCAGCCTCGGAACTTCTCGATGATCCAGGCTGCGAGACCGACAGGAGAATCGTTCAGGGCATAACCCAGGGTTTGCGGTTTCGTACTTTGCTCGTGGCTGTAGCCGCCCTCAAGGTCTGCCCAGGCGCGGAGTTCTGCGAGGTAGGATTTTGCTGCTTCGTCGTCTGGGGTTTGGTTTAACGTGCCGCCGAAGAGGAAGCGCCCCGCAATGTAATTGAGGTGAATGCCGATGATGCGCTGGGCATGGTTGAGGCCGAGAGCCGTGGAGATGGCTGAGCCCCAATCGCCTCCCTGGGCAGCGAAGCGATCATAGCCGAGCTGCATCACCAATCGTGCCCAGAGGTCAGCCACCTTGAACGGGTTCATGCCGCGCTCTGTAGGGCGGTCAGAGAATCCATAGCCGGGTAACGAAGGGACGATCACATCGAAGGCGTCTTCCGCGCTTCCGCCGTGCGCCTCCGGATCGGTCAAGAGCGGGATAATCTTCACCATTTCAACGAAGCTTCCCGGCCAGCCATGCGTAATGAGGACCGGCAATGCTTTGGGATGCTTGCTGCGCACATGGATAAAGTGGACGTGGAATCCATCGAGTGCGACTCGGTATTGAGGGAGCTGGTTCAGAGTGGCTTCTTGCTGGCGCCACTCGTAGCCGTTGCGCCAATAATCGGCCAGCGATTTCATGTAGGCGAGACTTGAGCCATATTCCCAGCCGACATTTTCCAGCTCGTCCGGCCATCGCGTGGCATCTAGCCTGCCTCTCAGATCTGCAAGCACGGCGTCCGATATGTTGATGGTGAACTTTTCAATGGCCATGTTGTTCCGCCCTCACCAAGGGTAGATGCAGTCTGCGTTAAACCTTCTTCTGATTTTGTTGTAGGGTACCAGCTGCGCTCCCGCATAAGCGATGATGGGCTTGGAACCCGACAGCGTAACTTATGTGGAAAGGAGCCTCTCATGAACTCGTTTGCGCTGAAGACCCTACTGACCGTATATATCCTCTATGCCTTACTGAAGTTCTTCGAATTCTTCTTCAGGGATGACGCAACGAAGAGGAAAGGCCTCGATACCGTCTATGTCAAGGGGGGCGGCGCCGTTGTCAAAGCATTTGACAATGGCGTCCTGATCCTGATGCTGATCTTTCTGGGCCTTTTGTTCGCGGGTGGGGTGGAATACGTTAGTTTTACCACCGGCCTCCTCGTGGGTATGACGATCATCCAGGTCTACTTCCACCGGTTTTCCGATCCGTTGCCACCTGAGAAGTCTCCTGAACCTCCGATTACCGCGCTCAAGATGCTCTCCTATTCCGTCGTGGCCAATCCGGGCAAGGCTTGGCGGGAGCTTGCCTTGATGACGGTCCTCTTTTTGTGGTGTCTCTATATGCTTGCGACACAGGGATTTGGCCTGTTTACGCGCCACCTCGTACTAAACAGATGACGAGTCAGGTGCGGGCTTCGAGATCCCAATTATTTAGCGGTGGTTGACCTGCAATCTTTGTGATGTGTCTCCGACCGCGCACCGTAACCTTTTGCTACAAACGCGACTCATATGAGCGTGCGGCTGGAGACGGATAGATTGCACTCTCATTCGAGCCTGCCAAGAACAGCTGATCACGCGCTAAGAGGAGAAGTTATGAATATCAAGAAGTATGCAAGGGTTCTATCCGCACTTACTCTGCTTTGCGGGATGAGTGTGGCTGCCAAGGCGGAACTTCGCGACGATGTTGTTGTCACTGTGCCCTTCGACTTTGTGGTCGGCCATAAGATGCTGCCCGCAGGCAACTACAAGGTGACTGGTTTTTCGCCTAATAAGTCCACGCTCCGGTTCACTGGCGTTGACAACGGTACCAGTGCGATTGTGCTCCCGTTTGAGGGCAAAATGGTTGCGGTGGACATGCCCCAGCTAACCTTCCAGCAAGTTGGGGAACAGCACTTTCTCAGCATGATTCAGACGGGACAGAACCTGTATAACATCCGGGTATCTCGTTCGCTCAGTATGGAGGCCGCCGCAAGATTCCATGGCAAAATGCCTGTTTCGGGAGATTCCGGCGGGGAGCTAATTAGGTAATTGGATGCTAACGCCGGATTCAAAGGATAAGGGGACAACCATTTGGTTGTCCCCTTATTTACTATAGGATCGCGATTTAGACGCTGACTGGTTGTTCGGCGTTGACTTTTACTGGGGTGAGCCAGCCGAAGCGGTCGGGGCGGAGGCCGTTGGCGATTCCGAAGAATTCGTCGGCTAACTGTTTGGTGATGGGGCCGGTTTCTCCGTCGGCTACGAGAATCCGGTCGACGGAGCGGAGGGGTGTGACCTCGGCGGCGGTTCCGGTGAAGAAGGCTTCGTCGGCGATGTAAAGCAGTTCGCGGGGCATGGCCTGCTCGACGACCGGAATGCCGAGGTTGCGGGCGAGGGTGAGCACCGAGTCGCGGGTGATTCCGGAGAGCACGGAGTTGGTGAGCGGGGTGGTGTAGAGGACTCCGTTGCGGACGACGAAGAGGTTTTCTCCGGAGCCTTCGGAGAGGTAGCCGTTGACGTCGAGGGCGATGCCTTCGACGTAGCCGTTGGCCTCGGCCTCCATGCGGATGAGCTGGGAGTTGAGGTAGCCGCCGCCGGCCTTGGCGAGCGAAGGCAGGGTGTTGGGCGCGGCGCGATTCCAACTGGAGATGCAGACGTCGGCGCCCTCATCTCCGGGAACATATTTGCCCCAGGGAAAGTTGGCGATGTAGACGTCGATGGGCGAGCCTTTGGGGTTGACGCCGATTTCGCCATAGCCTCTTAGAGCAATCGGGCGGATGTAGCAGGGAGCAGTCTCGTTGGCTTCGACGAGGTCGACGACCCCGGTGCAAAGCTGATCGAGCGAATAGGGCAGGCCCATGCGATAGATTTTGGCGGAGTCAAGCAGGCGCTGCATGTGCTCGGGCAGGCGGAAGATGGCGGCTGCCTGGGGCTGGGCGTAGCAGCGGATTCCCTCGAAGACCGACGAGCCGTAGTGGACGACGTGGCTCAGGACGTGGATCTGTGCCTTCTCCCAGGGGATGAGTGTGCCGTTGTGCCAGATGTTGGCAGTGGTCTGAATGGGCATGAACGTTGGCTCCTGGCTGACGCTTAATGCTCGATTATATCGCCACTGCTGCGGAGTCATCGCGGCCGAGCGCGGTGTCTTGGAGGTGAAGGTGCCGCCGAAACCGAAATGGACGCGATCGCGGCTCTTTTCCGAGAGGACGGCGATTCGATGCCGAGGGCCTTATCCGACTAGATCGATTGCTGTTAGCGGGTCAGAAATGGGCCATTTTTAGATCACGCGCGGTTCATTGCCGCAGGCAGGATATGGAGCGATTATGGGGGTGTTCGCGGGAGTTCTAAACGCGACAAAAGGAGATCCCCAATGAAGATCATGCGTAGCATTCTCGCAGTTGCAGTTATGGCGGTAGGCGTTGCTGCCTATCCGCAAAACCCCCAATCCTGGAATGTGAATATTCCTTTTGACTTCACCGTCCGCCACACCAATCTCCCCGCTGGAACCTATACGGTTCACGAGTCTGGCCCGGTCATCTTTCTGACCTCGCAGGACGGCAAGACGGCGAACGTTATGACCAACGATGAGAACCTCGCGAAGCCCTCCAACGTTTCGAGTCTGACCTTCAACGTGAACGACGGCCAGTACGACCTGGCCCAGATCAAGAACATGGGAAGCAGCATCGAACTGGACGCCGTGGTCAGCAAGCGCGCCTCCCGCAAGCTTGAGGCCTCCAACGCCCCTCAAACTGTCGAGGTGGCTGCCATTGGAACACGTTGATTTGTGTACAGCCCTCCTCTTGGTCGCTGTCCACGCTAACCCTGCGGGCCCTCTTCTTTCAATGACTCAAGTTCATTGGTGGAAGAGGGCCCGCAGTTTTGTTTGTAAGGGCACAGGGCGCAGAGCACAGGGACTAGGGCTTGATGCAGATTTCCAGCTCTTTGTTGGTCGGTTTAGCGGTTGGGGTTCAGTGGCGAGGTCAGGACTTGAATTGTCTCCATGGCGTTGAGCCAGGCTCCGGCGGGGAATAGTTGCGAGGGCGGCTGAGACGAATCCAATTCGAACATGGCCACGGGCGCGGCGAAACGATAACCGCGGCGCGAAACGGTCTCGATGAAGTGCGGATTTTTCACCCGGTCGCCGAGGGCGATGCGCAGCTTGCGCATCGCTGCGTTGAGGCCGATATCGAAGTCCACAAAAGTGTCAGCGGGCCAGAGTGCGCGGTGAAATTCTTCTCGGGGAAGAAGGTCTCCGGCGTGCTCGAGCAAAAGGAGAAGGATGCAGCGAGGCTGTTCCTGTATCCGGACGCGAAAGCCATTCTTGCGTAGCTCGCCAGAGCGTGTGTCGAGCTCGAACTTCCCGAACCGGTAGACATGCTGGGGTAAGCGGGTAGGAATGGGATTGCCGCCGAACTGGAGTTGCGCGGAGGTCATGAGAATGCCTCAAGGACAGCCTAGCGCGGATCTGCGAAAAGAGCAGTCCCCCAAAGGTGTTATAGATCAGTTAACAGCTCCAAATGCTGGCTCATCTTTCTGCTGCCGCTAGCTTTATGGTGTCGTGACGGGGCGAATCGTTTCGTTGGGCATTCGCGAGGACGCTGGAAGATATAGTGAGATAGATGCTAACGCTGCTGACCATCTCGACAAATACGATCATGAACTTGCAGCGTTCAAACTATTTTCACTTTTCGTTGCTGGCGCTGAGCTCGATCTTTTTCCTCGTCGATCCGTTCGCGGCAATTCCTACCTTTATTGCGATCACGGCCGGAGCCGATGCGAGGCGCCGCAGGCGGATGGCGCTGCGCGGGTCGCTGACCTGCTTCATCATGCTGACTTCGTTTGCGATTGCCGGACAGACGATCTTCAAGATGTTTGGCATCAAGCTGCCGGCATTTGAGATTGCCGGCGGGCTGATTCTGCTGCTGATCGGCATCGACATGCTGGAGGCGAAGCGTTCCCCGACGCAAGAGTCTTCAGACGAGGCGGAAGAGGGCGCGGCGAAGGAGGACGCGGGCATTGTGCCGCTGGGGATTCCGATGCTGGCCGGGCCGGGCGCGATTTCGAGCGTGATGGTGCTGGTGGGGCAGGCACAGCGGGGGTGGGAGATGGCAGCGATTCTGGGGTCGATCGCGTTGAGCGCAACGGCGAGTTACTTCGTTCTGAATGGCGCCGACCAGGTCCGGAAGCTGCTGGGCGAGACGGGAATCCGCATCCTGGTGAGGATCATGGGGTTGCTGCTGATGGCGCTGGCGGTGCAGTTCTTTGTGAATGGGCTTACCGATCTGGGGGTAATTGCGAAGCAGGCGGCGGGGTAGAGGGTGTAGGTAAGATTGGCATTTTTACCAGTTGACAGCGCAGCCACCAATGGCGAGACTTCCTCATGCGAAAAGCGATACTTTCTCTCGTTGCCACTGCCTTGCTCACGCCGTTAGGTTGGGCACAAGTTCCAGTTTTCGAAGTCACGCCGGTTTCAAGCTCGGTCACGTTCGACGTGAAGTCTTCGGTTTCCATTGTCGGCAAGTTTGACAAGTGGAAGGCCAGTCTTACGATGAAAAGCCCAGATGTTACGACGGCGGCTTTGGACATCGAAGTCCAGGCGGCTAGCGTGGATACGGGCAGCGGCATGAAGAACGGCAAGCTGAAGAGCAAGGACTTCTTCGATGTCGACAAGAATCCGCTGATCACGTTCAAGGCCGATCACTGCGTGCAGACGGGGCCATATACCTTCGACGTCCCGGGGACGTTTACGATCCGGGGAGTCACGAAACCGCAGACCCTGAAACTGACACTAGTTGGCACCAAGGGGTCCGGCCAGGGCACGATCAAGGGAAGCATGTACTTCGACCGCAAGGACTATGGGATCAATGGCAGCATTCCTTTCGTCACGATCGCCGACCGGGTTGAAGTGGACGTCGATCTCTTTGTGAAGAAGATCAGCGGACCTGCGGTGGTCTATAAGCAATAACTGGGCGGGCCAGGCCCGTTGAGTTCGCAGGAAAGAATTCCGGGCCGCCCTGCCTCATTGATTGACTCAATTCTCTTTCTCCTCCGGCCCGCCCGCGATGCGTCGCAGGCGATGGCCGGGGCCGCTTTCGCTGGCTTCCAGCGGCTCCTATGAGATTGATTCACTTTGGGTTACAGCAAGACTCCGGGCACGGCCGCCTTCGACGACGCGGAGAAAACAGGAGTTTCCTGGGCGGTTTCTGCCGTCTTACCGCCGATGGTGGTGACGGACGCCTTTCCGATGGATCGGATGGTGGATTGGTTCGCCGTTGGAAACTAGTCCGTTGGACTGATCCGCTGCAATTGAACTGGTTGAGGGTGGGTCTGGAGTAGTCGAGCTCATGTCGGACGCGGTTTCCGCGGCGATTGGAAGAGAGAACTCATCAGTGGCTCGCTGCTGGATTGGCGCTGCAGCTAATTTCAAGGATGGGGTGTTTTGGGCTGGCTCGCTTGCGGCGTCAAGACGTGGCCGGAAGTCCACGTAGAACACGGTGCCTGCGATCAGGCAAAGAGCGAGCAAGACGAGCGCCGGCGCTTCGTGATCGACGATATAGGCCTTAACCCGACTCCCGTCAGCAAGACTCCTCAGTTGCGCAAATCCCACAGATACGGACAGGGTCTTAGTGGCCCTTTCGGTCTGGGGGTAGATCTTTGGGGGAAAAGTGGTCGTATTCATTGGCTTATCCTCATCCGGCGGCCATCACTAGGCAAGGCCTTAAGGTTGCTTTTAACGCTGCGGAACCAAAGCAGGCACTCCTGCGCTGCTTACCCATTTTGTGAACACCGGGTTCCCGTTTCGGTTGCACGAAATGGGGCGATTGATGCGCAGAATGCTCTAGTCTGGCGACATGCGTGGCTGGACGTCGTGGGTCATCAACCTTTCGGTCGCTTTGTATTTCTTCTCGTTGGTGCTGCCGCTGGGTCTGCGGGCGTTGCGGCAGCGCTGGGCGAGGGACGGCTTTCTGTTGCTGTTTTTCATGATCATCCTGGACATTCTCGGCCACCGCGAGGCGGAGGCGGTCGCCGGACTGGGGCTGATTGCTGCTTCGGTGTGGTCTGGGGCGCGCTCGTGGCGTTTGGCGGCGCGGGTCAAGGCTGCCTGGCTCAAACGAGTGCGGGATGGTGGCGGAGTCACGGTCGCGGCGCCGTTTCAGGGGCGGTGGAAGGCGTCTGGCTGTGGGCCGGACGCCGCGAAGAACCACCATCTGGCAGCGCGCGATCAATGGTTTGCGGTGGATTTTGTTCGCGTGGATGGCGAGTCGCTGGGCAGCGAGATTCTGTCTCCCGTCGATGGGGTGGTTGCTTATGTCGAAGATGGGCATCCGAATTTGCATCGGCGCCGTTTTTTCCGGAGCCCGAATGTGCGCTCTCCGGCAGGGAATTACGTGGCGATTCAGGTGAAGATGGGCGAAATTACCAGTGCTGAAGGCGCGCCTGTCTTTGTGTTGCTTTGCCATCTACTGCAGGGTTCGGTGCGGGTTGGGATCGGGGCAACGGTTAGGGTCGGGGATGTGGTGGGGCTTTGCGGAAATAGCGGGAATACGAGTGGGCCGCACTTGCATATTCACGCGCAGGACCGCGCAGAGATTTCGGTCGGAGTAGCGAAGGGAGTGCCTTTACGGTTTGAAGGGGCGGCCGAGTGGTTTAAGCCTGGCGCCGTGCTGGAGAACCTCTGAGGGCTTGCAATTTGGCGCAGAAACAAGCAGCATTCTTGGAAACTGATGCGCAAATCACGCGACGTGCCATTGACGATTCTTACCGCCCTGGCGCTCTCCTCAATAGCCTGCAATGACGCTCCCATTTCGCGCAATTGCGTCGATGCGCAGGGGCATATCATCCCCGACAGCGACTGCCAGTCTCGCTCGACGGGCGCCCATTATGTCTATGGCGGTTCGAGCGGAGGACGAGTCGGCGACACCGTGATCGGTGGCAGCGACACCGAAGCCGGCGTCTCTCGCGGCGGATTGGGGCACGGCGAGGGTGAAGGAGAAGGCGGGGGCCACGGCGGCGGCGAAGGCGGAGGAGAGTAGTTGCAACGCCATAGGATCGCACCGCGCGCTGGCTGGCAGCAGCGGGTTGAAAAGATAGGACTTACCTACCACTCGCTTGACGATGGCTCGCCTTATTGGGACGAATCGGGCTACTGGGAGTTCAGCTCTGCGGAGATCGACCGCCTGGAGGCGGCGACGGCCGAGATCCAGAGGCTGGCCCTCGATGCCGGGGAGCACGTCCTCGCCAACAATCGATTTGGGGAGATGAGGATTCCGGCCGCGGCGGTGGAGCGAATTCGCGAGACGTGGAAGACCGAGCCGCCTGCCCTCTATGGCCGGCTCGATCTCGCTTTTGATGGGCGGACGATCAAGCTGCTCGAATATAACGCCGACACACCGACCGCGCTGGTCGAGGCCTCGGTCGCGCAGTGGTATTGGCTGAAGGACGTCTTTCCGGAGGCGGACCAATTCAATTCGCTGCATGAAAAGCTGGTGGCGAAGTGGAAGGACCTGAAGCCGTACCTCGCGAAGACTGTTTATTTTGGCCACGACGGGAGCGACGAGGATTCGATGACCGTTGGCTATCTGCGGGATACGGCAGAGCAGGCCGGACTGAGAACGATCTCCATTCGAATGAAAGAGATAGGGTGGCAGGCAAAGCGATCGAGGTTCGTGGATCTCGAGCAGAGGCCGATCGAGAGCATCTTCAAGCTGTATCCGTGGGAGTGGCTGCTCAATGACCGGTTTGCTCCGGATGTGCTGGCGACGATGGACCGCATGTGGTGGATCGAGCCGATCTGGAAGATGCTCTGGTCGAACAAGGCGCTGCTTGCAATTCTGTGGGAGCTGAATCCGGGCCATGAGCTGCTGCTTCCGGCTTACCTGGATGGTCCCAGAGAGATGAGGGAATATGTGCGGAAGCCGCTCTTTGGGCGCGAGGGCGCCGGGGTTGCGGTCTTTGGCAGCCGATATTCGAGTGATCCGGCATCGGCGAAGGTCGATCCGTTCGCGGCCCCGAAGAGCGATGTTG
Source organism: uncultured Acidobacteriaceae bacterium (assembly GCA_963720245.1). Classification (GTDB taxonomy): domain Bacteria; phylum Acidobacteriota; class Terriglobia; order Terriglobales; family Acidobacteriaceae; genus Acidisarcina. The sequence continues at coordinate 243,365 of CAVREU010000001.1, forward strand.
TGTATCAGCAGCTCGCTTCGCTGGCCTCGGCGGATGGGAAGACTGCGGTGCTGGGAAGCTGGTTGATCGATGGCGAGCCGGCGGGGCTGGGCATTCGGGAGTCGGCCGGTTTGGTGACTACGAATGTGAGCCGATTTGTTCCGCATTTGTTTCGATGAGGGGCGCGCCGGTGACTGGGGCGACCGGGTCGCAGTGTATTTTTGCTAGATGACGCCGTCCGACTCCAGCCGGGGCAATCGAAGGGGAACGGCGATCTGTTTGGCGCTGGTGGCTGGGTATGTCGATGGATATGGCCTGCACGTTCTGAACAACTACGTGTCGTTCATGAGCGGGAACACGACCTTTGCCGGTTTGGAAGCGGGACAAGGGATGCTTTCGGCGGCCTTGCCTCCGAGCCTGGCGATCGCTGGGTTTCTTGCAGGAAGCTTTGCGGGGAGTTGGATCTCGCACTCCGGATATCGCTATTCCAGGCGGTTGCTCTTTGCTGTCTCAGCCGGGTTGCTGGCGATCTTCATCGCTTTGAATTTCCATGGCTCTCTGAATGTAAACCTGGGAACTCCGATTCTTGGTCTGGCGATGGGGCTTTTGAACCCGGCGGTTTCGCGAATCGGGTCGGAGCCATTGAGTTTGACCTTTGTGACCGGGACGCTGAACAAGATTGGCGGCCACCTTGCGCTGGCGGTGCGGGGTGAGGTGCCGAAGGATGCTGAGGGCTCGCGGGATACGCATCTGCGCCGGGCCCTGTTGGAAACTTGGGTCTGGGCGTCGTTTCTCGCTGGGGCTGTGATCTCGGGATTGGCAGCTTCGCGCCTCGGCAGATTGGCGCTTGTCCCGGCTTGTGCGGTGCTCGTTGTGCTTGCTCTTGTCGGCGATGACGGCTTGTCTGGCCATCCGGAGCGCTTAATCCGGAAGTGACTGTTTTCAACAGCTGCGAGGGTTTTTCAACATTGCGTTTGGCAGCTGGGATTGCTAGGCTTAACGAGGCCGTAATCATGTTGATTTGCGGCTGTTTGTTGCTTGCGCGTTAGGTTTGCGGAATGCTTCGAACGGTGGTACTCTTAGAAAGTTGCAGCGAGGTTGGTTGCGACTGAAGATTAAGCGTTTCGCCGGTGTGGCGGCTGGTTGTATTGGCGGCCCGCAGTAGGAAGAAGTAAGGCGAAACGGTGGTAGTTCGACGGAGACAGGCGTCTCCCAGAAGGCAAAGCCTTCCAGCGCGAACAATCCATAGGGAAGATTGAGCGGAGAGAATCCGCGATAAGGGCTTTGGCCCGGCGACCGACTATGTCGGTCGGATGATGTTTGAGATTTCGTGCTGTGTGGTGAGTTCTGAGATTTCCCTTGGGAGCTGAAGCTCCCTTGTGGGAGGATTGTTGGCACGGCTGAAGCCGTGCCCCTGCAATGAAGGCAGGCCATCGATTTAATCCACAAGGTGATCAACAATTTATGTTGACACAGTGGTTAAACTTCGGTACTCTCAGAAAGTTCGCCTAACGCGGCTTGAGCGATGCAGGATGTACGATGCACACTCGCCGTAACACAGCGCAACAAGTTCGAGGACGCACCGCTTCTAGCGGTGTTAAGCCTTGATCCAAAGCGGCCCACCTTGGTGGTGTCCGGCGTGGATCTTTGACAATCAGGTTGAACATGCCAGTCGTGAGATGACCAAAGAAGTCTGGTTTGATCATTCTCACTAGTATTGAGCATCGCGGACTTTCGAGGTCGCGATGCGCTGGTCATCCCGGACCTCCGTCCTGGTGAATGGCAGCAAAACAGTTTCAAACGAGAGTTTGATCCTGGCTCAGAATCAACGCTGGCGGCGTGCCTAACACATGCAAGTCGAACGAGAAAGTGGAGCAATCCATGAGTAAAGTGGCGCACGGGTGAGTAACACGTGACTAACCTACCCTGGAGTGGGGGATAACTGAGGGAAACCTTAGCTAATACCGCATAACACCTACGGGTCAAAGGAGCAATTCGCTTTAGGAGGGGGTCGCGGCAGATTAGCTAGTTGGCGGGGTAATGGCCCACCAAGGCAGTGATCTGTATCCGGCCTGAGAGGGCGCACGGACACACTGGAACTGAAACACGGTCCAGACTCCTACGGGAGGCAGCAGTGGGGAATTTTGCGCAATGGGGGAAACCCTGACGCAGCAACGCCGCGTGGAGGATGAAGTCTCTTGGGACGTAAACTCCTTTCGATTGGGAAGATAATGACGGTACCAATAGAAGAAGCCCCGGCTAACTTCGTGCCAGCAGCCGCGGTAATACGAGGGGGGCAAGCGTTGTTCGGAATTATTGGGCGTAAAGGGTGCGTAGGCGGTTTGGTAAGTCTTGTGTGAAATCTTCGGGCTCAACTCGAAGTCTGCACGAGAAACTGCCGGGCTTGAGTGTGGGAGAGGTGAGTGGAATTTCCGGTGTAGCGGTGAAATGCGTAGATATCGGAAGGAACACCTGTGGCGAAAGCGGCTCACTGGACCATAACTGACGCTGATGCACGAAAGCTAGGGGAGCAAACAGGATTAGATACCCTGGTAGTCCTAGCCCTAAACGATGATCGCTTGGTGTGACGGGTACCCAATCCCGCCGTGCCGAAGCTAACGCGTTAAGCGATCCGCCTGGGGAGTACGGTCGCAAGGCTGAAACTCAAAGGAATTGACGGGGGCCCGCACAAGCGGTGGAGCATGTGGTTTAATTCGACGCAACGCGAAGAACCTTACCTGGGCTCGAAATGTAGTGGACCGGGGTAGAAATATCCCTTCCCAGCAATGGGCTGCTATATAGGTGCTGCATGGCTGTCGTCAGCTCGTGTCGTGAGATGTTGGGTTAAGTCCCGCAACGAGCGCAACCCTTGTTACCAGTTGCCATCATTTAGTTGGGCACTCTGGTGAGACCGCCTCGGATAACGGGGAGGAAGGCGGGGATGACGTCAAGTCCTCATGGCCTTTATGTCCAGGGCTACACACGTGCTACAATGCCCGGTACAAACCGTCGCAAACCCGTGAGGGGGAGCTAATCGGAAAAAGCCGGGCTCAGTTCGGATTGAAGTCTGCAACTCGACTTCATGAAGCTGGAATCGCTAGTAATCGCGGATCAGAACGCCGCGGTGAATACGTTCCCGGGCCTTGTACACACCGCCCGTCACATCACGAAAGTGGGTTGCACTAGAAGCCGGTGAGCCAACCGCAAGGGGGCAGCCGTCCAAGGTGTGATTCATGATTGGGGTGAAGTCGTAACAAGGTAGCCGTAGGAGAACCTGCGGCTGGATCACCTCCTTTCTAAGAGAGAACATGTGGCGCTTGAATGCTTCCGCGATTGCGGACTGCGCCTTGCAAGTAGGCTCAGCGCATTCGAGGCGTCCATTACCTCTCGGGCTGGCCGCAAGGTGAGCTCGAGAGAGCCTGAATCAAGCCATCTCTGCTTCTTTGCAATATCCACGACGGTCAAGAGCGGCGTAGCTGCTCTGCATGTTCAACCTGGTCCTCGAAACTCTATCGGCCTGGGCTCATCGAATCTGTTTAGTTTGATATCGGTGGGTCGAGGGTCGGAAGATGGAATTTACGGACGCCAGGCGGTTGGGCTCGTTTCAGGTATACTGAGATGGTTCGGCAACGATGACGGGCCTGTAGCTCAGTTGGTTAGAGCGCACCCCTGATAAGGGTGAGGTCGGTAGTTCGAATCTACCCAGGCCCACCACTCCTTAACTATGGGGCTGTAGCTCAGCTGGGAGAGCACCTGCTTTGCAAGCAGGGGGTCAGGAGTTCGATCCTCCTCAGCTCCACCAAATTCCGATCTTTGATAGATAGAGTCTGCTTGAAGCTGGACACCTCCGCGATATGCTGGGTGCCGATCTTTGAGCAGGTTGATGGTGATCGCGAGATTGCTGTTGACTGGTTCATCCACCTCAGGGTGGGCGCCGGTGAAAGCCGGCGACTTGGATGTTTGACAACGAAATCGATTGGGTAAATAAATTACAAGGCTGAGCAACACCTTGTACCTGGATTCGTATTCCGGAGTACATGAGGTTGTTTAGTTGAGTGTCTTTAGGATATGTGCGACATGCGAGGCTGGGAGCGATCCTGGGTGAACGTGGACGACACATGGCGGCGATTTAATGGCATAGAGCTCAAACGACAAGAACCGCGTTCTACTCTCTTATAAAGTTTAGGGTTGGGATGAGTTCCTGCGCTGGAGTTAATTCTATGGTCAAGCTACTAAGGGCGCACGGTGGATGCCTTGGCAGAAACAGGCGAAGAAGGACGTGGCAAGCTGCGATAAGCTTCGGGGAGCCGCACACAGGCGTTATATCCGAAGATTTCCGAATGGGGAAACCCACGGCGGCAAAACCGCCGTACGGCCCGCTGAATACATAGGCGGGTACGAGCGAACTCAGGGAAGTGAACCATCTCAGTACCTGAAGGAAAAGAAAGAAACCTCGATTCCGATAGTAGTGGCGAGCGAACTCGGAATAGCCCAAACCGGTCACATTTCGGTGTGTCCGGGGTTGTAGGGTCCGCAACAGTAGAGTTACCAATCTGGTAGTTAGTCGAATCCTCTGGAAAGGGGATCCATAGAGCGTGACAGGCGCGTAGACGAAAACTATCCAGACTCGAAGCGGATACCTGAGTAAGGCGGGGCACGTGAAACCCTGCTTGAATCCACGGGGACCATCCCGTAAGGCTAAATACTCGTTTCTGACCGATAGTGAACCAGTACCGTGAGGGAAAGGTGAAAAGCACCCCTGTTAGGGGAGTACAAAGTACCTGAAACCGTGTGCCTACAAGCAGTGGGAGGACTATGCCCGCAAGGGAATGTCTGACCGCGTGCCTATTGCATAATGAGCCGGCTAGTTATTCTTGTCAGCAAGGTTAAGCGTAAGCGAGCCGAAGCGAAAGCGAGTCTTAATAGGGCGATAAGTTGGCAGGAATAGACGCGAAGCGGGATGATCTACCCTTGGCCAGGTTGAAGGTGGAGTAACATCCACTGGAGGACCGAACCGGTGTTTGTTGAAAAAAGCTCGGATGAGCTGAGGGTAGGGGTGAAAGGCTAATCAAATTCCGTGATAGCTCGTTCTCTCCGAAATAGCTTTAGGGCTAGCGTCGTATGATTTGCACTGGTGGTAGAGAAATGGATGGACTAGGGGGCTTTCCGGCTTACTGAATCCAACCAAACTGCGAATGCCAGTGACAACCAGTACGGCAGTCAGACTGTGGGGGCTAAGCTTCACAGTCGAGAGGGAAACAGCCCAGACCGCCTGCTAAGGTCCCGAAATTACAGTTAAGTGGGAAAGGAAGTCGGAACGCCCAGACAGCCAGGAGGTTGGCTTAGAAGCAGCCATCCTTTAAAGAAAGCGTAATAGCTCACTGGTCAAGCGGTCCGGTGCCGACAATATAACGGGGCTAAAACTGTATACCGAAGCAGCGGATGCACACTCTTTGAGTGTGCGTGGTAGGAGAGCATTCTCAACCGCGATGAAGCCAGACCGAGAGGACTGGTGGAGCGTTGAGAAGAGACCCTGCCGGCATAAGTAGCGATAATGAAGGTGAGAACCCTTCACGCCGAAAGTCTAAGGTTTCCTGAGGAAGGTTAATCCGCTCAGGGTTAGGCGGTCCCTAAGGTGAGGCCGAAAGGCGTAGCCGATGGACATCCGGTTAATATTCCGGACCTCCCATATTTTCGTTTGACGATGGGGTGACGCAGAAGGATAAGCAGGACCTCCTATGGCTATGGGGTTCGATGCGCGTAAGGTGGTGCCGATAGGCAAATCCGTCGGTGCATAACACTGAGGGGCAAAGCAGTAAGCCGTATGGCTGAAAGCTGCTGATTCCACGCTGCCGAGAAAAACCTCTAAGGAGAAGAGATGGGAACCGTACCACAAACCGACACAGGTAGACGAGGAGAATATCCAAAGGCGCTCGAGTGAAAGCTTGTTAAGGAACTCGGCAAATTAGCTCCGTAACTTCGGGAGAAGGAGCGCCCACGCAAGTGGGCCGCAGTGAAACGCGTACGGCGACTGTTTAACAAAAACACAGGTCTCTGCTAAGTCGAAAACGACGTATAGGGGCTGACACCTGCCCGGTGCCGGAAGGTTAAAAGGAGAGGTTAGCCGCAAGGCGAAGCTTTGAATTGAAGCCCCGGTGAACGGCGGCCGTAACTATAACGGTCCTAAGGTAGCGAAATTCCTTGTCGGGTAAGTTCCGACCTGCACGAATGGTGTAACGATCGTACGACTGTCTTAACGAGTTGCTCGGCGAACTTGTAGTACCGGTGAAGATGCCGGTTACCCGCAGCTAGACGGAAAGACCCCGTGCACCTTTACTACACCTTTACTATGATTTATGACTCTTACTGCGCAGGATAGGTGGGAGGCTTTGATACCAGGCTCTTGGGCTTGGTGGAGCCACCGGTGAGATACCACCCTGTGAGTGTTGTGAATCTAACCTCCTCCCGTGATCCGGGAGAGGGACATAGTAAGGCGGGTAGTTTGACTGGGGCGGTCGCCTCCTAAATTGTAACGGAGGCGCGCGAAGCTACACTCAGGCTGTTTGGAAATCAGCCGTCGAGTGCAAAGGCATAAGTGTGGTTAACTGTGAGACCTACAAGTCGAGCAGATGCGAAAGCAGGCCTTAGTGATCCGGTGGTTCTGTATGGAAGGGCCATCGCTCAACGGATAAAAGGTACGCCGGGGATAACAGGCTGATCATTGCCAAGAGTTCATATCGACGCAATGGTTTGGCACCTCGATGTCGGCTCATCGCATCCTGGAGCTGTAGAAGGTTCCAAGGGTTAGGCTGTTCGCCTATTAAAGCGGTACGTGAGCTGGGTTCAGAACGTCGCGAGACAGTTCGGTCCCTATCTGCTGTGGGCGTAGGAGATTTGAGGGGGGCTGTCCTTAGTACGAGAGGACCGGGATGGACGAACCTCTTGTGTTCCAGTTGTCTTGCCAAAGGCACGGCTGGGTAGCGAAGTTCGGTTGTGATAACCGCTGAATGCATATAAGCGGGAAGCACGCCCCAAGATGAGATCTCCCAACCCAAAAGGGTCAAGAAGGGTCCAGGAAGACCACCTGGTTGATAGGCTGGAGGTTGAAGCGCAGTAATGCGTGTAGCTTACCAGTACTAATCGCCCGTTCGGCTTGTCCATAGAATTAACTCTGCGCAGCAAATCACCGCCGCTTAGAGACATTCAACTGACAGCCAAGTAATTGACTTTAGGATCGTGAGAGTAAGCGGTCACGATCCAACCCAATCGGTTTCGTTGTGAAAAATCAAAGGTTGAATGGCGCCAGTTTGCCACTTCACTCGTTCGGTATTCGCCCGGGAGAAACCACCCGAAGAGCAGAAACCAGAATGGGAAGATGGCTGCGGGGAACTTCCCGCCAAGCGCCGTCTCAAGTTACAAAGGCGGGTTGGGATCCTTCGGCGCTAGCGCCTCAGGATCTCGGCTCAAGGCTCCCGGTGCTACGCACCTCACGCCTTGAAAACGCCTCGAGTTTCCGGTGACCATACTGCGAGGGTCCCACCCGTTCCCATCCCGAACACGGAAGTTAAGCCTCGCTGGGCCGATGGTACTGCACGCGCAGGTGTGTGGGAGATTAGGTGATCGCCGGAATAATATTGAAAAGCCCACTCTTCGGAGTGGGCTTTTTTTCATTTGCAACCGAGAATCTCTGTGCGCGATACGCCTTCTCGACATCATGATGCCTGGAGTGAAAGCATCATGATGTGCGAACAACTCTTTCCATTGAAGATGATGTTGCGGTCTTGCTGGAGCAAGAGGTGCGGCGCTCGGGCGATTCTCTGAAGGGTACGGTCAACCGGCTCTTGCGATTGGGCCTCATGGCTGCCGAGAGCCCGCCGACGCGGAAGCGATTCGTGGTGAGACCGCGTAACGTTACACTTCCGGCGGGTGTAAACACCGATAAGACCGAAGAGATGCTGGAAGCGCTTGAAGGCGTACTGCACACGTGATTGTCCTCGACGCCAGTCTTCTTATCTACGCGTATAGCACTTCGTGCCTCGAACACGCCCGCGCCCTTGAATGGGTCGAAGGTGTTTTTTCGGGAGACGAACTAGTCGGTTTGCCGTGGCAGACAGTCTTGGCTTTCGCGCGAATCCTCACCAATCCAAATCTGCCGGGAGAACGCTTCTCGACCAGGGAGATCGTTTCGATCGTTCACGAGTGGACGGAACAGCCCAACGTTCGACTGCTGGCTCCCGGGGAGCGTCACTGGGGCGTCTTTCAGCGGGTACTACTGGAAGGACAGGCGCGAGGGCCGATGATTACAGATGCGCAACTGGCTGCGTTGACTATCGAATATGGCGGGGTGCTGCATACTACAGATCGTGATTTCGCGCGTTTTTCGGGGCTGCGCTGGGTGAACCCGTTGATTCCGGCGTGACTCTCCTGCTCGATACGACCTGGGTTGTCTCGTCTTGAGACACCATCTGCGGATTGCGACGACATTCTTGCGGAATTCGGCGCTTATCGAGGCGGAAGGCGATACCATCGGGAAAGGCAAACCCCATGGCAGATGACCGCAGCACTCCGGCAACAAAAGGTGACCTGGCCGATCTCAAAACCGAGCTGATAGAGGCAATGCGCGACAGTCAATCCGCAGTCCTCAGGGCTTTCTACGGCTTTGCCGAGACTGTCCAGGATCGGTCCAAAGAGCGGGACGAGACGGAAGCGAACCTCAGGCGTCGCATGACGACGTTGGAATCTCGGATTCTTGAGGTCGAAAAGCGGCTCAATATGCCGCCGAACGCTGCCTGAATCCACAATCTCCCGAATCCAAGATAATTAGACTTCCATCTAAGTGTTGTCGACGGGTTTGTGCCTGTTCGATCAACAATTAGATGCGAAGGGATGAGGTTCCAATGGGAAAGCTGGATGGGAAGGTTGCAGTTATCACGGCGGCGACGTCGGGGATGGCTTTGGCGACGGCGAAGTTGTTTGTTGAAGAGGGCGCGTATGTCTTTATCACCGGCCGGCGGCAGGACAAGCTGGATGAGGCGGTGAAGGCGATTGGCCGGAATGTAACCGGCGTCCAGGGCGATGCGGCGAACCTTGCCGACCTCGATCGGTTGTATGAGACGGTGAAGAAGGAAAAGGGCCGGATCGATGTGCTCTTCGCGAGCGCAGGACGGGGCGAAATGGCGAAGATCGGCGAAATCACCGAGGAGCAGTTTGATGCGACCTTCGATTTGAACGTGCGCGGCACTCTGTTTACGGTGCAGAAGGCGCTGCCGCTCTTCAGCGACGGCGGCTCGATTTTCCTGAATGGGTCGATTGCCAGCATCAAGGGTTTCCCGGCGTTCAGCGTGTACAGCGCCAGCAAAGCCGCAGTGCGGTCGTTTGCGCGGACGTGGCTGGTTGACCTGAAAGAACGGAAGATTCGGGTGAACATTCTGAGTCCGGGTACGATCGACACCCCGATTCTGGATCCCCTTGGGCCGGAGGCGAAGGAGTATTTCAAGACACTCATTCCGCGCGGCGAGATTGGCCGGCCGGAGGAGATTGCGACGGTGGCGTTGTTCCTGGCGTCGAGCGATTCGAGCTTTGTGAATGGCGTGGAATTGTTTGTGGACGGTGGGACGGCGCAGATCTAATGGCCGCGCCTAGAGCGGCGTAGTCGCGAGCGGTATACTTCGATCTGGAAGCTGACGAAGATTTTGCAAGGCGCGGGTATAGGTATGCCGCACCGCCTTCCTCCGGTCGTTGTTCTTTGTCTCGCGCCTCTTGTTTGCTGGCCATGGGGGGAGGCTCAACCTCCCTCCGAACCCAATCCTGCGGCCTCGCCCTCCCCGGCGGCCCGGTCCGCAGAAATCGCTCAACAGCAAAGCCCTTCTTCCGACGCCCAAGGCTTCATGAAGCTCGATGTGGTGGTGACGGACGAGCATGGAAGACTCGTATCCGGCCTTCCAGCTAAGGACTTTACTTTGTTGGACGATGGGCAGCCGAGCCCGATTTTGTCCCTTCGCGCCTTCGATGGCGATTCCTCTAAACCTGACCCGCCGGTCAGGGTGATCTTGATGGTCGATACGCTCAACCTGCCCGACCGTCTGGCTACCTATGAACGCTCGGAGGTTGAGAGGTTTCTGCGCCAGAACCACGGGTATCTCTCTGAATCCGGTTACGGTCTTCGGGCTATCGAACGCCGGCCTTTGGACGGTTAGTCAAACATCGGCCGACGGAAACGTTCTGGCCGACGAGATCAGGGATGACCGGAAGAGCGTCCTGGCGCGGCGCGTGTTCGCCAGTGCGAGTGGGATGCCGAGCGATGCATTGCCTGCCGAGAATCCACCGGGGTTGACGGCGCTTAAAGCGCTCGGAGAGATCGGCATGACCGAACTGCGATCGCCGGGCAGAAAGCTGCTGATCTGGGTTGGGCCGGGCTGGGGCGTTGGGAGCGGGAGATACTTTCACAGCCTGCTCAATGGGCAACAACTCTTCGATGCAATCGTCTGGTTCTCGACTTTGCTGCGTGAGGCGCGAATCACTCTTTACAGTACATCGGTGGGCGAAGCGGAATGGGACAAGTCTCGCGAGATCTTATATCGGACGTACCTGGCGGGACGTGAAGTCGCCGCAGGATGCGACCGAAAACCAACTCGAGAGAAAGGTGATCGCGGTGCAGAGCGGCGGGCGGGTGCTCGACCCGAGCGACGATTTGACGACAAATATCTCCGCGACCGGCTTGAGCGATCGTGTGCCGGAATCCGACCTCGTGAGCCAGATGGACCGCTGTGTTTTGGAGGGCAGCGCTTTTTATACGCTGTCGTTCAATCCAGCTCCCGACCGAGCGCTCCGACGAATATCACGATCTTGAGGTGCGAGTTGGCGTGCCGGGTCTGACTGCACGCACCAACACTGGATACTACGATCAACCGTACTTTTACGACGAACCTCGGCTTGTCGCGAGGCAGGTCACAGTTGACCAGTTGGGGCAGGTGCTGAGGGCTGGCGGTGGATCGGATAAGGAGCTGGCACGCGAGCTTTCGGGCCTTGAGTTGACCGAACGATTGAGCGGAGCAGAGCTTTCGGCATGGATGGCCGGCTTGGGCGGCAAGAGGTCGCGACAGGCGCTGCTCGCCCTGGCGGACGCGTCGGTATTTCTGGATCCTCCCGCAGCGGATAGCCCTGACATCGCGGCGCCGGATGTTGCCGGCCAAAGGCGAATGCTCGCGATGACTGCTCAGTATTTGAGTGAGACGTATCCGAAGCTGCCGAATTTTTTTGCGACGCAGACGACAACGCGGTTTGAAGAGACTCCCGAGCATTATGACGAGACGGGCACGAAGAAGATCGCCTATGAGCCCCTGCACTTGCTTGACACGTCGAAGGTAACGGTGCTCTACCGCAAAGGCGCCGAAGTCGTCGAAGCAAGCGCGACGAATGGTAAGCAGCCTAAAGCGGACACGGGAGGTTTGACCGCTAAAGGAGCGTTTGGTCCGGTGCTTCGTGCCGTGAGCGACGCGATCGCCATCCCCGCCGATATGACCTGGGCGCGGTGGGAGTCGAGTCCCGAGGGGCCGCGGGCGGTTTTTCGTTATGTGGTCCCCGAACACGTATCAACATTTGAGGTAGGGTACTGCTGTCTTCCCGATGGCGACGGCACGCGCATGTTTCGCAAGCTGGCCAGCTTTCACGGAGAGATCGCGATCAACCCGGCGAGCGGCGCGGTCCTTCGCCTCACTCTCAAGGCTGACCTGAAACCGGAGCTCCCAATGAATCGGGCGGATACTCTGGTTGTCTATGGCCCGGTGAATATCGGAGGCGAGACGTATATGTCGCCGATAAGAAGCGTCTCAATCTCAAGAGCGCGGTCGGTGAAGGTATTGACCGCATTCGCGCAGAGCTTTCGGGTCTTCGGCCCGTATCGGACGATGTTGAACGATGTGACCTTCGATGACTACCACATGTTTCGAGGTGAGTCGCGCCTGCTGACCGGGTACGAGGCGGTCGGCGACGAAAAGCTTCCCGGTTCCAGCTCCTCCCCGGTTGTGAAACCCGCTCCGCAGTGATTCAGCGGTGATCCTGGTTGGTGACGAATTGCCAGATGATTTTCTTTCCGACGAAGTCTACTTCTGCCTCCAATCAAATTACAAGTAGTCGAATTCGGTGCTGCACAACCGGCTCTTTCCGTCTAGGGTCTGACGAGGATTGCTTGTCCGGAGTGGAAGGCAGCGTGGCCGGTGCGGCTGAGGAGGATGGCGAGGCGGTTGCGCGTGGGGTCTTTGGCGAAGTCTTCGTCGGAGACGGCGGTGTGTTTTTGCAGCCACTCCTGCGGTGTGAGCTTTTCGAAGGCCTCGGTGAGCCTGGCGTTGACTTCGTTCCAGGCCTGCTTGAGGTCTGTAGTGGAGAGTGGGTCGGGATGCGTTTTGTCGGGGTTGGTGATGTAGACGTCGTCGAGCTCCGGATGGAGGCGTTCGCCGAGATCGAGCAGCGAGAACATGCGGTCGTGGACCGCGGTCAGGTGGCCTACGAGATAGAGCAGGCGGTTGCGGCCGGGGGCGACTTGCTGCTGGAGTTGTTCGTCGGTGAGAGGCGCGATGCCTTTGCTGAAGCGGTCGATGATGAGCTTCCAGGTGTTTACTGCGGTGGTTGACATGATTTCTTCGGTGGTCATTTTGGTGTGAGCCTCGATCTGAAGTGTCTAGGTGCTAACTGTAGATGCTCCAACGATGCTGTCGGTCGCTCTGTGTTTGTGCCCCAGTCCGCTGCACAACGATTGCGGCGACGATGCGTCCGTTCGCCAGGACGACTCTGCCGCCGCGGCGGCTGCGCGCCGGACGAGAAAGTAGGAAGATTGCCACCCGGTCGCGGGCTGATTGCCGATTCCCGTAACTGGGGAAATTCCCCTTAACCACTTACCACAAGGAGAACACGTCATGACGTTGCCATTGAGTGTTGTTAACCTCCCGTCCGGTCACCTTCAGCTATTCATAGGAGGTTTGGCATCCGGGAAGAGTGTCTCATTGTGGCAGACGAGTAGCGATCCAAGTACCTGGACTCCTCCGTCGCCATTCTCACTGTCGCCTGGGAACGGTGGAACTGACTTCAGCTGTGCCGCTGCGTGCGCACAAGAAAACGGCGCTCCACAAATATGGGGTGTGCCCACCATTGGCGGAAGTCTCAACACCAGTACAAGGTGTCCGGAAACGCGACCTGGAGCAACGGTGAGTTGTTCGCGCCACAGCCCTCTCTCACCTCCGGAAATCCGGTTAACGCGATCGCCGCCGGTAAGTCAGTTCCCGGTCGGATCCAACTGTTCGCCGCAATTCCAGATCGTGCCGCAGGAACGGCACAGCTCGTAACCTGTTGGCAGGAAAAGCCGAATGAAGAGTCTTTCTTTGCGTGGGAGAGCATGGCTGGCGCGCCCACCCTAGGATCTACAGTTCCGGTCGTCGCGGCCCACAACCTGCCGGACGGACGACTCCAGCTGTGGGCCTACTCATCATCCAACGAGCTCTTTACCTGCTGGAAGAGCGGGAACGAGCAAAGTGCGCCCTACGAGTTTTTCTCGAATGACCTTCCTCTATCAGAGGACTCCGCCAAGCTATTTGGCAAACTGGCCAGCGTCATTTCTGCACGTCAGGGACCTGCGGACAAACCTCAGACACGACGTCGACCACGGGGACGCAGGTAAGATACGAGGAAAGCAGAAGCAGCTCGGCAACACATTCGCTTTATACGGCGGTACGGGCACTCCGGAAACGATGGAGCCTGCCATATTGTCAATCGTGCAAACAAATCTGCTAACGGCAATTGAAGGGGACACTTTAGGGCATTAGCTGAGAGGTCGCGATTACGCCTCAGCTATACCGCATCCAGCGCAACATCTCCGGGAAGGTCGCGCGCTTCCCATACATCAGGATGCCGACGCGATAGATCTTCGAAGCAACCCAAAGCGCGGCCCAGATAAAAACAATCAGCATCACGACTGAGAGCGCCAACTGCCACCACGGCGGCATCTGCGAGGACATGCGCAGGTACATCACCACCGGAGTGCAAGGCGGAAAGAGCGACAACAGCACCACCGGAGTCGCGCTGGGGTTCGCGAGAATATAGGTGATCAGGATCAACCCGACCAGCAGCGGCATGACGATAATCATGCTGAACTGCTGGATCTCCTGCTCGCTGCTGACGCTGGCGCCGAAGCCTGCGGCAAGCGCGCTATAAAAGAGAAAGCCCAACAGGAAATACACCACGAAGAAGGCCAGTTGCAGCCCGGTGATGCCAAACGCCGCCAGGCCTTCCTTGCCCAGCGCGGCGCCAAGCGACGAGCCCGTCAACGCAACCGCGGCCACAAACCAGATGCCCAGCTGAGTGAGGCCGGCCGCGCCGACGCCGAGCAGCTTGCCGGCCATTAGCGATTCCGCGCGGCAGGTTGAGAGCAGCACCTCGAAGATCCGCGAGGTCTTTTCCTCGACCACCGAGCGCGCGACATTCATCCCGTAAAAGACCACGGTGAAATACAGCAGGAAGACCATGACGTACGCGCCGAGAAAGCTCTTGAGCGAGTTCGACTGGACCAGCTTGCCTTCTTTAACCTGTGTGGTTTTCACGTCGACGCTCTTGAGCAGCCCATCGATCTCCGCCGGGCTCGCGCCGCGCTTGACCAGCTGCTGCCGGGTAAGGGCCCGGTTCACTGCATCTTGAAGACTGCCAGCCATGAACAGGTCCGCGGAGGATCGCGATATGTAGGTCGCGTCCGGGGTATCGCCGTTTGGGTGGGTCTCGAGCCACAGATACCCGTCGAGGCTCTTGTCGTTCACCTGCGCAGTCAACTTGGTCTGATCGGCGTTCGTGGCAGGCGCGAGAACTTCTATTTGATCTCCGCTCTTTTTGCCCTTATTCATCTCGGTCAACACGCTTTGCGCGAAACTCGCATCGTTAGAGGCAATCACGACATGCTTTGCGCCGCTGCCCAGCTTGTTCGCCAGGATGCTGCCACCGAAAGACAAACTCAGAATCGCCGGAAAGGCGATGGTCATGAACAGGAATGCCTTGCTGCGAATACGCTCCAGGTACTCGCGCTTGGCGATCAGCAGTGCTTCATGCATCGGCCTTGCCTCCCACAGTCTGAATAAAGATCTCTTCGAGCGACGGCTCGACCAGCTCGAATTTGTCGATGCGGGCCTTGCTTATGGCTTCACGCAGCAGCGCCTGCGAATCGGCGTGGTCCTTGAGCTTCACCTCCGCGTGGCCCGCATAGTTCTTGTAGTCGGCGATCGATTCATGTTTCAAAAACGAATCGTCGCCTTCGAATTCGATCACCACCCGGTTGCGTTCATAGCGGGATTTCACCTCGCGCATCGTGCCCGAGAGGACAACCGTGCCGCGATTTACCAGGCTGATGGCGTCGCAGAGCTTCTCCACCTGGTCCATGCGGTGAGTCGAAAAGAGGATGGCCTTGCCCTTGCCCTTCAGCTCGATCAGCGTATCTTGCAGCAGGATCGCGTTCACCGGATCGAGCCCAGAACGGCTCGTCCATGATGATCAGGTCGGGATCGTGCAGCAGCGTTGCGATGAACTGGATCTTTTGCTGCATGCCCTTCGAGAGCTCTTCAGTTTTCTTGTCGAGCGCCTCGGCGATATCCAGCCGAGTCGCCCACTGCCGGCCGCGGGTGTTGGCCGTTGCAGCATCGAGTCCGTGCAGCCGGCCAAAGAAGACCAACTGATCGATGACCTTCATTTTTTTATAAAGGCCGCGCTCTTCGGGCAGATAGCCGACCCGCGCCAGAGCCTTGCGGCTAAATGGGCTGCCAAAGAGCGTCACCGTCCCCGAGTCCGGCAGGGTTACGCCGATCATCATGCGAATGCTCGACGTTTTCCCCGCGCCGTTCGGTCCGAGCAGGCCGAACATGGTGCCGGGGTCAATTTTGAGGCTCAGGTCCTTGACGGCGACCTTCTGGTCGTACGATTTTGAAATCCTGTCCAGCTCAACAAGGGGCATCCGGGGAAACTCCGAAGAGGATGGGGCAAGTGTAGCAGGGATTCCGCCGCCGCTCGCCTCGACTGCCATGCTGCGTACAGCAGGATTTTTAGGAGTGATTCGCTTGTCACTTCTTAGGGCGCGATTCCGGCGGCACCAGTCCAGCCACACGGTAATAGACGACAAGCTGTCCGTAATGCTCACCGGAATGCTCGATAAAGCCCCACGCAAGGTCGGAAAATCGGTCCTGCTGGTTGGCGAACGGATCGATGCATAGGTCGCTCATCCCGCGATCGCCTTTGCTCTTGATCAGCGCCGCGCCTTCGGCAAAGGATTTCTTGACGTATTCGACCACCGCCGCTTTGGTCGCGTAGTCAGCTCGCCTCACGTCGCCGGTTGGCGGCCTCCTGCCTTTGGCCAAGTTATTGACGAAGTAGTTCACATTCACGGCCGCATGCAAAAGCTGTTCGGCAAAAGACCGCTGGGCGGGATTCGGCTTGAAGTCGTATTTGTCCTCGGGAAAGTCTTCTGCCATCGCAATGAGTGTGCGCCCCACATCGTTCCAGCTATCCAGAAGCACTTTTGACGGGCTGTCCGGCGGTTTCGGCGCCTCCTGCTTGGCTGCTGCGCCCTGGGCGTGTGCCATCGAGGTGAACAGCGCCGCTACCAGGACGAGGGCCAGGAACAGGGGAAAACACTTGGCTGGTTTTCTCACTACTGTCTCCCATGAATAGTTGTCTACTCATGCTTTAGTTGTGGCCTGTTTTTAGGAGGCCAGGACGAAATTGGGGAAGTCCTCGAACACCCAGTCGTTTTTGAGGGTGTGGTAGATGACTCCCAGGAACTTGCGCGCCAAGGCGATGTTGGCCTTGCCGCCACCGCGGCGGCGCTGGATGCGCTGATAGAACTGCTGCAGGAATGAGCTGTAGCGTTTGGCGATGAGCGCGCACTGCACCAAAGCGGTGCGCGCGAGTTTGTTGCCTTGTTTGGTGATGCGTCCGGAGCGTTCGGTTTCATTCGAGTTCTGGATTCTGGGCACCAGGCCGAGATAGGCGGCCAGCTTGCCGGGATCGGAGAAGTCCCGGATATCGCCGATCACACTCAGCAGCACAGCGGCGCTGACCGGGCCGATGCCCTTGATGCTCATCAGGTTTTCGTGGCCGGCGAGTTTGGGCCCTTCCTCTTCGATCAGCCCCTCCAGCTCGGCGATACTCTGGTTCAGGCTGCGGATCTGACTCACCAGTACGCGGGCCTCGGCCAGCATCAGCGGAGACAGCGGCAAGGCCAGCACCCGCTCCAGCGCCTTGTTGCTGGACAACGCTTCGCGTTTCAGGTTGATTCCCTCGGCGGAAAGCAGGTTGTTGATCTTGGCCTTCAGGGCGGAGCGCTGTTTGACCAGCAGGTCGCGCGTCTGGGCCAGATGGCTCATCTCTCTTTGGTTGCGTTCTTTCATCCGCACCTCCGGCAATAATCCCTTCGCCAGGTACAGCGCCAGCAGCTCGGCGTCGTTCTTGTCGGTCTTCTTCACCGACTGGCTGATGACCTTGAACTGGCCCGGGTTGACGACCACCACCCGCGCCACTTTCTCCACGACCGCGTCGTAGAACAGCCGCGTGTTACCCGTGGCTTCCACGGCCAGCTCGTCGTCATCCCTGAGCTGCGCGGCAAACAGCTTCAGCTCCCGCAGCGGCCACTGCCGCAAGTAAGTCCTGCCATTTTCCAATCGCGTGCATACGGTAAATTGCGTCCGATGCAGGTCCACTCCCAGATAACGCTTCATCGCTTCGCTCCTCGCGCTGTGGAGCAGACGCGCTCTGCGGCGATCACCACACTCCCATCCAAGGTCCTCGCGGCCTTACGGTGACGCTTCGGTTGCAGGTCTGACTAATCTCCTTTACGAGGTCCAATGGCCTCACCCAGCAAATGCAGCCCGCAACCTGCCTGCTCCACAACTCCTGCTGTGGAGCGTACCGCCTCAGAATCTCGCTCGACTATTCATGCCATCTCCTTTGAATCCTATCGACGATCTAAGAAGATAGCTCTTTTCAGGGACGAGGAGCCAGCTATTTCGTCCCTACCAAATAACATGGCGCTGTGGCGGCTGGCTAAATCAAAAACCGGACAGATCACTTGCTACCCAAAGCGGACATCTTCACTTGCTAAGAACAATGCCATGCTGCGGACGGTGGCGCGCGGCGTGCCGTTGTGGCAGCATGATCTAACCATGCTGCAACGGATTCAGATCCCGAACGGAATCGATCTGGCCTACCAGGACATCGGCGCTGGACCGGCCGTCTTTCTCATCCACGGCCATCCCCTTGACCACACCATGTGGCAACCGCAGGTGGAGTTCCTCCGCAGCCGCTACCGGCTCATCGTGCCCGAACTTCGCGGATATGGCGTCGCGCCACTGCCCGCAGGCAAGCGGATCACGCTGCTTGACGATTTCGCCGAAGACATCCTCGCGCTCGCAGATCACCTTCGAATTGAGCGCTTCGCCATCGTCGGCCTGTCGCTCGGTGGTCAGATTACTCTGGAGACCTGGCGCCAGGCGCCGCACCGAACTCGCGCGCTGGTACTTGCCGACACCTTCGCCAGCCTCGACACGCCCGAACAGAAGCAGACCCGCCTCGACACCGCCGATCGCTTCGACCGCGAGGGCTTCGGAAACTTCGCCACCGAGTCGCTGCACAAGATGATGACGCCCGCCAACGCGCAGGCGTTCCCATCGGTCGCCGAACACGTCATTCGAATGGTGAACGACTCCAATCCGCATGGAGCAGCCGCTGCCCTGCGCGGCCGCACGATGCGCCGCGACTACATCCCGCTGCTCAGCCAGATCACTGTGCCATCGCTGATTATCGTCGGACGCTACGACGCTTTCACGCCCGTGGCGCTCTCCGAAGAGATGCACCGCGGCATTCCCGGCTCGAAGCTTGAAATCATCGAAGACTCGGGGCACATGACAACCTGGAACGGCCGGACGAATTCAATGCGATACTCGGCGAGTTCCTGGAAGCGTTGCCAAAGAACGGACTCACATCTATCGAGCTCTCTTCACCGTTGAGGGCGAGACCGTGTATGTCCTGCATCTTCGTCATGGACGGCGGCTGCCGTTGACATCTTAACGGCAGGCCCGTTGTTTAGTGAGCGGCATACATCGCCATCACATCCTTCTTCAGCTCATCGCGGCTGATCGGCCGCGTGTAGAACATGTGGCCGCCGGGATACTCCTTCACCGCGACCCGCGTCGGATCGCCCATCACCGGCATCTGATTCACGGTGAGAATCGATCCCATAAACGGGCAGGATAGATCGTTCCAGCCATGCACGATGAGCACGCGCAGCTTCGGGTCGGCGGCGACTGCCTGACGCAGGTCTTCGACCGATCCCTTGCGCAACTCGCTGCTCTCGAAATCCCACAGGCGGCCCACATCGTAGGAGAGCGCGTTATAGCGGGCGTCCACTTTCCAGCCCACGATGCGGGTATCGAAGTCCACCATTGCCGTGGTCGTGGGCGCGATGATCGTTTCGAGAAGCGGATCGTTCAGCCGCTGGTCGGGTGAATAGGGGAAAGGGTCGTACGAAGTCACGTTCGAGTCATAGACCGAGCCGATCTTTCCCTCGTCACGATGCACTTCGCGCAGATAAGCGCCGGTCTCCAGCCGCCCACCCGAGCGCCTCACGAACTCCGGATCGAGCCCGGTCATCTCGGTGACCTTCTTGATTATGCGCGGTGTCGCCTCAGGGTCGGTGCGGCCATGAATCAGGTCGGTCGCGTATTCGCCCTCGGCATAGGCAATCACGTCTGCCATCGCCTGGGGAGTCAGCTTGTTCTCGCGTTCAAGATGGGCGGCGGTGATCGACGGCAGCGTGACCATCCACGGTATCGGCGAAACATCCCCGTTGCCTTCGATCGTCGGATTCAGGTACGGCGACACCAACACGACGCCGTTCATGGCGACGCCCAGCTGGCTTTGCAGATAGTGCGTAATGCGCGGCCCGCGGAAGCCGCCATAGCTTTCGCCAACGAGATATTTGCGCGAGCCCAGCCGGTTGTTCGTCACTAGCCAGTCGAAGACCACGCGAGACAGATATTCGATATCGGGCACGGTCGAGTAGAAGAGCTTCTTCGCGTCAGCTTCCGGCACGAGCGAGCGGCTAAACCCAGTGCCAATCGGATCGATGAAGACCAGGTCGGTGAAGTCGAGCCAGGTACCGGGATTGTCCATCAGCGTCGCCGGATCGGAGGGGCTATCGCCTTCGTTCCCAGCACGAATGTGTTTTGGTCCGATCGCGCCAAAGTTCAGATAGACGGATGAAGCGCCTGGGCCGCCATTGAAGGCGAAGGTGACCGGACGATTCGGAGCGTCCACCGTGTAGGCAGTGAAGACGACTTCGCCGGCGGTCTTGCCATCTTTGTCGCGGACAGGCAGAGTCCCCACGGTCGCCTTGTAGTTCAGCGTCTTGCCGTCGAGTTGAATGGATTGCGCAACATGCGCGTCGGGTGGCAACGGCGGAAGCTTGTCTTTGTCTGATGCCTTGGCGTCCTTATCGGTCGCGGCGCTCTTGTCCGCGGTCTTCGCCGCGGGCGCGGCATCTTTGTCCGAATCCGATTGCGCCCAGGTCGAGGCGCCGGGTATCACGGCAGTGCACAGCACAACGAGGCCGCACAGCGCTAGCCTGGCTTGGTGTCGAGAAACAAAATGAGTCATGTGCCATACGATACATTTTGTGCGCCAGGTTGGCACCTCCTCGCATCGCCCTAAGCTGCTAGCATCGACACTGTGCTGGCGCTCGACACTCCAATCCAATTCGTCAAAGGCATTGGCCCCGGCATCGCCAAGACGCTTGCCGAAAAGAACATTTTCTGTGTCGAAGACCTGCTCTACCATCTCCCCTTTCGCTACGAAGACCGCCTGCACCCGACGCCAATCGACTCCCTGAAAGCCGGAGAGATGGCGAGTGTGATCGGCGAAGTGCGCGGCGCAGCTCTGTTGCGCACCCGCTCGATGCCGATCTTCGAGATGACCGTCGGCCAGAACCTTACCGCGCTCAAGGCCATGTGGTTCCACGGCGCGTATCTCAAAGACAGGTTCAAGACCGGGCAGATGGTCGCGCTTTACGGCAAGGTCGAGCCGAGCCGCTCGTCGCGCAACTTCAAGATGATCCAACCGCAGTTCGAGATACTGCCCGACGATCACGATGATGAGCAGAGCCGGCTCCTCGAAGTCGGCCGCATCACCCCCGTCTACGAGTCGCTCGGAGGAAGCCGCTTTGCCTCGCGCTGGATTCGCCGCACCATTTACGATCTGTTGCAGGAGCTGAAGGGTCATATCGCCGAGACGCTTCCCGAAGCGCTGCTCGCACGGCTCAAACTTCCCGGCCGCGAAGAAGCCCTGCGCAACGCTCACTTCCCGCCCGCCGGAACGCCGATGGCCCATCTGCAGGCGTGGTCGACCCCCGCGCACCGGCGTCTCATCTTTGAAGAGCTCTTTTATCTCGAACTCGGCCTCGAACTCAAGCGCCGCAAGTTCAAAGAGCGCGCGGGCATTACCTTTGAGACCAACGACAAAGTTCGCGAAGCCATTCGCCAGGTGCTGCCGTTTCATCCGACTGCCGCGCAAAAGCGCTCGCTCGCCGAGATTGTCGCCGACATGCGCCGCGGTGGGCCGATGCGTCGCCTGCTGCAGGGCGATGTCGGCTCCGGCAAGACCATCGTGGCCCTGCAGGCGATGCTCGTGGCGATCGAGAACGGCTATCAGGCCGCGCTGATGGCGCCGACGGAGATACTTGCGACTCAGCACTACTTGTCGATCCGCAAGCTGCTGGAGAACGCAACCTCGCCCGCTGCCGGTCGCCCTTATCGCGTCTCGTTGCTCACTGGCTCCATCGACGAAGACCGCAAGCGCGTCACGCGCGGCAAGATCTATCGCGGCGAAACCGATCTGGTCATCGGCACTCACGCGCTAATTGAGGAGAAGGTCGAGTTTGCCAACCTCGGCCTCGTCGTCGTCGATGAGCAGCACCGTTTCGGAGTCTTGCAGCGCTTTCGCTTAATGAAGAAGCCCAACGCCGCTGAACCCGACGTGCTGGTCATGACCGCGACGCCGATCCCGCGTACGCTGGCGCTCTCGCTTTATGGCGATCTGGATCTCAGCGTGCTCGACGAGCTTCCGCCGGGGCGGACGCCCATCATCACCCGCCAGACCAGCGACGAACGTGCGCCCGAGGTCTGGGATTTCGTGCGTAAGCAAGTCGCGAAAGGCCATCAGGCTTACATCGTTTATCCGGTCATTGAAGGCGCCAAAGACGACCAGCCCGAGCTCGACTTCCCCGCCGATGTCGCGGAAGAACCGGCGCCAGAGGCCGCTACGCAAGAAGCCCGCAAAGAAATCCGCCAAGACGAAGTCCCTCTTCGGCGAGAGTCCCGCTCCGAAAGTCGCAGTCCGCCGGAATACTTCCGAATTGAAATCCGCGGTCGAGATGTACGAGAGCCTGCGCCACGGCAGCCTCGCAGGGCTGCGGCTCGGCCTGCTGCACGGCCGCCTCAGCGCCGACGACAAGGAGGTCGCGATGCGCCGCTTCCAGCGTGGCGAGATCGATGTGCTGGTCGCAACGACGGTCATCGAAGTCGGGGTCGACGTGCCCAACGCCACGGTGATGGTCATCGAGCACGCCGAGCGCTTCGGACTGGCCCAGCTTCACCAGCTTCGCGGCCGGGTCGGTCGAGGTGCGGCGAAGTCTTACTGCATCCTCGTCACCGGAGCGAAGAAGTCTCCTCAGGGCGAAGAGCGGCTTGCCGCGATGGTCCGCACCCAGAACGGTTTTGAACTTGCCGAGCTCGATCTTCAGCTGCGCGGCCCCGGCGAGTTCTTCGGCACCCGGCAGGCCGGAATGCCAGACTTTCGCGTCGCCAACCTGCTGCGCGACCGGGCCTTGCTGGAGCTGGCTAAGGACGAGTCTGCCCACTTCGTCGAACGGGCCGACGCCGAGGCCACTCCGGAAGAAAAGGCCCGGGTCTGGACGCGACTCAAAGACGCTTGGCAACGCCGCTATGGATTGATGGAAGCTGGCTAGGGAATAGGGACTAGGGAATAGGCAAACAGCCTGCTCCTGGTCCCTTCCTGCTGTTTGGTCCCCAGTCTCCAGTCCCTAGTCCCTAGTCTCTATTCCCGATATGTTTAGAATGAGTGCAGTCCCCGGGAGAAGCGTTTGCCTAACCAGCAGGAAGTCCAGTGGTCGCAGCTGAAAGTCGGTGTACTGATTCTTGTTGCGCTGGCTGTTCTGGTTGGATTGATCTTTCTCATGTCCAGCAACACTGGCGGCCTCTTTACCGGCAAGCTTACGGTTCGCTCCTATTTCGAAAACTCTGCTGGCCTCAAGGTAGGCGCGCCAGTCAACCTCGAGGGCGTCACCATCGGCAATGTGAAGTCCATCAGGATCGTCCCCGACCGCAAGCTGACGTCCGTCGAAATCACGATGAAGCTCAGCGAGAAATATGCCGACGCTTTGCACACCGACTCAAAAGCCAGCCTGGAGACCGTCGGTGTGCTCGGCGACACCGTGCTCGAGATCAGCAGTGCCCAGGCCAAAGGTCCGCCGCTCAAAAACGGCGACGAGCTGCAAACCACCGAGACGCCGAACCTGAGCGACGTCATCAAGTCGAGCCAGGGCACGATCGAGCAGCTGAATACCATCCTCGCCAAGATGGACAGCCTTGTCGACTCACTCAACACCGGCAAAGGCTCGATCGGCAAACTCATTCAGGACCCCGAGCTCTACAACCGCGCCAATGATGCGGTCCAACAGATTCAGAAGCTGGTTGACGAGATGAGCAGCGGCAAAGGCTCGATGGGCAAGTTGCTCACCGATGACACCCTCTACAACCGCGCCAACGAAACCGTGGGCCGCCTGCAGCATATCGCCGACGATCTCGACAACGGCAAGGGCACAGCCGGCAAGCTGCTCAAGGACGAAACGCTCTACAACAACCTGAACAAGTCGGTCGCCAGCGCGCGCCAGTTGCTCGACGACATCAACGCCGGAAAAGGCGGACTTGGGCTGATCGCCAAGGACCCGCAATTCAAAGACAAGCTCAACGACGTGGTCACCAAGCTAGATTCCATTCTGACCCGCGCGGACAATGGCGAAGGGACGATTGGAATGCTGGTCCGCAATCCCTCCGTTTATAACAACCTCGACCAGACGCTGACGGAAACCCGCGGCCTGATCGCCGCCATCCGCGAGAACCCTAAGAAGTATCTGACCTTCCACGTCAAAGTCTTCTAGAGCCGCGCTTCCGGGCACAATGGCCGGGCCTAAACCGGGAAGCAGCCTCGTATATCGTCCTTTGCTGTTGTGTTACCTTTTCCTTGAGAACTCGGATGCCCGCCCGAGCAAGCTGAGGCTGACGCCGCGCCCGATCAGCCCGTTCCATTCATTTACAGGAGCTCTAATGCAACCCATTCGTGTCATCCCCGCCGTCGCAGCCCTGGCGCTGATCTTCACTGCTTCAGCCTTTGCCAAAGAGAATCCGGCACCGCCCCCTGCCACTCCCAAGACGGCGGACGCGCCGGCCGATGTGCCAAAAGAGCCCAAGGCGCTCGAAAGCTTCGACCTCTCCGCCATCGACAAGACCGTCGATCCTTGTACGGATTTCTACATGTACTCTTGCGGTAACTGGAAAAAGAACAACCCGATTCCAGGCGATCAAGCAATATGGGGCCGCTTCAACCAGCTTTCCGACCGTAACACCTATTTGCTCTATACCGAACTGGAAAAGGCCAGCAAACCAGGCCCCGACAGGACGGCACTGCAGCAGAAGTATGGCGATTTCTTTGCCGCGTGTATGAATACCGCCGTGGCCGACGAAAAGGGCGACAAGCCAATCTTGCCAGTATTGGGCACGGTCGACGCACTTCAGGACAAGCAACAACTGGCCGCGTTGGTCGCGCAGCTGCAGAGCAAGGACGGCGTTCGCGTCTTCTTTCGGATCGGATCGGACCAGGACGCTAAGGATTCCACCAAGCAGATTGCCGAGATCGCGCAAGGGGGTCTGGGCCTGCCCGACCGCGACTATTATCTCGAAACCGATCCCCGCATGACCAAAATCCGGGAGCAATACGCCGCCTACCTGACTTCGCTCTTCAAGCTCATCGGCGACTCCGACGACAAGGCCGCCGCCGAGGCGAAAAATGTCCTCGCCTTCGAAACTGAGCTCGCCAAAGGCTCGGTGCCCCGCGTTGAACTGCGTGATCCGCAGAAGACCTATCATCCAATGCCAATCTCCGGCCTGAAGACGCTGGCCCCGGACTTCGCCTGGGACAGCTATTTTCCCGGCATCGATCAGTCCAGCCTCGCCAGCCTCAATGTCGCCACTCCCGACTACTTCAAGGCCATGAGCGAAGCGGTGTCTTCCACCAGCCTCGAAACCATCAAGAGCTATCTCCGCTTCCACGTCGCGAACACCGCCGCGCCCTGGCTTTCGGCTCCTTTCTTCGACGCCAACTTCACCTTCTTCAGCAAGCAGCTTCAGGGCCAGGACAGCCCGACTCCCCGATGGAAGCGCTGCACTCGGCTCACTGACCACGCCCTCGGCGAAGCGGTCGGGCAAGACTGGGTCAAGCAGTATTTCCCGCCAGACGACAAGGCCAGCATGGAAAAGCTCGTGGCCGCGCTCGAGAAGGCGCTTGGCGAAGACATCCAGTCGCTTCCCTGGATGAGCGACGCCACTAAGAAGCAGGCAGAACTCAAACTTAGCGAATTTCGCCAGAAGATCGGCTATCCGGACAAGTGGCGCGACTACTCCAGCCTCAAAGTCGAACGCGACGACCTGATCGGCAACCTGAACCGCGATGCCGCCTATGAGTTCAACTACGACATGAACAAGATCGGAAAACCGGTCGACGAGAAGGAGTGGGGCATGACGCCTCCGACTGTCAACGCCTACTACAACCCTTCGATGAACGATATCAACTTCCCGGCCGGCATTCTGCAACCGCCCTTCTTTGACCCCAATAAAGATCCGGCGGTCAACTTTGGCGCTATCGGCGTAGTGATCGGCCACGAGATGACTCATGGTTTCGACGATGAGGGCAGCCAGTACGACGGCAAGGGCGATTTGCGCGAATGGTATACCCCCGAAGACCGCAAGCAGTTCACCGAGAAGACCGATTGCGAAGTGAAGGAATACGGAGGCTTCGAGTCCGTGCCCGGCGCGAAGCTGAACGGTAAGCTGACCCTCGGCGAGAACACCGCCGACAACGGCGGACTGCGCATCGCCTACCAGGCGCTGATGAGCGTGCTCGCATCGGAGGGACCATCGGGCACTCAGAAGATTGACGACTACACGCCAGAGCAGCGCTACTTTATTTCCTTCGCTCAGGTATGGTGCCAGAACTCGACCGACCAGATCGCTCGCGTTCGAGTAAAGACCGATCCCCACTCGCCCGGCGAGTGGCGCGTCAATGGCTCGGTACAGAACTTCGATGAATTCGGCAAGGCCTTCGGCTGCAAGAAGGGTCAGCCCATGATGCCGGATAACGCTTGCCGCGTCTGGTAGTCCAATAGAGCAGAAAACGCCAGCCTCGGCACGACGAATATTGAGGCTCCAGACTCGACTTTCGTGGCCTGGGCGTCCTGGTATTCGCTGGGAATCGCCCGTCAGCTAGCAGAAAGCCGCTCTACCTTTTACAATTCGATGTGGGAGCAATCTCAAAACATCTCGAAACAGTCCGCTGCAGAGCAGCCTCCGCGTCAGAATTCGATTGGCCGGGGACGAAGGAAACGCATGAAGTTCAGGAACGTCGGTCAGGTTCTCCTGGCCTTAGTTGTGTCTGTCGGTCTAGGTTTTGCGGTAACTTCGTGCACCAACAGCTATACCGTTGGCTATATGTACGTCACCGGCTCGCAGTACAACCAGATCTCCGGTTTTAATATCAACAACCAGACCGGCAAACTCACGCCGGTTCGGAAGTCCCCATTTGGCGCCAACGGCGCCAACCCGGTGCGGGTTCTGGTGCTCAGCGGCGGCCGCTTCGTCTACGTCCTCAATCAGGGGACCATCGCCTACAACAGCGACGGCACGACCTCCGGCACCGCCAGCAACGTCAGCCTCTTTGAGGTCGGCGGCGACGGCGTCCTGACCTTTCAAGCCAGCTATTTTTCGCAGGGCAATCAGTCCATCTCAATGCTGGCCGACTCCAGCGGCGCACACCTGTACGTTCTGGACGAGTACGCGACCGCGGAAGGAGCAGCGATTCCGTCGACGGCCGGACCGTCGGCCATCACGCCTTGCCAGAGTTCCACCGACGACAGGTACTATCCTACGGGTGACATCAGCGCTTACAACATCGACCCCAACACCGGACGGCTCGCGCTGATCACCAATGCGCAGGTGGCCAATCCAGACGGGACCCAGCTCACGTATTTCCCCCTCGGCTGTTTCCCGGTTGAGTTCAAGCTGGTGGGCGGGTATATCTTCACCGCACAGACCGGCAGTACGAGCAACAACGATGTGCAGACCGTCTTTTCCTACGCGCAGAGCGCCGCGAACGGCCAGCTGACACTGACCCAGAACGCTCCGCTCCAGACCGGCGCGACGAAGATGACCACCATCAACAGCGACCCGGCCGGACGATATGTCTACCTGCTCGACGCCGGGCCCACCGCACCCTCAAACGGCTGCACCGGAGGGATGACCGCCATCCTTCCCTACACCGTCGGCAGCGGCGGCATCCTGCAATCGCTGGTTGGCGGCGTTACCTGTAACGATCCGACGGCCGTTGGCCCCACGGTGCTGCTGGTCGACAGCAAGAGCAAGTTCCTCTACGTCGCCAACAGCGGGAACACCAACGTCAACCAACCGGGCAGCGAGATCAGCGCCTTCACCATCGACCCCACCAGTGGCAAACTCGCATTTATCGCCGGCGAACCGTTCGGCACTGGATCGGGTCCCCGGTGCATGTTGGAAGACCCTTCGAACCAGTTCGTTTATACCGCAAACTTCAACGACAGTACGGTCACCGGCAAGATTATCGACGTCAACGCCGGCGTCCTTAACCCGCTGCGCAACAGCCCCAGTAGCGGCTTTGTGGCTGCGGGCAACCCGACCTGGTGCGCCGTCAGCGGCCGTACACAGTAGGAAGCGAACAAACTCTGGCCCCATGGCCGAAAGTACGGCCATGGGCGCTGTTAAGAAGTGCCGACTTGCTTTGCCGCTGTTCTCTCGACCGCGCGTAGACGATTGCGATTGCGTTGTCTCCGCTAGCCGAAAGCTCTTGCAGCTTTTACGATTCAACCTGGGAGCGATCCCGTAGTAGTTCTGCCCAACGGCAGCCCGCTCCAATAGTTCGGACCGGGACGAAGGAAGCGCATGAAGTTCAGTAAATTCGGGCGGGCCACGGTGGCCGCGGTCTTGTCCTTGGGTGTGGCCGCAGCCTTCACCGCTTGCGGACCCGTTGGCTACAGCAACACGATCGATTACGTCTACGTCACCAACTCCAAGAACAATCCCGGACAGGTCAACGTGTATGACGTGCACGGGAATTCCGGCCAGCTTACCCAGATCCTCGATTCTCCCTACCCCACCGGAGGCAGAAATCCAGTCGGGGTGGTCACCTCGCCGAACTTCAAGTATCTCTATGTGATCAACCACGACGAGAACACCATTGTCGAGTTCGGAATCGGCACCGACGCGAAGCTGTATCCGCAGCATACTTACAACACTCCGGGCACCTTCCCAAATGCGATCGCGATCAATACCGCCGGCACTTTGCTCTTTGTGACCGACACTTATCAGTCGCAGTACACGGCGGCCAATCCAGGGCCGGGCGCGCTGGTCGTCTATCCGATCAGCCAGACGGATGGCAGCCTGGGAACGCCCGTTGCGAATGGCAACTTGTCGTACTACCCGTTGAGCCTCGGCCAGACGAATGTACTAAATCCGACCGCCGTCAATGTGTCCAGCTTGATCCCGGTGAACTCGACGACTGCGGTTGGCACCTTCGTCTATGTCGTCAGCCAGAACAGCACCACCGGTCTCGGCGAAACTTCGGCCTTCAGTGTTGCTTCGAGCGGAGCACTCACTCCGCTGCCTTGCTCTCCCTCGACATCCGTCTGCGATTCGAGTGGTAACGGCAACTTCAGCGCCGGCGCTGCGCCCAGTGCGATCGCCAGCACGCCGCTTGGTCGATACGTCTACGTGACCGATAGCGAGCGCAATCAGCTGCTCAGCTATAGCGTTCAAGCCAACGGGCAGATCGTTCCCTCGCTGACCAGTCCAAATAACACCGATGTCTTCCCCGATTCGGTGACCGTCGATCCGCGCGGCGAATATGTGTACGTGGCCAACTACACCGCCAACAATATCAGCGCCTACACCATCAACCCCTCCACCAACCCCGGCGTGACCTTCGTGGGGTCCTACGGCACCGGCACGGGGCCAACCTGCGTCTTCGTCGAGCCGGCGTTAGGTACTTATATCTACACCACTAATTTCCTCGACAACACCGTCTCCGGACTGAACATCGACTTGAGTACGGGAACGCTCGCACCGGTGCAGAACACTCCGTTCCTCGCCGCCGGCCAGCCCACGTGTGTCGCCGCAACCGTCCATGGAAAGCGCCCGCCGATCACTTCCGCTAACTAGGGCCTGTTAACACTATTGGGACGGCGGCGACGGGAGCCAATTTTTTCGAGTTCTAGGAGTGAGGAGTGACGTATACCGGGCGTCTTCGAGCGACGAGCGACAACGAAATCGGGAAAATTGGCCCCGTCCCTTGGGGTTGCGGCGCAAATCGGGCCATACTTCGTTGCCGGCCTTGACTTTGGAACCACCAAAGCCGTTCGGCCAGCGCCTCGTCTGGTTCGATTTGCGCACGCAACGCCGCTCGCCCCAATAGTGTTAACAGGCCCTAGAGAAAGAAGGCAGGTGTAACGTTGGACCATATCTCCCTCCGAACGCATCCGAAACCATCGTGGAATGGCTCTGCGTTCACTAGCCGAAAGCTCTTGAAGCTTTTACAATCAACCTGGGAGCGATCCCGAAATAGTTCGGTTGCCACAGCAGCACCTGATCCAGTTGTTCACGGACCGGGACGAAGGAAGC
Source organism: uncultured Acidobacteriaceae bacterium (assembly GCA_963720245.1). Lineage (GTDB taxonomy): Bacteria > Acidobacteriota > Terriglobia > Terriglobales > Acidobacteriaceae > Acidisarcina. Next base: position 273,412 of record CAVREU010000001.1, read on the forward strand.
GCATGAAGTTGAGTAAATTCGGGCGGGCCACGCTGGCCGCGGTTTCGTCCCTGGGTGTCGCCGCGGCATTCACGGCTTGCGGACCCAATGGCTATAACAACACGGTCGATTACGTCTACGTCACCAACGCCAAAACCGGACAGATCAACGTCTACTACACGGATGCGCGCTCCGGAGCGCTCACCCAGATAGCCGGCTCTCCCTTTCCCTCCGGTGGCACGGATCCGGTCAGTCTGGTAACCTCACCCAATTTCCAGTTTCTCTATGTGGTCAATAAGGGACAAGGGTCCGCGGGCTCGGGCATCGTGGAATTCAGCATCGGCGCCAATGCCAAGCTCAGTCTGGCGCACACTTACGCGCCCGTGGATTCGTTGACCGAACCCAACGCCGTAGCCATCAACTCAGCCGGCACGTTGCTCTTTGTAACTTATACCTATCAGCCCGGATTCACCGCCGCCCATCCGGGACCGGGGGCGCTGGTCGTCTACCCCATCAATTCCGACGGCAGCCTGGGAACGCCGGTAGCCAACGGGAGTCTGTCCTACTATGCGTTGAACACCGGAACTGATGTCCTGAATCCGACCGCGGTCAACTCGGTCACTCAGAACCCGGTGAACGCGACCACCGCCGGGCCATCATTCGTTTACGTCGTCGATCAGAACAGCACCACCGGCCTGGGCAGCATCTCGTCCTTTAGCGTTGGCACTGGCGGGGCGCTCACCTTCGTGCCTTGCTCCTCCTCGGCTTCGATTTGCGATTCGACCGGTAACGGAACCTTCAACGCCGGCACCACGCCCAATTCCGTCGCCAGCACTCCACGCGGACTCTTCCTCTATGTCACTGACAGCGTCAACAATCAATTGATCAGCTATTTGGTGCAGTCCAGCGGCCAGATCATTCCGAACACGGATGGTCCCACCCGTACCGACGTATTCCCCGATTCGGTGACCGTCGATCCGCGCGGTAAGTACGTATATGTGGCCAACTACACCGCCAACGACGTCAGCGCCTACACCATCAACGTCGCGACCGGATACCCTACGGGCGTCGCCGCCGCAGGGACCTACGGCACGGGCACTGGCCCAACCTGTGTCTTCGTCGAGCCGGCGTTAGGTGTTTATGTCTACACGACCAACTTCCTCGACAACACCGTCTCCGGTCTGGACCTCAACCCCAATACCGGGACGCTGACGCCAGTGCAAAACACGCCCTTCGTGGCCGCCGGACAGCCCACATGTGTAGCCGCGACCCCACACGGAAACCACCCTATCAGCGCGCCGCTTACCTAGACTTCAGCTGAATGGATGAACGACAAAGCCCCCGCAAATGCGGGGCCTTTGTTCAGATTCAACAAGTGGTCGGATCGTCTGCCTCGACGTATTCTGATAGCCGTATTCTGATAGCCTGGGCCGCTCTCTCGCTGGCTTGGTTCGTGCCCGTGCTGAATGCCTATTTCTTGCTCTCTGGTTTGGGCGCATAGTAGCCGCGGCGTGCCTGCAATTGCACGCCCTCACGGTCTACTTTCACTTTCAAGCGATGATAGGAGCCATCCAGCTTCACGTCGTCGAGCGAAAGCTCAAGCACGTAAACGTACTCCGGCGCTTCGGTGAGGCTCTTGAGTCCTGCCGCCAGATCGTTGTTGTTATGAACGAACGTGCCGCCGGTCCCGTCGGTGAGTTCGATTATCGGGCCCTCGGCGAGCGCCATGCTGCTGCTACGGTAGTCAGCCACCAGCTGCGGACTTCTTCCTCCGATGTTGTCACCGGCCGTCACGTTTGTCGTGTACAGGCCGCGCGCATCCAGGGCGCTGATGGTGATGTTGGATTGCGCGGCAAGGTCGATAACCTGCGATTGCGCGGTCAATGCCTCCGGAGTAACAGCGATAAAACCAGGCGAAACCAGGACCAGTGTGCGTTGTCCGGGCAGAGGTGCCATCCTGCGTACAATCTCTCCGATAACGTTATAGGTAGCCTGAACATCCAGGCGGCCGGTCTCCAGAACTCGCTTGACCGCCATGTCAACAATGCGCTCCGCGATCTGGACCGTTCCGGGGTTGCAAATATACACCTGCTGGATCGCGTCCTGTAGCGCCTGGCTGTCGTGCTTGTTCTCGATCAGGTCGGCCCGGTAGTAGTCGATATCCGGGCAATCGGCCGCATTGTTCCTGAGGAATGAACTGTGGCTTCAGGCTCGTGAGCGCAGCTTGCAATTTCGCACGATCGCGCGTCAGGCCGCTGTTCGTCTTTCCGGAGGTGGAGACCACGGCTGCCATACCCGAGTCGGCCAATGCCTCGTCCAGAGCCGCCCCGCTGGCTTTCTCGGTTCGCGCCAGTTCCTCGTAGTTCAGGTGCATGTCATCGAAGAGGAATACGACGATTCGCTTCGGCAGCGTCGATGATGGTGACGCGGAATTCGCGGAAGCTGGCGACTGCGCTCCGCCGGTCGCGTTGCTGGCCGTACTCCTTTCGGCGACGTCGCGCTTCTCCACCGTCAATCCAAGAATCGGATGCGGCTTGTCATTGTCGAAAACCTGAAAGTCTTCTTTCTTGAGGTCGTTCACCGCGCGGCCTTGCTTGTCGCGGACCACAACCGGCACCAACACTCGGTTAACTTTTACGACAATCGTGGAGGGCGCCTGCTGGATCTCCGTCGCTTGTTGTGGGGTAGGTTGTACTCCAGGAGCAGCGCCGGGCTGCACAACAGGAGGGCGACCCGCAACCGTTGCGTCAAAATCACCTGGAGTCGCCTCTTTTTCCTTGGGCTCCGAAGTCCCGATGCTGGCAGGCGCCTGTTGGATTTCCGTCGCTTGTTGTGGGGCAGATTGCGCCCCAGGAGGAGCAGCGGGCTGCGCAACAGGAGGGTGACTCGCAATCGTTCCGTTATGATCGCCTGGAATCGCCTCTTGTTCCCTTCGGCTCCGAAGTCGTGCCCAAAGGATTCTTAGACTCCGAAGTAGCCTCCCCAGTGAGAACCTGCGACGTCGAGCCGAAGCGACGATAGCTGCTGAATAAGGTCTCGTTCAGCCATCGGGTTGGAGTATCAGTGTAGATGGCCTGGGGGTCGAAGACGGCATCGCTGAGGGCCACGCTTCGCAACGGGCAGACAAAGTCGTCGCCGCCGATCTGGACTGGACCATACTGCACCAGAATGGCGGCCCGCCGGAAGGGGCTGCCGTCTGTTGAGTCGGATTCAATTGTGATGCGGAGGACGGTCCCAGAATCCGGATCGATCCAGAGTGAGCCGTGATAGCCCGGTTTGGCGCGGATAGTTTCAGAAGGGCCTGCGTTCGAACCTACTACGTTGGCCGACACGCCTGTTCCCGCGCCTCTGGCCGTGTCGACCTGGTGGGAGGCACCCGCCCGCTGAAGAGTGCCGATCACCTCGTAGTGCGAGGCGGATTTGGGCACTGAATAGCGGAATACAGCGACCTTGGCTCCAGAAATCTCCTCCCAGTGGCCCCAGGTGACTTTGCCTTTGAGAGTGTCGGCCATGATCATTCCCAGCGTGGACCCAAACTCGCCACCGGAAATCATTCCCATCTGCGCCTGCCAGAAAGCGGAACCCGTAGTGGGAGATCCTTTGTCCCGCTCTTCAAGGACGGAGGTCTCCCGGTTCGCAGTGCCCTGGAGATGCAGTCCCGCACGAACCCCCCAGCCCCCGTTCTTGAGCGCCTGGGGGCTGTCGTCGTAGCGGTTGGTGGTCCGTGTGGCCAGGAGGTTGGGTAGGCGCGGCACCGTTTGATTCACATAGCTTCGCGCCGCATCGAGCATCCGCTGTTGGGCAGCGCCGTCGGGAATCGAAGTCCGCCGGCATCTCGCTGGCGGGTGGATCTAGAAACGCTGATTGATCGGCGAGTAATCGCAGAGCCAGCGCCGTTTGAGGGTCCACAGCCAGCCCTGCCGTGAGCCGGACCAGCGTAGCCTCGGTCAGCCGTTCGGAGAGTTCCATGCCGCCGATTTGGCGCGCAATCTCCGCGTCAGGTTTGTGCGCGGCGCTGGATGCGGTTACCGCCTGCTCAAGTTGCGAGATGGTGATGCGCTTTGCCGCAGCGGCGTTGAGCGGAACCAGTGACAACAGCGCGAGAGAAATCAGCCGGCGCATCGTCACGTCTCCGTCTTGAATCCGGCTGGCGCTTGCGAGGGCCTTGCCGTTGGTTCGATCTTGCAGGCGTTAGAGCAGAAGTACAGTTGGTGTCATGGGCCGGAGAGTGTCCTGCCGAGTGGGGCGCATTGCATTGCAGTACCTGTACCTCTGCTCTAGCCCTTGACCACCGGCAACTCCGGGTGAAAGTGGCTGACGTCGCGGTTATACACGCCGGTAAACGCGTTCCAGCGAATGTATACCAGCTCCTCCAGCATCTTGATCCCATCTTTGAGGTAACTCATCTTGCTGCGTTCATCGTGCCCCCACGTCACCGGCACCTCGCGGACGGTATAGCCCCGCTTGAGCGCGACGAACAGGAGTTCAGGATCGAAGCCCCAGCGCTCGATCCGCTGCAGCTGGAAGACGGTGTACGCCGCTTCTCGGCGGAAGGCCTTGAAGCCGCATTGAGTGTCCGCGAACGGTAGTCCCATAACCAGCCGCGTTACAGCGTTGAAGCATCGCCCAAACATTTGGCGGTACCAGGGTTGGTGCTTGGTCTGCCGTCCTCTATCCAGCCAGCGCGAACCAATCGCGATGTCGGCGCCCTCGCGAATGGCGGTCAGCAGCCGCTCAGTCTCGACCATCGGAGACGACAGGTCGGCATCGGTGAACATCATCACATCGCCCGAGGCGTGCAACATTCCGTTGCGAACGCTGAAGCCCTTGCCCCGATTCACCGGGTTCTGAATCATCCGCACGATTGGGTCTTGCGCGGCAATCCGGCGAACGATCTCGGCGGTATTGTCCCGCGAGCCATCGTCGACCACAATTACCTCGGCCGTCCATTTTCGTTCGTGGACGCAGGCCAGCACCTGCTCGAGCGCCGCGCCAATCCGCGCGCTCTCGTTATATGCCGGGATAATAATGCTCAATGTAGGTCCGGAAATCATTTCAGTCTGTCTCTAGGGCCCGCGTAGTCTGTCTCTAGCTCCCACGTAGCGCATTTCGGCCCGATTACGCGTCTCCGGCTCGGCGGCGGCGCTGAAATCAAAAATCGCTCGACTGTATCGAAGCCTTCAATTACTAGAACCCAAATATTGACTCATAGATGCTACACTCCCGGCTATGAATGAACAACAGAAACGCTCGACCTGGTTTTGGGTCCTGATCGGAGGCGGCCTTTTTGCCGTCGTTTTGGCGGTAATCGTCGGCCTCGCCTTTGCCATTGTCCACGCCACCGGGGGCAGTCAGCTCTCCTCCTTCGGCTCGGACAACATTGGCGTCATTGACGTCGACGGGGTCATCCTCAGCGCCGAAACCCCGATCAGCCAGCTGCGCAAATTCGCGGACGACAGCTCCATCCGGGCCATCATCCTGCACATCAATTCCCCCGGCGGTGGCGCCGCCGCTTCTCAGGAGATCTACGAAGAGGTCAAGCGCATCCGCGACCAGAAGAAGAAGCCGATCGTCGCCAGCATCGAGAGCGAAGGGGCCAGCGGAGCCTACTATATCGCCTCCGGGACCAGCAAAATCTATGCCAACCGCGCCAGCATTGTCGGCAGCATCGGCGTCATTATGGAGTACACCAACTACGGCGACCTGCTCAAGTGGGCCAAGCTTAAGAACGTGACGATCAAAGCCGGCGATCTCAAAGACGTCCCATCGCCGATACGCGATCTCACACCTAAGGAACAGGCCTACATGCAGGGGCTGGTCGATAACATGCACCAGCAGTTCATCGACGACGTTGCCAGCGGCCGCCGCCGCCCGGTCACCGAAATCCAGCCATTAGCTACCGGCCAGGTCTGGACCGGCCAGCAAGCCGTACCGCTGCACCTGATCGATTCCATCGGCAGCTTTCAGGATGCGCTCATGGCCACCGCCAAACAGGTCGGAATCTCCGGCGAGCCCCAGGTGGTGAAACCGTACATCAGGCGGAAATCGCTGCTCGACATACTGACCTCTCCGGGCGACCTCTTCCCCGGCCCGGAACAGTTACTCGAGAAGAATGTGGGATTTTATTACCTGTGGCGCTAGACAGCCCCGAGCAAAGGACAGATGCCCAGCAAAACAGGGCAGTGAAGCCTGGAGCCGCAACTCCTGCCAGGCCTTCCCCCGGGGTGAGAGCCTCCGTAACTGATCCGCGATGCGACGCCACTTACACTGCTTTTGCGTTAATTTGCTGCATCTATTCAGGTTGTGCGAAAAATACCGTATCCTTGAAGCAGTTTCGGAGAGCGATTGGCCATGACCAAAGCAGACTTAGTGGAGGAAGTGACACAACTCGGCGACCTCACCCGCCGCGACGGCGAAGTGATCGTCGATACCATCTTCGATTCCGTCATCGGCGCCTTGAAATCCGGAGACAAGATCGAGATTCGCGGCTTCGGCAGCTTCCGCATCCGGCAGCGCAAACCGCGGATCGGGCGCAACCCCAAAACCGGCGCACGCGTTGACGTTCCCGCAAAGCGTGTCCCTTACTTCAAACCCAGCAAAGAACTGCGCGACCTCGTCAATCCCAAAGGGGAGTAAACCGCGCATCGGCGTTGGCTAAGGAAGCAGATCTCAGGGGAAGCGATCTCAAGACGCAGCGACGCCGATCACGGCCATCATTCGCCCCGTCTTGCCCCGTTCCGCCCGGTAAGAGAAAAATTCATCCGTCCGGCAGCTGGTGCATGCATCGAGGGTGAAGATTGCATCCGGCGTCAACCCGGCGGTCAGTAGCTGCCGGCGATTGGCCTCCACAAGGTCGAGCGACAATCTCGTATCGCCGGAAAACAGTTCGTCGGCATAGGCATAACGCGCGCGAAACAATGCGCGGACTTCCTCTCCGACGGCGAAGCAGCACTGCCCGATTCCGGGCCCGATTGCGGCGATGAGGTCCTCGGGAGCGCTCCCGAACTCGCGACCCATCGATGCCACTCCCCGCTCCACAATCCCTTTGAGAGTGCCGCGCCAGCCGGCGTGAAAGGCGCCGACCGCTCGCTTCCTTCGATCGGCGATCAACACTGGAAGGCAATCCGCCGTCTGGATTCCAAGCAGGACACCCGGCTCATCGGTCAATAGACCATCTCCCCAAAGCGAAGCCCGCTCGGCGATGTCCACGCGGCCGACCCTCCGAACCAGCGCCGAGTGCATCTGCTTCAGCGTCACCAACCCCCAGGAGAGCCTGACGACCCAGAGGGGCCGAAGCGATCGAGCTTAGAAATCTCTCGCGATTGCGCAAAACCGCATCCGGCGCATCGCGATCGGTAAAGCCAAGATTGAGATCGCCGCCAGGGCGCGATGCTCCCGCAATCTCGCTTACCCCGCCGCCCCGCGTGCTGAAGCCATGAACCAGCCACGCCTCGCTCGACCATTGCGGGATGCGCAGGACATTTAGGTCGAAGGACTCCGCCTCGATCATCGCGACGGCGATAGATCCAGCGTTGATCGCATCGGATCAGAGGCGGGACGGCACACTTTGATATGGCAAGGAATTGGAGTCCAAGATTTATCGCGTCTCTTGGTCTCAGGGTAAATCGCGGAGAGGAGATAGAGCTAGTGGGCCCGCTTTCCAGTGGGCCCGCTCCAGGGGCATTTGGGAGGGTAACCAGGATATTCTCAGAGAGAGTTCGCAGTGAATGCGAACCGTTTGTGATGAGACTCAATACATCGGTTGGATGAAACTTCTAGAAATACCCCTGCTGTTGTTATCCATGATGCACCCATTGCGCCAAAGAGTAGCCAATATCTTTAGAAAAAATTTATGCCAAACTTCATCCATGTCCCGTAATCTTTTCTATTTCCTCACGAATTTGGTAGAGGCAAGCTGCGTGGGGTGAAAGCGTGACTCTCCAGCCGGTCGGCTGATCCCAAGTCGGCCCGCTTCCATAAGTCTCTAATTATGTATGATTTACCAGGGAAACCAACTTCCTTCCAGGAATGGCGGAACGTCTTGGCCTCGTCGCTGACATTGAAAACGGCTACATAATACACGGAATCCTCCTCCCGTTTCGCCGACCAGATTACTTCTTCTCTGTTGGTCACCACTAGATGGTTACCTTTAGAGTGCTGATTCACGGCGATTATTTCTGGATTGGTCAATAGCCCCAAAGTAAACTCGTCGCTGGCCGCAAGATTTCCCCCAATCATCAGCGGAGAACGGAAGATCGACCAGAAGGTCAGCAACGTCCGCGCCTCGTCGGCGCGTGAACTTCGAGTCCCGCACCTCACCCTCCCCAGGATGGGGGCCCAGATGCCCAATCGGCAGCATGTCGGCATCGGCCCAATGGCCATCCCCGGTATGCGCCGCCCAGGTTGCGGCGGTGGCAAACTGCTGCAACAACCCTTGCGAAAATTCGTGTCCCTTCCAAACGCCCCAGTGGTCCCAGAAATCATCCGAGATTCGCCACATCTCGGCGTACTTCCTCACCTCGTCGGCATGGCTGACGTTGGTCGGTCCAGGCGACAGGCTGAGCACGATCGGTCGGCCTGTCTTATCCAGCGCCTGCCGGATCATCCGAATCTCATCCCCCTTGTAAGGGTGGTCGGCGATGCAGTCGACCTTGATAAAGTCCACGCCCCAGCCCGCATACTGCTTTGCCAGCGAGTCATAGTAGGCCTGTCCGGCCGGATTGTCTTTCACGCCATAGTCATAGGTGTTCCACGGGCAGGTATCCGACTGGTCGGCGGCATCCATTGCATGAAATGCCGAATCGGCGATGGGCAGGTTCTTCGCCACCGCTCCTTTCGGGATGCCGCGCAAAATGTGAATGCCAAACTTCAGCCCTTCCGCGTGGAGATATTCGCCCAGCGCTTTGAAACCGTCATCACCGGCCGCCGAAGGAAACCGGGCCACCGAAGGCAGAAACCGGCCATATGCATCCATCACAAATCCCTTGTTGACCTCGGTGCTCGGTCCCGGATCGGGCAGATACCAGCCTTCGTCAATCACAATGTAGTTCCAGCCAAACTGTTTCAGCTTCCTGGCGACGAAGTCGGCATTCTCTTTGACCTGCGCCTCGGTGATGTTTTGCGCGTAAGCGTCCCAACTGTTCCAGCCCATCGGCGGCGTCGGGGCGAGGAGCGCCGTTTGGGTGGACGCGGTGATAGACGCAACCAGAAGGAGAGTGATCGGAAGGGATTTCCGGCGCATTCAACACCTTTCAGGTAAACGTTATCCGGGACGTTGAGTCTGGCGGAAACTTCGCTAGTGCATCGCCGATTACTATCCCACCGCGAATCCAGCTCGTCGAAAGAATCGGCTCGGTGGTTAACCTGAACGGGGAAAAACATGAGTTACTTGCCCACTTCTTCCCAAAACCGAATCACCGACTCGATCCCACGATAGAAGTTCGCCAGATGAAATTTCTCGTTGGGCGCATGAAGGTTGTCATCCGGCAGGCCAAAGCCCATCATCACGCTGGGAATCTTGAGGCAGCGCTCGAAGTCCCCGACAATCGGGATCGAACCTCCCGACCGGATAAAGACCGTCTCGGCCTTCCAAACCTCCCGCAGCGCATGAGTCGCAGCCTGGATATAAGGGTTCGCGGTGCCAATCACCAACGGCTCTCCGGAGTGAATGAGCCGCACTTCGAGCGTGATGCCTTTCGGCGTCAGCGACTCCACATAACTCTTGTATTTCGCAAATGTCTCTTCCGGAGTCATATCCGGCACCAGCCGCATTGAGACTTTCGCGGTGGCCTTGGCGGGAATCACCGTCTTCGCGCCGGCTCCGATAAACCCGCCCGGCATCCCATGCACATCGAGCGTCGGGCGCGCCCAGGTGCGTTCGAGCACCGAGTAGCCCGCTTCCCCGGTCAACACCGAAGAGCCTACCTCGGTTTGGCGATAATGTTCTTCGTCAAAGGGCAGCTTCTTCCACGCCTCGAGTTCGGCGGCGTCCGGAGCAACCACGCGGTCGTAGAAACCAGGGATGAGAATCTTTCCCTCGCCATCCTTCAGCTGGGCAATCACCTGCGCCAGCGCAACGAACGGGTTCGGCGCCGCGCCGCCGTACATCCCGGAATGCAGATCGGTCTTCGCGCCTCGCGCCTCGATCTCGGTATAGATCATCCCCCGCAGCCCGACGCACAGGGTGGGCAGCTCGGGAGCGAACAGCTCAGTGTCCGAGACCAGCGCGAAATCGGCCTTCAGCCGCTCCGGATGCTCGCGCACAAACTTCGCGATCGACTCCCCGCCAACCTCTTCCTCACCCTCGAGAATCACGCGCACATTCAGCGGCAGCTTCCCGGTCGAGCCAGCAGCGACTCCAGCGCCTTGACGTGGATATACATCTGCCCCTTGTCATCCACCGCGCCGCGGGCATAAAGATTGCCGTTGCGCTCGACCGGCTCAAAGGGCGGAGACAGCCATTCGTCGAGCGGGTCGGGAGGCTGCACATCGTAATGTCCATAGGCCAGGCAAGTCGGCTTGCCCTCGGCGTGAAGCCAGTCCGCGTAGACCAACGGGATGAGCCCGCCTCCTTCAATCAACTCGACATGTTCCATGCCAATGCGCTTCAGCTCGGCCGCGAGGGTTTCTGCCGCGCGGCGGCAATCGCCTTTATGTTCAGGCAGTGTTGAAACGGAAGGAATGCGCAGAAGGGCTTTGAGCTCGTCAAGAAAGCGGGCGTGATTGGCGCGGGAGTAATCGAGTGCAGTGGTCATGGGACGCGGAATCTCCAAGCAGCAGCTTACGCCATCGCCACAAGAATCCCCAGCCGATCTAGTACCGTGGCACCTGCGGATCGACCTCTCGCGACCACGCATCGATTCCGCCGCGCAGCGACTGGACCTTTTCCAGTCCCTGGTTGCGCAGCCAGACGGCCACGTTCATCGAGCGAACGCCGGAATGGCAGATGGTCACAATATGGGCTTCGGGATCAAGTTCCTGTACCCGGGCTGGAATCTCTCCCATAGGGATAAGCGAGCTCCCCTCAATCTTCGCGGTCGCGTGCTCCCACGGTTCGCGGACATCCAGCAGTACCAGATCGGCAGGTTTACCGGCGGCAAGTTTTGAGGCTAAGTCGGGGGCTGATATTTCGAAATCAAGCATGTTTCTCAGAATACACGCGGAATTCCATGACATCCCGCTATGACACCCTGATTGCCCGGTCTAGAATCCCACTCGGCCCATGCGAATCAGCGTCGAAAATTCAGGAGACTGCCCCACCGTGTGCGCATACGGATTGATGTGCTCTCGCTGTTTCAACTCCGGAAATGGCAACCCGCCTGTAACCAGCCGTCCGCGCTCATAGAGCAAGTCATCGAGCGTCCCATTGAGCAACAGTCGATAGGTCCACGGCTTCGGGTCGGGCAGGTCCTGGCTGATCTCATCATCGATGGTCGTCGTGCAGTTCTTGGTGACCGCGTTGTACCACTCCGGATGATCTTTTAGCCGGTTGAGATGGGCCACATAGGTGAGAAAGAGCTTGCGCGCGATCTCCGGCGGAACATTGGTGCGGTACATATAGACCTCTTCGTCTTTTCGGAAATTCGTCCGCAGCCGGATCACGTCCCGCTCATCGGCAGCGATAAAGATCAACTCGTATTGGCGGAAGAATCCGAGAAAAGACGAATAGGTCTGCCCAGCCTTGTACCGCGCCTCAATCGAGAAGACGAGGTGCTGGCCATTGCCGAAATCGAAGCTGACGATCGGATGGCCAATCCATGGAATCCCCCAGTTCACGAAGAAGAAATCGACGCCGCGAAGTTGCGAAAGATCGAAGCTCCTGTCGCTCCAGCAATTGGAGTATTCGGTTTCGGAACGGTAGTCGCAATTGCGAACGTTGTGCACCGTGACCTGATCTCCATGGATGTCGGCCCATGCGGTGCGCGCAACGTCCGCCTGCCAATCCGCCTCATTGGTGGGCCGCAGGGTAAACCACCACACCAGCACCGTGCAAGAGCAACCGAAGCAGGCCAGCGCCTTCCACCGCTTCACCCGGATCAGCAGCAAAATCAAGACAGCCATGTAGATCACAGCCAAAGGAAGGCGCAAAGCCGCAATCCGGCAATCGACATAGATCGCCGCCACCGCCCAGAGATTGAGCAGCAACAGCGCGAACCACAAGAGTCCAAGACCGAGAATGCGTCCAATCGTCCGCGCAATCGACCGGCCTGAGGAGGCGGTAGCGGAAATCCTTGGCGTCGTGCTTCCGGTCGTCGTCATCGTCTTTATTCTTCATGGCGTGCCGTCATCACGCAACGCTCGGTGCGTAGTCGCAAACCAGCAGCGTCAGATCATCCTCCTGAGTGACCGCCCAGCCCTGAACGGTAGACATGATTCTGTCGGCAGTCTCGCTGTGCGAGAGGCTGCCGCACTGGCGCAGGAGCGTCCGCAACCGGTCTTTTCCGAACTCCTCCCGCCCGGCGTTGGAGGCTTCCAGAATGCCATCCGTATATAGCAGAATCCGATCGCCCGGTTCGAGAGAAGAGACGGCATTGAGATACGTCGCGAAAGAGAAGGCCGCCAGCATCAACCCGTTCTCCTCAACTTCCGTGACTTCACCTCGTCGTAAAACCAGCATCGGCGGATGGCCTGCCGCCGAATAGCGCAACTCGCCCGTCTGAGAATCCAGATGGACATAGGCGGCAGTGACGAACTGCTGCTGTGTGTTGCCGCACAGCGCGGCGTTCATCCCCGAAAGCAATCCAGCCGGATCGGCGACAAGAGCGCGTTGCGAGGTCGCGGCCATCTTCACCATCGACGCAATCAGCGCGGCCGGCACGCCATGGCCCGAGACGTCGGCAATCAGCAGCCCTGCTTGCCGATCATCGCCAAGCAGGAAGTCGTAAAAGTCTCCCGCAACCGAGGTCATCGGCACATATCGAGCAGCAACACGAAAACTGGTCGAAGCGGGAAAGGCCGATGGCAGAATCGAAAGTTGGATTCGGCGGGCCACTTCGAGCTCCTTCTGGATCGCTCCCAGTTCCGCATCTCGCTCCACAGTCCGGCGCGCAGCAACGTACCCGAGGCAACCGAGAAAAACTGCGAACCCATACTGCTCTACCCGTTGATAGTGTCCTAAGGCTCCGCTGAGATTGCCATAGATGACGAAGGCCGCAAAGACAAACAGCCCTCTGCGAATCACTATAAAGTCGCGCGTCGCGTCGCGTCGTACGATGGAACGCCCGACTAGCACGATCATCCCGGCGATGACAAGAGTGTTATTGGTGTAGTCGAAGATATCCCGCGGCCCCACGACCAGGGTCCCCGCGAATAGCAAAAGGAAGATCGCCGTCGCCGGATAGATCGATATCTTCGCCCACCGCCCCGTGAAGCCGGCCGCATCAAAGAAGAAGAACGCTGGAATTGGAACGAGAAAACTGATCGCGGTGATGAAGTTCAGGAAAAGCGACGTGTGGGGAAGTTCCAGGCGCACCATGTCGGTGACCAGCCACAACCGGCCGCCATACAGGACCGCGAAGAGCGCCAGCCACAGCAACAGCGGATCCAATCTCCGGCGCAGCAGCGAAAATGCCGCTGCGACGATGCCCACCGTGACGAACGCCGCCCCAAGAAACAGATACAATTGATCGTGGTGGATGGCATGCAGGATCTGGCTGGTTGTATACCGAGGATCGATCGTTCCCATGCGCCCCGATCTTAAACCATCGGCACAGCGCACACATTCAAGCCGCGATTCTCAGCGTCCTGCTCCCATGCCATCTCTCTGCCGTGATACAAGAAGGTAAATACCCGTGCAAAGTCATCAGGATAGTTAATGGCTAATCAGGAGAAGGTGCTGATCGTTGAAGACGAGCCCCACGCCCTGACCGGTCTGGCTGAACTCGTCTCCGGCTGGGGCTATCGCACGGAAACCGCCCGCGATGGTGTCGAGGCGCTTGAGAAAAACCAGTCCTGGTCACCGGGAATCGTGGTGACCGACCTTAAGATGCCGCGCATGGATGGCATTGAACTCCTGACCCGGCTGGGAGAGCTGAAGCAAAACCAGGCGGTCATTGTGCTCACCGCTCAGGGCAGCATTCAGCGCGCCGTCGAGGCCATGAAGATGGGCGCCTACGACTTCATTCAAAAGCCGGTGGATGCGGCCCGGCTGCGCAACATCCTCGCCAATGCCTCCCGCCAGCGCGACACCGAGCGCGAACTCGAAGTGACCCGGCGGAAACTCCGCGATACGGGACTACTGGGCTCCATGGTCGGCGCGTCGAAGAAGATGCAGCAGACCTTTGCCATGATCGAGCGGGTCGCCCCCAGCAACGTCTCGGTGCTGATTACCGGCGAGAGCGGCACCGGCAAGGAACTCGTCGCTCGCACCCTGCACGAATTGAGTCCCCGCAAGCCGAAGCCCTTTGTCGCCGTGAACTGCGCCGCTATCCCCGAGACCCTGATCGAGAGCGAAATCTTTGGCCACGAACGAGGCTCCTTCACCGGTGCGGTCGAGCGCCGCGCGGGCTGCTTTGAGCTGGCCGAGGAAGGGACGCTGTTGCTCGACGAGATCGGCGAGATGCCGATTGCGACCCAGGCAAAACTGCTGCGCGTGCTGGAAGAGCGCAAACTGCGTCGGCTGGGCAGCAAGGTCGAAAACGACATCGATGTGCGCGTGCTGGCGGCGACCAACAAGGATCCAGAGCACGCGGTGGCCGGCGGCCAACTGCGCGGCGATCTCTACTACCGCCTGAACGTCTTCAACATTCACATGCCGCCGCTACGCGAGCACAAAGAGGACATTCCCGCGATCACCGAAGCGATCCTCCGCGACATGAACCTGAAGCACGAGCGCCGCGTGACTGGGGTCGACGACGAGATGCTTTCGCGGCTGCTCGCCTACGACTGGCCGGGCAATGTCAGGGAGCTGCGCAACACTATCGAGCGGGCGGTGATCCTCTGCGGCGAGGGCTATCTGAGCGCCCGTGACCTTCCACCCGGCTTTGGCAGCCGCTCTGTACTCACCGCCCCCGAGCCTTCACCGAATGCCGTCCAGGTCGAAGTGGGGACCACCGTGGACGAGGCCGAGAGACGCCTCATTCTCAAAACTCTAGAATCGACTCAGAACAACAAAACACGGGCTGCGGAGATCCTCGGCATCAGCCTGAAAACGATGCACAACAAGCTCAAAGAATACGGGGCCGCCGCGGCCGGCGGCTTAGGCGGCAGTGACGCTCCTGAAGAATAGGGCGCACGGCGAAGCAGCGCCGATATGAGCGATAATTATTCCGTCCCCTCGGAAATTGCTGCGTACTCAGTAAATTATCCCGTTACAAATCCGGCAAACCCGTGTCAACTGTTGTGGAAAGGCCAGGACAACCCGCATGCGGCTGAAGACCAAACTCGTCGTCGCCATCACTGGACTGGTCTTTGTCCTGGTAACCGTCCTGTCTGTCCTTTACCTCAGCCAGCTTCTCCACCAGCAGGTGGAGCAGGCCTATTTGTCGAATGGCGTCCTCGCCGACCAGATTCTCTTCGCCACCCGCAATGCGGTCGACGCCGGAGTGAGGAACCATCCCGTCGACCCCCGAAACCCCGCCGCATTGCGAGAGGCTGTCGCGGCTGCCCTGCGCGAGGACAAGGTACTTTCGACCCTGCTCAACACCACCATTCTTTATTCGCCCACGGTCTTTGACATCTCCATCGTCGATTGGAACGGACGCGCGGTGCTCAGCACCGATGTTGGTCAGCAGGACCAGCCTGTGCCGCCGCGTCCGGATTTCGCCGATATTCGGAACGGCGGGTTGCTACGCCTGCTCAGACAAATCTTCGGAACGCCTCGGGTCTACAACGTTTCCCTCGACCTGCAACGCGATGAACAACCCTTTCTCACCGTCCGCGTAGGAGTTCGCAGCAGCTTCCTGAGCAACTACTTTCAGCCGCGGCTCATCGAGGCATTGACCTATTCCGGCATCGCGATCGCCGGCGCCCTGCTGGTATCGGCCTTCCTCGCTAACCTTGCCCTCCAGCCGCTGGCCCAGATCAGCGAGCGCCTCGACGCCTTTACGCAGGCCGAAACCGCCGGCGAACTCGAGTCTGACAGCTCCGATGACGCCGTCGTGCAGGTCTCGTACAAGATCGAGCGTCTCGGCCGCCGCATGCGCAACGTGGAGGAAGTCTTCTCCGCGCTGAAAGAAAACCTCGACCAGATCATGACCAATCTGGAAGATGGCATCCTGCTCTTCACCCGCGATGCCCGCGCCGTGCTGGTCAGTGACTCCGTGGAACGCTTTCTTGGCCTTCGCCGCAGCCAGGTTCTCGGCACCGAGCTCCACGAGATCTTCGATCGGACTACGCGGCTGGGTTCGACCGTCCGCGATGCCTTCGACGCCGGGGTTTCCATCGTTCAGGAGGAAATCACTACCGAAACCGGCCGACGGGTGCAGATTTCCCTCGATTTTATCCATGACGATCACGACAGTGACCGTCGTCAGACCCTCGGCGCCCTGCTCACCTTGCACGATCTTGAGTCGGTACGCGAGATCGAGAGCGAGCTCGAACTCTCGCGCCGTCTCGCGGCCATCGGCAGGCTCACCGCCGGGGTCGGCCACGAGGTCAAGAACCCCATCAACGCCATCGTCGTGCACCTGGAGTTGCTCCGCAACAAGCTCGACGGCTACGACGAACGCGCCCTGCGTCACCTGGATATCATTCAGAGCGAAATTCAGCGCCTCGACCGGGTGGTGCAGACCCTGGTGGACTTCTCCCGCCCGGTTGAGCTGCAGCTCGAGGAACAGGACCTGAGGAGTGTCGTCTCCAGCGTCCTGATGCTGGCCTCGGCGGAGCTGGAGACCCGAAGCGTCCGAGTCTCCAGCCTGCTGCCGCAGAAACCAGTGATGGCCAATATCGACTCCGACCTGATGAAGCAGGCGTTGCTCAACGTGGTGTTGAACGGCGGCCAGGCGATGGCCGACGGGGGGGTACTGGAGGTCCGGCTCCACGCCGACGCGCGAATGGCCAACATTACCGTCCGCGACGAGGGCGAGGGAATCCCCGACGGAAGTGCGGCCGAGGATTTTCGACCTTTATTTCACCACCAAACGAGAGGGCAGCGGCATCGGTTTGGCCATGACTTATCGCATTTTGCAATTACACAATGGGGAGGTTGACGTACAATCACAACCGGGGAAAGGTACAACTTTTGTGTTACGCCTACCCCTATCCGCTTCCAGTGACGTACGACTGCGTAACTCTCTGCCGCCGGGTACGGCGCTCTTAAAGGAGCCGTGAGGATGAACTCCGCGAGCAAGCACGCGGTGACTGCGCTACTTGTTGTATTCGCAACAGGTTGCGCCCCGAAGAATGCGAAGACCGCTCCACCCGCTCAGGCTCAGGCCCCGGCGATTACTGCCGGCAAAGCTGGTGCTATGTATCCGCCGCCGCTGACTGAATCCCAGACTCAGACCGAGCCGGCCACGCCCGCCCCTGCGCCGGAAGTCGCAAAGACGGAGCCTGCGCCCGCCCCACCACCGACGCCACCGCCAAGCACCAAGAAGACCACCCACAAGCCGAAGCCCTCGGCCGCCAAACCGACCGGCAATGACCCCGGATCGACGCCGGCCGCTGGTTCGGAGGCATCCTCGTCGCCAGGCACCGGCGAGACTACGGAGGTTGCCGCAAACGCCGAGCCCACGGCGGCCTCGCCGATTGGCGAGCTGACCCCCGGAGACACCCCCGAACAAGTCCAAAAAGGCAAGGACACCGGCGACCTGATCAATAAGACAGAAGACGGCCTGAACTCCATCAAGCGCCCGCTTAGCACTCAGGAGCAGGAAACCGTCAATCAGATCAAAGCATTTCTCACCAAAGCCAAAACCGCCCTCACCAACCAGGATTACGACGGAGCCTACGTCCTCGCGACCAAAGCAAAGGTGCTGCTCGACGAGCTGAACAAGAGCTAGTTAGGGACTAGGTGACTAGGGACTATAAGGGACTGGGAATAACGTAGCCGGTTCTAGCCCAACCGAAGATCCTAGTCCCTAGCCACTACCTCTCTCCCCACTTCAGCTTGGCGCGCAGAACGTCGAAAAACGCCGGGGGCTTCATCCGCACCAGGGTGACGCTGTATCGGGACCGCCGGCAATCCAATTGGTCGCCGACCAGCAACTGGACCGCCTCCTGGCCGTCCACGGTGAGATAAGTCTGATCGGGGATACCCTCCACGCTGACCGTCACCACCGCGTCTCCGCGCACGACCATCGGGCGCAGGGTCAGCAGGTGGGGGCAGATCGGATTAATCACCAACGCGTCGACATCCGGAGCCAGGATCGGCCCCGCCGCCGCCAGTGAATAGGCCGTTGAACCAGTCGGCGTCGCCACAATCACGCCGTCGGCGCGGAAGGCCGCCGCCAGCTGACCATTCAGCTTCACCATAAAGTCGCCCATCCGCGCGATCGCCCCCTTCGAGACGACGATGTCGTTGAGCGCTTCGTACTCACACTGCACCTTGCCGTCGCGCAGCAGATCGACATGCAGCATCGCCCGCGAGTCGGTTGTCGAGCAGTTTTCGCACCAGGCATCCAGCGTGGCGTATAAATCCGCCAGTCTCACCTCAGTCAGAAATCCAAGCGAGCCCAGATTGACGCTCAAAAGCGGGATACCCGACTTGGACAGTGCTCGCGCTGCCGACAGCAGCGTCCCGTCACCACCCAAAACGATCGCGAGCTCCGGTGAAAGCCCCGGCATCTGGTTGCGCGCCACCACCGGCGCATCGTGGGTGTAATTGCCGCTCACCGGGTCAAGCACCGGGTTCAGCCCATGCGCCCGCATCCAGAGAATCAGCTCCGGAATCAGCGTGGCCAGTTCTTCCTTCTGCGGCTTGGAGAGGATGACGACGGTTCTCATGAGCTTCCAGTGTACCCAAGCCAGATCAATACAACCGTCAATGGCTAATCTCGGAGCCACGTCCAGCCCGAGAACTTGGTCAATCGCTATGCATCTCCCCTTGACATTCGACAAGAGTCTGGCTCACGCTCTTGTTGAACGTCGAGGGGAACATGCCGCCATCTACCGATCTTCTCCAGGGAACGCTTGATCTGCTGATTCTGAAAACACTCGCGCTCGAACCCATGCACGGCTGGGGTATCGCCCAGCGAATTGAGCAAATCTCCGAGAACGCGCTCCAGGTCGGGCAAGGCTCTCTCTATCCCGCTCTGCACCGGCTCGAATACAAGGGCTGGATTCAAGCCGACTGGGGCTCCTCCGAAAACAATCGCAAGGCCAAATTCTACTGGCTGACCCGGACCGGCAAGAAGCAGCTCGAAGCCGAGTTGGAGAACTGGGACCGTCTCACCACCGCCATTGCGCTGGTGCTGAAGAGAGCTTAGGAGGCCAAATGCTGCATGAGCTGCTAACCCACCTTCGCTTCCTCTTTCGCCGGACGCCTCGGATGGAAGTCGATGAAGAACTACGCTTCCACCTTGAGCAGCAAATCGAAGCAAACATCGCCGCCGGCATGTCGCCCGACAAAGCAAGAAGGCAAGCAGCCATCGTCTTCGGCAGCATCGAACGTGCCCGCGAAGAATGCCGGGAACAGCGGCCTGGGTATTGGGCCGAGACATTTCTTCAGGATGTTCGCTACGCGCTGCGCGGCTTTCGCCGCAATCCGACCTTCACGCTCACCATCGTCCTCACCCTTATGCTGGGAATCGGCGCGACCACGGCCGTCTTCAGTGTAGTCGACCGAATCGTCTTCCGCAGCCTGCCCTACGGCCACGCTGACCGTCTAGTCTCGCTTGGATTGGTGCATCGCTGGAGACGCAGGAGTTCATGCTCGGCAGTTTTTATTACGACTGGCGCAACAATCAAAATGTCTTTGAGTCGATGACCTCGGAGTCGGCCGTGACCCGAGAGTGCGATCTATCGGACAGCAATCCCGCCCAGCTCAGCTGCCCTCGAGTAGAAAGCAACTTCCTGACCACGCTTGGGGTGGCGCCCATCCTGGGACGCAACTTTCTGCCGGAGGAAACAGGCCCTAATGGACCAAAGGTCGCTCTTATTTCCTATGGATTGTGGTTAACGCACTACGGCCTCAAGCCCGACATCCTGAACGAAACCATCGATATCGACGGAAATCCAACCCGAATCATAGGCGTACTGCCAAAAGACTTCGATATGCCGCGCCTGCAGGCGGCGGATGTGCTGCTTCCGATCGACGTGAATGAAGCCACGGACCGAAAGGTGAATTCAGGTTTGGGCGGCCCGAAGCGGGCTTACTCCCGGCTCAAACCCGGCGTAAACATTCAACAGGCACGCGCTGAGCTACTGCCGCTCTTCCAGCAGACCCAGAAGTTGATCCCGCCAGGAATTCGCAGCGATTTTCATCTCAGGATTCGCTCTCTCCGTGACCGGCAGATGCAGGACGTGCGCCAGACGGCATGGATACTCTTCGGCGTCGCGCTCGCGGTGCTGTTGATTGCCTGCGCCAATGTCGCGAGTCTGTTGACCGCGCGTGGCGCTGTGAGAGCAAGAGAGTTGGCGGTGCGGTCCGCTCTCGGCGCAAGCCGGGCCAGGCTAGCCCGTCAATCGTTGTCCGAGGCGTTTCTGTTGGCGATCTGTGGGGCGCTAGCCGGTTTCGCTCTTGCCGAAGGACTGCTGCGCCTATTCGTCGCGATTGCTCCCGCCGGCATCCCTTTCATAGGGAAAGCTCGTGTCGACATGCGTATTATCTGCTTCACGATCGCTGTTTCTGTCGTCTGCGGAGCACTCACCGGTCTCGTGCCGGCGTTGCAACGGCCGGCTGCGCAAATGCTGGCGGGGCGCTCGATCACTGCAGCGACCAAAGCCCACGCACAGCAGTGGCTGGTGGTAGGACAGATCGCCGCCAGCATGGTCCTGCTGGCGGGGGCAACGCTTCTGCTGCGCAGTTTCTTGAACCTCCAGAACCAGCCGCTTGGAATGCGCGATGACAATACGTTGACGGTCAGCATCACCCTTGGCGAACACAATTACCCGACAGCCGAGCAGATGATGACCTTCTTCCAACAACTCAAGACGAGGCTTCAGTACGGACCCGGAGTCTCCCTCGTAGCTGTAGCCGACTCGCTGCCGCCGGCTGCAAGCGCCAACGGGCGCAGGTACGAGTCCATCGCCGTTCCGGGTCGGCCCGCTTCGAACAATG
Organism: uncultured Acidobacteriaceae bacterium; assembly: GCA_963720245.1. Classification (GTDB taxonomy): domain Bacteria; phylum Acidobacteriota; class Terriglobia; order Terriglobales; family Acidobacteriaceae; genus Acidisarcina. The sequence continues at coordinate 294,548 of CAVREU010000001.1, forward strand.
GTAGCGGTGGTCTTGCGACATTCCGTTGGGTATCGCCGGATTATTTCAACGCGCTGGACATTCCGATCCTGCAAGGAGCGGGTTTCGGCGAAGATCAGCTCACGTCGAGCGATCATTTTGTGGTGTTAAGCAAGGCTCTTGCCACGCGATTGTTCCCAGACGGACGCGCCGTCGGCGAACGTCTCCAGTTGGACATGCAAGATCCTCGCGCTCCCTTGTATACCGTCGTTGGAGTCGCGGCCAACGTGAAGAACAGCGGCCTCGCCGGAGAAGATGAGCCGGAATACTACCTACTCAGACGCAATCGAGCCGAGGATTGGGATCGCAATGGTACGTGGGGCAGAACCTCAGTAGTCGTCATAAGAACGACGCTGCCGCCCGATGTGATGTCGCGCTGGATACGCTCTCAGGTCGCGGCTCTCGATCCTGCTCTGCCAGTCGACATCGCGACTCTTCACCTGAGGGTGAGCAAGCTTGCGGATACCCCTCGGTTTCGAGCCGTTCTCGTCACTTGCTTCGCTGCGACTGGACTTCTACTCGCGGTAGTCGGCCTCTACGGGGTAATCTCGTTCCTCGTTGGTCAGCGCACCCAGGAGATCGGAGTGCGGATGGCGTTGGGGGCGACCCGCGCGGACATCCTCCAACTTGTGATGAAGAGCGGCCTCCGTCTGATTCTTGCCGGCACATTTGTTGGGTTGATCGCCGCGCTGGCGCTATCGCGTTTTCTTTCTAGCCTCTTGTTCAGTATTGGCCCGCATGACCCAATCGCCTTTGCATCGGTCACGGTCCTGCTTGTTCTGGTCGGACTCCTGGCGACGCTGATTCCAGCGACCTCTGCCAGCGGAGTGAACCCCACAGTTGCCCTGCGCTCTGAGTAAGAGAGGATGTGTGGCAAAGATTCCAACTCCAACAGGTGCGGGCCCAATCCATGGTGTTCTTACAGAAGGGCGGACTCACCAACGCGCGTGCATTAGGAATTCCTTATTCCCTTCCGCGCCTAGAATTGGAGAATCGATCACTCCGATCTCTCGTCCGCCCAGGCCAGCAACACACTCTCGAACGCGATCAATCGCCACCTGATGCCCGGTAGGATCGCGAACAATCCCACCCTTGCCGACATATTCCCTCCCTGCATCGAACTGCGGTTTCACCAGAACCACCGCCCCCGTCAGAGACTCGCGAATCGCCGCAATCACCGCAGGCAGCACCAGCGTCGCCGAGATGAACGAAACATCCATTGCAAGGAACGAGATCGCCTCTGGCAAATCCCCCGGCTTCAGCAGACGCGCATTGGTCCGCTCCATCAGCGACACTCGAGCGTCCGAACGCAGGCTCTGAGCGATCTGCCCATAGCCTGTGTCGATCGCCAGCACTCGCGCTGCTCCGTGCTGCAACATGCAGTCGGTAAAGCCGCCCGTGGATGCGCCGACATCCACGCAGGATCTTCCCGCAAGGTCGATCCCCCAGTGCGTCAGCGCGGCCTCGAGCTTCAGCCCTCCGCGGCCAACATAGCGCGGATCGTCGCCAAGCAGCCGAAAGACGGCGTCTTCGGCGATCGCCGTGCCAGGCTTGTCGACTTTTTGCTCGTTCACCAGTACCCGGCCTGCTACAACCATCGCTTGCGCGCGCTCCCGCGTGGGGGCCAATCCCCGCTCCACAAGCAATTTATCCAGCCGTGTTTTCATCCGGTCAGCACCGATCTTGATCCACGCCGTCAAGAGCAACCGCGGATATGCTTAAATTACATGGTTCGCCCAGCGTCGCGAACAGGTCCGGATTCGGCGCTGACCTCTAAATGCCTGAAGAATCACAAAATCCGCTAGCCTCCCCGGAGCGTTCCTACAACAGCGAGCCATCGAAGGCCGGACTGCGGGCCGCCAAGGCAGCCGAGGACGCGGCGATGTTGTCTGGAGTCGAGCAAGGCGATCAGGCGGCGATGGGTCTGCTCTTCGACCGCTATTCAGGGATTGTGTATTCAGTCGCGCTACGTGTGCTCAAAGATACCGGTCAGGCAGAAGATGTCATGCAGGACATCTTCATCCAGATCTGGAAGAAGCCGGGCGCATTTATTTCTGGCCGAGGTTCGTTGGGCGCATGGTTAGCTGTTGTGGCGCGAAACCGGGCGATTGATTCGCTGCGGCGTCGCCGGCCTACGGACTCGGTCGAGGATGTGGTGCTTTCCTCCTCCACCGATCTTGGCGCCGAAGCCGAGCGCAACGCGCTGATGGAGAAAGTGCGCGGGTATATGCAACAGCTTCCGCCTGAGCAACAGAAGTCGGTCGAGATGGCTTACTTCGAGGGAATGAGTCATTCGGAGATCGCCGAAAAAACCGGCGACCCGCTGGGCACGGTGAAGACGCGGATTCGGCTGGCTCTGATCACGCTGAGAAAGGCAATGCAAGGGAAGACGAACCCGAGTTCGGGTATTAAAGGAGAAGCAGTCTAATCGTGAACGGACACCACATTTCGGACGAGGACCTGGTCCTCTACTCCGTGCAATCGCTCTCGGCCGGCGAGACCGCCGCCGCGGCGCTGCATCTGGAGGAGTGCGCGGAGTGTGCCCGCCAACTCGCAGAGGTTTCCGGCGACCTTGCCCTGCTCTCACTGAGCGTCGATCAGCAGCCGTTGCCCGAAGGAGCTCGCGATCGCTTCATGAGCCGCGTCGCTGCCGAGCCGCAGACTGTGATTGCCACCGCACAAGCAACCCCGCCTGTTGTGGCTGCGCCGAAGACCGATCCAGTGCCTGACCGTGTCATTCATGAGGTCAAGCCTCGCCGCAACTGGTTCCCGATTCTCGTTCCTTGGGCGGCTGCATTCGCGTTGCTCGCGCTGGCTGGCTATCTCGGCAACCAGAACCAGCGTCTCAACGAACTGCTCAACAACGATAAGGGCGAGATCGCGAAGCTCTCTGCGTCAGCGACGCACGCCGAGGAAGTGCTGGAAACCCTCACCTCTCCGGCGGCGAAACAAGTCACGTTGACCGAAGGCAAAGGCGCGCCTCCGCCCACCGGACGCACCAGCTATCTTGCTGACAAGGGTGCATTGGTCTTTGTTGGAAATAACCTGAAGCCGATTCCCGCTGACAAGACTTACGAGCTATGGGTGATCCCGGCTGATGGGAAGGCACCTATTCCTGCCGGACTCTTCCGCCCTGACGATCACGGCTCGGCCAGTGTCGTGCTTCCCAAGCTGCCCGAAGGCGTGCCTGCGAAGGCGTTCGGCGTGACGATTGAAAACGCTGAAGGCTCGGCGACACCGACTATGCCCATCGTCCTCTCGGGCGCTGCTGGATTGTAGATCTTACTTCGACGAAGTCTCGGGAGCTTTGAGTTAGTTCGCTTTCTTTGGCGGTGGTCGGTAGGTACCCCCCTCCCCCCAGGATTTCTGGTTAATTCCTTGTTTTCATTGGGTTGGGGGGATTGATCCGAGCTAAATTCTTTGTTTTGTTCACGACCCCTCTAAGTTCTTTCGATTCAATGAATGCGAGGCGTTGCTTTTCGGGGTAGGAGCTTGCGCGCTCTTGGAGCATGGTTTTTCTCGCCGCCTGACTTTCTGTGTTTGATCTCTATCTCTATTTTATCAAGTTAGATGGTTTCACTACGCCAACTATTTGTGGCTTGTAAGTGATGGGATGATTGAGGTTAGTCTGTGGTGTTGGCGAGAATGATACTTGACAGGTTCTGGCGCGCTCGTTGTTTTGTGTGGCGAGGCCGAGGTATTACCTAGCTGACGAGTTCGACGTGTCGGTTGGTCATATCGAACCGTATACTTCCGCCGCCCCGGTCTTGCAAAGTCCTCCACATGCTAAACGCAGCCAATATTGTTCTTTCCCATTCGTAGCTAGACCGCTTACCAACCTCAAGCCCGAGGGTCAGTTCTTGGCACATGCCCAACAGTTGCCAGTCTAGCGTCTGTATGTTCTTCAGGAAGTTATGCCTGATCGCGTAGCTGAACACGACTGCGGCTAGCGCCTCGTCCACGACAATTGCTCTCCCGCCGTCTTCGACCTCGTCTATATCTGGATCGCTTTTTCGCTTCTTTTGCATCAGCGCTCTTACCACTGGCGACCAACCGAGCATCGCCACGCATGTCATGTGGAAGACGTCGTGGAAGCGGTAGCCGTCCTCAGTGTAAGAGTTATCAGTGAGTGAAGCGCCCCATTTGTTTCCGTCTACGAATACTTCTATCCGAGAGCTGCCTTCGGAAGGATTCTCCCTGAATTCTGCAATGAATTCGCGAGGTAGTTGCTCTGAAGGAGGGAAATGTTCATCGAACTCTACGCGATCGTCCTCGTCAGTGGGCAGCCACCGCGAGGAAGTCTTCTGTAGATTCTCCGTTGCAATTTCTTCAAGGGAGATTTGTTCGTGAGAGGCTATCGCAGTGAGGTACCAGAGTATGTCGCCAAGTTCTTCCTTTACTTTTTCTCTAAAGCCAGGGAACTCGTCTCCGTCCCGCATCAGTTTCTTGTAGAGGGTGTGAACTGATCCCGTCTCGCCAGCTAGGCCAAGGAGGGCGACGGATCGCGGGTCGCTGCCCAAGATTGCCAATCGGTCCGTATCAGTCGCACGCGTTTGATAATCGCTGAATTTCATGGTTTGCTCCAAGGAGAAAATCTTCGGCAATGTTGGGTTCTTCGAGCTTGGCGGCTAGGCTGATGCAGGTCATTGTCCTCAGAGTGAGTCCCATTTGGCTAGCCATAAAGCGTCCTAGGTCGATCAAGCCGGTGTAGTTCCCATAGGCCCGAGCCCATAGGTATTGCATGGGGTAAAGCGCGGTGACCCGGAGGCCGCCATTTTGCTCCGGCATAAACGCGACTTGCTGCATGCATGGGAAGCCCTGGTATGGCGTTGGCCTCAGATCTAAGTCGGGGGCCAAGATGCCGCATTGCAGGGTGGATCGACGGCGAATTTTGGAATTGTACGCGTTTATAACATGTTCTAGCTGATTGAAAGGGCCGTTTGAGCCAGGAAAGCTTACTAGCCGCTGGAAATAAGTGCCCCGTCGGTTTTCCCTGTGACTGCTTATGCGGGGCCACAGTCGGAAGTACCTTTCGTAGAGGGCGTCGCGCGAGAGTCCTGGGTGCCAAAGAGACCGAGGAAAGATGGTGTTGGCGACTGTGGACACTGCGTGATTGCCGTTGGCAAGCATCGCTGCGTTGAGAGAGTGCAGCATTTCGTTGTCATGTAGTTCATGCCGTTCGCCCAGATTCTCTACGTTGACGATCAAATTTATGATTTCTTTCCTTGGGGATCTTGACGCCAGTGTAATTGCCTTACGCCACACGCTAGTGATGGTCAATCCGCTGATCTCAGGCATCCAGAGGCTCCTCGAGGTATCGAAACTTGTATAGGCCGACGTAGTCGGCACGCGCAACACTGACCTTTACTTTGGCATCGCCGCCGAGGCTAACTTCAGCCTCCCCGACAGCCCTTGCAATCGCCAATTCGTCCCTCATCTCGAACAAGGCCGGCGCGGGGTCGAGGAGGCCGGTGACTATATCCCCGACCTGAACATGTACGTGTGAGCCACCCCACCAAGGGCTAATGGGCCAGAGCTCCTTCCTGCCGGTCCACGATATTGAGGGGCAGGCGGCGCGCTTCAGTTGCTGTGGGCGCTTTAGTGTCAACTCGTGGCGGTGGGCGTTTTGAAATTAGCGAAAGTGTCCAGCGGGTGTGTTGGACTAAGGTGGAGTAGCCCACTCCAAGCCACGAGGCCACTTGGAAGAATTCGAAGGGCGTGGCCGTTTCGGGCTTGGTGTTGAGGCTCAGGAAGCCCGTCAGGACTGCCCTTTTCGGCATCAATAGGTGCCGGGCAAACGTATCCGCCACGTCCTCAGTGGCCTGTGTTGGACGACATGTCCTCTATCTTTTTGTCGAGCATTGCTCCGTGTTGAAAAACGTGGTGCCCCAGCTCATGAGCTGCAGTGAAGTGTTGGTGGCCCGACGGTCGCAATGATGAAACGCTAATTTCCCCGTAGACGCCGTCGTTGAGGTAGATTCCGTCAAGGCTGAATGTGTTGGCGAACCTCAGGCTCAGCGAGTTCTTGCTGATGAGGTCGTAAATGTCGCAGGGGCTGTCTAATGCGTAGCCGAACTGAAGCCTCGTTCGCATTGCAGCCCTGGCGACCAATTGTCGCTGTTTAGTTAGAGTCAACGGAGACTCCCCTCCCGTCGAAACGAATCAATGACGCGCATTATCGTTTCCAGGTCTTTCGCCTTTAGGCCTTCCAACTTTCTTGCTGCCATTTTGAGCTTCTCGTCCGCCTGCACCGAGTCGCCAATGAGCCAGCTCGTGGACACGTGATAGAGAAGGGCAAAATCCTTGAGCTCCCCGGCTGTTACCTTGCGGCCTTCGAGCTCAATCTCGGTGATCGTTGGCCTGTGCATGCCAAGGAGCTTTGCGGCCTGCGCTTGCGACAATCCTGCGTCTTCTCTCGCTTGCCGCAACCTTTGGCCGAGTCCGGGTAGATCGGTTCGGCTAGGCATGAAACCGCCTCCCCCCATGTATCTCTTCCCAGATTCTGACCGCAATGTCGTGAATAGCTAGGTACTTCTTCGGCTTTAGGTCGACGTAGAAAATGTCGTCTTCAAAATGCAGTCCGGTCTCCTCCTCTAGCTCTGTGAGGACCTCCAACGCAATAAGGCTGTCGAATCCCTTGGCGTCGTGCATCGGTATTGTCATCGGGGTCGGAGCGAAATTTGGTTCGTCAACACATCCTTTCTTGATTAGCTTCATGAGCAACGCTTCGACATCTTGCACGGTTTTAATGTCCATCTGGTCCATGTAATAAATCCTTTCTAGGACGTAAGAAAATCTTACAATCGTAGAGAAGGACTGTCAAGGGGTGCGCCTTTGTGGCTGCTGCGGCTGATGCGCATGTGATGGCCATCACATTTTGGTGTGACTTCGATCACTGCGAACAAGTGCTCCTCCGCTCATATTGGAGAGGAACAGGAGGACACTCCCATGCAGCCCACTAATCTTAGCCCCTCTCAGATTGCGGCGTTCGTAACGCCCGCGCACATTCTTGTAGCTACCGATTTGACCGATGGCGACTTTCTTGTCCCGCATGTCGTCGGTCAAGCCAAGGCCAGCGGCGCACGAGTGACGCTGGTCCACGCCATTCTCCCGGCTAATGCGTTTCCGATGGAATCGGGATACGCTCCGTATCCGACGAGAAGATACTTGACCGGGAGGCCCGGCTGGCATTGCAGGGGATCGCTCGCCAGATCGAGCGTGAGGGAGTTTCCTGCGATATTTATCTCGCGCATGGCTTTGCGGGAGATGTGATTCGCGACGAGATCAGGATGACCGGGGCGACTCGGCTGATCATGGGAACCCATGGAAGGGGAAAATGGGGACAGCTGGCGATGGGTTCCGTAGCCAATGAGCTGCTGGGCAGCGTAGGATGTGCCGGTATTCGTTGTCGGCCCGAAGGTTTTGCCGGCGAGGGAACATGTGACGCCGCGGAAGATTCTCCATCCCGTCTCGTTGGTCGGCGATTTCAAAAAGAGCTTGGAGATTGCGCTGAGTCTGGCCAGGGCCTATGCGCGGAGTTGACCCTGCTGCATGTTCTGGATCTGGATGCGGATACCACTGTGTCAGACGTGGGGGCACGTTCGGTTACGTGGGCTGAAAAAGCCATCCTCGCAGTGCTTCCGGAGGGTTCGGGCATGGAGCCATCGATTAAAGTGAGGGCCGTTTGCGGGCGCGCTGGTCGAGGGAGTTCTCGAGGAGGCGGCGGAGAGCAAGGCGGACTGGATCGTTCTGGGCGTCGACAACAGATTTCCTTCGCTGCCGTTCCGTAATACCGCTGCCTATCAGATCATGGCGCGAGCGGGGTGCTGCGTGCTGGCGGTGCGTCACGATTCTCGAATACTGGACATCGAGGACGACAAACTATCGGTGAAGAGCGAAGTACAACGTCGACGGCGAAAGAGTAGCTTTCGATCGTTGCGCTGTGGGCACGCACTAAGAAACGTCAGACGGGAGGGCCTTATATGCGATGCGCAAACGCCAACTGCCGGACCGAGACTTTGTATTTCAGAGGCGGGAGTCTGCATTGCCTGGACCGGTGCGATGATGCGCCTGCCGGGGCGAAGCTGGAGCGGCGGCAGCTGGTGTGGCTTTGCCCCGATTGTTCGCGCGATTTTGTGGTGGAGTGCTGGAGAGCGCCGGGAGAGCAGTTGGTGCGCCGTCGATTGCCGCCCATCTCGGTTCTCGTCGAATCGGATAAAAGCGTCATGATGGCGGCTTAGGCAAATATCCTGCAAACCTGACTCTCGAAGGAAGATAATGAGAAGGTCTTCCAGCGAGGATGAGAAATGCCGTTAGGCGTGCGGCGAGCGGCGGATCGATGTCTCGAGTGCAGCCATCGAACCCTCCGCGTGTTTTGTAACCTGGATGATGCCGCCTTCCAGGCCTTCGATCGGATAGGCTCGCACATGAACCTGCCGGGCCGGTCGATCGTTTTTGAAGAGAGCCAGACGGCGAATGGCGTATATGTCGTCTGTTCCGGGCAATTGAAGCTCTCGGCCATGTCCAAAGACGGCAGGACGATGATTCTGCGAATCGCCGGGCCCGGCGATGTCCTCGGACTCAGCGCCACGTTGAGCGGCGTTCCTCACGAGGTTACGGCGGAGACGCTGGAACCTACCCAACTGAAGCATGTTCGCCGGATTGAGTTTCTTCGGTTTCTTGAAGACCATGCCGAGGTCGGCGAAAAGGCGGCAAGGACGCTCGCGAAGGAATATCAGGCGGTGTTTCTCGATGCCCGCCGTTTGGCTCTGTCGGGCTCGGCGGCCGGGAGGCTGGCCCAGTTGCTCTTGGAATGGGCGAATACGGCTGCCTGCGGAAAGCCAGAGCTTCGTTTTACGATGGCGCTTACGCATGAGGAACTGGCGAGACATGGCCGGGACTTCGCGGGAGACCGCGACCCGGCTTCTGAACCAGTTTGAGCGCGATCATCTGATTGTTCGGCGCGGCTCTTCGCTGACGATTCTGAATGCTGAAGGGCTCGAACTTCTGGCGCAGTAAGTTGCCGGGCCGCTGGCGGCATTTTCGTTCTCGCTGTGCCTTTCAGCGTTCCCTGAGAAGATCTCCTGAAAATCTCGTTGTGATCCAGATCACAGCTTCGGGTGACTTGCATCACTGCGACTATGCATGCTGCCGGCGCATGGTTGAGATAGAAGAAGGGGATCAACCATGGAAAACGGCAGCTTGCAGTTCAAGACCATCACGGTGGCGACGGACCTGACTTATGCCTCATCGTCTGGCCCTGCGTTACGCCCAGGCGCTGGCGGTGTTCCACCACGCGGCTTTGCATGTCGTGCATGTTATCGACCCTGTGGCCTATGCATTTCCTGAGGTGGTCCGTTATTTCATGAAGACGGGCCAGCGCGGCACATGAGGAGTTGAAGAGAATCGAGGAAGGGACGCGCTTGATGGGGATTCCAATCCATTCTGTCGTGGAGACTGGGACGATCTGCGAACGGATTCTCGAAGCGGTGAAGAATAGCCAGTCAGATTGTTGATCATTGGGACACGGGGAAAAACCGAGGCGGGGAGGAGTCGCGCTCGGCAGGGTTGCGCGCCGGCTGCTGGCGAAGTCGCCATGCCCGATCATGACGGTTTCGCCGGATGCCGAGGCCTCGCTGCCCTGGGCGGGATTCTGGCGGCGTGTTCTGGCGGCGACGGATTTTTCTCCGGCCTCGATCGCCGGTCTAAAGTGCGCCCATCAGGTGGCGCTGAGACAACTCATCGCCCTTCATGTCTCTGCCTGCCAGAGGGAAGGCGACTGCTCATGCTGCCGGGGAAGGCTTCGCTTCATCGCGCCTTTTAACGAATCTCATACCGTGCCGGTCGAGCACATTGTGACTTCCGGTAATGCCGGCGAAATGATCGCTGAGTATGCCCACAAATATGGAGTGGATCTGGTGGTTCTGGGTTCTCCCGCAGACGAGCTTGCCGAAGAAGACCTTGAAACGAGCACAGTTTTGCAGGTGGTCTCGAATGTTGCCTGCCCGGTGCTCTGCGTGCCACTGGCGCGCCGATCTGCGACTTGTCGACGGCGTGATTCGGGAAGTTGCATTTGCATGATAGGTGAAACGGATATCGGGCTGAGTTTCTCTTGTTGGCGATGTCGGCGGCATGACGGCCGTTAGCTCACGGATCGATTCGGCAATGTGGACGCCGTAGATTACCTCTGTCCACGATGTCTACGGCATCTGGAAAGCTTTAACCGCGATCCCATCGGGATGTTTCGCGGCGGGAAGCATGGTGAAGAGTGTTCCTATTCTTCTTGCCCCTTGCGGGGAGTAGCTGGTGGTGCGGACGACGGCGACGTCTCCGGAGCGGGAGTTGGCGACGAATAACAGATTGCCTGAGCTCGAAAAGGCGAGGGCATCCGGGCCGTCTCCGACCTGGATGGCATTGATGCGCTCGCCGTCGTCGATCGAATAGACGCCGACGGTGTTGGCGGTGAAGTTGCTCACGTAAAGCGGCGAGTTGTCGGCGGAGACGATTCCATGGGAGGGGTGTTCGCCGATGAGCGATGCTCCGCCGACTTCGTTGGTGCCAGTAGCGATCTCGGAGATAGTGTTGCTGTCGAAGTTGGAGACGAAAATTTCGCCGCCGTCGGGTTTCATGGCGAGATTGACGGGGGTCTGGCCAACGTCGAGGAAGTCGAGCAGGTGGTCGGTCTTTTCGAGCTCGGTAATAGGAGTGTTGGGCTCGGGTTTTCGAACGAGGGCGAGGACCATGACCTGATGTCCGGCCGAGCAGGCGATGAAGGCCTTGGAAGAGTCGGGGAGGATGACGGCGTCGGTGGCTCCGGGGCAGTTCGGGAAGACGCTGCGCACTTTGAGGGTGGGGCCGTCGATGACGGTGACGCTGCCGCCGACGCGGTTGGTGACGACGAGGGTCTGGTTGTCGGGGGAGATGCGGGCGAGGCCGGGGGCTTCGCCGACTCCGATGGTGGCGATCTGCTTGCGGGTGTCGAGGTCAAGGACGGAGACATTGTTGGAGCCGGAGTTGGCGACGTAGCCGCGATGGCCGTCCTGGGAGACATCGATGAAGTATGGCTTCTTGTGGACGGGGATGGTGGCGGCGACGCTGTTCTTCTGGGCGTCGATGACGGAGATCGTGCCGGAGCCGGAGTTGACGACGTAGACTTCGTTGCGGGTGAGGGAGATGGTGACTCCGGTGGGGTCGTCGCCGACTGGGAACTCGCGGTCGCGGCGGAGATGGACGATGTCGAGGACGGTGACGGTGTTGCTGGCGGAGTTGGTGACGTAGGCGTATTCGCGGTAGTTGGTTGGGTATTGGGGGAAGTCGTGGGGGCGGCAGCCTAAGAGCAGGGCACAGGGCAGAAGAGCAGGGCAGCAGGGCCAGGGCACAGGGCACAGCTTTTGGGAGCATTCCCTCCGCGGCTGAAGCCGCTTTTGCTTTGGAAGATGGATGGCACGGCTGAAGCCGTGCCCCTTCATCCTGAAGCCGTGCTCTTTGGTGGATGAGAGTTGTGGCGAAGGCTTCGATGGAGCCCGGGCCTAAAGGCCTGTCGTTAGCCGATGTTATTCGTGGGGCTAAAGCGCCACCTTCCACCGAAAAGCAACTCCGGTCGAGATGACAAATTCTAACGATCTCTCTTTGTTGCGCCTGCGGCTTCGGCGACTTCGATGCCGTGGGGGATGTTGCGGTGGAGGATCTGGGCGATCTGGGAGCATTCGTCCATCATCTCGACGAATTGTTCGGGGTAGATGGATTGGGCTCCGTCGGAGAGGGCTTTGTCGGGTTGGTGATGGACCTCGACCATGAGTCCGTCGGCTCCGACTGCGACTGCGGCGCGGGCTAGCGGCACGACCTTGTTGCGCTTGCCGGTTCCGTGGCTGGGGTCGACGAGGATGGGCAGGTGGCTGAGGCGGTGCACGGCGGGCACGAGGCTGAGGTCGAGGGTGTTGCGGGTGTGGTCGACGAAGGTGCGGATGCCGCGCTCGCAGAGGATGACCTGGTAGTTGCCCTCGGACATGATGTATTCGGCGGCCATCAGGAGCTCGTCGAGGGTGGCGGACATGCCGCGCTTGAGCAGGACGGGCTGGCGCTTGCGGCCGACGGCCTTGAGCAGAGTGTAGTTCTGCATGTTGCGCGCGCCGATCTGGATGACGTCGGCGTAGTCGGCGACGAGGTCGAGGTTCTCGGTGTCCATCGCTTCGGTGACGATGCGCATGCCGAAGCGGTCGCGGATCTCGGCCATGATGATCAGCGCGGCCTCGCCGAGGCCCTGGAACATGTAGGGCGAGGTGCGGGGTTTGTAGGCTCCTCCGCGAAAGAACTGCGCGCCGGCGGCGGCGACCTGCTCGGCGACGGCGAAGGCTTGTTCGTGGGTCTCGATGGAGCAGGGGCCGGCGACAATCGCCAGATCGCGTCCACCGATGGTCGCGTTGGTGCCGGGGAAGGTGATGACGGTGTCTTCTTCCTTCACGTCGCGGCTGACGAGCTTGTAAGGCTTGGTGACGCGGATGACTTCGGCGACGCCGGAGAGCTCTTCGAGATTGCCCTGGTCGATCTGGCCCTGATTGCCGGTGATGCCGATGGCGGTGCGCTGGGCTCCGGGCATGGGATGCGGGCGGAAGCCGAGCTTCTCGATGTGTTCGCAAACGGTGGCGATTTGCTCAGGCGTGGCCTGGGCCTTCATGACGACGAGCATGGTGAAACCCTCTTGCGCAGCAGGTCTTAGTGTACTGGGAAGGTTGATGGAGGGGCAATGTGAGGGGCGCGTGCTGTCGGGCAGGATGTTTCGTCTAACATCCATCCGGGGACGGGGCGGCTCTCTTCCTGAAAATAAATCTGGTGTCTCGGGAACTATTTGTCCTGTCGCGGCATTACCAGCTGCGAAGGATCAGGCGAGAGCGATGCAAGATGGAGCGCAGGTCTTCGTTCGACCCGCGGAGGCACGGATGCCGGGCACCAGGAACGATGTGCCGAGAACATTAAATATGGAAGGCGCTCCAGCTGCGCGAAGCGACGAGCAGCTGATGATCGATTTCTCGCATGGTTCGGCAGATGCTTTCGAAGAGCTTTTCCTGCGGTACAAACAACAGTTGTTCGGTTTCTTTCGGCGTCGCGTTGCCGACGTGGGCCGTGCGGAAGAGCTCACGCAGGACACTTTTGTCGCAGTAGTCCGCGCGTCGGGGCGCTATATGCCGTCGGCCACTTTTCGGACCTGGCTTTATGCGATTGGGTACACCATCCTTCGTGCGGATCGGCGCAAGAGGGCATTTCGAGGGATGTTTCTTCGCGAGGACAGGGAAGTCCGTGACCTGGGCAAAGATAACACCATCGACATTGATCTCTTCATGCGGGACGCGCTGGGGAAACTCGATCGCGAGGAACGCGAGATCCTGCTGTTGCGTGAATTCGAGCAGTTGAGCTACGCGGAGATTGCCGAGCTGCTGCGATTGCCTGTGAATACTGTCCGCTCCCGGCTATTCCGGGCGCGCATGGCGCTGCGAGAGCTGCTGACCGCCCCATCCACCAAATCATCCGGCAAAGACTTCGCAAAACCCGAATGTGATTTCGCGAAACCCGAATTCGAGGAGGGCGTATGAATACCACCGCGCACACGGTATCGCCAGAAGACTTGATGTCTTTTCTCGACGGCGAACTTTCTGCTTCCGCAGCAGAGTCGGTTGCAGCGCACCTCGCCGAGTGCGAGGAATGCGCCGGCATTGTCACGGGGTTTCGTAATACCTCGCAATCGTTTTCGCTGTGGACCGTGTCCGCTCCACCAGACGACATGGATAGCACCATTAAGGAACTCGCTGCAGACGCAGCTTACAGCCACAGGTATGCCAGACGGGATCCCTGGTTTCGCGGCAGATCCGGAAGTTGGAAGGCGTGGGCGGTTGCGGCTGGATTTGTGGTCGTTGCGGCGTTTCTGGTGCAACGACTCCTTTTCCACCAAGTCCATCGGCAGAGCATGCTTGCTTACCAGGCAGCTCCGTCAGTGCAGGCCTTGCGATCGTCGGGCCAGCGCCTGACGGCCATGGATGCGATCCGAAGTCAGGCGGATGTAGTCATATCTCGCCGATCAAATGGCGCAAATGAGCAGCGGCGATGCGGTGACGGCAAGGGGCAGTGAATTTGCTCGCCTCTTCCGCGCCGGCGGCGCCCTGTTGCGTCCAAGATTGCGCCCACGGTTCCTCCCACTGCGCCGATGATTGCGCGCACGGTGAACCTAACGATGATGGTGAAGGACTTTGCGGCTTCGCGCTCGGCTCTGGATCAGATCCTTGCGCGGCATCATGGATACTTTGCTCACCTCAAGGTCAATACTCCAGGAAGGAAGCACCGCGAATGACCTGACGGCGTCGCTGCGGATTCCCGCGCCCGACCTGCCCTCGGCGCTCACTGAGCTCAGGAGCGTTGGCCGCGTCCAGAGCGAATCGCAATCCGGCGAAGAGGTGACGCAGCAGCACCAGGACCTGGCCATTCGCCTGCAAAATTCCCGCGAAACCGAAGAGAGATTTCGGGCGATCCTTCAGCAGCGTACCGGCAAGCTGGCCGATGTGCTTGCTGTGGAGGAGGGGATTGCGCGGGTTCGAGGCGAGATCGAAGGAATGGAGGCTGAACAGAAAACCCTGGAACACCGGGTAGACTTCGCCACTGTCGAGATTCGACTCTCGGAGGAATATAAAGCGCGGATCGATGTGCCGGACAACTCCGCAGTCGACGCGCCTGCACAACGCCTTCGTGGCGGGTTACCACAACGCGTCGGAGACGATCCTCGGCATCGTTTTGTTCCTCGAGGAGTTCGGGCCTGCCATCTTGATCTGGCTGGTTATCCTGGCCCTGCCGGTGACTAGGGTGGCGGCGCTACCGGCGGTTGCGCTCAAAATTGTAAAGGGCCTGGCTTACGTCATAGAGGCTATTCCGTACGCAGGGCTTTGACCGGATTGATAGAGGCGGCGCGTTGGGCGGGGATGATGCTGGCGACGAAGGCGCAGATGCCGAGCGCGAGGACGGAGCCGCCGAGGACCAGAGGGTCCCAGCCTTTTACCTGGTAGAGCTGGGCGGCGATGAGGCGGGAGCAGGCGATCGACACTGGGATGCCGATGAGCAGGCCGATGACTATTTGGGCGAACGCTCCGCGGAGGACGAGGCGAATGACGTTGGCCTTGTCCGCGCCGAGGGCCATGCGGACGCCGATTTCGCTGGTACGGCGTTCGACGGTGTAGGCGGTGACGCCGTAGAGGCCAACGGCGGCAAGGACGAGGGCGAGGATGCCGAAGAGTCCGGTCATCTGGGCGACGGCGCGCTGCTGATCGAAGTTGGAATCGACCTGCTCTTGCAGGGTTTGAATGCCGAGGAGCGTGAGGTTGGGATCGACGTCGCTGAGAACGTTTCGGACCGCGGCTTCGAGGCCCTCCATGCTGCCGTGCAACTGGAGGACTGCGCCTTCGATGAAGTGAGTGCGGTCGTCTATGGATTGCATGATTTGGACGGGGTAATGGACGCGCTGGGCGAGCGGCACGAAGAACATGGCGCGCGGAGGGTCGCTATTGGTCAGGTCCCTGTACTTCGCGTTGCGCATGACTCCGACGATCTCGTAGGTGCTGCTGGCTTGGGGCACGTCGAGGCCGAAGTGCGCTCCGATGGGATCTTCGCCCGGCTTGAAGAAATTATGTACGAAGGTTTCGTCGACGACCGCGACGTTCTGGGTCGAGATGGTGTCCTGTTCGGTGATGGAGCGGCCACGGACGATTGGCGTGCCGAGGGTCTCGATATATCCGACCCCCACATGGTCCCAGGAAGAGACTACCCGGCCGACGTTTTCACCGCTAATGTTGGGCATGGGTTGACCCTGGCGGATGACGAGTTCGCCCCAGTTGTCCTGGAGTGGAGCGTACTGCGCGAGGGCGGCGCGTTCGACGCCGGGTATGTGCCCGAGGCGATCTTGCAGTTCGCGGTACATGGCATCGAGTTGAGGCGCTGAATACGAGGAGTAAGGCGCGGTGAGGCTGATGACAACACGGTGGTCGGTTTGGTAGCCGAAGTTCTGGTGCTGCAATTTCACGAGGCTTCGAGTGAGCAGTCCGGCGCCGGTGAGGAGCACTACGGACAGCGTTGCCTGGACCACGACGAGGACTTTTTGCGAGAGCGAGGAGCGGTCGCGAGTGCTGCGATTGGCTCCGCGAAGGGCTTCGGCGGGGTCGGCATGTGAGGTGAGCCATGCGGGCGCGGTGCCGAAGAGCGCGCCGGTGACGAGCGACAAGACGAAAGCGAAGGCGAGCACGGGCAGGGAAGGCGCTGCGTCGATGGGGATGTAGTGCGCGTTATGGAAGGCAACGGCGACGATTGCCTTGACTCCGAGCCAGGCGACGATGAGGCCGGCGATGCCGCCGAGGACCGACAGAACGATGCTCTCGGTCAGGGCCTGGCGGATGAGGCGCTTCCGGGATGCTCCGAGGGCGAGACGGATCGAGGTTTGGGCGCGACGCGAGGTTCCACGAGCCAGCAGCAGATTGGCGATGTTGGCGCAAGCGATGAGCAAGACGAGGCAGCAGACGGCGAGAAGAATGCGCAGGCTGGCGGCGTAGTCGGCTTTCATGGCTCCGACGCCGCGCCCGCGGGCACGATATTGATGTTCTGTTTGGATAAGCCGGCCTTGATGCCGGCCATCCAGTCGGGCGGCATGCCGCTGTCATTGACCAGCCATTGGCGCAACTCGGCGGTGAGCCGGGCGGCCATGGGGCCGGTGACGGACTCGGCCGGAACTCCGCGACGCAGACGACCGATGACGCGAAGCCACGCTTGAAAATGCGGCAGGAGGGAATTGCTTCCGCTTAACAGAGGCTCCTGCTGGATGGGAAGCCATAATTCAGGTGGATCGCTGCGCAGGGTTTCGCCGAAGAATCCGGGCGGGGTAATGCCGATGATGGTGAAGGGATGGCCATCGAGGATGAAGTTCGAGCCGATAATTTTGGGGTCTGAGCCGTACTGCTGCTGCCAGGTGCGATAGCTGAGCATGGCGACGGGTGACGCCGAGCGCTGGTCGTCGGAGGGCTGGATGGTGCGTCCGGCGAAGGCCCCGAGGCCGAAGACAGAAAAATAATTGCCACTGACAAATTCAGAGCGCAGGGGCCTGGCTGTGTGGTCGCTTTCGCCGCGGCGGGCGCTGAGCTCGCTGCCTCCGGCTTGAAATGCGGCCAGCTCGGAGAACTCGGGTGTGGAGTTCTGCAGCCGCTGGTAGAAGGGGTAAGAGAACATTCCCCAATTGCCTTGCGAGGCTCCCTCGACGCAGCAGTCCTGTCCGTCGCCGATGCGGTAGAGGCTGGATGGGTCGACAACCGGGAGGGATTTGAGCATTACCGTGTGAATGAGGGAGAAGATGGCAGTCGTCGCTCCGATGCCGAGCGCCAGGGTGAGCATGGCGGTGAGAGTGAAGACCGGAGACTGACGCATCTGGCGAAGAGCGTAGGCGACATCCTGCCGCAGAGTTTCCATGGATACCTCTTGGATGCGATACGCAGAATAGGGGTGGCGAAGTTCCAGAAGAGGCCTTAGGAACTGAAGATGTTGTTGGAGCTGTTGGATGACGTACGGGCATCGATCCGCGGTCGTCGGATTCTCCTTGCGGAGTGAGTGTTCGCTCTTTATAGTTTGGCCATTATTTGGAATCGGAATCGAGAGTAACCTATGGCTCTACCCGAGGACCTACTGCCTCATGCGGTACCGGCAAACGCGACCGGGACTATTCATTTTCGGGATGCTTACTCCTATCTGCAGGATGGTGATGCGAGCTGGGCGTTGTTGCAGATGGATAGCCCGTTCTCGGGCGTACTCAACTTCACCATGGCGGCGCAGACGGCGAACCGGCTGGAGAATTCCTATGACGAAGGCGATCCAGCCACGCTGCACGGAGTGATGACTTCGCTCACTTACAACAACGCGCCGCTGCGGGTGCTGTTCCTTTGCTAGGGCGAGCTGTGGCGATGAGGACGAAGGCTTTCGCGACGTGCGTCGCCATAGTGGGCATTGCCGGGCCTCTGCGTGCGCAAGCCCCGCCGCCTGCGCCGATGCCTCCGGTGGCGGTGGCCGGACTTTCCGTTGCGCAGCCGAAGGTGTATGACACCTACTATCTGCAGAAACAACTGCAAAGCCTGAAGGCGCAACTGGAATCGGTGCAGGCTGTGAGTGCGGCGACGCTGACGGGCCATATCGGCAACGTGCAGGGTTCTGACCTGCAGCAGGTTGGGGTCTCGGTCTCAGCTTCTCCGGCGGCAAGCGCTTCGAGCGCGGCGGTGAGTCCATCGACTCTCTCTAGCCCAACACCGGCGCAGTCGTCGCTAGATACCTTGAATGAGTCGATGCAACTGGCGGCCGAGATCACCAACCTTGAGCTGCTGCTCGATGGCGCGCTCAACGACAAGCTGGATCCGATCACAGGCAAGGCGCGGCGGGTGTACACGATCGGTTTTCCCATCACGTTTTCTCTGCCCGACCCTGCGACGGCGAAGCAGCGCGAGAACAGCGCGGCCGAGATTCATGTGGCCCTATGCCCGGTGAGCGGCTATGCCTCGGTCATGACACTGTTGCCTCAGGAGCGCACCTACAATGTGGCCGGCCTGGTCGACCACTCGTTCTCGGGCAGCGCGACCGGCGTGCTTGCCGGTGTGATGAGCGTGGGCGGCGGATTTCTTTGGAGCCATAAGCGCTACGACATGGTGCAACAGCAGGAAACGATCGCCCTGATGCAGGGGAGTGGCGACTGCGGGAGCGGTTCGACCTCTTCCACTGCGTTCTCTTGGCAAATCTTTCCGGTGCTGGGAAGCAAGTATGTGCGGGCAGGGACGCAGCAGGATATTGTCCAGTTCTCGTTGCCGGGAATCTTCCTCCACAGCCGGGGTCGGAGCTGCTGAGAGCATGCGTTCAGATTGGGTGGACGAAGACCCGAAAGAATGGGTCGTTGGTTGACGATTTTGTGTCCGCGGCTTCGCAGTGTTTCCCGGTCCCGTATTTTGATACGACGCCGACGCTTCAGACGGGCACCCCAGTGAAGGTCACGAACCCGGGTGGAAACACGCTGTTGGTTACCGCTCACGGGTCTTTTCTTCCGGGTACGGTGGTGCGGGTGGGCAGCGCGACTTTAGAGCCGCCGGCGCTTACGATCACCGGCGATTCTCAAACGTTGAGTTTCATGATCGGCGCTTCGGACTTGATGGCCGCGGGCGGCGCGTACCTGGTGAGTCGCGAGATGGACCTGCTGGAACTTACGAATCCCAGCGGAGCCGACGGCTCGACGCCGCTCCGGATCAACGGCGTCGGAGTGGCACCCTACTCGGACAAGCTGGATGTGTTGACGATTCATTACGCGCCGCCTGCGGGGCCGGGAATACCGCTCGACCCGTGCGCACCGATCCCTGGGCAGCCCCCGGATACGACGTGCATCCCCTCCGATCCTTATGTTGTGACCGTGGGTGGGAAGATTTATGGCCTGGCGGACGCGCCCTTGCTGAAAAGTCCGGGTGGGAGCAACGAACTTCGTCTTCTGGTGCCGGTGGGAAGCGTGACCGACGGTTCCAAAATAACCATGCAACGTTTGCTTTGGAGCAAGCACGACTACTACGCCGAGTATTTTTCGGCGTCTTCCGCAGTTTCGGTGACGAAGGTCGTGACTACTTCTGCTGCAAAGGGTATCCACCTGGCGATGCTGGGCGGCAATCTGGACCAGGCTTTGCTGAAGTATCCGGCGGGGTGTGATGGATGTCTGGTTGCGAGCTCGCCAAACTTTGCTGTGATCAATTTGTCCGAGGCGCAAGCGGCCAACGTCAAAGAGATCGTACTCTGCAGGAAGGACGCGGGAGGGCAATGCGATCCGGCGGTTGTGCCTATTTTTGTCGACCTACCCAAAGGTGACTCGGGCGCGGAGCCGAGGCCGAAGCCGCCCAAGCCGCCGACTCCGCCAAAACCGGGTAAGCCGGCGACGCCACCGAAACCGAAACCTTGACGAATGAAACGCAACCGCGACGAGTCAGGTATCAAGCCCTGTGTCGGTTTGCTCGGTCCGCAAAGGGGATCGGGTGTATGGCAGGTGATTCAGGAAGCTGATAGAGCCGGGTAGGACTTCAAGACACTTCGAGAGAGCCAAGGCAGAAATCAAAGTAAAAAAAACTGCCGCGCGGTCGATGAAACCTGTATAACCAAGAACCTGCGACCGGCGGCAGAAAGGTTGAAACTCCGGTGAATTGAAGATAAGAGAGTCCCGGCTAGAGTGGAATCCCACGGAAGTTGTAGTTTTGCGCTTTTTTTAGATTTTTTGCGACCCGTTGGGCGCGATGAGTCGTAGTAATCGTTAAAGCGATGCGAGGAAATCGTACAAAGTCGAGCGGTAGTGCGGGTCCTGAAATGGAGCTGGCCCAAGAAAGAGGAGGAATTTGGGTCCGGAGGGATTTGGGTTCTCCTGGCGGACGATCTCGGGTGAGGGAGCGATCTTGCCGTTCAGAACAATGGACTCTGTGGCCGGGTTGAGCTCGATGCCTAGCTTCTGAAGCTTTGGGCCGATCTCAAAGCGATCACGGAAGAGCCAGCGGATGGGCAAGACCGATGTCCGCGAGTCGGCGGCGATGAGGCTGAGCGCGGGTGGGGCGGGGTTTTCGAGGATGAGGGCAGGCGATTCGTGGTGGCGCAGTGCGGTTTCGGCGGCGATGGTTGCGCCGAGTCCCGTGCCGTAGAGGACGATCGATCGCGGATCGAGGTGGCGGATGTCGGCGAGGTAGTTCCAGGCGGCGTCGGCGTCCTCGTAGGTGTGGGATTCGGAGGGGTGGGTGTTCATGCTCTGGCCGAAGCCGCGATAGTCGAAGGCGAACATATTGATGCCGAGCGAGTGGAGGGTCTTGAGCTGGGCGGTGACGTCGGAGAGCGAGCCTCGGCCGTCGTGGAGGAAGAGCAAGGTGCGGGTGGCGTTTGTGGGGTTGGAACTGGCGGCGTCGGGGTCGGCGGGAATCCACCAGCCTGCTAGTTGGGCGGCTCCGGTACCGGTGTAGTCGAAGTTGATGGTGTCGTACTTCAGGCCGACGGTGGCTGGGGTTGCTGTGATACTCCGCGAGGGGTGAAAGACGACCTGCCACTGGCCCTGGTAGAAGAGCAGGCAGAGGGTGAGATAGGCGCAGACGGCGGCGAAGGCGAGGACGCCGAGGATGGCAGAAGCGAGCCAGCGTCCGCTGACCAGTGGTTGCTGCTGGGCCAGGGGATCCTTCCAGCCTGGAGGCGGGGTGCGGGCGGCCGGGTTTTGGGCCTTTCTTTCTGCTGTGCTGGCCTTTGGTGGGGATTTCGATCCGGCCTTGTTTTGCGTTTTGGCGGGCATGGGGCTAACCGAAGGCCAATTCGTCGGAGGATTCGAGTGGCGTGCCGCAGATGCGGCAGATGACTGCGGAGCAGTCTCCGCAGACGAGGGGGTCGGCGACGACGCGAGCGCAGGTGGCGCACCAGAGTTGGGCTGGGTCTGGTTGGGGGTGGTTAGCGGGTGGGTTGGTTTCGGGGTGCATCTTTGAAAAGCGTAGCATTTCAACGATTGGCGTGGAGGGCAGAGGTGAGACCGCAGATTTCTCCGCTCCGCTTCGCTCCGGTCGGAATGACAAATCAAGTTTCAATCACAGAGATTCGACCCGAATGATCGCGGTCATGGTGTGCTGCTCTCCGGGGTGCAGAGTAACCGCATTGGCGCGGATGTTGGCAGCTTCGACGCAGAGGAAGTGGGGCCATTCGTCGCCGAGATCGGCCATTCCGTTGGCGAGTTCTGCCCAGGGATTCCAGACAACTGTGTTTCGGGAATTCTGTTTGCCGATGCGGATGCGGCGCTTGAGCGTGGGATCGGTCAACTCGAGCTCGGTTTCGGTATTGAGGTAGGCGTTGTCAATGCGTTGATCGAAGGTGTTGTCGCCATACTGGATTTTTTTGATGTTGCCCTCGGTGTTGTCGAGGTACGAGACATCGTCAAGGCCGACGAGTCGGGCATGGCGGACATTTCCCACGCGGTAGTAGGTGTGCAGGGCTTCCTGAAAGGTGAGCGGAGCGGCACCGGTGTTGGTGGCGGTGAGCTCGATCTGCAGGTGAGAGCTGATGGTGATGCGCTGCACGGCGCGGAATTCGTGGGGCCACCATTTGCGGGTGGCTTCATCGCTGGCCGTGGAGAGCGAGACCGCGATGGCATTGCCCTCGTGAGTGATCGATTCGAGTTCCCAGGTTTTGGTGCGGACGAGTCCGTGGGAGGGCGCCTTAGGGTCGTCGGCTTTCGCGTTGAACCAAGGGAAGCAGATCGGCACGCCGCCGCGAATGGCCTTGCCGTCCTGATACTGGGCCTGGCTGCTGAGGAAGATCACTTCCTCGCCGCCGGCGGGAATCCACGAGGTAAGATGTGCGCCGTGGAGATAGATTTCGGCGGAGGCGGCGACGCTGGTGATCTTGATTTTGGGCTGGCCGTCGTTGCCGGGTAGGATTTGCGCGACTCCCGGGATGGCGAAGCTGTCGTTGAGCTGCTGGAGGTCGAGTGTGGGAGTTGCCGGTGTGATTGCCATGCGATGGTCCTTCCTCTCGATTTTACCCGGGTCGATTCTAGCGGAGCATCAAGAAGGGCGCGCCGCGGGGAAAGATGATTATCCACCCTAACGTTGAAAGATGATCGTTCGTCGGGTTATGGTTTGGCGCTGAAGCCGATTGCGAGGAAGACTTTCATAATCCGGATCGCAGCTTTGATGGAGCCCTGGATAGAGCCGGCCACTTTGGAGACTCCGCCCTGGCGGAGGCGGTAGCTGACGGGAATTTCAAGGATGCGGAGGGCGTCGCGGGCGGCTTTCATCTGCATTTCGAGGTTCCAGCCGTAGGTCATCTCTGACATTTTCAAGCTTTCAAGAGCGGCGCGGGAGATTGCGCGGAATGGCCCCATGTCGGTGTAACGCACGCCGTAGCGGAGGCGGATAAGGACGCCGGCGAGCCGTCCGGCGAAGATTTGGGAGGCGAGCAGGCTGCCGGGTTCGCGATGGCCGCGGATGCGCGAGCCGATGACGAAGTCGTAGCGGCCCTCGAGCACCGGAGTTGCGATGGCGGGTAGTTCGGCGGTGACGTCGCTGCCGTCTCCGTCGAGGAAGACAAAAACGTCGGAGGCAGGATCGGCTGCCAGCACGCCCGAGGCACAGGCGCGGCCGTAGCCCCTGTGCGGCGCGTGGATGACGGTAGCTCCGGCCTCAGCCGCACGGGTGGCCGTATCGTCGGTGCTGCCGTTGTCGACGACGAGGACTTCGCGGACGAGTGGAGTCGCGAGGCTGCGGACTACCTCCGCGATGGTGCGCTCTTCGTTGAGCGCGGGGATGATGATGCTGATGCGGGCCGTCACAGGCTCCAGCGAAGGCCGCAGTTGGCGCAGGCGCGAGGCGGTTCGGGGCCCATGAGGCTGCTGCGGAATTGCTGGTATTGGGGGCCATTCCAAATTTCGCGCAGCGTCTGCTGCGAGGCGTCGCCGAGAGTGAAGCTGTCGTAGCCGTGCATGGAGAACGGCGCGATGCAGCAGGGGAGGGCGCGGCCGTTGGCGGTGAAATACATCAGCGTCCAGGGGCGGCGGCAGAGTGACCATGGGGAGTCTTCGCGACGTTTCTTAATGCTGGTGCCGGGCTCGGTCGCTCCGGAGGCGTTGAAGACGATGCCGAGACTGGCGGCGAGGTTCGTTGCTCGCTGGATGACGGCTTCTTCCTCGGCGGTGGTCTTCTCAAAGAGCGCGCTTTCGGCGCGAGCGAGACCCTTGCTGTTGTCGGCGAAGAATACCATGCGCTGGAGATAGATTTCGCGGACGTCGACGGAGTGGGCGATGCGGACGAAGCCTTCGAGTTGATCGAGAGTTTCGCGAAGTCCAGTGAGCCAGAGCGAGACGCGCGGGGTTTCGAAATTTTGTTCGCGCTGCATCTGGCGGAAACGGCGAACGTTTTTCACAATGCGGTCGAACATGTCTTTGCCGCGGACCATTTGGAATGCGGTGGGTTCGGCGGCGTCGAGCGAGACGCGTAGCTCGTCGAGGCCGGCGTCGATGAGGGCCTGGCCATTTTTCTCGGTGAGCAGCGTGCCGTTGGAGTTGAAGAGGACGTACACATTGCGGTCTTTGAGATAGCGGACCATCTTGGGCAGGTCTTTGACGAGCATCGGTTCGCCGACTCCGTGAAGTACGGCGCGCTTGAGGCTGGGGGATTGGTCGACGATGCTGGTGAAGAGCTCCCATGACATATCTTTTTCCGGCTCTAACTCTTCGAAGGTGCGTGGGCAAGTGGTGCAAAGAAGATTGCATCGGTTCGTAACTTCGAAGTAGATGCAGATGGGCGGAGTTTCGACGAGGATGGATAGTTCGTCTTCCGGCTTCTCGAAGTAGCGGCGCATCTTATTCGTGGTTTCAGGTAATGAAACGAGAGTACTCATAAGTTCCTCGCGTTGGCGGTGGTGTCGATGAGGACGGGAGATTCCAATCTTTGTATCTTGTTCAACCGAAAATTTAGCCGGGGCGAAAGCCGAGCAAGTAAATCATATGCAAGCATGAAGGCAAAGCCGGAGTATAGCAGGATGTTGAGGTGGTACATTGGCTCGCCGGGCGCTCCGAGGTTGGTTCCGAAGAGGTAGGTGCTGGCGGCGACGAGATAGAAGGCCGGCCGCCAGGGAACTATTGCGAGATAAGGTAGCAGCCAGAGGAAGTACCACGGATAGTGTGGCGAGTAGAAGACATTCAACATGGTCGCGATGACAAGCGCTGAAAGAATGAAGGAGTAGGGCTGGCTTCCGCGACGGAGGGCCCAGATGCAGACGCCAGCCATGACTGCGGCGCACATGGCTATGTAAATGATCGGCGAGATCGCAGTGTGCATGGTGCGATCGGCGAGCGTAAGCAAGAAGAAGCGGGTTCCGGAATTGAGGCCTTCTTCCTGAGCGTAGCCGGGTAGATAACCGAAGACCCCGAAGCCCACGCTAGAGTAGCAGGCGTATCCGATTGCGATGGTCGCGGCGAAGATGGCGGGCATGTGCCATTTTCCCTTTTGAAAGAAGGCTGGCAAGAGCGCTGCCGGATAGAGCTTGGTTAAGGTTGCCAGGCCTAGCCATGTTCCTGTTGCGCCGGTCTGACTCTTGAAGCGCGTGTAGATGGCGAGTGTGAGGAAGGTGATCGTAGCTGCGTCGATATGGCCGCTGCTGGCTATCTCCCATAAACAGAGTGGGTGCCAGGCATAGATGAGGACGCGCTCCGGTTTTAGATCGAGGAGCTTGAAAATGCGGAGTAAGAAGACGCAGGTAACTGCTTCAAAGCCGATCCATGCCAGCTTCATGAAGGTCACGCTGGCGTGGATGCGAGTTATCAGTAAGAAGATAACTTGAGCGGCGGGGGGATAGATGGTATGAGCAAAGTCGGCGCGGTTGACGTGAGGGTAGATAGAGCTGTCGCGTAGAAACGCCAGATGGAGATCGGCAGGGAAATAGCGAAAGGGGTTGATGCCCGCAGCCTGCACCTTGCCATCCCAGACGTAGCGATAGACATCGGTCGATAGAAACGGCGGGGCGAAGACGCATACGAGTCGCGCAGCGAGCGCGATGGTGAAGATGATGGGAAGCGTCCACTTATTGGTGGGGCAGCGCTCAATGAGCGAGAATGCGCCGAGATAGAGTATGAGCTGGCCGAAGACAGTTTCGCTGTAGCCGTGGACGAAGTGGTGGAATTCACTCACACCAGTACGGCAGAGCTCGATGGTGATCAGGCCGAAGAGGAGCAGCGCGGCGTTAGTTGCGAGCGGGTGTCCTCGGCGCCAAAAACCAGCCTGCATCGCATTGGAGCGGAGAGTCAAGCCGTGTTCTCCGTGCCGGCGGCGCAAAGCGCTGCGAACGTCGGAATCTGTGCGAGGTAGGCGTGGGTATGGGGGGCCGGATATCCTCGCTTTAGCCTGTATCGAGGGTCCAACAATTCGTCATGTAGACGACCCAGGGAGTCGCCGTCGTCGACGTCATACCAAAGCCAGAGAACTTCTACGGGGAGATTGATTTCGGCAGCCCGATCGAATGTCTGCGAAGCCACTACCTCTGTGCTCCAGGCGATTTCGTGAAACAGCTCTGCGATCGGGTTTTGCATGCCCAGCAGATAATAGCCGCCGTCGATCGAGGGCCCGAGGACCGCACGCTCTCCCTCGCGAAGAAGAGCCGTTGCAGCGGCGACGAATTGCGAGGTGGGCACAGTAGGGCTATCAGAATCGATGAGACAAACCGCCGAAAATCCGCAGTGGAAGAGGTCTTCCGCCGTAGCCAGCAACCGCTCGCCGAAGTTCTCTCCGCGCTGGGGGAGGAGCAGCGCGCCGTCGGGGAGAATGTCATCGAAGGCAGCCTCTTCGCCTGCGGGCGTGTAAGAGACGACCCACTTGGCTAGCGCGGCTTGAGTCGCCGCTCGCAGGTTGGCGACCGTGTCGCGGAGGAAGCAGGCGTTCAGTTCGGAGGCCTGCTCGGAGGTGAGCGGCGGAGTGAGGCGGGTTTTCACTTTGCCAGGGCGCGGCGCCTTAGCCATGATCGCGAGCGCGCATTTGCCCGCGAACTCGGGGTTCGAGTGTGACGGGTCGAGGATGCGGTAACGGTGGGTCATTCAATTATCGGGTTCTGCAAATCATGATAATTTGTACAAATTGCGTACATCGCTGACACTATAGGTCCTTCGACTCTGCACTTCGTGCTCCGCTCAGGATGACAAGTGTTGTTGAGGCCGGGAAGAACCGCAAATCTTTCAATGTCGCGCCTTTGGCGCTTGGCTCGGGACGACAAGTGTTCCGAATCCGCGAGCCGGCGGTCACGCGGCCTTTGTGCATACGGCGCAGTGGTATTGGCGGTCTTTCCAGATACGGATGCTGGTCCATGGTTGAGACTCAATGAGGTCCTGAAATCCTCTTCCGGTGAAGACACGAGACTGAGGTAAATCCTCTCCAGAGGCTGGCGAACGGCCGAGGCGTTCGGTGATCCTCATCAGGATCAACGGTAGAGAGGCGCGCAACGCCGATGCCGGCTCGGCGATGAAGCAGATGCCGCCGGGGCGGAGCGCGGTGAAGATCGCGTCGAGAGCAAGGGTGGGCTGCGCGAGGATGAGAAACAGCCGCGAAGCGATCACGGCGTCGATCTGGCCGGGAGACTCGGCGAGCGAGAGCGCGTCGGCCCTGAGGAAGCTGCAATTGTTGAGGCCGGAGCGGCGGGCTTGTTCCTGGGCGCGGCAGAGGAGGGGTTCGGAGAGATCGATGCCGGTGATGTGCAGCTGGGGAAATCGTGGCGGCGAGGCGGCGGGAGTAGAATCCGGGGCCGCAGCCCGCCTCGACGAGATGGCAGGGTTTGTGGCCGTCGAGAACAGACGTCAATGCGGAGGCGATTTGGTGGGTGTGGTCGGTGAAGAGATATTCCCGGCAGAGAGCGTATTGACGCCAACATCGGTCGAATAGAGTCGAAGGCCCTGCCACCATATAGTCGGAGGGAATTTGAGATTGGGCGGGCGAGGTGGAATCTGTGGAGATGTTTGCCGGCTGTTCCCTGTGTGAGCGCAAATCCAGAACTTCAGGCATCCAGGCCCTCCACTGCTGCGTTGCGTCCAGCGTATCCACAAATTGTTGTTCTGCGTCGGCGATCTGATTCGACTTCGACCCTACTATAACTCACGCGCCGTAACCCCCACGATATGACCGTTCTTGTTCTCGCGGGCAAAGAGGACAACTCTGAGATGCTGATTGGCGTCGTCGCGTGGGAGGGCCAGGGTGGTCGTTTTGTCGAGAGGGGTTGGCTGGAGGTCGGCGACCCGCACGAGGGAGCGGGCAACGGCTACGTGATCGAGTGTCCGCCCGGCATTTTCACCGCGTGCGACGCTGGAACGGTCGGTGTCGTCGGCCAGGACGGCGTAGACGGTCACGCCTTTCGCGGCGCCGGCAGTGAACTCGAGATGGACGCCGTCGCTGGACCGCTGCAGCGACGAAATGGCGATCTCAACATGTGGTTGTTTTGCAGACCGCTCGATCGCCGAGAGCACGGCGCGACCGTCGCCTCCGCTGGTCTGGATGCCTCCGTCGATGACCATCTGGGGCGTGTAGATGCTGTCGAGGCCGAATTGACGACCGTATTCGTCCTGTCGTTCGCTCCATTGATGGGAGGAAAACGGATCGCGCCAGCCGAGCTGGTTCCAGTAATCGACATGTTCGCTGAGGACGACGATCGTGGTTCCGGCAACGGGTTGTTTTCGGTCCAGCTCGGCGAGCAGCCGGTCGGCAGGCGGGCAGCTGGAGCAGCCCTCGGAGGTGAAGAGCTCGACCAGCACTGCGGGAGACGCTGCTTGTGCTGTGTCGGACGCAGCCTGCAGCAGAGTGGTGGCCGACGCGGCGAGGGTGAGGTAGCAGAGCTGTGCCGGTAGTTTTCGGAGGATGGAAAGCGACATTAGGCCCGGCCCCTCACCGGTAATGTACTGCATGATAATGAGAGTCGGCGGGCGGGGATTAGTTACCGGGAACAAATTCATCGACAGGCCGGGCCATCCGTCCCAAGATGGTGGCGCGTGATTTGGTTGAAAATTCCCTGTAATCCGCTGGCCCGAATTGAGTCTAAGAGGCTGAGACCAGCTATGAACGAGAACAAGGCGCTTGAAGAGAACGTCACCCCTGAAGCGATAGTGCCTGAAGCCGCAGCCGAGGAGACGGTAGCGGCTCCGGAGGGTGCGCCTGCAGTTGTGCAGATGGTTGCGCTGACCGAAGAAGCTGAGGCTTTGCCAGCGATGCCCGCAGTGGAGGCGATGGCTGAGCCGGTCATCACAACGCAGCCGGAAGCGGAACCGGCCGCGGGGGTGGAAGAGGCTCCCGCGGTTGGAAGCGGCAGCGGGCGGTGCGGAAGCGGCTTCAGCGGTTGCGGCTGCGGCGAGTATTCGGCTGGAGAAGAAGCATCCGCTGGCGATTCGGTGGATGCACTGGATTAACTTCCCGGTGCTGGCGACGATGATCTGGAGCGGGTTGCTGATCTACTGGGGCGATTCCAAGATCGACGGGAGCCATCAGAGCGCGGTCTATCGAGCAGGAATTGGCAAGTGGACGATCTTCCGGTTTTTTCCTGAATGGTTCTGGACATGGTTTCCGATTTCTCTCAGCTTTGACGGACGAACGTGGCACGGCGCCGCTTACAACATCACCATGGGGCTGGGGTATCACTTTTTCTTTATGTGGTTTTTCATGCTGAATGGTCTCGCTTATGTGATCTACACGCTGGTTTCGGGCGAATGGCGCTATCTGGTGCCGACGAAGAATTCGTTTAAGGAGGCGATCCAGGTGACGCTGTATGACCTGCACATCAGGAAGGAGCCGCTGCCGCATCGGAAGTTCAATGGCGCCCAGCAGATTGCTTATACGGCGGTGATCCTGATGGGTTTGGGATCGCTGGTGACGGGCCTTGCCATTTACAAGCCGAGCCAGGCGCACCTCATTACTCTGGCGCTGGGCGGATATGAGATGGCGCGGTGGTTTCATTTCTGGCTGACGATGGGGTATTGCGTTTTCTTTGTGATTCATGTTTCGCAGGTGGCGAAGGCGGGTTGGAATAACTTCCGCGCGATGGTGAGCGGGTATGAGATTTTGCCGGCGAATAAGCCTTCTTATACGCCGGATCGATAGGAAGCAAGTTATGTCTGAAGAGGATTTGCCGAAGGAAGAGACGACGCCAGGGCCGACGCAGGAGGAGCTTGACCGCGAGGTGAAGCGCGCTTCTGCGCGGCGGACGCGGCGGAGCTTCCTGGTGGCCGGAGTTGCGGCGGCAAGCGGATATGGTCTGTATCGATGGATCGATCAGGCCGAGGATGTTGGGCGGCAGCCGTCGCCGTTGCGGCAGGCCTTCGATATCAATGCGGCGATTGCACGCAGGGTATTTCGCGAGGCGGGATTGGCGCCGACGTATCCGAAATCGCGGGCGGCTTATGACCTTCGCACCAATGGAAACTTTGGATTGAAGGAAGAGCTTAAGCCGGATGGCTGGCGGTTGCAGCTTACGGGGATCGAGAATCCGGAAAAGTATCCGCAGTATACGAAGGACGTGACGGCCTACGAATATCAGTTTGAGCCGATGGATATGACGGACCAGTCGCAGTCGCTGACTCCGCCGGACCCGAATGTGAAGCATGAGCGTGGATCGGAAGAGGCGGGGATTTCGGCGAGCACACTGTCTCCGGGGACGCCGGGGCTGCTATTGACGATGGACGATATTCACAAGCTGCCGCACCATGAGCTGGTGACGCAGTTCAAGTGCATTGAGGGTTGGAGCGATATGGCGAGCTGGGGCGGGGCGCGTCTGGCGGACCTGATTGCGGCGTATCCGCCGGCGCGGCTGGCGAATGGCAAGCTGCCGCGGTATGTGTATATGGAGACTCCGGACGGGGACTATTACTGCGGGTATGACATGGCGGTGGCGCTGCATCCGCAGAGTTTGCTGGTGTATGAGATGGGCGGGCGCCCGATCACGCGGTGGCATGGGGCTCCGCTGCGGCTGCATACTCCGCTGAAGTATGGGTATAAGCAGATCAAGCGGATTGGGTTGATCGCTTATACGGACATGAAGCCGGATGATTATTGGACCAAGTTGGGTTATGACTGGTATGCGGGGTTGTGAGGTTGCGAGATTTCCCTGGACGAGATCGCCTGGAAGATTCGTCGGCGCGTTCGTATTAGTATTGAGCGCGTGTAGGCAACCGCTCTTCTGCTGACAGGCCTACCTTTTCCATGCGCCCCGAGCGCGGAGGTGAAGATGGCGCCGCAGACAGTAGTCTCGGAAAAGAAAGTCTCCACCAAACCTGGAGAAAACAGCCTGAGCGCGGGCATAGCGAAGACGCAACTGCGCAGCATACAAAAGACGCTTCCGCTGCGTGTGCTTTCGCCGGCGGATTTTGAGCATTGGCAGAAGTATGGCTTCGTGGTGGTGCCGCAGGCGGTTCCGGCTGAGAATGTTGAGCGGCTGGTGAAGTTTCTCTGGGAGTTCCAGGAGATGGACCCCGACAATATTGAGACCTGGTTTGCGAAGCAGCTTCGCGATCACGCGATGAAAGAACTGAACTATAGCGGCATGGTCGAGGTCTATAACCACCAGTACCTCTGGGACAACCGTCAGAGCCAGCGAGTTTACGATGCCTTCGTCGATATCTGGGACGAGGAAAAGCTCTGGGTCACAATCGATCGGGCCAACCTTAATACGCCGAATCGCAGCGGGCGGGCGTTTTCTGGATTCATTCATACCGACTACGACACGACACTTGATCCGTTGCCGATCAATGTCCAGGGCGTGCTGTCGCTAGTCGATGTGGACGGCGAGACGGGTGGGTTTCAATGTGTTCCGGAATTGTTCCGGACATTTGAGGAATGGAAGAAGACACAGCCAGCGGACCGCGATGGCTTCAAACCGGACACTGCGGGTTTTGATATTTACCCTGTGCCCATGAAGGCGGGAGACCTTCTGATCTTCAACAGCCTGCTGCCTCACGGGATTCGCCCGAATAGCTCGGAGAACAAGGTGCGGATGGCGCAGTACATTTCGATGTCACTCGCGGATGAGAGCAATGAGGAGCTTCGCCAGCGACGTATTACTTCGTGGGCTGAGCGGCGCGCTCCGGAAGGGTTTGCGTTTCCGGGCGATCCGAGAGAGTGGGAGCGGACGAAGTATGCGACGGCGGAGCTGAGTCCGCTGGGGCGGCGGTTGTTAGGAGTGGATGCCTGGGTTTAGGAAGCTTTTGTGGGAAGGTAGCTGGGAATGATTTCGGCGAGGGGTGGGGCTTGGGAGGGTTTCTGGAGCCCGCGATCCGACATCCACTCAAACCCAACCGACTATGGCTTGAATGCGCACCCGGTAGTGCTGCAAAACGTTCACTGGGGTCGTAGAGACATTAGTATGTGGGGGCAAACATCTCTGTTTGGTGCGCTATACGCACATGAGCTTCGATCACGTTCAGTAAGGAACGGGCGGAGATCTGGGCAAGTTCCCTAGGCTCTACCTTGTGCAAGCCGCCGCCGTACACTCTGCCTTCAGAAAGAAGCTGGGAGGGAGTGATTAGCTGCAGCGCGTCGAAGACCTGTTCCTCAAGCTCCGGGAGTCGGGCGATCGCATCGCGCAACTGTCCCTTGGGATAAAGCATGAGGTAGACATTGTGTGCGGTTGCCTGGGAACGGTTCCATATAAAACGGAACGGATGCTTCCCATTTCGCGAGCGCCCCATATAGGTGCAAAGAAAGGGCGCGGGCGGACGCTGCTCTTGGGCATACCACGAGGCGCGATGGCTGGCGATATATGAAGTGTCGATTTTCTCCGCCTTGCCGTGCTCCAGATATTCGTAGAAACGGGGCCATTGACTTCTGATTCTCTCCTCAGACTCGTTACAATCCAGCAAGTATAGGCGAGGTGAGAGGTTGGGAGCGCCGTTTGGGAGTGCTTCCACAATATCTGTCGGTCACATAGCGCGGACCCGGAAGGATGGGTTTAACGAATTCTCCGCGGAATTTTCCACTCTTCTACTTCGGCCTCGGTGAGTATGAAGAAGCTGTTGGCTCCGGTGGCAAGGCCACGCTTGATGGCAAACAGGTCCCCCAGCTTCAGGTCCTCGCTGACGGTCTGCCTTGTCCGAGCCGGGAAGTGCGTCCATTTGCGAGAGCGCTTCAGCATGTCGAGAGGCACGGCTGCTTCACACTGTGGCTGCTCGAGGAGACCAGCAAAGGAAAATCGGACAGCGTGACCTAGCGGCGGCGGCGACTTCCGAAAGATGACGACTGCGGATGATACCAGCGCGTCGGTAAACTGAACATCGGTCGGGCAAAAGCGGTGAATTTGTAGCAGCGTAACGCACTCCGTTAAATAGCGGCGCAGTGTGGAACCGTAATTCACATCCATGAATTCGGACGGGATGAGCCACAGCGCCAGGCCGTCTTCCTCCATCCACTCGTGACATTGAAGGAGAAAATAGCAGTACAGCCCCGCAAGCCCGCTTATTGGGAGACGAAGGAGTTGGCAAGTTGCGCCTTCAGGCGATCTTTCTCAGATGCTGGAGATGGTGATGCCGCACATAAGGCGGGTTCGTCAGCACGAGGTTAAAGCCCCGTGTTGGCGGTCTCAGCCGGGTAAAATCCCCCTGAAGATTTGCAACCCCTGTCAGCCCATAGACTCTTGGCGGTCTCCGCAAAGAGCGGGTCTACCTCTATGCCCGCCGCCGCCGCTATGCTGTCCGTCGGATATACGTTCAGTAAGGCTGAAAAGAAAGAGCCGGTACCAACGGATGGATCCAGGAAACGGACCGGAGTGTCTCCCATGAGGGTGCGAGCGTGTCTGGTGAGGCTAAGGGCAAGGGCAGCGGGCGTTGCGAACTGCCCCAATTGTTTCGCTCTAGCGCTGTTTTGAGGGAATCGAGGCGCGCCTGTTGCTCCAGGCGATGCTGCTCGATACGTGCATGTGTGATAGTTCCCATGGTGGCTCAAAATCCTAGTTGGTCGAGGTCTTCAATTCGATGTTCCCATATCCAGTCGATGCCATCGGCGGCACTGTATCCGAGGTATCCTGCATCGAAATAGCCGCAAAGGAAAAGTACAAATATGACCTCTTTCCCATAGGAAGACTTAAGTTGACTGATCTTCTTGCCCTCTTCCTTACGCCGCTTGTTAACGTTGGTAAAATCGCCCGCTGACTTCGCCTCCATAAGCACAGGCAGATGTGGGCAGTTTCGCGTTCTTGGGCTGGATGACAGCATCAACTGGGGATATTAACGGTTTTGCCTTCGGTCCCGGAGCTGGTCACTTTTACATTCAGTCGGAAGGTGAACGTCCCCGGCTCCATCTGGTCGAGAGGAGCTGACTGGGCGGATGGGACTTTGTTTGCATAGCAGCGCTCCAGTAGATACTTTTCAACGATAGCGAGCTGACGCTTCTCCTGGGCATTCTTGACAATTGGATTAGCAATGGCCCCGCATAGACGGTCGGCAACGATAGTAGATGAACGGTAGCGCTCTTCTTCCGTGGGGCGACGCTTTTCTTCAAGCCACGGAAAAATGTCAACATCGAGTAAGCGGGAGATGATCTTCGTGATTCTGTCCAAATGTTCATTTAGCACCGCTGTGGAGACCTTCGGCGGTAATCTTCCATTTTCGAGCGTTCCTACGAGATTCTTACTTGAGTCTGCAAGTCCGATAAGCCGGTCTCGTGCCAGAGGTGGGCAAGTAGACATCCGCAGTGTTGGCAGAATTCTTGGATTTTCCTTAATAACCGCAGGTGTAATTCTCGTGAAGTCTTCCGTCGCCAGAAGCCCATGCTCGACATGCTCTCGACCGTTTTCGCCGCGCGTATCGCGGTAGGCCTTCGGCGCATAGGTCATGAACCATTGATTGAATTGGTTAACAGAAGTGCGGGTATCGGCTTTCCAGAGATGTGCTTTATCGTTGTTAATGGGCATGAGCTAACTTGGGTTCAACTCCACAGATTGCAAGTCCTCGACATCCATCTTGAGGCTAGACACGTATCAAATCTTTCAGGCTTCCGCGCCGTGGCATTTTTTGTATTTTTTGCCGGAGCCGCATGGACATGGGTCGTTGCGTCCGACTTTGTCTCCGGTTCGGCGTTGGGCTACTTCCTGGGCGCCGTTGCTTCCTGCCATGCGGGCCTGGTCGAGCTCGCGTTTCTTCTTGCGCTGGAACTCGGCTTCGATCTGGTCGATGGTGGTGGTGGGCTGGCGGGTGGGGATCGGCACTGGGGCGCGAACTGGTTCGGCTGGCCTTTCGGCGACTGCGACGGCTCCGCCTTGTTCTTGTAGCTGCGGGACGGGTCGCGGTGCCCTGAACAGACGGACGCGGGCGGATGGAGACGGGTACTGGTTGGCCGTCGGGGCCGATGATCTGCATGAGGAAGAGGAAGCGGACGGTGTCTTCCTGGAAGCGGTTCATCATGCCCTCGAACATGTCGAAGGACTCGCGCTTGTAGGCGACGAGCGGGTCCTGCTGGGCATAGCCGCGGAGGCCGATGCCTTCCTTGAGGTGGTCCATCGAGAGCAGGTGGTCTTTCCACAGGCCGTCGAGGACGCTGAGCATGATCATGCGCTCGTGGTAGCGCATGGCCGGTTCGCCGATGATGGTTTCTTTGGCGGCGTAATGTTCCTTGAGCTTCTCGAAGAGGGTCTCGCCGAGTTCGTGGCGATTCATTTCGGCGATGTCGATGCTTTCGGCTTCGAGGTTGAGTCCGAATTGCTCGATCAGGCGCTTCTTGATGCCGTCGATATTCCACTGGTCGGGATGGATTTTCTCGGGCGCGAACTCGTCGAGCATCGCGCTGAGCAGGTTTGAAACGTAGTCGTCGGCGATGAGCTCTTTTTGGTCGAGACCTTTGAGCAGCTGGTTGCGCAGGCCGTAGACGGCTTCGCGCTGCTTGTTCATCACGTCGTCGTACTCGAGCAGGTGTTTGCGGGACTCGAAATTCTGCGACTCGACCTGCTTTTGCGCTTCCTCGATGCGGCCGGAGATCATCTTCGACTCGATGGGCACGCCCTCCTCCATGCCGAGGCGCTGGAGCATGCCTGAAACCCACGGCTTGGCGAAGATGCGCATGAGGTCGTCTTCGAGGGAGAGGTAGAAGCGCGAGGAGCCGGGGTCGCCCTGGCGGCCGGCGCGTCCGCGAAGCTGGTTGTCGATGCGGCGGCTCTCGTGGCGTTCGGTGCCGAGGATGTGGAGACCGCCAGCCTCGATGACTTCGTCATGATCTTTGGCGGCGCTGGCGGCGTGAATGGCGAAGGTCTTGTCCCAATTTTGCTGGTCGGTTTCGAACTCCTGCCCCTCGTAATAGAAGCGCAGCAGACCGGCGGCGGCCATGGGGTTGATGGCTCCCTCGGCGGCGCTGATGGGGCGGGCGAGGTTCTTCTTTACCAGATCGCGCTTGGTGACGAATTCGGGATTGCCGCCAAGCAGGATGTCGGTGCCGCGGCCGGCCATGTTGGTGGCGATGGTGACCTTGGCGAGTTGTCCAGCCTGGGCGACGATCTCGGCTTCGCGCTCGTGGAACTTTGCGTTGAGCACGACGTGTTTGACGCCCTTGCGCTGGAGGATATTCGAGAGCAGCTCGGACTTCTCGATCGAGGTGGTGCCGACGAGGACCGGCTGCTTCACTTCGTTGAGCTTCTCGATCTCGTCGGCGACAGCGAAGTATTTTTCTTTCGCGGTGCGGAAGACGACGTCGGGGTTCTCGAGACGGCGCATCGGCTTGTTGGTGGGGATGACGACGATGTCGAGCTTGTAAATCTTGTCGAACTCGGCGGCCTCGGTCTCGGCGGTTCCGGTCATGCCGGCGAGCTTTTTGTAGAGGCGGAAATAATTCTGGAAGGTGATGGTGGCGAGGGTCTGGTCTTCCTTGCGGATATTGACGCCTTCTTTTGCCTCGACGGCCTGGTGGAGTCCGTCGGACCAGCGGCGGCCGGGCATGAGGCGTCCGGTGAACTCGTCGACGATGATGACCTCGCCATCCTTGACGACGTATTGCACGTCGCGGCGGTAGAGCGAGTGGGCCTTGATGGCGGTCTCGACGTGGTGTTTGAGATCCCAGTTTTCGACATCGGCGATGTTGCCGATGCCGAGCAGGCCTTCGACCTTTTCCCATCCTTCGTCGGTGACGGTGATGGACTTGTGCTTTTCGTCGACGACGTAGTCTTCGGTGAGGATTTTGGTTTCGCCCTGCTCGATCTCTTCGCCGAGTACGAGCTTAGGGATGATCTGATTGGCGCGGAGATACTTGTCGGTGGTCTGGTCGGTGGGACCGGAGATGATGAGCGGAGTGCGGGCTTCGTCGATGAGGATGGAGTCGACTTCGTCGACGATGGCGTAGTAGTGGCCGCGCTGGACACAGTCCTTGATGTCGAACTTCATGTTGTCGCGGAGGTAGTCGAAGCCGAACTCGTTGTTTGTGCCGTAGGTGATGTCGGAGGCGTAGGCCTGGCGGCGCTGGTTGTCGTCGAGGTCGTGGACGATGACGCCGACGGTGAGGCCGAGGAACTCGTAGATCTTGCCCATCCACTCGGCGTCGCGCTTGGCGAGGTAGTCGTTGACGGTGACGACGTGGACTCCGTGGCCGGCGAGAGCGTTGAGATAGCAGGCGAGAGTGGCGACGAGGGTCTTGCCCTCACCGGTGCGCATTTCGGCGATCTTGCCCTGATGCAGCACCATGCCGCCGATCAGCTGGACGTCGAAGTGGCGCATGTTGACGATCCGCTTGCCGGCCTCGCGGACGACGGCGAATGCATCGGGGATGAGTTCGTCGAGCGCGGCCTTTTCGGCGGCGACGACCTCTTCTTCGTCGGTCAGACCCTCGAGTTGGGCCTGAATGCGGGCCTTGAAGTCCACGGTCTTGGCGCGAAGCTCTTCATCGGTAAGCTTTTGCAGTTCCGGCTCGAAGGCGCGGATGGTCTCGACTTCCGGGAGCAGGCGCTTGACGGCGCGCTCATTGCTGGTGCCGAAGACTTTTGCGAGTGTTTTTTGTATCACTTTGCTACTTCCTTGGACCGTGCTCGCGGCCGGGTTCTGCCCGCAGCTTGCTGGGCGGGCGAAACGCTGTCTTCTCTAGTTTATTCGACTCTGGGAGGGAACGGAGGGTAGTGGGGTGTTGCGGGAAGAGAAAGGCGGGGATTCAGAGCATTTTTGGCGGTGTTTTTCGAGGATTTCGATCTTCGCGTCGTGCTGGCCGAGGGTTCTGTAAAACTGTTCGAATTCGCGATGCATTTCGCTTCGCAATCCGGTGAGTTCGTTGCGCATTCCCCCAATTTCGTCTTCAATTCGGTCGAGGCGGCGCTCCAATCGCGCAATGTCACGGTTGTTGAAGAGCGTTCCCTCCAGAATTGCGAGGAGCGGTAGCCCGACAACGACAACGTCGTGCATTGTGTGTCTCCCTCTGCGTTGAGTATAAGGGACTCTCTAGCGAGCTGTTGGGATTAAGTTCGGGATTGAGCGGCTTGGGTTTAATTTTGGAACAGAGTGGCGAGGTGGTGAAAGCGCTTAGCCTTTGCGACGTCCTGCACGATCTGGGCCTTGAGGGCTTCGGCGGAGGCGAACTTGCGCTCTCCGCGGAGGCGGTGAAGGAAGGTAAGGTCGAGGGGTGTTTCAGCACTAAGCGCGAGGGGATTGGTCTCCGGGTCGTAGTTGAGCAGGTAAGTTTCGACCGCGTACGAGTCTTCGCCGAAGGTGGGGCGGTTGCCGGCGTTGGTGACGGCGTCGAAGGTCTGGCCGGCGACGCTCATCGTCGTTATATAAACGCCGTTAGCAGGGAGGAGTTCGGTGTAGGGCGCGAGGTTGATGGTGGGCACGGTGAGGCGGCCGCCGATGCCGCGTCCTGAGGCTGGTGTGGAGCGGATGCTGAAGGGGCGGCCGAGGAGTGCGCGCGCGGTGGTCATGTCTCCGGCCTGGATGAGCTCGCGAATTTTGCTGCTGCTGATCTGAATGCCGCGAATGTAACGCGGTGAGAATATCTGCACGCGGAAACCGAGATCGTGTCCCAACTCAACCAGGTCGGTGGCGTGGCATTGCGCTTTGTGGCCGAAGCGGAAGTTGTCTCCCTCGTGAACTTCGATGGCGTACAGGCCGTCGCGCAGCACTGCGGCGACGAAGGCTTGTCCCGACATCCTGCAGAGTTCGTCGGTGAAGGGAAGGACGAGCACAGCGTCGATTCCGGATGCCCGCAGCAACTCGATGCGTTCGGGGATTGGGGTGATGAGCCTGGCGGCTCCTTCGGGGCGAAGGACGCGCGACGGGTGAGGATCGAAGGTGACGGCGACGGATTTTGCTCCGAGATCTCTTGCGCTGTTTTGGATCTCGGCCAGGAGCCATTGGTGGCCGCGATGGACACCGTCGAAGTTACCGATGCTGGCGACGGTGGGGCCGAAGTCGGTGGGGATCTGGTTGAGGGAATGGAAGATGTTCATGGTTCAGAACTCAAATGGGATGACCAGGCCGTCGTAGGCGAGGCGGATGTGGGCCGGCAGCGTCGCTTCTACCTCGGCGTGGAGGATCTCGTGCGACATGTGGGTGAACCAGGCGCGGCGCGCTCCTATTTTATCGACCCAGGCGGTGGCCTCCGCGACGTTGGCGTGGCTGGGGTGGGCCCGTTCGCGAAGGGCGTCGATGACGACGGCCTCGACCCCTTCGAGGAGCGCGAGGCTCGAGTCGGGAATCGCGTTCATATCGGTCAGATAGGCGGCATTGCCGATGCGGTATCCTCCGGTCTCCATGGGACCGTGAAGCAGGGGAATGCGCTGAAATGTTGCACCGAATATCTCGACCGAGTCTGTGCCATTGAGACGGTTTAACTGAACGCGGGCGCGGAGTTTGTATTGCGAGTCTTCAGAGAAGGTGTAGGCGAAAATGGTCTCAAGGACGCCGGCCGTGGTGTCATCGGCGTAGAGAGGAATCTTCTCTTTGCTCTTGAAGCTGAGCGGGCGTAGGTCGTCCATGCCGAGAATGTGGTCGGCGTGGGAGTGGGTGTAAAGCACGGCGTCGACATTGTCGATGCGATGTTTGATGGCCTGGGCGCGGAAGTCGGGGCCTGTATCGATGATGACGTGATGGGCATTGCCGGGAGCGGGCCAGACGACGGCGGCGGAGGGTCGCAGGCGGATGTCTCTTGGGTCAGACGAGGTGCAGACGGGGCAGTCGCAGCCGAGGGTGGGTACTCCCATAGAGGTGCCGCTGCCGAGGATGATGAGGGAGGCCTGCATGAACAATGGAACTTGGAAAGCGAATTTGCCGTTAGACTAGCAGTTGTCGATTTCGGCAATGATTGGAGTTTTAGCTTGAAGCATTATCTCTACTATTGTCCATCTTGCAAGTTGAGGTTTCAGAATCAGAACTTTGGCTATGGTTATCCTAAGCTGAATTCCGCAGGGGCCGCTCTGTGCCCTTACTGCGAGACGCCGATGGCGCAGACGCTGAGCGAGAACTTTCCGGCGGAATGGGTTGAAGAGCGGCCGGGGGTCGAATCGGACGAAGCCTCGGCGGTTTAGGGCCCCTCGAGTTCAGCGATGCTTGAAGCTACGGGTGCTTGGCGGCGGTCCCATTCGAAGCGTCTTCTTTGGCCAGCCTGACCCAGGCGTTTTCGAGTTTCTTGTGAACCTTGCTGATGTCGAGCGGATCGGCATCGGCAGCGATGGTTTTGTCGTATTCGGAGACGGATTGTTCCCATTGGGCTACGGCCAACTTAAGCCTGCCGGTCTTTTCGTATAAATCGCCGAGATGGTCGTGGACGGTGGGATCCGAGGCGTTGCGCTCGGTGGCGCGACGGAGGTTGTCCTCTGACAATTGATACTGGCCGAGCTTGAAGTAGGCCCAGCCGAGCGAGTCGAGGTAGGCATAGTTCTGCGGCTCTTCCTTGACGGCCTTCTGGATCATGGCGAGCGCTTCGTCGAGCTTGACGCCGCGATCGGCTTGCATGTAGCCGAGATAGTTCAGGGTCATGCTGTTGTTGGGGTCGATGGCGAGCACCTTGCGGAATTGTTCCTCGGCATCATCGTAGTGCTTCTGGTGCTCGGCGAGCGCGCCACGCAGGAAATAGACGTAGACTTTGTCGTCCTGCTTCGTGGCGAGCGGTTCGGCCAAGTCGAGTTGTTCGCCGGCTTCATTCCAGCGCTTCAGCCGCATGTAGATGTTGGCAAGGGCAATATGGACGGGGCGATCGGTAGCGGCAGGAGGCGTCGCGAATAAAGACTTGGCGAGTGCGATGCCTTCGTCGGCCTTGCCGGTATCGGCGAGCTGGCCGGCGAGCATCAGGGTCACATCGCGATCTTTCGGCAGTTTGGCGGCGGCTTCGCGCGCGACCTCGGTGGCTTTGTCGTATTGCTTGGCTTCGCGGTAGGAATCGACCTCGCCTTGATAGCCTTCCGCGACAAATTCGCCGCCCAGCTCCAACATCTTGTGATAAACGTCGACGGCCTGTAGAGGCTTATTCTGTTCACGGTAGAGGACGGCGAGGCGATCGAGGAAGAAGGCGCGCGCGTTCTTTTCCGAGTCGGAGTATTGCCCGGTCGAATGCTCGGATTGATCGACGAGCTTTTGCAGTATGGCGGTGGCTTCGTCGTGCTTGCCGAGGGCCTCGTCGGCGAGCGACTCGTTGAAGCTGATCTCGGTGAGCTGGAGCGGCTCCTGAGAGAGCGACCTGGCTTTCTTCAGCGACGCCAGCGATTCTTCATAGTTGCTTTGACGCCGTTGAATCTCGGCGATGCGGAGCCAGGCGTTGGCGTCCTGCGGGTCGGCAGTGGAGAGGCTCTTATAGGCAGCCACGGCGTCGTCAAGATCGTTGTCGTTGAGCAATGCCTGGGCGAGAGAGCGCTGGGCGTCGAGGTTCGACGGGTCGAGATCGACGGCGCGGCGATAGGCCGCGATGGCCTTCTTCGGCTCTTTGATCTGGTCGTACGCGCCGCCCAGCGCGAACTCGGTGCGCGGGGTCTGGTCGTCCTCCGGAATGGCGCTGAGCACGTCGATCGCGCGCTGGGTATCGCCTTCCTCACTGTAGAGGCGGGCCATGTTCAGCACGACCTCTTCCGAGCTGGGATCGATCTTCTGTGCGGCCTTGAACTGGTCTTCGGCCTTGGCGCTCTCGTGATTTACCGAGTAAAGCTGGCCGAGCAGGAGGCGGTCTTCAATGCTGTCCGGTTCCAGGGCGACGATCTTGGAGTATTCGTCGATGGCCAGCTGCAGAACCTGGCTAGAGGGTCCGCCAGCCTGACCGTCGCCGAGCGAACGGAGGTAGATGCGGCCGAGGAGCTTGTGGGCATCGAGATTATTGGGGTCCTTCTTGATCTGGTCCTGGGCGGCAACGATCGCTTCCTTGATTTTTCCGGTCTTGAAATAGAGGTCGGCGAGGCCGCTATTGAGGAACTGCGAGGTTGGGTCGGCGTTCAGCGCGAGCTTGTACTCTTCGACGGCGCGAGTGGCGTATTCGCTGAGGTTGTAGTTGGTGGCCATCTCCTCGTAGCTGTGGGCGAGGGCGTAGTGATAATAAGCCGCCGCGCGATCTCGAACCGGAGGGGTGGTTCCGGAAGACGTCGGGGTGGATTGCGCCAGAGCCATTCCACCAGCCGCTAGGATGAATGGCAATGCGCCCAGGCGCAAGCGTGAACGGCGGGTCGATGCCGATTGAGGCTTCAGTTGTCGAAACAGTGGTTCGGTGATCATGGTGGCAATTTTTCCTAGCTGGCAGTCTGAGTCAAACGCCTTGCTCCGCGGATGGAACCGGGAGATAGTATCAACACGGAATTTTGCGCTTCGCTGCGGATGATTTTCCCGGTTCAACGATCTCTTGCCTAATCAGACGATTGTAACTTGATTTGGGATTCCTTTTCGCCTCTAAGTCCTTTGATGTAGTACGAACGGATTTGGATCAGTGGCGGAAGTGGCGGATTCCGGTGAAGACCATGGCGACGCCCAGTTTGTCGGCCGCCGCGATCACCTCGTCGTCGCGGACCGAACCTCCGGGCTGAATGACGGCGGTTGCCCCGGCCGCCGCGACTGCTTCGAGGCCATCGGCAAAGGGGAAGAATGCGTCT
This sequence comes from uncultured Acidobacteriaceae bacterium, assembly GCA_963720245.1. GTDB lineage: Bacteria > Acidobacteriota > Terriglobia > Terriglobales > Acidobacteriaceae > Acidisarcina. Next base: position 337,136 of record CAVREU010000001.1, read on the forward strand.
GAGGCGGCCACGCAGTTGGTGAGCGGAAGGACGGCTTTCATTGCGCCGAATTTGGCCGAGTCAACGCGACTCATCTGGCCGGCGCCTACGCCGAGTGTCTGGCCGTCGCGTGCGTAAACGATGGCATTCGACTTGACGTGCTTGCAGACCCTCCAGGCGAAGAGCAGCGATTCGATCTCGGCGTCGGTGGGCTTGCGGACAGTCACTATTTTCAGGTCGTTGGCGGAGACGCGGGCGCTGTCGGCATCTTGCAGCAGGAGGCCTCCCGAGACCTGCTTGATGACGCGGGTGGTCTTGCCGGGGTTCACGGCGATGAGGCGCAGGTTCTTTTTTGTGGCGAAACGGGCGAGCGCTTCCGGCGTGTAGCCGGGCGCGGCGACTGCCTCGACGAAGAGCTTGGCGATTTCTTCGGCGGCTTCGGCGTCGACTTCACGATTGATGCCGATGACGCTGCCGAAGGCAGAGATGGGGTCGGCGGCGAGCGCCAGCTTGTAGGCCTCGACGACCGACTTGCCGACTGCGGTTCCGCAGGGGTTGGTGTGCTTGATGATGGCGACGACGGTTTGATCGAATTCCTGAACCAGATCCCAACAGGCGTCGAGATCGACCAGATTGTTATAACTGAGTTCCTTGCCTTGAAGTTGCCGGGCGCCAGCGACTCCCGCGCCGGTTTGATCGTTGTAGAGGGCGGCGCGCTGATGCGGATTTTCTCCGTAGCGGAGCGGCATAGCGAGTGGGTAGGCGAGGCGCAGGGTGGATGGGAAGGGCGCGTCCGCGGTCTCGTAGAACTTCAGGGGAGCGTGGGCATCGGAGCCGGCGAGCTGCTCGAGCGTGTTGGCGATGGCCGTGTCATAGGCGGCGGTGAGCGAGAAGGCCGACCTGGCGAGTCGCCAGCGCGTTTCGCGCGTGAGTGAGCCGCTGTTGGCTTGGAGCTCCTCGGCGAGTGCGGCGTAGTCGTTGGGTGAGGTGACGACGGGGACGTCTTCAAAATTCTTGGCCGCGGAGCGCACCATCGAGGGCCCGCCAATGTCGATGTTCTCGATCACCTCGGCGAAGGTTGCGCCGGCGCGGGAGGCGGTTTTTTCAAAGGCATAGAGGTTGACAACCACCATGTCGATTGGCTGGATGCTGTGGCTTTCGACAGAGGCGCGGTGTTCGGCGTTGTCACGGATGTGCAGGATGCCGCCGTGGACTTTGGGATGGAGGGTCTTCACTCGGCCATCGAGCATCTCGGGGAAGCCGGTGAGTTCGGAGATGTCGAGCACGGTGAGTCCGGCTTCGCGAAGAGCGCGGGCAGTACCGCCGGTGGAGACGAGCTCCACGCCGTGTGTCGCGAGCTGGCGGGCGAAGTCGACGAGACCTGTCTTGTCGGTTACGCTGAGCAGCGCGCGGGCGATTTTCTTCAGTCCGGGGTCCACGTCGGCGGCGGTGGTTGAGGCGGGTGCGGATGTCGGTGTGGTGGGGGTCAAGTGAAAACTCCTGTGATTGCGCCGAACTGAGCCGGTTGTGAATCAATTGCAATAGAGCCGGAGCAATTGCCACCCGGACTTAGCAAAGTTAGCCTAACAGGGCTAGCTGAACTGGGGTAGCCTAACAAGAGATGGATTCCAATTGGCCGAACAGCTTGCCCGAGGATCGCGCTGTGAGTGCGCGGCCGGAGATACTTCCTCCGCTCGACGCGAACGGTGCGGTCCGGCCTTCTGCTGGGGCGGCAGCGCGATCACGCGGGAGTTGGGCGGTTGCGCCTGCGACCTATCTCCTGGTCGGCATCAATGTAGCCGTTTTTCTGCTGATGTCATTCAGCGGGGTTTCAACGACCGGTCCAACCTCAAATCAACTCTTGCGCTGGGGCGCAGACAATGGCGGGCTGGTACTGCAGAGCGGCCAGTGGTGGCGGCTTTCGACCTCGACCTTTGTGCATGTTGGGGTCATTCATCTGGCGACCAACATGTGGTGCCTGTGGAACCTGGGGCTGCTGGGCGAGCCGCTGCTGGGCGCAGCTGGAACGGTGCTGGTCTACCTGCTGACTGGGATCGCCGGAAACCTGCTCAGCATCACGATGAATCCGGGCTACCCGGGCGAACCAAATGGCATAGTTGGGGCGGGCGCGTCGGGTGCGATCTTCGGCCTGGCGGGAGTTCTGATTGTGCTGCTGAAATCGAAGCTCCTGCCAGTGCCGGAGTTTGAGTTGAAGAAGCTGCGCCGCAGCGTGATTTATTTTGCGGTGCTTAACTTCGTACTCGGAGCGGGGACGATGCTGATTCCTTCGGTGATCCGGATCGACCAGATGGCCCATCTGGGTGGCTTCCTAAGCGGCCTGGCTATTGGGGTGCCCCTCGTCCCCAGAATTGGGGCGTCGAGAGCGGAGTTCGTCCGCAAGCAATGGGTCGCCTTCGGCGGCGCGGCATTGCTGTTGGCGCTGCTTGCCTATGGGATCTTCAGCTATGCCCGTCCGGCGTAGCGAAATAGCGTTGGTCGACGCGCCGTTATGGTGGCCTTCCAAGATGGGTCTCATCGCTGTCTCTGTTCATTTACGGACACCTACCGGCTAAAACCGGACGGGCGGTTCAACTCCCATATACCTGCGGGATCCAGCGAGCCAATTTGATCTGATGAAGTTGTATTCGAGAAGGCTTTGGACCTCGAATTGCTGTTTATCGTCAAATTGGCATTCAGTACGCTTCCCCAGGGAAAGGGGCGGATTCTGACGCTTCTTGCTTTTATTGCCATGACAATTCTCCGATGCGAGGTGTTGCCAGTGGCGACTTCCTCACAGGAGTAAACGGTGGCATATCGGCAATAGGAGCGATTGCTGTGCGAATATCTCCCGCAGTTCTAATCATTACCTTGCTCGTAACATTTATCATGCCGGGCACCCTCCTCATCGGAGGTTCAGCCAAGGCCCAAGTTGCGTCCGACGATTCGGATGCTAGGCCTCCAGTGGCTAAGGTCGATCTGGAGATTGTAAGGCGGGCCAGGGAGATTCTGGACTCACCCTCAAAGTGGAATCGAGCCGATAACCGCGTTTGTCCGGAAACAGCGAAGACATTCAGCCTTTACTGCGCTTTGGAAAAGGCGACGACGGAGAAGGCCGGGAGTTTTGTCCATCGGGGTGCAGCCATGCAGGAAGCACGATTCGTGATCGAGGAGATTGCTCCGAACGTGAACTACTACGAGCACTGGCTAAGGGACTACAACAACGATCCAACAACAACATTTGCCGACGTCCAGAAATTCTTTGACGTTTTGGCAGATCACGTTGCCAGGCGTCTCGCCGGACAGCCCATAGAAACGACCACACCTGCGTCAGCGACCGCGAAGCCGAGGCCAGTTACCAAGGCCGATATCGAAGTGTTGCAACGTGCACGAGACATCCTCGATTCACCGGCGAAATGGGATCGCCATGACGACCAGAACTGCGAGACGCAGACAAATACCGTCAGCCTCTATTGCGCGATTAGGATGGCGTCGAGAGAGGTACCCGGCAACTCTGGTGCTGTGATGCAAGAAGCGCGCGCGGCGATCAGCGAAATCGATCCGAAGGAATTGAAATACAAGACCCGGCTCATGGATTACAACAACGATCCGGCTGTGACCTTCGCCGACCTCCAGACGTTTTTCCAGGAGATGGAAGTTCGTCTCACCAAACGCCTGAGTGCAGGGGCACAGTAGAGCAGGGATAGATCCCAAACGAGGCTGCACGATCGTTCTGTCGCACCAGTTTCGGCAAAAACGAGCTTGGAAGCTCCCACCGACATGGTTGGACTACTCTGTGGCTCTGATCACTCCGAAAGGCCGGTTCAGTGGCGGACTACAGTAGAAGATAGCGTTGGCGCACGGGAAATGCGCCCCGTGAACCATTTCGGGGCGCTATCGATGAAAATGCCGAACGGTCGCGGTCAGCGAACCGCGGCCGTCGCAAACTTCTTGACCATGGCCAGGAGGAGTTTGCGATCGCTGTCATTCAGGCTCGTCGAGTAACGCCGAATCTGGGTGAGAAAGCGGAGCTCCTCGTCGGTGAGCTTGTGGGTGTTGATCTCCCGCCCCAGGCTGTCTTCAGCAAAAAACTGAGCAAGGGGAAGGTCGAGAGCCTGGGCTATTTTGGCGAGAGTATCCAGCGAGGGAACGGTGTGGCCGTTTTCCACGCGGGACAGATAGCAGCGCAACAGGCCGGTGCGCTTTTCTACATCTCCCTGAGACAGACCTTTTTGCAAGCGGTAACCGCGAATCGTCGTACCGATTTTCATAGTTTTATTGTGGCCTTCCGTCCACACATTCTTGCTGGTGAATCTCTTTAGGCAGGACACCGTACTCGATAGTAACGTGCGATGAAGTATTGGCAGTATGGTTAACACGTCGAAAGTACATAAAGCAAGAAATATTTTCACGAAGTGAAGACTTAAACGATTTTCGACGGCCAATGGGCATCATCGCCGCAATCAGACAATACACCGTATCGAAATGCGGTGTGTTGTCGATTCAAGCAGCATGTAAAAAAGCGTCGGACAGGCTCCTGCATCGAGCTGAAAACACTTCGCCGGCCGACCTAATTCTTGAGTTCAGCAACTGCCTGCTTGCTTTTCTTCCGAAAAGTCGACGCAGGGACTCGGCCCCGAGGTTCATAGATTCCGCCTCCACTGCAATGGATGTTGCGCGAAATGCCGCGCGAATGCAAGCGGGGAAATCGGGGGAATCCAGCTTGGTTCCACCGATCACGCACACCGACTTGAGGCATCACCTGGCGTTGAATGATTGAAGCCCGGAACCTAATTTCTGACGGGCCGGCCGGACAGAAACAGGTTAGCGATGGCCAGTAAGGTTATCAACGCGATAATCCCTTGCGAAATAACGCAGTAGAGGCACCACACCTGCAGGAGGTGGGCTTCGATGTGGGTGAGGTAGAGAGAGAAAGCCAAGGCGAGCAGGCTGGCTGCAAGCAGAGTGCGGCGGCGGCGGAAGAGCGCGAGGACGCCGAGCAGCGTATAGCCGGCGATGCCGATGGCGGCGACCGGCACGTGAGCGATCTCGGCAAATCGGCTGTGATTGACGATGCCGCAGTCCCATTTCTCGTTGATGCTGCATGGCTGCACGTCGGTGGAGAAGTGGACATGGAGAGCGAGGCCGGAGACGACAATGCCGCAAACGGCGAGAAGGAAGAGGATGAATCGCATTGTTGTTCTCCGGCGTGGCGGCTGGGCCGACTGCCTCAGTTTACAGGCTGGCGGCTGTTCGCTTAACCCATGTACATGCCACCGTTCACGTCGAGGACGTGGCCGGTGATGTAGCCCGCCCCGTCCGAAGCGAGGAAGGCGACGGCATGGGCGACATCGGCGTCGCTGCCGATGCGTCCCAGCGGGATGTGAGTGAGGATCGTCGCGTTCTGCTTCTCGTCGAGGACCGCCGTCATTGGGCTTTCGATATAGCCGGGGGCGACGACGTTGGCGGTGACTCCGCGCGAAGCGAGTTCGCGGGCGAGCGACTGGGTGAAGCCGATGAGCCCGGCCTTGCTGGCGGCGTAGTTGGCCTGGCCGGCCTGGCCGGTGCGGCCAACGACGCTGGAGATGTTGATGATCCGGCCGGAGCGGGCCTTGATCATCGAGCCCATGAGCGCCTGAGTGAGCAGAAAGGTGCCGGTGAGATTGGTTTGCAGAACGTCGTCCCAGTCGACGCGCTTCATGCGCAACAAGAGGTTGTCGCGGGTGATTCCGGCGTTATTGATAAGAACGTCCAGTTTGCCGAAATGCGCCAGGACGGCTTTTGCCGTGCTTTTGATCGATTCCTCATTGGAAACGTCGAGGGCAAAAATCTCGGCGAGGCCGCCGGCAGCGGCGATTTCGGCCGCGACTTGCTTGAGCTTGTCTTCGTTGCGAGCAGCGAGGGCGACGCTGAAACCGTCTTGCGCGAGCCGAAGGGCGACGGCACGGCCGATGCCCTGCGAGGCTCCGGTGACAAGTGCGACCTTTGCTGGATTGGTTGAGACTTCCGATGTGGACATAAGTGCGTTGGTCTTCTTCCCGTGCGCGTCTCTTCTTGCGCACCGTGGAGATTATAGAGGGCGGGAGCGTTCTGGCCATTGGGCCTGGCTTTGAGCCTGCGGGTTCTGGCTCGCTCGCGCCGGAAAGCAGATTCAGCGGGTGCCTCAAGACCACCTGGCCAACCTTGAACGACGATGCCTTGTCGTTCAGGGTTGGCAACGGAACAGTGGACCCACCCTGCTGAGTCTACGGCGTGATGATGAAGTCGCTCACAGCGATCAAAGTGACGCCGTTGACTCTGACGAGTATTCTTCCGCTGGTGGCGCCGGTTGGTACGGTGACCTGTATGCTGCCGCTGGTGTCGCTGGAGATTGGCGCCGGGATTCCGTTGAAGGTAACGGTTGCGTTGTTGCCGCCATCGAGGAGGTTGGAGCCGGTGATGGTGACCAGGGTTCCGACTGAGCCGCTGCCGGGTGAGACGGAGCTGATGGCAGGGTAGGGGTAGAAGGTGAAGGGCGCGCCGTTGCTGGTTGCTCCGCCGACGTTGACCACCAGGTTGCCAGTGCTCGCCCGAGAGGGTACGCGGATGGTAATGGCGGTGTTCGACCATGCGGTCACCTCGGAGAAGGCATCGCCGACGATGACGTAACTGCTGCCCTGAGTGGCGCCGAAGTTGGAGCCGGTGATGTTAATGACCGCGGCGGGAGCTCCGTAGTTGGGGCTGAGGCCGCTGATCTGCGGTGGAGGCACAACGGTAAAGAGGCTGGAACTCTTGATGGTGTTGCCGTTGACGAAGACACTGACCGGTCCGGTGGTGGCGCCGGCCGGGACAGCGACCTGAATGCTGGTAGTGGACTGGCTGAGAATGGTGGCCGGAGTGCCGTTGAAGGTGACTGCGGCGTTACCCTTGCCATCGAGGAGGCCGGAGCCGGTGATGGTCACCAGAGTGCCGATGCCCCCGCCTGCGGGCGCGATGCCAGTGATGGCGGGGTAGGGGTAGAAAGCGAAGGCGGCGCCGTTGCTGGACGCCTCGCCCACGGTGACGACGATATTGCCGGTGGTGGCGTTGCTGGGCACGGTGATGGAGATCAACGTGTTCGACCAGGAAACGACTCGGGAGAAAGCGCCGCCGACGGTCACGAAGCCATTGCCCTGGGTGGCGCCGAAGTTGGTTCCGGTAATGCCGATCAGAGCCGCAGGAGCTCCGTAGCTGGGGCTGATGGAGCTGATGAGCGGGTTGGTCACGGTGAAGCTGCTGGAAGTTTTCAGGGCGACGCCGTTGATGCGGACGGTGACCGGTCCGGTGGTGGCGGCTGCCGGCACGGTGGCCAGGATGCTGCCGCCGGTGTCGCTGGAAATGAGTGCGGGAACGCCGTTGAAGGCGACGGTGGCATTGCCCTGCGCATCGAGCAGGCCTGAGCCGGTGATGGTCACTGGAGTGCCGCTCGGACCGCTGCTGGGTGAGACGCCAGTGAGGGCGGGGAAGGGATAGAAAGTGAAGGCGGCGCCGTTGCTGGAAGCTCCGCCGGCGGTGACGACGATGTTGCCCGTGGTGGCGTTGCTGGGCACGGCGATGGAGATCAACGTGTTCGACCAGGAAACGACACGGGAGAAAGCGCCGCCGACGGTCACGAAGCCATTGCCCTGGGTGGCGCCGAAGTTGGTTCCGGCAATGCTGATCAGGGCCGCGGGAGCTCCGTAATTGGGGCTGATGGCGCTGATCTGCAGAGCGACGGCGGTGCCGTTGAGGGCAACATTAGCGGGAGCCGGGCCGGCGCTCGGAGTGATGGTGAGCGTGTCGTTCTGTACGCCGACCGCGGTGGGATTGAATTGCACCGGCAGGGTGCAACTCTGGCCCGCGGTGATTCCCGCCAGGCAGGTGTTTTGTGCGGTGGTGAGAACCTTGTAGTTGGCGGTGGTGACGCTGGTTGCTACCGTGACAGTGCCGGGTAGTCCGAAATTGGTGATGGTCAGCGGCAGCACTTCGGTTGCGCCGCCGGGAATGGTCACAAACTGGAGCGGCGTCGCGGTCTGGACGTACACGCCGGTAGCGGTGAAAGAAAACGTAGGCCCATAGAGGTTCGGCATCCGATAGGCCCGGTAAGAATTGCTGCTATTGGCCTGCAACTGGTAGACGATCTGGCCGGCGAGGTCGATCTCGGTAGACTGCGCGTTCCCAATGCCGCTGTCGTAGCTGGCGTAGAGATTGCCCTCTCCGGGGGCCAGCAATTGTCCGCTTCCCAGCGCCTCAGAGAACACGCCCAGGTCGCCCGCCGTCTCCATGTAGACCTGCCGTGCCGACTCATCGACGAATAGGACCATGCCGCGACTGTGTTGAGGCGCGGGGCAGTCCGCGAAGCGCGTGTTTCCGTCGTCGTAGACGGTCATGATCGTGCCCCCGCCGTCGCTCGAGTTCTCCTCGAACTGGAAGGCGGTGTCGTGCTGATGGGTGAACCAGGGAAAGACGTTGGGGGTGCCACAGCTCGCCCCGGTAGGTGGATTGAGCAGCGTGAAGTCGTCTCCCGCGCCCATATGCCAGATCACGCTGCCGTCGCCGGCGCCGTTGGCGTAATTGATCTTGATGACCCAGTCCTGGCTGCGTTGGGAGAGGATGATGTTGCCGTCCGCCGTTCCCTGGGCGAAGTTGGTGTGCAGCCAGTCGTTGGCGGTAGTGAAGTCAGGACTGAAGGGGGTCGCCTGATCGTTCAGTGTCGCGGCGCGATTGATGTCCTCATGGGCGAAGGAATCCCACGCCCAGACCAGCTGCAGATTGTGGTCCAGCACCAGCACCAGGTCGCCGATAATATCGACCGGCTTGGCGGGAGTGCCTCCTTGTGCGCTGGTGGAGACAATCTCCCTGGCGCCAAGCAGGAGAAGGTTGCCGTCCGGCAGGTGTCTGGCTTCATGGGTATTGAGTCCATTGATCGTCGGATAGCCTTTGGCGGCCAGCTGCTCGTTCAATATCTCAATGTTGGTTTCGCAGCACCGCGTTCCCAAGCAGATCGTATTGCGCCAGAGACGACGCGTAGAGAACCCCGCCGCCGTAGGAATAAAAATTGCCGCCGGGCTCCATCCGGGTCATGAACGGGGGGCCGGGGGAATACCAGATCACATTCCCGGCCAGGTCGGTCGCCGTCCCCCCGGAGGTCAGGAACTGCCACAAGACCACCGGATAGGCCGTGTCGTGCGCGGTGGGCGGGACGTTGACCTGAAACGTGGGGGCGTGGGCCAGGTAGCTGGCCGGCAGCGCTCCGGTGGTGAACGGCAGATCGGCGCCCGTGTTCACCAGGCTGGTCCCGTTGTACTCCTCCCAGTGCATCAGGTATGGGGTCGACGGATACATGCCCGCGACCAGGAAGTTAGCGCTTTGCGGCGAGCACGGCACCAGGTTGGTGGTCATCGAAATCTCGACGAGCTGGCCGGGTGAAAGCGAACCAGCAGCTGATCGCCCGCCGTGCACGGCGGCCCGCTAAACAAGGCGACCAGGGGATGGGAGGTGGGATTGACGACGCCTGCGGCCAGCGGAGCGGTGACCCAGGGCAGCAAAGTGAAGTCCGCACTCACCGGCGCGAAGACCACGTACGGCGCGGTGGTGGTATCGCGCACAATCACGCTTACCTGGTACTCGCCCTCGACGGTGTGCGGCACCCAGGGGAAGGTATTGGTAGGGCTGAAGTCGCGCACGATCTGCGCCTGGCCGTTGAAAGTCACGGTGAATTGATAGCCGTAGGTGTGTCCGGCGGGGGGCTCTGCACCGCCGCCGTCCAGGTCACTGGGGTGCCGAGCATCTGCGGACTCGCCACGCTGGGCGTCAGGGTCACTGAAGGGTTTGGGCCCGCCCCTCAGAGGGCAGTCCGGCCATCACGATCAATGCAAGCACGCCCAGGCCAAGTTTGCCGAGCATTGCCCGGCTGCCCCGCCAAGCCGCTATCGATAAATGCATCCCGTCACCACTTCCTGGATTTAAGGTCGCGCTTCGCACAAATCCTAAAGGGCGAAGTGTTAACTAGCAAACAATTCGTTGCGATAGCCACATTCGCGGGCCGATTTCGTTAACCAAGTAGTTATCGGGTAAGGATCCTGGCCTATGGAGTTGGCGGCGTGACGGTGAAGCTGGTCGTGGCAATTAGAGAGACGCCGTTGACCCTGACGAGCAACCTTCCGCTGGTGGCGCCGGTTGGTACGTTGACTTGGATCTGGCTGCTGGTGTCGCTGACGATTGCTGCCGGGGTTCCGTTGAAAGTGACGGTTGCGTTGTTCCCGCCGTCGAGGAGGTTGGAGCCGGTGATAGTCACCGGAGTGCCGACTGCTCCGCTTTCGGGCGAGACGGTGGTGATGACTGGGTAGGCATAGAAAGTGAAGGCCACGCCGTTGCTGGTTGCTCCGCCGACCCTGACCACCAGGTCGCCGGTCGAGGCGTTGGATGGCACTCGAATGGTGATCGAAGTATCCGACCAGGCGGTTACTCCGCAGAGTGCGCCGTTGATGGTGACGGAACTGTTGCCCTGGGTCGCGCCGAAGGTGGTTCCGGTAATGCCGATCAGAGCAGCGGGCGCCCCGTAGTTCGGGTTAAGCAGGCTGATTTGCGGTACGGCCACGGTGAAGTTGCTGGTACTTTTCACGGTGATGCCGTTGACAAAGACGCTGATCGGTCCGCTGGTGGCGCCGGCTGGCACGGTGGCCTGGATGCTGTCGCTGGTGTCGCTGGAGATGACCGCCGGAATGCCGTTGAAGGTCACGGTTGCTTTGTTCCCGCCATCGAGAAGGCCAGTGCCGGTGATGGTCACAGGAGCGCCGACCGGAGCGCTGGTGGGCGAGAAGCCAGTGATGGCAGGGTAAGGATAGAAAGTGAAGGGGACGCCGTTGCTGGATACTCCGCCCACGATGACGACGATGTTGCCGGTGGTGGCCTTGCTCGGCACCTGAATGTTCGATCAAGGTGTTCGACCAGGAAACGATATGGGACGGAGCCCCGCCGACGGTCACGCTGCCGGTGCCCTGGGTTGCGCCAAAACCGGTTCCGGCAATCTTGATCAGGGCCGCCGGAGCTCCGTAATTGGGGCTGATGCTGCTGATGTTGAACAGCGGACTTGTCACGGTGAAGCTGCTGGTAGTCTTCACGGTGACGCCGTTGACGAAGACGCTGATCGGCCCGCTGGTAGCGCCGGTTGGCACGGTGACCTGGATGCTGCCGGCGGTGGCGCTGGAGATGACCGCCGGAGTTCCATTGAAGGTGACGGCTGCGTTATTGCCCCCATCGAGAAGGCCAGATCCGGCGATGGTCACTGGTGTACCGACAGGGCCATTGGCGGGTGAGAAGCCAGTGACGGCAGGGTAGGGATAGAAAGTGAAGGGGGCGCCGTTGCTGGACACTCCGCCCGACGATGACGACGATATTGCCGGTAGTGGCCTTGCTCGGCACCTGAATGCTGATCAAGGTGTTCGACCAGGAAACGATATGGGACGGGGCGCCACCGACGGTCACGCTGCCGGTGCCCTGGGTGGCGCCGAAGCCAGTTCCGGCAATCTTGATCAGGGCCGCCGGAGCTCCGTAATTGGGGCTGATGCCGCTGATGCTGAGCTGCGAACTCGTCACGGTGAAGCTGCTGGTACTTTTCACGGTGTTGCCGTTGACGAAGACGCTGATCGGTCCGCTGGTAGCACCGGCTGGCACGGTGACCTGGATGCTGCCGGCGGTGTCGCTGGAGATGGCCGCAGGAGTTCCATTGAAGGTGACGGCTGCGTTATTGCCGCCATCGAGAAGGCCAGATCCGGTGATGGTCACCGGAGTGCCGACTGGACCGCTGGTGGGCGAGAAGCCAGTGACGGCAGGGTAAGGATAGAAGGTGAAGGGGACGCCGTTGCTGGATACTCCGCTCACGATGACGACGATATTGCCGGTGGTGGCCTTGCTCGGCACCTGAATGGCAATCAAGGTGTTCGACCAGGAAACGATATGGGACGGAGCGCCACCGACGGTCACGCTACCGGTGCCCTGGGTCGCGCCAAAGTTGGTTCCGGTAATCTTGATCAGAGCCGCCGGAGCTCCGTAGTTCGGGCTGATGCCGCTGATTTGCGGGGCAGCAATACCGGTGCCGCTAAGCGGGATTGTCTGGATTGCCGGATTGCCATTCAGCGCATTGTCGGAGAGCGTCAGAGTGGAGCTCAAGCGGGCCAGCCGACTGCGGAGTGAAGCTGACGCTGATGTTGCACAGTCCGCCGGGGGTAAGTGAGAGGACTCCATCGCAGTCCGGGACAACGTCCGGGCCTGCGACTAAGGTGAAGTTGATGACATCGCCAAGCGTCCCGGTGCCCGAGAGCGGCTGGTTGCCGACGTTTTCGAGCTGTACCGACTTCGGGCTATCGCTGCTGGTGCTGCCTATGGTTGTGGTGGCGAAGCCTAAAGCCGGCGGCTGCGAGCGCTGGACCACCTGGATTGCCGGGGGCACGGTACCCGTGGCGCCAAGCGTCAGGGACATAAACGTTCCCGCGTGGCGTCGACGGTTACGTTCTGGGGCGAGCCGAAGCCGCTGCCAAGGGGCAGGACCGTGGTGTAACCGCTCGTCGCGAGAATCTCGAATATGTTGGTGAAATCGCCGTCGGCGACGAAGACGTTCCCGCCTGCGTCCACCGCAACGCCAAGAACGTTCTTGAATCCGAAGCTGCTGGCGAGCTGATTCACGGTGGTGTAGCCGCCGGCAGCCAGAATCTCATACACTGCCACCTTGGCGACATCGCTCACGAAGACATTTCCGTTGCCGTCCACCGCCAAGCCACTGGGCCGGCCGAAGCTGAAGCCGCTGGCCAAGCGGACGACGGTAGCGTACCCGCCCGCGGCCAGAATCTCATAGACTGCGCTGTCGCCGTCGGCGACGAATAGGTTCGCGCTGGCATCCAGGGCTACGTCACTAGGGTGGCCGAAGGCGAAGCCGCCGCCCAACGTATTGACGGTGGTGTATCCACCGGCGGCCAGAATTTCATACACGGCTTGATTGATGAAATCGGCGACGAAGACATTGCCGGCGCCGTCCACAGCCACGCCTGCGGGTCCGCCGAAGGCAGGAGTGCCGCCCAGCGTCTTGACGGTCGTGTATCCGCCCGCGGCCAGCATCTCGTATACCGCATCGTTTTTGAAATCGGCGACGAAGAGGTTACCGCTTCCGTCGATCGCCACCCCAGCGGGCTGACCGAAACTGAACCCGGTGCCGCCGACCAGGGAGAGCTGGTTGGCTGGGCTGAATCCGATCGCTGGAGCGGTTCCGGTCCCATAGATGTCGGTTGCGGCGAGCACTTTCCCGCTGCCGTCGAGGATCTGCACCGCGCCGCTGCGTGCGCCGGGGGCGAGGGGGGCGAAGGTCACGTCCACCGTGCAAGTGGTCGCGGAGGGGTAAGTCTGCGGGGCGCAGAGAGTGGTGCTGGTATCGCTAGCCTGGGGCTGGAAGTCGAGGCTTGGGGGCACCTAGAGTGAGCACCTTGATGCTGCCGATGGTGGTTCCGGCGGTGACGCTGTAGGTGAGGGTAAGCGTATTGCTGCAGGGCGCGGGGGTTGTTTGGCCGGCGGGGCAGACGTTGACGTTGCCGAAGTTGACGTTCTGCGTCTCTAACTCGAGGACGTTCCCGCTGGAGAATTGGTTATAAAAGAGATTTCCTTTTCCGTCCGTTGCAACGGCGGTGGGGACAACCAGACCACTAGCGACGGTGTTTACAGTGGTGTACCCGCCCGCTGCCAGAATCTCCTTGACCGAGCCTTCGTTGGAATTGACGATGATAGTCCCGCTGCCGGCGTCGCCGACGAAAACATTCCCGTTACCATCCAGCGCCAGGACTTGGATCAGATTGAATCCACCGTTCGTTGTGTAGGTGCTGGCCAGGGTGTTAACCGTGGTATAGCCTCCGGCAGCCAAAATCTCTCTGATCTCCTGGACGGCAGAATCGCCGATATCGGAGAAGAAGACGTTGCCGCTCCCATCCACAACCACGCTTCCGGGCGAGGAGGTGCTGACTAAGGTGTTAACAGTGGTGTATCCGCCTGCCGCAACGATCTCCTCGACTGCAGAATTGCCAATGTCGGAGACAAAGACGTTTCCACTCATGTCCACCGCGACATGAGTGGGCTGGGTAAAGCCGCTACCGAGAGTGTTGACGGTGGTATATCCGCCTGCCGCCAATATCTCCTTCACTTGTCCATGGCCGAGATCGGCAACGAAGATATTCCCTGTCGTGTCGACCGCAATTCCAGTCGGGGTGGAAAACCCGCCGTTGGCCGTGTAGGAGCTGGCCAAAATGTTGGCGGTGGCGTATCCGTCCGCCGCCAGTAGTTCTGTGATGGTGTTGGCATTGCTATCGGAGACAAAGAGGTTTCCGCTCGCGTCCAATGCGATGCCGGCGGGGGATATAAAGCTGGTGCTAAGGGTAACTTGTGCGCCGGCGAAGCTTATCTGGGCCGAAGCCGTCGGGACGCTCCACGCCGCGCAAACGCTCGCCAGAAAAGCGGCAGCCGCCATTCTCAGCGGAAGGCTCGACACCGAGCGGCAATGATCGGACAGCGAACGCTCCCCAGCCAGCGGGGATTTCAGGACACGAGCCGACAACTTCGATAGGGTGTTCATCATTCTTTCCTTAGGCATAAGGGATAAGTCGCGGCGGGTGAGGGTTTGAGGTTCAACCGGCCACGGCAGACCAGATAGCTCGGTCTGAGATTTCTGCAGATATGAGTCCAAGCTAACCAGTGGAAGGCCACGAGGGTTGCATTGTCAATACTCTTGTTGCGCGGGCGTTGACACTTTAGGTGTTCTCCCATCGACAATTGTGCTATTTGACGACACGACTCGGACGGTTCATTTGGCAACGACTCGGCGGTGAGTCCGTGCGGCAGGATGGACCCGGACCTACTCCTACTCCATCGCCCCCAAAATCGCATCAGCAAAGGCCTTAGTCCCGCTTGTCCCATGCACATCCCGAGTGAGACTCTTTGCCTCGACATAAACCTTCTCCAGCGCCCTCTGCACCAGGTCGGCGGTCGCCTCTTCCTCGATATGCCGCAGCATCAACACCGCCGACTGCAGCAGCGCGGTGGGATTGGCAATGTCTTTCCCCGCAATATCCGGAGCCGACCCATGCACCGCTTCAAAGATGGCGGCGTGGTCTCCGATGTTCGCGCCGGGAACCAGTCCCAGCCCGCCGATAAGGCCCGAACAAAGATCGCTGACGATATCCCCGTAGAAGTTTTCCATTACCAGCGTGTCGTACTGGTAAGGATTCATCACCAGCTGCATGCAGGTGTTGTCCACAATGTGCTCGCCGTAGGTGATCTCCGGATACTGCTTGCTTACCTCGCGCGCGCACTTCAGGAATAGCCCGTCAGAAAGTTTCATGATGTTCGCTTTATGGATCGCGTGGATCTTCCGCCGCTTGTGTCTGCGCGCATACTCAAAGGCCCAGCGAGCAATCCGCGTCGAGCCTTTTTCGGTGATGACCTTGAGCGATTCGACCACCCCCGGCACGACCTCATGCTCCAGTCCGACGTAAAGCCCTTCGGTATTCTCCCGAACGATCACCAGATCGACGCCAGGATACTTCGTCTCCAGACCGGGAAGGTTCTTGATTGGTCGGAAATTCGCATACAGCTCGAACTGCTTCCGTAGCGTGACATTGATCGAGGCAAAGCCGCCCCCGATCGGCGTCGTAACCGGCCCTTTCAATCCCACCTTCGTCCGCTCGATCGACTCGGAGAGCTCTTTCGGGATATATTCACCCTGCTTGGCAAAGGCCTCGGCCCCGGCGGCAAATCGCTCCCAGGCAAACTTCACGCCCGTCGCTGCGCCCGCTGCTTCCAGAATGCGGACTACCGCGTCCGTAACCTCGGGCCCAATCCCATCCCCCGGGATCAGCGTCACCGCATGTGTGCGTAACTTGCTCATCGAATCTCGCTTTCAAAAACGCAGTTTTCAGTCTTCAGTCCACAGTTTGTCCGCTGCGGAGTTTTCGCTCTCACCGACGACTGACTGAAAACTATTCCTTGTTCTTGTGACTCAGAAGCTGTTCCAGCTCTTCCTTGAACTCTCGCACGTCCTTGAAATCCCGATAAACGCTCGCGAAACGGATGTAAGCCACCGTATCCAGCCCCTTCAGCCGGGACATGATCAGCTCTCCTACCTCTCTCGTGGTCAACTCCCGTTCCGGAGCATCCATCAGTCGAGTCTCCGTCTCGTCGACGATCGCCTCCAGCTTGCCTGCTGACACCGGACGCTTCTGGCAGGCCTGCAAGAGGCCGGAGAGCACCTTCTGCCGGTCAAACCGCTCCCGGCGTCCGTCTTTCTTCACCACCATGTAGGGGATTTCGTCGATGCGTTCGTAGGTGGTAAACCGCTTCTGGCAGCCCTCGCATTCGCGCCGCCGGCGGATGGAATCCGCCTCCTTGCTCTCCCGCGAGTCCACCACACGATCTTGCGCAAAGCCGCAATATGGACACTTCATCTCGTATGTCTGATTTTAACAGCCGTGGATTGAGCGGAAATTGCGTGCTCAAAGGAACGAACGACCTGTCGCCCGCGTATCATCCCTCGACAGGAGCGCCCAATGAAATTCCTCGCCAAGACTGCGTCTCTAGCAGCAGTAGCCGTAATCGCCCTCACCGCCTCAGCCCAATCGGACAATCATTGGGACAAGACCTACGCCATCTCGGCTCAACCTACACTTACCCTTACCACTGGCGATAGCAACCTCACCATCACTTCCTGCGGAGAATGCCGGACGGTCAAGATCCAGGTCGACGCTACGAACCGCAAGCTCAGCGACTATCGCCTCGAGGAAGACCAGTCCGGCAACACTATTCATTTTTCCCTCAAGGAGAAGGTGCACGTCGGATTGCACTTCAGCGTGAATTGGAATCCGCACAGCTCAGTGTCGGTGCAGGTTGAGACGCCGGTCAACCTTACCCTGCACGCGGAAACCGCGGATGGTAATCTCAACGCCTCCGGATTGAAGGGCGCGATCAGCCTCCATTCCGCCGACGGCCATCAGACGATCGCCGATGTTACGGGCACGCTGACGGTTCAATCCAGCGACGGCAGCGTTGATCTGCGCAACATCGCCGGCACTCTCGATGCGCATACCTCCGACGGCAACCTCAACGTCTCCGGCAAGCTTGACAGCCTGAACATCCGCACCAGTGACGGCTCGCTCACGCTCGAGCTCGCCAGCGGGACCACCCTCAAGGCAGACTCGACCCTCCATAGCTCTGACGGAAGTATCACCGTCCGCCTGCCCAAGGACCTCTCCGCGAACCTCGACATATCCTCTTCCGACGGCAAGATCGATTCCGACCTGCCGCTTACTCTGGATGGATTTCACGGTGGCTCGGGAAACTCGATCAAAGGCAAGCTCAACGCCGGAGGCGCGCTCTTCACAATTCACACCAGCGACGGCTCGGTGCACCTCACATCGCTCTAAACCGATATAAACGCGGTTGACTTTGTTACAGCGCCGGCGATACCGTGGGCCGATCGAGGTGTATCGGAGATGAATCGCCGCGAATTTGTCCGGGACTCGCTTGTTGCTGGAGCTGCCAGCGCTTTACTTCCTCGCCACGGTTTGGCGGCAGCATCCTCATTGCCGCAAGAGCAAATCCCCGGCTCTATCCCACAATCGGAGATCGACAGCGCTCGCTTTCCCGACGGCTTTCTCTGGGGTATGGCCTCGGCCGCCTACCAGGTCGAGGGCGCATGGAATGAAGATGGCAAGGGCGAATCCAACTGGGACCGTTTTGCCCACACCGTAGGCAAGATCAAAGGTGCGGCCACAGCAGACGTGACCTGCGATCAATACCACCGCTTCAAAGAGGACATCGCGATCCTCAAGCGGCTCAATCAGAAGAGCTATCGCTTTTCCACCTCATGGTCGCGAATTCAACCCACCGGCACCGGCGCAGTCAATCAAAAGGGAATCGACCACTACAGCCATCTGGTCGACGCGATACTCGAAGCAAACATCCGCCCGTTCTGTACCATCTATCACTGGGACCTGCCCCAGGCGCTCGAAGATCGCGGAGGCTGGCCCAACCGCGATCTCGCCGGCTATTATGCCGATTACGCTGGAATTCTGGCCAAGAACCTAGGCGACCGAATCACTGTCTGGGCGCCCTTCAACATGCCGTGGACTTTCACCTACCTCGGCTATGGTGTCGGCGTCTTTCCACCCGCGCGATCGAGCTTTAACGAATTTCTCAAAGCCGCCCACACCGTCAACCTGGCCCAGGGCGAGGCCTTCCGATCGATCAAAGCCGCATCGTCCAAGGCGACCGTCGGTAGCGCTTACGGCATGGCGCCCGCCTATCCGAAGACCAACAGAGATGCCGACCGCGCCGCGACCGCCCGCTACAACGCGATGAACAATCTCTACTTCCTCAACACGGCCATGCGTGGTGAATATCCAAAGGCATTCGTCGGCGAAATTCCCTATGAAGCCATGGGATTCAAACCCGGCGACGACAAGATCATGAAGGTCCCTCTGGATTGGGTCGGCTTTCACTACTACACCCGCCGCATTGTCTCCGACGCCAGCGGCAGCGCCTCTTCAGGAACCACAGGCCACTTCGGTACTGAGACCGAAGGAGAAGGCGGCGCCCGCGATCCGCTTACTCAGATTCATGTCGAGATGCCGACGGAAGGGCCGCTCACCGAAGCCGGCCTGGAGATATGGCCGCGCGGTATCTACGACCTGGTGACGCAGATCTCCAATGAGTACAACCACCCCATCATCGAGATCAGCGAAAATGGCTGCTGCTACCTCGATAGTCCAGACGACAGCGGCCGCGTTCCCGACGAGCGCCGGATTTCTTTTTATCGTCAGATACTCGCCGAACTCGCCCGCGCTATCGCCGACGGAGCCAAGGTCCGCGCCTATCACGCCTGGAGCCTGGTCGATAACTTCGAATGGGCCGACGGTTACACGCAGCGGTATGGCCTCACTTACGTGGATTTTCGCAGCCAGAAACGCACCATCAAAGACTCAGGACTATGGTACGGACGCGTCGCCGCTGCTAATCGCCTGAATGTCTAGAGCAAGAGTACCAGTTGGTGTCATGTGCCGGAAAGTGTTCCAGTAGGCTTTTTCCTAGGGGAGGGGCGCCGTGCATTACAGTAGCTGTACTTCTGCTTTAGAGATTCGCTCACGAAGAGGCAAGGATCTCTCGTAACTGGCAGACGCCCTGGCGTATCTGATTGGTCGGCGTGCTCCCGAATCCGAGGATGAACCCCTGCTCGGACGGCGCGCTCACATAGCTGGGAGAGAGCGGCCATAGCCAAAGCTTCTCTTTGGCCGCCCTGGTCGCGATCTCGATATCCTGGTGGCCATTGGGCAGGGTGACGGTCACGTGCATGCCAGCTTCGGCGCCGTGCACTCTCAGCCGGTTTCCAAATAGCTCGCGTATGCTCTCGACCAACACCGTGCGCCGCTGGTTGTAAAGCGCACGTGTCCGCCGGATGTGCCGCCCGAAATGGCCATCGCGCATGAAATCCGTAAGTACCTCTTGATAGAGGTAAGTCGGGAAGATATCCATAGCGAAACGGACGGCTTTGAAGCGTTCCACCAGGTCAGGCGGAATGACGATATAGCCCAGCCGCAGGGAGGGAAACAAGACCTTGCTGAAGGTCCCGATATAGATAACGCGCAGATCCGTATCCAGCCCCTGCAGCGACGGGATAGGCAGGCTCTCATAGCGGTATTCGCTGTCGTAATCGTCCTCGACGATCCAGGCGCCAGAGCGTCGTGCCCAATCGAGGAGCTGGAGCCTTCGGGAGGCGCTCATCGTTGACCCGAGCGGGTATTGATGAGAGGGTGAGACAAAGGCGGCCCGCGCCTTCCGTCGGCCCCTGATGCCCGCGGCAACATCCATTCCTGCCTCGTCGACTGGAACCGGAACCAGCCGGCAGCCGGCTCCGGTGAGAACAGACCGCATGAGGAGGTAGCCGGGGTTTTCAACCCATACCGAGTCTCCTGGGTCGAGCAGGACGCGCGCGGTAATCTCCAGCGCCTGCTGCGACCCTGAGACCACCATGATCTGGTGCGGGTCGCAGTGGACCGCGCGCGCGGTGCGAAGGTAGTCGCAGATTG
Source organism: uncultured Acidobacteriaceae bacterium (assembly GCA_963720245.1). GTDB lineage: Bacteria > Acidobacteriota > Terriglobia > Terriglobales > Acidobacteriaceae > Acidisarcina. The sequence goes on from CAVREU010000001.1 coordinate 357,223, forward strand.
CATGGCGGAATGGCTCCAGGCCCAGCGGATCGACGTGGTGAATCGCGTGGAGTCGCGGCTCCCGGCTGTGATGCGTGACCAATCTCGACCAAACCTCGAACGGAAAGTGGTCCAGAGCCGGTTGGTGGACTCCAAACGCTCCCCACCCATGCCTCCAGGGGGTCTCTGAAAAGTGAGGAAACAGCGATGAACGGCGTCCAAGCCGCCGGATACCTGCGGGTCGGCTGTCGAGGTGGTTCGGCTGGGGGTTACGCTGCGGCAATGAATTGGAGACAAAGGTCCCCGACCCAACCTGGCTCTCGAAATATCCCTCCGCCAGGAGTTGGGCATAAGCGTCCAGTACCGGAAAGCGTGAGATTCGCAGTTCCGTGGCCAACTCTCGACTTGACGGCACGCGCTGTCCCGGGCGCAGTTCGCCGCGCAGAATCGCGGCTCGAAAGCCATCGTAAACCTGCCGCGGCAACGGCCGCTCAGACTGCCGGTCGATGGCGATTACAGGAGAAATCCCGGCGGAAACGTCGTTCATTCAACCGATCATAGTGGTTAGGCGATATATGCGGCAAGTGGTTATGGCTACTGACCACTGCGAAGCGGAGGATTACTTCTGATGGCGCACATGGAGGCGCCCGTTATGACCTACCGTCAATGTTTGAGAATCACGTTCATCCTGTTGGCCTTTACCGCTCTTGCGTTGTCCCAATGCCGTGCTTCCGGCATCGACGCCACGGCCCAGGAGAAGCCTACACCCAAATCGAACCCGGAAATGAATCTGTCGCCGGAGCAACGCGGGGACCTGGACATGATCCATCATGATTACCTCGCGGCGATCGATGCCTACCACCAGGCGCCCCGGGACTCTGCGGTCGTGTGGAACAAGCTTGGCATTGCCTACCATCACATGTTCGCGTTCGACCAGGCGAAGGTCGACTACGAGCGGGCCTTGCGGCTGAACCCGAAGTATGGCGAAGCGCTGAACAACCTGGCTGCCGTCTATTACGCGGAGAAGGATTATAAGCGGGCCGAAAAGCTGTACCGGCGGGCGCTGAAACTGATCCCCAACTCCGCGACGGCATACAACAACCTCGGTACCGCTTATTTCGCGGAAGAGAAGTTCAAACAGGGCACGGCAGCGTACCAAAAGGCATTTGCCATCGATCCGGCGGTCTTTAACGGAGACCCGCTCCAGACCATCTCCGAGACATCGACGACCTTCGAGCGGGCGCGGGTCGACTACTGCCTGGCCGAACTCTATGCACAGGCAGGCATGAAGGAGCAGGCGATCGAGTATCTGCGCAAAGCTCTCGACGACGGATTCCATGACAGCAAGCGGCTCATGCAGGACCAGGAGTTCGCCAGCATCCGACAAACGGCGGAGTTTGAACAACTGGTAGCGTCGGCGAAGCGGCCGTGAATTGAGGTTTTGTGGGCCTGGCCATGCCCGGCAGTGGGTCGGACTCAAACCGCAGCCAGTTCTTCCAGCGGTGTCAGAACTGGCTGCGGTTACAGTCCCTTCCGCACCAATCTCCGAACCGCCTCGGTGACCACGCCGAAGACAGCGTAAGTCACCCAGTCACTCTGCTGGATTCGGGTTCTCTCCCGCACTGTCGGCTCGATCGTTCCGGGGCCTGGCGACGTTACCTCGTGAGTAAGCTTCTTGAGCGCCAGACCGAAGCCGACGCCCCGCCAAACTCCGGCCTTCGGCTCAATCTCGATCGCGGCCCCATAGGCTGCTCCAGCCACAGCTCCCAAAACCCACGGCTTCGCCGGAATCTCCAGTTGCTGGTTCGAATCCAGTCGAGACGTCGATTGTTCCCCGGCATGTGGCGGATAGATACTCTCGGCCAGCACCTTGGCGCCGGAGCCAGCAATCCCGCCAACCAGCCCAGCCAGCGCTCCCTTCAAGATCGAAAGCTTGCGCTGCTTCTTCGCTTTGCCCATGATGCTCTCCTTCGTTGCAGCCTGCGCGAGTTCCCACTCATCGGCCAACTCGATGGATGGATAGATGCAGCATAGAGGAATTTATTTCGGAATGCGTCTAAGCGGACGGCGGAACCGTGCTCTCTTCGACGATCGGAGTGTGTCCCAGCAACAGCGCCTCTTCGGCATGCTCGCTCTCCACCGCGACCGACTTGAGCGACACATGCTCGAAGCGCGACCAGATCAAGCCTACCGGAATAATCGAGAGGAAGGTCACCGTCAGCAGCATCGCTCCCGCGGCCGCTGCTTGCTCTTGGGGGACGCCGAGCAAACCAAGCCCCGTCCCGCTTGCCGCAATTGTTGTGAACCAGCCAACGACGGGAGCCTGGAAGAGGGAACCCACCATCCCGAAAGCCATAACAACCATGCACCGCGCTAGCGTCATACTTGAAAGCTGCGGAGAGCCAACAAAGGCCCACAGTGTTTCCAGGTAGGCGAGGACGATCATCGCCCACATTGTCATCGAAATGGAGGCCACAACAAGAAAATCCTGAGGAGATGCCAAGGTATTCAGGCCGCCACTAAACGCGCGGATCCTGTCGGCAGTCCACTCCCCGATCCCCACTGACAACCCGCCCAATGTGTTTCGGGCAAAGGTAGCGAGCGCGCCGCCAGCGAGCCGAGCAATGATCGCGAAGGCTGCCATTCCGACGGTCGCGACTAAGCTGCTCTCGGCAATCTTGGACAAGACTTCATGGTGAGGCAGCGTCTTGAGGTCAGGAGCAAAGGCCAGCGCCAGGGAAAAGATCAACGCCATCGCGCCTGCGTCGAACATCCTTTCCACTGTATAAACGGCAATCTGTGATGCAAGTGTCAGTTTCACGCGCCGAGCGACTAAGTATGGGCGAACCAGGTCGGCTAGGCGGCCAAATAGCGCGACTCCTGTGAATCCGATCACCTGCGAACCAAGAAGCGTAAATGGGGAGACGCGCTTTACAGGCTTAAGGAAGATTGACCAGCGCAGGGCACGCAGCACATAGGCCCCATAAATCAACCCAATGCCAGCGGCAAATCTCCGCCAGTCCGCGCGCATCAACTCGCCACCACAGGCTACCCAATCGAATTGCTTCTTCTTGCTGACGAACGCCACTAACGCCACCAGCGCGATGGTGGCCAGCAGCCACAGAATCCAACGTTTGCTCTTCGCGGCTGTACTTTTTTCGATTGTCTCGTTCAAGGAGCGGTCGCTCCGGTCAGGCTGACTTGCTCGTGGTTCGCCTGCGCGACGGTGTCCTTCAACTGAGGATCCGGATGGGAAAGCTTGGCCGCATCGAGAGACGCATTCCTGCTGGCATTCCTGACCGAAGCATTGAAATCGCGAATGATTCGCGCCACATAAAGGCGAGTCTCGCGGTAAGGCGGAACGCCATGCCATCGATCGACCGCCGCCGGCCCGGCGTTATAAGCGGCCAGCGCCAGCGCCAGGTTGTCGTGGTAGCGAGTGAGAAGGGAATCGAGATAACTCGCGCCGCCCGCGACATTCTCTTCTGGCCGCAGGCTGTCACTGACGCCCAGCTGCGCCGCAGTCTTCGGCATTAGCTGCATCAGCCCCTGCGCGCCTTTCCTGCTTACCGCCGCCGTATGGCCGCCGCTCTCGGCCCGGACGACGCTCGCCAGCAGGTTCACGTCCAGGTTGTGTTGCGCGCCTGCGCTCGAAAGTAATTCGTGAAGCTCCGCCTTTGTCAGGTCCGCGTGCGTCGTCGAGGTAAGCTTAGCGGCGGCGGAGCCTGGAAGCGCCGCTGCGGGCAGCACGATGGTCTCCACAGATGCGACATCGGCTGCCCCAACCTCGACAAAATTGGAATTGTCCGCTTCGGTATACAGTCTCACCCGGTCGCCGGTCTGTTCGCGGTGATCGCAAATCAGGACGAAGCCGTTGGTCAGGGTCACATGCTCGGCGACGCGGCCCTCCGCACCATCCGCGGGAAAGCCGCGCTCAATGCCTCCGGAAAACAGACCGAGGGCCAGGAGCGGCAGAACCAGCCGCCGTCTTTTCGAGACTTGAGACATGATCCTCATCACGGAAACTCTACCACGGCGCGGCCAACCAACTCCCTGGCGTGAACGTTCTCCCACAGCCGGTTCCGCTGCAAGGCGCCGAGGATGCTGTGCGCGACCCCATCCTCATCGTTGGTGCCGGTGATCGACCAGCCTGACTCTTTCGCCCGCTCCACCAGCTCAGCCGGAGCATTGCCCATCAATACCGGCTTGCCTGCGTAGTTGAGCATCTCCACGTCGTTGTAGTTGTCGCCAATGGCCATAATCTCTTCGCGCTGAATGCCCAGACTCGCCGCCAGCCGTCCAATCGCCGCGCCCTTCGAGCAGCCCGGCGGCAGAATATCCAGAATCGACAAATCGCGCCCCGGATATTCAGTCCGATGGGTCTCGATCAGCCCGGCAAAGTCGCTGGTATTCAACCGCTGCTCGGCGTTCCGCATCTGCTCCACCGTCCCGCAGACCATCCCCTGCACTGGCGCGTCTTCGGTGTCGAAAGCCAGCTCCAAGGGATGGATCTCGCGAATATAAGGCCGGTTCTGTTCCACCCACTGGTCTACCTTGAACTCCAGCGCCTCAAGCGACTCGACCACGAGTTCGCCCGGCCCCTCGCGGTCGAAGGTAAAAACTGTCCTCCCACCAAACTGACGCAGCTCGCCGCACAACGCTCTGGCGGTTGCCACCGGAAGCAGCCAGCGGTCGATCCGCCGTCCGCTGAAAGTGCGGGTCACCGTGCCATTGGACGAAATCATGACCGTCTCCGGCGATAGCCCGGCCAGCTCCAGCACTGGAATCGCATAGGCCTGGCGCCGTCCCGTGGCTACCACAATATGCACGCCTTCCGCCTCTGCCCGCAGCAGCGCCTCGCGGTTTCGTTCGCTGATTCGAAATCCAGAGGTGGGTAGCAGAGTGCCGTCGATATCGATGGCGATTAAACGAGTGGGCGCCGCAAAAGAATTCATCTCTTTCAGTTTATCTGGAGACGGCAAGAATTCACGATGAAATGCTCCGAATCCTTTGCGCCTCAGGTAGTAACTGTACTTCTGTTCTAGGGATCGCGAACAGGCCGCTGATATTCTGATCCGGTATGGCAACATGTTTCCGTTGCGGCAAGCTAACCGATGCAGTCGAAGGCGGGGCTCCGCTATGCGCCGCCTGCCAGGCTGACCACCAACTCAGCCCCAGGCCTCATCGGAACCAACTCTCCTGTCGAGTTCGACCATCGCGGCATTCGCCTGCCCGCCCGAACGCGGGTGGGCGGCATCATCATTCCTCAATAAACCGTCATCGCGGGTTCATTTACTCCGAACAAACCCGGCAAATCGCCTCGCCAAACTTCTCCGCCTTCGAAGGCCCAATCCCCGACACCGCCAGCAATTCGTTCAGAGTGTGAGGCTCTTCGATGGCCACCGCCCGCAGCGTCTTGTTCCCCAAAATATGAAAGGCCCGAACTCCCAATTTCTTTGCCTCTTCCAGCCGCCACGCGCGCAGCTTCTCCCATAGCTCGCCAGCGCGGCCTGTCAGCGCAGCTTCTTCCGTTACTGTGTCGGACGACGATTCAGGCGCAGAACCAGAGACTCGCTTCTTCAGACCCCGCTTTCATCAGCGGAACCGCGAAGCCATCCTTCACCATTAACCTGGCGAGCAGGCCTTCTTCCAAATCCTCGGCATCGGCGCTCAGGCTGACCTTGCGGTAGTTGATGCTGCGGCCTTCCTTCTCAAAGACCGCGTCTTCCATCGAGACCAGGCCCGCGCCGGCCAGGACTCCAAGCAGACTCTCGAACTCGTTCCGCCCCATCTGCTCGCGCGGAAACAACTGCTTGTGCAACTGTCCCGTCGAAATCGACTGGCCGACACGCAGCGCCTTCAACGCAGCCGCCATCGCCTGCTGCTCGACAGAGGTCGGAGCACGAAACTGCTGCGCGATGCACTGTTCCGGCGAGCAGAAATCGCACTTCCCGCAAGGCCTGCGCCCATCTTCGCGATCACCGAAGTGGCGCACCAGCGCCGCCATCCGGCACTGGCTCGCGTCGGCATACTGCATCACCTGGTCGATCTGCGCCTGCCTCCGGGAGATCTGCGCGGCGTAAGCATCGCCCCAGTCGCGGTCTGCCGCCGTCACATGGTCGGAGTAGTCCACATTCACTCCGCCATGCACCGCCAGTTTCTCCAGCGCGCGTTCAAAGGTCTCCGCGTCCATCCGCAGCGATTCCCGAAGCTCGTCCTTATGCCATCCCTGGGCGGGAATCCGACGCAGAATATCGCGCAGCGTCTCCGCGCTCGGGTAGTCGCGCTCCAGAAAGAACTCCAGCAGCCGGCGGTCGGCCCACGAATACATCAGCACTGTGCGGCTTGGCTTGCCATCGCGCCCGGCCCGCCCAATCTCCTGGTAGAAGGCCTCAAGCGTTGCCGGCATTGCCGTGTGGATAACGGTCCGCACATCGGCCTTGTCGATTCCCATCCCAAAGGCGATCGTCGCCACCACCGCCTGCAACTCGCCGCGCAGAAATGCCTGCTGCACTCGATCGCGATGCTGTGCATCCAGCCCGGCATGATAGGCGGCGGTGGGAAACAAGGGCGAAAGCTCCGCCGCCAGCGATTCCGCCTCTTTGCGTGAAGGCGCATAGACGATCGCTGGTCGTCGAGTTGGATCGGCCAGAAGCTCACGTGTCAGTTCGGCGCGGCGAGGCTTGGGCGTCTCGACAATCTCAATGGCAAGGTTCTCGCGGCGAAAGCCATGAATGAACCGCGCCGCTGACTCATGCCCAGCTGCCGGACGATGTCGTCTTGCACCAGCGGAGTCGCCGTCGCGGTCAACGCGATCACCGGCGCTGGCCGCAACGCCGGCAGATGCTGCCCAAGAGTGCGGTAGTCGCGGCGAAAATCGTGTCCCCAGGCAGAGATACAGTGCGCCTCATCGATTGCAATGAGTGAAGGCTTGCGCCTTGCCAGCATCTCGGCAAAGCCCGGCACTCGCAACCGCTCGGGCGCGATGAATAGAAACTGGAGCGTCCCTTCGAGATATTCGGCGCAGGCTTGGCGAGACTCAGCACGGTCGCGACCGGAGTGGATACGCGCCACCCGCAATCCCTGCCCGGCCAGCTTCGCGACCTGGTCTTCCATCAAGGCGATCAGCGGACTCACCACTAGCGTGGTTCCTCCGCGCGCAATGGCGGGCAACTGGTAGCAAAGAGACTTGCCCGCGCCGGTCGGCATCACCAACAATACATCGCGACCATCGATGGCCGCGCGGCAGACCTCCTCCTGGTTCGCTCGAAAGTCCGCGAAACCAAAGTTGCGTCGGAGGATCTCTACCAGCGAACTTGGAGCGGTGGCGGGTCGCCCGCCCTCGGGGGCGATCATATTGCCGCCTGCGAACGAACGGGCCGCCCGTCCTGCCGAGTCAGTGAACAGTTGCGCATGGGATTCCCCATAATACCGCTTTCAGCGGTAGTCGAGGAGCTCCGGTCGGCGCTTACACCGAAAGCTAAATCATCGAGGACTCGGCATGCTGGAGCCGCTCGGACAATAAGTCACGGTGTACGAGCGATCCTTGTTGACTGGGCAGCCGGCCTGCTTGTCATCGGTGGGGTGTTGATAGGCGTCAGAACAGTCCACCGAGACGCAGCGCAGGCCTTTTACCTGTGTTTTTTTGCTGGTGAAGCTACACGCCTGATTGGTAGTCCAGGCTATTGGCACGTTATAGAAAATGTTGGCAGCCGCGACAACGCAGTCGTCGGGTCCTCCCTTGGGACACAGATTTGGCGGCGAATGCGGTCCCGAGCCGGCATTGGTGCTCAAGTTCACGTAGTCGTTGGAACCGCCTCCACCGGGGGTGAACTCCCAATGGGTTCCGAAGGTCCCGTCCTGGACCATGCCGGGACCGCTGCAATTTTTCTGCAATGCACAGATGCCGCGGCCGCTCAAGTTGGGATTGCAGTAAGCGGCGTACTTCGTGTTGTTCCCCTCCCACATCCACGCTTGGCGCTGCGTTGTGCCGGGCGCTCCGCCCAGATCCGTCCACTTATCGCAGTCGGGGAACTGGCCGGCGCCGAGGTTTGGGTACACCATGATGACGTTTGCGCCCGCTTTGATGAATGATGAAATCGCCTTGTTCATCTTGCCGTTCTTGGCGGCCAGCGTGCCTATCTTTTGCCCATTGGAAACCAAGGTCAGGCTGTATGCGCAGGAATTGGTGAAGGTGACCGTTCCGGCCGCCTGGCCGGAGCATTTCGGAAATAGGAGGAGAAGCGCCAGCCCTGACACCAGGAAGGCGCTCATACGATTTCTATTGAAGACAGGGTTTGTGGAGGGGACTAACTGGTAACTCATCACATGCCTTTCCAGTGCGGAGCGAAGTCTTAAAGGTAGACAGCGCAACACTATATACCCTGCAAAAGGCACCGAACCATTCTTTTCTTCTGGTGGTAGTGCCCTAATTTGAAGCAAATTAGGACACTACCCTTCTGGTAGCTCTTGTCGTTGGAGGAAAGCAAAGATAGGGAGGAGAAAGTTAGTGCGTCAAGGTATGGAGCAATTCCCGAAGCTCCGCTACCTCTCGCTTCAGATGGGCTAGCTGCTCTTCAAGCATAACCAGCCTGGGCTCAGGGTCGGCACGGCTCGCGCTAGCTGAGGCGGCGGACTCCGGACTCACTTCTGGCACGAAACTCTCGCCGCAAAACAGATGCATGTACCGCGATTCTTTCGTGCCCGGCTGCCGAGGCAACACTCTCACCAACGGCGAATCACGCTCGATCAGTTTTTGCAGAGTCGATTGAACATCGGAGAGTTCGTCGAAGTTATACAGCCGCTCGGTGCGCCCTCGTAGTTCCCCCGGAGTCTGAGGTCCGCGCAACAACAGCACGCAGAGTACCGCAACCTCGCGCCGACCGAAGTTATAAGCCTCGGAGAAGCGGTGCTCATACTTCGTCACCCGGCTGTCGGAGCCGCGCACGGCCCCGGCTAAGCCCTTGTCGTCGAGCCCATGCAGCGCCTGGCGCACGGTGTCTTCGTCCAACTCGGTGACCGGCTCGCGATTCGACTTCTGGTTGCAGGCGTTAAGCAGCGCATTCATCGACAGCGGATAGTAGTCCGGAGTGGTGATCTCTTTCTCGATCAGCGAGCCGAGCACTCGCGCCTGCGTTTCCGTCAGTAGGGACGTCATTGCGGGGCGATTGACTTCGGGTTTGGATTGGCGATCTGCGCGTTCCGAGCAGCGGCGTCGGCGGCATCCTGCTTGGCCTGCTTCTTCATATTGTAGTGGTGGGCGATGTCCGGCCAGAACTCGATCAGCGCCGCACCGATCATGCCTTCGGCGGTTACGGTCAATGCACTCTGCACGGTTTGTTCGACGCCTCGGTCAGCGGCGGGATAATAAAGGTTGGAAATGCCACCCGCGATAAAGTTGCCCATCACATTGGCATAATTTGGCCCGGTGGTGCCGTCGTCGCGTTTGCACCAGACAGTCGTCGACATGGAATACAGGATGCGATGCGTCAACGTCCCATGGCCGAGCCGAAAATAGCGCGGGTCTTCATGGAGGACGATGGGAAGAACGGCATTCCCCCAGAAGTTCCCGTCGGCCGTGTCGGCGTAGTTTGCCCCATACCGCTTCGCGTAGCCTTCTACGCCCTGGCCATAGGCCGCATGGCTGTTCTGGGCCTGGCCGATGCCGGCTGTGACGGCGGCGAATCCGAAAACGTATATATCGGTCGTGCTCTTCCACATCAACTTCATTTTTTGACCGGGCGTCAGGGGTGGCACCTTACCCTCGTAGACCGAGTTGAAGGCGGGAACGATACCTAGAACGCGCTGCTTCTCCTGCTTCTCAAGCTGCTCCTTGCCAAGCTCTGACTGACCCTTCAGGTCGGGAGCTAGTCCGCTAGCGGGCGCCTGACCATCCTGGGGGGCTGGCGACGATTGGCCATTTTGGGTAGCTGGTGGAGTTGTCGGCGGGGCCGGAGTTGCTGGTGGTGTCGTCTGTTGTGAGGGCGCCTGTGGAAGCTCATCGTCCCCTGCCATCGATGCCACGTCGCGCATCGGGCTCTCGTCCACAACCGGAGAAGTTTGGCTGACGGCGAGAACTAGGGCTTCGGGAAGTTCTCCAGACCGGGCCGTAGACTGACCATAGGAGAGCGCACAAGTCATTACCAGTAACGCCAGAGCAGCAAACCGAATCCCAGACGGGCCGGTCGAAAAATGCCTATGAGTCAAACAGACGTTGGCTCTTGAGAGAGAATTGGGCCGAGATTTGTGGATGGTACACGCGGCTCTCCCGCCTGAAAGCACTGGCCGCGATGGGGATAACAAGATATACCTTCCTCATGATCTGGGTGACCATGTCTTATAGACGGCTTTTTGGAGTCTAAAGTTGCTGTTTGCAAGGGGCTTCCACAGTACGTGTTTAGCCGGCGAAACAGCCATGCTCCCATGCGTGCGATCGCGGAACTCGATCCTGGATGACAGCACCTTCATCAAGTTTACAGGGTTTTGGCTCAGATATGTGTCCGAGGCGCACCACATGCAGTGTAATTGCGCCCCGCCAGGGTTCTCATTCGAGATCTTCGGCCGTGAGGGAATCCAGTCAAAGCCTCTGCGCTCAGGAGCTTACCGCCTTCCTGAACGGTATAGAGCTTGTTGATCGCGAGGTCCTTGAAGCTGTCGATCTGCCCCGAAGGCCAGCGAATCTCGACCAGATCAACGGACTTCGCCTGGTCCAGCCCGAAATGCAGCCGAAGGTCGTTCTGCGAATAGTAGCTTCCCCCGCTCCGCACTTCATCGATCTGTACGAGCGGTTTCGCGGCCTTCGGGTCCGTCTTCGCGACGACTTTCACTCGCGCCCCAATTCCAGTCCGATTGGACTTGACGCCGATCGCCTTGATCTTGATCCAGTTCCGCTTCCAATCCGAATCGCAGCGCAGAAGCTGGGGCAGGGAATTGACGCAGTTCACTGCAATATCGAGATCGCCATCGTTGTCGTAATCGCCAAAGGCGCAGCCTCGCGCCGCGGCGGCGGCGGTAATGCCGGGCCCAGCTTTGTCGGTGACGTCTTCAAAGCGGTCGTTGCGCAGGTTGCGGTAAAGATATTTGTGTTCGGCGTAGGGGGCCTCGGTCTTTGAACTCGATACCTCGGGATACACATGCCCATTCGCGACCAGAATGTCGAGCCAGCCGTCATTGTCCATGTCGAAAAATCCGACGCCCCAGCCCAGCAGCCGAGTATTGACGCCTAATCCTGACACGTAGGTATGGTCTTCAAAAGTTCCGTCGCCGAGGTTCTTATAGAGCGAGTCGGTGTCGCCGGCGAAATTGGTTTTGACGATATCGAGGTTGCCGTCGCGGTTATAGTCTCCGATCGCCAACTCCCATGCCGGCTTGCGGCTTGCCGTCAGGAGAAAAGGCCGCGCCCTCCTCGATCGCGACGTCCTTGAATGTTCCGTTCTTCTGGTTCTGGTAGAGAGTGGCTGCGGTCGAATCGTTGGCGACGTAGATATCCGGCCAGCCGTCATTGTCCAGGTCCGCAACCGCCACGCTCAGGGCGTAGTTTCCTGCCGTGTTCCACATCCCAGCCTTTTCCGAAACATCGCGGAAGGTTCCGTCGCCATTGTTGTGATAGAGAAGGTTCTTGCCCGGCGGCAATCCCGGCGGTCCGCAGGCCACCATAATTCCCTTGTACAAACATGGCCCCGACTCCGGCACTGGCGCTGTCTTCAGGTCGAGGTCAATGTAGTTGCCGACGAAGAGGTCAAGGTTTCCATCGCGGTCGTAATCGAGGAAGGCGCAGCCAGAGTTCCAGCGCAGTCGCGATTGCGTCAAACCCGCCTTCGCCGTTACATCGGTAAAGGTGCCGTTCCCATTGTTATGAAAGAGCGCGTTTTGACCGTAGTAGCTGACGAATAAGTCGTCATGGCCGTCGTTGTCATAGTCGCCGACGCAGCAACCCTGGCCCCACCCGCTTCGCGCCAGTCCTGCTTTGGCGGTGACATCTGTAAACGTGCCGTCGCGGTTGTTCTTGAACAAATGGCAGGTCGGCTCATGGCCAGAGGCAAAGCCCTCGAGACGCCATCCGTTCACCAGAAAGATATCCAGCCACCCATCCTGGTCATAGTCGTAGAAGGCAACGCCGCAGCCGGTGGTTTCGAGCAGATATTCGTTGTGGCCCTCGCCGCCATAGATCGTCTTGGCGTTCAAGCCGGATTGCGTTGCCACATCGACAAAGCTTACTCCCAGCGGAGTTCCGGCAATCGGAGAAGCTGCGCCCGGCGGAGGCGGCACCGGCTTCGCCTCATACGCCGGCTCGCTGCCCATCGTCTTCTGCTGAGAGGGCGGAGACGCGCGCAACCAGGGCGGCGTGGCAAGGAACAGCACCTCGGAGAAGGGAAGCACAAGCGCCGAGCGGCTAAGCGAAGTAAGAAAGCGACGGCGGTTCCAATGCGAAGAAGACATCAATGAATTGGCGATCTTGCTATCAGTATACGTTCCGCAGCCCGGCGCTTCGCTAAGCTCGTTCCTAATGAACTCTCGACCTTTGCTCCGCGTCTTCGGCCGCTTTGCAATTGTTCGCGTCTTGAACTGCTGGTCGGCATCGGCGGCCCGTCCGGCGATAGGCCTGCCCCAGCAGGTTGTGCGTGATGTAGTTATTGGGATCCATGCTGACCGCGCGTTCCAGGTAAAGCTGGGCCAGCAGATAGTTCTGCTGGTCCAGCAACACCTTGCCGAGCAGAATGTAGGGTCCGGTCGCGTTCGGTTCCAGCAGCACCGCGCGGCTGAGCTCCCGCTGCGCCTTCTCATCGTCCCCCGAGCGCACATAGGCGTCGCCCAGCCGGTCATAGACGCTGCCCTCCAGCGGATTCAATTCGCGCTCCTGGTTCAACTCCGCGATCGCTTCGGGAAATTGGGCACGCGCCAGCGCGACCTCGCCGAGCAGCAGGTGGGCCAATGGCAAGTCCGGCTTGAGCGCGATCGCTTTGCGCGCAAACTCTTCCGCCGCGGCCGGATTCTCCTGTCTCAGCAGCAATCGGGCTGCGAGCAGATAAGCCGGGGCTGAATCGGGAGCAAAGCCGTACTGCGCGGCGAAGGCGTGGCGCGCGTCATCATAACGCCGGACCGCGATGTAGCAGACGCCCAGCACATAATTCGGATCGACATTGGCCGAGGGTATTGCGGTGTGGGCCTTCTCCAGCAACGGGATCGCATCCGCAGGCCGCCCCAGGCTGTATAAGGTCACGCCCCGCATCTGCATCGATTCGGTGTCGGATGGGTCCTGCGCAATCGCCTTGGCGTAAGCGGCCTCGGCCGCAGCCATGTTTCGCTGCTGATAATAGATGAAGCCGCGCAAGCGCTCGACTCCCGCAGGCTCGGGCGTCATGGACGCCAGCGGATCGAGCTGCTTCAGCGCCTCCTCCGCGTGGCCGGCTGCGAACGCTTTGCGGGCGGCCGCGATCACGGAGCCTGGGTCTTCGGCAGCGGTTGCCGGCGCGGGTGCGGCAGGCAGGGAAGTCTGCGCTGCGCTCGCGGCGACGAGGATAAAGGACAGCGCGAAGAGTATTGGTGGAATTTGGCGGCGCATGAAAGGAACAAATCAAGCTTAGAGCAGAAGTACAGTTGGTGTCATGTGCGATGATCCGCATTGCAGTAACTGTACTTCTGCTCCAGCGCAAAAATGAGGGGGAGCACGATGGCTCCCCCGGTTTGAAGCGACCCGCTGCGCCTGCGCTAGAACTGCAGGCGGAACGAGAACTGTAGTTGACGTGGGTTTGCGCCTGGCGCGTAGCCGTTGATGGTGCCGGGGCTTTCAATGTTTCCGCCAGGGTTGTTGGCGCTGACGATGTTGTATGCATTGAACATATCCATGCGGAACTGGAGGAAGAGGCTTTCTTTGATGGGGAAGTTCTTCTGGATTGCCCAGTCCATGTTGAAGAAGCCGGGCCCGAAGGAACTGTTCCGTCCCGAGTTTCCGATCTCGTCAAGCCCTGCGCAGGTGAAGCCGTTGTAGGTGCCTTCACCATCGCACAGGTTGTGTCCAGAGGGAACGACACTGTTGTAGTAGGATCCGGTTGTGGTTAAGCGGATTGAGGGAGGTGAGGTGATGGGGCAGGAATGCCGCGCGGCCATTCGGATAGCACGGTGCGGAGGTTCCACCGACTGAGGCGTTGCATTCGCTATAGCTGAGAGTGAAAGGTTCCCCACTCCCCCAGCTCAGCGTCGGGCTTACTTGCCAACCTCCAATCACTTCATCAGCCCAGGTTGGAATGCTGGTGATAAACATGCCCTTCTTGCCAAAGGGAAGCTCGTAGACGCCGTACCCCGTGAGCTGCTGCTCGCGGATGTCGTTGTTCCGGCCGTAGGTTGGCTGTTCTTCCCAGGTGGAATAGTTGCCGCCCTCGTCGTAACCAGCCTGCCACGCGTAGTTCAGGTTGAGTGTAAGCCCCTTGGTGTACTGTTTCGCCACGCTGATCTGTAGCGCATTAAAGTGGGCGTTTTGGTCGTCGCCGTAGTAGCTGATGCCGGAGGTCCAGCCGCACATTCCCGGCGTGATACCCGGTTCGCCCGTAGGCGTGGCGTAGAGCGGGTCCTGGCAGGCCGGGATTGTGCCGCCGTAGTAGCGGGAGAGGAAGTTGGCGGAATTCGTGCCGCCATCGGCCCCGATCCCATATGGAGCGCCCGGAGTACCGGGCACGACGGCAGGGTTCGGGTCCCAGTGCAGGGGCTGACCAGTGATGCTGTACTGGGCGGGCAGGAGCAGGCCCGATTCCGCCGGGTTGGTGGTATTTCCATCGCCCGAGCTCAGCGTATGCGTTGACTTGTTGCCCACGTAAGCGAAGGTGACCGACAGGGTTGGAGTGATGGCGCGCTGGATGCTCAGGTTCCAGGCGTCGACCGTCGGCATGCGCAGCGTATGCGGACGCGCCTTGGTGTTGACGTTGTACCCCGGGTTGGGCAGGAAGCCGTCGGCCGGTACCGTCGGCATCACATTCGGCGATCGGGCCGCCGACGCTGTTCGGAGGTTGGCCCGTCGGACTGGGTGCAATTCGGTTCGTTCGGGCCAAGGCAGAACGCGTAGTTGGTGGCCGGGCCGCTCGGTGCATTGACCGACTGGGCGGCAAGCACCGGAATGTTCTGGGTGACAACATGGCCGTACATCGATCCGAAGACGCCGATGTCAAAGCTGCGTCCATATCCGGCCCGGATCACAGTCTTAGGATCGAACTGATAGGCCACGCCGACGCGCGGATTGAAGGGGAATTGCGACTTGTTCCAACCCAGGTTGGAAGGAACGCTGCCATAACCGGCCACCGCGATGTAGCCGGTATTCAGATTCATCAGCGCGCCATTGCCCTTGCCGTTGGTCGACTCGGGGAAGTAGAACTCATAGCGCAATCCGAGGTTGAGGGTGAGATTAGGAGTCGCGCGCCAGGTGTCTTGAATGTAGAAGAAGTCGCGCTTCTGAAATTCCTTTGCATTGGTCGAAGTGCTGACATAGCGCTGCATCTGGTTCACTCGGCCAAGTGCGAAGTCCGCAAAGCCATTTCCACCAGAGGTAGCATGCGCTCGGATCTGAGGTCGGGCCGCCGGTGAAGTTGAGCTGGCCGGTGCGGTTGGTGTCGCTCGGCACCCGAAGGTTGCGGGCATAGCGGAGGTCGGCGCCGATCTTAATCGAGTGGGTCTTGATGATCTTGGTCCAGTTGTTGACGATCTGGAACTGGTCCTCTCGCTCTTTCAGGGGGCAATTGCAGCGGCTGACGTTGAGACCGTCGCCTATGCTCTGGGTGCCGCCATTCCCGAGGAGAGTGATGTTGAAGTCCGGCAAGCCGCCGGTGACTGGATCGTTGATATTCAAGCCGACGAATCCGAGGTTGGCCGCGCCGGCCACGTCCTGGTCGTTCTTCGAGTCGCCGATGTTGTAACGGTAATAGCCGAAGCGGAAGTCGGTAAGAAGGCTCGCGGAAAGCGAAATATCGGTGCCGATGGCCAGGCTGTCGTTGGCGCCCTTGGAGATGCCGCCATAATTGTTGTAGCCAAGACCTGGACCGCCGAGCGCACCGAACATCTGGGGCCCGTCAAGGGTGCTGGTGAAGCGGCTGAAGCGTTCGAAAAGGTGGATCTTATCGTTGAGCGTGTAGTCCACCCGTTCATCCCAGGCATTGTTGTTGAAGGGACCGCTGCCGTTGCCGACGTAGTTGTTGAGGGTGCCGGTGGTGGTTCCCGCAACCGGCGCGATGGAAGCGTCGGAATAGGGCTGCATCAATTTGAGGAAATTGATCCACTCGGGTGAAATCTGCGCGGCGGGGATAACGTTGCCCGGATATTGCGTGTGAACCGTGTTTCCGGTGACTGGGTCGACGGTGTTCTGGTAGATGGCGCCGCTGCCGGTGCCGTTGGCATTCGTATACTGGCTAAAGTCGCATCCTGCAACCCCCGTGGTTGTAGGCGCCCCGAGGCAGGTATTCGCCACCAGGGCGGTGGGAATCGTGGCGGTGGCGCTCACGCCGGCAACCTGCCGTAATCCCTGGTAATCGGCGAAGAAGAAGAGCTTGTCCTTGATGATGGGGCCGCCGATCGATCCGCCGAACTGGCTCCTCAGGCCGGCGGGAATGGCCGATCTTGGCGTAGTTCCGAACGCCGGGAATTGTGTGTAGGGGTTCTTGGCCAGGTTGGCGTTGCTCGTGCGATAGTCGAAGGCGCTGCCGTGGAAGGTGTTGGAGCCGGACTTGGTCTGCGCGGTCATCACCGAAGAGACCGCCTTGCCGAACTCGGCGTCGAAGTTCTGCGTGGCGATCTTGGTCTCGGAGACCGCGTCGAGCGGCGGGTTGATGACGATGATCCCAAGGATCGCGTCCTGATTGTCGGTGCCGTCCAACTCGAAGGCAACGCCGCCAAAGGCTTGTCCATCGACCTGGATCTGAGCGCTGCCCTGGGGATTTTCATCGGCTGCGTGCGACCAGCCGAGCGTCTGCGCGCCGGGAAGCAGCAGTTGCAGATTGGTGAAGTTGCGGCCCGGGGTGGGCAGGTTCGCCACGTCCTGTTGAGTCAAGACCGTAGAGACGTCGGCGCGGTCGGTCTTGAGCACCGGGATCGTGTCCGCGTTCACTTCGACCGTCGTGGCCGAGCCGCCGACCGTCAGCTTTGCATCGACTTTGGGAGAGGTGTCTGCGTAGACAATGAATGCCCTTGGCCTCAAATGTCTCGAAACCCTTGATAGGCGACCTTGATGTCGTAGAGTGTCGGGGATCAGGTGCTCGACCGAATAGTCCCCGGCGGCGCCCGATTGCACGGTCACCACAGTCCCTTTGGCCTCATCGGTGACGGTGACGGTTGCGCCGGGAATCGCCGCGCCGGTGTTGTCGGTGACATTACCGACGATCGATCCGTAGACGGTTTGGGCGTGGGATGCGGCTGGAAGGCACAACATGCAGAGCAGGCCCAGGCCAATGGCCAGGGTGGCTGAAATTCTCTTTAGCATTTCACTAGTCTCCCGAAGGTTGTGGAACGTCTTATTTAACTTTCGTTGCCGTGTTTTCCGGCTCGTTGAAAATCGCAACTATACGAAAGCCCGATACTTCCCTGACACCAACTTACTCAATGCCGCATTGCCAACCCGCGTCTGCCGCCGGCTGGCGAAACAACAAAATACTATGGTGACGAGAACTTTCTTGTACAGATTCCGCCCGAACTATAAGTAGACAATCGGACTGTCTGTCAAACTGCGCTGACCCCGAATTCAGGTAAATCGAATTTGTAGACAACTTTCGTTTTTCCGTTCCTTTCAGGTTTCGGCACGAATCCGAAGGGAGTGAGAAAAAGTCAGCCGTCCTTGCAGGAACGCGCAAGTTGACCATCCACATGTCTAAGAGCCTGCATATACAGCTGTCAAGCCAAAACTGTCTAGAAGTGCCGGAAAAGATGGCTATACCGATTTAGTTTACAGAGGACGCGTCCGAGTGCAACCCAGAGGCCTCTAAGCGCCGCCGCAGGATTTGCGGACAACCAGCTCGCAGCTCAACAACACGTCGCGGGTCGGGAAATCAGGGTGCGCGATCCGGTCCAGCATGACGGCAAGCGCCATCTTTCCGAGGTTGTGGCAGGGCTGGTGAATGGTGGTGAGCGGGACAGGCAAGCAGGCGCGCATATTTGACGTCGTCCATGCCGACTATACGCACGTCCTCGGGAATACGTTTACCCAGATCCAGCAGAGTATGCATCAACTGGCCGGCGGTCAGGTCGTTGGCGCACAAAAATGCGTCGGGACGTTCTTTTTTCAGGATCGACCGTACGAATCCGAGATCGTCGGCGTCCCCTTGCCAGACCGCAGCTGCACTCATCCGCACTTATGCGTGGCCAGCGCCTGCCGATAACCGGAAATTCGCACCTCCACGGTGGGCGCCGAGTTCGGGCGGGTAAAGAAGCAAATCCGCCGGGCGCCCGCTTTCAGCAGGTGTTCGGTCGCCATATAACCCGCCCGGTGATTGTCGATTCCGACCAAATCGAATTTCGAGCGCTTGGGGAAAGGCGCAAGGCACCTGTCCAGCAGCACCACAGGAATACCCGCCCGTTCGAGCGCCGCCCCGATCTTGCGGTTGGTTTCATGACGAGTTGCGCTGAACTCGATCGGCGCGAAGAAGACCCCGGAGACATTCTGTGAGATGTATTGCTGGCACAGTTTTTCCGCGACCTCCTCGCTCCGGCTGTCGCTGGAGACGGAATGGCCCCACAGCAGGGAGTGCTGCTTGGCCTTTGGCGACAGCATCATGCCCTGGCAGATCGCCTCGAATATCTCCGTCTGTCCAAGCGCCGGAATGAGCAACCCGAAGACGTGGCTTCCCGTGGCCGGTTGCGTCGCGACATAGGTGCCGGAGCCGACCCGCCGATTCACAAGGCCCAGCGACTGCAGCTCTTTAATCGCCTTCAGCACCGTCATGCGCGAGGCGCCAAAGCGCAGCACCAGCTCGGCTTCGCTAGGTAAACGGCCGCCCGGCTTGTAACGGCGGTTCAGTATTTCTTCGTGGAGCGCTTCGAAGATCACACGGTACTTCGGGTTTTCCATGAATCCCGTCCCGCGGTCGCCAACGCTATCTCAAGCTGTATCTCATCCGAGATAGAGCGCCAAGCATAACATAGACAACTTAGCGAGGTCTCGTCGGATTTGTCTAGGTCCATGTATTCGTAGCGACTGGAACGACTTTTCGGCATTGGCCGCAGCCCTCAGGGCTGTCGACAAGGATGACTGCCGTCCGCGATCGCCGTTGCGAGCTGCCTGGCTTGCTGGTTGTCCGGGGAGAACAACAGCAACCGGTCGAGTATCTGCAGCGCTCCCGCTTTGTCGCCGAGTTCGCAATCGGTCGAGGCCAGGTCGAAGCCTGCCGCCGCTTGCGCAGGATCATGCTCGAAGACCGATGCCCAGAGCCTTGCAGCGGACTTCAGATCGCCGGACTTCGCCTCGATCAACGCGGTGTTGCCCATCGCGGTCGCATCGAACGGGTCTGCGGCCAGCGCCAGTCGATATTCCTGCGCCGCTGCGGCGGAGTCTCCACTCAATTGATCGAGGAAGCCCAGCTGCGTGTGAAGGTCGGCGTCAGGCAAAGAGTTTGGGTCTGCGGTCATGTTGTGTTCCGCTTCGCGAAGCAGCCGTTGCGCCCGCTCGCCCGCCTGCCGATTGCCGTGCACCGCCAACTGCGAATAGGCAATACCCAGATCGCGAGCCCCCGCCGTGCCGCGCACCGCTACCAGTTCTCCGGAACGTCCCTGCCCATCATGCGGGCCGCTTCCTATGTCCTGCAGCATCGCCGGCTGCTGAATCTGGATGCGGTGGTCGGTCACCTGCTCGTGCGCAATGTCCTTGGTTGCGCTCTTGGGCATGTGGCAACTTGCGCAATCGGGTTGTTCGGGGTGGTGCTTGGTCGCGTACCGCGCCTCCGTATGGCAGGCCAGACACTTGTTCCGGTAGAACGCGACCGCCTCCTTCTCCGTAGGAGAGCCATGGGGATCATGGCACGTAGTGCATGTCAACCGATCGCCGCTTCCGCGTTTGCAGGCGCTTTGCAAGAGCGCTTCCCATTGGCTGGTCGCCCGCCCGCCGGCGCCGACTGCGTCATGGTGCACGAAGTAGACGAGATAGTCCGATATCTCCTTGCCCGGTTGAAAGTCGTAGAGCGTATGCCCGGGCCGATTCACCGAGACCTCCGCTTCAAGATGGCATTGCAGACAAATGGAGTCCCGGAGGTTCGCAGCCAGCTTGTCGGGATTCAGGATCGGCCCTTTGCCTCCCTGGGCGAGGTGTTCCGAGGCATCGCCGTGGCATCTTTCGCAGGTGATTCCGCCGGTCTCGAATGGCGCTGCGCGATAGTGGTTTCGGGCATCGGGCAGCGCAGGCTGCACGCCGCTCGCGTGGCAGTTCAGGCAGCCGCTGTCGGCCGGAAGCGTGAGCGGCATCTCGGTGGCGCGTTGATAGTTGGGCGCCATGTCCCAGATACCTTTCTTCCCATACCAGTTGATCGGCGTTTCAAACCAGTAGCCTTCTCGCTGAAAGAGAAAGGTTCGTCCGCGAGTGCCGGACCCGACAAAGTAAAGCAGCTCCTCGCGGCCGTGTAGCGGGCCGCCCTTTGCCGTCGCGGGGCGGTCGTAGTCCAGGTACACTTTTCCGTTGCCGTCGGTGATTCGATAGCGGACCCCGGAAGGCTTATGCACGAAATCCGCTGGGACGGAAATCATGCCATCGATGGCCGGGCCGCTGGCTCGCGCCATGGGCGTCTTCAGATAGCGGTCGTAAATCTCGCGATGGCAAGATGCGCAAACAGCATCCCGGGCGCCGACTGTCTGACCAGACGCCGCGCCGCCAAGCCCCTCGCTGGCCAATAGAACGCAGACAAGCACTAGCCAACCCGTTCGCGGGAGGAGAAATGAGAGAAATTCGCTCGGAGACTTCTTCAGCATTGTTGCGGCGTCAGATCATTTTTGCCGATGCCATGAGCGAGACTATCGCGGCCTGGCCTCTCCGTGAATAAGGGGCACGCAGATATCTCACGGCCGGATGTTGCCTGCACGGAAAAATGATCGACTCGCCCGAAACCTGTTATACACCGCACTCGCCAGAGGAGCATAGCGGCTACATGGGTTGTCTCGATATCACCCAACAGCGAATCGCGCAGCGGATAGGCGGCTGGCGTTCAACGAGCCAGAGCAAAGGCGACAATCGTTTTGCGGCGCACCCCAGTTCGCTCTTCCAGCTCCTGGACCAGAACGGACTCAAGATTGTCAGGATCGGGAACCATCTCGCAGGCGGCGATCTCTTCCGCCGTGGCGCCGTGATAGCACAACTCGCAAACGCCAAGGCCCGCTTCGGAGCGGACAGGCGGTCCGAAGACCCGGCAGGTCATCGGACGCGAGGAATAGAGATCGCAGGTGCCGCTCTCGGGATCAAGCGCGGGGCACACTTCCTCGTTGGCAAAGGCGTCGAACTCCTCGCTGCCGTCGGCGTGCTCATCGAGCAGACCGGTGATCGGATCGCCAGGGAAATCGGACGACAGGCGCGCCACCGAATCGGCGACCCGCTGCCGTACTCGCAATGCACGCTCGCCGTCCCGCAACGAGAGCTCCGCCAAGCCGTCGCGCAGACGGAACGCATCGAGCTGGTTGATCGCGAAGACCCCCACGCAGCACTGCGAACATCCAGGTTTGCAAGCCAGCCACGCACCACTCCTGCTCTGCGCAAGCAGGAGTGCCGCATCGACAATCTGAACCAGCGTGGAATCGGAAGCCGGCGGAGTCTCGCGGAGGGCCATAGCTAAGTATGGCGCAGACAACTGCCAGGCGGCACGCTGCCTGCGGCATATGTTTGGCTAGAGCTGCAATCCTGCCTGATCGGATGTGAGATCGGACTTATAGCTGCTCCGCGGGACAAGCAGGCAGTTACTTGGCTGCCTTTAGGCTCGCCTGCTTCTTACGCTCCGCCCAGCGCCGCTTCATCGCTTCGGCGATACGCTTCCTGCCTTCGGGAGTCAGCTTGCGCTTCTTTGGAGCGGCACTTACCGCTGCGGCCTTCTTCCTGCCTGGGCCGCGCTTCTTCGCTGTGTCGCCGCTTAGCAAGGCGCGCGCTTGCTGAAGTCGTGAAATCTCGGCATCAATTTCCGTCAGAATATCTTTAACTTCCACGTGATCTATCCCTTCGTAATCCTTCGCTACATCCGAAGTAAAGCTACTTGAATTTATTGGTTCTCAATTACCAACTCAGAATACTGATCTTAGCTGTCCTTGACAACTTCCGACCATGCTTATGCGTCGAGCGAGACTCTGCGGAATACACTAAGCCGCTCTCTTCGTACGCTTCCCCTTGAAACTCTGGAGTGTAGAAAGACGGCAAGGCATCATTTTGAAATGACGCGAACAATCGATAGTAACAATAGGTAACCTCCGAAGTTCCCAGCCAGTTATCGTAAATCGTTCTTGAGGATTCAAGATTGCTTGACGGTGCGGCAAATGCCTCCGGCCAACACGACATAGGGTTGACGATAGGAATAGGCGATGGGTTATCCACGGAATGCGGATTCGATAGCTCTAAAGAGGATCGTCAGCGGCGTCGGTCGGCTTCGGCGCTCTTATGAAGTATCCCGCAGAGGCTTCGTTCAGTGTTGAATCGGGAGCCTTTATTGCTATCGCTCGCATAGCGGCGCAGGTTCTTCAGCGTCTCCTGTTTGTCACGCGCATATTCGGTCGCCAGCCGGGTAAGCGCATAGGTCACGATATCGCTGTGATGCAGTCCGTGCATCCCCGGCTCGCGGCGGAAGTTAAGCCAGAGCCGATGCACCAGCTGAACATCGTCGGTTTGCAGCGTAGGCGCATGCGGCCCGATATGGAAGGCCTCCGCTTCGCCGTTCGGCATCACGATATAGAACGTGAACTGCCGCTTCGGCTCAGGCAGCGTCTCCCACGCATGGCCCATGCGAAAAGCCTGCTCCTGCGCGGACAGCTTCGTTGAAAGTCCCGAAACCACCGCCGAGGCCTCGAGCGAATTGGCGGTCTGCACCAAGGCCGCGAAAACATCGCCGGCCGGAACTACCAGCAGCGAGATATGTTTGCCAAAGCTCTCGGCGACCGAAACCGCCTTGGTAAAGAGCATCTGCTCATGTTCGCTGAACGACTGGTCCGACGCTTCGAGAAACTCCGGACCGCCCGCGCCCATCATTCGCGCGGTAAGCACCACAATGTCCTGCTCGTCGGTGTTGATGCGGCTGAGCGCCCATTTCAGCGCATACGGGTTCGCCGCGTCGCGCATCGTCACCATCACGCTGCCGGGATTAATCTGCAAGGCTTCGCGGCTGATGGTATCTTCGTGCTCCAGCTGAAAGTGTTCCTTCATCTGGCGCTCGGTGCTCGCCTGTTTCGCCCGGTTCCGTTTCTCCGAGACGGTGAAGATCACAAAGAAAGCCGCCGCAAAGGCAATCCCGCTCTCGGTGGCGATGCTCTTGGTAAATAGGTTCACCACGGCAATAGAAAACAGCGCCAAAAACACCGAGATAAGTCCGATTGGGATTTCACGCTTGCCGATGCGCAGATTTGGCGGTACCTTCCAGCCGCGCTCGCCCTTATATTTCCAGCGCAAAACCAGCATGGCCAGGCTGTTAAAGGTGAAGCTCCAGATCACTCCAAAGGCATAGGCCTCGCCCAGGGTGATGACGTTGCCCCAGGTCACAATGATCGTGAACAGCTGGAAGCCGGCCACCATATTCACAATGCGATAACTCGTGCCGAACTTCGGGTGCGGCCGCCGGAACCAGTCGGTCAGCACTCCATCTTCCGCCACTCGCATCAGCACGCCGGTCGAACCGATGATCGAAGTATTGATCGCGCCGGAGAGGATAAGAAAGCCGACGATCACCACAAAGACGCGGAAGATGATCCGCAGCACCTCCGGCCCAACCATATACATGGCCAGCCCGGCGATTAAGTTGTCCTGATAGACATGCGTGCGAGGATAGTCCGGAATCAGCATCACCGCCAGCAGCGAGGCGATTCCGGTGAAGATGAAGCTATAGATCGCGATAACGATCGCGGCGCGCTTCAGGTTGCGCAGCTTGGGGTGTTCGATCTCGCGGTTGACTTGCGCCAGCGATTCCTCGCCGCTCATCGCCAGCACCGAATGCCCGAAGGCCATCAGGATTCCGAAGAGACCGAAACCCGCGCTGAACTTGATGTTCTTGAGAAAACCGAGCGATTCGTTGGAGAAATGCAGATTCGACGGAATCGGAGCCGGCGGAAGCTGACGCGCCCTTCACAAATACCGAGTAGAAACCCCAACCCAACAGGATGACCACCATGATCGTGGTCACTTTCATGACATCCAGCGCCTTGTCGCTGGACTCTTCAATACCCTTGAGGTTGAGCCACCAGTAATAGAGGGTCACCACGACGGCAAAGACCGCCGAGGTGCCATTCATCGGCAACTGCGGGGCGGCATGTCCGGCGCCCAGCATCGCGGCGGGCAGCCATTGGTGGTTCGCCGCCACCTGCATCAATTCATTGAGCAGGCCGGTGATGTATTGTCCTGCGGAAACTCCAGAGATCGGCCCGGTAAGAATGTAGTCGAACATCAGCGCCGAGACGCTCAGCTTGGCAAAAGTGCCGCCCAGCGCCTCTTTCACGACGCGGTAAACGCCGCCGCGGGTGAACATGGAGCAGCTCTCCACATACACGGCCCGCACCGCGAAGGAGAACAGCATTACGCCTAAGATGAACCACGGCGCCGCTTTGCCGACCGCCTGTTCGGCGATGCCCCCGGCATAAAACGCCGACGACCCAAGATCGTTGAGCACGATCGCGGCCGCTCGCCAAAACGAAATGAAGGTGAGCATGACCGAAGACGCAACAACAAGGCGCACTCGGTTGGATGGGTTGGGTGAGGTTCGGGCTACCGGCATGGTTTGAGGTTTGACACTTCGTCTGCCGCGATTACCGTGGAGCCTGCTACCGGCGGGACGCTCACGGCTGAGTGTATGTCCGATTGGTTGCAGGGTCAATCAATTTGCGAAGGGACGGGCGCGGTAAAACCCTTGCGTTTTCACTCGCCGAAGAGTTCGTACAGGTCTTCCACAAAGCTGATCGCCACCACAACAGCCGACCCAGCCATCCCGATCAGGAAGATGAAGGTCAACAGCTGCATCAGCGAGATCGATAATCGGATGATTCATCGACTCGATTCTACAACCGCTCGCGCCGCAAAACCACAACTCTCTGCCCACTTCGTTCCATGAGGGATGGTAGACTCACGGCGGAATGCACAAGTTTTTCAGCCAAATCGACGTTCGCCAACTCTTTCTTCCGCCAACCAATACTCGCAAGCCCCTGGACCTGGGGGCTGCTCTCGGCCGTCTTACTGGATTTGCCGTTTCCCGTTGCCGGCCCAATGCCACCCTGGCGCGGCGCGGTCGCGTGGATCGCGATTGTTCCGCTTCTCTGGGGAATACTGGCGCCGGCGAATGTGGCGCGAAAAGACTTCCTGCGCCGCAGCACTCTGGGCGCATATATCTGCGGCGTCGCGTGGTATCTGCTGAATTGCTATTGGATTTACGCT
The DNA here is from genome assembly GCA_963720245.1 of uncultured Acidobacteriaceae bacterium. GTDB lineage: Bacteria > Acidobacteriota > Terriglobia > Terriglobales > Acidobacteriaceae > Acidisarcina. The sequence goes on from CAVREU010000001.1 coordinate 382,757, forward strand.
ACCATGCACATTTACGGGGGCATCGGCCCAATCGCCTCCTGCGGGATCCTGCTGCTCTACAGCCTGGTGCTCGGACTTTACTTCGGCGTCTTCGGTTTCCTGATCGCGCTCGTCTGGAAGGCGTTTCAAAGCCGAGCCGCCGCCCTGCTTCTCGCGCCACTTTTCTGGGTGGCGCTCGAGTTCGCGGCCTCGCGCATCACTCGCGTGCCCTGGGACCAACTCGGCTACTCCCAGGTCGACAACTTCCTGCTCACGCGCCTCGCCCCGGTCACAGGAGTCTACGGCATCTCCTTCGTGCTTATGGCCGGCAATGCAATGTTTGCGGCGGCGTTGCTGGCATGTCCGTTCTCCCGCAGGCTCCGCTTCGCTTTAGGCGCGGTCCTGTTTGCGGGCGGCCTTCAACTCGGATCGTTCTTAACGCCACCGCCAGCCCCCACCGAGGCGACCGCTGTCTTATTGCAGCAAAATCTCGATGTGAATCAAAGCAACGACTGGTTCGGCCCGGAGTGGGACAACCATACCGCCGAATTCATCGCCCTAAGCCTGAAAACGTGCACTCCATACTTCGCCGGAATGCCGGAACCGAACCCTACGATGGTCATTCCGGAGTGCGCCGTTCCGCCAACCAAGCCGAACTTGGTCGCGTGGCCCGAATCTCCCTCGCCTTTTCGCGAAGCCGATCCACACTTTCATCAGCTCATGGCTGAACTCACCCGTCAGACTGATTCTCCCGCGATCGTCGGCAACATCGGCACCTGGCAGCACGACAACACGATGGAGATCTTCAACTCCGCCGAGTTCGTCGCCCCCGACGGACAATTCCTCGGCCGCTACGACAAGATCCATCTGGTGCCGTTCGGCGAATACGTCCCTTACAAGGGTCTCATCGCCTTCGCCGGCACGCTCACTCAGGGAGTCGGAAGCTTCTCCCGAGGCGGCCTGCGCAAGGTCTTCACCGCGCAAGGACATACCTTCGGCGTCTTTATTTGCTACGAGGCCGTATTCGCCGATGAAGTCCGCCATTTCGCGAAGAACGGCGCTCAGGTCTTCGTCAACATCTCCGACGACGGATGGTACGGCGACACCAGCGCCCCGTGGCAGCACTTCAACATGGCGCGCATGAGGGCGATCGAGAACCGCCGCTGGATACTCCGCGCTACCAACTCCGGAGTCACTGCCGCCGTCGATCCATTCGGCCGGGTGACGCAGAGCGCTCCCCGCCACGTGCTCACCTCGCTGGCCGTGCGCTACGGCTATCGCAGCGACGTCACCTTCTACTCCCGTTACGGGGACGTCTTCGCCATTCTCTGTGCCATAATCGCAATAGTTGCCACGTTGTTCGCGTTACGCGTTTCGATGAGGCAGCGCCCAACAGAATCCAGCTAAGTCAGGTATGAGTTGTCATGTTGAACGAACTCGAATTCGCCTACTCCCAGGTGCGCGAAAAAGTAAAAACCCTGCGGGAGTATCTTTGACCCCGCCAGGCTGCGCCGCGACCTCGCGGCCCTCGAAGTAAAGCTCTCCGACCCGAATCTCTGGTCCAATCCCGCCCAATCGCAGCCGCTCATGCGCGAACGCAAGCGTCTTGGAGGCGATGCTCGCCGACGACACCGAACTCGGCCGCCGGACCGGCGACATTGAGGCCTATTTCGAGCTCGCCAACGAAGGCGAAAACGTCGAAGCCGATCTGGCTCGCGACATCGAGTCGCTCAGCGCCTTCGTCGAAGCGATGGAGACGCGCACCATGCTCTCCAGCGAAACCGACCCACTCAACGCCATTTTGACCGTGCATCCCGGCGCAGGCGGCACCGAGTCGCAGGACTGGGCCGACATGCTGCTGCGCATGTATATCCGCTGGGCCGAGCGCCAGGGATTCAAGACCGAAGTCAACGACTACCAGGACGGCGAAGAGGCCGGGCTCAAGTCCGCGACCATCACCATCAGCGGCGAGTTCGCCTTCGGCCAGCTCTCCGGAGAGACCGGCATTCATCGACTCGTTCGCATCTCGCCCTTCGATCAGGCCAAGCGCCGCCACACCTCGTTTGCCTCGGTCTTTGTCTCGCCGGAGATCGACGACTCGATCGAGATCGACATCAAGCCCGACGACCTCCGCATCGACACCTACCGCTCCGGCGGCAAGGGCGGCCAGCATGTGAATACCACCGACTCCGCCGTCAGAATCACCCACATCCCGACCGGCATCGTCACTCAATGCCAGAACGAGCGCTCCCAGCACAAGAACAAAGAGAAGGCGATGAAGATGCTTCGTTCGCGCCTCTACGAGTACGAACTCGATAAAAAGAAAGAGATCAGCCGCAAGCTCGAAGACTCCAAGCTCGACATCAAGTTCGGTTCCCAGATTCGCTCCTACGTGCTCCAGCCTTATCGGATCGCCAAAGACCACCGCACCAAGGTGGAATTCGGCGACGTTGACCGGGTCCTCGACGGCTATCTGGAGCCGTTCATTCGCGGATATTTGCTCATGCGCCGCGACGGCAATGTGCCGGTTGCAGTCGACGCATCTGATGACCTGGATTGATCCACAGGACACAAAATGAATGAGCCGGAGACAATTCGCGAGATCCTCGAGAACACGAAAACCATCGCGGTCATAGGGCTTTCCGACAAGCCAGGACGCGCCAGCTTGGGCGTCTCAAAATTCATGCAGCAGCAGGGCTATCGGATTATTCCGGTAAATCCACGGGCGCGTGCCGTCCTCGGCGAGCAGGCCTATGCGACCCTCGAAGATGCCTGGCGCGCCCATGACGGAAAGATCGATCTGGTAAACGTCTTCCGCGCTCCGGCCTACGTGCCGCAGATCGTCAAGGAAGTCATCCGGCTGAAGATTCCGCGGCTCTGGTTGCAGGAAGGCGTCTTCCACGAAGAAGCCGCTGCAAGCGCCGAAGCCGCTGGGGTCGGGGTGGTGATGGACCACTGCATCCTCAAGGAGCGCATGGCCGCTGGATGGCGCAACGTTTCCTGAGCCTGGTCTTCACAACGTCGAAGGAAATGCTTTTCAAGAAATCATTTTCCCGGCCAAGTTCCCCGAATAGGTCGTAGTAGACTCTAGGCAATTGTGACGCCGCAACGTAGAAAGCGATCGCCTCCGGGTAAGCTCGACATCCGCGCCGTCGCCGAACGCGCCAAAGTCTCAATCGCCACCGTCTCCCGGACGATCAACGCCATTCCAACGGTTGGGCCTGAGCTCGCCAAACGCGTCTGGAAGGCCATCGAGGAGCTTGACTACTACCCCAACACCCAGGCCCGCGGACTGGTCTCCGGACGAAGCAGGCTGCTTGGCCTGGTCATCTCCGAGATCACCAACCCCTTTTTCCCGGAGCTCATTCAGGGCTTTGAAGAGATCGCCGTCGAGCATGGCTACGAAATCCTGATCGGCTCTACCAACTACGATCCTCACCGGATGAACCTGGTGATTCGGCGCATGCTCGAGCGCAAAGTCGAAGGCGTCGCCGTGATGACCTTCGGTATTGAAGAACCGCTTCTGCAGCAACTCGCCGCGCGTAGAATCCCTCTCGCGCTGATTGATTTTGAGCTTCCCAGCCCGCTCGTAAGCACCCTTCGGGTCGACTACGGCGCGGGCCTGCGCCAGGCCGTCCAACATCTCGCCGCGCTCGGCCACCGAAAGATATGCTTCATTAGCGGTCCTCGCACCCTTCATTCGGCCCGGGCCCGCATTGACGCTTTTCGCCTCGCCGCCAAAACGGCCAGGATCCCTGCGGCAAATGCCCGGGTCCTTGAGGCCAACCACACCCTCGAGGGGGGCATGCGGGCCTTCGAAGGCCTGCGAGCGCGCGGCAAGCTGCCGACCGCCATCATGTGCTCCAACGACATGACCGCGATTGGTGTGCTGCGCTCCGCCTACGCCACCGGATTGAAGGTTCCGAAAGACCTTTCCATCATTGGCTTCGACGATATCCGCTTCGCCCAGTTCACGACTCCACCCTTGACAACCGTGCGGATGTCCCGGTTCGACATTGCGCGGAGCGCATTTCAGGCGCTGCGGGAGTTGCGCGAAGGTACAGAGCCGATTCGGCGGGAATACGCGATTCCGACGGCCCTGGTGGTGCGGGAGTCTACCGGGAAGGCCGCGCGTCCCCCGGGTTTGGACAAAGACAAATAGCTCTCCTGCGAAGCGTCTGCTCCGTACGGGTCGGGTTGGGGCGGCGTCGCCTCCGTTAGTGCAAAAGTACAGCTACCGTAGTGTAGGGCATTCCGTCCGGCAGGCGTTTTTCCCCGGAAAAACGCCTGCTGAGACAAACTCCGCACATGACACCAACTGTACTTTTGCTCTAGTGCCGCTTAGACCACGTGTTGAAGAACAGGAACCATCTGTTCCCATCTTTGATCTCGGACGGGCAGCTGATGCTTAAGACATTTTCGAGCGGATCGTCATCATCTACTTTGACTTCGTTGTAGGTGATCTTGATGACCCAGCCATAGGACTCCTTTTTCACCCCTGCGCGACCGGTTTGCCCAGCAGGTATCTCTCCTATCGTGCTCGCAATCTCGCGGGAGCGGGTGATGTGCTTGTCGACCGGGTAATCCTTGCCAACCGCAGACGGCAAACTGGCTCTAAGCGCATTTTCATCGAAAGCGAAGTAGAGGTCCTTCCCCTTGTAGTACACGCGCATCGGGGAGTACTTGACGGTTTTAAAGGTAATCTCTTCGGAGTCGTCCGATCCCAAATTGCTGGGAAGGCCGACCACCGCCACTGCGGCTTTGTAGAACTCTTCCACCTCCGGCAAGTCGCGGCGTTGATATAGGGCCAGCGTTTTCTCCAGCTCTGGGCCTGTGACGCCGGGGATGTTCCCGGTTTTTCGAATCGTATCGAGTTGTGTCAGGTATTTGTCGAGGCCGTCCCAAAGCATCTGAAAGCAATCGAGATTTAGAAAGCCTGTGGGGTCGGCCTTGAAGAGCGCGTTGCGCTTGGTGCCGAAATGCTGAAACGCGCTATACATCGTCCGCAGGTGGCTCTGAAGCTGCCGCGCGCCGTCCTCAAGTTTAGTGAGCAGAGCACGTACTCGCTCTTTTCGCTCGCGGAGCATAGCCGGGACTTGTTTCAACACCTGCTGGTCTCCCTGCTGAGGGGCATCGCGGCGCTTCACCGCCTCCTTTGCGCGCGTGGCGAGTCTAATTGCGTCGTTGTCGCCGAGAAATTTTGCTACCGCGGCAAGCTGCCTGACCGGCAGCCCGGGGTCATCTGTCTTCTTCTTCAGGTCTAACTCTTCTTGAGCTCGCTTGAGGTCGAGCTGACGTTGTATGTCTTCGGCGATCTGCTGGGCCAGCAACTCGGCTTGGAGTTGCTCCATCTGCAAAGCGGTTTGGCGGCGCATTTCTTCGGCTTGGGCCGCCCGGCGTTCGCGGTCTCGCTCTGCTCTCTGCCGCCTTTCACGCTCCGCGGCCTCTCGTTGGGCAGCGATATTCTGTGCACGGCGGAGTTGTTCTTCGGCGCTGTTGTGGTGCAGGCGATCCTGAAGGCGGGCCTGAGCGCGCTGTCTGCGGTCCTCCTGTCGGCCGAGTTGACGGAGGTCGCGCGGCTGGTTGCGGCGGGCGTCAAACCGTGCAGGACGACCCTGATTGAATCCCGGCAGCAGTTGGAGAACCGATTTTCCGCCGGAAGCTCCCGACGTCTTCGCTGGAGCGGGACTCAGCTGAGCGGTGGCGGGAACCGGCCGGGCGCCGACGCTCACAGGATTAGTTGAGAACTGGCGAATCGCAGGGGGTGGCGGGGCGACGTATCTAGGGGGCGCGATGGGAAGCCTTTGAACGGATGGCGGCGCGAGATTCGGCCGATAGACCGGAGGCGGTGGGCAGCGCGTGGGGGAAAACTGGGTCGGAACCGCTTTTCTTTGGAGAGGTGGGCTCGGTACTCGGGAAGCCGTCGCCATTTTGGCCGCGACAGGGACCACCGGTACCGAGTTCGAGGGTCGATAGACAGGGGGTGGACTAAGATCTCGTTTTGGCCCGGGCGCCACCGCATTGCCACCCGGAAGATGAAACCTCGCCACCGACGAGGAAGGTGGAAGTCGAGCGGGGTCGGTTGATTTGGCCTCTCCCTGGCGTAGATCGTAGGCGGCTTTCATCGTCGTCTGCACACCCCAGTTGTTGCTCATAGTCTGCTCCCGCGTCGGGTATTTGCCAAGCGCTGTTTTATCCATCGGTTGAGTCGTCGGACCACCCACCCCAGAGGCGCTCGCGGAGGTCGACTACCTCGCGATGGGCTTCTTGGGCAGCCGCTTTGCGGCTTGCGAAGACTGTCGCCGAAGACGAGAAGCGAATGATAGCGTTGATACCGAATAGCCTAAACGACTCCAGCAAGTGTGGGCCGAACGAGATGTCCCCGTAGTAGCAGAGATCTTTCTCGGTCGCGCAGCCGGCGGAATAGCCAATCGCCGCAGCCGTCACCGGAGACCCAACCCGCACCGCCGGCTCGAAGAGCGAGGCGTAAAACCGCAATACGCCGCTGCCGTCTGAACTCGTCCCTTCGGGAAAAACCAGCACCAGGACTCCTGCCTTTAGAAACGTCTCGATCCGAGAGGCTGCCTCGGCCGCGCTCCCCGCGCTCGTCCGGTCGACGAATACTGTTCCGCCCAGGGCTGCCAGCAATCCCAGCAGCGGCCATCCACGGACCTCGCGTTTGGCCACGAAGACGCAGGGAACCGTAGCGCCGAAAAAGAGAATGTCGAGATAGCTGAGGTGGTTGGAGGCGATCAGGCCGTTCGTGGGTAGGACGCCACCTACGCAAAGCCGGAAGCCGAGGCGGCGAAGCACCATCCGGCAGGAGCGGTGCAGCCACAGAGCCCGGTCGCCAATCGACGGTTCGCTCTGCAACCGCAAAACCAGAAAACTCACCACGCATTGGCAGAGGGAGACCACCAGCACGGCGGCCTTCCACCACCCTCGCAGCCGGCTGCGCGTCTGGTGGCTTACTGTGCTTCGATCAGGAACCGGACCCTCGCGGCGGGCGTGAGTTCGCGCATGTCCAGCAGGGTGAGGAAGTCGATGCTGCCAAACTCCCGGTCCCATGCCGGAGGACCGCATATTTTTGCCCCGATCCCAATATACGTTCGCAGTAGTTTCGGAACCTTCGCCATCGCTTCAGGGGGCACTTCGGTGAAGGGCAGAGTGTACGGCGCGGTCGGAGTGCTGCGATACTCCTCGCGCACCAGAAACTCCGAAAGCTGGCGATACATCTGCCAACCCACCCTGGGGTCCTGCGAGTTCACCGAGGAGCACCCAATCAAGTAGCGCAAGTTGTAAACCCTTGTGTACTGAGCGATTCCGCGCCATAGCAGCGTCAGCACCTCGCTGGAGCGATGTTCGCGGTCGATCGAGGCCCGTCCCAGCTCCAAAGTCGAGTCCCGCAGCGGTTCGTAGGGGCTGAAATCGAACTCCTGCTCGCTGTAATAGCCCAGGTTCCTGGCCGCCGTGGTTCCGGCTTGCATGCGGTAAGTGCCCACAATGGAGCGCGAGTTCCGGTCCTCGACAATCAACTGGTCGCAAAAAAGGTCGAAGTGGTCGGTATCCAGGCCGGTTTTGTAGGAGGTCTGGAGCCCTTCGCCGAGTTCGATGTTGAAGACCTTGAAGCGTAGGCGGCAGGCGGCCTCGCGTTCCGCCAAAGTCTCCGCGATCGTCACCCGGTAGCGGCCCAGCTCCATGGGTTTCCAGCCGCCCTGGGTGGGCTCCGCAACCGGAGTCGGATCGGCAACCGGGGCTTCTACAAAGGCAATCCGGCTAAGCGAGGGAAACTCCAGAACGGCGGCACGGGAGAGGCTGGGTTTCGAAACCGATGGCGGGCGGCTGAGAAGAGTCTTCGACTCGATCATGACCCTATCTTCCCGCCCGGTTGCCGCAGTCCTTTTACAATTGGGAGAAAAATTTGCGAATATTCCTTCAATGAGTACCGTTTTGACAACAATTTTTCCGCCAAATCTTGGTGACGAAATAATAGTTGCGCAGTCGTTCGCCGTTCCGGTTATACTTGATTAGCGTCGAATAGGGACTGTGGCTCTACCGCTCGTTATGCACTTTGCTGTGGCAATACCTGCGAATATCCCGATTTCAATTCAGCGTTATCTCTACAAAAGGAAAAGAATCAAGTTATGGAACAGGGAACAGTGAAATGGTTTAACGATGCGAAGGGCTTTGGATTCCTGAGCCGCGCCAACGGTGAAGATGTATTCGTTCATCACACCGCGATTCAGGCCAATGGCTTCCGCAGCTTGCAGGAAGGCCAGGCCGTGCAGTTCAACGTGGTGAAGGGTCCGAAGGGCTGGCAGGCTGAGAACGTTCAGGTCCTCTAGGCTTCGCGCAAACTTCTAGGCAGGAAGGGCGGCGACAGCCGTCCTTTTTGTTTCCGCGCACTCCGAGCCGAAGGTGTCGAACCTCCAATGATCCAGACAACGCGACCTGAAGAGGGAGCGTCAAGCCTTAGTTCGGCCTCACCTGTCAGCGCGAACTCGGAGAGTTCTTTCCGGGGCTGGATTCTCCTGTGGTCGAGCTTCGGTTTCGCTCTCCTCCAAAGTGCGTGCACCTTTTTCATCGCCATCAGCGGCCTCCGTCTTCTCATCGGCATCTCCTCGCTGGCTTTCGCCGCTGCTGGCCTTCATCTCGTTGACCGCCTCCACGTCGATCTAATCCGCATCCCCATGGTGCTGCTGGCGTTGGCCGGCTCCCTCGTCAACATGTATGCGATTCGCAGAACCCGCCGCCTCCGGAACCGTCCCGCCGCGCGATGGCGCGCACAGCCCGTCTCCCCGCAAAAGCTCCGCTCCGAAAGACTTCAGGTTCTTCTCTCCGTGGCGACCCTCGTCTTACTTGCAATCGAGGAAGCCGCTCATATCACCCTCCATCACGTCCTGTAGCTTCGGAGCCTGCCGCGTCCGGTCGCTGCAGGGCCGCAAGTTCTTTCTCTAGCCGGGCATGAAGCCTCGCGCTGTACCCTACCGGCAGAGCGAATGTCCGCTCGTCGGCGGTGAGATACAGGATGTTGCGAGTGCTGTCCAGAATGGCCGAGCATATCTCGCAGTGTTCCAGGTGGCGCTCGATCTGGAGACGCACTTCCGGCTCGACGGAACCGTCGATGTAATCGGAGATATACCCCCAGACATGCCTGCAGTTCAGCTCCATAGCGCCCTCCCAAAGAGCCCGCGACGAGGCGAAAAGGAACTCTTGAGTAACGGAACAAGCCGCTTCTGCAACAGCATCCGCGCCCGATGCAGCCGTACCTTGACGACATTTGCCGTGACTCCGAGCGCTCTCGCCGTCTCTTCCACATTCAGCTCCTCAAGGTCGCGCAGGGTGAACACTTCGCGATAGATGGGAGGCAACTCAGCTACCGCGGTTTGCAGCGTGGCCCGCAGCTCCGAGCGCTCCAGAGCCTCAGAAGGTATCTCCCGCCAGTCGGTCAACATGGCCGGCGTGAAGTCGCCCTCAAAGCTGTCGGCTTCCGCATCCAGCGACTCAAACTGCGCTCGTTTCGATTTTCGCAGCCGGCTCCGGGCCTCGTTGAGGGCGATCGAAGTCAGCCAGGTGCTGAACCTGGACTCTCTGCGAAATGACCTCAGGTTGCGAAAGACCTTGATCATGGTCTCCTGGGCCGCGTCCTCTGCCTCGGCCTCACTGCCCAGGAGGGCGAGAACAGTGAGGTAGACTTTGCGTTCATAGGGTCGGATGAGGTCGTGGAATAAGTCCCTTTCCCCGAGGCAGATGCGCTCGATCAATCCGGCCTCGTGACTATCTTCTGGACGCATGATGGGCGGAATGCTGTCTTTCCTTTTCAGGTTGGAGATAGATTGCTGTCCATTGCCGGAAGCATCTTTTGCGAGGCGGTACACGATTTCAATACGGTCTGGTCGAACTTCCGGAGTCTTTCCCGTCTGGCGCCGCGTATCTTTAAGGTGTTAGACGCCGAGAATTTCATCGGGTTACGGGGTTAAAACCCTGGCGAGTAAGTATATATAGCGCCGATAGTCTTTCGGGTGTGTATCATAAGCTCTCGGCACAGGCATACCTTTGGTCATGGTCGGCATCTATTTTCGAAGCGAAGTGTGGGACAAATGTAGTGGTGAGTTGATCTTCACAGGCCTGAACGGGAACGCCTCGCGAGTTCGCTTGGCAGGTTTGAACGAAACCGGTCCCGAACGGCCCTAAGCTCGAAAGAAAAGGGGAGAACAGGAAATGGACAGAAATGGCATTTTGGAATTGATCGGAGAAGAAATCAGCCGCCTGGAGCGGGTTAGGGACTTGTTGAGCTCAAAGAATGGCCACATTTCCACCCGCGGTTCCAAGGGCTTTAGCGCTCACAAGAAGCGGGTATTGAGTAGGACGCACGCAACCGCATCGTGCAGGCGCAAAAGCGCCGTTGGGCTAAACAGCGCCGGGAAGCGGCGCAGGCCAGGAAGGCGAGCTAGGCTATGCCGCAGCGTCTCCAGCACAAACGAGGCGCTTCGCCATGCCTCAGGCAGGCTAGCTCCCACTGTTGCGAATGAGAATCCACGCCGCCGAATCGCCCGCATGCTGAAAGTCAAGCTGCTCCATCCGGATGCAAAGTTACCGACAGTGGCTCACCCCGGAAGCGATCTGGGTTACGACGTGTATGCGATTGAGGACGTGACTCTGCATCCCGGCAAGCCGGTCAAGGTTCGCACCGGAATTGCGGTGGAAGGGCCTCCGGGCCATGGCTTCATACTAGGGGACCGCTCCTCTATGGCGGCCAAAGGCGTTACCTACGCCGGAGGAAGGATCGACGCCGGCTATCGCGGCGAAATCCTCGTCTGCCTCATCAACACAAACCAGCCGGAATTTCGATTGCGCTCAATCAAGAATGAAGCAGGAGAGCTCACACGAGGTCGTCCTCGAGCAAACTGACGTCAGACGTCCAAATTAAAAAGGGGGACAAGATCGTCCAGTTGTCTCCCTTCGCTGCTATGACCGGGGGCGAGGTGGTTGCTGTTGAGGATCTCTCGCCCAGCGAGCGTGGCCAGAAAGGCTTTGGCTCGTCGGGCCGCTGATTCGTCTGGCGTCCACTTAAATGCAGAAAGGGCGCCGATTTTGGCGCCCTTTCTGCATTTTCA
>CAVREU010000002.1:0-953046 GCA_963720245.1 uncultured Acidobacteriaceae bacterium
GTTGGTGAGCGGGCCTCCGGCAAAGATGGTGACCTGGTGCGGATGGGCGTGCACCTGGCGGATGAGGAAATGGGCGGCGTCTTCGTTGAGCGGCTTGATGTGGGGCGCGCCCTCGGGCATCGGCGGTACAAAGTAGGGATTGTCGGGGTTCGACGGTGGAATTGAGGGATTGGCGACGATGGTTGGCGTCATCGTTCCGTTGGTGGTTGGGGTGAGGGTGGTCGGCCTTGTCCCCAGGCGCCGAGCCAGGTGACTTTGCCGTAGAGTGCGGTCTCGAGACGCGTCTCCTGCTCATTGCGGACGAGCGGGAAGACGGCTCCGGGCACGACGGGGACGTCGGTGCGGCCAATGATTTCGAGCATGCGGAGGGTGTGCTGCACTTCCTCATCACGCCACGCGTTCCCGGTGACGATGGTGATGCCGAGCACGTCGACGTTGGGCGATTGCAGAAAGACCATCATCGCCATCTGGTTGGAGCCGCCGGGGCCGGAGCCGTCCTGGTCGATGAGGACGAGGCGCTTTTGTGCGATGGCTGAGTGTGCGGCGAGGGCGGTGAGGATGAGGGCGGTGAAGATTGCTTTCATGGATGGGTTATTTTTTCATACCGGACGCCTTGCGGCGATTCGTCATTGCTCAAGATTTTGATCGGTGTTGTTGGGCGTAGCTTCGGCAGAGCTTTTCGGATGCCGCTCGTGAAGCTCGTCGCGACCAGGGTAAGGGCCGCCTCCCATGTGGAATCCAGGACGCATCATGGCGAGCGCATGCTTTTTCGCTCGTTCGTATGACGCATCTATTTCGATCTCGGAGTTCCCCTCGAGGTTATCTCCAGGCTCATCCACTTCTACACCTAGGTCGCTGCTCACCTATCTTCTCTCCCTGCTTACCTGTCTTCTAATAATGATATGTTGGGACGTTCTTGTTGTGATTCCGATCATCCTTCTAGTAACGCGCTAAGATAATTCTTCCCCAATTTTGGAGGTCTCGCGAGTGTCTGAAAGCCCCGCTGCATTTGAGCCTTATATTCCGGCGACGGAGACGCGGCCGGAGTTGACCTTCCGCGCGCTTCTGCTGGGTTCGCTGTTTGGGATTTTGTTTGGCGCAGTCACGGTGTATGTAGGGCTTCGTGCAGGGTTGACGGTAGCGGCGTCTATCCCGATCTCGGTGCTGTCGATCAGCGTGCTGCGGGCGCTGGGGCGGGCTTCCATTCTGGAAAACAACATCGTTCAGACGACCGGCAACGCGGGGCAATCGATTGCTTCGGGCGTGATTTTCACTTTGCCGGCGCTGATTTTTCTGGGCTTTGATTTGGAATATTCGCGGATCTTTTTGCTCGCGCTGATTGGCGGCTGGCTGGGTGTGCTGTTTATGATTCCGCTGCGGCGGCAGTTGATCGTGGAAGAACACGGCAACCTGACTTATCCCGAGGGCACCGCCTGCGCCGACGTCTTACTTGCAGGCGAGCGGGGTGGCTCATTTGCGAGCCGGGTTTTTTTGGGATTGGGGCTTGGCGGCGTGTACACCCTCTTTCAGAACGAGAACCTGCTCGGAGCGTGGCCGGGAACCCCTGACTATCAGCCTGAATTGGGACCGCAGCATATCTTAAAGGGCGCGGCAGTTCGCGCCGATGTCACTCCCGAATACCTTGGCGTCGGCTAATCGTCGGACCGCGCGTGGCGGGAGTGATCTTTGCCGGCGGCGTCTTCTCGTGGCTGGTGCTGATGCCGGCGATCTACTTTTTTGGGTCGCACTACGCGCTGCCGCTGTATCCATCGACCAAGCCGATCGCGGCGATGTCTCCGAGCGAGCTGTGGTCGGCCTATGTGCGCCCGATGGGCGCGGGGGCGGTAGCCGCCGCGGGGCTGATTACCTTGTTGAAGACAATGCCGACGATCTTGAGCGCGCTGCGTTCCGGAGTGAAGAATATGAAGGCCAAAGGTGCGAAGGTTAGCGCAATTCGCACGGAGCAAGATTTGCCGATGAGCGTGGTGATCGGCGGATCGGCCTTGCTGGTAGCGATGATGTTCTTCTTCCTCACCTTCAAACCTGTGCCTGGTGCGCAAGTCGGGATCGGCGCAAATCTCGCCGCTTCCCTGCTGGTGGTGATTTTTGGATTTCTATTTGTAACTGTCTCCTCGCGAATTGTCGGGTTGATCGGCAGCTCGGCAAGCCCGGTCTCGGGCATGACCATCGCTACGCTGATGGCGACCTCGGCGATCTTTCTTTTGCAGGGCTGGACCGCGCCCGCGTTTGGGGCGCTGGCAATCACGATCGGGGGCGTCGTGTGTATCGCGGCATCGAACTCCGGCGATACTTCACAGGACCTAAAGACGGGCTTTCTGATCGGAGCAACGCCGTGGAAGCAGCAGCTGGCACTCATGATCGGTGTCGTGATCTCGACCTTCGTTATCGGATTCACATTGAACGCTATGAATAAGGGACTTGAGGAGTTCCACGCAACCTCGCAACCCTGGGACATTGGCGCGCAGCACTCCGGAGTTCGCGAGCAAGGAGCCTTCACACGCAAGTCCTTTCAGATTACGGGCGGTAGTGGCGCCGCACTACAAGGCGGCAACTATATCCTGCTGAATGCGCTTGGCTCGCCGGAACTGGCTGACGGGAAATACCTCTACAATCCTGCGACGCAGCGGATCGAGGTGCAATGGGTGCAGGGCATTGGCAGCGAAAAGGCCGCTGCTCCGCAAGCGCGACTGATGGCGACGGTCATCAATGGCATTCTCACCAGAAAGCTGCCGTGGGGACTCGTCCTGCTCGGAGTCTTCCTTGTGGTTGCGGTGGAGCTGTTGGGGATTCGCTCGCTATCGTTCGCGGTGGGCGCTTACCTTTCGATTGCAACGACGCTGGCGATCTTTGTTGGAGGTGTTGTGCGCTGGATGGTCGATAGCGCGGTCGCGAAGGCCGGCGGCGGCGTGGACACTGAGAGCGAGATCAGCCCGGGATCCCTTTACGCCAGCGGGCTGATCGCCGCGGGCGGCATTGTCGGTCTGATGGGCGTTGCGCTGAAACTGTGTGAGGCTGCAACCGGGCACGTGGATATTCTCAAATTTCCACGGACGTTTCTTTATAACGATTGGATCTCGGTGGTAATGTTTGCGCTGCTGGCGTTTTCGCTTTACTACTTTGCGCGGAAGCCGCTGGATAGCGGCAAATAGACTAGCGCACCAATCACCGAGTGGTGGCGAAGCCGAAGACCTGGAAGAGGACTTCGACCGAGCCGAGCAAGAGGCACGAGCCAACGATCAACAGGCGTTTTTTGAACTCTGGCATGTTGCTCCCTCCCTTTGGTCTTCATCCCTATAGACACCTGGACTTACGTGAGAGTTGCAAACTTTCTCGGAAAAGTGCGGATATGCGCGATGTCTGCTTAGGGTAGCGCGAGCAGAGATGCGGCCGTTGAGCGTCCCTGGCGGACCATGTCGGGCAGGCCGACTCCGTGAAGGGCGTTGCCGATCAGGTGCAGTCCGGGGATTTCGGCGACGATCGCCTCGATCCGCGCGACCCGGCTTTGATGTCCGACGGTGTACTGCGGCAATGATTGTCGCCAGCGGCGCACGAGCTCGATCTGCGCTTCGGGAATCTCGCCGAGGATCGCTGAAAGATGACGGCGAGCGAGGTCGAGGATGACCTCGTCGCGTTGGTGAAGCAGCGACGGCGCGGAGTTTCCCCCATAGAAAGCGCGGAGAACGATGCAGCCCTCGGGCGCGCGATGGGGAAATTTCTGATCGACGAAGGTGCAGGCGAGGAGTTGCGGATCGGATGGAACGGAATCGTAACGCTGAGGAACGAGAAAGCCGAAGCCCTCTGGAATCGCCACCTTCGAAGACTGCTCGCGGTTGAAGGCGAAAGCGGCGATAACGGCGGAGGTCGCTTCGATCTCGAGCAGCGACTGCAGTTGGTGGTTCCAGGGTGTGACGAGTTTCCGGGCAACGTGAACTGGCGTGGCTACGACGATCTGGTCAAAAAGATCGGAGCCTGATGCGGTTGTGACCTCCCATTTTCCGGCCTTCGGCGTAAGGCTTACGACCTCATTGTTCAGTCGGACGATGGACGCCGGGATGATGGCCGCCATGCAGTCGATTAAGCTCTGTGCGCCATCGTTCAGAGAGGTGAAGACGGACGGCGCGGCGCCGGTGCGAGAGAGCCGTTGCAGGGCCAGAATCAGGCTGCCGTGTTCCCGCTCCATTTTGACGAAGGGCGCCATTACGGCGTTCACGCTGAGTTGCCGGATGTCTCCGCCGAAGACGCCGGCCAATAGCGGACCGGCGACCTTTTGCGCGACCTCAACGCCGAAATGGCGCTCGACAAAGCTCGCGACGGATTCGTCCCAGTCGATCGGACGGGCTGCGGCAAAGGCCTTGAGTTCTGCGGCGCGGGAGGGTTCCTCGCGATACGACTGCCGCGCGCTTTCGCTGAATAAGGGCGAGGTTGCAATCGCGTCAAGATTTGTGGGGACCATCATTCTCATGCCGTTGGGCATGGGAACCAGCTTGCCGCCTTCTAACAGGTAGGTGCGGCGATGGGCGTCGTTGGATGGAATGATCTGCTCTTCGAGGCCGAGCTCGATGGCGAGATCGCGGGCCCAGGGTTTTTCGGTGACCCATGAATCGGCGCCGCATTCGATGACGAAGCCTGCTTCGCGATGAGTTTCGACGATGCCGCCGAGGCGCGAGCTTGATTCGTAGAGGACGAAATCGGTGTGGCCCCCATTTTCATGACAATGGCGGGTGAGTTCGTAGGCGCAGGAGACTCCGGAGAGACCGCCGCCGATGATGGCAATCTTAGACATCAGCTTCCCGCAGCGACAGGCTGAGGATAGGCGGCTGGCCGCTTCGTAAGACTGCGGAGCGCTTGCTGGCTGAGGTCGGCGAGTGCTTCGGCGAGGATCGGTGAGCCGTTGAGCGATTCAGTCCGCTCGAGTCTCATGCCGAGGCCGGCAGCAAAGTTGCGAAAGGCGATGTCAATGTCGTAGAGAATCTCGACGTGATCGCAGAGGAAGCCGATGGTCTGGACGATGACTGCCTTGTGGCCCTGCGCGCTCATGGCGGTCAGCGTGTCTTCGACGGTTGGGCCGATCCATGGACCCCCGGATTGACCTTGGCTTTGGAAGGCGAAGAACCATTGCGAATCTTTGACTCCGGCCTGCTCGGCTACGAGCCGGGCCGTGTTCTTTGCATCGACGGGGTAAGGATCGGGGATCGCAGGATCGGCGACGGGCCAGAAAATCTTCTCGCGCTGTGCGGGAGTCGCGGCCGCCACCTGTCGAGCTGGAGTCTGAATCGTCCGACAAGGCACGCTGTGCGCAGTGAAGAGCACTGGGACTGCGGCGCCGGTTTCCTTAGAGAGCCGGCTGCGCTGCGGAATGAGCTTGTCGGCGAAGGCCTTCGCTAGCAGAGGATGCTCGGCCCAGCCCTCGACAAATTCAAGCTGCAACGCATCACCGGCTTCGGCAAAGGCCGCGCGGCGATAGAGGCCGACGCTGGTGCGCGAGTTCTGCGGTGCAAGGCAGATGGCTGCTGCCGAGGTGATTCCATCGGCGCGCATCTGCTTCACCACGTCGGCGATGTAGGGCTTCCAGTTGCGCATTCCGACGTAGACTGGGAGGCCTGTCTTCTCCGCGAGCAGTTGCCCTTGCAGCATCGTGATTTCGGTGAGCGGACTTTTGCCGATGAGCGAATAGCGATGGCGAATCTCTTCGACGACGTGTTCGGGCATGGGGCGTCCGCTGACTACGTTGCGGAGATATGCGGGAATGTCGTCGAGGGTCTCAGGCGTGCCGTGGGCGAGCAACAGAACCGCAGTTTTCATTGAGGATTTGTGTCGAACGCTGGCAGCGTGACCCTCAGCGGCTGAAGCCGCGTTGATTTCATCAGCCTGATGGCACGGCTGAAGCCGTGCCCCTTCAACGACGGAGGCTGGATACGTCTTCTCCGCCTTCGCTTGATGGAGTGGCTGAAGGCGCGCCCCGTCAATGACAGTGTTTGGATAGGTCTTCTCCGGAGACGTCTCAGCCACGACCGCCTCCGATGAGCGGAGAAGGCAATGGCTGCGTGTATTCGCGAACGAACTTCACTACCGCTTGCACATTCTCGACCGGAGTTCCGGGGACGATGCCGTGGCCGAGATTGAAGATGTGACCGGGACGGCCTGCGGCCTGCGCGAGAATCTGGTGGACGCGTTTGCGAATTAGCTCCGGCTCGGCGAAGAGAGTGATGGGGTCGAGGTTGCCCTGCACCGCGCAGGCGTAGTCGAGCGAGCGCCATCCTTCGTCGAGGGGCACTCGCCAGTCGAGGCCGAGCACGTCGGCTCCTGTCTCGCGCATGGCGGGGAGCAGGCTTGCGGTGTCGACTCCGAAATAGATGACGGGAACTCCGAGGGTCTGCACTTCGCGGATGAGGACTTTCGTCGCTGGCAGCACGAAGTCGCGATAATCCTCGACGCTCAGCGCTCCGGCCCAGCTGTCGAAGATCTGGATGACGTCGGCACCGGCGTTCACTTGCTGCGCAGCGTATTCGCGGAGCACGAGCGATGAGCTTGTCGAGCAGCATCCGCCACGCGGCGGGCTGACGATACATTAGCGTCTTGGTGTGAATATAGTTGCGCGATCCTCCCCCCTCGATCATGTAGCTGGCGAGGGTGAAGGGCGCTCCGCAAAAGCCGATGATGCCGAGCCGGTCTTTAAAGTGGGCGACGACGCGCTCGATGGCCTCGGCGACGTAGCCGAGTTCGGAGGCGCGGTCGGTGCGCAGGCGCTGGATGTCGGCAAGCGTGCGAACGGGTTGATGGACGACCGGGCCTTCGCCAGCCTGGAACTCAAAGGGCAGTCCCATGCATTCGAAGGGCAACAGCAGGTCGGCGAAGATGATCGCTGCGTCGACGTCGAGCTTCTCCGCGGCCGTGATGGTAACCTCGGCGGCGAGCTTGGGTTGCTTGCAGATTTCGAGCAGGGTGTGGTGCTTGCGGACGGCCTGATACTCCGGCATATAGCGGCCCGCCTGACGCAAGAACCATACCGGCGTGCGATCGACGGGACGGCGCAGGCAGGCGCGGACGAAGCGGCTGCCGGGGGTGAGCGCGGCTTCCGAATCAAGGGCGGATTTGATGAGGGGTGCTGGGGAAACTCTTTGCATTTTTACTTCTGTTATCAGGGTAGCATTTAGGTGGATGGACCTTACTTCAGCGTAGCGAGTATGGATTCGGCCAGTTCTTCTTCTCTTATTGACCCCGCGAAGCCAATTCCCCAAGCCACTTTTGCAGTCTCGCAGAGTAGCGTCGTTACGATGGGAGACGATGTCCCCTTCACGCAGAAGATTGTTCCCACTGGCGCGTTTATTGAAACCACGACCATCTTTGACGCTCTAGACCCGTTTATTGCTTCCTTCAGGGCAAGTTGCCACTTTCGGGCAGCATCATCGTCCTGCGGGATCTTTCCAGCCCGCAATGGAAGGAAGTGTAACTCGGAAGTGTCCATCGCCCCGAATCTTGCGTGCCTAACAGAGAAAGCGCGGGGATCGTTAAATTCTAGCCACCACATTAGGGGCAGCTCGATTCTGTTCTCTCCAATTCTCGCAACGCTGCCGTTAGCGGCGTGCCAGACAAGGGAGCGAACCGGGGCGTACGCAAAGACTGCGCCCAGGGAAATCCCAAGCAAGACCAGATAGGAGACAAACAGTCCTACGGGAATGCCGTGCCACCTCGCTGAAACGAACTGTCTGAATTCGGGACGCACTAATTTCTCCGAGCAAGGTTATTTCGCAATTGGCTTCGGCATCAGGTATTTGTCGTACCAGGCGAAGTACCTTTCATACCTATCGCGAATAAAGCTGGGTCGCGTGAAGCCGTGGAATTGCCCTGGATAAATCACCAGCTCGCTTGGTACGTCGAGGCTGCGCAGCGCCTGGTACATTTGCTCGCCTCCGTTGACCGGGACGTTCATGTCTTTATCGCCGCCCATGAAGAGGGTGGGCGTCTTGATCTTGTCGGCGTGGAGGAAGGGGTAGCCGAGCTTGATGTAGGTGTCGAGGTTTTTCCAGGGCGGGCCGAGCTCGTTGTCGTACTGGAAGATGTACATATCTACGCCGTAGAAGGCGAGAGGATTGCCCACTCCCGCGCCGCTGATCGCGGCCTTGAATCGGGTGGTGCTGGCGATGGTGTAGTCGGTGAGAATGCCGCCGTAGCTCCAGCCTCCGACGCCGAGGCGGTCGGGATCGGCGATTCCCTGCTTGACGGCCTCGTCGACGGAGGCGAGCAGGTCGACGACCTCCTTGTTGCCCCAGTCGTCGAAGATGGCCTGCTGGTAGGCGGTGTCGCGGCCGTTGCTGCCGCGGTAGTTCACGTTAAGCACTGCGTAGCCTTTGGCGGCGAAGAGTTGCCGCTCGGGGGTAAAGCTGTGGCCGTCCTGGGCGGCCGGGCCACCGTGAATGCGTAACAGCATCGGATACTTGTTGCCTGCGACGTAGCCGACGGGCAGCGTAAGCAGCGCGTGAACATCGGCGCCGTCCTTTGTTTTGGTTTCCAGGTCGCGGGTTTCGCCGAGCTGCAGCTGCGCGACCCAGGCGTCGTTCTGTGAAGTGAGTTTGCGGAGCGTCTCGCCCTCGAGAGTGTAGAGCTCGCCGGGAGAATTGTCGGTCGTCCAAAGGATTGCGGTGTGGCTGGCCTTCTGGTCCTGAGCGAAAGTCGAACCGGGTTTCTCGACGAGCCTTTTGACACTGCCGTCGCTGAGCGAGACGGACGCTGGGTACATGGAGCGATCGTCGACCGCGAGTACGGTGATCGATTGGCCATCGGGCGAAAAGATCGGGTCGCCGACGGGGCGGTCGAATTTCGCGGTGAGATTGCGCGATTCTCCTCCCGCGGCAGGAACGACGGCAAGGTCGCGGCGGCTGTACTCCTCATACTTCGGCTCGCTGCCGTGGATGTAGGCGATGAGCTTGCCGTCGGGGCTCCAGGCAGGAGGGCCTTCGTCGGGGCCGGGAAAGGTGGTGAGCTTGCGCGCGGCGGAGTTGGGCGCGGCGGCAACGACGAAGACATCGGTATTGATGGTGCGGTCGGGATCGGGATCGTGATTGCTGATGAAGGCGATCTGGGTACCGTCGGGCGACCAGACGGCGTCGTCTTCCTGGAAGTTCTTGTCGGTGGTCAGCTTGTCGAGCTTCTTGCTCTCGATGTCGTACAGATAGAGCAGGCCGGGGCGGCTGTTGGTCGAGATGAAACCCTCGATGTCCTTCTTGAAGCGGTAGCGGTCGATGACAATCGGCTTAGGCTTGTCTTTGTCGTCCTTGTCTTTTTCTTTGGCCTCGGCCTCGGGGTCTTCGGTGATGGTGAGCAGTAGCTTCTTCGAATCCGGCGACCATTCGTAGGCGGAGAGGTTTCCCTTCACCTGGGTCAGCTGGCGAGCTTCGCCACCGCGACGGTCGAGGACCCAAACCTGGCTGCCTTTGACTTTGGGCGCCCCGGGGCGCTCGGCCATGAACGAGATGTATTTGCCGTCAGGGCTCCAGCGCGGCGCGCTGACGGAGCTGTCGACGCCGTAGGTGAGGCGAATGTCCTGCGTGCCGTCCCAGCTCACCATCCACAGGTCGGTGATGCGCTTGTCGGCCGTGGTGTCGATGCGGCTCACTGTATAGAGCACCCACTTGCCGTCGGGCGAGACCTGCGGCGCGCCGACACTGAGCAGGTGGTCGAGATCGTCGACGTTTAGCGGATGCGGGCCGGTCTTTGTCGATGCGGGCGGGGGAGTGGCGGCTTGCGCCGCGCCCGGAGGCGGGGTTGTTTGGGCAGCGGCGATGCATGTGAGGGCAGAGGCGGCAAGGGCCGCGCGGCAGAACGTCATGAAACGAAGCATGTCCGAAAGAGTAACGGGTTAGCGAATTGACTACAAGATATTTGGCCTCTCCACTTCGATATGATTGTTGAAAGAGCCCAGGCCTAAAGGCCTCATCGTCCTTGGAGAGGCGGAAGCGTGGGGCTAAAGCCCCACGCTTCCGCCGTGCTTCCCTGATTTATTTTGCCGCTTTCGGCGTGAGGTACTTGCCGTACCAATCGAAATAGCGCTGATAGCGGTCTCGAATGAAGCTTGGCCGGCTGAATTCGTGAAACTCTCCCGGGTAGATGACGAGTTCGGTTGGGACATTGAGGCTGCGCAGCGCCTGGTACATTTGCTCGCCGCCGGTGATCGGCACGTTGAAGTCCGCGTCGCCGCCCATGAAGAGAGTCGGGGTCTTGATGCGGTCGGCGTGGAGGAACGGATAGCCAAGCTTGACGTAAAGGTCTGGATTCTTCCACGGCGGATCGAGTTCTTGTTCATATTGCAGAATGTATTCATCGATGCCGTAGAGGCCGAAGGGATTGCCCATGCCGGCGCCGCTGATCGCCGCCTTGAATCGGGTGGTGGTCGCGATCGTGTAGTCGGTGAGAATGCCGCCATAGCTCCATCCTCCAACGCCGAGGCGGTCGGGGTCGGCGACTCCCTCTTTGATGGCTTCGTCGACGCTGGCGAGCAGGTCGACAACTTCCTTGTTACCCCAGTCGCGAAAGATGGCCTGCTGATAGGCGGTGTCGCGTCCGTTGCTGCCGCGGTAGTTCACATTGAGCACGGCGTAGCCTTTGGCGGCGAAGAGTTGGCGCTCGGGTTCGAACTGGTGATAGTCCTGCCAGTCGGGGCCGCCGTGAATTCGTAACAGCATCGGATACTTTTTCCCCGGCGTGTAGCCGAGGGGAAGGGTAAGCAATCCGTGAACGTCGGTTCCGTCTGGGCTGGTCGCCTGCAGATCGCCCGTTGGGGCGAGTTTCAGGCTGGCGACGAGCGCGTCGTTCTGGCTGGAGAGCTTGCGCAGCTTTCGCTCGCCGTTGGGGCCGTCTTCGAGAGCAAAGACTTCGAGCGGCGCGGCGTCGGTCGTCCAGGTGAGCGCAAGATGACTTCCCTGCCGGTCAGCTTTGTCGACCAGACCCGGCGAGTCGATGAGCCGCTTCACGCTGCCGTCTTTTAATGAGACGGCCGCGGGATAGAGCGAGCGGTCGTCGTCGACGAGCACGGTGATTGACTGGCGATCGGGTGAAAAGATCGGCTCGGCGACGGAGCGGTCGAAGTTTGCGGTGAGGATGCGAGTTTCGCCTCCGGCGGCGGGAACGACGGCGAGCTGGCGGCGGTTGTATTCGTCAAGCTTGGGCTCGCTGCCGTGGATGTAGGCGATCAACTTGCCGTCAGGACTCCACGAGGGATGACCTCCGTCGTTGCCTGGCGTGGTGCTGAGTTGTCGTGGCTTGGAATTTGGCCGCGCCGCGACGACGAAGACATCCGTGTTGGGGCTGCGGTCGGGGTCGGCGTCGTGATTGCTGACGTAGACGACCTGGCTGCCGTCGGGCGACCACGATGCCTCCTGCTCTTCGAACTTTTTGTCGGTGGTGAGCTTGTCGAGCTTCTTGGTTGCGATGTCGTAGAGATAGAGCAGCGACGGGCGGCTCTCGGTCGAGAGATATCCGTCGACATCCTGTTTGAAGTGGTAGCGGTCGATGACGACGGGTTTGGGCTTGTCTTCATCTTCGTTGTCGTCGTCGCCTTTGGCTTTCTTGTCTTTGTCCTTGTCCTTCTCTTTGTCTTTCTCTTTTTTGGATTCAGGGATTTCGGTAATGGTTAGCAGCAGCGTCTTCGAGTCCGGCGACCATTCGTAGGCGGTGAGCTTGTCTTTGATCGCCGTGAGTTGATGCGCTTCGCCACCGCGCCGGTCGAGCAGCCAGACCTGTGCTCCATCGACTTTGGGCGGGCCCTCACGGTCGGAGAGAAATGCGAGGTATCGGCCGTCGGGGCTCCAGCGCGGCTCGGAGACGGACGCATCGAAGTTCCATGTCAGACGAATATCCTGCGAACCGTCCCAGCTCACCATCCACAGATCGGCGATGCCGCTGTCGCTCTCGTGATCGACGGATTCGACTGTGTAGGCAACCCATTTTCCGTCAGGAGAGACTTGTGGATCGTCGACATCCTTGAGCAGGTCGAGATCGTCGAGAGTCATGGGATGCGCCGGACGCGTGAGTGGCCGGATGGTTCTCGGCAGCTTGGGAAAGGCAATGGATTGGAGCCAGGAGGGCCAAGGCCGTTGCGGCAAGGGCAGCAGAAATAAGGTTTCCAAGTCTGGGCATATCCGCAGACTACTGGGTTGGTGCGGCTAGTCACAAGCGAGTTTCAGCACAGAGTCGAGAGACGCCGCCCCTGAAGCAGCGAAAAACTTAGATTAACGATAGCTCCCAGACTTATAATCAACGGCGATGAAGATACTCGCGTTGTCCCTGCTGACCTTGACCGCATTCCCTGCCGTGGCCCAGATGTCGATGGACCATCCCATGCCCGCCGATTATCTCTCTGAAAAACTTGGCGTGGTGTCGTTCCCCGTCTCCTGTTTGCCGTCGACGCAGGCGCCGTTTAATCGGGGTGTCGCTCTGCTGCATGACTTCTGGTATTCCGAGGCGAAGCGGCAGTTTGAGGCAATCATCAAGGCCGACCCGACCTGTTCGATGGCCCACTGGGGGCTGGCGATGAGCGAGTTCCACCAGATCTGGAACCGTCCCGACGACAGCACCATGAAGAGCGCACGGGCCGAGATGCAGAAGGCGCAGACGCCGCCGGCGAAGACGGAGCGGGAACGCGCGTATATCGCCTCGCTGAGCGACTTCTTCAAGCCGGGAAAAGAGGATTTCCAGCCACGCATCGATGCTTACTCGGCAGCGATGGGCAAGCTCTATAAGGAGTACCCGGACGATGTCGATGCGGGCGCTTTCTACGCGCTCTCGCTGTTGGCGGCGGAGGCTCCGAGCGATACCAGCCAGACCAACGAACACCAGGCTATGGCGGTGCTGGTTCCGCTTTTCGCGAAATATCCTGATAATCCGGGGGTCGTCCACTACATCATTCACTCCTGCGACAATCCGGCGATGGCTGCGGATGGGCTGGCGGCTTCGGACCACTATGGCGAGATTGCGGCCGCCGGGGCGCATGCCGTCCACATGCCCGGACATATTTATGCTCGGCTCGGCATGTGGCCGCAGGACATCACCTCACAGCTCGCTTCGATCGACGCCGCAGAAAATGCCGAGAAACGCGGCGAGGGCGGAATCATGGACGAGCCCCACTCCTACGATTTCCTGACCTATGCCTACATCCAGAGCGGACAGGACGCTCACTCCAAGGAGGCGATGAACAATCTTTCCGCGGTGCTGACGCGGATCGAGGCGATGCCGGGAATGGGCAGCCAGCACATGGAAGGCATGGTTCCCTACTATCGCGCTAAACTGCCCACCTTCTATGCGCTGGAGATGCGGGACTGGAAGACCGCGGCGGCGCTGGAACCGGCCCCCGGCGCTACGCCGGAGACCGCGACGATGACCTACTGGGCGCGGACGGTGGCGGCTGGGCGGCTTCACCAGCCTGAGGAGGCGAAGGCCGATCTGGCGAAGTACGACTCGCTCATCGAAGAGATCAAGAAAGGCAAACGCGCCTATCAGGCCGAGGGCACCTTCCCGAAGATCGAACGCGGCGAGATGGTGGCGTGGGCAGACTATGCCGCCGGCAAGCAGGACGACGCGCTGAAACACATGCGCGAGGCCGCCGACCTGCAGGACAAGGTCGGCCAGGGCGAGGTCGATATTCCGGCGCGCGAGATGCTGGCCGACATGCTGCTCGAGCTGCACCAGCCGCAGCAGGCGCTGGCGGAGTACGAGATTGCGCTCAAGCTCAGCCCGAACCGCTTCAACGGCCTTTACCACGCCGGACTTGCAGCCGAGCAGGCTGGAGAGAAAGCGAAGGCGCAGCAGTTTTACGCCGCGCTGCTTAAGTCGACCGACAATGGCGCGGAGTCTTCGCGGCCCGAGTTGGCGCATGTAAAGAGCTTTGTTTCGTCGACGCAGGTAGCGGAGAAATAGGCGTCGTCGCAGACCACCCTCTTTCTCCGCCGATCTCAGGACCGGCCACGATTGCCGGCGCAAACTATAGTACCGACTGACCCCGCTGCCTTACCTTTGCGACTTAGCGGCATACCCTAAGCCCCTGTATACTTAGAGTGAGCGTCTGCGCGACAACTCACACCAGGAGTGAGCGTCTGCCCAGCAACTCACACCAGGCAATTTCTGCAGAGGACCCCCCCGATGGCAACCGAGAAGACTGGAATCGTATTGCTGGTCGAGGCGGCAGGCGGCGTAATGCGCCATGTCATCGATCTGTATAAGGGCCTGCATGCGCGGGGTTGGCGGGTCAGCATGGTGTTAAATCCATCCCGCATCGAGTCGAGATACCAGGAAGAACTCAACCAGCTCAACCAGGCCGACATTAACTATGTTTCGATGCGGCGCGGGCCCCACGCCTCCGATCTGAAGGCGGTTTCCGAGATCGCCGACATTCTGAAGAACCGCCCCGGCGAAACCATCCTTCATGCTCATTCGACCAAGGCGGGAATGATCGGTGCGCTCATGCACTCGCGGGTGCGGGCGAGCGTTTTCACGCCCCATGCCTACAGGGGCGTCGATCCGACTTCGTCGAAGTTTTCCAAGGCGATTCTTAAGCTGGTCGAGCGGACCTACAGCAAAGACTACGATCGGATTCTGGCCGTGGCTCCGGCCGAAATGGAGTACGCCAAGACCATCGGAATCCGTCAGGAGGTGCTGCGATGTATTCCGAACGGTCTTGACACGAGCCATATCGATTTTTCCGCGGTGTTTCAACGCCGCAGAAAAGTCCATGAGCCGCTACGTCTTGGCTTCGTTGGCCGCCTCGTGTACCAGAAGAATCCGCTGCTGTTCGTGGAAGTGCTTGCTGAAGTGGTGCGTCGCGGCCGGGCAGCACGCGCCGTCGTTGTCGGCGATGGCCCGGTGAAAGAAGAGATGCTTCAAAAAGCGGAACAATTGGGCGTAGCTTCATTGATCGATTGGAGAGGTGGAGTTCCGGCAACGGAAGCTTTGCCGGATATGGACGTCATGGTGCACACCAGCATCTACGAAGCGTTGCCCTATTCCTTGATCGAGGCGTGCATTGACCTGCTGCCGATTGCGGCGACGAGCAATTACGGCTCCGAGGCGATACTTCACTCCCGGCTCCCGAACAACATAGCGTCATCCCCCGACGCCTCCGAACTGGCGACAATCGTGCTGTCGATCTTCGAGAACGAGGCTTTGCGCCTCGAACAGTTGAGGATCCTGGAAGAAATTGGCCGCGAATATTCCACCGACACCATGGTCTCGAAGATCGAGGCGGAATATTGCGCGCTGGCGTCGGCATAAGGCGCGCCCCAACCTAGACAGCGTAATAATCCCGGTACCACTTTACAAACTGAGGAACACCTTCCTCGATCGAGGTCTTAGGCTCGAAGCCAAAGTCGTCGATGAGTGGCTGGATATCCGCAAGCGTTTCTTTAATATCTCCCGCCTGCATCGGCGCGTATTCAATTTTGGCTTTCATACCAAGAGCTTGTTCAATCGTCGAGATATACGTGGTCAAGGGCTCGGAGCGGTTATTGCCGAGATTGTAGATTTTGGCGGGAAGATCGATTCGGGCTGGAGTGCCGGCAGCAACGGCAAGCACTCCCTCGATGATGTCGTCGACGTAAGTAAAATTCCGGCGCATATCGCCGTGGTTGAAAACCGTGATCGGCTTGCCCTCGAGGATGGCTTTGACAAACAGATAGGTCACGGAATCGGGACGTCCCCATGGCCCATAGACCGTAAAAAATCGAAGCCCTGTAGTGGGAATCTTATAGAGGTCGCTGTAAGAGTGAGCCATCAGCTCTCCGGCCCTCTTGGTGGCCGCGTACAGCGACATGGGCTGGTCGACACGGTCGTCGACGGAAAACGGCAGCTTCTTGTTTGATCCGTACACCGAAGACGAACTGGCATAGACAAAATGGTCGCATTGCCTGAGGTGGCGGGCGAGCTCCAGCATGACCAGGTGCCCCTCGATATTCGAATGGGTGTAGCTGTAAGGATTGACGAGCGAATATCGCACGCCAGCCTGGGCGGCCAGATGGATGATCCGCGTGATATCAGAGTGTGCCGCCGCCACACTCTCCATGGCGTTGCGGTCGGCGACGTCGGCGCGATGAAGCACAAAATTGGGTGATCGTTGCAGGATCGCAAGGCGCGCCTCTTTCAACGCCGGATCGTAGTAATCGTTGACTACGTCTATGCCGATAACGGACTCTCCGCGATCAAGCAGTCGACGGCAGGTGTGAAAGCCAATGAACCCGGCTGCGCCGGTTACGAGATACGCCAATTCTCCTCCTGATGAATCCTGGCCGCAGGCGCCGAGAGAAGGGTCGACTGGAAAGTGCGAACCATTGCCAGAGGACGTGCGGACGCAAACACTATAGCGGAACCACCATGCCCATGCGGCCGAGAATTCCGTCGACGATACCGCGCAAAGTGGTGCCCAGCTTGGCCCAGCGATTATCTTCGACGACGAAGTTGACGATCATGTCTCGCACCACAGAGCGGGCCGTGAAATAACACCACTGCGGATATTGCCGCCAATACCTTTTCACCATCACGATCCGATTCCGGGTCATGTAGTAGTAGCGTTTGGCTCCATGGTGAGTGGCTTTCACCTGGCGAAGACCGAGGAAGGAATGCATCCTCGGCGAGCCGACGGAGTGATGCAGATGGGCCTCTTCGCACAATGCGATGCTGTAACCCATCGACCTCACCCGCAGGCAATACTCGTCGTCGACGCGGTCGATAATCAGGTCGTCTTCGAACCATCCGCAGCGGTCAAATATCTCGATGGGCATCAGGCTTCCCGAGGTGATCGCGACCAACGGGGTTCCATCCTCGGCAAAGGCCGGGCGGTCCCACTCGCCGGACTCCAGTTCCATGTGCTTAGGGGTGACGATAGCGATCGTTTCACGCCGCGGATGGGTTTCGTACTCATGCAACATCTTTGCGATGAGACCTTCGCTCAAGGTGCTGTCCTGATCGAAGAGGGCGACGAACTTGTACCCTTGTGACCGGGCCCACCTGGCTCCTACGTTGAGAGCCGATGCGATTCCAAGATTGGCGCCATTCTCGATCAGTTCGAAGTCGAGCGCGCGGCTCGCCGCGACCACCGGCGCAAGCGCTTCGGGGGAAGAACCGTTGTCCACCACAACCAGGCCCTGGACCTGGGGGCGCGTTATAGCCAGATTGCCCGGAACGACAGACGGTGGACGAAAGGTAATCACCACCGCACATACACCATTTTGCAACATCTAAGCTTTCACGACCTCGATCTGCGCGTCTTTTCCTCGACGCGAAACGTTGTACCAAACCGCGAGCAATAACCCCGAGTTAATGGCGGCAAGCGATCCATCGGCCGCCACGCTCGCCCAGGCCGCACCGATCCAGCCATAAGCCGGGATCCACCAGAGGTTGAGCAGAAAATTCAGTCCGGCGACGCTGAATTGCGACGCGGTCCGATAGTTTTGCCGCCCAGATCCGGTCAGAGCTCCTCCGGTGAGGCGATGGATCCCGCGCAGCGCGGGCAACCAGCACAACCATCGTAACGCCACCATGGCATTGGAAAATCCTTTAGGCACCAGATGCAAGACGAACGGAGCAAACAACAGAATGCCGACGCCGATCACCAGACCAATGGAAGCCGCGACGGCAGCGGAGCGGAACGCCAGCCGAATGGTCGCGGACATTTCCTCACGGCTCTTCTTAAAAAAGCGAGGAAGCACCGCCGAATCGATGGCGATAATCGGGGTCGTGGCAAAATCAACGATGCGATAGGCGAGCGAATAGAAGCCGTTTTCCCTATTCAGCCCGTAGTGGCTGAGCATCGTTTTGTCGATATCGTTATAGGCGTTCTGGGTGGTCCCCGCGAAGGAAAAGCCGAGGCCCTCAAGCACTCTCCGCCGTATCAGGCCGAGGTCGATCGATAGGGGTCCGACCTCTTTTCTCACCCAAATGCAGCACATCGCTGCCGCCAGCCCGGAGGCGATGAAGATGCCTATCGACCACTGCACGGCGTTTGCTCTATGAAGCGTGGCGAGCATGATCAACAACACGATGACGCGGCCCAGGTTCGACAAGAAGCTCAGGGTCGCGGTGTACCGCATTTTTTCGAATGTCTGAAAGACGATGCTGCCCAGGTCCGAGACCTGGCTGAAGAGACAGTTCGCCACTGCCAATATCAGGAAAATTATATGACTCTGGGTATGGTTGATCGCGGGGCCGGCAAAATAAAATATGGCCGCAAGCACCAATGTCACCGTGGTGGTCAAGAGCAGCGTATTGCCCCAGTACAGTCCGGCCTTGGAGCGGTCTTCGGTGACGTAGCGCATGAACAACATGCCCGCCCCAAGGGAACTGTATGGCGTGGCAAGATTGATCAGCGCGAAGGCGCCGCTGAAGACGCCATATTCCGTGACGCCCAGAAGCCGGGTGAGCAGCAGGAAGAATGCCGCTTGCAGGAAGAAGTTCGCTCCCTGGCCCACTAAGATCCACAGGGCATTCCGGGAAACCTGGTGGTCTTTGAGCCTTTTGAGGCGATCGAACACTTCCGGCACGCTAGAAAAGTCCTCCGCGATCGCTCGTTCTCACCGTTTGTACCGGGTCCCAGCTGGACTTTGAGACGATCACGGACCGCTTGGCTTCCGACGCCCGGTAGAGGTAGACCTTGTCGTAGAGGAAAAGCAACAGGCTGGTTTCGAGCAAGACGACAGCGCGGGCGTCGAAGAGAAGGTTCCAGCCGAACCAGAAAAGTATCCAAAATGCCAGCCAGGGATAAACGACCAGGCCAATGGTCATGCCAGCGCGAAAACGGGACCAAAGGGCGCCGGCAAATATCCCGGTAACCGCCATATAAACGGGCGTCCACCAGCCAAGATCCGAGAACAGATAGCCAAGCACACCGGCCCAGTTGTAAGAAGAGTTCAGGCCGCTGGCCGACAGGGAGCCGAATTCCGAGAGCCACAGCACAAAGAAATTCGGCAATCCCATCTGATCCCGCAGCCCGCTAAACCTGTCGTTCTGGGTAATAAATGCGACAAGGTACGCGCCCTTGCCCTGATAGACGTAGTGCATGACCCCGGTGATCAGGGCAGCCAGCCGATTGTGGGAGGCGATCGTATACCCGAGCACGCTGCTGATCAACGCGTCCAAATGAGAAGCGCTCCGGGCGAGTTGCAACGCGATAAACACGGCTAAGATGCCCAAAACAGAAGCCAGCACAATCATCACGAGCTTGGCTAGCTTCACATCGGATGCCCGGGTTTTGAAAAACAGGTAGATAACAATCAATCCGGCAAGCAGCGGCATTAAGTTCGTCCGGTCGAAAGTACCCAGGCAAGCCAGGACGTCGATCACGAACGCGGCCGCAAATACCGCGCCGAAGAGACGACGGGCCGCCCCCGCCAACTCCAACTGCGAGGCGCGAAATGCCGACCACCAAAGAACGCCGGTTAGAAGGAAAAGCGAAGAGCCCCAGAAGTCCGAGCCTCCCAAACTGCCGGTCTGGTTGACTTGCTTGATCGCGTCTCCCTGCTGGGACAAGAGGAGAGTGACGAAGTTGTTGCTGGCGGCGATCAAACCCACGAAGATCAGGCACGGAATCGCCGCCACAAGCAGCGGAACCAGGACGTAGACCAGAGGGGAGCCGAACCGAAGCCGGATGCGAGGCGAGGAGATATCGCTGGAGGCGATCGCACGCACCTGCGGGGCGATGCGTGCGCCCAACAGAAACGCCACGACGCAGACGGTGTAAAACAACAGCACCGTGGGATTGTGGTACATGAGGTCCGGTTCGCGGACGTAATGCGTATAGACATTCGGCGGAAAATTCCACGCGAACAAGAAGAATGCATACGGAATGATCGCGATTCCGTATGGGGAAACCAGATGGCGGAGGACCAGTTGTCTGAAGTAGGCGATCATCGATGGGACATCCCCCTGGCCGGGCAGAGTTCCAGTATCGCTTCGCCCAGCGCTTCTCGCCAATGCGGGAGGGTGACCCCAAAATCCCGCGACAGCTTGCCGTTATCCATCACCGAATTGACCGGGCGTTTTGCCGGTGTCGGATAGTCGGCGCTCGAAATCGGCGCGACTTCGGGATGTTTGCCGCCGAGCAGGTCCGCCGCGGCGGCCTCTTCGACGATCGCCTGGGAAAAACCTTGCCAGGTCGTCTCGCCCGCGCAGGTCATGTGATAGACGCCCGACCGCGGCGAAGGCGAATCCACGCGGCTTTCGAGCACCTGAAGGGTCGCACGCGCGATGGCGAGGGCGGAGGTTGGCGCTCCGTGCTGGTCGGCGACGATCGTCAAGCGGTCGCGCTCCCTGGCCAGCCGCAGGATCGTCAGCAGAAAATTCTTGCCGTGCGGCGCGAAGACCCAGCTGGTGCGAAAGATCAGGTACGATCCGCCGGCGGCGGCGATCGCCTGCTCGCCTGCCAGCTTGGTGCTTCCGTAGACGTTCAGCGGGCCCGGTTGGATCGTCCTCGACCCAGGGGCTGGACTTGGAGCCATCGAAGACGTAGTCCGTCGAATAATGAACCAGCAAGCCGCCGTAGCGGGCAGCCTCCTCGGCGAGCACGGCCGGGGAGGTGGTATTGACCAGCGCTGCCAGCTCCGGCTCCGACTCCGCTTTGTCGACGGCGGTGTATGCAGCGGCATTCAGAATGACCGTCGGCCGCAGGCTGGCCACAATTCCGCGAAGCTGTTCAGGCTGAGAAAAATCGGCCTTTTCGCGAGTCAGGGCGTGGAGCTCGCATTGACCCTCAAGCAGCGCGCGCAACTCCGTGCCCAGCTGACCGTTCGAGCCGAGAAGCAGTACGCGGTCCGCAGA
This sequence comes from uncultured Acidobacteriaceae bacterium, assembly GCA_963720245.1. Classification (GTDB taxonomy): domain Bacteria; phylum Acidobacteriota; class Terriglobia; order Terriglobales; family Acidobacteriaceae; genus Acidisarcina. Next base: position 20,812 of record CAVREU010000002.1, read on the forward strand.
ACCCGTTACCGTCACGGAAAAACCTCCGCCGTGCTGAAGGGTTTGCCTTGAAGGTCCTTGGCGGAGACGATGGCATCTTCCGCCGCAACCGGCCACTTGATCCCTAATTCCGGATCGTTCCACAACATCGTCCGGTCTCCGGAGGGCTCGTAAAAATCCGTGACTTTATAAGAGAACGCGGCGTTTTCGGTCAGCGCGGTAAATCCATGAGCGAAGCCGGGGGGAATATAAAACGCCAGACCATTCTCCGCACTCAGCTCGATGGAAACATGCTTGCCAAAGGTAGGGGAATTGCGCCGGATATCCACGGCGACATCAAAGACCGATCCGCTGACGACTCGGACCAGCTTTCCCTGCGGCTGGACAAGTTGATAATGCAACCCGCGGACCACATTCTTGCGGGAGTACGACAGGTTGTCTTGTTTCCAGTCGACCGGCAGCGCGAGTTCCAGAAAGCGGCGCTCGTTATAGGTCTCTTGAAACTGGCCACGGTCATCCCGGAAGATCGGCATTTCAAGAATGACTACTCCGAGGATGCCGGTTTCGATCAGCTTCATGCGAGCCCTCCAAATTCTCCCGCTTCCTCGATCAGGGCCAGGAGGTAATGCCCGTAGCCGCTCTTGCGCAACGGCGCAGCCAGCGCGGCCAGCTGATCCGCGGTGATGAACTTCATGCGGTAGGCGATCTCTTCGGGGCAGGCAATCTTAAGCCCCTGTCGCCCCTCGATGGTTTGAATGAAGACCGCTGCCTCGAGGAGCGAATCGTGGGTGCCGGTGTCGAGCCATGCCGTTCCGCGCCCCATGTGCTGTACGTCCAGCGCGCCGCGATCGAGATAGGCCTGGTTGACGTCGGTGATTTCCAGCTCGCCGCGCGGCGAAGGCTTCACCGCTTTGGCAATCTCAACGACATCGTTGTCATAGAAGTAGAGGCCTGTGATGGCGAACGACGATTTCGGCTTGGCGGGTTTCTCTTCGATGCTGAGGGCCTTGCCGGTGCGGTCGAACTCGACGACTCCGTAGCGCTCCGGGTCGCTTACCCGATACGCGAAGACGGTTGCGCCTGAGGTTTGTTTCGCCGCATGTTGGAGCTGGGTCGACAGCGAATAGCCAAAGAAGAGGTTGTCGCCAAGCACCAGCGAACAAGCGTCGTTCCCGATAAAGCTGTCCCCGATGATGAAGGCCTGTGCCAAGCCGTCGGGGCTGGGTTGAATCGCGTACTCAATGTTCAATCCCCACTTAGCCCCGTCGCCGAGAAGGCCGGAGAAGCGCGGCGTGTCCTCGGGTGTGGAGATGATCAGGATGTCCCTGATTCCCGCCAGCATCAACGTGCTCAGCGGGTAGTAAATCATTGGCTTGTCATAGACCGGAAGGAGTTGTTTGGAGACGGCAAGCGTGAGTGGATACAGCCGCGTCCCCGAACCTCCGGCCAGAATGATGCCCTTGCGCGCCATCTATCGCTCCTTGTAGTTCAGTTCGAGCCAGTCGAGATAGGCGCCGGAGCGGACGTCCTTCACCCACTGAAGGTTGGCCAGATACCACTCCACGGTCGCCCGAATTCCCGGCTCGAAGGAGGTCTTCGGCGCCCAGCCAAGCTCTCGCCGAATCTTGGTCGCATCGATGGCATAGCGTCGATCGTGACCGGGACGGTCCTTGACGAAGGTAATCAAAGAGCGCCTGGAGCCAATCGTTGCGCTGGGGCGCAGCTCATCGAGAATGTCGCAGATCGTGGTGACCACGTCGATGTTCTTCCGCTCGTTGCTGCCGCCGATGTTGTAGGTCTCGCCCAGCTTGCCCGTGGCAAGTACGGTGCGAATTCCTTCGCAGTGGTCGAGAACATAAAGCCAGTCGCGTACGTTCTGGCCGTCGCCATAGACCGGGAGCGGTTCTCCATCGAGGGCTTTTAGCAATACGAGGGGAATCAGCTTTTCCGGAAACTGGAACGGCCCGTAATTGTTCGAGCAATTCGTGGTCAGCGTCGGAAAGCCGAAGGTATGGTGCCAGGCGCGAACCAGGTGGTCGGAACCCGCCTTGGAAGCCGCATAGGGGCTGTTCGGCGCATAAGGCGTCTCTTCGGTAAATGCCGGATCGTCCGCGTCGAGCGTGCCGTAGACTTCATCGGTTGAAACGTGCAGAAAGCGGAAGTTCTGCTTGTCTTCCGCGTCGAGGCCATCCCAATAGGTTTTGCTCTGCTGCAGCAGATTGAGCGTTCCATTCACGTTGGTGAGGACGAATTCCCCCGGATCGCTGATGGACCGGTCCACGTGGCTCTCGGCGGCGAAATGCACGACCGCGCGGGGCTTGTGCCGCCGCAGGAGCGAGGAAACGAGCTCTGGATCGCAAATGTCGCCACGCACGAAGAGTATGGCGGGCTTCGCCTTCCAGACTCGCCAGATTTCCCAGGTTTCCCGCGTAGGTGAGCTTGTCTAAATTGATGACACTGCCCGATTCCTTGCGGATCCAGTCCAGAACGAAGTTCGAACCAATGAACCCGGCTCCTCCGGTGACAAGAATTGGGCGCTGCGATGCACTGCTATTTTCCATTCAGGTTCCTCTCGAACAGACGCTCGGAATGATGCTCGCTACTGAAGTTCAGTACATTCGAAGTTTGGTTTTTCCAGCAATTCCCCTGACGGAAATTGAATCGATGCGGGTAAAGTTGCTGAAATAAGTCGTTGATCGAGGCGTGGTTCTAAGAACGGAGACGGGGAGCTCTTACTCAAAGGTATCCTCCTCACCGGCCTCCGTCAACCACGCTAAGTTGCGTTTACCCAGGCGATCGCGACCAACTTTCAGACCCCGGGAAACCTCATTTTCCGCCCAATTTCGATACAGATTCCCTGGGCGAGAAACGAGCTGGGCTGGCATTTAGTCGAACAGGGACTTCCCCGAGCTTCCGTTCGAATGCGAACTCCCCACAGTCTGCTCTTCGGCCTCGGGCGAGTACCCGTAGTATCCATAGTAAGCGGCGGAGCGAACCGAGATAAAGTTCAGGACCACCCCCACTTTGGGATTCTGCTGGTTCTTCGCATGACGCAGGAGCAACTGGTAGGAACGCCGCAACGCAACCTTCGAGGTCGCTCCAGCGCGGGCGATCAGGAAGGTGGCGTCTGCCATGCTCTCCAGGTATTGGGTGTCGGTGACCGGGAGCACGGGAGGACAATCAAGCACGACGAAATCGTAGGCCTGGCGCCACTCCTGCATAAGGAAATTCATTCTTTCCGAACCAAGCAGTTCCGCCGGGTATGCCGGTGACGATCCCGCCGGCAGGCAGTGCAGGTTCGGGTGGGCCGAAACGGAATACGGTGCAACCGAGGATTTCGAGTCCGACAGCAAGTCGCTCAGGCCGTCCACCCCTGGCAATCCAAGAATTCTACGCAGCACGGGACGGCGCATGTCGGCTTCCACCAACAAGACCTTTTTGTTGAACTGGGCCTGAGAGACGGCCAGATTCAGGGCCACTGCCGACTTACCCTCCCGGGGCAGGCTGCTGGTGACCAGGAGCACCTGTACCTGGCGTCCAGTCTGGGCCTCCAGCAAAGTTGAGCGAAGGCCGCGCACCGCCTCGCCAAAGACGGAATACTTGGAACCGGTTAAAAAACCTCCTGGCGGAGCCGTGTCGAGCTTGATCTGCGGCACCAGGCCAATCACCGGAAGGTCCATCGCTTCGAGTTCGTCGGTGCTCTGGATCCTGGTATCGAAGACATCGAACCCTATGGCCAGGCATACTCCCACGAAAATCCCAAAGAGCGCACCAAGAACCAGGGTTTGGAGAACCTTCGGCTTGCTCGGCGATGCCGGGGGCGTTGCCGGATCAACAATGGTGATGCTCGACGAGTGGAGGCCTTCGACCACGCCCGCTTCCTTGAGGCGCTTGAGCAGATCCTGGTAAAGCTGTTGGCTCTGGTCTGCTTCTTTCGAGACAATCGAGAATTCCACGCCCTGGCCGTTCAGTTTCTCCGCCGCGGCGCGGTCGGCCTCGTATGCGGCGCGGGCGCCATCCTCGGCTTTGACGGCGATCTCGTAGTCGGTTTTCGCTCGTGTCCCGATGCGGGCGATCTCGTCCTTCAACGATTGATCCACCGCCTGCAGAGAGGCTTTGTCCTGGATGAGTTTGGGGTACGCGGGGCCAAACTTCGTCGATTCCTGCTCGATCTGGCTGCCGAGCGTGGCTTCCTGCTGGCGCAGAGTCTGGATCAGATTGAGCGAATCATTGACTCCCTGGCCGTCGGCACCCATTTGCGTGCCGCTGAGCTGCGAAATCGCCTCGGCGTCGCCGGAACGAACAACATCGTAGATGGCTTGCTTGAGCACACGGTTCATCGTGGCCTGGGAGAGTTGCGCGGTCGAGCGGTCCAGGTTCTGGAGCACCGGACTGCTGACCTCGGTCTCGCCGTTAGCCTGGACGCCGCCGACTCCGAAAAGCCCGCTGTTCTGCTTCAGGTTCACGACTTTGTTCTGGAGCTCCTCGCTGTGCTTCCGGAGATCGCTTAATTGATCTTCCAACCCCTTGGAGACCTGACTGGTGCCGGCGAGGCGCGTTTCGTAGTTGTAATTAATCAGCTCCTGGACGAGGCGATTCACGACCTCCGCAGCTACTTTCGGATTGCTGCTGGTGTAACTGATTTCGGTCAATCGAGTGCCCGCGTTTACGCGGACGTTCAGGTTGCCTTTAAAGACTGCCAGCACAGCGCGTCTCCGGCTGGGGGAATCTTCAAGCGGAGCGTTGGCCGGGTCGGAGGGGCCGCTGGGGGAAAACAGGCCCATCAACCATCCTACCGGGCTGAAATGGGGCTTGAAGTCGGGGGTGTGTTCGAGGTCCAACTGCTTGATGACCCGCAGTGCGAGAGCATCGGACTGCAGGATGTCGGACTGCGTCTGCAGGTCTACATTCAAGCTCATGGCGTCGCCCGCGGCCGCGGTGTCCCCGCCCATCAGACTATCCAGGCTCGGACTGCTGGCTGACATTTTCTGCAGCTCGATAATGCTGGAGGCGGTGTACTTCCGCGTGGTGAAGATGCAGACCAACAGAGCAAAGGCAAAGACGACTCCGGCGCCAATCAGGATTACTCGCCGCCTGCGGTCGAAAATCTTCAAGAAATCTCGTAAAGTCGGGTCCTTCTCGAGAACAGCACTCACTGGTTTCACTCCCCAGATAGAATTCGGCGTCGGATCTGACCCTACTCGTCCAATTTCACGATAGCAGAAGAGGTAGGGTAAACCGCCGCCGCCAACAGCCTACGCCACTGGCGCGACACACCAACGTAACTTCAATGCGGTCTTCCTAAAACGGGACACACTGCCGATCGGTAAGTTCCAATTTGGCACCCCAGGGGACTAATGAGAGCAGGGTGCTTCACCGCGCGCCTGGAATGCCTTTTCAGAGACCCAAACCGATGCTCAACGATGCTGACGCTGACGATTGAGGAAGACGAAGAACCTCTGGCGCATCCTCGAGCAGGCTGAAACTCTGTTAACTTTCCAGGCAACTGGGAATTCGCGCTCCCTTTGAACTTCCGTTCAGCGCTTTCGATCCGGACATCACAAGGCATCCAACCAGAATCCGGACTGACGGCAGATGCGGCTATCCGATTTCGGCAAATCGAATGATCGCCGTCCATGTAATTGTCGCACATTTGTCCCACCGGAAGCTATTCGCGAACTCCCGGTAGCGCGGCCTTTCCTCGGCTGGCGATTGGCAGGCCTGAAGTATCTTTGCGGCTATGTCCTGTGGATCATGGGGGTTGCACAGAAAGGCAACGCGGTGGAATATCTCGGCCAGTGAATTAGCGTTGGCTACGACGGTGGGGCATCCCAGGGCGAGCGCCTCGAGCGGGGGCAAGCCGAAACCTTCGTAGAACGAGGGGAAGGCGAAACAAGCCGCATTCTCATAAAGGCTCCGCAATTCGGAATCATTGACGTAACCCAGATCGCGGACCTTGTCGCCGGAAATCTCAGATGCTCCGAAGACCTTTGAGTAACTGGCGCCCGCAACGGCTACATCGAACTTTCCAGCGCTCAGATAGGGGACGGCATGAAGTAATCCGGAGAGATTCTTGCCGGGGTTGCGGGAACTGACCGCCAATACGTATTGGAATGGGCGAAGGTTGTGTTTGGCGAGAACTTCGAGATCGGGGATGGGGCGGGTGGCGTGGTCCGATCCGAGATACGCGACGGTGAATTTCTCCGGCTTCGCGCTGCACCACTTGACCAGCTCATCCCGCGAGAATTCAGAGACGGTCATCACGTGCAGAGCGGTGTGGCATAAGGTCCAGTAGAGAAATCTGTACCAAAGGCGAAAGGCGAAGGAGAAGCTCTGCGGCGACGCAAAGACAGCGGCGTCGTGGATGGTGATGACATTGCGCCGATGGAGAAGCGGCGCTCCGCCCACCAGACTGAATAAGACTCCTCCACGAGCGTAGAAGGGTAACTCGAGCTGTTCCCACAGCTGTCCGCTAAACCGGCCCACTTGAGTAACTTCGATACAGCGAAATGTGGGCAGTTGCTGGTCAGAAGGGGGCACCAGGAGCACGACGCGCGGCTTCGCGGCGGCAGATTCACTGAGAAGGGCGTCCAGCCTTTCCAGCAGCTCGTGCGCGTACCGTTGCGTACCCGTAACTCGCTGCGTGACAAATCGGCCGTTGATGAAAATGGGTCTCAAACTGAGTCGATCGGTGTGTTCCAAGGTTGACAGCCCTTCTGCGGTGCCAATGCGGCTTCACCGCAATGAACGAATCTCTGAGTTATAGGTATCGTTGCGAGACAGTAGGGTAAAGTACGACGGTTAGACGCTTGACGGGGCGCGCTCACCAATATGCGGCGGGAGGAGCAACTCTCCACAACCAGTATACAAGTCCCGGCGGCTATTTCTTCGCAAAGCCTGTGCATGGAACCGCGACCTTCCTTTCCGTAGCGCAGTGCGCGAGCGTTCATTCGGCGCCTCGAGTCAGACCTTGCGTGCCTTCGGATCGGGCAGAAACAATGCTTTGACAGACTTGCCGGTCAGGAGCCGGGAGACGACATGGCGGCGGTAAACGCGGCGCGAAGCGGAGCATTGATTGACGGATGCAGCATCCCGCGATGCGAGCCAGCCACGCTCAACACTTTCAGGCAGGAGCAATATTTGGACCAGCCCAGGTCTTCTCGCTTTATGGGATGCCCCGCTTCCGTCCGAAACAGATATGTGGGAGTATCCAGGGTTGATCTGGTCTTTTCCGATTGCTTCTGCCACCAGACAGGGAAGATGCGCAGCACCAGTTGCATGGTAATTGTGTGGTGGAGATAGGTATCGAATCGAAAAGGCAACGCACGCCGCCGATGGCGCGCCAGGTAGCCGAATGCCCGGCGCGAGTTCCCCCGGATGAGTACTTTAGCGACCAGAGAAGCGAGGGCCGCCCGCACGTTGAAAGCAAGCATTCTCTCGAGGCGCTCCCGTAGCTGCTGCCCGAACGAGGGAATGAAGTCCTCGACATCGGCCGGAGCATCCAGGATCGCGATTACGTCCACGGGCCGCCCCTCTGCGCGAAAGGCCAAAGCCGTAGCGTAGGCCAAGTGTCCCCCTATGGAATAACCCGCCATACGGATTGGGCCGGTTGGCACTCTGGACTCAATCTGGCGGCGTACATTTGCCGCCACGCTCTCGAAATCGCAATCAGCCTCGAGTAACTCAACCCAGTCCAGGTAGGTGATGGGCACCAGGTCCAGCTGCGCGCGCATGGGCTGATAAAAAACCTCCAGGTCCGGATCCGCTTCGCCCCCGAGTCCAGGCAGCACGAACACTATCGGGCGTCCGGGGGCTATCCCCCCTGACATCTCCGACGAAGCGCCCACCGCCTCGCCAGCCCGCAGATGCATAGCTTCGTGTTGCATTCAGGTGACACCGTATCCCAAGGCGTTTCCGGATTCAAGGGAAGCCAATTCGCCCTGGTTCGCACTCCACATCCGAAAGCCGGCAATTGGAACGCAACATCGACTCAAGTTCCGGCCCCGCGCTACCGTTCGAGCATCGCTTGCCGCAACCGCATTAGACGAAGCCGAGGTTGGTGGTGGAGAAGCTCCCCAGGGTCGGAAAGATAGTGTTGAGGCTGGCGGCAGGGACGCCGAACCAGGAGGCCAGGGTAGCGGCGTACTGCGAGCTGGCAGTGGTCGGCAGCCAGCGTCCATTTGCGCCCGAGTCGTTCGGGCCGCCGAGAGCGAGGGTTGGATAAGTGCCGTAAATCTGGCCGCCGTTGACCGCTCCGCCCATCACCATAAGATGGCCACCCCAGCCGTGATCGCTGCCGGTGTTCGAGTTGGGCTGCATCGCCCGGCTGAAGTCCGACATGGTGAAGGTAGTGATCTGATTGGCCAGCCCGAGCGCCTGGGTCGCCTGGTAGAAGGAGCCGATCGCCCCATCGAACTGCGAGAGCAGGCCGCTCTGCGTGCCGAGCTGTTCCGTGTGGGTGTCGAAGTTGCTCAGCCCGGCGAAGAAGATCTGCCGGCCCACCCCCAGGGCCTGCCGCACCTGGATGATCTGCGCAATCTGCTGCAACTGCGCCGCCAGCGAGTTGTTGGCCGGAAAAGTAGTGGCCAGCGGAGCTGCCGACTGCACCGCGTTGGCCAGCACGCTCATGTATTGATACGCATTCGTGGTGATGGCATTGTCGGCCTGCACCAACGAGATCCCGCTCTGAAAAGTTAGCAACTGCTGCGCGGTCTCCAGCCTTCCCGTGCAGGCGGCGCCTTCCGAACAGCTGCCCCCGCCCAAGTTCCCCGGATTGACGGCCACCGGCGAGGTGACCGCCCCGTTGCAGAACAGCGTGTCCCCGTAGACGGAAGTGATCATCGGAATCGGCGCCCCGGGATTGTAGCTGGCCGACATCGAGTCGGCGATGCGTCCGGCCCAGCCCGTCCCGGCCCCCGCATTCTGGCTCGCATTCTGCCATTCCAGCTGCTGGTCGGGGTGGGAGAAGAGGTTGGACGGCGTCGGCATCCCGCCGGCCTGATACTGCGCCGGAGTCAGCGGCTGAACCAGCGTTCCCACGTTGGTCACAAACGCCAGATTGCCGTTATTAAATAGCGCCTGGGTATTGGGCAAGCTGGGATGCAACCCATAGTTGCCATTCGCGCCCGCAGCCAAGGGCAACAGGCTTCCCGCAGAGAGCGCCAACGGGCCCCGCACGTTGGCGTACGCGGTGTACCCGTTGCTCCCGTTCGCCGAAGTGTTGAACGGAACCAGGGTGTTGTTCGAGTCGTTGCCCCCGTAGAGAAAAATGCAGACCAGCGCCTTGTAACCAGGCGACGACTGCGCCAGCCCGTTCAGCATCCCAAACGGGCGAAGACCCGCTGCGTTGCCCCCTGCCGCCAAAGACGCATACCGAATAAAACTCCGTCTATTCATACCCATTCGTCTTCCCCTTTAGCTCGTTTTCGAGAGATCTAGTGCAGTATTTTGTATTCCGATGAAGTCAGCACGAGGTACGCGGCAATTCGCACTTGCTGCGCCGGGTTTGTCACCGAGCTGACTTCATTGGTTATGGCCGTAATCGTATTTGCGTCCATGGTGTTGTAAAGGAAGAGCGCGTTGAGCGCACTCACCAGACCCGAAGGCCCCTGCGAAACCGCGATCTGGCCAAGTGGACTGGTGGCGCTCAAGTCGACATTGAACCCGGTGATTTTGTTGTTCACCAGCTGATCAGCCTGAGTGAGACGGACGGTGACACTCGCGGTGTTCTCCAGTCCGAACTCCGGCGCGTTGAGCGTGGTGCCCGGTATGACGTAGCTGGGCGGGAAGAAATTGAAGACCGCCGGCGATTGGTAAGGCCACTCGCCGAGCGCCCCCGAATAGTTCGACAAGTACTGATAGAAGTTGTTGGGATCGACGTTCACGTAGCCAAGACCGCGCATGGCATCGGTGAGCCACAGGATCGGCTCCCGCAGATGACCGTCGGTGGTCTGGGGAGAGGTATCGCCGGCCCGGGCCTCGGGATCGGTGAAGATGGCGGTCAGCACCGCCTGCATGTCGCCGCGAACATTGTTGCCGTCGTTGATAAAGACCGCCGCGACCCTGGAAATATAAGCCGGGCTGGGGTCGCTCTTCACTAGGTGCTGGATTAACTGCTGGCTGACAAACGGCGGCAGGTTGGGATGCTGGAAGATGTTGGTCAGCGCCCCGGCCATGTCCTGCTCGGCCGTCTGGCCGGCGGGCAATGTGGCCCCGCTGAGCACCGTCTTGGGGTTCTCTTCGTGGTAGATCTCGACTGCTACCAGCGGATGGGTGTAATTGGGTATCGCGTTCCCACCAGACGGCGTGGAGCCGTCCGCGTTGGCGAAAACCCAGCCCGTATAGGCGCGGGCGAATGCCTGCACCTGGGCCTGGGTGTAGGCCGGGATGGGATTGCCGTTTCCGTCCAGCTGCAGGCTGCCGTCCTGGTTGATCAGATCGAGGCCGAGATTAAACAGCTGCATGTTCTCCCGGGCGTAGTTCTCGTCCGCGATCAAGGTCGGGCTACTAGGAGCGACACTGTTGAGCATGTCCAGATAAATGCCCATCGCTGGCGACAGGGTCACGTCAGTCATGATCGTGTACCAGTTGGTGAAGGCGTCGGCTGCCAGGAGGTTGTGATAGTAGTTAATCCCTGTTCCTGGCACCGTGTCGCTGGATACAACGAAGAGCTGGCTCAAAGCGAAAGCAACGCGTTGCCGCAACTGGTCGTTGCCGGTCAGCACGGCATTCCACCAGGAGGATTCGAAACACATCGCGCTGTCGCCGCAATAACTCGGCAACGGATTTGGAATGGGCGGCAGGACGGTTTGCGGAGTGTTGAACTGCTGGGTGAGCCACGCATTCTCGCCTTCCTGTTCGACCTGCTGGATCAAACTGGTGGTGGGGCCAAAGGTAGTCTCGTCTAACAGCCGCGCCGCCGCGGTCTCGCTGATGGCAGCGGAGATGGCCACGGGAACGAAGGCGCTAGAGCCTCCGCCGGGAGTTCCAGTGAAGGCCTGGATCAAATCATTTCCCGTAGCGGTCGAAGGAACGGACACCTGTGCCTGAAGAGAAGTGGGCGAGATATAGGTCGTAGGCATGAACACTCCGTTTGCCTCGACCACCGTGCCCGGCTCAAAGTTACTCCCGGTCAGTGTGATTAGCGTGGTATCCCCGGCCGGCACGATGACTGGACTCGCCGAGGTGAGTACCGGAACCGGATAAATGATATGCAGCACATAGCTCGCGGTGACCGACGGGTTGGAAACCAGCGTGGCGGTGATGGTCACCCTTGTGTCTTGGGGCATCACAGGCGGTGCTGTGTACACTCCTCCGCTTGAAAGAGACCCGGCGCTGGTGTTCGAGAGGCTCCAGCTCAACGCAGGTAGTTCGGTGCCGGTGATTGTGGGAGTCACGACGACATTGACTCCCAGCTCAGCAGTGCCGGTATTGGTGCCGTCGGCGTCCGTTGCGGTGAGCGTGATCGCTGGACTTGCAACGGTCTCGGTAAAGGTCGAGCCTAATCCGCCGCCCGGCGAAGGATTCTGGATTTGTAGGCTGAGTGTGCCCGTGGCGGTCGCAGATACCGGCACCTGGATGGATGCGCTGCTGGAGCTGACATAGGTAATGGGAAGGGTGGTGCCGTTGAAGGCCACAGTCGTCCCCGGAACAAATCCCGATCCGCTGAGGGTTACGGTCTGCGTCCCGCCCGGCAGCAATTGGGCCGGGGTCGCCGAGGTCACTGTCGGCACGGGATTGAGCAGGGTGAGGGTGTAGGAAGCCGACAGGGTTGGATACGAACTCATGTAAGCGTTCACGGTCACAACGTTGCCGGTGCTCGGAATCGAAGTCGGCGGAGTGTAGGTGGCGTTCATACTCTCCGTCCCGGAACTCAACAGCGTTCCCGGACCCTGGGCATTCCACGTCCTGTTGCCGTAGGGCGAGTTGACGACGCTGGCGGTGAAGGACACCGGCGTTCCGAGCACGGCGGTGCCGTTGTTTGCCGAACCGTTAGGGTTTGTGGCGGTGATCACGATCACCGAGGTGGGAAGAGAGAACGCGTTCCCTATTCCAGCCGCGGGCGAGGGGTTCTGAGGCGTCAACGACAGCGGGCTGCTGGACCCGGCAGGCGCAGCCACCTGAGCGGTCAGCGAAGTCGACGACTGGTAGGTTGTCGGGACCGCTGTGCCGCCGACAAGGATGACGGTGCCAGGCACGAAACCGTATCCGCTGATGGCAATCGGAATCGTGGCGCCGGCGGCGGCCTGTCCCGGAGTGGTGTAGCCAATCTGGGGTACAGGGTTGATCAGGCTGGGAGAGTATGTGGCCGTGATTGCCGTGTTGCTGACCAGCGTTGCGGTCACAATCACGCTTCCGGTGGGCATGGCCGCCGGCGCGGTATAAACGCCGGAGGTTGAAATTGAGCCGCCGCCGGATACGCTCCAGGTGACTGCGGTCTGGAGCGAGCTGGCGACTGACGAGGTCAACTGCAGGTTGCTTCCGAGCGCAACGGTCCCCGAGTTTGGCGCCGTAAGCGTAATCGCTGGGGTAGCAACCGGGGCTGCAAACACTGTCGATCCGCCGCCGGGCGATGGATTCTGGATCTGCAAACTGAGTGTCCCGTTGGCGGTCGCCGACACCGGCACCTGCAGCGTTGCACGGGTAGAGCTGACATAGGTAGTGGAAAGGGTTGCGCCATTTAAGGTCACGGTCATCCCGGGCACAAATCCCGATCCGGTTAGCGTTACGGTCTGCGTCCCGCCCGGCACCAGCTGGGCCGGAGTCACAGAGGTCACCGTCGGCACCGGGTTCAGCAGGGTCAGAGTGTAGGAGGTCGCCAGGGTCGGATACGAGCTCATGTAAGCGTTAATCGTCACGACGTTGCCGGAGCTCGGGATCGAAGCCGGCGGCGTGTAGGTGGCATTGACATTGCTCGCCGCACTGGGCTGCAGAGCACCGCCACCGGTCAACGTCCACGCGCGGCTGCCATAGGGCGAGTTGACGACGCTGGTGGTAAAGGACACCGGCGTGCCAAGGACGGCCGTGCCGTTATTCGCCGAACCATTAGGGTTTGTGGCGGTTAGCGAGATCGCCGAGGTGGGAAGCGAGAACGCACTCCCTGTACCGGCCGCCGGAGACGGGTTCTGGACCAACAAGGACAGCGGGCTGCTGGATCCGGCAGGCGCAGTCACCTGGGCGATCACCGAGGTCGACGACTGGTAGGTTGTCGGCACGGCTGTGCCGCCGACAAGGACCACCGTACCAGAGACGAAACCGGTTCCGGTGACGGTAACCGGAATCGTGGCGCCGGCGGCGGCCTGGGCCGGGGCTGCGCCACCAATCTGGGGCACGGGATTGATCAGGCTGGGGGAGTAAGTGGCCGTAACCGCCGTGTTGCTGGTCAGCGTTGCGGTCACGATCACGCCGGTGGGCATAGCCGCCGGCGCGGTATAGACGCCGGAGGTTGAAATCGAGCCGCCACCCGACACGCTCCAGGTCACTGCGGTCTGGAGCGAGTTGGTGACAGAGGAGGTCAGCTGCAGGGTGCTTCCGAGCGCAACGGCTCCCGAGTTTGGCGCGGTAAGAGTAATCGCTGGAGTTGAGGTGGACTCGGTAAAGGTTGAGCCTGATCCGCCGCCCGGCGATGGATTTTGGATTTGCAAACTGAGTTTTCCGGTGGCGGTCGGCGGCACCGGCACCTGGACGGTTGCACTGGTAAAGCTGACATAGGTAACAGGAAGGGTCGCGCCATTGAAGGCCACGGTCGCGCCGGGGACAAATCCCGATCCGCTCAGGGTTACGGTCTGCGTCCCGCCCGGCACCAGTTGGGCCGGGCTCGCAGAGGTCACCGTCGGCACCGGATTGAGCAGGGTCAGGGTGTAGGAGGTCGCTAGGGTTGGATATGAACTCATGTAAGCGTTCACGGTCACTACATTGCCGCTACTCGGAATCGAAGTGGGCGGAGTGTAGGTCGCATTCATGTTCTCCGTCGCGGAAGTCACAAGTGTTCCGGGGCCCGGGGTACTCCACGCCCTATTGCCATAAGGCGAGTTGACGACGCTGGTGGTGAAGGAGACCGGCGTGCCAAGGACCGCCGTGCCGTTATTCGCCGAACCGTTAGGGTTTGTGGCAGTCACCGTGATCGCCGAGGTGGGAAGCGAGAACGCATTCCCTGTGCCGCCCAGGGGAGAGGGGTTCTGGGCGGTCAGCGACTGCGGACTGCTCGATCCGGCCGGGGCGCTCACCTGGGCGGTCACCGAGGTCGGCGACTGGTACGTGGTCGACACCGCTGTGCCGCCGACCATGATCACTGTGCCAGGAACGAAACCTGTTCCGGTGAGGGTAACGGGAATCGTGGCCCCGGCAGCCGCCTGGGCCGGTGCTGCGCTACTAACCTTGGGAATAGGATTGACCAGGGTCAACGTATAGGACGTGACAACTGCCGGATAACTCGGGGGATTGCCAGCCAAGGTTGCGGTGATAGTGACCGTCGGGTTCGCGGGCATCGTCGTCGGCGGGGTGTAGGTTGCATTCGCATTGTTGGTCGCACTGGATTGCAACGTACCTGCTCCGGTCAGCGTCCACGTACGTACCGGATAGGTAGATTGGGTAATTGCAGTGGTAATGGCGACATTAACACCCAAGCGAGCGTTTCCGGTGTTGGTGCCGTCAGCATCGACGGCTGTAAGTGTCAGTGTCTGCGTATTAGTTTGGGACAGTAGCGGTTGGGTCGCCAGACCAATCAGGAAGGATGTCGTCAAGAGCAGAAACATCCTCAGCGAGGATGAAAACGCAGGAATACACTTCGAGTAACCATGTACAGTCATGCAAGCCCCCCGGCTCTTCTTGATTCTTCTACTAATATGCTGACGACTCTGTCCGCCGGCGGCCTTGACTGGTGGTCAAGCCGCTCTCTCGAGAGGGCCGACCTACAGGCCTGCGAGTTTTTGCTTGAGTCGCAAATTCACTATCGGACATCTCTTCCCGAAATAGAAGCGAAGTTGTGCGCGTACTTGTTACGAGAGTAACGAGTAACTAGCGCGATTAAGACCTGCTGGAAATAGCTTGAAGTTTTACCCACTACTGCTGCGAAATGGCATAGGGCTTCTACATGAGCGGCGAATGGGACGCTGGTTCGCTTTGTTTCTCGCCTGTGCATCGAGCATTGTTAGAAGGGGCAAGTCAGTTCGGCGCGACGACGCAATTAAGACCGATCGCGTCCTGGCCTCGCTTGCGGCGACACTACGCGATGCTTCGCCTGTTTCTAATCGGAGCAACCCGCGTGGATGCACGCCGGCGG
The DNA here is from genome assembly GCA_963720245.1 of uncultured Acidobacteriaceae bacterium. Classification (GTDB taxonomy): domain Bacteria; phylum Acidobacteriota; class Terriglobia; order Terriglobales; family Acidobacteriaceae; genus Acidisarcina. The sequence continues at coordinate 36,071 of CAVREU010000002.1, forward strand.
CTAGCTTTCTCTATCCCTTGGGCCCTGGCGCATGGGGGTCGTGAGCGCAGGACCCATGAGCGACGAGTCGCCGGAGGCACCGCACGAGCCCTCGCTCAATTGTTCGAAGCTTAATTACTACTTGGTACTTGAAGAGCACACGGATCGATCGCAAGACGATGCGCTGCCGGTGGCCGGCGGAGTGTAGATTTTTCGATCTGGAATTCGACTTGTTCCGAACTGGAAGTTGACGCGCAAACTCCTGAAGCGAATATGGTTCGTGGTTTTTGATGCGAGGGCAGGAACGGGCCATTCCCATGAGGCGCGCCCAAGATGAAACCATAGTTTCTTTTTGGCGATTTAGAGAAAAAAGTTCCGCCCCTCTGGCTCGGCGGTGTGATAAATTGTATTTACTTGGTACCTCGGTACGCGAGAGTGCATTTTGATAATCAAGATGACTGCCCCAGCGTGGCCCGCAAAATCATCGTTGCAAGAGGGAACCGTCTCAAATCGAGACTCGAGTCCGCGTTCGCATGAATAGCTTCCCGCTTTTCGTCGAATTTATACTGCCGTTTAAATTTGCGGAATCAAATCTAAGTGAGCGTGCAGACTCTCGCGTCAAATCCGTTGTCTAGTGTCACGTCGTTCTGTTACAGCAAACACCCCTCGCCGCACGAGCTAATTGCTCGAAGACGCCGGGGTTTGAGCGGAAGGAACACCAAGGCGTAAGCGCTTATGGGGTGACCTCGAAGTTCCTAATTGCAGCACGCTTTCGTCATCATTAATTCATACTTAGCTTTTTTTCGGAGTCGAATCATATATGAGTGTTGCCCAGCTAATTCTCGTCCAGGTTGTGCCTTACTTCGGTAAGAAGCGAGGTTCCTTCAAGTCAGCATCAGCGCTTTTACTGGCTTTGGCTCTTGTCTTTGCCGGCGACTTCTGTGCGAACGCACAGACTGCCACGCCGGTGCTGATGGCGCACAACGACACCATGCGGACCGGGCAGAATATTACCGAAACGACACTCACTCCGGCGAACGTGAACAGCTCGACGTTTGGGAAGCTGTTTAGTCAGTCCGTGAACGGTCTGATATTTGCGCAGCCACTTTTCGTACCCAAAGTGAAGATCTCCAGCTCTAACGACGCCGTCAGCGGCACGGTCCACAACGTGGTGTACGTCGCGACGAGCAATGATTATGTCTATGCTTTCGACGCGGACTCGAACGGGGGCATCGACGCAGCGCCGCTCTGGCAGGTCTCGCTCCTGACCAACAGCGCGGCGGCAGGCTTCTACACGACGAACTATGGCGTCCAGGGCACGCCGGTCATCGATGCATCGACGAGTTCCACCGATCCATTCGCGATGACCATGTTTCTGGTGAGTTCTGAAACCGTGAACTCGAGCTCGGCGTTGGTGTTTCGGCTGCATGCTATTGACCTCACCTCCGGAGCGGAGAAATTTGGCGGCCCGTTTGCGATCCAGGGGAGCGTGTTAGGCACGGGCAGCGGGAGCTCGAACGGCACACTGGCATTCAACCCGAACTATCACCGCCAGCGTGCCGGGTTGCTGCTTCTTAACGGCGTAGTGTATGTCCCATTCGGTTCTCAGAACGACAACGGCCCGTGGCACGGCTGGATCATGTCATACGGATCGACGACCAACGCCACGACGAAACAGACCTCGGTCATGCAGCTTAGCGCGTTTTGCACCACGCCCGATGGCTCGGGCGGCGGCATCTGGATGGCCGGAGCGGGACTCGCGGCCGAGGTTGTGCCAAGCACGGGCAAGGCCCGGATGTTCGTGGCAACCGGCAACGGCAGTTACCAGATCAGCGCTCCGACCAGTTCGACGCTGCCACTTTACAGCAACCCGACCAACGAATACTCGATGAGCCTGCTCGACCTCAATCTAACGAACGGGATCATGACCGTCGAGGACGAGTTTACCCCCTATAACCAGGCGGCGCTGGACGGACAGGACGGCGACCTTGGATCCGGTGGCCCGATCATCTTGCCCGCACAGACGCTGGCTTCTGGAGCGAACGCAGGAAAGACGCTTGATCCGCTTGTCGAGGCAGGCAAGTCGGGCATGATCTACATCCTGGACCGCGACAACGTGAACGACGGCAGTAACACGAGCAGCAATTATGCACCGTCAGGTCTGGGGGGATTCAACGCCTCGAGCGACAAAGTCATCCAGGAAGTACAAACGCCCCTCGTGGGCGAGCAGGGCTGGGGTTCGGGCGTCTGGGGCAGCGAGGCTTACTGGAACAACAACATCTATTACGGGGGCACCGCGTCCGGGCTCAGCAGCAGCCTGGAGGCTTATTCCTTCGCGAAGGGAGTACTGTCGAGCGGCCCCACCAGTTCCAGCTCCGAACAGTACGCGTACCCCGGACCCACTCCTTCGGTGTCGGCGAACGGCACGACGAATGGCATCGTGTGGGTGCTCGACAACAGCGGTTATTTCTCCGGCAGCAGTGCGATCCTAGCGGCGTATGACGCGACCAATCTGTCGAACTTGCTGTATTCGTCCGACAGCAATTTGGCGCGCGACAATCCCGGCGGCGCGGTGGAGATGACGGTCCCGACCGTTACTAACGGCAAGGCGTATGTCGGTGGCAGAGAGCTCAGCATTTACGGCCTGCTCGCCTCAGCACAACAGGCGCCGCCTCCAACCATCGGGCCGGCAACGACGACTTATTCGGGCACGCTCATGGTCACGCTTTCGGACTCAGTCCCCGGGGCGACTTTTTACTACACCACCGATGGCAGCACGCCGACTGTCAATTCCCATGTGTACACGGGTGCCTTCTCCATAACGTCCAACGAGACAATCACCGCCATCGCCAGTGTCACTGGCATGCTCTTGAGCAATCCCACCGCGGCTTCGTTTACCTCGACCAGCGACGCTCTTAACCCGGTCTTCAAACAGCCGGCGGGAAGCTATACCGGATCGACGAGCGTCACCATCACGGACGCCTCTTCGGCGGCCACGATCTACTACACTATCGACGGCACAACGCCGACGACGGCGTCCACGAAATATACCGGCCCTATCCCAGTGACGGTGACTGAGACGATTAACGCGATCGCCACAGCGCCCGGCCTGCAGCCGAGCGCGGCAGTCTCCGCGAGTTACACGATCACGCCCAATTACGCGATTAGTTTTCCTAACGGATTCAGCACCGCCCAATCTTCGGGTTTGATGACCTTCAACGGCAGCACCGATCTGGACGACTTCCGGCTGCAGTTGACCAACGGCGAGACCGGGGAGGCGGGAAGCGCCTTTTTCACCAAGCCGGTGAACGTCCAAGCGTTCACGACCGACTTCACCATCCAGTTGTCCAACCCCACCGCTGACGGAATGACCTTCACTATCCAAAATGTGGGACCCACCGCGCTGGGCGGCCCAGGTGCGGGGCTGGGTTACGTCACCATTCAAAAAAGCGTGGCGATCAAGTTCGACCTGTTTAACAATGCGGGCGAGGGGCCGGACTCTACGGGGCTATATCAATGGGGCAATAATCCCACCAATATAGGTTCGATCAACCTTAGCAATACCCCCATCGATCTGCACAGCGGCGACTATATGAACGTCCACATGACTTACGACGGGGCCAACCTTACCATGACTATCACCAACGCTGTTTCGTTGCAGAGTTGGTCTCACTCCTGGCCGGTGAATATTCCATCGCTCGTTGGCGGCAACACCGCATGGGTTGGCTTTACCGGCGGAACGGGGGCTTATACCTCCAGCCAGAAGGTCACGTATTGGACCTATTTGCCTGGCTCTCCAGTGCTGCCCAACTTTCCCACCGGATTCGATAAGAGTCTGATCTACAACATCGGCGCATGGACGAACGGTACCAGCATGCAACTAACCAGTGGCGGCGCTGACGAAACCAATGCCGCTTTCTTCTATCTGCCGGTCGACATCGATACGTTCACCACCGACTTCGACTTCCGGGTCACGAAGGGAAGCAGTGCGCAGCCGGGCAACGGCTTTACCTTCACCATCCAAAACAAAGCCGTTAACGCTCTGGGCGGCGTCGGTGGCGGCCTTGGCTACGCAGGAATACCGAACAGCCTGGCGATCAAGTTCGACTGCTTCACTCCGGTCGGCGCAGGCACAAGCTCGACCGGCCTCTATTTGAATGGGGCCGCACCCACTGTGCCGGCTCTGGACCTTTCGGCCAACAATGTCATACTGAGCAGCGGCGACCTGATGCATGCGCATATTACTTACGATGGGACCAACCTTTACTGGAGTATTCAGGACATGACTTCGTCCACGCTAGAGGTTTTCTACAATACGGTAGCCATCAATATCCCCAATGTAATTGGGAGTAACAGCGCATATGTGGGATTCACGGCAGCTTCGGGATCGGCTGTTTCCACCCAGGACATCCTGGACTGGACCTTTAGTAATAACCCCTAGAGGTTAAATGGTTTTCGCGAAATGAAATGACCCGCTGTTACAATTGAGGCACCAGGTCGATATTGAGATAGGGACTTTATACTGATCCTCAAGGATATTGTTTCGTTAATCGTGTGCCAGGCGGGAGCCTGGCACACGACTGTAACTGACTATCTGTCCCTTATTTCTCGACATTCGTATTGCTGATTTAGATGTCATCCTTCGCCTCGAAGAGGCGCCTTGCTTGCGGAGCTGGAAAAAATGCGGATATGCCAATTTCGGGACCTTCCCGTCTGTGCGGTAGCGAGTTATGCCAGGACTTCGTCACTATCTGCCAGGTGGTCGAGAGTATTTGCGCTCGGTCTAATCAGTCTCTCGCTGTTGTCGACGCGGCCGGCAACGGCCCAGGTGAGCGTCCTTACTGAACACAACGACACCATGCGCACCGGGCAGAACACGCAGGAAACCATCTTGACCCCGGCGAATGTCAATCCCACCCAGTTCGGTTTGCTCTTTTCGCATTGGGTCAATGGCGAGATCTTTACGCAGCCTCTGTACGTCCCAAGCGTGACGATGGCTGTAGACAAGGCTGCCCACAACGTCGTCTACGTCGGCACGTTGCTTGACAGCGTCTACGCTTTCGATGCCGACTCCAACGGCGGCGTCAACGCATCGCCTCTTTGGAACGTGAATCTGCTCACGACCGCTACTCAGGGCGGAGTACCCTACACCAACAATACCGGTGTGCAAGGTACCCCGGTCATCGATAAGAGCACCAAGACGATGTACCTGGTGAGCTCCGAGTTGCTGAATGGCAATAACCTGTATCGATTGCATGCACTGGACATTACGTCGGGGAAGGAAAAATTCGGCGGCCCGGTGCAGATCACAGCGACTGTACCCGGCAGCGGCAGTGGCAGCGTGAATTCCGAGCTAAGCTTCAGTGCCCCGTGGCAATGGCAGCGACCCGGCCTTTTGCTCCTGAATGGAGTCGTCTATGTCGGCTTCGGATCGATAGGCGACGTCGGGCCATGGCACGGCTGGATTATGTCGTATAGCGCCGCAACGTTGAGCCAGATGGGTACATTCTGCACGACTCCCAACGGAAGCGGGGGAGGCATCTGGATGGCGGGAGCCGGCCTGGCCGGCGAAGTGGTCGACTCCGTGAATAAGCCCTATGGCCGCATGTTCCTTGCAACCGGCAACGGGTCTTATTCGATCGGTTCTCCAACCGTTAGCGGCCAGCCTTACAGCAATCCGGCAAACGACTATTCGATGAGCGTGCTGGATCTTGATTTGACCAATGGAATTCCCACCGTAGAGGATGCATTCACTCCTTCGAACCAGGCGCTATTGGACGGCCAGGACGGCGACCTCGGATCAGGCGGTCCGATCCTGCTGCCGACCCAAACCATTCAATCCGGCGCAAGCGCGGGATTGAGTCTGAAGCCGCTGCTCGAGATCGGAAAATCGGGCATGATTTACGTCCTCGATCGCGACAACAACGCCGACGGCAGCAACAAGCCCGCAACGGAAGTTAGTCCGGCCGGGCTGGGCGGCTACAACACGTCGGCAGACCAGGTATATCAGGAGGTTCAGACGCCCAAGACGGGAGCGCAGGGATGGGGGGCCGGCGTCTGGGGATCTTCGGCTTACTGGAACAACAGCATTTACTTCAGCGGCTCCAATCCGGGCGTTGCCAACAGCTTCGCGGCTTACTCCTTTGTGAATGGGGTTCTGTCCAGCACGCCGACGAGCACCACCTTCCAGCAATTCAGCTATCCCGCGCCGACGCCGTCGATCTCCTCAAATGGCACGACGAACGGCATCGCCTGGGTGGCAGACACCCACGACTTCGTCGATAACGGTCCGGAGACGCTCTACGCCTACGACGCCACCAACCTCGTAAATCTTCTCTATTCTTCCGCCGCCAACCCGACGCGAGACAATCCGGGCTCCGCGACCCGGGAGGTCATTCCCACAGTCGCGAACGGCAAAGTTTATCTCGGGGCATCGAGCCAATTCAACGTCTATGGATTGCTTGGAACTGTACCAACTACTCCTTCGCCGGTGATCAGCCCCGTCGCGGGTACGTTCTCCGGTTCGCAGCAAGTTACCATCTGCTTCAATAGCGCATGCAGCGCGGTCACGGGCGGCACCATTTACTACACTCTCAATGGTTCCATCCCGACATCCAGCTCCAGCATCTATACCGGCCCATTCAGCATCTCATCCAGCGAGACCGTTACCGCAATCGCGAGCGTGACCGGGCAACTGCAGAGCGCGCCCGTTTCGGTGACTTACTCCTCCACCAGCAACGCAACAAACCCGGTATTTTCGCTGGCCGCCGGGACTTACGCGGGCACGCAGAGGCTGACCATCACAGATGCCACAGCCGGCGCGAGCATCTGTTACACCATCGATGGGACGACGCCGACAGCGACATCCAATTGCTATACGCCGTCGGCCAACGGCAACGTGCCCCTGACTATCAGCGTTGCGGTGTCGGAGACGGTCCAGGCGATCGCCACTTCTCCCAGCCTGTTGCCCAGCACTGTCATCAGTGCGACTTACACCATTACTCCGCTCTACAACATCAACTTCACCAATGGGTTCACCCAGGCACAATCATCGGGGCTGATGACCTTCAATGGAAGCACCGACCTTGACGATTTCCGCCTGCAGCTCACCAACGGCGGGCAGAATGAGGCGGGTTCCGCGTTCTACACGCAACCGGTCAATATTCAGGCATTCACCACGGACTTCACCTTCCAGCTCTCGAATCCAGCCGCAGACGGCATCACCTTTACGATTCAGGGCGCAGGGCCGACCGCACTTGGAGGGAACGGGGCAGGACTTGGATTTGTAACCATCCAAGACAGCGTAGGGATTAAGTTTGACCTGTTTAACAATGCAGGGGAGGGATCCGATTCCACTGGCCTCTACTACTGGGGCAACACCCCTACCAACGTCGGCTCGATCGACCTGAGTTCGACTCCTATCAACCTGCACAGCGGCGACTATTTCTATGCCCACGTCACTTACGATGGAATTAACCTGACCTTGACGCTCACCGATTCGGTTTCGTCACAGAGCTGGTCGCATGAGTGGGCGATCAACATCCCCCAAAAGGTCGGTAGCAACATGGGATGGGTGGGTTTTACCGGCAGCACGGGGGGCGCCACGGCGAGCCAAAAAATCAGTTCGTGGACGTTTATCAGCGCGCAACCCACACTGCCGAACTATCCAACCGGCTTTGACGGCTTGATGGCAGTTTCCGGCGCGTGGGTCAATGGCACCAGCCTGCAAATGACGAGCGGGGGCCAGGTCGACGACAACAGCGCTTACTACTGGTATCCGGTAAACGTGGAGAGCTTCAGCTCCAGCTTCGATTTCACCGTCAATCCCGGTTCGACGAGCACTCTGGCGGATGGCTTTGCATTCGTCCTCCAAAACGACGGCCACGTGGCAACCGGCCAAGCTGGAGGAGGACTGGGCTACGCAGGTCTGTCCAACAGCCTGGCCATTAAGTTCGACTTCTTCAACAACGCTGGAGAAGGGCCGTCATCGACAGGGGTGTATGTCAATGGGGCAATGCCGACGACGCCGTTCGACGACCTCACAGCTCCGGGAATTGGAGTGATGCTCGGGAGCGGGGACAAGTTCAACGTCCAGGTCAATTACGATGGAACTACTCTGACATGGCGAATCACGGATGAGACGTCTCCAAACCCTCACGATTTCGAGGGCTTTTATACTGTGAATATCCCTCACGTAATCGGCAGCAATACGGCCTATGTCGGCTTCACCGCTTCGGGCACAGATGGGACGTCGACAATCGACATCCTCGACTGGACCTACTCCAATTCAATGCCATAGGCGACGAACGATCGGAAAAGTCCACCTGGCGCCCGCAAGGATTCACTCCTTCGCGCGCGCCGCGCGTTGACGGCAAATTCAGAGCTTCGTAAGATAGAGAAGTGCCGCATTGCGATCGAGAGCCAGATTTCCTCCTCAAGCGCAGCGTGTTGCGGTCCCGGCGGCGTAGCTCAGATGGTTAGAGCGACGGACTCATAACCCGTAGGTCGATGGTTCGATTCCATCCGCCGCCACCATCTTCCCCAACTAGAACAGTCTTCTACATAGAACTAGACCAATCTTCCACTTCGAACTAGAATGACCTTTACCCCAAACTAGAACAATCGGCCCCGAACTAGAACAACCTTCCATCCCCGATCTAGATCAATTTATAGCAGTCCGACGACGAACAATCGACCTTAGGACAACCTACCGGCTACGCAGGGCATCATTCTTGTGAACGCCGAACGAATCCTCTCAGCAAGGAGGAGATCGATGCTCACAGCACTCTGCCCTGTTTGGGCAATGGGTCGTCGAGGCCGTACGAGCGTGCGGCCGAGCCAAAGCCGTCATAAGACTGCAAGTGGTGTTGATGAATTTCTGCCACGAAGATAAAACCTAGGCGCCCCCCCGCGACAAGCTCGGATTGGTACTCCGGGATGTCGACGATAAGCCAGTATTGCGACCAGTCGATCTATTGGTAGACGGTCGTTATTTTTCCCAGATCTAAATGACGGGGACTCCGCGGCGTGCGGGGCCGTCGCCGAGTTTCGCCCGCGAGCTTGAGCGAATCCGCGGCCAAACGAAACTAGAGATTTCTTACGCCAGGAGCGAGAAGATGCCCGTTGAGCTGACGAATAATACAGCGTGTGCGAGAGTGGAGCGCGGTCCCGTGGCCTTGCCGGGATCCCGGTTGCAGTTGTGGTTGTCGATGCTTGGCCTTCTAGGCGCCGTGCTGCTGTCGGCCGCACCTGCGGAGTGCCAGGTCAGTGTGCTCACCGAACACAACGACTCCATGCGTACCGGGCGAAACCTACAGGAGACGACGTTGACTCCGAGCAATGTCAACCCTACCCAGTTTGGCCAGTTGTTTTCGCATGCGATCCAGGGTCAAACCTTTGCGCAGCCGCTCTACGTCCCGAAGGTCACCATGGCCAACGATCTCGGGACGCACAACGTCGTCTATGTGGCAACCTCTCACGACATGGTCTACGCTTTTGACGCGGACTCGAATGGCGGAATCGATGCGGCCCCGCTCTGGAGCGTAAACCTGTTAACCAGCGGCACTCCGTCAGGCGTCACTTATAGCATCAATTCCGGCGTGGAGGGTACACCGGTAATCGATCCGCAGACCAACACCATGTATGTGGTGAGTTCCGAAAGCCAAAACGGCACCGACCTCTATCGTCTGCACGCACTCGACATTACCTCGGGCGCGGAAAAGTTTGGCGGCCCGGCGCAGATTACCGCAACCGTCGCGGGGACGGGCAACGGGAGTTCTAACGGGTCACTGACCTTCAATCCGCTATACCATTACCAGCGGCCCGGCCTCCTGCTGCAAAATGGGGTCGTCTACATCGCTTATGGATCAGTGAACGACAATGGGCCCTGGCACGGGTGGCTGTTCTCCTACAGTGCCGCCACTTTGAAGCAACTGGGCGTCTTCTGCACGACTGCATCGGGGAGCGCAGGGGGCATTTGGATGGGAGGCGCGGGACTCGCGGGTGAAGTCGTCGACGCGGTCAACAAGCCTTACGGACGGATGTTCCTTGCTACCGGCAATGGCCAGTATGCGATCAACTCTGCCACCGTGGCCGGTCAGCCCTTCAGCAATCCTGGAAACCTGTACGGGATGAGCGTTCTGGATCTCGACCTTACGAACGGCGTGCCAACCGTCGAGGACGCCTTCACTCCCTATGACGAATCGCAGCTCGATGAGCAGGACGGCGATCTCGGATCGGGAGGACCTATCCTGCTGCCGACCACGACGTTGAGCTCCGGAAAGACGCTGAACGCCCTGGTGCAGGTCGGAAAGTCGGGTATGATTTACATCCTCGACCGCGACAACAATAACGATGGCAGCAACAATGCCGCGAGCGAATACAGCCCGGCAGGACTTGGCGGTTTCAATGCGGGCGGGGACCAGGTCGTCCAGGAAGTACAGACCCCGATAAGCGGGGCGCAAGGCTGGGGCGCAGGCGTCTGGGGCGCAGGAGCCTACTGGTACGGCAATATATATATCGGTGGGACCAACCCCGGCGCGAGCAACGCTCTGGCCGCATATTCCTTTGTCGACGGAGTGCTCTCGACGACCCCCACGAGCACCAGTTTCGAGCAATTTGGCTACCCTGCGCCGACGCCGTCGGTCTCCTCCAATGGCTCCGCCGACGGCATTGTCTGGGTGCTGGATTCGAGCGCCTATGTTGGCGGCGGCCCCGAGGTCGTTTATGCCTATGACGCCAGGAACCTTGCGGACCTTCTTTATTCCTCCAACGCGAATGCAAGCCGGGACGCACCCGGGCCCGCGACCCGAAGTGCGATCCCAACTATCGCCGATGGCAAAGTATATGTTCCTGCTTCCAATCAGTTCTCCGTTTATGGGCTGCTCGGGACGATTCCCACCACTCCTGCTCCGGTCATCAGCCCCGCTTCCGGTACCTTCTCCGGCTCGGAAACGATCACGGTCTGCTTCAATACGGCCTGCACTCCGGTTTCAGGGGGCACCATTTATTACACGCTGGACGGCTCGACCCCGACCGCCAGCGCGAGCGTTTATAAGGGACCGTTCAGCATCTCGTCGAGCGAAACCGTTACCGCAATCGCGAGCGTTACCGGCCAGTTGCAGAGTACGCCGGCCTCGGTGACTTATTCCTCTACCAGCAATGCAGCCAATCCGGTATTCTCGCCGGCGTCCGGAACCTACTCTGGGCCACAAGCTCTCTCCCTTACCAGCGCTACGTCTGGTGCAACGATCTACTTCACTATCGACGGAACCACTCCTACCGCGTCTTCTCTGAAATACACTGGCCCAATCTATGTTGGCGCGTCGGAGACGGTGAACGCCATCGCCACCGCTCCCAACCTGTCGCCCAGCGCCGTACTGAGCGGAGCGTACACCATCACTCCGGTTTATACCTTCAACTTCAGCAACGGCTTCACGACTGCGCAATCGTCTGGCCTGATGACCTTCAATGGCAGCACCGATCTGGACGACTTTCGCCTGCAGTTGACCAATGGCGGTGAGAATGAGGCAGGCAGCGCTTTTTACACGACGCCAGTGAATGTCAACGCCTTTACCACCGACTTCACCTTCCAGTTGTCCAACCCCGTGGCCGACGGCATGACTTTCACGATCCAGGGCGTAGGGCCGACCGCATTGGGCAGCAATGGCGGAGGGCTGGGATTCGCGACTATCCAAAACAGCATGGCGATCAAGTTCGACCTCTTCAGCAACGATGGCGAAGGGCCGAACTCGACTGGCCTGTACACCCAGGGCAGCTGGCCGACGACATCCGCGATCGACCTGAGTTCGACCCCGGTCGACCTGCACAGCGGCAATTACATCGACGCCCACATCACCTACGATGGCACGACTCTGACCATGACCCTGACCAATCCGATATCTCTCGCCAGTTGGTCTTACTCCTGGCCGATCGATATCCCAACGCTGGTCGGCGGCAAAACCGCCTGGGTCGGATTTACTGGCGGCACCGGCCTGGGAACGGCCAGTCAGAAGGTCACTTCATGGACGTATGTCACCGGGCCTCCGGCGCTGCCAAACTATCCGGCTGGGTTCGATATCGGCATGATGTCTGGCGCCGGCGCCGCTGTCAACGGCTCCAAACTGGAGGTGACCAACGGTGGAATGAGCGAAACCAATGCCGCTTTCTACGGTTTGCCGGTGGACATTGAGACCTTCACCAGCACCTTCGATTTCACCGTTGATGCCGTCAAAGCAGCCGCGCTCGGCGACGGCTTCGCTTTTGTAATCCAGAACGGCAGCATGGACGCGGTTGGGAAGGCCGCCGGAGGCCTTGGATATTCCGGAATACCCAACAGCGTCGCGATCGGGTTCGACATCTTCGGCAACGCCAGCCAGGCGGGCACCTCTACCGGCGTTGATGTCGACGGCGTCGTGCCGGCCGCGCAGTCGACGACCAGCAAAGGAATTGCCTTCAATCCTGGAGATCGCATTAATGTGCAGGTCACCTACGATGGAACGACTCTCATCTGGAGGATCGAGGACAAGAGCTCTCCAGATCCGCAGGTCTACCAAGGGAGCCAGGCCATCAATATTCCCAATACGCTTGGCAGCAACACGGCCTATGTTGGTTTCACGGGTTCCTCGACCAACGGGGTCGCCGTCCAGAACATCCTCGACTGGGCATACACGAATAATCCTTAAGTGGAATGAGGCAAATCGATCGATCGTGGCGTACCGCGGGGATTCGGGGGCTCCGCGGCCGTGGCGGCGAGCCAGGCATTGCCCAGAGAAGGGGCAACCGCGTAGATCGCGCGGTTGCCGTCCGTGAAAATCGGCGTTAGGCGATCTTGGAGGTAAGGACGCGGTCGGCCGCCGGTTGCGGCGACCGCCGGACGAATCGCTGCGGTTGTTTCGGCACGAGACGAACTTCGCGGTTCGGGGTGCGTTCCAGGCGGTGGTCTATCGAACACTCGCCGCAGAGCCAGTAGTGTTCCAGCTGGTGGGTGCTCCGCTTACCGGCCTCGCCGTCAGCTTCGGTGACGTCGAATATATAAACGGTGCCCTCGCGCAGGTAGAGGAGGGGTTTCATGCATTTCGGATTTGCGCAGTAGTCGACCACGTTCTCACCTTCATTCTGCGCCGCGCAACCTGGACCCTGACCCGTGCCGACAAATGTCACTTAAAAATGCCACTTGCAAACAACGTATCCAGCAAACCCGCCGGCAACTCTGCCCGGCATCCACCGTCGTTTGGGCGTAACTTTACTAGTTAGATTGCCCGGCCAGGATTAAAGTTGGCTTGTCCAACTCTCAAAGTATCGCGATTGCTTATGGATTTCCCATCGGCCCAGAGAATAGCCTCGCGACCGGTGTCCCGAACTGGAACAAACGATGCTCCGGACGGCGGCGAAGGCACGGCGCTCGTTCGCCTGAATGCCCGATGGCCCCTGTGCGAGAATAGAAAAACTACCGACATGCCTGTCTTGCGCTCCACTTTCATCGCTTTATCGCGGAATCCCACCCTGCGCAGCTTCTCCGAGTCGTCCTCCATCGGACGCCGGATGTCGTCGCGCTTCGTGGCCGGCCTGGAGGTCGACGACGTCCTCCGCGCTGCCGAATCGGTGAATGCTCAAGGAATTTCGGCGACCCTCGACAGCCTGGGGGAAAACGTTGCTACTCCCGACGAGGCGCGCCACTCCGCCGACGTCTACCACCGGCTGCTGGACGAGATCAAGAGCCGCGGCCTTAACGCCAACGTCAGTGTCAAGCTCACCCAGATGGGCCTCGAACTCGACCCCGAGCTGACCGAGGAAATCGTCTCCAACCTGGTCGCCCATGCCGTCGAAACCGGCAACTTCGTCCGCATCGATATGGAAAGCTCGGCAGTCACCCAGGTCACCCTGGACATCGTCAAGCGCCTTCACGCCGGCGAAAGTGGCGGCAAGCCCAATCGTGGCCACGTCGGGGTCGTCATCCAGGCCTACCTCTATCGCAGCGAGAAGGACATCTGCGAGCTAATGGCTGACGGCATTCGTATCCGCCTCTGCAAAGGCGCCTACCAGGAGCCGCCCCAGGTCGCCTTCGCCGCCAAGTCCGCCGTCGACGAGAACTTCGTCCGCTTGATGCAGGATGCTGGTCAGAAGCGGCATCTACCACGGCATCGCCACCCACGACGACGCCATGATCGAGGCCACGCGCCAGTTCGTCAAGGAACGCGAGATCGACCCCAGCGAATTCGAGTTTCAGATGCTCTACGGAGTCCGCCGCGACCTGCAGCGCACGCTCATTGGGCAGGGCTACGGGGTGCGCGTCTACATCCCCTTCGGCCACGAATGGTACCCCTACTTCATGCGCCGCCTCGCCGAACGACCGGCGAATGTGCTGTTTCTGGCGAAGAATTTCTTCAAGAACTGAGGGCTCACAAATGAAGAGCATATCGAGCCTGCTAGTCATCCAGTCGGGGCTGCTGCTTGCCTTCTGCGTGCCACACGCAACAGGGGAGTCCCCGCCGGAATCAAGTGAGCCGAAATTCACGGTCTGTTCAGTGGCAAATGAACCCGATCGGTATAACAACGCGCCGATTAAGGTCCGAGCACGCGTCTTGTCCGATGGAACACATGGGGCGATGATATACGACGAATCCTGTGGGGACTTTGGGATAGGTCTCGACGTTCCTGACTGGGCCAAGGGGAGAGACGAGCTCGAGGCCGCTCTCAGCAAGGGATACAGAGGGACACGGGATAAGGCCGTTTACGGCACATTCACTGGGACGTTTAAACTGAAGCCAGGAGACCGTCCTCCGCGGGTAATGACGGTTCATCGCATTGAGAGTGCTACTGTCGAGCTGGAAGGATAGTGCTCACCTACATCAAGGCTTGGGCAGAAAAGGGCCGCCGCCAGGATCAAAGACGACAGGGAACAACAACCCCAAAAAAGGCAGGGGTATCATCATAAGTATGGCAACGATCCACATGTCGGCAACCGAAGTAGCCCGGGACTTTGAGGATCTGCTGAAGCGCGTCCGCGCTGGGGCGGAGATTGTCATCGAAGACGGCCCCTTAACCGTAGCTGTGCTGCACTCGCCTGCTCCGTTACGCCGCTCCATCGAGGAGTGTATTGCGCTTTTGCCGGAGCACTCCCCGGCGGCGATCGACGAGGACTTCGCCCGCGATGTTGAAGAGGCTGTGGCCGCCCATCGTGAGCCGAGAGGCGCTTCTTTTTCAAAGAACGATGCGCCCAACGGCCTCGATTAGAAGCTCGATGCAGATAATCCGGGGAAAGTGACGATCATGGTTTTGGCTGGCACTTGTCCCCTGCACCGGTATTGACGTTTCGTATTGGCATCGATCCATGCAATGTCCCCGGCTTCCAGCAGCTGCTCTCCTGCGCTGGTCGCGATATCGAGGGACCCTTCAATGACATAAACAAGCTCGAGCCCCGGCGACGTCTGGGCTTGAAAAGGCTCGACCTCAGGCCCGGGCAGGAACTCTGCCAGACATGGAACGATGCTTCGATCGGGGACTAAAGAGCTCAGGCTCTCTGCGATGACGGACGGAAATTCCTTGTCACCCCGAGCGAGACGCACCCGTTTCCTGGCCTCGGAGATGCGGAAGCAGTTGGCGTTGTCTTCGCGGAAGAAATACGCGAGGTCCTTGCCAAAGACCATGCAAATGCGGGCCAGATTTCTGAGCGTCGGAACGACCCGCCCTGTTTCCAGTTGAGAGAGGAAGCTCGCAGAAAGTCCCGTCCGCGTGCCCAGCTCAACCAATCCCATGGAGCGCTTCAGCCTGAGCTTGCGGATTCTCTGCCCTATGGCTTTGGCTTCAATGGAAGCCTCCGCGTTCGCTCCGTCGAGGGCGCTCAGGATAAGGCTTCCATGATCAGGATCGGTCAAACTACGGCCTCCATTGGACGTGCGTTTTAGGGTTCTCAGGCGATCAGAACTCCTCATGAAAGGCCACTTCGCCTGCAACGGCGCTCTGATATGCTGAGACGCGCCGCTCGAAGAAGTTTGTCAGTTCCTGGACGTCCTGTAAATCCATAAAGGAAAAAGGATTCTTGACATTGAAAGCTGGGGCGATCCCAAGCCGCTGCAACCGCGAGTCGGCAACGTACCCGAGATACTGACGCATGTCGCGCACGGAAAGCCCCGCCACGCCGCCGGAAAGAAGGTCTTCGGCAAACTGCGTCTCCGCATCGACGGCCTCATGAAGCATTTCGACGATCTGCCGCTCCAACTCAGCGTCCCATAGATCAGGCTCTTGAGCGCGAACTACGCTGACGACCTCAAAGGCGAATTCCAAATGGCAGCTCTCGTCGCGGAAGACCCAGTTCGTGCCTGCGGCCAGTCCGTGAAGCAGACCTTTGGAGCGAAGGAAGTAGACGTAGGCGAAAGCGGCGAAGAAGAAAAGACCTTCGATGCATGCGGCGAAACAGATCAGATTCAACAGGAACTGGCGGCGGTGCTCGCGAGTTTCAAGCTGATCGAGCGCTTGGATGGAGTCCATCCACTTCATGCAGAAGTTTGCTTTCTTGGCGACGGAAGGGATGTTCTCAACCGCCGCAAAGGCTGCCGCGCGGTCGGCATGGTCGGGAACGTAGTTGTCGAGCAGCGTCAGGTAGAACTGGACGTGTACCGCCTCCTCAAAGAGCTGCCGCGATAAATACAGACGCGCCTCGGGTGAGTTGACATGCTTGTAGAGATTGAGCACGAGGTTGTTGGAGACGATGCTGTCTCCGGTGGCGAAGAAAGCGACCAGCCGCTGGATAAGATGGATCTCTGCCGGCGAGAGGCGCTGCTTCAGATCGGAAAGGTCGGTCTGGAAATCGACTTCCTCGACCGTCCAGGTGTTCTTGATGCCGTCGCGAAACATATCGTAGAAGACCGGATAGCGCATGGGACGAAGCGTGAGGCAGAGACCGGGGTCGAGGATATTGTCGGACGCGATGACGGAGGAGTGGGGCGTATGCTGGACGGCGGTCGTGGCCATGAGAACTCCTGATGCTTATCTCGTGAGACAGTGTTGGATTAAAGCCGGGCTGGTGTCCCGCTTCTGGAATTATTGGCAAGCCTCGCAGCTACCTGGGTTTTCCAGCGAACAGGCGACAGCCGCTGACGAGGAGACCTCGACCGTGGGACCAGCCGGCGCTGCATCTCGCGTAGAGGCTTGATTCTGAACTGTAGTCTTCGCGATGCGCGTTGCCGGACGAGAGCGCAGATAATATGTCGTCTTCAGTCCTTGCTTCCAGGCATACATGTACATCGACGAGAGCCTGCCGATGTTGGGCGACTCGGCAAAGAGGTTGAGCGATTGCGATTGGTCGATGTAGGCGTTGCGGTCGCGGGCCATGTCGATCAGCGCGCGCATTGGGACCTCCCACACGGTGCGATAGAGCTGCTTCAAGTCCTCGGGCAGTTCCGCAATTCCCTGCACTGAACCTTCGGCCAGCTTCAGGCGCATGCGCATCTCTTCTGTCCACAGGCCGCGAGTGCGCAGATCGTCGATCAGGTAGCGATTGACCTGGAGGAATTCGCCTGAGAGCGTCTCGCGCTTGAAGAGGTTCGATATCTGCGGCTCGATGCATTCATAGCAGCCAACGATCGAGGCTATCGTTGCTGTTGGAGCAACGGCGATGACCAGCGAGTTGCGCACTCCGCTCTTCAGAATGCGCTCGCGCAGCCGGTCCCAGCGTTCGGTTTCGGCCGGCTGCACGCCCCACAGATCGAATTGGAAGCGTCCTGAAGCGAGCCGCGTATCGGCAAATGTTGGGTGCGGCCCTTCTTTTTCCGCCAACTCACAAGAGGCGAGCAAGGCGTTGTAGTAGATCTCCTCTTGTATCTTCGCTGAAAGCGCCTGGGCCTCTGCCGAGTCGAAGGGCAATCGAAGTTGAAAGAAGACATCCTGAAGCCCCATGATGCCCAGGCCTACGGGACGCCACTGCGCGTTCGAGCTCGCCGCTTGCGGAATCGGGTAGTAATTGATATCGATCACGCGATCGAGCATTGGGATCGCCGTGTGCACGGTGGCTGCGAGTTTTTCGAAGTTAAACTGCAGCACGCCTTCATCTGCCGAGACGTGCTGCGCGAGGTTGATCGAACCGAGGTTGCATACAGCCGTCTGGTCTTTGGACGTGACCTCGGTGATCTCTGTGCAGAGGTTCGACAGATGAACGATATTGCCCGGTTTCCCGGTCTGGTTGCACTTGAGATTGGTTGCGTCTTTGAAGGTCATCCAGCCGTTGCCGGTCTCGGCGAGCGAACGCATCATGCGAGCGTATAGATCGCGTGCTTTGATTTGGCGGTGATAGATCTTGTCCGCTTCGGCCTTCTCATACGCTGCGACGAACTCGTCGCCGAAGAGGTCGGGCAGATGAGGAACATCTTTCGGATCGAAGAGCGACCACAATCCGTCCGCTTCGACGCGCTGCATGAAGAGGTCGGGAATCCAGTTGGCGAGATTGAGGTTGTAAGTGCGGCGGGATAGGTCGCCGGTGTTCTCGCGCAGTTCGAGAAACTGTTCGATGTCCGCATGCCAGGGTTCGAGATAGACACAGCAGGCGCCTTTGCGCTTGCCGCCTTGATTGACCGCGGCGACGGAGCTATCCAGAGTCCGCAACCACGGAACAATTCCATTCGATAGCCCGTTGGTTGCGCGAATCAGCGACCCTTCTGACCGAACGCGGTGAAACGCCAGACCGATGCCTCCGGAAAATTTCGACAGCATCGCGACGCTCTTATAGGCGTCGTAGATGCTCTCGAGCGAATCCAGCGGTGAATCGTGCAGATAGCACGAAGACATCTGCGCGTGCTTGGTTCCGGAGTTGAAGAGCGTCGGCGAAGACGGCATGTAATCGAGCGAGGCGATGAGGCGATAGAACTCGATCGCCTCATGCGGAGTTCCCGCCAGTCCGCAGGCGACGCGGAGAAAGAAGTATTGCGGACTCTCAATCACGCTCCGCGAAATTGGGTCGCGAAGAAGATAGCGGTCATACACCGTGCGCAGACCAAAATATTCGAAGCTGTCTGAAAAACTGTCGTCGATTGCGTGGTTCAGCTTGCGAGCGTGAGTTTGCACAAACTCGGCCGTCGCCGGATTGACCACTCCCTCCTGGCTTCCATAAGCGATTGCCTGCGAAAACGAATAGAGATTGTGGCCAGCAATCTCCTTGATGATCGTCCCCAGCAGCAGACGCGCGGCGAGTCGCGAATACTGCGGCTCTTCGGCGATCAGTGACGCAGCGGTGTCGATCGAAATCGTATCGAGTTCGCGCGTCGTTGCGCCGTCATAGAGTCCGCCAATGGTCTTTGACGCGACGCGAATCGCGTCCACGTGCGTCAGTCCATAGCACGAGCGCTGCACCGCACGAACGATCTTGTTGACGTCCACCGGCTCGAGCGCTCCGTTGCGCTTGCGGACGTGCATGACGGGCATCTCCTCGCGCACCGGAAAGTCGGGCGTTAGGTCGGAGAGACTTCTCTGCGCACTGATCGGATCGGATAGCGTGGCCACAAGAACCTCCTGGCCTCAAGAAGCTTGCGAAGAAACAGCGGGAAGTCCGCCCCGTGAAGAGAGAAAAGCCGCTGCCACCTCGCCTCCCCTCGGAGGCGTTAGCGATATTTCCCAGGCAGGTCTTCGGACTCTGCAGGCTCTGGCCTACTAGCCTGGACTTCCCAGACCCTCGCGAGTCCAGTGTCATCTTGGGCGTTCGTACCTGCTTACCGCTGCGGGGCAGTTCCGGATTCTCACCGGATTCCCTTTTCACTCTCCATGCTGGAGAGACCTTGGAATGAACCCACTATATCTTGGGCTGTTCGACTCCGCAAGGCTATAGGTTGTGGATATCTAGTGATCAGTTGAGCAAATCCTCTTCCGCTCAAGCCAGTACCTTGTCGGCGTCCGCGACCGGATCATCCGCTGATGATGCCCTGGAGCGGGAGTAGACTCTCGGCATGGTGTTTACCAAGCGCCTTCGCGAGCGGGTGCGTCTCGGCCAGATCACCTGCAGCGTTCGCATCTGGACGCGTCCGCATGTGCTAGTGGGTGGCCGTTATCGCATGGATGCGGGCGAGATTGAAATCGACTCGATCGAGCCGATCGGCTTTCCCGACATCACTCCCCAGCTTGCACTTGCGTCGGGTTTTCTGGGAGTTCTCGACCTGCTCAAGGTAGCAAAACACGGCAAAGGCCAGAACATATACCTGGTCCGATTTCACTACGTCCCGGGAACTGCGCAATCATCCTAGCGAAAACCCTCATGGAGCTCTTGTTTCCACCGAGCTCTAGCCCACTCACACCAGCATCGATTGCGCATCCAGCGCCGGATGCGTCTCCATCCGAATATCCGGCAGGTCCTCGACCGCATGGCGCAGCGAGCGCTCCCAGTGAGCGTGAATCATCTCCAGCTCAGCGTCGCCGTCCTTGAAACGTCGGTAGAGGTCGAACTGAAAGCTGTCTTTGCGATACAAGAGCAGCTCGATCGGGGGCCCGACGGTCACATTCGACCGCATTGTTGCGTCGAACGACAACAGTGCATACTTCGCCGCAACCTTCAGGGTGGTCGAGCCAAAGACGATGCCGCGATCGAGAATCGGCCGGCCATATTTATATTCGCCGAGCTGTAGAAATGGAGAATCCTCGTTGGCGCTGAGCGCATTTCCCTGCGGATAGATCAAGAATGACTTCGGCGCCTCGCCGCGAATCTGCCCGCTCAGCAACAAATGAACGTTGAAGCTGAAGCCGTCTTTTTCGAGCGCTGCACGGTCGATCGCTGATACCTGGCGCACTGCGTGGCCGATCTCCCGCGCCGCCTCATACATCGTGTTGGCCTGTGCGAGACCCTCGCCGGCATCGAATCCCGCCCGCACCAGATTGATGACCGACTGGCTCAGTGACAGGCTCCCGCTCACCAGCGCGACGAAGACGCGCTCGCCCGGCTGCACGAAAGTATGCATCTTGCGCGCGACGTTCAAGTCGTCGTAGCCGGCGTTGGTGCGCGAATCCGACGCCATCACCAGCCCCTCATGTGTCATGATGCTTAAACAATAGGTCATGCGCTCCCCGGCCCTCTTTCCTGCCTCGCGCCGGTCAGCCAGCTTGCCCAATTGAGCCAGGGCCTTACAACGATCGCGAAGGAAGAGACATCCTAATCAAGCCCTCTAAAGGAAAAGAAAGCAATGTTGATTCGATTAGGTTATGACCTTCAATTTTACCTGCCGGGGCCGCTCTCTTATGTGGCCCAGCTGCACGTGCATCCCAGCCGGGTCGCCGACCTCCGCGAACCGGACGTCCTCGTCGTCAACGACGGCGCCGTGACCACCCGGGAATACAGCGATGGCTACGGCAACATCTGCACCCGATTCCTCGCGCCCGCCGGTAACCTTCGCATATGGAATTCAACGCTGATCGAAGACTCTGGCCTGCCAGACCCTGTCGCCTACGACGCCCGCGAGGTTCCGACCGAAGAGCTGCCCGACGACGTGCTCGTCTTCCTGCTGAACAGCCGCTATTGCGAGGTCGATCTGCTCTCGCCTGCCGCCTTCGACCTCTTCGGCCACCTGCCGCCGGGGGGCAGCCGCGTCCATGCGGTCGTCGAATGGGTGAACAAGAAAGTGACCTTCGGCTACCAATATGCCCGCGCCACCAAGACCGCGCTCGACGTCTACACCGAACGCGTCGGTGTCTGCCGCGACTACCAGCACCTGGCGGTGGCCTTCTGCCGGGCACTCAATATTCCCGCCCGCTACGTCGCCGGCTACCTTGGCGATATCGGCGTGCCGTATACAGGCCCGATGGATTTCAGCGCCTGGTTCGAAGCCTACCTCGACGGCAAATGGTGGACCTTCGATGCCCGCCACAACAAGCCGCGTATTGGTCGTGTGCTTATGGCCACCGGTCGCGACGCTGCGGATGTGGCGTTCCTGACTTCGTTCGGCACGGCGACGATGACGAAGTTTGAGGTTACGGCGGATGAGGTGCCGGCTTCAGCCGATCAGTCCGCGACGGGCTAGCACGCCGGGGCATCGTCGACTATCGCGTAATCACTCCACAAGCAATCCGCGCGCCGGCGTTTCCTGCTGGGTCGGAGATCATGTCGTCGGCCTTTTCGTGGATCATTAGCGACGTTCCACCATTCGCGAAGACCGAGTTAGGCGAGTCGGGGTCGAGCGAGATTCCGGGCACCTTGACGGATACCTTGTCGGTGCCGTCAGCCTTTACCGTCAAGTTGATCGGAATGTCGCCGTTGTGGTGCCCCTCAGGGTTGTTGATGCCATGTTTCTTTTGGTCGGGGTTAAAGTGGCCGCCAGCGCTCTTAAAGTCGGGAGGATCGCACTTGGCGTTCTGATGGATGTGGATTCCATGTTCGCCGGGAGGCAGTCCCTTCAGGTCCAGCTTGATCATCACAAAGTCCTTCTCCTGTTTCAAAACGGCGGTGCCGGCATCGGCGCCCTGCGCGGTTTTCAACGTTACCGTTACCGGGGCCGGTCCCTTGGCGTAAACCGCAATCGTCGAGAATGTGAGCGCGCCCAGAGCCAGGGTGGAAAGGGAGTATTGCTTGAGCTTCATCGTGTGTCCTCTTATGGCCCGGCGTCGTCACAGGCTACACAGCGAGAATACCCGATTCGGGCGTATGGCGGCTGCGCGATGTGTCGCGCGGCCAACGGAGAGTCGAATTGAGTTGTTGGTGGAGCTGAGCGGGATCGAACCGCTGACCTCCTCGTTGCGAACGAGGCGCTCTCCCAGCTGAGCTACAGCCCCACATTAGGCGGGAGACACTCTTTTCAGTTTACCAGCGTTTGGATGGATTGAAAAAGCTTGCTGCTGAATTCGCACCTCGCATCTCCACGCTGCGCCGACTTGGCCGAATCCTGCTACGCCGAATGCTCCGTGGAAGCTCTGGTGCCCGCCCTGGCGCCATTTTCCAGCCGGTCGCAGAGTGCGCTCAGCGCGTCGCGCGGAATCTGTCCCTGGGCCATCGTCGCCGAGCCTCCGCCGCGAAGTCCGAGGTCGGCCAGAGCGGCCTTCATCAACTCGCCGCAGGAAAAGTTTCCCTCGGCACTGCGGGCGAAGAAGACGCTGGCAGGTTCCTGCTGGACCGAGGCAAGCACCGCAATCGTCGATCGACCGGCGGCCAGCTTCGACGCCAGCAGCTTGACGTAATCGGCGTCGCGGTCGGCGAACTGTTTTCGGACGATGTGCAAGCCGTCCTGAACGGGAGCTTGTGCGAGCAACTCCGCTGCTTCGTATTGGGCGATCTCTTCGCGTAATCTTTGGCGTTCTTTGGCAGAATGTTTTGCCTCGGCGAGCAACCGTTCGATGCTCTGCGGCAGTTGGCTTGTGGAGATCGACAGGGCGGCTGATGCTTCCGTCAACACAACAAAATCACGCCGCGCCGCGGCGACGGCGCGCAATCCGCAGACGAACTCGACCCTCAAACCCTGGCGCACCTTTTCGGTCGAGCGCAGCAACAGTCCGCCGATCTGGCCTGTCGAACGAACATGCGTCCCTCCGCAGGCGTTCAGGTCGATGCCGTCGATCTCGATCAGCCGGATGTCGCCTTCGCGCTCGGGCAGCTTGCGCAATTGTCCCGCGGCCAGCAGTGCATCGGCTTCTGCACGAGAGACGTTGCGGATGGAAAGCGGGCGGTCCTGCGCGATGATCTCGTTGGCGAGCCTTTCCACTCTTTCGAGACTGGCATGAGCTATTGAGTGGGAATTCAAGTCGATGGTCGAGCTCTCGTCGCCGAGATGGAAGGAGACCGTGTGTGCGCCAAGCTCGCGCGAAAAAATCGCCGACAACAGATGCTGCCCGGAATGCTGCTGCATGTGATCGAGCCGCCGCTCCCAGTCGATTGCCGCGTGGACATGCGTTTCGGCGACTAAAGGCTTGGATGTGTAATGCCAGACCTCGCCTTGATCGTCTTCTTCGACTTCGTCGATGGGAATTTCAATCACCGCGCCGTTGCGTGAGGTCGCTGTCAAAATCCCCTTGTCGAAAGGCTGGCCGCCGCTGGCCGGATAAAACGCCGAGCGATCGAGCGCCACCTGCCACAGCGCTTCGCCGCCTGTACGCGAGACGAGGCGAATATCGGTCACGACCGCGTCAAAGTTCGTCAGAAAGGAATTCGAATAGTAGAGCCGGTCAACCATGCTTCCGCAATTGTAAATAGGCCCGGCAGCGCCCGTCAGCCGGGCCGGCCGAGCTATCAATTTGCCCGGCGGCCCTGGCGAACAAGCAGGATCAGCAACGCGGTCCAGGTAAAGCCGATCGACAGGCTGACCCCGCACCAAAGATATATCCGGGCGAGCCAGAGGCTCTGATACGCCGGCTCCGCTCGCGCCATGCAGAGAAAGCTGGTGAGGTGAAAGACGCTCTGGACGCCGCACAGCGTAAGCAGAAAGAGCAGGCCGCTCATCCACGCGATGGAATGCCGCTTCATTCACTTCGCTCTGCAACCATGGTCTCTCCAGAATTGCGCGGATGCAAGGGTTCGGCGCGAATTGCACGGCGACCCTTAGAATGAAGGGCATGGCTCCATCCAGGCCGCTCATCGAGAACCTTCCCCGTAACCTGAAGCCCTACTTCCTCGCGCTCTTCCGCCCCGGCGAACGCTGGAACCAGATCGAGGGCGCCGAAGACCTACCCGCGCGGCAACTCGCGTTTCTTCGCGCTCAGTTTGAGGCGGGAGTCTACCTTGTGGCCGGACCAATTACCGATGGCGGGGGGATTTCGGCGCTGGCGATTATCGAAGCAGAGAGCCTTGATGCCGCCAGGAGGGTCGCGGAGCAAGACCCTGCGGTGATTGCAGAGCGCCTTGTGGTGGAAATGCATAGCGCGTTGCTGCCAGCGCTGGATGGGGTTCGCGTGGAGTATTGATCGAATCGCAAATAAGAAAGCCCAGCCATAGCCGGGCTTTCTTATTTGGATCACCTCTTGGCTTAGATCGAATTCATGTTCAACAGGAACTCCGCATTGTTTCGCGTCTTTTCGAGCCTGCTGACCAGCAATTCCATCGCTTCAACCGGCGACAGCGGATGCAGCACCTTGCGCAGCACCCAGGTGCGGGCAAGATCGTCCTTGGGGATGAGCAGCTCTTCCTTACGCGTGCCCGAGCGCTGGATATCGATTGCCGGGAAGACGCGCTTGTCGACCAGCTTGCGGTCGAGGATGACTTCCATGTTGCCGGTGCCCTTGAACTCTTCGAAGATGACTTCGTCCATGCGCGAGCCGGTATCGACGAGGGCCGTAGCGATGATGGTGAGCGAACCGCCTTCCTCGATATTGCGGGCTGCGCCGAAGAAGCGCTTCGGCCGTTGCAGAGCGTTCGAGTCGACGCCGCCCGAGAGCACCTTGCCCGAGGGAGGCACGATGGTGTTGTAGGCGCGGGCGAGACGGGTGATGGAGTCGAGCAGGATGACTACATCGCGCTTGTGTTCGACCAGGCGCTTGGCCTTTTCGATGACCATCTCGGCGACCTGGACGTGGCGCGCCGCCGGTTCGTCGAATGTCGAGCTGATAACTTCGCCCTTGACCGAGCGCTGCATGTCGGTGACTTCTTCCGGACGCTCATCGATGAGCAGGACGATCAACACGACTTCAGGGTGGTTCGAGGTAATCGAGTTCGCGATCGACTGCAGCAGCATCGTCTTACCGGTGCGCGGAGGCGCGACGATCAGGCCGCGCTGGCCCTTACCGATGGGCGTCAAGAGATCCATCACCCGGCCACTAATGGCCTCGCGGGTGGTCTCCATCTTGATGCGCTCTTCGGGGTAAAGCGGCGTGAGGTTGTCGAAGAGGATCTTGTTGCGCGTCTCTTCCGGCGACTCGAAGTTGATCGCCTCGATCTTGACCAGCGCAAAGTATTTCTCGCCCTCGTGGGGTGGGCGGACGTTGCCGCTGATGGTGTCGCCGGTCTTGAGGTCGAATTTGCGGATCTGCGAAGGCGAGACGTAAATATCGTCAGGGCCGGGCAGATAGTTGTAGTCGGGCGAGCGAAGGAATCCGTAACCGTCAGGCAGGATTTCGAGCACACCCTCGGCGAAGATGTGGCCCTCTTTTTCGCTCTGGGCCTGGAGGATCTTGAAGATCAGATCTTGCTTGCGGAGGCCGCTGGCGCCGGGAATTTCCAGGGTGCGCGCAATGCGGCTAAGTTCGGTAATACTTTTTTCTTTTAGTTCGGAGATGGTCATGTTTACCTGAGGAAGTTTTGTGTTTGGAAGGGAGTTGCCGGGAAGGGATTGTGCTGTTTAGGCAGGAGTTGGTCGTTCAGTATTCTTGGGCTCAGTTATCTTGCAATGGGTACAGCAAGGCCGCGCTTAAGCCGCGCGGCGATGCTGGATAGGTGCTTCCTGCAATTCTATGGAAGCGGTTTGAGAGTCTGCATTCATCGGGTTGTTTTCGTGAAAACGCACCAAGACTTCGTTCGCGGTGTCTTGCAATCTGGTGGTGGGCTTGTGCAGCTTGCGGGTCGCCTTGGCGGCAAGCTGGCACAGTTCATAACGGTTCCGGACATGGGCAAGAGCCCCAAATATCAGATCAGAACGCATCAGTTTATTCTCCTTATCATTGACCGTGTCCACGGCTCTCGAAATCCTGCCGGCCAAAAGCCATCGGCCGCGAAGACAGTCTTTTTTCTCTATCATTTATAGACGCTTGAAATTGGCACATCGTTTTATTTTTTTCGACGCCCGTTATCGCTGGTGTTGCCCGGATAACCGCGGCCATTCGAAGTAGTTGCGCACCTCAAAACGAGTGATTTCACGCGAGAAGGTTTGCAACCTGACGAAACCAGTACTTGATCCTTGCAGATGGGAAGACCTGGTCCTGAATTCCTTGATCAGTCCGGACTGAGAACTGGAAGCTCTAGCAAACAAGCAGAAGGGAAAGCCGAGTGCTAAGACCGCTCCATAAATTTCGCCAACATTGAGGTTAGCCTCATATTCCTCTATCGTCAACAGATTTTTGAAGGACCCATGTAAGAATTCCCCAGTTGAGGTGTGGCAAGGGGCGCGAAGAACCCTTTGCCGAGCGTTATTGCAGCCCCGGTCTCGCCCTCTCCCATGCCCGAACCAGGTCATTGGCGAGGTCCTCGCTCTCGGTTTGGAGTTTTATATGGGCAAGCTCATGGGCGATAATACCGTCCGGGTCAGCCTGTAAATCATACGGATATAAAAGCTTAGCTCCGCGAATGTAGGTGGTCGTCCCATCCAGATCGGTCGACGCATAGATGGCCGCGTCCTCGTTTCTACCAGACAACCTCAGAAACCGCCGCCAACCCGCCTCGTCGCAAATCAAGACCCAGTGCCATGAGGCCGGCCGGGGGTAACGAACCAGGCTCTGGGCGAAGATATGGGCCTCTTCCCGGCATTCGCTGGGCACCGGCTGCCCGGCCGCGACAAAGGAGGAGACGACGCGCAGATCGCTCGCGTCGGCTGCCGCCGCCGGCGACAGAGCCTGGCTTGAGGCCGGGGACGGCGCAAATCGCGCACAAAACCGAGATGTGGAACAGACCAAGTGCCGTTTTCACCGAAAGAAAGCTTCCTCGCAGACAAGGACCACTTTCAGTCTTCGGCAAATCTGACCGGGGGAACGAGATTTCGAAGCGAAGAAATGGCGTCAGTGCCGGAACGGACGTGCATTTCAGGGTCGTTCCAGAATGGGAACTTATTTCGCGATCGACCGGCTTGGTCGATCGCTCGCGCAGCTATCGCCGTTTCAGCTCCAGTAGTTGCGGTCCAGCGTCCGGTACTGGATCGCTTCGGCGATGTGGGCCACGGTGATCGCCGGCTGGGCGTCGAGATCGGCGACCGTCCGGGCGACTTTGAGAATGCGGTCGTGGGCGCGGGCGGTCAGTCCCTGCTGTTGCATCGCCCGCTCGAGCAGCCGCTCGGCCTCGGGGGAAAGCTCACAGAAGGCCCGCACCTGGCGCGTGCCCATCTGCGCGTTGGAGTAGATCTTTTCTGCGGCTTGCTTGAAACGCACTCGCTGCCGCTCCCGCGCCGCCAGCACCCGGTCGCGAATCTCGGCCGAGCCTTCGGCGGCCGCGCCGGAGCGCAACTCGCGATACTGCACTGCGGGCACCTCTATATGGATATCGATCCGGTCGAGCAACGGGCCGGAGACCTTGGAGATATAGCGCTGGATCATCGGCGGAGAGCACTGGCACTCGTGCGATTTGTCATTGAAGTAGCCACAGGGGCAGGGGTTCATTGCCGCCGCGAGCATAAATCTCGCCGGAAAGCTCAGCGACATGCTGGCCCGCGCGATCGTGACCTGGCCATCTTCGAGCGGCTGGCGCATCACTTCGAGTACGTTGCGGGGAAACTCGGGAAGCTCATCGAGAAAGAGCACTCCGTTATTGGCGAGCGAAACCTCGCCCGGTCGCGGAATCGCGCCGCCGCCGATCAGGCCGGCATCGGAAATTGTGTGGTGCGGCGCTCGGAATGGCCGTTGCGTCACCAATCCAGCGTCGGAGTCGAGCACTCCGGCGACGGAATGGATCTTGGTTGTCTCCAGGGCTTCGTCAAAGCTGAGCGGCGCGAGGATCGAGGGCAGCCGCTTGGCCAGCATCGTCTTGCCCGAGCCCGGCGGCCCGATCATCAAGATATTGTGGCTGCCGGCGGCCGCGACCTCGAGCGCCCGCTTGGCCGAGTGCTGGCCGCGCACGTCTTTGAAGTCCAGATGGAAGCTCTGTAGCTCGCCGAGCAGCTTTGAGGTCTCGACCTTATAGGGCTGAGTATGAATTCCGCCGTTGGCCGCCGCATTGAGCAACTCTCGCACCTCGGTCAGCGAGCCAACGGCATAGACCTTCACTCCTTCGACGACTGCAGCCTCGGCGGCATTCGCGGCGGGCAAGATCAGGTTGGCAATCCCGTTGGCTCGCGCCGCAACCGCAACCGGCAGCATTCCCGGCACCGCGCGCAAGCTGCCATCGAGCCCAAGCTCACCGACGAGCAGGAACTGGCTGAGGTCCTTAAGCTGTAGCGCTCCATAGGCGCCGAGAATTCCGATGGCAATCGGCAGGTCGAATCCCGAGCCTTCCTTCTTAATATCCGCCGGAGCGAGGTTGATGGTGATCTGAGTCGGCGGAATCGCAAAGCCTGAATTCTTAATCGCCGCCCGAACGCGGTCACGGCTCTCGCGCACCGCCGCATCCGGAAGGCCGACCGTATGGAACTGGTCTTCCTTCATCTGAATGCCCGAAAAATCGACCTCGACATCGATGATGTTCGCATCGATGCCATACACGGCGGCGCTCAGCGCTTTGAAAAGCATGGGGCCTTGAAGTGCCTTGGGAGTGTTGCAGGGATTCTACGGCGTGGCTACTGAATTGGCGAGAGAATAAAATGGCAGTAGTACAAGCGCACCAAAATGAGGCGGATGGTTGATGGTCGCAACAAGAAAGTTTAGCGATACGGTGAAGACTGATCTTCGACAGAGCGGCGAATTCCGTCGCACGCTCTTAGGTAAAGCCGTCGCCTGCATGGTCTTAGGGGACATCGAGACCGGCAAGGTGACGTTGCGCGAGTACGTCAATGGAACGGTTGGCTTTCTCAAGCTCGGAGCAGCTCTAGGCCGTTCACCCAAGAGTCTGATGCGCATGCTCAGTCCGACGGGAAACCCGCTGGCGCGGAACCTCTTCGAGATGGTTGCCTACCTTCAGAAGGCTGAGGGAACTGTGCTCGAAGTGCATCCTGGAAAATCAGCGGCTGCTTAATTTTGCTGGTCGCAGACAGTGAAGCTCGCATTTACTGCACCTTCACCGTCGTATCCAACTTAATATCCGCCGAAGAGTCTCCAACCATCAGACTCACCGGCTCGGCTTCCAAGACCAACTTACTTTGCCTTCTCATCCCAATAAGCTAGACTGAAGCCTTCAGCGGGATACTCACGGTCTTGGTCTCATTCGGCTGAAGCTGACTCGCTGGAATCCCTCCAACTCCTCGCGTGGACGGTCGACTCTCGACTTCAGGTGCTTCACGTAAAGCTGCGCGACCGCATCGCCGGCGACTGCTGCCGGTGTTGGTTACATCGACGGTGACTGTGACCGTGCCATCCTTCGCAAGCTGCGGCGAGCTGGTCTTCAGGTTGGAATATTTGAAGGTCGTATAGCTCAGCCCAAACCCAAAGGGATACAGCGGATCGCCCTTGAAGTACATATAGGTGCGTCCATCGCGGATGTTGTAGTCCATCATCGGCGGAAGCTGATCGACCGACTTTGGCCAGGTCGTGACCAGGTGGCCGCCGGGGTTGTAGTCGCCGAAGATAACCTTGGCGAGCGCCGTTCCCTCGTCCTGCGAGGAGTGCGCCATGTGTAGGATCGCGGGAACGTTCTCCTGCGACCAGTTGATCGCGAAGGGGAAGCTCGAAACCAGGATCACGATCGTCTTTGGATTGACGTCATACACCTGCTTCACCAACTGCTCCTGCGCCAGCGTGATGACGTCGCGGTCGCGGCCTTCGCGGCCGTCGCTGGCTACGCTGCATGGCAATGTGCCTCCGCCATCAGGAGTGTTGTGCCATTGGTGAGCCATGTCTCCGCATGTCGGATCGTTGCCCACCACCACCACCGCAACGTCGGAAGACTGCGCGGCTTTCGTCGCCGCGCTGTCGGTTTCATCTGCCGCGTAGTTGACTTTCACATTCGGGCCAACGAGGTCCTTGATGCCCTGCAGCGGCGTGATCGCGTAAGGCGGCGTTCCGCCGTACCAGTCCCAATGCACTGAGTCGGCGAGAGGCCCGATGACGGCGATCGACTTGATCGAATCCTTCTTGAGCGGGAGGAATGAATTGGAGTTCTTCAGCAGGACCACCGATTCGAGCGCCAGCTTCTGCGAGACGGATTTGTCCTTGTCGGTGTTCCACGGTTCGGGCGAGTCCTTGATGCTTGTATAAGGCACCATCGCCGGCGGATCGAGCAAGCCAAGCTTCACCTCGATGCGGAACTTGCGGGCGAGCAGCTCGTCGATCTCTTTCTCGGTGATCGAGCTGTCTTTCAACGCTGCCTTGGTTTCGTCGACATATCGGTCGAGAAACTGGTTGATGCCCGCCTTGAGGCAGGCGACGACGGCCTGCTCGTTGGTCGCGTAGCGCTTGTGGTCGGTCACCAGCAGCCTGACTGCTCCGCCATCGCTCGACAGCACGTCGACGCCCCACTGATCCTCGACAACGCTCTTCAGGATCGGATTGACCGCCATCGGGATGCCGTTCCACGCGTTGTAGCTGGCCATTACCGCCTTAGCGCCGCCGTCGACGAAGCCCATGCGGAAGGGCACCGAGTAGTATTCCCAGAACAGACGATCGTCGAAGACCGAATTCGATTTCGTGCGCAGGTTCTCATTGCTGTTGGCGAGAAAGTGTTTCAGCAGCGCGGCAGCCTGCCAATATTTCGGATCGTCGCCCTGGAGCCCTTTGACGAACGCGGTCACCATCGTTCCATTAAAGAAGGGATCTTCGCCATAGACCTCTTCGCTGCGTCCCCAGCGAGGATCGCGCGCCAGGTCAGCCTGTGGCCCCCACAACATCAGCAGCTGGCGATCGTATTTCGCGGTCTGGGTGATGAAGCGAGCCTCGTAGCCCTCGACTCCGGCAGCCTGACGCACCAGGTCAGGGTCCCATGACTCGCCCATCCCTGGAGGCTGCGGAAACTGCGTCGTGGTGATTGCGCTTCGTTCATAACCGCCCTGGTTGCGCGCGCGCTGGACGACGCCGTGAATGCCCTCGGAGCTGCCGATGTTGGGCACGCCGAGCCTTGGCACGGCCGTCCGCGTGCCCAGACACGCGACCTTTTCATCGATGGTCATGAGAGACAGCAGATTCTCTATTCGCTTGTCGGTCGGCAACGTTGGATCGTTAAACGGATACGCAGGCTTTTGCGCGAATGCCGGAGCAAGCCCCAAAACGGCGAGGCTAAGGAAGGTTGCCAGGTTTCTCTTCATCGTCATCGACTACCGTATAAATCAATTTACTTGCGGCACTTGGCCATGGCCGGTTGAGGGTCCGAACCCGATCGCAACAAGGCTATCACGTCTCGAAACGCACCATCGCCGCAGGGCAGAATCGATGCAGAATAGAATAAGACCTCGTGACTACCAGCCTCTTCGACCTCTACAAAATCGGAATCGGCCCGTCGAGCTCGCACACGATGGGGCCGATGCGCGCTGCGCATCGATTCGCCTCCGAGTTGCGCGACACAGGCCTGCTAACGATCACTGAACGTATCCGCGCCGAACTCTACGGCTCGCTCGCGCTCACCGGCAAAGGCCACGGCACCGACCGCGCCGTGCTGCTGGGGCTCTCTGGCGACGAGGCGAATAGCATCGATCCCGAGACCATCGAGCCGAAGCTGGAGAAGATTCGTACG
The DNA here is from genome assembly GCA_963720245.1 of uncultured Acidobacteriaceae bacterium. GTDB lineage: Bacteria > Acidobacteriota > Terriglobia > Terriglobales > Acidobacteriaceae > Acidisarcina. The sequence continues at coordinate 68,391 of CAVREU010000002.1, forward strand.
ACTACGTCGCTGTCACTTCTCGCCTCGAAACACATCGCCTTTCACGAAGCCACCGATCTTCTCTTTCATCGCGAGATCATGTTTCCGCCCGGGTCGGCGATCAAGCACCCCAATGGAGTGAGGTTTGCTGCTTTTAATGAGCAGGGCGAGATGCTGCGCGAGCAGGTCTACTTCTCTATCGGCGGAGGCTTTATCGTCGCCGACGGCGAAGATGCACCGTCGATGCACGCCTCTGCACCGTCGCTTCCCTACCCCTTTACCAGCGCCGCTGAGCTCTTGGCGACGGCCGCGAGCAACAATCTCACCATCGCCGAACTAATGCTCGCCAACGAGAGCGCGCATCGCGGGGCCGACGAGGTCCGCTCCGAGGTCTTGCGCATCTGGCGCGTGATGCAAGGCTGTGTGGAGCGCGGCATGACGACAGAGGGAATCCTTCCGGGCGGCCTGAACGTGCGCCGTCGCGCCAAGCGTCTGGCCGAGCGCCTGTCGGCGCGAGAGTCCGAGGGCAAGGTTGGCGACCCGCTCGCTCCGCTCGATTGGGTCACCGTTTATGCGATGGCGGTCAATGAAGAGAATGCAGCAGGTGGCCGCGTGGTCACCGCGCCGACCAATGGAGCAGCGGGAGTCGTTCCCGCAGTCGCGCACTACTATCGCAACTTCATCGCAGGGTCCGATCCCGCCGTAGCGGAAGAGGGCCTCCTGCGCTACTTTCTCACCTCGGCTGCGATCGGAATCCTCTACAAAGAGAACGCCTCGATCAGCGGCGCCGAGGTTGGTTGCCAGGGAGAAGTCGGCGTTGCCTGCTCGATGGCGGCCGGTGGGCTCGTCGCGGCGATGGGCGGCAGCAACGATGAAGTCGAGCACGCCGCCGAGATCGGCATGGAACACAACCTTGGCATGACCTGCGACCCGATCGGAGGCCTGGTGCAAATTCCCTGTATCGAGCGCAACGCCATGGGCGCGGTGAAGGCCGTGCATGCCTGCCGCATGGCGATGAACGAGACCGAAGGCCACAAAATCTCTCTCGACCAGATCATCCGCACCATGTACCTGACCGGCCTCGACATGCAATCGCACTACAAAGAGACTTCGCTGGCAGGTCTCGCTTTGAATGTGATCGAGTGCTGATCTTCAGGCAGGGGAAGGAAAAGTGAGCGCAATACAGGCAACCGAAAACGGGATGACGCCACAAACGCCCGGCGATCGAGGCCCCATCGCTCCCTGGTGGCATTGCGCTCTGCTGGTCGCAATCATCGCCGCAGCCTCTGCCTTCGGCTCGATGCATTCGGCAAAAAGCACGATGGCCTCGCACCACCTCGCGAACTACGGCGTCACTCTCGCATGGGAGTGGGCGCTCGCCGGGCTGGCCTACTGGGGCATTCGCCTGCGCAAGACTTCGCTGCGGCAGGTCCTTGGCGAGCGCCGCCGTGACCTTCACGAATTCTTTATCGACGTGGCCTTCGCTGGACTCTTCTGGATGTTTTCTCTGCTTGTGCTCGCGGCGCTCGCGGTCATCCTCAACCTCTTTCATCTCGAGAGCGCGCAAAAGCAGATCAGCCAACTCGCTCCCGCGAGCGTCGCCGAGGCTGCGCTCTGGATCGCGCTCAGCGTCTCCGCTGGAATCTGCGAAGAGTTCGTCTTCCGCGGATATCTGCAGCAGCAGTTCGCCCGCACAACCGGACGCACCTGGATCGGCGTCGCCGTCTCGGCGCTGCTCTTCGGCACCGCACACGGCTATGAGGGAATCGCCGGCATGCTGATGATCACTGTCTACGGCGCACTCTTTAGCCTGCTCGCGATCAAGCGCCGCAGCCTGCGCGCGGGGATGATCGCGCACGGATGGCACGACTCTTTCACCGGACTTCTGCTGTGGGCGCTCAAGCGCGCGAACGTTCCGCTTGGCATCGCGTGAGAGGATTTTCTTGAGGCCCACTTCTCTTCATCGCGCGCGTCGGTGACTCTTGCGATTCCAACTCACGCATCTTCGCGCACAAAAAATGATTTTTTTCTTGACACTCTTTTTCGCGATGTCTATACCTTTCGTTAACTGCAGTTTGTTGATTGCAGTCTCGATGTCAAATCGAACAAGGGAGAACAACAACCATGGCAACCAAGAAGGCAGCGAAAAAGGCCCCCGCAAAGAAAGCCGCGAAGAAGGCCGCACCCAAAAAGAAGTAACCAACGGCAACAGGCAACACATTAGGGGGACGCGAAAAGCGTCCCCCTAAGTGTTTATGAACGCCAGTGTTCATGCGGGTTTCAAGGGCATGCGATGTTCCTGACAGAATGAATGAGATGAGATGACGCGCCGCAGATGGATCGCCGATAGCTGGGACGACACCACCGCAAAACTGACCGGAGCACAGGCCACGCATCTCGCGCGCGTGCTTCGTGCACAGACTGGAATGCAGTTCGACATCGTCGCCGGCAATCGCGTGCGGCGTGGTTCCATTGTGGAAATCTCGGACTTAATTATTGAGTTCACTCTCGGCAAAGAAATCGACGCCGATCCTGCGTTGCCGGTCACGCTATTGCTCGCGATCTTCAAATTTGATCGTCTCGAATGGGCGATCGAGAAGGCCACGGAACTCGGAGTCGAACGAATCGTTCCGGTAATCGCGCGCCGCACCGAGAAGCATCTCGCTCAAGCCGCAGCGGCGCGCGTGGAACGCTGGCGGCGTATCGCTCGCGAAGCGGCGCAGCAATCGCGCCGCTCCGACACGGTTGAGATTTCCGATCCGATGCAAATGAAAGAGGCTATCCGCGAAGAACCCGAGGCGATTCGCCTGCTTCTCGCCGAGAGTGAGCGAACGACGATGCTGCGCGACGCTCTTACGGCTGCAGAAGCAAATCCCGATGGCAGCATGAAGCGTGTTCGACTGGCGATCGGCCCCGAAGGCGGCTGGACGCCGGAAGAGGAAACGCTCTTTGCCGACGAGGGATGGAAACCGGTCAGCCTCGGGCCACGCATCCTGCGCGCGGAGACGGCGGCGATCGCCGCCGTCTCCATCGTCGCTGCATGGCTTGATTAGATTTGCTGAGGACTGAAAGTCTGAGGACTAACGACTGCTCTTCAGCTAAACATCTCTTTCACCTTCGAGAAAAGGCTGCGCGAGGTCGGCTTGTTTTCGACCGTCATCGTCTCGGCGAGTTGCCGCAGCAACTCGCGCTGGACTTTCGTCAGCTTCTTCGGTGTCTGCACTGCAATCTGCACGACCAGATCGCCGCGGCCGCGTTCGTTCAGGTGCGGAACGCCTTTGCCGCGGATGCGGAACTCTTTTCCGCTCTGCGTGCCCTCAGGGATCTTGAGCGTCGTCTCGCCCTCGAGGGTTGGGATGACCAGCTCGTCTCCCAGCGCCGCCTGCGGCACGGAGATTGGAATCACGCAATTGAGGTCGTTGCCTTCGCGCTCAAAGAACTCGTGCCCCTTCACCGAAAGCACGATGTAGAGGTCGCCATTGGGCCCCCCAAAGCGGCCCGCGTCTCCTTCACCCTGGTAGCGAATGCGGGTGCCTTCTTCAACACCGGCCGGAACGTTGACCATGATCTTGTGGTCGCGCGCGACGCGCGCTTCGCCGCGGCATGTGGGGCAGGGATTGGTGATCATCGTCCCGGTGCCGCCGCAAACGCTGCAGGTCCGTGCAATTGAGAAGAACCCCTGCTGGTAGCGCACCTGGCCGCGCCCCTGGCACTGCTGGCAGGTGGTCGGCCCCTGCTTGTTGCGAGTGCCGCTACCGGCGCAGTCGATACAGACCTCCATGCGGTGAATGCTGATCTCGGTCTCTTTGCCAAAGACCGCCTCTTCAAAGGCGATGGTCAACTCGTAACGAAGATCGCGTCCGCGCTGCGCGCGCGAGGGGCGGCGGTTGCCGCCGACATTAAACATCTCTCCGAAGAGATCGCCGAAGATGTCGCCGATATCCTGAGCGCCCGCGAACGGGCCACCATTGCCGCCGACTCCGCTCACGCCCGCGTGCCCGTAGCGGTCATAGGCGGCGCGCTTCTGCGCGTCGGTGAGTACCTGGTAGGCCTCGCTGCACTCTTTGAATTTCTCTTCGGCTTCGGCGTCGCCCGGGTTGCGGTCAGGATGATACTGCATCGCCAGGCGGCGATAGGCCGTCTTCAGCTCCTGATCGTTCGCATCGCGGGTTACGCCTAGCACTTCGTAGTAGTCGAGTTTGGTCACTTGATTTACGGGGCTCATATCTCTTTCTGACTTGGGTTCATCGGAATCAGGGTTGCCGTAAGGGAAGAGCCCCGATCTCATCTGGCTTTTTTCTCAAGAAAAAGCCTGCATCGCCGGTCTTGTTCAAATCACGCAGACCCTGATTGCGAATTGTGTACGACGCGCACCAATGCCGGGCGCAGCAGGCGGTCCTTGATCTTGTAGCCGCGGCGGACTTCTTCCAGCACCTGCTGATCTGGCAGATCGACGCGTTCGACCGCATCGATAGACTCATGGACATGGGGATCGAAGTGCGCACCAACCGTTTCCACCGCCTGTACATTGAGCGAGCGCAGCACGTCTTCCATCTGCTTCACGATCAACTCGACCCCGGTACGAAGCTGCTCGGCGGTTCCGCCGGCCTTCAATGCCAGCTGGAAGTTGTCGATCACCGGCAGAAACTGCTCGACCGCACCGGCGATCGCGAAATCGCGAAAATCGACGCGCTCCCGCGCCTCGCGCTTCCGCGCATTATCAAACTCGGCCTGCAACCGCGCCATGCGATCGAAAAGCTGGTCGCGCTCTGCTTTGAGGCGTTCATATTCCTGGAGCGAAATCCCGCCCGCCGTTACACCGGGCTCGGAAGACTCTTGCCTGTCTTCGCTGCCGGTAGTTGGCGCGTCCATCGGATCGGAAGACGGATCGGTGTTCTGAATCAGGTCGAGTTCTTCGTCGGTAGCGTTCTGTTCATCAATTGTTTTTGTATTCATAAATGCCTTCTTCCAGACGTTCCCTATATTGCGCCGTCCCGACATTCTTGGCTGCTCCCGCGGACTTCGCCGGCTATACGATCTGGATACTTTTAGATTTATTGGGGTGGCTGCAGGATTCTATCGGAGAGCTGGGCGATGAACGAGACCGCATTCATCGTCTCCTGATACTGCAGGCGCACCGGCCCAAGCACAGCCACCGTGCCGAGATTTTCCGAGCCAACCAGGGCGGGAGCGCCGATCAACACCATACTGTGCATCTCTGGAATCGTCTCTTCCAACCCGATCACCACGCGAACGTTTTGCTGCCGCGCATCCACATACGCGTTGAGCAACTCGATCAGCCGCCGCTTCGCCTCGAGCGCGCCCAACAGCTGGCGCAGACGGTCGCGGTCGACCTGGCTTGCGAGCAGATTGCCGATCCCTTCCACATAGATCGTCGGCCCATCGCCGTCGCCGTCGAGCGCGCCCTTGCGGCAAAGCTCGCCGACGGAGTGAATGAGCTGGTCGTACTCGTGACGCTCCTGCTCGATGCGGCGTTCAAGTTCACGGCGAATCTTTTCCATCGACCAGCCACGAAAGTTTTCATTCAGGAAGTTGGCCGCCGTGGTGAGCTCCGTGATCGTGAGATCGTGATCGAGGGTGAGCACGCGGTCGAGTACCGCTCCGGCTTTGGTCACGACGACAGCCAGCACCCGACCCGTCGCCAGACGCGAGAAATGGATATGCTCCAGCGCGTGAAAGTCCACACTCGACGCGACGGCTACGCCGACACCATTCGAGATCAGCGCCAGCACATGCGAGGTGCGCTCTAGAAACTGCTGCCGGCTGCTGACACCCGAAAAACTGTCTTCTATCTGTTCCCGACGGTCTTGAGTGAGGCCCGGCGTCCCGGTGCGTGCCATCCCATTCAGCTGCTCAACGTAAAAGCGAAATGCCTTCGCCGAGGGAATCCTGCCTGCCGAGGTATGCGGCTGATCGAGGAGCCCACCCTCGCCGAGCGAAGCCATCACGTTGCGAATCGTCGCCGAACTCATGCCGTCGCGATTGCCCAGCTGGCGGGCGATCGCCTGCGAGGCGACCGGCTCCCCGGTATCGATATACATCTCGATAACGGCAGTGAGCACCGCCCGTTCCCGTGGACTGATCCTGATCTCGCCGGCCATGATTGAATCTAAACCCTTGAAATATCGATCGTTTAGAGCGGCATTTCGGGTAGAGTCTTCCTGTTTAATTCTAGGAATGTGAGCGCGGGGTGTCAAGGCGGCAAACGTTAGTGGCAGATTGACGTTACTTTCGGGACAGCTGAATATCCATCTGGTAGAAGCGGAAGAAATTTTCTTCGCCCGGAGAGTTCGCAGCTACCTGTCGGTAGTGGTCGAGAGCATCGTTGATAAACGCAGGCCGCTCCGACTCCGGAAGATGCTGCATCCACTCGACAAACGTCACCGACCCGAAGGCGAAGAAGGCTTCGCGGGATTCGAAATCCCACGCCTTGTCGGCGGTGTGCAATTGCTGGACTTCCAGTCCATTCTCTTCGGCCAATGCCGCATACTGCTCAGGAGTGAGGTGCAGGTAAGGGTCGCGCGAGGAAGTGAAGTACTGATGCCAGCGCGGAGTGTGACACGTCTCCTGCAAAACATCTTCGAGGCTCTTGCGCTCGCCCCTGAACACCATGCGCAACTGTGCGCGACCCTCAGGCTTGAGCGCCGCGTGAATCGATTGCAGCGCCAGCCCCTGTTCGGGGACCCAGTGGAGCGCGTTAAAGGAGACGACGAGATCGAACTCCGGACCAAAGGGCAGGCGCCGGGCGTCGGCCGCCTGAAACTTGAGGTTCGAGTGCGACTCGGAATATTGAGATCTGGCAAAGGCGACCATGTTCGCCGAGAAATCCACCCCAACTACACTGCCCCGAGAGACACGCGCCGCGATCTCGCTGGTGTTCTTGCCGTTCCCGCAGCCAATATCCAGAACTCGCTCGTCGCCTTTGAGATCGAGCAGCGCCAATACTTCTTCCGCCATCGCGTGCTGCAGTTCAGAGATGCGCGCATACTCCGATGCCTTCCATTCCGTCACCGTCTTTCCTCCTCGACAGCCGTTAATCCATGTCCCGCCAGTTCGGCCCAACGCCGCAATCGGCGACCAGCGGCACCTTTAGCTCGATCACGCCTTCCATCTCTTCTTTCACCAGCGAGCGCATCTGATCGACCTCGTCTTCCGCAACGTCGAAGACCAGTTCATCATGCACCTGCAGGGTCATCACGCTCTGCAACTTCTCTGCCGCTAGCCGCTTGTCGATGCGAATCATCGCCAGCTTGATCAGGTCCGCAGCCGTGCCTTGCAACGGAGTGTTCACCGCGGTCCGCTCCGCGAATCCACGCAGATTCGCGTTGCGGCTCTGAATGTCGGGAATCGGGCGCACCCGGCCAAAGACCGTCCGCACCTTCTGCTCACGCCGCGTCTCTTCGAGCAACCGGTCGATGTAGGCACGAACTCCGCTGTAACGTGCGAAGTAGGTCTCGATATAAAGGCGTGCCTGGTTCTGATCGATGCCAAGTTGCGCCGCCAGTCCAAAGGGCGAAATGCCGTAAACGATGCCGAAGTTCACCGCCTTGGCGCGGTTGCGGGTCTCCTTATCCATCGTGTCGGGAGAAACGCCGAAGACCTCCGACGCAGTCAGCGTGTGAATGTCCTGACCGGTACGATAGGCGTTCAACAGCAGCGGATCTTCGGAAAAATGCGCGATGAGCCGCAGCTCGATCTGCGAATAGTCCGCCGAGAGCAGCACCCTTCCAGGAGCAGCGATGAACGCGGCGCGAATCTCGCGCCCCAGCGCCGTCTTGATCGGAATATTCTGCAGATTCGGATTGGTCGATGACAGCCTGCCCGTCGCCGTGCCCACCTGGTTGAATGTTGTATGCACGCGCCCATCGCGATCGGCGAGCAGTGGCAGCGAGTCAACGTAATTCGATCTCAGCTTGGCCAGGTAGCGGTATTCGATGACCAGCTTGGGCACGTCATGGTGCGCAGCCAACTCCTCGAGCACATCCTGCGCGGTCGAGACCACCTTGCCCTTGCCGTACTTCAGCGGTTTGGGCAAATTCATCTTGTTGAAAAGCACATCGCCGAGCTGCTTCGGCGAATTGATATTGAAGCGGTGCCCGGCCTTGTCGAAAATCTCTTCGCCAACCCGCTGCATGTCGGAGGTTAGCCTCTCGCCCATCAGGTTGAGCACCGCGGAGTCGATGCGCACGCCGACCGTCTCCATCTTGAGCAGGATCGGCACCAGCGGCAAATCGATATCTTCATAGACGCGCCGCTCATCGAGCGAATCGATGTCTTCGCGCAATACCGCAGTAAGCCCGCGAATCACATGCGCCGCCTCGGCCAGCTGCGCATCGCCGGTCTCCTGCAAAGGCCGGCTGGTAAACCGCGCCGCCACATCCGACAGTCTATGAGTGGCGTGGGTCGGATTCACCAGATACGAATACAGCATCAGGTCATCGTTCGCACCGGCAAGTCGAACGCCCTGCTGTTCGAGCGCACGCAGTGTTCCCTTCAAATCATGAACGCGCTTCGGAATAGAAACATCTTCGAGCAGCCCGCGCAATGACTTGTCATCGTCATTGCCAATCCGCAGAATCAACGCAAGACCCGCTTCGGCTGAGACTCCGATGCGAATGCCCGCCGGCGGGCTGGTTGCTCCAGCGGCAGTCTCCGCGCGCTCTGCAGCTTCAAACATGCCCATGAACGACATACTCTTCAGCGCTGGCTCCGCCTCTTCGACAGCTTCCGCCTCCTGTTCGCTCACTTGCTCGGCGACTGCCTCAAGCATCGACGTCTCCAACGCAAAGGCGAAGCCGTCCTGCTTCGCCGCATCCAGAAAATGCGCGATCTGTTCCGGCGTCGGATCGAGGAGGAACTCGGTCGCGACCGCCTCCGCCTCAGGAGCAAGCTCCTTCAACAACGAGGTGAACTCAAGCTCCGTAAACAAGGCTCGGCAAGCAGCCACGTCCGGAGCCATCGTGCGCATCGCATCCAGATCAAGCGGCACTGGAACCTCGCAGTGAATGGTCACCAGCTCCTTGCTCAGCATGATGTTCTCGCGATTGTTTTCGAGCGATTCGCGATAAGTCTTACGCTTCACTTCAGAGGCTCGATCAAGCACCTCCTCCACAGTGCCGAACTGCTGAATCAACTCCACCGACCCCTTGTCGCCAATCCCCGGCGCGCCCGGAATGTTGTCAACCGAATCGCCACGCAGCGCCATCACGTCAATCACTCGTTCCGGAGGAACACCGAGCGTCTCGATTACCTTCTCGCGATCGAGCACAAGGTTCTCTTTCACAGGATTGAGGACCTTAACCTGATCGGTCACCAGCTGCAGCATGTCTTTGTCGTTCGAGACGACAAACACCGGGTGCCCCGCTTCCGCGGCCTCTTTCGCTAGAGTGCCGATCACATCGTCGGCCTCAAAACCCTGCGCTTCAAGGATCGGGATATGAAACGCTTCAAGCGCGCGCCGAATGTACGGCAACTGCTGCGCCAGATCCGGCGGCATCTCGGTGCGGTTGGCCTTGTAGCCGAGGTAGTCGACCTCTTCAAAGGTCTGTGTCTTGATGTTGAACTTCTTCACCGCAGTCATCGCCTTGGCTTGATCATCGCGAAAGACACGACCGCTCACATCGAAGACCGCGGCGAAAAACTCCGGCGAGAAATCGCGTCGCAGCTTGTTGATCATATTCACGAAGACGAAAGTAGCGGCCGTCGGCACGCCGCTGCGCGTCGACATCGGCCGCTGCCGCTGCATTGCGTGGTAGGCGCGAAAGATGAACGACATCGAGTCGAGCAGAAAGACGGGCGGCTTGGTTGGGGAAGAGGTGGCCATCGTTGACGAGTCTAGAGCAAAAGCAGGATCACTGTAAGGCGTCCAGCAATCGTTATGTTGGCTTTTTCTTGAGGAAAAAGCCTGTCGAGCGTTGTGGCTTTGGCTTGGTTCTACCCTGTTTTGTTCGCTGCGTCAGGCGACGAACATGCAGTCCCCGTAGGAGAAGAAGCGGTATCGTTCGGCAACCGCATGTTGATAAGCGGCGAGGACGTTATCCCGCCCCGAAAAGGCGCTGACCAGCATAAGCAGGCTCGACTGCGGCAGATGGAAGTTTGTCAGCAGGCCGCTCACCACACGAAACTGATATCCCGGCGAGATGAAGATGCTCGTCGCTGCCGAATGCGCGGCCAGTGGCCCTCCGCTCGCGACGGCCGCGCAATGCTCCAGCGTCCGAACCGTAGTTGTTCCGGCGGCGATCACTCGGCGGCCTTCCGCAAGCGCGGCGTTCACGGCCAGAGCGGTTGATTCAGGCAACGTGTAATGCTCCTCGTGGAGCCGGATGTCTTCAACATGCTCGACCCGGATTGGCTGAAAGGTCCCCAGCCCGACATGCAAGGTCACGAAACAGACGATCACGCCGCGGGCGCGAATCCGCTCCAGCACTTCCGGCGTGAAATGAAGCCCCGCCGTAGGAGCGGCCGCCGAGCCGGGTTGCTGCGCATAGACCGTCTGGTAGCGCTGCCGATCGCCGCCATCATCGGGGCGATGAATGTAAGGCGGGAGCGGCATATGGCCGATCTTGTCGAGCCGCGCGAAGAAATCCGGCACGGGGTCAAAGCGCAACAGCCGTTCGCCAAACTCCCCGTGTTCCCAGACTTCCGCATGAAGTGTCGTTGTTCCATCTTCATCCTGAAAGGCAACCTCATCGCCGACCTGCACCTTGCGTCCGGGCCGCGCCAGCGCCCGCCAAAACAGATCTTCGACACGTTCGGTCAGCAGAACTTCGACGCGGCCGCCCGGAATCGTAGCCTTGGTCGCAGCGCTGAGCCGCTTGCCCAGCAGCCGCGCCGGAATCACCCTGCTGTCGTTCAACACCAGCACATCGCCGGCACGGAGCAGTTCGGGAAATTCGCGAAACCAGCTATCGCGCCATCCTCCGGTCGCGCGATTGAGCTGCAGCATGCGCGCGCCCGAGCGTTCTGCCGGAGGCTGCTGCGCTATCAGTTCTTCAGGAAGTTCGAAGTTGAAATCGGAGACAAGCACGAGGTCGATTCTATCTGGCAAGGCAGTCAACTACCTGGGGGCGAGATAATCTTCGGCACGCAATCGCGCGGCTTCCATTGCGGCCTCGACCTTCAGACGCACGGCCTCGAGCTCTTCAGGGGTCGCATCCGGCGCAGGCGCGGGCACCATGTGCCCCCAGCTCACTGCGACACGCGTGTAAGGCTTGGGGATGAGAAACGCATCCCACGAATTCGCCGTCCACCTTCGCTCCGGCAGCAGGTAAAGAATGCCGATCGGCATCTGCATCATCTGCGCCAGCTTCACCGGCCCGATTTTGGTTCGGTAGCGCGGCCCGCGCGGGCCGTCGGCGGTGAAGACGGCAATGTATCCGGCCTCGATCGATCGCTTCAACCCCAGCAATCCAGCCGCGCCCTCGCGCGAACTCGACCCCCGCACCGCGTCGAATTTAAACTGTTCAATCGTCCGAGCAATAAGCTCGCCATCAAAGCTCTGGCTTACCAGGATGGAGCAGCGCAGTTTTCCTTTGAAATAGAGCAGCGACGGCAGCGCGCATTGATGCCAGAAGCAATAGATTCCAGGCGTCGCAACCGTCGGAGGAATGAAGCCTGGCTCGAGAACATAGCTGAAGCGAAGCGTCGAGCCAATCGCCCGCATCATCAGCGCCACCAATCGAGGAATGATGGCGAGCGTGACTCGTTGTCCAAAAGAAAAACGCTTGCGTTGCGAGGCGGGAGTCACGCTGTCATTCTAACCAGCCAAAGATAATGAGGAACCCAGTCTAAATTTCTGGTCCCTGGTCCCTGGTCCCTGGTCCCTAGTCCCTGGAATCAGCTATACCGCATCCAGCGCAGCATCTCCGGGAAGGTCGCCCGCTTTCCATACATCAGGATGCCCACGCGATAGATCTTCGAAGCCACCCAGAGCACCACGACGATAGCCACCAGCATGAGCGCTATCGATAAAGCGATCTGCCAGTAGGGCGGGAACTGCGATGCCATCCGCAGGAACATCGTGATCGGCGCGCAAGGCGGAAACATCGAGATTGCCACTGACCAAATCGAGTTCGGATTGCTGACGATAAACGCGATCATCCCAAAGCTGACCCAGATCGGCACCGCAGCCAGCGGACTATATTGCTGAAGCTCCTGCTCGGTGCTGACCGTCGCCGCCAGCCCCGCGAACAACGAGCTGTAGAGCACATAACCGAGGATGAAATATACGGCGAAGAGCGCTATCAGCGCATACGAGACATGCACTGCCATATCGCCCGAGACCCACTTCGCCGCAAGGGCGCTGCCCGCGAAAAGCGATGCCGCCACGATCCAGATGGCCAGCTGCGTGATGCCCACCGAGCCGACACCGATAAGCTTGCCTGCCAGCATCTCCTCCGGCTTCACCGAAGCCAACATCACCTCGAAGATCCGCGACGTCTTCTCCTGGATCACCGATCGACCGACGTTCATGCCATACATGATGGTCGTGAACGAAAGCAGAAACGCCATCCCATACGCCGCCCAGAATGTTCCCATCGCGCTGCTGCTGCTCGTCTTCCCGTTCTGGATTTGCAGCGTTTCGATCTTGATGTCTTTCGTCAGCGAATCGACGTCCTTTGCCGACAGGCCTCGCGCCGTCAGCTCCTGCTGCATCGCCGCGCGGGTCACCGCATCGGTCAACCGGCCAACCGTCGCAAAGTCCCCCGAGGTCCGCGATTCATAGGTGCCCGTTGGTTGCGATTGCCCGGGAGCGAACTGCAGCCACAGAAATCCATCCAGGTCCTTGCTGTCGACCCGCTCCGCCAATCGTTGCCGGTCTTCCGTCGTCGCCGGCGCGATCACCTCGACCTTCATCTGCGCGTCTTTGTCGCTCGACAGTTGCGATGCAACCCGCTGGGCCAGTACGGCGTCGCTGGATGCAATCGCAATCTGTTTTCCCGTGCCCGAGTTCTTGCCCGCAAGATACATGACCCCGAATATCCCAATGAAGATGCACGGGATAAGGATGGTCGTAATCTTGAAGGCCCTGCCCCGCACCTGCTCCAGGTACTCCCGCTTCGCGATCAGCCAGATGTTATGCATCGGCCTTGCCTCCCACGGTCTGAATGAATATCTCTTCGAGCGACGGCTCGACCAGCTCAAATTTGTTGATGCGCGCCTTGCTCAGGGCTTCGCGCAGCAGTGTCTGTGAATCGGCGCCGTCTTTCAGCTTCAGCTCGGCATGGCCGGAGTAGTTCTTGAACTCGGCAATCGACTTCGTGTCTTCAAGAACGAATCGTCGCCCTCAAACTCGATCACCACCCGATTCCGCTCATAGCGCGACTTCACTTCGCGCATCGTCCCCGAGAGCACGACCGTGCCGCGATTCACCAGGCTGATCGCATCGCAGAGCTTCTCCACCTGGTCCATGCGATGGGTCGAAAAGAGGATCGCCTTGCCCTTGTTCTTCAACTCGATCAGCGTGTCCTGCAGCAGGATGGCGTTCACCGGGTCGAGCCCTGAGAACGGCTCGTCCATGATGATCAGGTCGGGATCGTGCAGCAGCGTGGCGATGAACTGGATCTTCTGCTGCATGCCCTTCGATAGCTCTTCGGTCTTCTTGTCCAGCGCCTCGGCGATCTCCAGCCGCTCCGCCCACTGCCGCGAACGGGTGTTTGCCGTGGTCGCGTCGAGCCCATGCAGCTCGCCAAAGAAAATCAGCTGGTCGATGACCTTCATCTTTTTGTAAAGGCCGCGCTCTTCAGGCAGATACCCCACCCGCTCTAACGCTTTGCGGCTAAATGGACTGCCAAAGAGCGTCACCGTGCCCGAGTCCGGCAGAGTCACGCCGATCATCATGCGAATGCTCGAGGTCTTCCCCGCACCATTCGGCCCGAGCAGCCCAAACATGATGCCGGGCTCGATCTTGAGGCTCAGGTCTTTGACGGCGATCTTTTGATCGTAGGCTTTTGAAATCCGGTCAAGCTCAACAACAGGCATCCGGGGAACTCCATTGAAGATGGGGTAAGTGTAGCAGGGACTCCATTGGCGCTCGACTCGAGGTCGGCGCAAGCCTCCAGTGGCGCGCTTGCGGCGGTTATGGCAGCATGATCTCACCATGCTGCAGCGCATTCTGCTCTCTAACGGAATCGACCTCGCCTATCAGGACATCGGCGCCGGCCCGGCCGTCTTTCTCATCCACGGCCATCCCCTCGACCACTCCATGTGGCAGCCGCAGGTCGAGTTCCTCCGCGACCGTTACCGGCTCATCGTTCCCGAACTTCGCGGTTACGGCACGACGCCCCTGCCCGCAGGCAAGCAGGTCACGCTGCTCGATGATTTTGCGGAAGATATTCTCGCCCTCGCGGATCACCTCAACACCGAGGACTTCGCCATCGTCGGCCTCTCTCTCGGAGGCCAGATTGCGCTCGAGACCTGGCGCCAGGCGCCGAATCGCATTCGCGCCATCGTGCTCGCAGATACGTTCGCCAGCCTCGACACTCCGGAACAGAAGCAGACCCGCATCGACACCGCCGACCGCTTCGACCGCGAAGGCTTCGGAAACTTCGCCACCGAGTCGCTGCACAAGATGATGACGCCGGCCAACGCACAGGCCTTCCCGGCAGTCGCAGAACATATCATGCGGATGGTCCGCGACTCCAATCCAAACGGAGCAGCCGCTGCCCTGCGCGGCCGCACGATGCGCCGCGACTACATCCCGCTGCTCAACCAGATCACTGTGCCGGCGCTGATCATCGTGGGGCGCTACGACGCTTTCACACCAGTACCTCTCTCTGAAGAGATGCATCGCGACATTCCCGGCTCAACGCTCGAGGTCATCGAAGGCTCGGGACATATGACGAACCTGGAACGTCCGGATGAATTTAATTCGATTCTCGGCTCTTTCTTAGATTCCCTGCCGAGTTAGCGTGTTGACGGCATCACTGCCCCGGCCTACGCTTAGGCATGGAACTCGTTCCCATCAAGGCTGAACTGAAGGCACAGCTCGAAGACTACGCGCAGCGCCACGGCAAGAATGCCGTCGATGCGCTCGACGAGGCTCTGGGGGCATACTTTGAATGGGAGCGCGCCGACGCGCAGGAAGCATTGCAGGGAATTCGCCAGGGATATGAGGACGTGAAGGCCGGACGTACTCGGCCAGCGAACCAGTTCCTGGACGAGGTCCGCCATAAGCATGGCTTTCCGGGTTGAAACCACAGAGACGTTTGAGCAGGATGCAGAAGCGGTCTTAGATTGGTTGACCTCCCGACACGCCGGCGAAGCTGGCCTGCGCTGGTTTTTGGCGATGCAGGAGGCTGTCGCTTCGCTCTCCAGATTTCCCGAGGCCTATCAGATTGCCCCCGAAAACGCCAGCTTCCCGTTCGAGGTAAGGCAATTGTTGTATGGGCGGAAGCCGCATATATACCGGGTTCTATTCACGATTGAAGGCGAGACGGTATATGTCCTTCATCTTCGGCATGGACGCAGGCTGCCGCTCACATCGTAAAGATTGGCGGAGTTCTCTAGTGAGCGGCGTACATCGCGGTCACATCCTTCTTCAGCTCATCCCGGCTGCTTGGCCGGGTGTAAAACATATGCCCGCCCGGATATTCCTTCACCGCTACACGCGTAGGATCGCCCATCACCGGCATCTGGTCGACGGTGAGCAGGGACCCCATAAACGGACACGACAGATCGTTCCAGCCGTGCACGATCAGCACGCGCAGCTTGGGATCGGCGGCGACGGCCTGGCGCAGATCTTCAACTGATCCCTTGCGCAGCTCGCCATCGCGGTCCCAGAGGCGGTTCACATCGAAGGAGAGCGCGTTGTAGCGGGCGTCTACCTTCCAGCCGACGACGCGGGTGTCGAAATCTACCATCGCCGTCGTCATCGGCGCGACGATCGCTTCGAGAATCGGGTCGCTGAGCCGCTGGTCGGGCGAATATGGAAACGGATCGAACGAGGTCACGTTGGAGTCGTAGACGGAGCCAATCTTTCCCTCATCGCGATGCACCTCGCGCAGGTAAGCGCCAATTTCGAGCCGCCCTCCGGACCGCTTTACAAACTCCGGATCGAGCCCGGTCATCTCGGTCACATGCTTCACAATGCGCGGCGTCGCCGCAGGGTCGGAGCGCCCGTGAATCAGGTCGGTCGCGTACTCGCCCTCGGTGTAGGCGATCACGTCGGCCATCGCCTGGGGCGTGAGCTTGTTCTCGCGCTCGAGGTGCGCTGCGGTGATTGGCGGCAGCGAGACCATCCACGGAATCGGCGAGACATCGCCATTCTGCTCGATGGTCGGATTCAGATACGGCGACACCAGCACCACGCCATTCATCGCCACACCCAGCTGGCTCTGCAGATAGTGGGTGATGCGCGGGCCACGAAAGCCGCCGTAGCTCTCGCCGACCAGATATTTGCGCGAGCTTAGCCGGTCATTCGTAACCAGCCAGTCGTAGACCACGCGAGAGAGATATTCGATGTCGGGCTGAGTGGTGTAAAAGAGCTTCTTTGCCTCGGCGTCCGGAACCAGCGAACGGCTGAAACCGGTGCCGATCGGATCGATGAAGACCAGATCGGTGAAATCGAGCCACGTTCCGGGATTATCCATTAACGTCGCCGGATCGGAGGGGCTATCCCCGTCGTTGCCCGCGCGAATATGTTTCGGCCCAATCGCGCCAAAGTTGAGATACACCGACGAAGCGCCGGGGCCGCCGTTGAAAGCGAAGGTGACGGGGCGATTCAGGCCGTCCATGGTGTACGCGGTAAAGACGACCTCGCCAACGGTCTTGCCGTCCTTGTCGTAGACCGGCAACTTACCGACGGTCGCGGTATAGTTCAGCGTCTTGCCGTCGAGTTGAATGCTCTGCTGAACATGCGCATTGGGCGGCAGCGGCGGCAGCTTGTCTTTGTCGGAGGACTTGGCGTCGGCGGACTTGGCGTCTTTATCGGTCGCGGCGGTTTTGTCGGCGGGCTTTCCCGCCGAAGGGGCGTCCTTGTTCGAATCCGATTGCGCTCGGGCCGGCGCGCCGGGCATTGCGACGGCAAGGCAAAGCAAGACTGCGGCGAACAGCACGGCCGCACGGGTAGGGCGGGAAACAGATTTATTCATGTGCCTTACGATACATTTTGTGTCCCGGCTTCGCACCTCCTGGCGCCGCCCTAAGCTGCTAGCATCGTCACTGTGCTGGCCCTCGATACGCCAATTCAATTCGTCAAAGGCATTGGCCCCGGGATTGCCAAGACCCTCGCCGAAAAGAGCGTCCTTTGTGTCGAAGATCTGCTCTACCACCTGCCCTTTCGCTATGAAGACCGCCTGCACCCAACTCCCATCGACTCCCTGAAAGCGGGAGAGATGGCCAGCGTGATTGGCGAAGTGCGCGGCGCAGCACTGTTGCGCACGCGCTCGATGCCAATCTTCGAAATGACCATCGGTCAGAACCTCACCGCGCTCAAGGCAATGTGGTTCCACGGCACATATCTCAAAGACAGGTTCAAACCGGGCCAGATGATCGCGCTCTACGGCAAGGTTGAGCCGAGCCGGTCATCGCGCAACTTCAAGATGATCCAGCCGCAGTTCGAGATCCTGCCTGACGATCACGACGACGAGCAGAGTCGCTTGCTAGAGGTCGGCCGGATCACCCCTGTCTACGAATCCCTCGGCGGCAGCCGTTTCGCTTCGCGCTGGATTCGCCGCACCATCTACGATCTCCTCCAGGAATTGAAGGGCCAGGTCGCCGAGACTCTTCCCCAAGCGATGCTGGCGCGTCTCAAGCTTCCCGGCCGTGAAGAAGTCTCTACGCAATGCGCACTTTCCGCCAGCCGGAACGCCGATGACTCACCTGCAGGCGTGGGCGACTCCCGCGCACCGGCGGCTGATCTTTGAAGAGCTCTTCTATCTCGAGCTCGGCCTGGAGCTCAAACGGCGCAAGTTCAAAGAGCGCGCCGGCATCGTCTTTGAAACCAACGACAAAGTCCGCGAAGCCATTCGCCAGGTGCTGCCCTTTCATCCCACGGCCGCGCAAAAACAGGCGCTCGGCGAGATCGTCGCCGACATGCGCCGCACCGGCCCAATGCGCCGCCTTCTTCAGGGCGATGTCGGCTCGGGCAAGACGATCGTCGCGTTGCAGGCGATGCTCGTGGCCATCGAGAACGGCTACCAGGCCGCGCTCATGGCTCCGACCGAGATTCTCGCGACTCAACACTATCTCTCCATTCGCAAGCTGCTTGAGAATGCAACCTCGCCCGCCAGCGGCAAGCCCTATCGCGTCTCGCTGCTCACCGGCTCCATCGACGAAGATCGCAAGCGCGCCACCCGCGGCAAAATTTATCGCGGCGAAACCGATCTCGTCATCGGCACTCACGCGCTCATTGAGGAAAAGGTCGAGTTCGCAAACCTCGGCCTCGTCGTCGTCGATGAACAGCACCGCTTCGGAGTCGAGCAGCGCTTTCGCTTGATGAAAAAGCCCAGCGCCGCCGAGCCCGACGTGCTGGTGATGACCGCAACGCCCATCCCGCGGACCCTCGCGCTCTCGCTCTACGGCGACCTCGATCTCAGCGTCCTCGACGAGCTCCCACCGGGAAGAACGCCGATCATCACCCGCCAGACCAGCGACGAACGTTCGCCCGAGGTTTGGGAGTTCGTCCGTAAACAGGTCTCCAAGGGCCACCAGGCCTATATCGTCTATCCGGTTATCGAAGGCGCTAAAGACGATCAGCCTGAACTCGACTTCCCTACCGATCTCCCGGAAGAAGCAGCTCCAGAGAGCGTCGCCAAAAGGCCGGCAAAGAAATCCGCGCCAAAATCGGCAAAGACCAAATCGCTCTTCGGCGAAGGCCCCGCGCCAAAAGTCGCGGCGCGGCGCAACACTCCCGAGCTGAAATCCGCCGTGGAAATGTACGAGAGCCTGCGCCACACCAGCCTCGCCGGCTTGCGGATCGGTCTTCTCCACGGCCGCCTCAGCGCCGACGACAAGGAAGTCACCATGCGCCGCTTCCAGCGCGGAGAGATCGACGTCCTCGTCGCGACAACGGTCATCGAAGTCGGCGTCGACGTGCCTAACGCGACGGTGATGGTCATCGAGCACGCTGAACGATTTGGCCTCGCGCAGTTGCACCAGCTTCGTGGCAGGGTCGGGCGCGGGGCAGCGAAGTCCTACTGCATTCTCGTCACCGGAGCGAAGAAATCTCCGCAGGGGGAAGAGCGGCTCGCGGCGATGGTCCGCACCCAGAACGGATTCGAACTCGCCGAGCTCGATTTGCAGTTGCGCGGACCTGGCGAATTTTTCGGGACCCGGCAGGCCGGGCTGCCCGACTTTCGCGTCGCCAATCTGCTGCGCGATCGGGCGTTGCTGGAGCTCGCCAAGGACGAGGCCGCTCAGTTTGTCCGCAACGCCGACGCCGAGGCCACACACGAAGAAAAGGCGCGGGTCTGGGCCCGGCTCAAAGAGGCCTGGCAACGCCGCTACGGGCTCGTCGAAGCGGGCTAGACGTTCTCACAACGGCGTCGGCTGCCGTCCATTGCCTAGTCCCTACGTCCCTGGTCCCTGGTCCCTGCCTTCGATATGTTTAGAATGAGTGAAGATTCTCGGAGAAGCCTTTGCCTAGCCAGCAGGAAGTTCAGTGGTCGCAGCTGAAGGTCGGTGCCCTGGTACTTGTCGCGCTGGCCGTGCTGGTGGGATTGATCTTTCTCATGTCCAGCAACACGGGCGGACTCTTTGTCGGGAAGATCACGGTGCGCTCCTACTTCGAGAACTCCGCCGGCCTGAAGGTGGGTGCTCCTGTCAATCTCGAAGGCGTGAGCATTGGCAATGTCAAGGCGATCAGGATCGTCCCGGACCGCAAGCTGACGCCCGTAGAAGTCACTATGAAGATCAGCCAGAAGTATGCCGACGGCCTGCATACCGACTCCAAAGCCAGCCTGGAGACGGTCGGCGTGCTCGGCGACACGGTGCTCGAAATCAGCAGCTCCAGAGCCACTGGGCCTCCGCTCAAAAACGGCGACGAGTTGCAGACCACTGAAACACCCAACCTGAGCGACGTCATCAAATCGAGCCAGGGTACGATCGAGCAGTTGAATACCATTCTCGCCAAGGTCGACAGCCTCGTCGACTCGCTCAACAGCGGCAAGGGCTCGATCGGCAAACTCATCCAGGACCCCGAGCTCTACGACCGCGCGAATGAAGCGGTGCAACAGATCCAGAAGCTGGTTGACGAGATGAGCAGCGGCAAGGGCTCGATGGGCAAGCTGCTGACCGATGACACGCTTTATGACCGCGCCAACGAAACCGTGGGTCGCCTGCAGCACATTGCCGACGATCTTGACAACGGCAAGGGCACAGCCGGCAAGCTGCTCAAGGACGAGACCCTCTATAACAATCTGAACAAGTCCGTCGCCAGCGCACGGCAGTTGCTCGACGACATCAACGCCGGTAAAGGCGGCCTTGGGATGCTTGCCAAAGACCCGCAATTCAAAGACAAGCTCAACGATGTCGTCACCAAGCTCGATTCCATACTGACCCGCGCCGACAATGGCGAAGGTACGATCGGCATGTTGGTCCGCAATCCCTCGGTCTATAACAATCTTGACCAGACGCTGACGGAAACGCGCGGCCTGATCGCGGCCATCCGCGAAAACCCGAAGAAGTACCTGACCTTCCACGTCAAAGTGTTCTAGTTCCCGGCCACGCAGGGCGGCGAGACTCTCGGTCATTGTGTTACCTTTTCGGATAAGTATTCGGATGCCCGCCAGAGCAAGCTGAGGCTGCTTCCGCGCCAGATCAGCCCTCCACCCATTGACAGGAGTTTATGCAAGCCATTCGCCTCTTCCCCACCATTGCCGCCTCCGCGCTGCTCTTCGCCTCCGCATCGTTTGCCGCTGAAAAGCCGGCGCCGGCCGCCGCTTCGAAGTCCGCGGACGCGCCAGCCGATGTGCCCAAAGAGCCCAAGGCGCCGCGGAGCTTCGATCTCACCGCCATCGACAAGACCGTCGACCCCTGCGTGGACTTCTATCAATACGCCTGCGGAAACTGGAAGAAGAACAATCCGATCCCGAGCGACCAGGTACGCTGGGGGCGATTCAATGAGCTGGCCGAACGCAACAACTACCTGCTCTATACCGAACTGGAGAAGGCCAGCAATCCCTCCGCCGACCGCACTCCTTTGCAAAAGCAATATGGAGATTTCTTCGCCGCCTGCATGAACACAACTCTGACCAATGAGAAGGACGCCAAGCCGATCGAGCCCAAGCTGCAGCAGGTAGCGGCGCTCGAAGACAAGAAGCAGCTTGCCGCACTGGTGGCCGACATTCAGAAGAACCAGCTGGGCAGCGCCTTCTTCGGCATCGGCTCCCAGCAGGACCTGAAAGACTCGACCAAGATGATCGCGGGCATCCGGCAAGGGGGACTCTCGCTGCCCGATCGCGATTATTACCTTGAAACCGACGACCGCATGGCCAAGATTCGCCAGCAGTACACCGACTATATGATCACCGTCTTCAAGCTGGCCGGCGATACTCCTGAGCAGGCCGCGGATGAGGCGAAAAACGTCCTCGACATCGAGACTGCGTTGGCCAAAGGCTCGATCAGCCGCACTGAACTTCGCGACCCCGAGAAGCGCTACCACCCGATGGAGGTCTCGGCACTCGAAGGATTGGCTCCGGACTTCGATTGGAAGTCCTACTTCGTCTCCATCGACGAGAGCCAGCTCACCAGCCTGAACGTCGGCATGCCTGACTTCTTCAAATCGATGGACGCGGTCATCACGACGAGCAGCCTGCCGCAGCTGAAGAGCTACCTGCGGCTGCATATCATCAACGGCAACGCTCCCTGGCTTTCGGACAATTTTTACCAGGCTTATTTCAATTTCTTCAGCCATGAGCTGCAGGGGCAGGACTCGCCAACTCCGCAATGGAAACGGTGCACCCGTCTGACCGACCAGAACCTCGGTGAAGCAGTCGGCCAGGATTGGGTCAAGCAGCACTTCCCGGCGAAGTCAAAGGCCGAGATGGAACAACTGGTCGCCGCGCTCAAGAAGTCGCTCGCCGCGGACATTCAGACTTTGCCCTGGATGACCGAGGAGACCAAGAAGCAGGCAGAAGCAAAGCTTGAGCTCTTCCGCCAGAAGATCGGCTATCCCGACAAGTGGAAAGACTATTCCAGCATCAAGATCGACCGCACCGACCTGATCGGCAATCTCGACCACGTCGCCACCTTCGACTTCAATTACGACATGGATAAGATCGGCAAGCCGGTCGACGAAAAAGAGTGGGGCATGACGCCGCCCACGGTGAACGCCTATTACAGCTCATCCATGAACGACATCAACTTCCCGGCAGGAATCCTGCAACCGCCGTTCTTCGATCCCAACAAAGACCCGGCCGTCAACTTTGGCGGCATCGGCGTGGTCATTGGCCATGAAATGACCCATGGCTTCGACGACCAGGGCAGCAAGTTCGACGGCAACGGCAACTTACGCGAGTGGTACACGCCGGAAGACCGCAAGCAGTTCGTCGCCCGCACCGATTGCGAAGTGAACGAGTATGGCAGCTTCGAGTCCGTGCCCGGCGCCAAGCTCAACGGCAAACTCACCCTCGGCGAAAACACCGCCGACAATGGCGGCCTGCGCATCGCCTACCAGGCGCTGATGAGCACGCTTGCGTCGGAGGGCCCATCGGCAGAGAAAGCGATCGACGGCTATACGCCCTCGCAGCGCTTCTTCATTTCCTTCGCCCAGGTCTGGTGCCAGAATCAGACCGACCAGTCGGCGCGGGTGATGGTGAAGACCGATCCCCACTCCCCCGGCCAATGGCGCGCCAACGGCACGGTGCAAAACTACGACGAGTTCGGCAAGGCCTTCGGCTGCAAGAAAGGCCAGCCTATGATGCCGGATAACGCTTGCCGCGTCTGGTAGTCCAATACAGCGTGAATTCGCGAGCCGCAAATGCAGTGAACAGGGAGGCTCCGGGGCCCGACTTTCAGCCTCGGGCCCCTCGGTATCGCTCGCGAATCGCCTCCCGGCTAGCAGAAAGCGTCTCTACCTTTTACAATTCGATGTGGGAGCAATCCCGAGATATCTCGAAACAGCCCGCTGCAGAGCAGCCCCTGCGTCAGAAGTCGATTGGCCGGGGACGAAGGAAACGCATGAAGTTCAGGAACGTCGGTCAGGTTCTCCTGGCCTTAGTTGTGTCTGTTGGTCTCAGTATTGGAGTAACTTCGTGCACCAACAGCTATACCGTTGGATATTTGTACGTAACCGGCTCGCAGTACAATCAGATCTCCGGCTTTAATATCAACAACCAGACGGGCAAGCTCACCCCGGTCAAGAAATCTCCCTTTGGCACCAGCGGTTCGAACCCGGTGCGTATCCTGGTGTTGAGCGGCGGACGCTTTGTGTATGTTCTCAATGCCGGAGATCCCTCCACCAACACGCCGAGCAATGTCAGCCTCTTTCAGGTCGGCGGCGACGGAGTCCTGACCTTCCAGGCCAGTTATTACCCTCAGGGCAACCAGTCGGTCTCGATGATCGCCGACCCCAGCGGTTCGCACCTCTATGTCCTGGATGAATACGCCCCCACGACCAGCACGGCGTGCGTTGCGACCAGCGGCAAGGCTTATCCTACCGGCGACATCACCGCCTTCAGCATCGACCCGAACACCGGTCGGCTCGCGCTCGTCACCAATGCCCAGGTAGCCAATCCTGACGGCACCCAGCTTACCTATTTCCCTCTGGGCTGTTTCCCCGTCGAGTTCAAGCTGGTGAGCTCAAGCATCTTCACCGCGCAGACCGGCAGCACCAGCAACAACGACGTGCAAACCGTCTTCTCCTACGGGTACAGCAGCGGGACCGGTCAATTGACGCTGACCCAGAACGCACCGCTACAAACCGGCGCCACCGCGATCACCACTATCAACAGCGACCCGGCTGGAAGGTATGTCTATCTGCTTGACGCCGGTCCCGTATCCGCCTGCACCGGCGGACAAACGGCGATCCTTCCCTTTACCGTTGCCAATGGCATTCTGCAATCCCTGGTCGGCGGCACGGTCTGTAACGATGCCACCGCTGTGGGACCTACCGTGCTGGTGGTCAACAGCAACACCAAGTTCCTCTACATCGCCAACAGCGGGAACACCAACGTCAATCAACCGGGCAGTGAGATCACCGCCTATACCATTGACCCGACCAGCGGCAAACTCGCCCCCATTCAAGGCGAGCCCTTCGGCATCGGATCAGGCCCGCGCTGCATTTTGGAAGACCCAACGAACCAGTTCATCTACACCGGAAACTTCAACGACAGCACGGTGACCGGCAAGATCATCGACGTCAACGCCGGTGTCCTGAATCAGTTGCGTGCCGGTTCCTCCTTCCCGAGCTCCGGCAATCCGACGTGGTGCGCTGTAAGTGGCCGTACGCAGTAGCGTTCTACAAGCGACAGGGAGCATGGCGCGCGCACCGCGGGCCATGCTCGATCGTCAAGGGGCGACTTGTTGTATCGATGTTCTGCAGAGAGCGCGTAGATAATGATTAACAATATCTGCGCCAGGTGAAGGCTCTTGGAGCTTCTAGAATTCAACCTGGGAGCGATCCCGAAATAGTTCTGCCCAAGGGCAGCTCCGGTCCACAGTTCGGACCGGGATGAAGGAAGCGCATGAAGTTCAGTAAACTCGGGCGGGCCTCGCTGGCCGCGGTCTTGTCCTTAGGTGTGGCCACGATATTCACCGCTTGCGGTTATCACGACACGATTGACTATGTCTACGTCACGAACTCCAAGAACAACCCGGGCCAGATCGACGTATATTTGTTGCGCGCGAATTCCGGCCAGCTGATCCCGATCCCCGATTCTCCCTATCCCACCGGAGGCAGAAATCCTGTCGGCCTGGTCACATTGCCGAACTCCCAGTACCTTTACGTGATCAACCACGATGAGAACACCATCGTCGAGTTCGGAATCGGCTCGGATGCGAAGCTCTATCCGCAGCACACCTACAACACGCCGGGAACCTTCCCCAATTCAATTGCCATTAATTCCACCGGCACTTTGCTTTTTGTAACTGACACCTATCAGCCGCAATATACCGCCGCCAATCCGGGGCCCGGTGCGCTGGTCGTCTACCCCATCAATTCCGACGGCAGCCTGGGATCGCCGGTACCCGATGGCAACCTTTCGTATTATCCGCTGAGCCTCGGCGAGACGAATGTCCTCAATCCGAGCGCCATGAACGTGCTCACCCTGACCCCGTCAGGCTCCACGACTGCGGGCGGCACTTTCGTTTATGTCGTGAGCCAGAACAGCACCACGGGTCTCGGCGAACTTTCGGCCTTCAGCGTTGCATCAAGCGGTGCGCTTACCCCGGTGGCCTGCGCTTCCGGCTGCGATTCGACCGGTAACGGCAACTTCAGCGCCGGCTCCACTCCCAGCGCTGTCGCCAGCACTCCGCTCGGTCGCTACCTCTTCGTGACCGATAGCGCGCGCAATCAGCTTCTCAGCTACGCCGTTCAATCCAGCGGGCAGATCACCGCGTTGCCGAGCGGCCCGGTCGCGACCGACGTTTTCCCCGACGCGGTGACCGTCGATCCGACCGGCTCGTTTGTTTACGTGGCGAATTACACCGCAAACGATATTAACGCCTACTCCATCGGCGCTTCCACGCTTACAACTGGCGTGAGCCCTGTCGGCTCCTATGGCACCGGTACGGGACCAACTTGCGTCTTCGTCGAGCCTGCTTTGGGTAAGTATGTCTACGCGACTAACTTCCTCGACAACACGGTCTCTGGTCTGAACATCGACACGGCTACGGGCGGCCTTGCGCCGGCGCAGAACACGCCGTTCCTCGCCGCCGGCCAGCCCACCTGTATCACCGCAACTATTCATGGAAAGCGCCCGCCAATCACTTCCACAAACTAGAGAGAGAAGGTAAGTGCAATGCGGGACAAGATCTCAATCCGAACGCATCCGAGGCCATCGTGGAATGGCTCTGCGTTCACTGGCCGAAAGCTCTTAGAGCTTTTACAATTCAACCTGGGAGCGATCCCGAACTAGTACGGTTGCCACGGCAGCACCTGATCCAGCTGTTGAAGGACCGGGACGAAGGAAGCGCATGAAGTTCAGTAAATTCGGGCGGGCCACGCTGGCCGCGGTCTTGTCCCTGGGTGTAGCTGCGGCTTTCACCGCCTGTGGGCCCAATGGCTATAACAATACGGTCGATTACGTCTATGTCACCAACGCCAAGACCTCACAGGTGAACGTCTACTACACAGATGCGCACTCCGGGGCGCTCACCCAGATTTCCGGCTCTCCCTTTTCCTCCGGGGGCACAGATCCGGTAGCGCTGGCGAGAACGCCGGACTTCAAGAACCTCTATGTCGTCAACGAGAGTGACAACGCGATCGTCCAGTTCTCCATTGATGCCGGCAGCGCCAAACTCACTCAGCAGCATTCGTACACGACGCCCGGGACGCTTCCCAATTCGGTGTCCATCAACTCTGCAGGCACCCTCCTGTTCGTAACCGACCGCCTTGCTCCGAACGTGACTACCGGTCCGGGCGTGCTGGTCGTCTTTCCGATCGGCTCCGACGGCAGCCTGGGATCGCCGGTCGCGAATGGACCTCTGTCTTATTACCCGTTGAACACTGGAGCCGACGTCCTGACGCCGACCGCGGTGAACGCGCTTACCCAGAACCCGATCAACGCAACGTCGCCTGGACCATCCTTCGTTTATGTCGTCAGCCAGAACACCACCAGCGGCCTGGGCGATATTTCCGCCTTCAGCGTTGGCACGGGCGGCGCCCTCACCTACGTGCCCTGCTCGTCTTCGGCCTCCATCTGCGATGCGACCGGAAACGGCACCTTTAACGCGGGCACTTCGCCCAACGCTGTTGCGAGCACGCCGCGTGGGTCCTTCCTCTACATCACCGACAGCGTCAACAATCAGCTGATCAGCTTCACGGTGCAGTCCACCGGCCAGATCATTCCCAACACCGATGGTCCGACCCGCACCGATGTCTACCCCGATTCGGTGACCGTCGACCCGCGGGGCATGTATGTCTACGTGGCCAACTACACCGCCAACGACGTCAGCGCTTACACCATCAACGTGGCCACCGGATATCCAACCGGCGTCGCCGCCGCTGGGACCTATGGCACCGGCACGGGCCCAACCTGCGTCTTCGTTGAGCCGGCGCTGGGACGGTTTGTCTACACCACCAACTACCTCGACAACACCGTATCCGGACTGAACCTGAACCCCAATACCGGAACGCTCGCCCCAGTGCAAAACACGCCCTTCATCGCCGCCGGAAACCCGACGTGCGTGACTGCGACCCCGCACGGAAACTACCCCATCTCGGCGCCGGTCACCTAGACTTCGGTTGCTTAGCTCAACGACAAAGCCCTCGCATTTCGCGAGGGCTTTGTCGTTAACTCGATGCTACCGGTCTTATCCCTTAGCCACCGGCAATTCCGGCCGGAAGTGGCTCACGTCGCGGTTGTAAGCGCCGGTAAAGGCGTTCCACCGGATATAGACCAACTCTTCCAGCATCTTGATGCCGTCTTTCAGATAACTCATCTTGCTGCGCTCATCGTGCCCCCAGGTCACCGGCACCTCGCGGACGGAATATCCGCGCTTGAGCGCAATGAACAGGAGTTCGGGATCGAAGCCCCAACGCTCGATCCGCTGCAGTTGGAAGACGGTATACGCCGCATCCCGGCGGAAGGCCTTGAAGCCGCATTGCGTGTCGGCGAAGGGCAGCCCCATCACCAACCTTGTAACGGCATTGAAGCATCGCCCGAACATCTGCCGGTACCAGGGTTGGTGCTTCGTTTGCCTACCTCTATCGAGCCAGCGGGAGCCAATGGCAATATCGGCGCCCTCGCGGATCGCATTCAGCAGGCGCTCGGTCTCGACCATCGGCGACGAAAGATCGGCGTCGGTAAACATCATCACGTCGCCGGACGCGTGGAGCATTCCATTGCGAACGCTGTAGCCCTTGCCCCGGTTCACGGGATTCTGGATGAGTCGCACAATCGGGTCGCGCTCCGCAAATCCGCGAACGATCTCCGCAGTCGCGTCGCGCGAACCGTCGTCAACCACAATCACCTCGGCCGTCCATTTTCGTTCGTGAACGCAGGCAAGCACCTGATCAAGCGCTGAGCCAATACGAGCGCTCTCGTTGTAGGCCGGAATAATAATGCTTAACGTTGGTCCGGAGTTCATCTCTATCTGTCTCTAGCTCCCGCGCTTCGCTCGCGCCCTCTTGGGGCGCTAAGTCGCGGCGGCGTTCAAGAATGGCTCGACTGGATCGAAGCTCTCTATATTCTTGAACCCAAATCTTGACTCATAGATGCTACACTCCCGGCTATGAATGAACAACAGAAACGCTCAACCTGGTTCTGGGTGCTGATCGGAGGCGGCCTGTTTGCGCTCGTCCTGGCCGTCATCGTCGGCCTGGCCTTCGCTATCGTCCACGCCACCGGCGGCAGCGACATGTCCTCCTTCGGCGGTTCCGACAAAATTGGCGTCGTCGACGTGGATGGCGTCATCCTCAGCGCCGAGACCCCCATCAGCCAGCTGCGCAAGTTTGCCGACGACAGCTCGATCCGGGCGATCATCCTTCATATCAACTCGCCCGGCGGAGGCGCCGCCGCATCGCAGGAGGTCTACGAAGAGGTCAAGCGCATCCGCGACGAGAAGAAAAAGCCCATCATCGCCAGCATCGAGAGCGAAGGCGCCAGCGGCGCCTACTACATCGCCTCCGGAACCGAAAAAATCTACGCCAACCGCGCCAGCATCGTCGGCTCGATCGGCGTCATCATGGAGTACACCAACTACGGCGACCTGCTGAAGTGGGCAAAGCTGAAGAACGTGACCATCAAAGCCGGCGAACTCAAAGACACTCCGTCGCCGGTTCGCGATCTCACTCCAAAAGAAATGGCCTACATGCAGGGGCTGGTCGATAACATGCATCAGCAGTTCATCGACGATGTCGCCAGCGGCCGCAAGCGTCCCGTGACCGAGATTCAACCCCTGGCTACAGGCCAGGTCTGGACCGGCCAGCAAGCCCTCCCGCTGCACCTGATCGACTCGATCGGCAGCTTTCAGGATGCACTGCGCGCAACCGCGAAACAAGTCGGCATCTCCGGCGATCCGCAGGTCGTAAAGCCCTATATCCGGCGCAAGGGTCTGATCGACATCCTGACCTCACCCAGCGACCTCTTCCCCGGGCCGGAACAGTTACTGGAGAAAAATGTAGGCTTCTACTTCTTGTGGCGTTAGCGCTTTGGAAGATCGAATCCAGAATCAAACGGCTGTTCCGGCTGACCGATCAATAGCTGCCGGCATTGAGGGAAGACTGAGTGTTAGACAGGCTTGTAGGGAGGTCTAAATCCAACAGATTGGCGGTTGCAACAGTCGCGGTGACGCTAATGCTGTTCGTCGGATTTGCCGCGAGGTATCGCACTTATGCATTTGCCGTTGTTTGGCATTCTACGCATGGGAATTACGCGGAGATTGCCGGACATAAGGCCAAGCTTCCCCTCTTGTGGTGGAGGGAAAAGACGAAGCAATTTGACACCTTCTTGATGACGCGAGCCTACCCAGCTGGCGAATTTCCCACCCCTGAGATTGTTGCCTCTCCGTTACTTTCGGGCGCAACCAGGGAGACGGATCAAGAGGTATTGAAATCAGTCCAAATGCTGATCGCGGCGAAAAATGAGCATCCACCTCTGGGGTCGTCGTATTCTGTCGTCACCCTCGATGCCAGATCGTTCGTTCTGTACTGCGAGAGGATTGACACTCGGCTATTTGGCATAGATCTTCCAAGCCGCCTCTCTTGTGTCGCGGCAAGAATTCCTTACACATTTACCTATGACGGACCGCGGGCCCAAGAGAAGGATGCCGAGTTGATCCTTTCAACCTTAGATTAGATTAATAGTTAAAGGCGGGCGGCCCACTCGAGCCTTCCGCTGGTTTGATCGGCCGCATTCAGGAAGTATCCTGACGCATGCCATCCATACTGAAGCGGGCAGTCTCTTTAGCTGCCGCAGTCGAGCTAGCCCTAGCGTTCAAATCGGCACCCGATCTGCTGCAGGATATCCTGCCCGCCACATCAAATTTAACTTTTGCTCTAATTTGCTGGATTCAATCAGGTTGTGCGAAAAATGCCGTATCCTTGAATGAGTTTCGGAGAGAGATTGGCCATGACCAAAGCAGACTTAGTGGAGGAAGTGACACAACTCGGCGACCTGACCCGCCGCGACGGTGAAGTGATCGTAGATACCATCTTCGATTCCGTCATCGGCGCGTTGAAGTCCGGCGACAAGATCGAGATTCGCGGCTTCGGCAGCTTCCGCATTCGGCAGCGCAAACCCCGCATCGGCCGCAACCCGAAAACCGGCGCCCGCGTCGACGTGCCCGCGAAGCGGGTCCCATACTTCAAACCCAGCAAAGAATTGCGCGACCTCGTCAATCCCAAGGCGGAGTAAACTCCCGCGCCGACCATCGACTGCACTGGCAATCAAGTATCGGCGAGCCTCGTTACGCAGCAACGCCGATCACTGCCATTAGCCGCCCGGTCTTGCCGCGTTCTGCGCGGTAGGAGAAAAACTCGTCCGTACGGCAACTGGTGCAGACATTGAGAGTGAAGATTGCTTCCGGATTGAGTCCGGCCGTCAACAGCTGGCGGCGATTGGCCTCCACCAGGTCGAGCGAAAGCGTTTGCCCCTCGGAGAACACCTCGTCGGAATGCTCATAGCGGGCTCGGAACAGATCTCGGACTTCTGGCCCGACGGCGAAGCAGCATTGCCCGATCCCGGGCCCGATCGCAGCGATGAGGTCTTCGGGATTGCTCTCAAACTCCCGCCCCATGGCCGCAACTCCCCGCTCGACAATGCCTTTGAGGGTGCCTCGCCAGCCAGCGTGAAATGCGCCCACAGCCCGGCGCTGCCGGTCAGCGATCAGGATAGGAAGACAGTCTGCCGTCTGGATCCCAAGCAGGACGCCGGGTTCATTCGTCAACAGACCATCGCCCCAAAGTGAAGCCCGCTCGGCAATCTCTGCGCGCCCCACCCGGCGCACGAGAGCGGAGTGCATTTGCTTCAGCGTGATCAATCCACAGTTGGTTTCGTTTCCAGCCGGAATAACAGAACTTAGGAATCGCTCACGATTGAGCAAGACGGCTTCGGAAGTATCGCGATTGGTGAAGCCAAGATTCAGGTCGCCGCCGTGCCGCGCCGCTCCCGCAATCTCGCTCACCCCGCCAATCCGAGTACTGAAACCATGCACCAGCCATTCCTCCGCCGACCATTGAGGAATTCGCAGGACGCTGGGACTGGGGCACACCGGCACCTCGTGCCGAGGTAAAGGCTCCCTGGCAGGAGCGATGGCGAAACGGTGGAGAGTACGCTGTGACTGCGGAATGTGCGGATCCAAGATTGCAGAGGCCTCTTGGTTCCAAGAGTAAATGCGGACAGGAGCCGAAGCTAGTGGGCCCGCTTTCCAGCGGGCCCGCTCCAGAGGCGTTCGGGAGGGTAACCAGGAGAAATCTTAGAGAGAGCTCGCTGGATAGCGAACCGTTTGTGATGAGACTGGATACATCGGTTGGATAGAACTGCTTGAAATGCCTCTGTTGTTGTTATCTATGATGCACCCTTTCGGCCAAAGTTTGCGTCTGTGCCTAAAAAAATTTTCATCGAGGATTTTTGTCTGCGGTATTCGACTTCATCGGGTCGAAATCAGGTAGAGGGCCGCTGCGTGCGGTGAAAGTGTGACCTCCAAATGGCCGGCCCTCCCCAGCTCCTTTTGTTGCCATAGGTCTCTGACTTCATAGGACTTACCTGGAAACCCGAGATCGCCCCAGGGGTGACGTATAGTCTTCGCCGTTTCGCCTGTGTTGACGATCGCCAGATATTCCCCCGAACCCTCGCGCCGCCTCGCAGTCCAGATGATTTCATCAGCGGAGGTAACCACCGGGCGGTTACCAGTCGAATTTTGATCGACGTCGATTATCTCCCTATTAGTTAGTAACTTAATGGTCATAGAATCACTCGCCGGCAAATTGGCTCCAATCATCAGGGGCGAACGAAATATCGACCAGAAAGTCAGAAGCGTCCGCGCCTCATCGGGCGTGAACATCGATTCCCGTGCCTCGCCCTCTCCGGCATGCGGGCCGAGGTAGCCAATCGGCAGCATGTCCGCATCTGCCCAATGGCCGTCTCCGGTGTGGCCGGCCCACACCGCCGCCGTGGCAAACTGCTGCTTCAGCCCTTGGGAGAATTCGTGCCCCTTCCACACACCCCAGTGGTCCCAGAAATCGTCCGAGATCCGCCACATCTCCGCGTACTTTCTCACTTCGTCGGCGTGGCTGAGGTTGGTTGGGCCGGGCGACAAACTCAGCACAATCGGGCGTCCTGTTTTATCCAGCGCGTGGCGGATCATGCGAATCTCGTCGCCCTTGTAGGGGTGGTCGGAAATGCAATCGACCTTGATGAAATCCACGCCCCAACCCGCATATTGTTTGGCCAGCGAATCATAATAAGCCTGGCCGGCCGCATTGTCTCTCACCCCATAGTCATAGGTGTTCCAGGGGCATGTGTCCGACTGATCTGCTGCATCTTGTGCGTGGAATGCGGAGTCTGCAATCGGCATGTTCTTCGCCACCGCTCCCTTGGGAATGCCGCGCAGAATGTGTATCCCGAATTTCAGACCCTCCGCGTGGAGATAGTCGCCCATGGCGTTGAAGCCTGCGTCACCGGCGGCCGACGGAAATCGCGTTGCCGAGGGAAGAAAGCGGCCGTAGTCATCCATGACGAATCCTTTGTTGACCCCGGTGCTCGGACCGGGATCGGGAAGATACCAGCCCTCGTCGATGACGATGTAACTCCATCCGTACTGCTTCAGCTTGGTGGCAATGAAGTCTGCGTTCTCCTTGACCTGGGCCTCGGTGATGTTCTGTGCATAAGCATCCCAGCTGTTCCACCCCATCGGCGGGGTCGGGGCGAGTAGGGGCGTTTGTCCCACTCCGCTCGCGGACACGATCAATCCCAAGGCGATCAAGAGCAATCTTCGGAGCATGAATTACCTTTCAAGTAAACGCTAACTATGCTAGTGATCTTAATTTGCTCATTTATTGATTATTGATAACTACTCAACTAAGAGCAGATTGGCGTAAGCGTGGTTACCCGCACCGGGAAAAACCCGAGCTACTTCCCTAATTCTTCCCAAAACCTGATGACCGACTCAATCCCACGGTAAAAGTTTGCTATATGAAATTTCTCGTTGGGCGCATGAAGATTGTCGTCGGGAAGCCCGAAGCCCATCATCACGCTCGGTATCTTCAGATGGCGCTCGAAGTCGCCGACGATCGGGATCGATCCGCCCGACCGAATGAAGACCGTCTCCGCCTTCCACACCTCGCGCAGCGCATCTGTTGCGGCCTGGATATATGGGTTCGCGGTGCCGATGACCAGCGGCTCGCCAGAGTGGATCAGCCGCACCTCGAGCGAAATCCCTTTGGGCGTGAGCGAGTCCACATAGACCTTATATTTTGCGAAGGTCTCTTCCGGCGACATGTTGGGAACCAATCGCATCGACACCTTCGCCGTCGCCTTGGCGGGGATCACCGTCTTCGCGCCGGCTCCGATAAATCCGCCGGGCATCCCATGAACGTCGAGCGTAGGCCGCGCCCAGGTCCGCTCCAGAACTGAATAGCCTGCCTCGCCGGTCAGCACCAGCGACCCGACTTCGGTCTCTCGATAATGGTCTTCGTTGAAAGGAAGCTTCTTCCACGCCTCCAGCTCGGCGGCGTCGGGCGCCATCACGCGGTCGTAGAAACCAGGGATGAGAACCTTGCCGTCAGCGTCCTTCAATTGCGCGATCACATGCGCCAACGCGACAAAGGGATTCGGCGCCGCACCGCCGTATATCCCCGAGTGCAGATCGGTCTTCGCGCCCCGCGCTTCGATCTCGGTGTAGATCATTCCTCGCAGCCCCACACAGAGGGTGGGCAGATCGGGCGCGAACAATTCTGTGTCGGAAACCAGCGCAAAGTCAGCCTTCAGTCGCTCCGGATGCTCGCGCACAAACCTGGCAATGGATTCCCCACCGACCTCTTCCTCGCCTTCCAGAATGACCCGCACATTCAGCGGCAGCTTGCCGTTCGACGCCAGCAGCGACTCCAGCGCCTTCACGTGGATGTACATCTGCCCCTTGTCATCCACCGCCCCCCGGGCATAGAGATTGCCGTTGCGCTCGACCGGCTCGAAGGGCGGAGACAGCCATTCATCAAGCGGATCGGGTGGCTGAACGTCGTAATGGCCATATGCGAGGCAGGTCGGTTTGCCCTCTGCATGAAGCCAATCGGCATAGACCAGCGGATGCCCACTGCCTTCAATCAACTCGACATGCTCCATGCCGATCCGCTTCAGCTCCGCGGCAAGGACTTCCGCCGCGTGGCGGCAATCTGCCTTATGTTCAGGCAGCGTGGAGACGGAAGGGATGCGTAGAAGCGCCTTAAGTTCTTCCAGGAAGCGGGAATGATTGCGAACGGGAATAATCCAGAGCAGTGGTCATTGGGCGCAGGAAATCTCCAAGCAGCAGATTACGCCATCGCGACCGGAATCCCCAGTCGCCTGATCGCTTCGACCAGTTCGGCATCGCCGGTTGTGAACGGGGAGCAGTTTGCGTATCGGACACTCCAGGGTTCAAAAAGCGCCCAGTTCTCCAGCTCACTCCCAAACCGGGAACAATAGAACACCCCATTCAGCCCGCGGGAATGAACCACGCGAGAGGCCAGTTGAGTGAGACGGCGCGGCCTCGGAGCCTGCAGCGCAGACATGTCAAACTCCGTGATGCCTAACGCTATTGCCTTGGAAGCCAGCTTTCTACGAAGCATGGCCACCCATTCTGACGCGTAGATATCGGCAAACCTGCCTTCGACCTGGGCCGATCCCATCGCCCGGGATCTTGCCCAGTCCTGCACATCAAGGCGCGCGGATTCGTCGGGGCCGGATATCTCTTTCAGTGCCGCCAACAGCTTAAGATCGGGACGAAAGCAAGCGAGGCACTCCACAAAACAAGTGAGGCGGTCGCTTGCAGCATAGAGCACCCGATACTCGCCCTCCGGATCATCGAATCGATTGCCGAACGTCTCATCGTCACCCCTCCTCGACCAGTCTGGCGCTGCCCAGGGATCGGGGCGTCGCCCTATCCGAAATAGTCGAGTCTTAGGTGCGCGAACCGGAAGGACCGACAAGGATCAACCGTGAGCCACGAAGGAACGCGCAGCCGCAAGGAGTTCCGGCCCACATTCTTCCAGCGGCTCTTCGCGCAGCAGCCGTGTCGGGCTACGGTCTCCCAGCTCTGGATTCATCCCCATGAACCACGCCTGCACAACGGAGTTCGGTTCGTAATGCGAGAGCATTCTCACCACTTGAAAAGCAAGGCGAAGCCGAGGCTCAACTTCGCCATAGAGCTGCCCGCCCTCCATCCAGCGGTCCACGGCGCGAGTATCTTTAACCCCGCCCAGGTACGCCGTAAGTTTGCGGCCTAGTGTTTCCACCAGCTCTCCCACGACCTGTGGTGTGGAGTACCGAAGAGCATCGTGGTAAGCCAGAACGCCCGGGTTGCTCTGTGCGACTGTCGCCATTTCCATAGCCTCTACACCACAATACCACAACTTTACCGACTAAATACCAGCTAATTTACGCCATTTCAATATTCTCAATTCAGTACCGTGGCACCTTAGGATCGACCTCCCGCGACCAGGCATCAATGCCGCCGCGCAGAGACTGGACGTTGTCCAGGCCTTCATTACGCAGCCAGATCGCCACGTTGAGCGAGCGCATGCCGGCATGGCAGATGGTGACGATATGAGCGTCGGGATCGAGTTCCTGCACGCGTGCCGCAACCTGGCCCATGGGCATCAGCAAGCTCCCATCAATCTTCGCGGCGTCATGTTCCCAGGGTTCGCGCACGTCGAGCAGGATCAGGTCGGAGGGTTTCCCGCCGAAGAGCTTTGCGGCAAGATCAGAGGGGGCAATTTCGAAATCGAGCATGTTTCTCAGAATACACGCAGAATTTTTATGCGATCGGGCGCAAAAAGCCAGTCCCGTCCGTACTAGAAACCCACCCGCCCCATGCGAATCAGCGTCGAGAAATCTGCCCCCTGCCCGACCGTGTGCGCATACGGATTGATGTGCTCCCGTTGCTTCAACTCCGGAAACGGCAGCCCTTCGGTGACCAGCCGCCCTCGCTCATAGAGCAACTCATCCAGCGTCCCATTGAGCAGCAACCGGTAGGTCCACGGCTTCGGATCGGGAAGGTCCTGGCTGATCTCATGATCGATGGCAGTCGTACAGTTCCTGGTGACCGCGTTGTACCACTCCGGATGATCTCTCAGCCGATTGAGGCGGCCCACATAGACCAAGAAAAGTTTGCGCGCGATCTCTGGAGGAACGTTCGTCCGGTACATGTAAACTTCCTCGTCTTTGCGGAAGTTCGTCCGTAGCCGAATCACGTCGCGCTCGTCGGCTGCGATAAAAATCAGCTCATATTGCCGAAAAAAGCCAAGGATCGACGAATACGTCTGCCCCGCCTTGTAGCGAGCTTCGATCGAGAAGGCAAGGTGCCGGCCATTGCCAAAGTCAAAGCTGACGATCGGATGCCCTATCCACGGAATGCCCCAGTTCACAAAGAAGAAATCGACCCCGCGAAGCTGCGACAGATCGTAGCTACGGTCGCTCCAACAATTGGAAAACTCGGTCTCTGTGCGGTAATCGCAGTTGCGGACATTACGCACTTCGACCTGGTTTCCATCGATATCCGCCGATGCGGTACGCGCAACGTCGGCGCGCCAATCCGCTTGATTCGAAGGCCGCAGAGCCAACCACCACACCAGCACGACACAAAAGCACCCGAGACAAGCCAGTCTCTTTCGGTGCCTGACTCTAATCACGATGAAGATCACGACCGCCGCGTAAATAAGCGCCAGGGGAAGGCGAAGCGCCGCGATGCGGCAGTCGACGTAAATCGCCGCAACCGCCCAAAGATTGAGCACCGCCACCACAAGCCAGAGGAGCCCAAGTCCGAGAACGCGCCCGATCGCCGGCCAGATTCCCCGACTCCTCGAACTCGAAAGGAAAGTTTGTGGCGCCGCGCTACCCATTGTCATTGCCTCTTTCTCGCGGCCGATCCTCAGGCGATACCTGGGGCGTAATCGCAGACGAGCACGGTCAGGTCATCTTCCTGGCTCACCGCCCAGCCTTGAACCGTGGAGATGATTCTGTCCGCTGTCTCGTGATGCGAGAGGCTGGCGCACTGGCGCAGCAACTCTCGCAGGCGGTCGTTTCCATATTCCACGCGCTCGGCATTGGAAGCTTCCACAATACCATCCGTGTACAGAAGAATCCGGTCGCCCGGTTCCAGTGAGGAGACGGCATTGAGATAGGTCGCAAAGGAAAAGGCGGCCAGCATCAGGCCGTTCTCCTCGATCTCGGTCACTTCTCCCCGCCGCAGCACCAGCATTGGCGGATGGGCGGCGGCTGAATAGCGCAGTTCACCAGCCTCCGAGTCCAAGTGGACATAAGCCGCTGTGACGAATTGCTGCTGCGTGTTTCCGCATAGCGCTGCATTCATGCCTGAGAGCAATCCGGCCGGATCGGCGACAAGGTCACGTTGCGAGGTCGCCGCCATTTTCACCATCGAAGCAATCAGCGCCGCCGGCACGCCATGGCCTGAGACATCAGCGATCAACAGTCCGGCTTGCTGGTCGTTGCCAAGCAGGAAGTCGTAAAAGTCTCCAGCAACCGAGGTCATCGGCAAATACCGCGCCGCCACGCGAAAGCTGGTGGAAGCTGGAAAGGCAGAGGGCAGAATCGACAACTGTATACGGTGGGCGACCTCCAACTCTTTCTGAATCGCCCCCAGTTGCGCGTCCCGTTCCAGCGTCTGGCGCGCGGCGACGTACCCCAGGCAACCAAGAAAGAAAACGAAGCCGAAATGTTCCACCCGCTGAAAGTGACCGAGTGCGTCGCTCAGATTGCTGTAAATGACAGAGGCCGCAAAGACGATCAGTCCCCGGCGAATTACGATAAAGTCGCGTGTCACATCCTTGCGCAAAATGGACCGCGCGACCAGCCCTGTCATTGCAGCGATCACGACGATGGAATTAACCAGGTCGAAAATAGGGAGCGGGCCCAGAACCATGGTCGCCGCAAAAAGACCCAAGAATATGGCGATGGCTGCATAGCGGGATATCTTCGCCCATCGGCCGAGGAGGCCGGCCGCCTCAAAGAACAAGAATGCCGGCAACGGGATCAGATAGCTGATTGCGCGGCTGAAATCTCGAACAAGGGGCGTGTGCGGAAGCTCGAGGCGCACCATATCGGTGATGATCCACAATCGCGCGCCATATAGAACCGCAAAGAGAGCCAGCCACAAAAGCAACGGATCTAACTTTCGACGCAGCAAGGAGAACGCTGCGGCAATGATGCCAACCGTGATGAACGCCGCCCCAAGAAACAGATACAATTGATCTTGGTGGATGGCACGCAAGATCTGGCCGGCTGTATACCGAGGATCGATCGCTCCCATGCGCCCCGATCTTAAACCATTGGCACGGCCGGAACCTCCAGGCCGCCAATTTCGGATGTCCCGCTTATCCCTCCTCTGCCGCAACAAAAGAATGACAGCATCTCACGGACCTTTCGTAACAGGATGAAGAATGGCAAATCAGGAAAAAGTGCTGATTGTCGAGGACGAGCCCCACGCGCTGACCGGGCTTGCTGAACTCGTCTCCGGCTGGGGCTATCGCACCGAAACCGCTCGCGATGGCGTCGAAGCACTGGAAAAAAACCAAACGTGGTCTCCGGGCATCATCGTTACCGACCTCAAGATGCCACGGATGGACGGGATTCAACTGCTCGCCCGTCTCGGGGAACTCAAGCTGCACCAGGCAGTCATTGTGCTTACCGCCCAGGGGAGCATTCAGAGCGCCGTCGAGGCCATGAAAATGGGCGCTTACGACTTCATTCAAAAGCCCGTGGACGCTGCTCGGCTCCGCAATATCCTCGCGAATGCCACCCGTCAGCGCGAGACCGAGCGCGAACTCGAAGTGACGCGCCGCAAACTCCGCGACACCGGCCTGCTCGGCTCGATGGTCGGCGCGTCAAAGAAGATGCAGCAGACCTTCGCCATGATCGAGCGCGTCGCCCCGAGCAACGTCTCGGTGCTCATCACCGGGGAGAGCGGCACCGGCAAGGAACTCGTTGCTCGCACCCTGCATGAACTGAGCCCGCGCAAGCCGAAGCCCTTCGTTGCGGTCAACTGCGCCGCCATTCCCGAAACCCTGATCGAGAGCGAGATCTTCGGCCATGAGCGCGGCGCCTTCACGGGCGCGGTCGAGCGCCGTGCCGGCTGCTTTGAGCTTGCCGAGGAGGGGACGCTGCTGCTCGACGAGATCGGCGAGATGCCGATTGGCACCCAGGCCAAACTCCTGCGCGTCTTGGAAGACCGCAAGCTGCGCCGCCTGGGCAGCAAGATCGAGAGCGACATCGACGTGCGCGTTCTTGCTGCGACCAATAAGAACCCCGAGCAAGCCGTAGCCGCCGGCCAACTGCGCGGCGACCTGTATTACCGCTTGAATGTCTTCAACATTCACATGCCGCCGCTCCGCGAGCATAAAGAGGATATTCCTGCGATTACCGAGGCCATTCTCCGAGACATGAACGTAAAGCACGAGCGCCGCGTTAGCGGCGTCGACGACGAAATGCTTTCGCGCCTGATCGCCTTCGACTGGCCGGGCAACGTCCGGGAATTGCGCAACACCATCGAACGCGCGGTCATTCTCTGTGGCGAGGGTTATCTGAGTGCCCGCGACCTGCCGCCGGGCTTCGGCACCCGCTCCGCGCTGCCTGTACCCGAACCCTCCGCCAATGCGATCCATGTCGAGGTCGGAACGACCGTCGATGAGGCTGAGCGCCGTCTTATCCTTAAGACATTGGAGTCGACCCAGAACAATAAAACGCGCGCGGCGGAGATTTTGGCTATTAGTCTAAAAACATTGCATAACAAGCTCAAAGAGTACGGTTCGGCTGGCGCAGCCGGCAGCCCCGGCGGCAGTGACGCCCCCGAGGAATAGCCCCCGGATTCCCGCTATCCCCAGAGCGGAACGGGTTCATTAAGGGAAAGCTCCGCCGTTTGGCAGAGCGGCTATGCTCCGGCCGGCTGGCCTCGGCCAAATAATTGCGTTACAAATTCCAAAAACGCGTGTCAACTGATTTGGAAAGGACCTGACCCTCAAATGCGGCTGAAGACCAAACTCGTGCTGGCCATCACCGGGCTCGTCTTCGTTCTGGTTACTGTCCTTTCGGCGCTCTACTTGAGCCAGCTCCTCCGCCAGCAGGTTGAGCAAGCCTATATATCGAACGACACTCTCGCCCATCAAATCATCTTTGCCACCAGAAACGCTCTGGACGCAGGGGTTCGAAACCACCCCGTGGACCCGCATAACCCGGCCGCTCTGCGAGAAGCCGTCGCCGCGGCGCTGCGCGAAGACCAGGGACTCTCGGCGCTGCTGAACTCGGTGATTCGCTACTCGCCCACGGTCTTCGACATTTCAATCGTCGACTGGAACGGGCGGGCTTTGCTCAGTACCGACGTCGGCGAGCAGGACCAGCTCCTTTCCCCGCGACCGTCCTTCGCTGAGATCCGTAACCGGAACCTCTGGCATGTCATTCGGGTCATCTTCGGCAAACCGCGGGTGTATGACGTTTCGCTTGACCTGCAGCGCAACGATCAGCCCTTTCTCACCGCGCGGATAGGGATCCGCAGCAGCTTCCTGAGCAATTATTTCCAGCCGCGCTTGGTGGTCGCACTGACCTATTCGGGAATCGCGATGGGCGGAGCGCTGCTGGTAGCGGCGTTTCTTGCCAATCTCGCCCTTCGACCGCTGGCCCAGATCAGCGAACGGCTCGACGCGTTCACCCAGGCGGAGACTGCCGGAGAGCTGGATTCCGATTCGTCCGACGACGCCGTGGTCCAGGTCTCCTACAAGATCGAACGACTTGGCCGCCGCATGCGCAACGTCGAGGAGGTCTTTTCCGCCCTGAAGGAGAACCTCGACCAGATCATGGCCAATCTGGAAGATGGCATCCTGCTCTTCACCCGCGACGCTCGCGCGGTGCTGGTGAGCGATTCGGTCGAACGCTTCCTCGGACTCAGACGAAACCAGGTCCTGGGAGCGGAGATTCATGAGGTCTTCGACCGCGCCACCCGGCTGGGCGCCATGATCCGCGACGCTTTTGATGCCGGGGTTTCGATTTTGCAGGAAGAAATCACGACCGAAACCGGCCGGCGGGTGCAGATCTCCCTCGACTTCATTCATGACGATCACGAGAGCGACCGGCGCCAGACCCTCGGCGCGCTGCTCACTTTGCACGATCTCGAATCGGTGCGCGAGATTGAGAGCGAGCTGGAGCTCTCGCGGCGCCTCTCCGCCATCGGCAGGCTCACCGCCGGAGTTGGCCACGAAGTCAAGAACCCCATCAATGCCATCGTCGTGCACCTGGAACTGCTCCGGAATAAACTCGACGGCTCCGATGAGCGCGCACTGCGTCATCTGGACATCATTCAAAGCGAGATCCAGAGGCTCGACCGGGTGGTGCAGACGCTGGTCGATTTCTCTCGCCCCGTCGAACTGCAGCTCGAGGAACAAGACCTGAGAAATGTGGTCTCCAGCGTGCTCATGCTGGCCTCGGCGGAACTGGAGACCCGCAGCGTCAGAGTCACCAGCCTGCTGCCTCAGTACCCGGTGATGGCCAACATCGACTCCGACCTGATGAAGCAGGCCCTGCTCAACGTGGTCTTGAACGGCGGCCAGGCGATGGCTGACGGAGGAGTGCTGGAAGTTCGCCTGAGCGCCGACTCGCGGATGACCAGCATTGCCATCCGCGATGAGGGCGAGGGGATCCCCGACGACGTGCGCCCCAGAATCTTTGACTTGTATTTCACGACTAAAAGAGAGGGTAGCGGCATCGGTCTGGCCATGACTTACCGCATTCTTCAACTCCACAATGGCGAGGTTGACGTACAATCACATCCGGGGAAAGGTACAACTTTCGTGTTACGTCTCCCCGTATCCGCTTCAAGTGAAGCACGACTGCGTAACTCTCTGCCGCCGGGCACGGCGCTCTTAAAGGAGCCGCGAGGATGAACTCCGCGAGCAAGCACGCGGTGATCGCGCTACTGGCTTTATTTATAGCCGGTTGCGCACCAAAGAACGTGACGACCGCCGCTCCGCCTCCTCAGGCCCAGGCTCCGGACATCTCCGCCGGCAAGGCTGGCGCGATGTATCCGCCGCCCCTCACCCAGTCGCAGACTCAAACCGAGCCCGCGGAGCCGGCGCCCGCACCCGTGGTCGCCAAAACCGAACCGGCTCCGGCTCCGCCGCCTCCTCCGCCAGCGACCACCAAGAAGACGACCCGCAAATCCAAGCCCTCCGCGGCAAAACCAGCCGGCGATACCGGATCGGCTACGGGCACAAATGCAGAAAACGGGTCGTCGCCCGGCGCTGCCTCGACCGATAGTACCGAAGTCGCCGCGAACGCCGAGCCGACAGCTTCCTCGCCGATTGGCCAGCTGACCCCCGCAGATACCCCGGAGCAAGTGCAAAAGGGCAAAGATACCAACGACCTGATCGCCAAAACCGAGGACGGCCTGAATTCGATCAAGCGCCCGCTCAGCACGCAGGAGCAGGAGACCGCCAATGAGATCAAAGCTTTTCTCAATAAGGCCAAGACTGCGCTCATCAATCAGGACTTCGATGGCGCATACATTCTCGCCACCAAAGCCAAAGTGCTGCTGGACGAGTTGAACAAGACTTGATTAGGGACTAGGGACATAGGGACTAGGGACTAGGAATTAAAGGCCCCTAAGTCGCAACCTAGTCCCTGGTTGTCGAACTGGAAACGGCGTTAACAACAACGGAGTTTTTGTCTTCTGGTCCCTACGTCCCTAGTCCCTGATTACCTCTCCCCCCACTTTAGCTTGGCGCGCAGCACGTCGAAGAATGCGGGAGGTTTCATCCGCACGAGCGTGACGAAGTAGTGGGACCTCCGGCAATCCAGCTGGTCGCCGACGAGCAACTGCACTGCCTCCTGGCCGTCGACGGTGAGATAAGTCTGATCGGGTATGCCCTCGACGCTGACTGTGACCACCGCGTCTCCGCGCACCACCATCGGCCTCAAGGTCAGCAGGTGGGGACAGATGGGATTAATCACCAACGCATCGACATCCGGCGCCAGGATTGGCCCCGCTGCTGCAAGCGAATAGGCGGTCGAACCGGTGGGAGTGGCGACGATCACGCCGTCGGCGCGAAACGCCGCCGCCAGCTGTCCGTTGAGCTTCACCATAAAGTCGCCCATCCGGGCGATCGTTCCCTTGGACACCACAATGTCGTTGAGCGCTTCGTATTCGCATTGCACCTTACCGTCGCGCATCAGCTCGACATGCATCATGGCGCGCGAGTCGGCCGTTGAGCAGTTCTGGCACCAGGCATCGAGGGTGGGATACAAATCCTCAAGCCGCACCTCGGTCAGAAATCCCAGCGAGCCCAGGTTGACGCTCAGCAGCGGAATGCCTGACTTGGAGAGCGCCCGCGCCGCCGACAGCAGCGTCCCGTCACCGCCCAGAACAATCGCCAGCTCCGGGGAAAGGGCGGGCATCTCCTGCCGCGACACCACCGGCGCGTCGTGCGTATAGTTGCCGCTCACCGGGTCCAGCACGGGGCTAAGTCCGTGCGCTCGCATCCAGAGAATCAGTTCTGGAATCAGGGTGGCCAGTTCTTCCTTTTGCGGTTTGGAGAGGATGACGACGGTTCTCATGAGCTACCAGTGTACCCAAGCGACTTCAGTGCGCACGTCAAAAGCCGATTCGCAGCCGCCTTCGGTCTGAAGACCTCGCCCTCCTTGCTGGTTGCGGCAAGGCCAATGCCTTATCGTTGCAGATTAGAGTGGAAGTATCATGGCCGAATCACCGAGATGCGAACTGAAGGAAACCCGGCAGAGAATCGAAGCAAG
This sequence comes from uncultured Acidobacteriaceae bacterium, assembly GCA_963720245.1. Taxonomy (GTDB): domain Bacteria; phylum Acidobacteriota; class Terriglobia; order Terriglobales; family Acidobacteriaceae; genus Acidisarcina. The sequence goes on from CAVREU010000002.1 coordinate 112,433, forward strand.
AAAAGCTAACCTCTCCGGCTCAACCTTTACCGACGTCAACCTCGCTGGCGCAGCTTTTGACGACGTCAAGCTCACCGGGGCGACCATCGTCAACGCCTGCCTGGGAGAAGTACGGATCGAAGACGCCAATCTCTCCGGCATTCAGATCACCCAAGCCAACCTGACCGGCGCCGCGATTACCGAATCCACGATGACGGGAATGACTATCGATGGAATATTAGTCACCGATCTGATGGCCGCCTATCGCAGCGACAAGCAGAAGTGAGGAATTGAACAGCGCAGTTGATACAGCCGGGATCGGAGACTCAAATGACCAGAGAGATCATTCGCACGCCGAACGCACCGTCTCCACCGCCGACATACAGCCAGGCGGTAAGGGCGGCAGGACTGGTCTTCGTCTCAGGTACGGGGCCGCACGATCCAGAAACCGGGAAGATTGTCGGCGATACGATCCAGGAGCAGACCAGGCAATCCCTGAAGAATGTCTCTGCCATCCTCGAAGCCGCGGGCACTTCTCTTGCCCGAGTCGTGAGCGCCACTGTCATCGTGCTCGAGGAAACAGACTTCGCCGGAATGAATGAAGAGTGGGTCAAGTGGTTTCCGGAGAACCCGCCCGCGCGGCAAGGCGCAAAGTTGCCCGTGCGGATTGCTGGCATGCGAGTGTCGATCGCGGTCATTGCCGAGGCCTAAGGCGTTAATCGAGAGGAATAAGAATCACCAACTCGCATGCAGCAGGAACTCCTTGTTCCCCTCCGCACCCAGAATCGGAGAATCGATGATCTCGATCTCGCGGCCGCCCAGCTCAGCCACACACACCCGGACGCGATCAATCGCTAGCTGGTGTCCCGCAGGATCGCGGACAATCCCGCCCTTGCCAACATATTCCCTGCCCGCATCGAATTGCGGCTTGACCAGAACCACCGCCTCGGCCAGCGAGCCGCCAATCGCCGCAAAAACCGGAGGCAGCACCAGCGTCGCCGAGATAAAGGAAACATCCATCGCCAGGAACGAAATCCCCTCCGGTAGCTCTCCGGGCTTGAGGAGGCGCGCGTTGGTGCGCTCCATCAAGGTCACTCGGGAGTCCGAACGCAGGCTCTGCGCGATTTGTCCATAGCCGGTATCGATGGCCAGCACCCGCGCCGCTCCGTGCTGCAACATGCAGTCGGTGAATCCGCCGGTCGAAGCGCCTATATCGACGCAGAATCGTCCTGTAAGCTCGATCTGCCAATGCTTGAGCGCGGCCTCAAGCTTGAGCCCCCCGCGCCCTACATAGCGCGGGTCCTCGCCCAGCAGGCGAAAGACAGCGTCTTCGGCGATTGCAGTTCCAGGTTTGTCGACTTTCTGCTCGTTCACCAGCACGCGGCCGGCGACGACCATGGCCTGTGCGCGCTCCCGCGTCGGCGCTAATCCTCGCTCTACAAGCAACTTGTCCAGCCGCGTTTTCATCCCTTGAGTACCTATCTGGCTTCACGCCGCCAAAAGCTGCCGCGGATATGCTTAAATTACATGGGTTCCCCCAGCGTCGCGAGTCGTGCCAATCCAGCGCTGACCTCTAAATGCCTGAAGAATCTCAAAATCCGCTAGCCCCCCAGGAGCGTTCCTACAACAGCGAGCCTTCCAAGGTAAATCTTCAGGCGGCCAAGGCAGCCGAAGATGCGGCGATTCTGGCAAGGGTGGAACAAGGCGATCAGGCGGCGATGGGCATGCTCTTTGACCGCTATTCAGGCATTGTGTATTCGGTTGCGCTGCGGGTGCTCAAAGATACCGGTCAGGCGGAAGATGTCATGCAAGATATCTTCATCCAGATCTGGAAGAAGCCGGGCGCGTTTATTTCAGGCCGTGGTTCGCTGGGCGCATGGTTGGTTGTGGTGGCGCGAAACCGCGCGATCGATGCGCTGCGGCGGCGGCGCCCAACGGATTCTGTCGAGAATGTAGTACTCGCCTCAAATACCGATCTCGCCGCGGAGGCGGAACGCAACACGATGATGGAGAAAGTGCGCGCCTATATGGGCCAGCTTCCGCCCGAGCAGCGGAAGTCGGTTGAGATGGCTTACTTCGAGGGGCTGAGCCACTCGGAGATTGCAGAAAAGACCGGCGACCCGCTGGGCACGGTGAAGACGCGCATTCGTCTGGCGCTGATTACCTTACGCAAGGCGATGCAGAGCAAAGCGGCACCCAGTTCGTCAGTAAGAGGAGAAGCAGTCTGATCGTGAACGCCCACCACATCTCCGACGAGGACCTGGTCCTCTACTCCATGCAGTCGCTCTCGGCTGGTGAAACCGCCGCAGCAGCGCTGCATCTGGAGGAGTGTGCGGAGTGCGCCCGCCAACTTGCCGAGGTCTCCGGCGATCTCGCGCTGCTCTCTCTCAGCGTCTATCAGCAGCCGCTGCCCGAGGGAGCGCGGAACCGTTTCATGAGTCGCATCTCTTCCGAATCCCAGAGTGCCGGCGTCACCGTGACCCACGCCGCGGCGCCGCAACCCTCGCCACATCCGAAGGCGGAGCCTGTACCTGCTCGCGTGATTCACGAGGTCAAGCCGCGCCGCAACTGGTTCCCGATCCTCATTCCCTGGGCCGCAGCCTTCGCCCTACTGGCGATAGCCGGCTATCTCGGCAATCAGAACCAGCGCCTCAACCAACTGCTCAACGGAGACAAAGGCCAGATCGCTCAGCTCTCCGCCGACGCTGCGCACGCGCAGGAAGTCCTCGACACCCTCACTTCGCCGGATGCCAAGCAGGTCACGCTCACCGAAGGCAAAGGCGCGCCTGCGCCGACCGGACGCACCAGCTATCTCGCCGACAAGGGCGCATTGATCTTCGTCGGCAATAATCTGAAGCCGATTCCAGAAGGCAAGACCTATGAACTCTGGGTAATTCCCGCCAACGGCCAAGCGCCGATCCCGGCTGGTCTATTCCGTCCCGACGAGCACGGTTCCGCAAGCGTTGTGTTGCCCAAGCTGCCTGAAGGCGTCCCCGCCAAGGCATTCGGCGTCACTATCGAAAGCGCCGACGGCGCGGCCACTCCGACCATGCCCATCGTCCTCTCCGGCGCCGCCGGACTGTAGCTTTTCGCGTATCTCTGTCCCGATTCTCAGGCCATCCTTCTCAGTGAAGATATTGAACCGCTATAGTATTTGCGGTTGATAGTTCCTGATCTGAAAGCGACCGATTCATTCAGCCATGAAGTTCAAGCTCAGCACGCCGTCGCGCATTCTTCGCGGCTCCTGCTTCTTGCTCCTTGCGAGCCTGATATTCTCTATCCCCGCACGAACGGACAACACCGAACCAAAAGACGCTACAGGCTGGTTCAAGCGTGCCAGCGATCAGATGAGCTTGCGCGTCTACGACGCCGCCCCGTTTCACATGAAGGTTGTCTTCAAGGCGCTTCCGGGGCTTGAACTCCTTGAAGGGAAAAAGAAGCCGCAGATCATCACGGGAGACGGAGTTTACGAGGAGACCTGGCTCGCGCCGCACCATTGGCGGCGCGAGGTGACTCTGGGCTACTATCATGCGGTCGAAGTCGAGTCCGAGCAGGGACGCAAGATGCAGTCCAGTTCCTCGGATCCGGATGATACTCCTTCCCGAAGGCCCCGTGACTACGAACCGAGCCGCGTTCTGATGGTGTTAAGAGCATTACTCTACCCGGTGCGCGCCGAGCACATCTCTCCGGATCTGGAACGTGGGCATGCGTATCGCGACTGGGTGACCGAACACAAAACCACCGGCAATCTAGCCTATGTACTCGTTCGCGCCGATTTGAGCCGTTTTCCCGTCGATGTGGACATAAAGAGCCTGCCTCAAACGGCGTATATTTTCCTGCCCGGAGGTACGTTGGTTCAGAGCATCGACGGCGGCCTGACGACTAGCTGGCAGGACGATGTCAACTTCGCCGGCCATGTGGTGCCGCCACGCCTCACGATTCAGTCCGGCGACCGGACGTTGGTGACCGCCGACATCACGGTGCAAACGCCTGGCCCAGTTGACCCTGCGGCCTTTGAGTTACCGGGAGAAACAGCGGATCCTGGCATGACGCTACGCCCGCTCCGCAGCTTCGAGGTGACGCCGCCCGGGATCGACGAGCGCTGTGGATTTGGCGTCGACCTCGATATTCCCATCCTTCCGCTTGTGATCGGGGAAGTGATCGATCGGCACGGCGCCACACAGGAGGAAGAGCTACTCGACGCCCGGAATCTAGACGTTAAGGCGAGATCGGGAGGTGTCGCAGGCCTGCTCGATTGCAGACGAAAGATAAAAGTGCATCCTGCAACGATCGATAAAAGCCCCGCCGAGCTGGAATTGACGGTCATTCCACAACTTAAATCCAGCCATAAATAGGGCAGTCCGACGCGCAGTGCGAAGTGTCTGACTGATTTGAAAACCTGTGCCGTTCTCGCACCTCTAGAGTTTTCCCCACCCACGCGATATGCTCATCCGCACACCAGTCATTCGCACCCCTTCATCCGCACACTTTGGAGAAGTTGATGATCTTGCCGCGCCTTACCCGCCGCCGATTCCTGTCCGCCAGCGCCTATAGCGCCGCTCTCGCCGCCACGAGCCGGCCTATCTTCGCGCAGCAGACGCCGGAAAATCCGCATCCCGAACCCACGCCTTCAGCGCCCGCAGTGACTCCGCTCGACCAGCGGCTCGATGCGTACATCGCTGCCTACATGCCCGCGATGAACGCGCCCGGAATGACCCTCGGCCTCACCGACTCCACCAGGACCCTCCGGACTGTCGGCTATGGCCTGGCCAACATCGACGCTAAAGTTCCAGTCACGCCCGAACACCTGTTCCAGATCGGGTCGATCACTAAGTCTTTTGTGGCGCTGGTGCTGATGCAATTGCGCGACGAGGGCAAGCTCGACGTGCACAAGCCAGTTCTGGATTACCTTCCCTGGTTGCCGATTGCGGAACCATTCGGGCCCATCACCGTCCATCACCTGCTCACCCATACCTCGGGACTGCCCGACGCCTCCGATGTCTTCCTCACCGCACCCGAGGCCCGGCACATCCAGGGCTTTGCGCCCGGCGAGCATTTTCATTACTGCAATCTGGGCTTCGGAATCCTCGGCCATCTTGCCGCGAAACTCGACGGCCGCCCGTGGTACGAATGCGTAAAAGCCCGCATCCTCACTCCGCTCGAAATGCACGACACCCAGGCTGTGATCGCCACTCCTTCACGTCCTCGCGCGGCCATCGGGTACTCGCCCTTCTGGGACGACCAGGTTTACGCACGGCAGGGTCAGTTGGCCGTCGCCGATTACCTGGTCATGGACGATACCGCCGGCTGCATCGAGTCCACGCCGGCGGACATGGCCACGTATCTGCGCATGATGTTGAACCACGGCAAGACGCCCGCCGGAAGCGCCGCCCCGCGCATCGTCTCGGATGAAGGCTTCACGCTCTTCTCGACGCCCTATATCAAGGCCGAGGAATTCAGCCCTACCGCCTCCTACGGCTGCGGCATCGCCGTGGACACGCTCGACGGCCACAAGATCCTGCGCCACACCGGCGGCATGATCGCTTTCGCCTCCTCGATCCATGTCGATCTCGACGGCGGAGTCGCCGCTTTTGCCAGCATCAACGCCATGCAAGGCTATCGTCCTACCGCAGTCACGCAATACGCGGTGCGCCTGCTGCGGGCGCAGAGCGAAGCCCGGCCGTTACCCGCAGACGAGCCTTTGCAGAATCCGGAAGTGATCGACAACGCGGCCGACTATGCCGGCAGTTACAAGAGCGAGGATGGAAGCGAGCTTGTTTTTCATGTGCAGTCAGGCCGAGCCGAAGCAGGCCATCCCGATGGAGCGCGACTGTCACTGGTAGCGGCCGGAAGGCCGATCACGCTACAGAAAGACGGTGGCGACAGCTTCATCTCTACGGTCCCCGGAGTCTTCGCGGATTACGACATCGTATTCAAACGCGAAGAGACGACAGCCAGGTCGACCGCCAAAGCGCCGGGCAAAGTGATCCAGGTCAGCTATGGATCGAAGTGGTACGCGGGCAAAGATTATTCCGGCCCTCGCTCTTTCCCGGTCCCGGAAGACTACCAGCCATTTATCGGGCGCTATCGCACGCAGTCGATATGGGGCGGGGACGTTCGCGTCTTTGTGCTGCAGGGGAGATTAGTCCTCTCGGACGCCGCCCTCACCCGCATCGGCGCAAACCTTTTCCGCATCGGCGACGAAGCGTGGAACCCCGATACGGTCGAGTTCTTCTCCATCGCCGATGGCAAAGCGCAGATGATGAAGCTGGTCGGGCTGGACCTCTGGAGAATCGAGGTCCCGTAGCTCGCGATCACACCACAGGCCCAATCAAGCCTTGCTGCGCGGGGAAGAGTCGACCTCTTCGTCAACGCCTTCCCTGCGGGAGCCGCTACTTCTTCTGCAGCGTTGGGGTCGCTTCCAGTTGGCAAGCCGTCGGATTAGTGCCCACCTGAGTTGGCACTGTCCCCGGGGTGCATGGCACGCCATTTCCCGGCGAATAGCTGTTCGTCAAGGTCTGGGCGCTCAGGTTCGCATTTTGCCGGGTCACCCGGGTGTCGATCAGGTTGCCCTGGAGCTGCAGCGTCGCGTCTACCGAGTCGGTATCGGTACGCAGGATCACGAGATTGTCGCTGTCCGGTGAGGTCACGTAAACCTTGCCGGTGGGGTAGTTGTAGGTCGAGATAATCGTTCGCGGATGCGGTGTCGTGCCGTCGGGATTGAGCGGCAGGGTGATCGTCTTCTCGACGGTATAGCTGGTGAGGCTCACGACTGAGACGGTGCTGTCGTTGGAATTCGCAACGTAAGCCCGGCTGCCGTCCTGCAGCACCGTCACCGACGACGGTCCACTGCCGACCGTTATGTTGTGGATCGTCCCAAAGGTGGGGCCGTCATTGTCGAAAGCGTCGGTGGTCACATCGATCACGCTGATGGTGTTGGAGTCGTAGTTCGCGGTCACCAGTTCGTCGGTCGAGTCATACAGTTCTGCGTAGACGGGACCCGCGGGAAGAGTCAGCGTGCTGTTGGGCAACCCGGTGATGGGATTGATCTGGTTGTCCAGCGTGTTTTTCTGCGAATCGATGACCGTGACGGTCCCGCTTCCACGATTGAGAATGAAGGTGCGGAGTCCGTCAACGGACTGCAGCCCATAGACCGGGCAGACGCCCACCGGAAGCGTCGCTGAGATCGAGCTCGTCGAGGCCTCCAGCGCCGAGGCCACGCCGGTCGTGGTCACCGCACCGGGGGTGGCACAGACCGCCGGCCCCACGTTTTGGCTGATGCCGTAAAAACGCGCCGAGGTCGTGCGCCCCGCAAGGTTGATCAGTCCAAGCGGAAACTGGATAGCTTGCTTCAGCCCGGGAGGAAGTCCGGACAGTACGTCGAGCTGGTCGCTGGCTTGATCGACGACATACAGGACTCCCGATCCAGTGATGGTATTGATCGGAATCGAAGCCGGCGTCAACGTGCTGGTGGAGACGTACTTGGTTTGCAGGCTGGTGGAGATCGGAACGTCGCTCAGACTGCCATCGCGATCGATCGTGTAGGCGGTCGCCCCAGCAGTATCCAGGGTGAAATCCAGCGGCAAATCGCCGATGGTCGCCTGCGCCAGCACCGTGTCACCAGAAAAATCCAACACCGTTGCGATGCCCGCCGCCGCGCCGGTCGGCTGAGTGATCGCCACCGCATAGGCGGTAGGCGCGGGGCTCGGCCCCGTCGGCCGGACCGGATTGATGACCGGGCGGTACTGGTTGCCGCATCCCGCGACCGCGGCAGCAGCAGCAGCAGTGCCCCGCCCGCGCCCCAGGGAGCGAGGAAGCCTCTCCGCTTCCGCTGGGCAAAAATTTCAACCTGGCTCACGCCGCTCTTGCCGATTCCAGAAAACTCAGCCGTCCGGGCTGCGGTATCGTTGCTTTCACCCGCGAAACGCCCGGGCACTGCCATGCTTTGCACTCGAAAATACCTCACTACGTAATCGATCCAAAACTCTATGTTAGGTCAATGTTTGATTGTAAATCACCCGGAGTGCGCCGCTACTGGCGGGAGCCCCGCTCAAGCCTTCCGCCGCCTTGAGCGGGGGGTATGACTCCGAGCGCAGCTTCGCCGTTAGACAATAAAGACATGACCGAGGCCGGCGTGGACCGCCAGAGCAAGATCGACCGCGAAATCCGTCTCGGTTGGCAATCGCGCGTTTTGCTGACCGTGGTGCTGGTTCTGTCCGCGTTCGGGCTGTTCGCTCGCTTGCTACCCGGTTTGACTGCCGCCAGCGCCGAAGGTCTCGCCATTTGCGGCGCCTTTGGCCTTCTGGTGTGGCTGCTGCGCGCCGCAACCCCGCTCGCCGCGCTCACTGGATTCCTGCTCACCTCCTGCCTTTATCTCAGTACCGTTGCCCAACCCAGCGGAGGCTGGTTCCACACCGCTCTGTTGCCTGGATTAGCGCTGTTCCTCCTGGCATTCGTTGCCACCCGTTTCCGGCGCAGCCAAAAGGAACAGGTCGGGCTCGCCGAGTCGCGCCGCGGCCGCGCCGCATCGCAGGTTGCCGCGAATATGGGTGCCGCAGCTTTGGTGGGATTGACCCTGCCGCCGAACATCTCTGGCGGCGGGCACACCTCCGCCTATATTGGAATCCACATCGGGCGCTTCGTCGTCGTCTCTTCGCTTCTCATTACCGCATTGGTTGCCGCCCTTGCCGAAGCCGCAGCCGACACCGTCTCTTCGGAAATAGGCCAGTCCATCGGCGGCGATCCCACCCTGATAACGAACGGACGCCGCGTTCCACCCGGCACCGACGGTGCGATCACCATCGCCGGCACCGCCGTGGGATGCCTTGCCGCAGCCCTCGTCGTCGCCGCTGCAATTCCCACGCTCCGGCTCAGTCCCCGCCAAGCCGTGATCGCCGGGTTCGCCGCGGTCGCTGGCCTCTTCGCCGACAGCCTCATCGGCGCAACCCTCGAGCGCCGCGGATGGCTCAACAACGATTCCGTAAATTTCCTCTCCACCGTTATCGCGGCACTCATCGCGATCCTCGCATGACAGCCTCGGTCCCAGTCCCTTGTTTTTCCCCGTTTCTTTGTTTTCCCTGGTCCCTGCGATTGGTAATTCCTCCCCGCCCCAACTATCCTCAGAATCAACACATTATGGACTTTGACCAGCTAAGAACGTTCCTCGAAGTCGCACGCCACAAAAGCTTCTCCCGCGCCGGAGAAAAGCTGTCGCTCACCCAACCCGCTATCTCCGCGCAAATCCGCTCGCTTGAGACCGAGGTCGGAGCGCAGCTTTTCGATCGATCCGGAGGCAAGGTCACTTTTACCGCCGCCGGCCGCCTCTTCGAGCCTTTCGCCGAACACTGCCTCGAGTGCAATCAGCACATCCTCATGGCCGTCGGAGAGATGCAGCGCACGCCACGCGGCGAGGTCTCGATCAGCGCTAACGAGTCCACCTGCCTCTACGTGCTGCCCCAGGTCTTTACCCAGTTCAAACAGCTTTATTCGCGCGTGGGACTCAACATCATCCGCGCCGACCGCTCCCGCACCCTCGAAGCGCTGCTCAATCGTGAGGTCGACTTCGGCGTGGTCGCGCTCCCCGTCAAAGACTCCCGGCTGAATACGGAATGGATTCACAAGGACGAACTCGTGCTAGTCGCCGCGCCCAGCCACGCGCTCGCCCGCGCCGGCAAACTTCGCATCGAAGACGTCGCTCGCCACCCCTTGCTGCTGCCCAAGCAGGGGCGCCAGCGCGAACAGATCGATCTGCTCTTCTCGATCCGCGAGCTGAAGCCGAACATCGGCATGGAGCTCGATTCCAGCGAACTGCTCAAACGCTTCGTCGCCGCCGGCATGGGCATCGGCTTCGCGCCGAAATCGACCGTCGCCGCAGACGAAGAGGCCGGTGTCTTGAAGATCCTGCCCATCGAAAGCGTTCGCCTCGTTCGCGAACTCGCGCTGGTCTTCCGCAAAGACAAATCCCTCAGCCGCGCCGCACAATCCTTCATCGAGATCGCCACCGGACGGCCGCGACTCACTCGCAATTCCACCGTGCCACCCAAGACGGTGCAGTCGCTCGCCAAACCAGCCGCGAAATCAAGGTGATTTCGAGATACGCCGCGCTCTTGTGACTGAATCGTAACCTTCGCTCGCGTATCTTCTATTGAGGAGTTTTCTCGAAGATGCCATCCAATTTGAACTATCGCATCGGCCTGATCCAGATGTCTTGCGGCCCCGATCCCGATGCGAATCTCGATAAGGCCGCCGACAAAGTTCGCGAAGCGGCGCGCGAAGGCGCCAACGTGATCTGCCTTCCTGAGCTCTTCCGCGCGCAATATTTCTGCCAGCGCGAGGACATTGCGCTCTTCGATCTCGCCGAGCCCATCCCCGGTCCCAGCACCGAGCGCCTCGGCGCAGTCGCCCGCGAAGAAAAAGTCGTCGTCGTCGCTTCCCTCTTCGAACGCCGCGCCGCCGGGCTCTATCACAACACCGCCGCCATCCTGCAGAAGGACGGCTCGCTCGGCGGGCTCTACCGCAAGATGCACATCCCCGACGACCCGCTTTATTACGAGAAGTTCTACTTCACCCCTGGGGATCTCGGCTTCAAGGCCTTCGACACCGCCGTCGGCAAGATCGGCACGCTCATCTGCTGGGACCAGTGGTATCCCGAGGGCGCGCGCATCACCGCCATGCAGGGCGCGAACGTGCTCTTCTACCCCACCGCCATTGGCTGGCACCCTGCTGAGAAAGAAGAATTCGGCGCTGCACAATATGAGGCCTGGCAGACTATTCAGCGCGCCCACGCCATTGCCAATGGAGTCTACGTTGGCTCCGTCAATCGTGTCGGCGAAGAACACGGCGACGTGCGCGGCAATCGCGTCGAGGGACCCGGATTGCAATTCTGGGGCGGATCGTTCATCGCCGACCCCTTCGGTCGCATCGTCGCCAAAGCCGCGCACGATAAAGAAGAGATCCTCGTCGCTGAAGTCGATCTGCGCCTGCTCGAAGATACGCGCCGCAACTGGCCATTCCTACGCGATCGTCGCATCGACGCTTACCAGCCAATTGTGCACCGCTTCCTCGACGCAAGCACGACAGGAAACGACAAGTGACCTCGCCAACCAAAACACCGCGCCAACTCGGTTACAAGATGCCCGCCGAGTGGGAGCGTCACGACGCAACCTGGATCGCGTGGCCGCATAACGCCACCGACTGGCCGGGAAAGTTCCAGGCCATCCCCTGGGTCTACGCCGACATCGTGCGCCGGCTCTCCGCAGTCGAGACGGTCCACATTCTCATCGACAACGAGGCAGCTGAGAGGCGCGCCGCCAGCGTTCTGATCCGCACCGGGGCAAATCCCGACAATGTCAGCTTCCATCGCGTCCCTACCGACCGCGTCTGGACACGCGACTCCGGGCCGATTTTCGTAAGAAAACCCGGCTATGCCACCGTCGCTGTTACAAATTGGAAATTCAACGCCTGGGCGAAATACGAAAACTGGCATCTCGACGACCAGGTCGCTGCAAAAGCAGCGGCGCTGCTCAAAGTACCAGAGTGGACACCCACTATCCGACTTGAAGACGGCACCGAACACCGCATCGTCCTCGAAGGTGGAAGCATCGACGTCAACGGCGCAGGCACGCTCATCACCACCGAGGAATGCCTGCTAAGCACTGTTCAGCAACGCAACCCGGGGGTCAGCCGCGAGCAGCTGGAACAAGTCTTTCACGACTATCTCGGCATCGACCAGGTGCTGTGGATGAATCGCGGCTGCGCCGGCGACGACACCCACGGCCACGTCGATGACATCACCCGCTTCGTCGCTGAAAACACAATTGTCACAGCGGCTGAGACAAATACCGCCGACGAAAACCACGAGCCACTCGCGGAGAACTTCGACCGTCTCAAGTCCGCAAAGAACTTGCATGGCAAGCCTTATAAAATCATCGAACTTCCCATGCCGGCGCCCGTAGTCTTCGACGGCCAGCGACTTCCCGCGAGCTACGCGAACTTCTACATCGCCAACGGAATCGTTCTCGTTCCCACCTTCAACGATCCCAATGATCGCAAAGCGCTTGGCATTCTCGCCGAGGTCTTTCCTAAACACACGGTAAGCGGCATCCACTGCGGTGATTTCATCTGGGGTCTTGGCGCACTCCACTGCATGACTCAGCAGCAGCCTGCTCCCGAATGAACATGTGACTGAACGCCTATAATCTCCAAATCAGGCGCGGCTTATCGCGAAGCGCCTGAGTGAGGAGAAGCCATGCCACTCGATCCTGCAATGGTTACCACTGCGTTGGAGTTGCCCGGATACAAGGTCGTCACTAATCTCGGAGTCGTACGCGGCATCGTCGTTCGCTCGCGTTCAATCCTGGGCAGCATCGGCGCAGGCCTGCAAACGCTGGTCGGAGGCGACATCACCCTGCTCACCGAACTCTGTGAAAAGACCCGCTCTGACGCCTTCGCGCGCATGATGATTCATGCCGAAGAGCACGGCGCTAATGCCATCATCTCCGCGCGCTACGACGCCAACGATCTGATGCAGGGCGTCACCGAAGTCCTCGCCTACGGAACAGCGGTTGTCGTAGAAAGAGTCTAACTTGGCCGCGATCACCTTCGCCGCAACTACCTCTTTTATGACGCAAGACGAAAGCTATCTTCAGCTCGCCCTCGAACAAGCCCGCCTCGCCGCCGAGGCCGGCGAAGTCCCGGTCGGCGCGATCATTGTCTACGAGGGAGAAGTGGTCGGCGCCGGGCAAAACCGCGTCCTTCGCGACCTCGATCCAACCGCCCATGCCGAGATCGTAGCCCTTCGCGCCGCAGCACAGCACCTGAACAACTACCGGCTCACCGGCTGCGAACTCTACACCACTCTCGAACCATGCTCGATGTGCGCCGGAGCCATCATCCACGCGCGGATCGGACGGCTCGTCTACGCGGCCGCCGATCCCAAGGCTGGAGCAGCAGGCTCGGTACTCTCGGTGATCAATCACCCGCAGCTCAATCACCAAATGGAAGTCACGGCAGGTGTCCTCGCCGACGAATGCGGTGAGCTGCTCCGCGATTTCTTCCGCGCACGGCGCCAGCCCTAGTGTCGCGTCAGGATCTCGATCAACGCTGCCGACTCTGGATACTCCGCCTTGAGATCAGCCCGAGCGCCCGTCTCATAATCCGGGTAATCAAATCCCGGACTCACCGTACATCCAATCAGCGCGACGCTTCCGCCGGGCACCAGCCGCGAACCCTGCCAGACACCCTTCGGCACAACCAATTGCGGCAACATCCCGCCCGCTAAATCGCTCCCTAGCCGAACGACGCGCGAACTCCCATCCGGCCAAAGCTGCAGCATCTCTACTTCGTCGCCGTAGTAGAAGTGAAAGACCTCGTCGGAAATCAAACGATGCATCTCGGAGAAAGTCGATGGCTCGAGCAGATAGTAGATCGCTGTCCCTGCGGCCCGCGCACTGCTGTAGCGCGACGGCAACGCCGTTTGCGGAATCTCCTCTTCGCTCTTCCACGTCTGCCGGAAATATCCGCCCTCGCAAGGATGCGCTTCCAAATGCAACAGCTGCTTGATCTCATCCGCCGTCATTCGTTCCCTCGCATAACTAGAAAGATGATGATAGCGGGAACTTAGCTGGAAACATTGGGGTCTAAGCAAGCAGGTGACTCGCCACCTACTTCAGTTTCGTAGGAGGCGCCATGTTTGAAGACAGTCTCGTCGAGTCACAAGGCCGTATCCGCACCAAAAGTAAGTGGTTTGCCATCGGCTCATTCCTAGCGCAGGCAGGGCTGCTCCTGCTGCTTATTCTTTATCCACTGCTCCATCCCGAGGCTTTGCCGAAGCAGTCGATGGAGCGGCTCCTCATCGCGCCGCCACCGCCGCGCGCCGCCGCACCGGTCCAGGTACAACACGCCACGGTTCCTGCCTCGCACTCCGTGTTGCCGAGTCTTCAGGATCAATTGCAAAGGCCCACCACGATTCACAATCAAGTCGCGGCGGCCGATCCAGGCCCTCCACTGCCACCAGGCGTCATTGGTATCAGCGGCCCTGGCAACGGCTCCGGAATCCCCGACGGCATACCGCTCGGCTCGCCGCCACCAATCATCACTCATCCGCCGACGCCGAAACATCCAGTAACAATCTCTTCAGGAGTCGCCGCCGGACAACTCCTCAGTCCGATTCGCCCAACCTATCCGGCGATTGCAGTGGCGGCGCATGTTCAGGGAACGGTCATTATCGAGGCCACTATCTCTCGCGCCGGAACCATCGAGAACCTGAGGGTCGCCGAGGGCCCGCCCATGCTCCGCCAGGCGGCCATTGACGCCGTCGCGGCGGCGCGCTACCGGCCGTTCCTGCTGAATGGCGAGCCGGTCGAGGTACAGACCAGCATCCGCGTCATTTTTTCGTTAGGGGGATAAAGCTATTCGGCGCCAGCTGGAATCTCAAAATCGAGCCCCGCATCGCGATTGGTCTTCTCCGTCTGTGGCAGGTCGATCTCATCGAGCGGAATCTCGCGCCGCCTCGCGCCATCGAGCACATAGAGCGTGGTTCGCGTCACCGCGTAGTTCTGCACCTGCTGCGGCGGACGGCCATCTTTGAAGAGCAGAGTCGTCTCGGGCTGGTCAGGAATCGGCGTAGCAGCGGGAGCCTCGGGCTGGTAAGCCGGACGGGACGGCGGCGCTGAGGCATAAGCCTGCTCGTAATAACCGCCATCCGGGGGCGCCTGCGCGTTTACGTCCTGGTAATTCGCATCCTGGTAAGCCGCCGGCGGCTGTGGCGGGTCATATGAGGAATCGTCTGGATACCCGGGATACCCATAGAATCCACCATAGCCAAGATAGGTCGGATAGACATACGCGCCCCTGTAGTACGGGCGGTAGCCATTCGTCGGATAGGGGTATCGCTTTCCGGGATTCGGCTGGGTCCCGCCAAAGGGAGGCGGCCCGATCGGGCTCGAGTAGGCCCGGCTGCTATAGAGACTGCGCGCCGGCGCGGCCAAATTTGGGCGATAGGCGGGGACGCTGGAGGAAAAGCGGGAGAATCCCGGCGAAGCCATCGAAAAACTGCGCCCGGCGGAAGCCACGGAACCGGCATGGCCAGCCGATGCGGCGCCACGTTGGCCCATGGCGGAAGAAGCAACCAGGAAAATCAACGGCAGCGTCGAAACCAGCTTCATATGTGCCTTTCCCGAACCTCTCGCTCCTACTCGTTTGGATGATACTCCGTGACGCCGCGACTCATTCCTCTACCAGTGACGCACTGCTCCACTAAAATGGCCTCATGCCTCCAGCGTCATCAACGCATCCGCCGGTGGATGTCGCTCCCGTCGCCCTCAATGGGAACCGCGTACTCCTTGAACCATTGACGCAGCAGCACCTTCCAGAGCTCGCACAGATAGCCTTCGAGCCTACCATCTGGCGCTGGACGCACCGCCGCATCGATACGCCCGAAGACCTGCAGACCTTTTTCAGAATTGCCCTGGGCGAGATCAAGGCCGGTACCGCAGTCGCATGGGCCACGCGTTCCAAAGCGACTGGCAAAGTCGCGGGATCGACGCGCTTCTACGAAATCTCTCAAGAGCACCGTACTATGGAGCTCGGCGGAACCTGGCTGCACCCGGACTATCACCGCACCGGCATCAACGTCGAGGCGAAATACCTGCAGCTCACCCACGCCTTCGAGCGGATGAACGCCCTGCGCGTCTCGCTCAAAACCCATCATGAAAATCTGAAGTCGCAGACCGCAATCGCCGCGCTGGGGGCAAAGTTCGAGGGCATCTTCCGCAACCACATGATCATGCCCAACGGCAGCATCCGCCACAGCTACTGGTACAGCATCATCCGCGAAGAGTGGCCTGAAGTGAAAGCCAATCTCGAGTCCCGCCTCGCCCGCTTCCCTGGCAAGGGAGCCGTTGACTTGCCGACTCGCTGACCTGCTTTTACTCCACTTCCTGCTTCGCCTTATACCCGTCCCGCGCAATGATCTCGTACTTCAGCGGCTTGTGCTTCTCGTCCTGCATCTTGAGCGGCTGCCCTTCGTCGTCTACCAGCTCCACGCGCAGCTTGCGGTAGCTGCCGTCCTGCTTGGCGTTGCTCGGTTTATAGGTAATCTCGTACTGGTTCCGGATGGTGTCGTTGATCTCGTGGAAGATGTCCGGCATTTCGCCTGCAAACCGGGGGAAGAACGACATGCCGCCGGTCATCCGCGCAAAGGTAGCCATCTGGTTGTCGGCCTGCAAGTAATCGATCTCCCGCGCGCCGCCCATGTTCGACATGATGCGCGCCGCCTGTCCCGTGCCCACGGTAAAGATGGTCACGTTCGGTGTATTTTTGATCTTCTGCAGGATCTTATCCAGCGTGATCTTGCTGAAGGTGTCGCGGCCTGAAGCGATGAGCACGATGTACTTCCGGCCTTCGATGCGGCTCGACCGGTCGAGCGCCTCGTAGAGGGCGTCAAAGACATTCGTCTCGCTAAAGCCCGGAATCGTCAGCGAATTCAGCGCCTGATAGATCACCCGCTTGTCCTGGGTGAAATCGGTCAGGATCTGCGTCCGCATATCAAAGGTCATTACCGCAACATAGTCGTCCGGCTTCAACTGCTGCGCGAAGGTCCAGGCGGCGTTCCTCATGTCGTAGATGAAGCTGTAATTCTTCGCCGCAAACTCCAGCAGCAGGATCGCGGTAATCGGCGCCTGAATGCGCTGAAAGCCGGTGATGGTCTGGGGCACGCCGTCTTCAAATATCCGGAAGTTCGATTGTTTCAGGCCGGGAATGAAGGCGTGCGTCTTCTGCAGAATCACGGCGGTATCCACTGTCACCACCGGAACATCGACCCGCAGCGAGAAATTGCCCATGCCCGGAGGGTTCTTCACCTCGGGCTTCGGTGGCGGAGGCGGTTCGGGCGCCTCTTCTTTCTTTTTCGGTAGCGCGATCACGCCGTTGTCGCCGCCCGGGCCGCCTGCATCGGGCGTACTCTGATCGGGTTGTTGCGCCGGCGGCGTTTGCTGGGGTTGCTGCGCGGGCGTCGACTGGGCTACGGCAGCAACTCCGCTTGAGAGTGTCATCGCTACAGCGAAGACTGCCAAACAGCGCACGGCAGTCCAACTTCGAGGGGCGTCGCCCCGATTCCATTTCATAGCAATCATTATCGTCCAAGAGGTGGCAGCTTTGCGGCGAGCGCACACTACCAGCTACTCTGTAGACGTGGAAACCTGCGCGAAAGCAACACCCCGGACGAGATTCTTGCTCGCCGCCGGATTGATGGTATGCAATACCCTCGTTTTGCCTGCTCAATCATCGCCGGCCCAATCGGGGATGGTCGCTCCGGCGGTAGCCATTTCTCTGCCCCCCACCCCGCCGCCCTCCGCCGCCGCCGGGGTTTTTCCGCTCAGCGAGGTGCACCGCGGCCTTCGCGGCGTCGCCTATACCGTCTTTGAGGGCACCCAGCCCGAAGCGATGGAGGTCGAAATCCTCGGCCTGCTGCACAACGCCCTCGGTCCCGGAGAGGACATGATCCTCGCCCGGCTCGTCGGCGCCAAGCCCGAATACACGGGGGTGGTTGCCGGCATGAGCGGCAGCCCGGTCTATATCGACGGCAAGCTGCTCGGCGCGCTCTCCTATCGCATCGGCCAATTCAGCAAGGAACCGATCGCCGGCATCACGCCAATTGAGCAGATGTTCCAGGTACGCGACCAACCCGCCCCGCCCGCAACCGACAACGCGCTCGCCTCGACGGCGCAGATGGAGAACTCCGCATCGAGCGGAGCAAACACAACCCAGAGCGCAACTCCCGTCGCCAGCGCTGCAACCGTCCAGCCGATCGAGACCCCGCTGGTCTTCAGTGGCTTCAGCGCCCAGGCCATCAAGCTCTGGCAGGACAATCTGCCCGCATCCAGCCTGACCGCGACCTCCGGGATTGGCGGCGGCAGCTCTAAGCAGGCGCAGCCTGATCCGATTGTTCCCGGATCGGCGATCAGCGCGGTGCTCGTCCGCGGCGATCTGGATATTTCGGCAACCTGCACGGTTACCTACGTCGATGCGAAGCAGCTGCTGGCCTGCGGCCACCCGATCACTCAATATGGGCCGGTCTCCATGCCGATGACCAAGGCCGAGGTCCTGGCCACGCTCGCCTCCCCGCTCAATGCGTTCAAGATCATCAACACCACCGAAACTGTCGGCTCCTTCACCCAGGACCGCCAGTCGGCGATCGGCGGCCTGCTCGGCGCGACGGCGCGCATGATTCCCGTCAGCGTCTCCATTAACCATGAAGCTTCGGAAACCTCCCACAGCACCTCAGGCAGCAAACCCACCGCGCGAAAGCTGCACTTCGAGGTGGTGGATAATCCGCAGATCACGCCTGTCGCCATCATGGTCTCGATCTACCAGGCGCTGCTTCAGAACAACGCATACGCGGAGGAATCCAGCTACCGCATGAGCGCCTCTATCGACCTCGACGGCTACCCTTCGGTACACCTCGACTCTCTGGTCGCGCCCACCGACCAGGCGCCCGCCAGCCTGCAGGCCGCGGTGACCGTCGGCCGGAACTTTGCCCAGCTCTACGACAACGCCGCCCGCCTGACCAACGTTCGCTCGGTAGATGTCGAGTTCGAAGCCATCCCCGGCCGTCAATCGCTCCAGCTCGAAAGCGTCATCTGTTCAGCGGCTCACGCGCATCCCGGCGACTCGATCACTATCGACGCCACTGTTCGCCCCTACCACGGCGAACCCCGCAATGTGCGCATTCCGATCACGCTGCCGGCCTCCTTGCCTCAAGGCCCTCTGCGCGTCGTAGTCAGCGATGCCGCAACCCTTGACCGCATCACTCAGAGTTCGCGAGGCAACGCTCGCCCGCTCGATATCAGCGCCAGCATCGCGCAGATGAACAGCCTCCACGCCAACGATCGAATCTACGTTACCCTGCTCGAGCCTTCCGCCCAGGCCGTTCTGGACGGACGCACTCTCGCTGCGCTGCCGATCTCCATGGCCAATGTTTTCGAGCCCCTGCGCAGCAACCAGGAGATGACCCTGAACGGCGAATCGGCTGTCCCGGCAGGATCGGTCCCCGCCGGCGGCATGCTCACCGGCCAGCAGGTGCTCTCTCTCCAGGTCGAGTAGCGCAACCCGTTTTCCGCCGTTGCCTCATTGCCAGAACGGTATGATGGAAAGAACGATCAAGAAGGCATCGTTTCGATGGCACTCATTCACGGATTTGCAACACATGCTGCTGGCGCCGAACTTCTCCCTTACAAATACGACCCGGGGGAACTCCACCCCACTGACGTCGAAGTCAAAATCACCCATTGCGGTGTCTGCCACAGCGATATTCACCTGATCGACAACGACTGGAGCATCAGCCAATATCCCTTTATCCCCGGCCATGAGATCGTCGGAACCGTCGCCAAGGTCGGCTCTGCCGTTGCGGATATGGCGGTCGGCGACCGCGTCGGCATCGGCTGGCAGGCCAACTCCTGCGGCCACTGCGAATGGTGCCGCAAAGGGCTCGAAAATCTCTGTGCGCAAAATCAGGGAGTCTGCGTCCACCGCAATGGCGGCTATGCCGACGCGGTCCGGGTCAACGCCCGTTTTGCCGTGCCCATTCCCGCTGCCATCGAGAGCGAAGGTGCCGCGCCGCTGCTCTGCGGAGGAATCACCGTCTACAACCCGATGCGAACCTTTGGCGTGAACGCCTCTTCCCGCGTTGGGGTCATTGGCATCGGCGGCCTCGGCCACATGGCGCTGCAGTTCGCGCGCGCCTTCGGAGCCGATGTCACCGCGTTCTCAACCTCCGCCGCCAAAGAGGCAGAGGCCAAGACTCTGGGCGCTCACCACTTCGTCAACACTCGCGATTCCAAGGGGTTGAAGAGCCTGGCTGGCCACTTCGACTTCATCCTCTCCACCGTCAACGCCGAACAGGATTGGTCCGCCTACCTGCAGGCCTTGCGCCCCACCGGAACCCTCGTCTTCGTCGGTGTGCCGCCGGAGCCGGTCACGCTGCCCGTCGTTCCACTGGTCGCCGGCCAGCGCCGCGTCGCTGGAAGCCCCACCGGCAGTCCCTGGCAGATCCGCGAAATGCTCGACGTCGCCGCCCGCCACGGCGTCAAAGCGCAGACCGAGAAGTTTGCCTTCGACAAAGTCAACGTTGCCCTTGGCAAGGTCCGCAAGAACCACGTTCGCTATCGTGCCGTGCTGGCGCGCTAGGCGCTCTCCTTGCGCATTCGCACCACCGACACGGCCTCGCCATTCGGCAAAGGCACTTCAATCCGTTCAGTCTCCCGATAGCCTTTCAGGGTGTAAAGCGGGACGCCGGTCAGCGTCGATCCCATCTCGAAGCAGCGAAAACCCGCCGCCACTGCGGCATCCTCACAATGCTTCAAGATGAAGCTTCCGATTCCCCGCCGCGCCCACTCCGGATCCACAAAGATCGCTCGAATCTTCGCCGCATCCGTAGCAGGATCGAGCGGCGCCCCCTCGCGTCCCGGCCCGTGATCGCTGCCAAAGAGCGTCTTGCGGTAACTCCAGCCGCCACACCCGACCGCGACGACGGCACTAGCATCGTTCCGGCTTTCCGCTATGAAGTAGGTCTGGTCTTCGATCAATTGCGTATCCAGCCCGAGAACTCCACCCAGAGCGCCTTCGATCTGAGCCTGCGTGTAGTCGCCGGCCTGGAGGCCTCGGATCGAAGCCTCGATCAGCCGATGCAAGGTCGGAATATCTGCGCTTTGAGCATTCCGTATCTGAATCGAAGCGAGCGCCATGTCAGACCATTATCTCCGCGACCATCAAGAACAAGTGATTCAGAATCAACTAAAATAGAAAGAGCGGAGGGCGCGATGGATAAGACAATTCGCCGCATCACCGACCTCAAAGAGCAGCGCATGGAGACCTATCGCTACTGGCGCAGCCGCTCCATCGCCGAGCGGATGGAGGCGGTCGCGGAGATCGTGCGCGACGCCTACCTGACCAAAGGCATCGACCTGGATTTGCGACCCGTCGACAAGACCCTGGTTCGCGTCGAACGCCCTTTGTGGAAGGCGAATTAGCCTTGTGCTGCAAATGCTGAAAGACCAGCGCGACATCCTCGCCACCTTTAACGCGTACGGCGTTAAGTATCTCGTCGTCGGTGGGCATGCGGTGGGCATCTATTCCGAACCTCGCGGCACCAAGGACCTCGACATCTTCATCAAGGCAGACCGCGATAATAGCCACGCCGTATTCGCAGCTCTCGCAGAGTATGGAGCGCCCATCGCAGGAATGACGCCGGACGATTTCAACGACAAGCCAACTTCCATCTTCCAAATGGGAGTTCCGCCCGGCAGGGTCGACATCATCCAGGGAATTGCGGGCGTTGATTTCGACGAGGCATGGGAGCAACGAGTCGAGGAAGTTCTCGGAGGGAACGTTCCCGCCCACTTCATCTCTCGCGAACACCTCATCCAGAACAAGCTGGCCGTAGGTCGTTTACAGGACCTCGCCGACGTGGAGAAAATTCGCGAAGCCGCTCTCTTGGATCAAGAACCACTCGACGAATCAAAAGCCTGAGGGCCCTTCTCGGCCGGGATATCCTCAATCGGAGCCGCACTCTCACGCGGAATCGCAACCACCCCGCCCGCCGGCAAAATCTGCACCAGCTGCGGCCCAGCAACCTCCGCCGGAGAACTCATCGCCGCCTCATGCTGCCGCTTCGCCGCCGCATCGATGTCCACCGGAATGCCCCCGGCAATCACCACCGGCTGGGCATACTCCCAGGCGTAGTCGCGCGTCACCCACATCAGCACGCCGAGGGCACCCAACAGAACGACCGCTGCGACCGCACTACCCTCCGGCCCATATCCATCACCGGTTAGCCACAGCGGCCCGTGCGGATTCGTCGAGATCACCGGAGAAAATATCCGCAGCCCTGAAATTGGCAGCCCGAAGAGAATCCCCATGCTCGCGTTCCACGCAAAATGCAGCCCCCACGGCAGCCACAGCGCCCGGGTCCGCAGATAGGCGATCGCCAGCAACCACCCCGCAAGCACCGTCACCAGCGTGCTCGCCAGGCTCGAATCGGGATTCCAGAGATGGCGAATCGCGAAGATCGCGGACACAATCAACGTCGCCAGCACCGGCCCGACGCCATCGATCAGCCGCTGAAACGGATATCCGCGAAAGACGATCTCTTCGGCCAGCGCCGCCACCAGCAATACAACCACGTCGAGCACCAACAATCCAAATTGCCGCGGGCCGGTCCAGAAAGTAATCGTGAACCCGCCAAGGATGGCCATGGGCAGCACACACACCAACATTGCGCCCCAGCCAAACGCGGCTCCGGTGCCGAACTCGCTCACCGTCGTCGCACGGCGAATCAGCCCCATGGACTTCAGCGGCGTTCGCTGCCGCTGAAAGACGTAGCCCATCGCCCAGTAGCCCACCAGCAATAGCAGGAGCAGCGTCGATCGGTAGACCAGCTCAAACCAAGGCCCTGAGCTCATCCCGCTCGCCATCCAGCCGGCGAGCCCCTCGGCCAGCCACGCGTACATGAAGGCGATCACGCAAAAGAAGACCGCCCACAACCGAAAAAGGAAGGTTTTTCTGGCAGGAATGCTGTCCAGCGTGACGTCAGTCGTCACCGCCGCGCTCAAGAGCCGGCCTCACGCATCGCCAACGCGGCTGCTCCATTGAATTCCGGAGCCATCCGGCGGAGGCGAGAGCCATCGATCATGAAAGTGGAAGCCGGCATTCAGGAGGTATAAAACTGCCCGATATTGCGGAATTTCGCCTGGCGAGCGGCGAGCAACTCGTCGATCGGCACCGACTTGATGGCGTCGAAGTGCCGCATGAGCGCCGCATCAAGCAGGCCGCATGCAGCTTCCATGTCGTTTTGCGCCCCGTCACTCGGTTCGGGGACCACGTCATCGATCACTCCCAACGCAAGAACCTCAGTGGAAGTGACCTTCAAGGCGGCAGCAGCCTCAACGCGCTTCCCCGGGTCGCGCCACATAATCGATGCGCCGGATTCCGGCGAAATCACCGAATAGATCGCGTTCTCCAGCATGAGCACACGGTCAGCCACAGCAATTGCCAGTGCCCCGCCCGAGCCGCCCTCGCCGGTAATGGTGGCGATCGTCGGCACTCGCAGCCGGGACATCTCGCGCAGGTTCCGGGCAATCGCTTCGGCCTGCCCGCGTTCCTCGCCGCTGACCCCATGCCAGGCGCCGGGAATATCAATGAACGTGAAGACCGGCCGACCAAACTTCTCTGCGATCTTCATCGCGCGCAGCGCCTTCCGGTAGCCTTCAGGATTCGGCATGCCAAAATTACGGTGCACTTTTTCCTTGGTAGTCCGTCCCTTCAGGTTGGCGACGACCATTACTTCCGCGCCATGAAACCGGGCCATCCCGCAGGAAATCACCGGGTCGTCGCCAAACGCGCGGTCGCCGTGGATCTCGCTGAAATCGGTGAAGATGCGTCCTACAAAATCCATGGGGAAGGGCCGTTGAGAGTGCCGTGCCAACTCCGTTTTGACCCATGCCGCGGGGACCGAAGCCGTCCGCCGCTGCTCAAGACTGCCAGAATGCTCTGCCATAAACGATGGAAATCCAATCCAATGCCCCGGCAAATGCGCCAAAGGTCAACTTTAGATTGTAAGGACACGCGCGGCGAGAGACAAACCGCGACCCTACCTGTTCATCCATTCCAAGCGGCGAGGCTTGAATTCGAAGGTAGCCTTTACCTTTGCATTGGAAGCGCCGGTAAGCCGCGTCGCATAGTAGACCGCATCTTCCCCGGCTGCCACCCGCGCCTGTTCTTCGGTCACCCGAGGAGGCTGCGGAGCACCAACCCACTCAGCAAACTCCGGCAACCAGCGGCTCAACGGCGAAGGATCGTCGTCGACTATGTTGTAAATCCCTGCCGGAATCGTCAGCGCCTCCACCGTGGCCAGCGCCGCATCGTCAATATGAATCCACGACCAGATTCCCTGCCCTTCCCCAACAATCGGATTCTCCTGGCGCCGCACATGGTCAGCGACCGCTCCATCGGGGTTGTACCAGGTCTTCGGCCCGTAAAAGAATCCGTACCGCAGCGAGACACCCTCCAGGGCCCCCGCCTGCAGCACTCGCGCTTCGAGCTCGGTATATGTCTGCGAGCTTGCGGCCACTCCGGGGCTTGCATCCACGCGTAGTCCATCGGCTTCGCTCGCGAGATTGGCAGTCGCCTTCAGAAAGAATCCGCTCGCCTGTTGAATGTAGCGCCGAACGCCCGTCGCCAGCGCCGCCCTATAGAGATTTCCTCCACCCTCCAGTCGCAGCGTCCGATCGCCCTCAGCGTAATCCTTCATTTGCGCCGGATCGGGCGGGAGCGCCGTCAGCTCGTCGATCACCACCTCAGCGCCTGACGCTTGCAGCGCCTGCGCAACGCCCTCTGCGTTATACGCACTAACCTGCACCGTCTGTGCTCCGAGATCGGCCAGCTTCTTAGCCGACTCCACCGAGCGCGTCATCGCCGTCACTTCATGGCCCCGCCTGACCAACTCCGCCAACAACGGTTGCCCAATCGCCCCACTTGCACCCGCAACAAAGACCTTCATCGATCGCTCCTTGCACCGTCTTGGATGTAGCAGCCAACTCCACTGCATCAACTCTTTCGGGTTGGAAATCCACAGATCTCGAACAGACCGAACGCCTCGCACACCGCTGCGGCAGATGCCCGCAAACGGGTATCCTTATCTGCATGACAACTTACAAGAATCTCATCGGCGGCCAATGGGTCGCCTCGCACAGCAGCAAGAGCTTTCAGAACATCAATCCCGCCAACCACGATGACATCGTCGGCGAATTCCAACAATCCGACGCCGCCGACATCGACGACGCCGTTGCCGCGGCCAGCGAAGCCTGGAAGACCTGGCGTCTCACTCCCGCGCCCAAGCGCGCCGAGATCCTCTATCGCTGCGGCGAAATCCTGCTCACCCGAAAAGAGCGATACGCCAACGACATGACCCGTGAAATGGGCAAAGTCCTCGCCGAGACCCGCGGCGACGTGCAGGAAGCCGTCGACACCGCCTTCTACATGGCCGGCGAAGGCCGCCGCCTCTTCGGCCAGACGACGCCCTCGGAGCTGCCCAACAAGTTCGCCATGTCGCTGCGCATGCCGGTCGGCGTCTGCGGCATGATCGCGCCGTGGAATTTCCCCATGGCCATCCCCTCGTGGAAGCTCTTTCCTGCGCTGGTCTGCGGCAACACCTGCGTAATCAAGCCCGCCGAAGATACCCCGCTCTCAACTTATAACCTCGTCCAAACGCTGATCGACGCCGGCCTGCCTCCCGGAGTCGTCAACATCGTCACCGGGTTCGGCCCCGAGGCCGGCGCGCCGCTCGTCGCGCATCCCGGAGTTCGCGCCATCTCGTTCACGGGTTCGAGTGAAGTCGGCCGCATCGTCGGCCAAACCGCCGCCGGGCTCTTCAAGCCATGTTCGCTGGAGATGGGCGGCAAGAACGCCATGATCGTCCTCGAAGACGCCAACCTCGACCTCGCTCTCGAAGGTGCACTCTGGGGAGCCTTCGGCACCACTGGCCAACGCTGCACCGCAACCAGCCGCATCATCCTGCACAAGTCGATCGCCGCCGAATTCACCGAGAAGTTAGTGACTCGCGCTAAGTCGCTCAAAGTCGGCAACGGCCTCGACGAATCCAACCAGGTCGGCCCCCAGATCAACCAGCAGCAGATCGAAACCTCCGAACGCTATGTCGCGATCGCTAAAGCAGAGGGCGCAAAACTCGTCACCGGAGGAGCAAGGCTTACCGAAGGCGCGCAAGCCAAGGGATGGTTCTTCGCGCCGACCGTCTTCAGCGAAGTAAAACCGAACATGCGCATCGCCCAGGAAGAAGTCTTCGGCCCCGTCGTCAGCCTCATTGAGTGCGACGGCTTAGAGCGCGCGCTCGAAATCGCCAACGGCATCCAATACGGGCTCTCTACCTCGCTCTATTCCAGGGACGTCAACCGCGCCTTCCAGGCCATCCGCGACTTAGAGGCCGGGATCACTTACATCAACGCCCCGACGATCGGCGCCGAAGTCCACCTGCCCTTCGGAGGAGTGAAGCAAACCGGCAACGGCCACCGCGAAGGTGGTACCGGTGCGCTGGATTTCTACACAACCTGGAAGTCGGTGTATGTGGACTACTCCGACAAGCTGCAAAGAGCGCAAATCGATACAGGGGAGTGAGAGCGTTAGTAAAGATCCGCACACTCGACATTAATCCCTGTCGATGACAGCCATCGGCGTGATGGAATCATGTGCCAATCACGTGCACCCAACTCCTATTCCGAACAAATGCCCCCTTTGTCATCTCGACCGGAGCGAAGCGGAGTGGAGAGACCTGCATTTCCCTCGCTCCATGCCTCGCTCAGGTCTATCCAGGTTGAGTTGTACTTTTCGATCAGCGCAATCTTCTTGGCACGGCTCCAATGTTTGATTTGCTTCTCGCGGGCGATCGCATTGCTCACGTATGATAACGTAGGCTATTTTTCGCACATTTGATTTGAGTTTTGGCGGTGGAGGTTGGTACAAGCAGGAGGAGCGAGGCCTCTGGGAGACTTGTGTGATGGAACCAACCATGTCGGGCAGTGAAGTGGAAGGCAGCGGCGGAACGCCGCTGGGCGGAGTGGTGCGGATCGACGATGGGCGGATTCAGGCCCATCTGGATGAGGTGGTCCGATCGACCGTGGAAGAGACGCTGAACGCGTTGCTGGACGCGGAGGCGGACCATCTGTGCGGGGCGCGAAGTACGAGCGCAGCGAGGGCCGCAAGGACACACGGGCGGGGAGTTATACGCGGCAGCTGCACACCAAGGCCGGCGAGGTGACCCTGCAGGTGCCGAAGCTGCGCAGCCTGCCCTTCGAGACGGCGATCATCGAGCGCTACCGCCGCGAGAGTCTTCGGTGGAGGAGGCGCTGATCGAGATGTATCTGGCCGGGGTGAGCGTGCGGCGCGTCGAGGACATCACCCAGGCGTTGTGGGGCACGCGGGTGAGCGCCGAGACGGTGAGCGATCTGAACCAGAAGATCTACGGCAAGATCGAGGAGTGGCGCAAGCGGCCGCTGGTGGGCGAGTTCCCGTATGTCTTCCTCGATGGCCTGTGGCTGAAGCGAGCTGGGGCGGCGAGGTGAAGAACGTCTCGGTGCTGGTGGCGATCGGGGTGACGCAGAGGGGCTACCGCGAGGTCCTCGCGGTGAGCGAAGGGGCGAAGGAGGACAAGGCGAGCTGGACGGGCTTTCTGCGCCAGATGAAGCAGCGCGGCTTGAAAGGGGTGCGAGCTGTTCGTCTCCGACAAGTGCCTCGGGCTGGTCGAGAACCTGGCAGACTTTTATCCCGAGGCGCAGTGGCAGCGCTGCGTGGTCCACTTCTACCGCAACGTGTGGACGGCGGTGCCCACCAGCAAGGTGAGCGAAGTGGCGGCGATGCTCAAAGCGATCCACGCCCAGGAAGACCGGCGGCGGCGAAGCAAAAAGCCGGCCAGGTGGTGGCGCAGCTGCGCGAAATGAAACTGGCCGGGGCGGCGCAACTGGTCGACAACGGCCTCGACGAAACGCTGAGCTACTACGAGCTCCCGCCGGAACACTGGCGCTGCCTGCGCACCAACAACCCGCTCGAACGACTCATGCGGGAGATCCGGCGACGCACCCGGGTGGTCGGCGCCTTCCCCGACGGCAAGTCGGCGCTGATGCTGGTGGCCGCGAGGCTGCGACATGTGGCAGCTACTCGATGGGGCAGCAAACGATATTTGCAGATGAACGGCTGGCCGAAGTCGTCGCCATCGCCTGACCGCTTGCCTTGGCCCATGGGCCAAGGCAAAATGAACCTCAACCCAACAACCTTCCTAAGTCCCAACAAAGATTGAAAGTGCGAAAAACTCTGGACACTACCTCACGTATTGATAGCGCTCAAACCACAGCAGGCACTTACACTTGTATGCTGACGTAAAGCCGGGTGTCACGCCCTCTTTGTGTTCCTGCACTCGTCGCCGGATGCTGTTAGTCATTCCGACGTAAAGCACACGTGTTCTGCTGGCTACGATGTAGACGTAGTAATGGTGCTCGCGACGCATGGGTTGTTGGGAGAGAGTATAAATGCAGATCTCTCCGCTGCGCTTCGCTCCGGTCGAGATGACAAAGGAAACAGCGAGGAGACATTCGGCGACACGTACCTTTACCCTTACTTATTCACCACATTCTTAGCCTTGGGCACATCGAAAACGCTCTTCGACATCGACCTCGAGTTGTACTTGATGTGAGTGAACGTCGAAGTCCTCGTATTGCCCGAGGTGTAATAGAAGACCTGCTTCAACGAGACCGCCCGCGCCGGATCGACCCAGATCGTAATGTGGACGATGTTCTGGCTCTTCGCCTGATCGCTCTGCAGGTCCAGCTTCTCGGTGGCCACGCCGTCGATCGTCTCCGGCCCCAGGTCGTTGATCTGCCACGCCGCCTTCAAGTCCTTGCCGCTGCCGCCAAAGCCCAGCGTCAGGAAGCTGTCAATCTGCGCTTTGTTCTTTCCGGTATTGAATACATTCAACTGATCGAGCGACGGATCATAGTAGCTCAGTACGCCATCTTTATAAACGACCGTCTTCTTGTTGGGCTGCTGCACCAGCGCCGCCATCTGCGTCTGCCCGTGAACGCGCTCGAAGTAAATTGTCCCGGACTGCTGCTCGTGGTCGTCGACAACCTTGGTGTAGTCGTCCCAGAGGAAATCCGCCTGCGCATTCTGGAACCTCGCTGCCGCGGCATCCATCTGCGCCAGCACCTTGTCTAAATCGGCGGCATAACCTCTCGCCGAAAATGACGCCGCCAGCACAAGCGCGAAACCCGCCCAATAAAACTTCATCTTTATCATCGATGCGCCCATACCTTGTAAGCGACGATCTTGCCGCTGGAATCGTGGGCCGCTTCGTATTTGTCGAGGACCATGTCATCACCCGAGATGGCTTCAACATTCCGCAACAAAGCAGCCTGCAAATCCTGTGAGCGCCCATCCCGCGGAGCGCCGACCTGCGAAGCATTGATTTGATAGAGGAAGTGGTCGGGGGATTCGGTTTTCACCAGCACTTCAGCAGGGGCCGTTCCCCGCGGAGAAGGCCGGTCGCCATAATTCCATAGATGAGGTGTGACAAACATGAACAGCAGAATCAGCGTCACCATCACATCGTAGTGAAAGCTGCCCCGCTCCTCGGTCCACCATAGGTAAGTTGCTAAAGTGCTTTTCATTGAACCTTCTTTGTCCTCAACTCTTCACCGGTTCGATCACCGTCTTGCCACCCATGTAAGGCACCAGCACATCCGGAATCCGCACCGTTCCATCCGCCTGCTGATAATTCTCGAAGATCGCAACCCAGGTGCGTCCTACCGCCAACCCGCTGCCATTGAGTGTATGAACAAACTCCGCCTTGGTCTTCCCCTGGGGACGATACTTGATATTCGCCCGCCGCGCCTGGAACGCCTCGCAATTCGAGCACGAAGAGATCTCCTTATACGCCCCCTGCCCCGGCAACCACACTTCAATATCGTAAGTCTTCGCCGCCGAGAACCCCATATCGCCCGCGCACAACAGCATCGTCCGGTAAGGCAAACCCAGCTTCTGCAGAATCGTCTCTGCATTCGCCGTCAGCTTCTCAAGCTCGTCGTAGCTCTCCTCCGGCCGCGTCACCTTCACCAATTCCACCTTCTGGAATTGATGCTGCCGAATGATCCCGCGTACATCTCGCCCATGCGAACCCGCCTCCGCGCGAAAGCACGAGGTGTATGCCGTCAAGGAACGCGGCAGCTCTGCCTCATCCAGCACCTCATCCCGAAAGAGATTGGTGAGCGGAACCTCCGCCGTCGGAATCAGCCAGTGATCGTTGTCACGATACTCACCCGGCACATTCGCCGGCTCACCCTCACCCTGGCAGCGAAAAAGGTCATCAACAAACTTCGGCAACTGCCCGGTGCCAAAGAGCGACTTGCTGTTCACCATGAACGGCGGCAGCACCTCGGTATAGCCATTCTCGCCGGTATGCACGTCCAGCATGAAATTCGCCAGCGCCCGCTCCAACCGCGCACCCTGGTTCCAATACACAGCAAAGCGCGCTCCTGAAAGCTTCGCCGCCCGCTCAAAATCCAAAACTCCCAGCGCCTCGCCCAACTCCCAATGCGGCTTCGGAGCAAAATCAAACTCCAGCTTCTCACCCCAGCTGCGAAGCTCGACGTTGTCGTCTTCCGACTTTCCGGCATGCACACCACCGCCAGGCAAATTCGGAATGCTTTGCAAAATCGTCCGCAACTCGATCTCAGCAGCGGCCGACTCATTCTCCTGCCGCTCAATCTGGTCTTTCAGCTGCGGCATCCGCTCCATCAGGTCGGAAGCGTCCTCACCCGCACGCTTCTTTTTCCCGACTTCCTCGCTCAACTTATTGCGCTCAGCTTTGAGCGTCTCGACCAGCGTGATCGCCTGCCGGCGCCGGGCATCAATCTCGGCAAAATTCCCCAGCAGCGCATTCGGATCCGCGCCCCGAGCGCGCAACTTCTCTTTCACCAACTCAAGGTTGGCTCTGACAAAACCCAAATCGTGCATAAGTTCCTAGTTTACTTGAGCAAGCGGTGCTCCGCCTTGCGCTAAACCTTATCGAATCACTTCAATTGCCGGGTTAACATGTTTCAGGAGCAAACCTTGCGCAATTTCGACTTCCAGCTACTCTGCCGAAGAATCGCCGCAAGCCTCCTGCTCCTTTCGCTGATCGCCCCCATCGCACTCAACGCGCAGACAGCCCAAGCCAATCTCGTCCCTCCCAGCGCCTACAACGCCCACCCCAAACTCGCCATCATCCTCGTCATCGACCAGTTTCGCGAAGACTACCTCGAGCGCTACCGCGCCGACTTCAAAGGCCTCGGATTCCGCCTCTTCCTCGACCAGGGCGCGTACTTCCCCGACTGCTACTACGACTACGCCAACACCAAGACCGCGCCCGGCCACTCCACCATTGGCACCGGAGCCTACTCCGACGGCCACGGCATCGCCAACAACGACTGGTGGGACCTCAGCCGCAACACCAAGCGCCCCGTCACCTCGGTCGAAGACGAACGCTACGCCCTCGTCGGCGTCCCCGCCTCCGCAGAAGCCGAGACCCCCGATCCCGGAGCATCGCCTCGCAACCTGCGCGCCTCGACAGTCGGCGATGAGCTCCGTCTCGCGACCAATGGGCGGTCGATGGTCTTCGGCCTTTCGCTGAAAGACCGCGCCTCTATCCTGCCCGCAGGCGCCGCAGCCAACGCCGCCTACTGGATCGATCCGGCATCGGGCGCGTTCATCACTTCCACTTTCTACCAGCGGCAATTGCCCGATTGGGCCATCGCCTTTAATGCCACCGGAGAAGCCGCCCGCGCCCTCCAGCAGGCCCAGACTTTCTCGTCTCAGTTCTCCCTCGCCGCCATGAAGCCGGCCAACAACTTCTTCGAATTCGTAGGCCGCACTCCCGCTGCCAACGCATACGAACTCGACTTTGCCCGCGCCCTCATCACCGGCGAGAAACTGGGGACCCACGCAACCACCGACATGCTCACCCTCAGCCTCTCTGCCAACGACGTGCTCGGCCACGCGGTCGGCCCGGATGCGGCCGCCCAGCACCAGATGGTCGATTCGCTCGATACCGACCTCGACGGCTTCTTCACCTGGCTCGACAAAAACGTCGACGGCGGATTGGGCAACGTCTGGATCGCCCTCACCGCCGACCACGGAGTCGCGCCCACCCTCGGCGAAGCCGCCAAACTCGGCATCAACGCCGCCAGCATTAGCACTAAGAAGATCGTTGCTCAGTTGAACCAGACGATGAACGCCAAGTTCTCTCCCGGCCAAAACTTGGTCTACCTCTTCGACCAGCAGGAGCTCCCCTACCTCGCGCTCAACCCGCCCAGCTTCGAGCACGCCGGCATCAATGAGTCCCAGGCGGAAGAGGCGGTGCTAACCGCATTGCCAGCGGCGGTCGAGTCGCTCAGCAAGCCGCAGGAGACGGCAACGCCGTCACAAACGCGTCTGCCCCCCACCCCGGTTTTGATCCACGCCTACTCCCGACTGCAACTCGCAGCGGGTCAATACCCCACTAGCGAATTCGGCCAGATTCTCGCCCACAGCTACTCCTCCAACGGCGGCTGGTACGTCATGACCGTCTTCGCCGATTACCAGATGGAAGGCCACTCCAGCGGCGGCACCACCCACTTCAGCCCCTGGTCCTATGACCGCCACGTTCCGCTCGGCTTCTACGGAGCCCCGTTTGCTCCCGGCATCTATCGCGGCCGAGTCGAGCCCGTCGATCTCGCCGCCACTTTCGCCGCGCTGCTTAATATCAATCAGCCCTCCGCCGCAGTCGGCCACATCCTCACCCAGGCACTCAAGCCCGCCGCCGCCATCACCTATCCGAGCTCGAAATCCTCGGCGGCTGCCACAGAAATGGGTGCCCCATCCTACGCGGCACCATCGCGTAGGGTGGGTGGATCAAATGCCCCGTCCTCAGCTTCCCCAACAACAGCGGCCCTGGCACCATGAAGCCGAATATGGCGGTCACCTTCGCCGGGATCGAGCTCCGCAACCCGGTCATCGCCGCCAGCGGAACCTTCGGCTATGGCATCGAGTTTGAAGACATCGTCTCGCTCGATCGCATCGGTGGCCTCGTCACCAAAGGCCTCTCCCGCGAACCCATGGCCGGCAACCCCGCTCCGCGCATCATCGAGACTGCCTCCGGCATGTTGAACGCCATCGGCTTGCAAAACATCGGCGTCGACGCCTTCATCCGCGACAAGCTGCCCCAGCTCGCCAAATATCCCGGCTGCGCCGTCATCGCCAACGTCTTCGGCAGGCAGGTCAAGGACTACGTCGCCGTCATCGAAGCTCTCAACCAAGCCGAGGGCATCGCCGCCTACGAGATCAACGCCTCCTGCCCCAACACCAAGCACGGAGGCCAGGTCTTCGGCACCGACATGGTCGAGCTCGCCACGCTCGTCTACGCGACCAAGCAGGCCGCGCTCGAGGGCGCCAAGATTGAAAGGAAGGGCGGCGAAGCGAAAGCGCGCCCGATTATCGTCAAGCTCTCACCTAACGTCACCAGCATCGCCGAGATGGCCTCGGTTGCCGAACACGCCGGCGCCGACGCAATCTCGCTCATCAACACTCTGCTCGCCATGGCCATCGACGCCAAGACCCGCAAGCCCCGCATCGCCAACGTCACCGCAGGCTTGTCGGGCCCAGCCATCAAGCCCATCGCCCTGCGCATGGTCTACGAAGCCTCGCGCGCCGTGAAAATTCCCGTCCTCGGACTAGGCGGCATCGTCACCGCCGAAGACGCCGTCGAATTCCTCCTCGCCGGAGCCACTGCCATCCAGGTCGGCACCGCCAGCTACGCCGACCCCCGCGCCACCGAACGCCTCGCCAAAGGATTGGAACAATGGTGCGCGAAGAACGATGTCGAAAAAGTCGCCAGCCTCACCGGAGCGCTGGAACTTTCCCCACCCGCGTAACAAACCAACACGGGGTGCGCCATTCAAGCCATTCGTTGGCTTGAGTGGGATTGAAGATGTCCCAAAACTCGACTTGAAATATGTCACCACTTCAAGTCAAAAGAAGAAATGTCATCCTGAACGAAGCGAAGCGAAGTGAAGGATCTGCGGTGTCCCGAATCCACGCACGAAACAGCCGCGAATACTCGAACAAAGATGCGTGCCCCACAGCTCGATTCTGAGATGTGGGTTTACGATGGTCTCGGCGCCAAAACTGTTCGCCCGGAAGAAAGTTGGCAGGAACGAGCCATGAATCGATGGGTGCGATGGACAGTCGTCATTCTCGTTTGCGCCGCATGCTGCATTGGACTGGCTGATTTCCTGTTGGAGCGAAGCGCACGCCGCGCGGCAACGGAAAACGGCACTCTCAGAGATTTCCACGAAGTGACCGCAAAGGAACTGGATCAGGACGTTCGCAACCGCGTTCCACTGGGAAGTCCCCGCACCTTCATCGAAGACTTTCTCAGAAAGGAGGGGATGAGATTTAGTTTCGACCCTTCGTCGCGAACAATTTTGGCCAAAGCTCCCTACCTCAAAGAAAGCAATTTTCTAATCGAAGAATCGCTCGGCTTCACGTTCCGGCTTGACGATGCTGGAAAGCTCAAGTCCATCGATTCGAGCACACACTTGACTGGTCCGTAGATGGCCGGCGAACTCTCAACCGTCTTAGCCTCCAAACCATAAGCCTCCACCCAGGCATTGTAAGTCCCCCGCAGGACCGGCAAATAAAAGCACAATTCGCCCCCCCGCTAGCGCGTGGGCGCATCCAAATTCTGACGCTGCTTGTGATGAGCGGATTGGCGACTTCGCATCCGTCGAGAGAACTGGTCTCATTTTCCAAGGTCTGGCTAGCTCAACGCCTTTGCGAGTCGAATGAGTCCTTGCCGTATCGCAAGCTCGTCGAATCCGCCAAAGCCGAGGAGTAACGCCCTCGGATCAGGACGTCTGAGAGTGCATCGATCGACACCGATGACCTCAATACCGTGGGCTTCCGCCAGCTCTTCCGCCCGTCGTGAACTCATTCCATTCTTGAGGTACCCGATCGTGTAGAGGCCTGCCCTTACATTAGAGATCTCAAGCAATCCACCCAGATGTTGCTCGGCTCCGTCCATGAGTGTTGCGAGGCGCTCACCATACAGATTCCGCATCCTCCGCAGGTGACGCGCCAAATGCCCATCAACGATAAAGTCGCAGAGCACCGCCTGGTCAAAGGAGGAATTCCGGAAATCGGTTCGGTAGCGAAGACCCACGAAAGGATCTATCAACGGCGCAGGCAACACTACGTAGCCCACGCGCAACGCTGGGAACAGCGTCTTGCTGAACGAGCCGATGAAGATCACGCTGGAGTGGTTGTCGAGGCTTTGCAGGGAAGGCATGGGCGGCCCCTCAAATCTGTATTCGCTGTCATAGTCATCTTCGATGACGAAAGCGCCGGTGCGTGAGGCCCATGTAAGAAGGGCCATCCGCCGCTCCAGCGACATCGTTACGCCCAGCGGGAATTGGTGGGCCGGTGTGACATAGGCTCCCTTCGCATCTGGACAAATCTTCATTCCGGCGGAAACCGATAGCCCTTCCTCATCCACTGGCACAGCAACAAGCCTGGCTCCGGCATTGTCGAACGCAATTCTCGATCCGAAATATCCAGGGTCCTCCATCCATATCGCATCGCCTTTTTTCAAGAGCAGCCGCGCCAGCAGGTCGAGCGCCTGTTGTATTGAGGAAACGATGACGACCTGTTCCGCGGTGCATCGCACCCCGCGTGACGTGCGCAAATATTCGGCGATTGCATCGCGCAATGGCCGATATCCCCGCCGGTCAGCCTCCTTCTTTAGCCATGACCTGAAATTACGCGCCCGGTCTGCGGCAATACGTCCCCAAACTTCAGACGGGAATTCGTGGATGGCTGGAACCCCAATTCGAAAGGGTCGACTTCCCTCAACAAAAGCCCCGTCAATCCACGGTTGCGGCCGTTTATATGTCGAAATGACGCGACGAATATATGCCGGTGTCGTGCTTGCCTGGCGGGCGGGACGAGGCGCCTCCACACGATTGACCCATGTGCCGAATCCGACACGCGAGCTGACATACCCCTCGGCTTGCAAGCGCTCCACAACGCTGACGACCGTGCCGCGGGAGAGTTCATACTGTCTGGCGAAATCTCTGGACGCCGGCAGTCTGGCGCCCGGCGCGAGCCGGCCATCAAGAATGGCAGAGCGCAGTTCGCCGTACAACCAATTGGTCAGGGTCTGATCGCGCGACCGGCTTTTGAGAGTGAGCTCGAACGAGCTGATGGCTTTTGGCATCTCAAATGGTCCAATGAGATTGGCGAAAATGGCTCTGTTCAATGTACCACTGCTCCCATAGCATCAATTCTGAAACTCGCTGAGCGACTCATGGGAGGTTGACAGATGAAAATTGGAGTTTGGTTCTATGGCCTGGGCACCGTTCTCACCGGCATTCTGAATATCGCGTGGGGAGCATTCGATGCCTCTCACCAACCCATCCAGGCCCTGGGTAAAAACTTTCCTGGTCAACACATACTGGCCTATGCCGTGGGCGTCTGGCTGGTTGTAGCGGGTCTTGCAATCTTGTGGCAGCGAAGCGCAAAGATCGGCGCGGTAGCGTCCGCCGTCGCTTACTCGATTTTTACCGCATTGTGGCTAGCCCGGTACTATGCCGGAGTTCATGCGCTTGGCTGGCGAATCGACGTCCTATTCGGCGTCACCTTCGGGGTCGCGCAACAGCTGATGCTGATATCTCCGGCAGTGATGATTTACGCCTCCACTTCCTCAGCGGATGCCCCGCTGCAAAAGAGAGCAGCGATCGCCGCACGCTGGATGCTCGGATTGCCTCCGGTCATCTTCGGGTTATTTCACCTCATCGGCTTGCGCATCTTCGCGACCATCGTCCCGAACTGGATGCCGTTCGGATATTTTTGGGCCGCGCTGACCGGAATCGCTTTCATCCTGGCAGGATGTGCAATCTGCTCCGGAATCAGGGATCTCCTGGCCGCCAGGCTTCTTGCGTTGATGCTGTTGCTATTTGAATTCCTTGTAGAAATGCCTCCCATTTTTAGCCGACTGCACAGTCAGCCAACATGGGGCGCCGCTGTCTACAACGTGACTGCGATAGGAGCATGCTTGATCTTCGCCGAGTTTCTCGCAAGCCGGGCAGATCGAGGACGAATCCGGCCCGAGAAGAATATCGCCATTTCACGCCCCGATCCGGTGGTTGCGTGATTGAGAAACGCGTGGTCGTCTGCATCTCGGAACTGAACGCTTCAGATCCTTGCGTATATTGATTGGGCTTTGGTTAGATCGTCTTCGCCTCTAACCCATAAGCCGCTACCCACGAGTCATAAGCCCGCTGCGTAACCGGCCACTGGAAGCACAACCCGAAGCCATCCGGGTCCTTCACGTAAAGCTGCCTCCATCCATAAGGAGCGACCTTCGGCGCCCTCGCGTTAGCCCCCTTCGCTTGCAACTCGGCATAGAGCCCGTCCAGGTCTTCCCAGCCAAAGTAGATACAAGTGTCGCCATGCGCCGCGATCCGCGTGGAATCCGGCTTCTCCGGCCGCTCTCCCTCGTCGTAGGCGGTGTTGAGCATCAACTCCGTACCCTTGCGCCGGAGCAGGCACCAGCCGAACTCCCGGCTCGGGCCAGGAGCGTTGTCAGCATGGCTCGCCACGTCAAAACCCAGAATGTCGCAATAAAACGCCAGCGCTGTCGGCATATCGAAGACCTGCAACAACGGACAGCAACCATTCAACTCAATCCCCATCGCTCCCTCCGTGTCTCGCCAAAGGTTGTCGCGCCAAAGGCAGCTACACCTAGTTCAAAGTCCCGCCCTTCACGAACGTCACTACCAGATCAACGATGTGCGTGTCCTCATGCTCATACTGCTTGTAACTGGCGGAGTAGCCATCCAACGCATGCACGTCCTTGGCGTTCTTCTTCAGAATCTGCCCAACATAGGAGACGTCGTACGGCGCACCTGCTTCCATCGTCCAGACTTTGAGGAAGAGCGCCGTCTTTTCCACGTCCAGGTTCTTCACCTGCAGCGTACCCATCGTGTACACGTCGCCCGGAGTCACCGTGATCGCGTAGTCGACCGTCCGTTCGGCGCGATGAAATTGCGGCGTGGCCGTGATCTTGGCGTGGAGATAACCCCGAGTCACATAAGGCGAGCTCACCATGCTCATCGTCTGCCGCAGCTTGCTTTCTTCGACAACATCGCCCGGCTTGAGAGTTGCTTTGCTGAGAAACTGGGCCTGGTCCATCAACACCGACCCAGCCAACGAGAACTGTCCCAACCGGTATTGCGCACCCCCTTCGATGGCAATCACCATGGGCACCCGCACCACTCCGGACTCCGACACAGGCGGCTGGGCTACTGCTGAAGGCACACTCACCTCGAGGTATCCTTTGTCGCGATAGATGCTCTGTATCGCCTGGGTCAAGGTTGCGGGGGTTTCTGTCGTCGAATACTCCACCTTCGCGGCGGCCTTGTTGATCTCGGCCAGCCGGTCGGTCCACTCCGAGCTCGCACCGGTGAAGGTCAACTCGCCGATCAGCACCGGCGGGCTCGTCACCCGGAAGATCAACGCATTCGCCTTGCCGGTCGCGGACTCAACGCCCGGCATCGCCTCGATCTTCGCCTGCACTTGCCGCGCCGCGAGCATCGCCGTCAGGGCCTCGATGACCTTCCGCTCCGTTCCGCTCTCCGGCGCCGCGTGGCCGTGAAAGAGCGGCACCTTCGCGGCCAGTTCCGCAGAGAGATTGGTCTCGCTCCACCAGGGAAAATTGGCGAACTGCGCCGAAAGAAGGTTTGTCGCCGGAGTGAGTTCATAGTGCAGCTCGCGCCCGTTGAAGGTGAAACGCACAGTCGCAAACATCCCGGAATCGTTGAGGCGCTGCGCTCCTGCCTGCATCCCGGCCTGGTCCAGTGGGGCGCCGGGCGCAATTCCGCTCGCTGCCAAAAGCTCCGGCGAAGAGAACGACGGATCGCCTGAAAAAGTGACGCTTGAAACTGGATAGCTCTGAGCGGACAACGTGGCAGCCGCAGCGAGGCAGAAAATCGCGCAGGAGACAAACAGACCTTTCTTGTTTGGAAGCATAGCTGGCAAAATAGCACGTGCTCTTGCGCGCATGCAGCAAAAAAGCGCCGCGATCATGGTCGCGGCGCTTGTCGATCTTCGATCAGGTTGAGAGTTCCTCTACGCAAGCGCCTCAGCGCCCACCCCA
The DNA here is from genome assembly GCA_963720245.1 of uncultured Acidobacteriaceae bacterium. Classification (GTDB taxonomy): domain Bacteria; phylum Acidobacteriota; class Terriglobia; order Terriglobales; family Acidobacteriaceae; genus Acidisarcina. Next base: position 151,197 of record CAVREU010000002.1, read on the forward strand.
ACCTTGCTGAACCACGAATGCGCATGTTTCAGGGCCTTGTTGACATTTTCGATGTTCTCGACGCCCTTGGTGTTGAGCCAGTCCTCAAAGGCCTGCGCACCCTGCTTGGCGTAGACCGCGATGCCGTCCTTCCACGTCGCCCGTCCGCACAGCACGCCGTTGAAGGTGGTTCCGCTCTCCGCCGCGAGCTCCAGCGTTTCGATAAAGACCGGGTTCGAAACCCCCGCCGACAGATAGATAAACGGCTTGTGCGACATCTCCGCGGCGTCGCGGAAGTGACCGAGCGCCTCTTCGCGGGTGTAGGCCGCCTGTCCCTTGAAGGACTTAGTCCCGGCGACGAACTCCATCTGGATCGGCACCTCGACCTTCAGCACATCGACGTTGTACTGCTTCTTGCCGAACTCGGCCATCGACCCGGAGACGATCTCCGGCTTCTTCTTGGCGAACTCGATCGACTTCTCGTCACCGCCGTGGGCATCGTAGCCGACCATCTCGAGGAAGAAGGGAATATCGTGGGCCACGCACTCGTCGCCGATCCGCTCCACCCAGGCATGCTTGAGATCATTGATCGGTGTCTTCTCGTAGGGCGTGTAGTAGAGCAGGATCTTGATCGCGTCCGCTCCCGCATCTTTCAACCGGCGCACCGACCATACGTCGAGCAGATCGGGCAGGCGGCCCGGAGTCGCGGCGTCGTAGCCAGTCTTCTCATAGGCCAGCAACAGACCTTTACCGTTGCGGCGCCGCGCGGCGGGCAGGCCAAACTCGGGATCGAGCAGGATCGCCGAAGCGTGTTTGGTCAGCACATCCGTCACCAGTTCCTTGAACTCGACCAGCGCCGAATCGGGCATCTCGGCGACGCCTTTTTCCTTGGCCAGCGATTTCTTCAGCGAACCGCGCTGGTCCATGGCCGCCGCGGCGATCACGCCGCGCTCATCCGATAGTGCTCGCATCCCGGCCAGCTTGCCCGGTGTAATTGTGTTGCTGGAACTCATATCGTCTCTCCTGGTTCTTCGGTGTAAAACTTTTGTCTCGCTCGGGTCCAAAACCGTTCTTCCTACGCGCACTCGATTCTAACCGAGGCAGGGACGCGACAACATGCACGCGCGAAGATTTCGCCGAAAACGCTAAAGCAACTCCCGCTGCGCCGCAAAAAGTTGTTGGATGCCGGCCTCGGCGTAGTCCATCATCGCCAGCAGCTGCACCCGCGAATAGGAGCCGCGCTCGGCGGTCGACTGCACCTCGACCAGGCCGCCGTCCTCGGTCATCACTACGTTGGTGTCCACCTCGGCCTGCGAATCCTCCTCATAGGCCAGGTCGAGCAGCACCCGCCCCTCGACGATGCCCACGCTGGTCGCGGCGACCAGATATTTCAGCGGCGACTCCTTCAGCGTTCCCGCGGCAACTAGACGGTTCAAGGCTAGAGCCAAAGCCGCGCAGGCCCCGGTGATCGCCGCCGTGCGCGTGCCGCCGTCGGCCTGCAGCACATCGCAGTCGAGCACCACGGTCCGCTCGCCCAGCGCCTTCATATCGACGGCCGAGCGCAAAGACCGCCCAATCAGCCGCTGGATCTCATGCGTACGGCCGCCCACCTTGCCCCGCTCCGACTCGCGCGGCGTGCGCGTCAGGGTCGCCCGGGGCAGCATGCCGTATTCGGCGGTAACCCAGCCCCGCCCGGAGTTGCGCAGCCAGGCTGGCACTCCCTGCTCGATGGTGGCGTTACACAGCACCCGCGTCTGGCCGCACTCGATCAGCACTGAGCCCTCGGCAACAGCGACGTAATCGGCGGTGAGCCGGACTTCGCGAAGGGCATGGGCGGCGCGCCCTCCGGCGCGGAAGAACTCAGGCTCGGTCATCAAAGGTTTCCTTCTTGGTTGATCTGTTCAGGTCGGCCACGCGCAGCTTCGGGCGATGAGTCCCGATGCTGCTTCGCTTTCCCAGCTTCCCTCCCATTGTAGTGAGCCGCGCGCAATCCCAATACGGGAACGCCCCGAATTCGTCCTGAGATGGGAATTTCCTCTCATCGCACTGATTGGAAAGGAGCTAACGGCCATATCCCGTTTGCACGCCGGCCCGAATCGGGAAAGGAGATGATGGAGGACGATTTTGCGCCGGACAGCGCGAGGCGCGTCTAAAGGCTTTCCGGAAAACATCTTAGCTTCGCCTTAACTTCGCTTTCCCGCTTTGGCACGCGGCGTGTATTCACAGCGTTCCATCGAGAGACGCACGCAAATCGATCCCGGCAACGAGCACACCACCGAACGAGGAGGACAACATGCATAAGCCGCAATCGCCGTCCGCGCTAACGGGGGCCGCAACTCTGCCGGCGCCGCGAGCTTTGGCCGTCGTCGCGCCCCGCCCCGCCTACCGCACCCTAGAGAGCGGCGCCCGCGACTCCCGGAGCACGGAGCTGGTCCACGATGCGCGGAACCTGATCGCCGCGCTCGATCTCTACTGCGACCTGCTCGCCGCTCCCGGTGTGCTCGCCACCGGCTTCGGCGAGTACGCCGGGGACCTGCGCCTGCTCGCCGGCATCGGGGCAAAATTGGTCGCGTCGCTGGCCGGCGCGGATGCGCAGCCGTCTTCAGGCGATCCGATATCTGGCGATTCGCTGGCCATCAATGGGGCAGCACTGCGCCGCAGGCCACTTCCGGAGATCGAAGACGTGGCCGCAGAGCTGATCGGCCTCGAGCGGCCGTTGCGCGCCCTGGCCGGCCCGGGCGTTCGCCTGGAGATCGAGTGCGCGCCCTGCCCCGGCCGGCTGGCGTTAAGCCCCGAAGACCTGCTGCGCGTCCTCTTCAATCTCGTCGCGAACGCCGTCGAAGCTATGGCCTCTGCGCCTGCCGAGCTCCGGCGCAGTCCGTTTGTGCGCATCACCGTACAGCGCGGGGGTGCAGCCAGCTTTCTCGAACGACCGGCCACCCTGGCTGATACTCCCGCTGCAGACAGCCCTCGGTCGGTGGTTTTGTCGGTGCGAGACAATGGGCCGGGCATCCCGGGTCGCCATGTGCCGCACATCTTCGATGCCGGATTCTCAACCCGCTGCGACGATACGACCGATGCCGGCAGCCATGCTTCCGACGGCGCCGCGCGCGGATTGGGACTCGCGATTGTCCGGCGGCTGGTCACCGCAGCCGGCGGAGCGGTGCGCGCAGTTAGCCCATCTGGGCTCGGCGCACGCTTCGACATCGAGCTTCCCGTTCTCTGTCTGGAAGCCGACAAACCTCCTGTCGAACTCGCCGCGCCCGTCTTAATGAGAAAGATTCCCGGCTTGCAACAAATCTCTGCACAAATCGAGAAAGAGGCGTAGGATGCTTGCAACTTCACCGGTAATTAAAAATTTTCTTATGCCGACTTTTCCGCGCCTGGATGAAAAGGCAGGTGGCATGTATGTGCTTGTTGTGGATGGAGATGCCGCCGTCCGAACTGCGTGCTGCGAGATCGCAGCACGGCTCGGTTATCTTCCCCATGGGGTCGATGGCCCGAACGCTGCGCGCGGCCTGCTGCGCAACAACAGCATCGATATCCTGTTGCTCGATCTGCCCGGCCCGGCCAGTGACGGCCTCGCCCTGCTCGAGGAGATCAAGGCGCTCCATCCGGAGACGGCGGTGGTGGTGATGAGCGCCTTTGCCACCGTGCCCTCGGCAGTCGAAGCGATGCGCACCGGGGCCAACGACCTGCTCACCAAACCCTTTGCCTCCGACGAGCTCAGCTCCGCGCTGGAGCGCGCCGCCGAGCGCCGCACGCTCGACCTGGCCAGCCGCCGGCTGCGCGAACGGCTGCGTACCCAGCAAGGCATGGGCTCGATCATCGGCCGCTCCCCGGAGATGGAAAAGCTCTATCGCATCCTTTCCAAGGTCGCGCAGAGCGGCCATCCGGCGCTGATTCTAGGCGAGAGCGGGACCGGGAAAGAGCTGGTCGCCCGTTCCATCCACGCCAACGGCCCCAACGCATCGAAACCCTTCATTCCCGTCGATTGCGGCTCGCTGGTGCCGACGCTGATCGAAAGCGAGCTCTTCGGCCATGTCAAAGGCGCCTTCACCGGCGCTAACCGCGCCAAGGACGGCTTGCTCACCTCGGCGGGCAGCGGCACCATCTTTCTCGACGAAATCGGCGAACTTCCCCTCGACCTCCAGGCCCGGCTGCTACGCGCCTTGCAGGAAAAAGAGGTTCGCCCGGTCGGGGCCAACCATAGTGTCCCCATCCACGCCCGGGTGCTGGCGGCGACTAACCGCGACCTGGCCGCGCTGGTCGAGCAGGGGCGCTTTCGCAAGGATCTTTTTTACCGGCTCAACGTCGTCAATCTGCGCATTCCTCCGCTGCGCGAGCGGCGCGCCGATATACCGCTCCTGGTGGCGCACTTCCTCGACCGCCTAGCGCAGGAGAACGGCATCGCCTATAACCTCTCCGACGAAGCCCTCCGCACCATGGTGGACTATGGATGGCCGGGCAACGTCCGCGAACTCGAGCACACCATCGAGCGCGGCGCCACGGTCTCCTCCGCGCCCCTGCTGCAGCTAGGCGACCTTTCGACTCAGCTGGTTGACTTCGCCTTGCAGCAGCGCCGCACGATCCATCCCGCCGGGCGCAGCTACCCAGGCAATCGGCCTTATGGCGCCGGCCTCGACGCCGTTCCCGGAGCGGGCCCATTCGACAACGCGGGCGCCGCCGAGATCATTCCCCTTGCCGCACAGGAAAGGCAGGCGATCCTCAGCACCCTCGAAACCCTTAAGGGCGACAAACTGCTGGCCGCCAAGGTGCTGGGCATCGGCAAGACCACCCTTTATCGGAAGCTCAAGGAATACGGTATCGGCGACCAGGCCACCGCGCCCGGCGGATGAGCCTCGATCCGAGCCGGACAGGCTTAACAAAAGATCGAATCGCGCCGCTCCACTAGGAACGGGAGGAGGGTAGAACCACATGACGGATTAGGCATGGATATCATCACTGCCGCGCGGGCTCCGCTCTTCGCCTCGGCTGGCCCCGCGTTTTCTTTCGATTTGCCTTGATTGGTCTGGTCCCCGGCCCCGAGCCCATGAATGCAGCAACGACCCTGGGAACGGGAAGCAGGAACCAGCGCCGAGCTCTTACTCAAACAGAGATTCTGCCAGTTTTGGAAAGGAAGCCGCCATGCAACCATCCATGCAGTCCGCCTTGAAGCCGGTGACGCAGACGCCCGCGACACCACTAACGACCACGCAAGCCCCGAACCCGTACGACTACGCTCCAACCGAACCAGCCGCCATCCCGATCGCCGCCGCCGTCCAAAATCCAGACGAGCCCATCGCGCAACCGGCTTCGCCGCTCCGCGCACGGACCGCCAACCCGCTGAAGCGGGGCGAATTTAGCCCCGTTCGCGCTTCCGCGCCGCACTCGGTGCTCATGATTACCACCATTCCCGACGCCGATAGCTGCGCCTCGAGCCTTGCCGCGGCCCTGGGGGTGCCGGTCGAAATCGCCTCCAGCCGTAAGCTCGGCCTCGGCGCGCTGCGCCGCCGCGATTACTCGACAGTCGTCGTCGACGACTCGATTGCCGAGGCCGATCCAGCGGGTACCGACCTGATTTGGAAACACTCCGGCCTCGCTGTCCCGCTCCAGATCAACTTCGCCGTGGTGGGCTGCGCACGCCTCGGTCGCGAGATTCGGGCCGCCCTCGCGCGCCGCGAACAGGAGAGGACGCTGGCCATGCGCGCCGCCACGTCGAACCTTGAAAACGACCTCAAATCGACGCTCGCCGGCCTCCTGCTCAACTCCGAACTGGCACTCGCCGAACCCTCGGTGCCGCCCCAGCTGGCGAGCAAACTCCAGCTGATGGTCGAGCTGGCGGGCACGCTGCGCCGCCGCCTCGAGCAGCCTCACATTTAGGAATCCTGAAGGTAGGGTCGAAGGGACGGAAGCCACAACGCACATCTGCGCGATCACGGGTGCATCGATGCCACGTCCGCAGCCAGAGCGCGCTTCAGTAGATTCGAGAGGGTAAACATATGGAGCGCTGGCGCGGAGGTCAGCCGCTGGCAACGCCGGAGAATTCCGGTCCGTTCCCACAGAAGCCGACCCGCTGGCCGGGAGCCTCGGCGGCTTCATGTACCGGGGAGCCTACTGCGCACACACGAGCCCGTTGCCGTTGCTTCCTTCCGGACCTGGCGGGGTTGGCGGGATTGCGTCGCGTAGGGCCCGGCACAACTTCAGAATATCACTCCCGCACTCAGCCTCAACTCGCCGCAGTCCCAGCTCCGCAAAAACGAAATCGCCCCCGAAAACCTCCGAGGGCGATTCGTGCACCGCGCCAGCCGATCCGCTATGCTTCCCCTTCCTTCAGCGGCCGCCGGTAGCCGCTTTCTTGGTTGCGTGCGGCACCACCGAAACCGACCCCTTCTTCACCTCCTCCTCCGCCGTAGCCTCGGCAAAGAGCGGCTTCGCCTGGCCCAGCACCTTCTTGCTCGCTTCCTCTTCCTCGTTCAGCGTTTCGGTCAGCAAGGAGACGATCTCATCCTCACCAAGCTGCCGGGCAATCGCAATCGACGCTGTGTAACCGGCAATCTCATAATGCTCGACGCGCAACGCCGCGCCCATAATCGCCACGTCCTTGAGCGCGCCCTCTTCGTCCTTCTCCAGCTGTTCTTTGCCCTCCTCGACCAGCCCTTCCATCCCTTTGCAATGTTCGCCGGTAGGCTTCTCGTCAAGCTGCGTGAACACCTGCTTCAGCCGCTCGACATGCCCTTTGGTCTGTTCCAGGTGAGAAGTGAACAAGTCTTTCAAGTCCTCACTCGTCGAACCCTTGGCCATCTTCGGCAGTGCCTTCACCAGCTGATTTTCCGCGCTGTACAGATCTCTTAGTTCATCCACTAAAACATCACGTAAGCTCATTTGTTTTTCCTCAATGCAAGATTGCGCCGGTAGTCAACCTCTTGCCGCTTGTAAGGAAGATGCGGTCCCTCGACGAGGAGTTAGCAACCTGCGGCCTCTTTGTGGTCAATTCCGCACATGCGAAAATAGGTTGCCCCGCAGCCACCAATTCGCAAACGCCCTGTAAAATAAAGGGTGTGAAAGATTCACCGTTTCAGGAAGCGCAAGCCGCGCTCCATCACCCCATAACCGAAGTCCAAGCCGCCCCCGCAGCCGCCAATGACAAACCCCTCCGCATCGGATTCGTCAGCCTCGGCTGCCCCAAGAACCTCGTCGACAGCGAAGTCATGATGGGCCTGCTCGACCACGCCGGCGCGCGGATCACCAACGACCCGTCCACCGCCGACGTCTTGGTCGTCAATACCTGCTCGTTCATCGACTCGGCCAAGCAGGAATCGGTCGACACCATCCTCGAGATGGCCCGCCACAAGACGCATGGCAAAGCCCAGAAACTCATCGTCGCCGGATGCCTCGTCGAACGCTATCGCGACGAGATCCAGAAGAATATCCCCGAAGTCGACGCTGTAGTCGGCACCGGCGAACTGGAAAGCATCCTCTCCGCCGCCGGAGTCACTCCGCGCCCGCCTCTTCACTTGAATGCCCCATCGCCCTTCACCATCCTGACAACCGTAGTCGCCACCGGAATCCACCCGACTTCCGCATCACCGGCGATCATCACGTCAAGATCCGAAGGCGACCTCCGCGAATCCCAGGGCCGCTTCTCCCGCCACGAGTGGGACGGAGCCCAACCTGCGCTCCCCCAGTATCTCTACGACGAGAACACGCCACGCCTCCGCGCCACGGCCAGCTCGTCGGCCTACATCAAGATCGCCGAGGGATGCGACCATCCCTGCAGCTTCTGCGTCATCCCCAACCTCCGCGGCAAGTTCCGCTCCCGCCGCTTCGAATCCGTCATCGCCGAGGCCCACCAGCTCGTCGCGCAGGGCGTGCAAGAGATCACCCTGATCGGTCAGGACACCACCTGTTACGGCGAAGACCTCGGCCTCAAAGACGGTCTCGCCGATCTACTCGACGGCCTCGCCAAAGTCGACGGAGTTCGCTGGCTCCGCTTCCTCTACGCCTACCCCAACAAGATCACCGGACGCCTGCTCGACACCATCTCCCGCCACGACAACATCTGCAGATACCTCGATGTGCCGCTACAGCACGCCTCGGGCAACGTCCTCAAGCGCATGAAGCGCGGAGCCAACGCCGACATTTTCCTCAAGACCCTCGAAAAAGTCCGCGCCGCCGTCCCCGGCATCGCCCTGCGCACCTCCTTCATCGTCGGCTTCCCCGGCGAGACCAAGCAGGACTTCGGCGAGCTGATGGACTTCGTCCGCGAAGCCAAATTCGACTGGATGGGCGCCTTCGGCTACTCCGACGAAGACGGCTCGAAGTCCTTTCACCTCGGCGAAAAAGTCCCGCAGAAGGTCATCGAACAACGCAAGCGGACCCTCATGCGCCTCCAGAAGACCATCAGCAAAAAGGCCAAGCAAAAGTGGGTCGGCCAGCAATTCGATCTGTTGGTAGAAAACGAATCCGAAGAGACGTCGTTACTATGGGAAGGCCGAACTCAATTCCACGCCCCCGAGATCGACGGCAAAGTCTACATCAACGACTTCGGGCCATTCGAGCAGCTGACGCCCGGCGGATTCTACAGATGCGAAGTCACCGAGGCGCATGAGTATGACGTGGTCGCTAGGATTCTGTTCTACTAGGGCAAAGCGGAGGACGAATCGGCTCAGAGGAAACCTGTCCCTCATCCCGGCGCTGCTGGCAACGCTCGCCCTCTCTCCGTCGGCCACGCCGCAGACAGCAACAACTGCGGACAATACAAAATCGGATCCAACTGCCTACTTGAACCGTGCTCTGGACGAAATGCAATTGCACGCGCTAAGGCGGGAGGCAGTGGAGTGGCCTCGGATTCGCAAAGAGGCTTTGGCGCGCGCCGCACACGCCGAGAGCACAGTGGACACCTACGATGCGATCCGGTTTGCATTGGCAAGCCTAGGAGACCATCACAGCTCGCTTCATCTCACCCCGGCGCTGCAAGCCCTCGAGTCACAGCGAAAGGCAGGACACACGTCCGATTTGGAATCCAACGCGAGCCCAGCCTCATTTAGTCCGTACGTGGGGCGATACGAACCCGAGGGACACATCGAGCAGTTCGACGGTAAGCCTTTTGCTCTCCTTGCTGTGCCCAAATGCTTTCCGGCAAACGATGGCCAGTTCGTCGAGTTCGAGACGAAAATACAACGGATCATCGCCGAGTTGGACAAGTCGCACCCGCTCGGTTGGATCGTAGATATTCGCGGCAATGTCGGTGGGAACATGTGGCCGATGCTCGCCGGAGCCGGTCCACTGCTCGGCGAGAGCGACGATCTCGGCGAGTCCTTCGACAGCGACGGTCACTCTGTCGGTGACATACCGGAATGGCGTAGCCGCGGAATCGGAAAATGGAAAGATCTAAATCCGTACCCGGCAGTGGCGGGCCCGCCATACAAGCTGGCGAACGTTCCGAATGTTGCGGTGCTTATCGATCGGAGCACCGGCAGCTCCGGGGAGGCGTTAGCGATCGCGTTTCGCGGCCGTCCGCGAACTCGATTTTTCGGAGAGCATACCGAGGGAGTTTCTACCGTCAATGAGGTGTTCGCTCTTTCCGACGGGGCGGTTATGTGGCTCACCATCGGCACACAAGCTGACAGGAACGGAAAGCAATATCCCGACGGGCTTGCGCCAGACGAATTCGTAGCGGGCGGCGACAAGGTGCTCGCCCCCGCGCAAGACCCCGTGGTGCAGGACGCGCTGCGCTGGCTGAACAGCGCGCAATCATTCTGACGCGTTCGCTGGTGGCCGATGATGCAGTCGGATCACCTCATCGGCGGGCAATGCGGCCATGGCGTAGGCGCAGCCCTCATCGTCGCTGAATTCTACCTCCGCCACCGTCGGAGAGAGTAGTTCAACAACCGTCCCCACCTGGCCGCGCACCAGACCATGCTCCGGCCAGTCCCTCAGCAGGGTAACCACGGAAAGAACTTCTAGCTTCGACATAGCTTGTCCATCTCGGCGCTCGCCGCGATCAGGCCTCTTCGTCATCAACCGCACGCCGATATCGCTCAGGCAAGTGCCTAACCAAGTCGCAGCTCTCATCCAGAACACGACCAACCTCGATCAACAACGGTCCAGACACCCGATACAAGAGGAAATGCCGAGGTTCTTTGACCCTCGCTCCAGGAACTCGGCTTCTACTGAATGCCAAATGATAGGTATAAGCTCCAACAATGAGCAGTTCCGGCCGCGCCTTCGCTCCGGGCCGCTGCGGGTCTTCGCGGATATCGATGACCGCCTGCCCAATCAGCGCCTCATAGCGGCCCTTCGCAGCCTCGCCGAACTCAAGTCCGCTCCGATCCAATATCTCCGTGATATCGAGCGAGGCTGGGTCGGCGAGGACAACTTCAAAGGGCTGTTTTGCCATTTCGAGGGGAAGACTTCAAAGCAAGCTGACGTATAAATGCCTTGACCTCGGAGGGCGAACGAAGCGTCGTCGATTCGCCGCGATCGATCGCGTCGAAACCTTCCTTAGCTGCTTTCCGCAGCCACTCCAACTTCGCCCGGTCCTCCTCTTCGCGCTGCTCGAGTAAGCGCAATCCCTCGCGAACAATCTCGCTCGCATTGCTAAAGCGGCCGGAGCCAATTCCGGTCTCAATAAATTTGTCGAAGTGTTCCGTAAGATGGACGTTGCGTGTCGGCATAAACGACCCCTCCGTATCTTCAGAATAGCCGCGCATGGCAATAATTGCCAGTAGAACTCAAGCCCGAATTCTCGGCGAATATTCGGGAGCTATCATCAAGAAAAGGATCACGCACCACCAATGAGTCCCAAAGCAAAACCCATCGTCCTCCGCTGCCCGACCTGCAAGACCATCGTCACCGCTGCCGACGAAGATTTCCCCTTCTGCAGCGACCGCTGCCGCAAGATCGACCTCGGCAAATGGGCCAGCGGAGCCTACAAGATATCCTCGCCCATCCTCGACCCCGACGTCCTCGAAGACCTCGAATCCGGAAAGCGCCCGCATTCTGAAGATGAATAAGGTTCATTGCCGCCGTCCCCTCGCCGGCACGTCGCATGGTGGAGGGGCACGGCCTCAGCCGTGCCGTTACCTGCCTAGCCGAAATGCGGCTTCAGCCGCAGAGGGAATCGCTCGATGAAAAAAACCCTCTGGGCCTGGACCATCGCTACCTTCTTCGGCGCAGGCTTCTGGAAACGCGGCCCCGGCACCGCCGGCTCGATCGCCGCCGCGCTGATCTGGCTCATCGCCGGCCACTTCACTATCACCAGCACCACAGCGACCAGCTTCGTCACCCACAACGAACTCGCCATCCTCACCACCGCCGCCGCGCTGATCCTGCTCGCCATCGCCATCCCCGCGGCCACCATCGTCGCTCGCGAAACCGGCCGTGAAGACCCCCAAATCGTCGTCGCTGACGAAGCCGTCGGCCAATGGATCACCCTCATCGGCGCTCCAGCCGGATGGGAATACGCGCTCATCGGACTCGTCCTCTTCCGCCTCTTCGATATCACCAAGCCACCGCCAATCCGCAAGATCGAATTCCTCCCCGAAGGCTGGGGCATCATACTCGACGACGTCGGCGCTGGAATCTATGCCCTAATCTGCCTCCAGCTCATCCATCATTGGCTGCGATAACTAAGATGTCCTCGGCCGAGAAGGTCCACTACCCAGGGTGCCCAATCCTTTCCGCATTTTTTGCGGAAGGGTGGGTGGATCAACACCTACCCAGCCCCCAGTCCTTGTGAAGGGGCACGGCTTCAGCCGTGCCATAAGAGTTGTAATCTTGGAGCGGCTTCAGCCGCTGAGGGCATATCTTCGACCCGGCCATATCCCCGCCCCGATCACGACCCATTGCCTCCAACTCCATCCGACGCGCTAAAGTAGAAACAGGCGAACAATATGGTCAGACTTCTAAGATCGGACCCACCCAACAGCAACCCCCGCATCGAAGCTGTGCTACCCAACGCCGCGCTTCCCGGAGGCGAGATCGAGGTCCACGGCGCAAACCTCGGGGCAACGGGATTGCTGCGCCCACTCTCCGCGATCGGAGGAGCGGCCGCGCCCGTGCTGCTAAGCCGGAGCAATCGTCTCGTCGTCCGCGTTCCCGAGGCCACGCAATCCTCGACTCGCCTCGAAGTCTTCCGCAACGGATCGCGGAGCAATCAGGTCGACGTGCATGTAGCTCGCCTCCTCGCCGAGAACGTCCACGCCGTCGCCAGCCCCGCCGTCAACTCCGCCGGAGAAATCTTCGTCACCTTCTCCGGGCAGCGCGGCCAACAGACCCCGGTCTCGGTCTTCGAGATCGACCCCGACGGCGAGATGCACGTCCTGCTCTCCGGGCTCATCAACGCCACCGGACTCGCCCTCGATGCCTACGGATATCTCTACGTTTCCTCACGCCAGGAAGGCACCGTCCACCGCGTCTCGCCCGAGGGAGCCGCAGCCATCTACGCCGAAGGCATGGGCGTCGCTACCGGGTTAGCCTTTGACGCCGGGCAAAACCTCTACGTCGGCGACCGCAGCGGAACCATCTTCAAGATCGCAAGCGACCGCCAGACCTTCGTCTTCGCCACCCTCGAGCCCAGCGTCGCCGCCTATCACATGGCTTTCGGCCCCGACGGAGGCCTCTTCGTCACCGGCCCAACTACCTCCAGCTTTGACTGCGTCCACCGCATCGACCCCGACGGCAGCACCGCCGTCTACTTTCGCGGACTCGGCCGTCCCCAGGGCATCGCCGTCGACATCGCCGGCAACCTATACGTCGCTGCATCGCTCAAAGGCCGCCGCGGCATCATCCGCATCACCCCCGACAAGGAAGCCTCCGTAGTGCTCGCCGGCTCCGGCCTCATCGGCATCGCCTTCGCTCCCGGAGGCACCGCCATCCTCACCACCAGCACTGCCGTTTATCATTGTGATCTAGGAGTCGAAGGCTTCGCATTTGCCTAAGAGTTGTCAGTTGTCAGTTCTCAGATGTCAGCAACTCGGTCCCTTAATTGAAAGGCCGCGCCAAAACAATGAGGAACTGAAAACTGAGGACTGAAGACTGACAACCTCTATGAACTGTGAAATCATCGCCATCGGCTCGGAGCTCCTCACTCCCCATCGCTCCGACACCAATTCCCTCTACCTCACCGAACGCCTGAACAAAATCGGCGTCCAGGTAGCCTTCAAAACCATCGTAGGCGATCGCAAAGAAGACCTCGTCGACCAGGTGCGCATCGCGCTCAGCCGCGCCGACATCGTAATCACCATGGGAGGTCTCGGCCCCACAGTTGACGACCTCACCCGCGAAGCCGTCGCCGAGGCTCTCGGCTTCCGTCTCAAGCGCGACCAGGCCATCGTCGGCGCTCTCTACGCCCGCTTCGCCGCCCGCCGCATCACCATGACCGAGAACAACTCCCGCCAGGCCGACGTGATCGACGGCGCAACCATTCTCGAAAATCCCAACGGCACCGCGCCCGGCCAATACCTCGACATCGTCTATAACGAACATCGCAAGCTCGTCATGCTCTTGCCCGGCCCACCCAACGAGATCAAGCCGCTCTTCGACGCCGAGTGCCTGCCGCGCCTCACCGCCACGCTGCCCCAGCGCCACATCGCTACTCGCATCTTGCGCGCAGCAATGATCGGCGAATCAATCGTCGACTCCCGTGTCGCGCCCATTTACGGCCAATACAAAGACATCGACACCACCATCCTCGCCCAAATGGGCGACATCCAGCTCCACCTGATCTGCGAGAAGCCGACTTTCGAGCAAGCCCAGGCCCGCGTTGACGAGCTCGCCGGCCGCATCGAAGACGAACTCGGCGAACTCGTCTACTCTTCTCAAGGCGAGTCCCTCGAGCAGATCGTGCTCTACTACCTCGAAATGCGCGGCGCCACCCTCGCCACCGCCGAGAGCTGCACTGGAGGCATGCTCGCCCAGCGCCTCACCGGCATCAGCGGCAGCTCGCGCTCGTTTGTCGGCGGAGCGGTCGTCTACTCGGACGACCTCAAGAGCGCCTTCGCGGGAGTTCCCCACCACCTCATCGAAGACCACGGAGCCGTCAGCCGCGAAGTCGCCGAATCTCTAGCCGAAGGCATCCGCACGCGTACCGGAGCCACCATCGGCGTCGCCATCACCGGAATCGCCGGCCCCACTGGAGGCTCCGAAGAGAAACCAGTCGGCCTCGTCTACATCGCCATCAACGACGAAAAGCATACCGAGGTCATCGAGAAACGGTTCGGAGGCGACCGCGAAAGAATCCGCCAATGGTCCACCCAGCAAGCGCTCGACACCGTCCGCCGCTGGCTGATGTAGCAACCATTCAAATCCGCCGAGGCATACTCTATAGTTGCTACTTGCCAGGATAGGGCCACACGGAGGGATGAATGTCGATAGCCAATGAACGCTCCGCTTCGCTACTGCAGGCGCAGTTTCGCGCGCTGAACGAGGGGATGGCGCGCCGTGGTATGGCGCCGTCCGGCAACTCCACCAGCCAGGTCCTCACCATCCTCATGCGCCACGGCGGCGCGTACACTCTGCTCGACCGCGACATGATGACGGCCCGGCTTCTGCCGTTGCTCTCCGGCCCTGGAACACCGGACATGGCGCAGGAAGAGATCGCCAATTTCGTCAACAGCATTGGCGACAAGATGGCCAGTTTCTTCTCGCACCTGGTTCCAACGACCGGCTACGTTCTCGATTCCAGCCTTATCTCGCACATCACCTTTCCCGGCCGCGGACTGACCTTTACTAACGATCAACCCGTGCAGCCGCCAGGATTGGAAAGCCCGACAATACCGGCGGCCTTTACGTTCGTGGGCCAGTTCATCGATCACGATCTCACGATGAATGCCGTCAACCTCTTCGATCCCCAGGCGGTCGTGCAGGACACCGCGTCGCCAACAATCGACCTCGATAGCGTCTATGGTCCGCGCACCTTTCTCTACAACCTGCCGCCCTCCGGATCGCTCTTCAACGACGATGGCACCTTTAAGCTCAAGAAGAAATCCAACGGCCATGGCGGTCACTACTACGATCTTCCCCGCGACAAAGATACCCACAAGGCCTACATCGCCGACGCACGAAACGACGAGAATCAGATGCTTCTGCAGCTGCACCTGTTGATTCTTCGCGTGCATAACAAGCTGGTCCGGACGAAATTCCACACCATTCCCGATGCCGGAGAAAGGGTCAAGGCCGCATACCTCGAGACCCTCTACAACTGGCAGTCCGTGATCCTGGATGACTACCTTCCCCGCATCCTCTACAAGGGCAAGGTCGACACCCTGGCCTATCTTCGCGGAGAGCTTCGCAAAAAGAACTTCGGCGCTTTCAAATACAAACCCTCTCTCAATCTCGCAACCAATAAGTACGAAGTGAGCCTGCCTCACGAGTTCGCGATCGGCTTCCGCTTCGGACACAGCCAACTCAAGCCGAGGTATACGCTCCGGCCAAACCAGAAACAGCCAATACCTTTGTTCAACAACGCGCTCACTGCCGACAAGCACGGCAATATCGCCGACCTGCGCGGCAGCCAGCCACTGATTGCCGATCACCTGATCGACTTTCCTTTCTTCGCCGGCGAGTTCAAGAGCAACTCAATCGACGGTAAAGTGACCAGCGTCGTCTTCGATCTGCCCGAGTCCACCATCCCCGACGACATTAAGTTCGTCGGCAATCTTCCCCAGCGCAATCTCATCCGCAGCAGCCAGGTCGGGCTCTGTGCCGGCGAGGATCTCGCCACCTTCTACGGAATGCCGCCCCTCACCCCAAAACAAGTCGATCCCGATGAAACCGCATGGCCACTCTACGGAGGGAAGAAAGATTTCCGCACTCCACTCTGGTACTACCTTTTGAAGGAGGCCGAAATCCAGGGCCAGCCCAGGGGAACGCTTGGCATGCTCGGCAGCCGTCTCGTCGGCGAAGTGATTCTCGGCGCCATCGACTGGGGCGAACACTCCGTGCTCCGACAGAAAGACTGGACCTCATCCATTCCGCTTCAAACCAAGGGCAAGGTCACGCTCCTTGACCTCGCCGCCTACGTGCAGGGCGATTGACCAGCCGCAGGATCGCCGGCGCTGTCGGGTCACAACGAAAGCAGGTGCGCGAAGCTAACCTGGGTTTCTCTGGAGGAAGCATCTGTAACTACCTCACCGGGAACCGCGAATCCCGCAAAACCTCCTCCACCTGCAAACAATGCCGCAAAGTATGCGGCCCCAGAACCACCAGCCACTGGTAACAATCCAAATCCCCAAACGCGATATGCGGAAAGAAGTGTCCACGAAGGTCGCACTCCGTCTCTGCCGCAAAGGCAATCGTCTGCGCTCGCGCCTTGTGAAACTCCGCGACCAACTCCGGCCCATCCGTCCATCGCCCCGCCGGACGAGTCGCCTCCCGCGCCTTCAACTTTGCATTCCGAGACTCGGTCAGCCCCAGCACCAGCGGCTCTTTTGCGCCCGCCAGAGCCATCTTCCCATGCTCCACAGGACTCCGCAGAGCATTTGTAACAGCGAAGGTGATAAATCCCTCAAACACCACCAGATGCTCTAAAATCTCTGCAATCGACCACCGCTCCGCATTCTCTCGAAACCCCCACTGCGCCGCAGTTAACCCCGCGACCAGCCCCAGCAACTGCTCCTCACTCGCAGCAAGCTGCTCTAAAACGAATTCCCGTTCCCTCGCGTCCATCATGTCTCCAACTCCAAATGCGTGAGAGCGCGGTCACAGGCCCGCGAATCAGCGTTAGGAAGCAACTGTACTTTAAGCCTCGGCCCTCCGACCTCTCTCATGCGAGTACAGCGATTGGGAGGGACCGCCTCCGCATTCGTGAAGTCGTCTAAAATTAGAGATCATGGATGACGACCTCGCTGCACACCTCATCGCCCTCGAACTCCGCTTGCAAGATTCGTCCACCCGCAAGGACCCGGCCGCCATGGGTGAACTGCTCTCGGATGACTTCCGCGAATTCGGCGCCTCTGGAATCGCCTGGGACCGGGCCGCAATCATCGAGACACTCTCCGCCGAGCCTCCCTACCCCATAACCAGCGAGAACTTCGAGTGCCAACGCCTTTCCAGCCACCTCGCGCTGCTCACCTATACGGCCGCCAACCCCGGCCGCAAAACCCTTCGCAGCTCCCTCTGGCGTCTTGAAGCGGACCGCTGGCGAGTCCTCTTCCACCAGGGCACCGTCATCCTTCCCCAATCGCCGGAGTAGCTTTCCCTGAGCGGCCTGGAAAACCGCTCATGCGAACTGCGGACGATGCGAGTCGTGATGGCAGATGAGAGAAGAATTCTGCTAACGCCAACTCCAGGAAAGAGGCTTTAACCAGGCGAAAAGCCGTCTACCGCAAAGCCGTGGCCGCAACCTCTGACACCGGAACGGAGCCCTTGAGCGCAATGTCGGCTGAAGAATCCCCGACCAGCACCCCATAGTCGCCCGGCGCGACCGTCCACTTCTTCGCCGCCACATCGTAGTAAGCGAAGGCACGCGGATTGAGCGTCACCGTCACATGCTGCGTCTCGCCCGGCTTCAGCATGACGCGGGAGAAGCCCTTCAGCTGCTTCGGCGGTTCAGGCACGCTGCCCTGCGGATCGGCCACATAAACCTGGGCGACCGTCGCCCCGGCCTTGTCCCCGGTATTGGTCACGTCAAAGGCCACGCTGAACGTCCCCGCCGCGCTCCCATCGGGAGCCACGGTCAGGTTCGCAAACTTGAACGTGGTGTAAGACATCCCGAAGCCGAACGGAAACCGCGGCGTGACATTGTTATGCTCATATCCGCGATAGCCTACGAATATCCCTTCCTTATAGGTGACATGGATCGAGTCGCTCTCGGGATAGTAATTGTTATAAGTCGGATTGTCCTCTGCCTTCTTCTCAAACGTCGCCGGCAAATGCCCCGATGGATTCACTTCGCCAAAGAGCACCTCCGCCAAAGCTGTGCCACCAGCCTCACCCGGATACCAAAGCTCCAGATAAGCCGGCACCCCACCGACCCATGACTCCGAATCCACGTTTCCGCCTGAAGTGATCGCGACGATCGTGTTCTTGTTCTGCGCCGAAATCTCCTGAATCAACTGGTCCTGCCCAAACGGAAGGTCGAAGGTCCGGTCCGCGCCTTCGCCCTCGCTCTCCGCATCGAATCCGGCAGCGATGACGACTACATCGGCCTTGCTCGCCAACTCCTTCGACCGCGCGGAAACCAGCGTCTTCGGATCGAAGATCGCAATTCGCAGCTCGCCGCCAATCGGCGAATCCTGCCAGTCTTCGGCCACGATCTTGTGCGGCCCAGCGGAAAGCTGCAAGGTTACATGCGGCTGATAGGCGCGCGCGAGCCTCCAGTTGTCGATCACGATCTTGCCATCGACATAGAGGCGATCGCCGTTCGACTCGCCAGGATTCTGCAGCGCGATCTCATAGGTTCCAGGATTGGCCGCGACATAATAACCAGTCCATCGCCGTGAAGCCGATGGCGGCTTCGCCGCGCTCGACATCATGTTCAAGAGGTTCCCAAGGTCGGCCATCATCGACTGCCACGTCTTGCCAGGATCGTTGATGTTGAACACATTCGCCGTCCTGGCCGGAGCTCCCGACATGTCCTTGTTGTTCCAGTACTCGACCGTCAGTCCAGGCTTGCCGTTCTGCGCCTCGGTCACGAACTTCGTCATACCCGCAAGCGAGCTCAGCGTCGGCAATCCGCGGTCGTAGAGCACAGTTGTTCCGGGCGCGACATCGGCGCCAATGCCCTCCAGCGCGCTTACGTTGTGGAATGGCGCAACGCCTGCGCTGCCGCCACCAACCGGAGCGCCCGGATAAGCGTCAGGCCCGATCACCAGAATGGTCTTGATCTTCGACTTGTCGAGCGGCAGCAGCTTGCCATCGTTCTTGAGCAGCACGATGCCTTCACGCGCCTCATCGAGCGCGACAGCCTGATCGGCGAGGCTATAGGTAGAGAGCGATGTGTCGGTCTGATTGTGACCAGGATCGAACCAGCCGAAGCGGTTCGCCGTGTCCACGATGTGCTTGATCTTCTCGTCGATCGTCGCCTGCGTCACCTTGCCGGACTGAATTGCCGGCAGCAGGTTCTTCCGGTTCATGAAGGCGCCGGTCGGCATCTCCAGGTCGAGCCCGCCGTTTGCCGCCGCGACGCCATCGTAAGTCGCGACCCAATCCGACATCATGATGCCGTCGAAGCCCCACTCCTTGCGGACGAGTTCGGTATTCAGCTTACCGTTCTGCGTCATGTGCTCGCCGTTGGTCAGGTTGTAGGAATCCATGACCGCGCCAACGTGCGCCTTTTTCACCGCCGCCTCAAATCCAGGCAGATAGATCTCGCGCATCGTGCGCTCGTCGATGATCGAGTCCGAATCGTGGCGCAGATACTCGGAGTTGTTGCCTATGAAGTGCTTGACGGTCGCGCTCACATGCTGCTTCTGCATTCCCTCGATGTAGCCGACAGCCATCGCCGCCGACAGGAACGGGTCCTCGCCGAAGTATTCGAAGTTGCGCCCATTGCGCGGAGAGCGATAGATGTTGATTCCCGGCCCGAGCATGAAGTGGACTCCGCGCGCCCGCGCATCCTTGCCGATCCCCGCCCCAACCCGCTCGGCCAGTTCCGGATCCCAACTCGCCGCAAGAGCGATGCCCGCCGTATAAGTCGTCGAGGGAAAACCCAGGTTGCTGCGCACGCCAAGCGGGCCGTCCGACATCTCGAGCGCCGGCAGCCCAAGCTCGGGGACGGCGCGGATCGCAAAGCCGGTGCCGCCGATGTAGTCGATCTTCTGGTCCAGGGTCATCTTTTTGACGATGGAATCTGCAGTGGGCGCCGATTGCGCGACCGCAGCCACAGTCCCAAACAAAACCGCGAAAGCGGAACAGACCAGCGAAACTGCCCTCCCCAAGCGAAGCGTCATGGATGTCTCCTGAAATTGTTTCCCATCTAAATCTATCCGACAGCGAAGACAACTCCGATGTCTCCGATTAGAAACCTGTATAGCCAGATTGCGAACTAAGCGCCGATAATCTTCACGCCAACCTACCGGTCCTCGAGTGGCCCTCACAGCAGGCCAGTATAATTCCGGCCATGCGTATTCGGGCTTTTTTTACGGTACTTCTCGCAGTTGCTGTCTATGCATATGCCGGCACCGGCGACCAGTTCACGCCGTTGATCGCGTCGACAGTTACGAAAAACGTCTGGCCGTTTCCCGGAACCGATGGAAAGACCCACCTCGTCTATGAACTACTTCTGACGAACGCCAGTGCTACACCGGCCACGCTGGAGAAGATCGAGGTGGTCGATGCATCCAAGCCCTCGCGGGCCCTGGCGAGTTTCGATGGTGCGGAAATGACATCTCGACTGCGCACGCCGGGCGCCGCGCCGGTGACCACTGCGGTCATCGAAGCCGGCGCCGCACGACTCTTCCTGATCGATTTCGCTCTCGATCCTTCAGCCGAAGTGCCACCGCGCCTGTTGCACAACATTCAGCTGCTCGGCACGCCAATGCCAAGCCGCCAACCCCAAACTCCGGTGGCGCTGAGCTACACCGTTGCACCCATCGAAATCAAAGCGAAGCTCCCGAAGATCGGGCCTCCCCTCGCCGGCGATCGCTGGGTCGCCATGAACGGATGCTGCGATGATGTCGGAGTCCATCGGCCGAGCGGCCTGGCTTGCAACGGAAGCATTTATTTCTCGCAACGCTTCGCCATCGACTGGATGCAACTCGATAAGGCGGGCCGGCTGGCAGAAGGCGACGGGCTCGATGTGCACCAATATCCCGATTATGGAGCGGATGTTTTGGCCGTCGCCGACGGCATGGTGGTGGATACGTTGAACACCCTCAGCGACCAGAAGCCCGGAACGCTGCCCGACCCAAAGATGATGAACATAGGAAACGTGGACGGAAATCACATCGTGATTGACCTGGGCGATGGTGTGTATGCGTTTTATGCTCATCTGCAGAAGGGCTCAGTTCAGGTGTCTGTCGGCGATGGGGTGAAACGTGGACAGGTCATGGCGAAACTCGGCAATACAGGAAATACCTCGGGGCCGCACCTGCATTTCCACTTGATGGAAGGCACCTCGCCACTTTGCTCCAACGGCATCCCCTACACCATTGACTCGTTCGCGATGACCGGGCAAATTCCTATATCGGATTTCGCCAAGGCGACGGGGATTGAAGGAGATTGGAGCAAGGGCATGTTCTCGACGCCGAGCCCACGCCACAACCAATACCCGATGGATGTGAACATCGTGACTTTTCCTTGAGACTCCTGCAATTGCCAATCATCCGTCAATGGAGCCGAAGCGGACATCGGCGTCATTCAGAGATAATCGCCTGCAATGCAGCGAAGAGGCTTATTTCTTGAGTTAAAGACCTCATAATGTATATCTCTATGCGTCGCTCGATCTGCATCGTCTGCTTTACCGGAATGACTCTCGTCTACACGGCCGTTTCCCAAGACCGCGCGAGAGGCCTCGGCGTTCCGTTCGATGGCTCTCCGGGCACGTTGGACGCGATCACCGACGTCAACGGAGTCGAAGTCGGCGATACGACGCTTATCTCGGGCGATGGTCCGTTAAAAGTCGGCATGGGGCCGGTGCGTACCGGCGTGACCGTTGTCTTCCCGCGCGGCAAGGCCGATCCTGATCCGGTCTACGCCGGGTGGTTCGCGCAGAACGGCAATGGCGAAATGACCGGGACGACATGGGTTGAAGAATCAGGGTTTCTGGAAACCCCAATCGCGATTACTAACACCCATAGCGTCGGCGTGGTGCGCGACGCGATGATTGCCTGGGAGTTGAAGCACAACTCGCCTCTCGCGGAAGACGGAATGCTGCCGGTCGTCGCCGAGACCTGGGACGGCTATCTGAACGACATCAACGGCTTTCATGTGAAACCCAACGACGTCTTCAGCGCAATGGACAATGCGCGCAAAGGCCCCGTGCCCGAGGGCGGCGTGGGCGGCGGAACAGGCATGGTCTGTTACGGCTTCAAGGGCGGAGACGGCACCGCCTCGCGGATTCTGAGCAAAGAGGATGGTGGCTACACCGTGGGCGTGCTCGTCCAGTGCAATTGCGGGCGCCGTTCGCAGCTCACCATTGCTGGAGTTCCGGTCGGGAAGGAGATTCCGCAGGACGTTCCCTATGCGATGTTCCATGACGGCAAAGGCGGCGAAACCGAGGGCGACGTTGGTTCAATCATCATTGTCGTCGCAACCGACGCTCCGCTGCTTCCGGACCAGCTCAAGCGCCTGGCGAGAAGGGCCACGATGGGGCTTGCGCGCACCGGCTCGACCTCCGGCAATGGATCGGGCGACATCTTCATCGCATTCTCCACTGCGAACGCTCATGCCTGGAACGAAAGCCCGAGTCCGCACACAATCCAGACCGTCTCGAACGAACGCATCAGCCCGCTCTTCAACGCGACCGTCGAAGCTACCGAAGAGGCGATCGTCAACGCGCTGGTCGCGGGAAAGACGATGACGGGCATTGACGGGCATACCGTGATTGGGCTTCCGCACGATGAGTTGCATAAGGTGATGAAGAAGTATGCGCGATAACCCGCTCAGCGAGTGGGTTGCTCCGATTCCTCGGCCCCTATGAAGAGTCTCAGCCCGACAGCGTGAAGCACTGAGGACAACGTGGTAAAGGTTGGATTCCCATTCAGCGAGAAAGAGCGATATAGAGTCTCGCGTTGAATCCCCGCATCCTGAGCCACCTTGGTCATTTGCCTGGCCTGTGCAACATTGCCCAGGGCCTTTAAGAAACTCTCAGACGAATCTTCAAGAGCAGCGTTGAGATATGCGGCCGCCTCGACGGGATCCGCCAACGCTTCCATCAGTGCTTCGCGATATGAGCTTGTTCTAGACATGCGTCCTCCAGAACTCTTTCGCAAACTTAATATCGTTTGGCTGCGAGTCCTTGAATCCTCCGCAAATGAGATGGACCTCGTCGCCGTTCTGCCCGAAGTAGACCCTGTATCCAGGGCCGAAATCCAGTCTTAGTTTCCGATAGACCATCCCCGATGGGAGAAACATCGCCAAAGTTTCCATCCTCAACCCGGTCAATTCGGACTCGGACCCTGCCTCGAGTCTTGACATCGAGACCATCCAACCATTTCCGGAATGGCTCTCCGCCGTCCTCGTCTCGACATATCAGGATTTCACGTGGCCTTACTTCCATTTGCTTTATCGGCCATGCAGCGATGTGACTTTTAAGTCACACTATTAGCATAGCACTATTCCTTACTTGCCAAAGAACTATGGCGCTCGCCACGACGCTCGATTGGCTCCATATCGACTCCCACCTTCAGCGTATGAGCACCGCCTCCCAGGATCAGCCCGCGCAGCGGACTCACATCGCCAAAATCGCGACCCCATGCTAGCGTGACATGGCCATCCGATGGAACGACGTTGTTGGTGGGGTCGACATCGACCCAGCCGACTCCCGGGCAATAGGCGGAGACCCACGCGTGCGATGCGTCGGCGCCGACTAACCGTGGTTTTCCCGGCGGTGGATAAGTACGCAGATAGCCGCTCACATATCGCGCCGCAAGACTCAGCGAGCGCAGGCAGGCGATCTGTATGTGGGCAAAATCCTGGCAGACGCCGCGGCGTTTCTTGAACACTTCTTCGGTCGGCGTGCGAACATTGGTCGACTTTGAGTCGAATCTAAAGTCGGTGTGAATACGCGCGGTCAGATCGAGCAGCGCTTCCAGCATCGGGCGACCGGGCGTGAACGACTGTAGAGCATACGCCGCGAACTCAGGACGGATGCGAATGCGCGGCGACTCGAAGGAGAACTGGCTGGCTTCCGCGGTCGCCGGACCGCGCTCGCCGGCCAGCAACCGTACGACGTCTTCCCAGGCGATATTAGTCTCATGCCCTCTTGAATCGGGCGGTTCGGCATCCATCTCGACCTCACTGCAGGTCTCCACCACAAGTTCCCGATGCGGCTCCTGGACGGTGAAGAAGCAAAGCTTATTGCCGAAATAGTCGACCCTCTCGGTCAACGTGGCCGGCGCGGGCTGAATAACCAGTGCGCTGCTCATCAGGTGCTGACGCGGTAGATTGCGCGGCTTGAGGCAAGCGACGTGATTGCCGAGCGAGACGGGAAATCGATACCGATATGTCGTGCGGTGGACGATTCTGTAAATCATTGCAGAGAAATCACTGGCCGATCGTAATCGGCATCGTGCGCGCGTGGCTGAAATAGGTGCTCGAGAGATTATTCGACCAATGTGGAAGCAAGGCTTCCAGCCCGCGCAGGAAATGCTCGAGCTGGCCGAGACCGGCAGTGGGACGACCGGTGCGTTGAGCGGTCGGCGCATCCGGAAGTGTGTACTTGAACTCGCGCAGATCGAAGCCCCTCAACGCCGCCAGCCGCTCATGCATCCCTTCGAGGTCCTGCTGGGAATGTCTCGGCAGCTTCTCAAAGAGCTCGATGATATGGCTGAGCTGAAAGTCCAGAGAACGGGGATTGGTTTCATCCGCCATGAGTACATCGAGGACGGCGAGCGGCTGCAATGTCGTGTAGTAGCGCGAGCGATAGGTCATGGAACTGTCGGCGACTTCAAGCAGGCACTCGAGCAAGGGACCGTCCTGCTCCGCAAGAGGAATCGTGATCTCGCGCAATTGCCGGGTGAGATACATGGCGCGTTCGAGCCTCCGGCCAAGGCTCATGAAGAGCCAGCCCAGGCCGCGGTTAATGTTTTCGCGCTCCATGCCGGAGAATGCCGAGAGCAATTCCAGGCAAGCCGTGAGCATCGCTGGATACTCGAGAAACTCGGTGCTCGCTTCTGAATTCATTGAGTCGCGCAGCCGGCCGATCAGGAACATCATGTCGGCAGAGAGGCGCTCGCGCACATTGCCACCAATCCGCGAGACCTCAGCTAAGGTGCAGACCAGGCTGTCGGGACGCCGGCGATCGCTCAATAGCGAGACGAGTTCTTTCTCCAGCTCCAACGCGGTCGCCCGCACTTTCTTGGGCTTGGGAAGCTTGCTGTAGCGCGAGTCGAGGCAGCTATGCAGGCGAACGAGGCACGCCAGCTCCGGCTCCTCCGCGCGCCGCAAGCGCGAGACGATGGTGCGCAGAATGCGAGCCTTATTTTCCGCACGCTCGGCATAACGGCCCAGCCAGAAGACATTATCGGCCACGCTGCTTGGCACCACGCGCGGCAGACGGCGCAGCTCGACCGGCTCGCCGCGCGGACGCAACATGCTGAAGGTGTCGATGGGCCCATCCCACAGGACCCAAGCATCTTTGCTGTGCCCACCGCGCTGCATCGAAACCACCGATCCCTCCGCTCCCGCTACGCGAACCAGGCCGCCCGGGAACGCTATCCATGCATTCCCGGTATTGAGTACATAGGTGCGCAGGACCACGCTCCGCGAATTGAGGCATCCGTTCTCCCAGACCGGGGCCGTCGAGAGTGCGATCTGCTCCTGCGCAACGTACTCGTGAGGACGGGCGCGCAACTGCCTGGCGAACTTCCCCTTCTCTGCCTGGGGAAGCTCTGAGCCAAAGACCGGTTCCATGCCGCGCGAAGGAAAGGCCGGCTTCACGACGACCGAATCCAGATGATTCAGCACCCAATCGAGCGCGTACTCCTGCCCGCACCACCAGGTCGCAACCGAAGGCAGCTTCAGTTGCTCGCCGAGCAGATGGCGACAGAGGCCGGGAAGAAACGGCATAATCGCGGCGGTTTCGATCACGCCACTGCCGAGCGCGTTGGCGACTTTCACATTGCCGGCAACCACGGCGTCGACTAAGCCGGGCACTCCGAGCAACGAATCACCGCGCAGCTCAAGCGGATCGCAGAAGCTGTCGTCCACGCGGCGCAGGATCACGTCAATCTGCTCGAGACCGTCGATCGTCTTCAGGAAGACGCGACGGTCGCGCACCGTGAGGTCCGGTCCCTCGACCAGCGTGAATCCTAAGTAGCGCGCGAGGTAAGAGTGCTCAAAATACGTCTCGTTATGCGGCCCTGGTGTGAGGATGACGATCCGGGGATTCTCGCGTGCAGCCATCCCGGTCAGCGTTTCGCGCTGTGCGCGAAAGAACGGCGCCAGGCGCACGACGTTCGAGGTGCGAAAAAGATCGGGCAGCACGTCGGAGACGATGGTGCGATTCTCAAGAGCGTATCCGCTGCCGGACGGAGCCTGCGCCCGGTCAGATAAGACCCACCACTGGCCGTCAGGCGAGCGCGCAAGGTCGACGGCCAGCATGTGCAGATATGTGTGAGTGGGCACCGGCACACCCACCAACGGCCGAAGAAACGCAGGATTAGCATAGAGCAGCGCGGCGGGGAAATGGCCTTGCGTCAGCAATGACTGCGCCCCGTAGAGATCTTCCACAAGCAGACTGAGCAACTGGGCGCGCTGCTTGATTCCATCCTCGATCAAGCGCCACTCATCGGCGGGAATCAGCAGTGGAATAATGTCGATGCGCCAGGGGCGATTGGCGCCGAGCGGGTCGCCATAGATGTTGTAGGTGATCCCGTTCTCGCGAATGCGGCGTTCGGCGCGGCTCCAGCGGCGGCCCAGTTCGTCGGGGCCAATCTGGCGCAGCGACTCCATCAGATGCTCCCAGTGCGGGCGTGGCGTCACGCCGTCGTCAGACGACTCGTCGTATGCCGCCCCGTAGCGGAGCAGATTCTGGTAGAGGTCCGTGGTCACTGCTTCGTCCCCATTTGTTTCGCGGCGGTTTCCGTGCCGGGTGCCGGCTGCCGCAGATCAAGCGTCATGGGGAAGACCGGGTTCACCTCATCCTTTGGAGCGGGCATTGGAATCGGCGCGTCAGGGGCAGATTGAAAGCGTGCCGCCCTGCGTTCCATCGCTTCGGTCGCGTTGGCTGGGCGGTTGGTGTAAATGCTGCCATCGGGCGGCCCGGCATGATAAGTACATCGGCCCATGGAAAGCCCGCTCCACAGATCGATCACCTGAAACTCAAGCGGCATGTGGACCGGAATCGTCGGATGCAGGGTAGACGAGAGCATCCGCGCTCGATAGCGCAGCCCGGCGACGGACTCGCCCATCTTCCCGGTTGGCGTGAGCGGCATCTTGCGCCCATTGCATGCGACAGCAAAGCGGCCTTCAGCCACAACACCCGAGAGCTTCACTTGAATCCGCTCCAGCGAGGAATCGACGCTGCGCACCGTTCCTCCCGAAGTGGTTTCCTCGGCGAGTACGTTCCAGGGTTCAAGCGCGTGGCGGAGTTCCAACTCGGCGTCCCCCGCCTTGATCGACCCAATCTTTGGAAAACGAAATTCGCGTTGTGCCGCAAACCACTTTTCCTGGAAAGCGAAACCAGCCCGCTGCAACTCGCTGAGAACCTCCGCGAAGTCGCGCTCGACGAAATGCGGCAGCATGAAGCGATCGTGCAGCGCAGTTCCCCAGCGCACAAGGCCACCGGTAAACGGACTCTTCCAGAAGAGACACACCAGCGCGCGGACAAGCAGCATCTGCATCAATCCCATGCGAAGATGCGGAGCCATCTCAAACGCACGCAATTCCAGCAGTCCCAGACGCAACCCCATGCCCTCGGGCGGATAGAGCTTGTCAACGCAAAACTCGGCGCGATGAGAGTTGCCCGTCACATCGACCAGCAAATTTCTGAAGAGCCCATCGAGGATGAACGGCGGACATTCCCCGGCCGGCAATTGGCTGAATGCAAGCTCCAATTCGTAAAGAGCATCCATGCGCGCCTCATCCACGCGCGGATACTGGCTCGTCGGCCCTACATACAAGCCGGAAAATAGATAGGAGAGCGATGGATGGTGCTGCCAGAAGGCGATCATGCTGCGCAGCACATCAGGACGCCGCAACAGTGGGCT
The DNA here is from genome assembly GCA_963720245.1 of uncultured Acidobacteriaceae bacterium. Taxonomy (GTDB): domain Bacteria; phylum Acidobacteriota; class Terriglobia; order Terriglobales; family Acidobacteriaceae; genus Acidisarcina. The sequence continues at coordinate 178,991 of CAVREU010000002.1, forward strand.
ATCTGAGACGCTCGCTCCACCGATTACAATGTGGCTGCCTCCGCCGGTGGCAAGATGCGTGCCGTCATAGCCGAACTTCTCGGCGGTCAATCGGTTCTTGCGTGCCTCCTCGAATAGCACGGAGTTCGTTTGCTCAAGCTCGTCCCAGTTACTGGCAGGCGGCAGATTGATCTCCAAAACGCCGGGATCGGGAGTGACGCTGAAGAAGCGCAGCCGCGGATCGAAGGGTGGCGGATAGCCCTCCAACCAGACTGGCTTCTGCAAGTATTCACAAGTATCTTCCACCGCCGCGACCAGATCGAGATAGTCGGCGAGCTTCGAGGCATAGGGCAGGAAGACATGTAGCCGCCCATCGCGCGCCTGCACGCAGAGCGAAGGACGAATGAGCTCTGTTGCACCTTCCGCAGTGCTCGAGAGCGGCGGCAACGGGTCGGGCTCGGGCTCGACAGCAAACAAATCTGGTCGCCTTGTCGGAGCCGTTGAAAGCTTGACCCGGTCTGCATGAGGGGGCGCATCGAACTCGTACTGAAGTTCGTCAGGCGCGACCCAGGGCATCGCCTCAGTGGGAATGCGATAGCCGATCGGCGAATCGCCGAGAGACAGAAGCAACCGCTCCGAACGCGGAAACCACAACTGGCTCGACCACCACAATCGCCCGCCGTGCTGGCGTCGGCGCAGCGGCAGCACATAGCCTGCCGGCTCTCCCGAGTCGGCAAAATTGAACGCGGGCAGCAGATTCTCGCCACTCACTTCGAGTCGCCTGGTCAGAGCTTTCGCAAACTCAAGAGCATCGTGCACGCCGAAGCCGTGATGGTCTTCTTCGCTGCCAATCCGGCCAATGTTTTGCCAGATTGCGACCCCGTCTAAACGCCAATAGCAGCTCAACGCCCAGCGCGGCAGCGGCTCGCCGGGATACCACTTCCCTTGCCCATAGTGCAGCATGGCGCCGGTCGAGGTCTTCTCACGCAAGCCACGGATGAGGGCAAGTCCGCGCGTACGTTTCAGTACGCCCAGTGCATCGATGTTCCATTGCCGGCTCTCGGGTTCGTCGATTCCGACGAAGGTCGGCTCACCGCCCATGGTCAGGCGAACATCCTGCTTCTTAAGCTCCGCGTCGACTGCATGAGCAACGGCTCGCACCTCTTCCCACTCCTCGTCGCTGAAAGGCTTGGAAAGCGACGGCGTGGCATTGATGCGGCGCACCGACATGGAAAAGTCGAATTCAACATGAGCCGGTTCGACCGTGCCACCGATCGGAGCAGCCTTCGCCGCGTTTGGCGTGCACACCAGAGGGATATGCCCCTCGCCGGCAAAGAGACCCGAGGTTGGATCCATGCCGATCCATCCGGCTCCGGGCAGAAATGCTTCAGCCCACGCGTGCAGATCGGCGGAGTCAACTTTGACTCCGTCATCAATTCCATCGACGGCCACGCCGTCCTCCGAAGACAGCTGAATCAGGTACCCCGAGACAAACCGCGCCGCGATCCCGAGGTGCCGAAGGAGCTCCATCAGCAGCCACGCCGAATCGCGACAGGAGCCGGTACGGCAATCGAGGGTCTGCTCGCTGCTTTGAATACCCGGATCGAGCCGCGTCACATAACCAACCTCATCACGAACCTTGCCGTTCAGTTTCACGAGGAAACTGACGGTCGACTGCTTCTCGCCCTTCGAGCTACCGATGGAAAGACTGTCCAGGAACGTCTGCAATCGAGGGCCAGCTGGGCCGACAGACAAATATGGCGCCAGGTCGTTCGACAGGTCAGCGGCATAGGCAAACGGAAAGCTCTCGACCCCCGGCTCGAGAACAAAGTCAAATGGATTGACCGGCGAAAGGTCCGCGACAAGATCGACTTCGACTGCAAACTCATTTGTCTTGCTCGGAAATAGCAGCCGCGCCAGATAGTTGGAGTGGGCGTCGAGATGCCAGTTCAAAATCCGGTCCGCCGGGGTCACCTGCAACGCGTAGCTCAGGATCGGCGTGCGGCAGTGCGGCGCTGGCCGCAACTGCACTGTCTGCGGACCAAGCGAAATCAGTTTGTCATACCGGTAGTGTGTCCGGTGCTTCAGCGCCACCTGTATGCTCATCCACCCTCGCGCGTAAGCAGTAACCCAACGGTCCCGCAGCCAGATAAAGGCGCAGAGCCATTTGCCGAGCCGTTCTTTTCAAACTACCTGAAGCGTGGTGGAAACGCGCACTTTTCTCGCGGACCGCGCCGGGCTGACCTTCACTTCACACAAGGTTTATCGTGCCGGCATTGCCGCCTTTGAACTACGATGTCGATAAGTCAGTCCAACCCCGCGTGGCATGACGCTCAATTGGCGCTTGCCAGGCCGAAAGAAGGACATATGCACGACAGACGGCTTCCGCCTGCAATCGAGCCTTTGCCGACGCGGCGGCGGATGCTCTCTGGAATCGCCGCTGCGCTGAGCGCGATGGCCACAGGCCCGATTGCCCTGGGCCAAACCCCGGCGACGCCAATGCAGGAGGAGCCGTCCACTCCGGCCAACCAGGGACGCACGTCGCTTCACCAGGAGGTCGCCTTCAAAGCGACTCCTCAGCGCCTTTGCGAGCTTCTGCTGGATTCGAAGCTTTTTGCCGTCCTTACCGGGATGCCGGCAGAGATCGACCGAAAGCCCGGCGGGGCCTTTAAGACATTCGGTGGCCTGATTGAGGGTCGAAACATAGAGATTGTCGCCAATCAACGAATCGTACAGGCCTGGCGTCCGGCCAATTGGGACCCCGGGGTCTACTCGATCGTCCGATTTGAATTTAAGCCGCAGGGAGCTATCACCGTCATTGAGCTGGACCACACCGGCTTTCCCGAAGGAAAGTACGATGGCCTCAATTCCGGATGGCCACTGCGATATTGGGAGCCGCTGAGGAAGTACCTGGCTGCTTAGACAAGCTTATTTCGGAGTGTCGAGTACCAGAACGGTAGCAATCGGATCAAGCGCCTGCACTGGCAACTGCACCTCAAGGCCGTCACCGTTCTGAGTGAACTTCAGCGGAGTGTGCGTCGAGTCTGCAAGCAAGTACGCGCCCGCGACCTTTCGCGGAAGCTTGTCGACGTGAAAGGCTCCGTTGGGCCACTTGAATATCTCAACATAGATTTTGCCCGGCTTTGTGGTCGACCGCCAGTCCCACGTGGGAATGAATTTTGGCTTGCCGTTCTTGTCTTTTTCGGTTGCACTGAACGATCCGGCCTCTGGACCAAACAGGGTCGGGCTGGTGCCGTAGATGGCCTCGCCATTGACCGCCAGCCACGCGCCCATCTGGTGCAGCCTCTCCACCTCTGCCGCCGGAACCACGCCCTTCGAATCTGGCCCAATATTCAGCAGATAATTTCCACCCTTGCTGGCGATATCGACGAGGTTGCGCAGCAGCGTCTCTGTCGATTTGAAATTGAGATCGTAGGACTTGTATCCCCACGTATCGTTCATCGTCATGCACGATTCCCAGTCGCGCCCGGGAAAGCCTTGCGGTGGGATGTATTGCTCTGGCGTCTCGGTATCGCCCTTATAGCTGCCGCCCAGCCGATTATTCCAGATGAGGTTGGGATGCTGATTCAGCAACGTAACGATCTCCGCAGCGCGCTCCGGGGTCATATTGGGAGTCGGCGTATCGAACCAGATCACCGCCGGAAACTCGCCGTAGTTGCTCAACAACTCCCGGAGCTGCGGAATGGCCTTGGTGTGAAGATAGGTGTCGAAATCGCCGTCCTGGGCCTTGTCCCAATGATGAGTCACTGGATCATGATGGTCTCTCATGTAGGCGTCGCCACCGGGCGCGGTCCAATCCTGGTCCTGCGAGTAGTAGAAGCCCAGCTTGATTCCCTGCTTGCGGCATTCCGCAGCCAACTCCTGAAGCGGGTCGCGCTTGAACGGCGTCGCATCGACTATGTTGAAAGAGTTCGCCTTCGAATCGAACATCGCGAAGCCATCGTGATGCTTCGAGGTGATCACGATGTATTTCATGCCCGCCGACTTGGCCAGCGCAACAATATCGTGGGCGCTAAAGCTCGTTGGGTTGAACTGCGGTGCCAGTGCCTTGTAATCCGCTACCGGGATCGAGGCATTGTTCATGATCCACTCGCCGATGCCCGGAATCTGCTTACCGTCCCAGGTGCCTGCAGGGATTGAATACAGCCCCCAATGGATGAACATGCCAAAGCGCGCCTCGCGCCACCACTGCATCCGCGCATCGCGCTGAGCGGGCGTCTCGGTGTCCTGAATGGCGGGAACTGGATGATGCGTCGGCTGCATATCCGGCTTGCTGCCTTCCAATTGCCCCGACGCAAAGGAAGCGACGCTGAAAATTGCACACGCAACCAGACCGCAGCAAGCTAGTTTCACGAGAGCTCCTCGACGGTAATTCACGCCACGCGAATTGTAAGCTATCGCGATCCGCCCAGAAGGATGATCGAGTCACGCCAGGGCCAGGGGCACCGCTTCTTCCCAGCGGCCCTGCGATTTCAGAATGAGTTCGATCACCTCGCGAGCAGCCCCGCGGCCGGCCAGCCGCTTGGTTGTGTAGTGGCAAACTGCCTGTAGATCGGGGACTCCGTCGGCGACGCACACCGCGAGACCGGCTCGACGCGCCAGTGGGATATCCGGCAGGTCGTCGCCCATGTAGGCCACTTCGTCCTCGGTGACACCGGCCTTTTCCAGACACTCCTCAAAAGCCTGGGTCTTCTTCGCTTGTCCGAGGTAAACAAAGGTGACCTTCAGTTCCTTAGCGCGCTGGGTGACTGCGGGGGAGTGGCGGCCGGTAATGAACCCAGTCTGAATGCCCATCGTATGGGCCAGCGACAGTCCTTGGCCATCCTGGGCGTTGAAGACCTTCATCTCGGTCACCGTCGCCGGCGCCGAGGGATCGACCCTTAGCGAAGAAATCAGGCAAACACCGCCGTCGGTGAGCGTACCGTCAACGTCCATCAAGAATAGCTTGATCTTGCGAGCACGGGCCATGACTTCAGGGGAAGCGATCGAAACGGGGATTATCTCGGGCATGCTGCAATGGTATATCCGGTGTGCCGGGCCCATCGTTCGCAGGTCTATGAATTCCTCGGCAGGCAGGCGTCGGCCGAGCCGATAAGGACCAAAATCTTCCGATCGGAGACGCGGCAGATGCGCAAGGCCGCCGGAAGCCTGTATAAAGAAGCTGGTTTGCCCGCGCAGCCGATGCTGGCGCGACCGATAACGGAATGAACAAGGTATTCGACAATTTCGATGCGGCGGTCGCCGACATTCCCGATGGCGCCTCGATCATGGTAGGCGGCTTTGGCCTGTGCGGCATCCCCGAAACCCTGATTAAGGCCGTGGTGCGGAAGAACCCACGGAACCTGCACACGATCAGCAACAATGTGGGCGTCGACGGCTTTGGGATGGGCCTGATGCTGGAGGCCGGCATGATCGCTTCTCACATCGGCAGCTATGTGGGCGAAAACAAGCTGCTCGAAGAGATGGTGATTGCGGGTCGCCTCGACTTGAAACTTATACCCCAGGGCACTCTCTCGGAGCGCATTCGCGCCGGCGGCGCAGGCATTCCAGCTTTTTACACCCCTGCGGGCGTCGGCACGGTCGTGGCTGACGGCAAGGAGGTGCGCGAGTTCAATGGACGGCAATATCTGTTGGAACATGCTCTCCAGGCAGATTTCGCGCTCATTAGAGCATGGAAGGGCGACCGCCTCGGCAACCTTATCTACCGCAAGACCGCGCGCAACTTTAGTCCCATGATGGCGGCAGCAGCGAAGTGTACGATCGCCGAGGTCGAAGAGCTCGTCGAACCCGGGGCACTTGATCCAGACTCAGTCGTCACGCCGGGCGTTTACGTGCAACGCATCCTGGAGAGCGCTGGCGTTGAAAAACGAATCGAGCGGCGAACGACCCGGCCGACCACCGCAGGAGTTCCCCGATGAGCACGACTCCTGCTCTCGCCGTTGACCCGCGCGAGATCATCGCGCGCCGCGCCGCCAAAGAATTGCGCGATGGTTACTACGTCAACCTCGGCATCGGAATTCCGACCATGGTCGCTAACTATGTCGAGTCTGGAATTGAGGTCATTCTGCAATCAGAGAATGGCATGCTCGGCGTCGGGCCTTATCCGATCGCGGGCGAGGAAGATCCCGACCTGATCAACGCGGGCAAAGAGACCATCTCCGAGCTCCCCGGCAGCTCCTACTTCTCGAGCGCTGATTCATTCGCGATGATCCGCGGCGGCCATATTAACCTCAGCATCCTCGGCGCGCTCGAGGTCGATCAGCAGGGCAATCTTGCCAACTGGATGGTTCCCGGCAAGATGCTCAAAGGCATGGGGGGGGCGATGGATCTGGTCGCCAGCGCGCGCCGCGTCATCGTTGCCATGGAGCACGCGACCCGCCGCGGCGAGCCTAAAATCCTCGAAGCCTGCACGCTGCCATTGACCGGCCTGAAGGTCGTGGACACGATCATCACCGAGTTGGCGGTCATTCAGGTAACACCGTCTGGACTTGTGCTCGAAGAAATCGCGCCGGGCGCCACGGTTGATGGAATCAGAAAACTCACAGGCGCACCACTGATCGTGCGCGAACCGTTGCAAAGGATGTTTTAGCCATGGAAGATGTTGTCATCGTCTCCGCCGTTCGCACCCCGGTCGGCAAATTTCAAGGCGCGCTCAGTCCGCTGACTGCGCCGCAGCTCGGCGCGATTGTCGTCCGCGAAGCCGTGCGTCGTGCCGGACTCAATCCTGCCCAGGTCGACGAATGCATTATGGGTAATGTGCTTTCGGCGGGCCTGGGACAAAACCCCGCGCGCCAGGCAGCTATCTTTGGGGGTCTGCCTTACGAGGTTGCCGCGCTGACCATCAACAAGGTCTGCGGATCTGGACTCAAGGCCATCGCACTCGCCGCCCAGGCTATTCAGACCGGCAATGCAGAGATTGTCGTTGCGGGCGGCATGGAGTCGATGACCAACGCGCCTTACCTGTTGCCTCAGGCGCGCCAGGGGTATCGCCTCGGCAACGGCACGCTGATCGACTCCGTCGTCAACGACGGGCTATGGGACCACTACAACGACCAGCACATGGGCATCAGCGCGGAAAACGTCGCGGAGAAGCACACCATCACCCGCGAGCGCCAAGACCAGTTTGCGATGGAGTCGCACCGCCGCGCCGCCGCCGCATGGAAAGAAGGGCGCTTTACCGCTGAAGTTGTGCCCGTCGAAATTCCCGCGAAGAAGGGCGCGCCAACAAGGCTTACCGAAGACGAATCCATTCGCCCCGACGTCTCGCTGGAAGCGCTGGCCGGCCTTCGGCCTGCATTTAAGAAAGAGGGCACCGTCACCGCTGGAAATGCACCGGGCCTGAACGATGCCGCCGCCGCGGTCGTCGTCATGTCCGCCAGCAAAGCGGAATCACTCGGCCTGACGCCAATGGCACACATTCGCGCTCAAGCCACCAGCGGTGTCGATCCGAAGTGGATCATGCTAGCTCCGGTCACTGGCGTCCAGAAGGTGCTCGCCAAAGCTGGCTGGGCGATCTCCGACGTCGATCTATTCGAGTTGAACGAGGCCTTTTCAGTGCAGGCGCTCGGCGTGACGCACGAGCTCGGTCTCGGACTTGAGAATGTGAATGTGAACGGAGGCGCAGTTGCGATCGGTCATCCGATCGGAGCCAGCGGCGCTCGTGTACTGGTCACGCTGCTTCACGAAATGATTCGCCGCGACGTCCAAAAGGGAGTCGCGGCGTTATGTCTCGGCGGAGGAAACTCCGTCGCGATGGCCATCGAAAGATAGGCTGCTAGTAGCCCTCACGTTGAATTAGCGCTTCAACACTCCCTCAAGATAGGCGAGGGCGCGCGGATCATTGGTTTGGCCCAGCCAAAACATCGCCTCTTTACGAATCGCGAAATTCGAGTTGCTGTCGGCAACGTGGATGAGCTGCGGCACGCTCTCATCCTTCGGCAACTGGCTGAGGGCGAAGACGGCCTTCTTCTTCACTGAGAAGTCGGGATCGTTCTCCATGGAATCGCGTAAGGCGCCGATAGCTTTCTTGCCGGCCTTCTGCGCCAGCCAGAAGAGCGCCTGCCCGCGAACGCTACTGTCGGAGTCAGACTTCGCCATAGTGATCAGTTCGTCGATCGCGCTCGGATCGCTGTTGATCGATAGGTCAAAGGCGAGCTTCTCGCGAAGCTTCGGGTCTTGTTCTTTAGCAACCAGTTGTTGGAGCGCAACGTATCCGTCGTGACCACGCTGCGCGCCAAGCCAGAATGCTGCCTTTTCGCGGATAAAGGCGCTATTGGGAGGAGTGGCGAGGCTAGCGAGAACTTCGGTTGCTTTCGGCGTAGCGTGCATGCTCACCGCGACGAGACTTTCGTCGAGAAGTTTGTCATGCCTTTCGTCCGGACGTTTCGCCGCAATCTGCCCGAGGAAGGCTACGCTATCCTCAGGTTGAACGTCGGTGAGCCATTGCAGAGACAGACCGCCAGCATTCAAGGTGCATCCTGCCGGCGCGAGGCGGACTTTTTCAATCAGCGCCATGATCGACTCGGAGCAGCACATAGATAACGGGATTGACGGCGTCTTTTTGATCGGAAGTATTCAGATTGTCTCCCGATTCCTCCAACCGATATTCATTGCAGCATCCATCTTCCACCTGTGATGATCCATTCCAAGACGAACATGCAGAGAGATGCGTTCGCGGAAGAGCTTGCACTTGATATCCCACCCAAAGCGGCCCATTGGAGTGCTGAAATCGCTCCACCGTCGCGGACAGTCCCGGGCCCACGGGCCCGACCTGAAGCTGGGTGTTGACCGTCTTCGGCTGCTGGGCTGAAATCCCGAGCGCCGAAACTGAAATCATCAGGGCGAGAAATAGGTTTTTCATAGGGTGAGTCTCCTCCCGATCTCGGGCGTCATTTGTTCAGGATCTCGATCATGTAATCGGTCGCTTCTTTGTCATGCATGATGCTGAGTTGCTGCACGATCTCCTGCTTGAGCGCGGGATCTTTCTCCGCGCGTGCTAGCTCAACCAGATCGTGGCTGTCGCCGGCCAGGAAGAGCGCCTGGATCACCGCTTTCCTGGTCTCCGGGTCGGCATTCTTCTTGTAAGCCGCAACCAGAGCCGGCGCCTGCGACATGCCTCCAGCGATACCGGTATTGCGAATCGCCTTGCTGCGTAGCTCCGGATTCGGCTCAGCGGCAGCAATCGTGCCTAAGGCTTCTGCGCCTTTTCCCCCGGCTGCTACGAGGGCATTGATGATGGCCGACTTCGTAGCGTCGCTGGACGTCTTCCGATAAAGATCAAGCAATTGAGACGTGGCGCCCATCGCACCCAGGTTCTGTACGGCCGACTTCGCGAGCTCCGGGTTCGACTCATGGCTGGCTGCTTCAACCAATGGATCGGGGCTTCCAGTAATGAGGTAAGCCTGCAGGATCGACTTCTTGACCTGCTCATCATTGCTCTGGCGGTAGATGTCGCCCAGCTTGGCCACCGACTGTTTGCCGCCGGTGACTGCGATCATCTGGATTGCTTTTCTCTGCAGCGCCGGGTATTTCTGGCCGCGGGCCACATCGAGGAGTGTCTGTTGGGCCTGCGGCGACGAGTCCTGGGAAAGCACAAACAGCGCCCGGTCTTTCAGCTTCTCCGAACTGTTCCCGGTAAGAATCTGCTGGATGATGGGGAGTGCGCGGGCCTCATCCTGTTGCATGAGAGAGTTGAGGGCCAATAGCTTGAGGTCCTCATTTTGCTCTGCCTGGGGCTGCACCGGATCGCCGCTCTTGCCGCGAATCTCGATCTCGAGCGCGCCGCACTCGTTGATCCAATTGCTCTTCGGGTACGCGTCGCGTAGAAACTTGCAGCTCGCGAGTGCCTGAGTGGACTTCCCCTCTTTGTTCTCCGCATAAGCCTTCCAGTAGATTGACGCGTCGGCGCGATCGCCCTTCTGCTGTGCGATTTTCGAGAAGATGCTTTCCGCATCAGCCCAGCGACCGTCGTTGATCGCGCGAGTGCCGTCAGAGTACTGAGCGTCCTGGCTCGATTTGTCGGCCTGAGTATCAGTGTTCACTGTGGCGCTGTCGCCCCCAACTGCATAGTCAAAGGTGAAGGGCCGCAGCTCCGAGGCGAAGAGCGTCGACGAGACCATGGAGGAAGAAAAGGCCGCTCCGAGAAGAGCTGAAGAAATGAGTGATTTCGTTTTCATTAGATAGATACCCCTTTCAATCCCGAGGCCGCCTTGGGCTGTTGCTCCGCAACCCGGGAACGTAAAACACGTACATCAAAAAGCAGGCCGTCGGTATTCATCTCCTGTCGAAGCCGGTTCAAATCCGCCTCGGTCAGGCCGTTCGGCTCGTTGGAGATTTCGACAAGCAAGCGCTCCAGGCGATCGAGCGCTGCATCCACCGCTGGGTCGCCACTCTGCTTTGCGCTCTGCATCAGCAAGCGGTTCGAGGCGAGAAGCTCGCGCGCCTCGTTCTGTATCGGAAGTGCATCATCTTTCCCGTCCGCATGATTTAGCTCCACCAGCAGCCGCTCGGAACGATCGAGGTGATCGCCGAGCACCCATACCACTACCCGCTGCCGCGCCTGCGGATCGCTTGCCACAGCCGCCGTCTGCGAGGTTTGCTTCCGCTGCCAGACTCGGCCAGCAACGAACGCCGCAACCATCAGCAACGCGAAGGCCGTAGCCAAGGCCAGGGGCTTTCGAAATCCCAGGCTTGACCATCGCCACTTACGCGCCTCGTACACCGGCAGGGAGCTGCGAATCGACCGCCAGACCTCCTCGCCATAACCCTCGCCGCGCGGAGGAGGAACCAGCGCCTTCACTCCGCCCAGGTCCCGCTCCAGAGCAGAGTACTCATCGCCGCACCTGACGCAGACCTTCAAGTGCCGCTCCACGTTGGAGTCTGGCGCGCTCTCTCCGTAGTAGTGGTCGATCATCTCTTCTTCGCTGAGGTGTTTGCTGTTCCCTGTCATGTGTTTACCCATAGCGGCGCGAGCTGCCGTCTCAATTTCTGTACTGCGCGAAAGACCGCTTGCTTTGCCGCATTTGGAGCAATTCTCAGCGCGGCAGCGATCTCTTCGGTCGAACGATCTTCCATGTGCCGCAACACAAACGCGGTGCGCTCGGTCGCGGTCAAAGATTGCATCGCCGCTTGCTGCCTCGCTTCAATCTCGCGGCTCAGAAGCAGCCTGTCCGGTCCTGCCTTCCTGTCCGCTACCTGGACTTCACCTTGCTCAGGGTCGCTTTCTTCGGCGATGCGGCTCTGCGCGTTGACTTTTTTCCTGGTAACCAGATCCAGAGAACAGTTGCTCGCGATCCGGTAAAACCACGTAGCGAAGCTCGATCGTCCCTCAAATCCTTCCAATTTCTGATAGCCGCGGAGGAAAGTTTCCTGCACCACTTCCTCGGCATCTTCTTCATTGCCGGTAATGCGAAAGGCCACGCGAAAGACAGTTTGGCTATAGCGCACGACGAGCGCGCCGTAGGCGTCCTTGTCGCCGGCCAGCACCGCCCGGCGAATTTCCTGGTCGCTGTCTTCCATTCAGCGCATTAGACAGGAAAATGGGCTTCCGGTTAGGAAGTTTTTTGGCTTGCGTAAGTGAGGAGATCCAAAGGAGATCTTTCCCGGAAGTTCTGAGAAGCTACTCCGCGCTTCTCGGCGGCAGACGGAGCGCGGTGGCGATGAGAGCTGCAGCCAGGAAGGCGCCGGACGTGAGGCATAAAGCGTAGCCGAGTCCGGCGTGCTCGGAGAGGCTGCCGATCAGGTAGGGCGCAGCAGCACTGAAGACCCGGCCGATGTTGTACACAAATCCCATCGCCGAGCCGCGCAAGGCGGTGGGAAAGAGTTCGCTGGCGATGACGCTGAAACCGCTGAAATATCCCGTGCCAAAGAAGCCGACGAGCGGGCCGATGAGCAACAGGGCATTTGGATTTTGCACGAACGCGAACAGCGGCACCAGCAGGGTCGCCACCAGCAAGTAGCCGATGTAGGTATATTTGCGGCTGAAGCGGTCGGCGAGATAACCGAAGCTGATATAGCCGATGAACGTTCCGACCTGCATGACGATCGTCCACGCCGACGTCTGAACAACGCTAAGGCCGCGGCCGCCTTCGATAACTGGCATCGAAAGGAAGCGAGGCACCCAGGTGAAGAGTCCCCACCAGCCGAAGAGCGCCGCGGCGTTCATGGTGGAGCAGATGAGCACGCTATAGCCGAGCGTTCCTTGAAACAGGCGACCGGTCTCTACCTTCATCGTTCGCTCTCTCTGCCAGCTCTCCGGCTCGCGCAGACCGCGACGCAGCCAGAGAGTTAAGAGTGCCGGAACAATTCCGACAAAGAAGACGGCGCGCCATCCGAAATGCGGCATGACCAGCGCCACGACCGCGGCCCCCAGGGCATAACCGACTGCCCAGGCGCTCTGCACTACGGCCAGAGCCTTGCCGCGATGCTGCGTCGGCCAGGTCTCGGCAACCAGCGAAGCGCCGGCGGCCCATTCGCCGCCCATGCCGAAGCCCAGCACCACGCGGCAGAGCATTAGCTCCACCGCATTTTGAGTGAAGCCGCATAAAGCTGTGGCGACAGAATAGACCAGCATGCTGAACGTGAGCGCCCGGGTGCGGCCGTAGCGGTCGGCAAACCATCCAAAGCCGAGACCGCCGATCGCCGCCGCAACGAGGGTCGCCGACATCATGGCTCCGCTGAGCGCCGCGGAAAGGTGCAATTCGCGTTGCACCGGGCCCAGGATGAGCGCGTAAAGCATCACGTCCATGCTGTCGAGCATGTAACCGAGAAACGCGGCGAGCAGATTTCGTTTCTGCTCCGGTGACGCCTCAAAGAGCCAGCCGCAAATCCCGTCCAAATGAGGTCCTCTTGCTTTAGAGTTCAAGGGTGCGGCAGTTGGTTTGAAGTCCGCAGAATACCACGAGGCGGAACCTGAGAAGCGCCGGGGGGGAACGAAGCACGTTGCGCGTAGCGATCGATACCGGCGGCACCTTCACCGATTGCGTCTACTTCGAGGACGGCCAGCTCCGCGTGCTCAAGGTGTTCTCGACGCCGAGTGATCCTTCGTTGTCGGTGCTTAACGCGTTGGCGCAAATCGGGCGGGCCCGCGAAATCGACGTGCGGCACGGAACTACCGTCGGCACCAACACGATGCTTGAGCGCAAGGGCGTGCGCGTGGCCTTCGTCACCACGGAAGGCTTTGAAGATACGATCGCCATCGGCCGACAGACGCGCAGCCGGCTCTACGACTGGTTCGCGCCGGCGCCGGAGTGCCTGGTTCTACGAGAGCTGCGCTTCGGCGTACCGGAGCGGGTGAGCGCGGAAGGAGATATTCTTCGCTCCCCAACGGAGGACGAGCTGGAGGCGCTCGTCGAGCAGGTGCGCGAGAGCGGCGCCGAGGCCGTCGCCATTTCTTTGCTCTTCTCTTTTGCGCGCCCGGAGACCGAGCGGCGCGTCGCCGAGGCGATGGGTCGGCTTGGCGTGCCCGTTTCCAGCTCGCACCGCATTCTGCCCGAGTTTCGCGAATATGAGCGCGCCTCCACAACGGTAGTGAACGCATATCTTGCGCCTCGGATGCAGGGCTATCTCACGCATCTCGCGGAGGGTGTTGCCGCACACCATTGCGGAGGTGGCGTGGATGTGATGCAGTCCTCCGGGGGCATCATCCCGGCTCAATTGGCCGCCCGCGAGCCTGTGCGCACGGTGCTGTCGGGCCCGGCGGGCGGGGTGATCGGAGCATGCCGGGTCGCAGCCTGGGCGGGATGCGAGCGCATCATCGGGCTCGATGTGGGCGGCACATCGACCGATGTCTTCCTGGCCGATTTGGGCGAAGGCCCCGCCCGTCTCTCACGCGAGTCGATTGTGGCTGGAGTGCCAATGAGTGTGCCGATGTTGGACATCCATACCGCCGGCGCCGGCGGAGGCTCCATCGCCCGATTCGATGCCGGCGGCATGTTGCGCGTTGGGCCGGAGTCGGCGGGCGCCGAGCCGGGGCCAATCTGCTTTGGCCGTGGCGAACTGCCGACCGTTACCGATGCAAATCTGCTCCTCGGCAGGCTCGATCCGCAAACCTTTCTCGGCGGTGGTGTACAGCTTCATGTAGAGCGAACCGAACGCCTCATGCGCGAACAGATGGGACCCATCAAGAGCGTCGAGGAGTTTGCCTGCGGAATTCTCCGCGTCGTTGAGAGCCGTATGGAGCGAGCGATTCGCGTCGTTTCTGTCGAGCGGGGCCACGACCCTCGCGACTTTACTCTCGTCGCATTCGGCGGAGGCGGGCCGCTGCATGCGTGTTCGCTGGCGCGGGCGCTGCGTATTGCCAAGGTGCTTATCCCGGCGATGCCCGGGGCACTCTCGGCACTCGGTATCCTGCTCGCGGAGACGGTGCGCGATTATTCGCAAACGGTGATGGTCGCAGGCGATGCGATCGAAACGCTCAACGAAACATTCTTGAAACTCGAAACGCAAGGCCGCGGCGACTTTAACGAGCAAGGCCTCCAAGGCGTGGCACAGCGAAGCCTCGACATTCGCTATCGCGGTCAGGGACACGAACTCAATGTTCCCTTTCGCAGCGAAGCACCTGCCGAGAGTGTCGAGGCCTTTCACGGACTGCACCAGCAGCGCTACGGTATCTGTCATCTCACGGGTGCGGTTGAGATTGTTAACCTGCGCCTGCGTATGGTCTCGGGCGCAGAGCAATGGACGCCCCCGTCCCGCGAATGCCGAGCAGGTGATGGGACCGCCGCCCGCTATGCAGAGCGCCAAATCTTCTTCGAAGGGGGCTTTATGGAAGCGGGAGTATACCGGCGCGACGCGCTTCTGCCCGGAGACCGCATGGAGGGGCCGGCGATGATCACCGAATACACTTCGGCCACGCTGTTGCCACCGGATTGCGTGGCAACAGTGGACGGATTCTCAAATCTCGTAATCGCGATCGGCGGGGAGCATCACGCATGAGTGTCGAGGCCGATCCGGTCGAGCTGGCGATCTTTCAGAATGCCGTGTCCTCAATCGCCGAGGAGATGGGCGCGGCGCTCCTTCGTACCGCGTTGTCTCCGAATATCCGCGAACGGCGGGATTATTCCTGCGCGATTTTCGATGGACACGCGAGGGTCATCGCGATGGGCGACCACATGCCCGTGCACCTGGGCTCGATGCCCATGTCAGTCGAGGCCGCGGTTGCTGCGATCGATTTTGCTCCGGGAGACATTGCGGTCCTCAACGACCCTTATGCCGGCGGCACGCACCTTCCCGATATCACCATGGTGCTGCCGGTCTTTCCCCCGGGCCAATCCGCGCCGGCGTTCTACGTCGCGAATCGTGCCCACCACGCCGACGTTGGCGGTTCCTTTCCAGGATCAATGGGCCCGGGAAGCGAGATTTTTCAAGAGGGACTGCGCATCCCGCCGGTCAGAATTGTGCGCGGCGGAGAGCTCGATCGCGAGATGCTCGATCTGATCCTGCTGAATGTTCGCACCCCCAGAGAGCGCGAAGGCGATTTGCAATCCCAGATCGGGGCCTGTCGAGTCGGGGAGCGGCGAATGCTCCAGCTTTGGGAGAAGTATGGCGAGGCGAGCCTCCTCGGCTTGATCGAAGAGTTGTTGAACTACTCTGAGCGATTAGTGCGTGCGGAGCTTCGAGCGATGCCGGCTGGAACGTTTGAGGCCGAGGATTGGTTGGATGATGACGGAGTCAGCGACATCCCGCGGCGGATCGCGGTCGCCCTGGCCTTCGATCCGGCAGACGGCTCCGTTACCGTGGATTTTGCAGGTTCCTCGCCTCAAGTAATGGGCAGCGTGAATGCCGTCCGAGCCATCACGCTTTCCGCATGTTTCTATGTGCTGCGTTGCCTGCTGAGCGAAGACGCACCGGCGACGGCAGGCATCGTGCGACCGCTAACGTTGGTGACTCCCAAGGGCAGCATCGTCGACGCGCTGCCGCCGGCTCCGGTGGCTGGAGGGAATGTCGAAACCTCGCAGCGGATGGTCGATGCTCTGCTCCGCGCGCTGGCACAGGCAGTTCCCGATCGGGTGCCGGCGGCGAGCGCAGGCACGATGACGAATCTGACCATCGGTGGCCGCGATCCTCGTACCGGCGGCCCTTATACCTACTACGAAACAACCGCCGGCGGCATGGGTGCGCGCCCGAGTCTCGACGGCATTTCCGGGGTGCAGACTCATATGACCAATTCGCTCAACACGCCGATCGAGGCCCTCGAATATGCCTACCCGTTCCGCGTGCGACGGTACGGCTATCGCTACGGGTCGGGTGGCTCCGGAGAATTTCGTGGCGGCGACGGCCTGGTTCGCGAGATTGAGTTGCTTGCTCCAGCGCAGGTGACGCTGCTGGCGGAGCGAAGAAAGTTCCGGCCTTATGGATTGCAGGGCGGCGAAGAGGGTCTTGCCGGCCGTGCATGGTTCTCGGCGGGCGAGGCGACAGAGATGACCGACTTGCCGGGGAAGTTTACCCGATTGTTTGCGCAGGGAGACATCTTCGGAATCGAAACGCCCGGCGGCGGCGGATGGGGCACGGATGGCGGACCCAAGAAGACTTCAGGAATCGGCGCTGCTCCTTGCAGGACTACAGATGCAGCACCAACCTAAAGTATGAGGCGTCGACCGGCTTCATTGCGATATGCTCTCTGGGTACCGGGCAAAAAAGCTCCTTTCCGAAGCCGGTCCATCGGCATTTTCTGTATGCAGTGCCGGTCTCGGACAGCAGTAGCAGGGGAGTTGGAGATTCAGCATTGAACCTTTCGGTGCGGCTGCGTCCCGTCGCGTTTATCGTACTTCTGCTGGCCGCGTGGCAGGTTGGGGTCTCACGCCATCCCAGCAGTCTATTGCCGGGACCCTTCAGCGTCGCTCGCGGTATCGGGGAACTGCTTCAGCACGGGCTGTTGTTGAAGTATGTCGTTGCCTCGCTCTTCCGAGTCACGTGGGGGTTCCTGCTCGCTGTTGTCACCGCTATTCCGCTTGGCCTGGTCATTGGCTGGTATCGCCGCGCAGAGATGGCGCTCAATCCGTTGGCGCAGATCCTTCGCCCGGTCTCGCCGTTGGCCTGGATCCCGCTCGCCATCCTCTGGTTCGGCGTCGGCGATCTGGCCGCGATCTTTCTCATTTTCGTGGGATGCTTTTTCCCTTTGCTCCTTACCGCCATCAGCGCCGTGCATAACGTGCCCGGCGTCTATCTGAACGTCGGCCGCAATTTTGGCCTGAGTACGAGAGACTTTATCTTTCGCGTTCTTTATCCCGCCGTCGTTCCGCAGTTGATCGTCGGCTCGCGGATCACCCTCGGTATTGCATGGCTGGTCGTCGTCGCCGCGGAGATGATCTCGGTCAACTCAGGCCTTGGATTTCTGATCGTCGATGCCCGTAACGCCGGGAATCGATACGATCTCGTCGTCGCCGGTATGGTCGTCATCGGAATTATCGGACTCTTGTTGGACCTGGGAATGCGCTCGCTCGAGCAAATCAGATCGTTCCGCTGGGGATATTCGGAGGATTAGCTTGAACGTAGCGGAGGGCCGCACTGCGCCACAAAAACTACGCTTGGACCACGTTGGCAAGGTCTTCGAAAACGACGGAAAGAGCGTCTCGGTGCTCGAAGACCTCAACCTCGAGGTCGCCGATGGCGAATTCGTCTGCTTCGTCGGACCGTCGGGTTGCGGCAAGTCTACGCTGCTCAATCTGATCGGCGGTTTTCTTGCGCCGACGAGTGGCGAGATCACCATTGACGGCGAGGCTGTTCATGGTCCCGATCCGCGGCGCATCCTCGTCTTTCAAGAGCGGGGGGTCTTTCCCTGGCTCACGGTCGAAGGCAACATCGGCTTCGGTCTTGAAAAACTCTCGCGGGCCGAGCGCCGCGAGCGCATCGCTCACTATGTGCAACTGGTGCGCCTCGACGGCTTCGAGAAGAGCTATCCCTCTGACCTGTCGGGCGGCATGAAGCAGCGGCTCCAAGTCGCCCGGGCGCTGGCCGTCAACCCCGACATTCTCTACCTCGACGAGCCCTTTGGCGCGCTCGACTCGGTGACGAGGCTCATCATGCGCCAGGAACTGCTCCGCATCTGGCAGGCCGAACGGCGCACAATACTTTTCGTCACCCACGACATCGACGAAGCCGTCCAGCTTGCCGACCGCGTCGTAGTGCTGAGTTCACGACCGGCCAGAATCCAGGAGGCCGTCACCATCGACATCCCGCACCCGCGCAACATCAGCGCACCACACTATCTCGAGCTGCGCGACGAGTTGCTTAACCGCATCGGATTGGCTTACTCCGTATGAAGACGCTTACCCAAGCTGCCGCGTGGGAGAAGTTCTTCTGGCCGTTCCTCTCCGCTGGCCTGGCGGTCGCCCTTTGGCGATACTCGGTGATATGGACGGGCACCAAAGTCTTTCCCTCCCCGGCAAGTGTTGCGCTGGGCCTGACCGGCCTCGCGCATCAACATGTTCTATGGAATGACATTGCCGATTCGCTGCGTCGTGTTGCGCTGGGCTTCGGCGCCGCTGTCGTGGCCGGGGTACCTATTGGCCTCGCCCTCGGCTGGTATCCGGTACTCAACCAGGTCGTCAACCCTGTCGTGCAAATCCTCCGCCCCATCAGCCCGATCGCGTGGATTCCAGTGTCGATTCTCTTATTCGGCGTCGGGGATCGTGCCGCTGTATTCCTCATCTTCCTCGCGGCCTTTTTTCCCATCCTCGTCAGTTGCGTCAGCAGCGTCTCAAGCGTGCCCTCGGTCTATCGCAGGGCGGCCCGCAACTTTGGGTTGTCGTCGACGCAAGTGCTCGCCAAGGTCGTCTTTCCAGCGGCGCTTCCGCAAATACTCGTGGGGTTGCGGATCGCCCTCGGAGTCGCGTGGCTGGTTGTCGTCGCAGCCGAGATGATCGCCGTCGATTCCGGTCTCGGATATCTGGTGATCGACTCCCGCAACTCGGGTAAGCGCTACGATCTGGTCGTCGCCGCCATGCTGGTAATCGGGATCATCGGCCTCGCGCTCGACATCGGCTTCCGCCGTTTAGAAACTGTCCGCTCGCTTCGTTGGGGGTTTCGTCATGAGTCTTAAGGCCAAAGTCGTCGCCTTCGCGCTTGGCTGGCTGGTGTTGATCTCCGGCCTTCACGCCTGGCTCAACGTGAACTGGGGCGCGGTGCTCAACGACTATCGCCCCGTTGCCAAGCGCAAGATAACCGTCGCGTACCTGCCTGTGACCTGCCAACTCACCTGCCCCGTGACCGACTATATTTCGAAGTATTCTCTTTCCGGCGAACTCTTTCTGCCTCGGATGTTTCAGGGTTTTCCGGAGATGAAAGAGGCGCTGATCTCGAACCGCGTGCAAGCCGCTTTCATCGTCGCTCCGCTGGCGCTCGCGCTCCGCGACCAGGGAGTGCCCATCAAGATCGTTTACCTTGGCCACCGCTACGGCAGCGCGGTCGTCGTGCGCAAGGACGGCCCAATCAAGACCTTCGCCGACATGCGCGGCCGCACCATTGCGATTCCCAGCCGTTTCTCCGACGAGCGCCTTCTGATCTTTCGCGCAATGAAAGTGTGGGGCATCAAGCCGAATGAGATCAAGATGGTCGAGATGGCCCCGCCGGATGTAAACAGCGCGCTCGCCGCCCACGCCATCGATGCCTTCGTGATGGGCGAACCCTTTCCCTCGCAAGCCGAGATGGGCGGCTACGGCCGAGTTCTCTTTCAGGCCCGCGAATACTGGCCCGATTACATGTCCTGCATCCTGGTGGTGCGCCAGGACCTGATCGACACCCGACCGGACGTCGTCCAGGTGCTGGTCGATGGCATCGCCCGCTCCGGACTCTGGCTCGATAAGAGCAAGCCCCATCGCGAAGACGCCGCTGACTTCGTCGGACGCTTCTACTTCAACCAGAAGCCCGCCTTGCTCCGCTGGGCGCTTACCAAACCAATGGACCGCGTGACGTATAGCCCGCTCGCCCCGCGCAAGGCCGACTTCGACATGGTGCGCGATCTTATGATCGAGACCGGAGTGCTCAAGCACAAGCTCAACTTCGAGGACTACACCGACACGCGCTTCTCAGAACAATCGAGCACCGAAACGCCGTGGAGGTACGAACCCGGTTCAGCTAGGGCTCAATGACAATTTGCGAATGAGCGTCAACAACCTAGTAGAATTCGATCGTCGGGGAACCGGCGTATTTAACGTACGGTGATTGTGCCGGAGGCTTTCGTGATCAAACTGCTTGCGCTGATGCTCGTCTCCGCAGTAACCGCCCAGGCCGGTGATCTGCCGACCAGGAAATATATCGACCTCGCAGCTATCAAGACCATGGTCGCAGCGTCCGAGGCGAAGGCCAAAGAGTTGAATGTCTCCGTCACCATTTGTGTCGTCGATGAAAGCGGCAACCTGCTCTTCCTCGAAAAAGGAGAGACAGCGCCAATCAGCACCATCGAGTGGGCCCAAAAGAAGGCGCGGGACTCGGCATTCTTTGGCAGTCCATCGAAGGATGCCGCGGACACAATCAAGAAGGGCAACGTCGAGGCGCTGGCCTTTCCGCAATTTTTCCCGAATCAGGGAGGTCTGCCGATCAAGGTTGATGGCCAGCTTCTCGGTGGCATCTCCGCGAGCGGGGCAAAGTCGGAAATTGACGAGCAGGTCGCCCAGGCCGGCCTGGATGCCCTGCTTAAGAAGTAGTGGGGAAGGGATTTCGCCGGCATAGCCGTTCCGGGATGCGTTTCGGACCCGATACTCCGCATGAGCCCTCGGCCGCCTATCGTGGCTTCAGTCCTGGCGCTTGCCCAACCAGGATGCTGTTGAGCGGAACCTCCAGCGTTCCCGTTAAGCTCGATTGAAGGTCGTAAATACCGCTGCGCAGCGTGACTGCATCTCTGGGAAGGTCGATATCGAAGCGAAGAGCGACACCGTTCTGGCGAGCGCTCGCATAGTGCGCCGCATCCAGATTGAGATCGACCTCGCGCACCAGCCAGTTGACCGGCCTGCCGTCGGAATCATAAGCGACCAGCGTAGATTCGATCGCTCCGTGATGGCTTCCGTTGGCGCCTGCGTCGAGTTCCAACCCACTCGCGGCAATTACAAAATCGACGCTGTAGCGGGTCAGCTTTCCTTTGAGTTTGGGATTGTCGCCGGCGTGGGTCGGATTACTGTTCTCAAAACCTGGAACCAGGTCGGTGTGCGTCGCCATCTGGACCTTGCCCCAGACATCCGTGCCCGACGGAGCCGAATGCTGCTCCATTTGCGGCGTCGCTTCCAGCGTGGATGGCACCGGGCCCGTCTTCACTCGCAGGGCAAATAGAATTTGTGTAGAAGCCGGCATTCCCGGCCCCATGAAGGGGTGCAGCGGATCGTCCCCAGGCTTGATCGCCGCGGCGTTCATGGTCTTCGTATCGGCTGCGAAATACCCTCGCCGGTAGTCGAGTTTAACCGCTTCTGAATTCGGCGCCGACACCTTTACCCCTATCTTCCGGTAATGTCCGTCAGTGGCTGGATTGATAGGCGTGTATGTTACGGTATAGAAACGCGCCCCGTGGTCCAGGACGCGGGCAACCGCATTCTCCAGACCGTTGTTGTTATAGAACGCCTCGCCACCCGTATCATGCGCGATCACATCCATGGCCGTATGGTCGGCGTTCCGCTGCACCGAGTCCTTCTGCAGGCTGTCTATCTGAGCGTTCACCGCCTGCTCGCCAAACGATTGCGTCGTGGGCTGGTTCGGGTGCGTGAGCACGTCATTGACGGCCTCTTGCATATTGATCTTTCCGTTGAACTGGGCCTCGCTGTTATAGAGCGAATCGGTCGCAGCGCCTCCTGGGTCCACCGGGTAGATGGCCACTTGCGCCGAACTCAGCAACGCGTCCGCATGTTGCACCTGCCGCTCGTACTTCCGCTCGGTAACGAAGGAATCCTGCAGGTCAGGGTTGGGAAACAAGTTCAACGGGAAGGCGCCCGAAAACCAGATCAGGTTCTTGCGCCCCGGAATTCCGGCGAGATACCGCGAAAGCTCTTCCATGGCCTCCAGGGTGAGATGCACACGCTCGTCGACCTTGAACGTCGCCTGCTCGGCTTGAAACTGCATTACCGACTGCATCGACATCAGATTGATGCTGGAAGGATTGGCCGCGAAGTTGTTGTAAAACACTCCGAGCGCACCCTGGTTCGCATCGTTCTCGCTGCTCGACAACAACAGCGGCGACTGGCGCGAGCTTGATCCATTCTTCGAGTTGTCGAGCGCTGCCGCCAGTACCGCCGGGTCGTCGGTAAATCCTTCGACAAAGCGCAACCGCGTGCCCAGCGTGAAGATCGCGATTCGCCGGCCAGGCTGTACAGTCTTCAGAAACTTCAACATCTCCGTGCGGACAAAGCTCTGGTCCGCCAGCGGAGTGTTCAGCGAGTCGAATAGCAGAACGGTCACCGAATCGACCGGCTTCACCCTCGGGATATTCGTAAAGATATTGGGCGGCAGCTCGGGTAGCGCTACCGGCATTGTTGACCCTGCAGTATGCTCTTCAAACGAGAGAATCTGTTGTGGCTTGCCATCTTCCGTAATCGCGAAATTTTCCTTGTGCAGGCCTTGCACCGGCTTGCCGTCATGGCCGGTAACCACCACGTCGAGCACAACAATTCGCGCGTTCGCTTTGAAGACAAGGCGGCCATCTGCGTCGGGAACGGCAGTCTGCCCAACGGCGTGAGGAGCGACGGTCGCCAGGCAACCGAGCAGAATCATCGAAAGCGAAGAAGAGATGCTGCGCTGGCGCACGGAAACCTCCCTTAGACCGGGAACTCACGAACCCTAAGCATTTCCCCCTCATGGCCTGGCGCCGGGTTGCCGGATAATCCCTTGGAAACCCGATCTCAACCAGCAGTCTTTGAGAGAGCACCGAGCGAGAGGAGCTACATTCTGCAGACGAGCTAAGGGTACATCAGAGAAGGGTGGTTTGGGCACACTCCTGTTGAGATTGCTTCAAATGTTAAGACTGCCTGAAACCCATTTCGATTCTGTCCACAGCGCGCCGGGTCGTAGCTCGAGAAAGCTCCGCCAACGCGATCGCAGCGCCTGCTCAACTTGCCGGTTCTACGACCTTGAGCACCTGGTCGCCGGCGACGTCGTGCAGGGTCTGCACCCTGCCGGATGGCCAGTGGATTTCGATCGACTCCGCGCGAGTGTCCGGGCCGAGTCCGAAATGCACGGGCCCGTAGCTTGACGAGGCATAACAGACGCTGCTGGTCATGTGGTTGTATTGCACCCCGCTCTTGGTCACTACCTTGATCCGCGCGCCCATGCCGTCGCGGTTGCTCTTGGTCCCGCGCAGAGCGATGTCGAGCCAGTGTCCGGAGTTCGGGCTGCGGTTCATCCATATCTCCGCGTCGGCGCTCAGCGCGGTGGCCACGACATCGACGCGTCCATCGCCATCCAGGTCGCCGAAGGCGCATCCGCGATGGCGTGCCGCTGGAACGGCAGCCAGCCCCGCTTCCTCGGTGTACGGAATCCACTTGCCGCCCTTGCCGTTGGTCGCTTTGTCGTTCCCCGCTGGGCCGGGATTGCGAAAGACGGTGTTGAACTCGTCGATTTCCGCGCCCGGCAGCGGCATTGACTCCACGTGCCCGCGGGTCACAAAGATGTCTTTCCAGCCGTCGTTATCGAAATCGATGAACGCCGCGCCATAGCCTGCCATGCGCAGCGTCGCCTCCCGCATGCCGCTTGGCGTCGTGACCTCGCGGAAATCTCCCTTGCCGGTGTTCTGCAGCAGCGGAAACGTCTGGTTATTCAACGCCACATAGACAATGTCGGGATATCCGTCGTTGTTGTAGTCGTTGAAATCGAGCCCCATGCCAGAGATAAAGTTGCCGTCTTCGGGCAAGGCAACTCCCGCTTCAAAGGCGACTTCCTCAAACTTGCTCCCGGTATTGTGAAAGAGCGAATTGTAGGACGCATCGTTGGTCACAAAAAGATCGGGGCGGCCGTCGAGGTCGTAGTCCGCAACACCCACGCCCATGCCCTTGCCGGGGTGCTGGCGAATCCCCCACTCCGCCGATACGTCGCGAAAGGTGCCATCGCCGTTATTCAGAAAGAGCTGATTCGGCTGCGGCTTGTAGAACTTGGGATGGCAATAGTCAGCCACGCCACGATAGGAGCAGAGCGGCTGGTCGGAGTACTTCCACTGCATGTAATTCACGACGAAGAGATCGAGCAGCCCGTCGTTATTGACGTCGACCCAGGCGGCGGTGATGGACCACAGCGGCCCGAAGTCGGGATCGTTCGAGCGGTCAAGGCCGGCCTTGGCGGTCACATCGGTGAAGGTCCCGTCGCCGTTGTTGTGATAGAGCGTGTTCTTGTACAAGCCGGCCACAAACATATCCGGATGGCCATCGTTGTCGTAGTCGCCGATGGCCACGCCGATATCGTAGCCCGTTCCCGCCACGCCTGCGGAGTCGGTCACGTCCGTGTAGACGCCCTTGCCGTCATTGCGAAAGAGGCGATTGCGGTACTTTGGCGAGTCCTTTTTGAGCGTGGCGATGTTGGCGCCGTTGGTGAAGAAGATATCCGGACGGCCATCTCCGTTGTAATCGAAGACCGCGACTCCGCCGCCCATCGCCTCAGGCGCATTCTTCCCCGCCGTCTCGTCATTCTCCAAACGAAACGGGATCTTCTGAAGGTCGAATTTGAATGGCGACCCTTTCGCCACGGGATGCGTCGATTGCTGCGCGCCGGCGGCGACGGCTAACAGAAGGAGGGCGCCGATTGGCATGATCACTCGGTTTAAGAAATGCATAGTGACAAAAACAAAGGGCGGCGCGAACGCCGCCCCTTGGGCTAATAGTAAAGCAACCTCTCGTTTAGAAGTAGTACTTCAGAGCGAGAGTGACGAAACGGGAGCCGGTTTTGAATGCCGGAGCACCGTTGGTCTGTGCATTGGTCGTGGTCGGTGCTATGGACGTCACACCGTTGACTGTCTGCTGGAGCAGGAGTGACTCGTCGCCCGTGCCGGCGAGGCCAAACTGTCCGAGCGGATGGTTGAGCCAGTTCGTCGCGGAGGCCTTGAATTGAATGCTCTGGCTCTCCGTGATGTGGAAGCTCTTGTAGATGCCCAGATCGCTGTCCCAATAGTTAGGCTCTCTGACGTAGGGCATGATTTGAGGGCCCTGCGTTCCGTAAGCCGGAGTGGTGAAGCAGGCGGGGTTGAACCTCATGTTCTGCTTGCCGGCGCTCGTTTGGACGGCATGGGTTCCTTTCCTCGGATCGCAGGTAAGTGCCGGAACCAGCACGTTGTAGGCGCTGGAGCCGAACCATGTTGAGGTGGTGACGGCGTTCGCTACCAACCCGTTAGGCAGTTTGACGCTTTCGTCCGGAAGGGTTGGGTTCCCCGTCGTCGGGACAGTCAAACCGCTGGCGTAGGTGGCGTTCCAGTTGCCGCCCACGTTCGGCTGCATCGGTTCGCCATTCTGGAAGGTGGTGTAACCGGAAATCTTCCAGCCGTTGATCGTTCCGCCAAGAAGCTTCATGCCCACGCTGCTTTCATCCTTAATGAAGTTTGGCAGCGCCCAGTTGTAGGTGAAGTTCATGATGTTGGTGTGGTCATAGGCCAGAGGGCCGTAATTGGCATGGAGGTCGAATGGATTGACCGCAGTTCCATTCCCGTTGCCGTTATCGGTGGTTCCATCGCGAGTGCCCAGCACTTTGCTGAACGCGTAGTTGGCGATGAAGGTCACCGGACCCGACTGTTTCTGCCACGAGATCTGCAAGCCATTGTATTTCGCGTAGCCCGGATGGCTCTGCAAATACATGTTCTGGTAGGTCACGTACGGCCGATAGTCGTTGGCGTTGAAGGCTATTGCATAGTTCGGATTGTTCGCGCAATAGATACTTCCGGTTGCGCCGCCGCATGGGGGCGGGCTCGGCGAAAGCAGTTTACCCGTCAACGGGTCGGGGTTAAACATCCCGCCGGTGGGAACGTTGTTCAGATTGTTTATGTTGCTGTTGGCGCCGTTAATGAATTCGTTCGCGCTGCGGTTGCCGATATAAGAAATCTCGAAGACCGACCGCCATGGCAAGGCCTGCGACACGGTCGCATTCCAGTTGGTGGTGAAGGGCGAACGGCTATCTCCGCGTTGATCGCCGTCAACACTGGATCCGTTCTGCGCGACACTGGACGGGGGAACAAAGGCGGCATTGTGAATGCTCGAATATCCATCGAAGCAACCCACAGCTCCCGGGGCGCAGTAGCCCGAGGAGGTCGGCGTCGTGTAGCTGAAGGAACCGAGAGGACCTCCAGCCGCGTTCTCGGCATCGTTGACCGCGATCGGGTAATAGTAAGTGCCGTAGCCGCCGCGGAAGACGGTTTTGCCGTTGCCGAAGATATCGTAGGCAAATCCGATTCGAGGCGCGAAGTGGAAGAGCTGCGACGGGAAGCCCGAGTTGGGGATAGCGGAATCAGTGGCATGCCACAGCAACCCGGTATTGTTGGGCGCGTTGGTGCTGTTGACGAAGTTGGTCAGATCGAAGACCTGGATACCTGGGTATGGTGAGGGCGAGTAACCGTACCAGTTGCCCATGTGATCGAGCCGGAATCCGAGGTTGATAGTCAGGTTTCTGGCTGCCTTATACGAGTCCTGCGCATAGATCGACCACTGATGAAATTTCTCGCCTTCTACCGGCGCGTAGTTTTGCTGCTGATAAGAGGAGAGGCGTCCCAGTTCGGTGTCGGCCACCAGGTTGCTTGTCGAGTACTGGCTCCATTGCTGGGTATTGTAAGTACCGTTGTCCGGGACGTTGTCGTTCTGGATGTTCTCGCTGGCGTCCCAGTAGAAGCCCGTCTTCAGAGTATGGTTTCCGATGATCTTGGTGAAGTTGTCATAGAACGCCGGTACCTGCTTGGTGGCCCCGAAGGAACCGGTGGTGAAGGTGTAGTTCGAGAGGTTGGCAATCTCGCCGCCCCAGGGGCCTTCGAAGTTTGGAATCTGTTTGGTCGTAACGCCGAACAGCCCCTGCACGTTGAAGCCAGCAGTCGTGCGGTCGATTGCCGCCGGATTCGCGAGCTTGTATGGGTTCGTAAAGTGCGACCAGGTAAAGACAAACTCGTTGGTCGTCGTCGGGCTGAACACGTGGGTGTAATTCGACAGAATCACGTAAGCATTGGTTGTCGAGGCAGCCGGAGTCGGGTAGGGCAACGTCCAGCCCGGCG
The DNA here is from genome assembly GCA_963720245.1 of uncultured Acidobacteriaceae bacterium. Taxonomy (GTDB): domain Bacteria; phylum Acidobacteriota; class Terriglobia; order Terriglobales; family Acidobacteriaceae; genus Acidisarcina. Next base: position 206,136 of record CAVREU010000002.1, read on the forward strand.
ACCACCAGATTGAGATGGGAGCAAGGTCCGACTCTCTCTGGTAGGTATAGGAACCAGTTACCTTGTCGTTGTCGCTGATCGCATAGTCTACTTTACCCGTCGCTTCCCAGCGGTTCTGAGGGGTCGCGTTGGAATAGGCGTAATTGAAGTTTCCGTTCGCCGGACTGGGCGTTTGGAAGTGGCCCAGGCTACCGCCAGGGTTCTTAAAGAAACTCAGGATGCCCCCGATATTGGGATCGAAGCTGCCGGGCGGAAGGTAAGTCGCGGTGGCGCCGGCCGGTAGATCTCCCGTAAGGTTGCTGTAGAAATTCGGCCACGCTGCTACCGCGGTTCGCGGGAGCGGGGCAAGTTGTGTTGCTGAAGTCGCCAGTCTGCTGGCAGGCATTCGGCACGTTGAAGTTGAATGCCGAGCCGGCCGGCTGTTGCTTCATGTATTCATAGCCGCCCCAGAAGAAGAGCTTCTTGCGGTCGCGGTTGAACTTGGTAAAAGGCAGGATGATCGGGCCGCCCACGTTGCCGCCGATGTAGTAGTAGCTCTCGGCCGCGTTGGTGAGACCCTGGCTCTTCGCGTACGCATCGACTGAATCCAGCACCGCGTTGTGGGTATAGAGATAACCTTCGCCGTGGAACTGGCTGCCGCCGCTCTTGCTGAAGGCCTGGAAGATCACCGGCCCCTTGGCGTAATCGGCGCCGTAGTTGGAGATCAGCATCTTGACGCTGGAAACCATGTCCTGGTTGATGTTGGCGATCTGGGTGCCGGCGTTACCCGGGTCGACCAGGTTGGCGCCGTCCAGCATGTAAGCCATGGTGCCGTAGGGCTGGGTGCCGTTGGAGGAGTACGCGCCCACCGGGCCGTTGTTGGTGCCGACAATCTTGTCGTTAAAACCGGAGCCCTGGCTGCCGCCATTGTTGAGCGCCATGCCCGGCATGATCTTGATCAACTCGCCGGCGTCGCGGCCAGCCAGCGGAAAGTCGTTGATCATTTCGGTGTTGATCGATTGGCTGATCTCGGCGGTGTCCGTCGGCACGACGGCGTCAGCCCCAGCCACCACGTTCACCTGCGTCGAGTTTCCGCCGACATTCAACTTGATGTTCGGAACATCGCGGCTGTCACCGGTGTTCATCACGATGTTGTTTTCCTGCCAGCTCGAGAACCCTGCGGCGGAAACCTCAATCGAGTAGCTGCCCGGCTGCACCGCGGTAATTACGAAGTGCCCGTCAGAGCCGGACACCGTGTTGCGCACGTCACCGCTGGCCTCGTTCTTGAGAACGACCTTGGCCTTGGGCACGACTGCGCCCGTCTGGTCATACGCGGTACCGCTGATCGTGCCGGTAAGTTGTTGGGCGTTGGAACTGAGACCGGAGAGCGCGAGAACTGCTCCAAGTAGCCAAGCAAGCGAGGAGAAAAACGGCAGCTTGCGGCTGCTTCCGCTGTGTTGCTTCATGAATTGCCTCCCAAAAAAATCTTTCAGCGCTGCTCGTCCAAACTATCGTTAGGCCACTGCAGACGCTTGTAACTTCTCAATCCGGCATGAAATATCGGCCGGAAAGTTGCTCAAATCTACCCACGCCCTATGACTGTTTCGGCGTCTTTTTTGCAATCGATAAACTGCTTTAACTCTTTTAATATCTATGCTTTATTTTGGTCTACTTCAATCCAAAGGCCGGCCCAGTCGTGGATTATCCACGGAATAGATCGATTTAGTTGCTTTTGGTATCGTTATCAGATACATCGCCATTGTTGATACGCTTGCTCGAATACGGCTGTCAAGTTTTTTTTGGGGAGGGGTGTTCTGTTGACACATCATCCAAAATACAGCCTGCCCGCTAGACGAAACTGCGCCAATCCGCGCAGCGCAAACTACGAGCAGCGAAGCTCATATTATCACCTTGCGAAACTCCTCCGCCGGCCATTGAGACACTGGCCCAGCGTCTTTGGTATCGTCGAGATACCGCTGAGCTTCGATTCGTCCCGGGTCGAGAGTCTCGCTCAGCCGGTCCATAGACTGCGTCATGAAGCTTGTTTGGTTGCCGACGATGTTTGAGAGCTCCCACGAAGTAAACCCTGATCGGGCCTCTTCCCGGAGCGGATTTCTGCGGTCGGCCATGGATCTTCCGCCTCTTCCCCGGTGGCCGTTCGCGCTGGCCCTGGGCGCCTTGTTTTGCCTGTCTACCGCCGCGCGCAGCCAGCAGGCCCCCTCGGACTTCGATTCGTCGCCGCCAGCGCCGCCGCCGCCCGCAACCAGGGAGACACGGCCTCTGCCGTGCGCCTTTACACCCAGGCTGTCGAAATCAATCCGCAATGGGCAGACGGCTGGTGGTTTCTCGGCGTCCTGCAATATGGAGCGAACCAGTTCGCTCCGGCGCGCGACGCCCTCAGCCATTTCATTGAACTAAAACCCAACGCCGGCGCGGCGCTGGCGCTGCGCGGCCTCTGTGAGTTCGAGACCGGCCAATTCAACGAGTCGCTCGGCGATATTCAGCATGGAATCACGCTCGGCGCAGCCGCCCAGCCGCGCAATGCCGAGATTCTGCTTTATCACGAAGCGCTACTGCTGACGCGGCTCGGCTACTTCGAAGAGGCGATCGGGAAATATACCAACTTCGTCAAGGAAGGCAAGCAAAACCCCGAACTCACCACCGCCATCGGTCTCGCCGGCTTGCGCATGCCGGTCTTTCCGCAGGATGCCGACCCGGCCCAGGCGGAGCTCATCGCCATGACGGGTACGGCCGCGGCCAAGGTCATGGGCGGCGACATGGATGGCGGCCACGACGCCTTTCAGCAGCTCTTCACGCGCTATCCCAGCGCTCCCAACGTCCATTACCTTTACGGATACCTGCTCTTCGCGACCCAGCCCGACGCGGCAATCGCCCAGTTCCAGCAGGAGCTCACCATTTCGCCCAACAGCGCCGTAGCCAACGCTATGCTGGCCTGGGCCTATGGAATCCAGGGCAACTACGGCGATTCCCTGCCGGTCGCGCAAAAGGCCGTCGCCGAAGATCCAACCCTGGCCATGGGTCAACTCGTGCTCGGCCGCGCGATGGTCGAGGACGGAGATACGACCGCGGCGCTTCCCCACCTCGAAAAAGTCTTGCAACTGGAACCGGGAAACCTCGAAGCCCACCTCACCTTGCCAAGGCATACTCCAGGCTCGGACGGAAGGACGATGCCCGCCGCGAGCGCCTGCTCTGCCTGCAGCTTTCCACCGGAGGGGCCGCGCCCAGTGCCACTCCCGTAAGTCTTTGCGCCCGCATTCCCCTTGCGGGTTACTTGCTCGCTGTATCCTTCCTGATGGTTGTAGCTTCCACCGTCGCCGCTCGCGCAGACCAAACCCTGCCGGCGTCACCTGCGCCACCTGCCACACCGACCAGGCTTCAGGTCAGGCCGACACGCAGATGGGCCGCGCGTCGGAGCTGCCCGGCAACAACCCAACTCTCACCGACCATCCCAAAATGACCTTCAAGAGCGCCGGGTATACCTACACCGTCGAGACGCGCAATGGGCAGAGCCGCTACACCGTCAGCGACGGCACGAACAGCATTACCATCCCAATTCTTTGGGCGCTCGGCTCTCAGGCACAGACCTGGGTCCTCGAGCGCAACGGCAAGCTCTTTGAAAGCCAGGTGAGCTACTACCCCTCGATCAAGGGCCTCGACATAACCACCGGCGATGATCTCTGGCATCCCAAGAATCTCGAAGAAGCCGTCGGCCGCCCGATCGGCGACGAAGAGGCAAAGGTCTGCTTCGGATGCCACACCTCCGGCGCCGTCGTCGACCACAAGTTCAACCTCGCCGCTGCAAAACCCGGCGTCACCTGCGAACACTGCCACGTCGGCGCAAGCGCCCATTTCGCCGGCGTCGTCAAAGGCGATATGAGCACCGTCCCGAAAAAGCTCGGCAGCCTGACCAGCGAGGATCTATCGAATTTCTGCGGACAATGCCATCGCAGCTGGGAGACGGTGGTGCGCAGCCACTGGCATGGGTCAGGCCGATGTGCGCTTCCAGCCTTACCGGCTGGCCAACAGCAAGTGCTTCGACGGCACCGACCCCAGGATCAGCTGCGTCGCCTGCCACGATCCGCACAAGAAGCTGGTGCGCGATTCGCCCGTCTTACTACGACCCGAAATGCCTCGCCTGCCACGCGCCTGTGCTGCCCACAAGCGCTCCCGGCGAAACCCACGGCAAAGTCTGCCCGGTCGCTAAATCGAACTGCGTCAGCTGCCACATGCCCAAGGTCGCGCTGCCCAATGGCCTGATGCACTTCAGCGACCACCAGATTCGGATCGCCAAGACCGGCGAACCCTTTCCAAACTGATCTTCAAATCATCTCGGGGAGCTACTGCTTGCGGGGCATCTGCGTCTGCTGCTCGGCGGTAAGTTTGTCCACGATCGCGCGTTCTTTCGCGCCGTCCTCGGGACGATGCAGGCGATAGTAAACCGTCGCCAGCTCAACATGCGGCTCCAGCCAGTTCGGGTCTTCCTTCTCGACTTCTTCGAGGTCTTTGGCCGCCTCCTCATACTTGCCGGAGTTGCTCTGCCACATTCCCTCTTCATAGCGGGCCATCGTGGACGAAGGATTCGATCGCCAGGGCCTTATCCAGATATGGCTTGGCCTCCTCGACTGAGCGCTTCTTCAGCAGCTCCGCCCCAAGATACAAGTTGGCGTCGAAGTCATTCGGGTCGATGGCCAGCGCCGCGCGAAACGCCGGCTCCGCCGCCGCCGCGATCTCCGGTCCGGTCGCGCGCCATGCCGACCATCGTATTGATGCGCGGCAACTTTGGGATTCAGGGCCAGCGCGGCCTCCAGGTCCTTGCGCGCATGCTCAAATTCATTCAGGTACATGTAGGTCGAGCCGGCCAGAAAATAGGCGTCCGCGCTGTTGGTCGTCTGCGCTACCTTCTCGAGTCGCGCCACGCCATCACGGCGATTCCCGGCGGCGACCAAAGCCGTGCCCATCACATATTCAAAATCAGGATTTCCCGCATTTTCAGCCTCCAGCGGCGTGAGCATCGCCACCGCATCCGCACCCTTGCCCGACCGCACCTCGCTGTCGCCCAGCAGAATCGCAAGCTGAGGATCGAGCGGCCGCGATTTCTGCACGATCTTGAATTCGCCGAATGGCATCGGCAAGATCGCCCTTCTTGTAATAGGCGAGCCCGATATTCATGTGCACCGCGTCTTTGTCGGGAACATCGGGAAGCGCGAGCTGATATTGCGCGATCGCCTCATCGAAGCGCCCAATATGGGCCAGCGCCGTGCCCAGGTTGACTCGGGCCTCGACCATCTTGGGGCGAAGCTTCAGGAGCTTCTGATAGTCCTCGATGGCAGTCGAATAGTCGCCGCGCTGCTGCGCCTCAATCGCAGCTGCCGAAAAGCCGGTCCGGGTCAGGCGGCATGTTGCGCCGAGGCAAGCGCGGAAGAAAGAAGCAGAAACAGGACAACAATACGCATCGATTCCAGAATAGCGCAGCCTGAAGTGCGCGGATTCAGCCGGTCATCACTCGGGACTCAACTTTCGCGACTTCAGCCGCCGGGGGGGCAAACCGAGGCTCGTTACGGATGCGACACCGGCAACTCCTTCTTCATCGCCAGCGCCTCTGCATTATGCGGATCGAGCCGCAGCGCATGAGCTACCGCCTCATGCGCATCGGCAAAGCGCGAAGTCGAAGCCAAAGTCGCCGCCAGACTCACCCAGGCCTGCGCGAAATCCGGATTCGCGCGGATCGCCTGGCGGAAGTGCTCCTCGGCCGTCTCATACTGGCCGCTCTTGTAGTACGAGATAGCCAAGCTGGTTCTGCGCGACCGCCAGATTCGGGTCGATCTGAATCGCCTGCTCAAGCGCGGCTCGCTCGCCCGTCTCATCGCCTGCGCGATCAAGCGCAATCGCCAGCTTGTATTCGAGCACAGCATCCTGCGGCGTGGCCTCGAGCGCCTCGCGATAGAGCGAAACCGCCTTTTGCGAATCGCCTTTATCCAGCGCCTGCTCGGCGTCGGCGCTCTTGCTCGCTGCAATCTCGCGGTTCGTCTTGCCCTGGATCGCCTGCTGATACAGCTTCAACTGCTCATCGGCCTCCGCTGTCTCACCCAATGTCCGCAGAGCCTTCGAAAGTTCGAGATGCGCCTCCGGCTCGGTCGCTCCGAGCTCAATCGCCTTCTGCAATTGCACTTTCGCCCCGGCCGCGTCCTGCAATCGAGCCAGCACTACGCCGAAGTCGAAACGCGCTTCGGCATAGTCCGGAGCCAGAGCGATCGCCTGCTCAAAATACGTCCTTCGCCTTGGCATAGTCGCCGGCCTTTTGTTCGAGCACCGCATTCAAATACAGCAGCTCGCCGTCATGCGGATACGCGGCCAGCAGCTTCCGCGCCAGCGGCTGCGCCTGCAGCGTCTGGTTCGTCGCCACCAGCACCCGCAGATACAGCTTCTCCGCCTCCAGATCATGCGGATGCGACTGGTAGAAATGCTCGGCAAGCCGGTAGGCGTCGTCGAGATGGTTGTTGCCGGCCAACAGAACCACGAGCGCGCTGGTCAGCTTCGCCGAAGAAGGATTGGCCTTGACCGCTCCAACTAAAGTCTCCGAAGCCTGATCCGCCATTCCCGCCTTGCCATAGGCGGTTGCCAGATCCAGCGTCATCTCCTCATCGCGCGGCGCGGTATGCAGCAGAGCGATCGCAGCAGAATAATCTCCGCCAGCGATAAGCCCCTTGGCCATCCGGTCGATCGCCGGACGAAAATGAGGATCGATCTTCAGTGCCGCCCGATATGATTCTCCCCCGCAGGCCGCTTGCCCATGCTGCACAAACCAGTCGCCAAGTTCGGTCTGAATTTGCGCATCGGGATGAGCGGTGAGCCGCGCCTCCAGAGCCTCCGGCCCCGTACACGACGCAGCGTGACAGGCGCCAGCGCTCGCAAATAGAAATGCAGCCAGAGCGGCCTTCACCAGCTTCGGACGCAGGAACATGACCTCGGTTTGCCTCCACACACTGGCAAATACGAGTGTGCACGACCAATGCGCGGCGACGCAACCGCACCAGTGCCCGCTGCGCTGCAGCCTCCCGGTATAAGCTGGTCTCAAGCGATCTACGATGCCCACCTGGATACTGCAACTGCGCGCTGTCCGAACCATGGCCAGGTCGTTTGCTCCATCAATTCGTCCACAGCAGTGCACTCTCGGCGTCGGAGTTCGCCTCGCCGTTCTGGCGTCCACATTGACGCTGCCGGCATTGGGCCAAACTCGCCATACCGCACCGCCCGTCGCCGACAAGCAAGCCGCCTTCGCGTGAAGACTACGTAGGCGACCAGGCCTGCCGGTCTTGCCATGAAGAGGAATTCAAAACCTACCAGGCAACCGCGCATCACCTGACCTCGCGCACCGCCGACGCGCATTCCATCGCCGGAAGCTTCGCCGCCGGCAGCAACATCTTCAAGACTGCCAATCCCGTCGCTCTATTTCAAAATGACCGCCGATGCCGACGGATTTCATCAGACCGCCGTCGACGAGGTCTCACCCGGCAAGAACATCGAACTCACCCAGCGCTTCGACATCGTGGTCGGCCTTCAGAAATCGCAGACCTACCTCTACTGGAAAGACGACCTGCTCTTCGAGCTGCCAGTCTCGTGGTGGGTTGCGACCAGCCAGTGGATCAACAGCCCCGGCTACGAAGACGGCGCGGTTCGATTCGACCGCCCCATCTATCCGCGCTGCCTCGAGTGCCATGGCAGCTACTTCAAGTCGCTGGCCCCGCCGCCCAACAAATACGATCCCGCCAGCCCTTGGCCTTGGCATCGAGTGCGAGCGCTGCCATGGCCCCGGCCGCGAACACATAGCACTCTACAGTTCAGCCAACCCGCCACCAGTTAATCCAGCAAAGGCAGGCTCGCCAAAAGCCATCGTCAACCCCGCCTCGCTGCCTCGCAACCGCCAGGTGGACGCCTGCGCCCTCTGCCACGCGGGCCTTGGAAATCCACTGCAACCCGCCCTCTCTTTTCAGCCCGGAGAGGCGCTCGACAAATACCTCCAGCTGCCCGAGATGGATGCCGACCTCGCCGTGGACGTTCACGGCAATCAGGTCGAACTGCTCAAGAAGAGTCGCTGCTTTCGGTCGAGCAATATGACCTGCATCACCTGCCACAACGTCCACCAGGTGGAGCGCGACGCCGCCTCGTTCTCGAAGTATTGCCTCAACTGCCACAAGGCCCAGCAGTGCGGAAGGTTCGCCACCATGGGCGCGCAGATCGCCAACAACTGTGTCGACTGCCACATGCCGCTCAGGAAGTCGCAGGCGCTATTCTCCAATTCCGACAGCCAGACGATCCAGCTCCCGGTCCGCGATCACGACATCGCCATCTATCCGGATTCGAGCAATCCCAGCCCTCACCATCCGCAATAACCGCTAGTTCGCCATCTTCGCGAACTTGAAGTCATGAAACGCTGGCATCACGGTAAATCGCAGTCGCGGCGATAGCAACTGGGTGATATTTTCTGCGTTTCGGCGCAGAATAGTCCTATGGCGACAGAATTCATCGCACTTCCCCAGCGTCTCATCGAGAAGGTAAGAGAAGCGGCTGCGCGGGAAGAAATTAGCCCTGAAGAACTCGTCCGGGATGCCGTAGAGGTGCGCCTGGGCCGGTCGGAATGGGCGAAGACCCTACAGTTCGGTGAGCGCAACGCACGGGAACGCGGCTTGACACCTGAAGACGTAGAGGCAGAGATTACCGCTGTCCGTTTTGATCGCTCACGTTAACGTGGTTCGCGTCACGTTCGACACCAACATACTGATTTCCGGCCTGAACTTCGGAGGCATTCCTCGGCAAATCCTCAACATGGCGGAGGAAGGAACACTCCACATGGTGGTGTCGGATCCCATCCTCGAAGAGCTGGCAATCGTCCTGCGGCGCGATAAATTCGCATGGCCTGAGGCTGAGATAGTCCGAGCGATTCGCGAGATTTCACGATTTGCAGAACACGTTAACCCCGACAACGGGTCGACGTCATCAAGGAAGACCGAGCGACAACCGCATCATCGAGTGCGCGGTCGCATCGAGGTCAGAGTATCTGGTGACAGGAGACAATCATCTGCTGAGGCTCGGCCAGTTCGCCGGGACGAAGATAATCAGGCCTGCAGATTTTCTGAGGGTGGCCGCTGCGCTGCCCAGGCGCGACCTCTAGATGCAGCACATTTGGACTAAAGGCCTTCGTCGCACAAGAACCCTCAAGCTCTCGGCATCGTGAAATTCCGTCTACCGACATTCGCGGCAACCACAAACACCGCTGCCGTAATCGCCCAGGAGATAAAGAACGCCGTCCAGGGCATCCGCGTCTTCGGTGCAGCGAAGATCGCAGGAGCCCACACCAGAAGCGTGATTACGCTCAACATTCCCGCCTCCGCCCACGCGGCCACGCGCGGCAGTATCCCGAAGAGAACGCCCACGCCCGAAGTCATGTGCCCAATCCCCGTCAGGTAAGCGAAGAAAGTCTTAAAAGGAATCCACGCTGGTATGAATGAAACCGTCGCCTCCACATAAAACAGGTGCGACAACCCAACCGGTATCACCCAGATCGCAAAAAGAATTCGCGCGATCCGAATCCCCTTTTCTCCCCTTGCGAATTTCAGGACCGAGCCTTCCGGCAGTTCCGCATACACCGCAAACAAGGTCCACCCGCCAGCCAGCAGCATGACAAGCTCACCCAAGCCCAACCACACCCCTTCGATTTGAGGCGCAACCACCAGTGCCGGCACCTTCAGCAACGTCCACACAATGAGGTAAGGAAACAAGATTCGAACGGACCACTTCACCGTCGCGCTGAAGAGCAATCCGGCGCCGCATACCAGCATCAGCACTCCCGAAGCATAGGCGAGACCAGTTCGACCCGGCACCCACGCCGCGACCGGCTGCCACACGAGCGCGAAGTCGCCATAGACCAGGGCAAGGATGCCAAGGCCCACCATTCCGACAGCAAAGAGCGTCAAACCAGGTTGCTGGTTTCGGACCATCTGTTGGCCTCCGTATGAGCGTTTAGTTTTCTAATTGATCGAAGTAGGTTCGTCGTTGAGCTATGACTTTAGCTCACTTGGACGTGAGTGAATTGCGAAAGAAAGCCGTCATTGTGGACGAATAGCCACTTATGCGATCTTTCGCGATGGGAAAAATAGCCACTTATTCGAATAGATGATTGGTAGAACGGAGATGATTTGCCTGCAACGGCTGCTACCGAAACGGACGTCCTTTTACGATCCCCTGCCCCTCGCGAATCGTAACCAACTGATCCGCCTTTAAGCCCGCATAGCTCTCCTTGGCTCCGGAAGGCCAATAGATATCCACGCTAGCGGAGGTCGCCGCGCCGAGACCGAAGTGCAGTCGTGGGTCATTCGCCGAAAGATAACTTGTCTGACTTTGTAGAGACTGGGCCTGCATTTTGCCATCGTAGTGCGCGACGACCCGTGCGCCGATCGCGCTCCGGTTGCTCTTCGTCCCTTCCAGGCGGACCTTGATCCAGTGGTTGCCAGGCGGCGCATCATTGCGCAGCAACGACGGCGGCTCATTCATATTCAACACCAGCACATCTAGATCGCCGTCATTGTCGAAGTCGCCAAAGGCACATCCGCGGCTGTTGTATTTCGCCGCGATTCCTGGGCCGGTCTCATCCCCGAGTTCTTGAAAGGTTCCATTTCTAAGATTCCGAAAGATCAACCGCGGACAACGGGTAAAGTAATCGGAGAATTGACGGCTTAGCTCTGGGTAAACCGTGCCGCTCGCCACGAAGATATCCGGATACCCGTCATTGTCAAAGTCGGCGAAGCCCGTGCCCCAGCTGATAAAACGCCGTTCCTTGCCAAGTCCGTCCTGAAATGTCCGATCTTCAAATTCGCCCTTGCCGTTATTGCGATAGATCCCGGTCGCCTGTTTGCGGAAGTGGGTCTTGATCAGATCAAGATGGCCGTCCATGGTGTAGTCGCCCGCGCCCACCCCCATGCCCCCAAGCGCCTCGCCCTCGTTGTTGAGGGCAACGCCGCGCAGCATGCCCTCTTCGCGAAATGTGCCATCGTGGTTGTTCATCAGCAGCAGGCTGGGCGACGCGTCGCATGCGACAAAGATGTCCTGCCAGCCATCTTCGTCGACGTCAAGCGCAACCGCGCTAAGTCCGTAAGAGCCGCGAAAGCTGGATACGCCCGACTCCTTCGAGACATCGGCAAATGTACCGTCTCCGTTGTTGCGATAGAGATAGTGGTTGGGCGCCGGAAACGCGCCGGGATTGCAGTTAACCGGCATGCCTTCGGCAGTGCACTTTAGCGTGCGTGCGAGAGCTAAATCAAAGTCGACGTAGTTTGAGACAAAGAGATCGAGCAGGCCGTCGCGGTTGTAATCCACAAAAGTGCAGCCCGACCCAAATCGCATGTCCTTATGGTGAAATCCGGCCTGGACCGTCACGTCGGTAAATGTGCCGTCTCCATTGTTGTGGTAAAGGCGATTGTGCCCGTAATAGGTGACAAAGAGATCTTCGTTCCCATCATTGTCATAGTCGCCGACGCAGACTCCGTTGGCCCAGCCGCAGCGCACCAGTCCGGCCTTCGCCGTGACGTCGGTGAACGTGCCGTCGCGATTGTTCTTGTAAAGGCGGTTGGTCGCATTAGGTGGCTCGGAATCCAACTGCTGGCCGCATAGCAGAAAGACGTCCATCCAGCCATCATTGTCGTAGTCCAGAAAAGCACAGCCGCCACCCATGTCTTCGATCACGTAGGTCACATGATCGGGGTCCCCATAGACCATGGCCTCATGCAGGCCTGCGCTCTGCGCAACGTCGACGAAACGGGAATAGGGGGCAGCCGTTTTGGCCGAGGCGAGAGCCGCCCCGGGCCAACTCGGAGCCAGGACTGAGCCGAGCCCCGGCCGGAACCGTTTTTAAGACGCGGCGTCGCGTCCAGCGATCAAAACTTGCAGTCTTCACCATGGGTCCGGATTTCTACCAGCGAGCAATGCTCGCCGACCGGCCCCTTGTCAGCGCGAGAGAAAAGAGGGGGCGTTGTGGAATAATACCCCGACCGGGATGCGCCCGGGTAGAGACAAATCAACTACGCGATTGACGTCATCGAAACGGCCGCCCCTTCACAATCCCCTGCCCCTCGCGAATCGTGACGAGCTGGTTGGCTGCCACGCCGGTAAGGCTCTCGCTCTTGCCATCCGGCCATCGCACCTCCACATCGGCCTTCGTGTTCGCGCCCAGGCCGAAATGCAGCCGCGGATCGTTCGAAGAGAGGTAACTCGACTGGCTCATCACTTCCTGCGCCTGCCCCTTGCCTCCATAGCGGACCACGACCCGAGAGCCGATCGCGCTGCGATTGCTGTGCGTCCCCTCCAGTCGCACTTTCAGCCAATGATTATGCTGGGGAGCGTCATTTCGTAACAGCGACGGTGGCTCATTCTGATTCATGATCACGACATCCAGGTCGCCATCGTTATCGAAGTCGCCAAAGGCGCAACCGCGGCTCACATAACGTGCCGAGATCGCAGCGCCAACCTCATCGCCAAGTTCTGAGAAACGTGCCATTGCCATTGTTTCTGTAGATAACCCGCGGATTGCGCCAGGGATATTTCGCATGCACCCGCTCCAGCTCCGGGATTCACATTGCCGGCAACCAGCAGGATGTCAGGGTTGCCATCGTTATCGAGGTCCACCAGCCCCGTTCCCCACGCCACATATCTCGTATCTGCGGCCAAACCGGCCTTGATTGTGACGTCTTCAAATTCGCCTTTGCCATTGTTGTGATAGAGGCCGGTCGACTGGTCCTGGAAGTGGGTCTTCACAAAATCGATGTGTCCATCAAGGTCATAGTCCCCAGGGCCAATGCCCATCCCGCCCAGGTCCTGTCCGTCGCTGCCCACAGCGATGCCGCGCAGCAGGCCCTCCTCGCGAAAGGTGCCGTCATGATTGTTCATCAGCAGCATGCTCGGGGTCGGCGTCGCAAGCCACGAAGATGTCTGGCCAACCGTCCTCGTCGACATCGCACGTGACCGCGGTCAACCCGTAAGAGCCCCGCATCGCTGCAATTCCAGACTCTTTCGACACATCGGTAAATGTTCCGTCGCCATTGTTGCGATAGAGATAATGCTGCGGAGCCGGCAGCCCGCTTGGGCCGCAATAAACAGCAACGCCCTCGAAGTTGCAGTTAGGCGTTTCGAGCGACGGCAGCGGCGCTGCCTTCATGTCGAACTCGACATAGTTGGCGACAAACAAATCGAGGTGCCCATCGCGGTTGTAATCGACAAACGTGCACCCGGTGTTGAAACGCGTGTTCGGATGCAGCAAACCTGCCTTCGCGGTCACGTCAGTAAAGGTGCCATCGCCGTTGTTGCGATAAAGCTTGTTCTGCCCGTAATAGGTGACGAAGAGGTCTTCAAAGCCATCGTTGTTAAAGTCCCCAACGCAGACGCCGGTGCCCCAGCCTGCGTCGATGAGACCCGCCTTTGCAGTTACGTCTTTGAAAGTCCCGTCGCGATTATTGTGATACAGGCGATTGCTCGCACCCGGGGGAACGGAATCGAGCTTGCGCCCGCACACCATAAAAATATCCATCCATCCGTCGTTGTCATAGTCGAAGAAGGCGCACCCGCCTCCCATCGACTCGATGATGTATTTCACATTGGTCGTGCCGCCATAGGGCATCGTCTCGGTAAGGCCCGCGGCCTTTGCCACATCAGTAAACTTCGAGAAGGGCGCTGGTGTCGGGGCAGCGCCCGATTCGACATTCAGACTGCGGGCCAAATACCCGGGCGAGACCAGGGCAGGCACCATCAGGGCGGGCGCGCTGCGCAGCAGCTGGCGGCGGGTCCAGTCCCCGGATTTGTGCTGACTCATAGCCGAAGTATGCCTGTCAGAGCGCAGAGGAGTCCAACCCTGATCGCCGCAATCCTAGTGATGCGCGACCGCATTCAGTTGCTGGCTGAGCTGCTGGGCATCCGTATTCTTCGGATCGAGCCGCAGGGCCGTCGCGACCGCCTCCTGCGCCTCAGCATAGTGAGCCTCGGCGCCGAGTGTGGCCGCCAGGTTGATCCACGCAACAGTAAACTCGGGAGCCGCCTTCACCGCCAGCTTGAAATGTTCCTCCGCGGACGCGTTCGAAGCCGCACTACCCTCGCGCGACAGCAGATATCCAAGCTGGTTCTGTGCCATGGCAAAGGTTGGATCGATCTTCACAGCCTGCTCCAGCGAGATGCGCTCCGCGGGAAGGTCGCCTGCCTTGTCCAGCGCCATGGCCAGTTGAAAATTCAGCAGAGCGTTGTCCGGCGTTGCCCCGACCGCCTCGCGATAGAGCGAGATCGCGCCCGGCGTATCGCCGGCCGCCAGCTTTTGGACAGCCAGCTCCGACTTCGTGTCCGCCTGCGAACGGGCAACGCTGGCGCGGTTCAACTGCTGGTAAAGCTTGAGCTGCTCCTGCGCCCCCGCGGCGTCACCCAATGTTCGCAACACCGAAGCCAACTGAAAGTGCGAATCTGCTTGCGACGGATCGAGCGCAATCGCCTTCTCCAGTTGCTCCTTTGCTCCGGCGGCATCGTTCAAATGGGCCAGCGTCGCACCCAGGTTATAGTGGCAATCGTAGCTCTGCGGATCGAGCGCAACCGCCTCGCGCAGATGATCGCGCGCCGCGGCGTAATCCCCCGCCTCGCGCTCCAGCATCCCATTCTGCAAGAGCACATCGAAGTTATGCGGCATTGCAGCCAGCAGCTTCTTGGCCAGCGGACGCGCCTCATCGCGATTGCTGTTCAGCACGAGGGCGTTCAAATAGAAAACCTGCGCATCCAAATCGTCCGGATGCTGCTGCACAAAATCGTGCAGGATCTTTGCGGCGTCCTGATAACGGTGCTGGTTCACATAAACGGTCGCCAGCGCGTTCGTCATCCGGAGCGACGATGGATCGGTCGCGAGCCCGTCTCTAATGGTCGTCGTGGCGTCGTCGAGCATCCCCGCCTTTCCATATGCGCGGGCCAGGTCGATGTTGAGATCTTCATCACGTTGCACCGGCTTCAACAGCTCAATCGCGGCCATCGGATTACCGCCATCGGTCAGCAGCGTCGCCAATCCGTCTAACGCGTCAGCCGACGCGGGATCAATCTGCAACGCCGCCTGCAATTGCGCCTGGGCCTCGTTTTTGCGCCCCAGCGATGTGAGCACCGTCGCCAGCAGAATTCGCGGCTGCATCGCCTTGGCGTCCGATTGGATCGACTGCTGCAGTGGAGCGATTGCCGCCTCTGCCTGACGGGAGGAAAAAAGGCTGAGCCCGAGAAAGTAATTGAGCTTTGCCGAGGCCGGATCAAGCTTCAACGCCTCGCGAAACGCCCCGTTGGCACACTCAAACTGCTGCTGTTGGGCAAACCATGTGCCGAGGTCGGTATACGCGCTCACATCAGCGTCGGCATGAACTCGCGCCTCAAGCGCCGGAGTCGCCTTGCAGCTTTGCCCTTCGGCTCGGAAAGCCAATGGCCACAAGCACAAGGTCGTAATTAGGAACAGGGTGCGGTAGTTGGAATATGTTCGCAAGAGAGAGATCTGATTTGTGTCGATACACATTCCCTCTAAATTCTACATAGAGCTATCGGAAACCTTCTCAATTACCGCACGCGGATGCTGCGCATACTCAGACCACGAGCCGTCATAGAGGCTGACACTCGACGCGCCGATCAGCTCGAGCCCGAGCGCAACGACCGCCGCGGTTATCCCCGAACCGCAGGTTGTCGTGATGGGCTGGTCGGTATTCATACCCTTTGCGGCGAAGATTTCCCGCAGTTGATCGGCAGGCTTGAGCCGGCCGTCCGCCACGAGTTCCGTGAAGGGAAGGCTGACGGCGCCCGGCATATGGCCGCTGCTGAGCCCAGGACGAGGCTCCGGCGCCGCGCCCGAGAAGCGGCCAGGCGAGCGGGCGTCAAGAATCTGCCCATGTTCCTCGATCAACCGCTCGATCTGGGTGAAGTCTCTCACCGCGCCGGAATTGAGCCTGGCGTCAAAGGTGGCAGGCGCGGACGCGACCTCGCCCGATTCCGTTGGCAGATCAGCCTCGACCCACGCGCGCAAGCCACCATCGAGCAGGAAGACGTTCCGCGCGCCAAAGGTGCGCAGCATCCACCACGCGCGCGGCGCAGAAAAAGCGCTGCCCTGTTCGTAGACCACGATGTTCATCTGATCGCCAACGCCGAGCGCCGCCATATTTCTTGAGAAATCTTCCGCCTGGGGAAGCATGTGGGGCAGCGGCGTCGAATGGTCGGACAGCTTCTCAATATCGAAAAAAACTGCGCCTGGAATATGTTGCTCAAGGTAGCGCGCATGGGTGTCGATCGGCGGAGCCACCCCAACGGGCGGAAGTGTTGCATCGAGAATTTTCGTCTTCGGATCGCCGAGGCGGCTGGCCAGCCATTCGGGCGTAACAAGAGGATTCATAGAGTTAGGATACTTGGCGCGCCGAATCGCCGCGAGGCCAATTCCCAGTCTCCAGCGACTTAGATAGAGCTTCACGGCCATACCGCGGCAGAGAAACGATTCGCGCAATTCGCGCATCCCAGCTTCTGTAAGCAATTGAGGTTCGCCAAGGAGCGAAACAGATGAAGTGCGTCAACCAACACCGACAACTCTTGATCGGGGCGGCAGCCGTGTTAGCCGGCACTCTGGTCATCGCCGGATGTAACAGAAATCCGGCCCATCCCGACGATAAATCCCAGGTCACGACAGCTCTCAACACCAACAATCTTAGTAGCATCAGCGTCTCGCAAGACCAGCAGAAAGGCGTGATGACGCTCACCGGAAGCGTAAATTCCCAGGACCAGAAAACCCAGGCCGAGAGTTTAGCCCAGCAGGCCGCACCGGGCTATACCATCGCCGATGAAATCGGCGTACAGCCCGCCGGCGCCGAGAGCCAGGCCAAGTCGGTGGCGTCGAGCCTCGATAATGGGATCGAAGACAACTACAAAGCTGAACTTAAGGGTCATAAGAATCTGGACGATCAGAGCATCGACTATACGGCAAAGAACGGCACGCTCGTTCTGAAGGGTTCAGTGAAGACCGTCGCGCAAAAGCAAGAGGCCGAGCATCTGGCGAAGCGGGTACCTAACGTGCAGCAAGTTGTGAATGAGATCGAAGTCAAACCTGGCAAGCACTCGACGTCTAATTCATAGGCAGGTTCATTTTTGCCGGAATGGATGGTGCTCGATGGCCCCATCCATTCTTGCTGTCGATCGCACAATACTTCTCAGAAGAAACTGAGCCCGCGAGGAGAGGGTTACCGAAAACTGAACTCGGATTAACTGAATTCCGGGATTGCGGCTATTTTGCGCGCGGCGCGAAATAGCCCTTGCTTACCCGCACCGTATACCTTCGTTGGTTGCAGAACAGGTAGATGGGCCGGAAGGCCCCATCCATCCTGAAATCCGCTGGGCGATAGGCAAGCGCGTACTGGCTGCGCAGCTCGTCGCCGATCTCGCGAAATCCATTCGAAATGTCCTCCAGCCGCTCCGGGGTGAACGTGATGCCGCCCGTGGCATCGGAGATCTTCTTGAGCACATCGTCGCCCTTTTCCCGCGTCGGGCTGGTGTTGGTATCGATCGTGTAGACGATGGTCTCCGCCCTCTGGCACATCTTGATGGCTTCGTCGAGGTAGACGCGGCTCTGGTTGTCATTTCCGTCTGAGACCAGCACGAGAGCCTTGCGGGTCGGCTCCTGGCCGCGGGCGCTGCCGAGCAGCTTGTCACGGCACGCGGTGTACACCGCGTCGTAGAGCGCCGTTCCTCCGCCGGGACGAAGCGCGTTGACGCCCCCCTCCAGCAGGTCGAGGTCGTTGGTCCAATCCTGCTTCAGATCAGGCGCTACGTCGAATCCCATCACGAAGGCCCGATCGCTGCGCGGGTGGACATTGTCGAGAAGAAATTCGATCGCCGCCTGCTGTTCAAACTCGAAGCGCCGGCGGATCGACGTACTGGTGTCGATCAACAGCCCCACGCGCAGCGGCAGGTTGGTTTGCTGCTGGAAGCTGAATACCTGAGCGGGCGCCTTCTGATCATCGAGCAGCGCGAAGTCGCTTAGCTTGAGGTCGCGAATGAACTGGCCCTTGCCGTCGGTCACGGTGAAGATCAGATAGACCTCGTTGACCGAGACTGGAATCGTAAACTCGCCGGATTTTTGGCCGTCCGGGTTAGCGGGTTCCTGGCTGGCGCTCGATGCCGGCGCCGCGGCCGGCGGAGCGGGTGCTTGCGGCGTGGAGGCAGGAGGAGCCGATGCTGGGGTCTGAGTCTGAGCCAGGCTAGCGGCTGCGCTGAATAGGGCAAACAAAAGGGCGCAGACGAACTTCCGTTGGTACTTCATCATGTGTGGAATCAGTTTACAGTGGGAGAGATAACTCTGGCTCTTTGCGGTCTTTCCTATTTCAATCTGATTGCAATGCGGGGTCTTCGATGGTCGGGACGACTGGATTCGAACCAGCGACCTCACCCACCCCAAGGGTGCGCTCTACCAGGCTGAGCCACGTCCCGACGGTACGTTTCTTAGTGTACATGAGGAGAAGCGGCATCGGAGAGACCCGAGTCTGGACTCGGTTGAGTTTTCCTTAAGCGAACCCGCGTGTGCGATGGAAACAGGATTGCCCTCCGCATCCCAGGGGGCGAGCGATGCACATCCATCACAACCCGATGACTTCCGGAAATTCCGGCATTCATTCCGCAGGCGCGGCAGAGAAGGCCGCAGCAGCCCAACGAGCCGCAGAAACCCGGCGCAAACTCCTGAAAAGCGCTGCACAGATTGGCGAGACGAGCGACGCGGGCCAGATTTTTATGATTGGCAAATGGTCAGACAATGCCAAGGGCCAAGGGGGACGGCACTCGCGCCATCATCAGAGTCACGATCAACTGGGCGAGGAAAGCTTGGAATCAGCCCCAATTTCTGTCTGGGCTTGACTCTAACCGGCGACGCTTTCTTTTGGCCTCGCCTCAGTGACCCGACGGCGGAACATATTCCTTCGGCAGCGACGCACCCTCACCAAAGAAATACTGATTCATCTGCTCCACCAAAAACTCCTGCGACTCGCGCGTCCAAGGTTGCAGACGGTATTCATTCAGCAGCATCTTCTGGTGTTCGATCCACTCCCCCCATGCCTTCTTCGAGACGTTGTTATAAATCTTGTGGCCAAAATCGCTGTCGAAAGGCGGCTCGTCGAGACCTTCCAGTTCCTGTTTGTACTTCGAGCAGTGGACCATATGTGCCATATGCGGGGAAGTTCTCCTGTCTCTTCCATTGTAGCGGCACCAAGAGCCCGCTTTCGCGAACGCTAGAAATCCCGAGCCTCAATCGAGACTCGGGATATTCCGTGAAGACCGCCTCAGCCCTTAGCGGATGCCACCTGAGGCCAACAACGTCTCGCCCGTCAGCCATCCAGAATCGGACGAAGCCAGGAAGACCGCGATCGGCGTGATGTCGTTCGGCTGACCGGTACGGCCCAGCGGAGTCTGAGCGACAAGCTGCGCTTCAAAGTCGCCACCAACGGTGCCCGCGGTGTGAGTTCCCTCAGTTTCGACCAGACCTGGGTTCAGCGAGTTGACCCGGATCTTTCTCGGCGCCAGTTCCTTCGACAACACGTGGGTCACAGAATCAACCGCGCCCTTGGTTGCGGTGTAAACAGCGGTCGACGGCGGATTCAGCGCAGTGATCGTCGAGCCGATGTTGATGATGCTGCCGCCCTCGGGGCCGAAATGCCTTGCGGCTTCCTGCGTGGTAAGAATCAGGCCGAGAACGTTCAGGTTAAAGTGCGAATGAAAGTCGTCCTCGGTGATCTCATCCAGCGCCCCAAACTTATAAATACCGGCGTTGTTGACGAGGATGTCGAGCTTGCCATAGGCCTTCTTGCTCTCGGCAAAGAGACGCTTGATATCGGCGGCCTTCGAAACATCTCCCTGGACAGCGATGGCTTTGCCACCCTTGGCTGCAATCTCGGCGACAACCTTATCAGCGCCCGCTTTACTGGAGGCGTAGTTAACGACAACGGACGCTCCCTCAGCGGCGAGGCCCTTGGCGATATCTGCTCCGATGCCCTTAGACGCTCCGGTTACGACCGCGACTTTGTTCTTAAGCTTGCTCATATGATTCCTCTTCGACCGAACTGTCTTCGATTCGACAATTCGATACACGTCTAATTGATGTGGAACCGAGCAGGAGGTTTCAGATTTGTTCGTCGCAGGCCAGATTTCTTTCTTCAACCCTTCCAATGGTTCAGGAAAGCTGTGATTGCTTCGGGGCTGGTGTGCTCAAACTCTTTATCTCGTTCGGAATAGAGGAGCTTGCCGTTCGAGTCGAGAACCGCCAGCGCAGGCACACCCTTTGCGACCGGCACGTGATACCTGGCGGGGATGTCCATGTTGTGGTCCATATGGCCGATGTCCACGCGAACGACCACATAATATTTTGCGAGCAACTCGGCATTCGGCGACTGGTGATAGTAGTAGTCCAACAGCTGGCAGTCCCCACACCAGTTGCCCCCGAATTCTAGGAGAATCCGCTTGTGAGCCGGACGGGCGGCCTTCACTGCAGCGGCGATGTCCGCAGAAGGGTCAGCAGTCTCGGAGTACAGCTCACGATTCACATGAAATTCAGACTGAGCGATCGCCGCAGGTGACAAGCCGATCAGAAGACCGAGCAGCAGAGATAAAGCGACCTTATGTGGAAGGTTGCGCAACTGAGACGCCATAAAATAACCCCTACTCTACGGTAACCGATTTCGCCAGATTCCTCGGCTGATCAACATCGCAGCCGCGCCGCACGGCGATGTGATAGGCGAGCAGTTGCAGCGGAATCACGTCGAGCATCGGCAGCAGCAACTCCGGCGCTGCGGGAACATAAAGCACATGATCCACCAATTGCCCGATCGTCTCATCCCCTTCGGTTGCGACGGCGATGACCTTGCCCGAGCGTGCCGTCACTTCCTGGATGTTCGACAGCGTTTTCTCGTAGCGGAGCTTCGATCCGCGATTGTGGTCGTCCCTCGTTGCCAGCACGACCACCGGAAGAGTCTCGTCGATCAACGCGTTGGGGCCGTGCTTCATCTCACCAGCCGGATAGCCCTCAGCGTGGATGTAGGAAATCTCCTTCAACTTCAGCGCGCCCTCGAGCGCAATCGGATAGTGAATCCCGCGCCCGAGATAGAGAAAATCGCGAGCCGTCGAATATACCTTGGCGAGTTTCTCGCAGGCCGGATCGATACTCTGCAGCGTCTCCCGAATCTTATTAGGCAGCTTGGCCAACTCTTCGACCAGCGCGAGGCTTTCTTCGTCACTCACGGTGCCGCGAGTCTGCGCCAGGTACAAGGCGAAAAGAAACAGCGCGGTGAGTTGAGAGCTGAAGGCCTTGGTCGAAGCGACGCCAATCTCCGGCCCGGCGTGGGTGTAGATCGTGCCATGCGCCTCGCGCGCGACCATCGCACCCACCACATTGCAGATGGCCACCGTCTTCGAGCCTTTGGCGATCATCTCGCGCTGCGCTGCCAGTGTGTCGGCCGTCTCGCCCGACTGGGTAATGAGCATCCCAATCGCCTTCGCATCGATGATTGGGTCGCGATAGCGGAACTCGCTTGCGTAATCCACGTCGACCGGGACCCGAGCCAGCCGCTCGATCATGTACTTTCCCGCAAGCGCCGCGTGCCAACTCGTGCCGCAGGCCGCGATGTCGATCCGCGTAGCCTCGCGAAAATCCTGCTCACTGATCTTCATCTCGCTGAGGAAGACCTTCCCGGTGTCGAGCGAAATGCGGCCCAGAGTCGTATCCCGGATCGCACGCGGCTGCTCAAAGATCTCCTTGAGCATGAAATGCTTATAGCCACCCTTTTCCGCCTGGATCGGGTCCCATTGAATGCGTTGAATCTTGAGCGGCAGCGGATTGGCGTCAATGTCGGTGAGGTGAACGCCCTCCCGAGTGAGCACTGCGACCTCGCCGTCGCCAAGAAAATGCAGGTTGCGGGTGTGGTGCAGAATGCCTGGCACATCGGAGGCGACGAAATACTCACCCTCCCCAATCCCGATCACCGCCGGCGGCCCATTTCTGGCGGCGACGATCTTGTCCGGTTCATCGGCCGAGATCACGCTGACGGCGTAGGCGCCGGTCAGCCGTCGAGCGGCACGCCGTACTGCCTCGTCCAGAGGCATTGTCTTCCCTGACCCGGCTGCCGACTTGATCTCCTGTTCGATCAGGTGGGCGATGATCTCGGTGTCGGTCTCGGTGACAAAAACATGCCCTTCCGACTGGAGTTCGCGCTTGAGCTCGAGGTAGTTTTCGACGATTCCGTTATGGACGACCACGATCCGCCCGGTGCAGTCGCGGTGCGGGTGAGCATTCTCTTCGGTGGGGCGCCCGTGCGTAGCCCAGCGGGTGTGCCCGACCCCCCAGCTTCCGCCCACTGCCTGCCCACAGCTGCGTTCGGCGGGAAAGATGGGGTGTTCGCGGATGACCTCTTCAAGGTTGCGCAGCTTGCCCGGCGCCCGGCGCAACTCCAGCGCCTGTCCGGAACAACCGACCGCAATCCCCGCTGAATCGTAGCCGCGATATTCCAGCCGGCGAAGACCTTCGATGATGACTGGAACAACTTCTTTCGGTCCTACATAGCCAACGATTCCACACATGATTCAGGCCTCGCAAACCTGGTTTCTTCGATGCCTGGAGCAAAGTACAGCTACGTGATGTGAGGCTCTTTGCCCGGCAGGCATTTTTCCCCGGAAAAACGCCTACTGAACCAAACTTCACCCAGTACGCCAACTGTACTTTTGCTCTAATCCTCCAGGCGGAAGCTGAACTCTTCGATGACCGCGTTGGTCAGCACTTCGCGGGCGATCCGCTCGACCTCTGCATGTGCTGTCGCGGCGTCGAGCGAGTCATCGAGGGTGAGGACGAAGTATTTGCCTTGGCGCACATCGCCGACACCCTTATATTGCATCTTTTTCAATGCAGAATGGATTGTCTGGCCCTGGGGATCGAGGACGGTGCGCTTCAGAGTAACGTAGACATATGCCTTCATTTTCCTCGATTATAGACTGGTAGCTGCGTCAGTCCTTCCCACACCGCGCAGACGCCGTCCTCGTTCTCAAGTCAATTCTTATCTTCGAACTCTTAAACCTAATTAAGGGAGACTCATGGTTAACTATCTCGAACTGCCGATCGGTGAAAAAGCCCCAGAAGTGATTAATGCGGTCATCGAGATTCCCCTCGAGGGAATCAACAAGTACGAATACGACAAGAAACTCCACGTCTTCCGCCTCGACCGAAACCTGTACTCACCGGTCCACTATCCGGGCGATTACGGCTTTATCCCATCGACCTTAAGCGACGACGGCGACCCGCTGGATGTGCTCGTGTTAGTGGATGCGGCCAGCTTTCCCGGTTGCGTGATGGAAGTCCGTCCGATCGGGATCCTCGAAATGCTCGACCAGGGCGTGCTCGATGAAAAGGTGCTCGCCGTAGGCAAAGGAAATCCGCGCTATCATGACGTCTGGAATTACTCGGAAATCTATCCCCACATGCTCAAGGAGATCACCCACTTCTTCTCTATCTACAAGGATTTGGAAGGCAAACGGGTAGAGATCCAGGGCTGGCAGGATGCTTCCTTTGCCCGCACCAAAGTGCTCGCGGCGGCCAAGAACTTCGAAGATAACAAGAGGGGCGCGATCGACGCGCAGCCCGTGCTGGTGAAGTAGTCTTCGGCCAGTCGCAAGGATTGTTTCCTGCGCTGCCTATCTAGCTTTCGGGACAGGTAGGTAGCGCGGCGATTCGCTCGGAGCCGGTAAGCCGGAACCCGTGGCTGGCTCGGTATGTTCGATAAGTGAGTTGGCGATTTGGCGTCATTCCAGAAGTGCGCCCGGAGCCCAGGCTTCAACGCTGAAAGTAGATGAGGCAACCGGATTCCATTGCCTAGAGCTCGCGGATCGCCGTCACCGGATTCACCCGCATCGCTCGCTGTGCCGGAAGATAGCACGCCAGCAAAGACATCGCCGCGAGCAGAATCAGCACGGCAAAGATCGTCACTGGGTCATTGGCGCCGATGCCGTACAGCAGACCGGCAATGACGCGGGTCAGCCCGAACGAAAGAGCCAGTCCCAGCGCCAGCCCAATTGCCGTCAGCCGCATTCCCTGTAGCAGCACCAGCCTCATCAAATCCGCTCGCGAAGCCCCCAAAGCTACGCGGATGCCGATCTCGTGCGTCCTGAGCTCGGTGCGGTATGCCATCACGCCATAAATGCCCGTGGCCGCCAGAACCAGCGCGATTACCGCGAATATCCCTGCGAACGTGCTCTGCATCACGACAAAGGTACTCGCCATCGCGGTGTTCTCCCTCATCGTGCGCACGTCATAAACCGGGAGTCGACTGTCAACCTCCTGGATCGCGCGCTCGGCCGCCTGCGACAGATCCGCCGGATTGCCCTTGGTCTTCATTTGTACGATGAGTTCCGGGCCCGGTTGCTGATAATAGCTTATATAGATCATTGGCCCGGGTCGCTCATTCATCATCAGGTGGTTCGAGTTCCTCACCACGCCGACCACCGTGAACAGGTTGCTCCATATGCTCAGCCTTTTCCCTATCGGATCCTGTCCCGGCCAGTAGCGCTTCGCCGCTGTCTGGTCCACGATCAGTACAAGCGGCGCCTTCTCATTGTCGTCCTGTGTAAAGTCTCGCCCTTCCAGAATGGGTATCCCCATGGTCTCGAAATACCGCGGCGATACATCCGCTCTCCCTACTTCCAGCGACTCATGCGGCCGTGGCGCATATCCTTCCGGATATGCGTCCTCCGTCTTTCGCGTCAGCGTTAGCGGTACCCAGTCGGTAAGCGAAGCCACGGTCACGCCGGGCAATACCTCCACGCGCTGGAGAATTTTGTCGCGGATCAACCGCTTTTGGTCATTCGGATAGCCGGAGATGTTCAGTCCCACGGATGCGGTCAAAACATGATCCTGCTCAAATCCCGGATCTGCATGGGCAATGTTCCTGAGCGTGCGCAAAAACAGCCCGGAGCTAACCAGCAGAGCGAGCGAGAGCGCCACCTGCGCCACCACCAGGCCGCTAAGCAGCCGCCGATTTTGCTTGCTGCCCGATACGCTTGCCGATTCCTCCTTGAGCACCTCCGCCGCCGGCACCTGCGACGACCGCCAGGCCGGAAATGCCCCGCACAGCAGGCTCGCCAGAACAGCCAGCGCCACAATTGCGATCACAACGCCAGGATCGACCATGCCGTTGATCGCGAGTGGGATCGCGTTCTGCGGAAGGAACAGTGCGAGTGTCTTCGCCGTCCACAGAGTCAAGAACAACGCCGCCGCTCCCGCGCAGAGAGCAAGAATCAAGCCTTCGAGCATCATCTGCCGGACAACGCGCACGCGACCTGCACCCAGCGACTGTCGGATTGCGATTTCGCGCCGCCGCGACACAAACCGCACCAGTGTCAGCGTGGCCACATTGGCGCACGTCAGCAGCAGCACCATCGCCGCAATGGCCAGCAGGATTGGGAGCGTAGCCGCCATATATCCGTTCGCGCCGAACGGCGAGCGCCACATCGGATCCAGCGTGATCGTGTTCGTGCCCAGGTGATCGTTAGGATACGCCGCCACGATCCGCCGCATGATGGTCTCAAGATCCTGGTTTGCCTGCTCGCGGCTCACGCCCGGCCGCAGCCTTCCCACCACGACCAGCCAATTCGCGCTGCGCTCGGTCGTCCGCCAACCGCCCGTTCCGAGCGGATCGAGCGTGATCCACATATCGTGCCGCAGTCCCGGCGCCGCACCGACGAAACCCTTCGGCGCTACGCCGATCACCGTCACCGGGTGGTGAGCAATCTCCAGCGGCTTTCCCACAATCCCGGGGTCACCCGCAAAATGCGTCTTCCAGAGCGAGTAGCTGAGAATCACATACGGAATGCTTCGCCCTGCAGCCTCTTCCTCCGGACGGAAAAACCGCCCGTAGAGGGGCTTCACGCCGAGCACATCGAAGTAATTCGCAGTCACGTTGGCAACATAGATCCGTTCCGGCCTGGCTCCGCCGGTCAACGCAAGCCAATCGTGGTGATACCCGATGATTCCCTCGAAGCTGTGATTCTGGTCACGCAGATCGCGGTAATCGAGATAGGAGAATGGCGGAGTCGGCGAGTTATTCCACTGCCCGCGCATCACGCTTACCAGCGAGCTCACATCTCGCGCTCCCGGTATCGGGTGCAGCATCGTGCCGTCAATCCAGCTGAACACCGTGCCGTTGGCGCAAATGGCCACTGCCAACATCACCGTAACCGCGACCGTGTATGCCGGATTCTTGCGAAGTCGCCGCAAGGCAAAACGAACATCCTGAAGCAGCGCTCTCACACCCTACCTCCCTCAAAGGAACTTTGATCCTGGGGAACCTGAGTATTGACCCTGTCAGAATAGGCACGCAGTGTGCCAAAACACGTATGACTGTAAGTCTATATCCGCCATCAACATAGGCTGGGGCTATATCTCGGCTCCGCCAACATACTGTCCATTTCTGAACCGGATGTCCGCTTTCGAAGGTTCCTGCAAAGCCGAAGTAAGGCGCTCCTCGGCTCTGAAGTGATCGTTACCTGATGAGCGAGCTTGCTGTACCGCTCATCTGGATCGTCTTTTCTAACCGCAAATCGGCCAGCGTTCGCCGATCTGCTTCCGCGTGATCCTCAATTGAGTCCAAAGTCCAGCCCAAGGAGGCGCAGACCAACTCGCTCATTGAACGCCACACGGTTCACAAGGGGGAATCAAGTTTTTCATGATCGCCATAGAAAATAGTGATGCCGGATTCGCGTCTCCTCATCGGCGATACCATTGCGATTAACCCAGAGTTAACCGATCTGAAATAGCACGACCCTCTGCAAGGGTCCGTCCATACCCATTTCTGTAAATCGACCGCACATCTCAAAGTCTTGCTTAAGGAGAGTCCAGATGGCCACTAGTCCAGCCCCTGAGATGAAGCAGAGCCTTGGCGTCACCGGCCTGACCATGAACGCGATGGCCCTGATCGCTCCTGGCGCTTTTCTCTGGCTTACCTTCTATGGCCAGGCGTCTACCGGCGCAACTGCACCCTCCATGTGGATTGGCATCGTGTTGGCCCTTCTGCTGTGCCTTGCCACGGCGATCTGTTACGCCGAGATGGCAAGGCTCTATCCTGGCACCGGCAGTTCCTACTATTTCGCCGAGCAGTCGTTTCTCAATCATCATGGTGCCTGGCGCTATGCCCGGCTTTCAAAGTTCATCGTCGGCTGGGGCTCTCATC
Source organism: uncultured Acidobacteriaceae bacterium (assembly GCA_963720245.1). Lineage (GTDB taxonomy): Bacteria > Acidobacteriota > Terriglobia > Terriglobales > Acidobacteriaceae > Acidisarcina. The sequence goes on from CAVREU010000002.1 coordinate 233,408, forward strand.
TCTATTACTGGATCTACCCCGGAGTCATGGTCGGCACCATGGGAATCGTTTGCGGCTACCTGGTAGGCACGCTTCGGCCAGACATCATGAGCGCCTCCAATCCCGGCCCTCTTTTTATGATGCTGGTGGCCGTGGTCTTTTCTTTTCTCATCGCTTACATCGCACATCGCGGCATTTCCGGCGCAACGTCGGTCAATGTTGTCATTAACTTTGTCCAGATCGCTGCGTTGATTGTCTTTTCAGTGATGGCGCTCGGCTACCGTTTGAACCACCCCGTGGGCAGCGTGGCCTGGCAGTTCGACTCGACCAAAGGCGAAGCCTACAGCTACGAATTCCTGACTACCCCGGTAACCGCCGCTGGCGTAACCACCGACAGCATTGTGCGCGACACGGACGGGACCCCCAAACCCAAGCTGGACGCGGCGGGGAAAATCGTCCCCTACCACATCAGCTATCCCACCACCGATGACAAGGGCAACTTCCTCACCCACCCCAGCGGCACGTCCGTGGTGAGTGTCCACAACATTGCCTGGGCCTTTATTCAGGCGACCGTCGCGATCTTGATTCTCGTGGGTTTCGAATCCGTCACCGCCATGGGTGGCGAGGCCCGGAACCCCAGGCGGGACGTCCCCATCGCCGTCATCACTTCGTTATTGGTGCAGGGGGCGTTCTGCTATCTCATTGAGTATTTTTGCGCCAACTATTTCCTGAACAGCGGCTATACCATGCAAAGCGCCACCGGCTCGGCTGCGCCCATCGGCGACATGATGATTGTGGTGGGCGATGCGCTCTTCGGCCAGGGCAATGGCCGTATCTTCATGCTCTTCGAAGCCGCCACCGTCATCCTCGCGCTCATCGGGACCACCCTCTCCTGCATGAACACCGGCGCCCGCGTCACCTACGCGATGGGCAAGGACAATGAGCTCTCCGGCAATCTCGGAATCCTGCACAGGAAGAACCTCACCCCGCATCGCGCCATCTGGACGCTCGCCACCATCTCCGCGATAGTCGGCTGTGTCACCGTCGCGGTGGTTTTCGGGGATACCAGCGCACCCACCGACGCCACAATTCAAGCGCTGCCGCATGGCATCTTTTCGAGCCTCGGCTACTTCAATCACGACACGCTTGCCGCGTTGCCGAACACCTTCCTGATGGTCACCCTCGCCTCGAACTTCGGCACCTTCGTCCTTTATATGTTGAGCTGCATTACCTGCATGGTGGCCTTTCATCGTCATCCGAAGTTCAACCCAATTCTGCACCTGTTCATCCCGCTCTTTGGATTGCTCGCTAACCTCGCCTGCATGGCCTTTTACCTGATTGGTCCATTTATGGGCTACGGCGCCAAGAAGGAGCCGCTGCTTGCCCTCGGCATCGCTGCCGTCTGGGGCATCTATGGAGGCATCTATTTCCTGAGGTCGAGCAAGAGAACAGGGCGCACTACTTTGATTCAACAACGCTTTACGAACACCAGCGCCTAAGCTCGGCGTCAAGCAGCGTTTGCCTACAATGAACTGATGCTGAACCTCGAATTCGCTGAGCTTTCCGATACTGGCCCAACTCGCGAAAACAACGAGGACTTTTGCGGCCACTTCGTGCCGGCGACTCCCGAGGCTACACAGGCTCGGGGCTGGTGTTTCGCCATCGCCGATGGAGTAGGCGGCCAGGCCGGGGGTGAGGTTGCATCGCGCCTCGCCATCGAAACACTGTTGTCACGACTCCCCTCGGTGTCTTCTACTGAGTCGTTGACCATCGCTCTGCCACGCATCATTCAGGTTGCGAACCAGCGTATCTTTGAGGCCGCTGCCGACGTTATCGAGCACGGCCGCCGGGCCGGATCCATCGCCACGACCATCGTCGCCTGCGCCGTCCGCTACGATCGAGCGACTGTTGCGCATGTGGGCGACTCGCGCTGCTATCTCATCCGCCGCGGCGAAGTCAGCCAACTCACCCGCGACCACACGGTCGCCAATGAGCACCGGCGTCTGGGAATCCTCACCTCGCGACAAGCGTCTTCCGCCGCGACAAAGAATCTGCTCAGCCGTTCCCTCGGCAATGAGCTGGTCGTCAACGTCGACACCAGCGACCACCTGCTCTCAGCGGGCGATGCGCTGTTGCTCTGTTCCGATGGTCTCTACCGGACGGTCACACCCAGTGATATCGCTTCGGCGGTTAACCCAAAGCACGACCTCAAGGCCGCAGCAGCACAGCTCGTTTCCCTTGCGAACGTCCGGGACGGCAGTGATAATGTCAGTGTCCAAATCATTCGAATCAAGTCCGTCGAAAGCGTGGGCATGTACCGCGGAAGACTGTACAAGCTGCCGAAAGCGCGGTACGAATGAACGAACTCCACACCGGCGACCAGCTCGATCATTACCGTCTCGACGAGCTTGTCGCACGCAGCGGCATGGCCTCGATCTTCAGGGCAACTGACCTCCGCAACAACCGCACCGTCGCCATCAAAGTCCCACATCCGGAGATGGAGGCCGACCCGCTCTTCTTCGACCGCTTCAAGCGCGAGGCGGATATCGGCCAGAAGCTCGACCATCGAGGCGTGATGAAGGTGATTAGACCTGAGCCTGACGATGATCCAAGCCAGGTCTACATGGTCATGGAGTGGGTCGACGGTCGCCTGCTGCGCAACATCCTCTCAGAAGAAACCAGGCTCCCTACCGAACGCGCGGTGCACCTGACCGGAGAGATCCTTCAGGCGCTGGATTACATCCACCATCACGGCGTCGTGCACCGCGACCTCAAGCCGGAGAACATCATGGTCGCGCCCGACGACAAAATAAAGCTCATCGACTTCGGACTCGCCGGCCAGGAAGGCTCCCGCCGGCTCACCTTCGCTAAACTCACCCAGGTCATGGGCACACCCAACTACATCTCGCCAGAGCAGGTGAAGGGCAAGCGCGGCGACGCGCGCAGCGATATCTACTCGGTCGGTGTCATGCTCTACGAGATGCTTACGGGTAAGTGCCCTTTTGACGGACCCAATCCCTTCGCGATCATGAATGAGCGCCTGCTCAACAATCCTGTGCCGCCGCGCGAAATCAATCCCGAAATCTCACCCGAACTCCAGGAAATCATCTATCGCGCCATGGAACGCGAACCACAGAACCGCTATCCCGCCGCCCGCGAGTTCGGCCACGACCTCGCCCATCCCGAGGAAGTCGGCATCTCCGACCGCGCCGAGCTTACCAACTGGAGGGAGCTTCGCGAGCCATGGCAGAAAAAAGCCCTGCTGTATGTCGGATTGGCCTTAATTCCCATCATCCTCTTCACCCTTCTGATCTGGGTCGCCAAGCGCTAGATAACGTTCTCTGATTCGCCCGGCTTGATTCGCCCCCGCGAAAGGTACGGTCATCTCGACCGAACCCTGAGCGTAGGCGAAGGAGTAGTGCAGAGATCTGCGGTTCCGATTGACTCGCTCGGTATACACTTTCCGCCATAGAGGCGCCCATGCCCAAGGCCCAGAAAAGCGAACCGTCACCCCAACTCCAGCTAGCCGGCTTCCTCGCGAAATTTGCTCCGGAGATAGCGGAGCAGGCCGAAGAGATTCTCATACGGCTTCGCGTCACGATCCCGCACGCGCTTGAACTTGTGTACGACAATTACAACGCCCTCGCCATCGGCTTCAGCCCCAACGAACGCGCCTCGGATGCCATCATTTCCATTGCCGTCTTTCCTCGCTGGGTGAGCCTGTTCTTTCTCCAGGCGAAGGGTCTGCCCGACCCCAACAACATTCTCAAAGGCCAGGGGAACGTAGCAAAACATATCGTGCTGGCCACCCCTTCGGCGCTCGACGCGCCTGCAGTTCAGGCATTGATTGAGGAGGCGCTGAACCGGGCCAAGACACCCATTAGTCCGACTACAACCCACCGTGTCATCATCAAGTCGATCTCCGCCAAGCAAAGGCCTCGACGGCCCCCGGAGAAGTCCACAAAGTCTCCCGAGAATTCAACATCCCGCAAACGTACCGGATCAAAAAAAGTCTAGGTGTCCAGCTTTCTCCCATATTCAGTGGGCTAAGTTATGGCACACTGAATATGGGAGAAGAGGAAATGAACACTCAACGCGCGCATATTGTTCTCCCCGAAGATCTGATCGTTGAGATCGACTCAGTCGTCGGTCCCCGCGGCCGCAGCGCCTTTTTGGTGGAGACGGCACGCGCGGAGCTGCGGCGGCGCAAGCTGCTCGCATTTCTGCACAACAGCGAGCCGATCCTGCGCGATGAAGATCATCCAGAACTCGCTGGCGGCTCTGCGGCCTGGGTGCGAAAGCTGCGTGCTGAAGGTGAGAAGCGCATCCCTAAACCAGCTTCTCGCAAGCGGCGCAGTTGATATACCTGCTGGATACAACAGTATTGATCGATGTGTTGCGCTCTCGCCACCAGCGCCGCGAACTTCTCGCTTCGCTCGTTCAATCCGGGCATATTCTTGCCACGGCAGCAATCAATATTGGAGAGCTCTACGCAGGAATGCGCGCGAATGAGGTCAAGCTGGCAGAAGCGTTTCTCAATGAACTCGAATGCTATTCGCTCACGGCGACGATTGCCCGCCGGGCCGGTGAATTGAAGCGCGATTGGTCTACGAAAGGCAAGACGTTCTCACTCCCCGATATGATTGTCGCCGCCACCGCGCTCGAGCATGACCTGGTCCTGTTGACTGATAATCGAAAGGATTTCCCTTTCCCAGGACTAGCACTCTTTCCGCTGCCGTAGGCAACTAAGCCTGCACATCCTCCTGATAAAGGCCAACCACATTCCCAGCAGGATCGCGGAAAGTAGTAATCCATGAAGTCCCGCCGGGGGTGTCAGGGTTCGGAGGCTGGAGTATCTCGCCGCCGTGAGCGCTTACCAGAGCCGTTGTGGAACGAATATCGTCCACCCAGACATAGGGAAGCAATCCAGGCGTTCGCGCGGCTTCACGTCCCGTCACCCAGGCGCCGCTGATATTTCCCGACGCGTCATCGAACCTCGGCCGAGGGCTCTCGCGGTCTCGAACCTTCCAGCCGAAGACGCTCTCATAGAATCCCGCTGATATCGCCGCGTCGACGGCAGGAATCTCTATGTAACAGAACCGCGGGCGTGGAGAAGTGTCGAGCGAAGGTATCGCCTCCGCGACCGTGGCTCCCCACTCCGCAGGATCAAGCTCCCGCGCATGCTGCGAAAAGAGCCAGTGATGGCCAGCCAGGTCTTCGACTCCATACTGCCGTTCGCCATAGATCGTCTCCTGCAGTTCCTCGACGATCCGCGCACCCTCCGCCTTGCTCTTTGCGAAATGACCATCCACATCGCCCACAAAGACGGTCAGGCTCTGCGTCCCATATCCAAGCTCGCTCGGAGTCGCGTTGCCTTCAGGTGTTTTCTTCAGCATGATCCACGCGTCGCCAAGATAAACCTGCGCGCCGCTGATCGGGTCGCCGTAGCGGTAGTGTTCTCGAAAGCCGAGGGTCCGCGTCAGCCATTCAATCGCCTCGACAACGTCCGGATAATGGACGTGCGGCAAGACCGTGCTTGTCGGCACAGAACGGTTCTCAATCCTCATCGCGCAAACCTCCTCCAAAACTTCCAGTGATTCCAGCACGATTACTCGCCCAGCGGACGCCCGATCTCCCAATGATGGCCATAAGGATCGACAACCCTCCCGATCCGCCAGCCATGCCCTTCGCCCACCGGAAAGACCTCCGAGGCGCCCGCCGTCCGCGCTTGCGCGAACACGGCATCGGGGTCAGCGACCGTCAGGATCATTCGCACCGAGCTCCCATTCAGCGTCTCCGGACTGAAGTTGCCTTGCTCCGGAGACTCCTCAGCTACCCAGAACTCGGCGCCATCGACTGACAGTCTCGCGACGACGCCCTTGTCTCCGCCATCCAGGCGATAAACTTCGACCGCGCCAAACGCAGACTTGTAAAACTCGACCGCCTCGCCGCTCCGGCGAACCGAAAGCCACGGGGCGATCGTCGTTGCAACGCGGCTCAACTGCTGAGTCATGGAATTTCTCTCCTAACGACCCATGTGAGTGGACATATACATCGCAAAGTGAGTCGCCAGCAAGATCGCCGTGAGCAAAATGCCAACCGCCATCGGCCGCCTCTTTCGCCATAGCGCAATCACCACGCCGACAAGAAGCGCCTCCATCGTCCAAGCCATCACCATCACGAACCTCATCATCCACGGTGAATCGTCAAACCCAAAGACGTGAGCTGACCCATGGGTCAAAATCATGAAACAGATCACGACGCCCACTGCAATTCCGACTCCCGAGATCACGCCCGTTGCCCGCTTCTGAAAATCGTTCATCCTACCCTCCTCATAGCCAAACTGCCTTGCCACCCACACCCACAACCGGCCGCCGGAATGCCTGCAGATAGCGGTCATACTACCCAGCGCCCAAACCAGGGCCTCCCAATCGCCCTCGATAAACTCCAGCTCCTGTAGCATCGCGCTCGCCCATTCCTGGCTTTCCGCCGGCGCGCGGCGAAGCACGATGCGTAATAACCAGACCGCGATGTTGCGTGGAAAAGACATCTATGCCCCACTCCACGCCGCCGCTCCTGCCTGCCTCGCAGCAGAGGGCGCAACGTGGTGCTCCCGGGCAAAAAGCAAGCCATCCGGAGTGAGCCGATACAGGTGCCGCGGCGGCTTGCCGGCCTCCGAGGTTTCCCACCCTGTCTCCAGTAGCTTCCGTTCCGCGAGCCGCATGAGGATCGGATACAAGGTCCCCGACTTCAGCCCTGTATTCCGGCTGATGTCATAGCCATACTTCCAGCCCGTCGGATTCTCAAGAAAAGCGTCCAGCACCTGGAGAGTCTGTGCAGATAGTCGCAATCTCATGCGCAAACTCTACATATGTAGAGTTTGCGCTGTCAAGGGATAAATGTGACAGTCAAGAATTGGGAGAAAGAGCTTTATCCAGCCAGGTAATCATCACCATGAGTGATGAACTCCGGATAAGCTCCGGCGCCGAGCTCGTGGATATCCAGCCCCTGCCGTTCTGCCTCGGGCCGCACTCGCATCGGGCGAATGCGATCGATACCCCAATTGATCCCATAGCTCAGCGGAAGCACAAAGCCAAGCAACGTAGCAATTCCTGCAAGCTGTGCAATCCATTGGCCTGGCGAGTCGGAGGCAAAGATCGCCACCGCCGCCGCACCCCAGATTCCGCAGACGAAATGCATCGAGATCGCGCCGCCGGGATCATCGACCCGTAGGTGCAGCTCAAGAAATTCCGCGGAGTACGCAACCAGGACTCCGGCGATGAATCCGGTGATGGCTGCGGCCCACGGGCTCAATGACGCGCATCCCGCGCTACTCGCGACCAGGCCGCCAACCATCCCGTTCATACACAGCGAAGCGTCCGGCTTGCCGAAGCGCAGCCGGGTGAAAAAGACAGCAGCCAGCGTAGCGAAGGCTGAACTTAGCAGGGTATTTAACCCAACCAGCACCACGGTCCCCGCAGCGACGCCACCAAAGAGCAGCGCGCCAGCCGAATTCAACCCCAGCCAGCCAATCATCGCGAGCAGGCAGCCAAGCCCGACCATCACCATGTCGTGTCCGGGAATTGCTGCAGGGGCGCCTTCAGCGGAGTACTTTGCTCGCCTCGGTCCAAGAATCCAGGCAACGCACAGCGCCGTCGCGCCGCCAACTCCGGAGATGACCGTTGAACCGCCAACATCAAGAAAGCCGTTGCCGAGCGAAAAGTTCACGCCCAACTGGGAGAGCCAGCCACCGCCCCACACCCAATGCGCAAAAAGCGGATAGGTCCAGCCCGCAAGCAGCGCGGTCGAGATGGCGCTTGCGCCCATCTTCCAGCGGCCCCCGCAGGCTCCTATCGGAATCACTGCCGCCACGCCTATGCACAGCGTCTGAAATAACACAATCAGCGAGCGCGGCGAGCCATCAAAGGCGATGCCGCGAAAGAAGAAACGGCCGGCAGCGATCCAGCTCCACTGCTTCCAACCCGCTTCAAACCAATAGTGAGCACCGCCCGGCGCGCCCTGAAAGGCAAATCCGCACACGAAGAAAGCAGCCACGGCAACCGCAAAGACGCACAGTGAGCTCAGCACCTGGTGCGCGGCATTGCGTGAGCGCCCGAGGCCTGCATTCATCAGGGTCAGCCCCGCAATCGCAAACGGCACCAACAGAATGCAACCCAGACAAAGGACAGCACTCGCGCTCCATGTCGAACTCGAAACCGATGTGTCTAACGGGTTCAATACCGACGCTCCTGTCGAGAGATGACGGAGGGCGGGACAACCGCCTGTGCGCGAGCCAGTAACCCTAATCCAAGCAGCTCGACCGCCAGCCCGGCCACCACAAATACCGCTAGAAAATCTGGCCTCAGCATGGCGATCGCCGCCACAACCAGAAACCATCCAGCGACTAGGAGAATCAAGCTGAAAACCTTCATAGTTATGTGTTTGAATTCAAACACAAGCAATCCCAGTTCGCACTACTGACGATTGCAGGAGAATGTTCATAAATTCTCTCTATCCTGAAGATCAGAACTATTTATATGGTTTTGCCGCCGGTTGGCGAGGGGATAAGCTACTCTTTGGCACTTACGCCGTTGCGGCGAAGCCATTTACCTCCGCCACAATTAGGAGAAGCATGTCGATCGAACTTCGCAATTTCCTGGCCCTTACCTACGAAGAGCTCGAAGAGAAGAACCTGTCTGTCAAAGAGCAGCGCAAGAACCGCGTCCCTGCCCACATCATCCAGGAAGAGCGCATCCGGTACCTCACCGACGAGAAGCGCATCAAGGCGGTCACTGTGCTCTTCAGCGATCTTGAAGGGCGCCTGCACATGCTCGACTATGACAAGAAATTTCTGGTCAAGAGTTTTGACAATCTGACCTTCGATGGCTCGTCGATTCGCGGTTTTACCGCGCAAAAAGAGAGCGATCTTCGCCTCGGCATCGACTGGAGCGCCTTTTATTGGGTGCCCGCAGATGTTCTCGGTTCCGGAAAAATCTTCGTCTTTGGCCAGGTCATCGACAAGCAGGGTGGCCCCTACGCCGGCGACCTGCGCAGCGTTCTCAAGGAATACGCCGACAAGCTCTACGAAGAAAAGGGCTACACCCTCAACGCCGCCAACGAGATCGAGGGCTTCCTCTTCGCAGGCAAAGATGCCGAGCGTCATTTCCCCGAGCACGGCCGCTTCGACTACGTCAACACCGGCGGCTACTATCACTCGCTGCCTGGCGACCCGCTGCGCACGTTCATCGACACCGCCGCGGAAGTCCAGCGCGCTCTCGGTTTCGAAAACGAAAAAGACCATCCCGAAGTCGCGCCCTCGCAGTTTGAGATCAACTACAGCTACGTCGAGGCGGTTGCCGCTGCCGACCAGATCCAGCTCTACAAACTGCTCTGTCGCCAGATCGCGACTGGCATGGGCATGACCGCATCCTTCCTGCCTAAGCCCGTCGTCGGCGTCAACGGCAGCGGCATGCACACCAACATGTCCATCACCAAGAAGGGCAAGAACCTCTTCTGGGACGAAAAGGGCCAGGAGAAACTGAGCAAGGCCGGCTGGGACTTCATCGATCGCATTCTCACTCGCGGCAGCGACCTCTGCTTGCCTCTCAACTCGAGCGTGAATGCCTACCGCCGTCTCGACCCGCACTTCGAAGCGCCCAACCAGATCAAGGCCTCTGCGACCGATCGCGGCTCGATGGTCCGCATCCCGATCGGCAACGCAAAAAGCATGCGAGTCGAAGTCCGCTCGGTCGGCCCCGATGCGAACCCCTACCTCGTCCTCTATTCGCTCTTCAAGACCGGTCTCGACGGCGACATTTCGAGGATCGCCAATCTCCGCCAGGCCAGCCGCTACCTGCCCGACAACATCTACACCGCGATCGAGGACTTCCGCGACTCCAAGTGGATTTCGACGATTATGGGCGAAGACGTGAAGGGACGGTTTGCGGATCTGAAGCAGGCTGCAGCCGACCGTTGCCCGCGGCTACTCGGCACCTTCGTCAAAACGCCCGAGGTGCAGTACCATCACGAGGTCTACAACCAATACCTCTGGAACTGGTTCTAGCCGGGCGGATAATCAATGTGGGTGTCCCATCCTTCGCACCGAAGCATCGTGCGAAGGGTGGGACGGCACGGACGTTTGCCATCGATCTACTCTGCAACTCCGACTAACCACTCCACCAAACTCTTCTCCGCCCAATGCCGCTCACTCCCTTTTCCCGGCCCGAGAAACGCGCAATGGCCTCCATGCCGAGTCTCCACAAAGGTCACATGCTCGTTTTCTAACAAGGCCTCCCGGGTAGAAGGCAACATTCGAATAAACGGATCATCCAGCGCATGAATAATCAGCGTTGGCACTCCAAAATCCGATGCCCAGCGCGAACTCGTGACTTGCCGATAGTAGTCATCTGCATCGGCGAAAGGTGCATACCTTGCTACAACCTCCTGGTCGAAGGCCCTCATCGAGTCGGCTGATCGAATAGCTTGAACAGCTTCAGGCGCGGAGGAGGAATAGATCTCCGGAAAAATCTCAGCTTTCTTCTTGAAGCGCGCCACCATGTTGCGCAGGAATCTCCGCTCATAGATCCGGTTGGCGCGTTGATGCAGAGCTTTCGACGAAGCCGCCAAATCCATCAACGGCGAAATTCCAACCACTGCACGCAGCTCAGTTGGTGCCCTATTCAAGCCGTGTGTTGGCTTGAGTGGGTTAGCAGAACTCACCTCTCCGGCATACTTCAACACCAGGTTCCCACCCATCGAAAACCCAACCAGGGCGATCCTGCTCAACCCATGTTCCCGCACCAGCCCGTCAACAACGGCCGCCACATCTTCCGATCGCCCCGAGTGGTAGATTCCGGGAGATAGCTCATCTGTCCCACCGCAGCTGCGCATATTCATCCGAACGACATTGCACCCCGCCGCCCAAGCCCGTGTCGCAGTCCCAAGAATGTACTGCGATCGCGACGATCCCTCCAGCCCATGCACCAGGACCAGAGTCAGCCGCTCTCGCCGCGCCTCCACAGGCTGCCAGTCGCAATCGCAGCGCAACACGGTCGATCGCCGAGACTCCGACGCCGGTTCAACTTCGACGAACCACGGCTCCTCCATCGGTAACGCATACACGCGGGGAATATAGTTGCCGACAATCGTCATCAAGTGACCGTTGCTGAGGAAACGTCGCGGCCGAAACTCGCCCAGCTCTGCCACTTTGGGTTCTTCCGCGCCGAGCCCTGTCACCCCGGGCTCCGTCATCTTGACCGTCTTGGTTTCCACCACGTCGGGCATCTTCATGCTTCCCTTAGCAGCCGCAGCGCCTTCACTGCGTTCAGCGCGCCTTCCGGAGTTTCTTCATGCTTGAAATACACGAAGACGTCGCCCTCTTTCGCACGCTCCCGCATCTGCGCCACGATCTCATCCACCTCAGCCGGCGAATAATCGCTCTTGCGCAGCCGATAGCAACGAAACGGCGCCGTCGCCACATCCGGAGACTCCAGCTCATCGCTCTCCGCCACGCACAGCGCCGCCTGGTGGCGTTTCAAGACTTCGTATGTCTCATCGGAAAACCACGAGGCGTGGCGAAACTCAAACGCCAACCTCACTCCGCCGCGCGCCGCATGAGCAAGAAAACCATCCAGCAACGAAGGATCGGCCTTGAGATTGGGAGGCAATTGGAAAAGAATCACCCCCAGCCGCCGCTCTTTGAACCGGATTCAGGGAGGCATAGAAGCGATCGACGAGCTCCTCGGAGTTCTTCAATCGCGCGAAGTGCGTGATCCGCTGCGAAGCCTTGAATGAAAAAGCGAAATCCTCGCCAGTCGCCGCCAGCCAACCCGTCAGCATGGTTTCTGTGGGGAACTGGCGAAAGGTGAAGTTCACCTCCACCGAGTTCAACTGCGTCGCGTAATATTCCAGGAATTTCTTCGCCGGCAGCTTTGCGGGATAGAAATCAGGCTTCCAACTCGCATAAGCCCACCCCGACGTGCCGACATAAATTCCCATCAACCGCAGTCTACCGCGAGCATGAAGAAAGTTCTAGAATTCGCGAGCCCGGCCACATTGACCGATCGTCGAGTTTATTCAGTTAAGAATCTCCGAAGATGCCATATTTCATGGCCAGGAAGTCCTGCAGGTCGGCTGGAAGGGTGACCGCAAGTTCCTGCCAGGTAAGCAACTTCAATCGGCACCTCAGCTCGACCGGACGGATAGCCCGCAGGACCGCATACCAAACTTCAATCAAGTCAGACCGGCGAGCGTCGCAAAAGACACAAAAAGAACACTCCAGGGCATGCGCTGCGAGCGCACATCGAATCAACTGGTACCCTCCATACTTTCCGTTGCGGATCGGAAGTTCCGAACAATCAAAGACTGTCTCCAGATCGCGATAGCGGGAGATCAACTTAGGGCTCGCCCATTGAAAGTGCGACTCTGTGAGTTTCGCCTCGACCAGGAGCTCGCCAATCCTCATATCCACTTCAGTGCAGTCCTTCATCCCTCGATGAAGCGGAACCCGTGGCTTAAATCCAAACTCCGGCTCTGCCGCCCTTTCCATCTGCAAGAGACTCCGAATGCTCCACCCGGCAAACACCCTCGGATGGCAAAAGATATTCATCAGCAACGCGTCAGAGGAGTTGCAACAATCCAGTTCCTTCCATTGCCAATCGCAACGCACCCGCATTCGCCTCGACGCGGTGTGCACTTTGTCGAGGCGTCTCGCCCACGCCGTGTTGGCACAGATGCTCTGGTAAGAGTCCTGGTGAAAGTTCCCATGCCGCCCCCGCTCATCGCGTCCAAAGACGATGCTTGGAATCTGGCCGTCAGTGCGCTCATGAAGATACCCGCCGGCAGTTGCCAGGTTCAAACTGCGAAGGGCCAGTTCGCTGCGCAAGCTGATGCCGTGTGGGACATCAATTCTCGATTGCTCGCCGGGTAACATCGTCTCTATAATAGGCGAATATTTGGCGAATGCCTTCAGGCCGCAATTGAAATCCTAATGAGCGAATCCACGCAGCTTCGCAAAGTCGTTCACGTCGACATGGACGCGTTCTACGCCTCCGTCGAGCAGCGCGACAATCCCGAGTTGCGAGGCAGGCCCGTGGTCGTTGCCTGGCGCGGCAAACGTTCCGTGGTCTGCGCCGCCTCCTATGAAGCGCGCAAGTTCGGCGTACGCTCTGCGATGCCGGCCGTAACCGCCGAGAGACTGTGTCCTCAAGCGGTCTTCATTCCTCCGGATTTCGTGCGCTACAAGGCAGCCTCGCAGGCGGCACGGGCGATCTTTCAACGCCACACCGACCTGATTGAGCCGTTGTCGCTCGACGAAGCCTACCTCGACGTAACCGAAAACAAGTTACAACTCCCGACCGCAACCCGTGTCGCGAAGATGATTCGAGAGCAGATCCGCGAAGAGCTGAATCTGACTGCCTCAGCCGGTGTCGCTCCAAATAAATTCCTGGCCAAGATCGCTTCCGATTGGAAGAAGCCAGATGGTCTCTTCGTAATCCAGCCGCACGAAATCCAGGACTTCCTTCTGCCCCTTCCCATCGGCCGCATTCCCGGCGTCGGACAGGTCACAGAAGCCCGCATGAAGGGCCTCGGCATCTCGACCGTCGGCGACCTCTATGCGCTAGAGATGACCACGCTCGAACAACATTTTGGCCGCTATGGCCACCGCCTCTATGAGCTTGCGCGCGGTATTGACGACAGTCCCGTTGTCCCAAATCGCCCCAGCAAATCGATCTCCGCCGAAGACACCTTCGAGAAAGATATTCCCCTGGCTGAAGCAGAACTGCTGATCCGAAAGCTTGCCGAGAAGGTTTGGGTAGCGTCGAAACAGAACGCGCGCATGGCCCGCACGATCGTCCTCAAGCTAAAGACAAAGGAGTTCAACACCCTCACCCGAAGCCTCACCCCACCCGTCATGCCCGCGTCGATGGAGGAGTTCGCAGATATCGCCGTGTCGCTGTGCGAACGCGTGGAGCTGGGCCCTGCGCAGCTCTTTCGGTTAGTCGGGGTCGGTTTAAGCAATTTTCAAATTGAACCGGAGAAGAATGTCCCGCTGTTTGAGGGTGAATGAAGCGAAAGTCGGCCTGGGCGACCAGAGGAATTGCAGGCAAAGAAATGGGCCGCATCCGAGACCCTCGACATTCCATAAATTGGGGCGGCTAGTGGGATTCGAACCCCTAGGGGGGGGGGGGGGGGGGGGGGGGGGGAAGGGGGAGGGGGAGGGGGGCGTGGAAGGGAGCGTAGATGTAGGATAGGCGAGCTGGGCCGCAGCAGACGCGGCGGATTTGAGCACTTGAACGGTGGCCGGGACCGGTCCAGAGCAGCGGAGAGCGATCAGCGTGTAGGCCAGGGCGAGAAGTAAAGCGGAGTTGATTGCCTCGTGGTGGAGAGCGGTGGCGAACAGGCACTTGCCTGATGCGGTTCTCCATCTCGCCGCGGGCGCAGTAGACTTCTCGTAGAAACTGCGCGGCCCAGTGACAGAGAGCGAAGTGACACGAAGCGCGGGTTCGCCTTGTCGAGATGCTCGCTTTGGCCGACGCGGCGGGAGCGGAAGCTTTGTGCGTTGATAATGGAACTGGGTGAAGAAGCGAGCGCTTGGCGGTGCTATGCTGGAGTGCGCTGATGCACTGGGGCCGATGATCTGCGCACCGCTGGTTGCGGCAGCGAAGAGTAATCGACGCGGTTGGTCGCACCAAGCATCAACGCCGCGGGAAGCGGAGTCGGCGCGCAGCCGATCTTCACGCGAGCGCTGACGCAACTGCGCGACGATGCGGCACTCTGGACGAACCGGCGCGCATCCTGGTTGGCGGACGCAGCCGCGCGCACAGCAACTGGTCGCCGGATGTACAACGGCAGATAGCAGTAGCTGTCGTAGTAGCCGTGGAAGAAACGCTCCGGCTGATGGCCGTAGAGCGGGATGTCGGTGCGTCCAGGTCGAGCACGATCTCGGTGGGCGGCGTGGGCCGACCGATGTAAGATCGGCAGCAGCCGCTCGAGGGAGAGTAACTGATCTTGTGATAGCGGCGCTGCGGCCGGTCAGCTCCAGCCGGTCAACGTGCTCTGCCGGCCAGCGGCTCTCCAGCTCGCTTGCCGCTCAGCAGGAGCAGCGGATCGGAGCGCCTGCCAGACGCAACCGCCAGCGCAGCCGAATGCCTGCGAGAGCCCGAAGCGTGCACAGCGTCGCGCGGCTGAAACAGCGCAGACGCCAGCAGAGACCGCGCACCCGCACAGCACCCGCGTCGCCGACCCGACCGCGTGAACCGGCCACGCGGCGCGAAATGCGAACGGACGACAGAAGACGCCGCGCGGCACAACACGCCGACAACGCGAGAGACGAAAAGACGGCCCCACACAACCAAAAACAAGCCCGACCGAACAACACCGAAGAGAAAAGCGGGCACGGTATTGAAAAACAAGCAACTTACTGATTCTTATGTCGCAGATGTCAAGAATGTCGCGGATGTCGGAATCGGTAGCACAATTTAGCACAAAATCCTCGTGATCCTTGCCCACTTTGCGTCTGCAAACGTCGGCATCCTTATCCCCGCAGAGCGAACTCCGCCTCGCTGACCTTCGTGCCGACTGATTTTGTGCGGAGCGGCGGCTTCACGGAGCACCGCCTGGGAGAGATTTCGGGGAGAGGCCGCACGATCTCTGTGCGTCGCTGGGAAGGACAACAGGAAGCAGGAGGCGGGTAAGGGATTAAGACTCAGTGGGTTCCCCTACAGCAACGTGCGCTCGCCTCTAGGATACCGCTTTGGCCCGGTTTTTCTCTTAGCCGCCTGTTTTCAACAAGTTCCTCTTCGGTAACCGAAGGTTACTCTACAGCTACCATTCTGGGGTGACGTGTCACAGCTAAACCCGATGCGAAGCATGGCGCTCTTCAACGATGCTGGCGGAGACGGGGATTCGGGTAGGCGGGGATGCTAACTGGGCGGTAGGAGTATGCTCAGTCCAGCCAGCTTATGCGATACTGGCGACTCGCCTACGGATCTGATAGCAGCTGAGTGCGAATCATCCAGAACGGCGATAAAGTCCCGTCGGGCGAAAGCGCGACCGCCAGCTGCTTATAGCCTGATGACACCCCACCTCTTTGTGCAACTTTACTTCGGCGATCTGTTGTAGCTTCTTCCAGTCAAACACTCTGAGGCTAACATGTACGCCAGAGAACTCTCTGTCGGAAATACCCCGCCCGGTCATATGCCCCGGTTCCGTAAACAAACCGCTCAGATTTCATCGCGCGGGCGAACGGAGAAGCGCTGATGGACGATCTGCCCTGAGCCGCAATGTGCCCGGACATATCTATCAACTTGAAATTGTTTTGGGAGGCTATAAAAAACAGGCTGTCGGACACGAGGTATCCGACATCCAGAGCGCTCCCCAAGGATACCTCCTTACTCGGAGAGATGAGCGACAGGCCTCCGAAATGGGGTTGCCGGCGACAGCTGTTTATTGCCAGCGGATATCTGAATCCACGTATGCGTGCATGCTCTGGATTCCGAGAAGTCCGCTGACCTGAGCCAACTAAAGTTAGGTGCATGGGTTCGGGTACGTGTTCCAGGAGAACAGTCCCGATTGGGTGCACATCCATCTGCCAGTCCGTATTGCGAGTTCCAGAAGGTTATATTTAAGACTGTTGCTCAGTGGGCTCACCATGACGAAGTAGCGGGGTAGCCATCGACGAGAGCCTTTGGAAATCTCTAGAATATTTTGACAACTGCTCGCCGGTTAATACCAGGAACTGGCTGTTCCTATGCTCTTGCCTGGGACAGATCGACGTTCACCGGGAACGAAGACTCATGCCGAAGCCCCGGATAGAGCACTACTGCTAGGACATGGAACCCGAAGGTTTTTTTGGTACGCATTCGGGAAGGATGGCAGGCCGTCGTCGAACGCACGATGATGCCGTTCCCGTCCAGAAAGTCAATTGTCGGTGGTCGGAGAAGAGTGGAACTGTCGCAATACGTTGTCGGAAAGACACGTTTTCTGATAGGTCGACCGACCATATAAGCTTCGCCTCAGCATTGACATCGTCAGCCTTATACGCACGTCCGAGGCGGATTAAGAAAGAACCAAGGACCAGGCATGCGAGAACCAAAACGAGAGAGGATGATCTCGGATGGACTTGATCTCTGATTGCATCCTTCATGCTCTTCATGAGCGCGGTCTACCTTTGCGTTAGTTTGGGTTCGCCACCGGTTGGCCGTTCAGCGCAGCTCCCATAAGAAGTGTCAACCGACAACATCCCCGCCGATAGAAAACCATAGAAAAGGAACGTTCGGGAGAATGGTCCCAAATAGGGGATGTACCACGCGGGGTAAATACGTGAGGAGATGGACAAGGTACAGCTCGTAAGGGCGGCTGAAGCGCTGGGCTATTCTGGATGGCACGACGACGTAGTGAAGCCACAGTGAGCGAAGATATGACAGGCGATCATCAGTCATAGTAAAAAGGTGTCGCGCCACAGAGCGCTTACGCCGCCAACCCCGTGAACACTGGCGCGCTGCGGTAATGATGCCGATCAAGTCCTGGATCATAGATGCTGGTAGCGCGCGAAGCGCGCGGGGTGCGCCAGAGAAAGAGGAGCGACGCAGCGTGGCGGCACGCGCGAGGCAGTCGGTGCGCGAAGAGAGCACGATGTCGCACGCGCTCACGGGCGGCAGCTGGGAACGCACGGCCGTTGCGGCGCAGCTTCACGCTGCCCGGCGGTGGCTGTGTGACCCGCGTATCCCGCGCCCCGCGGGTCTGTGCGAGCGGGATTGAAGATGGCGTCCGACAAGCCGGGGGGGATCGTAGGGGCGTGGGGGATCGGGAGCGAGCCAGCGTCCCTGGGAAGGGAAGAACGGGCTGAGTAGGACATGGGTGCGCCGAGGAAGCGACGGTGTCCAAGTCCGAGACCGGCGAAAATGGCGTTGTCCTGGGCGACTCCGTCCCTCCGATGGTCGCCGAGGAGTCGTCGCCCACGGCAGCGAAGTAAAATTTGCGGCCACCGCGCCCGTAAGCGGTCCTCATCCGTCCGTCCCTAGCCAGTCCTGATGCTCGAAGTAGGTCGTCCCATCCCAGGCGCGATAAGCGATGTCGCCCATCGCAGTAGATGCGGCCCTCGTTGCCGGAGCCCGGTTCGCCCGACTTCGGTTGAGCCAGCTTGAGGTGCGCCGACCGGCGTATCATACAGATACTGATACGTCGCCGCTGGGGTCTGAACTCGAACGCGGCGGTTGAGTGCATCGTAAGTGTACTGTCCGTTACCGGCGCTACCACCATCAACGGTGAGGATGTTGCCCTCCGCGTCGTGGGTGTAGATGTGGCCGCCCGAAGCAGTGGGGCCGATGGCCGTGTCGCTGTGCGAACGCGTGGAGCTGGGCCCTGCGCAGCTCTTTCGGTTAGTTGGGGTCGGTTTAAGCAATTTTCAAATTGAACCGGAGAAGAATGTCCCGCTGCTTGAGTCTGAATGAAGCGAAAGTCAGCCCGGGCGACCTAGTAATTCAAGCAAAGAAAAGGGCCGCATCTGCGACCCCGGCGATTCCATAAATTGGGGCGGCTAGTGGGGGTCGAACCCACGACATCCGGATCCACAGACCGGCGTTCTGCCACTGAACTATAACCGCCATGTGACTCCTGAGTATACCATCCAAAGCACCGCCAGATCACCCTTCAGGCCGCTCCCGGCGCGCCTCGAAGCCCTCGTGCATCCTAAACATGCGGTAGTCTCACAAGTAGATACAAGCACGAATGCTCTCGCCGAAACAACCCGAAGTCCTGCCTCCTGGCGCTGCATTTGCGGGGTCTCGCCTTGGCTCGGGCGGCCGGCTCTTCAGCAATGAAAACCTCGACATCCTCGCCCATCTGCTCGACGACTGCTTCCGCATTCCCGGCACTCAGATCCACTTCGGCCTCGACGGCATCGTCGGCCTCGTGCCCGCGATCGGTGACGTGCTTGCCGGCCTCGCTTCCTGCATTCTGATCTTCGCCGCCTGGGTGCGCGGCGTGCCTTACGTGACCCTCGCCCGCATGACCGCCAACCTCGCCATCGACGTAACCGTCGGCGCGATTCCGTTTCTCGGCGACGCCTTCGATATCGCATGGAAGGCCAACCGCCGCAACTACAAGCTGCTCATTCGTCACATCGAGCAACCCCGCCGCCACACCTGGAGAGACTGGCTGTTTCTAGCGGCCCTGGGCGCAATCCTCATGGCCATCTTCCTCCTTCCGCTGCTGGTTCTGGCATGGATGCTCGACTGGCTCTTTCATCACATGGGACCAGCCTATTAGCCCACTCAGGCGGCCTCGAAGAACCTCGACGCTGCGATACAATCGAACTATCGGGGCGTAGCGCAGCCTGGTAGCGCATCTGCTTTGGGAGCAGAGGGCCGGGGGTTCGAATCCCTCCGCCCCGACCATCTAATCAATCAGTTACGCTCTGGCGTTTCCGATCGAGAATTGACTGTAGCGAATAATGTAGCGGGTCGTCGTTTTCTTGGTTGGAAGGTCTGGCATCACGGGAATTGAATCAACGTCGTGATTCTCCCTGATTGGACAGGCTGAACGCTTCCACATTCTCAATTGCTATGCCATAGCACTCCAATTGCTATATGGACCTATTCTCGACGCTGGATGGGCAGGCTTTCCCCTCTCGCTCGCCGCGGTCTCCTATTCAAAAGTCCAGTTGAGGATCTTCTGGACTGCGGTTTGGTCGCCCGTTCCCCCGGTAAATCCAACATAGGCGTTGTTGCCGCCGACAATCGTCGGAATGTCGATTGCGAAGGGTTGGGTCCAGATGGCAGTCGTCACCAGATCGGTGAGAGTGAGCGTCAGCGCGTTCCCATCGTAGCTCAAGTGGGCATGCATCATGTGGCCGCTATGCAGGTCGATGCCAGTGCCGGTGAGGTCGATGGAGGGAAGGGCGGGACCGGCGCCATCGGTGTACAGGCCGGTGGATTCTGGGCCCTCTCCCTCATTGCTGAACAAGTCGAACTTGATCGCTACGCTCTTAGAGATTCCTCGATAGCCTAGATTTCCGCCGTTTTCCCCCAGTGCCGTTGGGCCGATATTCTGGATCGTGAAGGTGAAGCCGTCTGCAGCTTGCATCCGAGAGTTGAAAGTCGAAATCGCTATTGAACGATTGGATGTTCACCGGGAATAGTGTAGAAGGCGCTCCCGGCCTCATCCTTTCCGCCGTTGGTCAATTCAATGGTCGACCCGGAAAGCGCGGCACTGCCGTTGGCGGTCAGACTGGTAGTCCGAGAAGGAAAGCCCTTCGCTTGGTATGGAACCATCGCTGGCTCATAGCTCCAATTGAGGATTTGCTGGACTGACGCTCGTGCCGCCGGTTCCCCCGGTGAAGCCGAGGTAAGCGGTGCTGCCGCCGACCGTTCCCGGAATGTTGATCGGAAAAGGTTGGGTAAAGGAGGCCATGGTCGCGAGATCGGTGATCGTCAGGTTGAGGGTGGTCCCGTCATAGGTGATGTGGGCGTCCATCAGGTCGCCGCTATGCAGGTTGATCCCACTGCCGGTCAAATTGATCGAAGGCTCGCCCGGGAAAGCGCCATCGGTGTATATGCCGGTTGAGTCTGGACCCTCGCCTGAGTTGCTGAACAGATCGAATTTGATCGCTACGCTTTCGGGGATACCGTCATAACCGAGATTTCCGCCGTCTGTTCCCAAGGCCGCTAGGACCGACATTCTGAATCGTGAAGGTGAAGCCGTCCGCCTGCGCGTTGGACTGTTGGAAGGTGAAGTCGGTGGTAAACGTCTGGACATTGACCGGAGAGTTATAGAAAACACTGCCGGCCTCATGCAATCCGCCGTCGGTCAATTCAAAGAGGTTCCCGGATAGCGCGGCATTGCCGTTGAACTGAAACGCGTCCTGGTCCTGGGCAAATCCCGCGCTATAGTCGAAGGGCTGGTCCGGCGGCAGCGCGCCTATGATCCCCACCGGCGGGGTAACTTCGAACTCGGTGGGCGCGTAAAGGCTCTGCATGCGATAGGCACGGTAATCAGATTGATTCAACTGCAGCTGATAGACGATCTGGCCTGCGAGATTTACCTCGCTCACCTGTGTGTTCGGACCCGTAAACAGATTACCGTTGTCGAAACTGGAGTAAATATTGCCGGTTGGCGGGGTCAGCAACTGTGCGGATCGAAGCGCTGAAAGAATACGCGCCCAGGTCAGCCTGCGTCTCGATATAGATCTGCCGCGCCGCCTCATCGACCAGAGAGGACCATGCCACGGCTGTCTTGCACCCGGGGGCAGTTGTCGTGGCGGGTGTTTCCGTCGTCGAAGACGGTCATGATCATGAAACCGTCGCCGCTGGCATCGTCCTCGAAATCAAAGT
This sequence comes from uncultured Acidobacteriaceae bacterium, assembly GCA_963720245.1. Classification (GTDB taxonomy): domain Bacteria; phylum Acidobacteriota; class Terriglobia; order Terriglobales; family Acidobacteriaceae; genus Acidisarcina. The sequence goes on from CAVREU010000002.1 coordinate 254,719, forward strand.
GCGCATCGTGCTGATGCGTGAACCAGGGAAATATATTAGTGGGCCCGCCCGGAAAACCGGAGTCGACGCAGGTCGTGCTTGGCGGATTGACGATCGTAAAGTCAAGCACCCGCGCCCATCCTCCAGATCACGCTACCGTCGCCCTTGCCCTTGTCGTAGTTGATCTTCAGGACCATGTCCTGGTTACGTTCAGAGAGAATGATGTTGCCGTCTGCCGTACCCTGAACGGCATTCGTATGCAGCCAGTCGTTCCCTGAAGTGGCGATGGGCAACCGCCTCCGCCAGTACATAAATCGCCTGGGAAATCGGTCGGTAGGCGATTGACGTCCTGATGCGCGAAAGCGTCCTATGCCCATACCACCTGAAGATTGTGGTCCAAGAACCACCACCTCGTCGCCAATAATATTGATCGGCTTGGCGGGAGTGCCGCCCTGCGCGTTGGTGGAGACAACGATCCTTTGGCCAATCATGACGATATTACCGTCTGGCAAATTTCTGACTTCATGGCCATTGAGGCCGTTCATCGGCGGATAGCCTTTGGCAATCAACTGTTCATTCAATATCTCGAGGTTAGTCCGCGTAACCAGATTCCCCACGAGATCGAATTCCGAGATACCGGAATCGATCGCATAAAAGTTGCCGCCGGGCTCCATCCGAGCCACGGTCGATGTGGCGTTGGGCCAATACCAGATCACGTTCCCGAGGAGATCGGTCGCGCTCGCATACGGCGATGACTGAAACAAGACCACTGGATAGGCCGTATCGTTAGACTGAGGCGGCACATTGACGGTATAGGTTTTGGCTGGGAAGGTGGGTGGTAATGCTCCAGTAGTAAACGGTAAATCGCCGCCAGTGTTGACCAGGGTCGTCCCGTCGTATTCCTCCCAGTGCATCAGATAAGAGCTCGACGGATACATCCCCGCGATATAAACGTTCTCGCTGAAATCCCCATAAAAGTTCACGCCGTTTGTCGCGCACGGTACCAGATTGGTGGTCATCGAATTGGGTTCTGTTTCCCGTCGGGTTCGCCAGACGGAAGCGAACAAGCAACTGATTGGGGGTCGTGCACGGCGGAGCACTGAACAATGCGACCAGGGGTGAGTGGTCTTATTGACCGCCCCCGCAGCCAACGGAATGGTGACCCAGGGTGTCAGTGTAAAAGGCGACGACACCGGCGCAAAGACAACGAATGGGGCCGTGGTGATGTCGCGCGCCACCACGTTGAACGTGTACACTCCTTCGACCGTGTGCGGCACCCAGGTAAAGGTCGCGGTGGGGCTGAAGTCGCTGACAATCTGCGTCTGGCCTGGGCGGAGAATCTGCGTCCCGCCTTGGTACGTCACGCTGAATTGGTAATTGTAAGGTATGACCGGCCAATGGGCTAACCACCGTCGCCGTCCAGGTCACTGGCGTCCCCAGCATCTGCGGGCTCGTCACGCTCGGCGTCAGCGTGACGGACAGAGCCCGACCCGCCAGCGGCAGACCGAACGTCGCCAGAAACAGGAGCGCCGTTATACCAAGTTTGCGGAGCAATCCTCGATGCCAAGCCAGACCGCCGTGGTCATATGCATCCCGTCCCCTTTTCTCGATTGCGTGATTCGATCGATTCCTTTTCGCGAGCGTGAAAGCGCAATATGTCTGCGTTCGAATTCGTTGCCGAAAGCCTCTCTTCAGCTGTCAACTAAAGCCAGGCAGTTATCGGCTCCTCAGCGCGAAGTAACTCGCCGGCGAGAAGAAACACTTATGCCTGAGTAACTCTTAAGTTTGAGCATCGCATCTTAATTACTTGGAGGTCGTTGTCAAGATAATTTTGGATCATCCGTCAGGAACGGAGACGATTGGCGCATCGCCGATAGTCGACTGCCTCGACGACGCAAGCTGCTGACTTCTTCAGGGCGCCTTGAACTGCTGGCCTTTCCAACGGACGAGGTCTTGATCGGGTTCGTGGCAGGCCCCGGCTGGTGGCGAAGCCAACGCCAGAGTGTAGCGATACTGTAGCGACCACCTGCTTAGATGGATTGTATCGAAGAAGATGAAAAGCTTGCTAACACGTTGAGAATACAAGCGCATCCAAGATAGACCACAAGCTATACGAAATCACCGCTCATTCTTTGGGAGCAGAGGGCCGGGGGTTCGAATCCCTCCGCCCCGACCATTTCAATTCAATGCACGAGAGGCTTCTGGCTCGTGGACTTCCGCCCATACAGCATCCAACATGCAATCCCGACGATCGCCCATGCCGTTCCGGCGACTACGGCGAGATGCCCCAGGTTCAGCCAGATGAAGAGGCAAATGGCGAAGCCGATGAGAGACGAAAGAATCGCCAGCCACTGCTGGAATTTCGCCGTCCGCCAGGCCAGAACCGCGGAGGCGACGTTGACCCCCATGAAGGCGAGCAGCGCTCCATAGTTGAGCAACTCGGTGCCCAGCTCGTAGCTGAAGACCAGTGCGCCTGCGAGGCAAATCGCGCCGATGAGCAGGACGTTGTTTCGGGGAATGCGGTTCTTGGGGTGGACGGCCCCGAAGAACTTGCCGGGAATCGCGCCATCCTGCCCCATGGCTAGCAGCAGGCGGGCTGCACCTAATTGCGAGGCCATTCCCGAACCAATCGTCGCCAGCAGCAGAGAGGCATTGACGAGGCTGAACATGAAGACACCTCCAGCACGGCCGGAGATGCTGACGTAGGCGGTATCGACATCTGGAAAAGCCATCCCCTTCGGCCAGACGAGCTGGCCAAGATACACCTCAATCGAAGCCAGCACACCGGTGATCAGGCAGGTCAGTACGATCGCGCGAGGAATGTTGCGCGCGGGATCTTTCGCCTCATCGGTCAGCGTCGAGATGCCATCGAATCCAATATAGGTAAGGATCGCGATCGAAGTCCCTCGAAACAGCGCTTTTGAGGAGAACGTAGACGGGTCGTAAAACGGAGTGGTGTAGAACGATCCTGGCTGGTGCGGCTGCTTGAGCAGATAGCGGATGATCGAAGCCACCACCAACACGATGACCACGCCGAGCGCCGCCGCCATCATCGCATTGATCCTCGCGGATGTTTCCACGCCGCGCAGATTCAGGAGAGTAAACAATCCCGCGAAGAAGATCGCCCACAGCGCGTATGGAACCTCGGGGAGAAAGTTCTGCGCGGCTTTGCTGCACCAGATGGTGCAGATGAGTGGATTCAATATGTAATCCATGGCCATGCACCAGCCGGTGATGTACCCCAACGCGGGATGCAACTCCCGGCCCACATACATGAACGCCGAACCGCCCTCCGGATAGACGCGCGCCATGCGGCCGTAACTCACCGAGGTGAAGAGCATCGCCACCAGGGCACACAGAATTGCCGTGACGACGTGGCCGCGAGCTTCCTGGTAGATCACGCCGAAACTGGGCATCGGCGCGGTCGGCTGGATCAGAATGATGCCATAGAGAATGAGGTCGCGAAACCGCAAGCTGCGTTTGAGCGTGGCGCGGGTTGTGACCTCGGTTGCTGGGCCTGACATCCGCCTCCTGGGCTAATTGCCTCTTGATTGCGGGTTGCTATTCGAGCGAGTCGAAGCGTTGTTGCGTGGTGTATCTCTGAGCGTAATTGACGGAATGTTCCAGCCCGCAACTACAACCGAGGCGACCGAGCCGGATGCGGCTGGCCTTGCGGTCAGGGAACGCGATTCTCCGGGCATCAGCTCGATGTAGTTATCAGACCAGGGCAGCGGGCTAACGCCGCCGCCGGAAGCATCCGCTCCTTCGACATTCACCTGGAATGCAAGCGCCTTAGATACATTTCTTAGATGCACCACGAGGTTGTTGCTGCTCGTTCGTTCAAGGGACGCCTCGACTTGCGCCTTCGGCAATTGTCGCAACGCGGTGAGGTCTTCATGGCTCACCGCAGGCGTGTGAGTGTAGTCGGTCTTGCTCCAATCGAACTCGGTGAGCTTCGCCGGCACCCAGTAGAAGTTGTGCGAGATGATCTCTCCCTGTGGGTTTCTAAGTGAGAGCTCGACGAACTGGATCGACGATGCGGCGGAGAAGTTCTCCGATGGAATGGTCAGGGCCTTTACAGATGAATCGGCTTCTGAAGAGATGGTTGTTTGCTGCGAAAACAGTTGCTTCAGGTGAAGATCGTATAGATTCACGGTGACTTGCAATCTATCGGCTGGCCGATATTCGCTGTTCACCACATAGACGCTGTGATCGTCATAGGAGTACTGCACATGCACCGGCTCGCACGCCTTTTTGGCTCCGTAATAGCCGCCTCCGGTGTCGAGGTAATAGTCATAGAGATGCCAGATCATCGATGGCCAGGCGTTGTTGAGCATCCATTGAATGACTCCGGTGGAGGTGTATTTATTTCGTCCGTAGGCCTCGAACATGGCGCGCTCACCAGCGTAGGCCATCGTCTGCGACACGCGAAGATAATCCTCCAGGTCCTTCGCCGGACCGTAACTGGAGTCGAGGGCTTCGCTGTAGACGGTGAGCTTCTTGAATCCCTCGCCGCCGTAATGCAGCGACCAAATATCATCGGGTGGCCAGATGCTGGATTGCGGAATGAACTTCTTCAGGCTGCTTAGCGTTGGAATTGCCGGGCCAGGGCTGGTCTCCGTATTAAAGCCATAGGCGCCGCCGTACTTATTGGTGTCGGTTAGCCAATAGGATGGCGCGACGTAGTCGTAGGGGCCGGTCATCTTGACGCCACTCTTGCCGGTTACTGTGGTCGGAGCTTGCGAAGCGGAAGAGAGCACAGGATTCGGCCAGTGGGTCGCAGCCTCGATATCGAGGTACGCCTTCTCCACGTCAGGCGGCGGCGGATTGTCGCTGCCATTCAGCCAGACCAGCAAACTGGCGTGATGGCGCAGACGCAGCATCTGCGAGCGCAACGATGCGGCCGAGACGGCATGGTTCTCGGCGGTCCATTTGTCCCAGTGTTCCCACTGATCGCAACAGCACCAACCGAGCATCACGAGGATTCCTTGTTCATCGGCCAGCCGGAAGAAGTTTTCCGTTTCGAGTTTGCCCTCAAGACGGATGGTGTTGAGGTGCATGTCCTTGACTAACTCAAACTGCTGCTCGAGGTGGGCTGGCTCCTGGCGTAAGAGCATGTCCTGCGACCAGCCTGCGCCGCGGATGAGGATCGGCTTGCCGTTCACCTTGAAGAGCCGGAATCCCTTGTCGGTCAGCTCCGAGGTGACCTCACGAATTCCGAAGCGGACCGATTGCTCGTCCGATATCTTTCCGTTCTCCTCGAAGCTTACCGTCGCTGTCTCGAGATGTGGAGTGCCCATCTGGTAAGGCCACCACAGCGCCGGATGTTTCACATGAAGCTCGGGGTATTGCTGCGGGTCGAACGCGACGGTCTTGTCTTCACCTGGCGCGAGCTCGATTGCTTGCTTCACCCGAACGCCCGCGACGGTCGCTGTAACGTTTCCCTTTACAGGCGCAGCTGTGGCATTGTGAACTTCGGCGTAAGCAGTGAGGTCGGCTGCGTCTCCTGTGCCGTCCGTCAGGTGCGTGACGACGAGCGGAGATCGCACTGAAACGGGGCCGCTCGTAACCAAGTCGACCGCGCCCCAGAGACCCATGTCCTTGTCCGGTGGGCATGGATTCCAGTCCACCCAATTGATACCCAGGTCGGTTTCGGTCGGAGCGAAGGTCTCGACCGCAACGACGCTGGACTCGCCTGGCAACGCGTAGGGTGTGATGTCGAACTCATAGGTACGATACGCGCCTGCGACCTGTGTGGAGTCAGCGATCCGCTTGCCGTTGATCCATACATTGGCGCGGTAGTTGATTCCGCCAAAGCGCAGCCAGAGGATGCGGTCTTTGTCTCCTGCGGGAATGACAAACTGTTTCCGGTACCACCAACTACAGTGGTACGGACTGTCGGCGGCCATGGGCAGATTCGAGAAGTTCTCGCCCACTGGGTAGGTCGTTCCCGGGATCTTGCGGAGGTTGTCACTGTAGTAGGGGTCTTTGAATTCTCCGGCGGCCACTTGCGCAGCGAGAACTGTCGAGGGACAGTAACTGGGTACCATCTCTTGTCGTCGAAGCCGTTGTTCGAAATGGCTTCACCAGTGGCTTGAGTCTTGCATCCGGATTGCAGCCGCCAGCCGTCGCGTAGCGGTTGCGATGCACTTCCGGCGTCGGCGGCGTAGCTCGGATTCGCAAGGGTCAACAAACTCGCCAGCCCGAGAGTTGCCAAAAGCGCGCACGCCCCTCAATCGCGAACCAAGCGACGGGCCCATGCGCACAAACATTTGGCGCTGCTGAAGTGTTTTGAGACCAGGCCGTGATCGGAGATTCATGGGTATCAGCATGATATTCAATCGTTTGAATACTATGGAATTACGCCCTTACTCGTCCACTGTCAAGTAGAAACAGATCTTCAATCAAACTATCAGGCTCGTCGAGCCTTGCGTTGCGTAGATTCGCGAATGACCAGCTCCGGCGGCAATAGATGCAAGGTGCCTCGCGGCATTGGACTTTCCTCTCCGGCCTGTTGAGAGTTCAGCGAGGCAAGCACCCACTCGGCGGCGAGACTTCCCATTTGCTCCATCGGCTGGCGAATGGTGGTCAGAGCTGGGGTGCTCAGCGCGGCAAGAGGCACATCGTCGAAGCCGATCACCGAGCAGTCGTCGGGCACCCGCCGGCCGGCCTGGTGCAGAGCACGAATTGCGCCGAGAGCGGTGAGATCGTCGAAAGCAAGCACGGCGGTGAACTTGACTCCGCGCTGGATCATTGCAGCGACCAGCCGGAAGCCCTCCTCGAAGCCGGAAGTCGGATCGATGGCGGGCGCGAGCTGCGCCACGCGTCGACTGGGAAGCGACAGTCCTGCCTCGTCGGCGAACTGTTTGATCCCTCTCCAGCGGCGGTCGCTATCGGAAAGTTCTGATGGTCCACGGAGAACAACAATCTCGCGATGACCCAGGTCGAAGAGATGTTTCGCGGCCTGATATCCGCCGGCCTCGTTATCGACCTGAAGCGACCGAACTCCGCTTGCGGTCAAATCTCTTCCCACGCCGAAGGTGGGAATCTGGTTCTTCTCAAGGTCGGCCAGAAGATCGAATTCCCCAAAGAGCCAGTTCGCGACCAGCACCAGACCCTCCACCCGGCGCTCCAGCATCATTTCGATGTGGCGTTCAAACTGTTCGCGCCGGTTGTGCGCAATCATGATGACCGGCAGATAGGTCGTGGGCTGGAGCGCCTTTTCGATGCCCTGCAAAATCAGCGTGCAGAATGGATCGGAGATGTCGGAGACCATGATGCCGATGGTGTGGCTTCGTCGGCTGCGCAATGACCTGGCGGAGGCGTCGGGCCGATACCCAAGATCGCCGGCGACCGTGCGAATGCGTTCCTTGGTGCCGGCCGCCACGTAGCGGGAGAGCGGCGCTTCATTCAGCACGATGGAGACGGTGGAGGCAGAGAAACCGCTGACACGCGCCACATCCACGATGGTGGCGCGGCGATTAGCATGTTTTCGTTCCGGCAAACTAATTGACCTCTTACGCCTGCGACGAAAAGACCAGCGAAGGCGCGAATTCTGTTTTACGACAAATCGCCGCGTTCCGCTATGCTGTTACCTTTTGCGCCATAAGTTATGTCACGCCGAATTCCTATCAGCGCAGCTCCGGGTTAAAGAATCCAGCGGCGGCGCCGAGGAGTGTGGCGTGTTCGCCTGTAGTAGCGCGCACGAGTGAAGCGAGAGAGAGAGGAAGCTTTCCCGCATGACCGCGAAACGACGTCTGCGCGGCGGCAAAGAAGGGCTCACCGGCCTGGGAAAGTCCGCCGGCAATGGCGATGCGGTCGGGTAAGAAAACGTTGGCGAGCGAAGCGGCGGCGATGCCGAGCCAGTATCCTGCCTCTTCGAGCAATGCGCGAGGCTGCAGGTATTCCGTCGCGTGCATCTTCAACAAGCGATCGAAACTCTGCCTCATCGGAGCCGCGCGCCGCGGCATATCGCGCCGCGAGGGCGGCGGTCGAAAGCAGCGCTTCGGCGCAGCCGCGTCCGCCGCAGGTGCAGGCGGGACCCTCCGGAGAGACAATGACATGCCCCGCGTCGCCCATGCAGCCGTGCGTGATACGCAGCAGCTTGCCTTCAGCGACCATGCCGACGCCGAGCCCGGTGCCGCCGGTGAGGCAAAGGAAGCGGGACGATCCTCGACCTCCTTCCGATAGATATTCTGCGAGACAGGCTGCGTTCGAATCGGCATCGACGTGAACGGAAAGGCCTAATTCGTCATTGAGAATCCTGCCAATCGGCACTCGTTCAAGCCAGGGAAGATTTGGGTTGTATTCGAGTGCACCATCCGCGCTGACAAAACCAGCCACGGCCACAGAAACGCCGGCCACTGGGGTTGTTGCTTCGGCCTGTAATCCACGGCACCTTTCGACGATTGCGTTGAGGAAGGCTGTTCCACTCTCGCCAAAGGTCGCGAAAGATTGCCATCCCCGCACTCCACCCTGGCGGCTTATCAGGGCGAGCTTCGTCGTGCCGCCACCTATATCGATGGCGATAACGCTCGCTTCTCCGTTCGTGCCGCTCTCAGCCATCAATCGAACCCTCTGTTTCCTTGCGCAAACACGATGCCAACTTTGTCTACTGCTCAGCAGCGTCTTGCGCGTCAGCGGACTGATCCCCGGATGGATCGACTTGCAACCGGTCGTTGAACGATTTAAGCAATCGCGCCGACGTTTCGAATTCCTCCCGCGCTTTCGCCGCTTGGCCCAGATGCGACAGAACCTGGCCTCGGGTGTAATGCACGCTCGCACTTTGAGGAGCAAGCGCCTCGGCGTGATCGAGCATCTGCAGCGCCTCCTGATAGCGGCCAGCATCGCGGTAGAGTTTCGCTAACCCGAACCAGGAGTTGACGAGCTGGTCGTTCCACGCGACTGCTTCGCGATAATAGCGTTCCGCCTTCTCCCGCTGATTCAACTGCGCATACAGGGCGCCAAGGTCTTCATAGCTATAGGCGAAATCCGGCTCGATGGAGATCTCTTTCTCGAGTTCCGCTTCGGCTTGCGGATAGTCGCGTTGTTCGAGGTAAGCGCGCCCAAGAAAGTAATGCACCAAAGGCAGATCAGCGCGTCCGGCTGCTGCGGCGTGAAATTCATTCAGGGCCTTGTCTGTCGCGTGCTCCGCCAGCCACGCTTTGCCCACGTAGAGGTGGAACTCCGGCGTATCTTGCCCGATCGCCAGCATTTGATCAAAGGCCCGCTTCTGCAGCGCCGGATTCGCAGACTTGCTGGCCGCAATGCTGACCACGTAGAGATAGTTCAGCTTGGTCGACTCCTGGTCCCAGAGCGGGGCGAGAGTGTCGGCGGCCTCTTTGTATTTGTTGGTGAAAAAGTAGCAAAGCCCGAGCAGATATCGAGCCTGCACGGAAGCAGGCTCCAGCCGCAATGTCGCGGCAAATGGTCCGATGGCCGAAGCGAAGTCGTTCTTCCGGTAATAGGCAAGGCCGATATTGAGCTGGACTCCCGGTTGATTGGGAGCGAGCGATTCCGCCTTCCTGAACTCGCCCAACGCATCGTTCCAGCGCTTCTCGCGCATGAAGGTGACACCCAGGTTGATATGCGGCGCAGCCGATCTGGGATCCAGCGCGATGACGCGCTGGAAATCCTTCTCGGCAAGCTCAAGCTGGCCCGCTTGTAAAGCGTCCTTCCCCTGCCTGAATAACGCGCCCGGGTCACTTGCGGCGGGAGTCGAGGTTTGGCCGATCGCCCCGGCAAGGGGAAATCCCGCGACGAGCCCACCCATCGTCGCAATCGCTAACAGCTGAAACCGGTTGCGTCGACGCCGATTGCGGCTATTCAAAGGAAAGTCACCATTCTGGATGCAGTCTACTTGCCTTCGGCGCGCAACCGGGGCTGCGGGCAAACGCCGATCGTGCCCCTCGCTTGATCCGGCCTTTAACGTTGCAAGCGCTTTCATCAAAACTTTCTCTTGACAGGATGTTCAAACGTTTTAATACTTTGATAATTCATTTTCGATCGAACCGCAAATGCAGGCAATTTCGGCCCGAAAATTCTGAGCTCGCCAGTTCTTACGGAGGCACTGCCACCATGTTTGACCAAAATCGTCTTCTTTCGGATGGGCGTCGACCCTCCGCAGCAGCCTCTGCTCCTTACGGTTTACCAACGACGATCCTCTCGATCGCGAGATCTTTCTTCGCGCTTGCTTGCATGGTTTTTATCCTGCCCGCATCGCTGTTGGCGCAACAATCTTCGGCGATCAACGGCCAGGTGACCGACCCCAGCGGCGGCGCTATACCGAACGCGGAGGTGACGATCACCAAGACCGGCCAGGGGACTGCCTTCAAGGTCGCGACGAACGGCGCTGGCGAATACTCCGTGCCCGCGCTCGAGGCCGGGACGTATGACCTGCAGGTCGCCGCGCCGGGATTTGAGAAGTTCGAGGCCAAGGGGATCACACTGCGCGTGGCACATACCGAACGCGTTGACGCCAAACTGTCCGTGGGCTCGGTGACCGCCCAGGTCAGCGTCAGCGGCAGCGAGCTCGGCACGGTGCAAACCGAATCCCCCGAAATATCGTTCACCATCACCGGCAAGCAGATTACCCAACTGGTGCTCAACGGACGCAATTTTACCCAGCTGGTCACGCTCTCACCCGGCGTCACCAATCAGACTGGCCAGGATGAAGGCGAGACCGGCGTCGCCGGCAGCGTGGAATACAGCATGAACGGCGGCCGCACCGAGTACAACAACTGGGAACTCGACGGCGCCAGCATCATGGACAACGGCAGCAATGCGACGCTCAACGTTTATCCGAACGTCGACGCCATCGCCGAGACCGAGGTGCTCACCTCCAACTACGGCGCGCAATATGGCCGAAATGCTTCGGGGACAGTCCAGGCGCAGACGAAGTCCGGCACGGAACAATTTCACGGCGACGTCTTCGAGTTCGTGCGCAACAACATCTTCAACGCGCGGAACTACTTTGAAACAACGGTGCCGGAATACAAGAAGAACGATTTTGGATTCACCGTCGGCGGCCCTGTCATGATCCCCAAGCTCTACAACCCGGCGCAGAAGAAGACCTTCTTCTTTTACTCCGAAGAGTGGCGCAAGGAAGTCGTGCCCGGCGATGTCTTCAATCAGGTAGTGCCATCGACTGCGGAACGCACTGGGAATTTTACCGATTACTGCCCTGACCCTACCGGGAGCTACGCCAACTGCCCAACAATTCCCGGCAGCGGAGGAGCGTTCTACCCCGGCAATCAGGTTCCGGTCGACCCGAATGGCACCGCCTTGCTGGCATTGATCCCCGCGGCGACCTCCGGCTCTGGAACATCCTCGGTTTACCAAGCGTCTCCGGCGCAATTCACGACCAATCGCGAAGAACTCTTCCGCATCGACCAGGTGGTCAACGACAAGCTTCGCGGATTTTACCGGTTCATCTACGATTCCTGGGCCACGGTAAGTTCGTCGCCGACCTTTAACACCAATGCGTTTCCGACGGTGCAGAACAGCTTTGCCGGCCCGGGTATCGACATGGTGGCCAATCTTACCTATGCCGCCTCTCCCTCGTTGGTGAACGAGTTCGTGGCCGACTACACCACCGATCACATCACGCTGACCAACATCAGCACCGGTATTGGGCGAGAGAACTTTACCCCCGGCGGGTTCTTTGACAACGGCTACGGCGGCGTCCTGCCTTCGATCAACGTCACCGGCGGAACCGCTTATAGCGGAGGATTCTCGGTCAACACCGGATATTTCCCCTGGCAAAATTCGAACCCTACTTACAGCTACCGTGACGACCTCACTAAGACGTTGTCGAAGCAGACTCTGCTCTTCGGCATCAGCTTTATTGCCGCGCAGAAAAACGAACCGAGCGTTGGCAACAATCAAGGCACTCTCAGCTTCAGCACCTCTTCCGCAGTAACCACCGGCAATGCCTTTGCGGACTTGCTGACTGGGAACATCGGGCAGTTTTCGCAGACCTCAGAGCAGCCGAAGTATTACAACCGCTACAAGATTGTCGAGCCTTACTTTCAGGACAATTGGCGCATTACGCCAAGGCTCACCCTCAACCTTGGTCTGCGCGTGAGCATGTTCGGAACTTATAAGGACATCAGCAACCAGTCGGGCAATTTTGAGCCGTCAACATGGAGCGCTGCCAATGCGCCGACGATCGATGAAGACGGGTCGATTACCGGGCAGGCCGGGGCCATCGTTCCCGGTTCGGGCAACATCTTTAACGGCCTCGTCCCGTGCGGCCAAAACGGCGTATCTCCGGGCTGCATGTCAGGGCATCTCTTCAATCCGGCGCCGCGCCTGGGCTTTGCCTATGATGTATTCGGAAATGGAAAGCTCTCGGTCCGGGGCGGTTACGGAATCTTCTTCGAGCACACCAACGGCAACGAGAGCAACTCCGAGGCGCTGGAAGGATCTGCGCCTGTGGTGCAAACTCCAAATCAGTTCAATCTCACCGCCTACAACCAGATCGGCGGATCGGGGCTGGAGTTTCCGCTGAGCCTGCTCGCCATTCCCACCCATGCGATCTGGCCCTACGTCCAGCAATACAATCTGGCGGTGCAGGGGGAACTCCCCAGCCACACCGTGCTGCAAGTAGCTTATGTAGGCAGCCTGGGAAGGCACCTGCCGGTACGCACGGAATATAACCAGCTCCAGCCGCTCTCGCCTGCGCTGAATCCCTACGGTCCCGGACAGGCTATCTCCGGCGACGATTGCAACAGTGTTTCGGGTACGGCCGCTGCTGGTTATACCGGCACTGTCAACGGCAATCCCGTAAGCGGAAGCGTTGCGACTCATCTCGCCATAGCCTGCGGAGTATCCGCCGATCCATCGCGCCCTTACTACGGAATCAGCGGCATCACGCACAACTGGAATATCGGCCAGTCGGAATACAGCGCCCTCCAGATCGGCGTGAGCCGGTACTTCGGCCACCTAAACGGAAGCCTGGCCTACACCTACGGCCATTCGATTGACGACGGCTCTGACGGCTCGGTCACGGAGATCGTCAATGCATACAATCCGCAAGGCAGTCTTGCGAGTTCTAACTTCGACGAACGCAACGTGATCGAACTAAGCCTCGTTTACGATTTGCCGTTCTTCGCCAAGCCGGGACTCGCGCACACGCTGCTCGGGGGATGGCAGATATCGGACCTCACCAGCATTCAGTCAGGCCAGCCGTTCAGCATCGTCAACACACAAAACGCCGACAATGCCGGCACCGGAAACACTGTCAGCAGCAATGGCCAGTCGCTGGTGGTCGCGTCCGCGGGATCGGTGCAATCCTACCCGGATATCGTCGGGCCGATCCATGGCCCGATCGCGATCAAACATCCTGCCGGGGTGCAGGGGCCGCGCTTGTTCAACAGCGACGCGTTTGCCGCGCCTCAGGGGCTGACCTACGGCGACGCCGGCCGTAACGTTCTCGCCCTGCCCCGTCGCACCAACTTCGATATGGGACTGTTCAAGAGCTTTGCCGTGCATGAAGATATGCACTTCGAGTTCCGCGCCGAGGCGTTCAACATCTTCAACCACACGCAGTGGAGCCAGGTGGATAACTCCTCCTGCTACGGCGCTGATAACTGCTCCAGCTCGACGTTCTTGACGGCAACCGCTGCCCATAACCCCAGAATTCTGCAGCTTGCTGCGAAGTTTGTCTTCTAGCCGCGCGATTTGCCCTCGATCCGAGCCGCCACTTGGCGAAGTACTGCGTCTTTTGCAGAGTTGAGAGAATCAGCATGAGCGGAAGGTCGGACTGTGGGGAGCGTCGACTAGAAATAAGTATTCGACTCCAGCTTCCAGCCCGTGCCGTTTCGAATCATGACGAGACATTCGCCGTGAATGTGGCAGACAAAATCCAGACCGGCCAGCTTTTGAAAGATGGCCTGCGTGGTTCCTGGCCGGTCAGCGTCGGGGCACTCGAAGATCAGAACTTTTACCCTTCCAACCCAGAAGTCAACGTCATCGGCGGTGAAAACCTGATACTCGGCGCCCTCGATGTCGAGCTTAAGAATATCGATCTCATCAAGACCAAACGATTCCATGATCGAGGGAATCGAAGTTGCCTCCACGTCGCCCGGCAGCGGCTCCCCGGAAGCCTCTTCGGCCCTGAAGCCTTCTGCCGATTCTCCCGGGATAATATGCAGTCGGCATTTGTGCGACCAGAGGCCGCCGTGAAGCAGCTTGACCTTGGCATCGGCACCGGCGTTGCGCTCGAGTACCGCGAAATTTCCTGAATCCGGCTCAATCGCCACGATGCTCGCCTCGGGATGGAAGTGCCGGAAGCGCAGCGTCTCGATGCCGATGTTCGCGCCCGCATCGACAATCACGCGGACGGGATTTTCCGCCGAGTCTCGGATGCGGTAATTGGGAGTGAAAAAGTGAGACATCACGCCCTTGTCCGTCCTGCCGCGGAAGACGACTTCGCGGCCAAGCCTGCGAACTGGAAGGGATATCCCGACGGGGACCGGCTTTGCGCGGCAATAGACGAAGAGTCGTATCGCACTCACCAGGCCAAAATTCTCGCAGGCAACGGAGAAGCGCAGCAGATAGGCAAAGGCGCGAGCAAAATAGGTTGCGACTTTCATTGCCCTCAGTGTCGCATGATGTCAAAGGGAAACGGGCGCCAGGATGGTAAGAGCGGCAGGATCTCCTAGAGCTCTGCCTTTTGAATAAAGGTATGGTCGCCGCGATGGCGATGGATCAACTCAAAGCCATTGGACCGGAGTGTCTCGATCATCGCAGTTGTCTTCTTCTTCGGAATTTCCGGATAACAGTCGTGAAACTCGACGCATATCTGCTTGATTGGTATGTGAGCGCCGAAACAACTTTCCAGCACTTCGTACTCGAAACCTTCTATATCGATCTTTAGCAGATCAATCGAGGTGTGCCCGTTCTTCTTCAACTCGGCGGGCAGCGTGGTACAGGGGATGCTGTCCGAACCGCCGACTTTGAACCATGTCTTGTCACCTTCCCCGCCCCCGACGGAAATACTGGCATGAGTCGATGCCGCCAGACCGACAGGCTGAAAGAGCAGATGATCGCTGTCCGCCTTCGCAATGGTGCGAAGGGCGAGCGGAGACGGGTCAAAGATGTGGATCTTGACTCCAAATCGTTGAATTAGTTCTTCTTCGAACCAGATGCCTTCGCCTACTCCACCGCTGTAAATCACGGCGTCTGGCCGCATGTGCCGGGTGACGATCGTCCATTGTCCGCCGATCGTTTCCTTGTCCGGCACGGCTTTGCAGTACAGCGAGTCATAGGCGCGCCTCAAAGGGTGGCGCACACCGCGGGGAAGCAGGTTGGAAACAATTCTCATCAGTCACCCCAAGCAAATGATACAAAACTCGAAGTCTTAGAGTCTGAGCGCCGGCCGAACTTGCCAGAAATCTGCGTCATTCCGATACCTGGACTCATCGAAAGAGCGTCAGGCCTTAAGGAGCATGGTTATGTTCGCAGTCATGGGAATCACCGGCAACGTCGGCGGCGCAATCGCAAATACTCTTCTCAAACATGGCAAAAAAGTCCGTGGCATCGTCCGAAACGAAGCCAAAGCGCAAGCGTGGAAAGATCGAGGGGTTGGACTCGTTGTCGCCGATTACGACAATAACCTGGTCGACGCCTTCACTGGGGTCGAAGGCATCTTTGCCATGATCCCGCCTAATCTGACGCCGGAGCCCGGCTTTCCCGACAGCGTCGCCCGCATCGCCGCCATCAAGAAGGCTGTCATCGCCGCCAAACCGCCTCGGGCGGTCTTCCTGTCCTCAATCGGCAGTGAGAAGGATTCCGGCCTTGGCCTTATCACCACTACCCACGTCCTCGAGCAGGAACTCAGCGGCACGGGTGCTCCGAGTGCGTTCCTGCGCGCGGGATCGTTTATGGAAAACATCACTTACAGCATTCCTGCGGCGCGCGCGACCGGTCAATACTTTGCCTTTTACCAGCCCCTGGAACACCGCTATCCCCTCATCGCTACGGAAGACATAGGCCGCATCGGAGCTGAGACTCTCCTGCAAGACTGGCAAGGCAACCGCTTCCTCGAAATCTCCGGCCCAACTTACTACTCCTCCAACGACGTTGCCGTCGCACTCGGAGAAGCCCTGGGCCGGCCTATCACCGCCATTGCCGTTCCCCGTGAGACCTGGGTAGAAGCCATGGCCCAGAACGGCATACCTGCCGATCTCTCCGGCGCTTATATTGAAATGCTCGACAGCTTCAACTCAGGTTGGATCAAATTCGGGGTGGCTGGCACTGAACACGTCAAAGGCACTATTGATCTGCTTACCGCGGTGAAGTCGCTGGTTTCAAAATCGGCCTAAGCGCTGTGTCGATTTTGGAGGCATTCGCCCATGCTCCAAACCTGAGACATAGGACGGCTAAACGAGTTCCATGTTGATCTGGCGACCGACTGCGGTTGCTGCTTTGAACAAAGTGTTGAGGGTCACCGCGTCGCTGGCTGGGTCGAGGAGCCGGTCCAGGGCCGCGCGGCTGGTGTGCATGCGTTTCGCCATCTCCGATTTGGAGAGATTCTGGCTCGCCATTTCCTGGGCGATCTGACGGGCGAGGACGCGCTTGATGGCGACGGCGGTGACTTCTTCGTAGGTTCCTTCTTCGCGGAGCCAGTCATCGAGGCTGCTTCCTATATTTTCCATTTTCATAGTTCCTGTCCTTCTATTCGCTGCCTGTCATTCGTTCGAGGGCACCCGTCGTAAAATTTATGAGTGAACCACAGACTCCCCAGGCAGATTCCTCCACTCCGCTTCGCTCCGGTCGGAATGACAAATCTGACGGTGGAAGGGAAAGATGGACCTAGTTGCCAGTCCCACCTACCGTCATACGATCGAGCTTAATGGTTGGCATCCCCACTCCGACGGGGACGCTTTGGCCGTCTTTGCCGCAGGTTCCGATGCCTTCGTCGAGGGCGAGGTCGTTGCCGACCATGGAGACGTATTTCAGGGCTTCGGGGCCGTTGCCTATTAGGGTTGCGTCTCTTACGGGGGCGGTGATTTTTCCGTCTTCGATGAGGTAGGCTTCGGAGGCGGAGAAGACGAATTTTCCGCTGGTGATGTCGACCTGGCCTCCGCCGAAGTTGACGGCGTAGAGGCCGCGCTTGACGCTGCGGATGATGTCTTCGGGCAGGTCTTCGCCGTTCAGCATGTAGGTGTTGGTCATGCGGGGCATGGGGATGGACTGGTAGCTTTCGCGGCGGCCGCTGCCGGTGGAGGCTCCGCCCATGAGGCGGGCGGAGAGCTTGTCGCTGAGGTAGCCCTTGAGGATTCCGTTTTCGATGAGGACGTTTTCCTGGGTGGGCGAGCCTTCGTCATCGACGTTGAGCGAGCCGCGGCGGTTGGGCATGGTTCCGTTATCGACGACGGTGACCTTGGAACTGGCGACGCTCTGGCCGATGAGGCCGGCGAAGGCGGAGGTCTTTTTGCGGTTGAAGTCGGCCTCGAGACCGTGGCCGACGGCTTCGTGAAGGAGGACTCCGGGCCAGCCGGGGCCGAGGACGACTTCCATGTCTCCGGCAGGGGCGGCGACAGCGTTGAGTTGGAGGATCGCCTGGCGGGAGGCTTCGTAGGCGTGGTGCTCGGGGGACTTGGCGCCCTCGAAGAAGTCGAGCTCGACGCGGCCGCCTCCACCGGATGTGCCTTTAGATGTCTTTTCGCCGTCTTTGGCGATGACGAAGACGTTGAGGCGGGCGAGCGGCTGGGTGTCGGAGGCGAAGGTTCCGTCGGAGGCGGCGATGAGGATGCGGCGGAGTTCATCGGAGTAGCTGGCGCGGACCTGGACGATGCGCGGGATCGAAGGCGCGGGCCGCTTTGTCCGCGCGCATGACTAATGCCAGCTTCGCCGCGAGCGAGACGTCGGAGTCGGCGGCGGGAATCGGGTAGAGGCTTGGCTTCTGGCTTTCGTTGGCGTTGAAGCCGGTGACGAGTTCCTTGGTCGGGCCGTTGGCGATGAGCGAGGCGGTGCGGGCGGCGCGCAGCAGGCGTTCGGCGGAGAGGTCGTCGGTATAGGCATAGCCTGTCCGCTCGCCAGAGACGACGCGGATGCCGCAGCCGGCGGAGACTCCCTGGCTGGCCGACTTGACGAGGGATTCGTCGACGCCGATGGAGGTCGATGCGATGGATTCGAAGTAGAGGTCGGCGTAGTCGCCGCCCGCGGAGAGGGCTTCGCCAAGGCAGCGTTCCAGCAGGCGCTCGGTAAGGCCAAACTTATCAAAGAAGTAACGCTTTTGGGACTCCGGGAGCCCGGCGGGAGATGCGACGGCTGTAGACATTCAGTTCCTCTGGAGATTAGATGACCGGGGTGCCAGCTTCGATTGTAGGCGTTTGCAGTGCGGGAGGTAAATCGGCGATTTGGGTGAGCTTGAGGAGAGGCATTCGTGCGAGCGAAACATGACGGGTTTGGCGGGGTTTACTTACTGTGACCGCTCCGAATTTTTGGCACCGGAGGGTTATCAATTCGATTGTTCCTCGGGGGTATTCTCAAGATATGAAAAAGCTTCTCTTCGCTTCCCTGCTTCTGCTCTTGCTGGCCCCTATGGCTTCGCAGGCGCAGACGGCGCACCACAATGGGCGACATCATGGGCGTCACCATCCACCATCACCACCAGACACGCTTAGAAACGACGTTTTCCCGGCGGGGCCGGTTGTGATACCTTCCAGCGCATGAGCCCTGCTCCTGCGCTGGATCCCTCTTTTTCCCTTCGTTATCCCATTGGCAAATTTGATCGCTCTCAGACGGATCGAAAGCGGAACATGGCCGCGATCGCCGGGCTGCCCTCTGCTCTGCGCGAGGCAGTTGCCGGACTGGACGATCCGCAGCTCGATACGCCTTACCGCGAGGGTGGTTGGACTGTGCGCCAACTCGTCCATCACGTGGCCGACAGCCATATCAATGCTTACGTACGCATGCGGCTCGCGTTGACTGAGGATTGGCCAACGATCAAGCCTTATGAAGAAGCGGAGTGGGCGAAGCTGGAAGACGCGCGGACGCTTCCGGTTGAGGTTTCGCTGGCACTGCTCGAGTCGCTGCACCGCCGGTGGGTGGTCTTGCTGGGGTCGTTATCCGAAGCCGATTGGGAGCGCGGATATGTGCATCCGGAGAGCGGCCGGGAGAAGCTGGATGCCGTCGCGGCAATCTATAGCTGGCACAGCCGGCATCATGTGGCGCATGTTACCGGGCTACGCAAACGGATGGGTTGGTGAGGGCCGATTTGTGAAAACAGCATGTGACCGGCGGTAAGCTGCACGAACCAACGTACCCAACTTTCTGGATGGCCGTTGCAAAATCACTTGCCACCTGCCCCCCGCATGATGATGATTGCGGCATGCATCTGACCACTCATGAGACCTCCGCCGCGGAGTTGACCCGCGTGCTGGAGGCGTATTTCGCCCAACACCCGCAGGGAGCGGTGATTGAAGACGGGCGCGTTCTGTTCGACATGGGATCGGCCAAGTATGCGCTTTCGTCCGAATATGAGCGCTGCGTACTGCACCTCTGGTCTGAAGAGCGGAACTTGGTGCGAACCGTCGTCGGCGTCGATCCGAAGCACGAGGTTCTGCGATTACACGTGAGACGGTTTGGGCAGGCCAAGCCGCAACTGCTTCAGATCGTTCCCAATCGGGACCAAAGAACCCCGGCGACCAGGACCGCAGCAAGGACAAAATATCTACACATGCTGGAGCGTGTGCTGGGGCGGAGCTTTCCCGACTTTGACATCGATGGCATGCGCAATGCCATGGACCTGGAGCACAGCTTCGGGCCCGCCTATGTGCGTGGAACGCTGGTGCGTGGCGGAGTGGCGTGGGCTGTGATCGGCGTAAGCGGCGACGAGACACAGCCCACCATTGACGGGGTTTTGACCCTGGGCATTCTGTGGCTCGCATATTGCCGCGAACACGCGGGTGGACGGCGATTGTTCGAAGGGCTGAAGGTGGTTGTTCCCCATGGAACGAGCGAGACGACGCGGGCGCGCATGGCGTGGATGCATCCCGCGCTCGCGAAATGGGAGCTTTACGAACTCGACGACCGCACCGACGAGCTGATCCGGCTGGACCCCGCCGATCAGGGCAATCTGGACATTCGCCTGACGCACGCCTTCCGTTGCGAGACAGCGCTGGAGCGGGCGCGCGGTGGGATTGAGCGCGTCTTCAGCCTGCTGCCGGGCGCGGCGAGCGGAATGGTCGAAGTCCGGCCGCGCAGCGCGGCAGAGGTTGCGTTTTTGCTGCATGGCCTTGAGTTCGCTCGAGTGCGCCAAGGCGCCTCAGCGAACTCGTTTGCCCGTCACGGCGAGATTACCTTTGGCGCAGGCGCGAATGAAACCGCGCTTACCGAAGAGACCGAGGAGCTATTTTCTGAACTGGTCGGGCGGTTGCTTGAGGGCCGTCATCCGGGCGGCAGCATGAAGGATCCTCTCTTTCGGCTGCAACCGGAGAGATGGCTTGAATCTGTGCTTCGCCAGGAGCTGTCAGAGATCGAGCCGGGGATTGTCCGGCAGTTTGTTTATTCGCAGGTGCCGGCCTTTGCCGCGGGCGACCGGGGCATGCTCGATCTGCTGACGGTCAACAACGGTGGCCGGTTGCTGGTGATCGAGTTGAAGGCAGATGAAGACCTGCATCTGCCGCTGCAGGGGCTGGATTATTGGCTGCGCGTGCGCAAGCTGCAGGGCGATAACACGCAGACCGGCGGGCGAAACACGCTTTGCCGGCACGGATATTTTCCCGGCGTCGAGCTCGCGGATGCTCCGCCAGAGCTACACTTCATTGCGCCGGCGCTGCGAATTCATCCGGCGAATGAGACGGTGCTTCGGTATTTGTCTCCCGAAGTCGACTGGACCCTCATTGCCCTGGATGAGCATTGGCGGGAGCGGCGAAGAGTGGTTTTTCGGAAGCGGAGCGGAGACCGGCCGGCTAGTCACTAAAATCGCCTTATGGAAAAACCTGTCGAGCAGGACCCGCGCGTTTATTTCGCGGCGGAGCGCACTTTTCTGGCCTGGATCCGAACCGGCTTGGGACTGATGGGCGTCGGATTCGCCGTTGCCCGTTTTGGGCTTTTCCTCCGCGAGTTCCGTTCGTCGGCAACGCACATGCCCGCTCAGTCCACGGGGCTTTCCGAATGGTCGGGTGTGGCGCTGGTTGCCTTAGGCGTCCTGGTTACATTGAGCGCTACGGTGAGGCACTTTCAGCTGGTGCGCGAACTCGCCGCCGGGAATTGGGTTCCAGGGCGGATATCAAAAGACGCGGTCGGGCTGGCGCTGATTCTCGCCTTGATGGGTCTTCTCATGGCCGGGTACCTGATCTTTGTTCGTTAAGGTTGCGCGAGCGGTTTGACTACGGCTCCTGGCTTTCATTACCCAGGCTACGTGTTCCATGACCGTGATGTCGGCGAGCGGATCGCCGGGGATGGCGACGAGATCGGCGTACTTGCCGGGTTCGATGGTTCCCATGTCTTTGTCGAGCGAGAGCAGCGTGGCCCCGTTGATGGTTGCGGCCTGCAATGCCTGGAGCGGGGTCATACCTCCGCGAACCAATGCGCCGAACTCGCCGGAGAGGACGTCCGGTTGTGAATCGTCGACGCCATAGGCGATCTTGAGGTGATGTTTCAGAGCGATGGTGAAGGCTGGCCCCTGTGCAGCGACGATAGCAATGCCTTTCGCCATGCTGCGAGGATCGCGCCCCAGCGATGTGCCGGTCTTGAGATCGTGCTGGAAGCAGTAAAGTGTGGGGACAAGCCAGGTTCCCTTCTGCTCCATCAATGCTGCGCCTTCTTCGTCGAGCATGGTGCCGTGTTCGATCGAATCGACTCCGGCTCGGACCGCTGCCTTGATGCCTTCGGTACCCTCGGCGTGGGCCATGACTTTCTTGCCCGCGCGATGAGCGACCTCGACGGCGCGGGCCATCTGCTCTTCGCTTAGCTCCTGGACGCGGTAGTCGCTGATGGGATCCATGACGCCGCCGGTGGCCATGAGCTTGATCCAATCAGCGCCGTACTTAATGTCGCGGCGAACGACGCGGTTGATGTCGTCGGGGGAGTCAGCGAGGTTGGGCGAATAGAGCGGCGCTTTATCTGGCGAAAGATAGTCGGAATCTCCGTGACCACCGGTGAGCGAGATGCAGCTTCCCGCAGCGACAATGCGCGGACCGGTGATGAGGCCTTTGGCGACTCCATCGCGGAGGGCGAACTGCGGGTAAGAGGGATACGCCTCGCAGGCGTCGCGGACGGCGGTGAATCCGTGGGCGAGCCAGACCTGCAGATTGTTCACTCCGCGAACGGTGGCCTCCGGAGCCGAGGTCATGAGAAAGCTTGCGGCCGATTGATTGGTAGGGTCGTCAAGGGTGTGGCCGTGAGCATCGATCAGGCCGGGGACGATGGTGAACTTGCTCATGTCGATGACGCTGACACCGGCGGGCGCGGCACTACCAATGGAGACGATGCGTTCGCCCGAGACCAGAATGAAAGCATCGTTGGTGACCTGCCCGGTGCGGACATCGATGAGGCGGCCGGCGTGGACAGCGAATTGTCTGGGGGAGGGCGGAGCAGCAGACGCGAGACTGAACCCCAGCGTGCATACGACGGCGACGGCGAGAGACGGAAGTTTGCGCAAGTGAAGACCCCGCAGAGATTTGAGGCTTATGCTACCACTGCGCCACGGAGACATAGCCAGTTGCGCGGTGCCACTCTTCGCGAGGTATTGGATCGATTTTATTGGCTCGCTTCGATTTTTCTTCCGTGAGGGGATTGCAAAGGTCGAGCGTTGTCGGGATAAATGCGGGCGAAGGTTTCGAGCTGGTCTTGCGCTAGTTCGGTGGGATTTTGCATGGCCAGCCACTGCACTCCTTCAGTACATGGAGGCACGGTGATGGAGCCGGCATAGCTCCAATAACTGCGATTGACCGGCAGAAGTCCGAGCGGGTCGAAGTAATCCTGAATCGTCGCCTTGGCTCCGGGGTTGGCGGGAAGGCTCGGCCAGAGCGCAGCGAGCGCTCCATTCACGCGGCCCTCATTGAGACGCACGCCGATGATCGCCTTCTTGCCGTCAGCGCTCTTGTGAACGAGATCGACCTGTATGTCGCTGAGCTTGCCATCGACCAGGTCCTCGGCGGGATGGTGAAAGTGAAACTCGACCAGGTCGTAGCGGACGCCATTAAAAACGATGTAGCCGCCCGGAGCGACATCGACGCGGACCGTGATGCCGGTATTGACGAGAGTGACCGGGCCGCTGATGTAGTGAAACTCGATCGGCTGCAACCCCGGATTACGCTTGGCGCCGCGAATATCGATCGGCGACTGCTCCTTGCCTTTAGAACAAGCGGAGTAAGCAGGATCGAGCTTGCCCCAGTTCGAAGGACCTCTTCTGCCGTAATACGTCCACGGGGCGCCCGATTGCGCGGGCTGCTGAGCATTCGCAGCACAGCTCATTCCAAGAACGAACATCCACAAAATCACGCGAGTTGAACTTCTAAGCAAGGCGCTCTCCCGAACTGAATTCCGAATTGAAATTGTAGTTGATTGGACGCGTCTCGGAAGGAGTTGTCGTGCCCGCAGCGTAGTATGTGGGCGATGAGGTGGAGATGATCGGACTGATTGGCTCGATTAAGCCCTGGCTCGCCGTTGGCGTGATTGCTTCAACAGCGGCGACGGACGCAGTCTATGTGATGTTCACGGCGGCGGTCGGCGCGCGACGAAGGTTACAGGCGGCGACCTGGAGCAGCGCATGGTATCTGCTCTCGGCATTTGCCGTGATCAGCTACACGCGAAACTGGGTGTATGTCTGTTTTGCGGCCATCGGATCGTGGCTGGGCGCCTATGCGTCAGTGACGTTCCTGCAACGATGGCGTCAGATCGACGAATCGCCAGCTCCGATGGCGGGAAGGCCGAATATTTGAATAATTTATAGTCCGCATTTGAGGAGTTTATAGCCCACTTATACTTGAGCGGCTCGACCGATTTGAAGATGAGTCTGTCACGATTGAAAATTCGCGGCGAAATCGGCCTCGGCGCGCCCCTTTTCTCTTGTTTTCAGAGCATTTCGGCGTTAAATTGAGCCATGACTGGCTCGTCCGCCAAGCTCCCTGCTTGTAGATTGCGTTTCCCAATTATAAAGAAGACGCGCTTCAGCTTGCGCGTTGGACCGGCAAATTGCAGTCGCATTCCCACGATTTGCGGTCTCCACGTTTCAGTTTCGCCCAATTCCACTTCGAGGGTATCCCTGTGAAAGATCTTTCTCCTGAAACTTCAGCGTCGTGTTCTATTGGCGAAGCGGAATCCCCGATTTTGAATCCCGCGCTCTCGCGCCGATCGTTCCTGCGCTTCGCGAGCGCCGCCTCGGCGGTTGCCGCCATCCCCGGAATTTCGATTGTGACTGAGTCTCAACTGGCCGCGCAGACTCGCCGGATGCCCAAGGTCCACATGGCAGGCGCGGTCTACATCGACGCCAATGAAAACCCGATGGGGCCGGCCCCGAATGCCTGCATCGCCTGCGAAGACATCGTCAAGAACGGCGGCCGCTATCAGATGGACCTGCAGTTCGACCTGATCAAGTACTTCGCCGCACAACAGGGGCTGAAGCCCGAGTACGTCGCCGTATTTGCCGGCTCGAGCGAGCCGCTGCATTACACGGTGTTGGGATTCACCGGGCCGGACAAGAGCTTCGTGACCGCCGACCCCGGCTATGAGGCGGGAATCATGGCCTCGAAGATCAGCGGCGCCAAGGTGGTTAAGGTTCCCTTGAAGGCTGACTATTCGCACGATGTGAAGGCAATGCTGGCCGCTGCTCCGGATGCAGGCGTTTTCTATGTCTGCAACCCGAACAATCCAACCGGCACGACGACGCCCCGAGCGGACATCGAATATCTGCTGGCCAACAAGCCGAAAGGCTCCATTCTGCTGATCGATGAGGCCTACATCCACCTGAGCGACGCTCAACCCTGCATCGACATGGTTGCGGCGGATAAGGACGTTGTGATCCTGCGGACCTTCTCGAAGATCTATGGCATGGCCGGTCTGCGCTGCGGATTTGCGATTGCGAAGCCCGAACTCTTGACCAAGATCGTGAATTTCAACGGGTGGAACTCGATGCCGGTCACGTCAGTGACTGCGGCAAAGGCCAGCCTCATGGACGCGAACCTCGTTCCAGAGCGGAAGAAAACGATCGCCGACATCCGCACCGAGACGTTCACCTGGCTGAGCGCGAATAACTACGAGTTCATACCCTCGGTCAGCAATTGCTTTATGGTCAACACCAAGCGGCCGGGCAAGAGTGTGCAGGACGCGATGGCGGCCAAGAACGTCTACATCGGGCGAGTTTGGCCGGTGATGCCGACATGGGTGAGGGTCACGGTGGGAAGCAAGTCCGATATGGCGGCTTTCCAGGTGGCGTTCAAAGAAGTGATGGACCAGCCGGTGACGGCGAGCCTTGAAGTTCCGGCGATGGCAGACGAGCTTTCGGTAGGGCGATTCTTGTCCTAAGACGAATTACAAGACGGAAACGAAGGCCCGATTCGACATGCGAATCGGGCCTTTATTTTTCTCACGATGTGCAGTGGAGACGCCTATTTCCGCTTCCACCGCACTCCGTCCTTCGAATCTTCAATAATGATTCCCTTTTCCGCCAACTCTTTCCGGATCGCATCAGCCCTGGCGAAGTTGCGGCGTCTTCTTGGCCTGGGTGCGTTCTTCGACCAGCGCGTCAATTTGTGCGTCCGTCAGCGACATTTGGGCGAGGAGTTCGGGGGCGGCCTCATCTAAACGATCCTCGCGTTCGGCCCATTCAAGGGCGGCGCGGGTCACCTCTTCATCGTGATCTTCGAGGACAGCGAACACCTCGTCGAATTGATTGAGTACGCCAAGGATCTGCCCGACATTCTCAGCGCCGAGAGTGCCGGCGTCGATCGCCGCGTTGCCGGCACGGACAAGCTCGAAGATGGCCGCACGGGCTTCGGCGGTGTTGAGGTCGTTCGAGAGTGCGGCGACGAAGTTCTGCGCAGCGCGGCCGGTCTCGGCCGCGAGAGCTTCGTTGCTGCCGGAAATGGTGCTCGCGGCCTTAATCCGCTGATGGAAGGTGCGAAGGCGATCGACGGCGCCGGTTTCCGCGGCAAGTCCATCGAAGGTGAAGTTCAGTTGCTGGCCGTAGGGCACGGAGATAAGCAGGAAACGGATCGCCGAAGCCTTGTAGCCCTTGAGCAGCAAGTCGCGGAGGGTGTAGAAGTTTCCCTCCGACTTGGACATCTTCTTGCCCTCAACGAGCAGGAAGCGGACGTGGAACCAGTGCCGGGCGAAGGGCTTGTGTGTCGCCGACTCGGACTGGGCGATCTCATTTTCATGGTGAGGAAACATGAGGTCTTCGCCGCCGGCGTGAAGGTCGAAGGTCTCGCCGAGAAACTTCATCGCCATCGCCGAGCACTCAATGTGCCAACCGGGGCGGCCAGCGCCAAGGCGCGTCTCCCAGCAATGCTCACGGGGTTTGGCTGCCTTCCATAAGGCAAAGTCGCGGGCGGAGTCCTTGTCGTATTCATCCACGTCGACGCGTGCGCCGTCGCTGATGCCTTCGAAGTCTTTCTTGGAGAGCTTGCCGTATTCGGGAAAGCCAGCGATGCGGAAGTACCATGAGCCGTCTTCGGTCCGGTAAGCCAGATCGTGCGCGGCGAGTCGCTCGATGAGCGCGACCATCTCTTCGATGTTCTCGGTTGCGCGAGCGATGATCTCGGGGTGCTCGACGTTGAGGGAGTCGAGGTCCTCGAAGAAGGCGTCTTCAAAGCGCGGGGTGTATTCCTCGATGGGAAGCCCGGCCTTGGCCGCATTGGCAATGATCTTGTCGTCGACGTCGGTGACGTTCATAACGTGCCGGACGGCGATCCCCTGCTGCTTGAGGAACCGGCGCAGGACATCGACCTGGAGGAAGGTGCGGAAATTCCCAACATGGCCGTAGTCGTAGACGGTGGGGCCGCAGGCGTACATGCCAAAGGTAGTCGTGCCGGCAGGGATAAGGTCTTCGATCTTCGAAGAGAGGGTGTTGAAGAGTCGTATGGTCATTCTTGATTGCAGCTCTTAGCTTTTAGCTCCTGGCCTCTACCTTGGGCTCTGGCTTTCCGTCACTTCGGTTCACTCATCGGAGTTTATCAGTCAGGCCGTGATGAAAGGCTACTCGGCGCTATAGATGGCTTCGACGATCTTGTCCGCCGCCCTGTGGGTGGCCTCGCTGGATGGGTCGTGGTCGTTGCAGAGAATTGAGAGAATCACTGTTTTGCCGCTGCGGGCTGTCAAGTAGCCGCTGAGCGCGTTGACCTCAGAGAGTGTGCCGGTCTTCGCGAATAATTTTCCTTTGACGGGAGATTGCGTGAAGCGACCGGCAAGCGTGCCGTCGATCCCGGCGATGGGGAGGGTTTGGCGAAAGGCTTCGCCCCAAGGCTGGCGGGCCGCGTAGGCCAGCAGCGTAGTTGCCGCTCGGGGAGTGATGAGGTCCTGCGGCGAGAGGCCGGAGCCGTCGAAGAAGAGGAAATCAGTCGGATTGACACCCGCGTTGATCAAAAACTGGCGAACGACTCGGGCGCCGGCGGTTATCGATCCGTCATTGAGGACGGCCTTGCCGAGATCGCGCAGAATGAGTTCGACATGCAGGTTCTGGCTGACCTTGTTGATAACAGTCAGGTCCTGACCCAGGGGCGGCGAAGTGTAACTGGCGAGCAGGCTCTCGTTTGCGCCGACTTCGGGTTCGGGAAGCTTCTTTTGGCTCGGGAGCGGCAGAGCTACCGCCGTTCGCGATACATCGAGAAACTCTTCTGTGCTGGCAGGAAAGTTGTGGCGCGTGGCTGGGGCTCCGGCGATGGCGATTCCGCGAACGAGGAGCATCTGGCGGAAGGCGATGGCCGCGAACTCGGCTGGGTCTTCGATGGCCAGCGCAAGATGCATTCCTTTGCTGTTGATGGGCAGCGTTCCATAGAGGCGAACGACTTTCGAACCGGGCTGGCGATCGACGCCGATTTGAGGCTTAGGGCCCGCAGCGCCGGTGACGGCGGTGTTCTCGAGCGCGTAGTAGGGTACTGCCGGGTTCCAGCTGGCGGAAACGGGATCTCCCGGCGCAGCGCTGGGCATCAGGTCGAGATAGACGCTGTTGTCGTTCACGCTGAGTGCGGAGGCGGGCGCGCCATACTCCCATTGCAGGTCATCCCAGGCCCACCCTGAGCCGTAGCGCTCGAAGACAAATGTGGAGTCATCGCCGATCACGGCGCCAGTAACCCTGCGCACACGGCCGCTTTTCGCGATCTGGTCGGCGAGGCCCTCAAGTGCCTGCAGCGGTGGATTCGGACGCTCGGTCTTGCCGGCATAGGGCCAGGAACGTCCAGAGATCGATGGGTCGCCGCTGCCTTCGATAACAATGTCGCCGTGGAGCGTGCCATCAGCATCGATGGGTCCGCTGGCGATGACGTTGGTTCTGAAGCGGGCGTCTGGGGAGAAAACGGCGAATGCAGTGGCCGTCGTAAACAGCTTAGCGTTCGATGCTGGTTCAAAGAATTGCCAGTCGTTAAGCGTATAGATTTGCCGTCCGTCGGGAGCGACGACCGAAATCCCCCAATGCGCATGAGAGAGCGCGGGCTCGGCCAGGATGCCTTCGATTGCCGCGCTCAGGGGAACGTTTTTGGCCTGATGCCTCGCTGGAGGCGGTGGCGCATGCTGAGCAAAAGCTGCGCTCTGCGCAGTCAAGGACAATACAACCGTGAGAGCTTGCACACAGAGCTTCATCGTTGACGGAGTTTAGCATTGTGGGGGAGGGACCGAAACAGCCGCGTCCGAGTCTCCCCGCGTTGCGCAAGGGTACTGCGCAGGAATGGAGCACTCAGTCTGTGGCGGAGTCCAACCCATGAGCTTTACCCGACGAAACCCGAGTTGTTGGCAGCTGCGGAGCCGAAACCTCGCGCTCGGCGACCGCACCCTGGTGATGGGCGTGCTAAATATCACGCCAGACTCCTTTTCGGGGGACGGTCTGCTGGCCCACCAAGACTCGGCGATCGACCGGGGATTAGCCATGCTGGATGCCGGCGCAGCGATCCTCGATGTCGGCGGAGAGTCGACTCGTCCGGGCAAGCGTAAGTCTTTGCCGGCCGAAGAAGAGATCGAGCGCGTTCTACCGGTGATTTCCGGGATATTGAAGCGCTGCTCCGAAGCGGCCATCTCGATCGATACCTACAAGGCCGAAACGGCAAGGGCGGCGGTTGCGGCGGGCGCCGAGATCGTCAACGACGTGAGCGGCTTTCTTTGGGACGAGGCGATGGCATCGACCTGCGCAATGCTCGCCAGTGGGGTCATATTGATGCATACACGCGGTCGCCCTGAGGAGTGGAGCAAATTGCCGCGCTTGAATCCAGCGGACGCTGTCGCTTTGGTGAAGTCGGAACTACGAGCGCGACTGAACGCGGGGCTAAGCGCAGGAGTGAGCGCGGAGCGAATTGTTCTTGATCCCGGAATCGGGTTCGGTAAAGTCTTACGAGAGCAACTATGCGTTATTAGCTGGGCTGGAAGAGTTCCGCGATTTGGGTCGTCCCCTGCTCTCAGGGGTCTCGCGCAAGTCATTTCTCGGCCGGGCTCTGGCGCCATTGCGCGGAGGCGTCGATGCCCCGCCCGAAGAGCGCGGCAATGCGACGATCGCCGCGGTAACGGCTTCGATTCTCGCAGGAGCGGACATTGTTCGGGTACACGATGTTCGCGCCGCGGTGGAAGCAGCGGCGATTGCCGATGCGATCCTGGCAGCTTCGGCCGACTCAATCCGCGGTTAGCTCTCAGGGACCGTGTTTCCCGGGGCGGGCGTCGACGTCGTGAATGCGGCTTGCCTCGAAGCTGACGATCTTCCATTGGCCGAGGCGACGGTTGTAGACGCGCGTGTAACGATATCTCCCGCTGATGTCGCTTTGGCCGTTGACTCCCTGCAGTTCGGCCTTGGATGTGACGACAGCCGTGTCCCCGTAGAGGCGGACCTTGAGGTCGTCGAGGTCGAGAGAAGTGATCCGGATCGTTCCAGCTTTGCGCAGGGCGATGGCCTGAGACTTTGTTTCGACGGTGCCGTTGGCGGTGATGCCGACATAATCGTCAGCGAGCAGGTTTGAGATCACGGTGATGTCGTTGTCGACCTGCGCTTGACGCCACTCCAGCTCAAGGCTCTCGATCTGTTTATGCACAGCTCGGGTTTCGCGTTTCGGCAGCGCGTGAGCGGCAAGCGGCAAGATGCAGCAGGCAAAAAGAATGGCGCCGCCTGCGCAGAGAGAGAGGCGCAGGCTGGAACGAGTCGACCGATCGTCACGTCGGAGAGACATCGGCAAGAGAGAACTTCCACGATCAGTGTAAGGGACGCCGAGCCAGTTCGACCATCACGGAAGTGTTACCGCGCCGTGATCTTCGAGATCGGAATGCTTTCAGACGATGGCGTCGAGAGTTTCGGTCGCGCGCTCTTTCATCAACTGATACAGGCCGCCCACCGCGTATTGCTCGAAGTGGGGGCTGGCGCGATGGGCGTCCACCGCCTCCTGGTCGCGATATTGTTCATAAATCAGCACCGTCTCCGGATCTCCGTCAACGTGATGGGGGATGTAGCTCACGCATCCCGGTTCCTTGCGCGAAGCGAGGGCGA
Organism: uncultured Acidobacteriaceae bacterium; assembly: GCA_963720245.1. Classification (GTDB taxonomy): domain Bacteria; phylum Acidobacteriota; class Terriglobia; order Terriglobales; family Acidobacteriaceae; genus Acidisarcina. The sequence goes on from CAVREU010000002.1 coordinate 285,329, forward strand.
GGTTGCGCAGGATCTCAGTGACGCGGTCGCGATCGTCTTTCGCAAACTGCATGCGGACTGTAAAGCTCACCATAAGAGATGTTCGCTCCTTCGAGCTTTGCGGAAACTATAGCAACAGCGGATCGTTTGGGCGGGCCGACAGCTTCCCCTACCCAGGAAGTCTTCAAGTGGAAACCGCCATGTGCAGCTCTTCAAGAGCGGTCGAAAACTCAGGCAGAAAGAGGGTTTGATCGCGATCCGGACCGGTCGAAACCATACCGATTTTTGCTCCGGATTCCTTTTCAAGAAAGCGGAGATATTCTTGAGCAGCAGCCGGCAGACTGTCGAAATCGCGGATGCCTTCCGTCGATTCGCGCCACCCCGGAAAAGTGCGATAGACGGGCTGGATGGACTCCAGGCCGCGCACATCGGCGGGGACGTAATCGACGACTTTTCCGGCAATCTTGTAGCCGGTGCAGACGGGAATCTCGGCGAGTTCATCGAGAACGTCAAGCTTAGTGACAACCAGCCACTCAGTTCCATTGACCTGGTTGGAATAACGGAGCAGCGGTAGATCGAGCCAACCACAACGGCGGGGACGGCCGGTGACGGCGCCGTATTCATGGCCGCGGGCGCGCAGGGCTTCTCCCGCTTCGTCGTGGATTTCAGTCGGAAACGGGCCCTCCCCGACACGGGTGACATAAGCCTTGGTGACCCCAATGACGGTGCCGATTTTTGTGGGGCCTACGCCGGTTCCGGTAACAGCTCCCCCGGCGGTAGCAGAGGACGATGTCACGAAGGGGTAAGTTCCGTGGTCGATGTCGAGAAGCGTCCCCTGCGCGCCCTCGAACATGACGCTGAGTCCTTGCTCGATCGCCTTGTTGAGCAGCACCTCGGTGTCGGTCACGAACGGCTCAATCTGCGTGGCGACCCGGGCGTATTCCTCATACATTTTGTCGGGATCAAGAGGATCGGTGCCGAAAAGCGCATGAGCTATCGCGTTTTTCTCATGGCAGGCATTTTGGATATGGGTGCGAAGCAACGACGGGTTGAGCATATCGACGACCCGCAGACCGCTGCGCGCCATCTTGTCTTCGTACGCCGGCCCAATGCCGCGGCTCGTGGTGCCGATCTTTTGCCTGCCGGGTGCGCTTTCCGCTGCGAGTTCGATCATGCGGTGATACGGCAGAATCACCTGGGCGCGGTTGGAGATGAAAAGCTGCCGATCAACGTCGATGCCAAGATCGCGAAGCTTGCCTACTTCCTTCAGAAAGGCCACCGGATCGAGCACGACGCCGTTGCCGATGACTCCTCTGCAACTGGGGCGCAGAACGCCGCATGGAACCAATTGCAGGACAAACTTCTGGCCGCCGATGATGACGGTATGTCCGGCGTTGTGGCCGCCCGCGTAGCGCGCGACGACGCTGAAACGCTCGGAAAGAACGTCGACGATCTTGCCCTTGCCCTCGTCGCCCCACTGGGCGCCGACTACCACCGCTGTCTTAGCTCGCATGAAATCCTGAAAAATGGGGATCTGCCCGACTGATCATATAACGGCTGTACGGGTTGGAGAAAGAGTGTCCTGGTCGCAGAATTACTGCACTCTTCTCAGGCAATTTTCGATCGAATACCGGGCTTTGAGAAGATAGTACGAGAATGCCTGAACTTCCCGAGGTCGAGACTGTTGCTAATGGAGTGAATGAGCGAGTCCGCGGCCATCGGATCGAGTCGGTGTGGCTCAGTTTCAAACCCCAGACCTTCAAGACGCCCGCCGCGGAGATGCTCGAGCTGCTCGAGGGGCGGCAAATTGAACGGGTGCGCCGCGTTGGCAAGCATATCGTCTTCGACCTTAAGAATGGGGATATTGAGCATCGGACTCAGGGGCCTTCTGAACCACACAACGACGAAAAGTTGCAATGGATTGTTCATCTTGGCATGACCGGGAGGCTCCTGGTGTGCGATCCAGAGGTAGCCCTTCCGCCGCATACTCACGCCGTCCTGCGTTTGAGCTCAGGACGGGAGCTGCGGTTCATCGATCCTCGACGTTTTGGACGGCTGGCTATTCATCGGGTTGCCGGCGAGGCGGAAGGATTTCGAGGGCCGGGACAAGAGCCTTTGTCGATTCCCGTCCAGGATTTCATGGCGCTCTTTCGCGGTCGGCGGCTGGCGATCAAGCTGGCGCTCCTGAACCAGCGCCTCTTGCACGGCGTGGGGAACATCTATGCCGACGAGAGCCTGTTCAGGGCTGGAATTCGGCCGAAACGGATGGCCGGACGATTGCGGCGAGCAGAATTGGAAAGGCTTCATGCGAGTATTCAATCCGTCCTTCGCGAGGCGATCTCGCTGGGCGGTTCCTCGGTGTCGGATTACGTGGATGCCGATGGCGTCGAGGGCTTTTTCCAACTGGAGCATAAGGTCTACATGCGAACAGGACAGCCTTGCCTGGTCTGCGGCACCCCGATTCGTAAGATTGTGATGGGGGGAAGGAGCACACACTACTGCCCAAATTGTCAGCGTTGACGGCCGAGGCGCGGTCTCGCGGGTGGCGAAATATGATTTTATGAAGAATTGAGCCCGGCAGGTTCCAGAATCTGAAAGACCACAAGGGACCCTATTCAGCCTAAGTCACTCATTTTAAAGAAAGAACTGTTTCGGCCACCCAATTGCCATTGGAAGGGTGCCAGCGATGCTCAGGCGCGGTCGAACGAAAAGCCGCCCTCAAGAATAGTTTCGATTGGAAGAGCGGTTTCCAAAGAGAACGAGCCGCCAATCGGAACAAGAACATCCCGTATGCCAGAGACTAAGTTCTAATTGGCAGGCTATTGGGACTAGATGAAGGTTTTACGGGAGGCCAGTGACTGGCCATTATGAGAGTCCAGAATTCAAAGCCTCCGGTTCGCCGGAGGCTTTGTCGTAGATGCCGGGTTTTTGTAGGATTTGATTCCCCGGTTGGATTCTTGAGAGTCGCTCTTGCATCCTGGGCCACTTGCGGGTAATATGGAGTTTGCTCGTCGAGCGGCTGTAGCCAGTGCTATCGCAGGTTCAATCCTCCTGAGTTTGATTGCTAGCTGCCGCTACCCATAGAAGAGAGCGCTTCAACGACCACGTAATTATCCTTAGCGCCCATCATCTGGCGGTTTCAGGTGATGGCTGGTGGTTAGGCCGAGAGAATCCTTCGATTCGAATTGTAGTTGGTAGGCGCTGCCTGAAGCATGTCGAAAATTGCTTCCTTTCCAAGAAGCTTGAATGTGGTCAACCGCGCAGGGAGTGCGACTGGCATATGTTCGTCGCAGCTGAGGCCGTTCGGATCGGGAAGAGGATTACCCGCCTCCGCGAAATAAGATTACTGATGGTGAATCCCGACTCCACTAAGACTTTTCCGGTTATTTCAATGAGCAGCAGCACTCACGCCGGATGAAAGCTGCAACCAACGCAACGCACCAGGAAGTGCACGCATGACAATAGAACAAGAGCAGCCCCAGGCGGCAGCACCGCCACCGCAGCAGGACCAGGCGGCACAGGGGCCCTCCCAGGGACATCGCCGCCGGAGACGCAGACGCAAGGGTCATTCCGGCAGCAATGCTGCCAAGGGGCAACCCGCTCCCCAGAACAATGGCCAACCGGGCATTCAAGTGAACGCCCAGGCGGCTTCCCCGCATAAACAGAAGTCCTCAAACCAGGGCCGCTTCGCGCCAAAGAACAACAATCCCGGTAACGGACAAAACGGGGGCGGTTCGCGGCGGAAGAACAAGCAGCGCCGCCAGCAGGTGTTTGTGGGTCCGATGGACCACAGCTACCGAATCGCGAACGGCAACATGGCCGATGGACCTCCGTCCACGATCGAGTTCCGCAACGTGAACGGCAATCGGAACGGCAACGGATACCATCCGGAGCCGATCGCCGAGCCGCTGCCGTTGCCGATCCGCGAGGATGCACCCACGCGTATCTTCTTTTTCATCGAAGACCTGTTCTTCCTCGCGAAGATCCAGGAAACGGCCAAGAAACTGGGCGTCAAGGTGGGATTCTTGAAGGCGGACAAGGACATCATCGCGCGGCTGACCAGCGTTTCCGACGATGAGAAGCCATCGCTGATCGTCTTCGACCTAAACAATGCTGCAGCCAAGCCTCTGACGTTAATCCCCAAACTCAAGGCCAAGCTAAAACGCGGAACTTCGGTGATCGGTTTCCTCTCCCACCTACAGGGCGATCTGAAGGTAAAGGCGACGGAAGCCGGCTGCGACATGGTGATGCCGCGTTCAGCGTTCTCGCAGAACTTGCCCAACCTTCTTCGGCGCCACGGTGTGGACGAGGAATTGGAAGCGATCGAAGCCTAGGAGTCTCGACGTCGAGGACCTGAACCCGTTGAGTTCAGGTCCTCGTCCTTACCTAGCCAGGTGGCCAGTGCATCGCTCGTCCTCCGAGCAGGTGCAGGTGCAGGTGGCCGACGGTCTGTCCCCCATCCGGCCCGGTATTGACCACGGCCCGATATCCGCCATCAAGATCTTCGCTCTGCGCAATCTGCCGCACGAGCCCGAGCAGATGACCTAAGAGCGGCGTAGCCTCATTGCCGTCAACTTCGGCAAGCGATCCGATGTGTTTTTTCGGAACCACGAGGATATGCACCGGCGCCTGCGGATCAATATCGCGAAAAGCGATCGCCTGCTCGTCCTCAAAGACCATTTTGGCCGGAATTGCGCCGCTCACGATCCTGCAAAATAAGCAATCCACCGATCAAACTCCTTTTCTATTGGAGCCTCTCTATTTTGCGCCGGGAACGCCGTCAGTGAGCTACACAGTGGCCAGCGAGGTGGCTGGCGCCGGAGCATAGAAAGGCCGCTTTTGGGCGCCGATCGTCACCAGCTCCCAGGCACCGCGGTCTCGTATAAGACGCGATACAAGGCTGGTGTGCATCGCATGGCCAGCACGCTCGGCAACCACGCGGCCGAGAATATGATGTCCTGCCAGGGCAAGGTCGCCAACCAGATCCAGGACTTTATGGCGAACGAATTCATCGGCAAAGCGCAGCGGACCGTTCTGAACGCCCTGGCTGGTGAGGACAATTGCATTTTGTTCATTGACCCCGCGGATCAGACCCATATCGCGGAGTTTCTGTTCGTCCTCGCGAAAGCCGAAGGTGCGCGCTGGAGCGATCTCGGTACCGTACGTGCCGTGGGAGAGATCTAGCTCGAAGCCTGATTTTCCGATAGGTCTGGGAAAATCGATGTTGTAGGAGATGTTGTAACCGCTACCCGGATAAAGGCCAATAAACTTGTCGTTCTCGCGCACTTCAATGGGCTTGAGGATGCGGATGTACTCCCTGCGACGGCGTTGCGTCTTTATGCCAATTTCGCGAAATGCGTCCACATAGGGTAGAGCGCTGCCATCGAGAATGGGAAGCTCGAGGTTGTCGATTTCCACGATAACATTGTCGATTCCCATCCCAATGAGCGCTGAAAGAAGGTGTTCGGTGGTAGAAATGAGGACGCCTTTGCGCATCAGGCTGGTGGCATAGCTAACCTTTGCGACATTACGGCCGGTCGCCTCAATCTCAAAATTATCGAGATCGGTACGCCGAAAGATAATTCCCGAACCGGCGGTTGCTGGCAAAAGCCGCAGGCTGGAAGGGGCGCCGCTGTGAAGACCGATTCCGGAGAACTCAATTGCCGAAGCGAGTGTATGTTCCAGATGCGTAGCGTCGCTCAAACAGATGTCCTGGCCCAAAAATTTGGGCATACCGTCATAGACTATCCAAAAGGGAGCAAAGTTGAGATGTGTCTAAATGGACACAGTGTGATCGAGAGAATCCTGTCTGGCAAGAGCATGAGGACCCCATGAAGGCAACGAAAGAGGGCGGAATTTCAAGAGTCTCGATGGCGGATTTGGCGAAGGCAGCTCAATTCCGGCAAAAGGAGACGCTGGGTTTGTTGCGCCGCCTCGTCGAGGTTGAATCCCCCAGCGCTGACAAGAATGCGGTAGGTCGGTGCATGCAACTTGCCGCGGCCGCCTCCGCGGAGATCGGTGGCAAAATCCACTGGCATCGGGAGAGGGCGTATGGCGACGTGCTGGAGGTGCGATTCCCGGCCAACGATAGGGCGGTCGCCTCCGAGATGCGGCCAGTGCTGCTTTTGGGGCATTTGGATACGGTGTGGCCTGTTGGGACTCTGGCGAAAATGCCATTCAAGACGAGAGGCGGCAAGGTCTTCGGCCCGGGAGTTTTAGACATGAAGGCGGGCGTTGCGATGGCGCTTTCCGCCTTGCGAATTCTCAAAGAGCGCCAGCGGTCGACTCGACCGGCGGTCCTGTTACTGAACAGCGACGAGGAGGTTGGAAGCCCGGTCTCGCGTCCCATCACCGAGTCGATCGCGAAGGAATGCGAGGCCGTCTTCGTGCTGGAACCGGGCCAGGGTGCCGGCGGGGCCTACAAAACATCCCGCAAAGGCACGGGCGACTACATCGTCCGTGTCACCGGAGTAGCGGCGCATGCCGGCGTGGATTTCTCAAGCGGCCACAGCGCCGTGCTCGAGTTGGCGAAGCAGATTCAGAAAATCGAGGGGTTTACTGGCCGCGAGCGGGGCCTGACCGTAAACCCCGGCGTAATAAGCGGCGGAACATTGCCCAACGTCATCGCAGCTGAGGCCTGGGCGCATATAGATTTCAGGTACTCGCGGGCCTCGCACGCAAAAAAGATAGAACGTATGTTCCGCGGATTGCGTCCAATAGACCAGGATTGCCGACTCGAAATCGTTGGGGGTGTAAATCGACCTCCAATGGAACGAACCAAAGAGACTGCGAAGCTCTTTGCAAAGGCCGCAACATTGGCGGCTGATCTGGGTTTTGTGCTGCAAGAGGCGACGACCGGCGGAGGGTCGGACGGGAACTTCACTTCGGCCATCGGCGTACCGACTTTGGATGGCATGGGAGCGGTTGGTGAGGGAGCCCATGCAAGCAACGAATCGATCCTGATCGAGCATCTAGCTCCCAGGACAGCCTTACTTGCGGCGATGATCGCGAGTTGATGAGGTCGTAATGCTCAAGGCGGTGGAGTTCGGGCTTCTGGCAGTCTCATTACTCGTGATCCTGGGGCTGATCGTGGTTGGTCCGGGCGCGTATTCGCGAACGCGCGAAGACGGAGAGTTGGAGATCGATTCCGAGACAAAGTCCGCGAAGCCGACAAATATCTAGATCGCGGCTGATTTGCGTTAAAAATCGTAGCCTTCCATCATGCTTGCTACCCGGGCAAGTGGCAATCCCACGACATTGAAATAGCAACCCTCGATGCGAGGGATCCAGCGGGCGGCGTAGCCCTGGATTGCGTAGGCCCCGGCTTTGTCCATCGGCTCGCCCGTGGCGATGTAGGCGGCTATTTCCTTCTCCGAAATCTCCCGCATGGTGACCGAAGTCGTCTCGGCGGCGACTTGTGTCTTTCCGCTTGAGATGAGGCAGACGCCGGTGACGACCTGGTGGGTCCCCCCGGAGAGTATCCGCAACATGCGCGCGGCGTCTTCGGCGTCTAGGGGCTTGCCGAGAACTTCCCCTCGAGTGACGACGATGGTATCGGCGCCAAGGACGGAGAGTCGGTGCGCAACGGACGCTGGGCTCAGTTGGTCGAAGATCGCCTTAGCTTTCTCCTGTGCCAGGCGCGTAACGAAGGCAATGGGCTTTTCGTCAGGCAGCCGCTCCTCAGAAATATTGGCCGGCACGACCTTGAAGTCGTATCCAGCCTGAGCGAGAAGCTCTTTGCGGCGCGGAGATGCGGAGGCAAGGATGAGCATGATTCTAATCGTGCGGCAATCATCTACCAGCGCCATTTGATCGGCGATGGCAGAGGATGTAGCGACCTCGTAGCGCTGTTTAGTCGATGCGTGCGCTAATTGGGCGCCGTTTCTTCGGAATCCCAATTATGAGTCGGGTTCTCGTCAAAGACCAGCTCGCGTAAGTTCCCTGGCTAAGCGCGAAAAAGCTTGCTGATTGTCTTTAGTGAAATCAATGTAAGGGAAACCGGCAATGGCTAGTGTTGGGGGAAATGGTTTCGCTTTCAAAAGAAAAACGGGCTTTCCGATCTCCTGCGAGAAAAATAGTTCACGCAAAGACCAGGTGGACGCCTTCCACGCTTCCGATAGGACGCTAACTGTTGCTACCGCGCTTGAGATAACCTCCTCAAGTTCTAGATCAACGCGCTTCTGATAGTCACGGTCACTGCTTTCATATGCCCAGTAGGCGTAGCCCCGTTCTCCAAAAAAGGCACGGAGCTTGGCCAAGAAGTCGGCATCCTCTTCTGCATAACTCAAAAATACATAGCCTTTGGCAGGCTGAGTCGACTGGGCAGGACCCAGCCCCTCCGGCATTGGCGATATGCTTTGTTCCGGCCCTTGCCCAGGACCCAGTATTGTGAGGAGTGTCTTTAGACCGGGCGCATAATCCTGTCTGAAGTCCACCATATGAATACGGCGTAAGCGAAAAGGAACCTCGGAATCTCGATAGATGACCGGGATGATAGTTTTCTGCTTATCCAGCGCGAAAGAAATCTCGCTCATGACGTTTAAGGAACTCGCAGAGGCCGGGGAGAGAATCAGGATCATATGCGAGCAACTGATCAAAGCATCCTCGACCGAGCGGTCCCAACTTGCGCCGGGGATGATGTCCAGTTGATCCAGCCACACGCTTGCCCCGGCCGCCTTTAAGTCTCCGGCCAATTGAAGGGTGAAATCCGAATCTTCGCGGCTATAGCTGAAAAACGCTCGGGCGCTCTCTTCCAAAATTCATCCCTTTCTTCTTAAACCTGGCAGACGGAGCTAAATGTAGGAGAAATCACATCTTAGTTCTCAAACGGGTTTGCGCTGCGTGTCGTAACAATGAAGTCAGGTTAATTCTTCGCTGGAGATACCGATGCGCAGGCCTTGGTTGTCGGCGATGCCCCAGGCCATTCTTGGGGTATTGTGGGCTAGGCCGAACCGTCCGTCGGGGCCGAGGAGGATGATGCCTCCGTGGCCTTGCAGCCGCTTGTAGAGGTAAGCGATGGCGTCCTCGGCGGATTGCTCGGGAGCGACTCCGCGCTGGACGCGGTCGACAGCCCATTTGCCGAGCACGAGCTTCATGATTGGCTCGCCCCAACCAGTTAGGGAGACGGCGGCGCTGAGGTTGTCGGCGTAGCATCCGCAGCCGATCAGGGAGGAGTCCCCGACCCGTCCGGGCGCCTTGTTGAGGGTTCCTCCGGTCGAGGTCGCCGCTGCGAGATTGCCGAAAGAGTCGAGGGCGACGGCGCCGACGGTGTCGTGAGAATCCATGCCAATCGGAGGAGGGGGCTGCACTGCCGTTTCCGGTGATTTGTCGTCCCCTGCGAAGGTAAGGTCGGGAAGCCCGGCGCTGGCCTTGGACTGCGCCTCGATGAGGCGGGCGCGCTCGCGCTCGAGAACGAGCGCGGCGTTGTCGATGAGGACCATGCCGTGTTGTTGGGCGAAATCCTCCGCGCCCGCGCCGACGAAATAAACGTGGGGGCTTTTGTCTAGGACGAGGCGGGCGGCCTGAATCGGGTTGCGCAGGCGCTCGACGCAAGCGACCCCTCCAGCGCGAAGATTCGAACCGTCCATCAGCAGGGCGTCAAGCTGGACGCGCCCCGCGCTGGTGAGGAAGCTGCCTCGCCCCGCATCGAAGGTCTCGTCGTCTTCGAGGATGGTAACTGCGGCCTCGACAGCCTCAACCGCAGTGGCACCATCCTCAATGAGTGCGTAGCCGATCGCGAGCGCATTGGAGACGCCGAGTCGGTGGGCCTCGACCATGTCGTCGGGGATGGCCCAGGCACCGCCGTGAACGAGGAGGGTCGGAGTTCTTTGCATGCTTTCAGCTTCTCATGGTTAACGATCAGAGGCCGATTGTTTCCCCAACGATCGGGACGCCTTCGGCCCTTGCGGCATTCGCCAAGTTGGTGTCCAGCGTAGCCAATGGAATTCCATTTCGCTGGGCAAGTTCCAAATATGCGGCGGCGTATGACCCGCCCCGGAAAACTGCGGGACCGACGCTAGGCTTGCGGAGTGTTTGGAGATGAGGTGAAGGCTGGAGCGGCGCCGGGCTGCTGTGTCCGCGCGGGCGCTGGGACGGCGGGACGGAGGGGTGCGAGGTGTTTCGTCATCTGATAGGTAAAGCGGATGCGGTGAATGACGGTGATGGTGGAAAGCACGGCGAGAATCCAGAGCACCGGGGCCATCACGCCCCATTTGGCAAAAAGTGCGCCGAGGATGACGAGCACGATACGCTCGGGGCGCTCCATGAACCCAACTTTGCAGGACTTGATCAGGGCCTCGGCGCGGGCGCGGGTGTAGCTGACCATGAGCGAGGTCACCATCACGAAAGCCACGAGCACCACGTATAGGAATCGATTACCGCGGGCGTAGAAAACGAGCAAGCCAAAGAAGAGAGCGACGTCGCTATAGCGGTCGATGACCGAGTCGAAGAAGGCGCCGAAGACCGTGACCTGGTCGGTCTGGCGGGCAACCCGTCCGTCCACCATGTCAAAGATTCCGGCGCCGAGAATGACTAACGCCGCATAGAGGAACATGCGGACATAGTTATGCTCATTGGCAAATCCAAAAAGGACCGCGGCGCCGGTGTTGATGACCAAGCCCATGAAGGTGAGGACGTTGGGCGAGATGCGAGTGAGGGCAAGGCCATTGACGATTGCCTGGAGAAGGACGCCGCATCCGCGCCCGAAGGCGCTGGTCCAGGTCATGAAGGCACCTGGGTCATTTCAACCTCGGGGTGATCTCGACTGCTAAAAACATGGACGCCAACATCATGAGCAACTACTCCGCCTCATCGTGGATCGTGGTCAGCTTCAGGATCTCCAGCTCGCGTTTGCCGTTGGGGGTTACGACGGTGGCAACGTCGCCGACCTGCTTACCCACCAATCCCCTGCCGATGGGCGAGGTAGTTGAGATTAGCCCCTTGCTCACATCGGACTCTTCGCTGGTAACGAGCTTGTACTCGATCTTTTCGTCCTTGGTCGTGTCGTAAACGGTAACGGTCGATCCGAACGCAATTCTGTCGTGAGGGATATTGGAGAGGTTCACGAGCGCAAGTTCACCCATTCGGGTCTTGAGCTGACCGAGGCGCGCATTTACAAAGACTTGGCGCTGTTTGGCCATGTGGTACTCGGCGTTTTCGCTGAGGTCGCCCAGCGCTGCCGCCTTCTTGATTTCGGCGGGAAGTTCGTGCTGGAGTTCGTGCTCGAGCTGTTTGATCTCTTCCAGCAGCTTCTTCTTGATGTGTTCGGGCATGAACCATCCATAGCGGCCTGAAGTCGCAGGCCGTTCTCACAAGGGATGAGGGAGCGATTTCACTCCAAACCTAGATTATACAGGGGAAAGGCTGGCCTCAGGACGGCCCCTGTAGCTTGACTGAGGCGTTCGCCGAGGCATATCGTCAGGCTTTGCTAAAGATTTTCTAATCCCATCGAGCCACGCAGTCCAGCGAAAAAACTATGAGCCTACTCCGAAGTTTCCAGGTTGGTGACAAAGTCGTCTATCCGAATCATGGGATAGGCGTGGTCGATCAGATTGCAACCCGTACCGACGGATTCCAGGTCCAGCGCTTCTACATGCTGACCATCAAGTCGAGCGCGCTGAAGGTAATGGTTCCGTGTACCAACGCGAATTCCGTTGGGTTACGGAGTGTCGTCCGCCAGGACGAAGTGGAACGTATCTTTTGCTTTCTTCGCGACGACAACTGCACCAGCAATGCCGATTGGAAAGAGCGGTACCGCGAACATTGCGAGAAGATGAAGGCCGGTTCGCTGATGGAGGTTGCCGAGGTTCTGAAGAGCCTCCTGGTGCTCAATCAACACAAGGCGCTGGGCTTCCGTGAGCAGAAGATGCTCGAAAAAGCGCGCTACCTGCTGGTCAATGAGATTGCCCAGGCGACCTGCGCCAATGAGATGCTGATCGACGAGAATCTGCTGACGGCCTTGAGCGAGGCGGGCTTGAAATTCCCTGACATTGCGGGAGAAGCATAGGCCACGGGCTGCACGCTGGACTCTTCCAATCCCGGTTCCATGATGTTCCGCGCGGTTCGCCGTGGCCTCGATATGGCCCTGCTGAATCAGCACCGCCGCCACCTGATCGCCAACTTTCTTGCGTTCGGAGCTTGGGTGGCTTTTGCGGTGACTCCACTCCCATATCTCAGCGGTAGGACTCAACAACAACGTTGGGCTCATAAGCCGTGGCGAGCGGCGGATTCTCGAAGGACGGCTTAAAATCTGGCTTAGTATCTAAAAAGAACCGCTCCGGGAATCCATCTTCCGAATCAAAAGTGCAGGTACAGGAACGAGTGCTACGAGTCTTGCTGTTGTTGGCCGTATTAGGAATTGGCGTCCTCGCCTACCTCTTACTGGCACCATTTGGTCCAAACCAAGAGACATTTGTGGAGATTGCTCCCGGCACCCCGACACGGCAGATCGCGCACGAGCTTCAGAACCAGGGCATTATCCGCAGCCGGTATCTCTTCGACGGATTCCGATTGGCGACGGGGGCTGGCACGCTGAAGGCCGGCGAATATCGCTTCGATCACCCGGCGCGAGTGTCGGAGGTGTACGACCGGATTCGACGCGGAGATGTTTTCACGATTTCCTTAACCATTCCTGAGGGCTCCAACATCTTCGATATTGCCGTGCGTGTCGAAGCGGCCCAATTAGGCAGTAAAGAGGCCTTCGAAGCGGCGGCGTTGCAGAACGGAGCGCTGGTGAGCGACCTCGACCCCCAGGCCGTTTCACTGGAAGGATACCTATTTCCAGATACTTACGAGTTTGGGCGACGAACGACGCCGCTTCAGATGGTGACAGCGATGGTGAAGCGATTCCGTTATGCCGCGGCCTCGTTGGGCCTGGATGGCAACACGCGCCGGGTGGTGACGATGGCTTCGCTGATCGAACGGGAGACCCCGGTTGAGAAAGAGCGTCCTCTGGTGGCAAGCGTCTTTGAGAATCGTCTCGCCCAGGGAATGTCCCTCGAAACCGACCCCTCGGTAATCTACGCGGCGCTTCTGGCGGGGCGTTACCGCGGAACGATCTATCAGTCGGACCTGAACTTCGATTCGCCTTATAACACCTACAAGAATGCGGGACTGCCGCCGGGACCGATCTGCAATCCCGGCTTGTCGGCGCTGAAAGCTGCCTTGCATCCCGCCCGAACAAATTATTTATATTTCGTCGCCGCAAGCGCCGACCCTTCCGGTCAATCACGGTTTGCGGCTACGCTGGAAGAGCACCAGAAAAACGTCCAGGCCTACCGGCGCGCGTTGCATTCGGCGGGCGACCGTTGAGGTGGTTGACGTTATCGGCCACCGCGGAACACATGGCTGAGGCCCGGGTGCGCGCAGTGTGGAGTCGAGGGTGGATGCGAAGAGGTTTGCTGAAAAGGCTGTTGCTGTGTCCGCCGCTGCTCTGCCTGCCGCTCCTAACGGGTTGTCTTTACCACACACGAAAGCTGCAGACAGTTACGCCTCAGTCCGTGGTCATGAATGCCACTGCCAGCCAGTTGGCGGATATTCTGAGCCGCGCCTACAACCCCATCCAAACGCTGGCCGCTACGGTGGACTTGCAGGCGTCGGTCGGGGGAACGCAAAAGGGATCGGTCACCGATTACACTTCGTTCCGCGGATTTATTCTCTTGCGCAAACCGGAGATGCTGCGGGTGATTGGCTTGCTGCCGTTGGTGCGAACCCAGGCTTTTGATCTGGTGAGCGATGGCAGTACTTTCAAACTCTACATTCCCTCCAAGACCGAAGTGGTCGAGGGCAAGAACTCAGTAACGACGAAGTCTCCGAACCAAATGCTGAACCTGCGCCCCAACATGTTCTTCGACTCCATGCTGATTCGTCCGGTCGCGCGTGAGGATGAGGTGATCCTGACCACCGATGACAATATCAGTCAGGACCCGAAGACCAAGAAGTGGACCGAGCAGCGGGATTATCTGCTCTCAATCGTCAGAGCCAAAGCCGATAGCGGCGGCCCCAATACCCTTCGCGAGCTGATCTCCCAGCGGGTGATCCGCTTTAGCCGGACCGATCTACGGCCAATCGAACAAGACGTTTACGATGCAGACGGCAACATTGAGACCGTCACTCTGTATGGTCCACTACAGACGTTTGGAACAGAGAAGTTTCCCGGGACGATCACGATCAAACGTCCCCAGGAGGAATATAAGATCGTGATGACGATCCAAAAGCTGGTGCTGAATCAGACACTAAATGACGAACAGTTCCAGTTGGATATTCCCGAGGGCGTAAAAATCCAGAAGCTGGATTGAAGATTCCAGCGCCGGCCAACGGAAATCCGGTCCCGCGCTCACACCTGAAAACGATCAAGGCCGGCGTGACGGGCGTGATCGGCGATGGCGGCGTTGATTCGCAAGGCAAGAGCAAGTGCTTCGCGGCCGTCTTGCGCAGAGACTTTCGGGGTACTGCGAGTGCGAACCGACTCCAGGAACGCCTCGATCTCGAGCCGCAGCGGCTCCCCCGCTTCGATTGGGGGCTTTGTAAAGCCAAGACCAGGTGTCGGCTTTCCGTCGGCGGCCACGTCGATGATGAGCAGGTCCTTCCGGGCGTAGTCAATCGAGACATACTGGTGAGGCTGGAAGAAGCGCAGCTTGCGGACGAGTTCGGTGCTGACCCGGCTGGCGGTAAAGTTGGCGACGCAGCCTGATTCGAATTCAAGGCGCACATTCGCAATGTCGACCTTCTTCGAGAGGATGGGCAAGCCGACGGCCCGGACTTCGCGAACGGGAGATTTCGCCAGTTTCAGCACGATGTCGAGGTCGTGGATCATCAGATCGAGAACCACATCAACATCCAAAGCGCGCGGCGTAAATATACTGAGCCTGTGGGCCTCAAAGAACATCGGGCTGTTCAGTAAAGGTTGAACTGCGGTTACCGCGGGGTTGAAGCGCTCGAGATGGCCCACCTGAAGGATCCGTCCGGCGTTAGCAGCGGTTGCGATCAAGCCGTCGGCCTCTTCGGTCGTGGCCGCGATCGGCTTCTCGATGAGCAGGTCGATTCCCTTTTGCAGCAGCTGGGACGCAACGGCAAAATGAGCCGAGGTGGGAACGCAGACCGAAGCGGCGTCAATCATCTGGCCTGCGGCGAGAAGCTGGTCGATCGACGTGTAGGCGGGAATTTTCCATTCCTCAGCCGCGCGGCTGGCGTGGCTCGCGTCCAAGTCGATGACCGCAGCCAGGGTGACTGGATGACCGGCCTTCTCCAACTCCCGATAGACGCGAAGGTGGTTCCTGCCAAAAGCGCCGGCGCCGAAGACCGCTACCCGGAGCCTGGGTTGCGCGCTAACGCTTGCGGAAGAAGTGCTTGGTGAAGACAAGGCAGCGGTTAGACCTTACCCTCGACGGCGCGCAGGCAGCGGGTGTACAGCTCCAGAAGCTGGGCGATCTGGTCTTCCTGTTTCGGTGCCGTGGGCGCGGTAAAGCCGGTCGAAGGCGTGGTCGAGCGACCGACTCCTGCCACCGATGAAACGAACTTCAACAAATCAAGGGCGATGTCTTCGCTGCGGCGGCTCCCGCTGGGCGAATTCTGGGCCTGTTCCATGTACATCCTCCGGTTGGATGCTACCAAAGATCAGCGACTCGTGCCTCTTGAGGCGAGGCGCGCAGCACCCGGCAACGAATTTGCTTGAAATTCGTTGTGAATAGGGCCTAAATGGATGGAACCAATCTTAAGCCCTTCCCCATGTTTTCGATTCACGGATGCTCGGATTGGTCTGTTTCACCTGGAGGGCTCTGCTTTGGCCAAGATACTACGCCGCTGCCTGCCGGCTTTGTTGGCACTTTCCTGCTGTTCCGCTCACGCCGACGGCTGGATTCAACCGACTCCCGAAGAGTTGAAGATGACCGTCGAACCCGCCGCACCCAATGCAGCGGCGATTTATCTCTTCCGAGACGAACGGGCGGACGACAAAGTGCACATGCACTCGCTTTACGTGCGAATGAAGATTCTCACCGAGGAGGGCAAAAAGTACGCCGATGTGGAGCTGATTTACGATCAGGGCCGCACCTTCTCGATTCGTGCCATTGACGGTCGCACCATTCATAGCGATGGCACGGTGATTCCCTTCACCGGCAAACCGTATGACAAGGTACTCGAGAAGACCAGAACTGAGAGCTACAAGTCAAAGGTGTTTACGCTACCGGACGTGCAGGTGGGCAGCATTCTGGAGTACCGGTATGTGCTGGCCTACGATGACGACTGGGTGCTTCCGCCGCAGTGGTACATCCAACAGCCTTTATACGTACGCAAGGCGCACTACCAATTCATTCCGAGCGATGTGCTGATCACGGATAGCCACGGAGGCGCATCGAGCTCTCTGGCCTACACTCCCGCGCTTCCCAAGGGAGTGGAGGTGAAAGAGGCCCTCGCACCGACTACCCGGGTCGGCGGCCAGGAGCACAGCTACTCCCTTGATGTCGAGAACATCGATCCCGTCCCGGAAGAGGAGTTCATGCCGCCGATGCGCAGCGTTTCGTATCGCGTTCTCTTCTATTACACCAACATAAGGACGACGCAGGAGTATTGGAAGGCGGAAGGCAAGTACTGGTCGCATGACATCGATAGCTTTATGAGTCCGGGCAAGCTGAGCGGCATCGTTGCCGGGATCGTTGCGCCTTCGGATACTCCCACGCAAAAGGCGCAGAAGATCTACAACGCGGTAATGACGCTTGAGAATACCAGCTTCACCCGCGGACACAGCAGGGCCGAAGACAAAGCCCATGGGATCAAAATCAAGACGGCTGAGGACATATGGACGGTCAAGCGCGGCAGCGGCAACGAGATAGCGCTGCTCTATGTAGCGCTGGCGCGGGCCGCCGGCCTGCAGGCCTATGCGGCCGAGGTGACCAATCGCGACGAGGCCTTTTTTGTCCCCATTTTCCTTTCCATGGACCAGTTGGATGACGATCTCGCGATTGTCATGCTGGACGGCAAGGAACAGTTTCTGGATCCGGGCGACCGCTATTGTGCGTTCGGTGAACTTCACTGGAAACATACGATGACCGGCGGCCTGCGGCAGACCGACCATGGCGCCGAGCTGTTGCTGCAGACTCCTTCGCCCGGTTATAAATCGACTACGGTCCTGCGCTCCGCCGACCTGTATCTGGAGCCGGACGGTAAAGTGCATGGCACGCTGCGTCTCATCATGACCGGGAGCGAGGCGCTTTATTGGCGGCAGCAGGCGCTCGCCACCGACGAGGAGGCGATCAAGAAGGACTTTGAAGAATCGGTACAGTCGAAGTTGCCCGGCGGGGTCGAGGTCAAGACCGACCGCTTCCTCGGCTTAACCGATTACGGTAAGAATCTCATGGTGACCATGGACGTAACCGGCTCCATGGGTACGGCCACTTCGAAGCGCGTCTTCCTTCCGACGCTTTTCTTTGAGGCGGGAAACAAACCGTTGTTCGTCCACGAAAAGCGAGTCGTCCCGATCGACCTTCACTATCCCTACGCCGCACAGGACACCGTGGTCATCCATCTGCCGACAACGTGGGCGGTTGAGACCGCCCCCAAAGATGCCCAGATTCCCTTGCCCAAGAACGCGCTGTACCAGGCCACGGTCAAGCAAACGCCGGGCAAGCTGGAGATTGGCCGGGTGTTTATCCTGGCCAACTCGTTCTACATGGCCGATGAGTACGGGGGACTCAAGGACTTTTACCAGAAGGTGAATGCGCGGGACCAGGAGCAGGCGGTCCTGCAGCCCGCTGCGGCCATCACTGCGCAAAGCGGAGGCGTCAAGTGACGATCCACCGCAGATTCCTGCTCTGCGGACTGGCGATCGCGATGCTCGGCCTCGAAGCCGCGGGGCCTCGCGGCTTCGCTTCGTCTAACCAGCTTCCCGACTGGGTGACCGGCGCGGCGAGCTCCGCTCTCCTGCCGCGTTACCCCGCTGAGACCAAGGCCGTGATCCTGCTGGACGACGATCTGATCACCGTGGGCCCGGACGGCAAGACCACCGAGCGGGAGCGCAGAGTGGTTAGGATACTTCGCCCCCAGGGGAGGGACTACGCAGAGATTGTCGCTGAGTATTCCAAAGACAATAAGCTGAACTCTTTCCATTCATGGAGCATTGGTCCAGACGGACATCAATACACGATCAAGGATGAAGACGTTCATGACGAGGCGCTGGGGGAGTGGGGAATTCTGTATGACGATCTCAGAGGAAAAGTCGTTCATGCGCCCGGCTCCGACCCGGGCGGCGTAGTTGCATATGAGGTGGTGCGCCAGGTCGCGAGCTACGGGGAACTCGAACAGACCTGGGCCTTTCAGGAGTCCATCCCCATTCATCGAGCGGTCTTCGAGTTAGACCTGCCGCCAGGATGGAAGAACTATACCGCCTGGCTGCATCATGAGACAGTCCCCGGGACGGAGGTCGCTTCCAATCACTGGCACTGGGAGCTCGCGGATGTGCCCGCAATCGACCTGAGCGATGTGCCGATGGCGCCATCGGCGGAGGCGCTGGCGGGGCGAATGGTGGTCCACTATGCCGCCACCGATCTGCCGACAGGCGATGGGCGTTGGGCAGAGATTGGGAATTGGTATGACGTCCTGGCCTCACCACGAACGGAAGCTCCGCTGGAGATCAACGCGAAGGCGAAGGAGGTTGCGGGCGGGGCGACCGACTTCAAGGCCAAAATTCAGAGTGTTGCCGGTTTCATGCAGCGCGAGATCCGGTATGTAGGGATCGAGATCGGGATTGGAGGCCTGCAGCCGCATCCGGCGGCCGAAGTCTTCAAGTACCGCTATGGCGACTGCAAAGACAAGGCGACCCTGCTGATCTCCATGCTCAATGCCGTGGGCGTGCGGGCGACGTGGGTGATGGTTGACGTCCATCGAGGGTTCGTCGACCCCGCTCTGCCGTCGCGGGACGGCGATCACATGATCGCGGCAATCGAAATCCCCGCCGGATATAACGATCCCGATTTGCGCGCCGTGGTCACGGCGCGCACCGGCCGGCGCTACCTGATCTTCGATCCCACCGACACATACACGCCGATCGGCCTGATTCGTCCCGAACTTCAAGGGAGTTACGGAGTCCTCGTCACGGGAAAAGACAGCCAGATCATCGAGCTTCCGATACTGGCCCCCGACGCCTCTACCATGGAGCGGTCAGCGGCGTTCAGTCTGGATGCGGACGGCACGCTGAAAGGCAAGGTGACCGAAACCCGCTCCGGCGAGACCGCGTCTCACTACCGCTATCTCTACAACGCAGAGAGCGAGAAAGAGCAGCACGAGTTCATGGAGCACCGGCTGCAGCGGGACCTGGCCAGTTTCACGCTCGACTCAGCGAGTGCCCAGAACACTCACGACATGGCGAAAAATGTCGTGGTGAGCTTTTCGTTGACGGCAAACCGGTATGCGAAACCGGCGGGCGATCTGCTGCTGGTGCGTCCACGGGTGATCGGGAGCAATGCCGAAAGGTTCAACGACAAGCCTCGTAAATATCCGATCGACCTGGGCGAGACGGGCACCTGGCGCGAGAGCGTCGACGTGACGCTCCCACCCGGTTACGTGGTCGACGATATGCCGGAACCCGTCAGCGTGGATGTCGGCTTCGCTACCTACAAGAGCGAAGTGAAGGCAAGTGACGGAGTGCTGCATTACTCCCGCGAATACCAGGTGAAAGCGCTCGATCTCTCGCCGGACAAATATCCCGACGTCCGCAAGCTGATGGGTACGATCGAATCCGATGAAAACAACAGCGCCGTGCTGAAGAAGAAGTGAGCCCTGAAATGCCCAGCGCGGCGCTCACACCCGCAATCTAGAGCTCAACGATTGTGCGGAATACCCGGCCCACGATGATGTCGGCCGAGGTCTGGCCAGGGGCAAGCGCAAGCAGTTCCGGCACGTGTTCGGGATTGCGGGTACGCAAGACCAGGTGGCGGTCGACAAGCGCTACCTGGCGAAATCGCAATCGGGTGGCAACGCGCACGGCATAGATCGTCGGCCTTCCCGGCAGATAAGCGAAGGTTGAGTTGTAGTGGCGATCGATCAGCACGATTGCGTTTACCGGCAGCAGTGGCTCCATGAGCGCCGCTTCCTCTTCCCAAATCTGGACCGCGACGAATCTGTCCCAGCGGCGTCGCTCGGCCGAGCATTTATCGCGAAGGCCTCCCAATAGGCGACTGGAGATCTTCACAACGTCAATGATCGAGCCAGAGGAAATGCGGATGCTGGAGGCGGCAGACTGCGGGTCGATCAGCGGAACCGAGTCGAAGGCCAGGGCCGCCGTCCCGCGCCCCCCAGGCGACTGCAAATAGCGACCCTCTGCATAGAGCTCGGCAATGGAGAGAGACTGAGCCAGGAGAACTTTGTCCAGTGCATCGATGCTTAGTCTTCGCCGTCGCCTGAGGAAATTCGAGATGTGCGCCGGGGAGCAATCGATCTGGTGGGCCAGCAGAGTTGCGCTAAGGCTTCCGTTTTCAATGCGGCGAGCCACTTCGATCCGAACCCGTTCATGAAGTTGCAGGAAATTCATTGGGCCCGTGATTAACTTTGAGCTAAGCCAGCGACGCGACGTTCGTAGCTTAAAGAAATTGAAACTGCGACCGTTTCCTATTAAAACGGCAGGTGCCCTCGCGAGGTCTGCGATTCGCGGCGACCCACCGGGCAGATTTATTGACCCGAAGTTTCCCGAAAGATAGATTCAGTTTCACCTTCACGCTCTTACAACCGCAAGCAGTCCCTTCGTGGAAGACAGATTCTGCGAAGGTCCCCGCGCCCGTTACGGATTTGCCGTCGAGTCGCCGGGAGTTCTGTGGTCTGAGCGGAGGAAAGGGGAAACTCGAATGTCATTCAGGACCGGACGACACGAATGTATCCCAGAGGGCATTGCTCTTTTCCCACAACGTGGATTTCCGAACACCTTGCCGACGACAGATATCGGGAGCGAAGCCGCATTGTGCAGTTGCGCCGTCAGAGCCAACGCGCGCGGCCTGGAGCTCCCTCAATCCCGCGGGAAGAAGACACGACAATCGACCTGCGCGGGCACATGCACACAGGAGTAAGCACTATGCAGGTTCTACTGGATTTAAAAATTTGCGAAAGCTGCGGCTCTCTTTGGTATCGGGCTGCGGGCCAACATCACGTGTATTGCAGCGCCTGCGCCGCCAGGCTGGGAGCATTCCCTGTCGCGCGGCTCCGCAGGCGCCCAGGTGGCCGGCGGAAACTCGCAGTCACCTCCAGCAAACTCTTACAGGTTCCGACGGGAGGCGCGCTATGACTGGCGCCCCGGTTTTGCCTTCGGTGTTTGCGGCGGCGCTGCCCAGGGGCTTGATGGACAGTGTCGGAGGTAATTCCATCGAGACGCTGGCTTCCTACCGGAAGGACACGGAATCACTGCTTCGGCAATACATGCAGAAGTCCCTGGAGATGGGGAAGACGCCATGCATTCTCGGAAACTGCATGTTCCGAGGCAAAGTGTCGAACCGCCGGCCTCTCAATCTCGAAGATACGGTGATATTTGTCATCGACGTCGAGAAAGGCCTGAAGAGCCTGGACAAGTTTTCTCAAGAAGTCATTGCCCGGGTCACGCTTCAGGAGTACTCCCAGGGGGAAACAGCGGCAATGACCGGGCAAAGCTTGCGGTCGATCGTGAGGAAGTATGCTGAGGCAATCGATAAGTTGACCGAGACTTTCATCGATTTCGGGTTGCTAAAACTGTAACTATGAGATTGGTGTCAAGGGGGTAAGCCGGACTAACTCAACGTAAGTCGATGAAATAGTTCGAGATAAAAAATCTAAAAAGCTGGCGTAGTGAAAGGGTCTAACTTGGTATTCTGAATATAGAGAGTAAATAAAATTCACAAGGAGGCGCTAACCGCGTCTCCTTTTCCTTTTCTACAGGCAATGTGTTGAGACAATCACGATGGAAGAGAGAACCTACGAGGAACTTTCCATGAGCGGAAGTTCGTCACTTGCGCCCTGTAGGTCGACAGTCACAACCACGCAACCAGAAGTCGCGGCCGAGAGTGAGCCGGAAGACGATTTCATAAGCCATACCCAGAGGATCCTCACCGAGAACTTCGCAAGCATCGTCGAAACGCTCGTGCAAAAGTCGGTCGCGGGAAGCCTTCCGCATACGAAGTACTTGTTCGAGATCGGTGGCGTAAAGGAGGGACTTCGCAACCAGATTCAGAACAATGACAATGGCGAACCCTCGCTCGCGGAACTGGTATTGGCTGTAGTGAAAAAACACTGCGGTGCAGCACAACCCGTGACGGTAAAGGGAGCAGAGACAGTCGAGACGCCCGGCGCAACCGGGTACCAACAGCGCGGCAACCCAGATCTGCCAGTCAGCAATTGCGGAGCTAAAGGACAATGACGACCTATTCACCGACGACGCCCGCGGATAAAACAAATAGACGAGACAATGCCTCGCGTACCCTGGGGAACCTGCTGCTCTTTCCCCTCTTCGTGGCTCTGACGATCGCAGCCCCTCCGGTCTCAATAGCCGGCGGACAAACGCTCTCCACCGCG
Organism: uncultured Acidobacteriaceae bacterium; assembly: GCA_963720245.1. Lineage (GTDB taxonomy): Bacteria > Acidobacteriota > Terriglobia > Terriglobales > Acidobacteriaceae > Acidisarcina. Next base: position 307,826 of record CAVREU010000002.1, read on the forward strand.
ACTATTCAGGACACGATCTACCAGGCCGACGGTACTCCGGCGAGCGGAACCTTAATCGTGAGCTGGCCCGCTTTTACAACCGCCGCAAACGCCGCAGTGGCGGCGGGTAGCACGACCGTTCCAATCGGCGCGAATGGATCTGTGGAAGTAAACCTGGCCCCGAATGCGGGCGCGCTGCCCGCGGGCACTTACTACACCGCCGTCTATCACTTGCGCGATGGAACGGTGAACAAAGAATACTGGGTCGTTCCGGTAGTAGCGAGCACAACGATCGGAGAAATAAGGTCCCAACTGGTGCCGGCGACGGTCGCGATCCAGACCGTCAGCAAGCAATATGTCGACACTGCCGATGTTCGTCGATCACCGGCAGTTATTTGCCGACGACGGGAGGAACGATGACCGGGTCGCTGGTATTGAACGGCGATCCGACTTCGGCGCAACAGGCGGCGGACAAGCACTATGTCGACGACTCTGCGGGGTCGCTGTTGCCGCTCTCCGGCGGAAGCTTGACCGGACCGCTCACCCTCGCCGCCGATCCCACGGCCGCATTGCAGGCAGCGACGAAAGAGTATGTGGACGCCAACGGTGGCGGCTCGGCGGCAGCACTGGCAGCGGCGAACGCGGCCCAGACGACGGCGAACGCGGCACTCCCTGCGGCCAAAGTCGGCGTTGCCGGCGGGGTTGCGCCACTGGACACGACCGCCCGGGTTCCGGCCGGAATGATGCCCACTGCATTCGCGGCAAATATCAACACAGAGATCTACGCGGGGAGCGCTCCTTACGGTGCGCTGTGTAACTGGAACGGCACAACCGGAGCGGACGACACGGCGGCGCTGCAGGCGGCAATCGCAGCCGCGGAGAGTGCAGCAACCTCGGCGACGTATCCGCAAGGAACTCAAGTGGTGCGCATCCCCACCGGAATCTGCAAGATCAGCGGCGAGCTGCGCGTCCCCCAAAACATCACGCTGCGCGGCATGTCGAGAGAGAGTTCCGTCATCCAGCAAACCAGCCCTACAGCCAACGCGATTACTGTTATCGGCTGCTCTAAGGCGCTGCTGGGTGGTTGCGAAGGCGGCATCTACGATCTGACAATCGACGGTAGTGGTCACACTACCACCGGATCGCTGCTCGAGCTGGATGCGATCGTAAGCTTCAGCCTGCAGAACATGCGCCTGTTCAATAGCGGTGGCCGGGGCATTCAAATCAATGGCGGAAGTGAGCGGCTTGACGTCCGCAATCTGACCATCTTCATGGTGCGCTGGCCCTTGATCCTGGCCGGCGCGATCGACGAAAGCTATTTCTACGACACCAGGGTGATGTATCCCGGCCTATCCGCGGATAACTACTGCTACAACATAAATTGCGTAAATGGCGTGTATCCCGCCTCGGGACCGATCGCACCCGATCCGCACGGCGCTATCTACAGCACGGGCGGCGGAGATGAAGGCTTCTACGGAGGTTCGATCAAACCTCTGCAAATGATGAGCGGGTTCAAAACCGTCGTCTCCGATACCACGACCTTAGACCATTTTTACTTTGAGGATGGGTATGTCAATGCGGGCGTGATCGCCGGCGGAGTGATGGAGTGGACGGCAACGACCGCGGCCATGACAACGTCGAGCCTGTCGGTTAGCGTTCAGAGCACTGCATGGATGCCGTACTATTACACTTCGCCGAGCGATGTGGCGACAACGCAAGCGGCCTACAACAGCTTTGTCATGATTCCCCCTGATTTCCTTTGGGGAAGTACCGCAGCCTCCTCTCTGGGCGGCGGAATCACGCGGGGCACCTTCGAGAGGGTTGCGGTAGCGGGCTTTGCCGGGGACGGCAACGTGTATCTGGGCGCGGGCGGCCGGGGTCAGAACGGCACCACGGCTATTGCCTGGCCTGCTGGCGCGCTCGTCGAGCTCGTCGGCAGCGGAGTTTCGTCCTTTAAGGTCACCAATTCTCACGTCAACGCTCAGGATGCCTTTTCCGTGATGGGAGCGGCCGGAGCGAATTTGACTCGCAATTGCGACAACAGCGGCGTGAATACCTGCGCCGAGATCATCGCCGGCTACGTTCCCGATGGCCGGTGGGTGCAGCAACGCGGGAATGCGGGCGACACCTCCACCGGCCCCACGGTCTCGATGAATTTGTCCAACATAAGTATGTTCACCGGCTCCGTCTCTGGCCAGGGCCTGCTGGCCGTGCACAGCAATGTCGCGCTGACGCTTGATGGCAGGGCAACGGGGCCCTCCGCGGGTGAAGGCTACAGCGTTCCTTATGGGGCCTCGCTTGGCACGGTCTTCGGGGGCGCCGCCGTGGCGCTGCCCACCTATCCCAACGGGCATCAGCCGTATCTCGCGTTGACCGACAATGCCAACCAGCGCACGAGTTCGTCAACCGGAAGCCTCTATAAGCAAGCGATCGCCGTCTACGAGACCGCTGCACATAGCAGCGTAGGAGACCAGATCGCGAGCGAATACGACTTGATGGACCAGCCATACGCAGCCGCACCCGGAACGCCCGCGATCGCATCGGGGGGAACGCTTCCCGCGGGCACCTACAGCGTCAGGGCAGCCTATACCTATGCAGGTGGCGTGGGAATCATATCGCCAAGTGTGATGGTCACTGTAACAGGCGGCGAGGAGTTTTCGGTGTCGTCGCCAGCGGTCGATGCAGCCGGCCTGGCGACGGGATGGAACATCTACATTGGGCTATCGGGCAACGAGAACCTGCAAAACGCCTCGCCCCTTCCCATAGGCACGGCATTCACCTTAAGTGCAGCGCCATCGACAAACCTGGGGATCCTGCCGTTGGGATGTTCGGCCTTCTGTCATCCGCTGTCTCGATTCCAGTTTCTAGGCGGCCCGAATTACTCGGGCGCGAGCGCAGGCATTGGACTGCACTTATGGAACCCAGCGAGCTCAACCTGGACAAGCAAGTTCAGTGTGAACGGCAACGGCAACCTCTCGACAGCAGGCAGCGGGAGTTTCGCCGCGGGAATAAATGTGACCGGCGGCGAGACGGTGGCCGGTGGAACCCTAACGGATACATTGACCGCTACTGGAAACGCGAGTGTCGCGCAGCTGACGTCGGGAGTGGTGACCTCCGGCCAGATCAACAAAGTCTTTTATGCGGATGGCTACCCTGCGACCGGATGCACCGTAGGCAGCACCGTCTACACCACCCAGCTCGACTGCGCCGCGGCAACGGCGGATGCATGGATCACCGCGAACAACGCGGGAGCAAAGCTCATTCTCGGTTCGGGAACCTACAACACTTGCTCTGGCATCCTGCTGCCCTCGCTGAACGGCTATTTCGGCACCTTGTCGATTCAGGGTGCGAGTCAGGAGCAGACGATCATCTCACAGAGTTGCGCCATCACCAACGCGGTCATCTATCACGCCGACGCAATCAACGGTGACCTGGGGCGCCTGCTGCTGCGAGACTTTCGCGTGAACGCGAACCAGAACGCGCCGTCGTGCATGGACATCTTCGGGGTCAACGAGTCGAAGATCGAAAACATCAACTGCTCGGGAGCAAATGGCGCCGATCACTTCATGAAGATCGGCGACACCCCCGCGAACGGCAGCAACGGACAGGTGTATCAAACTCCGGTCAGCAACGTATACATCACCGGCAATCCCCTGCCGAGCTTCGCATCGGTGACCGCCAACGTAGTAGGCGGGTCGGTCACGAGCTATACGGTCACCAATGGCGGAAGCGGGTACGGTTCGAACAATCAGGTTTATCTGCTGGGGTATGGTTACAGCAAGAACCCCTGCCAGGTAATGCCGACTGCCGCAGTCACTGTCGTCAGCGGCGCCGTCACCGCAGTGACGCCCGTGACAACCGGATCCAACTGCAGCGGGACAATCACCGTGATGGTTTCGAGCCTGCCCCCGGCAGCATACGGAATCGTCTTCGGCAACTTCACCGACAGCACGCTCTACGACGTGGCCACCGGCGGAGTCGGAACGACCGCCGCCATCGAGGTACTGGAGGGCGATAACGTCTTCTATCACTTCCACCCCAACGGCTCGCCGATCGGAGTCTCCGACTATGGCAATGCCTACTACGGCACTGAGTGCGACTCCCTCTATGAATACTGCTTCGATGTCGAGGGCGGGACGGGCATCTTTGGGACCACTTTCACGTGGAACAATGCAACCGCGTATCCAATGGCGGCGGGGTATTACATCTCGCCAAGTGCCTTCAATGCCAAGATCGTCGGCTCGATGCAGTGCCTGACCAATGTACCGTCGGGATATGTCCAGTTCTGGAACCAGTATGGGCCGGTGACCTCGGCGTTGCCTTCCGGCGTAACGGTGATGGCTGACCGGGCATGTTCAGGGACTTCGCAGACGTTGTTTGGCGAACCTGTCTATCTGAACGCCACTAACCGTGCATCTTCGACGAATAACTATTTTTCGCAGCCGCTCTACTTCTCTGACTCCTTCTGGAATAACACCGCACCGGTGAACGATCCATGGGAAGTCGTCGTCGGGGGTACCTCGTCGGGAACGCCGACTTATGAGAATCTTAACTTCTATGCGCCGGTGGGCTTCTATAGCACTTTCCAGCCGAGCTTCAAGTTGAGTTACAACACCCCGGCGACAGCTTCACTCAACTATAACTCGCCGGGATGGGATCTTAACGCGACCTACTGGGATGGAACGCAATCGCAGTCGAGCGATTGGATTGTGAAGCAATCGCTGGCCTCAGGATCGAATCCCGTCTCGACCTTGACATTTACGCCAACTAAAACCGGGGCGACGGCGCTTCAGGCGCAGGTTGTGGTGCCGAGCCTGCAGATCGTTCCGGGGACCGCCACTCAGCCGGCGTGCAATTCGGCCAACCGGGCGCTGCAGTGGTATGTGCAGGGAACTCCGGATCACGAGCAGGTATGCGTGCAGACGGCGACGGCGGGAACCTACGCGTGGATCCAGGTGTTCTGACCGGAACCACTGGAACAGGTTGTTTTTGGCGAAAGGAGGCAGCTGGGATGATGCGATGGTTCTGTCTCGGTGGAGGCACGGTCGAAGAGTTGACCAGGTTGGGAAAGATCCTGGATGAACCGATGCCTGACACATGCCAGAGGACCATGGGAGCGATGCTTGCGGAGGCGCTCCTGTGGGTGCGCGATCGGCGGGGAAGGCAGGTAAAGCTCACAGCGAATCGGGCGCAACAGGAGTATGAACGCAAGCGGGGCCAGTCGAATATCGTCCTCAAGGCCCGTCAAATGGGCATCAGCACATGGGTGGCCGGACGGTTCTTCCTGAAGACGATTACCCAGCCCGGCACCCTGACGGTGCAGGTCGCGCATACCCAGGCAGCGGCGGAGGGGATCTTCCGCTGTGTCCACCGCTTTCTGCGCCGGTTGCCTGTTGCATTGCGCACCGGGGCGCTGCGGACCGGGCGGGCAAGTGCGCGGCAGATCGTCTTTCCCGCGCTGGACAGCGAATACCGCGTGGAAACCGCGGGCGACCCTAACGCCGGACGTGGAGCAACGATCCAGAACCTGCACTGCTCGGAGGTTTCGCGCTGGCCGGGCGACGCACAGGAGACTCTGGCGGGACTACGCGCGGCGTTGCCGGCCACCGGCGAGCTGGTGCTGGAGTCGACGCCGAATGGGGCGGACGGCTGTTTCTTCGAGGAGTGGCAGCGGTCCGCGAGCGCGGCCGGCGGCGAAAACCTGGTCGGGCATTTCTTTCCCTGGTGGTGGGAGCCGGAATATACCGGTGCAGAAGTAGTCAAAGCCGATTGGACGGAGGAGGAGCGTGAACTCGTCGCGAAACATGGACTGACCGGCAGCCAGATCGGTTTCCGGCGCCGGACGGAGGGAAGATTTCACGGGATGGCGCGCCAGGAATATGCCGAGGACGCGGATGCCTGTTTTCTCGCCAGCGGCGCCTGCGTCTTCGATCTGGAAATACTGGATGCGAGGCTCAAATCGCTGGGCGAGCCCCCGGTCCTGCGCGACGGCGGAGAGCTCCTGGTCTGGAATCCGCCGATTTCGGGGCACGAGTACCTGGTCGCGGTAGATTCAGCGGGCGGCGGTTCGGAGGGAGACTATTCGGCAGCACAAGTGCTCGATCTGGCGACCGGCCTGCAGTGTGCCGAGCTCCAGGCCAGGCTGACGACGCTCGAACTCGCCCATCGCGTCGCCGACTTGGCGCGCGAGTACGGCACCGCCTGCCTGGTAGTGGAACGCAACAATCACGGCTCCGGGGTGCTGGCGTATCTGAAGAGTTGCTGCAGCTATCCCCGTGTCCATAAGCAGGACGGACAGGAGGGCTGGCTAACCTCGTCGCTTACACGGCCGGCGATGATCGGAAGGCTAGCGGCGGCGCTCGTCGAGAGACCGAATATCTTCCAAAGCCGCCGGCTGCTGAAGGAGTGCCGGAGCTTTGTGCGGCTGCGAAACGGCACGACGGGAGCACAGCCGGGGACGCACGACGACTGCGTGATGGCAATGGCGATCGCCCTGAGCGCGCGGGAGGAGCTGTTGATCAAAGGAAGAGTTTCGGGGAAAGTTTCGCGCGCAAATTGAGAATGGAGTTAGAATCGTGGCACTCTTCCCCTGCACCGCAGCTCGGTCACGGATTCGCTCCTCGGAGGCGGTTTGACGGTCATCGCGGTCCAACAGGTTCGCCGGATGCGCGGCGGCGCGCAGAGCCATTTGATGCTCGGCGCCGACGACAATCTGTACGTGGTGAAGTTCAAGAACAATCCGCAGCACCTCCGCGTGCTGGCCAACGAGTTGCTCGCAACCCGGCTCGCGGAGGCAGTGGGATTGACCGTTCCCGTGTCCGAGGTCATTGAGGTAAGCGAATGGCTGATTTCCAACACACCCGAGTTGGATGTGGAATTGGCGCATCGCCGCGAGAGGTGTTTGCCGGGGCTGCAGTTCGGATCGCGCTATATCGGCGGCATGATGCCTGGCCGCACCTCCGATTATCTGGAAGAGGACGAGTTGATCGGGGTGAAAAACCTCTCTGAATTTGCGGGAATGCTGGCGCTCGACAAGTGGACCTGCAATGCAAACGGCAGGCAGGCGACCTTTTCAAGGAAGGTTCGAGAGAAACGCTACCTCGCGACCTTCATTGATCAGGGTTACTGTTTCAACGCGGGCGAGTGGAAGTTTGCCGACGCGCCGTTGCGCGGGGTTTACGCACGCAACAGCGTCTATCGCGAGGTGCGGGGATGGGAAAGCTTTGAGCCCTGGCTGGGGCGGATCGAAGCGCTGCCGCCAGAGAAGATATGGTCGATCGCCGAAGGCGTCCCCCCGGAGTGGTATGGAGGGGACATTGCGGTGCTCGAGCGGCTTACCGGTCAGCTGATCGCCCGTCGCGGGCGAGTGCGCGAGTTGATCGATGAATTCCGGGAATCTTCGCGAAAGCCGTTTCCAAAATGGATGAATGCGGGACAAAGAGAGCCGCCCAGCGATGCCGAGATCTTCAGGTGGCCTGAAAATAGAAGTAGCGGGCTGTTGATGTAAGCATGCGGCGGGTGGGATGAAGGAACTCAGACGATTCGAATTCTTCCAGGTCCGATATGTTCCGGACACGGTGAAGAATGAGTTTGTCAATATAGGGGTGCTGGTGCGAGAGGCCGGCGACGAGCGCGGCGGGGAGACACTCGTGCGGTTCACCCGGGATTGGCAGCGGGTACGCTGTCTCGATCCCGGCGCCGACACTTCGATGCTGGAGCGGCTGGAGGCCGATCTGCGGCAACGATTGGCGTCGACGGAAGAAGGGGCCAAACCGTTCCTCGTCCAGATGCTCGACTCGTGGTCGAACACTTTGCAGATTTCAGATGCCAAGGCTTGCCTGGCCGAGAACCTCGCTACTGCGATGGATACGCAAATGAGGTTCTTTGTCGAGCGGCGAAAGCAGGAGTCGCCTCTGGTCTCGCGCGGAAGCCGGCGCGAGTCTATCCGTCGCATGATGCAACGGGAGTTCGAGCGGGTTGGCGTCTGGGACCTGTTGCGAAAACGGATTAAAGCAGCGACCTACACGCAACCCGGCGATCCGTTGCGGATAGATTGCGGCTATCGCCCCAACGGAATTATCCGCATGTTTCATGCCGTCTCGCTGCACAGCGATGCGGACTTGGCCAAAGTGCTCGCATTTAGCGCGGCGGGGCTGCGGGAAGGCATCAGGCGAGAGGAGAAGGCAGAGTTGGAGTTGACCGCAATCATCGAGCCGCTGGGAGCATGGCCTGGCAAGGCCGCAGAGAAAGACCACGTGGAGATCGACAACGATCAATCTGACGAATATCTATTCGCGGTCAGTACGATGGAGCGGGAGGCGATTCGGGTGTTGACCACAGAACGGCTTCCCGCAATTGCAGAGACGGCGCTGTTGGAATTGCGGGGATGATCCCAGACCCCGTCGTTTAGATTCCCCGCCGAAGTTAGACGGCACTGAAGTGAGACAAGGAGCATGGCCATCGCGCCATGCTTTTTCTTTGCGCGCAAATGAGGCAAGCCGAAAGGACCGGTACTCCGAGTGAACGCAACAGAGTCGATTCAAAACCTATGGAAGCGGTGGACGGGAACGGTCGAGGCGGCCGCGGATGCGGTGCCGGCGAACGGCGCGATGGTTCCGAGGAAGACAGTGGCGCTGCCGTCAATCCTCGGCCCCTACCAGTCGCCGGCGAATTTGCTCCCCAAGCCCACGCCCGTCAATCTCCGCCGTTTCGCGGAGACCCCACTCGTGCGCCGCGCGATCAACGTCATCAAAGACCGCATCGCCAGCCTCGACTGGCAGATCAAACTCAAGCGCGGATATACTCCGGCGACAGTAAGCGATTCCGACGAGCGGAGCGCAGTTCTCCGCCAGACGCTCGAGGGGCCAAATTCCGGCGACACGTTCCGCACCCTGATCGAGCAGGTGCTCGAGGACGCCCTGGTCGGCGGCTACGGCGCGATCGAGATGGAGCTGACCGGCGACCCGCTACGGCCCTTTGAGCTCTGGCCGGTCGACGGCGCAACGATCAAGATCAACGCCAAGTGGGACGGCAGCCCCACGACCCCGCGTTACGCTCAGGCCACCGGTCTGGCGATGGGCCAGATCACCCCGCTCGGCGGCGATTCGCTCGACGTCAAGACCCCTGGGCTGATTCCATTGCTCGACGATGAGCTGATCTATATTCGGCTCAACCCGCGCAGCTACACGCCGTTCGGGCTTGGTCCTTTGGAAGTTGCCTTCGAAACGGTGAACAGCTTTCTCGGCGCGCACCGCTTCGCCGGCAAGCTGGCCAGCAATTCGGTCGTCCAGTACGCACTCTGGCTCAACGAAACCAGCCCCGCGCAACACGAGCGGCTCATTCGCTGGTGGCAGGATGAGATCGAGGGCACCGGTCGCGTGCCGCTGATCTCAAGCGAGCAGAAACCCGAGGTGCTCCGCTTCGCCGCCGGCACCGACGCCGATCTGCGGCTCAACTGGCAGGAGTTCCTCATTCGCATGGTCGGCAACGCCTTTTCGCTGCCGCCGATGTTGCTCGGCCTCGAGCGCGACGTAAACCAGTCGACCGCGACCGAGCAGGCCGATGAGGCCTTTCGCAGCGCGGTCGTGCCGCTGGCCAAGCTCGTCGCCGAACACTTCACCCGCGACCTCTTCGCCAAGAAGCTCGGCTGGCCGGAGTTCGAGTTCGCCTTCAACGAGCTCGACGCCCGCGATGAGATGACCGAGGTCGAGATGCAGACTGCGCTGCTTACCGCGGGCGTGCTAACCGTGAACGAGGTGCGGGCAATGCGCGGCCTTGGTCCGTTGCCCGAGCCAGGCGCCTCCCGTGCCATCGGTCGACATCACCAGAGAGGAGGGCGTGGAAGAGAAGACGGCTGCAGTGCTGAATGTCGAGTAACAGGTGAGGCGCCAAGGGCAAGAGTCGAAGGGCTGAGATCATGCGCGATTCGACAGACAAAGTCTGGAACGGAGCGGGGAGGAACATGAGACTGGAAGCAATGGCAGTAACGATGCCTCGGGTGGCGGGGCATCCGAACCGGATTCCGTTTGAGGGCGTGCTGACGGTGGTCGATGCGGCCAGCGACCGCGCCCCATCGGGGGCGCGAGGCCATCGGGTGATCCTCACTCGAACGGCCGCGATGGCCGCGTTGCCCTCGCTCTTGGGCATGGCCGTCGACTATCGTCCCGGCTGGGACGGGCACGATGCCCGCCGCAAGTGCGGCATCCTTACCCAGGCCGATATCGAGGGAACAAAACTCTGCGTCAGCGGCTACCTCTTTGGCAGGGATTTTCCCGAGGTCGAGGAGCAGATGCGCAAGGGGCTTCCCGGCAGCATGGGCATGTCCTACGAACTCGCCGACGCCCATGTAGCCGACATGCGCGCGTCGGTTTGGACGCTGACCCGCGCGACCTTCACCGGGGCCGCGATCCTGCTCCGCGACAAGGCCGCTTACCAGCAAACCTCTTTCCGGTTGAGAAAGGCCGCGCCGGCGGCGGAGTTGCACGCGGGCCGCGGCAAGGTCCGCGCGGCGTAACGCATTTCGAGCACGACACAAGGAACAAGGGAGGACGTGGAAATGGAACTAGAGACAGTAGCGGCAAATGTGGAATCGACGGCAGCGCTGGCCGACGGCGTTGCACAACTGATATCGGCGGCGGCGCAACTGGAGCGTGCTGCAGCCATGATCGAGGCGCGCTTTTCGGCTGGCGCAGCTTCCTCAGGTGGTGAAGTGGCCAAGGTTGTCGCCGCCGTGGAATCCGACTCCGCGGCGCGTCTGACTGAGCTTGAGCTCAAGCTCCAGGCCGCCGAGTCGAAGATCACCGAGCTGCGTGCCCAGGCGAACGGCCCGGTCGCAGCGGGACGCAAGACATTGCCGGCCTCCGCAGCGCACCTGCTCGCGAAGCACGGTCTCGACACTCTCGATCAGGTCAACGGCGGAGCGCTCGACGCAGCACTCCAGGGGCTGAGCCTCGAACAGCGGATCGCAGTTAAATCACAGTTGATGCGCGCTGGAATGCTGGGCTAGAGAGCTCCTTCACACCTGCTTCCGGGCCTCGGGTCTCGGCGCAAACATCTGCGCTGGATGCGAGGCTTTCCTTTTGTAACCGTGGCAGCGACAAATGCCCCAACCCGAACGAGCCTGACATACCAGGCGGAAAGAAACCATGAACGCTAACTTTTTCGACATCCATGCGACCGCCGACTATATCGGACCCGGCGCCATCGAAGTGCCGTTTTACCAGACCGAAATCACCGACATCTGCCAGCGCCGCGGCATCTTCGGGCAGCGCATCAAGCAGGTTCCCGCAACCGGACATCCGTCGCGCTTCTTCGTGGAGACGGCGATCCCGAACCCCGGGACGTCAGGCTTCGTCAATCCCCGCGCGATCGTCGCGCCCACGGTGAGCCCGACCCGCGTCGAGCTCAGCGTTCCGCTCAAGGCGATCGTCGCCCAGATCAACTACAACCTCTTCGACATCGAGCTGGGCAACCAGCAGAAGCAGTTCGCCTACCTGCAGGCCAAGGACCTCGTCGACACCGTTGAGGGCGTGCTCACCACCCACGACGTCGCCCTGTGGAACGGGAACGACACCTCGCTCGCAGCCCCGGCCACGCTGCAATACTTCGGCGCCATCGGCCAGATCCAGGCCGGCGGCCTGACGACCACCATCGGGACCACGGCGAGCATCGTCGACGGAATCAAGTCGGCGGTCGCGCAGATGGTGGCCAACACCAGCTACCGCAACCGCCCCACGGCCATCTACGCCAACCCGGTATTGCTCGATCTGATCGACCGCGAGATGAAGACCGAGTTCAACGTGGTCTTGTCGACGGTAGAAGTAACCGGCGGCGTCCGCGTCAAGGCGCTCTCCACTCAGGCCGGCGAGCTGCCGCTGATTCCCGAGTGGGCTCTGCCCTACACCGGCACCCCGGGTTCGGGAACGGCGGTCCTTCCCGCATACATCGTCACCGAAGACCTCATCGAGTACCACTGGCTGAGCGATCCACTGCCGCGGATCTTCCAGCTTGGCGTACCCGGTTCGCTGGCCTCGCAGTATGTCGCGGTCAAGTTCGGCGGAGTGGTGGTCAAGGGCGCAAACTACGCCCACTACCAGGTATTGGTCGACCGCTAACAACAGCTTGATGGGCGCCACGCTCCGCGCGGGAGCGTGGACTGGACAAGGCCAGCCTGCTATTGGGCTGGCCTTCTTTTTTCAACATTCTGCAAGCAGACGGCGAATGAGAGAGCGAGCATGGGATATCTGCAGCCTACGGACTACATAAACTTCGGCCTGGATCCCTCCACCACCGACGACTGGGTCACCGCAGCGTCGGCGCTGATGGAGTCTTACTGCCGTCGGACGAGTTTGAATCCCACGCAATATGTGGAGCGGATGCGGCTCACCGAAGGCGCGCAGACGGTGAGGTTGAGCTATCTGCCATTAGCGGCGATCGCTCCAGCCACTTCGCCGCTGGTGAGCATTAACGCCCGCTACGCCCGGCCTCGGCGCGGCGAGCTCGTCTACCCGATTCAGTCCGAGATCGCCTGGGCCTTCGGCCTGCCCGGCGCGTGGACGGCCATCGACCCCACCACCGTCGATTGGGTCTTCGACACCGGCGAGTTGATCTTCCCCATGAACATCCTTGGCCTGCCCTACAACGAGGTCGCCGTCACCTACACCGCCGGCCTGGCGACGATCGGTAACGATGTGATGTCGGCCTGCGCTCAGATCGTCAAGAACATGCAGGCGACGCCGTCACTCAATGTGAAGTCCTCGCGGTTGGATACGCTCCAGCTCCAATATTTCTCCAACACTTTGATTGACACCCAGGTTGCCGCGCTGCTGCGGCCTTACATCGCAAACCGCCTGGGCTAAGGCCGCCGGGGAAAGGAACTTATGAGCGCGGACCTCAGTGTTCGAAATTACAGCCCGATCGCGCAGCGCGCCGCCGACTCGCTCCTGCGCACGCTGGGCGGATTTTCAGTGTCGTTGCAGATGCCCGCGGTATCCGCCGGAGGCGATGCCGCAGAGATCGGCATCACCACGCAGACCTATCAAGAACTACCGCTGAGCCCGGCGATCTTTCGCCGGGTGCGCATTCCGCTAGGCGAAGGCGTGCCGGAAAAATATGAGCTGCTGATCTCCGCTTCGGCGATCGAAGCCCAGGTCGGCGCCTTGCAGTTGACCTCAGCAGATGCGCTCTTCGCTCAGGCTGCGGGAGTCTCGGTCAACGGCAAATTCTTCCTGATCGAAGCGATCGCCGCGCCCGAGGCCTTCGGCCACGCCTATTTGTACCGCCTGCAGTTACGTGAAGCTCTGCCGCAGGACATTTGAGGGATCTATGCAGAATGCGAAAGACACGTTTTACGTCACCTTGCGCAACCGCCTTGCGACACTGAACCCAAACCGAACGATGCTGCTGCGCGGCGTGCTTCGACCCGGCATCCTGGTCGAAGAGGCCGAGGCGGTCGTACCGATGCTGCCCGCGGACGTCTTTGTTCTGCGCTGGACCACGCTCGCGGCTGACGTCAATCTTCCCCTGCCGCTGGCGCGGATCGAGTGCGAGATTCTCTACTCCACCTGCGGCACGCAGCCGGCCTCGGGCCTCGACCGCGGTCGCGCGCTCGAAGAGATGGACGCTGAGGTCGTTGCCCTGCTGTCGCCACACTGCGCGCCAAAGATGAACTATACGCAAGCACCCCCGATACAGCTGAACACGCAAATCTTCTGGAGCGCGGCTGACTTTACTCCGGTCGTGACGCTGCGCGACCGCGTGTCACGAAGCGCCAAAGTCGCAGTCTTTGGATATCAGGAGCCGGGAGAGCTATGAGCACAGCCGCTGTTACATATACGACTCCGACGACTCCTCTTACACGAAGGGTACGTGCGTATTTCGCGCCGGTGACCCGCGCGAGCGAAACACCAACAGTCTTCGACCCATCCGTGAATGGAAGATTCAACCTCGACGCACCGCCGGCGCCCTGGATCGACCTGGGCTGGATCGCGAACCTCTCGCGCAAATCGTCGAGCGCCATCAATGTGCTGAACGTCGGCAGTCCCGCCGCCCCGCAAATGCAGATGAGGGAACTGATTGGCGCCACGGTGTCGTTCCGCTTTCTCACCTGGCGAAAGCTCTCGATGGCCCTGTCCGCCGGCTCCGAGCACATGAACCTGCTCGCACCGGCGGCCGGCGCAAGCGCAAATGGCTCCGGCAGCAAGGGAACGCCGGCAGTCGCGCTGACCACGGGATCGACTGCGACTTCGCTCAGCGTCGCCTCTGGCAGTCTGAGCAGCTTCTCTGCCGGACAGATGGTCGTCGTCGACTCCGATTACGTCGGCCAGACCGGCTACGTCGGAAGTGGTGTGAGCGCGGCCTACGTGCAGAGTGCCGCAAGCGTGAACAACGATCCCGACTACGTTCGCAGGGTCAGCTTCAACGTGGCGCTGGTCTCTGCGGTTACATCCACCGGCCTCACCCTCGCCGAGCCGCTGCTCGCGGGTGTTCCGGCCGGCAACATGAAGGTCCAGGTCATCGAGGGATTCGTGGACCGCGAAGGCGGCTCGTTCTTTCAGGAGTGGTCCGCGCTGCTGGTGATGCCCGGCGAACAGGGGGAGCGGATTCTCTACTACTACCCGCGCCTGCAACCAACCGGAGGCGCACAGGAAGACGCAGAAACGCTGCTCGCACCGCTCGAGTGGATCACGCTCAACGCGAGCTTCCGGGCACTGCCGGTAATCGATGCCAACGATGGCGAGCAAGTCCTGTGTTTTCGCAGCTTCTTGCCAAGTCCCATGACCTTGATCTAGCGCAAAGGAGTTCATCTTGAGGGTCACGATAGACAACCTGAACGGCAACGGCGCGATCGACTACTCCGGCACGCTTTCTGCGAAGCAGCCGGTCACAATCGAACGAAAGTTGAATGAGCCGTCAATCTGCACCTTCGGACTCGTGATCGTGGGCACAAGTCCTATCGCACCACTCCGAAATGGCAGGGTGATTGTTACAGATAACAACGGCGTCGTGCTTTTTACCGGATACCTCGCGACCGAGCCCGCCCGAGAGCTAGCCGGAGCAGGCACGACTGGCGCGGTCTATCAGCTTTTCGCAACAGCAGTGAGCGATGAAGTGCTCCTCGACTGGCAGACCGTGCCCCAGACCCTCGCAACCTCCGGCCAGACTGTAGGTCAGCTCTTTGAGACCCTGACCTCACGCGTTGACCCCACGCGGCTCGCGGTGCGATCTGGCGCCGCCATCGCGCCCGTAGGCTATTTCAAGCCCGAGGGCGGTCAGAGCTGGTCACAGAATGCCGCGACGCTGGCATCGATGGCTCGCGCCTCGTACGTCGCCCTTTCCGGGACGGTAACCCTCGCACCTATTGGCAATGCTACCCATACCCTGAGCGAAACGGCGGGAACGCTACAGGTCTCCGCATTGCAGGCCTCGATGGTAAAGACGATCGCCAATGATGTGACGGTCTGCGGGGCTGAGGAACCCGCCGCTTACGTCACGGAGATATTCCAGGGCGACGGCACGACCTTGCTGTTCACGCTCACCAGGCTACCCTACTTCCCCACCGCCTCGCATTCCAAGCCGCTCGTCGACCTTTTTCAAGGGCCGACAATCAATCCGGTCTTGTGGCAGGTGAATGACCCCGGATCTCACATTAGCCTGACCGCCGCCGGCCTTACCTTCAACGGAGGCAATGGGGTCGACGGCGCCACAGCCATCACCGCAATCGATCCGCTTGAGGTCGGCGGAGCGTTAGTGATCGAGGCTGGCGGAGTGCAATTTGGAGCCGCCACCACCGGCGTCTTATGCGGTCTCTACGCGGGTACGGTAAATGTCGGCAGTTGTTTTGCCGGCTTTCAGGTGCAACAGGTTTCAGGAGCAACCGTCGTCGGCCCTCTACTTCAGGGAGTCGCCGCCGGCACGACCTTCACTCCGGTCGCTGGCCACTTCTACACGCTGCGTATTCGCACCTACTGCAAGGAAGTCCAGCGAGTGCTCGCCGCGTACTACGCCATCGGCGACAGCGGGGAAGTCAGCTACGGCGGCAGTACGATTCCCTCGGGTGCCAACGTGGTGATGGAGGTACAGGACACGACCTTCGGTGCCACCGACACATCGACTGTTCTGTATGACGGCTCTCTGGCGGCAGCCCCCGCGCTCGTCAGCTTCGCACCCGTCAACAGCACCAACCTCGTCGGCAGCATAGCCAACATTACCGTGACCGAGGCGGGGGCGGTGTGGGTAACCAGCCAAGACCCGGGTGGAACCGCCTTTACGCGCAGGCTCGGGCTAACGACACAAGGCTCCGACGCTCGCGTCGAGCGGATTGGAGCGCTGCATTTCTACGCGACCGCCGTGCCGGCGGTAAATGACACGATCACCGTTACATATAGAACCATCCGTCGTTCCATTGCGCGGCTAGCCTCCGCCGCGAGCATCGCCGCCGAGGGCAATGCCACAATCCCGGGCACGGCAACGTGGATTGGCAGCGTGATTAGCCCGGTGGCCCGCAGCTCCGCCGACTGCGAGAATGCGGCATTCACCATGCTCGCCCTGGCCACCAGTCGCGCCGCTGCCTGGGCGGGGACATATACCGGATTCAATCTGCAGTCGCCGCAGGACATCTGGCCCGGCGATGTCTTAGCCGTCGACGCAGTCTCCGGCGTCAATGCAAACCTGGTCGTCCGCGCGGTCAGGATAGAGGCGGCAAACTCCGCGCCTGATCTAACAAAGTACACCATAAGCTTCGCCAACGACTGGGCTGAGGCCCTGTCTATAAAGCTCTCGAACACCGTGCCGAAAGATGCATGGCTCCCTCAGCAGGCGGAAACAGTCGTGACTGTGCTCGCGAATATTCCCGGGCTCACGATCACATCCGTGACCGGATCGGGAATTCAGATCGCGGCAGGGATCACACCTCCAACCGGAGGCGGTTTCGAGGTACGGCGGCGGGATTGGTACTTCGCTCCTGGAAGTAACTCCGATCTGGTGTTGCGCAGCCCGGTCTCAAACTTCACCATTCCGCGCGAGGCCGCCATCGAGCAGTACTTTATTCGACAATATGACGCTTCGACTCCGCCAAATTATTCCCGCTTTTCGAGCGCCATATTTATCAACGTTCCTTTGTAACCGTGACTGTGGCATATTCGTCGATTTGGTCTGCAAAGAAAGGGGCACGCAGAAAACATGACTGATTTTGAAGCGTCGGTGCTCACCGATCTCTCATTGGTAAAAACTGACATGGCGGTCCTCAAGAACCAGATGGCGTCGCTCATTGGCGCAGGCCAGCCGGGGAGACTCTTTGCGCTGGAGGAGCGGCTCGACCAGCATGAGCGTGGAATACAGCACACCAAAGGGGCCATTGCCGCGATCGGCGTGCTCTTCACACTGCTCGAATTCGCTGTGCGCTATATACGCGAACACTAGGAGGATTGAGATGACGATTCCAGAACGTGAAAAGGTCCTCGCGATAGCGATACCGGCGGTTCTGCTCGCCGGTTTTCTGGTCTTTGTGGGCTATGGCTGGATGCAGGAACACGATGCGCGACTCGAAGCGGAGGCACAGACTGGCCAGCAACAGAAACAAATCGATGGATTGAAGGAACAACAAGCCGACGCTCAAAACTCACTCAACAAGCAGTTGGCAGCCCTCGAGAAATCGCGCCAGACTCCAGCGACAGCGACCCAGTTGGTCAGCGACGCATCTACGCTGCTGCCCAATCTGCCCGTACCCTTGCAGGTGCAGACAGCTCCACCGAATTCCGCGCTACCCGATGCCCCCGCGACTCAAACCGTGATCATTCCTGCGGCGGATTTCAAGAGCATTCGCGACGCGCAGGTCACCTGCGAGGAAAACGCTGCGAAACTGGCTACCTGCCAGACCCTCGGCGGCGAGAGCAAGCAGCAGCTTCAGCTCGCCGAACAGCAGCGCGACGAGTGGAAGACCACGGCCAATGGCGGATCCGTCTGGCACCGCGCGTTGGGCGCGGCGAAATGGTTTGCCGTAGGCGCAGGCGCCGGAGCCGGCCTGTACGCCGCAACCCATCACAAGTAACCACCCAATTCCAGTAAGGAGTCACCGTGGACAACTGGACTCGTCCCTTTCTTCGTTCGATGCTCTCTGAGCCGGACGGCAATGTTTCGAGCTCGCGCTTCTGCATCGTGCTGGTCGTCATTTTTTCTCTGGGTTGGGTGACCGGCCTCGTCCTCCACGACAAGAAGCTTCCCGATCTTGGCGCAGTCGGCGCCTATGTGACGCTGGTCTGCGGCTCGCTCTATGCCATCAATCGAGGCGCAGCCGTCCTCGATCGGAAGACTCAATCTATCACCAACAACAACTAGCGGTGCCAGAGGTAAACAGGAGGAAGACATGGAATTCGGAATTGGCTTTGTACTTGGAGGAGTCTCGGCTGGTGTCACCGTCGCCAATTGGAGCAACGTCGTCAAGGCCGTCCAATCCTTGGCGGCCAAAGCCCAGAACGCTGTCGGAGGCAAGCTCGCAAAGTTGAAGTAGCAACGTCATCGCGGAAAACCTGCTGCGATCGAACGCTGCCGAGCGGTACGCGTGCCCATATAATCACTAGATGGAAGCGCAACCGCTCGTCGGCGTCGTCATGGGCAGCAAGAGCGACTATGAGGTCCTGAAGGCCGCTGCCGATCTGCTCAAAGAATTTCTGATTCCCCACGAAGTACGAATCGTCTCCGCCCACCGCACGCCGGATTGGCTCTTCCAATATGCTGAGCAGGCCGAGGGCCGCGGCCTGCAAATCATCATCGCCGGCGCTGGCGGCGCGGCCCATCTTCCCGGGATGCTCGCGGCAAAGACGCTCGTGCCCGTCCTCGGAGTTCCGGTTCCGGCGACCATGCTCAACGGCATCGATTCACTGCTCTCGATCGTCCAGATGCCCAAAGGAATACCGGTTGGCACGCTCGCTGTCGGCAAGCCCGGCGCAGCCAATGCCGCGCTCTTTGCCGCTGAGATTCTCGCTCTTCACGACCCCGGGCTTCGTAGCCGCCTCAGGGCCTGGCGAGCGGCGCGGCGCGATGAAGTGCTCGCCGAAGAGCTCCCGCAATGACGTCCACTCTTCCCCGCTCTCCAATTCTTCCCGGCTCAACAATCGGCATTCTGGGTGGGGGGCAACTCGGTCGCATGACCGCCATGGCGGCGCGTTCGCTGGGCTATCGCATCCACGTGATGGACCCCGATCCTTCCTGCCCGGCGCGCTTTGTCGTCGACGCGTGCTTCGAGGGCGATTGGGACGACGCTCGCGCAGCCGCCGATCTTGCGCGCGGCAGCGATGTGGTCACGTTAGAGATTGAACAGGTCTCGCTCCAATGCCTCGAAGCGGCCGCGCAGTATGCTCCGGTGCGGCCCGGAAAGGCGCTGATGCACATTATTCAGGACCGCATTCTGCAGAAAGACTGGCTGCGCGATCACGGTTTCCCCGTAGGCAAATATCGCGCGATTCAAACCCTGGCCGATCTGCATGAAGCGGCCCTCGCTCTGGGTGGACGCTGTTTCGTCAAGACTGCTCGCGGCGGATACGACGGACGCGGCCAGGCCAAAATCGGCTTTGCCGGACGCCTCGGCGCTGTTGCCGAAGAAGCGCAGGACGCGTGGCTGGCCCTTGGCGAAAGGCCCTGCCTCGCCGAACAAGCGCTCGAGTTGCAGAAAGAAGTCTCCGTCATGGTGGCCCGCACACCCAGCGGCGAGGTCAAGAGCTTCCCCTCCGCTGCAAATCATCACGAAAACCAAATCCTCGTCTGGAGCGTGATTCCCTCCTCAATCCCGCTCGATCTGGAGGAACGCGCACAGGCGCTCGCCTTGCGCCTGGCTCACGAGTTAGGGCTTGAGGGTCTGCTCGCAGTCGAGATGTTCCTCACCAAAGACGGCTCGCTGTTGATCAATGAGCTCGCGCCTCGCCCGCACAACAGTTATCACGCCAGCGAACGCGCCTGCGTAACGAGCCAGTTTGAGCAAGCGGTGCGCGCGGTCTGCGATCTGCCGCTTGGCGATGTGAGCGTAGTCCAGCCCGCAGCAATCGCAAACCTGCTCGGCGATGTTTGGCTTAAGGGAAATCCGAGATTCGACCTGGCGCTGGCCGTGCCGGGAGTTGGCCTGCATCTGTACGAAAAGCACCAACCGCGCAAAGGCCGCAAAATGGGCCATCTTTCAGCGGTTGGAGAGACGCCGGACGAAGCAGTCGCAAGAGTACTTGAGGCAGAACGGCTTCTGTAACAACTATCGATACATAAATGCAAAAGGCAGGCCATTGGCCTGCCTTTTGTCACAGCAGCTGCCACTTTTAGCCGATATCTTCGTTCCAGTTCTCCAGGTACTTCTTCACTTCCTGCATGAACTTACCCGCATCGGCGCCATCGACGATCCGGTGATCGAAGCCAAGCGTCAAACGAATGATGCTCCGAACAGCAATCGAGTCGGAACCGCTGTCGTCAGTGATCACAGTCGGCTCCTTGAAAAGTCCGCCCACGCCGAGGATCGCGCTCTCCGGCTGATTGATGATCGGCGTACCAAACTGCTCGCCAAAGATACCCGGATTAGTGATGGTGAACGTGCCCCCGCTCACTTCCTCAGGCTTCAACTTCTTGCCGCGCGCGCGCTCAGCTATATCCACGATCGCCCGAGCGACGCCGAGGAAGCTCTTGTCCTCCGCCTCTTTGATCACAGGAACAATCAGACCCCAGTCCAAAGCGACCGCGATACCGATGTTCACATTCTTGTGATACCGGATGCCATCGCCCTCCATGCTCGCGTTCACAATCGGCATCTTGCGCAGCGTGTTGATCACAGCGCGTGTGATGAACGGCATGTAAGTGAGCTTCACGCCATTACGCTGCTCGTACTTGGACTTCTCTTTTTCGCGGAGCTTGACGATCTTCGTCAGGTCGATCTTGAAGCAGGTATGTACGTGTGGACTCGTGTGCTTCGAGTCGACCATGCGCTGCGCAATGATCGACCGCATCCGGCTGAGCGGAACCAGATCACCCAGCACCACCGACGAGGCCGGCGCAGGCTTGGGTGCGGCGGCAGCCGCGGCCGCAACAGGAGAAGGAGCCGGTGCCGAGACAGGCGCCGGGCCAGCGCCGCGCTGCGCAATCGCCGCAAGCGCGTCTTCCTTGGTGATGCGCCCAGCGGAGCCGGTACCTTTCACCTTGCTCAGGTCAAGATTATTTTCCTTGGCGATCTTGCGAACCAGCGGCGACGAACGTACGCCCTCCACGCTCGCCGCATCTTCAAGATCCGCTGCCGCTTCGGCAGCAGGCGCAGCGGGAACAGGGGCAGACTTCGGAGCCGCAGGTGCCGGAGCAGCCGCAGCCGGAGCAGCGCTCGCTCCCGCCGTCCCGCCGATCACCGCAACGATCGTATTGATCTGAACTGTGTTGCCTTCCGCGATCTTGATCTCGCTGAGTGTGCCGGCCGCCGGCGACGGAATCTCCGCATCGACCTTATCCGTCGAAATCTCAAACAACGGCTCATCCTGCGCAACGCTGTCGCCGACCTTCTTGAGCCACTTGGTAATGGTGCCCTCAAAGATCGACTCGCCCATCTGCGGCATGACAACGTCGATGGCCTTGCCCGACGCCGGCGCAGCAGCCGCAGGCTCGGCCTTCGCCGCGGGGGCCGAATCCCCATCCGCTTGCGGAGTCGCAGCTGCAGACTTTGGCGCCACAGGAGCAGGACCCGCAGCAGCGCCATTCTCAGAAAGCACCGCAACAACCGTATTGATTTGGACGGTGCTGCCCTCGCCAAACTTAATCTCGGTCAGCGTGCCGGCAGCCGGCGACGGAATCTCGGCGTCGACCTTGTCGGTCGAAATCTCAAACAGACGGCTCGTCGCGCTGCACTTGGTCGCCCGGCTTTTTCAGCCATTTGGTGATCGTTCCTTCAAAGATCGACTCGCCCATCTGGGGCATGATTACGTCAGTCGGCATTGGTTTCCCTTCTAGTCCTCAATCAGGCAAATGTTCACAAAATCGGTCCCGCAGCACCCTTCCATCATTGATGTGGAAAGTGGACGAACCGGGCCACGCGGCAACCTTTCAGTCTACGCGAGAACTGTTTCTTCTTGTCCCCGTTCTTGAGTCTCTGGGTCCGTTTCAGCTCTTTCGGGATATCAACGGCGTGTCTTCGGGTATGATTCGCGGCGTGCATGATCTGTCCCTCTCGATCAGCATCGTGCAACAGATCGTCCACGGATTCCCGCCAAAGCACTTGATGGCCAAAGACCACGCCAAAGAAGTGCGCGCGACCGTATTGCCAGCCTGCTCCAGCGTCGGAACCGTGATGCATCGCAGTGTCGATTTCATGTTCCAGGCTGGTGACGCTTCGGTCGCTGATTCCACAAGGCACAATCAGCTCAAAGTCACGAAGGTCCGTCGTCACATTCAAAGCAAATCCATGCGAAGTAATGCCGCGCGAAATATGAACTCCAATAGCAGCAATCTTCTTCTCCGGGATCGACCCTCCCGGCACCGTCCACACACCAGTACGCTTCGGAACCCGCTCCGTGACAATGCCGTAGCTTGCGCAGGCGCGAATGAGCACCTCTTCCAGCTTGCGAACATAATCCACAGCTCCAAGCCGCGGCGAAAAGCTGCGCAGGTCAACGATCGGATAACCGACAAGTTGTCCCGGCCCGTGATAGGTGACGTCTCCACCACGATTGATCTCGTGGATTTCAACTCCGCGACGAGCAAGCAGTTCATCGCTTGCGAGAACGTTCTCCCGTTGTCGAATTGCGCCCCAACGTAAGAACAGGAGGATGTTCAAGAAGCAGAAGCGTGTTGCCGATCCGCTCCTTGATACCGCAATTCGACGAGTTGCTGTTGTAAGGGCCAGAGCCTCAGCGTAGGTCACTCGTCCGAGATGGATGAGGTTGAGGATCATCTACAGCGACTCTCGTTGCGGCTGCGTATCTGCAAGACGATGCGTCGCGGATAATCGTCGCCGAAGTGTAAGCGTGGCACTGTGGGTCGCAATGGCGAGACACCGTCCCAGCTTGCTCAACGCTTCCACTTCGCCGATTCGGGGAATCCCAGTACATGATTGTGACGTTAGCCCTGCCAAACACGAATCCAAAGCACTGAGGTCCCGATGCTCAGCCTTCGAGGCTGTGAACACTGGCGTGTCAGAGGAAACGCCGGGAACGTGCCTATCATCCGAGCGGTTCCGAAACCGTTTCATACTCTCCCTAACGTCCTGGTGGGCAATCAAGCGCCCATAATCTCTACGCAATATTTCGCCAAGCGGCCAAGATATATCTTGTAAAGAGTCGCCGATTTTATGTTTTCGAGCGCCTCTTCTTCCGTCTCCCCTTGCGAGTTGCATCCCGGTAATCTCGGGCAAGAGACGCTGTCCCCTCTTCCGAATGCCGTAACACGACTCGATATGTCACAGTCTTTCCTCCCGCGCGGTCGTCGGTCGATTCACTTCTTACCATGGATACTCGTCCATCGCGATTAGCCTTCACTACGATTCTACGCGTTAATCGCCATCCCCTCCACGCTCCCAAACGCATCCAGCATCCCTTCCGAAAGCGTCGGATGAGCATGAATCGTGAACATCAAATCCTCAACGGTGGCTTCCATCTGCATCGCCACGACCGCTTCAGCGATAAACTCGGTCGCCTGCGGACCAATGATGTGCACACCAAGAATCTCGCCATATTTCTTATCCGCAACAATCTTGATGAACCCCTCGTGCGATCCAACGATTGAGGCCTTGGAATTAGCCGTGAAGGGGAACTTGCCAACCTTCACCTCGTGGCCCTTTTCCTTCGCCTGCGCCTCGGTGATTCCGACGCTGCCGATCTGCGGCTCGGTATAGGTGCAGCCGGGAATGTGGTTTCGCTTAATCGGCTGGGCATACTTGCCGGCGATCTTCGCAACCGCGACCATGCCGGCCATCGCGCCAACGTGCGCTAGCTGCGGCAGACCGGCAACGATGTCGCCGATGGCGTAAATACCCGGCTCTACGGTCTTCTGCCATTCATCGACGGGGATGAACCCACGCTCGGTCTTGATCGCCGTCCTGTCGAGGCCGATCCCTTCAGTACGCGGCCCGCGCCCAACGGCGATCAACACCTTCTCCGCCTCTTTCACAACCTGCTTGCCGTCGGAGGTGGTGTAGGTCACCTTCACGCCCGTCTCCGTCTTCTCAACCTTCTCGAACTTTGCCCCGACGTTGCAATCGATGCCGCGCTTGCGGAAGTTGCGATTGAGCTCCTTGCTGATCTCTTCGTCCTCAACCGGTACCAGCCGCGGCAGATATTCAACGATCGTGATCTCGCTGCCAAAGCTCGCAAAGATCGAGCCGAACTCAACGCCAACAGCGCCCGCGCCGATGACGATCATCGACTTCGGAATCTCGGAAATCTCCAACATCTCGATATTGGTGAGAATGCGATCGTCAGCAGTCAGCCCCGGAAGCAGCTTCGCGTCAGAGCCCGTCGCAAGCAAAATATTCTTCGCCTGAACGGATTGCTTCTTCCCGTCCTTCTCCACATCGATCGTGTGCACACCACCCTTAGCCGGCCCGGTCAGCTTGCCGTATCCGGTGAAGGTGGCGACCTTGTTCTTCTTCATCAGGAAGTTGAGGCCCTTCACATGCTTCGCGATAATGTCGTTCTTGCGCTGCAGCACGGTCCCCCAATTGATCTTGACCTCACCCGAGACGTCGATGCCATATTCCTTAGCGTGCTTGAAATGGTCGTAAACCTCAGCGTCAAAAAGCAGCGACTTGGTCGGAATGCATCCCCACAACAGGCAGGTTCCCCCTAGCTTTTCGTTGTCATTGATGAGTGCCGTCTTCAAGCCGTATTGCCCGGCGCGAATCGCCGCCGTATAACCGGCGGGACCACCGCCGATAATTGCCACATCAAAAATTGTCTCTGCCAAGCGATACTCCGTTCTTAAGTGCTAATTAATAGATGAATTGGCGGGCTGCGGGATTCGGTCGCGCTTTTGCCGCAAAAGTGTAGTTTACGCGATGAGGCGATTCGCCTTCTCCGTTAAGGGAAGTTGCAGAGGGCGAATCGACCCGGCGACAAACGGGTTTTAGCTCCTCGATGTGAGAATCACGCTTTCTCACAAGAAATGCGCGATACTGAAGGTACTCGATATGCCCAGCGCCACCCTCATCCCGGTCAGCGAATATCTGGAGACCGTATACAGTCCGGACTGCGACTATATCGACGGTGAACTTCTGGAGCGAAATGTGGGCGAGCTGGAGCATGCTGCTTTACAAGCCATCATTGTGAGCATCTTCCATGCGAACCGTCGCGCCTGGAATGTCTTTGGGCTGCCCGAGTTGCGAAATCAGGTTTCAAGCTTCAACTACCGTGTCCCGGATGTTTGCATAGTGCGAGCCACCGATCCACGCGATCGGATCGTTCGGAAAGCGCCGTTGATCTGTATAGAAATTCTTTCAAGTGGCGATACCTTTCTCCAACTCAGGAAGAAGATCGACAACTACATCAATATGGGTGTCGAGCACATCTGGACGCTGGATCCGTGGAACCGAAGAGGGTATATCTGCACCGCGACTTCATTTATCCAGCCCGAGACCGGGGAGCTGGTTGTGCCCGGAACTCCAATAAAGCTGGTTCTCGCGGATTTATTCGCCGAACTCGACGAGATGCTGTGACAGTAGTTGTCTAACCCAAAGCCCTCGCCGCATCCTTCGCAAAATAGGTCACAATAAACCCTGCCCCAGCGCGCCGAATCGAGAGCAGCGATTCCATCATCGCCCGCTGCGGTTCCAGCCATCCTTTGGCAAAAGCCGCCTGCAGCATCGAATACTCCCCCGAAACCTGGTATGCGCCAATCGGCAAATCGAAGCGCTCGCGCGCCGCATGCGATCACGTCAAGATACGGCATCGCCGGCTTCATCAATATCATGTCCGCACCCTCGACGAGATCGAGCTCAATCTCGCGCAACGCCTCGCGAAGATTCGCGCCGTCCATCTGGTAGCTGCGGCGGTCGCCGAACTGCGGCGCCGAGTCGGCCGCCTCGCGAAATGGCCCATAGAAAGCCGAGCTGAACTTCGACGCGTAGGGGAGAATCGGCGTTTGCTCCAGGCCGGTATCGTCGAGTTCCTCGCGAATCGCCGCAACGCGCCCATCCATCATGTCGGAAGGAGCGACGATGTCTGCCCCGGCCGCAGCCAGCGAACGCGCAGTGCGGGCCAGCAACTCCAGGCTGGAGTCGTTTTCGATTTCGTAGTTTTCACCAGCCTTGCGGACAATGCCGCAGTGGCCGTGCGAGGTGTATTCACACAGGCAGACGTCGGCGATCACAACCAGATTATCGAGGGAATGCTCCCGTTTCAGCGCACGAATCCCCTGCTGGACGATCCCGTCCTCCGCCCACGCCCCACTGGCCTGCTCATCCTTTTCAGCAGGCAAGCCAAAGAGCAGCAATCCGCCAATGCCGAGTTTCGCCGCCTCCGCGGCATCTTTCAGCGCCTCATCGATCGACAGATTGAAGACCCCGGGCATCGATCCGATCTCGCGCCGAACGCCTTCACCGGGGCAAAGGAAAAGCGGGTAGATCAAGGCGCCGGGTTCGAGCCTCGTCTCGCGAACCAGCGAACGAAGCGCCTCGGTGCGGCGAAGCCGGCGCATGCGAGTTATCGGGAATTCCATATCGCAATTCTACCGGGATCACGCCGGAGCTTTGGCTGATACGCCGCGTCGGCGGCCAGAATCACGCATTGAAATTCCTGTATATTCAGGAAGAATGGCAACAAACGTCCAGATTTCAGCAAAAGGTGGCGAGCAGCCGTCAGCTCACTCCTCCACTCTCGGTTACGCCGCGCTCGCGCTCGGATGGCTTATCCCCGGCGCCGGCCATGTGCTCGTCAAGCGCCCCATTCGCGGGCTGCTCCTCTTCCTCTCCATTACTTCCATGTTCGTTCTCGGCGTAGCGATGCAGGGCAAACTGTATGTCCCCAACGCCGGGGAAATCCTGAACATTCTTGGATTTATAGGCGATCTCGGGGCGGGTCTGCTTTATGTTGTTGCCCGCGCCCTCGACTTCGGGCATAATCCGGTGCAGATTGCGACTGCAGATTATGGCACCAAGTTTGCGGTCGTCGCCGGCCTGTTAAACTTCATTGCCGCCATCGATGCCCACAACATCGGGATCGGCAGGAAGTCATGAACTTCGCTCCCTCGCATTTCGCCGCTGTCTTGCTCTTCGCTCTATTTGCTTCGGTTGTCTTCGGGATCACCCAGCGCTCGACCACCCAGGCGATGGTGAAATATGGCATTTACTGCTTCGTCCTCTTCGTCGCCGCGGTCATTGGGGCGGGATGGCTGATGTGGCTTGTGCGACGCTGAAACTCCTCCGCAAACGAAGTGGCTCCACGCAATTGAGCGGTCATGCCCGACGAACTACAAGAACGGCCAATGCGGGTTGTGATCTGCGGGCGCGACGAGCATATCGCCCGCCGCGTGGAAGAAGTGCTTTCCAACGTTCAGATTGAACTGGTCGCTGACAATCCAGCCCTGTTGTCTGCGGTCGAGTCCAGGGCCGCCGAGCTGGTGCTGACCGACCGGCAAAGCTCTGGAAAAGAAAACGTCGAGGCGCTGCGGCAGATTCAAAGACTGCAGGCGCCCGGAAGCACAAAGATCATTATTATGGCCTCGGAGAGCACCCGCGACGATGTCATTGCCGCGATGCGTGCGCACGCCTTCTGTTATTTTTCGAAGCCTTATTTTGAAGCGATGTTCGATGAGATGCTGCGCCACGCGGCGAGCTCAGCAGAGTGGAAAGACAGCATCGAGGTCAGCTCGGCCACCTCGGCATGGCTGCGCGTGATCGCCCGCTGCGAACTCGCAACCGCCGATCGCCTCATTCAGTTCATGAACGAGGTTTCCGATCTGGATGGCAAAGAGCGCGAGTCCATGGGCTTTGCCTTCAAGGAAATCCTGATGAATGCGATGGAATACGGCGGGAAGTTCAACCGCGAACGCCTCGTGGAGGCCTCGTACGTGCGTGGTAAGCGCATGATCCTTTACCGGATCCGCGACCCGGGGGATGGATTTTCACTGGAAGAGCTGACGCACGCCGCGATCTCAAATCCGCCCGAAGACCCGATCCGTCACTTGGAGGTGCGCGACGCTTTGGGAATTCGCCCTGGCGGTTTTGGCGTGCTCTTAAGCAAGAAGCTGGTGGATGAACTGATCTACAACGAGCAGGGGAATGACGTCCTGCTGATCAAATACCTGGATCCGCCGCCTACGCCTTGACGATCTTGCCGGCCTTGATGCAGCTGGTGCAGACGCGAATCCGCTTCGCCCCACCCTCAACCTTGGCTTTGACCGGGCGAAGGTTTACGTTCCAGCGCCGGCGGGTGATGTTGTGGGCGTGCGAGATATTGTTTCCGAACTGCGGGCCTTTGCCGCAAACCTGGCAAACCTGTGCCATGACTGACTCCGTTATTTCTAGATTTTTCTTTGGCAGCCCTGGCTACCAGATTCGGCGGCGCGACGCTGAGTTTCCCGTCGGCGCGGCTTGGGCAAGCAAAGCAGGTCTTGCTCTACTCACAGAACTCCTAGTCTAGCGCAATTCGCGCCCCAGCAGCAAATTTCCCGGCCAAACGCGGCTAAAAGGATTGACCGCCGTGCGCCATATCGATAGACTTAGAAAGTTCGGCGTTTGTGCCCGGCGCCCTGGCGTCTTCGGGCTTTCCGATACAATCCCTGGTTCCAGAAGGTGCGGGTTCGTAAGAACCGACGCACGCTGGCCCTTCGAATTAAGAAGGCGGCAGCCTTAGAACAAGGGGTCGGATTTCAAGATCGGATTCTGCCGTCCGCGCCAGATATCCAGAAGACGATGGAAGAGCGCACCCTCAAGTTAGGAGCGCTGGAGAAAAGTTATGTACGCAGTCATCCGCACAGGCGGAAAACAATACCGTGTCGCCCCCGGCGATGTGCTCAAGATCGAGAAGGCCGCCGCAGGTGAAAACAACACCGTCGAGTTCAGCGAAGTGCTGGCTGTCTCCGGCGAGGCCGGTTCGGTGACCCAGCCCACGGGCGCAAAAGTGATTGGCACGGTCCTCGGCGAAGGCCGTGGCGCCAAGCTGCTGGTCTTCCACTACAAGCGCAAGAAGCAGTACAAGAAGCTGCAGGGCCACCGCCAGGCCTTTACTGAAGTCCGCATCAATGAGATCCAGGTGGATGGCGCGACCTACTCCGCAGCCAAGTAAGCCGCGGGTTTTGCAGAATATCTGAACGGGAGCAAGCCTCCCGGAAGCATGAGGATTGAAAAATGGCACATAAAAAGGGCCTCGGAAGTTCGAAAAATGGCCGCGACTCCAATGCGCAGCGACTCGGCGTCAAGAAATTCGGCGGCGAGGTTGTCACGGGCGGATCGATCATCGTTCGCCAGCGCGGAACCAAGCTCAAACCCGGCCTCAACGTCGGCCGTGGAAGCGACGATACCCTCTTCGCCAAAATCTCTGGACGGGTCAGATTTATCGATCGCGGCAAGACCGGGCGTTTCGTTGCCATTGAGCCGGTTGCCGCATCCGAGGCCGTCACCGCCGGTTGAAGAATCGCCTCGGCGCGGAAGCGCTCGGGAATTGTCCCTCAAAACTCCAGTCCATTTCGAGAATCAAGACAAAGCCCCGGGGATCATGCACCCCGGGGCTTACGTCTTGCCTTAAAATTCGCCAGCGTTATAGAGGTGAGCTCGGCGCATTCTTCTCCAGAACCCGGTCGACCGCCTTTTCAACGTCTTGCAGGAAAAAGTTACTCGTCCCAGGCGCCAATGTTACCTGAGGCGCCGGTGGCGCGAATGCGTCGGCGATCTCATTCCATCGCAAAATCCGTGAGGACGCGGGCAACGCCGCAGCGTGGGCCTCTATGGCTGGCCTTATGAAATAGATCAGCCAGACCGCCGAACCCAGCGTCACGACAATCTGACAGCTGAAGTCGGCAACCGAGGCCAGCGTCGAATTACCGAAGGCGAATGTCGAGCCAAACAAATCTGCTGCGGCGATCATACCCAGCGCCAACGCCACGCCAAATTCACGGCTGCGCGGCGAGAGACGCAGCGTCTGCATAGAGACAACGATAAAGGCCAGGAGACAAAGCTCGAGGATGCTCATGCACCGCATCGCTCCGTCAGTAGCGGCGACCAGCAGGCTCCGGTTGGAGGCCGTCGGGTAGAGCGCGACCGCCAACGCTACTACCACTGAGCTCAGACTTACCCACCGGAAGGCCATCAATCCGTAGCGGCCCAAGCCGGGAATCGGCTGCATTAAATGCTTGAAAATCTCCTGGATTGCGAGCAGCGCGAAGCCTGCACCGGCAAGGTATCCCACCCAGTAAGAGTAATAATAGATGCCGTACGCCACGTGCTTTTCGATCAGCGAAAAGCGGACCCCGTACAGCAGCGAAATGAGCGCGATCTGAACGACTAGGCGGCAAGTCAGATATGCCCCAAAGGCCGGGAATCCGCGATAGGACCTGCTCTTCGCGTAGGCGCACCAAGTCGCCGCGAGGAGCAGAACCTCCATCACCGATAGGAATTCTTTGGAGAAATGTAGACTCATCTGCCGTGCATCCGCAAATTGAGGATAACGTGAGTTGGCGGCGCACTCAACAGATTTAACTAATTTCTTGCATTTCTCCTGTTTTAGACCCTTGTCGCTTCTCCCAGGGTTACCACTGGTCGATGTGACATGCATTTGGATCGTTTGGCGGGCATACCGGGATTGGGATGGCCTTCGACGATGCCATGGTTGGGTTCTTGGGCTGAGTTGCGTGGGAGGGGACAATGGAGAGTGACCCGACGACGACGAAAGCGATGGCAATTCTGCGAACGATTCCTTGCATTTTGAATGGCTCCTTCATGAGCAGCATTTGAGTTTGTCTGTCGGATCCCCGACAGAGACCCCACTTTAAGAAGTCTATGGGCCGAAGTCACCCATGTCGGCCTTCCCGGGTTAATCCTGTTGCCGGATAAGGTACTAAGGTAATTAGCTGATGCTTTCCAGGTCATTGATTTCGTTCCTTTTGCGGCGTCTCGCGCGGCTGCTCGAGGGGGGTGAACCGATGCCGGTTTCGTGCTATAATTCTTATAGATCACAGTGTGTAAACCCTTTCCCTTTCAGTCATTTATACAAATTGCCCTGAGTCCTCAGGGGACGCGCACAGGGGTTTACCGCATCGGAGTTGCATGTCTACCAAAGAGCTAGCCGTATCTGCGAATTTTTCGTTTCCCGAGACCGTAGAAATTCCTCCGCTCCTGAACGGTAAAGAGGGCTCCGCTCCCCGAGCTTATACCGGCGAAGACATCAAGATTCTCGAGGGCCTCGAGGCGGTTCGTCTGCGTCCGGCCATGTACATCGGGTCGACCGGCGAAATGGGACTGCACCACCTGGTCTACGAAGTTGTCGACAACTCGGTTGACGAAGCGCTGGCCGGCCACGCGAAAAAGATCGATGTCACGATCCACGTCGACAACTCCATCACCGTCGTCGACGACGGCCGCGGCATACCGGTAGACGAAAAAATTCTGCCGACAGGCGAGCGGATGACCGCCGTTGAGGTGGTGCTGACGAAGCTGCACGCCGGCGGCAAGTTCGACGATACGAGCTACAAAGTCTCCGGTGGTCTGCATGGTGTCGGCGTCTCCTGCGTGAATGCGCTGAGCGAATCCTTCGACGTCGAGATCTGGCGCGACGGCCATACCTACGAGCAGGACTACGCCAAGGGCGCACCGCTCGCCAAGCTGCGCCAGACCGGTACCTCGAAGAAGCGCGGCACCAAGGTCCACTTCCTGCCGGACAAGTCGATCTTCACCGTCACCGAATACAACTACGACACTCTTGCCCAGCGGCTGCGCGAGCTCGCGTTTCTCAACAAGGGCCTCGAAATCTCCCTGACCGATGAACGCACCACCGACCCCAAGACCGGCGAAGCCAAGCGCGCCGAGTTCCGCTACGCCGGAGGCATCGCCGAGTTTATCAAGCTGCTCAATAAGGGCAAGCAGGTGCTGCACGACAAGCCGATCGTCATGGAAGCGACCCGCGACAACGTCGAGATCGACATCGCGATGCAGTACAACGACGCCTACTCCGAGACCGTCTTTACCTTTGCCAACAACATCAACACCGTCGACGGCGGCGCTCACCTCTCCGGCTTCAAGACCGCCCTCACCCGCACCATCAACAACGCCGGCCAGTCTCTGGGCCTCTTCAAAGACCTGAAAGAAAACCTTTCGGGCGACGACGTTCGCGAGGGTCTGGTTGCGGTCATCAGCGTGAAGCTCTCGCAGCCTCAGTTCGAAGGCCAGACCAAGGGCAAGCTGAACTCCGACATCGCCGGCATCGTTCAGGCCGTCGTGAATGAGAAGCTGGGTGGCTTCCTCGATCAGAACCCGCCCATCGCCAAGCGGATCATCAACAAAGCCATCGAAGCGGCTCGCGCCCGCGAAGCAGCCCGCAAGGCGCGCGACCTCACCCGCCGTAAAGGCGCGCTCGACGGCGGCGGCTTGCCCGGCAAGCTCTCCGACTGCAGCGAGCGCAACCCGGAGCGCTGCGAAATCTATCTCGTCGAGGGCGAGTCCGCAGGCGGAACCTCCCGCCAGGGCCGCGATCGCCGCTTCCAGGCGATCCTGCCGCTCAAGGGCAAGATCCTCAACGTCGAAAAAGCCCGCTACGACAAAATGCTCGGGCACGAGGAAATTCGCGCCATGATCACCGCGCTCGGCGCGGGCATCGGCAAAGACGACTTCGACCCGTCGAAGCTGCGTTACGGCAAAATTATCCTGATGACCGACGCCGACGTCGACGGTTCGCATATCCGCACGTTGCTGCTGACCTTCTTCTTCCGCCACATGACGGAGCTGATCAAGCGCGGCCACGTCTACATCGCTCAGCCGCCGCTCTACCGCATCAAGAAGGGCAAGTTTGAGCAGTACATCAAGGACGATCGCGAGTTCGTTCGGGTGATGGTGAAGCGCGCCTCGGACGGTATGGTCGTCTTCCACGGCGAAGGCGCAGCCGAGGGCCCGACCGAGCACAGGCTCGAGGGCGCGGCGCTGACGCGTTTCATCGGGCAGCTTCGCGAGTACCTCGAACTCTTCGACAAGGTCGACAAGCGCATCCGCAACGAACAGGTGACCAACCTGCTCGCGCACCTGGAGCTCGTTCGTCGCTCCGACTTCGAGGGAGCGGACGGCAAAGCACCGGCCAAGCTCATCGCGCTCCACAAGGAGCTCGCGGCGCAGCGCAAAGCTCTACAGTTCAAGGCGCTGAGCGAACCGGCCTACGACGAAGAGCACCAGACATGGTCGATCAGCTTTACCGACGACAACGGAGCGGAACGCACCATCAATTGGACGCTCGCTTCAACGCCCGAATACCGCCAGATGATGTCGAAGTACTCCCTGATCAAGGAACTGCTCGCTCCACCCTTCCGCATCGAGTACGCCTCGAAGGGGGCTGCCGCAGCCGTAGAGGCTGAGGCCGAGGAGACCGAGGGCGAGACCATTGGCGAGGTCGAAGCCGGCAAACCTGCACCCAAGCGCGCCGGGAAAGCCAGCCACGATCCGGTGGTGAAGCAAACCCCGAAGGAACTTTTCGAGTACGTCATTGAGCAAGGCCGCCGCGACTACCAGGTGCAACGCTACAAGGGGCTGGGCGAGATGACCTCCACGCAACTCTGGGAAACGACCATGGATCCTGAGCGCCGCACGCTGCTCTCGGTCAAGCTCGAAGATATCGCCGCTACGGAGACCATCTTCACTACGCTGATGGGCGAGGACGTCGAAGCGCGCCGCAAGTTCATTGAAGACAATGCGCTGGATGTAAAGAACCTGGACATCTAGAACTACCAACCACCCGGATTGACTTCGCGTTGGTCGAGAGCTACGCTTTTGATCAGCGCGAAGGGCGCATCCAGTCCGCGGAAAGGGCCGTGCCCACCTCCACTTCAATCAAGCTTTACGAATCTTCTTTCAGCCTGACGAGTGCGGACTCCAGGCAACTTTGAAAGGAGCTTCGTGTGGAAACCAAGCCCGTCCCCTCTCATCCCAGCCTGGAGCAGTACCGCAAGCAGGCCAAAGACCTCGTCAAGGCTCATAACTCCGCCGCGCCCGATGCGATCGAGCGCATCCGCGCCTTCCATCCCGCATTCATCAGCTTGTCGCAACAGCAGATCGCAGACCGCCCATTCCAGCTCACCGCCGCGCAGCTGGTCATCGCTCGTGAACACGGTTTCGAGAGCTGGCCGAAGTTCAAAGGCCACATCGAAGCGCTGAACTTCAAGCGCAAATCGCTGCTGGCCAATGATCCCTCTGCTGTCTTTCTCGAGGCTGCATGCATCCCGATGGGCGAATGGCACGCTTCCGGCACGCTTGACGCCGCGCAAACTCTGCTCGCTCAAAAGCCTGAGATCGCTCACGCGAATATCTATGTCGCCGCAGCACTCGGCGACGACAGCGGCGTGCGACGTTTTCTCTCCGCCGATCCAACAAATGCCACGCTGAAAGGCGGTCCTCACGAGTGGGACGCGCTCACCTACCTTTGC
Organism: uncultured Acidobacteriaceae bacterium; assembly: GCA_963720245.1. Taxonomy (GTDB): domain Bacteria; phylum Acidobacteriota; class Terriglobia; order Terriglobales; family Acidobacteriaceae; genus Acidisarcina. The sequence continues at coordinate 342,362 of CAVREU010000002.1, forward strand.
TTCTCAAGATATCTGCGGCTGGATCCCACCCGATCCAAAGGCTTGGTTCGTGCGGCTACCGCTCTGCTCGACGCCGGAGCCAGCGCCAACACCGGATGGTACGAAGCCAATGACGAACCACGCCCTTTCTGGGAAGGCGTCATCTACGGCGCCGCCGGCATTGCGCGCAACGTCGAACTCACTCGCCTCTTGCTCGACCGAGGCGCCGATCCCAACGATGGAGAGACTCCTTATCACGTGCCGGAGACCTACAACAACGCGGTCATGGAAGTCATGGTCGAGAGCGGCAAGTTCAATGACGAAAGCATGACCACTCTGCTGCTGCGCAAGGCGGACTGGCACGACTACGACGGCATGAGATACCTGCTCGAGCACGGCGCCGACCCGAACCGCATGACCCGCTGGCATCGCACCGCACTGCTGCACGCCCTGCGCCGCGACAACGCGATTCAGAACATCGACCTGCTGCTCGACCACGGCGCCGATCCCACGATGGTCAATCCGGAGACGGGCATGTCGGGAGTCGTCCTTGCCGCACGAAGAGGCCGAGGCGATGTACTGTCTTCGATCGAACGGCGCGGCGTTCCACTCAAACTGCACGGGGTCGACGAACTCGCGGCCGCGTGTGCGAAGAACGATGGTGACTCCATCGCGGAGATCGCCAGACGCGAACCCCACGTCGTACGCGACTTGCTGGCTGAGGGGGGATCCTTGCTCGCCGAGTTCGCCGGAAATGGCAACACCGAGGGAGTTCGCCGCCTGCTCGATCTTGGCGTAAGCGTAGATGCGCAGCACCACGAAGGCGACGGCTACTTCGAGATCGCCAAAGAAAGCACAGCGCTCCACGTTGCGGCGTGGCGGGCCCGTCACGAAACCTTGCGGCTGCTGCTCGCACGCCGAGCGGAGGTCAACGCACGCGACGCGCGCGGTCGCACGCCCCTGGCACTCGCCATCAGTGCATGTGTTGATTCTTATTGGAAAGACAGGCGTTCTCCGGAATCCGTCGAAGCGCTATTGCAAGCTGGAGCCTCACTCGATGGCATCGAGATTCCGACTGGATATCCAGAGGCGGACGCCCTTCTTCTCGCTAAGTCTCGCGAGTGATGAGGCGGAGTTGAAACTCGCCACGATGGTCAAAGTCCATGCGCTCGTAGAGGGCGATCGCGTTGGCGTTGTTCGCAGAGACGTGCAGATACGACTGCAGACCGGCGTTGTGATGGTCGCGCATAAGCTGCATCATCAGAACGCCGGCATAGCCGCGTCCGCGAAAATCGGGATGCGTGCACAGGCCGCTGATCTCGTGGTAATCGCCAATGTTCATGCGCTCGCCGCACATGGCCACGAGTCGTCCATCATGGCGGATGCCGAAGTAATCGCCCATCTCGCAAGTGCGGATACGAAAGAAACCCGGGAACGCAATCGAGGTAAGCTCGACCATCTCGGCTGCGTTCGCGCAAGAGAGCGGCTCGATTATCACGTCATCGTTTTCAAATGCGACTGGCAACGGCCGATCGCGAGGATACGTCATTTGCTTTACGCCCAGCGAGGGTCCGCAGTTCAAGCCTTTCGGCATGGTAAGCGCCGCTTCGCTGACAATGTACGTCGACTCGCCCGGTTCCATGATCGAGAACAAATCGCGCAAGGCTTCGAGCGAACCGTCTTCGATCGCCGCGAAGGGAGTTACCTCCGCCGGATATTTGCGCGCACGCCCAGCAGTGATGGCGAAATGTTGATGCGAGGAGCGCAGCGCCTCCATCGGCGGATCGTCGAATTGCAGCGAAACCGTCTCCACTGATTCCTTAGATTGGTCCGCGGCCAACGCCGCTTCAGTCAGAGTCCCGCTCACAACATCATCTCCATAAAAACATCGGCGCGAGAATAGAGCGACGGCTTGCGCCGCTCTACCGGTATATGGCGAAAGCCGATCGACTCATAGAGATACGTTGCGCTTAGCTTGCTATTCGTTTCGAGATAGAGGCGAGTCGCTCCCTTTGCCCGCGCCTCCGTAATCACTCGCTCCAGAATCTTCCGGCCGATCCCTTTTCCCTGGTAGGCCTCGGTCACCGCCATCTTGGCAACCTCGTAGTGGCCGGGGCCCTCCGGCGCGAGCGCGCAGCAGCCGACCGTTTCGTCTCCAATCGTCGCAAAAATGATCTCTCCGCCGGGATTCATGATGTACTTTACCGGATCGCCCAGCACCTCGCGGTCCTTGTCTTCAAGCACAAAGTGGCGGACGATCCACTCCTCGTTCAGCGCCTTGAAGCTGGTCTCATCTCCGGACTGGAACTTCCGGATGGAAACGGGTGGCATCTCGGTTTTGACCTCAACGGCAGTCTCTTCGCAGGATGTAGACATCGCTCTCTCCTCTTGCAAACCTAGCTCCGGCTCAACAATATGTCCAATATCTTGTTTTTCCAAATTAAGATGTTCTGAGTATGGATCAGGAAGTGGAACTCCGCCATCTGCGCTACTTCGTCGCCGTCGCCGAGGAGCTTCACTTCGGCCGCGCCGCTTTGCGGCTTCATCTCGCGCAGCCGCCGCTGTCGCAGCAGATCCGGAAACTCGAAGAGATCATCGGCCACCAGCTCTTCACGCGAACATCGCGCGCCGTTCGCCTCACCGCCGCCGGCGAAGTCTTCCTCGACCGCGCTCGGCGCACTCTGCGCACCGTTCGCGAGGACCTGGCCGAAGCTCGCAGCGTGGGTCGCGGCGAGATCGGATCGCTGCGCGTCGGCTTCATCGGTTCCGCAATGCTGACCCCGCTGCCGGCGATGCTGGGCCGCTACCGGCGCAAGCATCCTAAGGCCGACCTGCAGTTGCGCGAAGCGATGTCTTCTCAAATTATGCAGTCGCTGCTCGACGGCACGGTCGATGTCGGCTTTCTGCGCGACGGTGATACGCATCCCGGCCTCGAATCGGAGCTGCTTATCTCCGAACCCTTCATGGCGGTCTTACCGGTCGGCCATCCCCTGGCTGCGCGCAAAACCATCTCCGCAGCAGCGTTGCGTGAGGAGCCGTTTGTTTTCTTTCCGCAAGCGGCGGGCCGGCTGGCCTACGAGCGACCGATCTCGATCTGCGAGGAACACGGTTTCCGGCCGCGCATCGTGCAGGAGGCGCCGCAGTGGCTCACCCTGATGCGCCTCGTCGGCGCTGGCCTCGGTGTCAGTATTGCTCCAGCCTGCGTCGAACGTATCGCCGCGCCTGATACTGTCTGTGTGCGGCTGACCGGCACGCGCATTCGCAGCGAGATCGAGCTCGCTTGGCGAGCCGGCGAAGACCGCACCATCGTTACTACATTTCGCCAGATGGCACGAGAGATCCTGAGACGTCCGGAGAGAAGACAAGCGTGACGAGAGTTGAAGGGCTAACGCATCGAATTAGACTGGCAGGAAAATGAACCACCGCGGCCGCATCGCGCCATCTCCGACAGGACTGCTTCATCTCGGCCACGCGGCGACGTTTTGGACCGCGTATCAACGCGCGATTGCTGCTTCCGGAACGCTTGTACTTCGGATGGAAGATCTCGATCCGCAGCGCTCTAAGGCTGAATTCGCCGATGCGGCAATCGAGGATCTGCACTGGCTCGGTATTCGCTGGCAGGAAGGCCCGGATGTGGGCGGCCCATACGCTCCTTACGTCCAAAGCGAACGGCTTGCGATCTACCGGGAAGCGCTGGGCAAGCTGATCGAGCGCGGTCTGGTTTACCCCTGCCGCTGCTCGCGCAAAGACCTCGCGCAGCTGGCGCAGGCTCCGCATGAGGATGAACCAATTTACCCCGGAACTTGCAGACCGCAGTCGAGCTCGACTTCTTCCGGCGCCGTCGAGACCTCCATTCAGACCAGCGTCAACTGGCGTTTTCGCGTTCCAGATGGTGAGCCTATTGAGTTTCATGACAGCTATTTTGGGCGGCAGCGATTTGTTGCGGGCAAAGACTTCGGAGATTTCCTCGTCTGGCGCAAAGATGGAGTGCCGGCCTACCAGCTCGCTGTCGCCGTCGATGACGCCGCGATGGAGATCACCGAAGTTGTTCGCGGAGCCGATCTGCTAAAATCCACAGCCCGGCAGATATTGATTTGTCGCGCGCTTGGATTGCCAGAGCCGAACTGGTACCACTGTCCACTCATCACCGACCAACGCGGCGAGAGGCTTGCCAAACGCCACGATGCCCTCAGTCTGAGAGCGCTGAGGGCATTAGGGTTGAAACCGGAAGATCTGTTGAGAATGGCGGCAGCTAATTCCGAAAAGCCAATCTCTCACCGAGGCCCGGACTTGTGAAACCGGGGAACCGGACGCGCTGAGACATCGATCGTAAAAGGCACACTGGAGCCGCAAGTACCGCAGACACCTGTTTTGCCGTCTGCCGCCGGCAGGTGACCCTGGACGGAGGTGAGGGAGCCGCTACATGGCGGCGGAGCCGTTCGTTGTTTTTTCATATCTTCTTAGTTTACTCTTTTCCGGCAGTCTCAACCGGCGCAATGGGCCTCTGGCCCGCCACCGTGCCCTGCCTTGTACTGACTTACTAATAAGGTTGGACATCGGCGAACTAGGCATGGTGAGCGGCTTCGATTCCGCCGGGCTTCGTATAAACCGCAAAGCTTTGCATGGCGGCAAAGATTTACACTGGCTCCAGCCCTACATCATGGCCAGCGATTTCGCCCAGACCGTCAAGCAACAGGCCGATATCGTCAAGATCATCGGCGATTACGTGCGGCTAAAGAAATCCGGCGCGCAGAACTATTCCGGGCTCTGCCCTTTTCACAGCGAGAAATCGCCGTCGTTTTCGGTTCACGCGACGCGGCAGTTTTATCATTGCTTCGGTTGCGGACAATCGGGGGATGTCTTCAGCTTCGTGCAGAAGATTGAGAACCTCAGCTTCCCTGAGGCAGTTCGCGCGGTCGCGCAAAAATGCGGAATCGCGCTGCCGAAGCGCGATTTCAATTCTCCCGAAGAAGCGCAGGAGAGCCGCCAGCGCGGCAAGCTGCTCGACCTGCACGAAGCGGCAACGGTCTGGTTCCAGGAGCAATTGAAATCTGCCGAAGGCGCGGGCGCGCGCGAATACCTTACAGGCCGCGGAGTCACACCGGAAGCCATCGCGAAATTCCGCATCGGCTTCGCGCCCGATTCCTACACCGCGCTGCGCGATCGCCTCGCACCTGGTGTGGACGCTGAGACGCTTCGAGCCTCAGGGCTTTTCTCATGGAAAGAGCAAGAGGATGGCAGCCCCGGCAACCTCTATTCGCGCTTTCGCAAGCGCATCACCTTCCCGATTGCGAACGAAGCGGGCAAGGTCATCGCCTTCACTGCACGCGCACTCGATTCTGTGGGGAACCCCGGTGAAAAGCCCGGCCCGAAGTACCTCAACTCGCCCGAGACTCCGCTTTATTCCAAGGGCCAGGTGCTCTTCAATCTGGATAAGGCCCGCGCTGCGATCCGCCAGCATAATTTTGCGCTACTCGTCGAGGGGCAGATGGATTGCATCTCCGTCTTCATGACCGGCGTGCAAAACGTGCTCGCAACCAGTGGGACCGCCTTCACCGAACACCAGGTGAATCTGCTCAAGCGCTACTGCACTCAAGTCGTGGTGAACTTCGATCCCGATACCGCCGGAGCGAATGCCGCAGAAAAATCCATCGCGCTCCTTACCGAAGAGGGGTTTACCGTTAAGGTCATTACCCTCGAAGACGGCCTCGACCCTGATCGCTATATCCGAGAACGCGGCGCCGCGGCCTACCACGCCGCCGCCCGGACTGCTCAGGGTCTGCCGGACTACCTGATCGAGCGCGCCCGCCAGCTCTTCCCGCCGCGCAGCCCGGAGGGCAAGGTCAAGGCGCTGAACTTTTTGCTGCCGCACATTCGCCGCCTTCCCAACAGGCTGGCCCGCGACGAGTTCGCGGCCAATGCCGCGCAAAAGCTGTCGATTGATTCGGCTGTGATGCGCGAGGAATTGAAAGAGGCGGCGGCAAAGCGTCGCGATAGTGTCTCGAATAGCAGCGTTGGACTGACCGAATGCGAGCGAGTGCTGGTTCGCGCCCTCGCGGCACCGATGAATGATCCTGCAAACATTCTGGCGGTGCGGGAACTGGAAAGCCAACCCCATATTTTCGAGTCACTTGGCGCCACGCCGCTGCTCGAAATACTTCGCAATCGCGGCGCCGTAGACCCGGTGGAAGCCGTCCCCGAGGGGCGCAACCGCCAGTTGGTCGCGCAGCTGCTGTTCTCCGAATCTGAACCGGTGACGCCGGAGGAGGTCGAAGCCGCTATCCATCCCCTGCACCACCATCACCTGAGCCGCCGCCAGCGCGAGTTGCGCAGCCTCAGCCTCGACGCCGAACGCAAAGGCGATTGGGCGGAAGTCGCTGCGCTTGCCGCGGAGAAGATGCGGCTGGACCGGCTATTGCGCGAGTTAGGACGATAAATGCCACTTCTGGAGTTTTTGGCCCAGATCTTCATCAACACCTTCGGCATCACTCAACCAGCGCCAGAGCAGCGGAAGCAGGTTTCCCTGGTCTTAGGGGGGTTGATTCTCATCGTTTTCGTGGGCGCTTTGTCGGTCGTCGGATTTATGGTTTACGAAGTGCACGCCGGGCGGTGACACGTTCTGATCGTCGCGCCGCTCCCGGCCCTAAACCACCCAAAATGAAACGTTTTCCCCAAGAAATCATCTAACAGATGGTTGAGTTCTGCCTTAGAATGGCGCATTTCTTCGCGCGCTTTAGCGATTTAGGTCTTGTGTCGCGCTTGCGGCATGCTATTCTTAGGTATATTTGGTAGACGTGCGCCCAATTTCCCCCGCGCCTTTGAGCGCCCCGGGATACGCCGAAGCGGCCACAATCGCACCTCGTCCTACCCAATCACAGGGACAGACCCACAAAATCGACGCGGGAGATTGAACACGCTTGGCTATAGAAGACAGATTTGAAGACGACATCCAGAAGCTCATCGATACAGGCAAGGAAAAGGGATACCTGACCTACAACGAGGTCAACGATCTCATTCCCGGCGACCTGCATTCCCCCGATGATCTCGACGATCTCATCACCACCATCGGTACCCAGGGTATCGACATCAGCGAAGACGGCCCGAAGTTTGGTGCCGACAAATTCGACCCCGATGCCGAAGAAGGTGAAGACGTTGAGCTAGACCTTACGCCGGGAACACTGGAAAAAACCAACGACCCCGTCCGCATGTACCTGCGCGAGATGGGCACCGTGCCGCTGCTCACCCGTGAGGGCGAGGTAGAAATCGCTAAGCGCATCGAGCGCGGCCAGATGCGCGTGTTGAAGGCGATCTCGCGCTCACCGATCGTGATTCGCGAAGTCATCGCGCTCTCTGACGACCTCAAGCGCGGCGTGCGTAACGTAAAAGAAGTGGTCATCTTCGATGAGGAAGAGATCACCGAAGAGATACTGCAGGCGCGGGTTCGCCAGACTGTCGGCCGCATCGACACCATGGTGAAGCACCAGAAGAAGACTGCGCTGCTCACCGAAAAGCTCGACAACCCCGCCGGACGCGACCCTAAAGCGAAGGCCCGCGACCAGCGCAAGACGCGCTGGGCGATTGCCCGCGAGAAGGTGTATGTCTCCCGGATAGTTCGCGAGCTGAAGTACACCAACGCGGAGCGCAAGCGACTGCTCGATAAGGTCAATAAGACCGTCGACGCGATGCGGACGCTCGAGCGCCAGATCAAGTCGCTCGACACCAAGCACGACTCGTCGAAGAGCGAGGAGCTACGCAAGGAATATCGCCGCCAGCAGAAGAACTGCAAGATCGATCTCGAAAAGCTGGAGCATGATGCCGGTCTGACCATCGCCGAGCTCAAGCGCACCCAGCGCGAGATGATCCAGGGCGACATGGACGCGGAGCAGGCCAAGCGCGAGCTGATCGAGGCCAACCTTCGTCTCGTCGTTTCGATTGCGAAGAAGTATACCAACCGCGGACTGCAGTTCCTCGACCTGATTCAGGAAGGCAACATCGGCCTGATGAAGGCGGTCGACAAGTTCGAGTACCGCCGCGGCTACAAGTTCTCGACCTATGCCACCTGGTGGATTCGGCAGGCCATTACCCGCGCTATCGCGGACCAGGCCCGCACGATTCGTATCCCGGTGCACATGATCGAGACCATCAACAAGCTCATCCGCACCTCGCGTCAGCTGGTGCAGGAGCTTGGTCGCGAGCCTACCTCGGAAGAGATCGCCCGCAGAATGGACATCCCGGTTGCGAAGGTCCGCAAAGTCCTCAAGATCGCGCAGGAGCCCATCTCGCTCGAAACGCCGATTGGCGAGGAAGAGGATTCGCACCTTGGCGACTTCATCGAAGACCGCCAGGCCGTCTCGCCTTCCGACGCCGTCATCAGCGTCAACCTGAAGGAGTACACCTCGCAGGTGCTTCGGACCCTGACCCCGAGAGAAGAGCGCGTCATCAAGATGCGCTTCGGACTCGAAGACGGCTCCGAACACACGCTGGAAGAAGTGGGACAAAGCTTCCAGGTTACCCGCGAGCGCATCCGCCAGATCGAAGCAAAGGCGTTGCGCAAGCTACGACACCCTTCGCGTTCGCGCAAGCTGAAGGCGTTTGTGGATGGCGTTCGAGAGATGTAGTTGGACTAGTTCCGAATTGGGAAAGGCCGCGAACAATCGCGGCCTTTTTATTGCACGTATGGATTTGCTCCGGTTCAATCTATCTCGGAGTAGACTTTTTCTATGAGCACTCTCCTCCTCCACCTCAACGCGGAAGCGCTGCCCGAGACGATCTCCTGGGACCGGCCTTTGTCTGACGACGAGTTCGAAGCGCTTTGCCTTGAGAACGACAGCTTTCAGTTGGAGCGGACCAAAGAGGGAGAGATCATCGTGACTCCACTAACCGGTGACGATACTGGGAGCGCCAACGCAGAGATCAACTGGCAGCTAGGCAACTGGTGGCACACTCATGAGCGCGGCCGCGTCTACGACTCGAGCACCGGTTTCTTTCTCCCCGACGGCTCCAACCTCAGCCCCGATGCAGCTTACGTGCTGCCTGAGAATCTGGGGCCGCGCGAGGGGCGAGGCAGGAAGATGGCCCATCACTGCCCTGATTTCGTTATCGAATTGCTCTCCAGTTCCGACCGTCTCCGCAAGGCGCAAGCTAAGATGAACGACTGGATCGCCAACGGAGCTGCCCTCGCCTGGCTCATCGATCCCTACCAGCGCCAAGTCACGGTCTATGCCGCGAATCAGGCTCCCCAGACCGTTTCAGAGGAATCGATCGTAGGCAGCGGACCGGTCGAAGGGTTCATCCTTAACCTCGCCGAAGTCTGGCGATTCTACGAAACCTAGTTTTGAAAAATGTAACGTCGTTAGTTACGAATAAAAAAAGGCCGCGAGCAATCGCGGCCTTCTTGTTTTGGCAACTGAACGCGCCACCCAGTCACTAGGGAAAAGTTGTAAGACGAGGCCAGTTCCGGGGATGGCACGTAGCTGCGCCGCCCGCATCGTTGATGATATTGCGAATGCCGCCGTAGTTGTTGAGGCAGGTCGTGATCATGTCGTGAAAGCGAACTTCCTTGCCGTCGGGCACCTCGATGGCGCGCGTCAGAAAGACATTCGGATAGGTGAACACGCTATAGATGCCCAGGCCCCAGGCCTCATGCTGGTGGACCGTGCTCGCCACCTTGTAAGAGGCCCAGCCATCCGTGCCGGGCGCGCTGCTATAGGCGGCCTGGTCCGGCGGGTCGTACGGAATCTCGGATTGGTACAGGTAAGTGCGTCCGCGCTCGCCATTCCAGATCACCTGAAATTGCTGGTGATGCTCAACCAACAGACCGTAGGCGGTGACGTCATCGGCATTGACCACCAGGCCGTTCTGGCTGAGGTTGTCCGTCCAACCGACGTGGGCGCCATGGTCGGCGCGCCAGATCCAGGTGTGATCGATGATCGTGTCATTGGCATTGATCTCAAGGTTCTCAACGGTTTTACCAACGACAGCCCCGCCCTCGCGAAAGAATACATCTGCAAGCAGAATGGGATCAGTGCGGTGGCGAAGATGACTGCCCGTCGCACCAACCTGCAGCAGCACAGGAGAAAGCTTTGGCCCCGCATCAATGAGCAGCCCGGCGATCGTAATCCCGTCAGCATCGGAGGCGATCATGGCCGGGGTGCCGTTCGCCGGTCGCAGCGTAGCGAAACCGAGGCCGAGAACGACTGTATCCGGCCTGGTGACGCGGATGGGCTCGGTAAGCTCGTAGATGCCCGGCGTGAATAGCAGATTCTTACCGGAGGCGAGCTTTGCGTTGATGCTGGCAGCGGTATCGCGATCGGGATGGACGATATAGAAGCGGTCGAATGGAATATCGCGGCCCGGCGTTCCGTCGCCGCTGCCGGTGGCGGAATTCCGCCAGGTGACGCCGGTCGAATTGGTTCGCAGGCCGGGAACGCGCACACTCCATTTGCCGGCCACGCTCACGGTGAGATAGGGCTTTTCCCGGATGATGGGGGTCTGTGCAATCTTGGTGTAAGCGGGGGAGGGCCAACTCCCATCCGGCGCATGTGGCACTCCGACGAAGACGAGGTTCCAGTTCGTGCCCGTCCAGGCTGGTCCAATCGCTGTTGCGCGAGATCCACTGCTGCTGGGGTCCCGAATCAACGTTGCCATCGACGATCGTATCGGACATCCAGCCACCCGAAGCCCAGCCATGGTCCTGGTGAAGAGCCAGGTTGCCCTCGATATGCATGCGCCGCATGGGCACCGCCTGCGATACCGCCCAGCGCATGGTTCCCGGCGCGACCGCAGGATTCCCTCCGCCTGTAGGCGTGACGGCGAAGTTCTCTACGCTGCGCCAGAAGGTACACGTAGCGTTGTTATGAGGCAGGCTTGCGTCGGAGTGCACGTTTCCGGTGATGTGGACCGCATCGGGTGTCGCTCCCAGGCCTCGCACTTCGGTATAGAAGCCAACCGGGACATCCAGATGATATTCGCCGGGTAGGAACAGGAACGCGTAGCGGTCTGGCCCAAACTCGCTATGCTCCTGGGTCGCGTATATCCGATCGATCGCTGCCTGCATCTCGGCAGCGGGACTGGCGGGATCGAAGATCCGCACATTCGGCCCGAGATCGGGGTAGGAAGTTTTCTGGGCGCGTGACGGAGCAAGCGCCACAAGAAGCAGCAGAAGACTCAGTCCAAGAAGGCGACGACAGGTAGCGAGAATCACCAAACCAAGATACGTGAGGAATCATCGTTTGTCAGACCGCGCATCGAGCGTTACCAAGATCATTGCGATCTCGTTCATTGATGGAGTTAGCTCGCACGCAGCCCTTCCGGAATAACCTGCCTCTCCACTTTGATTCTGCTTTCATCTTTGAGAGCCGCAGCCAGATCATAGGCCATCTGCATCCGCAGCCAGGTCTCCGGGGTGCTACCGAAAGCCTTGGCAAGCCGAATCGCCATCTCCGGGCTAATCCCAGATTTGCCGTTGACGAGATTGTTGAGAGTCTGCCGGGTCACGCCGAGTACCTTCGCTCCGGCGGTCACGGATAGACCCAAAGGCTCAAGGCAGTCGTAGCGAACAATCCGACCAGGATGGGCGGGGTTCTTCATGGGCATGATCTCTTCTCCTCTAGTGATAATCGATCAGTTTAACGTCGTAGGCGTTGGTACCTTCAAAACGGAAGACAACCCGCCAATTGGCTCTAACCGTCACCGCCCATAGGCCTTTCAGTTCGCCTTTCAATGAATGGAGGCGATATCCGGGAATGTCCAAATCTTGCGGCGTCTTTGCCGAATCGAGGGCAGTCAAGATTCGCCCAATCTTGTCGAGCATATCTGGCGGAATTCCGCTGCGGTCGTCGCGTTCGTAGAGTCTCTTTAGGCCTCGATGTTTGAAGCTTTTGATCATTCAATAGCGATTGTATAGTGACAATTGTCAGTCGTCTCCATCGACTCGCAACCCAAGTGGAGGGTTTCTAGTACGTAGCCACCCTCACCCGCAACACGCGCACGCCAGAAGTGAAATTCAAACCATAATCCGTCTGGTCGCCGTTCCACAGCCGGTCGAAGTGCCACGTCCCGTCGTCGGAGTAGCTTCCCTCCTGCACCTGAACAAACAGCCGTTGCTTGGCCTTGTCGACCGGCTCAAAATCGACGCGAGCGTGAACTCCCGTCACCAGAAACTCATCCGGCCCCAACTGCGCGACCATCGCGCCCCCGTCTGCGGGATCGTTCCCCTTGGGCTGCATCCAGTTGCCGAACTGCGGCAGTCCGTAGGAGACAACCGCCGTCCAATCGCCGAAGCTAAGCTGCTGCCGATGCACGGCGGGATCTTCGGAGACGGCCTGCAGCTTGCCCTCGAAGTTCAGCTTTGCAACCACGCGCTGCATCGGCCCAACCAGCTCATAATTCAGCGCAAAGGGTTGCAAAGCCTCGTCGCTCATCTCTCGTGCCTCCGGTCGGATCGTTACTATAGCCAGTCCGATCCATGCCGAAGGGCGCCCAGACGATTGCTCCATGACCGAGCGACGCCCAGAAGTAGCGTGCATACGGTTGGCCGTTGCCCGTCTCGGGAACCATCATCGCGTTGTCGGGGCGCGCGTAGAGGTCGAGCACCTTGATGTATTTCTCATATTCGGGCAGATAGATGTCCGGGCCGATGGCATCGATATGCGGCGCGCCTGCCTTCCAGAGGTCAAGCACATCGTCGGTAGGGCCACCGCTCTCCCAGGTGACCTTCGTTCCCGGATGCAAAGGATCGCGCAAGGCCGCGTTCACATACATGGGCAGCGGATATTCCGCCTTCCCCGCAGCAGCGACCTGATCGATATACGTCGCAATAGACCAGGCATGAAAGAACTCGTCGGCGTTATCGCCAAAGACCTCGGCCCACGTTCCCGGCTGCTTGTGCATCGCCTTCACCAGCTTGTCGGGCACCTCGCCGGAGAAGAGCTTTTGCGCCGTCGGAGAAAAATCGCGCACATCGCCCCAGGTTCCGGCCTCGTTTTCTACCTGCATCATCAAAACAGTGTGCTGCGGATCGGCCGTCTTCAGGTGGCGCATCAGCGCGGTGAAAGCGGCCTTGTCGGCATTGAGCGTCGACGTAAAGTGCGGCGAGAGCGAATCCATATTGCGCCCTTGCGAGTTGACCACACGCGGATACTTCGCGTTGTCGGTCTTGACCCAGTCAGGCGTGTAGTGGCCGCTGCCGTTCTTCCATGTTCCAAACCACAACAATACCAGCCGCACCTTATGTTCGCGGGCCTGGGCGAGCAGCATGTCGACCAGCGAGTAGTCGAACTGGCCCGGCTTTGGCTCCAGCATCTCCCAATAGACCGGCGCCTCGACGGTGTTGACGTGGAGGAACTCCATCGTCGGCCAGACCTTCGGCATCTCCGCCGGCCACGAGCTGGAGTTGTTCACCTGCGCGCCGAGCATAAGAAAGGGCGCGCCATCCACCATCAGCGCGTAGCGGCCGTCGCGCTCGACGAGTCGAGGCATGGTCGCGTCTGCGCCAGAATCGGCGGGAGCGGAATCAACAGGGCTGGCGGCCAGGGCGAAACTGCTCGCAAGGAGCAGCGCAATGCATCCAAGGAACAAGCGATCAACAGACTTCATGAGTAGATCATCGCAGAGGCGAACTCCGGGGGCAAAGCTCTCGCTCTCGATCGTGCGATTACGGCGCCGGAGCAAAGACGATCTTCTCCGCGTCCTGCGCGCTCACCTTGGAGTAGAAAGCTTTCAGCTCGGGATACTCGGATGTAGCATAAAAAGTCTTGCCCAGGATCAGCATTCGGATCACCGTGTACCGGTCAGCTTCGGCGCTGTCCTTGACCACCAGCCGCGCGCTATCGCCGAGCGGCACCATTGTGTCCGCGGGTGGGTTCCTGGCCTTTGTTCCGGTGGGCGGCATGAAGGTAACAACGTCCTGAGAGACCGACGTATAACGCATATCGACAGGCGCATCGCGCTTCTCAGCGGTAAAGAGCTGCGGCGCATCGGCCTCGAAGAGGCTGCCAGGGAGAGCGATCTCGCCCGATGCAGAGGCTGGAAGCTTGCCGGTGAGCTCCATCTCCACCAGTAACGGCGGGGCAGACGCCGACGTCACCGGCTCAGTGAGACCGGTAACCCTGGTCGTCTTCACGTGGAAGGCCGCCGGAAGAGAAGCGCCAATCTCGGCGGCAATATTATCGTTGAATGCCTCGGGGTCCCAAAGCGCACTCTGACGCCAGTCGACCGCAGGCGCGCCGGACATGCTCAGCGTCACCGTGCCAGTCACGCCCCCGTCTTTGGCCAATTGAAGCTTCGCCGACCGCAGCACCTGGTTCTGTTTGAAAGTGCTGCCTGCGGGGGTTTCCGCGAAGCTAGGCCCTGCGTCGCCCTGGCGCACTCCGCTGCCAAAGGCGTGTTTCCAACTTAGCTGGCCCGGCGCGCAAAAAGGCTCACCCGGATCGAAGAACTGCTCCTTGCCGTCGATGGTCACAATGGCGAGATAGTCGTTGATGTCTTCTTCCCGGACATCCTTCGGATCGAAGATATTGCGGCTGCGATCGGCGACCGCCATCACATACGCCTTGAGCCCTGCGGCGCGCGCCAGCCCAACGAGGAGCATGGTGAGGTCCTGCGAGCTGCCTTGTTTTCGCTCCCACACCTCGTGTGCGTTGCCAATCCTCATCTCGGCCTTTTCGTCGGCTTCCGCAGTCCCGGCAACGCCGAAGCTGAGGTTACGCAGCGACGCGACCGCCGCATAGAGCTTGTCGGCTTTCTGCTGCTCGGTGTCGCCGGAGGCGACCAGACCAGCGGCGACCGACTTCAGGCTCGAAGCCGAAGCAAAGCGGTCGACATCGCCCGTCCACCATTTGCCGTGGGCCGACCAAAACTCCGCTACCGAGGCGAAGCAGGTGTGGTGGAAGATGACGCGATATCCCAGGCTGCGCCACGGCGGCGCCAATTCGGTCGGCGTGACCGGAGGAATATTCTCCATGTGGAGCGTGTAGCTTCGCTCGGATTGGTTGTAAACCACCTCGACGCCCGCGGGCAGAGTGCTGTTATAGCCGAAATTGCTCTCACTGGCGCGGCGCACCCAGGTATGCGGGCCATAGAAGTAGTCGGCCTTACGCACGAACAGGTCCTGCTGGACATACCATTGGGGCGGCGATTCGAAAAACGAGGAGCTGGCATAGGTAGGAGAGTCATTCGACGCGTTTTGGCCTGCGATTGAAGCGCTCGAGGCCACTTGATAGTCCTGCGGACTGACAGATTCGGGATATTTCACCGTGACTCGATATTCGAGAATGCTGCCGGGACGTACCGCAGACATCTGGAAGCTGATTCGATAACGCAGCATGTCCCGCGTCTTCGAAATCAGCCGGCTGTCGACGCCGCCTTCGAGCGGAACGATAGAGCCATCGGGCCGGATCGTTCGGCCTTCGACCTTGATGCTCGAGAAGTAGGGCTCGGCTTCATCGATGACTACGTTCCCGTAGCGTTCACCCTCAGCTGTCAGGATCTTCAGGCGCACGTACAGTGTCTTGTAGTCAACCTTTGGAAGCAGCTGGGGCTGCGGAGTCTTGATCTTCGCATCGGGCTCGACCGTCGAACAGAAGCTTTCTCGATGCGAATCCGAATTGGCGTCATTGGCCGCCTGCGACATGTCATGGGTGGTCTCCTGGCGATAGAGATACACCGCTGCGGCCCCGGGAACCTCGGGCTGAGAGGTCATGCTCAGCTCTTCCGCAGTGGGCTTCGTCCAGTCGGCTGCCCAGAGAGCGGTTGAAACGGACAATGACAAGGCCAGACACAACAGGCGGGAAACACGAACCATGGAGACGATCCTCGAGCGAAATGAAGGAGTTTTTTGGTGAATGGCAAGTATAACGAGAAACGAGCGCAACACAACGACCGTCAGCTCGCGGCATTGCCCACTGCAACCCGCGCGGTATCGAAGGCATCCGTATTACGCATGTCTACTAATTCGCGACGTTACAGCCTACTTCTTTCGTG
Source organism: uncultured Acidobacteriaceae bacterium (assembly GCA_963720245.1). Lineage (GTDB taxonomy): Bacteria > Acidobacteriota > Terriglobia > Terriglobales > Acidobacteriaceae > Acidisarcina. The sequence goes on from CAVREU010000002.1 coordinate 358,322, forward strand.
TGTAATGGCCTGCGGGCTTCCCGCTGCGCTAACCGCCCAGAGCACCGCCGGCCAGGACGCTCACCAGGCGGGGCAAGACACCAAGAATGCCGCCAAAGATACCGGACACGCGGTGAAAAAGGGCACAACCAAGACCTACGATGCCACGAAAAAAGGCACCGTGAAAGCTGCGGACAAGACCAAAGAGGGCACCACCACGGGCTACGACAAAACCAAGGAAGGCACGACCAAGGCATACGACAAGTCCAAAGAAGGAGTCGAGCACGTCGTCAATCCGAAGGGCGTGAAAGCCTCCGAGCAGGAAGATGCCATCAAAGAAAGTCATCAGAAGGCCAACGACAACGAAAGGGAGAGTACCCAAAAACTCATAGACTCCAGAAAGACGCAGCCACAGTAATCTTCCCTTGATGTGACAGCGCCGCGATCAGTGGCGTGTCTCTCCCGCGCCGACGGTCTCTGCCGGCATGTCTCCAAAGCCCAGCTTGCGGTGAAAGAGATCGAAGACCAATCCATAGCATTGGATTGCCAGCTCCGCATCGTAGCGGGCTCCCTCGTCGCGCAGAAAAGCGTGAGCGCCGTTGACCTCATGCCAGGTGAATCGGGCCTCGACTTCGTTGAGCCGCGCGAGAACCTTCATCCGGCCTTCGAGCGGAACATGCGGGTCCTGCCGTCCATAAATCATCAATAATTCGCCCTTGATGTCTTTCGTCCGCTCAAGGGTATCGTCGTGCATTCCTTTGGCAAGGCTCCCCTTGTGGATGTCGGTCGCATAGAAGCAGGCGGCAGCGCGGACGTCGGGGTTCATCGCCGCGCGGAAGGCTAGATGGCCACCGATGCAGATGCCCATCGCACCGAGCTGGCCGGTGCAGTCGGGGCGGGATTTCAGATGGTCGAGCGCCGCGCGGGCATCCGCGTCGTAGCTGGCGAGTTCTTTGGTGGTCTTGAGCACGTTGCCGCGATCGGAACCGGCCTGATCGTAGGCAAAGACCGTCCCGGCGGGCTCAAACTCGTGATAAATCTCGGGGATGGCGACGATGTATCCGTGTCCGGCGAGCATGGCTGCGGTGCGGCGGATGGGCCCGGTAATCTGGAAAATCTCCGAGTAAAAGACCACTCCAGGATATTTACCCGGCGCGACGGGGCGCAACACCAGCGTCCGCATAGGGCCATAGGGCGTAGTCAGCTCGACGACTTCATCTTCGCGAATAATCATTTTGTTTTCCTCACAAGAGTTCCCCAGAAGAAGGGGGAACGCGGGCGCAAAGCGAGTCTACAATAAATCTCACGGAGTACGATTCGAGGCTCACGAATTGAGGCCGGCTTCTTCCCAACTTCGAAATTATTGGCTCTGGTATATCGGGTCGGGGGTCTGGCTGCTGGACGCTGGGCTCGCCTTGCATTTCGATCGCCGCATGCATGCACTGGCCGCCATCGGCGTGGCGCTGCTATTTTTGCTCGCGGGCGCGGTCTGGCGGCGGAAATGGAATCGACTGCAGTAAGCCGGTGTTCAAAATAATCCTCGCGACCTGAGGTCGCACGCTTTGCCCTATAATCCGCCTCATGAGGAAACGTTTCCTGTTGGGCTGCCTGGCCGCCGGCTGGGTCGCGATGCTGCCGGCAACGAGTGCTCAACAAACTTCCGACCCGATTGAAATCACAATCGATGCAGGGGCTTCGAATGGAACCATTGCCGCGCGCGTGGAGCTACTTCGGCTATGACGAACCCAATTTCACGTATAGCGCCAACGGACAAAAGCTCCTCCACGAGCTCGCCGCGCTAAGCCCGGTCCCGGTTTACATCCGCACCCACAACCTGCTCACCAGCGGCGACGGCAAAGGCTCGCTCAAGTGGGGATCGACCAATGCCTACACCGAAGACGCCAACGACAAACCCATCTACGATTGGACGATCGTCGATCGCATCTTCGACGCCTATCGCGACGCCGGCGTCCGGCCCCTGGTCGAGATCGGATTCATGCCTGAGGCGATGACCACCGGGCCTGCTCCCTATCGGCACAGCTTTCCTAAGGGGAACGTCTTTACCGGGTGGAGCTACCCTCCGAAAGACTATGAAAAGTGGGGCGAGCTCGTCTTTCGCTTCGCGCAGCATCTGCGCGAGCGCTATGGCGATGCGGCGGTCGAAGACCTGGCTCTGGGAGGTCTGGAACGAGCCCGACATCCCCTACTGGCACGGCACGGCTGAGGAATATTTCAAGCTCTACGACTACTCCGCGGCCGCCGTACTGCGCGCCGTTCCCTATGCCCAGATCGGCGGCCCTGACTCCACTGGCCCCACTAACGACAAGGCGGCTGGCTTCCTGCGCAATTTTCTCGAACACTGCGCGCACGGAAAGAATGCCGCAACCGGCAAGACCGGCGCGCCGCTCGCCTTCATCAGCTTCCACCCCAAAGGTTCGCCGAAATGGGTGGGCGACCACGTCCAGATGGGGATGAGCAATCAGCTCTCCGCGGTCGATCGCGGCTTCAAGATCGTCGCCGGCTTTCCCGAGTGGCGCAAGACGCCCATCATCATGGGCGAGTGGGACCCGGAAGGATGCGCGGCCTGCACGGCAAAAGACAATCCTCAGAACGGTTACCGCAACGGCCCGCTCTACGCGACCTACACCGCGCTGGCTTACAAGAGCACCGTCGACCTCGCGAAACAGGACGGCGTCAACCTGGCAGGGACGGTCACCTGGGCCTTCCAGTTCGACGATCAGCCATACTTTGAGGGGCTGCGTGAACTCGCGACCAACGGGCTCGACAAGCCGGTGCTGAACGCCTTCCGGATGCTCGGGCTTCTCGGAGCAACGCGGCTTCCCGTCGAAAATAAGCAGGCTGTATCGGCCGCGCAGATCGAGGCCGCCGGAGTCCGCGCTCAACCCGACATCGATGCCATAGCTACCGGGAAGCAACGCGAGGTTGACGTTCTTCTCTTCAATTACCACGACGACGATGTGCCGGGCGCCGCGGCGGCGGTTCGCCTCACGATCGCGGGCCTGCCTCCGAGCGCCAAGCGAGTCCTGGTCGAAACCTTTCGCGTGGACTCCACTCACAGCAACAGCTTCGCAGCCTGGCAGCAGATGGGCGGGCCGCAACAACCAACGGCAGACCAGTATCGCAAGCTCGAAGCGGCGGGGCAGCTCGAACTCGACGCATCACCCGCCTGGAGAAGTCCCGGGCCCGAGGGCCTCCGCGAGGCCTTGAATTTGCCCCGGCAGGGGCTCGCCCTGGTGCGGATTTGCTGGTAGACACGGGCATATCCTTGTAACATTTTTGTCATGGCACGAGGCTGATCTTTCTCGTTGCTGTAACTTCGCTGTAATATTCCCTCCATCTTCGGAGTGGTCCCGATCAGCATGGCGAGATTGCTTTTCAAGGAAGCTCAGGGCGCCCAGGAAATCCAACAGATTCACGCCCTGAATCACCGCGTCTTCGCGGAAGAGATCGGCCAACATCAAAGCTGTCCCTCCGGCCTTCTGATTGATCGTTTTCACGCGCGGAATCGGTACTTTATCGCTGCTCGAGACGGTCTGATCGTCGGAATGATTTCGGTGCATCCCGGACCGGAGTTTTCCGTGACCCGCAGGCTGCCGGACCCGGCGATTCTCGCAGACCTTCCCCGCCCCCTCGAAGTACGTTTGCTGGCGATCGACGCAAAGGAGCGCAGCCGCTGCATACTTTCTGGACTGCTTTGGCAGATCTACGACTTCGCGGTCGCGAATGATTATTCCCACCTGCTCATCTCGGCAATCACCCAGAGAGAAGGGATGTACCGGAAGATGGGGTTCTTCCCGCTCGGGCCGCCTGTGCCCGAGGGTGCGGCCCAATTCATCCCGATGTATATGGCGATCCGCGAGCAGCCCGTGATCAACCGCAGGCGCATTGGGCTTCACGAACGGAAATGGAGTCGTGAGAGCCGGCCCTGCGCGGCGATCAGCCTGATGCCCGGCCCGGTTTCGATTTCTCCCGCGGTTGCTCGCTCCTTTGCTCTCCAGCCGGTTTCACATCGTTCCGAGACCTTCCTTGATAAATATGAAAATGCCCGCTCTCTGCTCAAAGGGCTCGCCGGCAATATGGAGGTCGCTCTTTTTGCCGGCGCGGGAACACTCGCAAATGACGCGGTCGCAGCCAGTCTGAAGGAAATCTTCGATGATGCGCCGGGGCTCGTCGTATCGAACGGAGAGTTTGGAGAAAGGCTGGCGAACCAGGCGATCAGGGCCGGCCTCAAGATTGACCACCTGGCCTTTGAATGGGGAAAGCCCTGGTCTTTCCAAGCAATTGCCGCGGCCATTCAGCGCGGGGCTGCCTGGATTTGGGCGGCGCATATCGAGACCAGCACAGGGGTTTTGAACGACATCGAAGAGTTACTCAGCCTCGCTCAAAGGACGAACTGCCGAGTGGCCCTCGATTGCGTCAGCAGCATCGGTGCCGTGCCCCTGCCGAAGGATTCTGAAGTCCTGCTGCTGGCTAGCGGAGTCTCCGGCAAATCGCTTGGTTCGTATGCCGGCCTTGCCTTCGTTTACCTTAGCGACGAATGCCGGCGGCGCTTGGCCGGAAAGACCCTCTGCCCCTCGTTCGACCTTCTACACATCCAGGAAACGCGCGGCCCCGTATCCACGATTGCCTCTTCTTCGCTGTATGCCCTGGCGTGCGCTTTAGAAGAAAACTACGCCTCAAGGGAGGCGATAAACAAACGCCACCGAGCGTACCACCAGCTCGGCCAGCGAACTCGCATGGGACTAAGGCGCGCGGGAATCGTACCCCTGGCATGCGAAGAATTCAGCGCCCCAAATATCACCACCTTTACTCTCCCCTGGCCCTCTTTCCCCAGGGCTTGCCTGGAAGCGGGCTACCAGATAGCCCACGAATCGACGTATCTGAAGTCGCGAGGCTGGGGCCAAATCGCGACGATGGGAGACATTAGCTGGGATTGTCTTACGCCGCTTCTGGCTTCTCTGGAATCCTCGCGGCGGGAAGCTTAATATCGTCCGTCGCTCCTGCGCTCAATGTCCGAGCGAAACAGCGCGTGCATCTTCGAGATCGAGTTCCCTTTCCAGCTCGCGAAGCACTTCGTCGTTGATCTCATTTTGGGTCCAGAGCTCGATGAGCGCGGCGCGCTCGACGGAGCGCAGATACCGGGAGACTGTCCGGTATTCCCGGTAGTCGCCTCGGATTACGCTCTTGGCATCCGCAGCGGGTTGCTTCAACAGGTCGAGCCGCTGCTGATAATGGTGCGCGAGGTCTTCCACGATCCAGTCGTCGCCGGGCTTCTTATGATCGCGCATCCCGTCCAGGCAGCCAAGCGCCGCTGAAAACATTGCGCGCCGGGCGCTGACAAGCTCCGCGTTTTCGCTCGGATTCCCCCAATCGCCAGCTTGCGAATGATCGCCGGCAGCGAGAGGCCCTGAATCACCAGCGTGGTGAGGATGATCGAGAAGGTCAGAAACAGCATCATGTTGCGTTGCGGGAACGGCAGGCCATTATTGAGGTACTCGGGCAGCGAAATCGCCGCAGCCAGCGCCAGAACACCTCGCATCCCCGTCCAGCCCAATAGGAAAACCTCTTTCGAGCGCGGAGGTTTCTCTTTGCTGCCGCCAAAGTGTGTGCGAAACCAATACGAGATCCAGGCGCCGGGATACATCCAGATCAAGCGCAGCCCGATAACCATGACGCTGAAAAGCGCCGCGTCGAAAAACATCTCCAGGCGGCTCACGCCGTGAATACCCTCAAGTATGTAGGGCAGTTGCAGACCGACCATGATGAAGAGCACGCCATTCAAGACGAAATCGATGGTGTTCCACACCGCCGAGGTATCCAGACGCGCGAATGTGGAAAGTATCTCCGAGCGCTTGCGGCCAAGATAGAGCCCGCATACGACGGTGGCGAGCACGCCAGAACAATGAAAGGTCTCCGCGCCAAGATACGCCAGGTAGGGCGCGGTCAGGATCACCGTGATCTCGACCGGCGGATCCTCAATCTTGCGCTGCAGCAGATAGATGATCGTGCCCGAGATCAGCCCGACGACGATGCCTCCGGCGACCAGGCCGATGAACTCCGCCAGGCCCTTGGTCAGTGTCGGACGCTCCCCGCTCACCACCAGGGCCACGGCAAACTGCAGCGCCAAGAGGCCGCTCGCGTCGTTGATCAGGCTCTCACCCTCGATCAGGTCGCTGATGCGACGCGGCAGTCCGACGCGTTTGGCAATGGAAATCGCTGCGATCGTGTCCGTGGTCGAGACGACCGCGCCAAGAGCGCAGCCCAACCGCCAGTCAAAGCCGGGCAATAGCCAATCCGAGAGAATCGCGACCCCGGCTACGGTAAACGCGACCAGCCCGAAAGCAAGCATGGATATGCTCAGGAGGTTCGACCGGAAATCGCGCCATGAGGTATTGAATGCGCCGGAAAATACCAGCGGCGGAAGGAAGACCACGAAGACCAGCTGCGGGCTGAGCGAGATATGCGGCAGCTGCGGCAAGAGTGAGAGAGCCAGGCCGCCGACGACCAGCACAATCGGGTACGGGGTCTGGAAACGCCGCGCGACCGTGGTCAGCATCGCGGTAGCCAGCAGCAGCGCCAGCGCGATGAGTTCCATGTGATGAATTCCAGAACTGCCCATCAACGATTTCCTATGCTTGCATCGGGCGAAGGCCCTCTCTTGCGCCGCCCGGCAGCTTGATGAAAAATAACATCCCCGGCCGGAGGAATATATAGGCCGCCCCCCAAGACCGGGGCGAATCTGGCGTTTTCTGACTCCGGAAAGCCCCCTCGCGCGACCCCTGGAAGCTCTTTAGTTTCAATCTCTCGACGTGCCTTTCAAGGGATCGAATTCACGGAATATTCATATGAATTCCGGGAGTTTTTCATCCTGTCTCGTGATCGATGCTGTTAGCGTCCCTGAAGAAACTTTCTCGGAGCAATTCCATGTCTGAAACACAAAGTGTCGCGATCGCAACCCCCAATGCGGTCCACTCAAAACTAAACAAATCGCCCGGCGCGATAGGAATGATCCTCTTCGCCATCGTGCTGATTGGAGGGTTTGCGTATGCGGGCTTTAACCTCGCATCGGACCTTTCGGGCGGCGGACACTTCGAAACCATCTGGCCTTATGTCCTATTGGGTGTAGCGCTGCTGACGGCTCTCGGCTTCGAGTTTGTGAATGGCTTCCACGACACCGCCAACGCGGTCGCCACGGTGATCTACACCCACTCCATGGAACCGCATATCGCGGTCGTCTATTCGGGCATGTTGAACCTGATCGGCGTGCTGACCTCGTCGGGCGCAGTCGCTTTTACGATTATTTCTCTCTTGCCGGTAGAGCTCATCCTCCAGGTCGGCCATGGCGCAGGCTTCGCGATGGTCTTCGCGCTGCTGATTGCGGCCATTCTCTGGAACCTGGGCACATGGTGGCTCGGACTTCCAGCTTCCAGCTCGCACACTCTGATCGGTTCGATCATTGGCGTCGGCCTCGCCAACCAGCTGATGAGCCCCAAAGGCTCAGGCACTAGCGGCGTTGACTGGGGACAGGCGGCCGGGGTCTTCCGCGCTCTGCTGGTCTCTCCGGTTTTCGGCTTTTTCCTAGCCATGATGTTGCTGCTTTTATTGAAGGCAGTCGTAAAGGTTCCTGCGCTCTATAAGGCGCCGGAAGGCGACGCGCCTCCTCCGATCTGGATTCGGGCGCTTCTGTGGTTCACGTGCGGCGCCGTCAGTTTCGGCCATGGATCCAACGACGGTCAAAAGGGGATGGGTCTGATCATGCTCATCCTGATCGGAACAGTTCCCACCGTCTACGCTTTGAATCACGCCGTCGGGCCCGGCCAGGTGCAGGATTTCGCCGCAGTCTCCCAGCAGGCGGCGAACACCTTCGCAGCCCATGAAACCGCCGGGGTCGTCTCTACCGATCCGCGCCAGGAGCTGACCGATTACATTCGCACGAAACAGCTTGCGCCGGTCACCATGGCCGCCGCCCACGACCTCGCGCTGCAGATTTCCAACGCCGTCACCAACGCCAAGTCACTAGCGGGCATCCCTGCCAATCAGCAGCAGAACGTCCGCAACGACATGTATGTCGAAGGTGAGGCGCTGCGGCTCTTTGCCAAGACGGGCAAGCCGGCCTTTAACTCGACCGAGACCGCCCAACTGGCCAACTACAAGAAGCACATCGATACCGCGACGAAATTCATTCCCGGGTGGGTAAAGGTTGCAGTGGCTCTCGCCCTCGGCATGGGCACCATGGTCGGCTGGAAACGGATCGTCGTCACCGTCGGTGAAAAAATCGGCAAAGACCACTTGACCTATGCGCAGGGCGCCTCCGCCGAGATCGTCGCCGCTATCACGATCATCGCCGCCGATCAGCTTCATCTCCCCGTCAGCACCACCCATGTTCTCTCCTCTGGCGTGGCGGGAACGATGGTCGCCAATGGCAGTGGACTGCAATGGTCGACGATCCGCAACATCGCACTCGCCTGGGTTTGCACGCTCCCGGCCGCTGCTCTGCTTTCGGCTGGGTTGTTCTGGACGCTCAATCAGTTCGTTTCCCACTAAGCTCGGCGGGGAATTGAACGCGTCAAATTCGGCGCTCCGGTACTATGAAACATAGTTACCGGAGCGCCGTTTTCGCTTTGGCGCCCGCAGCGCGGCAGTGCCGGGCACGAATGTTGAGAAGATGAGTCTAAAGGCAAAGATAGAGGCCGTAATCTACGCGGCCGAGGAACCCGTCACGCTGGCGCAACTTGCCGGAATTTTTGCGCAGGAACTCCCTCCTGCTGAGTCGCCGCAAGAAGACGAGCCCAGTGTCAAATCGTTGCTCGAAGAAGGCCTGGTCCAATTGCTTTCCGGCCACAGCGCCGATTACGCAGAGATGGCGCTGCTGGCCGAGCAGGAGCCGGGGGCGGCTGCCGCCCCTAAGACAGCGGAGGCGGCCACCGAAGCCGAGGCGAAGCGCGTGGCGCGACAGCGCGAGAAGGAGGTCCGCGAACAGATCAAGGTGATCGTCGACGAGCTGATCGAGGAATACTCCAACAGCGATCGCGGCATGGAGATTCGCGAGGTCGCCGGCGGCTATCGCATCGCCACCAAGCCGGAATATCACGATGCCGTTCGCGCCTTCGTCAAGAGCCTCAAGCCGCCGATGAAACTCTCGCTGCAGGCGCTCGAGACACTCGCCGTGATCGCCTACAAGCAACCGGTCACCGCGCCTGAGGTCGCTGAGATTCGCGGCGTCGATTCGAGCGGCGTGCTCGGCAGCCTGGTCAGCCGCAAGCTCATCACTACTGCGGGACGCAAGCAGGTCATCGGGCGGCCGATTCTTTACAAGACCACGCGTGAGTTCCTGCTCCGCTTCGGCCTCAAAGATGTGAATGAACTGCCCAGCATCGAGGAATTCGAGAAGCTCGCGAGTGACATCGAGATCAGCGAAGAAGAAACTCTGGTCGAGGCAGCCGCTCTTCCCTTTGAAGAGTCAGATGACGTGAGTGGCGAGGAATCGCAGTCCGTGAGCGAAGTGAAACTGTCTGAATCTGCCGTTGAAGACTCATCGGAGCATCCGACCCTCCCCGCGGAGGACCATGTCACCCACAATTAAGAAGCGGGCTCCGAAGAAGGCTGCTGCGGCAGAAGCCGAAGCTGATGCCATCGAGTCCGTTCTTCCCCCCGCACCTGAGGCGCTCCCGGAGCAGCTTGAAATAGAGCCCGTCGAAGCGGCGAAGTACATCCCCGTCCGCCGCGAAGAGCGCCTGCAAAAGATCATTGCCGCTGCCGGCGTCACCTCCCGCCGGAAAGCCGAGGAGCTGATCACCGAGGGACGCGTCCAGGTCAACGGCCAGACTGTTGTCGAGCTAGGCGCAAAGGCCGATGCAGCGCTCGATCACATCCGCGTCGACGGCAAGCTGCTCGCCAAGCCCGGTCAGGGAACCAATCGCCTCCGCTACGCCGTGCTCAACAAGCCCAAGGGATACATCACATCCGCGAGCGACCCCGAGGGGCGCCCGACGGTGATGAAGTTCTTTCCCGGCCAGCCGCGCGTCTTCCCCGTAGGCCGCCTCGACTACCAGAGCGAAGGCCTCCTGCTGATGACCAACGACGGGGACCTCGCCCACCTGCTCACCCGCGCCGCCAACAAGGTGCCTAAGGTCTACCTCGTCAAGATCAGCGGCAAGCCCACCGACGAAGCGCTCAACCAGCTCCGCGCCGGCATCATGATCGACAAAGGCCGCACCAAGGAAGAGAAACTGGGCCGCGTGCTCACCCAGCCAGCAGGAATCCGCCGCGTCCGCGACGCCGATAATCCCTGGTACGAGGTCACCCTCACCGAAGGCCGCAACCGCGAAATCCGCAAGATGTTTGAGGAGGTCGGCCACTTCGTCGAAAAGATCCGCCGCGTCGGATATGGCCCCCTGGTGCTCGATGTCGAGCCCGGCGAGGTCCGCGAGCTAAATCCGGACGAGGTGTTGGCGTTGCAGAGAGCGGCCCGAGGGATTCGCAACAGCTCGCGAATGACGCCTCCGCCGGTGCCGGTTGTGCCTCCGAGGAAGAAGGCATTCAGGAGCGGATTCAAGGCTGGGCCAAAGCCACGCAAGAGGCCCGTTCGGTGAAGCTCGGTTGGCGGCGACTGCTTGTCATCTTCGCCTGGTTGTCCTGTAGCGCTATTTGTTTGAACGCCCAAAGCTGCCCGCCCGATGACTCACCCATTGCGACCAAGCAGTCTGTGCTGTCAGGCACAGTGAGATTCCACCATGAACTCCGCGACTGGCTCGGGTTGGAGCTTAGCTCGCCGGCTTGCGGTCAAAGCGTGGTCCAGCTGACCTTCCTTGGGACCGACCCTTCTCTGCGCTTTCGGCAGACGATGGCACTCGATGGATGCAAGGTAAGAGTCACCGGGCTAATCGAAATTCCGGTTAGCAGCTACTACTCAGCCGGGCTTTATATCGCCGATGGAAGAATTGAACCCGACGCGTCTTGTCATCCAGGAACTGTGCCACCGGATCTTTCGGCAATCTCCATTCAAAAAGATGTCCAAAGCTACCAGGCAACCGTTACCCTCGACTTGGAGAAGAACAAACCAATGGACGTAAATGTCCAACGAACAGATGGGCAACGCATAGGCCTAAATCCCTGGCAGGCGTACATAGAGGCGGGACTGAACGGCAGCCGCGGGATGCTGTGGGTTACGTGTTGAAATGGTTTTCAAGCGAGGAGCGCAACCACACTCGTCGATGGGCGCGAAGGCAAGTCTCATGACCGTCTGACCGCTAGCACGTTGGGACTAGCTACGTCCGAGACCGGCCCAAGCAGTATCACCATCACCTGCGTTAAGAAGCTTATTAAGCTCCCCTGAGATCGATGGCTGGCTGACTCTGGCCCCGTCCGAGCACATTCCTTGCTAACCTCGTCTTCAGACGGTGACAACCTGAAATCCAACCTGCCGTGCGGCTTCGAGAAGCTGAGCGTCGCCAGAGATGAAAATGCAGGTTTGGGGATCACCCGAACACCAAATCCACGCGGCCGCTAGTTGAAACGCATCGGCGGCCTTCAGCGGGTAACTCATCAGAAATGTTTCCGCCCGGCATCGGAGCGTTTCACTGGGTTGCAGCTCCCGCCATCCGCCTCGAAGCTTTTCCAGCCGTACTCCCGCCGTTACATGTTCCGGAACCGTCAAGTGGCCCATTCTAAGAAGCCTCTCGAAGGCGCTGCGCATTTCAACTGGTGTCGCCCACCACACTGCAATCTCGTGCTGCTCAAGGAGTTGCCGCACTGCGGGGCTTGGCAGTTGCTGAACACACAATGGCACCAGAGCGCTTGTATCCCAGAAAGCAGCCGTCACCGATCTCCCCGGCTCTCGATCGCGGCTTCGACCGCAACCTCTCGCGAGACGGTGCCTGCGGGAGCAAGGAAGAACTCACTCCAGTCCATCTCCTCTTCCGGCATTTTTAACGCTCCAGAAGCCACAAGCTGCGCCTCCTGGTCCCACCCCGAGCCGCGTCGGAAGGGCAGAATCCGAGCTACGGGGACGCTACGGTCCTTGATCACGATCTCCTCCCCGTTCTTCACGTATTGAAGATAGCCGCTCAATTGGTTTTTTAGTTCGCCGATGTTGACTGTCTTCATAGATCGATAATACCTCTACTTAGCCAACTTAGCTATAATACCTTTCGAGCGGCCCGCGTGAAACTGATCGTCCGTCACAGAACCTGGCCTTAATACCTTCCACCTTCCGGTGGATGTAAAGTCATAGGCACTTGAGAGTAGTAACCAAGCTCGATCTCCAACATCTAATCAATGAACAGAGGAGAAATCATGGAAAAAGCGACATTTGGAGCGGGATGTTTCTGGGGGGTCGAGGTCGAGTTCTGCAAGATTCCTGGAGTTACCGAAACCGCCGTCGGCTACGAGGGCGGACAGACCGAGCGCCCCAGCTATAAGGACGTCTGCACCGACCAGACCGGCCATGCCGAGGTCGTCGAGCTGACCTTCGACCCGGAAAAGGTAAAGTACGAGCAAATCGTGGAAGCATTCTTCAATCTCCACGACCCGACCCAGCTCAACCGACAGGGCCCCGACTGGGGGACGCAGTATCGCAGCGCGATCTTTTTCCACTCGCCCGAGCAGGAAGCGACGGCGAAAAAAGTGATCGAGAAGCTCACGGCGGAGCACAAGTTCCGCAAGCCGATCGTCACCCAGGTCGTCCCCGCGCAGACCTTCTGGAAGGCCGAAGAGTATCACCAGAAATATCTTGAGAAGCGGGGCGCAGTCTCCTGTCACATCTAGTGCCGGGGATCGGCTACGCCGGAGTCTGTCCCGCTGGACAGCTCGAGAGGCGGCGACTAGCTTTCGCGCCCGCCGACGGGTGGCAGCTCCAGCCCGGAAAGCACGAGGTCGGCACCAGGCGTTGAAAGATGTTGGTCGTCGACGTACAGCGTTTCATCGCCTTCGGCGAACCGGCAATTCAAGCCGTCGCATAGCTTACCCCGACTGTCGATTAAATAAACCGGCGAGGGATGGACCTCGGGAAGCCCCGTCCCGGCGCGGTTCGCTGCCGCTTCCCTTATAGCTGCGCGGGCCCCTTCGACACCCGGAGTGATCCGGCTCGGCGCAAGACCGTCGGCATAGAGCGGTGTGGAGGGCGCGACCAGCCGCGCTAAATCGAGCCTGGCTCTCACCAGCCTTGTGATCATCAGGCGCGGCGGGTCGAATCCGAACTCTGGATTGTCCTGAAAGAGATAGACGGTCTTCCCAGCTTTCTCCAGCCGGCTCATCAATCGATCCAGCCCCACTTTCAGGTTCATCCGGCTCTGCTCGACGGTGACCTTCTTCGAACCGCCGACCAGAACGTAGTGGTCGCCCTCGCCCGCGAGCGGCGCCGACCAAAAGCTCACCACAAATACCGCTCGAATATTCGAATTTCGCTCGATGTAGTCGAGCCTTTCGCGGTTGAACTGGGCGCATCGGCCTCCCGACTCCCCGTCAGAGCGGGTCACGCCATCGAGGGCCGGGCACGAGGCCTTCGTCATCTCAATCACTTGATAGCCGGAGCTCGAGGCAAGGGAACGAAGACTCCTCCCAAACGTCGCCGCATGGCTGTCCCCGATCAGCGCGATAGCCGGTCCAGTGAGTGGTGGAACGCAGGGCGCTCCGGTCGGGATATGCGCCACTGATTCGTCGACCATGCAACTCTGCTTTTGCACAACCACGTCCGCGGAGTCGATGCTCTGCACCGAAGCGCTTCCATTCGGCACCCATTGGGTTACATAAATGACGACCGCCGGCAACGCTACGATCAGCGACCCCAGCGCATAGCGCTTCAGCACCGGGATGGTCGCAGTCCGCGACCTTCGAAAAGGCTGCTCGATAAACTTGTAAGAGAGCACCGCTAAGCCAAATGAAATTATCGCGATACAGACACCGCTCTGGACCGGGATGCCGGCCGCCGCGACGTTCTTGGCAAAGCTCAGCAGCGGCCAGTGCCACAGGTACCAGGAGTAAGACACCAGACCGACGAAAACGATCGGCCGCAAGGAAAGCAGACGATTCGCGACTCCCTGGCGTGACCCGATGAGAAGTACCGCCCCGCTCACGGGTAGCAGCGCCGCGTAGCCGGGGAAGGGAACGCGGCTGTTCAACCCGAAGACCGCCAGACCAATCAGCGCCAAGCCGGTCAGGCTGCAAAGATGGGCGGTGATTGGGGACAGCGCGGACCTGCCGGAGCTCCGGCTGGCCTCGCCGCGGTTGACCTCCCCGCCGCGGTTGACCTCATAGACGGCCAGCAGGACTCCGGCTGCCAGCTCCCACGCCCGCGTGGGCAACAGGAAAAAAGCCGCCGTGGAATTATAGGCAGTCCCCACAACAGAGAGCGCCAGAGACACTGCGGCGACGCAGCCGATCGCGGCGAATTGAACCTTCGGGGAAAACCTCCGCAGCAGAAGCATGAACAACGGAAACAAGACGTAGAACTGTTCCTCTACGCCAAGCGACCAGGTCATGAGCAAAGTGTTCAGCTCGGCAAAAGGAGCGAAGTAGCCGGAAGTAAGCCAGAAGAGAATATTCGAACTGGAGAGGAGGGTCGCGAGGGCAGCTCTTACGAGATGCCGCATCTCCGACCAGGGAAGAAGCAGCAGGCCTGCTGCATAACAAAAAAGCAGCACCCCGAAGAGAGCAGGTAAAATCCGCTTGGCGCGGCGCTCGTAGAACCGGGCAATGCTGAAACTGCCCGCGCGAATCTCCTTGTAGATGAGCGAGCCGATGAGATACCCGGAGATCACGAAGAAGATATCGACGCCGACGAAACCGCCCTTCACCCAGCCGAGACCGGCATGGTAGGCCACGACGGAGGTGACCGCCACCGCTCGCAGGCCATCGATATCCGGCCTGTACTCGCGGCCTTTATGGGCGCCAACTTCTTGTGGTGTGGGGCTCACCGGCGTCTTTTCCCGATCTGCGTCTGGAATGTGGTCGGCGGTCGACTTCTGCGCCTTCGTCGCGAGCCTTCAGGGTTTGCCCTGCTCGCCACGGCGGGCCCTTGGTGACTGGCCCAGGGCAAAACATCTATTTCTATACAGATCGAGAAAAGGTTTCTACCTGCGCGAGTCTCCGCGAATCTTGATGGTGCACCCGGCAAGATTCGAACTTGCGACCTAACGCTTCGGAGGCGTTCGCTCTATCCAGCTGAGCTACGGGTGCGCTCTCCTTCAAGAATACTACGGCCCTGCCGCAGACCGCGAAAAATGGACGGCGCGAATGGTGTAGCCTTCAGAGGGTGGCTGGCGATTGCCTTCCGCAACTCTTTCCCCGAGGACATCCTGATGCTGCATCGGAAATTTTCCTGTACCCGCTTCTCCGCGCTCGCTGTCGCACTCCTTCTGACCGTTGTGACCGTCTCGGCTCATGCCCAGGAGCCATCCGCCGCCAACGACTATGGCAAGAAGCTACCCAGCCCGCCGGCAAAGGCCAGTGTGAGCCTCGACGGCAAAGAGGTCACGATCAACTACAGCGCGCCATCCCTGCGCGAGCGCCACGTCGGAGCGGAACTGGCTCCATACGGCAAAGTCTGGCGGACAGGCGCGAATGCCGCAACGACACTCACTACTCCAATCGGCCTGAAGATCGGCGACTTGAGCGTCCCCGCCGGAAGCTACACACTCTATTCCCTGCCCTCGGAGACCACCTGGAAGCTGATCGTCAACAAACAGACCAAGCAATGGGGCACCGTCTACAACGAAGACCAGGACCTGGGACGCATCGACATGATGAAGGGGCCGTCGCCTTCCGCGCCAGTCGAGAAGTTTGTTATCCAGTTCGAAAAGACGAGCGGCAAGACGACGCAGCTTCACCTCATCTGGGAAAAGACCGATGTCTATGTGCCGGTCACCGCAGAGTAAGAAAGCTCGCCTTACTTCTGCTTCGCCGCAGCCAGCTCTTCCATCACCGACTGCACCAGTTCTTTCGCGCCCTTGAGCTCGCTGAGTACAACCTGGAGATCAAGGGCGGGGACGGTCGGATTGCGGCTTGAGGTGCAGTACACTCCGTGCTGCCCGATGAGGATCAAGGCGTCGGTCAGCCTGTCAAGCGAGACGGCGAGCCGTCCGCGGGCAGTGCCCATCATGAACTCGTGTTTTTCAAGTTCTTCGCGGTAATCGTCGAAAACGGACACCTGCGCTCCTTGGCCCGAATGGAAGTTTCGATGGAGATCCGGCGCGCCGGCCGGGACACGGGCAAGCCTGGTCCTGAAACCAGGCCTACGAGTCCGCAGCCTACTGGACGGCCATCTCGGCTTCGCGGACTATCGGAGCTTCCTCGGTTATGCTGTCGCCCAGCACATGCAGCCGCAGGAAGTTCGTCGAACCGCTCTTGGTGCGGGTGCCGGCCACAATGCCGATAATCTGGCGCGCGTGCACAAATCCCTTTTCCTCAAGCATCCGTTCGGCCTCGGTCACCATTTGTTCGGTGGTGTAGTTCTTGGCGCAGAGGACAGGCACAACCCCCCACAGCATCGTCACGCGGTTGATGACCGACTCCACGCTCGACATCGCGTAGATCTGAGGACCAGGACGGTACTTCGATAGCTGCCTGGCCGTCGCTCCAGTTTCGGTGAAGACCGCGATCGCGCTGATGTCGAGGTCCTCGGCCGCATGGGCCATCGACTCACAGATTGTCTCGGCGATCGAGAGGCGACCCTGGCTATGCTGGGTCAGAATCGGTGTGTCGATCAAAGACTCGCGAATCTGGGTCTCGGTCTCGACGACAATCTTAGCCATCATCTTCACGGCCTCTATTGGATAGTGCCCCGCTGCAGTCTCGGCCGAAAGCATCACTGCGTCGGTGCCATCGTAGATCGCGTTGGCGACGTCGCTCGCCTCGGCCCTGGTGGGCCGCGGATTCTCAATCATCGATTCCAGCATTTGCGTCGCCGTGATCACCGGCTTGCGATATTCGGCCGCGCGGCGGATCACATGCTTTTGAATCGCAGGGACCTTCTCCGGAGGCATCTCCACGCCCAGGTCGCCACGGGCCACCATCACGCCGTCGGATATTTCGAGAATGCTTTCCAGGTTCTCAATGGCCTGCGGTTTTTCGAGCTTTGCGATCACCCAGGTGTCGGCGCCGAGAGCGGCGATGCGGTCCTTTACATGACGAACATCGTCGGCGGTGCGCACAAACGAGACGGCAATCGCATCGACTCCGGCGCCGACGGCAAACTCCAGATCGATCTCATCTTTCTCGGTGAGCGACGGGACTCGGACCGGAATACCCGGCAGGTTGATTCCCTTCTTTTCGCCCAGCAGACCGCCGTTGATCACGCTGCATTCCACGTCTACGCCATCGACCCGCAGGACGCTCAGCTCAATCAAGCCGTCAGAGAGCAGGATGCGCGAGCCGGGCTCGAGGTTCTCGGCCAGCGTCACGAAAGTTGTTGAGATCAACGTCGAGGTACCCAGGATGTCGCGCGGCGTAATGGTCAGCGTCTGGCCCGCCTCGAGTTGCACGGGAGTGCCGCCGACCAGCTTACCGGTGCGGATCTTCGGCCCCTGCAAATCAGCGAGAATGCAGATCGACTTCTCTTCGGTGCGGGCAACCTCGCGCACCATTTCAATCAACTTCAATTTCTCCGCATGGATCCCGTGGGAAAAGTTAAGCCGGGCCACATCCAGACCCGCTCGCACCAACTGACGAAATGCCTGCTCGTTGTTCGACGCCGGACCTAGAGTGGCGACAATTTTTGCCCGCCGCCGTTGCTCAGACCCTGTCGCTGTCGAACTTACCAAAGAACTCATTCATTCCCCCAGAAATGCACACGGAAGACTCGTTCGTGCGCGCTCAATTAGTTTACTCTTCAGCCTAAATCGACGCTAATGAAAGGCCGAAGAGACCAGGTCTTCTGAAGAGCGTCCGCGTTTCAGCTTGGTGAGACTGTCTTTCGGGAAGATCTGGGCATTGAACTCCGCCCCGATCAACATACTCAGAGAGGTAATGTACAGCCAGACCAAGGTAGCAATCGCGGCGGCAAGCGAGCCGTACACCACCATGTAGATTGCAAAGCGGGTGACATACCAGCCATAGAGCAGGGTGGCGCCGAACCAGGTCACCGTGGCCATTGCCGCGCCGGGCAAAGCGCATTTCCAGCTATGAGTTCGCGGTGTGCCAAAGTGGTAGATCACCGTGATCACTGCGACCACGGTGAGGATGGAGATTGTCCACCGCAGCATCCTCCAGGAAACGAGCACAATGAAACGCAGATCGTGATCGGAGTTGTCGATCATCCAGCCCTCGATCTGGTGGCCAAAGACGATTAGCGCAGTGGCAAAGAACATCGGCGCCAGACAGATCGGGATGAGGGCTATAGCAACCGCGCGCGAGCGCCAGAAACCCCAGATATGCCGCGGCACACGATAGGCGCGGCGAAAACCCTCCATCAGCGACATCATCACGCCCATTGCAGCGAAGAAGGCCACCGATGAGGCGGACCAGAGGACGCTCATGGAGTGCGCGCGGCTGGTGAGAAAGTAGTTTTGCACAAAGTCCATCGTGTCCCAGGGAAGCACCTGGGCGAGGATCGTCCGCAGCTCGTCCGTCATCGTGCCGGTATCCGGCGTCAGCGCAAGCACCGTATTCAACACCAGCAGCGCGGGAAAGAGACTCAGAATCGCGGAATAGGCAGCTGCCTTGGCGGTGGTGAAGACGTCATGCGACACCGATCTCCCGATCGCACGGTGAAAGTGCCCCACGGTTCGCCAAAGCAGGGAGTTCTTCATACCTAAGAGGATATTCCAGCAGGCTTCCTCCGCTCTCAGCAAAGAATGTGGCCTGACGCTCAAAAAGCGAAGAGGGGCGGCAACCTTGACTGAGTTCTCGCTCAGGGCCAGAGCAGGTAGAACGACTCTTTCGCCATCTCGATCACGGCGTGGGTCGCCCCCAGCACTTCTCCGTCGGCCTCGGCCAGAACGCCGCCATCGTACTCGAAGCCCGGCGCCGGGCGGCAGACCATGCGGAGAGCATCCACATAATGCGCCGAGGCTCGCCCGGCGGAGCCGTTCTGCGATTCTGTCCTCGCCAGGGCGCGAAGGCTTGCCTCGGCCAAACCCCAGCGTCCCGTAGCGTCGACCAGCGCCAGGCGCAGCACCGGGTCCTCCAACCGCCCTCCCGGACGCCATCGATTCAGCTCCGCCACGCGGACGGCAATCGCCTCGCAGACACGCTTGCGGAACTTGCCGCCGGAGACCGGCGTCACCTCGACTTCGAATGGCTGAATGCGGTGGCGCAACAGCAGGCTGGTTCCAGCCAGAAAATAAGACGCTCTTCCAATGCCGCGCTTGCCCCACCCTTCGGCAATATCCAGCAACGACGCGTGCAGCCCCATGCCGGCAGCCATGGTGAAGTACCAGCTCTTGGTGCGGGTGCTCCGGCCGCGGCCGGCCGGCGTAGGCGGCAAATCCGTCACGTTCATCGTGATACGCCCCAGCGGAATGCGGCGGGGATGCGCAGATATCAGGCGGCGCGCGGCCTCGAGTGGATTGCGGGGTAGTTCCAGGTTCTGCGCCAGCACATTGCCGGTGCCAAAGGGCAGGATCCCTACAGGGATCTCCGTCCCGGCAACTCCCTGAATCACGTTGAAGACGGTCCCGTCACCGCCGCAGACAAGGATCGTATCGAAGCCCTCTTCGATTCCCTGGCGGGCCTGGTCGCCCGCCGACTGCGCGGAAAGAGTTTCGACGACCTCTACCGAACGCCCTCCGGAGCCAAGCAGCACAGCGATCCGCGCGATGGCGTCGCGATGGATCCACCTTTGCTCAAACACCGGATTGACAAACAACAGGACACGACGCATCCGAAGCTAGGATACAGACGCGTCACGAAGAGAAGATGTATTCAAGGACATTTCCAGGGAGTCGAACCACATCCGTACACGACTGCGGCGCAGCTCCCAGCGAAACCGGCAATCTAGAAGCGCGGCGGAGGCATGGGATACACAGGCCGGTCACGATAGACCAGCGCCCGGATCGCCCAGACGATCAGGAAGATGATTCCAGCGAAGACCAGAAGCGGCAGAAAGAGCAGGAACGCCGGAAAGACGACCCGATCGTTGCCGATCGAGGCGCCAGGGGCTTTACGCAGACTTCCGGCGAAGACGACCACATCCCGGTCGATGCTCGCATTATCGGCAAGGGTGATGTTGCCCAGAAAGACGACCGCATCCCGCTCGGCGTGGCCGCGCACATGGATGCTGCCAAGGAACGCCACCATGTCTCCGTGCACCGTGCCGTCAACTTCGATCGAACACAGGAAGCAGACCGTATCGTGCGTCTCTTCACCCTCATGCACCACGATGTCGTTGCCGAATTCGACGACATCCCGGCCTTCGGCATGGGCTGCTGTGCAGAAGCCCAGGCAAAGGAGCAGGATCGCCAGCCCCAGGCAGCTCCGGGATTTCGACCAGATCGACAGCGGATTGGGCATGCGCAAGCAGTCTCCCGTAGAGCAGTTTCGCACTTGGCGGTTAGTACGCCGAAGACCCGGCCGCGGTTCCACAGAAAATTCCCGTCCGGACTACGCTTCGCCAGCCTCGATCGGCGTCTTTTCCTCGATGAGAGAGATGCATTCCTCGAGAATGTCCAGCGCGATCTCCGTTTCATGACTGTTCACGATCAGCGGAGGAGCCAGCCGGATCGAAGTCTCGCCGCAACCCAGGATCAGCAGGCCTCGCTCGAAGGCATACTCCACGATGCGATCGCGCCACGACCCGGCGGCCTCGCGCGAGACCTGGTCCTTGACAATCTCGATGCCAATCATCAGACCCCGTCCCCGAACATCGCCAACAATAGGATGCTGTGCCGGCCAGTCGCGCAGCCTGGTCAGAATCTCTTCGCCAATCAAGGCGGCATTGGGAATCGCCTCACGCTGCAGGATGTCCATTGTCGCCAGCGCCGCCGCGATCGAGATCGGGTTGCCTCCAAAGGTGGAGGCATGCGATCCAGGTATCCAGTCCATAATTTCCGCGCGAGTCATGCAAACGCCGAGCGGCATTCCGGAGGCGATGCCCTTGGCCATGCAGACGATGTCCGGTTCCACCCCGGTATGCTCGATGGCCCACCACTTGCCGGTGCGCCCCGCGCCCGACTGAACTTCGTCGGCAACCAGCAGGATGCCGTACTTATCGCAGATCCGCCGCAGTTCCTGCATGAAGATCGTCGGCGCGACAACATAGCCGCCCTCGCCCTGGATCGGCTCAATAAAGATGGCCGCAACCTCTTCCGGAGGAAGAATGGTGTGGAAGAGCTTCTCTTCGATATAGCGAGCACACCCTAGTGCAAATGCTTCTTCCTCCTGCGGGCCGCCGCTGTAGCCGCGATAGGCATACGGATAGCGGACGTGGGTCACTCCCGGAACCATCGGCGAGAAACGGCGCTTCTGCTGCGGTTTCGATCCGGTGAGCGAGAGCGCGCCCATCGTGCGCCCATGAAACGCGCCGAAGAAGGCGATCACGTGCTGGCGCTTAGTGTGGTATCGCGCCAGCTTCAAGGCGCACTCGACCGCCTCCGCGCCGGAGTTGCCGTAATAGAAACGGTGCGGCCCGGGCATCGGAGCTACCGCCGAAAGCCGCTCGGCAAAGGTCACCAGGCTCTCGTAGTAGAAATCCGTTCCCGAGATATGGATCAGTTCCGCAGCCTGTCTTTGAATCGCCGCAACCACCTCGGGATGGCAATGCCCCGTCGAAGTTACCGCGATCCCTGCGGCGAAGTCGAGAAATTCATTGCCGTCGACGTCTTCGACGCGACATCCCCGGCCGCGCTTGGCCACCATCGGGTAGGAGCGGGTGTAGCTGGGCGAGATCAGCCGGTCGTCGGCCTCGATCACCGCGCGCGCCTTTGGACCGGGAAGGGACCCAAGAATCTTTGGCCCGTATTCCTGGCGGCGGCTCTGTTTTATGGATGGAAATTCAAGAACCTGAGTGCCACTCTGCATGATCGTTCTCCTCGCAAGTGCCGGTAGATATGGCTGCAACTTGTCGCCGGAATCGGCCGCCGCAACAGCATTTTGGACGGGCGAATCGGGCGCGAATGAGGCGGGCAGGCGCTTTCCGGCGCGGGAGCGAGTTAATCGCCGCCAAAAAGGCTGGGACGGGTCTGTGTGGGAAGTACCCGGAAATGCTTGCGGGGCGCAATCGCTCGCGCGAACCAGCGCGTCCAGATCAAGGACGTATCGCCCGAAAATATCGAGTGCCCTGAATTGTTCATGGGAAGCTCCCGCTGCCATGGAGAATATCACGCGGTATAGTCGCCGGAAAAGAAGTTAGTCGGCAGCTCGTGGAATTGGCTGGGAAGAGCCAATTCGGGAAGACGAAGACTATATCTGGCGTTTCTCTCCTGTTCGCTCCGTGATAGCCTCATCTCGCTATGTGGACACCAACTTTTCCCGCTCTCAAACCAATGATCCTCGGCCTTTCCATCGTCACCCTGAGCGTTGCTCTCCCGCTCCGCGCAAACGATGTCCCCACAACCAAAAAGGCGGTCGGACCCTATCTACTGGTCGCCAACCAGGGCGACCGCAGTATGAGCATCATCGATCCCGCGACGGCAAAGCAGATTGCCGCAGTCCCCGTCGGCGGAATCACCGGCCACGAGGTCGCAACCACGCCCGACGGCCGCATCGCCTTTGTCCCGATCTACGGCAACTCCGGCGTGGCTAAGCCCGGAACCGACGGCACGTCGATGTCGGTGATCGATCTCGCCTCTCAAAAGGTGATCGGCACGGTCGATTTCGGTCACGGAGTTCGCCCCCATTGCCCAATCTATGACCCGGTGAGCAAGCTGCTCTATGTGACCACGGAAATCGATAAGAGCATCACCATCATCGACCCGAAGACGCTCAAGATCGTTGGCACCATTCCTACCGGCGAAGAGTACTCCCACATGCTGGTCATCTCTCACGACGGCAAACGCGGCTACACCGCCAACGTCAAACCGGGCACAGTTTCGGTGCTCGATATGAAGGCGCGCAAGGTCCTCACCGTCATCCCGATCTCAGCTTCCACCCAGCGCATCTCGATTTCGAAGGATGACCGCATGGTCTTCACCTCCGACCAGACCAAGCCGCAGCTCGCGGTCATCGATACGGCGACCAACGCGGTGAAGACCTGGGTGCCATTGGCGTCGCCTGGATACGGAACCGGCGCAACCCTCGACGGACGCTACCTGCTCGTTACCATGCCCAGGGCCAACCAGGTCGCGGTCGTCGACCTGAGCACGCTCAAGGTGGTGAAGACCATCGACGTACCCAGCGCGCCTCAGGAAGTCCTGATGCGCCCCGACGGCAAGGTTGCGTATGTCTCCTGCAACGTAAAAAATCAGATTGCCGTGATCGATCTATCCAACTGGACCGTGCAGACGCTCATCGACGCGGGCAAGACGGCGGACGGGCTGGCATGGGCAAAATGAGCGCTGTGGACTGCTAAACTCAAGAGCGCAATGCCCTATTTGCCTGGCCTGATCGTCGCAGTCGCCGCCTACCTGCTCGGGTCTATTCCGTTCGGGTTTCTGCTGGTCTTCCTCTTCCGCCACGAGGACATACGCACTCAGGGAAGCGGTAACATCGGCGCTACGAATGTTGTTCGCTCCGGCGGCAAAGGGCTCGGCGCGCTCACCTTCGTGCTCGACGCAGTAAAGGGATACGCCGCGGTCCTCGCGGCAGGTTGGATACTTGTCTTGATGGGGAGCCCGGCGCTCACCCTGCAGGATGCCCAGGCCATCGCTGCAATCTTCGCCATCCTCGGGCACATGCATCCGGTCTGGCTGCGCTTCAAGGGCGGTAAAGGAGTCGCTACCGCCTTTGGCGTCTTCCTCGCGCTCTCGCCGATCGCGGCGCTCATCGGCCTTGCAGTCTTCCTGATTGTCTTCGTGATCTGGCGCTATGTTTCGCTGGCGTCGATTGTTTCCGCGATCGTCTTTCCAACTGCGGCTCTCTGGCTCGCTCACGGACAGATGACGCTTCTCCTAACTGCGGTTACCGTCTTCATCCCGCTGCTGGTCGTCGTGAAACACCATCAGAACATCGCCCGGCTCTTGAAGGGCACCGAATACCGTTTCGGCAAGGCAAAGGCATGAGCCGGATTGCCATTCTCGGCGCGGGCGCATGGGGCACTGCGCTGGCCATCAATCTCGTCAAGCGAGGAAGCCATGAGCTCACGCTCTGGTCGCGTTCGCCGCAAGCCGCCACGGAAATGCTCGAGCGGCACGAGAACCCACGCTATCTTCCCGGCTTCGTGCTGCCATCCGGAATTGCTATCACCGCTGACGCCGGCCACGCGGTTGCAGAGGCGGAGATCGTCGTCAGCGTGGTTCCATCGGAACATCTCCGCGCGACTTACGAGCATTTCGCGCCGCTGCTCCGCGCAGACCAGCTCATCGTGAGCGCGACCAAAGGCATCGAAGACCAGACGCTGCTTCGCATGAGCGAAGTCATTCGCGAGACATTGACGGTTCGGCATCTGGATCTACCCATCGGGGCTCTGAGCGGCCCTTCGTTTGCCCAGGAGGTCGCTGCCGGATCGCCGACCGCGCTCACGATCGCCTCCACCAATAGTGCGTTGGCGGCAAGGATTCAGCGCGAGTTCAGCGGAGCCACCCTGCGTCTCTACACCAATGATGACGTTGTCGGAGTCGAGCTCGGAGGCGCGTTAAAGAACGTCATCGCCATTGCTTCGGGCATCGTCACCGGACTCGGACTCGGTCACAACACGGCGGCGGCGCTGATCACCCGCGGCATCGCCGAGATCACCCGCTTAGCGACCGCCTGCGGAGGACGCCGCGAGACTTTGTCCGGGCTCTCCGGAATCGGCGATCTGGTCCTCACCTGCACCGGAGCGCTCTCCCGCAACCGCCTCGTCGGCATCGAACTCGGCAGAGGCCGGCAATTGGAGGAGATTCTCGCAGGCCTGCACGGCAAGGTCGCCGAAGGCGTTCGCACCGCTCACGCCGCGCTTGGCCTTGCGCAGAAGCACAACGTCGAGATGCCGATCACCGAACAGATGGTCGCGATTCTGTCGGCGCAGAAGTCTCCGGTGGAGGCGATGCGCGAATTGATGGCGCGACCCGGCCGAGACGAGTAGAACCACCTCAGTTCCAGTTTGAAACTCAGCACCTACCGAAATCGACTGTCGAGGGCCAAGGGCAGCTCTCTAAGCCACTTTCGTTTGCCGAATGACCACCATCAGCCCCAAACCGGCAACGAGCATCCCCGAGGCGACAAAGAACGGCATCCCCGGTAAGTGGACCGGAGCATGCACCCCAATCGACATGCTGAAGATGTAGGTGAACAAGCCCGGGCCAAGGAGCCCGGCGATGCCGCGCAGGCTATTCACGGCGCCTTGCAATTGCCCCTGTTCCGTCGGCCCAATCTCGTGCGACATCAGGCTCTGCGCCGACGGCCAGGTGAATGACATCATGTTCAACACCGGGATCGCCATCCAGAAGAGTACACCGGTAGCCGAGAGCCCAAACATCGCATAGCCGGCTGCTCCACCGATGAATCCGAAGACCATCGTCCGCCGCTCCCCCAGCCACGCCACGACGCGTTTCACCAACAGCGCGCCATAGAGACCCGAGAAAATACCGATCGTGGCCAGCGAGAGTCCGACTGTCCGGTCGGTCCAGTGATAGCGGTAGTCGGCATAGATCACGTAGACATTCATCAGCGATTGCTGCGCAATGTAGCCGAGCAACAGAAGGCCGGCAATTCCCAGCAACACCCGGTTGCGGCTCAGCAGCGAGAGCGATCCGACTGGGTTCGCGCGCTTCCACGAGAACGAACTGCGATGGTCCTTGCTAAGCGATTCGGGCAGGACGAACAGGCCATACATGCCGTTGATAAGGCTCAGGCAACCGGCGACCCAGAACGGCAGTCTCGGGTTGATGTTTCCGAGAATTCCACCCAATGCCGGCCCCACCACAAACCCAATCCCGAAGGCAGCGTTCAACATGCCGAAAGCGGCGGCGCGCTTCTCGCGCGGCGTCACGTCGGCCATGTAAGCCATCGCCGTGGGGATACTCGATGCGGTAAGCCCGGAAATTACCCTTCCCACAAACAACCATCCAAGTGCCGGAGCCCACGCCATCAGCATGTAATCCAGCCCCAGGCCAAAATTGGAGAGCAACACCACCGGCCTGCGTCCGAAGCGATCCGAGAGAGAACCCAACACCGGCGAGAAGAAGAACTGCATGCCCGCGAAAAGCGTGCCGAAGACGCCCAGCATCTGGGCGCCATTGACTGTATTGCCATGCAGGAAGTTCAGAATGAGCCGCGGCAAAACCGGAGCGATCATGCCCATTGCCAGCATGTCCAGCGCCACGGTAAAGAAGATGAAGGCGGCGGCCGCGCGACGCCCTTTGGGGATCTCAGGCACGGGCTCGGGACCGTCGACCGAAGTGAGGAACTCCGGCTCTGTCGCCAGCGGATCCGGCATCTCCCCCGGCGCATCGTTTTGAGGATTGGACATGAGAAGAGCGGCTCTGAAGGCCAGTCTATCCCGGAATGCTTTCAATAACTCAAGCCAAGACTCTCAGCAGCCTCTTTGAGCCGACGGTCTCTCGTCCAAAGACGGCCCCCCATCATTGAGGTCGAAGCTAATAATTGAACATCGATGAAGCCAATGCCTCGGCCGATGAGTTTGTGTATTTCGATAAACTCCATCACGTCTTCATTCCGGGCAACGGGTGCGCGATGAAGTTCCTTCAGGAATTGGAGGGTCTTCTTGCGCTCAGATAAATTGCCGCACGCCAACTCGCCGATGACCGAGGGATGGCAGTAAAGTAAACGCTTCGCGGCCAGTTCGATCATCTCCTTCACCGGTGAGCGAAAATGTTCGATCCAAATCGAACTGTCGGCGAGAATCATGCTGCCGGCTTGCTGCGGCGCCTGGGAACGTCTTTCAAGTCTGGCATGGTGCCCCCAAGACGGGCGAGCCGAATTGCGCTCTCATGAGCAATCAGTGCCTCGAGCGCCATTCGAACTAAGGTGTTTCGTTCCTTGATGCCAGTCAACTCCTGGGCCCGGGCTACCAATTCGTCGTCCAGATTCATTGTCGTTCGCATCTTGGCCTCCGCTTAATCCATCAATCTTAGCATCATTTGATGCCCATTTTGGTGCACCGTGAGCTTGCTTAGCCATCCCGATTGTTAAACTCGAACTAGCGGCCACCTTTCGCCGCAAAGGACTGCAGTCCCCGCATGATTCAAACCCTCTTTGGCAGCCTGAACGAACCCGAAAAGCAATCCATCTTCGACCGCATGAAGCAGGCGGTCACCAAGACCCGCGACAGCCTGGGCGAAAAGATCGAAGGCGTCATCGCGCTGACTCGCGAGGTCGATGAAGCCGCGCTCGAAGACCTGGAGATGGTCCTGCTCTCCTCCGACATCGGAGTGGCGACAACCACTGAGGTCGTCGCCGCGTTGCGCGAACGCGCACGGCGCACCGGAATTCGCGACGGCGCCGAGCTGAAACAGCTCCTCAAAGACCAGCTCAAGCACATCCTCGACGAGCAGCAAAAGCCCGTCGCCAAGGTCGCTCCCCCGCTGGTCGTCATGATGGTCGGCGTCAACGGCACTGGCAAGACCACCACCACCGGCAAGCTTGCGGCTTATTTCCGCCGCGACGCCAAAACCGTGCTGCTCTGCGCCGCCGACACCTTTCGCGCCGCGGCGATCGAACAACTTGAGGTGTGGGGCGAACGCAGCGGCGTCGAAATGATCAAGACCAAACAGGGCGGCGATCCATCCGCCGTGCTCTATGACGCGCTCCAGGCCGCCAAAGCACGATCGACCGATGTGCTGATCGTCGACACGGCAGGCCGCCTCCACACCAAAAACAGCCTGATGGCCGAGCTCGACAAGATGCGCCGCACCGCGCAGCGTATTATTCCATCAGCACCGCACGAGGTCCTTCTCGTCATGGACGCGACGACCGGCCAGAATGGCTTGCAGCAGGCGCGGCTCTTCACCGAGTCTGCCGGAGTCACCGGCATTGTCCTCACGAAGCTCGACGGCACCGCCAAGGGCGGCATCGCTATTGCCATCGCCCGCGAGCTGAATCTGCCCGTCCGCTACGTCGGCGTCGGCGAAAAGATCGACGACCTGTTGCCCTTCGATAGCGATGCCTTCGTGGAGTCGCTGCTCAGTGGCTAGCCACGACCAATTAGTGCTCGACGAGCGGTGGATGACCCACGCGCTCGCCCTGGCGCGGCAAGGTGTTGGGCTCGCGTCGCCCAATCCAACCGTCGGCTGCGTAATCGTGCATGAAGGAAAGCTGGTGGGTTCCGGATTTCATCAGTATGACCAGCGCGACCACGCCGAAGTAGTTGCCCTGCGCGAGGCCGGCGAACTTGCCCGCGGCGCAACCGCCTATGTCACGCTCGAGCCGTGTTCGCACTTCGGTCGCACCGGCCCCTGCGCCGACGCTCTTGTCGCCGCCGGAGTTGGCCGCGTGGTTGTTGCCACCGCCGATGCCAATCCTGAAGTAAACGGACATGGCATCGAGAAGCTTCGCCGGGCATACATCGAAGTGACCATTGGCGTTTTGCAGAAGCCCGCCCGACGGGTCAATGATGCCTTCGCAAAATTCGTACGAACCGGCATCCCTCACGTCACCCTCAAAGCCGCCATGACACTGGACGGCCGGATCGCTCCGCCGCCCGCCCTGCGAAAAGATGGCGAGATCTCCTGGATCACCGGGCCCGAGTCGCTGCAGCAGGTCCATCATCTACGCCACTCGGTCGACGCGGTGCTCACCGGCGTCGGCACGGTGATCGCCGATGACCCCCTGCTCACCGACCGCAGCGGCCGGCGCCGGACTCGGCCGTTATTGAGAGCTGTACTCGATACTCAGCTGCGGTTCCCCCTCGAATCCAAGCTGCTGCAATCGGCGGACCGCGATGTCATTGTCTTCTGCTCAAACGTTCCCGAAACTCAGAGGATGGCTCTGGCGGCAGCGGGGCTCTCGGTCAAAGAGATCGAATCCGATCCCAACGACGCTCGACCTTCGCTTCTCGGGACCCTGAAGGAACTCGGCAAGATGCAGGTCACCAGCGTGATGATCGAGGCCGGCCCACAGCTTAACGTCGCTTTCCTCGATGCGGGACTCGTGGACCGTCTTTACCTCTTCTATGCGCCATACTTTCTAGGTCCCGAAGCCCAACCAGTTGTGGCTTCCGCGCCTATAGAAAAGCCGGCAGTCAACGATTTTGCGCTCCATCGCTTCGGCGAGGACTTCGCCTACGAAGGCTGGCTCAACGACCCATGGCATTCATGATCTTGCCCGGCATGTAAGATCCTTAGTCCCCAGTCCCCTAGTCCCTTCCTTATTCCCTCAGCCTTGTTTACCCTGAGATCATGTTCACCGGCCTGATCGAAAGCGTCGGCTCCATCGTCTCCGTTGAAAAGCGCGAAGGATCACAGCGCATCACCATCGCGTCTCCGGAGATTGCTGCCAGGCTGCACACTGGAGACAGCGTCGCCGTCAGCGGCGTCTGCTTAACAGCGCTCGATATCGCGTCGCCAATATTCCACGCCGACCTCGCCGCCGAGACCGTCGCTCGCACGTCGCTCACCACGCTTGTGCAAGGTTCCAAGGTCAATCTCGAACTACCCACCCCGGCAGGAACTCCGCTGGGAGGCCACGTCGTGCAAGGCCACGTCGACAGCACCGGAACTCTGCTTTCATTGACGCCAGTCGATGCGAACGCCGATCCTCAATTAGCGGACTGGTGGCTGCGCATCGCCGTCCCGCCAGCGATCAGCCGCTATGTCGTAGAGAAAGGCTCGATCGCCATCGAGGGCATCAGCCTCACCGTCGCGCGGTTCGAACTGAACACGCCCGAAGGCGACATCGTCAGCGTGGCGATCATCCCGCACACCTACGCGGCGACAAATCTTCACGCGCTTCAACCGGGCCAGCCGGTCAATCTGGAAGCCGATGTGCTGATGAAGTTCGCCGAGGAGCGGCTGGAGCGGGAAAAAAAACAGCAGTTCGAGATCACCATCGAGTACCTTGTGGCGAACGGATATTGATATCAGTGCCCGCCTGACGCCTCGCCACCTGGCCTGAAGCTTCTCGTCATCAACGCCAGCGGAATTCCGATCAGCGCGACAATCCCCATCATGTGAAAGCAGTCCATAAACCCGAGCAGGCTTGCCTGGTTGTTCAGCTGGTTGTAGAGCATGCCTTGCGCATGTTGCGAGGCGTCGGCATGCGAAAATCCCAGATGCTCAAAAGTCCTGGTGAGGGAATCGATGCGCGGATGAAAGAGCGGCGACGCGAAGTCTGCGGTCCTTGCGAGCCGGTCGCTGTGCACATCCATGCGCCGCTCGTGCATCGTCGTAATAAACGCAACTCCAAAGCTGCCGCCCCAGTTTCGTGCAAGGTTAGTCAGGCTCGAGCCCTTGTTGTTCTTCCCCGGAGGCAGATACGAATACGCCAGCACGCTCACCGGCACAAACAGAAATGCATATCCAAAGCCCTGCATGGCACGGGCCAGCGCATAGTGCATGTAATCGGTCTGCGGATTAAACGAGCCGTAATAGAACATCGAGGCCGACACAACAGCGAAGCTGAATGCGATCAGCCAGCGCGGCTTCACAAAGCCCTTTTGCGTCAATATCGCGACCATCGGCGCAAGAACTGTGATGAGTGCAGCACCCGGCCCAAGCACTAATCCAGCGTCTGTCGCTGTGTAGCCATAGAGGCTCTGCAGAATCTCCGGAATCATCGTCGTGCTGCCGAAGAGCACAAATCCGAAGAGGAAATAGAAGATGTTGGAGATCGCAAAGTTGCGCTCCCCCAAAAGCGCCAGCTCCACAACCGGATCGGGCACGCGCAGCTCCCACCAGATCGCAAATACGAGGCAGGCGACCGCCGCGATCAGCATCGAGGTGATGAACCTGCTGCCGAACCAATCGTCGATCTGGCCACGGTCGAGCACCACTTCCAGAAATGCGAATCCAAGCGCGATCAGCGAAATACCGATGTAGTCGATCTTGAGCCTGCCCAGCCGCTTGGCCTCCGCCACCTCGGCCTTGAAAGCGGGCGGGTCGCTCACCAGCCTGCTGGTGAAGAAAAGCGAGATCAACCCAATCGGTACGTTAATAAAGAAGACCCATCGCCAGGAAAAGCTGTCGGTGATCCAGCCGCCCAGCGGAGGCCCGATCGCCGGAGCCGTCACGATTGCCACACTGTAAAGAGCAAATGCAGCAGCTCGTTTCGTAGCCGGGAACGTATCGACGAGAATCGCCTGTTCCACAGGAGCTAACCCGCCGCCGCCAATCCCCTGCAGCACGCGAAAGACCACCAGAAAATTGAGACTCGGAGCGATGCCGCACAGAAAGGAAGTCGCGGTGAAGAGCGCAACGCTGATCATGTAATAGCGCTTCCGCCCAAAGACGCGGCTCAGCCACGCGCTCATCGGCAGGACGACGGCATTCGCGACCAGGTATGAGGTCAGCACCCAGGTTGTCTCGTCGAAGCTGCGGCCAAGCCCGCCGGCGATATGCGGAAGCGAGACGTTGGCGATGGAGGTGTCGAGCAGCTCCATGAACGTCGCGAGCGTCACCGTCAGCGCGACTGCCCAGGGATTGACGTGCCTGGCCTCAGCGGCGACCGGAGCGGGTGCAAGACCCAATCGAGCTGTGGTCGTGATTGTAGCCACATGGAAATCCTTAGTTAAAGATTCCAGAAGAGACCGATCGGTCGCTTTATAATCATCTGGAGAGGAAAAGGTGGAAACCGCAGCGTCAGCCAAGAAAGCGGGCAAAGGAGACCAGACCCGGCAACGGATCATCGAGAAAGCTGCGCAAGTTTTCAATCGACGCGGCTTTGCCGGCGCGTCGATGGCGGAACTTATGGAGGCCACAGGCCTCGAAAAAGGCGGTATCTATCGCCACTTCGAGAGCAAACAGGAGCTCGCCGAAGCCGCCTTCGATTACGCCTGGGAAGCGGTCAATGCACCGCGGCAGCGCGGCCTGGAGGAACAGAAGAGCTCCCTCGACAAGCTGCTGCTGCTTGTTCGGAACTTCGTCGGCGAGCCGCCGCGAACCATCTCCGGCGGCTGCCCCCTGCTGAACACCGCTGTCGATTGTGACGATGGAAACGTAGCGCTGAGAAACAAGGCGCGCGCCGCTCTTGCTGGCTGGCGAACGCGCATAACCGCCCTGGTCCGCAGCGGCCAGCGCAACGGCGAGCTGACCAAGGCCACCGATCCCGATTCAGTCGCCGTAGTCATGATTGCCGCGCTCGAAGGAGCCGTGATGATGAGCGGCCTGGAGAGGAATCGCCAGCCGCAACAAATCGTCGGCAAGCATCTTGAAGAGTATTTGCTGGGTTTACGCGTCAGGTTGAAAAACTAAGGACCGAAAGGTTAAGCATGATCAAGCTTCCGCAGCCATGCGAAAAATTCCTTCATCGGCTGGCTCACAAAGTGATGCCCGGCGCGTAGATACCCGATGCGGCGGAAGCTCGCTCGCTCGAGCGGGACCGTCCTGCAGCCCTCTGCATGTCCCTGCGGCCATCGCCGGAATCAGACTGACGCCAAAGCCACTCGCCACCAGCGGAAAGATGCTCGCTATCTGGTCGGTCTCAAAGACGGAGACGAACTCGGCCCGGGCGCGGGTACACGCCGTCAGCACATCATCGCGCAGGCAATGCCCTTCGCGCAGCAGCAGCATTCGTTCGCTGGTGAGCTCCTTTAAGCGTACCGCCGGGCCGCCAGCTAGCGGATGACCCTCCCCGACGACCAGGCATAGGCTCTCGCGAAAGAGTTCGCTGCAAACGACGTCAGGCGATTGGATAGGCAGGCTGACGACAGCGGTGTCGAGTTCGCCCGACTGCAACGCTTCAATCAACCGCGTAGTTGTTGCCTCGGTGAGATGCAGATCGACGTCGGGAAAAAGCTCGAGGAATCCGCGAAGGCGCGGTGCAAGCCAATACGGCAGGATCGTCGGAATCACTCCAACCCGCAGCCTTCCCTGCACGCCTTGCTTGAGAGCGCTCAGCCGGAACTCGGCCTCGGCAACCTGGCGCAAAATCGCCTCGGCCTCAGGCAACAGCGTCTCCCCATAGGGAGTAAGCCGGTTGTTGCGCCCGAGGCGCTCAAAGAGCGGCGAGCCAACCTCGTCCTCGAGCTTGCGAATCTGCTGCGAGAGCGAGGGCTGCGCAACGCCCTCCAGCTCAGCGGCTTTGGTGAAGCTGCCAGTGCGGGCGACGGCGCAGAAGTAGCGGAGCTGATTCAGTTCCATAGGGCGATCTTAAGCGGTGGGATAGGTCTTGAGCTTACCGCCCGAACCTCTGTCGCGACGCCAACTGTCCCATCAGGCTGCGCTGCATCTTGCCGCCGCCGGCGCCGACCGTCTTGAACATCTTCCGCATCTGCGCATATTGCTTAAGCAACTGGTTCACTTCCTGCACCGAAGTCCCCGAGCCCCGCGCAATCCGCTTCCGGCGGCTGCCGGAGATGATCTCGTGGTTGTCACGCTCTTTCTTGGTCATCGAGTTGATAATCGCCTCGACGCGGGTGAACTGCCCCTCATCGACCTGGTCGGCCATCTGCTGAATGCCCTGAAACGGCCCGACGGAGGGCAGCATCTTCATGATGCTCTGCAGCGAGCCCAGCTTCTTGATCTGTCGGAGCTGATCGCGGAAATCCTCCAGCGAAAATCCATCGCCCGATAGCGCCTTCTTGGCAAACTCCTCCGACTTTTTCTTGTCGAGCTTCTCTTCCGCCTTCTCGAGCAGCGAAGCGATATCGCCCATGCCCAGAATTCGGCTCACGATGCGGTCGGGATGAAAGGCCTCGAAGGCGTCCGGCTTTTCGCCGGTGCCGATGAACTTGATCGGCTGCCCTGTAACGTGGCGAATCGACAGGGCCGCACCGCCGCGTGAGTCGCCATCCATCTTGGTGAGGATGACGCCGGTGAGCGCGAGGCGTTTGTGAAAGGCATCGGCGGAGTTGACCGCGTCCTGGCCGGTCATGGCGTCGGCGACAAAGAGAATCTCCTGCGGAGCGAGCAGCTTCTTGAGCCGCTCCATCTCTTTCATCAGGTCGTCGTCGAGCCCGAGGCGCCCGGCCGTATCGACAATCAGCGTGTCGCAGCCGGAGTTGACCGCGTCACGTCGAGCTTCCCTGGCCAGCCGCTCGACCAGGTCCGGCCCGGGCTTCTCGCCCTTCAGATCGCCTTCATAGAGATTGGCGTTGATCGACTTCGCAACGATCTTCAGCTGTTCTCGCGCAGCGGGACGATAAACGTCAACCGAGACCAGCATCGGGCGATGTCCGCCCTTTTTCAACCACGCGGCAAGCTTGCCCGAGGTCGTGGTCTTGCCGGATCCCTGCAAGCCGGCCATCAGGATGACCGTCGGCGGGCGCGAAGCAAAGTTGAAGCGGGCAGTATCTCTTCCGAGAATCGCGATCAGCTCGTCGTTGACGATCTTGACCACCTGTTCGGTGGGCGAGAGCGCGGTCATCACCTGCTGGCCGAGCGCCTTTTCGCGGATGTGGTCGATGAGATCTTTGACTACGCCGAGATTGACGTCGGCCTCGAGCAGCGCCACGCGAATCTCGCGCAAGGCCTCGCCAATATTTTCCTCGGTGATCGTGCCCTGGCCGCGAAGGTTCTTGAAGGCACGCTGAAGTTTTTCGGAAAGCGTATCAAACATAGACTATTCAAGTTTAGCAGTTGGATCGACAGCGGGCCTGTCGCAGAGGTTATCTTGGGTAGCATGACGAACGCCTCGACAGACACCGGCAATCCATCGCGCCCACTACCCAACTGGTGGCAGCAGAAGAACTTCAGCAAGCAGGCCATCGGCGCCTTCAAAACCGGCCTCGCCGCAGTGATCTGCGTGTGGCTTGGCAATTTGCTTGGGTTGGAGCGCAGCTTCTGGGCGGCGGTTTCAGCCATCGTCGTCATGGCTTTCGACACGACCATCACCTTCGCCTCGTGCCGCGACCGCATTATCGGCACCGCGATCGGCGCGTTCCTGGGCTGGGGAACCTTCTACATTTGGCACGGACACTACATCGTCTATGGCCTGGCAGTGGCGCTCTGCATCTTTGCCTGCAGCATGTTGGCCTTTGACAAGGCGGGACGGCTCGCGGCGGTCACGCTATCCATCATTGTCCTGATTAAGTTCGAAGGCGGCCCGGCACACGCAGCCATCTCAAGATTCCTTGAGGTCGGGCTCGGAATCGTTGTTGCTCTTGCCGTGACTATGCTGGTCTTTCCGGCGCGTCCTGCGCAGGCGAAATAGTCAGCCTTCGCTGAGGCTGATCGACCGAGTCTACTTCTCGATCTCCACTCCGCGCCAGAAGGCAACATGGTTCTTGATATTGCGCGCGGCGGGTTTCGGATCGGGATAATACCAGGCCGCATCGGGGTTCTCCTGGCCGTCGATCAGCAGCGAATAGTACCGCGCCTGCCCCTTCCAGGGACACGAAGACGTCGTCGAACTGGGACGGAAATACTCACGCACCAGCGAACTTTCGGGAAAATATAGGTTACCTTCTACGGTTTCAACGGTGTCGCTTTGCGCGATCACCTTGCCGTTCCAGACTGCCTTAGCCATGACCGCTCATCTCTCAGGAAATGAATTCCTACCCACACTAGCAGATTGCATCCGTGGGGAAAAACCGATTTTGTGCACTTTTACGGGAGCAAAGTCCGCAAGGTGCCCCGAGCGATGCCGGCGGCCAATCGTTTCGGCAGCGGAATCTCCGCCCGGTCTCGCACTCTCCGGCCATACTTCACCTTGTCATGGATCACCTGGCAGTAAAGCTGGCGCAGCTCGCTCGTCGCCCGGGCCCAACTGTGGCGCTCGACATCCTGGCGGCCATTCCGGCGAATCCCGGCAAGTTGGCTCTTCGCGTTCCACGCCTTTTGAACGATCGCCGCAAGGCTTCCATCTTGTTCCGGATCGAACAAAAATCCCGTCACTCCATCTTCGATAGCATCGGGAACGCCGCCCGCGCGGCACGCGACGACCGGACATCCGGCGGCCATCGCCTCCAGCAGCACCAGGCCGAGAGTCTCGGTGCGCGACGGCAGCACAAACAGGTCCGCTGACGCGTAAGCGCTGGCCAGCTCATCACCCTTCATGTATCCGGAGAAAACAGTCGCGGTGCCCTTGAATTGCCGCTCCAACTCGGAGCGCAAAGGCCCGTCGCCAACAATCGCCAGCCGCATGCCGGGAACGACGGAGAAGAGCTCTTTGAGCCGGGCAACATCTTTCTCAGCCGAAAGCCGGCCCACATATAACAAGAGCGGAGAATCGGGACTACCGCCGCTGAGTCGCGAGCGCATCTCCATGTTCGCCATGCCGGGATGGAAGCGGCCTGCATCGACGGCGCGTTCCCAAAGAGCAAGATGATCGATTCCGTGACTTTCAAGGTCATCCATCATCGCGGTCGAGGTACAGAGATTCAGATTGGCGCGGCGATGCCTGACGCGCATCAGGGCCCAGGTCAGTTTCTCAATAAATCCCAGCTTGTAATAGCGGAGATAGGCGGGCAGGTTGGTGTGGTACGAGATGACCAGCGGGATGCGCAGTTCCGCGCTGTAATAAATGCCGCCGACGCCCAGCAAGACCGGCTCAAAGGCATGCAACACATCCGGCTGGAACTGCTCCAGTTTTTGACGCATAGACGTCCGCGGCAACGCCAGGCGCAATTCTTTGTAAAGCGGAAAAGCCATCGACGGCATCGGCACAACCTCGGCGCCAAACAGCTCCGCCGGGCCGCCGCTGGGCGCGAAGATCATGACTTCGTCGCCATTCCGTCTCAGGCACTCAACCGTGTTGCTGAGCATCGTAACGATGCCATCAATCTTCGGCAGGAATGACTCAGTAACGATAGCTACTTTCAATTACGCAGTTTCCTCTATGAATTGTAAGACGCAGGGCGGGGCCAGACGTCGCAGAGCTCGGTCTATCTATCGATTCACAATCGAGCAGAAAAGCTTCACAAAACGACGAAAAGGGCGCAGACTTGCGCCCTTAAATCATCCTGCAATCGAGCCAAATGCGGAATCAGTGCGACATCCCGCCAGTATCGTCGGCTTTGCCCTGGTCTTTCAGCATGGTGATCGACGCAACGTGGACGGATTTATCCGCCGTATCCACCGTACCCTGCATCGCGACGTGGTGGCCGTAGTGGCCGGCGACCGCGTCCGGGTTATCGATCTTCCATACCTGTTTCTTGGCGTCGTCCACAAAGACCGGCTTGGCGCCGCCCCCGATGCACTTCTTTACACATGCCGCGCCGCCGCCTGCGTGCATGGCGCCACATTGTGAATCGCTGATCCAGCCATCGATCGGTTTGGTGCTCTGGTCAGCCGCGAAAGCGGACGCACTAAGAATCACCCCTAGTACCAAAAGACGCTTCATGCAACAACCCCCATAGGCCTCGAGAGCCGATTACTCTCTGACACCGTCAATTATCAACCGGGCCCCACCATTTGGGAAATTTTTCTCCCGCACTATTCGACCAGAACAACAATTTCCGGATTCCAGGTCGGTCACACTTAGCTGACCGTCTGCTCCACAAGAGGCGCGTGGGTGGCCGCCGTTGGCAACGGAGGCAGCGGAACCGGCGGTGGAGGGTCGGCAATCCGCTTGATAAAGCTGCACGCGACCGCCGCAGGCGCGTCCTCGGCCGCCTTCTTGCCACGCTTCTTCGGCGCCTCTTCCTCTGCCGTCGTCTTCTTATTGTTCGGGCAAACCAGGTAAACGCCCGACTTCAGCGTCTTTTCCAGCAGATACGTGCTGCCGCACTCCGGGCATTTCTGGTCAACAGGCTTGTTGTTCGAGGTAAAGTCGCACTTCGGATAGTTCGAGCACCCGTAGAAAAGGTTCCCGCGCCGCGCCTTCTTCTCTATCAGGTCGCCATCGCCACACTGCGGGCATTTCACCCCGATGAAGTTCTGCTTGATGTACTTGCATTTCGGGTAGCCGGAGCAGCTTACAAACTCGCCATACTGCCCATTACGAAGCACCAGTTGCTTGCCGCACTTCGGGCAATCCTCTTCAAGCGGGACAGGCGGCTTCTGCTGCACCTTCTGATCGAGCTTGCGGGTCGTCTTGCACGGCGGATCTTCGTTATATCCCGGGCAGGCCATGAACATGCCAAACCGGCCACGCTTGAGCACCATCACCCGTCCGCAGGCCTCGCAATACTCCTCTTTTTCCCCGGCATCCTGCGCTTCCGGAGTGTTGAGGTCAGGCTTCGCGTCGAAGTTTTCCTTCGTAAAGGTGCAGCTTCCTTCTTTCTTCTTGTCGTAAGCGCTGCACGCGTAGAACGAGCCGAACTTGCCCCATTTGAGCACCAGAGGCGAACCGCAGAGATCGCAAACCTGGTCGGTCTTGATCTCCATCCGCTTCACGTCTTCCATGTTCTCGCTGGCTTGGGCAAGCTCTTCGCTCAAGTGGCCATAGAAGCCCGTCAGCAGGTCGGTACCCTTCTCCGTTCCGTCCTCAACGCTGTCCAGCTCCTCTTCGAGCTTGGCCGTGTAAGTCGTATCAAATATATAGGGGAAGTTCTTGACCAGCAGCCCGGTGACCACAACCCCAATCTCGGTCGGATAAAAGCGGCCCGAGCGCCCGGTAGGCGGCAGCTTCACCACATATTCACGGTCCTGGATGGTGTTGATGATCGAAGCGTAAGTCGACGGACGCCCGATTCCCCGCTCCTCAAGCTCCTTAACCAGTGACGCCTCGTTGTACCGCGGAGGCGGCTCGGTATAGTGCTCGTCCGCCTTCACCGAATTCAACGCAAGCGCCTGACCATTGTTCAGCTCCGGCAGCTTGTTTTCGAGCGATTCGTCGTCGTCGTCCTTCTTGTCCTTGGCTTCCTCGTAGACCTTGAGGAAACCGTCGAATTTCAGCACCGAGCCGCTCACCCGGAAGTCATAGCTGCGGTCGGCCTTGGCCTCGATATCCACCGTCGTCTGGTCATAGATCGCCGGCACCATCTGCGAGGCGACAAAGCGCTGCCAGATCAGGCGATAAAGCTTGTATTGCTCCTCCGAGAGAAAACTGTGAATCTCATCCGGATGCAGCGTCACGTCAGTCGGACGGATCGCTTCATGCGCGTCCTGCGCATCTTTCTTCGATTTGTACGCGTTAGGCTGCGCCGGCAGATATTGCTTGCCGATCTTCTTCTCGACATAAGTACGAACGTCGCTCAGCGCCTCAGGAGCAACCCTCGTCGAGTCGGTACGCATGTAGGTGATCAGGCCGACCGTACCCTTGGAGCCAATTTCGAGGCCCTCATACAAACGCTGCGCCACGCCCATCGTGCGCTTCACATTGAAACCAAGCTGGCGCGAAGCATCCTGCTGCAGCTTGCTGGTCGTGAAAGGCGCAGTTGGAGATTTGCGGCGCTCTTTCTTCTCAACCGAACGGACCTGCCACTTCGCCTTCTCAAGCTGCGCGACGACAGCCTTCGCCGTCACACCGTCAGGCAAAGCAGCCGCTCCGACTGTCGGCACCTCAGCCTTCTTGCCGTCGATGCCGACAAAGCGCGCGGTGAAATCCATGCCCTGCGGCGCAGGATGCAGCGACGCATCGATGGTCCAGTATTCAACCGGATTGAAAGCCTTGATCTCCTGCTCGCGTTCGACAATCAGCCGCACGGCCACCGTCTGCACGCGGCCAGCGGAGAGTCCGCGGCGCACCTTGTCCCACAGCAGCGGCGAAATCTCATAGCCCACCAGGCGATCGAGCACACGCCGCGTCTGCTGCGCGTCGACCAGGTTCCGGTCAACGGGGCGAGCATGTTCAAAGGCTGCCTTCACAGCTTTGGGAGTGATCTCGTTAAAGGTCACGCGCTGGATCGCGCCCTGCTTCGCGACGCCGATAAGCTCCTGCTCAAGGTGATAGGCAATGGCCTCGCCCTCGCGGTCAGGGTCAGGCGCCAGGTACACATGGTCCGCCTTGGCTGCGAGCTTCTTCAGCATCGCGACCAGCTTCAGCTTGTCTTCGGTAACGATCAGCTCAGGCTCAAAGGTGCCACCCTCAATATCCACGCCCATGGTCTTCTTGGGCAGGTCTTTGATATGGCCGATCGACGCTTCCACGTCGAAATCCTTGCCGAGATATTTGTTGATTGTCTTGGCCTTGGCAGGCGACTCGACAATCACTAATGATTTACTCATGATTCCTTCTTTGCACTTTCAAACCGCAGCCCCGTCTACCTAAAGACAAGACGGCAAGACTGTCAGCACCATTCGTCGAGGCGTTAATAGCCTCAGTAATCTTGTTAAAAGACTTTATATGTCATCTGGAAACTATCACGCCCGGCCAAATCCTTCTATTCATGCCGTCGCGATTCTCGCCCAGCAAACCGCTGCAGTCCGACTACAGACTGCCCCGTTCGGAGAGAAAACGCAAATTCGCCTAGAAGCTCTTGACGTAATTTCTTCCCGGAAGTTGCTTCACGCGACCGCTCAGTTCCAATTCGAACAACGCGGTAAAAATCTCGGAAGAACTCAGCTCAGCTTCGAGCTTTTCCATGATCTCATCGAGCAGCAGCGCCTCGTCATGGCGCAGCACGCTAAAGACCAGCGCTTCGGCCCGGGGTAGCGGAACCGGCTCAAATAACGATGCGCCAGCCTCGGCATTCGATTCAATCGCGACCGTCGAGCCAAGCTTGGCCTCAAGCTGCAAACGGACCTGCGTGGGCAATTCTTCCCACACATCCTCCCACGTCGCCACCAGCTTAGCGCCCTGCTTTATCAACGTGTTAGGCCCCCAGGCGCCCTTGTTGGTCACATTGCCAGGTACCGCGTAGACGTCACGATTCTGCTCGATCGCGCAACGCGCCGTCACCCGGGTGCCGCTGTGCTCGCCGGCCTCGACGACCAGCACCCCGACGCTGATCCCACTGATTAGACGGTTGCGGCGGGGAAAGTTCTGCGGAGCGGGAAACGTTCCCAGCTTGTACTCCGAAACAATCGCCCCGCCGCCGGCCAAAATCTGCTCCGCCAGCGCTTTGTTTTCTTTGGGATAGATCACATCGATCCCCGTCCCCCAGATCGCCACCGTTGGAGACTTCGCCGCAATCGCTCCCTTGTGCGCGGCGGTATCGACGCCGCGCGCCATGCCGCTCAAAATAATCATCCCCCGCAAGGCCAGATCGCGCGAGAGCATCTCCGCCATGCCCATCCCGTATGGGGTCGGATGCCGCGTGCCGACCACCGCCATCGCC
Source organism: uncultured Acidobacteriaceae bacterium (assembly GCA_963720245.1). Lineage (GTDB taxonomy): Bacteria > Acidobacteriota > Terriglobia > Terriglobales > Acidobacteriaceae > Acidisarcina. Next base: position 399,546 of record CAVREU010000002.1, read on the forward strand.
GGCTGCGAGAGCAGTTGGACGTCGCCTCGCACCCAGAGGAGAGGCGGTGGATCGAAGATCTCCTTCAGCCGCACCGGATAAGCATCATCCGAAAAAGCCAGCAGCGAAGCCCCTTCCGCCCGCACGCGCTTCCATTCGTCCTCAGCATCGCGAAGCGCCTGCCCGCCGGAGATGCACTGCACCGCAGTCGCCGGAAACCGCAGCGCTTCGAGATCGGTCAGCGAGAGCTCAAGAATGCGAGTCACCGACCCTACATTTTCCACCGCCTGCAAAATGCGCCGCGGCCCCAGACCCGGAGCGAGCGAAAGCGCCAGCCACGCCAACTGAGTCTCGTCCGGAAGAGGAGACGGCTCCGCAACAGCGCTTCCTGTCGGATTGGCGGAAGTATCCATAAATAGATGCGGACGCTGAAGTTGCTTGCGCGTTCCTAAATCGCTTTCTTTGGAGTGTTGTGGCGAGAGTAGCGATACAACAGGGAGAGTGTCAAGCAGGGAGGTCTAACAAAATTTAATGAATGCGCATGAACTTTTTTGGAGCTGATAGTCTTAGGACATTGACCTAGCGGGTTCACCTTGGTGGAGGGATGCGATTGCTTCTCGTGCCGCTACTTATAGTCTGTGGTCCTGCCGCAATCTCGACTGCTGCACTCTTGAGGGCTGTAAAGGAATACAGGAACGGTCATCTTCCGGCGTCTTTCCTCTGTGGGCTGTAGCCGGTGCATGGTTGATCACAGCCTACGCTCCATACACTTTTCTGCGTTATGCTCTGAAGTCTTCCACGTACCTTCCTCCTTGGCAGTATCCAGAAACATTGCATTTAGCGATGCTATTCTTTTTGGCACCAGTCGGTTTGGGAGCAACAGCGATTGCGGGGTTACGCGGAGCGTCCAGATGGGTGATACTTCCACTTGTCGCCTCTCTGCTGGTACTTTTCCTTGTCGGATGTCTCGAAGCTGCCTCAGTCTAAGGGAGGATCGGGACAAACAAGTAGTATGGTCGTTCCGTTGATGTCCCTCTCGAACAAAGTTTCCAAAAAGTTACGTTCGACCAACTCCCACCTGACCTTGCCAAATGCAGCGAAGCGACTCCCCAAATCCTTAGCAAAACACCCCTTGACAACTAGGGTAAGAGGCGGATAAGCTTACTACCATCGACATCTAGGGGTAAAGCATGGCAAAGAACGACCTCCAGGGAGCGCTCGACCTTCTAATCCTCAAAACCCTCTCCCAGCTTGGCTCGATGCACGGCTACGGCATCGTCGCGCACATCGGGCGAGTCTCCGACGAACTGCTCAACGTAGAAGAGGGCTCGCTCTACCCCGCGCTGCACCGCATGGAGCAGAGCGGATGGGTGCGCTCCGAATGGGCGACGACCGAGAGCAGCCGCAAGGCAAAGTTCTACACCCTCACCGCAGCCGGCAAGAAACAGCTCGCCGCGCGAGAGAAGAATTGGGACCAAGTGGTCAAGGGCGTCGAGGCGATTCTGCGCTACGCATGAGGTGGATCTTATGGGATTCTTTCGCCGTATCGGCGCACTCGGCCGCCGCTCGAGGCTAAGTAACGAGATCGATGCCGAGCTCCGCGAACATCTGCAGATGCGCATCGACGAAAACCTCGCCAACGGCATGAGCCCCGCAGAGGCGGCCCGCGAAGCCCGCCTGCGCTTCGGCAACCCCACCGTCATGCACGAACGCGTTGACGCCGAAGATACCGCCGCCGGCCTCGATAGCTTCTTTCGCGACGCGCGCTACGCCGTCCGCGGATTCGCCAAGAGCCGCGCCTTCACAGCAATGGCGATCCTCACCCTCGCCCTCGGTATCGGCGCGAATACCGCTGTATTCCAGTTAGTCGACGCGGTGCGCCTGCGCAGCCTGCCTATCCAGAATCCGCAGGAACTCGCTGAGCTGCGCATCAACGGCGGAAATCGTCCTGGATTCGGAATCACCGACGGCCGCTATGCCAACTTCACCATCCCCATGTGGCAAGAGGTCCGTCGCCATCACGATCCATTCTCCGGCATCTTCGCCTGGCGCGAGGCCGACGTGCGCGTCGGCAAGGTCACGGAAGCGAAACATGTAAACGGCCTCGAGGTCAGCGGAGAGTTCTTCAACGTGCTCGGCGTCGCACCTCTGCAAGGCCGCCTGATCGAGCCACAGGACGAGTCCTCATGCGAGCTGTCGAAGATCGTCGTCAGCTATCCATATTGGAAGTCGCAGATGGGCGGCGAATCCATTACCGCAAATACGACCATCCAGGCCGAAGGCCGCTCCGTGCAGGTGTTAGGTGTAACCCCACCTTCCTTCACCGGACTTGTCGTCGGAGATACCTTCGACCTCGCCTATCCCACCTGCACCCCGCCGCACATACGCCCCGAGATGTTCATCTTCAACGTCATGGGACGCCTCAAACCGGGCTGGACGATCGAGCGCACCTCGGCATACTTTGATGCCCTCAGCCCCGGCCTCTTCAAAGACACTGCGCCGCCCGGCTACAGCTCCGAGGCGATCAAGAAATATTTGGAATTCCGCCTCGCCGCGTATCCGGCCGGAGCCGGCGTCAGCGCGCTGCGCGACACTTACGACACCTCCCTTCAGCTCTTGCTCGCCATCACCGGACTAGTCCTGCTCATCGCCTGCGCCAACCTCGCCAACCTGATGCTCGCCCGCACCAGCGCGCGCCAGCGCGAGATGGCCATCCGCATGGCCCTCGGAGCATCGCGCCGCCGCATCGCCACGCAACTGCTCATCGAAAGCGGACTGCTCGCGCTCAGCGGAGCGGCGCTGGGCATCGCGCTCGCGCAACCCCTAAGCCGCCTTCTCGTTACGTCGCTCAACACCAGCCAGTCTTCGATTCATCTTTCGATTGTCACCGACTGGCGCGTGCTGCTCTTCGCCGCCGTGGTCGCGGGGCTCACTTGCATCGTCTTCGGCACGCTCCCCGCCATGCGCGCCACCAGCGTCGACCCGATCAGCTCGCTCAAGTCCGGCGAGCGTGGAAGCACGGGCAGCCGCGAACGCTTCACCATGCAGCGCCTCATGGTCGTCTCGCAGATCGCAATCTCCATGGTGCTGCTGGTCGCCGCTTTGCTCTTCGTCCGCAGCTATCGCAACCTCGTGACCTTCGACCCGGGCATGAAGGAAAGCGGCATCCTGATGGGCTTTTTTGGCTATCCGGCAGGGAAGATCAAGCCCGAAGACGAAGCCGCATATAAACGGCAACTCGTCGACGATGTGCGCAGCATTCCGGGCATTCAGAACGCTGCCGCAACGACTTCGACACCGCTCAACGGCAATAGCTGGACACACGCCGTTCGCGTCGACTCAATCGAGGGCGACAGCAAATTCACGTATGCCAGCCCCACCTACTTCGCCACAATGGGCATCCCGGTTCTCAGTGGACGCAGCTTCACCGCAGCTGACACTACCGGCGCGCCCTTCGTCGTGATCGTCAACCAGACCTTCATCCGCAAATATCTCGGAGGCAAGTCACCCATCGGAGAGCTCGTACACGTTAAACCAGAGCCGCAATACCCGGAGCGCACCTACGAGATCGTCGGCACCATCGCCGACACCAAGTACAACGATCTCCGCGGCACTATCCCGCCAATTGCCTTTGTTCCCATCGACCAGTTTCCGGTGACCGCACAGGGGCCGGGGATGGCCATGATGATCGCGGCCAATGACCTTCCAACTGCAATCACCGCCATCCGGCACAAGATGGAAGCCGAACATCCCGAGATGGTGACCCAGTTCATCGACTTCCAGCAGAATATTCAGGACGGCCTCGTCGGCGACCGCATGATGGCCATGCTCTCCGGCTTCTTCGGCCTCCTCGCTGCAATTCTGGTCGTCGTCGGCCTCTACGGCGTCCTCGCCTACCTCATCGCCCAGCGCCGCAACGAGATCGGCATCCGCATCGCCCTCGGCGCACACCGCTGGCAAGTCATCTCGCTCATCATGCGCGACACCGCGCTGATGCTCCTCGCCGGAACCGCCGTCGGCCTACCTCTCACGCTTCTCGCCGGACGATCGGCCAGCAGCATGCTCTTCGGCCTTCAATCCTACGATCCTGTCACCATTGGATTCGCCGTAGCGCTACTCGCCGTGATCGCAGTCCTGGCAAGCTGGCTCCCCGCTCGGAGCGCCGCAAACCTAGATCCAGTCGCGGCTCTGCGTTCCGAGTAGGTCCAATATCAGCAGCGATGATTCAGAGAACGACCTAAGCGATGCTCACTGGATCGCAAATTTAGAATTGATACCGCAAATGACCTCGTTCTCCGCACAAAGCAGCTTGAAGTAGTCGTTCTTCTTAACGCTGCCAAGGCCGACGTGTGCGTATTTGAGCTTTCCGCCCTTAAGCAATGGTAAGTAGTCCTCTGGGGAAAGCTTCGAAAAAACGTGGGAGAACTCGCTCAGCACAGGAGCTCCAACCAGAGCGGATAAGTCGTCGAGGTTCTTGAGATTGTCCAGAAAGATTCGGCGGAGGCTAACGAGCTCGTTGCAAGGAGGCAGTTTTGTAATCCGAGTCAATTCCTGCAGGAAGAGGCTCTGTAAGCCAGTCAGCGTCGAAATCACCTCAATGTCTTCGAGACCGAGAATCCTCCAGAGCTCCAAATATTTTAGATTTCGCAAGTCATGGAGTTCAGTGAGATCATTGGTGCCGCCCAGCGTTATCCGGAGAGACGTCAGCATCGGTAAGTCTCTCACCACTCGCAGTGTCTTTACCTTGATTGATCCAAGCGTCAAATCTTTGAGTGTTCGCAGACTCGACAACACCTCAATGTTCTTTTGCTGACCAACGAGACAGAGCTTCTGCAGCGAGCGAAAGCGGGCGATAGCCGAGAGATCGGGTTTCTTAGATTTTGTTTCCAAAAGGAATAGCTCAGATAGATTCGGGTTTACTTCTTCCAGTATTTCAAGGCTGGTGAGATCGAATATCCCCAGTCCGAGCAATTCCAACTGTGCCATCTTGGCGATGTTCTCGACGCCGGTTGCACGTTGCAGGCAGTCAGCGCGAAACCTTTGGACATATGACATCCGCGAACAGAAACTAAGGTCGCACACATCCCTATAAAACCCATATACCCTCAACTCGACCTCGGGCCGACTTGCGAAGAGCTCCTCGTTCAATGACTCTAATAGCGAGAGAGGCAGGCGCTCACTGAATTGCACGACTTTGAGCTGGTGGCTATCAGAAAACCGCCGAACATCGGATGCTGAGTCGCTCTTACCTAGCTCAACGCGGCTTCCATTTGGATTGATGGATTTCAAACGATCCCTCTCGTGAGCATTTTAAGTTCGAAGTACGCATCACCGCGGATGCAAACTATTCGGGTCATAAGGCCCCTTAGCATTCCCCGGCCCACCCACAAACTCCAGCGTCGGAATCCGCTCATCCACATCCGGCAGTGCCGGAAAAGCCGCATGCGGCTCGGCCTGATACCAGTACGCGACCGAATAGAAGTTGTCCGAACGATGGTTCGCATGGCCGTGCTCGATGCTCGCCCGGATCGATTTCGTAAACGGAATCGGCGAGTCGAAGTGGAAGCGGTACATGCTCGAGCGCTCCCCAGCAATCTCCCTGCCGACAACCGGAGCGCCATGCAGCAGAAAGTCCTGCGAACCCATGTAGCCCCAGGCGCCGAGGAAGTAGTCTTCGCTCCCCGTTCCAAGAATGCTGATCGCATCGCCGTCGATCTGGAACATGTCATCGCCCTCGCCAAACCAGCCGTCCTGATTTTGCAGCACCGACATCGTCACGCCGACGAACTGGCCATGACCCTGCGCTTCGAGCCATGTGTAGTTGTCTTTGCCGTCGAGGTTGCGCTTGTAGTTCACCATCGGGTCGCCGTTTTCATACCAACTGCCGGTCCAGCCATGGTTCGGCTGCGCCTGGCGGTATTGGGCGTGGAAGTAAAGCGTGTCCTTAGGCAGCGGCTGGGCATCGACCCGATAATCGATGTTCCAGTAAAGATGGTTCACCGAATTCTTACCCTCATTGGTCACCGTGATCCGCGCATGATGCGCGTAGGGCATCGGGAAGTAGCTGTTCAGCGCCTTGTCGTTGCCGCAGGAGAGCACCAGCGACTCCCACCGGTAATAGAGGCCGTTGCCCAGGCCGAAGAAATCGCCGATCGGAGTCTCAACGCTCGGCGTTGTCTCGCCGTCCCAATACATGCGCAAGACGATGCGCTTCAGCGCGTACGGCTCGTTATCGTCGATCGTGAACCAGATATGCGAAACCATCCCCGGCCCATCGGCGTCGAGTACGGTCATCGTCTGGCCCGGCGATATGGTGCGCGCGTCCGCATTGCCTCCGGTTGTCTCGGCGCTCGACGAGCGATGCAGCGTGTAGGTCTGCTGCCTGGTTGGGTCCGGCATCCAGCCAGGGAGTTGGGCAAAGGCGGGTACTGCGGCGGCGAGCAATACAGAAGTCAGCACGAAACGGGATTTGTCCATGACCGCGCAATTATAAAGTTTCTTGCCGTTGCCTGATGCCCAAAATGGCCGCTGCACTCGATATCGAATGAAGTCCAACTCTCGCTTCCCTTTTCGATATAGTCTGAACTCGCATGAAAAACACTCGAATCGCTCGCCCTTCCGCAATCACGACCGCAATTCTCATTCTCGCCGCAGCCGCCTTCCCCTCCCTCTCGCAGACGACCGCGCACCACGCGCCAGATATGACCCCGGTAAAACCCGAGACCGTCGGATTCTCAACCGAGCGCCTCGAAAATCTGCACGCCCTCATTCAAGGCGAGATCGACCAGAAGCAGCTTTCCGGAGCCGTCACCATCCTCGCCCGCCACGGCAAGATCGTGGAATATCGCACCTACGGCCAGCGCGACATCGCCGCCAACGCGCCAATGTCCAAGGACGTAATCTTTCGCGACTACTCCATGACCAAGCCCGTCACCGGAGTCGCCATGATGATCCTCTATGAACAGGGCAAGTGGCTGCCTTCCGACCCGATCTCGAAATACATTCCACAATTCGCCCACCTCAAAGTCTTCACCGGCGTAGACGCAACGGGCAAGCCGGTCCTCGTCGACCCCGACCACGCTCCAACGATGCGCGAGCTCATGTCGCACTCCGCCGGCTTCTCCTACGGCAACGGCCATACCGTCGTCGACGCCATGTACAAAGAGCAGAAAGTCATGCAATCGGCCAACCTGCAGGAGATGGTCGACAAGCTCGCCACCATCCCGCTCAACTACCAGCCCGGCAAGGGGTGGACCTACAGCCTCTCGATGGACATCGAGGGATACATCGTCGAGAAACTCTCCGGCCAGACGCTGCCCGATTTCGACCGCGACCACATCTTCGTTCCGCTCGACATGAAAGACGCCGGCTTCTTCGTTCCCCAGGAAAAGCGCGCGCGCTTCGCGACTAACTATCGCGACGATCCGCAGGGAAATTACGTCCCCGTCCAGACCGCCGGTGGTCCGCCCACTGACTACGCAACCCAGCCCACCATGCCCTCCGGGGGAGGCGGCCTGGTTTCGACCGCCGAAGACTACTACCACTTCGCTCAAATGCTCGGCAACGGCGGCGAATTCGACGGGAAGCGCATCCTCTCGCCCGCCACCGTCAAGCTCATGACCTCCAATCACCTGCCGCAAAACCTGCTTACCGGAGAGTTCGGCATCGGCCAGCACATCATGCGCCCCGGCTTTGGCTACGGCTTCAACTGCGCCGTTGTCTACGATCCGGCGGACGCCGCGCTGCCCGACGGCAAAGGCACCTTCTTTTGGGATGGCGCAGCCGGCACCTGGTTCTGGGTCGATCCCACGAACGACATCGTCTTCGTTGCGATGATCCAGCGCATGACCGGCCGCGACAATCACGGCTTGCTCTACCGCAGCCATGCCACGGTCTACGGAGCACTCGTTGATCCTTCTAAGTAGCGGCTAGAGAAAAGCCGATCCGGCAATATACTTGACAATGTCAAGTATATTGGTTGACTGTTATTGCTATGCCGCCGAATCGGCTTGTCACCTCCGCCCTGTCCAGCGAGGCCGCTAACTTTCGACGCTTTAACCGGATGTATACCCGGCTCATCGGCACCCTGAACGAAGGGCTCCTCAACAGCGAATACAGCCTTGCCGAGGCGCGCGTCCTCTACGAGTTGGCTACCCGCACTTCGCCCAAAGCCGGCGAAATCGCCGAAGATCTCGGGATGGATCCCGCCTACCTAAGCCGCATGCTGGCAAAGTTCGAACGCGACGGCATACTGCGCCGCAAGACCTCGCAGGCCGACGGCCGCTACGCCGATCTCAAGCTCACTGCACCAGGCAAGGCAGCCTTCAAAAAGCTCAACAAGCTTTCGCAGGAACAGGCCTGCACCACCCTTCAAGCCCTCCCGCCCACAGCCCGGATCGAGCTCATCGAATGCATGAGGAGCATCGAAGGCATTCTCGGAGAAACCGACCGAAACAAGTCGCCCTTCATCCTCCGGCCGCATCGCGTCGGCGACATGGGTTGGATCGTCCATCGCGAAAGCCTTGGCTACGCGGAGCAATATGGATGGAACGAGTCCTTCGAGGCTCTCGTTGCAAAGATCGTCGACGAATTCATCACCCACTTCGATTCAAAGCGCGAACGCTGCTGGATCGCCGAAATCGACGGCCACAATGTGGGCCACGTTTTCCTGGTGAAGCACCCTTCGCACCCCCGCACCGCCAAACTTCGGCTACTGTTCGTCGAGCCATGCGCAAGAGGCCGAGGCCTCGGCGACGCGCTGGTCACCGAATGCGTCCGTTTCGCGCGTGCGTCAGGTTATAAAAAAATCGTCTTGTGGACCCAAAGCATTCTCTCCTCAGCACATCGCATCTACCAACGCGCAGGTTTCCAGCTCGTCAAAGAGGAACCGCATCACAGCTTCGGCCACGATCTTATTGGACAGGAATGGGAGCTGAAACTGAAATAAGCTCTGATCTTCCAATAGCAGCTCCGCTGATCTTGAACCCACCCGCCCAAGTACACTGGTAAGTGCATATCTTGCCCGCCAAACGACTCAAGCTTGCCGCGATCGACTTCCTCAATCCCGCGCCTTTAATGTGGGACTTCGAGCACGAGCCGCAGAAATCCCGGCTCGCCGAGCGCTATGAAATCCGCTACTCCACGCCCTCCCGCTGCGCCGAAGATCTCTTCACCGGAGTCGCCGACATCGGCCTCGTCCCCGCCGCCGCATACGCGATCGATCCCACGATGATGATTCTTTCCGGGTGCGCAATCGCTTCCAAGGGGCGCATCCGCTCCATCATCCTCGTCACTCGCGAAGATGGCCCTGAAGCCGCCAACACCATCGCGCTCGACACCTCTTCACTCACCTCGGCAACTTATACCGAGATCCTCTTTCGCAAATACTGGAATCCGCAGGCGAAGTTCATCCCCCAAGCGCCGAATCTCGACGCGATGCTCGCCGCAGCCGATGCTGCGCTGCTCATCGGCGACCCTGCGCTGCTGGCTCTCGAAGACGCCCAGGCGCGTCTCGACCGCACCAATGAGCCGCTTCTCTACCTCGATCTCGGCTACGAGTGGATGCAGCGCACCGGAGTTCCCTGGGTCTCAGCTTTCTGGGCGATCCGAGGCGAAGCTGCAAAAAACTTGGCCTTCCCCCGCGAGTCCCTGATTGCGGACTTTATCTCCTCGCGCAACCATGGCCTCAGCCACATCGAAGACCTGGTGCTCGAATGGTCGGCGCGGCTTGCCATCCCCGCAACCGTCATTCGCACCTACCTCACTGAAAATATTCACTACATTCTCGACGAAAGCTGCATGGAAGGCCTGCGTACCTTCTATCGTTACGCCGCGGAATGCTCGATTCTGCAACCTGTTGCCGGCTTGCGCCTGTTATAAGACATTTAACAGCGACTCCGTACCCGCCGCTGGCGTCCAATAACTGTAATGGCGACCCCGACGAACCCGATCCCGAAGACCGCGACGCCGGTCGTTGCCAAACACGCGGCTGCCCACGCCCATCATTCCCTGTTGCCCCACTGGCTGACTCATCTTGGCGGTCTGGGACTCTTCACGGTCGCCGCCATCGACTCCTCCCCGATCCCCCTGGCGATCCCCGGCAGCACCGACTTGCTGCTCCTGCTGCTGGTCTCGCATCGCGGCAATCCGTTTCTGCTCGCGGCGTGCGCAATCGCCGGCAGCGCCATCGGCGGATTCATCACCTGGAGCACGGGCAAAAAAGGCGGCGAGGCCCTGATGGCGCGCTCCGTGCCTGCGCGCTTCCGCAAGCCGATCGAGAAATGGACCAACGAGCACTCGATGCTTTCCGTGATGCTTCCGGCGCTGCTTCCGCCACCCATCCCGCTCACCCCGTTCTTGCTCGCGGCGGGCGCTCTTGGCGTCTCGCGGCGGCGCTTCCTGGTCGCCTACAACGCCGCCCGAGTGGCGCGCTACGGCCTCGTCAGTTGGGCGGGAGTTGTCTACGGACGAAGAGTCGTCCACTGGTGGACCACCACGTTGTCGGGATGGTCGACCGTGATCCAGTCGACCTTCGTTGTACTGCTCGTCGGCGGCATCATTTATGGCATTTGGCGGTACCGCCGCCAGAGAATCGCCGCACGCGAGTCCCCGATTGAGGCCGTACCCGCCGCCTGAGCACCAGGAAGAGCCAAGGCGGGCGGCTTTATATCTCCCAGCGCAGCAGCGAAGCGCCGACCGTAAATCCCGCGCCGACAGACGCGATCAGCACCAGGTCGCCCTTGTTCAACCGGTCGCTGGTCCGCGCCGTATCCATCGCCAGCGGAATGGTCGCCGCCGTCGTGTTCCCATAGCGGTCGATGTTGATGACCACCTGGTCCTCCGTCAGGCCGAGACGTTCGGCGCAGGCCTGGATGATCCGCTTGTTCGCCTGGTGTGGGATAAAGCGCTTCAGGTCGGAGACCTTCACTTCGTTGCGCGCCAGCAGGTTCTCGCAGGTCTCCATCATCTTGCGCACGGCGTACTTATACACCGCTTGCCCATCCTGATGGACAAAGTGCATCTTGCTCGCAATGGTCTCGGGCGAGGTCGGATGCAGGCTGCCACCGCCAGGCATGTAGAGCGATTGCCCTCCGGAGCCGTCGATCTCATGCAGATAATCGATGATGCCGGTCTCGCCCTCCGCAGCCGCCTCTAGCAGCACCGCGCCTGCGCCGTCGCCGAAGAGAATGCAGGTGGTGCGATCGCTGTAATCGAGGATCGACGACATCTTGTCGGCGCCAATAACCAGCACCTTCGAGTGCGCCCCCGTCTCAATAAACTTCGCCCCGACTTGCAAGGCATAGACAAATCCCGAACAAGCGGCCGACAGGTCGAAGCCCCATGCGCCACGCGCCCCGAGTTTGTTTTGGACGAGGCAGGCCGTTGCGGGAAAGAGCATGTCCGGCGTAACCGTCGCAACAATAATCAGCTCGACTTCGCTGGCCGCGATACCGCGCTCCGCAAGACACCGAGTCGCCGCTTCGACCGCCAGGTCGCTGGTGGCGACGTTGCCCTCGGCGATATGCCGCTCGCGAATTCCCACCCGGTCCACAATCCACTGGTCGGAGGTATCGATGATCTTTTCAAGATCGAAATTGGTCAGGACTTTCGGGGGAACGTAGGTGCCAAGGGCACTAATCTTTGCGCGCTGCGACGCGCGCCCGGGTAGGCTCAATTGGGGCTCTCCACTTGCTGAAGACACTGCCCGTATTCTCTCCGACCGAAGGCGGCGCTGTCCATGTGCTCGAGCACCTGGGGACAGTCAACGCCTCACCACCCCGGCGAAGGCAGGTGCGATCAAATCACGCTTGGCCTGTCTCAGAGCTGATCGAGTTGCTAGGATATTTCCATGAGCCGTTCGGTGAAGCTAGGAATCGCGAGTATCTTCCTATTTTTTGGTTGCGCTCTGCCCTCACCATTAAATCTTACGTTCGCCGTTATTTCGTGCGTTCTCGCCTTTTTTGCTGCTAGCCAAGGTAGCAAGTGGTGGCTTGTCGTCCCTTGCACCGAGCTGACCTTCGCCGCTCTGATTGCCTACATTGGCTTCAGAGCCACCTGATCTCGAACTTGACTGACCTCTAGTTATTCCGCAAAGCCACCATCGGATTAATCCGCGAGGCCCGCCGCGCCGGGATATACCCAGCAAGCAACGCCACAGCTGTCAGCAGCACCACGATAACCCCAAACGTCGCCGGGTCCGTCGGAGTCGTTCCAAACAACAGCGACGCAATCAGACTCGAAACGTCAACCGAGGCTAGCGTGCCGATCGCGATGCCGATCGCAGCCATCCCAATTGTTTTCGCAATCACTCCCAACTGAACCCGCCCCCGCGTCGCTCCCAGCGCCATGCGAATGCCAATCTCCTGCGTCCGCTGAGTAACGGAATAAGAGATCACCCCATAGATTCCCAGCGAAGCCAGAAACAACCCAAGCCCCGCAAAGGCGCCTACCAGCATCACGAAGAAGCGCCGCGGCGAGACCGCATGATCGACCAGCCCCTGGATCGGCTTGAACTCCGTCGCCGGCTGCGCCGGGTTGATCTCGCGCAAGGTCGACATCACCGTCGGCGCTAGCGTCTCCGGAGGCAACTTGCTGCGGATGACCAGGTTCGCGCCCTCCGGCCCCTGCTGGGCCACCGACATATACATCTGCCATCCCGGCGCGCTCTCTGCGCTGCTCTCGTGAACATCGGCGACCACGCCGATGACACGGGCATCCCCCCCGCCCGCAATGGCTATTTGACCGATCGGATCCTCACCAGGCCAGAGTTTGTTGGCGATGGTTTGGTTGATGACGACCACAGCCTGGTTCTTCGGACCGTCGCTCCAACTAATATCTCGGCCCGCAACCAGCCGCATGCCGATCGCCTTCAAATATCCCGGCGAGACAATGTAGATGAAGGGGCTCTGAAGAAAATCCTTGGGGTAATCCTTGTCAGGATCTTTGCCTTTGGGGAAGATGCCCCAGCTGCGGTTTCGGCTGAGCGGCAAGTTGTCCGAAATTCCTGCCGTCTCGACGCCGGGAAGCGCCTCGACGCGGCGGATCACCTCTTGCCATATCACACTTCTCTTTGCCCCGTCGGCATTTCCGTCATAGTCGACGCTGATCGCCGCTGCCTGGCTCGGCTGAAAGCCAAGGTCAACATCCAGCACTTTCAGGAAGCTTCTCAGCAGTAACCCAGCCCCCACCAGTAGGACGCAGGCCAACGCCACCTCAGAGATCACAAGGATCGAGCGCATCCGGTCATGCTTCCGTCCGGCGCTGGTCCCGTGCCCCGAATCCTTGAGTACCTCCTGCAAATTGCCGCGAGAAATCCGCAGCGCGGGAACAGTTCCAAAGAAGACTGCAGCAGCGACTGCAATGAGCACCGTCCAGCCAAGCGCAGCGCCGTCAACGCGCACGCTGCTCAGCAATGGCAAGGCAATCGATCCCTGATGAGCCAGCCAGGTGACGACGGCAAAGGCAAATCCCAGCCCCAACACCGCGCCAACGCCGGAGAGAACCAGGCTCTCGGTCAGCAATTGGCGAACCAGCCTTCCGCGCGCGGCGCCAAGCGCAGAGCGCATCGCGAACTCTTTACTGCGAGCAGCAGCCCGCGCCAGCAGCAGGTTCGAAAGGTTAACGCAGACGATCAGCATGATCAGCCCAACCGCGCACCACAACGCGATCAGCGAGCGGCGCAAACTGCCGCTGATGTACTCCTTCATGCCAATGAGACTCGCCGTATAGCCGAAGTTCTTGTTGTACTCAGGATGCTTCAAGTCAATATCGAGCTTGGGAAATAAAGAATTGGCTTCCGCCTGCGCCTGCCCTATCGTCCCGCCGGGCTTGAGCCGCCCCATCAACGCCAGATCGTTCCCGTCGTGTTCGTAGTCAGCCATGATGTAAGGCACAAAGACGTCCACTTTTGAGCCAGGGGCAAAGACCGAGCCAAAATCAAAGCTCTCCGGCAACACCCCGACAACCGTCACCGGCTTGCCATTGTCGCCGATATTGATCGCCTTGCCAACGATCGAGGGATCTCCGCCAAGCTGCCGCTTCCAAAATGGATACGTCACCAACACCACCGGCGGCGCGTTATGCACCGACTCGTCAGCGCGAAACAGCCTTCCCATCACCGGCGCTACGCCCAGCGTCTGAAAGAAGTTGTCCATCACCAACAGCCCGGTCACCGGAACCGGCGTACCGTTGCCCATGAGCTTGAAGTTATCCGGTCCCGTAAAAGCGAAGTAGCCGGTCACATCTTGAAACGACTTGTTCCGCTCCCGATATTCCCTGGTGGCGTCGGCGGAGTAGGTCCGGCAAGACTCGCCGCAGGTCGGATGGGCGGCCGTGATCCGCACCAGTTCCTGGGGGTGCGGAAACGGCAGCGGCCGCAGCAATATCGTATTCACCACGCTGAAGACCACAATATTCGCGCCGATGCCCAGCGAGAGGATCAGCACCGCGACAATCGTGAAAGCGCGATCGCGGCCGAGCGTGCGGAACGTAAAGCGCAGGTCCTGCAGCAGAACATCAAGCCACGGCAGCCCGCGCGTCTCGCGCTGCCGCTCCTTCGCCTGCTGCACTCCGCCAAAGCGCACCATCGCCTGGCGCTTTGCCTCTGGCGGAGACATGCCGCTGCGAAGATTCTCTTCGATGGCGAGATCCATGTGGTTCGCGACCTCGGACTCAAGCTCGGCGTCGCGTGTTTCCTTGCGAAAGAAGGACAGAATACGGCCAAAGGCTTCCCGAATGGCTCCCATTATTTTTCCCCTTCCAGGGACATCGCAAGCACCCGGCCCATCACCCCGGAAAGCCGGTTCCAGTAGGCCGCATCTTCGCTCAACCGCTTCCGGCCCGACCGGGTGATCGAGTAGAACTTCGCTTTGCGGTTGTTCTCCGACGTGCCCCATTTGGCGGCGATCCAACCCCGCTGCTGCAGCCGAACCAACGCGGCATAGATGGTGCCCTGGTTGAGCAGCACTTCATCGCCGCTGATCTGTTCAATCCGCCGCGCGATGCCGTAACCATGCAGCGCTCCCATGGTGGCCAGTGTCTGCAGGACCATCAGGTCCAGGGTGCCTTGCAATAAATCCAGCTTCGAGGGCATTTTGGGCTTCTCCTGTGTTACCGCCACATCAGTTTCATCTTATGTGGTTTTACCACAGGAAGTGGTACGAGGACAGCCTCGGCTAAGTTCCGTATGTAGAAATTATTTGGGCCGGATCGCCTGGACCCTCACCGAATAGCCAAAACCGATGAAGTGGTCCGGCGCCGCGGACGAAAGCCCAAAGCCGGCGTGAAAATCCAGTTGCTGGTGCGGGGAGATTTTGTACGAAGTGCCGAAATCAATGATGTTCTGCGGCCCTCCGCGCTGCGGAAACGAACCGGAATACTCAACCCAGGCGTCCCACGGCGCGGTCAGCTGCCGATCGAAAAAGACGCTCCCCTGCCCGGTCACGTTTCTCTGCGTGCCTCCGTCGGCCGCGGCCTGCGTCGGCCACGCCACCGAAAACATGCCCGCAACCGTCCAGTTCTTCGACAACCCGCGCGACCAGGGTACCTGTAGCGACGGATCATACCCATGGCTCGAGATTGCGTTCGCCCCCGTCGGTAAGCTGACCGTCGGAACAATCGAAACGTCGAATCCCTTCACCGGTCCCAACTGCTGCTTGAAGCCAAGGCTCATATCACCCAGGCCCGTCGCCCCGCCCGGTCCGGTCGCGAAGTTCCAGTAATAATCCGGAACCATATAGCGAAGCTCGGTCTTGCGCGCAATTCCAAATCGAATCGATGTCTCGGGAAGATCGTAGGTCTGCTCGCCGCCCGCGCTCGTCTCTTGGAAGCCGTTCTCAAATTGCAGGCTTCCGCAGGGAACGACAATGCTCGAGCTGGTGATCTGCGGCCGATCGGTGGAAATGCTGCTCGCCGCATCGCTGCCGCAAGGCGGTTTCTGCGCCAGGCTGGCGACCGTTCCACAAAGGGCCACAATCATGAGGACGCCGAAGTGACGAAGCATGCATAGAAATAGTAATTCGAACCGGATTAGGCGACCGGTCGCGGCTGCTTTCGTGAGTTCCGCGCCATCAGCACGATGATGCCGGCCGCGATCAGCGACGGAATGGTCAACGTCAGCAAGCCATGTTGATAATCGCCGGTCAGGTCCTTTGCAATGCCCATCCAATAAGGGCCGAGGAAGCCACCAAGCATGCCCACCGTATTCATCGCCGCGATGCCGGCGGCCATCGTTCTGCCTTTGAGAAATGTCGGCGGGATCGCCAACAGCGGTCCTTGCAGCGAACTGTATGTGATCACCGCGACCGCCAAAGCGAGCACCACCAGCCACGGGCGGGCCGCCAGGCCTGCGACTGCATAACCGGCCGCAATCGTTACAAACGGGATGACGACATGCCAGTAACGCTCCCCGGTGCGGTCGGAGTGCATCGCGTTCAGGATCATGGCCAGCGCACCCAGCAGGCCCATGCCCGCAATCAGAAAGCCGACATTAGTAGTGCTGAGCCCAGTCACTCTTTGCAGGATTGCCGGCGCCGAGAACTGGTAGGCGTAACTGAGCCCAAGCATGCACAGAAAAACCAGCCCGATCTGCAACACCCGCGGGTCGAGCAGCGCACGGAACACATCATGGGTGTGTCCTCCTGACGCGGTGTCGACATGAATTCTCTCCAGCAGCCACTCTCGCTCCCTGGGCTCAAGCCATTTGGCGTCTGCAGGAGTGTCCGGTAATTGCAAAAAGAAGATGACACTGAGAAGAATCGCCGGCAAGCCCTCCACCAGAAAAAGCCACTGCCAACCCGCCAGCCCAAGCCGCCCCTGCTGGTTGAGCAACGCCCCGGCAATGCTGCCCATGACCACCGAACTAAGCGGCAAGGAAATATAAAACCGGCTGATGGCGCGGGCGCGCATCTCCGGCGGAAACCACTGCATGAGATAGAAAACCACGCCCGGGAAGAAACCCGCCTCGGCCATGCCCAGCAGAAAGCGCATGACATAAAACTGCGGCGCCGTCTTCACAAACATCATGCCGATCGCCAGCAATCCCCAGGTGAGCATGATGCGCGACAACCACCGCCGCGCCCCGAAGCGGACCAGCAACAGATTCGACGGCACCTCACAAGCCGCATAGCTGACAAAGAAAAGCCCGGCGCCAAAACCATAGACGGTCGCGCTGAAGTGCAGATCGCGATTCATCTGCAGCGAGGCGAAGCTGATGTTAATACGGTCCATGAACGCGGTGCCGTAGCCAAGCGCGATCAGCGGAATCAGCCGCCAGCTCGCCTTGCGCACCGCCGATTTCCCTATCCGATCGTTCTCGGAAATGGAAAGCGCGTCCGGGACCGGTGGCTCGACGACCGACATGCGCGCCTTCCTTGCAACGAATCAATAGATACTCGTCTAGTCGCGTATTCCAGGATGGTGTTGTCGGGAGCATACCATCGTTCGGCTCGAGCACCTCTACAAAAACTGAGCCTTCGAACTCAGCTTCAAATCCGAAACTGCACGGTACGCCTGGTCGATCGCGCAATCGGTGTAGGCATAGGCATCTGCATCTGCATTTGCGATTGCAATCCGCCCAAATGGCTGGCGCGCCGCCACGCAAGGCTCGGGCCCGCCATCGAGCCAGAACGGGTCCCACAACGAGTTGTATTGATACGCGTACCCATGCGGCCAGCGATTGACGGTAATCGCGGCGATGTCATTGGCTGGGTCGAATCCCCCGTCGCCAAGGCTCCGCGCAAGCTGCAGGCGAATGTTCCGCTCGAACTCGTCGAACGGCGTCATATAAAGCTGCGCGCGTCCAGCGCGATGCTGCAGTCGGCTCGGCAAACCCGGCTGGCAAGGAAAGCGATGCATCGTCAGTACAATCGGCTGATCGGGATTCGTCGTCGCGTGGTAGTCGCCAATGCTTACCCGCTGGTCCAGGCTGACATTAGTGAAATAACTCCCCGGCGCATAAGTCGAACCCGCCTTCAGCTTCACAAACGGCTGCCAACGACGCAGCGCAACGTTGGTGTAAACGATCGGCACCTTCTCCGCCGATTGCAGCGCCGTCACCTGCGCCGCCGGCAGCTCCGAATTGATATAAGGAATCATCGTGTGCCAGCAAGCCAGAATGCAGTGGCTCGCGCGCACCGTCGCCAGCTTCCCTTGCTGCGAATAAGTAATCTCCACCTCAGTCGCTGTCGCGGGATCGCCCACATGCTTCACCTTCACCACTGTGCTGCTCAACCGAATTCGCACCGGACTCTCAGCCCGATCGAGCCGGTCATACTTCACCTGCGCGGTCACGATGTCTTGCGCACTATCGCCGGGAACGGCATCCGGAATCAGGCTCCTCGTCAACAGCCGCGCGATCGAAGCATTGCCGTCGGGAAAGTGAAAGAAATATTTCTCCGCCTCTTCATTCGGAATCGCATCGCGCCCCATCCCCGGTCCCGCTCCCGGAGCAAGGTTCAAACCATCAAACCCCGGCAGCCCCAGGCCCCACGCATCCTGCGCCGAAACGGCATCGATTCCCAATCCATACAGCGGCTGCGGATAAGCCTGCAGTACAGCAACCACTTGCGGATCGACCTTCCATAGATCGGTCAGAAAGCTCGCATAACTCATCCGCGCCAGCCTGGCTTTCTTCTCATCGGAAGAAAGCCCCGGCATCAAGTCCTTCTCTTCCGCAAACAGGCCTTGAAGGTCGTCCTTGGCCTTCGCATTCAAAGGTGCATCGTTCGCGAATCGCTTCCAGACATCGGCAGCATCGTTCGCTGAAGCCTTGCCGCCATAGATCGGCGCAGGATTCACCACCAACCGATCCGCGCCAAACGTCTCCTTGTCGAAAAAGATCTTCGGCTCAAGTCCAAGCGAAGGAAACAGCTTCTTGTCCGAGACGCGCGAGAAGCTCTCCACATCGATCCCCAGCGCATCGACCACCCCTTTCGCCACTGGCGAATAAGGCTCCGGGCTCTCAATCGCATAAGTCCCGCCAAAGCCCAGCATCTTCGTGCCGCTGACATTGAATTCGTTCCGCTTGGCATGGCCGCCAAAATCGTCAAGCGGATCAAGCAACAGAACGCGCGCATTCGGCCCCGCCGCCTGGCGATAAAAACGCGCCGAAGCCAGCCCGCTAATGCCGCATCCCACAACCACCAGGTCATAGCTCTCGCCAGTAGATTCCGCCGCGCCGGCATGGTTCCAAAAGTTGCCGTCACGCACCGCATGAGCCACGGTATACGAGCCCTCATACAGGCCGCGCATCCCTGTCTTCACCGGCGGATAATACCCTGGGGCATTCTGCGCCTCGGTAGTCTGCATCCCGGGCGCGCCCGCCGACACACCAGCTTGCGCGTGAAGCCCATGAGGCATCGCAGTCGCGCCAATACTCATCGCCACGCCGTTCAGGAAATCGCGGCGCGTGATCCTGCGCCCCATGCCCAGCTCTTTATCGCTGTACGTCATTCCATCCTCATAAGTGAATTAGGCCAGCAGTGCCTTCGCAGCATCATTGCCCGTGCCGATCGCGCCATCCATAAATCCCTGCGAATCTTCTGACAGATGCTCGCCCGCAAAAAGTACCTTGCCATGCGCCTGATGCAGCAAAGGCCGCAACGTAAACCACTGCCCGGGATGATAGATCGCATAAGCGCCATGCACCCAGGGGTCGCGCTGCCAGGCTTTCGCATGAGTGGCCATTACCGCCTTCTCCGCAAGCGGAGAAACATACATTAGATCCTCAGTCACGATCTGCTGCCGCCGCGCGTCGGTCTGCGAGGCCAGCACATCGGCCTTGTCTCCCACCGCATACGAACAGAGAATTCCTCGCGGCCCCGGCTGCCCCTGAGTCGTATGAAAGTACTCATGCGAAGTCTCATCGCTCATCAGCGCAAAATTCTCCGCATGCCAGAACCGTTCGCTGCAAAGGACCTGCGTCTTGATGATCCGGCAATACTCAAGCTCCTCCGCCGCGCGCGCCTTCGCCGCCGGAAGCGGCGGATCAAACTGGATCGACGGAATCACCGACGACGGCGCGGCAAAGATACAAGCGTCGGCGGTGACTTTTTCAATCGATTGCCCCTGCTTAGTCGAGACCGTCACCATTCCAGCCATCTGCGCAATGCTCACCACTGGAGAATTCAGATGCACCGATCCGGCAGGCAGCTTCGCGACGATCGCTTCGACCAGCTTGGTGTTCCCGCCGAGTACGTGGAAGTCCATCTCATCGGTTTCATCGGGATTCATATAGTCTTCCTCTGCATACTCGCCGGCCTCAACCAACGCCGAAGCATCGCGCATCGACTCCCCGATATCCGTACTGTCAATGATCTCGCGAATCCGCAGGTCTTCCGGCGTAAAGCCGATCTTCCGCAGCCACGCATACCAGTCGTAGGTATCGAGCCGCTTGTAGTCTTCGAGCGTGTAATGCTGATAGGCCTCGGCAAACCTCTTGAACGCTGCACGCGACGTCTCAGAGAACTGCCACTCCCCCGGCTTCTTCACCTGCCCGGCGATCAACAGCCACAGGCGAAAGGCATGAGGCTCGAGCGCAACATTCAACTCTTTGCACAGGTCGAGAATGTGGTGCTGGTCCTTGCCAATCCACTCGCCGCCCATCTCGCAGACCAGCTCCGGAGCTTCCGGAAAGCGATACGACCACGCACGTCCACCAGGACGGTCGCGTGCTTCAACGACGGTGACCTTCCAGCCCGCCTTGTGCAGACGATAAGCCGCCGAAAGCCCGGCCAGGCCCGCGCCCACGACGATGCAGGAGTGCGCCGGCCTCGCCAGCGCATAGCGGCTCAGCGGCAGGCTTAATGCCGCCATCGACCCCAGGCGCATAAAATCGCGGCGATTCAAATCAGTCGGAGTCTGCTTCAACAATCAACCTTCCGGGGAAGAATGTAGCCTGCAATCTGAACCGTTCAATCTAAACAATGACTGGAGCCAGAATATAGAATGCGCCAGCTCTTTGCTCGCTGCGCAAAGCGAATCAGCGCAACTTATCGCAGCGATAAATCCCCTTGATGGAACGGCCACATCGTTGACTTTATGCCCGAAAACAGCTAGCTTAAAGGAGCTACTATAGGGCTGAAGTGCTTGCAATACTGTGCTTCTGCAAGATAAGTCCTATAGCCTCATCAGCGACAAGTAACTACGAAAATCTTGGCGTTTGCCACATAGGATTGTGGAGGTGCAGCCGTGAATCTCGCTCACAAAAGCGATGGTTACAGCGACGGTTGTAGTGACCTCGACTATCATCACCAACCCCATTCGGGGAACGATCTCCTCTCCAGATCTTCTATCGTGACCGCGCGCAGCTGGCGCAGCGAACCCGTGCCCCAGGGCGTCGCCGGAATCTTCTGCCGCCAGCGCTGGTTCATGCGTTACGCCCGCAGCGAATGTCGCTGGTGCTTCTCCTTCTAGTTCCGAACTTTGCAATGCCCCGGTTCGTTCAACTAACCGGCCGCACCTCGTGCAACTGCATTCGAACCAAAGGAAAGAAGCCTATGCATCCCCTCTTAGAAAAAGAACTCGCCACCTATGAATCCCGCACCCCTTCCTCGCGCGAAGCGCTGAAAAAAGCCCAGCCCCGCATGCCTCTCGGCGTCGCCTCGAACTTCCGCAGCTACGAGCCCTGGCCGCTCTACATCAAGGACGCCAAGGGCACCCACATCCACGATCTCGACGGCAACGAATACATCGACTTCAACCTCTGCTTCGGCGCGCTCATGGCCGGCCACTGCCACCCCGCAGTCGTCGAAAGCAGTTCAGGAACGCCTCGAGACCGGCACCATGTACGGCATGCCGCACACCCTCGAGTTCGATCTCGCCGACGAGATCTGCCAGCGCTTCCCCATGGACCAGGTGCGCTTCGGCTCAAGCGGCACCGAGGTCACCATGCACGCCATCCGCCTCGCGCGAGGATTTACCGGCCGCGACAAGATCATCAAGATGGAAGGCGGCTATCACGGCGTGCATGACTCGGTGCTCGTCAGCATGAAGCCCAAGCCCGAACTCCGCGGCCCCGACGACCGCCCTACACAAGTCCCCGCCGCCAGCGGCGTTCCGATGGACACGGTCAAGCACACGCTCGTCGCCCAATTCAACGACCTTGCCCAGGTCAACCGGCTCTTCGCTGAAAATCCCCAGCAGATCGCCTGCATCATCGTCGAGCCGATCATGATGAACATCGGTGTCGTCATGCCTGAGGAAGGCTATCTCGAGGGCCTGCGCGAGATCTGCACCCGCGAAGGCGCGCTGCTCATCTTCGACGAAGTCAAGACCGGAGCCAAGCTCGGCCGCGGCGGCGCCTGCGAATACTTCAACATCAAGGCCGACCTCGTCACCCTCGCCAAGTCCATCGGCGGAGGCTTTCCCCTCGCCGCCTTCGCCGCCAGCAAAGCCGTGATGGACATGATCGCCACTCACAAGGTCTTCCACGGAGGCACCTACGCAACCAATCCGCTGGTCATGGCTGCCGGCCTCGCCACCTTCCGCGAAGTCCTCACCCCCGAGGGCTACGCCCACGTCGGCATGATCAGCGACGCGCTCGTCGACGGCTACAACCACATCCTCAAGACGACCTCGATCGAGGCCTACGTCGAAAGCGCCGGAGCCAACGGCGCCCTGCTTTTCTATCCCAAGCGCATCCGCAACTTTCGCGAATGGCAGGCAGTCGACATCGACCTCTGGAAGCTCTACTGGTTCGGTATGATCAACCAGGGAGTCATGGCCCAGCCCTACTGGTGGGACGAGCAATGGACCATCTCCATGGTCCACTCGCTCGCCGACGTCGACCAACACCTCACCGCCTTCGAAAAAATTGCGCCGCTGATCGAACAAATGCAGTCCGAATCCAAACTCCAAACCGTCAGCTAGCTTAGCGAGTCGGCAAGTCAGCCGAGAAGCTCCATGACAAGAAATCGGAAGAGTGGAAAACTGCCGCTGACTCGCTGACCTGCTGACTCGCCACAGCCAGACACGCGATAATATTCGTCTATAGATAAAGCTCCAGCACCAGATCTCACGCAGGGCGGAGGCAAGTGGGCAAAACCATCGCATTCGGACACAAGTCCGGTCTCAAGCGCGTCCTCGGACGCAAAGACCTGGTGCTGCTCTTCGTCGTCGCGGTCGCGAACCTCAACATGGTGCCGCCGATCTCCGCCTCCGGCCCCATCACCATCTGGCTCTGGATCATCGCCCTGAGCTGCTTCTTCTGGCCGCAAGGCGCGGCCGTCACCGAACTCTCGCAGAAATGGCCCGGCGAAGGCGGCATCTACCTCTGGGCGAAGCGCAGCTTCGGCGAAAAGCACGGCTTCCTCGCTGGCTGGTGCTACTGGCTCTCCAACGTCTTCTACCTGCCCACCGTCATCCTCTCCTGCATCGGAGTCGGCCTCTACGTCGGCGGCCCCAACATCCAGCGCCTCGAACACAGCCACGTCTTCACCGGCAGCGTCTCGATCGGCATCATCATCTTCCTCATGCTGCTGAATATCCGCGGCCTGTCTTTTGGGAAATGGATCAACAACCTCGGCGGAGCAGGCACAATAGCCGGCGGCGCGATGATCGTTTTCCTCGCTTACATCACCGCTACGCATCACGGCAGCGCCTTCCACCTTTCGCAGCTCCATACGAGCTTCACCGACTGGCGGCTCATCGGCGCCTTCGGCACCATCTGCTATTCGCTTATCGGCCTCGACCTCGCCTCAATCATGGGCGACGAGATTCAGGAGCCGCAGCGCAACCTGCCTTTCGCCATCTTCTGGGGAGGCCTCGCCGCCGGAGCCATCTATCTCGGCACCACCATCGCCATGCTCGTCGCCATGCCCCACGATGACATCGGCATCCTCTCCGGAATCCTGCAAGGCATCAACCTCATGGCCTCGCGCAGCGGACTCATGGCCGTCGTCGTACCTATCGCCTTCCTCGAGTGCATCTCCATCCTCGGCACCGCCTCCGCCTGGTTCAGTGGAACCGCGCGCATTCCATTCGTCGCCGGCATCGACCGCTACCTGCCCGCGGTCATCGGCAAAATTCATCCGAAATACGGAACCCCCCACATCAGCCTGATCCTCTTCGCCGCGCTCTCCTCCCTGCTCATCGGCTTCAGCTTCGTTGGCGCACGCGTCGAAGAAGGCTACCTAACCCTGCTCGATCTCGCCGTAATCATGCAGCTCGTGCCCTCCTGCTACATGTTCTTCGCCCTGCTCAAACACACCCTCAACCCCGAGACCGAACTCAAAGCCAGCAAGCCCTACCTGATCGCCAACTGCATCGCCGGCCTTACCGCCACCGGAGTCGGCATCTGCGTCGCCTTCATCCCCTCCCGCCAGGTGTATTCGATCTGGCTGTATGAGTTAAAGCTCGTCGGCGGCTGTATGATCGTCTTCGGCTCCGCCTACTTCTTCTACCGCCGCTCCCTCGGCCACACCCGCGACGCAGAGCTGCTCGAAGTCACCACCGCCGACGCTTCATGAGCGGCCCTCCTATTGCGAAGCAATCCGGTGGAAGCAGTGGGCTTTAGCCCACTGAAAAAAGCCCCAAGACAAAGAGGCCTTTAGGCCTGGGCTCGAGCCGGGTAGGAAATTAGAAGTCTGGGCTGAAGATCATGCGGAGAATGAAAGACCAACCCCAATGAACGACGCCATATATGCCAGCAGCGATTCCCAATGGCATCAGAGTCACTTGAACCCATCTGGGCAGTCTGTCTATCGCTCTTGAAACCACTCCCATGCAGCCATACTCTCATGCTTCATGTAGATCAGTTTGACTACTGCCGGCTCGACCTTACCCCACTTCACTCACCAAACCTTGGCAAGGTTCTCCAGGCTTTGGCGATAATCTTCCCGCTCGATCTTGGCCCGAACACCAAACTCTGCCAGCAGCGTCATCATCTGCCCCACAGGCAGGCCTGCCACCTCCGCGGCCTTGCCCAGCGATGCTTCTCCACTCTTATATTTCTCCACGGCAAGCAGGACTCTGCCTCGCGTCACCAGGTCGCGCACCGCCTTGGAGAGGTCGCTCCGCTCTTCCCGGCTGATCGCGCTGACAAACTCATAGTTGTCCTTATCCATTCGGATGCTCATTGTTTTCGTCATGATTACTCCTCCACTCTTCGCTTCGCATCTTCGATTATCGAGCTCTTATAGCGCGCGTATCTGGCCAGCGAGCCGAGACGAGCAAGCGCATCGCTTCTTTCAATCAACCCCTTCTGCCGACTTCGTAGCAGAAGTGCCACAGCTGTCGTGAAAGGAATGCCTGTCAGCTTGCAAGCATTGATTCCACGTTTGTCATCGATCCCGATAAGTTGCGCTCGCTCTTGAAGCGCAAGAGAAATCGCTTCCGACTCTCCGCGCCCCATATTGAAGTCATCTCTCAGCTTGAGCGTCAGCTTCTTATCTTTTACGCTTCGGATCACAATCCTCGACTCGTCTATCGCCCGTCGAATCATTAAAGCATCCAGGGTTTTCTCCCCGCCGCAACACTCCTCCGCAACCGCCCGTGGAATAGCAACCTCCATACCTATTTCGGCTAGAAATAAGTCCAACAGTTCGATTTTGGCGATCAAGATCAACGTCGATGAGTCGAAGACAAACATTGTGACAAAATATTACAAGTGTAATTATACTTCCTTTCTCGGCAAAAGACCATCCGCTTAGAATGCTCTTGAGGATGCAAATGGCTAAGACTGAAATCTCCACCACCCAACAACACTCCAACTTCATCAACGGCGAATTCACCAAGACCACCTCCGGACAATTGGATCCCCGTCTACGATCCCTCCACCGAAGAAGTCATCGCCGAGATCCCCGACGCCTCCATCGCCGAGGTAGACAAAGCCATCGACGCCGCCCGCCACGCCTTCGACGAAGGCGGTTGGCCGCAGACCACCGCCCAGGAGCGCGGACGCATCCTCTTCCGCATCGCCGAAAAAATCCGCGCCGAAGCGCCCATGCTCGCCGAGCTCGAATCCCGCAACTCCGGCAAGCCCATCGTCGAGGCCGAGTTCGACATCGCCGACGCCGCCACCTGCTTCGAATACTACGGCGGCCTCGCCACCAAGATCTCCGGCACCGTCAACCCCGTCCCCGACAACGCCCTCTCGCTCACCCTCAAAGAGCCCGTCGGAGTCGCCGGCCAGATCATCCCCTGGAACTTCCCTCTGCTCATGGCCGCCTGGAAGCTCGCCCCCGCGCTCGCCGCCGGCTGCTGCTGCGTCCTCAAGCCCGCCGAGCAAACCCCGCTCACCGCCCTCAAGCTCGCCGGATGGCTCACCGAATGCGGCGTCCCGCCCGGAGTCGTCAACATCATCACCGGCTACGGCGAAACCTCCGGCGCGCGCCTCGTCACCCATCCCGGAGTCGATAAGATCGCCTTCACCGGCTCGGCCGCCGTCGGCAAAATCATCATGCGCACCGCAGCCGACTCGCTCAAGCGCGTCACTCTGGAACTAGGCGGCAAGTCCCCCAACATCTTCTTCGCCGACGCCGACTTCGAAGCCGCCATCGACGGCGCGCTCTTCGGCTGCTTCATCAACCAGGGCGAAGTCTGCTCCGCCGGCAGCCGCGTCCTCGTCGAGCGCTCCATCTACTCCAAGTTCGTCGAGGCCATGACCGAGAAGGCAAAGAAGATCGTCCTCGGCCCCCCGCTCGACCGCGACACCAAGATGGGTCCGTTAGTAAGTAAGGAACAATTCGACCGCGTGAGGAGTTATCAGGAGTTAGGTAAGTCCGAAGCCAAAACCGCCATTGGCGGCAACCGCCCCAAAGG
The DNA here is from genome assembly GCA_963720245.1 of uncultured Acidobacteriaceae bacterium. GTDB lineage: Bacteria > Acidobacteriota > Terriglobia > Terriglobales > Acidobacteriaceae > Acidisarcina. The sequence goes on from CAVREU010000002.1 coordinate 426,282, forward strand.
TCTCGACCATGGATACTACGTCGAACCAACCATCTTCTACGACGTCGACAACTCCGCCCGCATCGCCCGCGAAGAGATCTTCGGCCCCGTCGCCACCGTCATTCCATTTGAAAACGAAAAGGACGCGCTCCGCATCGCCAACGACACACCTTTCGGCCTCGCCGCCGCCGTCTGGTCCCGCGATATCTATAAGGCCCTGCGAGTAGTCAAAGCCGTCCGCGCCGGAATCATCTGGGTCAACCACATGCAACCCACCTACGTCGAAGCTCCCTGGGGCGGCTACAAACAATCCGGCTTCGGCCGCGAACTAGGCCTCCACGGAGTCGACGAGTATTTAGAAAGCAAGCAAGTCCACATCAACCTGAACGAGCAGCCGATCGGCTGGTACTGAGGACAAGCCATACAGCTAAACGAAGGGTCATTTTGAGACCAACTGGGCCAGCTTGGCCGAAGACCGTTTTTGCGTTGCGCTGAGAATTCACCGGGCGTATCCTCCGTCCATGGCGCTGCGATTTCATCCCCCGACTCTCAGCGGTGCATCCCGAGAAATGTACCCGCAACTCTACCAAGCTATCGAGGAGACGGCGTCTGAATTTCCTGATGGCGATGATCTGTTCCTTATTCCAGACGCTAGCAGAGCGGAGTTACAACTGAAGCTTAGGGGGCAAGGCGGCTCGGTGCGCCTATACTATCTCGATAATGCAAGCCTAGACGGTTCAAAGCGCGCACTCCAAAGCCTACGAAAGTCTCTGCATGAGGAGGGTTGACGGTGGTCAGCAAGAAATGGGCGCGAGCGTTCCCAGTTTTCCTAGGTTTCATCTCGTTTTGCTCTTTGCTCACTGACGCCCAGACACCGTCGCCACCAAAGTCATGCGAGGCTGTTATGAAGAAAAATGCCGAGCTTGAAGATTGGTATTCCCAAAACAAGCCCAAGTTCGACAAGATGGCCTCCGAAAACCAGCAGCTCAGGGATTGGTACGCGGAAAATAAGCCGATACACGATCAAATGCTGGCGGACTACGCAGCCATAAAGCAGGAAAACACCGCAATTCGTTCGATGTTTGGCTTCGGCGTAGGGGCAGGGATTGCGACGGTATTGTTGTCCGCCTTCGTTTTCCTAAAATTTCGAACGAAGCTTATTCCTCGCACAGCGCGTGGACAGCAATTCCTCCTGCTCACCTTTGCGGGACTTTGGTGCAGCGCCTGTTGCCTCTTCCTAGCGCTAAGTCCCTCTGGCGTGATTCATCCAATTAATGCGGCGGTAAACGCACTGCTGCTCTCGTCCCCCGCTCTCATCTTCGGGGGCTTAGGGTTTTGGTGGCTAGCGTCGGGCGATCCGAAAAGCGAGCCACCGAATCATTAGGCTGGCCGGGTGTCCCATTCAAGCCTTCTGTTGGCTTGAGTGGGATCAGGAACTTGGTGGAAGCGGCGGCCTTTAGGCCGCCGAAACAGCTTCCCTCGCCGAGGGCTTTAGCCCTGGGCTCTGACATACGCTTGAATCGTCCGAATCGTCTCCACCGGCAAAGTCGGGAAAATCCTCATGTGTCTGCTCCGGAGAGCCGCCAAGCTCGGCTTCGACGAGCAAGAAGTCGGGCTCATTGCGCGTGCCTTTGATCACCGATCAGCCACCGCCTTGCCCGGAACGTATTCAACAAGATCACATCCAACCCTGTCCATGTCTCGCAATTTGCTAGACTCTACCGTTTCGTTCGCCGCCCATTACGGTTAACCGGGTATCTTCTTCTTTGACCTTAATCTTTCTTGCCTGCTATCATGCCGCGCAAAGTTACTAAGGCTCTGAAAGGAAAGACAAATGAAATACAAATCACTGGGTCTGACTGTTCTGTTAGGGGCCTTCGCCGGATCGGTGTTGGCTCAAACTCAGGTTTCCGGCACCCTCAAATGCGGCGACAACAAGGGGGACACACAGAACACCGTCGAGGTTGGCGATCATCCTGGCCACCTGCTGATCGTTGGAAAGGGCACCTGTACTTGGAGCGCCCCGCTCGGTATGGCCGGACTGAAATCGACAGCGTATACCGGCGCTTCAACCACCGAGGTGAACGGCGCGAAGTTTCAGGATCGCGGCTACGCCGTGATCACGATGGAAAATGGCGATAAGGTATACGTCCGTAACCAGGATATGGGCACAACGACGGAAGGGGGTAAAGCCAGCACCTATGAGGGTACGTGGTCTTTCACAGGTGGTACCGGGAAGTTCAAAGGGGCAAAGGGCAAAGGCACCTATAAAGGTTCAGGTGCTACCGACGGTATTACGACTGCTCAAATTGAAGGTGATTACTCGCTACCTCAAGCAAGCATCCAGAAGTAAATAAGGCCTCTTTAGCTGGCGCTCCAGGTCCCTGCATTTGGGACCTGGAGCTGGCGGATCACGAAGAACGCAGAGCGGAAATTCTGAACAGTGGCAAAGCTCGTCTACGCATTGAACCAGTCCCTGGACGGCTACGTCGACCACATGAAAATTGGGCCGCCTGAGCCCGCGGTCTTTGGCCACTTCATCGAGCTGGTGCGTGGCCTGTCGGGCTTGATATACGGCCGGCGCATGTACGAGATCATGCGTTATTGGGACGAAGACCTTCCCGATTGGGACGCCGAGGATCATGAGTTCGCGGCGGCGTGGCGGAGCAAACCGAAGTGGGTCGTGTCGCGCACGTTGAAGTCACTTGGCCCCAACGCCACACTCGTCGAGGGTGATCTCGAGGCTGCAATCCGCGAGCTGAAGGCTCAGCACGCTGGGGAGATCGACGTAGCCGGACCAGACCTGGCAGGAAGCCTAACCAGCCTTATAGACGAGTACCGACTTTACATCCACCCCGTCGTCCTTGGTCGCGGCACGCCCTTCTTCACCGGCCCCCGGCCGCCGCTCCGCCTTGCGGCCAGCGATCGAATTGGCGAGGACATAGTTCGGTTGACGTACGTTCCCGCTTAATCGCGCGATCCCATCGGGACGAACGATATTGACACTCGACAACCGCGCGATCATGTGCTTCACTTCTTGCGGAACCGGTTACGGACAGTAACTCGCGACCTGCCGTGGATCAGCTCCCTTCATCAATAGGAGAGCTCCAATGAGACTCAGATTCATCGCTTCAACGCTCGCAGTAATTGTGCTGGCTACAGGCGTGGCCAGTGCCGGCGATACCCCCGATCAAGAACGCGACAAGATTCGCAAGATGGCTGCAGAGACATTGCAGCAGTTGTACAAACTGCAGCCCGCATCCAAGGCCGCGATTCAAAAGTCCGCCGGGTATGCCGTTTTCAATAACACCGGAGTGAACTTGCTGCTAAGCACTGCGCGTGGCGCGGGAATCGCCGTCGACTCCAAAACCAAGCAGGAAACCTTTATGAAGATGGGTTCTGTCGGCGCCGGTCTCGGCGTTGGAGTGAAGAATTATCGGGTGATCTTCGTCTTCGAAACCGCTGACGCGTTATCCAAATTTCTCGATTCTGGCTGGTCGGGTTCAGCGCAAACCGACGCTGCGGCCAAGGCCGGCGATAAGGGTGGAGCTTTCTCGGGAGCGGAGGAGATGGCGCCCGGGGTCTGGGTCTATCAGATTACCAAGAACGGCCTCGCCCTCCAGATAACCCTCCAGGGTACGAAGTACTACAAGGACGACGACCTCAACAAGAAGTGACAGGTCTCCGTCGCGCGATGCCAACGCCTTGCATGAAGCGATGCCGCTTGCGCCGGCGTCGCGTCATGCGGGCTGACTAAGAACGCGGATTTTTTTACCAGAGGATACACCCGCTCAGAGCATTGACTTCGCCAGCTTCGATCAGGAAGGGTCACATGAACCGAATTGCCCGGCTGATCCTTATTATCGCGTTCTTATACTTCCCGTTCGAGCTGGTTATTGCTCAACCGAATCTGAACGAGGCGGCGTCTTCCAAAAAAACAAAAAACGAAGCGCTGGAGCTCGGCAAATCCTACGCCTCATTGCGTCCCGAGCAAAAGCAGCTGGTAGACGACTTTATTCAGCGTTATAACGCCACTACCGGAAGCAAGCTCGTGCCTGAACAGGCCTATAACAATGGTCGGCTCTCCGTCCGTACCACATTTGACGCCGTGACCCATGCGCTGCTAAACGCCAAGCTCACGGATGCGACCGGCAACAGCCTAGGTCGAGCAATCGATCTGGTGGAAGCTGTTGACGAAGTGCTCGGAGCGGAGTCCGGCGTCAGCAATGACCGTCAGTTCCGCCTGTATGTCTACCTGAAGCCCAATGCAGTTGACATTCTCAACCGCAGCCAGGAGTTCCTTCACGATAAAGACAACACCGTCTATCACGCGGGTTTTCCCATCTGTTACAGGCTGAAAAATGGACCTCCCTCGATTCAATTCTCCGTTTCGCGAGACCATAAATTGGCCGACGTGGATGTCGACTATCGTTCTTCGGGCTTTCCTAAGGGGCTCGTCAATGGACACCTGTCCGCTTCCAACTCAGACGTCCGCGCTGGAAACAACCTCGACCGTCATGACGCTCGCTGGTCAGGTCTCAATGGCTGGTGGCGCGACGTCTTTGGACAGCTTGGAGCAGGTGGAAAACCGCTACCGGAAAACAGCACCGAAAGCATTGGCCACATTCCTTTGAATCCCGGTATGAAAGCCGATCAGGGCGTGGATAAGAGCGCGCACGATTTCCTGCAAAGCTGGGTCGTAGAGAAACAGCCGAACAAATCGGTTGCCTACTTTTCCCGCCAAAGCTACCCGTGTTTAGAGGCAACGGCCCAGAAGAGCAGCCACTCCACCACGCCAGGCATGATTCGGCTGCGCACGGTAATGCTCATGCAGAACTTTAGTGACAGCATCGGCACGGCAAATTCTGTTGCCGACGTCTTTGAGCCCGCCGCCAAGTGGTCGCCAGCATTGAAAGACGCAAAGAACGCTTACGCATCGGAATTTCTGCTCGTGGCCGTGCCATTGGATATGGAACCGGATGAGAGATGCGCTCCCACACTGAGCGGGGAGTCGGCAAATCGCGCGAAAGAGAAGTACTTTGCCACGGTCTTTCGCGGAAAGCAGGGAGACAGCCGCAATAAAGTTATGACCCTCCTTTGGGCTAAGGAGGGCGATTACTGGAAGATCACGGCGATCCGCCTCGAGGATGGCAGTGATGCAAACATCGTCCCCGAAAACGCTGCGGCTCAGGCCGAGCCCTCGGTTGAAAAACCGCGGAGCATCGCCGGTGATCCCACCGCCGAAAAAGACATCCTGAACTTTTACCAGGCCTGGATCGTAAAGCGAGATGTTATCCGAGCGTCCACGTTCGCTTCACCGCGCTCCTACCAGTGTCTGCCGTCACCTGCCAAAGACCAACAGAAATTAACGCCCATCGCCAGGATCCAGTCTGGACTTCAGGGGCCGCTTGAAAGGATTCCAACCGGCACCAATCTCTCAGATATGATGACGAGTCTGCAACCGAGCAATGATCTGCTGCCCCCAGTCCAGCATGAAAACTCCAAGGCTTTCGCGATCATGGCCGTGCCCGACCAAATGGCCTCTAGCTTTCTCTGCAAAGATCGACATCTCGCAGCCGTCCCGGACTTGAAGCCCGCCGATGCAAAATACGGAGCTTATTACTTGTCCGCAAGTCGATTGAATTATGGCGACGAGGAATCACCCGCTCTTCTGTTGTTGTGGACCAAAGAAGAAGCGAGTTGGAAGGTCATTGCCTGGGCCGTGGAGCTTCCATGACTCCCGCTAGGTAGCTGGGTCAACGAGATATGCGCACAAGCATCTTTGAATAGGCCAACCAATAGGAGCAAGCCAATGCAAGTGAACAAACGTACTCTCAAGATCGCTGGAATCGTTGTTGCGGCAGTGGTGGTGATCCTGATCGCGCTTCCGCTGTTCATCAACATCAACAGCTTCCGGCCGAAAATCGAGTCGGAGCTGACCAACGCCTTGGGGCGACCCGTAACTTTGGGAGACTTGAGCCTATCGCTCTTCGGCGGTACGGTCGGCGTGGAGAATGTCAGCATCGCGGATGATCCGGCCTTCAGCAAGTTACCGTTCATCACGATGAAGTCATTGAAAGTCGGCGTCGAGTTAATGCCGCTCATCTTCTCCAAGCAACTCAACATAACCGGAATCGAGTTGGAAGAGCCTCAGATAACTTTGCTCAAAGGTCCCAATGGAACCTGGAACTTTTCCAGTCTCGGCGGGGGCGGCAAAAGCACTTCTCCTGAGCCGCCGAAGTCAGGTGGGTCACAGAACCTATCGGTCGACAAGCTGGAGATCAAAGATGGAAAGTTGTCGATCGGCAAAGCCAACTCCACAGCGAAGCCGCAAGTTTACGACGACCTCAACGCGAAAGTCTCTAACTTCTCTTTCACCTCTCAGTTCCCATTCGAGCTGACCGTCAACCTGCCCGGAGGCGGCGACGCCAATCTCACCGGCAAAGCGGGACCGATCAATCCTCAGGACGCGGCTAAGACTCCTCTCGACGCCTCGGTAAAGGTGAAGAATCTGGATCTGGCGGCCTCGGGCTTCGTCGATCCTGCGAGCGGCATTGGCGGCTCCATTGATCTTGACGGAACGTTGAACTCGACCGGCAGTCAGGCTAAGCTGGCGGGCACGGTCACTTGCGAAAAGCTCAAGCTCTCACCGAAAGGGTCCCCCGCTCCGAAAGCCGTGACCGTGAAATACGCAATTGACGAAGACCTCGACCGCCAGGCAGGCACCATCACCCAGGGGGACATAAACATCGGCAAGTCAGTCGCTCACCTCACCGGCGGATTTCAGACCCAGGGCGAAACGATGGCGATGAATCTGAAGCTCAACGCCCCGGGCATGTCGGTCGATGAACTGGAATCGATGCTCCCTGCCCTCGGCGTAGTGCTTCCTTCGGGATCGAAGTTGAATGGTGGAACGCTGTCGGCCGACCTGGCACTTAGCGGCTCAATCGACAATCTGGTGATTGCCGGCCCCGTGCGAATGTCCAACGTCAAGTTGGCCGGTTTCGATATGGGTTCGAAATTAGGCGCTTTATCAGCCTTCAGCGGAAAAGCACCGTCCAACCCCGACACCACCATTCAGAGCGCCAGCTTGAATGCGCAAGTCACTCCTGGCGGAACCAGGGCCGACGCCATCAACGTGACCATACCCTCACTCGGCGTGCTGACCGGAGCCGGCACCATCAGCCCAAGTGGGGCGCTCGATTTCAACATGATGGCCGACCTGCAGACCAACCGGTCCGAAGCGCGCGCGGAGAGAACCGGCCGCGGCGCAATGGGAGGGGTCTCCTTCAAGATTCAAGGAACAACAGCAAACCCGACCTTTACTCCGGACGTAGGAAGTCTCGCGGGCAACGTTGCCAAAGGGGCCTTACAGAATACGATCACCGGCAACAAGACGAGCGTGGGGGGACTCCTGGGAAAGAGGAAGCCGAATTAGGCCGCGCGTGGAAAAGTTCGATGAACTCGAGTGACTGTCGGAGGTGAATTTCTGTATGGCTGGAGAAAAAGTGCAGCGAGCGTGGTGTGAGATGCACCGCCTGGCAGGCGTTTTTCACCAGAAAAACGCCTACTGAGACAAACTTCGCACATTACACCAACTGTACTTTTGCTCTAGAGAGATAACAAAGACGGTTCGACGGGGAAGGCACCCAGGATCCAGTTCAACGCCAAGTACAACTTCGTGCGAACAAAACCGGTGCGAAATAACTGAAAGGAGAAATGGTGATGAACATAAAAAGTTCGAAGTGTGCATGGCTGGTCGTTGCAACGACCGCGATTTACTTGGCCCTTACTCTGAGCCTGAGTGCACAGGTGCAGACAGCAACGACGACAGCGATGGGGAAAGATACCGTCGTAACCAAGGTCGAACACGGTGAAGTCGTTACCGTCTCAGGCAACGACCTGGTCGTCAAGATGGCAGATGGCTCTATGCGCCATTTTGCGAATGTGCCCGACAGCGTCAGAGTGACGGTGGATGGTAAGCAACTCGGCATTCACGATCTGAAGCCAGGCATGAAGCTCCAGCGGACCATCACCACCACGACCACTCCCATGACCATCACGACAGTACAGACGGTGAAGGGAAAGGTATGGGCAATCAATCCGCCGCTGAGCATCATCTTGACCCTGGAAGACGGCAAGAACCAGCAATTCAAGATTCCTCAGGGCCAACAATTTGACGTAGACGGAAAGATGGTGGACGCCTTTGGCGTGCGCAAGGGGATGACCATCACCGCCACCAAGATCATGGAGGAACCCGCCGTAATAGCTACGCAAGCGAAAACGGTGACGGGCGAAGCTGCACCGGCAACGGGTGAGGCTGCGCCGGCTCCAGATGTCCCGGTCCTGGTCGCAGAGGGGAACGAAGAGGCGGTCACGGCCCCGGCAGAAGCGCCGACCGGAGCGCCTGCCGAAAGCCCGGAGGCGCCACATGGCATGTCGACGCCGCTGGCGATCGGGGTGCTGGTTCTTGTCGCGGTGGCTGCCCTGATCGTCTGGTATCTGCTCCGAAAGAGCCGCTCGCGCTAAGGTTGACTGCGGGGTCTGCTCTGCGGTGATGTTACCGGTCGTCGCGCAACCTTTGAAGGGGCACGGCTTTCAGCCGTGCCATAAACTTCAGGAAAATCCTCGCGACTTCAGCCGCCGAGGGAACACTTCCCAGTTGTTCAGACTTCCTATCAGGAACGCCGGGTGCCCAGGTCCCTGAAGTTGGAACCTGGGGATCACCAGATCCAAATGACAACCTTACCTTTTCGCCGCCAGCTCCGCTTCCATCAGATTCAGAAGAATGTCATTGATCCGCGTAAGATGGCCCTCGCCCTTCGACTTCAGCCACTCGAAAACCTGGGGATCCAATCTGCACGCTGACCGGAATCTTCCTCCGTATTTCGCGAGCGCGTACAAAGCGGGAGAACTCCTCCTCGGTCAACTTGGGGATGTCGCTGTAGTCGATGTCCGAGTCGTCTCCGGCAGCTTGCTTCTCGGCGATACGCCGCACAGCCTCCCGTTCTTCTTTAGTCCATTTCCTGTTCCTGATATATTCGGCGCTCACTCGGATCAGCCTTTCTGGCTGAGATGATTCGGACAATTTCTTCTCCATCGTTTTTCTCCCTATACACGTGTACGACCACGAGGATGGCTATGACACTGGCCTCTTCTGAAACGCTCCCAATCGCCTTCCAGCGCTCTTCACCAAACTCGTCGACTCGCTCCAGTTCGAGCACGCACCGCTCGTCTTCAAATACATCCAGAGCAACTTCAAACGTGATGCCGTGCTTCCGCCAGTTGCTCTGCGCCTTGTCCTCGTCCCATTCGTATTTCACTTTGTATATACACTATGTATTTCAAATAGATCGCGGAATTTTGTCAATAGGCCCCATCCAAAATAATCCGTAAGTCGCTCATTCCATTGACTAAAAACTCGGCCAACTTGGCATAGTGAAAGGGTCCAACTTGGTAAACTAAGAATATGGATAACAAAAGGGCAAAGACCGCAATCAGAACGCCGCGACCGTGCCGAAGCCCAGCAATCCGCCTCCAATAGAATCAGAATTTTAGCCCGGACCCCTCCGCAAGTCGCTGAAATAAATGATCTTAGCCAGTAAACGGGGGAGGGGGGGTACCCTCCAGGATTTACAATGCGAGCATAGGAAAACACCCCATGCCCGCCATCAAGATCCAAACCGAACTCCCCGGCCCCAAATCCAAAGCCTGGCTCGACCGCCGCGCCGCCGCCATCCCGCGCGGAGTCTACGCCGGCACCCCCATCTTCATCCGCTCCGCCGAGGGCGCGACCTTTGAAGACCTCGACGGCAACCGCTTCATCGACCTCTGCGGAGGCATCGGCTGCATCAACGTCGGCCATCGCAACCCGCGCGTCGTCGCCGCCATCCGCCGCCAGCTCGACGCCTTCCTGCACATGTGCTTCCAGGTCACCGGATACGAGAGCTACGTCGAGTTAGCCGAGAAGCTCAACCAGCTAACTCCCGGTAACTTCCCCAAGAAGACCTTCTTCGTCAACTCCGGCGCCGAGGCAGTCGAGAACGCGGTCAAGATCGCCCGCAGCCACACTGGCCGCTCCGCCGTGATCTGCTTCGAAGACGGCTTCCACGGACGCACCATGATGGGCCTCTCGCTCACCAGCAAGACCCATCCTTATAAGTCCGGATTCGGCCCGTTCCTCTCCGACGTCTACCGCATTCCCTACGGCGTGCCCGCCCGCGATCGCTACGCCGCCACCCTTGACGCAGCCTACTTCGAGCGAATGCTCGAAGACATCTTCGCCCGAGTCGTCGCCGCCGAGCAGGTCGCCGCAGTCGTCATCGAGCCAGTCCTCGGCGAAGGCGGATTCGTCGTCCCGCCCGCAGGCTTCCTCGAGGTCCTCGACGCAACGTGCAAGAAGCACGGCATCGTCTTCGTAGCCGACGAAGTCCAGACCGGCTTCGGCCGCACCGGAACCCTTTTCGCCTCCGAGCAGTTCGCCATCGAACCCGACCTCATCCTCACCGCCAAGTCCCTCGGCGGAGGACTCCCGCTCGCCGCCATCACCGGCCGCGCCGAGATCATGGACGCCCCCGGCCCCGGCGGCCTCGGCGGGACTTTCGGGGGGAATCCGGCGTCGTGCGCCGCCGCGCTCGCCGTCATCGAAGAGTTCGCCGACGGCCATCTCCTCCGCCGCGCCAACGAGCTAGGCAAGCGGTTCCGTCAACGCGCATTGGCTTGGCAGAAAGAGTACGACTTCATCGCCGACGTCCGCGGCCTCGGGGCTATGCAGGCCATCGAATTCACCCAACCCGGCAACCCATCACAACCCAACGCAGCCGCCGCCAAGAAGGTCATCCAACACAGCCTCAAACACGGAGTCCTCCTCCTCGGCGCCGGAACCCACGACAACGTAATCCGCATTCTCATGCCGCTAGTGATCAGCGATGAAGAGTTCGGTGAAGCGATGAATGTGATCGGCGATGGGCTGGCTTACGCGGCAGCGGAGCTAGGCTTGCTTATCGCGACGAAGTAGCTCATCGTCGCTCATGAAGGAACTGGCGGTCGAACTTGCGGCTCTGCCGACTGGCTTTGTGTTCCGACTAGCTGCGCGACGCCTGCGGCCATCACGTAAGCGATGGCAGAGTATACCGGAGCAACGAACATTAGCTTGTATACACCTTCCGTGGCTCCGCTGTCGGACGAGAAGTAGATGTCGCTAAGCGGCGTCCACTTTCGCATTGGGACGCCCTCGAAAACGATGTCTAGGACCAAAAGCAGAACCGGAATGACGAACGCGTAGCCGTAGCCTTTAATCCGCATCCGCCTTTGCAGAACCCAACCGGCGGCCGCGCCACTAACGAGCTGCGACAACCAGAAGGGTGCGTCTAATAGCTTTCCAATCACGGTTGAGGTCTGGCCGGCGCCAGGAATTACGAGAATGCACAACATTGCCAGGATGAACCCTGCAAAGCTAGCGAGATACGCAAGAATGCCATGAATCCCGATTGCACCGATCACCGCGACCAGCCAAGTGCCATAGCTCTTGAGGTTTCGCCTCACCGACCCTCCTTGGCAGAGCATAGGTATATCCTACTCATATGGAACAACTGCAAGAATCCGTAATCATCGACTGGTCCGACTGTCCGCTGGTAGAAGTCAACCCGGAGAAGGTCAGCGGCGTGCCGATCTTGAAGCACACCCGAGTGCAGGCGGACTCGATCGTCGAAAACTTCGAGGATGGGTCTACCGTCGAAGAGATCGCCGACGATTTCGACATTCCCGAGGACATCATCCGCCAAGTGCTCGCGTACGCTGCGCAAAGGAAACCGGCACTTCAGCGGTGAGGGTGTTTCTCGACCATAACGTCCCGAAACGTTTGCGCCGTCTTCTCCCGGGACATGAGGTGCGGACGGCGCACGAAATGTCCTGGGCAGAATTGACAAATGGGCAGTTATTGAACGCGGTCGAAGAGGCTGGGTTCGCCGTCTTTGTGACTGGAGATAAGAACCTTTCATATCAACAAAATCTGGTTGGCCGCAGAATAGCGCTGGTTGTGCTCTCAGTGAATACCCGGAAAATCTTGATGGAGAACGCCGAACTCATCAAGGCTGCGGTGGACGCAGCCACCCCAGGAAGCTTCCACGCTGTCTCGCTGCCACGACCACCTCGCCACTGAGACGTGGTGTAGCGAAGCTCTCAAAACTTCCTTGAATGCTCCGCCGCCCATCTCTCCACCACAATCTTCTTCTCGGTATAGAACTCAATCGCATCGCGACCCTGCGCATGCATGATGCCGAAGAAGCTGTCCTTCCACCCACTGAACGGAAAGTAAGCCATCGGAGCAGCAACTCCGATGTTGATCCCAATGTTCCCCGCCGGAGCCTCGTAGCGAAAACGCCGCGCCGCCGCGCCGCTTGAGGTAAACAGCGAAGCCTGGTTGCCATAGGGGCTGCGCTCCAGAAACGCCAGCGCCTCATCCATCGAGTCGGCGTGGACCAGGCTCAGCACCGGCCCAAAGATCTCGGTATGCGTCAGCTCGCTATCGGCAGGAAGTCCGTCAAGCAGAGTCGGTGTGAGAAACGCGCCAGACTCATACTTCGGAACCTTTGTACCGCGGCCATCGAGCAGCACCTTCGCGCCCTCTTTCTCGCCAACACCGATCAGTGACTCAATCCGCGACTTGCTCTGCGCCGAGATCACCGGGCCCATCTGCACGCCTTCGTCGAGCCCATTGCCAACCTTGAGCTTCGAGGCGGATTCGGCGATCGCGTCTCGGAAAGTCTTCTGCGCCTCGCCAATCGTTACCGCAACTGAAACCGCCAGACACCGCTGCCCCGCGCAGCCAAAGGCGCTATCCGTAACGATCTGCGTCGTCATCTTCATGTCCGCATCCGGAAGCACAACGACATGGTTCTTCGCGCCGCCCTGGCACTGCGCCCGCTTGCCGTTCGCTCCAGCGCGCGCGTAGACCGCTCGCGCCACAGCGGTCGAACCAACAAAGCTGATCGCTCGAACCTTGGGATGATCGATCAATGCATCGACTGACTCGCGGCCGCCATTCACAAGGTTCACGACTCCGGCAGGCAGACCGGTCTGCGCCAGCAACTCGAAGACATACTTCGAGGTCATCGGAACCCGCTCCGACGGTTTCATGATCAGCGTGTTGCCGGTCGCAATCGCATAAGGCAAAAACCAGAACGGAATCATCCCCGGAAAGTTCGACGGCGTGATCGCCGCGACGACGCCCAGCGGCTGCCGGATCATGATCTCGTCGATGCCCCGGGCCACATCCTCAAGGTTGTAACCCTGCATCATCATCGGAATGCCGCAGGCGACCTCGACATTCTCAATCGCCCGGCGCATCTCCGCCCTGGCCTCGGTGAATGTCTTGCCATTCTCCGTCGTGATGACGCGAGCGATCTCGTCGATGTGCTCTTCGAGCAGTGTCTTCAGCTTGAAGAGTGGCTGAATGCGGTCTTCCGGCGGAGTCCGACGCCAGGACGGAAACGCAGCAGCAGCCGCCTCAACGACGGCAGCGACTTCGGCGCTGCCCGCCAGCGGCACGGTCGCGATCGCGTCGCCGGTCGCAGGGTTGATTACGGAGATCCATTCGGGGGCGGTGGAATCCACCCACGCTCCATTGATGTAATGCGGAAGCCTGACGGCTGCCAAAACTGCGGTGCTCATGAGTAACCTGCCGGCGGCCTCAATAGAATGTGCGCGGAAACATGCACGAGGCCGCCCTCAAATCTTACATCCTGAAGCGCAGCGAGAACTGGATCTTGCGCGGGTCGCGGGCGCGAGTGACCTGGCCAAAGAGGCCGCCGTCGCCGATCTGCCCATCCGGGTTGAGGAACTGGGTACGGTTGAAGACATTAAAGGTCTGGAAGGTAAACTCGATGCTCTTGGTCTCGCCGATCGGAGTGTTCTTTTGGAGAGCAAGGTCAGTGTTATTGATGCCCGGCCCGCAGCACTGGCTACGCGTCGCCGAACCCAAGCTGCCCAAGGGAGCCACGGCAAAGGTGTTTGGGTTGAAGTAATAGCCGTTGTTCTTCCTCGGGTCTTGGTGCGTGAACCGCGCAACCTGATCCGGCTTGCCAGGATTTTCAAAGTCACCGCTCCCCTGCAACTCCTGATCGAGGTTCGACTGCATGCGGATCGGGAATCCATCCTGGAAGGCTACGATCGTTGAGACCGTCCAACCGTCAGCGACCACGCCCAAGGCTCCAGAGTACTTCTTGAAGGGCAAGTCCCAGACGCCGCTAAACACGAAGCGGTTAGTCGCGCCGTACAGCGACAGCGCGCGGCTACGGCTGAAGTCAGTTGGGTCGAGGCTTTGTTCAAAGCTGGACGCGTTATCGATCGATTTGCTCCAGGTATAGGCAGCGAGGAATTGAAAGCCCTGCGAGAATCGCTTTTCAAGCGAAGCCTGCAGCGAGTTGTAGTTGGAGTTGGCAACGACGTCCTGCGCAAAAATGCTCGAAAACACCGGAATGCCATCCACCGGGCAGTTGTTACCCGTCGTCGGATCGCAGTAGGGCGAAGAGTATTGGCGCAGACCCACGAGGTTGATCGGCGCCGTTAAAACCGTCCCACCTTGAATGAACGGAGTCGGACCATACGGCAAGTGAAGTCCCTGCGGCGCGATCGTCTCCCCGGCGGGAATGATGAACTCGCTGTCCTCATAGTAAGGGCCGCAGGTATAGCTTTGGTCGTTGTTGTAATTTGCCGTCGCGATCAGGTCGAGACAGCTTTGCGGATTGCCATGATTCAGATCATACGTGGCTAGCAGCCGATGACCCTGCGAACCCACATAGCCCAGCGTGTAAACAAAGTTATTGCCAAACTGCTGCTGTACTTGAAGGTTGTATTGCTCGGTGTATTGCGTCCTCAAGTTAGGCTGCAGTTCGCCATATAAGATGATGGGACGGAAAACGGACCAATCGACCGCCGACCCGCGAGCCGGATTCAGGAATCCGTTGAACGCGTTCGGCGATACGCTTCCGCTCTGGCTCACGAAAGGCGTCTGGAAAAGACCCTCGCCGATAGAACTGCTGCCGCCGAAAGGTGGCTCACCCTGGAACTGCTCCAACACGAGTTGCTCCATCGGGTTGTAGAAGAGTCCAAATCCGCCGCGAATGACGAGCTTGTCATTGAACCGCTGCGGACTCCATGCCATGCCAATGCGCGGGGCCCAGGCCTTGTAATAAGTGGCGGTCAGGCCTTTGGGCACGCCTTTGTCGCCGGGAATCACGAGGCCAAGCGGGAAGTACGCCTCATTCGCGCTGCCAGGGCCGCAGGCTGACGTCCCGTTGCCGATCGTTGCTGTGTTTTCCGCGTTGAGTTCGCAGGGGAAAATCTGCGTCGCCTGGCCCGGACGAAAGGTCTGCACGCGTTGCGCGGCGTCGGCGAGCGGCTCATTCAGCTCCCAGCGCAACCCGTAATTCAAAGTTATGTTCGGTTTGACCTTGTAACTGTCCTGGACGAAGAGATAGAGGGCGTTGGCGCGAATGTTTTCGGTCTGCGGCGATCCTTGAGAATAGTTATCCGGAAGTCCCAGAAGGTAGTTCGGCAAGACCGTACCGGCGCCGGTCGAGTCAGTAGCCTCCAGGTCGTTTTGGCCTCCGCCGCTGTAGGAGTAGAACCCGTTCACGTTGTAATACAAGGTCTGATCAAAGTGCTGGATGCGGAAGTCACCGCCAAACTTCAAGCTGTGCTGCCCGATGACTTTAGAGAAATTGTCGGTCAACGCATACGTGTTCCCGACTTGTGGCAAGGTCCCTTCTGAATCATTCCCGATCGTGAATCCGCCGCTGACATCGATGTACGGAACGCCCTCGCGGTCTGGAGGCAGCCCAGGAGTAATGCCAAGTTTTGCGTTTGGCGTGGCAATCGGATTTCCGTTGTCATCGACGAGAGGTGTGTCAGGATTGCCGTTGAAGCAGTATGCAGCAGCCGCGCCGGTGCAGGAATCAGTCACCAAACCGGTTCTCTGGAAGGCCAGAAAAGTCAACTGCCCTTCGCGATAGTAGGTAATGCGCGCTTCATTCTGAGTAGTGGGGCTGAGCGTCCATGTATCTGAAAGGTTGATCTGCTGATTGCGAGTGGCGTTGTTGCTGCCGAATCCAGGCAGCAGATTATTGGTGACCGCCTGAAAGCGAGTGAACGGGTTCTCGTCGAACCCGTCGTCGACATAGTAGTAGCCGGTGAAGGTGTTGTGATCGTTAAAGGTGTGGTCGACGCGGACCGTGCCCTGGTTCTCGCGACTGTGCTGGTTTGGCGACGCCTGGTAATAGTAGCCGCCCACATTGGGCAACGGCACATAGTTCTGGATCAGGTTGGCTGCGACCGGATCGAAACACTGCGTCGGAATTGAGGTGGGGAAAATGCTCGCCCATGGCGTGCCGGGGGTCGGCGCAACGCCGCCTTCGGCGCCAATTGCGTTGGTGCAGCCGGCTCGATTTTGGAGGATGTTGGCGACCGTCAGATCGGAAAGACTTCCAGCAAAGCCGGCAAATTGTCCGGCCCTCTCCGCCTGCGTTGGGACGCGGGTCCTGTCGCTGGCGATTCCTTCTACCAACTGCCTGCCCTCGTAGGAAACGAAGAAGAACGTCTTGTCCTTCCGAATCGGACCACCAACCGTGGCACCGAACTGGTTCTGCGTGTCGTCCGGTTTGGTTAGGTTGAAGTAACCTTTCGCGTCGAAGATGCTGTTGCGGACGTAGTCGTAGATAGTGCCGTGAAACTGGTTGGTGCCGGACTTGGTGACCACGTTGATCACCGCGCCGGAGTTGCGTCCATACTCGGCGTCGAAGGTATTGGTGATGACTTTGAACTCCTGAATCGCATCAGGCGATGGCTCGATTCCGGGCGAGTTGACGAAAAGGTCGTTGCCGTCACCACCATTCACGCTGAAGTTGTTCGATCGTCCACGGCCGCCATTGACCGAGACCGCGCCCGGTTTATCGCTGCCATAGAAGAGGTCGGAGCCACCAACGCCCTGTACGCCGGGCTGCAGCTGAAGTAGTTGGTAGGTGTCGCGGCTATTGAGCGGCAGAGTCTGGACCGCACGCTCGTTAATCACAGCGCCAAGCTGGGTCGTGGTGGTATCGACCAGTGGCGCTTCCGCCGTTACCTCGACCTTCTGCGTATTAGCGCCTACGGTCAGCTTCACATCGTAGGTCACGGTTGCATTCAGGTTGACCAGAATGCCGGTCGCGGCAAAGTCCTGAAAGCCTGCCACCTGCGCCTCAAGGCGGTAAGTCCCGACCGCTACGGAAGGGAAAATATAGTCGCCTTGCTTGGAGGATTGCACCGCCAGTGCTTTTCCCGAGTCATCATTTGTGAGAATCAGGGAGACATCCGGCACGACTGCGCCCGAAGGATCGAGGACCCGCCCAAGTACGCGACCGCCCGTCGATTGCGCAATGGCCAACGGCGAGAAAAAGGCGACTGCGATCAACGCCAGCAATAAGAACTGGGGAAGCGCGCGAAAACCATGTTTGCGAATAGGGATACCGGATGGGGAAGACTGCATCGAGAAGCGCCTCCAAAAACCATATGAAGAAATACAAAAGAAAGAAACCATGCTGATCTTTCCGGAGTGGAAAGGCGGTACCGGCTGCCGCTGTCGGCGTCGGCCTACCTGCTTGCTGGTTACGGTTTCATTCACAGTATTGAAGGTGACTTTTCATGTCAAGGTAAAGTTAGGCCGCGAAGCTGCCGGTACATTGCCTCGCTGCCGATCTTCAAGGCAAGCAAGCACGCGCATAGGAACTTTTTATGCGATATATTGAGTTCGCTTGCGAGATGCGGAGTCCGTATGAATGAGGAACGAACCTTCGATATTCAGCCCGCGCTGCTCACCGATGTCGCCGAGTTGGGGGCCCTCTTCGATGCTTACCGTGTCTTCTATAAGGCCGAATCGGCGCCGATTGAGACTGAGGCCTTCGTCCAGGGCCTGATCACGCAGCGCAAGACCCACTTCTTCCTAGCGCGCGAGGCCGAGGGGCAACCGGCGCTGGGCTTTGTTCACCTCATGCCCTCGATCAGCACGGTCGCTATGCGGCCAATCTGGCTGCTTGAGGACCTCTATGTTGCGCCAGCCGGCCGTCGCAAAGGCGTAGCCGCCGCACTCATGGCTCACGCGGAAAGCTTCGCCCGTCAGACCGGCGCCGAACGCCTCACCCTGGCGACCGCCCACGACAATCGCACCGCTCAGTCGCTATACAAACAAATGGGCTACGCGAAGGAAGAGCACTTCTGGTACTACCACCGAATGCTGGACTAACCTCTGAAATACAAAGGAGGGTGCCCATTCAAGCCGTTTGTTGGCTTGAGTGGGATAGCAAATCCCGTGCCCAGTGGCTTGACTCGTGCCCAGTGCCCTCCGGACTTCAACTGATCCAAAGCTCCATTGGCCCCACAGCCCCCAGGCTCGTAGAATAAGGACATGCCGATAAGCCGCCAACAAGCCCTTGACCACTTCCACTCCGACGATCTCATCGGCCTCGGCATGGAAGCCGACGCCGTCCGCCGCAAGCTCCACCCCGAGGGCGTCGTCAGCTACATCATCGATCGCAACATCAACTACACCAATTTCTGCACCGAGTACTGCACCTTCTGCGCCTTTTACCGGCCGCTCAAGGGCAAAATGGCCGCCGAGGGCTACATCCTCGACTTCGAGACGATCTACGACAAGATCCGCGAGACCGTCGAGTTCGGGCGGCACCGGAGTGCTCATGCAGGGCGGCCTGCACCCCGACCTCAAGATCGAGTGGTTCGAGCGCCTGCTCACCGGCATCAAGCAGCGCTTCCCGCAGATCTGGCTGCACTGCTTCTCGGCCTCCGAAATCCTCGCCATCGCCGAATACAGCGAGCTCTCCGTCCGCGACACCATCATGCGCCTCCGCGACGCCGGCCTCGACTCCATCCCCGGCGGAGGCGCCGAGATCCTCGACGACGAAGTCCGCCACCGTATCGCCCGCCTCAAGTGCGGCACCGAAGACTGGCTGCTCGTTCACCGCACCGCCCACGCCCTCGGCATGAGGACGACCGCAACCATGATGTTCGGTGTCGGCGAGACCTTCGAACACCGCATCAACCACTTCGAACAAGTCCGCCGCCTCCAGGAAGAGACCGGAGGCTTCACCGCGTTCATCCCCTGGAGCTTCCAACCCGGCAACACCGCCCTCGGCGGACGCGGCTGGGAAGAGGCCACTTCCGTCGAGTACCTCAAAGTCCTCGCCATCTCCCGCTTGTATCTCGATAACATCGAGAACGTGCAATCAAGCTGGGTCACGCAAGGATTGAAGGTGCTACAGATGGGCCTAAGGTTCGGAGGCAACGACGTCGGCTCGGTGATGCTCGAAGAGAACGTCGTCAAAGCCGCAGGAACTGCGAATTGCACGACAGAAGAAGAGCTAAGAAGAGTCATCCGCGATGCCGGATTCAAGCCAGTGCAGAGAGATACGCTTTATCGGACGATGTTCTTGAACTGAAAGACTCCCATGCTCCGCCAACGCCCGCTACCAGGTAGGACGGTCCAAGAAATCCCTCTGTGTTCTCTGTGCCTCTGTGGTGAAACGTCTTTCGTTGGTCGGCCCAATACTTGGAGCGCATTCGGTGGGCTTTGGTCATATTCGTCATGTCTGTTTCCATTTATCAGGTTGCGAGAGCGAACCGTGCCAAAGCATCCAGAAATTAGATTTCCGCAACAAGACAATTGACTTAGGGGCCGAATCGTCTGACCTGAATCCCTTTCCGCAAGGCAACTTCAATGGCCCGGCTTCTGGCGCTCCTGTTTTACAGATGAAGAATGGTAGCGCCAAGACTTGGGATACTCCCGACGGGCGCCTTGGAGTTGCGGAATCTGCGCATCCGGACTGGCGAGCGACAATTCATTCCGATCGCTACATCCACCCCCTTAGCTCGGCTGGCATCCGCCTTCTCGTAGTCGAAGATGATCACGAAACGGGCTCCGGATCATGGACATACATTCTCGGCTACACCTGCGCTAAGAGTGAAGTGGTGCAGGTCTTTCGCTTAACCGGCCAAGCTCTGAGGCTTGTCGATGCAGACAATCAGGGGATCCGCGCCAGCCTTTTCGTTCGCGAAAGCGACTCATCCACTTCGCCCGGCAAATTGAAGACGTTGAAATTCGAATGGGATCCCGCCAACGTGAGATATCGCCGGGTCGAGTGAGCAGCGATTTCCGTAGGAACAACACTTGTTTTCCTACTAATATCCTTGAAGTTGAGGAGTTACTCATGCCCACCACCCGCCGGCTGCCACATGTGAGCTAGACTAGCACTCATCCCCATGTATCAGGTCGTGTTGGACACAAACGTCTTGGTGGCCGCCATGCGTTCCAGGCATGGTGCGTCCTATCGTCTGCTCAGCCAATCGGGCGACAAACGTTGGCGGCCTAATGTCACCGTGCCAATCGTATTGGAGTATGAAGCCGTGCTCAAACGCGATTGCAGGAGGTTTGGCCTCACAACGGAGGATATCGACGACCTCGTCGACGCCATCTCTTCGCAGGCTGGCCTGCACCGCTTATATTTTCTTTGGAGGCCCGTGGCGTCCGATCCTGACGACGATTTAATTCTCGAAGGCGCGATCGCCAGCCGCGCTGATTTCATCATTACTTTCAATAAACGCGACTTCCCCGACAGACGGAGATTCGGAATCCGGTGCGTAACCCCAAAAGAGTTCCTTATACTGTTAGAGGGGCGACTATGAAGACCATTCAACTTCCGGACGATGTCTATCGGCGAGCCGAAGAATTGGCTGAGTTGAACCACGTTTCTGTGGACAAGCTGGTAGCCGAACTGGTTGGCGATGGCGCGGACGACTGGTTCCGCCTGCAAGCCCGCGCCGGACGCGGCTCTATCGAAAAACTCCAGCAGGTTTTATCCAAGGTGAGTGACGCCCCGGCGGAAGCAATCGATCGCTTATAAACAAAACCCACCCTCAACTCCCCGGCTCCAAAATCTGCCCCGCCAAATCCGGAGCAATGAGCCGAAAGTGCCGCACATTCCGGTTATCGATCATCTCTGATTCACGGCTCGTCCACTTCACCGCTCACATAGCGCATCCGCCTTTCCCGATCGCGGTCGATCCAGCTAACTGTGTCGACCGATCCCGGCGCCGCTCCGCTGTCATAGGCCAGCAAGCCGGTAGCCTCATCTCTGACTAACCCTGGAACCTGCTCCTCACTCTGAATGCGCTTCATGATGGCATTCTACTGATTCCTAGTGAGGTTCGACGACCTCCGTCACGCCTACCAATAATCGCCCGCCCCGGAAATACCCCCTCCACAATCTTCCCCTGATCCACCAAGACCGACCCCCCAACAACCAAATACCGCACCCCAACACTCGGCTCCATCGGCTTCGAAAAGTCGCCCGATCCGCGATCGTAGCCGGATCGAAGACCACGATGTCCGCGTCCGCACCTTCCTGCATTCGCCCCATCTTCCGCGCCGCCGGAGTCGACCGCTCCAGCATCTGCGCCGGGAGCAGCGTCATCTTGCGCAACGCTTCCATCAGCGTGAGCGTCTTCTTCTCGCGAACATATTCCGCCAGCACCCGCGAATAAGTCCCCGCATTGCGCGGATGCCCCAGCGCGCCGTCGCTCGCGATCATCACTCCGGGATAGGGAATGACCGCGTCGACCATCTCCTGCGTATTCGCAAAGACCAGCACCGACTGCGGAGTGGTCGAGGCATGTAACTCTTCAAAGCGCTTCTTTGTCAGGTGCTCGCCTGTCGCCGGCAACACCAGATCGCCATAATCGATGCCCAGCCGCTCACGCCAGTTACCCTCGAACTGCGCCGAGTTCACCACCGTCATGCCGGCGATGTAGGGATAGGCCTCGGTAGTGACGTCCAGGCCACGCGCTCGCGCTCCATCGATGATCGCGAGGCACACGAGCGAATCATGCGCGCAGGTGCTGTTGATATGGGCCACATGGACGGGCGCTCCGGTAATCGCGGAGGCGGCGATGACTTCCTCCAGCGCCTCGACTGCCGAGCCGGGCTCGATGCCGCCGAAACTGCGCAGGTGGGTATATACCGGCACCTTCCGCTCAGCGGCCAGGCGAAACATATCGATCACCTCAAGCCGCGTCGCGCCCGGCGTGTACTGGATGCCCATGCCAATGCCCAGCGCGCCCGCGTCCAGTTCTTCTCGAAGACGGTCCTGCATCTTTGGCGATTTGCTCCGCAGTGGCGTGCTCGTCGGTCGCAGGACCGCTCTTCGGCAGGATGTTAGGCAGCCCGATCTTCGGAGCTGTGGCCTCAACATCAGCCGGAAGCGGCGCACCAAAGACCAACGCCCGCGCCGCAACGTGGCTGGCGGTCGTCCCATAATTGATCAGCGAGTGTCCCTGTTTTTCTCGCAGAAACTCGGCGACGTCAGGGACACCGATCTCCATCTCAAGCGCCGTCGTTACGCCGTCGAGGGCCTTCACCCGCTGGCTGTCCATATCCTGCCCATGCTGGTGCAGGTCGATGAACCCGGGGGCAACCACCAGGCCACTGACATCGATCACCCGGGCGCCTTTGAGCGGTTCCGAAGAGATCCTGACGATCTTCCCACCGCTCACGCCCACGTTGCGAACGGCGTCCATCCCGGTCTCCGGATCCATCACCCTGCCGCCCGCAAGAACCAGATCATATTGCTGCGCAGAAGCCAGGCATGTCACAAAGACAAGCAGGCAGTAGCTCAACGCAGCGCGCATGAAATCTCCAGGAAAGCCGGGGCAGCAAGGTTAGGACAAAGGCACCAGCCAAGCGTATCTTACAATCATTCTGAGTCGTATCGCGGAGGCGCGGAACCTGTCTCATCTCGCTACATTGCTGCCGGCCGCCTTTGCCCACCTCTCCGGCATCCCCGGCACCGTGGCCCTGTGGCTGACCGCTCCGCACGGGCTGCAGCACTACCTCCGCACCCACTATGGCGACAAGACCTTTGAGCATCTGTATCGAATGAACATCTTCGACACGCTGCTGCTCATCCCCTATTTCACCGTGATGATCGTGTTGGCCTTCTACGGCTTGCATCGCTACCAGTTGGTATATCTCTATTTCAAATACAAGCAGAACGCCACCAAAGAGCCGCCGTCGCACTTCGCCGAGCTGCCGCGGGTTACGATCCAGCTTCCGATTTTTAACGAACAGTTCGTCATCGACCGCCTGATCGATGCCTGCTGCAAACTGGAGTATCCCGCCGACAAGCTCCAGATTCAGGTGCTCGACGACTCGACGGACGAGACTGTCCAGGTCGCCGGCGATATCGTCGAGCGCTATCGGGCCGATGGCCACCCGATCGAATACCTCCATCGCACCAATCGCTACGGCTACAAAGCGGGCGCGCTCGACGAGGGGCTGAAGACCGCGACCGGCGAGTTCGTCGCCATCTTCGACGCCGATTTCGTCCCTCGCGAAGATTGGTTGATGAAGGTCATCCACCACTTCGCCGAATCGAAGGTAGGCATGGTGCAGACGCGGTGGACCCACCTCAACCGCGACTACAGCACGCTCACCCAGATCGAAGCCATTCTGCTCGACGGGCATTTTGTGCTGGAGCACGGGGCCCGCTCACGCACAGGTGTCTTCTTCAATTTCAACGGCACCGCCGGCATGTGGCGCCGAGCGGCTATCGACGAAGCTGGCGGATGGCAGCACGACACCCTCACTGAAGACACCGACCTAAGCTATCGAGCACAGATCGTCGGTTGGCAGTTCAAATACCTTCCGGATGTCGAGTGTCCCGCCGAACTGCCCATCGAGATGACCGCCTTCAAGACCCAGCAGGCGCGCTGGGCCAAAGGCCTGATTCAGACATCCAAGAAGATTCTTCCCAAAGTCTGGGCGAGCGACCAGCCCTGGCACACCAAGGTTGAGGCCGTCTATCATCTGACCGCCAATCTGAGCTATCCGCTGATGGTGATTTTGTCGGTGCTGCTGATGCCGGCGATGGTCATTCGCTTCTATCAAGGGTGGTTCCAGATGCTGATCATCGACGTGCCGCTCTTTCTAGCGTCGACCTTCTCAATCTCGACGTTCTATCTGGTTTCCCAACGGGTGCTCTATCCGAAGACCTGGCTGAAGACCTTTCTCTTTCTGCCATTTCTCATGTCGCTCGGTATTGGGCTGACGGTGACTAACACCAGGGCGGTACTGGAAGCAATCTTCGGTATCAAGAGCTCCTTCAAGCGGACGCCCAAATATCGGGTCGAGAAGAAGGGGAAAGATCGCAGGCGGCGAAGTACAGGAAGCGCCTGGGCGTCGTGCCGTGGATCGAACTGGGCATCGGCTGCTACTTCGCAGCGACTATTCGCTACACGTTCCTGAATGAGAACTACTTCACCGTGCCTTTCCTCCTGCTCTTTGTCGTTGGATATTGGTACACCGGCCTGATGTCGCTCTTTCAGGGACGCTTCGAGCGCTTCCGCATAGGCGGCGCCAACACTGACGAATCCTCGCCAAAGCCGTTTCCGGTGGGAGTATAGCAAGAACTGTATGCTTGCCTTCCTAGCTCCCGCTCTTTCATTCTTACTGTTGCTCTATGCAGGGGAAGACTGGGTACATCGCAAGAATCAAGCGACGTGGCGGCACCGCATCGCCCTTCTGGGGCTGGTGTTTTGCGCGGCGTCTGTGGCGATGATGCTTCTTTTCTTGACGACAACGCCGATGCAAAACCCTCTGCGGCTGGCCTACCGATATTTTGACGTCATGGGTTTGTTCGCCATATTCTCTATCTCGCTGCTAATCTTCGGATATGGAAAGACTAGACTTCTCGGCATATCGGCCGGCATCTTATGTCCAATTTGTGCGCTTCTCGCTCTCATACTTTATTAACAAGCATGTGTGGTCTCGAACGGCATTTGCTGCCGGGATCGTTCTTGCTTCATACGCGCTCTGGATGACGTCTTCAACCCAGGCCCTCGAGCGCCAACCCACGGCCATCTACCATGCCCGTCGCGAGGCCCTGGCGAAAAAGCTAAACGGCGGAATAGCCATCCTCTTCGCCGCCAACGAGCCGGCGCTCGAATACCAGGAATATCGCCAGGATGAAGACTTCTATTACCTCACCGGGTGGAACGAGCCTGGCGCTGCGCTTCTGATTCAGTCCGCCGTGGATGCTCATGCCCAGGTGGCTGCCCGTCCGTATCGAGAAGTGATGTTGTTGCCGATCCGCAACCTGCGCATGGAGCGATACACCGGCGTCAAGCTGGACGCAGCCACTGCGGACGCGCCTCAGGTTACCGGTGTGGACGAAGTGAAGTCCATGTCAGAGCTGCCAACGATCCTGACCGCCCTCGCCAGCAAAGATCGCGCTGTCACCTACCGCATCTGGAGCCAGACCGACGTGCCGCAGTCGAAGCCTCTGCTGAATTGGACCGCAGTGACGCTTGGCAACGCTGACGCGCCCGAGTTTCAGGACGTTCGCGAGCCAGTTGCGGAGTTGCGCGCGATCAAGGATCCCGGCGAAGTTGAGCTCATCCGCAAGGCGACCGATGCCTCGATCACCGCGCAGCTGGCGATGATCCATGCGGTCAAACCCGGCGTCTCCGAGCGGGCGATCACCGGACTGCTGATCGAGAAGATGATGGATGGAGGCTGCGAGCGGCCATCGTATCCGCCGATCGTCGGTTCAGGTCTGAACTCGACGGTGTTGCACTACTCGGAAAACGACCACGTGATGGAGTCCGGCGACGTGGTCGTTGTCGACGCGGCCGGTGAGTATTCCATGTATGCCTCCGACATCACGCGCACGCCCCCGGTGAACGGCCACTATACCGACCGGCAGCGTGAAATCTACAACATTGTGCTTGGCGCACAGCGCGCAGCCGAGGCCGCCTTCGTCGCGGGCAAATCGCGCGAGAACGATCCGCAGCACAAATACGCCGACTCGCTCGACACCATCGCCTGGAAGTATATGAACGAGCACGGCAAAGACCTGCACGGCGAGCCGCTGGGCAAGTACTTTATCCACGGCATCGGCCACCTCGTCGGCATCGACGTGCATGACCCCTACGACTACTCGAAGCCGCTCGAGAAGAACATGGTCTTCACCATCGAACCAGGAATCTATATCCCGGAAGAAAAGATTGGCGTGCGGATTGAGGACATTTACTACGCCGACTCCAACGGCAAGCTGATTCAGCTCACGCAATCGTTGCCGCATACAGCCGAAGAGATGGAAGCGGAGATGAGTAAGAAATGAGCCACCTCCATCTGGCGACCATCGAACGCTCCTTCCTCGCAATTTTGGCCGGTTTCGCGACGATGGCGGTGCTGGTCACCCTGGCAACCGCGGCGATCGCGAGGTCCCTGCCTCGCCTGATCGGGGAGCGAGAGCACCCGCGACGCCGCTACCTGCTGCTGAACCTCGCCTACAGCGCGGCCTTCGCGCTCGCCGGCGGATATGTAACCGCCATCGTTGCAAAAGCCGATCCGCTGCGGACCGTACTCATGCTGGCGATCGTCATCCTGCTGTTAAGCGCGCTGTCGGCGTTGCAGCTTCGGGGCAAGCAGCCCGTGTTGTACCAGCTTGCCCTGATCGTCATTACGCCAGTCGCCGCGCTGGCGGGTGGCTTGCTGCGAATGCACGCGGCGGGCTATCGATGGCGTCTCTAATCGTTCGAGCCTTTACCACCGAATTCCGAACGTCACGGGAACAATCTGCGTTGCGTGCACTGGTGTGTCTAACCACTCATACCGTGCTTCGGCGAAGAACTTAGCCTGGTTCCAGTTGCCAAAGGTGAGGCCCGTGCCGATGTTCAGTCCACCCTGGTTGCTCGAATAGTGGCTTACTACGGCATTGGTCGTGTAATAGATCGGGTAGCAATAGTAGAAATTGCAATAGACCCCTTGGGCGAGCACGGGCTCCGTAAAGGACGTCAGTTGGCGATAGAAACCGCCGCCGCCGATGATGTAGCCGCCCCAGTTGCCGCTGGTTTTGTACTTCCATTCCGGGTCGAGCGTCAGCGACCAGGTGTGGACATTGCCGCCCGGCGTACCTACCTGCTCAAGAATCGCCGCCGGGATCTTGTTGTAGTCGAATTCGTACTCCGCCATTACGGCGACTTTTCGATTGACGTTGTAGCCCAGACCGCCACGGAAGTTCCAGCCCCAGGTCAGGTCGCCGCTCGAGTTTCCCAGAGGGGCGGTAAATCCGCCGCCCGCCTCGACGGCAAGCCGGTCCCAGCGGCTTTGATAAGGGGAATGATTGGTCCCATTTTGGCCGCCATATTGTGCAACAGGGGCTGGTGGAGGTTCAAGGCCCCCAAGCTCATCGCTATCGAGCAGGAAGCGGTAGTCCGCTGAACTGGAGCCGGTCGGCGCCTGCGACTGTGCATGAAGCGGGCCGACGGTGAGTGCAGCCAGTGAGAATGCGATACATGACTTTCCAAGACAACGAGAGACAGCGTGAATGCTAAAAGCCATTGCGATACAACCTCTGTGAGTAGGATGCGGGATACAGCTTCGCCCCATCATGTTCAGACACTGAACCCATTTTTTCGACTCGCGCGATCTCGTCGTCGTGAGCAAGAAAAAGGGCCGGATCGAAATCCGGCCCCGCGCGACTCGTAACCGTGAATCGGGTAAATTACCGCCGCAGTCTTACTGAATGTCGAATTGCTCCGGATGCAGGGCCGGGTCGCTCTTTACGATGATCGTCTTGCCGGACATCTCTTCCATTTCGTTGAGCCACCGGGCGTTGTTCGACTTCAGCGTTTTCACGACCTCAGGATGAACGCGCAGCAGGACGTCGCCGCGCTCGAGGTGCTTCTGCATCTTCCTCATTTCGGTATAGATTTCGTTGCAGACCGTCGTCGGGCTCTTGACCATGCCAGTGCCGACGCAGACCTCGCACTGGACGCTCAGCGTCCGCTCGAGCGACTGCTTCACGCGCTTGCGGGTGATGGCGACCAATCCGAAATCATTGAACTGCAGCACCTTGGAAGGTGCACGGTCCGACTTCAATTCCTCTTCGAGCGCCGCCATGACCTTGTGCCGGTTCTTGCGCTCGTCCATGTCGATGAAGTCGATGACGATGATGCCGCCGAGGTCGCGGAGGCGAATCTGGCGAACAATCTCCGGGATTGCATCGAGGTTGGTCTTGAGAATCGTGTCCTCGAGCCGCGCCGTCTTGCCGACGTACTTGCCGGTGTTGATGTCGATCGCGACCAGCGCCTCGGTTTGATTGATGACGATCGACCCGCCGGACTTCAGCCACACCTTCGACTTCAGGGCCTTGCTGATCTCGTCCTGGATGCCGAACTGTTCAAAGAGCGGGGTCTCCTTGGTATAGAGCTTTACGCGTCGCACGAGGGAAGGCTCGAAGCGCTGCAGGAAACGGAGGATCCGTTCGTACTCAGCCTCATTATCGACCCAGATCGTTGAGAAGTTTGCCGACACCTGGTCGCGCAGTACGCGCTCGATGAGGTTGAGGTCGTGATAGATCAGCGCCGGGGCTTTGCTATCGTCCGCACGCTGTTTGATTTCGGTCCACAGGCTGATCAGGAAACGAATGTCAGCGCGCAGATCTTCTTCGCTGGCGCCGTCGGCGGCGGTGCGAACGATAAATCCGCCCGACGCAGCACCCTTTTCGCTGATCAAGATCCTCTTTAGCCGCTGACGTTCTTCGTCGGAGGAAATTTTCCGCGATACACCAACATGGTTCACCGTCGGCATAAAGACCAGGAAGCGGCCCGGCAACGCAATGTGGCTGGTGATGCGGGCACCCTTCTTGGCGATCGGCTCCTTCGCAATCTGTACCAGGATCTCCTGACCCTGCTTCAGCAGTTCGCTGATGATAGGCAGATCGGAGAGCTGAGAATTCGCCCTGCGGCTGCCACCGCCGCCTCCACTACCATTTGGACGTCCGCGGCGGCGCGGTCCGCGGCCTCCGCGGCGGCCATCATCGGGGCGGCCATCGCGACGGGCTGGAGCCGGTGAAGAAGCGGCGGCCTGCTCTTCGCCTGCTTCCTCTTCATCTTCTTCCTCGTCGAGCTCGACTTCGCCGTATTCCGCCTCGGCATCCTCCTCTTCGGTGATGCCATCCGGCGCAGCGCCGATGCGCTGATTCAGATGAGTGTCGCGGACCATCTCGCCGAGTTCCGCGCCTGCCAGACTGTCCAGGGTCTCTTCTTCCAGGTCCTCCAGGTCGTGCTCGTCACTGTGGGCGTGAATGGGCTCGAAATCGTATTCTTCTTCCTCGATGATCTCTTCTTCGATGGTGCCGGCACCGGGCGCAAAGCCAACGGGACTGTCTGCCTCTTCTTCGCTGTCCTCCAGGCTTTCTGTTTCGGAGCTCGACGGCAACTCTTCGAGCGTCGCGTGACCAGCATGCAGAGAAGCAGTTTCCACGTGGGCTTCGCCTGAGGCTGTATCGCCAGAGGGTGGCTCAGCAGATGCGAGGTGCTGCGTTGCCGCTGCGTGCTCGGCTGCCCGAGCCTCTTCCGGCGCGCTGGCATTTTCTACAAATCCTTTGAATGTCTCAACAAATCCCTTCACCGTCTCGACAAATCCATGAGAAGTTGGCGCCTCTTCTTCGGCAACCGGAAGGCGGGAATGGACCAGCTCGGACTCAGAGACCAGGATCGGCTCTTCTGCCGGAGCGATTGCATGTTCTTCTTCGACGGAGGTAGACAAGCGATACTCGCTCGGAGCCACCGGATCGACACGATAGGACGCCGACGCGTGCTCCGGCTCGAAGACCGTCTCTTCATGGACATGATCTTCCACCGCCGGCGTAGCTTCCGCGACCGCATCGCTGTGTGTCGCTTCTGCAGGGTGATGTTCAGGGATCGCCTCACCAATCACTGGCTCGGCACGGGTGTGCTCGACGACTGCTTCCGGTTCAGAGACAGCGTGTTGCTCTTCCAGGACCGGATCAGGCTGGACAGCATGCGCGACCGCCGGCGCTGAAGCCGGCTTGCCGCGATAGCGGGAAAGCGTCTCGCCGGGCAACTCGGCTCCGCCGTCCCAGCCTGGAACGACCTCTACCAGAGTCGAGGGCTTATAAGCGATACCGGAGATTGCCGGAGACGCCGGTGCAGAGGCCGCGCGTACCTCAGTCCGAGGAGCAGATTCCGCCGGTTTGGCTCCATATCTCGAAAGCGACTCGCCGGGAAGAACGATAGCCGTGGAAGCAGCACCAGTTCGCGCTACGGGAGCAGTCTCTCTATCTGGTGAGCTATGGCGAGCCGGAGAGCTATAGCTTGACGTTGAAGTCTCGCTGAAGGCCGCCTCGCTTCCACCGTGGGGAGTGGTCTCCTCGTAAGCGGTGGGGCCGGTTTCGACTTCGATTTCGATTCCTGAGGTCAGATCGCCGGACGGGCGGGATTGCGGCGACGACTGGCCAGCCTCACGCGGTCCGTGCGGACGCCCTCCGCGGCGGCGTCCGCGGCGGCCACGCCAGCGGCGCGTTCCCTGCTGGTCGTCGTCGCCGGCTGCGGTTTCGCCGGAACCGTTGGGCGAAGCGTTACGCGACTCGGAGCCCGACACGGTGCGGGTCTCGTTTTCGGTGGAAACGCTCGTCCGGGACGGGCGGGGTTCCCGGGGCTCGCGTGGCGCTTGACCTTCGCGGCCCCGCCCCCCGTTGCCGCCGCCATTGGCGTTGGGGACTTTTTCAAAATCTGCGGAGTCCTCCTGCTCCTCCATGAAGTCGGTCACATAGAGGAACGCATCGCGCTCCAGACCGAGGTCCACAAACGCAGACTGCATTCCAGGAAGGACGCGGGTCACGCGACCTTTGTAGATGGAACCCGCCAGGGTGTATTCGTTTTCCCGCTCGTAGTAGATTTCGGTGAGCAGGTCGTCTTCTAAAATCGCCAGCCGCGTCTCATGCGGCGTGCTGGAAATGCATATTTCCTTTGCCATGCTGCCTCTCTTGCCGCCGGCGTCAGCCGGAACGGCAACCAGCGAGGCAGATCAGAACAGGAGCGTTCCTGTTCCCGGAAAACCGGAGAGGTTTGGGGCAGACGGACGTAGCCGTTCGCAAGACAGAAGAGCGGTCTTCGAACTGGTTTCTCTTTCAGGGCTGTTCGCAAACGACGACCCGAATCCCGGCCCGGAATGGGCCAGCAGACTCAGCAAATCGCGTGATTGCCCGGTAAAGGCAATCCCATCAAGACATTCCGGGCGCACAGGGCTTGTGACCACTTCAGCCGATTCCATCGGCGGGGTCGTTACCCAACTCTGTGCGTTCATTCCCAATCCTGTCCGGCCCGGTGATCCACCTGGCCGGCTTGCTTCAAACTTGTACTTCCAAACTTCCTCGACGCCAGCATCAGCGGCGTTGCACGATACTCAGTTCACGAACCGGGTCATGCGCACGTTCATCACCATACCCAGCGCCAGAAACGTAAACAATACCGACGAACCCCCATAACTCATTAACGGTAAAGGGATTCCAGTGACAGGCATCAAGCCCACCACCATGCCTATGTTGACCGCGATCTGAAAGATCAGAACGGCCACCACGCCCATCACCAGGAAAGTGCCTGGCGGGTCAGCGGCAGTTTGTGCGTTTTGAATCAAACGCATCAATATGAAAAAGTATAGCAGCAGAACCACAACAGCGCCCACGAAGCCGTGCTCCTCAGCGAAAGCGGCAAAGATGAAGTCCGTATAAGGAATAGGGAGGAAGTCCCCCTGCGTCTGGGTTCCTTTGGTGGCTCCCTGACCCAGTACGCCTCCGGCGCCTACCGCAATCCGCGACTGGCGAATCTGGTAACCCGTCCCCTGCGGGTCGTCGTCGGGGTTCATAAAGCTGG
The DNA here is from genome assembly GCA_963720245.1 of uncultured Acidobacteriaceae bacterium. Lineage (GTDB taxonomy): Bacteria > Acidobacteriota > Terriglobia > Terriglobales > Acidobacteriaceae > Acidisarcina. The sequence goes on from CAVREU010000002.1 coordinate 458,040, forward strand.
TCAGCCGGGCTTTCTGGTAAGGCTTCAGGATTTTGCCGCTGGCGAAGACTATACCTATCGCAACCAACCCCACTGCGGTCAGAATAAGCGCCTTCCGCCAGTTGATGCCGCCGAGAAACAGCCCCATCAGCAGAATCGGCGAATAGGTCAGCGCGGTGCCGAGGTCCGGCTGTTTCAATACCAGCAACATCGGCACGCCGACCATCGCCATGCCTTTGAAGACGTCGCCCCAGGTCAGTTGTTTGCCGGCGAGGTTGGCAAAGTATCTGGCCACGGCGACGATCAGGATCAACTTGACCCATTCGGAAGGCTGGAAGTGAATGCCGCCGGGAAACTTGATCCACCGCCGGCCGCCCAGAACTTTCGTTCCCACCACGAGAACCGCTACCAGGGCGACAAGCCCGATACCGTAGGCCCAGACCGCGATATTCAGAAGACGGTGGTAGTTGATGAGCGAGAAGCCGAACATCGCGACCAGTCCACCGCACAGCCAGAGCACCTGATTGCGGTCGAAGCCGACAAACTTGGTGTGCAGCGTGGCGCTATAGATTTCGAGCACGCTGATGACGGAGAGCGCAAGCACCAGCCCGAGCAAAACCCAATCGAAGTCGCTGAAGGAAAGAAAACGGCGCATTCTTACCTGCCGCCCCCCGCCGTCTGGCTCGGGGCCGCTACAGCGAGGGCCACGACCGAGTCGGATTTTGCGGGATCGAGGACGAACCGCCCGCCACGAAATTCGCTGGCCCGCATCGCACCCGGGGCTGCGCCAGGCTTAGGTACCGACCAGATCGCCCCGACTTCGACCGGAGCGGTCTTCTTCGTCACCTGCAGATTGTTGTCCAACCGTCTTTGTTTGTTGACGTAGGCCTCGATCACCTGCGCCGCCAGCCTTCCGGCAAACTTTCCGTGCTCGCCACCCTCCACAAGGATACAAACGACAATATCGGGATTGCGACGCGGCGAGAAGCCGACAAACCACGCGTTGTCCATCATCGAATGGGCATGCCCCAGGCGCACGGCCAGCGCGTTACTCATCGTCTGTGCGCTGCCCGTTTTGCCGGCGAAGTCGATGCCTTCCAGATGTCCGCTCGGATCGGTACCTTCCGGATTCAACACCCTCGCCATCGCGTCGGTGATCGTCTGCCACGACTCGGGATCCAGATTCACCTCGGAGTCGCCGCTTCCGGGATAGGACTCCAGCATCGCCTGGCGGTAATCGGGGGGCAGTTCCTCGGGAAAGACCAGGCGGGGGCGCTTGAAGACTCCCCCTGAGGCGATCCCCGACAGGGCGCGCGCCATCTGCACCGGCGTGGCGGTGACCGCGCCCTGGCCGATGCCCACCGAAGTCACCTCGCCGGGATACCACTTTTCGTGGAAGGTCTTCATCTTCCACTCTTCCGAAGGCATCGTTCCCGCGACCTCGCCCGGCAGGTCGATGCCCGTTTTTTCGCCGATGCCAAAGGCGTGCGCCCATTTGGCGATCTTCTCGATGCCAAGCTTGACAGCCAGGGTGTAAAAAAACACGTCGCAAGATTGGTAAATCGCCTTGCTGATGTCCACTTCGCCGTGACCGCGAGGCACCCAGCACTTCTGGTAATGCCCGTAGAAGCTGACCCCACCCGAGCAGTGGACCTTCATGTCCTGTGCGACGCCCTCCTCCAGACCAGCAGCCGCCATGATGATCTTGAAGGTCGATCCCGGCGCGAGCTGCGCCTGAATCGCCTTGTCGAGCAGCGGATGGTTCGGATCGGTGATCAGTTTGTTCCACTCATCGCGATGAATCCGGACAGAAAATTCATTAGGATCGAAAGTCGGACGGCTGACGAGTGCGAGAACTTCCCCGGTATGGGGATCCATTGCGATCAATGCACCGTTGCGGTCGCCGAGAGCGATCTCCGCCGCTCTCTGGATATCGAGATCGATGGTGAGCCGAAGGCTCTTTCCCGGCGTAGCCGGCTCGGTGCCCAGCTTGCCGACTTCCCTACCGTGGCTGTCGACGATCACGTCGCGAGAGCCGTCGACGCCGCGCAGAAGCTGGTCGTAGCTCTGTTCGATGCCTGACCTGCCCACCACATCTCCTGGATCGTAATAGGCATACTTGGGATCGTTCAGCATCTCTTCGCTGACCTCTCCAACGTAGCCGATCAGATGAGCGGCGAATCCATCGCGCGGATAAAGTCTGCGCTCTTCATCCACCGTCTCGAGCTCAGGAAACTCGTCTTTATGGGCCTCGAGAAACTCGACTTCGTCGGGGGTGATGTCCTGCTTGAGCGGGATGGGCTCGAAGCTCGGGGCCGCGCGGTAGTGCTTCAGTATCCCATTCAACTGATCGACGGTCATGTGCAAACCGCGAGCGATCAGCGGCAGGTCCTGGGTATAGTCGTGGCCTTGTTCGCGGACGAGAAAGCAGGAGACCGACGGGTAGTTGTCGACGATCAGACGCCCTTCGCGATCGAAGAGCTTGCCGCGCGGCGCAAGGATCGGCACCTTGCGAATGCGGTTCTGTTCGGCCAGCGCACGGTAGTCTTTACCACCCAGAATCTGCAGCCGCCACAATCCGCAGAGCAGCACAACCATGACGCCGACAATCACGTACTGCACGACGCTCAGCTTAAAGGCTGCGAGTTTTTCTTCCTTGCTCCGACTACCCGTGTCCTGCATGATACCTGCAATCCCGGCGGCCAATGTGGCGTTGCACGGGAACCTCTCGTCGCTTCCAAGCCGTCAAATGCTCGTGACCGAGCCCTCATAGGATACCGCCAAAATGTGTTTAATCTCGCCGTTTGGCGAGATCGAGAAGAGCGAAAAGAGCGACGCCGGCCAGCGCATTGACCACGGCCCGAATCAGTTCATGCAGCCAGCTCCAATCGACCTCCAAAGCCAGCGCCTGGCGGGTGATCAGGTTGAAGATCGTGCCGTGCACAAAGGTAAAAAGGAAACAGAGTATCAACCGCGCCACGTGGTTCTCGATATCGATGCGAGCGCCCAGGGAGGCGGCGATGTAACCGATAATCGAGTTGGCAATACCGTTGACCCCGACCGGCCGGTGGGTCAGCGCGTCCTGCGCAAGTCCAACGAAAGCTCCCATAAAGGTGGCGGCGATCGGGCTGCGGCTCAGGATCGCGAAGTAGATCGTCACCAGCAGCGGAAGGTCGAGGATGGCAAACCGCTGGAAGTGCAGAGTCACAAACGATTGCAGGCCTATCGCCAGCAGCGGGACCACAAAGTAGAGCGATACAGGGTAAGATCGCGGATCGATCTCGCGCCGGGAACTCGCCATGAGCGTGGGCAAGGTTATAACCCTCCCGGCGGCGTGGTTGCCGGTTGCGGCGAACTCTGAGTAGGCGTTTTAGGAGTCTGTGCTTTGGGCGCGGTTGGCTTCGCCGTTGGCGAATTGGTCGAGGCGCCTGTTGGCGAAGTGGCCGATCCGGACGCTCCGGTTGTGGTCGTCGATCCAGCCGGGGGCGTTGTCCTCGGGCGCGCTGTCGTCCCAACGCTGCCCATCCCTGCCGGGGTCAGAATGCTACCTGAGTCGCCGTCCAGGGGAATCGGAGTTCTGCGCACCGGAGGGGTTGAAGCTGTAGAACCGTCCTCAGATGAAGGTGTGGTGGGATGAGACGGCGATATAGCTGGGTGCGGCTGGCCAGAGCCGGCGCCCGCCGATGTTGTGGTCATGACAGAGTTCGTGGCGGGAGTTCCCGTGCCGGTCGAAGAGACCGTCGGCTTCGGCGCCACCGCGCCCGGTCTGGTTGGAAATCTGCTCACCGGCGCTGAGTCGCCTGCCGTATAGGACGGAGTGGCGCCGCTCGGATTCGACCTGGATCCAGGCGTAGCGCTGGGGGCGCTCGCCTCGGTCGAGGGCATTCGATGGTTCACGGGCGGAGCGGCGCCAGGGGTTAGGTCCTCCGCTGGAGGCGCCGCGCCAGGACTGTAGCGGTCGGTGTGGAGCGGCTGCGGCGGCCGCATCGGCCGCGCCGGATCGCCTTCACTGCCCGCCGTTGCAGTGCTCTCCGGATTCGTCCCCGGGGTCGTCTCGGGCGCGTTTGGATCGCGCAAGCTGGGTAATTTCTCTGACAGAATGTCGGCGGCACGCTGCTTCGCGGCCAAGGCAACCGCCTCGCTCTGGTTGATGTCCTTCTCTTGGGCAAAGGGCATCTTGTCGGAGAACTGGACGACGACGAGGACCTCTTCCAGGGCCGAGAGATCGGAATTGGGCTTGATCACCACGTTGACATAGGAAGAGTCGGGATCAGGGACGACGCGGTCCACCACTCCCACCGGCATGCCCGGCGGATAAACCTCGTCGCCGCCGCTGGTCATCACCGGCTCGCCCGGCTTGATCCGGTCGTCGGGAGAGATGTTCACCATCTGCGGCTGCCCTGATGGGTCGCCCTTCATCACGCCGCGCACTCGGGTGTTTTCGAGCAGCACACCCGTCCCGCTGGTTTGATCGGAGATCAGCAGCACCTGGGCGGAGTGCGCAAAAACATTCTTGATTTTGCCCACGATTCCATACGGTGTAATGACCGGCATCTGGACCTGCAAGCCATCCTTGAATCCTTTATCGATGAAGATGTCCCGGGCCTGATCGGTGCCGGAGGTCCCAATTACCTGCGCCGCCACCGTCTTGTCGATATACCGCCCGCGAAAGTCAAGCAGCTCGCGAAGCCGCTGGCCCGCCTGGGCATCCTCGGCAAGACTCGCCTGCTCCAGGCGGAGACGATCATTCTCCTGTTTGAGGGACAAATTCTGTTGCCGGAGGTCGTGAAGATAGATGTAGTTCGACCAGAGATTACGGACGCTCTTGCCAATATTGTGCGCCAGGTTCTCTGGAGGAGTGATCACGCTCGTAACCAGGGAACGCCACAAGCGGACGTTGTGACCGTCTGGCATTCCGGGCGCCGGCCGCCGGACCTGCATCGCCAGCAACACCACCTGGGCAAGCAAGACCAGCATCAGCACCAGGGCGTTTTTGTAGCGTCCGAATAAGGATTCCATAGCTCAGCTTAGGGACTAGGGACGTAGGGACTAGGAAAAGCAGGGCTAGATGCTTTTCATCAGGGCGTTCAACATTTTGCCGACTTCCCCCGTCTGCCCCGCTGCATGGTCGATATCGTTCCCATCTCCAAAGCCCAATTCCTTCGCGATACACAACTGCGTCTCGACTTCTGAATTCGACCCACGTGCCATTCCAAGGAAATGCTTGTACTCTCCGGAAGAGCCTCGTCCATAGCCCTCCGCAATGTTGCTGGCGACCGACACTGATGCTCTTCTAAGCTGACTGGTTAAGCCGTAAATCTCATGACTCGGGAAATTCGAAGTCAACTTGTAGACTGCGACCGAGTTTTCGATTGCCCGCCGCCAAACATGCAAATCCCGAAAAGAGCCACTCAATCGTCGCCCTCCGCAACTCCCAGTCCCTGCTTCTCCTAGTCCCTATGTCCCTACGTCGCTAGTCCCTGCTCTTAATCAATCTTAATTTTCCGCAGCAGCCCGAAGTCGCTCAACATCTTCCCCGTGCCCAAGACTACGCTGGCCAGTGGGTCATCGGCGATCGAGACTGGCAGCCCCGTCTCTTCGCGAATCCGCTTGTCGAGGTTCTTGATCAGCGCGCCGCCGCCGGTCAGGACGATTCCGCGGTCGCTGATGTCGGCGCTCAACTCCGGAGGGGTCCGCTCGAGCGCGACGCGAATTGCATTCAGGATCGTGGAGATGCACTCGGTGAGCGATTCGCGGATCTCGCTGTCGTCGATGGTGATTGTCTTGGGCACGCCTTCGATCAGGTTGCGGCCCTTGATCTCCATGGTCAGCGGCTTATCCAGCGGATACGCGGAACCAATCTCGATCTTGATCTGTTCGGCGGTGCGCTCGCCGATCAGCAGATTGTACTTACGCTTGAGGTAATTCATGATGGACTCGTCCATCTGATTCCCCGCCATGCGTACCGATCTGGAATAGACAATTCCGGAAAGGGAAATCACAGCAATATCTGTCGTCCCGCCGCCGATATCGACCACCATGTTGCCGCTCGGCTCGGTAATCGGCAAACCGGCGCCGATCGCGGCCACCATCGCCTGCTCGACGAGAAAAACCTCGCTCGCCTTGGCGCGATAGGCGGAGTCCTCGACTGCGCGCTTCTCTACCTGGGTAATCTCCGACGGCACACCGATCACGATGCGCGGATGCACCAGCATCTTGCGGTTGTGCGCCTTCTGGATGAAGTAGTTCAACATCTTCTCGGTGATCTTGAAGTCGGCAATGACGCCGTCCTTCATCGGCTTGATGGCCACGATGTTGCCGGGAGTGCGCCCGAGCATCTCCTTGGCTTCCTTGCCGACCGCCTCGACCTCGCCGGTGTTCTTGTTGATGGCTACGATCGAGGGCTCGTTGACGACGATGCCCTTGCCTGCCGCGTAGACGAGCGTGTTCGCCGTGCCTAAGTCGATGGCCAGATCACTGGAAAAAAGACTGAAGAGCGAGCGCACACCGCGCCGCGAAGATCGCGAATAACCATTAGATGACATGAAATAAGGACTTTTCTTTCTGATTCACTCTAATTGTAAGGCCAGTTGAGGGTTGCGCGGCTTATCTAAATATTCTGCATCTAAGCCGCAAGCACGGCGCGACGCTCCCATCGAGGCAACTCTTTCCGGAATCGCGTAATATTTCTCTACCTGATCGCAGCAACCGCTGCTCCGATTTGGCTCCAGCGACATCTTATCGATACAGGAGACCCACCCATGCCGTCAGAAAAGAAAGTTGCACTCATTACCGGAGCCAATCGTGGAATCGGCTTTGAGACCGCCAAGCAGTTGGGAGAAAGGGAGTCACCGTCGTCCTCGCCGCGCGCAAGCTAAGCGACGCCGAGCAGGCCGCGGCCAGGCTGAAAGCCTCCGGCATCGACGCCCACCCTATCAAGCTCGACGTCACCAGCGCAGAAGACCGTACCGCCGCCGCCAAGAAAATCGAGAAGGATTTCGGCAAGCTCGACATCCTGATCAACAACGCCGGCGTCGCCTCGTCCTACGGATTCACCCCGGTCGTCATCGAGACCAGCGAAGAGGAGTTGCAGAAGATCTTCGGGACCAACGTCTTCTCGGTGGTCGCCGTCACCCGCGAACTTCTGCCGCTGCTCAAGAAGAGCCCCGCCGGCCGCATCGTCAACCTTTCCAGCATTCTCGGGTCGAATGCCCTGCACGCCGATCCGAATAGCCCGATCTACGGCTTTAAGAGCTTCGCCTACGACGCGTCGAAATCGGCGCTCAACGCCTTCACCACCCACCTCGCCTGGGAACTGAAGGACACGCCGATCAAGGTGAACTCTGCCCACCCGGGATGGGTGAAGACCGAGATGGGCACCGACGCCGCGCCAATGGAGATCCCCGATGGCGCCAAAACCAGCGTCGAGCTCGCCCTGATCGGCCCCGACGGCCCCAATGGCCGCTTCATCCACATGGGCCAGGAGCTGCCCTGGTAGCGATCGAGAGGCATTGCGGAGATCCCGCAATGCCTCGCCGTGCATTTATTTATTCATAGCGAAGTACGGTCTGGGGATCGACCCGTGCCGCGCGCCGCGCCGGAATCCAGCAGGCGAGCAGCGCGACCGCGACAAGAATGACCGGCACCGCAACAAAAGTCGCGACGTCGTGCGGACTCACTCCGTAGAGAAAGCTACTGGCTAGCCTGGACGCCATCCACGCCCCGGGCAAACCTATAGCCAGAGCGATCAGCGTAAGCAGCAAACCTTGTCCAACCACCAATCGCTGCACCGCGCCCACCTGAGCGCCCAGGGCCATGCGAATCCCGATCTCACGGGTACGCCGGCTCACCGAATAGTTGACGACGCCATAAAGTCCAACGGTGGCAAGCGTCAGCCCAATCGCGCCAAAGACTCCAAACAGAATCCCCGCCAGGCGCGGCAGAAACAGTGCGTCCTTGATATGTTCCTGCATCGTTGCGACGTTGAAGACCGCCATCGTCGGATCGAGCTCACGGACAGCTTCGCGGACAGACGGAGTCAGCGCTGCGGGATCGCCCCGAGTGCTCACGATCAATGAATAACCCATGACAGATGGATCACCGGCGACGCTTTGGTCAATCGGGCGGAAGAGCATCGCCCTCGTGTCTTCTCCAATTGTGCGTGACTTGATGTTCCCTGCCACGCCGATAACCTGGTAGGTGACACCTCCACCGGTGATGAGTTGTCCGATCGGATTCTGCGTGCCGAAGGCCCGTTCGGCAAAGGCGCGGTTGACGATTGCAACCTTGGTCCCCGTTGCCGATTCATTGGCAAAATCTCGTCCCGCCAGCCGTGGAATACCCATCGCTTCGAAATATCCTGGCGAGGCCATATACAGCTCCGCAAGCGTATAGGGCGCGGACTTAGGTCCGCCTACAACACTGAAGGCGTCACTGCGGTTTCCACCCGAGAGTGGTACGACATCGGTCATCACGGCCGAGGTCACGCCCGGCAGAGCAGCCGCCCGCTCCCGCAGTTGCGTCAGGAACCGCACCGTCCGCTCCGCGCTATAGCCGTGTACCGCCGGATCAACCGACATCGTCAACATACCACCGGAACGGAAGCCGATATCAATGTTAGCCGCGCGCTGCAGACTGCGCAGGAAGAGCCCCGTCGCGCAGAGAAGTACGAGAGACATCGCGACCTGCACGACCACCAGCAGGCTTCGCAGAGTGAAACGCCGCCCCGGTCGGGCCAAGGCGTCTTCTCCTTTCAGCGCGCTGGTAAGCAGTGGGCGAGACACCATCCACGCCGGCGCTACTCCGAACAACAATCCCGCGCCAAGACTCAGCATGAACGTGTACAGCGATACCCGCCAGTCCTGAGTGAGGGTGACGTCAAGCGGCACCGGGGCGGGAAGGCGGAAGCTGGATAACGCAGACGTTGCCCAGACGGAGAGCGCAAAGCCGAGCGTCCCTCCGGCCAACGCCAGCAAAGTGCTTTCGGCAAGCATCTGGCGCACCAGCTGGCCGCGGCTCGCTCCAAGGGCTAGCCGCACCGCCATTTCCTTTTGCCGGCTTGATGCCTGAGCAAGCAGCAGATTGGCGACATTCGCGCAGGCGATGCAAAGCACGAGCAGCGCAACCACCGAAAGCGAGCCCAGAAAAAGCTTAACGATCGGCTGGTCATTCGGCGGAAGCGCCCCGGCCGAATCCATAACAAAATGGTTCCCCTTGTCACTCGCCGGGTAAGTGACCGCCAACCGCTTGGCCAACGCGTCGAGTTCCGCGCCAGCCTGGGTCCGGGTCACTCCCGGCTTTAGGCGACCGATCGCGGAGATCCAGTGATACTCACGCGCCTCCCGTTTCGGAAGATTTGGAACCAGCGATTCGGCATTGCCGAGAGGCACCCAGAACTCAGGATTGAGGATCGAATCAAGCCCATGAAATCCGACTGGCGTCACCCCTACAACCGTGTAGAGCCGGCCGGAAAGGCTGACCGTCTTGCCCAAAATCGCCGGATCCGAGGCAAAACGGCGCTGCCAGAGATTGTGGCCAAGCACGATGACCTGACGGTCTTCCTCAGCGGGAAGAAACCCGCGGCCATACACCATGGAAAGCTGCGCCACATCGAAGAAATTGGCGGTCGCAGCCTGGCCCCAGACCCGCTCCGGCTCGCCAGCTCCGCCGATAGAAGCAGGTAGCAGTTCGAAGTACCCCGCTACGCCCGAGAACGATTTGACCTGGTCGCGAACGTCCCGATAAAGAGGCCACGGAAAGTGATTGCAGCACCGGTCGCCGTCCTGTTGCGTGTACAGGCCCATGAGCGTCGATGGTTCTCCGACGGGAGGCGGGCTGAGTACAAATTTGCTGACCATGGAGAAAATGGTCGCGTTCGCAGCGATGCCAAGGCCGATCGAGACGACGATGGCCAATGCCAGGCCCGGCGATCTCCGAATTCGGCGACTTATATAAGCGAACTCCCGCCAGACGTTCATATTCTTCCTCCAGACCAGATCCGCAACCGCTCTACGAACGAACTTCCAAAGGATAGTAGCGGCACTTCCGAGACCACGCTGGATTTCCCCTAAGTAACTGACGAATATACCTACTAAGAAACTCCCTCTCCATCGCGGCTGGCCGTTTTCAAAAACATTCGTCCGGTTCCGAACAACTCCGGATGCGCGAGCCCGGTCAATTAGAATAAGAAGGCACATCAAGGACCTCAACAGAATATGACCGCCAACTTAGAAACATCCCTCACCGAAACGCTGGGCACCGCCGCCCGCGAAGCTGGACTACAGATTCTCTCCGTCGAAGCCGGCACCGATTTCCACCAGAAGCCCACCTCCCGCTTCCAACTCGGGCTGACCGCCGGCGCCTCTCCCGATCGCTCCCTGCTCCTCGAACTAAGCGAGGCCTTCGACTTCCACCAGAAGGCGTCGAATGGCGACGAACTGCTGCCCGCCATGACGCTGCACCTGCGCGAGGCCGCCAGCCGGCTCAGGAATCCGCGCCCCGATGCCTATGTCACCGTCGCCGGCCTCCCGATCAGCATGGGCGAGTTCGCGTGGCCGTTTCATCGCTCGACCTCCGGCGCCGATACCTACATCGTCCACGGGCTGGTCCGCCTCGAAGACGGCCATCCGCCGACGCTCTTTGCCAAAATCTCCGCGAGTATGACGGTCACCTTCGCCGAGATCGTCGCCGCGCCCGAGCAGCCCTATGCGGAGACGTTCATCTACAACGCCATTCGCAAAACCCTCGACTACGGACAGCTCGAGTTGGTCAAGAGCGGCAACCGCCAGCCCGTTCCGGTGACGACGCGTTACTACAGCCGGTGGCAGAAGAAATTTTTCTTCACCGACACCGACGACGCCACGCGCACCGACTTTCTCAAATCGAAGATCTACTGGCTCTCTGGCGTGCTCGGCGGCAAAGAACCCGTCTGGATCGCCGACCCCAGGGACGCGCAATACCTGAACACCACGCCGGAAGTGCTGCAAAGCATAGCCGCCACGCTCGAACGCGAAGGCTACATTCATTCCACCGCCGGGTATGCTTCACCGACGCCGCGACTGCTCGACCACGCCGAGGACTTCCAGGCCAGGTTAGAGGACGCGCTCCAGGCCACAAAGCCCACATTCAATGAGGAGATGCGTCACGGCCACACGAATATGTAACCGCGGCTGTGACGAGTCTGAACGATAGCAGCTAGGTCGCGGTTGCAGCTCCGCAATGAGCGCAGAATTTTGCGCCGGGAGCGATGACTCCGCCGCATGCTGGACAGGTGACCGCAATCGAAGACCCCGGGTGCGCGCCTCCCTGCGCCGGCCCAAGCGTAGCGGCGATATACGCCGCCTGCGCCGCGTTGTAAGCGCGCACCCGCCCGGGCATAAAGAACGCCTCGATGAACCCCAGAAATCCCGGAATCCCCGTCCAGAACAGCAGCAGGTAGAGGATGCCCAGGCCGTTCTGCTTGAGATAAAAGTGGTGAAGGCCGAAGCTGCCCAGGAAGAGCGCCAGCAGAACGCCAAGCACTTCATCTTTCTGGACCGCAGCCATCTGATAGTAGAAGGTGGCGCGCTGCTGGTCGCTCCATGCCGGGAATGCATTCGGTGGCGTCATGTGAATCTCCTGTCGGGCGGCGATCGCCTTCATTCAAGTCAAAAGATACGCCGAAGGGCAGCTTTGGGTTCCATCGTCCCCGTTCGGAGGTAGGGGCCGATGGCCGAGGCTTTGTCGCCCTCATCTAAGATGAAATCGCGATATCCGTAACAATCGTAGAGCAAATCCAGTGAGGTCGAAAATTGGAATTCTTTGCCAGCACCTTCTATGGATTCTTCTTCGGCTTTGCCCTGGGTGTGGGCTGCTCGCTGGTCGTCCTGTACGCGATCTACTCCGGCGGCTATCGCAAAGCGCTTGAGGATTCGCAGCGAAGTCCCGCTTCTGATCGCTATCTGCGCCTGCTGGCAAAGGCGAAAGAAAAGGTCGCGGCCGAAGTAAAGGCGGACACCGCAGAAGACGCTTAATAGAACACTAGCCCCAACCATCCGGCTGGGGCTAGTGAGCGAACTCGTAAGAGTGCGGATCTGAAATTACAAATTCACTATCGCATCGAACACCTTCGTGAAGAGCGCCACCACCTGATCGGGATTCTCGAGCGCCTGCGAGCCTGCATTCGATACCGCGGCGGAGGTAATGTCCGTAGCCGCCTGCAGGATTACCAGATACCGCTCTTCTGCTTCCTCATCGGAAAGTTCATTGTCCTCCATCTCTTCGTCGTCGAATTCCTCTTCCGATTCATTGCTCATGCTCATCTCCTGTTTTGGGGCATTCTTTTGAAGGCTAGCAGGATTCGCGCGTCTTCGCGCAAGCGCCGCCGGAAATTCACGGAGCAGCTAACGAAGCATCAGTGCATCGCCACCTCGCCCTTCGCAGCAGCCCGTTTCTTCATCAGGAAAACCAGAGGAACCATGCATCCCGCTCCGATCGCAAGAACGGTGATCACGTCCAGATACGAGAGCATCGTACTTTGCCGGATCAGCTCCGAATAAATATTTCCCTGGGCCATGGAACGCGCTGTCGCCATGGAATTCGGCCCTCGTGGAGCATGCATAAAATAATTCGCCATCCTCTCGATGTTCTGCCGCATGCCGGGAGAATTGGGGTCGAGGTGGGAAGCAAGCCGGTCCTGGTGGAACTGGCCGCGCCGCGCCAGCCACGTGACAAGAAACGACGTTCCCACGCTGCCGCCGATGTTGCGGGCCAGGTTCGTCAGTCCTGAGACGTCGTTGTTCTTCTCCCGCGGAATGTCGGTGTAGGAAATCGTGTTGATCGGCACGAAGAGGAAGGCCAGGCCCGAGGCCTGCACGACCCTCAGGAATGCGATGTATTCGTAGCTCACTCCCAGGTTCAGCGTGTGCATGAAGGCGAGTGCGGCTGCCGTGCTGGCAAATCCATAAGCGATCAGGTAGCGCGGGTCCACGCGGCCTACCAGAAAGCCGACCAGCGGCATCATGAACATGACCATAACGCCGCCCGGGGAGATGGCTAGTCCGGCGCGTTCGGCAGTGTAGCCGAGCAGCGTCTGGGTAAACTGCGGAATCAGTACCGTTGTCCCATATAAAGCAAACCCGAGAACGAACATCAAAATAAACGAGATGCCGAAGGTCCGATTGCGGAACAGCGTGAGATCGAGGATCGGACGGTGCTTCTTCCGGATCTCCCGAATCTCCCAAAAGATCAGCGCAACCAGGGAAATCGCGCAAAGTGTGGCAAACACGCTGATGATGCGCGACCCAAACCAATCGTCTTCCTGGCCTTTATCGAGCACGAACTGGAGCGATCCGAACCCCAGCGCCAGAAGCCCGAAGCCGATGTAATCCAGGTTGAGGCCGCGCTTGCGCATCGCCACGACCTCGCGCTGGATATGCGGCGGGTCCTCGACCATGCGGTGGGTGAGAAACAGGGAAACGATGGCGACTGGGACGTTGATGAAGAATATCCAGCGCCAGTCGTAATTGTCGGTGATCCAGCCACCGAGCGTCGGCCCGATGGCCGGCGCGAAGACCACCGCAAGCCCATAAAGGGCAAAAGCTTGCCCTCGCTTTTGCGGCGGGAAGGTATCGGCGAGAATCGCCTGCTCGCTCGGAGCAAGCCCACCCCCGCCCATCCCCTGCAGGACGCGGAAAAAGATGAGTAAAGGCAGGGAAGGCGCCAGGCCGCACAAAGCGGAGCTGACGCCGAAGAGCACCACGCACCACATGTAGAAACGCTTCCGCCCAACAAACGACGTTAGATAGGCGCTGGCAGGCAGAATGATGGCATTCGAAACAAGGTAGGAGGTAAGCACCCAGGTGGCTTCGTCCTGCGAAGCCCCCAGCCCGCCGGCGATATGCGGCAGCGCCACGTTGGCGATCGAGGTGTCCAGCACCTCCATAAATGTCGCCAGGGTGACGGTGATCGCGATCGCCCAGGGATTGTTCCTGGGTTTCCAGGCTGCGTCGGCGGCCCGGAGTGCCGCCTGGTCTGGCATTGCCTCGGTCGTTGTGCTCATTTTCTCAACCTTTAGAGGATTCGCTCAGCGAGCACGATGCAGAATCATTGCCATTTTCGAGCGGCTCCTGGGCCGCAGCCAGATCGAGTATTGCCGGCCGCTTATGCCCCGGAAAGTGCCCATGTTAAACTCAACTTACCGCATGGATGCTGGACTCGAACACTTAATCCGACTGCAGAAAGTAGATGAGCAGATCGCCCATCTGCTGCATTCGATCGCGGAACTACCCAAACAACTTGCCTCTCTTGAAGAGAAGCTGCGTGGTCATCGAGTCTCGCTCGAGGACGCCGACAAGGCCATTGTGGCGGAAGAAACGCGCCGCCGCCGCCTCGACAGTGACCTTGCGGACATCCAGCAGAAGGTCCTGAAATATCGCGGACAGAGCAGCAGCGTCAAAACCAACGACGAATTTCGCGCGCTGCAGCACGAGATCGATTTTGCCGAAGCAGAGGTCCGAAAAATCGACGACCAGCAACTGCAGATCATGGAGAAGATCGAGTCGCTTCAGGCTTCGCGCGCAGCCGCCGTTTCCGCAATGGCAGAGCAACAGGCTTTGGTGGAGCAGGAAAAGACCTCAGCCCAGGCCGCGTCCGCAGAGCAACAGGCAAAACTGGCTGCATTGAAATCGGAGCGCGAAGAGCACCGCAAAGAGATAGACGCGGCAATTCTCTCCACTTACGACCGAATCTCAGCTTCGTCGAGGAAAACCGGTCTGGCAAGAGTGCAAGGCCAGCGTTGTCTGGCGTGTCAAATGTATCTCCGTCCCCAGATATGGAACCAGGTGCGCAGCGGACAACTGCTCACTTGCGAAAGCTGCGCAAGGCTGTTGTATTTTGACCCGTCATTGGAACCGCCACCGCCTCCCCCTCCACCGGTGAAAAAGAGACGGGCTCCGAAGGCCGGAAATCCGCCGGATTCCGCCCAGGAAATCAACGCGGTAGCTCACGAATAACTTCCCTAGAAGAATCTACTTGTCGCGCAGGGCGTGCATTCGCCGACAAACAGCGATATGGAGTTCACTGCCTCACTGTCTACACGAAAGTCTGAGGAGCGGCTGCAGGCTGGCTGCTCGCCTTCTGAGGGCCTATCGATGGGCGGGGCGATGAACTGGACGATTGTTGCGAACGGCTTCCCACCACCGCGCCCATCGGCCTCAAATTCATTGTCGGCTGGCTGCCGGCTTGCTGGTGCATGGTCACAATAATGGCAACGGCGGGGACCTTGCTCAGGCAGCGGTAAGAATGTGGCGTGCTCGCGTCGAAGTAGACTCCGTCTCCTGCCACGATTGCGTAGGTTTTGTCTGCGTGGCGAATCTCCATCTCGCCTTCCAGCAGGTAAAGGAACTCGTAACCGGGATGCACATGAGGGCGCACATCGATCGTCTTCTTGAGCGGGATGAACTCGGCATAGTATGGATCGAGCTGACGGTCGGGAACCATATAGCCTAAGCTCTCGAAGTAATACGTCGGGTCGTCGACCCCGCTCTGCGGCAGGCGCACTCGGTCCTTCTTGCGGTGCAGTCGAAACAGCGTGCTCGGTTCGCTTTCGAAGAAATAGGACAGGTCTTTGCTGAAGACCATTGCGATCCGCGCCAGGTTTCTCAACGTTGGGACCACCCGCCCTGTTTCCAGCTGCGAGAGGAAACTCGCAGAAAGTCCGGTGTGCCGGCCCAGCTCAACCAGCCCCATCGACTTCTTCAGGCGCAACCGCTTGATTCGCTCGCCGATATGCTTCTCGGCGATGAATGCCTCGGCACTCTCCGGATCAACCTCGATCTTGCGGCCGGCGTCCTTAACCCTGGCCACGACCCCTTCAACTGCCGTCTCTTCGACCCGTGCCTCGATAGGTTCCATCAGTGCCCCCAGTCCTTCGACTGCCAATTGGACGCTTTAATTACTCCAATTGTTGTCTGAATGAAATACATTTCTCTATCATCAAAATCCATTTGATTCTCTTATTAGCTTTTACAAGGGAACCTTCGAGCAATCCATAACCACCCCAACCTCTTTTGCTCCAACTCGACGCTCCACCGTTGGTGAGATGGTCGTGACAGCTCTAGTACGGAGTCAGAGACTCAATCCGATTCATCCTTTTTTCCTGTGCACAATTCCATCGTCTTGTAGTCCCATCTGCATCAATCCTAGGCAGGTCGAACCTCGCAAGTTGTCATCGGTTTGTCTATTCTTGGTCACGATTTCCGGGAGCTTCCGAGCTCCTGCCTACTTCTCTCGAGTGAAGGACTTAAATGGCAGAAGCGCTACAGACCGAAGGGTTGGCAGATCTACCGCGGGTTCTGGTTAGCGGTGCCTCCGGCATGATCGGGAATGCATTGCTCCACAGCTGGTCCTCGGATCAGATTGCCTTCATTCGCCTGGTACGCGACCAGTCCGGCCAGCCCTCCGCGGAGGGCCGGAGGAAAACTATCGTTTGGGACCCGGCGGCAAATCAGCCATTTTCCGATGTGAGGAAGCTGGCAGGCGTGGGAGCGGCCGTCCATCTCTCCGGCGCCAACGTGGCTGGCCACCGTTGGACGAATAGATACAAGCGCGAAATTGTATCCAGCCGGGTACGAAGCACCAGTGCCCTGGCCGAAGCCCTTAGCCGGCTGGACCCACTCCCGCGCGTCCTGGTCTGCGCCTCGGCCACTGGCATTTATGGAGATCGAGGCGATGAGGTCCTGACCGAGAAGTCCCAACCCGGAACTGGATTTTTAGCGGAAACGTGCCTGGCGTGGGAAGCGGCGACGCGGGCCGCCGAAGATGCCGGTATCCGCGTCGTCCACGCAAGATTTGGGGTAGTGCTGTCGCCGCAGGGTGGCGCGCTGGGGAAGCTGCTGCCTATATTTCGCCTCGGATTAGGGGGAAAACTGGGGGACGGACGCGCCTGGATGCCATGGGTAAGCCTGCGCGACGCCGTGGGCATCTTGAGGTTCTGTATCGAGAACGAAGACCTCCGGGGTGCGGTCAACGTCGTGGCTCCCACTTCCGTGACGAACGCCGAATTCACGCGGGCTCTAGGCGCAGCGGTGCATCGTCCGGCCATCCTGCCGGCGCCGGCCTTTGCGCTGCGACTGGCCGTCGGCGAAATGGCCGATGAGGCGTTGCTGGCCAGCACCCGCGTGGTCCCGGCGAAGTTGATCGAGGCCGGCTACCGGTTCACCGACCCGGAGATCACTCCCGCCCTTAGCAAACTGATCGAAGACGCTTAGCCCAGAGGCAAGGATGGGCCCTCTGCTAGTCTTGAGACGATGCCGTCGCACAGCTCGCCGATTGTGAACACCTGCCGCCTCATCCGCTCACGGAATCTTCGCTCCCATCTCGCTGCACCGGCCCAGGTTTTAACATCGGGCGCCATAGCGCTGATGCTCGCTGGATGCGGTCAGACGGGAACCCCCCAGGCACCCAGCCTGAGGCTGCCTACACCGGTCAGCGATCTCACCGCCAGCCGCGTGGGTGACCGAGTCACCCTTACCTGGACGATGCCGCGGCGAACGACAGACAAATTGCCGCTTAAGGGTCCGCAACCCGTCCAAATCTGTCGCAGGACAAACGAGGGGGCCTGTCTCACTGTCGGAACGGCCAGTTACGAGATGGGAAAGCCCGCCTCGTACGACGATATGCTTCCAGCCGACCTGACCGGCGGAAGTCCGCAGTTGTTGGCCTACTCCGTCGACGTTCTCAGCCTGCACGGCCGCTCGGCTGGAGCCTCAAATATCGCTTACACATCAGCCGGATCGGCGCCGCCCGCTTTTATTCATGCGAGCGGGCACATCACCGCGAGCGGCGTTGTGCTGCAGTGGCATCAAGCCTCGCTGACTGGGAGCGAGCACAAGGTCGACATCGAGCGGACGCTGCTGTCGATCCCGCCTCCGGCAAAGTCCGATGGACCGCCCGCACTGCGATCTGCGTTCGGCACCCCGCATGACTCTCAAGCGAAGCAACAGACGTTGGTCGTTCGCCTGCCGCCGGGCCCGGATCCGGGCAAGGCGCTCGATCCGGACGCCGCCTTTGACCAGCGTTACAGTTACCGTATTTCCCGGGTCACAACGGTCAATGTTGGCGGAAAATCGATAGACATCGCCGGGCCGTCGAGCGCCGAAATTCTTGTCGACACCAAGGACACCTTCCCACCCGCGGCGCCGACCGGCCTGGCCGCCGTTGCGGCGCCGGACGAAGGCGCGATCGACCTCTCGTGGTCGCCGAATACCGAGACGGACCTCGCCGGCTATGCCGTCTACAGGAGCGAACCCGGTGGCGAGCCGGTCAGAATCTCGCCCGCTGATAAGCCAGTCGATTCGCCCGCGTTTCGCGACGCAACCGCGCGACCGGGACTTGCTTATACCTATATGGTGACCGCCATCGACCGTGATGGGAACGAAAGCACGCGTTCGACCGGAGTCAAAGAAACGCTGCCGCCAAAATCCTGACCCTTTTCGCCTTAACCCTTTTCACCCTTTTAAGGAGTTTCGTCCGATGCGCTATTGCCGTTTTGAAACCGAATTAGGCCCGAGATACGGCGAGGTCTGTGAGCGGGCCGGCCACGATTGGATCGAGCGCTTGTTACCCCTACCCGAAGAAGATGCCTGGACGGCCGCGCCCGGAGCCGAGGAAGCAGCCAGCTTTGAACCGATTCCCTTCGGCAGCGCCGCCTTGCTCGCTCCCGTCAGGCCATCGAAGATCGTCTGCATCGGCCGCAATTATCGCGACCACGCCGCCGAGCTCGGCAATGAGGTCCCCAAAGAGCCGCTGCTCTTTCTGAAAGCTCCGTCTTCCATCCTCCCGCCCGGCGGCGTGATCCAGATCCCGCCGCAATCTCAGCGAGTTGATTTCGAGGGCGAACTGGCCATCGTGATCGGCAAGCGCGCCAGCCGGATCGGCGCCGACGAAGACGTGAAACCGTACATTCGCGGTTACACCATCGTGAACGACGTCACCGCCCGCGATCTGCAGAAGTCCGACGGGCAATGGTCGCGCGCCAAGGGTTTCGACACCTTCTGCCCGGTCGGCCCTATTGTTACTGACGAGATCGACCCCGACGCTGGTCTAACCGTCGAGACCCGGCTGAACGGAATTGTGCGGCAACAGGGCGACACTCTCGACCTGATCTTTCCGATTGCCCACCTCTTGCGCTACATCACCGCGGCCATCACGCTGATGCCAGGAGACTTGATCCCCACCGGAACTCCGGCGGGAGTGGCGGCGATGCAGCCGGGGGATGTAGTAGAAGTTGCCGTGCAGGGGATCGGAAGACTCTCTAATTCCGTTTCCGCATCTAATCCTTAGCAAACATAATTACGGCCAGGTTCACAAGTAACTCTTTGGCTACGGACCCTAATTCCTGCTAAAGTGCAAGGTGAATCGGTTGGAGGAATTCTATGTCCAAGACCTTACTCGAACAGCTCCGCACAATGACCACCGTCGTCGCCGACACCGGCGACATTGAAGCCATCCACCAGGTGAAGCCGCAGGATGCGACCACCAATCCGTCCCTCATTACCGCCGCCGCCCAGCTACCGCAGTATCAGCCGATCGTCGACGAGGTTCTGCTTGCCGCGAAGAAGAAGCTCGGCGAACACGCGGACGATCATGAAGTAGCCAACTTGGCCTTCAAGGGCCTGGCCGTCGCCTTCGGCAAGCGCATTCTGGAGATCGTCCCCGGACGCGTCTCGACTGAGGTGGATGCTCGCCTCTCCTATGACACCGAAGGCACATTGAAGATGGCCCGCGCAGATCATTGGCCAATACAAGGATGAAGGCATCTCCAAAGAACGCATCCTGGTCAAAATTGCATCGACATGGGAAGGCATTAAGGCTGCTGAGATCCTTGAGACCGAAGGCATTCATTGCAACCTGACGCTGCTCTTTGGCCTCCACCAGGCGATCGCTTGCGCTGAGGCGAAAGTTACGCTGATCTCTCCCTTCGTCGGCCGCATCCTCGACTGGTACAAGAAAGACACTGGCAAGGACTACGTCGGCGCGGACGATCCCGGTGTGCAGTCGGTGACGAAGATCTACACCTATTTCAAGAAGTTCGACTACAAGACCGTGGTCATGGGCGCAAGCTTCCGCAATATCGGCGAGATTGAAGAGCTTGCCGGGTGCGATCTGCTCACCATCTCTCCGAATCTTCTTCACGAGCTCGAAGCCAAGACCGGCGACTTGCCCCGTAAGCTGGATCCGGCCAAGGCCAAGACCGAGGACGTCGAAAAGCTCACCATCGACAAGGCGACCTTCGACAAGATGCACGCTGCCGATCGCATGGCGCACGACAAACTGAAGGAAGGCATCGAAGGCTTCACGGCGGCGCTCGTCAACCTGGAGAAGCTGCTGGCTGCGCGTCTCGCCGAACTGGGCGCAAGCAAAGAGACTGTCGGCGCTCATTAAGCTGGTTAGTCAACCTCACAAGAAAAGGCAGCCAATCAAGGCTGCCTTTTCCTTTGCTCGCAATCCTGGCTCGGCACGCTATGCCTCGCTGCTACGAGCGAGCGCGCTGAACTCCGTAGAAAGGATCTGTAACGAAGCTTCCACGCGGCGCACCATCCTACATCGGACGTTCCTAGCCGGATCCGCAGACCAATCGCCGAGCGGCGAGGAGAAGTCAGCGATGAAGAAGCAGCCTCGGATCTCCGGAAAGACCATCCGCCAAAACATTCAGAGCCCTTGCCGTCCGTTCCCGATCTGTGTGCTGCACATCATCGACCTGTGACTCCGAGTCGACTCCTCGACATACTCACCGCACTCGCTTCCGCCGTCGGCCATCATGCTGGCCCGGCTCGTTCGGCCATTCCCTGGCCATCCGCCGAGGTGCCCATACCCGCACCGCTGGCCACAAGCCATCGCCGTCCGATCCCTTGCCGCAAGCCGATTATGTCGTCGTCACGTGGACTGCCCGAATAAGCCAAGGCTCTCGCCGTACGCTAACTCCGGGCTATCCCAGCAAGACCGCGCTGGTATTACTACGCGCACAACTTCACTATGGAGTTCGTGCCGATCATCCGCAAGGGTGCCCCGTCGCTCGAGAGCAAACGCCTGGCAAGCTACTTCCTCACGACCATCGCCGGGGAAGCGCGTGCTGTGCATGAAATCGGAGCTGCATCTCAGCCAGGACGGCCCCAAGATGCCAATCGCGAAGCTATGGGCGCAGATCATCGCCGAGGCCCAGCCGAAGCTGATTATCACCACCGGCACCGCGGGCGGAATCGGCGCGAAAGTCGTGCTCGGCGACGTACTGAGCGCGAAATCGGTCCGCTTCGACTGCCTCAAGAGCTTCAAATCGCAGCCCTTCCACAATCGCCAAATTTATAGATCACATGCTCGAGATCGCACAAGAACAAGTCGACCGCGGATCGGCCGCATCGAAACTCGTTCTCTCGTCAACACCGCGCATGTGCCCGCATCGAACCGTGTGCCTCAGATCGCCACGAAGTCGGCAATCGGTCATGCCGGAATTCCCTACTTGGTCACCTCCGACTTCTTCGCCTTCGACGACTCGGCAAACGACTACGGACACAGGGCCTCGGTGGCTCCGCCGCGATGGGCGATGCCGTGCATAGCGTGGTCATCGACCAGATGAGACGCCTTCTCGGAAGTGGGTCGGCAAATCCAGTCGGGTCGGCAATGGCTCCGATCCCCAAAGACGGGCTGCGACAGCCGGTTGACGACCAAGCGGGCCGCTTAAAATGGCTTAGGTGCAGATTTACGAGAAATACGGCTTGTACTTCGCCGTATTGCTCGGACTCCTAGCTGGCCATCACGCTCCTTGAGTCGACGCAATCGCGATTAAGAGTGACCTCTTCCGTTTCACTCCGGTCAATGCCGCGTCCGTCTTCGTTAGCGGAGGTGCGAACGTTTCAGGTCCGGGCAGCGCGGTTCGCATTCAGGGACCGGGAGTGCTAGCGAAGTGGATACCTCTGCCGATCTTTCTTGGTAATCGCGCGAACGTTCGATACATTCTGGAATCAGTGGTTAACGGAAGATGAATTTCAGTACGGGTTAAGGAGAATCGATGGTTCCAGAATCGCATTCGCTGCGCTCCCTGTTTCATCAACTAGTCGAGCAATGCTACTCCGAACACGTGGGCATTCGAGACGCCGAGGTCTCGACCTACGTCGCTGATCTGCTCACCGACTTCTGCGAATCCGACCGCCTCTACAGCCTCCGCAACGCCGAGGGACAGCCCATAGAAGAGATCGGCGAAATGATGACCGCCTCCGATCCCGTCCACGGCACAGCTGCTTCCTTCGACCAGGAACGCCACATCCGCAAACACATCGGCGACTATACGCTGTTCCTTACCGGGATGTATCCGGAGTCGCTCCATCTCTGGCGGCAACGCGCCCGTTTCCTGCAGATGGTGCGCGCCGGCAAAGAGAGCTACTGGATCGTCTCCCAATTCAACGTATTTGAATACGCCCTCGAAGCGCCGCTGTTTATGAGGCTTGCTGAGTCTTTTGAAGGCTGCGTCTACGGCCTCACCAAAGTCCGCGGCGAGATGGAAAAGCGCATGGCGCTGCCTCCGGCGACGAACACACAGAGAATTATGTAATTGCCACGATTCCTGATTTTGCCTCTCATTGGTTAACATTCCCCAGAGAGGTCGACATGGGTGACGGCAAAGCCGCTGTGGAAAGGCTATCTCCGTTAGAGATCAGCCCCGACGAGTTTCGAACGCTGGGCTATCAACTCGTCGACCGTATAGCGGGTTTTCTGGATTCGTTGCCCGAACGCGCGGTCACTCCGGGCGAATCGCCTTCTGCAGTTCGCCAGGCCCTGGACGCCGAGCGCCACCTGCCCCGCCAGGGAACAGATCCAGCATTGCTGTTGAATCGAGCAGCTGACCTGCTCTTCGAGCATTCCCTCTTCAATAGTCACCCGCGGTTCTGGGGTTACATCACCTCATCGGCCGCACCTATCGGAGCGCTCGGTGAACTGCTCGCCGCGGCCGTCAACCCCAACGTTGGAGCATGGCTCCTGTCGCCGATGGCGAGTGAGATCGAGGCCCAGACCATCCGCTGGATCGCTGAATTACTCGACTATCCCACGGATTGCGCCGGCCTTTTTGTGAGCGGCGGCAACATGGCTAACCTGGTTTGCTTCCTCGCCGCACGCCAGGCCAAGGGTGGCCCCGACCTACGCACCAGGGGCATCGCCGAAGCAAGGCTGCGAGTCTACTGCTCGAAAGAGACGCATACCTGGATTCAGAAAGCGGCAGACATATCAGGAATAGGCACCGACGCCATCCGCTGGATCGCTACGGACGACGAAATGCGGATCGACCTCGACGCGCTGAGAAGACAGATCACCAGCGATCTCGACGCGGGCGACAAGCCGTTCCTGATAGTGGGAACCGCTGGTTCGGTGAGCACCGGAGCAATTGATCCATTAACAGACCTGGCTGCGATTTGCCGCGAGTTCAATCTTTGGTTCCATGTGGATGGCGCATACGGCGGCGTGGCCGCAGTTCTGCCCGATGCTCCCGCGGAGTTCACTGGAATCAAGCAGGCAGACTCAGTGGCTATCGATCCCCACAAATGGCTCTATGCGCCGTTGGAAGCCGGTTGCGCCCTGGTTCGCGATGCGACGAAGTTGCGCGACGCATTCGCCTACCATCCGCCCTACTATCATTTCGGAGTCGAAGCCATCAACTATTTCGACCTTGGGCCTCAGAATTCGCGAGGCTTTAGAGCCCTGAAAGTCTGGCTCGCGCTGCAGCAGGTTGGCCGCGACGGCTATGTTCAGATGATTACGGACGACATTCGTCTCGCCCAGGAACTCTTCGTACGAATACCGCGGTATCCGCAGCTCGAAGCACTGAGTCAATCGTTGAGCATCACGACCTTCCGCTATGTGCCGACCGATCTCGATTCCGGCGGTGAGGACGCAGGTCGCTATCTGGACGATTTGAATCGAGAACTGCTGACGCGTTTACAAAATAGCGGCGAAGCATATCTGTCCAACGCGGTTATCAACGATAAGTTCGCTTTGCGCGTATGTATCGTGAACTTCCGCACATCCCTCGCCGACATTGAAGCGTTGCCGCCACTAGTGGTGAGAATTGGCCACGAAGTTGACTTGGAAGTGCGGCCCAAGAGTCTTCAGCTCAAGGCGCAATAAAAAGCGCCCGACTCGATGGACGCTACAAAATATACCGCGCCAAATCCTGGTCCTTCACGATCGAAGCGACCATATGCCGCACATACTCCGGATCGATCACCACCACCGTCTCCATGCCTGAAGAGGTCTCGCGTTCGATCACGGGCAGCGGGAAAGCTCGCGCCACTCTCCTGTGCCGAAGCAGCGACATCGAGCAAATTCCCGCTCTCGCCCTTGCGCGCCTTGGTCAGGTCAGGGGCAAGGAAGCTGATCTCGTCCAGCACCTTTTCCATGATCGTATGCAGACGCCGCGCGCCGATGTTTTCCGTGGTCTCGTTGACGCGGAAGGCAAAGTGGGCCATCTCTTTCAGCGACTCAGGAGTGAACTCCAGCTTCAGCCCCTCAGTATCGAGCAGAGCGGAATATTGCTTCGTCAGCGAAGACTTGGGCTCCGTCAAAATCCGAACAAAATCCTCAACGGTAAGCGACTGCAATTCGACGCGAATGGGAAAGCGCCCCTGCAGCTCCGGAATCAAATCGCTCGGCTTTGAAACGTGAAACGCGCCCGCGGCGATGAAAAGAATGTGGTCGGTACGCACCATGCCGTAGCGAGTATTCACCGTCGTGCCTTCGACGATAGGAAGAATGTCGCGCTGCACTCCTTCGCGCGAGACGTCTGGCCCGTGGCCGCCTTCGCGGCCGGCAATCTTGTCGATCTCATCAAGGAAGACGATGCCCGAGTCTTCCACGCGTTCGACCGCAGCGCGCGTCACCTGGTCCATGTCGATCAGGCGGCCTTCTTCTTCTTGAACGAGATATTCGAAGGCCTCGGCGACCTTCATCTTGCGCTTCTTGGTGCGCTGGCCAAAGAGGTTGGGCAGAATATCTTTGAGGTTGATGTCCATCTCCTCAACACCCTGGTTGGAGATGATCTCAAACGACGGAGTGTTGCGTTCGCGGACATCGATCTCAACGGTTCGCTCATCGAGCTTGCCCTCGCGAAATTGCTGGCGCAGCTTTTCCCGCGTCCGGTTATGCGATTCGCTGCTCGGCGTGGGGAAGGTCAGTGTGCCGTCCGGCTCTTCGCGGGGACTATCCCCCGACACACCTTGCGACGATACGCTCTGCGGCCCTTGCGATGCCGTGCCTGGCGCAGGTGAAGGCGGCGGAAGCAGCAGATCGAGCAACCGCTCCTCGGCGTTCATCTCCGCCTTGTCTTCGACCTCTTCAAGCTTCTCTTCGCGAACCATGTCGATCGCGATGTCCACCAGATCGCGGACGATCGATTCCACATCGCGTCCAACGTAGCCAACCTCGGTAAACTTCGAGGCCTCGACTTTAAGAAACGGCGAATTCGTCAGCTTCGCCAGGCGTCGGGCGATCTCCGTCTTGCCTACGCCGGTCGGCCCGATCATGATGATGTTCTTGGGCATGATCTCGTCAGCGAGCTCGGGCGAAAGCTTCTGTCTGCGCATGCGATTGCGCAGAGCAATCGCCACGGCGCGCTTGGCGGCATGTTGGCCGACGACGTACTTGTCCAGCTCCGCAACAATTTCGCGGGGAGTCAGATCGTCCAGTGCGAGCTCCTGGTCCTCAGCGGCGCCAGGCATATAAATTGCCATATTCGTATTCCCTACTTCTCTACCGCCGTCGAGTCTCTTTGGTGGAAGCGTGGGGCTTTAGCCCGACGAAAATCGCCATCAAAAGAGAGGCCTTTAGGCCTGGCTAACTTGCCGGCTCAGTCAATTCTTCAATGGTGATCTGGTCGTTCGTATAAATACAGATTTGTCCGGCAATCTTCAAAGACTTTTCAGCAATCGTTCGCGCCGGGAGGTCGGTATTTTCCATCAGCGCTCGCGCCGAGGCGAGGGCAAACGAGCCGCCGCTCCCGATCGCTGCGATTCCCTCGTCCGGCTCGATTACATCTCCCGAGCCGCTGATAAGAAAGGTTGTCTTCGGATCGGCAACCACCAGCAGCGCCTCCAGATTGCGAAGCATCTTGTCGGTGCGCCAATCCTTGGCCAGCTCTACCGCCGAGCGCCCGAGATTACCGGCGTATTGCTCGAGCTTCGATTCAAAGCGGCCAAAGAGCGAAAACGCATCCGCCGTCGAACCCGCAAAGCCGGCAAGAATTTTGTCCTGATACAGCCGACGTATCTTGCGCGCGGAGTGCTTGATGACGCTATCGCCCATGGTGACCTGGCCATCGGCTGCCATGACGACGCTGCCGCCGCGCCGCACGCAAAGCACGGTGGTCGAACGGATGCGTGGCCGGGTCTCAGACCCCTGCACATCGCTTGCCTGAATTGACGATTTGTTCCCAGAAACGAAAAGAGCGGCATGGGATGCCGGCTGCGAAGACGAGCGTTTTGACATGTTCTGTATCAGTATATCGCAGCTCGGCGGCCTGAGCCGGGGCGGTGGGGTATCCTGCTTCTAGGTTTCGGCTTTCCGGGCGGCCACTCGGCGCGACAAAGCAAACGCCACGCGACCCTGAAAAGCAGCGCGACGGAGATCTTCCATGCAGGGCCTTTCACTGCGCGACCCATTGGTGCTTGGAGCTGCGCTTGCGCTCTGTTCCGGTGGCATCGCGTATTACTTGCTGCAGCGCAAGCGGCCCAGCGCTGAGGAGCTCGAGCGTGCGCGCCGCTTGGACCTCGTCAAAACCGGCCGCATCATCGACGGCACGGTAATCGATATCGCCGAACTAGCCGCCGAAGGCAGCCAGTCCCCCACCGACCTCATCATCTACAAATATGAGATCGCCGGCGTAATCTACGAGTGCGCGCAAGACGTCACCGTACTAAAGAACTTCGTCGACATCCACGCCTGCCGCCTCGATTTTCCTTGTTCCGTCCGCTACGATCCACATCAACCCGGAAACAGCATCGTCGTCGCCGAAAACTGGTCCGGCCTGCGCGATACAGTCAATCCATTCATGATGAGACGGCCGACAAGGAATCCAGCCGGCGCGACGATGCCGCGACGCTAGACGTTTTCTCAGCCCCGAGACCATCCGGCGCCGGCTACCGACAACTCAGGCAGAAAACAATATTGATCTCGGTCTCGACCTCAACGGGAAAGCCGTTGAGCAGGTAGGGGCGATATTGCCATTGCTTTACGGCGTCCACGCCGCCTGGTATGAGCATCCGGTGGTCCGACTAATAGGCTCAACGCCGAGATTTTTCCCTCGCGAGTGATAACGGCGTGCAACAACTACAGTGCCCTGAATGCCCTGTCTTGGCGGAACGCGGGATAGCTGGGCGTCGCCTTGCTCACAATATTTCCAGCGGTGACGGCACTCGAAAGCAGGCACAGGCAGCGGCGAATAAACCGCGCCGACGGAGGCGCTGCAAACAAAGCTTCATCACGATGTCACGCATTAAGGGCTCCAGCGTGACGATCTGGACGCGCAGGATCGTCTTGAGAAGCTCATTCTTCCACTATCGGTGGTTCGGGCAATGTACATCCCGTCGAAGAGCACGATTTCGCTCGTGCGACGTCTGGAGGAGCCCGTTCGCTCTCACGGTGATGAGCACCACTGGAAGATGACCGTCCAGGCACTCGATCACGGTTGGCGGATTAGAGGCAAGGGTCTTTGTCTCAATCGTGACGCACTTAAGCTTGACGCCGCCGAGAGTGCTGATCGTCAAGCCTCAGATTTACTTTGGCCTTGATCTCGAGAAAAGGGAGCTTCATTGAAGAGAGTTGGCCTCACAAGCGAGGCGGGGCCCCGAGGCGTTCCGTATCGCCCTCCATATAGAGTCCCTTTTCACTGCGAATCGAGGTTTGATTGAAGTTAGGGCTGGAATAGCTCGTCCGATATTTGTTCGCGGAAACCCAGAACTCCTCGAAGGTGCCTGCGTCCCGGCTCTGTCCTTTTGGTCCAGCACCTCATAGGTCGCCTTTACATGCCATGGAGTCGAGGTGACGTTTTGCAACCCATTCTTCTTCGCCGCCAGCTCCAGCAGCGCCGCCGGATCGCTCGGCATGTCCACTTTAGCTGTCGAGGGAGCTGCAGGTTGGGTTTGCGCAGCAGCCTGTGTTGCCGTCGCCGGCATCTGTCCAAATCCCCTAGAAACTAAAACAACCAGGGCCAATGACAAATAACGTGCAAAGAAATTCATCCGATTACTCTATCAAGAGGCGGAAAGAATCATGCCTATCATCCGAACTTCCATGCGCCTCGATAGGAATCTCCTCGACGAAGTAGTCAAAATACTCGGCGCAAAATCGCGTTCCGAGGCTATCGACATGCTCCTTCGCCAATGCGTCGCCGCGAAGAAACCGCTTGAGCTATCAAAACGCAAAATTGAATCGCCCATCACCCCGGCATAGACTAAACAAAGCATGCACGTTCACGCCTCGGCCTCCAATTCGAAGATGCAGAACGTTCTCCGCTTCTCGCTCGTCTTGACGCTGGCCTACGTCGTCGTCACCTTCGTGGCCGGGCTCCGCGCCCATTCGCTCGCGCTTATCTCCGAGGCCGGGCACAATGTCTCGGACGCGCTCGCGCTCCTGCTCTCCTTCGTCGCCGTCTATTTCCAGAGCCGCCCCGCAACCGACGCCAAGACCTTCGGCTATCAGCGCGCCGGAGTGCTCGCGGCCTTTGTGAATGCAACAACGCTGCTCGTTCTCTCCGTCTGGATCGCCATCGAAGCCATGCACCGCCTCGCCGTGCCCGAGTCCGTGCAGCCCAGGCTCATGATGTACGTCGCCGCCGCCGGAGTCGTCATGAACGGCACCATCGCCCTGCTGCTCTCGCGCTGCAGCAACGATGTCAACATCCGCAGCGCGCTGATCCACATGCTCGGCGACACGCTCTCGACCGCCGCGGTGATCGTCGGTGGCGCGGCGATCCTCTTCACCGGCCGCACTTGGATCGATCCCGTACTCTCGATCATCATCGCCGCGCTGATCCTGTGGAGTTCCCTCTCGATCGTCCGCGAAACGTTGAACATCCTCCTCGAAGGCACACCCAAGGGAATCTCACTGCCCGAAATCCGCTCCACGCTTTGTGACATCTCAGGCGTCGAAGACGTCCACGATCTCCACGTCTGGAGCCTCGGCTCGCAGTCGCGCGCCCTCGCCACCCACGTCACGATCGCGGACATCCCGCCATCGGAAAGCGCCCTGATCCTCGATCAGATCAAAATCGTGCTGCGCGATAAATTCCAGGTCCACCACACGACGATCCAGTTCGAAAACGTCGAGTGCGAAGTCGCCCACGGCTGCGTCATGCCCGTCGAAACAGTCTCCGCGCATGGTCATCACCATGGGCACGATCACAGCCACTCCCACTAGTGGTGCACGAGGCTATCGGCCATCGCCCCGTCCGATATTGCTTTCCCCAAAAGTTGTCGCCCTGAGCGTAGCGAAGTCGAAGAGCCTGTCCTGAGCAGAGCGAAGGAACCTGCAGTGTCAGCGATCTCCGCTTTCGAACCAGTCGCCGTTTCAAGGCGTCCGTTTCCTAGTCACTAGTCCCTAGTCCCTGCTCTCTGACCAACTCCGGCTGCGAAGCATAAATCTCTTCCACGCGGGCCAGCGTATCGATCTCTTCAACCGGCTTGTCCCGCCGAATCCGCAGTATCCGCGGAAAGCGCAGCGCGAAGCCGCTGGCATGACGCTCCGAACGCATCACGTTGTTGAACGCAACCTCAAGCACCAGAACCGGCTCGACGCTGCGCACAAATCCAAAGTCTTCAATCGTATGGTCCATGAAAAACCGCGAGAGCTCGGCGATCTCTGCGTCGGTCAATCCTGAATACGCCTTGCCCACATTCTTCAACTCATCGCCGTCACGCACCGCGAAGGTGTAGTCGCTCAGAATTCCCGCCCGCTTGCCATGCCCAAACTCTGCCGCCGTCACCACCACGTCAAGCGTCGCCAGTTCGCGCTTCAACTTAAGCCACGCAAGCCCGCGCCGTCCAGGCTGATAGACGCTGCCTCGCGCCTTGATCATCACCCCTTCATTACCGCGACTTCGCGCATCCATATAAGCCTGATCGAGCTGCTCGGCACTCGTCAGCATGATCACAGGCGAAAGCACCAGCCTCGGCGCTGCTTCCGGCCCAGCAATTTCCTCTTCCGGAAAAAGGCCCTGCTGTATCGACGCCGGCCTCTTCTCTCGAAAGCCCGCCACTACCCCAGCGCCACTCCGCACAACGAACTCCTCCAGCTTCGCGCGCCGCTCCGCCAGCGGATGCTCCAGCATCAACTCGCCATCAAAAGAGAGCAGATCGAACGCCATAAAGACAACCGGCGTCTGCCGCCGCATCGCATCGCTAACCTTCTTCCGCCCAATGCGCGCCTGCAATGCCGAAAAGGGCATCGCTCGCGCATTCGCAAAATCCCACACCAGCACCTCACCGTCGAGAATGAGCGGTATATCGACCGAGGCAAACGCCTCCGCCAGCTCCGTGAAGGCCGAGGTCATGTCTTCGCGCGAACGCGAAAACAGCCCTACGCGCCCCGGCTGCGCCACATCGCCGCAATGCAACTGCGCCCGAATGCCGTCATACTTGTCCTCAATCTGCGCCTCCTTAAGAAGCACCGCAACCTCTGGAGAGGACAACTCCTCTCGAAGGGGCGCGGCTTCAACGCTGCCATCAACTTCAGGAGAAAGAACGGGCTTCACCCCTTGAGGATCATCTCCGGGTGCCCCAGGTACACCCGCGCCTTTTGCGGGTCTACCTGGGCTCAAAGGCTCCGCCACAACCTCCTGAGCAAAGCGCTTCAACGCCTCATCCACACTCTCCACCGGGCTCGCCAGCATAAACCCCAGCGGATGAAACAACCTCATCCGCGCATCGTCCAGCCGCCCCGCCGCCGCAAGCTTGACGACCTCGGGCAGCGAACCCACCAACATCCCCGCCCGCCGCACTGCAGCCGGATCGACCTTGAAAGCCGCCGCGATCGCGTCTTCTACCAGACTCTGCTTCGCCCCAGTCCGCATGTCCCCGAGCGCAAGCTTGATCAAATACTTCGCTTCGATCGGAGCCGCCTCCCCAAGAAGCTTGAGCGTAAGCGCCAACTTGGTGGTCGCCTTTCCCGTACTCGCAATCTCGCCAAATTGTTCTTCGACTGCGGCCAAAGTCAGCGCTGGTGAACTCTTCGACCGGCCGACAAACAAGTCCTGCGCCGCGGCCCCTAAATCCCCATGAAGGCGATAAGCCTCATGCATTGCCGCTTCACTCGCGCCCGAAAGCTGCGCTAACGCCTTACTCAGAATCGCGCCGCCAAGGTTCAGCACCCGCGGATCAGTCTCGGCAAACGCCTGCCCCGCCAGATAAAGCGAACCCCGCGCCGCATCTTCAACAGACAGCGTCTTAAGCCAGCCGGCAATCAACGCCCGCTTCTCAAGCTTCTTCGTCGTCGCCGCCAACGCGTCGCAGAGTTCGGCAAATTCAAGAAAGCTTCCACTCACAATGTCGAATATAGATGCCGAAAGCTACGGTCGAAGCGTGCTGACTTAGGCGATCAGGTTGACTCACTTCGCTTAGTGCAGCCCCTCCCCACTCCGGCTCGAGCCGGCCTCCGATCAAGAATTTATTCATTTGAAAATCGCTCACCTGAAGTGAGAGGCTGACCCGGAGCGGTGTTTTATGCCGCATATTGAGGAGCCGACAGATGTCCGATACCCCGCCGCGTTGGCGCTTTCGCCATAGTTCCGAGCAACGACCTGCCCGCTGCAATCCCCTTCTGGGAACGCCTCGGCTTTGCTCGCACCGGCGGTGACGCCAATTACATCATCATGACCGGATGGGGCTGCGAGGTGCACCTGACCCAGGCAGGAGCCGGTCCTTGGAGCGTGCCCGAGGAGCACAACCCCTTCGGCGTCTTCATCCGCACGCCCGACGTTGACGCCATCGCCGCGCGAGTCGACGACCTGATCATCCGCCCCGGCGGCATCCTGCGCCATCGCGAATGGGGTCTCTACGAGGTCGGGATATGCGGCCCGGACGGCATGCTCGTCCGCATCCGGCCTGCGCCTTCGCGCGCTGATTTCGAAGGGAAACGCAGCTGAGCATTCGGCGAATCTGGAAAAGACCTTTATCTGTCGCCAGATCGGCCTCACCCGAGATCGCCTCACTCGCCGGAACAATTAGCAGTCGACGTCCGAAGATGGTTCTGGCGACGATCTGCCAATTCGTCCTCATAGACGACATAACCCACACGTTCGTGCCTCAGCATCCGAACGGCTTGTCCATGGCTCTCCAAGAATCGCTGCCAATCATCGCGCATCTGTGGATATGTGTCCGGTGGCCGTGTCCTTGAACCACGAGATAGCTTTGCTCGCCTTGCGATAAAGTAGGGCGGCTTGAGGCCGTAAATCGGCTCGGTTTCTCAAGATTCTGCGTTCAAAACCAGCGTCGGAGTTCCTCAAGACTGCGCCTCTTGTCTCTCGTCAAGCATTTCGAGATCACGAAGCTGGAATGCGACCTGAAAAATGCCTCCGCGATTTCTCTGGGACTCTGGATCGATCTGCCACGTCGCGAATCGAATGAACATAGTGGTGTATTCCAACGGCTTGAGATAAAATAACACCATGCGCCAGCTACTCCCCTTCCGCGCTCTTGTCTAGCGGCCCCCGCCGCCGATACTGCTCGTCCGCAATTTTTCCAAACCAGATCAGTACATAAGACAAGCCGGGCCACCGCCCGCAAAGGAACCGCACATGTTCGACCGCCTGCAACAACTCGAAGCCCGCTACGAAGAATTCGGCCGTCAGCTCGGCTCAGTCGAGATCGTCAACGACCACGAAAAATATCAGAAGATCGCCAAGCAGCACCGCGACCTCGAAAACGTCGTCGAGAAGTATCGCGAATACAAGCAGATCAAGACCGGCATCGCCGACGCCGAGACCCTGATGGGCGAGAGCGACCCCGACCTCCGCGCGATGGCCATGGAGGAGCTCGAACAGTTCCAGGCGCGCCTGCCCAAGATCGAAGAAGATCTGAAAGTCATGCTGCTGCCCAAAGACCCGAACGACGAGAAGAACGTCGTCCTTGAGATCCGCGCCGGCACCGGCGGAGACGAGGCCTCGCTCTTCGTCGCCGAGGTCTTCAAGATGTACGTCCGCTTCGCCGAGCTCCACCGCTGGAAGGTCGAGGTACTCTCCGAGTCCGAGAGCAGCGTCGGCGGCATGAAAGAAGTCATCGCCATCATCGAAGGCGACCGCGTCTATTCGCAGATGAAGTACGAGAGCGGAGTCCACCGCGTCCAGCGCGTCCCCGAGACCGAGACCCAGGGCCGTGTCCACACTTCGGCGATCACCGTCGCCGTCCTCCCCGAGGCCGAGGACGTCGACGTCAAGATCGAGGCCAAAGACCTCCGCATCGACACCTTCTGCTCCTCCGGCCCGGGCGGACAGTCAGTCAACACAACCTACTCCGCGATTCGCATCACGCACCTGCCGACGGGAACGATCGTAAGCTGCCAGGACGAAAAATCGCAGATCAAGAACCGCGAAAAAGCCATGCGCGTTCTCCGCTCCCGCCTCTACGAGGTCGAGATGGAAAGGCAGCACGAGGCCCTCGCCAAAGAACGCAAGCAGCAGGTAGGCAGTGGAGACCGCAGCGAAAAGATCCGCACCTACAACTTCCCCCAAAACCGGCTCACCGACCACCGCATCGGCCTCACCAACCACCAGCTGGGGGAGATGATGCTCGGCAAGTTCCAGCCGGTTGTCGACGCACTTACAGCGCACTACCAGGCCGAACAGATGAAGGCCGAGACCGCGACGGCGGCGTAACGATTGGTGGTCCGCAGTTAGGAACAGCCCTGGAATTTGTCGTCTCGACCGGAGCGAAGCGTAGTGGAGAGATCTGCGGTTTCAGCGACGTCGCGTTCGGATCAGGCTCTAGAGCGGGCCACGAAGGAGTTGGCGGCCGAAGGCATTCCCACCGCCGTGCAGGACGCTCAACTCCTGCTTCTGCACGCCGCGGGCATAAACCGGGCCAGCCTGCTTGCTCATCCGGAACGAATGCTGAGCGTCCAGGAATTAAAGCGCTATCGTCAGCTGATCGACCGCCGCAAGCACCACGAGCCAATCCAATACATCACCGGCGAACGCGAGTTCTACGGACTGACCTTCAAGGTTGGCTCCGGCGTCCTGATTCCCCGCCCCGAGACTGAGCATCTGGTTGAAGCGGCCCTGGACCGGATTCCGGCCGGCACGCCAGCGCGCATCGTGGATGTCGGTACCGGTTCGGGAGCCATTGCGATTGCTCTCGCAGTTGCCCGTCCGTTTCTCAGTATCCTTGCGACCGATATTTCAGCAGCGGCGTTGGAGATCGCGAAATCTAACGCCGCTGCTCATGGCGTTGATGAGCGCGTCCGATTCGACGAATCCGACTTGCTCGCCAGTCTCGAACATGGTCGGCTGGATATGGTCGTATCCAACCCTCCATACATCGCCAGCGGAGAGCGACAGACCCTCGACGCCGAAGTAAGAGAGTTCGAGCCGGCAACCGCGCTCTTCGCCGGCCCAACTGGAGTGGAGATCTACGAACGCCTGATTCCTCAAGCCGCAAACGCTCTGAGACCGGGCGGCTGGTTGCTGATGGAGATCGGCGCCGGACAGCAGTTGCAACTGTCACAGTTACTGAAGGACTGGAGCAACGTCAGCTTCATCCTCGACCTGCAAGGAATTCCGAGAGTCGCCGTCGCGCAACGGCCCTAAGCAACTCTCGGATTCAGACAGACCGCGTCAGAACCGGCTCATCCGCCTTGCGATGTTCTACCTCAAAGCTCAGACGGTTATTGAGCGGATCGGCATCGACAACCACATGATCTCCATGAAGCACCTCGCCATCGAGGATCTTCAGAGCGAGCGGATCCTGAATCAGCCTCTGCAGCGCCCGTTTGAGCGGTCGCGCTCCGTAGGCGCGATCATAGCCCGTCAGCATCAACTGGCGTTTTGCTTCGTCGGTCAGCTCGATCGTGATCTTGCGATCGGCCAGCAACTTCTTCAGGTCGGCGAGTCGTATATCGATGATGTGGGCCAGCTGATCTTCGCCCAGCGGGCGGAAGATCACGATGTCGTCGACGCGGTTGAGGAACTCCGGCCGGAAACTCTGCCTTAGGACCTCCATCACCTCTTCGCGAGCGCTTTCAAAGGCCGCGTCGCTCGACAGGCTCTCGCCTTGCAGCAGGTGCGCGCCGAGGTTCGAAGTCATGATGAGCACCGTGTTCTTGAAGTCGACCGTGCGCCCCTTGGAGTCGGTCAGCCGCCCATCGTCAAGCACCTGCAACAGCACGTTGAAGACATCCGGATGCGCCTTTTCAATCTCGTCGAAGAGCACGACCGAATATGGTCTCCGTCGTACCGCCTCGGTCAGTTGGCCGCCTTCGTCATAGCCAATGTAGCCGGGCGGCGCGCCAATCAGCCGCGACACCGCGTGCTTCTCCATGTATTCCGACATGTCGATGCGCACCAGCGCCTGTTCGTCGTCGAAGAGGAATTCTGCAAGAGCGCGAGCGGTCTCGGTCTTGCCAACACCAGTCGGCCCGAGGAAGATGAATGAGCCAATCGGTCGCTTTGGGTCGCTCAATCCCGCGCGTGAACGGCGAATCGCATTCGCAACCGTCGACAGCGCGTCATCCTGACCGACGACTCGTTCGCGCAAACGCCCTTCCATGGCGACAAGCTTCTTGACTTCACCCTCGAGCATCTTCGAAACGGGAATTCCGGTCCACTTGCTGACGATCCTCGCAATGTCTTCTTCGTCGACCTCTTCCTTAAGCATCCGGGTCGAGTCGGCGATGCCGTCCTGGGCAGCATTGAGCTGCTTCAGTTCTGCCTCAAGCTTCGGCAATTCGCCGTACTGGATCTGCGCAGCGCGTTCCAACTGACCGGCGCGGGTCTGCTCCTCTGCCTCGAAGCGCTTCGCCTCGACGAGCTTCTTCACTTCGCTCAACCGAGTGATCGCCTCACGCTCGTGCTGCCAACGCGCGCGCAAGCCGGTTGACTTCTCTTTGAGAGCCGCGAGTTCGCGTTCAACGACTTCGCGGCGATCTTTGGAATTCTGATCGGTCTCGCGCTTCAGCGCCGCGCGTTCGATTTCGAGCGAGGTCTGCTGGCGCTCTAGTTGATCGATCTCGGTCGGCACTGACCCGATCTGGATGGCCAGCGATGCGGCCGCCTCATCGACCAGATCAATCGCCTTGTCAGGCAGGAAGCGGTCAGAGATGTAGCGGTGCGACAGCGTAGCCGCGGCGACGATCGCCGAGTCCTTGATGCGAACGTTGTGGTGCGCCTCGTAGCGGTCCTTCAAGCCGCGAAGAATGGCAATCGTATCTTCGACATTCGGTTCGCCGACGAAGACGATCTGGAAGCGGCGTTCGAGCGCTGCATCCTTCTCGATGTATTTGCGGTATTCATTCAGCGTGGTTGCGCCGATGGCCCGCAGCTCGCCGCGCGCCAACGCCGGCTTGAGCATGTTCGAGGCGTCCATCGAGCCTTCCGATGCGCCCGCGCCTACCAGCGTGTGCAGCTCATCGATGAAAAGGATCACCTGCCCATTGGCTTCGGTTACATCTTTGAGAACAGCCTTGAGGCGATCTTCGAACTCG
Organism: uncultured Acidobacteriaceae bacterium; assembly: GCA_963720245.1. Classification (GTDB taxonomy): domain Bacteria; phylum Acidobacteriota; class Terriglobia; order Terriglobales; family Acidobacteriaceae; genus Acidisarcina. The sequence goes on from CAVREU010000002.1 coordinate 494,724, forward strand.
CCACGATATTTCGCCCCAGCAACCATTGCACCGAGGTCGAGCGAGACGACCCGTTTGTCGCGCAGGATCTCCGGAACATCGCCAGAGACAATACGCCGCGCCAGTCCCTCGACGATTGCAGTCTTGCCGACACCGGGTTCGCCGATGAGCACCGGATTGTTCTTGGTACGCCGCGAGAGCACCTGGATCACGCGGCGAATTTCTTCATCTCGGCCAATGACCGGGTCGAGCTTGCCGCGCCGCGCAAGTTCAGTAAGGTCTTTCGCGTATTTCTCAAGCGCCTGATACTTTGCTTCTGGGTTTTGATCGGTCACGCGCTGCGAGCCGCGTACCGAGGTCAAGCCGCGCAAGATCGCGTCATGCGTCGCGCCTACAGTGGCAAGAGCCAACTGCGCCGGATCGTTCTTTTCCTGGGTTAGAGCAAGCAGCAGATGCTCGGTCGAGACGTACTCGTCCTTGAAGTTCTGCGCTTCCTTGAAGGCCCGGTCGAGGACCTTCTGGGCGGCATTCGAAAGTCCCGGCTGCGCACCGGAGCCGGAGACCTTCGGCAACGTCGCTTGCGCCTGGTTCACCTTAGTGAGCAACTGCTCGGTCGGCGCACCGACCTTCTGCAGCAGCGGAACGATAATGCCGTCATTATCCTCGAGCAGCACTGCGAGGATGTGCAGCGGCGTAATTTCAGGATTGCCGCTTTCAGCGGCGAGCGTGCCTGCGCTCTGAATCGCTTCCTGCGATTTGACTGTTAATTTGTCCCAACGAATGGCCATAGATACATCTTCTCTTCAACACAAATTCAGAATATTCCTAAAACAAAGCGAGGCGGACTTCTTCAGCCCGCCTCCGTGAATCAATTTCCGACGCGAACGGATTAAGCTGCGGCGTTACCGGCTTCGTCCGCGCCCTTCTCAGTGGCGGCTGGCACCCCACCGATGCCGATCTTGATCTGCTTCGGCTTGGCCTCGGCGCGCTTGTTCAACTCCAGCTTCAAGACGCCTGAGTCGTACTGCGCCTTCACGTTCTCACTGTCGACGGTTGTCGGCAGGGTGAAGGTGCGGGAGAAGGTGCCGTAGCGGCGCTCCACGCGATGGAAGTTTTCCTTCTTCTCTTCCTTCTCAAGCTTTCGCTCACCGCGAACGGTCAGGGTGTTGTTCTCCAGGTGGACATCGAGATCTTCCTGCTTGATGCCAGGAACTTCCAGCTTCAGCACGATCTGGTGCTCGTCTTCATAGACATCGACGGGCGGCACGAAGCCTGCAGCTCCAGTTGTTTTGCTCTCAGCTTCCTGGATGCGGGAAAAGTCCTGCAGAAGAGAGTTCATGCGGTTTTGCAGCGATGCGGTTTCGCGAATTGGGTACCAACGAAGAATTGCCATAGTGATTTGTCCTCCAAGTGACCAAGGGGGTCGGGATATCAGCGCTATATACGCTACATCCCATCTGATTCAGACTATAGCATGATAGATGCATAAAATGTGAGTAACAGTGACTCAACATTTGGACAAGGCATCCTCCTGCGCGAAAGGAAATAGTTTCAATGGTTTACGGGATATGCCCAGAAACGCTATTCGACGCGGCAGATCAGGCACTTCAGATATTCCGTCTCTGGGACGGTTAGCAGGACGGGGTGATCTGCCGCCGCCCCGCGGCGATCGAGAAGGCGTACCCGTCGGCCAGCATCGCTCGCCGCAGCCGTAACGACGGCCGTAAATTCTTCAATTCCAACATGATGCGAGCACGAGCAGGTCACGAGAGTGCCGCCGGGCCGCAGCATCTTGAGCGCTCGTAGGTTGAGTTCCTTATACCCTCGAAGGGCCCCTTCGGCAGCGCGCTTCGATTTGGCAAAGGCCGGCGGATCGAGCACGATGGAATCAAATCGCGCCCGGCTGCCGCTCCAGTCACGAAGCAGGTCAAAGGCGTTGGCTTCGACCCAGTCCACTGGTACCGCACCGATGGCTTCCTGGTTAAGCTCAAGATTGCGTTCCGCGACCTCGAGGGCCTCGCGCGAGGAATCAACGCCCGTCACCCGCTCGCAGACCCGCGCCAGATGCAAGGCAAATCCGCCCTGGTAGGTACAGACGTCGAGCGCCTCGCCTCGACAGTGAAGCGCCGCGGCTGCGTAGTTCTCCCGCTGGTCCAGGAACGCGCCGGTCTTCTGGCCGGCGTTGATCTCATAATGAAAACGAAGGCCATTTAGGTGGAAGATCGTCGAGTCCGAGCGCAATCCGGTTTCCCGCCCCTCGGCCAGGAAGAGCGGCCCCTCGGCGACGGGTCCAAGCTCCTCCAACTCCTGAATGCGAGGGTCTCGGCGCTCATAGATTGCCTTCGGCTGTATCTCTTTCCCCACGACGTCAAGAAATGCAGCGCGAATGTCCGCAGTATCCATCCCCTGGGTAAGCAGCTGGACGACCACCAGATCGTTGTACTTGTCGGCGATCAATCCGGGAAGAAAATCGGCCTCGCTGAAGACCAGACGGCAGGAATCCCCTCCACGAGTTTCGCTGCTTAGCGCCTTTCTCCGGAATTGAATTGCGCCGTGCAGCCGCTCGCGAAATAGGTTGGTCCAACCCGCCCGGTCGAGGCTTCGATTGGAGACCATCCTGATCGCAATCTGGGAGCTGGCGCTGTAAAGGGCGGTTCCCAGGGGTTTCCTTTGAGCATCCAGAACTGCGATCAAGCGGGATGGCGATTCCGGAGGGACCAACTGCTCTATGTCGGAGCGGTAGACCCACACGTGCCCGGCGCGCAACCGGTCAGCTGCGCGGCGCGAGATGATTGCGCGCGGGCCTTGCACGCCAGAGGCCGGCTCGACGGGGCGCCTTGGAACGGGCAGCGACTGACCGGGCTGCCGCTCTTTCGGCTGGTCCTGCCGGGCGACAGCCTTCCTCTTTTTGCCCGCCGGTTGTTGCGAAATTGAGGAAGAAGGCATCAAATGAAAGGTCGCTGTGGCCAATCTTCGCACAATTTGGAGCCGGGGGCCGGGGCAACACCGCCGCGAGGGCATTCGGTGGCGCTGCGCCAGCAACACGAGCGGCGAGAATGGCAGGAAGGTCTGGTATTGACGCGATTACCAATCTGTTCCATTGTGCTAGAGTTCGAGTCACGTGGGGAACTTGCCAGGCAGGGTGTATGCAGCTCGAAACGGAAGTGATCCAGGCCGAAGGCGGCATCGTCATATTCGCGTTGAAGGGGCGATTAATCGCCGGTCCGCGTCTTACCATTGCCGAAGCTCAAGTCAAGTCGATCGTGAAGCAGGGAGCGTCCAAGCTGGTGCTCGACGTGGCCGAGGTGGAACATGCCGATAGCTCAGGCTTTTGTCTGCTATTGCATGCGTACACGGCCATCAGCGCCGCAGGCGGGCAACTGCGAATAGCCGCCCCTAACAAACGGCTCCTTGATCTCTTTCAATTGACAGAGACCGATAGGCTTTTGTCCATTCACCCCGATCGGGACGCGTGCATTCGGAGTCTGAAGCGGAAGACGCCGCTGAGGGGTGATTCAGGCATGACTCCGGTTCAACCTTCAGGCGCGTAGCCCGCGCGCAAGGGGTCGGCCGTTCTGGTGACGCCGGGGAACCCTATGATTTACCGCATCCGTGTTGAACCGCGCCTATGCTACAGTTGGCTTTTCAGACACTCGGATCGATTAGGGAAAACATGCTTGAAACCGAAGTCCTGAAGATCGAAGGCGACATTCACGTGGTGGCTCTCAAAGGCCGCCTGACCCTGGGGAGCCGGCTCAGCCTGCTTGAGGCCGAGATCAACACCCTTGCCGATAAAGGCGCACAGAAGATCATTCTGGATCTTCAAAACATCGAATACGCCGATAGCGCTTCCCTGGGGGTGTTGCTCCATGCCACGAGCGCAGTACGCGCCAAGGGCGGAACCCTCCTTCTCGCCGCGCCCAACGAGCGTCTGCAGGATCTCTTCAGACTGACCAACACCACCGCGCTACTGCCCAGCTATCCTACCCGGGCGGAATGCATCACGCAGTTACTCTAGGCTGCATGCGGCGTCGCTGCGATCTCTGGCAAATGCTAAACTGAGTGCTTCCGAACCAATCTCGCCATCGACTGTAACGGCGTAAGGTTGTGTTCCACTCTCGTCGCCACGGATTTATCTTGCCTGAAGCTGCCAGCCGCGCGAAACCAACCGGAAAACCAAAATCCAGCCCTGTCTCTTACGCCGACGCCGGAGTTGACATCAGCAGCGGCGACCGCGCCAAACAGCGGATTAAGTATCTCGCGCAGCGGACATTTGGCAAGCAGGTGCTGAGCGAGATTGGCGGCTTCGGTGGTCTCTTCCGCCTTGATACCGCCCGCATTGCGTCTCCAGTGCTGGTCTCGAGCGCCGACGGCGTGGGCACCAAGCTCAAGATCGCCTTTGAGATGGGAGTGCATCACACGGTGGGCGCCGATCTCGTCAATCACTGCGTCAACGACATCGCGATCCAGGGCGCGACGCCTCTCTTCTTCCTTGACTACCTCGCTACTGGCCGGCTTGACGAAGGCGTGATCGAAAAGGTCGTCACCGGCCTCGCTGATGCTTGCAAGGCGAATGGCTGTGCGCTGATCGGCGGCGAGACCGCCCAGATGCCAGGCTTTTACGCCGATGGCGAATACGATCTGGCCGGCTTCGTCGTCGGCGTCGTGGACAAGGAAAAGCTCATCACCGGCGCGAAGATCAAGACCGGCGATGTGCTGATCGGCTTTCCCTCGACCGGATTGCATACCAACGGCTACTCGCTGGCCCGCAAGCTCTTCTTTGAAGTTGCTGGTTATAAGCCGGACCATTACATCTCCGCTATTAAGGACAAAGCTGGAGCGGCGCTGATGAAAGTGCACCGCAGTTATTTGCCAGTCATCAAGAAGCTCACCGCCGGCGACTACACGACTGGGATGGCCCATATCACGGGCGGAGGCATTACCGAGAACCTGCCGCGCATTCTGCCTAAGAACGTCTCGGCGATCATCGAGACGGGAAGCTGGCCGATTCCGCCTGTCTTTGAACACCTGCGAGAACTGGGCAGCGTCGAGGCGGATGAAATGCGGCGCACCTTCAACCTCGGCATTGGGCTCATCGCCGTCATCCCCGCCGACCGCTTCACCCGCGCCAAAACAATGTTGGACCGGGCGGGGGAGAAATTCCACGTCATCGGCCGCACCGTCAAAGGCGACCGCAAAGTGATCTACGCCTGATGAGCGTGGCTAACAAGAAGCTGGGGATTCTGCTCTCTGGCCGGGGATCGAACTTCCTCGCCATCGCCAAAAGCATCGACGCGGGCACGCTTCCAGGCGTTGAGATTGCCGTCGTTATCTCCAACCGCGCCGAGGCGCCCGGCATTGCATCGGCACACGAACGGGGCCTGAACGCTCTGGTCATTGAGGCCAAGGGTCGGAAGCGTGCCGAACATGATGCTGAGATCATTGCGGCCTTGCAGGAGCATTCAGTGGATCTCGTCTGCCTTGCGGGCTATATGAGGTTGCTCTCGCCGGAGTTCGTTCGCGCCTTCCCGCAACGAATTCTGAATATCCACCCATCCTTGCTGCCGGCGTTTCCCGGGCTCGACGCCCAGAAGCAGGCGCTCGAATATGGCGTGCACGTTTCTGGATGCACGGTCCACTTCGTCGACGAGGAGCTGGACCATGGGGCCATCATCCTGCAACGAGCTGTTCCGGTTTTGCCGGCTGACGACGAGGCAGCGCTCTCCGCCAGAATCCTGACCGAAGAACATGTTGCTTATTCTGAAGCCATTGCCCGCGTGCTCTCCGGCGACTACGCCATCGTCGGGCGTCGCTATGAGGCGCAATGAGTTGTCTCTCGGAACGGCCTCGACTCGGGGTGATGGCCCTCTTCGCCGCGGCTGTCGTTTTATCGGCTTCCGGATGCAGGCCCGACTTGCCACCCTCCAAGCCGCTCTCGGAGTTGACGCCCCAGGAGGCCAGCGGCCATGCGGTCTTTCAATCCCACTGTGCACGCTGCCACTATGCCAATAACCAGGATGGCCTTCGCGGGCCCGGATTGCAGGGGCTTTACAAGCAGAAATACCTGCCCAGCGGCGCGCCGGCGAACGACGATCGCGTGACCTCGGCTATTCTGCATGGACGCGGCATGATGCCCTCTTTTGGAAATGATCTAAACGACCAACAACTGAATGATCTGATCGCCTACCTTCATACGCTATGAACGACCAAGAACCCGGAGTTGATGATTCTTCGAGCAGTTCCGGCCAACCGGGCCAGAGACGGCTCCCGCTGCCAGGAATGGCGGGAATTGCACTCTATATGCTGGCTATTTCGGGGGTGATCGCTTTTGGTGTGATCGGTCACCACATTCCGCCGGTTTTCCTTATCGTCAGCCTGCTCATGGCTTGTGCGGGTTTTGGGCTGCTCCGCCTGCAGCGATGGGGATGGGCGCTCTCGCTGGCGGCGACGTTTCTGCTGATGGTTTATCAGTTTTACCTGCTTCTGCGCCTGCACCAGGCGCCGGCGGGCGTGATGGGCGCCCTGAACTTGCTGCTCTTTCTTTACCTGGTGCGGCCTGAGGTCATGGAGCGGCTGAAATAAAACCTCCTCGTGCTCGATGATTCATGCTCTTGCGGCATAATGGAGTGGCCATGCAACGACTCAAACAATACGGACTGTTGTCACTTCTAATCGCCAGCGCTGCCAGCCTCTACGCGAAGACACCGATCACCGAGATCACCCTGCCCGGCGAACGGCTTTATACGGAAAGCATCACCTCGACCAAGGACGGCACCCTGATCGTCGGCAGCCTCGGCAAAGGCGATGTAAGCCGCATAGCCTACGGCACGACCTCGGTGGAGGAATGGATCAAGCCCGGCACCAATGGGCTGAATGCCGTCTTTGGCGTCTATGCCGATGAAAAGCATAAGACCCTCTGGGTCTGTTCGGACAAGACCGACGCCGGCGCCGGAGAAGCGGCCGTCAAGTCCTTTGATCTGAAAACTGCGGCGCCGAAGGGAAGCTATCCGTTGCCCGGCAATGGCCCGTTTTGTAACGACATCGCCGTAGCGGACGATGGCACGGCCTACATCAGTGACACCGCGCAAGCGACGATCTGGATGCTCAAACCCGGTGACAAAACGCTCGTTGCCGCAGTTCAGGACCCTCTGCTTGCCGGGGCCGATGGCCTTGCCTTCGGCGAAAAATCGGTGCTTTATGTCAACAGCGTGACCAAGAACAAACTGGTTCGCGTGAACCTGAAGCCGGATGGAACGTCGACGAGCGTCACCGATCTCAAGCTTTCGCAGCCGATCACCCGGCCCGACGGCATGCGCACGATCGGCAAGAACCGGCTATTGATGGCCGAAAACTCCGGCAATATGGACATCGTCACGTTTAGCGGCGACACCGCAAATATCCAGGTCATCAAGTCAGGACTGGAAGCCACGCCCGCCGTGACCGCGACCCGCGGAATGGCGTGGATCGCCGAGGGCAAGCTGAACTATCGGAGCGATCCCAAGCTCAAGGACAAGGACCCGGGGCCATTCAAGATGTACGCCGTGCCCCTGCCCAAGAAATAGGTTCGCTCCTTCGAGCCGAAGACACCAGCGGTGCGACGGCGGAAACCGGCCTTGGAGACCGCCGAACGTTACAATAGAGAAGCACCTCTCTATGGCTACCGCTGCTTTTGACCTCATCCAGATTGAACCTGCTCGCAAGACGCCCGTCTCCAAGCCGGAATGGCTGAAGGCGCGCGCTCCGGTGGGCGAAAATTATCACAACCTCAAGAAGCTGGCGCGTTCGCTCAACTTGCATACGGTCTGCGAGTCAGCGCATTGCCCGAATATCGGCGAGTGCTGGAACCACAAAACGGCGACCTTCATGATGTTGGGAAACACCTGCACGCGGCGGTGCGGATTCTGCGCGGTGCCTAAAGGCCGCCCCGATCCGATCGATTTTGACGAGCCGCGTCGCGTCGCCGAAGCCGTGGCGACCCTCGGACTGAAGCATGCCGTCATCACCAGCGTGAATCGCGATGACGATATCGTGGGCGGGGCTCGCGCCTTTGCGATGGTGATTGAAGAGATCCGCCGGCAGGCGCCGGGCTGCCAGGTCGAGGTGCTGATCCCGGATTTTCAGGGAAAAGAAGAGGCGATCCGCATCGTCGTCGAGGCGCGGCCGGAGATGCTGAACCACAACACCGAATCGGTGCCGCGGCTGTATCGCGTAGTTCGCTCGGGAGCGCGCTATGAGCGGACGCTACGGCTGCTCGAATACGCCAAGGAAGTCGACCCGAAGGCGATCACCAAATCCGGAGTTATGGTTGGCCTCGGCGAAGAGATGCATGAGCTATTACAGGTCTATCGCGATTTGGCTGCAGTCGGGACCGACGTGCTGACGATCGGACAATACCTGCGACCGTCGAAAGACCACCTGCCCATGACCCGCTACTACACGCCGGAAGAGTTCGCCTTCATGAAAGAAGAGGCTCTGGCGATGGGCTTCCGGCATGTTGAGTCTGGGCCGTTGGTGCGTTCTTCGTACCACGCGCACGAGCAGGCCGCGAGCACCGGCGTCACGCGGATCGCCTAGAATCGCGACGCGTTCGAGAGCCGAGTTATACCGCCCGCATCTCCAGCCGCTTTCCCAGCGCCTTCAGCGCCGCGGCAATTCCGTCAATTCTGCTTGTGTGTTGGATGTCGGTAAGCCGATTGACCTCTTGCGGGGTCGTATTTAGTCGGCGTGCGAGCTCTGCGGGTCGAATCCGCTGCCGAATCATTTCATTCAACAGCAACACTTTGGCAGACAGACTCGCCGTAAGCTCGATGACTGCCTGTCCCCTTTTCGGCGCGGTCGGCAACGGCACCTCACGGCTGTCTTCGAAGTAAAAGTCAAGCGCGGTCTCCAGGGCATCGCGGGCGGCATCAAGAGCCTCGGCACGAGTCTCTCCCTGGGTGATCGCTTCGGGAATGTCCTTGAAGGTGACCACGTAGCCGCCTTCCTTGTCGCGCTTCAGCGTGACCGGATACACAAACATTGCCTCACCCCTTCAGGCCAAGTTGTTTCTTGATGGCCTCAACCGTGCCCTTCTTCAGCTCGGCGTTATGCATCGGCAGCACGGACTGCCTGCCATTCAAATAGACCTTGAGATGCGACCCCTTACCAGCCTTGAAAGTCGCGCCTTGCTCAACTAACCAACGCCGGAACTCTTTGCTGGTCACCACTTGAGTATAAACATATTTGTTTATACTCGGCAATGGATGATTTGCGCTTGTAGTCCGCCATTTACAATCAAACTAGTCATGTCGCCTGCAGAAAATATCGAAGAAACAGCTGTTCTCGTGAGTTCCGACGCCGCTCCGGAGCGGGAACAGCGGTACACCCCGGCGGAGATCGAGCCGCGCTGGCAGCAGCGCTGGGCCGAAGATCCCGCGCTTTATGCCGCCGAGCCGCACTCGACCGGCAAGCCCAAATACTACGTGCTCGAGATGCTGCCGTATCCATCCGGACAGCTTCATATGGGCCATGTGCGCAACTACGCCATTGGCGATGCGCTGGCGCGCTACATGTGGATGCGCGGCTATAACGTGTTGCACCCCATGGGCTGGGACGCCTTCGGTCTTCCGGCCGAGAATGCCGCGATTAAAAACAATACGCCGCCGCGCGAATGGACGCTCTCGAACATCGCCGCCATGAAACGGCAGTTCCAGCGGCTTGGGTTTGGCTTCGACTGGGCGGCTGAGATCACGACCTGCTTCCCGGAGTACTATCGCTGGAACCAGTGGTTCTTTTTGCGCATGTATGAGCGCGGCCTTGCCTATCGCAAGAAGAGCAAGGTGAACTGGTGCCCGCAATGCATGACTGTGCTCGCCAACGAACAAGTGATCGATGGCAAGTGCTGGCGGCATGAGGACCAGATCGTCGAACAGCGCGACCTCGAACAGTGGTTCCTGCGGACGACGAACTACGCGCAAGAGTTGCTCGACGGCCTCGACAAGCTTCCGCATTGGCCGGAAAAGGTCCGCACCATGCAGACGAACTGGATCGGGCGCAGCGAAGGCGCGACGGTCGAGTTCGCAGTCGATGAATCGACCCACGAGCCAAGCGATGACTCCGGCGCTCTCGCCGAACGGATTGAACATCGCGCCGGACATACGATTTTGGCGCATTCGGAATCCGAGACGGCGGGAAAGAAGATTGCGGTCTTCACAACGCGGATCGACACGATCTTCGGCGCGACCAGTCTGCAGCTTGCTCCCGAGCATCCGATCGTCACGGAGTTTGCGGCGTCCGATCCAAAGCTGGCCGGTCTCGTCGCGGCTTTGATCGAGCAGCAGAACAAGGCGCGCGAGGCTGGCGATATTGGCGGAATTGAAAAGCATGGCGCCTTCACCGGGCACTATGCCATCAACCCCTTCAGCGGCGAGCGCGTGCCGATATGGGTCGCGAACTATGTGCTGCGCGATTACGGCACGGGCGCGATCATGTCGGTGCCGGCCCATGACGAACGCGACTATGAGTTTGCGAAGAAGTACGACCTGGAGATACGCGTCGTGGTCTTGCCGCGGCGGACTTCCGAGCCTGTCGCCGATGGCGAACCCCAGGAACCGTTGCTGCCTTACACCGAAGAAGACAGCATCCTGATCAACTCCGGCGAGTACAACACGCTTGGTTGCCAAGAGGCGCAGCAGAAGATGGCCGCGTACGCCGAGGAGCACGGCTTCGGCAAGGGGACCGTGACGTTTCGCCTGAAGGACTGGGGCGTCAGCCGCCAGCGCTACTGGGGCACGCCGATCCCGATGTTGTATTGCGAGAAAGACGGGATCGTTCCGGTACCGGACGATCAGCTTCCGATCCTTTTGCCGGAGCAGGTGACGATCACGCAACAGGGTGGATCGCCGCTCGGCAATATCCCCGAGTTTGTGAACGCGACTTGCCCAAAGTGCGGTGGGCCCGCTCGCCGCGAGACCGACACGATGGACACCTTCGTTGATTCGAGCCTGGTATTTCTACCGATATACCAGTGCGAAAGACGATCGCGCGCCATTTGATACCGACGCTGTTACGTATTGGTTTCCTATCGACCAATACATTGGCGGAGTTGAGCATGCGATCCTCCACTTGATCTACTCGCGCTTCTGGACGAAGGTGATGCGCGACCTTGGCCTCATCCAGAATGACGAGCCGGTGACCCGGCTCTTTACCCAGGGCATGGTGATCAAGAACGGCGCCAAGATGTCGAAGTCCAAAGGCAACGTCGTCTCGCCGGACGATATGATCGCGCGCTACGGCGCAGACGCCACGCGGATGTACTCCCTCTTTGCCGCGCCGCCCGATCGCGACCTTGACTGGCAGGAAGATGGAGTTGCCGGCGTGAGCCGCTTCCTCGCCAAGGTCTACCGATTCGTGAATCGGTATGCGGAAAGCGCACGCGCAAGCCAAGACATCTCGGCGGGAACCGAGCTTTCGAAAACGTCACAGCACTTGTTACGTAAGCTGCACCAGACAATCCGCCAGATCACTGTCGACTTTGACGATCGCTGGCACTTCAACGTCTGCATCGCGGCGCTGATGAAATTGATGAACGAGATGGTCACCGCCGAGCCGGAGATTGAGGCGGGAAATGTTTCGGGCGAGGTGCTCGGACAAGTCCTCAATCCGCTCGTGATGATGCTCGCGCCATTCGCGCCCTACCTTGCGGCCGAACTCTGGGAGCAACTCGGCAACGAGAGCGCGGTACTCCGCCAGCCGTGGCCGGCATACGACGAGGCGCTCGCTCACGAAGACGAGATCGAAATTCCCGTGCAGGTGAACGGCAAATTGCGCGCGGTCATTCGCGTTCCGGCCGACATCACCCAGGAAGCTCTGCGTGATGCCGCGATGGTCGATGAAAAGGTGCAGCACTTCGTCGCGGACAAGCAGGTCTTCAAGGTCATCATCGTACCCGGCAAGCTCGTGAACCTGTTGGTGAAGTAGCTCATGCAGGCGCAACCAAGCTCGGTGCTCGCGGAGAAGGCGCCGATCCCATCGGCGCTCTCAGCGCGTCTGCGCGGCACGCAATCTCTGGTGCATATCTTCGGCTACTGCTGGTCTCGGCCTTCCTTGCTATTGATCGAGCTGGGTTGGCGCTGGCTCTATGGCGCACCGGCGCTCCTGCTGATGTATTACGAGGGCGCGAAGCTGCTCGCTTCAGTCCCTCTCGCGTCGACGGGAATCTACGACTTTTCGTTGCAAGATACGGACCGCGCCACGGTCGCCATCGCGAATGTCTGGGAGATGCTGATTCCGCCGCTCTTTCATCTGCTGTGGTGGCTGGCGCCGCTGCTGGGCCTCGGGTGGGCGCTCGCCTCCGGCTTCGGGCGGAGCTTTGTACTCCGGCGTTATGACTCTTCGCTTCCCTTCCGGCCATTCGCGCTCTCAGCGCTGCAGGCGCTGCGGGTCGTCGCGATGGGCGCCAGCCTGGTCGGATGGTTCGAGGCGATACAGTGGTCGGCGAATACTGCTCTGGGTGAAGGAGAGCCAAATCTCGTTCTTTACTTTGCTCTCGTAATTTGTATTTCTCTGGGGATTTTTACCTTCTGGGCGCTGGTGAGCTGGATATTTTCGGTCGCTCCGTTGATCGCGCTTCTTGAAGACAAGAGCGTCCTCGCTTGCCTCGTGAGCGGCCTGCGCCTCGGCCCCCTGACCTCGAAACTGGTCGAAGTCAATCTCGTGCTCGGCATCGTGAAGCTGGCGCTGGTCGTCCTCGCCATGGTCTTCTCAGCGACTCCGCTGCCTTTTACATCGGTGATGGCCGGAACCCCTTTGTACCTTTGGTGGGCGGCGGTGACGCTGCTCTACTTCGCAGCCTCCGATTTCTTTCAACTGGCGCGCCTCGTGGCTTTCATTCGCTTTTGGCGGATTTACAACGAGCCCGCATGAGAGGCGGTCCCAGTTTGCGTGTGCTGGTAGGCATCCTGCTGATTGCGGCTGGAATCGCTGTGCTGCTTCTGGGCAAGGTACGGATTCCTTTTGGACGGCTTCCCGGCGATATTGCCTATCGAGGCAAGAGTTTCTCCTTCTATTTCCCGCTGACCAGCTCCATCGTGATCAGCGTGCTGCTCACGCTGTTCTTTTATTTGCTATCGCGTTTCAGACGCTAGGCTGTGCAGCCCTGGCGGGTTTGCGCGATAGTCGCGGCGCTGAAATCGCCGATACATTGCGACGATACACTGACTGCTGCATCTGTAACTCTTGCCTTTAGCCATGAAGCTCTCCATCATTCTCGGAACGATTGCCGCGCTTGCCGATGTCTTTGGCGGCCTGATATTGGTGCGGCGCACCTGGGAGAAGCGCTACCTTCGCTACTTCGTCGCGCTGGGCGCGGGATTCATGATGGCAGCGGCATTCCTCGAGATGCTGCCTGAAAGCTTCCGCCTGTCGATGGAGTGGGCGCCGGTGATGGTGCTGGCCGGATATTGCGCCATTCATCTGCTCGAACACACCATTACGCCGCACTTTCATTTCGGCGAAGAGACGCATCATGACGAATTCATCACTCGCCACACCGGCAGTTCGGTGCTGCTTGGCCTTGCCGTCCACGCGCTCTTTGATGGGGTAGCGATCGGCTCCGGCTTTGTGCTGTCCAACTGGCTTGGTTGGGTGATCTTCCTGGCCGTCTTCCTGCACAAGATTCCCGAAGGATTCACCGTGGCCTCGGTGATGGTCGCGAGCGGCCGCAGCCGAACGAGGGCTTTCTACTCCGCGGTGGTACTGGCGGCGGCAACGCTGGCTGGCGTGTTGGGCATCAGCCTCTTGCCACATTGGGTGCAGTTTGGCCTTCCCGTCTCCGCGGGAGTCGCCATTTACGTCGCCGCTACCGACCTCGTCCCCGAGGTCAATCGTGAGCCGGGCATTCGGATGGCGTTGGTTTTCTTTCTGGGGGTGCTGGTTTTCTTCCTCTTGCGCCTGCTTGCGCCGGCAATCTGAGCCCCCTGAAACTTTCGGGCTTTCTCTCTTGCCCCGTTTTCTATACCGGCGTCCCCGGGAGTCCCGGCGGGTTGATATGATCGTTGCATGACCAACGTCGAGGTGCTGTTCCGTTACGATCGCCACCCTACGGAAGCTGCCATGATTGCGCTTAGCAATATGCGGGAGATTTATGGGATTCGCCGCGTGACCGTCAACGAGTCCTGGCAAACCATCCGGGTGGAATACGACGCGACCCGGTTGAGCGCCCCTGTGGTTGGCCAGTTACTCCGCCGCGCCGGGATTAACGTGAGCGAAGAATTGCCTCCGCTTCCGCAAATGGAAGAGCCTGCGGCACAACCGGCTCCGGCCAAATAGACCGAGAGCGGCTGTTTACTCGACCACCAATATCCTCCACGGTACGTAGTGCCGTTATGGACGCTAAGCGATGCACCACACTATCGAAAGATAGGTTGCCAATGTCGTCGCGCCGGAATAGCATCCGTTCAAAAATAAGCGTACGTGAACTTCGGGGAGGGTGATCCAGGCGGTTCAGGGAGCGTCTCGCTCTGGTGATTCTAAAAACGGGACGCCACCGCCAAATACCGCCGATTGACGCACCATTCGCGCGTTGTTATCCTCTATGAAGGCATGCGCTCCTAGCTCAGCTGGATAGAGCAATTGGCTACGAACCAATAGGTCGGGGGTTCGAATCCCTCGGAGCGCACCATCCTTTCTCTTTTTGTAGCCTTTCACAAGACAAATCCCTCCAGCCTTGGCCTCCCTGGGACGTGGTTCTTGCGCTTTCCGGCGTTTCCAGACCGCAAGCTGAATTAGGATTCTTGTTACTCGCCCTTTGAGCCGTTCAGCCTTTGGAGGAAACTTTTGCGATCGACAGCTTCCCGGTACTTCCCCGCCCTTTTTGTCGCCTTTGCTCTGACCCTTTTTGGAACCGCGAAGCCAGCGCTGGGTTTTTCTGACGACGATACTCCGGCGGCGAAGAAGCCTGCCGCAGAGGCAGCTACCACCCCTCCTCCTCCAACGGAGGCTACGACCGAGGGGTCGGTGGACGTCGGCGGCCAGCACATCCTCTATACCGCGATTGCGGGAACCATCACCGTCGGCGCGACCGACGAGCAGGACGCCCAGCTTGACGCCGACGGCAAACCGCAGCCGGGCACAGACGCCGCATTGGTGAAAGAGCCGAAGGACGCGCCCGCGACCGCCCGCATGTTCTACGTGGCCTACATCAAGAAAGGCGAAAAATCGGAAGAACGCCCGATCACCTTCTTCTACAACGGCGGTCCGGGCAGCTCGACGGTATGGCTGCACATGGGCTCGCTGGGCCCGAAACATGTGGTCACGCCCGGAGACCAGCATGCGCCGCCTGCTCCCTACCGGCTGATCGACAACGCCTACAGCCTGCTCGACACCAGCGACCTGGTCTTCATCGACATGCCTGGGACCGGCTTTGGACGGCTCTACGGCAAAGACAAAGAAAAGGCCTTTTGGGGCATCGATGAAGACGCCAACGCCTTCGCTCGCTTCATCATGCGGTTTCTGGGCAAGTACAACCGCTGGAATTCTCCTAAGTACATCTTTGGCGAGAGCTACGGGACGACCCGGTCAGCGGTGCTGTCCAACATTCTCGAGCAGAAGAGTGTGGATCTGAACGGCGTCATCCTGCTCTCGCAGATCTTCAACTTCACTTCAGATATCGATGCGGCGCGCGGCAATCCTGGAATCGATCTGCCGTATGTGTTGGCGCTCCCGACTTACGCCGCGACCGCGTGGTATCACCACAAGCTGCCGCAACAGCCCTCCGCGCTGGAGCCGTTCCTCAAAGAGGTTGAGGACTACGCGACCGGCGACTTTGCCCACGCACTCAGCAAAGGCACCGATCTGTCGGCTGCGGAAAAAGAGGCCGTCGCAGAGAAGCTTCATACCTACACCGGCTTGCCCGTTGCTTACCTGGTCAAAGCCGATCTGCGCGTCTCGGGCGGAGCTTTTGAGAAGAACCTGCTCGACGATCAGGACCTGACGACGGGGCGACTCGATACTCGGTTCTCAGGGCCGTCGATCAATCCGCTCAGCGAAGAGGCGGACTACGACCCGCAGAGCTCGGCTATCTCTTCGGCCTATGTCTCGCTCTTCAACGACTACGTGCGGCGAGAGCTGAAGTACGGTACGGGACAGACCTATCTGCCGCAGGCGCTGTTTGGCTCCGCGCAGTGGGACTTTACACGTAACGATGGTCCGCTGATGAACGTTAGCGGCGACCTAGCGACGGCAATGAAGACCAATCCGAAGCTCCATGTCATGGTGAATGGCGGATATTACGATCTGGCGACCCCGTTCTACGCTGCCTTTTATGAGGACAAGCATCTCCCGATCTCGTCCAGCCTGGGTAAGCAACGTCGAGTTTGACTGGTATGAGTCGGGACACATGGTTTATGTGCGGGACGAATCGTTGAAACTGCTTCATGATCGGGTTGCAGCGTTTATTCGCAGCACGCAAACGGGAAATAAATAAGGGCCGCCAAGCTGAAGTGTTTGTCGAATCTTCGATTGTTTTAGAGAATCGAGTGCGTATGGCCATGAGGAGCAGAGAAGTTCATCTAACAAGCCGCCCGCACGGTGAGCCGACACTCGACCAGTTTGCCTTCGTCGCCGTGGAACTTCCCGAACCGAAATCCGGCGAAGTTCTGGTGCGAAATCTGTATATCTCCGTCGACCCTTACATGCGCGGCCGAATGAATGCCACGAAGTCGTATGCTCCGCCCTTTGAGATCGGGAAAGCGATGTATGGCGGAGCGATCGGTCGCGTTCTGCAATCGAGTGATCCCGGTCTTCCTGAAGACGCTCTCGTCTCCAGCATGTTCGGCTGGCGGGAGGCATTCGTCGCGCCCGCCAAGGATGTGCAGTTCGTCGATCCGAGGGGAGCTCCGATCCCGGCCTTTCTTGGGACGCTGGGCATGACCGGTTTGACCGCCTGGGGTGGGCTCTTCAAGATTGGCGCACTGCAGAATGGCGAAACGGTCTTCGTTTCGGGCGCGGCAGGCGCGGTAGGCAGCGTTGCCTGCCAGCTTGCCAAATTGCATGGATGCACGGTGATTGGCAGCGCCGGTTCGGGGGAGAAGGTCGCCTTTCTACGCGACGAGTTAAAGGTGGATTACGCCTTCGATTATCACGATGGCGACCCGCTGGCGCATCTGGAGAAAGCTGCGCCCGAAGGCATTCACCTTTATTTTGACAACACTGGCGGCCCTCAGCTCGAGGCCGCCATCGCCAGCCTGAGATGGCATGGGCGCGTCGTCCTCTGCGGAGCGATTGCCGGTTACAACACTCCGGTGCCGGGGCCGCGGAATCTGCATTCTGCCATCGGCAAGCGGCTCCGGCTTCAAGGGTTTATCGTTAGCGATTTCGTGAAGGACTTGCCTGCCTTCCACGCTGAGGCGATACCGGCTTTGATGAGTGGAAAGCTGCTTCACCGCGAGACGATTGTGAAGGGCATCGACCAGGGTCCCGCCGCGTTCCTAAGCCTGCTCAGCCCGGGTGACGCCCATATCGGCAAGATGTTGGTTGATGTCAGCGACTGATCTGCTCAGTGTGCCAACAGCGCGACGCCTATGCAGACACAGACGGCGGCGAGCACGCGGCGCCGGTCCACATTCTCCTTGAGGAACAACTTTGCCGCGAAGGCGTTGCTCACGAAGGTGAGCGAGGCCGAGGCCGGCGCGATAAGGCTGAGATCGGCGTGATTGAGCGCGAAGAGCAGGGCGAAGAAGCTGATCGCCATGCAGAGCACTCCAGCCAGGAAGCGCGGGCTTCCGATTACCGCGCGAATTGCTCCGGCGAGACCGCTGTGAGCGCGAATGAGGTCGAGGTCGCCGATGCCGCGCATTGCGGAGGCTGTGAGCACGTCTCCGGCGGTTGCGGTGACGACGATGCTGGCAATCATTGCTGCGGTCGAAAGAGTAAGCGCGGAGGTCATGATCTGCCTGCTTGCTGCAACTCGGCCTGAATCGGATCAACGATGGTCGGGTGTTCGGTTAACGCAGGTCCGCGAGTTACGAAGCCAACTCCGGCGGTGATGAAGAGGATGCCGAGCCAGCGCCAGATAGAGAGCTGCTCGTGCAGCCAGAACTTCGACAGCAGTGCGGTGACGATGTAGCCCAACGACGTGGCCGGTAGTACATAGGTCAGGTCAGCCCAGGAGAGCGCGGTGAGATAGGAGGCGAAGAAGCCGATGAGCAGCAGAATTCCGGCGATGATCCAGGGGTTGGAGATTGCGGTGAAGAGCGCCGCTGGATGGTCGAGCGAGATCGGGCCGAGTTGCTTTGCGCCTACTGCGAGGAGCGAATCTCCAACCGACGCAGTGAGTGCGACCAGCGCCAAGATGAGGTAGCGCTGTGGAGTCATCGTCGATTTTGGCGAATCGGGCATAAATTACTGGAAAAAGGAAAACGGCCAGCGAAGAGAGCTGGCCATTGTCGTGGGTTGTGAAGCGGAGTCCGGCGAAAACCGCAGATCCCTCCACTTCGCTCCGCTACGGTCGGGATGACAAATCGAAACGTAATCCCACAGCGAGCTAAGCGCCAGCGCCGACGGTCGAGGGTTTGTTGCCGCTGCGCTGGTCTTTCTTGCTTTGCGCGACCATCTTGTTACGCTGCGAGCGCAGCTTCATGAACGATTTCGCTTCGACATAAAGCCTGGGCACATCACGGTTGACGATCGCCTTCCAAACCACTCGGAAGGCCGCCTTGGGGCGGAAGTAGTATTCGTCGTAGAAGCGGTGGACCATTTCGAGGACGTACTCGACGGGTAGGCCGGGGTATTCGATGTGGGCCATCTGGTGTCCGCCGGAGTCGGCCATGTTCTCGTTGGTGATGAAGCCGTTGGCCTTGGCGTACTCGTAGAACTCGGTGCCGGGAAAGGCGTGTGCGATCGAGACCTGAATCGTCTCGCAGTCGAGGGTCTTGGCGAAGTTGATGGTGTTGCGGATCGAGGCTTCGGTCTCGCCGGGCAGGCCGAGGATGAAGTCGCCATGGATGACCAGACCGAGTTTGTGGCAGTCGCGAGTGAACTCGCGAGCGCGCTCGACGGTGGCGCCCTTCTTGATGTTCTTGAGGATCTGCGGATCGCCGGACTCGAAGCCGACGATGAGAAGGCGGCAGCCGGCTTCTTTCATTGCTTTCAATGTTTCATAGCTCGTAGTCACGCGCGAGGTGCAGGACCAGGTGAGCCCTAGCGGCTTCAGCTTCTCGCAGAGCTCTATGGTGCGCGGACCGTTGATGTTGAAGGTGTCGTCGTCGAAGAAGAATTCCTTCACTTCGGGGAAGAGCTGCTTGGCGTGGGCCATTTCGGCGGCGACGTCATCTGTAGACCGCTTGCGCCATGCGTGGCCGGAGAGCGTCTGCGGCCAGAGGCAGAAGGTGCACTGGGCCGGGCATCCGCGAGTCGAGTAGAGCGCGACGTAGGGATGGAGCAGGAACGGGACGTTGTACTTTGTGACGTCGAGGTCGCGCTTGTAGATGTCGGTGACCCAGGGCATGTCCGGCTTGTCGAGCTTCTCGATCTGCGGACGGTCGGGGTTGTGGACGTTCTTGCCAGATTTCATCCGTTCCAACCTGGCGATAGCTGACGCCGAGGATCTCTTCGAGCGGCTTGCCGTTGGCGTATTCGACGACGGAGTAATCGAACTCACGGCGGCAGACGAAGTCGATGGCCGCGCATTCGTTGAGGGCCTTGTCGGTATCGGTGGTGACCGGTGGGCCGACGAATGCTACCTTGAGGTTCGGGTGAACTGCCTTGATCGCTTCCACGGCGCGCTGATCGCCGCTCCAGCCGATGGTGCTGGTGAAGAGCACCAGGAATTCGTAGTCCTTGAGAATTTCGGTGACTTCGGCCCAGGAGACGTGGTGGGGGTTGGCGTCGAGCAGGCGCGAGCCCTCGAGCATTCCGGCCGGATAGGCCAGCCACACCGGGTACCAGTAGGATTCGATTTCACGGGTCGCGGGCCAGCGTGAGCTGGCGCCACCGTCGAAGTTCTCAAAAGAAGGCGGGTTGAGGAAGAGCGTCTTAAGCGGCATAGTTTCTCATCATGAGTTTATCACTCATGGGCCGCCGGGGTTCTGCGCAACTTCTGTCTTCTGGGGGCCCCCCCTCTCCCCCATTTTTGGCTTAGATCTTTGTTTTCAATAGCTTGAGCGATTGATCCTAGCTAAAGTATTTATTTTCAATGACTTGGGTGGATGATCACGACTAAGGTCTTTGTTTTCAACGTCACGGTTCCTAAATTCCTTTGGGCCGTTCTCTCAGCGGCTGACGCGGCGATCTCTCCGGCCCGCCCGGATCCCAGGGGGCAAGATTCCGGGCATGGAAAAGGCGGCATTCGCCGCCTTTTATTTCTCTTCCTATTCTTAGAATATCAGATTGACCAGGTCCACTACGCCAACTCTTTTCGCGCTCTATGTGGTGCAATATTTGGGGTTAGCGTGGATGTTGGCGAGCAAGGCACTTGACAGGATGCCCTTGCCCGACTCGCAAAGCAGGTAGGTGGCAATGAACCATTTCTACAAGGGAAGGTGGGAGTCGTTGAAGATCGTCCCGGCGGTCACGTTGGGTCGTGGCTTAAGGTCTCGGCAAAGCATCTTCAGGCTTATCTCGATGAAATGACTTGGCGTTTCGACAACCGGAACAACCCTTATCTGTTTCGCGACACGATGATGAAACTTATCGAAGCGCCCGTGCTGGAGTACAAGAAGCTTACGGCCAAGCGGCCTAATCGCGATTCGCGAACATATGGCTTATGCACCACAGTGGCTGATCCAGCAGACTGGCCTTCCATAGGCATTACCGCAAGATGCCTGTATCAAGCTCCTTTGTTGTAACCTATAAATACCACGTTTGGGCTCTCGTTTGAGGAGCTAGGATTGGCAGTGTAGCCGCGCCGCCTTTGCTAGATTCTATGCTTACGGGGAGCATGGGCGGTCACATGAAACGCTAAAATGGGGTGGCAAAGGCTTTATTCACCTTAAAAGTTATTTCTTAATTCTGTGATGTCCTTTGTGGCAGCGAAGGATAGAGTGCAGGCGCCTTATTTGTTCTATCAGGTCCTCCTCATAGGGTACGGGCGTCACTGCAGCCCTACTATAGGGCAATGGAGGACCGCAATTCGTATTTGCTATATTTCCGCTTCCCGTTCTGTCGGACGGCGCATTGCGCAGTTATCCGTACTATTGTCGGTTTGCGAGTGTTGCCTTCAAATAGTCTTGGTTACTGAGCGTCATCGTAAGATCGATGATCGCTTATCGCTTGTTTTTCTCAGAGTAATTCAGTTTTATGTCGAATTGACGATCGCAGCAATATTGCTGCGGCTGTCGGTAGCCTTTTGAGCAGGGGAGCTCATCCATGCACACCCCAACTAGTCCGGAAAATATCAGAGCAAACTCAATGGCGAGTGATTTCGTTGTGGGCATTTGCGCGCCCTCCTGTAGGATGCAATCTAAGTCAATACCGCGAACCACTTATATCGGCAAGGATTTGGGCAACGGCTGTCCATTGCCGACTGCGTTATCGGCGGTGATGGATCGGTTAACGATGGGGGTGCAGTGGGAGGACGAGTCGGCACGTAAGCTATCTGAGGGGCTTGATCTTTCACAGTCTTATTGACATTGCCCAAGCGCCAAACCATAGCGCCACACAAAACACGACACTGCCGGCAAGGAGCATCCACCGCTCCTTAGCCTCGTGAGACAAAGTAGCGTTTACGAGTTTTAATCTGTTCTGATTCCAGAAGCACTCATATATTAGTCCACACGTGGCCGTTAATATCCACGGCATAAAGGTATCGGACATGTAGGAGGCCCTCATCCGCGCCACACAACCGCGAGGGCAAAAAGAGCAATTCACCCAAAAAATACGAAGCCTACGCATATGCGATTCTCCTCCCGACACATACCTTGTGTCAAAGGGATAATCCTCCGAGAAAGGCACTTGACAGCATTTGGAGCGGCGCATTCTTGGTGGTTTCGCTCTCGGTTCGTGTGACGATTGCCCGCGGGCATCGTGATAGTTTGGATAGCAAAGCCGAATCGAGCTTTGTTGCGCGTATAGATGGCCTTGAGTTGATCGTATGCAGAAGATAATCGGGCCGTATGAAGTGCTCGAACAAAGACGCCGACCCCGACCTGCCGCAGCTTGTGCAAGCGAAGGCTGAGATTGCTGCGCTGAAGTAGCACCGGCTCTGTATCGGTCTGAAATTACCCCAGGGTGCAGATGCGTAGAAATGACCCTCCGTTCCCTGGACATCGTGATAGGTTGAATAGCAAAGCCGAATCGAACTTCGAAGCACCTTCAGATGGCCTTGAGTTGAGCGCATGCAGAAGATAATCGGGCCCTACGAGGTGCTCGAACAACTGGGCAGTGGCGGCATGGGAGTGGTGTATCGAGCGCGGGACACGCGCCTGCACCGTGAAGTCGCCATCAAAGTGCTCTCCGAGACGTATCTCGGGCCGGGCACGCCGGGCCAGGCGACCCATGAGCGCTTTCTGCGCGAGGCGCGCTCGGCGTCTTCGCTGAACCACCCGAACATCTGCACTATCTACGACGTTGGCGAGCAGGACGGCCAGCCTTATCTGGTCATGGAGCTGCTGCAGGGGCGCACCTTGAAGGAGGTGCTGCGCGGCGATCCTTTGCCGCTGCCGGAGGCGCTGGAGTTTTCGATCCAGATCGCCCGCGGCCTCGAAGAGGCGCATGAGGCGGGGATCATTCACCGCGACATCAAGCCGGCGAACATCTTTATCGTTCGCAAGCAGCAGGGGACGCAGCAGGCCAAGATCCTCGACTTCGGGCTGGCGAAACAGACGAAGTCACAGATGGTTGGAGCAGTTTCGGACGCGACCTCGGATTCTGCCAGCATCAGCGAGACCGCGGCAGGAAATTCGCTCACGATTCCCGGTTCGACGGTTGGCACGGTCGCTTATATGTCTCCGGAGCAGGCGCGGGGCGAGGCGCTCGACGTGCGCAGCGATTTGTTTTCGCTGGGGTCGGTGATCTACGAGATGGCTACGGGCAAGCTGCCGTTTCCGGGAACGGCGACCGCCGACGTCTTTGCGGCGCTGTTGATGAAGGAGCCGGAGCCGCCGCGAAAGCTGAATCCTACGGTTTCGAAAGAAGGCGAGCGAATCATCCTGAAGCTCCTTGCCAAGGACAAGGCGCAGCGCTACCAGACGGCGACCGAACTGCGGATGGACCTGGAGCAGCTGTCGGCGCGATCCAGCTCGGGGCGAGCCGCCACGGCCCCGTCGGGAATTCTGGCGCCTGTGCGGCGGCCGTTCCCGTTGGTTCCGGTTGCCGGAGGCGTGCTCGCGATCGCTCTGGCAATAGGCGGATATCTCTGGTGGCATGGGCGCACCCCGTCCACCGCGGGGACTGCTGAGAAAGGCGCCGCTGCCGCTTCCGTTATCCACGAACGAGATTCTGTCATCCTCTCCGACTTTACTAACCAGACCGGCGATCCGGTCTTCGACACCACCCTCACCCAGGCCCTCGAGATTCAGCTGGAGCAGTCGCCCTTTCTCACCATCGTCAGCCAGCAGCATCTTCGCCAGAGTCTGCAGTATCTCGGCAAACCGGCCGACACCAAGATCACTCCGGAGATCGCCCGCGAGATCGGCATCCGCGAGGGCATCAAAGCGATCATCAACGGGAGCATCACCCGCCTGGGTAACCAATACATTGTCACTCTTCAGGCGCAGTCGACCTCCAACGGCGACAGCATCGCCAGCGAGCAGGCCCAGGCTTCCGACAAGGAACACGTCCTCACGGCGCTCGACCAGGCAACCACCGCTTTGCGCGGAAAGCTCGGCGAATCTCTCAGCTCCATTCAGAAGTTGGACACTCCGCTCGGCCAGGCGACCACCCCGTCGCTCGAGGCCTTCCGCGCCTTCGCTCTGGGAGATGTAGAACATTTTCAAGGCAAAGATATTCCAGAGGCCGAAAGCCACTATCGCCGCGCAATTGAACTGGATCCCAACTTTGCCATGGCGTGGGCGAGGCTGGGCGTCGTCTACGGCAACTCCGGGGCCGCTGGAAAGGCGCAGGAGTATTTTCGGAAAGCCTATGATCTCTCCGCGAATGTCAGCGAACGCGAAAAGCTCTACATCGCCGGGCACTACTATCAAAACGTCACCGGCGACCTGACGAAAGTGATCGAAACCCTAGAGTTGGCGACCCGGACCTATCCGCAAAATCTGGATACCTGGGTCAATCTGGGAGTCGCCTATCAGGCTATCGGAGACATGGAAAAAGCGAACGCCGCCAACCAGCGCGCCCTCGACCTGGTGTCGGACGATGCCATCGCGCGCGAAAATCAGATCGTCAATCTCGTCAGTCTGAATGAGTTTGTGAAAGCCAAAGAGATCGCTACCCACGACCTCCATCTCGAAATCGCGAACTCTGTCGAATATCGTCAAACCCTGGTGCCCCTGTTCTTTCTTCTCGGCGACAACGCCGCCCTGCAACAGCAGTTGGACTGGTCGGTTGGAAAACCGGAAGAGTACCTCATGACCGAAGGCGCCGCCTTTGTGAGTGAGTTTGAGGGCCGTTATCGCGACGCCGATGGCCTCTACCAAAAGGCCTTCGATCAGGCGGAACAGCAGAAGCTTCCCGATGTCGCGGCGGGTATTTTGTTGGCCAGGGCACAGGGTAAGGCCCTCGCCGGGATGTGCAAGGATGTTCCCGCGCTGGTAAAACAGGCCCTCAGCCTGGACAAATCCAAGGGAACGGTCCGTGCGACTGGGTTGCCGGCCGCGCTTTGCGGAGAAGCCAAACTGGCGATGCCACTGCTCGAAGACCTGGAAAAGAAACTTCCCCAGGACACGCTCACAAATACCCTCTTGTTGCCCCAGGCCCGTGCCGCCGATGGCCTGGCCCACCAACGTCCCGATCAGGCCCTGCACGACCTCGACGCAATGGGCAGCTACAACCTGGTCAGCCAGCAGGAATACCTGCGCGGCCTCGCCTATCTCGATCTTAAGAACGGTGCGTCCGCCGCCGAGGCCTTCCGTAAAGTGATCGCCGCGAAGGGCGCACACGTGAACCAGAACCTTCAGGATTATCCCCAAGCCCAGCTCGGTCTCGCCCGCGCTCTCGCCATGAAAGGCGATACCGCTGGGGCGAAGCAGGCGTATCACGACCTCTTCACCACCTGGAAGGACGCCGACCCCGATCTGCCGCAGCTGGTGCAGGCGAAGGCTGAATTCTCCGCGCTGAAGTAGGACGCCCGGTATCGCGCGCCGGTCAGCAGATGAATCCTTGAATGGCTTCAGTCTTCTCGCGCGGCGGCTTCGAGCGTGGGCAAGTCCATCTTGACCATCTTCATCATGGCTTCCATCGCTTTGGGGTGGCTGATCAGTGCGCCGATGTTGCGGGGCACGATCTGCCAGCAGAGGCCGAAGCGGTCGGTGAGCCAGCCGCAGGCCATGGGTTTGCCACCCTCGATCAGCTTGTCCCAATAGCTGTCGATCTCCTGCTGCGAGTCGCAGCGGACGAAGAACGAGAAGGCGGGGTTGAGCTGATGGGCGGGGCCGCCGTTGAGGAAAGACCATCTCCTGGCCTTCGAGCTCGATGGTGATCGTGGCAATCTTGCCGATGGGCCAGGGACCGACTCCCTTGGAGCGCAGCTCGTCGAGCTTGCGCGCGTGGGGGAAAACGCTGAGGTAGAATTCGGCGGCTTCTTCGGCGTTGTCGTTGAACCAGAGAAATGGCGCGAGTTTGTTCATGGCTGGGATGGTATATCAGTCCGAATGTGAATTTCGATGGGCCGACTTCGTCAGGCCTTAGAACTGGTGGAGATGCAGCTCCGGAAAATCCTGCTGATATCGACTCGGATCGAGAGTCATCAGGCGGTCTGCCTGCATTAGCGCGTGGGCGCCGACGAGGAAATCTGCTATGAGCCGCTTTGGGCTTTCAGCTTTCGATTTTCGCCGACGAGCGGCGTAGTTCGCGAAACGCCGTCCCGCTTCGGCCCAGGCTGTGTCTTGCAACTGCAAGTCGACCGTTATTCCGGTGTCGGCGCAAAAGGTATTGACATAGGCTTCGGTCGCATTCGGATATGCCAGAAGCTCGCAGTAGACGATGCCCGAGACTAGAACCGCGCCGTCATGCCTGGCGTTTGCAAGCCACTTTGCGATGAATCCCGCGCTTGCTTCATTCGACCACAATGCCGATAGGATATTGGTGTCGAGTGCAGTTCTCATTCCGGCTCTTTCTCGTCTCGCATATCGGCCACCCATTCGTTGATTCCTTGCGCACTCTCGAACGCTGGAAGCTTGCCAATATATTTTTCAAACGGGTTTTCGGAGGAGCGCGCGGGCCGGAGGATGGTCTGCCCGTTGTCCACGACGAACTCTACGCGGTCACCTTCCCTGAGCCCTAGCCGCCGGCGAATCTCGAGGGGGACGGTGATCTGACCCTTGGTGCTTATTGTGCTGGAAGGTGGCATCTTTACTTCCTTATCCTACGGTAAGGATATCATTCTTTACCAAAGCCTTTTCTTGACACGCTGCGCGGGTTCTACTAGTCCTAAAGGCACTGCGCCGAACGACCGCCCTTAGACTTCAAGACTTCCTTACTTCATTCCCTGTGTGGAGCTGTGCGATGAATCCGACCGACGGCTTGCGGAAAGGCCCGTTTCTTTCGGGCGTTTTTCTGATTACGTTTTCGCTGCTCATCTTTCAGATTCTGCAGACTCGAATTCTTTCGGTGGTCGCCTGGTACTACCTGGCCTTCTTTGCGATCAGCGTGGCGATGCTGGGGATGACGGTGGGCGCGGTGTGGGTCTATCTGTGGAGGGAGCGGCTGCAGGCTGCGCCGTTGCCGGAGACGCTGAGCAGCTTTGCCCTGATGGGGGCGGTGGCGATGCCGGCCTCGGTGATTTTCCAGTTCTGCGTGGTGAATTCAGTGACGCTTTCGGCGACGACGCTGATCGCCTGGGCGCTGCTGCTGGTGGTTATGGCGGTGCCCTACGTATTTTCGGGCGTGGTGGTGAGCCTGGCGCTCACGCGCAGCCCGTTCCCCGCCGGGCAGGTTTATGGTGTGGACCTTACCGGGGCGGCTTTGGGATGCGTCGCGGTGATTGGGCTCCTGAACGTTGTCGACGCGCCGACCGCGGTGATGGTTGCCGGGGCAGTCTCGGGCCTTTCGGCAGTGGCGTTTGCGGCAAGTGCGAGCGGCGAAGAGCGGGGACGCCTGCGATCGAAGCCGTGGTGGAAGCGGCCCGGACCGGTCACGGCCGGGCTGGTGTTGCTGGTGCTCTTCAATGCGCTGTCCCCGGCCCGGTTCCGCCCTCTGCTGGTAAAGGACGAGACGGAAGTCGCGCTGACCAAGGTGTTTGAGAAGTGGAACTCCTATTCGCGCATTCGCGCGGAGCAACCGCTGGTCGTGAACCCGCCGCTTTGGGGACCGTCACCAAACCTGCCGCCGGGCCTGCAGGTACCGGCGGTAAGAATGAGCATCGACGGAGCCGCGGGCACGACGATGTTCCACTACGACGGCACGCGCCAGTCGGTCGATTTTCTCAAATACGACCTGGTTGGCGCTGGCCTATCGGCTGCCGGGCATTCATAAGGCGGCGATCATTGGGGTAGGGGGCGGCCGCGACGTGATGACGGCTTACTTGTTCGGGGTGCCGGATATTACCGGCGTGGAACTCAATCCGATTTTCGTCGCCCTGCATACTCGCGATCCGTTCTACAAGAGCTTCTCGAACCTGACCACGCTGCCGAACCTCAAGTTGCATGTTGACGATGCGCGAAGCTGGTTCGCTGCCACCGATCAGAAGTTCGACCTGGTGCAGATGAGCATGATCGACACCTGGGCGGCGACCGGCGCGGGGGCATTCAGCCTGAGCGAGAACGGTCTTTACACGCTGGAGGGCTGGCGCGCCTTTCTCAAAACGCTCAACCCCGAGGGCATCTTCACCGTGAGCCGGTGGTATAGCCCGGGCGAAGTCAATGAGACGGGGCGGATGATCGGCCTGGCGACAGCGGCACTGCTGGATGCAGGCGTGAAGGACCCGCAATCCCACCTCTACGTCGCCAACGCGAAGAACATTGCGACCCTGGTCTTGTCAAAGTCGCCCTTCACCGCCGAGCAGCTGCAGATATTGAACGACAACGTCAGCGAGGGCGGTTTTGAGGTATTGCTGGCGCCCGACCATCCGGCAGACTCTGAGCTGCTGCGGCAGGTCACGGAGAGCCAGAACCTTGCCGAATTGAACCGTGCGCTGGGCAGCTCGTACCTCGATCTCACTGTTCCGACGGATGCCCGGCCGTTTTTCTTCAACCAGCTGCGTTTCTTCGATTTTCCGACAATCCTACGGCTGGCGCGCAGCCATCAGATGCGACGGGGTGGGGTGATCACGGGTAATCTTGTCGCCTCCGGCGTACTGGCGATGATCCTGTTTATCTCGATTGTCGCGGTGATCGCAACGATCCTGGTGCCGCTTAGAGGCGCCGCGCGGCAATGCGCGCCGCGACTGGCGGTGGCGGGCAGTCTCTATTTCTCGCTGATCGGCATGGGGTTCATGCTGGCCGAGATTGCGCTGCTGGAATACTTCAGCGTGTATTTGGGGCATCCGATTTATTCGCTTGGCGTATGCCTGTCGAGCCTGATTCTCGCGTCGGGAATGGGCAGCCTGGCGTCGGACCGATTGGCGCTCAACTCTCGCGGCAAGCTGGCGGTGTGGGGCGTGATCGTCTTCGCGTACCTGGTGTTGCTGGAGGTGATGGTGCCGGCACTCTTCCAGGCGACGACCGCGCGGGCGCTGATGGTACGCATCGGAATTTCGCTCGCGGCGATTATGCCGTTGGGGTTCCTGCTGGGCTTTGCCTTCCCGACCGGAATGCGACTGGTCGAGTCGATCGATAAGGAGCCGACGCCGTGGTTCTGGGGAATCAACGGAGCAACTGGAGTGTTGGCCTCGGTGCTTGGGGTAATGTTCAGCATGGCATTTGGGATCAACGTGACGATCCTGATCGCAGCGTGCTGCTATCTGGTGTTGATTCCTGCCAGCTTTGCCTTGGTGGCCCTGAGGAATCGGCCGGCTTATGAGAGCGCTCCGCTGGTGAATGCCGGCCAAGTCTAATGCACAACAACACTAGGGAATGAAATAAAAGGGATTGGGGAGCTTGACGGATTTTTCGGCCTGCGGGTCGCCGTTGAGGTCGCTCATCTGGTCTCCGACGTTGAGGATAATTGTGTATCCCTGAGCGGCGATCTTCTTGCGTTCTCCGGATTTGTAGTCGATGACGGTTTGAGTCTTGGGATGATCGGCGGCGCGGAGCGCGAGGCCGTCCCATTGGGTGTAGCCGACGGCTTTGAGGTTGGCGGCGGTGTCTTCGCGCTCGTCTTCGCCGCGGCCGGTGATGAAGAAGACGGCCACCTTGTCCTTTTCGGCCTCCTGATAGAGGCGCAGGGTGCCGGGGATCGCGGTGTCGGCGCGACGCTTGACCCAGGCATTCCAGTCCGCAGCGATATAGCCGAAGTCCTCCTGCTTTTCTTCGTCCCAGTTGGAGAGCGCGGTCTCGTCGATGTCGAGGACGAGCGCGAGCTTTTCTCCGGGCCTGGCTTTCGCCGCACGGCGCTTGAGTATCTGAATCTCCTTATCGCTCTGGGTATCGATCTGCGGGTAGTAGCAGTTCGGCTCTTTGCAATCGTGATATTCGGTCAAGCGGTCTTTAAGCAGGCCGAGGTTCGGTTGCGGCTCCTTTATCTTGATGATGGATTGCTGGGCGGGGGCCGTCAGTGCGACGAGCAATACCGCGAAGACCGCCTTCTGCATATTGGTTTCTCTCCTTTTGCGGCGGAATCGATTGTCCAAAATCATACCTTGCGATGGCGTCTTCGCTTCACTGCTGGAGGGACCGGGAAGTGTCTCTGGCCAAAGACCAACGTAAGGGCTGGTCTGGCGTTGAAGTTGCGTTGAACTGAATGGTTCCGTCGGGCTGCGGGGTTGCGGTCTGCGCTACTCCGTTGACGGTGAGGGTTTTGAATGCGGGTTCATCGGCGGCGAAGCTGAGGCGGATGGTCCAGCTTCCAGCCCTGGCCGGCGCGTACCAACCGTCGTAGCTTTTTTCGGACTTTACGAGACCCACCAATTTAGAGCGAAAGCTGTATCTGGGCTGGGGCAGGGTCGGGGCGAGATCGACTCCGGCTTCGTTGAACTCGATGCCCAGCAGCTTGGCGGCGCTGTAGAGGGGCCAGGCGTGGCGGTGCATGTTCATGACCGGCCAGGCGGTCCAACTGAGGCCGCGATAGATGGAGGGACGGAGATTCGCTTCGGGATCGACGAGGCCCCAGTCGTAGGCGGTCTGGCCGGCGTGGTCGGAGTCGGAGGAGCAGAAGACATCGGGGCCGCTCCAGGCTCCGTACCAGATGCCGGGGTAGACCTCGGCGTGGTTGGCGCGGGAGTTCTTCTTCCATTCGTCGTAGGCCATGGCGGGATTGGTTGCAGCAAGCGCCCAGATGAGCGGCCCATCGAGCGCGGCCCAAACGCCTCCGTTTTCGGATTCGCCGGGCATGAAACCGGGCCAGTCGACTTTCCTGCTCACCTGCTTGGCGCCGATCTTGGAAGGTTTGCGGAGGAGCTCGTCCATCGCCTGGATGAGTGTCTTACGCTGGTCGGGCGTGGCGCAGCCGCCGACGATGGCCCAGGGCTGGCCGTCGAGCCAGAGGCGGGCGTTCGGGCCTTGGCCAAGGCCGAGCCAACCACCATCCGGGCCGAGCCAGAGGCGCTTGAACCACTTGCCATCCCACTGCGCGCGGACTGCTTCTCTCTGTTGCTGGGCGCGATCGGCGGCTTCCTGGGCACCCTTGACGTCGCCGGCGTAGCGAAGCATTCTCGCGTAGTGGTCGAGGATGTAGGCGGCCATGGCGGCGTTCATGACGCTTTCGGAGTCGCTGCGGACTTGATCGGCGAGGCCCTTTGGCACTCCCTGGCGGTAGATATTGTCATTCCAATCGTCGTTGCCGCCGTGTAAGAGGCCGTGTTTGCCAGTGCCGATTCCGTCGACCAGGTGGTGGTAGCTGAGTTTGAGATGTTCGTAGACAGTGAGTTCGGGGACTGCGCGATCCGGAGCGCCCGGGCTCGATACTTTCTCAAAGAGGAAGTCGCGATCGCGGGTGGCGAGGACGTATTCGCTGGCGAGCCAGAGGAGCCACAGGTCGAGATCGCTGGGCAGCCATTGCATGGATACTGGCGTGCCGTGCCCGGTGATCGCGAAAGGTAACGCGCCGTCTGCGCCCTGCGATTTGAGCGTGTAGCGCAGGACTTCTTTGGCGAGGCGCGATTCGCCGAAGACCAGGGGCAGCGCGTGCTGGAGCGGGTCGCGGACTGCACCCTGAAATCCGAAGCAGTATTGATAGACCTCGCCTTGCGAGACGATGTGTTCGTTGAAGAAATCGTCATAGGTGAAGCCGCTGCGGAGGTAGTAGTTATGCCATTGGGTCTCGCGCTCGACCCACACGTCTTCGTTGAGGCCTACGGAGAATTGAATGCCTTCGTCTTTCCATGCTGCGCTGCTCTTGTTGAAAAGACCGGGCGCCGAGGCGCGATATTTGGCGATGAGCCCGGTGGCTGAAAATCCACTGGGCAGATATCCATAGAGGAAGTGCAGGGTCTGCGACTGGCCGGCATCGAGAGTAAAGGGCTTGACGAGGATCAGTGCGCTTTCGGGGCCGGTTGCGGTGAGATCGTCGGGGGGCTGACCCGTCATTCCGGCGTTGACGGGAACAACATGGACGAGGCCAGCCGGATGGAGAAGCTCGGCGGGTACGGGAACGCTTTCAGGGCCTGCGGGGCCAGTGTGGCGCAGAAGGTTCTTCGGGCCAAAGAAGGCGGCGGCGTTGGTAAGGAAGCGGACCGGCCCCTGATCGAGCGAGGCGAGAAACGTGGCGGGCGGGGCTATCGGTTGGGGTTCGTCTCGCGATTTAGATTGGGCTTTAACTTGACCCGCAGTCTGGGGTTTCGCCGGGGTTGGAGGAGTGGCCAGATTGAGGATGCTTGCTTCGAGCTCCTCCTGTAACGCGCCTCCGCCCGCCGGCAGCGGTCGCTCGGGAGCGGGCTCGCTCGACTGACTGAGTCCCTGGCCATCCGGCGTTTTCTCGAAGTGGTGATCGAAACGGAGCGCTGACTCTCGACGCAGGCCCACCACTTTTTCGGGGTTGATCTCGCCCTTGCTGTTGTAGCTGTCTTGAAGCGCCTTGTAGTTAAAGGGATACGACTGGCAGCCCCAGTACTCAACCCAGTAAAGATCCGCCGGGCGGGGACTCTGGCTGCTGATGACGACCTCCGATATCAAGACGGGGTCGTCGCCGAAGGGCGCGTAGATGGTCTGGTCGACGGAGAAGTTCTTGCCGGTGGTCTGCTTGCGCAGGTATCCCATGCCGAAGTAACGTTCGAAGGTCGTTCCGGCGCCGGGGTAGTAGGTGCCGAGGATTTCGTTGCCGTCGGTGAGGTAACCGATGCCGGCGCCGAAGAACCCTGAATCGGGATGGTAGTCGTTGAGGAATTTTGGGCCGCCTTCGTCCTGGCGGACCTGGATATATCCGTAGTTCGACGCGGCGGCGAGGATGCGGTCGTTGCCGACCTGGTGGGTGTGGTCGGTGGGCGCGCGCCAGGCGGTCTCGACCGGAATAGCGGCAAGCGGGTCTTCGGTCTGATTGCAGGTGTAGTGGAAGCAGGGCAGCTCGTTGAGGTCGTAGGTCCATTCGCCAAAGTTGCCGGAGCCGTAGCTCTTGCTCAGGCGCGACGCGCGCTTCTTGAGATGGACGTCTTCGTCCTGGAAGCCGGGCGGAAGGCCGGAGGCGAGTTCGGCCCGCAGGGCGGGGTCACAGAATGGGAGAAGCGCTTCGACGGCGACTCCGCTGGCGACCAGTTGCAGAAACTGTCGGCGGTTGAGCGGTGTTTTTCCCATGGAATGCGAGCTCGAAACACGCGCGGGAGCCAAGGTTCAACATATCACCTGGAAGATTTGGGCAACGCGAAACGCATAGTGAAGTTTGGTGCCTTTGAAGAGGGATAATGGGGTGTCCGGATACGCTCGTGCGTGGGTCCCGAGGGGGAGAGGCACCGTCTGACGGTAAGGGCGTGTCGTTACGAAACACGGGTTAGGTCCAAAAGCCGCTTGACCCGTTGGGGCTTATTCTTGAGTCGAGAAGCTGTTGTGACTTATATCGGATCCATACACGTTGGGCGTTTTGGCAAGTGTTGGATTACCTGCCGGCGTCTGGGTATCCTGCTGCTGTCCTTCTGGTTGGCGGCCTGCTGCTTTTCTCAAGATGCTGGCTCGACGACGCCGCCAGGGGGACAATCCGATCAAGACTCACAACAGCAGCCGAGGGGATTGAAGCAGCGTCCTGCGGAGCCTGCGGCGAGGCATGACGCATCGGGCAAGCAAGTCGGGCAGATTTCTTTGGATGTCACGGTGACCGACGCGGCAGGGCAGCCAGTCTCAGGGCTTTCCGAGGGCGACTTCACTGTCCTGGACAATCATCAGGCGGGCAAGATCGTCTCGTTTCGTTCTGTAAACGGGGCGGCGACCAGCAATCCGGCTGAGGCGATCTTGCTCATCGATGAGGTGAACAACAGCTTCCAGAGCGTGGCGACGGAACGCGACCAGATCACCAAGTACCTGGGCAGGAACGGCGGACACTTGCCGATTCCGATCTCGATCGCGCTGTTTTCCGATTCGGGGGTGAAGATCGACCAGCCAACGCAGGATGGAAGCGTGCTGATCGCGGAACTGGAAAAGATGCCGATCCCGATCCACACGATTAACTCGGCGATGGGCGGGAATGGGACGGTCGAACGCTACCAACTGTCGCTGGCGACGCTGAGTCATATGCTTACCTACACGGGTCAAAAACCGGGGAGAAAGCTTTTGCTTTGGCTCGGGCCGGGGTGGCCGACGCTGTCCGGGGTTCACTACGGAACGACCGACGGGGACAAGCATCGGAACTGGGACTCGATCGTCACTTTTTCGAAGGACTTGCGGCAATCGCGTACGACTCTCTATAGCGTCGATTCGCTGAGCTCGGAAAGCAGCCTGGCGCACAGCGTCTACTACCAGAATTTCCTGAAGCCGGTGACGAGCGCGAAGGATACCGAGTCCGGCAACCTGGGGCTGCCGGTGCTGGCGTTGCAGAGCGGCGGGAAGGTGCTGAATGGGTCCAACGATCTGGCGAGTGAGATCGCGAGCTGCGTGGCGGATGCCGGCGTTTACTACCGGATCGGGGTGCAGGTGTCGCCTTCGGAGACGGTCAACGACTACCACTCTTTGGAAGTGAAACTGGCGAGGGCCGGGCTGACTGCGCGCACCAGTGCCGGGTATTACAACCAACCCTATGTCGAGCAGCCTCCTGCGGAGTCGCAAACATTGGCTTCGGCGACAACGCTGCGGACGGAAGTACGGCTGGTGGTCGTGGATGCGGTGGTGCTCGACAAGAATGGCGCTCCGGTTACTGGCCTTAAGGCTGGGGATTTTGTGCTGAAAGAAGATGGCGTGGCGCAGAAGCTTGCGAGCGCCGAGGAACACAGGGGCGACGTGCACAGGGAGGTTGTGAGTCAGTCGGCTGCGGGGGCAGACGGGACGATAAGCGCGAGCAATGAGCCGACCAATGCTCCCGCCACCTGGAATGTCTTGCTGGTCGATCAGTTCAACACCGCGCCAGCGGACCAGGCGAACATGCTGAGGCAGTTGAAGCAGTTTGTGAAGCAGCTGCCTGCCGATGAGCCGGTTGCGCTGGTAGTGATGTCGAGCCAGATGAAGATGCTGGTTCCATTTGCGGACGGCGCGGGTGCTATCGCACAGCTTCTGGATAAGAACGGACTGCCTGCAGCCGGCACCCTGGAGCCGCCAAATATCCACTTCCGCGAAGAGCCAACCCAGTCTGGTACTGGTGATCCTGAGTCGCAGGCGCTTGCGGCACAGACGCAGACGCAGACGGCGCGAACGCAGATCGAGAGACAAGTACAACATGCCCAAAAGACGCTTGATAACTTTTCAGTGCTTGCCAAGTTGCTGACGAACCTGCCGGGGAGAAAGAATGTGTATTGGCTTTCGGGCGGGTTCCCGCTACAGGGGCAGCCCTCCGATATTCAAGGCGTGGGTCTTACCAGTACCGGCGGCCAAATGATGCCGATACAGGAGACTACCGACAAGGAGCTGCAAAGCGCGAGAGTGGCGGTTTATCCGATCGATGCCCGGGGCGTTGCTCCACCGGATTATCAAGGAATAACAACCGCCGACACGACCTTCGACAACGGCGGAAACGTTTTCGGTTCCTCGCAGCTCGCGACGGTCTCCCTGGCGGACCAACTCAGCGCCGCGAAAATGAGCGGGATGCTGGAGATTGCGAAGGCCACCGGCGGAGCAGCGACCTTCAATAACGACATTGCCAAGACGCTTCGGAATGAATTCGATCGAAGCGAGAGTTACTACACGATCTCTTACACTCCGGCGAACACGAAGTGGAACGGCGGCTACCGCCGGATTCAGCTAAGCCTGGATGAGCCGGGAAATCAGCTGATTTATCGCCAAGGCTACTATGCGAAAGACCCGCAGTCGGCGCCGGCTCCAACGAAAGAAGAGTTCCGGCAGGCGCTGGGCTATGGCGCGGCGGCTGCGACGGATGTGCTCTTCTCCGCGAAGGTGAGCAAATCAGCTGATGCTGCGAATGTGGAATACACAATCGATCCGCGGACAATTGAGTATCAGGCGGATGCGTCGGGGCAGCTGGTGGCCTCTGCCGATTGCGCGATTGTGGAGTATGACGCCAAGGGGAAGGCCATTGCGACGTCTTTGGTCCGGCTGACGAGCACGGTGAGTCCCGCGCGGCGCGCGGCTTTGAATGTGGATGGGCTTCGCGCGAAACAGACGATTGCGTTGAAGCCGGGTGCGGCTTCGGTGGTGCTTGGGGTGCGGGACCAGGCGACGGGGCGGTTTGGGAATTTAGAGGTGGCGCTGGCGGGCCAATAGGATTGCAGGCGAGTCCTCGGCACACCCCGCAAACGGATAAAAAAAGGGGACACGCACGTGGCATGTCCCCGGGTGGCAACTGTAGATATCGGCTCGTTCGTCGGCTAGTGTCCGGTCACGTTGGAGGCGATGAGCGTTTGCTGGCCGGTTGGTTTGAGCTGGGCGAGCTGTTTCTCGATCTTGCTCCGATGCAGCACTTGTTCCGTGCCGTCGTATGCCACTTCCTCAAGCACCCAGCTATTGCCGTAGCGCTCGAACTTCAGATAGGAGTCGCTAGATCCTCTTCCGGGGTGCTCATTCCTGTTGCTGAGTACTATTGCCGAGTGTCCGGGAGCATCCAGGATGATCAGGCCTGTGTCCTGAGTGATCTTGACGCTGTAATTGGCGGCCGGCATGGCGTGTCCTGCCACGACAAAGGGAAACGGTACGCTGACCCGGACAGTGTCGGTGATCTGTGCGTGGGCGGAAGCTGCCGCCAGCAGTAAAGCGAAACCGAACAGACCCGCGATGTGCTTTTTCATGACTTCCTCCGTTTGGCGGCGGCGATTTATGCCTGACAGCCGCGCTTATTTTGTGGTTCACTCTCTATAGCGAAAGCCGTGGGCAAAACCTGTAACGCGGCGCAGAAATAATTTCCTCCGGTGTGGATTGCGAGTTCGAGCGCCCAGAGGTGGCGGGCATGAGAACTCAATTGAGCTAGAGTCCTCTGTACGAGGTCATTCCATGACCGAGAGCCACGAACCTGCCGGACATGAAATCACGGAGCTCTTGCAGGCGTGGCGCGGAGGCGACGAGCGCGCGCTGGAGAAGCTGACGCCTGAGGTCTACCGCGAACTGCACCTTGCCGCGCACCGCTCGATGGCTCGCGAGCGCGACGGCCATACTCTGCAAACTACTGCCCTGATCAATGAGCTGTACCTGCGGCTTTCCGATTTGCAGCAAGTGGACTGGCAGAACCGGGCCCACTTCTTCGCGCTTTGTGCGCGGCAGATGCGGCGCATCCTCACTGACATGGCGCGGAATCGCCGATCTGACAAGCGAGGCGGCGGAGCATTTGTCGTCGCTCTCGATGATGCGCCGGAGGTCGCGGCCTCATCGCATGCGGATGTGATCGCTGTTGACGATGCTCTGAAGGCGTTGGCGCTGATCGACGAACGCAAGAGCCGGATGGTTGAGTTGCGCTTCTTTGGTGGCCTAAGCGTGGAGGAGACGGCTGAGGTGCTGCAGGTTTCTCCGGAGACCGTAGCGCGCGACTGGAGATTGGCGAAGGCTTGGTTGCTGCGCGAGATGGGTGACCAGAAAGATGAATAAAGGCCCGATGAATCCTGATCGCTGGCAAAAGGTCGAGAGCATCTTCCAGAAGGCGCTGGACGCCGACTTTGGTCATCGTGCGAGCGTGCTGGAGGACTCGTGCGCCGGCGACGAGTCGTTGCGGCGCGAGGTTGAGTCCCTGCTTGCCCAGCATGAGAAGGCGGGCGAGTTTATCGAGCGTCCGGCGTTTGCGGCCTCGTCCGATGCGACTCTGCCACGACCCCGCTCCGGAGAGTCCGACTCAATTGGCATTCCGGCCGGGACAGTGATTGGCCACTACCGCATCGTGGGCAAGATCGGCAGCGGCGGCATGGGCGTCGTGTATGAGGCGGAGGACCTGAAGCTGCGCCGCCATGTGGCGCTGAAGTTTCTTCCTGAGGAGGTTGCCGGGTATCCCCAGGCGTTGCAGCGATTTCGCCTGGAGGCGCGGGCGGCTTCGGCGCTGAACCATCCAAACATCTGCACGATTTACGAGGTTGATGAAGTTGACGGACGGGTCTTCATTGCGATGGAGCTGCTTGAGGGGCAGACCCTGAAGCAGAGCATCAATCGAGAGACGAGCGGCAAGCCACTGCCGATCGAGACTGCGATCGATTTTGGAGTTCAGATTGCCGAAGCGATTCATGCGGCCCATTCGAACGGCATTGTGCATCGCGATATTAAGCCGGCGAATATCTTCGTGCTGAAGCAGCGCCGGATCAAGGTGCTGGACTTTGGCCTGGCGAAGCTGACGCGGCGTCAGCGGAGTTCTGGCGAGACCGAAATGACGAATGGAACCGAGCCCGGCGTGGTGATGGGCACAGTCGGCTATATGTCTCCGGAACAGGTGCGCGGGCAGGCGGTCGATGGCAGGACCGATATCTTTGCCTTTGGCGCGATTCTTTACGAGATGCTGGCGGGGCGACGGGCTTTTGAAAGGCCGACTTCGTCGGAGACGATGGCTGCCATTCTGAACGAAGAACCTCCCGCGATCTCGGCACTTGCTCCGCATACGCCTCCAGCACTGGTGCGAGTCGTCAAACGGTGCCTGGAGAAGGACCCTGAGCAGCGATTTCAATCGGCGTCGGATTTGGCGTTTGCGCTGGAAGCGTTGTCGGAATCGAGCGGCGCGACGGTGCCTGTTGTCGGGCAGAACCGGCCCTCGAGACGGATCTGGGTTGGTCAGCTGTGCGTCGGCCGCAGTGTTTGCGCTCGCCGGGCTGGGCGTGGTCTGGTGGCGAACACCGCCGGCTGTTCCTGTGGTGACGTCGATCGCAATGCTCACTGACGATGGCGGGCCGAAGAGAACCCGGGCTGCGACTTTCACAGATGGATCACGGATTTACTTCAACGAGGGTTGGGATGGGGAGTTGGAAGATAGCTACAGGTCTCGGTATCCGGTGGACCGACAGCTACGATTGACACCTCACTTCACGATATCGCGCTCCTCGGGCTGGCGCCCGACGGTTCAGCAGCCCTCGTCGGGACCGGCCAATTTCGAGATTTTATTCCCCCTGTCGGCCCCTTATGGTCGATTCCGCTTCCCGCGGGAGAGCCGCGCCGGCTGGGAAACTTTGAGGCGAATGGAGGAGCTGGATATTTTCCGGACGGCCGCATGATTTTCACGAAGGTGAGCGATTTATTTGTCGCCGACGCAGACGGCGCGAATCCGCGCAAACTTGTTTCTGTAAAGGGTCAGACTTATCTCCCAAGTGTTTCCCCGGACGGGCGACGAATCGCCTTCTCACACAGCGCGATTGAGGGTGGTATTTTCCCTGGTCGAAGTTGGATCAGATGGCAAGAGAATGCGGGACTGTGGACCATGGTGGCCCCTCGGGGCGCGGCGTCTGGACCGCTGACGGCAAGTATCTGCTGTAGTGATGACCTAGGCAGCGACGCGAGACATGATATCTGGGCGATCCCAATGGAAAAGACCCTGTTTCGCCGTTCAAGCCGGCCGATCCAGCTCACGGCTGGGCCGCTTTCCTACTCGGGGGTGTCTGTGAGCCGGGACGGAAAGCAGATCTTCGCGATTGGCACAACGGACCGCGGCGAGTTGGTTCGCTACGATATGAAATCGCACGAGTTCGTGCCGTTTCTGTCGGGGATTTCTGCGACATTCCCAACGTTTTCCCGGGATGGACAATGGATCGCTTACAGATTCTTATCCCGACCGAAGCCTGTGGCGCAGCCGCAGCGACGGGAGCGAAAAGATGAGGCTGACCTATCCTCCATTGGTCGCAAATAACCCATCCATCTCTCCGGATGGAACCAAAGTGGCGTTCACGTCCTCAGTTACCGACGAGCTCATGGTGGTCGACATGAAGGGGACGTTGCCGCCTAAGACGATCGCGTCCGCGAAGGGCGATGAAGACTGGGCGCAGGCGACGAAACTGGTCTCCGGATGGGAATTTTCTGCTGATCTACATCAAAGGGGAGCTGACGATTTACGACATGCGAAGCGGCGGGATGTCGGTTGTTCCTTCGTCTAAAGACATTGGCGGATATTGGATGGATCAGAACAATATTCTGGGCCTTTCGCAGGACAATAGGAAATTTCAGACCTTTGATCTTAGAACACGAAAATGGACGGATCTTGCCACAGTCGCCGTTGACAAGGCCTGGGAGGTCTCACAGGACCGCAAGTATGTCTACTACGAGACCGGGGGCGAAGAACCGAAGGCCTGGCGGTTGCGATTTGCGCGATCGCAAGATCGAGATGTTTACGAGCATGAAGGAGCCCAGCCGGGCGCGAGATTTGGGGTGGGTCGGCGACATCGATGCCGCGCCGGATGGCTCGCCGATCTTTACCCGAAACATCGGCACCCAGGAAATCTATGCGCTGAATGTTCGCTGGCCGAAGTGACTTGCGCTTTGCGGAATGGCGCGGCTCCCGTATACTGGATGTTGTTGTAAAGACGAGAAATCCAGCAGGATAACCATGCCTAAATTGAAGACCCATAAAGGCGCGGCGAAGCGCTTCAAGAAGACTGGCACGGGCAAGATCGTGCGCGGCCAGTCGAAGATGCGCCACATCCTGACGTCGAAGGAGACCAAGACCAAGCGCAAACTTGCACATTCTGCGCTGGTTTCGGACGCCGACTACGCCAAGGTAGCCCGCATGATTCCGTACGCTTGATTTTTCGGCGTATTTGCGATCGGTCTTTGCCAGATGATTGGTTTAAGGCTTGGGCCTGACATTCTGAATGTCAAAAAAGGCCCCCGGCAGCTTGATTTTGAGCACCGAGAGATCAGAAACACGCGAGTGAAGAGGTTCGAAAGCCTAACCCTCATGGGTGAACGCTCCTGCCTCCAGCCGCACAACGAGAGCCTTGAGCATGATTGCTCATAGCTTGATAAAGGAGATCGACCCATGCCCCGCGTAAAACGTGGAACGAAACGTAACGACCGCCGCAAAAAAATCCTGAAGCGCGCAAGCGGTTACTTCCTTACCAAATCGAAGCTGTACCAGGCCGCCCAGGAAGCTGTTGAGCGCGGAATGAAGTTCGCCTACATCGGGCGCAAGCAGAAGAAGCGGCAGTTCCGCTCGCTTTGGATTGCCCGCATCAACGCGGCTGCCAAGCTGAATGGCACCACCTATTCGCTTTTCATTCACGGCCTGAAGCTGGCTGGAGTGGAGCTGGACCGCAAGGTGCTGGCGGAGATCGCGGTTGCCGATGCGGCTGGATTTGCCGCGCTGGCGAGCCAGGCGAAGGATGCCGTGGCGAAGGCTCCGGCTGCTGCCACTGAAGCTGCTTAGTTCGAGAGCAATTTGAATGACGAAAGGCCTGGCGACTGCCGGGCCTTTTTCGTTGCGCACAGAAAAGCCAACTCAGAGCCTGCTTCGCCCTCTGCCGAAAAGGAGGTAAATAAGGATTATGGCGAGGATGATGCTAATGCCACCACCGCCGTAGTAGCCGAGCCCGGGCCCCATATAGTAGCCACCGCCGCCGAAGAGTATCAACAGAATGATGAGGATCACGATTAAAGGCATGCGAAGATGATGCCGTAACGGCTCGCGGAGTTGTGTGATGGTGCCAATCCGACTGGATTTGCTGCGCTGGCGAGCCAGGCGAAAGATGCTTCGGCCAAAGGTCAGGCGGGAAACCCTTTTCTCGTCGTCAGGAGGGGGCCTCAACTGCCCTACCGTGCGGCGACCGAAGCGGCCTGATTTCTCGATCGCGATTCTGTGTCGGCCCGGCCTTCCCGGCCGGGCCTTTCTGTTGGCCGGGGCCTAGGATTTCTCCAGGGCCTTGGCGTGGTCGAGATGCTTTTGGAGGACGGGCAGGGCCTGCTCCGCATAGGACTTCACCGCCGGATTCTGCGCGTCCGCGGCCTCTTTCTTATAAATTTCGATCGCCTTGGTGTGGCCGACGACCATTTCGTGGATGTAATGGTGGTCGAAGGCTTCGCCTTTCAGTTTGTGGAAGGGAGCGATCGTCGTTTTGACGTTCTCGGCGTCGATTGCGGCCGGAACGGTGAGATTGGCCTGTTGCGCGATGACATGCAGCTGGGCGAAGTCGTTGGTGTGATCGGTGAGGAGCATTTGGCCGTAGTCTTTGACTGGCTGCAAAGCGGCCACGTCCTGGGCCAATTGCCCGAGGTCGGCCTCAACCATGTCAGTTTGCGCGGCGAAATCGACAAATTGCTGGTCGGTCATGGCGGGCGCTGTGGCAGTTTTTTTTTGCGCCAGGACCGGAATTGCGGACAAGGCGATGCAGCAGAACGCTGAAAGCAGACGTTTCATTGGATTTCCTCCAGTTCGAACTTTCCTCTGCGAGAGTTGGATGCGGACTGGGCCAATGGAGAAGATACGGATCGAAACTTTCGGGGCATGGCAATCTCAGGGCGATACGGG
The DNA here is from genome assembly GCA_963720245.1 of uncultured Acidobacteriaceae bacterium. Taxonomy (GTDB): domain Bacteria; phylum Acidobacteriota; class Terriglobia; order Terriglobales; family Acidobacteriaceae; genus Acidisarcina. The sequence goes on from CAVREU010000002.1 coordinate 536,823, forward strand.
TTGGATCGCGAGAACGCGCAGCCTATAATCAGACATGGCGACGGCTAAGACAGCTCCAGTTGAGATTTCGGAATCCGAACGGGAGATGCTTGCCGCGAAGTTTGCGGAACTGATCGAGACTGTCCGCAAGAACCGCCCCTCCGACGACACAAAAATCATTCGCAAGGCCTGGGATTATTGCGTGGAGCACCACGGCGCGCAGAAGCGTGCCTCTGGGGAACCGTACGTCCTTCATCCGCTCGAGGTCGCGCAGGTGCTGGCGGAGATGAAGCTGGACTCAACGGCGATCGCCGCGGGTTTGTTGCACGACGCGGTTGAAGATACTCCGGTGACGACAGAGGATATTTCGGAGCGCTTTGGCGAACAGGTTGCGCACATCGTTGAGGGCGTCACCAAGATCGACAAGATCCAGTTTGCGAATCGCGAAGACCGCCAGGCAGAGAATGTTCGCAAGATGCTGCTGGCGATGGTGAGCGATGTGCGCGTCGTGATCATCAAGCTGGCCGACCGGCTGCATAACATGCGTACGCTCGAACATCTCAAGCCGGAGCGGCAACAGGCCATAGCGCGCGAGACGCTCGATATCTATGCCCCGCTAGCGCATCGGTTAGGTATGGGCAAAGTGCGCGGCGAATTGGAAGACCTTGCCTTCCGCTATGTCGATCCCTTCGCTTATGAGCAGGTACAGAATGCGGTCGATTCACGGCGCTCGGAGGGTGAGGAATTTCTGACACACGTCGAAGCGACGCTCACCGACCGGCTCAATGAAGAAGGCATCAAGGCGCGGGTTGAGTGGCGCATCAAGCGGCTCTACAGCGTGAACCAGAAGCTGCAGGAATCTGATGCGCAGATCGATCAGGTCTATGATCTGCTGGCGATCCGCGTGATCACCGGCAGCGTGGCGGATTGTTATGCGGTCTTTGGCATCATTCATGGACTGTGGCGGCCGGTGCCGGGGCGCATCAAGGACTTCATCGCCATGCCGCGGCCGAATTTGTATCAGTCACTGCACACTACTGTGATTGGCGAGCGTGGACATCAATTTGAGGTGCAGATCCGCACTGAAGAGATGCATCGAATCGCTGAAGAAGGCATCGCGGCGCACTGGAAATATAAGGCCGGCGGATCGCCGATCAGCGCGCGCGATGAGCAGCGGCTGGCGTGGGTGCGACAACTGGTCGAGTGGCAGCGGGAGATGACCGACCCGAACGAATTCCTCTCGACGCTCAAGATTGATCTTTATCCCGAAGAGGTTTACACGTTCACGCCGAAGGGCAAGGTTGTTGTGTTGCCCAAGGACGCGAGCCCGATCGACTTTGCTTACTCGATCCACACCGAGGTCGGCAACACGACTGTCAGCGCGAAGGTCAATGGGCGCATCGCGCCGCTGCGGTCGAAGCTGCGCAATGGCGACATTGTCGAAGTCATCACACAGAACGGACACACGCCGAGCCGGGACTGGCTGACTTACGTCAAGAGCTCTCGCGCGCGCAACAAGATCAAGCATTGGCTGAACGAGCATCAACGGGAGCGCGCGATCGAAATCGGGCGCAAGCTGCTGGAGCGCGAGGCGCGTAAGTACAAGGTGTCGCTGGGCAAATTTCAGGATTCAGACTACGCGCGCGTCGCTGCCGACTATGGCGTGGCGACGCCGAACGATCTGCTGGCGACGGTTGGTTTTGGGAAGTATTCGGCGCGGCAGGTGTTGAACAAATTGTCTCCGGGAGTGATCGCGGCGCCTGCGGCCGGTGAGTTGGAATCTGGAGTCGAGGCCAAGCCGACGGTTTCGGACGCAGTGACGCGCGTGCATCTTGCGACGGGGTCGGATTCGCTCCAGGTGGAGGGGCAGAACGATCTGCTCATCTATCGCGCGCGATGTTGCAATCCGATTCGCGGGGAAGAGATTATCGGTTATGTCACCCGCGGCAAGGGCGTGGCGGTGCATGCGCGCAATTGCCCCAATGTGCAGAACCTGCTCTATGAGTCGGACCGCCGTATTACGGTGGAGTGGTCGCAGATGCCTCAGCCTGCTGCAGCCAATGGACATTCGGCGCGCCCCGTCACTTATCCGGTTAAGCTCACGATTCTGTGCGACGACCGCCCCGGTATTTTGAAGGAGCTCACCGCGATCATCAGCGACGATGGGACGAATATTCGCGGCGTCGATTCGAAGTCGGATGAGGAGGGCGGCGCGGTCGTCGAATTTATCGTTGAAGCGGAAGACGTGCGTCACCTGACGAAGCTGGTGACGAATATGCGCCGGGTGCCGGGTGTGCGGGATGTGCAGCGGGCGCAGAAGCTTTAGCGCTACGGCTCCAGCTAGAATTCAGGGATGAGCTCTTCAACCAAGACAGCCATCTCCACCGCAAAAGCTCCAGCCGCCATTGGCCCTTACTCTCAGGCCGTTCGAGTTGGAGATTTTCTTTATACCTCAGGGCAAGTTGCTCTCGATCCGTCGAGCGGGCAGATCGTCCCGGGAGGCATCGAGGCGCAGACGACGCGTGTTCTCGAAAACTTGAAAGCCGTGCTCGAAGCTGCCAGTGCAAGCCTGGGTCAGGTCTTCAAGACGACTGTCTTTCTCAAAGACATGAATGACTTTGCGGCGATGAACGCTATCTATGGCAAGTACTTGGCGCCAGAAGGCACGGTTGCGCCGGCACGCTCGACGGTGGAGGTCGCGCGGTTGCCGAAGGACGCTCTGGTGGAGATTGAGGTAATCGCGGCACTGTAGCAAATTGAGACAGTGACCCGCGTGCACTTCCGGGTATACGGAAGTGATCTGGCCGCATCTTCGCTCTTCTCGTAGTATCGGCAGAGAGTTGAAAGACTTTAGAAGAAAATGCCGAACACACGAGAAAAATGTATCCCGCAGAGCCCATCCGCGACCCCTATCAGATCAGCCAGCGACTGCACCGCGCACTTGAGGCAAAGGCGCTGACGCTTGAGGTCGATGCTCTCCGCGACGAGCTGGCGGCGTGCAGCATCGAGAACCCCGACCAGCTTCGCCGGCAGCGATTGCTGATCCAGGCGCAGCGCGATGAGGCGGAGCGGCTGCGCGATTTTTTGACCAGAACAAGTGTCAGGCAGAGCGGACTTGAGGGCCTGGGGCGCGAGGCGAGCGGAAACGACTGAGATGGAGCGCGTTTCCTGCCGGTTAGTTGGAAGCGCGTCCCCCGGCGGAATGCGCTGCGGCAAAGAGAATTTGAGCCCGGAGTAGGCATCTTGCTGGCTATGTAGTATGCTTCTTTCCGAAGAGGTTTACGCCCCTCTGCAATCTATACGCCTTCGGACAGCGGTTGTCCGCAAATCCCTCCGAGACTGTAGACCTGCAGAACGGTGAGCAGAGGCCCGGGAGAGTCTCGATGTGGCGCGGTAGCCGGCTTGGCAGGATGAATGGTGGACTTGGGTGCGTTCTGGTAGCAGCGCTTGCCGGCACGATGGCGGCGCGAGCGCAAAGAATCATTACCTCGCAGTATGACAATGCCCGCAGCGGCGCGAACCTGGGCGAGACCACGTTAACTCCACGCAATGTCAATGCCCAGCAATTTGGGAAGATCTTTGCCTTGAAGGTGGATGGCGATGTCTATGCTCAGCCGTTGTTCCTTGGCGGGGTGGAGATTCCGGGCAACGGGCGGCATGATTTGCTCTTTATCGCGACCGAGCATGACAGCGTGTACGCCTTCGATGCCTATGGCAAACCGTCGTCGCCGCTGTGGCATGTGAGCTTCCTCAAGGATGGCGTGACCACGGTTCCAGCGCGGGCTGTCGATTGCCCATTTATCTACCCCGAGGTCGGGATTACGTCTACACCAGTGATCGACGCCGATACGGGCACACTGTATGTGCTGGTCCGGACCAAGGAAGGCCGTGGCCTGATGTCGAGCGTATATCCTCACAAGCTTCACGCCCTGGCGGTCACTACAGGAGTAGAAAAGTTTGGCGGCCCAGCAGATATCGAGGCCTCGGTCAATGGCAAAGGCTCAGGAAGCCTGGGCCAGGGCAAGGTGCCTTTCAATCGGCCAACTGAAAATCCCCGCGCTTCCCTCTTGCTGGCGAATGGCACGGTTTACATGACCTGGGGCTCGTCCTGTGATGTCGGTCCATATCATGGCTGGGCGATGGCTTACGATGCGCAGACGCTGAAACAGAAGGCGGTCTTCAATGCCTCTCCCGATGCCGACGACGGCGGGTTCTGGGCGAGCGACACCGGGCCGGCAGCGGATGGGCAGGGCAACGTGATCGTCGCCGTGGGCAACGGACATTTCGATGTCGCTGCGGGAGGGCGCGATTATGGTGACAGCCTGCTCAAGCTCAATGGGCAGACGCTGAATGTCGAAGACTACTTCGCGCCATTCAATGTGGATGAGCTGGAGAAGGAGGATGGAGATTTAGGGTCGGGTGGGCCGGTTCTATTGCCCGATCAACCAGGGCCGCATCGGCACCTTGCGGTCGTGGCCGGCAAGGGCGGAACTATCTACCTGATCGATCGCGACCGGATGGGGCATTATCAGAAACGGAGCGATATCCATGCGGTGCAGACCGTGCCAAGTCGCGGCGGCGTATACGGATCGATGGCGTATTGGAACCAAAATCTTTATGTGCTGAGTAATGGGCGAACGACGCGCTGCGCGATTTTGCCGTCAAGGACGGGCGGCTTTCGCTCAAGGCGAGCAGCGGCGCGAGCATGCCGGGAATTTGCGCGACTCCGGTCGTCTCTGCAGATGGGATGAAGGACGGAGTGCTCTGGGTGTTGCGCTCGAAGAGCTGGAACGGGGAGGATACGCCGGCGACGCTGAGCGCCTTTGACGCCGAAGACATCGCTCACCAGCTTTATAGCAGCGAACAGAACTCGGCCCGCGACCGCGCCGGGTTGGCGCTCAGATTCAATATTCCCACGGTGGTGAATGGGCGGGTCTATGTTGGCGCGAAGGGCGAGGTGGATGTCTATGGCTTGCTTTCGAAAGCGCCGGCCGGCAAATGAATTGAGCCGCTGCGGCGGGTACCAACGAGGGGCTTTTCCTCAACAAAACGCCTGGCTGGGCTTCCGGCAAATAGTTCTCTGCGGCAATCCGTTCTAAACTTCCTTTTAGATGCCTTCAGCGCAATCCAATCCTGAACGTCTTGTCTCTGCGGCCCGCGCGGATGAGGAGAATTCTTTTGAACTGAAGCTGCGCCCTCGGGCGCTAAGCGAGTTCATTGGCCAGCCGAAGGCGAAGGAGCAGCTGGCGATCGCCTTGCAGGCTGCGAAGTCGCGCGGCGAGGCGCTGGACCATGTGCTGCTCTTTGGGCCTCCGGGGCTGGGGAAGACGACTCTCGCCTCGATCATCGCCAACGAGCTGGATGTCGGATTTCAGCAGACTTCGGGGCCGGCGCTCCAGATCCAGGGCGATTTGACTGCGATCCTGACTAATCTGCGGGAGCGGCAGGTGTTGTTTCTGGACGAGATCCACAGGCTGCAACCGGTGCTGGAAGAGAAGCTCTACACCGCGCTTGAGGATTACAAGCTGGACATCATCATCGGCCAGGGGCCGGCGGCGCGTACGCATGTGATGGAGATCAAGCCGTTCACTTTTGTCGCGGCGACGACGAGGCCGGGATTGCTCTCATCGCCTTTGCGATCGCGGTTTGGGATCCTGCTGCGACTGGAGTTTTATGGCGAGGACGATCTGCGGTTCATCGTCGAGCGATCGGCCGAGGTGATGAATGTGCCGATCGATGCGGACGGCGCGGCGGAGATTGCGATGCGCTCGCGGGGAACTCCGCGAATCGCCAATCGCCTGTTGCGGCGGGTACGGGACTATGCGCAGGTCCGGGGGACGGGGACGATTGATCGGCCTATTGCGGAAGCAGCGCTGAAGATGTTGGAGGTGGATGCGCATGGATTTGATGAGCTCGACCGGCGGCTGTTGCTGACGATTATCGAGAAATACGATGGCGGGCCGGTTGGGCTGAATACGCTTGCCGCGACGCTCGCAGAGGAAGAGGATGCGCTCGAAGAAGTCTATGAGCCGTTCCTGATCCAGATTGGATTTCTCGACCGGACCCCTCGCGGACGCGTTGCTACGCGGCTGGCTTATGAGCATTTTGGAATGCCGTTGCCGCGGCGGCAGACTCCATTGTTCTAACAGTCCCCAATCAGGAGGAGCCTATGGCTCGCACTGAGTCCGCGATGATCGAGCTGGGAACGAAAGCTCCGTACTTTGCTCTTGAAGATGCGATCACGGCAAAGCAGATCAGCATAGACGAAGTTCGCGGCGAGCGTGGCCTGCTGGTGATGTTCATCTGCCGGCACTGCCCCTTTGTGAGGCATGTCGAGAAGGAGTTGCCGCGATCGGGAAGGAATATTCCGGCAAAGGCATTGGCATCGTTGCTATCAGCAGCAACGATGCGGATTGCTACTCGGATGATTCTCCGCCGAGCTTAAGACGGCAGGCGGAGGAGCTGGGATTCACCTTCCCTTATCTGTATGACGAAACCCAGCAGGTCGCTCGCGGATCTTGACGCGACTTGCACTCCGGATTTTTTTCTTTTCGATAAGGAACTGGCGCTGGTTTATCGCAGGGCAGCTTGACGATAGCCGGCCAGGCAATGCTCTGCCTGTCGATGGCCGGGATTTGCGCGCGGCGATGAATGCCTTGATTGCGGGTGAGGCTATCTGTGAAGTGCAGAAGCCGAGCATGGGCTGCAATATCAAGTGGAAGGCGTAAACGTCGGCGGTTTGTAGCTGATCGGATCGAGATCGCTGGAAATGCAGGTCCTTCGACTCCCCTGACCTTTCGCGATACTCAAGGTCAGGGTCACTCAGGAATGACAACATTTATTTGAGCCGAGAAGTCGACTTACTAAAGCGCTAGAGATTTTAGATACTCGCGAAAGCAGGGGCCGAGGTCTTCGCGCTTGAGGGCGAAGTCTACGGTCGCTTTCAACATGCCCAACTTGTCTCCTGCGTCGTGGCGTGTGCCTTCGAAGTTAAATCCGTAGACCTTTTCGCTCTTGAGCAGTCCCTTGATGCCGTCGGTGAGTTGGAGTTCGCCGCCCGCCCCGGGAGTGATTTTTTCGAGTTCATCGAAAATCGCCGGCGTAAGAACGTAGCGGCCGATGATGGCGTACTTCGACGGCGCGTCTTCGAACTTCGGCTTCTCGACCATGCCTTTGGCTTCGAGAATATCTTTGTTGCCCGCGGTTGGCGAGCCGTCGAGAACTCCGTAGGCTGAGATCGCCGGCCCCTCGATTTCCATGGTCGCGAGGACCGACCCCTGCACTTTGTCGTAAACGTCGATCATTTGCTTGATGCAGGACGTCTTAGCGTCGATCACGTCATCGGGCAAGAGGACCGCGAAGGGTTCATCGCCTACCAGTTCCTTGGCTATCAGCACGGCATGGCCGAGGCCTTTGGCCTCTTTTTGACGCACGGTGACGACCTTGGCCATGTTGGAGATGCTTTGGCTCAGCTCAAGCAGTGCCTTTTTGCCGCGCGCCTCGAGCAGCGCGTTGAGCTCGTAGCTGATGTCGAAGTGGTCCTCGATGGCGGTCTTGCCGCGGCCGGTGATGATGATGATTTCATCGATGCCGGCGGCGATCGCCTCTTCCACTCCGTACTGGATGATCGGCTTGTCGACAAGCGACAGCATCTCTTTGGGAATCGCTTTCGTAGCGGGCAAGAAACGCGTGCCGAGGCCGGCCGCGGGAAAAACTGCTTTACGCACTTTTTTTGTCATGAAATGTCCTTAGCTGCTTTTTTTCGGCTGAGGTTGGCAAAGCTGCGACGGAGGATGAAGGCGGAGGTACGTCTCACCTTAGAATATCTCACCACCTGCTTCCCAGCCGAAAGAATCACGACACTACAAGGTCGGCGAATCGTCGCCCATCATCTCGCGACGCACGATCTTGATGGGTGGAAAACCCTCTTTTAGAAAATCATCGTGGAACCGTTCCAGCGAAAAAGCCGCGCCCTGCTTCTTTTCCATATCGGCGCGCAGCTTCATGATCTGCAGCTTGCCGAGCGTGTAATAAAGATAGGTTGGGTCGGAGGTACCGCGCTTGGACTCGATGGTTCCAGTCGAACGAGATTGGTAACCCTCGGTCACGAAGAAATCTATCGCCTGATCGAAGCTCATCTGGCCGGTGTGCATTTTTATTCCGACGATGAAGCGGGCGTCGCGCAGGAGTGCATCCTGCAACTGTCCGAGGCGGATCAGCTTTGCCTCGCGTACATCTTTGGCGCCCACGCCCGGCTGGCCATAGCCCTCGTCAAGCATCATTTGTTCGCAGTAGTGGGCCCACCCCTCGGCGTTACTGGAGGAACCAAGGAGCTTCCGGACCTTGCTCGGCGCCTGCGGCACCCACAGAAACTGAACGTAGTGGCCCGGATACGCCTCATGCACCGATGTGCTCACGATGGTGCCGATGTTGAAGGCGGACATGTAGTCGGCGAGCTGTGCGGGAGTGAGGCTCTTTTCCGGCAGGGTGACGTTGAAATATGCGGTAGTGGAGTGGGTCTCGAAGGGGCCGGGCGTGTCCATTGAAGCGAAGGTGGTGGCGCGCATGAACGGCGGCGTCTCTTCAAGCGTGGGTCGGACGTCGGAGGGGATCGTCACGATCTTCTTTTCGCGAATGAACTTAATCAGCCCGTTGAACTGATCGTTAAATGCCTGTAAAAGGTGATCGGAGGCGGGGTGAATGGTTGCGAGTTCGGCCAGAACCTCTTTCGGCGTCTTGGCCGGATCGACTTCTTTCGCGACGCGTTCAAACTCGGCCTGGTTCTTATGCAGATCGGCGTAACCGATTTCGAGCAAGCGGTCGAGCGGAATGTCGACCATCTCGTCGTAGAGCAATTTCTTTGAGAAGGTATCGGCGCCGATGCGGAAATCTCCGTTGGAGCGCGGCAGCAGGTCGTTTTTCATCCACTTCTCGTAGTCCTGTAGCGCTGCGATGACGGCGGCGTTGGATTTGGCGAAGTCCGCTTTGACAACCGGATCGCTCGCGTCCGTGAACGCGGCGGGAACATCGTTTTGGAAGAAGCTGATGATGTCGGGAATCTGCTGCAGCGCGATCTCGGTGTAGATGTGGGGCGGGTTCTTGAGATTTTGCCGGGCGGCGATGAAGACGGCGGGGATCTGGCGCTCGCGGGCGATCACGGATTTGAGGCGCTCATCAGCCGGGGCGAATTTGCGCTCCATGAGGCTGAAGATGCTGCCGGTTACTCCGCTGGAGTAGTTGTCCGGATTCTTCTCCCACTGGCGGATGGTCTCGAGTGCGAGGAGTTGGGCGCGGACATTGGAGAGCAGGAGATCGAGATCGTCCTGATTGGCGACATCGAGCTGGGAAGCCGGGAATGCCGCGAACTTCTTTTCAAACTCATGGAGGGTTGCGACCTCAGCATCAACGCCGGCGCGAGTGTAGTCCTCAAGCTGGGTATCGTATTGGTGGAACCCGGCGAGGGTGCCGTTGGTGGGCGCATATTTGAAATAGGCCTGATCGAAATATTGTTCGGCGAGGTCGGCCAGAGCCTGCGCGGTGGTTGGACCTGGTTGGGCCTGAGCTACCGGAACCATCGATACCATTACGCCTCCAAACACTGCAAGCACTACGGCGATACGCGCTATTGTCAAAGTAAAATCCTCGGTTCCTGGTATTTGTAACAGTAACGCTATCTTATTGCGCCGCTACTTCTTCGAGCTCCAGTTCATCGAGGAGGAGGCGGATTTCCATCAAGACTTCCTGCGGTTCTGAATTGGTCAAGGGATAGCGCAGCACTCCCTGAGGCGTGAACTGCGCGCCGCGCTTGGCATTTTTTGCCACGAGCATCATCAGGCGGCTGGGATCGACATTGGCCCTCTCCATAAAGCGCATGTGAATCTGGTCGCGCTTGCGATCGACCTGGGAGACTCCGAGGCGCTCGCACTCGAGGCGCAGGATCGCGGCTTCGAGCAGATGCGTCACGCTCTCTGGCGGCTCGCCGTAGCGGTCTTCGAGCTCGGCGCGAACATCGGTGATGGTGGCTTCGTCCTGCGCGCCGGCGATCTTTTTGTAGATGCGCAGGCGCTGATTTTCTTCGGGGATATAGCTCTCGTCGACGCGGAGGCTGATGCCGAGGTTGAGCTGAGTCGTGGTGCGCTCCTGGCGATCCTCGCCCTTGAGCTTGCTCACGGCTTCTTCGAGCATTGATGTGTACATTTCGAAGCCGATCGCCTCGATGTGGCCGCTCTGCTCGCCGCCGAGCATGTTTCCTGCTCCGCGGAGCTCGAGGTCGAGCGCGGCAATCTTGAATCCGGCGCCGAGGTCGGAGAATTCCTTTAATGCTGCAAGACGGCGGCGGGCGATGTCGGTCAGTTCCTGCTCGGCAGGGATGAGCAGATAGGAATAGGCGCGGCGATTGGAGCGTCCGACGCGTCCGCGCAGCTGGTAAAGCTCTGATAGACCGTGACGGTCGGCGCGATTAATGAGGATGGTGTTTGCGAGCGGGATGTCGAGGCCGTTTTCGATGATCGTGGTCGCGACGAGGACGTCGTATTCATGGTTCATGAAGGCGAGCATGACGCGCTCTAGCTCGGCTTCACCCATCTGGCCGTGGCCGACGATCACTCGTGCAGAGGGGACGAGCTCGCTGATCTTGGCGGCGATTTCAAATATGGTTTCGACGCGGTTGTGCACGAAGTAGATCTGACCGCCTCGCTCCAGTTCGACCTCGACTGCTGAGCGGACGAGTTTCTCGTCGAATTTTGCAACGACGGTCTGGATAGCCATGCGGTCTTTGGGCGGCGTGTCGATGATGCTCATGTCGCGCAGTCCGACGAGCGACATGTGCAACGTGCGCGGAATCGGGGTCGCGGACATGGCGAGCACGTCGATCTCGCGGCGCATCTGTTTGAGGCGCTCTTTGTGGCGCACGCCGAAACGTTGCTCCTCGTCGACGACGAGCAGACCGAGGTCGTGGAATTTGAGATCTTTCGAGAGCAGCCGATGAGTACCGATCAAGATATCGACGCGCCCGATCTCGACTTTTTCGAGAATGATTTTTTGTTCTCTAGGCGTACGGAAGCGGGAGATCATTTCGATCTCGATGGGGAATTGCCTGAATCGCTTTTTGAAGGTCTCGAAGTGCTGAAAGCTGAGTACCGTCGTCGGTGTGAGCACGGCAACTTGTTTGCCATCCTGTACGGCTTTGAAGGCCGCGCGCATGGCGACCTCGGTCTTGCCGTAGCCAACGTCGCCGCAGAGCAGGCGGTCCATCGGCATAGTGGATTCCATATCGCGCTTGATGTCGGCGATGGCGGTGAGCTGGTCGTCGGTCTCGTTGTAGTCGAAGGCGTCTTCGAACTCGCGCTGAAATTCGTTGTCGGCGGGAAAGGCGTGGCCCTGGGCGGACTTGCGCTGCGCGTAGAGCTTGAGCAGCTCGTCGGCCATATCTTGCATGGCCTTCTTGACGCGGGCCTTGGTCTTGGCCCACTGCTGTGAACCGAGGCGATTGAGCACAGGAGCGGGGCCTGACTCGGTCGAGCGGTATTTCTGGATGAGATCGAGGCGGGTGAGCGGGACGTAGAGGCGCGCCTGCTCGGCGAACTCGAGAATCATGAACTCGACGGTGACGCCGTCCTGCTCGATCTCTTTGAGGCCGAGGTAGCGCGCGATGCCGTGCTCGACGTGGACGACGTAGTCGCCGATGGTGAGGTCGCGGAAGTCGGAGACGAAGGCTGCGGTCTTGGACTTGGATTTTCTTACCACCGGGCGCGCGGTGACGTCGGCCTCGTCGGTGAGGTCGTTGGCTCCGAAGACGACCAGGTTGGCGTCGGGGAAGCTGACGCCATTGGCGATCGGTGCACGAACAATGATCGGCGTGCGCAGATCGCCAGCGAGGTAGCTGGATTCGTCGTAGATGTTTTCGCTGCCTGCGTGCTGGGCGCGGCTGCCGAGGCGATAGGGCAGGCCGTATTCGCGCAGGAGATTGGCCAGCCGCTCGACTTCGCCCTGGTTGGGGACGGTGAGCAGCATGTGGACGGACTGCTCGATGAGCGTCTTGAGCTGCTCGATCAGAGCGGGGATCGATCCGTGGAAGCGCAGGGTTGGGCGCGAGGCAAAGGCTACCTCGCCGAGCGTGGTGTCTTCGTCGAGCACATCGACTGCGCCAAGCTGATCGATGTCGAGGCCGGGGCTGGACTCGATTGTTGCGAGCAAAATTTCGGGGCGCAGATAGACGTCCGCCGGGGTGATCAGCGAGCCGATGTTGCTGCGATCGTGACGCTGTTCGACCTTGTTCCACCAGCGTTCGAGCTGGTTTTTGACCATTGCGGGCTCTTCGACGAAGACCTGGCAGCGAGGGAAGAGATTGAAGATGCTGCCGGTGGCTCCAGCGATGGTGGAGAAGAACTCCCATCCGGGAAAGACGGTGACTCCGCCAGCGGAGATGGCGCGCTCTACGGTTTCGTCGGCGTCGCCCTCGAGCGATGTGCCGCTCAAACGTGCGTGAACGGCGGCCAGCAGACGCTCGGTGACCGGAGTTTCAGTCAACGGCAACAGCGTCGTTTCGTCGAGCGGCGACGAGGAGCGCTGCGAATCGGGATCGAACTTGCGCATCGACTCGATCTCGTCGCCGAAGAGCTCGATGCGCACGGGGCGGTCGGCCTCGGGGGAATAGATGTCGAGGATGCCGCCGCGGCGGGTGAACTGGCCGGGCATCTCGACGATGTCCATCGCGGTGTAGCCGACGCTGGAGAGATGGCCGAGGAGTTCTTCGACGTCGATCTCTTCGCCGCGACGAAGGACGCGGGCGAGGTCGAGATAGTAATTCGCGGGAAAGAGTCGTAGAGACGCAGCCTCGACAGGCGCGATGACGATTGAGGCGTCTCCGTTGGCGATCTTCCAGAGGACGGTGGCGCGTTGCTCCTGCACGTCGGGGTGTGGGGAGAGATTTTCAAAGGGCAGCACATCGTGGGCGGGGAGCCGGAGCACGCGCTCGGGAGCGATGGCGCCGGTTAACTCACAGGCGGCGCGAACGGCGAGTTGCAGCGCGTCTGCGGCTTTGTTGTCGGCAACTACGACCACGACCGGGACCTGTGCGGCTTTGGCGAAGAGTGGAATATGCAGGGCGCGGGCGGTCGAGGTGAGTCCGGAGACACGTCTGCGCCCGGCGGCGAGGCTTAGATGCCTTCGTACCCGCTCGAAGGAGTCAGAGTGTTCCAGGTCCGCGAGTAGTTCGCGGACGAACGGCAAGATCATGCTGTATTCAAGTCTAGCAGCGGCGACGCAGGGCATTCCGGTGGACGGGCAGGTGCACTCTTTGCTATGGCGGAGCTACACTGTCAATCAGGTGAGAATTATGCCGACGGCCGCAACGCAGTGGAGTCTACAGGTTCCCAAGCAGCTAGACGACGACTTGCGCAAATTTTTGTCTAAGGGAAAAGGCGACGCCACCGAAGCGGAGATTACCGCATTTGTCGAGGATGCAGTGCGAGACCGAATCTTTGAGTTGACTTGCGAGGCGGTCAAAGTGCGGAACACTGGCATCGACCCGGAATTCATCGAGTCGGCAGTCGATGAGGCCCTGAAGTGGGCCAGACAACAGTAATGCTCGTCGTGCTCGACAGCAACCTGTTTTTCAGCGCTTTGATCTCTCCGCACGGAAGTCCCGCACTCTGCTACCAAGCGTGGCGCGAGAGGAGATATGAGTTGGCGACCTGTCCGGAACAGATCGAGGAAATTCGTCGCGCCAGCCGACACTCCCATTTGCGCAAGATTGTCGAGCCACACGAAGTCGGAGAGATGCTTAACAACATCGCGCGCGCTAAGAGCTTCACTCCGTTGCCGCGACGACACCAAGCCGAAGATCCAACAGATTCTTATCTGCTGAATCTTGCGGAAATCTCCGGCGCTCATTACCTTGTGACCGGAGATAAGCAATCTGGACTGCTGCAAAGAAAACGTATTGGAACGACGAGCATTGTGGCTGCGGCGATCTTCTGCAATCAGGTTCTACGAATTTCCCGTATCTCGTAGCCTTCACCGTCGCGATCGCTCGCGTTGAAGTTCCCGATAGGCTTCGCTTTTGGAGATTCCACGTTCGCGCGCAGCGCGCTTGAGTGCGTCCATTTCGTCGAGGCCTTCGGTTTGCTGGAGTTCGGCGACTCGATCTTTCAGGCTTGTTGAGGGCACAGCCGTTGCAAGGGAACGGGCTTCGACCAGTAAGGTGATTTCGCCGCGGACTCGATCACGAGCGGCGAGATCGCTTCGAACTGCTTGAGCTGTGCCGCGGAGAAACTCTTCGTGGAGCTTGGTCAGCTCTCGGGCGACGACGACGCGGCAGTCGGTTCCCCAGACTTTCTCGATGTCTTCGAGTGTTTCGAGAATGCGATGTGGGGCCTCGTAAAAGACCAGCGTGAGCGCTTCCTCTTCGGAGACGATGGAGGATAGACGCTCCAGCTCTGCGCGGCGTGCTCCGCTTTTGGCGGGAAGAAATCCGGCGTAGTGGAAGCTCTCTGTTGGCAGACCTGACGCGACGAGCGCGCTGACGGCCGCGTTGGCGCCGGGGATGGGGAAGATGGGGATCCCCGCGTCGATAGCCGCGCGGGCGAGGGTCATTCCGGGGTCGGAGATTCCGGGCATTCCTGCGTCGGAGACGACGGCGATGCGGGCTCCTTGTTTCAGCTCTTCGATGAACTCGGGCGTCTTTTCGGCTTCATTGTGTTCGTGCAGGCTTGTGGTTGGAGTCTCGATGCTGAAGTGGTTGAGGAGTTTTTGGGTCTGGCGGGTATCTTCGCACGCGATGCGGTCGGCAGTCTTGAGGACGCGGAGAGCGCGGAGGGTTATATCTTCGAGATTGCCGATTGGGGTTGCGACCAGGTAGAGTCCGGGGGCCAGTGGGCGGTCGTCCATTTGAATATTCTCTGTGATGCTGTTTCGTCCACGCACTCGGCTAACCGCAGATCCTTCCCCTTCGCAGCGCCCAGGGTCAGGATGACATTTTTTCTTCAGCACCGACTACAGAAAACACTACCGTTGTTGCCGCTGCAGCTTGCGGTGCTCGGCGAGCAGGCCCATGGAGTGCATGAGGTTTTGCAACGTGACGATGCCAACGATGCGTTCGCCCTCGGTGACGGGCATGAGCGAGAGGCCGCGACCGGCGGTCATGCGGCGGATCATCGCGCCGAGCGAGTCGTCGGGCTGCGCGACCTGGAAGGCGCGCGACATGACTCCCTGGATGTAGCCGTTGCCGTCGGCGCGGAGCGCGTCGAGGATGCTTTGGCGGGAGACGATGCCAACGAGATTGACGCCGCGCACGACAGGAAAATCGTCCTGCAGGCTGTGGATGGTTTTGAAGAGCGCGTCTTCGAGGGTGTCGGAGGGCGACATGGTTGAGAACTCGGTCAGCATTACGTCTTTCATGCGGACGTTGTCGACGACCGACTGGAAGAGCGTTCCCTGGTCCTCAAGCTGCGCGCCGATGAAGATGAAGAAGCCGGCCATCACCAGCCAGGGTGTGTGCAAGCCGATTCCGGCGCCGAAGACAAGGACGGCGAGCACCTGGCTGATTCCTGCTGCAGCGCGACTGGCTTGGGCCGCTTCTTTCGAGCGCTTGAACTCGCCAAGCAAGATGCGTCCGCCATCGAGCGGGTAAGCCGGGATGATATTAAGAAGCCCGAGAAAGACGCTGAGCCAAACCGTAGAACGCATGAGATGCGCGGCGGTGATGAGGGGAAATTCGATGAGGCTGACCTTGGGCGTAGTGCCTGCAATCAACCCGGCCACGATCATGCCGAAGAAGATATTTGCGACCGGCCCGATCATTGCCATCGGCGTCTGCACCTTTGGACTTGCTGCGCACTCGATGCTCTCGGGGTTGGCGAAGGCGTAGAGGCCGCCGGTTGGCAGCAGCAGGATGTTGCGGATTTGCAGGCCGTAATATGCTGAGGCGATCAGGCGCGGGACTTCGCGAACGGCGACGACGGCGAGGAGCAGAATCCAGAGGACCATGCCACGCCAGATATCGAGGTTCAACGAGGTCGCGCTGAGCATGCACGGTCCGGTCAAGACCAGAAAGAATGCGTGGATCCGGATGTCGACACCGAACCACCGCCCCAATGGAAATGACCAACTACGCATTTCGCCGCTCAACTTTCCTGCTTTGGAATCCCTGCTTCTGCAATTGTAGTGGGTCGGATTGAATTTCCGGCGGCGGCGCTCTGAAGGGACTTGGCCTTGCTAGGCTGAGTTTTATGCGCGTCATCGCTGGAACGTATCGCTCTCGCAAGCTGGCCGCGCCGCCCGGCCTGACGACACGGCCGACGAGCGACCGGCTGCGCGAGACGCTGTTCAACATTCTTGCGCCACGTCTTCCGGGGGCGACGTTTGCCGATCTCTATGCCGGGTCGGGCGCAAATGGCATTGAGGCGCTAAGCCGCGGTGCGGCGATGGTGCTCTTCGTCGAGGATGCTGCGCCGGCGATGGAAGCTATTCGAGTGAACTTGAAATCTCTTGGCATCGTGTCGGGTTATGGGCTGGAGCCGCGTGGCGTCTCATCGTTTCTGCGTCGACTGGCGCAGAAGGAGCGCACGCTGGACGTCGTCTTCCTGGATCCGCCTTATGAAGCGGTTGAAGAATATGCGGAGACGCTGGAGTTGCTGGGCGGTGAATGCTCCTCGCTGTTAGGCGAGGATTCGGTTGTGGTTGCGGAGCATCGACGCAGGGCTCCGCTGAGCGAGCGATATGGCGCGTTGGCGCGATATCGGGTGAAGGAGCAAGGCGATGCGGCTTTGAGTTTCTACAGAGTCGAATCGGAGAAAGCCGGAAGCTGATGGTCGCTTAGCCGAGTCGCTTGTGCTCGCCGTTCTTGAGGTTCACTTCGAACTCGAATTCTTTGTCGGCCATTAGGTCCCAGCCTAATCCGGTGAGGCTCGCTTCGTGGACCTCGAGAATCTTGACGCCTTCCCAGGAGAGGCGGTTCGTCTGCCACGCCTTTCCGTTGGCGTCGTAAGCTATTAACGACTGGTGTCCGGTAAAAAGTAACAACCGCTGTGACAGAATCGGAGCGACCCCGAGAACCGGACGATACTCGACTATGCTCCCATTGCTGCGGATCGGCCGTATTCACCAGATAGGCGTAGCCGCCGGCGACGGCGCAGAGCCATTGCGGGTTGGGGCAGCTCCAGACTCCGGTGGGGACGGCGGGGTCGGCGAAGCCGAGGGCGAAGGTGGCGAGGAATTCAGGGTCGTTCGGTGTGGGGCGAATCAACAACTCTAGAGCGCCGCGCTCGACCTCTTCGACTTCTCGCGGATAGACGTAGTGCCGAGGCGGCGCGATGAGCGGGCGGCGCGAGAGGATGGTCGCCTGCCATTCGTGCGGGAAGGTAAGATCGAGGACGGGCGCTGAGTCTTTTGGCTGGTGCATCTAAAGCTATTGTTCCGGAAAATTCGATAAGAAAGTCTGGAAATTGAGTCAGGAAAGGAAAATCCCGCAATCATGAAAGCAATTTATACCGCAGAGGTGAGCTCGGTCGGTGGCCGCAATGGACATGTTGAGAGCTCGGATGGCGTATTGAAGCTTGATCTTAGCTACCCTCCGATGGATGGGTCGACTCCTACGAAAACGAATCCTGAGCAATTGTTTGCGGCTGGCTATGCTGCCTGCTTCACCGGGGCGATTATGCATGTCGCTCCTGCCCCCAAGCCTAATCCGAACGAGATTCGGATCGTGAACAAGGTGACGCTGGGCACGGACGATTCCGGGGCATTTCTGTTGGCTGTGCATCTTGACGTGACGATTCCTTCGGTGGACCAGGCGACTGCGGAGAAGCTGGTCGAGGCGGCTCACCAGGTTTGTCCTTATTCGGTGGCCACACGGGGGAATGTTGAGGTGAAGCTGACTGCTCATGGTGGTAAGAGCTAAATGGGGGTTGGGGCCTCCCCCCACCCCTTAAAGTACGCAAAATCAGTGGGTTGCGGCGATAGACCGCAAAGCCTTCATTTGAAATGGCTTAGAGCTGAATTCGTGATTCTCCACTGGTTATGCCTGGCGGTAGGTAGCGTCTGACGTGCGTTTCTGAACGTTGAGGGAGTTTAACCAGTTAGGCGAACTCTCCCTGAGCCGCTTCCTCAATTAGCCGATCATTGATCGGCCCGGTGAAGGTCCTATCGGCGGCGAGTCGAGCTACCTGGCGTAGACCTTTAGCCGCCCCTTCCGCCAACACCACCACTGTGAATAGAAGAAAGATCATCCAAAGCAGGGGCGAGCCAACAAGTAGTCTTTTGATGGCGAGCCTCATACCCCTATCGTGAAAATCTTCCAACTTCTTCCGGACGCTGTATTGATCGATGGAGTCCAAAGCCTTTTGCCACTCTGAAAACCACGTGGCTGTTGTCTGCCTACCCGCTATCTTGTGAGCAATCACAGTCATTAGGAAGCGAAAGACGGTGAGTTGATGACCGTAGCGAATGAAACCATTCATCTGCTGTCTAAGCAGGGAATACGCCGGATGATCGAAGCCAATGTTTCCATCGGCAGCATAATCAAACATTTCGTCTCGAATAGCGAACATCTTCTGCCGAAATCCATCTAAGCGAGCATACGGGATTATCCCAAAAATAAGAGAGGCCCACAACGCTGCCACAACGAAAAACTCTAAGACATTTGCGAGTTGAGTTGGCGTTAGCATCATTGATCTCCCTTCCTTGTAGTCCCTTCAGCGGTCAACTGGCTTGACGATCTGCCAGGATCAAGCCGGATCTCTAAACTCGCTGTTCTTTCTGTTAGACGCTTACGCGTGTTCCGATGTCTCCGGCATTCATTCAGCCAGAGGCCTAAACTCAGTCCGGAGGCTGCCAAGCTAGCTGTGATTGTGGCGTTGATCCTAGCTGCAACTTCGAATATAAGGTTGGCAACCGACGTTTTCCCGGCAAATGCTTGAATAGCATGGGACGACTCCCAAATTAGGAAGCAAAGCACGCCGGCCCAAATCAGAGAGTTCCCGAACCGCCGAATGAGGTCAAAAAGCTGACCCGCCAGCCATCGCCACGCTGGAACGGGCGGCTTCTTCTTTGGTGCCACGGAAACCCTTTCAAGTGCTCCTTTATGGGTGCACTGATTTCCGCGATAAAGATATCATCGGCAATGAGAGGCTTCCAAGTATCGAATGTTACACCCCAAGCAATCAACGCACTTTTCAGGCACTACCTGGCGGTAGCGATCGGCTCAATAGCCTGGACGTGGTTTGTGCGTTTCTTATCTGATCCCTAATTCAATTTTATCAAGCTTGACCCCATTCACTACGCCAACTTTTTTCAAATTTTATGTTGTTGATTTGGCGATGTTTAGGAACGAAACGAAGAGTTGGAGGGGCTTGACAGATTTCCGTTGACTTCGAGCGGCGGTGCCGGATGAGGACCGCTGACATCGCAGATTCCTCCATTCCCTCCGACTCCGCTCAGGGTTCGGTCGGAATGACAATTGTCGGTCTTGTTTAGTCCGAGGAGATTGTCACTCTGAAGCAGCGCGAGTCAGTTGATGAAGTTGAGGACGCGTTCGCGCACGCTGGGAATGTGTTCGGGCAGCGGGAGCGTGCTTCCCTCTTCGATGAGTGGGATGAGCTTGTCGAATTCGGGGCCGGAGTGGGAGCCGGTTAGGGCGATTCTTACTGGATGGAAGAGCTCTTTGCCTTTCACTCCGGTCTCGGTTTTGATCTCGTTCATCCAGGCTTTGAAGAGCTCGGCGGTCAGCGTTCCCTCAAACGTCCGGGCGCGGAGGGCGAGGGCTGCGAGCACGCTTTGGGCGCTCTCGGTTGCGAGCAGCTCGGCGTTGTCCGGGTGCGCCTGGGCGGCGTCGGCGTCGAAGCGGAAGACGAAATGAGTTTTTCCGGGCAGCTCTTCGAGCCGGTCGACGGCGGGAAGAAAAAGAGCGAGCAGTTTCGTAAACCAGCTTTTGACTTCAGGGAGTTCTTCGACGGGAAGAAGCCCGGCAGCCGCGAAGTACGGCCACGCAAGGTCGGTGACGCGCTCTGGATCGGCGAGCTTCAGGTAGTGGCGGTTGAGCCAGTTGAGCTTGTCGAAGTCGAAGACTGCGGGTGAGGCGGTGACGCGTTCGAGCTTGAATTCTTTGACCAACTCTTCGGGAGTGAAAGGTTTCGCGCAGGCCGCCTTCGGCTCCCCAGCCGAGAAGCGCGAGGTAGTTGACGAGCGCTTCGGGGAGGATGCCCATCTCGCGGAAGCTGGCGATCGAGGTGGCTCCGTGGCGTTTGGAGAGGCGTTCGCGATCGGCGCCGAGGATGGTGGAGAGGTGGGCGAACTCGGGGACCTTCCAGCCGAAGGCCTCGTAGATGGCGACCTGCTTTGGGGTGTTCGAGATGTGGTCGTCGCCGCGGATGACGTGGGTGATCTCCATGAGCGCGTCGTCGACGGTGACGACGTAGTTGTAGACGGGGACGCCGGCGGAGGCTCCGCTGGCGGAGCGGACGAGGACCGGGTCGCTGACTGCGTCGGCGGCGAACTCGACGTCGCCGCGAACGATGTCGTGGAAGCGTAGCGGGCGGTCGGGGATTTGGAGGCGCACGGCGAAGTGTTCGCCGGAGGTGGCGCGGGCGGCGCTCTCGGCGGCGGGGATGGCGAGGCATTTGCGGGAGTAGATCTGCGGGCGATGCTCGGCGGCGGCGTGTTTGCGCTCGGCCTCGAGCTCTTCCGGCGTGCAGAAGCAGCGGTAGGCTTTGCCCTCGGCGAGCAGCTGCTCGGTGTGGCGTGCGATAAATGTCGAGGCGTTCGGACTGGCGATAGGGGCCGTGCGGGCCTCCGCCGGCTCCGCTTAACTCGGGGCCTTCGTCCCATGCGAGGCCCATCCATTGCAGGTCTTGCATGAGCTGGACTTCGTGTCGCTCTTCACTGCGCTCGAGGTCGGTGTCTTCGATGCGGAGGATGAAGTCGCCGCCGGTGTGGCGGGCGAAGAGCCAGTTGTAGAGGGCGGTGCGGGCGTTGCCTACGTGGAGGAGCCCGGTGGGCGAGGGCGCGAAACGGACGCGCGTTTTGGTGGTGGACATGACTGTCTTGATGGTAGCAAGGGCGGTCATGGCCAGCATTCCCTCAGCGGCTGAAGCCGGATTGCTTCTACGGCCCTTATGGCACGGCTGAAGCCGTGCCCCTTCAGAGTCAGCCTGATCAGAGGATTTTCTACCTGAAATGTTCCCAGCCTTTGGCTAAAAGTTCGATTGGTGGTTGGTCGTGGCCTGACAGCGTTACGACCGGGGCCCTCTTTAGCCTCTTACTCATCTGGCCGATTGAGTGAATCGTGATTCCGGCGATGCTCGTGGGGATTTTCGTTCGCGGCGGTGCAGTGAAGAGCAATTCGTAGTCTTCGCCGCCGTGGAGGGCGAGATCGAGGGCGGAGGGTGTCCAGCTGGCGGCTTGGGCTAGCTGGGCCATGGGGTGGATTGGGATTGCGTGAGCGTCGATCTCGGCGGCGAGGTTGGATTCTTCGCAGAGGTGGCGGAGGTCGGTGGAGAGTCCGTCGCTGATGTCGATGCAGGCCGAGGCCAGCTTCCGCTTTGCGAGCCTACGGCCGACTTCGATGCGGGGGTTGGGGTAGAGGTGGGGCTGTCCCGGCGTAGCGGATTTTAGTGCGGCGAATTTTTGGGGATTTCGTTCGAGTGCGAGGAGTTGGGCTGCGGCTCCGCCGAGACCGGGGCCGGTGACGTAGATGATGTCTCCGGCTTGGGCGCCGGAACGGAGCAGCGCGCGGCCTCGTTTCACTGCGCCGATGAGCATGATGTCGGCGGCGAGCCAGGGCGGTGTCGCCAAGCTTGGTCGCAATGCGGGGCGATTCGGCGGTGTCTCCGCCGGCGAGCGGGACCTGGGCCTGATCGGCGAGGGCGAGCAGGCCGTCGAAGAAGCGGTCGACCCAGCTTGGCTGACCGTGGCGGGGGATGGTGAGTTCGCGGGGCAGTGCGATAGAGAGAAATGCAGCGATTGGGCGAGCACCCATGGCGGCTAAATCGCTCAGGCCGCGCGCGAGGCAGCGATGGCCGACCGACTCAGGGGGGTGCCAGTCGCGTCTAAAATGCACATTCTCAAGGGAAAAGTCGGTCGTGACGGCGATGTCGTCGCCCTTGCCGGGACGGATGAGGGCGCAGTCGTCGCCGATTCCGAGGCGCAGTTCTCGGCTGATCCGCCGGCTTCTGGCACGAAGGTTGGCAATCATGGCCAACTCCCCGGCAGCGGAGGCCGGTTGCTTTCCTTGCCGAATAGCCTTTTGTTTCAGCGGCTTAGGTCTCGAGCTCACGGCTGGCGAACGCCCCTCTGATGCTGATCATAAAAAAACCGGGAATTCTGAGTTTTGCGCGCATCCTTTGTGCTCGACTTTCATTGACCCTCAACCGTCACTCTGTTAGCGTCTTCAAAGCGCCACTCTCAGAGCCAAATCGGAAATGTAACCGCACCGTCCGACGCGGGAAAATCGTTTTGGCTGGGTTGTGCATTTGTGACGCCCATCTATCCGGAAGTCGAGAAGCCGATTGCGCAATCGTTATTACATCATCTTTGTCGCGCGCGAGCAGGACGGTCGAGTCCGCAAGATCCCAATTCCCCTTCACTACGCATATGTTTTTGTCGCCGCGGCGGTGGTCGGCGCGTTTACTCTGACCGGCATGGCAGGCTCGTACACTCGGATGCTGCTCAAGACCTCGCATTTCAATGAGGTCCGTTCGCAGCGCGAGGTATTGCGCAAAGACTATCTGGCGATGGAGCAGGTCGCGCATCAGAAGGACATCCAGGCGGCATCGCTGGGCTCGCTGGCGAGCGAAGTGAGCGCGTTGTATGGCCTTACGCAGAGCAAGCTCGGCGGCGCCAAGTCACCTCACGCACCGGTTGGGCCCGCTGCCGGAACGGCCACCGATCCGGACTCTCTCAGCGACCAGAGCTATCACCAATCGCTCGACCAATTTGCTTCGTTGCGGGCTACGGCGCTTTCGGGCCGGCTGTCGACGCCGTTTCCGAGCCGGGCATTTTCTGACGGCGGGTGGCTGGGCTTAGGCAGCTGGACGGCGAGCTCCGATGCGCCATCGATCTGGCCGGTTGAGGGCAAGGTGACGAGCTCCTTTGGCGAGCGCGACGATCCGTTCAACGGGGAGGGCGCGTTCCACGCCGGAGTGGATATTTCGGCTGGGTTTGGGGAGCCGATCCATGCGACCGCCGATGGGGTCGTGGAGTTTGCCGACAAAACCAGCGGCTATGGGCGCGAGGTGATCCTCGACCATGGCCATGGCGTGAAGACGGTTTATGGGCACATGTCGGGCTTTGCGATTACCACCGGAGACGAGGTCCGCCGTGGCCAGGTGATCGGCTATATCGGGATGTCAGGACGCAGCACTGGGCCGCATGTTCACTATGAGGTGCGGATTCAGAATGTGCCGGTTAATCCGCATAAGTATTTGCGTATGACGATGGACCAGCTGGCCGCGGCGAGCGCCAAGCAAGGTGACCCCTCTGGGAGTGGCGGCGGGTTTTAGATTCTTATCTTTATCGGGCTTTCGGCGGGTGACCCGCTGGAGACTTGATGGGCCCACTCTGGGGGATGCTTCGCCGGGATCCTTCCTCCCCGTTCGGCTTCGCTCAGGGCAGGCCTCATGTTGTTCGGGTCGTCAGGATGACGCTCATTCGTGCACCAGATGCAAAAGGCCGCCATTTCTGGCGGCCTTTTGCATCTGGTGCGAGCTTTCCTTCCCAGAGGGAGTTCCACTAACCGACGGCTACTGACCGCTGGCTGTGCTGCCGCTTCCTACATAGGTCACGTACCAGATTGACCGGCTGCCGTCGTCGCTGACGAAGAGTGATCCGTCGGGAGCGACGGCGACTCCGACCGGGCGTCCCCAGACGTCGCCGCTCGTGGTAACGAATCCGGTGAGGAAGTCTTCGTATTCTCCGGTGGATTGGCCGTCTTTGACTGGAACCATGATGACTTCATAGCCGGCGCGCTTGGATTTGTTCCAGGAGCCATGCTCGGCGGCGAAGATGTCTCCCTTGTACGCTGCGGGGAATTGGGAGCCTTCGTAGAAGGTCATTTCGAGCGAGGCGAAGTGGGGCTGGAGCAGGACATCCGGCACGGTGACCCTTCCTAACAGTTCGGGGTGTTTGCCGGCGAGGCGGGGGTCCTGATTCGAGCCCATGTAGTACCAGGGCCAGCCGTAGAAGGCGTCCTCTTTCACATGGGTGATGTAGTCGGGGACGAGATTGTCGCCGAGCTGGTCGCGTTCGTTGACCGAGCACCAGAGCTCGCCGGTCTCCGGCTGAATGGCCTCGCCGACGCAGTTGCGAATTCCCGAGGCGTAGACCTTGATGAATTTGCCCTCGGGGGTGAATTCGAGGACGTCGGCGCGATGGTATTCCGCGGGAGTTGTGTCGGGATCATCGATGTTGGAGTGAGAGCCGACGGAGACGAACATGAGCTTGCCATCCTGAGAAAAGACAATGTCGCGAGTCCAGTGACCTCCGCCGCGCAGGCGGCCGCCGCCGGGGAGGTCGGTGAGCTTCTCTGGCGGGCCGCTCGCCTTCAGATCGCCATTCTTATAGGGAAAACGAATGACGGTGTCGGTGTCGCCGATGTAGAGCCACCTGGGGTTCGGGCCGAGCGGATAGAAGGCGATGCCGAAGGGCTGCGAGAGGCCGGTTGCGTAGATGCTGGTTTCTTTAGGCTTGCCGCGGGCGTCGACGCCGCGGAAGACGCGGATCTTGCCGGTCTCCGGTTGGCGATTGACTTCGCTGTCGGCGACGAAGAGATCTCCGTTGGGGGCGAAGCGGATGAGCCGAGGTTCGTCCATGCCGGTTGCGTATTGCTCGACTTTGAATCCGGCGGGAGCTTTGGGCCAGGCGTCGGCCGGCTTTGGCACCAGCTTAGGGCCATTGTCGACGGATTGTGTGGCGTAGGGCTTGGGGAGATCGGCTACGGTGATTTTGCGGCGGACTCCGGGGGATTCCTGGGAGTAGTCGGTGAAGGCAGCCTTGCCGGTGATGGTGGGCTGGCTTTGCGGACCGTCTGCCCAGAGGGATGGGCTTCCAAAGACGGCAAGAATCAGTGTGGCAAAAGCGAGCGGGCGTCTCGAGGGCATGAATCCTCCAAATGGGAATCGCGCAGACGGCAATTCCTGATGGTTGGACGCTGAAACGCTTTACCAAGTCGAATTAATTTTTGCTTGCAACTTTATCGGCGGCGAATGGAATCGGGGCTACTACTAGTTGGATCCGGCGTCGGGAGGGATGGCGAGTTTTTGCAGGAGGCCGAGAGGTATTGTGGCGGTAAGTATTGCGCGGTCGTCGTGATGCTCTATCTGGACGCTGTCGAGAAGGGCCTTGGTGTCGGGATTGGTGAGGGCGTTGGGCAGGACGTTCTCGGCGGTCTTAGCGACATTGAGCAGCGCCTCGATGGAGTCGGCGGAGACGGTTGCGGCAGGGGCGTTGGGCGCGATCTCTTCAATACGCAGGTGCAGGGCGCCGGTCCAGCGTAACGATCCGATGAACATTGCGTTGACGCTCAGCGGAACGCGGAGGCCGAAGAGGTTCAAGTCGTCGAAACCTGCGCCGAGCTTGCCGATTCCCCAGGCGAGAGAAAAGAGTGGGACCTGTTTGTAATGCTGGGTGAGCAGGGAGTTGCCGGAGAAGGGCAGGAAGGCGGTGCGCTGGCGGTCGAGGATGGAATGGATCTGTTCTACCGTCGGCGTGTTCGAGACGGCGACGGTACTTGAATCGAGGATGACGACGCGGTCGGTGCGGCCATCCATGGGGATGTCATAGATATCGTGGCCGTCGTAGCTCTCTTGAGATTTCGCTTTGCTCGCGAGGTAGCTGGCTAGCCGGTTGCGGTCGAATTTGCCGACGAAAATGCTGGAGAATGCTACTGCACCATTGGGGCCGAGCGGGTTGGACATCTGGTGGAGGGCAAATGCGGCTTCGCTGAGGTCGCGTTCAAATTCGATTCCGGTCGCATCGATGAAGGCCTGGTAATCCGGGTCGTGCTTAACGGGATGGGCGTTGAAGCTAAGGGCGGTGCGCATTGGGGTGGCATCGACGTACACGATGCCGTCCGACTCGGGGAGCAGCCGGGCCGCTCGGGGGGAGAATTCTTGCGGAAGAGCCCCGCAACGAGCGCGATGACGATTGCGGCGAGGATCAGAGCGATGACAATGCGCCAGCCCCTGGGAAGCGATTTGCGCTTCACGGGAACTGCTGGAATGATCGCGCTTTCGCCTACCTCGGCCATGATGTGAACCTACCACAGTGAATCCCGAGAGATTTGATGGTGCGCGACTGGAGCGCTGTTGGCTTTGTAACTTGTGGCCCGCGGCCGCATCCAAGTCGCCAGAGGATTTTGCAACCATGGATAAGTTCGCTATCTGGGCGCAGCTCGAGGCCAAGCCCGGCAAAGAGGCGGAAGTTGAAGCTTTCCTGAAATCGGCGCAGCCTTTGGCGGAGCAGGAGACGGGCACCACCACCTGGTACGCGTTGAAGATCGGGCCATCGAAGTATGGGATTTTCGACACATTTGCCGACGAGCACGGCCGGAACGCCCACCTGACGGGAGAGATTGCGAAGGCCCTCTTCGCCCGCGCCGAGGAGCTTTTCGCCAAGGCTCCGGAGATCGATAGGCCGGAGATCCTGGCGGCTAAAGCTCCCGGCGCCTGAGGGCCCGCGCCAGCTTCCGGGCTGCAATTGCGGGCCGTCCTGCGATGTGCTAATCTTTGAGTTCGTGGCCTTGGCGCGACGCAGCTTTCGTGCGTCTGTCGCGGTTCGCGAGACGGTGATGCAATCGGGCTGGCGTAGCTCAGCTGGTAGAGCATCTGATTTGTAATCAGAGGGTCGCAGGTTCAAATCCTGTCGCCAGCTCCACGAACTGCCGGCACCGGGTGCTTTGCGGTTTGCTTTGATGGTGTCGTAGGGAGAATTACCCGCTTCATCCGCCCATCGCAGTGACTCCAATGCCAACTGAATTTGAGCCCCTGGGATTTTCCGGCAGGTTCGTATTTGGCTGGACGGATCGAGCGAGGACGGGCGGTTGCGGTAGATGTGCACAGGTGGCCGAGTGGTTAATGGCAGCAGACTGTAAATCTGCCACTCATCGAGTTACGGAGGTTCGAATCCTCCCCTGTGCACCAGTTATTTGAGCGGCCCAGATTGGTGATGCCGGAAGCGATGTCGAGGGCGACGAAGAAGTGGATTTCGCTCGCGATTCTGGCCGGGCTGGCTGGGTTGGCGTGGACGACGATAGGGCCGGGGAAGATTCGGCTGGTTGTGATGGTTTTGCTTGCAAGTTTTGCGCTGCGCATCGTGCTCACGGCTTCGGCTTCGCGATACGATGAATAGCAGGGCTGATGTAGCTCAGTCGGTAGAGCACTCCCTTGGTAAGGGAGAGGTCGTCGGTTCAATCCCGATCATCAGCTCCAGGTTTTAGAGGTGGTTTTGGCCAGCGAGGCGAGTCGACTCATTGATTGAAGATGGGGATGACAGCCTTCTGGCCTTGTGTTGCGTTTTGCGTGGCGTTTTTTGTGTGATGTAGGCGGGAGTAACTCAGTGGTAGAGTCACAGCCTTCCAAGCTGTTGGTCGCGGGTTCGATTCCCGTCTCCCGCTCCAGATGAGGTTTTTGGGCCGGGCGATGAGATCCGGCGCAGTAGAAAGACGGGACGATAGGAATGTTTGAACAGGCAACGCTTCCGGTGCAGGACGAAAAGACCTTCGCCGAAGTTACCCAGGCACTGAACGAGGCATTTTCAGCCCGCAAGGTTGAGGATTTTCTTCACCGCATCAAGCGCGCCGGATTACGGGCGCGGGATTTTGAAGGCGTTCTCAACAAAGGTTTGCTGGGCAAGGAAGTTCCGACGCAGTATGGGGTTTTGACGAACGGAGATCAGGGCCAGGTTAGGGAGAAGTACTTGTGGCTGGTGGAGCAGGTTGCTCCGGAGCTGCGGGCGAGGTTTTTGAAGGTTTACGCGTATTACTGAGTAGCGGGACGCCGGCGGTTCGTTCATGGTGGAGGCATTTATGGCGAGAGAACAATTTAGGGTCCTGGTTTCTGGAGCCACAAGCTCTGCTGACGACTGGTTCGCCGCGATGAACGCGCCCGAGGCCGATCTTCCAGCTTTGAATGAGGACCAGAAGTCTGTGGCTCAGAAGTTTGAGATCAGTGAAGCGGAGTACGCACGGGGCGTACTGACACACGATCTGGGCGAGAAACGTCAGATGCTTAGAGGTGAAAGGCTGGGTGCGTATATCTCCTCGATTCTCGGCACGCTCGGTCCGGGATACGGACTAGTGTCGCTGATTTATAAGGGAGTGGATGATGTCTGGATCGGGAGTATCCAGACGCCGATGCGAACCGGCGCAGTCAGAATACCGCTGGACTTGGCGGACGACGTCTTAGACTTCGGAAACCCCAGCATGATTGAGCGACTAAAAGATCGAGTCACACATGATTTAGATGTTCAAAGCGTGAGCGCGACATCGTGACTTGGTTGCAGGGACGAACAGTAAGGTTCCGTTTGTCACCGGAAGGCAAGTTGGCGCTCTCGGGGATTTTCGAGAAGGATTCGTTTCAAGCGCTAGTAGAGGTTGTGGATGATTTGGGCGCGTGGATACTTATCGGCAGAGGCGCCAACGGCAGGTCGGCTATTTTGCAGCTTTTGAAGTGGGATTATTTTGCCATTGCAACGGTCGAAGTTGAGCCAACCGATGAGCGTCCGAAGTTGGTAGTTGGATTTGGTAAGTAGCGTAGACAAAGAACTGGAGCAGGCAGATGGCGAAGGAGAAGTTTGACCGGTCGAAGCCGCACGTGAATGTGGGGACGATAGGACATATTGATCACGGCAAGACGACGCTGACGGCGGCGATTACGAAGGTGTTGTCGAAGCACAACCCGAACATCAAGTTCCGCAGCTTTGACACGATCGATAACGCTCCGGAAGAGCGGGAGCGCGGCATTACGATCGCGACCGCGCACGTTGAGTACGAGACCAAGAACCGGCACTATGCGCACGTCGATTGCCCGGGCCACGCCGACTACATCAAGAACATGATCACCGGCGCAGC
Source organism: uncultured Acidobacteriaceae bacterium (assembly GCA_963720245.1). GTDB lineage: Bacteria > Acidobacteriota > Terriglobia > Terriglobales > Acidobacteriaceae > Acidisarcina. Next base: position 565,861 of record CAVREU010000002.1, read on the forward strand.
GCAGATGGACGGCGGCATTCTGGTCGTTGCTGCGACCGATGGTCCGATGCCGCAGACCAAGGAACACGTTCTGTTGGCGCGCCAGGTTGGCGTTCCTTCGCTGGTTGTTTTTTTGAACAAGTGCGATGCGGTGGACGATCCTGAGTTGATCGACCTGGTGGAGATGGAAGTTCGCGAACTCCTGTCGAAGTATGACTTCCCTGGCGACGATGTCCCGGTGATTCGCGGCTCTGCTCTTGGCGGGTTGAACGGCGAAGCGGAGTGGGAAGCGAAGATCGACGAGCTGATGGCGGCGGTTGACAGCTATGTTCCTCTTCCGGCGCGTGCGATCGATCAGCCTTTCCTGATGCCGATTGAAGATATCTTCTCGATCTCGGGTCGCGGCACGGTTGTGACTGGCCGTATCGAGCGGGGCAAGATCAAGGTTGGCGAGGAAGCCGAGATTGTTGGTTTCCGCGACACGCGCAAGACGGTTGTGACCGGCGTTGAGATGTTCAAGAAGCAGCTGGACGAAGGCCTGGCCGGCGACAATGCGGGACTTCTGCTTCGCGGTATTGCGAAGGAAGACGTTGAGCGCGGGATGGTTCTGGCGAAGACCGGATCGATCAAGCCGCACACCCAGTTCAAGGGCGAGATTTACGTTCTGAGCAAGGAAGAAGGTGGACGTCACACTCCGTTCTTTAACGGGTACCGTCCGCAGTTCTACTTCCGCACCACGGACGTGACAGGAACGGCGAAGCTGCCTGAGGGGACGGAGATGGTGATGCCGGGCGACAATGTGTCGCTTGAGATCACTTTGCATACTCCGGTGGCGATGGAGAAGGGTCTTAGATTTGCGATTCGTGAAGGCGGCAGGACTGTGGGCGCTGGAACGATTAGCGAAATTATTAAGTAAGGCAGCGCCGCACTGCGTGCGGCAAGCTAAAGAGCGGTCAGCGCCGCTTACGCGGCAAGCGAGTCGGCGGGACCAAAGCATAACCGCTGACTCGCTTGGCGAACAAAGTGAGACGCTGACTGCTGGAAGGTCGCGAAGCGAGCTTCGCTTCAAGGAAGGATCTCCGGGACATGAGTTCCGGGATCGGTTAGGATAAGAGATGCGCGAAATAGTGACATTGCAGTGTCCTGTGTGCAAGGAACGCAACTACTCGACCACGAAGAACAAGAAGACCACCACTGGCCGGCTTGAGTTTTCGAAGTTTTGTAACCGTTGCCGCAAGCACACCGATCACAAAGAAACGAAGTAAGGCAGTCTTCAGTTGTCAGTGATCAGTTTTCAGTTGGGCGTATGCGCTTTCTGAGAACTAAGAACTGACGACTGAGAACTGTTTTAGGGGCGTAAGCTCAACGGTTAAACTGGCGGTCTCCAAAACCGCACTTCTCGGTTCGAATCCGAGCGCCCCTGCCAGTTTTGTAGTACCGGCGTCGGTGTATTCGATGCCGGGCATTTTGTAGGAACGCGATTTCGAGGTGGATTTCCGCATAAGGCGGGGAACATCTCGCGAAGGAAGTTTTATGGCGAAGGCTCTAGCACCCGCAAACGATGAGATTGTCAGCAAGCCGCAGAGCAAGCCGAGCGGCCCGATCGCTCCAGTTCCTGGACAGCTGACGGGCGGCTTTACCCGGCTGCGGGATTTTCTTCAGGATGTCCGCGGCGAGATGCGGAAGGTGGTTACGCCCTCCCGCAAGGAAGTGGAGTCCACGACTTTGGTAGTGCTGGTGACGGTCTTCGCGTTTGCCGGATATTTCTATCTGGTTGATTCGGTCCTCGGCCGCATCATCCAATGGGCATTGCGCTCGATGGGCGCGGGGCAGTGATGATGGCGACGGCGACGAAAGAGGCATCGATGGCGGACGAAGTGGTAGGCGCGGGAGCCGAAGGCGAGAATCCCGAAAAGCTCGGGCCCCCGGCCAACGAGAATTTCAAGTGGTACATCATCCACGCGTATTCCGGTTTTGAGCGCAAGGTGCGCGAGTCGCTCGAGGGGCGCATCGAGGCGTTCGGCCTGCAAAATCGGATTGGCCGCATCATGATCCCGACCGAACCGGTCACGGAGATCGTCAACGGCAAGAAGCGCACCATCGAGCGGGTCTTCCTGCCGGGCTATGTGCTGGTGGAGATGGACCTCGACAACGATCTTTGGCATGTGATCAAGAACACGCCGCGAGTCACAGGATTTTTGGGTACTGGCGATAAGCCGGTCGCGCTGAGCGAGGAAGAAGTCGGTTCGATTCTCTTCCGCGCCGAGAGCGCGAAGGAAAAGCCGCGGCTCAAGATCAAGTTCGAGAAGAACGAGTCGGTCCGCATCACCGATGGTCCGTTTGCGAACTTCAACGGCGTGGTCGACGAGGTCAACGAAGATCGCGAGACTGTCAAGGTGATGGTCACGATCTTCGGAAGGTCGACTCCGGTCGAGCTCGAGTTCAGCAAGGTTGAGAAGGTAGTTTAAGAACAGCTTTTAGCCTTTAGCCATTAGCTTTTAGTTGTGTCCGCGTGAAACACCCGCGACCAGCTCGAGCAAATTCAGCTAAGAGCTAATAGCTAGAAGCTAGGAAGGTATTTGAAATGGCACCGAAGAAGATCCAAACACTCGTTAAGCTGCAGATTGAGGCCGGCAAGGCCACTCCTGCTCCTCCGGTTGGCCCGGCGCTTGGTCAGGCCCAGGTCAACATCATGGAGTTCTGCAAGCAGTTCAACGCTCGCACCCAGACCAAGGAGATGGCCGGTTTGACCATCCCTGTCGTTATCACCGTTTACGTCGACCGCAGCTTTACCTTCATCACCAAGACGCCTCCGGCGCCGGTTCTGCTGAAGAAGGCCGCGAACCTGGCCAAGGGTTCGGGCGTTCCGAACAAGACCAAGGTGGGCACGGTGACCGAGAAGCAGGTCCGCGAGATCGCTACGCAAAAGATGCCTGATCTGAACGCCGCGTCGATCGAGGCCGCGATCAGGAGCATCAAGGGCACCGCGCGCTCGATGGGGATCGACGTCGTCGCTTAGTCTTTCTCAAGAAAGTTATTCAGCACAGAAAAGCGGAGGCTGCGGCCTCCGCTTTTCTTCGTGCTGGCTGTTGTGTCGCGTCCATTAGGGAGGGCAGATCAGGAACTCGCGCTTGCTCCGCGAAAGAACCACTCCACTCCATATCGGTCGGTGAACCGCCCATAGACTCCGAACGGCATTTCGCAAAGTTCGACTAGAAATTCCGGGCGGGCACCATTCCGCAGCTTTTCGAAGATTGGTGAGAGCTCGTCCCGCCCATCGCCGGTCACATACATCGCAGTCGTGTTTCCCAGTTGTCGTTGATGGGTCGGGTGCAGCCAATCCGTCGCTGAAAACTCGACTGTTCCACTCTTGAGATGAGAGTTTGTGACCTTGTGGTGCTGTTCGGGAGGAAACTGGGCCTTCATTGGGGTTTCCCCGAGCCGGATCAGAATCAGGTCTCCACCGAAACAGGATTGGTAGAATTCCATGGCTTCGGCGCAGTTGCCGTCGAAGAGAAGAAATGGTGTCAGGTGAAGCATCTTATCCTCCAGGTTAAATATTCGCTGGTTGAGTATCGAAGGCTTATGGCTCAGCGAGCAGGTCGCCGAGTTGATCGAGGCGTTTCTCCCACCTGGATCGCCGGTCGTTGATCCACTTTTCTACAGCGTCCAGTCCCTTTGGATCCACGCGGCAGGTGCGTACTCTTCCGATTTTTTCGGTGCGCACGATGCTGCTCTCCTCAAGGATTTGCAAGTGCTGAACAACCGCGGCCAGGGTCATGCTGAAGGGCTCTGCCAACTGCGAGACGGAGACGGGACCTGCGCTCAGCCTCTCCACCATCGCGCGCCGCGTGGGATCGCCGAGGGCGTGGAAGATACCATCGATGTTCAGCTTGTGGTCGGACATTGCTTCACGCCTTTCCGGCACGCTCCTTAGCTCGACAGATATTCATCCAACAATTTCTGCAGGAGGAGTTTCCATCCAGCCTCGCGGATTTGCGGTCCGTCGGCACCTTCGTAATATGCTCCCTGTTCGGTGAAGATGAGGTCGGTTCCCTTCTCCGTGGGTAAGAACTCAAAAGTCGCCAGCGAGGAGGAGATTCGCTCTGGGCCAAGAGTTACGGTGTAAGCGAGGACGATGCGACGGTTGGGAATGATGTCCTGATAGGTGGTGTCGTAGACGATCGGGGTGCCCGCCGGGACTGGCGTGCCCGGCTTGAAACGATAGCGACCGAGATCGACGCCGCCAACGCGAAAGTCCATTTGGAAGTCATCGATGTCGAAGCCGCCGCGCTCGGCGTACCATTTGCGCTTCTTGGCTGGGTCGGCGAAAGCGTCGAAGACGCGCTCCGGCGAGGTTGTGTAGCTGTGCTCGACGACGAAGGTGCTGTGGATGACGGATTGCTGTTCCATTGTGTTTTCCATGACGGCTTGTCCTTTCATTCTCTTTTCCTCTCAGAGCGGGATACTTTAGCAACAACTTGAGTATTGAACAGATGAACTATATTGTCAAGTGAACGCTTAAGTATTTCTCGTGAGATTCTTCAGTTGGCATTTGGCAGCGCATAATCATCTCCATGTTGAGACTCCTGACGCTGTGCTCGCTTCTTTGGTGTGTGAGTCTGCTGGCGGTCGAGGCGCAGACGACGCATCCGTGCTCGGAGAACAGCGTTGACTACAGCAGCCCGCCTCCGTCGATTGAGCAGAAGATCAAGCTGGCGAAGCTCACGCGCGTCGAAAACCTGCCCGCCGATGCGAAAAGGAACCTTTCTCCGCAGCAGACGAGATGGTTTGTTGAGCAGGACGCGGATTACTCGAGCACGGCGAAGCCCTGGGACACCGTCCTGTACATTGGCAAAGCCTCCAGCGAGGGCGCCTTTCTCAAGGCGAGCATCCTCGATCATGGCAATACTTTCTCGGCACATTGGATCAATGACCAACTAATTTTCGTACAGGTCGAGTGGGGACATATTGCGTCGAGCGATTTGATTCTCGATATCGATAGCGGGAAGTTCATCTATGACCGGCTCGCGAACTACGGACAGCTTAGCGAGCCTTGCGAATGAGTGAGGCGAGAACACCCTCCACCGGCGAAGCTTGCATTGCATAATTGAACAAAAGAAATCCGGGAGCCTCTGAATGCAGAACCTATTTTCGGAAGTCCGCTACGCACTGCGGCAGTTGTCGAAGAGTCCTGCGTTTGCGGTGACTGCCATCCTTACGCTGGCGCTGGGGATCGGCGCGAATACTGCGATCTTTACCGTGGTGCAGTCGCTGCTGCTCAAGCCGCTGGAGTATCCCGAGGCGAACCGGATCGTGGCGCTGAATACGCGCTGGGAGCAGAAGGCGCATAGCGTTGCGCGGATGACGGGGCCCGATCTGGTGGACATTCGGGACGAGGCGAAATCGATTGCGGCGGTTGGTTTCTACGAGGGCGGCGAACTTGGCGTGCAGCTGCGCGACCATGCGACCTTTGTTGGCGTGAGCGGGGTCAACGCGGGCTTTGCCGAGGTATTTCAGATTCAGCCGCTGGCGGGGCGCTGGTTTACCGCCGCCGAGTCGAAGCATGCGGCAGTGGTCAATGCCACGTTCGCGCAAAACAACTTTGGCAGCACGGAGGCTGCGGTTGGCCAGATCGTGAGGGTCGAGGGACAGCCGCTCGAGATCACCGGCGTGGTTCCAGGCGGCTTCGAGTTTCCTAACCACACCCAGGTATGGATGGATTATCCGGCACAGCCGGAGTCGACGTCGCGGACGGCGTTTAACTATCGCGCCGTGGCACGGCTGCGGCGCGGGGTATCGCTCGAGGCGGCACAGGCGGAGCTGGCCGGAATTGGAAAGCGGTTGCAGGCGGCTATATCCAAAGGACAATGAGGACAAGAGTTTCAAGCTGGTCCCGCTGCAGGAGCAGCTTGTCGGGGCCGTGCGGCCGATGCTGCTGCTCTTGATGTACTCAGTGGGGCTGGTGCTGTTGATTGCCTGCGTTAATGTGATGCATCTCTACCTGGCTCGCGCTGTGGAGCGTCAGCGGGAGCTGGCAGTGCGGACGGCGCTGGGTTCGTCGCGGATGCGGCTGGGGCGGATGGTGGTACTGGAGAGCCTGGTGCTTTCGGCTGCCGGGGCGTTGCTGGGCATTGCGATCGCTGTGCCAATTGTGAAGCTGCTGGTGAGCATTGCGCCCTCGGACCTGCCGCGCGCTGGAGAGATCCAGTTGAACCTCTGGGTCTTTGCCTTTACGGCGGGAATTGCGCTGATTGCGACGGTCGCGGCGGCCCTGGTTCCGGCGCGACAGGCGGCGCGCGTCGATCCAATCAAGGCTCTGCAACAGGACAGCTCGCGCGGCATGTCTTCGCGGCATTCGTTCCTGCTGCGCAATGGATTGGTGATCGCCGAGGTAGCGGCGGCTTTTGTGCTGGCGGTTGGAGCATCGCTGCTGGCGCGCACCATGCTGACTCTGCAGGCGAATGACCTTGGATATTCGAAGAGTGGATTGCTAATTGTCGACGCCGATGCTCCCGCGATCAATTTGCAGGACTCGCTCAATGCGACGCAGAAGTTCAATGCCGTTTATGCCGACCTGAGGACGCTGCCGGGAGTGGAGAGCGTGGGTGGCGTGATGGGTCTGCCGACGGGGAAGTACGGTTCGAACGGCTACTACAGCGTGAACGGCGCGCCGGTGAACACGGAGGGCAATGAGCAGGCGATCTTCAGCCTTGCGAGTCCGGATTACTTCAAGACGATGGAAGTGCCTCTTCTCAAGGGACGGGATTTCGCTGCGCAGGATGCCTACACGGCGCCGTTCGTGGCGATCATCAGCGAGTCGCTGGCGCGGCAGAGCTTTCCGAATCAGGACCCGATCGGGCGGCAGATTCAGTGTGGCCTCGACTCGCCGGGTAAGTGGATGACGATTATCGGAGTGGTGAAGGACCTGCGGCAGGATTCTCCGGCGGAGTCGCCGGGAGCGGCGCTTTATATGCCGTTGGCGCAGCACCCCTTCATGGCGACACAGATCAATATTGCGATTCGCACGAAGATCGCTCCGGCGTCGCTGATCGATACGGTGCAGGGCAGGATTCGGCGGATCGATCCGGCGATTGCGACGCGCTTCACGACGATGGACGCGATGGTTGGGGATTCGGTGGAGATGCAGCGCTTCCGCAGTGTGCTGGTGGGCAGCTTCGCGGGCGTTGGGCTGTTGCTCGCCATTCTTGGCGTGTATGGGACGGTGTCGTATTCGGTGGCGCAGAGGACCTTTGAGATCGGGGTGCGGATGGCCTTTGGCGCGGAGCGAGAGAGCATTCTCAGGATGGTGCTGCGCCAGGTGCTGGTGCTGGCGTCGATCGGAATCGTCGCCGGGCTGGCGCTGAGCCTGATTGCGGGGCGATTCATCGCGAGCATGCTGTCGGGTGTGAGTCCGGCCGATCCGTTGAGCCTGGGCGCGGCGGTTGGGGTACTTGTCCTGGCGGCTGTCGGAGCGGCGCTGATTCCAGCCCGGGCGGCTTCCAACGTGGAACCGATGACGGCGCTGCGCGGCCTTTAGCCGCAAATCAGGCCTCCATCGAAGGTTGCAGAGGAAAACCGATCCTTCGGGCCAAGACTCAGAATGCGGGCAGGGCTAACTTGACACTTGTGATTAGCACTCCCAACCCCGCCGGTAGCCCGGCGGGGCTTTCTTTTTGTGCCAAGTAGTCTGCTCGTTGAGTACGCTTAGTCTCTTTCGAAGAGGGGCATGCGCGCCTCGAGTGGCCTCTCGAGATCGGCGTCGAGCGCGGCGAGGCCGGCAAGGCCGTTGTAGAGGCTTCCAGGACGCGTTTCGGGCGGAGAATCTTCGCTTTGGGGATTGGCTGTCGCCAGCTGAGCGGCCCACTCTGCCATCTTCCTGGCGCGATGCAGCCAGAGTTCTTCTCCGGTATGGCGGTAGAGATTCAGCAGGGCGTAGGCCTGACCACCTTGGCCGCAGCAAAGGCTGGCATGGCGGCTGGGATTTTCCCAGGTGTTCCATGCCGCGCCCTCGGCGAGAGCGAGATATCGGCCCTCACCGGTGGCTTTGTGGACTTCGGTCCAGAGAAAGACCTGCCCTGCGCTGCCGTTGCACCAACTTGGAAAAGACTGGTGGTGCGGTGACGGCCAGTGGAGGCCGCGGTCGACGGGCTGGGCGCGGGCGGCGAGCTGGTCGAGCCGCTGCTTGAGTGAGTCGGTGATCGGCGCGCCTGTGAATGGCGCGTTGGCGGCATTCCATACCAGCGAGGCGTAAAGAAGGCCCGCCCAACCGTGAGCGACGGCGAATCCGATGAGTTCGGGCCCTTCGCCGATGGTCGCGTGGCCGTCGAGGATGGTCCAGAGCTGTGCGGAGAGGTCTTGCCCGAGTTTCAGCAATTCTGCCGTGCTCTGCGTGGCGTTTTGCGAATGACGAGATTCTTGCATCGCGTCGCTGAGCAAGGCCGCTGCGAGCAGGCTGCCGGCGAGGCCGAGAGTGAGATCGATCGGAGGGTCGGGCTCCTGAAGGGCTTCCCTTCCCGACGCAATGAACTCACGCGTCGCGCGAAGCTGGGTGGAGAGGTCGCCTCGAGCTGCGGCTATCAGCGCCTGAACGACGTATACACCCGGCCGCCGATAATGCAGCGACGCGTGGCCAACCCTGGCCCGCTGGGGGTTTTCAGTTTTGCCCTCAAAGGCCTCGGCGGAGTCGATTGCCGCGACGGCGCGCGTTATCCAGGCATCCGCGAGGGCCAACAACTCGCCATCGTCGGTCGCGAAGGAAATCCGCAGAAGGGCATAGGCCAGTCCTGCGGCTCCGTTGTTGATCGGGAGAGTTGGGGGCGTCTTGAAGCCCTGGCGCATCCATTCACCATCGATGGATGCGCGATGCAGGACCTGCTGTCGAATCTCATGCAATTTCGAGTCAGGTTCAGAATTCACAGCGGGTGGGGGATCGGTGGGAGTGGCATCGCTCCAGGCCTGGGCAAACTCCCGCGTTGATGGATACCGGGCGGCAGGATTGCGGCTTAGAGCTTTGGAAAGTGCTTGTTCGAGCGCCGGCCAGGGCCCGGTGCCGCGTTGCGCGAAGGGGACCATCGTGCCGGTGGCGATCTGGTTTAGCATCTCGATTCGCTCGAGCTTGAAATCCTGGGTGTGGGAGCCGGTCATGAGCAGATAGAGCATGGCGGCGAGGGCATATTGCTCGCCGGCGAAGCTGGCTGGTGGCGGAGGAAGATTGTCGAGGGCGGCGCGAGCGAACTCGGGCTCGTAATAGAAGCCGATGCCTCCGCGCTGGATGCGGTTGGCGTGCTCGGCGCGGGCAGAGAGGCCGAAGTCGAGGACCGTCACCCTGCCGTCGCGGCCGACGAGCAGATTGCGAGGATGGATGTCCCCGTGAAGCAGGCCGTGTTCGTGGAGATCGCTGTAGGCTTCGAGAATTGCTGAACCCAGAGCGTGCAACTGGAGGCGAAGGCCGGGATCGCCTCCCGTGCGAATCTCAACGGCAGCGGATTCGGCGTTGACGCCAAATATCCATTCGGTGACAAGGAACGACCGCTCTCGCCACAGACCCCACCCCAGCAACCGAGGTAGGCTGGTCACGTCCTTTCCGCACAGCAGGTCCGTTTCATTTTGGAGCATGCGTTCCGCGGCGGCGTCGGCGGGCCGGGCGATCTTGAGCGCGCCCCACTGGCCGGCGACGGCGGAGACGATATACAGCTCGGTGTCTTCGAGGGACTGCACACACCGCACGATGGTCCATTCGCCGACGCTTTCGCCAGGGGCCAACGATTCTGTGGAGGGATTGGATTGATTCGACCCCGCCTCGACGAGCAGGCCTTCGCGGATGAGCGAGCGGAGAAGCGGGAGCGCGTCTTCGAGAATCTGTTCGGCGATCCGCTCCGGTTCGTTCGATTGGGTGCGGCTGAAACGGGCGACGGCCTGGGCGATGGTGCTGGGCTCTTCAAACTGGCGGATCAATTGGGCCGCGCCAGCGTCGACGATTTTCGAATAAGAGCGCGAGTTCGGCCGGCTGAGCGCGAAGTCGCCGTCCGCGGCGCCGGTGCTTTGGCGTAATTGCTCGCGCAGTTCCAGGGCTGGCCGGAGTTCGACGCCTTGAGGAAGCACGAAGCTGCCGGTAAGTCGCATGTTCTAGCTGGCCCACACAAAGCCTGGAGCTGGCGTCCATGTGCCGGTGTCGATGCCCTCGAGACGCAGGCGATGAAGCGCGAATTGGACGGAGTCGCGAATCGGGGCGGTTTCAGAACTCGGTGCGCTACGGCCTTGAAGTCCGGTCTGGACGATGGCCATTGCGAGCCGGTCACAGAGCTTGCCTCTCCAGCTCTCGCCGCTCAACCAGGCAAGCGTGCTGGTATCGCCGGCGGGATCGATGCCCCAGGAGAGCAGGCCTGCGCCGGCAAGTTCTGCGGTAAATGGGACGCCGTGGGCTGGGCAGCCTTCCAGCCTGGAGATGATTTTCAGCGCCACATGCTGCAAGTCGGCAAACTGATTGAAGTAAACGACCATCTTGTCCGGGCGCAACAGGCCGTGAATTCCCTTGCCTACCTTCCATTGTTGGGCGTTCGACTGCGCTACCGACTCGGCGATAGCTTGGACAGTTTCGCGCAGGCGGTCGCAGGCCGGGCTAACGTAGAGCTTGTAATTGACCGCGGATTCGCGGCGATGCGTTTGCCCGCTTACACGGCCCTCACGGCTCCATGAGATCCAGACTGGAGATTCGGGATGCGGCCGCCAGCCACCGGAAAGCGCACGGGCTGGCGGACCGTCGCGCAGGCCGAGATAGTGCGCCGTGGTGTCCTCCTGAGGCAAGGACTCGCGCCAGCGACGGGAGGCGGGGATGTGGTTGTAGGCGTAGAGCCGGGCGGAAAGTTCGAGCGGATTCTCCAGGTGCAACGATGCGGCATATTCGATGGCGCGGCGGGAGATGGCAGCCAATGACGAATCACCATCCGAGACAGAGGACGTGCCCAGGATTGACGCGGCCGCATTCGGGCCGGAGACCATTGCGCCATCGACTTCGATCTCCAGAATGCCATCGAGAATCATTCTGCCGATCGCGTTGGCGCAATCCCGACCCAGCGCCTGGGCGGCGAAGCGCGGCAGCGGCCCGGCTTCGCGCAGAGCGAAGAGAAGCAAGGCGGTATCGCGCGAGACCGCCTTCATGCTGGGGCTGGAATCGGCGCGTGGCCGAAGCACGCCATAGCAATCCGGGTCGGCGGCGATTGCGCCCAGGAATTGCTTTTCCGACTCGGCGAGGCGGTCAAACAGAACCAGCTCGTAGGCGGCGCTGGCGCGAAGCCGAGCGGAGCTCAGATCGAGATTGGTGATTGCCGGCGCAGAGGTAGCTGACATGCGATGAGACCGAGTTTAGAGCAAAAGTACAGTTGGTGTAATGTGCGGAGTTTGTCTCAGTAGGCGTTTTTCTGGGGAAAAACATCTGCCGGGCGGTGCGCCTCACACTACGCTAGCTGTACTTTTGCTCTAGCGGATTCGGCGGGCTGGATTGAATTCCAGAAAGAGAAACCGCCCGGAGTGACGGCGCGGGAGGCTTCCGGGTGAGACAAGCGGGCTCAGTTCTTTTCCAGGTCGGCCTTCATCTTGCCGAGTTCGTCGAGTGCCTCGTGGAGCTTGGTCTGGAGCTCCTCGACCTCCGCGACGGTTTTGGGCTTGAGAGTATCTTCGATCTGCTTAATCTCGTCACCCACCGTGGCTAGTTCAGCGTGGAGTTGTTCCTTGATGGCGTGCAGCTCGTCGAGCATCTCGCCAGGATCGCAGACGGGGGACAGCCCTTGTATCGTGGTCTTCTTGGTGCACTGGGCGCACTCCCCAAACGTCAGCCTTGCCCGCGCAGCCGCCGCCATGGGTCCTGCCGCCTACGCACACAGCGATTTCTGAGCCTGCCCCCACGCAGACAGCGACGTGGGTTTGGCGGCCGGTGCAGTCGCCCGTGTGGGTCTGGCGACCGGTGCACTCGTCGGTGTGGGTTTGGCGGCCAGTGCAGTCGTCGAAGTGGGTTTGGCGGCCAGTGCACTCCTGGGGCTGGGTTTGATGGCCGGTGCACTCCGGGGGCTGAGTTTGATCACCCGTGCACTCTTGAAGGTGAGTCTGGCGGCCAGTACACTGCCCGGGGGTTCGTTTGCCCGCGATGTTGATCATCAGATCTTTGATTTTGAAGGCCATGGATTCCTCTCCTTACCGACCAGGCAGACGATCACCGAGCCACTTCTCGCGGCTGCGCGCCGATCATATCACGGTCGCTGTGGCCGAGAAGGAAAATAAGTAGGACCACCCAGCAAGGTCGGTTACTTCGTCCCTCACCGCGGCGCCGACCTGGGGCCGGCGGGCGCTTGCGGATTTCAGGGACCCTTAAACCGATTGATCAGACCAGGCTTTTATAGAGTCTTCTCTCGATATATGGAGACGGGAGAACTCAATGTGGAAGAGCTTCGTTTTGGAGTTGCACGGCGAGTAGTTTGAGTTTGTCGAAGGGTGCGTTGCCCTGTACGGAACAGTTGATCTGCGAGAATTGGCGACCGGCCAATACCGAGTGTCATCGCATTTACCGAAGCTACTCGCCTCGCAAAGCTTCAATTGGGTTCACCGCCGCGGCCCGGCGCGCCGGCATCGTCGAGGCTGCCAGCGCCAGCGCAAACACTCCGATCGCAGCCACAACCAGCACCACGGGATCAAATGGGCTCACCTCGAACAGAAAAGAACGCACAAGGCGCGAAGCCGCCGCGGCCCCGGCCAACCCGATCAGAACCCCCACCCCTGCCAGCTTCACACCGGAGATCAGCACCAGCCGCAGGATGTTCCCGCGCTGCGAACCCAAGGCGATTCGGATGGCCATCTCCTGCATCCGCGACGCCACCGAGAACGCTACGATACTGTAAATCCCCAATCCGGCCAGCAGCACGGCTGCCAGCGCAAAACTCGTCACCACAGCCGTGTTGAAGCGGCGTGGGCCTTCGCTCTGTGCCACCACTTCATCCATTGTTTGCACCTCGCTAAGCGGCAGTTGTGGATCGAGTTCCCGCACCACCCTGCGCATTGTGTTCTCCATCTGGTCCGGCGGCAGCGCCGACCGCACCACGATGAAGCCTTTGTTGCCATTCAGGTCGGTCGGCACGGCCAGCCCTCCAAATTCCTTCTCCTCTTGAGCCACCGGCTGGTAGAACTGCACCCGCGCGTCCTGGTCCGGCGGTCCCAGCTTGGCGTCGGCCACCTCGCCCACCACTGTCATCCATAGAGTGGGCATTTTCAGCGTCCCGACCCGTATGCGCTTGCCAATCGGGTCCTGATGCGGCCAGTAGTACTCGGCAAGCTCATGGTTCACGATCACCACCAGTTGGCTGTTCGCGTGATCCGCATCCGTAAAGTACCGCCCGCGCAGCAGTGGAATGCCCATCGCACGGAAAAAGTCGCCTACCACCTGGAAGGGCGCCGCACTCGTTTTGTCAGGCCCGCGCGGATCTACATACCCCTCGGCGAGAATCGGCCAGTTCTCGTCCCCCGTCATCGGAATCGTACTCGCCAATCCCGCAGCACGCGCTTCGGGAACCTGCCGAAGCCGCTCGAGCAAATCGCGGTTGAATGTGTCGATCTGCGCCTGCGTCGAATACTGCTTCTGCGGCAGCGAATACGCAGCCGTCGTCACGTTATCCGGCTCAAAGCCTAGGTTCGCTTGGCTCATTTTCTGGAAGCTTCGCAGCAGCAGCCCGGCTGCGGCCAGCAGCATCAGCGCCACGGCAATCTCCAGCACCACCAGGCCCGAGCGCAGCCGCGCGTGGGTCGCGCTCCCCGATCCACTGCGCCCACCTTCCTTCATCTCTGCGTTTGCGTTGGTGCGCAGTGCCGCAAACCCCGGCGCCAACCCGCACGCCACACCGGTCAGCACCGCGAGCAACAAGGCAAATCCCGCCACAGTCCAGTTCAGAGCGATCTCGTTGGTCAGCGGCAGATTGTCCGGCAGCAGATTGCGTCCTCCGTAGATCGCGAACGCCGCCAGGCTGATGCCGATCAGCCCTCCCGTGACGCTCAGCGCCAGGCTCTCTACAATCGTCTGTCGCAGCAGCGCCCCGGCCGACGCGCCCAGAGCCAGCCGCACCGCCGTCTCGCGCTGGCGGTGAATGGCCCGTACCAGGAGCAACCCGGCAAGGTTGGCACACGCAATCAGCAGCACCACCGCCACTGCCCAGAACAGCAGCCGCAGCAACGGGCGCGCTTCCAGCACCGTAATCTGTTGCAGCGGATTCACCACCGGATGTATCCGGATGTTCGTCGCGTCCGGCGGATAATTCCGCATGATCTGCTGGGCTACGCGATTCGCATCCGCTTCCGCCTGCGCTGCGGCCAAGCCCGGTTTCAGCCGCCCCACCATCTGGAATGAAAAGCTCAGAACCTGTTCCGCGGTCAGTTCTTCGGGCAAGAAGCTCATCGGAATCCACAGCGCGATACTCCACTTACGGGCCACCAGAGGGAACGTAAAATCCCTCGGCATCACCCCGATCACGACGTACGGATTCCGATCCAGCAGGATCTTTGTGCCCAGGACGTTGGGATTGCCATTCAATCGCGATTTCCACGTCCCGTAGCTCAGCACCACCACCTGTTCGTGTTGGGTGTCTTCCTGCTGCGTGAACACTCGCCCCATCAGCGGCGTCACGCCCAGTGCGGCAAACACCGACGGCGTCATCCGCGTCGCGATGATCGCCGCGGGCTGTCCCACGCCGGACAAGTTAAGGTGCTCAAACCCGAAGCCACCGAGCGAGGAAAACGAAGTCTGCTCCCGCTGGTAAGTCACCACCTCCCGCGCGGACACCCATCCGGGATCGCGCTTTCCCATGATGCGTCCCGAGGCCTGATCGCCCAGAGTCACCAACTGGTTGGCCTGCGGAAACGGAAGCGGTCGCAGCAGCACGCCGTCCACCACCGAGAAGATCGCTGTGGTCGCTCCTATGCCGAACGCCAGCATCAGTACAGCAGTGATTGCGAATCCCGGCGACTTGCGAAACTGTCTCCATACGAGGCGAAGGTCCGAAACGACTCCGAGCATAGGTCCTCCTCGACCACAGGCTGTAGTTTAGACGGTCCCAACTGAAGCCGGTTGCCAGATTCCATTGCGAGCAGTTCTCGGAGTTTAGTCCCACGACCGAGGCTCGCTTCCAAAGGGAGCTGACCTGAACCGGCGCCTTCGCTCTCATTGAGCGCATAATCTCTAGCGCTCAATCACAAGCGATGAGAACCGGTGAGCATCCCGTGGCGAGTGCGGTGGGTTCTTACGGCCTCGACGACTCTATATATATTTTCTCTTGTTCTCTCATCTCGAACCCACCTCCCCCAAGGGTCATGTAACGGATTCTCAGGTCCACAACGTAACGGATATCCCGATACACTCACAGGCAAGGTCCGTCATTTCGTCCCTCGCCGCGGCGTTGACTTGGGTCCGGTGGGCGTTTGCGGACTTCGAGGCGTCCTTAAACCGATTGACTTACCCCGCACGTCCCCCTACGCTACCCTTTACAGGCGAGTCACTTAAGTCTGCTGAAATAACCTGATGATTGGCACGGTCATCTCCCACTATCGCATCCTGGAAAAACTCGGGGGCGGCGGCATGGGCGTCGTGTACAAGGCCGAAGACACGCGCCTGGGGCGTTTTGTCGCGCTGAAGTTCCTGACCGATGACGTGGCCCACGATTCGCTCGCCCTGGAGCGGTTTCGGCGCGAGGCCCGAGCGGCCTCGGCGCTGAATCATCCCAACATCTGCACCATCTACGACATTGGCGAAGAAGAGAACCGCGCCTTCATCGCTATGGAGTTTCTTGATGGCCATACGCTGAAGACACTTATTGCCGAGGGACCGCTCGAACTGGAGCGGCTGCTGGCCATCGGGGCCGATGTAGCTGACGGGCTTTCCGCGGCGCATGGGCGGAATATCGTTCATCGCGATATCAAGCCGGGAAACATCTTCATTACCGAACGCGGCATGGCGAAGATCCTCGACTTTGGGCTGGCCAAGGTCTCCACACCGAGCGGCTCCCAGTCTTCGAGCGCCGAAGATGTCACTGTGGCCGAGGTGGACCGCACCCACCTGACCACGCCTGGAGGCGCGCTGGGGACGATTGCGTATATGTCTCCGGAACAGGTGCGGGCGCTGCCACTTGACGCGCGTACGGACCTCTTCTCTTTCGGCATCGTGCTTTATCAGATGGCGACGGGAAAGCTGCCCTTCCGGGGCGACACGTCCGCAGTGATCTTTGATGGAATTATGAACCGGCTTCCAGTTGCGCCGGTGCGGTTGAATCCCGATCTGCCGCCGAGGCTGGAAGAAGTGATCAACAAGGCGCTCGAGAAGGACCGCGACCTGCGCTACCAGTCGGCCGCGGAGATGCGCGCCGACCTGAAGCGAATCAATCGCGACAGCTCCTCGTCGTATCACCCGATTCCGGCGGCCGCGTATGCGACATCGGGGAGCTCGAGCCACAATCGACGCGGTTGGCTTCTCGGGGCCTCCTCCATCGTGGTGCTCGGTGCGTTGGCGATCGTGGCATGGCTGATGCTGCAGCCACTGCCGCAGCCGAGAGTCACAGGATATGTGCAGCTCACCCATGACGGCGCGAGCAAGACGCTTCGGGCCACTGACGGGGTGAGGTTATACTTCGACCGCTTCGATCCGTACTCGATTGCGCAGACTTCGATCTCCGGAGGGGCGATCGCGCCGGTTCCGGTGGCGCTACCGAATCCGTATGTGGTGGACGTCTCGCCGGACGGGTCGACCTTCCTCTTACAAACCGTGATGGGGGACCCGAGTGCGCCGGAACCGTTGTGGACGATCCCGATCCTGGGGGGCACGCCGCGCCGACTGGCGGACAGCACGGTACATGCGACCTGGTCTCCCGATGGGAAATCGGTCGCATACTCTACCGCAGCGGGCGAGATATGGACGGTGGAAAGCACGGGCAACGATCCGCACAAGGTGGCGAATGTCGGCGGCGTGGCCGACTGGCTGAGTTGGTCGCCCGACGGTTCCACTATCCGCTTCCGTTTCGCACCGGACTCTCGATTGTGGGAGATCTCGACGAAGGGGAGCCACCTTCACGAATTAACCCCGGGATGGCGGCCGGACACTCCGGAGTGCTGCGGGCGCTGGACTTCCGACGGCAAGTATTTCATCTTCCTGTCGAAGAGTCAGATCTGGGCGCTCGATGAACGCCGCCGGCTCTTCCTGAAACCCTCCCGAGAGCCGATCCAGTTAACCACGGGGCCGATCAGCTGGGGCGCGCCGATCCTCTCCCGCGACGGGAAGACAATCTACGCGCGCGGCTACACAAACCGTGGCGAGCTGGTTCGGTGGGACGCTCGCTCCGGCAGCTTTCAACCCTTTCTCGCGGGAATGTCGGCCGAGGATGTGACCTTTTCCCCGGACGGGAAATCGGTTGCGTATCTATCGTATCCGGATAATGTTCTATGGAAGGCTGCCGCCGACGGCAGCAATGCGATCCAGCTCACCAGTGCCGGTTCGATTGTGAACTCGCCTCGATGGTCGCCGGATAGCTCGCAGATCGTCTACACCGCGACCGCCTCCGACCGGGCGCCGTGGATCAGTTACATCGTCCCGGCGGACGGCGGCAAACCGCGCCAGTTGCTTCCCGGCGCTTCCGGTTCGCAGGCGACACCCGACTGGTCTCCCGATGGCCACCAGATCGCGTTCGGGGACAAGGATGGAGACTCTCAGGACATACGCATCTTCGACATGACCAGCGGCCAGGTCACTTCGGTGCCTGGTTCGCAGGGAACCTTTTTCCCGCGCTGGTCGCCTGACGGCCGAATGATTGCGGCGCTCGCGGCTGGTCCGGAGGGATTGCGAATTTTCAACCGGACGACCGCAAAGTGGACCACCTTTCCGGTGAAGGACGCGGAATATCCGGCCTGGTCGCGGGACGGGCGCAAGGTTTACTTTCTGCGCGAGAATCAGGACGCCGGGGTCTATCGGCTCGATCCCGAGGACGGCCGCATTGAGCGAATCGCCGACCTCAAAGGCTATCGACTGACGGGGATTGCGGATTCGTGGATGGACCTGGATGTCAATGAGATGCCGATGCTGTTGCGCGATCTTAACACCGACGACATCTACGCGCTGGCGCTGGAAGAGAATTAGCGCCGCCCGTGGATTGCCGTTGAACGGAGCCTCTTGAGCCAGGAATCTAACGAGAATCCCGGGGCCGCTGCGACTGGCGACAAGTTCGTCGCCATGGTCACGGCAACGAAGCGGACCGAACTGGCGGTGAGCGACTTCCAGCCGCGCCCCATGCTGAAGACGGCCGCACACGAGGTGCTGAAGCCGCGCTTTCCGGCGATCGACTGCCACAATCATCTGGACTCGCTCGACCCTGTTGAAGTGCTGGCGATCATGGATGCGTGCGGCATCGAGCACGTGGTGAACATCACGATGAAGGTTGGCGAGGAGGCGTTTCGGGTGATGCGGAAGTTTGCCGATGCATCGTCCGGGCGCTTCAGCACCATTGGTTGGATGGATTGGGCTGGGCTGGATGAGCCGGGGTTCATTCAGCGTTCGGTTGATTATCTGGAGCGGCTGGTAGAGCGTGGCGCGGTGGGATTCAAGATTTGGAAAGACCTTGGGCTGACGTTGCGCGACGCGCGCGGAGAGCTGGTGCGGGTCGACGATGAGCGGCTTGATCCGTTGTATGACAAGGCACGCGAGCTGGATATTCCGGTGATGTTTCATACTGCCGATCCGGCTGCTTTCTTTGAGCCGCTGGACCGGTTTAATGAGCGGTATGAGGAGCTGGCTGCGCATCCGGAGTGGAGCTTTTATGGGGCGCAGTATTCGAAGCTCGAATTGCTGGAGCAGCGGAACTGTGTCTTTGCTCGGCATCCGCAGACGCGCTTTATCGGCGCGCATCTGGGCGAGTCGCCGGAAGACTTGGGCTTTGTCGCGGCGATGCTGGAGCGCTTTCCGAATGTGACGGTGGATATGAGTTCGCGGGTTGCGGAGCTTGGGCGACAGCCTTATTCGGCGCGGGAGTTTTTCCTGAGATTTTCGAACCGGATTCTCTTTGGCACCGACCTGCTGCCGGACGTTGCGATGTATCGGCTGCACTATCGTTTCTTTGAGACTGCGGATGAATACTTTGATTATCCGTCTCATGCTTCGCGGCAGGGGCGGTGGATGGTGTATGGGATTTTTCTTCCCGATGATGTGCTGCGGAAGGTTTATTGCGAGAATGCTTTGCGGGTGATGCCGCGAATGCGGATGTAGCGAGGGAAGGACTTGAATTTGATGACACTCAGGGTTTTGCGCGGTGCGGCATTTCTTGTCGCGATTCTAGCTGCGAGCAGAGGGATGCTTCGAGCGCAGACCGTCTCTTTCGATGCGCTCAAGGGGGGCACGCTTGGCAACGAGGAGATCGTCGCCGAGTGGCAGTTGCATGACGGCCACCTGGGCGGCGTTGTGGTTCGGGAGAAGAAGGCAGGGACTTCTTTGACTCTCGATGGCCCATTCTCGATTGCGCTGCGTGACGGCACGGTTCTACACGGGGCTGACCTCGTTGTGAACGGCGCGGCGCGGGTTGAGCATTTCACGCCGAACCCCGCGGCGGCGCGGTATTCGGAGCGGTTGGCGGGGATTGCGGTGCATTATGCGCTGAGCGATCCGGCAGGACGCTTTACTGCGGACTGGGCGATTATTCTGCGCGAGGGATCGCATTATATTCGGCAGTCGCTGACGATCCATGCCGGTGCGACAGCCGGTTGATGTGAGCGATGTTTCGCTGGTGGATTTGCGGTCTCCGGGCGTTGCTCTTGGCTGGCGTTGTGAAAGGCTCGCCGCTGGTCGATGGGGATTTCTTTCTTGGTTTTGAGCATCCGCTCTCGCAGTGCGGGGTGGTAGCTGCGCGCGCGACTTGCGACCTTCAGAGTGGAGTGCCGATTGGCGCGGGGCAGTCGGTCGAGTATTCGTCGGTGGTTGGATTTGCGCAGCCGGGGCAGATGCGGCGGGCGTTCCTGACCTATATCGAGCGGGAGCGGGCGCATCCTTACCGGACGTTTCTGCATTACAACAGCTGGTTCGATATTGGTTTCTTTACGCCTTACACGCAGCAGGATGCGCTTGATCGGATTCATGAGATTGGCGACGAGCTGAACAAGAAGCGTGGCGTGACGCTCGATTCTTTTCTCTTTGACGATGGCTGGGACGACCACAACAATCTGTGGAAGATTCGCGCGGATTTCAAAGATGGCTTCGAGCCGTTGAAAGAGGCGGCGGCTGAATATGGGACCGCTCCGGGAGTGTGGCTTTCGCCGTGGGGCGGCTATGGGCCGGCGAAGAAGGAGCGGGTCGCGGCTGCGACGAAGGACGGCTACGAGATTGTCGACGGCGGGCTGGCTTTGTCGGGGCCGAAGTACTATGCGCGCTTTCACGATGCGGTGACCGAGATGGTCACGAAGTATGGCGTGAACCAGTTCAAGTTCGACGGCACCGGGAACGCCGACCGGGTGGTGAAGGGCAGCGAGTTCTCGAGCGACTTCGATGCGGCGATTCATCTGATCGGCGACTTCGCAAACTGAAGCCGGATTTGTTTATCAACCTGACTACGGGGACTTATCCTTCGCCGTTCTGGCTGATGTATGCCGACTCGATCTGGCGGGGTGGTGAGGATACCGACTTCGCCGGCGTGGGCACTGACCGCGAGCGCTGGATCACTTATCGCGATGGCGACACTTATGACGAGGTGGTGAAGGCGGGGTGGCTTTATCCGCTGAATTCGCTGATGCTGCATGGCATTGTTTATGCGAAGCAGGCTCCGCATCTGGCGACTGATCCGGGTGGGGATTTTGCGAATGAGGTGCATTCTTATTTCGGATCGGGGACGCAGTTGCAGGAGCTTTACATTACTCCGTCGCTGCTGACGGCGGCGAATTGGGAGACGCTGGCCGAGGCGGCGAAGTGGTCGCGGGCGAATGCTTCGGTGCTGGTGGATACGCACTGGGTGGGCGGCGATCCGCGCTGGCTTGAGGTTTATGGATGGGCGGCTTGGTCTCCGGCGAAGGCGATTCTGACTTTGCGGAATCCGAGCGATCACGCGCAGGATTTTACAGTGGATATTGCTTCGGCGTTTGAGCTTCCGCCGGGTGCGGCGCGGAGTTATAGCGCGCGGAGTCCCTGGGCGGCGGATGCTTCGCAGGCGGCGATTGAGCTACGGGCGGGTGAGGGGCATACTTTTCATCTGGCGCCGTTTCAGGTGTTGACGCTGGAGGCTGTTGCCAATGAGTTGCCGATGAACTTTTCAAGCATCGTCTGTACTCCCGCTGTAAGATTTCGATGGCAAGTCCGTCCTTCCGAAAGACATGCTGAACGACTCTGTCGTACTGTTCGGAGCAGCATCATTCTTAGCGTAATAGCGGTGTTGCCGCATAGATCTGCGGGCAGGCCAAGCTGGAAGCCATATCTCAGCACGTTGACAGCGTCGGCTCTAGCGCGAAGCCTGTCAGCAGATCATCTCATATATATCGGCGGACAATTCTGCCGAGCTGGCCTTGCAATGTACGAGAGTCCTCAACTTCAGCCGCGGTTCTCTCGAATAGCTCCGAGCCGAATGTCGCAGGCTATTCGCGGCCAGCACAGCGCAGGTTCGAACGCATACGTACGATGGACATGTTGCATCCGTTCAGGACGTGCATAGCTTTCCGTTGCCTGCCTCACTGCGTTCGCACAGGAAAGACATTCTCCAATTTGCATGGCATTTCGATTGCTACGTTCATTGCAGATGCTCTAGTCGACCTACGCTTCGCCACGGCACCCTGTATTCTTCCCCTCAAAATGCTGCTCAATCTCCTCGAGCGTTTTGCCTTTGGTCTCCGGCAGGAAGAATGCTGCGGTTACGAAGTAGACGACCGTGCATAGTGCCCAGAAGGTGAACATGGCGTAGTAGCCGAACCTTCCCACGACCGGCAGGAAGACTCCGGCGATCAGCGTGGAGGTGCCCTGGTTGAGCAGCAGGGCGACGCCCATGCCGACGGAGCGGATGCGGGTGGGCATGAGCTCGGAGAGGGTGAGCCAGACGACGACTCCGGGGCCGAGGGCGAAGGAGGCGATGAAGAGGCAGAGGCAGGCGGTGACGAGCCAGCCGGTGGTCTCCGAGGGAACGGGGCCATAGAGGGCGCGCTCGATGTGGAGCGGGGCGTTGCCCGGCTTCGGGCTCCGGATGGATGCGGAGGACGGGATCGGGGTCGCCGCTGAGCACGGTCGCGAGCCGGTCGCCTTTGCCGAAGGAATAGAGGACGGTGAGGCCGACTGGGCCTCCGTTCTCAGCGCCGCCTAGCGCGGTTCCCTGGCTTTGCAATTGGGCGAGCGGAAGCTCGAGCGAGCTGCCGTTTGTCTGCGCCTGAAGCTTGTCTTTGATGTCGACGCGTTCGGACTCGAAGCGGTGAAAGACAAAGGCGGCGGCGAGCAGCGAGACGATGATGCCGGCGGTGCCGAGCTTGAGAAGAAATTTGCGTCCCTTGCGGTCGACCAGAGCGATGGCGACGACGGTCATGACGCAGTTGAGCACCTTGACGGCGACGTCTCCTGCGGTGGCGTGGGCGCCGCTCATTCCCGCCTGCTTGAGGATGATGACCAGGAACGGCAGGATCGAGTTGATGCCGGTCGACTGGTTGCAGGTGAGAATCACGCAGGCGAGCACGAAGGGCACAACGTACTTGCGCTGCAGGAGTCTTCCGGCGGACTTGGCTGCACTGGGGTTGCTGTTCTCTTGAGCGAGCTGGCGCATTTCACGGAGCTGCCGCTGGGCCTCCTCTTCGGGG
Organism: uncultured Acidobacteriaceae bacterium; assembly: GCA_963720245.1. Taxonomy (GTDB): domain Bacteria; phylum Acidobacteriota; class Terriglobia; order Terriglobales; family Acidobacteriaceae; genus Acidisarcina. Next base: position 588,661 of record CAVREU010000002.1, read on the forward strand.
GACGACCGGCGCAGTGCAGCGAGCGCTTGTTCTTCGCGGTTGTGGTGGAAGAGCCAGCGCGGCGATTCGCTGAGGAAGAATGAGCCGAGGAAGAAGACCAATCCCGGATACACGACGGCGAGGAACATGCCGCGCCAGGCGTGGTTGGCGGCGGCGATGATGAAATCTTGATTGCCGGCTGCGGCGGCGATGGCGGCTTCCGCCTCGCGTGTGTAGTACCAGCCGACGACGGCGGCGAGGACGATACCAAGCGTCAGCATGAACTGAAAGACGGCGGTGCCGCGGCCGCGGTTGTTGGCGCCGAGGCATTCGGCGAGGTAGAGCGGAACGACGACGGCGATGACGCCGCCGCTGAAACCCTGCAGCAGGCGGCCGAGGAAGAGCGGAACGAAGCCCTGGGAGACGACGATGAGGCCAACGCTCAGGACGAAGAGCAGGCCGCTAACGATCATCATCTTCTTGCGGCCGACCCAGTCGGCGAGCACCCCGGCGACGAGCGAAGAGAACATGCCTCCGCCGAGGACAGCGGCGACGATGATGGAGGTCTGCTCGACGGTGAGGTTGATGGTCTTGTTGAGATAGAGCAGGGCGGCGGCGATGATGCCGACATCGATTCCGTAGAGCAGGCCGCCGAGTCCGGCGACGAAGACGAGGAAGCGTCCGTAGCGGACGACAGAGGGTGATGCGGTGGGCATTGTTAGAAGGTAAATTGAAGCTGGCCGGTTAGGAAGTGCTGCGTTCAAAATAGAACGATGGGGCATGATCGGAGGACGGAGGCCGCATGAGGCTGGACAAGTGGCTTTGGGCGGCGCGGTTCTTCAAGACGCGGTCGCTTGCGGTGCGAGCTTGTGAGTTGGGCAGGATCGCGGGCATGGCCAGCCTGCGAAAGCGGCGCGCGAGGTGAAGACCGGTGAGATGCTGCAGATTCGCAATGAGGGCGGCGATTTCCAGGTCGAAGTACTGGGGTTGAGCGAGGTGCGCGGGCCGGCGGCGGTGGCGCAGACGCTGTATCGCGAGACGGACGGGAGCCGCGAATTGAGGCTTAAGGTTGCGGCGGAGCGCAAGGCGATGGCGGCGTCTGAGGGGTTTCCTGCGGGAAGGCCTTCGAAGCGCGACCGGCGCGAGATCAATCGCTTTCGAGGCAGATAGTTAGTGGTGCAGCTTTGCTCGGAGCTGCTGGATGACTGAAGGCTCCTCGCGCAGGGAGACCTCGAGCCGCGCGATGCGAACGGGTGCGGCGGATTCGAGGACCTGAAGCATCGCGGAGTCGAGCCGGACGGCGTCTTTTTCTGTAGTGATGAAAGCTTCGGCATGGGCTTCCGACGCGGCGGTCTTGAGACGATTGATGTCTTCGCGGGAGTAGCGGTGGTGGTCGGCGAAGGTGAGAGCCAGCTCGACGTTGATGTCGGAGGCAATTAGAGCGGAGAAGAATTCGTCGGGTCTGGCGATGCCGCAGAAGGCTATGACCTTGCCTTGGGTGCCGGCCAGTTCGGTGGGGATGGCCAAGGAGCGCTGCATCCAGAGGATCGGAGCGGTGATTTTTAGCTGATGCAGGCGGGGCTCGAGGTCGGCGTCTTCTTCACGGAGTGCTAGGAAATCTGCGCGGTGGAGTGCGGAGATTGGTTCGCGGAGACGACCCGCGGGGAGAAGTCTCTCGGCGAAATCGCTGCGGTGAAGAACAACGATGTCTATGTCGCGGGCGAGCTGGCGATGCTGGAAGCCGTCGTCGAGCAGATGAAGGTGCGTCTTCGGAAGGTCGCTTGGTCCGTCGGGAGCGGCGGGACCATCTTCGGCCAGTAGCCCGGCTTGGTAGCGGCTGGCCCCGACAAACACTGGAACTCTGGTGCGGCGTGCGATGAGCAGCGGCTCGTCGCCGAAGCGCTCGGCGTCTCCGGTGGGGTCGACGCGTTCGGTTGCGCTCGAGGTTCGCCCGTAGCCTCGCGAGAGGACGTCGACGGCGATTCCTTGGCCGGTGAGCAACTCGGCGAGGCGGATGGTGAGCGGGGTCTTTCCGGAGCCACCGACGGAGAGGTTGCCGATGCTGACGACCGGCCATTGCAGCTTCGCCGTGAACACTCGATTTTCATAGGCGACGTTTTTTGCAGCGACTGCTGCGCCGTAGATCGCAGAGAGTGGCGCTAAATATGTGCGGCTCACGCGGGCTTCTCCGCAAGCAAGGTGAGGAGCGCGTCGACCGTGCGCGCGGTTGCGCCGGCCTCGGCGTCGAAGACTTCGCGGGCGCGATCCCCCATAGCTCGCGATGCGGTCTCTTCATGCAGCATGGTGAGTAATACGGCGCTCAGCTCTGCTGGTTCCACAATTCGTATTGCTCGCCGGGCTTTTAACTTTTCGACGATCTCGCGGAAGTTTTCGTAGTGCGGCCCCATGAGGATGGGGACGCCGAATTGGGCTGGCTCGAGGGGATTGTGGCCACCCGCGGGGACGAGGCTTCCGCCGACGAAAGCGACGGCCGCGAGTGAATAGAGGGCGGCCAATTCGCCGATCGAGTCGAGCAGTAGGATCGAGCCGGCTTCGAAGTCGGGCTGGTGGGATGTTCCCCATTGTGAGCGCCGAGACCAACGGACTCCGGTTTGATCGAGCAATGCCGCAACTGCAGCGAAGCGCTCCGGATGGCGGGGTGCGAGGACCATGCGCAGATTCGGGTCGTCCGTTGTGAGCCTGGGCCAAGCGTCGAGGAGGAGTTTCTCTTCGCCGTCGAGCGTGCTGCCGCAGACGAGCAGCTTTGCGCCGTCTGGCAGAGCTGCTCGAAGCGATTCCGCGAAGCCTGAGGATGGGTTGGCGCGGACGTCGTATTTGAGGTTTCCGCCGAGCCTGACCCGGTCGGCGGGAACTCCGATGGCCTGAAGCCGTGCGACGTCTTCCTGGGTCTGAGCCAGCGCGATCGCCACGCCGCGAAGAATCCTTTTCCAGAGGGCGCGAAGGCGCAGGTAGCGAGGATAGGAGCGATCAGAGATTCGGGCGTTGACGACGGTGACGGGGATGCTTCTACTTCGACATTCGTGGAGCATGCGCGGCCAGAATTCGGTCTCGGCGAGCACGAACAACTGTGGCCGGAGCTTGCGGAGGTAGGGGCGGACGGCGAAGGCGAAATCGAGAGGGTAGTAGAAGACATTTTCGGGGCCGAAGCGCTCTCGAGCGATCTGCTGGCCGGTGCGGGTTGTGGTCGAGACGACGACCCGTTGCTGCGAGGCTTGAGCGCGCAACTCGCGGACGAGTCCGCTGACTGCGATGACTTCGCCGACGGAGACGGCGTGAATCCAAATGACCGGGCGGCCATCGCCTGCCGAGAGCAAGCGCGGAGGAATCTTTCCCATTCGCTCGGCCAGGCCCTGGCGATATTTTCCAGTGGTTGCCATCTTCCACAGCCACCACGGAGCGCTGCATGCCAGAGCTGCCACCCAAGCGAGACTGTAGAAAAACATCAGCAGGAGCCAAACCTCGATCTTCGCCTGCACATTGAAGCGGACAGCAGCTCCCGCTCTCGAATCAGGCTTTGCGCTAGTCTAAAGAGCATCCCTCCTGTTGCCCTGCACTCGCCAAGGGAGGTGATGCGCACCTTTTCCTGAGGGAAAAGGTCCACCACCATCGCGGCTCCGGTGTATACCTACAGGAGAAATGCTCTAATGGTTGATGATAATCGTGCCTGTGACTCGCCGCTTTCTCCTCGCTACTCTGACCTGCGGACTCTTGTTGCTGTGTGGGCATTTTGCCGGAGCCGAGCATGCTCCTCCGCCGGCCGGCCCGGCATCGAGCTACCCAGCCTTTGAGACCCACACCGACGAACACGTGACGATCGCGGCCGACCCTTACAACACCAAAGAGAAGGCGAGTTGCTTCCGCGTCGATTACCTGAAGTATGGGTTCATGCCGATCCGCATCATTGTCACCAACGACGGCGACAAGCCGATCAACCTGGAGCAGGCGCGGATTCACTTCATTACCGCGAGCGGCGACAAGATCCCTGCCGCCGAGCCCGAGGATGTTGAGCGGCGCACTACGGATTTGAAGAACATTGACGCACCAAAGATTGAAGTGCCGGGTCTGCCGAAACCGAAATCAAAAAATGCCAAGGTCGACGAGGATTTTCAGGAGTTTGAGTACCAGGCGCTGGTGGTGGAACCGCATACGACTCGGGCGGGATTTCTCTTTTATGACGTTCAGAACCTGAGTAACCCGCTCAAGGGCGCCAAGCTCTATCTGCGCCGCCTGCAGAAAGCGGATGGGAGTGAGCTTCTTTATTTTGAAGTGCCGTTTGATAAGTATTTGGCGGCGGTGGCGAAGTAGTTGGTCGCTGGCAGGGCCTGCCATTGCAGACATCTGATGCGTCATTCTGACAACCGAAGGGAGGAAGAATCCCTGCGAACTTGCCCCGCCGCAACTCTTCCAGATTCTCGGCGAAACTCACTGGCCTTTGGATGCGGTGTTGTCATGCATGCTCTCGCCTGGAAACAACATCCGTTTGCCCCAATTTGCCGCGAGATCACGCCACTGCAGATTGTTCGCCTCGATCAATGAGATTTTCTTTGCGCGTCTCCATCCTTTCAGCTCTTTCTCACGACTGATGGCGGATAGGATGTGGGCGAATTCCTCAAGGTGTACCAACCTCTTGCAGTCATATCTAGAGGCAAAGCCTGGAATTTCCTTGGTCTTGTGTTGCAAGACTCGCTGATAGATGTTGCTGGTTACGCCAACATAGAGTGTGCCGCTTTGCTGCTCAAGATGTAGACCCAGCCGCGTTTCATCGTGGCAAAGTGGGTATCAGATTCGTGCGGCACCGGGATCGCAGGGATCCTTCCTCCCGTTGGTCGTCAGGATGACGTTTGTGCTTATTTTGGGCTTCGGTTCGTCGGGATGACGTTTGTGACTTACGGGGCCTTTGGCTTTGGGGGCAATTCCCCTGAGCTGTAGCGCGGCTTACACGCCCTTCATGGCGGGTTCCCATACGAATTTGTGGATTTGCAGGCTGAGCCGGGCTTCGAGGCCGTCGGCGAGCATCCATTCGACGAGAACTCGGGGATCGAGGAGGCAGTTTTCCGCTGTTCGAATTGGGGATGGTGTTTTGGTGAAGGCGGGCGAGAAGAGTATGGAACCGACCTTCTGCTCAAGGCCGTGCTCGCGCACGAATTCTCGGGCAAATTCGTAGTCGGCGCGGTCGCTGATGACGAATTTCACCTCGTCGCGTTTGGCCAGCGCCTGGAGGTTATCTAGCCTGAAAGAGCCGCCTTCGCCAGAGCCGGGGCATTTTACGTCGACGATCTTGTGGACTTCGACGGGCACGTTGGCCAGCGGACGCTCGCCGCTGGTCTCGATCATGAGTTCGTATCCGGAAGCCAAGAGCCGCTTCATTAGTGGAACGAGTTCTTTCTCTTGCAGCATTGGTTCGCCGCCGGTGAATTCGACGAGACGCACCGGGGCGAGCTTCTCGATTTCGGCGACGACTTCGTCTTCGGTGAGCTTATAGCCGCCCTTGAAGGTGTATTCGGAGTCACACCAGGCGCAACGGAGGTTGCAGCCGGCGAGACGCACGAAGATGCAGGGGCGGCCGGCGAAGCTCGACTCGCCTTGAACGGATTTGTAGATTTCAATCAGATACAACTTGGGTCCTACTCGTAGTACTTCGCCGAAGTGGTGTCGGTCTCGTAGATGGTGCAGTCCTTCACGCGGACGCGGCCGGCGGTCATCTCGTTGAGCTGGCGGTTGGTCTCGTCGAAGAAGTAGCGGGCGAGATTTTCTGCCGAGGGGTTGATCTCGGTGAAGGGCTCGAGGTCGTTGATCATCTGGTGGTCGAGGCGCTCGACGACCGGGCGCATGACCTGCTTCAGGTCTTTGAAGTCGAGCAGGAGGCCCGCTTTGTCCAGAGTTTCGCCGCGGAGCGTTACCTCGACGCGGTAGTTGTGTCCATGCGGGTTCTCGCACTTACCTTTGTAGTTACGCAGGTAGTGTCCGGAGGAAAAACCCGCCTCTACGGTTACTTCGTACATGCCATTCCTTGCAGGGAATTCCCAGCTCTAGATAAGAATCAGGATAGGTAGCGGGACCAGGATCAGCTCGGAGGCTTTTTCTTGAGAAAAAAGCCTGACGATTTAGGTGGCCAACATCAACTTGGGCCTATTCTATATTGTAGCTTTTCCCATTCGTAGCGCGGCCCGAGACCGTGGCGGGCAAAAAAAGAGCGCCTTTGCCGGACTGGCCAAAGGCGCTTCGCTCGCTACTGCAAACCTGGTTTAATTTGGCGGCGGGCCCATTCCGGGGCCGTCGTGACCGCCGCGCGGACCGCGGGCCGCCATCCTTTCGGCACGGGTCGCCTTGAGCTTGGTCCACTGATCGGCGGTGAGCACCTGGCGGACGGACAGAAGCATGCGCGCGTTGGCCTTCTCGAGTTCGGCCCGGGCCTGCGCCACCCGATCGATCTGGGCGAGAATCCTGGTCTCGTCTGGAGAATCGGCGTTGATCAGCGGGTCGAGCGCAGCCTCTTCTTTCTGCAACGAAGCGTGAAGATCGATCAACTTCATCCGGCTCTGCTGAAAGACGTCGTCCATCTTCTGTTTCTGGTCGGGAGCCAGGTTAAGATCCTTGGCGACCTGAGGATTGTCCCACCAGCGCCCCATACCCTCTCGGCCCATGCCACCGTGGTCGAAGGCGCGCTCCATGGGTGGGCGATTCGACTGCATTGGAGGGGGCGGATTGCCGCCGCCATCCTGAGCGAGAGCAGTCAACGCAGTTCCGGCCAGCGCACCGAGCAGCGTGAGGCCCGCCAGCGTGGCTGACCGTATCTTCCGGACCTTTCCGAGTTTTAGGGTATCTCGTGCCATTTCTTTCCCTTAGTTCGCCACGTCGACGGGAGCTTTCGCGATCGCCGGCTTGGTCGAAGTCTTACGCGCTGCGTGCTTTTCTGTGGTCATCGTTTGGGTGGAGGACGCTTCGTTGGAATCCCAGGCCACGAGGTCGGTCAAGGGGGCCATCGCGTCCGGGACAGCCTCTGAAACCTCGGTGTCGACCTGGTTCAGAAGAGCCTCGTCTGAGTCTGTCGTGGTCGATGCGGTTGCAACCGGCGGCTGCATGCCGGAATTCCCATGCAGAAGAGCGGGTACCTTGGCATAACCGATCAGGAGAAGCACCGCCATGGCAAAGATGGCCGCTGGCAGCCACAACCGCGAATCCGAGCGACCTTCGCTTCTGGTCATGGAGGTCTGGAGACGCAGAGGACGAGCCGACTGGGTCTCGCTCCACTCGACCAGCGCGCCACGAAATGCGGTCAGCGGCGCCTGAGCTTCAGCTAATTTTGCCGCGCAGGCGCCGCAGGCCTTCACATGCTGGCCGGCCGATTGATCCGGGCCTTCCACAAGCCACTGCGAAATCTCCTTCGCCGTCAGATGTCCGTTGTTCCGTTCTTCGCTGTTCATTGCCGTTCACCCGTTTCCGCTAGCACTCGGCTCCGCACCGAGTTCAAGGCCCGATAGAGATGGGATTTGACCGTACTCTCTTTCATCCCCATCAACTCAGCAATCTCGCGCAGTTCCATCTCTTCGACAAACCGCAACAAAAATACTTCTCGCTGCATCCTGGACAATTTCTCGACCGCCGCCCATACAGACTTCAACTGCTCCCGGGCGAGAACTCCAGACTCGGCCGAACTCCCCGGATGCTTCAGAAATTCAGTTACTTCCGAGACATCAACAGCCGAGGTTTGCGCCCGCTTCCAGAACTGGAACTGCTTACTGCGGGCGTAGTCCCTCACCAAGTTGACGGCAATCTGCATCAGCCAGGTACTCAGGCTGCAGTCGCCGCGGAAGCTCTCCCGGGCCCGATAAGCCTTGAGGAAGCAATCCTGTGTAATGGTTTCGGCTGCATCACGGTCCCTGACAGCAAACATGGCGTAGCGCAGGATGCGGGCCCGGTACAGGCGCATCACCCCTTCAATGTCGTCGAGACCGAGCACTGCGGGGGCCGCGACCGCCATTTCGCTACTCACTGCCATCTCGTTTGCAGCGGCATAAGCCATTCGCTCATATAGACGGCGCTTTGCCGCCAGAGTTTACATCGGGTTAGAAAACCGCCCTTTCTACCGGACGTCGTTTGGGCCAGCCCGCTTATTTCATGCTATTCCGCAAATCGACGAGGATATGATCGGCGCTGTCGACCCGCACCAGGCCAAAGCGAGGATAGTCCAGATCGAAGATCAGATACACGGCGAAGGCGAGAGTTCCGGCGTAGATCACCATATGGATCCAGTTGCGGCGCCCCGACTTGGCCATGGCGTAGCCGGCGAGCATGGAACTGGCCAGCACCACTGCGGCGAGCGCCAGGTAGATCGCCAGCGGGGGATGGGTTTCGAGCGCTACCAGCCTGGTTGTGGTGATGTCGATCATCGAGTTCACCGAGCCGAGAACCAGCGTGGTGACTGCCGCCGAGCTTTGCCGCGTGCTTGCCGCAACTGATTCGGACCAGATCTTTTGTTGTAAATCCGTGCTCTTTGCAAAGGCCAACCTGGCCGGAGCGAGATCTATGCCCAACTTATCGTAGAAATCAAGCCGCGCGTCGAGATAGTCCCGGTAATGCTGACGCAGCGCCGGTTGCGCATCGGCAGGCAACATATCGATACGAAGATAGGCGGTGCCGATATCGTTGGTTTCCTGCACTATAAGTGCACGGCGGGCCTCGAAGCGCGAGGCGGCGCCAGAAAACGTAAATGCGATCAACAAGCCCATCAGGCCAAAGACCGCGCCATCGAGGGCGTTGAGGCCGGCATCCGACTTTTCAGTTTCGGTGGCGAGGTTTTTTGTGCGTACGCGCCAGCCAATCTCGAGACAAAGCAGAATTCCCGCAAAGAGCGCCAGCACCAGACAGAGAAAGATCAACATGAGGGAAACTATACCAGCCGGATTCCTCGCGTAGCCGGGTGATGGAGCCCGATCGCCGCGCCTGCGATGAACGTTGAAGCATTCCAGTGCGTGAGGCGTCCCCTATTTCTGGTGAAAGGGGACGCTCGGTTGACATGGCTATTCGCCGATCGGGGCCAGTTCATGCTCCCTCTTCGCTGGGCGCAGGCTCTGCCACACTGAACCCGACCTTACGCGGCGCGGGCATCGCCTGATTACGGGCGGAGTACTCGGTGCACTCCTTGACCTCAAAGCGGATGGGGATATGGGGGTTCGCTTCGGTGCAGATCACCACCATCTCCGATTCGCGGAAGCCGGTGACGATGTGCGCCGACGCGCAGGTGGCGCACAACGATGTGCGGCCGTGGGCGATGCCTCCTCTGATAAATAGCTTGAACATCACATGCCATGCCTTCTATCCGGAATGACCGGAGGTTAGGGCGGCCACGGGCCTGGGCTCTCCACGTTTAGAGAGGTGGGAGTGAAGGCGGTAGTGAATCGCAGCAACGAACGGCTGCCGATACTACCTTCTAGTGGCGCTTAATTGTGGGTGCGAATTGCGAAGGAGTAAGCGAGATCACTCAATAGAATCTTGTGACCATGCCCGGCGACTTCCTCGTCCGAGTATCGGCTGAGGCAGTCTACGCATCGAGTTTGGATATATGCGTTGCATCGGGGTTTCCTGTGCCTTTGAGAGATTGCCACGCTACGGAGCGAAATGCAATAGGAATGGCAGGAAATTCGCAAGATTCTTTGCTAGCTCAACTAAGTTCACGAGCTAAACAGCCAATAGCTGCTCGGCAACTCCGTTGTTACTTGGCGACGCGCACGTCGGTATGGCCGAAGTCATCGCCCTTGAAGAGCAAGGGTTCTCCAGAGGTCTTGGCGAGCGCATAGGCGAAGCAGTCTCCGAAGTTGAGTTTGGCCGGATGTCCGCTTCCCTTGCCGAAATCGCGATAGGCCCAGCGCGCGATTCGTGCCTGGACTTCGGTAACGGGTTCGAGTTGCACGGCAGCGTCGATGAGCAACTCATCGAGCCTTCGGCTCAACACCGGATCACGGTTTGAGTCCAGGACAATCGCAGTTTCAAGATAGGTGGCGACCGAGATGCGGATGACCGGCGCGTTCTCGATGACTTGAGCCAGTTCGGCGCCATCTTGCTCCCCACGTAGGATCGCAACAATAGCCGAGGTATCGAGAATCACTTGGGGAGGCCATTCTCATCGTAGAGCAGGTCTCCGTGATCGATCGACCGCCACGGTTCTTTAAAACGGGGTGCACTATCTCTCGCAATAGCCATGAGCCGCTCAAACCTGCTGCCTTCTGGTTGGCGCTTCAGTCTTTCCAAACGCTCGCGGACGGCCACCGTTACAGCCGTCGTCAAGCTCTCTCCGGTCAATTGAGAGAGCTCCTGGGTGAGGCGGTAGGTTTCGTCGTTCTTGATATTGAGACTCATTTTCTACCTCTCTACCTCTTGATTCTACCATGGTAGACAGGAGCCTTCTCGCTTTTGGGGGCCATGCTGCCGACGGATTTCCCCGCTGTTACTGTAGTAGAGAGATGATTAAGGGCATTACCCTCGTTCGCCGTGCCGCTTCAGCCGAGGCTTACGAACGGTTATCGAGCTTCTTTGGAGCGCTTGGCTTTGAGCCGGGCCATGGATGGCAGATTGACGGAAGCCGAGGCGCTCCGTTCCTGGCCCCGATCGGCAATCTGGAGATCGTCGATGGGCAGAACCAGGCTCCGACGGAGATTCTGATCGAGGTTGTCGGGCTGGATTCGATCTATGAGATCGCCAAAGGCTGGATGGCCGTCCAGGGTGGGCAATCCTCACCGTCGGAGATCGGGGATACGAATTGGAAATCACGATTGTTTACCGTTGAGCCGGTCCCTGGTCACAGCTTTTCCTTTTGGGAGTGGAGGGAGCCGCTGAGGGGCAAGCCCATCGCCATTCAAGGTGACTTGTCGGCGGCGGGGATGCGTTTCGCCATCGTCGTCGCGCGCTGGAACGCGGTCATCACCGATAGGCTGCTGGAGGGGGCGCTCGATGCGCTCTACCGCAGCGGAGCGGCCAAGGCGGACATTGAGATTGTGCGCGTTCCGGGCGCGTGGGAGGTTCCTTCGGCGGCGCGGGCTCTCGCCGAGTTGAAGAAGTTCGACGCTGTCATCACGCTGGGCTGCCTGATTCGGGGCGAAACCGCCCACTATGAGGCGATCTACAACGAGGTTTCGCGGGGCATTGGGCAATCGCAGCAGGAGACAGGCGTTCCTCACGCATTCGGCGTGCTTACTTGCGAAAACCTGGAGCAGGCGCTGAATCGGGCTGGGATCAAGGCGGGCAATAAGGGATTTGAGGCTGCGGTTGCGGCGATTGAGATGGTGTCTATCCATAGGAAGCTTAAGGCAGGCGAGAGTTCGATCGAGGCGGGCAAGTGAGCGGGACGGGCAAGCGGCGGAAGTCGCGTGAACTGGCGATGCAGATGCTGTTCCAAGGAGACATCGGCAAGCAGACTCCGGAGCAGGTGCGGAAGTCGTTTTGGGAGGCGCGGTCCGAGGCCGATCTTGACCCCGAGACGCGTGGATTCGCGGAAGACATTTACCGCGTGGCGAGCGTTCGCGAAGCGGAGATTGACGCGCTGATCGAGAAAAATTCGGCGAACTGGCGGCTGACGCGGATGCCAGCGGTCGATCGTAACGTGCTGCGTGCGGCGGTTGCGGAGATGCTGGGCTTCCCGGCTACTCCGGCGCCGATCATCATCAACGAATCGCTCGAGGTAGCGCGGCGTTTTTCGGCGCCGGAGTCGATCAACTTCCTCAACGGAGTCCTAGACGCGATTGCCAAATCGCGGACGAAGGCCAGCTAGCTGATTTTTCGAGGAAGCCCAACTTTCTTTGGTGCCCTAATGAGTTTCGAAAACATTCTCTTTGATATCCGTGAGCCACTGGCGATTCTTACGCTGAATCGCCCCAAGGTGCTCAATGCCCTCAACCACGCGACGTTTACCGAACTTGAGACCGCGTTCACGGACTTGGCGGCGAACGAGAGCGTCCGGGCCATTCTGCTGACGGGCGCGGGCGAAAAGGCTTTTGCGGCCGGGGCGGACATTCAGGAGCTGGCTGCGATCTCGGCGGTTGAGGGGCAGCAACTGGCGGCGCGGGGGCAACGCATCTTCGACCTTATCGAGAGCTGCGGCACGCCGGTGATCGCCTGCATCAACGGCTTTGCCCTTGGCGGAGGGTGTGAGCTGGCAATGGCTTGCACGGTGCGTCTGGCGAGCGAAACGGCGAAGCTTGGCCAGCCGGAGGTGAAGCTGGGGCTGCTTCCGGGTTATGGGGGCTCGCAGCGGTTGCCTCGCCTGATTGGCAAAGGCGCGGCGCTGAAGCTGTTGCTTACCGGCGAGATCATCTCTGCTGCGGAGGCGTTTCGTCTGGGCCTGGTGGATGAGGTGGTTCCGGGAGCTGACCTGCTTCAGCGCGGCGAACAGCTTGCGCTGGCGATGGCCGCCAATGCTCCGCTGGCTATCCGGCAAACAATTGCCGCGGTTCATGCCGGTTATGACCTGCCGCTTCGCCAGGCGCTGGACCTGGAAGCGTCCCTGTTTGGCGTCTGCTGCGCAACCGACGACAAAGCGGAGGGAACGCGGGCCTTTCTGGAAAAGCGTCCGCCGGTTTGGAAGGGGCGCTGAATCGAGGGTGTTTCATGATGAGGCTCACCCGCCAAATGGGGGCTGAGCGTCGCTATTTTCCTTCACATCCTTGATATCCTTGGCTCTGTGCGCGCTTCAGTCTACAAGTTCACGCTGAGCTGGCTTTTCGTCTTTGCGCTGGCCGGCTGCTCGAAGATCAATCCGCCGCCATCCGACGCGGGCGCCGAGGCGCGCCAGGCTGCCCAGGCTGCACAACAGGCGAAAGACACCGCTCGGCAGGAGATCGATCAGATTCCGCCGCCTGCGAAGAGCAGGTATCTGGCTGTGCATACCGAAAGCAACTGGACGAATCCTTTTCTGACCGTTGGGCGGGAGACGATCCACGTGCGGGTGATCTTGCCCGACGTCAACCCGGATGCCTATGGGACGGGTACGATGCTGCGCCCCGCGGACGCGCGCAAGCAGGAGCTGGATATCCGCCTCGCGGACCTGCCGACGGCGCTGGCTGCCGTTCCGCAGGGAGCGTGGCCCTATGGACGAGTGATTGCGGTCGAAGAGACTCCGATCGAGACGAAGGCCGATCGGCCCGCGGTGCGACGCAACGTCGAGGCCACGATTCAAGTGCTGAACGATCTTGGGATTGTGGTTGACGAGTGGACGGGACCGAATGGGAGCCTGTTGCGTTAACCGATGACGCCGGCAAGTGTTTGATCCAAAGCTGTCGCATCTCCAGGTTCGATTGGTTAGGATAGATTCACTTCGGACATGCCCTCAGCTATCAACCCTATCGCGATTGTTGTCTTCGTCGCCTGCTTTGCGCTGGTCACCGTTGCTGGATTTCTCGCGGCTCGCTGGCGCGCGGCCGATCTGGATAGCCTTGAAGAATGGGGACTGGCGGGGCGGAAGTTTGGCACGCTGATCACCTGGTTCCTGATCGGCGGGGATTTTTATACCGCGTATACGATCATCGCGGTTCCGGCGACGCTCTACGGGGCGGGCGCGTATGGATTCTTCGCGATTCCCTACTGCATTCTTCTCTATCCCTACATGATGCTGGTGCTGCCGAAGCTGTGGGCTATCTGTCACCGCAACGGTTACGTGACGTTGGCCGACTTCGTGGGCGGACGTTATGGCAGCCGTGCGCTCTCGATTGCGATTGCGCTGACGGGAATTCTGGCGACGATGCCTTATATTGCGCTGCAGCTCGTCGGGATGCGCGAGGTGATCGCGGCGCTGGGCATCAAGGGCGAGTGGCCGCTGGTCGCCGCGTTCCTGATCCTGGCAGCCTACACGTATACGAGCGGGCTGCGCGCTCCGGCAGCGATCGCGATCGTGAAGGACGTGATGCTGTATGCCATGGTGCTGGCGGCGGTGATCTTCATCCCGGCCAAGCTCGGAGGCTACGGACACATTTTCGCTACTGCCGGTGCAGCGCTCAAGACGCATACTCCGCCGGGTTCGTTGATCTTGCCGCCTTCGCAATATCTGAGCTATTCGACTCTGGCGTTTGGCTCGGCGCTTGCGGTGGTGCTTTATCCGCACACGATCACGGGTGTTTTGAGCTCGGCGAGCGGACGGGTGATCCGGCGGAATGCCGCGTTGCTGCCTGCCTACAATTTACTGCTGGCGCTGGTTGCGCTGCTTGGATTTATGGCGCTGGCCGCGGGAATTCATACGGCTGACACCTCGAGCGTGGTGCCGCTGCTTTTTGTGAAGATGTTTCCGGACTGGTTTGCGGGCTTTTGCCTGGCGGCGATTGGCATTGGCGCGCTGGTGCCGGCGGCGATCATGTCGATTGCCTCGGCAAATCTATTTACGCGCAACCTGCTGGGCGAGGTCCTGCGCCGCAAGATGACGAATGCGGAAGAGGCGCAAAATGCGAGGCTGGTTTCGATCTTCATCAAGCTTGGGGCGCTGGCGTTTGTGCTCTTTGTGAAGGCGCAATATGCGATCGAGTTGCAACTGCTCGGCGGCATTTGGATTGGCCAACTATTTCCATCTGTCGTCTTTGGCGTCTTCACGCGCTGGTTTCATGGCAGAGCGCTCTTCTGGGGATGGGCGGTTGGGATGGCAACCGGAACGGGGATGGCCATTTCCCGCGACCTGAAGAGCTCGATCTTTCCGTTTCACATCGCCGGACATACCTATGCGATGTACGCTGCGATTCCGGCGCTGGCCGCGAACCTGCTGGTTTCAGCATTATTGACGGTCGTTTTCGGTGCGATGGGGCATGCGGCGGGAACGGATGCCACGGGAGAAATTGAAACTTCGGACGCCGCCTTTGCCGAGCCCACTGCTTGAGAAAGGTTTCGCTGCTACCATCTTCCCGTGACGACAACCGCTCAAAACTTCAACATTCTGAAGCAGAGGCCTCATGCGCATGAGAGCTTCAGCGATTCTCAACGGCTGGAAAGCCTGCTGAAGAAGACAGTGCGAGGCGAAGTGCGCTTCGATGACGGATCTCGCGCTCTCTATGCGACCGATGCTTCGAATTATCGCCAGGTGCCGATTGGCCTGGTGATTCCGCGAGACGCCGATGACGTGGAGGCGACGATGGCTGCGTGCCGTGCCGTTGGTGCGCCGATATTAGCGCGCGGCGGGGGCACGAGCCTTTCCGGTCAGTGCTGCAACGTTGCTGTAATTCTCGATTTCTCAAAATATCTCAATCGGATCGTTGCCCTCGATGCGGCGTCGAAGCGAGCGCGGGTTGAGCCGGGAATTGTACTCGACCGCGTCCGCGATGCCGCCGAGGTGCATCATCTGACGTTTGCGCCAGACCCGGCGACACACAGCCGGTGCACGATCGGCGGCATGATCGGCAACAACTCCTGCGGAGTGCATGCGCTGCTGGGCGGCAAAACGGTGGACAACGTCGAGTCGCTCGAAATCCTGCTCTATGACGGCACGAAGCTTACCGTGGGCGCGACGAGTGAGGAAGAGTTGCGGGCGATCATTGCCGGGGGCGGCAGACGGGGACAAATCTATTCCAGTCTGGCGAAGTTGCGCGACCGCTATGCCGACGAGGTGCGGCGGCGTTTCCCAAGGATTCCGAGGCGCGTTTCTGGATACAACCTGGACGAGCTGCTGCCGGAGAATGGCTTCAACGTGGCGCGATCGCTGGTTGGCAGTGAGGGGACGTGCGTCACCGTGCTCGGCGCGAATCTGCAGCTGACCGATAGTCCGCCGCATCGGCGGCTGGTGGCGCTTGGCTTTCCTGACCCGTTTATTGCGGCTGACCACGTGCCGGCATTGTTGGCTTTCAAACCGATTGGCCTCGAAGGGTTCGATGGAATGCTGGTTGATTTCATGCTGCGGAAGAAGCTGGCAGTGGATGACGTTGTGCTGCTTCCCGCGGGGAACGGCCATCTACTGGTGGAGCTCGGCGCGTGGTCGGCGGAGGAGGTTGATGCGCAGGTCGATGCGCTGATGAGCTCGGTCGGCAGCATGAGCGTCGTTCCGATTGCGCGTGCTTATTCTGTCGAGGAAGCGCGGCGCGTCTGGAAGGTGCGCGAGTCCGCGCTGGGTGCGACGGTCTATGTTCCCGGTGAGCCACACGGTTGGGAGGGATGGGAAGACTCCGCCGTCGCGCCGGAGAAACTTGGTTCGTTTCTGCGACAGACTTTTGGCCTGATGAACGAGTACGGCTACCGCAGCCCGATGTATGGTCATTTCGGCCAGGGATGCGTGCATCTGCGCATCAACTTCGATCTGGAGAGTGAAGCGGGCATTTCCAGCTTCCGCGAGTTTCTCGATCGCGCCGCCGACATTGTGATCGAGCATGGCGGCTCGCTCTCGGGCGAGCATGGCGATGGCCAGGCGCGCGCGGCGCTGCTGCCGAAGATGTTTGGGCCGGAACTGATGCAGGCCTTTCGCGAGTTCAAGGCGATCTGGGACCCGGAGAACAAGATGAATCCGGGCAAAGTCGTCGACCCAGTTGCCGTTTATGAGCCGCAAGACAATCTGAGGCTGGGCGCGAGTTATCGAGAACGTTCGTATGAGACCCATTTCAGCTTTCACAACGATCACGGGTCGATCTCTGACGCGACGCTGCGCTGCGTGGGCGTCGGGGCCTGCCGGAAAACGGACGCGGGCACGATGTGCCCGAGCTATATGGCCACCGGCGAAGAACGCCACTCGACCCGCGGACGCGCCCACTTGCTGTGGGAGGTGCTCCAAGGCAACGTGCTCAAAAATGCTTGGAAAAACGAGGCGGTGCACGAGGCGCTCGAGCTTTGCCTGGCGTGCAAAGCGTGCAAGACCGAGTGCCCGGTCAACGTCGATGTCGCGACCTATAAAGCCGAGTTCTTATCGCACTATTACGAAGGGCGCCTGCATCCGCTGCGCGATTACGCGTTTGGATTTATGGACCGCTGGGCGGGCGTGGCGTCGATACTTCCCGGCGTGACTCCGGGGCTGGCTAATTTCGCGATGCAGGCGCCGGTGATTGGGAATCTGATCAAGCGCGTCGCCGGGATTGCCGAGCAGCGGCATTTGCCGAAGTTTGCGCCGAGAAGTTTTCAGAGTACGGCCTCTACGGAGGGTGCGGGTTCAAGGCCAAGCGTGCTGCTGTGGCCGGACACCTGGAACAACTACTTTCATCCTTCGGCCCTCACGGCAGCGCAGCGCGTGCTCGACTCCGCCGGGTTTCGGGTTGAGGTACCGCGTGGCCACATCTGCTGCGGACGCCCGCTGTATGATTTCGGCTTCCTGCCGCAGGCCCGCCAATATCTCGAAAGGGTGATGACAACGCTTGCGACGCAGATCGATAGCGAGACGCCTATTGTCGTTCTGGAACCGAGCTGCGCCAGCGTCTTCCATGATGAGCTAGGCAATCTCTTTCCGGACGATCCGCGAGCTCAGCGGCTTCGTAATCAGGTATTTTTGCTGAGCGAATTTCTGGTGCGTCACGCACCCGGCTATGTTCCCCCGAAGGCACCACAGAGAAAACTGCTGGTGCATGGCCATTGCCATCACAAATCGCTGATGAAGATGAATGATGAGCTGGCGTTACTGCGCGCGACCGGCTCCGAGGTCGAGTATCTCGACTCGGGATGTTGCGGTATGGCGGGCCCCTTTGGCTTTGAGAAGGAGAAGTTCGAGGTCTCTCAGGCCGTGGGCGAGCGCGTGCTGCTGCCGGCGGTGCGGCAGGCTGATCTCGCAACTGTCATCGTTACAGATGGGTTTAGTTGCCGGGAGCAGATTGCGCAGAACTCGACGAGGCGGGCGGTGCATTTCGCCGAAGCGATCTGCCCTGACGGCTGAGTCGCCCGCAACGCGGCAAGCTGCGGCAGTTGCTAAAACTGCTTCATCGTCGGTCTATCGCCGCTTCACTTTTTCAGGAAGGTGCGTAGAGCCTCGAGACCATTGTGAATTGCCGGGAGCGACGTGGCGTAGCCAAATCGAAGATGGCCTTCGCCCTGAGCTCCGAAGACGGAGCCGGGGATAGTTGCGACATGGGCTTTCTCCAGAAGAATCTCCGCAGCTTTGCGACTCTCCTTGTGGATCGATTGAACTCGAGGGAACGCGTAAAAGGCGCCGCAAGGTATTTCGCACTCAAGACCCAGCTCATTGAGACCGGATACCAGCAGATCCCGGCGCTCGCGGTATTCGCGGCGACGCTCAGCGAAGGTCTCTTCAGGCAGGGACAATGCCTCGAGCGCCGCCCACTGCGTGGGTGTTGAGACGCCATTGATCGAGTAAAGCACCAACTTGCGCAGCCCGGTCATGAAGGGCTCCTGCGCGGTAAGATATCCAACGCGCCAGCCGGTCATTCCATAACTTTTGGAAAAGGTGAAGGTCGAGATCGTCCTTTCGGCCATGCCGGGCAAGGAAGCGATCGAAAAGTGTTCGCCCTCATAGACGAGGTCCTCATAGGCTTCGTCGGCGATCACAATGAGGTTGTGTTTGCGGGCGAAGGCGGCCACTTCTTCGGCTTCGCTTTTGGTGAAGACCGTTCCCGCGGGATTTTGCGGAGTGTTGTAATAAATGGCCCGTGTATGCGAGGTCGCCATTTTTTCGAGAGTGACGGTGAGGCCGTGGCGGCGGGCGCTGGAGGTAGGCACGAGCAGCGGCCTGGCCTGCGCGCCGTTGATCATCTCGCGAATCGGGGTCCAGAACGGCGAAAAGAGCAGCACGTCGTCCCCCGGATCAAGTACCGCCTGAAACGCCGCATAGAGCGCATGAGCGCCGCCGGCGGTCACCAATACATCTTCAAGACCGGCGAGGATATGGTTCTTGCATGTGAGCTTTTGTGCCAGCGCCGCGCGCAGCGGCTCAATGCCGGAGGAAGGCGCATACCTGGTGTGGTTTTCGGTCAGCGCCCTGGTCATCGCATATTTGACGGGGCCCGGGGTTTCGAAGAATGGTTCGCCGCCATGGAATCCGTGCACGACCTTTCCGGCTGCGCGCAGCTCCATCACGCGATTGCGGACCTGCACAATTTCTGAAAATCCAACCTCGTCGAGGCGCTTGGCTACGCGCAACCGACTCTTATGACCTGCCATCTGACTGCCCTCGAGCTTCTATTCCTGGATTTACTTCCGATGAGTTTTAACCCACCCAGCAAGCGGAAGTCTACGTCGGCCGACGGGCTGGACGCAAAGCCCGCGCCTATCCGGTTTGCGTAGTGCTATTCTCTTCGAGATGCGCGCGGCAATTATCTGGCTCTGCCTTGCGGCCCTTTGGACCATCGATGCCGGCTTCGCCTTTCGCCGGCATGATAGCCGTCAAGGTCTTGTCGCGGCGATCGTGGCGATTTGTTTTCTCGCCGCCGGTCTCTATTTTGCATCCAGGCGGCCTGGGCGAAGATACTGATTGCGATCGGTTCATGCCTGCAGCACTCCGGTGTATACCGCCATTCCGGCAACCGTGTCGACGCCGATTCGGTCGAGCGCTTCCACTTCCGTTATATCGCGAATGCCGCCGGCGACGATGAGCTGTCGCCGGGTAAGGGACCGCAGGCGCTCGGCGACGGCGATCGGGAATCCCTGCATGGTGCCCTCCTTGTCGACATGGGTGTACAGGAACGCGCCGCAAAAGGATTCCAGCTGGACGATCGCTTCATCCGCGGTGAGTGAAATCTGTTCCTTCCAGCCTTTGACCGCGATCTTGCCTGCCTTGGTATCGACGCCGCCCACGATCTTCTCCACGCCAATGGCGCTGCTTAGCGCTGCGGCAAAGTTTGTGTCCACCGCGTTGGCGGGATCGTTGTCCGGCGCCTCGGCCCGGAAAAGCGATGAGCCGACGATCACTCGCTTTGCACCTGCGCGCAGCACCTCTTCGGCCTTTTCAATGGTCGCGATGCCGCCGCCGACCTGGCATGGCAATTGTCTCGAGATCTGCTCGATGAGCGGGCGATTATTGCCCTGACGCATGGCTGCGTCGAGATCGATCAGCTGCACGAGCGGGTATTTGCGGAAGCGTTCGATCCAGTAATCGAAGTCGTCGAAGGCGAGCTCGAGTTTCTCGCCTTGAACCAGCTGCACGATTCGGCCGCCCATGAGATCGATGGATGGGATCAACATGGCAGCCTCACGGGAACACCGAGCCGGGCGAGTTGGGTCTTGAGCTCGCGAGCGCTGGAAATGCCGAAGTGAAAGATGCTGGCGGCGAGAGCGGCATCTGCCTTGCCTTCGCCCGGACCGCGCCCGAGGACCTGAGCGAAGTGTGCCGCGTTGCCCGCGCCGCCCGAGGCGATGACAGGGATCGCGACAGCCTCGCTGACCGCCGCGGTGAGCTCGCAGTCGAAGCCATTGCGTGTGCCGTCGGCATCCATCGAAGTGAGCAGAATCTCTCCGGCGCCGCGTTCTTGCGCCTCCCGCGCCCAGTCGATCACGCGCAATCCGGTTGGATTGCGGCCCCCTCCAGTGAAAACCTCGGCGTCGGCGACCGGGTAGGCGCTCTGCTGCTTGCGGCGGCCGTCGATGGCGACGATGACTGCCTGTGCGCCGAAACAACGGCCGATTTCTTCGATCAGCTCGGGATGTCTTACTGCAGCCGAGTTAATGCTGATCTTGTCCGCGCCCGCGTCGAAGACGGCCGACGCGTCGTCGAGCGTGCGGATTCCGCCGCCGACGGTGAATGGAACAAAGAGATTCCGGGAGGTGCGCTTCACGGTATCGATTAGCGTGCCGCGTCCTTCGTGAGTTGCGGTGATGTCGAGAAGCACGATCTCGTCCGCGCCCGCCTCGGCATGGGCCGCCGCGAGCGCTGCCGGGTCCCCGGCGTCGATGAGATCCACGAACTGAATGCCTTTGACGACGCGGCCATCTTTGACGTCGAGGCAGGCGATGATTCGTTTGGTCAGCATGGGCTCAGAGGCCCACGAAGTTCTGGAGAATGGTCAATCCGATAGGGCCTGATTTTTCCGGATGGAACTGCACTCCCATGACGTTTTCACGCTCGACTGCCGCAGAGAACGGTCCACCGTATTCTGTAACAGCCACGGTATCTTTATTCGTAGCGGCTCTATAAGAGTGCGTGAAGTAAGCGTAAGAATCGTCGGCGACGCCTTTCATGAGGCTGGAGCCTGGGCGAATTGTGAGCGAATTCCAGCCGACATGCGGCACCTTTTCTGTAGTCACGAACCGCTCGCAGAGACCGGGCAGGAATCCTGCGCCAGCTACCTCGGGCGCTTCCGTGCTGCCCTCAAAGAGCCACTGCAGACCAACGCAGATTCCCAGGAATGGCGCGCCTTCCGCGACGCGGGAGCGGATTGCGGCTGAGAGACCGCGGTCGTTGAGAAACTGCGTGGCGGCGAAGTGGCCGACACCGGGGAGCACAACCTTGGCGGCATTAAACACAACGTCGGGATCGGAGGTCACCGTGAGATCAGCGTCCAGTGCATGTAGAGCCTTCACCACCGACGCCAGGTTTCCGGCGCGATAATCCACTACCGCGATGTTGTGTGTGGCCGCTGAACTCATAAGAGGCCTTTTGTGCTGGGGAGCACATCGCCTAGCTGTTTATCGCGCGAACAGGCGACGCGGAGCGCGCGGGCGAAGGCCTTAAACAATGCTTCGATCTTATGGTGGTTGGAACGCCCATACATGATTTTGAGATGGATGTTGGCGCGTGCGCCCTGCGCGAAGCCTTCAAAGAAGTCGGTGACGAGTTCGCTCTGGAGATCGCCGACGATGCGGGTCTTGACCTTCGTTTTGATGACCGCGGCAATTCTTCCGCTTAGATCAACGGCCGCGATGCCGAGCGTTTCATCCATGGGCATGAGGAAATATCCTGCGCGCAGAATTCCTTTTTTATCGCCGAGTGCCTGGTCGAAGGCCTTGCCGAGAGCGATGCCTACGTCCTCCACGGTGTGGTGCTGATCGACATCGAGATCGCCTTTGCAATCGAGCTTCAGGTTGAATGCGCCGTGGCGTGTGAAAAGTTCGAGCATGTGGTCGAAGAAGCGGATACCGGTGCTGATTTCGTAGCGCCCCTGGCCCTCGATCGTGAGGGACAATGCGATTTTCGTTTCGTTGGTGTCGCGACGGATTTCTGCTGTACGTTTCACTTCTGCGACGCGTTTGGTTTTAGCCTTCTTTGCTGTCATGGTTGTTCCCCGCTCGGTTTCCAGTCAATGTCTTTGAGCGCTCCCTGGAGCGCGTCAACGCCTCGGGCCGTTTGCTGGCGGGTTCCGACGGTGATGCGGACGCAGCCATCGCAGCCGGGATCGCTGGAGCGATCGCGGACCAGAACGCCGCGATGTTTCATCGCCGCAGTCAATGCGCGGTGCTTCGTTCCTATATGCGTGAGGACGAAGTTGGCCTCGCTTGGCCATGACTTGATCTTCGCCTCGTTTAACGCAGTGATGAGCTCGGCGCGCGCAGCGAGGACTTCGGCGACGTACCACTCGAGATAGGCGTTGTCATTCAAGGCGGCGGGAAGGCAGGCGAGCGCGAGGGAGTTCACGCTGTAGGGCGAGATGACTCGACGCAGCCAGCGGAGAGCATCTTTGTGACCGGCAATGGCGCCGAGCCGCAATCCTGCCAGGCCGTAGGCCTTGGAGAAGGTGCGGGCGATCAACAGATTTGGATGCTGACCTATCAGGTCCGCCACTGTTTGGCCGTAGAAGTGGAAGTAGGCCTCGTCGATCAAAACGGCTGAGTGAGGGGCGTTGTCCAGTATCTTCAATATTTGTTCGCGGGTGGCGACGCTTCCGGTTGGACTATTCGGATTGGCGATGGCAATGAGTTTTGTGCGGGGAGTAATCGCGTTCGTGATGCGGTCAAACGGAAATCGAAAGTCTTCGTGCGGCTTGCACGGTAACAATCTCCGCTTCGGTCGAGGATGCGTAGACTTCATACATCGAATAGGTTGGCACAGGCAGCAGAATCTCATCGCCAGGGTCAAGGTAGGTTTGACACAGGACATGGATCGCCTCATCGACGCCGTTGGTCAACAGCACCTGATCGCCTTTGAGACCAAGATGCTGGGCAACGAGCGCCTCGATGGGTTCGCGCTCTGGATAGCGAGTTAAGTCCGCCGGCTGAATGCTGCGCAGGGCCTGGATGACGGATGGCGAGCACTCGAGCGTGTTCTCGTTGAAGTCGAGCCGCAGCCCGTCGCGATTGCCGAGCGGAGGGTGATACTCCTTCATGCGAAGAACTGCGGATCGTGGCTCGGGTGAGATCGCTGACGCTGTATTAGACATGAGCTTTGCCTCTTACTGCCTTAACGCCGCCGTCTCCAGTCGCAATTCCTCTGGCGCGAATCGCTGCGGCGTGGCCGATCAGGCCCTCGGCCTCGGCGAGGGCGATTGCGGAGGGGCCGAGCCTGCGTAGCGCGACTTCATCGTATTGCTGTACGGTGATCAGCTTTACGAAGTCGAGGACGCTCAGGCCGCCTCTTACGCGAGCGAAGCCTCCGGTCGGCAGCGTGTGATTGGGGCCTGTCACGTAATCGCCCATGGGCTGCGGCGAAAGAGGCCCGATGAATACCGAGCCGGCGTTTTGTACCCATTGTGTGTCCGATGGGTCGTCGACTGTTAGATGCTCTGGTGCGAGTCGATTGGTGATTTCGCGCGCCTCTTGTGCAGACGAAGCGAGGAAGATGTATCCGTTTGCTGCCAGGGCCCGCTTGGCGGTGGCGTTCGTCTTCGCCTGGAATTTCACTTCTGCGATCACCTGTGAAGCGAGCTCGGGCCCGGTTGTGACGAGGATGGCTAATGCTTCGGGATCGTGTTCGGCCTGGGCGACCAACTCTGCGGCGATATACTTCGGATTGCCTTTATCGCTGGTTACGACGATCTCGGTTGGTCCGGCGAGCATGTCAATCGAACAGTCGAATGCGACTTGTCGCTTGGCGGCAGTGACGAAGAGATTTCCTGGGCCCACGATTTTATCCACGCGGGCGATGGTTTTGGTGCCGTAGGCCAGGGCCGCGATTGCCTGTGCCCCGCCTACGCGGTAAAACTCCGTGATCCCGAGCAGATGTGCGGCTGCCAGGGTTTCGGTGGCGGGGTTTGGCGACGCGACGACGATGCGTGGCACTCCCGCAACCTGCGCTGGGATTGCCGTCATGAGCAGTGAGGATGGCAGCGGGTGACGTCCGCTGGGTACGTAACAGCCGACTGCACAAATAGGGCGAACCACCTGACCAGTCGAGAGGCCGGGCGTAGGAGAGAAGCTCCATGGCGTTGGCAATTGTCGCTTTGCGAACGCGCGGATGTTACCGGCTGCGACCTGTAGTGCATTCTTTATGGCGTGGCTGGTCTGATTCCAGGCTTGCTCTATCTCTTCGGGCAATATTTGTAACGGTGCCCGTGGCAATAGTCCATCGAACTTTGCCGCATAGCTACGTAATGCCTTGTCGCCGCCTTTCCGCACGGCTTTGACGATCCTCCGGACGGCCGGCGCGACACTCTCCGCGCTAGACTCGCGACGATTTTCCAGCGCTGCGAGCACTCTTCGTGTTTCGCTCGAACCACGGCCGGTTGTCCTTAGCAGGCGCATTAGAGAACGACCTTATTGAGCGGATATTCAACGATTCCGGTAGCTCCAGCTGACTTGAGTTTCGGGACAACGGTGCGAACGAGATGATCGGGAAGGATCGTGTTAACTGCATGCCATCCTGCGTCAGAGAGACTGGAAACCGTCGGCGAGTTGATTGCCGGCAACACCGCAATCACTGCGGCGAGATTGTTCTTTTGCACGTTGAGCATCAGCCCGACGTGGCTTTGCGCGTTGATGGCGGCGTTCAACATGAGGGCGAGGGTGTCGATCTTTTCGCGCTTCCATGCGTCCTGATAGACGGCCTTGTTGGCGATGAGGTGGGTTTCGCTTTCCATCACGGTGTCGATGATGCGCAGGCGGTTTGCCTTGAGCGAGCTGCCGGTCTCGGTGACCTCGACGATGGCGTCGGCGAGGGTTGGCGGCTTGACTTCGGTCGCGCCCCAGCTGAACTCGACTTTGACGGAGACGCCTTTACCGGCGAAGTAGCGTTTGGTGACCTCGACAAGCTCTGTGGCGATGGTAAGGCCAGCGAGATCTTCGGCGCGCTGATAGTTTGAGTCCTCAGGGACGGCGAGCACCCAACGCACCTTGCGGTTGCTTTGCTTCGCGTAGGTGAGGCTGGCGGCGCTGACGACATCGAGGCCGCTTTCGACGACCCAATCTATTCCGGTGAGTCCGGCATCGAGCACGCCGTGCTCAACGTAGCGAGCCATCTCTTGCGCGCGGATCAACATGCACTCAATCTCGTCGTCGTCGATGGTGGGGAAATAGGAGCGGCCGTTAGCGTAGATGTTCCAGCCGGCGCGGCCGAAGAGGGCGATGGTCGCGTCTTGCAGGCTTCCCTTGGGAATGCCGAGACGAAGCTTGCCGCTCATACGCTCACCTGCTCGGCCCGTTGTCCGGTGGGGATTGTGATCGGCCGGGTGAAGCAACTGATTGTGCCCTCGTGACAGACCAGTCCATCGCCCTCTACCTCGACGCGGAAGAGGATGGTGTCTTGATCGCAGTCGGTCGCGGCGTCGATCACCCGCAGGCGGTTACCGCTGGTTTCACCCTTCATCCAGAGCTTCTGCCGCGTGCGACTCCAGAATGTAACGAAGCCGGTCTCGAGGGTTTTCGCATAACTTGTTTCGTTGAGGAAGCCGACCATCAGCACCTCCAGGGTTTTTGCGTCCTGCACGATGGCCGGCACGAGGCCATCCATCTTTGCGAAGTCGATCTTGCCGTTATCTGTCGTCATCACTGATCTATTTCCGTTTCTCGTTGTCGTGAAATCTTTAAAATGAAAAAGCCCGCCTTGGCTTTGCGCCGGCGGGCTCTTGCTGATCTCTTGGTTCTGGCCTTAGATTTGGCCGGAAGAGTCCGCCGACATGTTCGTCACATGGTGATGGTGCGAATGACGATGATGTACGTGGACCTGCATCTCTAGAAAAAGTATATCGGGCTCCGATGGATGTCAAATTTCAGTTCGGGACGAGGCGGGAATCCATTCAGATCGATGCCGATGAATCTTGTTGCCAATCTCCGTTTTTGGAGGAGACAATTCTCTGCAGGCATCCCAATGAAATCCCTGGATTTGGCTGGTACTGCGCTCTTTGAGCGACTGCTGGCAACGCTCGATCTTGCCGCCGACCGGCTGGGCCGCGCTCCATCACAACCCGCGCATCTTGCGCTGGGCATTCGCGGAGAGGAAGCTGCGTTTTTTTATCTTCGGCGGCAGGGATATCTGATCACTGCGCGAGGCTGGCGTTCGCATCGCTACGCGGGCGATATCGATCTGATCGGATGGGATGGCGATTGTCTTTGCTTTATTGAAGTGAAGACGCGGACGACCCGCGAGGTTGCGACGGCGGAGTCGGCGGTCGATGAGAGCAAACGCAGGACGCTGCGCAAGATTGCAGGCCACTATTTGCGGCATCTTCCTGATCCGGCAGGGATCCGATTCGATGTTGTTGCGATCTATTTTGAGAGTGAGAAGGCTGCCGATTTCACCTTGTTGAAGGGCGTGTTCGGCTGGTCAGGCCGAGCAGATCGGCACTACTGAGCGTCTTTGTATTCCTCGTACCAGGCCATCTGGATCGCTTCGAGCTTTGACTCGTTTGACTTGGCGGGGTCGCCGGTGAAGCCGTCGAGTTCGAGCACTTGCTTGAGCAGATCGGTAAAGCGAACGGTCAGCGGATCAGTTTCCGGAAACTTTTCCTGGAGTTGAATGCCGATCTCTTCCGAATCTTCCCAGCCTATTTCTTTTGCCATCACTTCTCCTCCGGAGCCAGTTGCCCTTATTTGCCTTCGGCGAGCGACAGCGGCTTGCCTTCTGAGACGTAGTTACGGTTCCACTTTGGAATCTGGACAACATATGTGCCGGGTTTGGTGATCACTGCCTGACAGCCGAGGCGGGAGTTGAGTTGCGGATCGGCGGCCATGTCGAGTCGGTCGAGCTCGTCGTCTTCCGCTTCGCTGATGCCTTCGGCGCCAGCCTCGACCCAGATGTGGCACGTGGTGCAGGCGCAGGAGCCTCCGCAGGCGTGGTCGAGGAAGATGCCGTAGTTTTCGGCGACGTCGAGGAAGGACATCGGTTTGCCGTGATGGTCGTAAGGGAGCGTTCCGAATTTGAACTCGACGGTGCGGCCCTCGGGCTCGAAGGTGACGCGGACCGCGTCGTCGGCGGGCGGCTGAGTTAGATCGATCGTGCTTTCTGTTGAATCTGTCATCTCTTCACTTTCAAGAATACCTGTAAGAGGCGGGCTATTCGAATTCCGCTTTGTGGAACGGATGAGGAGCGGTCGGAGCTTCGCCGAAGCCGCTGCCAGCCGATTCCCCCGCTTCACTCATTGTCTGGCCGTGGAGGGCTACGGCGAGAGTGGAGTCCATCATCAGCTCTGCGAATCGAGTTGTCGCCTTGTCGAGCGCTTCGGTTGCCTGGCGCAGTAGTTTGAGATCGTCGCCGTCTTTCCGGGCAGCTAGCTCGTCGCGGAGCAGGATAATTTTCGCGCGTTCGTTGTCGGTGAGTTGTTCCCATGCCGGATGAGACGGCGCTTTATCAACCGCCGCGAGGATGGTGTTGGCTTCGTTCTTTGCCTCGATGAGCTGGCGTTGTTCGATGTCGGCCTCGGCGTAGTCGAAGGACTCGAGAATCATTGACTCTACCTGCTCGTCGGTGAGGCCGTAGGTGGGTTTCACCTCGATCTCGGCCTGTTTGCCGCTGCGCTGTTCGCGGGCGGAGACTTGCAGGATTCCGTTGGCGTCGATAAGGAATTTGACCTCGATACGCGGCAGTCCCGCGCTCATGGGCGGGATGCCCTTCAGATCGAAACGGGCGAGCGAGCGACAGTCTTTAGCTAGTTCGCGCTCGCCTTGGACGACATGGATGGCGACGTTGGTCTGGCCTTCGACTCCGGTGGTGAAATGCTCGGTCGCCGATGCGGGAATGGTCGAGTTGCGCTGAATGATTTTGGCGACGACTCCGCCGAGGGCCTCGATGCCGAGCGAGAGTGGCGTTACATCGAGCAGGAGCATGTTCTCCGTGGCGAGCGAGCCGCTGGAGAGGATGTTTGCTTGCACTGCCGCTCCGAGCGCGACGACCTCGTCGGGGTTGAGCTCGGTGTGGGGCTTCTTGCCTCGAGCACCGAGACCGAAGAGTTCGTCGGCGAGGCTGCGGACGGCTGGAATTCGGGTCGAGCCACCGACGAGGACGACCTCGTTGATTTGCTCTGGAGTGATGCCCGCGTCTTTCATCGCCTGATTGCAAGGGGCGGCGGTCCGATCGAGGACTGGCTTGATGAGGGCCTCGAACTGCGAGCGTTCGATCTTGCGCTGATACTTTGCGCCGCCGGGGAGTTCGATGTTGAGAAAGGCGGAATCTTCAGCGGACAAAGCGATCTTGGCCTCGATGACTGCTTTGCGGATGGCCTGCACGGCCTCGGCATTGGTGCGCAGATCGATTCCCTGATCACCCTCAATGTCATCGAGAGCAATGGCGATGAGCAGATTGTCGATGTCGTCGCCGCCGAGGTGGGTGTCGCCGTTGGTAGCCATCACCTCGAAGATGCCCTCGTGCAGCTTGAGGATGGAGATGTCGAAGGTGCCACCGCCGAGGTCATATACGGCGACGATTCCGTCGTGCTGACGATCGAGGCCATAAGCCAGAGCGGCGGCTGTCGGTTCGTTCACCAGGCGCAGGACTTCGAGTCCGGCGATACGCCCAGCATCTTTGGTGGCCTGGCGCTGGGCGTCGTTGAAGTAGGCGGGGACGGTGATGACGGCTTTGGTGACCGTCTCGCCGAAGTAGCGCTCGGCGTTGCGCTTGAGCTGGCGAAGGACGAAGGCCGAAATCTCCGACGGCGTATATTCGCTTTCACCCACGCGGAGGCGCAGGACCTCGCCGGGCTGGATGTTTTCGGCAAGATGGAAGGGGAAAAGCTTGAGCTCTTCCTGGATATCTTCAAGGCCGCGGCCCATGAGGCGCTTTGCAGAGTAGACAACGCGGTCGGGCGAAGCGGCGAGATACTTTGCCGCGCCGTTGCCGACGACGACCCTCGGAGCACCTGTAGCCGCTTCGGCCGCGGGAGGAATCGCGACTACTGACGGCACGAGTGCTGAGCCGTCTTCGCCGGGAATGACCACCGGCTGCTCGCCCTGCATGAAGGCGACGAGCGAGTTGGTTGTGCCTAAATCAATTCCGATTACGCGGTCTTCCGCCATTGAAGTCCTTCTGTTTGATTCTCGTCGGGGAGTTAGAGCCCGAGCGCCTCGTTCACGCTGTTGACGAGATTGCGAATATATCTGCGCCGGTCAAGCAGCGCAGCTATTTCTTCTTTAGTCGATTGCTTTTTCGCTTCGTCGCTGGCGTCGATGCCGGCATCCCATTTGTCCCAGAGCTTTTCGAGTGCTGCATCGGTGCTCTTGAACTGGGCGTCGAAGTTCTCTTTTGCGGCGAGCAGATCTTTTTGCAGTTGCGGGTCGTCTTCGCCCATCTGGCGGGTCATGCGCATTTCGTCGAGCTGCATGTTCAATTCGAAGACTTCTTCAAGAAGGTCGGCCGGGACGCGATCTTCTTTCTTCGCTCCGCCTTCATCGGCGCTGACGATTCCTTCGAGCTTGAGAAGATATTCGGTGCGCTTGATCGGGTCTTTGAGCGTCCGGTATGCGTCGTTGAGCAGCGAACTGTTTGCCAAGCTCCACTCCTGCTCCTGCTGGCTTGCTCGAGCGCAGACGTCGGGATGGAGGCGGCGGCTTAGGCGGTAAAACTCGCGCTCGAGCGCGCTGGCATCAAGCCGCAATTTCCTGGGTAGTGCAAAGACTTCGAAGTAGTTCGCCTGGGCGGCGAGAGGCTGGATGCGTCGGCAGGCGGCGCAGAATAATTCGCCTACCCGTAATGGAGCGGAACAGGACCAGCAATTCGCGGCAGAAGGATTTTCCTCGGCCGCGTTGTGAACTGGGACGGTCTCTGTTGAATTGGTCATGCGGAAAACGAGGAGCCACAGCCGCAGGACTTGGTCGAGTTGGGATTGATGAAGTTGAAGCCCTGCCGCATCAAGGTCTCTTCGTAATCGAGAATCATGCCGTGCAGGTAGATGAAGGACTTCGGATCGACGAAGATGCGAATGTCATCGAACTGGTAGATGCGGTCGCGTTCCCGGGGCTGGGAGTCGAAACGGATGTTGTAAGAGAGCCCGGAACAACCGCCTCCGGTGATGCCGAGGCGGAGTCCGCCTTCGACGGAGGAGACGCCTTCTTTCGCCATCGCGACGCGGATGCGCTTGAGGGCGCGCTCGGTCACCTGAACGCCCTTCTGCGTGGGCGCCACATTCTCGGCGTTGCGGATTGTGTTTGCTGCAATCATTGATCGTCTCAAGTCGCCGAATGCTTACGGACGAATTGCGGCAGCCTTGTGGCTGCCGCAATCCTCATGGCAATCAGCGATTCGTGCTTAGTGCGCGGCAACAGCCTCGACGGCTGCGCCTTCGGTGACGCCGTTCTTCTTCTTCCAGTCGCCGATCGCAGCGCGGATGGCATCCTCAGCCAGAACCGAGCAGTGGATCTTGACCGGGGGCAGCGCCAGTTCCTTGACGATGTCGGTGTTCTTGATCTGCATCGCTTCCTCGACGGTCTTGCCCTTGACCCACTCAGTCGCGAGCGAGGACGAGGCGATTGCCGAGCCGCAGCCGAAGGTCTTGAACTTGGCTTCCTCGATGACCTGGGTTGCGGGGTTGACCTTGATCTGGAGCCGCATCACGTCGCCGCACTCTGGGGCACCGACGAGGCCAGTACCGACCTCATTGCTGCTCTTGTCCATCTGGCCGACGTTGCGGGGATTGTTGTAGTGGTCGATGACCTTTTCGCTGTATGCCATGTTGTTTCTCCTGATCTTCCTATCTTCGTCTTCTTATCTTCGTGAGCCGTTGAACCGCTTGGGTCTTCAATCTTAAACCTTAGTGCGCCTGCCACTCGATCTTCGAGATGTCGATGCCTTCCTTGACCATCTCGTAGAGCGGAGACAGTTCGCGGAGCTTTTGCACGACGTCGATCAGCTTGTCGGCGACGTAGTCGACCTCGGACTCGGTGTTGAAACGTCCCAGGCCGAATCGAATGGAACTGTGCGCCACGTCGTCGCCGAGGCCGAGGGCCTTCAATACATAAGATGGCTCAAGTGTCGCTGAGGTGCAGGCCGAACCGCTCGAAACCGCGATTTCGTTGATGCCCATGAGCAGCGACTCGCCCTCGACATAGACGAAGCTCATATTCAGGTTGCCGGGAAGGCGATGCTCCATGGATCCGTTGACGTGGACATAATCCAGCGAGCCTTCGAGTTTAGTCTTTAGCTTTTCGCGCAGACGGATGAGCCGCTGCGACTCCGCTGCCATCTCTTCGCGGGCGATCTCGCAGGCCGCGCCGAGACCGACTATGCCGGGGACGTTCAGCGTGCCGGAGCGCATACCACGCTCGTGACCGCCTCCGTCCATCTGGGCGGAAATCTGGACTCGGGGATTACGGCGGCGGACATAGAGCGCACCCGCGCCCTTAGGCCCATAAAGCTTGTGCGCGGTGAGCGAGAGAACGTCGATGTTCATTGCGTTCACGTCGATCGGAATCTTGCCGACCGCCTGCACCCCATCGGTGTGGAAGATTACGTTACGCTCGTGACAGAGCTTGCCGATCTCGGCGATCGGCTGCACAACCCCAATCTCGTTATTGGCGAACATGATCGAGACGAGGATGGTCTTGTCGTCCATGGCTCGCTTGAGGTCGTCGAGGTCGATGAGGCCGTCGGCTTTAACCGGCAGATAAGTGACCCGGTAGCCATATTTTTCAAGACGCTTGCAGGTGTCAAGAACTGCCTTGTGCTCGGTCACCTGGGTGATGATGTGGTTGCCGCGCTCGCGGTACATCTCAGCGATGCCCTTGATGGCAAGGTTGTTGCTCTCGGTGGCGCCGGAGGTAAAGATGATCTCTTTCGCGGTCGCGCCGATGAGCTTAGCGATTTGTTCGCGGGCGGTCTCGACGCCCTGCTCGGCTTCCCATCCGAAGGAATGATTGCGGCTGGCTGCGTTGCCGAACTTCGTGGTGAAGAAAGGTAGCATCGCCTCCAGCACGCGCGGGTCAAGCTGGCTGGTGGCATGGTTGTCCATGTAAATCGGCAGCTGAACGCCGGCCGGCACTGCGAAGCTTCCGTTTTCGGTGTGACTCATTTCCTGTTCTCTCTCGCGTCTTGCTTGCGCTTGCTAATCCCCGTCACGAATCAATGAATCGTGACGAGTTGCGGTGCTTGATGATGTTGGCGCTTGGCGGTATCTGCCTCGACCAGGTCTGAAATTCGAATACTCTTCAGCAGGTCGGCGATGCTGTCGTTCACTCGGCGCAATGGTTCTTTGATGGTGCAAATCTCGTTCAGGTCGCAGGAACCGCTGATCGTGATGCATGAAGTTATGAAGAGCGGACCGTCAATCGCATGGATTACTTCAAAAGCAGTGATCTCGTTCGGAGCCTTCGAGAGCTCGTAGCCGCCGTTCATCCCGGCGTGCGATCTCAGCAGGCCCACTTTGGTCAGCCGCTGGAGTATCTTGGCCAGCAGTTGCAACGGAATGTGGTAGGCCTCAGAGATGTCTTTGGCGCTCAACGACGCGGAATCCGGGCTCTCGGCCAGGAACTTCACCGCCAGCAACCCGTAATCCGCTTTTTTGGTTAGCCTCAGCATCGACGTGTAGATACACCTTACACAAACTATATTCTAGCTAAGTATACGACCAAATGTGTCCGATATCAAATCAGATTCGCCGAGTCTTCCGGGAAGCACCGCAGAGTGCGGAAAAGTCGAGTCCGACCACCGACTTCATGAAAAAGTTGTTCCAGATTTCTCCCGCTGTGGGTACAATCTGACCGGAATTCCTCCATTTCGGTGACCACCATTCCATGAATGCGCCTTGCTCTCACCCCAGAGTCCGCATCGTCTCGCGCGATGAAGATGCCGAATACGTCGAATGCGAGGATTGCCGTGAGGTTTTTGACTCCGGCGAGTTCCGCGACATGGAGATTGAAAGCAAGCAGGACGTGCTCGAAGAAGAGTGACGGGGTTTGCACCGCTGACTGGGCAGCTCGTCAAGTTTGCTGACCGGCCGGGTCCTCAGGGAAGCTCAGCTTTCGTCCTACCCGCCATGCATAGTTGAACCCGGAGATAATGGTCAGGGCCATCGTGGCTTCCAGGGAGCCCTCACGGATGCCCAGAATGTAGCGAGGCGCATAAAACTGGCTCACCAGCGCCGTCGACAGCGCAATGATCTGGGCAAGAGTATTGGCCTTGCCATAAACGCTGGGCCGAAAGTCGCGCATGCCGATGCTCACATAAAGGATGGCAGAGACGACCAGAATCCCCAGGTCACGGCCGAAGACCAGCACCGTCACTCGGCGGCTGATCAGCCCCTCGTGATTCAAAACCAGGAAAACGGTGCTCAGAAGCAGTTTATCGGCGACCGGATCGAGATATTGCCCCAACACCGTGCGCTGGTGAAGCAGCCTGGCCAGCAATCCGTCGAGGCCGTCGGTGATTCCGGCGACGAAGAAGAGGGTCGCCGCGGTTCGGTAGTGCCCATCCAGGATAGCGAGCACCAGAAACGGCACCATGCACAGCCGCAGAAAGGTGAGTTGATTAGGTGCGGCGCGGAAATCGTTCATGGCAGCGGGAAGATCGGCAGCGAGAATTCCATTCTGAATACGAAGTGAGATGACCGCATTGATTCTAAAGTATTTCAGACGAGGAAGGGCGGAAAGGAATGAGCGGGCCACAGCGAGCGCGCCCGCCACGCCAAATACGGCTGCTTTCGGGAGCCGCCACTGCCGCAGGAGTGCGCCGGGCGCGCGCCTGCGAGGAGCGGTTAGATTTTGATATGATCAGAGGGTCGCAGTCCCTCCACGCAGGCGCGTAGCTCAGTTGGTTAGAGCGCTACCTTGACACGGTAGAGGTCAGGAGTTCGAGTCTCCTCGTGCCTACCATATTCTCAGTCATAGCTGCTAAGGGCCTTGTGAGCTCCGTTTGGCTGCACCGGCGTGCCGAACCGGGGCCTGTGGCGATCCAACCCCTCTGGACCAGCGACCTGCTTACCAGGACTCTACTGCGAGATGATGACGGCTAACCTGCCGGAGCAGGTTGCTGGATAATATCGAGCATTCCCTCTCCTTTTCGCACTTCCGAGGTCAGCTCGCTGCCTGTATTACGGCCAGTGATGTAGTACAATCGCTTGATTTAAGATGAACGATTCCCATGGCGTCTCATAAGGAAGCGAAAGCTAAGAGTGAGACCACTGCCACTCCCGCGGGGAGATTGGAGCAACCTCCTGCGGAAAGACTGGCGCAATCGATCCGAGATCTCATTCAGGAAGAACTGCCTGAGGGATTGCGCGCGGCGGTAAGCGGTCCCCTGCCATCGTGGAAGGACGCGATCTGGGTCGGGGTCGTTGTCGCCGATGCGATCCTCCTCATTACGCAGGTGCCGGAGCGGATATTCAAGAACACGTCCTTCGAGTTCGCGTCGAACCTGGTCGGCTATGTATTTGGCGGCGTGCTGTTGGTTTATTCGTCCTGGGCACGCGAACAGATCATGAAGTTCATACAGATCGGCTGGTGCCGTGCGGCGCTTGTCAGTCTTCTCGTGTTGCTGCTGTTTTTGCAGGCCCACCTATTTTTTATCCATCCGCGGATACAGCCGACAGGCTCAAAACTTCTTGTCGATGGCGACCCAGTGCACGTCAAGTATGGATCGGACCTGAGCCTGTCATTCGGCTCGCACGATGTGGAAGTTCTCGCGCCGGACAAAACTTCTGAGCAGGGCGAAGCTATTAAGCAGCAGGCCGATGTCACAAGACCGAATCAGTTTACGATTGGCCAGCTCGATCTGATCAAAGGCAAGTTTCGCAAAAAGGGAGGCGATCTGTGGACTCCGCTATATTCCCTCAGCTTGAGCCGCCATTTCAGCAACTCGATCATCAAATTGCGCCGCGAGGGAGGATTTTTCGATGGAATTGAGGACTCCAACGAGCTCAGTGTGAAACTGGACAAAGACGGATCGATGGAGATCCTGGAAGGTGCCGATTCTCCGACCGTCTATGTGCCGCTTGGCCAATATTGCATTCAGGAAGTCACAAAGGACGGCTCTCGTCAGAGTGAGTTTGGCTACGAGGTGGTCGACAGCGCAAACGTGCCTGACCCTGACGACAGGACAAAATGCACCGCCAACTAAAGGCCGGCTTTCCAATTCACCGAGCGGCGCTCGTTGCCGTTTGCACGATTTCGTTTGCCCCCGCTATCTACGCGCCTTTGCCAGGCCTGCCAAAGGCCACGCCGCTCATCACCGGGCATTATTACGAACTTGCGGCGCTTCCCCCCGTGGCGGGGGGCACCGCAAATACGGAAAGCGCGGACCGGATCGCCACCAAGGTTGGCCACAGCATATGCAAGTCGCATGGCCAGCCAGTCCATGATCTGCTCCAGGAGCAGGCGCACGATCATTCACTGGAAATTGTGGAGATTACCAGTGTTGCCCACGGCAGCAAGGACATCGAATTGAAGTTGAAGTTCAGTTGGGACGTCAAAGGGGAAGAAGCCGAGTCTGACCCGATCAAATGCGACAACACGCCGGCCGAAAGCTGCGTACAGAGCCGCATGGACGTGATCGTAAATGACATCCTTGTCCACGATTGCAAACAGCACAATGGAGTCAATTCATGTTTCGCGCTGAAACACTGATATTTGCGCTTTTGTGCGCAGTTGCGGCACCCCCCGCGCAGGGGTCGACAAAGTCGACCGCAGTGGTGTATCTGCAGACCCTGCACCCTGCTTCCAGCGACGCGGCGAAGCCTGACACCACTGCGGACATCGATTCATTTGTCCGTACTTTTCTCCAGCTTCGCCTGTTGCAGACGGGCCGAGTCACTGCATCGCCTGATGAAGAACCGCCATGTTCTGCTGGAAGCCCCGGAGGTCCCTCGACGGAGAACGTGGCGGCGGAATCTCGCGATGTGACGAGCCTGCCGCCGCACTTCCGTGTGGCGTGGGCGGTGCAACCTCGATACGACTCCCAGGGCAATACGATCGACATCACCATGGCCTATGACGTCTTCAAGATTGTGGACTGTCAACCCACCACAATCAGCCACGAATCGCTCGTGTTTACACGCAAGGATGCTTTGGGAGAGATCAGTGCGGCGGCCGACACAATCGCCAATAAGATCACCGCCGACGTCATCGAGAAGCTCAAGGTGTTTGTGAAGACGCCCACAATTACAGGCCCCAAGGGAAACGACACCGCCCTAAAGAGAGCTATCACTTATGCGCTGACCGACTCGGATGGAGAGTATCGATTCGTGCCCAAGGAGTCGATAAGCGAGGCCGATTACTCAGTTGAATCCGATCTCCACTTGATCAGCCCTAAGGGGAGCAACCTCGGCGACGCCCAGTTCGTGATCAATATTCGGAGGGGCAACGGCGAGCCCTACCCCTTGAAACAACTCAATTTCACCTACCAGAGTGATAAGGACCTGTTCGGCATTTACCTGGATGCCGGAAATGCCATTGTCAACGCCCTGTCTGAGATGCACGACCAGGAGTTGGCGAAAAATGCCGTTAATGTCTCGGACTTCAATGCGGCGATTGTGGGCCGTCTGGTGAATGGTTTCCTTTGCCATAATCTGGATGCCGCAAGAAATTGTGCAAGCCAACCCGGCGTTGCGCTGGATCTCCTCAACAATCTTTCGCCGAAAGAGCGGAATCAGCCGGAGATGTTGGAGCTTCGGGGGGTTGCCTTGTTCGCCCGCCGCGATTTCGCGGGCGCGGGCACACAATTCGACCTCGCGCTAGCGGGAATCGCGCCCGGAGACGTTTCTCGCCGGGTTGAACTGTTGCACCAGGCGGGAACGGCATGGGACCAAGCCGGAGCCTACGATAAGGCGGCCGACCGGTTCCGGCAGGACTTGGAACTGCGGGAACTGCACGCAAGCGAGCTTCCCGTTTCGCAGGGTCCGCAGCCGGGCGAATATGTCGACCTGATCAGGGCCTACCGCAACCTTGACAAGCTGGATCAGGCGATGGATATATGGATCGCGGGCGCGAAGAAGTTCGGATCGACGACGGAGCTCCAGGCGGAGCTCGACCCTATTCTGAGTCAATTGAAGGGAGCTGAGCTTGAAAAGGCCACTCTCCGCGTATTGGATGTCCCGGGGATTTCAGGCGATCAAGCTGAGGTACTCCATACCAGGCTGGCCGACACTTTTGCGGAGCGGGAAGATTATTCGAAGGCGGCTAAAGAGTATCTCGAGGCATTTAATGCGGAATTGAAGATACCCACCCCCGATGCCCGGACACTGGCTCTCAGGGCAAACAATGCAGGCGTCAGTTTCACGAGGGCGCAAGATTACGACGAGGCCCTGCGGTGGAACCAGGTCGCGCTGGATCGAGGAAAAGGGATCTGGCCCGAGGCAGACCCGTCAACCTATAACCTCAAGGCAAATTTAGTCCGTGACTACCTTGCTGTGGCGAGATTCGTGGAGGCTGAAGCTCTGATCAGGCCAGTGGTTGATGCGCTTGAGAAGGATAAAGACCAGGTTCCGGATTATGTCGCCGACCTCGATCTTCTCGCGTCTGCGTTGGTAGGTCAGCATAAATATGACGAGGCCCGCGCGGTTTACAGCCACCTTGAGGAACTTCAGCTCCGTCTGCATGGATCGACCAGCCATCAATATGCGATTGTGCTGTTCGACGAGGCCTGGATGTATGACAGGGCGCTTCAATACAAAGAAGCTGAGGCAGCCTACACCAGGGCGCTGCCGGTGTTCGCGGCGGCTTACGGAACAGATGACTATGACTATGCAAATATTCTTGTCAACATTGGCGTGATTCACCAGGACGAGGGCGACTATAAGGTGGCCCTGGAGAACTATAAGCGAGCTTTGCCGATATTCGCTACCAGCAAACAGCCGAGTTGGCGCGACGAGGCCATGACTCTGTGCAATATCTCACTGGTTTATTCCACCATTGACGATGCGGCAAAGGCTGAAGATTACGTTGGCAGAGGGATGAAGATCATTGCTTCCCATGGAGATGATTCCGATTACCCCTACTACATGGCGAGCGCTTACCACGCACAAGGTAAAAGTTTCCAGACCGCGAGCCGCTATAGCGACGCAATCGAGTCCTACGGCCAGAGCTTGAATCTTCTATCCAAGACGCCTGCGTCTCTGCAATGGGAAACTGCTTACGATCTGGAAACGCTAGCTGACATCGAAATCGATCGCGGTGAATTTGGAAAAGCCGAAGCCAACATCACCCTCGCCGATAAGACGATACAGTCCAGATGGGGACCGAACCACTCGCGCCGCAGTTATATATTGCGGCAAGGTGCGCGCTTAGCGACATACCGGAAGCATTTTGAAGAAGCTACGGCCCTGATTGGTCAGGCTGCGACCGTACTTGCCAATCAACAACCCGACCACTCAGCCTCTCTTGCAACGGAGCGGGAACGATTGGCACTCGCACGGGCCGACCTTGTAGACGCGGAGAAGAACGCGCGAGACTACTTGCAATATTGCAAAACAACTTTTGCCGCCTTTCCTTCTTTATGCTTCGAAGCCAGGGAATCACTCGCTTATGTGCTTGCGAAAAAAGGAGACTCCGGTGCAGCAAAGGAGGTTATGGTCAATAACGAGTCCGATCCATGGCCCCAGCTGGACGAGCGCGGATTCCGATATGCGCGTATGACTTACACGATGGCAATGGTGAACGCGACAACACCGTCAACATACGACGTCACTTTGTCGCAACTTCAAAAGGCCGAAGGGCTTTACAACGGATTGGTGGGACCAAATTCCCCACTCCTGGCACTGCTCCTCAGAGATGAGGCGGAGTTTCTGTCTAAGACTGGCAAGGTCAACCAATCAGCCGCCAAGCTAGCTCAGGCCGAAAACATTGAGAAACAATGGAACTGAGCCTTTTGTGGAAGGGTTGCCGCTTTAGACCTCAAGCGGCGGTTAGCGATTTGCAGTTCCGCGCTACTTTGGCTCCAGGGCAATTACACCCCATGGGCCGGTACCGACCTTTATGCGGTGCGTGACGGTGTTCGTTGCCAGGTCAACTACCGACACATCGTTCGAGGGGCCGTTCGCGGTGTACAGGGTCTTGGCGTCGGGGGACAGCGCAATCCCCCAGGGGCGCGCTCCGACCTCGAGAGAGGAGATCGGTTTGTTCGTTGCGGTGTCGATGGTGAAGACCTGTTTCCCGCGACCTGTGCTGACGTAGAGGCGAGTGGCGTCGGGCGAGAGCAGGACCGCCATGGGCTTGATGACTCCGGGCTTGCCGAGCGGGATCGTGCCGATCATCTTCTGTTTCTTGCAGTCCACGATCACTACGTCGCCGTCGTTTTCGGCATTCACGTAAGCGCGGGAGCCGTCGGGCATAAAGGCGACGGAGCGGGGACGATGCCCGACCTTGAAGGTCTTGATAATCTTGCCGGCCCTGGGGTCGAGGACCGAGATCTCGCCGTTCTCTTCCGAGGTTACGTAGACCAGCTTGCCGTCGGGCGCGACTTTGACTCCCTCCGGCTGCTCGCCCATCTTGAACGATTTGGCGACTGTTCCGGATGCGACATCGACGATGCTTACTTCGGCGGTGTCTTCGTTGGAGACATAGATTTGCGTTCCATCTTTGCTGACGTCGAAGTTCTCCGGATCGGCGCCCGCATGAATGGTGCGAACGACCTTATTCTGTTTCACGTCGAAGACGGCGATGCCATCGGCGCTGCGGTCGGGAGGCGGCAGGGTGCTTTCATCGACGCCCGGCCCGGCGATCGGAGAGCCGCTCACCGCGATATAGACGGTCTGGCCATCGG
Source organism: uncultured Acidobacteriaceae bacterium (assembly GCA_963720245.1). Taxonomy (GTDB): domain Bacteria; phylum Acidobacteriota; class Terriglobia; order Terriglobales; family Acidobacteriaceae; genus Acidisarcina. The sequence goes on from CAVREU010000002.1 coordinate 628,526, forward strand.
GGCTCGGATGAATGCCGCGCGGACGCTTGCCGAGCGGCACCGTGGTGATGACCTTGTACGACGCCGTGTCGACGACCGATAGGTCCCCTGAGACCTCGTTGCTGACATACAGCCGAAGCGCGGTTGAATTGGCCAATGCCGCCTGGTCGGCCGCCTCGCTCGACGGCTGTGGCGCTGGTTTGGAGCATCCCGTGAAGACCGCGGTTATAAGGCAAATCGATAGGGTGGTGAGAGCAGAGCGGCTCGCGGGCTTGGTCACGGATCATTCTCCTTTAAAGGTGAAGCTTGCTGTGGTTTTCCCTTGCGGGAGAACGGTGATCTTCTGCTCTTGAGTTCCCAGCTTTTCTTGCCACGCTTCGATGACGTAGTCGCCGGGCGGCAGGTTGCGAATCTCGAAGGACCCGTCGGCGCCGGTTACCGCGTAGTAGGGATTGTCTACAACGCCGATGAAGGCGTGCATCCAGCGATGGATGTTGCACTTCACTTTAATCATGATTTCCGGCTTGAGGAACTTTCTCGCCAACGGCGGGTCTCCCGCACCCTGGCTGTGGTTCCACTCGCGATTGATCTCGGCCATGGGATGAATATTGTGGGTGACCGGGTCGGAATTGATCACGCTCAACACCTGACCGACTTGAATGCCAAGCACCCGGGGATGAAACCAGCATCCCTGCTGATCGATGACGACCGGTGTTGCCGGGATTTCAAATGTCTTACCCTCGAGGCCGCTTTTGATATACACAAAAACGTTGGCGAGCGTGCCGTTCGGCTTGACGACGAGTGACTCGTCGTACGCTTTGCCGTGGTGCGCCTCGACGCATGCCGGCTCTTCGCTCATGTCGATCGGTTTGCGTGCAGGCTTCTTCCCGGTGAAGCGTATCTTTCCCTCGACGACGCCGGCGGTCGCGGGGTCCACTTTGAAATAGACTGGCGCCGGAGTCACGGCGGTCTGCGGTTCCACCTTCGTCTTGCTGCGGCAGCCTGCAAAAAGAAGGAGCGCGAAGAGAGAGATTACGGTGACGGGTCGGTTCACGTTTGTAATTCGCCTCATTTGGCGGCCTGCGGCGGGCCGGCGTTGGCGGGCGACTCGCCTGAAAGGGATTTGAGAAATTCAACCAGGTCGGCGCGGTCGCGGGCAGATAGATGGATTGGCTTCATCTCTTTATCGAGATAGGGATTGGAATTGCCTCCGCCTTCGTAAAACTGGACCACATCGTTGAGCGTTTTCAACTTGCCGTCGTGCATGTATGGGGCACTCTCGGCGACATCGCGCAGGCTCGGGGTCTTGAACGCTCCTCGATCGGCGGCAACCTTTGTTTCAGCATACCGGCCGAGGTCGGTCAGGTTGCCCTCATCATCGACTCCCTCGCCGGTGTTGTGAAATTTGCCATCGGTGAAGAGCGCGTAGTGGCTATTGATCGTGTGGCAGGTGGCGCAGTTGCCTTTGTCCTTATCTCGAAAGATCGCAAGGCCGCGAATGGCTGCGGGAGACAAGGCTGTTTTGTCGCCGCCGTACTCGTAGCGGTCGAAGGCGGAGTTGCCACTGATCAACATTCGCTCAAAACTTGCGATTGCTTTCTGGATCTTGCCGATGGTGATCGGGCCGGGACCAAATGCCGCGTCGAACTGTTTTTGGACGGCGGGGTCTTTCTCGAGTTTCGCGATGGTGATCGCGTGCGGCTGATTCATTTCGTCGGGGTCTTCCATCGGAGTGCCGACCTGGGCCTCGAGCGTGGGCGCCCGGCCATCCCAAAACTGGACCGAATCGTAAGCCGCATTCAAAATCGAGATTGCGTTTCTCTTCCCGGTCTTTCCCGCGACCCCGGTGGAATGCATCGCCCCATCGGTAAATCCAAGAAGCGGGTTGTGGCATGACGCACAGGAGACTGAGTTGTCTGAGGACAGGCGCTTGTCATAAAAGAGAAAGCGGCCCAAGGCGACTTTCTCTGCGGTGACCGGATTGCTCTTCGGAACAGGAAGCGGGGGGAGCCCGAGCGGAGTTTTGACGGTCACCACCGCGCCGACCGTCTTGTCTACTTCGAGCATCGTGCCTTCCGCCATCGAGTGAATTTTATGCCATACATAGACAGACGCCAGAGCGGCGCAACAGGCCGCTATCCATACGAAAACGGTGCGTCTTTTCATATCCATCTACGAATCGCGTTCGTCTCGCGGGGAAACTTCGCCGCTGTCAACTCTTGGATGCCTGCTTGCAATCCGTGACGTGCCGGGGGTCAGAGGTTTTTGGCAAAAAAATCTGTCGCCCGCTGGTATGAGACTACACAAGCATCGGGCCCATCGATAGTGTGCGGCTGCCCCGGGTAGAGCGAGATCTCGGCAGACTTTCGGCCTTCTACAAGTTCGTGCTGCAGTTCCATGGCCTGCTCAGGGTGCACCTGCAAATCTGCCGTTCCTTGCGCAACCAGCAAGGAAGATTTGAGCCGGCCGGCGTCGTCCAGCGGCGAGGAAGACAGATAACCGTCTTGATTGCTGACCGGGCTGCCGAGATATCGTTCCGTAAAGAACGTGTCGTAGTGGAACCAGTCGACGATGGGCGCAACGGCAAATCCCGTTTTGAGGCCCAATCGGGGATGCAGCATTGCGTTCACCGTCAGCATTCCGCCGAAACCGCTGTCTCCCCAAATCCCAATGCGCTTCGCATCGACGTACGGAAGGGAGCGAAGGAAATCAAGGCCTTCGTGCTGATCGACCATTTCGATTGCAGCGAACCTATAGTGAAGATATTCCTCAAACAGGTGGCCGCGTCCGGCGGTGCCGCGATTGTCCACGGCAAAGACCACATAGCCTCGTTGCGCCAGCAACTGTTGCCACATGGTTACATCGCCGTCCCAGGCGTCGCGGACTGCCTGCTGGCCCGGCCCTCCCCTGACGTAGATTACTGCGGGATATTTCTTTCCTGGCAGGAAACCGGGTGGCTGTATCAGCATCGCGTTGAGTTTCACACCGTCGTGAGTGGGAACCGCCAAGAAATTGACGGTACGAAACGGGGGCCGGGTTCCCGATGATTGTTCATCCAACGCGAAGAGCTTTGCGGCCGAACCTTCGTTCCCCTGGCCATCGACGCTATAAACGGTGCGGCTCCAGGGCTTAATCGCAGTCGAGAAGTTGTCGACGAACTTGGAGGCATCCGGAGAAAATGTCGCTTCATGGGTTCCGCTGAAGGCCGTCAGCCGCTTCATCTCGCTTGTGTCGAATCCCGTCACGTAGAGATGTCGCTCGAGCGGGCCCGTCTCGGTAGACGTAAAGTAGATTTTTCTTCCCTTCTCATCCACCGCATCGAGAGAGGTCACTTCCCATTGACCATCGGTCAGTTGCCGAATCAGCTTCCCGTCAAGACCATATAGATAGAGTTGACGATACCCTGAACGTTCGCTCGACCACAGGAATTGCGGAGCATCCTTCAGGAAGTAAAGAATATTGCTCAGGTTGATCCAATAGGCGTCGGTTTCGGAGAGAAGAACCTGCGACGAACCTGTCGACGCATTCACCAGAAGCAGGTCCAAACGTGTCTGCTGACGGTTGAGTCGCTGCAGGGCGAGTCGCTTGCCGTCGGGGAGCCACTGCAGACGCGGAAGATAAACATCTGTTTCCTTGCCTGTATCCATGGCGACCGGGGAAGACTTACCGTTTATGGTGACGACGAAGGCGCGCACTTCCGGGATTTTCTTTCCGGGGGTCGGGTAGTCGATCGTCGGCGCCAGCGGATCTTCCGCCAGCTGAAATGGAGGCGTATAGCTGGCTACTCCGGTCAGATTGAATTCGAGATAAGCGATCCGGGAAGAGTCGGGGGACCACGCATAGCCGTGTTTGACGCCCAGCTCTGTTGCATAGAGCCAATCCAGTTCTCCTTTACGCGCCATGTCGGTGCCGCCGGTCGTTATCGGCCATTCCGATCCGCCGGCGACCTTCACTGCCGACAGATTGTGGGCGCGCACGAAAGCCACGGATTTCCCGTCCGGGGAAAGCTGCACATCGGAGATTAACTCGTTGCCGGTAACCAGGCTCCTGGTCTGAAGTGTCTCCTCGTCCAGCCAAAATATGCTCAGGCTGTCGTAAAGAAGCAATCCCTTCGCATCGGGACTCCATTGGAAGCCGACAGCTTCTTTAGGGGGAGGGACCAGGCGGCCCTGATGCCCCGTCGGTTTCGGCGGAAATAATTTATCAATCGACTTGCTCGGGAGCAGGACCTCGCGTTCGCTGCCATCCGCGTTGACTGCGTCCAGCTCCATCCTCACACCGTAGCCCTCGGCCACGGACTTGAAGAAGGCGATCATCCGTCCATCTGGACTCCATTGGAACTGCTTGCCCTGCGCAGCGCGGGGGAGCGCATCCGAACAGACATTCTCGATCGAGATGACATTTGGATCCGCCGGGGCCGGCCTTGGGGCTGGCGGTTGAGCCACAGCCGCAGCACTGACAAAGTAGAGCGGAACGCAAAGCAAAATGGCGGCGATATTGAAACGCAAATATTCCCTCGCGATCGAACCCGGGTTCGGCAAGAATGAATGCCTTCATTTTAGAGCATCTCTCCCCTTTCTAGCGGAGAGGCAGGAACTGCAATAACCATGGGAACGCCGACTTTTGCTCCAACGATGCCGCAATGAGGCGAGAGGCATGTCGAGGTGATGGGCGATCTCGTTACGGAGAACCGACGCCCGACGTTGAATGCAGCCGCAGAATCGATGCAAGTGGCTCTCCTACTTTTTCTGCCAGAGGGTCACCTTCAAACCACCATAGATATTGAACGGAGTACCCGGCGCCTGGAAGGAAGAGGAGCGGATCGGCACGTTGTCGTCGCCGTACGGAGTGCCGAACGGCTGCGCGACAAAGACATTGTTGTTATCGAAGGGTGTTGTTCCGAGCTGCGCAGCGGTGGAGTAGTGCTTGTCGAGAAGATTGTTCATCTGCACAAAGAGTTGAATGTGCTTGGTCGCCTGGTACCGCGCGCCAAGGTTGCCGATACCATACCCGGCGGACTTTCCCGGGCCCAGGTAATAGACACCATCGGGCTGGTCGAGATTGTTTTCATTCCCCCGCGCATAGGCCGATCCAGCAGCGATAATGTTCAGCTCCACCATCAGCTTCGGTGAAGGGTGATACTGGCCGTAGAACTTAAGGAGATTTCGTGGAACCTGCGGGATGAAATCCCCGGGAATGATGTGAATGTTGTCATCGATGCCGGGCTGACCGGCCAGCGCGCTGTCGTTCGTGCTATTGCTGCCGCCGTCGATGGTTTGAGGGCTTTGATAGGTCGCATTCAGGAAGGTGTAGTTGCTGCCCACGCTCCACTGCCGCCAGTCTCTGGAAATCTCCAGTTCTAGACCATCGCGGCGGGTCTTTCCGAAGTTCAGGAAATAGCCGAATCCGGTCTGCTCCGAGGCGACGAAAAGCAAATCCTGATAGTTCTGACCGAAGAAGTAATCTGCGCTCCAATGGAGAGAAAGGGTGTCGTTGCTGCGAATGCCCACTTCAAAGGTGCGCGAGACGACTTGCTTGAGGGGAGGATCGCTGACCAAAGCGTTCGGCAAGTTACACGGCTCAGTGGGATCGGAACAGCCCAGCTCAATCGAAGTTGGAGCGCGGCTTGCCTCGCTGTAGTTGAAGTAGGTGTTGAAGTAGCTGGAAGGCTTGTATGTGAAACCGGCCGCGGGGTTGAAGCGCTGGAAGACATTGTTGCTGGTGAGATTGCCACGCGCTGCGGAGGGGGGAAGGTAATCCAGGTTATCCAGCGAGGTGTGGTTGTATCGCCCTGAGAGCGTGACCGCCCAGGGGCCATAGGTGAACGTATCGGTGGCATAAATGCCTGGCGTGTTCACCGTTCCGTGCAGCAGCACCTGGGTATCTACAGGGTCCCCGTCGTCATCAAAAGTCGTGCCATTCAGGTAGATGGGCACGAGCGTAAAGGAAACATTGTCGGGGTTCAGGTAACCCATTTGAGTAAGCTGATGGTAGGTTGATGTGCCGCGGTCCCAGCTGGCGCCTACAGCGAGCCGGTTGTGGTCAGTCTTCCATGTGACCAGGCCGGAGAGACCATAGGCATTCTCTTTGTCGGTAGTTCGCGTAATCACACCATTGCAAAAGTCAGACGGATCACCGCCGGTGTCGTTTTGAAGTACGTTTGCCAGGCAGCTCCAGAAAGGAAATGGCTCAGTAGTGGAGTCGCCGGTGGTTGGAAAGCCGGAGTATCCCGCGGCGGTGAGTGCAGCGATATCGTCGTCGGTTAGATCGTAGAGATCTTCGCCAAACGAATCGTCGTTGAAATCGCCATTCGAGCTGTCTGTGCGGACGTAGCGATAGTACGCATTTCCCGACAATGTCAGGTTGTCGGTCAGCGCGTGGTTGATATTCAGCGTCAACGAGGGAGAATGGTCCCACGTCACATCGGGAATCGAGTTGACGCTTCTATAGTTCATCAGCAGGAACCGGTAATCCGAGGTGCCGTTGCCGGTCATCCAGTTGTCAGCGTAGGCGCCGCTGAGAAATATGTTGGTCTTGTCAGTCGTCCAGCCCAGCTTGGCGAAGGCCTGGCGGACCTCGGTGGGGGAATAGAGCCGCCATCCGTCTTCGCGATAGAGATTGCCCGCTATGTAATAGTTGAAGCCTTTGGGCAACAGGCCGCCTAACTCTCCTTCCCCGGCGCGGCGGCCAAACTTTCCGCCGGTGAGTTGCAGAGACCCGCCAGAAGAGGTCAAGCCGCTCTTGGTTTCTACCGAGACTGCGCCGCCCAATGTGTTGAGGCCGTAGACCGGATCGGAACCGGGAATCAACGCCATGTCCTGGATAGCGACTTTGGGAATCAGATCCCACGCGACAATGTCTCCAAACGGCTGGTTCTGGCGCACGCCGTCGAGGTAGACTGATAAGCCTTCCGGCGTCCCCAGCAAGGGAGAAGCGGTATACCCTCGGTAGTTGATGTCCGGTTGATATGGGTTTTCTGCGTTCTCGTTGATATACACGCTGGTGAGGCGCTTGTTCATCAGGTCGGCGAGGTCGAGGGCATTGGTGTCTTCGAAATCTTTTGCGGTCAATCCCTGAACGGGGACTGGAATCTCATCGAGAGACTGGGTGTTCTGCCCAATCGGAGTCGTCGAATAAACGGTTACCGTGGTCGCCGCCGATTGGACTCCAAGGGATACTTCTTGCGATACAGGAGTCGTTGAATTTACGTTGACGATAACGACACGAGAGGCGAATCCGGTCCTCGAGATTTCTATCCGGTAGCGCCCAAACGCCAGGCCGGTCATGGAATAGGCGCCTTGAGCGTCTGTCTGGAAAGTACGATTGGTGCCAGGCCCCGTTACCCAACCTTTTGCACGTAAGACCGCGCCCGAGGAATCCTTCACCTGGAGGTGAATCTCGCCTGTTTTTCCTTGTCCTATCGCGGGGCACACGCAGAGCAGCAAGCAAGCTGTGACAGCCAAAAGTTGTCGCATATACAGATATTCTTTTGCGCAGGTTTTTGTTCAGGCTTTTTTCGAATCCGCTGTGGGCTGTAATATCAGGAGAGAGTCAGTAGCAACCCAGCGACCCTGCGATACGAGAATGGAAGACACCCAAAAGCCGCCGACGCTGCCTTCCGACGACGCGAAGATGCTGCTTCTTGTTACTTCGACCACTGGAGCGATGCACTCCCACGCCCACTCCGACCTGGAGTCGGTGGTCATTCACCTTTTCGATCAATTCCAGGGGCGGGTTTTGGGCTACATACTCAAATGCGGCCTTCCTTTTCACGATGCCGAAGATATCGTGCAGGAGACGTTTCTGGCCTTATTCCGGCATCTCGAGCACGGGCGCCCACGCTCCAATCTGAATGGCTGGCTGTTTCGCGTGGCGCATAACCTGGCGTTAAAACGCCGGGGCGCAATACAGGCCAAGGAGCGCAAACTCGTCGACGACGGCGTTCTGGCCCAGCAACCTTGCCCGAATCCGAACGCCGAGGAAGAATTCTCATTCAGCCAGACGCAGCAGCGCCTGCGTGCGATCATCCAGGCGCTTCCCGAACTAGACCAACGCTGCCTCTATCTGCGCGCTGAAGGATTGAAGTACCGCCAGATCGCCGAGGTGCTCGGCATCTCGCTCGGCGGAGTTTCGTTATCGCTGTCCCGGTCTCTGGCGCGCATGATGCGCGCAACTGGGGGTGAGTGATCCATGCAGGGTAAGCACCCACACTTATCGGACGAAGAGCTCCTTCTGTTCTCTGACCAGGAGCTCCCGAAGCGCACGGCGTCCCGGGCGCGCGAGCACGTCGCCCAATGCGAAACGTGTCGAGGGCGTCTGAAAGAACTCGAAGCGGTTTCCGCCGATTTTGCCGATCTTCACGAGCAGGAAATCCAGGCACAGAGTTCTCATTCTCTGGACGCGCGCGCGCTTCTGAAGGCCCGCCTATCCGAAGCTTCCGCGCGACATGGCAGATCGCGGCCTGCCGCCTTTGGGAGCGTAGTGAACCGGCAACTGGCCAGCGCCTGCCTGGCGCTCCTGCTTGTGGTCGGGGGCACGTGGGCCATTCGCAAGATCGCCGGGCAACGATCCCGCACGGATGCGAGAAGGGCCGAAGCCGTCGCGCTTCCGCTGAGAAGTCTGACTCCGGGTGCGGCCCGCGCGGTCCAAATCGCGGACCTATGCAGCACTCAAGATCTCGATAACGATCCACCGGTAGATCCCTCCCTGGAGCAGGCTGTTTTTAAGGAATACGGCCTATCAGCCTCTGCGGAAAAGGACTATGAGCTGGACTACCTGATAACGCCTGCCCTTGGCGGGGTCGACAATATTCAAAATCTCTGGCCGCAACCGTATTCGGCGACCTGGAATGCCCGTGTCAAAGACCAGTTGGAAGATCATCTCCACGAGTTGGTCTGCCAGGGGAAGGTCCAGTTGGCGACGGCGCAAAACGATATCGCGTCCGACTGGATTGCGGCATACAAGAGATATTTCAACACCGACAAGCCGGAGCCAAACCGGGCACTGGCTGCCGGGAACCGCCGGAGTCGCGAGCTGGAGCCGCGGCATCGCAACCAGCGCGAGGCCCGGCTCTCAGTCCCCTATAGCCTGGCTCTGGCGATGCCGTCGTGGCGATCTGCCGTGATCGTAAAGTAAATTCATTCCCATCGGACTTTATCGCCGCAGCATATCCACGTTGTTGAGAATGCGCCGCACTTTCTTTGGGGAGATGGAGAGTCGTTCGGCAACGCGGGCGATCTTTCTGCCTTCGCGGGCCCAGACTTTAGGGATAACGAGTTCGGCGAACTCTTCGGTTACCTGCTGGAAGGTCTTGTCGCCGACGATGCCTTCGGACCAGGCGCGAAGCATCTCATCGATTCCTGTAGCACGGAGAATGCGCGTCTTCAGCGAGCTTAGCTGCTTGGAGAGATGGTCCACGTCGTCTTTGCCGATCATTTCACCGGCGAGCGCGGCAAAATTCTTGGCGGCATCCCAGTCCTCGAAAAACTCGTTGGCCGCGATCGAACTGCGTGCGATATAGGCCCCGGCAAGCAGGCGGCTATTCTGCGTGAGCTTGGCGAGCGCAATCGCCTCTTCGGCATAGTCACGGGCAAGATGGGCGTGCGATGCGGTATCGGAGGTCTCGCCCACCTGCTCCTCGGCGCGCTCGTTTTGGATGGAAGCCTGCAATATCCGGGAACGCGCCATGAGGATGTGGTCCTGTTTTTCTTCTCCTAGGGCATAGGCCTTTTGGGCCTCATCCTCGGCGCGGTCGATGTCGCCGCTGTCGAGATGGAGATGGCCGGCGTTGACCAGCACCGAGCCTGTTCCCGCCTGGTGGTGCTGGCGAGAATAGATGTCGCCGGCGCGCCGAAGGAGCTCGAGCGCCTCCTGGAGAATTTCAAGATAGCGCACATGGTCGGCGCCCTTGGCGCGGCCAGAGACGCGATTCCGAAGATCGAGCGCGATCAGTCGCTTCACGTAGGCTGCGTTCACCAGCGCACGGGCGCGATTGGGATGGTCAGCGTAGTTCTCTCCGTAAATCTCGATGGCGAGTTCAAAGTGACCGAGTGCGCGGGTGTATTCGCCCGACCTGCGGACAAATCTTCCTCGCGCCGACTCGATATTCCCGAGCGAGAGGGCGTGCCCGGTGCACTTCAGCTCGGCTTCGGCTTCGTCGAGCAGGCGGAGGGCCTCGCGCCTTTGCCCGCGTTGAAAGAGCAGCCAGCTTTCGTGAATATTGGTGACGGCGACAAGCCGGGGCGCGCCCATCTGCAGGGCGATCGCTTTGGCGGCCCGGATGTGATGCAATGCGAGCTCATATTCTCCCTGGCGGCGATGAGCGCGGCACTTCCAGTAGTGGGCGATGACCAGGAGGTGCGGCTCCAGGATGCCCGGCTCAACCTCGAGGATAAAACCGAAGATCAAGGCGGAGCGCGCTGCGTCCTCGGCAACGAAGGCGCGGAGGGCCTCGACCACCCGCAGGCGAAGGTAGTCGCCAAACGGCATCTCAGCGCGAGAGATTGTGTCGAAGCGCGCGGCGAGCCCATCGAGAAACGCAAAATCCCGATATCCGAGATCGACCCATTGCGCGATACATAACAGGAAGCCGACCGCCTGGGGACTCGATGGATTGAGGCTGGCGATATCCTTGCCGGCGCGGCGCAGCAGGGCGAAGCCCTCCACAATGCTGCGCTCGACGAGAGCTTTGTTGAGTTTGTCCAATAACTCCGGAGTTAAGGGCATGACCGATCTCTTTCGAACCGAAAGCACAATCATAAGAGTAGCAGTCCGAATCGGTCGAATCTTTTATGGAGGCGGCGCAAAATGGCGGATGATTCGGACGATTCGTTGCATCGCCAATGCCTTTTGCACCCTCGACCGAAACGGATCACCGCTGTTTGCCTCGTCGACTTCCGACACATTAAGGTCATGGCCACATCGGTTCGTCGGCCGGTACCGCGTAGCAGCGCACTCCGAATGGCGGCGCGCCACTTTGCAGATATCACCCTTTGAGTACCCGCACAGGGAGGGAACGAATGATTACGACCTTTCAACAGCACACGCTTCAACAGCAGCGCGAGGTCCCTTACGCTTCGGGCGACTTTTCTTCGATACTCTCCGGGCTGACCCTGGCCGCCAAGATGATTGAGGCGAAGATCCGATGCGCGGGTCTATGCGGGATTGTGGGCTCGGCGGAACTGACCAACGTGCAGGGCGAGACCCAGCAAAAGCTGGACGTCTATGCCAACGACGCGCTGCTGCATTGCCTGGGCGTGGGCCAGAGCGTGGCGGCGCTGGTTTCTGAGGAGAACGAAGAGCCGGTGACGATCGACCGGGCCTCTACCAGCGGAAAATATGTGATTGTCTTCGATCCGCTCGACGGCTCTTCCAACATCGACGTCAACGTGAATGTCGGAACGATCTTCGCCATCTATCGGCATCTCGATGAGGCCGGTTCTAAATCCGTCGACTCTGTGCTGCGCCCCGGGCACTGCCAGGTGGCCGCGGGTTACGTTCTCTATGGACCATCGACGGTGCTGGTTTACACCGCGGGCCGGGGCGTCTTCGGATTTACCCTGGACCCGATGATCGGCGCCTTTGTGTTGAGCCATGAGCAGATGAAGATGCCCGCCAAGGGCAGGTATTATTCGTGCAACGAGGCGAACGCCGTCCATTTTCCCGAGCATTACCGCGAGTATCTTCACCATTTGCGCAATCAAAAGGCCGGAGGCGAATACAGCTCGCGTTACATCGGATCGCTGGTTGCCGATTTTCATCGGACGCTGCTGAAGGGCGGCGTCTTCCTGTACCCGCCAACGGCCAGCCATCCGGAGGGGAAGTTGCGTCTTCTCTATGAGGCCAATCCGCTGGCGCTCATCGCCGAACAGGCGGGTGGGATGGCGATCAATGGCACGGAGCCCATTCTTGGTTTGGAGCCAACGGGCATTCATCAGAGGACGCCGCTGGTAGTCGGCGGGCGCTCCGAGGTTGAGAGCTTTCTCGAGTTCGCCGGCGAGCCGAGGACTGGAACTCTGACCGCGCGATAGTCATCACAACGAAACGAAGTCGGCTTCCAGAAATTCCTCGACCTCGGGAACCCATCGATTTTGCACGAAGCTCACATGGACAGGATGGTTGTTGTAGGCGTCGTAGGCCGCCTGGTCGGCGAACTCCATCGAAAAATTGAAGGCATATGGATTTTTGCCGCTCACCTGGCGCATCTGTTCAAAGCGCGTCACACCGGGGATGCTTGTAAGCTTGAGCGCGGCGCTCAGGAAATCTCTTTCCTGGGGAGATCCAGCCGCGTGTTTCAGCTTGAATTGGACGGTATGCCTGATCATGGAACTGCTCCCTGCGCACGGCTCTTGCCGGGCTTTGGTTTCAGACTAGACGATCGAGCTAGAATGAGACAATTTCTGTTTCTGATTTTAGCGGCGGGTTACGTATTAGCCGCAGACTGAGGATTGGCCCCTAGACGATGTCGGAAGAGAAGAAGAAGTATCGCTCCGCTGCGTGGTTTGGACGCACCGATAAAGACGGATTCATTCACCGCAGCTGGATGCGTAACCAAGGCTTTCCCGACGACGTCTTCGATGGTCGGCCGGTCATCGGCATCTGCAATACCTGGTCGGAGCTGACTCCGTGCAACGCGCATATGCGCGCTCTTGCTGAGCGAGTGAAGCGAGGGGTGTGGGAGGCAGGGGGATTGCCGCTCGAGTTCCCGGTAATGTCACTCGGCGAGACGAACATGCGACCGACGGCGATGCTCTTTCGCAACCTGGCGAGCATGGACGTCGAGGAGAGCATTCGCGCCAACCCGATCGACGGCGTGGTGCTGATGTGCGGCTGTGACAAGACGACTCCCTCACTGGTAATGGGCGCCGCGAGCTGCGATGTGCCGGCCATTGTCGTCTCCGGTGGCCCGATGCTCAATGGCAAGTTCCATGGCCAGGACATTGGGTCGGGGACCTCTGTTTGGCGGTTTTTTGAAGACGTCAAGGCGGGCAAGATGACGCTTGCCGAGGTCAACGAAGCGGAGTCGTGCATGTCGCGCTCGGCGGGCCACTGCATGACCATGGGCACGGCGTCGACGATGGCCTCGATGGTTGAGTCACTGGGGCTCTCGCTGCCGTTCAGCTCCTCAGTTCCCGCCGTGGATTCGCGGCGCTCGGTGCTAGCGCATCTTTCCGGCAGACGAATCGTCGAGATGGTGAAGGAAGACCTGCGGATTTCTAAAATACTGCGGCCGGAGAATTTTGAGAATGCAATTCGGATCAATGGCGCAGTCGGCGGTTCGACTAATGCGGTGATTCACCTGCTCGCCTTTGCCGGACGCGTTGGACTTCCGCTGACTCTGGACGACTGGGACCGCTTGGGCAGGGACGTTCCGACGCTGGTGGACATCATGCCTTCGGGGCGCTTCCTGATGGAGGATTTCTACTATGCGGGTGGCCTTCCGGCGGTCATTCGTGCGATGGGCGAACGCGGGCTGCTCAAAAAGGACGCGCTGACTGTCAATGGCAAGACCATCTGGGAAAACTGCAAAGATTCGCCGAACTGGAACCACGAGGTGATCCGGCCCATCGATCAGCCGCTGGTTGAGCATGGTGGAGTCGCCGTGCTGCGCGGCAATCTGGCTCCCGATGGCGCGGTGCTGAAGCCGTCCGCGGCTTCGCCGCACCTGATGCGGCATCGCGGGCCGGCTGTCGTCTTTGAGAATATCGAGCATTATCACGAGCGCATTCTCGATCCGGACCTCGATGTCGATGAGAACTCGGTGCTGGTGCTGAAGAACTGCGGGCCAAAGGGATATCCGGGGATGGCGGAGGTCGGAAATATGGGCCTTCCACCCAAGCTGTTGGCGCGTGGAATCACCGACATGGTGCGCATCTCAGACGCGCGGATGAGCGGCACGGCTTACGGGACGGTGGTGCTTCACGTATGCCCGGAGGCGGCGGTTGGTGGGGCCCTCGCGCTGGTTCGCGATGGCGACATCATCGAGTTGGATGTGGAGGCTCGCCGTTTGCGGCTAGAGGTCTCGGGCGCAGAACTCGAGCGCCGTAAAGCGGAATGGCAGCCGGTGCTGCCGCAGAGCAAGGGCGGCTATCAGCAGCTGTACGTCGAACATGTGATGCAGGCCTGCGAGGGCGCAGACCTGGACTTTCTTGTAGGAACCCGCGGAACGACTGTGACCAGGGAATCGCATTAGCCGGTGGCTGCTAGAGAGTTCGCAGCACGGAGATTGAGTTGAGGCGGGACGGCGTGAAGACGACTGAAGCCAATGACAAATTCGCCTCTTACCCAAGCCTGCGCGATCGAGTAGTGCTGATCAGCGGCGGCGCGTCGGGAATCGGCGAGAAGATCGTCGCGGCATTTGCGGAGCAGCATTCCAAAGTCGTTTTTCTCGATATACAAGATGACGCAGCGGAAGGCCTTGTTCAGCATTGTCAATCGAGAGGCTTTCCGGCACCGATCTATCATCATTGCGATGTGACGGATGTCGCTGCTCTGCGGCAAGCTGCCGAGAGTGTTGCAGCCGTCATTCGGAACGATCGATGTGTTGGTGAACAACGCTGCAAACGATACGCGCCACACAATCGAAGAAGTCACGCCTGAATATTGGGACCGGGGGATTGCGGTAAATCTAAAGCACCAGTTCTTCCTCACCCAGGCCGTAATTCCTTTCATGAAAGAAGCTGGCCGGGGATCGATCGTCAACATGAGTTCGATCGGCTGGGTCATTCCCTCAGTCGGACTTCCGATTTACGTCACGGCGAAGGCGGCAATTGCGGGTTTGACGCGGACGCTTGCGCATGAACTTGGCCCATTTCACATCCGCGTGAACTGCGTGATGCCGGGCGCGATCGAGACCGAACGCCAGAAGCGGCTCTGGTACACCGAAGAGTATCTCGAGAATGTCATGAACAACCAGGCCCTCAAGCGGATGATTTTGCCCGAGGAGGTTGCGCGGCTTGTCCTCTTTCTTGCTGCAGACGACAGCGCGGCGATCACCAATCAGTGCCACGTCATTGACGGCGGTTGGGTGTAGCGGCCTGCGTCATGAGAAAATTGGTATTTGTGCGCCGATAGCCAGCATCGATCTCTACGCGTCCTCATTGTTCGACTGGGCGCGATGGGCGACATCCTGCATTCCATCCCCGGAGCATCGTCCCTGCGGCAGGCTCATCCCGATTGGGTAATTGGCTGGGCGGTCGAGCCTCGCTGGCAGGGGCTCTTCCGAGCCAATGCCGAGATCAAGCTTCGCGGAGAGGCGATGCCTCTGGTGGACCGTGTCCATCTGGTCAATGCCAAGGGCTGGGCGCGGCGGCCGCTGCATCCAGCTACCTTGGGCGAGATTGCGGGGGTTCGCCGTGACTTGCAGGAGGCGCGCTACGACGTCTGCGTCGACCTGCAGGGAGCGGTGCGATCGGCGCTGATCGGCAGATCGGCCGGCGCGGCAAGAATGATCGGCGAAGCGAAACCTCGTGAAGGCGCAGCGAAATGGTTCTTCGGTGAGCGCGTCGAGACCTACGGACGTCACGTCATTGAACAATCAGCCGAGGTGCTCAACGCGATCATGGGCGAGGTGCTGCCCGCGACGCCATCGCTGCTGCCCACAGATCCGGCAGCTGAGGCGTGGGTGGATTCCTTGCTGGGAGATCGCGGGAAGGCGCCGTTGGTCGTCATCAATCCCGGCACCGGCTGGGGCGCGAAGCGTTGGCCAGTGGAACGCTATGGCGCAGTGGCAGAGAGACTGGCGGCTCGGGGTTATGGAGTGGTAGTGAACGCAAGCCCTGAAGAGGCAGACCTGGCCAGAGAACTCGTAGCGGCCAGCGGCGGCAACGCTATCTCCGCAACGCCTTCTCTGGTTGAATTGATTGCGTTGATGCGCAGGTGCTCACTGACGATCGCTGGAGACACCGGTCCGCTTCACTTGGCCTGCACGTTGGGCAAGCCAGTGGTTGGAATATTCGGGCCAACCGATCCGGCGCGCAACGGGCCCTATGGATGCGACTTCCGGGTGCTACGGCATCCGGAGAGCAAGCGCGATCACAGTCGCCGCAGCGAGCCTGAGGCTGGATTGCTGACGATTGCGCCGGAGGCGGTGCTCGAGACCGCCCTGGAACTGCTGAAGGGACAGGGATAGCTCGTGGCAAACCAGTGGAGCAAGATCGCGCGCCGCATTCGGGTGCCTTTGGGATTTGCCTTTGCGGTGCTGTTTCTCTTGCTGGCGCGTCCAACATGGTTGTCGCTGGCGTGGAGTTTGTGGGTGGTCGTTCCGGGAATCTGGCTGCGCGGTTATGCCTCGGGTTATGTCAAGAAGAATGCCGAGCTGACTGTCTCCGGCCCTTATGCCTATACGCGCAATCCCCTCTATCTGGGATCTATTTTGATTGCCTTTGGCTTTGCCGGCGCGGCGCGGAGCGTCTGGATATTTCTCGCGCTCGCGATTCTATTTGCATTGATCTATGCACCGACGATCCGCTCCGAGGAGGAGTATCTTCGTGGGAAGTTCAGCGAGTTCGATGAATATAGTCGGCGCGTGCCGCGCCTGTTTCCCAAATTGACACCGGCTCCAAGTGGGCGAGGCGAATCGGGACGATTTTCCCGCGACCTTTATCTGAAACACCGCGAGTACAATGCCCTAATAGGGGCGGTTGCCATTTACGCGGCCCTGGCGCTTCGCCTCTACTTCTCCAGATAGCGTGAGGGCATTTGAAGATTTTTGAAAGAGTTTTGAGAGCGGCTGCCGCCGTTGCGTTGATCACTGCATCAATTCCCGCGACACCCCAAGCACAAAATACCGCCTCTTTACCGGCATTGACTCCACCCCAGCCAAGCTATGCGTTTCCGGCGAGAGAGACGCTCCACTATGAGGTGGATTGGCGGGTGTTTCCGGCGGGTACGGCCAGTATTCACCTGGAGCAGCAGGGCGACACCATGCGCGTCACCGGCGAAGGGGAGACGATCGAGGCTTTAAACCTGCTCTTCCGGGTCAACGACAAGTTTCAGTCCTCGTTCGACCGCAAGACGGGCTGTTCCTACGGATTCAGCAAGCAGATCGTCGAAGGCAAGCGGCAAGTCAACACCGACCTGAAGTTCGACTATTCGCAACGGAAGTCCTTCCAGTACGAAAAGAATCTGGTCTCAGGGATTGTCAAGAACGAGCAAGCGGAGATTCCCCCCTGCGTGACCGACTTGCTCTCGGGAATTTTCTACGCCGCTTCGCAACCGATCCAGGTTGGGCAAAGCTTTCAGATGCCGCTCGCCGACGCACTCCACACCTTGCCGGTCACCATGAAGGCGCTTTCGCGGGAGGAGATCAAGACCGCTGCGGGAACCTTTCAGACGATTCGCGTCCAGCCGACGGCTGACTCCGGAGTGGTGAAGAACAAAGGCGAAATCTGGATCTGGTACAGCGACGACGGAAAGCACATTCCGGTGCAGATGCGGGCAAGGCTCTTCTGGGGAACGCTGACGATGCGACTCTCGAGCATTGAACAGAAGTAGAATTGCGGAAATCTGCCTGGGTTACTGGATTCGATATCGCTCGCGCATAAGCCGCTGCAGGCGGGGCTTGTAGAGGATGTTGTAGGCAAGTTCCTTGTCGGGAAACATGGCCAGGGCGGCGCGGCGGCTGTCGGCGACCATTTCAGCGGCTTCGTCGACGGTCAGGTCGGCGTCCTGGCCAATGACCGACATCACCATGTCCATCATGAGCTGAAGACGGCGAATCTTGCGCCGCTCTTCCATTTGCTCTTCCCTGCTCTGCGCTTCACTGCTCGTCTGGTTGATTGCGTTGGGGTTGGCGGGTTCCGAGTCGCGAACTTCGTCGTGGCTTTCTGGGGCCATCCAGTCTCCTCCACCAGGCAGCGCAGGGACTCTCCATCATTCTTGCAGGCGGGAATCGAGGCTGCTTTGAGCGAATCGTATACCGGAAGGGCGCATTCTCAAACGAAAAAGATGTTGCCGCTTTTGGCAACACCTGTGTTCGATAGCGTTCAATTCTGTGTCGCAGGCATTGTGGAGGCGGTGAGACGCATTCCATCGAGATAGAAGCTCGATAGGCCGAGAGTATCGGTGCGGTAGCCATGGATATGTTCGGTCTGAAGCTCCTCCAGCACCTCGCGCCGCGGATGACCGTACAGGTTGCGGCTTCCCACTGAAATGACCGCGTAAGATGGGGCGACTGCCGCGAGAAATGGCGGGGTGGTCGAGCTCCGGCTGCCGTGATGGCCGATCTTGAGCAGGTCTGCATGTTGCAGGCCCTCGGCGACCATGCGCTTTTCGCTCGGCGCTTCGGCGTCGCCCTCGAGCAATGCCGAGGTTTGGCCGTATTGAATCCGCAACACCAGCGAATCGTTGTTGGTCGGGACGGGCCCCGGCCGATAGCCGGCGTCGGGCGCGAGCACTTCGACCTGGGCTGCGCCGAACTGAAAGCTGTCTCCGGCTACGTGGTGTTCGATCTCCGCGCTGACATTGTGGGCCTCATCGAGGAAAGCGTCGTAGGCTTCGGAATGCGGATTGTTGCCGATCCAGACTTTGCCAGGCCGGAAGTTGGCGAGCACCGCGGGCATGCCGCCAATATGATCGGCATGGGCATGCGTGAGAGCGACTGCGTCGAGGCGGTGGATTCCTCGCGACCACAGGTATGCCGAGACGACCTCTTCGCCAATGTCAAAATTGGCCACGCCGGGCGGCGGGCCAAAGGGCGAGCCTCCGGCATCGATGAGCAAGGTCTTGCCGTCGGGGGTCACGATTAGCAGCGAGTCTCCCTGGCCGACATCGATGGCCGTCACCTCGAGTACTCCGGCGCGCCGATCGACCGCGCGCGGCCAGATCACGACTCCAGCCATCAGGGGCAAAATAACAAGACACGCGGGAAGCGCGCACCGTCTCAGGCGAGCGGCAAACGTTGCGAATCCTAATAACGTAACGAAGACCACGATCGCGAGGGCCGATGAGCCTGGAATGCGAAGATCGGCCGCTCGCATGCCGGCAAAGGCATGAATGAGAGCCGTCACGGAATGAAGCAGCGCGGCGGTGAAGGCCGCAGGAACCGTCGCAAGGCGAACGGAAATTAACAAGGCGGCAAAGGTGAAGAGTGCCGAAGGCAACAAGAGTCCGAGGAAAGGAACAATGAGGAAGTTGACGGGGAGTGCGAAGACCGTAATCCGGTGAAAGTAGAGCGCCATGGGCAACGACATGACCATCTCTACTGTGACCGAGACGAGCAGGAGCTCGATGACACGCAGGCCGAGGCGACTGATGGTCGCGGGGGCGGAGAAGGCGAGCTTTCTTCCGATGAGCGGCTGGAGGTGGTTTCCCAGGAGTCTGAGGCTGACGCGAAATTGGGCCACACGCGGCGGCAGTGCGGGATCGATCGCCAGCAACATTAGATTTCTTGTGGCACGGAGATATGGGGCGAAGGTTCCCTCGGCGAGGGGCATTGCGATTCCAGCAATTGCGATGACCGAGAGCAGAGTCATCTGAAACCCGGCGTCAAACAGGGCGGCCGGACTGGCGGCAAGTAAGCAGAGCGCGGCGAAACCGATTGCGTTGAGGGCGCTGCGTTCGCGCCACAACAGCCGCGCCAGCAGATACAAGGTCACCATCCAGAAGGACCGCTGCACAGGTTGGCCGTAGCCAGTGAAGATCGCATAGGCCTGCGCGGCGGCTATCGTCAGCAACGTCGCCCATGGCCTGGGCAGGCGAATCTTTTGCGCCAGCCAAAAGATCATCCCTGCAAAGATTGCGAGATGCAGACCGGAGACCACCAGCAGATGGAAGGAGCCAGTCCGTTCGAAGCCGACGCGGGTTCGGCGCTGGAGCCAGATGCGGTCGCCGGTGATCATGGCGGCGAGCATTGAGGCGTCTTCGGCGCTCAAGCGAAAGAAGCCGGGCATCCGCTGCTCGACTCCGCCGGCAGATGCAGGCTCGGCGAGGGCCATGATTCGCTCGCCGGCGGCTTGTTGTGCCGCTTTTAATCGACAAGAGAACGAGGCATTCTTCGGATCGGCTTCCGCATTGATGGCGGCGGCCTTCACGCTTGCCAGCGCGCCAATTCCCTGCCCCAACAGGTACGCGGTGGAATCCCAGACGCCTGGATCGTTGTAGCGCTCGGGCGCATGAATCGAGGCGGTCACGCGAAGATGTTGCCCGCAGCCGAAGGGCCGGAATTCCTCGCTGGCCGGCGCATAAACACTCAGTCGCAATCCGCCGCTGACTGGGTCGTTGTTTCCCGAAGCGTCCGATATCGCTTCCACGCGAAGATCGAGCATCTGCGACTTCTCAGCTGTCCCATACTGTGCAAAGGGCGCTGTCGATTCGACCGTTCGAACCGGCCCGGCGCGGACGACTTGGCCATGGATTTCGCGGGCCGAGCTCGATGCGTGCACGAGCAGAGCGGTCTGGGGGTCCGGTCTGGGATAGATTCCCGCGCAGAAAAGTCCGGAGAGGGCCCAGGCGAGAGACAATGGCACCAAGACGCTCCGCAACGCAATGCGGGTGGCGAGGAGTACAACAGCCGCAGCCAGCATCGACCGCCAGAAGGACCAGCGCAGGCGGTTCGTAGAGCAGGTGAGAGAGCAAAATCCCCGCCGCGAAGCACGATGCAGCAAAGAGCGCCGGAGCGGCCGAAAAGACGAGCGGTTCTACTCGATTCTCCGCGGACCGCGGGGGTATACGCACCTCTAGTTGTGAAACATGCGGAGGCGCGATGGCGGCGACAGACATGGTTGCGCATGCCTGCGGACAAGCGAGCTATCTGCGTGTGAGCACAGAGACGCTTTCCAGGTGGAAGGTTTGGGGAAACATATCCACCATCGTGATTGTCCGGAGGTCGTAGCCGGAGTTTACCAGCGCCGCAAGATCGCGGGATAGCGTAGCGGGATCGCAGGAGACGTAAACGATCTCTGCTGGACCGATTTGGGAAAGCAGAGCGGTGATGGCGGCCCCGAGTCCGGCGCGGGGGGGATCGAAGACAATCAGATCGGGCGGCGCAGCAGATGATTTCTGCTTCTGCAGAAAGTCCAAAGTCGAAGCTTGAATGGCATGATGGGAGGTGCCCTGCAGATTGTGCCTAAGATCGGCGCTCGAGGTGGGAGAGGATTCAACCGCAATCACCCGTTCGAAGTTACCGGCGAGCACTCGGGCGAACAGGCCAACTCCCGCATACAGGTCCCACGCGAGCCGCCCATTCCTGCCACCGGCGACCAGCTCAACCAGCGTATCGACGAGATAGCGGTTTACCTGGAAGAAAGACCCGAGGCTCACTCGATAGCCAGAACCAGACGCCTTGTAGACCAACGACGTCTCGCCCCACCTCTGAATCAAGCTTGCGGGCCGTTTGCCCTCGGCTAAGAACAACGCCCCGCCCTGCAGCTCCGGCAGGGCGCGTTTCAAAGCCAGGCATTTCTCGGTAAGCCTCGCTTGCGCCTGTCGATCGCTCTCGCCGCTGAAGAAAGAAACGAGCAGCGAGTTTTCATCGGTGCTGAAGAATTCAATCTCGTTACAAAACTCAGCGAGTCGAAGCGGTGCTCCATATTCTGTAACCGTGGCGATTGCTTTTTCCAGCATGGGAGCGGCTATCGGGCATTTGTCGACCGCGAGGAGCTTGTTCGAGCGGCGCTCCCGGTAGCAGAGCGCAAAGGGGGACGCCTGAAGATGAAAGCGAATGCGATTGCGATAGTTCCAAGGGTGACGACTCACTGCCGCAATGGTCGGAAACTGCTGCAGGTGCGCGCGCTCGAGGGCCTCGCGCAGAATCGCCGCCTTGATTTCGACCTGGTGCGCATAATCCGCGTGTTGATAGCTGCACCCGCCGCAGGTTCCGAAGTAATTGCAACCGGGGGTGATTCGATAAGGCGACGCTTCGAGAACTGAGTCGACTTCCGCATTGATGAAGCTGCGTTTGTCCTCAACACCGTGCGCCTCGACCAGCTCGCCGGGCAGCGTGAGCGGCACAAACGCTGTCTTACCCGCGAGTGCGCCGTCATCGATGTGGGCCAGACCCGAGCCGCCATAGATCGCTTTCTCGATACGCAGTTTCATGCCTGGCTCATGTAAAAAAGGCTCAGACGAGGAAGCTTCCAGTGCTCGAGCAGGCGCTTGTGCAGGAATTGCTGCTCGATCTGGCGGATTTGCAAAGCTTTCATGCGGCCGCGATAGGGCGCAAGTTCGGTCGCGGCTTGCTCGCGCATGGCAAGCAGCGCGGCCTCCGGCGTGGTTGCGGTGAGCGCCGCGAAGAGTTTCTCTTCCATCACGGTGAGGTTTCGTTCGAGCGCTTCCAACTGGGGCCGGCCAGCGCTGGTTTCGGTTGCGAGTTCTTCCAGGCGGGTTGCCGTCTCTGCGGCAATCTGCTGGGCAATTCCGGTCAATGATGCGGCGCGAAGAGACATCGCGCAGTTTTGCAGGTGATTGGCGATGCGTTCTCCTTCGAGGCCGGGAGCAGACCCGGATTCCCTGGTCGAAGCGGGCGACCCAACCGAGGCTTCCTTCATATCTTCAACAGCCTGCATCACCTCTTGCGCGCACCAGGCGAGCCCGTTAATGCGCCGGACGCGGACCTTTGCTTTGCGCGCGTCGTATTTATCGAATGCAGCGTCGATGCCGCGCAGTACAGCCGGCAGCGGCACGGCAGCCTCGCGCCAGCTATCGATGAGGGCCCAGTCGAGCGTCGAAAGCATCAGCAATGATCCGCGACGGCGTTGGAAATGCTCTTCGATCTCAGTGAAGTAGTTGAAGTAAGTTTGCACTGCTAGGTGATCGCCTCTTCAGACGAGCGGCTGCGCACTGCGCGCTTCCTCGTTCCCGTATTTCCCATATTTCTTTGATAGATAATTCGCAGCCCGTCGAGGGTGAGCAGGTGGTCGACTCGGGTGATGTACTTGGAGTCGTCGGCGATCAGGGTGGCAAGTCCTCCGGTGGCTACGATCTTCGGGGAGGAACCGGGCGACTGCGGCCTCAGTTCTTCCACGATGCGCGCTAGGATCCCGTCGACCAGCCCGATATAACCATAAAATATGCCGCTTTGCAGGTTTGTAACCGTGCTGGTGCCAATTACCCTGGCCGGCTTTTTAATGTTGACGCGAGCCAGCTTTGCGGCGCGGGAAAAGAGCGCGTCCGCGGAGATTCCCAGGCCCGGAGCGATGACCCCGCCGAGAAATTCGCCCTTTGCGGAGACGACATCGAAGGTCGTTGCGGTGCCGAAATCGACGATCACGCATGGCCCCCCGTAGCGCTCAAAGGCGGCGACGCCATTGGCCGCGCGATCGGCGCCGAGTTCGGCGGGATTGTCGATCAGCAGCGGCATGCCGGTCTTGATTCCCGGCTCGACAAAGAGCGGCTTGATTTTGAAGTAACGCTCCGAGACGCGGCGCAGGGTCGAGTCGAGCGGCGGGACGACGGAAGAAATGATAACTCCGGTGACCGCGCTCGCTTCGATTTTGTGCAATGAGAGCAGGCTGATGATGAGCACACCGAATTCGTCGGCGGTCTGGGTCTTCTGTGTGGTGACGCGCCAATTCGCGACGAGCTCGCCGGGGCCCTCCGCGTCGAGAGAGTAGAGGGCGAGAACTGTGTTGGTGTTGCCGACATCGAGGGCGAGTAGCATCCCATCCATTCTAAGGCAGCCCAAACGACTGTTCATGTTGTAATCTCGTTCCGAAGCCGGTGCTTCTCAAGAAATGGTCGACTCATGCTCCTGAACGAAGAGTATCTCCGAAACTTGCTCGATATTCTCGACACGCTTGAACGTGTCACGCGCGACAACCTAATCCTGCAACAGTTGGCGGCGCATTTTATCGGAGCGGATTGGCAGAGTAAGGTTGAGGATCTTCGCAGCAACCCGGAGATTCAGCGTGAACTGGCTGTGGAGATGGCTTGGGTCATCGAAGCAAAGCGCCGGTTGAAGCAATCGCTGGCCGCCTTACAAAAGGGCGATGCCCCGCTGAAGATGCAGCGCAAATTACAGTAGAGCCGTCGTTGGGTGAGATTAAAGCCCGCGAACCCCGCCAGAAAGCACGGTGCGCAAGCCATCGGCGGTCTCAACCAGCAGAAAGCCGCGGGGATCGAGTCCCGCGGTAATGCCCGCATAACCGCCAGCTTCGTCCACATGCACGCGTTTGCCACGGATCCATGTAGATGATTGCTCCAAGCGCGCTAGAATGCTTTCGGTCGCCTGCGTGAGTCTGCCCGTGGCCTCGAGCGCGAGAGTTTCCCGATAAAGGGCCTGCAGCAATGCGAGAAGTAATTCCTGGCGCGGCCAGTGCTTGCCGGTTTCGAAGTATAGCGAGGTGGCTTGGGAGTAGAGATCGTCCGGAAACTGCTCCTGATGCACGTTGATGCCGATGCCGACCACAACATGACGAACTCGCGTGACTTCGGCATTTAACTCGGTCAGGATGCCGCAGAATTTCTTTGTCCCGAGCAGGAGATCGTTGGGCCAGCGAAGGTCCGCCTCGAGAGCGGTGACCTGGCGAACGGCCTCGCGAACGGCAAGCCCGGCGGCCAGCGAAAGCCAGAGCACGTCAGCCGGCGCGATCTTCGGGCGAAGCAGCACACTCACATATAGACCGGAGCCCGGCGGAGATTGCCACGAATGCGCACCACGCCCTCGCCCCGCGGTCTGTTCGTCGGCGAAGGATACAAGGCCATGCGCCGCGCCCGCTTCAGCCTCCTCCATGGCGAGTGTGTTCGTCGAGTGGACAGTGGGATAAAAGCGCAGGTTTCCGGCGAACGGAGTTCCCGCGAGTGCATGATCGAGCACCGCGAGGTCGAATGGATCGAGGTAGGGAGTGATCTGGCTCGGCAAAGGAAGTTCCAGGGCCCCAACCCCGAGCCCTGCTTTCACTATAGATGCAGAAAGTGGTCCGCTCCATAGACCAGCCCCAGAGTCACCAGCGCGATGAAGACTTCTCCGATGGCGCCAACGGCAAATGGCTTCCATCCTTGCTTGCCAAGCTCACGGAGACTTGTACGTAGACCAACACCGGCGAAGGTCAGCAGGAACGCCCAGCGTGAGAGGTTCGCGAGACTGGTCAGCTGCGGCTTGGTAAAGAAGCCGAGCGTGGCGAGCAAAGAGATGAGCAGAAATCCCAACACGAACTTCGGAAATTTCTTCCAGAGAAACGCGGCCTTGTTGCTAACTACCTGAGCTTCGCCGCGCGATGCCCAATAGATTGCGTAGGCAAGCACGACGAAGCCGATAAGCGCATTGCGTGTGGTCTTGGCGAGGACCGCGACCTTGCCAGCCGCGTCGGAATAGAGCGCGCCGGCGGCAGTGGCCTCGGCGGTGTTGTCGACGGCCAGGCCTGCCCAGAGCCCATAGGCCTTATCGCTCAGATGCAGCGAGTGGCCGATGAGCGGAAAGGTGAAGAGCGAGATCGCGCCGAGGGCGAGGATCGCCGCGATGGCATAGGAGGCGTCTTCATCGTCGGCATCGATCGCCGGCTTGGCGGCGATAATCGCGGAGACTCCACAGATCGAAGAGCCAACCGCGAGTAGCGAGGCGAGCTTTGGCTTGAGACCGAAGGTGCGCCCGAGCAGGTGCATGAAGGCTAGCGACAGCGTGATCGAGAACGCAACCAGCAGCAGCGAGATGCCGCCGAGATGAAGGATGTCTCCGAGCAGAAAGCGCGAGCCGAGCAGCACGATTCCAGCTTTGAGCCAGAATTCATAGGTGGCGACTCCGGCCTGGAAGATCTTTGGAACGCCAACCGTATTCGCGATAACCAGACCGATCACGATCGCCCAGAGCACGTACTCAATGTTCGGGAAAGTGATGTGCTTCGCTTTGGTATAGTGGCCGATCGACTGCTCGATGAACTTTCCCGCGTAGCCGACGACGGCGAGCAGGAGCAGCCCTGGAATAATCGAGGCGATTTTCGTTCCGATTCCCGCTGCCTTGGCGGGTGGGACGGCGACGGTCGTGGCCATGAATTTCTCCTTGCGTGTATCAGCTTCTTATTGATTTCGCCGCTCTCAACTCACCAGGTGACTGGGGGAATAAGGTTGAAGCGCACCAGCAGTGCGAGCAGAAGGGACAATGCGACGGCATAAACGTCGAGCGGGATAGTGCGCTTGACTGGAGTCGCGGACGGTTCCGGCATGATCGTTCTCCAAATTGATCTCTAACTTAGACCGTGACTTGAATCGCAGCCTCGATTGCGAGGGGCGCGGCAGCAGCGTCGCGAAGAGCCCAACCGGCGAGTAACAGGCTCGGGGCTACCGCGTGCGGAGCTTCGCCGAGCGCGCCTAGGGTGGTACAGCTTGCTTCCTGGTCGAACTGTGCGGCGCGCGAGACCACGACGCATGGAAAGTCCGGCGGCAGGCCTTCGTCGAGCCACTGAGCGGCGAGCAGGGCGAGATCACGGCCGGGCATATATACGACACGGGTGGCATCTTCCTTCTCCGGCAGCGGCGACTGGTTGTGCGACTGAGCGTGATGACCGGTTGAGAAAACTACATTCGAGGCGCTGTTGCGGTCGGTGAGGGAGCGCTTGATCGCAGCGGCGGCAGCGAAGGCAGCGGTGATTCCAGGGACAATTTCGAAGTCCACGCCCGCCTCGTCGAGCGAGGCCATCTCTTCCGCTGCGCGTCCGAAGATGAGCGGGTCCCCGCTTTTGAGCCGAACGACGCTGCGCCCGGCGCGGGCGTGCTCGACCATCAGAGCATTGATCTCTTCCTGGGTGATGTTCTTAAGCCCGCAGCGCTTGCCCACGTTGACTATTTCGGCGCGAGGCGACGCATGGTTGAGGACATCTGCCGTCACGAGATCGTCGTGGAGGACCACGTCCGCACATTGAATGAGGCGCATCGCTTTGATCGTGAGCAGGTCAGGGTCTCCGGGCCCTGCGCCCACGAGATAGACCTTCCCCGCTTCAATCGGCTCTGGCTGCGCAAGTGGGGCAACGGCCATTAGGCGCGATGGGCATGAGTCAGATTCGCAGACCTGGCGTTGCGCGAGTTGATGAAGCAGGGATTTGCGAGCTTCGCCGCGGGGATGGATTTTGAGAACTTCGCGGCGGAGCTGGCCCACGCTTTCAAGCCACGCGCCCAGGTCTTCCGGCAATTGCTCGTCTATCTCGCGGCGGAGCCTTTGGGCGACGGCGGGGCTCTCGCCAGCGGTCGAGATCGCAATCTGCAAATCGCCGCGGCTCACGACCGAACCAAAATAGAAGTCGCAGTTGGGAATGTCATCGACACTGTTACAAATAATATTTCTCTCGACGCAGCCCCGGTATACCGCGGCATTTACTTGAGGAGAATCCGTAGCGGTGATGACCAGGAATTTGCCGTCGAGGTCGCTGAGTTGAAACTTGCGCCGATGCCAGGTGACTCTGCCCTCGGCGGCGAGCTGTTCGACCTCGGGCCGGGCGCGGTGAGCGATTATGGTGAGATCCAGCCCGGTCTTTAGCAGGCTGCCGATCTTTTCAAGCGCGACCGTTCCCGCGCCGACGAGCAAGCACCGCCGGCCGTTGAGATTCAGGAATATGGGCAGCATGGACATCAGTCGGCCACTCCGTGAGGAACGCGGCCGTTCGGTTGATCGCGCTCGACTGGCGTGATCCACTCCCCGGCTAAACAAGAGCGAAGTTCGTCGTTCGAGTATCGGTTAAACCACGCGCGAAGATTTTCGTCCAACGAGCGATCGAGAAGGTACTGCCGGAGCAGGCGTTCGATTGCCTCGGGAACTAATGCTGCGGGGCAGCGATAACCGACCGGGCGAGCAATCGCCGCGTGTTTGCCGACTGCGCCGCCGACGCAGAAGTAGTAGGCGTCGGTGAGTTGGCCGTCGTGCTTGATCTTCTTGCCTTCGAGACCCAGGTCGGCGATCCAGTGCTGGCCGCAGCTATTGGGGCAGCCGGTAACGTGGAGCTTGAGCTGCTGGTCAAACTGCGGCAGGCGTTCTTCCAGTTCGTCGACCAGCCAGCGGGTAAAGCCCTTCGTCTCGGTGATGGCGAGCTTGCAGAACTCGGTGCCGGTGCAGGCAACGGCGCCGCGCCAGAAGGAGCTGCCCTCAACCTGAAGGCCGATATGGCCAAGCTCCTGGGCGAGCTCGATGGCCTGGTTGTTGGGGACATCGACGAAGACCAGATTCTGCGAGGTCGTTGCGCGCAGAGAGCCGCTTCCGAAGCGCTCGGCGAGTTCGGCGGCTGCTTCGAGTTGTTCTCCGCTAAGACGCCCACGCAGCACCGAGGCTCCAACGTAGCTGAACCCTGCCTGGCGTTGCGGGTGGATACCAACGTGGTCGCGGTGGACATCATCCGGAGGCTCTTCAGGTGCTCCGGGCAACAGGGGGAAATCAAGCCGGGCTTGGAGCTCGGCCAGGAAGCTGTCAGCCGTCCAACCTTCCTTCAGGAAGAGGTGTTTCAAGCGGGCGCGGTCGCGGCTTTCGCGCAGGCCCTGCTGGTCGCGGAAGATCTCAGCGATGGCTCGGGCGACCGCAGCGGCCTGGTGCGGCAGGATGAAAGCATCGAGACGCTCCGCAAGATGAGGATCGGTCGAAAGGCCGCCTCCGACGCGTACGGAGTAGCCTACTTCTCCTCGGTGGCGAACTGCGGTGAAGCCGATGTCGTTGATCTCCGGATAAGAGCACCACGAGGGGCAGCCGGTCGCCGAGATTTTGAACTTGCGCGGCAGGTTATAGAACTCAGGATTTGCGGTCAGCAACTCGGCGATCTCCAAAGCTAATGGCGACGCATCGATCAACTCATCGGCCGCGACCCCAGCGAGGGGGCACCCGGTCACATTGCGCACCACGTCGCCGCATGCTCCCTTCGGCGAAAGTCCGATGGCGTCGAGCGCATCGACGACCTCGGGCAACGACTCGATGGTGAGCCAATGCAACTGGATATTCTGGCGGACGGTGATGTCGGCAAGATTGCGGGCGTATTTGCGGGTGAGCGAGCCGATTGTCCGCAACTGACTGGCGGTGAGGATGCCATTGGGGATGCCAATGCGCATCATGAAGTAGTCGGTCGCCAGACCCTCGCCGCCTTTGCCGCCGGTCACTCCGGCCCCGTCGCCCTGGGTGTAGATGCCCCACCATTTGAAGTAGGCGGAGGCCCATTCGGGCACGACGCTGGATCGGCCTTGGTGCGCGAAGGCGCGCACTTCGTCGAACGCCTCCCACGGGTTCTTCTCGCGTTTAAGGCGCTCGATACGTTGAGCCTTGGTTTCTTTTACTGCGATAGTTTCCGGCATTTTTCCTTCTCGGTAGAAACAGAAAGCCCGCGACAGCTTGAGCTGGATCGCGGGCCTTGGGAACCTTGGGAGTACGTCTTGATTTACAGAGTCAGGTCACCTATGCGCGCGAAAAAGCGAACAGCGGCGACAACAGGACTGACTCTTCATGCTTTGAATCATAGGGACTGGGCTGCGAAAAATCAACCGCGGCTCGCGGACACTGACTGGAAACCCAGGTCTCGAGGTCGAGGCCTGGGCCCTCGTCTTACGCTCAGAAGCTAAATACCGCCTGGAAGTTAATGACGCGGTTAGCGGATTGCGATACTCCGCCAAAAGCGCCGCCGAGGCCAGTGTATTGGCCGAAGGTTGGCCCAACTACGCCGATCGGGGCGGCGTAGTTGACGTTGTTCAAGAGATTGCGGGCCTGTGCATTCAGCGTAAGGTTGTAACGACGGTTCGATCCACCGCCGGCTCCCGGAGGTCCGCCGCCGCGACCGCCGAAGCCGATGAATCCGGGGCCACCCCCTCCGTGCCGGCCGCCGCCGCCACCACCGCCGGGAGGTCCACCTGCCGACCCGTTCCCCTCCACTTTCGGTCCGATTCCAAAGGTCTTGCTGACGCGCAGGTTGAGATTGAACTGGCCCGGTGCATCCCCGTAGTTGATGGGGATGCGTGGCTCTGAAAAACCTGGATTCGTGTTCAGGTTGCCATACTTGGTCTTATAGATGTTGGGGCCGGTCTCACCCGCAGGCGCGAAGGATGGGCGGTCGTTAAAGATCGAATCGCCATTCAGGTCCTGACTGGCCGTGATGTTAAACGGCGGCCCGGAGAAGGCGAGCATAAAGGGGCTGATGCGTATGCCCCACTTCGGAGTCAGATAGCTGCCGCCCAGAAAGAGCCGTTGGCGAACATCGAAACTGGCGCGTCCGTAATCGGCGCTCAAATCGTACTGCTGCGACGGGAATGTGGTCACGCCGCCGGTGTCGCTGTTCACATAACCGAGCGCGTAGAAACCAAAGACCGACAACGCCGTCCCGGCGCGCAGGTTGAAGTTCACCAGTAACTGGTTCTGTTTGAAGACTGCGGCAGATTCGTATTGGTAAATGTTCTCATCGGTGCCAAAGGGACGGAGTCCGGAGTTGTCGGTGTTGCCGCCGTAGAGCGGCGCGTTGATGTTACGGGTGTCGAGAGCGTGTACGCCGCGGGAGTTCAGATAAGTGACCGAAACAGTGGCCGACTTCGTGACCTGCTGATCCACGCCAACGGCGACCTGGGCGGTGTAGGGAGCTCTCAGGTTCGGGGCGATCTGATAGATAGTCGGAGAGACCGCCGCATTCATGAATTCAGGGCTGGTCGTGCTGGGGATGTAGGGATAGAAATTCGGATTGGTGACCACGTACTGGGTCTGGTTGATTCCGTTCTGCCTGTCGGCCTGCAGGACCTGGGCGATTTGAAAGCGGTCATAGAACATGCCGTAGCCGCCGCGAATGACTGTCTTGGCAGGCTTTTTGCCGCGTGACAGGCCGTAAGCGAAGCTGATACGTGGCGCAAAATCCGAATGGTCGGAGATCTGATTCTGCGATTCCCAGCGAAGCCCGTAGCTGAACGTCAGATTCGGCTTGATCTTCCAATCATCCTGAGCGTACAGGCCCACGTCAGTCAGAATCCTCACAATCGACGGCGTTCCGGCGGTCAAGGTGAATTGCGAGGGGCCATAGCCCAGCTCCGTGATCTGCTGTCCGGTATATCCCTGTGAGAGCAGGTTCTGAGTGATCTGGTAGTTCTGCAAGGCGACGACGCTTTGGCCACCGACGATCGGGCAACCCGTTGAAACGCAAGTGACTTGAGTGAAGGTAAAGTAGCCGTTGTAATTGGACCTGGAATCATTTGCGTCGCGATCGATGCGCAGACGTCCGCCGAATTTGATGAAATGATTGCCTTGCGAGATTGACGTGTAATTTTGGATCTCGTAACGGTTGGTATTGTCCTGGCTGTATTGAGAGCTCGAGCCACCGCCGGAGAATGCGCCCTGCACCTGAACGGTTGGGTTTGTGCTCGTTGGGCTTTCCGTATCGCGGTTGTGGATGTATTGGAAGTGGGTTTCGTTAACGATTTTGTCGCTCACCACCTGGGTATCGCTGATCTGTACAGTGTTCTCTGTCTCCTCGGAGTTGTAGGCCGTCGTTGGAAGGTTGAGCTGTCCGGGGCCAGCCTGAGTGTTGCCATCGTCGTAATACTGATAACGGACGGTCAAGGTGTTCTTGGCGCCCAATTGAGCGTCGAGACGCGGGCTAAGGTTGGTGCGCGTTCTGGGGTTGGGAAGCGCCAGACTGCAAACCACCGGATCGTAGGTAGTGTAGTCAAGCGTGGCGGGATCGCAGGTGGTCGAGGGGCCATTCAGCGTCGCCGAGATGATGTTGTTGTCCTGGATATTGCGGCGATCGAAGTTGAAGAAGAACGACGCCTTCTTGCTCAGCGAACCGCTCAGGTTCCCGTCGTATTGCACGGTGTGATAGTCGGGGATGTAAGTAGCAAAAGGATTTTGCGAGTTGAATCCCTTGGTGTTCCCCTGCACAAAGAATTGCCCGTGCAGCTTGTCGGTGCCGGGCTTGGTGAGGATTTCAATGCGTCCGAAGCCGAGCTTGTCGTATTCGGCCGAGAACGGGTTCTGGTTGATGCGAATCTCGCGGATGGCGGACTTGGGCGGCAGTTGGCCGGCTGTGAAGCCATCAATATAGATCTGGCCGCCGTTGGGGCCTGCCGACGGACCTGCAAGGGCGGTCAGCTCAGCGGAGAGCTCATCGGGATCGTCGGAGAGCTGGTCGAGGTCTTTGTCTTTAAGCACAACCGCATTGGCGTTGCTGGCGGCGTCAGTGCTGACAGTGGGATTGTCCGTGGTCACTTCCACATTCTGCTGAGCAACCTCGATCGTCAGGGAGATGTCGACGTGCTTCGAAGTCCCGGCGGTCACGATAATCGCGGGCGTCGTGTTGACCGCGAATCCCGTTGCCGTTGTCTTAAGGCTGTAAGTGCTGGGGGGAAGTCCACGGAGAACGTAGTTGCCGGAGCTATCGGAGGTTGCGGTAAAGACCTTCCCGGAAGCGGAGGTTGCGGTCACCGTGGCCTGCGGAATCACTGCACCGGTGGGATCGGCGATAGCGCCGCGCACCGAGCCGGTTGTGGCAGGGGCGGTCGTTTGTGCGGTCGCCGAGGCCGCGGTCTGGGCGCCAGCCTGAGGTGGGCCGACCAGGACGGAAAGCGCGAAACCGAGCACTGCGAGCAAGGCAGAGGCAGGGATCAGGTAAGCGAAGTATGAAAGACGTTTCACGAGACCTCTCTAATGATCTGGTACCTAGGGCTGCTGGAGCTTAAGGCGTACTGCAATCTACTGGGCGTCTTGTCCCGCGGCCGCCGCGCCGCCACCACCCAGGTTCCATGAAGCGGAAAGCACGCTCTGGCTGGCGCTGGGTGATGCCTGGAGTAGCGGTTCCACTCCGGCCAGCAAGGTGACGGCCGTGGCCTCGCCGGGGGTCTGGCCCTCGGTGGTGAGCACCATGATGGCCTCGCCTTTCTTGAGGTCGGCTAATGCAAGAACCGGCGCCCGATTGAGCAGCGTTTGAACGTCGCCACCGCCGCGCTGACCTGGAGCGCCTCCAGCTGCTGGCGGTTGACCGCCATTCGCGCCGGGGGCGTGGCCTTGCCAGGAACCCGCGCCACCCGATTGTCCGGCTCCGCCGGCCGGCGCTGCAGGGGATCCAGACCCGGGTGCGCCACCAGCGGCCGCGCCCGGCGCGCCAGCGCCTGCTGCACCCCCTCTGAGGCGCATGGCGATGCCCTGGGCCATCATCGGGGACAGCTTGTGCAATTGCGAATCGGCGTTGACATCGATGGTGAAGGGCTTCTTAGTAGCCAGATCGTTCACTACCAGCTTGTTTGCCGGCGCGTCGACTGAGATCACGATGCCGGCGATATTGCGGAAGGTGCCGGCGACTATGGCATCGGCGGTGAGTTGGGTGCCGTCCCCATTCTTCTCGCCCTTGGCACGCAACTGATCGCCGACTTGAATCTGATCGAGCGCCGCTGGCTTGGCGTCATCAAACTTAGTGGAGTCGGGCGCATAACGGCGGATGTTCGTGGTCTTTGAGGTCTGGATCACTATGGTCTTGGCCGATGGTCCATTTCCCGTCGAGATGGTCACTGTCTGGGCGGCGGGGTCGACCGACTTGACGATTCCGTTGACCCCCTTGGTCTTCCAATCCTGGAGTTCGCGCTGTTGCAGGCTGGCGACGTCCGCCTGCTTCATGGCGATCACGGTCGAAGCGGTGTAATTGCCGCCATTCAGCTCAGTTTTGGCGAGAATGCGGTCGCCCACCGCGATGTCTGAAACCTTGATAGGGGTTGCGGCGCTGAGGCTCTTGGCGCCGGCGGGAAGCTGGAGGACACGGGCAGAATCCGCCACGGTTACCTTGGATTCGGTGCCCTTATCGTCCTTTACAGTCAGAGTGTTGCCGGCGATCGCGGTTACCGTCCCAGAGACGCGGCTCCCCGCGGCCGGCGCGGCGGCCGCCTGAAGCGGGGCTGCCGAGGCCGGAAAGAGCGTGCCCGAACCCAGCCCGGCAACCAGAACCACCGCCAGTGCGCTGACACGTCTCCCAAATCCAGCTTGCATTAACATGACTTTCTTCCTGTTTTTCTATGAATGACCGGGGCCGAAGCCGCCGTGGCTCGCTGCCAAATTCTCATGGAATGACGTTTTACCGGCGGTAAAGTTTCAGTTTTGATCCCGGTTACCGGATGGGAACATCTATAACGAACGGGAGCGCGACGCGTGGAATACGATATGATCGGCGGGTCGTAAATGGAGCTTTTGGAAAGGCGCTCTAGTTTCCGGGAGACGTTAAGCGCGCTCCGGTTCAGAATGCCGCAAGGAGATCAGGATCCATGGCAATTGCGAGTGTAGGAAAGACCGCAACCGTTACCAGCCAGCCGGCATCGACGAATACTTCGGCGATGGCCGTGGTCACCACGCTGTTTTTCATGTGGGGCTTCCTGACCTGCCTGAACGACATCCTGATCCCGCACCTCAGGGCGATCTTCGATCTGAACTACGCCGAGGGGATGCTGGTCCAGTTGGCCTTCTTCCTCTCTTATGCGGTGTTTGCGCTGCCGTCGGGCAAGCTTGTGGAATGGATCGGATACAAACAGTCGATGGTGGTGGGGCTGCTCACGATGGGAGTGGGGGCTCTGCTCTTTATGCGCGAATGTGCATCTTGGGCTATTTCTTGGTGCAGAGGTGATTTGTTTATTGGTTGGGTATTTTTTTATGTATGGGAGTGTGTTGTGTGGTATTAGATTTGATAGGTGGGTCGTAAATGGAGCTTTTGGAAAGGCGCTCTAGTTTCAGGGAGACGTTAAGCGCGCTCTGGTTCAGAATGTCGCGAGGAGATCAGGATCCATGGTAATTGCGAGTGTAGGAAAGAGCGCAAAAGTTACCAGCCAGCCGGCATCGACGAAGACTTCGGCGATGGCCGTGGTCACCACGCTGTTTTTCATGTGGGGCTTCCTGACCTGCCTGAACGACATCCTGATCCCGCACCTCAGGGCGATCTTCGATCTGAACTACGCCGAGGGGATGCTGGTCCAGTTGGCCTTCTTCCTCTCTTATGCGGTGTTTGCGCTGCCGTCGGGCAAGCTTGTGGAATGGATCGGATACAAACAGTCGATGGTGGTGGGGCTGCTCACGATGGGAGTGGGGGCTCTGCTCTTTATCCCCGCCGCGAATGTGCCATCCTTCGGGCTATTTCTTGGTGCAGAGGTGGTGTTGGCCGCCGGAATCACTCTGCTTCAGGTTTCCGCCAATCCTTTTGTATCCGTGCTGGGCCCTGAGCGCACCGCTTCCAGCCGCCTCAATCTGACCCAGGCGTTCAACTCCCTTGGAACGACCATTGCTCCCTATGTCGGTGGCCCCCTGATCCTCACCAGCGCGGTGGTCGTCACCGCCGCCGAGATGCACGCGATGTCCCCGGCCCAGCTGCAGGCGTACAGGCTTAGCGAGGCGGCCAGCGTGAAGATGCCTTATCTGGTCATCGCTGTCGCCCTGGCGGCGCTGGCGATCGCCATCGCCTTATTCAAGCTGCCGCGAATCGAGACAACTCGCGACTTTCGCCCGGCGGCCGGTCACAAGAAAGACAGCATCTTTAACTATCCGCACCTTATCCTGGGCGCGGTAGCGATCTTCGTCTACGTGGGCGCCGAGGTGTCTATTGGCAGCTTCCTGGTCAACTACTTCGAGCAACCGGACATCGGCGGCCTCACCTCCGCCACCGCCGCGAAGCTGCTGATCTTCTACTGGGGCGGAGCGATGATCGGGCGCTTCATAGGCTCAGCCGTGCTGGCGAAAGTGCGGCCTAACCGGGCGCTCGGCACGGTGGCCATTGGCGCCTGCGCCCTGGTGTTGATCTCCATGCTCACCTCCGGTCATTTCGCCATGGTCAGCATTCTTGCGGTCGGGCTTTTTAACTCCATCATGTTCCCGACAATCTTCACTCTGGGCATCGCCGAACTCGGCCCGATCACCGGCGCAGGCTCCGGTCTTCTGGTCGCGGCCATCGTCGGCGGCGCGATCATACCGCTTATCCAGGGAGTCCTGGCGGACAAGATCGGCATCCATCACGCCTTTATTCTTCCTGTCCTTTGCTATATCTACATCGGTTATTACGGATTCCGGGGATCGCGGCCTACGCGTCTTGCCTCGGCGTAGCCTGCTTTTCTGCGCCGGTTGAACCTGGCCGCCCTGAGCTCGAACACTTCACGGCCCCCAAAGGAGCGGGCAGTAACTACTGCCCGCTGATCGAAGTGGTGGCGCTGAGGCCGGGTTTGCTATGTGAATCGAGGTTCGGCGTGACTTTGTTTTCGAGCTGAATGCTCTTCAGCGCATAGCCGGAAGCCATCACATCGAACCGAATGACCGCGTCTGATTTTGCGAACTCGGTGGGGCCGACGATCCAGCTGATCGAATTGCCTGGGTTCGCCTTGCTTGCCATGGTGACGAAATTCTGTTGCGAGCTCATCGACACATCATAAGTTCCCGCAGGATAGGACTGGCCCCTGGCGGTGAAGTTGAAAGGGACGTTGACTCGGGCCGCGCTGGCCGCAAATGATGCCGTAGCGCAGAGAGCGGCTGAGGAGAAGATAAGCGTTTTCAAAGTGAGTCGCATGTTGATTGTCTCCGATGAGGAAACAATAATCCGACTGAAGCCTTCTGTTGTTAAATTGGTATCCAATTCCTGTCAAAGTTTACTCGTCTGCTATCAGCCGAAATTGACGGCGAGCGAAATTCGTAACAGTGATAGGCACAGATACATTTCCCCAGAAACTCGCTGGGATTTTTTGTAACTTCTATGCGCAGATCGGGCGCGCATAAACTACTCCGAACGCAGCGCGGTGAGCGGATCGACGCCGGCTGCTCGACTCGCGGGCGCCAGGCTGGCAGCGATAGCCACGACGGCCACGCCCAACGCGGCGAGGCCGTAGATTCCCGGGTCATACGGCTTCACTTCGTAGAGGGCTGAGGTCAGGGCCTTCCCCACCAGCAACGCCAGGGGAACACCAATCGCCACGCCAAACGCCGTCATTAGCAGGCTGTCGCGCAGGACCAACCACATCACCTGGCCACGCCGGGCGCCCACAGCAATGCGGACGCCGATCTCGACGGTGCGGTTGTTGACCCGATAGGCGAGAGTTCCATAGAGGCCGGTTGCGACCAGAACTACAGCCAACAGGCCGAAGAAACCGCCCAGCCGGGCGAAGAGTATTTGCTGCGAGATCGTGGTGTCGTATTGCGCGCGCTGGGTCATGGGGCGAATCAGGGGCAGGTTCGGGTCCATCTGCTGCACGACCTTCTGCGCCGCCGGCAGAATTGCCAGGGGCTCGCCATGCACGCGCATCTCAACCGACATCCCGCCAACAACCGGAATCTGAGCGTACATGTACCAGGCCATGGGAATTGGCGTTTCGTCGATGCTGCGGTATTTGTGGTCCTTGACCACGCCGACGACAGTCATCGGATGGTTGACGCTGGTGGGGCCGATGGTGTGTCCCAGGGGTGACTGATTCGGGAGAAAGCGACGGGCAAACTCCTCATTGATGATGGCCACCGCCGGCGAGGTCGCGGTGTCGGAATCGGCAAAGTCGCGGCCATCGAGGATTGGAACTCCAAGCGTTCGAAAGAAATCGGGCCCCGCAACGTTTTGGCGGACAGTTCTTGAAGCGCCGCTGGCCACCTCCGGTAGCTTGCCGTCGACGAGCATATCGCTGTTGTTGGACCCGCCACTCCCGATACGCTCCATCATCACCGTCACCGATTCCACGCCCGGCAGGGCACGTAACTTGCTCATCAGCTGCCGGTAAAAGGAGATGCCTTCGGGTACCGAGGTGAAATTCGGCTTGACCCCAAAGACGACCAGGCCATCGACGCGCATTCCCAACGGGGTGTTCTGGAGATTGCGCGTAGTGCTCACCAACAGCCCTCCGCCGACCAGCAGGATGACGCACAAGGCCATTTGCAGGGTAACGATCACTTTTCCGGCGCGGGACTTGCCGGCGTCTGTATTTGATGTCGCGGATGAAGTCTTCAATGCCAGCGCCGGCCCGACCGCGAGCGCCGCCCGAAGAGGGGCGAGTCCAAAGAGAAGCGCGGCCGCGGCGAGGATACTCAAGGTGAAAAGCAAGACCGTCCTGTCGGGGGCGAGGCTTGACTCGATCTGTGCCCAGGCGGCCAAAGCCTTTGTCGCGAAGGTGGAAAATATCCATGCCATCACGCCGCCCGCGGCCACGAGCAGCGCGCTCTCAGCCAGGAGCTGGCGAAAGAGCTCCCTGCGCCTTGCGCCCAATGCCAGCCGCACCGAAAACTCGCGCTGCCGGGTCGCATTTCGCGCCATCAAGAGCATGACCACGTTGCTCAATGCGATGAGCAGGACGAAGCCCACCATCGCCATCAGCATTCTCAGAGGGCTGCCGTACATTTCGTCATATCCGGGAAAGCTCTTGGCGTCCTCGAGACTGAGTGTCGGCTTCTTTTCGCCGGGTTGGGGGTTGCCGAGTCCCGTATAAGCTGCCGTCTGGAAGGTCGATTGGAGTTGGGCGATCGCCTGGGCTTTGGTCACTCTCGGAACGAGACGTCCAATCAGCTGCAGGCACCACCAGGTCGGGTCGGCGATGTAGGTCTTACCATTTTCCGGTGGATTGCCCCAGGCATTCAGCTCCGTGCGACTCTGTAGAGGGATCCAGAAATCTGTCGAACCGCCCGCTTCGACACCTTCAAAGCCCTTCGCCGCGATGCCCACGATGTTGATCGCGACCCCGTTGACGTAGAGGGTCTTTCCCAGAACGCCAGGATCGTTCGCAAAGCGGCGCGTCCAGAAGTCATGGCTGATCACGGCGATCGGTGCGTGGCTTGCTTCATCTTCTGCCGTGAAACCACGGCCGCGCGCCAGCTTTACGCCCAGACCGGAGAAGAAGGTCCCGCTTACCATGTCGCCTTCCGCCTCTTCCGGCTCAGCTCCATAGCGGACGGCAACTTTACTGCTCGAGAGCGGGACGAAGGCCATGATCGGCGATAGTCCGCGATCGGCTCGGCGCAGCGCGTCGTAAACCGCATAAGAGAAGGTCTTGTTCGAATCGATTGTGCCGGTTCCGCGTGGAGCATTGGAGGTCCTCAGATAGACCACGCGTCCAGGATCAGCAACGGGCAGCGAACGCAGAAGCACGGCGTTCATCACGCTGAAGACGGCGGTGTTGGCCCCAATTCCCAGTGCCAGGGTCAGAACGCAGACCACAGTAAAACCGGGCGTCTTCCGCAATTGGCGCATTGCGTATCGCAGATCGTTGAAAACAGCGGGCATGGCAACCTCCGGACGGGACGAACAATTATCGATTCGTTAACTGCATGCGAGGGGCCACCGCCCACCGGCCTAAGCTGTTGATCCTAAATAGGCTCGCTCCGTGATTGCCCGCTCCGCTCCTTGGAATCGAACACTTCCGTTCAATTCTGGACAGCTGAGCTACGTCGTCGGCTTCAGCAGTTTCGTCTTTGGCCTGCTGAGAATTTCATAGGCGCGACGGACGATCGGCGACGAGAACACAATACTGGTCGTCGGAATACCATACGGAAGCAAACGCTCGATGGTTCGCTCCAGCTCGGCAATCGACGCTGTGGTGACCTGGAGGAAAAAGGCTTCTCCCCCGGTCACGTGATGGCATTCGCGCACCTCGGGCAGAGTGTGAACGAATTTCAGAAACGGCTGATAGCGCTGGCCGTCGCAGGTCATTCGCACATAGGCCAGAATCGGCAGGCCAAGAGCCTCGCGATCGATCTCGACCGTATAGCCGCGAATAATGCCGTCCTCTTCCATGCGGCGCATGCGCTCGGCGGTCGCGGAAGGAGAAAGCCCGACCCGACGGCCAAGGTCGGCGTAGGAGAGGCGCGCATCCTGCTGAAGGGCCTGCAGCAGGTTTCTCCCGTAATCGTCGAGATATTCCGTGGATTCGATTGCCATTATGGGAGTCACCAATTGTTTCTGTTCCATTTTGGCATGAATTACGTGGATTGTGGGTTTCGATTCTCGCTGCAGTTTCCTATCATCAGGAATCATGAGTATCGGCTTAGAGACGGCGCCACCGGCGCATACCCAGACAAGAACTATGCCTGCCCAATCCCGCGCGCTCGAGCTGGACGGCCAGCCTTTATCGCTTGAAGAAATCTCCGGCGTCGCCCACGACGGCTGGACGGTGACGCTGTCCTCCGACGCCTGTCAGCGGATGACGGCCTCGCGGCGTGTCGTTGAATCAGTCGTGGCTCGCGGCGAGACGGCCTATGGCATCAACACCGGATTCGGCAAGCTCGCGGAGATGCGCATTCCGCTCGACCAACTCGTTGCGCTGCAACGTAATCTTGTGCGCAGCCACGCTGCCGGCGTAGGTGAGCCGCTGCCCGAGGCCGAAGTGCGAGCGATGCTGCTGCTGCGGGCGAACGTGCTGGCGAAAGGCCATAGCGGAGTTCGCGTGAAGGTCGCCGAGCTGCTGATTGGGATGCTGAATCACGGCGTTCATCCGGTAGTTCCCTCGCGCGGCTCAGTCGGCGCGAGCGGCGATCTCGCTCCTCTGGCCCACCTTGCGCTTGGCCTCATCGGCGAAGGCGATGTTTTCTTTCGCGGCGAGCGGGTGCCAGCTCTCATTGCCATGAGAGCGACTGGCTTACAGCCGCTTGTCCTCGAAGCAAAGGAGGGCCTCGCGCTGTTGAACGGGACCCAAGCGATGGTGGCAACTGGAGGCATGGCGCTGCTGCGAGGGCTTCGAGTAGCGAAGCTGTTCGACCTGGCCGGGGCGATGTCTCTCGAAGCGTTGCTGGGAACGCCGACTCCCTTCGATGAAAGGATTCACCTAGCAAGGCCGCATGCGGGCCAGATGGCCGCGGCGCGGCACCTGCGCGAGTTGCTTGCGGAGAGTGAGATTCGCGAGTCTCATCGCCACAACGATACGCGTGTGCAGGACGCCTATTGCCTGCGCTGTATGCCGCAGGTGCATGGCGCAGCGCGTGGGGCGCTCAGGCACGGGCGCGAGGTGATTGAGGTTGAAGCGGGTTCGGCGACGGACAATCCCTTGATCTTCGTCGGCGATAACGGAGAGGACGCGGAGATTCTGTCGGGCGGGAATTTTCATGGCGCCCCTCTGGCGCTTGCTCTCGACTACGCCGCGATCGCGCTCACAGATATGATCAGCATCAGCGAACGGCGGATCGATAGGCTCATCAATCCGGACATCAATGAAGGACTGCCAGCGTTTCTTTCCGACACACCCGGAGTTTCTTCGGGCCTGATGATCGCGCACGTAACCGCGGCTGCTTTGTTGAACGAGTCCAAGGTGCTGGCGCATCCGGCGAGCATCGACAGCGTTCCGACATCGGGTGGAAAAGAAGATCATGTCTCGATGGGAATGACCTCTGCGCTGAAGTTGAAGCGTATCGTCGAAAATGCCGAGTTGGTGCTGGCGATTGAGTTGATGGCGGCGGCGCAGGGGCTCGAATATCGCGAGCCGCTGAAGCCGGCGAGGCAGGTCGAGGCGGCGCGCGTAAAGGTCCGCGGAGTTGTGGCTCGGCTCGCCGAAGATCGTGTTCTCTCTGGAGATATCGAAGCTCTCGCTTGTGCGGTGCGTTCCGGGAAGTTCGATGAATGGGCTGATTCTTACTGATTGGTTTGGTTGAAGGAGAGATGCATGTTGCAGGCGGAGATTGGAGTCGAGGCGGTGCGTGCTCCACGTGGAACAAAATTGAATTGCAAGGGCTGGCAGCAGGAAGCAGCGCTGCGGATGCTGATGAACAATCTCGATCCCGAGGTTGCCGAGCGGCCCGATGACCTGGTCGTCTATGGTGGAACCGGAAAAGCTGCGCGGAGCTGGCCGGCCTTTCACGCTATCGTTCGCGCGCTTAAGTCGCTCGAGAACGATGAGACGCTGCTCATCCAATCCGGCAAGCCGGTCGGCATTCTGCGCACGCAAGAGTCTGCGCCACGCGTGCTGATCGCGAACTCGAACCTGGTCGGCAAATGGTCTAACTGGGAGCACTTTCACGAGCTCGAGCGCAAGGGCCTGATCATGTATGGCCAGATGACCGCCGGTTCGTGGATATATATCGGCAGCCAGGGCATCGTTCAGGGGACCTATGAGACATTTGTTGAGGCCGGCCGGCAACACTTTGACGGGAATCTGGAAGGGCGCCTGATTGTCTCCGCCGGAATGGGTGGCATGGGTGGCGCGCAGCCTTTGGCTGCGACGATGACGGGGGCCTGTTTCCTTGGAATCGATGTCGATCCGGCGCGGATCGAGAAGCGGATCGCCAATGGCTATTGCGATGAGATCTCCTGGAGCTTGGGTGATGCGTTGGCAAAGCTCGATGTGGCGAGGACCGAAAAACGCGCCTTGTCGGTTGGGCTGGTTGGCAACGCTGCCGACGTTCTTCCTGAATTAATCGAGCTCGGCGTTGTTCCGGATATGCTGACCGACCAGACCAGCGCGCATGATCCGCTGCATGGGTATGTGCCCAATGGCATGACGCTCGAGCAGTCGCTGCGACTGCGCGAGCGCGATCCCGAGGAATACAACCGGCTCTCGATGGCGACCATGGGGCGGCATGTTGAGGCGATGCTGGAGTTGCAGGCACGCGGCGTCGGTGACCTTCGACTATGGCAACAATCTTCGCACCCAGGCCAAGTTGGTTGGGGTCGAGCGCGCTTTCGACATTCCAGGTTTTGTGCCGGAGTATATCCGTCCGCTCTTCTGTGTCGGCAAGGGGCCGTTCCGCTGGGTTGCCCTCTCCGGCGATCCGGAAGATATCTACAAAACTGACCGGTTAGTGCTTGACCTCTTTCCCGAAGACGCTGCTTTGCGCCGCTGGATCGATCTGGCGCAGCGAAAGATTCAGTTTCAGGGATTGCCTGCGCGGATCTGCTGGCTGGGCTATGGACAGCGTGCGAAGTTCGGGTTGGCGATCAATGAGCTGGTTCGTTCAGGAGAAATCTCCGCTCCCATCGTGATCGGCCGCGACCATCTCGACACCGGATCGGTCGCCTCGCCTTATCGTGAGACCGAGGGAATGCTTGATGGTTCCGACGCCATTGCTGATTGGCCGCTGCTCAACGCGCTGGTAAACACGGCGGCGGGCGCTTCATGGGTCAGCATTCATAACGGCGGTGGTGTGGGCATCGGCTACTCCCAACATGCAGGGATGGTCGTCGTCGCCGACGGCACCGACGATGCGGCGAAGCGACTCGAGCGGGTGCTGACGACGGATCCCGGCATGGGTGTGCTGCGGCACGTGGATGCCGGGTATTCGATTGCGGAAGAGTTCGCGGAGAGTGCGGGGGTTCGCGTGCCGATGGGACTAGGGACTAGGGACTAGGGACTAGGGACTAGGGACTAGGGACTAGGGACTAGGGACTAGGGAAACAGTACTCGACTTT
This sequence comes from uncultured Acidobacteriaceae bacterium, assembly GCA_963720245.1. GTDB lineage: Bacteria > Acidobacteriota > Terriglobia > Terriglobales > Acidobacteriaceae > Acidisarcina. The sequence goes on from CAVREU010000002.1 coordinate 671,689, forward strand.
CTGTTCTTGTGTTGACGATGATTGAGACTCTCAAAGAAATCCTGCTGGTGAACTGTTCCCAACTGGTGACGCTGGCTGGGCCGGCTCGTCCGCGGATTGGCGTGGAGATGCGCGAGCTGGCGATCATCCCCGATGGCGCGATGCTGGTTCGTTCTGGCCGCATCGTTGCGGTGGGGCGTCGGGCGGAGGTCGAGCCGCTTGCGGACATCGATGCCGAAGTCATCGATGCCGGTGGGCGCGTGGTGACTCCGGGGTTTGTGGATGCGCATACCCATCTCATCTTCGGCGGCAATCGTGCGAACGAGTTCGAGATGCGCTGTGAGGGGATGACCTACCAACAAATCTCCGAGCACGGCGGGGGAATTCGCTCGACGGTGAGAAGCACGCGTGCGGCGAGCGAAGCCGACTTGGTTGCAATAGGAAAGAAACATGCTGACTGGTTTCTGCGTGGCGGCACGACGACGGTCGAGGCGAAGTCCGGCTATGGGCTGTCGACCGAACAGGAGCTGAAGATTCTTCGCGCCACCCGCGCGGTAGGGTTCGAGACGCCGTTGCGTTGTGTACCCACATTTCTCGGCGCCCACGAGGTCCCAGAAGAGTATCGCGGCAATCTTCGCGGCTACGTGGATCTGGTAGTGAACGAGATGCTTCTCCAGGTTGCCGATCAAGAGCTTGCACGATACTGCGACATTTTCTGCGAGCCGAAGACCTTCCCTGTCGCCGAAGCAATACTGGTCCTTAGTGCTGCCAAGGCGTTGGGGTTGGGATTGCGCTGCCATGCCGACCAGTTCACCTGCTCCGGTGCGGCGCAGTTGGCTGCGGAACTGGGTGCGAAGACCGCCGACCACCTTGAACAATCCGATGCGGCTTCGATCGTGGCTCTAGAAGCCGCTGGCGTTCAGCCGGTGCTGTTGCCGGGCTCGGTCTATGCCATCGGGTCGCAGAAATACGCTCCGGCGCGGGCGATGATCGAGGCTGGGCTGGGGGTTGTGATTGCGACCGACTTCAATCCTGGTTCGTCGCCTACGGCGTCGATGGCCATGGTTTTGTCGCTGGCCTGTACGCAGATGAAGATGACTCCCGCCGAAGCGCTGACCGCCGCAACGATCAATGCCGCCTGCAGCCTTGATTTGCAGCGCGAAGTCGGGTCGCTCGAGGCCGGCAAAGTTGCCGACTTCGTCGTTCATGACGCGGCGGATTACCGCGAAATTCCTTACTGGTTTGGGAGCCATAAACCCTCCATGGTCTTTGCGGGCGGGAATCTGATCGCCAGCTGAGAAGAGTCGAGCGTGTGTTTTTACGACGCGATATTGAGTATATAAATATAGGCATTAGCGCCTTAATGACAATATATATATCGACATTTATTTAAATTTGACAATATTTAAGTTGTTTTTATTGCCACGATTGAGTATATTTGTAATGTCGATTAAGGGCCCACATGAAAACCCCGTTCAAAGATCTTCGGCTTTTGCAGGTGGATAAGGGATTAGGTCCATTCCTTGTGGCAAGTGAAGTTCCCCGCCCGAAACGCGGCTGGCTGCGGGCGGTGCGCGAGGCCATCGGCATTTCTGCGGCGGAGATTGCCCGAAAGCTGGGCACGAGCCGTCAGCTTCCACTCCAGTTTGAGAAGTGGGAGGCTGAGGACCGGATTACGCTCAAAAGCCTCAGGAAAATGGCCGACGCCCTGGACTGCGACCTGGTCTACGCCATTGTGCCGCGGGCGGGTTCGATCCAGAGACTGGTTGAAGACCGGGCACGAGCCGAGGCTTCGAACCGAATCAAGGGAGTAGAACACTCCATGGCGCTGGAAGACCAGGCGGCAGGCGGCCTCGATCTCGCGGTCGAGGCCGAAACCCGGCGACTGACCGGGAAACGCGCCGCGCGATGAGCCTCTTCGTTGCGGGAGACGGGAACACTTTACTGTCTCCCGACGAAGAAGCCGACCTGATCCCGAGCCTTGCGACGAAACAGGAGCTGAACGAATGGGAGCGGCTGAACATCGTCGAGGCGCATGCCTGGGCATTCAACCGTAGAAGTCTCGCCCGGCGCGATCCGCTGGACGAGCAGTATGTGCGCGACCTGCATCGGCGCATGTTCGATCAGACCTGGCGATGGGCCGGGCGCTACCGGACGACGGAAAAGAACATCGGCCTTCCCTGCTATCAGATCCGCGATCAGTTGGCGGCGCTACTGGGCGATGCTCGCTACTGGCTGGAACATGCCACTTTCGCGCCCGACGAGATTGCCGTGCGTCTGCACCATCGGCTGGTCTTCATCCATCCCTTCGCCAACGGCAATGGCCGTCATGCGCGCCTCATGGCCGATGTATTGGCGCAACGACAGGGCCGGCCTGTCTTTACCTGGGGCAGCGCGGAGATTGTTCGCGCCAGCGATTTTCGCCGAGCCTATATAGAGGCGCTACAGGCAGCCGACGCCGCCGATATACGGCCACTGTTGAGGTTCGCGCGAAGTTGAAGCCAGCCGGCTGCACTTGCATATACTCGGAGAAAGCCACTCGATAATTGGGCCTGGAGCAAGGCCCTGGGAGAGCACGATGCAAGCAGTGAACGACGCGGTAGCGGAAGTTCTCTCTCTGGGATCGAGCGCGCCCGCGAACGGATTCGTGAATTTATCTTTTTGTCGCCCTGCCTGCGGTCGGCTGCATTGACGCGGATGACGGGGCAGGAAATCTATCTCAAGATGGATAACCTGCAGCGCACCGGCGCGTTCAAAGAGCGCGGCGCGCTGAACAAACTCCTCACTCTGACTGAGGATGAAAAGCGGCGTGGGGTGATCGCGGCCAGCGCCGGAAATCATGCGCAGGCGGTTGCGTATCATGCGACGCAGCGCGGGATCCGGTCGCAGATCGTGATGCCGCTGATGACGCCGCTGGTGAAAGTTGCTGCGACACGCGCTTTTGGCGCGGAGGTAGTGCTGCACGGCGCCAACTACGATGAGGCTTGCACCGAGGCCGTGCTGCGAGCCGAGGCCGACGGCATGACTTTTCTGCACCCTTTCGACGATGCGGAGGTGATTCAAGGGCAAGGGTCGATTGGGCTGGAAATTCTTGAGCAGGTCCCGAATATCGAGGCAATCGTCGTCCCCATCGGCGGCGGCGGTTTGATCGGCGGCGTGGCCTGCGCGATCAAGGAGAGCAACCCCAACATACGCGTTATCGGAGTGCAGACCGAGCGGCTGCCGTCGATGCTGCGCGCGGCCGAGGCTGGCGAGCCGGTCACGGTTCCCGCGGAAGCGACGATTGCCGACGGCATTGCGGTTCGCCGTTCGGCGGAGAGAACGCTGCGCCTCGTCGAGCGTTATGTCGACGAACTGGTGACGGTTGATGAGGAGGAGATTGCCAGCGCGATCCTGGTGCTGCTGGAACGCGAGAAGACGCTTGCCGAGGGCGCAGGCGCCGCGGCGCTCGCGGCGGTGCTGCAACGCAAATCTTCTCTGAAGACGGAGCGTACCGCAGTATTGGTCTGCGGGGGCAACATTGACGTGAGCCTTCTGGCCAAGATCATCGAGCGCGGCCTGGTGAAAGACGGGCGCTGGATGCGGCTGCGGATTCATCTATCAGACCGGCCCGGCGCGTTGCATCAACTGACCAAGATCATCGCTGACCTCTCGGCGAATATCGTGCAGACGCAGTACGATCGCGCCTACTACGGGGTTAGCCTGGGCGACACGGTGATTGATTTTACGCTGGAGACGCGGGGCATGGAGCATATTGCGGCGATCGAGCGGACGCTGACTGAAGCTGGATATCGGCACGAGCGTATCGAGTAGGTTTACACCTGATGATCTCGACTCGCCTGCTTTTGATCTAAACGCCTGGCGGAGCTTTCGGGTTACTGGGAGTTTCCGCCTTGGAAAAACGCACACCGCGATCGGCTACCTTCTTGCGTTTTCGCGGCGCGCCATGGAGAACCATTCTGCCGGTTGATTTTCTTTCCACCAGGGTGGGGTGGATGATGAATTCCGCGCCTGCGGGCTGGGCTTCCTGATTCGGTCGGTAGAGAGCGCGGAAGGCGGTGTGGGCGATGTCCGGCCGCGAAACACGAATCGTCGTCAGCGGTGGCTGAGTGAACGAGCTCAGATCGATGTCGTCGAAGCCAATCACGGAAATGTCGTCAGGGACATTGAGTCCCTCCTCGAAGATCGCGCCCATGGCGCCGATCGCGGTCATATCGTTCGAAGCCAGAATCGCAGTTGGGCGGTGGGGCCGGGCGAGTAACCGCACCATCGCGTCGTGACCGCCGCCCATGCGGTGGTCGCCCTCTTCGATGAGACTCTGGTCGAGATGTATCCTCTTTCGCTTCAGGCTGGCAATGAAGGCCTGCTGGCGGATTCGCGCCGAGGTCAGGTTCATGGGACCGGAGATAAATCCTATGTCGGAGTGGCCGAGATTGGAGAGATGTTGAACAGCGGCGTCGACTCCGGCCGCATAGTCGAGCACGATGTTCGAAACGCCCTCGCTTGGCACGCCCATATCCAGGAAGACCATCGGAATGCGGCGACTGCTGAACTCATCAATCAGGTGCTCCTCCATCTCCGAAGTGAGGATTGCGACACCGTCGACTTTGCGGTGCAACATACGGCGAACGCAGGTTTCCATGCGAGCGGGATCGTAGTTCGTGTTCGCCACCAGCACCTCCTGCCCGTACTGGACCGCGATCTCTTCAAAGCTCCGAACCAGCTCGGGGAAGAACGGATTGGTGATATCGGAGATAATCAAGCCATACAGGCTGCTCCGTCCCGAGCCGAGAGCCCGGGCATTGTTATTGGCGTAGAACTTCAGCGCACGAATGGCCTCGCGCACGCGCTCCGCCGTTTCCGGCGTGACTTTGTCCGAACCGTTGATCGTTCGGGAGACAGTTGCGGTCGAGACGCGGGCGACGCGGGCGACCTCTCGAATATTCATCGTTCTCTCTTGCTTCAATGCGATGCGGGTTGTTTGGCAACGCGGGCAACACGAGACAGGTATTCCCCTAGAGTTATATACAGATATACGAGCGGGAAGCTAATAGAGTTTGCTATAAACAGGCGTGGATCGCCCGGAAGGATGTTGAAGGGGTGGTGTTCTTGAAGCGGTTTTGCAGGGGATTCGTTGTTGCCGTCGCGGTTGGTACTCTTAGTTTTCAGGGCGTTATTACAGCGTGGACGCAAACACCAGCGCCAAAAACGGCCGCTCCCGCGCAGCAATCCGGCATGGGCACCTCGACCGGCGGCGTCTTTGCTGCCGTGCATGACTCAGAAAATCGTCCGATCACTGCGGGTGGATTCGTAGACTCCGGGCCGGTCGTCTTTCAAGACATCTCGAAGCAGGCTGGCCTGACCGCCTGGCGGCACAAGATGGGCAGTCCCGAGAAGAAGTACATTCTGGAAACTCCCGGCTCAGGCGTCGCCTTGCTCGACTACGACAACGATGGATGGCTCGACATTTATGTCGTGAACGGTTCGACCTACGAAGCCCTCGACGGCAAAGAGCCCGCGCCAAAGGCTGCGCTCTTCCACAACAATCATGACGGCACATTTACCGACGTGGCCGCCAAAGCCGGCGTGACCAACGAACGCTGGGGATTTGGCGCGGCCGTCGGCGACTTCGACAACGATGGGTGGCCGGACATCTACGTCAGCAACTACGGCAAGAACCGCCTCTACCGCAATAATCATGACGGCACGTTTACCGATGTGGCGGAAAAGGCCGGCGTCACCGCGGGCGGCTGGTCGGCGGGCGCGACCTTTGGCGACTACGACGGCGACGGCCGGCTGGATATCTTTGTGCCCGGGTACGTCCACTTCGACCGTAACAATCTGCCCGATCCCGGATCCAAGGCGGTCAACTACTCCGGGTGCCAATTTCGGGGGATCACCGTCATGTGCGGCCCGCGGGGGTTGCAGGGGGAGAAAGACCATCTCTTCCATAACAACGGCGACGGCACTTTCACCGATACTTCGGAGAAAGCCGGCGTGAGCGACCCGAATGCGTACTACGGGCTGGCTTCGGTCTTCGTCGACGTGAACAACGACGGCAAAGTCGATCTCGCTGTCGCCGACGATTCCACTCCGAACTACCTCTATATCAACAAGGGCGATGGCACGTTTGAGGACGATAGCTATGCCTCAGGCTACGCACTGAACCAGGATGGGCGCGAGACCGCGTCGATGGGCATCGCGGTGGGCGACTTCCAGAACAACGGGTTGATCGACCTGGCAAATACCACGTTTTCCGACGACTACAAGGTGCTCTATCGCAACGACGGCGACGCTAACTTTACCGACGTCAGCTACAAGATGGGCATCGCGCAGACCACGATTCCTTTCCTTGGCTGGGGCGATGGTTTTCTTGATTACGACAATGATGGATGGAAGGACCTATTCTTCGTCAACGGCCACGTCTATCCGGAGGTCGACAAAAACGACTGGGGCACGAGCTTCGCCGAGCGTCCGCTGCTCTTTCGGAACTTGAAGGGACAGAGATTTGAGAACGTACTTCCAGTCAAAGGCACGGGCCTCGCTGACGTCATTGCCGGACGCGGCGGCGCCTTCGGCGATCTCTTCAATGACGGCAAGATCGATGTGGTAATCAATGTTATGGACGGGTCGCCGGTTCTGCTGCGTAACGTGAACGACGACCATCATCATTGGGTGGAGATGAAGCTGGTGGGAGGCCCGAAGGTTCCGCGCGATGCCGTTGGCGCGACCGTGTATCTCACCGCCGGAGGCATGAAGCAGCGCGGCGACGTGCTGAGCGGCGGGAGTTATGCTTCTTCCAACGATCAACGGGTCCACTTTGGGATTGGCGACGCGACGGCCATCGACAGCGTGGAGATCCATTGGCCGGGAAATGTCGTCGAGCCGGTCAAGCTTCCTGGCGTCGATTGCATCTTTACCGTTGAACAGGGAAAAGGAGTGATCGCGCAGATGTGCCCAAAACCGCCGGCGAATGCAAAAGGCTCGGCCTTAAGAGACGCTGCGACCCACGCTTCGAAATAGCAATACTGCGTTTCTGTCGCGCAGGCTCAGGTCTTCGTGTAATTCTGGCCGCGCGGCTTCCCGGATCGAAGCCGCTGTCGAAAGATGATCCAGACAAAGCGGGTATTGCCGACCAGGTATCTCCTCCAGAGGCGGCCAGGCTCGTTCAAAAGGCGTCCAAACCATTCGAGACCAGTGTTCCTCATCCACGCCGGCGGTCGTTTGCGAAGACCGGCGACGGTATCGATCGCAGCACCCACTCCCTGGATAACGCCCACCGGAAGATCACGACAGTTGTCGAATATCCATCGCTCCTGTTTCGGAGAGCCCAGGGCGACGATGAGTAACTCGGGAGCGGCAACCGCGATTCTCTTGCGCACCTGACGGCTTAGCTCGACGTCGATCTCAAAGCCAATTGGAGGACAGTCGACCCCGGCGATGCGCAGCCCAGGATTACGCGAAGAGAGCCGTTCGGCCGCCATTTCGGCCGCTCCGGGAAGTCCGCCGAGGATATAAATGCTGAGCCCGGCTGACGCACCTTTCGCACAAATTGCTTCCATCAAGTCGACGCCACGAATCTGCCCGCGCAGCGGAGTGCCGAGCAGCGACGCTGCCCAGACGAGTGGCAAGCCATCGGCCACCACGAGGTTCGTGTTGCGGATGATTTCTGCAAAGGCCGTGTCCTGGTCGGCATGGGCGATGATCGCGGCATTCGGCGAGCAGATGCTTGCCGGAGGGCCTTGCTTATGACAGCCGATGTAGTCGAGCGTCCAGGCGACGGCTTCGTCGAAGCTTATGGCATCGAGACCCACCGGGCCGAGAGAGACACGCTTCCGCGATGGGCGAGAAGCATCCGTCGATAGGCTCGCACTTCGAGGGGTTGCGTCGTTCGCATCGCTCGGACCGTTCTGATCCCGGGGCATGTTGAGAGCCATCTTCTCAGGTTGCCCTTTCGTGAGCTAGTTCGTCGTCAGCGCCTTGAGGAATTGGTAGAAGAAGTCCACGCCGGTGAAGTACGACTCGATTGGGACACGCTCGTCTTTGCCGTGGGCGCGAATGTCGTTGGTCTCCAAAGCAATGCCGGAGATGGCGTAGGTCGGCATTCCGGCGGCGTTGGTGAAGACGCCGTCCGAGGCGCCGTCGGCCATATCTGGAATGATCGGCACACCGGGCCAAAACCTTCCCGCAACCTTGGTCATGGCCTCCATCACCTCGGGTTTGATTGCGGCTGGCGGCAAGGCTTTCTTGTCGGGCGCCTGGGCAAACGACCGGCCGTCATCGGAATAATTCACGGTAATCTTTGGATCGTCTAGGACCGTGATCAATTGCTGGCGGATCTCCTCCGGGGAATGTCCCGGAAGAATGCGGCAGTTCACCGTCGCCTTGGCCATCTGCGGGAGCGCGTTGTTGGCGTGGCCGGCATCGAGACGCGTGGCCACGCAGGTGGTGTGCATGGTGGAGTTGTAGGAGGGGTCTGCGGAGAGCCGGTCGATTGCGGCCTGATCGGGCGGGGTCTGCAGAATCGCTTTCATGTCGGCTGCCGTCTGGCCGGTTTCGACTTTGCTTAATGCTTCGAAGTAGGAGCGGGTGACCGGGTTCAGCTCGAAGGGGAACTTATACGCCTGGAGGCGAGTGAGGCCGCCGGCCAGGTGATAGATGGCGTTGTCGGGCACGGGCAGTGAGCTGTGGCCGCCAGGGTTGGTAACTACCAATTGAAAGTCGGCATACAGCTTTTCGCTGGCATCGATGTCGACGCTTCTGGCTTTGCCGTGTTCGAGATCGACTCCGCCGCCGTCGTGATTCAAGACGTACTCAGCTTCGATCAGGTCACGATGGTTGTTGAGCAGCCAGTCGACGCCGTTGGATTTTCCGCCTTCCTCATCTGCGGTGAGCGCAAGGATGATGTCGCGGTCCGGTTTGTAGCCTTCCTGCTTCATTCGGATGAAGGTCGTCACCATGATGGCGTCGCCGCTCTTCATGTCCTGCGTGCCGCGGCCGTAGAAGTAGCCGTCTTTCTCGACAAACTGGAAGGGATCGGTGGTCCAGTCTTCTCGGCGCGCCTCGACGACGTCGAGATGGCCGATCAGCAGAATCGGTTTCTTTGCTTCCGTGCCACGCAACCGCGCCACCATGTTGCCCTTGCGGGAGTTCGGGCCGAGGACGACGACATCTTCTTTCGCGAAACCGGCGTCGAGCAGGCGCTTCTGCATCGCGTCAGCGGCGACGGTCGTGCTGCCGACTGAGTCCGTGCTATTGATCTCGATGAGCTGCTGGAAGATATCGCGGGAAAGCTGGCGCGTCTGCGGATCGAGTTGTGCGCGGGCCGGAAGGCCCGACTGGAGAAGAAGCAGGATCAACAGGGCGGTCGCAGGGGTCGCGGAGCGCCGAAAACGGCGAACGAACTTGGACATGGTTCTCCAGGCATTTTGCATTTGCGTCGGTCGATGGGCAAGCGTAGCAGCCGGACTGAAAAGCGGCCAGGAGGGCCCGGTTTCAGCATTTATCACTTGCCCTCACAACCCGACTCATTTATTACTTAATCATCTCGACCGTACGGTCCACTCATCAAAAGTTTACAGCTATCTCGTAAGAACTGAACGGCTTTCTCGCTACGGTCGTCAGCAAACCCAGGGAATTCCGCAAGCAAAAACAAGCGGGACGTTTGGGTAATTTTCTTTCTTCTCTTCTGGAGGTTGAACCGGTGCGCATCACACGACTACTCTTAGCATTTCTGTTTCTATTGACTGGAGGCAGCGGCCTGCTCTGGTCGCAGGCTTCTCTCACCTCGCTCAGAGGAACCATCACGGACCCCTCGGGCGCCTTGATTCCCGGCGCCACCGTGACCATCCAGGACAAAGCAACCAGTCTGAAGTCGACCCAGGCCTCCAACAACAGCGGTGAATATGTGTTTGCGCAGATCGTGCCCGGGACTTACGTTGTGACCGTCGACAGTAACGGCTTCGGTTCTCAGTCGAAGCAGGCCGACATCCTCGTGAATCAGCCGGCAACGATCAACTTTATCCTGACCGTGCAAGCTTCTACGACCACCATCGATGTAAGCTCCGAGGCGGAGACTCTCAACAATACCGACGCATCGATCGGCAACTCGGTCAACAATGCAACCATCCAGGCGTTGCCCATGGAAGGGCGCAACGTTACCGACCTGCTCAGCCTGCAACCTGGTGTTTTGTATCTCGGCCAACAAACGACCACTCAGGCAGACCAGGACAGCCGCAGCGGTTCGGTCGCGGGTGCGCGTTCGGACCAGACCAACGTAACCTTGGACGGTCTGGATGACAACGACCAGCAGAATGGCTATGCATTCACCGGCGTTTTGCGCTCGACGCTCGATTCCACCGAAGAGTTCAGGGTCACGACGACCAGTTCCAACGCCGACGCGGGGCGTAGCTCGGGCGCTCAGGTCACGCTGGTGACGAAGAGCGGGACGAACCAATTCCACGGGGCGGCCTACGAGTACAACCGTACCAGCCTAGGTTATGCCAATGACTGGTTCAATAAGCAGGGTGAGCTGGAATCGGGACTGCCGAACCGTCCTGGCAAGCTCATCCGAAATACCTTTGGCGCTTCGCTCGGTGGTCCGATCTGGAAGAATAAGCTTTTCTTTTTCTTCAACTATGAGGGACAACGGACGTCAGAGGACCAGCAGGTGACGGAAACCGTCCCGAGCCTGAACTACCGCCAGGGCATCATCACTTACCAGTATTGCGTCGATCCTAACGATCCGACTTGCGCGCAGACAGCAACTCAGTCGTTGAACCCGACGCAGATCGCAACCCTCGACGCTCCCTGTACCAGCTACGGAGTATGCACAACCCCAGGGCCAAATGCGGCGGCTCTTTCCGTCTTCAATCAATATCCCGCGCCAAACGGAGCCACCGAAGGGGACGGGTACAACCTGTTGTCATATACCTTTGCCTCTCCGTATCCGGGCTCTCTGAATACGACAATCCTGAAACTCGATTACGAGGTGAATAACAACAACCATTTGTGGGTCAGGGGCGCCTTGCAAAAGGACACACAAGCGAGCGCCCAACAGTTCCCGGGACAACCCGCATCCTCGCAATACATCAATAACAACAAAGGGATTGTGGCGGGCGAGACATGGACGATCAAACCGACGCTCGTCAACGACATCCGGTACGGGTACATCCGGCAAGGCTATTCGAACGCCGGAATCGGCGAAGGGGATTACACTACGTTCCGCTTCATCTCCCAGCCCATTGCCGAGACGAGATCGGACGCTATCAACGTCCCGGTCAACAATATCGTCGATAACGTGACCTGGACGAAAGGCAGCCATACCATCGGAGGCGGCGCGAATTGGCGTTTAGTCCACAATAACCGGGGAACCAATAACAACTCTTTCAACTCAGCTACGACAAACCCATACTGGTATGGGTTCGATAGTCCCCCAGATCCATCGACGCTACCTGGTCTGCCGGAGGTCTCCGGTGGTTTTTCCAACTCCTACCTGATTGCTTACGGAAACCTGGTAGGCGGAATTCCGGAATCAAACAGCGTTTTCAACTACAACGTTAACAATCCGACGACAGGAAGTCTGCTGCCAGACGGTACGTTCATCAACCGTCACTTCAGGGCTAGTGAATATGAGTGGTATATCCAGGACTCATGGAGGGTCTTACCTAACTTAACCATCACCTATGGCCTTCGCCAGACTATTCTGCAGACGCCTTATGAGGAGCACGGGCAGCAGGTCTCGCCAACCATCGATACCGATGCGTGGTTCAGACAGCGAAACAGCGCCGCGGCGCTAGGCCAGGTATATGAACCGAATCTTGAGTTCAGCCCGAGTGGGCACGCCAATAACGCTCCGGGACTTTGGTCGAAGCAAAAGACCAATTTTGCCCCGCGCCTCGCGATAGCCTACGCCCCGGACGCTAAGACGTCGATCCGGGCCGGCTGGGGAATGTACTTTGACCACTATGGCGAAGGCATCGTGAACACCTTCGATCAGAACGGATCGTTCGGCCTGAGCACAACACTCTCGAATCCGGCGGGAACATATGAAACCTACAGCGCGCCCCGCTTTAGCGGCATCAGCAATGTGCCGACCAATGCGGCGTGCGTCCAGCCGTCGACGGTCACCTACCCGTACGCACCGCCCAGCGATGCAAACTGCGGCTTCGCGATCACCTGGGGCGCCGACAACAAGCTGAAGACACCCTATGCGGAAGCCATGGATTTTTCCGTCCAGCGTGAGATTCCCGGCGGAATCACCCTTGAGTTCGCGTACGTGGGACGACTGGGCCGTCATTTGCTCCAGGCCCTTGATCTTGCGGAGCCGGTCAATTATGTCGACCCGCAGGGGGGCGGTGACTATTTCACTAACGGCGCTCAGCTTTCCAAACTGGTCGATGCCAACGGCGGGAACGAGAATGCGTCGGTTCCGGCGATTCCCTATTTTGAAGACGTCTTCCCGCAACTTGCGAATTACGACTATATGGGCGAAAGCGCGACCCAGGCCATCTATACCAATGAATGGGCGCCGACCCGTTACGGGAGCGGAGAGACAACCGCACTGGCCGATCTGGACTTCTATTGTTCGTACGGATGCCCGCAGGGAACGAAGTTTTGGCAGTCGCAATTCTCGTCCCTGTATGCCTGGTCGTCTATCGGCATGAGCTACTACAACGCGGGCCAGATTACGCTGCGCCATCCTATGAGCCACGGGCTTCAAGCCGACTTCAGCTACACCCTGTCGAAGTCCATCGATCTGGGTTCGGACGCGGAACGAGCCAGCGAAATCAGCGCCAACGGATCGTTTAGCGACATTATCAACACCTGGAACCCTGCGCTGAATCGCGCGGTCTCCGATTTTGACACCAAGCACCTGATTACCTTTGACTGGGTCTACCAGCTGCCGGTGGGCCACGGCCAAAGGTTCGCCAACTCAACCAATAGGCTTGTGGATGAGTTGATTGGCGGCTGGGAGTGGACAGGGGTAAACCGCTGGACCAGCGGTCTGCCCTTTGGCGTCATCGCGCCCGGTTGGGCGACAAACTGGCAAATCGAAAGCTTCGGAGTGACGACGGGGCCAGTGAAGATACACAAACATCAGGACCAGAACGGAGCACCGCAGGTCTTCGCCAATCCAGCAGCGATCAATAACGGTGTTGAGGGCGGCGGGTCGCCGATCCGGTTGCCCTATCCGGGCGAAGCTGGAGGGCGGAATGCCTTCCGCGGAGACGGCTACTTTGAGCTTGATTCGGGACTGGCCAAGACATTCAGGATCACTGAAAGCCAGCAGGTGCAGTTCACCTGGCAAGTATTTAACGTAACCAACTCGGTCCGTTTCGATACAAACCCAAATACTTCCCTGGGAACGCAACTCCTGAGTGGCACCCTCGGAAATTACTCCGCGACTCTGAGCAAACCGCGAGTGATGCAATTCTCGCTGCGCTACAACTTCTAGGGTCCGTTTAACCAGCAAGCCGCAGCCTCTCCGCCCGGAAAGGCCGCGGCTTGTTGAATTTATCGGTGAAATTTCGCTGAGTGTTGCACGCTTGGCAGCTGCGCGTTAACCTCCTATTCACGGAAAGCAGCTAGTTTGGTAGTCGGTGAATCTCAACGCTCAGGACGTTCGCGTGGCCAGTGCTGCCGGTTCCAGCTCCTCGTTCGATCCCGCCGATTCTCCGACTCCTGGAGCGGGCAAGCCGCCCGCTGAAATCTCACAAATCCGGAAATTTCTGCAGTCGCGGGGCAGCTCTGCGGGCCTCGATAAAGCCTTCGCGGGGCTCATGGTGGTTTGTGCGTTGACCATCTTCGGCATTGTGGCGCTGATTCTTTTCGAGTTGATCATGCGCTCGCAATTGTCGATTTCGAAGTTCGGCATTGGGTTCTTCTTCAAGCAGGCGTGGGACCCGGTGAGCGGGCAATTTGGCGCTCTTCCTTTCATCTACGGCACGCTGGTCTCGTCACTGCTTGGATTGCTGATCGCGGTTCCACTGGCGGTTGGCGTAGCCATCTTCCTCACCGAGATGTGCCCCAAGCTGTGGCGCGGACCGCTCTCCTTTCTCACCGAGCTTTTGGCGGCGATTCCCAGTGTTGTCTATGGCCTGTGGGCAGTCTTCGTGCTGGTACCGCTGCTCCGGGAGCACGTGAATCCGATCCTGGCGAAGTTCCTCGGCTGGACGGGACTCTTTGGGGGACCGAACTACGGTATCGGTATGCTGGCTGCCGGAGTGATTCTGGCAATCATGATTCTCCCCGTCATCTCTTCATTAACCCGCGAGGTGATGACCTCGGTTCCGCATTCGCAGCGCGAGGCGGTGCTGGCGCTGGGAGCGACGCGCTGGGAGATGATCCGCATGGGAGTGCTGCGTAACGCGCGCATCGGCATCGTCGGGTCAATCATTCTTGGCCTGGGCCGCGCACTGGGCGAGACGATGGCGGTCACGATGGTGATTGGCAACCGACCGGAGATAGCCAAATCGCTCTTCGCCCCCGGCTACAGCATGGCGAGCGTGATCGCGAATGAGTTCAGCGAAGCCTCCGACGACCTATATCTGAGCGCGCTGGTGGAGATCGGGCTGGCTCTGTTCCTGGTAACAATTGTGGTGAATGCCCTGGCTCGCCTGCTGGTGTGGGCCGTGACAAGGGGGACGCCTGTGCGGGTGAACTAGCCTGACCCGGAACGCGGACATTACCTATGGCAACCACGGTTTACAAGACGAGCGCCTACAACCGCATCAGCCGGCAAATCGCCGACTATGCGGCGACAGGGCTCTCCATTCTAAGTACCATCCTGGTTGTCGCACCCCTGGTCGCGATCTTTCTGTATTTGATCTATAAGGGCGCCAGTTCGCTGAACCTGGCATTCTTCACCCAGGTGCCCAAGCCGGTTGGCGAAACCGGCGGCGGCATGGCCAATGCGATCTTCGGCTCCGGCGTCCTGCTGGCGATTGGAAGTGCCGTTGGCGTGCCGATCGGGATCGCGGGGGGAATCTTTCTTGCCGAGTTTGGCCGCGGAAGCCGGTTGGCGAACGCGGTCCGGTTCACTGCCGATGTCTTAAACGGAGTTCCGTCGATCGTGATGGGCATCTCGGTCTATTCGCTGATCGTGCTGCCGCAGAAACATTTCTCGGCGCTCTCGGGCGGCGTGGCGCTGGGTATCATGATGATCCCGACCATTACCCGGACGACCGAAGAGATGCTGCTGATGGTTCCGCACTCGATCCGCGAGGCCGCGCTCGGGTTGGGTGTTCCCAACTGGAGATCGGTGCTGGCAATCACACTGAGGACCGCTTCGCCGGGAGTCATCACCGGCTGCATGCTGGCGTTTGCCCGCGTTGCCGGCGAGACGGCCCCGCTGTTGTTTACTGCCTTCGGGAACCAGTTTTGGAGCGCGGACCTCAACCAGCCCATCGCCGCGCTGCCCTTGCAGATTTTTGTTTACGCGATCTCGCCTTATGACGAGTGGCACCGCCTGGCATGGGCCGGGGCGCTGGTACTCATTGTTCTGATCGTTGTTTCCGTCGCGCTGGTTCGTTATGTGACCTCGCGCGGGGTTTTGAAAGGGGCCAGCTAATTGGGTGCCGGAATCCAGGTCACGGAACTGAACGCATGGTATGGCACCAACCATACGCTGCATGATGTCAATCTGAACATGCCCGCCAACAATGCGACGGCGCTCATCGGGCCGTCGGGGTGCGGCAAGTCGACGTTCGTTCGCTGTCTCAACCGCATGCATGAAACGAACCCAGTTGCGCGCGTGACCGGCAAGGTCATGATCGACGATATGGATATCTACAACGACGTCTCCGCGGTCGAGGTGCGGCGGCGCGTGGGGATGGTCTTCCAACGCCCCAACCCCTTCCCGACGATGTCGATTTATGACAATGTCGTCTCGGGTCTCCGGCTGAACGGCTTCAGCAATCGCCGCGTGATGGACGAGGTCGTAGAGCGTTCGCTGAAGGATGCCGCCCTCTTCGACGAGGTGAAGGACGATTTGAAGAAGAAATCCGGGGCGAGCCTTTCCGGCGGCCAGCAGCAGCGTCTGTGCATTGCGCGCGCGCTGGCTGTCGATCCTGAAGTGCTGCTGATGGATGAGCCGGCCTCTGCGCTTGACCCGGTTTCAACGGCCAAGATCGAAGACCTGATCTTCCAGCTGAAGACCCAATACACTATTGTGATCGTCACCCATAACATGCAACAGGCCGCGCGGGTCGCCGAGAACACAGGTTTCTTCCTCAACGGGAAGATGATCGAATTCGACGCAACTCATAAGATTTTTACGAACCCCAGCGACAAACGGACAGAAGATTACATCACTGGACGCTTTGGCTGAGGTTTGGCCCGGGATCGACAGACAAATTTAAGTGAGTCTGGATAAGATGTACCGAGATGTAGTAGGAAAGGGTAAGCCCGATGGTGCGGCTTCGGTTTCAACAAAGTCTCGACGATCTGAAGGAACGGTTGCTGGTCATGGCGGGTATGGCCGAGCAGGCGATTCAGCGCGCCATCGAGGCTTATCGCACCCGTGACATCAGCATCTGCGACCTGGTCGACCACGGAGAGCAAGCGATCGATCGCTTCGAGCGCGAGATCGATCAGATGGCGCTCGATTTGCTTGCCATGGAGCAGCCGATGGCAATCGATCTGCGCTTCATTCTGGCAGTGATCAAGATCAACGCCGACCTGGAACGCGTGGGCGATGCCGCGAGCAGCATTAGTGACCGCGTCCGCGATCTGCAGGCGTTTCCAGTGGCCGATCTACCCGTCGACATCCCGCGCATGGCATCGCTCGCAGCAGGGATGGTGCGCAAAGCGCTGCATGCCTTTATCGAAGGCGACGCAGAATTGGCAGACTCTGTGCTGCTGATGGACGATAACGTCGACCGGCTCAACGAGGGCGCTTATTTCGCATTGTCGAGCCTGATGAAAGCCCAGCCAGAGCTGACTCCACAGGCGCTGAACGCGTTGATGATCGCCCGCAGCCTGGAGCGCGTCGCCGACCACGCGACCAACGTCGCCGAAGACGTGATCTTCTGGGTGCGAGGCGCGGATGTGCGCCACCACATCGGTCGTACCAGCGACTCGTCTACGCCGGCAGCGGATTGATCTGAGCTTCCCACCAGACCAGCCTGGGCAGGAAGGGATAGTAGAGTCCGACCCGAATTTGAGTTTCTGTGCCGTGCGCCAGCCTTAGGATGCTGGCATAGCTCTCGAGCTGCGCCGTATATTGCAGCTTCTCGGCGTCGAGAAACTGCTCAATCCCGGATGGTCCATGAGTCGCCGTCTTATAGTCGATGATCCAGAGGCAGCTCTCGTCATCGGGGAACGGTTCTGGGAGGAGCGGTTCCGGCCCGGCGAAGAAACTGCGATCGATGCGCAGCGTTCGCGGCACTCCTTCGATCACGCCTGTCCACGACGATTCGGTTTGCGATTCACGGCGCGAACCCAGAATCCAAAGACCGGTGGGGTCAGCCAGCGTTTTCTCCAGGGCTTGAACGGCGGTGTTGGCAATAGATGCAGCCTCTTGTTGGGAAATCCCCTCATTACGAGTGAGCGCGTTGGCCTGAATACGGAACGCCGACAGCGTCGCACGCAGATCGGCCTCGGAACGGCCCGTTGCGAGGAACCGCGCGGCCCGCTCAAAGAGTGCGTGGACAGTCGTACCCAGAATTCTCGACGTAAGCGAACCATGCGGACGCTGTACTGCGTCCGACGCCAATGGGGGAGCAACGTCATGCGCCTGAGTGGTCCATGCGAGGTTAGGCGCAATTGACCGCGGCGCCCAATCTGATGGAAGTCGATAGAGCCATGCCTTGTGGCTTGGATTGGGAGCTGTTGGATCGGCTGCGGCTGCCAAATTGGTGAGAACAGCATCCGCCGAATCCTCGACAGGCGACTCGGACGGAAATTCGACCAAATTATCGGGCGAAGGGGCGTTGCGCTTCGCATCGAAAACACTCCTCAACGACGGCCATGCCGTATTCAACAAAGAGCCGGATCTGGGAGCAAATCCATTCCCTGTATCTATTACGGTTCCAAATAGGTGCAGCTCCTCTCGCGCGCGGGTGCATGCAACATAGAGCAGCCGCTTGCGCTCCTCGGTTTCGCGGTTTTGCTTCTGTCGCCACAACCATTTATAGGTGAGAGAAGTGTCCTCGCCTTTGTTGCCAATCGGCGCAACCAGAGCCTCGGCTTGCGGCCCGGTGGACCGCTCAACATAGCGAATGAGGCTGAAGGCATCTCTGCCCACAGGCTTATTGAGACCAGGAAGCACAACGACATTAAAACCAAGACCCTTGGCCTTGTGCATCGTCATCAATTGAACGCCGCAACGATCGCTCACCGAGGGGTCGGACTTCGCGTGGAGTCGTACAAGACGATCCTCCATCGCTTCGCCGCTTGCATCGATGCCGTCGAGGGACACCTGTTCCAACATGCCGAAGTATGCTCGTGCGTTCTCGTACCCTGCAGCGTCAATGCAGGCGGGGCCGCCAAGGCTGGTCCAGGTGCGTTCGATCCATGACGAGAAGGAGGGCTGCCGATGACGATTGTCGAGCGCCGCCCGCATAATCTCGATCACGCGGCCTGCTCGCTGCTTCGCATTCTCATCGAGGAGGTGAAGGGACTCACTGATTTCCGCCGTAACAGCGCCCGACGCAAAACGATGAGCGTCGGTTCCGCAAAGCAGGTGCAGATCGCGTAACTTCAGCCCGCACCACGGAGCGCGCAGGATCGCGAGCCAGGCGACGCGATCCATCGGATGCAGGAGGGCTCGGGTGAGCGACTGAAGGTCAAGAATCTCTTGCCGTTCGCCGAGCAGCTCCATTTCGACGGCGCGAAATGGTATGTCCTCGGCACGAAGCGCTGCGGCGAGTGGGACGAGGTGACTCTTCGCTCGTGCAAGGATCGCTATGGTGAACTCGTTGCCCTGCTCTCCCGCCGCATCCATTCTTGGTTGATGGTTGCGAATAATCGTCAGTATTTCGTTGGTTTCCCTCTTCTGCGCTTCCTCGCGACTGCTCTTCTCCATGGTCGTGAAGTCAGGGTGGATTTGATAGGCGCCATCCGGTTTTGCTTCATTTCCAGGTGTCGCCGGCAGGAACTTCACGTCTGCGGAGCCGTGTTTCACTCCATGAGGAAAGACGGTATCGAACATCTTGTTCAACGGGTCAACAAGGCCGGCGTGGGAGCGAAAATTGGTCTTGAGGTCGAGCGCTCTTGCTGAAAGCTGACCAGCGCCCGTCGCGAGGCCGTGTTCGCGTACCTCAGCAAAGAGCTCGACGTCGGCCTGGCGGAACATATAGATCGACTGCATAGGATCGCCAACCAGGAAGACGGTCCGTGGAGCGTCGAAGAGTGTGCGGGGTTGGTTGGCCGAGTCTGCGTTCCAACTGCGAAGAAGGGCGGAAATGAACTCGTGCTGGCTGCGCGACGTGTCCTGGAATTCGTCGACAAGCAGGTGCTGAATGCCTAAGCTTTGGGTGTTTTCACGGAGCACATCCGACGCGGCCAGACCAACCTCGATAAAGTCGACGGCGCCTCGTTCCACGAAAACACTTCTCAATTCCCTGACGGCCTGGCGCAGGACAAGGAGGATCTGGCAGAGACTTGTCCACTGCGTGTCGGAATAGCTCGGCTGCGGGAGCGAACGTATCTCAGCGAGCAAATCGGCGAATCCAGGAATCTCCCTGAGACTCCCGATCAACTTACGCATTCGCGCTTTTTCAGCTTTTCCTTCAGGCGGAAAGCCAATAGTGTAGTCAAGGCCCTTCCGCAGACCTTCCTTCGTCAATAGAAACTCGGCGAAGCAACGCCAGTCATCGACAAACTCCGGCGAAGGGGAGGGTAGAGCGGTCAACCCCGCTAACAGGCGAATCTCGATCTTCAGATTTTCACTACGACATGCGTAGTCGGCCAGTCTCAGCAATTCCTCGGTCAGCACTGAGTGAGAAGAAAGCAAACCGTGCATCGCGCCTAAGACGCGCTCAATCTCGCGCTGAAACGGCTCCTCGAGACGTTGACGGATGGCGGCCCAGTCAATCTCTCCGATCAGAGGAAAGGCGCGCGACCATTGGTCGCGGGTAGCCAGCATTTTCCCGATCAGCTCTTCACAGCCGGAAAGATTGCTATCGCGAAGCAGCAACAGCCCTCGCAGTGCAGCGTTCAACTCTTCATCGTCTCCGCCGAGGCGATCGAGAGTTTTTTGCGACGCTCGGCGATAGAGCGGCGCTGCCGCCTCCGTGGGTTGCAGCACACAACCGGGTCTTCCGCTTAGCGGCATCTGATGAGCGATGCGAAGACTAAGCGAATCGATAGTCTCGATATTGAGGCGGTGCGGCTGTTCCAGTAACCTCCAGCCTCTTGCGTTTGAATTTGTATACGCTCCTGTTGCAATTTCAAGGCTTTCCGCATCTTCGCTATCAGGCGTGACTTTGGAATCCAGAAACTCCCGAGCTTTCTCTAGCTTGCCAAGGATGCGATGCCGTATCTCGGCCGTAGCGGCTTTGGTAAAAGTGATGCCTAAGACTTGTTCCGGCTCGTCGACCGCCGCGAGCAACTTGAGAAAGCGCATCGCGAGCAGCTCGGTCTTTCCAGAACCCGCAGGGGCCTGCACCAGAACGGAGCAGCTAATGTCTAAGGCCTCTTCCCGCGCTTGCCGGTCGGCCAAATCGTGAATAACGAGCTCACTCATCGAAGGACTCTTCCTCGACGGCCTCGTCTTCCCCGGCGATTGACTCGGCGGCGGCTTCGATTGGAACTATTGTCTCGGCGACACGGCAGAGCGGGGCCAGCGCGCAATACTTGCAGGTGATTGGATAGAGCTTCGGCTCGACTGCTGCATCGCCAGCGAGGAATTGGTCCGCGAGATTGCTCAGGCCGTTCGACCACTGTTCGCGGATTTCCTCAGTGAGCGGGTTTCTGATCATGTCTGACCGCCCGTCGAAAGCTCTCGCGACTGTCCTGTTCGCATCTTCCACACGGCCCTTAAACAGCGAATCCCCCGCGCGTACTTGCGCGAAGAGCACTCCGCGAAGACTCTCGACATGGCCATGAATGGCATAGAGAGGCAACTGCGGCTCCTCGGGTCGCTCGGTAGTCCACATTGCGGGAGTGACCTCGCCGGTCTTGTAATCTAGGATCAGCCGTCCACTGTTTACCTGGTCGATGCGATCGACACGAAGCCTCAGTTGCAGCCCGTTGATCTCGGCCTCACTTTCCTTCTCGCACGCTTCGACGGTGAAATCGGTGCGCGTGATCTCATAGTCGAGCCACTGCAGCAATAGCGAGTGCAGCCGCTCTTTTTCTACCTGCAGATAGGCTTTCGACCATCCGCTGTCTTGGTCTGAACCTCGTCGCTTTCGGAATATTTCTGCGATATGGAAGTCGAGAATCTCAGGCAGCGACCCGCTTGCCTTGGCATTGATCAGTTCGTCGCGATTTCTCAACAGAGCGCCGTCGGGACCCGGCGTCGACCAAAATGAATTCATTACGTCGTGCACAATGTTCCCTCTATCGAGAGGCGACAGGCCTCGCTCGGGAGCCTCCAGCTCTTGGGCGTCGAGGCGGCGCATTGCGAACGACTGGAAGGCGCATGCCGACTGGCGTTTAAGAATGTCGGCGCCGCCGGCATGGGTCCCGCTGGGCCAAGGAATCGAAGAAGCATCCTCAATTCGCTCTGTGCGGCGACGGTGCCGCGGCACGGCTGGTACTTGCAGCGTAACTCGCAACTGCTCTGACGAGCATACCGGCGGGGGTGAGCCGAGGGCCTCGGCCAGGAGGGCTGAGGTGCGAAGTTCGCCGGTTTCATCGCGCTGAGGGTGGCTGAAGACGCACTCTTCCGCGCTGGACGCCAGTCGCTTGGTGAATCGCAAGGTGCAGGGTCCAGTCATCGCTTATACTGGCGCGAGCCATACCCGCTTTGCGCTGCAGCCAGACAGGCAAGAGCGGATTGGGCTGGCCCGCTGCCGGCCAATGGCGATCGTCGACGCCGAGAAACCAGAGCGCGTCGAAGTGTTGCCCCGCCGACTCGAGCGGACCCATGATTTGAATCGGCGCGCTGCGCGACTCGGGAGCAAAGATCGTCTCCGCCGAATAACGATCAAGGACGGTTACAAATTCGGGCCAGCCAACGCGCGCGCCATCGAAGCCGAGCGCTGCAACCTCGCCGGCCAACCTCTCCCACCGCGCAAAAGCCTGAAACTCGACACTCTCGAGGGGCCTCCCCCCAGGCCACTGCAGCAACCGCATCAGTTCTTCGGTGACGGCGACCCATTCGGCAAATGTCCTCTTGCGGCTGATTACGCCCGCGGCCTCCGACTCCCGCTGAAAATCGTGAAGACGGCCGCGAAACTGGCGGACGGTCCGCGAGGCGAATCCTGGATGATAGCGAAGAAATGCGTGGAGCGAAATCTCGGGCGGAAGCCTGCTCCGTTTGCGAAGCTCAGCATCGAACTCGGCCATTTCGAGAAGATCTTCGCCGCCGGCGGCGAGAAAGCCCGAGGTCATAAGCCAGAAGATTGCCGGCTGCTCGAGTGGCTCCGGCCAGCCAGCGGAGAGCGAGCAAGGCAGCCTTGACTAACGGAACACTCGATAGCGGAACACCCAGAGAGAATTCAAATGGCATGGCTTCGTTATTGTCGATGCCAGTCGATCCGGGCATCAGGATTGCCCGGAAGACGCGGAGGACCTCTCCTCGAATCTCGTCCGTGCCCTGCACAATAACGGCGATGTTTGCGGAAGGATTGTCTTCCAGCTTTCTGCGCAACCACCACGCGCAGATCGAGAGTTCGTCGCGCAGATCCTTTGCCTGGACCAACTGCAACGAGCTTGTCCTGGACGGCGGTTCAAGCTCTCTCACTGCTGTTCCTGCTGAACGGGCGGCGGCAATCAACATCTGTTGAACAGGCGTGATACGGTCGAAGCCTATCAACGAGATCTCTCGAGGCAGCTCGATCGTCCCCTGCCGAATCGACTCGGTCAGCAACGAAGTCAGGTCGCTTCGCGAGAGCCAGCGGTTAGTCTTGCATTCGCGCTGGAAGGTTGACGCCCAGCCTCGAAAGATTTCTGCATCGCCGGTCGCCGCGCCGCGCCACGATTGATTGCGTTCGGCATGCGCGTTGAAATCGCTCAGTAATTCCCAAGCCTTCAAGGCCAGTTTCGCGATCGTTTCAGAGTCACCCGCTGGTCCAGTTGCGATCTTCTTCCAGATAGCGCGCTCTTGCAGAGACGTCAGCAGCATGGGGACGCCGGCAATTCTCTCGAGGCACTGTTGCCACAGGATGCTAAGCCAGCTTTCCCAGTCATGAACCAGCGGAGTGGGCCAGGCCAGCTTGCCTTTCGCTCGTTGCGAAGCGGCATGTGCCTGATGCAGCGACCTGGCCGCGCGCGCATTTCCGGTGACGACGGTCCCCCCGCGCTCCAGGCACTGAAGGGCGGCGGCCTGGAGTTCCGAGGGCGGCCGGTTCGGCGGGTTCGCTTCAAGGGGAGGCACAGTCGCAAGTGTAAACTGACGGGGTGAACCGCATTTGTCTCATCATGCTTGCCGCCGTCGTGGCGCTGGGTACGGGTTGCAAGGGCGCCGCTCCGGATGCTTCCTCCTCTGCACAGCCCCAGGCGAAGCAGTATCCGGTGAAGGGGAAGGTGGTCTCAACCGACGCCGCCAGTGGCGAAGTCATGCTGGACGCCGAGGCCATTCCTGGCTATATGGGAGCCATGACGATGGGCTATAAGTTGCGCACGCCAAACATCCTCAGCGAGTTGCATCCCGGCGATCAGATTACGGCAACGCTCTATGTGACGGACACGAGCGACCTGCTCGACCAGATCGTCATTACCGGAACGGCGCAGCCGGACTATAAGCCTCCGATCCAGTACCACGTGCCGGCGGCGGGCGATGCGGTGCCGGACTTCAAGTTTCTCAACCAGAGTGGCAAACACATTTCGATCGGCGACTTTAAGGGCAAGATATTGCTGGTCACCTTCGTGTATACGCGCTGCCCACTGCCGGAGTATTGTGTGCGGATGAGTAAGAACTTCGCGACGATCGATAAGGCGCTGGCGGCCGATCCGGCGCTCTACGCGAAGACCCATTTGCTGACGCTGAGTTTTGATCCCGACTATGACACGCCGGCGGTGCTCCGCAGTTATGGCGGGGCATATACCGGCAAATACACGCAAGAGAGCTTCGCTCACTGGGACTTCGCGGCGCCCAGCAAGGCCGATCTTGAGTCAGTGGACAAGTTCTTTGACGTAGGTGTTACGCCGGAGAAGGACCATACGATCACCCATTCGCTCTCGACGGTGGTGATCGGTCCCGATGGCAAGGTCTTCGCCTGGTATCCGACCAACGACTGGACTCCCGATCAGATACTAGCCGACGTCAAGAAGCTGGCGGCGAAGTCATGATCGTGATCGTGATGGGCGTGACGGGAACGGGCAAGACCACGATTGGCACGCTGTTGGCGAGTCGTGAAGGCTGGCATTACGCCGAGGGCGACGATTATCACTCCGAGGCGAACAAGGCCAAGATGCATGCGGGCACTCCGCTTACCGACGAGGACCGCGCGCCGTGGCTGGCGACACTCCATGAGGTGCTGCTGGGGTGGTACAAGAATGGCGAGAGCGGCGTGTTGACCTGCTCGGCGCTGAAGCAGAGTTATCGGGACCTGCTCGGTGAGGGCCTGCCGCGGGATGTTTACCGTTTTGTTTGGCTCAAGGTTTCGCGCGAGATTATTGCGGAGCGCCTCAGCCATCGGGCCGGCCATTATATGAATCCTGCTCTCCTCGACAGCCAATTCGCGACGCTGGAGCCGCCTACGGATGCATTGGTGATTTCAGCGGAAGGAACTCCGGATGAGACTGTTGCATTGATCTTGAAAGAACTTGGGGTGGGATAGACTTACCCCATCTTTCGCGTTTTCACTGCACCATGCGGTTGCGATGGAAGTACTGGATGAGACGCAACCATCTCGCCGGGGCGTAGCCTGGAGCACCTCTGATGTCGCCATTGATCGCAATCAATACCGAACCGGAAAACACCACGAACAGCACGGGAAGCACCATGAGAAACGACATGTACATCGTCCCGGCCATCATCGACGCCGCAACCAAAAGCAGGCCGTCCCAATAACGCAATCGCTCGCTAGAGCACCGAAGTGTTGCGTACCAATAACAGCCGCCGACCATAGCAAGCCATATCAGGGATCCCAGACGGTACGGTAGAGGCAAAAGTGCTCCCACATTGGTGGCGAAGGCCACCCACACTGGCAGGAGAGCCAGTATCGAGAAAAACAGGCACACGTAGAAGTACACGAAAGGCGAGAAACGCAATCTGGCATTACTCATTGAATCCAGAACCCAGGCGAAGCGTAAACAAATTGTATAAGGCTCTCGTCCAATGAACGTGATGAAGGCGTGGAAAGTGATTCGTGTATTCCTGCTGGGAGCGCTCGCGTGTTTTCCCGCGAGTCAGGCCCAAACAACGACAGCACCGGCTCAGGCTTCGGCTGCGAGCGGTCAGAGTTCTGCCCCAACCGGTCAGGCGCCCGCAAATACTCCGGCGACGACGCTCTCGGTCAAGGTAAAGGTCGTGACTCTTCCGGTGACCGTTCGCGACAAGCATAACGAGATCGTCAAGGGGCTTACCCAAGCCGACTTCACGCTCACCGAAGACGGTCATCCGCAGGTCATTAAGTACTTCAATCTGGATACGAACCTTCCGCTCACTCTGGGCTTGCTGGTCGACTCGAGCATGAGCCAGCGCAATGTGCTGGAGGAGGAGAAGACGGCGAGCAAGGCGTTCCTTGACCAGATGCTGACTGTCGATAAGGACAAGGCTTTTGTGCTCCACTTCGATCGTGAAGTGGAGCTGCTTCAGGACCTGACCGCTTCGCGCGACAAGTTGAAAGCGGCGGTCGATGAGATTCAGGTTGGTGGCCCGCAAATGCAGGATTCTTCGGGAGACTCGGGCGATTCCTCCGGCGGGCAGAACGGCGGCGGGGGTGGTGGTCGCCAGGGAATGCATGGTGGCGGCGGCACGCAGCTGTATGACGCGATCTATCTGGCGTCGAACGAGCTGATGAGGAAACAACAGGGGCGCAAGGCTCTGATTATTCTGACCGACGGCGTCGACCGGGGCAGCAAAGAGACGCTGAACACGGCTATCGAGGCCGCGCAGCGCGCCGACACCGTGGTGTATTCGATCTACTTCAAGGGCGAACACGGCGGTGGTGGCGGGAACAACGGCGGCGGCAACGGCGGCTATCCGGGTGGGGGCCGGCATGGCGGCATGGGTTATCCGGGCGGCGGTTATCCCGGAGGCGGTGGGGGTGGTTATCCGCGCGGCGGAGGGGGTTATCCCGGCGGCGGGCAGTCGGAGCCGAAGGTGGATGGGAAGAAGATCCTGACCCAAATCTCCGAGGAGACAGGTGGACGGATCTTTGAGGTCAGCAAGAAAGAGACGGTCGACCAGATCTATGCGCAGATTGCGGATGAGCTTCGGTCGCAATATGTGCTTGGATATACGCCTGACAAGGCCAACAGCCAGGCGGGATATCACAAGCTGGCCCTTACCACCGATAAAAAGGATGTCACGGTGCAAACGCGTGCCGGATATTACGCGGAAGAGTAGAAGCTAGGGACTAGGGAACAGAAGCAGGATTCTCTGGTGGATTGCAATGGTTCCCTTCTTGGCCTTCTTGGGCCCGATGAGCTTTCTTGAAGCTCAGTCTTCGGCGTTGCCTTTCGGATTGGTTAGCTTCCACAAGACCTGGCGGAGGATGCCGGTCCAGGCGAGAGCGTGGGGGCGGTCGACGCCCATGTGGAGGACGAGGCGGCGGACAAGGGTTTCGTCGAAGTTGGCGGGGTGACGTTGGGCGTAGCCGCTGGTCTCCATCACCTCGATGGTTAGCTGGGCGAGCCGCTCAAGGTCTTCTGCGGTGGCGCGCTCAACTGGTTCCTGCCACGATTCGACTTCGGGGTTGCGGACGAGCTCGTAGAGGCAGACGGCGGCAGCCTGGCCGAGGTTCATCGAGGCGTGGCGCATTCCTTCGGTCTGGTGCATGGGGATGGTGAGGAGCCAGTGGCAGTGGCTGAGCTCTTCGTTGCTGAGGCCGGTTTTTTCGGAGCCGAAGAGCAGGGCGACGCGGGCTTTGGGACCGGCGGAAGCGAGTTCGGCCCACAGCATGTAGCCGGCTTCGGCGAGAGTGTGCAGGGGATGCTGCTTGCGGCGCAGGCCGACGGCAGTGGTGCCAACGACGAGGGTGCAGTCGGCGACAGCCCCGGCGACGCTGGTGTATTCGCGGGCGGTTTCGAGCACGGATGAGGCGTCGACGGCTGAGCGGGCGCGTTCGAGTGGGACGGGGTATTCGTTGACCAGGCGAAGGTCACGAAAGCCGAAATCATACATGGCGCGGGCGACGGCTCCGATGTTGTTGGGATCGCGGGCGCGGACGAGTACCACGCAGAGCCGGCCGAATTCGTCTTGGCTAAGCACCAGTAGTCATTTTAAGTGGTTGGAACAGCGCCGATTTTTAGGAGTGGCGCAGCGTTGCCGACTTATCGCTACCGAGGTCATCGAGTGCATCGGCGATTTAGCGCGTCGCTCTGGACGATGAGCGTGATTGCCGAGCCTGGGAAACCGTTGCGCTTCTCACGCATCGTGGAGCACGTCGAAGGCATCATCAGGCAGGCGCCGTGAAGGGTCTCTTTACCTGGTTGTCGCTGGAGTCGCGGCGGCGAGGACGCCTTTAGCGTCGGCTGCGAACTGGCCGCCGGGTTCGAGCTCCAGATATTTGTGATACGCCTCAACGCAGCCGGGCGGAAGAACCAGCTTCTGCGTCTGGGGATCTATCGTAGCTTTTGATGTGAGCGCCTGGGCTTTGAAGTAGTACAGCATGGCGCGTTTGGGGTCGACGGCGATGGCCTTCTCGGCGGCCGCCAACTGCGCGTCGGCGTTGCCGGCCTGGAAGAAGAATATCGTCTCGTTGCCGAGGTAGAGCGGCGCCTGCTCGGGATTGGAACGGACAGCCGCGTCAAAGGCCGCCTCGGCTTCGGCGACCTTTCCCTGGTGGATATAAATCTCGCCCAGGCCGGCATTGGCTGCGCCGAGGACGGCGGGAGGGCGTTCCTGACCGCTGTTGACGGTGCCGCCCATGGTGTTGCGCGACTGGTGCGTTGCGGTCGGCGCGATCGCGTGGGGGTCATTCGACGATTGGTAGAAGTCGTCGGAATGAGAGCGCTCCTGGGCCTTGGAGTCGGTGCCAAGTGCTATTTTGAAGCTGTTTTCCGCTTCGTCATACTTTTTGAGGCCAAGCTGCGCCAGGCCAAGCTCCATCCACGGGATGACCAGCTCGGGCCGGGAGCTTGTGACCTTGAGCATGAGGGCCTCGGAGTCGGCGTATCGCTTGTCTTTGGTCGCGGCGCGGGCGGCGACCACCGCGGCGTTGACTGCATCCATCTTTTCGAGCGAAGGAGACGTAGCGGCGGGTAAAGCTGGCCGGTCCTGGGATGGAGACTGAAGGGCCTTCGCCTGAGGGGCCATGCAAAGAGTCGCCGCAAAGAATGCGACTGCGGAGCGGTTCATAGGTTGAGCTTTCCGGGCGCGTGAAATGCCCTAAGCATAGGAATATACAGTGCTCCTCTCGGGGATTGCAGGCCTTGGCAGTCCGGTGCCGCTTTTACTGCGCGAGCGATCGGCGGCAATAAATCGCCCAAAGATGTACCCATCTGTACAGGGCGGGCGTCTTAGCATCTAATACCGCCAGTGATACGAATCACGGGCCACTTTGCATTCTTATCGACTTGTGAGGTTCCGCAACGATGACCGGCTCTCCAGGGCAAGATCTTAACAGCGCGAAGCATGTCGTGATTGTCGGCGGAGGATTTGCGGGGCTGAGCTGTGCCCGCAAACTGGGCTCAAAGCCAGGCGTAAGGGTGACGCTGCTCGACAAGAACAACTATCAGCAGTTCCAGCCACTGCTCTACCAGGTGGCGACGGCGATCCTTGGTTCCGGCGATATTGCTTTTAATCTGCGCGGCGTTCTGCACAACCACGCGAATGTCGACATAAAAATGACCGAGGTTACCTCGATCGACCCGCACACCCATACGGTCGAAACGTCGCATGGGCAGCGCTACCAGGGCGACTACCTGGTTCTGGCCGCCGGGGCGCAGGCGAATTTTTTTGGTACGCCGGGAGCGGCGGAATATAGCTATCCGCTCTATTCCTTGCATGACGCGCAGGAGTTGCGCTCCCGGATACTGGCGATGCTCGAGTCGGCGGACCGTGATCCTTCGCTGATCGACAAGGGCGCGCTCAATTTTGTGATTGTGGGCGGCGGCGCGACGGGTACGGAGATGGCCGGCGCATTTGGGGACATGTTGCTACGAGCGCTGAAGCTGGACCCGGGAAGGCGGGACTACAAGAGTCTTGGCGAGGAAGGGCGGATCGGTAACATCTTTCTGGTGGATGGTGGAGACGCGGTCTTGAAGGCGTTTTCGCCCAAGAACCAGGTATATGCGGGCAAGATGCTGGAGAAGCGCAGAGTCCAGCTTCACTTCAACACCCGGGTGAAGGAAGTGGGAGATGGCTATGTCATGCTCTCGGACGGCACGAAGATTTTGACCCACACGGTGATCTGGGCGGGCGGATTGAAGGCTGCCGATTTATCGGGCAAGTTGGGAATTGCGCCCGGGAAGGGAGGACGCCTGGATGTCGCGCCCGATCTCAGCGTAACCGGCCTGAGCGGGGTTTATGCGCTGGGAGATTTCGCCAATATTCTGGGCAAAGACGGGCAGCCCCTGCCCCAGCTTGCCTCCGTGGCGCAACAGTCTGGACATTGGTGTGCGAAGAATATTCTGCATGACGTTGCCGGGAGACCGCGCGAAGCCTTCCGCTACCTGGATAAAGGGATCATGGCGATGATTGGCCGGAATGCCGCCGTCGCTGAGGTGGGCGGGGGCAAGATCAGCTTCCAGGGCTGGTTTGGGTTTGTGGCGTGGCTCGGGGTGCACGCGGTGTTGCTTACTTCCTTCCAGGCGAAGGTTGAAGCCTTTGTTGGGTGGATGTGGACGTTTATTGGCGGAGCCCGCGGCGATGCGTTGCTCGACCGCCCAGAGGAGTTGAAGATCGATTGGGCGGCCGAGAAGACGCCGGAGACTGGCAGCGATTAGGGCGCTTGCCGTTCGAGGGAGCGCGCTCTCAGCAGCGGAAGCCGCGCTGCCTCTTAAGCGCTTCCCCTTCAGGACTGAGAGATCTTATCCGCTGCGTTGCCATGCTGACTGGCTTGCCCGAGCCACTGCGTAATCGCTGCCTCGGCTTGATTCAAGTCAGGGGATTCATTTGCCGCCCAGGCGACGCAGCCGTCGGGTCGCATGAAGATTCCGCTTAGGTCGTCGCTTTCTGTGAGGGAGACGATTACGACTCTGAGGCGATCGCTCCACTTTGCGGCCAGGTCGCGAAGCTGTTGGTTATTGCCAAAATCGAAGAGCAAGGCGCGGCCGTCGTCGCAGTGTTCGCCGAGTCTGGTGCCATCTGTGAATTCGAAGTCGGGGGCGCTTTTGCCGATGAGCGGATGGTCTCCGGGCAGGTTGTAGCGCTGCCAGACTCCGGAGATTTTCTTGGAGAAATAAGTTGCTCCATCGCGAGTGGCGATGATGTCGCGCATGACTGCGGTCAGCGCCATTTCGTGGCGTTCGGGGCGCATGAGGGCGACTTGGGCGCGGGTCCATTCGAGTGCCCAGGCGCCGATGGGGTGGCGTTCGGTGGTGTAGGTGTCGAGCAGGGATTCGGGCACCCAGCCTTTGATGGTGGCGGCGAGCTTCCATCCGAGATTGACGGCGTCGCCGATGCCGAGATTGAGCCCCTGGCCACCGAAGGGCGAATGGACGTGCGCGGCGTCGCCCGCAAGCAGGACTCTTCCCTGCCGATAATTGCTGGCCTGGCGGGCGTTGTCGGTCCAGCGGGTGGCAGAGTGAATTGCGGTGATGGTCACATCGGTTTGCGAGACATTTCTGAGGCTTTGCTGGAGGGTCTCGATCGTGATGGGGGCCTCGCGGTCTGCGGGCGGCCCGTCGAACTCGACGGTCAGGATTCTTCCGGGTACGGGACCGTTGACGTAGGTGCCCTTGGCGGTGCGGTTCCAGCCGGGCTTCAGCTTTTCGGGGTCGGCGATCGCGACCATCGCGTTGTAGCCGGTGATTTCGGGATCGGTTCCGGGGAAGTCGAAGCCGGCGAGCTTGCGGACAACGCTGCGGCCTCCGTCACAGCCTACGAGCCATTTGGCGCGGAAGGTTTCGTCGCCCGCGTGGACGGTGACGCCGCTTTCGTCTGCGGTGAAATTGGTGATGGGGGTTCCCCGCTTTATTTCTACGCCCAATTCGGCAGCGCGATCGGCAAGCAGGGCTTCGATCGCCTGCATGGTGATCATGCCTCCGGCAGCGGCGGGGCCGTGGCCGGCGAACTCGGGGTCGGCGTAGTTGACGACGTTGGCGTCGAGCATAATTCCGGCGAAGTGGCCGACGAATGTTGGGGCTGGTTTGGCGGCCGGGGCAGATGGGGCGATTGCCGGAGCATCGGCGCTGCGGCCCTGCTGCTTGAAAGCCGTCGAAGCTTCGCTGCCCAGGTTCCTGACGTCCGTCGGGCTGACCCACCAGAGCGCTGCTTTACTGAGCGCGGGAAGCAGGCCGCGGCGGTAGAAAGCTTCGATGGAGGGGATGTTGAGCCCGCGGCCTCCAGTCGGCCCTCCCTTGAGGGGAGAGGCCGGGTCGGCCATCTTTTCGAGGACGAGGACCGAAACTCCGGCAAGCCTTAGTTCGCAGGCGAGAAGCGAGCCGACGGGGCCGGCTCCAGCGATGATTACGTCGTAATCCATAATGCACTCCTTACTGAGAACACTGTTCGCAGTAACATTACGATAGCAAATTGAGTACACTGTTCGCAATAGGTGCCTGTTGAAAAAAGCTGCGAAGTACAAGAGTGAGCGCACCGACAAGGGACCGGAGGCCGCCAATACTCGTGCTGCTCGCGGGCCTCAACCAGCGTATAGCCGCGAACAGATCGCCGCGGCTGCGGTGAAGATTGCCGATGCCGAGGGATTGCATGCGGTATCGATGCGGCGGATTGCCGGTGAGTTGGGCAGCGGTACTACTTCGCTTTATCGCTACATCACGAAGAAGGACGAGTTGCTCGACCTGATGTCGGAGGTGGTGCTGGGGGCTGAGCGGCTACCCAAGGCCTCGGGAAATTGGCGGGGCGATTTACGAAAGATCGCGTACTACATGAGGGCGATGTCCTTGCGGCATCCGTGGACGATTGGCATTTCCACGTCTCGCTCAGCCCTGGGGCCGAATACCCTTCGTTGCCTGGAGCTGACGCTTAGCGTCATCGACAATCATGGGTTGGATATCGACGAGATGCTGGTCATCTCGAATACACTCTTTACGTTCGTCCGCGGCTATGCAGCAGGAGAGATTGCAGAAGTCGAGGCAAGCCGGCGTTCGGGCTTAAACCGCGAACAGTGGATGCGAAGCCGGACGGAGCACACGAAAGCGATCTTGCGTACAGGCAAATATCCAATGTTTGCGCGAGTGGTCAAGGATGCGCTGGCGCCTCACGATCCGGATGCCGCGGAACGTGGGTTCGCGATGGGATTGGAGCATCTTTTGAACGGGATTGAGGCGCGGATCCTTGGATCGCAGGACACCGAAGCGAAGATCAGGGGCGCCAGTGGGGTTCGCAAACAAAGAGCGGCGCATTGAGTAGTTTCGCGCCGATAGGTTCATGGGCCAATCTCATCGAGGCTTGGTCGCGAAATAGAGATAGCGGCGGAGCCTTCGCTCGCTGCACAGCGTGCGGACGCAAGAGAGGAAGCGCTGCAGGCCTTCGAAATTGGCGTCGGTTTCCGCGGCGACGAGGTCCATTTTTCGTTTCTCTCGAGTGTCATGCCAGCGTTGGGCGATATGGGCGGCGTTTTCCGTCGTATCTGTCGCCCTGATCTCGCGAAAGCCGACCTGGCCCATGATTCGCTCGTTTTCGCAGGGCGGACTGTAGACGTAGAAACCAATGGAGCTGCGGGTGGCGATTTCCTGATGCGAAACCAATCCGCCAATGACGAGGGCGTCGCTGAAGAGCATCCGACCGCCGGGTTTGAGCACGCGAAAGATTTCGCTGAGGACTGCGGGACGTCCGGGAAGATGACACAGGACGTCGTTAGAGAAGACGGCGTCGAAGGTATTGTCGTCGAAAGGAAGTTTCTTCGAAGCGTCGCACTGCTCGAATCGCACCTTTGACGCCAGAGACCGGGCGACGGCGAGTTGGTTGGCATTGTGGACGCCGGGCGCATTGATGTCGAGGCCAACGATGCGACAGCCCACCTTCTGCGCGAGAAAGAGGGCATAGCCTCCGGAGCCGCAGCCGATTTCGAGGGCGAACGAATCGCTGCCCAGATTGAGCATTTTCGGGATCTGGTTGGACTCTTCCGTCGTGACCCAACTGGTTTGGCCGAAGTCCTCGCCGTAGGTCTCGACGCGCACCTGACGGTAGACCTGGGACGCATAGTTGACGTAGGCACTGTCGTAAAGATCGATTTTCTGGGTCACCTCAATACCTCTTTGCCAACGAATTCAGGTCGGGCCATCCATAGGCGGATTCGGGAAGGATCGCGCCCCCGATCTCGATGTCTTTTGAGATGAGAAGTTCTGCGCCGGCGTGCAGGTAGAAATGCTTTGCGGGGTTCTGCTCGAGCACCCAGAGGATCATGCTTCTGAAACCCCGAGCGAGGAGCGATGCGGCGAGCTCCTGGAGAAGGGCCTTTCCGATTCCCTGCCCCTGGGCCGGTTGGAGGAGATAGACGGCGTAGAGCTCCGCATCGTAAGCCTCGATCAGCTCGCGGATGGGGCCGCCGCTGATGAAACCTACGACTTCGCCGTCAAGTTCGGCGACGTAGACGGGTATGTCGCGGGTGAGCCATTCCTGCCATTGCAGTTCGCGCTCGGCTTTGTTCAAGGCTGCGAGGCGTGCGTCGGGAACGATACCGGCGTAGGTAGTCCGCCAGCTGTCGATATGCACATGCGCGATCTTCGCTGCGTCTTGTGGTGTCGCCGACCGAATCGTGAGCATTGGCTCACGATAATCCTGCGATGGGGTGAGAGCAACTGTCTTGGAAAGAGCCTGAAGCAGGTTCGGGGCGACTCTGCGGCTACCAGCCCCGGAGCGCGCGACAGTTCAGGATGTGGGCGAGGTGATGGCGCGAGTGCCACGCGTACATGGCGAGGGTTTGTTCGAGAGTGCAGCGGCCGGTCTCGGGATGGATGTAGCCGCTCGCGGCCCAGGCGGATTCGGGGACGGCGCGGAGGGTGCTTACCCAGCGCTGGTGCAGAGATTCGAGGAGTTGCAGCGAGACGGTTACGGGCAGAGTCGAGTCAGTGAGTTCGGCCAGTGCTGCCTGGTCGTAGTCATAGACGGTCGGCCAATCTTCAGTCAGCGCTAGGCGCATCCATGAATACGCAGTCATGTGGCTGTCGGCGATGTGGTGGACTAGTTGGCGAATGGTCCAACCGTAGGGGCGGTAGGGAGTGTCGAGCTGTTCGCCGGTAAGTCCCTCGAGGACGGATGTGAGATGGTGCGGGAGATCGTCGAGGATGTCGACGGCGGTCGTGCGCTCGCCTGGTGAGAGAGATAGCGGGACCGTGCATCTGCCGATTGGATATTGCAGGCTGAGCGACTCATTCATCGGGTGATGATATCGCGTCGCCGGATTCGATCCGCTTGTGATTCTCAGCTCGGCTTGCGATGATGGCTGCCGTGCGTGGACTAGCCTGGAGGTGATGCGTGGAACCTACGGAGATTGCGATAAGGCAGGCCGAATTGGTGCTGAAGTTGTACGAGTTACGGCGAGAGCCGGTGATGCGACAGGCAAGAAGCTATATTGGCGGGACGTTTCTTCCGGCATCGGCCGACGAGTTAGTGTCGCTGGTGAACGCGGGTACGCAGGAGAGCGCTTACATCCTGCAGGTCTATGGCTATTGGGACATGGTAGCGGCGTTCGTGCTGCATGGCGCTTTGAACGAAGCTCTGCTCTATGACGTTTGCCAGGAGATGTATTTCCAGTGGGCGAAGATTGCGCCGTATCTGGCGGAGTTTCGCGAAAGGATGAACCTTCCGGAGTGGATGCGAAGCATTGAGCGGGTGGTTGGCGGGTCTGCGGGCGGGCGTTCGCGGATTGAGACGATGCGCCGAAATCTTGATGCAATGAGCAAAATGCGTGGCGAGAGCAAGGCATGAGAAGAGTTATAGCCATGCGCTCAAGAAGCGGCCGGCACTGCCTCGTATTCTAAGTTCGTCTTTGCGATCGGAGTAATAGCGTACGTTGATCTCGGGGCCACCGATGTCTTCGATCGAGTGGAAGGCGGAGAACTCGGCGGCGATATCTTTTGGAGTGAAGAAGAGCTGGAAGGGCTCGCCGGCAAGTTTGACGCGGTCGGCGAGTGAGTCGTGGGCGAGCTGCTCAAGGAATGGGAGCGCGGAGCGGGGCTGGCCGTAATCGAGCGTGATGCCGCTGCCTGCGGGTTGCGCGGCGATGAAGCCTACTGTGGCGCGGAAGGCAGGAGGGGTTAGATAGGGGACGACTCCGAGCCACGCGAAGTAGGTTGGTTGCGTTGGGTCGAAGCCGGCTTTTTCGAGTTGCTCGGGGAGCGGTTCGCATTCGAAATCTACAGGCGCATAGGTGAGGTTCTCAGGAATTGGAATGGCGCTGGTCTGAAGCAGTTCGCGCTTCCATTGCTGCGTGGCGGGATGGTCTACCTCGAAGACACGGAGATGCAGCCAGGGATTGCGATACGCGAAGGTGTCGAGTCCGGCCCCGAGCAGGACATACTGCCTGACTCCGTTGGCAACGGCGCGGCCGAGGTTGTCTTCGGCGTATCGGCTGCGCGCAACAAGATGCGCGCGTATGGCAATCGAGAATGGCTTTTCGAGGGGCGTTCGGCGCAGCTCCTCGGCGTAGGTTTGGCCGAGGATTGGAACGGCGATGGGATCCTTGAAGACGATCGGCTTGTCGTAAAGCTGATGTGCGGCGCGGCGGAGAGCGACGCGAAGGGCGGTGCGAGATGGGACTGCCTGCTGCACTCACTTATGGTAGCGGAGGGAGGACGAGGGTTATGCACGATCGTCTGGTATATCGATTTTTGCTGGTGAACCTTCGCGAATTTTAGATTGAGTACAATCCGAAGTGCGGAGTGCCCAGCAACGAAGGGGCCTAATCCGAGCAAACATTTACTCGCGGCGGGGTCCGTTCCCCAGTGCGAGGCTTGGGAAAGCGAGAGTGGATGAAACTACGGGTGGGTTTGGCGCTGTTGTTCGGGGGAGTCTTCACTGCTGGGCTGTCTGCTCAGGATCAACAACAGAGCGTCGTGCTCGACCGAGGCAAGGCGACGGTTGTGCTCGAGCCCTATGCGCCGAACATCCTTCGCGTAACGCTGAGCCTGCAGAGAGACAACGCGATTGCCGGTCCCGGTTATGGATTCGTAGGGACGCCGTCCGCCGAGGGCTGGACCCATACCGAGACTGAGGGCGCCGACGTTTATTCGTCGGCGCGGATGGTGGTGACGATTGGCGGGCGGGCGACGGGCAAGCCTTCCAACTGGAAGCCGGTTCCTTCGCAGGTGGATATCGCGAAGTTCTTCAATGGCTCGACACCGGGAGTGGGCGTCAATGTCAAAACCCCCGAGGGCGCGACGCTGTTGCAGATGTATGGCTGGCAACAGTCGGTGCCGAACTACAAAGACGGCAACGCGGAGATTCTGAATCAGCGGCGGCCGACGGACCCGGAGTTTTTCCAGGTTGGCGCGAGCTTTGCCTCTCCGGACGATGAACACTATTACGGGCTGGGAGAAAATCAGGAAGGCTACCTCGATCATCGCGGTCACACGATCGAGTGCTGGCAAAATTATCTGGCGACGGGCGGCCCGAGTTCGTGCGTGCCGTTTCTGGTAACGAACAAAGGCTATGGGCTGATCTGGGACAATCCCTCGCGGACGACGATTGCGCCGGGATTTAATGAGCAGACGCGGTGGACCTCTGAAGTCGGGAATCGGGTCTCTTTCTTTGTGATCGCGGGCAAGACGACCGACGAAATCTATGCCGGATACAGGCAGGTGACCGGCGCGACTCCCTTGCTGCCGAAGTCGGCTTATGGGTATATCCAGTGCAAGCAAAAGTATGCGACGCAGGATGAGGTGCTGGCGGTGGCGAAGGGTTATCGCGACCGGCACTTGCCGTTAGATACGATCGTGATTGACTGGTTTTATTACACCAAAATGGGCCAGATGGACATGGACCCGGTGAAGTGGCCCGACCCGGTGGCGATGAACAAGACGCTGCATGCGGAGGGCATTCAGACGATGATCAGCGTGTGGCCGCGGTTTGTGCCGGACTCGCGCTTCTACGATCTGCTGCTCAAGAATGGATGGTTTGAGCATCTGGCCGACGGCACACCGACGAATGGCCTGCCCTACGATCGAGCCGGCTCAGACATTGATACGACGAATCCAGCGGCGGCGAAGTGGTATTGGGACACGATTCGCGACAACATTTTGAAGAAGGGATTTAATTCGATCTGGGCCGACGAGACCGAGCCTGATCTGCCGCCGCAAGGGAGCTATTTTTATATTGGGCCGGGGACGATGTTCTATAACCCCTATCCGCTCTTTCATACTGCGGCTCTCTATGACGGATTTCGCCGTGACACGCCGAACCGGGCCCTGATTCTTTCCCGCGATGCTTACCTTGGTATTCAACGCAACGGGGTAATCGTGTGGTCTTCGGATATTTATCCGACATGGGACACGTTGAAGCGGCAGATTCCCACCGGGCTTGATTTGACGGCGTCGGGCATTGCGAACTGGAGCAACGATACGGGTGGCTGGCAGTATCTGCCGTACAGTCATAAACCTGCGCATCCTCCGCTGCTCGACCCCTCGGATGCACGGGACAATGTGGGCCACTACGACGACTATCCCGAGTTGTATACGCGGTGGTTTGAGTGGGCGACGTTTCTGCCGATCTTCCGCTCGCATGGCAGCCGCAACTTCAACGAAGTGTGGTCGTACGGCAAACAGGCGGAGCCGATCCTCGAGGAGTATTTGAAGCTGCGCTACACGCTGATGCCATATATCTATTCGCTGAGCTATCACACCTATCAGACAGGCGCCCCGTCGATGCGGGCGCTGTTTATGGATTTTCCTAACGACCCGAATGTGAGCGACCTGGGCGATGAGTACATGTTTGGGCCGGCGTTCCTGGTGGCTCCGGTGACCGATCAGGGCGTGACCAGCCGCAAGGTTTATCTGCCCGCGGGAACGGATTGGTACAACTACTGGACCAATGAGCGCTTCGCGGGCGGGCAGACGATCACCGTCGATGCTCCGATCGATAAGCTGCCGCTGTTTGTGCGCGCCGGATCGATTGTGCCGTTGGGCGCTCCGATTGAGAGCACGAGCGAAGTGCAGAAGATTGCCAAGGTGCGCGTTTACGCTGGAGCCGATGCGGAGTTCACGCTCTTTGATGACGACGGCAACACTTACGCCTATGAAAAGGGCGGCGGTAAGGTGACGAAGCTGACCTGGAATGAGGCTTCGAGCAAGCTGGATGGAGCGGATGCAGGTTTGGTTGAGGTGGTGGGACGGTAAGTCCTTCTGAGGCGAGGGCGGAAGCGAGCCGGACTTGCAATTCAGACGCGAAATGCCTAGCGTTGGCTCATGAGCACCAGTTTTGCCGAAGCCGCAACCGTACACTCGCAGGACCTGCAGCAACTCGCTGCCGATATCGTCGCCAGGGCGATGCGCGCCGGAGCCAGCGACGCTGAAGTCGTCGTTCGCGAGGGCGATGAATTTTCTACGCTCGTTCGCCTTGGCCAGGTCGACACCCTCAAGGAGTCCGGCTCGCGCGGCGTTGGGCTGCGGGTTTTTCTGGGACAGCGCGCTGCCAGCACCTCATCGAGCGATCTAACCAGCGAAGGCATCGAGCATCTCGTGTCGGGGGCGGTTGCTCTGGCTCGCGTGACCTCAGAAGATCCCTTCGCCGGGCTCCCCGAGACGGGTGCCTTTGGACAGCTCACCGAGGACCTCGACCTCTTCTACGAAGACGTGTATTCGTTGCCCGGCGATCAGCGCATCGATTATGCGCGGCGCGCTGAGGCTGCCGCGCTGGCTGCGGATACTCGCATCCAGAACAGCGATGGAGGCAGCTTTGACGCCGCCACCGGTCGCAAAGTACTCGCCAACTCGCGCGGATTTGTCGGCGACTATCGCCGCTCTTACGCTTCGATCTCCGCGGTACCGATCGCGCATTCAGCCGATGGCCAGATGCAGCGCGATTACTGGTACTCCTCGGCGCACACGCTTGCGAAGCTTGATTCGCCTGAGTCGGTCGGGGCCGAGGCCGCTCGTCGCACTGTGCGCCGGCTGAATGCTCGCCGAGTTCCAACTCAGCGCGTTCCTATTGTCTTTGCGCCGGAGATGGCGCGAGGCTTGATCGGCAACATCTTCGAGGCTGCTAACGGCGACGCCATTTATCGCCATGCTTCGT
Organism: uncultured Acidobacteriaceae bacterium; assembly: GCA_963720245.1. Taxonomy (GTDB): domain Bacteria; phylum Acidobacteriota; class Terriglobia; order Terriglobales; family Acidobacteriaceae; genus Acidisarcina. The sequence goes on from CAVREU010000002.1 coordinate 711,248, forward strand.
TCTTTGCCAATCAGCTTGGCGAACAGGTTGCTGCCCCTAACATCACCGTAATAGATGACGGAACGATGGTTGGTGGATTTGGCACATCACCCTTCGATGGCGAAGGCCTGCCGACTCGCCGCAAAGCCATCATTGAAAACGGCGTGCTCAAAAATTATCTGCTCAACACTTACACCGCGCGCAAGCTCGACATGCAGTCGACGGGCAACGCCTCGCGTGGACTTGCGGGCAATCCCGGCATCGGCGGCGGCAACGTCTATCTGGAAAAGGGCGAGCTTTCGCCGGCGGAAATTATCGCTGACGTCAAGTCGGGTTTCTACGTTACGGAGCTGATGGGCTTCGGCGTGAACATGGTTACGGGCGATTATTCGCGGGGCGCTTCGGGGCTGTGGATTGAAAACGGCGAGCTGGCTTACGCCGTGCAGGAGATCACGATCGCCGGCAATTTGAAGGAGATGTTCAGGAACATCGTGGCGATTGGCGATGATTTGGAGTTCCGGGGGGCGGTGACTGCTCCGACGTTGAGGATCGAGGGGATGACCATCGCCGGCGCGTGAGAAACGCGGGTGCCCAGGGGTCCTTTGTTACTCAAATCGGTAAACTTCCCATAGCCGAGAATGCTCGCTCAAAGTCTACCTTTCGACCCTACCAATCCAGCGCCGACCCTCGCTGCGCTCCCCGAAAGTCCTGGCATCTTCGCCTTGTTCGGGGCCGATCCTAAGGCGGAGCCTTATTTAGCGCGGACTACCAACCTCCGACGACGGCTGAAACGCTTTCTCGACGCCAAGCCAAGCCAGACGAAACGCCTTCGCCTTACCGAACGCGTAGCCCGGATCGAGTACACAGCCACCGGCTCTGACTTCGAGTCTTCGCTTGCGCTTTACAACGCGACGCATCAGGCTTTTGGCGAACGCGCTCGCAAACGCCTTCATCTCTACGCACCGTATTTCTTACGGATGACGGTGAAGAATCGCTATCCGCGCGTATATGTAACCAATACGATTACAAAATCGGCGGCAGAGAATCTTTACGGGCCTTTCCCCTCGCGTACCGCAGCCGAACGCTTCTGTGACGAGGCACTCAACCTATTTCTGCTTCGCCGCTGCTACCCCGACCTTGATCCCGATCCAGCATTCCCTGGCTGCGTGTACTCGGAGATGAAGATGTGTCTTGCGCCCTGTTTCAAAGGCTGCACGGATGAGCGCTATGCGGAGGAATCGGCCAAGGTCGAGGCCTTTCTTGCGACGCGCGGGCAAAGCATGCTTGACGATTTGGCCAGGGAACGCGACTCCGCGTCGGAAGAACTGGATTTCGAGAAGGCTGCCGCCGTTCACGCCAGGATTCAGAAGGTTGAAGCCGTGGCCGCACTCGCCTCCGAAGCGGTGCGCCCGCTGGCCAAGCTCAGGGCCGTCATCATCCAGCCGTCATCTCAGGAGGGCCACGTCGCGATTTTTCAACTTAACGCCGGACTGCTGACCGGCCCAGCGTTCTATGACACGCTTGGCATGAGATTGCACAATGAACAATCCGGCTCGTCGTCGCTCTATACGCATCCGTACGCGCTCGAAGCCGTGCCACTGCAGGAAGATTTGACGGCGTCTGCATCCACGACCGCAGCCGCCACAGCCAAGTCGAGGCAGAGTTTCAAGGATACTCCGCGGGATGTTCTAGAACAGCGTTTGACTGACGCCCTGGCTCGGCTCAATCAAACCCTCTCCAAATCACGCACGGATAATCAGACCCTTGCCGACCATCTGAGCCTCGTTAATCGCTGGTACTACCGCCCGGAAGCTAAGCGGACTGGCGAGGCTGTCTTTTACAATCCTGAAAAAGCACTCCCTGCGAAGCAGGTTCTTCGCGCCATTTCGCGAGTTTTTCGCGAAAAAGTAATCGCCGCTCCTCCGACTTCTGGGGTAAACTCAATCCAAGTTCCAGGAGAAGCGCAATGAAGATCAGCCCACGACTCATTCTTACCGATCGCAGTGATCGACCGGCCGTCTTCGGTTCCTTCGTAATGAAGGACAGCCAGCGCCCCTAGGACCCTTCCTCCTTTAAGTTTGTGAAGGCCCTGAGGCGCGAGCCTCAGGGCCTTTCTCATTTCAGCAAACGGGAATTGAAGGCTTCGAGGCGATCCACTACCGGTCATAAGAGCCAGCCCTTCGCGGAGACGAAAGCGTCTTCCGGATAACCCGTCGTACTGAGTGAGATTTATGCAAATCAGAGAAACAAAACGAGACGCGATGCGCGTCGTTCTCGCCTTTCTTTTCGGCCATTGGAAACGCGAGCGTTGGCTCGTCGCCGGCATTGCGCTTGCAATGACAATCGCGACGCTTGCCGATCTGTTCATGCCAGTGTTTGCGGGGCGTATGGTGGATGCGGTCGCGGTCAGTCATGGCACGCGCAGCGAGGCGCTACGTACGGCGGTAAAGGCTCTGGCCGCCATGCTTGCGCTCGGCGGCGTGTTGGTGGCGGGGCGGCATTTTGCGTTAATGGGCATCATCCGCCTCACGCTGCGGTTGATGTCGCGCTTCGCCAGCGATGCCTTCTGGCGCGTGCAGCGCTTTTCCACCGATTGGCACGCGAACAATTTCGCCGGTTCGATCGTGCGCCGGGTCACGCGCGGTATGTGGGCAACAGACCTGATGAACGACACTTTGCTGCTGGCGCTGTTGCCAGCGATGCTGGTGCTTGGCGGCAGCTCGTTGTTGCTCGGGTGGAGGTGGCCACAGATGGGGCTCATCGTCATCTGCGGCGCGACGCTCTACGTGGGCCTGTCGATTACGCTGTCGCTGCGCTACGTTTCGCCCGCGGCCCGGCTGTCGAACGCTCAAGACACCTTGATGGGTGGATCGATCGCGGACGCTGTGACTTGCAACGCGGTGGTGAAGTCGTTCGGCGCCGAGGATCGCGAAGATGCTCGCCTCAGCCGCGTGCTGGGTAAATGGACGCGGCGCACGAACCGCCACTGGGCGCGCGGCACCTGGAGCGGGACGACACAGATGATCGTGTTGCTGGCCCTGCGAGCCGCGGTGACGCTTTATGCACTCTGGCTATGGTGGCAGGGCCGCGCCACTCCCGGCGGCGTTACGTTTGTGCTTACCAGCTACTTCATCGTTCATGGATATCTCCGCGATGTTGGCAACCACGTTGCGAACCTACAGCGGAGTGTCAACGATATGGAGGACATGGTGCTGATGCAGTCTCTGCCGCTGGGCATCGCTGACCAGGTTGGTGCGGAGCCGATTCGCGTCCGGAACGGCGAAGTCGTTTTCGAGCGGGTGACTTTTTGCTATAGCGCGCATGTAGATCCGCTGTTTGATGACTTCTCCTTGCGCATCCGGGCCGGCGAACGTGTTGCACTCGTCGGCCACTCCGGTTCGGGCAAAACCACCTTCGTCAAGCTGCTGCAGCGGCTCTACGATGTGGACGCCGGTCGCATCCTGATCGACAGACAAGAGATTGCGCATGCGACGCAGGTCTCCCTGCGGTCGCAGATCGCGCTCGTGCCGCAGGAGCCGCTGCTCTTCCATCGCAGTCTCGCGGAAAACATTGGCTACGCGCGCCCCGATGCGACGATGGAGGAGATAGAACATGCCGCTCAACTGGCGAACGCGCACGACTTCATCGTTCGCCAGCCGAAGGCGTACGCAACTCTGGTCGGCGAGCGCGGCGTGAAACTCTCTGGCGGGGAACGCCAGAGGGTGGCGCTGGCTCGCGCTTTTCTGGCGAACGCTCCGGTGCTGATTCTGGACGAGGCCACGTCGAGCCTCGATTCTGAATCGGAGGCCCTGATCCAGGAGGCGATGCATCGGCTGATCGAGGGTCGCACTGCCATCGTCATTGCGCATCGTCTATCGACGGTGCGGATGTTGGATCGGATCCTCGTCTTTGAGCGCGGCCGCGTGGTCGAGGAAGGGAGGCACGATGCACTTGTGCAGAAGGCGGGCGGCGTTTACAAGCGGCTCTTCGAACGGCAGGCGCTTGGTCTGTTGGTCGAGGATTCCTTTGAAGAGGAATCTGAGGCAGAGGAGCTAAAAGTCTGAACGCTCCATTGAAGATGATGTGAAACCCAGGAGGCGGCTGGCGATGGGACTCACCGCATAGCCGCTTCCACCTGGCTCAGCCAATCCGGCGGTTTGAGGATTTCTCTGGGCTTCGATCCGTCGGCTGGGCCGACGATCCCATCGCGCTCCATCATGTCGATCAGATGGGCAGCGCGGCCGTAGCCGATGCGCAGGCGGCGTTGCAGCAGAGAAGTCGACGCCTTGCCAAATTCCAGGACCAGACGAACGCCGTCTTCGTAGAGCTCGTCGTTTCCTTCGGCGTCGTCTCCGCCGGCTTCGAGGTCGCGGCCCTTGTCGTCTTTTGGCGCCTCGAGGAAGCTCTCGACATATTCTGCTTGCCCTTGCTTCTTCCAGAAATCAACAACTGCAGCCGTCTCTTTTTCGGTCACAAACGGAGCGTGAACGCGCTGCACTCGCGACGTTCCGGGAGGCAGGAAGAGCATGTCGCCGCGACCTAGGAGCACTTCTGCGCCGTTGGAATCGAGGATCGTTCGCGAATCCACCTTGGTTGCGAGGCGGAATGACATGCGGGTCGGAACGTTCGCTTTGATGAGTCCGGTGATTACGTCGACCGACGGACGCTGCGTCGCGAGAACCAGGTGGATGCCGACGGCACGCGCCATCTGTGCGAGGCGAGTGATGGCTTCTTCGACGTTAGCTTTGTCAAGCATCATCAGGTCGGCGAGTTCGTCGATGATGATCAGGATGTAGGGCAGCGGACCCTCATCGTCGCCGTCGTCAAAGAGGCTTGGCGTGCCGTTCTCATAGAGGCGGTTGTACTGGTCGATGTTGCGGACGCTGCGCGATGCCAGCAGCTTGAGCCGCCGCTCCATTTCACGGACCGCATTCTTAAGGGCGTTGGCCGCGAGTTTGGGCTCGGTGATGATCGGCGTGAAGAGATGCGGAATGCCCTCGTACATTCCCAGCTCGACGCGCTTGGGATCGACGAGGATCATGCGCACCTGCTCGGGCGTGGCTTTGTAGAGCACCGACATGATCATCGCGTTGATCGCGACGGATTTGCCGCTGCCCGTCGAGCCGGCGATGAGCACGTGGGGCATCGTGGCGAGGTCGGCGACGACGATGCGTCCGTTGATGTCTTTGCCCATTGCGAGCGCGAGCTTCGACTTGGTGTGCAGGAAGACGTCAGACTCTATTACATCGCGGAGCCAGATCGTCTCCCGCTGACTGTTGGGCACCTGAATGCCGACGGTGCTCTTTCCCGCCATGCGCTCGATCAGGATGCTTTCGGCGCGCATGGCGAGGCAGAGGTCCTCGGCGAGGCCGGTGACGCGGCTGTATTTCACGCCAGCCTCAGGGCGAAACTCGAACGTCGTGACCACCGGACCGGGATTGATCTGCACGACCTGGCCGCGGACGTCGAACTCGGCGCATTTCTCGACGAGCACCTGCGCCTCGGCGCGCAATTCGTCTTCGCGGACGACCTGCGATTCTTCGCTGCGGTGGAGCAGATTGCTGGGCGGCAGCTTGAATCCGCTGACCGATTTTGGAGTCACGGTTACAGTTCGAACATCGGCGTCGGCACGCTCGCCTACGGCGATGCTGCGTCCGTCGAACTTTGGCTCGGCCTTGGCCTGCGGCGGAGGCGCGACCGGCTCCATCCGACGAGGCACGAGCAGCTGCGGCTTGGGAAGCGGCTCCGGCTCGGCCTCGAACTCATCGCCAGGATCCTGCGCAGGCTTCGGCTCGAAATCGAGTACCTGGGCGCGCGGCATCTCGTCCCAGAGGCTCGGGGCAACCGCGGCTGGTTCGGCATAGAGCTCCGCAAATCCGCCGTGGCGAATTCCCGGCATCTCGCGGGAGACATCCTCAATCGGCCTGCTCGTATTCTGCAAAGGCGCGACCGGAAGGGTGGATTCTTTGGTCGGCGGCGCGCGGCGGCCTGCAAGTTTTCCGACCCTGGCGGCGGCTTTTTCCGCCCTTGCCATCTCCTTCGCTCGCGCTGCATCTTCCTTTGCGGCCTGGCGCAGTTCCCGCTTCCGTGCCCGTGTAAGTTTCCAATTCGTCCAGCGGTCGTTCCACGCCTGGACGAAGGCGAAACGCACCGAGAGCCACTCTTTGGCGGTGTTGAAGCTGAAGGTCGTTGACAGATAGAGGGCCGCCGCGACCATTGTTCCGGCAACGATGCAGGCGCCGGGGAAATTGAGGTATTCGACGAGCAGGTCGGCGACCAGCCGCCCGGTGAGACCTTCGATCGGTAGCCCATGCATCCAGTGCAGGTGGCCCGGGACGAGTGCGAAGATCGCCGGGCCAAAGAGCAGAATCAGAACCGCCCCCACCAGCTTGGCCCCGGGAGAACCAGCCGGACGCGACCGCATCCAGGAGAATCCGAGGATTCCCAGCAGCACGGGAAACCAGAGCGCCGTCACACCCTCCACCTGGAGCAGCAGGTCGCTGATCGCGGCACCTGTCAGGCCAGCCCAGTTGTGCACTGCAGGGTGTCCAGTTAGTGTCGTCGCGGTATTGAGCGATGGGTCGGTGGGGCGATAAGAAACGATGGAGAGAAGCAGGAGGGTCGCGGCGACGAGCATCAACAGCCCGAGCAGCTCGTTCAGACGCCGGTTGCGAGTAGGGGCAACGACAAATCTAAGGGTCTTCATGAGGAGACGCAATGACGCGCTCACCGCAGCGCCGGCAAAAAGGCCGGCTCGGCCCACGCATCCCGAACCCCCAGAGCAGTTTCAATTATTTCAGAAGATTCCCGGCGCGACGCGGCAAAACCGACAGCCGTTGGGCGTGGGGAACCGGATTAAGAACTTCGCCGCTTACTTCCAGCGCGCTCGAGTCAGTTGCCCAGGAGTTGGGCGCCAAACACCAGCAGGATGATCCCCAGGAGGATCCGATAGACGGCGAAGGGCACAAATCCGTGCTTGCGCACCCAGATGAGGAACCACTCCACTACCGCCAGGGCGACCAGGAAGGAGACCACCAGGCCGATGATGAGAATGATCCAGCCATGCATGGTGATTACCAGCGGCGCAATCGCCGGCTCTCCGGCGATCTGCTTTGGATGAATGGCCTTGAGCAGGTCGTACCCCGTGGCGGCTATCATGATCGGAATCGACAGTAGAAAGCTGAACTCCAGCGACGCGCCGCGGGTGAGTCCCGCAAGCTGGCCGCTACTGATCGTCGACATCGATCGGGAGGTCCCGGGAAAGACGGCGGAGAGAATCTGGAAGGCGCCAATCCAAACCGCCTGCCACAACGACATTTGCTCGACGTCTTTGGTCGGGGACTCGTGACGGTCGCTCCACCAGTCGATTGCCCACATCGCGACGCCGCCGATGAGCAAAGCCCACGCCATCACGGTAATGCTTTCCAGGTGTTTGCCGATGGTTTTCGAGAGCAATAGCGAAGGAACTGCGGTCACCACAAATGCAGCCGCAGTCAGGGTAATCGGGTGATTCCAGACGGTGCGGTCTCCACTCTCGCCTTTCGGAAAGGTCCTGAAGAACTCCACAATGCGCCCGGTAAAGAGTGACAACAGCGCCAGAATCGCGCCCAGTTGGATAACGACGGTATACATCTTCCAATAAGGGTCACTGAGGTCGAGGTGCAGCAGCGCCTCGGCGATCCGAAGGTGTGCGGTCGAGCTTACCGGCAGGAATTCTGTGAGACCTTCAACAATGCCAAGCAGGACAGAGATCGGATAATCGTTCAAGAATCCTCCGCAGGAGTTCGTGGCGAGTCGTTGTTACTTATTCGCGGTCAACGCCGTAGACAGGAATTCCCTGCTCCAATTTGTATACCAGACCGGCCGCTCGCGGGGCGTAATCCGACTGCGGGTACTTGGCCTGTAGCCGCGCCGCCAACTCCTTCGCGTGGGCGCGTGCTTGCTCCGATTTCTTGTCCTCGTTGTCCGCGGAATACATATCCGCCGCCGACGCCTGCCGCCAGGCAGCTTTGTAGAGAGCTTCAGCGGCTTTGGGGCTTTCGGGATGATCGTCGGCGTATTTTGTGTACAACTCCGACTCTTTTTCCGGGCACTTCTCTGAACCCTGCCAATCACCGCAGATCTTGTTGTCCAGCATGTCGTAGGCTGCCAGGTCTGCCCACCTCGTGCCCGGATATTTCTTCTCGACTTTCTTCATCTCCGTATCGTCGATCTGCTCGCGAAGATAGCTCTCCTTCTCGTGGGCCGAGGGTAAGGAGAAGACGTCTTCTTTTTTCAACTGCCAGCCAATGTCGGCCGCCCGCCAGGCGGCCTGGCCGGCATAATTCGACTGCGGAAACATCTCCTCCACGCGACGGTAGAGTAAACGGGCCTGCTGGGCTGCCATTTTGGGCGGATGCGGTTCGCTGGCTATCTCCTCCATATTTGCGGCGACGCCAAAGAGCACTTCGCCGCCATTGGGCGTGTCGGTCGCAATGACTCCCTGGGCCTTCGTCCAGCCGGAGATCGGGGGCGGCGCCGCCTCTGCGCCGAAGATCGGTGCGTCCTGGGCGTGCGATTCTTCGATGTCGGTATTCGCGAAGACGCGCAGCCATTCGCCATTTTTCTCGACAATCACCATCTCTCGCCCGGGGGCGATGTTGGCCAGGCGCTGTGAACTTTCGTCGGCGGACGTGAAGAGCAGGGTCTCGCGGATCGCGGTCGCCAAGGTTCCGGCGGGGATTGGCGGCGGCTTTTTGTCTCCTAACGCCAGATGGGTGCCTACGGTTAGGGTTATCAGGCCGACGAGCAAGTGGGGGGTCTTGTTTCGCATCACGATCTTGAGACGGTATCGGAAGAGCATCCGTTTCGACCGTAGCACAAGGGGGCCTGAGGGAAGTAATGGAAAAGTGCCTTACAATAGATAGAGCCGTAAGGGGGACAATCGATGGATACCGCAATCAAAGCGAAAAGTCAGACGACTCTGACTGTGACAGCGAAGGGTCAGGTCACCTTGCGGAAGGATGTTCTGCAGCACCTTGGCATCGAGCCCGGCGCAAAGATCGTTGTCGAAAAGCTTCCCGGCGGTAGGATCAACGTAAGGGCAGCGCAGCAGAATGGAGACATCTCTCGCGTCTTTGGAATGCTGCATCAGGAAAATGGCCCTCATCTCACTATCGAGGAGATGAACGAAGTAATCGCCGCTTCCTGGGCGGGCCGACGATGAGAATCACTGCAGATACAAACCTTCTTATAAGAGTCATTGTTGCGGACGACCCGATTCAAACTGCGCTTGCACAGAAGCAGCTTGCGCATGCAGATCTCGTCGCCTTACCAGTAGTTGCTCTCTGCGAGATGGTCTGGACACTGTCACGAGCATATAAATTAAGGGCGGATCACATCGCACTAGCCCTGCGCACTCTCGTGAACAGCTCTAACGTCGTGACAGATCGGCCCGCGGTCGACGCTGGTCTTGCGGTTCTCGACGCTGGTGGGGACTTTGCCGACGGCATCATCGCCTATCAGGGACAGATGCTGGGTGGGCAGAGTTTCGTTTCTTTCGACAAAGATGCGGTCAGCCTGATCGCCGCTCAAGGCATTCGTGCGGAGTTGCTGGCTTAGAACAAGTATCTAGGGCAGGAATTGAGCGGGTATGGGAGTTGCGGGCGTTTCCGCCTGCCAACTGATCTCGAACACCCTCCATCGGGTGCCGTCGTTGACAGCCTCGATGCTGTTGATTCCTCTCACGATCGGCTTTCCATCGGGGGTTTCGGTCACCGCATAGGTGCTCCAGAGGTGGGCGATGTTGCCGTAGATCTCGGTGGCGTACTTGATCTGATGCTCGTAAAAGGCCTTGTCGCCTCTCTTAGCAGCTCGATCGATATAGTCATCCACGGTGAAGATTGTCGTCTTTACCTGTCCGTCGGCGCCTACGGTGACTGGGATGAGTCGCACTTCGGGCATCAGCACTGCGCGGAGGCAGGTCCGGTCTTTGTTTCCAGCACCGCTGACGGCGTCGTCGATGGCTTTCGGCAGTTGCTCGAGAGTCGTGGTGGGCGGACAGCTTGGCGCAGTTTGCGCCTGCGCCAGGGAGACGGACAGCATCGCCGCAATGAATGCTGTGGCAACCAACCAGCGCCCATTTGTTGGGAAGGTTCGGCGATAAGTCGAAATTGGTTTGGTCATCAGACTTCCAAAATGACCGGCATAATCAAAGGCCGCCGGCTGGTATTTTTCTGGATGAATCTCTTCAGATCGACGCGGACTTTTTCTTTGATCACGCCGTAATCGGCCTTCTCTTCGGCACTCGATCCGTCGAGCGTCTTGGAGACGACCTGCCGCGCCGACTCGATTAAATCCTCGTCCGCTGCGGCGAATCCTCGCGTGACCACCTCGGGCTGGCTCTCGACCTTGCCGCTGAGTTTATTGATCGTGATGATCGGGAGGACAAAGCCGTCTTCGCTGAGATGACGGCGGTCGCGGATGACAATGTCTTCAACAACATCGACATTCGATCCCGAATCGATACAGACTCGGCCAGCGGTGACTTTCCCATTCTTGCGGGCGTCTTTCGCGGTCACCTCCAGCACATCGCCGTCTTCGATCAGAATCGCCTGGCCGATGACTCCCGTTTCCGTCGCCACTTGGGCATGCTTCTTCAAATGGCGGTAATCGCCATGCACGGGAATGAAAAACTTCGGACGCAGCAGGTTGATCAGCAGCCGTTGTTCTTCCTGGCTGGCGTGGCCGCTCACATGGATCAGCCCCGAAGCGCCGTCGTCGAAGATCACATTCGCATCGCGCCGATAAAGGTGGTCGATCACCCTGTAGATGCTCTTCTCGTTGCCCGGAATGACGCGCGAACTCAGCACCACTGTATCCCCGGCAACGATGTGTGCGTGCTTGTGGTTATCGACGGCCGCGCGGGATAGCGCGCTCATTGGCTCGCCCTGGGTTCCGCTGATCAGGATCAATACATTTTCGGGAGCGTAGTCGTTGATCTGGCCGGGGTTGATGATGAGGCCCGGCGGAACCTCGATATACCCAAGGTCCTGGGCGATCTCGGAAGAATCGACAATCGATCGCCCGATGATCGCGACCTTGCGGCGGTGCGTTTGCGCGAGGTCGAGGGCGATGCGAATGCGATAAATCGATGAGGAAAAGCAGCTGAAGAAGAGCTTCTTCTTCGTCCGCGAAAATACTTCGTCCAATCGCGGTTTGACTGCCCATTCGCTGGGTGTATAGCCGGGGCGGTCGACGTTGGTGGAGTCCTGCAAAAGCGCCAGCACGCCGCGTTTACCGTACTCGGCAAAGGTGTGAAGGTCAAATGCTTTGCCATCCGGTGGCGAAAGATCGATCTTGAAATCGCCGGTATGCACGATCACCCCGACCGGCGTCTCGATAGCGAGCGCTACGCAGTCCACCAGGCTGTGAGTTACGCGAATCGGCTCGATGGTAAAGGGGCCGATGGTGAACTTCGATTTCGGCGCAATTTCTATCAGTTCGGTCGAGTCGAGCAACTTGTGCTCGTCGAGCTTGCCCTCGACATACGCCAGGGTGAACTCGGTGCCATAGACCGGTACATTCAGCTCGGAGAGGATCCAGGGAAGGCCGCCGATGTGGTCTTCGTGGCCGTGGGTGAGGATGATTGCACGAACGCACTGGCGATTTTCAACCAGATAAGAGATGTCAGGGACAACAATGTCCACGCCCAGCAGTTCCGACTCGGGAAACATCAGCCCCGCGTCGATCACAATAATGTCGTCCTGCCAGCGAATGGCGAGGCAGTTCATACCAAATTCGCCCAGGCCGCCGAGCGGAATTATCTTCAGTTTATTTTCTGTCATCGAATCTTCAAGCCTAGCACAGCAGCCCTGTGGGCCGCTCCCGCCTCTCGGCAAGACACTCGCGCAGCATGGGAAAATCAGCAGCAATCAGCGCCGGCGAGACCTGGCCGCCGGGTAACCCTTCAGCGGAAGAGCGAAAGATCGATCGATGATCCCATGGTCTGATAACCGGCATCTCCGGGGTGCAGATGGTCGCCTGAGTCGACGCTGGGCGAGAAGACCTTAGGATTGGCAGGATCGCGAGCGACCTTATCGAAGTCGATCACTCCATCGAAGACACCGCTGGTGCGAATCCAATCGTTAACGGCTTCGCGCGCCTCTTCGCCGGCTGGGGAGGCGTACCCAGCCCCGACGTAGGGCGTCAGCGTTGCGCCATAAACCTTGATGCCATGGGTATGAGCGCGGGTGACAAGCTGGGTCAGAGCAAAGGTCAGGGCGGAGGTGAGTTGCGGAGCGGTCATCGTGTCTTCCGCGTCGCGGGCCCGCGCGATGGCGCCAACGTCGTTGATGCCTTCAAGAATGATCAAGTAGCGGACGCCGCTCTGCGCCAGCACGTCACGGTCGAATCTGGCCAGCGCGGCCTGGCCGGCTCCTTCGCGAAGCAGACGATTGCCGCTGATGCCCTCGTTCAAAACGGAGAGATGGGCGGTCTTCGGGTCCGCCTGCAGCCGGCCAGCGAGCACGTCAGGCCAGCGATGGTTCGTGTCCAGGGTGGAGAGCGCTCCATCGGTGATCGAGTCGCCGAGCGTGACAATCGCCGCGGCCTGGGTGTCGGTAGCGCTCACATCGATGCCTTTCACGAAGCACCACGAGGTGATCGTGCGGGGTGCGTTGAGCGTTGGCGACGCAGTCGCGTCTCCGGCGACGATGAAGGTCGTGGCGTGGCCGTCTTCGTGGCAGGTGGTTTCGCCAATTCGCTGCTCGGGGAGATAAACGCTGACTGCGAGACTGGAGAGTGGCGCAACCGGGAACGTGATGGGATCGCTGACGACCAGCGCCCCCGCAGGGATGGTAACCGAGGGCTTACCTGAGAAAGTGAGGGGATGATCGGCGTCCGCCTGAATGGCTCCACTCGCGGCGCTTGGGGCAACATGCGCCGCACCGACAACCAGCGAGCGCGAACCGAACTCATTCGTCAATACGACGCGAATCGATGGTCCGCCGGCGCTGATGCGGACGACGTTGCGATATGTTGAGTTAGCCGGTGACGGTTGGCCGGGGTTGACTCTCTGGCTCATTGGCGAAGAAGCCCAGGAACCGACCCAATGCGCCGGGGCCTGCTGTGCGGGAACGGAGAGAGAAGCGAGGAACAAGGTAGAGAGCGCGAATATAGGCTTCTGCATCACCAAATCGTTTTACTTCAGCGGCTGCGTCTCGTCAACGCAAGAGATCTTCCAGCGCCAGGCTTAGCTCTGTCTTCTCATCGCGGTACTTCACAATCACGGGCGTGTAAAGGCTCAAGCCCCAATCCAGACCCTGCCCGTGAGTGACGGCCCGCGAGCCCGGCACCACGACCGCGTTCTCCGGGATCACCAGCGGCCGGTCACCTTCCGCGCGCAAGACCTCGCCCTTCACCAGGTCATAGACCGGGGTGCCGCGCGTGAGGATCGTCCCTGCGCCCAATACAGCTCGGCGACGGACGAGCGTTCCCTCGTAAACGCCACAATTGCCGCCGACCAGTACGTCGTCTTCGATTACCACGGGAGCAGCATTCACCGGCTCGAGCACTCCGCCGATCTGCGCCGCCGCGCTCAGGTGCACGCGCTTGCCGATCTGCGCACACGAGCCGACCAGGGCGTGCGAATCGACCATCGTCCCCTCGTCCACATAGGCGCCGGTGTTGATGTACATGGGCGGCGCGCAGACGACGCCGCGGGCGACGAAAGCGCCGGAGCGGATCGCCGATCCTCCCACAACGACGCGCACGCCATCCTCCGCGCCGAACCGCCGCGCCGGAAATGTGTGTTTATCGACAAATGCGAGGCCTTCGCAACCTGAGCCCACCAGCACGCCCAAGCGAAAGCCGAGCAGAATCCCCTGCTTCACCCAGCCGTTCACTCGCCAGCCCAGCGGAGCGTCGCCATCCGGCTCTGCCGCTCGCACCAGTCCTTTTTCGAGCGCCTCGCGCAACGCCATGAAGGCGTCCATCGCGACCGGATCGCCCACGGCCCCCGTGCCTGCCGCGAAAGACTCCTCGATGCTCTTTTTCAGCGAGCTTTCCGCCATAACCTTGTGCCGCCCTCCAAATTCCGAGGGTAACATCCGGACGGTTGGGGATTGTTGCTGGCACCGGGAAATGCCCTAGAATCGGGGAAATGTCCCTTATCCTGGTTCGCGCCACCCATCCTGAGCAGATCGAAACTGTCCGCATGCTGCTGCGGGAATATGCCGCCTACCTCAACCAATCGCTCGGCGAAGAGCACATCTGCCTGAAAGAATATGAGAAAGAGCTCGCCGGCCTTCCCGGTCTCTACTCCGAGCCGCAAGGATTGATCCTGTTGGCGATGGCGGACGAGAATCCTGCCGGGTGCATCGCTCTCAAGCCGCTCAAACCCAGCCGAGCGATTGAGCCCGGAGAATCGGCCTGCGAGATGAAACGGCTCTGGGTGCGGCCGGAATTTCGTGGGCAAGGTGTTGGCATGGCCCTCGCGGAAGGGTTGATCGAGCATTCCCGCAGACTGGGTTACACCGCGATGTATCTCGACACCGTGCCTGACGCGATGCGGTCAGCGAATCGCATTTACCAGAAGCTGGGCTTCGAGCCGGTCGATCGCTACAACACCAACCCGATTCTTGGGCAGCATCCGTTGGTTCCGGTGGAATTCTTCAGGCTGGCTCTGATCTGACTCAATCGATGCGCAAATGGCTTATATCGCGCTGAGGGTCTGGCAACAACCCCAGTTCGGTCGCCAGCTTTTGCAGCCGCTCGCGTGTGCTAGGAGCAACGGGAACCATCGGCAGCCGGTATTCTTCCACGATCTTGCCCATCATGGCCAGAATCGCCTTCACCGGCCCGGGGCTGGTCTCCCAGAAATTCGCCTGCATGAGCCGGAAGTACTTTTGGTTGATGCTTTGCGCCAATCGCCAGTCGTTGTTGCGCGCCGCGTGCACCATTTGCGACATCTCCGAGGGAATCTGATTGGAAGCCACCGAGATCAGGCCAGCGCCACCGACAGAGATCACGGGCAGCGCAATCGGATCGTCGCCGGAGAAGACCTTAAAATCTTCGGGCAGCAGATGAATGAGCTCGGTAATCTGGCCGAGCTGCCCGCTGGATTCCTTAACGGCTTCGATATTCGGCGCGGCCTCGACGAGTCGCGCCACGGTAGCTGGCTCGAGGTTCGCGCCCGTGCGTCCGGGAATGTTGTACAGCACCACCGGCAGCTCGACCGCATCGGCGACCGCCTTGAAGTGCTGGAACTGCCCCTCCTGCGTCGGCCGGTTGTAATAGGGATTGGCGCTCAGGATCGCTGTCACGCCTGGAATCTTTGCCGCTGTGCGGGCCTTGGTAACGGCCTCGCGCGTCGCGTTATGGGTGCATCCCGCCCAGACTGGCACTCGGCCGGCAGATGTCTCCGCCACGATGTGGATGACGCCCAGCCACTCCTCATCCGTGAGCGTCGGAGTCTCGGCGGTTGTGCCACAGGCCACAAGAAAATCGATGCCGCTGGCGATCTGCCATTCGACGAGCGAGCGCAATGCGGCTTCATCGATTGGCGGCTCCGCGCCTGTGTTTGCCGCAAACGGGGTCACCAGAGCCGTGCCGCAACCTGTCAATCTCATCGCTAGGTGAGTTTATCCTGAATGGTGCTGTGGGAGCGCGAGGCGAAAGCCCTCTGCTTAATCGAACTGCTCGTAAACATCCCGGAACTCAAAGACGCCCTGCCGGGAGGCAATCCACTCGGCTGCGCGCACCGCGCCCTCGGCAAAGCCGCGCCGCGAAAACGATTCATGCCGCAACTCGATCAGATCGCTGTCCGTCCTGGCGCTGATGACGTGAATGCCGGGGGTATCGCCCTCGCGCTTCGACTCGATCGGCACACTCAGGTGCGGGTTAGCCGACTCAAGCGCAAGCTTCAGGGCCAGCGCCGTGCCTGATGGGGCGTCTTTTTTTTCGGCGTGGTGGGTCTCTGAAATCGTGAACTTGAAGCCCGGCGCGGCCTGCGCCATCTCGTGGGCGATCTTGTAGAGCGCCTGCACGCCGATCGAAAAGTTGCTGCCGTAGACCAGCCCGGCGTTGCGCTTCTCAGCGAGCGCCTTGATGTCTTTCAGGTGCGCGTGCCAGCCGGTCGTGCCGACGACCATGTGGGCACCGGAGGCGAGGCAGGCGCGCATATTGGGCAACACAGCTTCGGGCGTGGTGAAGTCGATCACCGCGTCGAACTGGCCAAGAAACGTCGAAGTAATCGCCGAACCGTCACGGTTCGCCTCTTCGCCGACCACGCGCACTCCGTGGCCGCGCTCTTTGGCCACATCCGCTACGAGACTGCCCGTCTTGCCACGCCCCAACACTAAGAACAGCATCGTTATCGTCCACTCTTTCCTGGCGCTGGAATTCGACTACTTCGGTACCGTCTCCGCAACTGCCGCGGCCCGCGCTTCCACATCGAAGACCTCCGGGTCGGGGTCGTGAAAGAAAGCGGCGTGGAGCGAGCGTACCGCTTCTTCCACGTCGTCTTCCTCAATCATAAAGCTCATGTTGATCTCAGATGCGCCCTGCGAGATCATTCTCACGTTGACGTGACGAATCGCCTGGAAGACCTGAGCGGCAATGCCGTTCTGGCCGCGAATGTCTTCGCCAACCATGCACACGAGCGCCTTGCGTCCCTCGTATTTTACGTCGGCAACCTTGCCCAGATCGGCGGAAATCTCCGGCAATTTTTCGTTCGAGTCGACGGTCAGCGAGACGCTCACCTCCGAGGTCGAAACCATATCGACGGCGCACTTGTGCTTGTCGAAGACGTCGAAGATCGACTTGAGATAGCCGTGCGACATCAGCATCCGGCTTGCCACGACATCAATAATCGTTAGACGTTTCTTGACGGCGATCGACTTGAACGGGCTGCGGCAATGCGCGGCGAGCGCGGTGATGCGGGTGCCTTCATTTTCGGGATTGCGGGAATTCAGCACCGCGACCGGGATGTTCTTTTGCACCGCGGGCAGGATCGTTGCCGGATGCAGCACTTTGGCGCCAAAGTAGGCCAGTTCGGCGGCCTCTTCGAAGCTGATCGTCTTCACCCGCAGCGCGTCCGGGCATATCCGCGGATCGGCGGTCATGATGCCGTTGACGTCCGTCCAGATCTCGATGACCCCGGCGTTGAGGCCGCCGCCAACCAGGGCTGCGGTGAAATCGGAGCCGCCACGGCCGAGTGTCGTGGTCACCCCATCTTCGGTCGAGCCGATAAAGCCGCCCATGACCGGCAGCTTGCCGTCGCGCAGCAGCGGTAGCACTGTCTCCGTCAGCCGTTTCTCGATCAGGGCATCGTTGGGGATCGCGCGGCCGTGCTGTGCGTCGGTGACGATGCACTTCCGTGCGTCCACGTGGACCGCGTGAAGACCCCGCGCCGCGAAGCCTGCGGTCACGATGCGGCTCGATAGCTGCTCGCCAAAGCTGACGACAAGATCGCTGGTGCGCGCGGTCAGTTCGCCGACTGCAGCGAGTCCGCGAAAGATCTCGTCGAGCGATTCGAATTTCTTGTCGATCCATTCCGATATTTCGCAGAAGGTCGGGGTATCTGCGTAGGCTGGCGCCTCCGTGAGCAGCTTTCGCGCGGCGTCATGATGGCGGTGGCGAAGCCGCGCACTGATCGCGAGCGCCCCGGCGCGGTCGCCTCGCCCGGCGGCATTCGATGCGGCGATCAATTGGTCGGTGACCTTGGCCATCGCGCTGACGACGACGATCGGCGATGCGCCTTGCTCGCGGCGTCCAGCGACAATCCGGGCGGTGCGGTCGATGGCCACCGCGTCCTCGACCGAGGTGCCGCCGAATTTCATGACGACAAAGCTTCATGCGAGCGCCGCCACAGGATCGTTTCCAAGTGGCTTGGAGGGCTCTAGCTTGCCCAGCTTCTCCAGGATCTCTGCGTTCAGGATCGCCGCACCTGCCGCGCCGCGAATTGTATTGTGCGAGAGCACGGTGAACTTCCAGTCGAAGAGACTGCAGGGCCGCAGCCGGCCTACCGTCGAGGCCATGCCATTGCCGCGCATACGGTCCAGTCGGGGCTGCGGACGATCGTCGGCAGTCACAAACTCCACCGGTTGCTGCGGAGCGCTGGGCAGTCCCTGACCGCTGCAGCGGCGTAAACTCTCGCCATGCCTCGATCAACTCTTCGCGCGATGCCCTGGTGCGCAACTTGATGCTGACGCGATTCCATGTGGCCGTCTTCCACTGGGACGCGGTTGCAGTGCGCGCTCAGCTTCGCATTGAGAGGATCGACTGCGTGGCCGTTCCATCTGCCGAGCAGCTTCAGCGTCTCTTCCTGCAGCTTCTCTTCTTCATTCTTGATAAAGGGAACGACATTGCCGAGAATGTCGAGCGAGGCCACGCCCGGATAGCCTGCGCCGCTCACTGCCTGCATCGTCGAAACGAAACATCGCCTCGATGCCGAAGCGCTCTTCGATCGGTTTGAGCGCCAGCACCAGGCCGATTGCGCAGCAGTTGGGATTGGTCACGATATAGCCACCCGACTCTTTGCGCCAGCTTTGCTCTTCTACTCAGCGGAAGGTGGTCGGCGTTCACTTCGGGAATCACCAGCGGCACGTCGGCGTGCATCCGGAAGGCGCTCGAGTTCGAGACCACCGCGCAGCCTGCAGCGGCAAAGGCCGGCTCCATCTCGCGGGCGATGTCCGCGTCGAGCGCGGCAAAGATGATCTTGGGTGCGCCCTCGGGCACCGCGGGCGAAACCACCATCCGCGCGATGCGTTCGGGAAGGGGCGTGTCGAGCTTCCATTTCGCGGCGTCGCCATAGAGCTTGCCGCTCGAACGGTCGCTCGCCGCCAGCCACGCTACCTCAAACCAGGGGTGGTTCTCAAGAAGTTGAATAAATCGTTGGCCGACCATGCCGGTCGCGCCCAGAATGCCTACTTTGCGCCGTTGCTGCATTCTCGCTAAATGCCGCCCAGAAAAGACTTGCCGACGTAACGACCCGATCCGAGGTCGTTGGCTGTGTCATTTAGTGTATCGTTTTCGCTCGCGCAAGCCAGCGCGGAATTACTGCGTCTGGCCGTTGCCAGTGCCATAAGTGAAATCAGCAGTCGCCGTCTGTTTCGATCCGACTGTCACCTGCGTCGTCTGCTGCCCCAGCTCTTCGTGGTCGGCGACGACGGTGTAAGTTCCTGGCGGCAGGCCGCGAATCTCGAAGTGTCCGTTCTCATCGGAAACCGCGTAGAAGGGGTTCGGCGAGACGTTGATAAAGGCGTTCATCCACGGATGGTTGTTGCAGCGGACCGGAATCATCAGCTCCGGCTTGGCGAAGACCCGTTGCGTCGTCCCGCCCTTCGGGGGCTGCGAAATATCGATCTCCGGGATTTATGGGGGTTTCCGCCGTGGTGTGGATGTTATGCATCGTCGGGTCGGAGTTAGTGAACTCGACCGGCTGGCCGACCTGCACCCCAATCACATGCGGAACATAGCGGCAGCCCTTCTGATCGAGCACAACGGGAGTCGAGGGCGCGGGATAGATTTTGTTTCCCAAGCCGTCCTTCACGTAGACGAAGACATTCTGGAGCTTGCCGTCTTTCACCACGTATTGCTCGCTGTAGTTCGGGTCGGCGCTTAGCGAACAGGCCGGGTCTTGCGCCATGTCGATCTCAATTCGCGGCGGAGCTTTCTTTGCGAATTTGATCGTGCCGCTGATGGTGCCGGATGTGTTGTAGTCGATCTGCGTGTAAGTGGCTGTCGGCGCTGCGCCAGAAGCGCGCCTTCACTCGGACTTGCCGAGTTCTTACATCCACCCGCGAACAAAACAATCGCCGCAATGCCAACAATCGGAACCAACCGCTTCGTCATCAGCATCTACCCCATCTCCGCCAAAACCGCATCTGCAAAGGCCTTCGTCCCGCTCGTGCCATGCACATCCCGGGTCAGAGTCTTCGCCTCGACATATACCTTCTCGATCGCCTTTTGCACCAGTCGGCCGTCGCATCTTCCTCGATATGCCGCAGCATCAACACCGCCGATTGCAGCAGCGCCGTCGGATTGGCAATGTCCTTCCCCGCAATGTCCGGAGCCGAGCCGTGCACAGCCTCAAAGATCGCCGCGTGGTCGCCGATATTCGCGCCCGGAACCAGCCCCAGCCCGCCGATCAGCCCCGAACAAAGATCGCTCACGATGTCGCCGTAGAAGTTCTCCATCACCAGCGTGTCGTATTGGTAGGGGTTCATCACCAGCTGCATGCAGGTGTTGTCGACGATGTGCTCGCCGTAAGTGATCTCGGGATACTCTTTGCTCACCTCCCGCGCGCACTTGAGAAAGAGGCCGTCCGAAAGCTTCATGATGTTGGCTTTATGGATCGCGTGGATCTTCCGCCGCTTCTGCTTCCGCACATATTCAAAGGCCCAGCTTAGCAATCCGCGTCGAGGCCTTTGCGGTGATGATCTTCAGCGACTCGACTACGCCCGGAACGACTTCATGTTCCAGCCCGACATAAAGCCCCTCGGTATTCTCCCGAACGATCACCAGATCGACGCCCGGGATACTTCGTCTCCAGACCGGGCAGGTTCTTGATCGGGCGAAAATTCGCGTACAGCTCAAACTGCTTGCGCAGCGTGACGTTGATCGAGGCGAAACCGCCGCCGATCGGCGTCGTCACCGGCCCTTTCAAACCCACCTTGGTCCGCTCGATCGACTCGGAAAGCTCCTTCGGAATGTACTCGCCCTGTTTGGCAAAGGCCTCGGCTCCCGCGGCAAATCGCTCCCAGGCAAACTTCACCCCGGTCGCCGCTCCGGCAGCCTCCAGAATGCGGACCACCGCGTCGGTAACCTCCGGCCCAATCCCATCGCCGGGAATCAGCGTCACCGCGTGTGTGTGTAACTTGGTCATTCAAACTCGCTTTCGAAGAGCAGTTGTCAGTTTTCAGTCTCAGTCTGCAGTTGTCAGTTTCGGAGCTCTTACTGAGGACTGAAAACTGAGCACTGACACCCTGTCCTAGTCCCTACTCTTGTGACTCAACAACTGCTCCAGCTCCGCCTTGAACTCCCGCACATCTTTGAAGTCCCGGTAAACACTCGCAAAGCGGATGTAGGCTACCGTATCCAAAGCCTTCAGGCGCAGCATGATCAGTTCGCCAATTTCGCTTGTGGTCAGCTCGCGCTCCGGAGCATCCATCAGGCGAGTCTCGGTCTCATCGACGATCGCCTCCAGCTTGCCGGCCGACACGGGACGCTTCTGGCAGGCCTGCAAGCAGTCCGGAGAGCACCTTCTGCCGCTCAAACCGCTCCCGGCGTCCATCTTTTTTCACTACCATGTAGGGGATTTCGTCGATACGCTCGTAGGTGGTAAACCGCTTGTTGCACCCCTCGCACTCGCGCCGCCGGCGAATCGAATCCGCCTCTTTACTCTCCCGCGAGTCCACCACACGATCTTGCGCAAAGCCGCAATAAGGACACTTCATCTCGTAGATCCAATTTTAGCAGCCGGTGGTCGAGCGATCGCGATGCGTCGCGGAACGAACCGCCGCCGCCGTGCGTACCGTCTTCCATTAGGAGCGCCCAATGAAATTCCTCGCCCAGACTGCGTCTCTGGCAGCAGTAGCCCTCATCGCCCTCAGCGCCTCAGCCCAGTCCGACAGCCACTGGGACAAGACCTACACCATCTCCGGCGAGCCCAGCCTCACCCTTGAGACCGGCGACAGCAACCTTACCATCAGCTCCTGCGGAGCATGCCAGACGGTCAAGATCCACGTCGACGCGACTGATCGCAAGCTCAGTGACTACCGACCTCGAAGAGGACCAGAACGGGAACACCATCCACTTCTCCCTCAAGGAGAAGGTGCATGTCGGCTTCCACTTCAGCGTCAATTGGAATTCTCATAGCTCGGTCACGGTGCAGGTCGAGACCCCGGCCAATCTCACGCTGCACGCGGAAACTGCGGACGGCAATCTCAACGCCTCTGGCCTCAAGGGCGCGATCAGCCTTCATTCCGCCGACGGCCACCAGACCATCGCGGATGTTACGGGCACGCTGACCATTCAATCGAGCGACGGCAGCGTCGATCTGCGCAATATCGCCGGGACTCTCGATGCCCATACCTCCGACGGGAACCTTAACGTCTCCGGCAAGCTCGACAGCATGAACATCCACACCAGCGACGGATCGCTCACCCTCGAGCTGGCCAGCGGGACTACGCTCAAGGCCGACTCGACCCTGCGCAGCTCCGATGGAAGCATCACCGTGCGCGTGCCCAAAGATTTGTCTGCGAACCTTGACATATCCTCGTCGGACGGCAGGATCGATTCCAGTCTGCCGCTTACCCTGGATGGATTTCATGGTGGCTCGGGGAACTCGATCAAGGGCAAGCTTAACTCCGGTGGGGCGCTCGTCACGATTCATACCAGCGATGGTTCGGTGCATCTGTCGTCGCTCTAGTCAGACCTGGGCCTAAGCAGATTGGGCTCGAAAGCGATATCAACGCGGTTGACTTATTGATGTCCCGGCGATACGGTGGGCCGATCGAGGTGCATCGGAGATGAATCGCCGGGAATTTGTCAGAGACTCGCTTGTGGCCGCGGCCGGCAGCGCTTTGCTTCCGCGAGCCGGCCTTGCGGCAACACCCTTATCGCCGCAGGAGCAAATCCCCGGCGCGATCTCACAGTCCGAGATCGACAGCGCGCGCTTTCCCGATGGCTTTCTCTGGGGCATGGCGTCGGCGGCTTATCAGGTCGAAGGCGCTTGGAACGAAGACGGCAAGGGCGAATCCAACTGGGACCGCTTTGCGCATACCGTCGGCAAGATCAAAGGCGCTGCGACCGCCGACGTCACCTGCGACCAATATCACCGATTCAAAGAAGACATCGCGATCCTCAAGCGGCTCAACCAGAAGAGTTACCGCTTTTCGACTTCATGGTCGCGGATCCAGCCCTCGGGAACCGGCGCGGTCAATCAAAAAGGCATCGACCACTACAGCCGCCTTGTCGACGCCATTCTCGAAGCCGGCATTCGTCCGTTTTGCACCATCTATCACTGGGACCTGCCGCAGGCGCTCGAAGATCGCGGTGGCTGGCCCAACCGCGATCTGGCCGGCTACTATGCCGATTACGCAGGGATACTGGCAAAGAACCTGGGCGATCGCATCACCGTTTGGGCGCCGTTTAACATGCCCTGGACGTTCACTTATCTTGGCTACGGAGTCGGCGTTTTTCCTCCGGCACGATCGAACTTCAACGAATTTCTCAAGGCAGCTCACACCGTCAATCTTGCCCAGGGCGAGGCCTTTCGCTCGATCAAGGCTGCATCATCGAAGGCGACCGTCGGGAGCGCCTATGGCATGGCGCCCGCCTATCCAAAGACGAATAGCGAAGCGGACATCGCCGCGACCGCGCGCTATAACGCGATGAACAATCTTTACTTCCTCAACACCGCGATGCGGGGGGAATACCCGAAGGCGTTTGTCGGAGCGATCCCTTATGAAGCTATGGGGTTCAAGCCCGGCGACGACAAGATCATGAAGGTGCCGCTGGATTGGGTTGGCTTCCACTACTACACCCGCCGCATCGTCTCCGATGCTGCGAGCGGGGCGGCCTCTAGCAGATCCGGCCACTTCGGCACCGAAACCGAGGGTGGGAGTCGCGATCCGCTGACGCAAATCCACGTCGAAACCCCGAGCGAAGGCCCGCTCACTGAGGCTGGACTCGAGATCTGGCCACGGGGCATCTACGATCTGGTGACGCAAATCTCGAAAGAGTATAACTACCCGATCATCGAGATCAGCGAGAACGGCTGCTGCTACCTCGACAGCCCCGACGAAAGCGGCCGCGTTCCCGATGCTCGCCGCATTTCTTTTCATCGCCAGATTCTCGCCGAGCTGGCGCGCGCGATCGCCGATGGAGCTAAAGTCCGCGCCTATCACGCCTGGAGCCTGGTCGATAACTTCGAGTGGGCGGACGGCTACACGCAGCGCTACGGCCTGACTTATGTGGATTTCCGCAGCCAGAAGCGCACGATCAAAGACTCCGGTCTCTGGTACGGGCGCGTCGCCGCGGCGAACCGGCTCGATGTCTAGTTCGCTCACGGCAGGGCAAGCAACTTTGCCAGATGGCGAACGCTCGAGTCTATCTGATTGGTCGGCGTACTGCCGAAACCCAGAACCAATCCCTGTCGCGGTGTCGCGCCAATGTAACTCGGAGACAGCGGCCACAGCCAGATCCTCTGTTCGGCCGCCCTGGTAGCAACCTCGACATCGCTGATGCCTTCCGGCAAGGTCACGGTCATGTGCATGCCAGCTTCGGTGCCATGCACTTCCAATCGTTTTCCAAAATGGTTGCGGATGCTTTCGAGCAGCACTTTACGCCGCTCGTTGTAGAGCGTTCGCGTCCGGCGAATATGCCTTCCGAAGTGGCCGTCGCGCATGAAATCGGTAAGCACCTCCTGATAGAGGTAGGAGGGGAAGATATCCATCGCAAATCGGACAGCCGTAAATCGCTCGACCAGATCGGGAGGAATGACGATATAGCCCAACCGCAGAGACGCGAACATGACCTTGCTGAAGGTCCCGATGTAGATCACGCGCAGGTCGGTATCGAGGCCCTGCAGCGACGGGACAGGCAGGGTCTCATAGCGGTATTCGCTGTCGTAGTCGTCCTCCACGATCCAGGCGCCGGACCGGCGCGCCCAGTCCAGCAGCAGCAAGCGTCGCGAAGCGCTCATCGTCGATCCGAGCGGATAATGATGCGACGGCGTCACAAAGGCCGCCCGCGCTTTCGGTCCCAGGCGAATGCCGGTTACGACATCCATGCCGTCGCGATCGACTGGAACCGGAACCAGGCGGCAGCCCGCCCCCAAGAGCACCGAGCGCGTGAGCAGATAGCCGGGTTCTTCGATCCAAACCGGGTCGCCGGGGTCGAGCAGCACCCGGGCGGTTATCTCCAAGGCCTGTTGCGACCCGGAAACCACCATGATCTGGTGAGGTTCGCAATGCACCGCGCGGGCGGTGCGCAGGTAGTCGCAGATTGCGTGCCGGAAGGGTTCGAGACCCAGCGGATCTATATTGTGGATCGCGCGCAGCCGCGGCTCCCGGCTATGGTGCGTAACCAACCTCGACCAGACTTCGAAGGGGAAGTAGTCGAGAGCTGGCTGATGCACTCCGAACGCTCCCCATCCATGCCTCCATGGAGTTTCCTTGAAAGGGGGAAAGAGCGCCGAGCGGCGCCCGAGCCGCCGCTCCCCGGGCGGGCGGCCGTCAGGGTGGTTGGGCTCAACGCTGCGCTCCGGCAACAACTTAGAGACAAAGGTCCCCGACCCAACCCGGCTTTCGAAGTACCCCTCTGCCAGCAGTTGCGCATAAGCGTCCAGCACCGGAAAGCGGGAGACCCCAAGCTCCGTCGCCAGCTCCCGGCTGGATGGCACGCGCTGCCCGGCACGCAGTTCGCCGCGCAGGATGGCGGCGCGGAAGCCGTCGTACACCTGCCGTGGCAAAGGCCGTTCCGATTGGCGGTCGATGGCGATCACGGGAGGGAGCCCGGCGGATACGTCACTCATTAACCAGATGATAGTGGTCAGGAGAGAAGTGCTGCAAGTGGCTATGGTCAGTGACCAATCCAAAGGCAGATTATCGGCTCAAATGGCGCACCTGGAGGCGCCGCTTATGAGCTACCGTCAGAGCCTGAGAATCGCGTTTATCCTGTTGGCCTTCGGCGCACTACTGTTGTCGCAATGCCGTGCGTCCGGCATCGAGGCGACGGCCCAGGACAAGCCTGCAGCCAGGTCAAACTTTGAAATGAGCAACATGTCGCCGGAGCAGCAAGGCGACCTGCTAATGATCCATCATCAGTATCTCGAGGCGATTGATGCTTACCGCAAAGCGCCGCGCGACTCAGCCGTGGTCTGGAACAAGCTCGGGATTGCCTACCATCACATGTTCGCGCTGGACCAGGCCCGGGCCGACTACGTGCGGGCCCTGAGTCTAAATCCGAGATATGGAGAAGCCCTCAACAACCTGGCCGCGGTCTACTACGCCGAGAAAGACTATAAACGCGCCGAGAAGACCTATCGCCGGGCAATCAAACTGTTGCCCACCTCTGCGGTCGCGTACAACAATCTGGGCACTGCGTATTTTGCAGACAACAAATTCAAGCAGGGCACCGATGCCTACCGCACGGCATTCGCAATCGATCCGTTGGTCTTTAACGGAGATCCGCTCCAGACCATCTCTGAGACTTCGTCGACCGAAGAACGCGCTCGCGTGGACTATTGCCTGGCGGAACTCTATGCCCGGGCGGGGATGAAGGACAAGGCGATCGAGTATCTGCGCAAGGCTCTCGATGCGGGATTCAACGACAGCAAGCGGCTGATGCAAGACCAGGAGTTCGCCAGCATCCGGCAATCCGCGGAGTTTGAGCAACTGGTCGCGAGTGCGAAACGGCCATAATTCCGCACCGCGAGGGAGGCCAGTCGGCGCCGGAAGCCGTGCGTAGTGGGTCAGTTTGGATCCAAATTGACCCACGATACGGCTACAGCCCTCTTCGTATCAGTCGCCGCACCGCTTCGGTCACCACCCCGAAAACGGCGTAGGAAATCCATCGGCTCTGGCGCTGCTGTGTCAGCTGCCGGACGCTCATGGCAGAGGTGTTGGCGTCCGCCTCTGTGGCAAGGGTCTCGGGAGAGAACTTGCGGATCGCCAGACCGAAACCGGCGCCTCCCCAGACGCCGGCTCTCGGTTCAATCTCAATCGCCGCGCCATAGGCTGCTCCAACCACAGCTCCCAGCACCCAGGGCCTTGCGGCGGTCTCAAGGTTCTCCGCCGACTCCAGCGGGTCAGCCTTTGAATCTCCTGGAACCGGAGGATACATCCTCTCCGCCAGGATTTTGGCGCCTGAGCCCGCGATCCCGCCAGCCAGACCGGCCAGGGCTCCCTTCAAGATCGAACGCTCACGCAATCGTTTTCTTTTGCCCATGGATTCTCCGTCAGCCCAACAGCCCGCCTCGATAGCTTGCACAGTAAATAGATGCGGAGTAAAGGACTTTCCGCGAAGTTTCCCTAAGCGGAGGGTGGAACGGTGCTCTCTTCGACGATCGGTGTGTGACCAAATAGAAGCGCTTCCTCGGTATGCTCGCTTTCCACGGCAACCGACTTCAGCGAAACATGCTCAAATCGTGACCAGATCAGGCCTACAGGAACGATCGAGAGAAAGGTGACTACCAGCAGCATTGCTGCCGCTCCTGTGGCAGGTTCCTGGGGGACTCCCAGCCACCCATGCAGGGCAGCCGTACTTGCCGCAATCGTCGTGAACCAGCCAATCACAGGAGCTTGAAAGATTGATCCGACCATGCCGGCGGCCATAACGACCATGCACCGGGCGAGAGTCATCTTGGTCAGCTCCGGCGAACCTATAAAGGCGCGCAGCGTCTCGATATATGCGAACACAATCATCGCCCACATCGCTAGCGAGACGCCCAGAGCCATCAGGAAATCCGGTAAAGAGTCAAGCGTGTCAAGTCCGTCGCGAAAGGAGCGGATCTTGTCGGCTAGATCGACTTACCCACCCCAAGGGAAAAACCGCCGATTTTCTTCTCGGTGAAGATGGCGAGCGCTCCGCCCGAAAGCCGCACGGCCACTGCAAAGACCGCCAGACCAATAGTTCCCGCAAATCCTACCTCAGCCGTTTTATTCATTAACTCGTGGTGCGGGAGAGTATGTCGATCGGGCGCAAGAAGGAGAGCTAGAGAAAAGATAAGAGCCATCGAGCCGCCGTCGAACATGCGCTCCACCGTATAGACGGCGATCTGCGAACCAACCGTCAGCTTCACTCGCCGGGCGATCAGATAGGGCCGCACCAGGTCGGCGAGGCGGCCAAAAAGCGCCACTCCGGTAAAACCGATGACCTGCGAACCAAGCAGCTTGAACGGCGATACTTTTTTCACCGGACGCAGAAATATCGCCCAGCGAAACGCCCGCAAAACATAAGCGCCGTAAATCATCGCGACCGCGATGATGAACTTCCGCCAGTCGGCCTGCTTCAACTGCTGGCCAAAAACCGCCCAGCTAAACTCTATGTGCGCGCGGATGAACAAAACCAGGGCCGCCACCGGAATCGCAGCCAGCAGCCACAGCGCCCACTGCCTGCTCTTTACGGCTGAAGTTTTTTCGATTGGCTCGTTCAAGGCGCCGTCGATCCCTTCAGGCTGGCCTGCTCGCTCCCCGTCTGAGGCGCTCGAATTGGCACCGGATATTCAGCATGGAAGATCTTTGCCGAATCGACCGTCGCGTTGTTGCCGGCGTTTCTCACCGACGCATTGAAATCGCGAATAATCCGCGCCACATAGAGGCGCGTCTCCCGATAAGGCGGAACGCCATGCCACCGATCGACTGCCGCCGGACCTGCGTTGTACGCGGCCAGCGCCAGCGCCAGGTTGTCGTGATAGCGAGTCAGCAGGGAGTCAAGATAACTCGCGCCTCCCGCGACATTCTCGTCAGGCCTAAGGCTGTCGCTCACGCCGAGTTGCGCCGCGGTCCGAGGCATCAATTGCATCAGGCCTTGCGCGCCTTTCCTGCTTACCGCCGCAGTGTGGCCACCGCTCTCTGCGCGAACGACGCTCGCCAGCAGGTTCACATCCAGGTTGTGTTGTGCTCCGGCGCTCGAAAGCAGCTCGTGAAGCTCGGACTTGGTCAGGTCCGCATGGGTCGCCGCAAGAGGGGCCTTGGCGCTCATTGAGGCTGAATTTGAAACCACTGGAAGCACGATCCTTTCTACAGAAGCGATGTCCGCGGCGCCCACTTCAACAAAGTTGGCGCTTTCCGGATCAGCATAGAGCCTGATCCGGTCCCCGTTCTGCTCGCGGTGATCGCAGATCAGGTCGAATCCGTTGGTCAAGACCACATGCTCGGCGACCCGGCCCGGCCCGGCATCGGCTGCGAATCCGCACCTCGCGCCCGCCTCGCCGAGGCCGAGAATCAGCACCAAGGCGAGCATCCGCCTGCTCCATGGGATTCGGTACATGCCTCTCATCACGGACACTCTACCACGCTGCGACCAACCAGTTCCCTGGTCTGCAGGCCCTTCCATAAGCGGTTGCGATGTAAGGCCCCCAGAATGCTGTGCGCGACTCCATCTTCGTCATTGGTTCCAGTGATTGACCAGCCTGACACCTTTGCCCGCTCTACCAACTCGGCGGGGGCGTTGCCCATTAACACCGGCTGCCCCGCGTAGTTGAGCATCTCTACATCGTTGTAATTGTCGCCGATAGCCATGACCTCTTCGCGCCGAATGCCCAGCGTCCTGGCCAGCCGGCCGATGGCCGCGCCCTTGGAACAGCCAGGCGGCAGAATATCCAGAATCGAAAGGTCGCGCCCCGGATACTCCGTCCGGTGCGTCTCGATCAGCCCGGCAAAGTCGCTGTTGTTCAGCCGCCGCTCGGCGCTGCGCATCTGCTCGACGGTCCCGCAAACCATCCCCTGCACCGGCGCGTCTTCTGTGTCAAAGGCGAGCTCGAGCGGATGGATCTCGCGGATATACGGCCGGTTCTGCTCTACCCACTGGTCCACATTGCGTTCGAGCGCCGCGAGGGAATCGACGACCAACTCCCCCGGCCCTTCGCGGTCAAAGGTGAAAACAGTGCTACCACCAAACTGACGCAATTCGCCGCACAGCGCTCGCGCCGTCTCCACCGGGAGCAGCCAGCGGTCGATCCTGCGGCCGCTAAAGGTGCGGGTCACAGTGCCATTCGACGAGATCATGACCGTCTCCGGCGAAAGACCCGCCAGCTCCAGCACGGGAATGGCATAGGCCTGCCGCCGTCCGGTGGCCACCACAATGTGCACGCCCTCTTCCTCGGCGCGGAGCAGCGCCTCGCGGTTGCGTTCGCTGATGCGGATTCCAGAAGTAGGAAGCAGAGTGCCGTCGATATCGATGGCGATTAAACGAGTGGGTGCCGCAAAAGATGTCATCTCTTCCAGTCTATCTGGAGCCGCGAGAACTCAGAATGAATTACCTTCCGTTCTGCGCCTCAAGTAATTCCAGAGACCTGCCGATACTCCTGGCAAACGCTGATACTCTGATTGAGCATGGCGACCTCTTCCAAGCGCGGAGAATCGGCCGGAGCGGTCGAAGGCGAAGCGTTGCTCCGCGATGACGGGAAAGCCAGTGACTCAACTCGGCGGGACGAGTCTCCTGAATCGGGTCTGCCGGCCGAGTACGATCATCGCGGCATTCGCCTACCCGCTAGAACGCGAGTCGGCGGGATCATTATCCCTCAATAGGCAATGCTCCTACTCCGAACAGACGCGGCAGATCGCCTCGCCAAATTTTTCCGCTTTAGCGGGGCCAATCCCGGAAACCGCCATCAACTCACCCAACGTGCGCGGTTCTTCGACAGCCACGGCCCGCAACGTCTTGTTTCCAAGGATATGAAAGGCGCGCACGCCGAGCTTCTTCGCCTCTTCCAGCCGCCATGTGCGAAGCTTCTCCCAAAGCTCGCCGGCCCGGCCGGTGAGTTCAGCTACTTCCGACGCTGCGTCCTCGGTGCTTGGCGTGGATTTTTCGGGGGCCGCTCGCTTCTTCGGCGCCAGCTTCATGACTACAGTCCCAAAACCATCTTTCACCATCAGTCCACCGAGCACGCGCTGGTTGAGGTCCTCGGCATCGGCGGTGAGGCTGACTTTGCGGTAGTTGATGCTGCGGCCTTCCTTTTCAAAGACCGCTTCTTCGATCGAAACCAATCCGGCCGCCGCCAGCACGCCGAGCAGCGATTCGAAGTCGTTTCGCCCCAGCTCTTCATGCGGAAACAGCTGCTTATGCAACTGCCCGGTCGAGATCGACTGCCCTGATCGCAAGGCTTTGAGCGCCTTTGCCATAGCGTCTTGTTCGATTTCACTGGGAGCGCGAAACTGTTGCGCGATGCAGCGCTCCGGCGAACAGAAATCGCATTTGCCGCAAGGCCTGCGTCCATCTTCGCGGTCGCCGAAGTGGCGCACCAGCGCCGACATCCGACACTGGCTCGCGCTTGCGTACTGCATGACCTGGTCAATCTGAGACTGCCTGCGCGAGATCTGCGCCGCATAGGCGTCATTCCAGTCGCGGTCACCGGCGGTCACGTGGTCGGAGTAGTCCACCATTGCGCCGCCATGCACCGCCAGCTTCTCGAGCGCGCGCTCAAAGGCCTCGGCATCCATGCGGAGCGATTCGCGAAGTTCATCTTTATCGATTCCCTTTGGTGGAATCGCGCGGACGATCTCGCGCAGCGTCTCGGCGCTCGGATAATCGCGCTCGAGGAAGAACTCGAGCAATCGCCGATCGGCCCAGGAATACATCAGCACGGTGCGGCTTGGCTTGCCGTCGCGTCCCGCGCGCCCGATCTCCTGGTAAAACGATTCCAGCGTCGCCGGCATTGCGGTGTGGATGACCGTCCGCACGTCGGCTTTGTCGATGCCCATGCCGAAGGCGATCGTCGCAACCACCGTTTGCAGCTCGCCGCTGAGAAATGCCTGCTGCACGCGGTCGCGATGCTGCGCGTCGAGGCCGGCGTGGTAGGCGGCGCTTGGAAACAACGGGGAAAGCTCTGCCGCCAGCGATTCCGCCTCTTTGCGCGAGGGCGCATAGACGATCGCGGGCCGCCGCGCTTCCTCCGACAACAGCTCACGCGTGAGCTCGAAGCGCCGCGGCTTGGGCGCCTCCACAATTTCAATTGCAAGGTTGTCGCGGCGAAAGCCATGAATAAATCGCTCCGCCGAGGGCATTCCGAGCTGGCGCACGATATCGTCCTGCACGAGCGGCGTGGCTGTCGCCGTCAGCGCAATGACTGGAGCCGGTCGCAGCGATGGCAGATGCTGGCCCAGGGTACGATAGTCGCGGCGAAAGTCATGTCCCCAGGCGGAGATGCAATGGGCCTCGTCGATGGCGATGAGAGCGGGCTTGCGCTTGGCAAGCATCTCGGCAAAACCCGGCACACGCAGCCGCTCCGGCGCGATAAACAGGAATTGTAGTTCGCCGTTCAGGTAGTCGATGCAGGCCTGGCGCGACTCACCACGTTCGCGTCCGGAGTGGATGCGCGCTACGCGCAAGCCCTGCCCGGCAAGCTTTGCCACCTGGTCTTCCATCAGCGCGATCAGCGGGCTCACCACCAGCGTGGTGCCGCCGCGCGCAATCGCCGGCAACTGATAGCAGAGCGACTTGCCCGCGCCGGTCGGCATGACCAGCAGAACATCACGGCCCTCGATGGCGGCGCGGCAGACGTCTTCCTGGTTGGCGCGAAACGAGGCAAACCCGAAGTAGCGATGGAGAATCTCTACCAGCGAACCGGGAGCGGCGACGCCAGTTGAAATCCGTTGCCCCTCGGCGGCGATCATGTTGCCGCCTGCGAACGAACGGGCCGCCCGGCCTGCCGCGTCAGTGAAAAGTTGCGCATGGGATTCCTCATCATAGCTCTTTCAGAGGCAGTCGAGGAGACCGTCATGGACGCTGTCGCTTTGACTGGAGCCAAGGATGCAGGCGGAGGATGGGGAGCGAGTTTTAAGATGGCAGCAGCGCTGCTCTTTGCATTAATGCATGAGGTTATCGAGCAGTTCTCGGAGTTCCGCGACCTCGCCTTTCAGCGCAGCGACCTGTTCTTCAAGCAGTGACAGCCTGGCGTCGTTTTCCGCCCGGATCGCACCGGCCGGGGAGCCGGACTCGGAATTCAGTCTCCGCCACAAAACTGTCACCGCAGAAGAGTTGCATATACCGCGATTCCTTCGTTCCCGGCTGCCGCGGTAACACCTTGACCAAGGGAGGATCGCGGTCGATCAGCTTTTGCAGGGTCGATTGAACGTCAGAGAGTTCGTCGAAGCTGTAGAGGCGCTCGGTGCGTCCGCGCAACTCGCCCGGCGTCTGCGGTCCACGCAGCATCAGCACACAAAGCAGGGCGACCTCGCGCCGCCCGAAGTTATAGGCCTCGGAGAAACGGTGCTCGTACTTGGTTACGCGGCTGTCGGAGCCGCGCACGGCGCCGGCCAGCCCCTTGTCGTCCAGGCCATGCAGCGCCTGGCGGACAGTTTCCTCGTCGAGTTCAGTGACCGGCTCGCGATTCGATTTCTGATTGCACGCATTCAATAGCGCGTTCATTGAGAGCGGATAGTAATCGGGAGTGGTGATCTCCTTTTCGATCAGCGCGCCGAGCACCCGCGCCTGCGCTTCGGTGAGTAGTCGCGTCATTGTGGGGCGATCGTTCCGGGATTTGGATTGGCCATTTGTGCCTTCCGGGCCGCGGCGTCGGCGGCATCCAGCTTGGCCTGCTTCTTAGCCTTGTAATGATGCGCGATGTCCGGCCAGAACTCGATCAGCTCGGCTCCGATGATGCCCTCGGCGGTGACGGTGAGGGCGCTCTGAACTGTCTGTTCGAGACCTCGGTCGGCGGCCGGGTAGTAAAGGTTGGATATGCCACCCGCTATAAAGTTACCCAGCACGTTGGCGTAGTTTGGCCCCACGGTTCCGTTGTCCCGCTTGCACCAGACGGTCGTCGACATGCCATACAGGAAGCGATGAGTAAACGATCCGTGGCCTAAACGGAAATAGCGGGGGTCTTCATGCATGACGATGGGAAGAACCGCGTTTCCCCAGAAGTTTCCGTCGGCGGTATCGGCATAGTTGGCCCCGAAGCGCTTCGCGTAGCCTTCCACGCCTTGCCCGTAGGCCGCGTGACTATTTTGCGCCTGGCCGATGCCCGCCGTCACCGCGGCGAAAGCGAAGACGTAGATATCGGTCGTGCTCTTCCACATCAGCTTCATTTTCTGGCCAGGCGTGAGGGGAGGGACCGTTCCTTCGTAGACCGAGTTGAAGGCGGGAACGATACCCAGGACGCGCTGCTTCTCCTGCTTCGCGACCTGTGCCTTGCCCTGCTCTGACTGTCCTTTCATATCTGGAGCTAGCCCGCTGGCAGGCGCCTGGCCATCCTGAGTCGCCGGTGCCTGGCTGGGCGGTGGCGTTGTTGGCTTGGCTGGAGCTGCTGGGGGAGTAGATTGCGGCGACGGCGCCTGGGGCAAGTCTTCGCTCCCGATGAGCGCGACATCGCGCGTTTGGGCATCTTCCGCAACCTGAGGCGCTTGGCCAGCAGCGGAAAGCGGCGCGTCAGGAAGCTCCCCGGGGCCGGAGGTCGATTGTGCATGGGAGATCGCGGCGGTGAACAGGATCGAAGCCAGCGTCGCAATCCAAATCCCCGGCCGGTCCGCAGAGCGCAACCTGGAAGTTAAGCAAAGAAGGGATTTTTGGGAAAAGCCAGCCCGTGATATGGGGATGGCACGCGCGGCTCTTCCGCCCGAAAGCACTGGCCGCGATGGAAATAACAAGATGTACCTTCCTCATGATCTGGGTGACCATCTCTAAAGACGGCATTTTGGAGTCGAAGGTTGCCGCTTGTAAGGGGTTTCCACTCTTCGTGTTTCAGCCAGCGAAACAGCCCTGCTCCCATGTGTGCAGTCGCGGAACCTGGGTCCCTCATGACAGCACATGCATTCATTTTACAGGGATTTGGGTCCTGATATGGACCTGACGGCACCATAACATGCTGTCTGTTCGTGCGATGCCCGCAGCCTGGATGGTTTATTCAACTTCTTCGCTTGTGAGGGAAACCAGTCAAAGCCTCTGCGCTTAAGAGTTTACCGCCTTCCAACACGGTATAGAGTTTGTTGGCCGCGAGGTTATTGAAGGTGTCGACTTGCCCCGAGGGCCAGTGTATTTCGACCAGATCTACGGACGTGGCCTGATCGAGCCCGAAGTGCAATCGCAGATCGTTCTGCGAATAGTAGCTTCCCCCGCTGCGCACTTCGTCGATCTGCAGGAGCGGTTTCGCGGCCTTAGGGTCTGTCTTTGCCAGTACCTTCACTCGCGCTCCAATTCCGGTCCGATTGGACTTAACGCCAATCGCTTTGATCTTGATCCAGTTCCGTTTCCATTGCGAATCGCAACGCAGGAGCTGCGGCAGAGAATTCACGCAGTTCACCGCGATATCGAGATCGCCGTCGTTGTCGTAATCACCAAAGGCGCATCCCCGGGCTGGAGCCGCAGCGGTGATTCCCGGCCCAGCCTTCTCGGTCACATCTTCAAAGCGATCGTTGCGCAGATTGCGATACAGATATTTGTGCTCGGCGTAAGGGGCCTCGGTTTTTGAGCTCGACACCTCGGGATAGACGTGCCCGTTCGCGACCAGAATGTCGAGCCAGCCATCGTTGTCCATATCGAAAAAACCTACGCCCCACCCCAGCAGCCGCGTGTTCACGCCAAGGCCCGAGATGTAGGTATGGTCCTCAAACGTGCCGTCGCCGAGGTTTTTATAGAGCGAATCGGTGTCGCCGGCGAAGTTGGTCTTGACGATGTCGAGGTTGCCGTCGCGGTTGTAGTCGCCAATCGCGACGCCCATTCCTGCCTGCGGCTTGCCGTCGGGCGAAAATGCGGCGCCCGCCTCGATCGCGATGTCTTTGAAGGTGCCGTTCTTCTGGTTCTGGTAGAGCGTTGCAGCGGTGGAGTCATTGGCGACATAAATGTCGGGCCAGCCATCATTGTCGAGGTCAGCAACGGCGACGCTCAAGGCGTAGTTGCCTGCGGTGTTCCACATGCCGGCTTTCTCAGAGACATCGCGAAAGGTGCCATCTCCGTTGTTGTGATAGAGCAGATTCTTTCCCGGAGGCAATCCCGGTGGGCCGCAGGCCACCATGATTCCCTTGTACAAACACGGACCGGATTCGGGCACCGGCGCTGTCTTCAGGTCGAGGTCGATGTAGTTTCCGACGAAGAGGTCGAGGTTGCCATCGCGGTCGTAGTCAAGGAAGGCGCAGCCGGAGTTCCACCGCACCCGCGACTGCGTCAGGCCAGCCTTGGCAGTGACGTCGGTGAAGGTGCCGTTTCCGTTGTTGTGAAACAGCGCATTCTGCCCGTAGTAGCTGACGAACAAGTCGTCGTGGCCATCGTTGTCGTAATCGCCGACGCAACAGCCCTGGCCCCAACCCCTGCGCGCGAGGCCGGCATTGGCGGTCACGTCCGTAAAGGTGCCGTCGCGATTGTTCTTGAATAGGTGGCAGGCCGGTTCGTGCCCGGGAGCGAAGCCTTCCAGACGCCATCCGTTGACCAGGAAGATATCGAGCCAGCCGTCCTGGTCGTAGTCGTAGAAGGCGACGCCGCAGCCGGTGGTCTCGAGCAGATATTTGTTATGGCCCTCGCCGCCGTAGATCGTCTTGGCGTTCAAACCCGACTGCGTGGCAACGTCGACAAAGCTGACTCCGAGCGGAGTGCCAGCAATCGGGGAAACCACGCCAGGCGGAGGCGGCACCGGCTTTGCCTCGTATGCGGGCTCGCTTCCCATGGTCTGCTGCTGCTGAGAGGCAGACGACGCGCGCAACCACGGCGGCGTCGCCAGAGACAGCACATCGGTAAACGGAAGCACAACCGCCGAACGGCTAAGTGAGGTAAGAAATCGGCGGCGGTTCCAGCGCAAGGAAGACATCAATCGAAGGGGCGATCCTGCTCCCTCAGTATACGTTCCGCGTGGCATCGCGTTGCCCGGCGGCGCGAGGTCGAGCTAATGAACGTTCTCGACCTTTGCTCCGGTGGTCTGGCCGTTCTGCAGCCGCTGCACGATCTTGAACTGCTGGTCGGCATCGACGGTGCGGCCGGTGCGGCGGTACGCCTGCCCAAGCAGGTTATGAGTGATGTAGTTGTTGGGATCCATGTTGGCAGCGCGTTCGAGATATAGCTCGGCGAGGAGGTAGTTTTGCTGGTCGAGTAACACCTTGCCTAGCAGAATATATGGGGAGGTTGCGTTCGGTTCGAGCAGGATCGCGCGGCTGAGCTCCAGCTGCGCTTTTTCGTCGTCGCCCGAGCGGACATAGGCATCGCCCAGGCGGTCATAGACACTGCCCTCCAGCGGATTCAACTCACGCTCCTGGTTCAACTCGGTGATCGCCTCAGGCAACTGCGCCCGTGCCAGCGCGACCTCGCCGAGCAGCAGATGGGCCAGGGGAAGATTCGGCTGCAGCGAAATCGCCTTGCGCGCGAACTCTTCCGCCGCGGCGGGATTTTCCTGCCGGAGCAGCAAGCGCGCGGCGAGCAGGTAGGCTGGGGCCGAATCGGGAGGAAAACCGTATTGTGCGGCAAAAGCGTGCCGCGCGTCGTCATAGCGACGGACTGCGATGTAGCAGACGCCCAGCACATAATTCGGATCGACGTTGGCCGAGGCCACCGCGGTGTGCGCTTTTTCAAGCAGCGGAATCGCATCCGCCGGACGCCCCAGGCTATAGAGAGTGACACCCTGCATCTGCATCGATTCAGTGTCGGAGGGGTCCTGCATCACCGCCTTGGCATAGGCGGCTTCGGCGGCCGCCATATTCCGCTGCTGGTAGTAGATGAAGCCGCGCAGCCGCTCGACCCCCGCCAGCTCCGGCGTCATCGCAGTGAGGGGATCGAGCTGCTTGAGCGCCTCCTCCGCGTGCCCGGATGCAAATGCTTTGCGGGCCGCGGCTATCACTGAGGCTGGGTCTACAGGTGCGCTTGCCGGCACGGGTGCAGCGGCCACTGGGGTCTGCGCTGCGCCTGAAGCGACGAGCATGAAGAACAACGCGAAAAATAATGGCGGAATCTGGCGGCGCATGAAAGCAGCAAATCAAGCTTAGAGATAAATCGGGCTCAGCGCAAAAGTGTGGGGGAGCACGATGGCTCCCCCGGTTTGAAGCGAACCGCTACGCCTACGCTACCACTGCAGGCGGAACGAGAACTGTAGTGTACGTGGGCTTGCGCCTGGCGCGTAGCCGTTGACGATGCCGGTGCTTTCAATGTTTTCGGATCCGCCAGCGCCAGCAGACATGGCGGAACTGACGATGTTATATGCATTGAACATGTCCATGCGGAACTGGAGGAAGAGGCTTTCCTTGATGGGGAAGTTCTTCTGTATCGCCCAGTCCATGTTGAAGAAGCCAGGCCCGAAGTTGCTGTTCCGTCCCGAGTTTCCGATCGTGTCAAGCCCGGCGCAGGTGAAGCCGTTGTATGAACCCAGACCGTCGCACAGTTTCTGGCCGGAGGGAACAACGCTGTTGAAGTAGGTCTTGTTGTGGTTAATAGGATTGAGGGAACTCAGGTGATGGGGCAGGAATGCCGCACGCCCATTTGGAAAGCAGGGCGCTGAGGTTCCACCGATCGAGGCGTTGCATTCACTATAGGTGAGTGAGAAAGGTTCTCCACTTCCCCAGCTCAGCGTCGGGCTTATTTGCCAGCCTCCAATGACCTCATCAGCCCATGTCGGAATGCTGGTCATAAACATGCCCTTCTTGCCAAAGGGAAGTTCGTAGACGCCGTACCCC
Organism: uncultured Acidobacteriaceae bacterium; assembly: GCA_963720245.1. Taxonomy (GTDB): domain Bacteria; phylum Acidobacteriota; class Terriglobia; order Terriglobales; family Acidobacteriaceae; genus Acidisarcina. Next base: position 749,521 of record CAVREU010000002.1, read on the forward strand.
GTGAGCTGTTGCTCGCGGATGTCGTTGTTCCGGCCGTAGGTTGGCTGTTCTTCCCAGGTGGAATAGCCGCCGCCCTCGTCGTAACCGGCCTGCCACGCGTAGTTCAGGTTGAGAGTAAGCCCCTTGGTGTACTGTTTCGCCATGTTGATCTGCAGCGCATTGTAGTGGGCGTTTTGGTTGTTGCCGTAATAGCTGATGCCCGAGGTCCAGCCGCACATTCCCGGCTTGATGCCCGGTTCGCCGGTGGGTGTAGCGTAGGCGGGATCCTGGCAGGCCGGCAGAGTACCGCCATAATACCGGGACAGGTAGTTGGCAACGTTTGTACCGCCGTCAGGCCCGATACCAGCCATCGGGCCGCCGGCTGCTGGGGTCGAGTCCCAGTGCAGGGGTGCGCCGGTAATGCTGTACTGCGCTGGCAGGAACAAGCCTGTTTCCGCCGGATTGGTGGTATTTCCATCACCCGAGCTCAGCGTATGCGTCGATTTGTTACCCACGTAAGCGACGGTGACTGACAGAGTCGGAGTGATGGCCCGCTGGATGCTGAGGTTCCAGGCGTCGACCGTCGGCATGCGCAGCGTATGCGGACGTGCCTTGGTGTTGACGTTGTATCCGGGATTGGGCAGGAAGCCATCGGACGGTACCGCAGGCATCGTATTCGCGATCGGACCGCCAATGTTGTTGGGAGGCTGTCCCGCGGACTGGGTGCAATTCGGTTCGTTCGGGCCCAGGCAGAAGGCATAGGTGGTGCCATTGCCGCTCGGTGCATTGACCGACTGGGCGGCAAGCACCGGGATGTTCTGGGTGATCACATGGCCATACATCGATCCGAAGACGCCGATGTCAAAGCTGCGGCCATACCCGGCGCGGATCACGGTCTTGGGATCGAACTGATAAGCGACGCCGACGCGCGGATTGAGGGGAAATTGAGATTTGTTCCAACCCAGGTTGGATGGAACGCTGCCATAGCCGGCCACCGCGATGTAACCGGTATTTAGATTCATCAGAGCGCCGTTACCTTTGCCGTTGGTCGACTCGGGGAAGTAGAACTCATAGCGCAAGCCCAGGTTCACGGTCAGATTCGGGGTCGCCCGCCAGGTGTCTTGAACATAGAAGAAGTCGCGCTTCTGGAATTCTTTTGCGTTGGTCGAAAGGCTGACATAGCGCTGCATCTGGTTTACCCGGCCAAGTGCGAAATCCGCAAAGCCGTTTCCACCTGCGGTGCCGGCGTTCGGATCTGAGGTCGGGCCGCCATTGAAGTTGAGTTGGCCGGTGCGGTTGGTATCGCTCGGCACCCGAAGGTTGCGAGCGTAGCGGAGGTCGGCGCCAACCTTAATTGAATGGGTCTTGATGATTTTGGTCCAGTTGTTGACGATCTGGAACTGGTCCTCCCGCTCTTTCAGGGGGCAGTTGCAGCGGCTGACATTGAGACCGTCGCCAATGGTCTGGGAGCCGCCGTTCCCAAGAAGAGTGACGTTGAAGTCCGGCAATCCGCCGGTGACTGGATCGTTGATATTCAAGCCGACAAATCCGAGGTTGGCCGCGCCCGCCACGTCCTGGTCGTTCTTGGAGTCGCCTATGTTGTAACGGTAATAGCCGAAGCGGAAGTCGGTAAGAAGGCTCGCTGAAAGTGAAATATCGGTGCCCACGGCCAGGCTGTCGTTGGCGCCCTTGGAGATGCCGCCATAATTGTTATAGCCAAGACCTGGGCCGCCGAGCGCACCGAACATCTGGGGGCCGTCCAAACTGCTGGTGAAGCGGCTGAAGCGCTCGAAAAGGTGGATTCTGTCGTTGAAAGTGTAATCCACCCGTTCATCCCACGCGTTGTTATTGAAGGGACCACTGCCATTGCCGACGTAGTTGTTGAGGGTTCCGGTGGTGGTTCCGGCAACCGGCGCGATGGATGTGTCGGAATAGGGCTGCATCAATTTGATGAAATTGAGGAACTCGGGTGCAACCTGGCCGATGGGAATGACGTTGCCCGGGTACTGCGTGTAGATTGGCTTCCCGGTTGGGTCGACGCCCGTCTGTTGGTAGATGGCGCCGCTACCGGTGCCGTTGGCATTCGTATACTGGCTAAAGTCGCATCCTGGAACACCCGTTGTTGTAGGCGCCCCGAGGCAGGTGTTTGCCACCAGAGCGGTAGGTATGGTGGCGGTGGCGCTCACCCCGGCAACCTGCCGTAATCCCTGGTAATCGGCAAAGAAGAAGAGCTTGTCCTTGATGATCGGGCCGCCGATCGATCCACCGAACTGGTTCCGTAGGCCAGCCGGAACGGCCGATCTTGGCGTGGTTCCAAACGCCGGGAATTGTGAGTAGGGATTCTTGGCCAAATTCGCATTGCTCGTGCGATAGTCGAAGGCGCTGCCATGGAAGGCATTGGAACCGGACTTGGTCTGCGCCGTCATCACCGACGAGACCGCTTTGCCGAACTCGGCGTCGAAGTTCTGCGTGGCAATCTTGGTCTCTGACACCGCGTCGAGCGGGGGATTGATGACGATGATCCCAAGGATCGCGTCCTGGTTGTCGGTGCCGTCCAACTCGAAGGCAACGCCGCCAAACGCCTGTCCATCCACCTGGATCTGAGCGCTGCCCTGGGGATTTTCATCGGCCGCATGCGACCAGCCAAGCGTCTGCGCGCCGGGAAGCAACAGTTGCAGGTTGGTGAAGTTGCGGCCGGGGGTTGGCAGGTTCGCCACGTCCTGGTTGCTGAGTACAGTAGAGACGTCGGCGCGGTCCGTCTTGAGCACCGGGATCGTGTCCGCGTTCACCTCGACGGTCGTGGCCGAGCCACCAACCGTCAGCTTCACATCGACCTTCGGCGAAGTGTCGGCGTAGACAATGATGCCCTTGGCCTGATAGGTCTCAAACCCCTGGTAGCCCACCTTTATGTCGTAGGTGTCCGGGATCAGGTGCTCGGCGGAAAAATCCCCCGCGGCGCCCGATTGCACCGTGACAACAGTCCCTTTGGCCTCATCGGTGACGGTGACGGTTGCGTTGGGAATCGCAGCACCAGTGTTGTCGGTGACTGTCCCGACGATCGATCCGTAGACCGCTTGGGCGTGGGATACAGCTGGAAGGCACAACAGACAGAACACGCCCAGGCAAACAGCCAGGACTGCTGACATTTTCTTTAGCATTTCACTAGTCTCCCAAAGGTAGTGGAACTTCCTGCTTACTTTCGTTGCCGTGTTTCCCGGCTCGTCGCAACAGCCGACTATGCGAAAGTCCGATGCTTTCCTGTCACCAACTTACTCAATGCCGCATTCCAACCCTGGTTTCTTGCGATTGGCAAAACAACAAAACCGAACGATGACGAGAACTCACTTTCAACAGATTCCGAACGAAATATATGTAGGCAACTCGACATCTGTCAAACTGCTTCGACCTGAAATTCAGGTAAATCGAATTTGTAGACAACTTTCGTTTTTCCCGCATTTCCCCCTTCCGAGCCGATTCCAACGGATCGAGGCGGGCGCGACAGGTTGCTGCGGCAAGGCAACAAGCTGACCACCCATATGTCTATGAGTTGGCATAGACAGCTGTCAAGAAAAAATGTCTAGCAGTGACAGAAAAAATAGCTATACCAATCAGGATTGACGAGGGCCGTCAATCCCGCCTGCGGGCGGCTCCGCAGGATTTCCGGACTGCCAGGTCGCAGCTCAACAGCACGTCACGAGTCGGCAGATCGGGGTGGGCAATCCGCTCCAGCATCACCGATAACGCGATCTTGCCCAGGTTATGGCAGGGCTGGTGGATCGTGGTAAGCGGGACGGGGAGAAGGCGAGCATATTTCACATCGTCGAAGCCCACCATCCGCACTTCGTCCGGAATTCGCCTTCCCAGATCCATTAGCGAGTGCATGAGCTGACCGGCTGTCAGATCGTTGGCGCATAAAAACGCGTCGGGCCGGTCTTTCTTGAGGATCGCGCGTATCAAGTTAAGGTCTTCGGCGTCTCCCTGCCGGACACATGCGACCGCCTCCGGGTCATGCGCAGCGAGCGCCTGTCGATAGCCCGAGATTCGAACCTCCACGGTAGGCGCGGAGTTCGGCCGCGCAAAGAAGCAAATGCGCCTGGCGCCTGCCTTGATCAGGTGCTCCGTCGCCATATAACCCGCGCGGTGATTGTCGATTCCCACCAAATCGTATTTAGAGCGTTTGGGGAAGGGCGCCAGGCATCGGTCCAGGAGCACTACCGGAATGCCTGCCCGTTCGAGCGCGGCGCCGATCTTGCGATTGGTTTCATGGCGAGTGGCGCTGTATTCAATCGGCGCGAAGAAGACTCCGGAGACATTTTGAGAGATGTATTGCTGGCACAGTTTCTCCGCGACTTCCTCGCTTCGGCCGTCGCTCGAAACGGAGTGGCCCCAAAGCAGCGAATGCTGCCTTGCTTTGGGCGAGAGCATCATTCCCTGGCAGATCACCTCGAATATCTCCGTCTGTCCCAGCGACTGGAATCAGCAGTCCAAAGACGTGGCTTCCGGTCGGGGTCTGGGTCGCGACATAAGTACCGGAGCCGACCCGCCGGTTGACCAGGCCCAAAACCTGCAGCTCTTTGATCGCCTTCAGCACCGTCATTCGCGAAGCGCCGAAGCGGCGGACTAACTCCGCTTCGCTCGGCAGGCGTCCGCCCGGTTTGTAGCGGCGATGGAGAATCTCTTCATGAAGGGCTTCGAAGATCACTCGGTACTTCGGGTTGTCCATTGATCTCGTCCGCGGTCGTCGCCGCCATGGAACATTCTTAGTCGGTTGAGTTATCCGAAGCCCGGCGGTACGACATAGACAACTTAGACGTATCTAAGTCCACTTGTCTAGTAGGCAGTTGACTACCGGCCGATGTGTTCCAGGACTGCACTCAAGGATGTTGACAAGGATGGCTGCCATTGTTGATCGCCGTTGCGAACTCTCTGGCCTGCCGGTTGTCCGGCGAGAAAAGCAGTAACCGGTTGAGCACCTGGAGCGCCCCAGCCCTATCGCCGAGCGTGCAATCCGTCGAGGCCAGATTCAGAGCTGCCGCGCTTTGGGTGGGATCGTGCTCGAAGACCGAGGCCCAGAGGCGCGCCGCTGAGGACCAGTCGCCCGCCTTCGCGTCAATCAGCGCCGTGTTCCCGATCGCCGTTGCATCGAAGGGATCCGCGGCTATGGCCATCCGATATTCCCTCGCCGCGTCCATCGTGTCGCCGTTGAGCTGATCGAGGAAACCCAATTGGGTGTGAAGATCGCGTCCGGCAAAGAGTTCGGGGCCGCGTTCATGTCTCGCTCCGCCTCGCGAAGCAGCTTCATTGCCCGGTCGCCCGCCTCGCGGTCGCCGCGTACCGCCAATTGCGAATAAGCTATGCCGAGATCGCGGGCGTCCGCCTTGCCGCGGACTGCAACTAATTCTTCGGCATGTTTTGTCTCCCCGATTCCCTGCAGCGTCGCCGCATTGGGAATCTGGATGCGATGATCGGTTACTTGTTCGTGTGCGATGTCCTGAGTAGCGCTGCGAGGCATGTGGCAACTCGCGCAATCAGGTTGTTCAGGGTGGTGGGACGTTGCGAAGCGCGCTCCGGTATGACACGCCAGACACTTGCTCCGATAGAAAGCGACCGATTCCTGCGCCGACGGCGAGCCATGCGGGTCGTGGCAGGTCGTGCATGTCATTTTGTCGCCGCTGGCGCGCTTGCAGGCGCTCTGCAGAAGGGCTTCCCACTGGCTGGTGGCCCGCCCGCCGGCTCCCAATGCGTCGCGGTGTACGAAGTAGACGAGATAATCGGAGATCTCTTTTCCCGGCTGAAAGTCGTAGAGGGAATGGCCCGGCCGATTCACCGTACATCTCCGCCTCAAGATGGCACTGCAGGCAAGCGGAGTCACGAAGGTTTGCCGCCAGTTTATCGGGGTTGAGAATCGGCCCTTTCCCTCCTTGCGCTAGGTGTTCCGAGGCGTCGCCGTGGCATCGTTCGCAGGTAATACCGCCAGTCTCAAAGGGCGCCGCGCGATAGTGGTTTCGGGCATCGGGCAGCGCGGCCTGCACGTTGCTTGCATGGCAGCTCAGGCAGCCGCTGTCGGCCGGAAGAGTGAACGGCATCTCCGCGGCGCGCTGGTAGTTAGGCGCCATGTCCCAGATGCCCTTTTTCGCATACCAGTTGATCGGCGTCTCAAACCAGTAGCCCTCGCGCTGAAAAAGAAAGGTGCGTCCGCGGGTGCCCGATCCTACAAAGTAAAGCAGCTCTTCCCGACCGTGCAGCGGGCCGCCATTGCGCACTGTCGGGGCGATCATAGTCGAGGTAGACCCGTGCGTCTTTTTCGGTGATTCGATAGTGCACGCCAGAGGCCTTGTGCACGAAATCTGCAGGAACAGAAACCATGCCGTCGATAGCCGGCCCGCTGGCTTGCGCCATCGGGAGTCTTCATATACCGCTCGATAAATCTCGCGATGGCAAGAAGCGCACACCGCATCCCGATTCGCGGCAGTTTGCACGGGCGCGGCGCCGCCATCTCCCTGGCCGGCGGCGAAGACACAGCGCGAACAGCAGACAACCAATCTGCGAAGGAGAGAGGAATTTGCGGAAACACTTCTTTACCATTGCAATGGCATCAGACCGTTTTTGCCGATGTCTTGAATAACCGTCCAGGCCTGACCTGTCTGTGCAGATGGCCCATGGTCGAGGGCATCACGCAGATGAGTGGACTCCGAACTCGTTATACACCGCTTCCGCCGAAGCCAGCATAGGGGTGGGCTCCGGAGGTTCTCCAGACGCCATCGAATCGCAGGTCTTATATATGAGTAGGCGGCGGTTCCCGGCGGGTGAGAGCGAAGGCCACAAGCGTCTTGCCTCGAACGCCGCTTTGCTCTTCCACTTCCTCGACCAAAACAGCCTCAAGGCCCTCGGGATCAGGAACCATCTCGCAGGCGGCGATCTCTTCAGCGGTAGCGCCGTGATAGCAAAGCTCGCAAACACCGAGACCCTCATCGGATCGAACCGGCGGCCCAAAGACCCGGCAGGTCATGGGGCGAGAGAGATATAGATCGCAGGTTCCCGTCTCAGGATCGAGGACCGGGCATACTTCGTCATTGGCATAAGAGTCGAACTCCTCACTGCCCTCGGCATTCTCGTGGAGAAGTCCGGAACCTGGATCGCCGGGAAAGGTCGACCTGAGGCGGCGCCACTGACCCCTCGGCCCGCTCGCGCACCCGCGCGGCGCGCTCGCTGTCCACCATAGACAGCTCCGCCAGACCGTTGCGCAGACGAAGCGCATCGAGCTGATTGATCGCGAAGACGCCCACGCAACACTGCGAGCATCCAGGTTTGCAGGCCAGCCATGCACCACTCCTGCTTGCTGTTTCAGAGCAACGCATGATCGACAATCTGAACAAGCGTTGCATCCGAAACCGGAGTAGCGTGGCGAACAGACATTCCTAAGTATCGCGCAGTTCGCCGGTGGTTGCGTGCTTAGACGTAAGCATCCCTGCCCCGGCCCTTATCAGGGCGAGGATTCTGCCTGCCGCTCAAAAGGAGCGGCCTTTACTTAGTGGGTTTTATGCGCGGCCTGTTTCTTGCGCTCCGCCCAGCGGCGCTTCATCGCCTCGGCAATTCGCCGTCTGCCTTCGGGAGTGAGCTTGCGTTTCTTGGGAGCGGAGACTGACTTACGCTTGTCTTGGCCACGCTTCGGAGTTGCTTCTCCGCCAAGTAGGGTCCGAGCCTGCTGAAGCCGTGAAATCTCTGCGTCGATTTCTACTAAAATCTCTTTAACATCCACGTGATCTTTTCCCTTCGTAATGCTTCTCTACCATCGAGCTAGAGTAGGTGGTATTTGTTACTTTTTCAGTTGCAACAAGGATACTTATCCTGCCTTTAGTTGACAACTAGCTGCATCAAAGATCCCGCTGCGCCAAGCGGAACTCTCTTACGAGAGCGTGAGGCTACCCGGTTGAAAGTCTCGCTCGAGTAGTCCGCTTTCAAACAATTAGAAGGTGGAAAGAGTCTATCGATGGTAATAACTAGTAACCGCTTGTCCGGTTGACTAAGAAGGAAGTGAGATTGCAAGTGAGCTGAGGCCGCAAGCAGGTGAGGCGGCGCATTGCGACAACATGACGCAACTAGATGGCTGAACTCGGATCAGGTATCGCGTTAAAGCGGATCGTCGGCAGCTTTGGTGGGCTTGGGTGCTCGGATGGAATATCCGATCGGCGCTTCATTGGACGCAATCAACCCTGAATCAGGTCCTTTGCTGCCGTCGGTTGCATAACGCCGCAGGTTCTTCAGGGTCTCTTGCTTGTCTCGCGCATATTCGGTAGCAAGACGGGTGAGAGCATAGGTCACGATGTCACTGTGGTGCAGCCCGCCCATCCCGGCCTCGCGGCGGAAGTTAAGCCACAGCCGATGCACCAACTGGACATCGTCGGTCTGCAGGGTCGGTGCGTGCGGCCCGATATGAAATGCTTCTCCTTCGCCATTCGGCCGCACGATATAAAACGTAAATTGCCTCTTAGGCTCAGGCAGGGCCTCCCATGCATGCCCCATGTGAAAGGCCTGCTCCTGAGCGGTAAGCTTTGTCGAGAGTCCCGAGACCACAGCCGAGGCTTCAAGGGAATTAGCAGTCTGCACTAACGCAGCAAACACGTCCCCGGCGGGGACGACGAGCAGCGAGATATGTTTGCCGAAGCTCTCAGCGACCGAAACTGCCTTGGTAAAGAGCATTTGTTCGTGTTCGCTAAACGACTGATCGGAAGCTTCGAGAAACTCCGGGCCGCCGGCGCCCATCATTCTCGCCGTAAGCACGACGATATCTTGTTCGTCGGTGTTGATCCGGCTTAAAGCCCATTTCAACGCATAGGGGTTTGCCGCATCGCGCATCGTTACCATCACGCTTCCGGGATTGATCTGCAGGGCCTCCCGGCTGATCGTGTCTTCATGCTCCAGTTGAAAGTGTTCCTTCATCTGGCGCTCGGTGTTCGCATGACGCGCCTTGTTGCGTTTTTCAGAGATACTAAAGATCACGAAAAAAGCCGCGGCAAAGGCGATTCCGCTTTCCGTCGCGATGCTTTTGGTGAATAAGTTGACGATAGCAATGGAAAACAGCGACAGGAATACGGACGCGAGCCCAACAGGTATTTCGCGGCCCCCGATGCGAATATTTGGCGGCACCTTCCAGCCGCGTTCGCCCTTATATTTCCAGCGCAGCACGAGCATCGCCAAGCTGTTGAAGGTGAAACTCCAGATCACACCAAAGGCGTAGGCCTCGCCCAGGGTGATCACATTGCCCCAGGTCACGATGATCGTGAAAAGCTGAAAGCCGGCAACCATGTTCACGATGCGGTGACTCGTCCCGTATTTAGGGTGAGGCCGCCGGAACCAGTCGGTCAGGACGCCATCTTCGGCGACGCGCATCAGGACGCCGGTCGAACCGATGATCGAAGTATTGATCGCGCCGGAGAGGATAAGAAAGCCGACAATCACGACAAAGACACGAAAAATGATCCGCAACACCTCAGGTCCAACCATGTACATGGCCAGGCCGGCGATGAGATTGTCCTGATAGACGTGAGTACGCGGGTAGTCGGGGATAAGCATCACCGCGAGCAGCGAAGCTATGCCTGTAAAGATGAAGCTATAGATCGCGATCACGATCGCGGCGCGCTTCAGGTTCTTGAGCTTGGGGTGTTCAATTTCACGGTTCACTTGCGCCAGCGACTCTTCGCCGCTCATCGCCAGCACGGAGTGGCCAAAGGCCATCAGAATCCCAAAAAGACCGAAGCCTGCCGTGAACTTGATGTTCTTCAGAAAGCCGAGCGCATCATTGGAAAAGTGCAGATTGGAAGGAATGGGCGCCGGCGGAAGCGGCGCGTGTTTCACCGCTACCGAGTAAAAGCCCCAACCCAGCAGGATGACCACCATGATCGTGGTCACCTTCATGACATCCAGCGCCTTGTCGCTGGACTCTTCAATCCCCTTCAGGTTCAGCCACCAGTAATAGAGGGTCACGACGATCGCGAAGACCGCCGAGGTGCCGTTCATCGGCAGCTGCGGGGCGGTGTGACCTGCACCCAGCATCGCGGCGGGCAGCCACTGGTGGTTCGCCGCGACCTGCAGCAGTTCATCGAGCAGACCGGTGATGTATTGTCCGGCGGAAACTCCGGAGATCGGCCCGGTGAGAATGTAATCGAACATCAGCGCCGAGACGCTTAGCTTGGCAAAAGTGCCGCCCAACGCTTCTTTCACGACGCGATACACGCCGCCGCGCGTAAACATCGAGCAGCTCTCCACATACACGGCGCGCACCGCGAAGGAGAAGAGCATGACGCCCAGGATGAACCACGGCGCCGCTTTTCCAACCGCCTGCTCAGCGATGCCTCCGGCATAGAACGCCGACGACCCGAGATCGTTGAGCACGATCGCGGCGGCCCGCCAAAAAGAAATGAATGTGAGCATGACCGAGGAAGCGACGACAAGACGCACTCGGTTGGATGGGTTGGCTATGGTTCGGTCTACCGGCATGGTTTGGCGTCTGGCACTTCGTCTACGCGATTATCGTGAAGGCAATTACCGGCGTGACGTTCACGGCTGAGTGTATGTCCGATTCTGTACAGGGTCAATAAATTTGAGACGTGATCGATGCGATAAAGCTGGCGCCTTTATTCGCCAAAAAGCTCGTAGAGATCTTCGACGAAGCTAATCGCCACTACGATCGCCGAGCCGAACATCCCGATCAAGAAGATGAAGCTCAACAGTTGCATCGCTAGATCGATAATCGGATGACTCATTACTGCAATTCTACATCTGCTAGGGCCGCGGAACTAGAATTCTCCGCCAATGGAATTCCAGAAGGAATGGTAGACTCACGGCGGAATGCACAAGTTCTTCACCAAACCGTCAGCCGCCGCGCTTCTTCCTTCTCCCGTCCTGGCAAGCCCGTCTTTCGCGAATCCGTTTTTCGCTAATCCCTTGACCTGGGGTTTGCTTGCCGCGGTCTTGCTCGACCTGCCGTTTCCCATCGCCGGCCCGTTGCCGCCCTGGCGGGGCGCAGTCGCGTGGGTCGCTCTTGTTCCGCTGCTCTGGGGGATTCTAACTGCGTCCAACGCCTCGCGAAGGAACTTCCTTCGCCGCAGCGCCTGGGGCGCGTATATCTGCGGTGTGGCCTGGTATCTGATAAACAGCTACTGGATCTATGCCACGATGCACATTTACGGCGGCATCGGCCCGATCGCTTCGTTCGGAATTCTGCTGCTTTATAGCCTTGTGCTCGGCCTCTACTTCGGCGTTTTTGGCCTGCTGATTGCGCTGGCACGGAAAGCCTTTAAGAGCGACGCCTTAGCCCTGCTACTCGCGCCGTTTTTCTGGGTCGCGCTGGAGTTTGCCGCCTCGCGCATCACTCGAGTTCCGTGGGACCAGCTCGGCTACTCCCAGGTCGATAACCTGCTGCTAAGCCGGCTCGCGCCGGTCACGGGAGTCTATGGCATCTCGTTCGTTTTGATGATCGGCAATGCCATGTTTGCCGCCGCTTTGCTGGCCTGTCCGTTTGCGCGCAGGCTGCGATTCGCACTCGGGGCGTTGCTGTTTTCTGCTGGCTTGCAACTCGGCTCGTTCGTCACGTTGCCGGCAGCGCCAACCGAAGCCACAGCAGTCTTGTTGCAGCAAAACCTTGACGTCACTCAAAGCAACGACTGGTTCGGACCGGAATGGGACAAGCACACCGCTGAATTCATTGCCCTTAGCCTTAAGAGTTGCACGCCCTTTTTCGCGGGAATGCCGGAGCCGAATCCTGTGGCCGTGAAGCCGGAGTGCCCCATTCCGCCCATAAAGCCGAATCTCGTTGCATGGCCCGAGTCGCCTTCGCCCTTCCGCGAGGCCGATCCGCATTTTCATGCGCTGATGGCCGACCTTACCCGGCAGACCGGCTCTCCGGCCGTCGTCGGCAACATCGGTACGTGGCAGCACGACAACACGATGGAGATATTCAACTCCGCCGAATTTGTCGCTCCCGACGGGCAATTCCTCGGCCGCTATGACAAAATCCACCTCGTGCCCTTTGGAGAATACGTGCCCTATAAAGGTCTGATCGCCTTTGCCGGAACGCTTACGCAAGGGGTCGGTAGCTTTTCGCGAGGCGGCCTGCGCAAAGTCTTCACCGCACAGGGGCACACCTTCGGCATCTTCATCTGTTATGAGGCGGTCTTCGCTGATGAGATCCGTCACTTCGCAAAGAACGGGGCGCAGGTCTTCGTCAACATATCTGACGACGGATGGTACGGGGATACGAGCGCCCCATGGCAGCACTTCAACATGGCGCGCATGCGGGCGATTGAGAATCGGCGCTGGATCCTGCGCGCAACCAACTCCGGAGTAACAGCGGCCGTCGATCCGCTGGGGCGAGTCACGCAAAGCGCTCCGCGTCATGTGATTACATCGCTGGCCGTGCGCTACGGCTATCGCAGTGACGTCACCTTCTACTCCCGTTATGGAGACGTCTTCGCCATTCTCTGTGCCATAATCGCAATAGTTGCGGCCTTGTTGACACTACGCCTTGCAATCAGGCAGCAACCTCAAGAATCCATCTAAGTCAGGTATGAGTTTTTCATGTTGAACGAACTCGAATTCGCCTACTCCCAGGTCCGCGAAAAAGTAAAAACCCTGCGGGAGTATCTTTGACCCTGCCCGGCTGCGCCGCGACCTCGCGGCCCTCGAAGTAAAGCTCTCCGACCCGAATCTCTGGTCTAATCCTGCGCAATCGCAGCCGCTCATGCGCGAGCGAAAACGGCTCGAGGCGATGCTTGCCGACGACGGCGAACTCGCCCGCCGCAGCGGCGATATCGAAGCCTACTTCGAACTCGCCAACGAAGGCGAGAACGTGGAGGCCGATCTGGCCCGCGACATCGAGTCGCTCAGCGCCTTCGTCGAAGCGATGGAGACGCGCACCATGCTCTCCAGCGAGACCGATCCGCTCAACGCCATTCTGACCGTGCATCCTGGCGCGGGCGGCACCGAATCGCAGGACTGGGCCGACATGCTGCTGCGCATGTACATCCGCTGGGGCGAGCGCCAGGGCTTCAAGATTGAAGTCAACGACTACCAGGATGGCGAAGAGGCCGGACTGAAGTCGGCGACGATCACCATCAGCGGCGAATTTGCTTTCGGGCAGCTCTCCGGCGAGACCGGGATTCACCGCCTGGTGCGCATCTCGCCATTCGATCAGGCCAAGCGCCGCCATACCTCGTTCGCTTCGGTCTTTGTCTCGCCCGAGATTGACGACTCGATTGAGATCGAGATCAAGCCGGACGATCTCCGGATTGACACTTACCGCTCTGGCGGCAAGGGCGGCCAGCATGTGAATACGACCGACTCCGCAGTCCGCATCACGCACATCCCGACCAACATCGTCACTCAATGCCAGAACGAGCGCTCCCAACACAAGAACAAAGAGCGGGCAATGAAGATGATGCGTTCCAAGCTCTACGAATACGAACTCGACAAGAAGAAAGAGATTAGCCGCAAGCTTGAAGATTCGAAGCTCGACATCAAGTTCGGCTCGCAGATACGCTCTTATGTGCTGCAGCCCTACCGCATCGCCAAGGACCATCGCACCAAGGTCGAGTTTGGCGATGTTGACCGCGTGCTCGACGGTTATCTTGAGCCCTTCATTCGCGGATATCTGCTGATGCGTCGTGACGGCAATGCACCGACGGCCGTCGACGCATCTGATGATCTGGATTGAGGGGAATATTCGATGAACGAGCCAGAAACGATTCGCGAGATTCTCGAGAACTCCAAGACCATCGCGGTCATCGGCCTTTCCGACAAGCCGGGGCGCGCCAGCTTAGGCGTATCGAGGTTCATGCAGCAGCAGGGCTACCAGATCGTCCCGGTAAATCCGCTGGCTCGCTCCGTCCTCGGCGAGCAGGCCTACCCGACCCTCGACGCAGCCTATCAAGGCGGGAACGGCAAGATCGATCTGGTCAACGTCTTCCGGGCCCCGGCGTATGTGCCGGAGATCGTTAAGGATGTCATCCGGCTGAAGATTCCGAGACTATGGCTGCAGGAGGGCGTCTGTCACGATGAGGCGGCGGCAATCGCCGAGGCCGCCGGAGTTAAAGTCGTGATGAACCACTGCATCCTCAAGGAGCGGATGGCCGCTGGATGGCGCAACACCCGCTGAATCGTCTTGCGCGGATGATTCGAAAAGCGATTCGTCGGGAAATCATTTTCCCGCGAAGCACAGGAGTAAGTCATAGTAGACTCCAAGGCAACTGTGGCCGCACAACGAAGAAACAAGTCGTCTTCCGGGAAGCTGGATATCCGCGACGTTGCGCGCCGCGCCAAGGTCTCGATCGCCACTGTTTCGCGAACCATCAATCGCGTTCCTTCGGTCGGCCCGGAGCTCGCGAAGCGCGTCTGGAAGGCCATCGAAGACCTGGACTACTACCCCAATACCCAGGCCCGTGGGCTGGTCTCCGGCCGAAGCAGGCTGCTCGGCCTGGTCATCTCCGAGATCACCAATCCGTTTTTCCCCGAGTTGATCCAGGGCTTCGAAGAGATCGCCGTCGAGAACGGCTACGAGATATTGATCGGCTCGACCAGCTACGATCCTCACCGCATGAACCTGGTGATTCGGCGCATGCTGGAGCGCAAGGTCGAGGGCGTCGCGGTGATGACCTTCGGCATTGAAGAGCCGCTTCTGCAGCAGCTCGCCGCGCGCAAAATCCCCCTCGCACTGGTTGACTTTGAGCTTCCCAGTCCCCTTGCCAGCACTCTGCGGGTCGACTATGGCGCTGGCCTGCGTCAGGCTGTCCAGCATCTGGCAGGGCTTGGCCATCGCCAGCTTACGTTCATCAGCGGGCCGCGGACGCTTCATTCGGCCCGGGCCCGGATTGAGGCCTTTCGCCTCGCCGCGAAAGCCGCGAAGATTCCTGCAGCCGATGTCCGGGTGATTGAGGCTGACCATACACTCGAGGGCGGAATGCGCGCCTTTGAAAGCCTGCGCGCGGAAGCAAAGCTGCCAACGGCGATCATGTGCTCGAACGATATGACGGCGATCGGTGTCTTGCGATCGGCCTATGCCGCCGGATTGAAGATCCCCGAGGACCTTTCGATCGTCGGCTTCGACGACATTCGCTTCGCCCAATTCACGACGCCGCCACTCACCACCGTGCAGATGTCTCGCGCCGACCTCGCCCGCGCCGCATTTCAAGCCCTCCACGACCACGGCGGACCGGGGCCAAGTGGCGCAAAGCGTGACTACCCGATTCCCACTCGGCTCATCGAGCGTGAGTCTACCGGTGTGCCGCCGGGAATTATTCGAAAAGCGCTTCGGCGGCCCTAGCTCTCGACTGCCTCCGGCCTCCGCGAAGTTCACTGCAGGTCCGCCAATGCGGTTGAAATTGCCTCGCTCGCGTCTTGCGCACAGGCACGCAGGCCGATCACCGCCTCGCGCGTGAGACCACCAGCCTGCTTGCGGTCGGCGTAGACCTTGCCCGGGGAGTCGAAGCGAAGAATTGCAACGATCTCCGGAAGCTGAAGCGTTTCTAGAAGATGCGGAGCAAAAGAGATGTCTCCGTAGTAGCAGAGATCACGTTCCACGGCCCCAGCCCCGGCGGCGTACCGAATCGCCGCAGCGGTCACCCCAGCACCGACGACCACCGCCGGCTCAAAGAGCGAGGGATGAAAACGGAGTACGCCGCTGCCATCGGAGCTTGTTCCTTCGGGGAAAACGAGCACTGGGACGCCGACGCCGAGCAAGTCTTCGATGCGTCTTGCCGCCTCGGCGGTGCTCGCAGCGCTTTTGCGATCGATAAAGACCGTGCCGCCCAGCGCCGCCAACAATCCGAGCAGCGGCCAGGATCGCACTTCGATCTTGGAGACGAAGACGCACGGAACTGCGGCCCCGTAAAAGAGTATGTCCAAATAACTCAGATGGTTAGAGGCAATCAGGCCGCTTCGCGGCAGCTCGCCAGTGAAGCGTAGCTCAAAGTCCTGACGGCGAAGCACCATCCGGCAGCAGCGGTGCAGCCAGTTCGCGCGCGCGACGATTGAAGGTTTTCCGCGCAGCCGCAAAACCATGAAACTGGCCACGCACTGGCATAAGGAAAGCACCAGCAAGACGGCCTTCCACCAGCCTCGGACCCGGCTGCGCGCTGGAGCGCCTATTGTGCTTCGATCAGGAACCGGACCCTCGCGGCGGGCGTGAGCTCGCGCATGTCCAGCAGCGTCAGAAAATCGATGGTGCCGAACTCCCTGTCCAGCGCCGGAGGACCGCATATTTTCGCCCCGATCCCAATATACGTCCGCAACAGTTTGGGCACCTTTGCCATGATCTCCGGCGCTTCGCCAGTGGAGGGGAGGGTGTAGGCAGCGGTCGAGGCGGTGCGAAACTGGTCGCCAGCCAGAAATCCGGAAAGCTGACGATACATCTCCCAGCCAACCCTGGCGTCCTGCGAGTTCACCGAGGAACACCCTATCAGGTAGCGCAGGTCGTGGACCCGGGTGTATTGGGCAATCCCGCGCCACAGCAGCGTCAGCACTTCGCTGGAGCGGTGTTCGCGGTCGATTGAGGCCCTTCCCAGTTCCAAAACCGACCGTCGAAGGGGTTCGTAGGGAGCGAAATCGAACTCCTGCTCGCTGTAGTAGCCCACGTTCTGGGCCGCCGTAGAGCCGGTTTGCATGCGGTAGGTTCCCACAATGGAACGGGAGTTACGATCTTCGACAATCAACTGGTCGCAAAAGAGGTCGAAATGATCGGTGTCCAGGCCGGTTTTGTAGGAAGTCTGCAGCCCTTCTCCGAGTTCGATATTGAAGACCTTGAAGCGGAGCCGGCAGGCGGCCTCGCGTTCCGCCAGTGTTTCGGCGATCGTCACCCGGTAGCGGCCCATTTCCATCGGTTGCCAGCCGCGGTGGGGGGGCGCCGCAGCCGGCGTGGGATCGACCGTCAAGTGATCGGAAGAGGGAGAACCGGCAGACATCCGACTCCGAGCCGGGAGCTCGAACGTCGTGACGCGGGATAGGGTCGGGTTCGACTGCGAAGATTGGCGGCTGCGTAGAGTCTTCGACTCGATCATGACCATATCTTGCCGCCCTGTCGGGCGACAACTCTTAAGATAGGGAGAAAAACTTGCAAAAATCTGTCAATGGGTACCATTTTGGCAATAGTTTTTCCGGCAAACCTTGGTGACAAAATAATAGTTGCGCAGTCGTTCGCCCTTACGGTTATACTTAGGTAGCGTCGAATAGGGACTGTGGCTCTACCGCTCGTTATGCATTTGCTGTGGCAATACCTGCGAATATCCCGATTTCAATTCAGCGTTATCTCTACAAAAGGAAAAGAATCAAGTTATGGAACAGGGAACAGTGAAATGGTTTAACGATGCGAAGGGCTTTGGATTCCTGAGCCGCGCCAACGGTGAAGATGTATTCGTTCACCACACCGCGATTCAGGCCAATGGCTTCCGCAGCTTGCAGGAAGGCCAGGCCGTGCAGTTTAACGTGGTGAAGGGTCCGAAGGGTTGGCAGGCTGAGAACGTAACGGTTCTCTAGGCTTCGCGCAAACTTCTAAAACAGGGAGGGCGGCAGCAGCCGTCCTTTTTGTTTCCGCGCATCCTGAACCGATGGTCTCGCATCTCCAATGATCCAGACAACGCAACCTGAAAAGGGAGCGCAAGGCACCAGTTCGGCCCAGCCAGCTGGCGCGAAGGCGGAGAGTTATCTCCGCGGCTGGATAGTTGCGTGCTCGAGCTTCATCTTTGCCGTCTTACAAAGTCTCTGCACGGCCTTCGTGGCGATCAGCGGGCTGCGCCTGGTGATCGGCCTTACTTCGCTGGCCACGGCACTCGGGACCCGCGTCCCGTGGAGCCTGCACGCTGATCGGATCCGCATTCCGATGGTTTTGCTGGCGCTGGCCGGCTCTCTGATCAACTTGTATGCGATCCGGCGCGTTCGCCGCCTGCGCCATCGGCCTGCCGCGCAATGGAGAATGCAACCCGTACCCGCAACCAAGCTTCGTTCTGAGAACCTTCAGATACTGCTCGCGGTAGCGACCCTTGTCCTGCTCTTGGTCGAAGAAGTCCTCCACATCATTCTCCATCACCACCTCTAGCCATCCGCCGGCTCCGGTCCGTCGAGCGCGGCGAGTTCCTGCTCCAGCCGAGCGTGAAGCCGCTCGCTGTAACCAATTGGCAGCGCGAAGGTCCGATCATCGGCGGTCAAATAGAGTATGTTTCGCGTGCTGTCCAGGACCGCCGAACATATCTCGCAGTTCTCTAAATGGCGCTCGATCCGATCGCGCACTTCGGGGTCGACAGAACCGTCGATGTAGTCGGAGATATACTCCCACACATGCTTGCAGTTCAGCTCCATAGCACCCTCCCGAAAAGCCCGCGACGGGGTGAGAACGATGTCTTCAGGAGCGGGACAAGCCGCTTCTGAAGCAGCATCCGCGCCCGATGCAGCCGCACCTTAACGACGTTTGCGGTTACGCCCAGCGCTTTCGCTGTCTCTTCCACGTTCATATCTTCCAGGTCTCGCAAGGTAAAGACTTCGCGGTAGATAGCAGGGAGCTCGGCTACGGCCGATTGCAGCGCGGCCCGCACCTCCGATCGCTCCAGCGTTTCTGAGGGTATCTCCCGCCAATCGGTCAGCATTGCTGGAGTGAAGTCTCCCTCATAACTCTCCGTTTCCGCGTCCAGCGACTGAACCTGCGCGCGCTTTGATTTTCGCAGATGGCTTCTGGCTTCGTTCAGCGCAATCGATACCAGCCAGGTGCTGAATCTGGACTCATGGCGGAACGAGCGCAGGTTGCGAAAAGCCTTGATCATCGTCTCCTGGGCCGCGTCCTCCGCCTCTGCTTCGCTCCCTAACAGCGCCAGCGTGGTGAGGTAGACTTTGCGTTCATATGGCCGAACCAGCTCGTGGAATAACTCCTTCTCCCCGGCACATATGCGCTCGATCAACCCGCTCTCGTGACTATCTTGTGCGCACATGGTAGGCTCTTTTTCAAATCTTCCTCGTAAGGCCGATAGATAGACGGCACTTGCCTGGGGATGAAACCCCTCCCACAAGGTTCAGCACCCACTTTTAAGGCGGCCAATTGCCGGAATCTCTCCCGCCAAATATCGCGTGTACCTGCAATTAGACTCCAGGAGCGTCATCGGGTTACAGGATTGCAAGACATGCCACACAGGATAATCGGCGAGACAGGGTCGAGTCTCTCGTTTCATCTTTATTTCTTCGCGCGAGGCATTACTCTCGGTTATGCCAAGCATCCATTTTCCCGACGATGTATCCAACAAGAGTGGCGATGAAATAACTTCGCAAACGTAAGAGGGTTGTATCAAGGGGTAAAACCGGGTTGGTTAAGCGAACGCAGGAGCTTGCTCGACAAGTGGGATGGATTATTCTGCCGCGACCCGCAAGCGTTCGCGAACAACATTGCGATAGATCGCAATAAGCGTAAGTCCGTAAAATCAAGGGAGAATGCGAATGGATCGGAATGTGATTTTGGAATTGATCGGGGAAGAAATAAGCCGCCTGGAGCGGGTCAGGGAGCTTTTGAGCTCAACAAACGGCCATAAGCATATTGTTGGCCGGGTGGCCAAGGCCTCAGGTGCACCCAAGAAACGCATCTTAAGCCAGGATGCGCGGAACCGCATCGCCCAGGCGCAGAAGCGCCGCTGGGCGAAACAGCGCCGGGAAGCGCTATTGGCCAAGAAGGCGAGCTGACCCCGAATACACTGCGTCTTCTGCCTGAAACCGGACCATCCACGGGGTACTCTGGTAAGTTGGTTCTATTCTTGCGAATGGAAGTCCGGCTTAGCCAGGTGCCCCAAGCATGTTGAAAGTCAAGCTGCTCCATCCGGATGCCAGGCTGCCTACGGTGGCCCATCCTGGAGACGATCTCGGCTACGACCTCTATGCAATCGAGGACGTAACTCTGTATCCCGGCAAGCCGGTGAAGGTGCGCACTGGCATTGCGGTGGAGGGGCTTCCAGGCCATGGCTTCATCCTGGGTGACCGGTCCTCGATGGCCGCCAGAGGCATCACCTACGCCGGGGGCAGAATCGATGCCGGATACCGCGGCGAGCTCTTGGTCTGCCTCATCAACGTCAACCAGCCCGAAGCCCGACTCGACGTCGTCAGGAATGAAGCGCGGTCAGATCGTGGATGTTTCTCTGGAACGGACCGACGTCAGCGTTCAAATCAGAAAAGGGGACAAGATCGTGCAGTTGTCGCCCCTGGCTGCGATGACTGGCGGCGAAGTGGTCCTGGCAGAGGAACTTTCCCCCAGCGAACGTGGCGAGAAGGGCTTTGGATCCTCCGGTCGTTGATTCACGCAGGGGATTCTTGCCTCTCAAATGCAAAGAGGGCACCGGTTTGGGTGCCCTCTTTGCATGCTGGGTTGATGGGTATTGTTTAGGGCAGATAGTACCGGAACGAGGTCCAGAACATGCTGTCCGTCGCCTGGGGCGTTGCTCCGACGGCTGAGAAGACGTTGCGGGTTTCATAGGAGTACTGGAAGCCCTGGCGTAGACGGCCCATCGGGCCTTTGTAGAAGTCATACCAGTAGCCGAAGGTGATCTCCTGAGTGTCGCGGTTATTCGCTGCGCAGTTGGCTGGAGTTCCGGGCACATTGCTGCCGCCGGGGAGCGGCTCGGTCATGCAACCCGTGTTGTTGAACGAGTAGTTGCCATAGCCGTACGGCGTGCCGGCCTTTTCGCCGAGATAACCGCCGGCGGGGGTGTAGCTATAGTTGCGGAAGACGCCATCAGTTCCGTAATAGAAGTAAAGATCGAGCCGCGGAGTGGCGTGCGCCTCGATCGTACCCATTGCGGAATATCCGTGCAGCAACTTCAACTGGCCCGCATAGTTCGCAGTTGCATCGGCGAGGGTGGTGGCTCCGTAGCGCGAGATTCCATCGCCCCACAGGCCTTTCAGTCCGAAGTCCAGCTTTTTCTGGAAGGTGGAAACGCGGGCGCTACCCCCAACGCCGCCCCCGACGGTGGTGGTGTTATAAGCATTTACCGGGGCAGTCAGCGAAGTGTAGGTGCGCGAGTGGAAGAAGCGCCCGATACCAAAGGCCTCAAAGTGTCCGAAGCTCGGGTCCGCTGACGCTTTCAGGATCAGATCGGGAGCGAGGTTATAGGTGTAATTGGCAGTCGGGTCGAGGTTGGTCGAGCCCGGACCACCGAGCAGGATCAAGTTCGGGACTGTCCCACCAAGATTGAGCAGCTCGGGATTTTCGACCGAGAGGGCGAATGTCGTCTTGTACGGCATATTGATTGATGCCCGGAATCCGTACTGGCGCTCCCAGGTGAAGCCCGTGTTGTAGTTCGGGTCTATAGTTTGGGGCGCTTGTTCTTTGCCCGGCGCCAGTTGCGAGTCCGGCTTGTACTCGGTGGCCAGGGACCACATCTGACCGCCGGTCACCATCCATTTCGAAGTCGAAGCCTGAGCCCACAATTGACGCTGGCGCAGGGTATAGCTATTGCTCTGGTTGCTATTGGAGCTGTTGCCCGCGGACAGGAAATCAGCCTCGTAGTAGCCGCGCAGTGTAAAGTTGGGGGTCTTGCCCTCGGCCATCAAAGCGATTCGCGACTGTTGGGCGGTCGCGAAGAACTCGCTCAGATGGGCCGCGTCCGCCGCCTGGAGCGGTATCGCATTGAAAGGCGTTGCAAGACCGCCGGAGGTCGCTGCGCTGCGCCACACAGTTTCACCCGCCAGGTAGCTTCCGGTCGGGCTGAGCGTGATTCCCTTGAAGTAAATGGCGTCAGGGTGCTGAAGCTTTGCCGTGGTCTGCTTCTGCGAATCCTGGACGGTTTGAGCCAGCGATGCGTTGTTGGTCTTCAGGTCCGTGACCGCCCCTTGCAGGCTCGTCACTGCCTCGGTATTGGTTGTATTGGCTGCCTGTGCAGCCTGGGCCGCTTGCTGCGCCTGCTGGGCTGCCGCCTGGGCCGCTGCTGCCGCCTGCTGCGCCTGTTGTAGCTGCGCATCCTTTTCAGCCAGCTGCTGTTTCAGACTCTGGATCTGGCTCTGCATGTCGGTCCGCAGGGCGTCGATTTGTGCCTGGACTGACGCTTCAGAAGAAGTCTTCTTCTTTGTCGAGGTTTGGGCACTCCCGTAGGGGAGTGCCATAGCCAGCGCCAGAGCCGCCAGCGCCTTGAGATTCGTTTTCATTGGGCCTCTCTTAACTTTCAATTCGCAAATTGCAGAATGACGTGATGGGAAGAAGTATTCAGTTCGCCGGGACAGGGCTGCCTGCATCCTTGCCCTCTCTTTATCGGTCTGGCGAACTGGAACCGTGGCAAAAATACTGCATGCAGCACAGCTTGCTACCTTGTAGAGATTGGCAGGCGTCGGTGAAATTTGAGTTAAATTTGGGTGAATAACCGGACAAACGAAGACATGGAGCTGAGGAAGGTGGCGATTCCAGGCAGGGATTACCGTGGCTGCGAGAAGTTTTCGCGGCAAATCTGAAATCCAGCTTCGCAGGCGGTCTTGTCTCGGCTTACGCCGTTGCTAAGAATTCCGAGGACTGAAGTGCCGTCAAATTAAGGGCGCATTCCCGCGCTGACCAGGTTGGCGAGTAGCCGGTAAGCGCCCGGCACGGCTTCCGGAGTCTGCCGATATAGCGCGAAGGCGACATATATATAGATGCCTTTGCCCTCATGCGCCACCAGCAGGCCGCCTTTTTGAGGGTCCTGCCCCGGGTCGTGGGTCTCGGTCAGCGCCGTGTACTTCGGGTCCCAGCTTTCCATAAACGAGTGGCCCCGCTCCTCGACCCAGCCATTGAAATCCGCAGCGGTGATCTGGTTCGGCCAGTTCAGTACAGGATTCTTTGGGTCGAGCAAGGTGACGGGAGCAGTCTCATCGACGACCTTCTCCGCTGAGCGGCCCAATGTATATGGATAAGGCCCGAAGTTATGGTCATATTCCCCGCTCTGGTATTGCACGACTAAGTTGCCGCCGTTTCGCACATAATCGAGCAGCCGGCGATTGTTCGCCGCCAATTCCGGCCGCGAGGCATAGGCGCGGATGCCGAGCACGATCACGTTGTATTTGCTCAGATCTCCAGAGGCGATCTCGGCAGCGCTCAGCAGATGGGGGCGAATGCCAAGGTCTTCCAGCGCTTGTGGAACGTCGTCGCCCGGCCCCATCACATATCCAAGATTCAGCCCCGGCGCGACCCGAACGTCCACACCCCGGGCGCGATAAGTCGCCGGGCGGTAGTAGTTATAGGGACGCAGTCCGGGATAGCCGACCGTTTGATAGCCGTCGCTGTAGTCACGGCCGCCACTCGAAGCGACCGCCTTAATCTCGTACGATTTCTGCTCCAGCCTGTCGGGATGCACTTGAAAATTTACTTCACGGTCCTCTTCATTGTTCAAGTGAAAGGCCACCTGCGCGGGATCGGACTTCCATCCCGGAGGCAGATCAAGTCGCACATTGCCGTCCGCAACACCCACCGCATTGCTATGCACCGTCACAGCCAGAGGGAACTCGCCTGCGCCCAGAGGAACCGCACCTGCCGATGGGTGGATCCCTACCGAGATCGCCGGCGCGATTACCAGCGGATCTTCTACCGACCCTATCCCGGCCGACCGATGCACTGTCTGCACGACCTGCCCGATCTGAATCGGCACGCCGTCGTAATCGAACTCTGCCCATCCTTGCAGCGGATAGGGCGCGAACGAATCGTTGAGCCACCCCCGGCTCTCCGCTTGCCCATCGATGTTGTAGTACGCCTGCGCTGCGCTGGGACGGCTGAAATAGGGCCGCGTTCCGCTCGCGTTCGTCGCGATGCCGACCCGGAAGAGCGCATCGCCGATCACCGCATCCGGCTTCGGTACAGCCAGCTGTTCGACAGCTGGGTGCCGCATCCACCGGCGAAGTGACCCACGTCTTGACCAGCTTTGGCGCGGACTTTTGCAGTGCCGAGGCATTGAGCAGGCGCAGCCGGACATAGACATCCGAGCCCGGGGTCGCGGCGGCACGCGTGTCCTCGACGCCCGGAGAAAAGATGCTTGCCTGCGTCACGCTCTTTCCCGGTGTCGTCAAAGCATCGATCTGCAGGCCCAGGGCCTCGGCCAGCGCCGAATTAAACTGGTCCAGCTTACGTTCGAGTTCCCAATCTACGTTTGCCTTGTCATCTTCCGAAAGCGAGCTGCTGTTTACGTCGGCAATGAGCTTCTTCGTCGCGAGATATCCGTCGTGGAGCGCTGGCGCGATTTTGGCGGGAGCAGCCGGATCGTAAGCGGTCATCGCTTTCTCGACGTCGGCGCCGATCGTTTGCAAGCCGGTCTTCAGAAATCCGG
The DNA here is from genome assembly GCA_963720245.1 of uncultured Acidobacteriaceae bacterium. GTDB lineage: Bacteria > Acidobacteriota > Terriglobia > Terriglobales > Acidobacteriaceae > Acidisarcina. The sequence goes on from CAVREU010000002.1 coordinate 773,793, forward strand.
TATCGCCGTGCGCGAGGCTAGCGATTCCCGAGATCGACGTATCGACGCCGTCGAAGAAAGACGTCTCAGTCTCGCTGCTCTTCACCCGCGATCCGTAGCGGTGATAGTCGGAGTTCACCTCGCCGGGCAGCACAATATAGCCGCCACCATTCTGCGTCTTCTGGAATCCCCAACCCTGGCGCGAGATTTGAACATAGGTGCGCCCCAGAAGCGGGTCATAGCTTCCTTCGGGAACCACGACATTTGTCGCCGGCGCGGAGGTGCTCCACTCCTTACTCACGTAGTTATAGAAGCGCACCGGAGCCCATTTGCCGGTCGCGTAATCGAACATGCCTTCCTTGCCGATCGAGTAATTCGGCACTCGGGCATAGACCTTGAGCGGAGACCACGGCCGCAGTCCCGCTTTGATCTGGTCGGGAAAGACATTTGGATCGCCGGCCGCGGTAAAGACCTCCTGCGCCATCTCGCCCGAAACCTGATGCTGGCCATGCCCATCGGTGATGCCGCCGATAAAGCTCGCCGTAATCACCAGCGGACGATTGATGCGCACCGCGCGCACCACGTCATAGAGAACGCGCTCGTGGCCCCATTGCTGAAAGGCCTCTTCGATGGTCTTTGAGAAGCCGTAATCGGCGACGCGGCCCCAATACTGCTCGACGCCGTAGTATTCGTCGGCCTTCAGCAATTCGTTGGTGCGAATCAGGCCGAGGGCGTCGTCGGCGTCGCTCGACATCACATTCTGGCCGCCCTCGCCGCGCGTCAGCGTCATCAGCGAAGTCCGCACGCCCAGGCCGCGCGACTCATAGGTCAGCATGCCGCCGTCTTCATCGTCGGGATGGGCGACGATCATCATCATGCTCGCCCAGGTATGCAGCCGCTGCAGCTGCTGCCAGAGGCCGTTCGCGCCGCGATCTTCGGCGAGCGGTTGGGCATCGACCGCGGCCGAGATCCCTGGTGGCGCAGCGGAAGGCCCTTGCGCGAGGAGAATACCATTCCAAAAGATCGCCGCGGCTCCCAACAGCCGGAGCGCCGAACTCCACTCTTTTAATGAAATCATCAATGAGTCCAAGCCTAAACGAGCAGTGGGTGGAGATGTGAAGATTGAATTGGCAATGAAAACCCAGTGTACAATCCGGGCAGTTCCCGATCGAACTCCACCGTCGAGGAGTCTCAAGTGGCAAACAGCTTTGGCACAGATATTTTGATTCAGGCGGCGGACCCAAGAGCGGCAGCGGCCTTCTATGTTCAAACTCTTGGATTCGAAATCACCGGCGAGGACTCAAACATGATCAGCCTGCATGGCCACAAGATCAATCTCTTCATCGAACGCGGCCCAACGCTGGGGCCGGTCCTCGAGGTGACGGTGGACAACGTGGCGGATGCTCGGCTTCGACTTCTGAAAAGCGGCTGCGAAATCGTCAAAGACGAACCCGACTTCCCACGATGCTACGTCAAAGACCCATTCGGCTTGATCTACAACATTACAAGCTAAACTGCGTCCTTCCGTAGTGCCCTTCGATATGCCCTTTCGTTCAAGTCTGTTTGATGGAAAAGCCCTCACGAAACTCCACTAACCCGACCGCCGAGCAGTCACCCAATGCGCTCACTCGTCAGGTGAGCTTCGGCAGCGCGCTGTCGCTCAACATGATGAACATGATCGGCGTCGGCCCGTTCATCACCTTGCCGCTGGTGGTCATCGCCATGGGCGGCCCGCAGGCGATGCTCGGCTGGGTGCTTGGCGCGCTCATCGCCATCTGCGACGGACTCGTCTGGGCCGAGCTCGGCGCCATGATGCCCCAGGCTGGTGGCTCTTACGCGTACCTGCGCGAGATGTACGGACCCCATCGCGCCGGCCGCCTCGCCTCGTTCCTTTACGTCTGGCAACTCGGGTTCAGTGCGCCGCTTTCGATCGCCTCCGGATGCATCGGGCTCGCGCAATACGCCGCCTATCTCTGGCCATCGCTCGCCGGCAGCGTGTTTCCTCATGCGAGCTTCGGTCCGCTCGCTGGCCTTCATTACTCCAGTCTGGCCGCGGCGGCGACCTGCGTTGTCACGGTGGCGTTGCTCTATCGCAACGTCCGTTCCATCACCAGGCTGGCATGGATTTTATGGGCCGGAGTTCTGCTCACTCTTGGCGGGGTCATCCTGGCCGGCTTCACGCACTTCAACGCCTCACAGGCATTCAGCTTTCCGCCCGGCGCCTTCCATCCTGGCCACGTTTTCTTCAGCGGACTTGGCGCGGCGACCCTGATCGCCACCTATGACTACTGGGGCTACTACAACGTCGGATTTCTTGGCGCGGAGATCCGCGACCCCGGCCGCGCCATCCCGCGTGCGATCCTCATCTCGATCTTCGTCGTCGCCGCGCTCTATCTCCTGATGAACGTCAGCGTGCTCGGCGTGATTCCCTGGCAGGAGATGAGTTCTTCCCTGAACCTGCAAAGCCGCTACGCGATCGTCGCCCTGGTCATGCAGCGCACGCTCGGCACTACTGCTGCGCGAATCATCGCCGTGCTCGTGATGTGGACGGCGTTTGCATCGGTCTTCGCGCTTCTGCTCGGCTATTCGCGCGTGCCCTACGCCGCCGCGCTCGATGGCAACTACTTCCGCGTCTTCGGCCGCCTTCATCCCAAAGAGGGCTTTCCCAACATCTCGCTGCTGGCGCTGGGCGCGGTTGCGACGTTCTTCTGTTTCTTCGATCTCTCGCACGTGATTGCGGCGCTGGTGGCGATCCGCATCATTTTGCAATTTCTGCTGCAGCACGCTGGGGTGGTGCTGCTAAGGTTCCGCGAACCTGACCGCGTACGGCCGTTCCGCATGTGGCTCTATCCGCTGCCGCCTATTCTCGCCGCTGGCGGATTCCTCTTCATCCTCCTCTCGCGTCCCGACGCCGGACGCGAAATTCGCTATGGCGCGGCCATCGCCATCTCCGGATGCCTGCTGTATTTCGTCCGCGCTCGCATTCGAAAGGAATGGCCGTTTGCCGGCGGCGGAACTGAAGCGAGCTAGGCCGCTCCACGCTGGCGCGAAGCCTCATACAGCAGAATGCTGGCCGCAATCGCCGCGTTCAACGACTCCACTGGCCCTGGGCAGGGGATGGTGATCCGCCCGTCCGCTTGTGCGAGCAATTCCGGTGAGAGCCCGCGACCTTCGTTGCCAATCATCAGCGCCACTGGTCCCGAAAGCTCGGATTCGCTCGCCAAGACAGCCTGCTCTGCAACCGCCGCAAGCGTGCGAATCCCCAAAGATCGAAGCCGCAAAAAGACGTCGTCTTCCGTTGCGGCCGCGAACGGCAGGCGAAAGACCGAACCCGACGACGCGCGCATCGCTTTGGCATTCCACTGGCTCACCGTCCCCGGCAACGCAATTACGCCGGTCGCGCCAAGCGCCTCCGCCGAGCGAATCAACGTCCCCAGGTTGCCAGGGTCCTGCAACCCCGCTGCAATGACGACGAGCGGCGGGTCGCCATGGAGCGCGTCGTCGAGCGAAAAGGACTTCGGCGTGACAAGCGCGGCGATGCCTTGCGGCGACTCGGTCACGACCGCGCTTGCGAAGATATCCGGCGGCAGCTCAATCATCTCGACCTTGGGATCGACCTCGATGCGTGCGAGCAGCGCCTCGCTTCCACTGCGGAAGAAGACCGTGGCGATCTCGACCCCGCTGCGCACCGCCTCCAGCAGCAAATGTTCGCCCTCAATGCCAACCCGGCCAGTGTCGGACCTGGCCCCCGAAGAGAGACCAGCTCGCAATTCCTTGACCCGGCTGTTTTGGCGACTCTGTACAATGCGAGAGTGAAGATGTTGTGAAGCAGGCGGCATTGCAGCGATTCTAAACCGCCGACCCGGAACCAGTATTGGACCCGCGAAGGCTGCCAGCCTCAACTCAATTTTTGTGGAGAAATCTTGTCGGCGGAAATCCTTCGCGTCCACCCGGACGAACCCGAATCTGAGCGCATTCAATATATCGTCTCCTGCCTGCGCAGCGGCAAGGTTGTCGGCTTGCCGACGGACACCTTTTATGGGCTCGCCGTCGACCCCGTAAACCTGCGCGCCGTCGACCGCATTTACGAGATCAAGACCCGTATGCGCCACAAGCCGCTCTCGCTGCTGATCGGCGATACGGCGCAGGCTTACGAACTGGCCCGCGATATCGGCGCCGGCTTTGACCGGTTGGCGGAACGTTATTGGCCCGGTCCGCTCACCATCATCGTGAAGGCGAGCTCGCGGTTGCCGCTGCGCAGCACGGCGAATACCGGCAACGTCGCCCTCCGCGTCCCCGATGCCGCGATACCGCGCGCCGTCGTTGAGGCCTTCGGATTGCCGATCACCGCGACCTCGGCCAACCTGCAAGGGCTGCCCGAATGCACTTACGCGGCCTGCGTCCGCGATCAGCTCGGCGACCGGATTCCGTTAATCGTCGACGGTGGTCCGAGCGGCCAGGGACTGCCCACCACCATCGTCGATCTCTCCGGCGGCGAAAATGCCTGGCAGGTCCTGCGCGAAGGTTCCATTCCTACTCACGAGATCGCCCTCACGCTACAGGCCTGAGTATTAACCTGGGATTGCGGCTGGAAGTGAAAAGCATGAAGGTCAGGCTGCTCATTCTGCTGTTGGGAATTCTCATCGTCGCCACGATTGGCTGGGTGCTTTGGGTCAACCGGCAGATTCAGTACTATGCCCGTCTCGACGAAGCTCGCCCCGCTGACGCGATCGCCGTCTTTGGCGCTGCTGAGTATGACGGACGGCCCTCGCCTGTCTTCCGCGCCCGCCTTGACCACGGACTCACGCTTTACCGGCAGGGACTCGCGCCGTTGGTAATCACCCTCGGCGGCGCAGGCGATGAAGACCACTCCGAAGGCGCCGTCGGTCACGACTACCTTTTGGCGCAGGGAATTCCGGAAGACCGCATCATCGCCGAGACCCAGAGCAGCAACACCAGGGAATCCGCCGAGCGCCTTGCGACCATTGCTGCGGCCAATCATCTGCAGCGGATCGTCGTCGTCAGCGACGGCACCCACCTCTTCCGCATTCACGCTCTCTGCGCTGCCGAGGGACTCGACGTCTACACGTCGCCTCGTCCGCCGGGAAAGTCGATCAGCTGGTGGCAAGCTACGCAAAGGCTATGGCACGAAATAGGCAGCTACACCGCGTGGCGTCTGCACATGCACTGATCGGCCGTTCCCAAATCGTAAGTCGTCAAGAAGGCATTAGCGAATAGACATGCAGCGCAATCATCAGGTCTTCCAACGGAGGAATGACGATCACCTTCACCGCCGAAGCATCGGTACTGATAGTCGCCTGGTCATTTGCGTCTTTCTGTAAAGCCTTGTTTCGATCCGGATCGATCACAATTCCCAATTCCTCGAGCCCGGCGCAAACCTCGCTCCGAGTGTCCGCGTCATGTTCGCCGATGCCGCCGGTGAAGACCAGCATATCCAGACCGCCAAGCACGGCCGCATAACTCCCGATGAACTTGCGAAGGGTATAAGTGAACTGCGCGACGGCCATCGCCGCCTGATGATTCCCTGCCTGGATCGCGCTACGCAGATCGCGCATATCCGACATCCCCCCGGAGATGCCAACCATTCCCGACTTGCGATTCACCAGCGTCTCAAGCTTGTCTGCCGCATCGTCTCGGGTCAGTGCTGTGCTGTCCTCCTCGGGTTTCAGGTCGCGCAGGATGTACAGCAATACCCCAGGGTCGATGTCGCCGGTTCGGCCGCTGGAGACAATGCCGCCCGTAGGAGTGAGCCCCATCGAAGTCTCGACCGATTTGCCATCTTTCACTGCCGTAATCGAACATCCATTGCCGAGGTGAGCGATGAGCAGGCGCGATGGCGCATGCGGCCGAAGCTGGTAGAGGATCGACTCACACGACAACCCGTGCGCGCCATAACGGCGAACTCCCTGCTCCCAATACTCCTCGGGAATGGCGAAGCGCGCGGCGACCTCAGGAATTGTGATGTGAAACGCCGAGTCGAAACAGACAAAGTTCGGAAGCCCCGGAAAGAGTTCCTGGATGCGATGAATGATGAAGATCGCGCTCGGATTGTGCAGCGGCGCAAAGCCGACGCAGCGTTCCAGCTCGGCCATTACCTCGGGAGTGATTCGTTGATGATTGCGAAGGTGCGGTCCCCCGGCAACTACCCGATGGCCGACCGCGCCCGGCTTCGGAAAAGGCGGCTTCTCGAGCGCCTCTGCGATGAGCTTGAACGCGGCCTCGCGATTCGGAATCTGCGGCTTCTCGTCGACGATCTTCTTGCCGTCGGATGATTTGACGTGAAAACTGCCGTTACTCGTGCCAATTCCATCGACCGCGCCGTCGAAAAGTGGCGTCTTCTTCTCAGCATTCGCCTGAAAAACAGAAAACTTGATCGAGGAAGAGCCGCTATTGATGACCAGGATCGGCAATTCAGACATTATGTGCCTACGGTTGCTACTAAATAAACGGAAGCAGATTATTCCGCTCAGTCATTGTTACAGTTGAGCGGACCGGTGCGTCGCGAACCTCACAGACTTAGAGCGTCCACTTCCAGTCTCGAACTTCCGGCAGGTCCTCGCCATTCTCCGATACATACAACTTGTGCCGTTGAATCTGCTCGGTATAACGCTGGTATGCGGCATCAGCTTCGTGCGCAAACCGCGGGACGCGGCGAATCACGTCATAAGCGAGCTGGAAGCGGTCGATATTGTTCATCACGCACATATCAAAAGGAGTCGTCGTGGTGCCCTCTTCCTTGTACCCGCGCACGTGGAAGTTGTCATGGTTCGTCCGCCGGTAAGTGAGCTGGTGGATCACCAGCGGATAGCCGTGAAAGGCGAAGATCACTGGTTTGTCTTTGGTGAAGAGGTTGTCGAAATCCACGTCCGGTATGCCGTGCGGATGCTCGCTCTGCGGCTCGAGCGCCATCAGGTCGACGACATTGACAATGCGGATCTTGATGTCAGGATAATTCTTCCGCAGTTCGGTGACCGCAGCCAGCGTCTCGAGCGTCGGCACATCGCCGCAGCATGCCATTACGACATCCGGATCGCCATCGCCGTCATTGCTGGCCCACTCCCATTTGCCCATTCCGGCGGTGCAGTGCTTAACTGCCTGGTCCATGGTAAGCCAGTTTTCAGCGGGCTGTTTTCCGGCGACGATCAGGTTGATGTAATGACGGCTGCGCAAGCAATGATCGGCGATGGAGAGGAGGCAGTTCGCATCCGGCGCCAGATAGATGCGAACAATCTCCGACTTCTTACTCAGCAGGTGGTTGATGAAGCCCGGATCCTGATGCGAAAAGCCATTGTGATCCTGGCGCCAGACATGCGACGTGAGCAGGTAGTTCAAAGAAGCAATCGGCTTACGCCACGGAATGTCGTGCGTGGTCTTCAGCCACTTCGCGTGTTGATTCACCATCGAATCGATGATGTGAATGAACGCTTCATAGCAGGAGAAAAAGCCATGCCGCCCAGTGAGCAGATAGCCTTCCAGCCAGCCCTGGCACATGTGCTCGCTGAGGATCTCCATATAGCGCCCATCCGGCGACAGGCTCACGTCGACTGGAAGCTGCTTGTCCAGCCAGGTCTTGCCGCTCACCACATAGCCGTCGTCGATACGGTTCGAGGCGGTCTCATCCGGCCCGAAGATGCGAAAGTTTTTGCTGTCGAGATTGCACTTCATCACGTCGCCCAGAAACTTGCCCAGCACCCGCGTCGCCTCGCTCGTCGTTGCTCCGGGGCCGGGCACATCGACCGCAAAGTCCTCAAACTTCGGCATCTTCAGCGGCTGCCACAGCAGGCCACCGTTCGCGTGGGCGTTCATGCCCATACGGCGACGGCCTTTGGGAGCGATCTCCGCGAACTCCTGCCGGAACTTCCCGTTTTCGTCGAACAGCTCCTTCGGCTTGTAGCTCTCCAGCCATTCGCCCAGCAGGCGGACATGGTCCGGCTTCTCGCGCATCTCCGAGAAGGGCACCTGGTGGGAGCGCCAGGTATTTTCGACCGGCTTTCCGTCCACTTCCTTGGGGCCCGTCCAGCCCTTCGGTGTGCGCAGAATCAGCATTGGCCAGCACGGGCGAGCAGCGTTGCCGTCCTGGCGTGCCGCTTTCTGGATCGCATGAATCTTGTCGACGATAGTGTCCATGACCGCGGCCATCTCCGCATGCATGGTCATCGGATCGTCGCCGGCAAGAATGTGCGGGTCGTAACCGTATCCGCGGAAGAGGTCTAGCAATTCATGCTCCGGAATTCGCGCCAGTACTGTCGGGTTTGCGATCTTGTAACCGTTCAGGTGCAGAATCGGCAGAACCGCGCCATCGTGCACGGGATTTAGAAATTTGTTCGAGTGCCAGCTGGTTGCGGCAGGTCCGGTCTCTGACTCGCCATCGCCCACGATGCAAGCGACGATCAAATTGGGATTGTCGTAAGCGGCGCCGAAAGCGTGGAGCACCGAGTAGCCCAGCTCACCACCCTCGTGGATCGACCCCGGCGTCTCCGGCGCCACATGCGAGGGAATCCCATAGGGCCATGAGAACTGGCGGAAGAGGCGCTTCATTCCGTCCTTGTTCTGTTCGATCGCCGGATATATCTCGCTATACGAGCCTTCGAGGTAGGTGTGGGCGACGATCCCCGGGCCGCCATGGCCGGGGCCGATGATGTAGATCATGTCCAGATCGCGCTCGACGATCAGCCGGTTCAAATGCGTATAGATGAAGTTCAAGCCGGTCGTCGTGCCCCAATGACCCAGCAGGCGCGGCTTCACGTCGTCGATGGTCAGCGGGTGATCGAGCAGCGGATTTTGCTTCAGATAGATCTGGCCTACCGTGAGATAGTTCGCTGCACGCCAGTAGGCATTCATCTTCGCCAGCAACTCGGGGCTGGGCTTTGCGCGTTCGACTTGGTCCGGAACTTGAGCTTCAGTGGACATGGATCAACACCTCAGGGAAGGAATTTGTGCATAACGGCTGACGGCCATATTCTACGTCCACTCGCTGAGATGCGATGTGTCGACGCACAAAAAGATTGTCATCCCAGTCGGTAAATTTGCGATGAATCCAAGCCGGGTCGAGGCGAAAACTGCTGGCGCGATTCTCCAGGCGTGGCGCAAGAGCGTGGCCTCAGCCCGCAGCCAGTTCCTTCGCCCGCTGCGCCGCGCGCATCACCGCCTTGATGAGCGTCACACGCAATCCGCCCTCTTCCAGTTCCAGAATTCCATCGATCGTGCACCCGGCTGGAGTGGTGACCGCGTCCTTCAGCAGCGCTGGGTGATACCCCGTCTCAAGCACCATCTTTGCCGAACCGAACGCTGTCTGCGCCGCCAGCAGCGTGGCCACGTCCCGCGGCAGACCGACCTTGACCCCCGCCTCGGCGAGAGACTCGAGAATGATGTAGATGAAGGCCGGCCCGCTCGCCGAGAGGCCAGTGACCGCGTCCATCATCTTTTCGTCCACCACCACCGAGCGCCCCACTGTCTCGAAGATGCGCGCCGCCATCTGCATGTTTTCGTCGGCGGCGAATCGCCCGCGGCAAAGCGCGGTCATGCCTGCGCCCACTTGTGACGGAGTATTGGGCATCGCGCGAATCACAGGAATCTCCATCTCGGCCGCCTCTTCGATCGCATGGGTCGTGACCGAGGCCGCGATCGAGACGATCGTCTTGCGCGGTGTCAACACCGGATGAATGCGTGTAATCAGTTCGGGGATCTGAAACGGCTTGACCCCAAGCAGGATCAAGTCTGCTTGTTTGACCGCCGCGACATTATCTGTCGAAACAGCGATGCCCCACTGGTCGGCGAGGAACCGCGCCCGGCTTTCATGCGCGACCGTGGCAACGATCTGTTGGGGCGTAAACAGCTTTTCCTTCAAAAAGGCCTGGAGCAGGATGCCGCCCATCTTGCCTGCGCCGAGCACCGCAATCTTCAGCTTTGAGACATCGGGTTTCATCGTATCCATTTGGAATTCCTCTACCCACTAGTTGTTCCATGCCGCCAGACGCAAGCTCCGATTTCACATCAGTGACAAGATCCGCCCTGTCTCACTGCGCAGCTTTCTGGGCATCGATCCAGGCGTCAATTCGGCTTTGCAACACATCGAGAGGCAGCGCCCCCGAATCGACAACCTGGTCATGAAACGCCTTGATGTCGAACTTCGGTCCCAGTGCCTGCTGCGCCTTGGCCCGCAACTCCAGAATCTTCAGTTGCCCAATTTTGTATCCCAGCGCTTGTCCCGGCCACGCAATATATCTGTCCGTCTCCGATTGGATGCTCGCCTCGTCGATGCCGGTGTGCGCATGGAAGAAATCGACCATCTGATCGCGCGACCAGTGCTTCGCATGTACTCCCGTATCCACAACCAGCCTTACCGCCCGCCAGTTATCTCCCTCCAGCCGCTCGAAATCATTGTAGGGGTCCTGGTAGAGGCCAACGTCTTTGCCGAGCCGCTCGGCATAGAGCCCCCATCCTTCGGTATACGCCGTGTAATGAAGGTGTTTGCGGAACTCCGGCAGACCGGTCATCTCCTGCGCGATTGAAATCTGCAAATGATGCCCAGGAATGCCCTCGTGATACGCGGTGTCCTCGGCGCTCGGCAGCAGCCGTGATTCGAATTTATACGTCGAGACAAAGAACGTGCCGGGGCGCTTTCCGTCCGGCGTTCCCGCTTCGTAATAAGCGGGAGCGGAGTCTTTCGCCAGAAACTCAGGAACCGCCTCAACCGTCAAGCTCGCCTTCGGGAGCCGGCCAAAGAGCTGCGGCAGCTTCGGCTTCATGCCATCGATGTAGCCCCGATAGGCGTCCAGCAACTGCTCCGCCGAGGTGGGATGCAGCTTCGGATTTGCGACGATTGAAGCGCGCAGCGAGGCAATGTCCTTGAATCCGAGTTTCTGCGCTATGACCAGCATCTCCGCCTCGTCGCGCTTCACCTCATCGAGGCCAATCTGGTGAATCTGATCGGCGGTCAGATCGGTCGTTGTACTTCTCCGGATGAGAAAGGCGTAGTACGCATCGCCGTCGGGAATCGACCAGATGCCGTACTCCGTGCGCCCATGTGGAATGTAGACGTTGGTCAGATATTTGGCGAAGCGGGCATAAGCCGGCTGGATCTGCTTTGAGATCGCATCGAGTATCTGCGTGCTGTATTCCTTCTGCTGCTCCGCGGAGATGCCGGCCGGAAACTTCTTCAGTGGCGCGGCGAACGGCGTATCTTCGGGTTTCTCATTGGCAATCGCATTGACCTGAACGACGACCTTCTCCATCAAGTATTTCGGCATCGTCCGGTTGTCGTCGATGCCGGCGTTCATGTCATCGGTTACCTGCTGGAACGCCGTCGGGATCTTGTTCAGCCGGGCAATGTAGTGCTCGTAATCTTCGCCGTTGTCGAAGCTCAACAGCCGCACCAGCTGCGGCAGATCGGCGTGAATTCCACCCATCTGGTTTACCGGCAGCTCCCAGGGTTTGAAGCGCGCCTCTTCCTGATCTTCGATAAGTCGTTGCAGCAGAAGATCGCGGCTCAGCATCACCTGGTTGGGCAATCCAGCGGGATCGATCGCTCCAAGTTTCTCAATGTAGCCGCGGCTACGCGCCAGATCTGCGTCATAACCTACGACGGAGTAGTCGGAAAGCTGGTCGTCGTAGCGCTTGTCACCGAGGCTCGAGGCAAACTCGGGTTCGTACTTCAGCCGGTCTTGCCAGTAACTGGAGAAGATCGCATTCAGCGCATCGACGCGGCCCGCAACTGTGGTCGGCGGCGCGGTCGTCAGTTTTTGCGCAGAGGCTCCGGTCGAAAGCACCGCCGCGAGCGACGCGAGCGCGACAAACAAGGGGCGAAAAGACTTCCTCATGATTCCCCTGAGTGTATAGCTTTTTGAGCTCTCGCTGGGGGATCGGACCGCCGCTGGTCGGCTACGATAAAGCAATGCGGGCCACGGCCCCCGCAAGGAGCGAGATGAAAATCAGGGTCAAAGGGATTTTGTTCGATATGGATGGCGTACTGGTCAGTTCCATCGGCTCGGTCGAGCGTTCATGGGCGAAATGGTCTGCTCTGCACGGCCTTGATCCTGAAGAGACTGTCAAGCGGGCCCATGGCCGGCGCAGCATCGACTCTGTGCGCGCGATTCGCCCTGATCTGGACGCTATAGCGGAGAACCAAAAAATTGAAGACTGGGAAATAGGTGACACAGACGGGGTCGAGGCGGTCGCCGGCGTCTGCAACTTCATCAAGCACCTGCCGCCCGGCTCCTGGACGATTGTCACCTCGGCAACCAGGCGTCTCGCCGAGGTGCGTCTCGGAGCGGCCGGCATCGTTCCGCCGGCAAGGTGGGTCACCTCGGACGCCGTGGTGAACGGCAAGCCTGACCCCGAGCCCTATCTCAAAGGATTGGAGCTGTTGGGGCGCGCCGCAGAAGATTGCCTGGTCATCGAAGATGCACAATCGGGTGCGACGGCGGGCAAAGCCGCGGGATGCAGGGTCCTGGGAACTACTTTTTCTCACTCTATCGAAGGGCTGACAGCGGCGGACTGGATTGTCGATTCCCTCGAACACGTCAACGTCACCGTGTTGGCCGAAAATCAGGGACTCGAACTGGAGTTCGAACCCCTCTCACGCGATTAATTTTCGCCTCTTAGATCAAGGCCATGACCTGCTCGACGCCGGCCTTCACACCCGCTTCCGCTGCCTCGGGTCCGCGCATTTGGTTGTTGGCATAAACGAAGTGAACATCCGTCAGGCCGATGAAACCCAGAATGAATTTCAGATACGGTGCCTGGTGATCGAGAAACGCGTAATCACCAGCATATTCGCCCCCGCGAGCTGAGGCGACTATGACCTTCTTCTTGGCATCCAGCAACCCTTTGTAACCGTCGGCGCTCACTGAAAAAGTGCGGCCGCCGCGAACGATCTGGTCGATCCAGGCCTTCAACGGGGATGACACATTGAAATTGTGCATTGGCGCGCCAATGACGATCGTGTCTGCTTCGATAAGCTCGTTGACGTATTCATCGGAGGCGGCAAGGGCCTTCTTCTGTTCCTCAGAGCGTCTGGCGAAGGGTGTATAGGCTGCGGAAATCCACGCTTCATCGATGAGTGGCGCAGGCTGCAAACACACGTTGCGGGCGATGACCTTGCCTGCGGGGTGTTTCTGTTTCCACTCGGCGGTAAATTTCTGGGTCAGCGAACTCGAAGCGGAAGCCGAACGAGGGCTCGATTCAATAACAAGCAATGTGGGCATAAGAGACTCCTTGAACGGCACTGGCAATGGTCAAAATCGTCGCTGCAACCGCCAGATGGGCGGATGCACTCGGCCAATTCAATTGACATTCGGGTTTTTGGTGGATTTGCTTATCTTACTCCTGCGCAGACAACCGCCCGAGCAGAATCTTCTCTACCGCTAACCGATCTTCTTCGGTGTCCACGCCGATCGAATCAAACTCGGTGGGTTCGACATAAATATCGATTCCTGCTTCCAGGAACCGGAGCTGTTCCAACCGCTCCGCCGCTTCGAGGGCGCTCGGCGGCAGTGTAGGAAAGCGATCCAGGGCGACTTTCCGGTAGGCATATAGACCCAGATGTTTTTGGTACTTCACTTTGCCGCTCTGGTCACGGTCGTGCGGTATGGTCGCCCGCGAAAAGTACAGCGCCCGGCCGTCGGCAGCGGTGACAACTTTGACCGCATTGGGATTTCCGATCTGCTCTGGAGCGCACGGCGTCGCTACCGTCGATACCAGGACGTCTGGCCGCAGCATCGGCCGTAACAGCGCGTCGATCTGCTCGGGGCGCACCAGGGGCTCATCCCCCTGGACGTTGACGTAAATATCAGCCGCTAGATTCTGCCCCACAAAATGCACACGGTCGGTGCCGCTAGCACACTCCGTTGGCGTCATCATTGCGTCAAAGCCAGACTTCTCCGCAAAAGCCATTACTTCGTCGGAGTCGGTCGCAATCAACACCCTATCGAGCTGCCCGCAAGCGCGCGCGGCGCGATACACCCAATCCAGCATCGGCCGCCCTGCGATCTCGCGAAGCACCTTGCGCGAAAGGCGAGTCGAGCCCAAACGGGCTGGGATGACAGCGACGATCTGGGGGCGTGAGGACAGGGATATATCCTTGAGTCCGGTGCAATTCGATAGTCTACCGCGCGCGAGCAAAAGCCGCGCAGTCGCGCGAGCGTGCCGCGGTTGAAAGGTTGCGAACCAGGATTTGGAGACTGAATCGGCCCGTACTTCGTCACTCTCTGCGGAGGATGAAACGTATGGACTGGAAGACCTTGCTTCGTCTTGGTTTGGTTACGGCGGGTTGCGCGGCAACAGCCGCCTCGGCGCAAATCTTTGCACCCCAGCAACGGAGCTCTGCCGCAGCCGGCATTAACTCCGTCGCCGCACCGGTACCCGACCCGATTCTCAAAGGCAAGAAGGCGTTCATTTCCTACGAACTGGGTGACGTCGCCTCGTTTCCCTCGCGCTACAGCGGCGGCCCGGAGCGTGCCTATAGCGAATTCCTCGCGGGAATGAAATCGTGGGGGCGATACGAGATCGTTACCGATCCGAAGCAGGCCGACGTCATCTTCGCCGTCCGCTTTGTCGATCCGCCCGAGATTCCTAAGCCGCAAATCCGCGTCGGCATCATGGACCCTGTGACTCATGCATCGCTTTGGGGGTTTGTGGAGGAAGTCGACTTCGCTTTTCGCAAGAAGAGTCGCGATGCCGACTTCAGCGATACCGTCCAACAGTTGGTCGCAGACGTACATCAACTCGTGGAACCTGCAGCGACGCCTTAGGCAGGTAGCCGCCCTTTGTTGAAAATCCGAGCCACGCCAGTACCCTCTTCACAAGCTCGAACAAGATCCTCGCTCTACTGTGCCGCCAAAACGCACCTTCGACGCCGAACTCGCAGCGCTCGACGCGCTTCGCGATGTCGCGCCCGAAACAGCCAAACCCGCCCTGGCCAAAGCCCTCGGTCTTCGCAACAATTTTCTCGTGGCGAAAGCCGCCACCGTCGCGCTCCATCACCAGCTCACCAGCCTGACCCCAGACCTGGCCGCCGCCTTCCCGCGCTTTCTCGAGAACGCCCAAAAGTCCGACCCGCAATGCTGGGCCAAGAACGCGATTGCCAAGACGCTTGCCGAATTCGAATATCAGGACCCCGAGCTTTTTCTTGCGGGTATGCGGCATATCCAACTGGAACCGGTCTGGGGCGGCACCGAGGACAGCGCCGGGACGCTCCGCGGCGTCTGCGCGCTCGCACTCGTGCAGTGCCGCGAACTTAACAGCCACCGCGTGCTGACTTACCTGACGCCACTCTTTGCCGACAAGCAGCTCTCCGTCCGCGTCAACATTGCACGCGCCGTCGAGCAGGTCGGGACCGACTCCGCCGCGCTTCTGCTTCGGCTGCGCGCCGAGCTAGCCTCGGACGAGCCGGAGCTTCTCGGCGCCTGCTATTCCGGGGTGCTTGGCCTTGAGGGACCTTCGGCCGTTCCCTGGGTGGCGAGATTTCTCCCTCCTGGAGATGATGCCGCCGCTGAGGCCGCGCTGGCGATCGCCCAGACCCACACTCCGGAGGCCTTTGAAGTCCTCAAGGGCACGTTTGTCCGCGCCCGCGATCCGTGGTTTCGCGTTGCGGTTCTCTCAGCCATTGCTCTCACCCGGCAACAGGAAGCAATCGACTGGTTGCTCGACCTTATTGGGAATGAGAAGACCTACGCGGAAGATGCTCACGAGGCTCTTTGCCGCTCCGCTCCAAGCGAAGCCACTCTCGGTCGCCTTAAACGGCTTGGCAAGGCATGTATGTAGTTTCGAGAGTCTTGAAGAACCAATCAAATATTAGCGCCCACGATCAACCGCTTTCGTCGCCGATTGTTTCTTTGCGGTTTTCCGTCGAAGGACAACCTCGAGGGGAAGGTCTGGTCGTTTCACGAAGGCATTTCCGCGCCTTTCGATGAGCTTCGTTCTACTCGTTAGCTCTGCGGAAATCGCTTCGTCTTCCTGAACACTGCCAACTACGGCTTGGAGCGGTGTATTTGCAGCCTTGCGCGCCGACCTCTGGCTCAGTCGCTTACTCTTCGGGATGTTCTTGCGACTCGATTTCGC
This sequence comes from uncultured Acidobacteriaceae bacterium, assembly GCA_963720245.1. Lineage (GTDB taxonomy): Bacteria > Acidobacteriota > Terriglobia > Terriglobales > Acidobacteriaceae > Acidisarcina. Next base: position 789,852 of record CAVREU010000002.1, read on the forward strand.
ATTCTCGCCGTAAACATTCCGCCGGTCCCGTTCGAGACTGAGGCGCTTCTTTTCCTGAGGCGACTTCGAACGCTCAACAACCGCACTCGATTCTGGGGCATCGACTCGACGACTGACTTTACTCACCTAGAATCCTCCAGCCAATCCTCGTACTGTAGGCCTTTTACCCTTGAGAACTCCCGCAGATTGTGTGTAACCAGAATCAAGTCGGCGGCCAATGCATGAGCAGCGATCATGAGATCGTTTGCCCCGATGATCGTACCCGCCCGTTCGAGTTCAACTCGAATACGTGCATAATGCTCGATGACGTCTAGCCCGAGCATCAAGATTTCTACATTAGCCAGCACTCCGCGTACGTCCGCTGTAGTTTTTTCTGAGTTCTTTTTCTTGGCACCATAGTGCATTTCAGCCGCTACGATCACGCTGGTGTATATCTTGCGCGGATTTCGATTGACTGCCGCTGCCATCCTCGCCGCCGCTCGCCCAGCCGGGTTTTTGAGCAGGTCTGAAAGAATGTTTGCATCGAGAAGGTAGCCGTCCGCCATTAGAGATCAAATGGTTCGGCTGGTGGGCGTGGAATCTCGGGCAGCGCATCCTCTTCCGAAAGAGGCTCGAGGGTCGCAAGGAAGGCAAAGATATCCTTCGGATGAGACGGTTCCAGGATCAATCGGCCATTTGCGTCTTTGTAGAGAAGTACCTCGTCTCCCGGCAACTCAAACTCGCGCGGAATTCGCACAGCCTGGTTTCTGCCGTTCTTAAAAAGGCGCACTCGGCGAGTTTGTAGTTCGAGGGTCATGATCCACCTCCCGATTGATTATGACATAGGCCAAGGCCTATGTCATGGCTTCTCGCACCGACTAACCTCTAGTTCTTTCCTCGATACCCTCCAGCCCCAACCCAAAATTCACAGGCTCGAACCCACCCAACTGCAAGCTATAGTGATCTTTGGCGATTCTCACGACCTTGCTCGGGCGTGGGTAAACCGGAAACACAATCTGGACGGGTTCCCACGCGTTTCTCCTCAAAGACAAGCGACGCTCGGACTGCGCTTGCCGCCGCCGAACTCGACGACGAACTCTCCGGCGAAGACGCCTTTTACCGTCCGCCCACCAGACGCCCCGCATCCGACTGGCCCAACCTGGGTAGCGTCCCCTTTCGCGACAAAAGGACCACCCCGCTCGATGACGGAGACGAGCCGTTTCTCCGCTCCCGCCGCCGCGTCGCCGTGCGTCGCAGCATTCTTCCTCAAGGCCGCTGGGGCCGGATCGCCTTCGCGGCCGGGGCCGTCGTTCTCCTTGGCGGACTCGCCTGGCTCGGCTATGCGGTGCACAATTTTGCTGCCCACGATCCCCGCTTCCGCATCGATTCTTCCGACAATATCCAAATCCTCGGCAACTCCGAGGTGACGCAGGCCGAGTTGCTCAGCGTCTTCGGCGGCGACATGGGCCGCAACGTCTTCTTCGTTCCGCTCACTCAGCGCCGCATCGAGCTCGAGCACCTGCCTTGGGTCGAGAGGGCGACCGTCATGCGCCTGCTACCTAACCAGCTCCGCCTCTCGGTCACCGAGCGGACGCCGATTGCCTTTGTCCGTGATGGCAGCAACGTCGGCCTCGTCGACCACAACGGAGTCCTTCTCGATATGGCCCCCGAGACGATGGCCGCCAAGCGCTATTCGTTCCCCGTCATCACCGGCATTACAGCCATTGATCCGCCATCCACACGGGCCGCGCGCATGAAGATCTATCAGCGCTTCATCGCCGAGATCGACTCCACGGGCGAGAAGCTATCGAGCCAGTTGAGCGAAGTCGATATCTCCGATCCAGAGGACGTCAGAGCGTTCGTCCCCTCCGACGGCAACGAACTACTGCTTCACCTCGGCGACACCGACTTCCTCAATCGCTGGCACAACTACCAGCAACACCTTGCCGAGTGGAAGGCGCAGTATCCGCGCCTCGCCTCAGTCGATCTTCGCTACGAGCGCCAGGTAGTGCTCGAAATGCGCAAAGACACACCAGCCGGGTCCGCGGCGGATAAATCTGCCAAAGCGGCGGAAGCGCCGACTTCTCAGGCGTCACCAAAAACAGTAGCTGCCAATCATTCCGTGGGCCGTGCGAAGCCTCATACCGCGGCCCATCCAAATCACCCTCAGTCAGGTGGGAACTAGAGCCATGGGTCAGCGAGCAGACGAGCTCATCACCGTCATCGACGTCGGCAGCGCCAAAACGCGCGTGCTCGCGGCGGAGCTGCATGAGGGTGCTCTGCGCTATCGCGCCCACGCGATCGTCGATTCGAAGGGCATCCGCAAAGGTCTCATCGCCGATCTCGCACCAGCGACTGAAGCCATTAACAAAGCCGCGATGATCGCGGAGAAACTCTCTGGCGGCGTCATCGAAAAATGCGTTGTCGGCGTCGGAGGCCAGCACGTTCGCGGCGTTAATAGCCGTGGCGGCATCAGCCTCGGAACCCGGCTACGCGAGATCACCCGCGAAGACGTTCGCGCTGCAGTCGATCGCGCCCGCTCGGTCTCTTTGCCCGCAGACCGCGAGGTCATCCACCTGCTGCCGCAGCAATATCTGCTCGACGAGCAACCCGGCATCTTCGATCCCGTTGGAATGGTCGGCACTCGACTCGAAGTTAACCTGCATCTCTCGACTTGCTCCGGCGGAGTCTTGCAGAGCATTGTTACCTGCGCCAACCGCGCGGGACTGGAAGTTACCGAGACGGTCTTCGAAGCGATCGGCGCTGCCGAGGCCATCGTCTCTGCCGATGAGCGCGAACTCGGCGTCTGCCTCGTCGATATCGGCGCCGGCTCGACCGAACTCGTCGTCTTCTTCGAGGGCTCGGTTGCGCATACCGCGGTCATCCCCATCGGCGGTGATCATTTCACTAATGACCTCGCCCTCGGCCTGCACATTCCCGTACCTGAGGCGGAGTGGCTCAAGTGCGAATATGGCCACGCCGTGGTTACCGCCGTTCCTAACGCCAGCGAACTCACTCTGCGCGACGGCCGGCCCATCCGTCAGCGGCTCATCGCCGAAATGCTCGAACCCCGCGCGCGCGAGATGTTTTACCTGCTGCGCGACAACCTGCGCCAGGGCGGAGTTCTCGAGGCGCTCGGCGCTGGCTGCATTCTCACCGGAGGCGGCGCCAAGATGCCCGGCCTGCTCGAAGTTGTCGAAAGCCTCATCCGCGTTCCTGCTCGGATCGGTACGCCGGTACAGATTTCGCGCATGCCCGAGGAACTCGCTGAGCCGGAGTGCGCGGCGCTGGTAGGGATGCTGCTCTATTCGCACCGAACCGGGGTCCTCAGGGCCGCTGAAGACGGCGGACTGAGGGCCAAACTCAAAGCGATGTTTGCGGGAACAGTTTAGAAGTCGATGCACGACAGGGATTTGAGATCTAGCAGGCGAGATTGAATTAAAGGAGTCGCACCAATGAGTCATTCGGAAGAGATTCGCATTCAATATCAAGACGAAATGCCCCGCAACGCGAAGATCAAGGTGATCGGAGTTGGTGGCGGCGGCGGCAACGCGGTCAACCGGATGATTCAGGCGCGGGTTGAGGGCGTCGAATTCATCGCCGCCAACACGGACGTGCAAGCGCTCCAGGCTTGCCAGGCTCCGGTCAAGCTCCAACTCGGGGTGAAGCTGACCAGCGGCCTCGGTGCCGGAGCCAACCCTGATGTCGGCCGGCGCGCTGCGCTTGAAGATTCCGACAAGATTATCGAAGCGCTCGAGGGCGCGGACATGGTCTTTGTCACCGCCGGACTCGGCGGCGGCACCGGTACCGGCGCTGCGCCGGTCATTGCTTCGCTCGCCAGCGAGATGGGAGCGCTTACCGTCGCCGTCGTCACGCGTCCATTCGCCTTTGAAGGCAAGCGCCGCATGAAGCAGGCCGAAAAGGGCATGGCCGAGCTGCTCGAGAGCGTCGACACGATGATCGTCATCCCCAACGAAAAGCTGCTCGCTGTTGCTAAAGACGCGGGCTTCTTCGAGTCTTTCCGTATCGCCGACGACGTGCTGCGCCAGGGCGTTCAGGGGATTTCCGACATCATCACCATTCCCGGCATCATCAACCGCGACTTCGCAGATGTGAAGACCACCATGGCCGGTATGGGCTATGCGGTAATGGGGACGGGTATCCGTGGCGGCAATAATCGCGCCATCGATGCCGCCATGGCAGCCATGGCCTCGCCGCTGCTCGAGGACGGCGCTATCGACGGCGCGCGTGGCATCCTGATCAACATCTCGGGCTCGAGCAACCTCAAGCTTAGCGAGGTCAACGAGGCTTCCACTCTCATCCAAAACGCCGCTCACGAAGACGCCAACATTATCTTCGGCGCGGTGTTGGATGAAAATATGGGAGACGACGTCAAGATCACCGTCATCGCGACGGGATTCCGCGGCGAACCGACCGACCAGCCGGAGCGTCGCGAGCGGCTGCTCAACACGGTGCTCAACGTTCGCGTGCCCCCGGTCGCCTTTGTTCGCGCCGAGGCGGCCGGTGTTGTGCCCCGCTTCGCCAGCGAAGCCAGGGAAGAATCCGTCCCAGTGGCCACCAAATCGGAGGAGCCACGAGTCTCACCAACGGTGGTCTATGCAGCGGCATCCCCAAAAGTTGACGAAGCTCCTCGGCCGGCCGCAGATGCGGAGGCCATTTATGGTCCCGAGGTGGAGCGGTTGGAGATCGATGAACCCGAGATACTCGGATATGCGCGCGTCGAGGAGCAGCCCGTTATGGCGGTCGCCAGCCGTGACCAGCGTATCTTTTCGGGAACGATCGACTTAGAGGAGGACCAAAGTAACACCGAGGACCTCGATGTGCCTGCTTTTATTCGTCGCGGAAGCTTGTAAGAAGCCACCGGTTGTTACAATTGAGGAGGCCCCACACCCTGTAGTGGTCATCGCGGAACGGGACTTCCTTGGCGCGAAACAGGCGGCGTGGCACCACGGCAACCTTTGATTTTTGGCGCGGGCAGGGTAGCTTTAGGTCTTGAGCTGAAGTCTAAGAAAGATCGGCGACCGTTCATCACAGAGTTGCCGCGACTATGGCTTGGCGAGCTCCTTTGAGGAACGGGTCGGGAGCAAGAAATCTCTTTGCGGATTTGCCGATAATCATTAAGCTGGAGCAAATTACGAATCAAGGCGCTCCGGAACTGGATTCAGGGATGATCGCATCCTTAATCTCTTAAGAAAGATTTACTTATGTCATTTTCCAATTCAGCTCTTTCGCGGCTCGCATTGTTCTCCGGGCTGGCCGCGCTGCCGCTTGGTGCGACCACCACGGTGAAGCATGTCCACCACCATCCGACGCATGCCGTGACCCATGCGACTGCAAGTTCTGCTGTCGCCGCGACTCACTCAGCCCATCACAAAAGCGCAACCGTGCACCGCGCAAGCCTGACCTATCATCGCCATTCTTATGAACGTTTTACCGCAAGTTCCTTCGCCGACGGAGATCTGACGGCCGGAGACGTAACCACTGGAGAAGACCCGGTCGTCCGCGCGGCGGCAATCGCGGCGCTTGGCGACATGAACGGCACCGTCGTCGCGATCGACCCCAACAATGGCCGCATTCTAGCCATGGTCAATCAGAGGTTGGCGCTGAGCGGGGGCGCCGAGCCCTGCTCGACGATTAAGGTTTCCGTCGCCCTCGCGGCGCTCGAAGAGGGCATCATCACCAAGGACACCCCGGTCAATCTCGGCGGCGGATATCACATGACCCTGACCGAGGCGTTGGCCCACTCCAATAATCTTTACTTCGAGACCCTCGGCCGCAGACTTGGCTTTGAGCGCGTCCGCCATTACTCCAACCAATTTGGTCTTGGCGAGCTCGCCGGTTACAACATCCCCGGCGAAACCCTCGGAGTCTATCCCGATCAGGAACTCCCTGAGTCAGCCGGGGGAGTGGGGCGCATGTGCAGCTTCGGTGAAAGCGTCTCCATGACCCCGCTGCAGCTCGGCGCGCTGGTCTCCTCGATCGCCAACGGTGGCACCCTCTACTACCTTCAGCACCCGACCACTCCGCAGGAAGTCCTCGACTTCCAGCCCAAGGTGAAGCGTACCCTCGACATCGCCCCCATCATCCCCGAGATCCAGGATGGCATGCATGCAGCCACCATCTACGGCACCGCCCGCAGCCTCCGCGCGAACTTCAATGAATTTCCCGTCATGGGCAAGACCGGCACCTGCTCTAACGACGGCACCCGCTTCGGCTGGTTCGCCTCCTATGCTGACACGCAATATGGGCGCATCGTAACCGTCTTTTTCCTCGAGGGAGGACGGCCTACCTTCGGTCCCCGCGCTGCCGAGCTTACCGGGCTCTTCTACCGCAACCTTTGGGACCATAGCTACTTCGTGCAGAAGACCGAGCCGCCAGCCGCAGCAGCGACTTCTACCGGAACGACGCTCGGCGTTTCGCAGTAGTGCGTGCGAGTTAGATTCGGCAACAACGAGAATCAGCGCTCACACACTTTTCGATACATAGTCGACGCAGGTTTGGATCGCATCGCGGTTCAGCAGGCTATCGAGCTCGATCTGCAATCCGTTTCATTGCTCGAAGGTTTGAACAAGGGTAAGCTGGAATTCAGTGGCATGGTTCTTCACTACCACGCCTTCAGATTCGCGGATGGGAGCATCAATGTCGGAGGGATCACAATCGCCGGTTGATCACCCGCTTCGGCCGCTCAGAACCGAGGAGCGAGAGCTGCTTCGAGCGTTGCTGTCCCGTGTTTGGCCGGCTCAGGAAATCGACATGCGGCTTGCGCAACTGGTCGTCCGGCAAATGTCAGACGGCGGCATGGGGTCAATTCGAGTCGTGCACACGGCTTCTGCGATGCGCCGCTTCGCGCGAGAGATTGTCGCAGCAAACTATATCGATGAGGATGGCACTCCGGTAGACATTACCGTGAACCTTGATCAGGAGGGAGACCTCTTTGAGATCGACTTCTGGAAAGTAAACTTCTCCCCGCTGCTGAGGTATCCAAGCCCTCACGACTTGAAGTTGCGCGATCCGGCTCGGCATTCCGCGCAAGCTGCAGTTGCTTCCTGAAGTCCTCGCGCCGATTGCGGTAGCATCCAAATCGGAATGAAAATACTCACCGCAAGCGAGATGCGGGAAACCGACCGGCTCACCACCGAGCAGTTCGGCACTCCCTCCACGACCCTGATGGAGAGCGCCGGCGCGGCGGTCGCCCGCTTCGTCCTCCGCGAATATCCCGGCGTTAAGCACATCACCGTCCTCTGCGGCAAAGGCAACAACGGCGGCGATGGATTCGTCGCGGCCCGTCACCTCGCCGAGGCCGGTCGTGCCGTCACCGTTGTCCTCCTCGGTAATCCCGCTGATCTCAAAGGAGATGCCGAAGCGATGTTTGCTCAGCTTGGGTCGGCCCCTTTTCTGCTCACCGAGGAAGACACCCTCGACGACGTGCCAATCCTCGACTTATTCCAGGAGACCGACCTCTTTCTCGACGCGATCGTCGGCACTGGATTTCGCCCACCGCTGCGCGGAGTCGCCTCCGCGCTCGCCGAACGCATCAACCGCCTGGAGGCCCCCGTAGTCGCTGTCGACCTGCCCTCAGGCTGGGACGCCGACTCGCGTGAGCCGGATGCGCCAGGCGCATTCCGCGCCGACGCTGTCGTCACCTTTACTGCTCCAAAGCTCGCACATGTCTTTGGAAACATGACAGGGGGCAACGTGACCCGAGGCAGGATCGTCGTTGCGCCCATCGGCTCGCCCGATGAAGCCATTCAATCGGCAACCGGACTCACCTGGGCGGGCGAATCCGCGGCAATCACCCACACTCCTCGTGTTCCCGACAGCAACAAGGGAATGTACGGCCACGTGCTCGTCGTCGCCGGTGCGCGAGGCACTGGCGGAGCGGCCGCCATGGCCTCGGTCGCCGCGCTGCGTTCCGGCGCCGGACTTGTTACCGCTGCCGTTCCCGCATCGATTCTGGCCACCGTCGCGCAGGCCGCGCTCGAGTTGATGACCGTCCCCATGCTCGAAGGCGAAGATGGCGAAATCTCCAGTGCCAATCTCGCGCCGGAGCGGCTGAAAGCCCTGCTGGAACGAATGACTGTCCTCGCCGTCGGCCCCGGCCTCGGCCAACACCCTGAAACCGAGGAATTCATCCTCGAACTCGTCAGCCAGACCAGGCAGCCGCTTGTCCTCGACGCCGACGCGCTCAACATGCTGGCCAAGGACCCAAGCAAGATCGACGGCCACAACCGGCCGCTGGTCATCACGCCACATCCCGGGGAGATGGCGCGGCTCATCGGAGGAAGCGTCAAGGATGTTCAGGCCGACCGCGAGGGCGTGGCCCGCAGGTTTGCCACCACACACAATGTCACTGTCGTGCTCAAAGGCTGGCGGACGCTCATCGCGCACCCTGACGGCGCAATCGCCGTCAACACCACGGGAAATCCCGGCATGGCCAAGGGCGGCAGCGGAGATATTCTCACCGGTATTGTCGCCGCGATGCTTGCCCAATATGCACGCGATCTGACTCCGGATAGCGTTGCCCGCGCCGTCGAGGCTGCCGTCTATCTCCACGGTCTCGCCGCCGACCTCGCGGTGATCGAGCAGGACGAACACACTCTGCTCGCTACCGACACCATTTCACATCTTTGTAACGCATTCCGTTACCGCTTTAAGGACAAAGGCGGGTATCTTTGGATACAGGGGTTTTCTCGATGCCAGGGATCGAAGCCGTGAGTGAAGAGACAGCCGGAAAAGGGCAGGTATTCGAGACGCGCGGCGGCGACGAGACGATCGCGGTTGGCCGCGAGATCGCCAAACTGCTCGCGCCACCGAAGTTTCTGATTCTTCGCGGAGATCTCGGGGCAGGTAAGACTACGCTGGTCAAAGGCATCGCGGAGGGCCTGCACGCTGCCGAGGCCGAGGAAGTTACCAGCCCTACGTTTACGCTGATTCATGAATACGAGGGCGAATACCGCGGGCACGGCAAGACAACGCCAGTCATGCTCTACCATCTCGACCTCTACCGCATCGAGGGCGAGCGCCAGCTCGAGTCGCTCGGAATCGAAGAACTCGCCGGACCGAACAGCATCGTCCTGGTGGAATGGGGCGAGAAGTTTCCCAGCGTCGTCAAACGCAGCGACGGAGAGATCGTCGTCCAATCTACGGGCGGCGATGCGCGCAGGATTACGGTAAGTCTCCGCTCCTAGAGTTACGTTCATGTGCATCCTTTCCTGCCACTGTTCGCGCTCGGTTCCCTGGTTTGCATCCCACAGGTTGCAGTATGGTATCGTCAGCCTCTTGAATTGAGAGGACCACGTTCGCTCGACGGATCAGAGGAGAGTTCTCATGCGATTGCATACCCTGTGCAAGAGTTGTTTTCCCCTCGGCGTAATGGCCGTTGCCTTGTCTGCGGGTGTTGCTCATCCGCCTCCAGTTGCAGCCGCTGACAACGCGGCCTGTCCCAGCGACGATAGCGGATTGCAACTGCCACCCGGATTTTGCGCGACCATATTCGCGGACAATATCGGCCATGCCCGGCACCTGGTGGTCGCTCCGGACGGAGTGGTTTACGTCAACACCTGGTCGGGCCGGTACTTTCCTCCTGGCGAAGCTGTGCATGAGGGCGGCTTTCTCGTTGCCCTCCAGGACAAAACCGGTGCGGGAAAGGCCGACGTCATAGAACGATTTGGGGCGACCATCAAGACCGGCGCCGGCGGCTCGGGCATTGCCCTCTACAACGGATCGATCTACGCCGAGCTTAACGATCGCATCGTGAAATATGCCTTGCCGGCCGGCTCGCTTGTGCCGCAGGGGCCTGCAACAACCGTCGTTTCCGGGCTGCCGCTGACCGGCGATCATCCGATGCATCCAATCTTCATCGACCCCAAGGGGGCCTTATATGTTGATGTAGCAACGGCAACCAACGCCTGCCAGTTGAAGAACCGGCAACTGAAGTCGCCCGGAGCAGATCCGTGCACGGAGCTTGAAACCCGCGGCGGCGTCTGGCGGTTCGATGCCGACAAGACCGACCAGGTGTTCTCCCCCGCCGAGCGGTATGCGACGGGGATCCGCAACGCGGAGGGCTTCGGGTTCGACTCGAAGAACGGCGACATCTTTATCACCCAGCATGGCCGCGATCAGCTTCATGCCAACTGGCCTGACCTGTACAAGCCCGAAGAGGAAGCGACCTTGCCTTCGGAAGAAGTGATGCTCCTGAAGAAGGGCGGCGACTACGGGTGGCCGGAGTGCTACTACGACCCGGCACAGCAAAAGCTTGTGCTGGCGCCGGAGTATGGCGGCGACGGCGGACACAAGGTTGGCGTTTGTGCCGACAAAATTGCTCCGGTTGCCGCATTCCCTGCGCACTGGGGGCCGAACGGAATGGTCTTCTACGATAAGACCGAGTTTCCCAGCCGCTACCAGAATGGCCTCTTCATCGCCTTTCACGGCTCCTGGGACCGCGCGCCTTACCCGCAGGGCGGCTACAACATCGTTTACCAGCCTATGGCGGGCGATCGCTCCGCGGGCGAATGCGAGATATTTGCGGATGGCTTCGCGGGACCGGTCAAGTCTCCGGGCGGGGCCTTGCATCGCCCCTCTGGTGTGGCCGTCGCTCCGGATGGCGCGCTCTTTGTCGCCGACGATGTGGGCGGCCGAATCTACCGGATTATCTATAAGGGTGTCTCCGGACGCGGAAAGCGGCGAGCCCAAGTTCACTCCGTGCCCCAGCTTGACGGCGCCGGCCGGCGAGATTGTCAGGTCGGAAGCGAGGCCGCCCGAGGGTACTCATCCCGATGCCGGTCTTCCAGTTCCTGAAGGAGCGACGCAGCAGACGGTTGCCCTGGGCGACCGTATCTATCACGGCGAAGTGGGCGGAGCCGCTTGCACGGGCTGCCACGGCGCGAACGCCAAGGGCACTCCCCTAGGACCTGACCTGACTAATGGCAAGTGGGTGTGGAGCGATGGCAGCTGGAAAGGAATCGCGAAAACTATCACCGATGGAGTGCCGTTGCCCAAAAACTACCGGTCGACGATGCCGCCAATGGGTGGCGCTCAGCTCACCTCCGACCAGGTGTCGGCCCTCGCTGCATATGTGTGGGCCTTGAACCATCACTGATCGTCAATACGATAGCCAATGCCGAAACGCAGTGCCGGTCTCATGATGTTTCGCGATTCTAGCGGGCCCCTCGAAGTCTTTCTGGTCCATCCCGGAGGCCCGCTTTGGACCAAGAAAGACAAGGGTGCATGGACGATTCCGAAAGGCGAATACAAGAAGAAGGACGAAGATGCATTGGCGGCCGCGCGCCGGGAGTTTAAGGAAGAGACCGGCTTCGACAGCGCGGGAAAGTTCCATGAACTTGGCTCGATCACGCAGAAGAGCGGAAAGATCGTCACGGCATGGGCCTTCCGCGGAGACTGCGACCCGGCCAAACTGATCAGCAACACGTGCGCGATCGAATGGCCTCCTCGCTCCGGGAAAAGGATCGAGATTTCGGAGATAGATCGCGGCCAGTGGTTCAGCGTCGACGAAGCTCGCGAGTACATTCGCAAAGAGCAGGAACCGCTGCTTGATGCGCTATCGAACCTGATCGAGCAAAAGAGAAAGCGATCGAGCCTCGAGTCTGCGGACGGCTGAAACCAAATCTGCATCGGGCCCGTTACAATTTCATTCGCTTAACCCCGAGCTCGAATGTCAGCGATGAAACAAACAGCTCTGAAGAAGACCCCAGGTCGGCCAGGCGGGCGAGGACGCCGGACTGGTCGAATCAATGCGCTGTCGATGGGACTGGTTAGCCTCTCGTTGTGCCTGCCCCTCGGGGCTTCCGGCGGTCGAAGCTATGCGGGCCCGGCGTCAGCATCAACATCCGTGGCTAACCCTTCGGACTGGCCGATGGTTGGCCATGATGCGGGTGGCATGCGGTATTCGACGCTAAGTCAGATCACCCCGGCAAATGTTCAAGACTTGAAGATTGCGTGGGTTTATCACATGAAACCGGCGGCGAATCCAGATGCTGGCCGCGATGGCTCTGACCATTCTTCCAGCGGGTCAAGCTTCCATCAGTCTGAAGATCAGCCGCTCGTGGTCGGGCAAACCATGTATGTGACCACTCCCTACAGCCGAGTGGTTGCCTTGGATTCGTCGTCCGGCCAGGAGAAGTGGGTCTTCGAGATTCCGGATGGCGATAACGCTTCGTTGCGTGGCGCAGCATACTGGCCGGGGGATAAATTCAGTCCTGCGGCAATCGTCTTTGGCACCCGCCGCGGAAGGATGTATTCGATCAGCGCAGCAACGGGCCGCATCAACACGGGATTCGGCGTCAACGGGATAGTTGACCTGAAGACCCCTGAAGTGATGAAGACGGGCATGGACAAGAGTTATATCCTGCCATCTCCGCCGACGATTTACAAAAACCTGGTCATCACTGGCGCGGGTCCTGGCGAAGGACCGGGCGGTAAGGACGGCGGCGTTGGCCCCGCCGGCGATACCCGGGCCTGGGACGCGAGGACCGGCAAGCTCATGTGGACTTTCCACTCTGTCCCGCTCCCCGGAGAGACGGGACACGAGACGTGGGGAGGAGATAGCTGGAAGGACCGCTCGGGAGTGAACGTCTGGGGCTATATGACCGTCGATGTGGCGCGCGGAATTCTCTACATGCCCTTCGGAGCTCCGAACAATGACCGCGTAGGGGTAGATCGCCCCGGTAATAACTTGTTCGGCTCCTCGCTGGTAGCGGTGAGTGCGGACACCGGGAAGTTGCTGTGGTATTTCCAGGTTGTTCATCACGATATCTGGGACCTCGACACCGAGTCGCCTCCGACGCTCTTCGATGTAAGACGCGGCAAGGAAGTTATTCCAGCTGTTGCGACGGTGAACAAGAACGGGTTGATGTTCATTCTCAATCGAGTGACGGGCAAGCCGATCTACGATGTGATTGAACGATCGGTGCCGAAGAGCAATGTGCCCGGCGAGCAGACTTCTCCGACTCAGCCATTTCCTTCGCTTCCCGAACCGCTCTCCCAGGTCACGCTAAGCCGATCGAGTCTTTACAAAGACACGCCCGAACACAAGGCGTGGTGCGAGCAGTTTGTCGACGATAACAATCTGCAGCTGGGCGAGGTCCAATACACCCCGACGCAGCTTGACCGTTACACGGTGCCGATGCCCGGTACTCAGGGCGGCGTCAATTACTATGGCGGGGCCTTCGATCCGAGATCGGGTCTCTTCATCGTCAATGTCAACAATCTCGCGCAGCCGATGCGGATCATTCGCCAGCCCGACGGAAGCTATATCAACTCTGGTCCACTAGCTGGTCTGCAGCGATTTTGGAATCCTGCCAATCATCTGCCTTGCACGCCGACGCCTTGGGGGCAATTGGTTGCGGTGAACGTCAACACCGGAAAGATCGCCTGGAGGTCCACCCTTGGCGTCACGGACAGCCTTCCCGAAGGGAAACAGAACACGGGCCGCCCCGGTCTGGGCGGAGCGATCATTACGGCGACTGGCCTCATCTTCATTGGCGCCACCGACGATGCTCGCTTTCGCGCCTTCGATGAAGCCAGCGGCAAGGAAGTCTGGACGGTGAAGCTCCCGGCATCGGCCGAGTCCACGCCAGTTACGTATGCCGATGCGGGCGGCAATCAGTTTGTGGCGGTTGTGGCTACGGGCGGCGGCCTTATCGGCGCGCCACTCGCCAGCGATGCGGTGATCGCGTACTCGCTCTCCGGAGCCAAGAGCGTTTCGAGCATCTTGGACGATGGTTCCATCGTTGCCGAGGCGACGCCGCCGGGGAGTGCCGACGGCGAGCGCTATATTGCGCAGTCTGCACATCCACCAGTCTTTCCGCCCGGCCCCGGCAAGGAAGTAATGCTGAAGGTATGCTCTGGCTGCCACTCGGCAAATGTGTCGGCCTCAAAGCGGATGAGTCCTCAGGAGTGGAACGCACTTGTTCAGGCGATGGCCGGTCGAGGAGCTGTCGCGACCGACAAAGAGTTCGATGAGATCTCGGCTTATCTCGCCAGGTCATTCCCGAAATCGGACGGTCACGCGAGCCCGCCAAAATAGTGGTAGAAAGTAAACCATCAAAGAGAAGCGCCCTCTGCATCGAGTTGTGTCCGAAGCGTCTCTGAATTATCTTCTCGCGTAGTAGTGGTGTTTCTGGGATCGAGATAGAGCCAGCAAAGTGCGGAGATGGTTGCGGCTCCGATCATGAGATAAATGAGCGGGGTCCAGGAGCCGGTCTTTTGCAGGATCAACCCTCCGACCACGGGCGCGATAAAGCCACCGAGATTTGCGAGCATGTTCATCGCCGCCGCTACAGTCGCGGTATAAGGGCCGCCGATTTCGACGCAGGCGTTCCACGAGATCGGCATGGTGAGGTCGCTCGAAAAACTGGCCAGGCCCATGCAGATCATTGCGGGCAGAACCGCGTGGATACGGGTGAAGACAAAGAGCAGGATCGCCGTCCCGAGAAAGCCGCCGAAGGCGATGGCGCGATGCGGCAGGCGCGCGGGCGCGAGGCCGGTGAGCAGCGAACCGAAGCCCCCAAACAGCAACGGGATCACCGACAGGGCTGCCGCGTGTGCCGGCGTTTGGCCGCGCGCTTCTCTCAGGTACGTTGGCAGCCAGGTGATGTAGAAATACCAGACAAACGAGAAGCAGAAGTATTGCAGCACGAGCGCGAAGACCTGGGGCGTTAGCAACAGAGAAGTCCACTGGCGTTTTGCGTCGCCGTGGCCCATTAGAGCGCGAGAGCTCTCGAGGAGCTGTAATTCGGCGGGATCGACCGATGGGTGCTTCGCGGGGTCGTCTTTGAACCAGAGAAAAAAGATTGCGCACCAGACCAGGCCAAGACCCGCGAAGGCGACAAAGGCCCATCGCCAGCCAAAGAGTCCGATACAAGCCAGCACCAACGGCGGAGTGGCCGCTCCTCCCCAGCGCGTGCAGGCCCACATAAAGGCCTGGGCGGTGACGCGTTCGCGCGCAGGCAGCCAAACGCTGAGCATGCGAGTGAGGTTCGGGAAGCAGCCGGCCTCGCCGGCTCCAAAGAGAAACCGAATGACGCACACCGAGACGGCGCTCCATGCCGCGCCAGTGAGCGCGGTGAAGAAAGACCACGCGGCAACGATCTGCAGCAGAACGCGACGAACGCCAATGCGATCGCCGAGCAGGCCGATGGGAATTTCGAAGAGCGCATAGGAGAGCCCGAACGCGCCGAAGACGAATCCCATCTGTGCTTTGGTGAGGTGGAGATCGTGGGAGATCTGCCCGGCCGCTTGCGATATCGCCACGCGCTGAACATAGGAGAGGACTGCGAGGCCGATGGCCAGCCCGACTACGCGGTAACGCGCTCGACTTGGCTTCATTCGTAAGGCCTCGTTCCCCTGGTAAGAATCACTGCGTAAGCGCGAACACATACAGCGTATCGCCCGCTCCGACGACCACGTATTGCCTTCCGTCAAGAAGGTAGGTCTCCGGGCCGTTGCTGAGCGAGTGCGGCATGGGAAAGTGCCACAGGATGTCTCCGTCGGCGGCATCAAAGGCGATCAGATTGCCGCTATAGTCGCCGGTGAAGAGTAGGTTTCCGGCAGTGGTCAAGATGCCCGGGCCTCCGAGTCCTCGCCCTGCGCCGCCGAAGCTTGTATAGGGATGACTCCATTTCACCTCTCCGGTTTTGTAGTCGAGCGCTTCCAGAGATTTTTGCGACCAGAGCTCGCTCCACGAGCCGCCATATCCCTCTGGGCGAGCGCTGGGGTCGGTCAGGTAAGTCACGCTGAAGCCACGCGTCGCGTTCACGTAAAAGAGGCCAGTCTGCGGGCTGAAGCTGGGGGGCATCCAGTTGGTTGCGCCGCCACCGTTCATGCTGATTAACGATCCATCGATCGTGGGTTCTTTCCCCTCGTCGGGGATTGGCTGGCCCTTGGCGTCGATCCCTTTCGACCAGTTCAGAGGAACGAATGGCTTGGAGAGCACACTCTTTCCGCTGGTCCGATCGAGCACGAAGAAGTAGCCATTCCGCGCGGCCTGTGCCAGCAGTTTGCGCGGCTTGCCATCGATCTCCGCGTCGAAGAGGACGGGAGTTTCGGTGTTGTCCCAATCGTGGGTATCGTGGGGAGACCCCTGAAAATACCAGACGAGTTTGCCGGTGTCGGGATTGAGCGCAACGATCGAGCAAGTCCAGAGATCGTCGCCCTTGCGGCCCTGGCCGGCCATGACGGGATTCGGATTGCCGGTTCCCCAGTAGAGCAGGTTCAGATCTTTGTCGTAGGTGCCGGTCAGCCAGGTCATGCCGCCGCCGTGGGCCATGGCCGCTGCGTTGGGCCAGGTCTCGGAGCCGGGCTCTCCTTTCTGGGGTTCACTGTTCCAGCGCCACTGCAGGTCGCCTGTCTCGGGATCGCGGGCTTCGAGATATCCGGGAACATCGATGGCATCGCCGCCGACGCCGATGATGACGTGGTGGCCGATCACCAGGGGCGCGAGGGTGGTGAAGTACTGCATCTTTTCGTCGGCCATCTTCTTTCGCCAGCGCTCTTTGCCGGTCTTCGCCTCGAGCGAGATGAACCAGCCATCCGGAGCCATGAAGTAGAGCCAGTCGCCGTACATGCCGACGCCGCGATTTCCCACCAAATGTCCGCCCTGGTCGACCCAGTCGTAGTGCCAAAGTTCCCGGCCGGTGCGTGCGTCGACGGCGTAGACGTGGTCGGGAATGGTGAAGTAAAGGACGCCATTGACCATGAGCGGCGTAGATTTGATGTCTGGCGAGCCGACGCCACGCATCGGGCCGGCAACTGTGATGCGGTACGTCCAGGCAATCGCCAGGGAATGAATGTTTGAAGCTTGAATCTGCGTAAGTGGGCTGAATCTTTTGCCGGAGTAGTCTCCGTTATAGGTAGGCCACGCGTCGGTCGGCTGCGCCTCGACCAGTTTTTGCGGACTCAATAACTGCGCCCATGATGCGCTTGAAAGGAGAGCGCAGAAAATCGCTGCGGATGATAGCGAACGCCGAATGCTCATTTCAGCGTCACCAGGTAGGCAGTCAGATCGTGAACCTGTGTGTCGGTATATTTCCCGAGCATTTTCCGATGAAAGGCGAGCTTGTCTTCGACACTGACCTTGACGCCTTTTTGCAGTTCGATGGAGTGAGATTTTCCCGATGAGTCATCAAGAGAGACGTTGAAGTCATCGAGATATTGGAGGGTTCCGACGACCGTTGTGCCGTCTTTCAAGGTCACGGTGACATGCGGAGGTGGGTGCGTCCCGACGGACGCGGGGTAGAGAAGAGCATTCTGCACATCGAGAGGTTTTAATTTGGATCCGATATGAGCGAGGTCTCCTGACGAAGAGTGGCAGGTGTTGCACTTTCCTTCGCCATTGAAGTAAGCCTCGCCCGCCTTGGGATTTCCGGTCACAATGTTTTGGATCTGATAGGTGCCTCGGTTCGCGGCGAGGTAGACCTGTTCATGCAGGAACTCCGCTATCTGTCGGACCTGCTCGTTAGTCAGAGCGGGAAATGCCGGCATACCCTTGTCGGGAAATCCTTTGCGAATGACCGGGCCGACCACCTCGCCTTGATTGTCATCGAGAAGCACGGAAGAACGCAGCAGGTCAGGACCGACGCCTCCGCGGGCATTGGCTCCATGACAAAAGCCGCAGGTGGGGCCGAAGAGTTTGGCGCCCTCGGCAGCAAGCTTGGCATCCGGCTCGCGCCCAAGCCCCAGGAAGACTCGCATTCGCTTCGCATTTGCGCTCTCCTGTGCCTGGGTCGCCGCTGCCGGTGGAGTTGCTGGCTGTTCTTGTGCGCGTGTGGCAAGAGAGCAAGCGAGGATGGCGAATCCGACGGCCGCCAAGCGCGGGGCGGCTGCTGTCGTCCGCGACAAGCTTTTGCTCCAGATGGGATGGCCAATATGCACAGAACCGAGCGAATACCTGAATGTTGGTCATTCAATGCGCCCGCTGAGTCTATGTCAAGTCGGTCGCAGGTCATAGATGGGAGTGCGAAACAAACGGGCAGAACAATCAATGCCGCAATCCGGTTTACTATTACGGTTGCGTCGCGATTCGTGAATCTCGCGAGCAGCTATAGGTGCACATGAAAATCGATCTCTCGGGCAAGACGGCGGTGATCACGGGCGGAAGCCGAGGCCTTGGCGAAGCGATGGCCAAGTCGCTAGCGGAGGCGGGCGCACAGATCGCCCTGGTGGCGCGCGATGTGCAGCGTCTTGAGGCCGTTCGCGCCGCGATTGCGGGCAACGGCGGCACAGCAGCGATCTTCGTCGGCGACGTCACGCGGGAGGACGATGTTGCCACCGTGGCGCAAGCCGTTGTCGAGCGATTCGGCCATCCACAGATTCTCATCAACAATGCCGGGATAAATATTCGTAAGCCTCTGGTCGATTATTCGCTCGAGGAATTTAGCAGCGTGATCCATACCAGCCTCACCTCAACATTCCTTATGTGCCGCGCCTTCGTCCCAGGAATGAAAGGTACCGGCTATGGCCGCATTTTGAACATGACGTCGATCATGAGCCACGTATCGCTGCCTGGCCGAACCGCCTACTCCTCTGCCAAAGCGGCGCTGCTTGGCCTGACGCGGTCGTTGGCGCTGGAGCTGGCAGGCGATGGGATCACAGTGAATGGCATCAGTCCCGGCCCGTTTGCGACTGAGATGAACTCAGCAGTCATGAACAATCCAGAGGCGAATGCCCAATTCCTGGCGAGCCTGCCGGTGGGGCAGTGGGGCAAGGTCGAAGATATTGGCGCTCTGGCCTGCTATCTATGCTCGGAGTATGCGGGTTTCATCACCGGCACCGATATCCTCATCGACGGCGGCTGGACAGCCAGGTAATGGGCACGGGAGTGAAAATTGATCAGCAGACGGAATTTCCTAACGGCGGGCGCGGCGGTCGGGCTTGCCTCCGCGGTGAGTGAGGGACGCTTCATGGCCAGAGCACAAGAGACCGATCCGGCGAAAGCCGATCCAAAGGCCGATCTCCATGCAGATCCGTGGACGAGCGGGGCAATGGGTCTCGCATCGACTAGCCTTGCAATCCGGCTCGGCGGATATAACCATCCGGCGGGACCGCTGCGCAATGATTCCATCGCTTTCCTGGAGTATTGCCACGGCATCGGCGCTGCCGGAGTGCAGACCTCGGTCAAAGGCGATCTCGGTAAGTTTCGCAAGCGCGCGGAGGAGCTTGGCATGTTCGTCGAGTACGAGAGTCGATTGCCTGAGCATGCGGATGACGATATGTCCGGCTTTGAAAATTCGCTGCGCGAAGCGAACGCCGTCGGCGCGAGCTGCCTGCGCGTCGTGAGCCTGAGCGGCCGGCGTTATGAGAATTTCAAGACGATGGACGCCTATCTGGATTGGAAGAAGCGCACCACCGCAGTCGTCGAAAAGATCGTACCGCTCGCCGAGAAACAGAAGGTCGTTCTGGCGATGGAAAATCACAAGGACCGCACGGCCGACGAATTTGTGGCGCTTCTGAAGCAGATTTCGAGTGAGTACTACGGGGCCTTGATCGACTTTGGCAACAATCTGTCGCTCTCAGAAGAGCCCATGAGCGTGGTCGCCAAGCTGGCGCCGTACGTGAAGAGTACGCACTTGAAAGACATGGCGGTGCAACCTTACAACCAGGGCTTTTTGCTGGCCGAGGTTGTCTGTGGCGAAGGGTTTCTCGATGTAAAGGGCATGGTCGAGCTGTGCCGGCGGGCAAATCCTAAGGTGCATCTGTTGCTGGAGATGATCACCGACCATACGCTGAAGGTTCCCGTGCGCACGGATGAGTATTGGGCCACATTTCCCGATCGTCGGGCTGCCGCTCAACCAGCAATACTTCAAATTGTCGACGAGCACACTTCGAAGCAGATGCCGCAAACCGCCGGGTTGAGCAATGAAGAGCTCCTTGCTATCGAAGAGCAGTCCAACCGGCGTTGCCTGGAATGGGCTAAGGAAAACCTCGCCGTCTCCTGGCTGGCGTGACCGCTATTCCTCTCCCGTGAACCGACTCTTCATGGTAGCGGCGCGAGCAAATTCATCGTGAGATGCTTATAAAGTTCCCTCTCGATGATGCCGCTTGCGCGACTTCATAAAGGCGAAGAGTTACGAATCTGAGAATTCGGCTCTCTCGCACGAACCGCACACTTACCGGGGAGACTGAATTTGCCGCTTAACGGTTGTTCGCTCATAGGATCGAAACTTGGTGCCGCTGGCGGAGTTGCTTTTCGTGCCTCCAACCCAGCGACCGGCGAGGTGCTCGAACCGGCCTTTGCTACCGCCAGCGGCGAGGATGTCCATGAAGCCGCAACATTGGCGGCAAACGCTTTCTCTGTCTACGGGAGTCTCTCCGGAGCGGACAAAGGCAAGTTTCTGCGTTCGATCGCCTCGGGGATTGAGGAGCGAGGAACGGAGATCGTCACCCGCGCGGGTCTCGAAACTGGATTGCCCGAGGCCCGTCTGCGCGGCGAGCTGGCACGCACCACGGGTCAGCTTCGGCTCTTTGCCAGCGTGGTGGAAGAGGGATCGTGGGTCGGCGCGCGGATCGACCCTGCTGAGCCCGAGCGCAAGCCGCTTCCGCGCGCAGACATTCGATCCATGCTCAAACCGCTCGGCCCCGTCGTGGTATTTGGCGCGAGCAATTTTCCTCTGGCGTTCTCCGTCGCGGGAGGAGATACGGCTTCGGCTCTCGCTGCCGGGAATCCGGTCATTGTGAAGGCCCACCCGGCGCATCCGGGAACGAGCAAGTTGGTTGGCCAGGTCATTCGCGAGAGCGTTCAAGCATGCGGACTGCCCGAGGGAGTTTTCTCGCTGCTCTTCGATGCACAGATCGAGGTTGGCACTCAGTTGGTCGTGCATCCGCTAATCAAAGCGGTTGGATTCACCGGCTCGCCAACTGCGGGTAAGGCGCTAATGAAACTGGCCGCGTCGCGACCGGTTCCGATTCCGTGTTACGCAGAGATGGGCAGCGTCAATCCACTGTTCATTCTGTCCGGCGCGATGCACACACGCTCCGCGGCAATCGCGACCGGGCTGCAGAACTCCTTCACTCTGGGCTCGGGCCAGTTCTGCACCAAGCCGGGTTTGATCTTCATTCCTCAAAGCGCCGAAAGCGATTCGTTTACAGAGTCACTAAAGGCCGGGGTCACGGCAATGGCGCCTCAAACCATGCTGGCCGGGAACATCGGGAAAAAATATGCCGCAGCTGTGCACGGGCGCAGCGAAGAGATCGGCGTTAGCCTGGCGGCGAAATCCGCCGCGGAATGCGACCTGGCGACGCGGCAACCGGTCACGCTTTTCGCGGCGGAAGTGCGTTCATTGTTGAGCGACCCAAGTCTCGGTGAGGAGATCTTCGGGCCGACGACGCTACTGGTGGCCTATAACGGGCGAGACGAGATGCTCGCAGCCGCGGAAGCGTTAGAGGGACACCTCACCGCGACTATCCATGGCACCGAAGAGGATCTGATTGCGCATCGCGACCTCATCGCCGTGCTCGAGTCGAAGGTCGGGAGACTGCTCTTTAACGGCTTTCCGACCGGCGTCGAGGTCTGCCATGCGATGGTGCATGGCGGTCCTTATCCAGCGACTTCCGATGGACGCTCGACTTCGGTTGGCACTCAAGCTATCTTTCGTTTTGCCCGGCCCTTCTGCTATCAGGACTTCCCCGATTCCGCGCTGCCTGCAGAATTGCAGAATGGGAACCCTCTCGGTGTTACCCGGATGGTGAATGGCGTCTTGAGCAAAGACTCGATCGGCTGAATGCTCAGCCCCTTGGCGCGACTTCATTCACGAGCGTTCCGATTGGCTCGATGGTGATGCGGATCTGATCTCCGGGCTCGAGCGTGAAGGAATCCGGGGGAACGACCCCCGTTCCAGTCATCAGAAATGCCCCGTTCGGAAAGCTGCTGTCGCGGAAGAGATACTCCGCCAGGGTCGTGGGTTTGCGTTTCAATTCGGCCAGCGTGGTCGCTCCGGTGAATTCCGCATTGCCGCCGCGCAAAATCTCCAATTCGATGGCTGTGGATGACGGCAGCGGCTCAGAGCTGACGAGCACGCATGGCCCCAGCGCGCAGCTGCGGTCATAGACCTTGGCCTGGGGAAGATACAACGGATTTTCCCCCTCGATGTCGCGCGAGCTCATATCATTGCCGACCGTGTAACCGATGATCTGGCCGCGATGGTTCAGCAACAGCGTCAGTTCCGGTTCGGGCACCGACCACGAAGCATCGCTGCGAATTCGCACAAAACTGCCAGGGCCCGCTACGCGGCTCGCCGTCGCTTTGAAGAACAGCTCGGGACGCTCGGCAGAATAGACGCGATCGTAAAAGTCGCCGCCTCCAGCATCCTTCGACTCTTCCATCCGCGCGCTGCGGCTGCGGTAATAGGTGACGCCCGAGGCCCAGACCTCCTGGTTCGCGATCGGAGCGAGGAGCTGAAGCGAAGAAAAGTTCTTGGCGGGGTCGTTCTTTTCTGCGACGGCGGAGAGATAGGCGTGCAGGCCTTCGTGCGTGACTAGCGCATCCCAGGAGGTTTCCGGGACGCGATAAAACCTCCCCTGTAGTTCTACATAGGGTACATCGTTGGTGCGGTAGAGTTTCACTGGATTGGCTCCGTCACAAATTGTCTCACCCGCTGATTCCTGGATTTCGTGGGAGCCTGAACAAGATATTGGCAGTTTTACCAGTTGTTGGGCGATCCGATTCGGTCTAACTTTGCCAGCAGACTGCTGCGTCTTGGTAGCTCTATCTGTAAATTCACTTGATTTGAGAAAGAACAAATGACTGTGAAAACAGGCGTTCGAGTGTTGCGGTCTCAGCCTGAAAGGCCACGCGCTTTAGCGACGGCCTCCGCATTCTTCATCATTGCGTTCTTGGCTGTTGCAAGGTCTGGCGCTCAACAGGTTACGGGCGAGTTGGGTTCACCCAGCGCTACAACTACGATAGATGGCAAGCAATTGCCGGCGCCTCCACCGAAGTTCGGTGGTGTCATAAAGGAAAGCGCCACGGAATCGAAGCCGTGGTGGCAGCCGCGTGTGGTGCCACCTAAAGGCGCGCCCAATGTGCTGCTCATTATGACCGACGACCAGGGCTACGGCGTGCCGGGCACCTTCGGCGGCGTTATCCCAACTCCGGCTCTCGATCGCATCGCCAACACGGGCTTGCGCTATATACGGTTCCACTCAACTTCGCTTTGTTCGCCCACGCGGGCAGCGCTGATCACGGGACGCAACCATCACTCGGTGGGCTTCGGGGTTGTGGGCGAACTATCGACTGGATATCCGGGGTATGACTCGGTAATTGGCCCGGAAAACGCTACGATCGGAGAGATACTGAAGGAAAACGGCTACGCTACTTCGTGGTTTGGCAAAGATCACAACACCCCCCTCTACCAGATCAGCAAGGCGGGCCCGTTCGATCAGTGGCCTTCCGGCATGGGCTTCGATTATTTCTATGGCTTCCTGGGCGGCGAGACCGACCAGTGGACTCCATATCTTTTCAAGGATCACACTGCCGTCTTCCCTTGGCTCGATAAGCCAGGTTATAACCTCACCACGGACCTCGCGAATAACGCCATACGGTACATGAGAGACCTGAAGGCAGCAGCGCCCGAAAAGCTTTTTTTCCTTTATTACGTGCCCGGCGGAAGCCACTCCCCGCATCAGCCGACCCAGGAGTGGATCGACAAGTTCAAGGGCAAGTTCGACATGGGCTATGAAAAGCTGCGTGACGATATATTTGCCAATCAGAAGCGGCTCGGGGTTATTCCAGCAGATGCTCAGCTTACTCCCTGGCCCGACAGTATTCCGAAGTGGGACTCGCTGAGCGAGGTACAAAAGAAACTCTACGCACACGAGGCAGAGGTATTTGCCGCCTACACCGCCTACACCGACTACGAGATTGGCCGCGTAATTCAAGAGGTGCAGGATGAGGGCAAGCTCGATAACACGCTGATCATTTATATCGACGGCGATAACGGCACCAGCCCCGAAGGCACTCTCGGGGGCACCTACAATCAGATGACCGCGTACAACGGCATTCTGGATGTCCCCATGCCCCTGCAGCTGTTGCACTATAACGAGTGGGGCTCGGACAAGACCTATCCCCATATGTCAGTGGGCTGGGCATGGGCCTTTGATACTCCTTTCAAGTGGACCAAGCAGGTTGCGTCGCACTTCGGCGGTACCCGGCAAGGGATGGCCATCTCATGGCCCGGCCACATCAAGGACGTTGGCGGCATTCGCACCCAGTTCCATCACGTGATCGACATCGTTCCGACCATCCTAGAAGCCACCGGCATTCAAGCGCCCGACATGGTTAACGGCATTAAGCAAAAGCCAATTGAAGGCATAAGCATGGCTTATACGTTTGACGCAGCAAACGCCAACGCGCCCTCGAAACGCGACACGCAGTATTTCGAAATGGTGGGCAATCGTGCCATCTACCACGACGGCTGGATCGCCGCGACCACGCCGGCGCTTACGCCGTGGTCCATGGGAACGGGCAAGTTGCCGGACATCCTCACGGGGTACAAATGGGAACTCTACAACATCGACCATGATTATTCGGAGTACAACGACCTTGCAGCCAGCAATCCCGACAAGTTGAAGGAGTTGCAGGCCCTATTCATGAGCGAGGCGGCGAAATACCAGGTATTCCCGATGGACAATGTCTTGCTCGCGCGCCTGGTGACGGAGCGGCCGAGCGCAACCGCGGGACAGACGGAGTTTAACTATAACGGCGAGAATTCTGGCATTCCCACCGCCAATGCTCCCAACATTCTGGACAAGGACTACACCATCACCGCGGATGTCACGATCCCGGACGGCGGCGCGGAGGGGATGATCGCAACCATGGGCGGCAGATTCGGCGGCTATGGCCTCTTGCTGACTCATAGCTTCAACTGGTGGCTCAAGAGCTCGCTGTTCAAGAGAATCGGTCTTGGGCTGCTGATCCTCGGATTGCTCTTCATTTGGTGGGGGAATAACGGGAAATGGATGTCTCGCTTCGGTTTCGTCTTTTTGTTCATCGCCGCAATCGGGCTAGCCGCGGTATTTGCTACCGATATCTTCGGAATCGGCAGAGGCAGGCCCGTCTTTGTCTACAACTTCCTCGATCTGGAGCGCTTTCGGTGGCGCGGCCCAGCGTTGAGCGCTGGAAAACACACTATCGTCTTCGACTTCAAATATGATGGTCCCGGCCCCGCCAAGGGTGGCACAGGAGTTCTCTCAGTGGATGGCAAAGAGGTGGATCGCAAGACGATCCCGCACACGATTCCGGTTATCGTGACCATGGACGAAAGTTTCGACGTTGGGATCGACACCCGAACACCTGTGGACTTTTCCTACGAGATTCCGTTCAAATTCACGGGAACGATCGACAAGCTGAACTACAAGCTCGGACCGTCGCAAATGAGCGAAGACGAACAGCGGAAAGCCTCAGAGTTCCTGGCCAGAGTTGCAGACTAGGCAAACGAAACGGTTGTTAAACCAAAACTCAGCGCCTGCCAGCCAAGGTTGACGGCGCTCCTCGACGAAAGGTGACGATCATGAAGATGAAATTTATGTTGAGCGCATTGCTGGTGGCCGCGTTTGTATCCGGCGCGTCCATGATTGCCGTTGGACAGCAGGTTTCAGTGAACTATGACCAGGGGCAGAATTTCACCCAGTTTCACACCTACGCCGTGGACATTACCGATCCGAATCAGATCGCCAACTCCATCCTCGCTCAGTCGGCGATGAGCGACGTCAACAACGCTCTCCAGGGAAAAGGCCTAAGCAAGGTCGAGATGAGCGCTAACCCGGACTTGATCGTAACCGTAAGCGGCGGCTTGAAGCAGCAGACCTCCTATAGCGCCTGGGGAATGCGCGGCATCGGCGGAGGTATGGGCGGAATCACTCCCGAGCAAAATGTCGAGGGGACATTGGTAGTCAGCCTGTATAGCGCATCGCAGAAAGCGCTGGTGTGGCGCGGAATCGGCCAGGGAACGCTGAGCAATAACGGCAACAAAAACCAGCAGTCAGTGGAAAAAGCGGTCAACAAGATGTTCTCGCAAAAACCCTGGCCCAAGAACTAATCGGTTGACTTGCGTTGTGAATAGCACAATCCAGGATCGAAGCTGGATCGGAGAGTGACCGTGAATATCAGGCACATCGCGGTTACGACTTCGGCTGCGCTTGAGGCGGCGACCGGGGTCGCCTTGATTGCCAATCCAAGTTTCGTTGTTGCGTTGCTCATCGGCGCCCAGCTTTCGGGCGCCGGTATCGCCGTGGGCCGGGTAGGCGGGGCCGGCTTGCTGTCGCTCGGGATTGCGACGTGGCCGGGCAAAAGCGGCGCAAAGGCCTCTGCCACGATCGGGTTATTTGTCTATAATCTGCTTGTTTCTGTCTACCTCTGCTATCTGGGCGCGAGAGGAGATTCCGCCGGAGTCCTGCTATGGCCTGCTTGTTTGTTTCATGGCCTGCTGATGTTCCTTTTGGCTGTCCCGGCATTCAAGGTCATCAGGAGCGAAGAGCCAGCCGACCCTTCTTAATCGATACCGACTTCTGGATTCCGACGTAAAGGTGCCTTCGTCACCACTACCAACGCTTATTTCGTATCGACCGAGTAACAATTTTCAGCTATATTGGTGTCCTCAGCCGGATGCATCCGGCTGTTGCCGTCTTGCGCGGCCTCGCTGCCCCTGTGGCTTTGGTATGCATCTCAGCTATAGGCGCAGATCAAATCGTCTTTTTGGGCGAATGCATCGATAAGAGAAGGCTCTCTACCATCGGATTCATCGGAGGAATGTAATGGCAGCGCGTCCCTATTGGTCTGGCCACGTTCAAATCTCGCTGGTTTCTTTTGGCGTGAAGCTCTTCACGGCGACGGAGTCGAAGAGCGAAATTCGCTTTCACCAGCTGAGTCGCAAGACCGGCGAGCGTATCAAGTACCAGAAGACCAGCGCAGGCGAAGAGGGCGCGGTCGAGAACTCCGACATCGTCAAAGGCTACGAATACAGCAAGGGCCAGTACGTCACCATCGAGCCCGAAGAGATCGAGAACCTGCGCGTTCCCTCCCGCCACACGATGGAGGTGAAGCAGTTTGTCAGTGAAAGCGAAATCGATCCGGCCTACTTTGAGAAACCATACTTTGTCGTTCCCGATGGCGACGCGCAGGCTGAGGCCTTCGCCGTGGTGCGCGAGGCACTGCGCAAAACGCAAAAGGTCGCCCTGGGCAAAATCGCCTTCAGCGGACGCGAACACCTCGTCGCGATCTCCGCGCCGACCGACGAATCGCTTCCCGGCATGATGGCCTACGTGATGCGCTACTCTGAGGAACTGCGCAATCCCGCCGGATACTTTGCCGAAATCAAGGCCGTTGCGGTCGAAGAGGACCAGCTCGCCCTCGCCGAAGAGCTCATCAAACGGAAATCGGGCAAGTTCGATCCCGAGAAGTTCAAGGACGAATACGAGGTCGCGCTGAAGGCGCTGGTCGAGGCCAAAGTCCAGCACGCTCCCGTGCCGCAAGAAGAGCCGGCGCAGAAATCGGCCAAGGTCATCAACCTGATGGATGCGCTGCGTAAGAGCGTGGAGCGCGATGAAGCCACGCCGCCCAAGAAGGCTCCGGCAAGAGCCGCAGCAGCGAAATCCACGGCACCCGCCGCGAAGCAGCCAAAGGGCATCGAACTAGTGAAGGCTAAAGCCCGTAAATCCGCGTAGACGATGGCAGCAATGAAAAAATCCGCAACCCACTCCCCAGCGGATGCCATCGACCAGCAATTGGAGCGCTACCGCTCCATGCGCGACTTCAAGGTCACCGCCGAACCGAGCGGTGACAGCCATCCCGGCAAGAAAAAGCCCTCAAAGCCGCAGCCCGAGCGGCCGGGCCTTCCCTTCGTTATCCAAAAACACGCGGCCACGCGCCTTCATTATGACTTCCGTCTCGGCTGGAATGGTGTGCTGAAAAGCTGGGCCTGCACCAAAGGCCCCAGCTATGTCACCGCCGACAAGCGGCTCGCTGTCCAGGTCGAAGATCACCCCATGGAATATGGCGGCTTCGAAGGCATCATCCCTAAAGGCCAGTATGGAGGCGGCACCGTCATGCTCTGGGACGAGGGCACATGGGAACCTCAGACGGCCTATCCTGATGTTGACGAAGGTCTGCGCACCGGTTCGCTCAAGTTCATCCTGCATGGCGAAAAGTTGAAGGGGAAATGGGCGCTCATCCGCATGGGCGGCAAGTATGCGAATGAGAGCAAGCCTAACTGGCTGCTCATCAAGGAGCATGACGACTTCGAGCGCAAGAGCGACGACCCCGCGATCACCGAGGCGGAGCCCAACAGCGTGATCACTGGGCGCAGCATCGAAGAGATCGCGAAGAACCAAGACCACGTTTGGAATTCCAAAGAGACAGCGAGCGGAAATGCGTGGTATCGCAAGGAGAGCGGCGAGACAGCAAAAATCGTCGATGGCCAAAAGAAAAAGTCTCAGGACTCCGCATCCTTCACCGCGGCGCTGAAAGGTGCGCCGAAGGAAAAGCTGCCGGACTTTATACCGCCTCAACTGGCCTCGCCAGCATCGACTCCGCCTAATGGCAAGGGATGGCTTCATGAGCTGAAGCTCGATGGCTATCGCATTCAGGCTCGCAAGGACGGCGCGAAGGTTCAGTTACTGACTCGTACCGGCCTTGACTGGACCGATCGCATGAAAACCATCGCCGCCGAGGTAGTCAAGCTCCCTGCCGAAAGCCTTATCGCCGACGGCGAGGTGGTGGTGCTTGCCGCAGACGGAACCACCAGCTTCGCCGACTTACAGGCGGCCTTTCAGGAAGGCGCAAGCAACCCGCTCACCTATTTCCTCTTCGACCTGCTTCACCTCAACGGCCATAACCTGCGCGGACTTCCTCTGCGCGAGCGAAAGGCGCTGCTGGCTATGCTGTTGCCAGCCGATGACGAATGGCTTCGACTCAGCGAGCACCTCGAAACCAGCGGCGAGGCAATGTTTCGAGGCGCCTGCGAGGTCCACGCCGAAGGCATCATCTCGAAGCGCGCCGACAGCAAATACTCGAGCGGACGCAGCGCGAGCTGGCTCAAGCTGAAATGCATTCGCCAGCAGGAGCTGGTCATCGGCGGCTTCACGCTGCCGTCGAACGGAATCCACGGAGTCGGCGCTTTGCTGCTCGGCTATTACGAGGGCAAGAAGCTCATCTACGCCGGCCGCACCGGTACTGGGTTTACTCAGAAGACGCACAAGATTCTGCGCGACCGGCTCGATAAACTTCGCGAGAAATCGACTTCGTTCGAGAATCCTCCCGCAGAAGCGAAGCGCGGCGCAATCTGGGTCAAGCCGGAGCTGGTTGCCGAGGTCAACTTCGCCACCTGGACCGCCGACAACCTCGTGCGGCAGGCTTCCTTCCAGGGGTTGCGCGAAGATAAACCGGCCGGCGAAGTGGTGCGCGAGCAGATCACGATTTCTCCAATACCCAACGGAGGAAAACGCACCCCCACAGCACCCGTCCCTCATCTTGTAACCAAGACCTCGGGGGCCGCTGATCCAATCAGCTCAAATTCCAAGGCATTTCGCCACGCCGGGGCGACGATGGCCCGTCCCGCGATCCGCCTTACTCACCCTGACAAAATCCTCGATCCGGAATCACAACTCACTAAACAGCAGCTCGCCGATTATTACTGGGCCATTGCCCCTCACATGCTGCCGCACATCGCAGGGCGTCCCCTCTCGCTGGTTCGCTGTCCGGATGGTGTTGCGGGGTCGTGCTTCTTTCAAAAGCACGCCTCCGGCGCGCTTCCCAAGGGCATCGAGCAGGTGATGGTTCCTGACAAGAAGACCGGCAAACCGGAAGCCTACATCACTCTGTCGACGCCGACTGCGCTCGCCGAGCTGGCGCAGATGGGAGTTCTGGAGATACATCCCTGGGGATCGCGCAACGACGATCTCGAACACCCCGATCGCATCACCATCGACCTCGATCCCGACGCCTCAATCTCCTGGCAACAACTGGCCTCAAGCGCCGCCGATGTCCGCAAGCAGCTCAAGAATCTCGGCCTCGAAAGCTTCCTCAAAACCACTGGCGGCAAGGGCTTACACGTCGTAGTTCCGATACGCCCGGAACACGAGTGGCCAGTGGTCAAGCAATTCGCCCACGCCTTTTCTCTCGCAGTGGAAAAGCGCAATCCCGCCCTTTATTTGACCAAGATGACGAAATCCGCCCGCGCCGGACGGATTTACCTCGACTATCTACGCAACGAACGCGGCGCCACTGCCGTTGCAGCGTATTCCCCTCGCGCCCGGCCCGGATCGGCCGTTTCCCTGCCGCTGCCGTGGAGCGATCTCAAGCTCGACCGACGCCCCGTTTTCCGTGTTGTCGATTATGAAGAGTGGAAAGCAAAGATGAGCCGCGATCCATGGAAGGAATTGCTTCAGATTGACCAGCAGCTTAAACCCGATATGCTTCAAGCCTTCCGCATTGTTGCGTGAGCCGAGGCATACGGGATCGATCGCGTCTTTGCCCCAACTCGCATTGAGATCATCCGCGCTCGAGGGCATTGATCTTGCCCGCGAGTTCCAAAGCCAGGTGAGTTACATCGGTGTCGAAGATCTTCCGTTCGCGGGCAGGTAACTGATCCAGCAGGTCCCCGTAGGCTGAGGCCTCACATCCAGGAAAGACGGCAAATCCCAGCGCGTCGGCGATTTTGCAGCTCACGTTGATCAGGGCAGGCATTCCCCAGACCGGTTGACGGTCTTCCTCGGGATGATGCTCAGAGACAATGATGGTGAACGACGATGGCAGTTTCCAGTCGGCAACCAGACAACGCCCGGCTTCGCAGTGGTCGAAACCGAAGAGCTCGCGCTCGAGGCTGAGAATGCTGCGGGGAGAGCCAGTGTGACCCTCTAATAACTCAGCATATTGTCGAGGGCGGAAAACAGCCAGGGCGAGCCGGCCGACGTCGTGCATGAGTCCAGCCGTATAGGCCGAGTCCTTGTCGATAGAGCCCGCGATTGCGAGCTCCTCGGCAAGCAGCGCGCAGGCCAGGCTGTGACGCCATATGGCCCGCAATGTTGTGTTATTGAGCGCGTCGCCCATGTATGCCCTGACTCCAACGGTGAGGCAGAGACCTTTGAGGTTTTCCGTGCCTAAGAGGGCTATAGCCTGGAGCACATTCGTGACCGCAACTCGTCGCGCATATAAGGGGCAGTTCGCCGTCATGATCAGTTCGCTTGAAAAGGCCGGGTCCGAAGAGATGAGGTCGCTGATCTCTCGCATCGACGCACTCTGCCCGCTGATCAGTTGCAGGACATCGAGCGCGATTCGCGGAAAGGGCGGGATTCTGAGATAAGCCCATGGGACGTCGATCTTTGGTTTGCCGTCTCGACCGACTGCCGCAGGATGTTCCGTTGTCAAGGTCGCATTCATAGTCAATCCGTAAACGGCACAACCAAATACCAGGATCGAGAAGAGCTATCGATTCGTTCCCTTGATGCTTCTTTCGGCAGAAATCGGGCTTGGGTTAGTTGATTCGGGAAGTTCCAGGTCCGGACTCGCGCCGTATCCGGAAAATGCCGATAGCCAAAGCTAGAGGAACGTCTGTGGACCGCCTGGATTCTTCGATCCTGAAAAAGACTTTGCGCTTGAAGAGGGTCCGAATGCGCAAGAGTGGGCTCTCGCGGGATCGACCACTTTTCTGGCGGAGTGTCCTTCTATTCCTCGGGCTTTTACTTGCGGAAAATGCAGCTAGTGGATTAGACCCGAGAGCCCTGGTTGGCTTTGCCCAGTCGCCTTCCTTCTATGGGATAGGCCGGTTCCTCGGCCTGTGTGCGATGGCTCTTCTCTTTTCCACGCTCATAGGGATGAGGCTCAACTCCTGGCGATTGCGCATGCGAGCCGAAGATCTGACCAGGATCGTCGAGGAGCGAACCAAGGCGATGAGAGCCGAGCTTCTCGAGCATCAAGTTGCGGAACAAACCGCAGACGCCTCCAACCGGGCCAAGAGCGAGTTCCTGGCCAATATGGCCCACGAAATTCGAACGCCGCTCAACGGCATCATTGGGATGACCGATCTGGTGCTGGATACGGATCTGAATGCCGATCAGCGGGATTGCCTTGAAACGGCAAAGGTGTCGGCAGATTTGCTGCTTGCGGTCATTAACGACATTCTGGATTTCTCCAAGATCGAAGCAGGGAAGATTGAGTTGGAGATCATCGACTTCAATCTGCGCGACTGCGTGGAAGAAGCGCTAAGACTCTTCGCATCGCAAGCGGAACGGAAGTCTCTGGACTTGCTCGGCGACATCAGTCCGGAAGTACCGGAATGCGTGACCGGAGATCCAGGGCGACTTCGTCAAATCATCCTGAACCTGGTGAGCAACGCCATCAAGTTTACCGAAGCGGGCGAGGTGACGCTGCGCGTGGAGGTTGAACAACTGGACGGATCAGATCTGATTCTTCGCTTCATCGTCGCCGACACTGGGATCGGTGTTCCGCCTGACAAGCATCTGGCGATTTTTTCTCCCTTCACGCAAGCGGATTCCTCCACGACGCGGAAGTTTGGCGGCACCGGTCTGGGACTCATCATTTCGGCGCGACTCGCATCGATGATGGGCGGACGGATATGGCTCGAGAGCGAGGTGGGAAGAGGCTCGCGGTTCTGCTTTACCGTTCGGTTTGGCCGCGCGCTCGCGTCGAAGACTACGCCCGCATCCAGCCTCTTGCAGAGCTTAAGAATACTGGTCGTCGACGACAACCCGACTAGCCGAAGAATATTGTACGGAACGTTGCACCGCTGGAAGGCGGCAGTGACTTGCGTCGAAGGGGGCCAGTATGCCCTGACCGAGTTGACGCAGGCCTATGGGCGGGGCAGACCCTACCAGATCATCCTGACCGATCTGAACCTGCGCGGAATGGACGGCTTCGCGCTGGTAGAGCATGTCCGCCGCACGACCTTATTCGCATCCATCCCGGCGATCATGCTCACTTCTGGACTGCCCCCGACGCCTGCGGACCGTCCCGGTGACTTGAAGATTGCCGCTTTCCTGACTAAACCCATTCGTAGAAGCGAACTGTTGGCGGCGATTCTGGCTGCCTGGAACGGCGGTCCCGCCGAACGGGCGATCGCAAAGGAAGACTCGCCCCAAGCGTCCCTGTTCGCTCGGAGTCTGCGCATTCTGCTCGCCGAGGACAACCCCATCAACCAGGCGGTGGCCACTCGTCTTCTGAAAAAGTTGGGGCATTCTCTGGTCATTGCCAATAACGGCCGGGAAGCTCTGGCCCGCCTGGCCCGCCAGCCCTTCGACCTGGTGCTGATGGA
The DNA here is from genome assembly GCA_963720245.1 of uncultured Acidobacteriaceae bacterium. Lineage (GTDB taxonomy): Bacteria > Acidobacteriota > Terriglobia > Terriglobales > Acidobacteriaceae > Acidisarcina. Next base: position 823,127 of record CAVREU010000002.1, read on the forward strand.
CGTTCAGATGCCCGAGATGGACGGCCTCACAGCGACGCGGCAGGTGCGCAATCGCGAGAGTTCGACCGGTGCTCACATACCCATCATCGCCATGACCGCCCAGGCAATGAAAGGCGACCGGGAACGTTGCCTGGAGGCGGGAATGGATGGCTATGTCTCGAAACCGATCCATGCCCAGGATTTGGAAGACGCGATCGCGAGCGTGCTGCAGGTGAAGGACGATATTGGCCGTCGGGAAGTTGCGGCGGAACCGACTGCTGAATGCAGGCCGCATAGCATCGTCTGCTGGAACAAGAGCGAGACTCTGGAGAGCCTCGGCGGGGATGAGAAGCTGCTCCGCGAGGTCATCGAAATCTTTCGCGAGCAGGCTCCGAAGCACCTGGCTGCCTTGCGCGAGGCGATCGCCAAGGGGGATGCAGAGGCGGTCGAAACCGCGGCCCACAGCCTGAAGGGAGAGCTCGGTTACCTCGCTGTTCCAGGCATTCACCAAATGGCCCGCGAACTGGAAGAGGCCGGGAGCAAATTCGATCTGGGTGCCGCTACACGGCTTCTGCCGCAATTTGAAGCCGACGTCACCGCGCTGCTGAGTTCCATGAAAGACCCGATCAGCGTCGCCGCAGACCACCGGGCTAAGACGGGATATTCGAAAGTGTATTCATGATCAACGCCTTCGACTCCATCTCGCAGCTGCAAGGTCGAGACCGGAACCAGGATCGGCCAACAAATGCATGTGATCGCGTCCTTGTCGCGGAAGATGACCCCATGATGCGCACAATCCTGAGAAATTGGCTCGAGAGCTGGGGCTACCGGGTCACGGCAGCCGAAGATGGCGTCAGAGCCTGGGGTATGCTACAGGCGGAACCCGCGCCGCAAATCCTCATCCTTGATTGGATGATGCCGGGCATGGACGGACTGGAGCTTTGCCGCTTGATTCGGGAGCGAGACTCGTCTTATCAGTACATTCTGTTGATCACCGCCAAGGAAGACAAACAGGACCTGGTGCGGGGCCTGGAAGCGGGCGCCGACGATTACCTTTCCAAGCCTTTCGACAGGAATGAATTGCGCGCCCGGCTGAGGACTGGGCAGCGCATCCTGACCTTGCAGGACGAACAAGCCAAAATACGAGAAGAGCTTCATTTTCAGGCGACACATGATGGCTTGACCGGGATTTGGAACCGAAGAGCGATCCTCGACATGATGCGCCGCGAGTTTGAGATCGCCGCACGCTCTGGCTGCACGATCGGCGTCATCATGTTGGATGTGGACCACTTTAAGCAGGTGAATGACGCCTGCGGACACCTTGCCGGCGACTCTGTTCTCAAAGAAGTCGCCAGCCGTATTCAACAGGTCGTTCGCTCCTATGATCTCGCCGGACGGTACGGCGGAGAGGAATTTCTCATCGTGTTGCCGGACTGCGACGCAGAGCGGATTCAAAGCTGCGCAGAGCGGATCCGATCGGCAATCGCGAACCAACCCATCCTCGCGGAGGGTTCATCCTTGACGGTGACTGTAAGCGCAGGCACCAAGGTGCTCGATGCCGCGCTGGGGACGGAGAGCGACGGGCTCGCGGAGGCTGACACTGCCCTCTATCAGGCCAAGAAGTCGGGTCGCAATAAGGTCATCGCTGCGACGCGGCAATATGGTCTTTCGGCGCTATCAGCTGCGGACAGAGTACGGTGAATGAACCAAAAGCCGATTATAGGTTTCGAGAGGTCGATCCCGAATTCTTCCTGGATCGTTGTATTGATTGGAGGCGCGGGTCGGGATCGAACCGACGCATAAAGGTTTTGCAGACCCTGAATGAACTCCTTCTAACCCTTTTCCTTTCAACGTCTGTTCATTTGCGTCACCCGTTTCCGTCCGCTTTTAGTCCGCCTTTCGCTTCGCAACGCTCGCCGAAACTTATCGTCCAAGTGAAGTCTTTAGGTTACCAAGGACTCGATTGGACCAAGCCGATTCACATTGCGCTAATTCGGGATCTTGTCGGATTCTTCTTTAGCCACTTGCAAGAGAACCAGATTGTGATCGGCATCTTTCCACGCATCGAAGAGTTTCTGGTACTCCCGGCGTGCCGGCTCAAATTTGTTTTGAAGCGTCAGGACGCGAGCCAGATTCAAGTGCGTTAGTGAGTACTCGGGTGAAATTGGACTGACCCCGGGGTTGTCGAGGATAAGCCGATAGTCGGCGGCTGCGGCGTCCAGCATGCCGGCTTCAGTTTCTGCCTGGGCTCTCCAATAAGGAACGCTGTAGTCGCGCAATTGATAAGGTCGGGCTGGCTCCAGCAGTTCGATGGCCGCTTCAGGCTGATGGTCTTTCAAAGCAACCACCGCCCGGAGTATTGGCAGGTTGACGAAGGTGCCAATCGTATCCCGCGGGCTGACAGTTCCCGATGCCAGAAATTGCTTCGCGGAAGAAGTGTCGCCGTTCGAAGCCTTGAGAAAAGCCACGTCACCCGGGTCGCCCATCTCGGGTCGCAGTTGCTTCAGATTCGCCGCCGCTCTTGCTTTCTCTCCCAATTCGATCCACATCGAAGTCGAGTCGAGCTGAACCTCATTGGCAAATTCCGTCTCGCCACTTTTCAGGGAGTCGGCCCGCGCTCGCGAGAAGTAATCCGACGCCTCGCGAAGCCGGCCACGCGCCATGGCCGCGAACCCCAGATCGTAAAGAGAGGTGTTCGCGTGCTGGTGCGAGAGTCCCCACTCGCCTTCCGATTTCATTGCCGCTGCATCGTCCTCCCAAAAGGCAATCTGAAACAGAAGGGTGTGAACGTCCGAATCGTCTTTTCCCTCGGCGACCGCGGCCTGAGCGATCTTCTTAGCGTCGCTGAACCGATTAGCGCGTAGATATGCCCGGGCCAACTCCACGGAGGCAGTACCGGAATGAGGGTCGAGGCGCAGGGCGTGTTCGCCGGCTTCGACAGCCTGGGGATACTGCCCGAGCTGGGTTAGAAGATTGCATAGAGTCACCCAGCTCTCGGCGCCGTCAGGATATATCTGCAAGAACTGGCGGCTGCGGCGGATCGATTCTTCGAAATCATTGAGGGAGTAGGCGTAGTACATCGTCTCGATACTCAGCCGTTCGCGTTCCGTCGTGTGCTCGCGCAGATCAAAGGCTTTCTTGAAGCACTCAGCGGCTTTTTCATAGTCAGAAAGGTTGTAGTAACTCAAGCCCAAAATTCGATAGGCCGAGGCGAAGTTCGGATCAAATCCCAGCGAGCGATTGAGCAAGGCCTGGGTGGACTTCATGTCCCCTCGTCTGAAGCTTTCCCGTGCTTCGGAGTAGATCCGCAAGGCATCGAGCGAAGGAGTCGTGGCCGGAACAATGGGAAGCTGATACCGGTCCAGCGAAGCGGCAGACTCGCCCAGTTGTCGACGCACCTGGCTGGCGACCTTGTCGAGCGCATTGAGCACTTCCTCTTCGGAGTTGGCGCCGGCCTTCGATCCAGCGAGTATCTTGCCGGTCACGCAGCTGTCCGCGTTCAAAAGCACCAGGTATTATCCGCCGAACTTCGAAATCAGGCCATGCAACACGACCAGCGCATTGTTCCGTTCGCAGACTTCGCGGGCCAGAGCTGGAGTGAGGGGCTCGCTCCTTTCGCGCTGCATCTCGGCCAGAGTCTCTTGAATTCTTGTTCTCGACAGGATTTGAAGATATGGAGACTGCTCCAGATCGATCTGCAGCGCCTGGTTGAGGGCGTGGTCGAATTTCGGTTCGCCGGTGGTGTTTTCAAAGTCAGCCAAAACGGCGCTCACCGGGCCGCCGACTGTTCCTTTGGTCGGGAGCGTGCGCCTCCAGAGCACGGTGCCGGCCACAATCGCTGCCGCGACAGCTAGAAGGGCAATGACGACGAAAGGTCGGCTGGATCTCGGAGTGGGTAGCGCCGGGTACTTCATCTCTTCAGTCACGACGCTGGTTCGAAACGTTCGTTCCTTAACCAAAACGTCGGTCTCTCCAGGGTGATCTGACGAACGCCAGGGCTGTGGCGCTAATTCTGTGACTGCCAGAGGCGCAAGCGATTTCTCGATCGATTCGACGGGGGCGACGAACTGATACCCACGTCCGGCCAGGGTGACGATAAAACCGTTCTCTTCTGACTGTTCCCGAAAAGCCTTCCGCAGCACCGAAATACGTTGCGCCAGGCTGTTCTCGTCGACGAACGAATCCGGCCAGACGGTTTTCAGCAGCTCCTCCTTGGAAACCACCCTTCCCGGGTTCTGCGCGAAGTACAGGAGCACGTCGAATGCGCGGCGGTTGAGTGGAATTGGAACGGAATTGCGCAGCAGACTGCGTGCAGGAACGTCAATCCGAAACTCGCCGAACGCCAGGATGTTGTCATTTTTCATAGACATAGGCAGATTCATGCACTGTCAAAAACGGTCACGACTTGTCACTGGAGTTCCGGGTGCGACTGTCGACATAATCTCCCCCAGAAAAAAGGCGGAGCTCGGGTGATTCGACTCTATCAACGGCTATACCGGTGGGCAAGCCTGATCTTCTCTGGTCCTTCGCACACGATCCGGCCCATAACCTCCCGCCGTGTGGTCACGGTCGAGCTGGAAGAGCGGGTTGTGGTTTTTCGGTGCCGCGCGGGCGAGCCACCGCGCGGCGATCCGACACCGCCTAAAGACAACAGCTAAGGCGGCCTGCTCAAGAACGTTTTCGTTAGCAAGGAGAACCATGGTGGAGACTCAGACCCAATCACGCGGCCCCCGAGGCCAAATCCGCAGAGGGAACCTTCTTTCCCGCTGGCGGCGGCTGCCGCTTATGCCGGCCATGCTACTCTTATCTGCCACGATGCCGTTTCACGCTTCGGGCCAGCAGCCCGAGACGTTTGCTCAGAAAACGAATCTGGCGGCCCGCTTTCTCGGCACGTCGGAACCAAAATCCGCGGCACCCGGTGGCTCGCGGGATTCACCCGTTGACCGTCACCGCCGCCCCGCCGGCTCCCGCGATCATCACCTTCGATGCTGTCGCGGTGGGCGTTGACGCGGCGGCCGCTCAGCAACTGACCGCATCGTTCTCCGTCTCCGGATACTCAGGCAGCTTCACACCGACCGCGACTCTGCACTATGGCAACGATTACGTGCTTGGGAGCGTCACTTGCACAGCTGGCGGCGCTTCCGAGACCTGCAATGTTCCCGTCACCTTCCAGCCATCGCTGCCCGGCGCGCGGAAGGACGCTATTTTTCTGATGGACGGAAGCACCCGGTTGGCGACGGTCCTGCTCGGCGGCGTGGGCCAAGCGCCGTTTTCCCTATTGCAGCCAGGAACGTTTACGACCAGCGTTCCCACCAATAGCTATATTTACCAGTCTGTGGCCGATGAGAACGGTGTCGTATACATCCTTCCCTCGGGCAACAGCCCCTACATTGAAAGCGTGACCAAAGGCGGTGTGGCCGCGCAGATTCCGCTCTCCAACCCGCCCTACTTTTGGACGATTGGCATTGACGGCGCAGGAGTGTTGTACCTCTTCAATGAGACCAGCACCGTGACCACCTACGACACCGTTCAGGGTTTGCAAGGCACTTACCAGATTCCAGCAGAAGCACCGGTGACCGACGCAACGACGAGCTGGTTTCCTGGCGCCGTTGGCGTCGATGGCAGCATCTATGTTGTCAATCAAATCCGCAATAATGGAGTCGCCTACGCACTGAAGCCGGACGGCACAACCGCGTACGCAGACGTCTTTAGTCCGGGTGTTCTTCAGCCTTTTACCGCAGCCGTCGATAGCGACGGCGACTTCTTCGTCGGTGGCTACGAGATCAACAAGATCACACCCGCAGGAGTGCAGACCCAGGTCAACACCGTTGGGGCAAGCGAAGGCCTGGCTGTGGACGCGGCCGATACGCTGTATGCGACCCGGTACAACCCGACGGACGGCGTTGCCGAACTGCCGAAGTCCGACTATTCCACGCCCATTGCTTCTTTCGGCAGAAGCTCCCCGCTGGGCATGTCGCTTGGTTCCGACGGAACTCTCTATGTTTCGAACTATCTCAATCTCGACATCTTCGACCGCTCCTCGGAAACGATCGACTTTGGCGAAGTCGACGCAACCAAGTCGCAACAAAGCCCTGCCGCGAGCGTTTACAACGGCGGCAACCAGCCGCTGACGATCTCGGACTTCTCGCTCTCCGGCCAAGGGTTCAGCCTCGACCCGAAGCAGTCGAACGAATGCACGCCCGGCGCGATGCTCGCACCCGGAGCGCTATGCCAGGTGGGCGTCATCTTCACGCCGGGACATCCAGGGATCTTCTCGGGCACGATTTCCGTCACTTCTAATTCACTGAACAGCGCCAATACGGCACAGACGATCCAACTGACTGGCACTTCCTACGGCAGCTATGACGTGCTTAGCCCGAACCCGCTCGTCTTTGCTTCTCAATCGCCTGGGACAAGCGTCACGCAAGCTGTGACCCTGACCAATGAGGGCAACTCCTACGCGTCGACTATCTATAGCGTTGCCACGGATAATCCGGCCTTTACGATCGCGCAAGGAACCTGTTCCGGGGTTGCGGTTCAAGTTGGCTCCGACTGCCAGCTTCAGGTGACCTTCTCGCCGACCGCGACGCAAGCCTACACCGGCAACGCAACCATCGTCACCTACGTCTCCGGCACGGGACAGGCCTTTCAAACGATCACCCTGCCATTGAGCGGCTCAAGTGCTAATCCACCTGCGGCCACGCCGATCATTTCTCCTGGAACCGGAACTTACACCGGCAGCCAGCAAGTCACGATCATCGACGCAACGACGAATTCAACGATCTTCTACACCACTGACGGTTCTATCCCGTCGACCAATTCGACGAAATACACCGGAGCGATCGCAGTCAGCGCCAATGAAACCGTGAATGCCATCGCCACAGCAACTGGATTTTCTCAGAGTGCGACAGCTTCAGCGACCTATTCGTTCCAGGAGCAGGTCGCGACGGTGACGCCAGCCTCCCTGGCCTTTGGCAACCAGGTGCAGGGTATTGCCAGCGTTGCGCAAAGCGTGACACTGAAGAACACCGGGATTGGCACCTTGACGATCACCGGCTTTCTCATCACGGGTTCCGCCGACTTCAGCCAAACCAACAACTGCGCAGGTTCATTGGCGGCAGGAAGCAGTTGCGCACTATCGATTGTCTATACACCCACTTCGCTCGGCGACAAGACCGCCACGCTGACCGTCAATAGCGACTCCATCAAGGCCGCCCCCACCGTCTCGCTTACTGGTACTGGCATAGTGCAGCCCCCGGTGCTGACGATATCGCCGGCCGCGCTCGACTTCGGTAATCAGATCGTGAATACCAGCAGCGCCGCGCAGTCAGTCACTGTCACCAACAACAGCAAGACAGATACGGTCGTTCTGGCGGGTGTCTTTACGACTTCCTCGGTCGCGCTCGCCGCTTCCAGTCCGAATTGCTCGTCCTCTCTCGCGCCGGGCATGAGCTGCACCGTTTCCGTCGCCTTTAGCCCTTCGGCCATCCAGGCATTTACCGGAACCGTCACCCTCCAGCCGCAACCGAGCGGATGCGGCGGGTGCACCCGCAACTACCCTGCTCAAACCATCGCCGTCACCGGCGCCGGTATCGCGCAACCGCCGGTGCTGACGATTTCGCCTCCATCGCTCGCCTTCGGCAACCAGGTCGTGAATACCAACAGCGCCGTGCAGTCAGTCACTGTCACCAACAACAGCAAGACGGATACGGTCGTTCTTGGGGGCATCTTTACGACTTCCTCGGTCGTACTCACCGCATCGAGTTCCAACTGCTCGTCACCCCTAGCGCCGGGCATGAGCTGCACCGTTTCCGTCACCTTTAGCCCATCGGCGATCCAGGCATTTACCGGAACCGTCACTCTTCAGCCGCAACTCAGCGGATGCGGTTTATGCACGCGCAACTACCCTGCTCAGACCATCGCTGTCACCGGCGCCGGTATCGCGCAACCGCCAGTGCTAACGATTTCGCCCCCGTCGCTCGCCTTCGGCAACCAGGTCGTGAATACCAGCAGCGCCGCGCAGTCAGTCACTGTCACTAACATCAGCAAGACAGATACAGTCGTGGTCGGAAGTATTGCACTCGCGAGCTCAGGCTTCCTGATCCAACCATCTTCGTGTTCTTCGCCGATCGCTCCGGGCATGAGCTGCACGATTCCCTTTATCTTTACCCCCGGGGCAGTCCAGGCGTATAGCGCGACTGTCACCATCCAGGTGCAACCTTCCGGGTGCGGCGGATGCACGGGCAGCTACCCGGCACAGACCTTCACCGTCACCGGGACCGGCGTCGCGCAACCGCCGGTGCTGACGATTTCGCCGGCTTCACTTGATTTCGGCAACCAGATCGTGGATGCCGAAGGCGAGCAGTCGGTAACCCTTACCAACAACAGCAAGACCGATACGGTCGTGCTCAGCAGTGTTACAAGTTCCGACCCGGCATTCCAGGACACGAGTGGCTCCTACTGCTATGCGCCTGTCGCTCCGGGCATGAGCTGCACAATTCCGATCACTTTTGCGCCAGCGGCGATCAAGGCCTATAGCGCAACTGTCACCATCCAGGTGCAACCCACCGGCTGCGGAGGATGCACACGCAGTTACCCCGCACAGACCTTCACCGTCACCGGGACCGGCGTCAAGGAACCGCCGGCGTTTGCGTTTTCGCCCGCGTCGCTCGACTTCGGCGACCAAATCGCGAATATCGGTGGTACGAAAACCATCACGGTGACCAACATCAGCAAGACGGAGACTGTTGTCTTTGAGGCGGGCTCATCGTCCGACGGTGCATTCCTCGTCCCCGAGCCTAACGGCTGCAGTATCCCGATGCCTCCTGGAGGCAGCTGCGCACTGAATGTAACCTTCCTGCCGACTGCGGCAAAAGCCTATAGCGGAACCCTGACTTTCGGAGTCGAAGATTTAGGGTGTAAGGCCTGCACCTTCCCCATGCAGTCTTATTCCGTCACCGGAACAGGAATCATCCTGGCCGCTTCGCTTTCGCCGGCCTCGATGACCTTCATAGCAACCACTGACGGCACGACTTCCGCTCCGCAGATTGGCACGCTCACCAACAACGGCTCCGTGCCATTGACGGTCCTCAACATCTCGATTGGAGGGTTGAGTCCCAACGACTACAGCCAGACCAACAACTGCGGCGCATTACTGGCCGTGGGAGCGAGCTGCACCATCTCGGTCACATTCACACCGGCAAATCCGGGCAGCTACCCGGCTACACTCACGGTCTCTGACAACGACCCAGCTTCGCCGCAAACCATCAACCTGACCGGCAGCGGAAGCTCCACGCCCGACTTTGTCGTCGCCTCATCCACTCCACCGCAGATGATTCTTCCGGGAGGCTCGGCGGAGTTTTCGCTCACGGTAACAGCGCAGAATGGGGCGACGATCCCCGCAGTTACCCTCAAAGCCACCGGGTTGCCGCCTGGCGCAACCGCAGCTTTCTCTCAGACCACCGTCACGCCAGGGAACACTTCGGCGACTTCGACGCTGACCATTCAAACGTCCGCCACAATTGCATCATCTACGAATTCCCCGTGGCCGTTGGCCACGCCAGTGTTGGCGCTGGTTGGTCTCTTCTTCATACCCGCCAAGCGGCGGAAGCGTTGGGCCTCGCTAGCCGTAATGATGGTTGTTTCTCTAAGCGCGCTCACCGCACTCTCCGGATGCGGAGCTCCAGCCCTTCCGCCCGCCAAGTCGTACAACGTCACCATCACCGCAACCATCGGCACCGTTCAGCAAACCTGCACCGTGAAACTAGCGGTGCGGTAAAGGGAGACGCGCCGAACGTACCCTGGCGTCAAGCTCGTACCGAACAGGCGAGAGAATTACATTTCAAACCCGAAGGAGGATAGAAGAATGTACCCACCCGTAGAAGGCGATTCTAATTCAAGCGTGCCCGCTGTCTATGGCAGCAACACTGCCGGAGGCATTGGAGTCAAAGGTTCAAGCGATGCTTACCAGGGAGTCTCTGGAGTCAGCCTGACCAATGCCGGCGTTGCCGGCGAAAGCAACCAGTTTCATGCGATCTATGGTGTTTGTCACGATCCGAACAACGCCGGCGTGATCGGCATCAACGACGGCCATGGCTGGGGAGTCACGGGAAGAAGCGACAAAGTTGGCGTCTCAGGGGAAACCCCCGCTGGGGATGGCGTGGTCGGCACGGGGCAGCGCGGTGTCGTTGGCAGCAGCCAGAACCAGGGCGGTGTTGGCGTGTTTGGATTCAGCGAGACCTATATCGGAGTCGTCGCCGAAAGCAATCAATTCCATGGCGTGCGCGCTTCCACCGTTGGCAAGGACAGTGCAGGCGTCTTTGGCGTAAATGACCGGGTCGGTTGGGGAGTGATTGGAAAGTGTGATGCGTTTACCGGTGTTTCCGGGCAAAGCGCGAACGGAGTGGGAGTGCATGGACAGGGCGGCCAGCTTGCTGGATTCTTTGAAGGTGCGGTGAGGGTCAATGGGGAACTCTATGTTCAGAACGATCGCTCTGCGGTACGCGTCGATGGCCCGGTCTTGATCACCGGCAGCACGGAGATCAATGGCCCATTCACTCTCGGCGGAACCATGACCGTGCAGAGCGGAGGCGACGTAGTCTTCGCCGACCTTGCGGAGAGGTTCGAATCCTCTCCCGGCGAGACTGTTGAACCCGGATCCGTAGTAGTGCTCACAGAGAGCGGACGAATAGAACGCTGCAGCGCCGAGTATGACACGCGCGTCGCGGGCGTTGTATCCGGCGCAGGATACTTCCGGCCGGCCATGGTTCTTGATAACAGACAAGACAATACAGCCGAGGCGCAAGTCGCTCTCATGGGCAAGGTATTCTGCAAAGCCGATGCGACAAAATTCCCGATTCGAGCCGGGGATCTGTTGACCAGTTCATCCGTCTCCGGCCATGCAATGCGGGCGGGAGACAGGGAAAGGAGAGCCGGTGCCGTCATTGGCAAGGCGCTGAAATCGCTCACTGAAGGCGTGGGCCTAATCCCCATCCTCGTAACCCTGCAATAGGAGGCAACCGTGAGCGACACTAGTCTGCCCTATCTCGCCGACATCAACATCTCCAAGTTGACTGCTAACGCCGGCCTCACGGTCGATTTCACTGTCAGCTGGAACGTAGCGTCCGCGAGGCCGGACCTGATTCAGATCTATACGCAATTCGGTTCTGAATCGATGCTCACCGACCTTGTGAGCCTGCGCGCAACGATCTACGCTAATCAAAGCCCCTTTCACGTCAATGTCTCCGGCAGCGATAACGACACTCTGCTTTATATCGGCGTCGCTCCGCGCATGGTGGACCCAGCTGACGGATCCTGTACAGACATGATGCCGGACTCCAGCGGCGATATGCAAACGTGGGATACCTTCATGTCGGCAGAAGGCTTCCCGGTAAAATTCCCTCCGGGCCCCGTCGGTGGCTTGCTCCCGCCGCCTGGCATCGAGGTAACTTCCAGCGTCAAGACCCTTACTAGCAACAATCAGTTGAATGTAACGGTCTACGCATCCATCCCCCCTCCCGTCGATCACTATCAAATAAGGTGGGATTACCGTGGCGAGTATCAGGGCCAGCTCGACAGCAAGGACCCATGGTTTTCCATTCCATCGGTGCCTGGCGGTGTCTACGCCGTAAAAGCCCAGCAACGCGGAGTGAATTTCAATGGCGATCCATGGAGTGCATGGTGTTCCCCAGAAACCGTCGTGGCAAGTCAAAGCGTGCGATCATTGCGAGTCTTTCTGAGCCTCAGCGGTGTGCTCAAGCCCGGTGTAACGGTGCGGCAATACGCCCAGAACGCTGAAGGTTCAACTCGTTCCATGATGGGAATATGAACTCGATACGGGTCATGGTTGCATTCAGTTCGACGAGTGCCTTGGTGCCCCCTGAGCTGAAGCTCTTTTCGGGTGCACGTTCGGGTACACAAAGTGTTTTCGGACTTCATTGACACCCTACTGCCTCGTTTCTCCCGCTATCTGCTCGCGGGTGCAAGTTGACTCGACGGGGCTGGCGGTGAACGAACCCACCAGCCCAGGCTTTTCACTCCGCTCATTGCTTGTCCTGCTCCTGGTCGTGGTCGCATTTGTTGTTAAGCGCGATTTTGAAGACAACTCCGCAACCGTAGCCGTCGCAGGGATCTGCCGTGTTGCTCAAATCGCCGCCATAGACGGTGGTGCCGTACAGGTCGCCTTCTCGATCCAAACTGCTCTCCAGGCATTTGGTATCGCTTCGATCGCGTCCTTGTTGCCTGCCGAAGCGACGGCATCCGGCAAAGTCGTTGTCACGAAGCCGGGCGAGAACCGCTTCGCCTATACTGTTCTCGAATTGCGAACCGGGGCGGCCTGCAAGCTAACCAATGACGATAGCGCCGGCGCGTGTTCTTTGTTCGAGTTGGTTGTGCTCCCGCGGACGGGACCCCCAAGACATGTCCACCATCGTCAGGATGAGTGGTACTACGTTCTGGCGGGTGAGTTCCTGTTCGAAGTGGGAGGCGTGAGATACACGTTGCCTGTTGGGGGAACTATCTGGGCGCCGCGGGAGATTCCACACGTCTATGCGAACACGAGTACAACGGAGGGCATGGTAATACTCCTGTGTCAGCCCGGCGGTATTGAAAACTTCTTCGACGCATTTGTGAAGGGCATGATGGACAAGGTGAGCCAAGCTCAGATGGAACAAATCCACGTCAGGTACGGGATAGAGATGTTGGGGCCACCGCTCTTCCCTCCAACCTCTTAATTCAAAGCTCTCACCGATGCGTCGGTCTAAGCTACGGTTTTCTGTTCATGCCAAATCGCCAACTCATTCGCCGAGCATCCAATTGCACCGATTGCCGTGCCTTTGGAGCGCCTGAAAAGTGACATTCTTGAGTAAATTCCCCTGGCAAGGGGCAGCGGGCAAATTCCGTCCGCTTTTGGTCCGCTTTCACAGCGACTGATACCTAATGGGAATGATCGAGAACGAATGACAGTGAAATAAAACCTCTCCCCGCAAGGGGGGCTAAATCACTGACCTAAATAGCTATTACCAAAAGACTTGGAGGCGCGGGTCGGAATCGAACCGACGTTTAGGGATTTTGCAGACCCTGAATAACCTGCTGTTAACTCTTTTCGTTTCAACATCAGCTTACTTGCATCACCTCTTTCCGTCCGCTTCTAGTCCGCCTTGGATCTCATCTGGACGATTGCCAGCACTATTCGGCTCATTTCAGATCGTTGATTTCCAGTTCCAGGGCGGCCAGTCCATCCATAATGGCTATAAATTCTGGCGGTTCCCTGAAGAACATTTCACGCATCGCCCCGTAGTCTCGCGCAAGCGCGGAGGTTTGGATTTCGGGCGGCGCGAGACGAAATGTTCCCGGTCGAGCCAGGTCGTAGCGAGCCCAGGACGAATAGTAGAACCGCTCTTTGAACTCAACGACATCCTTGAGAAGGACCAGATCCGAGAGCGCGGAATTCTTGATCGGACTGTTCGCCAATTTGTACATGTCGTAATAGTGACGCGAATATCGGGCCGGAATCGCCGCGGCGCGGTGCGCCTCCTGATGAAGGATAGTGGCCTTTTCCCAAAACGTCCGCTCCGCGTCAATTGCCACGACCACGCAAATCGGATCGACAAAGGCCTGCGGGAAAGCCTCTGCCGCATACGAGCGGATGGTTCGCGAGCTTGACGGCACCCAGGACGCCAATGGCCCGATTTCCAAGCGAACTTGGGGCCGGATGTAGCCTGCCGAGAAAGCGGCCGGGTAGCCCATATTTACCGTATGCGGGTCGTTTGGGTCGATCTCCGCCGCCAAGGTCGGCACGGCGGCAAGAAGCTGATTCAATTGCCCCAGCAGCGTTCCTCGAATGTATCCGGCCGCCTTCGCATTCATTTCCTCGTTGAAGCGGCTTTGTCGCGTCCGGGAAACGGCGGCGCTTTCGTGGCCGCCGCTCTCATCCAGCCCATATCCCAGCAACCGCCAGTCCAGGATGAGGTCGATGTCCTCCGAAAATCGGTCGATAAGGCCGTAGACCTTGGAGAGGCTTGTTCCTCCCTTGAAGACCATCTGACCTTGCAGCTCAGGTTCGGAGAAGAGCCGCTTGAGAATCCAGCAAACCCAGAAGTCCTTTTCGACGATGGCCGGATTCATCCCCAGCCGGCCTGCGGCTTCGGTGAAAAGGTCGCGCCTGTCCGAAGCTGGCCCAATGGCGATCCTATCCAAGGCTCCTCTTTGGCTTCCTTTGCCGTCGTCCTCTTCGACGATCTCCTGAATTGCTCTGTACACCCAAGTAGTCGCCGTTCGGGCGTCGGCCAAGACTTTGCTTCGCAGCGGCTTCGGAAGCCACTCGCGAATTCTGTCGATGACCTCCGGCGTCACCCGCTCCTCTCCCAACGACTTGAGCGCCTGCACGATCAGGCCGGTTTCCCTCAACCGAAATCCGGACTCTTTGAGCGCCGTGTGCTCAAAGGCAAGCGTCGTATTGCCGATCTTGTAGCTGCGATCGGGACCGTCGGAGAGATACACCACGCGGCCCGGCACTTGTGTCGATAGACCCAGCAGATTCATCGCCGTCGCGCCGCTCGGCTGAATCCGCCAGCGGAACTTCCGCGCGATCGCCCGAGCCACTTGGTCGATATCGGGGCTGACCTGCTGTTCCAACAGCTTGCTGAAGCGCGGATAGTCGTAGATGCCGCGAATGACGCGACGAACCTCCCCGCGCGCCGTCAGACGATGCAGCGCGGAGTCCACTGTGGAGCGCTCTCCAATGTCGAGAAAATCTCGGGGAGAGAACGCCCACCCTCCTCCGTTGCCACGAATGCGATAAGACAACTTATTTTCAATGGTTTGCGGCATACTCTAGTCGCATATCTGCAAGAAAAAATACCACTTTTTTCTTGCAATCTCAAGGGCTGGGGACGTATGCATCTCGAACGCCATATTTAACAGATCAACTTCGGCACTAGAATGGCTTCATTCATGCAGAAGAGAACAGCATAGTGCCATTGGACACGGAAAAATTCATAGCCCGCTGGCAGCGGTCCTCCGCATCGGAGCGCGCAAACTACGCTCTTTTTCTCTCGGAACTTTGCGATTATCTCGATCTGCCTCGCCCGGACCCAAGCCAGGCCGACGAAGCCAACAACACCTACGTAATTGACAAGGCAGTCGTCTTCCAAAACCTCGATGGCTCGACCGCAACGAACTACATCGACCTCTACAAACGCAACTGCTTCGTTTTGGAGGCAAAGCAGGGGAGCAATCCCCAACTGGGTTTGTCTTCACCGTTCGCGCGCGCAACTGCCACCACAGGCCGGATCAAGAAAGGCACCGCAGTCCGTGGAACCTACGGTTGGGACCAGGCCATGCTTGCGGCCCGTGGTCAGGCGGAACGATACGCCAAGGCACTTCCCGCCTCCGAGGGGTGGCCACCATTTCTCGTTGTCGTTGATGTCGGCCACTCAATTGAGCTTTATGCAGACTTCTCACTCACCGGCAAAGCATATCTTCCCTTTCCTGACCCTCGCTCCTTCCGCATCCTGCTACAAGAGCTTGAGCACTCCGCGATACGGGACCGCCTCCGCGCGGTCTGGCTCGACCCGCATTCGCTCGACCCCTCTCGCGAGACAGCCAAGGTTACGAGAGCGGTCGCCGCCAAGCTTGCCATTCTCGCCAGGAATCTTGAGTTACAGCACTCCCCCAAGGAAGTCGCCGAGTTCCTTATCCCCGCTCGGCTGTTGGTTCATCGTCGGGATGAGCCCACCAAGTTATCCCTCGGCATGGTTGCTTCCCAGCAGAGCCCGCTTCCGTTTCACTTGATGAGGCGATTGTAGCGTTTATATGGTCAGCAGATGCGGGAAGAGCTTGCTTCCGTCGTAGGGAGTTTGGCTGCGGAAGATGCCGTAGATGGCGTGAAGCAGTTTGCGAGCGACCGCGATCAGTGCCTGCAGTTTGCGTTTGTGCCGCGCAAGCAAGGCTTCATAGAACGCCTTTAGATGTGGGTCCCAACGCACTGCGGCCAGAGCCGGCATATAAAGCGCCCGGCGCAGGTGGCGACTGCCAGCGCGACTGATGCGCGATGGTTTATGCACCGAAGTGCCAGAGTCTTGGTGTACCGGATCGAGCCCGCTGCGCGCGACCCATTGACGCACCTTCATGTCTGGGGCCAGCAGGACCAGTTCGCCCAGGATCTGCAACGCGCTGACGGCCGCGATGCCCGGAACGCTTGTTAACAGCCTGAAACGCTGGCTCAAGTGGGCATCGGCGGCGATCAACGTCAGGGCCTCACGGCGCAGCTTCACGATGCGCCGGTCAACTCCGGCCAGCGAACGCTTCAGGTCCGCGATCACACAGCGCGGCGTGGCTAACGATCTTTCGGCGGCGTGCAGGCGATTACCTTCCCGCCTTTGCTGGACCACCAACGCTTCCAGATGCCGGCTGATGGCGCGCAGGGCGAGGGCGCTTTGGCTGGGCTTTTGCCAGGCTGCAAAGGGCATGCGCAGACTGAACTCTGCCAGCACCTGAGCATCTGCTGAGTCCGTTTTGGACCGGCGAAGTGTCCGCGCAAAATCGTGAACTCTTTTCGGGTTCAGCACCGCTATCTCCACATACTCGGTCGCATCCAGAGCTAAGGCTAGGTCCATCGAGTAAATCCCGGTAGCCTCCAGCGACACCCGCAGATGGGCCTTCATCTTCCCCAGCCAGCCGAGCAGCGCTTTGTGCCCGGTAACAGTGTTGGCAAACTCGCGTCGGATACACGGATGGTCCCAATCCATCACAGCAACTGCCAGAGTATCCGCGCCTACATCAATACCGCAAAACAACTTCTTCATGTGAGACATTTCCGTCTGAACAACAGCAACCATCTGCTTGCTCATAGACCTCCTTCGGCACTAGGATGGGCTTCAGCTGCCGTCCCTGACCGCGGCCACGGCCTTGCTCTTCATGCTGACCTTGAACATGCAGGCTCCAAAGGCCTCCGATTCTCCACAGCATAAAAAGAGAGGGACGGCGGCCGATCTTCGCATCAGGCTCAGCAACGCTGGCCTCAGGTGGGAACGGCCTCTCCGCCGAAACGTAACCTATCGTCACGCCTCTGAACGCAACATACAAGGGTGGGAAGCCGGCTTCATGGCTTTCCATGCTTTCCATGCTCTGTCATTTCCATGGCCTGCTTTTTCGCGCGGCAAATGCCATATGGATCGGGAACTTCAGTTCTGGCGCGATCAAATGAGACCGGCTCAGCGTGCTTGAAGTAGTGACCGAATAGAGGCCTCTCCGGCGCGTGACGGGCGGCATTTCCCCTTCGTCTTCGATCTGGGTGTGGGGCGGTGCGATGAATTCGAGTGCAACTTCTGAGATTGCTTCTTGTTCGTTGAGAACGCGAAATTGTTGGGCCTGTGCCATGCATCGGCTGAAAGCGATTGGACTCCATCGAACGATTGATAATGCTCTCCATCGAATTGTTCAAGACAGCGCAACGACTTGGCTAGTAGCGTCCATCTGTGCAGCCCACCAAAGCGATTTCTTCCCCGGAATATGGGCGGCCCCCCGCTGTCGGTGTTCCCCACCCAAAATTCTCTACTTTGCGGAGTTCTTTGACGATGCTCTACGTTCTTTTGCGCACGTGCACGGAGATACAAGGCATACGGAGTGTCGCGCGAACCAGCGGCGTCACTTTTGTCGCAGGGTTAAGTCTTCAAGGAAGACTCAAAAACAATATGAACATTGTTCGCAATGTGCTGGCACTTGTGGTGCTGTCTTGTCTCAGCGTGTCTGCTCAGCAGATCACGGGAAACATTCGCGGTGTAGTTACAGATCCAACCGGTGCTGTCATTCAAGGCGCCTCGGTTACCGCACAGCAGGCGGAAACAGGGCTGTCGCGGACCACGACCACCGATCGCAACGGTAGCTACGTTCTTCTGGAACTCCCAGTCGGGCACTACCGCCTGCAGGTGGCAGCGAAAGGTTTCCAGGAATACGTGCAGGACGGCATCACTCTCAACGTGAATGAGACAGCTTCGGTCTCGCCTCATCTCGCGGTCGGATCCGAAAAGCAGCAAGTAGTGGTGAGCGGCGATGCCCCGCTGATTGAGCCGACCGTCACTAGTATGGGCAAGGTAGTCCAACAGCGCGAGATGGAGGATCTGCCCCTGAACGGACGCAACTTCTCGCAACTTGGTCTGCTGCAGCCTGGAGTCGTTCCCCTGACGCCTGGGTTAGCCGAAGCGGGAGGTGGGCTGCGCGACGGACAGGCTTATGCGGTCAACGGCCAGCGACCCGAATCGAACAACTTTCTCATCGACGGCGCGAATAACTTCAACGGAGTTGACGGCGGATTCGTCCTCAAGCCGCCGGTAGACGCGATCAGCGAGTTCCGCATTATCACGCATAGCGCGAATGCTGAATTCGGAGGCTCTCTAGGATCGACAACGAACATCATCACTCGGTCGGGCACGAACCAGCTTCACGGAACATTATGGGAGTTCCTGCGCAACGACGCAGTCGATGCGAACAACTATTTCGCGCCGACCAAGGAGCCACTGAAGCAAAACCAGTTTGGCGCCGCGGCTGGTGGGCCGATCAAAAAAGACAAAATGTTCATTTTCGGATTCTATGAAGGCTTCCGTAATGAGCAGGGCGTGTCAGGGGAGACCACAGTGCCGTCGCTGAAGGAGCGTGATGGCGACTTCTCAGAACTCTGCCCGGAGGGCTTCACGCACGGCTTCTGCAACAACCCTGCGAACCAGCTTTTCAACGTCCTCGCCAATGCACCGTACCTGGACAACCTGGTGCCGCGGGCCCAGTTCGACCCGGTTTCAGAAAACCTGCTGAGCTTCTTCCCGCTCCCGAACGCCGGCACGAATCTGTTCTCCACAACCCAGATCCTGACCAATGATACCGATCAGGCCGGCATCAAGGTGGATGATTACCTCGGTCCGCGCGACACGCTGAGCTTCCGTTACGTGTTTTACCAACTCTCTCAGGTCGATCCGTTATCGCCGGGCGGCGCAAGCGTGCCTGGGTTCCCGGTCGGCGAAAACCAGCGCGCACAGAGCTTTGTCGCGGACGAAACGCACACCTTTACGCCGACCCTCATCGCGGTGGGCCGCTTCTCGTTTCTGCGCAACAAACTCCTCTTCGGCCAAAGTGAGAACCATCAGCCGCCCTCAAGCGTTGGGTTCCAATACGAACCGAGTCTCGATATCGCCGTCGGGCTGCCATTCATCCAAGTGAGTGGCTATGCCGATGTTGGTGATCCAATCACCGGCCCGCGCAACACCTACGAAAATGTCTTTGATTACTCTGGTTCTCTGAGCTGGGTTCGCGGCAAGCACACGCTGAAATTTGGTGGCGGATACCAATATCAGCAAATCAACGTGCTGCAAGGGATCGCGACCAACGGCTTCTTCGTATTTGCGCCGTTTCCCGTAACGGATGCGTTCGCCAGCTTCCTCACCGGACAGCCGGTAGTCTTCCTGCAAGGTATCGGCAATTTTTCGCGCCATATTCGGGGTAGCAGTGGAAATGCTTATGTGCAGGACACCTACAAGGTCACACCGCGACTCACAGTCAATGCCGGACTGCGCTACGAGTTGCCCCTGCCGTACACCGAAACACATAATCTCCTCTCGCTGTTTGAGCCGGGAAAGCAATCCCAGGTTATGCCGAACGCGCCGGCAGGATTGTTGTATCCCGGCGATCCCGGCGTGCCGGCAGGCCTGATCCCGGCCGACAAGAAGGCATTTGCGCCGCGCTTCGGCATCGCGTGGGACCCGACCGGTAATGGCAAGTTGTTGATTACTTCGGCGTACGGTATCTTCTATGAGCCTTATTACACCGGACAGGGTGGGCCTTTGCAGGCGCCGATCAGTGCGCCTCCGTTCCTGGGAACCCCGCAGGTGAGCCTCCCGGACTTCGCGGATCCGTTCAACGGCAATCCTCCTGCCCCGGGGACGTTTTCTAAGCCACTCACGAACCTGACCCTGTCGCCGAAGTTAAGCCTTCCTTATGCGCAGGATTGGGACTTGAACCTACAGCAGACGTTCGGATCGAATTATCTGTTCGAGATCGGATACGTCGGCACCAAGGGAACACGCCTGCCCCGCTTTATCGAAGCGAACCCAGCGGTATTCGTTCCTGGATACGTGGACGGCCAGCCGATTTCCAATTCCAGCAACGCCGATCAACGGCGGCTCTTTTCCGGCTGCACACTCGCCGATCCGCCGAGCAGTTGCCAGTTTTCATCGACCGGCGAGATCGCGGGCATCGCCAATTCGTCGTATAACGCACTGGAAACGTCGCTACGCAAGCAGTTCAGCCAAGGGATGTCATTCCTACTCTCGTACACGTGGTCGAAGGTGATCGACGATGTTTCGTCGTTCAACATAACTGGCTCAGAGGCTAAGCCAGTCGCAGGAGAAAACGACCTCGCCCAGGATCCGTTCAATCTCGCAGCCGAACGTGGGCCCTCGCTCTTCGACGCTCGCAACCGATTCGTTGCGAGCTATGTATGGGACCTTCCGTTCTGGAATCATCCCCAGAACTGGTACCAGACGGTGTTGGGCGCATGGCAGTTGAATGGCATCGCAACATTGATGAGCGGCACGCCATTCACGGTCTTCGACTCGAACGACGTTGCGGCGCAAGGCAGCGCGCCGGAGATCACCGGATTCTCCGCCCAGCGACCCAACCTCATCGGCAACCCCAATAACGGACCGCGCCAGGTGCACGCATGGCTCAACGCCAGCGCTTACCAGCAACTCGATACCGTAACCAATGCGGGTCAGTTTGGCACAGAAGGTCGCAACGTGAATGTCGGCCCGGCTTATGCCGACTGGGACTTCGGTGCACTTAAGAATTTCAAGGTGACAGAATCAATGCAGATCCAGTTCCGCGCGGAGCTGTTTAACATCCTGAATCGCACGAACTTTCATCTGCCCGACAGCGACATCAGCTCGCCGACATTCAACTATATCCTTGAGGCAAATCCTCCCCGCCAGGTGCAGTTTGCGTTGAAGTTTATGTTTTAGCAGGTCCTAAACGAATAGGTGAGGAGTAGAGCAAAAAGGCGCGGAGCGGGTGTAGGCGAGCCTTCCAGTTTGATGTACGCTTCGCTTTCTAGATTTGCGGTGAAGGGAAATCAAGATGAGCACCTCAGAATATGTAATTGCCTCGGGACTGAAGCAGCCAGGAAAAGGTCCGGTCCGGACTAACTTGCCGATCGTCGAGGAAGCCGAGGCTACCGGTGAAGTTGCCAACGCGTACGAATATTTTCGCGAACACTTCGGGCGTGCAACGGTGCCGGGAATTCTGAAATGCTTCAGCTCTTCTCCAGAGATGTTGAAGATCATCATTCAGCTTGGATCAACACTGGTCTTTTCCGAGGGAGTCCTCGGCCGCCGGATGAAGGAGATGATCGCAACCTATGTTTCGTCGTTGAATGAGTGTCCCTACTGCCTGGACAGCCATGCAGCTTCTCTTCGCGCTCAAGGAGGCGATGAAGCGTTGTTGAATGCCCTCCTGACCGGCGATTTGGGCGACGTCTCGATCAGCACGCCGGAGGGTCATCTCCTGGAGTTCGTTCGGAAAGTTACCGTCGAATCGCACAAAGTGGATGAAGTAGACATCCTGAATCTCCGGGCGTCCGGTTGGGACGAAAAGCAGATTGCCGAAAGCGTTCATGTGGCGGCGATGTTCGCTTGCTTCAACCGGGTCGCCAATTCTTTCGGATTGCCCTCTCAGGACTTGCTTAAGCATCTTCACGAGACTGGTCTCTCAAAGCATGAGGAAGAAAAACACCCCTAAATGAAAAGCCGTTTTTGCGTCTTCTTTGCCGTCGTCCTCTTTTGTGGAATAGGCTCCATCGCCGGATCACAGGAAGCAAAACAACCAGTCGAGCATCTTTTCTTCCATGTCACGCTGGGGCCGCAGTTTCAGCAGCCAGTTTCGGGCCGGCTGCTGCTTTTCGTCCGCCCAGGTCATGGCGACAATCATGTAGACATGGATATGATGTCGCCAAACGCGACCTACATCGCGGCGAAAGAAGTGCCCTTTCTTGCTCCCGGTCAGACAATTGATATAGACGCCGACGATCTCGTCTTTCCCCACTCTCTCTCCAGCGCACCTGTCGGAGATTATGAGGCCCAGGTGGTTCTAGATGTAGACCACACCTACAACTATTCCGGGCGCTCGCCTGGTGACCTAGAGAGTGAAGTAGCCGCGCTCCCCGCATGGAACCCCCGAGAAGCGTCGACTCCCACGATGACGCTCATCAGAGCCGTGCCTCAACCGCCCGATCCTCTTGCGGGTTCGCCCGAGGTGATCTCCGCCCTTCAACCGATCGACTTTCGAAGCTCTGTCTTAAGCCAATTCTGGGGCCGCGATGTCCGCATGAAAGCGTTGGTGCTCTTGCCGCCCGGGTATGCCTCCAATCCGAAAGAACACTACCCGACGGTCTACTTCACTCACGGCTTCGGAGGAACTCTGGCAGGAATGCGTGCACGTTATGCTCCGGTCTTCTACCAGCGCATGAAGGCCGGGAAAATGCCGGAAATGATCTGGGTGTTTCTTGATGAAAGCAGCCCCACCGGGACCCACGAATTTGCAGACGGCGTAAATAACGGTCCGTGGGGCACCGCTCTCACCTCCGAACTCATTCCCTCGCTGGAGAGCCACTATCGGATGGACGCTCGTGTTTCAGGCCGTTTCCTGCAAGGTCATTCGTCGGGCGGATGGGCGACGCTCTGGCTGCAGACAACGTATCCGAAGATCTTCGGAGGCACATGGTCGACCTCTCCGGACCCAAGCGATTTTCACGCATTCAGCACGATCGACTTTTACGCCACAGACGCGAACATGTATCGCCGCGCCGACGGCTCAGCACAACCAATTATGCGCATGCATGGCAGTGTCCTCGCGACGATGGAGGAGCTGGCACACATGGAGGCCGTCCTCGGAGACTACGGTGGACAGCTAAGTTCATTCGAGTGGGTATTTTCGCCACGCGGACCTGACGGTCGTCCGCTCCGGATGTTCAACCGCACCACGGGCGCCGTCGATCCAAAGGTCATCGCGTACTGGAAAGAGCATTACGATATCGCTCACTACATAGAAACAAATTGGCCAACTCTGGCGCCCAATCTAACTGGGAAAATCCACCTATTCGTCGGCACTGAAGATACCTTCTATCTCGACGGGGCGGCGCATCGGCTCGACTCCTTATTGGACCGCCTTCACGCGCAAGCACAGTTCACATATATCCCGGGCAAAACTCACTTCGACCTCTATCAAAAAGGCGATGACAGATATGCCCTAATGGATCAGATCGTCGCAGAGATGTACTCGGTCGCACGACCTCAGAGCGCCAGAAAGCAAACAAAAGTAGCTGGTCATAAAAACCGTTGCCTTTGGAAGTTCGCGGTAGCAGGTTTCATCACGCCGTCGCAGTCGGCGGAGACGATCGCCATTGGCGGCAAAACCAATGAAAGGCGCTAAGCGAATATCTCAGCGACGCCAGCAGCAGGCGGAACAAAGTCGTCTTTACAAATCCTCGCGGGCGCAATCGCGAGTAGACGACGTTAATGCTCCAGGCGGGAATCGTATACACATCGCCTGCGTTGAAGGGGCCAATCAGGTTTCTGACCGGCCAATCGTAAAGCACATTCTCGATACCGCTGTTGAAAAACCTGGCAAGACTCAACACACGTTGGCTATACATTGCCGCGGGCAGACGCGGAATGCTTGTCCGGTTACGATATTGGATAATCAGCCTGGACGCTTCAGCCGCGTGTCGCAGCGCGGCGGTGACTCCATTTGAGGTCATCGGGTCAACCATGGCGGCGGCCTCGCCGGCGACTAGCCAGTTGGGGCCAGCGGTCCTGGCAAAGACGCGGCAACGAAAGGATGTCGTCCGCGGCGGTGCCTTAGCCGGGTCATGCACCAACCCTTGCAAATCGGGGAATCGTCTCAGCTGCGCTTCAAAGATATCTTGAACGCTCATCCCTCGCTGCCGCTTCTCTTTGACTGCCTCACCTGGTGACACGTAGCCCACACTGATAGTGTTGGGATGAATCGGTATCTGCCAAACCCACTCCATGTATGGCGGTCCCGCGCCGTCGGCATGGAGAGTGGTTCCCTCAATGGATTCAGGAACGGTGAAGTAGTCCCACATCGCCACCTTATGCGGGCCGTACTCATATACCGGCAACTTGAACGTCTTCGGGAATAGAGCTGGCGCCCGATCCGGAAGCGTCGAGAAACCATTTAGAGACGATCCGTTCGCCTTTAGCTGTGACGACGGCTTTGACCATCCGTCCAGTTGTCTCGACATGCACGACTCTGTCGCTGACCAACCTAATTCCCTTGCCGAGAAAGATCTCACGAAGTGCCTGGTTTAGTTGGCTGCGATCGACATGGAGGGTTCGGAGATCAACATTGTATGGAGGCTTCCCCAACCACTCACCCGGAACATAGTGTTGCTCCGACCCGTCTCTGAGTTTCAGAACAACATGCCGTTTGTAAGTCGCGATGCCTTGCTCAAGCAGATACTCCATAGGCAGTCCAAGCGCCTTGAGCAGATCGGGCGCAGACCAGTCCAACGACTCGCCTACCGGATCGCTGTCGACGGGATCCGCCTCGATACATAAAACCCTCAGGCCTGCGTCGGCGAGATGAATCGAGGCGGCCATACCTGCGAGGCCGCCACCAATGACCGTTACATCAACCTGATCTGTCTCGTCTTGCATCGCGTTCTGGTCCCGGCGTATCGATCTCTGAAATGAACTCGAGTCCTCGTCATGAGCATAGTGCATCATTCCGGAAATACGCGCCTCGCAATCCAGTTTCTAAAGGAACTTATGCGCGATGTTGCAGACTGGCTGCGAAGGCAAAGCTCGCCGGACGTTGCTCGCCTGCCAGAGATGCCGCCGGGAGTGTGCGTTGAAAGCGGAAAAGAACTCCAGCAGGTTCACACGGAAGTAGCTGGCCACGGGAGATGGAAATCGAAGGCGGTGAGGTCCAAACCATCTGCGTCCGCGATGCGCTGCCTGATGGCTGCCTGCGAAATAAGAAAATGCTCCAACTCCGAAGCAGATGAACTCAGCAATCGCGGTTGAAGGATCTTGGCGCTTGCATCTTGATAATTGGCCGCGCGTCCATTCGCCAGACCATCACGCGACCGAATAGAGCTTAAGACCGAACGGTCCTTCACTGCGCAGCCCCAGATTCCTGCTCGCCTCGAGGGCAGAATCCACCGCCGGCAAAAAAACTTCGGTGGTCGTGCGCAGATGCGCGAGATTCTGGGCGATGGACCACCTTCCCGGTCGTGGGCACCAGGAAAGCTGTTCCTCGCTCAGTCCGGCACAGAGCTTTTTGGCCTCGGCGTCGACCGCGAACGCTGCTTCACTTAGCTCGACAGTCTTCGCCAAATGAATCCGGTCTGTGAAGTTGAAGAACTTCTCGGTCACACCAAGCATTGCTCTCTCCCCAACCCAGAACTTCGGAAATTGCCAGACGGAACCTCAGCCTATTTCAGCGAGTCGCATGCGCTGTCGCGGATTCGGTCACCGCCGAGTATCCGTGGGCCACGATCTGAGCGGCATTGGCCCGGTAGATATTCATATCCTGGGGAGCCCAGGTGTCGAGCCCATCCACATACCGGTTGGCCATGCAAAATACCGCCGCGATCAGAACGGTATCGTGGATCTCCAGATCGGTTGCTCCTTGTTCGCGGGCGGCAGCGACGTCGTCTTCCGTCACATGCTTGCCGCCTAGCTGCACTTTCCCGGCGATATTCAGGAGGGCTTTCAGTTTGGGACTGATGTCGGCGTTGATCCAGTCTGTCTTTACCGATTGCACCAACTTCTCGTCGTGCCCAAGCTGGGCAGCGGCAACCGCTCCATGAATTGTCTGGCAGAAGAAGCAATCGTTGCGCCAGGAAACATGAGTGGCGATAAGCTCGCGCTCTCCTCGGGTGAGGGTGCTTTCCCCTCGCAGCAAAATGTTGACGAGCTCATTGATGGGAGCGGCTGTTTCCGGCCGGAAGGTCATCGGTCCGACGATGCCGGGGAACTCCCGGCCCAACTCCTCAGCTACCGGCAAAGTGATGTAAGCCACGCGTAGTGCCTCCCAATATCGAGTTTCGCAAGACTCATTTGTTTGCGCCGTTTACGAAGGCCACTGATCCTGCGCGAGAATACTAACCTTTGCGCCGGACGCGGCGCGTCATCCGAAAGGTTGAGATAAGTGTCCATCCTTGGAGCCTTGTAGGTACCGGTCATCGTCGTGGATGATGCGTTCGACGCAATCCATGCCTTCACTATCTGAAACGAGAGACATGCCGGTCACCTCCGAGAGCAGCTGGCGATATCCAGGTTGGCGGATCGTTGCCGTCTGCCACATCGGGGTGCTGGTAGGTTTCGCCACCGTATTTATTTACAGCTTCAGCCTGATGGTGAAGCCGTTGCAGCACGAGTTCGGGTGGAACCGCGAACAGATTTCCCGGGCGTTCAGCCTGGCGGCAATCTCGGTCGCTATCTGTTCGCCGTTCATGGGCAAGCTCTTCGACCGCTTTGAGCCGCGGAAGATCATTGCCTCGTTCATGTTCGCCTTCGGCCTGGGACTCGCGTCGCTCGCCTGGCTCACGCCGCACCTTGGCCAGCTCTATGCAACGGCGGTATTCATCGGAGTTGCAGGCACCGGTACTTACCAGCTGGGCTATGCTCGCGTAGTCGCCAGCTGGTTTGAGCGGCGATTAGGCGGAGCGCTCTCCTTCGTCGTCGCCGGCTCGGGCGTAGGCTCACTCTTCTTTCCTCCGCTGGTGCAGCACCTCATCGCGACTTATGGATGGCGGCACACTTACCTGCTGCTCGCGGCGTTGCCGCTATTTGTCGGCGCGCCGCTCACGCTGATCTTTGCCCGGTCTTTACGCGCCAATCCCGCACGCGCCGCCGCTGATCCGAATGCGGTCGTCGAAAGCCAGGGAGCGACCTGGCAGCGAGGCGATTCGTACCCGGAGTTTCTGGCTGCTGGCCTTCGGAGTCTGTTGCATTTCGTTGAGCGAGAACGGTGCTCTTGCTCACCTCGCGCCGATGCTCAGCGATCGAGGCTTCAAACTCGGTGAGGCAGCTCTGGTTGTCTCTATCCTCGGTGGATCGAGTCTTGCGGGCCGCCTGATACTGGGCTGGCTTCTCGATTATCTCGAAGGATCGCACATCGCGACTTTCTCACTATTGGCTGCGGGCGCCGGGATCTTTCTTCTCGCACATGCCGGGTCTTTTCGTTCCGCGGCATTCGCGGCACTTATCGGCGGATTAGGCATGGGCTGTGAGCTCGATCTGATTCCTTATATGCTCAAGCGCTATTTCGGTCTGCGCTCGTTCTCAACTCTCTATGGCCTGATCTATAGCGTCTTTGCGGTTGCGGGAGCGACTGCTCCGCTGCTGCTGGGTCACATCTACGATATCTCCGGCTCTTACACCGGGATTCTCTCCATACTCTCCGGAATCACCATGATCGTCGCCCTGAGCATGCTGGCGTTGCCTGCGTACCGCCGAGGCGGCGGTGACGCTTCGACCCTCGCGATATCCGAATCCATTTTGACCGCAGACACAGGAGTAAGCCCTTGAACGTAATTGAGCAGATCCCCAACCTATCTTCCCGAGGTAGAAGCCAACCCCAACCGAGCCCATACGCCGATCTGATCAAAGTTACGAAGGCCGCTGGCCGGGAATACTGGCAGATCTGGAACCTCTTCGCATTCCGGCCCGAGGTTACATCGCACCTTGCCAGCTTCACCGAAGGCGTGATGCGCAGTCCCGCTCCAATCAGCGGCGGCTTGCGCGAACTTATCGCGGCATACACCTCCTGGACCAACGACTGCCAGTTCTGTTGGCGCTCGCACGCTGCGGTCGCCGCGGAGATGCTCGGCAGCGAGGAGTTGGTGCGCAGCGTCCTCAACGATCTCGAGTCTTCACCGCTGCCGGAATCGGAAAAGGCGCTGATGCGTTTCGCGCGAAAGATGACGAAGGAACTTCCGGAGATGAAAGAAGAGGACGTGGCGCAGCTTCGCGAACTCGGCTGGAACGACGAGGCGATTTACTACGTGATCATGGTGGTCTCGCTCTTCAATTTCTACAACCGCTGGATCACTACATCCGGTGTCCATCCCGTCTCCGAAGAAGCGCACCGGCTGCATGGGAAGCGGCTGGCCCTTAGCGGTTACGAACCGAAGAACCGTCTCGCGGGCATCCACGAAGCAACGATGTCGGCGCCGGGAGCTGAACGCGTGAAATAGCACGTGACAAACAGAGCACCGATCACGACCCCAAAGC
Source organism: uncultured Acidobacteriaceae bacterium (assembly GCA_963720245.1). Taxonomy (GTDB): domain Bacteria; phylum Acidobacteriota; class Terriglobia; order Terriglobales; family Acidobacteriaceae; genus Acidisarcina. The sequence goes on from CAVREU010000002.1 coordinate 851,410, forward strand.
GGGCCGAACGATCTAGAGCAAAATCCACCTTATGAGAGCCAGTGATGACCAGAAAACGCTTCAGCAAGTCAGTTCTGCTTGTATCTCTACTCGTCTGCGCGTTGTTTGTGCAGGTAGGCGATCTCCACGCACAACAACTCGCGACTCTGAGCGTCACCGTAACCGACCCCACCGGAAGCGTAGTTCCTGGTGCGCAGGTGACGCTCAACAACGCAAGCACCGGTATCGTCCGTACCCAAACTGTGGACGCTGCAGGTTCTGCGGTGCTGACCGCGTTGACCGCCGGAGACTACCAACTCAACGTGAAAGCGGATACGTTCAGCGAGCGGACTCAACCGGTCACGCTCACCGTTGGCCAGGTCGCGACGATTACGATCCAACTTGGCCTTGCCGCGGTCAAGCAAAGCATCGCGGTATCCGAGTCCTCGGTGGCGACGGTCGAGACCGACAAGACGGAAACGAGTCAGGTCATCCGGCCAAAACAGATCGCCGATTTGCCGATCGCAGGCCGCGATTTTATCGACTTCGTCTTGCTCACGCCAACCGCCAATGTAGGGCGCAGCACGGCAACGGCGGCGCAGTCGCCGTTTCTCGAAACCGTGCTGCAACTCAGCTTTGGCGGCCTTCGCGAGACCCACAGCTCATTCTTCGGCCTTGATGGGACGGACTACACTGTCAGCCTCTCCGGCGTGCAGCGCGCCAGCCCTTCGCTCGATTGGGTGCAGGAGTTTCGCGTCGTCGATGGCCCTTACTCCGGCGATAACGGACGCAACCTTGGCTCGGTGGTCAACACGATTACGAAGTCAGGCACCAACGATATTCACGGCGCGGCCTATGAATACTTCCGCAACGGCGCCCTGGACGCCGACAATCCTCTCTCCGCTCCAGGACTGCACACCCTTCGCGTGAATCAGTTCGGCGGAGACCTCGGCGGCCCGATCCGTCATTCCAAGACTTTCTATTTCACTGGGCTATGAAGGCCAGCGGCGCGCCGACTCTCCGTCTTATTCGACCTTCATTCTCGGATGCATCAATACGCCCGGCTGCATGGGCCCCGGCACTCCGAGCATCAACCAGGTCAAGGAGCTAGTTCGGCCTTCAGCCCGAGGTCTTGGACTCGATCCTTGAAATCGATAACTACGACAAGGCGATCGGCAAGATCACCCAGGTGTTCAACGATAGCAACATCCTCAACGTCGGCTATCTCTTCAGCGACGACCGCAAGGCGAACGCTCCAACCGCTCCGCCGGGGCAGGGACTGCCCTCAACCTACCGCAGCAATCCGGTTCGCGATCAAGACCTTTTCGGAAATTACGTGCATCTCTTCAATCCGCGCTGGACGTCGGAGAGCGTCCTCGCCTATGGCGTTCGCGAGTTTCACCTCACCCCCACCGGTGCTGGCTACGAACCGACGCTCGACGTCTCGGACACGCTGGTCAGCGGTAGCTTTACCGGCAGCGTCTCTTACTACAAGGAGCCTCAGTTTGAAGCGCAGGAAAATCTGACCTACGTCCGCGGCGCGCACACGTTCAAGTTCGGCGGTGGATTTGAGCCTGTCTGGATCAACGCCGACACGACCTTCTTCAGCCCCGGCGCGGCGATCTTTACACCGCAAAGCTTCTTCGGCGCCGGCGAGTTTGCCGGCCCTCCTTTCGGTCCGGGCACGCCGGTCCAGTTCCTCTTCCTCGAACCGCGCTCTTACTTCGGGCAGCAGGTTCCGACTCGCCCGCTGCCCTTTGCGGGATCGTTATACGCAGGCAGCGCCGCCCCTTCGTTTGTCGATGCGACGACTCTGAAGTTCTGGCACCGCCTCGCAAATTTCTATGGGCAGGACCAGTGGAAAGCGACCCCGACCCTCACGCTTACCCTGGGCCTTCGTTATGACTTCGATGTCTTTCCATCAGCATCCGATGTGCGCGTGATCGGCCCGCTCAACCCCACTAACTACGGCAACGTGCAACCTCGCATCGGCGTTGCCTACTCGCTGAACGGAGGAAAGCAGGTCATCCGTGCGGGCTATGGCCTCTTCACTGGCCCCTGGGACTACAGCGACCTGATGGTCGGCTGGCAGGGAGCCTCCGCATTTACCCCGATGAATAATCCTCTCGTGCCGGACTTCCAGACACCCAACGGAGTTGTCGGCCTTGGCCCGTCCGGAGTGGTAGGCGTCTCCGGCCCGTTCCTGGCCTCGCAGGCCTTCCAAAATTTCACCTCGGGTGGCGTCTATCCCTCTCCACAGACACTGCAGCAATTCCCCCTGGGCTACATCCAGCGCAAGTTTCCAAATCCCTATGCCGAACAAGCCAGTCTCGAGGTTGAAAGTCAGCTAGGCGAGGGTTGGGTTCTGACCGCCGGATACCAATATGTCCACGGAGCGAAACTGCCTATTTATTTGAGCGTGAACGGCACGCCTGACGGAACTCTTCCCGATGGCCGGCAGAACTTTGTCCCCGCCGACCCAGGTTTCGGTTTCGCGCTAATCGCGACGCCGACCGCGTTCTCAATCTACAACGGCGGCATTCTTAGCCTGCGCAAGAATTTCGCCAAACACTACAGCGTGCTGGCGAACTACACCTACTCGAAATCCATCGACATCGCGACCGACGTGCAACTCACCGACACGCCACAGGACTACCTCAATCCCAACCTCGACCGCGCGGTCGGCGACAACGATATTCGCCACCGCTTCGTCTTCTCGGTTCTCGCCGACAGTCCGTCGGAGTGGCCGGCGCCGTTGCGCAACTTCAAGGTATCGTTGCTCAACACCATACAGAGCCCACGCTACTTCTCCATCCTCGCGGGATTCGATGTGAACGGCGACGGTTTTCCCTTCTCCGACCGTACCGGGACCGTCGGTCGCAATTCCTATCGCGGCGCCTCCTATTACGACACCGATGTGCGCTTGCAGCGGATCTTCAAGCTCACCGAGCGGCTCTCGACCGAAGCCAGCATCGAAGCCTTCAACCTCTTCAACCATTTCAACGTGCAGAACATCGACCAGGTCTATGGGGCCGCGGACTACCTGGGCCCAGTGCCGACGCAATACGGCGACCACATCGGCAGCCCAGCCAATCCCAACTTTGCCACACCGAACTACGCCAGTCCCGCACGGCAACTACAGGCCTCCGTGCGCATTACCTTCTAGAGAGGAAGTCTATGGCTCACATCGCAATTGAAGAAGGCATACCCGGAATCCTCGGCCCGATGAAGTTCCGGCCCGAGACCACAAAACCACTGCGCGAACTGGCGGAAGTGTCTGCTTCGAGCATGAGAACAGTCTCACTCAGGCCGAACGCGAGACCATTGCAGCGTTCGTCTCGTCCCGTAATGACTGCCGCTTCTGCCAGCTCTCTCATAGCGCCGCCGCGGCCGAGCATCTGGGCGGAGATGAGGTCCACTACTCGCTCATCAGATGCAGTGAAGGCGGACTTCCTGTCTGCGAGCATATCGCCCAAACTGAAGGCGCTCCTGGCCATAGCGGGCAAGGTGCAACAGGGCGGCAAACACGTCACTCCTCAAGACATCGCAGCTGCCCGCGCACAGAACGCCTCCGATCGGGAGATTCACGACACGGTCTTGATCGCCGCGATGTTTTGCATGTTCAACCGATACGTTGACGGACTGGCGACCTGGCAGCCCGAAGATCCTGCCGAATATCGCGAGATGGGCAAGCTCATGGCGCATTCCGGCTACACCCGAACCCAATGGGAGACAAGCGGCGAATTACGTTGAATGATTCATGCCTACCCATCCGGAGGTGTGATATCAAAATCACCACCGACGCTCAACTCCCTGATGGTCGGCTGACAGGAAACTATGTTTCTGGTCGCAAAATCACTTCACGCTAATACCCCGGTCGCCTGAGTCTATGAATGCCGGGCGGCCCACACAGCGGGAGTAAGGTCTGGAAGGCACCTGATCGGGAGATCGGCGAGTCCGGGAAGAATAGTGGAAAAGTAATCGCGCACCGGGACTTGCAGCCGACGGCAGCTTTCCACGACCGAGAGAATCGCCGCAACCTTCGGTCCCGCCTGTGGGCTGCCGATGTGCAACCAATTCTTTCGACCAAGAGCTACCGGACGCATCGAGTTCTCCGCCAGGTTAGTACTTAGCTCTAATTCGGGATACTCCAAGAAGCGGGTGAGCTTCTTCCACAGTGCGAGCGCGTACTGGCAGGCCTTGCTAAGTGCGCTGGAAGGCAAAGCAGCGGACTGCGCTGCCTCGATCTTGCTGCGGATATCATCGAGAAGATGTCTCGCTGTTTCCTGACGCCGGATATGGCGCGCCGCAGTAGTCAGCGTTTTGCGGCGAGCTTCTGCATCGACTGCAAACAGCTCGTCCATCTGAGCCACAATCGGGGTTGCAACCGGATCTCGGGGATTTAGCTGTACTACTTCGAAAAACTGTCTTCTTGCATGCGACCAACAAGCGGCATGTACCATTCTCGGCCCACCGATTTGGTCATACGCCGCATAGCCGTCGGTTTGGAGAATGCCTTCGAACTGTCCCAGGAACCGCTTCGGCCCATCGCGCCCGCGACCCAAGCGGAAATCGAACACCACGCTTCCTCCGGGGCGACTGTATTGCCAAAGGTACGCTTGGTGGTTCTTACCTCGGCCCTCGCGTGTCTGCACATCGACTGGGGTTTCATCCGCCTGAATGTAACTTCCGCTGATCAATTCTCGCCTCATTGCCGCGACTATCGGGATCAGCAACTCACCGACTTTGAGGACCCAGCCGTCCAGCGTTGCGCGGCTGATTTCCAAGCCGAGGTCCCTTTCCAGAATCATGCTCTGCCGATGCAGCGGTGTGTGATTGCAATATTTGCAGACGACCGTCTCGATGACGATCCGGTCACTCGCCAGGCACTTCTCGATGATCCGTGGCGGCAGGGGCGCTGAGACGACGCCGAGATCCTCACACGACCGGCAAGCCCGCTTCTCTCGTTTCGTGACCAGTACGAAGTACTTCGCCGGTTCCACGTCCAGTTGGGAACTCTCCTCGTAGCCGATCACCACAGTTTCTTTGCCGCAGCGTTTGCACACGCGCTGATCCGGCGTGCAAGGCAGAACCCGCTCTATGCGAGGAAGATTCGCCGGCAACTCCTGGCGGCCCGGATGCTTGGCCGACTTCTTCGTCGAGCGATGCGCTGGCGCGTGCTCGCTCTCCGCCTGCTCGATCATTTCACTGGCGACAGGCTCAAGCTCGAACAATTGCATTTGCGCCTGGGAAAGTTTTTCTCCGCCCGCACCATACTTCTCGATCCGCATCAGCCGCAGGCGCTCTTCCAGCACACGAATCCGCAGCTCCGCGTACTGTAGCTTGCTCTTAAGGTGTGCGATGAGTACCAGATCGGCTGGTGCCGAAGGAATGGAAGCTAGACTCACAATGAGTTAATGATTTACCAGAGTCGATCGAAACGTTCAAACAACCACGCAACTTATGCGGCAGCGTGTCCTTCGGGAGGAGCCTTCCGGTACCACCGCTTGTGCTTGGTCTTGGTCAGATCGATCCCACCCAACAACAGCGAAAGCTCTTCGTGACTCAGGACGACCTTGCCTTGCGCATCACCGGATTGCGGCCAGGTGAAACGCCCTTTCTCCAACCTCTTGGCACAGACCCAGAGTCCGCTTCCGTCCCAGACGAGGACCTTCAGCCGATTGCGCTGGCCGTTGCAGAACAAGAACAGGTGCCCGCTCAGAGGCTCACAGGACAAGCGATTGCGGACGAGACCGAATAGCCCCTCGAACCCCTTGCGCATGTCGGTGACCCCGGCGGCCAGATAGATCCGTGTGGCTGGGCCCAGTCCAAACACGGCTTACGCCCGCTCCAGGATGTCCACCAGGCGTTCGAACGTACTCGTATCAAAATCAGGATGCACCTCGATCCGGCGCCCGCCCGGCAGCACCACGGCCAGCCCACAACTCGGTTCGTGCTGCTTCGGCGATTTCCTGGCCGCCAACTCCACCGGCACCAAACGACCGGCCGAGGAAATTGGCTTACGCCTTCTTTTCCAACGCAGTTTCCTTAGATGGCGATCCAGTGTGCTGAGGCTCAAACCTCGACTCTGGCAAAACTCGCTCCGCCGCATACCGCTGCTCACAAACTCGGCCACCAACTGCTGAACTTCCGCACGGGTACGTCGCTTGGGCGCTGACAACTCTGTTTTTGCCGTCATCCGAACACTTCAACACAGAACCCGCTTGTCGAACAGGTGTGTTGGTCGGACGCTTACTCTGTACATCGGATTTCTCGTTGAAACGCATGATGCCTCCGGTCGGTTATCTTCTGACTTGAAAGGCCCGTCTGGAGCACGCTGCGAACAGCTGGAGGCGAGGAAGGATATTTCTAAGTACAGGATAAGTATACGCTTTTAACTCACGATAGGTTCCGCTGCGGCTACTGGCTGGAAGTCCTTATGAACCATGCAGCGTGCTCCCATTGATGGAGCTATTTAATGAGCCTATGCTTGATCAGAGGTTCGACATGCTTATTGACCGCATCGGAGACTATGGAACCAATGGGTTTGAGTCGGCGCATGTTTTCGGATTACGCGGAGCAAATTGCATCGGCTACATTGTTCAGCCTGACGGAGCCAAGGTAGCTGCCGTATGGCATTCCAAGGACGGCACCAGGATCAACGGACCAGCGGACGAGAACCTGGCTCGATTTGCCAGTCCGCCGAAACCAAGGAGACCCATTAGGGTCGTGAGGGCAATAACATAGATGACAAAATAGGGGATGGCGATAGCGGAAAACGGGACTCCGGGAGGAGTCCCTTATGAGATTCACTTCGCCTAGTGCTGATCAATTGTCGGGGCAAAGGTAGTGGGTCGTCTGAGCAATATTGCACGGGCCGGAGCGCCCTTGGTGGCACGCTCGGAAATTTGGTTTTCTAGGTTAGAACTGCACTTCTGGCACAACCCGGAGGCTGCGTAGGGAGGAAAACCGGGGCGGGAACAAACGTTATGCAGAGCATATAGACTCCCGGGCGTACACTCTGGTCTATATTGCTCACGTTTTGCGCGGCCCTGTCACGGCCGAGTTTCGCAAGTCCGGGCGATCGGTGTATCCTCCGACCTCAAGCCCCTTGGCGCGCCCTCCAAGCTGCGTACTTGTACGACAACCGACCGCGAAAGATTTCCTGTGGCAGGTAGCGGCGCGTTTCCTCGCAGAAGGGGCAGGTTTCGACGATCCAGTTGTCTGGCGTCGTCTGGATGCGCGCTTCGATGTTCTCTCGGCAGCCTTTGCAGGTCACGACGAAGTCGGAAAAAGACGAATTGGGCCCCTGGAACATGGGAATAGTGTAGCGCGATCTTCGCCTGTTGTTCTCCACAGGCAGTTGCGAGGAATTGATCCCTCAGCGGCTGAAGCCGGGTTGGTTCTGCGTCCTTATGGCACGACTAAAGCCGTGCCCGCGCCCAACCGCTGCTCAAGGAGTCGCAGGGTTTCGGTTCTCATTGAAACGCTTTTTGCAACCTTATCTGTCGCGCCTAGTTTCTTGTAGGCCGAGATCGCGAGGTCAGCACAAGACTCAAGAATTGTTGGATCGATTGGAAGTACGCAAATCTTTGCCAGAGCAGCGATTTCCGATATAGAAGGGTGGCTCTTGTTTGCCAGGACCGCGCAGACAATTGTGCCGACGTAGTAACGCAGGTCCCGTTTTTCATCTTTAGTGAGTGCTTCTGCTTCGAAATACGAAGCGACTTGCCGATCAATCAATATGCAGCATGCATACAGGTCTTTATCGTATTTGTCGTCAAATACCTCTGTGTAGTTTCGTGCGATATGTAAGAGGGCGGGCACGCGCTTCATCTGGTTTTTGAATTGCAATTGCTATTACCGCTTGCGCTAATGCCTCCGGCCCGACAATTCTAGAAATTGGCTTACGCAGCCGCCTGTATTCCCCCCCTTCGTCTGTCGTAAAAGAGGCTGTATAGCTTTAACTTGTCCTCAATATCCAAATGGATCGTATCATTGGCGTGAAGGGAGATGTCCTTTACCGCAGTCTGGTAATTGGTTGCTTTGATGATCTTGATGCGGCTTCTCTCGTCCGCAGGTATTATCACCCGCACCAACAGTGATCGACTATCTGGGCCAACTGGTCTCTGGCCGAAAATCTCGTGAGAGGTTTGGAGGCCGTTCACGATTTCAGGGTCTACAATGGTGATCTTGTTTCCCGCAAGAGAGCATGAGCTTGCAATGATCGTGATTCCGTTGTTCAACCACCAGAAATCCTCCCGAGGATCACTTTCCTTGAGAGTGGTTCTGATGTCATCGTTAACGGGATTACGGGCGCCTAGGTAATCTCTTACGTTCGGTTCAAAGATCCGCGTATTTAGCTTGCCGGGTTCACTCTCGAGCACGAGCGTTGCATAATCTGTCAACTTGAGCAGGCAGACTGCACAATTGTCGTCGGTCTGAAAAACTCTTGTTACCGGTACAACGACTTTGGAGCTAGGATTTCGACGTGCCGACGCTAATAACTTCTGACTCGTCCAGTAATTAAGCGTAACGTGCGCGGCAGACAACGTAGAGCGCACGTATCCCAACAGATTCTCTGCTCGATGCGTGACTTTGTCATTCGGCGTTGGATCCTTTACAGCCTTGCATACGTAATGAAAAGTCACTCGAAGTGTATGGTTAGTCGCCAAGACGCGGTCGTATTGAGTACGAAAACGGCTTATGGCATCTCGCGCCATCGAGTTCAGGTAGACGATCGAATCAACCGGCTTCGAATAGTCAAATAGATCACGGCAAAATGCGTTGAATTTATCAACGCGCTCTTCCTTGAACCCAGTTTCTCGAGTGGCTTGCAGTAATACCAATTCAACAGACTCGGCAGGGTGGTAAACGGTAGTTTCATCCCGCACCAACTGGTCGCCAATAAACAGGTACATGGCGTCCACTCCACCGTCATCGCCGCCGCCAAGATTGCCAGAAGCGACTTCCTCGTCTGACAGGTCTCTATCCTTCAATACTTGGTCCACCGCAAACCACTCGAATGCCTTATCTTCCGTTAAATGCGCGGCTCGCTCAGCTCTCCACGCAGAGAAATTGGCTTCTAACGCCCGGATGTCTGAATCGCTCACTATGTTTGCCTCGGAAAGCGCTAAGGTCATAATGGCCCACGCGAGTTAATGAGGCAACGTTTTCGGACGCTCCTGCGGCGCGCCTTTTGGGCGAACCGCAGGTCCTTTCTCTTCGCTGCGCTCAGCGTCAGGATGACATTTGTTTTGGGTGGGGACATCTGATCCACCCACCCTTCGCCAAGTGCGCGAAGGATGGGGCACCCAAATTTGTTGTGAACTGCAGATCCTTCGGCTGTGCCTCAGGATGACATTTGTTTGGCTAATGGCAGATTGTTCGAATTGGAGATTTGGCTCCTCCTCCGCGTGTCTTTCGGTTTCAGCCTAGGCCCTGCACTGCCAGCTAACCTGCTGTAAATGAAGCTGCTACGGCGTTCGGCGGGTTTTGCGGGAACCAACTTCGGTAACGTTGTGGGAGGTTCCCTGTGGTTGCCGCCGGCTTTAGTAGAGGCCTATACTCTAGATCGTTTGGCTGATTTGCCGCGTGCGGTGCTTCCGCGGCGATGTTTTGAGGGTTGCAGGGCCATGAAGATCGCCCCGAATTCGCAGTTCTGCCACCCGGTACGCCCGTCGGTAAGAGAGATGCGGCGACCGGAAAGAAGCAACCCACATTGGAGAAATCATGGCAACAATTACGCTCGAGCAGGAGATCAATCCCTGGGAAGCCCAGGCTGCTCGATTCGACTATGCAGCAAAAAAACTAAACCTGGACGACGGCATCTGGAAGATTCTGCGCCTTCCCAATCGAGAGATCATCGTTCATATCCCGGTGATGATGGACGACGGGCATATTGAGGTATTCACCGGCTTTCGCGTGCAACACTCCGTGGCGCGTGGGCCGGGCAAGGGCGGGATTCGCTATGCGCCCGATGTGACGCTGGATGAAGTCCGCGCGCTGGCCAGCTGGATGACCTGGAAGTGCGCCGTGGTGAACATTCCTTTTGGCGGAGCGAAGGGCGGAATCATCTGCGACGCGCGCCACATGTCGAAGGGCGAGCTCGAACGCATGACCCGCCGGTATACCTCAGACATCATCGAGTTCATCGGGCCGGAGAAGGACGTTCCCGCGCCGGATGTGAACACCGACGACCAGACGATGGCGTGGATCATGGATACCTACTCCATGCACATGCGCCAGACGGTGACTGCGGTGGTGACCGGCAAGCCGCTGTCGATCGGCGGCTCGCGCGGACGGAAGGAGGCGACCGGGCGCGGCATCGCGACGGTATGCGATGAGGCGCTGCGCTACCTTGGCCTGCGACAGGAAGGCTGCCGGGTAATTATTCAGGGCTTTGGCAACGTCGGATCGAACGCGGCCAAGCTGATGTACGACCGGGGCTATAAGATCATCGGCGTCGCCGAGCAGGAGGGCGGACTCTATAACGTTAATGGAATCGATGTCTGCGCGCTGCTCGACTATAAAGACCGCAACGGCACGGTGCTGGGCTTCAAGGGAGCCGAGGCGGCCGATTCGGATGAGCTGTTGCTCGACGAGTGCGAGGTGCTGATTCCGGCGGCGACGGAGAATGTGATCACCAGCCGCAACGCCGACCGCGTCAAAGCCCGGATTATCTGCGAAGGCGCGAATGGCCCGACCACCGCGGTTGCCGACGAGATTCTCGCCGACAAGAAGATATTCGTGATCCCGGACATTCTGGCCAACGCCGGCGGCGTGACTGCTTCCTATTTTGAATGGGTGCAGGACCGCCAGGGATATTTCTGGAATGAGGCGACGGTCAACGAGCGGCTGGAGGCCATCCTGCGGGAGAGCTTCGACGATGTCATTCGCTATGCGGAAGCCCACAACGTGAACAACCGCATTGCGGCGTACATGCTGGCGATCGATCGGGTTGCGTCGACTATCAAGCAGCGGGGAATCTACGCGTAACGCAGGACCGGGCAGGCGCGGGTTTTATTCCCCGCCTGTCTCGTCAGGCTGCGCCGCGAGGATGCGGTAGAGTGTGGACCGACTGATGCCGAGCAGTTGTGCGGCGCGCAGCTTGTTTCCCTTAGTGCGAGTGAGTACCCGGGCGACGTGATTGCGGATCGCGTGGTCGAGGTTGAAATCGGAATCGGCGACGGTTTCAGAATTCCCCCCGGGCAAGCCATGGCGATGATTGGCGGTCAGCGGAGGCAGATCGATCGGCCGAATCCACTGGCTTTCCGTCTCCAGTGCCGCGGAGGTGATGGTCTCTTCGAGCTCGCGGACATTTCCCGGCCAAGTGTGGCGTAGTAGGGGAGCGATGGTTCCGGGGCCGAGTCCGCGCACCGGCTTGCCGTAGATGCGGGCGAAGCGCTGGATGAAGATCTGCGCTAAAAGGGGAATGTCTTCGCGGCGCTGGGTGAGCGGAGGCAGATGGAAGCGGACTGCGCACAGCCGCGAGGCGAGGTCTTCGCGGAAGCCGTCGAGGTTGCCGGGGTTTCGCAACGAGAGCGATGTGGAGAAGACGATCTGCGCCGGCAGTGACTCTTCAGTGGCAGTGCCTCACAGCGGAGTTCGCCGCAGCCCCAACAGACTGCCGGGCCTGGAAGTGACGGTCGTCGAACCAGTGGAGGAAGTCGGCAAGCATGTCTTGCTGCTCCAGGGAGAGCTGATGAACGCGATCCAGGAAGAGCATTCCGCCGTGGGCCTTGCCAAGAATTGCCTCGGACCATCTTTGGCGCTTCTCGGTCCCGGCCGGGCTGTCGGGGGAAAAGAATTGCGTGGCGAGGCAAGGGACGAAAGGACCTTCTGGCACCGGCCCCGCCGCGTGTAGCGCATGGGCGGCCAGGGTGCGGCCGGTGCCTTCTTCGCCTTCGATGGTCGCCAGGGTGAGATGCGGCGCCATGCGCTGCATCTGTTGAATGAGCCGGCGCATGACCGGGCTGCGGCCGGTGAGGCCGTGGATGCTGGGATGGTTCTCTTCCTGACTGGATGGCAGCAAAGTCAGAGAAAGCTGTGACGCGCTCTGATTTATGGCGGAGAAGGCCCGCGGCGGGGAAGGATCGTCGAGCGCTGGCAGTCCCGACGAGGGTGCCGTGCTCGATGCCGAAGTCGATGCCATCGTCTCGCCTACCATCCTGAATGTATGTCCGAGCGTGACTTCGCCGCGCCGCGCTAAAGAGCGAAGTTCTCCCGACCATTGGGTTATCGGCAATTGCTGGAATAAGTTGACTAAGGGAACGAGTCGCCTGTTCTAGAGCAGAAGTCCAGATGGTGTCATGTGCGGAGATCGCCTATGTAGGCTTTTTCCTGGGGGAAAAAGCCTGCCGAGTGGGGTGATTCGCATTACAGCAACTGTACTTCTGCTCTAATCGCCGACCTTGCGGATGCGCGAGGACTCAACGGGCTGGGTGGCACCTACAGCATTTCTGGGTTGCTATGACCTGCCTTAGTCGTCGGATTTCGGATGCGGGAGGACTGGACGTCGGAGGCGATGACGCCGTCGCGGATGTGGACGATGCGGTGGGCGTACTCGGCGATGTCGGGTTCGTGGGTGACGACGATGATGGTGTTGCCGCGGTGGTGCAGCTCGTCGAAGAGCGCCATGATCTCGTCGCCGGTTTTGGAGTCGAGGTTGCCGGTAGGCTCGTCGGCGAGGATGATCGAGGGGCGATTGATGAGGGCGCGGGCGATGGCGACGCGCTGGCGTTGTCCACCGGAGAGCTCGTTGGGCTTGTGATTCATGCGGCCGTCGAGGTTGACGGCTCGCAGCGCGGCGGTGGCGCGTTCGATGCGTTCGGCGGCGGGGGTGCCGTTGTAGATCAGCGGCAGCTCCACGTTGTGAAGCGCGGTGGCGCGGGCGAGCAGGTTGAAGGTCTGGAAGACGAAGCCGATCTCGCGGTTGCGGATGCGGGCGAGTTCGTCGTCGTTGAGGTCGCTGACCAGGTGGTTGTTGAGCTTGTAGTTGCCGCGGCTGGGGGTGTCGAGGCAGCCGATGATGTTCATCAGCGTCGATTTTCCGGAGCCGGAGGGGCCCATGATGGCGACGTATTCGTTATGGCGGATTTTGAGGTTGATGCCCTGGAGCGCGTTGACCTGCTGCTCCGAGCCCATGTCGTAGGTGCGCCAGATATCTTCGAGTTCAATGACATCGCTTTGCGGAACGGTGACGGGCTGGGAGGCATCCACTTCGCTGATCATCTGCACGGCCATCGGTACTCCTGAGATTACTGCCATGATTCATTCTGCAAGGACTGCCGGGCGAAACAAAGAAATACCTGCCCGCCCAATATCCCCGGTTCCTGAGAAAAGCCTACGTACGTTGCAGCGCGCCGGTTCCTTCCGGATACGGCCGGGAGCGGGTCAAATCCGCTCTACGACGACGAACTGCTGTCGGTATCTTTGACGACCACCGGGGTGGTATCGATCTTGACCGGCGTTCCGTCCTTTAGACCTCGGAGCACGCGATAGGTCCCGGTCACGATCTCATCGCCAGCGTTCAATCCGTTGGTCACTTCGATGTCGGTGGTGCCGGTGATGCCAGTGGTCACGGGGACAAAGACGGCCCTTAGCTTTCCTTTTTCCCTGCGCAGCACGAAGACACCTTGCTGCGGCTTGGGCGCGGCCACCGGGCCGCTGCTGGCCGAGACGGTGGTCACATGGCCCTTAGAGTCGACGGGCGGTGGGGTATATAGGGTCAGGGCCTGAATCGGAATGGTGAGTATATTCGCTTTGCGCGCGGTGGTGATCCTGGCGGTCGCGGAGAGACCTGGCCGCAGCTCGTCGGAGGGGTGATCGAGGGTGACGACGACCTTGAAGTCCTTGGCCTCTTCGGTGCCACTGGTGGTCTGACTGGTGGCGACGCCAGTGGAGCGGAGGAGAGCCTGATCGCCGACCTCGGTGACGTGGCCCTTGAAGACTTTGCCGGGAATAGCGTCGACGCTGACGTCGGCGGACTGACCCATCGAGACATTCACGATGTCGGTCTCGTCGACCTTGACCTCGGCGGTCATGACCGAGACGTCAGCCAGGGTCATGAGCACGGAGCCGTTCGTATTCTGAATGCCTTCGACGACGGTTTCACCCTCGCGGACGGGCTCGTTGGTGACGATGCCATCGAAGGGCGCGACGGCGATGGTCCGGTTGAGCAGGTCGGCGTCGAAGTTCAAGGTTGCGACCTGGGTCTGCATGTGGGCGCGCGCGGACTCGGTCTGCGCCTTGGCCTGGACAAGGGCGGCCTGATTCTGGGCGACGGTGGCGACATCCACGTCATAGGCGGACTTCCTCGCGTCGAAGTCCTGCTTGGAAACCAGCTTATCGTTGTAGAGGGAGATGTAGCGGTTATAGTCGAGCTTCTTTTGCTCCAGATCGGCCTCGGCTTTCTCAAGGTTGGCCTTGGCGGTGTTTTCGGCGGCGATGTAGGACGATATGTCGGTCTTGGCCGCATCGATGGCCGCTTTCTGTCCCTCAACGTTGGCGCCTTGCTGGACGTTTTCGATGGTTGCGACGACCTCACCCTTCTTTACATGGTCGCCCTCTTTGACGTAGAGGTGGGTGACGCGGCCCATGGCCGTCGCGCCGACGTTCACATAGGTCTTAGGTTTGATCTGGCCGGTTCCGCTGACCGTGGAGGCTAGGTCCTGGCGGACAACTTTGCCAGAGATGACCTTGGTGTAACCGGATTGGGCGCGCATGACCGTGAGGCCAATGAGGCCGCCCGCCACCACCAACACCGCAACTGCGATCAGAATCTTCTTTTTCACGCGTCTCTTCCCGTTCCCGCTTGTTGGAATACGTTACGCTACAGCTGCCTATCCACCGCGAGCGGGGAGTGTCGACTCGCTTCAGGCAACCACAGTAAAGACAAAACGGCGCAGTGGTACCACCCTTGATTCGCTAGATACGAAACTCGGGTCCTCCGAGTTCCACTTCCCGTTGAATCCCCAAGCCAGGAATACCGAATTCGTGGGCTTTTCTGGATGTAGTCGCGCTCGCAGGACGTTGCCCTGGGCGCTTCCCAAAGAAAATGCCGTTCGTCAAAATCATAACAGGCGCTGGCGTACTCCGCGACGACACCGCTTGCCAGTCCTGCGGCGTTGAAGTCACATCGGAGGATGTTTCGCTAAAGGCAACCAATTCCGCCCGAACAGCTTGAATCCATGCTGCGAAGGACTTAAGATCAAGGATGCAGAAGAAGCAGGAGTATCCAGGCTTTATGTTCAAGTCCTCACGGTTTGATTCCTCACCGAATCCCTCATCGCACGGTGTCTCTTCCGCAACAATTATCGCGCTGGCACTGGCTGCCTGTGCGGCGCCCGGCTGGGCGCAACAACCCGCTGCAGGCAGTGCGACAGCTCCAGCGAGTACACCGTCCGCCAACACCCAATCCGGCGCCTCGCAAACCAATCAGGATCCGCAGCTTGCCCAGCGTCCGGCAGCGGATTCGGGGACCCAGGATTCCAGCCAGGATCCGCTGAAGCGGAAGCTTTCCGACAAGGAGCAGTTCAAGCAGCAGAAGGAAGTCCGCGAAGAGCTCAAAGGACCGTACAAGAAGTGGGTGAATGAAGACGTCCACTGGATCATCACCGACCAGGAGCTAAAGGCCTTCAAGAGCCTGAGCAACGACGAAGAGCGGGACAACTTCATCGAGCAGTTCTGGCTTCGGCGCAATCCAAATCCGGATTCGCCGGAAAATGAATTCCGCGAGGAGCATTACCGTCGTATCGCCTACGCAAACGAACACTTCGCCGCCGGCAAGCCGGGGTGGAAGACCGACCGCGGCCATATGTACATTTCGTTCGGCAAGCCGGACAGCATCGATGCGCATCCCAGCGGCGGAACGTACGAGCGTCCCATGGATGAAGGCGGTGGCGAGACCTCGACCTTCCCATTTGAAACCTGGCATTACCGCTATCTCGAAGGCGTTGGCGACAACATCGACATTGAGTTCGTCGACACCTGCATGTGCGGCGATTACCACATGACGATCAACCGCGCCGAGAAAGACGCGCTGCTGCACACCCCGGGCGCCGGTCTGACCCAGGCGGAGTCTCTGGGCATGGCCAAGAAGGCGGACCGCTTCAACGGCGGCTTGGAGCAACTAGGAAGCGGCCCGCTGTCCAGCATGAACCAGAGCAAGCAGTTCGACCGGATCGAGCTGATGGCCAAGCTCATGGCGCCGCCGGTGATCAAGTACAAGGACCTCGATCTTGAGGCCTACATGAGCCAGCACAAGCTGCTGAATGGGCCCTATTTCCCATTCGACGTGCGCACCGATTTTGTGAAAGTGACCGACGATACGGTGCTGGTGCCGGTCACCATCCAGATCAAGAACCGCGACATTACGTTTCAGAGCAAGGATGGCGTCTCGAAAGGCATCGTGAATATTCAGGGCAGGGTCACGACCATCACTGGGCGGATCGTGCAGAGTTTTGAAGATACCGTCGAAGTGGAAGAGCCGAGCGAGTTGATGGACAAGGTGCTGGACAACTCCAAGGTCTACTGGAAAGCGATGCCGCTGCGCCCGGGAAGGTATCGGATCGACATTGGGATCAAGGACGTCAATAATCCGGACCATGTCGGCATCTGGGGGCAGGGAATCATTGTTCCCAAGTTCGATGAGGACAAGCTTTCCGCCTCGTCGCTGATTCTGGCCGACAAAATGGAGCGGGTGCCATCGAAGCAGATTGGCACCGGCAATTTCATTATCGGCAACACATATATCCGGCCACGGGTGATGCAGACGGCGGCCACTCCGGCGTCGTTCAAGCGCGACCAGAAGCTGAACTTCTGGATGCAGGTCTATAACCTCGGCATCGACGAGAAGAGCCGGCAGAACGGTGCGACGATCCAGTATGAGATCATCGACTCCGCAACCAGCAAATCGGTGGTGACGACTTCGGAAGACAGTAAGGCGCTCGGCGCCAATCAGGACCAGGTGACACTGGAGAAGTCGATGCCCCTGGCCAGTCTGCAGCCGGGCAACTACATAGTAAAGATTTCAGTGAATGACAGCGTGTCGAAACAAACCATTGCGCAGACCGCTCCATTTACTGTTGAATAAGTGAATCCGGAAAAGCAGCCGTCAGAGCTGTCAATCCTAAGTAAGTTTTGGCGACAGGGGACTTGGGTCAGGGAGCAAACCGCGGACAAGTGTGACTGGAAGATTCTCTAAAATCGGGACGGCTGTTGCGCTGCTGCTGGCAGTCGGCGCAATTTGCGCCAATGCCCCTTCACTGAACGCCCTTGACGAACCTACCGCCATCGCCGGCACTGTGCGCGATGGTCGCGGCGTTCCTCAGACTGGCGCTATGGTGGAGTTGCTGCGCCCGGATACATCGGTGGTTGCCAGCGTCTTCACCGACGAGTACGGTCGGTTCCTGCTCGCCCACCTGGTTCCCGGCACCTATAACCTCAAAGCAACCGGCACGCTGTTTCTTCCAACCCTCCGCGAAAACCTTCAAGTCCTGGCCCATCGACGCACTTCCGTAAATCTGACCCTCTCAACGGTGATGGAGGCCTTCCAATGGCTGCCCGCGAAACGCCGCAGCGTGGACGAGCCCGACGATGAGTGGGCCTGGACGTTGCGTTCGGCGGCCAATCGACCGCTTCTGCGGATGCTGGAGGACGGCCCGCTGGTCGTCGTCTCTGACATGGATACGGCGCCGGTGCTGAAAGCGCGGGTCATCCTGCGCGGGGGCGCGAACGAGTTTGGCGAAGGCGGACTCCACAACGCCTTTGAGATCGAGCGCTCGAAGCAGGACGACAGGCGATTGATTTTGCGCGCCGATATTGGATCGAGCGACATCGCGTCGGTGGCTTCGGCTGAGACGCTGGTGGGCTACGAACGCCAACTCACAATGGGCAACACGATCCGCACCGTGGCTGTGATGCAGGACTTGCCTGGCATCGAGCAAACCTCGACCCAGCAGGGTATCCAGTCGATGGT
This sequence comes from uncultured Acidobacteriaceae bacterium, assembly GCA_963720245.1. GTDB lineage: Bacteria > Acidobacteriota > Terriglobia > Terriglobales > Acidobacteriaceae > Acidisarcina. The sequence continues at coordinate 869,369 of CAVREU010000002.1, forward strand.
ACTGCGCAGCGCGGAGACGATGGAACTGACGCCATTTCTCGATGCCGAGGTCGGCAACGAATTCGAGGCGGTTCGAGGCAATACGACGGAGATTGGGAACCATCCCTTCGGCACCGTGACCTGGCGCGGCGGAGACACCGCCGTCTCCTATCACCTGGCGACGGCGCGCGATGCCCAGGTTGCCAGCGAAATCGACCAGTCCACCTCGGCGATGCCGACCGTCACCGAAGTGAATGGAGCGTTGCGACTGGAGCGGGGACTGCACCAGGAGATCCAGATCGAACACACCGGAGACCGGACCCGCTATGAAGTCGCGATCTACCGCGACCGGATCGCGAACACGGTGGTGAACGGCGGCGGCGACCTGTCGGCTTCAGATCTCAACAGCGGCTACGTCGTCTACGATCCGGTCACCGAACTGCTGAACGTGGCGGGGGCGAGCTACACGACCAAGGGAGTGGTGGGCGATCTGAAAACCCGGGTTCACGGCGAGACCTGGCTCACGCTTGGCTTTGCCGACGGCGACGCCCTGACCATGCCGGCATTTGCAGTGCCCACCAGTCTCGAAGGCGGCCTCACCACACTGAAGCCGCAGCATACGCAGATGTACTCGGTGGCCATGAGCGGCCACATCAGCCAGACAGGGACGCACTGGCAAGCCTCCTATCGCTGGCAGCCGGAGAACACTGTCACCGCCGTCGCTCCTTACGATGTTGCCTCTCCCGATGCATACTTGAGCATTCTGCTGCGCCAGCCCCTGCACTGCTGGCACTTGCTTCCGAATGGCGTCGAGGCCTTGGTGGACGTACGGAATCTACTCGCCGAGGGCTATCGTCCATTCGTCACCACCGACGGCAGCACGCTCTATTTCGCCCAGGCCGAAAGGTCGGTCCGTGGCGGAGTTTCGTTCACCTTCTAGGCTGGGCAATTCTCCTTTCCAAGCGTCTCGCCGAATCTGGTTTTCCCCCGCTTCTCATCCACATCTGAGGCGCGGATTCGCACCGGGTTTTCCGTGATCGCTGACCCGACAGGACAACCATTCGATGGTATGATTTTGAAGGTGGGAATTTCCGCGCTCTCCGCCGGAAGCTAGACTCCAACCCACTCAAAACGTCGCCCGCGAAGAAGCGGATCGCCGACTGGACGCGTAGCTCAACTGGCAGAGCATTCGACTCTTAATCGACAGGTTGAAGGTTCGATTCCTTCCGCGTCCACCAACATTCCAAGAAACTTAGTGGGGGCTTACCGGAAAGTGTCGTCACTACTTCCCGGGGAATCGCGGTGAATGACAAGATGGCGGTGCGCATCTTCGACGGCCACGCAAAGCGTCCTGAAAAGGCGGACTCGGGCATCGAGAGCGAGCCGTCGATCCGATCAACAACAAGCGACTCTGTGTCGCTGAGACCACTGCCAACAAGAGTAGTAGCTTATACCGCCCAGAGTGGATACGGAAAAGTCGGAACCATCGACTAGGGGACGAGGACGAAGAAAGTTTTCGATTTAATCTTTTGATAATCAATGAGTTATGGTGGAGGCGACGGGAGTCGAACCCGCGTCCGAAATCGATGACAACAAAGAGACTCCATGCTCAGTCGCGTTCCGGAGACTTCGCTCTGCGCGCTCAGAACGGACAAGGTGCGCGCAACGCTAGCCTGTGGATCTCGTTCTCAAAACCCAGACGTAGCGTTGAGAACCAGCCCGCTGTGCGACGTCCTTTGGCGGCCCACGGGCGAAGCCACCAAGAACGGCAACTTAACTAATTAAGCTGCGTATGCCAGATTGGTGTTGGCAATTGTGTTTTTCCAGGCGATTACGGGTGCCCAGACCCCGGCATGCCTCTTTGCCGCAAGCAATTCCGTCGAAACCGTGACGCCCCCATTTGGCTGGCTAATCCGATATTGCCGGAAGACCTTACCGCTGCTTGTAGTTTACGCCCAATCGCCGCCTGTTGCTGGAGCAAATCCTTCCTGCAGTCGTCTACTCACCGTGCGTCTTGCTGGTGGAACCGGTGGAGACAGACGCGATCGTCTGCAAGTCGATCGACTCAAATTCCTTGCGCTCGATGCCCGCGCGAATCTGCTGCGGGGTCATCTTGCGCTGGGTCATGATGTAGGCGTAATGCTCCTCTTTAGCACAGGTGGAGCACTCCGCGCCGTGGGTTCCTTCGAAGCAACTGTGCAGGCTATTGTGACCCAATGCGCGATCGCAGCGGCAGTAGCAGGGAAGCTGGAAGAGCACTGGCTGGATAGTCGCCGCTTCCTGATAGACCTTAACCTGCCAGGGGTAATGGAAATTGTCTCCCGTCAACTGGCTTCCGGAGAGAATTGGCGGCACCTTCGTGCCTTTCGCCGGCGGTTGGGCGTTGTAGGCGGGAATGTCGTAGGCGGGATTCGTCCATTGGGCGTATCCGACAACGGTGAGGGTCGCAATCAGGAGGCCCCAGGCGCCCTGAACCAGCAAACGTTTCATAATGACTCCTGGAGTAGTGTATATGTGCGAACGGCGGGAAGGGAGTGCCGGGCGAAAGCTGCATCTGCCATACTCAAAAAAAAGGCGGCACGATCGGTATTTTGAATCGTGCCGGGAGGCCAGTGACGCAACTTATAAACTTGTCGAGATAAGGAGAGCGCCGCTCAACCACTTATCTGAAGTCATCTTACATACGTATAGATGGATAAATCCAGAGAAAAGTTTCTATATTCAGAAGATTTCTTTCTTTTTGCAGAGTGTTCGAGCGCTGATTCCGCGCGTTTTATCTATGTAAACTATTGATAAATAACTGGATATGGTTCTATTGCAGGATCTTAACTTGGCCGGGGTCGCTGAAATAAAAAAATCCATCGAAAGAGATAGATGGCGTCATTTCTACGGTTCTGCGTATTAAATCGGCTGTTCCGGCTCCGGACGGAGCCTGCGGATGGCCTGAAATGAAGACTTATGATTCGACGATGCATCAATACTGAAACCATATGCCCAACGAAAATGATTCTCCGAGCCCCAAGAAGTCGAGCGGTATAGCCCGGGCAGCGATGTGGCTGGGTGGAAGCGCCTTGTTCGGTTCGCTGGCCCTGGTACTGTGGAACCGGCGTGCGCTCAGGAGCATGCATGAGGCTGCCGAGGTCCCGGAGGAGCCGGTCATCCTCTCCGACGACGATATCTACTGAACGAGGGTCGGTTCCAAGCGGGGCCGGCGTAGCCAAGAGTCGAGCCGCAAGAGCCTAGACCAGGAATCGTAAACCAAGAAATTCTAAACCCAGGGAACCTAAACCAAAGAATCGATAACACCGGCGAGCCTGAAATCCCGTTCGGTCAACCCCCCGGCGTCATGCGAAGAAAGCGCCAGGCGGACCTTGTTCCAGCGAATGTCGATGTCGGGATGATGGTTGGCCTTCTCCGCTGCTTCAGCGATCCGGTTCACAAAGGCGATCGCGGCCGGGAAATCGGCAAAGGTGATGGTGCGCTCGATGTTGTTTCCGGCGAGCTGCCAGACCGGCAATAGGGCGAGCTTTTCGGTGACTTGAGCGGTGGTTAAGAGTGGCATGGGTAGGGTCCTCTCTTGAGCGTGCGCTAGGGCCTGTTAACAGGCCCTAGCGATTGTGAAGGCTTTCGCTCAGCGCTATTGAGGCGACGCCTTTTGGCAGGTCAATCTCCGCGCGCAGATCACCCCATAGTTTATCGGGAAGTTCTCGAAAGACGGCGACGATCTCCGGGTCGAACTGGGTGCCGCTGCAGCGCTCGATCTCTCGCCGCGCCTCGGCGAAAGACTTGGCTTTGCGATAGGGGCGGTCAGAGGTGATCGCATCCAGCGCGTCGGCGATCGCGAAGATGCGGGCGCCAATGGGAATCTCATGGCCTCTCAGGCCTCGCGAATAGCCACTGCCGTCGTAGTGTTCCTGGTGGCTGAGGACGATCTCCGCGGCCTGTTCCAGAAACGGGATCTTCTTGAGCATGGTATAGCCGCGAACGCAATGCTCGCGCATCACCGCCTGTTCCTCGGGAGTAAGTCTGCCCGGTTTAGCGAGAATGGCATCGGGAATCGCCATCTTGCCGATGTCATGCAGGAACGCGCCGCGTGCGATCACTTTCACCTCGGAGGCGTCGATGTTCATTGCCCGGGCGAGCACGATCGAGTATGCGGTGACTCGCTTCGAATGTCCCTCGGTCTCGGCGTCTTTCAGGTCGAGCGCGTTGCCGAGCGCCTCGAGAGTGATGTCATAGGAGCGCTCGAGGTCGGCGATTGCCCGGCGGAGCATGTCGGTTCGCGCTTCGACGAGCTGCTCCAGGCTCTGACGATGCTGTGTGTCCCGGCTGTCGAGGCGGCGATGCTCGAGTGCGCGGCGGACCGTGCTCAGCAATTGCTCCTGTCCGATGGGTTTGAGCAGATAGTCGTAGGCGCCCTTCTTCATCGCAGAGACTGCGACGCCGATGTCGTGCACACCGGAGATCATCACGACCGGCGTTTCCGGGTGGACCTGCTTCAATGTCTCGAGCAAAGTCAGTCCGTCGCCGTCTCTCAGGACGACATCGAGCAGGACCAAATCGAACTGAGGCGAGCCGGCGAAACGATGCAAGGCATCGAGACGACCTCGGGCGGCCGCGGGGCCGAAGCCCGCGGCCTGCAGCGTAGCGCTGATAGCGGTGCTTACGCTCGCGTCGTCATCGATGACGAGAATGCGCCCGGTTGATATCGGTTTCTTCCTTACCATGATCTTCCACAGCGAACTTGAAGTGCTTGGTCTTCCACCATCGCATTCAATTTCGAGTTTTACCTGGGTTCACGAAGCCCCGCAAGCAGGAGAGGAAGAATTCTGCCCTCCGCGATTTGCGGTGCAGGGAAGAAAATATCGCCGATCCATGCGGAAAGCTAAGAACCCTGTTCTGTAGCTCTAGTCTACAACTTTCCCTGCGCATCCTCGCGGCGCGTCGGATTCGCGACGGACGTCACCGAACCGGGTACGGCGGTTGCGGAAGCGTGCGCGAAACGACGAAGCGAGTATTCTAGGCAACATAGCACCGCGCCATAGTCAGGCCATCCGGAACCAACTGACCCGGCGCAGCGTATCCCTTGAGCATGAGCTGCGCAGGGGTTGTTTCCTGGAATCATTTCGGGGGCGATGCGGTCGGGGTGAAACCCGGCAAGGCCGGCCGGAGCAAGAAGGCGGCTGGAATCGGGGAAAAGAGCGTCTCCGCCGAGCCGATTGCGGCGTGGCGGCAGGGAACACAGGTTACGGGGAAACAGGTTGCGGGGAACGAGCGTTCCCGGCCCGGCCACATAGCTGGTATCGAGGAGAGGCGTTTGGAAGTCGACTGGGCGATAGTGGTCCGGCGGTGTCTTGATGGCGATTCGGCGGCCTGGGCTGAATTGGTCAAGGCCCAGCACCGCCGCGTCTATGGCCTCTGCTACCGGTTTACCGGCTCCTCCCAGGATTCCGAAGACCTGACCCAGGAAGTCTTCCTCAAAGTGTATGGAAACCTGGCGAGTTTCGATCTTTCGCGGGGAAGCTTTCCGACCTGGCTGACGACGCTGACCCGCAACCTCCTGGTCGACCATTTTCGGCGCGGCCGGCAGCAGCGGGCGACGGATTCGCTGGACGCTGGATGGGAAGATTCGAGCGAACTGCAGATGTCCGATCGTCTGGCCGACCAGCAGCCCAGCCCCCACCAGCACGCGGCGGCGCGCGAGATTGAGCGCATGGTGCAGCAAGCACTCACAAAAATTTCCCCGGAACTACGCGAAGCGGTTATTCTGCGTGATCTGCAAGATCTTGACTACAAGGAGATAGCCCAGGTGCTTCGGATTCCCGAGGGCACCGTGAAATCGCGCATCAGCCGCGGTCGGGCGGAACTGGCAAGGTTGCTTGAACGTAATAAAAGGCAGGTGGTCTAGATGTCAGAGCATAGTCAAAATAATCCAACTGCAGGGAAGATCGGCGTGTCGCCCGCCCACAAATTGAGCTGTGAGGAATGGGAGGCGCTGCTGGTCGACTTTCTCGATGGCACACTACCGTCGGGAGATGCAAGCGGCTTTCATGCGCATCGACAGAGTTGCCCGGCGTGTGCGGAGATGTTCTCCCATGCGGGGCAGGGTCGTGAGTGGCTGAACTTTCTGCGCGTCGAACCAACGACGCCGGCAACCCTGGTGGCCCGCATTCTGGCTCAGACCAGCGGCGCGGAGGTCAGGCCCGGCATCGGCGGAGAGCTGGTTCCGGCAGCGGCAGTGCCGATTCCTGTGGCGCAGGCGTTGCCCTTCTGGAAGCGTGGCGGATTTGGATTCGCCGGCCGCCAGATGGCCCAGCCGCGTCTGATGATGACCGCAGCGATGGCCTTCTTTTCCATCACGCTCACATTGAACATGGCCGGTGTCCGGCTGAGCACAATCCGTCTGGCCGATTTGAACCCCTCTTCGCTAGGGAGCAATCTCAACAAGCAGTACCACATGGCCAGCGCACGCGTGGTTCGTTATTACGACAACCTGCGGTTTGTTTACGAGATGGAGGCGCAAGTGAGAGAGATGCGCCGCAACGTCGATCTCGACAATAGCGTTCCCGCCGATAAGCCGGTACAGACTACACCGCAGGCAACTCCGCAGGACGGCGGACACAAGAACGGGGGGAAGTCCCAGGTCCCAAAAAACCCGGCAAACCCGGAACCACACAGCGCGATGCTGTGGGGCGAGAGCGTTGACGCGGCCCTGAGAAATCCGTTGGGGGAGTGGCAGGTAACGCCCGGGTCGCTCCTAGATCATCGCGAAATGGAAAGACAGCAATCCGAAAGCAGCATCGAAACGACTGATAGCAGAGCAGCGGATCAAGCAGAAAGAGGAATCGCATGAACTGCATCAATCACCCTGAAACTCCGGTAGCGTCGTATTGCCAGAACTGTGGCAAGGCGTTGTGCGCTGAATGCACACGCCCAGTAGGCGGCTTCGTCTACTGCGAGCAATGTCTGGCGGCCAAGGTTGGAGCCCCCAGCGCACAGCCGGGAGCTCCGTTCCCGCCCGGTGTTCCGCTTCCTTCCTCCGGGCCGAACCCGGCGCTGGCCACCATCCTGGGCGTCATTCCGGGCGTTGGCGCCATGTACAACGGGCAGTTCGTGAAGGCCATGATTCATGTGCTGGTCTTCGTCATCCTGATCGCCATCACCGACCAGCACGACTTCTTCGGATTCTTTATTGCGGCCTGGGTGCTGTATCAGATCTTCGACGCCAACCAGACGGCCAAGGCCCGGCGGGATGGGATGCCGCTGCCCGACCCGTTCGGGATCAATGAGCTGGCGAATCGGCTTGGGAACCAGAATCCGCCAGCTCCGCCCACTGGAACGGTCCCCGGCACGCCGGTGGGATATCCGCCTCCGTATCCACCGCCGCCAAATCCCCCAGCGGCCTCGTTTGTGGGCGGAAGCTACGGTCCTTATTCGCCACCAGTCGCGCCCTTTACCCCGCCGCCAGGCACACCCTTTCCGCCGACACCGCCTTTTCCTGATGTGCCGCCGTCCTTTCACGACGCCGCTCGCCGGAGTGAACCCGTCGGAGCGATCGTGCTCATCGTCCTCGGCCTGCTGTTTCTCTTTGGGACTCTTGGCATCTTCAGCTTCAACTGGATTGGCCGCGGCTGGCCGCTGATCATCATCGGCATCGGTGCGTGGCTGTTCTTCAAGCAGGCGCGGAGAACGCTTCCGCCTGGAGGTGGACAATGACAACCTGGCTGCTTATCCGGAGATTGCGCGGGCCGGCGTTCCTGCTGCTGGTTGGAATAACGGCATTGCTGAACCAGTGGGACATTCTCAGCTTCAGCCGGAGCTGGCCGCTGTATCTGATCCTGTTCGGGGTGATGAGCCTTGCCGAGCGTGCCGCTCTTTCCCAGGCCCAAATGGATGCCTTTGACCCGATCACCGGCCAACCGCGGACGCCGGATGGGACAATCTACGGCGGTCCGGGATCGTCGATCATTCCCGCGTCGCCTTCTTCGGCGCCAGGGCCGGACTCCGGCGCAGGGAGGTCGTAATGGCTGCCTCGCCTCCGCCGCATCCACCGCCGTCCCAGGACCCCAGGGAGCAGCAGAAGGCCTACTGGCGCGCCCAGAAGGATGCTTACCGCACTCAGCGCGATTATTGGAAGTCGCAGCGTCGCGACCAGCGCTACTACTGGCGTTCGATGCACCGGCCCTCGATCGTCGGTCCCGTCGTTTTGCTCAGCTTCGGGATTATTGCCTTGCTCATCACCTCGGGAAAGCTGAGCGGCCCGCTATTTTGGGAGTGGTTCATCCGGTGGTGGCCGGTGCTGCTGGTCGGCGTCGGATTGGTTTCGCTGCTGGAGTGGTTTCTCGATCGCGGACAGCCCTACTATCGCAAGACCGGAACCTTCGGCATCGTTCTGCTGATTTTTATCCTCGTCGGGATCGGTTATTCGCAGCGCCATGTCAGCGATTGGTCGCGCCAGATCGGGGTTGATGATCCAGGCAACTGGCCGAGCTTCATGGGTGAGGAACACGACCATGACGCTGACAGCAATGTCTCGATTCCCGCGGACGCTTCAGTCCAGGTGCAGAACCCGCGGGGCGATGTGACTATCACCGGTTCGGGCGATAACCAGCTGCACGTCCATGCTCACCAGGTAGTGCGTACGAATTCGGACCACGATGCCGAGAATACGTTTCCGATTCTCGATCCAAAGATTACGGTCAACGGAAGCAGCGTTCTGGTTAAGGTCGAGGGACGTCCGAACGGCCGCGCCGATCTGACGATCGAGTTGCCTGAGGGCGCGTCCACAGATGTCACCGCAGGGCGTGGCGATGTCTCCGTCGAGGGCCTTAAGGGCGCGTCGAACGTGACCGCCAGCAATGGCGATGTGAAACTCTCGAGCATGGGCGCCAGCATTCACGTGCACATGAGCAAAGGCGACTTCTCGGCGCATGAGATCGCCGGTTCGGTTGCTTTGGATGGCCACGTCAGCGATGTGACCGTCTCTGAAGTCGGCGGCTCGCTCGCGATGGATGGCGAGTTCTTCGGCGATACCCACCTGGAACAGATTGCCTCCACTGTTCACTTCCATTCTAGCCGCACCGATCTGGATCTTGCGAGGCTGGCCGGCGACTTGACCATGGACTCCGACGACTTGCATATTGGGCAGGCGGTCGGTCCTCTCCGCATCATTACGCGCTCCAAGAATATTGAGTGCTCCCAAATCTCCGGTGACGTTCATATTGAGAATACGAACGGCGAGGTTAATGTGACTGCCGTCGAGCCGCTAGGGAACATCCAGATCACCAACGCGAGCGAGCCGGTGACCTTGACTTTGCCCCCCAACGCGAGCTTCTTGATCAGCGCCAATGCCGATGACGGCGACCTGACCTCTGATTTCAGCCTGAATGTGAGTGGTGACGACAACCACCGCAATGCCAATGGGACGGTGGGCAAAGGCGGTCCGAAGATTGATGTGAATGTCCGCCACGGAGATATCTCGATCAAGAAGGGCGACATGAATATGCCGCCGCTGCCTCCGCTTCCGCGAATGCCGTCGATGCCGAAGGTTCCGGCCCCACCTTCGCCGTCTGGCCCGGTGAAGCATCTGCGGCCGTCGCCAGATGCGAAGCCGGAGCCGAATGTGCTTTAGGAAGAAGCAAGCCGCTCAGCCAGCCGTTCGTGGACGATTCCTTCAACCCGCTCGATCACCTGTTCGAGCGTAAGAGTGGTGGAGTCGATCACCACCGCATCCGCCGCAGGTTTCAGCGGAGATAAGGCGCGGGTGCGGTCGCGCTGATCGCGTTCGCGAATTTCTTTGAGCACCGATTCCGGCTTCACTGTCGTGGCCGCTGGCGTCGCCTCGATCTGTTCATAGCGGCGCTGGCTGCGGACTTCCGGGTCGGCGTCGAGAAAAATCTTGACGTCGGCGTCAGGGAAGACGGCGTTGCCAATGTCGCGACCTTCCATCACAATCCTTCCACTCTCGCCCAGCTTGCGCTGCAGCGCGACCATCCATTTGCGTATCGCGGGATGAACGCTCACCCGCGACGCAGCCTCGGTCACTGGAGTATCGCGAAGGCGCGAGGTAACCTCGACCCCGTCGAGGAAGACGCGGTTGCCACTCTCGGAGGCTTCCAGCCGAATCGATGTGCTCGTGGCGAGGCGCTCGAGCGCCTCCGCGTCATCCGGAGAGATATGGCTTTTGAGGGCCTTGAGCGCGAAGGCACGATACATGGCGCCTGTCTCGAGATTGAGCAGGTGGAAGCGCCTGGCGAGGCGCGCGGCGACCGTGCTCTTGCCTGCCCCGGCGGGTCCGTCGATGGCGATGATGATGCGCTTGGAATCCGTCATTCAGGACGCTTCTTGAATTTTGATGGGGGCCTGCCTCCCGGCTTTGATCCGAACCCGGTTTTGGTACGCCCAGCGCCCGGTCCGGATCTTCCCCCGCCCGGTCTCGATCCTGAGGCAAATCCTCCCCGCGAAGGCGGTCTGGATCCAGGGCCCGAGCCGCCTGGCTTCTTGCGGGCAGGGAAGTCGCCAAAGCTCCTGCCGGTCTTTGCTCGATTGGAAGGGGGTCGATCAGAAGGAGGCCGGTTTGACGGCGGTCTTCCCGAGGACGGCCTGCCGGGCGAAAACGATCTCCCATACGAAGAGCCGCCTGGGGATGGTCTTCCGGTGGACGGCCTTCCAGCGCTGCCGCTGCGGGCAGAATAAGGTGTCGCGCCTCCAGAGTTCGGTCGCGATGATGAAGATCCTCCCGGTCTCGGAGGCCGAGGCGTAAACTTGCGATCACCGCCTGGCGCGCCTTCGCGTGGAGTTCTCGGGGCATCGCCATCTTCGCGGCGAGGGCGGGTGAAAGGACGGCTACCTTCTGGGCGAGAGGTAAAGCGCCCATCGCCTGAACGCGACGGCGGCCGCGAACCGGAACGGTTGTCATTCGAACGAATTGGCGGTCGGCCAGTATTGAAAGGTCGCGAAGGTGCACGCCCTCGTTCGCGACTGCTTCCGCCAAAGCTGGGACGGCCAGGTCGCGAAGCTCCACCAGGACCACTCGGACGGAAACTTCCAGTCGGACGACCAGCGCCAAAGGAACGGCCAGACGCCGCTGGACGAAACGGCTTACCTTCGCGCGGCGAAGAGCTGCGCTTATAGGGAGGCTTCGAGCCCGCGGCCGGACCTAATTCACTCGGTTCGCGACGGGGCGCCGGCCGCGAAGATTCTTCTTCAGTCGCGCCTTTGGTCTTTCGCGGGCCGAACCTGGCTGGCTTGCCCTTTTGGTCAGGCCGGCCACCGGGCATATCCCGCCAGCGCGGCTTTTTCGGAGAGCCATCCGCCCGCAATCCGGTGCCCGGTTCCGACCGCTCTATCGGCGCAGACTTTGGTCGAAACGCGGATGGCCGAAATGTTGAAGATCGAAATGCCGGGCGAGCGCCACCGGTAGTGGGGCGAAAACCTCCGCCCTCGCGTTTGCGTGAATCCGGGCGAGCGCCAGCCGCTGGACGAAAGCTGCTTCCACCAGTTCGCTGCGGAGGACGGCCACGCCGTTCTGCGAAGCCACCTGAAGGCGCTGCCGCAGGCCGCTTGTAAGCGGGCCGAGGAGTAGAGCCAGCCACGCTCCGCCGCAACGTCGCTTCCATACCCTGCGGAGAGGTTGGGTGCGGTCGGCGAATGATCGGTTTCGCCGCGGACTCGGATGCGCTCGGCAAAGGCTTTTCCGCCTCGGGAAATTCGGGCAACGATCCTTCGACGTACAGCAGTGATTGCGTCTCCATCTGGATGAGGGAAAGCTGGCGCGTCGCCGTCAATCCACGAATAACTTCCCGCACCTTCGCGCGCGAGCTCAACGGCGAGAGGAAAGACTCGGCGTCGTCGCCGCTCGCGGCCACGACCGACTGCAGATAGACCGAGGCCAGCACGGAAAGAGCAGTCACCTGCGACATGCCTATGCCGGAGTTCATCGCCTTCTGGTGGCGCGACTGTAGAGGTTCCCAGAGAGTCTCTTGCCCGTCGGTCTGATAGAGAGGAACCACGCGCAGCGAAGCCCACAGCGCGTGGAGCGCGCGAAGCACGGCGGCTTCCGTCAGCTCCTTGCCGAGCTCCTCCTGGATTTCACTTGCCGTCAATACACCGCGGCGCTCGAGAAGCTTCCAGACGTGAGTGATCAGCGGAGAAACACGATTGGCGCCCGCCGTACCCGGTGCGTGCTTCCAGTCACGATCGCCGCGCAAAGCGTAGACGAAGGGCAACGCCTCGATGCTCACCAGAAAATCGGGATGGTCACTTGGGGTGCCGAGCAGATTGAGCGGCAGCGCGGAGTTTGCCTCAATCAACCGCGCAAGCAGGTTTGTCGCGCTCTCGATCGCGGTGCGCGGAGGAGTTGGGTTTGTCTCACCCAGGCAGGCCTCGACGAACGATGGCGCGGGCGCGGGAATTTGCGCTTTTCTTGGAAGAAAGAGGCAGAGGCCGGTTTGCAAAAGCCAGGATTGGGCGTCATCAAGGGTCAGCAGCGGCTCGGCTTTTTGCCGCCAAAGCGTCGCACGCGTCGCCAGTAGTTGTTCGGATGTCAAAAGAAACTCATTTCGTAAGCGAATGGGATTTGGCCATAGCCCTGGGGCCAATGTGCTAAATCCGCTGAAAAGCCCGCTGGATGTCCTTCCAAGAATACCTTAACGCGATGGGGCGGCCATGCGGACAGCTGGTGGGATGCTCAGTCTTCGCAAGCTCGGCGAGCAGCCATTCCATGCGCTGCGAATCCAGCCGAGTGTTGATCTTGATCGCTGAGTGGCAGGCAATTGAGGCCGCGATTCGAGTACGGGCGGCGTCGAGGTTCTCCAACTGCATCTCGCGCTCGGTCTGTTCAAGGACCTCGGTCAGCATGCGTTCGAGCTTCGGGCCTTCGAGGCCAACCGGAGCGGCTTTGATTGCGATGGTGCGCGGGCCAAAGGGTTCAGCCTCGAAGCCGTTGCGGTCCAACTCGGCGGCGATGCGCGCGAAGACGATCATCTGCTCCGGCAGCAGGTCGATCAGCATGGGCATGAGCATCTGCTGCCGCTGCACCCGCTCGACCTTCCGCTCGCGCAGGATCTTTTCAAAGAGCACGCGCTCGTGGGCGACGTGCTGATCGATGATCCAAAGGCCTTCGTCGTTGACCGCGAGAATGAATGATTCGCGCAGTTGGCCAAGCGGCTTGAGCGAGGCCAGTGAAGTCAGGCTAGGGTCGTCATCGGCGACCGGCTCATCTTCGGAAATAATTTGTTCGCCGCAGCTATGTGTGTTGGCAGACGCGAGAGAGCCGAGTGCCCGCAAGGCTTCCTCGACAAAAGGGAGCTGACCGGGAAGGAGAGTCGGCTCTGTTGCGGCGAGGCTGAAAGGCGCAGACTCATGCGATTCTGCTGGTGGATCTGACTCCGGTTTCAGATCGGCTGTAACCTCGCCCTCAGGCGATCCCGGCATTGGAGAGATCGCTGGTTGTAGCGACGGCGTCGCGTGCGCGCTCGCCGTAATCGCCTGGAGAAATGCAGCTGCCGGGCGGGCGTTCATCAGCTTATTGCGGATGGTATCGCGAACGAAATCATGTACGAAGCTCGGCTGACGAAAGCGCACCTCAGTCTTGGCCGGATGCACGTTGACATCGACCTCTTCCGGCGACATCTCGAGAAACATCAGGATGACCGGAAACGACGTGGGTGGAATGATGTTGCGGTAGGCCTCGATGACCGCATGAACGATCAACCGGTCGCGCACCAGGCGGTGGTTCACGAAGAAATAGATCGAATTTCGGTTGAGTTTCTGCAGCTCGGGCTTGGAAACGAAGCCACTCACCCTCAGAAACCCCGGCTCAGGCGGCTGGTAGGCTTCTTCTCGCTTCCATGGCGGAGGCTCAGGAAGTCCGGTTCGCTCCATTCGTAACTCAGCGGCCAGCGGGATCAGTTGTTGCAGCGTGTCGTTGCCAAATATCTGGTAGATGCGCTCCGCCGGTTTCTTGACTGGCGGAGCGATCAGCAGCGCGTGGGTCGCAGAATGTAGCTCGAAGTGCTTGTCTGGATGGGCTAGCGCATAATGTGTCACCAACGCTGTTACATGAGAAAGCTCGGTCGACTCGGCCTTAAGAAACTTGCGCCGCGCCGGGGTATTAAAAAAGAGATCGTGGATCGCGATGGTGGTTCCGCTCGGCGCGGCAGCGTCTTCGACGCGAAGAATTTTGCCGCCGGCGATTTCAATCGTAGTTCCGGATGCTTCGTCTTCCATGCGCGTGGTCAGATCGAGCCGCGAGATGGAGGCAATCGAGGGTAAAGCCTCACCACGAAAGCCAAGCGTCGCAATCGAGAGCAGATCGTCACTGGAGCGAATCTTAGAAGTAGCATGGCGCTCAAAAGCGAGGAGGGCATCGTCGCGGCCCATGCCGTGGCCATTATCCACAATGCGGATGAGCTTGCGTCCGCCAGCTTCAACTTCGATGCGGATGCGAGTCGCACCGGCGTCGAGCGAATTCTCGAGCAGCTCTTTGACAACGGAAGCAGGGCGGTCTACGACTTCGCCGGCGGCGATCTGGTTGGCTACCTGGTCAGTGAGAACGTGAATGCGGCCCATCGAATCAGCTTACTCCCGGGCGCAGATCAGTCGCTTCAGTTAACCGGAGGCTTCCAGCGCAGCACGGGTTTCCTAGCGGCAGCGGTCTCGTCGAGGCGGGAGATGCGCGTTGAGTGCGGCGCGTTCAGGATCAGTTCGGGATTCTCCTCGGCCTCGCGTGCAACTTGTCGCATGGCGTCGACGAAGAGATCCAACTCCTCCTTCGATTCGCTCTCGGTTGGCTCGATCATCAGCGCGCCGGGCACAATCAGTGGGAAGGCCGTCGTGTAGGGGTGGAAGCCGTAATCGATCAGACGTTTCGCGATGTCTCCGGTCTTGACGCCGCGCGTCGTCTGGTGTCGGTCGCTGAAGACGACCTCGTGCAACGTGGGCGTCTTATAAGGCAGATCGTAGACGTCCTCGAGCTTCTTCCGGATGTAGTTGGCGTTGAGCACCGCATCTTCGGTCGTCTGGCGGAGGCCGTCGGGCCCGTTGGCGAGAATGTATGCCAGCGCACGGACGAACATGCCGAAGTTCCCATAGAACATGCGGACGCGCCCGACCGATTGCGGCCGGTCGTAGTTGAAGCCCAGCGTGCCGCCGGGCTTTTCGACGACGACGGGCGTCGGCAGGAACGGTTCGAGAATTTTCTTGCACGCCACCGGGCCGGAGCCGGGGCCGCCACCGCCATGCGGCGTGGAAAATGTCTTGTGCAGGTTGAGGTGCATTACGTCGACGCCGAAGTCGCCGGGCCGCACCTTGCCCACAAGCGCGTTCATGTTGGCGCCGTCCATATAAAGCAGCGCGCCCTTGGCATGCAGGATGTCGGCGATCTTATGTATCTCGCTCTCAAAGACTCCGATCGTGCTCGGATTGGTCAACATCAGGGCAGCGACGTCTTCTGTGACGAGGTTTTCGAGCGCCGCCACATCGACCATGCCGAGCGAGTTCGACTTGATGTTCTGCACCTGGTAACCGACGATCGCGGCGGTCGCCGGATTGGTTCCATGCGCCGAGTCGGGAACAAGGACAGTTTTTCGCGCATTGCCTTTAGACTGGTGATAGGCGCGAGTGAGCAGAATCCCGGTGAACTCGCCGTGCGCACCTGCGGCCGGCTGAAGCGTGATCGTGTCCATGCCGGTGATTTCGATCAGGCAGTCCTGCAGGGTGCGGATAATGCGTAACACTCCTTGTGACAAATGTTCGGGTTGGTAGGGATGCGCCTCGGCAATGCCATCGAGCCGTGAAACCAGTTCGTTCACGCGCGGGTTGTATTTCATCGTGCAGCTGCCGAGCGGATACATGCCCAGGTCGATGGCGTAGTTCCAGGTGGAGAGACGGGTGAAGTGGCGAATGATCTCGATCTCGCTCAGTTCCGGCAGATATCCGCAATCTTTGCGAACCGCGTCACCCAGCGCTTCCGCCGCGTCGACTTCGGGAACGTCGAGTGGGGGGAGCTTGTAGGCCTTCTTTCCCGGCGACGATTTCTCAAAGGTCAACGCCTCATTCTGAGTGAGGTGGGCGGTGACTTTGCGGGTGTTCCCGACGAATAAGTCCTTCTTTTCTTCAACCACTGGAGCACTTGACATCAATTACCTCAATATCAGTTACATATTCCGGTACTATGCACGGGAGGCCGTGACCGGCGCGTCCGCAAGCACAGCCGCGGCGCTATCGATCTGATCCCGGGTGGTCAACTCGGTGGCGCACCACAGCGAAGCGTTGCCTAGCTCCGGATACCATTTCGCCAGCGGCAATCCGCCGATGATTTTCTTTTCGAGCAGGCGGGATGAAACTGTCTCGACCGGCTCCTCGGTCAGCAGAACAAATTCGTGAAAGCGTGGCGTGTTTTTGAACAGCAGCTTCGCATCGGGAACCGTGCCGAGCGTTTCCGCCGCATACTTGGCCTTGGCGAGATTGTGCAGCGCCAGCTCGCGAGTCCCTTCCTTGCCGTAAACGGTCAGGAAAATCGTCGTCATTAACGCGACCAGCGCCTGATTGGTACAGATGTTCGATGTCGCCTTTTCGCGGCGGATGTGCTGCTCGCGGGTTGAGAGCGTGAGCACAAATCCGCGCCGGCCTTGCCTATCTTTGGTCTCGCCGACCAGTCGGCCCGGCATCTGCCGGACATATTTCTCTTTCGCCGCAAGCACTCCGCAATAGGGGCCGCCGTAGCTCAGAGCGACACCGAAGGATTGTGCTTCAAGCGAGACGATGTCAGCCTCAACCGGAGGCCGCACGATTCCCAACGAAACCGCCTCGGCGATCGAGACGATGAGGAGGGCGCCTCTCTGGTGCACGAGGTCGGCAATCGCCGGAATGTCTTCGACGATGCCAAAGAAGTTTGGGGACTGCACCAGCACGCAAGCCGTCTCCTCGGTAATCGCCGCCTCCAGCGCGGCCAGATCGATCTGGCCGTCTTCACTGAAGCCAACTTCGCGTGCGCTGTGCTCCTGGTGTTGCGCATAGGTCATCATGACCTCGCGATATTCCGGATGGACGCTGCGGGCGACCAGCACGCCATCGCGTCCGGTGACGCGGACCGCCATCATGACCGCCTCGGCGGCGCCGGTTGATCCGTCGTACATCGAGGCGTTGGCGATATCCATGCCGGTGAGTTCGCAGATCATGGTTTGGAACTCGAAGATTGCCTGCAGGGTGCCCTGGGTGATCTCGGCCTGGTAGGGCGTGTAGGAGGTGAGAAACTCGCCGCGCTGCACGAGCGAGTCGATGATGACCGGCTTGTAATGCCGGTAAGCGCCCGCGCCCAGAAAACTCGCGTAGCCAGCGGCGTTCAGCGAGGCGGCATGCTTGAAGTAATCGATGATCTCCGACTCGCCAAGCTGTCGAGGGATATTGAGGTCGTGCTGTAGCCGGTACTCGGCCGGAACGGTGGCGAACAAATCGTCGATTGACCCGACGCCGATTTCGTTCAGCATCGCGGCGCGATCGGCGGGGGACTTTGGCAAATAGCGCATGTGTGTCCTTAGTTGAAACTGACGAAGGCCCGGCTCTAGTGCGCGCCTTCCTCGGCGATAAATTTCTGGTAATCTTCGGCGCTCAACAGAGACGCGACTTGGCTCGGGTCGGAAAGCTCAAGGGTGAGGATCCACGCCGTATGCGCATCGGTATTGATCTTTTCCGGCGCGGTCGTCAGTTCCTCGTTGACCGCGGTAACCGTGCCGCTTGCCGGCGCGAAGAGATCGGAGACGGACTTCACCGACTCGACGCTGCCGAAGACCTTGTCCTTCTCGATAGTCGACCCGACCTTGGGTAGCTCGACGAAGACGATGTCTCCAAGCGAGTTCTGCGCGTAGTCTGTGATTCCGATCTTGGCCGTCTTGCCCTCGACCTCGATCCACTCGTGTTCCTTGGTATAGCGGTATGACTCGGGGTACGCCATCAATTCATCTCCCTCTAATTCTACGTTCAGTTGCAATGGATGCAGCAGGTGGTCCTGGTCGAGTTTATCGTCAGGCAAGTGTTAAAGAGCGGTTTTTCCACACGACGCCCGCCGAATCCCTACGCTTGCTTTTTCGGACGGCGATAGAAGGGCAGCGGTACGACTTTGGCGCGGACCGGGTTCGATCGGCACTGCACAATGACTTCGGAATCGACGGCGGCATAATCGAGCGGCACATAGGCGAGCGCGATGTTCTTCTTCAGGAACGGAGCAGGCGAGCCGCTGGTGACGTAGCCGATCTGCTTTCCTTCACTGTCGAAGACGCCGTAGCCGTCACGGGCGATGCCGCGTTCAATGACCTCGAGGCCGACCAGTTTCTGTTTCGGACCGCCCTCGGCCTTGATCCTGGCAAGGGCTTCGGAGCCGACAAAGGGGCCTTTTTCGAGTTTGCAGTAGCGGTCGAGTCCGGCCTCGAAGACATTCAATTCCGCCGAGATTTCATGTTCGTAGAGGGCCATCGCCGATTCCAGGCGGAGGGTGTTGCGCGCGCCCAGGCCGCAGGGCAGGATGCCGAATTCGCGACCAGCTTCGAGCACCTCATTCCATACCCGAACGCTGGTCGGCTCGTCCGACGGCACATAAATCTCGAAGCCGTCTTCGCCGGTGTAGCCGGTGCGGGCGATCAGCGTGTTCGCGAGCCCGCAGACTGTGCCCCAGGTGAACCAGTAGTTCTTGATCGTCGACAGATCGACGTTCGTCAGCTTGGCCATTGTCTCTGCGGCGCGCGGCCCCTGGATGGCCAGCTGGGTGTAGTAGTCGCTATAGTCGCTGACGTGAACTCCTGGCATCGCTCCGATCTGCGACCGCACCCATTGCACATCTTTCTCGCGCGTTCCCGCATTGATGACCAATAGATAGTCGTTGTCCGAGAGTTTGTGGACGATCACGTCGTCGACAAACGTTCCCTGCGGGTAGAGCAGGGCGGAGTAGTGGGCTTGCCCAATCGCGAGCTTCGACGCGTCGTTCATCGAGACATGCTGCACCGCGGCGAGCGACGACGGGCCGCGCAGTTGGATGTCACCCATATGACTCACATCGAAGACGCCGACGCCGGTGCGTACCGCGAGGTGCTCGGCGACCAATCCAGAAGAAGAGGGGCCCGAGTATTCGACAGGCATGTCCCAGCCGCCGAAGTCGACCATCTTCGCGCCGAGCCGACGGTGGGTGGAGTTCAATGCGGTTTTGCGAAGAACGGGAGTCGTAACGGCGCTGGACAATGGTTTTCCTTGAGGATGCAGCTTCAACCTTAACGGTAGCACCCTGATTTTTCGGGGGTCAAACAATGCGGCCAAGGGCTTGGTCCCATACCAATCTCTCACTGAGTCCCCACAGGACCGATGCTCGTTGCACGCGGCCATTGGAACCACCCCAACTCCTTCTGCGTAGGTAGGTTGAGTCGGAGGTCATCGTGGGCGGTCATTCAAGAGTTGCAGATAACAACGGAGCGGCTGGGTCGAAAGAAGAGCCGGAGCCAATATGGGCGAACGCGATCGCGCTGCTTATATGGCTCTTGGCGGGCGCTGTCGCGTTCCTTCCTTTTGCATTCGACACATCACCCTGGGACGCCGTCACGCTGCGGGTTCCAGGGAATCAGGGTAATTGGTGGCACTTCCTTGCCGGTGCTCCGTTCTTTCTGGCTTTCCCAATGATCTGGCTCCGGCTGCGCTCGCTTTTTTCAACGCAAAGCTCGACGCCTACTGGACGACGCGTGGTTTGGACCGCCATCGGCTTCTCGATTGTTGGCACGACCTTGGTGGAGCTGCCATTTCTGCTTCACCTCGCTGGAACCAGCGATTGGCAACGCTTCGCGGTCCTGGGCCTGGGTTTCGGCATAGTTGTGGCCAGCGCGATACTTCTGTTCCTGCGACGTCACGACATCTCGCCCACTCGGGCGTGCCTTGTCGGCCTCGACACCGCATATCTTGCAAACGCCGCACTGTGTCTCGTTGTTTACAGTGGCGCGACCGGCAGCGCCTGGTCAAGATCAGGCTGGCTGGTATCGATGGTGCTCGTCTGGCCAATCGTCCTTGAACTTATTTGGCTCTTCCTCCAGACTTTCCGGAGGCGAGTGTCGCAAATCAGTTCTTCCCAGTAAGTGTTAGATTGCTTCGCGATCGGCGAAAGTTCTCGCCGCACCATCGGGATATCCACGCGTTTCGGTGCGGGTCATATAACAACAGATCCGGAAGAAACATGTCCATGAGCGCGCGATCGCCCTGCTATTCTAATCTTCAAAATGAAGAAAATTGCAATCGTCATCATCCTCGTCGCCTTTGTGTTGCCATTGGTGCTATTGGTTTCGTTCTCGTCGACGCCCGTAGTCGATTGGCCGTCCACCGTGAGCGCGGTCGGCCAGAGCACGCCGATTCCGATCCATGTGCATGATCCGCACGGCATCCGCGAGGTAAAGCTGTTTATCGAGCAGGACGGAGTCCGTTACAAAGCGGCTGACATTCTGGAGCCGGCGCGGCATATCTTCTGGCTGCACAACGTCTCCGATCAGACCCTGACGCTAGTGGCGGGAACCAAAACGATTCCTCAACTCAAAGATGGCAAGGCGAAGCTGATCGCCGAGGTCACTTCCAATGACTTCCGTGGCTCGGTCACGCGGGTAGAAGTCGGTGTCAATGTGGCGACCGAGCCTCCCTCGCTCAGCGTCGATTCCGACCAGCATTACCTCTATCTGGGTATGGCCGACCTGGTCAGGTTCAACGTCTCTGGCTATTGGACGGAAGCGGGAGTGCGGGTGGGCAATGAGACCTTTCGCGAGTGGCCGATGCCGGGGGGCAAGCCCGGCGAGTTTTCGCTCTTCGCCTTTGCCTGGAATATGCCTCTCTCGACGGTGCCGGTCGTCTACGCCACTAATCCGGCAGGGAATACGGCCACCGGCCAGATGGTCTACGAGTTCCCGAAAAAAGAACAGCCCAACTATCGCACCCGGGACCTGCAGGTCGATGACAAGTTCATGCAAAAGGTCATCACCGAACTCGACCCCAACGGGTCCGGAGACCCGGTGACGAGATTTGTGAAGATCAACAGCGAGATGCGCCGCGCCAATAATGAGACGCTCTTCAACCTGCGCACCAAGACCGCCGACCACTTTCTATGGTCGCAGCCCTTCCTGCAACAGCACGGCTCCAAGGTTGAGGCGAACTTCGCCGACGTTCGCAACTACATCTACCAGGGCAAGAAGATCGACCAAGAGGTGCATCTTGGCTACGATCTGTCGATCACTCAGCACGTGGGCGTCGAAGCGTCGAATGACGGCCGGGTGATCTACGCCGCTCCGCTGGGAATTTACGGAAACTGCATCGTTGTCGACCATGGCTATGGACTGCAAAGCATCTATGGCCACCTGAGCGAGATCGATGTGCATGAGGGCGACACGGTAAAACGCGGCCAGGTCATGGGCAAGAGCGGCATGACAGGAATGGCCGGCGGCGACCACATCCACTTCGGCATGCAGCTCGACGGCGTCCAGATCGATCCCAAAGAATGGTGGGACCCCCATTGGATCAAGGACCACATCGCCAAACGTCTTGATTTACCGGCTTTGGGCGGCTGAGAGCGGCGGCAGACAGCCACCAACGGCTTCTGCTGAGTTCGGCGACTCTGCAGAAGCGTTGGGAAGCAGTTAGTTCGATTTTCCTCTCACGAAGCCATTCCGCGAAGTTCGCGCTCCGCCCGGAACCAGTCTTGTTCGTGAGCTCCGTGATACCCGCCCCGTTCTTTCCAGAAGCGGTGCGCTAGCTGCGCGATCTGTTCCCGGGATGGTTGCGCGGGGCTCTGAACGGCCACAGCAGCCTTGGGCTTGGCCTGGACGGCGTGCAGCTTCTGGGGCACGGCGTCTGGCGCGGCTGAGGCGGCTTTCTTGGCCTTGGACGCTGTGGCCTTCGACTTCGGCGGAGCGACAGCGGTTATCTTCTCGTTAGCTCCCTCTGCCGGGGCAACGAGAGTCTTCTTTGCGATAGCTTCGGCCGGCTTGCTCTTAGCCGTTGCTGGGACTATTGCCTTCTTCGCTTTTTCTTCCATAACCTTCTCCTGATCAGGACATAGCCTGCAAATTAGTTCGCCTCCTTAAGAATACGAAATCGGCTTCAGTTTATCAATTGGTTACTCTGTCGATGGTCTCGATCCAGTAACGAGAGGCTGCTCATTCGGCCAAGCAGAGGTTCGAATCATCAAGTACCCATTAAGATGAAAGAAAAGAGGATTCTCTGAACCCAAAACCGAGATTTGCTCGCTCTCTCATTCGCGAACTGGCCAACAGCGCCATGGGTCGCAACGATGTCTTGCCGCTTTGGTTCGGCGAGTCCGATCAAGCCACCCCAGCCTTCATTCGTGACGCGGCCATCGCCTCGTTGCGTGCGGGCGAGACCTTCTATTCCGAAAACCTTGGGCGGCCTTACCTGCGGCGAGCGATCGCCGCCTACCTGACGGATCTGCACGGATGCGAGATTGCCACGGACCGCGTAGCAGTGACGGGTTCGGGCGGTTCGGCGTTGATGCTGACGAGTCAACTGCTGCTCTCTCCCGGTGACCATGTGGTCATCGTCACGCCGCTGTGGCCCAATGCGGTCGAGATTCCAAAGATCGCGAGCGCTCAGGTCGAGTGCGTCTCGCTCGAGGTGCAGGAAGGGCGCTGGGTCTTGCCTCTGGAGAGATTGCTCGATGCGCTCACTCCCGGCACCCGGATGCTGGTGCTCAATTCGCCGAATAATCCCACCGGATGGACGGTCGCGAGGGAGGAGCAGCGCGTCATTCTCGACCATTGTCGCCGTTTGGGAATCTGGATTCTCGCGGATGACGTTTATGAGCGGTTGATTTTCAGAGACGGACTCAGATCGGCGCCGTCGTTTCTCACCCTCACCGATCGCGAAGACCGTTTGATCGTGGTGAACAGCTTTTCTAAGGCGTGGACGATGACCGGCTGGCGCGTAGGCTGGCTAGTCGGGCCGCCGGCAATCTTCCCCGACCTCGGGCCGTTGATCGAGTACAACACCTCGTGCGTCGCCGAATTCTCTCAGCGAGCCGCTACCGTCGCTATCGAGCAAGGAGAGCCATACATTCTGCAGCAGCGCGCGGAACTGGCCACCACAAAAGACAGGCTGACAGCGGCGCTTCGACAACTTCCGGGTGTCGAAGTGCCCGAAGCGGAGGGCGCGATGTATGCTTTTCTGCGCATCGCCGGACGAAACGACTCGATGGAACTGGCAAGAACATTGATCGACCAGGTAGGCCTGGGACTTGCGCCTGGAAGTGCATTCGGTCCCGAAGGCGAGGGCTGGCTGCGCTGGTGCTACGCGGTGAAGTGGTCGAAGAACGAGTTAGGCGTCGAACGGCTGAAAACGTTCTTGTCGTCCTAGCGATTCGCTGAAAACAATCTCTTAATGAATCACACTGTCTCTTCCGCGGGCAAGGCCGCCGTCTGCTTCTTCGTGGAAGTAGTGGTGATGACGACCACGCTGATCAGCACAAAGAGGGTCCCGAGGATGGTTCGCGGGCCGAGCGCTTCGCTGCCGAGAAAGTATCCGAGCAGGACGGCGACTACTGGATTGACGTAGGCGTAGGTGCCGACCCTGGTGGGCGATTCATGGTGAATAAGCCATACATAGGCAGTAAATCCGATAATGGAGCCGGCGACGATCAGATAGAGCAGCGCGAACCAGGCTCCATTGGAGACGGTGGATGGGCGAAAGCCACTGAACTCTCCAAACGCGGCCGCAGCAAGGGTTAGCAAGATTCCTCCGGCGAGCATCTGCGCTCCGGAGCTCATGACTTTCGACGATGGCAGCGGCAGCTTTCGCGAGAGCACGGACGCGACCGACCAGCTGATCGAGGCAAAGATCAGCGCTATGGCGCCTTTGGTCTCGATCGGCGCGCCGCCGAGATCGAGGGAGTGGCTCATGAGCACAGCGACTCCACCAATGCCGATCAAGAGAGCCAAAGCTAAGCGAGCAGTGAGGCGCTGAGTGCGCAGGATAACGATCTCGGAGAGCGCCATGAAGGCCGGGATGGTGGCCAGCATGACTGCGGCAATCCCCGAAGGAACACGCTGTTCTGCCCAAAACAGCAGGCCGTAATCGATGACGAAGATCAGCAGCCCGAGCAGAAACGCCGAGAGCCATTGGCGAAGGTTTGGCGAGCGCTCGCCTCGCGCGATCATCCAGCCGTAGAGAGCGACACCCGCGGTCAGGAATCGCATCGCCGCGAAAAGGAGTGGAGGCACTTCGTGGACCCCAACCCGGATTGCGAGGAAAGTCGATCCCCACACAAAATAAATGATCGCGAAGGCCGACAGGGTCTTCCAGGTTGGGCGCGGTTTTTTCCCTTGCATAGCAGCTTCCCTATCTGCACTCTACCAACTCCCCGCTATAGCTAGACGGGGATTCAGCGCGTCTTGTTCGGAGCAGGCCGCACAGATTAGTGATCCGTCGTGACTACAGGTGCCGAGACTGGCGCCGCAGCCGCAGCCGCGTTTTGTTGCGATGTTTCCGCGGGGGTTTGCGGCTGCGCGGTGTTGATCGGGATGGGATCGTCGCGTAGCTTCACGTAGAGTGTCCTGGTCGCATCCGGATGAGGTACGGTGAGGGTCAGATCGGCGTACCCCTCAGGCACCGTGATGCTATTGGTGAAGCCTGGGTTGGCGGCGACCGAATCGATCAGAAAGAGGCTCGAACCGGTGAGCGTGCAGGGCTTGTCGGGCGCGCCTTTGACGCACTTCAGTTGTGTGAGGACGGGGAGACGCACGAGTTGGGCGAGCGCCTGCCAATTGCCGGCTGCGCCACTTTCGTCGACTGGGCGGAATTTCAATGGGCCAAAGGCTGAGGCGCCGAGGTCCTTTTCTGGATTGAGGGTGGCGACGGCGGTCGTCGCATCTTCGAGGACCAGGCGTCCATCAGCCACACTGAGTGTCGTGTGCAACGATTCGTCGTCCGTGGAGATGTCGATGCTCTGGGTACGAGGGAAGTTGTCGGGCACAACTGCCTTCACAGCAAACGAGAGCGTAGCGGTGAGTGGGAGCTCGTCCGGCGAGCTTAAATGTATCTGCAACGGTGGCGAATTCGGTAGAGCGGGCGCCGATGACGAGGTCGGTTGTAACAATGGCTGCGACGAAATCTGCGCACGCTGGATACTTTTGGTGATCAGCTTCACCTCCGGACGCGGGGTGGCGATGGTCACGGGTAACTTGAGAGTGCGCCCGTCCTTAAGAGAAACCGTTGCCGTGAGTTGTTCGCCAGCCTGAAAGCCCTCTGAAACAGCGGGTGGGGCAAGCGACATTCGCAACTGGTCCTGCTCGTTGGCCCGCGACAATTTGCCGGGACTGAAACGAAGCCCATTCATTTCGAGGCCGGCGACTTCGTCGAGCCGGGTGCCGCGAAGAATTCCTTGCGGATCACCACCGTAGAGGGTGAAGCTGCCCAAATGTCCCGCTTCGGAGTACGCCTGCAAAGTAAGGTCATCCGGTGTGCTGAGGCCATACTGACTGATCGCCACGGCAATTTTTCCGGGCGACGCGCCCTTTAGATCTGGTTCGACATCCAGAGCGTCGGGCGGACTCATCTTCCAGGCTGCATTGATCTTTTCGTTCTTGCGATTCTGCACCACGACGCCTGAGACGCAGGCGGAGGACTCGGCGTGGAGATGGAGTGTATCGGTGCGTCCAGTGATCAGGGCGCTCTCGTCGGAGGGCGCAAGATGCCATGTCTCGGACTCGGCGGTCGCGAGATGGAAGCTGGGACCGTCGAAGGGCTTGAATCCCCACATGCCGTGAAGGTAGCCGCTGGTTTCGCGGTCGAGTTTGGTGTCGGCGAGCGCTTTGGGGTCGAGCACGAGGCCGCCGAGTTTCGGGTCTGCAGTCACGGGTAATACCGGTTTCTTTCCCAGACTTGCTGGGAATGACGATCGTCAGATCATGGGCATAATCGGTGGAGAAGACCAGAGGCGCGCCCTCGACGCTCAAGCACCGTTTCAGGCTTCGCGACGCAGTGGGTTTGTTTGGGGTCGACCGCGCGAAGCGGAGGAATCTGCGCGCTCTCCACCGGGGGCAATCCAATTACGATGACCGATTTCGGATTCTTGAATGAGGGCGGATTGTTGAGCTTGAGGTTGAGCGTGTCCTGGGTCGGCAGCGAGAGCGCGGGAATGTATTGGTATTCGGCGGTATGCAGGTTGTCGAGAATCCGTGCGATGTCGATCACCGCGCCAACATAGGGGCTGAAGGAGCCTGCGCCCGCGGCGGCGCTGTTAGAGAGCTGATTCATCAGGTCGGCCGTCGCGCCCGAGGTCACGGTCGAGACCATCGACTGAGTATGGCCGTCGGTCAGCACCAACTGGTTGGTGTTGGAGGTGAGGCAGGTGGCCTGTTCGTTGACCGGCTTGTCAAAGCAGCTGGGGTCGACCTTGATGTTGAGGCTGCGGGCCAGCAGTTTGGTGCGCTCCTCCAGCTTCTCGGGGTCATTCATCGCGGTTTCGCGAATGGCGGCAAGATAGGTGTCAAGCCGCATGCGGTCGAGGCTGGCAAGATTGAGGTCCTGCGATGCGCGGACGAAGGCGCCGGGGCGCGCGCGGACGGCGCCACGCAGGGTGGCGAAATCTCCACTGGTCTCTGGCGCGAGGAAGACAAGCACCTGCTGGGCCTCCTGTGGAACGACGACGAAAATTCCTTCGTCACGAATCTTTTTGTTCCAGGTCTCGGCGCGGGTGAACCAGTTCACTGGCGGCTCGTTGGTCGACCCGCGGAGAAAGGCGACGATCAGCAGGTAATGGACCGATTGGGTGTCGGGAAAGTCGGGATGGATCCAGAGACGGTCGCCGGCTACGAGATTGGGCACCGACGAGATGGGCAGAGTCTTGCCTCCGCGCTCCACGTGGACATCGACTTTTGGGCCGGCGAGGTCAAAGGGCGCCGAATCGGCAAAGGCGCAGGTATTCAAAGCGAAGAGAATGGCGAGGGCCAAGGGAATGAGAACGGGGGGAACCATGAGTAGATGTCTGATTTTCAAAGCCATGGGTGAATCGTTGCTTCCCTTGGAACTGCGGTTGAGACGTCGGTCAGGCTTGCCCGTCTGACTGGCGAGTCCCGGTCTGGGTAGTGGCCGTTGGGAGTCGGTTTCGGGCTCCGTCTAACGCGGAGTTTGGACGACGTATGGACAACTGGCAGGCCGCGCACGGACTCTGTCCAGCCGATAACTGGCCTTGCTTCTATTCTAGCGAAAGGGGGCTCCCGGAGTGCGGGTCTGCCCCTCGAAAAGAGCGGAGCACAGTGCAGAATTAGATTCGGATCGCGGAGGCAGTCCGGAGCGAGCGGTCTTGGCTCGCTCCGACAGGAGAATTACGCTGGGGCCGCGTTCGAGGCGGTGACGGCCTTGCGGACGGCGCTCCAGATCATCAGGCGGGTGATGCCATTGAAGATCAGGTGGATGCCGACCAGGGTGCCGATGATCCAAACGGCGGCGCCTGGGCCGTCCCACCAGATCACGCCGCCGAGCAGGATGCTGACCAGGCCGTTGAAGAGGATCCAGCCTACGCCGTGCATTCTGCGATGGCGGAAGAACGAGAGGACGCTGATGACTCCCTGAACGAGCAGGATGATTGCCAGCACGAAGGTCAGGGTGAAGAGTCCGCGCAGAGGGAAGAAAGCGATATCGATCCCACCGATGATGAAGACGATGCCGATCAGTACCCGCCACAAGACGGCGCCGGCGCCCTTGGAGTGAAAGGCGTCGGCGAGGTGGAAGACCCCGCTGATGACGAGCAGCCAGCCGATCACGACTGTAATGGCGATTCCTGAGGCGAACGGCAGCGCAATGGCGATGAATCCGGCGATGATGATGAGGATGGCAAAGGCAATGCCCCAGCCGCTGACTTTCTTGATAGGTTCTCTCAGGGCGGATTCAGTCATAGCTTCTCCTGCTTCGGAGTGACTATAACATGAGGGACCTTGGGACGCTCCCGCCTCCGAGGAGATTGCAGACCTGGCCGCCCGTCGAATCCCACTCAAGCCAACGGATGGCTTGAATGGGGAACCGATCCGGTGAGGCCGCAGATTCCTTCACCCTGCGCTTCGGTCAGGATCACAAATCTTGTTATCCGTTCATACCGCCGGGGACAGGGCCTTGGCTGGAGGTCCGGTAAGAAGCCCTTCGGGCTAAAGCGCCAGATGGCTGACGTATTCGGCGCGGACGTGGCTGGCGGTGAAGAGGCTTAGGAATGGGGCGTCGGGGTTGGCTGTAGCTACGGCGGCTTCGACGGCGGGGCGGCCCTTGGCTTCTTCGCGTTCGACGAGGCAGATGGCGGCGATGACGTTCATGCCGGCCTCTTTGGCGGCCTCGATGGCGGCGATGGTGGAGGCTCCAGTGGTGCAGACGTCGTCGACGATGACGACGGGAGCGCCTTTTTCGAAGAAGCCTTCGATGCGGCGGCCGGTGCCGTGGGTCTTCTCGGCTTTGCGGACGAGGAAGCCGTGGATCAGGGGCGCCGCGTGGACTTTTTGAGCATGCCAGGCGCTGGCTGAGGCAACGTTGGAGACGATGGGGTCGGCGCCCATGGTGAGTCCGCCGATGGCCGCCGGTTTGAGCTTGTGGTGATGGATGAGGTCGAGGATGGCGAGTCCGGTGAGGCGTCCGCCCTCGGCGTGGAGAGTGGTGGTGCGGCAGTCGATGTAGTAGTCGCTGGTGGCTCCGGAGGAGAGCTTGAATTCGCCGAGCTTGAAGGAGGTTCGGGCGAGGAGGGTGAGGAGGGATTGGCGGTGGTTGGTGGTCATGGCTGCTGAGTTGATTTTAGCTTGGCGGCGTGCGGGGGGCGAGTCAGTTATTCAGCTTGTCTAAATGGCGGAAGCCGTCGCTGGCGATCATCATTCCGGCGAAGAGGGTGAAGTTGTAGGTCGCGTGGACGAAGGCGCTGGCGGCGAGTGAGCGCGTCCAGAGCCGGATGATGCAAAGCACGACACTGACGATGCCGATGAGCAGGACTGGAGCCCAGGCTCCGGACACTTGTTCAGAATGCAGCAGGGCAAAGGGAATACTGGCGAGCAGGATCGAGGCGGGAACGATGAACGGTGACGGTTGGTTTGGCGGTTGAGGCGCGTCCAAGTCCTCGGGGAGTTGTTTTCGGCGGGTGAGCCAGCGAAAGAAGTTGATCAGTGACGGCAAGAGAAAGCCGCGAAAGGCAATCTCCTCCATAAGTGGCGCCATGGTGGTGCCGAAGAGAAACATGAGCCAGGCGCCGGTAGTGCTGCGCATCAGGTCGTTGAGGATTGGCGCTTCTTTGGGCATGGGCAGCAGGTTGCTGGCCGCTCCGTTGATCAGGCCGAGAACCAGGCCGGTCCCTACGAGGAGCATCCAGCGCCTCGCGACGACGGGGGTGTTCCAGTGGATAGCTTGCCAAAAGGGACGTTGCCAGATGGTTCGGAAGAGAAGCACGGTCGCGCCGAGCAGAGCCAGATACTCCAGCGCTTGCGATGGGATGGTGAGGCGCGCATCGAGCGCCAGGGTTTTGAAATCCTGATGACGAAACGCCGGGAGCAACTGCGCCGCGCCGACGGCCACGACTCCGAGAAGCAGGGTGACGGCGACGGCAAGCGCGAAGAAGAGGAAAGTGTTGGCGAGAGTCGGTACTTCGGACTGAATTCGAGGAGCAAGTTGCGGGGTGATCGCAGGGCTGTAGACGTCGACGGTAATTACTGGTTCTGGAGCGAACGCGGGATTCTCGGGGAGAGCTTCGGCGATCGGAGTCACGTGTAGCTCTGGCCGGGTCGGTGAATCGTTGAGGTGATCCATCATGAGACCAGTTCCGGTTTGCGTTTACGCG
This sequence comes from uncultured Acidobacteriaceae bacterium, assembly GCA_963720245.1. Classification (GTDB taxonomy): domain Bacteria; phylum Acidobacteriota; class Terriglobia; order Terriglobales; family Acidobacteriaceae; genus Acidisarcina. The sequence continues at coordinate 899,172 of CAVREU010000002.1, forward strand.
GGGCGCGAATAGCTTTGGGTCTTGACTCGCGATGATTGCCGTTCGACGAGAGCTCGAATTCGGGTAGTGTGATGCCGATGGCCGGCAAGCCTGGAGTCTGAGCGTAATAGCGGCGGAGAAATTCTCCGGTGTATGAATTCGCGATAGTGGAGACGTATTCGGGTGCGCCCTCAGCAACGATGCGGCCGCCGTCTTCGCCGCCCTCGGGGCCAAGGTCGATGATCCAGTCGGCGTTGCGGACGACGTCGAGGTTGTGTTCGATGATGATGACGGTATTGCCGAGATCGGTGAGGCGATGCAGGACTTCGAGCAAGCGGCGGACATCATCGAAGTGAAGGCCCGTTGTAGGCTCGTCGAGGAGGTAGAGGGTGCGTCCGGTCTGGCGCTTTGAGAGCTCGCGGGCGAGCTTCATGCGCTGGGCCTCTCCACCGGAGAGCGTGGTTGCGGACTGGCCGAGATGGATGTAGCCGAGGCCGACGTCAACAAGAGTTTGCAGCTTCTGGCGGACGTTGGGAATGTCGGCGAGGACGGGCAGCGCGTCCTCGATGGCGAGGTCGAGGACGTCGGCGATGGAGTAGCCATTGAACTTGACGGCGAGGGTTTCCTGATTGTAACGCTTACCGTTACAAATCTCGCAGGTGACGTAGACGTCGGGCATGAAGTTCATCTCGATGCGACGCTGGCCGTCACCCTGGCACGTTTCGCAGCGCCCACCGGAGACATTGAAGGAGAATCGGCCAGGCTTGTAGCCGCGTTCGCGGGCCTCGGGGAGCATCGCATAGAGATCGCGGATGGCGGTGAAGACTCCAGTATAGGTTGCGGGGTTAGAGCGCGGAGTGCGGCCGATGGGCGACTGGTCGATGCGGATGGCCTTGTCGATTTGATCGAAGCCCTTGATCTTGTCGTGTTCGCCGGGCTCTTCGCGGGAGCCGTAGAGTTCGCGGGCGAGGGAGCGATAGAGGATATCGTTGACCAGCGTGCTCTTGCCCGAGCCGGAAACTCCCGTGATGACGGTCATCACGGCAAGCGGGAAGCGGGCGGTGATGTTCTTGAGATTGTGGCTGCGGGCGCCTTCGACGACGATCTCTTTGCCGGTGAGCGGGCGGGGCGCGATGCGATGCAGGATGCTGGTTTCGCCGGAGAGATACCTGCCGGTGAGCGAGGCGGCGGAGCGGACGATATCGGCGGGTGTGCCCTGGGCGACGACATGTCCGCCAAGTTTGCCGGCTCCGGGGCCGAGGTCGACGACGTAGTCGGCGTGGCGAATGGTCTCTTCATCGTGTTCGACGACGAGGACCGTGTTGCCGAGGTTGCGCAGGGATTCGAGCGCGGCGATGAGGCGCTGGTTATCGCGCTGATGCAGGCCGATGGATGGCTCATCGAGCACATAGAGGACGCCGCGCAGGCGCGAGCCGATTTGTGTGGCGAGGCGAATACGCTGGCCTTCGCCGCCGGAAAGCGTCGCGGCGTTGCGATCGAGGGCGAGATAGCTGAGCCCGACGGAGTCGAGGAATTCGAGGCGCTCGACGATCTCTTTGCGGAGACGCTCGGCGATGAGGGCTTCGCGCTGGGTGAAGTCGAGTTTTCTTGCAGCTTCAAGGGCGCGGCGCAGGGGCATAGCGGTGAAGTCGGCGATCGACATGGTGCCGACTTTGACGGCGAGCGACTCGGGGCGCAGGCGCGTGCCATGGCATACCGGGCAGGCCGAGGCGGTCATGAACTTCAGCATGTACTCGCGGGCCTCGTCGGACTTGAGGTCGCGGGTCCAGTTGCGCAGATAGGCGAGGATGCCGTGAAATCCGGTGCGCGGGGCTTCGTTCTTCGGAGGACCGTAGAGCAGGAGCGTCTGTTGCTTCTCGGGAAGCTGCTCGAAGGGTTTGCTCAGATCGATCTTGTATTTCTGCGCGGCGAGCTCGATGAGCTTGAGCAGATATTGCGAGGCGGAGCCGGGGCCGAGGCCGCCGTCGAGCAACGGGCGGGTCCAGTCGGAGATTACTTTGGCTGGATCGAAGTCGTAGATGCTGCCGAGGCCGTGGCAATTTGGGCAGGCCCCGTAGGTGCTGTTGAAAGAAAAGCTGCGCGGTTCCAGCTTGGGAATGTCGAGGCCGCAATCGGGACAGGCCATCGACGAAGAGTAGAGCTGGTCGGGAACGGCGTTGACACCGTTGGGTGTTCCGGCGAAACCTATGAGTACGAGTCCGTTGGCCATCTGCAGGGACTTGGCGACGGAGGCTTCGAGGCGTTTGGCGAGCTTTTCGTCGCCGGACTTCAAGACGACGCGATCGACGATGGCTTCGATGGTGTGGTTCTTGCGCTTGTCGAGCTGGATGGAATCGGAGAGATCGCGGAGCTCGCCGTCGATGCGGGCGCGAAAGCCCTGCTGGTCGAGTTCGTCGAGCAGGTCTTTGAATTCGCCTTTGCGGCCGCGCACGACGGGAGCATAGATGATGACGCGTTCGCCGGGAGCGAAGGCGAGGATGCGTTCGACGATCTGTTCGGGCGTCTGACGGGAGATGGGGTTGCCGCATTGCGGGCAGTGGGGCACGCCGACCGAGGCGAAGAGCAGCCGGAGGTAGTCGTAGATCTCGGTGATGGTGCCGACGGTCGACCGGGGACTGCGGCTGGTGGTCTTTTGCTCGATGGAGATGGCGGGGCTGAGGCCTTCAATGGAATCGACATCGGGGCGCTCGATTTGATCTAAGAATTGCCGCGCGTAGGTCGATAAGGTCTCTACATAGCGACGCTGGCCCTCGGCATAGATGGTGTCAAAGGCGAGCGAAGACTTGCCGGAGCCGGAGAGTCCAGTAATGACGGTCAGGGTGTTGCGCGGAATCGAGACGTGGATGTCACGAAGATTGTGTTGGCGCGCGCCATGCACGGTGATGTGGGTGATTGCCATCGTGGAAGTGCGAGAAGACTTCGGGATTGTGCGCGCGGAACCTGCCAGGGCCGAGGGGATGACTACGACCTAAGTTAGAATTGAGACGCAAAGCCCTGACAGTATCTTATTCGGCAATAGAAACTGGGGTCAATGGCGCCCTCGCGGCTGCATCTAAGCGGTAAGATGGGGAACGCGTAGAGAGTATTCGAATCAACATAAGCTGTTCCATTGCTGGTGTTTGCATGGCGAAATAGCTTGGATTTTGAGGCTGGTGTGCAGGACTTGATAAGTACGGTGGTGTTGATTTGCGCGGCCCTGGCCTCGCTGGGACTAGGCGTGATGCTGGCATTCGCGGTGTGCCGCGCGGGCTTCTCCCTGCTGCGGTTGCAGTCGGCTCGGGTCGAGCCTTCGACCGTCCCGGCCAAGACGCAGACCATTGAGGCGTAGGCCCCTCTCCGGGACTGCCATTCCGATCTCCCCAGCAAATTCAAATACAGACTATTGAGGCGGCTACTGCGGCGCTTGCTGTTGTTGCTGCTGCTGTTGTTGGCGCAGACGCAGCATTTCCTGCTGGATCTCCGCGGGACTCCTGGGTTGCAGGCCCTCCGGATTGCCTGGGATCGGCTGGTTGACGGGTTGTGGCGGCTCTGGGGGCGCCTGCTGCACTTCCTGCTCGACTTCGTCGTCTTCATCCTCGCGGCTATTCCGTGGGATTCCTGCAGAAGCCACGGTGCTGGCCGCCGAGCGCTGGCTCAGCGATAATTCGCGCGGCGCTCCCTTGTCATCGCCGACCATCAAGACGTTGTAGCCGAAACCTTCAAGCAGTGAGAGCAAGACCTCGCGCGGGTCGCCGGGGCCATAGGCGCCGAAGATGCGTTCATCCTGACCTAGCCCCTCGACTTTCATTCCTGTAGAGGTGGAGATCTCGTGCAGAATTTGGGAGAGCGATGAGTTGTCGGCTTTGATTGTCAGGCTGCCCGTGGTGATGGTCACCTGCGCGGGTTTGGCGGGGTGCTGTAACAGCGAGTCGCGGGGAGGGCCAACCGGTTGCGGCGGGGCAACAGGAGCGGCAGCTGGGGCAACGGGCGCAGGATTGGTCGTCGCGACCGGTGGCGTCATCGGCCGGTTCATCGGAGCAGGGGCCGGCGTAGGTGCGCCCGGGGTATGCGCCTCACGCTTGGCGAGCATCATCTGGGCGATGGCGGGCTGACGCAGGGAGCTGTTCGGGTATTGAATGAGGAATTGCTGGATGGCCGAGACCCTGGCATCAGGGTCAGACTGACTGATGGCTGCGGAATAGGCGCTGCTTTCGGCTGGGTTGCTGCGAGCGGCAGCCGGGCCTTGTGCCGAAAAACCCTGACCGAACTGGGGTTGCTGGGCCGGAGCGGCGGTGACGCCGAGCAGGGCGGCGCACAAGCAGGTGAGTAGGGCCGCGAGCGGCCATGGATTCGCCCGGAGAAAATCTGTCCGCTTTTGCCGCATCGAGTGGGCCATAACCTTGAGGGGCTGGAAACCGAACCGGCGCCGTTCCCAACTCTGCTCTCTGTTATGTATAGACTAGCAGTGGTTTGGTTTCGTTCGCCATGATTGTATCGGTCGTAACGTGGAAGCAGTTCCGTGCCGGAAAGCGCGCACAACAAGACACTCACTCACAGATGCAGGGGCGAAATCACCAGATGCCGTTGATGCGAAATTCCTCGAAGATGCCGATGGCAGCCCGGGTGTTGATCGCCTGGGCTTTACTGGCGTGCATAATGCCGTTGCGGGCTCTGGCTGTCTCCTGCACTATGCAGTCGCAGATGACCGAGGCCCAGCGCAACTCGCTGACGGCATCGGCAAAGTCGCTGGCGGCGCTGATCCAGGCGGGCAACACCGCCGCACTCAAGGCGGAGACCATCCCTTCGGTGGCCGAGCGTTTCGACGCCATTGCCGCCGCCGCGGAGTCGGCTTCACCGCTGATCGAGCGCGGCACGCTCACCGTAGAGTCGCTCTATCTACTGGATTCCACAGACTTAAAGGCTACCGAAGATGAAACCCAGTTCTTTTGCGGGGGAGCCAACTCGCACGAAGTGGTGCTGACGATTCCGCAGCTCCCGCCGGGCAGCTATGCGCTGACGATTCTGCATGCGACCGGGGTCGAATCTCCGCAGTCGATTACCTTTATTCTGGCGCGGGAGTCGGCGACGGCGACGCAGTGGAAGCTGGCTGGGGCATTTATTCATGGGTTGACCTCGGCCGGACATGATGGCGTCTGGTTTTGGACGCAGGCGCGGGAGTTCGCAAAGAAAGGGCAGCACTGGAACGCCTATTTTTACTACCAGACGGCGGTGTCGCTGCTGACTCCGGTTTACTTCCTGTCGAGTCCTAATCTGGACAAGCTGTTGAAGGAACAGGCGGCGATTGCGCCATCCGCGTTGCCTACGAGCAGCCAGCCGATGCTGATCGCGGCGAGCGGCGGGCAGGGTTTTGAGATTCAGGACATGCATACGGACAGCTCGCTTGGAGGGCTCGATCTGGTGATCAACTACAAGGCTCAGGATGTCTCGGATCCGGTGAAAAGCCGCACGCGCAACGTCGAGTTGATGAAAGCGATGCTTGCCCAACATCCGGAGCTACGGGACGGTTTTCACGGGCTTTGGGCGTTTGCCAACGCGCCGAATGAGCAGCCATTTGCCAATGAGCTGGCGATGGGACAGATTCAATGACCGCTGAAGAACGAGACGGGGACGAGAACGCGGCATGACAAATCGAACCGAAAAGCCGCTAAGTGAGGCGATCACGGCGCGCCGGGCAACCTCCAGCTTTGATGGGAGCCCGATACCGGGAGACGATCTGAAAAGGATCATCGAAGCGGGGTTGCAGGCGCCGAGCGGGTACAACCTGCAACCATGGCGATTTGTGGTGGTGCGCGCACCTGAGCAGCGAAAACGGCTGCGGGCGGCGAGCTACAACCAGGCCAAAGTGGAAGAGGCTTCGGCGGTGATCGTTGCTTGCGGGGACGCCGACGGCTGGCGCAAAGGCGACCTTGAGGAGATGCTTCAGTTGGGACGCGAAGGCGGTATGCCGGAGAATTATGCCGAGCAGGCCAAGATCACGGTCCCGGAATATCTCTCGAACCATCCTAATCTGCCAATGTGGCTCAACCGGCATGTGATGATCGCCTTCACCAGCATGATGCTGATGGCCGAGGCGCTGGGTTACGACACCGCTCCGATGGAGGGATTTGAGGAGGAGAGGGTGCGCGAGGTTTTGCGCCTGCCACTCAGCTATACGGTGGTGGCGCTGCTGGCGATCGGCCACGCCACAGGGGCCGGAGAAATTTTCCGGAGGGCGGTTCAGCATGGCGCGCACCGTCTTCGGCGAGGAGTATGGCAAGCCGATCAAGTTCTGAGAGAGCTCAGGAGACTGGGCCCGGAGCACAGCCGCTTATTCTGGCTTGAGGTTCAATCGTTTGGCTGGAAGGGAATATCCCGAAGCTCCCATCGTTGGCGTAGGCGCCGTCATTCTGGACGGGAACCGGGTGCTGCTGGTGCGTCGCGGGCAGGAGCCGATGAAGGGAGAATGGTCGATTCCCGGAGGTGCGCTGGAACTGGGAGAAACGCTCGAGGCTGCGGTGCGGCGGGAGGTCCTTGAGGAAACCGGTCTTGCGGTCGAACCCCGGGCGATGGTGGAGGTCCTGGACAAGATTGTTGTCGAAGACGGGCGGGTGCGGTATCACTATGTGCTGATCGATTTTCTGTGTCACGCGGTGGGCGGGAGTCTGAAGCCAGGTAGCGATGCGGATGAAGCGCGATGGGTGGAGCATGAGGAATTGAACTCGCACGGAATCTACCGCTTGGCTCCGGCGACGGTTGCGGTCATAGAAAAAGCGTTTGGGATGGAACGGGCCGGCGACAGGCGGAGAGTCCAGAGCGAAGAGCCCGGGAGTTTTCTCAGAAGGAAACCCACTCAGCGAGAATGAAAGGGACGGGCGTGAAGGGGTTACATCAAGAACTTGAAGCATTGCCAGATCAGTCAGACCGAGCAGAAAGACAGCCACGTTGAAAGCCATCACCCACATGACGCCGCGAATACAGCCCAGCGGATTCTCGGCTTCGAGGAACGAGTCAATTTGGGCGGGGAGGGCTGGGCGGCGGAGGGATATGATTTTTCGTCCGGGATGTATGCGGGACTGGGCGCGACGGAATAGGTGCGGGCCTGGGAGATGTTGGCCGGGAGGACCATCGGTTGAACGCTGTTGACGGTTCTGGCGGACATAAGAGCTCCTTCCAATTGCAATATCGGCGGCGCGCACAGCTCACTTTAAGACTTGACATGAACGACATCGAGCTGTGTCATCATGAAACACACCCGAAATGACAACGAGGAAGAACACTGGCAGAAGGGGAAGGTTTCGTTTCCGGTTTTTCCTTATGCAATGATTACGAATCGATACTGCCCCTGAGGCATCAATCTCTCAACCGAAAGGTCCAGGCAATGACACAGAAGGCGAATGCAAACCAGCAACCCACCGTCAAATTTTTCCGCGGCGAGCGGCATGTCGCGGGCCGCGCGGCCGTCGCTGTTCCTCAGCTGCGCCGCGTCTCCCGTCATGCGGGGCATTTTCTCGCAGACGCCATACTCATCCCGGGCAGTGGCGATGTCAATTTGAATTTGGAGATAGGTCCAAGCGCTCTCGTGGGAGGTACCTCGGGGGGCAATCCGGTCCGTGGTTACGCTTTGGGCTGGGACAGCAGTACTTTCGGAACAAGCCGACCTGGGCAAGACGAGGTTTGTCGCCGCCTTGGACGACGAGGACGAAGAAGAAGATGAGGACGACGACCTGGACGATGACGACCTGGATGAGGATGATGACGAAGATCTCGAAGAGGAAGACGACGAAGACTACGAAGACGACGATCTCGACGACGAGGATGAGGACCTGGACGACGACGATCTGGATGACGATGAAGACGATGAGGTCGAGGACGACGAATAACCGTGTAGTGTTTCGGACACGCGGCTTTAGCGGCACCGCCGAGTTCCGTTTTCATCTTTGACAATGCCCGGGAGAACGGAGCAGGGTCCGGCATCCGCGTGGCGATGCGAGCCAGGTTGATTGGGGCCTGATGTTGCAGACAGGCCCGACCTCGGGCTGTCGCCATCGGCCGTGGTAGGGTTATCCTCGACGGTTCGCATTTCTGGCGGTCCCTGCCGCGACAACGTCGACGCTTTCCGTTGCGATCCAAGATTCCTTTCCCATGCGCATCCTCCACGCCATGCACTCGATGTCACCGGAAAGCGGCGGCCCCGCCGAAGCGGTCCGCCGGCTGGCGCAGACGGCGCACCAGGATGGTGTTTATCAGGCTGAATTCGTCACTCTGGACGCTCCCGACAAGCCGTATCTACGGTCTGAAAACATGCCGATCCACGCGCTTGGTCCGGGCCGAGGGAAGTACGGCTACACTCGACAGCTTGACCTCTGGCTCAAGGAAAACCTGGCCCGGTTTGACGGTGTGAGTGTCCACGGTCTGTGGCAGTATCACGGCTACGCAGTCTGGAAGGCGTGCCACGGAAGAAAGCCGTATATCGTGTTTGCCCATGGCATGCTCGATCCGTGGTTTAAGCAGGCATATCCCGCCAAGCATCGAAAGAAGGCGCTGTATTGGGCCGCGATCGAGCGGCGCCTGCTGCGCGATGCAACCGCGGTGATCTTCACCTCTGCGCTGGAAGCCGAGCTGGCTCCGCAAACCTATCGCCGCAGCGAGTGGACGAGCTGCATTGTGCCCTATGGCACGATGGAACCCACCGGGGACCGCAGTCTTCAGGTCGAGCGGTTCTATGCCGCTTGTCCCGAGGTGCGGGAACGGCCCTTCATTCTCTTCATTGGGAGGCTGCACAAGAAGAAGGGATGCGATCTGCTCATTCAAGCGTTTGCCAGGGCGGCTGTCGAGAGACCCGAGACCCATCTGGTGATCGCCGGCCCTGACGAAGAAGGGCTGAAGCCTGAGCTGCTCTCGCTGGCATCGGAAGCCGGCGTAAGCGAGCGGGTGCACTTTCCGGGAATGCTGCAGGGAGATGCGAAATGGGGCGCATTTTACGCCGCGGAGGTCTTTGCGCTTCCTTCCCATCAGGAGAATTTCGGGGTTGCGGTCGCCGAAGCGCTGGCTTGCGGCACTCCGGTGCTGATCTCGAACAAAGTGAATATCTGGCGCGAGATTGCCGAAGATGGAGTGGGTCTGGTCGAAGAGGACGACCTTGCGGGCACCACACGCCTGCTGGAGCGCTGGCGGGCCCTCTCAACCGCGGAACGGATGGAGATGGCGGCAAAGTGCAAGCCGAGCTTTCAGCGGCGCTACAACGTGAGACATGTACCGAAGATGTTGGCGGAGTTGCTAGGCAATGCTCGAAAGGGCAAGCTGATTCATTCGGAGTGACTCGGAGTTCGTCCTGATTGCTAGCACTGGGCAATCTGCATTGCCGGAGTGACCGCATTTCGACTTGATCAGCGATACTGCTAGCGGCGATACTGCTCGGGACCGCGGACCGCAGGCGTTCCTTGACCTTGGTGGCGGGTACTCCGGAGTAGACGCCGAAGGGCTCCAGATCGCGGGTAGCGATCGATCCCAAACCGAGCACCGCGCCAACGCCGACGTTGACGCCGGGATGTACGATTGCGCGGGCGCATATCCAGGCATAAGCCCCAACCCTCATCGGGAAAGAGATCAGCCGGAAGTCGGTGTGATTGTATTCGTGGGTCGCGCCGCAAAGGTATGCGCCCTGGGAGACGATGCAATGGGATTCCAGGTAAAAGGGCGATGGGTTGTACAACTCTGCGTCGTCGCCGAGCGTGACCCGATCTTCGCAGACCAGGTTCCAGGGCGCCCAGATCTTCGATCGAGGATAGAAGTGGCAGGCCGGTCCCAGTCTGGCGCCAAAGAGCCGCAGCAAGAGCGCCCTCCAGGCGTGGAAGGGGCGTGGCGAGAAGCGATAGAAGAGCGCCCAGCAGAGGTTCCAGAGAGCGCGACCCAGCCGGTTGCGCAGGCTGAATGCAGGCAACAGAGTCGGATCGGCTGATTCGGCGGTCGGCGCTGGGTTCATGATCGGGTCCCATGCACAGTATTCATGATGGGCCGAAGACTAAGCTAGTCTTCGGTCTCGCTGGCCCCGTCAAATGCCGTTCGAGCTGGAGAATAGGGATTATCCGAATCGAGGATGCCGGTCTTGAGGTGGGTGCGTTTCAGGCTGGTTGACTCATCACCCATGCCTGTCTTCAATCCGCTGGCTGCTGGATGCATAGAAAGTCCATAGTGGGATGCGCTGGTCGCCAGAGTGTGCCGGTGGACAAACGCCTGCCGCAAGCTGTCCTGAGTCTGTCCGGCGCTCCCGGTTTCGGTTAGCGACAAAGAGCGTCCTTGAGAGGTGGCGGCGAAGATGTTGGGATTCAGAAAGTGCAGCTCGTCAACGCCGCCGGGCGAGGAAAACGGAGACTCTCCGAGGGGAGACTGGGCATAAGCGGCTTGCGGGAAAAATGCCAGAGCATTTTCGGCGGAGTCTTTCTTGCTCTTTCCCTGTGCCGTTAGCGGGGCCGCCCGCCCCGCCGCTCATCGTGTTATCGGTCGGTTTCGACCGGCCCAACCGCCCCCGGAGCATTTTCGGTGTAGGAATGCCGGGTCCGAGAGTCCATCGAGGCGTATCCGGAGGAGTTGAGACTGGTTCCGCCGGAGCGCCGCGTGAGGCTGTTGGTGTGAACCGCCGCCGGAGTTGCCGATCGAGTATCCGCTGGAGGAGCCGGTCGAGTTGCTGGCGGTAGTCACTTGACCGTTTAGCCCGGGACTGGCGGTGAAGGACTCCGGCTGCTTCCTTCCGAGACGGTTGACACTCAGGCGCTTCGTGCCCCAGCCATCGCCGGATTGGGCCCCGAACGAAGAGCTGGTTCCCCAACTGCTCTGGTAGGCGCTGTCCGTGTCAGTACCGGAATCCTGGCCTCCGTTTCCGCCGGGGATCGCTCCCCTGAAAGAGCCATTGGAGATGTGGGCAGTGTCCTGGTTGGCCGCGTCGTCGCTATCCGAAAAACTGAGGCCGAGCCGAGCCGCTGCCCGCGTACGGGCTAAGGTGTCCGGTTTGGGAGGAATCACGAACCTGGGTGTCGGTCTGCACTAACGAGGAGCTGAAGGAGGACGAGTAGATGGCCGGATTGAGCGCGTTGGCGATGACGCTTGCGCCGCTTGGATCGAAAATATAGGGCCGCTGAGGGGCCAGCAAATCGATGGCAAGGGTGGTGATGGGGGCGGTTGCGGGTCGGCGGTGCAGCGGCGGAGAGAGAGTCGGCGATAGCGGTTAAATCTGGGCGTGGGCGCAGACCGTCGCCAACGTGGTCAGAACAAGGACGCAACATAGCTTGAGTCTCGAAGTCATTATGACTGACCGCATTCAACCGCTTCTCAATTGTAACCAACGCCAACTGGCGGTGATCAACGATTCACGGAGTGAGCCAGCCTGCGCACGATGTTGGTGGTGCTGAAACCTTCCACGGTGGGGACAATGACCACTCGTCCGCCCCAGCTTCTGGTTTCGGGCGCTCCCACCACATTTTCCTCGGTATAGTCTCCTCCTTTCACCAGGACATCGGGACGGAGGGCGACGATCAGGTCGATTGGAGTGGGCGCATCGAAGGTCACCACCGCGTCGGTGGCGGCGAGGGCGGCGAGAATGCGGGCGCGTTCGCGCTCACCAACGATGGGACGACCGGGTCCTTTGAGGCGGGAGACTGAGGCATCGCTGTTGATCCCGATGACGACCTTGCCACCGAATCGGCGGCAGTCTTCGAGCAGGGCGATATGGCCGACATGCAGGATGTCGAAGCAGCCGTTGGTGAAGACGATGGTGTGTCCGGAAGCGCGCCATTCCGCGGCCCGCACGAGGAGGCGATCCATGTCGAGAATCTTCTCCGGCGTTTCCGTGCCGGGAGACTCGGTCAGCGCGGCGACAAACTCGTGGCGGGCGATGGGGACGGTGCCGAGCTTGCCGACGACGATTCCCGCTGCGATATTAGCCAGACGTGCTGCATCTTCGATAGTAATGCCGCAGGCGGTCGCCACGGCCAGGGTTGCGATGACGGTGTCTCCCGCTCCGGAAACGTCGAAGACCTGCTGGGCTACCGCGGGCGCGTGAAACCGGCTTTCGCGGCGCAGGACGGCAATGCCTTTTTCTCCCAGGGTGACCGTCAGGCAATCGAGACCGAGTTCGGCGGCGAGGGACTGTCCGCGGTCGAGGGTTGCATCCAGACTTGCGCTGGATTCGCCGGTCGCGAGGGCGAGCTCCTTGAGGTTGGGGCTGATGGTGGTCGCGCCGCGATAGCGTTGGAAGTCGCGGCCTTTTGGATCGACGAGGATGGGGAGCCCGGCCTGGCGAGCCGCTCTGATTATGCTCTGGCAATTCTCGGCCGTGAGCGTGCCTTTGGCATAATCAGAGAGAATGACGCCGTCGATGTTGGGGAGGAGGCTGTTTACTTTCTCGAGCAGAGCGGCATAGGCGCTGGACGGGCGCGGCGTGGTGGTCTCGATGTCCAGCCGTACCATTTGCTGGCTGCCGCCGAGGATCCTGAGCTTCGAGGTGGTCGGCGTGTCGGGAACCGGGATGAGGTGCGCGTCAACTCCGCCGGTTTTGAGCATGGCGGCGAGCTCGGAGCTGTCTTCGTCGTCCCCGGTAAAACCGACGACGGTCGCCCGGGCGCCTAATCCGGCGACGTTCATGGCGACGTTGGCCGCGCCACCGGGCTGTTGGCTGCGTCTAGTGGCGTGAACAATGGGTACGGGTGCTTCGGGCGAGATACGGTCCACGCTGCCGTGGATGTACTTGTCCAGCATGACGTCGCCGACCACCAGGATATGTTTGCCGGCCCAGCCGCTCTCCAGCAGGCGAATGATTTCGTGAAGATGAACGATATCGTTGCGCCCTTCGGGACGAGGTTTGTCTAAGCCGTTTCGTTCTGACATCACTCGTGATTCCCCTGTCGGGAACGGCCGGCGTCGTCGTTGCAGAGGGCTTCTTCGATGGCGTCACAGAGCATGTGTCCGGCGAGGATATGGGCCTCCTGTACACGCGCGGCGTCACAAGAGTCGACACGAAGGCAGGCATCGGCAAGGTGGGCCACTTTGCCGCCGGTTGCTCCCGTCATCGCGAAAGTGTAGGCGCCCAGTTCGCGGGCCTTGAGCAGGCCGGCGCACACATTGGGGCTGTTGCCCGAGGTCGAGATGCCGACGGCGATATCTCCCGGCGCGCAGAGCGCCTCAATCTGGCGGGCGAAGATGGATTCGAAGCCGTAGTCGTTGCCGATCGAGGTGAGGGCCGAAGAATCGGTGGTGAGGGCGATCGAGGCCATGCCGCGGCGCTCGCGGCGGAATCGCCCGACCAGCTCGGCGGCGAGATGCTGCGAGTCTGCGGCGCTGCCGCCGTTGCCGAACCAGAGCACCTTTCCGCCTGCACTCAGCGAAGCGTACATTCGCCCGGCGACCTGTTCCAGCAGCGGCAGGCTGGATGCAAGTTGACGGACCACCTGAATGTGTTCCTCAAGGGTGGCGCTGAAGACCGTGGAAACGGTGGCGATTGGAGTCATTGGACTGAGACGCGGCTCCGGAAATGTCAACATGATTATATAGAGCGATGCCGGACGAAGAACCATATCGAGCGATGTCCGAAGAAAACCAGGGCTCGCGGCTGGTTGGGATCCAATACGTCTTCCTCGACCGAGACGGAGTGATCAACCGCAAACTTCCCGAGGGACGTTACGTCACGCGCTGGGAGGAGTTCGAGCTGCTGCCGGGGGTCGCCGAAACGATTGCCGGATGGAACCGGTTGGGACGCAGAGTGATCCTCGTGTCCAACCAACGCGGCGTGGCGCTGGGCCTGATGACCGAGACCGAGCTGCAGCGCATTCACGACCGTTTGCGCGCCCAGCTTGCCCGGGACGGGGCGAGGCTAGACGCGATCTACTATTGTCCGCATCACCGGGACGAGTGCGAGTGCCGCAAGCCGCGCACGGGAATGATTGAAGCGGCGTTTCGCGACTTTCCTGGCGCCGGACCGGAAAACTCGGTCTTGATTGGAGACTCGCTCTCCGATATGGAATGCGGGCGCGCCGCTGGGATGGCCACGATCTTCATCGCGAGAGATGAAGATCGTGACGGAGCGGTGATCCCTGCTCGCAAGCTAGGCGCAAAGGCTGTAGTTTCGTCTCTGGCGGCCGCGAGTCTGCTTCTCGACTGAGACAGGTGAGAAGGCGGGCCGCTAGACTGCTGTGCCGGGATAGCGGGCGATGAGTGTTGTCTGGGTTGCGGGTGGTGCGGATCTGCTCACGGGCACCATCCCATGACGAGAGAGGCTATACACCTGGTAGCCGTGTCCGAAGAGTAGATCGAGAATTTCCGCGACACTCCCTCCGAGTTTGTTCGCCAGTTCCTCTGTAGCCTCAATCGCGAGTACTGGATGGAACCTTTCGAGAATGGCGTTTGCACCCCGAAGCACCAGAAAGTCCGCGCCTTCAACGTCGGTTTTAATGAAGTCGACCCGGGTCAGATCGCTTAATGCCGAATCGAGGGTTTCGAGCGGGACTTTGATCTCCCTTCCTGGCCCGCGACGGAAGAAGGCGCTCTGTCCGCAGGAGTTGTTTTTGCCAACGTCCTCATAGAGGAAGAAGGAGGCCTCTCCAGTGTGGTCGGAGACGGCGCATTCGCGCACGGTAATGTTCCCGAATTCGTTCAGCGCGATGTTGCGCCGCAGCGTCGCACAGACGGTTGGCGAAGCCTCGAAGGAATAGCAGGTAGCGCCGAGGCTGGCGGCGAGGAGTGTAAAGGTGCCGATGTTCGCGCCGACATCCACCATGACGGAGCCGGGCCGGATGATCGATTCAATGAACCGGGTCAGATCCCTCTCGTAGTAGCCGTAGTAGTAGAGGAGGCCCTGGAGACTCTCGGCGAGATCGAGCTCCATAAGAAAACGCCCGGCCACTTGAGAGACCACCTTCGCCGGCGGGTCGATCTGTCGCATCGCCTGGACCAAATGATATTTTCCCTTATCCAGCGGAAACCGGCGAACGTAGGTGCGAGCGATGGAACTTAGAAGTCCAGGCATGCGATTTTCTTCATGAACACTATCATCTCCGGATGGTGGATTCAACCGCGAGCGGCCTGCCAGGGAATCTGGGCTCAGGCAAGCGGTAACTGGTGTTTCTCGGACTCCGTCAGCCTGCGGTTGTAATCCGGGTGGCTCATGCGGTGGTAGGCATAAATCTGTTGATGCCAGGCTTCGGGAGGCGTGCCCTTGAAGCTGTAGGCGGGAGAGAGATGGTCGTTCTGAAGGGCGCGGCGGGGATCGAGATTGAATTGCCGGATCGCCTCTCGCTCGCCGATTCTGCCAGTAGTGGCCTGCTCGCCATAGCCGCAGATGTCATCGAAATAGCACCAAACGCGCGGGAGCGCGTTTGTCTTTTCAAGAAGAGCGAAAGCACTGAGAGTGGACGAATACATGTCGAGGTCGAAGAGAACCGTTCCAATGGGAGCAGCGGGTCGAGGTTCCCATTGAGCGATGGTTGCGCGTACGTCACCGAGAATCAGCTCTGCCTGGCCAGCGATGCGTCGCTCCAGCGCGGTGCGGTCCATTTCGAAGGAGCCTGCAGGCCAGCAATACAATAGGTCGCGCGGGTCGTCGCTCGCAGGCAGACCGGTTCCAGCGTCGAAACCCACAACCACCAGCTCAATCCCAAGGTCGCGTTCAATTTCTTTGCGGTGTTTGAGGATGCAGACCAGTCCGTTGCCGCCGGCCACTCCGAGTTCCACCACCGTCATGGCCTTGTGGCCGAGTGCGCGGGCCTCGACTGCGGCGTGGTACAGGCACCACCCATAGTGGGGCCTGTTTACCGCTCCAGCGTGTAGTCGGGTGCGGTAGGAGCCGATGGGCCAACGCGTGAGCAGGCGGCGAAGGATGATCGTGCGCAGCGGAACGGGCCGAGTGGCGATATCGACGATACGATCAGTGATGGGCATAAAGGCGGTCACGAGGATTCGGCTTGCTCTAACGCAAAAGCACAAGGCGATCCAGGTCGAAGCACGAAGACGCAGTCGTTGTCGTAGCTTTAGTCGTCCTTATTTTCGCACAGTAGCGGCCGGAGTCTATCTAACTTCCCGGCCGGATTCGGAGTGCGCCGGCGTCGAGTTGAGCGAGTACTGCGGCCAGCGCTTCTTCGACGGTAATGGAGAGAATGCACTTCTTCTTTTGTTCAATGCAGGTCTCGAGTCTGCATCCAGCGCAGTCGGTCTCGTGATAAATCACGCGATGGCGACTGCCGTAGGGGAACCAGACGCGAGGGAGATTGCGGGCACCGAAGATCGCGACACAGTGCACGCCCGTCGCGGCGGCGAGGTGCATCGGCCCGCTGTCGTGACCCAGGAACAGCGTGGCCGAACGCATGGCCGCCGCGCTCTCGCGGGGGCTGATCGATCCGCAAAGATTGAGGCTGCGTCCTCTCCACGCGATCGCCACTCGATCACTGACTGCGGCCTCTTCCGCGGCCCCAATAAGCAACAATTTGTGATCGGGTAAATGGGACGCCATTCGGGCCAGCAGCGCGGTCCAATTGGATTCTCCCCAATCATTGGCTTGTAACTTTGTGCCTATCGCAATCGCGAGCATGGGGCCGGTTCCCAGGCTGGCGACGAGTTTGTCCGCGCGGCTGATTTCAGCGGGGGTCAGGCGAAGGTCCCAGTTGGACGGATCGTCGAATTGGACCAGGCCCAGGCTATTAATGGATTGCGCGAGCCGCGCCGCCTCCGGCTCGAGGTCGCCGCTCCCCGGCAATTGCCTGCGCAGGCAATCTTGCTTCGATTCGGGGAAACCGATTAGTTCGGGGATGCCGCAGAGCCTGAAGAATAGTTTGTCTCGCTGTGCCGTTCGGTAGCCGCGAAGCGAGGAAAGGTAGATCAGCGCCTGCGGCCGGAAGTTTCGGATAGCCGCGCGAACAGTGAGGACTTCTCGCGGTTTGCGCATGCCCACCGGGTAGTCGATGTAGTCATGAATCAGTCCCGAATCGCCGAGAATCGCCGCCGCCGCCGGCGCTTTGGCGTGGACCGGGATGTTGGTGAGCAGGCGGCGTTCGGCGTTGGGGAAGGCCCGTGCAATGTGGTGGAGGCAGGGAAGCGCGACCACGGTGTCGCCGAGGCTTCCGAGGCGGTAGATCAGGACTCGCTGGACTTGGGTCCATCGAAGCAAATTGGCAGGGGGTTGAGACAATGTCTTTGCTCTAATCGGGCGATCGCAGGCGAAAGGCCGGCAGCCTTACCAGCACATAAAGGATGATCAACAACAGGATCGTGCTCCGGATCTGGAGAAAGTAGCCGACGGGCGAAACTTCAGTTAGCAGCGCCTGTTGGACATAGGCCAACGCAACGATGACCGCTAAATTGGTGGGCACCGCAATCTGGACCCATTCCAAAACGATCCGCAGCATGAAACAAAGCAGGATAGGGTAGAGGAGGACGCCGATGAAACCGAAATCGGCGGCCCCGGCGGTGAGTATCGAGTTGGCCTCGTCTTTATAGGTGAACCCCCATTGCATGTTCGCCAGAATTTCTTCGCCGTAAGGCGTGATTCCGAATTTGTTGCCCGAGATAACCGACGGGACCGTTAATTGAACGTTGTAAAGTAGGTCCTTGCCCAGCAAGGGCGTGGAATGCTGGCTGGCATCGAGCAGGTCGGAGAAGAACCCGATCGTGAAGGTGCGCTTCGAAGCATCGGTCCCCAGCATCTGGAGAAGCTCGAAGGGGCCCTCCTTGTGGAGCAGTTCATACGCACTTTCGAGGCGAGCGCCAATCGAGATCTTGCCCTTGCCTTTCAGCCCATACCCGGCGACGCGCAGGTACAGGAAGGTCACCGACGCCGTGATGATCAGGACAGCGCCGGCCACGCCGATAAGCAACTTCTTGTACATGGGCATGCGAAGGCGGTACTTCCCCAAGCGAGTGCCAATCATGGCGAGAATCATCGCAAAGGCAAACGGCCTGCGCCCGAAGGGCACCATGGCGATGGCTTGGATCACGGCGAGGCTGGCGATCGCCCAGCGAGTTGCGCCGGTGGTGTTCAGGGCGGCGCAGACCGAATACGCGAAGGCGGGGAAATACCACCACAGGATGAGCGCAGTCAAAGGATCGATATGTCCGAACTCGTCGACCGCAATTCCCAGAAATCCGACCTTTCCCATTGCATAGGCGGCCAGGATGAGCAGGGTGGTGAAGACAACGAGGGAGAGGGTGCCCGAGCCGAAGTTAAGGCAAAACTCCCTGCCGAAGATGGGGCGTTCGAAGAGCTGTCCGACAACGAAGAGCACGCCGGCCGTGATCATGCAGGCGGCGATGGCATGTCCCAGCGCAGTGGGGTCGCGGGCAAAACTTTCGGCCAGCGTCAAGCCGCCCCGCTGCATAGTAAGCCAGCTGTTAAACGAGCCCAGGTTATACCCCAGCAGGGTGGTCATGCCGTATATGGTGGTCAATCTGAGCGGTGCGGAGCGAAACACGATATCGACCAGGACATACAGACCGACCACCGACCCGACCAGCGCGCCCAGCACAAACATCGCATTGGTGGGGAGGGCCCAGACGGCTGCCCCGCATATCCCAAGAAGGAAGGGAAGGTGCAGCAGGTAGGTCTGGCTTTGGGGCGCGTAGTCCGATCCGAAGGCGCGGCCGCGCTCCAGCGCAGAGGCATCGTAGGTCTGTGGCCTAACGCGTGCTGGGAGAGTTGACATAGACGTCAGCGGGGCCGGCTCATGCTTCAACTGCTAGTTTAACGTGCAATGCGCAGGTTTCGGACGCCTCGCCTGATGCTATGGCGAGATCGGGCGCGCCGGAAGGCGCCAGGGCGGCATTCAGTATGGCCTCAAGCACCGCCATGTTTCGCCATGGATTCTTCAGATATCGCTGCCTTCCGGCGGCAGCGATCGCCTCGCGCCGTGGAGCATCGGCGAGCAAAGCGAAGCATTTGGCGGCGCATTCCTCGGGGCTATCCCAAAAGACTGCTTCGCGGTCTTCTTCATACAGGGCGAGATGTTCGGGTGTTCTTTCGGCGCAGAGGAGGCCGCCCAGGGAGGGAATCTCCATGCTGCGAGTAGTGTGCTGGTCGCGATTGCCCTTAGAGAGCAGTCCGAGACAGAGTTTGGCCGAACCGATCGCCCTGGCGTAGTCCTCGGCGCTATCGGGATGGGCAGAGCGCCAGTAGGGTCGGAGCAGAGGCCATTGCGGCAGACTCTGGTAACGGTATCCATAAATGGCGATAGGCACGCCGAGCCGGGCGAGCTCGGCGAGAAACGGGCCGCGTTCGGGGAAGGCGGTGCCAACAAACACGACCTCGGATTCCCACCGCCGGCGTTCGTCATCCGTAAGTTGGCGCGGAGCGTGGGCGACTTCATCGGCGGACATGAAGACACGCAGAACTTTGCGAGCGCCGTGATCGTATGCCTCCTGAACATTGCAGGCGCGGACCACAACGAGCAGATCGTAGCTGGGGAGGGCATGGAACAATTGCCGCCAACGCTTCTTGTCGCGCCCGCCGAAAGGATCATCGATGGTGTAGCAGAGCACTCGAGGAATGCGCGCTTTTAGATCTCGCACTAATCCTGGGCTGATTAGACTGCCGTCTTCCACCCAAACCAAGTCAAAGGATGCCTGATCAGAACCGGCTCGACAGAGCGATTGCAATACACGGCGGCGAACGATCTCAGCCAGTCCCAGGGAACCAGTCCGCCATTGCCACAGGCTGACGGCCCGGTTCCACGGCAACAGCGCGTAGGGATCAATGTGCGCGACCTGGTGGCCGAGGCGAACCAATGCATCTTTGCGCTGCTTCGAGGTGCCCGAATTCCGACCCAGGTAGAGGATTTTCAAACGGGGAACTCCATGGCGGTCGATTTGGCCGAGGCCACTTGGACGACTCTTTCCTTCGCAACGGGCCAGCCAGAACCATCCCTTCTGTCTACATTCAGGTTGCAGGCTCTAGCGGTTGTAGATGATCAGGCCGGTGCTGATGGCGATCGCGGCTTCAATTCCACGATATCCGAAGGTCTTGAGCTGGCTGGACGGCACCCAGATAATGTCGCCGTCCCTGAGCGGCAGATCGGCTTGCTCACCCTTCAGGAGTTTGGCGATATCAAGCACATATTCCTGGCGTCCTCCATCGACTTTGCGAATCAGCCGGGTCCTGCTGAGCGAAGCGGTCCGGTTGGGCCCGCCGGCGAGAGAGAGTGCTTGGGCGGTCGACAGTGGCTCGTTGTTATCCACGAGGAAGCCTCCGGCTTTGGCGACGTCGCCGACGATGTAGACCACTCCCGCCTTGGCGACCACGATCGTGTCGCCGGGAAAGATTTCCGGGTTCTGCTGGGCGCCGAGGTTGTTGGCGGTCGGTTGCAATCTAATGTTCTGCGGATGATCTGGGTCGTCGCGATGAATGATCGAAACGGTCTTGCCGGCAGTTGAGGAAAGACCACCCGCGATCGCCAGCATGTCGAGCATGCGGCGCTTGCCGAGGGTGGGATAGATGCCCGGCTGGCGCACTTCGCCGGAGACGGTGGCGCCCTGCGAGGCGTATTCGGTGATGAAGACGGTCACGTGGGGTTCGAGCAAGAGATTGCGGCGGCGAAACTCGTCCTCGATGGCGCGCGCCGCTTGATCGGCGTTGAGGCCGCTGAGCTCGATGCGCCCGATCACCGGGAGATTGGCGAAACCGTCCTGGGTCACGCGGACGTGGGTTGAAAGCTCGGGCGTATCGAAGACCTCGATGTCGAGCAGATCGCCCGGGCCGATGTCGATCGCCGGTGAGTTGGCCATCGAGGAACCCTGGGCGCGATGGGTCTGAGATTGATCTTCGGCCGGCGTGGAGGCCGTGCCGGGGGCTTCCTGGGCAAAAGACGGCGGAGCCGACAGGAGAACGAAGAGCGTGCCGTACATCAGCGTTAGTAAGAACGCACAGGCGGACATGCAGGCGCCAGGGCGTGGAAAGCGTGACAACATGCGGCTATTCCTCATTCTCGCGGACCCCGTAGCCGCCGCCGTAGTTCTCCGCGTAGTCGTAGTCATAGTTCTTGGAATAGGTGTAGTAGTTTTCGAGCCGGAGATCGACGTCGTTGACGACGATGCCGATGACTCTTGCCTGGGCGCGGCGCAGCAGGGAGCGAATGCGCAGCAGAGCTTTTCTGCGGGTGGTCGCGGAGCGCACCACGATGATGGTGGAGTCGGCGAGCGGCGCCACGCTGAGCGAGTCGGCGACGGGCAATACCGGGGCGGAGTCCAGAATCACGTGGTCATACTCCAGCTTCCACTGCTCGATCAGGGATTCCAGGTGGTGAGAAGCCAGGAGCTCTCCGGGATTAGGGGCGATGGGGCCGCGCGGCAGCACGAAGAGATTGGGCAGATCGGGCAGCGGCCGCTGATAGGCATTAGCGCCCGATTCACGGACGAGCACCGAGGACAGTCCTTCGCGATTGGGGATGCGGAATTTCAGGTGCAGGGTGCCGCGGCGTAGGTCGGTGTCGACCAACAGGACACGGGCGTCGCGGCGCGCGAACGAGACGGCGAGATTGGCCGCGATCGTCGACTTACCCTCGGCGGCGAGGCTGCTGGTGATCAACACTACGCGGCCCTGGTGATCGACGGACGAGAGCAGGATGGAGGAGCGTAGCGTTCTGAAGGCCTCGGCGCTGATCGATTGCGGGGTCAGGTAGGAGACCAGATCGGGCGCGAAGTTGGAATCCGGATCCACGACTGGGGTGGGCGCCGGATGCCCGTAGTTCGCCTTGGCCGACTTACCTGCTCCGCTGAATCGCGGAACCACCGCAAGCGCGGGTAAACCAGAGATCGACTCCGCGTCCTCCGAGGTCCGGATGGTGTCGTCCATGGTCTCGAGGAAGATGGCGACGGAGATACCCAGGAACAGGCCAATCAGCGCGCCGAATCCGTAGTTGTTTCTCTTCAGCGGGGCGACTGGAAAGGCCGGGACCTCGGCCTTGTCGACGATATTGACATTGTTGGAATTCAGCCCCGCGGTGACGCTGGCTTCTTTCAATTTCATCTGCAGGGCGTCATACAACTCCTCGGTCGACTCGGCTTCATGCTTCAAAATTTCGTAGTCGGCGGAGGAGTCGCTGACGCGAAAAGCCTGTTGCTTGACCTGTTCGAGGCGATCCTGCAGAAGCTTCTGGGTGTTGACGGCGGCGTTGTATTCCTCTTCGAAGCGTTTGAGCAGGTTGTTGATTTCGTCGTCGATATCGTTCTGGACGCCGGCGAGCTGCTTGTTCACTTCGCGTACTCGAGGATAATCGGAGCCGTACTTGGACTTGAGGTCGGCGGCCTGCACCATCAGCTCGGCCTGCTGCGACCGCAGAGTCAAGAGGGTGGTGGTCGGCGCCACCGAGACGAGCAACTCCGGGTTTCGCGTCTGGGCCAGGTGGTAGCGCGCCTCTTTGACGATGCGGTCGGCTTCAGCCTGGAGGAGCTGTTCGTTGACCAACCGCAGGCTGTCGGTAACCAGGTTGCCGCCCTCGGTGTCGATACCGATCAGGTTATTGTCCCGTTGAAATTGCGCGACCTTGCGCTGCGCCTCCGCGGAATGCGTCTTTAACTCGGTGAGCTCGCCGGAGAGCCAGTTGGATATGCGCAGCGTGCCCTCATAGCGGGAACGCAGGTCCAATTCCAGGTACTGATCCACGATCGCCTGGGCGATCACGCTGGCCTGCACGGGATCAGGGTCCCGATAATGAATTTCAACCAGGTCGGTGTTGGGAATCGACATGACCTGCAGGTTCGACCGGAGCTTGCCCAAGAGCAAGACACGCTCGGCGGGGGTCAGCGGTTTTCCCGGGACGTAAGGTGAAGTCTTGAAGACCTCAGAAAACGGCTTTTTGGTGTAGAGATTTTGCGATTCGAGCACCGCGTAGATGACGGAGTCGCTCTGCAGAATGCGGACCTGGGTGAGCAGCCGGTTGGAGCTGTCCGCACCCATCTTATTGTCCACGAGGTCGGAGATTCCGATATTGGTCGACTGCCCGGGATTGATATCCACGCGGGCGACCGACTCAAAAACCGGCACGGTGAGGGCCGTGATGATCGCGGCCACGACAACGGCGAGGACAAAACAGGCCAGGATTACCCACCGGCGCTTGATCAGTATCTTGCGAAAGTCCGATGGCGACAGAATGAATTCCTGACGCTCGGAGTGTTCCGGCTGACTCGGTAGATGAGCGTCCTGCTGCCGTTCGGATGCTACTTCTGGCGCTTGCATCCCGCAGGCTCCTTCACAATCGTCATTAGGCGTTTCTGATGCTTTCCGGAGCTCGGCGAGAGACCTCCGGAGGCGACCTATTCGCGCTGTCGCAAAACGCCGAAACCGCTGGCCGTGGTCTGCTCCAAAGCCCTCTTCACTCTGTCGAACTGATCTAAGGTGAGGCTAACACACCATCATCATATTCCTCGGTTGGGAACCGTAACTCAGTATCTCCCCTTTTGGTTGCGACCGGGGGCAAGTCGATCCGACTTGGGTCGGAAACAGGCTTCTCCTACGATGTACGATTAAATCGGTCGGATTTACGATATATTCATGATAGCGGCCCGAAGTCGGACCGGAGAAACGAGATTCGGGCGGAGCGGGCAAGTTGATGGCCTTAAGCGAATTAGGGGTCGGTCAGGACGCAGTCGTGTCCAGGCTTGAGCTACCCGAGGAAGTGCAGCATCACTTAATGCACATGGGTTTTATCCCCGAGGCCAGAGTCACGGTATTGCGCCGGGCGCCGGCCGGAGACCCCACGGTCTACGCGATCGACGGCCTGGAAATCGCCCTGCGCCGGGACACGGCAAGAGCGATTCGGGTGCGCCGGTCTGACGAAGTAGCAGCTGCGGTCGGGAAAGAGGGCAGGCGATGAGTTGCTGCACCCCAGTCACGGTCGAGCTTCCATCTGGGCCTCGCACGCCGGGGAAGATTCGCACAGTGGCGCTGGTCGGGCCGCCAAACTCGGGGAAGTCGACGCTCTTTAACCGTCTTACCGGTCTGCGGCAAAAGGTTGCCAACTATCCGGGCGTGACTGTCGAGCAGCGCATCGGCAAGCTGAGCGGAATCGGGCGCAGCGACCTGGTGCTGATCGATCTTCCTGGAATTTACAGCCTTGCGACCTATTCAGAAGACGCGCGCGTCGCAGTCGATGTGCTGCATGGTGCGATGCCGGGCACGCCGGCACCGGATGCGATCCTGCTGGTACTCGACTCGATGCACCTGAGCCGCCAGCTGATGCTGGCTGGGCCAGTGCTGGAACTTGGCCTGCCGACGCTCATCCTGCTGAATATGAGCGATGTGATGGAGGCGCGCAGCGGCGAGGTCGATTCGCTTGCGCTTGCTCAGGAACTGGGCGCGCCGGTGGCTAAGATCAGCGCCACTCGCGGCACCGGGCTCGATGCGGTGGGCAACTTCCTGGCGCGAAAGAATGCCGAAATCCAGACGCCACTGCAGTTGCCGATCATGGGCAACGCCGCCAGCTATCGGCAGTGGGCGACCGGCGTAAGCACCCGCACCAAGTACAAGGCGCCGCTGTCTTCGGAGACGACCCGCAAGCTGGATCGGGTGCTGCTTCACCGCATCTGGGGACCGCTGTTGTTTCTGGCCGTGGTGGTGACGCTGTTTCAAGCGGTGTTTACGCTGGGCCAGCCGCTGAGCGATGGATTTCAGGCGATTCTGGATGGGGCGGGGGTTCGAGCTGGCGCGTTGCTGCCGGTCGGGTTGGATCCAGTCCTTGCTGATCGAAGGCGTCTGGAAAGGCGTGTCGGCGATTCTCGTCTTCCTGCCGCAAATTCTTCTGCTTTTCCTGTTTATTGGAGTGCTGGAAGATTCCGGCTACCTGGCGCGGGCGGCGCTGATTGCCGACCGGGTGATGCGATCGATCGGGTTGAATGGGAAGGCGTTTATTCCGCTGTTGTCTGCCTACGCCTGCGCGGTGCCGGCGATTATGTCGACGCGAACCATCGAGAATAAGCGCGACCGGATCGCAACCATTCTGGTGACGCCGTTCATGACCTGCTCGGCGCGCATTCCGATTTATCTGTTGATCATTGCAGCGTTTATTCCCAATCGGCCGTTGCTAGGCGCATTTCTGGGGATGCGCGCGGCGGTGATGCTGGGCTTGTATTTGCTGGGTTTTGTGGCGGCGTTGGTGACGGCGCGATTACTCAAGTCTTCGATCTTGAAGGCCTCGTCGGCGCCGTTCATCCTGGAGTTGCCGCAATACCGGCTGCCGACGCTTCGCTCGCTGGGGCTGCGACTGCTCGATCGCGCCAAGGTCTTTGTGAAGCAGGCGGGGACAGTGATTCTGGCGGTAACGCTGGTGCTCTGGCTGCTGAGCCACATTCCGACGCATGGCGGTTCGTTCCCGCAACTGGCGGACAGTTTTATCGGCAGGTTGGGGCAGTTCATCGAGCCGGTGATTCGGCCGCTCGGATTCAACTGGAAGATTGGCATCGGATTGCTGACTTCGGTTCTGGCGCGGGAAGTGATAGTAGGCACGTTGGGGACGCTCTATGGTGGCGATCCGGCGACGCAGAGCATGACGCTGCAGGCTGCGCTCAGGCACGATCTGCACTTGGGCGGCGCGATAGCGCTGGTGGTTTATTTCGCGTTGGCGATGCAGTGCACCTCGACGCTGGCGGTGGTCAAGCGGGAGACCAACAGCTGGAAGTGGCCGGCGGTGCAGTTTGTGTATATGACGGTGCTGGCTTATGTCGCGGCGTTGACGGCGAACCAGGTTATTACGCGATTCTTCTAGGAAGAGCGGGAGCCGCGTTCTTCCAGGCGAACGATGATGCGCTGGCCGTGGTCGCCGATCATGTTCAGAAGGCCGAAGTACTCGTCGCCCATCTGCTTGCGCAGACTTTTCTGCTCGTCTTCGATCCGCTCCATGCGGTGTTCCATTCGCTCCATGCGATGATCAAGCCGGTCGGCGAGCCTGTCCATTCCACGCTGATTGAGCAGAATTCCAAGCAGCACCGAAAAAGTGGGCACTGAGAAGATTCCGAGTGTCTGCCATAGCGGTAGACCGTTCATAACTTCTTAATCTTAGACGATTTAGAACCTTTATTTTCGCGGAATTCGCGGGATGTTCGGATATCTGTGCCCAAATTGGGAAACTGACCAAGTAAACTTAGTAGAGACAACCATGATTTCAGTGAGCAATGTGAGCATGCGGTACGGGGCGAAGATATTGTTTGACGACGTCTCGATCAACTTTATTTCCGGTCGCCGTTATGGCTTGACCGGCCCGAACGGCTCTGGGAAGTCGACCTTCATGAAGGTCCTGACCGGGGAACTTGACGCCCAGAAGGGCGACGTCGTGCGCCCGAAGAAGATGGGCGTGTTGCGCCAGGACCAGTTTGCCTTTGACGCCTTTCGGGTGATCGATACCGTCATCATGGGCAATAAAGGCCTTTGGTCGGCGCTGGAGGAGCGGGACAAGATTTATGAGAAGTCCGAGCTGACCGACGAAGACGGTATGAGGCTGGGCGAACTTGAAGGCATCGTCGGCGAAGAGGATGGCTACACCGCCGAGAGCGACGCGGCGATCCTGCTGCAGGGGTTGGATATTCCCGACGAGATTCACGATCGCAAGATGGGCGAGCTGCAGGGCGGCCAAAAGGTACGCGTGCTGCTGGCGCAGGCGCTTTTCGGTAAGCCGCAGGCGCTGCTGCTGGACGAGCCGACGAACTATCTTGACTTAGACTCGATCCACTGGCTGCAGGATTTTCTGATCAACTTCGAAGGCACGCTGATTACCATCTCGCACGACCGCCATTTTCTGAACAGCGTTTGCACGCACATTGCCGACATCGATTACGAGACGATCATCACCTACACCGGTGGTTATGACGACATGGTGATGGCGAAGACGCAAATTCGTTCGCGGCTGGAGTCGCAGAACGAACAGCGCGAGAAGAAGATCGCGCAGCTGAATGAGTTCATCGCGCGCTTCTCTGCCGGCACGCGTTCGAGCCAGGTGACGAGCCGCAAGAAAGAAGTCGAGCGGCTGCAGACCACGGAGCTGGCGCGGTCAAATATCGCGCGTCCGTATATTCGCTTTGACATGTTGCGGCCGTCGGGCAAGCACATCCTGGAAATTGAAAAGCTCAACAAGAGCTATGGCGATCTTGAAGTGATCAAGGACTTCAGTGCCAGCGTGCAGCGCGGCGAGAAGATCGCGCTGATGGGACGCAATGGTTTGGGCAAGACTACGCTGCTGAAGTCGCTGCTGGTGGGCGACAAAGAGATCGATAAGGACATGCGCAGCGAACTGCACGACGCCGAGTTCACCAACGACAGCGGCACGGTGAAGTGGGGGCATGAGGCGCAGATCGGCTATTTTCCACAGGACGTTTCGAATGTAATCGAAAACGGAATGACGGTTGCCGACTGGCTCTACCAGTTCGATCCCAAAGCAACGAAGGAAGATATTCGCGGCATTCTGGGGCAGATGCTTTTCCGCGGCGAAGAGGGTTTGAAGAAGACCGACTCCCTCTCGGGCGGCGAGGCGGCTCGGCTGCTTTTCTGCAAGCTGATGCTGCTCAAGCGGAACATCCTTATCTTTGATGAGCCGACGAACCACCTTGATCTGGAATCGATCAACGCGCTGAATGTGGCGATTCAGAAGTATGAAGGCACTGTCCTGCTGGTGACCCACGATCATGATTTGATCGATGAGGTTGCGACCCGGATCTGGCATTTTGATAATGGTGTTATTGAAGACTTCAAGGGGCCCTACGAGGAATATGTGGCTGCTACCGCGGCGAGTGTCCGTTAGGTTTGAACAGGAGCAGGACTTATTCTGGTGACCCGTGGAGAATTAGCACCGCAGGTGCGAAACTGAAGTACGAGGGGTTCGTATATGACTGACATCGACTGGTCCGATTGCCCCATCGTCGAGCGAAATCCCAGGAAAATGGGGGGAGTGCCGACTCTTCGTGCGTGGCGGCTTTCGGCTGACTCGATCGTCGAGAATCACGATGACGGTGTCTCGGCGAAGGAAATCGCCGAGATGTTTGAGGTCCCCTTAGCCGATGTGGAGGCGATCCTTGCTTATGCGGAGCAGGCAAGGAATCACTCCCATGAACGTCTTGTTCGATAAAAACGTTCCTTTCGGCTTGCGACGGTTTCTTTCGACTCACTTTATTCAAACTACGGCGGAACTAGGCTGGGGTGGGCTTGAAAACGGTGACCTACTGAGGGCGGCGGAAGAAGCGGACATGGATGTCATGGTCACAGCGGACCAGAACATCCGCTATCAGCAGAACTTGACGAAGCGCAAGGTCGCGCTCGTCGTTCTAGGGTCAAACCGTTGGCCCTACCTTCGAGGGCACCTGACCGAGATCGTCTCGGCGGTGAACGACTCGCGAATCGGCGGCTATGCCTTCATCGAAGTCCCCTTGCCGCCCAAGCCAAAGTACCGGCCAACGGATTGAACGATACCAACGAAGAAACTACGACTCCAAGCAGATGCCACCAGCTACTCCAATCCTGAACGCCCAAAGCCTCGCCAAATCCTTCGGCGCGACCACGCTGTTTCGTGACATCTCGTTCACTGTGAACGAGGGCGACCGAATTGGCTTGATTGGGCCAAACGGCTCAGGGAAGTCGACGCTATTGCGGATTCTGGCTGGCGAGATCGATGCCGACTCGGGCGAGGTCGCTGCGCGCAAACGGGCGCGCCTGAGCTATGTCACCCAGGATTCGCAGTTTGAGGCGGCCGATTCGGTGCGGGAGGTTATCCTCAAAGCACTTAATCGAAGCGGCGTTCCCGAGGCTGAGTGGGAGGGACGGCTGCGGGATACGTTGGGGCGCACGGGCTTTGAGGAATTTGATACCGGGGCGGTTACATTTTCCGGGGGCTGGCGCAAACGGCTGGCGATTGCCGAGGCCTTGGTGCAGAATCCAGACGTGCTGCTGCTCGATGAGCCGACAAACCATCTTGATCTAGCCGGGATTGAGTGGCTGGAATCGCTGTTGGCGGAAGCTTCGTTCGCCTGCGTAGTGGTGAGCCATGACCGCTATTTTCTGGAGGGCATTGCTACTGAAGTCTGCGAGCTGAATCGGGCTTATCCCGACGGCGTGTTGCGCTTTAGCGGCAACTACAGCAACTTTCTGGAGAAGAAGGAAGCCTACCTTGCCGCGCAAGGAAAGCGGCAGGAAGCTCTCGAGAACCGCGTTCGGATTGAGAAGGAGTGGCTTCGTCGCGGACCGAAGGCGCGGACGACCAAGTCCAAAGCGCGCATCGATAAGGCGAACGAGCTGATCGGCGTGCTCGGCGGGATGCGGACGAGGAGCCAGACGGCGACTGCGGGGATTGATTTTGTGGCTACCGACCGGCAGACGAAACGACTGGTTGAGTTCATCGACGTGGACTATTCCGTTGAGGGGCGAAAGCTGATCAGTGGGTTGAATTTTCCCATCACCGCCGGAATGCGCGTCGGCCTCGTCGGGCCGAACGGTAGCGGCAAGACAACACTGCTTCGGCTGCTGCGCGGAGAGATTGAGCCGGAATCCGGTGAGATCAAGAAGGCGAATTTGTTGCGCACGGTTTACTTCGATCAGAACCGCGTGCTCGATGGCAACCAGACGCTGCGGCGCGCGCTGGCTCCGGACAGCGATGCTGTCGTTTACCAAGACCGGGTAATTCATGTAGCTTCGTGGGCTTCGCGGTTTCTGTTTACCGGCGAACAGTTGAACCAGCCGGTGGAGCGGCTTTCGGGTGGAGAACGGGCGCGGGTGCTGATCGCCAACCTGATGCTGCAACCCGCCGACCTGCTGCTTCTGGAT
The DNA here is from genome assembly GCA_963720245.1 of uncultured Acidobacteriaceae bacterium. Lineage (GTDB taxonomy): Bacteria > Acidobacteriota > Terriglobia > Terriglobales > Acidobacteriaceae > Acidisarcina. Next base: position 928,912 of record CAVREU010000002.1, read on the forward strand.
GAACCGACCAACGACCTGGACATCCCGACGCTGGAGATTCTTGAAGAGAGCCTGCTGGAGTATCCAGGCGCGCTGATGCTGGTGACCCACGACCGCTTCATGCTCGACCGGGTTTCGACGATTGTGTTGGGGCTGGATGGTCTGGGCAACGTCGAGCGGTTCGCCGACTACAGCCAGTGGGAGGAGTGGCAGGCTGAGCAGCTTCGGAGTGGAAGCGGCGCGTCGATTACGACTCCTGCCTCTAAGGCTGTGGGTTCGAGTAGCGCAGCTTCCAGTTCGTCGAAGAAGAAGCTTTCCTATCTGGAGGCGCGGGAGTTCTCGACGATCGAGGAGCGGGTTGAGGGCGCTGAGGAGATACTTCAGCGGCGGCGCGAAGATATTGAAGATCCAGCTGTGGCGACCGATGCGGTCCGGTTACAGGTTGCGCTTGCCGCCCTTGATGATGCGCAGGATGCGGTGGATGCGCTCTATGCGCGTTGGGCCGAACTTGAGGCGAAGCGGGCCTGAGTTCCAGGAACGAGTCATCAAGTCGGTCTTCAGTCCTCAGTAAAGGACAACTAATGTAGCTCAATTTGCAACCGAAGACTGGCAGCGTGGACTCAAGAGTTCTCAGACTCGCCAGTAATCCGGTCTCCAGTTGTTAATGGCTTTCTTGATTGCCTTGGGGTCGAGGTTTTCTCGCAGGATCTTCTCCACCAGAGACGGAATTTCATCGTCGGCCGCGAAGCGCAGCGCGATCAGTTGCCGCTCGCTCAAATCCCGAATTCTTGGCCTTAGCGCGTCGGGAAGCAATGCCGACAGTCGTAGCTGCTCTTCCAGGCGAATGATCCGGTCCTGAACTTTCAGGGAATAAACGCGGGTCTTGAAGCTAAGCAGAAACGCAGCGAGAGAAAAAACGGCGAGCCAGATGTGCAGTGCGCTGATTCCGTGGAAGAGGAAGACGATGCTGGCGATGAAGCAGCCGAGCAGAATCGGCGCCAGAAAAAAATGAAACAGGGGATCGAACTTGGCGTGGTTGGCGAGAGTCTGCGGACGTTTTTCGCTCATGGGGGTTGCTCCTCCGGCGCGTGGATGACTGCCCGCCGGACAAGGTTGTTTATACAGCAAAGAGGCGAGTGCGACGAGACGCTTCTCACTGAACGGCGAGTTTTTGCTGGTAGTTTGAAGGAATACCAAGTAGACTTCGGCTGTTTCCAGTAACTGCTTGGTTGTTGAACTCAAAAAAACAGGAGCTTTACAATGCCCCTCTCAAAGAAGTTAGGCGCCGAATTTCTCGGCACCTTTGTGCTCGTCTTCGGCGGATGCGGCAGTGCTGTGCTGGCGGCAGGATTTCCTAAACTTGGGATTGCCTTCGTGGGTGTAGCTCTGGCCTTCGGCCTTACGGTTCTAACCATGGCTTTTGCCGTCGGCCATATATCCGGTGCGCATTTCAATCCGGCTATTACGGTTGGGCTTATGGTCGGCAAACGGTTTCCGGCCGCAGAGGTGCTGCCTTACATCATTGCCCAGGTGGTCGGCGCGATCGTCGCCTCGCTTGTGCTGTATGTGATCGCCAGCGGAGCAGCAGGATTCAGTATCACCGGCGGCTTTGCCTCTAATGGCTACGCAGACCACTCACCGGGTGGATACTCCCTGCTGGCCTGCCTGGTGGCCGAGATCGTTCTGACGGCGATCTTCCTGATCGTCATTATGGGATCGACCGACAAGCGTGGCGTCCCAGCCGGCTTTGCGCCGATCGCGATTGGCTGGGCGCTCACGCTCATCCACCTGATCAGCATTCCGGTCACCAACACGTCGGTCAACCCCGCGCGCAGCACTGGCCCGGCGCTGATCCTGGCCATGTTTGGGGGCGGAAGCTGGGCTCTGGGGCAACTATGGCTCTTCTGGGTGGCCCCGATTATTGGTGGCGCTTTGGGCGCGGGATTGTACCTTGCCGTTGCCGGAGACCATGATCCTAAGCTGCCGTAGAGCTTGCGGCGGCTTCCGCCAAAAGGTGGATGAAAAAATCATGACGGAGACTGAAGACGGAGAAGGCAGGGACGGCTACTCTTGAACTCGAAACAGTCTCCCAAATGCCCCGAAACGCGATGAGCGGTCGGGGCATTCTTTTGCGCGGGGGACTTTGTCGCGATGCTGGGCCGGATGGTTGGGCTTGTGCAGAAGCGTGGCAGCCGTAGTAAGCTTGCACTGAATTCGTTGGACCTCTTATGGATAAATCTGGCGTAACGCGCCGAAGCTTTGTGAAATCCGGGATATCGGCCGGTTTGGCGATGTCCGTTGCGGCGGGCGGTGCATCCGCTTCCGCCATGCCAAACCCCGATTCCGACGTCGTCGTGCGCAAAGGGCGCATCAAGCAGTCGGTGTGCCGCTGGTGTTACAAGGACATCAAGCTCGACGATCTGTGCGCCTATTCTGCGAAGATCGGCCTGAAGGGCGTCGATCTTTTGGCGGTAGAGGAGTGGGACGCGCCGCGCAAGGTTGGGCTGATCTGCACGCTGGGCTATGCGGGCGGCGGCACGATTCCGGACGCCTTGAACCGCATCGAGAACCATGCGGCGATCGAAGCGGCGTTCGCGAAAAACATTCCTATCGCGGCAAAGATGGGCGTGCCGAATGTGATTACGTTTTCGGGCAACCGGAAGGGGATGTCTGACGAGGAGGGCGCGGCCAACTGCGTGATCGGCCTGAATAAGCTGAAGAAGATCGCCGAAGACAACAATGTGACGATTGTCATGGAGCTGTTGAACAGCAAGGTGAACCACAAAGACTATATGTGCGACCACACTGCCTGGGGCGTCGGGGTAATGGAGCAGGTGAACTCGCCGAACGTGAAATTGCTCTATGACATCTACCATATGCAGATCATGGAAGGCGACTTGATCGCCACTATCCACGCCAACCAGAAGTGGATTGGGCATTACCATACGGGCGGGGTTCCCGGGCGGCATGAACTCAACGACCAGCAGGAAGTGCAGTGGGACGGGGTTATGCGCGGGATTGTCGCGACCAATTTCACGGACTATGTTGCGCATGAGTTCTTGCCGACGGGCGATCCGTTGGTCAGCCTGCGGCAGGCGGTCGATCTATGTGACGTGTAGGGGGTGACATTCTGCCTCCCGATTTCCCTGCCGCGCTCGCCGAAGCGTGGCCTCGGTCGACACTCAACCGTGAATCAAGTCTCTGGGGAGGCAGTTAGCGAACTAATGAGCGCTTTGGAGGCCGCCACGCTGTCCCGGATGTTGAAGCAGATGATCAATGCCGTAGGGCTATGGCCACTGGCGGACCGGATAAAGACCAAAGGCAAACGGTATGTGATGTCCGAAGGCGATGGGCTGGTATGTTCCTATTCGGTCTTCAACGATTACAAGCAAATCAGAGCGGCGTGCGAGTCAGTGCACTTGCTGAATACCACCGATGGCGCACCGGACCTTTATCGCAGCGCTTCGCATGTAGCAGTGCTGGGAATCAAACGCCAGGCCGCCGCAAAGAGCTAAACCGCGAGTTTGCGAGCGGTGGGCCGGATGTTGTCGCCCTCACCGTCTATCGGCTGTTGGCTAAGATGGGACGCGCGGATTTGTTGAAATCTCCCGGCCGGATGACCTTGTAAGATAGAGCAAATCCGCAATCCTGCCGGAGGCCGTTTGCTCTACTGGCTGCTCTATCAGAAGCTGTTTCCCTACTTCCGCCCATTCCGCATTTTCCGGTATCTCACCTTCCGCACTGCGTTTGCGACCATTACAGCGTTGCTGATTACGCTGATCATCGGTCCGTATGTGATCGAGAAGCTGCGCGAGTTTCAGATCGGCCAGTATGTTCGCGACGACGGGCCACAGGCGCACCAGAAGAAGGCGGGAACGCCAACCATGGGCGGGGTGCTGATCTGCATTGCGATCGTGTTGCCGACGCTACTGTGGGCGGACCTGTCGAATCCGTTTGTCTGGCTGGTGATGGCGTCGACGTTGGCTTATGGGGCGATCGGGTTTGCTGACGATTACATCAAGGTCGTCTCCCGCCGGAGCCTGGGGCTGACGGCGCGGGCGAAGATCCTCTTTCAGATATTGGCTGGCGTGGCCATCGCCGTGGCGTTGATTGGGTTGCGTGCGCAGGGCCTCTGGTCGAGCCGTCTGAACCTGCCCTTTATCAAGCGCCTGCGACCCGATCTGGTCTGGCAATCGCTGGGAGTGATTCCACATCTGGGCCTTCTTGCCTTTCTTCCGCTGATTATCTATGTGGTGTTGTTCCTGGTGGCATCGAGCAACGCGGTGAACCTGACCGACGGGCTGGATGGCCTGGCGATCGGCTGCACGATCATTGCGGCGGCCGCGCTGACGTTTCTTACCTACGTGATCTCGAATGTGGTTTTCGCCGATTACCTGGAGTTTCAGCGGATGTCGCTGGCTGGGGAGGTAACCGTCTTTTGCGGGGCGATGGTGGGCGCGAGTATCGGCTTCCTTTGGTACAACGCGCATCCGGCGGAGATATTCATGGGCGATGTGGGGTCCCTGGCTCTCGGAGGCGCGATTGCTACGGTAGCGGTGGTGATCAAGCAGGAGTTGCTGCTGCCATTTATCGGCGGGGTCTTCGTGCTGGAGGCGCTGTCGGTAATTTTGCAAGTGGGCAGTTACAAATTGCGCAACGGCAAGCGGATTTTCAAGATGGCGCCGCTGCATCACCATTTTGAACTGATTGGGTGGTCCGAATCGAAGGTGATTGTGCGTTTCTGGATCGCGGCGCTGGTGTTTGCACTCTTTGCACTTACGACGCTGAAACTGCGCTGAGTGGGGATTGCGGGGAGTTCCACGTGGTATTGGCGTGGGAGAATAGGTTCGGGTTGGTGTCTGCGGTGTGTTGTGAGCGGAATCCCACATCTGGCGCGAACAAAAGTCGATCGATGACTCCAGGGTTTGTGGCGCGCTTAGATATCGGGCAGCCGCAGTGGTTCAACATCGAAGATTGGTCGATATGGAGTTGAAGGGCAAGAAGATTCTGGTGGTGGGGCTGGGGAAGTCCGGTCTGGCGGCGGCGCTGTTCTTGCGGCGGCGCGGGGCGCAGGTGACCGTCTCCGATGTGCGCAGCGCAGAGGCGCTGGCCAGGGAGATTCCCGCGCTGTTGGAGGAGGGGATCGCGGTCGAGGCGGGCGGCCATGGTTTGCTGACCTTTCGCAGGCAGGACCTGATCGTGGTCAGCCCCGGCGTGCCGTTGAATACCCCGGAGATCGTCCAGGTCAAGAGCTTTGGCCTGCCAGTTGTTGGTGAGGTGGAGCTGGCGGCACGGTATCTGAAGGGCAAGGTGTTGGCGATTACCGGATCGAACGGCAAGACTACGACTACGAGCCTTTGCGGCGAGATGCTGGCGGCTGGCGGATTGCCGGTTGCGGTTGGCGGCAACATTGGCCTGCCGGTCATCGCTCTGGTTGAAGACAGTAGGGAAGATGGCTGGTCGGTTCTGGAGGTTTCGAGCTTTCAGTTGGAGACGACGGAGCAGTTTCGCCCTGAGATTGCGGTGATTTTGAATGTGACTCCAGATCATCTGGACCGGCACATCACCTTTGAGAACTATGTGGCCGCAAAGGAACGCATCTTCGCGAACCAGACGGCCGAGGACGCTTTGGTGCTGAACTGGGACGATCCGGTTACGCGGTCGGCGGCGGAGCGCGCCCCGTCACGTGTCTTCTGGTTTAGCCGTAAGGAGCCGGTCGAGCCCGGAGCGTATCTGGTGGATGGCGAGGTTGTTTTCAAGTCCGAGAAAGATGTGGCGGCGGAGAGCATTGTCGCGGTAGAGAAGATTCCGCTCAAGGGCAGCCACAATGTCGAGAATGTGCTGGCGGCGGTATGCGTGGCGTGGCTGGCAGGGGTGGAAGCGGCGGCGATTCGCACCGCGGTGGAGAATTTCCACGCGGTCGAGCACCGGCTGGAATATGTCGCCACATTGAACGGGGTCGACTACTACAACGACTCCAAGGCTACGAATGTCGACGCGGCGGCGAAGGCGATCAGCTCGTTCCCCGGCGGCATTCATTTGATTCTCGGGGGCAAGGACAAGAATTCGGACTACACGCGGTTGAGCGCGCTGCTGAAGGAGCGGGTGAAAACGGTGTACACAATCGGCGCGGCGGCGCAGAAGATCGAGAGCCACGTCCGCGGCGACGTGCCGATTGTGAGCGCGGGAACGCTTACCCAGGCAGTCAACCAGGCGGCCGATGCGGCGATGCCGGGCGAGATCGTTTTGCTGGCTCCCGCGTGCTCGAGTTTTGATCAGTTTGAGAACTATGAGCATCGTGGCCGAGTGTTCAAGGAACTCGTCATGGCTCGGAAGAGGTTGCCAGAATGGCAAAGCGCGTAGGCGTCGACAAAGTGCTCTTCTGCACCACGCTCATCCTGGTGGTGATCGGGCTAGTGATGGTCTTCAGCGCGTCGGCGATCACTGCGCAGGCGACGTCAGGCTCGCCGTACAGCTTTCTGATCAAGCAGGCGATTTGGGGCGTGCTTGGCCTGGCAGGGATGACCGTGGTGATGCAGGTCGACTACCGGAAGTTCAACCATCCGCGCGTGGTCTTTCCTCTGGTGGCGATTACGGCGCTGCTGTTGCTGGTGGTCTTTGCCATGCCGGTCTCCCATGGAGCGCACCGCTGGATCAAGCTGGGACCGCTGTCGCTGCAGCCGTCGGAGATAGCCAAGCCGGTGATGGTGCTCTTCCTGGCGTGGTTTCTGCAGAACAAGCTGCACATGGTGAACGACTTCAGGAGCACACTGATTCCGGCCGCACTGCCGAGTCTGCTCTTCATCGGGCTGATTGTGAAGGAGCCCGACCTGGGGACGGCGCTGGTGTGCGCGGGGGTGACGGCGCTGATGCTGTATCTGGCCGGGATGAAGGTCAAATATTTGGTAATGGCTGGGGCGGCAGCTGCCCCGGCACTGGCGTGTATGTTGCTCCTGGTTAAGTTTCGCCGTGACCGAATATTGGCCTTCCTGAATCCTAACGCCGACCCGTTGGGGATTGGCTATCACATGAACCAGTCGTTGATTGCGGTGGGGACCGGGGGGCTATTTGGCCGAGGCTACATGGAGGGAGTGCAAAAGCTCTTCTATCTTCCCGAATCGCACACCGATTACATCTTCGCCAACATTGCCGAAGAGCTGGGGCTAGTGGGCGCGCTGGTGGTGGTGGCGCTGTTTGTCGTGCTCGGTTACCGCGGGTTGCGGGCGGCGATACTGTCGCGTGATCCATTTGCGCGTTTCTTGGCCTTTGGGATTACGACAACGATCCTGATCCAGGCGTTCTTCAATATCAGCGTGGTGCTGGCGCTGGTGCCTACGAAAGGGATTACGCTGCCGTTTATTTCTTATGGCGGAACTTCTCTGTTTATTACGCTGCTGTCGATTGGCGTGCTGTTGAATATTACGCGGGAGTGCGACTGAGGGTGATCGACCTCATGGAGATTCGTGACACCGCAGATCCCTCCACTCCCCCTTCACCCCATTCAGGGTCCGGTCGGGATGACAAATCTAAGCTCTTCTTTTCGGGACGCATCGCTGGATGACGGCCTTGCGAGTGCTAATTGCGGGTGGCGGCACGGGCGGGCATGTGATTCCTGCGCTGGCGATTGCGGACGAGCTTCGTGGTGGGTATTCGGCGGAGGTACGCTTCGTCGGTACAGCGCGGGGTTTCGAGACGCGGCTGGTTCCTGCTGCTGGCTATCAGCTTGAGCTGATCGAGGTTGGCCAGTTGAAGGGCGTGAGCCTGGCAACTCGGCTGCGGACGCTGCTCGATCTTCCCTTAGGCATTCGCCATTGTTTTGAAATCCTCAATAGGTTCCAGCCGGATGTGGTGGTTGGCGTGGGTGGTTACGCCTCAGGGCCGGGAATGGTTGCGGCGCTGTTGAAGCGGATTCCGACGCTAGCTTTTGAGCCGAATGCGGCTCCTGGGCTGGCGAATCGGCTGGTGGGGAAAAGCGTGGATGCGGCGGCGGTGAGCTTTGCTCCAGCCTGCGAGTATTTTCGGAACGCGCTGGTGACGGGGATTCCGGTGCGGAAGGAGTTCTTTGCGCTCAAACCGCGCGTGGCAGGTGGCGCACCGCACCTGCTGGTCTTTGGCGGGAGCCAGGGAGCTCTGATCTTCAACACATTGATGCCGCGAATCGCCGCCGCATTGCTGGAGGCGGTTCCGGGGTTGACGATTTTGCATCAGGCTGGCGCGCGCCGTGCGGAGACGACGCAGGCGGCGTATCTCGATTCAGGCGCCGATGCTTTGCGGTGGGAGGTCTCGGCGTTTCTGGACGATATGCCGCGGCGGATTGAGGCTGCCGATCTGGTGCTGGCACGGAGCGGAGCGAGTACGGTGGCAGAACTAGCGGCCGCAGGCAAGCCAGCGCTGCTGGTGCCGTTTCCTCAGGCGGCTGACGATCATCAGCGGAAGAATGCCGAGGTTATGGTGGCTGGCGGAGCGGCTCGGATGCTGATTCAAGCGGAGATGAGCGACGAGATCCTACTTACGACGCTGAAGGATTTGTTGCGCGACGGCGCGGAGTTGGAGGCGATGGGGCTTCGCGCAAAAGCGGTGGCGAAGCCGGATGCGGCTACGGATATTGCGGCGATGGTGGTTGGTCTGGCGAAGCACGACTGAGAGCGAATTCCAAGCAAGTTTGTTGCCGCTATACTCAGAATCCATAATGAAAGCGCCAAATGCATTACTTTGGTCGATGACGTTTGTCTGCCTGGGAAGCGCGTTTGCGCAATCGGCCGAGAAGGATCCCATCGCAATTGTGGAGCTTGGCGCGGCAACCAGCTGGAACATCGAAGGCGGGGCGGCAAGCTTCGGCCCCGATTTTGCCGTCGAAGTGACTCCGATCGAGAACTGGCTAGAGCTGGAGGCAGGCACCACCCCGCTTTTCACCTATGGACGCCTGACCGAATGGGACACCGACCTGCTCTTCAAGAAGCCCTGGACCATCTCTAAGAAGGCGGAGTTCATGCTGGGCGCCGGGCCGGAGTGGGTCCACGCGAGAGAGAACGGCGCGACGAGCAACTCGGCTGCGGCGGAGGTGGCGGGAGATTTCATGTTCTGGCCCAGCGGAAGGCATAGGTTCGGCTGGTATCTTGAACCCGCCTACGATTACGGTTTCGGCCGCGGACATGAGCAGTCAATCGGGATCAGCGCGGGCCTGCTAGTCGCGATCCGGTGAAGACGGCAGGCCCGGTTCTTATTGCGGTGGAGTTGCGCTCTGCGGCGCTGCTGGTGGCGGAGGCGGCGGGGCGTTCGGATCGAGCTGGGCGATGAACTCGATGTCGAAGATCAAGTCGGCTTTGGGCGGGATTGGGCCGCGTCCGGCCGCTCCGTAAGCGAGTTGCCAGGGGATGAAGAGACGGCGCTTGCCGCCGACGCGCATTCCTTCGAAGCCCTCGTCCCATCCGCTGATCACGCCGTGCCTGCCCTGGACGAATTCAAAAGGCTGTCCGCGATCGACGGAGGAGTCGAATTTAGTGCCGTCATGCAGCCATCCGGTGTAGTGGACGGTGTATTTGATTCCGGGCTTGGCCAGTTCGCCGGTGCCCAGTTTTATGTCGATGTACTTCAGCGCGAAGGCGGTCTTGAGAATGCCCTTGACCGGCGGGATATTCGGCGGGAGCTTCATCGCTGTGGATGCGGAGGTTGTCCCGGCGGCGGGTTTGTGCGCCGCCGGCTTGGGCGCGGTCGATGGCGTGGACGACGTTTGGGCTTGCAGGGAGGCGGAGGCTAGAGCGGCCATGAGCAGGGCGGATGAGAGAAAGACGGGGATGTTTTTCATGATCGAAAGGCGATGTTAGCACGAAGCTCTTCGGGAACGAACCGGCAGTGCCCGGGGTGGAATACGATTGTCGGCGTGTCGAGTCTAAGCTGTAAGTAACGAATGCGAATCCGGATAGTTCAAATACTGCTTGCTTTCATCGCCTGGTTTCCGGTTATCGCCGGGGCGCAGAGCTCGGGTGGAGCGGGCATCGGTATCGGGCCCGTCACCAGCAATCCTGCTCAACAGGAATCCCCCCCGGTTCCGATTGCGACCCCTCCGATCCGCGTGGAAGTGAAGCTGGTGAACGTCTTCGTCAACGTCACCGACGCGAACGGCGCGCCGGTGGGCGGCCTGACGAAAGACAATTTCACCCTTGCGGAGGATGGCCGGCCACAGAAGATCGCCGTCTTTGACCGCGAGTCGGCGGTGCCGCTTCAGATCGTGCTGGCCATCGATACCAGCGGCACGGTGCATAAGGACATGAGCATCGAGGAGCATGCGGCGCGCGAGTTCGTGCATGCGTTGCTGCGCCCCGTCGACCAGCTTGACCTGATGGAGTTCGCGTCGGATGTGCGCGAGGTGGTGCCGTTTACGAACAACCTTCACCAGATCGACAACGGACTCGACCGGCTGCGGCCCGGCGAGGCGACGGCGCTCTATGACACGATCTTTCTGGCTTCGCAGAGCCTGGCGGGGCGGCCTGGGCGCAAAGTGCTGGTGTTGATCACGGATGGCGACGACACCGTAAAAGGCGTGGATTATCCGCGTGCGCTCGAGGCTGCGCTTCGCTCCGAAGTGCTGGTGTACAGCATTATCGATGTGCCGATCGCGGCCGACGCGGGCCGCGACACCGGCGGCGAGCACGCGCTGATTACACTTTCGCAGGAGACGGGTGGGAAGCACTACTACGCCGAGTCGTCGGATCTGGAGTCGGCGTTTCAGAAGGTGTCGGAAGATCTTCGGACGCAGTATCTGCTGGGGTATTATCCGTCGCGGCATTCGGATTCGGCGGATTTTCGGACAATCTCGGTTTCGCTGACCGGTGTGGTTGGAGGTTCCGACTATTCGCTGTGGCATCGGACGGGGTATTACTCGAAGTAGGGACCAGGGACTAGTGACCAGGCGAGGGCAAGGACCAGCGATAAGCCATTTTCGCTTGAGACGTGAAAGAATCGGAGGGCTTTCGATTTGGGAGCGGCTGGCCGGGGCTTCCGAGGCATCTATACTGGTAATTGTCTTGATTCCGGAAGTTTTGGCTGGTTCCGATTCCGGAAAGTAACGGAAACGAAGGAGATGTTCTCATGACGGAAGACAAGCAGGGCAGCGGATTCAGCTGGTTCGTGGCGGGACTTGGATTGGGCGCTCTACTGGGCGTGCTGTATGCGCCGAAGGCGGGGCGCGAAGTCCGCGAAGATGTGGCCAACAGCGCCCGCGATGGCGCCGAGTATTTGAAGCAGCGTTCGCGGGAGACCGCCGACCAGGTTGCGGTGCTGGTCGAAAAGGGCAAGGCCCAGGTGAACGACTATGTCGGCCAGGGCAAGGAATACATAGAGCGCGGGCGCGCCCAGGTCGAGCAGGTAGTGACTCAGGGTCGCGGATTCGTTCAACAGCAGGCGGACAAAGTGGCTGCGGCTGTCGATGCCGGCAAGCAGGCTTACCAGACGACCACGACTGTCGAACCACCGTCGAATGGCGCTGGCGCGTAGCAGCTGCAGAGCTTGTTAGACGCGTTGATGGCATTGCCGCTGTGGGCCTTCCCTCATCAGGGAAGGCCGTTGCGTTTCATCATGCTTTCGGTGCGAAGCTAAGCGGGAACCATTAGGAGAACGACCTTATGCAATTGGGCAATATGCAATGGGGCACTCTGGAGTACATATTTGCTGTCTTCGCCATCGCGACCGCGGTGGGTGTGCTGCTCCAAGCCGGAATCCTGCTGGGCTTCTTTATCGCGTTTCTGAAATTACAAGGGAAGATTGCAACGATCCTGACCCAAATTACGGACCATGCGATGCCCCTGGTTGCGTCGTCAAAGGTCACGCTTGAAGAGCTTGCGCCCAAGGTACAAACCATCAGTGCAAACCTGGTGGAGATCAGCGAGTTGCTCAAAGAGGAAACTCATACGGTAAAGTCGTCAGTCGATGAAGTGCTGGAGAAGACTCGTGCTCAGACTGCGCGGGTCGACGAGATGGTCAGTGGCACGCTGGATGGCATCTCGCAAGCGAGCACGACGATCCAGCAGGGAATTGAAATTCCGCTTCGGCACGTGCATGGGATATTCAATGGCCTTAAGGCTGCGTTCCAGACCTACAGGGACAAGCCTGCGAGCGTTCATCCGCCCGTGAGCGTCGAAGAGCCGGTGATCATCGTAGAAGAAGTGGTCGTGACTCAGGGCCCGCTGGTTTAGAGGATTTTCTTGACAAAAAAATCCAGTCCGGCACTCCTGCCGCTGCGTACAGAGGCTCTGATTCTGCTCCAGCTAGGCGATCCAGCCGCCGCCGATTACTTCGTCTCCATCGTAGAAGACGGCTGCCTGGCCGGGCGTTACGGCGCGGGCTGGCTCGTCGAAGGTTGCGATCAGTTGATCTTCTGAATCCATGTAAATCGTGGCCCATGCTGGCTCGTGGCGATGGCGGATCTTGATCTTGACGCGCATCTCTCCGCGCAGCTCCGGGGTTGAAATCCAGTTCAGACGGCGGGCGCGGAGGGTGGACTGCATCAGGTCTGCTTCGTTGCCTACCTTGACCTTGTTTCCCTCTCCGCCAATCTGAATGACGTAGAGCGCGGTGGGTGACTCGACTCCGAGTCCCTTGCGCTGGCCGACGGTGAAGTTGTGAACGCCGGTGTGATGGCCGATGACCTCGCCGGCGGTCGAGACGAGCTCGCCGGAGGAGTCGGGCATTTGCTCGCCCTGCTCCTCTAGGTAGGCGTCGATGAACTTCTTGTAATCGCCGCCGGGGATGAAGCAGATTTCCTGTGAGTCGGGCTTGCTGGCAGTGGCTAGTCCAAGCTCGTGCGCCATCTCGCGGACGCGGGGCTTGGTGTAGCCGCCGAGCGGGAAGAGGGTTCGGGAAAGCTGCTCCTGAGTGAGGCCGAAGAGGAAGTAGGTCTGATCCTTGCTTGCGTCGGCGGGGCGCTTGAGTATCCAGCGGCCGCGCTCGGGGTCGTACTCATTGCGGGCGTAGTGGCCGGTGGCGACGCGGTCGGCGCCGATCTGGCGCGCGGTGGTGAGCAGCTGATCGAACTTGAGATGGTCGTTGCAGAGCGAGCAGGGGATCGGCGTGCGTCCGGCGAGATACTCCTTGACGAAGGGGCGCACGACGTCGCGCTCGAAGCGCTCCTGCTGGTTGACGACGTAGTAGGGGATGTCGAGGTCTTCGGCGACGCGGCGGGCGTCGTAGACATCATCGATCGAGCAGCAGCGTCCCTGCACCTGCTCGGGCATTCCTTCCTTGCCGGCGAGACGGCGCTGGTTCCAGAGCTGCATCGTGAGGCCGACGAGCTCGTAGCCCTCGGCCTTGAGCATGGCGGCGACGGTCGAGGAGTCGACTCCGCCGGACATGGCGACAGCGATCGTGTTGTTGACGGCGGACGGCATGACTTCTTGGGGGGGCCCCCTCCCCCTGGGGGTTTGCGGCTAAATTCAACATTCGAGCCGAGTTACGGAGATAAATCCGAAACCGGCTCTTGAAAACAAGGAACTTAGCCGTAAGCTCCCTGTTTTGAATAGTTTGTTCGGGAGGAATCGAGGCCCTGGGGCGGCCATCGCCGCTTCCTTGATCCTTATTTCTATTTTACCAAGTTGACCCCATTCACTACGCCAGGTTTTGAAATTAATTATCTTGTTTGGATGACAAGACTTAGGGGAAATGGAAGCGATTTGGGATCTTGACATCCCGAACGGGGCTGACGGTGTCGAGGGCGAAGTGCAGGGTTGACGCGGGGGAGTGGTTTGGCTTGCTATCGCCCATCGAGAATCACTCTATCCCGCCCCGATGAGTGCCTCAGAGATAATGCGTAAACGCAGACCATCGTGGGCGACATCGGCGTTTCCCAATACCTATCCGCTCGCAGGAGTCCAAGTCTGCGATTTGCCCTTGATCGTCACAAGCTGAGCCCAATTTCCGAAATCCGTCTTACAGAGAGCTGGCCGCTGCGCATTGACACGGCGGATATACCTTGACCTTCTACATCTTGCGATGTATATGTAGAAGCCATAGGCATGAAGAGAACAGACGACAGGTTTGACCTCCCGCAAGGCACGCTCGACCTTCTCATCATGAGGGTCGTTGCGCTTGGACCCATTCACGGCTATGCCATCGCTCAAAGAATCCAGCAGATCTCGCGCGACGCACTCCAGGTCCAGCAGGGATCCCTCTATCCCGCGCTCCATCGCCTCGAAAATAAAAAGCTGCTCAGCTCTCGCTGGAAGCCTTCCGAAACTGGCCGGGAAGCCAAGTTCTACGAGCTCACTTCCAAGGGACAAACTCATCTCAAGGTCGAAACCGAAAACTGGACGCGCCTGACCGACGTAGTGAGCCTCATTCTCGAGGGAACCCTGGAGGGAATCTGATGGGCTGGTTACGGAGACTTTTCTCTCGCGAACGATTGGAGGCCGATCTGGACAAAGAGCTGCGCTTCCACTTCGAATCTCAGGTCGCCGACAAGGTTCGTTCCGGCATACCGGAGAGCGAAGCCCGTCGGCTCACACGAATCGAGTTCGGCGGGATCGAGCAGATTAAGGAAAACTGCCGCGAGCGACGCGGAACCATTTGGCTTGAGTCGCTACTGCAGGATGTTCGCTACGCCCTTCGCCAGTTGCGCAAATCACCGGGTTTTACGCTGACGGCGGTGTTGACTCTGGCGCTGGGAATTGGGGCAACCACCGCGATCTTCACGCTCGTGCAACAGGTGATGTTGCAATCGCTGCCGGTCCCAGACCGGATCAGTTGTGGCGTATCGGAGATCAGCCCCACTGCTGCGACTGGGTAGGATACAGCCAGGACAGCGACGGCGAGGCGGGCAACTGGAGTCTCTTCTCGTGGGAAGCATACAAGTTATTCCGCGCAAACACGCCGGGATTCCAGGATCTGGCAGCGCTCCAGGCGGGTAATATGCCGCTGGGAGTGCGGCGCTCCGGCGCATCGGGACCGCCGGATACAGCGAATGGCCAATATGTTTCCGGGAACTTTTTTCAGACCCTGGGCGTTTCGGCCTGGCGCGGAAGGCTGTTCGTCGACGCCGACGACCAGGAGGGCGCGCCCCCGGTCGCGGTGATGAGCTTCCATGCCTGGCAGGAGAAGTATGGCTCCGATCCTTCGGTCGTCGGATCCACATACCGGATCAACCGCCAGCCTTTCACGATCATAGGAGTGGCCCCGGCGGGTTTCGTTGGGGCGAAGATGACGAGTTGGGGCCTGCCGGATATCTGGATGCCGCTGACGGCCGAGCCATTGATGTTGGGGAAAACGGCGCGAATTAAAAACACGCGGACCGATTGGCTGGACTTGATCGGACGTGTGCGCCCCGGAACGAATCCGAAATCGCTCCAGGCGCAGCTTCAGGGTGAATTGCAGGGCTGGCTGGCCAGCCACCTGGCGGATATGAGTCCGCAGGAAAAAGCTGTATGGCAGAAGCAGACGCTCCGCTTGTCGCCTGGCGGCGCAGGTTTCTCGTTTTTGCGCAGGGATTACAGCGAGGGTCTGCTGCTGCTCATGGTCACGGCCTGTTGTGTGCTGCTGGTGGCCTGCGCCAACATCGCCAACCTGCTGCTGGCCCGCGGGCTGAAGAACCGACAGCAGACGGCAGTCCGTGTAGCGCTGGGAGCATCGCGGGGACGCCTGGTGAGGAATGCGCTTCTCGAAAGCGTTACGCTCTCTCTGATCGGCGGCGCGGCCGGTGTGGCTGTGGCCTGGGCGGGGGCCCGGTTGATCCTTTATCTCGCCTTCCACATGATGGAGCGAACCAGTTGGATTCCGGTGCATGATCGCCAACCTTACCTGGCTGTTTGGCGCTGTTGGCCTTGTGCTGGCTGCGGTTGCTCTCTATGGAGTTACGTCCTATGGCGTGGAGCAACGCAGGAGCGAGATTGGCGTGCGCATGGCCCTGGGCGCCGATCGCGGCGCCGTGGTCGCTATGGTGCTGCTCGAAGCGTTCTGGCAGGTCGGCATCGGATTGGGAATCGGGGTTCCGGCTGCAATTGGGGCGGGGTATCTCATGGCTAGCCAGCTTTTCGGAGTGACGCCGTGGAATCCGTTACTGTTGGCAGGTGCGACTGTGCTTCTTGGGTTGGCGGCTCTGGTCGCTGCGGTGATCCCCGCGCGGAGGGCGGCCAGCATCGACCCGATGCAGGCGCTGCGCAGCGAATGATCCACCCGGGAGTAATCCAGATCAACCGCAGGCTGAAAATGCCAATGAAGAGGTGTTTGGCGACAACCGACCGTGCGCCGTTCTAGGCATTCGAAAGCTCTGTGAATGTCGCCGATTCACCCACCGTGAGCACGGCAAGTACCGAAATGTCGGCAGGTGTCCAGAGATCTGCGAAGAACTCCAACCTCAACTGTCGCTACCGGGGCAATGCGCTCATCGAGGAGCCATTGGTTCGCATTCTGGATGGATTGTCGCTATCCGGAAGTAATCCTGCGGCTAATCGCGCGTGGAGTGCTTTGGAGTCAGGAGGCATAAGATTGGAGGCAGGGGTATCCGATGCTATACAAGAAAATCAGTGTGGAAGTGATCGTCGTTGCCGATGAGGCCGAGGGCGTTGTCGCGGAGTTGAACGCCGCACTCGATCGGCTGGAAGAGAGCCATACACTTTTCGGGGGTGACATCGAGATCGTCGCTTTCGAGCATCCGGGAAAACGAAGGAGATCGGCACTCGCACACGCGATCGCCGCCGGTGCGACGGTCGCTGGGGCCCTCAAGACCGCACGTGACGGTATGACGGTTGCCCTCCGCGCAGTCATCTGAAGTAGGCCTTCCCACGAGCTAAGGCCCATAGAACACATTGGGAGCACTGAGCTGTCAATTGTTAAGAACATCCAACGCGCTGATTGAGCGCGGCTTCAGCTGACCGCAACGATTAGTCCTCGAAAACGCCGCAGCGTTCCCCGAAACGGCACTTCCGAGTTACCGGAGCCTGGCCGACATTCCGGTAGTAATCTGTTGTCGGCGAGTGACTCGGCGATTTAGCGCCAATGCAGAATCACCAATTTTCGTCCTGAGAACTGACGTACTTTTAAATCTGCTGAGTGGGCAAGGCTGCTCGCTGCGCTATACAAAGCCCAAGTAGACAATCTACCTCCATTGGGAGTAGAGTGTCTACATCTATGAACGAGGAAGACCAGTATAAGAACCGGATTGAGCTGCTGCAGGGAACACTCGACATGCTTATTCTTCAGACGCTGCAATGGGGACCGCAGCACGGATATGGCATTGTCCAAGCTTTGCGTTTGCGATCCGGAGATGTGCTTCAGGTGGAGACTGGATCTCTGTATCCGGCTCTCCATCGATTGGGGCGTCAGAGCTGGGTGCAGTCTGAATGGAAGCAGTCAGAGAGCAAGCAAAAAGCCCGATATTACCGAATCACGGCCAAGGGGAAAAAGCAGTTGGCCTCGGATCTGGGCCGATGGGAGCGGATTGTCGAAGCGATTGGGTCGGTGATGTACGTCAAGCCGGAGGAGAGTGAGTCATGAAGTGGTTCCCGAGCTTCGGTTTTCAGCGGCGCAAGCGCGAATTGCAGGAAGAGATTGATGCGCACCTGCAGATGGCGATTGCAGATCGAGTGGCGCGAGGCGAGACGGCAGAGACGGCGCGACAAGCGGCGGCGCGGGAATTTGGAAACATTCCTCTGGTGGAAGATGTAACGCGCGACATGTGGGGCCAGGCCTGGCTTGAACAATTGGGCCGGGATGTCCGTTACGCGTTTCGGCAACTGCGCAAGAGCCCCGGCTTTACGATCACCGCGACGGCGATGCTGGCCGTAGCGATTTGCGCCAACAGCACCGTGTTCAGTTGGATTGACGGCACCATGTTGCGTCCGATTCCCGGCGCGCGGGACACGGGCGATCTTGTTAGCCTGCAGCGGGGGGAACGGAACTTCTCTCCGACCCCGCCCTTCTCGTATCTCGACTATCGCGATCTGCGCGAGCAGAACCACACCTTCACGGGAATACTTGCCTATCATAACGATTGGATTGCGCTGACTGGCGGCGCACAGCCGGATCGTGTCTATATAGCGAATGTGTCGGCCAATTATTTCGATGTGCTCGGCATCAAGCCGGTGCTGGGGCGATTCTTTCTGCCGGACGAGGAGGCCCGTGCGGTACCCAACGTGGTCCTGGGTTACGCGCTCTGGAAGACGCGTTATGGCAAAGACCCGGCAATTGTGAGCAAGTCGATCGAGGTCGCCCGGCATCCGGTGACGGTGATCGGTGTGGCGCCGGAGGGGTTTGTCGGAGCAGCGCCCGGGCTGCGTGACGATCTGTGGGTAACGCTCGATCCCCTCGGGGCGGATGGGTGGCGAATGACCCATCGCGACTCGGACTGGCTGATCGTAATAGGAAGATTGCGGCCCGGCGTGAGCCTTGGCCGGGCAGCCCAGGATCTCGACACCTCGATGCACCATATTGTAGTGGCGTATCCGGACCAGCATCTCGGCGATAACCGGATCACGCTCGATCCCATGTGGCGTTCGCCATTCGGCGCCAACGGATATATGGCGGCGACGCTGCCCATTCTGCTCGCCTTCGCCGGCCTGGTGCTGCTGTTGACCAGCGCGAACGTGGCTACGCTCACACTGGTGCGGTTTGTAGCCCGGCGGCGTGAGCTTGCCATCCGGCAGTCGCTCGGGGCCAATCGCATGCAACTGGTGCGGCAGATGATGCTGGAGGGCGCTTTGCTTTCCATCGTCGCGGGAGCCGTGGCACTTGCTGTTGACATCGTGGACATCGAAAACATTCGCATGGTTCTTTCCAGCGAACTCGATTCCCCTCATACTCAACGGGAGCATGGACCATAAGGTGGTGATTGGGATTGCGGTGTCTTCTCTATTGGCCGGCATGCTATGCGGCGCGCTCCCCGCCTGGCGTTCGTCTCACGCGCCGGCCGTTGAGGTACTGAAGGCAGAATCTGCAAGTATCTCCGGCGGGTCACGCAACCGGAAATTGCTCAGCGGGCTGGTGGTGGCGCAAATCGCGCTTACCCTTCCGTTGCTGTTGTGCTCCGGGCTATTCCTGCGAACGCTGCGGAATCTCGCCGCAGCGAACCCCGGCTTTGAGCAGGACCACGTTCTCACTGCGTCCGTTGGGCTGAATATTGCCGGCTACAGCAACGATGAGGCAAAATTGATCCGTCGCAAGATACTTGATCGCGTGTCGGCACTGCCCGGCGTGGAGGTTGCGTCTCTTACCGACTGGATTCCGATGACCCTGATTCAAAAGAGAAACGATGCGTATCCGGAAGAGTATGTGCCGCATCCTCATGAATCTTTGCTGGTGCAGAATGCCGAGGTGGGACCGCGGTATTTCGAATCCCTTCATATACCCATCTTGGAAGGACGCGAGTTTACGCCGGAGGACGATGAAAGGGCCCCGAAGGTACTCATCGTGGATCAGACGGCGGCGAGGCGCTACTGGCCAGGGCAGGATCCGCTGGGAAAGAGGCTCAGGATTTGGGGCAGCCTCTTCACGGTTGTCGGCGTGGCGAGGAATTCAACCCATACTTTCGTGAATGAGTCACCCGAGCCTATGGTCTATATGAGTTATTTCCAGCACCCGGGGTACGAGACGATGGTGCAGGTGAAAACCGAGGGGAATCCCGTCGACCTGGAGCCAATGGTGGAAAACGCCATCCATGGGATCGATTCGCGACTGCCGGTTTTCGATGTGCGTTCCATGCGGGAGAGCACCCAGATGGCGAGCACTTTCGCCGTCATCGAGAGCACCCTGGCGGGGATGTTCGCGCTGATTGGGCTGGTTCTTGCCATAACCGGAATCTACGGCGTCGTGGCATATCGAACCCAGTTGCGAACCCACGAGATCGGGATACGAATGGCTCTAGGTGCTTCACGGGTGGACGTGCTGCGGCTCGTGCTGTTGCAGGGATTGTGGCTCACAGGAATCGGGCTGGCGCTAGGGCTGGCGTTTGCGTTGGGACTGACACGCATTATCGTCCGGCTGTTGTACGGAATCGGAGCCAACGATCCCATCACCGTAGTTTCCGTCGTCATGCTCCTGGGAGCAATGTCTTTGGCAGCATGCTACCTTCCGGCGCATCGAGCGATGCGCCGAAACCCTGTGACTGCGATTCGCGACCTGTAAGCCGCAGCTCGGACTCGACGCGAATTGGACGGATTCGGGGTATGCGTGACGCTCCACCTGGTTGGCAAGAAGGGTAACCGGATTCCACCGGTCACAAACCAATCTCAGCAAGGTGGATCTTCGTTGTGCGTTGACGTGAACAGGACAACGCACTCATCCAGCCGAAGTGCACTTGGACTGATCTCGGTTTGATATTCGCTGATTTGGCAACAATTGAACTCGCTTCTTCTCTCAGAGGCTGAACTTTTCGCGCGACAGTAGAAGCGCCGTATCTCGACCTCAGGTCTTATTCCTGCCGAAGAGCTGTTGTTGGATCCACGGAGCTCGCGCGCAAAGCCGGAATGAAGCCGGCAATGCTGGCTGCGATGGCGAGAGAGAACGCCGCGCCGATGAGCGTCCATGGATCGTGAGGGTTCAATCCGAACAGCTGGCTTCGGATAAGATTCGCTGAAGCCAGCGCCAGCGAAGCACCGGCAACTAGACCGGCAATGACCAGAATTGAGACCTCTCGCATGACTAGGCCAACTACATCGCCGCGTGTCGCTCCCAGCGCCATGCGAATGCCCATTTCTCGGGTCCGCCGCGTCACTGCATAGGCCATGACGCCGTACAGCCCAATGACGGCGAGCAGCGTCGCTACGCCACCGAAGACCGCGGAAAGGATGGCGACCAGTCGCTCGGTCCGCAGCGAGAATCCAATCTGTTCGTGCATGGTTTGCAGCCCAACGACCGGCACATGCGGGTAGAACTGACGCAAGCGTTCGCGAAGTTCATCCTCGATCTGGCTCCGATTCCTTGCCATTATCGGTACTGACCCTCATCGCTTTGCCTCCATCCGGATCTAACCAAAATTAAAAAAGACGACACTATCTCCATAGGGGCAGACATACTGTGAGTTGCTTTCACCCCGCAGGTTCTCGTGAGGATCAGGCGAGGGTCGACTCACGAGGCCGTGACAAATGCCGACACCGGCAGATGCTGGTCGCGATCCTCAACGCCGCTTATGCGCCCGCTTTCACTTTCGTGGCGAAGAACGCGCTTGGCAGGCCGACGAACAGGGCGTGGCCGATGAGGCCGTTGGCAACCGCCGCAGTCGTGATCGGTCCGTGAAGAACCGCGGTGAACGGCAACACCACCAGGTTCATGACTGTCCACACTGCAGCGCCGTAAAGAGGTCCGAACAGCACCCACTGCGCCCGCAACACAGCGACGCGTCGGCTCGCAAGGATATAGATCGCTGCGACTGCCAGCGCGATAGCGAAATGCACGACGAGGCCAAGTCCCGCGCTTGCAAGGCCGCCCGAGAAGGACCGTGGGCCCAGCAGACTGCTCGCGATGTACTGCAGCACCTGGATCGGGTTCTGGCCGTGCAGGCCGAGGAAAACGACGCCGTCGGTCGCATCGAGCACTCCAACCACCAGCGTGGCGTAGAGGATGGCGCGAGCGACGGGTAATGTGCGCTCTCCCCGCCGCAGCCCGCTCCGAGGGTCCGGGTTGATGGCAGAGGTGGTCATTTGCCCACCTCCGTCTTCTGCCCTCTTCCCAGAAAGCCGATGATCCTGCCTGCGACAAATTCGCTGTGCTCTTCCAGCAGGAAGTGGCCGCCATCGATTAAGTGCAATTCCGCTTTGGGCAGGTCGCGCAGGAACGCCTGCGCTCCCGGTACGGTGAAGAATGGATCGTTCTGCCCCCATACGATGAGCGTGCGCGGCTGGTGCTTGCGGAAGTATTCGTGCCACGCATCGTAGAGCGCCACGTTCGAGGTGTAGTTGTGAAGAAGGTCGAGTTGAATGGCGTCAGTGCCGGGTCGGTCCAGCAGCGCTTGGTCGAAGGTGTAGCTGTCCGGGCTCACCGCTGCCGGTTTTTTCGCACCATGGGTGTACTGGAAAATCGTCGTCTCTCTGGTCAGCAGAGTGCGCGGCGCCTTCTCCGTCTCCGCGTTACGATTCGCCCAGAAAGGCTTCATCGGCTCGAACGCAGCGCTGATGCCTTCGACGTAAGCATTGCCGTTCTGCACGACGATGCCTTCGATCGCTTCCGGATGGCGCGAGGCAATGCGGAAACCGACGGGCGCGCCATAATCCTGCACGTAGATGCTGAACTTCTTCAGGCCCAGCGTGTTGAAGAGTAGCTCCTCGATCTGCGCGGTGATGTTGTCGAAGTTGTATTGAAAGTGGTTCGCCGCGGGAGCATCGCTGTAGCCGAAGCCGAGGTAGTCCGGTGCGACAACGTGGAAGTGGCTGGCGAGCTGCGGGATAAGCTCCCGGAACATGTGCGACGACGACGGAAAGCCATGAAGCAGAACGATCGTCGGATTCGTGGTCGAGCCGGCCTCGCGGTAGAAGATCTTGTGACCCTCGATGGTGCCATGCTGGTACGTAGTCATGTGGTTCTCCTTATTGTCAATCTGATTGTTTGTACGCGAGAGCAGCGCACTGGCCGCTTCCAGCACGAACTCTACAACGGTCGCAGGCGACGAGATCTGAGGAGCATGATCCACATCGTACGAACGGACCTGTGCGCCCATGCGGTCGGCCACGAAACGTTGTGTCTTCGGGCTGAACATACGATCATCTTCAGCCAGCAAATACCATGAAGGCTTCGTCCTCCATGCTGGAGTCTGTATCGCTTCGTCAAGACACTTCATGGCTATCGGGCGTTGTGCTGCTATCCTGATTTCGTTTTGCTCAGCCGTGGCCCGGTGGCCGACCGCTTTCTTCATTCCTTCCTCCGACATCCATAAGAGACCATGACCGTCGGGTTCCAGATGAGGAGCTTTTTCGTGTGGAGGCTCTCGAAAGAACACCTCCCCCACTGTTTCTCCCTCGGCTGGGGGCATGGCTGCGATATAGGCCAGGCCTCGGACCCGGTCGTCACTTTCGAGGGCGGTGATCACGGCGCCGGAGTAAGAGTGAGAGACAAGGAGGATTGGCCCCGCGCCCGATCTTTCTAAAGCCACTTTCAAAGCAGCGACATCATCGGATAGCGAAGTCATTGGAATCTGGGCAGCGATCACCTTGATGCCAGCCTTGAGCAGTGGGCCGATCACGGCGGACCACGAGGATGCATCTGCCCATGCGGCATGCACCAAAACGATCGTTGCGTTAGAAGGGAGTTTCTTCATAATTAACCTTTCGCCTATCTGACACGCGCTTGGCACCTGAAAAGATCGGCGCTCGAGATGCATCACTTATCAGCCGCCAAATCGCAATACAACTGCGAACTGCGTTACCATGAAGAGTAAGGATGACGGGAGCTCACGAAAAGCGAGAAGTTCTGACGCTATTGGTGAGAATGGCTAAACTATGCTTCTGGAGAACCTCAGCCTCGACAGCCTTCGTACGTTGGTGATTACACAAGACCTCGGCGGTTTTGGTCGCGCCGCGGAGCGTCTCCTACGTACACCCTCGGCCATCAGCCTGCAGATGAAGCGACTTCAGGAAGAGGTAGGAGTTCCGCTCTTTCGGAAGCAAGGCCGCAAGACGCTTCTCACCGAACAGGGAGAGATCGCCCTCCAGTATGCTCGGAGAGTGCTGGAGCTCAATGATGAGATGATCGACACTCTGCGCGGATCGTCTCTTGCGGGTGCCGTTCGAATCGGATTCGCGCAAGATTTTACGAGCAACGTTTTGCCTATGGTCATCGAGCGATTTAATGCGCTCTACCCGCTTGTAAAGCTCGAAGTGACCGTAGACGTCGGCCGCGTGCTCCTTCAGGCGATCGACTCCGGTGACCTCGATGTTGCGTTGACGTTAGGCGGCGCACAGAAAAAGAGCGCCCAGCTATTGAGCGAGCTGCCGTTGTACTGGATCGCAAGCCCATCTTTCAGGGATCGCGTACGGCAGCCGTTACCGCTTGCTCTTTTCAACCCCCCGTGCGGATGTCAGACACCGGGACTGGAGGCATTGGAAAGAGCTGGACGCCCCTGGCGAGTTGCAATGACGAGCCCCAGCCTGACGGGGTTGTGGGCCGCTGTCAGTGCGGGGCTGGGACTGACCACACGAGCTGAACTTGGCCTGCCGGCAGACGTGCAGACTATCGACCTGGGCTTGC
>CAVREU010000003.1:0-1998043 GCA_963720245.1 uncultured Acidobacteriaceae bacterium
ATCCTGCCGGAAGAGGACATGCCGTATCTACCCGATGGCACGCCGGTTGAGATTGTTCTCAATCCGCTCGGCGTTCCTTCGCGTATGAACGTTGGTCAGATCCTCGAGACACACCTCGGCTGGGCTGCTCACAACCTCGGCGTCAAGATTGCCGAGATCGTGGAGAAGAACCGCGACGCCAACGAGATTCGCGCAGTCGTGAAGGAGAAGTTTGCCGGTACGGCGACCCTCCAATTGCTGCTCGACCTCGATGACGAGATGCTCATTCGCGTCACCCGCGGCATGAAGCGCGGCATCTGGTTCGGAACCGCTGTATTCGACGGCGCGCGCGAAGAAGAGATCAAGGCCTTGCTGGCCTCGGCTGAACTGCCGAGCTCCGGCAAGTCGTATCTCTTCGACGGCATGACCGGCGAGCAGTTCGAACAGCCGGTCACGGTTGGCTACATCTATATGTTGAAGCTCTCGCACCTGGTCGACGACAAGATCCACGCTCGCTCGATCGGACCGTACTCGCTCATCACCCAGCAACCGCTGGGCGGCAAGGCGCAGTTCGGTGGCCAGCGCTTCGGTGAGATGGAAGTCTGGGCGCTCGAAGCTTACGGAGCAGCCTACATCCTGCAGGAATTGCTCACTGCCAAGTCCGATGACGTCTATGGCCGTACGAAGATCTACGAGGCCATCGTGAAGGGCGAAGCAGCGATCGAGCCGGGTGTACCTGAGTCCTTCAACGTGCTGATTCGCGAACTGCAGTCACTCTGCCTTGACGTAGAGCTGATCAAGCAGATCGATGGCAAGAAGATACTCGTCCCGGTGCCGACCGCAGTTGCGGCAGCCGACTAAGTCAGCTTGTTACCGTCAGCCTCTAGCTCTTGGTTAGAGGCTGACGGCAAGAGCAAAGATGAAGACCGAGGCCTTGAGCCCCGGCCCAGTTAAGAACAGAAGTAACCGCAGCTAAGAGCCAATAGCTAGAAGCTAAAGGCTAGCCGCCAGGAGGGTCACCTTGTACCGTTCCAGCCCATTCGAACTTACCAGCCCGATCACCGATTTCGACGCTATCAAGATCAGCCTGGCTTCGCCAGAGAAGATCCGTAGCTGGTCGCATGGCGAAGTTACCAAGCCTGAGACCATCAATTACCGTACTTTCAAGCCGGAGCGCGATGGACTTTTCTGCGCCCGCATCTTTGGCCCGGTCACCGACTGGGAGTGTCTCTGCGGCAAGTACAAGCGCATGAAGCATCGCGGAGTCATCTGCGACAAGTGCGGCGTTGAAGTCACTCTTTCGAAGGTCCGTCGCGAGCGTCTCGGCCACATCGAGCTCGCTTCGCCCTGCTCGCACGTCTGGTTCTTCAAGGGCCTCCCGTCGCGTATCGGCCACCTGCTCGACATCTCCCTGCGTGATCTTGAGAGCGTTCTCTACTTCGAGAGCTACGTCGTGATCGACGCCGGCGACGCGCCCGTAAAAGAGCGCGAGATCATCAAGGACGAAGTTCGCTTCCGCGAGCTCGACCAGCAGTATCGCCCCGGCGGCTTCAAGGGAATGATGGGCGCCGAGGCCATCAAGGAACTGCTCAAGCGCGTGAACGTCGACGAACTGTCGATCGAACTTCGCGAGCGCATGAAGGTTGAAACCTCGCTGCAGAAGCGTCTGAAGTACGCCAAGCGTCTCAAGGTCACCGAGGCATTCCGCAAGTCGACCAACAAGCCGCAGTGGATGATCCTCGACGTAATCCCGGTCATTCCGCCGGAGCTTCGTCCCCTCGTGCCGCTCGATGGCGGACGCTTCGCGACCTCCGATCTCAACGACCTTTATCGTCGCGTGATCAACCGTAACAACCGCCTCAAGAAGCTCATGGATCTCCATGCGCCTGAGGTCATCGTCCGCAACGAAAAGCGCATGCTGCAGGAAGCCGTCGACGCACTCTTCGACAACGGCCGCCGTGGTCGTGTGCTGCGTGGTGCGAACAATCGTCCGCTCAAGTCGCTCTCTGACACCCTCAAGGGCAAGCAGGGCCGCTTCCGTCAGAACCTGCTCGGCAAGCGCGTCGACTACTCCGGCCGTTCGGTCATCGTGGTCGGGCCGGAGCTGAAGCTGCACCAGTGCGGACTCCCGAAGAAGATGGCGCTTGAGCTCTTCAAGCCCTTCATCTATCACCGCCTCGAGCAGACCGGTCACTGCACCACCATCAAGCAGGCCAAGGAATTGGTCGAGATGCAGGACCCGATCGTCTGGGACATCCTTGAAGAAGTCATCAAGGACCACCCGGTGCTGCTCAACCGCGCCCCGACCCTTCACCGTCTGGGCATCCAGGCTTTCGAGCCCGTGCTCGTTGAAGGTAAGGCCATCAAGATCCACCCGCTCGTTTGCACCGCCTTCAACGCGGACTTCGACGGCGATCAGATGGCGGTCCACATTCCGCTGTCGCCTGAGGCCCAGGTCGAAGCCAGCGTGCTTATGCTCGCTTCGCACAACATCCTCTCGCCGGCATCCGGTCAGCCGATCACTGTGCCTACCCAGGATCTCGTCCTCGGTCTCTACTATCTGACCAAGGCGAAGAAGGGTGGACCTGGCGAAGGCCGCGTCTTCGCGAACACCGAAGAAGTGCTGATGGCCCTCGAAGCCAAGGCCGTCGAGACGCTCACGCCGATCCGTCTTCGCTACACCGGCGAAGTCCTCGACATGACCACCGCCTACGACGACCAGGACCTCACCCACACCGAGCCGGTCCACTACGACAAGCAGTACATCACCACCACGGTTGGCCGCGCGATCCTGAACGACGCGCTCCCCGAGGGCATGCCTTACGTCAACGGCCTGCTCAAGAAGAAGGGAATCGGCCAGCTCGTCAACTACTGCTACCTGAACCTCGGTCTCGAAGTCACGGTCAAGATGCTCGATCGCATCAAGGACCTCGGCTTCACCTACGCGACCCGCAGCGGCCTTTCCGTGGGTCTCGACGACATGGTCATTCCGGAGTCGAAGTACACCGTCGTTCGCGAAGCGGAAAAGACCGTCATCGCCATCCAGCAGCAGTATCTCGACGGCGCGATCACCAACGGCGAGCGCAACAACAAGGTCATTCAGATCTGGTCTGCGGTCACCGAGCGCGTTGCCGACGAGATGTTCAACAACATGAAGAACGCCGACAAAGAGGGAGCCATGAACCCGATCTACATCATGGCCGACTCCGGCGCTCGTGGTTCCAAGCAGCAGATTCGTCAGCTCTCCGGCATGCGCGGCCTGATGGCCAAGCCTTCCGGCGAAATCATCGAGCAGCCCATCACGGCAAACTTCCGTGAAGGCCTCACCGTGTTGCAGTACTTCATCTCGACCCACGGCGCTCGTAAGGGCCTCGCCGATACCGCACTGAAGACCGCTGACTCTGGCTACCTCACCCGTCGTCTCGTCGACGTGGCGCAGGACGTCATCGTCACCGAGCCCGATTGCGGAACCGTCGAAGGCATCTACGTCACCCCGATCGTCGAGTCCGGCGAGATCATCGAGCCGTTGCGCGACCGCATCGTCGGCCGCGTCTCGCTCGAACGCCTCAAGGACTTCGAAGGTCAGGTCATCGTTGAGGTCAACCAGGAGATCACCGAAGACATCGCCTCGGCCATTCAGGCTGCCGGCATTGAAAAGGTGCGTATCCGTTCGGTGCTCACCTGCGAAAGCCGCCGCGGCGTCTGCGTCCTCTGCTACGGACGTAACCTCGCATCGGGTCGTCTGGTCGAACTCGGCGAAGCAGTCGGCGTCATCGCTGCGCAGTCGATCGGCGAGCCTGGAACTCAGCTCACCATGCGTACCTTCCACATCGGTGGTACCGCATCGCGAGTCAACGAGCAGTCCAAGCTCGACGCCAAGAACAACGGCTTCGTCCGCTTCATCAACATGGTCACCGTCCGCGCCAAGGGTGGCGATCTGGTTGCCATGAACCGGTCGGGTTCGATCGCCGTTGTCGACGATCGTGGCCGCGAAAAGGAACGTTACCAGGTCGTCTACGGAGCCAAGCTCAAGGTCGAGGACGGCGCCGCCGTCAAGCTCGGCCAGGCCATGGCCGAGTGGGACCCGTACACCTTCGCGATCCTTACCGAGATCGGCGGAACCATCCAGTTCAAGGACCTGCAGGAAGGCATCACCCTCAACGAAGAAGTCGATGAAGTCACTGGCCTCTCCCGTCTGGTTGTTTCAGACTCGTCGGACGAGAAGCGCCAGCCGGCCATCGTCATCAAGGGTGCCAAGGGTAACAAGCGTTACCTCATGCCGTCCCGCTCGCACCTCATGATCCAGGATGGCGACGAGGTCTTCCCCGGCGATATCCTTGCCAAAATCCCGCGCGAAACCACGCGCACCAAGGACATCACCGGCGGTCTGCCCCGCGTCGTCGAGCTCTTCGAGGCCCGCAAGCCGCGCGAAACCGCGATCATCAGCGAGATCGATGGGACGGTCAAGTTCGGCGAGGTTGCCAAGGGTCAGCGAAAGATCTACGTCACCGCCGACAACGGAGAAGAGAAGGAATACTCCGTGCCGCGCGGTATCCACGTCAACGTGCAGGAAGGCGAGCGCATGCGCGCCGGCGAGCCGCTCATGGATGGCCCGCTGAATCCGCATGACATCCTCGCCGTGCTCGGTGAGAAGGAGCTTCAGGGCTATCTCGTCAACGAGATCCAGGAAGTCTACCGTCTCCAGGGCGTCACCATCTCCGACAAGCACATCGAAACCATCGTTCGTCAGATGCTTCGCTGGGTGAAGATCGAAGAGGTTGGCGACACCAGCTTCCTGCTCGAGCAGCAGGTCGACAAGTTCCGCTTCCGCGAGGAAAACGATCGTGTCATCGCCAACGGAGGCCGTCCTTGCGTCGGTCGCCCGCTGTTGCTCGGCATCACCAAGGCGTCGCTCTCGACCGACAGCTTCATCTCGGCCGCCAGCTTCCAGGAGACCACCCGCGTACTCACCGAAGCCTCCATCAACGGGGCCATCGATAACCTGCGCGGCCTCAAGGAAAACGTCATCGTCGGTCGTCTCATCCCTGCCGGAACCGGCATGGAATACTACCGCAACATCCAGCTCTCCCCCGAACTCGAAGAGGCAGCGGCCAAGGTCCAGCAAGAGGTCACCGCCGCCTTCGAAGAAGCCGAGAGGGAACTGGAGCTCATGCGCCAGGAAGGCGAAGCCGAAGAAATGGCCGCCGAGTGACCTGCGCGGTCCAGGCGGGTAGCGCCTTCAGCGCAAAAACTAAAGCCGTGGAGCGAAAGCTCCACGGCTTTTTTGTCTGAATTGGGCGAATCGATCTACGCTATCCCGGCCTCGATGGGTGTCCGTTTGCGCATTCGTCGCCATAGCCATCTCGTATCGAAGAGAATGTAAACGAGAGGCGCGTTTCTATCCATGAATCTTCAAGAGTCCGTCCTGCTAGCGCAGAAGGTGTTGGTTGAAGAAAGGACATCCCCAACGGTCCGCTATATGCTCCGAGAGCCCGTCGCGTACGGCTTCGCGCCTGCTGCGCGAGTTCTCAGCGAGAGAGGGTTGCCCTCTCGCATAATCTGGGAGAAGCCGGGGACGCACCGTCTCACCAGCGGGAACTTTGAGCTTCTCTCAGGATTTTACGCGGAGCTTGCGGAGGTCGATAAGCCGCCATTTGTCGAAACGCTGGCTAATCGCATCGCGGACCGCTATGCATACAGAAACGCTGACGATGATGTTCGCGGGACGGGATCTTGGCCCCGCTGCACGTCTGAGCTCCCCCTAATTGCAGAATTTTTGGTCCGACAAAAGCAAACCGCACTGATGCTTGCAGCGCTGCCGAGAGCGCCACTACGTCCGGGATTGAGTCTACTCCTGGTTCAGCTTGGGGAGATGATAGCGCTGGACTTTACGCTTTTCACAGATGCCGAATATGAAGCGCTGGGCAACGTTGTGCGCTTGTTCCTTCCTCAGGTGGAGGACTTAAACAAGCAGGGACGCATATCCAATACCGAGGAATCGAACACCCCCTATCATCTTGTGCGGGAGATTCCGCCACTTTGCAATTCGATTATCGAAATGTGCCGCAAGGCGACATTTCTTCGACTGAAGGTGAGGCGATCGGGCGAAGCAAATACTGAGATTGAGGTCGATAGAGAGAAGGTTCAGGGATTTCTACAGCAGCTACGATTCAGCGGCGTCCTTGTGGCTGCGTTAGAGCAAGCTGAAAGGTCCTACCGGGAAGCTTCGAACGCTTTCGAATACAAGGAGTGCATGTCTCATCTTAGGAGTTTCCTCGAAGACCTTCATAAGGAAGCTTGCATCCTCGTCTACGCGAAGCGCGGGGGGACGCTTCCGACGAGTTGGGGCAAGGCGATTGCGTATCTAGCTCAAGAAAAGGTAATCACAAAGAGTGAGGAGGAATTTGTGACCTCCCTTTACCGACTTGTAAGCGATATGGGAGTGCATCCACTCGTCGCGGAACGAGAATATGCCCGACTAATGCGGAATATGAACATCGAATATGGACTTCTGTTTTTGACACGCATCGACAAATGGACGGCGAGTTCGTGAATAGAACGATGGCTTGCTTCGGAATTCCCCGGATGTCTTGCTTGTCATACCACAGCTCAATTTAAGCTAGGTAATATGCGCCTGACCGAAAAAGAGCGGCTCGAACTATCCGCAGATCTTATTGGCTTTAAGCTGGCCAGTGCCAACGCTGATTTTGCGGTCGGAGAATTCATGCAAGGCGTTTCTAAGCTTCTCGAATCTGGCGAGGGAATTCATCTCTACCGAGCACTCTCCGGCATCGAACAAATTAAGGTCATTTTCCAACGCATTCACAATCTTGGTCATACCGTGGGCATGCTTGCCGCGAAAGCCTTCCTGGAGACGGAGTTTCCGAGCGTTCCATGGGAGAAAATTGAGTTCGCAGAAAACGCAAATAAAAGTGGCGCTGATCTTCGCCTTCCTGAATTTCGAATTGTGGCGGAACTCAAGACGACACAGCCTTGTGGCAAATCGAAGTCTGGATTAAGGCCCGTCACATTTGGGGCACAACAGAAGGCAAACATTGAGAAAGATCTACAGAAACTATCAGGATTACAGAATCAGGGCTTTAGCAAATTCATGTTTATGACATCAGCGCTGGCCTTCCATTGTCTAGTTAGGGACTATCGCACGAAGTTTCCGGAGGTTTGCTTTGTGGGGCTAAATGACCAGCCAAAGATCTCCAGGCCAGTTGCTTCGGCGGCTTTTATGGAGGGTATCCAAGATCTCCCCGTGCAAGAACGCGAACCCTGACTGGGGGTGGGACGGGCGAGCTAGGATTAGAACTCAAAGGGCATTGATATCCTACGATCGATCCACAGCACGGAGCGTCCACGCCCATGACCCGACCAAAGCTAGACGCAATCTCCCCATCCTTCATCGTCAGCGACGTCGAGCAAACCATCGCCTTCTACCGCGACAAGCTCGGTTTTGAGACAAGATTCCTGCAGCCGGAGAAGGACCCTTTCTTCGCCATCATCGGCCGCGACGGAGCGCAGATCTTCATCAAAGCCGAAAGAGACGTCGCGCCCAGTGCCGAACCACACGCGTCATCGCCACTTGAGGTTGGACGCCTTTGTCTACGTACCCGACCCCGACGCGCTCGCCGCCGAATTCGCCGAGCACGGCGCAACCTTCAGCGAGCCGCTAAAGGACACGAGCGACGGTCTACGCGGCTTCGAGATCAACGATCCTGACGGCTACGTCTTATTCTTCGGGCGGCCGAGGTAGCCGAGATCAATAAGTCACTCATGCACTTCACCGCCACCAGGAGACATCCACATGACATCCAAGCAGCGCGTCTTAGGGATAACCGCCGTACTTAGCGCAGCATCATTAACCGCAATCCTTGCGCAAAGCGGCTCTCCAAACGTCGCCAGCGGCCAGCGTGAGATATTGCTGCAGGCGACGGAAGCGTGGAATGGCAAACCGTACACTCACTATCCCACCGGCCAGCCGCAGCTCACCACAATCAAGCTCACCATCGCGCCGCATACCGTATTGCCCTGGCACAGTCATCCATTTCCCAATGCTGTGTATGTGCTCTCCGGCACGCTGACGCTGCACGACCGCGACAGCGGCAAGACTCGGGTCTTGCATCAGGGCGAGGCTGCAGCGGAGGAGGTTGACGCCGTGCATCGCGGAGAGACTGGCGAGGAACCCGCCGTCCTGCTCATCACCTATGCCGGTACGCCTGGCGTTCCAACCTCAGTTCCGGCGAAGGGCGAGAAGGCGGAGTATTGAGTAAGTGCGGGCGGTCGCGTCTGATCCCCTTCTAACATATGGTGGACTCGGCAGTCCATTTACTTCAGTCGATCGGGCGTCGCGTCCGCGGCAGGGAGTCCGCCAACACCCACGCCGCGCCGACCAGGGCAAGACTCAAAGCAACCTCAGTCCAGTTGTAGTGATTGGGTTCGGCCAACAACGTCAGCCCATTCGCCAGCACCAGAAATCCCGCGATCATGACAGTCAGCAGCACCGCGGCAAGACGTGCCTTCACGCCGGTCAGGAGCGCAAGCCCCGCGGCGACGAAGCAAATCCCGGTGAAATATCCCCAGAACACCTGCGAAGGCGGCAGCCATTTGGGTACCAGCGGAGCGGTAAGGTTCATGTAGACGAAATGCGCTCCGCCCCATACCAGCGCACAAATCCCAAACGCCAACTGGCCCACGCGGGTAAGGCGCGCGGCAAGCGCCGCGTCGAGCGAATCCGAAGTGGTCGCGAAGAGGATCAGCCCCGCTAGCGGAATCGCGAGCTGCAAGGCTAGCTCTTCGTAGATGCCGTATGAGGAGTATGCAGTGAGCAACTGGCTGCCGTTCATAAGGACGACGACAAAGAGCGCGTAGTAGGCGGTGATCGCCGCGGCCGCCCAGGCCGTGGTTGGACGCCATTCGATGGCCGCGCCTGCGACGACCAGGAACACGCCTGCGGCATACGCTAATATTGTGCGCGCGGGGAAGCCCGCAGGGACCGTCTGCCCGGGGTTGAAGTCTCCAAACACCAGCGTGGTCACGCCCAGCGCCATCACGCCCAACCCAAAGACCCGCCAGCCAAAGGTCATCGCCGGCTTCTCTGCGATCATCGCTCTCCGCCTCCAGCCGCAAGAGCGCGGCCGGCGCGCCGACCCGGAGGAATCGCGAAAGCACTATCGCCCATGCGCCATTATGCCGGGCGGCTCCGCCATAACAAATAGCCAATTCACGGGCCAGCACCTCCGCAGCAATATCCACTTGACATATTCCTATATCGGAATGTAATGTTCTTCTCATGGCCAGAGCTAGCACGACTTCGGATGCCTTCAACGCAGTCGCCGAGCCGCGCCGGCGGGAGATCCTGACCTACCTCGCCGGAGCCGAGCGGCCGGTGGGAGAGATCGTCTTGGCTCTCGGCCTGGAACAGCCCTCCGTCTCGAAGCATCTGCGCGTGCTGCGCGATGTTGGCCTGGTGAGGATGCGTTGCCAGGGACGCCAGAAGCTCTACCGCACTAATGCCGCCGCGATCCGCCCGCTGCACGAGTGGGCCGCGACCTTTGAGCGCTACTGGCAACATCAGCTGCTTCGCGTGAAGGAACGCGCTGAAGCCATGACCCGGCACGACCTGCCAGATTTGAATTCCAATCCGAAATCCAAGGAGAAACTATGATCGCGACCGAACATACCCTCGAAGACCTGACCCTCACTATTAACCAGGAGATCCACGTCAAGGCGTCGATGGATACGACCTTTGCCGCGCTGCTCGAGCAGCTCGGCCCGGGCAACGAGACCCCCGACGGCAAATCGCTCAGCATGAAGATCGAGCCTTGGCCGGGCGGGCGCTGGTACCGCGATCTGGGCGACGGCAACGGACACTTCTGGGCGCACGTGCAGGCCATCAAGCGGCCTACGCTGCTCGAGTTCGTGGGGCCATTGATGGCCTCGACCCCGTTCGTCTCCAACGTGCAATATCGGCTGAAAGAGCACGACGGCGGAACTTTGATTACCTTCCGCCACACGGCGCTCGGCTTCATCCCCGAGGAACATAAGGAGGGCATGAACAGAGGCTGGACCTACATGTTCGAACGAGTTCGCACGCTAGCCGAGGCGTCATCTCAATCGGCAAATGGAAAGTAACCGGTCCGCAAGCAGCAGGTCGCAAGTAAGGAGGGAAGCAACATGTGCCCAGTTTGCCTAACCACCGCAGCGCTGATCGCCGTCAGTGTCACGTCCACCGGCGGACTCGCCGCTATCGCCATCAGGAAATTTGGCGTCAAACAAGCAACAGACAGGAGGAATGAAGATGTCAACCAGCGCGATTGAAAGCCAAAAGATGCAGACGCCCAAAATAGTCCCTGCAAAGATCGTTTCGCAAGACGAATGGCTCGCCGCCCGCGAAGCGCTGCTCGCCGACGAGAAACACCTCACCGCTGAACGCGACGCTCTTGCTGCCAAGCGCCGTCGCATGCCCTGGTTCGCGGTCGAGAAGCCGTACGAATTTGAAGGGCCTAGCGGCAAAGCCAGCCTGCTCGATCTCTTTGAGGGCCGCCGCCAGCTTATTGTCTACCGCGCCTTCTTCGAGCCCGGCGTCTTCGGCTGGCCCGACCATGCCTGCCGCGGCTGTTCGCTCGGAGCCGACCAGATTTCGAACCTGTCTCATCTCAACGCCCGCGACACGACTCTGGTCTTCGCCTCGCGCGCGCCGCAGGCCGCGATCGAGCGCCTCAAGGCGCGTATGGGTTGGAAGATGCCCTGGTACACCATCACCGACAGCTTTGACCTCGATCACGGCGTCGACCAATGGCATGGCCACAATGTATTCATTCGCGATGGAGATCGCATCTACCGCACGTACTTCATCAACAGCCGCGGCGACGAAGCCATGGGCAGCGTTTGGAGCTATCTGGATATGACGGCCCTCGGGCGCCAGGAAAATTGGGAGGACTCGCCCCCCGGCTATCCTCAGACCGAACCATATAAATGGTGGAACTGGCACGACATGTACGACGCCGAATCCACGCCCAACCAGAAGTGGGTCGACATCATCACCAACCCCAAAGCCGCAGCCAAAAAGCGCGAAGCCGAAGCAGAAGCAAGCCAGGCGTAACGAGGCCGTACTTCTCCGCCGGCCTCAACAAACGCGGGTGCCCCAGGTACGCGTAGCTTACCTGGGGTTCTCCGGATAGATTAAGTGTGACATCAAGCGGCCACAGCCAACCCATCCAACTTCCGCAAAATATCCTCAGGCAGCGCAAGCACCGCAGCCGAAAGATTCTCTCGCAAATGCGCGACTGAAGAAGTCCCTGGAATCAGCAACACATTTGGGGACCGGTGCAACAACCATGCCAAAGCCACAGCCATCGGAGTCACCCCTAACTCCGCAGCCGCATCATCCAGCGTCGAAGACTGCAACGGCGAAAATCCGCCAAGAGGGAAGTAAGGCACATACGCCACGCCCCCCGCATTCAGGCTGTCGACGAACGCATCGTCTTCGCGATGCGCGACGTTGTAGTAGTTCTGCACACAGACGATCTTGGCGATCGACCGCGCTTCCTCGAATTGCTTCGGCGAAATGGTGCTCAGGCCGAGGTGCTCGATCTTGCCCTCACGCTGCAACTCCGCGAGCACGGTGAGCGGCGCGGCGATCGAGGTATCGTTCGGCGCCGCAACTCCTCCCACGCGCAGATTCACAAACGCTAAAACATCGAGGCCGAGATTGCGCAGGTTGTCCTCGACCGCTTGCCGCAGCCCCTGCGGTGAACAGTCCATAATCCATGAAGCATCGTTGCCGCGCTTCGCGCCGACCTTGGTGACGATTGTCAGGTCCTTCTTATAAGGATGCAGAGCCTCCTTAATAATCTGGTTTGTCACTTGCGGTCCGTAGAAATCGCTGGTGTCGATATGGTTCACCCCACTCTCGACCGCCTCGCGCAACACCGCCACTGCCGCATCGCGGTCTTTCGGAGGCCCAAAGACATGCTGGCCCCGCAAGCTGCATCGCCCCATAACCCATCCGGTTCACAGTGACTGAGGTTCCGGGAAAAGTGAATGCTCCCCCGAGGGTGTTCTGTGTGCTCATATTCAAAGTCTCCTGGACTTCCAGTTGTTGGATGAAGGAAGGCCCAGATACGGCTTGCGGAATCTGAACCATGGCCGGAAGGTTCAAAGGTAGCTAAGCCACCAATCCCTACGCCGCGCCCGCAACCGGCTGAACCACAAACATCCGGGATAAAGAACCAGCACGAAGGCGATCCACAGACAGTAAATCCCCGGCAGCGTGAAGCCCCACCCCGGTGGCCGATCTCCCCCCAAGAGTGCTCCGTAGCCAATCCAATCATGCCAATCGCCATGGGTCGCGAGTGTGAGTAGCAGCGCCGTCGCGTGGATCAGATAGATGTGCTGAATGTAGTAGAAAAAAGGCACCCGCCCGTAGGTTTCAAAGAATCCACGAAGCCGCGGCAGCCAGTTCTCGCCCGCTGCCTTGTCAAATCCGGCATACAACAGCAACAGGAAACCGAAAGTCGCGAGCAGATACTCGAGCGATGGGGGATATTTCTGGACCTCAAAGAAGAACATCGCCGACTGGCTCACCGTCGCCAGCGGGTGCCAGTGGAAACGGTCTCCATAACCGCTCATCACTCGCAGCGCCGAAAAGGCTGTCAGAAAAATCACGGCCAGTATCACGGCAATTTGCCTGCGGCGCATCGGCGCAGCCACCACAACCGGACCAAAAGCATAGCCGAGGCAGATCACGCCAATCCATGCCAGCAGGGGGTAAAGCGCCATGCCGATCGGGTGGCCGTGATACGTCATCATGCCTGGCTGCATGGAAGAGCATCCAAAAATTGGCAGTGGCGCCGAAACTCGACGCCTGTATCGGGTCGAGCAGATTATGCAAGAGAACAATCGCCGCCCCGATCGCCCCCACAACCGCAACCGGAAGCCATTGCAAAACTGCGAGCACGATCATCGCCGCGCCGATAGCCCAGATCACCTGGAAGAAGGGAAGCGGAAACTTGAAGAACCAGCCAAAGTCGATTACCGTCAGCTCGAGAAAGATCAACCAGCAGCCGCGCGTGATCAGAAACTTCGTCAGTTGCGGACGTGTCTTGCCGCGCTTCCGCTGTAGATAAATGGATGTTCCCGCCAGGGCAATGAAGCCGGGCGCGCAAAGATGAGTCACCCAGCGCGTAAAGAAAAGCGCCGGCCACGAAGTCAACGGATCGGTCGTATCCACGCCAGCTGAGCTGAAGAAGTCGCGCGTATGATCCAGAGCCATCAAGATCATCAGCAGGCCGCGAAGCAGATCGATCGACTCAAGCCGTCTCCACGCCCCCTGGGTCGGAGCGGAAGAGATCCGGTCCGTTAGTCGACCGGAAGCGGCACTTTCGAGGGCGGACGAGACCACCATGATTCACCTCGGCTGAGAGGATCGACTCTTTCGCCGATCATACTTGAAGCCTTGCTCCGGCCTGCCACCTAAATGGGTACCTAACTGAGCGCGCGTTTCGATCTAATCTTTCCCATCTACCCGCAGCCGTGCTAATCTCTCGCACAAAGCTCCCGGGTCAAAATCCACGCGTTGAGGTCGAACCTCCATGAAGAAAGCTCCTCTTTTCTGCTTGTGTTTCCTCGTCGCTAGTACGGCGCTCGCCCAAACCGCAACCCCTCCAGCAAGCAACGTAGTTGCGCCGACAGGTCCTCCTCCTGCCGCAGTCACGCCCGCACCAGCCGCGACGGGTGCGACCTATATCCTGCACGACGGTGATGACGTTCCTCTGAAGTTCGCCGAGGACCTCAGCTCGAAAACAGCCGCTGAGGGCGACCCGGTTAACTTTATCCTC
The DNA here is from genome assembly GCA_963720245.1 of uncultured Acidobacteriaceae bacterium. Classification (GTDB taxonomy): domain Bacteria; phylum Acidobacteriota; class Terriglobia; order Terriglobales; family Acidobacteriaceae; genus Acidisarcina. The sequence continues at coordinate 13,827 of CAVREU010000003.1, forward strand.
GACGGTGATCTTAAGGTCGGCGATGTCGTTGTCGCGAAGTCCGGGAGCAAGGCGGTCGGTGAAGTCACGCAGGCGCACAAGGCTGGGATGATGGGTAAGCCGGGCGAGCTCAGCGTGCGTATTGACTATATCCGCGTAGGCCCGACCAAGGTCCATCTGCGCGGCTCGAAGGGCAAAGAGGGCGCCAATGCCACTACCTCGACTGTCGTTCTGACGGTGCTCTTTGGCCCGATCGGACTGATCAAGCATGGCCACGACATCGACATCAAGGCGGGCTCGCCGCTCAAGGTCTTCGTCGCCGACGATACTCCGCTGCCCGCAGCAAGCTAAAGATCGCTAATCAAGGCCGCGCGAGTTAGACAAAGTCTTCAAAGCGTTTCGGACAGATTCGAGCAATGGAGGCAGATCGTCCTTCACCGTGTCCCAAACGATTTTGTCGTCGATCAGGTGGTAGCCGTGTCTGAGTATATTGCCCATTCCACGGAAGCCTCTCCAGTCCAGCCCCGGGCATAAAGCCTCCGCGTCATCGCCCAGGCGGATTGCAGCTTCAGTGATGATCTGCATCTGCCGTTCGACGGCGGATTTGGTTTTGAGGTCTCCGCGATAGGTCTCGAGGTTGGCGCCTTCGAGGAACGCATCGATATTGCCGATGCTCTCCTCGATATCTTGCAAATGCATCTGGGTATCTCTAAAAGGCAAGAACAGCCTCACTGAGAGCCCGGCCACGAATCGACTCCCGCATCCAGGCGGCCGAAGACAGATCGACCTTCGCACCGAGCAGGTCCCCAAGACGGCTTTCGAGACTGCCCACCGTCACCAGCGTGACTCGTTTCGAGGCGTCAAAGTCAGCCAGAAGATCGACATCGGAATGAGACGAGGCCTCACCCCGCGCCACGGATCCAAAGAGCCGCAAGTGGACAACACCCGCCGCCTTCAACTCCGGTGCATGCTCACGCAAGACGACGAGGATGCGATCCTTATCCATAAGAAAACTCTGACACATTCCCCGCACTCGGGCAAACAGAAAAGCCCCGGCGTAAAGCGCGCCGGGGCCTTTCCTGGTGGCTTGAGGTTGCCCCTTAAGCCTTCGCCGTCTCCGCAACCGCGCCGGCCTCGAGCGCAGCCGCCTTGTCGGTTGCTTCCCAGGTGAAGTCCTTGTCGCTGCGGCCGAAGTGGCCGTAGGCGGCGGTCTTCTTGTAGATCGGGCGACGCAGGTTGAGGCTTTCGATGATTCCCTTGGGAGTCAGCTTGAAGTTGGCGCGGACCAGCTCCTGCAGCTTGGCTGGCTCGATGGTTCCGGTTCCGAAGGTATCGACGAGGACGCTTACCGGCTCGGCAACGCCGATGGCGTAGGCGAGCTGGACTTCGCAGCGGTCAGCCAGGCCGGCGGCGACGATGTTCTTGGCGATGTAGCGGGCCATGTAGGCGGCCGAGCGATCGACCTTTGTCGGGTCCTTGCCCGAGAACGCGCCTCCGCCGTGACGGCCCATTCCGCCGTAGGTGTCGACGATGATCTTGCGTCCGGTCAGGCCGGAATCTCCCATCGGGCCGCCGATGACAAAGCGCCCGGTTGGGTTGATGTGGTACTTGGTGTTCTCGTCGAGGAGGTTGGCGGGAATGACCGCCTGGATGACGTGCTTCAGGATGTCGCCGCGAAGCTGGTCGTTCCCGACATGCTCCGCGTGTTGGGTCGAGATGACGACGGCGTCAACGCGGACAGGCTTGTGGTTCTCGTCGTATTCGACCGTGACCTGGCTCTTGCCGTCAGGGCGGAGGTAGCTGAACTGCCCGTTCTTGCGTACTTCGCTCAACCGGGCGGTGAGCTTGTGGGCGAGCGAGATCGGGGTGGGCATCAGCTCCGCAGTCTCATTGGTGGCGTAGCCGAACATCATGCCCTGGTCGCCGGCGCCGCCAGTGTCCACGCCCATGGCGATGTCGCCCGACTGCTTGTTGATCGAGGAGATGACCGCGCAGGTGTTCGAGTCGAAGCCGTAGAGAGCGTTGTCGTAGCCAATCGCAGCGACCACGCCGCGGACCAGCGACTGGAAGTCGACGTAGGCCTTGGTGGTGATTTCGCCGGCGATGACGACCAGGCCGGTGGCGGTGAGGGTTTCGCAGGCTACGCGGCTGTATTCGTCCTGCTCCAGGCAGGCGTCGAGAATGGCGTCGGAGATCTGATCGGCGATTTTGTCGGGATGACCCTCGGTCACCGACTCCGAGGTAAAGAGAAATTTGTCGCGTTGAGACAAGGGGAAGCTTCCTCCAGGTGGGTCGGCCGCCGTCGTGGCAAAGTTACTCAGTAGACGCCGGAATCGGCCGGAACTTAATCATTTAAGTCTACTCGACCGCCAAGTTCATCGGCAAAGGAAGGTCGCCGGATAAGGGGATTCTGCAGGGAAGTGGGAAGATGCGGGGTTTAACGGGCGCAGGGAGTGGCGATTCGATCGGAAGTTCGTGCAACATGTTGAACGCAGGACATTTGATCGAGCGGATCAGGAGGCAGCGGGAGAAGCGTGTGCCGCCTGCAGGGTAGACTCAGCCGACCGCGCTCCATAGTCCGGCCACACGGCGTGACCCACATACCTGGCGCCCACTTGCGGCGATTCGCCGCGGTTGCCATGATCGGACGCCTTGTTGCGAACGAAATGGTAGACAAACCAGCCGAGCCCGGCAATCAGCACGAGCAGCAATAAGACGCCAGCCCAGCGCAGCCGCAAGGTCTGGCGCGCACGGTCTATGGCGCGCTGTTTGACCACATTTTCGGCGAACTTGGTCCAGTCCTCGTCATCCTGAATCACCATGCCGCTCGCGTGGTAGGCGGACATGAAGCGATCGACCCAGGTCTCCTCATCGAGCCCTACAACGCGGGCGTATCCACGGACAATCCCGCGATTGAAGACCCCACCGGGAAGCCGGTCGAACTGCTCCAGTTCGAGCGCATTGAGGTGGCGGCTGCTGATCTTGGTCGTATCCGTGATGGCCTCAAGCGCAATGCCGCGGGATTCCCGCTCTCTGCGCAATTCCTCGCCGAACTGCCCCATACCCTAACACCCTGTCGAACCAACTGGCAGATTGGAGTGGTTCTGATACGTTTTCTCGTGTTTTTTATGAGCGATTCTGAAGTGCCAAGTCTTCTATTTTAGCACCCTAAATTGTGCATACCTTACGACTTTCACCGGTTAAGGTCAAAAGAAAAATGCGAAAATTGCGGACTTTTCATTGATTTAGCGGCAAAACGGGAAGATTTTTTCTGAAGCAGGAAATATTGATCTGCCACCCTTCTGCGGTCCCTCGATCCAGCGGCCGGGCCACGCTAGGAGCTCGACATCCCTGCTTGTTACACTTCAAAGTGGGTGCCTGCCGCAGATAACAGGCGACGGAAGTGAATTTGGCATGAATAAATTGGTAATCGGGAATTTGATCCACCGTCCGCTGCGGACTTGTATCAGCGTCTGCGCCATTGCGATCGAGGTGGTGATGATCCTGTGTATTGTGGCGATCATGCTGGGCCAGGTCAATGGCGCCCGCGACCTCGCCTCGGGAATCGGCGCGGACATGATCGTTCAGCCGCCGAACTCCACTTTTCTCTCTGGAATCAGCGGCGCGCCCGTCCCGGCGAAGGTCGCCCAGGTTTTGCAAAAGCTTCCGCACGTGCAGGTTGCGGCGCCAGTGATCGTGAACCTGACGGCAACCGGGTCGGTCGAGACGATCTGGGGCATCGATTACCCGAGCTTCAACGCGCTGCGGCCTTTTGTATTCGTGGCTGGAACTCCGTTTCAGGCGCCGAACGACGTCATCGTCGACGATTATTTCGCTCGTTCGGACAAGGGGCATCATGTTGGCGACACGATCACCATCCTGAACCATGAGTTTCGTATCTGCGGCATCGTCGAACACGGCAAGGGCGGGCGGAAGTTCCTGCCGATTCGGACGCTCGGAGCGCTGGTCAGCACTCCGGATAATGCTTCTCTCTTTTATCTGAGGAGCGACAATCCCGCGAATCAGGCGCTGATCAAGAAAGAGATTCTGGCGACTCCGGGGCTCTCCGATTACCAGGTGAAGACCATGGCCGAACAGCTCTCGATGCTGACGCCGGAGCATCTGCCGGCCTTTACGATCGCGCTGAACGTGGTTATTGGCATCGCGGTGATCATCGGATTTCTGGTGATCTTCCAGTCGATGTATACGGCAGTTATGGAGCGCACCCGGGAGATCGGCATTCTCAAGTCTCTGGGGGCTTCCAAGGGCTACATCATGAACGTCGTTTTGCGCGAATCGACACTGATTACGATCTGCGGAATCGTTCTGGGGATGGTCCTGACCCAGCTCATCCATACCTGGATGGCGTATCGCTTCCCGACGCTGCCGTTCTTTGCGACCCCTGATTGGTGGTTTAAGGGTGCGGCAATTGCCCTCGCGGGTGGTATTCTAGGCGCAATTTATCCGGCTTTTAAGGCCGCGAGCAAAGATCCGATCGACGCGCTGGCGTACGAATAAATCAGACGTAGAAGCATCTCCAACCGGAAATCCGGGTTTCTCTTGATAGACATATTTCTGCCTGGTCCAGAGGTCGAGGGAGTGGTGCATTCGGGTGAAACTGAGCGCGAAGCTGAGGAAATGGACAGGAGTGGCAGGGCTGGCGGGGACGGTTGCCTTTGTCGCCGCCCTGCTTGGCATGCATTTCCTGCACCCTGGCGCGGATTTTCCCAATTTCTCGCCGTGGATGGACTATGCAAAATACACGGATGAAGGATGGTATGGCAGCGCCGCGGTCGCCTCTTTCGTCCGCGGAAACTGGTATGTTGCCGGGGACTTCAATCCTGCGGTGGCTCTCCCCGTCTGGCCATTTCTGGAGTGGGTGCTCTTTCATTTCACCGGGGTGAGCCTGGTGGCGGCGCGGTTGCTCGCGGTTTCGATCTTTGCCGGTAACCTCACGCTGACCTATGCATTGGTTCGGAGCCAGGCGCCGCGTTGGGCGGCGTTCCTGGCGATGGTGCTGGTAGCCAGCAATGCGTTTCTCTTTTGCTTTAGCCGGTTGGCGATCCTGGAACCGCCGGTGGTGTTCTTGCTCCTGCTGGCGTGGTTGCTGGCGCTACAGCCTCCGGCCAAGGCCAGGTGGATGCGGGTCGCGACCCTGATGGCAATTGGTTTTCTGCTCTGTGGCATGGTGCTCACCAAGACCACGGCACTCTTCTTGTTTCCGTCGGTCTTTTATCTGGTGTGGTTCATGCGGCGGACGCATTTCCGGTCTGCGGGCTTAGCATGCGGGATCGTGGCGCTTTCGGGCGGGCTTCCCTGGCTCGCGTATTACGGATTCGCAGTACGACCGCATTACCTTCAGGATTTTCGTTATCTCTTCACCGTCAACGTTTATACTCAGCCAACCTCCGCGACTGGCTGGCTGATGGCTTTCTGGTACGCGTTGCACGGCACCTTCTGGATCGATCCCTATCTGACCTGGGTCGCGGCTGGCTTGCTCTTAGTCTCGGTGTTCTGGCTGCGAGCGGTTTGGCGTAAGCCGTTGTTTGCCGCTTCTCTGGTCGCGGTAGCCGGATATATTTTCTTCATCGGATACCACAACAACATGCAGCCCCGTTATTACCAGGTGGTTGCGTTTCCGCTGGCAATCATGGTGGCATTAGGGCTCCAGGCGCTTTGGCAAGAGCGGGGAGCATGGCGAAGCGCGACGGCGACGATCGCCTCGGCCGCGCTCGCCTACACAATTTTCGTGAACACTCACGAGACGCTCTGGTTTGCCGTCCATCCGCAGTACACGTTTGTTGAGGCAGCACGCAATCTGACCAATTACATCGACGAGCATCCGGGACGAAACCGGCTGCTGCTATCGATCAGTGGAAGCAACATCTCGTTGATCACCGGTCTCCCTGCGATCTGCGACGATTTCGGAACGCTCGATCTACCGGCACGCATCCGGCGCTACCAGCCGGGATGGTATGCGGCTTGGAATGAGCTCGATCCGGGCACGCTGGAGGACTTGCACACGCAATTTGATTTGCAGCAGGTGGCTAACTTTCCCGCCTACGACGACGAAGACCGGAACAACCTGATCCTTTATCGGCTTGTGCCGCGCCAGACGGAGGCTCCGAAGACACAACCCCGGAGGCATTCCCGAAGAACTCCATTAGGAGGAGTAGCGGGAAAACCGGCGGAGATTCGCCGCGTGGCCGACTAGCGCGAAGACGGGTTTTCAGGCCGGAATCGAGATCTTGAAGATAGTGCCGCTTTTACCGGGTCGGACGCTGCTGCGCATGCTGATTTTTCCTTTATGGCGCTCGACAATATTCTTGGAGACAGCCAGACCCAACCCGGTGCCACGCTCTTCCTTGGTCGTGAAAAACGGTTGAAAAATGTTGGACGCTTGCTCTTTAGGTATCCCGTGACCGTTGTCGGCGATCACAAACTGAACTTGTCCTGCCCTCTTGCGCAGTCGGAGGCGAAGCGTTCCGTTAGGCGGCAGAGCGTCGAGCGCATTCACGATCACATTGGAAACAACTTGCAATAGTTCGCCGGTGAATGTCTCGACGACGAGTTTTTCGGGCAGCTCCTTGACAAGGTGGACCCGCTTCTCCTCCATGGTCCGCTGATGGATGCGAAGGGCGGCCTCGGCGACGTTGACTAAATCGCTCGGGTGAGGAGTGTGAGAGGTCCGGGCGAAGCCGAGAGTCTGGCTGGCAATTTGAGTCAAGGTAACGATTTGCTCTTGAGCGCGGCGCAGGTAGTCGCGCACGTTCACCGGATCGTCAGCTTCTTGCAAAGCCAGGTAGGCCAGGTGCCCGAGGGCCTCGAGAGGGTTCCTGATCTCGTGCATGATTTCGAGCGCGAGTTGACCGGCGGTGGCGCGCTCCTCTGATTTTTGCAATCGTTCAGTGGCGATCGCCAACTTCCTTTGCAATTCGGAAACGAGATCGGTATCCATATGGACGGCCTTCCAGAAGGAGTTTCTGGAGAGAACGCCATCTTGGCGTTTAGGGCTGGAGGTATCCCTCCGCGGACCAGCGATACCATTATGATGCAAGTCCGCGATCCTATGTCGTCTATCCGACGTACACGAGTTGATTCTGCTGAAATTCTCTAGTTCGCGCGAACCGGCTCCTTCAATCGCCCGGTAGAAGAGTTGGATTTGAGCAGCCGATTTATGGTTGCAATGAGGGCTGTGGGACCATCGAACGAGTTTATCAGTTCGTCATTCTGCCCCAACTTGCATACGGGTGCCGCGCCCATCAGAACGAGAATTTTCATCCCGGGCAGGCGCGAATGTGCCATTGCCAGGGCCTTCTCACATTCCGCGACGGAAAGGGAGTGACACAGAATGAGCAGGAGACTGGGCTGTGTGGCGGTAGCCTTCTCGGCATCCGAGAGACAAGTCACTATCCACGCCTGAAAGCCTGCTTTTTCCAACACGAGCCGCCGCGTCTCGAGGAGATCGCGGTCGTGGCCGTAAATGAGAACTAAGGGAGAAGAATCGATCATGAAATCCAGAGGTTGAAGTTCTGATCGGAAGTATTTCAAATCGCTAGGCGAAAGATTGTCGGCTTTACGACAATCTTTTGTTTTTATTAAGCCTATAGTGAAGGTGCGTGTAGTTCGGGACGCGCAATCTGATCAGAGACGTGAATTGCGTCCGCCGGTAGCAAGTGGCGGTTGTCCTTTGCGAACTGAAGCAAAGGGCATACCATGCAGACTACTCCCGAAAACCTCCTTTTATCTTCCCTCACCGCAGCGAATCGCGATCTACTTCTTGCCCACTCGACAGCGGTAGACCTCCCGATTAGAACGGCCCTCTACGAGGCCGAACGTACGCCGAAGTTTGCATATTTCATGACCTCCGGTATCGCTTCGGTGGTGACAACGATGGCCGAGGGTGGAACAGCTGAGGTGGTCGTCATCGGCAAGGAAGGGCTCGTCGGCAGCCTTCATCTCCTTGGAGCCGCTCCCGTCCCGACCCGCTGCTTCATGCAGCTGAGTGGAAGTGCGCTGAGGATCCCGCTCTCCGACTTGCGTGAAGCTTTTCGGACCTCGGAAGAGATCCGTGATAAAGTCCTCGAGTTCGTGCAGCAGCAAGCCTTATGCATTAGCCAGATCGCTGGATGCAACCGACTGCACGGGGCTGAGGAGCGATTAGCACGTTGGCTGCTCATGGTGCATGACCGCATAGATTCCGACATCCTGAACCTTACCCAGGAGTTCCTGGCTGAGATGCTTGGAGCGCAGCGTACCACCGTCACGATGGTGGCTGGAGTGTTGCAGCAGAGCGGTCTGATCGAGTATCGCCGGGGCCACGTCAGGATCAAGAGCCACGAAAAGCTGGAAGAGGCGGCGTGCGACTGCTACCAGGTAACCAAGCGGCTTTATGTCGGGCTGTACAGCAAAAATGGCCTCGGCCCTGTCGACATGCTGCACGATTGATCAGGATTTCAGAAGGGCAACCGACAAAGGCGTGGCCTGTCACCGCCAGGTGATTCCGCAGGCCGTACGGGATGTCTCTACCGCACACCCGACCACTGATTCGTCAGGTATCGGCCCGCGAAATCCATCACAATTTATCACTCTATGTCGCTAACCCGGCAAAGGTTCTGACATGGAGTCATTACCTTGGATTTCTCATCTTCCTGTCGCGACAAACTCGTTTGCCTGAGCGGAAAGATAGAAATATACCCCCACTTCGCGACGGTCGTCGCTTTAGCCGGGGAGTGGGTCGAGCTTCAGGATCAGAAGTGTCATGTCATCGTGCTGGGGCGCCCCGGCAGTGAACTTGTCGGCCTCGGCGAAGACTTTCTTGAGGACCTGATCGGCGGAGCCTTCGCGGGCAAAGGCGGCGGCGAGCATCATCCGCTCCTCGCCCCATTCCTCGTCGTCATGAGTCATTGCCTCGCTGATGCCGTCGGTGTAGGTGACCAGCAGGTCGCCGGGTTCGAGCTGCAGGCTTTGTTCGCTGTAGGGGGCGAAGGGAAGCAGCCCGACCACTGGCCCATCGGCTTCGACGCGCAGGATCTCCGATCCACCGTCAGGCTTTTGGCGCAAGACCAGCGGGGCGTTGTGGCCGGCGTTGACGCAGTCGAGGATGCGGGTAACGGGATTGAGCGCGCCGAAGAAGAAGGTCGCGTAGCGGTTGTCGGCCGAAGCCTCGTAGACGAGGCGGTTGACCTTGTCCATGAGCTTGGCGAAGTCGCGGGGATTGTCGAGGGTGACTCCGCGGAGTGAGGCGCGGAGGCTGGCCATCAGAAGGGCGGCCGAGATTCCTTTGCCGGAGACGTCGCCGATGGCGAGGCCCAGACGGCCGTCCTGGAGCGGAAAAACATCGTAATAGTCGCCGCCGACGCCCTGGGCGGGGCGGCAGTGCCCGGCGACACTCGCGCCGGGGAGTGTAGGCATCTCCTGAGGGAAAAGCCGCTCCTGGACCTCGCGGGCGATCTCGATCTCGCGATTGACGCGTTCGCGCTGCGCGGCCTCGTGGGCCAGAGAATGGGCGAGTTCGCTGACTTCAAGCGCCATGCCGGTCTGGGTCGCGAGGACTTGGAGCAGGTGCAAGTCGGACTTGGAATAGGCCGCCTCCGATTGCTTCGGGCCGAGGGCCATCACCCCCATGAGGCGATTTCTGCCGGGGAGGGGAAGCAACAGCTCGGTTCCGAGGTCGTCAAGGGTCTGGCGTTCCACCTCGTCCGCCATCAGATACCAGGCGTCGGGGTCTTCGCGATAGAGCTCGGCCGGGGCGTTCGTGTTGCTCAAATTGCGAATGGTGGAGGAGTTCGCTGCGAGTGCGAGGGCATCGGGATTGCCAGGAAAATGGCCAACGGCCTGGGCGAGATGAAACCTTGGACCGGCGCGAAGCAACATACCGATTTGGGTCACGTGCAGTGTCTCGGCGACACATTTGGCGACGGTCTGGAGGAGCGGAGCACTCTCGGTGTACTTTCTCACCTCGTCGGAGAGTTCGTTCAACACCTGCTCCGAGTCATAGGCCTCGCGGAAGAACTTCTTGTCCAGCCAGTTCTGAGTTCGCTTGTTGAAGCCAAGACGGATGACAAGTATGAGGACGATAAAGACGATCGCCTGCCAGAGTTGATCGCGGGGAATCTGCTTCTGCGTGAGTAGAGGCAACAAAAATCGATAGGTGACCACTGCGGCGAGCACGAACTGTATGACTAAGAGAGTCGCCCTGGCGAGCGCGTACTTGGTGCCCTGGCGCACCAGGATGCTGACGTCCATGGCGCGCTGGACAAGCACGACGTAGGCGAGCGCCAGTGGCGCGAACAGGAAGAGGGCGGCCCCGATATATGGAATCCAGCCGCGGCCAGGGGCCGTGAAGGAAAAGCCGAGATCGGGCAACAGGACGAAAGTGATCAGCAGAGCGCCCAGGCCGATGCCGGTTCCAAGGAGCACGATTCGAAGCCTGCGGCGCGCGTCTTCTGTTGAGGCCGACAGGAGTTTGTCGGTCATGAAGACCAGGTAGAAGATGACGCAGACCAGGGCGATGAAGTTGTCGACGCGATCAACCTGGGTCATCAGTTTGGCGTACCACGGGGAATCCCCCCCAAAGTAGTACTGACCGACCGACTGCTTCATTTCGAGGGTCCCGCCGGTAAGGGCGGGTACGAGCACGACCCACTTGAGCCAAGGTAGCTTGATGTCGATTCGAGAGCGTTCCGGGAAGTAGACGGCGAAGGGAACGAGCGCAAAGATGCCGAAGTCCTGAAGCAATCTGTAATACAGGCCGCGGAAGAGAAGCCATCCGCCACTCGCCCAGCCCGTGCCTAAGGAGAAGACAACCTCGGGGAAGAGAAGCAGGACAAGAAGGAACCAGGCATTTGGCTCGTCCGGCTTGGCGAAGACGACCCAGTATCCGATCAGCATGCAAAAGAACGGCATGACGCCGAAGAGTAGAAAGCTTCTCCACACCTGGCCCAACCCGGTTGGCAGTCCTGGAATCGGCTGTTGGGCGGCGAGGGTTATCTGGGCAGTGCCGGTCGAGCCGTCGGGCTTCTGGAAAGTTACGGTGACCTGCTCGCCGGGAGCGGCCGGATTAATGACCTCGGCCCACTGTGCCCGCCCCGTGAACGGAGCACCATTGATTGATTCGATGGTCGCGCCTTTGACTAACCCGGTTTGCTGAGCCTCTGACTCGAGCTTGGTGATCTCGCGCGTACCGAAGTCCATGTCGAAGGGGTCGCGCGCGTGCCGCTCTACGTGTAAACCCAATTCGAAGCGGTCGCGAGTGTCTGCGGCCCAATAGAGGGTGCCGGCGATGGCAACCAGGGCGAGCAGGATTCGCAGGAGCGTCGAATAGCGGGAATTTCTCATAGACGGGTCGTCTTCATACTAGAGCATTTCTCCTCTCGCCCAATCTCGCGCAGAATTGCTCCTGTCCGAAGATACGGCAAGTGTGGCTGGCTGGTTCGCTGGTGCAGGCTCCGGCGTAGAATCTCTTCTTGATTGCTGGAGAGTGCTGAGGGTCGCATGAAAAAGTTCGGTTTGCTGCTTTGTTGGTTATCGATGTTGCCGCTTGCCGCGACGGCGCAGAAATCCGCGCACAACGGCGCTGTTGCGCGCCCCAAGATTTTGGGGATCTCTCATATCGCCGTTTATGCCACCGATCCGATCAAGACGGCTGATTTCTATGAGCGGATTGTAGGTTGCGAGAAGGTTGCGGATTTCGAGGACCATCCTGGCGTGCGCTATGCGTTTACTCCATATCAATATGTCGAGGTAATGCCGCTGCCGGCTACGGCAGGGACCGATCGGCTCGACCACATCGCCTTTCGGACGAACGATGTCGAGGCGATGCGGCGGTACCTGCAGCAGCATAACGTTCCGGCGCCAAATCAGATTAGCGTTAGCAAGGATATGGACGGGGCAACGGGCAGGATCAAATGGATCGAGGTCAAGGATTTCGAGGGGAACCATGTGCAGTTCATCGAACAGGATCCAAACGGGAGTATCCATGGGACGCTGCTGGGCAACCAGCATTTAAACCCACACCTGGTCGGGCATCACATTATCCATATAGGTATGGCGATTCGCGATCGCTCTGAGGCGGACCAGTTTTACCGCGACGTTCTGGGTTTCAAGCTGTATTGGCATGGAGGCATGGACCCGACCAAGACCGATTGGGTGGCGATGCAGGTTCCCGACGGCACGGACTGGCTGGAGTACATGTTGACGAGCGGGCCCTCCGGCTCTGGGATTCCGTTTCACATTAGCCAGAACGCACTGGGTGTGCTCAACCACTTTTCGGTTGGAGTACCGAATATGGCCGCCGCGGTTGCCGAGCTGAAGAGCGAGAACCGTGTCGGGCCACGGGGGAGCGGGCCGCAGATCGGCAAAGACGGCAAATGGCAGTTTAACGACTTCGATCCGGATGGGACGAGGTTGGAGTATATGGAATTCACCCCCGTCCGGGAACCGTGCTGCAACCCGTTTACCGGGCCGCATCCTTCGGCGACGGGAAACTGACAATATTTGACCCCAATTCTCTGATGCTGGCATCTTCATGTCTTGATTAGGTTGATTCTCTGTTTTGGAAACTGGAGATCATGCACGGGCGAATCAGCGGGGGACTGTTGTTGTTGGTTCTTGGAGCAGGGTTTTCGGCGTCGGGTCAGGAGACCCAGGAAAAGCCTGGACAAAGTCAGGGCGCTGCACCGGTCGCGCCCCCGCCGTCTGTGCCGACGAAATATGTTCAGGAGCTGGATTCCAACGCGGCGGCCCTGGGAAAGATTCCCCCCGATCCTCTCTTCGAGAAAGACCCGTTAGCGCCGATTCTGAAACCAATCGATGTGACCGCGCGGCAATTTGTCCCTAGCAACAAGATGGCCTTCAGTGCGACCTATACCTTCCTTAACCAATACGCGACGATCACGCCTGATGGAGTTCGGCACAATCAGACCAGCGGCCGATTGGACTTCTCCGGTAGTTACATCCTTTACGACAACGAGAAGACGGCGGGCTCCTTTAGCCTGCTGGTCCGCTCGGGGACAAATATCGGTTATAGCCAGCAATGGAACCTGAGCGACGCGCTTGGCTCCGGCGTCTTTCTCAACTGCCTGCAAGGTGGCGGTGCACAGAGGCCGATCACCCTGAATGTTCTGTACTATCGTCAGGATTTTCTCGCGAAGCGACTGTCATTTTATTTGGGCAAGATTCACCCCAACCAGTTCGTCAGCCTGAGCATGTACAACAATGACGAGCGGACGCAGTTTCTGAACGGAGAAAATGACGGCAATCTGGCCCTCGCGTCCGACGGTACCTACGCTGGCGGGGGAGCGGTCGAATTTCAGGCGACGAAGCACCTCTATTTTCACCTGGTAGCGGTCGATACGGAGGGTTCGCAGCAATCCAACCTCAAGACTATGGCCGACCTGAAGTACCTTGAGGCGCTGGAGACGGGATGGTATTCGGGAGCGCCGGGAACGAAATACAGCAATTTCCGCTTTGTGCTGTGGCGCGATGACACCAAGGACCAGGGGAGCGGTTACGGCGGAGGCTTCGCCTTTGAGCACGAATTCACCAATGGCTGGGCGCCGTTTACTCGCTTCGGATGGGCGACCGACACCGGAACGTCGATCAAGCAGACCGACACCGCTGGTATCGTGCAGACCCATCCCTGGGGCAGGCGGGGAGATATGTTCGGTGCGTCGTACAGCTATACAGCGCCGAGCCCTGGCGGGAAGCATCACGAGAGTATCTTCGAGACGTTCTATCGGCTGCGGGCGACCAAGAGCATCAATATTGGACCGGATATGGAAGTATCGATCCATCCCACTTATGCGGTGAAGGCTTACACGACGACGCTGTTGAGCGCGCGGATGGAGATTATTTTCTAAACGGAATCGCTAGCGCGTGCGCGCGATCTCGGGGCGGAGCAAGTGTTCTTCGTCTTCGCCGCCTGCCTTGGCCTGGCGCTCCGCCTCGGGGATGAGGTGGTTGTGGGTGAGGCCCTCTTTCAGCAATTCGAAGGCTTCTTCTGGGGTGTCAACAAACTGCAGCAGTTCGCGGTCCTGGGGCGCGATTGTGCCCTTGTCGACGAGCACGTCGAGGTTGATCACCTGCTTCCAATAAGAAGAGCCGTAGATGAGCACCGTCATCTTCTTGCTGAGCTTGTGGGTCTGAGCGAGAGTGAGCAGCTCGAACATCTCATCCAGGGTACCGAAGCCTCCGGGAAAGACCACGAGCGCCTTGGAGAGATAAGCGAACCAGTACTTGCGCATGAAGAAGTAGTGGAACTCGAAATTCAGCGAGGGCGTGATGTAGCGGTTCGGAGATTGCTCGAAGGGGAGCTGGATGTTCAGCCCGACGGATTTTCCGCCCGCCTCAAAGGCTCCGCGATTTGCGGCTTCCATAATGCCCGGGCCGCCGCCGGTGGTCACGACGAAACGATGACGGCGGGATTTGAGGCCGAAGCTCCATTGAGTGAGCAGGAAGGCGAGGCGGCGCGCGTCCTCGTAATAGCGGGCCATCTCGACGGCGGCTTCGGCACGCTTGCGGCGCAGCTCGCTGGTGTCTTCGTGATCGATCTCATGTTTGTCGGCGGGTTGTTCTTCGGGTGGAGCGGGCATGACCGAGCCGGTGTTGGCGAGGAGTTCAAGCTGGCGATTGGCTTCGTCGAGCGCGCGGAAGCGGGCCGAGCCGAAGAAGACGACGGTGTCTTGAACGCGCTCGCGGCGGAAATGCCCCAGCGGCTCGGAGTATTCGGCGAGGATGCGGATCATGCGTCCGTCGGGGCTATTGAGAAAGGCGGGATTCTCATAGGCCAGCGGGGCTTTTGAGAGCGGAGTCAGCGGCGCCTTGCCAGGCGCGAGTTCCTCATCCGCCATGACTATTTTTCCGACTCGCGATAGTGGACGGCTTCGTGAAAGGCGATCCAGAGATTGAGCAGGCCAAAGCCGGAGACGATGCCGCGGACTGCTCCGTGGGTAGCCAGGTCGCCAAGCTGGGGCATGAGATGGAAGAGGGGGTTGTCATCCCAGAAGCGCGGCCACCAGGGTAGCACCAACACAAAGATGCCAAGGTATAAGCGAACCGCGACGCGAAGGAATAACTCGAGGCGTTGCAGCCATAATGGGGCGGGCTGCTGAAGCTTCGGCAGCGGCTGGTGCTCCGGGTCGGCTGGGCCGCTGGGGAGTTCCGATGAAAACAGATTCGGCTGTTGCAACATTTGTTTGGACAGACGAGAGACGCTGGCAGCGAATCGAGCCTGAATCTTCAAACTAACACAGGGAGTGGAGGCGCTGCGTGAGCTCACTTAGCAGTTCGGGTACGTGTGTTTGCAGTAAGCAAACGCGCAGCCGTCAGAGAAGCCCAGGTTAGCTACGCGAACCTGGGGCACCCGATATTGTTCTAGTTGGTTTGGCGGCGGGGACGACGATTCGCCTGCAGGATTTTCTTGCGCAAGCGAAGCGACTTTGGCGTGACCTCGACGAGCTCGTCTTCGGCGATGAACTCGATTGCCTGCTCCAGGTTGAAAGCCTTGAATGGCACGAGACGAATCGCTTCGTCAGCGCTCGATGCGCGCATGTTGGTGAGTTTCTTTTCGCGGACGACGTTGACGTCGAGATCGTTGTCGCGATTGTGTTCGCCGACGATCATGCCCTCGTAGACTTCGACGCCGGCGCCGAGCATGAGAATGCCGCGTTCCTGCAGGCCGTTGAGCGCGTAGGTAGTGGTCGTGCCGGGGCGGTCGGAGATGAGCGCGCCGGTGGGCCGCTGCGGAATGTCGCCCTGGTGCGGCATATAGCCGTCGAAGATGGTGTTCATCACGATGGTGCCGCGGGTTTCGGTGAGCATCTCGCTGCGCAGGCCGATGAGGCCGCGGCTGGGTACGCGAAACTCCAGTCGCACGCGGCCGTAACCGTGGTTGTGCATCTTGACCATTTCGCCCTTGCGCGGCCCGAGCTTTTCGATGACGACGCCGACGAAGTTGTCGGGGACGTCGATGGTGAGGTGCTCGACCGGCTCCATGAGCTTGCCGTCGACTTCTTTGGTGACGATCTCAGGGCGACCGACCATCATCTCGAAGCCTTCGCGACGCATGACTTCGATCAGAATGGCGAGCTGTAGTTCGCCGCGGCCGAGGACCTTGAAGCTGTCGGGGCTGCCAGTGTCTTCGACGCGGATAGAGACGTTGGTGAGCAGCTCGCGTTCGAGGCGTTCCTTAATGTTGCGCGAGGTGACGTATTGGCCTTCGCGGCCGGCGAGCGGGGAATTGTTCACTGACATCTGCATCGCGATGGTCGGCTCGTCGATGACGATCAGCGGCAGCGGAGCGGGATTTTCGATATTGGTGATGGTCTCGCCGATGGTGATGCCTTCAACGCCGGCGATGGCGACGATGTCGCCGGTTTCGGTCTTGTCGATATCCGTGCGTTTGAGGCCGCTAAAGCTGAAGAGCTTGGTGATCTTCGCCTTTTGCAGCGAGCCGTCGCGCTTGGAGATGGCGACCTCCTGGCCGAAGCTGAGAGTGCCGTTGAAGACGCGCGCGATGGCGAGGCGCCCGAGGTAGTCGGAGTAATCCAGATTGGTGACCAGAATCTGCAGCGCTCCGTCAGGATCGCCGGTGGCAGGCGGCATCGTCGAGATGATTGTGTCGAAGAGCGGCTTCAGGTCTTCGCCGGGAACGGCGAGGTCGAGGGTTGCGGTGCCGAGCTTGCCGTTGGTGTAGACGACAGGGAAGTCGAGCTGGTCTTCGCCGGCGTCGAGGTCGATGAAGAGGTCGTAGACTTCGTCGAGGACCTCCTTCGCGCGGGCGTCGGGACGGTCGATCTTGTTGATGACGAGAATGGGCGTGAGCTTCGCTTCGAGCGCCTTGTTGAGCACGTAACGAGTCTGAGGCAGCGGGCCCTCGGAGGCGTCGACGAGCAGAACGACTCCATCGACCATCTTGAGAGCGCGCTCGACTTCGCCGCCGAAGTCGGCGTGACCGGGAGTGTCGACGATATTGATCTTGGAATCGCCGTAGACGACGGCCGTGTTCTTGGCCAGGATGGTGATGCCGCGTTCGCGCTCGAGTTCGTTCGAGTCCATGACCCGCTCGGTGATCGCCTCGTTGGCCCGGTAGGTGCCGGCCTGCTTGAGCATGGCGTCGACGAGGGTGGTTTTGCCATGATCAACGTGGGCGATGATGGCGATGTTGCGGATGGTCGTACTCACGG
This sequence comes from uncultured Acidobacteriaceae bacterium, assembly GCA_963720245.1. Lineage (GTDB taxonomy): Bacteria > Acidobacteriota > Terriglobia > Terriglobales > Acidobacteriaceae > Acidisarcina. Next base: position 30,992 of record CAVREU010000003.1, read on the forward strand.
GCGCGGATTTCCTTTTGTCTGCAAGATGAAGTTGGAAGTGCTGTTTTGGCTTCCTGGCTGGAATTGCAGGCAGGGACGCTGGGGCTGAGTTTATAGTTTACCAGCTTGGCGTGGGTCGCCGCCGTGCTTTGCCTATCGCAGGTCGACTTGACCGACTAGGCGGGGGTAGCAGCCGCGGGGTGAAGTTTGTACCAGAGGCCAAACGCGGTCGCGAATATCACGTTCGCCGGCACCATGAGCGAGAGATACACGACCGGAACCATAAAGACGTTGGTCCCGGGAAAACAGGATCGTGCGACATAGAGTACGACGATCACGCTCCTCATGCCGGTGGTGGTCGCGATCACCCGGCGCGATTCCGGGTCGGGGCCGCCAACGAACCATCCGATCGTCATCGATGCGACTAACAGAATGACCATTGCCAGGATCGCGCCGCCACCTTTGATTGCATTGAAGGCCTGGCTGCGGATGATGCGGGTTTCGAACATCAGGACCAGAAACACGATTGACGCCAGGAAGTTGAGCGGCGTGACCAGCCGGGGAGCGGCCTTCGGCGCGAGCCGAACCGCCCAGAGCCCCGCGCACAGCGGCAGCCCGATGTAGAGCGCGATGTCGCTGAGCAACTGCAGAATTGGGCGATTGCTCCGTTTTGCGATCTGCGGCAGCACCTCGATCATGAGCGGAGCGATCGCGACGCTCACCAGCGAGAGAGCAAAGATCAGGGCCGCTCCGAAGGCGAGGCGCGAGGTGGCCTTGCGAGTGAACTGCAACGCAATGGGCGTACCTGGAATCGCGGCCAGCAGTAGGATCCCGATACCGGCGTCGGGAGCTAGCGGGAAGACATTTACAAGCAGGAAGCCGAGCGCGGGAATGAGGATACAGTTCGCAAGCAACGTGCGTATAACCAGGGCGCGATTGCGAAGGATCCCAAGCAGCTGCCCGCCGGTGACGCGCAGCCCGATCGAGAACATCACGACGGTTACGAAGAAATTCAGCAGCGGAATGGGCGGAATCAGCATGCCGTCCTCTCGCTACCGAGCTTATATGGCCGAGTTCGATTTGACTATGCGGTTCGTCTGGAATTAGTGAGCTTTTGTCTAACTACACCCAGCGTCTAAGTAGAGGTTGTCAAAGTCGAGCGGGGGTAACTCAATAGTCTCGGCCGGGCCGCAGCCGTGACAGGCTACGGGCCGGCCTCCTTTCGGAAGAGAGAAGGCGGCAAGTGTCAGGCCGTTGGGTTCTGGAGCACTTGCGCCAACGCCGTTAGCCGCTTGGCATCGATTGGACTCTTGGCACTGGTTGCGGCGGTTTGAATCGTAGTTGCGGTCTTCTGTAGCTTGGCCAGGTCCTTCTTCGCGAGCTTCGACTTCTGCGCGCTTGTGATTTGCTTTCTGAGAGCCGAAATCTGGTTCGCCGGCAAGGCTTGAGAACGTTCCAGCTGATCGACGTAGGCCTGGGCGACCGTTAACTGCGAAGGCCACGTGATCTGCTGCTGGTTCTGCACGTTGAGCTCGTTCACCTGGACGAGCTTGGCGGCATCGATCTCATTCTGAGTGAGGAATTTGCTCGGAACCAATTTGAAGACGTCGAGCCCGCGGGCAATCTCCGAACCGTAGATGTAGCCGTTGTACCAGTAGGCGGACCATTCGCCGCCGAGGACGAGCTGTTTGGCATCGATGGGTCCGCGATCGAAGTAGGCGATCTCGAAGGGATGGGCGGTGTCGGTGAAGTCCATGACAGAGACGCCGCCCTGATACCACGCCTGCACTTCGATGTCGCGTCCGGGGACGGGAACCAGCGAGCCGTTGTGCGCGACGCAGTTCTCGGTGTCGGACTGGGCTGCCGGCATCTTGTAGTAGCCGGCGAGCGAGAGCTTGTCATCCTTGAGGTTAAAGATGGCGTCTGCTCCCCATTTATTGGGGTCGTTGGCGCGGCAGCGTGCGCCGAGGCCTCCGCCCCACTCATCGGTGAAGACCACCTTGGAGCCATCGTTGGAGAACGAGGCCGAGTGCCAGTATGAGTAGTTGGGATCGTTGACCGCATCGACGCGCTTAGGATGGACGGGGTCCTTGATGTCGAGCAGGATGCCGTTACCGGAGCAAGCGCCCGCCGCGAGGCCCATGGCGGAATAGACGGTGATGTCGTGGCACTGGTTGGTGTCTTTCGGTTTTTCCTGGTCCTTGCCGTGGCTGCCGCCGTTGTTGAGTCCGTTGAGAGCGCCGGTGCGCGGATCCATGAAGACCCTGGGGCTTGAAACAATCGCCGCATTTTGCGGCGCGGCGAGCGGGACCTTGATCACGTCGATGCGAAAGAGCGAGGTGTTCGGATCTTTGTCCGGAGTCTCGCTGGAGCACCCGGCGAGCTCTTCTTTCGGCCGGACGAACGACGTTCCCGAGATGTAGATATAGACGTTGTCTTTATCGTTCGGATCGACGACGAGGGTATGGGTGTGGGAGCCGCGGCAGGACTGGACTGCGGCGACTTGCTTGGGATTCTTGATGTCGGAGATATCGAAGATTCTTACGCCGCGGAAGCGTTCCGGGCTGGCGGCCGGTGTGCGGCGCTCATTCTCGTGTCCCTTCTCAGGCGGCGGCATCGGGGGAAAGCCCTGGACTCCGCAGTCGAGGCGTCCGTTGGCCATCTCTACCGACATGAATAGGAGGTTTCCATAGACGGACACATCGCCCTGGCCGCCGGGGCAGACCAGCGAGGTAATCAGCGAGACCTTCGCGGGGTCGGAGATGTCGTAGAAATTGATGCCGTAGAAGTTCCCCTGAAAAAGGTGGTTGCCCTGGAAGGCAAAGTCGGAGTTGGAAAAGGCGAGCCCGGCGATCACCAGCTGCATGGACTTTGGCATTTTGGACGGGTCGCCGATGCCGAGCTGGGTGAGCGCCTTCTGGACGCCCGGATCGTTGGGGTCGTTAGCCGGCAGCTGAAACGCACTGGGCTTCTTGAGAAACGCGACGTGCTCCATGCCCATTGCCGCCTCGCCGGCGTCATAGAGGCCGGGCTTCAATCCGTAGCGCGGGTCGCTGGTCGACGAACCGGTCATCCCCGGTGGCAGAGGCGGGGCGGGTTGCGGAGCAAATGGGTCTTCTGCGGGTGCAGCGGGTTTGGCTGCAGGAGCGGCGGCGGGCGCTTGAGCGTGAAGGCTGGGTACTCCGGAAAAGATCAAGGCCGCGGCACATGCCGCGCTGGCCAAGCGAAAAGGGAGAGATAGCTTACCGTTCATTTAGTCTCCTGGAAGATCGTTCAATTAGTTTGCAACATGCCTTGCATGATTCGAATCTCGGCTCGTTGAGTGTTGTCGACGTCGGTGGCGAAATCGAAGATGTCGGCATCCTGCCCAGCTCCGGCGGTGTCGAAGAGGTCTTTCACCATCACCAGGGCCCCCTTGTGATGCTGGATCATCCCGGTTAAGAAGAGCCGGTCGAACTCCGCGCCCTTCGCCGCTCGCAGATCGCGCTCATCTGCTCCGGGGTCAGCATGCCGGGCATGGGCTTCATTGCGTGGCCGTGCATATCCATATCCGGCATTCCCGGCATCGCCATTGAGATGGGCTGGTCGCGCACCCGCAGCCAGCGCTCCATAAACTTGAGCTCATCGGTTTGCGAAAGGCTGATTTTCGCGCCGAGCGTGCGGACGTCCTTATTCTCGGTGTGCGACTGAATCAGGGCGGTCATCTCGACGGCCTGCTGGTGGTGCATGATCATGCCCTGCATGAAGTCGATGTCGGCTGGCGAGGTTTGGGGCAGTGTCCCGGTTGTTGAGGGCGGTAGTTGTTTGCTCGGGGTTCCTGGCGCCCCCGGTTGGACGACCGGAGCTGGGCTTGTTGTTTCTTGCGCAAAGGCCGGAACAAGCACAAGAGGAAAACAGAGTGCAAAGGGCAGCCACGCAGCTCGGGTCAGAGCTATTTCCGATCTGGCGTGCGATCTGCGTTCGTGACGATTATGACCGTATCGAAATTCCCCTGTTCGGCTAGATTTGGCCGGTTCTGTGCTCGAATCACTGCAACCCCGCATTCGAAGAGGATAAATCATTCCCGACCGTGCGTGAGAGGACTTATAACCCAGCGGGTTGTGTCTAACTAGTCAAGATGCTGCTTTTGTAATTCTTATCCACGCTGTAGAATTGGGCGTTTCCCTGTGCGGCTCGCCGGCCGCCCCAGTTCAGATCGGCAGGTCGGTAAATCAGCAGGCAGGATACCCAACATGTCCAAGAGGAAAGCTATGAGCACCGTTGAACAAGAGGATACGAACCATACAGCGCTAGAGATAGCTGGTCCCGATTCCGGCGCCAGCGTGGACAAGATCAGGGACATTCTCTTCGGCTCGCAGATCAAGAACTATGAAGCTCGTTTTGCCCGGCTGGAAGAAAACCTGGTGCGCGAGACGGTCGAGCTGAAAGATACGATGCGGCGCCGCTTCGAGTCGCTGGAGGGGTTCTTCAAGAGCGAGAGCGAGGCGCTGGCCGCGCGTCTCAAAGCCGAACGCGAAGAGCGGACCACCGCTTTTCACTCGCTCGAGCAGGAGCTCAAGTCGATTCATGATGCTCTGGGGCGGAAGATCCACGAGCTGGATGCCTCGACCGCAGAGTCAGACAGCAATCTGCGCAAAGAGCTCATGGCGGAGTCGCGGAAGCTGCTCGAAGAGATCAGCCAGCGGCATGACAGTCTGCGATCACTGCTTGAGCGCCGGGTTGGGGAACTGCGCCATCAGAAGACCGACCGCGCTCTGCTGTCGGCGTTGTTGGCGGAGATTGCTGTCCAGATTGGCGACGACGGCCAACCCAACGAGCACGGCGAGCCAAAATAAGGCCGCGCTGCCAGACTTAGAGGATCGCTCGAAGAATGAGCAGCACATCCAGAGAATCCGGAGTCGCCACGGAGCAGAACGGGAATGGCACCGACGATCGTCTGCTCCAGTTGCGCGGGCTGCTGATTGGGCCGGAGCTGGAGCAGATCGAGCAGCTTCGTCGGCGGATGGACGATCCTCAGGCGCGTTCTGAAGACCTGAGCAAGAGCATCGCCGAGGCCATCGCCCTGCGGTCGAAACAAGACCGCAAGCTGCAAACCACTCTGCAGCCGCTAATCGAGGAAGCGCTGCGCATCTCTGTGGCTCGCGACCCGGCGATCATCGCTACCGCTCTTTTTCCCATCATTGGCGAGGCAGTGCGCAAGGCGGTCGCGCATTCTTTGCAGGGCCTCTTTGATTCCCTAAACCAGATGCTCGATCGGGGCTTGTCGCTGGAGAGCTGGAAGTGGCGCTTCGAGGCGTGGCGATCGGGAAAATCTTTTGGCGAGGTCGCGCTGGCGCGCAGCCTTAATTATCGCGTCGAGCAGGTCTTCCTCATTCATCGCGAGACGGGATTGTTGCTGGGTCACGTCTTTTCTGGCGATGGCGTGGTGCAGGATGCCGATCTTGTCTCGGGAATGCTCACCGCGATCCAGGATTTTGTGCGCGATTCCTTTGGGCCGAAAAAGTCGGATGAGCTCGAAGTCATGCAGGTTGGTGAATTCAAGCTATGGCTGCAGCACGGGCCGCTGGCGCTGCTTGCGGCTGTGGTCAGTGGACAGCCTCCGCCGGAGTTGCGCCAGCTGTTCGCACGCGAGCTCGAGGCGATTCACCGCGAGGTTGGACCAGCCTTGCAGTCGTTTTCCGGCGATGTAGCGTCGGTTGCCGGCGTAGAACCTCATCTTCGCCAATGCCTGCGGGGTACACAAAAGGCGAGTGCAAAGACCTCTTACACCGCGGTATGGGTCGTTGCGTTAGTGCTCTTGCTCGCGCTGGGGGCTCTCGTTGGGCTGCGCATTCGCGACAACCGGCGGTGGGCGGGATATGTGGCGCGGCTGCGCGGCGAACCGGGAATCGTCGTCATCAGCGCGCAACGGCGGTGGCTGGGATACTCGGTGCAGGGTCTTCGCGATCCATTGGCGGTTGATCCCGAATCGCTGCTCGCAGGTTTCGGTCTGCCCGCGCAACGCGTCTCCGAGCACTGGGAGCCTTATCTCTCGCTCGACTCGCATTTTGAGGGTACGCGGGAACTGGAGGCCAATAAGGCGCTGCTGGAGCGCGAGGTGATCCGCTTCGACCTGAACTCGTCGCAGCTTCGCGTCGATCAGGCCGCCCTGCTCGATACAGTTGAGGAGCAGGTGAACCTGCTGAGACACACAGCCGATGGAAACCATAGGCAGATTCGGATAGAGATGGACGGTCACACCGATAGCACTGGCACGGAAATCCGGAATATTGAGTTAAGCCGCGCCCGAGCCGAGACCGTCGCACGAGCGCTTGAGGAACGGGGTATTCCTCGCAACCTACTGGCGGCCTCGGGCATGGGCGACAGCAAACCCGGGCACGCGGGGATGGAGACTTATCCGCAGGAACTGGACCGGCGGGTGACATTTCAGGTGACGTTGAACCCGCCGATCACGGCGTCTTCGGAGCCGGTCCGTTGATCCTGAAAAAGGTCTGCATGGTAGGCGCCTTCGGGGTGGGCAAGACCAGTCTTGTGGCGCGCTTCGTCAAAAGCATCTTTTCCGAAACATACTTCACCACAGTGGGCGTGAAGGTCGAGAAGAAGGCCCTCAATATCAACGGTGAAGACATGACCCTCATGCTTTGGGACCTTGCCGGCGAAGACGCGCTTACCCAGATAAAGCCTATCCAGCTCCGCGGATCGTCGGGCTACATCCTGGTCGCGGACGGATGCCGCGCGAGCACACTGGAAGCCGCCATCGACATACAGTCGCGCATTGAGGCCGATCTTGGGAAAGCTTCCGTTTACCTGCGTTGTGAACAAAGCCGACTTGCGCGAAAGCTGGCAGGTGGATGATGCCGCGTTGGAGCGGCTCTCGGGTCTGGGGTGGAGTTTTCTGCTGACCAGCGCAAAGACCGGAGAAGGCGTCGAAGCGCTCTTCGAGGGGTTGGCGGTGCGGATGCTGCAAGAGCAGGATAGCCGTGGCTGAGCTGCGCGCCACTGATGTGAAATCCGGCCGCGATCAACGTGCCGACGCCGCCCCGGTTGTGCTTTCAGGCATGCAGCTCGCAGTCTTTGAACGCGACAAGGACGGACGGTTCGAGGTCGTCAACGAATATCCGGAATGGTTTCTGCGCCTGGCGCCGACAGCTGCTGAAGATACGGCACCGAACCCGACTGAGTATTTCCCCGCGTTGGAAATCTTTCTTCCTTTGGCCGAGGATCTCTGGGCTAGCGGCTCGGTGGCACAGTTCCAGTCGGAGTTCTGGACCGAGACAGACAGCGAGGGGACCGACTATCACCTGATGGCTCTTGCGGTCGCGACCGGAGGGCGGCGGTTTCTGGCGATCGAACGGGCCGACACCACTTATATCAGGCATCAACAGTTGCAGCTCAATGCCCACGAGATGGTGATGCTGAACGAGACGATCCATCGCCTGAACCGGGAGATCGAGCGCACAACGCAGGCGAAGAGCGACTTTCTCGCCACGATGAGCCACGAGATACGGACGCCGCTGAATGCCATCCTGGGCATGGCTGATCTGTTGGCCGAGACTGGCCTGAATCCAGAGCAGCAGCGATATGTCGAGGTCTTTCAGCGCGCCGGAGGCACTCTTCTGGCACTCATCAACGACATCCTCGACCTCTCTAAAGTCGAAGCTGGGCATCTTGAACTGGAAGCAGCGGACTTCGATCTTTCTGAGGTGGTTTCAAGAGTGCTCGATCTTGCTCGCGGCCGGGCGACGAGCAAAGGACTCCAAATTGGATCATCGCTCGCTCAAGGCGTGCCGCGCATGCTGGTGGGCGACGCGTTGCGGCTGCGCCAGGTTCTGCTGAACCTGCTCGGCAATGCGCTGAAGTTTACTGCCAGCGGCCGGGTCGATATTGAGGTGGAGCGAGACCCTGAGGACGCAGAACCGGGGGCGTTGCTCTTTTGCATAAGGGACACCGGCATCGGAATTCCACAAGAAAAACTCGGCAGCATCTTCGAGAACTTCACCCAGGCGGATTCTTCGACGACACGTAAGTATGGTGGAACCGGGCTGGGACTGGCGATCTCGAAACGAATAGTGGAGTTGATGGGCGGAAAGATCTGGGTTGAGAGCACTGTCGGCGAGGGAAGCAGGTTTCTCTTCACCGCTAAATTCGTTGTCTTGGAGCGACAGGCCGCCGCCGCTGTCACGCAGGCTCCGGATGACCGGATTCCTGCAACCTCGGCGGCTGCGAACGAGGTTCCCGCGATTCACATTCTGCTGGCCGACGATTCGGAGGATAATCGTTTTCTGATCGCCGAATACCTGAAGCGGTCGCCCTGCATTCTCGACGTCGCTGAGAATGGAGAGATTGCGCTGGGCATGATGAAGAGCCGCCACTATGATCTGGTGTTGATGGACGCTCATATGCCGGTCATGGATGGCTTTGACGCCACAAAAGCAATGCGTGAATGGGAGCTCGGCAACGGTTCTGCACCGTTGCCAATATTGGCCCTGACCGCAGACGCATTCAAGGAAGCGGCGGGGCAGAGCGCCGCGGCTGGCTTTACCGCGCACCTCACGAAGCCGATAGCCAAGTCGACGTTGATGGAAGCCATCCGTCGACATGCGTCATCCTGCGATCGGCCCGCCGCGATGCAGCCAGCGGAGAAGAACTTGGAGAGGCAGAGCACCATGGATGCATCCGTTTTGGAGCCTTCGATTGGGGCGCTCGCGCCGCGCTACCTCAAAAATGTGGAAAAGGAGCTGGCTAAGCTCAAGGCCGCGCAAGCCGCTGAAGATTATCCCAGTCTTCAACGAATAGGGCACAATCTCAACGGGACCGGAGGCAGCTTCGGTTTCCCGCGAATCACCGAGCTTGGCGCTCGCATTGAACAGGCGGCGAAGGACCGTGCAATTGACCAGATTCGTCCTGCAATTGAAGAGTTGGCAAGCTATCTTGCGCAGGTTCAAAGTAATTCATAGACTGGGGCCTGATTAGACCCACGGCGTCAGAGGGAGCAAGACGATGCGTGTTCGTTTCTGGGGGACTCGGGGATCGATCGCCACGCCCGGCCCCTCCACTGTGCGATTTGGCGGCAATACTCTCTGCGTTGAGCTTATTACCAACACCGGTGAGCGGCTGATCTTTGATTGCGGCACCGGCGCGCGGCCTCTTGGCATGGACCTGAACCACAGCGTCCCGCGTCCACTGAAGGCGACCATCCTGCTGAGCCACACACATTGGGACCACATCCAGGGCTTTCCATTTTTTGCTCCACTCTTTGTACCTGGAAATGAGTTCACCATCTGTGCACCCGAGGGCGTAGGCTCTTCGCTGGCCAATGTGCTCGCCGGACAGATGGAGTTTACCTATTTTCCCGTGAAGCTCGACCAATTGCCGGCGAAGATCGTTTTCCGCGATCTGCCCGAGGGACAGCACAATATCAATGGCATCCAGGTGAAGACCCAATATCTCAATCATCCCGCCACGTGCCTGGGTTACCGGATCGAAACCGACGGCGTCGTAGTGCTCTACCTTACGGATCACGAGCCCTTCTCGGAGACGCTATGGCGTTCCGACGCGCCTCAAGGGATGCTCGACTCGATTCTGCATGCCGGCGACCGGCGACACGCGGAGTTCATGCGCGGCGCGGATTTCGTCATCCACGACAGCCAGTACACTCCGCAGGAATACCAGAGCAAGAAGAACTGGGGCCACAGCACGCATGAATATGTGGTCGAAATCGCCGCGGCCGCCGGCGCAAGGCATGTCGCGCTCATTCACCATGACCCGCTGCACGATGATGCAAAGGTGTCGGAGATCGAGCAACAGGCGATCGCCCTCGCGGAGATGACTCCTACCCGGCCGCATGTTTTTTGCGCTTATGAGGGGTGCGACGTTATGGTTCATCCGCTCCGGCGGCCCACCAGCCCGGAAGCGGTTCAGAAAGCCGTGCCGACCAAGCCGCAACGGCGGCTGTCTGTATTGATCGTCGACGATGATCCGAACATCCATCTCCTGGTTGAGGCGGCGTTAGCCAAAGACTATGAAGTTCTGACCGCGGAAGACGGCAACGAAGGCCTGGAAAAGCTGGAGAGCAGTCATCCGGACATGGTCGTGCTCGACTTGAACATGCCCAATCTCGGTGGCATGGCGGTCTTGAAGAGGCTCAGGGCCGACCCGGCACTATCCAACCTGCCGGTGCTGGTTTTGACCGTCTCGGGCAACGAGTCGAGCACGCGAGCTGCCTTCGAGGCGGGAGCGACGGACTTTCTGACCAAGCCTTTCACAATCCCGCAATTGAACACGCGAGTCGCTACATGCTTTGCTCGTGTGTTCTCATCCTGAGGGGCCGCTGAGATTCTGCTTCTGCCGCCCCTATTTATGCCCGCTTGCGTGAGCCAGCTGCGGAGCCCCGACGGTTCCATTCCCTGGGATGATAGCGGTGCCCGGGTTGTTCTGGGTGACGACTACCCCGGCCACGACGCCGCCGACTACGGCTCCACCAGCCACGAGTGAGACAAGTGCCACATGGGTGGCGACGAAGCCAGGAAGCGTCGCAGTTGTGGCAGCGGTGCCGACGACCGCGACGTTGGTCTGGGCAATTGTTGTATGAGCGCTCAAATTGCCCTTGCTGGCGGTGACATTGATGTGTAGCTGGCCTGCGTGACCGTTCGGATGGAAGCCCTGCGCGTGGATTTGACCATTGGCGTCAGTTTGGCCAGAGAAGGTCTTCGCGCCATTGAGAAAGCTTCCGCCCGCATGGCCACTCTCGGTAGTGACCGTAAACAGCACCGCGGCCCCGGCTACCGGCTTATGGTTTTCATCCTCGACCTGAACAATGGGTTCGCGGGCGGTGCGCTCCTTAATGTTGTTGGAGACGTCTTCTCCCTCAAGAATGACGATCCGCAAAGCGGGCGCCGGGGGAGCCGCTTCCTGCGTGGGGCCAAGATCGCGCTTGGATGGCGCCACGTTCAACGAGGCGAGAGTCCCATTCAGTTGTAACCGAGGAGTGGGCGCAGTCGGCAGCTCCTCCGCCTGGCACGAAGGAATCTCCATCGCGAGCGACGGAAGCAGCAAAGACGCGATGAGAGCTGCTGTCGGGATTCGCGAGGTTAAGGCTGTTCGGAGGGCGGGTGCAGTCATCATGGCGCGGTCACCTCGGTGGAAGTCCCCACGGTATTAGTCAAGGTCGCGCCGACACCGGCCACCGCAGAGGCATTTCCTGAAAGCGTGAAGAGCTGGGTATAGGTAAAGGCGCTGCCGTATTGCGCCGAACCGGTGGTGGTGTACCAGGTCGTGAACAGAGTGTTGGCCGGTACCGTGATGGTCTTCTGGTTCAGCGATGCTCCGCTGGCGGGGGTAAAGGTAAACGTTGCGGATTGAATCTCGCGAGTCGTTGAGTATCCGGTGACTACCACGGTGAGGGTATTGCCGGAGGTACTGAACGTTAAAGCGCTGATCGTAGGAGCGACGCGCGGGACAGCGATTGTGACCGGAACGACATTGGTAGGCGTGACGTTCACACCGGCGGCGGTGAGTTGCAGGGTGATGGTAATGGTTCCCGAGACGTTCCCGACCTGAACCATAACGACCGGAACAGCGGTGGAATTTGCGGGGAGGGGGAAGGTCAGGCTACGGCCGCCGGGAGCTACGGTGACGCCGTCAGTCGTAGAGACGAGCTGGATCTGCGGGTTGTCGGGGTTGCCGGTATCGGGCGCGAAGGTGAGAGTCATCGTTCCGGTGATCGCGACGGGATAACCCTGGGTCAGCGAGAAGTTCAACGTGGATTGCTCGCCTGGGTTGGTCGGCGGAGCGGTAAAGGTCACCACTCCGGGAGTTCCGGGCAGAATGGTGAAAACCTGAGGCAGCGAAGTGGAATCGGACAATGGATCGCTGACCGTAATGTTAGCGGTTCCGGTTGCGGTGATCAGGGCAGCAGGCACGACCGCGGTTATTTGGGTCGCGCTGACAAATGTCGTGGCGAGCGGAGCGCCGTTGAAGTCCACGACAGAGGTCGTAGTGAAATTTGCTCCGGCAGCCGTGATAGTCGTGTCGGATGCTCCGGCGAGTGCGCCAGCCGGGGTGATGGAGTTGAGCACTACCGCAGGTGCGTTGACGCCCATCCCGCTGATCGAGAAGGATTGCGGGGAATAGACGGCGTCGTCGGTGATGGAGACCGTCAAGGTCCGCGTGCCGAGCACGGTAGGCGTGAAGCCGATCTGCAGCGTGCAAGTGGCATTGGCGGCGAGCGTTGCGCCTTGCAGGCATGTTCCACCAGCCAGCGAAAAGTCGGCCGTATTGCCGCTCAATCCGAAACTCTCCTGTGATGCAATCACGACCGGAAGATTCCCGATATTGCTGAGCGTGACTGTTTCGGTCGCGGCAGCCGTGCCGATTTCGGTCGCGGGGAAGGAAAGCGCGCCGGCGGGGAAGACTTCACGGATCGCGTTATTTCCCGCGTCGGAGAAGTACAAGTTGGCGTTTTTATCAAACGCAAGAGCCGATGGCGCATTGACTCCAGCGCTTCCAGCATTGTTCAAACCGCCAACCACCGTGGTGATGACACCCGTGGTATCGATCTCTCGAATCCGGTTGTTTCCGGAATCTGCGATGTAGACATCGCCCGCGGTGTCCACATCCACGTCGTTCGGAAAGTTGATCTCGGCGGCGAGCGCGGGGCCGCCATCCCCGGTGTAGCCCGGAGTGCCGTTTCCGGCGATGGTCGAGATGATCCCCGCGGCGTTGACCTTGCGGATGCGGTTATTGAGGTAGTCGGCGATGAACAACTCGCCGGTACCGTCGATCGCGACGCCGGATGCGCAGTTCAATTGCGCGCTGGTTGCAGGGCCGCCATCGCCACTGAAGCCATCGGTTCCAGTTCCTGCGACAGTGGTGATGATCCCGGTGGTATCGATCTTGCGGATGGCTGCCGGGCCGCACTGCGCCACGTAGAGGTTTCCCGCCGTATCGAATCGGGAACCCTGCACCTCTGCCACTTCGGCCGCGGTTGCGGGGCCACCGTCTCCGGTGAGCCCGAATGTTCCGTTCCCGGCTATGGTGGTGATTATGCCGGTAGCCGCGTCGACTCTGCGGATTCTGGCATTGAGCGCGTCCTGGATATACAGGTTGCCCGCCGAATCGGGGGTCACTCCGAAGGGGCCATTCAACTCCGCTGCCGTGGCCAGGCCACCGTCGCCGCTGAAGCCGGCTGTGCCGTTTCCCGCGACCGTGGTGATGTTCCCTGCCGTGTCGACCTTGCGGATGACGCTGTTGACGACATCGGCGATATACATGTTGCCAAGCGCGTCGAAGTTCACGCCATCGGGATCGTTCAGTTCAGCCGCTGGCGCCGGGCCGCCGTCGCCGCTGTAGCCGGCTGTCCCATTTCCGGCGATCGTCTTCAGGTTGCCGGGATTTACCTGGAGGATTCCACCCGTTCCGGTGCCGGTCAGGCCTACAGACTCCTCGTTCAATGATGTGTTGTCGGCTATCAGTAGTGCGGCTGACTTTGGACCGACCCCGTGAGGTGCAAAGGTGATCGATATCTGGCAGGTCGCCCCGGCTTCGAGCGCTGCTGGGCAATTGTTGGTCTGCCCAAAATCCCCTGGGTTTAATCCCAGGCTCAGAATGATCGTCGTGATGGTGATAGTGTCGTCCGTTGCATTGGTGACGGTCACTACCTGAGCGGCGCTGGATGTTCCCACTGTCTGATTGCCAAAGGCAAGCGTCGCAGGGGCCAGTTGCAAAGGTTGCTGAAGCACGGTAAAGGCAGCCGGGTTTGACGTTCCACCATCGGGGTTCACAACCACGAGCGTGAGCGTCCCTGCAGTCGCCAACTGCGCCGCCGTGAGCGTTGTCGTTAGTTGCGTGGCGGAGACAAAGGTCGCCGCCTGGCTGGTCCCATTCACCGTAACAGCAGCTCCGGTCAGGAACTGCGTTCCGGTAATTGTCACCGCTGTAGCGCTGCTACCGACGTAGGCGCTATTCGGCGCGAGACCGACGATCGTGGGCGTCGAGCCACTAGGTTGGGCAACGAGGGTTATTGCGGGAGAGGTGGAAGCCGTAAAGTTGGTGTCGCCGGCGAAGGTGGCCACGACGCTGTGATTTCCCGCGGCCCCGGTGAGGGCGACCGGTGTCAATACCGCCGTCGCAGTCGAGGTGACGCTATCGAGCAGGATGGTTTCGTTGTTGCTGCCGAAGTTGGAAATTGCCAGATCCGGATTGCCACTCGCCGTTAAAGTCCCCGACGGCCGCTGCATACGGACTCCGTGCCGGTCGGAAAGTCGGTCTGTGCCTGGAACGTTCCGTCGCCATTGCCCAATAAGCAGGCTCTCGGTGCCGTCAGTGAAATTCTCAACCGCGATGTCGGCATATGCCATCCCCGTTAAAATCGGCGACAACCGGATTCAGCGCGCCATTGCCGGCAGCATAAAGGGTCATATTTCCGAAGCCGCCGCCCTCTGATCCCAGCATGATTCCGACGTTTCCGGCGACTCCGTCGGTGCCGCTGTTGCCGATGGCCAGATCGGGGATATTGTCGCCATTAAAGTCCGCGACCGCGAGGCCCTGCGGCGAAATGCCGGTTGGATACAGGATCTGAGCCTGGAATGTGCCGTCGCCGTTACCGTAGAGGATGCTGACCGTGTTGTCTCCCTCATTGGCAACTGCCAGGTCGATGTTGCCGTCGCTGTTGAAGTCTGCTGAAGTCAATGTGCGGGGTTCATTACCGACGGGATAAGTAACTTGTGCCTGGAATGTGCCATCGCCATTGCCCAGGAGGATGCTGACGTCCCCGCCATCGAAGTTGGAGGTAGCGATATCGAGCTTTCCGTCATTGTTGAAGTCGGTCACGACGATGCCGGCGGGTTCGCCGTCGGTTGCGTAGGTGACCTGCTGCTGGAATGTCCCGTCGCCAGCGCCGAGCATAACGCCGACCGTGTTGTTGCCGGTGTTGGTCACCACCAGGTCGAGCTTCCCATCGCCATTTACATCGGCAGCAACGATGCCCTCCGGCTGGGTTCCGATCGTAATGGTGGCCGGCGGCTTGAAGGTGCCGTCCCCGTTACCAAGGAATACGCTTACCGTGCCACTGTTGTAGTTTTCAACTGCAAAATCGGTGAAACCGTCACCGTTGAAATCTCCGGTAGCTACGGCATAAGGCGCGGTCCCAGTGGTGAGCGGAGATCCAGTCGCCGTTACCAACGTCTGTGCAGGAGTTCCTGTGCCGAGAGTAGCGGTGCCAACGACCGCGTTGTTATTAGTCTGGTCGACGATAGAGACTGACCCGCCAGGTGCGGGCGTTGTCACGCCTTGCCCGGCAACCGAGCCGGTCAGCGTATAGCTCCCCGGATTGCCAGTCGCGGTGAGTGTCGTGATGCTGGGAAATGTGCCGGTCACGGTCACTGACTGGGTTGGGGAAATGGCGCCCGGCGCGGCGGTAACGTTCCGAGAAAGAGCGCCTGGTAGGAGTGCACGCCGACGACTCCGGGATAGATCGGAAGAGTGGCCACTCCAGCCGCGTTCAACTGGGCCGAACCGATATTAAATTGGGCGCTGCAGAGGGAGGCTTCGAAATTGCAGAAGACCACCCGGCCAAGCGTAACCGGGATCGGCAGCGAGGCCGTGGCTTGTTTCACGGTCGCGGTCAGCGTCACTGGCTTGCCATATGCTACCGTCGCGGGTGTGATGGCCAACGCGGTCGCGGTCGTGGCCTCGGGGTTGGCGACCTGGATGACGACCGAGTTGCTGTTTTGTACGCCACAATAGATGTCGCCGATGAATACCTGGGCAACACCGGCCTGCGCAATGTACTGGGCTGGGACCGTCGCGGCGACCACAGTGGTGGAGCCGGTAAGTATTGTGGAATAGCTTCCGGCCGATGGGCTCTTGAAGCAAACGTAATAATCCTGGTTATTCAGGAAACTAGTGAAGTTCCCGGTCAGGGTCATGTTGAAAGCCGGCCCCCCCGCGGTTTCAGCAGTGGGCGAGATAGCGGTGATGAACGGTGCGACACTCTCGAAGGCGACCGCGGAGATCAGGCCTGGGCTGGTAGCTATGTAAGAGTAAGTCCCGGCGATGGTTAGTGGTGTATTGGCGAAGCTAATGGGGGCGGCTGCCGTCCTCACTGTTGGTAGAAAGGCTTTGCGGAGCGTAGCCGGTTGGTCCGCTTACAGTAACCGTAACGGGGACTGAGGGAGAGTCGACTACCGTACCCAATGCATCTACCACTTCGACGACCACTTCGCCGCCGTTGCCGCCCGGCGCGATGGCAGCTGCGGGGGGGACGTTGAAGATCAGCTGCGTGGCAGTGCTGCCGGGCGTGTTGGGGGTCTGGCCGAGACTGGATCCGCTTGCGCCGTAGGTTGCGTCCCCGGAGTATGCGGCGATCACATCGTTAAGGGAGTCCGTGAGTTGGTCGGTGGTGTAGGTCGCGGTCCCGGTCGGGTCGAGCGTCACCGCGGTCGCCTTTACTGTATTCACGTAGAAGGTAGCCGTCCCCGTCGGGACTCCAGTTCCGGTAGCCGGTTTCACGACGGCTGTAAAGGTAGTGCTGGTTCCCGATGTTGTCGATGACAGCGTTGTTGTGGTGGGAAGGTAGGTGGCCCCGGCGGTCGCGCCGAACTTCGCAATGAAGGCATTGCCACCCGGTGTCCCTCCTGCATTGTTTACTCTTTGCAATGCATTTGTGGTGACGGGAAAGTCATACGAATAGGCATATCCCGTCAAATAAGCATTTCCTGTTGTGTCGAGGGTGACGTCATAGAAGAAGTCTCCTTCAAAAAAGACGTCTTCGGTTCCGCCATAGGAGCTGGCCCCGCTTCCGCCAAGATAGGTGGAGTATTGCAACCCGCTTCCGCCGGGGTTGAGCTCGGTGAAAAAACCTGAATCGACAGCTTGAGTGCTTCGGGGCCCCGATTGAAAGGCATTGCTGGTTACCGGGAAATCGGTCGATACGGTTGCGCCAGTGATGTAAGCGTCGCCCGCGGTATCGACTGCAATCCCTGTCCCGAAATCCCCCTCGCCGGTGATGTCGGTATCTGACCCTGGAATCCCGCTGCCGCCAACGTAGGTTGAATAGATCAACGTTGTAAGCGTCGGATCGAGCTCGCTGACGAAGGCGTTCGATGAAAAATTAGCGGCGCCCTTATTCGTTGCCTGGTATGCGCTTGCGGTGGTTGGAAAGTCCGTCGATACGGTAACTCCAACGACATAGGCATCGTTGGAAGTATCCAGCGTCACTCCGATGCCGTCATCGCCATTTTGCGACGCGTCCAGGTCGGAGTTTCCGTTGCCAATCGTTCTGCCTGTGCCACCCAGATAAGTAGAACCAACTAGGCCGGTACCAGCAGCGTTGAGCACGCTGACGAATGCATTCGCGGCAACATTTGCGGTGCCATGGTTGACTGTCTGATAGCCGGTGGCCGGAAAATCCGGTGAAAAGGTGTATCCAGTTACGTAAGCCTCTCCAGCAGCGGCGCCTGTGGCGACGGCGATACCATAACCTGCCTCGCCCGCACCCTCACCGTCAACATCGCCCGCGGCGGTGGGACTGATCCCGCTCCCGCCAAGATAAGTGGAATAGACAAGGGAGCCAGTGGGATTGAATTTAGTCACGAAGGCGTTAGCGGCGAAGTTAGCAGCGGCCTTGTTCGTGAGTTGATATGCGCCGGCAGTGGTAGGGAAGTTAGTCGAATAAGCCGTCCCGATAATGTAGGCGCTCCCTGTGGGATCCACGGTCATTCGCAACGGAGAGTCGCCATCGAAAAACTCAGCGTTACCACTGTCAATGGCTAAGCCGCTGCCGCCCAGGTAGGTGGAATAGACCAGTGCAGTGCCGTCGGGGTTGAGCTTCGATACAAACGCGTTTTGGGCATTGTTGGAAAATGCATGGTTCGCTGTTTGGAATGCACCCATTGTCACGGGAAAATCGTCGGAGAAAGTTTCGCCACATATATAGGCGCCTTCATTTCCATCCACGGCGATTCCGTAGGCATCGCTGCCTGAGGAATGCTCGGTGTCGGCGGCTCCGCCAAGATAGGTCGAATAGATAAGCGCAGATCCGGCAAGATTGAGCTTGGCGACGAATGCAATTTCGTTGCCCGAGGTATTCATCGTTTGGATGGAGCCTGAGGTGACCGGGAAATCTGTGTCTGCGGTGACCCCGATGACGTAGATGCCGCTGGCGTCTACCGTGATCGCGGTTCCGGCATCGAACGTACTTCCACCTAAATAGGTTGCGTAGCTTAAGGTCGGGTCGATGACAAGCGCTTTGTTGCGATCAAATTTCCCGAGTTTGAAGCCGACTGTGTGGTTTGCGAGCAGGGCATATTGGCCTCTTACCGGGACGCGTTGCCCCTTCTCGTCCTGATAGACGACCGGCTTCTCGAAGGCAACTTCGCCGCTTTCGCCAACAACAAGCAGATTGCCGTTGTCATCGAGCTTCAGTTGCTGTGCACCTGAAAATTGAAGTTCGATTTGTTTGGGATTGGCATGCGGCGCAACTACGAAATCGTACTCGAGCTTGCGCTGGTTGCCGTAGTAGATCAGGTCGATACCCGGGTAAATACCCGTGTAATGAACCTTCGCGAATGTAGGCACGCGGGTGTGCCAGCGGGTCGGATCGTTGCCGATAAAATAATTCGCGGTGCCCGGCAGTTCGCCGGAGCCGCTCACTGGCGCTTGAGCGTTTGCTCCCCTCAGCTCCATTCGCAGTGTCTCTGTTCCGGGCAAACTCGCCTCGAGCTTTGCCAATCTCCGGCGTTGCGCGGGGCGCAGAAAAGGCCGGAGCATCCGCAAATGGGCGATCTCCTGCATATTCGCCCTACTTGCACGGGACGCCGGCTTACGAAGGGCCAGCACTGCCTGGTTGGGTGTCAGGTAGAGGCCGTATCCCTGGCCCCTGGCGAGGAAGTTCACGCTCTTGTCTGCCTGGCCTTGGTTGGCCGTGAAGCTGAGCGGCAGATTGCCGAAGTTCGGAACCACCGCAGGCTTCGCGACCTGGGCGGTCAGAGCTGGTACGCCGCATAGGAATGTGCCGATAAGAGCCAAAAGGAAGCGCCATCCCTGCAGTGCTGTTCGGCGCTTCGAGCGGGCTAATTCCGTAAGTTTGGTTTCGGTTCCGGTCCTGCTCATTCAACCTCACTTTGAATCCGTTGGCTTCTCCGGAACGCACTTAATGCCGGAACGGTTTTGCTGTGACGAACAGTCATCATTTATTTCTCTCTACAACGCTGGCCGCAGCGCCGCGCTGGTTGTGGTTGGCACTAATGGCGCCGGGACAAATAGAACTCGCGGGGTAGCGCCGGCCGCGTCTAGAATCCAGAGCGGACCGCCGCCGGCGGTCACCAGGCGCACGGTTGTGCTGGTGGTTGAGCCGCGCATGGCGAGCACCTGGTTCGGCGCACAGGAGCAATGTGATGTGGTTGCCGCGACTGCGCCGGTCAGGTCGATGCGCAGAACCACTCCAGCATGGTTGGCGGCCACCACCCAGCGGCCGTTAGGGGTAATATCCAACGCCACCGGCGAGGCGATTGCGCCAGCCGGAGACAATATCGTCGATGCAGGCGCTGTGTTGACATGGGAGATGGCGGTGAGCGCACCGGTGCCGCCGTCGGCGACGACCAACTCATCGCTGCCGGGGACGAATTGCATCCCGCCAAAAGACTGGGGCGTGGCGATCTGCACTCCCGCGGCTTGTCCAATGAATGCCACTACCGATGCACCGCTCTGGCCGGAGCTTGCGGCTATTGCAACGGCGCCGGTGTCGCTGGCCGCACCGCCTGCTATTGCGGGAAGACTGGAAACATCGAGGGTACGGATGGTTGGGGATTGGGGCAGTCCTGAGATGACCGTGGCGATATTGACGCCCGAGGCATTTTTTCCAGTGATGAGCGCGTAGGCGCCAGTGTTGCTCAAGGTGAGAGAGTTGGCGCCCGGGATATTGCCGAGTTGGGTCAGTGCGCCACCGGATAATGGGGCCTGGAAGACCCCGCCATTTGCATCCAGAAACAACGCCATGCCCGAGACGCCGGACGAGGCGGTGGCTATGAAAGCCGCGCTCCGGCCCGCGGCGGAGATAGTTGCAGTGCCGACGATCGACGCGCCGGGCAATCCCTGAACGGGGCGCAAGCTGAGGCTGGGCGCGTCCCATATGTAGCCGAGAACCGGTCCTGTCGCTGGCTTGGATTGGGGCTGGATTGTGCCGGACCCAGAAGAGGACGGAGCATTGATCGCACTTCCGCAGCCGGCCAGCGCCAACGTCAATAATGCCGTCGACGCAATTCCGAGCAATTGCCTAAGGCCAGACATTTTGTACCTCCCGGTTCCAATGCACTTTAGGGTAGTGTCGATAGTCGCGGAATCGTATCACAAATTAACGACTTCGATACCCCTAGGTACAGCTGAATCGATCTGATAGTCTCTCTGCGTCGCGAGAGAAGGTAAAATCCCAATCCAGCTTCTAGCACGCTTACTTTATCTCCCGCCATTCTGCGCCGTCCCAGAAGTTTGCATGGCTCCTGACATCTTGTTCCGTATTATGAAAATTTCGTCAGATCCGCTTGCCGACAACTACGCTGGCTCGACCTTGGGTAGCTAATCAGGAAAGGCAGACTCGGGTCTCGTCTCAATGTCGTGAAACGGGCCACCCAGAGCGGTCGCCTTCCTTTAGTAAGCAGAGTTTGTTGCCAGTTAATTTGCGGGCGAGGAACTATGCATTGGGAATCTCGCGGTCGGCGCATGTTGCCGAGGTAGATAGTAGACGCTTTCCGGTATTACGCGGTCGCTCGCCACCCGCGTTTTAGGCATTGACTCTCGTGGAGTGGGGCCGTATCTTTGTGGACGTTCCTGAGCAGCAAAGTCTTAGCAATGTTGGCCGGTTGGAATAAGAAAACCGAGATGGCCCAAGCTACGTTCTCCAAGCTACCCGTTACCAGAATGTTACTTACCATAATGTTACCCAGTGCCGGATAGGCTGACAGCCTGGACGATGAATCATCATGGCAGTGGAGATACCTTTGAGGAACGGTCAACGGAACCCGTCGCCAGCCCCGCTGTTTTGCGCACTCGCGACTTGCGCCGCCTTATTGACATCAGGATGCGGCACCAGTTCTTCGATGTTACCGTCGGCCAACAGCAAGGCCGCACCCGGAGTGCCCGGAGGGGCGATTCTTGGATATGTCTGGTCGTCGAACGACGGAACTCTAAGGCCGTTGCTGGGGGTGAGCGGCTCGGCGCAGGTCGGCCAGTCAATTGTGGCCAGCGGCGCCTATGTGTCGGGAACCGCTTCTATCGCCAGCGGCCTCGGCCTGGTTGAAGACCAGAAAGGCAATCTCTTTTCGCTGAGTTTGCCTTCCTCCAAAGTGACGCCGATTGCGAGCGGGCTTCCTGCTCCGTCGCAAATAGTCTTTTCTCCGTTCGGAGCCGACGCTATCGTTTATGCGAGTGGCGGAACAAGTATGACGCTGATCTCCGCTCTCACCTCGCAAACGCAAACGACGACGCTAGCTTTGCCTGCTGGAACCAAACTGCTCGCGGCCATCGTAAGCGACGCAGGAACGGTGGTGGTGGAAACCCAGGCTGCTCCAGTTGCCATTGACATCCTGTCTCCGAACGGGGCGTTGCTTCCTCTAACTACAGTTTCACAGCCTGGTGGAATGACATTCCTGCCCGGCGTAGAGAATGCGCTCATCGCCGACCGCGGAAAGAACGCGATCTCACTGCTGGAGAATCTATCTACCGGATTAACGGTTGAGCCGCTTAGCGCGCAGGGTGTCAATCTGCCGGTAGCCGTCGCCAGCTCTCGGGACGGTCGCTGGGCGGTGGTCGCCAACGGCGGCAACAAAAACATCCTGCGGATTGACCTGCAGAACGGTACCGCGCCGTCGATCGTGTCGTGTTCCTGCCAGCCTACTCAATTGAGTTCGCTCGCTGGGAGCGCATCGTTTCGGCTCAATGATCTTCGTGGTGGGCCGCTTTGGATCGCCGACTTGAGCGGTTCTGCTCCGCAACTGTTTTTTGTCCCGGCAATTCATTTGAGCAACTGAAGAGAATCGAATGCCGCTGCCTATAACCATCGAGGCTCCTCGACCGCGTTCGCCAAAGGGCAAGCCCGGGGGCTGGCTGCGGCGAAGGGTGGCGGCAGTTTCTGTGGCCCTGACCGCGCTGATGGGTTCGGCGCTGTGGGGGCAGGCGCCGCCGACATATCAGATTCAGTCAGCGACTCCGGCAACCATAGCGGCCGGAGCAAGCGGCGCTACCATCACGCTGACCGGTACCCTTCCTAACTTTGCTCAGGGCGCGTACCAGGTTTGCTTTTATCCGGGAACGGCGATTGGCGGCCCGATCACTCCAACTGCGGGCCAGAACGGCGTCTCACTTCTGGTACCTGCTACGACGATTCAGGCGATCCCGGCGGCCAGCTTCACGGCGGCGAATGGATATGCGGTTGCAGCCTCGATATATATTGTCGTCGCGGGCGGCGTTTGCGATGGCACCGTCGATGCAACGCTGATCCAATAGCGTGACGGTGACGGTGGTCGAGCCGACGCTGGGCGTCTTACTCGGGGCCGACCGATATTCCGCAGACGAATTCAGCTACCAACATCCAGGCAGCGCCGATCTCAATTACGTTGAATGGCTCGAACTTCGTGGCTGCTACTACGGTGAGTTTCGGGACATTCGGCAGTGTGACGCCGAAGTTGCTGACTTCGAGTTCCATGAGCGTGGTGGTCCCGCAGGCATTTTCTTCATCGCAAGCGGGCACCACCGCGGCCTTGACAATCTGCAACAGCGTTGCGGGAGGCACCAACTATTGCAGTACGCCGGCTGCGCCGATCACGCTTTCGGTGACCGCACTGAGTCAGAGCGTGGGGACCATCACGGCGACGCCCACGCCGGTTACCACTGCGGGTCTGACTGTCCTGACGGCGCAGTTTGCGCAAGCGCCGGGGCAGGCTGCGTCGGCGGGCGCGCCATCGGGAGACCGTGGTCTTTACCGCGGGCGGCACAGCGTTGCCCGCCGCCAATCTGATCCTCGACAAGACAGCCACATTTACCACCCAGACTTCGGTCGTAAGTACTCTGACCACAGCGACGCCAACGATCACGCCCGCAGCCGGGAGCTACGTGAACAGTGCGACCATCACGATTACGGACGCGACTCCTGGCGCGGCGATCTACTACACGCAGGACGGTACCGTACCAACTACCGCGTCGACCGCTTACGAAGGGCCGTTCAACATTACGACTTCGCAGACGATTCAGGCGCTCGCGGTGGCCCCGGGTTACTTGAACAGCGTCGCTGTCTCGGCGGCTTATGTTATTAGTGTCAATCCGCCAACGCAGCTGGCTTTTCTGGTGCAGCCTTCGAATACAGGCAATGGCGCCGCGATCACTCCGGCGGTGCAGGTGGCCATCGAGGATGTGAACGGCAATACGGTTACGAGTTCGACCAGCGCCGTCACGATTGCACTCTCCGCCAACCCAGGCGACACGACGCTGAATGGCACGACGACAGTGAACGCGGTCAATGGAGTGGCTACTTTTCCCGGGCTGAACATTGCCGCGATCGCGAACGGATACACGCTGATTGCCACCAGCGGTACATTGACGCCCGCGACCAGCGCCGCGTTCAACATCACCCTCACACCGATCACAATGACGGTGCAGAGCGCTTTGATCGGGATCGGATCGACGCTGACGGGGAGCTTCACTCTGGGTGAACCAGCTCCCCTCGGAGGCGTGGTGGTTACGCTGGCCAGTTCCGCTCCTGCGAATGCGACCATTGCACCGGCTACGGTGATGGTAGCCGGGGGCCAGACTACCGGTGCGTTCACTTACACCGGAGTTGCAGCCGGGGTGGCGAACCTTACCGCCAGCGCGGCGAATTATCTTACCGGCACCGTGCAGGTGACGGGTACGGCTGCGCAGGTGAGCCTGGGAACGATTCCGGCAGTGGCGCCAGGCCAGATGATGAGCCTGGCTATGAGCCTGCCGAGCCCCGCACCGGCTGGCGGCACGACGGTCACCTTTACCAGCAGCGCCCCGAACGTCGCTACGGTCACCGCGAGCGTCTTTGTTCCTGCCGGGCAGCAGACGCCTGCGGCCAATCCGCAGGTCACCGGAGTCATCATTGGAACGTCGACGATTACCGCGTTCGCGCCCGGCTTTGCTCCGGCGACACGGACGGCAACGGTGACGGTGACGGCGGCCTTCAATCCGGGGGCGACGAATATCAATCTGGTCACGTCCTCGAATACGACGCTGAACATCTCGGCTCCGGCGCCGGCGGGTGGCATCACCTTCACTCTGATCTCCGACAACCCGGCGGTGGCGACCGTACCTGCAAGCGTGACGGTGTTGCAGGGCGGGACGAGCGTGCCGGTGGCAATCACCGGGGTGGCCGCTGGAAGCACCACCATACGCGCCGACTCCGCCGGTATTACCGAGGCCACCGGGACCGTCAACGTCGCCAGTGCAATCGCCGTCGGCAACGTGACTACGGGAGTCGGCATGGAGACTACCCTGAACCTCTATCTCCCGATCGCACCGCTGGCCCCGGTGACGGTGACGGTGACCAGCACCGCACCCGCCAACGCGACCATCTCGAAGAGTGCCACGGTGACGGGTGTGACGACGCTGACGTTCACTAACGTCACGTCCAGCTATGTGGGGACCATCTCGGTTCAAGGCCAAAGGGCGGGTTCGACGACGATCACCGAGTCAGCTCCGGGGTTCACGACAGGAAGCGGAACGGTCGCGGTGGATCCCAGCGGCTTCAGCTTCTACCCCTACGCCGCTCAGGACTTTTCGACGACGACATTCTCGACACCAACCACGATCACGCTCTATACAACGATCTTCGACCCAACGACGGGTGCGGTCGTGAACTATGGCTTGCCGCTGAACCCGGGCGTCGCCCCGATCAGCGTGCCGGTCACCAGCGCGACGACGGCAGTGGGGACGATTGTCACGAGTCCGGTGGTCTTCCAGGCGGGAGCCACTTCGGCGAACACGACCTTCCAGCCAGCGACGACGGGAACGTCGATCGTCAAAATCGGGATGCAGCCGGCTCCGTTTAGCGTGCCGTCTTACGCGCAGCAACTGACGGCAACGGTGACGACCCCGGTGATCATCGTCAGCAATCCGACAACGGGGGTAGACCTCGAGAATTATGTGTACATAAGCCTTCCGGTTGCGCCTCCTACCGGAGAGACGGTCACGGTGACGAGCAATGGTCCCGCGATCGCCACGATTGCGAACACCAGCACCACAGTTGGCGGGACCACGCTGACTTTCACGAACGTGACTTCAGCAGGGGTCGGCTATGTCTACATTCAAGGGCAGAGTGTAGGAACGACGACTCTGACGGTTTCCGCGCCGGGGTACACCAGCGGCAGCGGGACGATCACGGTCCTGCAATCCGGCTTCACGCTCTACTACGATTCAAATTTCTCGACCACCACGTTATCTGCCCCCACAACGGTGACCGCGTACACCGCCTCATTGAATCCCACCTCTCTGACGGTGAACCAGGTCAACTTGCCTTTGAATCCCGGACTGGCGCCGGTCAACGTTCCAGTCACGAGCTCCAATACTGCGATCGGGACAATCACGACCAGTCCTGTTGTGTTTGCTTCTGGCGCATCGAGTGGCTCGACCACTTTCCAGCCAGTCGCCGCTGGAATGACCAATCTCACGGTCGGCACGCCTGCCGGCTTCAGCACGCCATCGCAATATACGCAGATCACCGCCACAGTGACCGCGGCGCCGATGATTAACATTGGCAGCGTGACTACGGGAGTGAATCTTGAGGTCACTACGAACATTTGCCTTCCGGTCACGCCGCAGAATCCAGTCACGGTAACGGTGACGAGTGGCGGCGCGGCGATCATCTCGAAGAGCGACACCGTGACTGGCGGTACGACGCTTACGTTTACCGGAGTGACAGGCTGCACTGGAACCATCTATGTCCAGGGGCAAAGTGTCGGATCGACCACGCTGAACGCATCGGCGCCCGGTTACACCAGCGGCAGCGCGACCGTTACCATAGACCCGTCAGGCTTCGTCTTCTACGGCAATCAGAGCTTCACGACTACTACCTTTTCGACTGCCACTGGGCTGACCGTCTTCCCGTCGATCCTTAACCCCACCAGTCTCACGGTATACGAGTTCGGTGTCGAGCTTAATCCGGGGCTGGCGACGATCAACGTGCCGGTCGCGAACTCCACCCCGGCGGTCGGGACGATCACGACGAGTCCCGTCGTCTTTAACTCCGGGAACAACTCTAACTCGACCAGTTTCCAGCCGCTGGCCGCCGGAATGTCAACCGTGTCGATCGCTACGCCAAGCGGCTTCAGTACGCCATCGCAATATACGCAGCTTGTTGCGACGGTGACTGCGCCGGCGATCAGTGTTGGCAATTCGAACACGGGCGCAAATCTGGAGACTACTCTGGGCATCGGCCTTCCCGTCGCGCCGCCGAACCCAATTACAGTGACTGTGACCAGCAACGGCCCGGCGATCGCGACCATCTCGAACAGCGGCACGGTGGTCGGCGGGACGACGCTGACCTTCACCAACGTCACCTCGACCTCGGTAGGAACCATTTATGTTCAAGGCCAGTCGGTGGGTTCGACGACGATTACCGTTTCGGCCCCGGGATATACCAACGCTATAGGTGACGTCACAGTCGCTCCATCGGGATTTGCGTTCAACGGCGACAACAGCTTCATGACCTATACCACCTCGCCGGCTACGCAGCTGACGGTCTATCCATTCGCGCTTACTGCTGGGACGCTTACCTTAGCCACCTACCCCGGGCAACTCAGTCTCAATCCTGGCCTTGGAATGGTCGGGGTTCCCATGACCAGCAGCAATACCGGCGTTGGCTCGATCACCACCAGCCCCATCGTCTTTAGTCCGGGCGACTCGTACGATTCAACCACCTTCCAGCCGGTGGGCGCCGGAACGTCGACCCTGACGGTCGGAACTCCGACCGGCTTCAGTACTCCATCGCAGTATCAACAGATCACGGCAACCGTCGCGGCGCCGTGAGGTTTTGCGTTCCAGTTTAGGTTTCGCGGGAAGTTTGTTTTTATGATCACGAACTCCATGACCGGCCGACCCAACAGAGCGCGAAGCCTCGCGGACGCACTCGTGCGTGCCCGGGTCCGCACAGTCGTGGGTTGTTTGGGATTGGGAGTCGCCGTTGCTTGCGTAGTCCCGGCGCGTGCTCAGACTCCGAGCTTTCCGGCGATTGTTGCGGACTTTAATCGGGACGGAATTCCGGATGTTTTGCTGCCATCGACGACGGCGCCAACGGCGACCATTGCATTTGGGTCGGTTCCTTACGGCACCTTCAACCCCAATGCGAAGGGGCTGACCTTGCCCGCTGCCTGCGCCGGCCCGGCCGCAGGTGCGTTGCTGGTCGGCGACTTCAATGGAGACGGTTTTCCCGATATTGCATTCTTCTGCGGCGGCGGCGCCGGAGGATCGGGTGTGCTGTTGGGTAACGGCGATGGAACCTTCGCCGCACCCACAACCTTTGCCGGCGCTTATTCCACCACGGCGGTTCTTGGGGATTTCAATAAGGACGGCAAACTGGACATCGCAGTGGGGGGGCCGATCGGCTCGGCCACCGGGCCGCAGGGAATCCAATTCTTCGCCGGACACGGTGATGGCACCTTTGCCGCGCCGGTCTCTTCGGAGTTTCAAGCCGGGTCGTCCTATTCTTCGCCGGTGGCGCCGACGTGAATGGGGATGGATATCTCGACATCGTTGTGGGCAATTTCAGCGCCGACGTGGCTCCGACCATCAATGTATTTGGCAACAATAAGGATGGTACTTTCGGCGTCGCGAGCCAGGATACATTCGCGCCCAATGTCTCGGTCGCGGTGGGAGCTACGGGGAGTTCCATCGATCAGTCGGTACTCGCCGGCAATTTCTTCGGCAGCGGCAACCCGGACTTCGCCGTGCCGGACACCGGCGCGACGCCGGGCATTTTCATCTTGCAGAACACGAGTTCAGTGGGCGCATTTTCCCTGGCAGCGGCGGTGAAGACGCCTTATGCGGCGCTTGCGGGAGCGATGGTTGGCAGCTTCACCGGCAGCGGTTTTTCCGATCTGGCTGTCGCCAATGGTACGACGATCAGCGTGCTTGCCAACAGCGGCACGGGCACCTTTAGCGCGAGCTATACGACGCTGACGGTTGCTTCGACATCCGCGCAATTTACCGTCGCTGATGCGAACGGCGATGGTTACTCGGACATTTATATGGCGGCTGTCCAGAACGGGCAGCCGCAGATCAGCGTGAACCTGGTGACAGGGTCGGCGAGCGCGACCTCTCAACCATTCGCGCTGCCTGCAGGGACGCAGGCGCTCTCGGCGGTCTGGGAGGGCAATGTAAACTTCGCGGGGTCGACCGCAACCGGCACGCAAACGGTGAATGGCGCTGCCACGACGACCATTGTTGCGAGCAGTCAAAATCCATCGATAGCCGGCGCCCCGATCACTCTCACTGCGACGGTGGCGTCAGCGGTTGCGGGTACTACGGTGCCGACCGGGACGGTGGTCTTCCAGGATGGAAGCACCATCCTCGGAAGCGGCAATCTGGGGATGACCGGCATAGCAACCTATGGCACTAGCGCCCTCGCCGTCGGGACCCACTCGATTCAGGCGACCTATGCGGGCGACTCGTTCTTCTCCGGTTCGGTTTCTCCTGCGTTGTCGCAAATGGTCAGCAGTTCCGCTGTCGCGCCGACTCTTACCTGGGCGACGCCTGCCGCCATTGCCTACGGTACTCCGCTGAGCGCGACGCAACTGAACGCGACTGCAACGAACTCTGCGGGCAACGTTATTCCCGGTACTTACGTGTACACTCCGCCTTCGGGTATGGTGCTGAATCCCGGTATTCAGACGCTACGCGTGACCTTCACGCCGACGGACACCGCTACTTATACGACCGCGACAGCGACAGTTTCGCTGACGGTGAATGCTCCTCCAGCGTCGGTAACGTTTAGCGGCCCGACAACAACGGCTCCAGGAACGCAGCCCACCATCACCTTTACCGTGACGAATCCCTATCCGGTTGATCTCACGGCAGTCTTTACCTTGACCTTCGCCGGGTCGGGCACGCCGTCGGTTGACGACCCGGCAGTGCAGTTCTCGACTGGCGGCAGGACTCTGACATTTGTCGTGCCTGCGAACTCCACCACCGTGCCACCGATTCAGGTGCAGTCAGGGACCGATGCGGGCACGATCACGGTCACGCTGGCGCTGACTGCGGGTGGTGTCCCCGCAAATCCGGCAGGCCTTCAACCGGTGCTTATCGATGTTCCGAATGCGGTTCCGGGGGTAAAGACGGCCACCGTCACCCGCGGTACTACGGGCCAGCTCACCGTGGCGATTCAGGGATTCTCCAACACCCGGGAGTTGAGCCAGGCGACCTTCGAGTTCACCGCCGCGCCGGGCGCGCCCAAGATTGACACGCCGACAATCACCGTGCCGGTTACTGCGATCTTCAGCGACTGGTTTGGCTCGACCGATTCCATCCAGTATGGTTCGACCTTTACCTATACGCAGATATTCACCATCAGCGGAGATGCGGCGAATGTTGGGTCTGTAGAGGTGACACTGACGAACTCGGTGGGGCAGTCCACTTCGCTAACGGCCCAGTGATTTTCCTGCCACTACTCCGATACTGGAACCCTGGTGATGCGGAATGAGGCGCAATGCCGAGGTTTGCATCGCGGAGTTAGGCGTGCTCGTTGTAGACGGGCAGGATGATTGCCCCGCCTGGTCATATGAAGCCCCCGTCCCTGAAGGAAGCTCTGCTATTGAGGTGTCCAGTGGACGTTGGCGCGGAAGAGGCCGTCGACGAAGCCGATCTGGTAGAGCAGGACGAGGCCAAAGGCAGTGCTTACGATTCCGGAGAGCGGAGTTAGATAACGGTTTGCCGTGGCGAAATGTTTTCCTGTGTACACCACGGGGATAGCCATGGCTGAAGTCATCAGCATCATGCCGATGATGGTCCCGATGCCGAATACCAGAAGATAAGCAATCGCCCAGAGCGGAGTGCGGATGGTGGACAGCACCAGGAGTGCGACCGCCGCTGAACCCGCGAGGCCATGCACAAGGCCGATGACGAGCGGACGAAAAACCTGGTAAGAGCCATAGCGGCTGAGGAGTCTGTCGAGGGAACTGGTCGGCGCGTTTGCCGGGGCTGGAAGCTCCCTCGAAGATTGGTCGCTGTTGCCTGTGGGAGAAAATCGCGCGTTGAGCCAGCGAAGCGCGCCGGTGAGGTTGAGCACGCCGAGCAGGATCAGCATGATCGCCACGGAGAACTCCATCGAAAGTCCGACTCTGGGGGGAATGACCAGGCCGAAGAGGATAATCGCCGAGCCGACGAGGAAGATAGTGAGCGTGTGACCGATTCCCCATAGCACGCCGATGAGCGCTCCATGGCTAACCGAGCGTTCCCGGCTGGCGATGGTGGAGACGGCTATTACATGGTCTGGGTCCGTGGAGTGGCGCATGCCCAGGAACAGGCCCAGCAGCACAATCCCTACGAAGGAAGGCACTGCGCCATGCGTGGAAAGGTTGGTAACGGCTGTCGTCTTGATGAGCGCGCGTCCGGAGATGACGAGTCCGAGAATCAGCATGAACATCGCGGAGGCGAGCGGGAGCCAACGTTTGATGAATGGGCCGTCGGTGTTCCAACGCGCAAGAAGCTGCCTGGCGTAGACCATCAGCAATCCGCTCGCAATGAGGACCGCCGCGAGGCCGAGACTGAACGCGAGGATGAGGAACAATCCGAAACCGACGCGATGCAGACTCAAGGCGCTGAGCAGGACGACGAGCGCCGCCGGACAGGGGACGATGCCACCGGAGATTCCGAGGCTGAACAACTGAGTAAGCGAAACCTCTCGCGCGGGCGTTGCCGAGGGTGTATCCGGCAGAGATGCATCTATGAGGGCGACGGAAGAAGATACATTTGCGCCCGCGAGCGCGTGTGCTTCGAGCGGTTGGACGTTGCGCGGTCTGCCAAGAGAACTGAACCAATGGCTGTGAGCGGAGCTGGCGTCGTGGCGATGCTCGCCGGTTTCGCCGGTCCAGGCCCGAACCAGCAGAAACCCGGCAACAATGGCGATGATCATGCCGGAGAGAATCTCAAGCCAAGGGAAAAGCTGCTCGGGAACGATGTACCGCGAGGCGTAGAGCGTGAGAGCGCCGAGAAGATAAACTCCGGCGGTATGGGCAAGGGTCACGATTACACCAAGCCAGACCGCATGGCGCGCGGTTCCTTTCGAGCCCACGAGATAGGCCGCCACAATGGTCTTGCCATGACCGGGTTCAAGAGCGTGCAGAGCGCCAAGCCCCGCGGCAAGCAGCGCTGCGGTGAAGAGGAACCAAAAGCCGGGGTTCCGCGCAGAGATCAGCTCGGTGAACTTGCTTCGCGGAGTGGCGATCTGGTTGGCGCGCAAGGCGAGAGGACTGGCGGATAGTGTGGGGGGGACAGAGGCTTTCGGCGCCTCGACGATTGCGTTTGCCTTGGCTGTAGAAGGAACGGGATGGACAGAAGGCAACGGACCCAGGGCCATCCGGCCGGGCGCGGGTACTTGTCGTGCAGACGTATCCGCGGCTTTGGCGGCGGCTTCGGAGGATGCGGCACTTCGATGGGCTGCCGGCAACGGCGCGGCGACAGCTAACGGAGAGAAACTGAAGCTGGCTTCGAGGGCCTGCGGCGGACTGTTCAAGAGGTCGGTTGGGTAGTTCGAGAGCTCGCTGCTGCGGTCTGTTTGGAGGGCGGGGTTCACGGTCAAAGTGAATCCAGGATCATTCGGTACCACAATCTCTTTCCAGCCCGCGCGTCCGGGAAAATTGTCGTCCCGGTAATGGACGGTATAGTTCGAGCCCGATGCCAGATTGCCGAGGGGGGCGCGGTAGACGAAGCCAAGTTTCATCGTTGGCAAACCGCCCGCGCCGGGTGGGAAGATCACGCTTTGCGAAACAGGCCGCAACGGCAGGAGTTGTCCGTTTACTTCCAGAGCGAGCCCATGCGCGAGAAGCTCAGCCTTCCTGGCAAGATACGCGTCCAGGCCTGGGGAACCCTCCTTCGCAACGATCCCCGTATCCTGCATCTCCTGGTAAGTGGGGATCTCCGCCATATCGATGATGTAGCGGACCTCGATATAGGTTGGCTCGACGCGGATTCCGGTGTAGTGGCTGACGCTGAAATTACCCATGGGATGGGCATAGCTCGCTTGAGGATTCGCGAACGCCGCTACCATCAGAAGCGCTACTAACCATCCCCGTATATCACTTGACTGCGCGAGATTACGGTTGCGCATCCGCGGTCCTTTGCCCCGCCGAGGCAAGCGAAGACTTCGAGAGGCTTTGCAACGTGGTTTTGGCGAGCTCCGCATAGAAGAGGTGGAACTGAGGATTGAGGTCAATCGAGCGACGGAGGTAATCCTGCGCTTTTGCCTTCTCGCCTAAGCGATCGTAGATCATGCCGGCGTGAAACAGAAGCAGCGGATCTCTCGTGTCAAGGTGCAGAGCTTCCTTAATCGCTGCGGCGGCTTCCTGTGGCTGGGCATTCTTGTAGAGCGTCCAGGCCAAAACATCCCAGGTATAGATATCGTGGCGGACCTCGAACTCTTTGCGCGCCAGTGCGAGGGCCTCGGGCAGATGAATATCGTGGTCCGCATAGAACATCGCCAATTCTCGGTTGTAGACGGTTTGGTTGAAAGCGTTCAACCGCGCGATGTACTCGACGAGGTCATAGTTTTTCTTGGCTTCTATGGAGTTTCCAGCCTTCGTGTAGACATCGCCGAGAGCAGCAATGTAAGCCGGCAGCGGAATTACGCCTATGGCCTGCTTGTAGAGCTCGATGGACTTGGGCAGGTGACCTTCGGCGGCGGAGACCTTGGCCAGACCGGCCAGGGCGCGATGGTAGTTAGGGTAAGTCTGCACCGCGTCGCTATAGGCTGCCTTCGCGCTCGCGAAATCCCCTAGCTGCAGATAGGCGTCCCCTAACGAAAACTGGCTCCAGGCGATGCTTTCCGAGGCCATTCCCGAATCGATCGATGTCTTGACGGCGGCTTGCATGTGATGGATGGCCGCCATGGTATCTCCAGTGAGAAGACTCTTCACCGACTCGCGGCTCTGATCGAGGTACTGCGTGCCACTCAAGGCGAGCGCCGCGGTAGATTGTGGATTCTGCGAGCTCGTCAAGTGAGCATAGTCGGCCCAGGCCTGCTGATAATCTCCCATTTCGCAGTGAGCATCGCCGATGAGGGCGTAGGGTGTCACATCGCGCGGATTTAACGCCAGGGCTTTCTGCGCCAGCGCCAGGGCCTCGGCAAAGCGGTGTTCGGCGTAGTAGACGGTGGCGAGATGTTTCGAGGGTGGCGCGGCTTCGGGCGCCTTGGACTCTAACGCGAGGGACTTCTCGAGTGCCTTGGCGGCGAGGTTGTAATAGGTTACGTCGCCGGTCTCACGGGCTTTTTGGATGTAGGCGACGCCGAGGCGATCGTAATTGAACTGGTCGTCGGGGTCTTGCGCGACCTTCCACTGGAAAAAGCGAATCTCGTTGTCGGTCCGATGTTGTTGTGCCTGAACGCGAGCCGAAAATTCCAGGAATACTATCGCGGCGGCAATCAGTGTGAGCATCTTTCGGGTCATCGATTTCGCCATTTTCTTTGACCGGAAAGGTTCAGCCTCGGATGCGAATTACAACGCCGGGCCAGCCATCGGCGGCTGGCCCGGCGTTGTTTGTAGCAAGCTTACTGCTGGGGCGGGAAGCCCACAGTACCGGGATCGCCGGGTAGCGGGTTGGCGGCGGCAAGGAATGGAAAAGTCGACAGCAAGGGTTGATCGTTGCCACCGTACGGCGCAACGTTGCCGGAGACATTCCCTACCTGGGCGTCCGTTTTAATCCAGTCGGTTCCCTGCAACACGGCCAGAACGCGAGGGTCGGTGGCGAAGTTCAGCGCATTCGCCCGCGGAGGACCGCTGCCGGGTACGCCGGTACTCGCTGGGAAATTTACGTCGGCAAGCTGGCGCGCCAGTGTCAACAGGATATCGGTGACCGTGTCCGCCGGCCGCCTTCCATTCTGCAGCCCAGTGGCTCCCAGTCCGAGCTGTGGATCGCCATTGCCTCCCACGGCGGCGGCGCCGGGAAGAACGCCGGTAGGTGGCAGGGTGAGATTGAGCCGCAATACATCCGGCAGCAACGCGACCTGGAGCAGGTTGGGGTTGGTGTTGCCAAAAGTAGCAGGTAACAGGAGCGGAGCGCCGTGCCCGGCGCCGGGAGTTGCCCCGCTGGCATCGGTCAGGCCTAATGCCGTGAGCAGTCCGGCGCGACCCGAAATCGTATTGCCGGTTCCGTCGTTGTCCTTGGTGGTTAGCGTGCCTGGAATGAGCGCAGACCAGTTCGTCGAATCGTCAACGGGAGCTGACGAGTTAAACGCCTCTCGCGAAGCGGCCGGAACGAAGACCGTTTTGAAGAGCTGCTGCCCAACTCGCTGAAACTGAACGTATGTCTGCGAAGAGAAATTGGGACGCCGTAAGGCGGGTGTAACTGCGGACGAACCGACTTCGTGCGAAGGCGTGATGACGGTGGGAACTCGCTCGAAGAAAGATGGTAGAGCCCGCGGTGCGGTCTCGATCGGTTCTGGAAAGGACAAAGGAAAGGGTTGGTACAGTGACGGCCCCGGCATGCTGGTGGTGGCCCAAATCCCCACCAGGCCAGTCGCACCGAGGAAGTCCGCCCCCGTTCCTTCCACGGCGCTGGCCGGAAGTTCTATGGCGATCGAACTAACGTTGAAACCGCCGAAGCCGTCGACGCCGCTCGTATTGTCGCTGCGCACCGCCCGGCCGGTCAACGCGCCGAGGGCTGAAGTGGGGAAGGCCCGGAAGAGGTCCTGCGAGCCATTGAGTATCCGATTGAGCTGGCCGACATCGGCGACAAACGGATCATCGCGCAATCCACCGAAGACCTGCATACTGCCTTGAGTAAGCGTTGTTTCGGTGCAGCCGGTTACGGTTGGGGTTTCGTTCAGCAGGATATTGGATGTCCCGATGATCGGCGGCGCCGATGGTCCGTAAACACTGATCATCTGGCCGGACGCGCAAGTCGTCGTGGCGACATCTTCGAACATCGCCTGAATCACCAGACTCTCAACGGCAGTCGGGCCCGTGGCGATCTTGAACTGGTAGAGGAAACTCGTCGAAAAGTGGTACCCGAGCTCGGCGGGAACGGAAAAGGGGTTCACATTCATGATCAAAACAAGGTTGGCCGGGGTGTTCGGATCAAGAAACGCGAAGACGTCGGTGATGTCGCCCTGTGAGTTGGCGTCCGCCGTTGGCGAATCCCGATGGTCAGAGGCGAGCAGTTGACTCGAGGAATAAAGAACCATTCCTGCTGTTAACACAAGGGTAATCAGCGCCAGGGAGGATCGCCCAACCGGATGTCTGCGAGATACGCCGTGCTCATTCTTTTCCACGTTTGCACTCCTCCTAAAGGGGTCACAGTTGGCGGGGCGACGGGACTGCCTGCGATTTCCAGCCGATGCGGGTTATACACCTTACGAAAGACGGCGGTCAATCGGATGTTCATATTAATGAATTCTTATTTTTTCAGCCTTGACCTTGGGAAGAATGCGGTTCCGCGCAAGGACAACGAACGCTTCTCCGAAGAGTGAAAATGTCGCGCTCACTTATAACGAATAGGCAAATTTGAAGTTGAGCGATCGAGACACTTGACAGCGGCTGTCGATTGCCATACAAACATTCGGGTCGAATTTTGAGGACATATTAGCGGCCCGAATTCCTCGCCCCAAACACGAAGTCACTAACGGAGAATGCCATGCACCCGATGCCAAGGTCGCCGGAAACGCTCGTCCGCCGCGCATTTTGCGGTTTTATTGTTGGTGTTTGCGCGGTTCTGCTAGCGGCTGCCGGGGAGGTTTCCTCCTTTGCCCAGCAGACTTCTGCGGGCAATCCGGCTCGGATCACCCAAGTCGTTGACGATTCAGTTTTGACGAGATTGAAAGGCAATGTCCACCCGCTGGCCAGGTCTCAATATGACCAGGGGCCGGCCAACCCATCTCTTCCCGCGGAGAGGATGCAGTTGGTGTTGCAACGGAGCGCCGGGCAGGAGATTGCGCTGCGGCAATTTCTGGGATCGGTACAGGATAAGAATTCAGCTCAATATCGCAAATGGCTGACGCCGGAACAGTTTGGCGCGCAGTATGGAGTTTCCGACGCCGACGTCCAGACGGTCAGTGTCTGGCTCGAGTCGCAGGGATTCAAGGTTAACAAGGTCAACAAGGCGCATACGATCGTAGAGTTTTCCGGCTCCATCGGCCAACTCCAGGCCGCCTTCCACACACAGATTCA
Source organism: uncultured Acidobacteriaceae bacterium (assembly GCA_963720245.1). Taxonomy (GTDB): domain Bacteria; phylum Acidobacteriota; class Terriglobia; order Terriglobales; family Acidobacteriaceae; genus Acidisarcina. The sequence goes on from CAVREU010000003.1 coordinate 67,351, forward strand.
TAGCTTCGCCGTCAATGGCAAACAGCATCTGGCTAACGTCTCCGATCCTCAGATCCCCACCGCGCTGACGCCGGTGGTCGCTGGCCTGAGCCTCAACAGCTTCTTTCCCAAGCCGCCGCAAACAAAATCGGTGCCCGGAAAGTATGACAAAGCGACCGGTCGCCTTATGCCGCAATATACATACGGATCGGGAACCGCGAGCGACCCCTACTATCTCTTCGTTGGTCCTGGGGATGCAGCCACCATTTATGACTCTCCCAACGCCTGGAATACGAAATTTGGCGGATCAACGTCCTATACGGGAGCCAACATAAGCATTGGCATCGCGGGCGACTCGAATATCGCCACTTCGGACGTCGATGATTACCGTAGCCTTTTTGGGCTCCCACCGTCGACGCCGACGGTCGTCGTCGACGGCAATGATCCCGGCATTAATGGGGACGCGTTTGAAGCGCTGCTCGACCTTCAGGTTTCCGGCGCCCTCGCGCCCGGCGCTACAGAGACCTTATACACGGCGGCGAACACCAATCTGGATTCGGGTCTCTTTCTCGCGATTAACCGAGCGCTCGATGACAACGCAGTCAGCATTCTGAACGTGAGCTTTTTGGGATGCGAAGCCTTCCAGGGTACCTCCGGAAATCAGCTCATCAACGATCTCTGGGAACAGGCCGCTTCGCAGGGCATTACAGTCACGGTCGCATCTGGCGACAACGGATCGGCCGGTTGTGACGATTTCAATACTGCAGAGTATGCGCAGGATGGACTCCAGGTGAATGGGATCGCCTCTACGCCTTTCAACATCGCGGTGGGAGGGACCGATTTTGACTTCACGGCAGCCAACTTCACGACCTATGTTTCACCGACCAACACCGCGAATCTCACCTCGGCACTCGGGTACATCCCGGAGTTGCCCGGAAACGGCTCGACGTCGGTGAACGGCCTCTTGAGCGCAAACGTCCCGTTCATGGATTCCAATGGCAATACCAACATATTTACCGCGAGTGGAGGCGCCAGCAGTTGCATCCTTCCGCAATACGACGCGAACGGAAATCTGACCGGATGCCTTCCTGTTACGGGCACGTTAACCGGTTACCCCAAGCCTTCATGGCAGACCGGCGGCAATCTGAATATCCCCGACGATGGCGTCCGCGATCTGCCCGATCTTGCGCTGTTTGCGGCTTTCGCGTCGTTTAATTACACCGAGCCTGCATTCTGGCTGGTGTGCGAAGGGGAAACCTTTGAGGGGACGGTGTATTCCTGCGCCAACGGAATCAATGATCCCGACTTTTCGTTCTATGGAGCTGGAGGAACCTCAAGCGCAGCGCCAGCTTTCGCCGGCATACTTGCGCTTGTCGGCCAGAGCCAGGGTGGAGCGCGTTTAGGGCAGGCAAATTACGTGCTTTACAATCTCGCGAACCAGGCCAACCTTTACAGCACTGCCTTCCATGACATCAGCACCGGGAACATTTCGGTTTATTGCGCTTCCGGCTCGCCAAATTGCGGAAGCAATCTATTCGAGACGGGCTACAACGCCGGCATCGGTTACGATCAGGCTTCGGGCCTGGGCAGCGTGGATGTTACCCAACTCGTCGCCGACTGGACCAAGGCGGCCTTCACTTCGACGACAACGAGCTTCACCATCAATGGGGGAACCGCTCCGGTCAGCATCACTCATGGCCAGGCGGTGACGCTGAGCGCCACAGTCGCGGGCGCCGAAGGAACGCCGACCGGGGACGTGGCCATCGTGAGCAACGCCAACCAGCAGGCCAACACCTATAACTCCAATTGGCTGGATACGATCACGCTCGCCGGTGGCACCACCGGGCCGCAGAGCTTCACCAATCTTCCCGGAGGTAGCTACGCGGTCTCGGCGAACTACGGCGGCGACATCACCTTTGCTCAGAGCCAATCCACGCCGGCGATTCAGATCACGGTGGCGAAAGAGGACAGCGTTCTGAACTTCTTCGGCGAAAACGGCTCGGGCAGCCCGGTGCCGATAACCGGCAGCTATCCCTACGGAAGTGCGTTCAGCCTCGACGCCCAGCCCGTCGGAGTCTCGCAGGAAAACTCCACCAATCCGGCCGCGGCGACCGGGACGGTCACGTTTGCCGACACCGCTGGCCCGTTGCCCGGCAGCAGCTCGGGAGCGGCGGCCGGAGCGATCGCGATTAACAGCTTCGGTTACGCTGAGCTGCCGGTATATTACTGGTCTACCGCCGCGCATTCCGTAAGCGCCAGCTACAGTGGGGACAACAGTCTCAACGCCAGCACCGGCGGCCCGATTGCGTTCACCATCGCCAAAGCCGCCACGTCCAACACCGTTTCATCGAGCGTTGCAACGGTGGCTGGGGGCACATTTATGGTCACTTCTCTAATTACACCCAACCCGCTAAGCACTGCGATCGCGCCCTCCGGGATGGTGACGCTCACCGCCAACGGCAACACGATTGGCACCGGCACAGTCCAGCCAATACAAGAGGCCAACACAGGTGCATCGCTGGCCACCATCGCCATCACGGTCCCCGCGAGTTCGCTGGCGGCAGGTGCGAACACGATCACCGCGGCATATAGCGGCGACGGCAACTATTCTGCATCTTCTGGAACCGTTACGGTGTCGTCGAACCCCGGCTTCGTGATTTCTGGGACGAGCATCGCGACGCTCCAGGCCGGGTCTTCGGGCACCAGTACGGTGACGATCACCCCCAGCGCCGGTTTCACCGGGGCAGTTAACCTCACCTGCGCGGTCACGGGCCCCACGGGCGCCGCCTCGGTGCCCACATGCGCTTATAACCCGGCCTCCGTGACGCTCGGCACAGCAGCCGTTACTTCCACGTTGACTGTGGCCACGACTTCCACGACGACGGACGGACAATATACCGTGACGCTCACCGGCGCCGATGCGGCAACCGGCAAGATCACGGCCATGAGCACATTGCCCGTCACAGTCGCGGGATTTGTCCTGACTTCCACGGCGGCGACCGTGAGTAGCCCAGGCCAGTCGGGAACGTCGACGATCACGATCACGCCAAACGGCTACACCGGAACCATTGGTCTGGGATGTGTACTTGCGACCTTTCCGAGTGGGGTGAACGGCGTAGATAATCCCACCTGCACCGTCTCCCCCAACACAGAGACAATCAGCGGTTCGGCGCCGGTCACGCTTACTGCCACCATCGCTACGACAGCCCCCGCTGGTAACAGCGCGCTAGCTTATCCGAAGACCAACCGCTGGACCAATGGCTGGTCTGCGGCAGCGGACGGGGCGGCGCTGGCTTGCATCCTGTTGTTTGGGATACCGGCGAGACGGCGCGGCTGGCGGTCGATGCTGGGTCTGCTCTTTGTCGTCAGCGCTCTAGCCGGCATCGGGTGTGGCGGAGCAACCGTCATCAGCCCCAATAAACCCGCAGTGCCCGGCACAAGCCCTGGGGTCTATACCTTCTCAGTTGTCGGAACCGATACGGTCACGGCGACAACCACAGCGACCACGACCTTTACCGTGACGGTGCAGTAGGTGTGGTTCCAAAACCATGAAGGGCTGCATCCCCGTTTGGGATGCGGCCTCTTGTGTTCATGGCAATCCGCCCCACGGTCAGTTGCTCGCCGGAAGGGCCCAACTATGTGACGGACGCCGCTGTGCGCGATTCAATGAGTAAAGTCGTATGAGAGCTGAATTCCCTTGCCATTGGCAGTCTGAATGGAGGAGAGTGAAAAACCCCCCATGCCGGCCGCCCGTTTGTGAATGACGACGCCACCTATCAGATAGCCAAAGGTGCTGCCCACGATCACATCTGAGGGGAAGTGCTGTCGAGCGAGCACTCTCGAAAAAGAGACCGTCGTCGCCATCGAATAGACGATAAGCTGGGTCCGCCAACCTGGATACTCGCTGGCGACAACGCGCGCAAAAGACCACACGTTAATGCAGTGTTCAGAAGGCATCGACGTGCCGTCGGACCAGGTTTTGGTTCCATGCGGCCAGAATTTTCCGGTCTGGCTGCCCTGCTTCGGATCTTGCCGATCGAGGGCGTACTGCAGTCCTGTATTCAGAATGAGAGCGTCGACACCAGCCTCCGTCACCAGCGTTGCGGTTTCGCGAAGATGCTCATCATGGTTGATCGACCCCGCAACAAAACCGACGGCAGAGTAGGCCACGGGAGCATATATACCAAGAATGTTTGAGGCGGTATTGAAATGCTTCTCGCGATTTGGGTTTTGCCCCAAATCCTGCATGATTGAAGCATCCTGGGTAAGAGTGTAGCCGGTGCCGGCGGCGAACGGGGCGATCCAAAGAAGGTCTTCGGGCTGAATGCGAAGCGGGCTGGTTACGATGTGAGCTTCATCCTGAAGAACATGGAGTGCGCAAATCTGCAGGGCATTGATATCGCAATCTTTCACTGCAGGTGTCTGGGCGGACGCGACGAATGAGAGCAGAAGCGTGATCGCCAGCAGAGTAATGCAGCGCAACTCGTGACTCGAAGCCAACTTCGAAATGCCCAGTCCAGCGGGATCACTAGCCATATCTCTCCTCGGCATATTACAGCGTCCCTGGACACAAAAAAGGAACAATCTGTCGCCGGATTTTTCCAAACGTAGCTTAAGCCAAGATTAAGGTGAGGGTCCCAGCGAGCGTGGATCGGTTTGCGGGACTCGCTTCGTGCTCGTGGTCTTGACAAGAGGTACTTCATTTCTGGGGGCCGAACCTTCAGCTTGTCTTAAGCTTCGACTGAAAGGATTGGCATTTACGAGAACTCGCGGAATGTCGAGTCAACGAGGATCGATCAGAAAATGCTCAGGACGACGGCTCCGATAGCGATCAGTGATCCCCCGATTGCCTTCGTAGTGGTCATTGATTCTCCGAGAACCGGCCACGCGAGCACGATGACGAAAACGACACTGAGCTTATCGATTGGAGCGACTTTGGACGCAGGTCCCAATGAAAGAGCTCGAAAATAGCAGATCCAGGAGAGCCCGGTCGCGAATCCCGAAAATGCAAGGTAAACCCAGCTCTTGCGACCAATTTGGTTTATCTCATGATGAGCTCCGAAGCCGAGGGCTATCGCCCAGGCGAACAATACAACCACCGTGGTCCGGATTGCGGTCGCCAGATTCGGGTCCACTCCGGCAACACCTTTCTTGGCAAGCAGTGCAGTTCCCGCAGCGAATAACGCGGACAGCAAGGACCACCCGATCCAAGTCATTACGAGACTCCTTCCAATGGCGAGACAGCCTTAAGGCATTCCGATGCAAAGCTTGCATCGACAGATTCGATCAGGACGGAACAGTGCAATGCGCGTACTCGTTGTAGAGTCCGACTTCAACATCGCACAGAGGATCGTGCGTACGGTACGTGACGAAACCGGTTTCGCCGTCGACGTTTCGTACGATGGAGACGATGCATTGCTTCTTTGTACAAAATACAATTACGACCTGGTGCTGATCGATCTAATTATCCCTCAGTTCGGCGGGGCGTACGTCATCAAAGGGCTTCGCGCGAAAGGCTATCACGCACCAATCCTTGTCATCGCTGACATAAATGAACCGACAGAAGCCGTGGATGTTCTGGATCTGGGGGCCGACGACTGCGTGCGGAAGCCATTTGATCTGGGCGAACTCGTCGCCCGTGCGCGCGCGCTGATTCGTCGAAGCAAGGGGATCACCCAATCGGTGTTGACGCTGGACGCACTTAGTCTCAACACCGCTATGATGGCCGTCTACGTCGATGGTGAAGAGATCCAACTCTCCCGTGCCCAATATCGCATTCTCGAATACCTGATGCACCGCCCGCACATGGTGGTCCCCAAACGTGAGTTGATCGCTCATCTTTATGAGCTCGGGTGGAGGGACCGCCGATCCAATGTCATCGAAGCCGTTGTTTCGCAGCTCCGGAAGAATCTGCGCAGCGCCGGGGTACATGCGGAGCTGAAGAATATTCGAGGGCTGGGATACGTTCTAAAAACGGCGGTACGAGAGTTTATGCCCGAAGGTGGGATCGACAATGATGATCGCCGAGTCGTTAAGTGATCGGTTAGCTTTATGCTGCTGGAAGTGTAGTCCAGAGCCGGAGATCGAAATGCGTGTTCTAGTCGTAGAAGACGAGCCCCGTCTTGCCGAGAACATCGCCCAGGCGATGCGTGAAGGACCTGGCTTTGCGGTCGATGTTTGCCACGACGGAGAAGACGCCCTGCTCTTTTGTGCGGCCAATGAGTACGATCTGGTGCTGCTCGATTTAATGATCCCTCGTCTCGATGGAGCCGAGGTCGTCAGGCGCCTCCGGGCGAGAAGCGATCAAACGCCTATCCTCGTTCTTACGGCCAAGAGCGACGCTTCGGTGACCGTCAATCTTCTGAATTTGGGCGCGGATGATTACCTTAGAAAGCCATTCGACCTCGGCGAGCTCATAGCGCGTTCCCGCGCGCTCATCCGGCGCAGTAAGGGGGTAACGCAATCAGTTATCACCTTTGGCGAATTGGGACTCAACACTGCCGCAAGGACGGCGTACGGAGAGGGTGGCGAGATCGATCTTTCTCCGACGGAATATCGCATTCTTGAGTACCTGATGCATCGGCCCCGCATAATCGTTTCTAAACGCGAGTTGCTCGAACATCTCTACGACTTTACATGGGAGCGGCATTCCAATGTCATCGAGGCCCATGCCTCAAATCTGCGAAGGAAGCTGCGCGCGGCAGGAGTGGGAACGAACCTCGAGAGCTTTCGCGGGCGTGGATATCGTCTGGCAGTGACCACGTCAGCACCTTTGCCGGAGGTGAATCCGTGAGAACGCGTTCGCTTCGGCGCCAGGTGATCGCGGGCATTCTATCGGTTGAGCTGCTCTGTGCTGCGGGCTTCGCGGGAGCAGCTCTTTTTCACGAATGGGAGATACGCATGCGCGCGCTCGACGTTACGATCCGGGGGCGCTCCGACTCTTTGCTGGGTTCGATTCAAGACGCCGAGGACCCCGAGGACAATGTGACGATCGACCCGGCCGAGTTGGTTGTTCCACGCGAAGACGTATACGCCGTCTACACGGGCGATGGCCGGCTCATTGGAGCCACGCCGGGAGCACCGTCAGCGCTCCTTGCTCTTCAAGGCGATGGAATCACGTCGCGGAAGGCGAACGGTCGAACCTACCGCACTCTGGAGCGGAAAGGAATGCGAATTATCGATAGGCCTGAGACCGATGGAGCGGGGATTCAGCGCCCGGTTACGATCATTTACTCGGTTCCCACCCGGCATGTTTGGCATGAAGTCAGAGAGGCGGCGAGCTTCTACGTGGGCGCGAGCGCGCTCCTCTTGCTCTTCACTTCCTTGGTCATAATTATCCTGCTTCGGAAGGCTCTGTCTCCGATCCAAGAGCTATCGGCAGAAGCGAGCTCCATTTCGATTCATTCTTTAAGCTTTCGAGCACCTGCTGCAGCCATGCAGATGAGGGAATTGCGGCCCCTGGCCGAGACGCTGTCACAGGTGGTCGATGGCCTTAAACAGTCGGTAGACCAGCAAAACCGCTTCCTCGGGGATGCAGCTCATGAGCTGAAAACGGCTGTTTCAATTGTGCATTCCTCCATCCAACTTCTGCTGATGCGCAGCCGAAACGCGGTTGAATACACCTCTGGCCTCGAAACAATCCTCGGCGATAGTTTGCGCGTCAATCAACTTGTGAATCGAATGCTCGACGCGGCCCGCTTCGCTGAAGGGAAGACCGAGCTGACGTCGCCGCCCAATGCGTCAACCGATCTGGTTGAGATTTCCCAGCGGGTGGTGCAGCGGTTGCAACCGATCTTAGAAGCGCAAAAGGCGCGGATCGTGATGCATGGTGAACTTCAGGCGCTAGTTCGGGTGACGGCCGATGATCTTGATGTCCTGCTGTCTAACTTGATCATCAATGCCGCACAACACAGCCGTGACGGCGGACTTATTGCACTGAACGTCGGCTCGATGGACGGGCATGCTCTGCTGACCGTACAGGACCACGGCTACGGAATCTCCATGGAAGCCCTGCCCCACGTCTTCGAACGGTTTTATCGCGAGGATGCCTCCCGTTCCCGGGAAACGGGCGGAGCAGGCCTGGGGCTTTCCATTTGCAAGGCAATCGCCGAGGCAGCCTCCGGAACGATTGAAATTGAGAGCACGGTAGGGAGTGGCACGACTGTGCGCGTAAAGTTACCCTCAGCGACGGCCTTCAGCGTGGCTTAATCTCCAGTCGCGACAATGCCGGTAGGCGCCACGCCCGCGTTACCAGGAGATTCGATGCTACCCAATTCTGCTCGTCCCCGTTTGCTCGTCGCCGCAGCCTTGTTCGCGACGGGCGCAGCCAGTCTGCTAGCTCAACAGCCTTACAAGATCATCGACCAATGGAAGGTTGGGGGCACCGGGGGATGGGATTATCTGCTCGCCGACTCTGCCGCCCATCGCCTCTATGTGACTCATGGTCAGCGTGTCGAAGTTGTCGATACACAGTCAGGAAAAGAGATCGGAGCGATCACTGGCCTCAAGGGAACTCATGGAGTCGCCCTCGACGCAACCGGTCGCTATGGTTACATTAGCGATGGTCAGGCTAATGATGTGGTTGTTTTCGACCGCCAATCTCTGGCTACGATAGACACGATACCAGCCGGCACCAACCCTGACGGCATCGCATATGAGCCTGTCACGAAGACGGTGTGGGCATTCAACGGCCGCAGCGGCGATGTCACCGTCATCGATACGGAAACGCGGAAGGTAGTCGCCACCATCAAGCTGCCTGGAAAACCGGAGTTCCCCCAGGCGGACGGAGAGGGAAACGTCTTCGACAACATCGAAGACAAAGGCCTCATAGTGCGGCTGAATGCCGCTTCCAAAACGATCACGGCGACCTGGAAGCTGGACGCCTGCGACTCGCCCTCCGGATTGGCAATCGATAGGGCCGGTCACCGCCTTTTCTCCGTCTGCGATGGAAAGAAAATGGCCGTCACGGATTATCACACCGGAAAACTGCTTGCCTCGCCGGAGATCGGCAATGGGCCCGATGCGGCCGGATACAGTCCGAGTCACAATCTTGCCTTCAGTTCTAACGGAGAAGGTACGCTTACCGTCGTTGACGCGGCTCACGACTATAACGTGCTTCAAAACCTCGCCACGCGGCGGGGAGCACGAACAATGTCCTACGACGACGGTACGGACCGGGTATATCTGGTCACCGCCGAGTTCGGACCGGCGCCGGCAGCTACTCCTACAAACCCAAGGCCGCGTCCAGCCATCATTCCGGATAGCTTCACTATCTTGGTTGTCGGACGCAACTGAGTTCTGCGTATTCAAAACCAAAGGCCCAGGGAATCTCGTGGGCCTTTGTCATCCATATGGTTTTCTACGCTTCGGCAACAACGTGGTCACGTGTTAGCCAGTAATAAATTACAGGCGTGACCACCAGGCTCAGCACCATCGATAGCGCCAGGCCTCCAATTACAGCGATCGCCAGTGGCTGTAACATTTGCGATCCGGACCCTAAGGCGAAAGCCAACGGCAGCATCCCGGTCACGGCTGCTATCGCGGTCATGACGATGGGGCGAAGACGGCGTTGTGCCGCGAGCAGCATGGCGTCGCGCGCTGACGATCCCTCGGCGCGGTAGCGCTCGTCGGCATCGAGCAGCAGAATTCCATTCTTCGCCACGATACCGATGACCATAATGAGGCCCATAAACGATGCAACGTTGAAGGTCGTTCCGGTGATCAGAAGCGCGAGCACAACGCCACCGATCGAGAGCACTGAGGAAGTCAGAATTGCGATCGGGGCAGCGAGGTTGCGGAACTCCGCCAACAGCACTCCAAAGACCAGCGCCAGGGCGAGTAGAAGCACCCGCAATAAATCAGCGAAAGATTTCTGCTGCTCCTGATACGTTCCGCCGTACTCCACACGAACGCTGGCGGGAAGATGCATGGCCTGGATTCTGCCTTGAACCCGCTTGATCGCAGATCCCAGATCAGAGCCCTGCAGTTGACCGGTCACAACCACCAGGCGCTGAAGGTTTTCACGGCGAATCTCCTCTTGCGGAGGGAGTTGCGTCAGCGTTGCTAGTGATCCAAGTGCCGCGGTTCGGCCTGATGCGCTGTTGAAGACCGTCTCCTCGATTGTCGAGAGAGAGCGCCGAGTCTCTTCGCCGAGACGAACTCGCACGGTATAAGGCCGGCCATTTGCGATCACCGGATCATTGACCGTCACTCCATCGAGAATTGAAGTAGCATCTTCCGCGACCTCCATTGGCGTGAAACCCAGCCGGGCTGCGAGCACAAGATCCACCTGAAAGTTGGTCGCAGGGCCACTGATCGTATTGTCTATGCCGTTTTCAACGCTGACGACACCAGGGATTTTGCTGATCTCGTCCGCGACGCGCGGCGCTACTTCATCCAACAACTTTGGGTCGGGCGAAAAGAGCTTGACCTGGATCGGCTCGGGCGCATTCGAGAGATCGTTGATCATGTCCTGTAATACCTGAGTGAGCTCAATATCCAGCTCAGGCTCTGTCTTCTTGATCTCACTCCGAACGTCGCCCATGATGTCGTCGATATCGCGACTTCGCTTGCTCTTGAGCTTGACAGTCATGTCGCCGGTGTTCGCTTCGGTTACGGCAGCGAGCCCCATCTGCAATCCGGTGCGGCGGCTTGTGCTTTCTACTTCCGGGATATTGTGAAGAATCTCTTCGACATGGTTGAGCACGCGGTTTGTCTCTGTAAGAGAACTACCCGCAGGCATGATGTAGTCGAGGATAAAACCGCCTTCGTCCATGGATGGTAGCAGGTCGGTACCCAGGAACTGGTAGGCAACGAAGGTCCCGGCTACCAATAACAAACAGCTTCCGCCAAGCAACACCGGCCGTGCTAATGACCGCTCCAGCGCGGATCGATGCCAGCGCATAACGTTCGAAAGAACTCTACCCGGTTCTGAATGCTTGAGGGGCAATTCAGGCGACTCGCTGTTTGTCCCCTGGCGCTTAAGCAAAACGAGGGCCAGGCCTGGGGTCCACGTTACCGCTAGAAGTAGTGAGGTGAGCAACGACACCGTCATGGTGATCGCCAAAGCGCGGAAGAAGCTCCCCGTCACTCCAGTAACCGCGATCAGCGGAAGGAAGACCACTACTGGCGTGATCGTTGAGCCAATTAGCGGCCGAGAGATCTCTTTCAGCGCTTTGCGTATGGCCTCGATCCGGTCTTCACCTGCGTCACGATGCATGATGATGTTCTCGACGACGACGATCGCGTCATCGATGACCAGTCCGATCGCGGCAGCGAGCCCACCGAGCGTCATCAAATTGAAGCTTTCACCGATGACCCAGAGGAAAAGCACTGTGCTTGCGACCGTTACCGGAATCACCAATCCCGCGATAAGCGAGGAACGCCAATCACGCAGGAAGAGATACAGGATGATGCATGCCAGGATCAACCCGATGAGAATCGCGTCGCGCACACTGCGAATCGAATCGCGAACCAACTGAGACTGGTCGTAATAGGGGCGCAGCGTCACACCCGCCGGAAGCTTGGGTTGAAGCAGAGCAATCTGCTCTGCAACCGCGTTTGCCACGGCCACCGTGTTGCTGCTGGGTTGCCGCGTTATGTTCAGCAACACGGCACTCTTGCCGTTAGCGGTGACCATTGTGTAGACCGGCATCGTGGCCCGCTCAACGGCCGCCACATCGCCGACTCTCACAGGAACACCACCAGGCGTTAGCTTGACGGCCAGCTGCCGCAAGCCGTCGACGTCGTGTGCCTGGGCGCCAACTAATCCGAGCACCAGTTGGTGATCTTGTTCATACAGCCCCGGCGAATCGATGATGTTCGAGGTCTCGATGGCGTTGGTCAGATCGAAAATCGTTACCCCGGCCGTCTGCAGCTTTGCTAGATTTGGTACGACGTGAAACTCGGGGACCTTTCCTCCCTGGACGGTCACCGTGCTCACGCCGGCTACCCGGTTCAGCGGCGGCTTCAGGTCATAGGTTGCAAGCTCCCAAAGAGCGGTCTGCGAAATCCTGTCAGAGGTCAGGCTGTAACCAAGAATCGGAAAAGTGGCAAACGTCAGCCGATTCGTCGTGATTCGCGCCGTGGACGGGAGCGTCTGTTGCACCTTGCCGATCGCGCTATCGACCAGCTGGAGGGTGTGAAACATATCGACCGACCAATCAAAGAAGAGACTCACCTCGGCCGAGCCGCGACTCGTCGTCGAACGCACCGTAGTTAACCCTGGCACGCTATTGACGGCGTCTTCGATGGGTTTGGTGATGGTGATCTGCGTCTGCTCCACGGGCATGACGCCGTTGTCGACGCCAATGACGACGCGCGGAAAATTAGTATCGGGGAATACAGAAATAGGAACCTGGAAAGCCGCGTAGGCGCCGGCAATGGTGAGTGCCAGCGCGAAGAAGAAAATCGTCCGCACCGAGCGCGAGAGCCAAAATGTCTCTCGCGGAGATGTCCTCCCCGGGGGAGCAACTGTTGCCTTCACTCCTTGCTCCCAGCTGCTGGTTTCTCGGCGCCTTCGTCCGGTTTATCGGCTGCGAGCGTAATCTTTGTTCCATCGTCCAATCCGTATGAACCTTCGGTGATTACGTTGTCGCTCGTTTTTAGCCCGTCGGTGATTTGGACGTTTTCCGCTGTGCGGATCCCGACAGTGACCACCCGCTTATGAGCCGCCCCGTCGCTGCCCACGACCATCACACTGCTGCTTGCATCTTGTGCCGGAAGCAGAGCCGAGGACGGAACCTGAAGCGCGTTCTGTATTGTCCTGCCTGTAATGACCACGTGGACAGGCGTGCCGACCTTCAGGCCGCCGTCGGCGTTAGGCAGTTTCAGCCAGACCTCGACCGTCGTCGAACCCGCATCGAGCGCAGGGCTGATGAACGAGATGTTGCCTTTTACCGGCTCATCGATTCCAGCGACCTGGATCTCGGCGCCTCCTCCCAGCTTGAGTTTCTGTGCCGCGGACTGGGCGAGATGAAGCTTAGCGAGAAGTGAAGACGTATCCATGACCGTAATGACGGGCACCCCGGCGGCAGCCGTCTCTCCCGCGAAGAGCGGTCGGTCGGTTACAACTCCATCGATAGGGCTTCTCAAGGCGGAGTAGCTCACCAGCGCTTCCGCGCTCTCATACCGGCCTTTTGCGGAGGTAAGCTGTCCTTCGGCGGTCTTGGCGTTGGCGATGCGTATTGTCTGATCGACTGAATGAAGGTGCTTCACCGCGATGTCATATGTAGCCTGCGCTTGCACCTGTGCGGCAATAGCAGTATCGACATCTCGACCAGCGATCGCGCCCTGGTCGAGGAGCCGCTTGCGCTCGTCGGCTGTCCGTCTCGCGACATCGAGATTCGCTTTTGCCTGGTCGACATCCAACTGCGCCCGCTGGTCCTCCTCCGGAATGGTGGCATGCACGGCGGTTTCGTACGCAGCCTCCGCAGCACTGAGGCTGCCTTTGCTATCAAGAGCGCTTCCAGTGAGGTCCCGGTCCTCAAGTGAGGCAAGCAGCTCTCCCTTATGAACGTGCGCCCCGCGCTGAACGTAAAATTCCCTCACGGGTGCGCTGATTTTTGGCGCCAAAGCTGCCTGGGAGAGTGGCGCCAGAATCGCATCGGCAGCAATCTCCTCAGAGATCGGCCCAATCTCCGGGTGTTGCGCCTTCACCGCAACGGCGACCGGCGGCGAATTATCGGCAGCGTTCTTGCAGCCAGACACCCCCAGCACGAGTGGCGCGATGAGAGCAGCCGCGAGCCAGGTCGAGAGGACAGGACGCCGGCGCGAGATCCTCATCAGAGCCTCCCCGTGAGTGTCTGCAACTGTGCCAGCGCAAGTTGATACCTAACCGCGCCGTCGGCCTGGGCCAACTCGGCGGAAGTAAGCGTGTTCTGCGCGTCCACCACTTCAAGCGCGCTGCTCTCGCCGTTTATGTAGCGGAGGTTTGTGATTCTCAAGCTCTCACGTGCGCTTATCACTGTGTCGTTCAGCGAGGTCAGCTGGCTTTCCGATATCCGGGCTTCAGCATAAAACTCACTGAGGTCCGCCAAGAGGCGGCGCTGCGCGGCGGTGAGCGCCACTTCTGAGGCTTCCTTGCGAATCTTACTTTCTTTCAACTTTCGCTCGCTGGTCAGCCAATCCCACACCGGAATATCAAGCGAAACTGCGCCGGAGTAACCAAGGTTTCGAACGCCTTCCGGCCCGTTCACCGCGAACTGCGGCGCATCGATGCCGTAGGTCGCATTCAATCCCACCTCGGGGAAGAATGCGGCACGGGCGGAGTAGTTTTCCGCCTCGCTCGCCTTGAGAGAGGCCAGCGCAATCCTCAGTTCAGGATTATTTTGCCGCGCCGATGCCTCGACTGCGCTTCGTTCGGGAAGCGGAGCCGGAGCGGCCGGGGGGTCCACATCGAAGGGCGTCATGGGATCGGCAAAGAGGAGTACCGCAAGTTCGAGCCGCGCCTTATCCTGGGCAAGCTGAGCCTCGGCGGAGTCGCGCACTCGCTGCTGCTGTTCGATTTGAGCTTTGATCACATCGGCGTGCGCGACTTCGCGGGCGCGTTCCCGCTGTTGAGTTGTCTCGACGAAGTGATTTGCTTCGTCCAGGGCTCGCGAGGCAACGAGGGTCTTTGCAAGTTGAGAGCCATAGCCGTAGTAAAGACCGACAACTGTTGCGACCAGGCCGCGGCGTGCGATCTCGGCCTCCGCCTCAGCGCGCGCTGCGGTTGCGTCGGCGAGCCGGACGGCGCCAATCTGCTGAAATCCGGCGGTCTCGTTGAAGACTCCCTGGCTCGCATACTCGCGGATGGCATTGTTTGCGATGAAAACTGGAGTGGGTTCCCCCACGGTTTGGCCGATCCTGCTGTTCTGTCCGTTCGGCTCGGTGTAGATGACTTGGTTATGGTAGGTCGCGGTGGGCAACAAGGCCGCGCGAGCGTTCGATCGTTCCAGTTGTAACGCGCGGCTTTCGGCATTGGCCGCTGCGACATTCGGATCGTTTGCTTCCGCGCGCCGGATCGCTTCGTCGCGAGATATACGCTGGCCGGCAGTAGATGGGATGGCTGATTGCGCTTCTTCCTGAGCTAACGCGCATCGGCCAGAGCATAGGGACACCGCCACCAACGACAACAAAGCGATGGAGTTTCGCCAATCCATAGATTCAAAGGTTAGTTAGAGCACCTTAAGCCAAGATGAAGGACATTCGTGCGAGAAAACGGGACAGCGGGGACGTCCATGTTGATAGGCGGAGTGTGCGCGACTGCATATCCGTCCGGGCCTTGCGGGTCCGGTGGCGGAGGGAGAGGGATTCGTTCTTTTAGGCTCTCTTTAGAATGTGTAAGTTGCTGATTCTGCTGCACGCCAAACGAGCAGAATGTGCCAGAAGTGCATATCGTAGGCACAATTTGGGCACGGTCTCACGTTGGGATCGCTCCAATTGGTTCTTCGACATTCTTCGACATTATGGGTGAGTCTCGCATAACCACCGATCGCGCCGCATCGCCAGTATGATCCGAGACCTCGACGAGCTCGATGCGGATGAGGTCGTTCTGGGGATCGATCCAACCTTCGGTGCCGAATGCCCCGCCATGGCCATAGGTGCCGGGGGAGTGGAACAGCAGGGTTCCCTCCGGCTCGTCAACGATCTCGAAGGTCAGCCCATAGCCGGTGCCACCTAGCCAGCCGGCAGGCTTCATCTCGACGGGAGTAAAGACCCGTGTCATGGTTTCGATCGACTGCTTGGAGAGGTAGCGCACTCCGTCATAAGTTCCCCCTTTGAGCAACATCTGATAGAAGCGGACCATGTCTCCGGCGGTGGAATAGAGGCCGAACTCTGGCGCCGAATATTTCATGTTCGGGCGGAATTTAGTCGAGTCCCCTCCCAATGTCTTGCCACCGGCGAGCACCAGCTTGCCATTGCAATGGGTATAGACGTAGGCCAGTCGGTCGCGCTTGCTTTCGGGGATGGAAGAGTGGGTGTCAGCGATGCCAAGCGGTTCGAGGATGTGACTGGAAACGAAGTGGATGTAATCGTCGCCTGACACAACCTCGATGATGCGGCCGAGGATGGCAATGCCGACATTGCTATACATCCATTTGCTGGCCGGCTCGCATTTCAGGTTCTGGTGCGCATATATCGTCACCGCGTCATCCAGCGAAAGGCGCAGCGTCTGTTCGTTGTCGGCGATGCTGCCCACGGGGTCTGATTCCAAGCCGGATACCGTTGGCGAAATCACTCACATCATCCATTGCCCAAGCCGTGCGAAGGCGGAAGTGCGCGTCTGGGCAGGGGGCACATCGCTCCAGCAGTCTGTCAGTCTCTGCAGATTGATTGCGCAGACGATGGCTACATTTAAAACAAAATGGTCGAACCGATTCCGGGGTTCAGACCGCCAGCCTCGACGCGCTGTCAACGCATCGGTAATTGCGACACATCGCGGCCTGATGCGCGGAAGACGCGACAGGAACGTGGGACCTAGGTTGTGGGGGAGAGGAAATCGGGGCGGCTTATGCTGCCCCGATTTGCGTTCTAATGGGACAGGTTCCAAACTTGGGTCCAAGTTAGGTCCATTTAGTCCCCGAATGCCCTTCAAGAACGGAGCATCATCGCCGCGACCCCGGTGAAGTTCATGGTCATAGACATGATCTGGAAGAGCGTGTCTTTGCGCATCGGTTTGTTGTTTCAATGTCCGCGAGCCCGACCGCGTCGAAGGCGATTTTGCCGTGGCGGGCGACGAGATAAACCGCGCCGGGGATCACTCCCTGATCGACCAGTTCCTGCAGTCGCGGTTTGATAGACTGCAGCTTCTTCTGGTCGAGGCCAGCCGAGGTCGATTCTTTGGCCTCCGTCCACTGGAGGACGATGCCGTTAAGAGGAACGCCAGAAAAACACAGCTACTCTTCAGTGCTTGGTTCGCCCCGTTCGTACGGTACATTCCCTCTCCTGGAAATCTGTTGATAGCTCTCAACTGAGGTTGCTGCGCTCGCGATTCCACCAAAATGCCGACTCGATCGGCGCAGGCCCTGCGGAGCACAGTTAGACTGGCCGTTAGTCGAGAACAGTGAGAAACTCCTCATCGACATTCGATGAGCGAGATGTTGCGTCACCCCACTGGCTACGTCTTCGATATCGTCACTACGTTAGAGAAAGTTGGGCAGACTTTGTGTCGCCGGCTTGGGTCCTGCTTGAGGGTGCCTTGTCACGTCTCCAGACTGCAACTCAGCCAATCTCAATCTCAAAATGACCGGCCCTCCCGAGCAGCTCCTTGGTCAATGTGACGGTGTTTTCCCCGACTGTGCCGACGGAAGAGCTGCTGATGGGCCGGCCGCTATCGGGATGAAAGTGGATTACGAGATCCCCATGAAATCCCTGTTCTATATCGATGTTCACCCTCCATTGGCCACTCGCGATGGCATGTGTCGTCCAGCTCACAGAGCCGAACCGCGTGGGGCAATTGGAGACCGCAATGCTCTCGCCAGCCGCGAACCAATGCTTCGGCGCAGCTTTTTGCAGATGGCATACGTCCTTGTTCCATTCCTCATAGCAGAGAAGCCAACGCAGGCCGAGAGCCGGTTGAAGAGTGCTATTGACTACGGACGCCCAACCGTACCTTCCACCCTCACCTGCAAAGCTTCCGGGAACATACGCATCCTCTGGAGAGTACCGACTGCCAGAGTCCATTGTGTAACAAACAAGGGCATAGAGGTTGAGCAGGAAGGGACGATAGTCCGGCTGGCGAATCTTTATAGCCAGGCTTCGTGGTCCATGAAGTTAGAGGTACGTGCCACAGCACCATCGGTGTGGAGGCCCATGATCTGCATACCTGCAATTTCTCGATGTTTCAAGTGACCAAGGTCGAGCGCAGGATCGCCCCAGTCGGCGAGAAACCAATCCTGCATGAAGCGGTGATTTTCATAGCTCAATAACTCCTTCGGTGGATGGTCGGTGTCATCAGGAGTGAATGGCGTAATTCCGGCCTGCTTCATCTGGGGCGAACAGAGGGACAGAGTCGCTTCGAGCGATGCCTGAATCTCCGAACGCATCTCTTTCGCGATGGCGTCGTAACGGACCGCTGCTGAAACGAGAGCCTCATCGTGGGTGGTCTCGGACGCGAGCCGCAGACAACGGCTATGCTCCGCCAGACCACGCCAGACCCATACAGAGTTTTGATAGTAGAGAGGATGAGACTCGGGAAAGTCATTGTTTGGATCCCCGAGGTCCGCCTCGGGAGATCCATAGATGAGCCCACGCCTGCGATCGCCTATAGGAAACTGTCCCTTGCTGTACCGATAGCGCGCCAGCACAAAACCTATCATGCGTTCAAGCACGGGCAGTCGCCTTTTCAAACTCGCGAGATTGCGAGTGTAATCAAATGAGCGTGCCGAGTTAGCGAGAAAGGCTCCAATATTCAAAGGTGCTTCCACCTGGTCCTGCGTGTTGTAGAGGAAGTCTCCGGTTGGCAACACGTATTTATCCAGGTAGTACTGAAAATATTCATCGGAATCCTGGGTCAGATTCCATAATTGATTTGCCCATATGAATTCATATTGAGCAACCGGAAAGAGCGCATGACTTCGCTCCGGGATTTTCGTGTACGCGCCTTCTCCTATCTGATAAGTAGGCTCCAAGCCGCGATAGCTGCATCGGCTAAGCGTTATTCCTGCTCGGGCAGCGTTTAGCAACCATTCGTCCGGAATACTTACCGGCATCGTCGTCTCGTAGAGCGAAGACCAGCGGTTCCAAATTCCTACTAATTCCTCGTAGAAGCGCTGTGGAGAGCAGTTCCAATAGCGGTCAAGGTAGGTCTTACCGTCAGAACCCTTTGTAAGCCCGTGGCTACCGGCGTAGCGGAGAACCTGATGGTCGGGGACGATCGAGCGCACCCTGCCAAGCGGTTTTGGGTCGGTGCCAGGTGGGAGCAACAGCATGGTCTCATAGCCGCATTGATAATGGGGATTCCATACCCCAATATCCGCGACGGGAAGATAGCCTCCGAGCAAGGTCCGCTTACTGTAGCCCGGTGTGTACTCATAGAGCTGAGGGTTCTCTTCAGGGAGCAAGGATGCCGGATCGAAGTAAGCGCCGAGCTCGTCCTGCTCCCACAATCCATCCCCGTCCGGCTTTCCACTTATCTCCCGGGACTTACCATCCGGTTCGAGATATAAGGAGACTTTCGGACCGCCCTGTTCATTCGCAACGAGCGTCCATCCTATATATTCGCCGCCGAGCGCTGCGACATTCTCATAACATGGATCTTCCGATGAATTTAGAATATACATCCCCGGTGTGTCCGGTCCGGGAATATATTGAGGAGTACGTTCGAACCGAACCCCGTGCGGGGTGTTGGTAGGGCGCGGACGAACTCTGGAGATATCTCCAATGTACTTTGGGATGTAAGCGATGACGCCTCGTTGCTCCGTAACGTAGGCAATTGCTCCTCGATTGGTGACGTGCTTTTCGAATACCGCAGTCTGGATGCCGCTCACCTCGGCAATCGTGAGAAGTTGCCAACCTCCCAACGAGTCGCCCGGCCAGACGGCAGCGGATCGGCCGCCAAGCGTCGCTCTTAACCCACCACTTTGTATTTTGGCGACCGAAGGCACGGCTTTCAAAGAATCTCTCTCACCTGGCAGAAAGAGCGAGAAGTCATTCGGGATTCGACCCGGTGTGTAGCCTCCCTGAGCCGGTAGCGAGCCGCTATTCAATGTGGAAGCCAAATGCGGACGCAAGGAGGAACTGGCGCCAGAGAGCGCAAGCAGTTGCAGGAATTCGCGGCGGTCGAGCACCGGCAGAGCGTCTCCACGGTTGTAATTCGCAGCATGCGTGACCCTCGTTCCACCAAGCGTGCATAGGCTGCGTTCGTTTTAGTGTCACTCGTGGATCGCCATCGGTCTATAGTCCACACGGACTATACGAGGGCTTTTACCGCTGAAGAAGGATCTTCTTTACTCATCAACAGAGATGATGCCTCTTTGGATTGCCGTTGTCGCGGCTTCGGTGCGGTCTGAGACTTCCAGTTTTTCGATGATGCTGTTTACATGATTTTTTACCGTGTTCTCGCTTATCCCAAGCGCACGGCCGATCTGTTTGTTCGTCGGACCTTTGGAGAGCATCTTGAGAATTTCGATCTCGCGTGGGGTGAGAGTGCTTCGCATCATGCGTTCCGCGAGGCGTGACGCAATGTCTCTAGGAAAATATTTCTTTCCTCCATGGACAGTTCGTATGGCTTCCACCATTTCCCGAAGCGAGGTGTCTTTCAGCAAATAGCCTTGAGCGCCTGCCTGCACCGCGCGGTAGATGTCTTCGTCGGTTTCGAAGCTGGTCAAGATGATGGCCCGTACGTGATGGCTTTGACGCCTGATCTCGGCAGCGTCTCGACGCCCCCAATCCCCGGCATGCGAAGATCGAGGAGCAATACGTCCGGATCGACCTGCCCAAGTTTGGCGAGCGTTTCCTCTCCGCTCGATGCCGAGCCGACAACTTCGAGCTCGATTTGGGTACTTAGCATGCTTTTCAGCCCAGCGCGTACGACGGGATGATCATCTACGATGAGGATGCGGACGCGGCGGTTCGGCGGTTGTGACATTGCGAATGTACTCCCTTAAGAACTTCAAAAGAAGAGACGGCCATGAAGCGAACGTAATTCGCGGTGGCAAGGAAGTAGCAACCGATACCCGCGTACCTTTGCCCATTTCGCTTGAGATCTCGAATTTGGCGGAAATGCTGGCGGCGCGTTTGCGCATTCCCAGTACACCGAAGCCCCCTAAGTCTTCTCGCTGGATGAAGCCTGAACCGTCGTCGCAGATGAGCAGGCGCACCCAGTTTCTCTTAAATTCGAGGATTAAGTCGAGATTGGCGGGATGGGCGTGGCGAACTGCGTTGGCGAGCGCTTCCTGACCGATGCGGTAGAGCGTATCGCTGATGCGTAGAGGGATAGGTTGCACTTCGCCCAGAAATGTAGCGACAACTGCAACAGAACCTCCTTCAACGAGTCTTTCCGCGCAGAGTGTGAGCGCGTTCAATAGGCCTTCGGACTCAAGCTGTTGCGGGCGCAGCATGCTCACAGTGCGCCTCGCCTCCGCATGACTATGGTGAACGAGTTCACTCGCCAAATCGATTTGCTGGCGCATTCGCGAGAGTTCTTCAGGGACTCCCGTGCGAATAGCCTCAAGCTGGAAGCCGATCCCGGCGAATCCCTGCGCGAGCGTGTCGTGCATTTCGAATGCAAGTCGCTCCCGTTCTTCAACGATCGCACGAAGACGCCAGTTTTCGACGCGGTGATATAGAAAATTGGTTAACAGCGCGAGGAGCATGAAGCCAATTGCGATCTGACCACATGGCTAGCGGTCCACCACGGTGGTCCCGCCAACTCAACGATGTCATCCGTAGAGCGTACGAGCAAGGCAAATGGCATCATGTTCTGGGTATAGGCCGGGTCGATGACCAGACACCGCGGATCCGTAACAGACTATCGAGCTTTAACCTGTTGTACAGGTAATCGCCTCGACCGCGTTTCATAACGGCACGAAACGCCTGCGGGCCAGAATCGAAATCAAAGATAAGGGCGTCGTCTGGTCCGCGCTCCTTGCGACGCAACCGGCCCTCCACTTCAATGAAGGTTGCGTCGAATGCCCCTGTGGCAGCCTGAGACGCCGTGAGGGAAAGGGCAGGCATGGGCGTGCCGCTCCATAGCACCCGAACAGTAGCGTTCTCCAAGGTGGGGCTGAAGTCGCTAGGGCGTACGATTCCCGTTGCTTCTACTTCATCACCGACTCTCACCGGCTCGCGAGCTGATTCCTTAACCAAGACGCCGCCGGTCGAGTCCTGAATAAAGAGCGCGGGCGAGGTGAGGATAACGATGCCGCGTACCGTGGTGTTCTCCTGTTTGGCAATGGGAAGAAGTTTAAGACTGTCGATAGGCTGCGCATTCGGACTGGAGGGAAGAGTTCGAGGACGATAGTTGGCAACCGGAGCATGGAAACTAAAGGATTCGGCGTATGTGGTTTGTTGTAAATTCTGGCCGTTCTGTATCTGCTCCGGCGGCAACATCTCAGCGACATCCGACTGCGTCGCGGGGCGAATCACAACGTTCCGCCATATGCCGCCAGAGGCGTAAGAGCGCAGACCCGCTCGGCCGGCATGCGCGCAATCGTCGTCATTGACAGTGATTGTCGTTCTCAAGGCTTGGGACGGAAGATCAACTGCGGCAATAAGACGACATCGATAAGCCAACACCTTCAAGTGATACCACCGAGACGGCAGCACCTTGTTCTGGTCGAGAGTGATCGGCTTCGTAATCTCCATCCAACCATGCCCCGCCGTCCAAGAACGAGAGTGTTATCGACGTTGCGCAGGCCTGCATAATAGCCTGTGTAGGCGTCGACTCCTTCCTCCTCGTCGCTGGATCGCACAATCAGGCCCGCGTCGCCACCCAGGCCGAGCAACATGACATCCGCATCGATGGAGTAATCTTGCCAATGAGGCGAACCTGTTAGCAGCTTTGCCCCTCGCTCGTCCGAGTCGTTTCGCATCGTGCCGTTCACGACCTCCCATGTGCCGCCATATGCCTTCCACTCATCTGCCTTTCCGGCCGCGAAGGAATCACGGTAGGGTAGGCCCCGATTGGGGCTGCGCTGGTATTCAATGAATCCGAAAGACGCCGCCAGCAAGAGGGAGGAGATAATCGAAAGTCTGAAAATCGTTCGCCGGATCCTTGGGGAAGCGCTCACTGGACAACTCCCCCGGTCCGCAGCATGGGCTCCGGTCGCCAATCCATAGACGTGAGTGACGGACTTCGGCACTATTGAGGTTGTCACGCGTCACTAACAGAGGTTCGTACTTGGTAACCGCAGGTTCACTCTGTCCATGCAGCTTCGCCACGATTAGACGAACTGCCTCAGCACCCATCCTCTGGGTGTCCTCAAGCACAAATGAGTCGAGGTTTGGATTGTCAAAGCCGAGGAAATCGGGATCAAAGGAGATGATTCTGATGCGCCGACTGGGGCGGAGGTTTCCGAGCGCCGAAAGGGCGCCCAGCGTGGAAGTAGATGTTAATGTGATGACCGCATCGAGATCGGGATTCGCCTTCAGTGTTTCTTCGGCGACCTGTTGCTCATGGGGCACGTTGAAAGAACCGGCCCTTTTCACAATGCGAATTCGCGGGTAGGCAGTCGCCAAGAACTGTTCGAGGCTACGGGCCCGGGCCACAATTCCGGCAATATCGTCGTTAATTCCAAGTATCGCGACTGAGCCCTCGCCATGCAGAATTGTGGCAATGCGCCGGCCTGCAATGCGCCCTCCTTCTTCGTCATCATTCAAGATATAGGAGAGTCGATCGCTGGGGGGTATAGGCAACGGAGACCCGACTATCACGATAGATACACCGCGCAACATAGCCCGCCGTACCGGCGTGATCAAAGCGCGGGATTGGTCGGGCGCCAGAACAAGCCCTTGATAGTTCCCCGAACTCACTCGCTGAACAAGGGCTATCTGACCTTCGACGTCATCTTCACGAGTCGGAGCATTCCAATAAATATGCGCTCCGACCGCTAGAGCTGTGGCCTGTGCCCCACCATGTTCTGGCTCCCACAGCATCGTGCCGGAGGTCCGCGGAATTACGGCAATCAGAATCGGAGAATTGCGCTGGCAGCCGACGATCATCAAGAGCGCCGTAGAGATCACGCGTATGGCCCGCGACAAAGAGTGGAACCTTTTATCACGAAATGGACTGAATCCCGTCTTCATCATTGATGGCCGGAGTTTACTCCGCGCATTCGCCAAGCAACAAGGGAACGACCCTGTTTTCGCTCTCGCAGTAGTCCGTAAGGACTATATAGCCCTCACCGGGATCGCTCATGCGCGCGTCAAGCCGTTGTCGGTATTCTCCGGGCAATTCGGTAATGTTTAGATTCTGAAAGCGATTACGCGAGACGCGAAGACAAGTGTACCGCGAAATTAGAGTTCATCGAGCGACAGAGGACACAATGACGGTTTCTACTCTAAGCAACAGACTTTGGGAGACGAGATGACACGGATGACGCAAGGGCTCGTCGGATTTACGAACACCTTCAGCTGGCAGTGGAAGATGACTCGGAGCGATTGGAGAAGAATCGTACTAGCGCTCCTGCTTTTTTGGTTGACGGTGCCGGCTGCTCTGGCGCAGTTTAACTCAGGTGTGCAGGGAAGCGTGCAGGATTCAACAGGGGCAGCCATTTCGGGTGCCACTCTCACACTGACCAATCTGGACACGAAGATCAGCCAGACAGCCAAGAGCGACGCCAGCGGCGTCTTTAAGTTTGCCAGCCTGGGTCCTGGCAACTACACAGTGTCAGCCTCTGCACAAGGATTTTCGGATGCGAAGACGGAGTTTAGTCTGACCGCCGGGGAGACTCGAAACGTGCCGGTCACTCTGTCTGTCGGCCAAGTGGCTTCCAGTGTTACAGTCACGACGCAAGCCCCTTTGCTCGACACCAGCGACAGCCGCAACCAGCAAACTCTCGACGAGGCCGCACTTCAAGACCTTCCCCTCGCCGGGCGAAATCCTTCCGCGTTGGTCTCCTTGACACCGGGAGTGACCGGCCTTGGAAACGAGAACGCGACAAATTTCAGTCCCGAGGACCCCGTCAATGTCAGCGCGAATGGTAGAGGTCAGAATGGAAATTTGTGGATCGTCGACGGATTGGATGCCGGAAATGCCATCCGCCCCGGAGAACTGACCTTGACGCCTAATGTCGACTCCCTGTCCGAGCTGACGGTTCAGACAAATACCTACAGCGTAGACTATGGCAGGGCCAGTTCAATCCAGACTGTGATGTCAACGAGGTCAGGAACGAACGAGTTTCACGGGTTCGCAAGTTGGTATTACACCTATCAAGGATTGCAGGCCCGCGGCGAATTTGGCGTGCCTCAGCCTCAAAGGTTAGCCCCATACCACACCAATAACCTTTCTTTTGGCGTTGGGGGGCCGGTAATTCCACACCGGAAGTTCTTTTTCTTCGCCAGCTACGAGCCCTATTTCTCCCTGATTTCAAATGGTGCGTCTCTCCAAACTTATGAAGATCCCGCGTTTGTGACCTTTGCTCGAGCAACGCAGCCCAATAGTCCAGAGGTCCAGTTGCTGACCAAGTATCCACCGAGCAATGCGACATTCAGGAACATATTTCAGACCGCCCAGCAGGCCTTTGGCCCTCAAAATGTCGCGGCGAATAGTGGGTGCGCCACTCCAAGCACGGACAACATCCCTTGCGCGACGGCCGTCTTCGATCAGGGCAACTTCAATTCGTCAAGCTATAACAATTCAAAACAATACAGTGGTCGAATCGACAAGTATTTCGACAAAGATCGCATTTACGGTCTGTTCTATCGTGACACCGTTAGCACGGGTGGTCCGGCCGTCCGTCCAGCATTTAACACAACGAACAACTTCTACCTTTTCTCTGTGCAAGGCAATGAGACGCATACATTCTCGCCCTACACACTTAACGAGGGAATTTTTGGATATAGCCGCATTGAAGGATTTGCTCCGTCCTCTGGACTCTTCACTGTCCCCGTAGTGAACGTCACGGGGCTGGGAGTGGGTTTTGGAGATGGCTTTGCGCTTGGCGATTACGTCCAACACAGCTATCGTTGGCGCGATGTGCTAACGCATATAAAGGGCTCTCACACTTTCAAGGTCGGTTACGAGGGCTGGCATGGCGACGATCTCGCCTATTTTGCAGCGGTATATGCGCAACCAACGATCAACTACACCAACATGATCGATCTCATCAACGATGCTCCTTATAACGAGAGCGGGTTGGCATACAACCCTCTGAACGGCCAGCCCGCCGAGCAGAACTATGGCTTTCAAGAAACTACCGCCGGAGTTTTCTTCGAAGACACATGGAAGACTACGCGGAAGCTCACTTTGAACTATGGCTTACGCTACGACAACTTCGGCAATCCATACGTCGCTCTTCCGGGAACAGTGCTGGCCAACTTCCACACCGCCACTGGGACGAACTTTGAAAGCCAGGTAGCGAACGGAGTGATGACGCAACAAAATCATGTGTTTAATCATGACTTGAATTGGAACTTCAGTCCGCGGGCGGGCTTCGCTTACGATCCTTTTGGCAACGCCAAGTGGGTAGTCCGCGGAGGGGTGGGCTTATACCGTGATTGGTTTACGCTTGGGAACGCTGAAAACGGACTGAAAGGGAACCCGCCAGGGCCAGTCACGCCAACCTTCTTCAGCAACGGCTCAACCGCCCCGCCCATATTTGGCTATGGAACCCAAAACAAATATCCCTTCGGATTTCCTTACCCGGCCTTTCAAGGCAGCCCGCTGGACTCCAAGGGCGGTATTGCCGGATCGCAAATCAGTGTTGGAGGTACTGACGTATCGCTTGGATCGCCTTTCACTCTCAACTGGACCCTGACGATCGAGCGTCAGCTTACTCGTGACATGGTGGCGAGCATCGGCTACGTCGGCTCCCACTCGGGCAATCTAATCGTGGGAGGTGGCAATCTGAGTTCCACATCTTATGGGAACGACGTAAATGCCTTCGCGGGGGATTTGCTCGAGCACCCCAACTTTTCTGCTACAGATGCGTACTCGGGCTCGGGTACACAAACGCGTTTGAATACGAGTTTTGGCGCCATCAACTATGCATTCAATGGTGCGATCGCTAACTATCAAGCGCTGGTGGTGGCTGTCAAAGGGCGCTTTGCACAGGGGGGATTCTTGACGGCTTCCTATACTCACGGGAAAGCCATGGATAACTGGCAGAACTATCCAGTAGCTTACCCGTATAGCCAGTTCTATGCGCCTTCCCCTTGGGATGTGCCAAACCGGTTCTCGCTGGGCGTGACTTATCTCCTTCCCGGTGACAGGCTATCCAACGATATCGCGCGGCGAGTCTTCGGCGGCTGGACCTTGGCTGGGACGGTTGCGCTGCAGTCCGGCAATCCATTCACTGTCACAACCAATTCACCCCTTGCCATCAGTACCACGGCAGCTGATGGCACAGCGCTCACCTCCGCGAACTACGTCGCCGAAATGGCCGCCGGAAATCTTCGATTTGCTCCCGGCAGCGGCGATTTCAATGCGGACGGCAATAACAACGATTATCCCAGTGTGACCGGATATCAGCAGAAACACAATCGAGACGCCTACAAAACTGGGAATGGAATCTTTCCGGCGTGTCCTGGCGGTGTATTGCCGTGTGGTCAGTTCGTACTGCCGACAGTCGGGCAAGAAGGAAACGAGACACCAAATCAGTTTCGCAACCCTGGATATGCAAATACGGATTTCACTATAAAGAAGGTGACCCAGATCAAAGAAAGCGTGAATTTTGAACTTCGCCTTGACATATTCAATCTCTTCAATCGTGTGAATTTGACCGGGGTCGATACGAACCTGCCGGATGGAGCATTTGGACAGACGTCTTCTACCTATCCGCCGCGGAACATGCTGGTTGGTGCAAGGCTGAATTTCTGAGAGTCTGTTCATACACCTCGGCTGACGCCGTGCTTCGTTACTGAGTCTGTTTACACAATCGGGATGACGTCGGTAGGCAGCGTTGTAGGGGCAGGAACACAGATAATACTGAAGGGGTCGATCCATGAGCGACGGCGAAATCGGGGAATTGGGTCCCGCTCCTTGTCATCACGACGAGATGACGACGCAGGCGCTTGATGGAGATAACGTCCGAGTCCGACGCTACACGGTAAAGGACATCGCCAAGCTGGCCGGGGTTTCGACTGCGACGGTATCTCGTGTTGTCAATGGATCCGGGACCGTGTCGGGGAAGACAAAAACGAGGGTCTTGATCGCTATTTCAGAAGCGCGGTATAGCCCCAACGCGCACGCTGCTCAGTTGGGACGAGAGAACGGCGGTATCCCCAGGAAGCGTGGCATCGATGCGATCAACTTAGTCCGTGAAGAGCACCACGCCTGCCCCTAATCTATGCGGCAGTGCGAATTTCATCTGCGGCGCCGCGGGAGGGCTCAATTGCGAGACCGGGACGGCGCGGTTGGTAGCTCTATCATTAAAATCAAGAGTGAGGGGAATGCGGGGACTCGATATGCGCGGCATATGGCAGAGGCATTTGGTACGCCTTTGCATAGTCCTCTACCTCACTTGCGCCACGCTGGAACTGGCCCGCGGGAGCGCTCCGCAGACTGACCAGGACGCCAGCCCGGTCGGTAAGATCGTTGCTGCTCTTCGCAGCCAGAACTTCGACGAAGCGCTGCAACTGTGTAGTGCCGCTCTCGATAAAAACCCAAATGACGAGCGCGTTTGGACGCTGCGCGGAATGGCATACTCCGGCAAGGAAGAGCAATCGTCGGCACTAGACGCCTATCAACGTGCGCTGCAACTGGATTCCGACTACCTGCCCGCACTCGAGGGAGCCGCTCAGATTGAATATCAACGGCGGAGTCCGGCCGCAAAGCCGCTCATCCTGCGAGTGCTCGCTCAGCGTCCCGACGACCCCACGTCGCATACGATGCTCGGATTCCTCGAATACGAGGCAAAGGATTGCAGAGACGCAGTCTCGCACTTTCAGCAGGGTGGAAACGTATTGGCAAGACAGCCCATGGCCTTAGCGGCCTATGGAGCATGCCTGGCGCAGCTTGGCCATTACGATCAGGCAATTCCGGACTTTGAGAAGGCTCTGGAAGCAGACCCATCCATTCAGAGCATCCGCTTCAATCTGGCTCTCGCGCAGTGGAAGGCGAATCACTCTGGCGAGGCGTTATCAACTTTGCAGCCAGTGATAGCGACCGGCACTGGTCATGAGGACGCCCTGCGTCTGGCTGCGGATATCTATGAATCCATAGGCGACACCCAACATGCAGTCGAGTTGCTGCGGAAGGCGATTCTTGCCAATCCAAGGAATGTGGACGGCTACCTCGACTTTGCATCGCTGTCATATGACCATGCATCGATGCAGGTCGGGATCGACATTCTCAACGCTGGCTTGACGCAGTTGCCGATGGAGGGCAGCCTTTATCTTGCGCGAGGCGTTCTGTATGCACAGCTAGGTGAATACGAGCAAGCCACGGCGGATTTTGAGAGGGCGAACCATCTCGATCCAAACCTTTCAGTCCTTGGCGCAGCCGAGGGGCTAGAGGCGTCTCAGCAACACAAGTCGGCCGAAGCTCTGGCTACCTTGCGCGGCGCAGCCAAGGCCCACCCGAAAGATGCCTTGACCCAATACCTGCTCGCTGAGGCGCTCTCGCAGGAGAGCCCACAGGAAGGTAGCTCGGACTATGCAGAAGAAGTAGACGCAGCCAAACTGGCATGCCGTCTCGCGCCCTCGATGGTTGCGGCGCACGACCTGCTAGCGACCATCTACCTTCAAGACGGACATACGGAGCGAGCCGCTGAGGAGTCGCGCGCCGCGCTTGCTGTGGACCCGAAAGACCAGCAAGCGCTCTACCATCTGATCCTAGCATTGCGCTCCACCGGGAAAAAAGACGAGATTTCCATTTTGCTGAAGCAATTGGCGGCATTGCGAAGTACGACGCAAACAGATTTAGCACAGAGTAATCGCTATCGGCTCGAGGAGATGCCGGTCGCCGTACCCGATCACTGATGTCATCTCCGGCCTGTAAGTGGGCACCCAACACACACTCACCATCGATACAGACGGTTATGCGCCGATCTCGCTAACTTCTCGAACCGCCGCCTATGGACCCGTTCGCACGGTGGTGTGGCAGGGATCGGCAGCTGACTGTCGCCCCTATGCCGATCAAGTCGGTTTCCGTTTAGCTATGGGCCCTCGTTCAAGTGGACGAAAGACGGGCCCAATCGACACACGATGAAGGCGCCGCCGACTCCACTATCATGTAAATAATTGAAAATAAATAAGTTATAGATTTGAGGAGGGAGGGGGATTCGAACCCCCGTTACCGGTTAAGGTAAAGCGGTTTTCAAGACCGCCTGTTTCAACCGCTCACACATCCCTCCGCGTGAGTGTTGTCAACAGTTTAGCAGCTTTGAAAAATCGGGAAAAAGGTCACTGTAGGGACTTTTGTAGGGACTCCAAATTTCCGGGCCCTCCAAAAAGCTGGTCGAGATTGAAGTCTTCCAGCATCTCCATTGCTTTCCTCTTGTGCTCCGGCGTGGGGTGCACGTAGCGCAATGTTGTGGTGATCGAGGAGTGTCCCATGAGTTCCTTCAGAGTGGCGAGATCGACGCCCGCCATTGCCGAACGCGAGCCGAAGGTGTGCCGGAAGTCATAGAGCCGAAAGCCTGGCACAGGCGCCTTCTTTTCTGTGCCGGAGAAATTGTTGTCCCAGACTTACGGACTACCAAACACCCAGGACAGAATCTTCTGGGTAGCCGTGAGCCCGCCAGTGCCGCCGGTGAAGCCGACATAGGCGGTCGTCCTGCCCACTGCGGAGGGTATGTTAACGGCCTTATCGAAGGACCACACTGCCAGCGTCGCGTCGTCGGTGAGGGTAACCGTCAGGTACGTCCCATCGTAGGTCATGTGGACACTCATGGGGTCGCCGCTATGCAGGTTGATGCCGGTGCCGGAGAGATTGACCGAGGGCACGGCCGGCATAGCCCCATCGATATAAATACCCGTCGAGTCGGCACCCTCGCCGACATTATTGTAGAGGTCAAACTTGACAGCCACGCTCTTGCCGATACCCCCATATCCCAGCCCTCCTCCGGAATACCCAAGCGCGGTCGGTCCCACATTCTGGATCGTGAAAGTGAGCCCGTCAGCGGAAGGATTGGATAACTCGAAGGTGAAATCGGTGGTGAATGACTGGACATTGACCGGCGTTTTATAGAAAACGCTGCCAGCCTCGTTTTCTCCGCCATTGGTCAACTGCAGCGCGGTTCCGGACAGGCCGGCTGCTCCGTTCAGGCGAAGCTGCGACCCATCGAGAAAACCGTTAGGGTAGTTGGCGACTGCAGGTGGTTCGGAAACGTATGTCCACGAGGTCACCTTCTGGTTGGCCGTGAGCCCGCCAGTGCCGCCGGTGAAGCCGACATAGGCGGTCGTCCCGCCCACTGCGGACGGTATGTTGACGGCCGCATCGTCGGACCACATTGCCAGGGTCGCGTCGTCGGTAAGGGTAACCGTCAGGTACGTCCCATCGTAGGTCATGTGGACACTCATGGGGTCGCCGCTATGCAGGTTGATGCCGGTGCCGGAGAGATTGACCGAGGGCACGGCCGGCATAGCCCCATCGATATAAATACCCGTCGAGTCGGCACCCTCGCCGACATTATTGTAGAGGTCAAACTTGACAGCCACGCTCTTGCCGATACCCCCATATCCCAGCCCTCCTCCGGAATACCCAAGCGCGGTCGGTCCCACATTCTGGATCGTAAAAGTGAGCCCGTCAGCGGAAGGATTGGATAACTCGAAGGTGAAATCGGTGGTGAATGACTGGACATTGACCGGCGTTTTATAGAAAACGCTGCCAGCCTCGTTTTCTCCGCCATTGGTCAACTGCAGCGCGGTTCCGGACAGGCCGGCTGCTCCGTTGAACTGCATTGATGACGGCGGTTGCGTAAAATCGACCCCGGTTCCGGCGAGTGGAATCGATTGCGGCGACCCATTCGCATTGTCGCTCAGGCTAATGTAGGCCGCGTGCGTGCCCGCGGCGTTAGGGTCGAAGCGCAGGCTAATCGTGCAGGAGTCCCTCGCGGCCAGGCTGGTGCCGCAATTGTTCGAGGTAGCGAACTGGCTAGCACTCGGACCGGTCAAACCGATGCTGCCGAACGTCAGCACCTCGCTCCCGGAGTTAGTCACTACAACTGTTCGCAGACTGGTCGATGATCCTAAAGTCTGGTTCCCAAAGGCTACCGGGTTGGCCGCTAGCACCTGGACGGTGGAGGATGGCAGGCTGGTTATGCCATCCGTGGCCACACTTTCTACGTGATAGTAGTAAGTGACGCCGTTTTGGACAGAACTGTCAACATAGGATGTCTGCGTCTGAGCAACTGAGTTCAGTTGGCTGAAGGGTCCACTTGGCGATGTAGCCCGAAATATGAAATACCCCGTGATCGGAACTGGCGAAGTCGCAGGCTCTTGCCATCCGAGGTCCAGCTCAGGAGGCGCCTGTCCATCAACAGCGAGATAAATGCCCGCCGATAGCGCGGTAGCGGCCATGGATATTGGAGTCGATGCAACTCCTGCGTCTTGAAATGGGACTTCACCTGTGCCTGTCAGCTCTTGTGCGGGAACTCCAACGGTGTATAGAAGGCTAGAGGCAATCAAGCACCGAGTGAGAAAAAAGAATCCCGCGCATCTCTTGAACTGAGGGCACGGTAAAAGCAGAACGCCTTTTAGGCGGAAAGCGCTGCGACCGAATTTCGCGATCAATAATGCCAATGTTTGAAAAACCATTTCGAAGGCATCCGTTGACGAGATGTCCTCGCACAACAGGGAGGCCTAAGGCAGTTCTCGTGGTCGGGGTTGAATCAGCAGCTTCAGTAACGTATAGCACAAGGTCAGCACCTCATGACGAGGCGCTGATGAATATTGACGAAGTCTTCGTTACCGTTGCCGATGCTCGCCGCGAGTTGGCCCTATACCGCCGCGACTGCGACTGCGAGCGCCACTCTCGGCGCTCGGCCAGCTCAGCTTTCCGGAGCGAGTCACCGGCTGCGACCGGATTCTGCCCTCCTAAGCTGTAAGCCCGTGTTCCTGAATTTTGTAGAGCAGAGTGCGGTAGCTGATGTTGAGACTCGTTGCCGCGCGCCTCCGGTTCCATCCTGACGCTGATAAGGCTTCCTTAATCATTCGGCTCTCGGTTTGGTGCTTCATCTCTTTCAGAACGCTTTTCATGCCTGGCTGCACGCTTGCGGAGAGGTTGACGGCCTGTTCGAGCGAGACATGCTCACTAAATTTGCCGCGAGTCTTTGAAGCCAAGTCATCATACGCAGCATCGTGGTCCTGAAGCACCAGCACCCGCGTGACGAAGTTGCGGAGTTCGCGAAGATTTCCGGGCCAATGATATTCCTGAGCGGTTTCCAGCAGCCGGTTTGAAAAGACAAATGGCTCTTGCCCGGACTTCGCCGCCAAACGGTTCATCATCTGCTCTATCAGTAGCGGAATCTCTTCGCGCCGCTCGCGGAGCGACGGCACCGTGATCGTGAAGGCATTCAAACGGTAGTAAAGGTCTTCTCGGAATCGCTTCTCCATAATCGCGACTTCAAGATCGACGTTGGTTGCTGCCAGGATGCGGACATCCACCTGAGTTGAGGTGCGCGCGCCGAGACGGCTGAAGGACCCGTCCTGCAGGACGTGGAGCAGCTTCGCCTGCATCATCGGACTCATCTCGCCGATCTCATCGAGCAGGAGCGTCCCTTTGTCGGCGAGCTCGAATTGGCCGGGCTTCGACTTCAGCGCGCCCGTGAAAGCTCCAGCTTCATAGCCGAAGAGCTCGCTCTCCAGCAGCTCGCTGGGAAGTGCGGCGGTGTTCACATTGATGAACTTCTTGTCGGCGCGGGAATGGTATTTGTGAAGCAGCCGGGCGACGACCTCTTTGCCCACGCCGCTTTCCCCGAGGATCAGAACCGGGTGATCGACCGATGCGAGAATGCGAATCTTCTTGTACATCTGCACGATCGCAGGCGAGGCGGCCAGGAAGAAGCCTTGGTTGTCGAGTTCCTCGACAATGAATGGAGTCTGCTCCTTAAATGGAATTGAAGCCGAAGCAAGAGAGGTCGAGGAGATGGCAGTCGTTGGTAGGACATCCGTTGTCACCGAACTCGAGATCAGATCATCCAGATCGCGCCGCAATAATGGCTTGATCAGGATTTTCTCAATATTCCACTTTTGCGCATGGCTTTTCCACGAGGTCTCGCCCATTTCGGACAATATGCAAAGCTTCTTGCTCGAGCATTGCTTCATAAGGTCGCTCGAAAAGAGCTCGTCCATGGACTTGTTCCGGGCCGCGTCCATTAATAGAAAGTCCCACGCTCCGCCTTGCATGGCGCTCAATGCCTCGCGGGGGGTGGGGACGCACAGCGCTAGATGGCCTTCGGCCTCGAGAGAGGATTCAATGAGACTCCGCACGCCATAGTCGTCGCTAATGGCTAAAACTCTTACCTGGTGGTTCATATAACACCTCAACGCAAATGGGGACCGCAAACTTGGGCCGCGCAGATTTGGAAGCCGAGGCTTACCATAGAAGGTGGCCGCTATCTCACACCGCACGTTACAAACGTCAGGAACCGCAAAACTGGATGTATTAGAGAACCGGATAAGTGATGCAAACTGCCGACAGCTTCAACCGTACGGCGAAAATTTCAATCTTGTGTCCGAATTGGCAGTCTATATCTCTGGTTCGTAACAGCCAATAAAGTTACTCTTTAGTTCAACTTACGGACAGCATCCCTGGGGCCTATGAGCAAGGGCAACGCGAAATTAGCGTGAACCATGTCTAGTGTCAAGAAAAAAACTCGCATCCACGCAAAGTAGTGCACATGCGGAGCTTAAACCTATGAAAATAAGGAAGATAGTAAATTTACTGTGCTATCCAAATAGACCAAAAGCTCGCGAATCTCCGGGCAATGAGGGAAGTTACGAGCCACTACATTGGTAACCTTTAGGCATAGTTTTGGTACTGTGCCGAGAACGTTTGCACTTAAGGCCGATGCTGGCGCCGCCGCGCAGCAACCCTTCTTCGCGGTGCGAATTCTCGCATGAATCGCGGCTTTCCGAGTTATAGGGTCGGCGACTCCCTGTTTTGCTGGCAGGTCTCAATTAATCCGTGGAGACGCTCCGGAAATAGTCCCCGGCACGACGAGTAACTACTCTTCGCTGACTTATTTCCAGATAGTTACCTTCTGAGTTGTAGGTATCGTCGTCCGGTTGGATCTCGGGATCATACTTGCGAATTATCGAATTCGGCCCGAGACGTGCTGATGTTCGAGCGGTTAAGACATCTGCATGTCGTCTCAAACGGAAGTCGCAATAATTGGCGCCGGAATTGTCGGCCTGGCTATCGGTCTGGAACTGACCAGCCGGTTTCCCGGTATTTCCGTCGAAATCGTCGAGAAGGAGCCGGTGGTCGCAAGTCACCAGACCAGCCATAACAGCGGCGTCGTTCATTCGGGTATCTACTACAAGCCAGGCAGTCTAAAGGCAAGATTGTGTGTCGCCGGCGCGCAGGCGTTATTGCGCTTCTGCGAGGAGCATGACGTTCCTTACGATGCGTGCGGTAAGGTGATTGTCGCCACCAGAGACGAAGAGTTGCCGCAATTGGATGAGTTGTATCGCCGCGGCCAAGGCAATGGCCTCAAGGGCTTGCAGATGCTGCGGGCAGAGGAGATCCGTGAGTGGGAGCCTCATGCGACGGGTATTCGCGGCATTCGCGTCCCCACTACCGCGATCGTCGATTATCGCAAGGTGGCCGAAACCTATTCGAGACTGGTGCAGAAACGAGGGGGCAGGGTCCATCTCTCTCACGAGGTGCTCGGCCTGAAGCGCTCAGGCTCCACGACCACGATTGAGACCAGCAAAGGACCGATCGCAGCGAATCTGGTGATCAACTGCGCCGGGCTTCACAGCGACCGGATCAGCCGCATGGCAGGCGCGAAGCTGGACCTCACGATTGTCCCGTTTCGCGGAGAATACTACGTAATCTCTCCAGCGAAAGAACACCTTGTCAAAGGACTTGTCTATCCGGTCCCGGATCCGCAGTTCCCGTTTCTGGGCATGCACTTTACGCGAAGGATTGGCGGAGGTGTCGAAGCCGGACCCAATGCCGTGCTCGCC
The DNA here is from genome assembly GCA_963720245.1 of uncultured Acidobacteriaceae bacterium. Classification (GTDB taxonomy): domain Bacteria; phylum Acidobacteriota; class Terriglobia; order Terriglobales; family Acidobacteriaceae; genus Acidisarcina. The sequence continues at coordinate 103,048 of CAVREU010000003.1, forward strand.
CTCAAGCGCGAAGGCTACTCAAAAACGTCTTTCAATCCCGGCGACATCGCCGAATACGCCACCTTTCCAGGCTTTTGGCGTATGGCCTCGAAGCATTGGCGAATGTCTCTGGGGGAGTATCACCGCTCATGGAGCAAGGCTGCGTTCGTCCGGAGGCTTCGGCGGCTGATACCCGAATTGACTGCCGAGGATCTCATTCCCGGCGGCGCAGGCGTGTGCGCCCAGGCACTTGGCCGTCAAGGAAAACTAGTCGACGACTTCCACATCGTTTATACCGACGGCATGGTTCATGTGGCGAATGTGCCGTCGCCAGCTGCAACTGCTTCGCTGGCCATTGCGCGGCACATCATGGACACCATCGTCGACGAGGCTCGAACCAGTCTCAGTTTCGCCAGGTAGAGGCGAAAGACAATTCTCCTGGTGTTCTCCGGGTGTAATCGCCATTCTTGACGAAAATAATTTTTCTCGTGATCGCCCGTCACACCCGCCCGATATACCTGGCAAAGCCGGCGATTGCCAAAAGTGGTAGTTGGTACTGTTTAACGTTGTTTTTCCGCAAAGAAATTCCGGCAGAGAACGACTCACTCTTAAGCATTACCTTCATATATATCTTTGACATGCAAATTCGATGTTGATATAGAATAGGTTCACAAACAAAACCCAGCCGGTTTGCTCGTTGGCTATCGAATAAAATCTCGCTCTTCCGGTGGCGTGGGCTGGCGCAGCCCTTATCTCCGGGTCGACGGCGTTTCTTGCTCTCTGCGCTAAATTGCAGAGACAGTTGGAGTTTTGTCGAAAGAGGGAAGAAGTTTCGGTCGACAGGGCGCCACTAGAAAGTTGGCCCCGGTCAGGAGAATATCCCTTCTTGCTCGCCTCGCCCTCCCGAACGGGCGACGAAAGCCTGTATTAACTCATCGGTAACACTGGCCTCATTTTCTCCAATCTGCTGGCAATACGGAGTTTGCAGTTTCAGGAGAGGTAAGGCAGATGAGGGAGATTCTTTGCGTTTTTTCAGCGGGTCATTTTCGAACCCCGCAGTCGGGCCCTTCGCGCTACAACTGGCTAAGACTCCAGACCACAAAGCTTCGGGGACTCCGGCTTAGTCTGGCATCGGTTTGTGCCGCACTGCTGATTGCAGGATTGGCCTGCACCACTGCTTTCGCCGCCGGAATCGCTGTCGACGTTAAGGTCAGCGCCAACCAAAACTCCGCTGTAAATACCGTCAGCAGTCCAGTGTTCTCCACCAAGACCGCCGGGGAACTTTTGCTGGCCTTTATTTCGTCCGACTCCTTGTCTTCCCCGAACACGACAGTGAAAAGTGTTTCCGGCGGAGGGCTAACCTGGGTGCTGGTGGTGCGCACCAACGTTCGCCCAGGGACTTCCGAGATTTGGCGCGCCTATGCGCCCGCAACCCTGCACAACGCAACAGCGACGGCGACTCTGTCGCAAAGCGTCGTATCCACGATTACAGTGATGAGCTATACCGGCGTGTCCCAGACTGGCGCCGATGGTTCTGGAGCCATTGGCGCCATCGGTTCGGGTCACAATTCGAGCGGCGCCCCGTCCGCCAGCCTCGTCACTACTCAAAATAACTCGCTAGTTGTCGGGGCGGGTAACGACTATGACTACGCGATTCCCCGTACCCCTGCCTCTGGGCAAACGGTCGTGTCCCAGGATCTTTCTTCCACCCAGGACACGTATTGGGTGCAGATAGAAAACGCCACAACGGCGGTCAAAGGGACCAAAGTTACGCTTGAGGATACGGCTCCGACCTCGGACCAATATGACTTCAGCATTTGCGAAATACTTCCAGAATCGTCAGCCTCAAGCGCCGAGTTAACGCTGAGCTCTTCGAGCGTGTCTTTCGGAAATGTAACTGACGGAGCCACCGCGAGCGAATCGATCACTTTGAATTCGTCCGGCACTCTCCCGCTCACGATCAGCTCGGCATCGATCAAAGGAACCGGATTTTCGATCGTGGCCGGGAGCTGGCCTCAGACGATCGCAGCGGGCCACTCCCTGACGCTTCAACTGGAGTTCGCGCCGAATGCGGCAGGCACTGTCACTGGGCAGCTGGTGCTCGATAGCAACTCCGCCAGCGGAGCAACGACGGATGTAGCTTTGACAGGGACTGGAGTCACAGCCAGTGATCCCGTCCTCTCTCTGAGCGCCACCAGCCTTAGCTTCGGTAGCGTCTCGGATGGGTCTTCGGAGACCCTTTCCCTCCTACTGACTTCGACGGGAACTTCGCCAGTGACCGTCAGTTCGGACAAAATTAGTGGAGCCGGATTCTCTATTGTCGGCGGGACGTTGCCGGTGACGCTAGCGCCGAAGCAGAATGTCACAGTCCGCGTCGAGTTTCTGCCGGAAGCGGCCGGTTCAGCGGCCGGGACTTTGATCGTGAACACAAATTCGAACGGGTCTGGCGGCTCGTTCACCATAACTTTGGCTGGCACAGGCGTGGCCGTCGCCCACTCCGTCGATCTTAGCTGGGACGCCCCAACCGACTCTCCGCAGCCGGTTTCTGGTTACCACATCTATCGCTCCATTGGCGGAGGCAGCTTCGCACTGATCAATTCCGGGGTCGAGACGCAGACGAGTTACGTAGACAACACCGTCGCGGCCAGCACAACCTACAATTATGAGGTGAGGAGCGTCGACAGCAGCGGCGTTGAAAGCGTGCCGTCGAACGAAGTCACCGTAACTGTTCCTTGAAATGCAACCGAAAATCCCTGCTCTCTCTCCTCACCGGAGAGCAGGCGTCGGTGGGGTGGTTCGAGTCGCAAACTCGCTTCTCGGCAGGGAATTCCCGAGAGCCGCCTGTGAATTATTGTTGTGAGGGAGTTAGCAATTCTTTGCACATCCCGCCTGCCTCCTCCAGATCTGCGATCCAACCGATCCGATCTAAACAGGTCTGAGTTCCCCCACCTCCCTTTTTATGATGCTTTTGGGCTATCCATGGGCTTTGTCTCTTCCCGCCCGAGGAAAGCCTAGCCTGGTTCAACTGGCACTTGGATTGCTCCAAAGGCGATCGACACGATGGCGGACAATTGGACGCTTTGCTGTCTGGTCGCGAGCCAGGCTCACGATCTTTCAGTGCATCAGGCCGCATTTTCCACAGTGACTCCATGTGAGGCACGAGAGCGGAGCGCTGACCTATAGCAGCAGGCGGCTGAAGACCGGATTAGGAACACTGAAAAGGTGCAAGTCTTGGAAGACGGTACGGTAAGAGACTCACGAGGAATGAGCGCCAGGTGGTACGCGGTCACTACCTACCCGCGTCACGAAAAAGTCGTGGCAGAGCAGTTGCAGTCGAGGGAGATCGAGTCTTTTCTGCCGCTGGCGACGACACCGAGCCGCTGGAAAGACCGCACGGTCCTAATCGATCGTCCCATTTTTCCCGGATATGTTTTCACGCGCATCGATCTCCGGGATCGCCAACATGTACTCAGCATTCCGAGCGTGGTCAAGATGTTGTCCTTTAATGGCGCGGCGGCGCCGATCGAAGATGCCGAGATCGGCGCGGTCCGTTTGTGCCTACAGTGCGGAACGGATCCGAAACCGCATCCATTTCTCCAGGCCGGAGAAAAGGTCAGGGTGAAGTCGGGCGCGTTGTCGGGTCTTGAAGGACTTGTAACCCGGCACAAGAACCAATATCGAATCGTAGTTTCGATTGCTTTGATCAATCAATCAGTTGCGGTGGAGATTGACGCTGACATGCTCGAGCCGATCGGCAATCTCTCGCACCGAGTTGCGACTCCGGCATAATGCCCTCAATCGCGGCAGCTTTGCCCGATACGGACAAAGATACGACCTGCGGGGCTGACAGATTTCCGGGAGAACGGACTTCTCGGATTTCATCTTCACTTCACCCCAGTTAGTTAGTTCGATCGAACGAGGATATCGCATGGCCACGTACAAGCCGGTGCTCCGCAAGCAAATCAAGAAAGATGCCCAACCGAACCGGCTGAGCATCGACGCCTTTCGGCCGCAACGCAAACCCGTCGGCCAAGACGCCTTCCTGCAGATGCTGCGGCTGGAGCGCCGACGGACCGAGCGCTCCAGCAGGCCATTCGTTCTCGTGCTGATCAGTGGCGAAGACCTGCAGGAAACTATCAGCAGCCACTGGGCGGATGATGTCGTCACCGCTCTATCCGCGTGTATTCGCGAAACCGATGCGCTCGGCTGGTATGAGCAACAAGCCTTCCTTGGTTTGCTGATGACGGAAATACTCGACGCCTCTCCTGGAACCATAGAGGCAATCGTTCAAAGGATTTCCGAGGCTCTGCAGGGTCGTGTTCCATCTGAAATCTACTGCCGTCTGACGCTTGTCGTTCGCGTCTTTCCTGAAGACGGCGAGGACCGCGTTTTCCATCCCGACCATTCGCGCGACGACGACAGCAAGAAGATTGATCGATCGCTCAAGCGCGTGACCGACATCGCAGGCAGCGCTATCGCATTGCTATTTTGCGCGCCGATTTTTCTGGTGATCGCGATCGCCATCAAGTGCACCTCCGAAGGCCCCATTTTCTTTTGTCAGAATCGAGTTGGCCGATTGGGCAAGGAGTTTTGCTTTTATAAATTCCGGACGATGTCTGCCAACAACGATCCCCGTATTCACCGCGAATATGTCGCGAAGCTGATCGCCGGCGGCGCGGACTCGAGCCAAACGGATGGGTTGTACAAGCTCACCGATGATCCCCGCATCACCAAGGTCGGTGGTTTTCTTCGGCGTACCAGCCTTGATGAGCTGCCGCAGTTTTTCAATGTATTGATGAACGATATGTCGCTGGTAGGGCCGCGCCCTCCGCTGCCTTACGAATATGAGCGTTACCAAACCTGGCATAAGCGGCGCGTTTGGGAATTTAAGCCCGGCATTACCGGATTGTGGCAAATCGAGGGCCGCTCGCGGACGACATTCGACGAAATGGTGCGCATGGACATCCGGTATGCAAAGGTCCGGAGTTTTTGGGTGGACTTGAGGATCATGTGGCAAACTCCGACGGCGATGTTTCTTGGCCACGGTGCATGCTGATCTCTTCACGATTCATACTCTTGGGAATGCTCTCCCTGCTCCAGAGTACATAGAGACCGGGACATCCGAATGCCAGCCGCGACTCTCGAAAATTCGACCGGAACGACAGCACAGGAAATGTCTGAGCCCGTTCAGCTTGAGAAAGGCACTTACGGACAGATTCTGAAGTCATCCGCTTTGGTTGGCGGTTCGCAGATATTCAATATCGTCTTTGGAATGGTGCGGACCAAGGCAATGGCGCTCATGCTTGGTCCTGCCGGTTTCGGTCTTTTTGGTTTGTATAGCTCGGTCGCGCAGCTTGCCCAGGCCCTTGCGGGGATGGGAATCGACAGCAGCGGCGTTCGCCAGATCGCGGCGGCGGTGAGCACCGGAGACGGAGACCGGATTGTACGGACGGTCTCCGTGTTGCGCAGGGTCGCGGTGCTGCTGGGGCTACTCGGCTCCGCGGTGATGATTCTATTTTCGCGCCAGATTTCTCTCACCACGTTCGCGAGCGAACGCCGGTCTGGCGATATTTGTTGGCTTTCCATCGCAGTCTTTTTGACGCTGATCTCGGGCGCGCAAATGGCGCTCATTCAGGGCATGCGCCGGATCGCCGACTTGGCCAAGGTGCGGGTATTCGCCGCGCTGTTCGGCACTCTCTGCGGAATTCCGCTGGTCTACTTCCTGCGCGAACGAGGCGTGGTCCCTTCGCTGATTTGTGTTGCCGCCACCACTATCGTGACCTCGTCGTGGTACAGCCGCAAGGTCGATCTTCCGCCAAGAATCAACGACGAGACGCCCGCAAGCGGCAAGCAGGTTCTCTCGGAGGCAGCAGCGCTTCTCAAGCTCGGTCTGGCCTTCATGACCAGCAGCTTGATTACTCTGGGCGTCGCTTACCTGATGCGGATAACCGTGCTGCGCAAAGTCGGCTTCGAGGCGACCGGTTTATATCAGTCGGCCTGGACACTAGGCGGCCTTTACGTCGGATTTATTCTGCAGGCGATGGCGGCCGACTTTTATCCGCGCCTCACCGCCGCCGCAGACGATAACGTTGCCTGCAACCGGCTCGTCAACGAACAGGCCAGAGTCGGGTTGCTGTTGGCGGGACCTGGTGTGATCGCAAGTCTTACTTTCGCGCCGCTTGTGGTTGCGTTGTTTTACAGCGCAAAGTTCGGCGCTGCCGTGGGACTTCTGCGCTGGATTTGCCTGGGAACGATTTTGCAAGTTATTACCTGGCCGATGGGATTCATCATCGTCGCCAAAGCGAAGCGAGCGTTGTTTGTCGGCTGCGAAGTCGCCTGGGGAATTGTTAGCGTTGCGCTCGCCTGGATGTGCATCTCTTATTTCGGTCTCGTCGGCGCTGGTATTTCGTTCTTTGGCTCCTACATATTTCACGGCGTGTTGCTCTATGCCGTCGTTAGCCGGACTAGCGGATTCCGCTGGTCTCGAGAGAACGCAGAGACGTGCATGATCTCGTTGTCGCTCGTGGGCGCCGCTTTCGGGGGGTTTTACATCTTGCCGCTGGCCTATGGCGTCGCGCTGGGAACGACCGCACTGGTCATCAACACAGTCTACTCGGTGCGAACCATCACAACGTTCATTCCCCGAGAACAGATTCCCGGTCCCATCTGCAAGTTGCTTTTTGCCTGCGGTCTCATGCCGCGTGCAACGGCAGCCGCTGCTTAGGCCCGTCCATCCCGGCGGCATCCTTGATATTCGCTGTTGTCGTATATACCCGCATTTTTCCAGAATGTCCGGTCGCTGGCTTGATACCAACGGCGAGGGATCTGGTTCCATCTTCGCCGCAAACGATCAGCGCTCATCAGGAGGTTTGAAGTCACCTGAAATGTTGGAACTCAGCCAGCGGGAGCGGGACTGCCTGCCGGTCAACGCGGGGCACTTGAGGGGACGAATGGAGCGTATGCAAGTCGACTGCTGCCAGGTCTGCCAGTCTCAAGCCGGAACCCCGCACCTTGTCCGCGAGACGATTTTGGGCAGCGGCAGGGAATTCTTGTATTGGGAGTGTTCCGAATGCAGCTGTCTGACCCTGGTGGACGTGCCTCAGAACATCGACCAATATCATGCACAGAGTTATCTCAATCGACATGACCGAAATTCCGGCATAGCGGGAAGACTACTCAAGCGAATTCAACTCTCCCCGCTTGGAGCGCTTTGGAAAAGCAGACTTCGTAGCGATCTCGACATTCTCCGCCAGATTCCTTTGACCAAGCGGATGAAACTCCTCGAGATTGGTTGTGGAATTGGATCGCTGTTGGCGGATCTTCGTCAGCTTGGCTACAACGCGCGAGGAATCGATCCCATCGTGGCCGGCGATCTTGAAATTGCCGGCGAGTTCGACGTCATTCTATTCCTGCACTCCCTGGGGCAGCTACCGATCGAGACGTTGCAGTTGGCAAGGTCTCACGTGAAAGTGGAAGGCTGGTGCGTAGTCCGCATCCCCATCCTTGGTTGGGCGTGGCGAAACTACGGCACGGATTGGGCCCATCTGGATGCGCCGCGCAACCGCTTCCTGCATAGCCGGAAGAGCTTCCAGGCGCTGGTCGAAAAGAGCGGCTTTGTCATTCAGCGGGTTGTCTTCGACTCAGACGAATCTCAGTTCTGGGCTAGCGAATCTTGTCTGCGACGCATTCCGCCAAGCGAGATGGAAGAACCTACTCCCACGCAACTGGCACGCATGCGCCGCTTTGCCAGAGATCTCAACCAACAGGAACAGGGAGATACCGCGCGGTTTTATTTAAGGCCCGCATAGAGAAGTATCCCGAGAGACTGTCTCGGATTGACGTCAAATCTCAGGATGCTTCAGCGATTCCGCTGAAGCATTTTTTGCTTTAGACGGCAGTCTCGTGGAGGGCTTCTATCACGTAGTCCTGTTCGGAGTCGGTCATCTGGTGGAAGAGCGGAAGAATCAATCCGGTTTCGGCGACGAGGTTGGTGCGGGGCAGCGTTCTTTCGCGCTCATCGGAGCGGTACGGTAGCTCACGATGGATGGCCATGATCGCCCGCCGGGTTGAAATATTGTTCTCCAACAGCTCCTGCATGATTGCATCGCGGCGCATTGCAGCATCCCCTATCAGGCGCACCATGTACGACTGATAGTTATGACGGCAACTCCCCGGGGCCGACGGAGTCAGCATCCAGGGAAGGTCGCGAAGAGCTTCTGTGTAGCGATCGGCCAGATAGCGGCGCCGCTGAAGCAGTTCGGGAAGGCGATTCAACTGAGCGATGCCGACTGCCGCCTGGATGTCGGTCATTCGGTAGTTGAAACCCACTTCGTCGTAGGTCTCTGTCGCGATCTGCTTTGCATTGTGCCGCGCGACATCCGACACACTCATGGCGTGCTGTCTCAGCCTGCGAAGACGCTCCGCCAGTTGGTCGTCGCTGGTGGTGATCATCCCTCCTTCGCCTGTGGTCAGAATCTTACGTGGATGAAAGCTGAAGCAGGCCATTTCACCGATTGGTTTTCCAATCAATTCGCCCACATATTCGGCGCCAATGGCACACGCGGCGTCTTCAATCAGGGTCAATCCCCGCCTTGCCGCAATTTCCTGGAGGGTATTCAGCTCGGCCGGCAATCCGATTTGATGGACGACGAGAACCGCTTTCGTGCGCTCTGTGATGAGGCCTTCGACAACCAATGGATCGAGGTTATAGGTATCGAGATCGATGTCGCCAAAGACTGCCGTTGCGCCAGTGCTGGCAACCGAATTTGCCGTGGCAATAAAAGAGAGGCTGGGGCAGATGACTTCGTCGCCGGGTCCGATATCCTTCGCCAGAAAAGCAAGTTGAAGCGCCGTCGTGCAGGACGAGACAGCGATCGCATGTTTGCACCCGATGTAGGAAGCGAACCTGGTTTCAAACTCGGCGACACGCGGTCCCTGCGTTACCCAGCCGGAACGCAGTACCTGCAGAACGCCGTGCTCTTCTTCCTGGCCGATGAAAGGCCGGGCCACTGGAATCATTGTAGGGGTCTTCGTGAGTAAAAGGGTCACTTTGCGCCTCCCGCTGGAACCGCCAATTCGGCCTTCGTTTCTTTGCGCCAGTCGATCAGGGACCTCAATCCGGATTCGAGATCGACGGATGCCTTGAAGCCTAGAAGACGTTCAGCTTTCTCAGTGACTGCGCGACGCGCCTGCACATTGTTCACGCTTCTGGCGGGCAAATATTCGGGCATCAGCGACGATCCATGAATGGCGAGAAGCAGACAGCTGAGTTCGCTAAGAGTCGTCTGCACTCCGGTGCCAATGTTGAATACTTCATCGGAGACGTCCGCAATGAGTCCGGCAACGTTGGCGCGGGCCACATCGTCGATGTAGACGAAGTCCATCGATTGCGTTCCGTCGCCGAAGATCTTAGGCGGATTGCCTGCTTCGATGGCATCCATCCAGCGCACCAGCACCTCCGTGTAAACGCCATCGAGGTCCATCCGAGGACCATAGACATTGAAGTAGCGGAAAGCCACATAAGGTAACTTGTACATCTCGTAGTAGGCGCGAAGCATTTGCTCATTGGCTATCTTGCCAGCGCCATAGAGGGTCCGGTTGTTGAACGGGTGGTTCTCATCCATCGGCAAGTAAGAAGGGTCGCCATACACGGAGGCGGAAGAGGCGGCGATGATCTTGGAGACGCCATGGCGCACGGCGCTCTCAAGAACATTGGACATGCCGTTGACGAGCACGTCGACGGCCTCCTTTGGTGCCTCGGCGCAGCGAGTGATGCGCAGCGCGGCCATATGGAAGATGTAATCGACACCGTTTACGGCCGCATCCACCGTATCGGCATCGCGAATGTCGCCATCGATGATGATCAAGTCGCCGAGCGAAGCGGCTTGTTCGAGATTGCGTCGATTGCCGCGGATGAAGTTATCCAGGACGCGGACCTCCGTCGCTCCTTGCTCGAGAAGGTGGTCGGCGGTGGTGCTACCCACAAACCCGGCGCCGCCGGTAATAAGAATCTTTGTCCCTTGAATTGGGTTCATTCGATCTCCCACATATATGCCATCAAGCTAGCAGCAGCCTTACTTTCGAAAGCGAATCACCTTTGCTGGAATACCAGCGACGATGGCATATTCCGGCACATCTTCGGTGACAACCGCTCCGGCGCCGACGATGGAATGCGCCCCAATATGAACTCCCGGAAGCAACGTAGCATTTGTGCCGATGTCGGCGCCAAAGCCGACTACAACCTGCTTGATCTTCAAGGGGGTCGCAATGATAGGCAGCTCGATCGGCGCGCCCGTGTGGGAAGATCCCAGCACCTTGGCTCCCGGCCCCCAGCCTACATAATCCTCAAGGATAAGGTCGCGCGCGTCGAAGTAAGCGTGCGGGCCGATCCAGACGTGATTGCCGATGCGGCAAGTGCCATCGAAGCGTCCCTGAATCATGGTCTGCGCCCCGATGAAGACTGCATTGCCAAACTCCATCGTCTCGGGATGCTTGACGATCACCTCGGGTTCGACACGCAGCCCCTGTCCTGCCGACTTGCACAAGGCGCGAAACAGAATTCGGCGCAGCTGGATCTCAAAAGCGCCCTCTTCGTTGCGGTACTTCGAGTAAATCGCCGCCAGCTCAGCCTGACCATGAGTCGCCTTCAGATGCGCGGCATACTCCCATTCCCAGTCAGGATCGGATACTATCTCGGCTGCGCCAAAGACAGCAGAGACCACGCGGCCCTCGGCGGCGATAGTCTCAACCGACATTGCAAATCTCCTGAAGTTCGGCGGCTATATGTTCAATCGCAGCGATCTGAAGTCCTGGGTACATCGGGAGAGACAAGATGCGGTCCTTGATTCTTTCCGCCACCGGGAAGTCTCCGACAGAATAGCCGAGATGGCGGTAGGCCTCCTGAAGATGCAGTGGAATGGGATAGTGAAGTCCCGACTCGATACCTGCATCTGCAAACTGCTTCTTCAGGGCCTCGCGATCGTCGCTCTGAATAACATAAAGATGGTAGACATGCCGCCCGTAATCCATCTCAACCGGAAGTGCGATGGCGTTGCCGTCGAGCAGACGAGAGTACTCGGCGGCTGCAGCGCGGCGTTGATTGTTCCAGCGATCGAGGTGCTTGAGCTTTACCGATAAGATGCCGCCCTGGATCCCTTCCATGCGCATGTTATGGCCGGCGAACTGATGCTCATATTTCTTGCGGGAGCCGTGATCGCGCCACATGCGAACCTTCTGTGCAAGCTCCGCGTCGTCGGTCGTGACAGCGCCACCTTCGCCGCATGCCCCAAGGTTCTTGCCCGGATAGAAACTGAAGCAACCAGCGATGCCGAGCGATCCTGCTCTCCGGCCCTTGTACTCGGCGCCGTGCGCCTGGCAAGCGTCTTCAATGACGGGAATGCCATGCCGATTGGCGACCTCGAGAATAGCATCCATATCCGCCATCTGTCCGTAAATATGGACGGGAATGATGGCGCGGGTCTTTGGAGTGATTACAGCTTCGATCAAGCCCGGATCCATACAGTATGAAACTGGATCGATGTCAACGAATATCGGTGTAGCTCCACAGGCGCTGATGGCTTCGGCGGTCGCGATGAAGGTGTGGGGGACGGTGATGACTTCATCCCCAGGCCCAACGCCCAGCGAAGCAAGCACAAGATGAAGAGCGGCGGTACCAGTGTTAACCGCGATCGAATGCGCGGTCCCGCAATAGGCAGCGAACTCTTGTTCAAACTGCAGGACCTCCGGCCCAAGCACAAAAGAAGAGTCGGCTAGGACGCGCGCGAACACTTCGTGAAGCTCTTCTTCAACTTCGCTGTGAAGCAACTTCAAATCGACGAAGGGAACCTTCATTTAGCCTCCAATGTTCTGAGCGGCCGGGCGGGATTCCCGGCGACTATTGCGTGCGGCGGAACATCGCGAGTCACGACGCTGCCGGCGCCGACGATCGCTCCCTCGCCAATCGTGATGCCGCATAAAATCGTGCAACTGGTGCCGATCGACGCGCCCCTTTTCACGACGGTCTTGATGACTTCCCAATCAGCTTCCGTCTGCAACCGACCGCCTCCGCTGGTCGACCGCGGATACTTGTCATTGATGAATGAGACGTTGTGACCGACGAAGACATCGTCTTCGATCTCGACCCCTTCGCAAATAAAGGTGTGGCTAGAGATCTTGACGTTCGCGCCGATGACCGCGTTCTTTTGTATCTCGACGAAGGTACCGATTTTACTGTTGTCGCCGATCGAACAACCATAAAGGTTCACGAAGGCGAAGACCCGAACGTCGGTGCCCAGCCGAACGTCGGGAGCGATCCGCGTATACTCCGGCAGCGTCGCCGGCGCCGTGGCGAGAGATAAACTTTCGATAGCTTTTTCCTGAAGCTCTGTGGAAGCGATGGCCATGTTATGCCGCTCCTGGGCACACAGCCAGGGAATCGGCTTCGAGTTCCACTAATTTGCCGCGTTGGCGCATTGAGATGGAGGCGCTTTCAAGGATGCGCACTACCTGCAGTCCGGCGCGTCCGTCGGTGATCGGAGTGCGGCCGTGCTCGATGCATTCCGCGAAGTGGGCCAGCTCGATCTTCAGCGCTTCTGAGACGTCGAGCTGCGGTGCGAACATATCGCCCGACCGGTAACCGACAAGGGCCTTGTAAAGCGAATCGGTGCTGGTACTGACCGTGATGCCCTTATCGTAAACCTTCACTTTTTCGCTCGGTTCCATATCGTCGTACACGATCATCTGCTTGCTGCCTCCGATAAGAGTGCGCCGAATCTTTACCGGGGAGAGCCAATTCACGTTCACGTGTGCGATGACGTTGTCCTCGAAAAACATCGTCAGGTAAGCAAGGTTCTCAGTGCCGCCGGTTACATGATTGATTCCGGTGGCCGCGACAGCGCAGGGGCTATAGGGCAAAACATAGTTCATGATGGCGAGGTCGTGAACGGCGAGGTCCCAGATCACATCGACATCGCGCTGGAAGAGGCCGAGGTTGATGCGGGTCGAATCGTAATAGTAAATGTCGCCGAGCTTGCCGGACGCTACCAGGTCCTTGATTTTGCGCACTGCGCCGGTGTAGACGAACGTGTGATCGACCATCAATACCAGGTTGCGGCGCTCCGCTTCGTCGATCAACCGGAGCGCCTGCTGCGAGGTCGATGTCATAGGCTTTTCGACGAATACGTGCTTGCCGCTCTGCAGCGCCTGGAGCGCCAGGTCATAATGAGCATGCACAGGCGTGGCGATGGCGATCGCATCGATCTCTGGATCATCGAGGAGCTCTCGGTGGTCGGTAGTGATGTTTACCGAGGGATAGCGGCCATGGACCAGGCTCAACCGTTCCTCGCGCATATCGCTGACCGCCGCCACCTGGGTCTCGGTCGCCTCAAACATATTGCGGACGAGATTTGGTCCCCAGTACCCGTAGCCAATTACGCCGACCCTGATCACGCTTCCTCCAACGAGTTCCGCGATGTGTTTAACCTGTTCACACTTATGCAAATGTTTGCGCAGCGTTAAAAGTCAATTGGATCGACTAGGCGATTTGCAGCCTGCTTCATGAGCTGCTTGCCTCGACGACTCAGACTTTGCGGCGCGAACGCAGACGCTCAGAGCAAGTTAAGTTCCAAAGGAAGCGGAAAAGGCTCTGCTTAGGAAACGCATTTAAGGCGGAGTGCCGGGGTTGGAAAACAAACTTAGGCCAACACGGCCGCGATTTCCGGATAAGACTCCACGCATTCCCACGTCAGACGTCCCCGGGGTGTTTTCCTATGTGGATGGCGCGCTGCCGGTTGTGTGTTCTGCGAAGACGGCCAAGATTCTGATTGGGCCCACGGCAGAGTTGCTGGAATCAGGCTGAGGGATCGGGTGCAAGGCCCTTTGCCTGAGACCAGCCAAGTCAGCCATCCGAAACGCGAGATGAATGCGAGTTCATAGCCCGCAGAAAGTTGCAGACACCGATTCGGGAAGTCGTGCGAAATCCGCTTGAGTTAGACGACGAGCGCCGCCGAGGTAAGGCAGATCCGGAAAATAACCACCCAAGGAACTTAGATATATCGAGGACGGTACTAGGAGCAAAGTACAAGAGCCGTCACGACGGATTTGGCTATCCAGTTGCACGCCAAATATACCTGATCCCGTGGCGCGCTTTCGTCCATTCCGTATGGCCTTTTTGGCAACGCTCTGTTTCGCAGCTGCGAGTTGGGGCCAGAACGTCGCTACCGCAGGGCGCGGTCTGGCGATTACCTCGACCGCTGATGTGCCTTCATCGTCACAACTGCCTCCAGCAGGTTCATCCCAGATGATTTTGGGCCCGTCCGACGTCATTCACATCAGCGTGTGGAAGAACCCTGATCTTTCGCAGACCGTAACCATTGCTCCCGACGGATTTATATCCCTGCCGCTCGTGGGCAATTTGCAGGTGGCGGGCCTTACCTCCGACCAATTGGCAAAGGCGCTTGCAGCGCACTTGACGACCTATGTCGTCAACCCTGAAGTCACAGTCAGCATTGTCGAGATGCGCAGCCGGCAGGTGTACATTCTTGGGCAGGTCAGCAAGCCAGGGAGCTTCCCGTTGATCGTCCCGACTCATGTCCTCCAGCTAATCGCCCAGGCCGGGGGACTGACGAATTACGCAAACCGGAAGGGCATCGTTATCCTTCGTCCGGAATCAGGGAGCGCCAAGAAGATCTCATTTAACTACAACAGCGTCGTCCGAGGGGACAGCAAACAGAACATAATACTTCAACCCGGCGATACGGTTTTCGTTCCTTAGACTGGGCAGAGCTGGGTGGAAATGAAGAGAAACGCGCCAATTCGGATTGGCTTCATACTCGCATTAGCCATTTGCGCGACGAAGATGCGCGGACAATCTGAACCAGACCCGGCTAGCGAAGCGAACACGCCGCCGGCAGAGGCCCAGTCCCAGTCCGCCTCAAACAGCGCGGGGCAGGCGGAGTCGGACTTGCCCTCGGAGCAGGCGCAGTACGTGCCTGCATTGAACGGAGCGGGGCTCTTTTCGCTCGAGAAGATCCATAGCTTTCGCATCCTGTCGGGCGGAGCAGTTACGACGGGCCTCGACACCAACCCGACCAATAGTACCGATGCAAAGGCGTCAGGTATATATTCTTTCCTCCCATACATTGGCATTGCGGCGGGAAATGAGCGCACTCAATTTTTGCTTCAATATCAACCCATAATCACGCAATACACGGCTTACGCAGGGAACTCGATACAACAGGTCTCGGCAAGCTTTACGAATCACTTCAGCCCTCGCTGGAGTTGGAAAATCGCGATGAACGGGCTCCATGGGAATGACTCGGTGCGTCCCCTGGCCTCGAACACTGTAGTTGTCGGGGACGTACCCGGCTCCGGATCAAGCGCAGCTTCCTACCTCTTAAATGCCGGGATAGTTACGGATATCAACGGAGGTTTTGAACTGCTATACGACGTTGCTCCTAGAGACGCGTTCAAGGTGCAGATCGTCAATTCATTTAACTCCTATCCCCAGTCGCATCAAAACAGCGGCGTGGTGACCGAAACAGTAAACTACACGCATCTGGTACGGCCGACGCTGGGAGTTGCTGTCTATCAGCAAACCTCCGAGTACTATCTCGATTTTCACTGCACCACGATCGGCGGAGGCCTTGGGATTACTTGGCAACCCCGGTCGCAAACAGAAGTGTCCGTGCAGGGCGGTCCGCAGTTTAATTCGCCTGGATGCGAGGCGCAGCAGGGATTCGCGTATCACGCTTATTTGTCCAGCAATATCACGGGACAATCGCAGTTCTACGTTCGCGGCGATCGGCAGCCAGTCAGCGGCTTTCTCGGACCTGGCCTCTGGCAGAACGACTTCTCCGGTGGATACCAGCGAAAGCTATCGATCCGCAACATAGTCGGCGCGGATCTTGGATATGTTCAAAGCAGCACACTCGCAAATACGGGACCCTACAAAGGTTTCGTGGCCGAGACGTCGTATACCCGCCAGATAACAGGTTTATTCAGCTTATCCTGCAGATACCAGAACTTTATGAGTAGGCAGGGAACTACTCCCTTCACTCGGAATATACTGTCGTTTTCGATCGCAGTAACTCCTAGATCTCCTTTGTTATCCGAATAACATTCGCTCTTGAGGACGCATGGAACCCCAGCAGGACTCTCCCGATCAGTCGGAAAAGCTGAAGCAGAGCATATACATTCTGAAGACGCACCCTCGGTCTATTTTTCTGGCGTCCTTGTTGACGGTGATTACGGGCATCGTAGTCATCACCTTGATTCCTGATAAGTACAAGGCAACGACGACAGTTCTAGTGGATCCACAGAAGATTCCCGAAAGATATGTCGCATCGACCGTCACATCTGACCCGAACGCACACATCGAGATGCTCACGCAGCAGGTTCTTAGTGCCTCTCGGTTACAGGGGATCATCGACGAGTTGAATCCCTATCCCGAATTGCAAAAGAAATTATCGCGGGAGGAGCTCATTGACTATGTCCGTTCCAAAATCAAGATCGAGGTTACGGCCGTCGCGGCACAATCGCTGAGCAGCTTCAGTATTTCCTACATCGACGGTAATCGGTGGCTGGTTGCGCCGGTCGCCAACAAACTCGCGGCGAGCTTCATTGAGTGGAACTTGAAATCGCGGCAACAGCAGGCCGTTGTGACTACTCAATTCCTTTCCAATGAACTGAAGCAGGCACAGCAGGGTCTCCAGGAGCAGGAATCCGCTCTCGAACAATTCCGGATGCAGCATGCAGGCGCTACGCCCGACCAGTTGGATGCCAACTTACAGGCGCTGTCGCGCCTCCAGGCAGAAGTGCAGTCACACAGGGACGCGATCGGCCGGCTGGATGAGGAGAGGCTCCTCATTTCCCAACAACCGATAACCGATAGCCGCGATCCGTCAACTTTAGGGGTAAGAGGACGATTGCTTCAGGAGCGCAACCGGCTGGAAAACGAATTGCGTACGCTGCGTCGTCAGTACACCGATTCGTACCCGGACGTTGTGAATCTCACAGCCCAATTGGATAGCGTGAATGCGCAACTGAGCGCGACCCCTGGCCCAGATCCCGCATCGCCTGATAAGTCGGACTCACCAATCGGATTGCGGCAGAACCTTATCAACAAGGATATTGAAAGACACAAAGAGCAGATCGCCACGCTTCAGGGAGAGATCGCTGGGTACCAGGAGAAGGTTCAGGCGGTACCAATTCTGGAAACACAGCTTGCGGAACTCACCAGAAATTACGAGACCTCAAGGCAGAACTATCAATCGTTACTGGACAAGCGGCTTTCCGCCGGAATGTCGGAAGACCTGGAACGACGACAACAGTCCGAGCGATTTACGGTGCTCGATCCAGCGACAACCCCCGAGAAGCCGTTCCAACCGAAGCGTCTTCCGCTCCTGGCAGGCGCGGTGGTGCTGGGGTTCGTGCTCCCGGGCGTCTTGATTATTGCCATGCATCTGAACGACGGGACGATCCGATCTGAGGCCGACTTGACAAGCTTGATGCCGAACCGTTGCAAGGTTCTGGCCACCGTTCCGCCGATCGTAAACGGCTCAGACATACGTCGTTCTCGCCTGTTGTGGGTACATACGGCCATGATTTCGCTGCTCGCCTGTGGGACTCTGATCGCTTTTCTGATGAAAGTTCGGTTCATTCTATGAGTTCCCAACGTGACGCTCTCTCCGATTTCGAGGCTGAGCTGGAGACTCGGGAATCGCCGATCTCGATATCGAGCGCTTTGCCGATCGAGCTCCGATCCGATGGGGATTCGAGGTTGGTCTTTCTCACCGATCCCGGGGGACTCGCAGCAGAACGATATAAGGTTCTGCGGAGACAGCTATGCGCGTTGAAACCAGGCGGCGGGATCGTGTTGTTGACCAGTCCGGCACCCGCAGATGGAAAGACGCTGACCTCAATCAATCTTGCTTTTAGCCTCGCGGAACAAGGCCATTCCACTTGCTTGGTAGACCTCGATTTCCGGGCTCCCGGGGTATTCCCTACACTCCGACATCGCTCAGAGGCGCCTGATGTGGTTGATATTCTGCAGGAGCAATCGACGATACCGGAAGCGATCCGCCGGTTAGGATCGCGCTCGCTTTACCTGCTCGGCATCCGAGAGGCGCGCCAAGCGTCCACGTTTCAATTTGATCCCGAAGTCGTAGCTTCCTTTCTATTGAGGCTTCGGGCAACCTTTGCCTGGGTCGTTCTTGATCTCGCACCGGCTATCCCTTTCTCCGATGTCTCTGAGCTGCTTCCCTGCGTAGACGGCGCTTTAGCTGTCGTTCGTAGCGGAAAAACCAAAAAGTCTCTTGTTGGACCGACGCTTGAAATCGTTGGAAACAAGCTCTGGGGCGTCATTTTGAATGATGCGGAAGTGAGTGGTGGGGAGTACTACGGTTATTATCTAAGGCAGTCGAACAAGAAAGAGCGAAATTGGCGCCGGAAGTGAATCCGAATCGCTTCGTGGATTTTGTCCTCAAGCGCTAACGTCTCGCCCGCGCAGAATCGGGAGAGATCTAGTCGTTCGCAGTTGCCGAGGTATGCGAACAACATCCGTGCTCAATTCGTTTCTTAGAAACTCACGCACTTATCAGAAACGGACGCATCATTTCATTGTCTTCGTGCTCGAGCATGTGACAATGCCAAACGTAGCGCCCCGGCTCCCCTGCAAACGGGATGATGATGCGAGTGACCAGCCCGGGTGGGCAGAGAATAGTATCTTTCCATCCAAGCTCCTCCGGTGGCGGAGATATCGCCTTTCCAACCAACACTACTTCAGAGGTTTGCTCTTGACGACGTGCATCAAAGCGTTGGCGATTTAGTAATTGAAAGTGGACTGCATGCAGATGAATTGGGTGGGCATCCTTTGTCGTGTTGACCAATTCCCAGATCTCCAAGCTACCCTTTCGAGGGTTTTCGGTGACAGGGTCCATGAAGCGCTTTCCGTCAAGTAAAACACGATGCGGTTGTCCACCGCTGCCCATGATTTCCACCAACCTGAGGGTACGGGTCTTCACCGCGGCAGACTCCTGCAATCGTGGAACCTGTGCGAGAGCATCGGGAATACGGCTCATATCGGCATCGCGCCTTAGCGGCCGAGTGACGCGGAACTGCATTACATGTCCCGGGACGAGCGAACCGCCGGAGGGATAGGGTGCAGGTCCATAGTTCACAAGCATGATGCGGCGCCCTTCACGTCCCCGAAAATCGATCATCATGTCAATCCGTTCTCCAGGTGCAATCAGGATTTCGCTGCGTACGACCGGCTCGGCTAGAAGGCCACCATCGGTTCCAATTTGTATGAATGGTTGCTCCGGCACGAGAGAAAGTAGAAACACTCGCGCGTTGGCTGCATTTAGCAAGCGGAAGCGATACAACCGGGGTTCGACATCAAGGTATGGTGAAACGCGCCCATTCACAAGAATATTGGATCCAAAGAACTCAGGAACGGAGGGCGCCTGGAGATTATCAGAAGTCGGATATACGATCTGGCCGCGAGCATCTAGTATCCGGTCCTGCAACACCAGCGAGATATCCCGACCTCCGGAGGGAAGTCCGAGGGCTTCTTCGTCTGGATCGTGAAGCAAATAGAACCCTGCCAATCCCATCATCCCGTTAAGTCTGGTTATGCCCATCGCATGGTCGTGATACCAAAGCGCCGCGCCCGGTTGCCGGTTAGGATAGACGGTCGTCTGAGTTTGACCTGGGATGATCCAATCTTCGGGATAACCATCGCTCTCAGACGACACATGTCCGCCGTGCAGATGGGTAGTCGTGCGCACTTCAGGCACATCGGATCCTGCCCCGTCTAACGTATGATCTACCAGCAGCCGATGCTTGGAGGGCAGGCGATTTTGCCAGTCGATCTTCACGGCTTGATCTCTTCGGGCCGCGATGATTGGACCAGGCGAGCTTCCGTTGTATCCCCATACCACAGTCGCCGGGAGGTCGCGATGAACTTTCTGACGGAACTCTGACAATGTGATTTTGAAGTGCTGGGGCTCTGAAATCGGAGTTGGCGCAGATAAGGTGGGCAGTAAAGGCAATGGGTCGACGAACGGCTCGAGCCGCACTCCGATGAGTACATACGGCGTCACTTCATCCGACTGCGCCAGCAAGCGTTGCTCAAACAGCTTCGTTGCTCCAACAACTCCGAGTGATTTGAAAAACTGCCTTCGATTTGTTAGCAACTAAAAAATCCCCCGTTAACTACGCCGCACTCAGGTTCTGCCGGTCGCCGAACGAAAGCATATACGCTCCTGTAATCATTTGACCGACGGGCAAGCGGGGGCAATCGGAGTCGATACAAGCGGCCTTTGAACGACACCTGCCCGCTCAGCCGGATTGAATCGCTGCCGAAAAACTAATGCAAACGCGTCCAACGCAACGCCAAACGTTATAGGAGCAAGAGCGGCGCTTCCGGAGATAGATCGCGCATCGAAAAGGCCTGTTTTGCAAGGCTGCATCGCTATTATGACAGCCTGCTTGGATTCACCTTGAGATCGTTCCATACCACCTGAAACCGGGAAATCGGACGAGTCCGTCTCGCCTTCCACGAGCACCCAGCCCCCTTTCGGGCTTAGTGAAATTGCCCGGCCTTCCTGGTCTCCTGACCCCCCAAGCCGCGCCGCATAAGGCAATTGCCGACCGTGATCTGCAAGCTCTGCAACCAGAATATTTCCGCACCCAGCTGCGATTTTTCCCTGCGCTTCACAGTTTAGCGTCACCGGCCCCGAGGCTCCCTTCTTCTGGCCACCAGCCACGGGGGGGGCTAGACCTGAGACACGTCCCGTTACATAAACATTCCCCTCACCGGTGACCGCAAGGGCGGTCGGCTGTGTATTCCGCAACAAGGTAGACCACTTCAGACTAGAGCCGGAGGAGTCGAGCACGGAGACAAATCCCAGCGTAGTACCTGGGGCAGCTTCGGAACCCCCAGGAATGCTCAAGACCGATTCGTGGGGATATTCGGGAGATTCAGTTGTTCCAGCCAGGTACACGTCCCCCTGTTCATTAACGCGGATACCTTTGATCTGATACGCAGCATCAGAAAGATCGGTACTATAGACCGGGCCAAGAGCACTCGGCTTTGTAGTATCGACCAGAATTACCCACCCCCGCATTTGTGTATCCCGATCACTATCGCCGTGGAATGCACCGGGGGTGGCGTGAAAGCATGCCGTAGTATTTGCCGCGATCCATGCTCGTCCGGCATTGTCAATTGCAAGCGCGGCTACGGACAGAAATCCGCTTCCACAGGAACGAATCAACAAATCATAAGTAATCGTGCCAGCGGGCGGATATTTGCGGAGCTCCACGTCGCTAGACACATGCGATGCGACATAAAGGTTGCCCTTGGCGTCGATCGCTGCCGCATCCGTTGCGTCGGCTTCCAGGGCCTTGAGGTTTTCGGCAAACAGATCAACCAGCGAGAGATACTCGTCCAGGGGATGGGCAGGTGGGACCGGAGATTCATTCAGCGACCATTGCAATGGCGCTCGTTTGGACGGGGTGCATGTGCGCTCATCGGCACGAAAAAATGGATCGCAGAAGGATACACTTGCTTGCCGAACGATTTTAAGTCCCTTTACTTCCGCGGTTCCAACCCCATCAATTGCTAACTGCAACGTATGAACCCCAGAATCGAATGGTAGATTCAGGTTTGTTTCGATTGAAAGCCTCTGTGTTGGAGGTGTAGCCCAGCTTTCGTAAACGAAATGGCCGTCGATGAGCACTTTAAAATGCCCAATCGTCTGACCGTTCGGCGCATTTCCTTGCGCACTCAAATGAACACCGTCATGGATAACTGTATCTTCTGGGTTCTCAGCTGGGTTGGGATAACAAATATAAACTCCTGTCTCTGTATGCTGAAGCGCACATCCGGTTTGCGCCCTGGCAACCGGGCCAAGGATGAAGCAAATGAGGGTAAATACCCTTGATATCTTCGCCAAGGTGTCTGCCATGTTGGATAACGACCTCAAAGCGACAGTGCATCCGCACATCTGGCATCCGTCCATACCCTCTACTCCTGCCTGGAACTAAATCTACATGCTTTGATTCCGGGCTTCAATGCTTAGCGTGGACGTTGTGCTGATGCTGAATTGCCGAGCTGCCCGCTCTCTCAATAGCGCCAAAAAAAACACCGCGAGTCGGCAGTGTTGGAGTCTTTTCTATCACTTTTCTCCTTAGGTCAGTTGGACACTGAGCACAGATGGCAACCGGACCATCTGTGAAGCACAGTCTCGAGTCAGGGCAACTTCAATGTGCGGGCGATCCGCTCGTGTAGCCGACCTTCGTCCGGGGTGAAACCAATCTAATGGTGCAATACCCCCAATCCGTTACGGAACCACAAGCAGAGTAGCCGTGGCCTTCACTCCGTTGGTCGCCGATATAGTCACGTTGGTCAACCTAGCCACCGATTTGGTTGTAACCGTAAAAGTTGCGCTTGTTCTTCCGGCCGATATTGTTACGCTGGCTGGTACCGTGGCAACCGCCGTAGAACTGCTGGAGAGGGTGACCACCGCGCTGCCCGACGGGGCTGGACCTGTCAAGGTAACGGTGCCGGTGGAGGACGTCCCGCCGAGCACTGAGGTGGGATTCAAACTAACTGAACTCAGAGCGGCAGCTGTGACCGTCAGAGTGGCGGTCTTCGTAACGCCGTGGGTTCCAGAGATAGTGACCGAAGCGTTGGACGCTACCGGCGACGTCGTGATCGTAAAGGTGGCGGTGGTTGCGCCGGCCGCCACAGTCACATTCGGCGGCACCTGCGCGGCTGCTGTATTGCTGCTGGTCAGGGTGACTACTAAGCCGCCAGACGGGGCCGGGCCTGTCAAGGTAACGGTGCCGGTGGAGGATGTCCCGCCAGTCACTGAGGCGGGATTCAAACTAACTGAACTCAGAGCGGCAGCTGTGACCGTCAAGGTCGCGGTCTCCGTAACGCCGTGGGTTCCGGAGATAGTGACTGAAGCGTTGGACGCTACCGCCGACGTCGTGATCGTAAAGGTCGCTGTGGTTGCGCCTGACGCTACAGTGACGCTCGCCGGCAAGTGCGCAGCAGAAGTATTGCTGCTCGTCAGGGTGACCACGGTGCCGCCCGACGGGGCTGGCCCTGTCAAGGTAACGGTGCCGGTGGAGGATGTCCCGCCAGTCACTGAGGCGGGACTCAGGCCAACGGAAGCGAGCGCAGCAGCTGTGACCGTCAAAGTGGCGGTCTTCGTAACGCCGTGGGTTCCAGAGATAGTGACCGAAGCGTTGGACGCTACCGCCGACGTCGTGATCGTAAAGGTGGCGGTCGTTGCGCCGGCCGCTACAGTGACGCTCGCCGGCAAGTGCGCGGCAGAAGTGTTGCTGCTGGTCAGGGTGACCACTGCGCCGCCAGACGGGGCAGGGCCTGTCAAGGTGACGGTGCCGGTGGAGGATGTCCCGCCAGTCACTGAGGCGGGACTCAGGCCAACGGAAGCGAGCGCGGCAGCTGTGACGGTCAAAGTGGCGGTCTTCGTAACGCCGTGGGTTCCAGAGATAGTGACCGAAGCGTTGGACGCTACCGCCGACGTCGTGATCGTAAAGGTCGCTGTGGTTGCGCCTGACGCTACAGTGACGCTCGCCGGCAAGTGCGCTGCAGAAGTATTGCTGCTGGTCAGGGTGACCACTGCGCCGCCAGACGGGGCCGGGCCTGTCAAGGTAACGGTGCCGGTGGAGGACGTCCCGCCAGTCACTGAGGCGGGATTCAGGCCAACGGAAGCGAGCGCAGCAGCTGTGACCGTCAGAGTGGCGGTCTTCGTAACGCCGTGGGTTCCAGAGATAGTGACCGAAGCGTTGGACGCAACCCCCGACGTCGTGATCGTAAAGGTCGCTGTGGTTGCGCCTGACGCTACAGTGACGCTCGCCGGCACCTGCGCGGCTGCGGTATTGCTACTGGTCAGGGTGACTACTGAGCCGCCCGACGGGGCCGGACCTGTCAAGGTAACGGTGCCGGCGGAGGACGTCCCGCCGAGCACTGAGGACGGACTCAGGGCGACGGAGTTGGGAGCCGGCGCGGTTACTGTGAAGCCGGCAGTCTGCGTCGAACCCAGAGTTGCCGAAATAGTGAGAGATGCATTGGCTGCGACGGGGCTGGTGGTAACGGTAAACGCAGCCGTGGTTGTTCCTGCGCTTACACGTACCGAGGTCGAAACTTGAGCGGCCGCGGTGTTATTGCTGAGCAGGGCGACAACTGCGCCACTGGCCGGTGCAGGCGCGCTCAGCGTTACCGTACCTGTGGATGCACCTCCGCCAATCACTGAGGACGGGTTGAGGACGACGGAGGTAACGGCCAAAGAACCGAAGTTGAACGCCGATAGGTTGACGCCGCTGATTGTGGTGCTTTGACTCGCCGGACTAAAGACGTAGCTGCCATTGCTTGGAGCTACGGTATAGGAGCCATTGGCGAGCCCAGTGAAGCTGTAGTTGCCAGATCCGTCAGCTCTGGTCGTAGCAGCCGACGCCCCGCTCAGGCTAACCATCGCCCCTGGTCCGCCGGGTCCGCTGATTGTTCCCGACAGGCTATAGGTTGGCGCCACAGAGCTAAAGTTGAATGCTGATAGGTTTGCGCCTTTGATTGTTGTGCTTTGACTTAATGGAGTAAAGATGTAGCTGCCATTGCTCGGAGTCACGGTATAGGAGCCATTGGCGAGCCCGGTGAAGGTGTAGTTGCCAGACCCGTCAGCCGTGGTCGTGGCACTCGATGCTCCGCTTAGGCTGACCGTCGCCCCTGATCCACCAGGTCCGCTGATCGTTCCCGACAGATTGTAGGTGGTGGGTGAAGTAAAGTTCACGCTCATCGCGTGCGCGCTGTTGATCGTTACGGCCTGGTTGGAGGGAGTGAACGCGTCATTGCCGTTACTCGGTGTTACCGTGTATGAGCCGTTGGCGAGACTATTGAAACTGAAGTTGCCATTGGCATCAGCCGTCGCCGAGGCCGTAGCGGCGCCCGTGAGGTTTACGATCGCACCCGATCCTCCCGAGCCGCTGATACTGCCCACGATGCTGTAGCCCTGAGTGTTGCTATAAACAACGTCGACCCAATAGTTCGTAGATTGATTCGTTGCGGTTGGGAATCCGCCGGTTGTCGTGGCGAGGAAGACGCCATCCGGCCCATCCACACCGTTCGCTAAGGCGTGCAGGGGTGTGCTATCCACTCCCGATGCGGCGAAGAAGCTGACGTCAGCCGAGTAATGTCCGGACGGGGCCAGGTAGGACGCAACGTAAGTTGTATTGGCAACTACCGGAATGGGCGAAGCAAGCATCATCTGTTGCCAGCCGGCAGCGCTCTCGCCGGTCACGGTCGCAGTACCTAGCTGTGTTCCGGTCGAGCTCCAGACATGGACGACGTGAGTACCAGTGTTGTCTGGCGCCTTGTAGAAGCGCAATCCAAGGATGTAGCCATCGCTGTCGGCGCGGATCTTCACACCGAGTTCGTTCGATGTTGGATCGCCGCTATCAGCCACGGTGGGCGCGGCAGAAGCCGCCCAGATCGTATCGCATGTCGGACAGCCGTTCACGGTTGCGAAGTTCAGCCCTGTGAAGCTAGCGGTACTGATGACCACATTCAAGCTGGCGGGAGTAAATACGTATCCTGGGTTCCCTGCTGTCACGATGTAGGTCCCATTGAGTAGGCCGCCGAATGAATAGTTGCCCGTCCCATCAGCCGTCGTGGTGGCGGAGGATGTGCCGGTAAGGCTTACGGTGGCATTCGCACCGCCCGGCCCGCTTATCGTGCCCGAAATGCCGTAGGTCGCTACCGCTGAGGTAAAGTTCGCCGTGGCGCTGGTTGAGCCGAGTGTGATTGCCTGGCTAGCCGGAGAAAAGACATAGCCAGCGTTGACTGGAGTCACGGTATATGAGCCATTGGCAAGGCCGTTGAATGTGTAGTTGCCGTTAGCGTCAGCTGTAGTAGATGCGGTTGAGGCACCGGTGAGAAGCACCGTCGCGCCGGGGCCACCTGGCGAACCGATATTGCCTGTGATCGTCAGAATAACCCGAGCACTGAAATCGACCGCGGTAACGCTCGCGCCATTTACCGTGACCGACTGCCCGCCAGGCGTGAAGACGTAGCCAGCGTTGCTGGGGGTTACAGCGTAAACACCGTCTGGCAATCCGGTGAAGCTGTAATTCCCAGACCCATCAGCGATCGTCGTCGCGCTTAACGCGCCCGTCAGGGCTACGGTGGCTCCTGGACCGCCGGCGCCAATGACCGTTCCGCTAATACCAAACCCCGATGTGAAATTGACACCGAGAACATGTCCGTTATTGACTGTCACGGATTGCGTAGGCGGGCTGAAGTCGTAGATGGTGCTGACCGGCGTAACTGTGTAGGCGCCGTTTGTCAGGCCGCCGATAGTATAGTTACCCGACGCATCGGCGGTGATGGTTGTAGCAGAGGGGCCGCTCAGGGTGATGGTTACACCCGGTCCGCCTGGCCCGCCAACAGTCCCGGCGATACTATAGCTCGCCGCGTTAGTGTAAATCACGTCCACCCAATAATTGGTTCCTTGGTTGGACTGGTTTGGGAAAGCCGTGGTCGACGAATACGTGAACACTCCGTCGCCTCCATCCACCCCATCCATCAGCGCGTGCAAGGGAGGATTGTCAACTCCGCTAACTGTGAAGAAGTTGAGATCTGCTGCATTGTTCCCCACAGGCGCTAAGTATGAGGCCACATAGTCTGTGTTGGCAGTTACCGGAACCGCTGTGTCAAACAGAACCTGCTGCCAGCCGGAAGCCGACTCGCCGGTGAACGTTGCCGTCGCCAACTGGGTACCGTCATCCGCCCACAGAGTTCCAATATGAATACCGGTGTTCAACGGAGATTTGTAGAACCGCAGTCCCACAATGTATCCGTCATTGTCAGCGTGAAACTTAACGCCCACATTGGCCGAGACAGTGTTGGCGCCATCAGCGACCGTCGGAATCGCCGACGCCTGCCAGATGGTATCGCATGGACAATTCTGGACGGTACCGAAATTGACGCCACTGACATCTGCGCCGCTTACTACAACCGTCTGGATGCCCGGGCTAAACGCACTAGAAGGTAGGTTGGGTGTGACCCAGTACGTGCCATCGCTCAGGCCGTCGAACGCGAAGTTTCCATTTACATCGGCTGTAACGGATGCCCCAGATGCACCTGATAGGGTTACGGTCGCATTAGGTCCGCCAGATCCCGAGATTGACCCCATTATCGCGTGAGTTGTCCCAGTAGGAGTGAAGAGGACATCCACCCAATAATTGCTTGATGAATATGAGTTGTTCGGGAAAGCAGGCGTCGCAACGTAAGCATAAATACCGTTGGGCCCATCGACGCCATTCTCCAACGCGTGTAGCGGTGGGCTATCCGTACCGCCAGATGCAAAATAGCTGTTATCCCCCGAGTAGTGCCCAACAGGAGCAAGATAGGACGCAATATAGCTCGTATTAGCGGTGATTGGTACTGGACTTGAGAAGATCGCCTGCTGCCATCCGAATTGCGACTCGTCCTCAAAGGTCACACTGGCCAATTCTTCGCCAGCATCGGACCACAGACTGCCCACATGATCGCCAACATTCAAGCCCGCCTTAAAAAAGCGCAGTCCGACGATATATCCATCCGAATCAGATCTGAACTTCACGCCAACATCGACCGATTGTGTGTCTCCGGCGTCGGCTTGGGTCGGCATCGAGGTCGTCGGCCAGATACTGTCGCACGGCGCGCAATTGGGCATCGTACCAAACGTCAGTCCCGTGACATCCGCGCCGTTAAGCAAAACTGTCTGACTCGCGGTCGTGAAGGCGAACCCTGGGTTGGTGGGTGTTATCACATAGGTTCCATCGGGGACATTTGTGAAGCTGAAGTTGCCCGAGGAGTCGGCTACCGTACCTAACGTTGATCCTCCGGAGAGAGTAACGCTTGCTCCCGGACCGCCCGGCCCAGTGATGGTACCGAATATATTTTGCGGCGGTGACTCCGCGAAGACGACGTCAACCCAGTAATTCGCTGCATTAAAGCCGGTGTTAGGGAATGTTGGTGTGCTGTCGTAGGCGAACACTCCATCCGGGCCACTAACGCCATCTGCAAGGGCATGCAGGGGTGGGGTATCCACGCCCGTTGTCGCAAAATATTCGGAGTCCGCTGAGTAGTGACCAACCGGCGCGAGATACGACGCTACATAGACGGTGTTGTTCGATACTGCGACCGGCGGGCTGAATATGGCTTGTTGCCAACCTGAAGCGGTTTCATTGGTGAACGCGGCACTCCCCAGAAGAGTTCCTGTACTTGACCAGATGTGACCGATGTGTGTCCCCGTGTTTGTGCTCGCTTTGTAGAAACGGAGGGCCTGGATGGTGCCGGACGCATCGGCGCGAAACTTCACGCCGACTTCAACAGAGTTTCCGTCCCCGCCGTCGACGTTGCTCGGGGTTGTCGCTGGCGGCCAGATACTGGTGCAGAGGCACGGCTGCCCAGTGAAATTGATATCGGTCGCGCTGACACTGGAGAGGGTAATAGTTTGGCTCGTTGGCGAAAATATATAGCCGGGCTCACTTGGTGTCACAAGATATGAGCCGGCGATCAGCCCGGTAAAGCTGTAGCTGCCGGACGAGTCTGCACTGACAGATAGTGTTGCTGGTCCCTGGAGGGTGACACTGGTTCCGAGACCGCCTCCACTTGTTATCGTGCCAGATATACTGAGCGGACTGGTAACGACCGAGTTAAAGTTTACGTTGTTTACCGATAGATTGTTGATTGTCATAGAGGCGCTAGCAGGAGTAAACGTAACGCCCGGATTAGTGGGTGTAATAGTGTAGGTCCCGTTAACGAGCCCGGCGAACTGATAGTTGCCAGACGAATCGGTGGCAGTGAAAGAGTTTCCGTTCCCACTGAGAGAGAGCGTGGCCCCAATCCCTCCGAGTCCAGCGATATTTCCGGCTATATCAAATGTAGACCCGTTGACAAGGACGACATCTACCCAATAGTTCGTCGCGGCGAAACTATTGGTGGGAAAGGCGCCCGGCGTGCCGGAATAAATGTAAACGCCATTTCCACTGCTTACTCCATTCTCCAGGGCATGAAGGGGCGCATCGTCGTAACCGGCCGTATTAAAGTATTGGCTGTCAGCAGCGTAGTGTCCTGACGGAGCGAAATAGGAGGCCACGTAAACTGTGTTCGCGGTTACCGGAATAGGAGACGCAAATTGCACCTCCTGCCATCCTGAACCGCTTTCGCCAGTGAACGTCGCCGTACCCAGTAATGCACCGCTGCCGCTCCACAAGTGTCCAACATGGGTTCCTGTGTTGGTGCTCGCCTTGTAGAACCGCAATCCGGTGATCACACCATCATCGTCAGAACGGAACAGCACGCCAACTTCGACGGAGTTGGCGTCACTGCTGTCTGCGGTGCTTGGGCCGACAGCTGGATTCCATATTGTGCATGGACAAACTTGAGGGTTGATATTAGCCTGCACGCCGCCGGAGGGGTTTCCTCCGCTCGTTTGTGGATTCTCCAGATTCCCGCTATCGTCTACGGCACGGCTCATCAGAGCTGCGGTTCCAACTGAGTTTGGTACAAACAAATATGTCCAACTTGCGCGACCATTTGCTGGATGCCAGGTCTGGCCTCCATCCGTTGATACCTCGACGCCGGCAACGACGCCTCCGCCTGAGTCCGCGGCGGTACCGGAGATGGTTGTCGGGGCCCCAGTGCTGATGTTCGCTCCCGACGCGGGAGAGGTAATCGTGGAGACCGGAGCTATCGTGTCAGTGGATTGTATTGCCGGTTGCAGACCACGTTGGATGGTGGCCGGTTGTACGCCCATATCAGCGAACAGGTTTACTGTCGCCTGCTCCATGTTTAAGTCGGGGTTGGGACTCTTGAAACCGAAAGGATTGTCGTGTTGACTATTCAAACCCCACGACCATTGAATCGTACCCGATCCAAAAACAAGGGCGCCGCTTGGAGCGCGGTACATCATCATGTGATGAGTGGCAGCACCCGCCCCATAAATGCCTCCGTAATCTAGCAAGAGGTCCGTGGTTAGGGTATAGGGAGACGTGGAAAGACGAAATGCCCCGGCAGGCCTCGCGCCATTATCTAAATCTTCGTCCCACTCGTAGCCAAGCGTCCCATCTGGCAGAGTGTAGCTTCCATTCGCTGGCAGCGAGGCAACCGCAGTACCGCGCCAAAACCGCATTTGGCCATCGGCGGCCGGCACGCTGATAGCCAGGCTGCCATCATTATCAGTACCGGGCCCGTTTACCATGAATATCGTGCCGGTTAGTGCGTTTTCCGGCTTGCCCCCATCTGCAGGAGGACTTTTCGTAGGATCACGCCAGGTTCCTGTCCACGTCGGTGGATCCATCGGATCCACCGACGCGGTCGCTATTGGAACTGAGTTGGGTCCGAGCGTTTCTTTGTAGCAGACAAGGGTGCGATATGGCGTATTCGACCCATCGACACTGTTCTCCCAACGTGTCTTCCAAAACACCTCGTTGCCACTGAAGAACGCCAAGTTGACGCCCGTGTCACGCGCAGCCTGAATGTTGGTGCGTTGAGTACCGGAGACGTATTCGTCATGACCCGAAGAGATGTACACCTTGTGGTTTTGAATCAAGCTTCCATATCGCTCGGCGTCCATGCCGGTTGAGTAGGTTACGTCATATCCGTTTGCCTCTAAGAACTCAATCAAAGGATACTCGGTACCAAACACCCATGTAGCAGATTCTGAAGCGAAGCCTCTCGTAAGAAACGGCCGGTTATAGCTGACTTTGTACGAGCGGTTTGTCAGGTCAAAAGCGTTGGAATTGCCGGGGCCATACAGGCTCCCAGATCCGTAATTGTTGTATGCCTGCCATGTTTCGTCCGAAGTCTGAACGAGCATGTTCGAGTGGCTTGAGTCGTTCCTGACAACGAATACAACATGGCTGTCTCCTCCCGTATCACTCCTGATGAGGTGAGCGATATAGACTCCAGATGTTGCACTCGAGGGGACCTGCCACGAGGCAGAGATCGCCCAGTTTCCACAATCAGTTAGGCCGGTTGTGTCAGTCACGCACGCGGGCTGGCTCTGCGGGAGCGGAACTGACGGTTTGATGCTAGTTATATATCGTGCTCCGTTACCTTGGTAGTAGCCTATGCGGTAGATATCAATTGTGTAGGCGGAGACTGGGGTATCAATCTTGAAGTATATCGTTCCGCCAACATTAACGCTTATATCTGTCGCAAAGCCTTGTATGGTCAGATCGCCGGCGCCGGTGACATCCCACTCAGTCGCTGGATTACCAGGCAAACAATTCTCAGCTTCAATTGGATTGGCGGGACTGCTGCAGCTTCCGTAGGCCGACTTCACAAACATTAGCGGCGTCGCAAACAGTACACACGTGACAACCAGACTCTGGATTCGGGAGCGTATCATTGTAAAGCGACGCACGGGCGTCTCTCTTTCATCTCACTGCTAAGTCAGCGAGTGTTCGGTGAAGCGTTGGGTGCTCTGTTGTAGACGTACGGAGTCGAACAGTAAGTAACTAATTTCATTGATGAACGAACTTCATAGGTGGCATGGATCCTGACCTCCCGAGATGTCGCCCACGATACTCTTGAAGTCAGGCGTCCCCTCCGCACGGAGTCGGATGATCGTTTGTGATGACTCAGAAAAAGCGCAATGCGGAAGGGACTATGACGAAGTCATACCGGGTGGCGACCACCTGTGTGGCACCCTGATGGACCTATCGGGGTATAACCGTTCACGTGGACGGACTAGACTAGCTCACACGGTGCTCCAGGATCCGAGTCTTCGCGCTGGGCGCCCTGACTTGCCAGGTCAAACTACATCAGTGTGGTGGAAAACCGCCTCGGGTGACGAGCGCTGTGCTTGCTGAAAGGTGTTAACTAACGGCAACTGCACAAATACTTTGTTCTTCCGGCGTTGCATACGGTATCTCCAGGGTCGTTTCTCCATTCCACTCATAATCCGTATACCGGGCAGTGCGGCCGCCGTAAGCCGGCCCCATCAAATCAAATGTCGGACGGTGAACCCTCAGGGTGATCGACGGCTTAGACTCTCGGGACGGACCACTCAGTGCAACGCGCGCGCAACCTTCCCCGTACTCGACCGATTCAAAGCGCAATGCACGTCTGTTCATAAACCAACCGACAGCTTGTAAAGCCGTGCCAAACCAGGCACGGTGTTTCTTGATTTCACCCAACAACGCCAAATAACAGTCCCCCCAAAGTCTTTCCGGGGAAAGACTTCGTGTATGCCAGTTTAGGGTAAGAGCGCCACCATATAAGACCACTGAGTCGATCAAGCTCTTACATGCCGTTAGAGACTCAACTTCTGAAAGACCCATGCGGTTGGAGTACAACATAGCGGAATCCTGAATGTTCAGAGAAAGCTCAAGCAAGTTGTTTGCGCCGTAAGGGAGGAACGCCTGCGTCGTACCGGCACGGAATCCGATCGCGTCGTTGTAGCCGAAAGTGGAATCGTATACGAATCCAGCGTCTTCGAGCGTCTTAGCCGAGCTCTCTGTCCAGTAAAGCCAATGCATACGAGTTCCCATCCGCGCCTGACCCGTTATTTCCTGGATTCGGCGAAACTCGGCCTGAGCATTCTGCAAACTCGACCACGCGTCAATGCCATGAAGACCAACTTCACAGCCACTCTTCACTAGCTCCAGGAGTTGCCCTTCAATAGCACCGACATCATATTTCGCCGCACGGAGCATGGGTGCCGGCCCCTCCTCCCGCGTTCCAGCAACATTCTTGAAGGGAATAAAGAAAAACGTTGCACCGAGCTCCCCTTCAAGCTCTTTGTATCTCTCGAATTCCAGCCAGAAGTCTTTACGAAGACCTAGGTGGACTAAAGGGAGAGATAAAGCTGCACCCCAGTTCTGTAGACATTTGGACCACGTAAGTCGGCCTCTCAGCGCCCGGAGCAGCGAACCGGCCAAGGACCGATAGAGAAACCCCCACATCGTTTGATCACCCCTATGATCCCGTATGCCGACGAAGTCAACATCGTGCGTGAGACACGTCATGAAGTCGAAGCCAAACGGTGCAGGGGGCACCTCAACCAAGGGAATTCCCAGACCTACCATCATCGTTCGAAGCAAAGAGACGTGAATGTCAAGAGTGGGGACATGAGCGTTCTCTGCGGGTTGACCCATTCGCAGCAAGAACGCGACTTCCGAGAACAGGTCAAACCCCATCCGCACGGTGTATCGCCCCGGCTCTTGAAATACGCTTCCGACCGTAGCAAGGGTTTCCCTGGTTCGAAGAAGCGCATGCCCAGCGGATTGCAGGGACGTCAAATCTCCGTACACTGGGAATTCAGTGTTGCCCCATTTCATCCATTCGCACGCCGTTCGTAATTTCGTCGCCACACCGATTCGATCATCAAATGGGATGGCACATGAAGAGTAGATTATGAGTACTCGGGTTTCTATGTCTTGGGGTATGCATTCATCCGTCGCGATCACAGCTTCGTAGCTGCGATTCTGAACATACTTCTCCCACGGCGTTTTGAATAGCTGGAAGAACTCCTCCACCGCTGTCGCCTCGCTGCTTTTTGACAATACGCCTATCACGTGATGGCACCCACAGCTCGGCTAACTACTAAATGACTGCTCAATTATCACGAACCCCGATATCGTGCGCTACGAACAGATACTGATTACCGACACGTGCATTTCGATTCCGACCTGCTGACCCAAATACTAAGCGAACGGCCTTATACATATCCTTTTGGGAGAGCACCCTGTGCGTCCCGGGCGGGGGGACGCTATATCGGAAAACCGACTTTACTCTGAGGCCGCTGTCTCGAAACATTTCCATGACTTGCAAAGCCGACAGCCGGTTCAAGGAATAGGGAGCAGGCCTAAAGAGGGACAAGACTTGTCGATATAAGCGTTGGGCCCTCCCCACCCAGTGATAACTGTCGGTACACTCTGAAATAATCATGCCCCCCGGCTTCAAGAGTGAGGAGGCCTTGTCTATTAAGTCTCGCGGAGAGTCAACATGCGCGAGAACACCGATACAAATAATGAGGTCGTAACTATGAGGCTCGAGTGTTGCTTCATTTAGGCTCTGGTTCAAAAGCCGAGCGTTCTTTAAGAGATGGTCTGATATGTGTGACCGCGCAGCGTCAATCATATTGACGGACACGTCGACCAGGGTCAAGCGTGTGCGCTCATTTAACAGTGGGATCGAGATCGATCCATCTCCACATCCAATATCCAATACGTGTTCGAAGTTGACATCCTTGAGAAAGTCACCGACAGTCTCCTTGCGAATTGCTATATCAAAGCGTCGTCTGTCGAGGTAGTTCGTCGGATCGTCAAAGAACGACCTAACAATCGCCGGTTTGTCTTCCACCGCATTACAACTCGAACGTTGAGGATCTGATCGATTCATCCAAATCTGGAACTGCGCCATAGTTTCCCCGGACAAGAATTGCGTTAAAGACAGCCCCGACGTTCGCACATTTCTGAGTTGAAGATTCCAACTCCTCGCCATTCAAGCGGTGCAGGCGCCTTCTCAGCTACAACAGACTGTCATCGGCGACTTCGGATCGCGCGCTTAGATCAGTTACTCCGTCGCCAACATCACTTCCAGATGCTTTCAAGGAAGAGCAATCGACGAATCTGTTGGTTTCTTATGTATTTGATGAAAGCTGGGTCTTCGATCCGCGGAAGCCTTATGAAATAACCACTGATAAAGCCGTAGAGATGGGCCATTGCACAAAGGATATAGGGCTTGTGAAATAGCCGCTTCATGCATTTCATGGCCATAAAGACGGGATGATATCCAGAGATGTAGGCACACCTCCCCATTTTTATCCCGTCGCGCCAGGGGCCCTGTGCCGCGCCCGTTGGCCTGTAATGGATTACCTTGAGATCTGAAAACGTTGTGGTTTTCCAACCGAGGCGATTTGCTTGGACCTCGTCTACCGTGTCCCAGCCAGGGGCTGTAATCAACCCACCGATGTCAATCCAACAGGCGCGACGATACAGTTTAATGGGTCCACGAACATGAAAATCAGGGTGGGGTTCCATTGCCAAGCGTCCATTGTTGATCGAATACATGCGTCCACCACAAATCCCAAGTGTCGCGTCTTCATCAAAACGTTCGAAGCAGCGCTGAAAGTAGTCAGGCGCGAGGCCTACGTCACCGTCGAGTTTGACAATGAACTCCCACTCTGTCGATTCTATCTCGCGGTAACCGTCATAAAATGCCTCCATCACACCGGTGCCGGGGATCCTTCGGCCGCGATCTGCGCGGTGTAGGACTGATATCCAACTGTGTGTTTCTGCGTATTGGTCAATAAGTCTTCCCGTTTCATCGTGCGAGCCATCGTCTACTATGACCCACCGAGTGGGCCGGATCGTCTGGCCAACAACCGACTGGTAGGTCCGGTCGATGAACTCCTTCTCGTCTCGGACGGGTGTCACTATTACATACTGTGCTGCGACGCCTACGGGGGGTTGCGGAGTTGTCGACCTATCAGCATCGGCCTGCGGCTCAAGGCCCGCCGCAGAAGCCGTCAAGTCTGATGTGGACTTTAAATGAGGATCAATCATCGTCGGTAATATCCGGCGCTTTGACAAATGGCAACGCCGCTCCAGTTCTGAAACGATTCGAGCCTAACGACCTCAGACTTCTGAATGCTGAAATGCGGACAGCGCTACGCTGCACGAGTAAAGGGGGAATCAAATAACTACTTAAAAGTGCGTCTCGGCCATGCGAACTCTTCACCGCTCTACAACCCTGCCGGCAGGTACGATCTTAAGGAGCGGCTCTTCTCCTTCTTCGATCAGACGAACCGGATTGATGCGATAGTGCCACTCAAATAAGCACCGCAGAACTTCCAGGTGGTTTTCTCTAGCTTCGGTTGGGTGGACGAGTTGTTTAAGTCTATAGCCGAATCGGCGTATTGCCATGGAGGTGAGCGCGGCATACCGGGCGCTACGAACTCCTCGTGTTCCGCAATATTTGTAGAAGTACAAGTATCGTGTGACTTGACTGTCGAGCTGAAAGGCTAAAGGAGAAAATCGGGTTTTCGTCGACTGGCCTCCCAAATGCGTGATTGTTACGCTGGGGATATATAAAATAGGATAGCCTGCCTGCCAAATCCGTCGGCAGAGATCCAAGTCTTCGTAGTAGTAAAAGAACTGCTCATCAAATCCACCGATAGACTTGAGCAAGCCGCTTCGAACAAGGATGAAGCAGCCCGTTAACCAGTCCACCTTTCGCTGAGTTGCGCCGTCCCACCCGATGTATCTGTCCGATCTAAACCACCCACTTAGACGACCCAATGCGCGTAAGTAGAGTGCAGTGATCCATTCACTCCGGAGGGTATAGAACGGTCGCGCCGAAAGTTGATACGATCCGTCCGAGTTGAGAACCCTACATCCAAATGCGCCGACTTCCGGATGTCTATCAGCCGAGGACACCAATGTGTCCAGTGTTCCCTGGTGAATCAAAGTGTCGGGATTGAGAATGAGGGCATACTCACCGCCACTGGCTCGAATGCCGACATTATTTGCCTTCGCAAATCTCAGGTTTCGGCCATTTTCGATCAGTAGTACTTGAGGGTGCGTTGTGCGAATATACTCGATGGATCCATCCGTGGACCCGTTGTCGGAGACGATCACCTCGAACTCAGTTGAATGTGCGTTAGCAAAAATCGATTCAAGGCAATCCGCAATGACCTTCCGGTCATTCCAGCACAAGATGATGATCGAAAGTTTCATATAGGGCTCTTAGAGAATCTCAGGTGTCATGGATGCACTAACTTAATGCCGGTGCGACTAGCCTCGCAGTGTCTCGCGGGTGGACCTCCGCTCCCGCCATCGCGGCTTGCGTGGCCGTGGAGGATGTAGTTACAGAGATGATTGCTAGAAGCGCGTAAAAGGAATAGCGGGTCTGATCGAAATAGCTGATACCAAAGAAGGCGAAGGTATGCGAAAACAGCGCTGCGCCCAGCAACCAAAAAAACAATTCGTTGTGCCGGCCCGCACTCCACTTTCGTGACTTTCCTGTCCACTTGAAGCCAAGACACACCACCGCTATGAAGCAGATAAATGTGGCCAGGCCTCCGGCTTCGCCCTCGGCGACATACTGATTGCTCTGATCCCACATTTCGTAACCCCAACTGGCATTGTCACTTGTTCCGATCAGCCACCAATCTCCAAAGTGATTGACAAAATTGTCGATAAGTTCTGCCCGGTGTTCCCCCGCTGAGCCCCCAGCAAGGTCGATATGTTCAATCGCCCACCAAACGGGGGCGTGCATCGAAAAATTCAACATCACTATACCGACAACAAGCCCCCAGCGAATCAGACGCATGATCCTTCGAAGAGGCCAGAGGCCAACGGCAAGAATCGCTGCCAGATAGGTAGTGGCAGGAGTGCTCGAAGCCGCGGTGACTGTGATAACCGCCGATGCCACGACTGCGGCGGCGCAAAGGAACCTGGTTTTAGTGCTTTTCCATAACCAGATCAGGAGTGGTAGCAGTGTGGCTCCGAAGGTTCCCGCAAGAATAGCGTGGTGGAACGGCCCCTGAGCACGAATGTTTCCATTTCGAATCTCGGGAATGATCGGCGCGCGAGTCAACAGACCATACAGGTTAACGTCGTATAGTTTCTCGTAGAGCATCGTGATGCTCAAGATGACCGTAATGACTGAAAGGATCTTGATGAGGCGCAGGCTTCCTTCCTCATCATCGATCAAAAGCCTTAGGACGAAATATCCTCCAAGAGCATCCCAGAGAAATCCGATCTGGTTGACAACCGCTCCCATATCTCCATATCGAAGCGCATAGATTGAGGCCCGCGAGACAATCCAGAGAAAGAAGAGCTTATCGATCGAAGTGGAGACGAATTTAGAATGCGGGACCCGGGAACGTTGCAGTATGATGGCCCGTACCAAAGCCACCGCAATCAGGATTCTGCATACGTACAAATGCACTCCGCCTACTACAAAGGTCTGACCGCAGGGGAGCAAGAACAATCCGAACATCAAGGGTCCAAGAATGAACTTTCGACGAACGAGAAGGATCAACACGATGATGATGATCGCCAGGACCAACACACCGAAGCCGAGGATCGTGTCGGTTGACCCGCCGCCGAAAGCATTATTTCCTACCTCGCCAGTGTAGGCATTCTGCGACGCGTAGGGATTGTCTGGTGGTATAAACAAGAGCTAGTTGGGACCCTTCCGGCCAGACCGGCCGATAATTAACAGGCTATCTTGTTGCTTCTACTGGAGTGGTCAGCATTTTAGGAAACCAAGGCGAGCGCCTGAACAGCGCTTCTTCATAATGGTCCAGTTTGTTCATGATGGCCGAGATTGCTTGCGTGGCCATTCGGCTCGTACGACTGCGATCGATTTCCTTTAGTTGTCGCCTACATCTCTTGGCTCGCCTGTTCAAATAGGTCCGCATCCTCGCATACCGCTCACAGGCACCAACCAGCACGAGGGTACGCCCATAAATTGCCAGCTCACATTGTTTCAACGTGATGAGATCGTCGAGCGCTTTTTGCGAAAAACTTCCCGCTGATGGCCCGCTGTAGAGGACAAGCGGCTCCCCGATAAATGCCCACGGCCCTTCCAGCGCCAATCTCAGGGGGAGGTCGTAGTCCTCCAAATATTTGAGTGCGACATCAAACCCGCCGACCTTCTCAAATGCATTACGGCGGATGGCTACGCTCTGATTGAACAGAACAAACCGCGTTGCGAGCACCTCGCCCACATTTAACCAGAGTCCTTCTTCGTCCTTCGGACGGATTAGCGAGTGATCGAATGAGGTCAGGACTTTATCATTGAAGGCACTCATGTCAGCATTGCATAGGCAACAAGGTACACCCGCGCCTAACTTCCGTAATAGCGCGGCCTGTCGTTCCAGTTTTGTTGGCTTCCATGCATCATCTGAATCCTGAAACGCGATGATCTCACCGCGGGCAACCTCTACACCGTGGTTCCGCGCGACCGCTGGTCCGGCGTTAGCCTGAGTAACGACTCGGATTCGATCACCGTACTGCCTGAGTTTGGACTGCGTGTCATCGGTTGACCCATCATCGACGATGATCAGCTCAAAGTCTTTGCAGGTTTGTTGGAAGACATTATCAATGGTCCGCGAGATTATCTCTGCGCGATTATACGTGGGGATAATAACGCTAATCAGAGGAGCATTGCTCATTGGACAATAGCGTGTTCGGTAGGGTGGGGTTCTCAGAGGCTATGGCTCGCACCGAAATCAAAGAAATCGAATCAAGCAATAGTCATTGTTAAACGCGTTGGCGAATTTCACGGCCATTGAGTAGGCCCAACTGATTCGTACCTACTGTGGAGTAGCGGTCAGGTTAGTCGGCGGACTCGGCTGCGACGGAGCAGCGCCGCTCTGATATGCTCCGACGTCCCACTTGCCAGCGCTCCGAGGGCAAAGCGATGGATTCGGCCACGTCGCCCCTGCGCATATGCCGAAAGCATACTCAGAGCCGATTGTGCTGTCTCCCGCATTGATGAGTGACGATGCTGAGTTCAAGGAAAAAGTATTACTTCCGGTATTGTTAAATTGCGGATTCGTCGCGCACGATCCATGGGCTCCGGAAAACGCAGAGCTGCAATTGCCGTTCCAGTTGTAGAAAAAGTTATAGTCAAACGGCGCTCCCGCCGTATAACTAACTTGAGGGCAGTTGCCGCTATCCAGACATCCAGATGTATCTCCACTCAGCGCGTTGTTTCTGAAATAGACAGTGGCAGGCCCATCGCCGGCACCCAGCCGCAGAGGATTTACCGGATCGGAGTGAAGATAAAGCGTATTGTTGTAGAAGTAATTTGTGTCACTTGCAGTTTGGCCGGTCTCATCGGCGTGTATGTCAACTCCATTTCCCCCGTCCCAGGACGCTGAACCGCCCACGTACACATTGCCATACCATTTTCCTGCCCAGTGTGTTCCTGAACCCGCCAAACCCTCAATTTCATTCCAGGACATATTGCCACCGCTGCCGTCGGTCTCGGCCCGTTCGATCCAGTTATATCGGATTACCCAGTTGCCTGGATTGACAGCGTTGCTAGAACCGCTCCTGAAAGTTTGGATCACATCATTGTGCCTGCCGTTGGAGGAACTCCCTGATGCCCGGTTGACGAGTTTGTTCCCCTCGATAGTGCAGTTTGTGCAGTCCGGAAGAAAGAGCACGTCTGTCTGTTGCACGGTGTTAGTACTGCTGCGCATGAAGTTGTTTGCGATGTCCAGGCCGGACACAGACCCACCATCGGCAATCACAGCGTTGACGACGTTATCGGCCGTGTTGTTAGAGACAGTCCAATTATTACAGTTATGACTCAATTCTATAAACGCATCGGTACCTGAGTTCCCGGCTGCTCCTATGAAGGTGAAGCCGCTAACAGTCACATCGTGAGCTGCAGATGTGTTGCAGTAAATGACTGAATGTCCACCTGAATCCGTAGCGACAGGACCACCTTTTAGAGTGATGTAATTTGCCCCGCCCACGACAATCGCCGGGGGAGCGAGATTGGCGGAGGTAAAGTCGAGTGTCAGTCGTCCGGACCCGTTGCCCGTACCGCTCGTCTTGGGAGTGATCGTCGAAGTGATAGTTCCTGAGAACAAGACCGTGTCCCCTCCGCCGGGAAGCGAACTGGCATTATAAGTAGCCACCGACCAAGCATTTCCAAGGCTCAGTCCGTTCTTGGAGCCTGCCCCAGATTGGTTAACGTAGTACGAGGCCGCAGTTGCTGAATTCACGATGGTCAGCGCAAACATGGCCACAAATAATAGCCTTCGATGCTCAGACATGGAGCCCTCCCAGATTCGATATGATAAACGAACAGACTATCGTATCAACCGATCGAAGGCTTGCGGCTGACATTTGGCTATGGGTACGCCAATATCCCAAACTTCAGTGACTCGGTAAAGGCTGCAAAGCCTTGTAATTTATACGGTTTGCAGGAGCGCGTTCACAACGTTAACCAACCGTTCGCGCTCCTGGGGCCACGCGTGTGCCCGGTACACTTGCTGGGCACCCACGACATTCAAAAGACACTCGTTGTAATGCAAGAACAGCCGCTCAATCTGCTCGGCAAGGCTCCCTGCGTCGCCGGGATCAAAGAAGAGGAGCGCATCTGGACTAAAATAGTCCTTGATTCCGGGCGTAAGCGGCGCAATCACCGGCTTACCCACAGCAAGATATTCGAATATCCGAGTCGGCAAATTTATCTCGCTAAACGGACTGCGGGTATTGGGAACAATGCCAGCATCACAGTTCTCAATCTCTGTAACTAACTCCTCAAGGGTCCGAGGTCCAAGGTAACGAATGGAGTCCTCTAAACCCCTCGCGCGCACACCACGCAACACTTGGTCAAGATAAGGCGTGCTGCGTCCGTAAACTTTTAATTCAATGAGCGGTATGTCCTTCCGCAGTTGCTCGACTGCATCCACTGCGATGCCTAAGCCGTTTCGCTCAACCAATGTGCCGTGATACATCAGCACGAAACGACTGCCCGAGTGTTTCACTCGGAGATGGGAGCTGGGTGCTTTGCATAAAGGAAATACTCGGTCATCGGGTGAGTTCATTACTATGTCAATCTTCTCCGCGTGGCAGCTACGAGAACTGACCAGCCTCTTCATCGCTGCGTTGACGGTAACAACGTGATCAGCTCGATCGATGCTCCACCGTTCGAGCCAACGCAGTAAGCGAACACCCAGGCTTGCTTTGTCTCTGGCAAAGATTGTCATCATGAGCTCGGGCATCGGATCGTGTAGATCGAGGATGACCCGCGCCCCAAACATCTTCGGCACCAGCGCACTGACTACCAAAATGTCAGGCATGTTGTTTACATAAACCAGGTCATAACGCCGCCACAGCATACGCAACGCCGCAATGACAGTGGACAGGGCAATAAATGCTGTGTAGTTACATATATACGCAAGCTTGTTTTCGCGCCTGTGTGTTATCGGTAAGCGATAGATGCTAAGTCCGCTTCGCTTTTCTCGTACCGCAGCATCTTTCCCTCCGATGCAGATGACATCTAGCGTCATGCCTGCCCGTAAAAGGGTCTCGGCGGTTCTGCGCGGCCGGGGATCGTCCGGATACGTGGAGAAGGTCAGCATGGCCGCTGACTTTCCTCGAAGACCAACGACGTCGGACGCGACGATGGTTGAAGAGTCGCAAAGAGTCTCAACGTAGCTCATTCTTACGTGGCCGCCCCTGCACTTGTGATAATCAACGAGGAAAGGTACTTTCCGGATGCTTTTCCGGATAAAGAGTTGAAGACCTAGTCGGAGGCCATCGCAAGTACGCCGCGTTTTCTGTGATCCGACGCTTCCCGTTCCAGTTTCATCAGGTTAGAGGTCTCAATAAAATCAAGAAGTGCGGAGCGATAGTCCTTCTTCAGAAGCGAAATGTTAGGCATGACACAATGACCGCCGATGACGCCGGGAACATACTTGACGGGCGGGAAGAAGGGTATCTCATCATAAAAGGAAACAACCTCGTCGTAAGCCTGCCCCGACTGGTCACAATACCGCTCAACCTCCTGTGCCCATGCGATCATCAGACCGAAATACGTTGTTTCGGACAGCTTGGCTAGTTCGGTTGCTTCTGGAGAAGACAATATCTTAGTAATCAGACCGACTGATTGAAAATGCAGGGCTGCCTGTTCACCGGCGACAGGGTCAGTCGCTCCGACGAACTTTACGTATTGGTTCATTTCATCAAGCATATGAGCGTGTTTGCCACGTACCGGGCTATTCACGACTGCAGTGCCTGTCACTTCGGCGATGCGCCTCGTGGTCCCAATCGCGACCGTGCTGTTGATGATAGTCAGAGAGGGCTTGTAGAGTTCGATATAACGGGCCGTCTCGCCAATAAAATCAGATATCTGAAACGGATAGCAAATGTGGAGATAGTCCACAGTGCCAACCTGCTCGACGGGCGAGATGTCCACGCCAACCGAATCATGGTATCTCGAAAAAAGCTCAAAGATGGGCCCGCCGACCTCGCCCATCCCGGCAACAACAACCTTGTTGTGTCGTGTCACAATATCAGCTCTCCTTTTGGCCAGTACGTCCGGGGGTTATATCGCAGTCTGAGGGAGCACTGCGGCTTGTAAATGAACATTGTCACAACCTGTTAGGTCGCGGTATAGCTAGCCGCGGTGTTAGCGTCCATCGAGTGAAAGGCCTAAGTGGACCGCGCGGCAAGGCGAAAACATGAGTTGCGGGTGGAGAATCACATGATCGCTGACTTACAGATGCCGCTTTATGGGCGAGTCGACGCCACCTGAAGATGACGAAGCCGACGCTGAATGACATGGACGATGGTATAGCGCTTGAGAAATGACTTCAGGAGCGACCATCGGTTTGCGGCAAAATCAAAGAGCTTTTCAGAGTTGGTTCGAGCGAAGCAAGTTCGACTGCGAACGTCGTCGTAAAAATCCGCATTGGCGCTCCGAACCCGTGGAATCCATGGTTTAGCATTCGAAACGAAATGGACGATTCCAGGACGCGGATCCGCACTCACAAGCTT
Organism: uncultured Acidobacteriaceae bacterium; assembly: GCA_963720245.1. Classification (GTDB taxonomy): domain Bacteria; phylum Acidobacteriota; class Terriglobia; order Terriglobales; family Acidobacteriaceae; genus Acidisarcina. The sequence continues at coordinate 146,578 of CAVREU010000003.1, forward strand.
GGTCTCCATTCCCTCCAGGCGCCCCGCAAGATCTTGGAAATTCCATCTCGCATCCAACTGTTGCCATCGGCCGTCGCAAACAACGTTCAGGGCATCTTGGTCCCAGAAGCGAGCTCGTGGATATTTGGAGAGATACTGCAGCGCCTTCTCCGATACCTGCTCGTTACGCCACCGATTGAGGTCAATAAGAAGGACCCCGGCATTAAAGTAGTTCGCGACACGCGGAACTCGTTCGAGCCCCGCCTTGTCGCTCTTGATGCAGGGATCGAGATCATCTAAGACCGCCCCTACGACTCTACCGTCGAGATCGGTGTTCCAGAGGGGCGCCAATTCGCCCAGAGCGAGCACGTCCGAATCGAGGTATAAGACCTTTGGCACATCCGCATTGAGGAAATACGGTATCAAGAGGCGTGCGTAGGTCATCCGAGATACATGCTCACTTATTGCGAAGTTCTCAAGTAGGGCCAAGTCAACCATATGCCAGTTTATTACGGCTGAACCCGTTGGCAAGGAGCCGGAAACCCTCTTTCGCGTTTCTTCGGAAAAGCCGTGTGAAAGCACATGAACCTCGAATGGCCATTCGCATGGGTTCGCGTCGGCAATAGAGCGCAGCGCGGTGGCTAGAGGCATCGCGAAGGCACTGTCACACGCCATGACCAACGGGCAACTCATCTGCCTCAGGGTTCTCCTTTGCTGTTAAAGGTGTGTCTGTTCCTGTGTAGGTGGTGGACTACGTCTGCTGACCGATCCTTTGTATCAGATCGCACAGTCAGGATCATTTGCATCAACTCACGAGCGAAGGCAATCGGGAAAGCCGGGACGATCTGGCGTTTCTTATCCCACTTTCATGCCATCGCCACGCAGTTTCGAGAATGATCGGCAGAGAGGAGTATTGGCAGCGCCATCCTAGGATGCGGCTAGCTTTGGTGGCGTCGGCTGTGAGGATCGGAGGATCCCCATCCCGCCGAGACCCGACTCGAGTCGGTACCTGCCGGCCGGTGACCAATTCCAGGGCCTCAATGACCTGCCGCACTGAATATCCATGACCCGTTCCCAGGTTGAAAGTAGTGCTTTCGCCACCCGACATCAGGTACTCCAGCGCCGCTAGGTGAGCGTCTGCAAGATCTGAAACATGAATATAGTCTCGAACTGCGGTACCATCCGGCGTCGGGTAGTCACAACCATAGATTGACAGCGCAGGAATCGCGCCGAGCGTCGCCTGAATGGCTAAGGGAATGAGATGGGTTTCCGGATCGTGCTCTTCGCCAAGTTCACCCCCTGAATCAGCACCCGCCGCATTGAAATAACGAAGCGCAATCGAGGGCAAGCGATAGGCAATGCCGAACCAATGTAACATTCGTTCCACGAAAAACTTTGTGTCGCCATAGGGATTCACCGGATTCTGCAGATGATTCTCTGTTATGGGAACATGGTGCGGAATTCCATAGGTCGCGCACGAAGAGGAAAAGACGACTGGAATATTCCCTTCCTCTACGAGCACGTCAAGCAATCCAAGGGTATTTGCGACGTTATTCTTGAAATAGAATCGCGGTCGTTGCATCGACTCGCCAATATATGCGCTCGCTGCGAAATGGATGCAAGCTGAAACTCTAAACCTGCGAATCGTTTCGCGCAAAAGACTGAGGTCACACAGATCTCCGTGTATCAGCGGGCCCCAGCGCACATTGTGCTCGTGTCCCGTGGAGAGGTTGTCAATGACGACTGGTTCATATCCTTCCATCGCAAGCGCTTTTGCCGTGTGGCTTCCGATGTACCCAGCTCCACCTGTAACTAGAATTCGCATGACGTTGGGGATGACCTCATCAGATGATCAAAGGGAATTTCGTTGACTCTCTAGGTTGCGGATGAACTGCGCGACGTCGCCCGGCGCGACATCGTGGATTGCTCATTTCACTCACGACCGCTATCACGTAGCACGTCTCACTGTCCGTAGAAAACACTGTCAACGGCGCGTTCACGGCCAGGGGCCTCCCGGCTTTTTCCAAGCACCGGTTTCACCAGCGCCCACGCGCTCGACCCCAGGCATCGCTTGAGCCTGAGTTTTCTCCACGGCCAAGAACGGCTGACTTCGGGACACACAGCAAGTGCGAAATCCGCCAGGCGCTCGGACGCCTCCGAGTTCCCTTCATTGAACGCTGTGCTGGCGAACCCGATTGCGCGACAACCCAACGACCACATTAACTTCAAGCGAAGCTCGGTGGGATCCGGCAGCGCGTGGCTACATGTCTGAAAAAAGCAATCAAGCGCGCTCTTGTGTTGAGTAATATCCGAAAGTCCTTTGCTATATTCCCAAGACATATTGTCGGAGTGGCGTCGGTAGACCGCCTGATATGCTCCGATAGCTCCGACTGAAGAATGCGCGGCAACCCGTAGCCACATCTCCATATCCCCTGTATGGGGTAACTCGTGACGATATCCACCTACTCGCTTCTGTAGCGCCGTCCGCACGACGGCGGTTGGGGTCTTTACGAAGTTGTCTGATGCGCACAATTCAATGAATTCCAGGCCGGTCAAGACGCGCGCACCCGTGGTGCCAACATCATTCAGCTTGTGGCAGGATATTTCGTCGGCACTCCCATCCCAAAGCTCAATGGCTCGTCCAAAGGTAAAGCCGACTTCCGGATGCAGGTCCATCAAGTTGGCTGACCGACTCAGGGCACCCGGCAAGAGATAATCATCGGCGGAAAGCAGCAAAAAATAATCTGCCGAAGCCCATTCAATTCCCTCATTGTAGGTAGAGATGTGCCCCTTGTTCGTAACGTGCCGCACGAATGTGACTCTTGGGTCGTGGCTACATAGCTCTTGGGCGACCGAAGCCGTATTGTCTGGCGAGGCATCATCGATGACGAGAACACGTACCTCGACGCCCTGCTGGAATAACACGCTCTGCACGCACTGTCGCAAAAAGTGTCCGTAACGATAACACGGAACAATCACATCTACAGAGGTCACAGAACGTTTCTCCGCAGATTGGCCATTGGCGAGGTCACTTCGACAGAGTCGTCGTACGATTCAGCTGCAATATTCATGGACATTGGCGATTTTGTTGGGTGAGGATCGTTGAAAGCTCGAACCACGAAAACCGTGAGTGCAGACTTCAGAAACGTCCGGACAAACGCTTCGCTATGGTCACTTACACGCGACCGATGTGGAAAAGAATCGTACAACCAACCGAACCCGTCCAAAGCTGCCACCGCTGGTGCAGATCAAATCCCGATTACGGCGGGCGTCGATGCGAGCGCATGTCTCACTCGGCGGTGTCACAGCAATCCGGATTCCAAAAGGTCTGTTCCCAAAAGGGGCACGACTGGGCGTGCTTTTACTCGCCACGGCTTCGCCCGAAGCGGCGGACACGTTAAAACGCGGCATATCTCCCGCATTTCGGCGCGAATATGTCCGGTGAGCGCTCCAGCCTCGGTGTGATGACACAATTAGTCGCATGGGGCACACGCTTGCCGCGATTGGGTGTGCAGACCAGGCGGACACAACTTCGGAGGAATGTGCAAAAAGATGCAACCTGATTCTCGAAAGGTCGGTGCAGACACATGGCTGTCGAGTTCTGCAGAAGCGACTTTCTTTGTCCAGAGCGACTTGCCGTGACAGAGATGCAGGTACCATTTTCCAGAGTTAGCCCACGAGGGACGGACGGGAGTTACACCGCAGGTGAGGACCACCACCGAGACGTTGCCCTATGGAAACGTGATTTAAGTACTACTTCGACGAACCGACCGGCTTACTGTCAACTCCGTTGCCCGCTCAGGTGCCAGTGACTCAAAATCTGGACGTCTTCCTGCGGATTACTTGACTGCGTCCGCAATGGCGTTCAATTGGTTGATCGCTGGCATAGTCGCTCATGCAAAGAACTTTGGCTGGCTTCTCGGCGGTGTAGAAGCCGTACGTTTTCGCCGCGCTACGAGGTCTGGCGAGGGTCCTGCCCTATCGAACCAGTTCTCTCCAGAAGGCCAAATTGGCCATAAGGATTGGTGGAGAGTAACATCAGACTCCGCAATTGGCCGAAATTTGCCGCCGAGTTGGGCTTCAACGAGGATGAGGGCAGGAGAAAGGTCTATTGCGGTACTTCGAAGCTGTTCACTGGCGATAATTCAACCGTAAAGCAGGCGCCTCCGGGGACTGGCTTGTAGTGCAACTCGCCGCCCAGAGAGCGCATGAACGCGCGCGAGAGATAGAGGCCAAGGCCGTTGGCGTGGGCGCCATCCTGGAAGGGATGAAAGAGCAATTCCGGATGCTTGACGCCGCCTCCGTTGTCGACAAAGTCAACCACAACACCGCGGACCTCGCGGCGGGCAATTATGGATAATTTCCGATCGGGCATCCGTGACAGGGCGCGGAGGCTGTTGGTGGTGAGATTGAGAAAGACCTGCATCAGCGTTGTTCGATCCGCCCAGACGAGGGGCAGGTCTTCGTCCATCGCCCAGGTCGCACTGATGTTGTCGTCACGCAGCGCGGGGGCGATGACGATCCTCAAGTCGTCGAGCACGCTGTTGAGATCGAGCTCGGTCGCCTGGTCGGCAGACTGGCGGAGGTCGACCGACGCAATTCGCTCGAGCGCCAAGACCAGACTTCCCAGGGCCTCAAAGTCTTTGCTGTGGCCGAGCGATTCGGTGCGCGCGAGGTTCTGATGGACGACGGCGATCGCGCCACACACGTTGCGGATTTCATGAGAGACAGCCCCTACCGCGATTCGCGAACCGGTCAGCATCTGATGCAGGCTGGCCTCTTCGCGACTGCGCAGCTCCTCTGACGAATCGAGAATCATGGCTGCCAAACGCGAGCCGGAGTTGGTGCGATACGTGGAAAAACAAATTTCGGCGAGAAAGACTTCACCGTCTTCGCGCTGCGCACGCGACTGCATGACGGCACGGAAGAGCTGATCGTCGGAATCGCGATGCAGCAGGGTTGCCAGAGCGGGGAAGTATGCATCGATCGCGCGGCCGGGAAGAGCATTCGAAGAAAGGGCCAAGAGGCGATGGGCTGCTTCGTTTGCCTGGAGGATGGAGCCGCCAGTGTCGGTGGTGATGATGGCCGCAGGACTGCTTTCGATCAGCACCTTGAGCTGTTCCTCGGCCTCTCGGCGCGCCTCGCTCTGCCGTTCAATCTCGTGCAGGTGGCCGAGGACGATCTGACGGTTCTTGCTAACTTCGTAGACAAACAACCCTACGCAGAAGAACGAGGAGAAATAGAGAATGTCGCGAGTAATTCCGGCGGCTATGTGCCATACAAACGGATCGAAGAGCTCGGCTAGAACAGTGCAGAGCAGGGCAACCCCGGCGATGAGCCAGGGACGCAGGACTCTGCCTACCATCAGCATGGGCAGGATGTACAAAAAACCCATCGGCATTTCGTTGACCAACAACCAGTCAACGACTGCGATGGCTGCGATCAGGAGCGCCGCACGCAGAAGAACGGATTTTGTGTGGCCGCCGAGTAGTGACGAGAACATAGTGCGCTCCTGGAGTGGCTAGGACTTGCCCTTCCTCTTATGCCTTTTGTTACGTCCGGAGAATTTGTGAGGCTTCACTCCTTTCGCAGGCCCCGAGTTCGTCTTGGCGCGTGCTTCCGGTAGCGCGGCGATCTTTTTGTTTTTCTTCTTGTCTTTGGTCTTCTGCCGTGGAACTCTCAGGTCGAAATCTTCCTCGATCAGCGAGAACTGTAACCGCTTCTGTAACGAATCGATTCGGTCGAGAACCACCCTGACGCGCTGACCCATGAAGTATTTCCGACGGTTGCGGCTGCCGATGATCTCGCGAGTGTTTTCGCGGTAAGTGTAATGGTCGTCGCGGAGGGAGTCGATCGAAACCAGACCCTCGATGAAGAGGTTGTCGAGCTCAACGAAAAGCCCGTACTTGGTGGCGTTGAGAATCATTGCGTCGAAATCTTCGCCGACGCGGTCGCGCATGAACTTGATCTTCTTCCATTCGATGAGCTCGCGCTCGGCCTCGGCGGCGCGGCGCTCGGTCTGACTGGTTTCCTGCGCGATCGCTGCTAATTCGGACTCTGGAATGGGAGTTGCGATGTCGTCGGAAGAGGTGGACAACGGCGTGCTTCGTTTCGGATGTGATGAGACATCTATCTGACCGTGCGGGTTTGCTCCCTCGGAGAGCAAGGCTTTGACGATGCGATGAATGATGAGATCGGGGTAGCGGCGGATGGGCGAGGTGAAGTGAGTGTAGCTGGGCGCGGCTAGGGCGAAGTGTCCCTCGTTCTTCTCGCTGTAGCGCGCTTGCTTCAGCGAACGCAGCATCAGGTAGGCTAGGATGCGCTCTTCGGGCTTGCCGGCGATCTTTGCGGTGAGGCGCTGATACATCTGCGGCGTGACGGGAATCTCCTGTGCAATCTCGTGTTGCTGGGGCCGATTTCCGTGCTGGCCTCTTGCTCCTCTGCCTCTGTCTTGATGGCGCTGTTGTTCGCGCCGATCCGACTTCATCTGGATGCGCTTTACGGGGAGCGCGCCGATTCCCAATGAGTAGCCGAAGGCCGCGGCGGTGTCTTCAAACTCGATAACGCGTTTGGCTTCGGGCATTTCGTGGATGCGGTAGGTCGAGGGAACGTGCTGCTGCTCGATCCATGAGGCGACACACTCGTTGGCGGCGAGCATGAACTCCTCGATGAGGCGGTTGGCCCAGCTGCGCGTGGAGCGGACGATATTCTGCATCGCTCCGGCGGAGTCGAACTCGATGACCGGCTCGGGCAGGTCGAAGTCGATCGAGCCTCGGCGCTGGCGCTTCTTGTTCAGCATAAGAGCGAGCGTCTTCATGCGCTCGAAGGCGGGAACGAGATCGGCGAAGCGGGTGCGCATTTCCTCGTGGTCGTCGCGGCCGGGATCGATGATGGCGGCGACCTGGGTATAGGTCATGCGGCGAGCGGAGCGGATGACTCCTTCGCAGACTTCGTAGTCAAGGACATCGCCGTTAGCGTCGATGTGCATGAGGCAGCTCAGGACGAGGCGGTCTTCGTTCGGACGCAGGCTGCAGATGTTGGTCGATAGCTCTTGCGGCAGCATGGGAACGGCGCGGTCGGGGAAGTAGACGGAGTTGCCGCGGAGACGGGCTTCGAGGTCGAGGTCGGTTCCGGTGAGGACGTATTCGGCGACGTCGGCTATATGTACTTGTAACTGATATGTATTGGCTTCACCCGAATTGCCTGGAAGCTCGGTGACAAGGACCGCGTCGTCGAAGTCCTTGGCGGTTTCTCCGTCGATGGTGACGATGGGAAGAGCGCGGAAGTCGCGGCGCTGGGCGACGGTTTCGGGATCGAGGTGGGCGACTTCGCGGGCTTCGGCTAGAACCTGTTCGGGGAAGATGTGAGGGAGATGATGTTTGCGGATCATCATCTCGACGTCGACGCCGAAGGCGTCGGGATCGCCGAGGACCTCGATGACGCGGCCGCGCGCGGGACGATTGGCGGTAGGGAAGTCGGTGATCTCGACGTCGACGACGATGCCTTCGAGATTGCTAAGGTCGATCGATTCGGATGCAGCGGCTTGTTCGCCGAGGACGCGATTGGGATTTGATCTTGGTGGGTTGGAAGGGATTTCCATTCCTTCGGGGATGAGGATTTGCTGCGTCATCCGATCGTCGAAGGGGGTGACGGTGTTTTCGGGGAAACGCTGGTTTTTCGCGTAATGGAAGATGCCGACGACGGTGGGGTTCTGGCGGGTGAGGACGCGGACGATGCGGCCGAGCTTGCGGCCGTCGGCCCGAGGCTGCATGAGCTCGACGAGCACCTGGTCGCCTTGCATGGCGGAGCTGATCTCGTTGGGAGGGATGAAGATGTCTTCACCCGCCCGCGCGCCGGCCTGTTGGGCGTCGGGGCGGACGAAGCCGTAGCCGTCGCGGTGCAGATCGAGGCGGCCGGCGACGAGGTTGTCGCGGGTGGCGACGGCGCTGGGCAGCGTCCAGTGATCGCGATCGAGCTTGATCAGTCGCCGGGCGGCGGTGAGGCGGGCGAGGTGCTCTACGAGCAGGCGGCGTTCGCGCCCTCCGGGCAGCGAGAGTTCGCGGACGAGCTGTTTGTAGCCGGCGCGCTGGCCGGGAGAGCGTTCGATGCGGCGGAGAAGTTCGCGGTCGGTTAAGTGCATAAAGTTGCTAAGGGGAACTCGGCTTGCTGAGCTTGTAGCCAAAGGCGAGCCGAATCGCCAAACCCGGTAGAAATGAAACGCCTGCCGTGTAAGAGCTTCCCTCAATCAGAGTAGAGCACGTATCAAGTGTGAGTCCTGCTGAAAGATCATTGCGGGAAGAGACTGGATGTTCTTTCCAGAATCGGAGAGAGGTCTTTAAGATTTAGAATGAAAAGTTCGTGGAGGGCTTCGATCCGGTAGTGTTGATTCATGCGGATCGATCGCGCGTTCGCAGTAGAACCGGTAGTGCGCGTTATACCGGCATAGCAGGAGAAGGCTTCGGGGAATTTCCTGAATGTTCTTTTTATAAGGATCGTCAATACAGCATCAGCCATAAGCAGGAAAGGACCAAACAACTCCATGTGGAAACCGAATCAGCCCGCAGGGGCCACGCCAACACCGAGCAATGAACCAACCCGCGCCGCCGTCCCGTCGACTCCGGCCTTTGAGCCCACGCCAGCCGCCAATCGGACCAGCGTGGCGGCCAGCAGCGCCACGGCGCCGCCGAGCGAGCAGGCGACGATCGGCAAGAGCCTGATCATCAAGGGCGAGCTGAGCGGATCTGAGTCCTTATATATCGATGGCAAGGTCGAGGGCTCGATCACGCTCGACGGCAACCGGGTGACGATCGGCCGGAACGGCCAGGTGCATGCCAACATCCAGGCAAGGGAAGTGGTGGTGCTCGGCAAGGTAAAGGGCAACATCCATGCGACCGACCGGGTGGACATTCGCGCCGACGGCTCGCTTACCGGCGACGTGATCGCGCAGCGTATCTCGATCGAGGACGGAGCGTTCTTCAAGGGCGGAATCGACATTCGCAAGCCGGGAACCGAAAAGGCTGACGGCAAGGCGGCTTCGCTGCCCCTGACCACTCCGGTCGAGACGACACGAGTCGCGAACGCTTAGCGCCATCTTCGGTTGATCCCCGGAGAATCTATGATGAAGAGTGGACGTCCAGCGCGACGCTTACGCTGGGCGTTCGCATTTTGGGGTTGCCGGCCCAGGTTGGTTCGGGTCGTGGGCACCCCCCTCCTCCCGGGGGGTCCATCTTAAAGTATTGATTCTGCTTGGGTTAATGGTTCGAGATCGATTGAATCCGACCTAAAGTATTGAGGATAGAGAACTTAGGTCTCGAATTCTCGCGAATCAAGCGCTTCGACATGCAGTTGGCCTCATGAGAAAAAGGGCGGCCCCGGGCCGCGCTTTTTTGCTTTTATCTCTAATTTAATGATAGCAGGTTGGATGGTTTCACTACGCCAAGTTGGGGCAACTTTAGTCGCCTTGGAATCAGTGAGATGGAAGAAATATTTTGGCCGGGGGCTTGACATCTCTTGGGGTGAACCCCTTGGTTGAGACACTCAGGCGGCTTAGTCTGCGGAGCAGGTCAGTGTAACTGGGTCGCCGGGCTTCATTTCTATGTAGACAACATAATCCCCTGGATGAACGTTATTGAAGTGACGAGATCCCTGGGCAAGATGAGGGAAGTCTAGCTGGCTTCGAGACGGGGTTGTACAGTTCGAAAACGAGGCCGGGAGATTTGATCCACCCACCCTTCCGCAAAAGAACGCGGAAGGATGGGGCACCCTCGTTTGCGGTCTTCAGCTTTCGCGACGACTGATGTTTCAGCGCCTGGATGGCTGTGGCAAGGCTTCCCTTGGGTGGTTCACTTATCAGGAGATGGACGTCCTCGGGCATGAGTATGTATCCCGTGACTATTAGTCTGCAACGCTGTCTCACGCGTTCCAGTTCCTGTTCGAAGAGATGATAGCCCTCGCGGTTGGCTAACATAGGGAGTCTTCGATAACAGCTGAAGGTTGAGAAATGGAAGTCCGTCGAAGTTTGATAACGGACTAGATGTTTGGGCACGATGGGGGAAGTTTAGTCCGTTCGTGGTTGGACGCGCACGGTTGAAAACTGAGGATGGGAGATTTGATCCACCCACCCCTTCGGCAAGCTCAGGGCAGGCTCTTCCGCAAAGGAACGCGGAAGGATGGGGCACCCTCGGTGGTGGTCTTCAGCTTTCGCGACGTCTGATGTTTCAGCGCCTGGATGGCTGTGGCTGCTAAGATTCGATGCATGATGAATCGTCGTGAATTTGCTCAGCTAGCGGTAGGCGCGGGTCTTGCGGGGACGTTGCCCGGGGTCAGTGCTCAGAGGGCGGATGCTCAGTCGATGACGGGCGTGGCGACTGGGCCGGCCAAGCAGCGTTTTTCGGTGATGCTTTGGGTGCTGCAGAAGCAGACCCCGTTTGACCGCTGCCTGGAGATTGTGGCCGAGGCCGGGTACCAGGGTGTGGAGCTTACCGGGCAGTTTAAGAATTGGACGGCGACCGATATCCAGCCGGTTATGGCGAAGATGCGTTCGCTGGGGATGGTCTTTGATCTGCTCAGTGGCGTGAGGGTGGGCTTTTCGGACCCGAGTACGACGGCGCCGTTTCTGGCTGCGATCGCCGACCAGATAAAGTTCTGCAAGGAGCTGGAGAGCCCGCAGATCAACCTGCGTTCGGGTAACGTGATCGATGGCATGGCGCGCAGTGTGCAGCACGCGGCGGCGGTGGAGAACCTGAAGCGCGCCGCCGAGCTTGCCGCGGCTGCCCAGGTGCAGCTCGTGATTGAGCCGATCGATCCGTTGGAGGCCCCGAAAGAATATCTGAATTCGGTGACGGAGGGGTTTGAGATCGTTCGCGAAGTGGCGAGCCCTCAGTTGAAGGTGTTGTACGACTTCTACCATGAGCAGCGCGCTTACGGGAACCTGATCGAAAAGCTGGAGAAAAACTTCGACCTGGTTGGGCTGGTGCACATCGCCGATGTGCCGGGGCGGCATGAGCCGGGGACGGGCGAGATCGACTACGGGAATATCTATCGCAAGCTGGCGGAGCTGAAGTACACGAAGTACGTGACGATGGAGTTTTATCCGACCGGAGAACCGGTGGCTACGTTGAAGAAGGCGCGGCTGGATTGTTTGGCGGCGATGGCTTCGGTCTAGTTTCTGTCGCGAAACCCTGATCCAGGGCAAGCACAAATAAGTCCAAAAAATCCCCAGATTCTCCTTTACAGACGCGAGATGGCGGCACTAGAGTGCTTCGCAGTTCAGCACCCTTCCCCGTGCGAGTTTTAAAGGAGAATCCATGATGTCTATCCGGCCACTGGCGCGGCTCGCAGCCGTGCTTGTTCTGACCGCCTTTGGGAGTGTGGCGGCTCATGCTTACGACAAGATTATCGTCTTCGGCGACAGCTACAACGACGTCGGCAATCTGACCGCGCTCGCGGCGAAGTACGGCTTCGTCTATCCGCCGGCACCCTATTACCCAGGCCACTTCTCGAATGGGCCGATCTGGATCGAAGACGTTGCGAGCGACTGGAAGCTGCCGATGCTGCCGTCGTCGGCGGGAGGCACGGATTATGCCTTTGCCGGCGCCGATCTCTTGGAAGAAAGCACGACCGGGGGCCTGCCGACTCCGAGCGTGCTCGATGAGGTTGCCGAGTACCTCGCGGCCAACGGAGGGAAGGCCGATCCTCATGCGCTCTATGTGATTGAGGGCGGAGGCAATGACATTCTGGACGCGACGGAGCTGAATGCTGCCAAGCTGGGAGGCGAGATCGCCAAGGGCCTGCACGAGATGGAGACCAGTCTGCGCAAGGCCGGGGCGAAAAGTTTTCTCATTCCAGAGTTAATCGACGTAGGGCAGCTTCCGGCGGCTGGGCTGCACGGGGCAGCGTTCGTCACGTTTGCCACGGAGGCTTCCATCTATGCCAACCTGGGGCTTGATCTCGAGCTCGCCCTGGATACTCTGCGCCCGGGCATTGAGATCTATCGGCTCCACGTCTTTCGGACGTTTGGAGCGGTGGCCGATTCCGCGACGCATTTCGGATTTGTCGATGTGACCGACCCTTGTGTGGTTCTGGAGGGGTTGACGCTGGGCTCGGAGTGCGCGGATCCGGTTCATAACCTCTGGTGGGATGCGGAACATCCGACCACGTTTGGGCATGCTTTCTTTGCGGTGTTGGTGGAGGGGCGATTAACCAATCATTGAGTAGTCGGGTGCCGATGTGGTGGTAGGATATTCCCACCTAGGTTGAGTTCATGGAATCCGCAGCGCCACTTTTGGAATATCTGAATACTACGAAGATAGGCGAAAAGGGCCAGCTTACCCTGCCTAAGCAGTTCCGCGAGGAATTGGGCCTGGAGGCTGGCGCGCCTTTTGCGGTGCTTCGGTTGGGCGATGGGTTGATTCTGCTGCCGGAGCAGCGGCGATTCGATGCTCTTTGTGAGCGCATCAGTTCGACTCTAACGGCTGCGGGTGTGACTGCCGACGACGTTTTGGCGACGCTTCCGCAGACGCGGGAGCGGTTGTTTGAGCGCCGCTATGGCGCGGAGAAGACGACGGCGGTTTCGGTGTCGCGCCGGAAGAAGTGACTCGCAAGCTTCGGCTGTTTCTTGATTCGAATGTGCTGACCGGGGCATAGTCGCTCCCTGGGGACTGGACAAGGCGGTGCTTTCGCTTTGTGCGGCACGGGTCTGCCGGTTGGTGCTGGCGGAGGCGGTTCGCGAAGAGGTGGAAGAGAATCTGCTGGTCCATGCGCATCATCTCCTCCCACTCAAGCCAACAGAAGGCTTGAATGGGGCACCCAACGATTTGGTGGAAGACTATCGTCGGCTGGTTCAGTTGACGAAGCCTGAGGTGGTTCCGTATCCGGAGTTGGAGGCGGTGGTGGCGAATCGGCGGTTGATTCGCCATGCCTCCGATGTGCCGGTGTTGCTCTCGGCGATGGAGGCGAGGCCGGACTGGCTTTTTACTCATAACACGAAGCATTTTACGCAGGCGGTTGCGGTGCGGTGTGGGTTGCGGATTGCTAGTCCGGTGGAGTTTTTTGAGATTTTGGCGGGGTTGTTGAAATAGCGGGGTCGAGACGTTCGCTTAGAGAACGTGCAGCTCTTTGAACAGTTCCTTCACTTCGCGCGGCGCTCGATCTGTTTCGAGCATTCCGTTTTGAGCGCGGCGGAGGAGTTGTTCGTTGGCTCGTTCTTTCGGCGTCGCTTCGCCGTTGGCGACCATTTCCGCGAGTTTGGTTACGGTGAGAATCTTGGAATAAGCGTAGGTGATTACCGACGGATGCTTAATAAATGGATGGTCGCCGACGTCGAGACAGACCATGGTGTCGGATTTTGCTCGGCGGGTGGTGATGCTTACGAGAACGCATTGGCCTTGTTTATCGGGGCCGGCGATGATGAGGTGCAGGTGAGGCGGCCCGCCGAGGTTTTCTTCGTCGAAGAGGAGAAAGGCGTCGCCGGGCTTCACTTCGAAGTGTCGCCTTAGGCGACCTCGAGGCGTTCGCTGACCTGGCGTTCGTAGCCGAGTTCGGCGGCGATGGCTTCGATCTCTTCGGGCGATTCGCCGAGCGCGGCGAGGATTTCTCGGATGTCAATCGGTACGCTGCTGCCGTGAGGGTCGTGCCACTCGGGGAACTTGTGGGTTTCGTCGACGAGGTCCCAGCGGTTGGCGTTTCCATATTGCTCGAAGATTTCATCGAGAAGACGTTCTTCGGCTTGCGACAGTTTCTGGGCTTCGGGTTTGTCTCCGATGAGGCGAATCTCGTAGTCGCCGAATGGGGCGGAGATATGCTCAGACCAAAGGCGCGAGCCTCCGTCGCGGATGAGATTGTATGTCTGGCTCAAGACCGGACCGTGGTCCATGGCGACGTAGTTGTCGTGGCTGACGGGAATGCCCCAGCGGCGCAACGCCTCGCGGTCGGCGATGTAGAGGAGCTTGAGCAGCTTCAGGTAGTGCATCTGGCCGCCGCGACGGTGGAGAAGGTGGGCGGCGGCTTCCATTACTTTTCTTTCGTTGAAGGCTGAGGCCATCTTTGCTCCTTTCGCGGGCGGGACGCCTTTTGTCTTATCGGCCGGGGTCTTTGTGGCCCTGTAACATTATAGAAGCTGCTGCTTCTTGGTCTCGGCGTTCTTGATGGAGGAACCCATGTCCGACATCAGGGACATGGGGCACCCACATGTTCTGATTTAGATGGGTACCCGTCATCCGAATATCGTCTGAAGAATTCACGATCTGGCCCTAGCTGCGGTAGCCGGGTGATCGAGCGTCCGGCGGGTTGGGATGGGTTGAGCCAGCTTCAGAGTGCGGGGCCTATTTCGGTTCAGGAAGTTTCTGTTCAGGGCTGACTCGGGCGGGTGAGCATCTGCTTCTCCCACTCAAGCCAACGGATGGCTTGAATGGGCCACCCGCCCTGGGCCACCCAGCCAAGGGGTCATTTGAGACGGATTACGTCCACGCCTTCATCGTCATCGTCCGTAACTCGAGCGCGACACGTTCCGGAGGACGACTTGTAGATCACAATGGCGGGATGAAACGCATAATGGTAGTGATAGTGATAAGTGGCTTGTTGCCAAATTTGACCGTTGTCCAGTTTGTAAATGGTTCCTTAGCTATCCCATCCGTTGAAGTCGCCGTCGATGTGGCTTTCGATTGCTAGATCGCATCCACCACTTTCGAGCTTATGAGTGGGATGCGACGGGCCTTGGATCGATGTCTTCACGTCACTTGATGGCTCTGGCGCTCCAAGAGAGGCGAGGTGAACCGGGGGATTGGACGAAGGCTCAGCGTTGGCCCCAGTGGAAGCTTCATGCAAAGCGCTGTTGTCGTGCAACTGGTGCTTTAATCGTCCGAAGATACGAACACCGCGCCGTAATCGTGTCATTACCATGGTCGCAGTCTTTTCCAACCTCTCGCAATACCTGCTCCAGTAAGCCGGCCTTGAGATGTATTTCACTAATTAGCGCCCCGAGATTTTGACCGAGAGCGGCGTAGGGGTCGCCTCCTTGCTGGGTAGATATGGTTCGGAAACGCCCGGAGATAATTAGACCGATCTGATCGTACGCATTCAGATAAAGAGTACGGGACCGCAAGGTGTAAGGAACCTCTGCAGTGTAGGTTGTTGTGGTTGTCGTTGTCTCAGTCCCGCTGTAGTTGTAGCTCCACATCTGACCGGTCGAATAGCTATTAATAGTGCCGCTTCCTGAAACGGGCGATGTCGACGTGCTAGTGCTGGTTCGGACGCTAGGCTGTATGCCCGAGAAAGCTGAACTTGTGGTGGAAAATACAAGTAGGTAATTTTGCAGGCCGGGAAGAGGAGATTGGTCGAAGCAGAATTCAGGGTGTCTCTGCTGATTCTTTGAAATCCATTTTTCAGTCCATGCTGGCACCATTGGCCACACTTGGCCACCGCTCGCCCAAGCAAACGAGATGTTCTTTGTGCAGGCGGATTGCGCAGTTGACACCAATACGAAGGCGAGGCCGATTGCAAAGAGTGGTTTCTTCATTCGACACTCCAGGAGCTTGGTCGTATCGCTATGATTGCATGGAAGCTGCGTGCGGGAGAATACCTATGTGGTTATATCTCAGAACAACACTCCTTGTCACAGAAGGCAACAGATGGAGTTCTCGCATAGCCTTCTGTTGCCGCGCGCTGTGCATTCCCCTTTGCCATTTGTTGAACTGCAGATCCTTCGTTTCGCTCAGGATGACAACATAAAAAACAGAAGGCCCGGAGCTTTCGCTCCGGGCCGATAGGCTCTGTGCAGATCCTTCGACTCGCGCTGTGCGCTCGCTCAGGATGACAACCAATGGTGGTTGTGGCCGTCGGTTACGACGACTTACTCTTCTGCGGAGAGTTTGGCTTGGGCTACGGTCCAGTTGGTGTCGCCTACTTTGAAGCGGGCGAAGCGGCGGACGGTGATGTTTTCTCCGAGCTTGCCGACCTTGGTGGCGATCATGTCCTTGATGGCGATGGTCTGGTCCTTGATGAAGGGTTGGTCTAACAGGCAGACCTCTTCGTAGAACTTGCTCATCTTGCCTTCGACGATCTTCTCGACGACGGGGGCGGGCTTGCCGGTGGCGGCGGCCTGGGCGCGGTAGACGTCCTTCTCGCGGTCGAGGTCTTCGGCGGTGACATCTTCGCGGCGGACGTAGCGCGGGTCGGTCGCGGCGATGTGCATGGCGATGTCCTTCATGAGCTCCTGGAAGTCTTCGGTGCGGGCGACGAAGTCGGACTCACAGTTGATCTCGACGAGGACGCCGATCTTGCCGCCGGCGTGGATGTAGGTTCCGACGGCGCCTTCGTTGGCGGCGCGGGAGGCCTTCTTGGCGGCCGAGGCCATGCCCTTTTTGCGGAGGACGATGACGGCTTGTTCGATGTCGCCCTTGGCTTCGGTGAGGGCGGAGCGGCAGTCCATCATGGGGGCGCCGGTCTTTTCGCGGAGGTCCTTGACCTGGGCGGCGGTGATTGGGGTTTCAGTTGCGGTCGACATTTGTTTCTCCGGTTCTATTGTAAATCTGGTTCTGTTTCATGTCTGGTGAAGGCCGAGGGCTTCTGTGAATCCCACCCTTCCGCAAAGTGCGCGGAAGAATGGGGCACCCTCATTTGTCCTAAACGTGGCTGAAGCGTGGCCTTTGGCCACGCTTCAGGGGTTGAGGAATCGGTGGCGGGGGGAAGGAAGTTCAGGTCCTTCGACTTCGCTCACCTTCGGCTCGCTCCGCTCAGGATGACAACGCTTTATAAATCGAACGAGTTCGACTTATAAAGCTTGTGAACGGGCTCCGGTTCGTCGAGGGTGGTTACGGCGGCTGGGGCCTTGCGGATTCCTCCGCCGAGGACGGCTTCGAGGTCGACCTCGGGCTCGTCGCCTGCGAATTCCTCGGGGCTGAGTCCGGCATGCTCGATCGGCTTTTCTTCGGTTTCAACGTCGGCTGAGGCGGAGACTCCGGCGATGTTCTGATAGGCCTTGTCGGTGTGCATCTGGACGCCTTCGATGACTGAGTCGGAGATCTTCGACGTGAAGAGGCGGATGGCGCGCAGGGCGTCATCGTTGCCGGGGATCACGTAGTCGACGACGGTCGGATCGCAGTTCGTGTCGACGACGGCGACGACCGGGATGCCGAGCTTGCGGGCTTCGGCGACGGCGATCGCTTCGTTGTTCGAATCGACGATGAACAGGGCGTCGGGCAGACGCTTCATGTTCTTGATGCCGGCGAGGTTGGCCTGCAGGTGCTTGCGCTCGCGCTCAAGCTTGATGACTTCCTTCTTGGTGAGCAGTTCGTAGCGGCCGTCTGTAGCCATTTCATCTAACTCTTGAAGGCGCTTTACCGATTTCTGCACGGTGATCCAGTTGGTCAGAAGGCCACCCAGCCAGCGGTTGTTGATATAGAACATGCCGCAGCGGTTAGCTTCTTCAGCGATGGCGTCTTGCGCCTGGCGTTTGGTTCCGACGAATAGGATGACCTTGCCAGTCGCGGTGAGGTCTGTGACCCACTTGCTGGCTTCCTTGAACATCTTCAAGGTCTTTTGCAGATCGATGATGTAAATGCCGTTGCGCTCGCCGAAGATGTATTCCTTCATGCGGGGGTTCCAGCGCTTCGTCTGATGCCCGAAGTGGACTCCCGCTTCGAGCAGCTCCTTCATGGTGATGTTAGCCAAACAGCCTCCTATTTAGATTGCATTCCGGGTTGGCCGGAATTTATTCCCCTGTGGGGAGATTGGTGAAATACGACCTTGAGAACCCACATCCCAACTGAAGGGATGTGGGGCACCCGAATCTGTTCTATCTCTTCGAGAACTGGAAGCGTGCGCGTGCACCCTTCTGTCCGTACTTCTTGCGTTCCTTGATGCGAGCGTCGCGGGAGAGCAGGCCATCGGCCTTGAGCGTCTTGCGAAGCTCGATATTGAACTCGAGCAGGGCGCGGGCGATGCCCATCTTGACGGCATCGGCCTGGCCGGAGACTCCGCCGCCACGCACGGTGGTGACGACGTCGAAGGTCGCGGTGTGCTCGGTGAGCACGAGCGGCTGCTTGGCGGCGGCGCGCTGCTCGGCGGTGACGAAGTATTCGTCATAGCCTTTGCCGTTGACCTTGAAGTTGCCGCTGCCGGGGCGGAGGAATACGCGGGCGATGGCGGACTTGCGCCGTCCCGTGCCGTAATACTGAACCAGATCTGCCATAACCGTCCTAGTCTTGAATTTCTTTGAAAAGCCCAGGGCTAAAGCCCTTTGGTTCCGTGCCATTATTCCGAGGCCTGAAGGCCTCGGCTTCCATCGAACCTTGAACCTGTCTTTATCCAGTGGGCTAAAGCCCACTGCTTCCATCTGAAAAGCGAAGAACTTTGCCTAAAGCTTCTTTACGCGCCGATTTCCAGCGGTTGGGGCTGTTGCGCCTGGTGAGGGTGCTTGTCGCCCTTGTATACCTGGAGCTTGGTGTACATCTTCCGGCCCATCTTGGTCTTGGGGAGCATGCCTTTGATGGCTTCTTCGACGATCTTTTCGGGCTGACGGGCGAGGAGGCGGACAAAGGACTCTTCGCGCAGACCGCCGGGGAAGCCGGTATAGCGGCGATACATCTTGGTCTGGCTCTTGAGGCCGGTCAGGCGGATCTTTTCGGCGTTGATGACGATAATATGGTCGCCCACGTCGATATAGGGTGTGTATTGCGGGCTCCGCTTGCCGGCCAGGTAGCTGGCGGCGACGGTGGCTAGACGTCCCAGGGTTTTGCCGCTCGCGTCCACTACATACCACTTGCGGTCGATCGCATTCGCGCTTGGAACAAAAGTCGACATCTCTTCCTCTTTAGGACCGATAGAATCTGGTCGCACTCAAACAAAATCCCGATTTGTTGCCACGCGCAACGATTCCGGGGTTACTTCCCACGGAGAGAAACCATTTGGTTCGCGTGAGCGGCGCAGACTTGAGGCTGAAGGGCCTTCCGGGGGAGCGTCTTTGTGGGAAAAGTGCAAACACACAGAGACGCAAGCGCGGAACTGCGCAAGAACTAAAGAATACCGCAGGTGGAATCCATAGTCAACGCAAAGACTTTAGACTCAGCAAGAAAATTAGTGCCTTGCGGCGGCCTCAGGCGTTAGCGCCGCCGCGCCAACGTCATTCGGGCCAGCGAACTTCTTCAGTCCGCAGTGCTGGCATTTGCGCGCAAACAGCCACATCTTCAGCTGCCATAAGCCGGGCCCCCCGCAAAGTATCCGCCGCATCTTGGGCAGCTAAACTGCGCAAACCTGGCGTTGGCGATTGCGAACCAAAGCATCCAGGCGACGGCGGCGACGAAGGCTGGAATATAGGTTGTAAAGAGTCTGTAGCTGATCAGAGCGATGATCGCCAACGCCGGAGTGTAGAAAGTCCAGACCAGAATTAGGTTCCGCCTCAGCCTCCGATACTCGTGCCAATCTCCTGAGAAGTCTTCCATTTTTCTCCAGCTAAATGTTCATCACTGTTCGTCGGCGGATGGGCCATAGAGTCCGGGGACTGGGACTTCGTTGAGGCGGAGGTAGACGCTGAGCTGGCCGCGGTGGTGGACGAGGTGGTTGAGGAACATTGTGCGGTAAAGGACGGCTCGGGGAGCGTCGGCAATCACCTTGTCGCCCCAGCTTAACTTCCACTTGGTTTGCAGTTGCTCGTCGGTGGCGGATTCGAGGACTTTACGGGCTTCGGTGCTGGTTTTTTCGAGTTCGGCGAGGAGCTTTTCGGTGCTCTCGAAGACCATTGGAGGGAATTTATGGTTGGCGAGCTGGAGTTCGTCGGTGGTGAGAATCATGGTGGCGAAGTCGGGGAGGCGGGAGACGTGGACGGCGAGGCGTCCCATGGGCATGGATTTGTCGTGGGGCTTCCATTGCGCGTTGTCGGGGATGCGCTCGAGGATGCGGCGGGTGTTGGCGATTTCGGCGTCGTAATCGAGGAGGAGGATTTCGGCGATGGTCATTTTGGGCTCCGGGGTTCGCAGCCAAGTTTAAGGGGGATTTGTTAATTCTGGTAGTGGTTCGTTTGGGTGGGCATTGCTGGAACTGCAGGTCTCTCCACTCCGCTACGCTCCGGTCGACATGACAAATCTTAAGATTTGTTTCGGTTGGGTGGATGAGACCGGGAGATTTGATCGTTCCACACTACGCGATGGAGCCGCGTAGGATGGGGCACCCTCGTGATTCGCAAAGAGGACTCGCGTGACGGCACAGGTCTCCAAACCACGCCAACAGAGTTGCTCCCAGCAGCTCCACGCACTGCTTCGCCCTTGACAAAGCCTTCGAGATTATCGACGAGATGACAAATCTTAAAATTGGTTCGAGCCGAGAGGATAACTCTGCTTCGTTTGAGATCAGAGAAATAGAGAGTCACGCTGGTTGGGGACGGGTTTTCCTCAGCTTCCCCTTCTTGCGAGGTTCAGGCGGAGTGAAGAGTCGGCGCCGCCGCTCTAAAATCAGAGCAGGACAATGGCCGAATTTACTCACCTTCATCTGCATACGGATTATTCCCTTCTGGACGGCGCCTGTGACGTTGAAAAGCTGGTCGACCGTGTTGCCGACATCGGGCAGCAGGCGGTTGCGATTACCGATCACGGCAATATTTATGGTGCGGTGCACTTCTTTGAGGCGGCGAAGAAGCGAGGCATCAAGCCGATCCTGGGGTGCGAACTTTATATCTGCCAGAAGGAAGACCATCGGGCCGATCCGCAGGGGGATGACTACAACCATCTGCTGGTGTTGGCCGAGAACGAAGAAGGCTACCGCAACCTGGTTCGGATTACTTCGGAGGCTTCGCTGCATGGGTTCTATCGGAAGCCGCGGATCAGCAAGAAATACCTGGCGGAGCATGCGAGTGGGCTGGTGGGATTTTCCGGGTGCCTGGCGGGCGAGCTATGCCAGGAGTTGATTGCCGACAAGTATGACGAGGCGCGGCATACGGCGAGCGAGTTTCAGGACATCTTTGGCAAGGGAAATTTCTTTCTGGAGATTCAGGACCAGGGTCTGGAACTGGAAAAGAAGATCCATGCGGACCTGTTCAAGCTGGAGAGCGAGCTGAATATTCCGCTCATCGCGACCAACGACAGCCATTATCTTTGCGAAGACGACCATCATGCGCACGAAGTGCTGCTGTGCGTGCAGACGGCGGGTTCGATCCATGACCCGAAGCGGTTCAAGTTCGACTCGGACCAGTTTTTTGTGAAGTCAGCGGCGCAAATGGAGAAGCTCTTCTCCCACGCGCCGCAGGTGGTCAGCCGGACGATGCAGTTTGCGGAGCGGTGTTCGCTCAAGATCAATAAGGTCGATAATCCGTTTCCGGAGTTTGCCGTGCCGCTGTGGCACACGGTGGACAGCTATTTTGAAGAGGTCTGCCGGGAAGGCTTCAAGAAGCGGCTGGATACCTCGATCCGTCACTTACGGGAACGGGGCCTGTTGCGCTTTCCGATTTCGGACTATGAGGCGCGGTTAGAACGGGAGATCGATTGCATCAAGGCGATGAAGTTCGCCGGGTATTTCCTGATCGTCTGGGACTTCATCAAGTATGCGCGAGATCATCAGATTCCGGTGGGGCCGGGGCGTGGTTCGGCGGCGGGGTCGCTGGTCTCGTATGTGATGGAGATCACGAACATCGATCCCTTGCAGAATGTGCTGCTCTTTGAGCGATTTCTGAATCCGGAACGAGTTTCTTTGCCGGATATCGACATCGATTTCGACCAGAACCGTCGCGGCGAAGTGATCGAGTATGTGACCGGCAAGTATGGGCGCGAGCAGGTTGCGCAGATCATCACCTTCAATACGATGGCGGCCAAGGCAGCGATCAAGGACGTTGGCCGTGCGCTTGATTTGCCTTATGGCGATGTGGACCGCATCGCGAAGATGGTTCCGGCGACGATCGGCGTGACCATCGAGCAGGCGCTGAAGGATTCGCCGCCGCTGCAGGAGGCATACGACAAAGATCCGCAAACGCGCGAGTTGATCGATACGGCGCGAAAGCTTGAGGGGTTGGTGCGCGGGGCTGGCGTTCATGCAGCGGGGGTGGTGATTGCGCCTCGCCCGCTGACCGATTTAGTTCCCCTGAGCCGCAGCAAGAACGATGAAGTCGTCACCTCGTACGACATGAAGGCCATTGAGAAGCTGGGACTTCTGAAGATGGACTTTCTCGGGCTGACGACGCTGACGGTCATTGACGACTGCCTCAAGCTGATCAAGTCGAATCAGGATGTGGTGCTGGATTTGGAGACGATTCCTCTGGAAGACCAGCGGACCTATGAGCAGGTCTTTCATAAGGCGCTGACTTCGGGGATTTTTCAGTTTGAGTCGGGCGGTATGCGTGATGTCTTGCGGCGGTATAAGCCGACTTCGGTTGAAGACTTGACGGCTTTGAATGCGCTGTATCGTCCGGGGCCGATTCAGGGCGGCATGATTGACGACTTCATCGAGCGCAAATGGGGACGCAAGAAGGTCGAGTATGAGCTGCCGGAGTTGGAGGTGATCCTCAAAGAGACGCTGGGGGTGATCGTCTACCAGGAGCAGGTGATGCAAATCGCCAACGTGCTCGCCGGATACTCTCTGGGCGACGCCGATCTGCTGCGCCGCGCGATGGGAAAGAAGAATGCGCAGGAGATGGCGCAGCAGCGCGACCGATTTGTAACTGGAGCGGTTGCAAAAGGACATCGCAAAGAAAAGATCACGCGCATATTTGACCTGATGGAGCAGTTTGCCGGATATGGATTTAACAAGTCGCACTCGGCGGCGTATGCGCTGCTGGCTTTCCAGACGGCTTATTTGAAGACGTATTATCCGATCGAATTTATGTCGGCGCTGCTGACATCGGAAATCTCGAAGCCGGAAAACGTGGTCAAGTACATCAAGGAATGCCGCGAGATGGGGATCGCGGTTGAGCCTCCGGATGTGTTGTTCAGCGGCGCGGACTTTACTCCGCACGGGAAGGCCATTCGTTTTGGATTGACGGCGATCAAGAACGTGGGCCGCAACGCAATTGACTCGATCCTTGCGGCGCGAGCGGCGCTGGAAGCGGAGAACAAGAGCTTTGCGTCGTATTGGGAGTTTTGCGAAAAGGTCGATCTGCGGCTGATGAATAAGCGGGTGCTCGAGTCGCTGATCAAGGCGGGCGCTCTGGATTCGCTGGGACGGCGTTCGCAACTCATCGCTGCGGCGGACCGGGCGATGGAGCGGGCGCAGAAGGCGCAACGCGATTCGGCGGCGGGACAGCATGGCTTATTCGGCATCTTCGATGAGGAGCCGTCGCCGACGCGCGCGGCGAATGACCTGCCCAACATTCCGGATTGGGATGAGAATCAACGGTTGCAGAGCGAGAAAGAGGTGCTGGGATATTTTGTCTCGGGACATCCTCTGGACAAGTATGCGGAGAAGCTGCGGAACCTGCCGGGGGTGGTCGATACGGCGACGGCTCTCGAGATGAAGCCTGCGCCGGTGACCTATCGTCGGGGGCAGCCTTCAACGGAGAACGAGATTGCCATTGCTGGTGTGATCGTTGGGTTGAAGGTGGCGAAGTCGAAGCGGTCGGGCGAGCTGTATGCGCAGGCTTCGCTCGAAGACACGGTGGGCAAGATCGATTTGATCTGTTTCCCGAAGGACTATGAGAAGCTGGCGGCGAACCTGAAGATTGAGGTGCCGGTGCTGGTGCGGGGGCAGCTTCGGGCGGAAGAGGAGGCGGCGCCTAAGGTGAGCGTGAGCTCGATTCAAGCGCTGGAGGATGTGAAGGTGAGGCTGCCGCAGAATGTGAAGATTCGTGTGGCGCTGGATCGGGCGAGCGAGGCGACGCTGGCGGAGCTGAAGATGATGATCGGGGAATCGCCGGGGCCGGGGCGCGTGATGTTCAACATGGAGCAGGCTGGGGAGTATGTGGTGGTGCTGGAGCCGGCCGGGGTTACGGTTGGCGCGGATAAGGCTTTCTTTGATCGCGCTGAGTTGCTGCTGGGACGGGGGATGGTGGTTGCGGTCGATTGAGGGCGACGGGTCTCACCGAGCGCAGCATTCCTTGAATAGAGATTCCTCCGGCGCGGTTGGCGTTTCAGATTCTGCTAGAGTCTCTTCAATGCAGAGCACCTGTATTATCGGCGGTGGCCCGGCTGGCATCATGCTTGGCCTGTTGCTCGCCCGTGCCGGGCTTCCGGTTACGGTGCTTGAGAAGCATGTGGATTTCTTCCGCGATTTCCGCGGCGACACGATTCACCCCTCTACGCTTGAGCTTTTGTATGAGCTGGGTCTTCTGGAGAAATTCCTCAAGCTGCCGCATTCTCAGGTAAATGGGCTTTCGGCGATTGTGGGCGGCTCCGAGGTCCGGATGTCCGAGTTCTCGCACCTGCCGACTCATGCGAAGTTCATCGCGTTGATGCCGCAGTGGGACTTTCTCAACTTTCTTGCCGGCGAAGCTGCGCGCTATCCGAACTTCACGCTCAGGATGGGTTGGGAGGCGATCGGGCTTCTTGAAAGAGATGGCGTGACGGTTGGGGTTCGGACGAAGACCGCGGAGGGCGAGGTTGAGATTCCGGCCGACCTTACGGTGGGCTGCGATGGGAGGCACGCCACATCGCGTGTGGCCGGGCACTTGCCGCTGATCGATGACGGCGTGCCGATCGATATTCTCTGGTTTCGTATAGCGCGGCAGGCTTCCGACCCTGAAAATGCGCTGGGGTACGTGAACTTTGGACGGCTGGTGATCCTGATCAATCGCAATGACTATTTTCAGGTGGGATATCTGATTGCGAAGGGGACGTTTCCGGCGATTCAACAGGACGGGCTTGCAGCGTTTCGCGAGAGTTTGGAGCGCATTGTTCCTTTTCTGGCTGGTCGCACTACGGAGATCGACGCCTGGGAGAAGGTGAAGCTGCTGAGGATCCAGGTGAACCATTTGGAGCGGTGGTTTTCTCCGGGGCTTCTATGTATCGGCGACGCGGCCCATGCGATGTCGCCGGTGGGTGGCATCGGCATCAACATTGCTTTGCAGGATGCGGTCGCGAGCGCGAATATTCTTACGGAGCCGCTGCGGTCGAATGGGCTGAGCGTTTACGATTTGGAGCATGTTCAGCAATATCGCGAGGGCGCGGTGCGGAATACGCAACGGGTGCAGCTGTTTGCACACCGAATGCTGAATCGGGTGCTGCATAGCTCCGGGCCGCTTACCCCGCCTTTGCTTTTGCGGGTTGCGACGAGCTTCCCCGGCTTCCAGCAGTTGACGGGGAGATTCGTTGGGATGGGTCTGCAGCCGGAGCATATTGCGCAGGTGTGAGTCGGGCCGCGCTGCGAGCGCGGCCCGGCCCGGGCTGAATTGGGGCTAGTCGCGTTCCCAGAAATGGGGCGGCTCGATTCCCAAGGCGCGCAGGTAGACGTATCCCTGGCCGCGATGGTGGATTTCGTTGTCCATCGCGTACTGAATGGTCTGCATCCCCGACCCTTCCCACATGCCGAAGGCTTTGTCGACTTCAGAAAATCGATGCGCCGGGATCTGCGGGAACTTTTCATTGAGGGCTGCGGTATCTGCGTCCCACGCTTTGAGGAGTCCGCTTTTCGAGGTTGGCATTGCGCCTTCGAATTTTTTCCATTTGCCGGTGGCAACGCCGTCGACGATGGGCACGGTCATTCCGATAAATTCCCAGACGAGGTCGGAAAAAGTCCTCATCCCACCGATTGAGAATTGAAAGAGCTTGTCTTCGGGGAAGGCCTCGATGGTCTTCCGGGTGACTCTGCGGTGCCCTTGCCAGTGATTCAGAAGCTCTTCTGCTGTCAGTACTTCGATCTCTGCCGTTGCTGTCGCCATGTCGTTTCTCCTCTGCCCATTTGGGCTTGAAAATCAGCCTATGAGCAATTCCCGACAGGAGCTGTCGGGAATATAGGAAATAATTGACTCATCAGTTTGAAAGGCGCTGGCTGACTTTATGTATGACCCGATCATGCGCGTGCTTACGGTACTTGAGATTCTTCAGGCGCGGGAGCACGTCACCGGAGCGGAACTGGCGGAGCGACTGGAGGTGGATCTTCGCACCGTCCAGCGGTACATCGTTCGCTTGAGGGATCTGCATGTTCCCATCGAGTCGGCGCCTGGGGTGGGCGGGTCGTATCAGTTGCGGCCGGGCTTTCGGATTCCGCCGCTGATGTTTACTGAGGAAGAGGTCTTTGCGCTCTCGCTGGGGTTGCGGGCGCTTCACCAGCTACGGCTTTCTGCTTTTGCTCCGGCAACGGAAGGCGTGCTGGCGAAGCTGGGCAGGGTGTTGCCGGCGGCGCTGCGCGAGAGCATTCGCGCGGTTGAAGATGCGGTGGTAGTCGAGCCGAACATGTGGGCGGTTTCGGCTTCGGGCGAGGCGCTCATTCGAGCTGCATCTGCGATTCGGGCCTGCCGCCGGGTGCGGTTTGTCTATCGCTCTCATTCGGACGCGGAGTCTTCGCGGGAGGTTGAACCTTACGCCATCATTCATCTGGACGGGCGGTGGTATCTGATAGGCCGCTGCCTGTTGCGGCAGGACCTTCGCACCTTTCGGCTCGACCGGGTAGACGGCCTCGAGCTTTGCGAAGAGACCTTTGATCGACCGGAGAACTTTGATCCTCGGGCTTACCTGCAAGAGCGGATGCCGTTCGTGCAGTCGGATTATCAGATCGATGTCTCGATCGAGATGCCCTTCGAAGAGGCCGAACGCTTCTTTGCGCCGTGGAGGGTCGCGATCGAAAGAGAGAAGGATGGCACGCGGCTGCGTTGCGGTCGCGACGACCTGCACCTGATGGCGGCGATGCTGTTGAGCCTGAGCTGCCCTATCGTCGTGCATCAGCCTGCTCAGTTGAGGGAGGCGTTTCGGCAGCTTGCGCGGCGAGCGATTGAGGCGGCAGGCGGGAATGATGCGTAATCAGAATCCTGGTTCAGCCTGACGTAGAGGTCGTAACGCGCCTACGGTTGCGGCTGGGTTGGCTGACTCTGCTGACCCTCGTTGGCGGGCGGCGGAGGGGGTGGTTGCAGCTGGAAGTTCTCGCGGACGACGGCGAAGGTCTGGCTGGGGATGTCCACTTCGAGAATCCGATTGCGGGAGTCGTAGTAGAGTTCACTGACCACCGAACCAATCGTGAGCGAGGAATGGTCGAGGGTGAGCGCTTTGCCATTGAGCGTGCCCTGAACATCGGCCTGGGGTGCGAGGGTTGCGGTGCTCAGGATGCCGGTTTGTTTGGGGATCAATGCTGAAATGGGCGTTCCGGGATGGCGTGCGGCCAGATTTAGAAGGATGTCGTAACTGCTCATGTCGAAATCGGGGAAGAAGACGGTTTGTGCCGGGCGGTTGAGCGAGTTCCGGTAGCTTCGGCCGTCGGCGGAGATGTCGATGACGAAGTTTCCGCCGCTGGGATGGACGGCGAAAGTGACTGCGGACCCGTTGATGATTCCATCGAGATTTTCCTGCAGGATGGAGAGATCGTTATCGAGGCTGCCGCTCGAAGAGAAGCTGTACTTCGTGTTCTGGACGGTCATCGTTCCGTGGCTGGTAATGGCGTATGCCTCGGGGGTGGAGATGCTGCCTTGCCTTGTGGGAACGATGGAGAAATCGGTGCGTCCGACGGGGTGGTTGCCCTGATTGATGGAGAAGTGGGCGGTGTCGGCGGGGACACTCGTCTGTGCCTGGAGCGAGCGAGCAGAGCAGCCAAGCAGAAAAGCCAGAATGACGAAGGTTTGTTTCATGAATCGTTCCTATTCGTATAGACACGATTCGGCGGGAAAAGACGCGTGACTGGCCCTTCCGATTCGCATCTTACGCAGCTAGCGGTCTGGTTCGGGGACGCTTCTTTCGCAGCTCGTTCCACAAATCGAATTGCAGTTGCACCTTGCTGAAGAATTCAGGAGACAGCGACAAGGCCTCGCCGAGGCGGATGCTCAAGTCCACGGTCACCGAGGTGCGTCCGTTGAGAATGCGGGAGACGGTTGCCCTTGCTACCCCGATGTGGTCGGCAAATTCTCCCACGGGCCGCTCTCCAAGGAACTCTCGAAGCAGTTCGCCGGGGCTGGCTGGATTGTGCATCATCATTGCAGCCCGTTCCTTCAGCTTGTGAGATTCGTTCCACCCATCCTTGGCGACAGAGAGCGTCGCCAAGGATGGGCAACCACAGTTGCGACAGGTACGGTTACTTGGTGGCTTCGGCGAAGCGTTTGTTGACTTCGTCCCAGTTGACGACGTTCCACCATGCGGCGAGGTATTCGGGGCGGCGGTTGTTGTATTTCAGGTAGTAGGCGTGCTCCCAGACGTCGTTGCCGAGGATCGGGTAGTGGCCGGAAGAGAGAGGATTGTCCTGGTTCGGGCTGGTGACGATCTTGAGCTTGCCGTCGTAGACCAGCCAGCCCCATCCGGAGCCAAACTGCTTGGCGGTGGTCTCGTTGAACTGTTTCTTGAAGTCGTCGAAGGAGCCGAAATCCTTGGTGATCTGATCGGCGATCTTGCCGGTCGGAGCGCCACCGCCGCCCGGCTTCATGATCGCCCAGAACATGGTGTGGTTGACGTGGCCTCCGCCGTTGTTGCGCACGACGGTGCGAACGTCTTCAGGAACGCTGTTGAGGTTCCGGAGCAGGTCTTCGGCGGTGTGCTTGCCGAGGTCGGGATGCTTTTCGATGGCGCCGTTGAGGTTGGTTACGTAGGCCGCGTGATGCTTATCGTGGTGAAGCTTCATCGTGGCTTCGTCGATATGAGGCTCGAGCGCGGCGTAATCGTAGGGAAGTGGTGCGAGTTCGTAGGCCAAGACGTTCCTCCTTCATTGCTACTGCAGATGCATGCTTAAGGCGTAGCCCGGATATGGGCGGACCTTTCAGGGGTTAGAGTCGCGGAAAGCCCCGGTCGAAAGGGAATCTCTCCACTTAGTTCGCTCTCGATAGTAATGGATGCAGGAATGAGGCGTTGGGTTCGGCCGTGTTTTCCATCCGGAGGCGGGTTGACCGGTAAGTTGTATTCGATCTGACTAGTCCAAGTGCTATAGTGTCTGGCTGAGCTTCAAAGCAGGAATTGACTAAACTTTAATCCGTAATAGGGTGTATTAAGGTCTCGCCCGACCGGATTTGGCGGTTACTCTTGAAAGGCGGAAGCGGCAGGGCTTCCGCAGGGTGGAAAAGCGAATGGCGGTCCTGGAAACAGAATATAAGTGGATTGAGGGATCGGGGCATGCGTTTGGCGGGCCAGGGCTGGAACCGCGCTGGACCTCGGCGGCCAAGGATACGGTGGGGACGGCCTATTCAGCGTCCAGCCGGGTTTGGTACACGGTTTCGCACGGCATTCTCAACGAGGTGTATTTTCCGACCATCGACCGGCCGCAGATCCGGGACATGGAGTTCCTGATTTCGGACGGTGAGACGTATTTTCAGGAAGAGAAGCGCTCCCTCGACACAAAGTTTGAGTACGTGGATTCGGATTCGCCCGCGGTGCGCACGGTGGGGCGGGATCCCGAGGGCCGGTACACCCTTACCAAGGAAATCATCTCGAATCCGCACCACCCGGTGGTGATCGTCCATGCGGTGCTCGAGGGTGACGAGTCGATTCTTTCCAAAATCAATGTCTATGCGCTGCTGGCTCCGCACCTGAATGGCGGCGGTTTGGACAACTCGGCGCGAACGGTCGAGGTCGCGGGGAAGCGCTCGTTTATTGCCTGGCGTGACGGTATCTCGCTCTCGATGGTATGCGACTGCGGGTTTCGCAAGGCGAGTTGCGGATATGTCGGCACGAGCGACGGATGGCAGGACCTGCAGAACTTCAAGATGGATTGGGAGTTTGGGAGTGCCCTCAACGGCAATCTCGCTTTGTTAGGCGAGGTGCAACTCAGCCACCAGGCTGGCGGGCCGGCGCGAGTTCACAATTGCGCTGGGCTTTGGCTATGGGCACCACGCGGCACTTGCGGGGGCGATATCCTCGCTGGCGACTCCGTTTGAATCCCATCTGAAGCGATTTGTTACGCAGTGGCATCGTGCGGCGAGCCCGTTGGAATTGGCGGCGAAATCGCACGACAAGGGAACGCTGCTGCAGATCAGCCACAATATTCTGCTGACCCACGAAGACAAGACGTATTCGGGAGCGTTTATCGCTTCAGCCTCAATTCCGTGGGGAAATCATAAGAGCGACGATGACCTGGGCGGGTATCACCTGGTCTGGACGCGGGACATGGTGCAAACAGCCTCTGCGCTGCTCGCCTGCGGTCGCGTGGACACGGCGATGCGGGCGCTGGTCTACCTGGCCTGTACGCAGAAACCCGACGGCAGCTTTGCACAGAATTTCTGGGTTGACGGGACACCTTACTGGACGGGGATTCAGCTGGACGAAGTGGCGTTCCCGATCATGCTGGCCTGGCGGTTGTGGAAGGTGGATGGGCTAGGCAATTTCGACGTATTTCCATTTGTCGAGCGGGCCGCGGCGTTTCTGGTGAGATATGCGCCGATCACCCAGCAGGAACGCTGGGAAGAGAATGCGGGATACTCGCCCTCGACGCTGGCGGCGGTGATTTCGGGGTTGATCTGTGCAGCAGACATTGCGCGGGCCAACCACGCGCATGAGATGGCGCAGTTTATCGAGGAATATGCCGACTGGATCGAGGGGCACCTGGATGAGTGGACGACCACCGAAGACGGCATCCTCGACCCGGAGGTCAAGCGGCACTATATCCGCATCAAACCGCCGCGCAAGGGCGAACGATACTATCGCGACGATCTTCCAGAAGGGACGATTCGGGTGGCGAACCGGGGGCCGGGAGAGCAGTCGGATTTCGAGGCGCGCGGTATTGTGGACGGGGGCTTTCTGGAGCTTGTCCGCTACGGGGTGCGGGACGCGCATGATCCGCTGATCGTCGATACGCTGAAGGTGATCGACAAGACGCTGAAGGTCGACGCACCGGAGGGCCCGTGCTGGCGCCGCTACAATCACGACGGCTATGGGCAGAGGCATGATGGCGGCCCATTCCTGGGCTGGGGCCAGGGACGGGCGTGGCCGATCATGACCGGGGAGCGCGGGCATTATGAGCTTGCCGCGGGGCGCGATCCGGGGTTATACCTCAAGGCCCTTGAGGGATTTGCCTCGGAGGGCGGCATGATTCCCGAACAAATCTGGGACGCACCGACGATCGACGGGATGGAGTTCGGCCGTCCGACGGGCGCGGCGATGCCGCTGGTTTGGGCGCATGCCGAGTACCTGAAGCTGCTGCGTTCGGCGGTCGACGGACGGGTCTTTGAGCGCATTTCGATTGTGGAAGAGCGATACGTGGGGAAAGGCCGCCACCGGGGAAATCCGGAGATTTTCAAATTGAGCCGTCCGCTGAAGACGATGAAGGCCGGCACGACGCTGCGGGTCGTGGCGGAAGGACGCTTCCGGATATTGTCCACCTTTGATGGCTGGGCCAGCACGAACACGCAGGAGAGCACCAACATCGGATTTCCGGGGTCTTTCGCCGATGTCGCTGTGCCGAATACGCAAACCGGCCCCATTTCGTTTACCCTGTTCTGGCCGGGAGAGAATCGTTGGGAGGGCAAGAACTTCGACATTGAGATTCTTCCGGCCGGCTGACGCCATTGGCAGCCTGTAAACATCTTAGGAGGGAAGTCAGGCGGAGGGAAGTCAGGCGACAGCGCCCGAATCTCCCTAAGATGGCAGGGCCTTGTAACAGCCTTTCTGACAGATTTTTCCGAAAGGCATTTTTCTTCGACACGAAGAAGGAATGAAGAGGATTTATGAGCGAACTGGACCAGTTGTCGATCAATGCGCTGCGATTTCTCGCAGTGGACGCCGTACAGAAGGCCAACAGCGGACACCCCGGGGCGCCTTTGGGCGATTCGCCGATCACTTATCTGCTCTTTCATAAATATATGCGGCACAACCCGAAGCACGCGAAGTGGACGAACCGCGACCGCTTCGTGCTGTCGAACGGCCACGCCTCGGCGATGCTCTACAGTTTGTTGCACCTGAGCGGATATGACGTTTCGATCGCAGATCTGGAGCAGTTCCGGCAGTATGGTTCGAACACTCCGGGGCACCCGGAGTATGGCGACACCGATGGCGTTGAGGTGACAACCGGGCCACTCGGCCAGGGCATCGCGCAAGCGGTGGGCATGGCGATCGCCGAGAAACATCTCGCCGCGATCTATAACAAGCCGGGCTACGATCTGGTTGACCACTATACCTATGTCCTTTGCGGGGACGGCTGCCTGATGGAGGGCGTATCGCACGAGGCAGGCTCTCTGGCCGGCACGCTGGGGCTAGGCAAGCTGATCCTGCTCTACGACGACAACCTGATCTCGCTTGATGGGCCAACCGAACTTTCATTTACTGAAAATGTCGAGAAGCGTTTTGAGGCGTACCACTGGCATGTACAGAAGGTGGCCGACGGCAACGATCTCGATGCGATCTCGAAGGCCATCGAAGCTGCGAAGTCAGTGACCGACAAGCCGTCGATCATCGCGGTGCGAACGGTGATCGGATTTGGCAGCCCCAAGGCCGGCACCAATAAGGTGCATGGCGAGGCCCTGGGCGTCGAGGACGTGAAGAAGACGAAGGAAGCGCTCGGCTGGCCCGACGACAAGTTCTTCTATGTGCCGGAGGAGGCGCAGAAGAACTGGGACACGGTGAAAACAAATGGCGCCAAGTATGAAGCGGAATGGAATGACCTGTTCGCGAAATACAAGAAGGAATATCCCGAGCTGGCCGAGGAGTTTGAGCGGGTCCACGCAGGCAAGTTGAAAGAGGGCTGGGAGAAGAGCCTGCCGAAGTTCGCCGCCGGTGGCAAAGGTGTCGCCACGCGGAATGCGGGGCAGCAGGTGATGAACGCCTTTGCGAAGGATGTTCCGGAGCTGCTTGGCGGCGCGGCCGATCTGACTGCTTCAACTAAGACGATCCTGAAAGATACAGGCAACTTCCATGTCGATCCGACCGGGCGCAATATCTGGTTTGGCGTGCGCGAGTTTGCGATGTGCGCGGCAGTGAACGGGATGGCGGTGCACGGCGGCATCATTCCCTATGGCTCGACCTTCTTCACCTTCAGCGACTATTGCAAGCCTGCTCTGCGGTTGGCGGCGATCATGAAGTCGCATTCGATCTTCGTCTATACGCACGACTCGATCGCGTTGGGCGAGGATGGGCCAACGCATCAACCAATCGAACACCTGATGGCGTTGCGCGCTTTGCCTCAGATGACCGACTTTCGACCGGCCGATGCGAATGAGACGGCGGCTGCCTGGCGGTTGGCCCTGGAGCGGAAGAGCCCATCGTTCTTTGCGCTGTCGCGGCAGGATCTGCCGGTGCTTGATCCGGACAAGCTGAATGTTTACGAGGGTGTGGGCCATGGCGCTTATATCGTCGAGCAGGGCGGAGAATCTCCCGACTTGCTGATCGTGGCTACGGGCGCCGAGGTTTGGCTGGCGCTGAAATCGGCCGAAGCGCTCAAGGCCGGCGGTATCACGGCGCGGGTGGTTTCGATGCCGAGTTGGAAGATCTTTGAAGAGCAATCGGCGGAGTATAAGGCTTCGATCTTCCACGATCATTTGCCGAAGCTCTCGATCGAGGCAGGCGCCACACTAGGCTGGTGGAAGTATGTTGGACGGCACGGGGATGTGATTGGCCTCGACCGTTTCGGTGCTTCCTCTCCGGGGCCGATCGCGATGGAGAAGCTGGGCTTCAGTGTCGACAACGTGGTGGCGAAGGCGAAGAGCCTGGTCCAGAGCGCAGCGGCCCTGGCAGGAAAGTAATTGCGCGGGATCGCGCGGGGGAATGGCCACATCGGCGCTCGATGAGGGCGCCGGTGGTATGACTGCAGTGCATAGAGTCCGAAGCGCACTTTTTCCAAAGAGTTGCAACGAATGAACCGCAACGAAAGCAGGGAGGTCAGGAAGATGGCTACGACAGAGGTAAGAGTTTCCCCCGAACATGTGCGCAAATCTTCGCAGGGAGATGTGCGGAAGCCGGACCCAACCGTTGTCGTCATCTTCGGCGCTTCTGGAGATTTGACCAAACGCAAGCTGCTGCCGGCGCTTTTCCATCTGGAACAGGCAGGGCTGCTGCCGGAGGAATTTTCCATTGTAGGCGTGGCGCGCCGTCCGCTGGAGGACTCCTTTGCCGCGGACATGAAGGACGGCATTCTAAAGTTCGGCGGAGTCAAAGACGGCGCCGAGCACCTCGATCAGTTCATCGCCAAAGTGCGGTACCACGCGATGAACTTCGATGACGCTGCCGGATATAAGCAACTCAACGCACTGCTCGACCAGATTGACCAGGAGAACGGGACCAAGGGGAACAGGCTTTTTTATCTGGCCACGGCCCCAGAGTATTTTGCCGACATCATCGACCATCTCGGCGACACGGGGATGGCGAAGTCGACGAAAGGCCACGTGCGGGCGATCATCGAGAAGCCTTTCGGGCACGATCTTGAATCGGCGCGCGAGCTGAACGACAACGTCAACAAGGTCTTCGACGAAAACCAGATCTTCCGCATCGACCACTACCTGGGCAAAGAGACGGTGCAAAATGTGCTGGTCTTTCGTTTCGCGAACGGGATTTTTGAGCCGGTCTGGAACCGCAACTTTATCGATCACGTGGAGATCACGGCGGCGGAGAGCATCGGCATCGAGGGCCGCGGACCATTTTACGAGAAGGCGGGCACGCTGCGCGACGTGGTGCAGAACCATGTAATGGAGCTGCTGTCGTTTGTGGCGATGGAGCCGCCGGTTTCCTTCGAGGCCGACGCAGTGCGTGGTGAAAAGGTCAAGGTCTGGAAGGCCATCAAGCCGATTCCGATTGAAGACACGGTTCGCGGTCAATACGGCCCGGCGAAGCTTGCCAAAGAAGACGCGAAGGGTTATCGGGAAGAGGACCGCGTCGACCCCAAGTCAGTCACCGAGACTTTCGTGGCGATCAAGCTGGAGATCGAAAACTGGCGGTGGGCGGGCGTGCCGTTCTATATTCGCGCCGGGAAACGGATGGCGGAGCGGACGACCGAAGTGACGGTAGTCTTCAAACAGCCGCCGATGCGGCTATTCAGTGAATCGGCGAGCGGCCCCTGCGACGACATTCATCCGAACCTGATCACGATGCGCATCCAGCCGGACGAGGGGATTTCGCTGCGTTTCGGCGCCAAGGCGCCGAGCACGGGAATGTCGGTCTGCCCGGTGATCATGGACTTCAGCTATGCGGCGGCCTTTGGAACCAACTCTGCCAACGGCTATGAACGCCTGTTGCTCGATGCCATGCTGGGCGATGCGACGCTCTTTGCCCATCGCGATGGCGTTGAGGCGACGTGGTCGCTTTATACGCCGGTCCTCGAAGCATGGCAGGAGTCTCCGGCGAAGGACTTTCCGAATTATCCGGCCGGTACATGGGGGCCAGAGGCGGCGAACGAGTTGCTGCGTCGAGATGGCCGGGAGTGGCAGAAGCTTTAGAGTCCCGACCAATAAGGCAGGATTGAATGTCTGTAACAACCGCAGTTACGTATAAGGTTTTGCCCGACGGCGAGGCCCTGGCGCGCGCCATGGCGGAGCAGTTGCTTGCGGCGGCGCAGGAGGCCGTTGCGTCGCGTGGCGTTGCGCGGATTGCCATCTCCGGCGGCAACACGCCGAAACGCACCTTCGAGATGCTCGCCGACCCGGCGGCGACCGAGTTCGCTGTTTTTCCATGGGACAAGACCGACCTGTTTTGGGTCGACGAGCGCTGTGTGCCTCCGGATGACAAGGACAGCAACTATCGCATGACGAAGTTAGCGCTGCTCGACAAGGTGCCGTTGGCGGCGGACCGGGTTTTTCGCATTGAAGGCGAGCTCGATCCGGAGCTGGCGGCGGCGCGGTATGAATCGGTGATCCGGAATCGCTTTCGCCTCGAAGGCGCGGAGCTGCCGACATTTGACCTAGTCGCGCTGGGCATGGGGCCTGACGGACACACGGCTTCACTCTTTCCGCATACGGCGGGGATTCATGAGCTGACGCGCATCGCGATTGCCAACCATGTTCCGCAGAAGGAGACGTGGCGGGTGACGCTGACCTCGCCGGTGATCAACCAGGGGCGCAAGGTGGTCTTCCTGATCGGCGGTATGGACAAGGCAGAAGTGTTGAGCAACGTGCTTGGGAAAAAATATGACGTGGAGACCTGGCCTTCGCAGGTGATCCAGCCGAAGTCGGGGGCGTTGCTGATGTTGCTCGATAAGGCCGCGTCGGCCCAACTGCCTCCGCCTGACGCGAGCGGCTCAGGACATCTGGAGATCGTGCGATGATCCTGGCCGGAGATGTCGGCGGTACCAAGGTCCATCTGGCGCTTTACGACTTTGCCCGGGGGAAGCTGGTCCATGTGCGGGACGAGAAGTATCCAGCGCACGCTTTTAACGGCCTTGGCGACGTGGTGATGAAGTTCCTTACGGAAGGGACGGAGACGGGGAGCGAGGTCACCGCGGCATGCTTTGGAGTGCCGGGGCCGGTGCGAGAGGGACGCCTAAAGCTGACCAATCTGCCGTGGGAGCTGGATGCGCGAGAGTTATCGCGCTCGCTGAACATTGAGCATCTCTTTCTCATCAACGACCTCGAAGCGAATGGATATGGGATTCCGGAGTTGAACCCGGACCAGATATGCGTGCTCAGCGAGGGTGATCCGGCGGCGATTGGACATAGGGGATTGGTTTCCGCGGGTACAGGGTTGGGTGAAGCGGTTCTGGTCTGGACCGGTGGACACCATGTGCCGATTCCGTCGGAAGGAGGCCATACCGATTTTTCAGCACGCAGCGAAGTCGAGATCGAGTTGCTGCGCTACCTTTGGAAGCAATTAGGCGGGCGGGTGAGCTTTGAGCGGGTTGTATCGGGCATTGGGCTGAAGAATATTTACTCGTTCCTGCGCGATGAGAAAAAGCTCGAAGAGCCGACATGGCTGAAGGAGCGTATGGCTGTCGAGGACCCCAACGCCGTGATCGGCGAGCTCGGCGAAGAGGGCAAGAGCGAATTGTGCGTCCAGGCCTTGGATATTTTTGTGTCGGCGTATGGCGCCGAAGCGGGAAACCTGGCGCTGAAGATATTGGCGACCGGAGGAGTTTATCTTGGCGGGGGTATAGCGCCGAAGATCCTGAAGACGATGCGGAACGGCCTGTTTATGCAGGCTTTCAAAGATAAGGGTCGAATGGAGCATCTGTTGGAGAAGATGCCGGTGCGGATCATTCTCGAGAGCCGGGCGGCTCTGCTCGGCGCGGCCGCTTATGCCGAGGAACGGGCGGCGGAGATCAGCGGGCAATCTGTCCGGGCTGCTTCGGTGCAATTTTCTTAAGTCTTTTTTCCTTCGAGGTATGTCCAACACTATATGAACGATTCGCGAATGAAGTCTTTGCTCTATGACGTCTTGCGCGCCGGGTTGATGACCGCTATTGCGGTCACCCTGGTGCTTGTCCCTCGTATCGCCTCGGCGCATGCCGTTCTGATGCAGTCTTCTCCTGCGGAGAATGCGACGGTGAAGGGGCCGGATGTGCCGATCACGATGAAGTTCAACTCCAGGGTTGATGGATCGCGATCAACGCTACTGTTGCGCAGCCCGGACGGCCAGTCGAAGCCCCTGGCGATCGATAAACAGACCGAACCGGAGACGCTGACGACCCACGCCTCGCAACTGAGCCCTGGCAAATACGCCGTTCAGTGGCAGGTGCTGGCGGTAGACGGGCACATCACGCGCGGGCAAATCCCCTTCCAGGTGAAGTAGACTAAATCGAGGAGTCGGGCCACGCCAACGGGGCCAGGCGCGTTCGCCTGTATCGCTCCGAGGTAGGGGACCTAAGCTTTTGATCTGGCTTCTGCGCGACTTCGATCTTCTGTCTGTCTTGCTGCGCGCCGCCACGTTGGCGCTGGAAATCCTGACTCTGGGCGGCGTTGCTTACCTGCTATTGATCGCCATGCCGGCGAAGGCCGGGGAGGCCAGCCTGCAAGCCTGCTGGCGGGGCATCCGCTGGGCGGCCCTGGGCCTCGCGATCGTCCAGCTTTGTTACGTTGCGGTGGACAGCGCCATCCTCATGGGCAGCGCTTCGATCACCTTCGCGGACGTGGCGCTCGCGCCGTATTTTATGGCCGGGACGATCTCGGCCCTGGCAGCCTTTGCGATGTTTGGGTTTGCGTCGATGGGCCGCACGCGGGGCGCCCGCCCTCGCGCGGGGTATGTGCTTGTGCCGCTGTCGCTGCTGGTGCTGTTGGCGATTATCTCCACCAGCCATTCGGTTTCGCGGCTGGACCACCGCGTGCTGTTATCCCTGTTGACGGCGGCGCATCATGTAGGCGCGGCGATATGGCTCGGTGCGCTGCCTTTTCTGCTCATTTCCATGCGTGAGGCGGTCGAACCCGACGGAGCGAAGCGGATGCTGCGGCGTTTTTCGCCCATGGCGCTGACTGGCGCGGGCCTGCTGTTGCTGGGCGGCTTCGGCATGGCGTGGTTTTACATGGGCGTCTCCCGGGACGGTTCGCTGGCGGGGTTATACGGCACCGCCTACGGCCTGATGATGGTGGCCAAGATCTATTTGGTTGTGTTGATCATGACCTTGGGCGCGGGGAATTTCTTCCTGATACGGCGCATCGAGACGGCCCCGGTCGCGTTGCTAACCCGGCTGCGGCGGTTCGGCGAGGCGGAGATCGGGTTCGCTTTCATGGCCGTCCTGGCTGCCGCCTCGATGACTTCGCAGCCGCCCGCGGAAGATCTGCCGAACGACCGGGTGAGCCTGGCGCAGATTGTGGAACGCTTCCGTCCGGTGGTTCCGCGGATGAGCAGCCCGGCATTCTCAGATCTGGCCCCATCGACGCCGCTGGCGCAGGCGGTCAAGGACACGGAATTCAGCGGGGCGAACGCACCGAGCGACGCCAACGACGAGGCGTGGTCGGAGTATAACCACCACTGGTCGGGTGTGATTGTGCTGGCGGCGGGGTTCTTTGCGCTGCTGAGCAGGCTGCCATCGAAGTATGGATTGAGCTTCGGGTGGGCGAGGAACTGGCCGATTGCCTTTGTCGGGCTGGCGGTGTTTATCATCCTGCGGGCCGATCCCGATTGCTGGCCGCTGGGGCCGCGCCCTTTCTGGGCCAGCCTTTATGCGCCGGACGTTTTGCAGCACCGATTGTATGCGCTGCTTATCGTGGGTTTTGCGGGGTTTGAATGGGGAATCCAAACGGGCCGGCTGCATGCCCCGTGGGCAGCCAGGATATTTCCGCTGCTTTGTGCCGCCGGCGGAGCGCTGCTGCTCACCCACAACCACTCGATCGGAAATGTGGAGGAGGAGCTTCTGGCGGAGATGAGCCATGCGCCAATCGCGCTGTTAGGAGCGACTGCGGGCTGGAGCCGGTGGCTGGAACTGCGGCTGCCCGACCAGAAGGAATCCAAATTCGCATCGTATGTGTGGCCGGTTTGCCTCATGCTGGTGGGCGTCATATTGTTGAACTATCGGGAGAGCTAGGGACTTGGGACTAGGGAATAACTAGTTGCAGGGCATAAATCTGTATTTGCCGGTAGCAAATTTGAAGACGGTTACGTTAGCTATAGGAGCTCATGTTTAGGAAAGATCGTACTCTCAATCGCACTTGGATCTGTCTCCGGCTTTCGCCGGAAGCTTCGCGTTTTTCTGTTCTCTGGCGGTCATTTCGCTCTTTGCGCCAGCCGCCCAGGCACAGCGGTTGCCGACGGTTGCTCATCCGGAGCACTATTCGCTCGCGTTAACGCCAGACCTTAAGTCCGCGACGTTTACGGGGAGCGAGACGATCGACCTGACACTTTCGCAGGCGGTCGATTCAATCACGCTCAACGCTGCCGAAATCAAGTTTCAAAGTGTAACGACTACGGTCAATGGCCGCGAGTTGAAGGCGACGGTGACGACCGACGAGGCGAAGCAGCAGGCCACGTTGGCCTTCGATCAGACGCTTCCGGCGGGTAAGCTTACGCTGAAGATCGAATATTCGGGAATTCTGAACAACGAGCTGCGGGGCTTTTATCTTTCGAAGACGGCGAAGCGGAATTATGCGGTGACGCAGTTCGAGGCGACCGATGCGCGGCGGGCCTTCCCGTCATTCGATGAGCCGGCCTACAAGGCGACCTTCGATATTCAGTTGACGGTGGATAAGGGCGACACGGTCATATCGAACACCAATATGATCTCGGACACTCCGGGGCCGGTGGTGGGCGAGCATACGGTGAGGTTCGCGACGACTCCGAAGATGTCGACCTATCTGGTGGCTTTCCTGGTGGGCGACTTCAAATGCGTTTCGGGCGAGAGCGATGGAGTGCCGATCCGCGCCTGCGCGACACCGGACAAGGTGGAGCAGGGGAAGTTTGCGGTGAGCGCGGCGGAGTACATCCTGCACTATTACGACGATTATTTTGGCATCAAGTACCCGATGCCGAAGCTGGATATGATCGCGATTCCGGACTTTGAAGCCGGGGCGATGGAGAACTTTGGCGCGATCACCTATCGCGAGACCGACTTGTTGATCGACGACAAGACCGCGTCGCTGGACGCGAAAGAGGAAGTTGCGTCGGTGGTGGCGCACGAGATGGCGCACCAGTGGTTCGGCGACATGGTCACGATGCAGTGGTGGGACAACATCTGGCTGAATGAGGGATTTGCGACGTGGATGGCGAACAAGCCGGTCGCCGCCTGGCATCCGGAGTGGAATATCCCCGAGCAGGTGGCCAGCGAGCTGGATGGAACGCTGAATCTTGACGCGGGACGGACGACGCGCACGATTCGCGCGACCGCCGACACGCCGGAGCAGATCAATGAGATGTTCGACGGCATCAGCTACGGCAAAGCCGGAGCGGTGCTGAATATGGTCGAGAATTATCTGGGCAAGGAGACCTTTCGGCAGGGCGTTCATAACTATCTGGCCGCCCATCTGTATGCAAATGCGACGGCGGAAGATTTCTGGAATGCTCAGACCGCGAACAGCCATAAGCCAGTAGACAAGATCATGGAGAGCCTGGTTGCGCAGCCGGGCGTTCCGGGGCTGACTTTCGGCGAGCCGGCGAACGGCATGGTGGAAGTGGCGCAGAAGCGTTTCTTCCTGAGCCCGAGCGCCAAGGGCAGCGGGACGGAAGTCTGGTCGATTCCAGTTTGCTTCCAGAGCGGCGATGAAAAGAACGACTGCGAAGTGCTCTCTTCGGCCAAGCAGACACTGCCCGTTCCTTCGGCTGCATTCTTCTTTGCGAATGCCGGCGGAACAGGCTATTACCGCAGCACCTACCCGGCGGATGTTTACAACAAGCTAGTCGCCAATGTTGAAACGGGGTTGAGCGCGGAGGAGCGAATCAGCCTGATCGGAGATCAATGGGCACAGGTGCGGGCCAACAAAGTGCCGGTGGGCTCGTATCTGGATCTGGTGACGGCAGTGAAGGACGATAAGAGCGGCGCGGTGCTGAGTACCGCGTTAAGTGGCGTCTCGAGCATTAACGCGCGCCTAGCATCGACCCCGGAAGAGCGTGCCGAGCTGGCTGCCTGGGTAAGGAAGACTCTCAAGCCCTCGCTGGACAGGCTTGGACCGCCGTCGGCGAGCGACTCGCCGGAGACGAAGGAACTGCGCGCCACGCTCTTTGGCACTCTTGGCACAATCGGGCAAGACCGCGCGGTGATTGCGGAGGCCAAGGCCATTACCGAGAAGTATCTGGCGGACCCGACGTCGGTGGACTCGACCCTGATCGGGCCGGCGAGCGCGATTGCGGCGATCAATGGGGACGCTGCGTTGTTTGACCAGTTGCAGAAAGTCTACGAGACCTCTGACAATCCGGACATGCAAGAGGAGGCCCTCTACCGACTTGCCCTGTTCAAGAACCCGGCACTGGCCAAGCGGTCGCTCGACTACACGTTGTCAGGGAAGGTGCGGAACCAGGATTCTCCTGGGATGCTCAGCATTCCATTCCGGAGCCGCGATACGCGGGAGCTGGCCTGGCAGTATGTTCAGCAGAACTGGGAGAAGGTCAAGGCGCAAATGACGCCGTTGAGCGCGAGCGGCTTCGTCGGGGCCGCGGGCAGCTTTTGCAGCGCTGAATCGCGTGACCAGGTGGTCGCCTTCTATGCATCGCACAGAGTCGCTTCGTCAGAGCGTTCGCTGAAGCGCGCTATCGACCAGATCAACGATTGCATCGAGTTCCGCGCCAACCAGGAAGGCAATCTGAAAGAGTGGCTGGCGAAGCAGCAGTAGCCCGTCTTTCCAATTTGTCAGAGCGACGAAGGACCCGGAGAGCAACGCCTGCCGGGTCCTTTCGTATCTAAGAAACGTAAAAGGCGCGATCGAAAGCGCTTTGCCGGTCGTCGCGTAAAACACGACAAGTCCCTTAACTTTGCCGCATAAAATCTTGCTATATTAAGAGACTCACCAAGTTTTCGATTTCAACTGCACAACTGGCCCCCTGATTTCGGCGCCTTTGCCGTAATTTATCCAGTCTTTTCAGGGAGTTCCGGGGGAGTAGACCACTTATTAGACGACGCGCTCGAGAGTTGCGGAACGGTAGAGGGAAATGATGCAGAAGCTTCCGAAAATCCCAGGGCTCCCGCCGGCGCAGGGTCTTTACGATCCGCGCAACGAGCACGACAACTGCGGCATGGGTTTTGTCGCCAACATGCGCGGCGCCAAGAGCCACAAGATCATTGAGACGGGCATCGAGGTACTCGTCCGGCTCACACACCGTGGCGCCTCGGGTTGCGACCCTGAGACTGGCGATGGCGCGGGCATTCTGATTCAGATTCCGCACGAATTTTTTGCCGCCGAGTGCGAGGCCATCGGATTCACTTTGCCGGAGCCGGGAGCCTATGCGGTCGGCATGGTGTTTTTCCCAGTGGGCAAGCGGCAGCGGTTGCAGTGCGAGGGGATCGTCGAGCGCATCAGCCGCGATGAAGGCCTCACCGTGCTGGGTTGGCGCAATACGCCGTGTGATGGCGCCGCGATTGGCCGCGAGGCGCGTTCGACGCAGCCTTATATTCAGCAGGTATTTATCGGTCGCCCTGACGATTGGGATGAAGACCACTTCGAACGAAAGCTCTATGTAACGCGCAAGCGCATCGAGCGCGAGATCGTTTTGGAAGAGGTGGAAGACCGCCATTTCTTTTATATCCCTTCGCTCTCGTCGCGCACGATCGTTTATAAGGGACTGCTGCTCGCCCCGCAGATTGCCAATTTCTATGGGGAGCTGGCGGACCCGAGGGTGAAGAGCGCGATCTGCGTAGTGCACCAACGTTTTTCGACGAACACCTTTCCGAGCTGGCCGCTGGCGCATCCGTATCGCTACATCGCGCACAATGGCGAGATCAATACGCTGCGCGGCAATGTGAACTGGATGAAGGCGCGCGAGTCGCTGCTGCAATCCCCGCTCTTTGGCGAGGACATGGAGAAGCTGTTTCCGATTGTGACCGAGGGGGGCAGCGACTCTGCAGCCTTTGACAGCGCGGTCGAACTGCTCTTTCAGTCGGGACGCTCGCTGCCGCACGTGATGGCGATGCTGATTCCGGAGGCGTGGTCGGGAAATCCGCACATGGACGACGATCGCCGCGCATTTTACGAGTACCATGCATCGCTGATGGAGCCATGGGACGGCCCGGCGGCGATGGCGTTTACCGATGGGCGGGTGATTGGCGCGATGCTCGACCGCAATGGCTTGCGGCCGGGGCGCTATGTGGTGACTGACGACGATGTCGTTGTGCTGGCGTCAGAGGCCGGCGTGGTCGACGTGGACGCCAGCAATGTTCGCCAGAAGGGCCGGCTGCAGCCGGGGAAGATGTTCCTGGTGGATACGGTGGCGGGCCGCATTGTTTCTGACGAAGAAATCAAGAAGCAGCTGACCTCGCGCCAGCCCTACGCGCAGTGGATCAAAGAGAACCAGATTACGCTCGAGCAGATGGCAGAGCCCATGCGCTTTCACGCGCTTGAGAAGGGGAGTCTGCAGTCGCGGCAGCGGGCCTTTGGCTACACCGAGGAAGACGTGAAGATGATCCTCACGCCGATGGCGGCCAAGGGCGAGGAGCCGGTGGGCTCGATGGGGACAGACACTCCGCTAGCGTGCCTTTCCGACAAGCCGCAGCTGCTTTTCAACTATTTCAAGCAGTTGTTTGCGCAGGTCACTAACCCTCCGATCGATCCGATCCGGGAAGAGATGGTGATGTCGCTCACCAGCTATATCGGCACGGAACGGAACATTCTCGAAGAAACGGAGCGAAACTGCCATACGCTGAAGCTGC
Source organism: uncultured Acidobacteriaceae bacterium (assembly GCA_963720245.1). Classification (GTDB taxonomy): domain Bacteria; phylum Acidobacteriota; class Terriglobia; order Terriglobales; family Acidobacteriaceae; genus Acidisarcina. Next base: position 190,723 of record CAVREU010000003.1, read on the forward strand.
CGCAACCGGTGCTAACGAACCGTGAGTTGGAACAGCTGCGACGGGTCTCGAGTGGCGATCTGCTGGCGACGACGTTGACAGCCCTGTTTCGCGCGGAAGATGGCGAGGCCGGCTTGCGGCGCGGCCTTGAGGAACTTTGCCGGCGTGCGTCATTGGCGGTGCGCAACGGTTATACGCTGTTGATTCTCAGCGACCGCGGAGTCGACGATCAATTCGCGCCCATTCCTAGTCTGTTGGCGCTGGCGGCGGTGCACAATCTGCTTGTCCGGGAGGGAACGCGCACCCAGGTCGCGTTGATTATCGAGTCGGGAGAGCCGCGCGAGGTCATGCACTTCGCGGTGCTGATCGGCTACGGCGCGAGCGCGATCAATCCGTATCTCGCGATCGAATCGATCGAAAGCATCTCCAGCCGCGGCCGGTTGCCTGCGGGAGTCTCCGCGGAGAAAGCGGTTGCCCACTTCGTCAAGAGCATTAACAAGGGGCTGCTCAAGACGTTTTCGAAGATGGGCGTTTCGACGCTGCAGAGCTATCGCGGCGCGCAGATATTCGAGGCCATCGGCCTCAACCAGGAGCTGGTGGACGAGTACTTTGCCGGGACGGTTTCGCGAATCGAGGGCGTGGGCTTGGGTGTGATCGCCAGGGAAGCGCAGATGCGCCATCGATATGCGTTCCAGCCTCCCTCGCGTTCTGAAACTGAGCTGGCGATCGGCGGCGCGTACCACTACCGCGTCGATGGGGAATATCATCTGCTGAATCCGGAGACGATCAGCAAGCTGCAACATGCGGTGCGCGATGCCAACCCGACGACTTTTCGCGAATACACGGACCTCATCGACGAACAGAACCGGGTGATGTGCACGCTGCGCGGGCTGATGAAAATCAAGTTCGCCGCCCATCCGGTACCCCTGGAGCAGGTTGAGCCGGCGTCGGAGATCGTGAAGCGGTTCATGACCGGCGCGATGTCGTTTGGCTCGATCAGCAAAGAAGCGCACGAGACGCTGGCCATTGCGATGAACCGGATTGGGGGCAAGTCCAACACCGGCGAGGGCGGGGAAGACGAGGAGCGCTTTGAGCGCGACGCCAATGGCGACCTGCGCCGCAGCGCGGTGAAGCAGGTCGCTTCAGGGCGTTTTGGTGTGACGGCGAACTATCTGGTCCACGCGGACGAGTTGCAGATCAAGATGGCGCAGGGAGCGAAGCCGGGCGAAGGCGGCCAGTTACCGGGACATAAGGTCGACGAGGTGATCGCGCGGCTGCGTCACTCGACGCCTGGCGTGACGCTCATTTCGCCGCCGCCGCACCATGACATCTATTCGATCGAGGACCTGGCGCAGCTGATCTTCGATTTGAAGAACGTGAATCCGTCGGCGCGCATTGCGGTGAAGCTTGTCGCTGAAGTTGGCGTGGGCACGGTTGCTGCCGGCGTGTCGAAAGCGCATGCCGACGTAGTGCTGATCAGCGGCGATACCGGGGGTACGGGCGCCGCTCCGCTGAGTTCGCTCAAGCACGCTGGAATTCCGTGGGAGATGGGCCTTGCGGAGGCGCAGCAGGTGCTGTTGATGAACGATCTGCGCAGCCGGATCCGCGTGCAGACCGACGGCAAGCTGCAGACCGGGCGCGATGTGGTGATCGCGACTCTGCTGGGCGCGGAGGAGTTTGGCTTCGCCACTGCGCCGCTGATCGCGATGGGCTGCATCATGATGCGCAAGTGCCATTTGAATACTTGTCCGGTTGGTATCGCCACGCAGGATCCGGTGTTGAGGAAGCACTTCTCGGGGCAGCCGGAGCACGTCATCAATTTCTTCTTCTATATTGCTGAGCAGGTTCGGGAGCTGATGGCGAAGATTGGCTTTCGCACGATGGACGAGATGGTGGGGCGTGTCGACAAGCTCGAGAGCCGTCCTGCGATCGACCACTGGAAGGCCAGCGGCATCGATCTTTCTGAGATCCTCTATACACCCCCGATGCCCGACCGGGTGAAGCGATACTGCACGCAGAAGCAGGACCACGGGCTCGACGATGTGCTTGATCTGCAACTGATCGAACTCGCGCGCGAGTCGCTGGAGAACGCGACACCAGTCGAAGCGAGCCTCGCGATCCGCAACGTACATCGTTCTGTCGGCGCGATGCTGGGTGGCGAGATTGCGCGGCGTCATGGCTCGGCGGGGCTTCCCGATGAGACGATTCGGCTGCGCTTCTCCGGTTCGGCTGGGCAGAGCTTTGGCGCGTTTCTTCCGCGTGGCGTAACGATGACGCTCGAGGGCGAGGCCAACGATTACGTCGGCAAAGGTCTGTCGGGCGGACGCATCGTCATCTTTCCTCCGAAGAACTCCGGCTTCCTGCCGGAAGAGAGCATTCTCGTCGGCAATGTCGTGCTCTATGGGGCGACGACGGGCGAGGTCTTTCTGAATGGCGTGGCGGGCGAGCGTTTTGCGGTGCGCAACTCGGGAGCCTCCGCGGTGGTCGAGGGCGTGGGCGACCATGGCTGCGAGTACATGACCAATGGTTTGGTGGTGGTGCTTGGCGCTTGCGGGCGGAATTTTGCGGCGGGCATGAGCGGCGGCCTGGCCTATGTGCTCGATGAGAGCGGCGAGTTTGCGCGGGCGCAGTGCAATCCGGCTTCGGTCGATCTCGAGCCGATGCGAGACGAGGCGGATATTGCCGCGCTGAGAGAGATGATCGAGAAGCATCTGGCGTTAACCGGGAGCCCTCGCGCCGCGTGGATACTCGACAACTGGACGCAGACATTGCCGAAATTCCTGAAGGTCTTTCCGCATGAGTTGAAAAAGGTGTACCACGCAAATCGGGACAAGGAAGCGGCGATTGCGGGCAAGGACATCAGCCGCGAGAAGTTCGGAGAAAAGCTGCTGAATGTGCTGGCCGCGAGTGTGTCAACGGCTGAGGGTGCGGCGGAGCAGGTACATCATGGCTAGGCCAACGGGATTTCTGGAGTTTGATCGCCAGGTCGCGGAGAAACGCCCGGTTGCGGAGCGGGTAAACGATTGGTTCGAGATTTATCATGACCTGCCGGAGGAGAAGCTTGCGCCAGCAGGGCGCGCGGTGCATGGACTGCGGCGTGCCTTTTTGCCATACCGGCTGCCCGGTGAACAACATCATTCCGGACTGGAATGAGCTGGTCTATGAGAATCGGTGGGAAGAGGCAGTAAGCCGGCTGCACGCGACCAATAATTTTCCTGAATTCACAGGCCGCATCTGTCCCGCTCCGTGCGAAGCGGCGTGCGTGCTGGGCATTAACCAGCCTGCGGTGACGATTAAGCAGATTGAGAAGGCGATTGCCGACCGTGGCTTTGCGGAAGGCTGGGTGGTTCCTGAGCCTCCGGCGTTTGAGTCGGGCAAGCGGGTGACGATCGTGGGGTCGGGGCCTGCGGGTCTGGCTGCGGCGCAGCAGCTTCGCCGCGCCGGTCATGCGGTGACGGTGTACGAAAAGGCCGATCGGTTGGGCGGCCTGCTGATCTATGGCATTCCCCATTTCAAGATGGAAAAGGACATTGTCGAGCGGCGGATAGAGCAACTGCGCGCCGAGGGGATTCGTTTTATTACCGGAGTGGAGATTGGCGGCAGCGGAGTCAACGATCTTTCCTTTGAGGAAGTGAGGCGCGGCTCGGACGCGGTGCTGCTTGCCTGCGGCGCCGAGTTGCCGCGCCAGTTGGGTGTGCTGGGCAGCGAGCTGCGCGGCATTCACTTTGCGATGGACTATCTCACCCAGGCGAACCGGCGTTGCCTGGGCGATGAGTGCGATCCGGCGCAGGAGATCACAGCGCAGGGCAAGCATGTGATCATCATCGGCGGCGGCGATACGGGAGCGGACTGCCTGGGCACGGCGCATCGGCAGCACGCGAAGAGCGTGCGCCAGTTTCAGATTCACGAGATGCCTCCGGAGCGGCGTTCGCCAAAGACGCCGTGGCCGATGTGGCCGATCATGCTGCGCAGCGAGGGCGCGCATGAAGAGGGCGGTATTCGCGAATGGAATATTCGGACCACCAGCTTTACGGGCGACGGTGACGGCCATGTCCGACAGCTTCACGGTGTGCGGCTGGGGCGGGAGCCGGATTTCGCTCCGATGGAGGGCGGCGAATTTATGCTCGATGCCGACTTGGTTCTGATTGCGATTGGCTTTGCTGGGGCGGTCCGCGAAGGCTTGCTGGAGCAGTTGCCTCTGGAACTGGGGCCGAGAGGCGCGGTTATCGCGGATGAGACGAACTTCATGACTTCATCGCCGGGGGTTTTCGTGGCCGGCGATATGCGTCGCGGGCAGTCCCTGGTGGTGTGGGCGATCGCCGAGGGACGCAAGGCCGCTGCCGCGATCGATCGTTATATGGAGCACGTTGGTTCTTTCGATCTGGACTCAGGGGTGGTCGCAGCGATGTAGCTCGCAGCGAACCGCTCGCGGAAGGTTCGAGTCTCGTTTGTCCTATATAATCCCCTTAGAACAGCCGGAGAGTTGGCCGAGTGGCTGAAGGCGGCGGTTTGCTAAACCGTTATAGGGTCAAAAGCTCTATCGGGGGTTCGAATCCCCCACTCTCCGCCAGACATCCAATAGCTCCGACGCCTCCTTCCTTATTGTTTTCGCGTGAAACGAGGTCGATGACTGAGCTGCCTTACTCAGCATGGCGTCTTGAGTCGAGATAGCACCTGGCTTAGGAACGACATGATGAAGACCCACAAGCATCCTCTGGAAAAAGTGCTCGAAAGCCGGATCGCCATCATCGATGGGGCGATGGGGACGACCATCCGCACCTATGGGATGAAAGAGGCGGACATCCGCGGAGAGCGTTTCCGGGGAGCGACCAAGGACCTGCTGAACAACGGCGACCTCTTCTCGCTTACTCAGCCGAAGATGATCGGCGACATTCATCGCCGCTTTCTTGAGGCAGGCGCGGACATCATCGAGACCAACACTTTCGGCGCGACGAGCATTACACAGAGCGAGTTTTTTGTGGAGGACCCGCGGGAGACGGGCGGACGCAAAGACCCTGAGTTCTACCAGAAGATCATTGAAGATTCGTTCCTCGGCGAACTGGCGTGGGAGATCAACGAGCAATCTGCGCGGCAATGCCGCGAGTGGGCCGATCGCGTGGCCAACGAGACGGGGCGGCAGCGCTTTGTGGCTGGAGCGATCGGGCCGCTGACGGTTTCGCTCTCGAACTCACCTGATGCCGACGACCCGGGCTTTCGGGTGGTCAGCTTTGACCAGGTGAAGACCGCTTATGCACAGGAAGTCCGCGCACTCATAGCCGGCGGCGTCGACACGCTGTTGGTGGAGACGATCTTCGACTCGCTGAATGCTAAAGCGGCGCTGGTGGCGATCCGCGAGGTTTTTGAGGAAGATGGCCTTACGGCGAGCGGCAAAGAGTTACCGGTGATGATCTCTGCGGCCGTCGGGCGTGGCGGTGAGACGATGATCTCTGCGCAGACCGTTGAAGCATTTTGGAACGCGGTGCGGCATGTGAAGCCGCTGTCGATCGGGTTGAACTGCTCGCTCGGGCCTGACCTGATGTATCCCTTTCTCGAAGAACTTTCGCAGAAGGCGGATACGGCGATCTCCTGTTATCCGAACGCCGGCCTGCCGAATCCTCTCTCGGAGACTGGCTTCGATCTGGGACCGCCGGATATGGCGCGATATCTTGGCGACTTTGCGCGGGCGGGGCTGATCAATATCGCCGGCGGATGTTGCGGGAACACTCCAGAGCATATCGCGGCGATTGCCAAGGCGCTCGATGGTCAGCCTCCGCGCAGATTAGGGACGAACTCCCTCGACGACTCCTATGTCGAGGAGACCGAGGTCGTCGCTTGACCGAGGCCCGAACGATTCGAGCCAGGCCACTCCGGCTTTCCGGCTCCCAGCCCTTCACCCAGCAGCCTGGCGTCTACATCATGATCGGCGAGCGGACGAACGTGGCCGGTTCGCCGAAATTTGCTGCGCTCATCAAACAGGGCAAGTACGAAGAGGCGGTCAGCGTAGCCCGCCAGCAGGTTGAGAACGGCGCGAATGTTCTCGATATCTGCATGGATGAGGGCATGATCGACGGCGTGGCCGCGATGAGCCGCTTTCTGCAGTTACTGGGCAGCGAGCCCGAAGTGGCGAAAGTGCCTTTCATGGTCGACTCCTCGAAGTGGGAGGTCATCGAGGCCGGGCTTAAGTGCCTGCAGGGCAAGGGCATTGTCAATTCGATCTCGCTCAAAGAAGGCGAGGAGAAGTTTCGCCATAACGCCTCCACTGTGCTCAAGTACGGCGCCGCGACGGTGGTCATGGCCTTTGACGAACAGGGCCAGGCCGCGACGTACGAGGAAAAGATCCGAATCTGCGAGCGCGCTTACCGGATACTCGTCGACGAGGTTGGTTTTCCGCCCGAGGACATTATCTTCGACCCGAATATCCTCACCGTGGCCACGGGCATGGAGGAGCACAACAACTACGCGGTCGATTTCATTAACGCCACGCGCTGGATCAAGGCCAACCTTCCTCACGCGAAGGTAAGCGGCGGCGTTTCGAATATCTCGTTCAGCTTCCGCGGCAATAACAAAGTCCGCGAGGCGATGCACTCTGCGTTTCTCTATCACGCGATTGCCGCGGGCATGGACATGGGCATCGTCAACGCCGGGATGCTCGAGGTCTATGAAGAGATCGAGCCGGAGCTGAAGACTCTGGTCGAGGATGTGCTGCTCAATCGCCGTCCCGATGCGACAGAGCGGCTGGTGGAGTATGGCGAAGCGCTGAAGGCAGCCGGTACGAGCTCGGCGGTGAGCGAGAAGAAGGCCGAAGAGTGGCGTAACGGTACCGTCGAAGAGCGCCTCTCTCATGCGCTGGTCAAGGGCATCGACGCCTACATCGAGATCGATACTGAAGAGGCGCGCGTACAGCTTGGGCGGCCGCTCCTGGTGATTGAAGGGCCGCTGATGGCGGGGATGAGCGTGGTGGGCGATCTCTTTGGCGCGGGCAAGATGTTCCTGCCGCAGGTGGTGAAGTCGGCACGAGTGATGAAGAAGGCCGTCGCGCACCTGACACCTTTCATGGAAGCCGAGAAAATCGCGATGGAAGCTGCCGGAGAAGTGGTCAAGGCGCAGGGTAAGATCCTGCTGGCGACGGTCAAGGGCGACGTTCACGACATCGGCAAGAACATTGTCGGCGTGGTGCTTGCCTGCAACAACTTTGAGGTGATCGACATGGGCGTAATGGTCCCGTGCGAAAAAATCCTCGAACGCGCCAAGACCGAAAAGGTCGACCTGATTGGTTTGAGCGGGTTGATTACACCGTCTCTTGACGAGATGGTGCATGTGGCCAAGGAGATGGAGCGCCAGGGCTTCAAGTTGCCGCTGCTCATCGGCGGAGCGACGACGAGCCGGGCGCATACGGCGGTGAAGATTGCCCAGCACTACAGCGAGCCGGTGGTGCATGTGCTCGACGCGAGCCGAGCGGTGCCGATTACGACGAGCCTGCTGAGCGACGATGGCAAGGCGGAGTTCGTTGCCAAACATCGCGCCGACTACGAAGCGATCCGGAAAGCACATTCTGCGCCGCGCCAGCCAGTTGTTCCGCTTGAGGAGGCGCGCAAGAGGCGGACTCCGATTGAGTGGCGTGCTCGAAGACCTTGCTGTAGCCGCCTTCACCGGCGTGCGGGTGCTGGATAACTTTCCTCTGGCAACGCTGCGCGAATTCATCGACTGGTCGCCGTTCTTCCATACCTGGGGTCTGAAGGGCATTTATCCGCGCATTCTCCAGGACGCAAACCAGGGTGAGCAGGCCCGCCAGCTCTTCGCTGACGCCAATGCGCTGCTCGATCGGATGATCGAGGAAAACTGGATTACGGCGCGTGGGGTCTACGGGTTCTTTCCTGCGAATGCAGTGGGCGACGATGTCGAGCTCTACACCGACGCTACGCGCAGCACGGTGCTCGACCGCTTCCACTTCCTTCGCCAGCAGGCGAACCGGGAGGGCGGCGAACCTTGCCGGTCGCTTTCAGACTTCATCGCTCCGAAGGAGACTGGGTTGGCCGACAGCATTGGCGCCTTTGCGGTGACCAGCGGCATCGGGCTGAAGGAGCTCTGCGACCGATTCCGCGCGGAGAACGATGACTACAACGCGATCATGGCCGAGGCCATCGCGGACCGACTCGCCGAAGCCTTTGCCGAATGCCTGCATAAGCAGGCGCGCGAGGACTGGGGCTATGGCCGCGAGGAAAATCTGAGCAACGCGGAGATCATTCGGGAAGAATATCGTGGCATCCGGCCGGCGCCGGGATATCCGGGATGCCCGGACCACACTGAGAAGGGAACTCTCTGGAGTCTGCTCGACGTGCAGGCGAATACCGGGATGCTGATCACCGAATCGTTTGCCATGTGGCCTGGCTCGAGCGTGAGCGGGATCTATTTTGCTCATCCTGAGTCGCGTTATTTCAGCCTGGGCAAGATCGACCGTGACCAGGTGGTCGATTATCACGAGCGTAAGGGAATGAGTGTGGAGGAGGTCGAGCGCTGGCTCGGGCCTAACCTTAACTATGAACCTGCGAGAGAGTCGATAGAGAGCGCCGTGACGGCCTAGCTTGAGCCTGTCTGGGGATTAGTCCTGGCGTTTCATCTCGGCGAGGATTGCGTTCACCGCTTTGGCTGGGTCGGATGCCTGGGTGATTGGCCTTCCCACGACCAGATAGCTTGCGCCGGCGGCGAGGGCTGCTGCGGGTGTCGCGATGCGCTTCTGGTCTCCGATGGCTGCGCCCGCGGGGCGAATTCCTGGCGTGACCAGCACGGCTCCGTGAAGCGCGGAGCGCAGAGTGCCAGCCTCCTCCGGGCTGCAGACGAAGCCGGAAATCCCATTTGCGAACGCCATTTTTGCCAACAGAAGCACTTCTTCGTCAGCACTGCGTATGGTGCCGATTGCTGCGAGCTGGGCCCGGTCCATGCTGGTGAGCACGGTGACGGCGAGCAGCCTCGGCGGATTGGGCAGGCTGGCGGCGGCTTCAGCAGCGGCTTGGAGCATCGCAGGACCGCCACTTGAGTGGATCGTAAGCAGTTCCGCGCCAAGCGGGCCGACGGAGCGGACTGCGGCGGAGACGGTGTTGGGGATGTCGTGGAATTTCAGGTCGAGGAAGACGGAGTGGCCGCGATGGCGCAGGGTTTCGACGATCGAACCGCCAGCGGCGAGAAAGAGCTCAAGACCGACCTTGAACCAGCGGCAGGAGCCTTCGAGGCGATCGACAAAGGCCAGAGCTTGAGCGCCAGAGGGGAAGTCGAGGGCGACAATCAGCTTGTCTCGCGCCCCCTCGTTTCGAGGAGGCGCGATGACTTGCGGCGACGCAGCGTTTAGCTGATCGAGCATCCTGCCTTGATTGTAACGGCATTGACACACGTTGCGTGTCAGGGCTGGCGGGTGGGTTGCTAAACCGTCACCGGCTCGCGCGGATTACTTCTCGTTGGTTTGCGGCCAGTTGAGCTTGGCGACGTCATGGATCACTTCCAGACGGACCTTGGCGATCCCGTGTATACCGATCAGATTGGCGGCAGCGTAGGAAAGGTCGATGATGCGATCCTCGACCATGGGTCCGCGGTCATTCACACGAAGTATCACGCTCTTTTGGTTGCGCAGGTTGGTGACGCGAACCAGGGACCCGAGCGGAAGGCTCTTGTGAGCGCAGGTCAGGTCGTACATGTTGAAGGCTTCGCCGCTGGCTGTCTGGCGGCCCTGAAAATCCTGTCCGTACCAGGAGGCTTTGCCGAATTGATACCAGTGATGGACGGGTTTTGCCGGCGCTGGATTTGCCGGGGCACTGGCTGCGGTAGCTTTGACGGCCGGAGTATTTGTGGCCGCGTCCGGTTGAGTGGAATTGGTGCTGGTGATGCCTACAGTCAGGACGACTGCGAGACCAGCCCACGTCGACGTGCGAAACATCGATGATCTCTGGTTTGCGATAACTGTCATAGTCCTCCTTTCAAAATTGTATGGAGGCTGCAAACCATAAGTCAAAGCGCTGCTAGGGGTTAGAGGACGTGCCGCCTTGCCATCCTGCAACCCGTTATGCTAGGCAAACGGTTGTTTAGCAACGAATCACGCCGGGGGTTTCAGGCCTGTCTACCGGTTCGGTCGGCTAAGATTGAGGTCGGAGAGGCATGGATCGGGATGGGCGTTTGGGAGGATGAACAAGGCGGCGGGCTTGCCGCTCAAGAGGCGCGAAGAACTCGCCCCAAAGGTGGCGAAAGCCGCCCTATCTTATTGACAATAGCGGGGTTTGACCCGGCGTCGGGAGCAGGCGCCAGTGCCGACCTGAAGGTATTTGCCGCGCACGGGGTCTACGGGATGGCCTGCCTGACGGCGCTGACGGTTCAGTCCACTCGGGGGGTCAGGGCGGTCGAACCGGTCGCTGCAACGACCGTCGCCGCGACTCTCGAGATGCTGGCCGAGGACGTGGCATTTGCCGGAATCAAGCTGGGAATGCTCGCAAATGCAGAAATTTGTCGAGTTGTAAATAATTTTCTAAATGTGGAAAACAGGGTCCCTAGTGGTGCTCGATCCGGTGCTGCGGTCGAGTTCGGGGCGGGATTTGCTGGATTTGGAGGGGGTTGAAATGCTCCGCGAACGGCTGCTGCAGAGGGTGGACTGGATCACGCCAAACCTTGACGAGCTTGCGGAATTGACGGGTTTGCTGGTTACCGGGGCAAGGGAAGTCCCCCCGGCGGCGGCTGAGTTGCGGCGGTTGGCGCTTGAAGCTGGCAATGACCGGCTGAATATCGTGGTGACAGGCGGCCATCTCACATCCTCCGGACGACTACCTCCTCATGGCCGACGGCAAGTTCGTGTTGGATCCCGGGACGGCGGATTGAGACGAAGGCGACCCATGGGACCGGATGCGCTTTTTCAAGCGCTTTGCTGTGCAGGCTGGTGGCTGGTGATTTGCCGCTTGATGCAGTGAGGCGCGCGAAAGAGTATGTGACTTCAGCGATGTTGGCGGCGTATCCGGTTGGGGGCGGCCATGGGCCTATGAACCACCTCTTTGCGCTGGAAACGCCGCTGGGCACGAACCAGGAAGAGCCTGCCTTTAGCTCGGAGGAGCCGGTCGCTCAGAAGCCCATGATGTTATAGCCACAGTCGACGTAATGTATCTCTCCGGTGACGGCGCTGCTCAGGTCTGAGGCGAGATAGAGCGCGGCGCCGCCGACTTCGGACTGGTCGACGTTGCGAGCGAGGGGCGAGCGTTCGGCATGGGCCCTGAGCATCTCGCTGAGTTGGCCGATGCCGCGGGCGGCGAGGGTCTTGATGGGGCCGGCGGAGATGGCGTTCACGCGAATGTTCTTGCTGCCGAGGTCGGAGGCGAGGTAGCGGACGGTGGCTTCGAGGGCGGCCTTGGCGACTCCCATCACGTTGTAGCGCGGAACGACCTTTTCAGATCCGTAATAGGTGAGGGTGATGATGCTGCCGCCGTCGGTCATCAGCGGCGCGGCTCCGCGGGTAAGCGCGATCAGAGAATAGACGCTGACGTCGTGGGCGATCCGGAAGCTTTCGCGCGAGGTTTGGGTGAAGGGATTCTGCAGCGCGTCGGGCGGAGCAAAGCCGATGCTATGCACCAGCACATGGAGCTTGCCGTAGCGCTCTTTGAGCTCAGCGAAGACGCGCTCGATATCGGCGTCGGAGGAGACGTCGCACTGGAATAACTGCGCTCCGCTCAGGTCAGCGACGAGGTCTTCGGCATCGGCGCGGAGGCGTTCATTCTGGTAGCTGACGGCGAGGTTGACCCCGGCGGCGTGAAGCTTCTGGGCGATGGCCCAGGCAATGCTGCGCTTGTTGGCGAGGCCGAAGACGACGGCAGTGCGGCCCTCTAAATTGAGCATGTCCTACTCCTTAAAGCCGGGCGTGATGGGCCGACTTTCCGATCTATAGATCCTCGCGACAGGGGCCAAGGCTGTTGGGAAGAAAGACTCGGCTGGTTCCCACCCCCGGGGAGGTGAATTGGCTTCCTCCGCCGCCTGGCACCTATACACAAACGAACAGCATATCAGCCTCCGAGGTCGATGAGTTCGACCTCGCCAATTGGTTGGCCGAGGAAACGCGTGCCAAGGTGGCGAAACTTTGTCACCGAGTCGGTGGCGAAGAAGCTGGTCGTGGGGGTTAGATCGGTTAGCCGATCATACTCGGCCGAGGAAATTCCGGCGAGTTGCCGCTCTACTTCGCTGGCCGTGGCTTCGGCGGAGTCGATGATTTGCGGGGGCTGGTTGGGCCAGAGTTTGCCGACGGTTGCTTCGATGACTTCGCGGAGCAACGGATAGTGGGTGCAGCCGAGAACGATCGTGTCTGGACGGAGGCAGGCTTCGGCGGCTTGCTGGTGAAGTTCTGAGAGGTAGATGCCCACGACTTCGGCGGTGACGGGATGGTCGATCCAGCCTTCTTCGACCAGCGGGACGAGGAGCGGGCAGGCCTTTTCGAGGCTACGCAAGCCGAGCGATTGGCAGGCGATTGCGTAGGCGTGGCTTTGCACGGTGGCCGAGGTTGCGATTACCAGGGCGTCGCGGGTCACGGTGGCAGCGGCGGCAGCAGCGGCGCCGGGGCCGATAACTCCGACGACCGGAATGCCGTGCGGTTCGGCGGCCTGGCGGATCTCTTCGAGGGCGAGCGCACTGGCGGTGTTGCAAGCGATCACCAGGAATTCGCAGCCCTGGTCGATGAGGAATTGGGAGCTGGAGACAGCGTAGCGGGCGATGGTCGCCTGCGATTTCGAGCCGTAAGGCAGGCGCGCGGTGTCGCCGAGGTAGAGATATTCGGCGTTAGCGATGCGGGGCAGCAGGGCGCGGAGGACGGTGAGTCCGCCGACGCCGGAGTCGAAGACGCCGATTTTCATAGGTAGTTATTCTCTTTCACTATTGTCTATGTGCCTCGTTCCCTCCGGCGAGGTAGGTGCGGGTGAGGTCGGCGTGACCGGCGAGGGTTTCGCGGGGTTGGCCGTCGACGAGGAAGCGGACTTGCTCGACGGCGGGGAAGTTTTCATGGAGCGTCGCGATGATCGAGAGCAAGGTGAGGGTCTCGGGCTCGATGCCGGAGGGGTGATTTTCGGCGAATGCGCTGGTGAGGTTTACGATCGCGATTTTCGCTCCGGAATTTGCAGGCGAGGGGTTGGCTCTGTCACTGGCGGTCCCGGGCATGAAGAAGACTTCTTCGACTCCGGGGCCGCTGATCAGAGGGTGTTTCGAGCCTGGAGCGGCGTAGTCCGCGAAGAGCTGGCGCAAGAGCACCCGGGCGCGAGCGCCGGTCTCTTTGGGCAGGGCAAGTTCCCGGGTGACGGGGACGACGGTGTCGTCGATGTCGCTGGCTTCCAAAAGGGTGATCTTTTCCGCGGGAGCGGCGTTTTGAGCGGCCGAAAATTGGGCGGTTTCGGCGTTCTCCTGGAGTCCGGCGATGCGGTCGGCAGCGCGCTCGCGCAGGCGAATCAGCACCGCAGCCATCGCCACCGAAGCGAGGAGCAGGACCCAGAAGAGTATGCGTTGGTAGCGGGGAATCATGGCTGCTGCTTCCAATCTGTTCGCCACGCGAGGACTGCGGAGGTCAGGGCGTCGATAATCCTCTGCTGGTATTTAGCGTCGGAGATCGAGGCGGCGTGGCTGGCTACGGAGTCTGCGAGCGGAGCGATCTCGACAGCCACGGCTGGGCAAGCCAGGTTGTCGAGCGGCGCAACCGAAGCGACGCCGAGGGTAACAGGAATGCCCGCCTGGCCGAGAGCGGAGTTGATTTCGGAGGAAAGCCGGAGGCTGCGCGTGATCCAGGCGGCCTGTGCGGATTGCCAGGGGACCAGAGCTGAAGGCGCTGGGTCCAAAGCGGCTGGGCTTGGCGGCGGCGAAGCTTTGGCGACCGCCGGAGGTAGCGATGAAGTGAAGAGGTGCACCCCCGCACCCGTGGCGGTGGCGTGAAGAACCAGGCACGCCGAGGCGAGGGCATGATTCGCCACACCGGCTCGTTGATTAGCCGGCGGATCGGTGTCTGAGTCGCGTGTCATGACGACGGCGATGCCCTGGGCGGCGAGCGATGCACGCAGGCGGCCAGAGAGCGAAAGGGTGATGTCCTTCTCCAGGAGGTTGCTGGCGATGCGCGCGCCGACGTTGGCTCCTCCGTGAGCGGCGTCGAGGACGACGGAAAAGGCTGGTTCCACGGTGAGGTGCTGTGACGGCGGAGAAGGCAGCGGAGGCAAATCGGGTTTGCCGGGCGCAGCCGGAGGGGTTGGGACCGGGAGCTTTGAGGCTGCAGGCTGTTGGGACTGGGCAGAGGCTGATCCCAATAGAGAGAGACACAGAATGAGGGCAGCCGCTATTCTCCGATAGAGCCACGACATGCCGTTCCTGGCATCAATCGAAGGCATAGATGGCGAGGCCGCTCAGGAGCTTAGGGTAGAAGTCGGTGGACTTCTGGGGCATCACCTCTCCGGCGAAGGCGATCTCGCGGAGCTGATCGAGGGAGACGGGATTCACGAGGAAGGCAATATCGGCGCGGCCTTCGGTGACCTGCTCGATGGCTTCGCCGGCGTCACGGATGTAGCGCAGGTTACGCTCCTGGCGGACCGACTCCGGAGTGATGCCGAGGAGCTGATCGAGAACCAGAGCGTGCAGGCGGACGATATCGAGTTGGCGCTGGCGGGGCGATAGGGATTGCAGCGCTTCGCTGGTTGCTTCCGGCTTCAGCTTGAGGAGAAAGCGTCCGGTTTGGGTGACGGCGGCGAAGGCCGTCCCGGCAGCGGCCGCCGCGGCAAGCCGCTGCTGTATTTCGGCCACATCGGGGTCTGCCAGCTTCTCGATTTCGAAGTGGGCGGCCGCCGCTTCGAGGAATTTGTCTTGAGAAAACTCTTTCAACCCGAAGACGACTCGGTGAGTTGGGAGAATGACCAGGCCTTGGGAATCCATGTTGACGAAGGTCATCATGGCCGCTGCCTCGGGATAAGGCGGCTGCGGCAAGGAGTAGGAGTTACGCTCGGTGCTGGTGGGGATTTCGGGCGCGTATTGGTGGGAGTAGGCGAGCGCGGTCTCGTAGCGATGGTGACCGTCGGCGATGATGAGCTTTTTGTCCTCCATCGCCGAGGAGAGGATGTTGATGGTGGCCGGGTCGCTGATTCTGGAGATGCGGTGCAGGACGCCGTATTCGTCGGTGACTTCGAGATCGTCGCTGGAGCTTGCGCCGAAGAGCAGGCGCTCCGCGGTTTGAGCGGGATCAGAATAGAGCATAAATATCTGGCCGAAGTGGGCGCGGGTGGCGCGCAGCAAGTTGAGCCGGTCGGACATGGGCTTGGCCAGAGTCTGTTCGTGGCGAAAGACGACGCCCTGGCTGTAGTCGGAGAGTTCGCCAAGGGCGATGAAGCCGCGGCGCTCCATTGTTGCGTGCTGCGCACCGGGTAGGGTGAAACGCTGCGAGTAGGCGAAGATACAGGGCTCTTTCTCGGGCGAAAGCACACCCTGGGTGCGCCAGTCGGCAAAGTCGCGGGCCGCCCGGGTATAGATGTCGGAGCTGCGCTTGCCGTCGTCGGCGGGAGCGCCGTCAAAGAGCTCGGGCAGTCCGAGGATGATGCGTACCAGGTTGTAAGGACTGTGTTGGTAATATGCCTGCTGCATGGATGGCGTGATCTTGTCCCAGGGCTGGGTGACGACATCTTCAAGGCGGACCCGCGATGGATTGTAACGAAGTGCTCGGAAGGGATAGATGCGGGCCATGCTTCTGCTGAACTCCAGTGTGCCGAGAGGGAGATGGCGACGGGATTGATTCCTGGCTTCTCTGTCGGGATTGTAAATCAAGGAGAATAAGAGGATTGGCCGGCTCGAGGGTTGCGCATCGGTCTGGCTGCTCCGAGTTAGTCATTGGCCCCGTTGATGATGGGCGGCGGCGCATCAATTCGCTTTTGGTACTGCAAATTCGAATCGGTTTCGGGGGCCGGGCGATGCGGAGAAACCTTCTGAGCAGCGTGCTAGCATCTACTCAGCGGAGGCTAGTATCATGGCGCTCCATTGCGGCTGCGTCGCCGCCCGGTCACTGTGCAGATTGAGCTTGGCCGCAGTGCGCTCTGTTGTGCATCCGCTTCGTTCGCGGAGCCGAGGAAGTTTCTCCCTGGGCTTGGCTTTATTGCTGGCGATCTCGGCCTCCACGGTGTGCAGAGCGCAGGACGACCCTTTGAACAAAGTGCATGTGCAGCCGCCCGTGCCGGAGACGGCGCCAGCTGCGACTGCGCCCGCCCAACCGGCTCCAGCGACAGGGCCCGGCGCGCTCAAGGCGAGATCCGGGGAACGAATTCGTGTCGACGTAGACCTGGTGCTGGTTCCACTTACCGTGACCGATCCGTTGAATCGGCTGGTCACTGGATTAGACAAGGACAATTTTTTTCTTTTTGAGAACAACACCCCGCAGAAGATCAAGACATTTTCAAGCGAAGATGCACCCGTCTCGATCGGCGTGATCATGGACCTGAGCGGAAGCATGACGAATAAGGTGATCCGCTCGCGCGAATCGATTGTTCAGTTCATGAAGACGGCGAATCCTCAGGATGAATTTTTTGTCATCGGGTTCAATGATCGCCCGGAGCTGCTCGAGGACTTTACCAACTCGGTGGATGACATCGAGGCGAGGCTGGAGATGGTGAAGGCGGGGCACCGCACCGCGCTGCTCGATGCGATTTACTATGGCCTGGAAAAGATGAAGCAGGCGAAGTATCCGCGGAAGGCGCTGCTGATCGTTTCGGACGGGGGTGACAATCGCAGCCGCTATACCGAGAGCGAAGTCCGCGCGGCGGTGCGGGAGTCCGATACGCAGATTTACTCGATTGGAATCTTCGACCCGTACGCGGCCACCACCGAGGAGCGGCTTGGCCCGTTGCTCTTGAATGATGTGAGCGAGGAGACTGGTGGCCGGCTGTTCCGGGTGGACGATATTTCCGACATGGCCGACATTGCCGCCAAGATCAGTGCCGAGCTGCGCAATGAATATGTGCTGGGCTACAAACCACTGGACGAGAAACGTGACGGGAAGTGGCGTAAATTGAAAGTAAAGCTGGTTGCTCCACCGGGGCTACCGCCGCTGACCGTCCATGCCCGCACCGGATACTATGCGCCCTTGCAGTAAGCCATTCCGCCTGAACGCGATCGCCGCGGTATTGGCTCTCGGTGTCGGATTGAGCGTCGCCCCGCGCGCCGCCGCCCAATCGAAGGCGCCCGATCCGCAGAAACCGCTCACCGTTGACCGCGATCCAGTGGTTTCGCCCGACCCTGCTGATAACTTGCCCGGCCCGGAGATTCAGTCGCCAGCGGTGAGCACCGGTTCGGGCGAGTCCGACAAGCTAACGAAAGGCGACCATGGGTATACGCTGCGGCGCGACGTTGAGGAGGTCGTGCTCAACGTTACTGTGCTCGACGACCATAACAAGCTGGTGATGAACCTCACCAAGCCCGACTTCAGCGTTGCTGAGGACGGTGTTCCGCAGACGATCGTCTCCTTCCAGCACGACGACATTCCGGTGTCGATGGGCATCCTGGTCGACAACTCTGGCTCGATGCGCGACAAGCGGCAGGCGGTGAACTCGGCGGCGCTCGATCTGGTAAAAGCGTCAAACAAAGACGACGAAGCGTTCATCGTGAACTTCTCCGATGAGGCGTACATCGACCAGGACTTTACCTCCGATCTCGGCAAGCTGCGCGAGGGGCTCTCGCATATCGATTCGAAGGGCGGCACGGCGTTGTATGACGCAGTGGTCGCCTCGGCGGATCAGTTGGCCAAGGGGGCCAAGCGGCCGAAGCAGGTCTTGCTGGTGATTACCGATGGCGAGGACAACGCTTCGGTCATGTCACTCGAACAGACCATTCAACGGATCCAGGCTCTGCAGGGGCCTGTGGTGTATTCGATTGGGCTGCTGTTTAAGGATGAGGGTGGCGGCCGGGAAGCGCGGCGCGCCAAGCGGGCACTCCAGTTATTGTCCAGCGAGACCGGCGGGGTCGCCTTCTTTCCCAAGAGCATGGATGAGGTCGACGAGATTGCGGCGGAGGTGGCGCGCGATATCCGCAGCCAATACACCATTGGCTATCACTCCACCAAGCCGTCCAGCCTGGGCGGATACCGGATCATCAAGGTCGAGGTTCACGCACAGGGCTATGGCAAGCTGATCGCGCGTACGCGGACCGGATATTATCCGCGGGCCAAGTCGCTTCCCGGCAGCAAGGGCAACCAGGCGGATGTACGGCAACCCTCGGCACCGTAAAGGGCGATTTCGATCCGGTGGTCTGTTCGATCAGGGATGGGCGATGCGGTATATGTTCCGGAAGTCCTCGACGCAGGAGTTTCCGGCCTTTGCCTTTGAATCGTCCGTCTTGGTCGTATAGAAAGGCGTCTCCGATCCCTTCACGTAGGCCTTCATGTGGATCGCGGACCCGAATGTCATGTCGTAGCTGTAGTCGGTCGGGTTGCCATTCGGATCGGTCTTGTGCGAGTCCTGGCCTTGATGCTCCTTCGACTTGTCGAAGCGCAGCGTTACATCGGCGCTGTCCGGATCGTCGATCACCTTGAATTGTCCCCAGGCGCGAAGGGCGTTGGTTGCGCCGTCAGTGACCGCACTCGAAGTGGTGTCGTTAATGATGGCGATGGTTTTGGCGGTGAAGACGGCCGGCGGAAACGAGCTGCTTTGGGCGGCTCCAGCGGCAACGAGCACTACGCAGATCACAGCCAGGATCGTGAAGGCTCTTTTCATAGGAAACCTCGGAGTTTTGGCGATCTTGCAACGAGCGTAACACAGGAATGCAGAGCTGAAATCCGCAGGCCTGGCGCGGCCATCGGCTCGCGGCAACTGCTAGACTTAAGTGTTTTGTATGCGCACATTAATGGATAATCCCTCAACTTATAGTGAGCTTCGCGTAGCCGAAGACATTACCGAACTGATGGGCCACACTCCGATGCTGCACCTTCGCCGGGTGGCCGGAGCGGAAGCGGCGGCGGTCTATGCCAAGCTCGAATTCCTGAATCCTGGCGGCAGCGTCAAGGACCGTGCCGCGCTGGGAATGATTCTCGATGCCGAACGGCGTGGCCTGCTCAAGCCGGGTTCGACGATTCTGGAGGCGACGGCGGGCAACACCGGCGTCGGCTTGGCACTGGTAGGCGTAAACCGCGGCTATAGGGTGATTCTTTTCGTTCCCGAAGGCTTTGCCGAGGAGAAGTGCATTCTCATGCGCGCTTTTGGGGCCACCGTGGAGCGCACGCCGGAGGCGGAGGGGATGAAGGGGGCGATCCGCCGCACGATTGCCGCTGCCGCTGAGATTCCCGGCGCGTTTACCGCGTTGCAGTTCGAGAACCGGGCGAATCCGCAGTTTCATCACGACACGACGGCCGTCGAGCTTTGGGAGCAGATGGAAGGGCGGGTTGACGCCTTCGTCGGCGGGGTCGGGACTGGCGGGACTTTCTCGGGGGTTGCGCGCTTCCTTAAGGAAAAGAATCCCTCGATCCTGACCGTCGCGGTCGAACCGCAGGGATCGATCCTGCAGGGCGGCGAGCCAGGCCACCACAAGGTGGAGGGAATCGGTGTTTCGTTCGTCCCGAAGACCTTTGAACGCGAGGTTGCTGACGAGATCATGATGGTGACCGACGAGCAGGCGTTCGCGATGGTCAAGCGGCTGGCAGCCGAAGAGGGTTTGCTGGGCGGGTCGAGCGCCGGGGCGATCGTCTTCGCGGCGATCGAGATCGCGGGTCGGCTTGGATCGGGAAAGCGCGTGGCGACGATCATCCCCGACTCGGCGGAGCGCTATCTTTCCAAGAAGATATTTGAAGGTGGGGTTTGAGCATGGGCGGTAAGAATGCCGAATTTGCAAGCCACGGATTCGCGACCAGAGCAATTCACGTCGGGCAGCCGCCGGATCCGATCAACGGCGCCGTAAATGTGCCGCTCTATCTCACCTCGACCTATGCGCAGAAAGAGATAGGCGGAGAACCGGAGTATGACTACTCGCGGGCGGGAAATCCGACGCGAACGGCGATCGAGCAATGTCTCGCCTCGCTCGAAGGCGGAACGACCGCGCATGTCTTTGGCAGCGGGATGGCCGCCATTGCCGCGCTCGTGACGATGCTGAAGACGGGCGACCATGTGATCTGCGGATCGAACGTATATGGTGGAACGCCGAGGCTTTTCAACCAGATATTTGCGCACTACGGAATTGCGTTCACGTATGTCGACACGTCGAATCTGGAGGAGTTGAAGTCTGCCATTCGCCCGGAGACGAAGCTGGTGCACATCGAGACGCCGACCAATCCGCTGATGACGCTGACGGACATAACGGCGGTCGCCGAGATCTGCCACGGCAGCAACCGGCATGCAGGCGGCATCGAGATGTCGGTCGATAACACGTTCATGTCGCCTTATTTTCAGCGGCCGATTGAGTTGGGCGCGGACATCGTGATGCATTCGACAACCAAGTTCATCAATGGCCACAGCGACGGGATCGGCGGAGTGTTAATTGGCACGAAGCCGGAGCATCGGGAGAAGTTCGATTTCGTCGAGAAGGCGGTTGGAGCGATCCTTTCTCCGTTTGAGAGCTGGCTGATCATGCGTGGCGTGAAGACGCTCGCTGTTCGGATGAAGCAGCATGATGAGAATGGCCGCGCGGTGGCCGACTTCGTCTCCGAACATAAGAAGGTGCTGCGGGTGTTTTATCCCGGCCTCAAGAGTGGCCCGAATGCGCATCCCCAATATCGAGCTTGCGGCGCGGCAGATGTCGGGCTTTGGCTCGATGATCACGCTCGATCTGGGATCTCTGGACAATGCGAAGGCCTTCACCGGGCGGCTGGAGGTCGCCACACTTGGCGAGTCGCTGGGCGGAGTGGAAACCCTGGTGTCGCATCCGGCGACGATGACTCATGCCGGGCTTGGCGCCGATGGCCGGGCGAAGATTGGCATCACCGATGGGATGGTGCGCTTGTCGGTTGGAATAGAAGATGTCGATGATCTGATCGCGGACTTTGACGATGCCCTTTCGGGGATTTAGCTGCAGCTTGCCGATGGTCGCTGGTGGAATGCGACGCCTTCGCGCCGATGGCAAATTACTGGCAACGGCAACGGGTCTAATTCAAGAGGTCAACGTCTAAAAGGCCATATCTTCCCGAAGGCGGGACTGGCGCAGGTTACAAGGAGGGTTACACAAATGAAGCGGATGATGAAGGCAGTCGCAATGATTGTATTGGCGCTGGGTGTTTGTGCGCCGGCAATGATGGCGCAGATGGGCGGCGCTCAGGCAGTGGCGCCGGGAACGGCGGTCGAACCGGCCAAGGCGATGGACATGTTGCTGGGACGTGTCGAGGACATGTTCACCGGGGCGGCTAAGGCGATGCCTGCGGGGAAATATGGATTTGCGCCGAGCAAGGCGATCTTTGTTCCGAGCCAGACGGTTGAGTATGACGGGGTGCGGACCTTCGTCCAGATTGTGACTCATACTGCGCAGGCGAATTACTTTCTCTTTAATGGCTTCGGCGGCATGAAACCGGAGATTGATCCGAAAACGCTGGGGACGATAACTGACAAGGACGCCGCGCTGAAGGCATTGGCCGATTCCTTCGCCTTTGCGCGCAAGGCTGCGGCTACGACGACGACCGCCAATGCGTTTCAGACGGTGCGGGGGATGCAAACTCCGGTAACCATCGTCGCGATGGAAGTGGGTCACGTCAACGATGAGTACGGGCAGCTGGTGGAATACTTGCGGATGAATGGAATCACGCCACCGGCAAGTGTAAAGGGTCCTCCGAAACAGTAGAGCGCGGCTTCTCTGGGGGAGATATGGCTAAAGAAAGATCAACTCGGGTAGATATTCGGAGAAGTTAGAACGTTAGTAACCAGTTTGGGACGCGGTCGGCGGTAGTCGGCTATAATAGTGATAGCGACTGTTATGTTGATTGCATGAAGGCCGAAATGGAACCCTTTCACGGCGTATGGCGATTCAATCCTGAACTTTCGACGATGTGCACTCCTGCGCCCCACTCCTGGATACAGGAGATCAAGTTTGGAACAGATGAGCTCGCGGTGCGCGAAGAGATCGTTAGAACCGACGGCACGGAGATCGTACTGAGCGTCCAGGCGCGCTTTGACGGGGCAGATTACCCGGTTGAAGGCTCTCATGCCGTGGACACGATCGCCTACACCCGGACGGATAAACACGCGATCTGCGGCATCGGCAAGAAGAACGGGCGCGTGTCCTTTACAGAGACGGTGCTCGCCGATCCTCATGAACGCAAGCTAACTCTGATTTATAACTATCTGCTCGGCCATGGGTCTGTTGCCCACGGAATTGCGGTCTTTCAGGCGGCTTAAACTTACTGCTGTTTTTGCCATGGAGCGTAGAAAGGGCGGCTTAGGCCGCCCTTTTTGTTTTGTCTTTCCGTCAGTGCCCGTGTGGTTTGCTTTGGTCGAGAGCGTGGCACGGAGTGGAAGGTCCCCCGTCTCTATAAGTTTCGTCCGCTTTTTTTATCCCTATTTTTAGCATAGCTGGATGGCTTCACTATGCCACGGTTTTTGGATACCTATCGTATTGATTCGATGATGGTTAAGTGCGATATAGGGCTTTGAGGGAGCTTGAGGGCTCTCACGATTCCGACTGTGGACAACCTCTTTGCACTTCAGGAAGTAAACGTCTACTATTGCTCCGCTTGATAACACACCTCTAGCCACGGTCTGAAATTATCCGGACCTAACTTTAACCACTTTCATCGGAGGAATCTCATGTCCCCAACGCTGCCAGTCTCTCGTCGTGCAAGACGTTATTTTCACACCTGGTCTTCCCGTGCCTCATTCTTGAAGGCCGGCCTCGCTTTATCGCTTTTAGGCGCAGCCGGTAGCCTGGCGAACGCCGCAACATATTGCGTCAACCCCAGTGGAACCGGCGGTTGTCAATCGACCATCAGCGCCGCTGTCGCGCTCGCCCACGCTTACGACACGGTTAAGGTGGCGCACGGCACCTACAAGGAACAGGTGACCATCACGCAGATGATCGCCCTGGTTGCTCTGGACGCCAAACATCCGCCGACCATCGATGCGGCCGGCCTCTCGAACGGCATCTACGTCAACGGGATGGCGAACGGCCTTGCCACGCGCCTCGCTCATGTAGTGGTCTCAGGCTTCAACGTGAAGAATGCGAACTATGAAGGCATTCTCGCTGTGAATGCGACCGACCTGCTGCTGGAGGGCAATCACGTCCACGACAACAACAAGGGTCTGGTTCTGGGGACGCCCGCGACTTGCCCAGGCATACCAACCTGGGAAACCAGCGAGCAGATGGATTGCGGCGAGGGAATTCATCTCGTTTCGGTCGATGATTCAACAGTGTCTAACAATGAATCCAATGGCAACTCGGGGGGCATTCTCACGACCGACGAAGTCGGCAAGAGCTGGTACATCCTGATCAATCACAACTACGTCCATGACAATCCGTACGCGTGCGGAATTACCCTGGCCTCTCATCCGCCGGCCGCGTTTACGGGCGCACCGCTGGCCTTCCAGATCTCGAATGTGACGATCTCGGAGAATGAGTCCGCGCATAACGGTCTCGGGCTTCCCGGCGCGGGCGCCGGGGTGGGCATCTTTGCCCCTGGCCCTGGCAATGGGGCGTACCAGAATGTGGTGATCAACAATTACCTGCACGACAACGGATTGCCGGGCGTGACCATGCACAATCACGCGAATCCTCCGATTCCGCTGCCGCTGGCGAACCTGAACAACAACGAGATTATTGGCAACAGGATTTCAGGAAACGCGGCCGATACCGCGGACGCGTTCACTTCGGGACCGACCGGGATTAATATCTACAGCCTGGTTCCGGTTACGGGGACGATGATCTCGCAGAATGTCTTTGAAGATGAGTCGATCGACTTTGCCTACAAGGTGCCTTCGGGGCGGGCCGATGTTCACCTGAATAACTTCAATAGGGATGCGATCGGGGTTGACGTCCTCGGTGATGGGCCGATCCGGGCGACTGAGAACTGGTGGGGTTGTGAGGGTGGTCCTGGGGCGAGCGGTTGTGCCACGGCCATTGGTACGTTTCCCACGACTCTGACGTTTACGCCGTGGCTGGATGGACCGTTTTTGCCTTAGTCGTTTGGGTCTACTTACCGCTGCTGGACAATGAACAGCCGGATCCTTTGGATCCGGCTGTTTTGTTGGCCTTCATCGCGATCTTCGCTCTGGGCCACCGTGTCAGAAATCATCTCAATCATCTCAATTCGGATCCGTTTTCTTCATGGGCAAGCGATCGAAATGGATGAGGAAATGAAATCCGGGCTCGGTCATTGACGTGTCGAGAGCTGTGCCGTCCGCGCTCATCTTTCCCTCGAAGATTGCCTGAGCAAGGGTGATCGAAATCTGGCGCGAACTCTGGTCGTAAGAGACCTTGCTTGCCAGGGCGCCTTTGAATTTCTCTTCGGGACAATCGAGGGTGACCATGAGGCCGTCCTCGGTGTTGTGCATGTGAAAGATGAAGTGGAGTTGGATGCCCTTGGCCTCGTACTCTATGCCCGCCCAGTCGCCGTCGAAAATGGTGGGCGGTGCCGGCTTGGGGGTCTTCGCCTGCCAGGTCAGGCGCTTCAGGGTCAGCGGAAACGAGCCTTCCTGGGTCCAAATGCCGGTCATCTCCGAACTCGATGCATTGACCGCCGCGTCGTAAGAGGAAACCTTCTCTTCAAGGTCTCCATTATTGGTCGTCTTCCAGTAAAAGAATCGAAGGGTCAAATGGCTGCCGTCGAACGAACCGCCGATGGCGGGAATGCCGGAGATCTTCTGGTCGACAAGGTCGAGAAGCGCCGTCATCTTTCCTTCGGGCGTCGTATTCATGTGAAGGACCAGATGGTAGACGGCGCCGTTCAGGGTTAACACTCCGTCCCAGTCTCCGGCGAGCGGGAAGGCAGGGGGGCCGGATTGCGCGACGGCCGGAGGGGAAAGAAGTCCCAACACGAGCAGTGTGATGCAGAGGAAATTTGCCTTCATGGGGTCGCTTGCCTTTGGACGGCTTGATGATAATCCATGGATGTCGTGAGAGCGATCAGGAAACCGGGAAAGGGCCGACGCATTTGATCCTCCCACATCTGGCGCGCTCTGCGCGCTCAGATATGGGGCACCTCTTTACGCGGAGGATGGGGCGGATAAAAATCAGATCTGGGCCACCCAGCCGATTCTTAGGTTGTCGGCCATCGACTTCGACATCCTCAAGGCCAATCTCTCGCGGATTGTGGCGGCGATAGACCGAGTAGAGCCGGGTTCATTTCTTATGGTGGAGTGCGGTGGCTAGTCTGAGACCGTGATCCCACTCAAGCCAGCAGAAGGCTTGAAATGGGCCACCTCGGCCGTATGACACGCAGATTGCGGTCCATGCTGTGGCGCTGGGCGCGGTCCTTGTCAGCCATGACAGCGCCTTTCGCCGCATCCCCAGTCTTCGGGTTGAGAATTGGGCGACGGATATTTGAGGACGGAGTTCCGGGGCTGATTGTTTATGAGGGGTGAGGGGTTGATTTGGATGTGGCCGCTCTACTCATGCCAACTGAGGGCTTGAATGGGCCACCCCGGGCCGAGAGCGAATCAAGAGACCGCTGGAGCTACTCAGACATTTTGTTTACGGTATGATGAATCGATTCGGAACAAGTAAATGCCAATTGTGCCTGTACAGACTTCGATGCAGGACTGTCCTCCTTTCTTGCGCTGGGCTGGGAGCAAGCGCCGTCTGCTTCCTATATTGAAGTCGTTCTGGACGACAAAACACAAGCGATACGTTGAGCCATTTGCAGGTTCGGCATGCCTCTTTTTTGCGTTGAAGCCGGGGCGAGCGATCCTGGGGGATTTGAACCCCGAACTCATCTCCACGTACATGGAGGTTAAGCACCGGCTAGATGCGGTCTTGAATGAGCTAAGCGCTCTCCGACCGCAGAGTCGGGAGGAGTATGTGCGCCTCCGTTCGATGGATACGTCTAAGCTAGAGCCCCATGTTCGGGCCGCGCGGTTCATTTATCTGAATAGGTACTGTTTCAATGGAATCTACCGCACAAATCTAAAAGGCGAGTTCAACGTCCCCTATAGCGGAGAGCGATGTGGGGCAATGCCGCAGGACAGCATATTTGAGCGCTGCGCTCGGCAGCTACGTGCAGCTCGCTTTGTTAACGGCGACTTTGAAGATGTTTTGGCATTCGCGGGCGAGGGCGACCTTGTCTACATGGATCCCCCGTTCGCTGTCCGGGCGCGGAGAGTCTTCCGACAATACGATCCCAGTACATTCACCCACGGTGATATCGCCCGGCTTAGGTCGTGGATGGAGCGCTTGGACGCCTCTGGGATAGACTTCGTCGTCAGTTATGCCGAATCCGATGAGGCGGATGTTCTTAAGAAGGGTTTCTCATACCAAACTGTGGCCGTTGACGTAACATCGCGGGTTTTGCATCGCATCGTGCCATGACCAACGAGTTGCTGATTTCGAATACTTGAAGGGCGTGATGAAAGCCAACGACTACGGCGTCAGTGCAATTGGTGTTAAAAGCATACCAACCGAAAAACTTAGGGCCAATCCTCATAATCCCAGGATGCTTTTTGACCGCGAGGATTTAAACATCCTTCGTGAGTCGATCAAACGAGTCGGGATACTTGTTCCTCTCACAGTTTACAGAGAGACAAGCACAGGGCATTACGTCATTCTCGATGGTCAGCGCCGTTGGATATGCGCACAAGACGTCGGGCTTGAGGAAATTCCTGTTAACGAGGTGGCGGAACCGACCACGGTTCAAAACATAGTGACGATGTTCCAAATTCACAAACTGCGAAAAGACTGGAAGTTGATGCCTACTGCGCTGAAGCTCGAAGTTCTCATGCGTGCGCTAGGCGAGAAAAGGGTTCGCCCTCTTGCCGAGTTGACCGGGCTTGACGAGGCTGTAGTCGTTCGCTGTAAGAAGTTACTTACATATAACAAGCGATATCAAGACATGATGTTGGACGCCGACCCGGATAAGCGGGTCAAGGCTGACTTCTTCATAGAGCTGTACGCGGTTCGAAACGATCGCGAAGTCAAGAAGTTTGCGTGGTTCAAGAAGGACAAATTCACCGATGACATGCTCAGAAAGCAAGAACAAAAGGGTATTAAGTCTGTAACTGATTTCAGGACCATCAAGCAGCACATTAACAATGCTGTGAAGGCCAAGAAGATCGCCGCAATTTCCAGGAGGCTTCAGGAGTTTGCCGACCAGCCATCCCTGACGACGGATCATCTAAATATCGAGTCGGCGAAGGTAGCAGCTGACGCTAAGAAGCTCCTAAGGTCTGTCGAGAGCTTGTACGCGCAGGTTAATGTCATCGATGTTGATGAGTATTACGGCGAAGAAGCCATGTGGAGTCGTCTTGAGTCTTTAGCTCAGCTGATTCGCGAAAAGCTGCGAGCGTTGGGGCGAAGGGAGGAAAGATGAGACGTCCCTCAGCGCCTGGCACTCCAATAGACGCGAAGAGGTACAGACGATGGATATCGCGATTCGGCTCTTATCGGGAAGGTATCATTAATGTCACGATTGAAAGCTGGTTGCGGCAGTTTGAGGATAGGGACAAAGACCTTGCGGCGCGAATCCTCGATGTTGTCGAGTTCTATGGACTGAGCCAGATTCATGCGGCTTTTCGTCAGACTCTGGAGTCCTTACCAGGCTGGAACAAGGATGCCGAGCAGCGAGCTGGGAATTGGCGGTTCGCTGCGATGTCGAGCAGCGCTGGAGAGAGCGGCGATTCGATGCTTCATCACTTCCGAATTGCGAACGGGCTGGACTCGAAGCGGTACAACGATCTCTTTGTCACTCGCAGCGAACTCTTTCGGCAGCCGATGCTACCTGAGGGTGACCCTCATAGATTGGGGCAGAATGACGTCGTGATCCTGCTGGACGATTTCAGCGGAACTGGAAAGCAGGTCTGCGACGCCTGGAATGATCCCGTGACTTCATTCGGCGCTCTTCTTGCGGGAGTAGGAAAGGTGTATCTAGACTTGTTGCTGCCTCGCGGACCGCTCGGCAGAGGATCACGGATGAAACGACCCTATGCCCCTTACCGGCCCATTAGCTGGGGGCCAGCCGACAGCGTGTTCTCTGATGACTGCCTGCACTTCACAGAGGCGGATCGTGCTAGATTGCTTCGTTACTGTCGGCTCGCGGACAAACGCAATCCGATGGGGTTTGGTGATTGCGGTCTGGTTGTAGTGTTTAGGATCGTCCCCCCAACAATTCAATTCCCATTTTGCACGCTGATAATTCTAAGTGGACGGGGTTGTTCCCTCGACATGATTGATGCTGGATCACCGGTGGAGATCGGGAATATCAATCTCCACCTCTAGCCAACATCACCCCAGTCGAGGATGACTTTGCCGGAGCTGCCGGTTCGCATGGCTTGGAAGCCTTGTTCGAAGTCTTTCCAGTTGTAGCGGTGGGTTATTACCTGGTCTATCTTCAGTCCGGACTGGAGCATTACGGTCATTTTGTACCAGGTCTCGTACATTTCGCGGCCGTAGACTCCGCGGAGGGTTAGCTGGTTGAAGATGACGTGGTGCCAATCGATGGACATCTCGGTCGGCGAGGGGATGCCGAGCATGGCGACCTTGCCGCCGTGGCTCATGTTGGCGATCATCTCGCGGAAGGCGTTGGCGTTGCCGGACATTTCGAGGCCGACGTCGAAGCCTTCGCTCATGCCGAGTTGTTCCTGGACCTGTTTGAGCGGGATTTCGCGGGTGTCGACGGCGAGGGTGATGTTGGCGGCCTTGTGGGCGAGGGCGCGGCGCTCGGGGTTGGGGTCGGTGATGACGACGTAGCGGGCTCCGGCATGGCGGGCGACGGCGGCGGCCATGATGCCGATGGGGCCTGCTCCGGTGACGAGGACGTCTTCGCCGAGGACGGGGAAGGCGAGCGCGGTGTGGACGGCGTTGCCGAGGGGATCGAAGATGGCGGCGACGTCGGTGGGGACATCGGGGGCGTGACGCCAGACGTTGGTCATGGGCAGGACGATGTATTCGGCGAAGGCGCCGGGGCGGTTGACGCCGACTCCGCTGGTGAAGGCGCAGAGATGGCGGCGACCGGCGAGGCAGTTGCGGCAGCGTCCGCAGACGACGTGGCCTTCGCCGGAGACGAGGTCGCCGGGCTTGAAGTCGTTGACGTTGGAGCCGACCTCGGCGATTTCGCCGACGAATTCGTGGCCGATGACGAGGGGGACGGGGATGGTTTTTTGCGCCCAGGCGTCCCAGTCGTAGATGTGGAGGTCGGTGCCGCAGATGCCGGTCTTGAGGACGCGAATCTTGACGTCGTTGATGCCGGTTTCGGGTTCGGGGACGTCCTCGAGCCAGAGACCTTTTTCGGCGTGCGACTTGACCAGGGCTTTCATTTTGTTAGTGCTCCTTAGTTAGTTATGAGTTCGGATGAGGACGGGAGATTTCGATCCGCCCACCCTTCCGCGAAGTGCGCGGAAGAATGGGGCACCCATTTTTGTTGTTGGGGGACATACGCATGATCCTTCTGATCCCTTCGCGATGCTCAGGGTCAGGATGACACATTTGCTTTTGGGGGGACAGTTGTTCATAGGGCTAGCTCTGCTTTGGCTTTGGCGAATTGGGCGACTGCGAATTCGAGGTCGTGGTGGGTGTGGGCGGCGGAGATTTGGGTGCGGATTCGGGCTTTGCCGTGGGGCACTACTGGATATGAGAACGGGATGACGTAGATGCCTTTGATGAGCAGGTCTTCGGCCATGAGCGCGGCTTTGCGGGCGTCGCCGAACATGACGGGGACGATGGGGTGCGAGCCGGGGAGGATGTCGAAGCCGATGGCGGTCATCTGTTCGCGGAAGTAGGCGGTGTTGGCGCGCAGGGTTTCGCGGAGGTCGTTGGAGGTGGTGAGCAGATCGAGGATCGCGAGCGAGGCGGCGACGATTGGCGGGGCGAGCGAGTTCGAAAAGAGATAGGGGCGGGAGCGCTGGCGGAGGAGCTGGATGATCTCTTTGCGGCCGGAGGTGTAGCCTCCGCTGGCGCCGCCGAGGGCTTTGCCGAGGGTTCCAGTGATGATGTCGATGCGGCCCTCGACTTTGCATTGCTCGGGGGTTCCGCGGCCGTTGGCGCCGATGAAGCCGACGGCGTGGGAGTCGTCGACCATCACCATGGCGTTGTATTTGTCGGCGAGGTCGCAGATCTGGTCGAGCTTGGCGAAGTAGCCATCCATCGAGAAGACGCCGTCGGTGGCGATGAGGCGATAGCGGGAGCTGGCGGCGGCTTTGAGCTGGGTCTCGAGGTCGTCCATATCGCCGTTGCGATAGCGGAAGCGAGTGGCCTTGGAGAGGCGGACGCCGTCGATGATGCTGGCGTGGTTGAGTTCGTCGGAGATGATGGCGTCTTCGGCATCGAGGATGGTCTCGAAGAGGCCTCCGTTGGCGTCGAAGCAGGAGCTGTAGAGGATGGTTTCTTCGGTGCCGAGGAACGTGCTGATTCGCTGTTCGAGCTGGGTGTGGATGGCCTGGGTTCCGCAGATGAAGCGGACGCTGGCGAGGCCGTATCCCCAGTCCTGGAGGGCTTGCGTGGCTGCGGCGATGATGGTGGGGTGGTCGGCTAGTCCGAGATAGTTGTTGGCGCAGAGGTTGAGGACGTGGGCGCCGTCGGCGAGGTGGATGTGCGCGTTCTGCGCGCTGGCGATGGTGCGTTCGCGCTTGTAGAGGCCGGCGGAGTCGATCTCGTTTAGGCGGGTTTGGTAGTGTTGCTTGGTTGCGGAGTCCATTTAGCCTCTCCTGAATGCTTTGAGCCTTTTCAAGTTTATCGTGCGTGGGGTTTGGTAGGGATTGTCGCGGAGGTCGGGAGATTTGAATCCACCCACCCTTCCGCAAAGAGCGCGTAAGGATGGGGCACCCATTTCCATTGAAGTCGAGGCACCCGTTTTCGTTGAGATATAGTGACAATTTCCGTTGACGGCGAAGGATGCTAGCCTTCTATGTTGCTTGGCGGGGCTACGGTGGCGGGTCGGATGGAGCTTGACGAGATTCAACGGCTGAGTAATGCAGGCGGCGCTCTGCGCTGGATACTGCCGGCTTTGCTGCTGCTTGTGGTCGGCCCGGATTGTGTGCGGGCGCAGGATAATTTTGATATTCAGGTGTACCGCTCGGAGACTGTTGCGCCGAAGACGACTCTTGTCGAGTTGATGAGCAATATTACGGCGGATGGCACGAAGGACCTCTCGCAGACGGTGTACCCGGCGACGCAGCTCTATGCGACCGACGATGCGCTGCACGAGACGCTGGAGATTCGGCAGGGGATTAATGACTGGTCGGAAGTGGGTTTCTATGTCTTGACCAGCGCGAGCAGCGGGCATGGATGGCAGTGGGTTGGGGACGATCTTCGCGCACAAGTGCAGGCACCGGACGGGTGGAACTGGCCGCTGGGCGTGGGGCTGGCGGTGGATGTTGGGTATCAGCGTCCTCCATTTTCGCTGAATACGTGGACGATCCGGCTGCGGCCTATCTTCGACAGGCGGTTCGGGCGGTATTACCTGGCGGTGAATCCGGCGTTCGATTGGTCGTTGGGTGGGGCGAACTCGGGTCAGGGCGCTGGTTTTGCGCCGAGTGTGAAGTTCAGCTATGCGTTTAGCCGGTATGTCTCCGCCGGGGCCGAATACTACGGCAATTATGGGAGCGTGCAGGATATTGCCGGTTTTCATCACCAGCAGCAGCAGTTCTTTCCGACAATGGATGTGAAGGTGGCTCCGGATTGGAACCTCAATCTTGGGGTGGGGATCGGAGTGACTACGATTACCGATGACTGGATCTGGAAGGCGAACTTGAGCCGGCGGTTTGACTGGGGACGCAGGCCGGTGAGCACTCCGTAGGGGATGGCGATGGCTCCTGGCCGGAAGAAGGTCGAGGCTCGGCTTAGTAAACTTGGAGCTGCTGCCGGCAGCTCTGCCGCGCGGATGTTTGCGGTGAACGATCGACTGAACCAGATGCTGATCGAGCGGCTTGATCCGGCGGTGTGGAGGGCCAGGCCGCCGGGGAATGTTCGCACGATTGCGGCAATCTTTACCCATGTGCATAACGTTCGCTGCAAGTGGGTGCGGCTGACGGCTCCGCATTTGAAGGTTCCTGCGCAGCTCAATCGTGCGCATTGCGCCCCGGCGCAGGCGAGTGCGGCTTTAGCTGAGAGCGCGACCCGGTGCAGCGAGATGCTTGCCGAGGCGCTGGGTGGCGAGAGCAGCATCAGCGAGTTTCGCCGCGACGGATGGGCGAAGCCGTGGCCGGTTGGCGTGGAGATGCTTTGCTACATGCTGGCCCATGAAGCGCACCATCGTGGACAGGTTTGCATGCTGGCGCATCAGCTGGGAAATCCGCTGCCGACGGAGGTTACGTCGGGGATTTGGAATTGGGAGAAGCTTTGGAAAGGGGAGTTTGCTGGGATTTCCTCCAAATGACGGACGCGGTTAAGAGAAGGCCGCCGTGGCAATCCCGCTCAAGCCGAAAGAGGGCTTGACTGGGACACCATGGTTTCCGGGCAAGGCTGTTAGGCGGCAGCGCTTTGGTGCGGAATATGCTGCCTCGTCAGCTTCTCTTGCCTCTTCCTGCAATAGTGCTGGGCCTCTTTCGCTTCGAGTTCAGCCTCAGAGGATGCGGTGGCGATGGTAGCGCAGCAGTGCAGGCAGATTGAGTCAACGGTGCGATTGTTTTTGCGACGGCGGTCGAAATCAGGGCGTGGTGAAATCTGCTCTAAGGACATCGAATATCTCTCCTAGAACCGGGTAAAACGAGCTTCAAGAAGTTAGAAGAGAGGCCTGCTGGAAGGCTGTATGGAGGGGGAGAGAACACGGAATCCTGTGGATATCCTGTGGATAGTGGTGTTTTTCCGAGGGTTTGGGAGCCCCGTTCCTGAGTTCGTGATTGTCGCCGCGAGATTTGGGGCTAGGGGAGCTGCGGAGGGAGGCCGATAGATGCTGTGGTGATCCGCCTTGCGATGATCGAACGCCGGATGCTTTGGGCGTTGCAACTGCGTCCCTCGCTCACGAGCGACGGCGATCCTTGCTCATCCGGATGCGATTTAGGATCAACCAGTGTTAGTTGTTCTCCCCAACCTCGGTGCCCTGGGCGAGCGGCCCCCAAACGTACCGGCCTGTCTTGTCGATATATCCCCATTTGCCGTCCTTGGTGACAACGCTTGCAAGACCATGATGGAAGTCTTCCGAATGGCTAAGAATTCGCGGCTTGATGACGATCGTCCCGCTCTGGTCGATGTATCCCCATTCTCCATGTATCTGGACAGCAGCCAGGTTATCGGAGAAATGGAGGACGAGATCGAACTGAGGTTTGATGATGATCTCCCCGGCTCGATTGATGAACCCGTATTTGTTTCCAAACTTCCAGCGAGACAGTCCTTCGCTAAAGTCACCCCAAATCGCGGCGCAGTCCTTTTCATCAGCTGAGACTGGCGGCCGTAGCGCATAATTCCCGGCAGGGTTGATGTAGCCGCAATTGTGTTTCCTATTGACTGCGGCGAGATGTTCCTGAAACGAACTGCCCCATTCGAACTGCGGAGGAATGACCCAGCTTCCAGTCTTATCGATATATCCCCAGCTATTGTCCATAGAGTCAGTCTTGGTCACTGCGGCTAGGCCTTCGCTGAAAGGGTATGCGAGGCTAAATTGTGGCTGGATTACAACTCTACCTGCCTTGTCGATGTACCCGCTTTTATAATCGACTTCGATTTTGCAAGGCCCTCATGAAAGGCTGAATCCGGCCCATCATCACCCAGGGTCTTTCGTAACCGACGATAACGATTTTGCCGGTCTTGTCGATGAAGCCCCATTTTCCGTCGTAGCCCAAAACTGTGCCTGTAATCTGGACCTTGGCGAGACCTTCAGAGAAGTCTTCGGCCCATGGGAATTGCGGCTCGATCACAACGTTGCCTGATTCGTCGAGGTAGCCCCAAACGCCGTCACGCTCGAAGCGAGCCAGCCCTTCAGAGAAGTCGCCTACATCATCGAAACAGAGAGGAATTCGTATTTTCCCAGTCTGGTCGATGAAACCGCCGCGGTTGTGCTCAATGACCGAGAAGAGCGCTTCTGGTTTCGGCAGACTGAGATCTTCCATCTTTCTAAAGGCTGTGACGAGGCCATGTCGCGAGGAGCGCGATCTGGTACGAGCTCACCACTCGACGTGATTTGCCTGCCAGAGCAACCGCCGTTGTTGACACGGTAATACTCGCCACACTCTCCAGCGGGAAAATCGCTGAGCTTCCACTTCAAGAAACCACGCGGTCCTTCAAATCGCCACAACATCATGTGTTTGTCTGGAAAGAGCAGCCAGTACACGAAACCGATTTTGAGCAATGCGATCTGTGACTGTTGGGCCTGCACGACCGGAATGAGATCTTCGCGGCCCCGCGCCTTCATATCACTTGCAAAGCTCTCCATGGCGTGGTCGCCAAACGAGAATTCGTGTACATGCTCGAGAGTCATTGTCTCGGAGGGGTGCTGGTGGAGGTATTCCATGAGCCACGGAACAGAGAGAGCAAGGGATTCGTATTTTGCTCCGAACGTCAGGAATTGATCGAGGCCCTGCACCTTGTCGTGGTCATACTTGAGGACAAGGTGCTCATTCATGTTTGCGGGGAAGTTAGCCCTGTGTAGCGTGGCCTGAAGATTGGTTTCGTGGGGACCTTTGTCATTCCACCGAAGTCCGAACGCGACGTCGTGGTAGGGATTGATGTCCGCAGCGTTGACTGTGTAAACGTTGGCAACGAGTCCAGCGCCGCGCCAGCACGAGCTTCGACGCCACGCATCTTCCATTCCGGTTCGATTCGCCGCATGAGTGCCTCGCCGAGCTTCGAGACGAGCTCCTCCGCAACAAGGCGGCTTTTGTTCGGCGCATTCGGGGGCAGCAGTGCTGAAAGCGTTCGCGAAATATCCGCGTTGAACGTCTCTCCTTTCCCTGAGACTGTCCAGGGGATCATGAAGATGTAATACGAGTGCGTCTTAGCAGAAATTGTAGACCCATCCTCAAAGGTGACCACAGCGCTGGCATACGGGTAGTCGTCCATGCTCGCGTACGCGAACAGGTCCGACATCGCTTTTGTCATGAGCGCAGGATCGACAAAGGATGACTCGAAGAGCGTTTTCTGGCCAGGAGTAGCATCCGAGAACCTTCCCGGCATGTTCTTTTCCGCCAAGGGGAGGCCTCTCGTTAACCACTCGGAGGTGATGCCAAGATTCTCCATCTGGGGTTTGGGAATGACGGGGGCGTTAAGAGATGAGAGAAATGCGTCCACCAAAGCCGCATTGATCGGCCTTCCGTCTCGCAGATATTTGCCGTTCTCGCACAGTATCGTCACCTTAGCGTTTTGTGGTGTTCCGAGACCGCCCCAGCCGGAGATTATTTGTATTTCCCGAATAGTTTTGGGGGCGGACATACCAAACGCAACGTTCGCACAGCCAGCAACGAGAATGGTGATCCACGCCAGCTTCATATAGGGATAGACACCGCCAGTCTCTCTAGTAGATTCAATTGTCTGCGAAATCACGATCGTATAAGAGTTCGGACGAATCCAGGGGTTGTCGACGCCTTAGCTATCCCCTGTGCATTTGGCGATGATTACCGTGATGTCGTCGTATTGGCCGCGTTCGGGGCAGGTGAAGGTTTGGACTTCGTTGACGATGGCTTTGACCATTTCGTGGGCGGGTAGTTTTTTGTGGCGGCGCAGGGCTTCGATGAGGCGCTCTTCGCCGAACTCTTCTTCGTTTTCGTCGAAGGACTCGGTGACGCCGTCGGTGTAGAGGGCGAGGATGTC
The DNA here is from genome assembly GCA_963720245.1 of uncultured Acidobacteriaceae bacterium. Lineage (GTDB taxonomy): Bacteria > Acidobacteriota > Terriglobia > Terriglobales > Acidobacteriaceae > Acidisarcina. The sequence continues at coordinate 226,504 of CAVREU010000003.1, forward strand.
TCCGGGGGCGAACTGGCATCTGCCGATGGCGCACTCCCAGTCGTCGAAGAGACCCATCACGGCGCAGGTGGAGTCGAGGCGTTCGATCGTTCCCTTGGGGCGCTGACCGTTGGAGGGCTTTCCGTTGTGGCGTTTGCCGCCGGAGTGTTTACCGTCGGGGTGAAGGATGAGGGCGCAGAGGTGTCCGCAGTTGGCGTAGCGGAGTTTGCGGGTGCGGTCGTCGTATTCGGCGAAGAAGAGCGTCGCGTAGGCGCTTGGGGTGGTGTTCTCAAAGAGCATTCGATTGACTGAGGCGAGGAAGCGCTTGGGCGCCTTGAGCGCGATGGCAACCTGGCTGCGGAGATTGGCCTGGAGATTGGCCATAAGCAGCGCGGCGGCGATGCCTTTGCCGGCGATGTCGCCGATGACGAGCGCGAGGCGGTCGCGGCCGAGATCGAGGAAGTCGTAGTAGTCTCCGCCGACCTGTCGCGCCTGAATGCAGAGGCCGGCGTAGTCGAGGGTCTTGAGCGTGGGCAGCGTCTGGGGGAAGAGCTTTGCCTGGACCTGTTTCGCGATCTCGAGCTCCTGGGCGGCGCGGCGGTCGGTCTCGAGTCTTTCGTTGAGGGCGTTGCGCTGGGCTTCGATTTCGCGACTTAAGTGATCGGAGGCGAGCAAGTGGAAGATGTTGCCGTCGATGTCGGCGAAGGTGGCTGAGGTCCCTCCGAAGAGCGTCTGTTGCGGAAGGGAACTGAACTTAACGCCCCGGCTGCGCCATAGCTCGAAGGTTGTGTTGATGTCTTCGGCGATAAAGGCTACCTGAGTTGGGCAGCCGATGTGTTTGTAACCCTCAGAGCCGCGCTTGGGTGCGATGAGCGCGAGGATCGCGCTGCCGTCGGGAGGAGCGACGGCGACCCAACGATTGCCGAACTCGAAGCGAGCGTCGGCGACGACGGTGAAGCCGAGCTTGCCGACGTAGAATTCGAGGCTGCGGTCATGATCGCGGACGAATACGGTCGAGGTGAAGATGCGGAGGTATTGGCCGTGTTCGCTGGGGCTGGCGGAGGCGGGGTCGACGAGGTGGCGGAGAGATCCGGGAGTGGTCTTGAGGGTTGCGGGTTCGGAGGTCGGGTCGATCTCCCTGGCCGGAGGCATATTTCAGAATCTTACTTGGATTTGGATGGATGGGGCCAGATTGGTGAGGGGTTGTCAGCTCTGCTTCGACCCTGCTAGCGTGGTCTGCGCGTCAAGGGCGAGGAGCTTTTGACGGGATTAGTCTGCACGTCCGGAACGACCCAGAACAATCATCTTCGATAGGCCGCTGCAATTGCAAAGACGCGATGTCGATGCGGTACACAGTGGATGAGGTTGCGTGGGAACCAAATACCGTGACGACGCAGGCAAGTGCAGGAATGGACTGAGAAAGGATTGCAAGTCACGCGCGCAGATTGCGCCCAACACAACTCCCGAGGGAGGAGATACCCGTGATTTCAAAACGCATCATTCAATCAATGATCAGGCAATCGGTGGTCAGGCAATCGGTGGTCAGGCAATCGGCGATCAGGCAATCGGCGATCAGGGCCAGGCTTGGGTATTGGCTGGTGGCCGTGACGCTTTCTTTAGGCTGCTGTTCGCTCTTAGGGCAACAAGGCACGGCTTTGGCAGGCCACTCGGCCGAGGAGGGTTTCTCGGGCGGGGGGATTCACCGTGGATTATGTTTCGCAACTGCAGACTGTGGGAACCCCAACAATGGCGCTGAGTCTGGCACCGCGCCCATCGGGATCGGCAGCTTTACGCTGAGCCCGCAGAATGCTCCAACTTTAGTCTTCGATGATTCGGGCGCGGGGACGGGAGGGGGAAATCCGATCGATATCTACACCTCGAATAGCACCGGCGCGCAGTCATGGTCGTTCAACAATACCGGGGTTGTGCCGCCTGGCTTCTACAACTTCGCTGCGCTCGGCGCGAATTGCGTCACCGCATCGGGTAGCGCCAGCGGTTCGGCGGTGGTTCTGGATGCGTGCGCGGGCACTTCGGGGCAGGCGTGGGACCCGGTGCTGATTGGCAGGTTCTATGAATTGCAGCCTGCGAACAGCACCAATCTTTGCCTCGCCTCGAGTGGCAAGGCCGTCGGAAGCGCTGTGGTGGTGGAAACCTGCACCGGTGCCAGCAATCAGCTATGGTCACTGACCGTGCAAACCAACAGCAGCAATACCGGCAAAGGCGGCCTCGGAGCCAGCCCCTGCACAAATATTGGCGATCTGTCGGTTGGAGGAGTGAGCTACAGGCCGACGTGGTGCCAAGAGTTCGATGGGCCGTCACGGCCGCCATCGACCGAGGCGTGGAATTTCGACCTCGGCAACAATAATGGCTGGGGAAATAATGAGGCCGAAATTTATTGCGGACCTCCGGGAGTGGAGGGCAATCCGGTGCAGTGTCCGACATCGTTCAGCACTTCGACGGCCCCGGTCTATATCGATGGCAACAGTCATCTGGTGATCCAGCCCAGAAACGTGAATGGAACGTGGATCTCGGCCCGGCTGAATACGAGTGGAGGGCAGACCTTCCAGTACGGCATTATCGAAGCGAGGATCGCGCTTCCCGATACGACCAATCAGGGCCTCTGGCCGGCGTTCTGGGCGCTGGGGAACAACATCAATGGTGGTGTTCCGTGGCCGGTTGCCGGAGAGATCGACATCCTGGAAGACTGGTCACCGCAGATCTATGGCGGGCCTGGAATCACAGGAGAGAATTCCACCATCCACACCTACCTCACGGGAGGGGACGGGCTCTCGGACCGCTATCTGTTCCCCAGCGGAGAGACAACGACAACCTTCCACACCTACGGGATTATCTGGTCGCCGGACCAGGTGCAGTTCTTTGTGGATGATCCAACCAAGCCGTTCTATACCACCACGCCCGCCAGCCTTCCCGCAGGGGATGCATGGGCATTCAATCAGCCGATTTTCCTCCTCTTGAATGAGGCGATCGGCGGCACGCTGGGTGGATCGATCAGTGGTCTGACTAATCCTGGGCCGATGCTGGTCGATTATGTTCGCTGGTACTCGGCTCGATAGAGTGTCAGTGTTGTCGAGTTGGATGGAAGTTGCCGGCGGTGGAGTTCATTTCTGCCGCCGGTGAGCTTTCACCAAGGGCGGACAGAGGCGGAGGGTTTCTTGATGAACCTTGCCACCGCACCCGCCAAAACGCCTAGCGCGTCGACGGCTACGTCTCCCCACTCCATGGGACTTAGAAATGCGAGGTGTTCGTAAAGCTCGGTGGTGAGGCCTAAAGCGACGCCGGCGAGAACGGCCAGCAAGCGGACGGGCTGGGTGTCAAAGCTCAGCATTAAAAGAAGCCCGAGAACGGCGAAGACGGCGAAGTGCGTGGCTATGTGCAGGATTCCGGCGGTCTGCAGGTTTGCTCCCAGGCGATATCCCCGGACCATTGCGCCGGTCATGATGCAGATGGCCCAAACCAGGGTGAGAAGCCTTAGTTTCGTCTTCGTCATTATGAGATTGTATTTCTCCCGAAGGGTGATGAACGCAGTTCGTAGCCCTACCCTATTTCTGTACGTAAATGCTGTGGTTTCAGCCGGGGATCCCGATTAGGCGGTGTGGCCGATTTGGAGCTCGACGTGGATGCCGGCGGTGGCGAGCATGTTCACCAGCGTGTCGATGGCGAAGAGGTCGATGCGTCCGCGCATGAGGTCGGAGATCCGGGGCTGGGTAACTCCGAAGATCTTTGCAGCCTCGCTTTGCGTGAGGCCCTCGCGGGCGATGTGGTCCTTGAGCGCGAGCATGAGTGTGGTGCGGAGCTTCATGTTCTCGGCGAGAGCGGGGGTGTCCTCGATTGCGTCCCAGACGTTCTCGAAGCGGTTGATCATCTTTTTCATGACGAGTATTCCTTCTGAAGTTCCTTGTATCTTCGCGTGGCTGTTGCGATATCAGCCGTGCTGGTCTTCTGGGTCTTCTTTTGAAAGCAGTGAAGCACGAACAAGATGCCGCCGAACTTTGTGACGTACATGACGCGGAAGATGCCGTGCTCGTCGCGAATGCGAATTTCGCGAACGCCGGGGCCGACGGTGTTCATCGGCTTCCAGTCGTCCGGATAGTGGCCTTGTTGAACGAGGCTTAGTTGCAAGCCGGCTCTTCGTCTTGCTGATTCTGGAAAGCTTTTGAGGGCTTGTAGCGAGTCTCCCCGAAATTCAATCGGTTTGAACACGCTCATGTCATCGTTTATACAAAGATTTGTATGTGGCGTCAATGGTCGCCCGGAGAACCCAGGCCTAAAGGCCTCTTCTTTGGAACTTCTGATCCGGGGGGCTGAAGCCCCCGGCTTCCACTGGGGCGGACTGCCGTCCGCCCTATCCCACGTCCCAAAGGCAGGGACCCTTCGACTTCGCTCAGGGCAGGCCGTGGGCACCCGCATTGGCTCCTGGTTTAGACCTTGGCCACTCCGCAATCCTAGTCGGTTATCAGGCCACGGAATCGACTGAGATGTTGATCAATCCGCTTTACTCGCATTGTCCAAGAGAACCAAAGAAACCATACCCCATGGAGAACGATCCATCCGTTGCTCTGCATCACGCGGTCGACTGAGGGGATTCTCCCAAACGGATTCTGAGCGGTTTGGCACGCGATAAGGGTACAAGGATGGCTATTTCTATACGCCCCGATAATCACGTCGAAGATTAGGACTGTTTCGCCATTATTCGTTCCTTCTATGACATTCCAGATTCGTGTAATTGGCTGTCCAGAAAGGGTAAGGTGGGAAACCCAGGTCGGAATGGGATGACGAACCACAGGATGCGAGACGGGCCACCACCACTTTGGGGGAGGGGGTCCGATGTACCGAAAACCCCATCTGGCCGCCAAAGCACGCATCGCGCGTGTTCGTACGATGTAGTGTGCCTGGGTCGCTCCATACACCGCGGCGACTATCAAGAACAATGTGAGCAAGTTCGCAGTGGCAGCTCTGATGTATTTAATCCTCTAGCGTCGAGATCGCCGCAAAGATCACTCGACCGACAGCTCATTCTAAGACTGACTCCTACCAAAGCGCACAGCGTTCGGTTTCGGGTCTTACCATTGGGTCTCCTGGTTTGCAGGCGAAGGCTTTTTCGAACTCGGGCATGTTGCTTAGGGGGCCTAACACGCGGAATTTTCCGGGTGGGTGGGGGTCGGTGGAGACGGCGGTTCGGGCGGCTTCGGGGCGGACGAGGGCTCCGCGCCATTGGGCTTCGGCGAGGAAGAATTGCTGGTCGGGGGTGAATCCGTCGACGTTGGGCTCGGGGCCTTTGCCTTCGCGGGAGCGATGATAGGCGCGGTAGGAGAGGTTGACTCCGCCGAGATCGCCGAGGGCTTCGCCGGTGACGAGCTTGCCTTGCAGGTGGAGGCCGGGCTCGACGAAGTAGTTGTCGTATTGCCTGGTGGTGCAGGCGGTGCGGCCCTCGAAGTTTTTGTAGTCGGCGGGGGTCCACCAGTTCTCGAGTTTTCCGTCGGCGGCGAATTGCGCGCCCTGGTCATCGACGCCGTGGGAGATCTCGTGGCCGATGCTGACGCCGACGGCTCCGTAGTTGATGGCGTCGAGGCCCTTGGGATCGAAGCCGGGTGGCTGCAGGTAGCCGGCGGGGACGACGATCTCGTTCATCACCGGGTTGTAGTAGGCGTTCATGGTGGGCGGGGTCATGCCCCAGCGGCCGCGGTCGACGGGCTTGCCGATCTGGTTGAGGTCGTCGCGGACCTCGTAACGCGTGGCGCTGAGCACGTCGTCGAGATAGGTGGAGCGGTCGATGGTGACTCCGGCGTAGTCTTTCCACTTATCGGGATAGCCGATCTTGATGTCGAGGGCGTTGATCTTTTCGAGGGCCTTGGCCTTGGTGGGCGCGGACATCCAATCGCGCGATTCGATGGAGAGCTTGAGCTCGTTGACGATGTTGACGGCCATCTGGCGGGCGCGGGCCTTGGCCTCGGGCGGGAGATAGCGGTCGACGTATTCGTGGCCGAGAGCTTCGCCGAGATTGGCGTCGGTGGCGATGACGCAGCGCTGCCAGCGGGGGCGTTGTTCTTTGACTCCGGTGAGGACGGTTCCGTAGAAGTTGAAGCGCTCGTCTTCGAATGGGGCTGCTAGATATTGGGCCTGGGTGCGAAGCGCGGTCCAGCGGAGGTAGAGGCGCCAGTCCGCGATCGAGGATGAGGTAAGCAGGCTATCGAAGGTCTGCACGAGCTTGGGCTGGGTTACGTTGATGTGGCCATCTTTGCTGACGTTGAGGGTGTCGAACTCGGCGTCCCAGCCGAAGTGGGGCGCGAGGGCTTTGAGCTCGGCGAAGGTCATGGGGTGGTCTTCAGCCTTGGGATCGCGGCGCTCGATGCGGCTGAGGCCGTCCTGCGCGAGAGCGGTTTCGATTTTCATCACGGCGTTGACGGCGCTGGTGGCGTCGGCTTCGTTTGCGCCAGCGAGGGTGAACATCTTGTGGACGAAGACGATGTATTTTTCGCGGGCATCTTTGAAGCGGGGCTCGTCGCGGAGATAGTAATCGCGGTCGGGGAGACCGAGTCCGGTGATGGCGATCTCCGCGATGACGCGGGTGGGGTCGTGGATGTCCTGCGTCGAAGAAAGACTCACTGGCGCGGAGATGCCGATTTGCTGCACGGCGACGATCTGCGCGGTGAGCGATTTGGCGTCGACGGCGGTGTCGATGCTCTTGAGCGTGGGTTGCAGAGGATCGAGGCCGAGGGAGTTGATGCGGGACTCGTCGATGCAGGCGGCGTAGAAGTCTCCGGTCATCTGGCCGGGCGAGCCTTTGGGCAGGGACGAGGATTTGGCGGCGTCTTCTTCCGCGATGGAGCGGAGGCGGGCGCGGGTTTCGTCCTGCGTGACGGTGCGAATGGCCCAGGTGGTCTGGATGGCGGGCATGGGATGGGTGGCGCGCCACTGCGCCGTTGGCGTAGGCGTCGAAGTCGGTGCAGGGGTTGGCGGCGCGGTCGATGTCTTCGGCGGCTACTCCGCGGGGCAGAGATGGGGACTGGGCCCAGAGGACTGTGGATGAGGGTCAGGAGCGCGAGCAGGGCTGTGGGGTTCGTGCGCAAGGTTTGTCTCCGGTGTGAACCTTCACTTTAGTGGGAATGTGGTGGGGATTCAATTGTGGAGTGATTGGTTGAGGGACACCCGCGCCGCATGAAGGGTATTAACTTCTGAAGGCCGCCGAAGTGCCCTGGCCTAAAGGCCAATTTCCTTGGCTCCTTTATCCCGGGGCTAAAGCCCCGGGCTTCCACCGGGCGGGCGATGCCCGCTATGGTGCCGCAGCAGTGCTAGGATGGCTGCTAATTATGAGAAAAACATTTGGGTTGATTGCTGGGTGCTGGTTTGGTTGCGGCGTCGCTGGCTGGTTTGGGGGCTGGTGCGCAGGTGGCTTCGGAGGCTGCTTCTGCGGATGCTGATCGCAAGGCGACGGTGCTTCATGCGGCGCGGTTGCTGGATGTGGGGGCGGGGAAGGTGGTTTCTCCGGGCGAGGTTTTGGTTGAGGGGAACAAGATTGTGGAGGCGGGTGCTTCGGTGACGCATCCGGCGGGTGCGGAGGTGATCGACCTGGGCGATGCGACGTTGATGCCGGGGTTGATCGATGCTCATGTGCATTTGTTTCTGCATCCGGGTGCGGAGGACTTGCAGACGATTCAGGAGTCGGTGGCCGCAGCGGGTGATTCTGGCTGAGCTTGCGGCGCGCGATGACTTGATGGCCGGGTTTACGGCTGAGCGCGATATGGGGACGGAGGGTGCGGGTTCGGCGTCGACGGCGGTACGGAATGCGATCGATGCGGGGCTGATTCCCGGGCCGCGGATGCGGATGAGCGGAAATGCGATCAGCATTGTGGGCGGGCATGAGGATGCGATCGACTACAACCCGGCGGCGCATGTTCCGGGAAATGCCGACTATGCGAATAATGCGACCGACCTGGTGAATGTTATTCGGGAGCAACTGAAGGAGGGCGCCGATTTCATCAAGATTTATGAGACCGGCCGAGACCATGAGGTGGATGGGAAGTTTGTTACTCCTTACCAATACACGCAGGCGGAGCTTGAGGCTGCGGTGAAGGAGACGGCGCGGGTGGGGACGAAAGTTGGCGTGCATTGCACCGGGGAGCCGGGGGCGATGTATGCGGTCGAGGCGGGAGTGGCCTCAATCGATCATGCTTATCAACTTAGCCCGGAGACGATGCGGCTGATGCATGAGAAGCAGATTTATGCGGTGCCGACTTTTACGATTTCGGAATATTTTGCGGACCATGCTTCGTCGCCGCGAGCTGCGGCGCGAGAGCGGGCTTTGCAGGATTACCATGCGGCGCAGTTCAAGCTGCAACTGGCGGCGGGCGTGCCGATGGCGGTGGGTTCGGATGTGGGGCCATTTCCGCATGGGACGCAGGCGCGGGAGCTGGTGTTGATGGCGCAGTATGGGATGGCTCCGGCGGCGGTGTTGCAGGCGGATTACATCAACGGCGCGAAGCTGCTGGGTTGGGATGGCAAGATTGGCGAGCTGAAGGCGGGGTATCTTGCGGATGTGATTGCGGTGCCGGGGAATCCGCTGGAGGATATCTCGGTGACAACTGAAGGTGAAGTTTGTGATGAAGGATGGCATGGTCTACCGGAGATAGTGGCGTAGGCGCTACTAAGGAAACGGCGGACTCGATTCGCAGGGAGTTTTCATGTGGCGTGGCTGTTTCGTGTCATAAGCTAGTGAAGTAGCCCGGCAGCGATTGCCAGATGAGAGCATCGCGCCGTTTGCTGCGGTCGATTTTGAGCCCAGCTTGCCTGCCTTGTTTCCCAGAGATACTCCGTGAAAGGCCACCTTGTGAGCAGCAGACGACCGCTGACGGACCAACCAAGTCGACTTGTCGTGACGCTACGGCAGGCTGCGGGATACGCCGCGGCGGTCGTTCTTCCGTGGATCTGCACGAACCTGGGCCTGCACACGCGAGCTTTGCAGAGTACTCCGTTCGCGCTGACCTTTGCGTCGATCGCCGGAATCACGCTCTTCTGGAGCGTTCGCCAGGGACTGCTGGCGACGGTCTTTACCACGTTTTGTTTCGACTACTATGTCATGGCCCCCGTCGGGCAATTGTCCCTCAGCGGCCGAGCTCTTTTCTACTGCGCCATCATCTTCAGCGTCGGCCTTCTGGTCACCGGAATCTGTCACCGCCAAAATGTTGTGGGGGCCCGGCTTCGGGCGGCACTTGCGTCCTTCCAGACGCGGACCGAAGAGTTGATGGAAGCGCAGCAGGGAAGCAACTCAGTGGCATGGACGTACAACCTCGAGGAAAGACGCGTTTGGTGGGCGGAGGGGGGCGCGGAGCTATTCGGGCGACCGTTTGCAGATCTGACCGCACGCGATTTGCTGCTGTCACTCATTGTGGAAGAAGACCGCGCGCAGTTTGAAACATTGATGCAGACGGGTACCGCAAAGATGTTCCATGCGGAGTACCGGGTGCGATGGCCGAATGGAGAGATACGCTGGCTCGAGAGCCGCGGGACGCCTTCCCCGGCTGACGCTTGCATTTGGCGCGGAGTCACTATCGATGTGACCGACCGAAAGCATGCGGAGCTGGCGCTGATCCGCTCGGAAAAGCTGGCCGCGATCGGGCGTCTTTCGGCGACGATCGCTCATGAGATGAATAACCCGCTGGAGGTCGTGACGAACCTTCTCTATCTTGCGTTGCTGGACGAGCAGCTTGCGCCACAGACGCGAGAGTATCTCAAGATGGCCGACTACCAGTTGGCGCGACTGGCGAGCATCTCACGACATACGCTCGAATTTGCGCGACAGTATTCGCCGAAAGGACCGTCGAGGGTCGAAGAGGTCGCGGAGATTGTGGTTGCCATGTTTGAGCCGCGATGCAAGTCGGGAGGGAGCACGATACAGCTGATGAGAACAGCCGACGTCTGGGTTGCGCTTCCGGCGGACAGTCTTCGCCAGATACTGACGAACCTTGTCTCGAATGCCTGCGACGCCCTGATCGGCAGCGAGGGAATCGTTGAGGTTGAGATATCTCAGGAACGGGACCTGGCGGTCATTGAAGTTCGCGACAACGGATCCGGTATCGAGCCGAAGAACCTAAGCCGTATCTTTGAAGCATTTTTTACAACCAAAGAGGGCCTGGGCACCGGGATTGGCCTGTGGCTGGCCAGGGACCTGACCGAAAAGGGCGGCGGCCACATTAGCGTGCACAGCGGGGAGGAGCGCGCCTTTCGCACTACCTTCCGGCTGGAGTTTCCGCTGGTAGAGGCCGTGCTAGCGGGCGTTTAACCGGTGTGGCTTGAGCGGAGCGCCGGAATTTATGCCGCGAGCTAAGTTTCGGGACTGGCGATGGCGCCGGTGAAGAGGAGCTGGCCGTTGCGTTCGTCGCGAATGGCGAGGAAAAAGGGGTGGTCGACGACCATGTGGAAGGGCGGCGGCTCGATTCTGACAGCCATGGCACGCATTCCGACGCTGGTGGCAGCGGCGGCTTCGGTGCCTTCTTCATCTACTTTCAAAAATGAGGCGTGGCGGACTTCGCTGATCTGGATGCGGGGCGTCTTGCAGATGCCATCGAAATTTGCGTTGTTGCCGAAGGCGATGCCCATGCCGAGCTTAGTGAGGACCGCATTCAAGGTCGCGTCGTAGTCGATGGTGAAGCGTGGCAGCTCGATGGTTCCGCGCTGCGGGTGCAGGGATGAGATGAGCGCGGTGAATGTATCGGGCGTGAGCTGCTGGAGAAACGATTGCATCTGGCTGCTGCCCTGCGGCAAGACAACGTACATTGCAAAGCTGCGGTCAGCGTAGGGGAGTCGAATGGCCTGGAGGCCCTTTCCGTCCGCGTAGTAGGCGTATTCGGCGGAGTTCTGCATCATGGGCACTTTGAGCGCCGCGCCGTTTGCGGGTTTGAACTCGTGCGGCTGCGTCGATTTCGGATCGAAGGGAAGAGTCCACTTGCCCTTGAAAACGATGGCGTTGGTGAGCATGGCGACGGTGGAGGGATCGACCTGGTCGAGGAGGCGCTCGATGCGATCGTTGGTGTGTTTGGCAACCCAGGCGTTGATCGTCTGTACTGCCGCTGCGGAATTTCGGAAGTTCAGGGTCTGGGCCTGGGCTTCGTAAGACGTCTGCAAGCCTTGCTGGAACGCAGGGTTGACGGAAAGGTCTTGTTGCAGCCAGAGCGCGTTGGCCATGGCAAGCTGTACTGCGGTCGTCTTGCTTATTTGCTCGGCGAGTTCGCGATTGGCGGCGTTGAAGGCCTCGAGCGGCTGCGTGTCAGCGTGCAGAGTTCGGAGGATGGCGTCGCGGGTGGTTCCGTTGGCGCCATTGGAGGTCATGGCCAGCGCGACCGCTATGCTGGTTGGCGAGATGAAGACGTTAGTGCCGGGGCGCTGCGAAGTGAGCTGGCGCAAGACGTCGAAGCCGAACTGTGCGTAGGGGCGCGCAAGGGGGCTGGCGGCCGGGGCAGAGTCGGCTTTGGGCATGGCGCTACTTCCTAAGATCATCAGGGACGCTGCGATGGCTACGACGGATTTCATGATCGGTCACGCTTCTCAATATTAGACTCGGCAGGAATTTTGAAGAGAGCCTTACGGCTTGGTTGCTGCGCGTGCCGCTCGCGGTGGCCTGCAACTATAAATATTTTTCTCAAGCGGTGAACTATTTGGGGCGCCGGCCCGAATAGCAGGGTGGAGACTCATTCTTGGCCGACGACCTGGAGAGCTGGACAAAGATTGCCGAAGGGAACGCGGCGGCCTTTGACGCGTTTTACTTGGAGAACCGGTCGCGGCTTTGCGCTTTTCTGAGGCAGCTTGTGGGGAGTCATCAGGCTGCCGAAGATTTGGCGCAAGAGACCTTTGCGCAGATATGGAATCGCCCGACTGGATTTAGTCCGGAGCGGGGAACGCTGCGGGGATATCTATACGGAATCGGCAGGAAGCGTGCCGCGGAGTGGTGGCGAAGCCATCAAGCCGCTGAGCCTTCCGACGTAGAGAAGATTGGCGACTGCCAAACAGAACATAATTCGATCATTCATGATGCTCTGCGACGGCTTCCTGAGGAGCAGCGGTCGCTGCTGTGGCTGCGCGAGGTGGAAGGGCGGTCTTATGCGGAGCTTGCGGAGATATTGGGTATCCCGATAGGAACGGTGCGGTCGCGGCTCTTTGCCGCTCGGGAAGCGCTGAGGAATATCTGGCACGGGACGGCAATCAGGAGAGGGACCGGGGGAGGGTTGCATGATCTGCGACGAAGCGGCTGAGTATGTTTCTGCGTTATATGACGGCGAGACGATTCCTCGCGGTGCTGCAGCGCACATTGGCGAGTGTGAGAGCTGCCGGGCGCAACTCAGGGATTATCTGGAGATTGGGGCGGAACTGCGGCGGGTTGCGAGTTTGGAAGCTCCAGCGGAGACTCCGCGAATAGTTTGGGACGAACAGGGAAGAGCCAGTACTTCATGGTGGCAGAGAGGCTGGGAACGGATGAGCGTACCGAGGCTGGTGTTTGCTTCGCTGGTGTTGGCCGTTGTGGGGTTAGCTTCGAGCCTTGTTGTGGTGGGCGTGAAGGCAAATACAGAGGGGACGGTGATGATGCTGAGGATTGCTAACGCGTCTGGGCAATCGCACCCTTGCGCGTTATCTGCCGCGGACAAGAAGCGGGCGAGCTGCGGTCTGGTCGGTGCGGTTCCAGGGGGCATGCTGATTTACAAGGTTGACCTGCTGTCGAAGGATGGCGACCGCGTCGAGCTCGCGGTGCGGTCGAAGGTTGTTCCTGCTCATCCGGGATCACATTCGTACTCGCCTTTCGATCTGGATGCGAGTACGGAGAAACGGTATTGGTTCGAGGCGGGAGAGACACTACAGATTGAGGTTGCGGGTGGGAACCCGATGGTAGTGACCGGCGAGTGGACGGATCATATGCCGACTCCTATGGCTGGGAATCGCGAGGTCGATCCTAAGGCTGGTGAGCTGCGCATGAACTCGCCGCTTTTGTTGAAAGGAAGCGAGGTAGTGGGAGATATGGAAGGAGGATTGGCCTCGGTCGATCAGTCCGGGTGGGGCGTCATGATCTATTGGCCCGGTATAGGCCGGTACGTGGTGTCGCTTTCTCCAATGGAGGGCGCGGTGCAAGCCAACGTCGATCTGAACCGACTCTCGTTTCAGATTGACAACCAAAAGTACGTCTTTGTGACGGGAACTCCGATTGCGCGGAGTGCAACGGCCTGGGTTCAATATGAGCCGAACTACAGGCCGTCGCCAGATTCCGGACATGGTCTTATTGGATCTCTTGATGTGAGCGCCCTGGGGAACAGATCGGTTGAAGACCGCTGAGCCTCTGCTATCGACGCGGCCGGATTTGCAAGCGAGAGGCGAATCGGCTCCGCTCAGGACGGAGAATCTGTTCGCCAAGCTTTGAACGGGAAATCAGCAGTTCTGGTATTTCCAGTTGCGCTGTTTGCCTTCGGCGATCCACTCGACGGCGGTGGCGATTCGCTTGTCGCGGGTTTCGGGGCGTTTGGCCTCGGCGATCCATTCGACGAATTCGCGTTTGCAGCTGGGGCTGAATTTGGCGAAGACGGCTGCGGCTTTTCTGTCTTTCCTGAGGGCTGTGGCGAACTCTGTAGGCGTCTCGGGCGCGGTCTTTGGGGCTTTGACGACTTTGTTTCTCGCCGCGATGGGGCTGGTGTAGTTGCCGGTATCGACGAACGATGTGGCCTGGCGTATCCAGCTGAGCATTTGCTTGTCTGCGGGCAGGTCTTTGATGGAGGTGATGCGGCCGAGCGAGCCCATTGCTCCGTCTTGTACCGCCTTCGCTTCGCGGAGGACGGCGCCGATCTCTTCGCCCCAGAAGCCGAAGCTGCAGTGCTCCTTGAAGGCGGACATGTTGCCGAGGATCGCGCCCTTGTATTCGAAGAAGGGGCGGCTCCATTTGATGGTTTCTTCGACTTGAGGGCAGGCCTTGTGGACGAGTTCGCGAAGGTGCTCGAGGATAGGCTGCGCGAAGGGCTTCGCCTTGTTGATGTAGGCGTCGACTTTGGGGTTGAAGTTATCGAGTTTATTCGGGCTCTGCGGCTTGCTCAACGTTGCGGTGGCCATCGCTTGCGCTCCTGTTTCGACAGCAGTTTACATTCGGCGCTTGTGGGATTTCAGAAATATTCGCTGAGTGTGTTGAAAGCGGTTAGTTCGAGAAAATTCTGGCCGGTGGGAGTGGGGTTGAGGTGTTCGTGCTCGAGCACCCAGGTGCTGGGGTGATGGATGAGCACCGCGTGGAGGCCGGCGGCGAGCGCGGGGTTGATGTCGGATTTGGGGCTGTTGCCGATCATCCAGGTGGTGTGGGGCGCGAGCTCGTATTTGGCGACGATGGCGTGGTAGGCGGAGGGGGTTTTCTCGGGTGGAATCTCGACAGCGGTGAAGTGCGCCTGGAGGCCGGAGCGCTGGAATTTGTCGGACTGTTCGGCGTGGTTGCCCTTGGTGACGAGGATGAGGCGATGGCGCGAGGCGAGTTCGGGAAGGGCTTCGGCGACGCCGGGGAGCAACTCGATCTCCTGGTCGATGATGGACTGGGCGAATCCGGCGACCTGCTCGCGCTTGTCAGCGGTGAAATGATCTTCACTATGTGAGAGCCGCTCGAAGCAGGCGATGAGGGACTGGCGAAAGCTGGAGACTCCGTAGCCGTGCGAGAGGATGGTCTCGCGCTCGACTTCGTTGAGCTTGAGACGCACCTGGCCGGGGGAATATTCGTGGTGATCGAGGCAGGAGATGAAGGCGGCGATGGCGCGTTCGAAGTAGATATTGTTTTCCCAGAGCGTGTCGTCGGCGTCGAGGAGCAGGGTTTGTCCCGGAGGGAAGCGGGAGGTGGGTGAGGCCTGGGTCATGGGGAGTTCGTCTCTGGTTTTAAGGTAACAAAGGTGGTCGATCGGCATTGTTTTCCCGATCCGTTCTCGCTCTCGGACAGGAATTTCCCTCAACGGCTGACGCCGCGGTGTTCGGGCGGGTTCGTGGCTGTAATTCTTTTGTTTCCGGTGCGTCCTACAATATGAAGTGAAGAGTGGGAACGAGGGAAGCGTGCGGCAGGTCCGAAACTTTGGCAGGTTGAAGTGCTTGTGGTTGCTGGTGTTGCTGCTGGCGGGTGCCGCTTTACATGCAGGCGCGCAGGGCGGCGAGTTGCCTTCCGGCGCGGTGCAGGCTCCGCATGTGACAGTGCAGCTGGTGAGCGCGCGGGATGTGATCCATCCGGGCGATTCACTGCAAGCGGGGCTTTATTTCAAGATGGACAAGGGCTGGCATGTGTATTGGTCGAATGCCGGCGATTCGGGTGAGCCGTCGAAGATTACGTGGACTCTGCCGGAGGGTTTGACCGCTGATGCGATGCAGTTTCCCGCTCCGCAGCGGCTCCCGCTTGGGCCGTTGATGGATTATGGGTACGAGGGCGAGGTTGTTTTTCCGATTCTGCTGCATGGCGCGGATTCGCTGAAGGCGGGGACGAAGCTTGATGCTGCGGCGAAGGTGAACTGGCTGGTTTGCCGCGAGACGTGCATTCCGGGGCGGGCGGAGTTGAAGTTGCCGATCTCCGTAGTAGACGCGGGAACCCAGGGGAAGGTGCTGGAGCAGGGGTTGATCCAGAGCTGGCAACAGAAGTTGCCACTCGCGTTGCCGCCGAGTGCAAAGGCATCGTTTTCGGCGACGCCGAATGGTTTTAAGGTTGTGGTGCTGACAGGGAAGAGCGAGGCGGCGGCGCAGTTTTTCCCCTACGACCAGGACCAGATCGATAATGCCGCGAAGCAGAAGCTGACGCCGTTGAAGCATGGCGTTGCGATCGAGATCAAGAGAGATGAAAACCTGAAGACCACTCCGGCCACGCTGCATGGGTTGGTGGTTTTTCCCGATGGGCGCGCTTATGATGTGCAGTTTCCGCAGGGAGCAGCGGTTGCGGATGAGGCGGCTTCGGCTGGTTTTGCAGAGGTGGTGAAGATTGCGGGCCTGGCGTTTCTTGGCGGCATCATTCTGAACCTTATGCCGTGTGTTTTTCCAGTGCTGTTTATCAAGGGGCTGGCGTTGGTGCAGTCTTCGGGCGAAGAGCGCAGCCGGATGCGGGCGCATGGCCTGGTCTACACGCTCGGGATTATTGCTTCGTTCTGGGCGGTGGTTGCGGTGCTGCTGGCGCTGCGCGCCGGAGGGCGGCAGTTTGGATGGGGATTCCAATTCCAGTCGCCGGAGTTCATTGCTGTCATGGCGCTGCTGTTGTTTTTTCTGGCGCTTTCGCTGGCGGGGATGTTTGAGATTGGGTTAACGCTGACGAGCGCGGGTTCGGGGCTGGCGTCGAAGCAGGGCTATGCGGGCAGCTTCTTTACGGGCGTGCTTGCGATGGTGGTGGCGACTCCGTGCACGGCTCCGTTTATGGGCGCGGCGATCGGATTTGCGCTGGCACAGTCGGCGGGTGTGACGTTTGCGATTTTTACCGCGCTGGCTTTGGGATTGGCTGCGCCGTATCTGCTGCTGTCATTTAATCCGGCGTGGACGCGGCTGTTGCCTCGTCCGGGCGCGTGGATGGAGGTGTTGAAGCAGGCGACAGCGGTGCCGATCTTCGCGACGGTGATCTGGCTCGTGTGGCTGTTTGCGCAGTCTGCGGGCGTGAATGCACTGCTGGGGTTGCTGGGCGGATTCCTGCTGCTGGCGATAGCGGGATGGGTGCTGGGGAGGTGGCCGCTGAAGGGGTTTGCAACTGCGGCTGCTACAGTTGTCGGGCTGCTTGCCGTGGCGCTTCCGATTTATGCCGCACAGAAGTATGGTTCTGTAGCTGAGACGGTTACAAATAAAGCTGCGGTGCAGGGACCCTCGAGCTGGGAGCCGTTTACTCCTCAGCTGGTGGAGAATTATCGCGCGCAGGGCAAGCCGGTGTTCATCGATTTTACGGCGAGCTGGTGCCTGAGCTGCCAGGTGAATGAGAAAGTGGTGCTCGATCGCGAGGACGTGCAGAAGCGGCTGCATGAGAGCGGGATCGCGCTGGTGCGCGCGGACTGGACGCGGCATGACGAGACGATCGCGCAGACGCTGGCGGGGTTGGGGCGGAGCGGCGTTCCTACATATGTGCTGTATTCGGGAGCGGCGGGCACGGCGCCGAAGATCCTTCCCGAGGTGCTGACGCCGGGCATCGTCTTCGATGCGCTGGATGAGTTGAAGCAAGACAAGCAAGTGGCAAGTGGGCAAGCTAATTCTTCAGCGAAGGAGTAACTCTCATGCGTCGCCTGGTCTCGACGATCAGCGTAGCTGTTCTTATGCTCGCATCGGCGAGCTCGTTTGCGGTAAAGGTAGGCGATCCTGCGCCCGACTTCACGGGCACCGACAGCAATGGAAAGACGCAGAGTCTTTCGGAATACAGAGGCAAGTATGTGGTGCTGGAATGGTCAAACCGCGATTGCCCGTTCACTCGGAAGCACTACGAAAGCGGCAACATGCAGTCGTTGCAAAAGGAGTGGACGGCGAAAGGCGTCGTCTGGTTGACAATTCTTTCATCCGCGCCAGGACAACAGGGTTATGTCACGGCGAGCGAGGAAAACGCGCAGATTGCCAAGGTGCATGCGGCACCGACGGCGGCGATTCTCGATCCTAAGGGAACGATCGGGCATGAATATGACGCCAAGACCACGCCGAACATGTTTGTGATCAATCCCGCGGGTAAGTTGATCTATGCGGGGGCCATCGACGACCACCCCACGCCGGACGTGAGCGATATTAAAGTTTCGAAAAACTATGTTTCTGAAGCGCTGCGTCAAGCGATGGCCGGCGGGGTTGTTGCTACGAGTTATACGCGGCCTTATGGTTGCTCGGTGAAATATGGCGGCTAGCTGAATGCCGTAAAGGCTGCATGAGCCCGCTGTGACTCGCGGTCTTTACGGCTTTCTCAGCTTAGACCATTGGGCTCGGCCGCGTCAGGCAGCGTTCAACAGGCGACCGAAGAATGCGCGATAGCGCTGAAGCGCAACACGCAGGTCTTCGGTGGAAACGTCATCCCCGCTGTCCCATTGCTTTTCGAGCGAGGCACGTTCGGTGGCGAAGCCGTCTGCGAGGCGCTGCATCGTGGAGGCAACCAATTTGTCGGCTTCCTGGACAGATCGGCGCGGTTCGTCGACGAATTCCGCCTGGATGTTGCTCCAGCGAGAACGTAGGTCGCCGATCTCCGCCTCGGGCAACAGCGGGGTTGCGACGCCTTCGGCGTTTTGGACCAATGTAGGGCCGACCGGCGTAACGCGATCGCCCTCAATCCAGTCCGTTAGTCCGCGCGGCGTTGGGACGCCGGAAGTTCCAATCGGATCCGCGGTTGTAAAGCGGGCGGTCCTGTTCGGGTCTGCCATCATGCCACCTCCCTGTGACGACCGATCGATCCGGTCTGTAATAGTTCGTCGAACAACGAGCGGTAATAGATGAGCGCGTTACGAAGGTCCTCGGTGGTGGCCTGACCCTGTCTGTGACGCAAGGCGATCTGGTGGGCGGCGCGATAGTTGTCGACTACGCCGGGGTGCACGACGGAGATATCGGCGGCACGCTGTTCAAAGTCGGTGATCGGATATCCGCGCGCCTGCATGAGGCGATCTACCACGGCATCGGCCTGGCTGACCGCGCCGCGTGGATCGTCAACAAAACGCGATTGGATGGTGCGCCACTCCGTGACGAACATCTCGCGCTCTTCCGTTCCGAGATCGCGAATCCGAAACTTCTCGACTCGCCGCTCTCTTTCGAGCAGGACATTCTCTGCTCTTGCGGGCCCGGTTTCGCGCACGGTTCTGTCATACTCCGCGCCAAAATGGCGGCGCAGCTTTGCTGTGCGCTGTTGGCGCACGATCGCCCATACCATAACCAGTACCAGGACTACCGCGAGGATGATAACGGCTGCAAGCTTGGGGTCCATGGTTAAACCCTCCTGTCACTTCAAGGGATGCCTGAAGCGGAGACAATGGATGCCTCGAAAGAGGTCGCCGAGCTTGGGGCGGAAGTCCCGAAGCCGGCCCTCTGGGGCAGATTTTCTTCCGGCGAATTACGGGAGAGCGAGAGCGTGCTGTGGTGTTAAAGAACCCGTCCGTCACGCATATGGACCTGACGGCTGGCGTAGGAGGCGGCCTCGGGATCGTGGGTGATCATGAGGATGGTCTGGCCGAGGCGGCGGTTGAGGTCGGTGAGCAGGCCGAGAACGGCGGCGGAGTTCTGGCTGTCGAGGTTGCCGGTGGGTTCGTCGGCGAGCAGGATTGCGGGGTGGTTGACGATGGCGCGGGCGATGGCGACGCGCTGTTGCTGGCCGCCGGAGAGCGCGCGGGGCTTGTGCTTGAGGCGATCAGCGATGCCGAGGATGTTGAGCACTTCGCGGAACTCGGGCGTGAACTCGGTAGACTGCTTGCCGATGTATTGCACGATGCGGATGTTGTCTTCGGCGGAGAGCGTGGGCAGCAGGTTGTATTTCTGAAAGACGAAGCCGACGAGGAATTTTCGCATCGTTGAGCGCTCCGCATTCGACAGGCGGGCGAGGTCTTTGCCGTCGATGAGGACTGTCCCGGAGGTAGGCGGAGTGAGTGCTCCGAGAATGTTGAAGAGGGTGGATTTTCCGGAGCCGGAGGGGCCGATGATGGCGACGAACTCGCCCCGCTGAACTTCGAGGTTTGCGCCCTGGAGCGCGTGCACGTCGACGTCGCCGGCGCGATAGGTTTTGTAGAGATCGCTTACCTGAATGATGGGGGTCTCACTCATAGGAGAGCGCCTCGGTCGCGTCCTGGCGCATGGCCTTGATTGCTGGAACGATGACTCCAAGCAGGGAACCGACGATGGCGATTGCCGCGGCGATCGGCCACCAGAAATAAACCGTCTCTTGTGTGAGGCTGGAGGGTACGGCGTGCTTCATTAGCCATTGTGTTGCGTAGGTGAGCAGGATTCCGACGAGCGTGCCGAGGACCGAGAGCAGGAGCGTCTCACGGATGAGCAGGTTGAGGATGAAGCTGGGCGAAGCTCCGATGGCTTTGAGGATGCCGACCTCGCGGGTGCGCTCGAGCACTGCGGTATACATGGCCATGAAGACGACGATGAAGCCGACGATGACGGCGACGCCGATGACGACGCCGATGAAGTTGCGCAAGAGTCCGACGCTGCTGATCGAGAGCAGTGAGGTGAACTCTTCCATGGTGTAGATGGGGTAGCCGGGCAGGAGTGTGCGTAGTTCGCTGAGAACTTGCTGGATATTGCGTGGCTGATCTGCCTTGACGTAGATCTGGCTGATGTGGTGCGGGCTGCCCATCATGTCCTGGATGACGGAGATGCGGGCGCAGATACGGGCGAGTTTTCCGGAGACGAAGATGCCGGCGACGCGCCAGGGGTGATGCGCGAGCACGACCGGATCGCCGACGTGGAGATGGTTCTCTTTGGCGTAATACTCGTCGACGATGACATCCTGATCGCTTTGGAAGGGACCGCCGGCGAGGAACTGGAAGCCTCCACTCATTTTGGTGAATTGATCGATGTCGAGGCCGGTGATGGAGTCGAAGCCGGAGAGCGGGAGCACGACGGTGCCAAGGGCCTGGGCGACGTGGGGTTGTTTGGCGACGAGCGCGACTAAGGAATCGGGCATAGGAGCCGTGCTGAGCCCGACGATCGAGGAGCCTGGGGGCCGGATCATGATGTCGGCGCCTACACCGCGGGCGCGCTCTGAGGTGCTGTCCAACGTGCCGTAGCTGACGCCTACCAGGGTGAGGATCATGGTGACCTCGACAGCGATGGCAAGCACGCTGAGCGCGGTGCGGACGGGGCGATGGCCGAGATTGGAGAATACGAGCTTGTTAATCAAGTATTCTCTGTTTGCCGGAGAGAGGAGACCGATTTAGATTGCGCCCTTCAAAGTGTATCGCTGTCTTGATGGTGAAATGCGATGCTCGGTCAGGATTCGCTGGATTTTGGCCTTCTCTGATACTTCGGATATCTTCCATACGCTGGGCGAGCAGCTTCTCGCGGCCTTCCTGGGTTGGATGGTAGTAGCGGCGATCGCGAAGGTTGTCGGGCAGGCATTGCATTTCGGCGACTTTGCCTTCTTCGTCGTGGGCATATTTGTAGCCTTTGCCGTAGTCGAGCGATTTCATGAGGGACGTTGGGCGCGTTGCGGATGTGGAGGGGCACGGGCGCGGCGGGCTCTCGCTCGATGTCGGCGAGGACCTCGCCGTAGGCGGTGTAGACGGCGTTGGATTTTGGCGCGAGCGCGAGATAGGCGACGGCCTGGGCGAGCGCGAGGTCGCCCTCGGGTGAGCCGAGGAAATGCATGGCGTCGCGCGCGGAGAGGGTTAGGTTGAGCGCCTCGGGCGCGGCGAGGCCGATGTCTTCGACGGCCATGCGAACGATGCGGCGGGCGACGTACATGGGGTCTTCGCCAGCGCGGAGCATTCTGCCGAGCCAGTAAAGCGAGGCGTCGACGTCGCTGTTACGGATGGATTTGTGCAGGGCGGAGATGAGGTTGTAGTGTTCTTCGCCCGACTTGTCGTAGAGGAGGATGCGCTGCTGCAGGGCTTCGGCGGCGATCTCGGTTGTGATCTGGCGGGCGGGCGTTGCGGCGGCGAGTTTTGCGGCGATTTCGAGGCCGCTGTAGGCGAGGCGTGCGTCGCCGCTGGCGTAGGAGACGATCATGGCGAGTGCTTCGTCGTCGGCTGAGAGCGATAGTTGGCCGAGGCCGTGATCTTTGTCTTTGAGGGCGCGATGGAGGAGATTGATGAGTTGGTCTTCGCTGAGCGGGCGGAGGGTGAAGACGCGGCAGCGGGAGAGCAGGGCGGAGATGATTTCGAAGGACGGGTTTTCGGTGGTTGCGCCGATGAGGCGGATGGAGCCGCGCTCGACGTAGGGCAGGAAGGCGTCTTGCTGGGCTTTGTTGAAGCGATGGATTTCGTCGACGAAGAGCGTGGTGCGGGAGCCGAGGGTTGAGGCTTTTTCGGCGTCGACCATGACCTGCTTGATTTCCTTGATGCCGGAGAGCACGGCAGAGAACTCAATGAAGGTGGAGCGAGTTTGCTCGGCGATGATCTTGGCGAGGGTGGTTTTGCCGACTCCGGGAGGGCCCCAGAAGATGATTGAGGCGGGGTCGTCGGTCTCGATCAACATGCGCAGCGGTTTGCCGGGGCCGACGAGATGTTCCTGCCCGGCGTAGTCGTCGAGGGTGCGCGGCCTCATACGTTCCGCGAGCGGAGCGGTAGCTGCGTGCCGCGCGGGCTTGAGGTCGGGCGTGGCTCCGAAGAGGCTCATGCCTTCTTTTGTACGCGCATGAGGGTCAGTGTTGCTACTTCGCCATTGCTACTTAGTGACAACGAGTTCGCTGCCGGAGGCACTTTCTGGTACGAGTATGTGAACAGTGAGGTCGCCGCTGTTTATGCGGCTGTCGACCTGTTGGCCGTTCACTGTGGCGCTGGCTGATGTTTGCGGCCAGTCGTAGATCACGACTTCGATTTGCTTCCACCACGGCAGGAAGCTGCCCTGGCGTGCGCCGATCTTTACGCTGACGCCATTGGCGGTGGTTTCGCAGGTGAAGTCGGTACGGAGATATTCGCCTTGTTTGTATTTGAATGTGTGGCCGTCGTCGAGATAGATGGAGCCCTTGCAGTCTGAGCCGGATTTTGCATTTGGATAGACGCGGAGCTCGAGCGGGCCTTGCGGAGTTTCGTCGGTGCTTTGCACGAGGGCCTGCATGGGGATGATGCTGCCGGCGCGCACGTAGACGGGGAGATAGTCTTCTGTGGGCTGAATGCGGTTGGCGTTGATGGCCTTCATTGCGGCCTGGGCCGCGGGCGAGAGCATAGTGCTGCCATCCGGTGAGGCCTGGAAGAGGACTTTCATCTCCGCTTCAGAGGGAATGGCGGGCATGCGCTTGCCGGTCCAGAAGTCGTACCAGCCATCGCCGGGAAGGTTGAGCGAGTACTTGTCGAGCGTGTCGGGAAACGCGGGTGGCGCGATGAGGAGCGACGGACCGAACATGAATTCTCCGCCTGCGTCGAGGTCGACGGGATGGCCGTCTGAGGTTGCGTGCGGAAACTCGAGGAAGAGAGGGCGAATCATGGGTACGCCTGTGCGCGAGGTCTCTTCGGCGACGGTGTAGAGGTAGGGAAGCAGACGATAGCGAGTGTCGATGAACTTGCGCGCGACATCTTCGTCGTGGGGGCCGTTGACCCAGGGTTCGTGGTCGGCGGTGCCTTTGGCGGAGTGGTCGCGGTCGATGGGCTGGAAGGCTGCGAGTTCAAGCCACTTGGTGAGCAGCGCTGGCTGCGGCGAGTTGGCGAAGCCGCCGACGTCCGCGCCGGCGAAGGCGAAGCCACTGAGGCCGAGGTTTTCGAGCATGGTGGTGCTCATGCGGAGGTGGTTCCAGGTGGCCGAGTTGTCGCCGGTCCAGGTGACGGCGTAACGCTGACCTCCGGCATAAGAGGCGCGGGTCATGACGAAGGGTCGCTCGTTGGGATCGAGTTTGAGGACGCCCTCGTAGGTGCCGCGCGAGTTTTGCATGCCGTAAACATTGTGGATTTCGGCATGTGTCGCAGTCCTGGTTACAAATCCGGGCTCGTCGATGCGATGAACGGTGGTGAGCGGCATGGTTTTGCCGGGACCGTCGAAGACCGAGGGCTCATTCATGTCGTTCCAGAAGCCGGCGAAGCCGTCGGCGATGAATTGCTTGTAGTTCGTGCCCCACCAGGCGCGGGATTGCTGTTGGGTGAAATCGGGGAAGACGCTGGGGCCGGGCCAGACCACCCCGGTGAAGACGGAGCCGTCTGGATTGTGGACGAAGTGGTTTCCTGCGATGCCGGTGTCGTAGGGCGCGTAGCCCTGGTCGGGAGCTTTGGCGACGTGAAGGTCGGTGATGGCGATGGTGTGGAAGTGCTGCGTTTTTAGATCGGCGAGCAGCTTGGGCATATCGGGGAAGGTCTTGGGGTCGATGGTGAAGGGACGATTTTTGTATTGAAAATCGATGTCGAGCCATAAGGCGTCGGCGGGGATATTGTCTTTGCGGAGGCGATCGGCGATCTCGCGGAGGCGTGACTCGGGCGTATAGGTGTAGCGGCTCTGTTGATAGCCGAGCGACCAGAGCGGCGGCAGCGGTGGGGCTCCGGTGAGCCACGCATAGTCTTCGACGACTTGCTTTGGTTCGGGGCCGTAGATGAAGTAGTAGTCGAGCGGGCCGCCCTCGGAGCCGAAGGAATACGCGAGGCGCTCAGAGCGGCCGAAGTCGAAGTTGGAGCGCCAGGTGTTGTCGAGGAAGATTCCATAGCTTACGCCTTTGTCGATGGCGAGGAAGAAGGGAATCGTCTTGTAGATGGGATCGGTGGATTCCTGGAAGCCGAAGGCGTCGGTGTTCCACATATCGAAGGCTTGATCGCGGCGATCGAGCGGGCCGGTCTTGTCGCCGAGGCCGAAGAAGTGCTCGTCGCTGGGGAGGGTTTTCCAGACGCGGAAGGAGCCGTTTTCGAAGCCAGTGGTGTGGCCGAGGGCGTCGGCGCTGATGATGTTCCCTTTCAGGTCAGAGATGACGAGGCGCGCTGTTGCGCGGTCGATACGGACGTCGAGGAGTTTGGTGCGGAAGCCGACGCCTGTGGCGTCGTTATGGGGTTCGACGGCGATGTGTTTCTCGCGGGTCTCAGTTGCGACTGCCCAGCTTGCGTCTTCGGGCATGGTGCTGGTGGCGCTGGCGCGGATGCGCAGTATGTCGTCACGCAGAGCGGTAATCGACATCATTGCCGATCCGCAGAGCACCTCGATGCCGTTGGGTTCATCGCGCGCGCTGGTGACGGAGGTGAAGGCCGCCTTCGCGTCATTTGCGGGCAGTCCGCTCTGCGCTTGTTGCGCGGCGAGAGTTTCGGGAGCAGGCTGCTGGGCCCGCGCTCCGAGGCTGCAACCAAGAAAAACAACTCCAATGAACTCGACAAACCTGCACGCACGCGTCATGCAAACCTCCCACAAATTAAGCCAGCAGTCATGGTATCGCGAACGAGCGCCGGCGGTCAGGAAGTTGCAGCGGGATCAGCCGGCGAGCTGGGCGAGGCGCTGCGCGGCGATCCTGGGGCCGAGGATCGAGACGTTGGGAATTTCTCCACGGACCATGGCGACTTCGTCGCAGCGGTAGAGGCGCGGGCAGCTTTGGCAGTCCTTATAGATTTTGTCGGGGAGCGCGGTACGGTCCTCGACGACACGGAAGCCGTGGCGCAGGAAAAAATTTGGGGTGCGCGTGAAGAGGCAGACGGAGTTGATGCCGTGGTCTTCTGCCTCATCGACGAGAGCGTCGAGCAGTTTTCCCCCGACACCATGATTTTGCCACTCGGGATCGACGACGATCGAACGCACCTCGGCGAGGTGTGGGCCGTAGAGGTGCAGTGCGCCGCAGCCGAGGAAGTCGCCTTCGTCGGACTCGGCTACGATGAAGTCGCGTACATTTTCGCAGATCTCGGCGAAGCTGCGGCGGAGAAGAGTGCCGTCGCCGGAGAGGCTATTGACGATGTGGTAGATGTTAGAGGCGTCAGGGAGCTTTGCTTCACGCACCTGCATGGGCGACCTCCAAAGGAGATTGGGGAGATTGGGCTGCTTCTCCATCCCCTGTGCGCAATGCGGTGACGCGTTGACGCGCACTTGTGAGGGCCTCGCGAACACGAGCGGTTGCGGTGCCGCCGATTACGTCGTGGCAGTCGATCGTGGCCTGCAGGGTGATGCTTGCAAAGAAATCAGTATCGAATTCCACGCCAAACTCTTTCAATTCGGACAGCGAGAGATCGCCAAGTTCGCAGCCCTTGTCGAGGCAATAACGGACAGCGTTGCCTATTTTCTCGTGGGCTTTGCGAAATGGTACACCTTTGTAAACCAAATATGTAGCAGCGGCCATTGCATTTAGGAATCCGCTCTCGCAGGCTGCCCTCATGCGGTCGATGCGGAAGTGGAGCGCACGCGTAAACGGCGCGAGCACATGCAGCATTTGATGCGCGACCGTGGTTGCCTGGAAGACCGGCTCCTGGGTTTCCTGCATGTCTTTGTTGTAGGCGAGCGGGAGGCCTTTGAGCAGCAGCGTGACGGTCTCGGCCGCGCCGTGGAGGCGGCCGACTTTGGCGCGGACGAGCTCGGTGAGGTCGGGATTTTTCTTTTGCGGCATGGCGCTGGAGCCGGTGGAGAAGGCTTCGGGTAGTTCGACGAAGCCGAACTCTGCGGTTGCATAAAGAGTGATTTCTTCGGCGAAGCGGCTGGCGTGGATGCCGATCATGGTGAGCGCCTGCAGGTATTCGAGGACGAAGTCGCGATCGCTGGTGGCGTCCATGCTGTTGGCGGTGGGCGCGGCGAAGTGGAGCTCGGCGGCGGCGATGTTGCGGTCGAGTTTGAGGGTCGCTCCAGCGACTGCGCCGGAGCCGAGCGGGCAATAGTTCATGCGGTCGGCGCAATCTTGAAGACGCGAGGCATCGCGCAGAAGCATCTCGACGTAGGCGAGAAGCCAATGGGCGACGAGGACGGGTTCAGCGCGTTGCAGATGGGTGTAAGCGGGGATGGTTGCTTCGCCGGCGGCGGTTGCCTGCGCGATGAGCGCATCGGCCCACGCGACGAGTTGCTCGATGAGCGAGGCGATGCTCGAACGAATGTAGAGCCGGAGATTGGTGGCGATTTGCTCGTTGCGGCTGCGGCCAGTGTGGAGCTTGAGCGCGAGGTCGCCGATGCGGGCGCTGAGCTGGAGTTCGACGAAGTGATGGATGTCTTCGGCGTCGGGGTTGTCGCGAATCCAGGCAACCCCGCCGAGCTTGGGATCGAGGAACTGCGCCCAGATGCTGTCAAGTCCCTGGCGGATGGTCGCAACTTCGGACGCGGTGAGAATATTCGCTGCATGCAAAGCGAGGGCGTGCGCCTTGCTGGCGGCTATCTCTTGCTCAAGAAGCTGCCAGTCGAAGCGGAGCGAGCGCTGCCAGTTGTCGAAGTAGGGGTCGAGCGGCTCGCGAAAGCGTCCTGACCACATCTTCACGGATTGTTGATCGTTTGAAGTCATCGCGCCAGCTCTCTTTCCTTGCCGGTTTGAAGCTGGGGCATTTCGCTGCCTTTGCTGAGCGTGAGGAGGCCTGTTTCCGCGTAGGTGAGCAGCTTTGCCCTGGTGTCGGTGATGTCGAGGTTGCGCATGGTGAGCTGGCCGATGCGGTCGCGCGGAGAGAAAGTGGATTCGGTCTTCTCCATGCTGAGCCGCCCGGGATGAAAGGTGAGGTTGGGCGATTCGGTGTTGAGGATGGAGTAGTCATTGCCGCGGCGCAACTCAAGCGTGACCTCGCCGGTGATGGGCCTGGCGACCCAGCGCTGGGCCGATTCGCGGAGCATGATGGCCTGCGAATCGAACCACCGGCCCTGGTAGAGCAGGCGACCGAGTTTGCGGCCATTGTCGCGGTATTGCTCGATGGTGTCTTCGTTGTGGATGCCGGTGATGAGGCGCTCGTATGCGATGAACAGAAGAGCGAGGCCTGGGGCTTCGTAGATTCCGCGGCTCTTGGCCTCGATGATTCTATTCTCGATCTGATCGGACATACCAAGGCCATGGCGGCCGCCGATGCGGTTGGCCTCGAGGAGGAGCGCGACCGGGATCGTCGAAGTGCCTGCCGTTGAGCGCAACCGGGAAGCCCTCTTCGAAGCGGACGACAATCTCTTCGCGCGGGACCTCGACGTCGTCACTCCATGAGGCCGTGCCCATGATGGGAGCGACGATCTTGATGGATGAAGAAAGGAGCTCGAGGTCTTTGGCTTCGTGGGTCGCGCCGAGTATGTTGGAGTCCGTGGAATAGGCCTTCTCGGCGGACATCTTGTAGGCGAAACCGGAGCGCTGCATGAACTCGGACATCTCGGTGCGTCCGCCGAGCTCGTCGATGAAAGCGTCATCGAGCCAGGGCTTGTAGACCTTCAGACCGGGGTTGACGAGCAGGCCGTAGCGATAGAAGCGCTCAATGTCGTTGCCCTTGAAGGTGGATCCATCGCCCCAGATGTTGACGTCGTCTTCCTTCATCGCCGAGACCAGCAGGGTTCCGGTGACCGCGCGGCCGATGGGGGTGGTGTTGAAGTAGGTGACGCCGGCAGTGGTGATGTGAAACGCGCCGGCCTGCAGCGCAGCGATGCCTTCGCGGACGAGCGGGCCACGGCAGTCGATGAGGCGCGCCTTTTCGGCGCCGTATTCGAGGGCCTTGCGGGGAATGTCGTCGTAGTCGGTCTCGTCGGGTTGGCCGAGATTCGCCGTATAGGCGTAGGGGAAGGCTCCCTTTTGCTTCATCCAGTGCAACGCGGCGGAGGTGTCGAGCCCGCCGGAGAAGGCGATGCCGACTTTTTGGCCGACGGGCACGGATTCGAGAATTACGGACATGCTGGGGAACCTCGGAAAGTGTTTCGTTTACGGTCTGTCGCAGCCAGGCGCCAAAAGTGGGCTGCTAAATGGCCGCCCCGTTCGACAGACCGCCGAGCAGCAGCAGCATCAAGGCTTTCTGTGCGTGCATGCGATTTTCGGCCTGGTCGAAGACTACAGATTGCGGCCCGTCGAGCACTGCGTCGGTGACCTCGGCGTTGCGGTGCGCGGGGAGGCAATGCATGAAGACGGCGTTGGGCGAGGCTTTGGCCATCAGAGCTTCATTAACCTGGTAGGGCTTGAAGATTGGCGCTCGCTTGGTGGCTTCGTGTTCGGACCCCATGCTGGTGCAGACGTCGGTGTAGACGGCGTCGGCTCCGGTGACGGCCTCAATGGGGTCGGTCATTAACGTGATTCGTCCGCCGGTGGTTGCGGCGATCGCTTCACCGCGGGCGACGATGTCGGGGCGTGGAGCGTAATGCTTTGGCGTGGCGATGGCGCAGTTCGCGCCAAGCTGGGCGGCGATTAGTAACAGTGAGTGGCACACATTATTGCCATCGCCGACGTAAGTGAAGTTGAGACCACTGGCGGAGCCGAAACGCTCTTCCAACGTGAGGAAGTCGGCGAGGGCCTGGCAGGGGTGCTCGAGGTCGCTGAGAGCATTGATCACAGGGACGGTTGCATATTCCGCCATCTCAGTGATGGTTTCGTGCGCGTAGGTGCGCAGCACGATGAGGCTGACCCAGCGCTCGAGGTTGCGGGCCATATCGGCGAGGGATTCGCGCTCGCCGAGCGGTGACTGGGTTTGGTCGACGAAGATTGCGTTGCCGCCGAGGGTGTTCATTCCGGCCTCAAAGGTGACGCGAGTGCGCAAAGACGCCTTTTCGAAGAACATGACCATTTGCTTGGCATCGAGCGACCAGCGGAAGTCCTGGGGGCGCTGCTTGACGCGATGTGCGAGTTGCAGGACGGCTTTGATTTCGGCGCTGGTGAAATCGGAGATGGAGCAGAGGTCGCGGCCGGCGAGCGACTCCGCTGCGGCGGATGCGACTTCTTCGATATCTGGCGCGAGGGTGCTTCCGGAATAGGTATTTGCGGGCAACTATCTACCTCCCTGGGCGACGGCTTGTTGCGAGTGCTGGCCGGCGGCGGCTGTTATCTCAGTGAGAATTTCATCGATTGCCTGAATCGTGGTATCGACGTGTTCCGGCTGCAGGATGAATGGCGGCAGGAAGCGGAGCACGGTCTCATCGGTGCGATTGATGATGATCTTGCGTGCGAGGAGTTGTGCGAGCACGCTCTTGGCGAGTTCAGCCGAATCGAGTTGCGCGGCGAGCATGAGGCCTTTGCCGCGCACGTCGACGATTGACGGATGCTTCGCCTGAAGCTCGATGAGCTTCTGCTTGAAGTAGTCCCCCGTGACGGCGACATGTTGGAGCAGGTTGGTGCTCTTCATCTCGTCGATGACGGCGATGGCGACAGCGCAGGCGAGCGGGCCTCCGCCGAAGGTGGTGCCGTGCATGCCGGGGTGAATGGTTTGCGAGACGGCGTCGGTGCAGAGCATGGCTCCGAGAGGTAGTCCGCCGGCGAGGGGCTTGGCCAGGGTGGTGATATCGGGCTGGATGCCGTAGTGCTGGTAAGCAAACCACTTACCCGTGCGGCCGAGGCCGGATTGGATTTCGTCGGCGATGAGCAGTGCTCCGGTTGAGTGAGTGAAGTCTCGCGCGGCCTGAAGGAACTCAGCGGATAAGGGGCGAATGCCGCCCTCGCCCTGGATGGGCTCGAGGAGGATCGCGCAGACGTCGTTGGAGAACTTCTCGCGCAAGTCCTCGACATCGTTGAAGCGGACGAACTCGACGCCGGAGAGCGTTGGTGCGAAGGGTTCGCGATACTTCGCTTTGTGGGTGGTCGAAACGGAGCCGAAGGTGCGGCCGTGGAAGCTGTTCTCGATGGCGACGAACTTTGTGCCGATCAGCTTGCCGTCAGCTCTAAGCATTCCGGCGTAAGCGCGGGCTACTTTCAGGGCGGCTTCAATTGCTTCGGTGCCGCTGTTGCAAAAAAAGGCGCGGTCGAGTCCGCTCATCTCGGTCAGTCGCAGTGCGAGTTCGGCCTGGCCGGGATGATAGAAGAGATTCGACGTGTGGATGAGCTTCTTGCTCTGCGTGGCAATCGCCTGTTCGATCACCGGATGCGCGTAACCGAGGGCGTTGACGCCGATGCCGCTCAGGAGGTCGAGATACTCTTCGCCGTGCTCATCTTCGAGATAAACGCCTTCGCCGCTGACGAAGAGGAGCGGATTGCGTTCGTAGGTGGGCAGCAGAAGTGTGGCTTCGGCGGCCCTGATCTGGTCCAATTCCTTGTTCATGCCACCATCACCTCGGTTCCGTGGGTTATGCGCGCGCTGCAAAGGTCGGGGAGCAGGCCGGCTTCAGCTGCGGGCAGGATGCGAACGCGTTTGACGCCGTGCAGCAAGGCTTCGCGGCAGGCGCTCAGTTTCGGCAGCATTCCTCCGCTGATGACTTCGTCCTTAGCGAGCGCGGCGATTTTATCGACGGTGAGCCAGCGTAAGACATCGCCGTCGGCGCCGCGGACTCCGGGCACATCGGTCAGAAAGACGAGGGCGTCGGCGTTGCAACACATCGCGCAGGCGGCGGCCATTTCGTCGGCGTTGATGTTGTAGTATTCGCCGTCGAAGCCGAGGGCCATGCTGGAGAGCACTGGGACTGAGCCCATCTTCCAGATCGCGTCGAGCCAGCGCGCATCGGAGGCTACGATCTCGCCGACGAAGCCGAGGTCGGGCGCGGTGCGCTTTTTTCGAGCGCGGAAGATCAATCCATCGCCGCCGGAGAGGCCGACGGCGGACTGGCCGTGCGCGCCAAGCGAAGCGACGAGCGATTTGTTGACCTGGCCGGCGAGCACCATGAGCGCGGTGTCGCGAGTGACGGCGTCAGTGACGCGTAGGCCGGCGACGAACTCGCTTTGCTTGCCCATGGCTTTGAGGGTGCGGGTGAGCTGGACGCCGCCGCCGTGGACGAGCGCGACCTGATGACCGTCGCGGGTGAGCTCGGCGACGGCTTGCGCGCAGCGGTGGAGCATCTCGGGATCTTCGAGAGCGGCTCCGCCTAATTTCACGACAAACTTCATTTCAATCTCCTTGCGTGGCCGTGACTGCACGCCTTCGGCACCGTAATTTCAGATGAGGCCTTCGGTCTCGGGCCAGCCGCACATCAGGTTCAGATTTTGTACTGCTTGCCCGGCTGCGCCTTTGAGCAGATTGTCGAGGCACGAGACGATGACGCATCGCTTGCCGTCGGGAGCGAGTTGAAAGCCGATGTCGCAGAAGTTGGTGTAAGCGGAGTACTGAATCTGCGGCAATTCTCCCTGGCTAAAGACTCTCACCATAGGGCTTGTTGAAAAATACCGATCGAAGCAGGACTTGATCTGCTCGGCAGTCCGCGTCTCTTTGAACCAAACGTAGATCGTCGACAGGATTCCGCGCGGGATCGGAAGCAGATGCGGGGTGAAGACTATTTGTGACGGTGACAGTTGCAATTGTTCGAGCAACTCGCCTGTGTGGCGATGGCCGAAGACTCCATAGGCGGAGAGATTGTCGGCGGCGTACATGAAGTGGGTCTTGGCGGTCGGCGCTTTGCCTGCGCCGGAGACTCCGGACTTGGAGTCGCAGACGATGCCGCAGCCGAGATCGATCCATCCCTGGTCAACCAGGGGTTTGAGGGCGAGGATGATCGAGGTCGCGTAGCAGCCTGGGTTTGCGATGAGCTGTGCGTCGCGGATTTCGTCGCGGTGCAGCTCGGGCATGCCGTAGACGCTCTTTGCCTGGACCGTGACGGCGGTGTCGCTGCCTTCGTCTTTGAATTTGTAGACGGCGCGGTTGCTCGAATCGTGCAAACGCCATGCGCCGCTGAGGTCGATGACGCGAATGCCGCGATCGAGAGCCTCGGGCACCCACTCGCGGGATTGCTCGTGGGGCGTGGCGAGGAAGAGGACTTCGACGTTGCGCGAATCGAAGAGGCCCCAGGAAAACGGCTCGACGAAAAGCGATGCGGAGCCGTTGTTGTCCATCAGCCTGGGATGGATGGCAGTCAATGGCGTCGGCGATTCGGATGCAGCGTCGGAGCGGCCGGCGAAGACTGGTGGCTTGGCCTTAAGCTTGGGGTGGTGAAGCAACAGGCGGGCCAGCTCCATGCCGGAGTATCCGCCGACGCCGACGATCGCAGTCTGCGTGGTCTCGAGTTGGGTCGCGGTCGTCATTGGCCGATCATTTCTTCGATGCGCGCGAATAACTTGGACGCATGTTTATTGTCGGGGCAGATGATTAACACCGTGTCATCGCCGGCGATGGTTCCGACCGCCTCAGGCCAGCCCTCGTGATCGATGGCGACGGCGACGGGTTGCGCTCCGCCCTGGGTGGTGATGACGACGAGCTGGTTCTGGGCCTGCTTGACCTTGAGCGCGAAGCCGCGCAGAACTTCCTGGACGGCGGGCTCGTCGTCTTCGAGATCAGAGTCGATTCCATTGGGCAGAGCATAGCCGCCGGGGCCCTTGTAGAGACGCATCTCACGAATGTCACGGGAGAGCGTAGCCTGGGTGACATCGAAGCCGCGGCGCACGAGCTTGCGGCGCAGCTGGTGCTGGCTGGCCACGGGCGTCGAGGCGACGATCTCGCGAATTACGCTATGTCTCTCCGGCTTCATATCTCTCCGCGTAAAAGCAGAAAAGCGGCCAGTTGGCCGCAGCGGGCATTACGCTGAATGCATAAAAACTACTCCACTATGTATAAATATACAGCGGCCAAATGTCAAGGCCCACCGCGAAGAGTTCTTCGGCATTTTGGGCTTTCGCGCCAGATTGACGACTCTCGGAGACTCTGCGAGACTCTCGGCTATGCAATACGCGGGAAGAGTGGAATATGCGCAGGAACGAAAGATGCGCGAGCGGAACAAACGCACCTATCGCCTGGCGCATTGGCCGATATGGATTTGGGTGTTTTTTCTGGCGCCGGGGCCGCTGACGTTTTCGTTGTTTGCGCATGGTTTTGGGCGAGGCAACCTGGCGTGGCTGATCGCCGTGCTGGTGGGGACGGGGATCGCGGGGTTACGCGGTCGCATGCCCGGGGTCGAGCCAAGACCGTATATTCTGCGCTTCGATGAGGACAAGCCGAATCCGCTCTATCGGCGTGTTTGTTACACATTTGCATGGAATGCCGTGATCAACTTCGCACTGATGAACCTTATTGGCCTGGCGATTGCGGTAGTTGCGGGCGGTTGGTACATCAAGCAGATCTACCAGTATGCGTATGCTCCGGTTTGTTTGGCGATCCTGATTCTGGGCGCGGCGGGGTTGTTGCCCCGCGTAGGGTCGTCGACTCAAGGTGAGGGAACGGAGCGGCGTTACTTTTATGGCTCGGTGTGGGCGGTGACGGCGGCGCAGGTCGTGCTTCTGATTTTGTGGAAGACGCTGCCTCTGAATCGGACGACGAGCGTAGTAAAGCTGGCCGTTTATGTCGGCGTGCTGGCGCTGATGGGCATCGGCGCTTCGCGCGGCATGTTGCCGCGGACGCGCCCGATCTTGCCGGGCGAGTTGATGGTGGCGGATTGAGGATGAAATGAAGATCGCGTTTCTGGGATTGGGAAATATGGGATCGGGGATGGCGCGATGCCTGTTGCGGGCGGGGCATTCGCTGCGGGTCTGGAACCGGAGCGCGGACAAGATGGCTCCGCTGGCAGCGGAGGGCGCGGTCGCGTGTGCGTCGCCGGCGCAGGCGGTTGAGAGCGCCGACATGGTGATCAGTTGCCTGATGGATGACGCTTCGATCCACGCGGTATTTGATGAGGCGGACGGTCTAATCGCGAAGATGAAGCCGAATTCTATTCATCTGTGTGTCACGACGATTTCTCCGGTCTGTGGAGACTGGCTGGCCGAGGCCCATGCGGCGGGTGGGAGCCGGTATGTTTCGGGGCCGGTGCTGGGACGTCCGGATGCGGCGGCGGAAGGCAGCCTGCTGCAGTTTCTGGCGGGTGACGCGAGCGCAATCGAGGAGGTCGGGTCGGTGTGCAGAGCGTTCGCGCCGGTGGGAATACCGATGGCCGGCCCGGCGAGCGTGGCGAACAGCCAGAAGCTTTGCGCGAACCTCTTCATTGCTTCGCTCATCGAGATGATGGCGGAGTGCTACACCTTTGCCGAGAAGTCGGGCGCCTCGCGCGAGATCATGGGCCAGATCTTTGAGCGGTCACTTGCCCTGCCGGGGCTTAAAGGGTATGCGCGCCGCATGAAGGAGCGGGAATTTGACGGTGAAGGCGGTTTCTCGATGCGTGGCGGGCTGAAGGATGTTCGGCTGATGCTTGATGCGGGGAAGCGAGTGGGGTGTCCTTTGGATATTGCCACGGTCCTCGAGGGCAAGCTGTCGGAGTGCCTCGATCGCGGGCTTGCCGATTCGGACTGGAGCGCGGTGCAGGAAGTGACGCGGGCGCGGGCGGGTCTGGCGGCCCAAGCGGGGGCCATTGCCGACAGGCGGTGATTAAATATGCTGCCGCGAGTCTAAGATTTCAGCGCCGGTTCAGGATTCTCTTTTCGTGAGGCAGACGGGCTGCGCGAGTTGCGAATCCGCCCGTCAATCCAGAGGTGAGCATGTACCAGTTTGCGCGCGACCTTCGCCTCGCGCTTCGGCAGCTTGCGAAAACGCCCGCTTTCACTCTGACCGTCATCGTCACGCTGGCGGTGGGGATTGGCGCGACGACCGCGATCTTTTCGCTGGTCGAGGGCGTTTTGTTGCGTCCGCTTCCGTTCAGGGACGCGGACCGGCTGGTATTGCTGGGGGATCACCTGGGCGATTCGCGGGGGATCGCGGTTACCGCACGGGAGATCGAGACCTACGCAACGGCCGCACGGGCTTTTTCCTCGATGGGCGGATATACCGAGAGCAGCTTTGAGCTCTCAGGCGGCGCAGCGCCGGAGGAGGTGCAGGCGGGACGCCTGACGGCCACCGTCTTCCCCACGCTCGGCGTCGAGCCGATGCTGGGACGGGTGTTCAGCACTCAAGAAGAGGCGGGGCGCGAGCCGGTGGCGGTGATCAGCTATCCGCTTTGGCTCAACCGGTACCGTCGCGATCCGCGGGTTGTGGGCCAGACGATTGAGCTGGAGCGCAAGACGTACACGATCATTGGCGTCATGCCTCGGGGATTCGAGTTTCCGCTGCAGGCGGGCCATCTGGACCAGGTGCAGCTATGGGTGCCGCTGGGGCTGACGGCCGACGAGCTTTCCGAGGAGAATGCGGGCGGCTGGGGTTACCACATTGTCGCGCGATTGAAGGACGGAACCACCCTGGCCCAGGCGGCGCAGGACGCCGACCGGGTCGCAAAGCAGGTAATGCGCGACTTTCCCGCGAACATGTCCGCGATCCGCATCCGTGGCGATGTGACGCCGCTGCTGGAATCGGCGGTTGCCGAAGTGCGCCCCTTGCTGCGCACGCTGTTTGCCGCGGTGGCGATCGTTCTGCTGATCGGGTGCGGGAACGTTGCGGGGCTGCTTCTGGTGCGGGCGATCCGGCGGAGGCGTGAGTATGCGGTCCGGCTCGCGCTTGGCGCTCGTAACGCGGCGATTCTTCGCGAATCGGTTTGCGAGGGTCTGATACTGAGCGGAGCCGGAGGGTTGCTGGGATTGGGTCTGGCCACGATCGCGCTCAGCGTGACTTTGCGTTTCCTGCCGGAATCGATGCCCAGGATTGAATCTATTTCGATCGACGGGAACGTGGTGGTCTTCGCCTTTTTGCTTGCGCTGACTACCGGTCTTTTGTCCAGCCTGGCGCCGGCGTTTGCGGCGATCCGCACTAACCTGACCGAGAGCCTGAAAGAGGGCGCACGGGCGAGCAGCGGGTCTTCGAGCCATGCGCGGCTGCGCTCGATGCTCGTGGTTGCGGAGATTGCGATCG
Source organism: uncultured Acidobacteriaceae bacterium (assembly GCA_963720245.1). Lineage (GTDB taxonomy): Bacteria > Acidobacteriota > Terriglobia > Terriglobales > Acidobacteriaceae > Acidisarcina. Next base: position 262,767 of record CAVREU010000003.1, read on the forward strand.
CGCTGGTATTGCTGACCGCGGCGGGCGGTTTTCTGCGCAGCTTTGAGAAGATGCGTGCGGTTGATCCGGGCTTTCGCGCCGACCATGTGCTGGTGGCTGCTTATCAGCTACCGAGCTCGCAATACCCGAGCAACAGCGCGGTCGACAATTTCAATCACGAGGTTTTCGCACGGCTTTCGAGAGAGCCGGGGGTTGTTGCGGTGGGCATGACCAACGGGCTTCCCGGCTCGGGATCCTGGGTCGGATCAGGCTTCACCATCGAGGGAGTGCCGGCGGCAAGCTGGAAGCTGCAGTTCGCAATGTTTGCGACGATCTATGGCGACTACTTTCGGGCGATGAATGTGCCGCTGCTTGATGGGCGCTTCTTCAGCACGGAAGACCGTGCGAGCACGACTCCGGTGGTAATTGTGAATGAGACGATGGCGAAGCATGCGTGGCCGGGTCAGCGAGCCATCGGCAAACGAATGCACGCGGGGAATCCGAAGCGGCCGTATCCGTGGGCGACGGTGGTCGGGGTGGTGGGCGATACCAAGGTCGAGGGCCCCGATCAGCCGAGCAAAGACCAGTTTTACTTCGCCGCGCAACAGGCAGACGCGGTCTATGGCCCGGCCGCCTCAGGAAGCCGTACCGAGGCGGCGAGCGGGTACATCACGCTGCGCTCGACGCTGCCGCCGGAGCAAATGGTCCGGGTGTTGCGCGAGGCCGTCGCCGGGGTCGATCCGCTGCTGCCGCTGGAGCAGATGCAACCGATGGCGGAGGTCATCTCGAACGTCGAAGCGCCGCGGAGGTTCAACACCGATCTGATTACCGCCTTTGCCGTCGGGGCGTTACTGCTGGCCATGACCGGAATTTATGCGGTTGTGGCGTTCTCAGTTTCGCTGCGGACGCAGGAGATTGCGATTCGAATGGCGCTAGGCGCGCAGCGGTCCGGCATCGCGCGTTTGGTGCTGATCTCCGGCGCGAAGCTGGCGCTGCTTGGCTGCGGGTTGGGGTTGGTTGGCTCGCTGGTGGTTTCGCGAGTGGTGAGTGCATTCTTGTTTGGGGTGAGCGCGACCGATCCGCTTGTTTTTGCCGGGGCGGTTGTGGCGATGATGTTGCTGGCACTGCTGGCTTCGGCGCTTCCGGCGTCGCGAGCGGCTTCGGGCAATCCGATCGACGCCTTGCGGTCGAGCTAAGGCCTCGTTCGCTAGCGGCTCTTTGCCAATTGCGCTGGTCCTCGGTAAAGTCGAGAGCGTGCCTGCGTGGCGACGAATATATCTGTGACAACTACTGCAATCCATCCCGCTCCTCAACTAGAGTCGCTTGGTCTTGAGACCGCGAACGATGTTTTCTTTCGCCTGGTCGAGTTTGACCGCGCCGAGGCTCTGCTGCAGCAGGATGCGGCGGGTTTCTGGCAGCCGATCTCGGCGCATGAGGTCTATTCACGGGTGACGTCCCTGGCCTCGGTTCTACGCGCTTGGGGGATTGTGAAGGGCGACCGGGTCGCTATTCTCGCGGAGAACCGCTGGGAGTGGGCGGTGATGGATTTTGCGGTGCTGGCGATTGGCGCGGTCGATGTGCCGATTTATCCGACGCAGACGGCGGAGCAGACGGCGGTGTTGCTGGCGGATTCGGGTTCGCGGATCGCGTTTGTCTCGACGCGGGAACAATATGACAAGGTCGCTTCGGTGCGCGCGCAGACGCATTTGGAGCGCGTTGTGATGATGGATAGCTTTGCTCCGGATGCGGGGATCGATGCGGTTGCATTTTCGTCGCTGATGCCGCGTGATGGGGCGCGGGTTCGAGCGCGATGCTGAGTTTGATCGGCGGGCGCGAGACATCGGGCCGGAAGATCTGGCGACGATTATCTATACCTCAGGGACAACGGGCGAGCCGAAGGGCGTGATGCTGAGCCACGGAAACATTGCGTCGAATTTGAACTACTCGATTGTGGGGTTGCATTTCCGCGAAGGCGACCGGTGCATTTCGTTTCTTCCGCTGTCGCACATTACGGCGCGTGCTTTGGATGCTGCGCTTTTTTCGCGCGGCGTGACAGTGGCGCACTGCTCGAGCTTTGACAAGCTGCCCGTGGCGATGGGGACGGTGCAGCCGAGTGTGTTTGTGGGTGTGCCGCGGGTGTATGAAAAGGTACGGCAGGCGGTTGAAGCCCGTGCTTCGCTATCGCCGGTGAAGAAGTGGCTGCTGCAGTGGGCGGTCCGGGTTGGGCATCAGCATCGCGAGAGTATTCTGAATGACCGGCTGCCGAAGTCGGCGGTGTGGCGCCTGGCGGCGAAGCTGGTGTTGACCAAAGTCCACGGAGCGTTTGGCGGGAGGACGCGGTATTTTATCGCCGGCGGTGCTCCGCTCGGGATGGATACCGCGGGGTGGTTTGCCGATGCGGGGCTGCGGATACTGGAAGGCTATGGACTCACCGAGACTTCGCCAGTGATTGCGCTGAATAAGCCGGGAGCGTACCGGATTGGTTCGGTGGGCAAGGCGCTGCCGAATATGGAGTGCAGGCTGGCGAGCGATGGGGAGCTTGAGGTGCGCGGGTCCTCGGTATTCATGGGGTATTGGAGGAAGCCGGAGGCTACGGCTGCGACTTTCACTTCTGACGGGTGGTTTAAGACGGGCGACATTGCGCGGATCGATGATGACGGGTTTCTCTTTATTACCGACCGGAAGAAGGAGTTGCTGAAGACTTCGGGCGGAAAGTTTGTTGCTCCGCAGCCGATTGAGAACAAGCTGAAGGCGAACCTGCTGGTGGGGCAGGCGGCGCTGGTTGGCGACAAGCACCAGTTCATCAGCGTGCTGATCTCGCCAAATTTTGCCGCGCTGGTTGCGTGGGCGAAGGAGAAGGGGATTGATGCGTCGGCTCGCGCTGCTTTGATCGCAAATCCGAAGATTGTTGCGGAGTATCAGGGGATCGTCGACAAGGTGAATGCGGGGCTGGCGAACTTCGAGACGATGAAGCGGTTTCGGCTGGTTGCGGAGGAGTGGTCGCTGGAGGGTGGGGAGCTTACTCCGAGTTTGAAGTTGAAGCGGCGGGTGATTGTGTCGCGGTATGCGGCGGAGATAGATGGGTTTTATGGTGGGGATGGGCGGGGTTAAATTATCACGACATGCTTCTGGTATTCGCTTCCAGCGAGGTGAAGGATGCCCCTATCGCGTGTCACCAAGGCAGCGTTTTCCCGGATGACCAGACCAAGCAAATAGCTGTCGGTGATCTGCGGATGCCCCAGAATGTTTCGGCCGAAGGGCGCAACCGTCTCTTCGTAGGCGGGCGCCGTCGACCAGAAGGTGTGCCCGTCAAGCTGCGTGAACAGCCGCAAGATCTCGCGCGCTTCCAAGATTGAGGCTTTCTTGCCCGGAAGCCTGGAGTCATCATCAACCGCAACAAAGACGTTTGTATCAAAGAACATGTGGCAAAAGAATGAAGTCCCGTTTTCTCGAACCATTCAAAGGCTAGTTCGTGGGCCTCGTCCTGCTCCCACTGGATGGCGACAAGGATATTGACATCATGCAGATACAAATCAGAAGTCCTCCTCTTGCAACCGCTTTATGTCTTCGAGGCTAAACTTCTTCGCGCCCGGCGGTGCCTCAAAAACGGGAATTCCTCGCACAAGCTTGATGCGTGATTTCGGCTCCCCCGCGAGGAGGATCAAAATCCGAAGCCGCGCGACTCTTAGAGACGCCCTGGGCGCCTGAGTACAGATTTACCCGCTCAGTAGCTTCGTCGGAGAGGGATAAAGTCGTTCTCAGGGCTCCAATGATGCACGTTGCTGCGGATCGATGCAAGTTCGGAATTATGATGTGTCGTTAGCAGATGATATGTCCGGCCGAGTTAGCAAATGATCTGTCCGCTTGGCGGGCGGCGGTGGTGGGCGACGATGCGAAGCATGGTTGCTTACACGAAGGCCGCGGTGGAGCGGGCGATGCAGGTTCAGGAAGTGATTCTACGGGCGATGGCAAAGCGGATCACGTGGTGGCAGGCGGCGGAGATCATCGGCATCAGCGACCGTTCGATGCGGCGGTGGCGGGAGCGCTACGAGCAGCATGGCTACGACGGTTTGCTCGACCGGCGGCGTGGCGCGCCGAGCGGCAGGCGGGTTCCGCTGGCCGAGGTGGAGCAGGTATTGGGGCTCTATCGGGAGCGGTACTTCGACTTGAACGTACGGCACTTCCACGAGAAGCTGGCCGAGGAGCACGGCGTCCATCTGAGCTACACCTGGGTCAAGCAGGCGCTGCAGGGCGCGGGGCTGGTCGCCAAGGGGCGCAAGCGCGGCGCGCATCGCAAGCGACGGCCACGGCGGCCGCTGCCGGGGATGCTGCTGCACATCGACGGCAGCCAGCACCAGTGGTTTCAGGACGAGCGCTGGCACGACCTGATCGTGGTCCTGGACGACGCCACCAGCGAGATCTACTACGCGCAGCTGGTCGAGGAGGAATCGACGCCCACGGTGATGGCCGCGCTGCGCCAGGTCATCGAACGCAAAGGCATCTTCTGCGCGCTGTATTCGGATCGCGGCAGCCACTTCTGGCTCACTCCGAAGGCCGGCAGCAAGGTCGACCGGCAGCGGCTGACGCAGGTGGGCCGGGCGTTGCGCGAGCTGGTCATCCAGATGATCCCGGCCTACTCGCCGGAGGCGCGGGGCCGCTCGGAGCGCAGCTTTTCCACCTGGCAGGGACGGCTGCCGCAGGAGCTCCGGTTGCGCAACATCAAGACCGTCGAGGCGGCCAACCGCTTTCTCGACCGGACCTATATCGCCGCGTTCAACCGCCGCTTCCAGGTGCCCGCCGAGCAGCCCGGGACCGCCTTCCTGCCGCTCGGGGCGCAGGACCTCGACCTCGTCTTCTCGCTCCACCACGAGCGGGTCGTGAACCGCGACAACACCGTGCAGTTTGAGAACCGCTGCCTGCAGATCGAGCCGGTCCGCTGGCGCGGCACCCTGGCCGGATGCGCGGTCACCGTGCGCCAGCATCTCGACGGAGACCTCAGCCTGAGCTACGGCCAGCATCTGCTCGGACGCTATCCAAGCCACGGGGCGATGATTCGCGCTCCCGACCGCCGGACGGTGGAAAAGCCGCGGGACGGAAAAGTCCAAAAACCGACTTTCCCACCCCGCTTGGAAATCCCGCCGACCGCGCGGGATTCCCACTATTGGAATGGTCCGCCGTCAGCGCCAACTCGGACGGACTACCTTAGCTGGCAGGAGGTTTCACCATGGAGATTTCGACGATCGGCATCGACCTGAGCAAGACCACCTTTCACCTGATTGGGCTAAGCCCACGCGGTGAGATTGTGCTGCGGAAGAAGCTTTCGCGGAAGCAGCTGCTGACCTTCACCGCAACCCGTACGCCGTTGTTGATCGGCATGGAAGCGTGTGCTGGAGCGCATTACCTGGCACGTGCCTTGAGGGATCAGGGCCATGATGCCCGATTGATGCCGGCACAGTACGTGAAGCCGTACGTCAAGACGAACAAGAACGACTACTTGGACGCAGAGGCTATCGCAGAAGCCGTGCAGCGACCGACGATGCGCTTCGTGCCGATCAAGAACGATGAACAGCTGGATCTGCAGGCGCTGCACCGTGTGCGCGATCGCTGGGTGGCGAGACGAACTGCGGTGATGAATCAGATTCGCGGCTTCCTGCTGGAACGTGGAATTGCCATTAGGAAAGGACCTTCTTACCTGATGACTCAGCTCCAGGTCATCTTCAGCGATGGAGATTCTTCGTTTTCCGGGCGGCTGCTGTACCTGATTCGTGAGTTAAAACTTGAGTGGGAAGAGCTTGAAAGAAAGATCGAAGAAGCGAGCGCCGAGCTGGCCCGCATCGCGAAGCTGGATGATGCCTGCCATCGCTTAATGGAGGTGCCGGGCTTCGGGCCGATCGTCTCGACAGCGCTGGTCGCGGCGATCGGAAACGGCATCAGCTTCAGAAAGGGACGGGACCTGGCGGCTTGGTTAGGACTCGTTCCGCGACAACACTCAACTGGAGGTAAGACCAGACTGTTCGGTATCAGCAAGCTTGGGAAATGAGTACCTGCGACGCATGATGCTTCATGGCGCCCGATCCGTAGTGATGCAGATGGAACGAAATCCTTCCGCTTTGGGCGAGTGGCTGACCAACCTTTCGGCGCGACGTCATCGCAACGTCGCCGTCGTCGCTCTGGCTAACAAGATGGCTCGAATCGCATGGGCCATCCTGAGCAAAGGCACACACTACAGCGCACCTGCCTTCGTGGCAGCTTGAAGCGAGGCATGGAAAAGACGCCCAGAGTGCGGGCTTGGAAATCGCTTCGCGATTCCGCACTTTTCCACGCCTCCGACGACGATCAAGTTTTCCCCTCAAGTTTGCGAGACAAATCGATGTGTGAGTGAACGGTCTCAACCGGCGTTGCTCAAGCCTGTGTGGGAATGAGAACCCTTAGGAGTTCGACCCACTTTGTAGACCAGCGACGCGCGGACTCCATTATGGCCAGGAGCGGAAACTCCACAAACAGGCCGGATACATTTTCCCACCGCCTCCGCTGCGGCGGCTGGCTAAATTCAAAAACCGGACAGATCACTTGCTATGAAAAGCGGACATCTTCACTTGCTAAGAACAGTTCGGAATTATGATGCGTCATCAGGCTTCTGGCATGAGCCTGGCACTCGGGAAGCTCATTGCTCCGCCGGCGTGAGGGCGTAGATGTCGTTGGTTCCGCGGTCGCGGAGCATTAGCGGGGCGTCGGTTGGGTCGAGGCCCATCCAGGAGCCGAGCGTGCCGGTGAAGCCGATGTTCGCCAGGCTGAAGATCCGCTCGACCGCGCCATCGGCGACGCGGACGCGGAAGACACCGGGGTCATCCACGTAAGACAGGTAGTAGATCCATTGGCTGTCTGCGGACCAGGCGGGGAAGGCGATGATGCCGTTGTGCAGGGACGTCCAGCGCTGAGCAGCGAGGTCGAAGAGCTTGATGTTGAGCTGATCGAAGGTCGAGGCGGAGATGTATTTTCCGTCGGGAGACCAGCGCGGGGAGAACATGCCTTCGGAGCCGGGCAGCGTGGTGATGCTGCGGCTTGCGACGTCGAGGACGCGGATCGTGCTTTTGGTATCGCGGCCGCCGAGAGGGCTGGTGGAGTAGACGATCTTCTTTCCGTCCGGGAGACCAGTCGGGGTCGGTCTGCGGGCCTCCGTCGATGGGAAGCAGCCGCCTGATTGCGCCCCCTTCGGACGAGACGATGTAGGCCTGGTATTCATTTTCCTTCTGGGTGAGGCCGACGAAGACGATTCGCTTGCCGTCTGGCGACCAGCGGGGCAGGATCGGCTTGAGCGGCGGGTCGACGAGCTCGACGCGGTTGCTTCCGTCGCGGTCGGCGCGCCACAAGCTGCCGTCGGGGTAGGAGACGTAGACGACTTGGGCTCCATCTTTGGAGAAGGCGAGAAGATCGGCGGAGACTCCCGCGAGGAAAGGCTGGAGCTGTTTGGTCTGCGGATCGAAGCGGTCGAGCTCGCCGCGGCGGGTGAGGCCGGTGGCAAAGAGCTTCTTGCCATTCTTGCCGGGGACGGGAGTGGCCCAGGCGAGCGGACCGGAGGTGAGTTGAACGGGCTCGGCAGAGCGCCGGCCAAAGAGACCGGGCCGCTCATCGAAGGCCCATAACTGGCCGGCAGAGAGGAAATAGAAGATGTCTCCATTCGGGCTCCAGCTTCCGCAACAGGGATCGGCAGAGGCCGGCCAGCTGGGAAGGAGTTCGTGGAGATTCGAGCCGTCGGCGGAGATTTCGCGAAGTTTGCCGTTGGTGGAGAAACGCAGCGTAGCGCCGTCGGGCGACCAGGCGAGCCATTCGATCCTTCCGCCTACGGAGGCGATCTTGCGCAGGTCGGCGCCGTCGTTTTTCTCCTCGTAGATTTCGCCGTTGGGCGCCGCGTAGGCTATGGAGCCGCCATCGGGCGACCAGGTTGAGGCGGTGACTGAATCGGCGAGGCTGCGGGGTGCTCCGCCGAGGACGCCGACGCTCCAGAGCGGGTGGCCGGAGGTCTGGTTGACGGACTCAGAGCCGACGAGGAATGTTGAGCCGTCTGGAGAGATACTTTCCAGTACCGCGCTCGGAATTGGAATCTTGACGGGTGCGGTTTCGCCTCCGGCCACGGCAATCTGCTCGGGGCGGCAACGACGGATCGATGTTGTAGTAGAGGCGGCTTCCGTCGGTTCCAGCGAGAGCTTTGTAGCGGCCGTCGTTGGTGATCTGGGCGTAATCGGTGATGCGCAAGGTGGGGTGCGCCTTGTGGCGGGCAAAGATAAGCGCTGCGATAGCCACAGCAAGAGAGCGCACAGAATGCCGACGGGCCATAGCAGACTCAGAGATGCGCGCGCGCGAGGCGGGTTCGACTCTGGGGGGCGCCGATGCGTTGGCAGGATCAGACAATGCATCGAGCGCAAAGGCGAGGTCGGAAGCCGACTGGAAGCGCTCCTCGGGACTTTTCTCAAGACAGCGAAGAACGATCCTCTGCAAGGCCAGCGGCGTAGCCGGCGCGGCTAGCTCGAAGGGCGGAGGATCGTCTTTGAGAATGGCGGCCATCGCCTCGGCCCAGGTTGCTCCTCCGAAAGCGCGTCTGCCGGTGAGCATTTCGTAGAGGATTGCGCCGAAGGCGAAGATGTCGGCGCGATGATCGACGTCGGTGCCGCGGGCTTGTTCGGGAGACATATAGCCGGCAGTGCCGACGAGCATCCCGGGGTGAGTTTCTTCGAGACCGATAAGCCGTCGGTCGTGAATGTCCGACTGCGTCGGCTGGGTGAGTTTGGCGAGACCGAAGTCGAGAATCTTGACCTGGCCGTCTTTGGTGATGAAAACGTTCTCCGGTTTGAGATCGCGGTGGACGATGCCTTTTTCATGAGCGGCGGCCAGGCCGCGTGCGATCTGGACGCCAGTCTCGAGAACCTTGCGGACCGGCATCGGGCCGCGGTTCATGGTTTCGCGCAGTGTGCCGCCGAGGAGCAACTCGGAGACGAGATAGGGTGCGCCGGAGTAGGAACCGAAGCGATAGATGGCGAGGATATTGGGGTGGTTTAGACTGCCGGCCGCCTGGGCTTCCTGCTGAAAACGGCGCAGCCGATCAGGATCGCGGGAGACGTATGCCGGCAGGACTTTGATCGCGACTTCGCGATTGAGGGCTGCGTCGCGCGCGAGATAAACCTCGCCCATGCTTCCGGCGCCAAGTGGGCCGAGGACCTCATAGCCTCCAAATTTTGTGCCCACTGGCAGAGGCATAGTGAGCCGGATTATAAACGCTAAACACCGCAGACGACGCGCGCGGAGTTCTGTCGCACCAGCGTAACTAGTCTCACACTTGATGGGTCTCAGGGTTGCGGGCAAGGATCTGCGCGACCCTTCCGGATATTCGCTTGGAAACAAGCGACACTAAAGGGTTGCTTTTTGGATCACTAAAGAGGTTTGCCGATTTTCGTTACTGAGACGAAGATCGAGCTACGATGATTGTCTTTGGGCGATGCGGTTCTGCGCAACGCGGTCAATAACTGGAAAAAATGGAGGGCTTCCGATGTTCATCGTTTTGGCATTGCTTTTGGGAGTTGTTGCGGGACTGCGGGCGATCATGGGTCCTGCGGCGGTGAGTTGGGCAGCGAAGCTGGGGATGTTGGCTGTTGCGGGAACGCCGATGGCGTTTATGGGATTCAAGTACACGCCGATCATTCTGACCGTACTCGCTATCGGGGAGCTGATCAATGACAAGCTGCCGAAGACGCCGAGCCGCAAGACTCCTCCGCAGTTTATTGCGAGGATTGTGAGCGGGTCGCTGGTGGGCGCGACGGTTGGAGCAGGGTCAGGATCGCTGATTCCAGGACTGGTGGCTGGTGCGATTGGCGCGGTTGTGGGAACGCTGGGTGGCGCGGCCGTTCGCGGGCGACTGGCGGCGGCGTTTGGCAAAGACCTTCCTGCTGCGTTGTTGGAGGACGTGGTCGCGATCGTACTTTCGATCGTTGTCGTGATGAAGTTGTAGCGGGTGGGCGCCAGGCCCTCCAATTGAAACTGCACACCTCCGCCCGTATCATTCGGGATGAAATTCGATTTCATTTCTGATGTCAGTGCGCAACCCGTGAGTTGAAGGTACAGTCGCGTGTTTGTGCGCGGACCATGTCTTGGTTGCAGCTAGAGGATACGGGTGGCTAAGGGGAGAGTTCTCGCATTTGCCGTTGCCTTGACGGGCTTGTTGGGTTTGATTGCTACTTCTGGTTTCGCGCAGGCTGCGAAAGAGTTTTCTGCGGCGGCGTTGCTGAGCCCTGAGCTGCTTCCTCGCTTGCGGCCTGTGGCGAAGGTTGGGTCGTTCAGCAGTTATGACCGCACCGGCGGCAACGACGATGGATTCACCGGCAAGTATTCTTTTCTGCGTAAGGAAGGCAATGGCCTGGTGATCGCCGATGTCACGGGGCCGGGTGCGATTACGCGAATTTGGACTCCGACGCCGATCGATGCGCCTATAGAGTTTTATTTCGATGGAGAGACGACGCCTCGACTGGTGATGCCGTTTCGCGAGGTCTTCAGCGGGAAGACTCCGCCGTTTGTTGGAGAGCTTACGGGCCATGGGCTGGGCGGCTACTACACCTATGTTCCCCTTGAATTTTCGAAGTCAATGAAGGTCATTGTTCGCGCTGCGAAGTTGCAGTTCTACATGATCAACTTCGTCGTCTATGACTCCGGAGCGACGGTGCGCACTTTTGCCCCGGGCGACACATTTCAATTTCCTACCGCAGACGTTGACGGCGCGAAGGTGAAGCGGGAATTCGTGTTGAACTCCAGTAAGGCGGTCACGGTTTTTGAATCGAAGAAGCCGGGGCGGATTGAATCTCTCAAGCTCGGGCCAGCGGAGGCGTTTTCGGGACCGGCGAGAGACATCGTCCTGCGTATCTATTGGGACGGCGCGAAGACTCCTGCGGTGGAGGTGCCGGTTGGGGATTTCTTTGGGTACAGCTTTGGTCGTCCGGCGATTCATTCGTTCCTTGTGGGTACTGAGGACGGTTGGAATTATGTGCGCTTTCCGATGCCATTCAAGAGGGCTGCGCGGATTGAGCTTGTCTCGGAGCGAGCAGGTGGCGAACCGCTGCATTTGGAGTCGGAGGTCGTCACTTCAAGCCGCGGCCTGATGCCGGATGAAGGGACTTTTCATGCGGAGTGGCGGCGGGAGAATCCTACGGTGAGCGGGCAGCCGTTTACGTATCTCGACGTGAGCGGCCGCGGACAAATGATTGGCGCGATTTTGCAGGCGCAGGGAAAGGAGCCGGGGCAGACCTACTTTTTCGAGGGCGACGAGCAGGCGACGATCGATGGAGAGATGACGATCAACGGAACGGGGTCGGAGGATTCGTTCAATGGCGGGTGGTATGACATTCCGGGCCGGTGGTCGGGGCGGGGTTCGTTGCCCTTCAGCGGCTGCCTGGAATACACGAAGCAACTTTCCCGCACTGGCGGTTATCGGTTGTTTCTGGGAGATGCTTACAGTTTTCGGAAGAGCCTGCGCTACACGATCGAGCATGGCGGTGAAGGGAATCGGGTGGTCACGGATTATGTCGGGACCACGTTTTACTATCTGGATCGGCCTGATGCGGGATCGGGGCGGTTGGCGGATGTGGCTTCTCGCGGCGTGGTCGAGCCTGACAGCTTTCTGCTGAATTTCTATCCTTCGCCGCCGGAGATTGCTGCGTTGCTTGGAGCGTCGCTGGAAATAAACGGCGAGCGAATCGACGGGAAATGGGTTAACTTTGCTTCGTTTCTCCAGAACACGAGCGGCTTTCCGCCGTTGCCTCCTGGTGAGAGTGCGCCTGGCGAATTTGGAACTCCTCCGGACAAGAACACCTTCGACGGCCTCTTTGGTCCGCCGAGCCTGGTTTTGAGCGTGGATGTGCCGAAGGCGGGGAACTACGCGATCTTTGTCGATGGCCTGACTAGTCCGAAGGGTGCGATTCTACAGCTGCGCGTGAACGATCAGCCTGTTGGCGACGCGCTCGACTTTTATGCTTTGAATCGCACACCAACCGGGCAGCGGAAGCTGGGTGATGTGCCGCTCACGGAAGGGCGAAACTTGCTGTACCTGACGCTTTCCGGAAAGAACCCTCAGTCGGGCGGTGGCGGCGTGGATTTGGTGAGCATTCGGGCGAACAGGTTGCCATGATGGAGAGCTTACGGAAACCACGCCTTCCGCTCCGGGTGAATTGAATCTCAAAGCACGTACTCGTATGATTCGGGAAGGGTTTGATTCTCGCGCCTGGTTCTGGCGCATGCTCCATTGACAAACTCATTTCAGAGACTTTTCGGAGGAATCAGCAATGCGTATTGGTCTACTCACGGGCGGCGGAGACTGCCCCGGTTTGAACGCGGTGATCGCTGCGGTGGTGAAGAAGGGAATTTTGCATCACGGGGATGAGTTTGTCGGCTTCATTGAGGGCTGGCGCGGGGTGCTGGACAACAAAACGATGCCGCTGACGCTGGAGTCAGTGGATGGGATCATCACCAGGGGTGGGACGATCCTGCGGACCTCGCGGACGAATGTGCGGAAGATCGAGGGCGGGCTGGAGAAGTGCGTTGCGAACATCCAGGCGAACAAGCTGGATGCGCTGATTGCGATCGGCGGTGACGACACGCAGTCGGTGACGAATGCGCTGATTGGGCTGGGTGTTCCGGGAGTGGGCGTTCCGAAGACGATCGATAACGATTTGAATGGGACCGATGTTTGTTTTGGCTTTGACACCGCGGTTGGGATTGCGACCGAGGCTGTCGATCGGTTGCACACAACGGCCGAGGCGCATAACCGCGTGATTGTTTGCGAGGTGATGGGTCGCGATGCGGGATGGATTGCCCTCACTGCCGGTGTGGCAGGGAACGCGCATGTGGTGCTGGTTCCGGAGAAGCCGATTGACCTCGACCATGTTTGCGCGCTGCTGAAGTACAACCATGACCATGGGAAGAAGTATGGCATCGTGGTCGTCGCTGAGGGCGCGAAGCTGCCGGATACCGGCGAGCAGGCGACGAAGGGGACGAAGGTCGATTCATTCGGCCACGCGCAGCTTTCGGGGATTGCGGAGTTGCTGGCGAAGAAGATTGAAGAGAAGACCGGGTATGAGACGCGTTCGGTGAATCTGGGGCATACGCAGCGGGGTGGTACTCCGTCGGCGTATGACCGGATGCTGGCGACGCGGTATGGTTTGGCGGCTCTGGATCTGGTGCATTCAGCCCAGTTTGGGCGGCTGGTGGTGCTGCGTGGGACGGAGATCAAGAGCATTACGCTGGCGGAGGCGATCTCGAAGAACCGGACTGTGGATGACAAGTTCCTGGAGATTTTGACGGGGTTGGAGCCGGCGGTTTAGGCGCTAGATCTTGTTCAGGTGGCTCTGAGCCCTCGTAAAGACCTTTCCTCCCTTCGGTCGTCAGGCATAAAGCCCACGGCTTCGACACGGGCGCGAGCCTTCTTCGAGGGCCATTCGATTTTGGCGCGTTGCCTTTCGGTAAGCGTGCTCAGAAAACCCCAAATTAACCAAAGCAAACCGGAAATCCTTGAACCTGACGGGAAAAGGCGGTATAACTCTGGGGCGGGGTTTGCTCGGCCCCGGTGTTTCGACTCTGGCAAGACGACTACGCCCAAACTCGATCCACGCTGCTTCGATCCGGTACCCGGAGAGGCTGTCATGAGAACGTCCGCCGTGCGCAGTGAAGTTCGCGAGGTGATGGATATCCGTCAGGCTTCGTCTTACCTGGGGATCAGCCCCGACAGCCTTTATAAGTACGCTTCCGAAGGGTTTATTCCGGCGTTCAAGCTGGGCAACCGGTGGCGGTTCAAGAAGTCGCGCATCGATGAGTGGATGGACCAGCAGTCTTCGGCTTCGCTGATGAGACGCGAGCCGATCGCGGTTTCGGGGCGGGACAAGAAGCCGGTTCGGGCTGCCCGGTAGGTCGTGGAGACGCCAGAGATTAGCTTTCAGACCGCGCGTGTCTATCCTCCTCCTCCTGGATTGCAGTGGTATTTCCTGCTGATCCTGGACGTGGTGACTCACGGTGTTTTTTCAAGCTTATGGCTTGTCTATCTCTCACTTTGGCTCCTTGGAATGAATCGTGAGCGCAAAGAAATCACGGTTCTGACGCTTTTTTCACTGGTGGCGATAATCGATACGCTGGATTTAGTACACGGAATTTGGGTGAATGGAAAGCGATATCTGATTTTTCAAAATGCCTACGCCAGCCTGTCCCCGGTAACGGACCTGATAAATCTCATTCTCTATTTCGTAGGGATATTCATGATGCGTTCTTTGCTGGAACGCCATTATCGTGAGGCCGAGCCCATCGGACTAAGCCTGAGCGGTGTGATGACATTTTTCTTTGGTGCTTTGTATTTCCAGTACCACTTGCACGACATTGCCGAGTTTCGTGGCCGTCAAGTTTCGAGATTGAGTATTTAGGGGTCGTGAAGGGAAGCAGGGGTCGTTTGTGCGCTTTTCGTTTTGTTGCTCGCCCACTTTCCGACGCGCTTCTCGTTTCTATTCATCAAGCTTGAAGACTTTGATCTGCACCAGCTTTGCGATCGTGAGGTTCGTCAGTCCTCTTGCCTTCATTCTTTCGACAAAGGGTGCGTCGATTTTGAAGACGCTCATCTGGATGAGTTCATCCTGGGTTGGGGAGTAACCCATGGCTCGGATCTGCTGGACTTTTTCTGGCGAAACGCCGACGGCTTTCATGCCGGTGAGCTTGCCGGCGTCGAGCTCGGGATAGCCGGCGGCGGCCATACCGCTGACGTACTTCGGATCAACGCCGAGTGCTCTAAGGCCCATGATATTTTCGGCGGTCATGCCCTGAACGCCGGCGACTTTCATTGCTTTGACCCACTCGGTGGTTACGTCGAGCATCACGTAGCCTTGGAGGCGGTCATTTGTTTGTTGAACGGTCTGGCTGGGGAAGGTGAAGCCGAGAGCTTCCATGCGGTGGAGGAATTCAGGGTTGGGTGTGAAAGAGTAAGCTCCATGCACTTCAGAGCCGTGGACGGTGCCGACGCAGCGCATCTCTCCGGCTTCGGCCTTGAGGCGGGCGTCGATGGCTGCGCCTTCGCGTTGCAGGTCGGCGGGTGTGACTCCGGTCCATCGGCTCCATGACATGTCGGAGTCGCCTTCGTTGCAGTGGCGTTGCGGCTCACAGTCTCCGCGTTGCCAGCTGAACCGCATCTTGCCGTCGGAGTGGCCGGATGCGATCAAGCAGGTCTGTGGAGTGTCTGCGACTGCAGCGGCCGTGCTGAGTGCAAGCAGCAAACTAAGGGCAAATATTCGTCTCATGCCGATTCTCCAATTTCGTCGTGTGAAGAGAGATCTATTCGTCGAGCAGGCCTGAAATCTTGAGCTTCAGGAGCTTGTCCAGATCTTTGCTGTCGAAGCCGTGCGATTTGGCCTCGGCCATGAACTTGTCATCGATGTGGAAGACCGCGGCCTGCTGTAACTCGTCTGCGGTCGCTTGTGGAAACTGCTGTTTCAGCCATTTCGCGCGCTCTGGCGTCATGCCCTGAGCTTTGAGCGCGATGAGCTCATTGGCATCGAGATTGGCATAACCCGCCTGTTTCATGGCGGCCGCATATTCGGGTGTAACACCGAGCGCCTTGAATGAGACTGCCTGGTTCAAATCCTTAGGCGCCAATCCGCTTTGCTTGAGCGAGGTCAGATATTCCGGCGTCACGCCGAGGGACTTCATGGCGATTAGGTCCTGCAAAGATGGCTTTCCGAATCCGGTCGGGGCCATCGACTTGGCGTAATCGGGGGTGACTCCGAGAGATTTCAGCGCGACGAGGGTGTCGAGATCGTTGTTGAGGTCGAGAGGATATCCGGCGGCGCGCATGCTTTCGATGTAGGTTGAGCCTTTGGTCGAAGAGGAACTGCCGGTGGATTGCGATTTTCCTGCGCCTTGTGAATCTCCCGTTCCAGTGGACTGCTCCAGGTTTTCAGCTAATGCGAGGTTTATCGACGGTGCTTCGTCGACGACTGCGACGTAGTGGGAGGCGGTAGCGTCCACATTGATCTTTACCTTGGCATCGGGCGCCGGTGTTGGCGTGACGATCACATCCGGCGCGGGCATTGGCGTGACCGCGACGTCAGCCGGGCCGGCATCGGCGTATTTAGGCTTGGCTTTTGCTGGCAGAGCTTGCGATTGCGGCTTCGCGGTCAGGGTGAGAGCTGGGGTGGCGTGATTGAAGGCTGCCTGAGAGACGGTGATCAAGGGCGCGGCCACGACGTTTCTGACCTTTGGGCCGAAGAAAAGCCCCATGACCAATACGGCGGCTGCGGCGACGCGCACGCCGCTTGCGGTTTGGTTTTCAGAGTTCGGTCGCTGGGGCCGTCCCCGAGCACCAGTTTGACGCGGCGTAAGAGGGAGCCGTTGTGGCCTTTGAGCGCGACGGCCAGGTGGAGGTGGGCGGACTTCTGTTCCTCGAGGCGCAGCAGGGCCTGAGCGTAGACTATGGGATCGGCGCAGACGGAGACGGCGATCTCGTCGCAGCAGACCTCGCGTCGGTCGCGTACTGTTCGGCTGAGCCACCAGACGGCTGGGTGGAAGAAGAGAACGCTCTCGACGGCCGTCTGAAAGAGATTGCAGAGGTAGTCGAGGCGGCGGATGTGGGCGAGCTCGTGGGCGAGGACGGCTTCCAGTTCCGATGGGGGCATGCGGAGAACGGCGCTGACGGGCAGGATCACGGTGGCGCGCCACGCTCCCATTGCCAGCGGAGAGATTACTTCTTCGGAGATGCGCAGAGAGATATTGCGTGCGAGCCGCATTTGCCTGGATATCTGGCGGAATTGATGTGCCAGGTCGGCGGGAATCGTCCAGCGTGCTCGCTTCTTTAGCGCTTGCAACTGATACCAACCGCCCAATGCGCGCAGCGCGAGGAGAGAGACGCCGATCATCCAGAGATCATCGACCCAGGGCAGCACTGGTTCCAAGTGGTCGGCCAGCCAGGCGCGGCGGCTATTGATGGCGGGAGTGCCCGCTGGCGGTAGGCCCTGCGCGATTGTGATCGCTGTCTCATCCAAATGGAATCGGGAGGCCGTCACTTTCTGTTCAGCGATTGTCGGCGCGAAGGAAGAAGCTCGCATCTCGTTGGCGAAGGTGGCGATCACTGCGAGCGGCATCAGGGCGAAGGTGCCGAGAGCGACGAGATATCGTACTGCCGATGGAGCGCGGCGAGTCATTCGATCGACGACCGCATAGGCCAGGGCCAGTGCTGCTCCTTGCCAGAGGAAATGCACGAGGGTCCACCCGAGGGCCACTGTTTCTTCGCGCGATAGCCAGTTCATTGCGACCATTGTTACCCCTCCGAAACTCGTTGAACTTGCATAACAAACTGCAGCTACTGCGCGGTGCTCTTCTTTGCTATCAGTTTCCGGATTGCGGTTAATTCTTCTTCGCTTGCGCTTTCCATTTCGAGTGCGCGGAGTGCTAGTTGAGCCGCGCTGCCGGCGAAGAATCTGTCGCTTAGCTCGCGCAGGAAGCGGTGTTCGGTGTCTGCCTGGGAGACGGCGGCGCGGTAGACGTGAGCGCGCTCGCGTTCGTCGCGTTCGACGAGGCCTTTTTCAGTCATGATCTGGAGGAGCTTGAGCACTCCCGTATAGACGACCGGGCGTTTGACGTTGACCTCGTCGAAGAGCTCTCGGACGGTGGCCGGGCCGCGTTCCCAGAGGATTTCGAGTAATTCCAATTCGCCTTCGGTGGGTCTGGGTATTTCGCGTTTCTTCAGCATGATTGTGAATGTATACGAAGTTGATTCGTAGTTGTCAACGAAGTTCTTCGTAGACCTGAGGATTTTTTATCGGTCTCCCGAGAAGTGGAAGACCGCTACTGGGGAGATCGCGTGCGTTTCCTGTAACCTTGTTCGAGATGAATCACTCCCGCCGAATGCGCGCTTTGCGCCGCAGTATGAACGATCAGGGCGTCGAGGCGCTGATTGTTACTCACCTTCCCGATGTGCGCTATCTTTGCGGATTTACTGGTTCGAATGCCGCGTTGTGCGTCTCCGGGACGCGGGCGGCTTTGTTTACCGATGGCCGGTATATTGTTCAGGCGAAGGAGCAGACGCACTCGGCGCGGGTGGTGATTTCGGTGGAGTCTGCGCTTGGGGATGCTTGCGCGTGGCTGGAGAAGTGCGGTGCGAAACGGGCTTTTTTCGATCCCGATCATGTCACGGTTGCGATGCTCGATAGGATGCGGGATTCGATTGATAAGCGGCGTAAGAATCTCTTCGCTCCGCTGGAGATGTCGCTGGTTTCTGAGTTGCGGCAGGTTAAAGATGATGACGAATTGGCGGTGATCAGCGAAGCCGCGAAGCTGGGTTGCGAGCTGTTTGAGGAGTTGTTGCCGAAGATCGAGAGCGGCACGACGGAGATTGCGGTTGCGGCGCTGTTGGAGTTTGCGGCGCGGAGCCGGGGTGCGGAGGGGATGTCGTTTGAGACGATCGTAGCCTCGGGGCCTCGTTCGGCGATGCCGCATGGCCATGCGGGGCCGAGCCGGCTGCCCCGGAACGGGTTTGTTACCCTCGATTTCGGTGTTATTCTCGATGGGTACTGCTCGGATATGACCCGTACCGTCCATCTGGGCAAGGTGAGCAGGGAAGAGCGTTTCGCTTATGAGGCGGTGCTCGAAGCGCAGCAGGCGGCGGTGGAAGCGGTGCTTCCGGGCGCGACTTGCGGCGAGGTCGACGAGGCGGCGCGCGGGGTGTTGCGCGAGGCGGGCTTGGACGAGTATTTCACTCACTCGACCGGGCATGGCGTAGGGATCGAGATACACGAGCCACCGCGGATCGCGAAAGAGCAGGATACGGTTTTAGTCCCCGGAATGGTGGTGACCATCGAGCCGGGGATTTATATTGCAGGGAAGTTTGGAATTCGCATTGAAGATATGGTGGTAGTCACCAAAGGCGCACCGAGGGTACTCACCCCCGCGCCAAAAGCTCTCATCGAACTTTGAGCTCCAACTGGAGCTGATCGCCGCAGGCCCATAATGGCCGCGAGCACGACACAGGAACCATGAATCCAGAAGAATTGAAAGAGTTAAGGGAACTGATCGAGTTCCTGAAAGAGAACAAGATCGGCGAGTTCGATCTGGAACGCGGCGAACTGAAGGTTCGCATCAAGTTTGCGCAGGAGCCATCTGCTGCTCCGGCACTCGATTTGGCTGGGTTGAACCGGCTGCTTGCCTCGGCGCCAGCGCCGGCTGCGGTGCCCGCTATTCATGCTGCGGCTGCTCCGGCCGCTTCGGAAGCGCCTGCTCCGGTTGATGAAGACGCCGGGTTGCATATTGTGAAGTCTCCCATCGTTGGTACGTTCTATGAGTCTCCGTCGCCGGGGTCGCCTGCGTTTGTGAAGCCGGGCGATCTTGTTGAGGCCGGCCAGGTGCTTTGCATCGTCGAGGCGATGAAGCTGATGAACGAGATCGAGTCCGATGTTGCGGGCGAGATCGTGAAGCGCTTTGTGCAGAGCGGGCAGCCGATTGAGTATGGGCAGCCGCTGTTTTCGGTGAGGCCGGCTTAGGGACTAGGGACGTAGAGACTAGGGACTAGGAAGTTAAGGCCGGGATTCCAGACTAGGAAGACATGTTACGAAAAGTTCTTATCGCCAATCGTGGAGAGATTGCTCTTCGCGTGATCTGCGCCTGCAAGGAGCTCGGCATTCGCACGGTTGCCATTTATAGCGAGGCTGACCGCAACTCGCTGCATGTTCGGTTTGCGGATGAGGCGATCTGCATTGGGCCTCCGCGGTCGGCGGAGAGCTATCTAAGCGTTCCCGCGGTAATTTCGGCTGCGGAGATTGCTGATGTCGATGCGATTCATCCTGGATATGGCTTGTTGAGCGAGAATGCGAACTTCGCCGAAGTCTGCCGCGCCTCGAATATCAAATTCATTGGGCCTCCGCCGGAAGTGACTCGCCTGATGGGAGAGAAGTCGAACGCGCGGCAGGCGATGAAGAAGGCCAAGGTGCCGATTCTGCCCGGTTCGGATGGCGTGATCGAGAGCGCGGACGAGGCGCTGGAGTGGGCGAAGAGCGTTGGATACCCGGTGATTTTGAAGGCGGTGGCTGGCGGCGGCGGCAGGGGAATGCGGATCTGCCGCAGCGCGGATGAACTGCCGATGCTGTATGAGCAGGCATCGACGGAAGCAAGGAACGCCTTTGGCAACGGCGATCTCTACATGGAGAAGTTCATCGAGCGTCCGCGGCATATTGAGTTCCAGGTGCTGGCGGATGAGCATGGCAACGTGGTCTCGCTGGGCGAGCGTGAGTGTTCGATTCAGAGGCGGCATCAGAAGCTGATTGAAGAGGCGCCGTCGTTGATGGTGAACGACAAGATGCGCGCCGATATTGCGAAGACGCTGAAGCGGAGCCTCGAGCATGTGGGCTATCAGAACGCCGGGACGATTGAGTTCCTGATGGATGAGGATGGCCAGCTCTACTTCATCGAGATGAATACTCGCATTCAGGTGGAGCATCCGGTGACCGAGATGGTGACGGGGATCGACCTGGTGAAGGCGCAGTTGCGGATTGCTTCGGGGGAGAAGCTGGCGGATATTTTGCCGGGGCCGCTGAATTCGCCGCAGCCGATTCGCGGCCATGCGATTGAGTGCCGCATCAATGCGGAGCATCCGGAGAAGTTCACTCCTTCGGCGGGGAAGATCACCGCGTTCAATGTGCCGGGCGGGAATGGTGTGCGCGTGGATACGGCGCAGTATCAGGAGGGTGTGGTTCCTCCTTACTATGACTCACTAATTGCGAAGCTGATCGTGCATGGGCGCGACCGCACTGAAGCGCGGGCGCGGATGTCTCGGGCCCTGGAGCAGTTTGTCGTGGAGGGGATTCATACGACGATTCCGCTGCATCGGAAGATCTTTGCCGATGAGGAATTTCAGCGAGGATCATTCGATACGAAGTTTATGGAGCGGTTCTTTGAGCGGGAGAAGGAAAGGGCTGCCCAACAGTAACCGCTGCTCCCCGCGCTTCGTCTTCTAGCCGTTCGGCCAGAAGGCGTTCACTTCTTTGAGCCATTCCTGGGCCATGAGGCCGTGGCCGGCGTAGGTTGGGTGGATTCCGTCCCAGCTCCAGTGGTCTGCGGGAGCCTTCTTGCAGGCATCGTCGAAGATTTCCTGATAGTGGATCAGTGGCAGGTGGTACTTCGACGCTAACCTTGCTACGACAGCTTGACGCTTCTTCACTTCGGCCAGTTGAGCGGCGTAGTTCTCTTTGTATTTTCCGACGGGCAGAATGAAGGGTTCGCCGAGGACGATTTTCGTCGCTGGCAACGCGGCTGTGGTCTTTGCCAGCAGGCTGTCGTACGTTGCCTCGTATTGTTCGACGGTTTCTGCTCGGTCGCCGGTGGCGAGAGTGTCGTTGACGCCGACGAGGATGCTTAGCACATCGGGTTTGAGGTCGAGGGCGTCGGTCTGCCAGCGGGCGGCGAGGTCGATCACCCTGTCTCCGCTAATGCCGCGATTGAGGAAGGTCAGGTTTCTTTCTGGATACTCTGCGCCGAGTTGCGCGGCGAGGATGTAGGCGTAGTCCTGGCCCATGATGTGGTTGTAGTCGCTGCCTGTGCGCTGGCGTCCGCCGTCGGTGATGGAGTCTCCCTGGAAGAGGATGATGTCATTCGAGTGGAAGATCGGAAGGGCGTGGCTTTCACATGCCGCCAGTTTTATTGAGGAAACTGCCAGGCCATTTGCATCGATGACATGCGGCAATGAAGTGGTGCGGAAAGTGGCCAGATCGAGCGCTGAGACTCCGCCCGGCAGAGGTAGACTTCCCGGTTTCTGCATTTGCGGAGGGACTTTAACGTTGGATATCCACGCTGAATCCTGGTCCGGCTGAATGATTACAGACAGCGGGCTTTCGCTCGGAATCCGCCGGAGAACCTTTCCGGTAACGGCGTCGATGGCGAGAACTACGCCATCCAAGGCGGCCGGAGCGAAGATCAGGCGGCCGTCGGGCGAGGCCGTTGGGTAAAAAAGCTGACCGACATCGAGGCCAGTGAAGATCTTCACAGCGGATAAAGTCTTCGGGCTGAGCAGCTGGACCTCGCCCTTGCCGGCTACGATGAGGTGGGCGTTGTCGGGGCTCAAGGCAAGTCCTCGGGGTGAGGCGATGCTTGCTGTTGCGTCGATGTGACCCGAGTCGGGATCGATCTTGAAGACTTGTCCTGTAGTCGAGAAGGCGTAGAGGCTGGCGCCATCCGGAGAGAAGATGAAGTTGTGAACTCCGGATGGCAGAGGAAAAGTGCGCCTTACCTCTCCGGAGGTTGGATCGAAGACGAGCATGGTGTCGCCGATCTCTGCGTTGGTGAAGAGTTCGGCGCGAGCGGTTGTGCCGGGTCGGAGCTTGACGCCGTGGGGCGCGGCGAGCGGGCCTTCGGGTAGGTTGAGTCGCTTGACTTCGACTCCCTTGGCCACATCGATGACCGAGATAGTCTTTCCGGGAACTCCTACCTTGAAATTAGTTTCAAGCAGCCCAAAGTTACTGACATAAGCCATGCGTCCGTCAGCCGAAAGCGCGATCTCGTGGGGTTTGAGGCCGACGGGAATCTCGGCGCGGCAGGCGTGATTTGACTCATCCACCTCGACGATCTTACCGAAGCCCTCTTCGACCACGACCAGGGTTTGCGCACGCATGCCCGCGCTGCTGAGGGCGAGAACAGCGAGGACGAAGGCCAGCGTTGAGCAGTGGTTGGACACTTCGTCCTTTCTTGGGCTAATTCACTCCCAGGCCGTCGGTCTTGTGGTAGTTCGGGTAGGGTGGGACGGGGATTTCGGGAACCGGATGTTCTTTGAGCTGATCCAGGACGATCTGGACTGACTTTTCTAGTTGGACATCGTGACCGGCGGCGACGTCTTTGGGGAGCTCTTCGACTTCGACGTCGGGCGGGATGCCGTGGCCTTCGACCTCCCAGTCGCCGTGGAGGCCGTAGATGGCGTAGCGCGGTGCTGTGACGGAACCTCCGTCGATCAACGGCGGATAGCCGCCGATGCCGACGAGTCCGCCCCAGGTGCGGGTGCCGACGAGGGTGCCGAGTTTCGCTTTGCGGAAGTACCACGGCATGGCGTCGCCGCCGGAGCCAGCGGACTGGTTGATGATCATGGCCTTGGGGCCGAAGATTGCGCCTACGGGATCGTGGACTGGTTTGCCGTCGCGCTCGATTGCCCCGCTGAGCGGCTCCTGGCGCAGGACGTTAATGACGTAGTCGGCGATGAAGCCGCCCTCGTTGTAGCGTTCGTCGAGGACGAGGCCCTGGCGATTAATTTGCGCGTAGAAATAGCGGTTGAAGTTGGTGTAGCCGGCGCCGCCGGTGTTAGGCATGTAGACATACGCGATCTTGCCGCCGCTCATCTGATCGACCTTGTGCAGGTTGGCGTCGATCCAATCGAGATTGCGCAGGCCGTGTTCGGAGTCGCTCGGCACTACGGTGACGTCGTGGGCATCGGATTGGTCGGGCTTCCATCCGACGTGGAGGACGGTCTGCTTGCCGGCGGTGCCGTCGAAGAAGCTGTAGAGGTTATCGCTCGCGTGGAGTTCGCGGCCGTTGACGGCGAAGAGATATTCGCCTTTCTGGATGTTGATGCCGGGCAGGGTGAGCGGTGCGGTGAGGGAGGGCGTCCAGTTTTGCCCGTTGTAGATTTTCGCAAATTTGTAGCGGTCGTTCTCGATGGTGTAGTCCGCGCCAAGCAGGCCGACTTTCGGTGACTTGTCAGGAGTGCGCGGGTCACGGATGAACATGTGGCCGACGCTGATCTCGCCCAGCATTTCTTCGCAGAGATAGGTGAACTCTTCGCGCGAGGCGAGACCGGCGAGAAAGGGCTGGTACTTCGCTTCGATTTTAGGAATGCTGAGGCCGTGGATATGTGGGTCGTAGAAGAAGTCGCGCTCGATGCGCCAGGTTTCGCGGTACATCTGATTCCATTCGGCAGGAAGGTCGATGACTGCCTGCATTCCGCCCATGTTGAGGGGCTTGCCCTCGCCTGAGCCGGGCTTGACGTCGGCGGTGGAGGCGAGGAACCAGCCGTCCTGCTTGTTGTAGAGGAGCTTTCCGCCGTCGTTGGAGACGGTGAAGCTGTCGATGTTCGTGAGGAGCTGGTCGGTGTCGCGCTTTTCGGTAGTGAAGCGCCAGAGTGCGCGAATACCGGGGCCATCTTCGCTGGAGGGACGGCCGACTGGCGGCCCTTCGGCGAGATAGAGCACGCCGGTCTTGCCGACGGCGAGATCGACATAGTTGCGGGCGGGTACGGGCAGGGCGAGGATGCGGTTGCCGATGGCCTCGAGGTCGATTTTGACTTCGACCGCCTTGTCGTCCTTCCTGGCGCTCTTGTCGGCCGATTTGTCGTCGCTCGCCTTGGTGTCAGAGGGCTTGGCGTCACTCTTTGCATCGGCAGCGCTCTTATTGTCCGGCGCCGGTTTGTCGTCGTCTTTCTTTTCGTCTTTGGCCTTTTCGTCGTCGCTCTCGGGTGGGACCGGCGATGTTCCGTAACGTTTGAGCACGACCACATAGGGGCTGGTGGTGGTGGCGCGATCGAGCGACGAGAGGTCGATGCCGGCGCTCGACGGGCCGTTGTCGGTTGAGGCGAGGAAGTAAACAAACTTGCCGTTGGGGTCGAAGACGGGATGGCGGGCGTCGCTCATGCCGTCGGTGATCTGTGTGGAGGTGTGAGTGTCGAGCGAGTAGAAGAAGATCGCTTGCATCTGGTTGTCGAGGTCGCGGGAATAGGCGATCCATTTGGAGTCGGGCGACCAGGAGACGTCGCCGATGGTGGGGATGAATCCGCTGCGGATGGCGGTGTCGACCTTGATGGGCTTGCCGGCAGCGACGTCGACATACCAGAGGCGAATGTGCTTGTCGGTAAAGGCGATGTATTTGGAGTCGGGGGACCAGTGGGGGGAATAGAAATACGATGGATCGGGGCCGAGGTCGATGACTTTGGGTGCGCCGAGGCCGTCCTGATTGCGGATGAAGAGCTGGTATTCACCGGAGGCGTCGCTGAAGTAGGCGACAGACTTGCCGTCGGGCGACCAGGCGGGATCGCGTTCGGCGGTGCCTGGGGTTTTGGTGAGGTTGCGGGTGTCGCCCTTTTCGGCGGGGACGGTGAAGATGTCGCCGTGGGCCTCGAAGACAGCGCGGGCTCCGGTTGGGGAGAGAGCCGAGTTGCGAATTTCGCTGGCGGCGATGGAGGCCAGGTGCGGGCGCAGGTCAGGCAGATCGCCGTTGATGGTGATGTTGATGGTGCTGTCTTTGTGAGAGCTGAGGTCGTAGAGGTGAAGTGATCCGAATTGTTCGTAGACGAGCGCTCCGGGACCGGCGCTGACTGATTTCAGATCGTAGCCGTGGTTTTCTACGAGCTGCGTGACTGCTTTGGTTTTGGTGTCGTAGGAGAAGAGGGTGACGGGGCCGTTACGGTCGGAGAGAAAGTAAACGGTGTCGCCGACCCAAACGGGGCTCTTGTCGTTGGAGTTTTCGCGCGGGACTTTGACGAGGTCGAGCGTCTTGAGATCGATGAGCCAGACGGGCGTGGTCTGGCCGCCGCGGTAGCGCTTCCACGCTGCCTCCCATTGAGCGACGGGGACGTAGGCGAGCGAGTTGCCGTCGGCTGAATATGAGCCTTCGGTGGCGCTGGGCAGTGGGAGAACGGCGGGGATTCCGGAGCCGTCAGCGCGGACGGTGAAGAGCTTGGGGAAGTCGGAGTAGCTGGTGCGCGCGGAGGCGAAAAGGACATCTTTACCGTCGGGAGTCCAGCCGTCGGCGCTGTTGCCCATGGGATTCCAGGTGAGGCGTTTGGGCACGCCGCCGTTGGCGTCGATCACGTAGACGTCTTCGGCGCCTGCGATTCTTGCCGAGTAGGCGATGCGGCTGCCGTCGGGAGAGAAGAAGGGGCCATCTTCGATCGTTCCCTCGCTGGTCAGGCGGATCGCTTCGCCGCCTTCGCGGGGGGCGGTCCAGATATCGCCCGCGTAAAGGAAGGCGACCTGGGTCTGGCTAATCGACGGGTTGCGCAAGAGGAGCGGGGTGGCGGCGAATGCGGGGGCGATGGGAAAGAAGCACAAGGCGAGCACAAAGGCTCTGAGGGGACGAAACATGCGGGGATGATTCTCCGGCGGCAAAGGTATGTGAACAAGATACTAGGGACTAGGGAATAGGGAATAGGGAAATAGGGTAGTGAGGATCAGGAACAAACGAATCCGTTGTGCTTGAATCGAGGGATATGCTTTCTTTGCTTTATCCGATATTGGACGCTGCGTTTTTGCCTTCGCCAGGGTCGACACGTAAGGAACGCCTGAGAACGTGGACGGCCGATCTCTTGGCTGGTGGCGTGACCTTGCTGCAGTACAGGAACAAGAGCGGTCGCGAGGCTGAGGTTCTGGCGGATGCGCTGGTGTTGCGGGCGGCGGCTCCGGTTGGGCAATGTGTGCTGATTCTGAATGATTATCCAGCGCTAGCGGTTGAGGCGGGTTTTGATGGGGTTCATGTTGGGCAGACGGATATGCCTGTCGAAGAGGTGCGGGGACTGCTCGGGTACGAGCGAATGATCGGCATCTCGACGCATAATCCGGAACAGTTGGCTGCGGCGGAGTTGAGCTCTGCGAATTATGTGGCGATTGGGCCGGTCTTTGCGACGGCGACGAAGGAGAATCCGTCTCCGGTAGTTGGCCTCGAAGGAGTGCGGCATGCGCGGAAGATGACGACAATGCCGTTGGTTGCGATCGGTGGCATTACGCTGGAAAACTGCAAAGCGGTGCTCGATGCTGGCGCGGACTCAGTGGCCGTGATCTCAGCGATCTTTGCCCCGAGTTTTCGCGACGGTGGCTCGGGAGAGACGCCGGGAAAAATAGCCAGCGACTTTTTCGCGAAATTACGGTAGAACCAGTTACAAGTGTCTACGCCATCCGGACTGCAATCCGCCGACTCCCTGGAGAACAAATCACGCGCTGCGTCTGAGCACCAGTTGGTGCGCGGCCTGGGCTTGTTCAGCTCGACCGCGATCGTGATCGGGTCGATGGTGGGTTCGGGGATCTTTATCGTCTCGGCCGACATTGCGCGGCTGGTGGATTCGCCTGCGCTGATGATTGCCGCCTGGCTGGTGACGGCGGTGATGACGATCATCGCGGCGCTGAGCTACGGCGAGCTGGCGGCGATGATGCCTCATGCCGGTGGCCAATATGTGTATCTGCGCGAGGCGCTGGGGCCGCTGTGGGGGTTTCTCTATGGGTGGACGCTGTTTCTGGTGATCCAGACGGGAACGATCGCTGCGGTTGCGGTTGGCTTTGGCAAGTATCTCGGCACCTTTATTCCCTCGATTTCATCGACGACCTGGATTTGGCATATTGCGACGGTTCCGCCGTTCAGACATGGGCCCGATGGCGATGGGCAATATGGAGATCGGCGTGAGTAGCGCCAACCTGGTTGCGGTGCTCATCATTGTCTTGCTGACGGTGGTGAATATCTTCGGCGTGAAGCTGGGCGCGATTGTGCAGAACATCTTCACCACGGCCAAGCTCGCGGCGCTGCTGGGGCTGGTTGGTTTTGGGCTGTTGCTGGGGCGGAATGCGCAGGCGGTTGCGGCGAACTTTGGGCCCGGCTGGCATGCTTTCTGGCATAACGCCGCCTTTGGCATCCTGCATCCGGTTGAGGTTGGTGTGGGTGGGCCAACGGCGCTGGTTGGCGTCTTCACGGTGATCGCGATCGTGCAGGTAGGTTCGCTGTTTTCGGCAGACGCCTGGAACAATGTGACCTTTACGGCAGGCGAGGTGCGCAACCCGAGCCGGAATCTTCCGCTTTCGCTGGCGATTGGCACCGGCGTGGTGCTGCTGCTCTATATTCTGGCGAACTTTGTTTATCTCTGCGCGCTGCCGCTGCATGGCGATCCTAATGGAACGACGCTGGTTGCGCGGGGCATTCAATATGCAACCGAAGACCGCGTTGCTACGGCGGTCTTGCAACAAAGCTTTCACTCGGCCGGCGCTTACCTGATGGCTGCGGCGATCCTGATCTCGACCTTTGGCTGCAACAATGGGATGATCCTCGCCGGGGCGCGAGTTTATTACGCGATGAGCCACGACGGGTTGTTCTTCAAGGCTGCGGGTAAGCTGCATCCGAAATATCGGACTCCGGTGGCTTCGCTGATTGTGCAGTCGATCTGGTCTTGCGCGCTGTGCCTCTCGGGCAGCTATGGGCAGTTGCTGGATTTCACGATGTTTGCCGCGCTGCTGTTTTACATCCTGACGATCGGCGGGCTGTTTGTTCTACGGGCGAAGCAACCGCATGCGGAGCGGCCTTACAAGGCGTTCGGGTATCCGGTGCTGCCGGCGATCTATATCCTGATGACGATCTGGATTTGTATCGTATTATTGCGCTACAAGCCTCAATACACGTGGCCTGGACTGGCGATAGTATTCCTCGGCGTGCCGGTCTATTTTCTGTGGTCGGCTTCTTCGCGGAGGCAAGCGAAATCGGTATAGGCTTGGAAGTTCTTATCCCCATGCGACGGAGAATGTCGATCGATGTCCAATCTGCTGGCTAAGAAGCCGCTCAGCGCGCTGATTTCGGAAGCCAAACAACAAGGCGAACATTCGCTCGAGCGGGTGCTGGGGCCATTTTCGTTGACCGCGCTTGGAGTGGGAGCGGTGATCGGCGCCGGCATTTTTGTGTTGTCGGGTTTGGGCGCGCATTATGCCGGGCCGGCGCTGATGCTCTCGTTTGTTTTCTCGGGTCTGGGCTGTGCTTTTGCGGGGCTCTGCTATGCGGAGTTTGCGGCGATGATTCCCCTTGCCGGCAGCGCCTATACCTATGCATATGCGACGCTGGGCGAGCTGTTTGCGTGGATCATCGGCTGGGACCTGACGCTCGAGTATGCGATGGGCGCGAGCACGGTTTCGTCGGGCTGGTCGAACTATTTCATTGAATTCCTGCGGATGTTTGGGTTGAAGCTGCCGCTGTGGATGGCCTATGACCACTGGACGGGCTTGAAGATGGCGACCGACTTCGTGGCCAGGCAGATGGTTGTCGCTGCGAATCCTGGAATCCTCCCAGGTACGCAGGCGTTTCTGTTGAAGCTCGATGCGTTGAAGGCCGCACCAACGCCTGATCTGCTGGCGCAGGCTGCGGCGTTGCTGAATGCTCCCCATATCTTTGGGGTCGCGATTGGATTTAACCTGCCTGCCTTCATCATCGCTATGGTGATTACGACGATCCTGGTGATCGGTATTAAGGAGAGCGCGAGGTTTAACGCCGGGATAGTGGTGGTGAAGGTCTCTGTGGTGTTGTTTGTGCTGGCGCTGGGCTCGCACTATGTGAACCACGCGAACTGGGGAACGGACTGGACGACGTATGCACCGCACGGGTTCTCAGGTATAGGGTTGGCGGCGGGGTATATTTTCTTCTCGTATATCGGTTTCGATGCGGTCTCAACGACGGCGCAAGAGGCGAAGAACCCACAACGCGATTTGCCGATTGGAATCATCCTCTCACTGGCAATCTGCACGTTGCTCTATATCGGCGTGGCGGCGGTGCTGACGGGGATGGTGCCGTGGCAGGAAGTGAACATTGAAGCGCCTCTGGCGCGCGCCTTCCTGGATAGGAATTTGAACTGGGCCTCGAACATCATTACTGTGGGCGGACTTGCCGGGCTGACCAGCGTGATGCTGGTGATGTTGCTGGGCCAGTCGCGGGTGCTCTATGCGATGGCCAATGACGGGTTGTTGCCGAAGAGCTTTTTTGCTTCGGTGCATCCAAAGTTTCATACCCCGTGGAAGAGCACGATCCTGGCCGGATTACTGGCGGCAATCGTCGGTGCAATTACGCCCATCGACGATATCGGCAAGATGGTGAATATCGGCACGCTGCTGGCGTTTGTGATGGTCTGTATCGCCGTTATTATTCTCCGGCGGACGAACCCGCTGCAGCCGCGACCGTTTAAGACTCCGGGGATTTATCTGGGGGGGCTGCTGCCGATCGTGCCGATTCTGGGCATTCTGTTTAACGGCTACATGATGTACAAGCTGGGCTGGGTTAACTGGGCGCGGCTGATCATCTGGCTGGCGATCGGGATGGTGATTTACTTCCTCTACAGCGTGAAGCACAGCAAAGTGCAGGCGATGCCCGAGTCAATGCAGACTGGGCGGCCGGTGGTGAAGTAACAGGGACTAGGGACGTAGGGACTTGGGACTAGGAAACGCGGCGATCCGCCGGCGCAGATCTACATTTCAGATTGGTCAATTACCGCGTGGCTCCTGCCTGTTGGTAGAGTCTCAACATGGGTGTGGTTGGCGATGTGGTTGGCCGAGTTGAGAGCCTTTGGCGGTATCCGGTCAAGAGCATGCGCGGTGAGGAGCTGCGCGAGGCCTTCCTGACAGCCCAAGGCGTTTATGGCGACCGCCGTTATGCCTTCCTGAGCACCGGTGCGCGGAAAGACTTTCCATATTTCACTGCGCGCGAGCAGCACCATATGCTGCTGCATCGAGTGCGATATCTTCATCCGGAAAAGATGGTTCGCCCGGAGGGGGAGCTTTCGCTCGAAGACGGGGCGATTGAGGTTGAGACTCCGTCAGGCGAGCGGCTGGCGGCGGATGATCCCAGGTTGATTCAACTGTTGCGCGAGGGACTTCACGAGTGGCAGCAGAAGCGGCACGAGGTGATGGTGGTGCAGTCGGATAATCCGGTGGTGGACACGCGTCCGCTTTCGTTGTTTTCCTTACAGACGGTAAGACAGCTAAGCGGGGAAGTTGGAGTGGAGCTGGATAAGCGGCTTTTTCGCGCGAACGTCTATGTCGACCTGGCGCCTGGTGGCGGATTTGCAGAGGACGCGTGGGTGGGGCGAAAGCTTGGCATAGGGGAAGTTGCGGTAGTGGAGATACTGAAGCGAACGAAGCGCTGCAAGCTGATTACGCTCGATCCGGATACTTCGGAGCCGAACAAGGAGATCATGAAGAAGGTGGCGCTGGAACATGAATTGCGAGCGGGGATTTCGGCGGGCGTAGTGGTTGAGGGGATGATCGCGGTTGGGGATGAGATTCGGATGGTGGACTAGGAGTTCTGGAGCTTATTCAGGTAGGTAATGATCTCGGGCGAAGTCCAGTCTGCCGGGCCGATGAACTTGCGGCGGATGACTCCGTTTTTGTCGATGATGTAGGTTTCGGGGGGGCGGGTGGTTCCGTAGGCGAGGTTGCTCTTCTCGGTTTTGTCGAAGACGGTGAGCAGGTCGATGTGATTGTCGGCGATGTAGGTTTTGTAGGAGTCTTCGTCGTCGTGAAAGCTGACAGCGAGGACAACCACCTGGGGCATGTCGCGCTGCAATTGAATGAGTGAAGGGAATTCTTCGAGACAGGGCGCGCACCAGGAGGCCCAGAAGTTCAGAATCACAACTTTACCCTTATAGTCGGCAAGGCGGACGGTGCGGTAGGAATCGGTGATGGTGAAGCTGGGCGCGGTTGTGCCGATCTGTCCGGGATGGTCGCCGCGGTCGCATCCTGTGAATAGGAGGATGGCTGCGGCGAGACCGATGAGCATCTTTCGGGTGAACACCTTCTTATAATAATGCTGGTGCCTTCATTGATTCCTGACAGTGATCTTCACGAGCCTTCCGAAGCTGCTTCGATGCGGTTGTCGGTGATTGTTCCGGCGCGGAATGAAGAAGACTGTGTTGGCGATTGCTTGCGGTCGCTGGCGAGTCAATCAGATGCGGTATTTGCGCTGGACGCCGATTGGGAGATTTTGCTGCTTGACGATGGTTCGACTGACCGGACGAAGGCGATTGCGCAAGCGGTTGAAGGCGTCACGGTGATTGATGCGCGTCCGCTGCCTAAGGACTGGACGGGCAAGGCGAATGCGGTCTGGACGGGTGCGCAGCAGGCGAAGGGCGAGTGGCTGCTGTTTACCGATGCGGACACGGTGCATGAGCCGGGCGATCTGATTCGTGCGATGCATGAGGCGGACAAGGCGAAGGTTGCGATGTTGTCGTATTCGCCGCGGCAGATTGTTACTGGGTTTTGGCAGCGGGCATTGATGCCGCTGGTTTTTTGCGAGCTGGCGCTGGCGTATCCGCCGGAGAAGGTTTCGAATCCGGAGTCGACGCTGGCTGCGGCGAATGGGCAGTTCATCCTGGTGAGGCGCGAGGCCTACTTCGCTGCGGGCGGCCATGCGGCGGTCGCGGAGTCGGTGTTGGAAGATGTTGCGTTGGCGCGGCGCATCAAGCGGCGCAAGGTTGGGCTGCGTTTCCGCTATGCGCCCGATGCGCTGAGCACGCGGATGTATCGCAGCTTTGGCCAGATGTACGAGGGATGGACGAAGAACCTGGCGCTGCTGTTTGGGAATGCGCTGGCTCTGGCGGCTTGGCGGGTTATCGATTTGGTATTGCTGATCGGCTTGCCGGTCGTCTTCTTCGCGTTTTATCAGCCCGTGATGTTGTGGTGGGCACTGATGGCGCTGTGGGCGCGGACGCTGTGGCGATTCTACCGGCGGGTTGCGCGATCGAACTTTCCCTTCCGGGATTGCGCATTGGCGATCTTCGGATTGCCGCTGTTTTGTTGGCTGTTGGTGCGAAGCTGGTTTCATCACACGCTAAGAAAGCGGGTAGTCTGGAAGGGGAGAAGTTACGCGAGCTGACTTCGGTGAAACGATTCGGGGAGCTGCGACATCTCATAGCAGATAGATAAAGTCATGATTTTGCTGACGCGCAAGGCTGAATTTTCCGCAGCCCATTACTACTGGAATGATTCCTGGAGCCAGCAGGAGAACGAGCGTGTGTTTGGCAAATGCTCGAATCGCAATGGGCATGGGCACAACTACACACTCGAAGTGACGGTTGAGGGCGAGCTTGATCCGGTTTCGGGATTTGTGGTGGACCTGAAGGCGCTGAAGGACATCATGGAGCGCGAAGTAGTTCATGTCTATGACCACCGGCATCTGAATCTGGAGGTTGCGGAGTTTAAGGACGCGATTCCGACGACGGAAAATATAGCGATTGCGATCTGGAAGCGGCTTGAGGGCAAGATCGCCGGAGCGAAGCTGCATAGGGTGCGGGTTTATGAGATGCCGGACTTGTTTGCCGACTATCTGGGTGAGACATGAGGGCTTATTTTTCGCGCCGATACAAGTTCAGCGCCTCGCACCGGCTGCATAGTGAGGCGTATTCGGAAGCCACGAACCGGGAGACTTATGGCAAGTGCAATAATCCGCATGGCCACGGGCACAACTACATTGTTGAAGTGACGGCCGGCGGGCAGGTCGATCGGCAGACCGGGATGGTTTGCGACATGGTGAAGCTGGATGAGGTGGTGTCGAAGAAGATCGTTTCGCGCTTCGACCACACGAATTTGAACCTGGACGCGAGCTTTCGAGAAGTGGTGCCGACGACTGAGAATCTTTGTATCGAGATTCATAAGAGCTTGCATCCGGCTTTCGCTGCGGGCGAGTTGGGTGCGGTCGATCTGGTGAGAGTGCGAGTAGAAGAGACGAATAACAACTCGTTTGAGTATTCGGGGAATTGAGGGAAGAGATGGCACAACCCGCTTTAGTTCATAAGAACGGGATTGCAAGACGGGCACCGAAGGAAGGCATCGCGCAGTACAGCACGCAGGAGATCTATGCAGAGCTCCTGACGCGCTTTCATGAAGATCCCAACCGCGACGGTCTGGTGAAGACGCCGGAGCGGATCGAAAAGGCGATGGAGTTCCTCACCCAGGGCTACGAGCAGGATCCAACCTCGATTCTGCAAGGCGCGATGTTTGACGTCGATTACGACGAAATGGTGATCGTGAAAGACATCGAGATGTTCTCGCTCTGCGAACACCATATGCTGCCGTTCTTCGGGCGGGTGCATGTCGCTTACATCCCCAATGGGAAGGTGATTGGGTTGAGCAAGATCGCCCGGCTGGTCGAGGTTTTCGCGCGCCGCTTACAGGTGCAGGAGCGCATGACGAAGCAGATTGCCGACGCTATTCAGGAGGCGATTGCTCCTCAAGGGGTGGGCGTGGTGATCGAGGCGCGGCACCTGTGCATGATGATGCGCGGGGTGGAAAAGCAGAACTCTTCGACGGTGACCTCGGCTATGCGGGGTGTGTTTAGCAAGCAGAGTACGCGGACGGAGTTTTTGTCGCTGGTTCGTGAACCGGGGCGTGGTTCTTTTTGAGGTTCGGCTGAATTTTGGATGAGCGATGACGATATTGGGAATATACTTAGGTTAGTCCCGGTCGTTTGCTCGCGACCGGGGTTGGTTAATCTACTTACCTTCGGAATATGAAGGCAAGTAGCGCGCGGCTATCCAGTGTAAAGGCAGCTGGATAGCAAGTCTGACGTTCACCTTAGCAGTAAGCATCATTATCTCCTCTCAGTTGGAATGACGGCCCTGTCGATAGCAGGGCCGTTGTTGCTGTTTGGGCAACTCCGGTATTTGTCCTGCTACAACCCAAACCAGCTCATTCCCGAGCCACTGAGAGCGCGTCTCCAACCCTAGTTATCCAGCGGCTCCAAAACAGCCGGTTCAGTCTTACGTGGTGGGTAATGTGGGAGCGCTCTCCCGAATTGGGAATTGGGTCACATCGCCGCCTATAGTTAGAGAGTGAATGGACTTCTTATCCTCGATAAGCCCGCCGGCATGACGTCGCATGATGTCGTGAACCGGGTGCGGCGGACTACCGGGGAATCTTCGACCGGGCATCTTGGCACGCTGGACCCGATGGCAACTGGAGTGCTTCCGTTGTTGCTGGGGAAATATACGCGGCTGGCACAGTTCTTTGGCTCGATGGAGAAGTCTTATACCGGGACGATTCGGTTTGGTTTTTCGACCGATACCTACGATGCCGAGGGTGTCGCGACGAGCGAAGCGGTTCCGGCTGGGCTGACGCTTGAGGAAGTGCGGAAGGCGGCGGCGGGTTTTTCAGGCGAGATGGAGCAGACTCCGCCGGTGTTTTCGGCGAAGAAGGTGGGTGGCGTGCCTTCGCATAAGCTGGCGCGCGCGGGGAAGGCGGTTGCGCTGAAGGCGGCGAAGATCACGATTCATGAGTTCGTGATTGAGAATTGCTCGGGGGATCTGGCTAAGTTTTCGATTCGGGTTTCGGCGGGTGGGTATGTTCGCTCGGTTGCTCATGATCTTGGTCAGGTGCTTGGTTGTGGGGCGCATTTGACGAGTCTCCGACGGACGAGTGCTGGCCCATTTGCGATTGCAGACGCGGTGACTCTCGAGGAACTTGCCGAACTGGCGAGGGATGGAAATTTGGAGTTGCGGCTGCCTCATCCGCGATTGCTGCTGCCGGAGCTGCCTTCAGTGACAGCCGATGAAGTGACGGCGGGAAAACTGCGGAATGGGATGCCGGTGAATCTTCCGGAGTTGACTTCGGCTCCGCTGGTGAAGGTGTTTGAAAGTCAGCGGGACTTGATTGCGATTGCTAAACGGATTGCTGGGACTTTGTTCCAGCCTACGGTGGTGATTGGGTGAAGAAACCGAGGTTAGCTTCGCGAACCTGGGCACCCGGTATTGTGGATCGCGGACGATTGCTATTTCTTGAGCAGTGGGGTTACGAGGGGCATCAGATTCTGTGCGACTTGCTGGTTTCCTTGCGCCGTGGCGTGGATGCCGTCGGCCTGCATGCTTCCGGGCGTGCCGTAGACTTTGATGAGAAGAAACGGCAGTAGCGGGGCGTGGAACTTCTTCGCCAGCAGCGCGTAAGTTTCATTGAACTGCTTGATGTAATCGGGGCCGTAGTTGGGTGGGAGCGTGATGCCTCCGAGAACGACTTTGGTTCCTGATGCGGTAAGTGTCAAGACAATCTGATCGAGGTTTTTACGGGTGGCGTCGATGGGCAGGCCGCGGAGGCCGTCGTTTCCGCCGAAGGCGACGATGACGACCGCTGGTTTGAGGGCGAGAACGTCTTTCAGGCGGTCTACGCCGTCTTTAGTTGTATTGCCGCTGACGCCGAGGTTCGCGACCCTGTAGTGGTAGCCGGCGTGATCGAGGTCACGCTGGAGATAGTCGGGGTAGCTTTCGCCGGGAGAAGTGCCGAGGCCGGCGGTGAGCGAGTCTCCGAAGGCGACGATGACGGGACGGGTGTCGTTGGGGTCGACTTGAGGAGCGGCTGGTGAGGGAGCTGCAGGCGCGGCTGAAGCGTTGCCGGAGTCGGGTGTTTCGGGAGGCGCGGCTGGTTTGCTGGATTGGCATCCGGCGAGTATGAGGGCGAGGACTGGCAAGAGCAAAAGGCGGCGTCGGGTCACAAGCTCACTGTAGCAAAGCATTGGTGTAGGAAGACGGGTAGATGAGGAAAGATGATTCAAGTTCGAGGATTGAAGAAGTCGATTCGCAATGGTAGCCGGACGGTCGACATTCTGAAGGGGATAGACCTGATGATTCCGGCAGGGCAGTTTGCCGCGATCATGGGCGCCTCGGGTAGCGGCAAGAGCACGTTGCTGGGGCTGCTGGCGGGGCTAGACTCCCCGAGCGAGGGCGAGGTGCTGCTCGATGGCATAGCGATCAGCCATATGGCGGAAGACCCGCTGGCGCAGGTTCGCGGACGGAAGATCGGCTTTGTCTTTCAGTCGTATCAACTGATTCCTACTTTGACAGCGTTTGAGAACGTGCTGCTGCCTTATGAACTGAATGGCGAGGGCGATGGTAAGCCGCGAGCGCGGGCGCTGCTCGAGTCAGTGGGCCTGGGAGATCGGATGCATCACTATCCGGTACAACTCTCGGGTGGAGAACAACAGCGAGTGGCGCTGGCGCGCGCGTTTGTTTTGGAGCCTCCGATTGTGCTGGCAGATGAGCCTACGGGGAATCTGGATTCGGTGAATGGGCAGCATGTGCTGGACTTGCTGACGACGCGCAATCGTGATGCGGGGACGACGCTTGTTCTTGTGACGCATGACAAGCAGCTTGCGGCGATGGCCGACCGGACGATTGTGATTCGGGACGGGATGGTCGTTGCGGATGAACTCAAGTCTGCTGAGGTTCTTGAGGAAGTGCGATGAATTCGCCGCATCCCCCTAACGGAAAACCGGTCGATCGCCCCCTAGGGAACCTGGAAATGCTGATGGCGCCGCCGCAGCCTTCGCGCGCTTTGCCTTTCAAGACGGCCGCGACCATTGCGTGGCGAGAGCTGCGTGCCTCGAAGGCTAAATTCTCCTTCGTGATTCTCTCGGTGGCGATTGGCGTGGCGGCGCTGATTGGCGTGCGCGGATTTAGCGAGTCGTTCCAGAAGACCATCCTTGCCGAGGCGCGGACGATCATGGCAGCTGATCTTTCGGCGCGGATGTTTCGGCAGCCGACCGCGCAAGAGGCGAAGCAACTGGATGCGCTGGAAAAATCAGGTATCCAGCGGACGTGGATCAGCGAGATGGTCTCGATGGTTTCGGCTGTTGGCGATCCGGTGCCGTTGCTCGTCTCGCTGAAGGCTGTGAATCCGGCGGAGTGGCCCTTTTATGGTTCGGTGCAGATGCAAACTGCGTCGGGCGGCGAGACGACCGATTTGAAGTCAGCGTTGAGTGATTCGACGGTGGTGGTTGGCGACGATCTGTTGGTGCGACTCAAGGTGAAGATAGGCGATGAACTGAAGATCGGCGATCAGCGATTTCGCATTGCCGCGGTGGTGATGCGCGAGCCTGACCGGATGAGCTCGACAATGGGCCTTGGTCCGCGCGTGCTGATTTCCCGCGACGGTCTGGAGAAGACTGGGTTGTTGCAGCCGGGAAGTCGTTCTGGCGAGCGATTTCTATTCAAGCTGACACCGGGGAAGAACATTGCGAATGTTCGGGGTCAATTGGAGAAGATTCTGCCCGAGGCACAGATCACGGACTTTCGCGAGACCAGCCCGGCGCTGACTGAGGGGCTCGATCGCGCGACGGGGATGCTGAGCCTGATCTGTTTAGTGGCGATGGTGCTCGGCGCTGTCGGTGTGGCGATGGCGATGCGGGCGCATTTGCAGCAGCGGATCGACATTCTGGCGATTATGAAATCGATTGGGGCGCGGTCTTCCGATATTCTGCGGATTTATCTTTTGCAGACGTTGTTTCTGGGGCTGGCTGGTGGGTTGCTGGGCGTGGCGCTGGGTGCGGGTGTCGAATGGATCTTTCCGTTGGTGTTGGGCAGGCTGTTGCCGGTCCACGCACATTTGGTTTTACCGTGGCGATCGGTCTTTGCTGGATTGGGCACGGGGATTCTGACGACGCTGCTGTTCTGCTTACCGCCGTTGCTCGATGTGAGAAAGATTCGTCCGAACTTGGTGCTGCGGCGTGCGGTCGACGGCGGCGACAGCGAAGGGCCGACCTCTTTTTGGGAGAAGATGCGCG
The DNA here is from genome assembly GCA_963720245.1 of uncultured Acidobacteriaceae bacterium. Taxonomy (GTDB): domain Bacteria; phylum Acidobacteriota; class Terriglobia; order Terriglobales; family Acidobacteriaceae; genus Acidisarcina. The sequence goes on from CAVREU010000003.1 coordinate 301,047, forward strand.
AGAGCAAGGTGCAGTGGATTGCTTCGCTATTGATTGTTCTTGGGTTGGGCGGGATTGCTGCCGCATTAACTGACTCTATGCAAGTTGGCGCGTGGTTCGGCGCCGCGTTGTGCGCTCTGTTGGTCTTCACTCTGGGGGTTTCAGCGCTGACGCTGCGCGGACTCAAAGCTTTTCTTGCAAAGACGCGGTTGCACCTACCGTCGGCGGTGCGTCATGCGCTGGCGAATTTGTATCGGCCCGGGAATCAGTCTTCGGCGGTGCTTGCGGCGTTGGGCACGGGCGTAATGCTGATCCTGGTCGTCTTTCTGATGCAGAGCTCTGTGCTTCAGGAGATGAAAGAGGGTGCGAGGCCGGACACGCCCAATATCTTCTTAATTGATGTGGCGACTTCGGAGCTGCAAGGCGTCCGCGACCTGCTGGATAAACAGCCGGGAGCGCGGGGCAAGATGGAAGCGCTGCCGGTGGTTGCGGGGCGGATCGAGTCGATCGATAGCGTTCCGGCGGAGAAGTTGAAGGTCAACAATTATCCGAAGCGATTGTTGCAGTCAGTTTCGCTTACCTGGTCGGATGCCTTGCCTGCGGGCGCGAAGATGGTCTCCGGCCATTGGTGGACGGCCAATGATTCATCAGGCCTTGCGGTTGTCGACCATGTGGCGGATAGGCTGCACCTTCATCTCGGCTCGGAGGTCAACTTCGAGTCGGACGATCAGTTGATCAAGACCACAGTCGCGGCGATCTATAAAAACGATGGCGAGCATGTGTATGGGCGAAGCGAGTTCATCCTGCCCAAGAAGTCGCTCGAGGGCAAGCCGGTGATTTGGTATGGCGCGGCGCATGTGGACGGGCCTCAGATTGCGGCGATGCAGCGGGCGCTGTTTGCGGCGTATCCGACGGTTACGGTGATCAACATTGCGGATGTGTTGGATACGATCCAGGGCTTCGTCGGGCAAATTACGCAGGTGGTGCGATTTCTGGCGGGGTTCTCGATGCTGTCGGGGATTGTAATTCTTGCGTCGAGCGTGGCGAGTACGCGGTATCGGCGGATTCGCGAGGTGGTGGTGCTGAAGACGATCGGCGCAACGCGGGGGCGGATTGCGACGGTTTTCAGCGTGGAGTTTATTTTTCTGGGGCTGCTGTCCGGCGTTGTGGGAGTGATCTTTGCGAACTTGCTGACGAAGGCGCTGCTGCATCGGCTGGATGTGCCGTTTCATTTGGATTGGCTGGCGGGGCTGGTGGCTTTGGTTTCGAGCGCGATATTGGCGACGGCCACCGGATGGGTGGCGAGTGCGCGGATATTGGGGCAGAAGCCGCTTCAGGTTTTGCGGGAGGAGTAGGTTCTACTACTTCGTTGGTCGGCTACCTGCGCGCGGAAGGCCATACCCCGCGAGCAATACCATCCAGACATAAATCACCTGCATTGTGAGCCGGACGGGTACGCTGGGCATTGGTAGCCCGGCGAAGGTTTGGCCTGCGACGAAGACGTTCACGGGAAAGATCAGGATCATCATGATGGCGATCCACAGGGCGGCGCTGCGCCTCGTCTTTGGCACGAAGAGGCCGATGGCGCCGAGGATTTCGAGGACTCCGGTTCCAATCACCAGGATGGCGGGGTTGGAAAAGATCGGCGGGAGCATCGCCGTGGCTTCGTTGGTGCGCATAAAGTGCATTGCGACCGCTGAGATCAACAGGGGCAGTGAGGCCAGGACTCGAAGGGCGATTTGCAGGCCGCCGAACTGGTTGTAACGCCCCCGGCCAACCGCGAAGAAGAGCACGACACCTGCGACGAGAACCGCGAACGAACCCAGGTATTCGATCATCCCCTGTATCGTATATCCCCCTGCAATTGCTTTGGGCACGCGGCCTATGCTGCTTTCGACTCCGGTCACTTGACATCTGTTGCTTGGTGGAAATAAGGTGGCCGGGCGCTGTACGAAAGATCCCAGAATCAGTTCAGCGCGACGCGCCCAATCGATAGGAAGATCGACGCTCAACGAAAGCTTCACCCTCTTTTTTTGGAGAGCCCATCATGAAATCCAGGAACCTCACTGCGCAGCGCTGGAGCGGAGTTGCGTTCGCGTTGCTTGCGTTCATGCTCGCAATCCTTCCAATTGATACGGCGCTAGCCGCGGACCCCGCGATTCCTTCGGGCGATATTCGGATTCACTACTTCCGGCCGGATGGAAACTACAGCGGATGGACGGTCTACGCCTTCGATAACACGACGGAAGACACCGGCAACTATGGAGGTGGCCCGGTGGCGGTGACGGGGACTGACAGTTATGGCGCATATTTCGACGTAGGCGTGACGACCGGGGCGCAGGAGGTTGGACTTATCCTGCACAACCTGACTTCGGGCGAAAAGGACACGCCGAACAATTTGTTTGTCGATCCGGCGACACAGGGCAATGAGTATTGGGCTTACGCGGGAATCGCGAAGTTTTACAACACCGCGATCAATGTCGGCAATCCGACCGCGATATTGCCGGGATATGTTCGAGTGCACTATCACCGGACCGACGGAAACTATGGCGGCTGGACGATCTATGCCTACTATGACACGACGGAGTATGGGGGAGATTACAACAGCGGGCTTGTGCCGCCGACGAACTATGACAGCTATGGGGCTTATTTCGACGTGGGCGTGATCGCGAATGCTCAGAATGTCGGATTGATCATCCATGATCCGAGCGCGCCGGGTGGAGATGTGAAGGACCCAGGGCCGAACGAGTTTGTCGATCCGGCGACAGAAGGCAATGAGTATTGGGCTTATACCGGAATCGGAAAGCTGTATAAGACTGCGATTAATCTGAGCAATCCGACGGCGCTGCTGCCGGGTTATGCGCGCATCCACTACTACCGGCCCGACGGCAACTACGCGAACTGGTCGGCTTACGCCTTTGAGGATACGGCGGAGTATACGGGTGACTATAACGATGGGTTGACGTTTGTGACCAATACCGACTCCTATGGGGTTTATTTCGACATCAGCCTGATTCCGAATGCGCAGAACCTGGGATTCATTCTTCACAACACCTCGACGGGGGTGAAGGATCCGGGGCCGAATATGTATCTGAATGTGGCCACGAACACCCAGGCGTGGGCGATCTCAGGCAACGCAAATGTCTACACGACGGTGCCGACGCCGACCGAGATTTTGGATAGCCTGCTCAATGTGCAACAGGCGTACTGGATGGACCGCAGCCGGGTCGCGATTCAGCCGCAGTTTGCGCAGAGCGGCGATACTTATGCGCTTTCGTCGAGCCTGACGGGTGGACTGTCGGTGACGACGACTGGCATTACGGGAGGCACGAACATTCCATTAACGGTAGGCGGAGTGCTGACTGCGGATGAGCTGGTGCGGTATCCGCAGCTTGCCGGTTACACGGTGTTGCAGCTACCACAGAATACGCTGTTGCCGGCTGTGCAGAGCGCATTGCGTGGGCAGCTGGCCTTCTCGGCGATTGGGTCGAATGGACAGATCCAATATGCGACGGGGCTGCAGATCGGCGGAGTGCTGGATGACGTTTACTACTATCCAGGCAAGCTGGGCGTGGTCTTCCGCCGTCAGGACGAGCGCGGCTGGTTTGACTGGCAGGATGATGAAGACTGCGATGTGAAGATCAAGGTCTGGGCGCCGACGGCGCAGAGTGTTTCGCTGCAGATTTTCGATCATGAAGAGGACACGACTCCCGCCAAAGTGCTGGCGATGCATGACCACAACGGCGTTTGGGTCGCTCGGGGTACGCCGGATTGGAAGGGGAAGTATTACCTCTACAGCGTGAAGGTGTGGGTGCCTGCGGATGCGGCGGTCGATACGAATGTGACCAGCGATCCCTACTCGATCGATATCGCGCTGAACGGGACCAAGAGCCGGATCACGGACTTGGACTCTGAGGAAACGAAGCCGCTTGGATGGGATTGGAGCTTCTCGCCTCCGTTGCAGAGTTTTAGCGATTTGAGCCTTTATGAGCTGCATATTCGGGACTTCAGCATCGACGATCCGACGGTGCCGATCGAGCACCAGGGGATGTATGAGGCTTTTGCGGATGAAAATTCAAATGGTATGAAGCATCTTCGGTCGCTAGCTGATGCGGGCCTGAAGGCGGTGCATATTTTGCCCTCCTTCCACTTTGCGAGTGTGAACGAGGATAAGAGCACGTGGATTATTCCGACTGGGCTGGGAGGGTATCCGGCAGACGGCACGCAGCAGCAGGCGGCGGTGACGGCGAGTCAATCTAATCCGGCTTATAACTGGGGCTATGATCCTGTACACTACATGACGCCGGAGGGGAGCTATGCCATTAATCTTGACAACCGGGTGCGCGAATATCGCACCATGGTCGAGGGCTTGCATCATGCGGGGCTGAGGGTCGTTCAAGATGTGGTCTTTAACCACACCAATGCGAGTGGCGAAGGGCCGAATTCGAATCTGGATGAAGTGGTGCCGGGCTATTATCACCGGCTGGATGCGAACGGGAGTCTGGAGAACGGCTCTTGTTGTCCGGACACGGCGCCGGAACACCGCATGATGGAAAAGCTTGTCATCGATACGCTTGTGCTCAACGCGCGGGACTACAAGATCGATGGCTTCCGCTTCGACATCATGAGCTTCATGTTCACTTACAACATGCAGGATATTCAGGCGGCTCTGCGGGCGCTGACTCGGGAGAAGGATGGGGTGGATGGATCGAAGATCTATCTCTATGGGGAAGGCTTCAACTTCGGCGATACCGAAAACAACCAGATTGGGCCAAATGCTTCGCAGGTGAATCTCTATGGCTTTGGCATTGGCACGTTCAATGACAGGATTCGCGATGGCATTCATGGGGGCAGTCCGTTCACTGATGAGCGGGTGCAGGGATTTGCCACTGGGCTGTTTAGCGATCCGAGCGCATATACGAGTGGCAGCATGACGCCGCCGGAGCAGCAGGCGCAGTTGCTGCAATACTCCGACTGGATCGATGTTGGACTGACGGGGAACTTGCGCGACTACACGTTTGTTAACAGCGCGGGGACGACAGTCACCGGGGCCGAGGTGAACTACAACGGGCAGCCGACCGGTTACACGAAGACGCCGATCGAGGCGGTGAACTATGCCTCGGTGCATGACAATCAGGACCTCTTCGACCAGGTGCAGTTGAAGTCGAGTTACAACGACAACATTGCTACGCGCGCGCGGCGGCAGATTGTTGCGATGGGCTTAGTGACGCTGGGCGAGGGGATTCCGTTCTTCCAGGGCGGCGACGATCTGCTGCGGTCGAAAGACATGGATCAGAACAGCTACAACTCCGGAGATTGGTTCAACAAGATCGACTGGAGTGGCGAGACGGCGAACTGGGGCATTGGGCTGCCGATTGCGAGCCAGAATGAGGGACAGTGGCCGATCATGACTCCGCTGCTGAGTAATTCGGCTTACACTCCGCTGCCGGCGAACATTGCGTATAGCGAGGCTGCTTTCAAGGAGTTGCTGAAGATACGCTACAGCTCGGAGCTTTTCCGGCTGCCGGATGAGCCGACGATCCAGCAAGACCTGACCTTCCTGAATACCGGACAGAGCCAGATTCCTGGCGTGATCGTGATGAAGCTGGATGAGAACGGTGGAAACTTTGGCGTATACAAACACATCGTTGTTGTCTTTAATGCGACGAATGTTTCGGTGAGTTTCACCAACAGCGTGCTGCAGGGGATGGCGCTGCATCTGCATCCGGTGCAGGCGGTGTCGGCTGATCCGATTACGCGGGAGTCGACGTTTAATTCTCAGACGGGGACGGCGACGGTGCCGGCTTTGACTACGGCGGTGTTTGTTAGCGAATAGCTTGAAACGGATAACAATCGAGGGCCCAGCCGAACTTCCTGACACCGGGTTTGGCTGGGCTTTCTTTATTCCGAAAAGCTAACGAGGTGGAGTTGCTTAAGCGCCGAAGATGTTGCTGTCGATGAACTGATTGCGGAATTTGCCTTGGGGGTCGCGTTGCGTCACCAGTTCGCGGAACTTGGGCATGTTTGGGTATACCTCGGCGAGGCGCGCCGGCGGCATGGTGAAGACTTTGCCCCAGTGCGGCTTGGCGTTGAAGGGCGCGAGCTTCTCTTCGATGAGCGGGAGCACCTTGTGAATCTCTTCGGATTCAGGCTTCCAGGTGAAGTGGATGGTCATCGAGTCCTGATGCCAGGCGGGGCTCATGAGCAGATCGTCTGCCGCGACGCAGCGGAGCTCGGTGATGAAGAGGTGGGGAGTGATCTTGTCTTTGAGCTGCTCGACGGCGAGGATGGCTTCGTAGCCTCGCGAGCGGGGGACGAAGTATTCGGTCTGGATCTCAGCGCCGCTGGAGGGGGTGAAGTTCATGCGGAAGTGGGGCAGGCGCTCGTACCAGGGGCCGGGGATGCCCATCTGATCGGTGCAAGGAGTGGCGTCATGGCCGGGCAGGGGGTGAAGTTTCTGCTTCTGGACGGTCGCTCCGTAAAACTCCGGCACCATTTGAAACTGAACCTTGGGATCGACTTTGCTCTTGATCCAGACCTGGCTGATGCGGTGGTTTTGCCAGTCGGTGAAGAGACTGACACTGTAGCCGCTGCCCATGATGGTATCGAGGTTGTGTTTGAGCTGGTCCATGGACAGGTTTTCGTAAACCACCTGCCGCATCTCGAAGGTGGGCTCTATGTCGAGGGTGATTTTGGTGACGACGCCTAACGAGCCGAGATGAACGACCGCTTCTTTGAAGAGCTCACCGTCTTTGGCGCGGGTGAGATGGATGATCTGGCCGTCCGGGGTGACGATCTCCATACCAGAGACGGCGGTCGAGAGATTGCCGTTCTTGATTCCCGAGCCGTGGGTCGCGGTGGCGCAGGCTCCGACGGCGGTGATGTGGGGCAGCGAGGCGAGGTTGTGCAAGGCGTACCCCTGCTTGTCGATGTACGGCGCGAGGATGCCGTAGCGGACGCCAGCGCCGACGGTGACGGTTTTGGCATGGGCCGGGGCGTCCGCGTCGATGACCATGGAGTCGAGCGCGGTGAGCGATATCTGACAGGCGGTCGAGTCGGCAATGCTGTTGAAGCAGTGCCGGCTACCGAGGGCGCGGAGCTTGGGGGTGGTCTTCACCATCTGCTGCACTTCGGCGACGGTCTTGGGGGTCAGCAGGTTGTCGGTGTGATAGGTGAGGTTTCCCGCCCAGTTGGTGCGGGGGCCGGTTGTTTCGCTGGAGGCGAAGCCGGAGATGAGGGTGCTGGTGAGGAATGCGCCGGAGGTCTTCAAGAATTCTCTCTTATTCATGTCCCGTCCAAACTGGCGTGATGACGCCTCGCCATCGCACCACATCTGAAGAATAGTACGCTAGTACCGAGGGATGGCCAGTTGAGTTTCAGGCATGGAGATGGGAGCGCCGGGGACGCGAATTACGGCGTCATTGGAAGTGGCTACACGCGCTATCGGCAGCCGGACCCTGGTATCGCGCGATTTATCCTCGATGCGCTGGGCGATGCTGAGACGGTGCTCAATGTTGGCGCTGGCGCTGGTTCCTATGAGCCGACTGATCGTTGCGTCACGGCGGTTGAGCCTTCGGAATCGATGCGGGCGCTGCGGCCTGGCCATCTGCCAGCCGCGATCGATGCAGTTGCGCAGCGATTGCCGTTTGGCGATGGGAAGTTCGATGCGAGCATGGCGACCTTTACCGTGCATCAATGGCCGGATTTGGGAGCTGGTTTGCGCGAAATGCGGCGGGTGACGCGGGGGCCGGTGTTGGTTCTCACCTGCGCTCCGGATGAGCTGGATCGCTTCTGGCTCAATGAGTATGCTCCGGAGGTGATTGCGGTCGAAGCGCGGCGTTATCCGCCTATAGAGAAGATTGCTGCGATGTTGGGCGGGAAGGTCGAAGTGATAACCGTGCCCATCCCTCTGAATTGCACGGATGGATTTAGCGAGGCTTATTTTGGGCGGCCGGAATGCTTGCTCGACCCAGGCGCACGATTGGCCAATTCGGCGTGGAGCTTTGTGGATACTTCGGTTGGACCGAAGCTCGAAGCCGAGCTGAGCCGGGATTTAGGGGGCGGAGCCTGGGATGCCAAACATGGACATCTGCGCATGCTTCGTGAGCTTGAGGGGTCTTTGAAACTGATTATAGGGCGGCGTTAAGATGCTGAATTGACTGTCCTTACACGCTATGTGAGTGGGTTTCGCTCACATCTTTCCGATCGCCCTTGACAAGTTTCTGCGGGAAAGCCTACATTAGCAATCGAGAGGCGATACTGCTAATCGCGTGTTGATGAACGATTGGGCAGTCGCCTTCGTCCCCTTGAACAGTACCAGTAATTCACCAACAACCGCGAGTGTGAAATCTCGCTGCGCTAAGGAGAAGCAACGAAATGGCAACAGCTACCGTAGCAACCACCTTCACCCCGCTGCATGATCGGATTTTGGTCCGTCGTGTGGAAGAGGGCGAAACCATCCGTGGCGGCATCATTATCCCCGACTCGGCCAAGGAAAAGCCGCAGGAAGGTGAAGTCATCGCCGTCGGTAAGGGCAAGTCGAACGACGAAGGCAAGGTTTTCCCGCTGGACGTGAAGGCGAAGGACCGCATTCTGTTTGGAAAGTACTCCGGCACCGAGATCAAGATCGATGGTGAAGAGTTCCTGATCATGCGTGAGGAAGAAGTCCTGGGCATTCTGAAGTCGTAGTTTGTTGCCTCCTTGATGGAGGCGTTTTTGTTTGGGGACATCCCAAACCCATGTCCCAACAGAAGGGACATGGGGCACCCGAGATAGCTTTTTAGGAGATTTAAAGCAATGGCAAAGCAAATTCTGCATGGAGAAGATTCCCGTCAGGCGATTCTGCGTGGCGTGAACACCCTGGCCGACGCGGTCAAGGTGACTCTCGGTCCGAAGGGCCGCAATGTGGTCATCGAGAAGAAGTTCGGTTCGCCGACGATCACCAAGGACGGCGTAACCGTCGCCAAGGAAATTGAGCTCGCGAACGCGCTTGAGAACATGGGCGCGCAGATGGTCCGCGAAGTGGCGTCGAAGACCTCCGATGTTGCCGGCGACGGCACCACGACTGCGACCGTTCTGGCGCAGGCGATCTATCGTGAGGGCGTGAAAACTGTTGCCGCCGGTGCGAACCCGATGGCGCTGAAGCGCGGCATCGACAAGGCGGTTGTTTCGATCGTCGGAACCCGCGATGAGCACGGTGTGGTGACTGGCGGAGCGCTGTCGCGCTTCTCGAAGCCGGTGACCGGCGAGATGATCGCCCAGGTTGGCACCATCTCTGCGAACTCCGACTCGACCATCGGCAACATCATTGCCGAGGCGATGAAGAAGGTTGGCAAGGACGGCGTCATCACCGTCGAAGAGTCGAAGACTCTGGAGACGCTGCTTGAGGTTGTCGAGGGCATGCAGTTTGACCGTGGCTACCTGAGCCCGTATTTCGTCACCGATCCCGATCGCATGGAAGCTTCGCTCGAAGAGCCCTACATCCTAATTCACGAGAAGAAGATCAGCTCGATGAAGGACCTTCTTCCGCTGCTCGAGCAGGTTGCCCGCAATGGCAAGCCGCTGGTGATCATCGCCGAGGACGTTGACGGCGAAGCGCTCGCGACCCTGGTTGTGAACAAGCTGCGTGGAACCCTGAACGTTGCTGCAGTGAAGGCCCCTGGCTTCGGAGATCGCCGCAAGGCAATGCTCGAAGACATCGCCAAGCTGACCGGCGGCAAGGCCATCACCGAAGATCTCGGCATCAAGCTCGAGAACGTGAAGATCGAAGACCTCGGACGCGCCAAGCGCATCACCATCGATAAGGACAACACGACCATCATCGAGGGTAAGGGCGAGTCGAAGACCATCGAAGGCCGCGTGAAGGAGATTCGCAATCAGATCGAGAAGACCACCTCCGATTACGATCGTGAGAAGCTCCAGGAGCGTCTGGCCAAGCTGGTTGGCGGAGTTGCCGTCATCAAGGTCGGTGCAGCTACCGAAACTGAGATGAAGGAAAAGAAGGCCCGCGTCGAAGACGCCATGCACGCAACCCGCGCTGCCGTTGAAGAAGGCATCGTGGCTGGCGGTGGTGTTGCGCTGGTCCGCTCAGCCAAGGAAGTCGATGCTCTGATCGCCACGCTCGAAGGCGACGAGAAGATCGGCGCCCAGATCGTTCGCCGCGCCATCGAAGAGCCGCTTCGCCAGATCGTTGGCAATGCGGGCGTCGAGGGTGCAGTGATCGTGGGCAAGATCCACGAGAGCAAGAACGACAACTACGGCTACAACGCAGGCACCGACAAGTTCGAAGACCTGGTTGCGGCCGGCGTCATCGATCCGACCAAGGTGACCCGCACCGCTCTGCAGAACGCAGCCTCGATCGCCGGCCTCATGCTGACGACCGAAGCGATGGTCTCAGAGATTCCGGAGAAGAAGGAATCAGCCGGCGGCCACGCAGGAGCACACGGCGGCGGCATGGACGGCATGTACTAAACAGCGGAAGAGCGCGCCTGACGGCGCAAGCAAAAAAGCCCCCGCAGAGATGCGGGGGCTTTTTGTTTGAGATGAAAGTCCGGATTTGTAACAGCCACTCGGCTAATTCGCAGCGACTCTCGCAGTCCGTTATCGATGATGCGAAGACGGCCGACCTCTGCCGGGTTCCGCTGTGGAAATTGTGCGTGATGTGCACGGAATAGGTGCAATTCTTTGACGAATTGCAACGATTTCAGAGGCGAGCGCCCACTTCATCGCAAATTAACGCTTTCTGGTTAGCCTCACTCGTGGCAAACTATTGGGAATTAAGGCCTAACCTGTTTGAGTCAAGGTCAGTTGCGGTCGCAATTCGCCGTTCCAATAGCTAGCCCATAAATAAAAAGGACATCCTCATGATGCGAATCTCCAGATTTGCCTTCGTCGTTCTTTCCCTGGCCAGTGTGTTCGTCCTTGTTTCCGGTTCGTTCGCGCAACAGACGCTGGGTAGTTTGAACGGTACCGTGACCGATCCTTCCGGGGCGTCGGTACCGGGTGCGACCGTCACTGTCACCAATTCGGGTATCAATCTCACTCGCACGGCCACGACGCAGGACAACGGTTTTTACCAGATGTTCAACCTGCCGATCGGAACCTATAAAGTCTCGGTCACGCGAGACGGATTCGATACCACCGACCTGCCGGCGATCGATGTGCAGGAGGCGCGGGCTACCACAGTAAACGTGAGCCTGAAGATCGGTCAGGTTTCGACGGCGGTAACGGTGACGGCGACGCCGATGCTCAACGCCACGGACACGACCAACGGATACACGCTCGATGCGCAGCAGATTGCGTTGACGCCGCTGGCGACCGGGAGTTTTACACAACTTGCGGTGCTTTCGCCGGGTGTGAATGCGGAGCTGTTGAGCGGCTTGAGCACGAACTCAGGCCTGGGCAATCAGCCGATCTGGGCCAACGGCCAACGGGACACCTCGAATACCTTTCAGGTAAACGGCGTCGACTCGACCAATCTGTTCAATGGCAAGACCTCGAGCGGCTCGACTTCGCAGCGGTACAACTTCAACATTGGCGGCGGCAGCGGTTCGAGCAGCTCGACGGCGGGGTCGCCGGCAATCGGGGGGGCCAATCCGGTAGGGACTTCGGTCTATGGTTCGAACGGCAACAGCCTGCCTTCGCCGCCTCCTGAGATGCTTCAGGAGCTCCGTGTGAATGCTTCGATGTATGACGCGCAACAGGGAGCGACAAGTGGCGCGCAAATCGACGCGAACACGGCGACCGGGACGAACCTGTGGCACGGGCAGGTCTATGGAACTTTCGCCAACAATGCTTTGAACGCTGCGCCCTACTTCTTCAATCAGGAGTATCAGCTTGCCCAGGAGGGCGTGGGCGCATTTCCGCAATCGTTGGCAAACCCCGCTCTGCATCGTTGGACGACCGGCGGAACTCTAGGCGGCCCGATATTAAAGAACAAGGCCTTTTTCTTCGTCGGGTACCAGCATTTGTATAACTCTGATCAGTCGACCGGGCTGTCACAGTTTGATGTGCCGCCGCTGTTAACCGACGATCGGTCGGCGGCAGGACTTGGGGCGGCGGCAGGCATCAGCCCCAGCAAGGTTTCGCCCATCGCGCAATCGATCTTCAATGGCACGCTGCCGGATGGGTCGTTCATGATTCCTTCGGCACAGAACAATCAGCCATTTCAGTATGGCGTTCCCAACGTCACCCTCTTCGGGACCTCGCTGCTGACCGGGGAGCAGGCGACAGCATCGGTGGACTACAACCTGAAGCCAACGGACCAACTTTCGGTGAAGTACTACTACCAGACGGATCCGGTCGCCAAGCCGTACGGGGTTTCCGCAACCGGCGGATTTCCAACCTTTCAGGCGAACGGTTCGCAGGTAGCCGCTATTGGCAACACGATCTCGATCGGTCCGCGAGTGAACTGGGAGCAGCGTCTTGGCTATGTCCGGATGGGGTCGTACGGCAGGTTCTCCCAGACTGCAATCAATTCTGGCGGTGATCCTAACTTCGGCGTTGGATCGGGGGCAGACGGATATACCCCCTCACCGGGTCTGCCGGGAATTCTTATCAAGGAGATCGCGGCCAACACGTCCGTCTCTCCGGGCCTGAAGCTAGGCCCGTATAGCTCGTTCGCCAATATCGGCTATTACCAGAACCGGCTCAACCCCTCAACGAACGTGATCTTTGCGGTGGGCAAGCACACGATCGTTTTCGGCGGCGGCTACAGCTATACACAGCTGAATATCACCAACAACCGCACAGGCATCGCTCAGATTGTAAGCAGCAGTTTCACGAAGTTTCTGGAAGACTCGGTACACAGCTCCAACGTGCTGAACAGCATCGATCCGGCGACAGGAAAGAACCTCGCGAACCGCTATTACCGGTCCAATGAATTTTCGGGTTACGTGCAGGACAAATGGCTGCTCAAGCCGAACCTTACCGTTACCGGTGGCATTCGATACGACTATCACGGTGGATTGACGGAGAAGTATGGCAACATCTTCAACTTCGACCCGAGTGCATACGACGTGACGGGTGACACCACAAGCGGGTTCACGGTGAACAACGCGGGCTTTGTGGTTGCCGGCAACAACAAGTACTACCCGACACACGGCGTGACCAACTCGACGCTCTCCGGACGTCAGTGGGGCCTCTCGCCGCGAGTTGGTTTTGCGTGGCAGCCAGAGTGGAACCACGGTACAGTGGTCTTCCGCGGCGGATTCGGAATGTACTTCGATCGTGGGGAACTCTTCAGCTACCTCTCGCAGCCGGCAGGCAGCACAATCGGTGGCCCTTTTGGGGTGACTGAAGCAGCGCCGCTTACGGCGAACGTGGTTGGCACCGGATCGACGCTTGAGAATCCTTTGGGAAGCGCCCCGACGCAGCCCCAGTACATTCCGAACTCCAACCCGGGCAACATTACGGCACTCTTGCAAACGACGCTGAACGGCTTGACCGGGGACAGCGCGGACTTTGGAAAGAACTGCGGCGCGATCGACAACCAGGAAGGTTACACCGACTGCCCGGACACGCTGACCTTCGGCGCCTATGACAAGAACAACGTTTTGCCCTACACGATGAACTTCACCTTTAACTGGCAGTGGCAGCCGACCAACGATCTGGCGGTCACGGTCGGTTACACGGGCAATCGCGGACGGCATGCGGTAATCCCGATTCCGTTCAATGAGCCGGGAATCGCGACGCCGTCGAATCCGATCAATGGCGAGACGGCGACTTATGGCTTTCAGGTGCTCAATCAAAACTCCTTCACCGGGTATGACTACAACGCGATCGCCGGCGAACCGTGGAACACGGAGGATGGCGGTAATACCGACTTCCGAACACCCTTCGTCGGTTATAGCCCGAACGCGGCATTTTTCAAGACCGTCGGCAATTCCGCGTATGACGGGCTTGAGACGCACCTGGAGAAGCGGCTCTCGCATAACTTCCAGGCTGGCGCGAGCTACACCTTCAGCCACACGTATGACGAGCAGAGCGATATAGGCCTCTTCTTCACCGGCGACAACCCAAACAATCTTCGCTCGTCGTATGCCCGGGCGGACTTCGACCGCACCAATGTCTTTAGCGCAAACTTTCTCGTCGCTCTCCCCAACGCGGCGGCGCCACACTCCCTGCTTTCGTATTTCACCAACGACTGGAACCTGACGGGAATCGCGATCCTGCAGAACGGGGAGCCGTATTCGCTCTATGAGTTCTACGGCGCGGTGGGCAGCGTTTTCTTCGGCGACTATCCAACACTGATGAACCCGGTATTGCCGATCAAAACTCCGAACAATCCGAAGCTTGCTCTGACTGGAAACAACGGCGCCAAGCGAGGTGCGGGCGGTAACTACATTCCGTCTATCGACCCCACTCAGATCGATATCCATTACGTTGCACCGGGTCAGATGGGCGTTCCCGTCTCCACCGGCAGTGACCCGCAGGACATCTATGAGACCGACTTCGCGCCTGGGCAACGGAACCTCTTCCGCCAGGCACCGCAGAAGCGGCTGGATATCTCTTTCCGTAAGTCCTTCCGGCCAACCGAGAGGATGTCACTGCAATATGCCTTCAACATCTTCAACGTGACGAACACAACGAGCCTGGATGTGCCGCAAAACCAGACACAGATCCGGCAGGCGTCCGCCTGCTCGAACACGGCAATCGAGGAAGGCAACAACTGCTCGCCGAGCGAATACTTCGTGAACTACGGACAGATCGTGACTGGCATTGGCGGCACTAACCAGCAGTCGGCGTTAACAAACCTGGACCAGTTGCCGTACCACAACGGCAGCGGCAAGGGCATCACGATCCCGACGGTCCTTCCTCAAGGGGTTGGGTCGTGCGCGACGGCGACGATCACCGGAGGTTGCCCGAACAACGGAGCGAACTTCGGTTCGGTTACGGGTGCGATCGGCAGCAACCGCATTATAACCATGGGACTGAATCTGCAGTTCTAATCCATCCCAAAAACAACAAAAGGCCAGCCCTGATGGGCTGGCCTTCTTGTTTGTAGAGAGGCGTCGGCTACTTGCTGGAATGGCCGCCGAGCGCGATCTTGACTCCCGATTGCACAGTGACCGGAAGCGATGGATAGCCGATGGGGGCGATGTGGCTTTGGTTGAGCATGTTGTTGGTCTGAGTGTAGATGCTCATCCAAGAGTTGAGCCTGTAAGTGACCCCGACATTGAACCTGGCGTAGCCGTAGTCGAGGTTGCGATTCGGGAGCAGGAGGGAATTGCCGGCGGCGAAGTCGTAGCCTCCGAGGAAGGTGCTGTCATCGCTGCGGCTGGCGTAGACGCTGGTGAGCGTGCTGGTGAAGTTGCCAACGCTGTAGGTGGCAGTGAGGAATCCGGTATGCGGCGGACGGCGGAATGGCCGTGCGCCCACGAGGGGCGAGCTTGCGCCGATGGGGATGGTTGAGAAGGATGGCGGCGCGCCTCCGGGCAAGCCGGTGTTGTAGCTGGGACTGACCGCGTCGGAGGAGAAGGATTGCTCCACTTTTGCGTCGAGGTAGGTGTATCCGGCGCGAATGAAGAGATGAGTCAGGGGCTGATACTGGATCTCGGTTTCGACACCCTGGGCGCTGAAGGCGAGGGAGTTCACATAAGCGCCATAGGTATTCTCAAGCGCGGCGACGAGAGCCTGCTGCTCGGCGGGTGTCAAATTCGGAAGCAGTTGCGGTATCAGGTAGGAGTCCACATACTCAATCTGGTTGCCGAACTGGTTGTGGAAGTAGGTGGCGCGCAGCAGCATCTTTTCGTTCAACATGCTTTGTTCCACACCACCGTCGTAGGTGCGGGACTGCTGTGCTCCGATCTGGGAGATGTGGGCCTGTTCGATAGCCGCTTCGCCGCCTGGCTGGCCGAGCAGTGTGTCATAAAGAGAACCGAACTGATCGGACAGGGACGGCTCCTGCACGCCCTTGGAGAAGTTGAAGGTGAGCTTGGTTCCCTGGAAGGCGCCCGCGCCTGGACGGCGTAGATAGTAGGCGACTCCGGCTCGGGGCGTTCCTTTGACGCCGTATAAGTGGTTCTTCTGAATGCCGCCGCCGAGCTGATAGTAGACGCGGTTTTTAAACTGGCCGGAGAACTGGGCAGTGTATTCGTAGTTGCCTCGTTCCGCAGCCTGGCTGATGTCGTAGGTGGGGTAGTTGTTGGAGCCGCGCTCGTCCTCATAAAGGAAGCTGCCCAGCGCGGTGAGATAGGGCGTGATCTTGTAGTCGGTCTGGGCGTAGAGCTGGTCGCGGTTGGAAGAGATGTCGGAGGCGTTGGGATAAGTGCCGAATCCAGAGTTCAATTGGGCCTGGCCGGTGACCTGATATCCATTGGCGCCTTTGATCAGGACGGGGAGGCCGTAGTAATTCAGAGTGGGCGAGCCGAATTGTTCGGTGGTGATCGGGATTCCGGCGGCGTACCACTGCTCCGCCTGCTCGCGTTTGCGGGCTAGTCCGTAACGGGCGAAGCTGTGCCAGTTGTCGGTCGTCTGGTTTTCGATCAGCGTGCTCACGTAGAGGTCCTGGTCGGATTGTTTTCCATCGTTGGGAATCTGGTAGAAGTCGTAGGCTCCGGGCAAGCCGATGGCAGAGGTGTTGTTGCGGGCGGTGCCGCGCACCTGGGTGGTCGAGTTGGGCGCCCAGCCGAAGTTCAGGTTGGAGGCGACATTGTGGTATTGGGTCATCGGAATGTCGTTGGAGCTGTTGAGGCGGGAAAAGGCTCCGTAGTAGTCGATCTTGTTGTAAGTGCCGCCGCTCTGGACCTGATTTTGGTAGGTGTAGTAATTGCCGGCGTCGCCCTGATAGAAGACTGACGGCGTGGGTGTTGTTCCACGCGGCGTAGTGATGCTGAAGAGGCCGGCGGCGGCGTCGGAACCGTAGAGTGCGCTGTTGGGTCCGCGAAATGCCTCGACGGTATCGACGCCGGTGGAGGAGACGTTCGCCCAGTCGAATTGGCCCCCGATGTCTTCGGCGGTGACGCCGTCGATCAGGATCTTGTTGGCGTCGGAGTTGCCTCCGCGTACGAAGGTGGAGGTGACGCTGCCATTCTGTCCGTTGCTGACGACCGTGACACCGGTGATCTGGCGCAGAGGGTCGATGAGAGTGAAGCGGTTGTTGAGGTCAGCAGCGTGCAGCACAGAGACAGAGGAACTGGTCTGCGCCTGCGGTACCGGAAGGCCGGTCGCGGTGACAACGATGCTTTGCCGGACGGTGTCGGCCTCAAGGACGACATCCTGCTGGACGCTGGCGAGCTTGGCCGCGTAGAAGGTCTGGGTGGTCACCTGACGAAAGGAAGGCGCGGCGGCGATTACCAGGAAGCGGCCTCCCGTGCCGCAACTGAGGGTGAAACCTCCGGCCGAGTCGGTATGCGTATTGGTGACGACCTTGCCGTTCTGCACCAAAGCTACGTTGGCGCCTACAACGGCAGCGCCCAGTGGATCGGTGACGGTGCCATGAACGATGGCCGCAGGCGCAGTGGCTGCGTAGAAAAGGGGTAGGGCGAGACTGGCGAATAAAAAGGTACGGCGTAAGGGCCGCGAGAAGACGTGCATGATGGCTCCTTCGTTCCCCTCGGAACGTGGCTTAAGCAATCGCGACCGGACCGGTCTCCTGACTTACGCTCTGAGAGCGGTTTGCCGTTGTGTGGCGTTTTTCGCCGGTTATTCAGTTGGCCTTTTCTTAAGGAAAAGGCCAGCCGACATCGACTCTTCGCGCTACAACGAGGCAAACTGCTCGGACCGGGCCGCCTTCCCAGGCTCGCGCCCAGTGGCTTGATGGCTCGGTTAGTGCCGGCTTTGGTCGAGGGAGAGTCCGCTCAGGTCTGAGGGATTCGCCTGTTTACCAGACGCGCGGCACAGCGCTTACAGTTGCGGGGCAGTGACGGACTTTCACCGTCTTCCCGAACATCCAGTTACGTTTACGGTTGAAGGTGATCCGGTCGGGTAACGAAGGTGCACGGCCGGGAAGTGGTACCGCCTTTATTCTATGACATTTACCGCATCGCAAGTGGCCTTGAACAAGGACCGACGGCTCCCCTCATGCTTTATTGTTTGGGGAAATACTTTGGCTGCGCGTCCGGTGCCCAGGGGTCGTAGTGCTTGGCAAAGGCGGCGCGGAACCAGATGGGCGGGTGGGAGCCAGTCCAGAACTCAACGAACGGCGACGGGTTGGGATCGACGAGAGAGTTGTCTCCGAGGAGCTGAAAGGCGGCTTGCCCGGTGGCTTGCGGATCGGCGACGATCCCGTGGACGACCTCCTGCCCGAAGACATCGGCGGCGTGTTCCTGGGCGCGGCTGAAGCTGCTGTCAATTGGGTTGCCGAGAAAGCTGATGACGCTGAGCACCAGCACAAAGACGACAAGCGCAGCCCAATCTTGCTGCCCGGCGATGCCCCATTTCACTCCGTAGCGATTCAACAGGAATTGAAAGAGGTGAAAGCCGAGAAAGAACGAGACCAGGATGAAGACAAAGCTGAAGACGATGCCTTTGACGATGTGCCCGAGGACGTAGTGTCCCATTTCATGGCCGAAGATGAAGAGAATCTCGTCCGGCGTGCCCTTGGCGATCGAGGTGTCCCAGACGACGACGCGCTTCGAGGCGCCGAAGCCGGTGACGTAGGCGTTCAGGGTAGTGACTTTGTCGGAAGCCTTCATCAGGAACATGCGGTCGGGAGGAATGTCAATGCCTTTGCCGCGGGCGACAACGCGCTCCAGCTGCGCGACCAGGGCGGGATTCGTCTTGCTGAGCGGCTCGAACTTATTGAAGAGCGGATCGATGATGTAAGGGCTGGCGAAGATGCCGAGCAGGGCGAAAGCCATCGTCGGGAACCAGAGCCACAGCCACCAGCGACGGGGAAACTTGCGGATAAGAAAGAAGAGCAGCATGACGCCGAGGCCGCCAAAGATGTAGACGAGCGCGAAACTCTTGCCCTGATCGGCAAACCAGCTCCCCCAATGCTGGACGCTCAGACCATAGGCGGTGCGCGTGTGTTGCCCGTACATATCGAGTGGCAGGCTGAGCAGCGTGGTGAGCAACAGGAAGAGAAAGAAGAAGGTAAATCCCTGGGCCCAGCGATTTTTCGAGAGGTTGACCGCGAAGTTGCGCATTCGGGCGGCGATGCCCAGTTGCAGGATCAGGAAGAGAACGACGATACCCCAGAGGACGCCACCGAATTCGAGTGCTACGCGTACGCGATACAAGGCCTGAGCTTTGGCGAGTTTGTCCGGGGAAAGCGTATAGGCGGTGTGGTCGTTGTTGGCGGCGGCGATAGCGGCGGCTTCCGTGGGGGTGGTCTCCGCGCGGGCGGCGACGGGCGCCAGAAAAGCCAGGGCGAGCATCAGGAGAAGAGGGAAGCAACGTCGCATATAGGTCCCTTTATGGTGATGATTTGTCGTGGGTTACAGTTTGCCTGAGATATGCTCTGCTGCAAAGCGCGAAGTTTCACGGCAGGAGCCGGTCCGAGCCAGGATTGACGCGCTTGGGCAATTTCGCTCCGCCCAAAGCGTTCGACATGGATAAAATGAAGTGTGACTACGCAAACGGACAAAACTCCGCTGGCGCCTTTTCGGATAGCCCCGTTTTTTCGAACCCGAATCTGGGGTTTTAGCGACCTTTCTCCGTGGTTCGACTTCAAAACCAGCGGTGAGCCGATTGGCGAGGTGTGGCTGACCGGGGACCAGTGTCTGGCCGAGACGGGGCCGCTTGCCGGCTATTCGCTGGATGAAATCGTCCGCGACCACCGGACGGCGCTGCTGGGCGAGGGTTATGCCGACGAGGCTTTTCCGTTGCTGGTGAAAGTGCTCTTTCCAAAAGAGAAGCTTAGCGTGCAGGTCCATCCCAACGATGCGATGGCGCACAAGTATGGCGACCCGCGGGGAAAAACCGAGTGCTGGTATGTACTGGATGCGCAGCCGGGCGCTAGTGTGGCGCTGGGCCTTAAGCCCGGGGCGGACCCCGAAAAGGTGCGCGCGGCCATCCTGGATTCCACCCTGGAAGATCTGTTGGTGATGGTTCCAGTGAAGGCCCGGGAGATGATTTTTGTCGACGCCGGGACGGTGCACGCGATTGGTCCGGGTGTGGTTCTGCTGGAGACCCAGCAGAACTGTGATTTGACCTACCGGATGTACGACTACGGACGGCCTCGGGAGCTGCACATCGACAAATCTCTCGAAGCGACACGGATGCACACAGGAGCGGGCAAGGTGGCGCCGATTGCCGAGAATTCGCATACCAAGCTCATTGATGTTCCGTATTTTCGCATCGACCGATTTTCTCTTAACGCTTCGGGGCTCGGTGGGTTGCCGTCGAGCGAAAGCGAAGATGGCCGATTCAACGACCGGGTGCAGATTCTCTTCGTGTCGCATGGCGAGGTGACGCTCTTTGCCGATAGCAGTGCTGAGGAACCTATCCGCGTGGGTTGCCGGCAGGCGGCGATTGTTCCCGCATCTGCGGGGCCGTGGAGTCTGGCAACCTCAGGCAGCGCGGAGGTGATTCGTATGGTTCCTCAACTGGCCCCTTGAATGGGCGGTCCAGGCAATTCGATAACGCAACGATTGATAATCCGCGACACGGAGCCGACCGAAATTGACGCAAACGACTACCGAATTTCGCCCAATCATCCTGGCCGGTGGCAGTGGCACCCGGTTCTGGCCGCTGAGCCGCAAGGCCCGCGCCAAGCAGGTGCTGGTGTTGGACGGCGATCAGAGCATGATCCAGCAGACCGTGCGGCGTCTGGAGCCATTGGCGGCTGGAGATAAATTCTGGGTCATTACCAATGGCCTGCTGTCGGAGACGATTACCGGCAGCTCGACTGGCTGCCGCCGCGCAGATTCTGAGCGAGCCAGCAGCGCGCAACACCGCGCCAGCGGCGGGGTTGGCGGCGTTTTTGATCGAAAGGGAATCGCCTGACGCAGTTTTGGGAATGTTCCCGGCCGATCACGTTATCGGCGACGAGCCGCGCTTCATTGAAACTCTGAGCAAGGCGGTCGAGCTGGCGGCGTCGGGAGACAACATCGTCGTTCTGGGCGTTGCGCCGACGCGGCCTGAAACGGGTTATGGATACATCGAGACAGGAGCGGCGCTGAGCGATGGCGCGATGTGGGTGGTGCGGTTTACGGAGAAGCCGGAGCTGGCGCGCGCCGAGGAATTTCTCAAGGCAGGCAATTATTACTGGAACAGCGGCATCTTCCTGTGGAGCGCCCAGACGCTGGCGAATGCGATGCGGGAGCACCTGCCGAAGACCGCTGATTTGCTGGAGAAGATTGCCGCTGCCTACGGAACGTCGGCGTTTGAGAGCGTCTTTGCCGAGCTCTATCCGCAGTGTGAGAATGTGAGCGTCGATGTCGCGGTGCTGGAACCGCAATCAGCCAAGGGCGAGGGCGCGTCCAATATCTACTGTTTTCCGGCCGATTTCGGCTGGAACGATCTGGGCTCGTGGACGACGCTCTACGACCATACTCATGCCAAGGGAACGCACTCCGATGCCGACCGCAATGTGACCCAGACGGCGGCCAGCCTGGCGGTCGACGCCACCGGAAATTACGTGTATAGCCCGAAGAAGTTCGTCGCCCTGGTGGGGGTGAAAGATCTGGTGGTCGTCGAAACCGACGATGCCATACTCATTACGACGCGGGACAATGCGCAGGATGTCGGCAAAGTCGTCAAGCATCTCGCGGCAAACGGGAAGCCCGAACTGACTTAGGCAATCCGCGTCGCGCTTCGCGCAAACGCTCTCCGATCCGCTAGCGCGGTGCCGATTCTGCGAGACTAGAGTGCAGATTAAGGTTGAGCAGCTGAAGGTGCGTCCTTGATCAGACGGGCCTAATTGTTTTTTTTGGAGACCAAGGACAGATGGGCGTTCCCACGCAGATCAAGTTTGGCACCGATGGCTGGCGCGGCGTCATTGCCGAGGATTTTACTTTTGAAAACGTTCGCACTGCGGCGGCGGCGATCGGCAGCTATGTGCTGGCGAAAGAGGATCCAGCCAAGGGGGTTTGCATCGGTTATGACACTCGCTTTGGCTCGCGGGACTTTGCCGTGGCCACGGCGAAAGTAATCTCAGCAATGGGTATTCCGGTGTTGTTGGCCGACCGCTATACGCCGACCCCGGCGCTGTCGCATGCAGTGGTGACTCGGGGCGCGGCGGGCGGGGTGATGATCACCTCCAGCCATAACCCTGCGCAGTGGAACGGGGTGAAGTACAAGGCGTCGTATGGCGGATCGGGTAGCCCGTCGATTATGGCGGAGATCGCGACTTACCTGGGAGATCCGCCGGAGGTAGCGGCTGTGGCCGCGCAGATCACAGAGGCGGATTTCCAGACACCCTATATCATGGCCGTTTCCCGGTTTGCGGATTTGCCTGTGATCGCGAAGTCCGGCTTAAAGTTTGCGATCGACACGATGTATGGCTCGGGGCGAGGGGTGATCGCCGGGATTTTCAAGCCGCTGGGCGTCGATTTCGTTGCTATTCGAGGCGAAGTCAATCCGCTGTTTCCGGGGATCAATCCGGAACCGATCGAGCCGCATATCAAGGCGCTGCAAGAAGCAGTAGTGGAGAACCATTGCCAGGCAGGGCTGGCGACCGACGGCGACGCCGATCGCCTTGGCGCGGTCGATGAGCATGGAGACTTTGTCGATCCGCACAAGATTTTTTCCATCCTGCTGCGCTGGCTGGTGGAGCGGAAGAGGTGGCCCGGCGACGTGACGCGCGCCTTTAACACCACGAGCATGATCGACCGCATCTGCGCCAAGCATGGGCGGAAGCTCTATGAGCACGGCATCGGCTTCAAGTTTGTCGCCGACCTGATGCTCGATCCGGACAAGAGACATTCTGATCGGCGGCGAGGAGTCGGGCGGCATCGGCATCAAGCGGCATCTGCCGGAGCGCGATGGGTTGCTGAATTCGCTGCTGCTGGCCAACGTGATGGCGGATGAGAAGCAGACGCTTGGCGAACTGGTCGCCAGCCTGCAGGCGGAGTATGGCGAGCACCAGTATGGCCGCATCGATCTGCACATCGACGACTCGATCAAGAATGCCGCGATTGCTCGCGCCAAAGCCGGCGTCGATGCGATTGCCGGAATGAAGGTGCTGCGCGTTGCGACGCTGGACGGCATCAAGTTCTTCCTGGACAATCCGGAGGCCAAGGGCAAGCCGAACGCCGCCGAAACCTGGCTGCTGCTGCGCGCCTCGGGCACGGAACCGTCTGCTGCGGGTCTACTCGGAGTCGTGTTCGAAGGAGTCGGTTGCCAAGGTGCTGCAGGCGGGGAAAGACTTTGTTATGTCCAGCGGGGCATAATTGGCGGGTCGTAATTTCTCTGATTCGCCCCAACTTTTCCCCGGCTCCGGGTCTATGCAGATGACGCTTCCGGCGGCCTTGGCACGTCCAATAAGCAGGCGGAGCGTAGCGTTCCGAACTTGAGAGGTAGCTATGTTGGGCGAACGAGTTTCTAATGGCATCAATTTGCAGCGTCTTGGCGCACGACTGACATTGGCGGCGGTCCTGTCGACCGGGTTTGCCGTTGCTGCGACGACTGTTCCGGCGCTGGCGGCGCAGGAGCCGGCATCTCCAGACCGAGGCGGGAGGTCAGAGCCAGGGGCGTTCCGATGCCGATATTCAGAGCGATGTGGCCTATGCCTTGTCGCACTCGAAGGCGCTCCAGGGGCAGCATATTACCGCGGCGACGGTTGAGGGCGATGTGACCGTCTCTGGCAACGTGCACGATGATGCCTCGAAGGAGCTGGCGGAGACGATCATCTACAAGGTCAAGGGCGTGCGTTCGGTGACGAACAACCTGAACATCGGGGACGCTCCGCAGGCCAACACCGCGAATGCGCAGCCGCAGGATGCAAATACGCCGCCTCAGCAGGATCCGAACTACGATCCGGCGCAGCAGAATATGGCGCAGGCTGGCCCACAGGACCAGAACCAGCAGCAGGCGCAGGCTGCTCCTCCCGATCAGCAGGGCTACCCAGCGCAACCACCGCCGCCGAGCAATGATCCGCAGTATTCGGGTCAGCGGCAGCCTTATTCACAGCAGCCCTATGGCCAGCAGCCGGCATACGGACAACAGCCGGCTTACGGGCAACAGCAATATCCGCAGCAGCCGTTGACTCCGGTAACGATTCCGTCGGGGACGCTGCTTCAGGTGAGGACGAGCGAGCCGCTGGATGCGACCAGGGTGCAGCCTGGGCAGGTCTTCGCGGCGACGGTCGCCGCTGATGTCTACCTGGGTGGAGTGCTGGCGTCTGCCGCGCGGCGCGGTGATCACCGGCAAGGTGGTATCGACGCAGTCGAACAAGGGCGACCTGGCGGGCAGACAGGGGCTTTCGCTGGTGCTTACGCAACGTGAATCTTGGCGGCCAGATGTACACGCTGCCGACCGATACGTGGAGCGGCCAGGGGCCGGGTAAAGGCGGATATTCCGCCGGGAATACGATCGGCGCGGCTGGCCTGGGCGCGGTGATCGGTGCGATTGCCGGCGGCGGCGCGGGAGCAGCGATTGGCGCGGGCGCGGGTGCGATTGTCGGCGCGGGTACTTCGGCCGCGACGACTGGGCCGCGGATGTATGTGCCGGCTGAAGCGGTGCTTAATTTCCATCTGCTTGCTCCGGTTACGGTGACTCCGGTGTCGGCACAGGAGGCGCAACGGCTGGCTTCGACTTCGCAGCCGCAGTTGCAGCGGCGCGGGCCTTATCCGTATCCCTACGGCGCTTATCCGCCGCCTCCGCCTCCGGGGTATTACTACTATCCGTATCGGTATCCGGTGGCTTACCCCGAGCTACTATTACGGGTATCGCTACTAACGATTGATCGCGAGGTTGAGTGAAACGGGGGAGCCTTGGCTCCCCCGTTTTGTTTTTGGAAAGAATCTTCGTTGCGCCGTGTAGTACCATTCGGGTCGTGCGCCGGCATTTGCTGATCGGAGTCTCCTTAGTACTCGCGAGCAGTGGAGCGTCATGTCAGCTGCCGGCGAGTTCAGCGCCGCCTGTCAATGAGTTTGTTGTTGGTGTGTACTCCTTTATAGACGTTGGTCCACCCTTCGATTTCTATGAGGTCTATCTCGTAAAAGCTACTGATCAAGGAAGTTTGATCGAACGAGTGAATGTGACTCCTGCGGGAGATGCTTGCACCCAGCCGCCCCAGGTGGCTTTTGCCTCGCGTTCTAGCAGCAAGTCGATCTCGGAACTTCTGGGCGGCGTCGACCCATGCGCGATCCCGGCAAAGAAGTTGCACACGGAAGTGAAACGCTGTAAGAACTGCCTGGTGTTCAGCGGTGCGCACGTCAAAATGGAGTTGGAATGTGCAGGGGGACCGCGCCTCATCAAGTCTGACATCCTGGACAAGGACATGTTCGACCCCGCGCCGAAGACGCCAGAATATACCTCTTGGACTATGGGCCTTCTTGGACGCCTTGGAGATGGTTTTGGGCCAGGGGTGTGGGACAAACCGATCTTCCAGACGGGCGCACCTGAGCAGAGGGCAGCAGCGAAGCCGGACGCCGCCCTAACTGCCGATTTCCGCTCTGGCAAATACGATGTGCTGTTTGATGGATCTTCGGAAAAGCTGTCAGAGCTCTATCGGAGCGCTGAGGATTCGCCACCCTACGTTGGACCCACAGTTCGGTTGGTGAGCAGTCTTCCAACACAGCCGGAAGAGCCGACTATGCCGAAGTATCCGCCGATCGCGAGGGCGGCCCACGTCCAAGGGGAAGTGAAAGTGACCCTTGTGGTTGATCTGCAGGGGCGGGCCAAAGACGTGGTGTTTGCTGAGGGCGCACCTATGCTGCGCGCCAGGACGATTGAGGCCGTGAGCGGCTGGAAGTTCTCATCGAGTCTTTCAGGGCAACCGGTTGAAGTGAGACTGAAATTCGATCTGAACTGCGTTGCCAAGAAGTAACGTGAAGATCTGGAGCGTAACGCAGATCCCTCCACTCCGCTTCGCTACGGTCGGGATGACAACTTTAGAGCGTGGGGCGGCCTTATGTCCGTTGCGAAGCTGGTTTTCGGCTGAGCATGAAAAGGATCGTACCCATTGCAAGCACTGAGCCCATTGCTGCTAATCCCATGATTCTCAGGACGGAGACGGTGTAGCGGCCTTCGCTGGGGGTGTAGTTGCAGCAGTAAAGGAGCACAGCATCGGTCGCGGTGCCGATATGGTCGTTGCTGGCCTCGATGAGCGCGAGGCGGACGTCGCGGGGCTGGTAGTCGATGCCGTTGAGGTATTTGGACATGCGTCCGTTGGGCGTGGCGATCATGATGACGCTGGAGTGGGCGAACTGGTTCATCACGCCGTCGGGGCCGGGGACGCGGACGTAGTGGAATCCGGTGGCGGTGGCGAGGTCGTTGATGGAGCTTTGCGCGCCGGTGAGGAAGTGTATGCTAGCGGCGGCTGGGTCGGTTGGAGTTAGGCCCAACTTCGCGAGGAATTCTTTTTTCGCGTCGGCGGCGTCGGCGGGTGTGTCAGTGGGGTCGATGCTGGCGACGACGATGTCGTACTCGTGGCCGGGATGAAAGCCGGTCTGCTTGACCGAGCCGGCCATGCCGCGCAGCACCTGCGGGCAGAGCATCTTGCACTTGAAATAAACGAGAGCGAGAATGACCGGGCGCTTGCTGAAGTATGCGCCGAGGGTCGTGTCGTTGCCGGCTTCGTCGTGAAAATGGTCGGCTAAGGGCAGTGCGTGGTTGAGATTCTGATCGATTCCGGCGTGTTTGAGGTAGGCGGGAGTGTTTTGGGCGGCCGCGCCGAGGGGCGTTTGGTCGGCGGCGTATTGCTGGGCCGGCGCGGGGTTCCATGCGAAGGCCAGGATGATAAGCGTTGCGATGAGCTTGATGCGAAGTTTCACTTTACAGGATATCGTGTTTGGGCGTTACTTCTTCGTGGGGAAGAGGAAGCGCAGCATATCTCCCACTCGTGCTGCCCATGCGGCTTCGTCGTGGGTCCCTCCGGCGGCGAGCTGGTAGTGAAGATTTTCCTCGGGCTTCCACCCGTTTGTCTGCAGACGCTGGTAGAGCTGTTCGACGTCGGCATGGACGCGGCGGCCCTCGCCATCTCCTACATCGAGCCAGATTTTGGGCCAGGGCGGCCCGTCGTATTCGTTGACGTACCCGAGAATGCTCTTGTGGTTCCACCAAATCGAGGGCGACATGACGGCCAGCTTGCCAAAGGTCGCCGCGTGCTCGAGGCCGAGGTATAGGGTCACCAGGCCGCCAAGTGACGATCCGCCCATTGCGGTGTTGGCCTCATCGGGCAGGGTGCGGTATTCGTTGTCGATCCACGGCTTGAGCTCCTCGACGAGTAGCTGTCCGTACTTCTGCGCGTCGCCGCCGCCCATGCGTTTATCGCGGGCGTGGGTGTATTCCTCGAGGCGGCTGGGGGTGTTGTAGACGCCGACTACGATAAGCGGTTCGATCTCCCCGGCGCGAATGAGCTGATCGGCGTGCTCGCCGAACTGCCAGGTGCGGCCTTTGACGAACGAAGTCTCCGGGTCGAAGAGGTTTTGCCCGTCGTGCATGTACATGACAGGGTAGCGGCGGTCTTCCTCTTCGTAGTCGGGTGGCCGATAGACGATGATATTGCGGTCGTCGGGAAGATATTCGCTATGAAAGTCGCTGTGCAGATCGAGCTTCGACGAAGGGCCGGCCGTCGAAGGCGTTTGTAATGCATCAGTTTTTTCCCGATCTTCATCGACCGGTGGATGGGCGGAGTCTGTCAAATCCAATCCGTTTGCTCACTCTCTCAAAGGCTCACAGGTCTCGATAAATGCCGCCGCGGGAGTTCATACGTGGCGCGGGCCCAATCCTGTTACAGTAGCAAGAATATTACGAAGGCCTCTGGAAGCTGAACTTATGCATCGTGAATATCACAAGTGGTACTCCCACCGGCTGGGCCGCGACATGGAAATGCTTGTCCACGGGCACGCCGGTCTGCCGGTTATTGTATTTCCCTCTTCGCAAGGCCGCTTTTATGAGTTTGAAGATCGCGGCATGATCGGCTCCATCGCATACAAGATCGATAATGGGGAAGTGCAGCTTTATTGCCTCGACTCGGTCGACGCGGAGAGCTGGTACAACCGCAACGTGCCTCCGCGCTGGCGCATTGCGCGCCACATGACTTACGAGAGTTACGTGACTGACGAAGTGTTGCCACTGGTGCGCAACAAGAATTGGAGCCCGAAGAGGATCGCGCTGGGCTGCAGCTTTGGCGGCTACCACGCGGTGAACATCGCGCTGCGCCATCCTGACAAGTTCACCGGATTTCTCTCGATGAGCGGGGCCTTTGACCTTAGCCGCTTCCTGCATGGCTATTACGACGAGGATGTTTACTTCAACATTCCGCCGCACTACATTGCGAACCTGGGGCCTTCGTGGCAGCTGGATGCCTATCGGAACCACTCTTATCTTTTTGCGAGCGGGTGGGACGATCACTGTCTTGGCGAGAACCGGCACATGTCGGGATTGCTGCAGTCGCGTGGCGTGCCTTGCCGGCTCGATATCTGGGACAGCCACAACAGCCATGACTGGCCTACGTGGCAGCGGATGATGCAGGAATATCTGTAGAAGCGATATGGCTGGAGTTCCACTTCGCCGGCGAATCTTTCTGGCAAGCATTTATGGTGTGGTTCCAGGGGTGTTGCTCCTGGTAGCGCTGGCGGGTTGGATGGTCTCGGCAGAAAACGCTACAGCGGTTCTTCAAGCCGAGAATTCGCCGGACGGCCGGTATCGAGCCGAGGTGGTTCGCGCGGACCCCGGCGTTTCTTCGAGCTACGAATACATGGTACGGGTGATGCCGGCTGGTGTGACGATGTTGGCGAGGAGTCTTCATGGGTGGCCGTTTGCCCCGATTTACGTGGCCCTCGATCTCCATCGCGAGCCCGACAAACTCTCGGTCGTCTGGAGTGGTCCGAGCGAAGTGACAATTCATTGCAATGGATGTGGAGCAGCCCCACCGGGCAAAGCAAGATGGCGCGAGATTGCGCTTCGCTACGAACTTCGATAGGGCGCTGGTTTATGGTCGTGGCGCGAAACGCCAGGTGTTATCTTAAAGACTCGCAAATCATAAGAGGCCCACCAACGATGTCTCGAATTGTGCGATGTTCTTTGATCCAGGCGAAGAATGAGGCTCCGGCCGAGAGCAGCCTTGAGGCGATCAAGCAGGCGATGCTTGATAAGCATGTCGGCATGATCCGCAAGGCGGCGGCCGATGGGGCGCAGATCGTGTGCCTGCAGGAAATCTTCTACGGTCCGTACTTCTGCGCCGAGCAGTCGATCCGCTGGTATGACTTTACCGAGCCGGTGCCGAATGGCCCTACGATCCAACTCATGCAGTCGCTGGCGAAGGAACTGGGCATCGCTCTTGTTGTGCCCGTCTATGAGATCGAGAGCGACGGCATTTATTACAACACTGCGGCGGTGATCGATAAGCGGGGGAATTATCTTGGAAAATACCGCAAGACCCATATTCCTCATGTCGCGCCGGGTTTTTGGGAGAAGTTTTATTTTCGCCCTGGAAATCTCGGGTATCCGGTCTTTGATCTTGGATTTGTGAAGATTGGCGTTTACATCTGCTACGACAGGCATTTTCCTGAAGGTGCGCGGGCGTTGGGTCTGAACGGCGCGGAGATCGTTTTCAATCCCTCGGCGACGGTCGCCGGGTTGAGTGAATACCTGTGGAAGCTGGAGCAGCCGGCCCATGCCGCGGCGAATGGCTACTTCATTGCCGCGATCAATCGCGTGGGCGTCGAAGCGCCATGGAACATTGGTGAGTTCTATGGGCAAAGTTACTTCTGTGACCCTCGCGGCCAGATCTTTGCGCAAGCTTCGCGCGATCAGGATGAAGTGCTGACGGCGGACATCGATCTCGATCTGATCGTGGAAGTTCGCAAGACGTGGCAGTTCTATCGGGACCGCCGTCCGGATTTATATGGACCGCTGGTTGCGCCCTAGGAGAGCCGAGGATGCACGGAGCCTTCGTTCCAAATCCTGAAATCGCCGAGCGCTTTGAGGACTTGCATCCTCCTTTTGCTGCGCAGGCTGCGGTGATCGAAGCGAACCGCTGCCTGAACTGCTTTGACGCGCCTTGCACCGCTGCATGTCCCACGCACATTGATGTGCCGCGATTCATCAAGAAGATTGCGTCGGGAAATCTGCGTGGATCGGCTGTCACAATTCTTGAGGCAAATATTCTTGGGGCAAGCTGCTCGCGTGTTTGCCCGGTCGCCGTGCTTTGCGAAGGCGCTTGCGTGATGCACCGTTACAACGAGGAGCCGATCGAGATTGGCCGGCTGCAGCGCCACGCGATGGAGCACTTCTATAAGAGCGGCGCGGCGCTTCCGCGGAGGGCCACCGAAGAGCGAACCGGAAGAATCGCCTGCATTGGAGCAGGACCAGCTTCGATCGCTTGTGCCGCCGAGTTGCGGCTGCAGGGATTTCAGGTGACGGTTTTCGACAAAATGCCGCTGGCCGGCGGCCTGAACACTTACGGAGTGGCTGAATACAAACTACGCAGCGTCGATAGTCTCCGCGAGATCGAGATGGTTCGCTCACTCGGAGTTGTCTTTGAAATGCGGGAGATCGCCGGCGAGCAGGATCTGGCGACGCTGGAGGGCGAGTTCGATGCGATTTTTATAGGTGTTGGATTGGGTGCGATGCGGAAGCTGGGGATTCCCGGCGAAGGCCATCCCAAGGTCATCGATGCGTTGAAGTTTATTGCCAGCTACAAGACCGGCGAGCCAATTTCGGTAGGCGGCAAGGTGGTCGTGGTGGGAGCGGGGAACACCGCGATCGACGCGGCGAACGCGGCCAAGCGCCTGGGCGCCGAGGAAGTGCATATTCTTTATCGGCGCGAAGAGGAGGATATATCGGCGTTCAGCTTTGAGTACGAGCATGCGAAGCAGGAAGGGATTCAGTTTCATTGGAAGACCGTTGCGGTTGCCGTTCACGGTAACGATGGAGACGGAGCGACGGTTGAGTGTGCGCGGGTGCGCTCCAGCGATGATGGCGAATTTCAGAGAAGTTCCCGGTTCCGGTTTTCATCTGGAATGCGATTTGATTATTCCGGCGATCGGGCAGTCGGCGCTGACCGAATTGCTTAGCAAGTGCCGCGGCGTGCAGTTGGAGCAAGGCATTGTAGTGATCGATCGCGCGACCGGCCAGACAACGAACACTAAATATTTTTCCGGGGGCGATTGCGTCAACGGTGGACGCGAGGTCGTCGATGCTGTAGCTGACGGCAAGCGCGCTGCGCTGGGGATTGCTCAGGCGCTGAGCTCGCATGAGGCCGCTCATGGGTGAATCTGCTACGAACTCGCCGAGCCTTGCCGCGAACACGGCGGGCATCCAATCGCCCAATCCGTTCTGGCTGGCTTCGGCGCCTCCGACGAATTGTGGCGAACAGATCATGCGCGCCTTCGACGCGGGATGGGGCGGCGCGGTATGGAAGACGATCGGCGAGCCGATCGTGAATGTATCTTCGCGCTACTCTTCGATCGATTGGAATGGGCAGCGCATGATGGGCTTCAACAACATCGAGCTTATCTCGGACCGCCCCGTCGATGTGAACCTGCGTGAGCTCGCGGAGGTCAAGAAGCAGTATCCGAAGAACGCGGTTATTGCTTCGTTGATGGTCGAGTCGAAGCGCGAGACCTGGCACACGATCGTGAAGCAAAGTGAGGACGCAGGGGCTGATGGTCTGGAGCTGAACTTTGGTTGTCCGCATGGGATGAGCGAGCGCGGGATGGGTTCGGCCGTCGGGCAGGTTCCAGAATATGCGGAGATGATCACCGCGTGGGTGAAAGAGGTTGCGCGCACTCCGGTGCTGGTGAAGCTGACGCCGAACATCACCGACATTCGCGCGGTCGCCCGCGCGGCGAAGCGCGGCGGCGCGGATGGGCTCTCGGCGATCAATACCATTAATTCGATTACGGGCATCGATCTCGATACGTTCATTCCGCGGCCAAACGTGGACGGCGCCAGCACGCACGGCGGCTACTGTGGGCCGGCGGTGAAGCCGATTGCGCTGAATATGGTGCAGGAGGTGATGAGCGATCGAGCGTCTGTGCTGCCGCTTTCGGGTATCGGCGGGATCGCGAACTGGCGGGACGCCGCCGAGTTTATCTTGCTTGGCTGCTCTTCCGTTCAGGTGTGCACCGCGGCTATGCATTATGGCTACCGCATTGTTGAAGACATGATCGATGGCCTGCAAAACTGGATGGCCGAAAAGGGATTTTCCTCGATCGAAGATTTTCGCGGGCTGAGCCTGCCCCGCGTGACGGAGTGGAAGGACCTGAACCTTAATTACAAAATCGTCGCGCGGATCCACGAAGAGAAATGCATTGGCTGCGACCTTTGTTATACGGCGTGTTGGGATGGCGCGCATCAGTGCATTCATCTGGATCGAGTGAGCGGCCCGATTGATGGTCACGTTGAAGTGCATGCCAAGCCAGCCGAGATCGAAGCCCTGAGCCGCGCTGCGATCGCCATGACGCCGATTCCTAAACTGGACCGCGGCAAGGAATCGCAAGTTGGGCCTTATGCGACGCCACTGGCGCGGATTCCGCGAGTCGATGAGACTGAATGCGTTGGCTGCAATCTCTGCTCACTTGTTTGCCCGGTCGAGGACTGCATCACTATGGAGCAGGTCGATCAAGGGCTCACGCGGGAGAGTTGGGAAGAGCGCTCCGCTCATGCGGAAACTCCAATTGGAATGGCAGCGGTTACAAATGGCAAGAAATACGAGTGACTGGGGACGTCGATAGCAATGGGAACACTTGTTCAGAATGGCACTGTCGTTACTGCCGACCAGAGCTTTAGCGCAGATGTGCTCATCGAGGGAAGCGTCATCAGCGAGGTTCGTGCTGGAATTCCCGGCAGCCCCGCGCACACGGTCGTCGATGCGGCAGGAATGCTGATTTTGCCTGGCGGGGTCGACGTGCACACGCATTTGGATATGCCCTTCGGCGGCACGACATCGAGCGACGACTTTCTGACCGGTACCCGCGCAGCTGCCATCGGAGGCACGACCACGATCGTCGACTTTGCGATCCAGGCCCGCGGCACGAAGATGCGGGATGCGCTCGATATCTGGTGGCAGAAGGCAAATGGAAAAGCCTGTATTGACTACGGTCTGCACATGATCGTGACTGATCTTGGGGGTGCCGGACTTGAGGACATGGATGAGCTGGTCCGTGAAGGGGTTGCGAGCTTCAAGCTCTTCATGGCCTATCCCGGCGTGCTCATGGTGGATGACGGCACTATCTTCAGGGCGCTACAGCAGACGGCGAAGAACGGCGCGCTCATCTGCATGCACGCGGAGAATGGCAGCGCCATCGATGTGATCGTGCAGCAGGCGTTGGCCGCGGGCAAGACCGCGCCGATTTATCACGCGCTAACTCGTCCAACGAAGGCCGAAGCCGAGGCGGTCAATCGAGCGATTGCGCTGGCAGAGATTGCGGGCGCGCCGGTGTATATCGTGCATCTGTCTTCGGAGGACGCGCTGAACAAGGTCCGCGAGGCGCGGGACCGAGGTGTTCCGGCCTTTGCCGAGACCTGCCCGCAATACCTCTTGCTCTCGCTCGAAGACAACATGAAGAACGAGTCGTTTGAAGACGCGAAGTACGTCTTCACCCCACCGCTGCGCGAAAAGAAGAACCAGCCGAAGCTATGGGATGGGTTGAAGCACGATCATCTGCAGGTCGTTTCGACGGACCACTGCCCATTTTGCTTTGCGGACCAGAAGGTGCTTGGGAAAGATGACTTCACCAAGATTCCGAACGGCGGCCCGGGAATCGAGAACCGCTTGCAGCTCATTCATCACTACGGAGTCGGCCAGGGCAAGCTCTCGCTGAACAGGTTTGTTGAGATCACCGCCGCGGCGCCGGCACGTATCTTTGGGATGTATCCAAAAAAAGGGACAATCGCGGTTGGCAGCGATGCGGACATCGTCATCTGGGACCCGAATGCCGAGCACCTGATCAGCGCCGCGACTCATAACATGCGCTGCGACTTCTCCATGTTTGAGGGCTATAGAGTGAAGGGCAATGCGAAACAGGTCTTCTCGCGCGGGGAGTCTATTGTCGAGGGCGGGAAGTTCATTGGCAAGCCGGGGCGAGGCCAATATCTCAAGCGCGATGCTCGCGGAGGGGCCTGGCAATGAGTAAAGGGGCAGTGAGCGAAGTTGAGGCCGGAACTCCAACCGGCTACGATACGAGCCTCTACAATGCCGACCTGGCACCGGTTCCGCAGGAAAAGCGCACCTGGACGACCTATAACTACGCCTCGCTCTGGGTGGCGATGAGCGTTTGTATTCCGACGTACATGCTGGCCTCGGGGTTGATTGCCGGGGGCATGAGCTGGAAGCAGGCCATTGGAACGATTCTGCTTGGCAATCTCATCGTGCTCATTCCTATGGTTCTTAATGCGCACGCGGGGACGAAGTATGGCATTCCGTTTCCGGTTTACGTTCGCGCGTCGTTCGGTGTCCGCGGCGCTAATGTTCCTGCTGTGCTGCGTGCTCTGGTTGCCTGTGGGTGGTTTGGGATTCAGAGTTGGATCGGCGGCCATGCGATTTACTCCATGCTGGTCGTGCTTCGGCCGAGCGTTGCCAACTATCCGCCGTCGATCTGGATATGCTTCTTCAGCTTCTGGCTGTTGAACATGCTGGTGATCTGGATGGGGATTGAGAGCATTCGTTACCTGCAAGGAATCAGCGCGCCGTTTATGCTCACGGTTGGGCTGTTGTTGCTTTGGTGGATCACGGGCAAAGCGGGCGGACTTGGCCCGGTGTTGTCGGCGCCGAGCAAGTTTCAGACTACGGGCAGCTTTCTGAAGTTCTTCATTCCTTCGCTGACGGGGATGGTTGGTTTCTGGGCGACGGTGGCGCTCAACATTCCTGACTTCACGCGCTACGCCAAATCGCAGAAGGCGCAGATGCTTGGGCAGGCACTTGGCTTGCCCGCAGCGATGACGATCTATTCGTTTATTGGAGTCGCGGTAACTTCGGCGTCGGTGGTGATCTTTGGCGCGCCGATATGGGACCCGGTTGCGTTGCTCGGGCGCTTTAACCAGCCGCTGATTGCTTCGATTGCGTTGATCGCGCTGCTGATCGCTACGCTGAATACCAACGTCGCCGCGAACGTTGTCTCGCCATCGAATGATTTCTCCAACCTGAATCCGCGCCTGATCTCTTTCCGCACCGGGGGACTGATCACCGGATTGATCGGCGTCATGATGATGCCGTGGAAGCTGCTCAGCGACTTCAATAGCTACATTTTTGGGTGGCTGGTGGGCTACTCGGGCTTGCTTGGTCCTATCGCCGGAGTGATGATCGCGGACTACTTTATTGTTCGGAAGAGCACGCTGGTGGTCGGCGACCTATATCGTCGGCAAGGCGACTACGAATATAGCGCAGGATTCAACTATCGCGCCCTTGCCGCTCTGGCTAGCGGCGTCGTTGTAGCGCTTGTGGGGCTCGTGGTTCCGAGCCTTCACTGGCTTTATGATTACGCCTGGTTTGTGGGATTCTTTGTAGCCGGGGGAGGGTACGTCTCGTTGATGCGGCAACGCGGCGTAGCCAGCGCTTAGTTCGACTTGCCGACGGCAGCAGCCTCATTCTCTGGCGCGAGCGGCAGCTTGATCTCCATTGCGCCGATGCGATCGGTGTTTGCGTCGCGGACGGCGACGCGAATCCATGCCGCTTGGAGCGGCACATCCAGCTGTTGCTCGGCGCGGTAGGATTTTGGCGCCGGTTCGCCGGGAGGCTTGGTTGCCTCGGATGCTCCATTATTTACAAGAGCATTGAGCATCTTGCCATCGGCGTCGTAGGCTGCGACGGCTAGCTCGAGGTCGAGCGGATCGCCGGTGATCTGTAACTGATGCGCCATCACCGTGCAGTCGATTGCGTAGCGCTGTAGCTTCATAGGCGCGAGAGGTTTGGCCGGCTTGTTGTTATGACGAACCTTAAAGTAGGCAGGCTGGGTCGCGAGCTCGGCCATTTGATCGGGGTGCCCATCGACGGGTGCGCCTACGGTGCGCAGATGCGCGCCGAAGATTAGTTGATGGGCGATTGGCGCGCCATGCTCCATGTTGGCGTAGAGGGTGTCACCGAGTTTTCTTCCCGGCGGAGATGGGGAGTCGGAAGGCTTCGGTTTATGAATCTCGTTTAACGAGTAGGCTGGCGGCGGCGTGTCTGTGTCCGTGCCGAAATAGGCCTGCCGATAGGCCAGCTTGTAACCCTTCTTAGCAAGCTCGACCTTGATATGCCGCAAATGCCCATTATATTGTTGGTCGGTCGGGGCGTAGCTTAGGGAGTAGTAGCTCTCGCCGGTGTCGGTCGCGCCCGTCAGCGCCCCTGACAGATCATTGGTGCTGTAGAAAGCGCGGCCCCCGGTTACCTTGGCAATCTGGTCCTCATTCATGTAGCTGCCGGCCAGCAACGAGTTTCCTCCGCCAGAGAGCAGGCTCGAGGCAGCGCCTCCGGTCCGCGCGGATGCACCGCCTGGACCGCCAACGTTACGCGCCGAATACTGGCCGCCGGTGTCGGACGCGCCGCCTGGGTCGCCGTCCGTGGCGTGCCAATCCGCCACCACCACGCCGCGAGCGTCGACCGGATAGATGGCAATCTGATCGCGTGCTACGAGGTCGAGCGTCGCCTTTACCTGCTCGGAGTAGTTCGGTACATCTTCGCCGCTGGGAAAGAGCGAGAGGGGGAAAGTGCCGGAGAACCAGATGAGATTTTTGCGGCCGGGCAATCCGTCGAGATACGTGGCGAGATAGCGGAGCACTTCCATGGCCGAGACCGTATCGCCGCGATCCCAGTTCTGCCCCATGAGAAAGACCATGGGGATGTGCGGTCCGGGGTGGTGCGGGTCGACTGCGGCCAGGAGCTGCTGTTTGTCGGAAGTGAATCCCTGAATAAGATGCAGCCCATCGGAGCGGACGAAGATCGCGAAGCGCGCGCCCTCGGGCTTATTCTGGATGAACTTCAGCAGCTGCTGGCGGGCAAACATCTGGTCATAATGCTGGTTGACGGTCAGTTCCATCTGGTCTTGATTGTCCATGTTGACCAGGTCATAGAGCAGCACGTAGAGCGGGCCTTTTTCTGGTGTCGTGGGAAGGTTGACAAAGGTGTTGGCCGGCTCGGGCGGGAGCTTGGGCGGCAGGTAATCCATGCCGGGATTGAACCCGTTGGCATCGAAAGAGAGAATCTGCTGCGGCTTGCCATCCTCCGCGACAGTGAAATCCGCTTTGGTCAGGCCGGGCACCGGCTGCCCCTTGGAGTCGGTAACAACGACGTCCACAACAACGCGGCGGACGTTGGCTTTGAAGACTGTGGTGGAGTAGCCCGGAGGCGGCGCCTGCTCATTGGGAGTTGCGGGCGCACTCTGCGCAGCGCCGCTGACGCCTGCGGGGCATAGGAGTGCCGCGGACGAAAGAAGCGCCACCGATGCGATGAAGCCGCGAGCCGTCATTCCGAAGTCCCCTTGATTTCTGCGGCCACGAACAGCCCAACAGGAAATAACCCGCAACAATTACCAAAAGTTTCGATGAACAGCGGTGCCCCGTTGCACTTCATGGAGACGCAGAGGGCCACCGGATCGTTTTTCGCTGGGCGGCTTCATTGGCCCACGGGAATCATCCTCGACTTGGCTCCGAAGCGCCGGTAGTCGCGAAATTCAATAGTATTGAGCACGCCTTCATGCTTGTGGCGACGCAGACTGATGGTTGCGCGAGTGGGCAGCAGATAATCATGCCCATTGATGGCGATATAGTCGTAGTCGACTCGGATCGCCGATGCGTGAATAGAAAAATCCGGCGGCAGGTCGTCGGCGATCAGCGTCAACTGGCGCACACCGAGAGTCGACGAGTCGATCGAGACTACCCCATGAAACGCGGCTTTGTACTGCCAGTTGTTGTCTCCGGTTAGTCCGAAGCTCGAATCCTTCGCCGTGACATGGTATTCAAAGATGTCGACCTTTTCGCCGCCGAGCAGGCCACTCTGCTTCCAAACGAAGGTTGCCTTCGCCGCGGGATCGAAGATTGCATTCAGAATGCCGCCAAACTCCCCATTGGAGACCACCCCTTTGAGGTCGTCTGTGGCGTTTTTGGTCGCGTGGCCGTCTATCTCGATCAGGCGGCGGCTTTCGGTGTGGTTCTTGTAAGTCAACAGCTCCGAAAAGCTGTCCTGATGTTTCCACTTTCCGTTGCCGGCCGAGTCGCTGGACCGGTTGGTGGTTTCAACGCAGAGAAAGTTGGGCAGGTTCTTGGCATAAGCCAGGGCGCGGTTGCGCGCTTCGTCGAGGATGGAGTCTATCTCAGCGGCGGACATGGCGGTGGCATTTGGGCCGGCGGGGGTAACTTCGAGCGGGGGCAGCGCGGCGGAGGCGGCTTCCCGGGCCTCGGCGATCTCGCTTGCGCTGGCGGGCGTCGACACGGCTTCATGAGGGCCGCTCGAGCCCCCTGCGGAGGCCAATTCCAGATGTGCCTGGGAAGCATTCTGGCCACCCTGAATTTTCAAGGTAACGGAGCGCTCGGCCCTCTGGGCGCCCTGGGTGAGGCGCACGGTTGCCACATAATCTCCGGCGCTCATCGATCTCGTGCCGACGGTGCTGAAGAAAGGAACAGGACTGCCATCCGGAGACCCGCGGAAGGTCAATGGGGCATGGCCGACGGGGTGACCGTTGCGCGTGAGCGAGATTTCCAGCTCCGGCTTGCCAAGCGCCGACGGCCCGGGATGAATCATGAAGAAGAGCGAGACTTCCTTAGTGCCGGCCTCGATTGTGCCTGCCAGGTTAGGAATGACTTCTCCGGTTGTAGAGTGTAGCGGGTCGCCGAGATTGTCCTGCTGCGCCATCCCGGACGCGACGGGATCGACGCGCTTCACGACCACGAGGTCGCTGAGCGATGGACCGGCCTGCGGGGCCGTAAGCTGAAAGGTGTCTAGTTTGACCGCCGATTTTTCACCGTTGACATCGAAGGCCGCGACTTTAAGTGTGTATGTGCCCGGGGCGGCGACAAAGGCCCTCTGAAAGGTAAGGACCTCGTTGCGTGCGGAATCAAGAGTGTTCAGCGCGCCGTGACGGCGGAGTTCCTCGCCAAATTGTTCGACCACCGTTCCGGAGCTGTCGACGACCTGTGCGAGCAGATTCGCGTGGACCGAGAAGAGGCCGGAATTCGTGTCTTTCTTGATCTCAAGCTGGCTGATTGGTGCTTCAACGACCACTTCCTGGGTGAGACCGCCGGGCATGCTGCCGAGCTCGACGACCCGCGAGGTGAAGGTGAACTCGGCCGGGGGCTGGGGTTGCTTGAGAAGGCTGAGCAGCGGCATTTCAAAGGGGCGCAGCCCGGATGCGTCGCTGGGCGGTAGCGCAAAATATCCGGAACGGGTGCGGATCGAAACGTCCTTGCGCAAGGGCCTGACGGCGATCGCGCGGAAGCTTCCGTCGTAGTCGCTGATCGGGGAGGTATAACTCGCAACATAATACGTTGTCAGGTCCTCGACCAAAAGGTGGATCGACTTGTTCATGTTGACTTCGGCGGGTATGTAGCGGCCACCGGTTGCTTCGGCGAGACGGCCGATCGGCGCGGCGGCGGCATGGAAGTCATTCATCTCGAGATTCTGCATGTTCTCATGGATCTGCCCGGCCATGCCGGGAGAGACCAGAGTGGGGCCGGAGTTGGCCTGTGTAGCTGCAGGAGTAATGGGATTGAAGTGGTCGGAAGACATTACCGAACCCATGGCTGAGGTCACCGCGAGGTCTTCATTGGCGTCCATGCGGATCGCGCTCATATCGATGGCGTAGAGGCTCATTCCGTCGCGGTTGGCCTCTCCGGAGGCCGTCTTGATCATCTCCGAGGTTCGCGAATCCGCTTCGAGGCCGGAGGTGAAATACACCATCACCTTCCTGCCCGTATATGCTTTCTGGGCCTGCGCAAGGGCCATCAGCGCGGCGAGCTGCAGCGACGTGTGCTGGTTGACGACCATTTGTTGCGAGGCGGTAAGCGCGGCGTAGGTCATGCGCGCAGCTTCGCGATCGGCCACGCTGACTTCGATTGGTGACGCAGAAACCCCGGTTGCGCCGGACAGCTCCGCCTGGGCAATCAGGGTCTTTTCCGCGGCCTCGGACTCCGCGGAAAGATCCGTGGCGGAGCCTTCCGTGGCCAGCGCAATCGCATTCTCGATCAGGGAACGCTCGCTGGTGTACTGCTGCAGCAGCCGCAGACGGCCGTCGGTGCGCAGCACGGCGAACTTAAAGTTTTGATCGGGAATCGCCTTGAGAAGCTTGGCGGCGATCCCGCGGGCGTTCTTGCCGGGCGCGGAGTCAAAGTGGTCGAAGACCAGAGCTATCATTCGAGGGGAAGCAGACGCAGTCGCAGCAAGGTGAAGGTTTGTCAGTTTCACTGGCGAACCGTTGTCTGTTACGGCGAGATCGGCTGCGGTGAGATCGGGGACAAGATGGTTCTTCTTGTCGCGGACAACCAGGTCGAGGGAGACTTCGGTGACATTGCTTTGCAGGCTGGTCGCAGCCGACTGCGCGGGGTTCGGGGTGGTGGTCCTCGAGTCGCTCGGAGCCTGGCCGAAGGCGAAAGTCGTTATCCCCAAGGAGATAAGCAGCGAGCTGCGCAGGCTACGCCGGAGCGCAAGGATGAAGTCGAAGTTTCTACCGTTGTTCAACGTCATGTAAGTATTCAGCTTGAGTTAACTTTCTTCGGGAAGAGCTCATGCAACCGTGCACTCCCTCCGCCTTGGCCTGCTTTGAAGTCCTCAGCCGAGCGAGGCCACAAATTCATCTGCAACGGCGAGGCTCTCGTCGAGAGCGTTCACACCGTAGTCGATTTCGCTCTTCTCGATGATCAGCGGAGGAGCGATGACGAAGTGGCTGGTCCAGGCCTGAACCGTGACCCCACGCTTCATCATTTCAGCGGCGACTTTTTCGGTGACCATCGGCTTGCCATCGACCTTGTCCTGCATGCTGTTCAGGGGAGCCTTCGATGTCTGGTCGCGGACCAACTCGACCGCCCAGAAGAGGCCAAGGCCGCGGATATCGCCGATCGAAGGATGCTTCGCCTTGAGCGCCTGCAGCTTTTCTCCGAGATATGCTCCCATTTCGCGCGAACGCTTTACCAGGTCGAGCCGCTGCATTTCTTTGATCGCAGCTACGCCGGGGGCGAGCGTCATTGGATGTGCCTCATAGGTGTGGCCGTGGGAGAAGAAGTGATCTTCAAAGTAGTCGCCGATCTTGGCGGTGGTCGCACAGAGGCCCAACGGAACATAGGCGGAGGTGATGCCCTTCGCGGTGACCAGCATGTCGGGCTTCGTGCCCCAGTGATCGACGGAGAACCACTCGCCGGTGCGCCCCCATCCGGCCATGACTTCGTCGGCGATCAATAAGACACCGTGACGGTCACAAATCTCGCGGAGCTTGGGGAAATACTCCTTCGGTGGGATCAAGACGCCGTTCGTTCCGACGATCGGCTCGACTATTACGGCGGCGACGTCGTGTTCGTTCTCGATCATGTGTTCGAGATAGTCGGCACAGGCGATGCCGCAGCCGGGATAGGTGTGCTTGATTGGACAGTTGTAGCAATTGACTTCGGGCGCGAAGAGGATGTTGGGAGCCTTGCCGCCG
Source organism: uncultured Acidobacteriaceae bacterium (assembly GCA_963720245.1). GTDB lineage: Bacteria > Acidobacteriota > Terriglobia > Terriglobales > Acidobacteriaceae > Acidisarcina. Next base: position 342,626 of record CAVREU010000003.1, read on the forward strand.
GGCTCTGTCGCCCAACGGCGAGGGTCGCCGGTAGCGGCGATCGAGCCATGGGTTGATCCGTGATAGGAGCGATAACGGGCGATTATTTTCGACTTGCCGGTGTACATGCGGGCGATCTTGAATGCTGCTTCGTTGGCCTCGGTGCCGCTGGTGGTGAAGAAGAATTTCTCGAGCCCAGCGGGTAGGACTTCGAGCAACAACTTGCTTAGTTCTGCGCGGGCGGTGGTCGCGTAGCCAGGCATGATGTAGGGCAGGGTCGCGGCCTGGTCCTGGATCGCCTTGATTACTGCCTTGTTCTTGTGGCCGAGGTTGACGCACATCAGTTGCGAGGAGAAGTCGAGATAGCGTTTGCCGGCAGCGTCGATGAAATAGCAATCCTCCGCATCGACCACGTGCATCGGTTTCCAGCTCTTCTGGTAGCGCCAGGTTCCGTAGTTGAGCTTTTTGGTGACGGCGACGACTTCTTCGGTGGTCATTGTTGCGGGGGATTCGAGTGTGGGAGCGCTTGACTCAGACATGGCGTTTCTTCCTCAGGCCGGATACCACTGACTTTACAGGGAATCGTCGCTGGTGGAAACTCGATTTTCTTAGGGGAAAATGACGGGCCAACCCTATTATTCAGTTAACCCATATGAGAATGAGTCGAAGCCTCGCGTTGCTGCTGCTGGTGTTCGTGTCTCTCGCAGCGTACGGGGCTGCTCCACCGGCTGCGCCGATACCCGTGAAGGTGGTCGTTGTCGCCATGTTTGAGCTCGGCGCCGACACCGGAGACGCGCCGGGCGAATACCAGTTCTGGGTCGAGCGCGAACACCTCGATCAGACCATCCCCTTTCCCGCCGGCTACCACGACCTGCGCATGAACTCGAACGGTGTGCTCGCCGTGCTCACCGGGCAGGGAACAGCAAGAGCCGCTGCGACGATCATGGCCCTTGGTCTTGATCCGCGTTTCGACCTGACCAAGGCCTATTGGCTCGTCGCAGGAATCGCCGGCGCCGATCCGGAGAAGGCGACGCTCGGCTCGGCGGTGTGGACGGATTATGTTATCGACGGCGATCTGGGCTACGAGATCGACGCCCGCGAAATCCCCCCCGATTGGACGACCGGCTACGTCCCGTTGGGAAAGCAGAAGCCTTTCGAGGAGCCGGCAAAGTCGGATGAAGCTCAGGGTTACCGGCTCAATCCGGCGCTAGTGGATTGGGCCTACACCCTCACCAAAGACCTCCCGCTCGGCGACACGGAAGCGATCCGCGCCCGGCGCGCCCAGTTCCCCCAGAAGGCTGCGCAGCAACCGCCGACTGTGCTTAAGGGAAGCGAGATCTCCGCCTCCACTTACTGGCACGGCAAACTGCTCGACGAATGGGCCAACGCCTGGGTCGCTTACTTCACAAATGGCCACGGCCGCTATGTCACATCGGCGATGGAAGACTCTGGCACGCTGCAGTCGCTGAATTTTCTAGCCAAGGCAGCGCGGATCGATTATCGGCGTGTCATGGTGTTGCGCACAGTCAGCAACTTTGACCAGCAGCGGCCAGGAGTCACCGCCGCCGAGAGCCTGGCGGAGCAACGGGTCTCGAAGTATGGCGGATACCTGCCTTCCTTGGAGAGCGCTTATGCCGTAGGGCATGTGGTGGTGCATGAGATTACCCAGAACTGGAACAAGTACCGCGATCATCCGCCGGCCTACACGAGCGCTTCTCCGCGTCCTTGAGCTCAGCGCGTCTGGACTACGATGGTCTGCTTGAGGCGATCGCCGGACCTTACTTCGAGCGGCACACTTTTGGCGAGGAACGCCTGCAGGACCGCCGGGCTCGCCCACTCGAGCTCCCAGCCATCCTGGATGGCCAGCAGCCGATAGCGGCCGGGGAAGACATTTTCAAGATCGAAGGTGCCGTCGGAGTCGCTCTGGTCGCGGCGGAAGAGGATCTGATTGTTCTTCGCATCCTCGGGGGCCAGCAACACCATGACGCCGCCGACGGGCTTCCCGTCGAGAAGGGCGGTACCCTCAACCTCGCCGTGGCCGGTTCCGGCGACGATCTCGAGCTTAGGCGCGTCGCCGGTCTTCACGGAGAGCATTCTGCCGGCGAGCTGGGCTCCTGCGGCTTTGAGGCTGATGAAATGCATGCCGTTGATGTTGCCCAGCACCTCGTATGTCCCGGGCGCAATTTCGAGCGTGAATTCACCGGCCTCGTTCAAGGGCGCGTATTGCGGACGGCGCGAGTTAGGCGCACGGAGAGAAATTCCAGACATCGCGGGCAGCTTGCCGTCCATGGAAACTACCTTGCCCGTGACCGGAATCGCATCGAGCCCCGTGTCGTCGGAGAGCTCGGTCATGCCGGAGGTGACGTCGGCGGAAAAGTGTCTGGTTGCGCCTTCGCCCTGCCCGGGAACGAAATGACTCACGGTAACGTCGTAATGGCCGGGTAAGACGCCTTCGACCTCGATGGGGCCGTCGGAATTGAAGATAACCCGGGCGGGCTGCCCTTCGACCTGGCCAAAGATCGACTGGTTGAGGGTCACGCTGACGCCACGGCCCAGGTCTCCCTGAGGTGTGCTCAGGCGGAGACGCATCGCCGGTTGCGCGGTGAGCGAGATATCGGCCTCAAGCCGGTCGCCGCCCTTGATGGGGATCGGTGTTGCCGCATCCTGATCGGTGACGTCGGGGTAGTAGGTCGTCGGGTAGGCGACATCGAGGTTCTGCGATTGGGTATTCCCCTGGTCCTGACCTGGGCCCGGGCGTTGGAACTGAAAAGTTCGCTGCGAATACCAGGGGTGGGCCGTTACCACGAGGAAGTAGGCGCCGGGGTGCAGGTTCGAGAGTTCGTAGGCCCCGCGATCGTCGGTGACCACGGTCTCGCGCTGGCGCGTGGCCCGGACCCCGTCCGTGTCCTCATCCTGAAAGAGGCGGACCTGCGCATTGCGGACCGGCTCTCCAGCCTCGTCGGTGACGGTTCCGGAGATGATTCCTTCGGCGCTGAGTTTGAAGATGAGCCCTTCGGAGGTCAGCCCCGGCCCGACGGCAATCGCGGTTGAATACTGATCGTGCTCTTCATACGACTGTTCGATGTAGCCCTGGCGCACGGCGGACAACGAATACTTGCCCTGCGGCAGGCCGTCGAATGCAAAGCCGCCGTCGTCGTCCGCAGTGATGGTGCGCGCTTCGCTGCGCTCCTTCACGTCGGCAATCCGCACCGATGCCCGGCCCAGGGCGGCGCCACTGTGCGCGTCAATGACCTTGCCGCTGATGCGATAGGTGGCGACTGGTCGAGGGCGCGAGGCGGACTGAGAATTTCCCTGTTGTGCCGCACTCATGGTGGCAGCACAGACGGTGGCCGCGAGAAGCGCTCGGAAAGCAATTTGCCAGTATCGCTGCATCAGGGAGCTCCTGTCGCCAGGGCGACCTCGACGTCGGCCTTGCCGTTCGCGGTGACGGAGATCTCCTGGCCAAGCTCGGTATAGGCACGCATCGCATCGGGGTCGCGATAAGGCAGGTCGACACGGTGGTCGAGCGCGAGCACCAGGTAGCGCCCGGGTGCGAGGCCGTCGGCGGAATAATCGCCGTTCTGCTGATTGAAGGTCACGATCGACTGCGCGAGGTTGCCCAGCGAGACCGCGTAGACATGGAGTTGACCCTGCGTCCCCGAGGCCTGGTTCTGGTCCGAGTCACGCACCGTCACGTGTACCGAACCGGAATCGTTGCGCAGGACAATGTGGATGGAACAGCCGACCGCGCCTCCGCCGACGGCCAATGCCTCATGGGTTAAATCGACGCCACCGCAGTCCGCCGAGGCCACATACCATGGTGACGGCGGTTCGGCGCGAAGGACGTAACGCCCTGGGGAGACATTGTCGATGACCAGGGGGCCAGGTTGCTCGTCACCCGAACGGTGCAGCGGTCGCGCGGAGAGAAACGGTGTGAAGCCTTCACCGTTGGCGCTGGTCAAACTGATGTTGCCGCCAACGTTGTCTTGCGTCGGCACTGCACCGGCCTGCCCGCTTCCGCTGCTCGGCTGGTTGACGCTATCGACTTCGATGTCGACGGGGATAGTGGCGTATGGCTCCATCGTGAACGAGACGCCGCCGACGGGAGCCTGCGGCACCGTGACTTCGCGGGTTGCCTCCATCGGACCTTGCCGCATGTAGGCGGTTGCCGTCACCCGGTAGGAGCCGCCAGGCAGCATGATCCGGAACTCCCCGGTGCGTGGAGTAAATCGTGCCGCAGGGCTGAAGTTCTCGCCGCTCTCGGTCTCGGCGCGAAAGCCCACGCCCGCCCTTTCGCCGTATCCGGCGAGGGTGCCCGTAACAGGAAAGAGCTTTTCCATGTCCGGACTCAAGTCGGCGACGTCGCGGTCGCCCGGCTTCACGACCATCGCTGTTTCGGATGCGGAAGAGCCGCCGCCTGGCGGCGGATAGCGGGTGGGAATGTAGCCGGACGCAGAGAGGGAATCGGCAAGCCCCTCAACGTGGAAGCCAGTCGTCACAATGTATTTGCCGGCCTCGAGTTCCGCGAAACGGTATTGGCCTTCGGCGTTGGTCCGGGTCTGCATGCGTGGCCGCCAGCGAGCGAGGCCCTCCTGAGTGATGAGAGTCTTGAGCTGCACGGGGAGACCTTCGATGGGACTTCCATCCTGCCCTGTGACCGTCCCGGAGATGATCGCTTCGGGAACCAACTTCACAGTTACTTCGGTCGCGGACTGAGAGGAGCTATTGTCGGTGGGCGCTGTGATTGTGCGATTGAATCGGTCTTGGGAGAAGTAGCCCGGCTTCATGGCCCAAACAGGAATCCCCGACAGCGTGACTCCATCGAATTCAAAATGCCCGTCGTGGTCGGTGAGCATGGCGTACTGGCCGCCAATCTGCACCAGGGCACGATAGATCGGCTCGCCGGTAACGCTGTTGACGACCGTTCCGCGAACGGAGCGAGGCGATTGGTCTGCCGCCGGCGTCTGCCCGAAGAGACCAGATGCGCCGACGACTCCATTTCCCGGAGTCTCCTGGCCCAACCCGCGAGCACAGACTGACGCGAGGAGCAGCGCGCACATGAATATCCGGAGGCCCGGGCGCCGACTCATAATCTGTGATGCCTTGATGACTGAAGACATGTCGAAGAACATCCAACGAAGTCAGAGTAGCACTGGAGAGAACGAGTTTGGATGACGGGCGAACAGGGATGCTGATACCGGTGAATCCATAGCGGTTCCTAACCCTGCCTTTGAGACTGCGAAACTCGACGAAACGTGAGTGGAGTCAAGTCTGCTATTCTACGGCGCATCGCATGCCGAGTTTTTTCGCTCAGTTCTATCAACATTTTCGGGCACTTAATCATCGTCAACGCCATGCCTTCTTTGCCTGCCTGCTGGGCTGGTCGTTGGATGCCTTCGATTTCTTCATTCTGATCTTCTGCGTGACGGCGATCGCCAAGGATTTTCACGCTGCGGTTCCTGCCGTCGCCCAGGCGATTTTTCTCACGCTGGCGTTTCGGCCGGTAGGCGCGCTTCTCTTTGGCACGCTTGCTGACAGGTTTGGCCGGCGGCCGACGTTGATGATCAATATCGGCTGTTTCTCAGTGCTCGAGCTGGCCTGCGCCTTTGCCCCATCGCTGCATGCTTTGCTCATTCTCAGAGCTTTATTCGGTGTGGCGATGGGCGGCGAATGGGGCGTGGGTGCGGCGCTTGCACTCGAGAGCCTTCCCAAGGAAGGCCGCGGATTCTTTTCGGGTCTGCTGCAGGAGGGTTATGCCTTCGGATATCTGCTGGCGGCAGGGGTCTACGCTGTGCTCTTTTCACACATCGGATGGCGGGGAATGTTTGTGGTGGGTGCCGCGCCGGCGATCCTGGTGGCGTATATCGGCCTCAAGGTTGAAGAGTCTCCGGTTTGGGTAGAGCACCGGGCGAGTCTCGCAACAGCCGTTCACCGGCCGAGCTTTGAGCAAAATCTGCGAAAGTATGGGCTCACGTTTTTATTTCTGATTTTGTTGATGGTGGGATTCAACTCGTTTTCCCATGGGACCCAAGATTTATATCCGACATTTCTGCAGCACGATCACCATTTATCTCCGAGCAAGGTGGGGATGGTCGCGGTCATCTATAACATCGGTGCGATCCTCGGCGGGCTCTCTTTTGGAGGGCTTTCCGAACGCTGGGGCCGGAAGCGCGCAATCATCGGCGCAGCGCTTCTGTCGATTCCGATCATTCCGCTGTTCGCCTTGGCGCGTTCCTTGCCATTGTTGGTGGCGGGAGCGTTCCTGATGCAGTTCATGGTGCAGGGGGCGTGGGGAGTGATTCCTGCATATCTGAGCGAACTTTCTCCCAAGCCGGTACGCGCGACCTTTCCAGGTTTGGCTTACCAACTCGGAAATCTGATTACTTCGAGGAATGCCGTTTTACAGGCAGAAGCCGCAGTGTACTTCAAGGGTTACGGGAAGGTGCTTTCTTTCACGGTGTTAGTGGTCGCGGCGTATCTCGTGCTGGTAACTTCGTTTGGCAAGGAATCGCAGGGGGCCGATCTGGCTGCGAGTTAACGCAACGGCAGTTTTGGAGGGGCTCGATCCGGCCGCTGGAGGTTCTGAATGTGGTCAACGATCTCCGGCATCCAATGGCGTCGCAGTCCGTTCGAACCGCATTCGGGAGCGGCTTCCTACTTGGGCTTGGGGGGTGGAAGATTGTTTCCCGGAGCTTCAGGCGTTAGCTGGTGGTGAAGGCAGTAGAGGGCCAACTCAAGCCGGTCCGAGACCCCGAGTTTGTCGTAGATCTTGCGCAGATAGTTCTTGATCACCTGCTCCGTAGTGCCGATCTGCGTGGCGATTTCCTTGTTGCGCTTCCCCTGAGTGATGCAATAGATGATGGCATGTTCCTTGGCTGACAAGCGGGGTTGGCTGCGCGAATTGGTCAGGGACGCGGAATTTGAGCGGTAGGCCTCGATCACCCAGTTCACCGACTGGTTGTCGATCCAGGTCTCGCCCAGGGCGATCTTGCGGATACATTTCACCAGCAGGTCTGGCGAGATGGAGCGCGGGATGATGCCGCGCACTCCGCGGCGGTAAAGCTCAACCGTCCTGGACGCATCCGCAGCCAGCGACTGGACAATGATTTTTACCTCCGGGGCCAGCCGCACGAGCTCTGGGATCGCATTCGTGGCGCCGTCGAGCAGGCTTGCCTCGAGCAAGACGATGTCGGAGGGGAAGCGCTGTACCGCAGCGTGCAGATTCTCGATAGTGTCGACCTGCGCCACCACCCGAATATCATCCTCGAGAGCGAAAACCTTACGCATGCCCACCCGGTAGATGGCCTGCGAATCGGCGAGAATAATTCGGATTACAGGAGCATTAAGACGCGAAGTAGTATCCGATTCGTGTCCTGACTGTAATTCGTCGAGAAGCTCTGTGGGGCTGGTCGGCATGCGTTCGGCCATTCAGTCTGAGAATCTAACTCCGGTCGCTAAACAGGTAATCGTCAATAATGGCGGCTGCGTGAAACTGCTCCGGTCCTTCATAACAACGCACCACGCGGCCAAAACAGTGCAGGGTTACATCCGAATCGGCTCCGATAACCTCCGCCGGCATGGTCAAGAGGAATTCAACCTTACGGTCGACCCCAAGATCTCTATCGGAGCGAAATAACACTCCACTCGCCGAAATGTTCTCGGTGGTGGCGTCGTATTCGCCATTTTCGGTGATGACCCGGATCGGCAAAGTCAAAGGAAAGCGCACTGCGCAGCGGACTTCAGCAGTCTTGGGGTCATTCGCGCGGGGACTGACTTGAATTCGAGCCTTCATCGAGTATGAGGAGCCCACTGTTGCATCTTGTTTACGATACAGTTCCGATAGCGCTTGCGGCCAGTGACTAAAGTTTACATGGCGAGTTTACACCTCTGGAACTGCCGTGCGCCAAGCTTATGACCGAAGCCCCCGGGCTCATCGGTGACTTCAGGCCTCTGGGGGCGGACAGAATGCTGCGGACGCTCCCACCCATTGCTGGTCTCGATTGTGATCGACCCCCATCATTTTGCCCCGGCCCAAACGAAGCAGGGACAGCACCGGATCCATATCTCCTCCGTCGGGCCACAAGTAAAGAATCCGAATCTCGGCTTGCGTCGGGCCAAAGGGAGTCTCAATGGTCGGCTCAAAGTGGACGCGCTCCTGGAGCAAGTAATTGCCGCGCTGATTCTCGGGAATGCTCAGCAGGTCCTCGTCGGTGGGGCCGAATTGAATCCCTTTCCCAGCAAAGGAATAAAGCGGTTTCAGGATGAGCGAGTCTCTATCCGACGGCAGGCGATCTTTTCCTTTCCCGTTCATCCAGTCGCTTAGAAAGACGGCAGGGGGCACTGCTGGATGGTCGAGGTAGGGAATGGAAAACTTGCTGATCTGGAAGTACCAGTTGGGGTGCCCGGCCCACTCCACGTCCAGCGGTTCCCGGTAATCGAAGGGCAAGCGAATCGCACGCCGCACAATTTCATCGACAATGGCGCGATTGTAAATGCGGTGCACCGGGACGAGGCGCCCTCGGTCACGGCGGAAGAGTTTCGCCGCGCCGCCCGGTTGTGCGACACGCACGAGATCCGAAATGTCGACAATTGAAATTCCTAAGTGCTTTGCAGTGATCAGGAAGTCGGGCAGCGTCTTCTGGTGGTAGGGGTCCACTTCGGTGAGGACGACGTGCTCGGGTTCATGGCCGCCGAGAATGACCTGGGAATAGAGTTTCCAGAAGCTGGTATCGGTATGGCCGCCCAGGAATCCGTCCAGGTTTTCATCCAGATCGAAGATCTCACGGTACGCCTGCGAAAGCACGGATTGAAAGGCAAAGACCGAGGGAAAAGCCTGAAGTTCCACCAACCGTAGTTCCAGTTTGCCGCTGGCTGCTCGCACCAGCCCGAAGTCTGCGGTCATGAAGTGGGGTTGCGGAGTTTCATTGGGCATCCGAAAGGCTTCGGGTATCGCTTGCGCGGATGCCGCCAAGTAACTCGCGTTTCCGACCAGCATCGAAGTTAGCTCGCTGCCGATAGCTGCCGCCCGTTGCATCAGTTCGGCGGGGAAGAAACATGGCGTTTCCGCGACCCGAAACTCGATAGGCGCTGCAACTGCCTTTCTGAGTCGGTCGAGGAGCCTCGGATAGTCATCGGAGCGATACCGACGGTTGAACTCCTGGCGCAGCGATGAGATCACAAGTCCTCCACCTTTGGCCTTGTAGCAACGTTTGCCAGTGACCTATACGTGAAATCCAGAGTATTTTCCTTCGGCACCCGACGCAATCCTGCTGCATTATCAAAGTAGTCCCTATTTGGGAAGGTGCCGGTTACCATCCCAGCGGGAATGTGCTTTCACAATATCTAAATAACGACACTTAGAGTTTGGTGGCTCAAAATCAATTTATGGACTGCTGTCCGCACCATCGATTGCAAACGCGCACTTTGATCGCAACGCGCGTAACAGGACTTACCTATACCCTGCCACACTTCCTGCCCAGTTCTGCTAACTTTCCGTGACGCGAGATGAACCAAGAAAGCCCGAGTCGCTCCATTATTCACTACCTCGCCGGCGAGAACGAGGTAAAACCACTCACGTTAACTTGGAGAACCAAAAGGAGATCGCCATGCAGAAGTTGATTCGTACCACGGCATTAGCCGCTGGATTCACCCTTTCCCTTACCATGCTACCGGTTGCGAGCGCCCAAACGGCGCATTTCCGCACTGGTGCCGGCTTTCTGACCGAGGGGCCAGGTTTACCCTACCCTAAATTGCCACCGCCTCCGCCGACGAATGCGGAGAACGTAGCCGCCTTGAATGGGCCTGGTCTGCCTTATCCAAAGTTGCCACCGCCTCCGCCGACGAATGCGGAGAACGTAGCCGCCTTGAATGGGCCTGGTCTGCCTTATCCAAAGTTGCCACCGCCTCCGCCGACGAATGCGGAGAACGTAGCCGCCTTGAACGGGCCTGGTCTGCCGTATCCAAAGCTGCCGCCACCCCCGCCGACGAATGCGGAGAACGTAGCCGCCTTGAATGGGCCTGGTCTGCCTTATCCAAAGCTGCCGCCACCCCCGCCGACGAACGCGGAGAACGTAGCCGCCTTGAATGGGCCTGGTCTGCCGTATCCAAAGCTGCCGCCACCCCCGCCGACGAATGCGGAGAACGTAGCCGCCTTGAATGGGCCTGGTCTGCCTTATCCAAAGCTGCCGCCACCCCCGCCGACGAACGCGGAGAACGTAGCCGCCTTGAACGGGCCTGGTCTGCCGTATCCAAAGCTGCCGCCACCCCCGCCGACGAATGCGGAGAACGTAGCCTCCTTGAACGGGCCTGGTCTGCCGTATCCGAAGCTGCCGCCTCCTCCCCCGGCGAACGCGGAGAACGTAGCCGCCTTGAACGGGCCTGGTCTGCCGTATCCAAAGCTGCCGCCTCCTCCGCCGACGTACGGGACGACCATTCAGGTTTCCGCTTAGGATGAGGGTCTTCAACGGTTGTTCGAAATGGAGTTATTGATCTCGAGTTTTTTACTTGAGGAATGAGTGGAAAGCGAGGAGATTTCCAAGTCCCGCAGGGCCCCGGCCAGTGCGGGTAGATTCCTCCAGCCGGCTCGGGAAGGCCTTGCTTACGCATGGGAGTTCGAAACCCGAAGTTCATCCTGGGTTGAGTCCGGGGCGCGTCAATTTCGGCCCTAACCGGCTCTGCCTGAATGCGCTCCGTGTATCCTATGGGCGGTGAGATGAGTTGCTGGCTGCACTTTCAGTCGGGAGCAGGCGATGGATCTGAGCTACTTTGACGCGTTGCTGCTGGCGTTGAGCCTCGGCGGACAGCTTTTGCTGTTCGTCGTCACAGTGCGATCGCGGCTTTTTCGGCCCTTCCCGATTTTTTGCCTCTACATTTTGTACGCTTCGATCTCGGATATCGCCTTCCTGACGCTTCTCCGCCATGTCTCCGCGAAAACTTACGCATCGGCTTATTTCACAGACAACGTTGCAGAGTTCCTCTTACAAATCGGCATATTGCTAGAGGTAGCGCGAAACGTTCTGCAACCGGTGAAGCGGTCTCTGCCTCGAAGGGCGATGCCGATCCTGGTGGGGGTGCTGCCGGTTGCCATGATGCTGGCGCTCCTTCTTTCGAGGAATTCCCAGCCATCTGAGCTTGATCGCTGGTCGCACTACTTTATCCATCTTAGCTTTGCCGTAGCGATCCTGCGCCTTGCGATTTTCGCCGGAATCGCCGGCTTCTCGCAGGTGCTTGGGATCGGCTGGAAGAATCACGTGCTGCAAATTGCGACCGGCTTCCTGGCGTACTCTATCTCTGTCTTGCTGGTGGAGCTTTTGCACCGGTATTCCGACTTCGCCAACCCGCCGCTCTTTCACTTGCACGAACAGTTCCGTATTATTGTCTGGTGCATGGTTTTGGGTTACTGGAGTTACGCTTTATCCCGAGCCGAAGCGGCCCGGCAAGAATTTAGTCCCAAAATGGCTCAATTTCTGGTATCAATGAGTAAAGTCGCTCAGAGCAATCGAACCGCATCCGCTCGTTGGCACCGAAAGTAACCGATTACTAATATGCTTCCTCTCGTGCAGGTCCTGTTTACCGCCGTCATTCTTGCCTATGCAGGTTACTGGCGGAAGCACCATTCGCGCCGTCGTTCGGAGTCTTGGGACGAGATCGTAGCGAAGCTCAGGCCGAATGATTGGGGCTACGAAGACGTGACGGAGCGATATCTTTACAGCGACCAGATCACGGCGACCCCCGAAGATGTCTGGGAGCGAATCAGCGGAGCTCGCGGATTGTGGGCGATGTACTGTAACGCCTCGGTACTGGTCCGGTTGGCCGACTATGCCGCCGAGCACGGGAATGGACAGGGAGTTCCCGAGGAGCTGCTGGAGAGCATCCGAACCGATGCATTTCACACTAGGATCTGCGTTTTGATGGCGTTGGCTCAGCACGTCTTCTCTCGGCGGTCCTCGATCGCCGCGCGGGTGAGTGCACACCGGGCAACGCTGACCTACAGCACCTTGTTGCGCAGGATGACCTCCGTTTTCCAGGACCATACCGCGATCTTGTTCCCCCGCTTTCTCGACGCCATGTAGTTCCGCGTTTTGCGGCCCCCTCGAGAGACTTCTCATCCAACAAAATTGGGACGCCTGTTAAGCGTCCCGAGTGCGGAGCGAGAGTGCCGATATAACTATCCGTGGTCTGGCACGATCTCAGCCAAGTTCAGATGACAGAAGTCCCCTGAATGTTGCCTGCCGGCAAGGCTCAATTCTGACGATTCTTCTCCCAGTGTTTCGGTTCGTTCCTCCGGGTTACACAGGCTGAAATCGCGAAGTCTTCTTGTGAAGGGACGGCCACATCGGAGGCCTTTTCTCAAGAAAGGCACGGATGCCTTCCCGGAAGTCGTCATTCTCTTTGGCGCGGGCGCTCCAAAGGGCGGCGCTGGCAAGCTCGGTGTCCAGCACCTCGCGGATATGCTCGCTCAACAGCCCCTTGGTCCAGCGCATCGATTCGGGGCTGTTCTTGAGCAAGCACAACCCCAAATTGAAGGCTTCTCGCAGCAGAACCTGCGGATGCACGATGATTCTGGTCACGAGACCAAGCTGATGGGCTTCTTTGGCGTCGAAGATGCGGCCGGAGAGCAACAAATCGCGGGCCTGTTTTTCGCCCACCTGGCGGAGCAGGAAGGAAGAGACGATGGCGGGCACAAATCCTATCTTGACCTCGGTGTACCCAAAGCTGGCGTCCTGCGAGGCGTAAGTGAAATCGCAGACCGTCGCCAGGCCGGTTCCACCGGCGATGGCTGAGCCGTTCACCGCCGCGATGGTTGGCTTGGGAAAGTCATAGAGCAGGCGAATCAGCCGCCCGAAGCGTTCCGCGTCCTCCAGATGTTCCTCGTGGGTGCGCGATTCCATCTTTTGCAGCTCTTCGAGGTCGAGGCCGGCGCAAAAACACTTTCCGGCGCCGGTGAGAATGACCGCCCCGCAGGGTCCATCGGCGGCATGGTCGAGAGCCATTGTCAGCTCCTCGATCATGGTCGGGTTGATCGCATTGCGCTTCTCCGGCCGGTTGAGCTTGATTGTCCGCACGTTGCTGTCGTCGCAGATCTGAATGGTTGTGTAGGTGCTCATCTTTTCCTTCCCTGGTAATCGCGTGTCCGTATTATCGCGCTTGCCGGCAAACTCTACTGAACCGAGGCACCGTACTTTGCGGCAATCGCCTGGTTTGCCCCCATAACACCGTCTAGCGAGGTCAGCTGCGGCAACTCGGCGCCGAGGCGCCGGAGCTCGGCGATGGCCAGTTCGGTGGCCAGGTTGCCCACGAGGGCGTCTTGCGCGAAAGGGCAGCCGCCCAGTCCTCCGATGGCCATGTCCATACGCCGTATGCCCGCACCATACGCCGCCGCGACTTTGAGGGCAACCTCATTTGGAGCGGCGTGCAAGTGCAGTCCGATCTCCAAGCCGTTATGCACTGCCAGGACCTCTGTGGCCAGCTCTTCAATTTGCTTCGGAGTCGCTATGCCTACGGTATCGGCAAGGGAAATCTGGGTGATGCCCATATCCGCAAGCAGGTCGCAGGCAGCGAGTACTTCTTCGGTGTCGTAAGGGTCGCCGTAAGGGTTGCCGAAGGCCATCGACACGTAGGCGACGAGGTCGAGTCCAGCCTTGAAGGCTAGTTGGCCGATTGCTTCGAGGGTGTCGAGACACTCCTCTGGGGTCTGACGTTGATTGCGTTTCAGGAATTCAGCCGAGATGGAGTAGGGAAATCCCAGCGTCTGCACGGCCCCGGTTTCGATCGCCCGATTCGCGCCTTTTTCATTGACGACAATGCCGATGATTTCGACATCGTCGGGCATATCTGGGATCGCGGCGTCGAGGTACTTGAGAACCTGCTCGGAGTCGGCCATCTGCGGGACGGCTGCCGACGAGACGAACGAGACTGCGTCGATATGCTTGAATCCCGCAGCTATTAATAAGCGCAGATAGTCGGCCTTGACCTCGGCGGGGATCGGCTTAGGCAGACCTTGCCAGGCATCGCGTGGGCATTCGATGAGCTTGAACGGAGATGTTACGGTCGTGGCCATGGCTCTTCGATGCCGCAGCCAACTCGAGGGCGTCAGAGACGCTAGGGATGAGCCGCGACAAAGAGCAATCCTACCGCCAGGAGGTGAATCAGCGCCACCTGCCAAATGGCGGCGACTGGTCCTTTGGAGCGATGGATGAGCATGGCGATGATTCCATAGACCGGAAACTGCAGATACATCATGGCTTGGGAGATGCCGTTACCGAGCGAGTCGGAGAGGCCAAGGAGGTGCAGCTTGGGGATGAGCATCCACGGATAGAGGAGGCGGAGGCCGTCGGGGCCGGTCAGCGCCATCAGGGTTGCGGCTTTGACTGCGAAGGGGGTCACCGCGATTCCCAGGATGACTGGCCACCACGCGAGCCAGCCGGAGGTGTGTCTCTTACGGGTCTTTCGCTTGGCGGCAGGTTTGCGCTTTGGGAGGGTGGAGGCTGTGGCGCTCATAACTTGAGCTTACGCAGGCCTATGAGCACGGGGAATAACGAGTAGGGAACTACCTTATCTTTAACCGTGCTTCGACGAAGGAATTCCTAAGTCTGAATCACTCCCGGATTGAACTTCGCTATCTCGGGATTCAGTGCCACTGTTTCCAGCGCGAGCCGTAGTGCTGATCGCGTCTCAGCCGGATCAATGATCGCGTCAACCCAGAGCCGGGCGGCGGCGTAGCGGCAATCGGTCTGTGCCTCGTAGGTCGCCTTGATCGAGGCGAGCAGCTCTTGCTTCTCTTCGTCGCTCAGCTTCTTGCCATCGCGTTCGAGTTGGCGAATCTTGATCTCGACGAGAGTGTTTGCGGCTGAGCCTCCGCTCATCACGGCGTACTTTGCCGTTGGCCACGCGAAGATCAAGCGGGGATCATAAGCCTTGCCACACATCGCGTAGTTACCCGCGCCGTAGGAGCCTCCGACAATCACTGTGATCTTTGGGACGGTCGAGTTGGAGACGGCTGAAACCATCTTGGCTCCGGCGCGGATGATGCCGCTCCATTCGGCGTCGCGGCCGACCATGAAGCCGTTGACGTCGTGGAGAAAGATCAGCGGGATGAGGCTCTGGTTGCAGTCCATGATGAAGCGAGCGGCCTTTTCGGCGCTCTCGGCGTAGATGACTCCGCCGAACTCGGTGCGCTTTTCTCCGGTGTGCGAGGTCTGCGGCTGATGTTGTTTCTGGTTGGCGACGATGCCGACGGAGAAGCCGCCGACGCGCGCGTAGCCGCAGATGACGGTGCGTCCGTAGTCGGGGCGATATTCGTCGAACTCGCTGCGGTCGGCGAGGCGGGCGACGACTTCGTGCATGTCGTAGGCGTTGGTCGCGGAGTCTGGATCGATGAGCGAGTAGAGGTCTTGAGCCGGATATTTCGGTGCGTCTTTCTTCTCATCGAATGGTGTGCGATCGAACGGGGCCGAGGGGCGCTGCCCGATTCTGCCGACGAGCGAACGCAGCCGAGCGAGGCAGAGGTGATCGTTAGGCTCCTTGAAGTCGACGGTGCCGGAGATCTCCGCGTGCATGGTTGCGCCGCCGAGTTCTTCGGCGGAGTATTTCTGGCCGATGGCCGCTTGTACCAGCGCGGGTCCGGCGAGGAAGAGTCCGCTGCCCTCGGTCATCAGCACGGTGTCGGTCATTACGGGGAGATACGCGCCGCCGGCGACGCACATGCCCATGATTGCGGTGATCTGCGGAATACCCATGGCAGACATCACGGCGTTGTTGCGGAAGATGCGGCCGAAGTCGTCCTGGTCGGGAAAGACGTCTTCCTGAAGCGGCAGGAAGACACCGGCCGAGTCGACGAGGTAGATAGTCGGGATGCGATTCTCAATGGCGATGGTCTGCGCGCGAATGACCTTTTTCGCAGTCATCGGAAAGAATGCGCCTGCCTTGACCGTGGCGTCGTTGGCGATGATCATGCACAGCTTGCCTGCCACGCGGCCGAGGCCGGTGAGCGTGCCGGCTGCGGGTGCTCCGCCCCACTCCTCATACATGCCGTGGGCGGCGAAGAGGCTGAGTTCGAAAAATCCGGAATCTGGGTCGAGCAGGAGGTTGAGGCGTTCGCGAGCGGTAAGGCGGTTCTTGCTGTGCTGGGACTCGATTGCCTTTGGGCCGCCGCCTTGCTGGATGAGTTTTGACTCGTCGCCGATTTTGGCGGTCAGGGCGGCCATCGCCGCCGCGTTCTTCTTGGAGCGTGGGCTGTTCGCGTCGAGGCGTGAGGCGAGGACATTCTTCAGTGTTGCTGGCGTGTTCGGATCATTGATTGCCATGGTTAAGCTCGTGAAAGATGGAGCATAGCATTTCGATGCTGTAGCTTGCGCGGCGCATTCTGCTGTCCCGCTACGCGGCATCAATGGGATAATTGTTTCGCTATCCGAGGTTGTGCGAATGTCCTCCGGCAGGCTTTCCGGGTTATTCCATCACCCGTTGTTGAATCCCTGGGCGCACCGCGGCCACGAGCGCGACTCGTGGCCCGAAGCTGTTGCCACGGTCGCCGACTGCCTCAACCTCTCGGGCATGTGGGATAAGAGCCACGCTACGGCCGACCTGTATTCGGTTCGCTTTACTTACTGGGTCGAGGGGGTGATGCATACCGGCTGCTTCAAGACACGGACGAAGTATGCGCCTGGCGATACGCTCATGGTCCGACATGATCCGCGGCATCATGAACGCAACAGCGCTGATCCGGTTGAGAAGTTGCAAACGGGGTTGCTGATCGCGGCGGCGGTTGTACTGGTAGCGCTTTACTTTGTACTGGTGTGGCACTTGTAAGAGTTTTTGCGCGTGGCGACGTAGATCCGATTCGCGACGGTGAACATGTTTTTTCTCAGAATTATTTCGTTGTTCAGCCTCATCGCGTTGCTAATTGCGCTTTCCGCGGATGTTCTTCTTCTGGCAGCGAGTCGCCTTACAGGAGGAATCGGAATTTTTGCCAAGCCTCTTGGCTGGGTGACGCTGTTTTCGATGATATGGGTTGCTGCCTTAGCAATCGGCTTAGTGACCGCGTGGAAACTGCAAATGTTCCCGTTCGCGAAGTAGATTAAGGATTGATCTCACGTGGCGAAGTACCCGCTAGCCCTAGCTCCTCCGCGTTCTTCTGCATTGCCTCCAAACAAAAGCCAATGTGCTGATCGAGATCAACACCAAGCTCAGCCGCGCCATTCACGATGTCTTCGCGATGAACGCCCTTGGCGAATGCCTTGTCCTCTCATCTTTTTGCGGACGCCAGCGATCTCGACATCGAAGATGGACTTGGTGGGTTTCACCAGCGAGCAGGCGGTGAGAAATCCGGCGAGTTCGTCGCAGGCGAAGAGCGCCTTTTCGAGGTGCGAATTGCGCGGCACTCCGGAGTAGCTGGCATGGGAGAGGATCGCGGTGCGAATCTCCTCGGGCCAGCCGAGTTCGGCGAGGATTTTGTTGCCGGCGAAGGGGTGGTCGTCGAGCGAAGGGAAGCGTTCGTAGTCGAAGTCGTGGAGCACGGCGGTGATTGCGTATTTCTCGATCAGGGCGGCGCGGTCTTCTCCAGTGAGGCTTAGCGCATCGGCCTGGCGTTCTCCGTAGGCGCGGACGCAGGTTTCCACTGAGAGCGCGTGTTTGCGCAGGCTGGGCGATTCGGTGTATTCGCAGACGAGTTGCCAGGCTGCTTCTCGTGTGAAAGGCGGGATTGTTGCAGGGTGTTCAATTTCTGCCATTGTCACTCCAGGTTCTGGCTAATTGCCGATTTCTTCCGGTTCTCTTCGGGAATCTTTGGTTATTTTAGGCAAGACTCACACTTTTCACTTGACACTTAAGATACTCCACCCGCAAGCTATGGAAGTTAAGTCTTCGGAGCGTGCATACAATGCCGCGGCGGAGCTTATGGATGCCCTGCTCTGGCCTCCGTCACAATTCATGGCAACTACCTTACTAAGCCCCGTCATTACGCCCGAGGCGCGTGCGGTACTGCGATGCGAGCACTGCAGCCTGGTCCAGTTCATGACCACGAACTCCCTCTGCAGACGCTGCCACAGACCACTCGAAATCGATGAGCCAGAAGCCCCGTCGCCCACGCTGGTTGCCGTTTCCGGCCATTCCGGTTCGGACGATGGCGGCCTGCAGGTGGCACGCGCAGTGCGCGATCTCCGCCTCGAACGCAATCTCAGTCAACGCCAGCTTGCCGGGCGGATGCAGGTGCCGCGCACCTACATCTCCAAGATCGAGAACGGCAAAGCGACGCCCACGCTCTCTTCGCTCGAGCGGCTCGCGAACGCGCTCGAAGTGGACATCTGCAAGCTGGTCAACGATGCGCGCAGCCGGCGTAACGAAGAGACGGCAAGCATTTTTTCAGATCCGTTCCTGGCTGAGATTGCTCCTTACGTAGCGTTGATGGATTCGCTACAACGGTCGATCTTCCTGAACCAGGTCCGTGATATGGCGACGGGACGGCGGAAGAGCGCCTAGCTTTTGGCGCGGTTCGTCGCACTAGTTGCGCCATGGTGACGGGATCGTCAACTGTGCGCCGTCAGCGCGGATGTGGCGACAGATGCCGATTGCGACGGACTGGGGCATGTGCTACGTTCGAGAGAACGAGCGAGTGTGGTGCCCATGTCGTCGCCAAGCCGTGTTCATGAGCTGCCTGCCGACGAGCAGGCCGTGTATCGCCGCCT
The DNA here is from genome assembly GCA_963720245.1 of uncultured Acidobacteriaceae bacterium. Taxonomy (GTDB): domain Bacteria; phylum Acidobacteriota; class Terriglobia; order Terriglobales; family Acidobacteriaceae; genus Acidisarcina. Next base: position 361,285 of record CAVREU010000003.1, read on the forward strand.
CGATCCGGAGCGCCTGCCGCATCATGTCGCCATCATCATGGACGGCAACGGGCGCTGGGCAGGAAAGCGACTGTTGAAGCGCTTTCTTGGCCATCAGCAGGGCGCCGAGGCTGTTCAGTACGTTGTTGAGACAGCTTCGAGAATCGATCTCGGCTTCCTGACTCTCTACGCATTTTCCCTTGAAAATAATCTGCGCCGTCCCAAATCTGAGGTCAACTTCCTCATGCGGTTGTTGCATACGTATCTTGGCAACAACGTCAAACGGATGAACGACAATAACGTCCGCATTCGCTACATAGGGCGCACCCAGGAACTGCCTTCGGAAATTCAAGACAAGATGCAGTGGGCGTCAGAGCAGACGGCACGAAATACCGGCACGACGTTGACTCTGGCATTGAACTACGGTGCGCGCTCTGAGTTAGTGGACGCCTTCCGAGCGATCTGCGCGGACGTTCGAGACGGCAAGATGGCGATCGGGGAAGTAGACGAAGAGGAGATTCAGCGTCGACTCTATACCGCCGATATGCCGGATCCTGACCTTGTCGTGCGCACCTCGGGAGAGATGCGGATATCGAATTTTCTGCTGTGGCAGATTGCCTATTCCGAGATTTTTGTGACTGATCGACTCTGGCCGGACTTTCGCGGAATTCATCTGCTCGAGGCCATTGAGGATTATCAGCGTCGGGAGCGCCGATATGGCGGACTGGGTGATGGCACCGAGTCCGATGATGTTTCGAGCTTGCCTGCGAATGTGCTTGTTCCGCGTTAGTTGCTCTCCTCGCCGACTCATTATCCCGTCTCAATATTTCCAGCTTGTCAGGTCCGCTCCTGGAGGCGCAGCTTTCTGGATGCGCTCCATGATCTGCGGCACGTACATCTGGTTGTAATGCAGCCGCGAGTACCAGTTGGGCTTGGTTGGGTCGCCGTTCCAGCAATGCTCGGCGCGGGGGCCGTATTTGACTTCGCCTTCATAAGGCACGCCGTGGCCGGCTGTCCCTGTTGTGTTCAGGAAGTCTTCCATCAGGTAGACGGCATCGTTGAGAAAGTAGGTGTCGTCGGAGCCGACGTAGATGTGGAGCTTGCCTTGCAGTTTCGGGCCGAGAGTGGCCCAGTCGCGCTGCATGATGGCCTCCAGATCGTAGTGGTCGTGCCAATAGTCGGCGGTGGTGTGGTCGATCACTCCGGTTTGTTTGTCGAAAATCGGCTTGGGATAGCCATCGCTGCCGACAGGGGAGTAGACCGCTTGCCAGATATCGAACTGGTCGCCGGAGCGGCCATGATCGCCGAGTGCGGCCTCATATGCGATGTTGTCGCGCATGGAGATCAGGGTTTGTCCGAGGTAGTTGCGCATGGCGGGCTGCTCGATCTGCTTGTTTGCGCCCTGGATATAAAACATATTGTCCTGCTTGTAGAGATCGACGGTCATGTAGGCATGGAAGTCTACGGGATCGGGGCAGGCGACGAAGGCTCCGTTGTAATCGTCGGGATAAAACATCTGCACCGCGAGCGATTCCCAGCCGCCGGTTGAGCCTCCGTAGACGAAGTGGGCCCAGCCTTCGGTGATGCCGCGGAACTGCTTCTCAATGGCGGGAATCAGCTCGGTTTCAAGCGCGTCGCCGTAGGGGCCGAGGTTGGCCGAGTTTACTGCATAGGAGTCGTCGTAGTAGGGGTTGGCATGGTCGAGCTTCACGATCAACATGCGTGGCCGGTTGGGCGCGATCCAATCGAGGTAGTTCTTATAACCTTCCTCTTGCTGGATGCGGTTGTAGCCGGCGAGATGAAAGCGGTCGGAATAGTCGGGCTTCAGGTTCGGGTCTGGCGGGGTTTCGCGGAAGTCGCCGAACCGCGAATTGAAATGGTCATGAAAGACGATGAGCGGATAGTGGGCGTTGGGATGAGTGTCGAATCCTTCCGGGACGAGAACAATCGCGGATAGGTAGACAGGCCTTCCCCAGAACTTTGTCAGCAGCGCGGACTGGATGCGAATGTGGCGGATGTATTTTGTATCGGGATCGGGTGGGATCGGGGGCATGATCTGGTCGAGGGAGACGGTGACGGGCGCGGCTCCAGGACCAATATGCACCAGGCGAGGTTTCGACATGAGATTGCCCGGAGCGAGGTTCCACTGTTTGCCTTCGCCGCGGTCGGCTGAGAGCTTAATGGTCGATCCGTCGGCGCGATGAAAGGTCTCGTAGATATTCAGGACGGCCTGGACGGTGTAATCTCCCGGCGGCACGTCGCGCAGATGGGCGCGAGGATAACCCTGTGCGTCGTCGCCGATGGTGATCGGATCACCGGGTTTCCAGCCGTCTACGGTGACGCCGAAGACCATTTGCGATTTCGGTGTGTCGTTGATCTGCATCCGCGGCTCTTCGCTGGGGTCATTCGAGAGCAACAACATCAGGCGGCCATCGAGGGGCTGAGCCGAGGTTGCGGAGGGGAAGCTGATCGAAACCGATTGAGCAGAGGCTCCGGCGGCAGACAGGCTGGCCGCGACGATGAGCGCAGGCAAACGATGGAAATTGAGCATACCGGAGTATAAGTCCTCTGCCGTCATCAAGACGGGCTGAAGGGTTCATACTCCGGTTCTCTGCAACAGCTTAGATGTGCATTGGCTGGCATCGATCGGCTGGCGGAGATCCGCTATCGGGAAGCCGATTCGCTTCCCGGCACGAGAATCTTCTGCGGCGCGTCGACCTTTGTTGCAGGTGTGGACACCTTGACCTTGAGCGTCTGAAGTTGAGGCTTATTGCCGGGTTTGGCCAGAATTCCCAGTTCATACTGGTTCTTCAACCGAGTCGACAGGTCGTCGAGGAACGGCGCGAACGAGACGGGATTGCCGAAGCCCTGCCAGTAGGCGCGGCCTCCGGTGCCCTGCGAGACGAGGAGCAGATAATTCTGAGCGCCGGCCTCGGTCCATTGGCTGTTGTCGAAGCGGCCCGTATCCCGATAAAAGATCGAGTGCACGATGATGCCCGCCTTCTGGGCGTCGCTGATTGCAGCCTGCACATAGGGGTCGTTGGGATCGTAGCTGCGGCCATAGTAGAGGTCGACGCCGTCGGTGATCATCAGCACCTCGCGACGGTCGGTGGTGGTGTTGCCCGAGGGCCAGTTCTTGACCAGGTCTGAAAGGCAGAAATATGGGCTGGCGCTCCCGCCGGGGATGCCTGTGGTCAGGCGAAAGGCGCTTGCGGCAAGGTTGTGGTCTGGAGTGATGTTCTGGGCCATTACTGCGCGACCGTTTTGCATGTAGGCGACGCCGACCTGCGCTCCCTCAGGGAGGGTCTTCACAAAGGACTGCAGATCCTTGTACTGCAGGCTCAATCCGCTTCGCGCCGATCCATCGATCAGCACCACAATTTGCAGTCCGGATTGTTCACCGCGCAAGGCGGTCCAATTGGTGATTCTGGCGTTCTTGCCCGCGACGTTCGCTTGAACCTCGTTCTCAGGGATCGTAAGGATTTGGTCGCCGCTTTTGGGCATCACGGTGACGACGGTCTGTGTTTGCACGCCATTTTGTGCCAACAAGGGGAAAGCCGCCATAAGCCAGGCAAGCAGCAATCCGCCGGAAATTCGATTCAGCTTCGACATAAATACCTCAATCTTTATAAACCCGACAATCTGTTAGACGTAGCGGAGGGAGCTAAGGATCCTTGTCGGCGCCCAGCATGCGCTGTTCGCGGCATGTATCCTTTTCAAGAGATGAAGAGAATCGTAACAGCGGTCGTGCTGATTCCGCTGGTTTTGCTGTTGGTGCTGAAGGGGCATTTCTGGCTCTTGACGCTGGTTGCCGCGATCGTTGCTCTCGCCGCTGCCTGGGAATTTGTCGCCCTGGCCGATGCGGGCGGCGCCAAAGTGCCGCGGATTCCGCTGCTGGTCGGAATCGCCATGCTCTTTGGCTGCGCCTTTCGGAACGCGGACCTGATTGGCCCGGCGATGTGTGCAGTTGGCCTGCTTTTGTTCGTGGTTTGTGTCTTCCGTTCGCCGCTTGACCGGGTATTGCGCGACTCCGCTTCTTCGCTTTTTTGCCTTGTCTATATTGGATTCACGCTGTGTACTCTGCCGCTGATCGGGGCTCAGGAAGGCGGGCCTTCGCTGCTGCTGTTGTTGATGTTCGTGGTATGGAGTGGCGACACGGCGGCGTTCTATGTCGGAAAGAATTTCGGCCGGCGGAAGCTCGCGCCAAAGTTGAGTCCCAACAAGACTTGGGAGGGCACTATTGCCTCGGTTGCCGGAAGTCTGGTGATTACGGTCGCCTTGATCGAGCTGGCGAAATATCTGACGGGGAGGGGAATCGACCTGCTGGCCTACCCGGGGTCAGTCTGGAACTGGCTCTTGCTGGCGGTGATTCTCAATATTGCCGCGCAGATTGGCGACCTGGCGGAATCGGCGTTGAAACGCGGCGCGGGGGTGAAGGATTCCGGTACGCTGATTCCCGGTCATGGGGGGGTGCTCGATCGCATTGACGCACTTCTGCTGGCGGCTCCGGTGCTTTGGTACGCTCAGCTATTCAAACAGATGTTCTAGAGCTGTAAAATTGCGTCAGCCTTGAAGCAGATAGCCATTCTCGGTTCTACCGGCTCGATCGGGCAGAGCACTCTTTCTATCATTGAAAGCTATCCTGAGCGCTTTTCAGTGGCCTCGCTGGCCGCCGGGCGCAACGTCGACTCCGCCTTTGAACAGTGCCGACGCTGGAAGCCGGCGCTGGTTTCGATGGCGACCGAAGAGCTTGCCGGCCAGCTTCGGTCGAGGCTGAAGGCGGCTGGTATCCCCGAGATCGAAGTGGTTTGGGGAGCAGCCGGGACCGTTGCCGTTGCGACTCTGCCAGCCGTCGATTTTGTCGTTTCGTCGATCGTCGGTGTTGCTGGTCTCGAGGCGACTTACGCTGCAGTCAAAGCTGGGAAGGCCGTCGGCCTGGCGAACAAAGAAGCGATGGTGGCCGCCGGGGAGATACTGACCCGCGAGGCGCGTCTGCGTAACGTTCCGCTGCTGCCTATCGATTCGGAACACAATGCCATTCACCAGTGCATGCGTGGTGGTAAGAGGGATGAGGTGCGGCGCATCTGGCTGACGGCGTCGGGTGGGCCATTTCGAACATTTCCGCTGGCGAAGTTTTCTGAGATCACCGTCGAGCAGGCGCTCAAACATCCGACGTGGAACATGGGACGCCGGATTACGATCGACTCGGCGACGATGCTGAATAAGGGACTTGAAGTGATCGAGGCTTGCCGGCTCTTCGACATTCCGCCGGCTGACGTTCGGGTGACGATTCATCCCCAGTCGACCGTTCATTCGCTGGTCGAATTCATTGACGGCAGCATTTTGGCCCAGGTTTCAGTGACCGACATGCGCCTGCCGATACTCTATGCAATGACCTATCCCGATCGAATCGATGCCGGGCAGGCGACTGGGCTGGCTTTTGATATGACCAAGTTGGGGCAGCTCGACTTTGAGGTGCCGGATTTCGAGCGCTTCCCGTGCCTGCGGCTGGCCTATGAGGCGGCGCAGCTTGGGGGCGCCCACTGTATCGCGCTCAACGCAGCCGATGAGATTGCAGTCGAGGCGTTTCTGGCGGGCCTCATCCACTTTACGGACATCCCGCGTACAATAGAAGCTGTGCTCGAGGCGACTTCCGAGTCCCACCCAGGGTCTATAGAGGATGTGCTGGCGCTCGACGAACACGCCCGGGAGGTTTCCCGTAGCTGGTTGGCGGGATCATCGCTCACCGGGGCGGGACGCATCCAATCCAGGTAATTGGGCAATGCTGATTTGCCGGCTGTGATGCGTTTCCGGTGGTTCTCTTCATTTAAGAAGTCAAGGTTCCCTCAATAATGCCCTTTGCAATCAACGCAACCCTCGCAACCCTCGTCGTGCTCGGCATCATGGTGCTGGTGCATGAGTTCGGCCATTTCATTACGGCAAAGTTTTTTGGAGTCCGGGTCGAGGTCTTCTCGATCGGCTTTGGCAAGCGCTTATTTGGCTTCAAGCGCGGCGATACCGATTACCGTATCAGCCTGGTTCCGCTCGGCGGCTATGTGAAGATGTCCGGGGAAACGGCTGGTGATGGCGTGCCGCTGGTGAGCGAGACTGCAGCCGAATTGCTGCCCGTACCAGGGGACAATGATCTTGGTGACTTCACCAACCACCCGCGTTGGCAGCGGGTGCTGATCGGCCTTTCCGGGCCGTTTGCGAACTTCGTACTGGCCTTCGTGCTCATGACCGGGCTTTACATGATGCACAACGAGGTGCCGACGTTTTATTCGCAGTCGGCGGTGGTGGATTCCGTTGCTGCGAATTCGGCTGCCGCCAAGGCCGGTATCCAGGCTGGGGACAAGATTGTGCAGTTCGACACGGACAAGAATCCTACCTGGGAGCAGGTCGATATCCGCGCGGCGCTCGACGCCAACTCGTCCGTCCCGGTGACGGTCGAGCGCGCTGGGCAATCGATTCAGACGAGCCTCTCCATTCAGAACCCGAGCAACAGCGACGACTTTGACTCCACCTCGCTGGGGCTGTTACCCAAGGTGCAGAACCATCCCCTGCAAGTCGACGTGATCGAGCCGGGCATGCCTGCGGAAAAGGCTGGACTAAAGCCCAAGGACATCATCGCTGCGGTGGATGGCCACACTTTCACTTATGTGGCTTCGTTTGTGGCTTACCTGCAGCAGACTGCTGGCGCTCCCGTCGATCTGACGGTGCTGCGCGGCGGCCAGACCCTCAACATTTCCGTGAAGCCAATGCTGGCCGATAACGGTAAGGGGCACGACAGCTACCAGATCGGCTTTGCCGCCAACCGTCCACCCTACAGCGTCGAACAACTCGCGCTGCCCGAAGCGGCGCGGAAGTCCGCGGTCTTCAATCTGAATAACTCGGGCTACATCATCGAGGTGCTGAGAAAGCTGTTCACTCATCGCTCCGAAGTACAGAATCTGAGCGGGCCCATCGGCATCGCCCGCGAGACAGGCGAAGCGATCTCGATGCCCGGATGGCAGCCGATTATCGGCCTGATGGCGTTGATCAGCCTGAATCTGGGAATCTTCAATCTGCTGCCAATTCCGATCCTCGACGGCGGCATGATCCTGCTTCTGCTGGTCGAGGGCGCTATGCGCCGCGACCTGAACCAGGAGTTCAAGGAGCGCATTTACCAGGTTGCTTTTGTAGTTCTTATCCTCTTCGCCGCTTTCGTTATGTTCAATGACATCACAAGACTGCCGATCTTTTCGAAGCTGAAACCTTAAGACTTGCCGCGTCCGGCGTCCACCAACCTCCGCGCTGGACGCATTCCATCCTCTCGATTCCGGGTGATTGATGACAGTTCTGACTCCGCCGTCCCGCACGACGCTCCGCGTTCGCTATGCCGAAACCGACCGGATGGACGTGGTCTATTACGCCAACTTCCTGGTGTGGTTTGAGATCGCCCGCGTGGAACTGCTGCGCCAGCTCGGCTTCGATTACAAGAAGATGGAAACCGAGGACGATTGCATGTTGCCGGTGGTCGACGTGACCTGCCGTTACAAGGCGCCCGCGCATTATGACGACCAGATCGTGATCGAGACCAGAATCACCGCCATGCGGACCTCGATGTTGAAGTTTTCTTATGAGGTCTATCGGGCGGGCGATCCAGCCGAGGATGGCAGCCTTTCGCTGGGCAAGTTGCTCGCTTCCGGAGAGACGACGCATGTGATTGTGGGCTATGGGATGCAGAAGACCGTCCTGCCGGAGAAATATGCGCGGGTGCTGCGGGCCAAGCTTGGTCTATCCTCGGAAGACGAAGAAGCTTAAACTCGGCCGAAGCTAATTTCGGAACTCTTTCCCAAACTCCGCCGTATACGCTCACGGGGTCTCTCGCTATGCGTCGTCTCGCTACTTTTCCTGGGGTCTTAGCTATAGTCGTCCTGCTTGCTTCCGTTGGCGGGTTTCATCGTCATGCCTACGCCGCGCAAAGCGGCAACTGGAGCGTCGGCGCTTGCGACAGCGACGGAAACAGCAACCACAGTTCCTGGTGGGGCCATCAGGAGAAGGTCTGTGAACTTCGGATCGCGACGATCAAGCTTGGCGGCCAACGTCTCGGAGTTAAAAGCGAGAATGGCGGCATTGAGGTCTCCGGCGAGGACCGCGGCGATGTGCAGATCGAAGCGAGGGTGGAGGCATGGGCAAGCTCAGAGTCCGATGCCAGGGACATTCTGAAGAAAGTCACCATAGAGACATCAGGCGACAACATTCGCGACAGCGGGCCGCATAGCTGGGGCAATTCGGGATATGGCGTGAGCTACAAGATCCGCGTGCCGCGACGCCTCGGGGTTGACCTGAAGACCGAAAATGGCGGTATCGACATCGCCCATTTGGAAGGCGAGATTCGCTTCGACACCACGAATGGCGGCGTGGGCCTGGATGACCTTGCCGGCGATGTGCGAGGCTCGACGACCAATGGGGGCCTGGATATCACGCTGAGCGGCAAATCGTGGCGTGGCCAGGGCCTGAACGCCGAGACCACCAACGGCGGCGTCAACCTGAAGGTTCCTGAACATTATTCTGCGCATCTGGAAACTGGTACCGTGAATGGCGGGATTTCGCTCAATTTTCCGATCACGATTCAGGGAGACATCAAGAACAAGCTGTCTACCAACCTTGGTAGCGGAGGGCCTACTATCCATGCGGAGACGACGAATGGTGGGGTGCAGATTGATCGGGCGCGTGGGGCAGAATAGCGCTTCCAATGAAGCGGGATGAAGAATTCTACCCGCGTAGTCTTCAAATCGACGGACTTAGGACAGCCTCAGAACCGATGTCAGCTGTCTCCGCAATCATGGTTTTTGGCCGCCGGATTACCTCGGGGCAAGCAGAGCAGGCCCTTCGGTTATACTGCGCGAACCATCTGCAACTCTGACGAATTCCGCACAGGGGAAGGCTTTCCGGGCCCGAAGCGATGTTGAGCGCGTCGATGGCCTGGTCGATTAAGCCGCAACGTCCCGCCCCAGCCTCTCCCTTCCACTGAACGCAGCGATGCTCCACGCAGGGGCCAGAAAAGCGTAGCCGATTCTCAATCGGTACTCCATCCTGGCCCAGAATCACCAACAATTCAGGGGTCACCGGAACGTTCGGGGTCACATAAGCGATCTGGCCCTTTGCGGCAACGATGCCAAAGAGTGAAGACCCAGGTTCTATAGGCGCACTCGGACATGTCTTGGTGAACTCAGCATCCACCAAAGTAAGGTCGTCCATTAGAACTCGTCCTGGCAACCTATCGAGGCGAAATCGGCTACGACTCTGCCTTTTCCAGCTGCCAACTCAGCGGTCGGAATCATTCGGCCACCGGCGATGCCCGTGCGGAATAACAGGTCTGGCTGGATCTGGGCGTGTGATTCGCCTAAGATGGCCCGGGTAACCACGCCCGCGATTTCCTGGGAAATTTTCAACTTTTGGGCCTCGGATAAATCGACGCCAGATACGGTGTAAACAAATTTATGACTCGCCATTGAGGTGTCCCCTTGACAGTACATGCCCTGGTCAAAGTTCTCTGCGCTCCGCGGACGCCAAACACTGTACTCCTGGAGGACGATCGGATGCAAGGCGATTTTTCCGTCTCAGCAACGCTGACCGACGCTCTCGGCCCTTCCTTCATTCAAGTCAAATGAAAGATGGCCGGGTCCCCACGCAGGGCTCCCGATAGCTATCGCGCTACAACCTACAGATCAGCAACTCCCGCTCGTAGACCATCTCCGATGGCAGGTGGTCGTGAAGAGCAATGAAGAGCTCTTCGTGGCCCATTACCTCCTTTCGCCAGGCGGGACGGTCGACGGCTTGTAGCTGGTTGAAGTCAGATTCGGGAAACTTGAGTCCGGTCCATTGGATGTCTTTGTAGTGCGGCGTCCAGCCGATGGGCGTTTCCTTGCCTTGGGCGCGGCCGCGGACGCGGTCGACGATCCACTTCAGCACGCGGATGTTTTCGCCAAAGCCCGGCCAGAGAAACTTGCCGTCGATGTCTTTGCGGAACCAGTTGACGTGGAAGATGCGCGGGGTGACGTTGAGCGTGCGCTGCATCTTGATCCAGTGGCGGAAGTAATCGCCCATGTGGTAGCCGCAAAAGGGCAGCATTGCCATGGGGTCGCGGCGGACTTGTCCGACCGCTCCTGCCGCAGCTGCTGTCGTTTCTGAGCCCATGGTTGCGCCGGTGTAGACGCCTGCGCTCCAGTTAAAGGCCTGATAGACGAGCGGGATGGTTGACGAACGACGGCCTCCGAAGATCAATGCGCTGATCGGCACGCCCTCGGGCGCTTCCCAGTTGGCGTCAATACACGGGCATTGCGAGGCGGGCGCGGTGAAGCGGCCGTTGGGGTGCGCGGCCTTGGCGCCGGTCTGTTTGGCGATAGCGGGAGTCCAGCGATGCCCCTGCCAGTCGAGGCATTCGGCAGGCGGTTCATCGGTCATGCCTTCCCACCAGATGCCGCCGTCGGGAGTGCCATTCTTTGTGGTGAGCGCGACGTTGGTGAAGATGGTGTTGCGGGAGAGCGTGGCCATCGCGTTGGGATTGGTCTTGGCGGAAGTGCCGGGCGCGACGCCGAAGAATCCTGCTTCGGGATTAATGGCGCGGAGCTGGCCGTTGGCATCGGGGCGTATCCAGGCGATATCGTCACCGACCGTCCAGACCTTCCAGCCGTCGAAGCCTTTAGGTGGCACCATCATGGCAAAGTTGGTCTTGCCGCAGGCGCTGGGGAATGCCGCGGCGACGTAGGTCTTTTCGCCTTCTGGCGATTCGACGCCGACGATGAGCATATGTTCGGCCATCCAGCCTTCGTCGCGGGCGATGTTGGAGGCGATGCGCAGGGCGAAACACTTCTTTCCCAACAGGGCGTTGCCGCCGTAGCCCGAACCGTAGGACCAGATTTCGCGTGTCTCGGGGAAGTGGACGATGTATTTCTCGTCGTTACAGGGCCACGGGACATCGGATTCGCCCGGCGCGAGCGGCATGCCGACGGAGTGCATGCAGGGGACGACGCGCTTTACGTCGCGGTCGATCTCCCGGAATACGGGAAGGCCGATGCGGGCCATGATCCGCATATTCACGACGACGTAGGGCGAATCGGTGAGCTGGACGCCGATCTGCGACATGGGCGAACCGACCGGGCCCATGCTGTAGGGCAGTACGTACATGGTGCGTCCGCGCATCGCGCCGCGAAAGAGCTCTTTGAGCTTCTTGCGCATCTTGAATGGGTCTTCCCAGTTATTGGTTGGCCCGGCGTTGTCTTTGGAGAGTGAGCAGATGAAGGTCCGCTCCTCGACACGAGCGACGTCGCGTGCGTCGGAGCGAGCGTAGTAGCAACCTGGCCAGGTTTGCTCGTTGAGCTTGATGAAGGTGCCGTTCTCGACCAGTTGAGCGCAGAGCGAGTCGTACTCTTCTTGCGAACCATCGACCCAGTGGATGTTGTCCGGGCGGGTCAGGTCGGCCATTTTATCGACCCAGCGGAGCAGGTGCTTGTTGTCGGCGAGCGGAGAAGGCGAACTGTAGGAAGTTGGAGCGGAAAGAACGGATGCGGAACTTTTTCTCATAATGAAGGCGATCGGTAGAGCCTAGGAATTACACCAATGTTTCATGACAATTGTTTCCAATCGGTGGTGACTTGTCTGCGTCCTGGTATCGAGACGGCCTACCGTCCGATTTTACTTCTCGGGCGGACTTCCGTCTTAAATTGTGTCTATAGGAAAGATTTCTCTATTGCGTTCGATGTAGACTCATAGAGCAGAGAAAGTCGCGCAACCTGGCGAGCTGGGCAGGCGCCCGATCGTCATATATAGGAGTCGAAGATGCCAACTACAGTCGAAACGCAAACCCTGCACTACCTAAAAGATCTCTGGGACGAATCCGTCGCTGCCGGACTCGATGAAGCGGAGTTGTTGCGCTACCGCTCGAATCTGCTGGGCGCCGATCTGCGCATCACCAACTTCGCCGGAGGCAACACCAGCACCAAGGCGCTCGAGACTGACCCGCTTACCGGGCAAGAGGTCGAGGTCCTCTGGGTGAAGGGAAGCGGCGGCGATCTCGGCAGCATGAAACGCGCCGGCCTTGCGTCGTTGTACCTGGAAAAGCTATACGCCCTGGAGCACATCTATCGCGGCGTCGATTTCGAAGACGAGATGGCGGACATGTATCCGCTGTGCACCTTCCGGAACAACCCGGTGGCCGCATCGATCGATACGCCGTTGCATGGGTTTCTGCCGTTCAAGCACGTCGATCACCTCCATCCGGACTGGGCAATTGCGCTTGCCGCCTCAGCTAACGGGCTGGAGAAGATGGCCGAGTTCAATGAGCGTTTTGGGCATCGACTGGTCTGGATCCCGTGGCAACGGCCAGGCTTCGAGTTGGGCATGATGATGAAGCGGACGATCGAAGCGAATCCGGATTGCGATGGGATCGTGCTTGGCGGCCACGGCCTTTTCACATGGGGCGAGACGCATCGCGAGTCGTACCTGAGCACCATCACGATCATCGACCAGCTTGGGCAATTCGTCATTGAGCATGTTGCGGACAAGGGCGACAAGATATTCGGTGGGGTGAAGTTCAAGGCCCGTGAAGATCGTGCCCAACTCTCGCTCGACCTGCTGCCGTATCTGCGCGGCCAGGTAAGCAACAATCGCCGGGCGATCGCCACCTATTCGGACCTCCCCGAAGTGCTGAATTTCGTGAACTCCCACGATGGCGACGCGCTGGCCTATCTGGGCACCAGTTGCCCCGACCACTTCATTCGCACCAAGATTCGGCCCCTCTATGTGAAATGGGACCCATCTGGCGACTTTACGAGCCTAAAGGGCGCGATCTCCCAGGGCCTGAAGACCTACCGGAAGGAATATGCCGAGTATTACCAGACCCATGCGCAGCTCGATTCGCCGGCGATGCGGGACGATAACCCGAGCATCGTGCTGGTGCCGGGGATTGGCATGTTCAGCTTCGGCAAGAGCAAGCCGGAGTCGCGCATTACGGGCGAGTTTTATACCAATGCGATTCATGTCATGGAAGGCGCGAGCGCGATGGGCGAGGGCGCACCGCCGAGCGAGTTGCCGCAGGCTGGGCCGGCGGCGCACACCTCTACATTCAAAGTGCATACCAACTATGTGGCGCTGCCGGCGCTGGAGGCTTTCCGCATTGAATACTGGCGGCTTGAAGAGGCGAAGATCCGCCGCCAGCCACCAGAGAAACAACTGAGCCGCCAGATCGCCGTGGTTGTTGGCGGAGGAAGCGGCATTGGCCGCGAGGTAGCTCTGCTGGCCGCCGAGCGCGGCGCACACGTTGTCGTCGCTGACCGCGATTTTGCCGGAGCTGAAGCGGTGACCGCTGAGGTGCGGACGATCTCCGGCAAGGAATCTGCGGTCGCGGTGAGTGTGGATATTCGCAATCGCGAAACCATCCGCGAAGCGCTTGCCAAGGCAATCGGGACTTTTGGGGGAATCGACATCCTTATCAATACGGCTGCGATTTTTCCGGCCTCTCCCGACGGGGTGATTACGGACGCACAATGGGCGTTGACGCTTGAGGTCAACGTCACAGCCAACTATCTATTGGCAGATGAGGCTACAAAGCCGTTTCAGGAACAGGGCCTTCCGGTCAACGTTGTGCTCACAAGCTCGGCCAACGCTGTCGTTTCCAAGCGCGGCAGCGAGGCCTATGACGTCAGCAAGGCGGCGCTCAGCCACCTGGTTCGGGAATTGGCAATAGGGCTGGCTCCGCTGGTTCGTGTGAATGGCATCAGCCCGGCGACGGTAGTGAAGGGATCGACGATGTTTCCGCGCGACCGCGTAATCGCTTCGTTGAGCAAGTATGAGATTCCGTTTGAGGCATCGGCGACAGACGATGAGTTGCGAAATCTTCTTGCCGGTTTTTACGCAAAGCGGACGCTAACCCGTCAGCCGATCGATCCTAAAGACTGCGCGGAGGCGATTCTGTTCCTTGCCGGGCCGGCGTCGCGCTGCACAACGGGACACCTGATTCCGGTCGATGGAGGCCTTATCGAAGCATTCCTTCGCTGAGTTCGGCGAACGGTTTTCTCCAAGGCGGGTAGTCCGCAATTTGCGCCGAGCGTCTACACTTGCAAAAGTGTATGTCGAAGGCGTCGAATCTGGAAATCATTGCTCGCGGGGGTAGGCTAGCCACACTGGCAATTGCCGCACTTCTGTTATTTCCAGCTATATCTGCCTTCGGTGTGAGTTCGCCGGTTCATACCGATCCGCTTAACTACGATCCGCTGGTCAGAGACGCCTTTAACCATTACTACAACCTTGACTATGACGGCGCGATGTCGCGGTTCGAAGAGGTCCGGGCCGCGCATCCCAACGACCCCATCGCGACGGCGTACCTGCTGAACTGCGTTCTCTTTCACGAACTGTACCGGCTCGATCTGCTCGACACTACTTTTTACGCCAATGACGGCTTTCTCTCCGGGAAGCACCCCGTCACCGAGGACCCTAAAGTTCGCGATCAGATCAATGATCTGGCTGACAAAGCGATCGCGATGGCCGACGCGCAGTACACGGCGCATCCTGACGATCTGAACGCACTGTTTGTTCGCGGATGGGCGCGGAGCCTGAAGGCGGTTTACACGGCGATGGTCGATCGCCAATATGTCGCGGCGTTGCGCCTGGCATTGGAGGCCCACAGCGACCATCAACACCTATTGGACAAAGATCCTGACTACGTCGATGCAAAGCTAGTCGTAGGAGTGTATGAATACGTGATCGGAAGCCTATCCTTCGGCTTCAAGGTCGTGGTCGGTTTCGCGGGAATTGGCGGGTCGAAGTCACGGGGATTAGAGCTTATGTACGACTCCGCGGCGAGGGGAGTTATCTCGTCTATTGAGTCCCGCACCTGTCTCGCTTTCTTTCTCCGCCGCGAGGCGCAATATAAGCGGGCCGTCGCGATCGTCCGCACCCAGGAGGAGGAATATCCGCATAACTTCCTCTTCGCCCTGGAAGAAGCCAATTTATTGAAAGACGATGGTCAGGGGCAAGCCGCGATTGCCGCCTACCGGAAGATAGTTAACGACGCCCAGAGCAGCAGCTACTATATCGATGCCCATTTAGAGCTGGCGTATTTCGCGCTCGGAGAGAGTCTTCGAGGGCAGAAGATGTATACCGACGCCGTTGCCGCTTTTGAACGCGCCGGAAATTTGCCTACGACGAGCCCTGAGCTCAAACGCCGGTCGCTGCTGGCGGCCGGCCAGGTTTACGACCTCATGCATGAACACGACAAGGCGCGCGGCGAATATCTCGCAGTGCTCGCATCCGGCCCCGACACGTCGCAGGCTGATTTGGCCCGCAAGTATATGCGCAACGCTTATACGCCGTAGCGGCGTTCGTTCAAGAGAGTGAGCGGTGGGCAGTGAGGCCCTTCCTGTGCGGAGGGAACCACGGTGGCCGAAAAGCGTATCTATGAGTAGCGCTGGGAGTGAGAAGCGCTGGGAGTAGCGCTGATCAGGGCCGCGAAAGGCCCTGGCGGCAGGAAGTGCGGCTGTGGGAAAATAGCAATCCACAGAGGTATTCAGATAGGGGGTTTCACCATGGCCATGTATTGCAAGGGTTGCGGAACGCCGAACGTCGAGGGAACCCGGTTTTGTTCGGTCTGCGGAACTCCTGTGGCTCCGCCCGCGCCGGCTGGATACACACCAGGCACACAACGGTCTCTGGTCCGGCCGCGGTTTGGGCGAATGATTGGCGGGGTCTGCCAGGGGCTGGCCAATCAGTACAACTGGGATGTGGCCTGGGTCCGGGTTCTTGCCGTGGTGCTTGCCGTCTTTGGGGGCGGCCTCGGAGCGGTGGCCTATGTCGTGCTGTGGGTCGTCACTCCGGAAGAGCCTCTCATTTTGCCTCCCGGACCCTCATTCACGCCGGGAAGCTAGCGAATACGAGGTTTGCTTCTTCGGTTTCGACGCGATTGCGGCCTCGATGTTTGGCCCGGTATAAAGCGGAGTCGGCGGCGGCGATGAGCCTTGCGGGTGATGCTTCTGGGGTGGGACAGGCGGAGGCGACTCCGACGCTGATGGTCACGAATCTCTCCACCGGCGAACCTTCGTGCAGCACTTGAAGCGCGAGCACGTTCTGGCGCATGAACTCCGCGACCAATGCCGCACTTGCGGCCTCGGCGTCAGGCAGGATGGCGGCGAACTCTTCGCCGCCGTAGCGTGCTACGGTTTCTGCCGCACGGCGCAGGGAACCCTGCAGAGCTCCGCCAATGCGCTGCAGGCATTCGTCTCCGGCTGGATGACCATAAAGATCGTTAAGCGCCTTGAAGCAGTCCACATCCACCAGCAAAAGCGAGAGAGGACGGCGGTTGCGAATCGCGCGGCTCCACTCCAACTCAAGGGTGAGGTCGAACTGGCGCCGGTTGGGCAGCCCGGTGAGCGCATCGTGCAGTGAGAGTTGCCGCAGCTGGGCGTTTGCTTCGCGCAGGGCGAACTGGCTTCGGGTGAGAGCATGCTGAGCGCTCATATACGCGCTCTGCAAAAGTGCGGCGCGAAAGCAGTAGGTTAAGAGCGAGAGCGCGACGGCGGACATGCCGAGAACCAGGTGGCGCCGCGCAACCATCGCCCCGAGAGCGAGCACGGCGAGGGAGAAGAGGATCGGGCTGCCGTTATTGAGCACCAGCGCAAAGGCGTTGGTCTCCACCGGAGTGCTCTCCATTTCTGAAGACAAGTCATGGAGCACGCAGCCGGCCGTCAACAACAGGAAAGCCACGTCGGCGAGCAGATCACGATAGATGCCCAGCGGCAGAGCGTTTAGCAGGCAGACGCCGCGCCACGGAGTAGCCAGCAGAGCAAAAAAGCCAAGATACGCGAAGAGTATCCGGTACAACGTTCTCTCTTCGCCGAGCGGCCGGGCGATGATTCTAAGCAACACGGCGATCGCCAGCATCCAGCTCCCGATTGCATAAAACAAAGGGAGATTGGTTTTGCCGATCGCGGGGTTTGTCCCTAATTCGGACATCGAGAGTTCGAGGTAAATCAGCGCGACGGCAAAGAGCGCCTGAAGGCTGTCGATTACCACGAAGAGCGATGTGTCGCGATCTTCGTTTGAACTGGAGACGGCGAGCAGGACCGGGATGCCGTAGATCAGGAAGTAGAATTCCGGGCCGAGTGCGCGAATATGGCCGAGCGATGGATCCAGAGCTCGCAACAGGGTTAGAAACTCACCAATCGACCAAAGTGACAGCGCGCTTGCCAGAAAGTCCCACTTGCGCCGCACTGCGCCGAAGCTTTGCGTGCTTCTCCAGGCACAGGCGGCAGCGGCGGAGACGCTGCAGGAGAGCACGAACATCGTGGAGGCCGCACGCGCTGCGGGGAAGAAGAGGAGCACCGCGGAATGCGCGACGAGCAGCACCCCTATGCAAGTCACCACTGTTCTGCGCGCCATACGGTTCATATCGACCAGATTGGGAATTTCAAAAAGGGGTGGGGAATCTGTGCGGGGGCTAGAGCATTTTCACTTCGTATGCACCTGAAGTGAAAATGCTCTAGCCTGTTGAAAGCACTTCGACTATGCGCAATTGCCCAGGAATCGACTCCTGGCCAGGAGAATTTGTTATTTTCGATCGTCCGTTCAACATGACACCCGGTTCTTCTTCTCTTAGCTGCGGCGCAGTGTCTCTGGAGAAGCTGGCTCGCCGCCACGGAACGCCTCTTTACGTCTATTCGGGGGACCAGATCTCGGAGCGCGTGGGGATGTTTACGCGCGCGTTTGATCCGCTTCGTCCGCTCATTTGCTATTCGGTCAAGGCGAACTCGGCGCTAGCGATTTTGCGACTCATCGATCAGCAGGGAGGAGGATTCGACATCGTCTCGGGCGGCGAGTTGGAGAGGGTACTTACGCTAGGCAAGAGAGCTGCGGGACGCGTGGTCTTTTCCGGAGTGGGCAAGACGGCTGCGGAGATGGACCTTGCTCTGCGCGCCGGCATTTTGATCTTTAACGTGGAGAGCGAGGCGGAGATTGAGCTGCTCGCGCAACGCGCCGCGAAGCAACGTGTTCGTGCCCGGGTCGCCCTGCGAGTCAATCCGGATGTCTTTGCGGAAACCCATCCGTACATCTCCACGGGCCTGCGCGAACACAAGTTCGGCATCGATATCCGGAGGGCGAGGGCCGTCTATCGCGCTGCGTCGAAGTCGCGCCATCTCGATCCCTGCGGGGTCAGCGTCCATATCGGCTCGCAGATTCGCAGTGCCGAACCATTCGGCGCGGCCATCTCCAGGGTCGTCGACCTGGCGTTACAACTGCGGCGCGACGGAGTGAATATCCGCTATATCGACGCTGGAGGCGGACTGGGCATCGATTACCATGCCAGCCCGGGCGTTGGGACAGGCCGGCAAAAGAGTCAGAAGCCGGAAAAGGCCGTTGGAGCTTACGCTGCGGCCCTCACCTCCGCGCTGGCCAGGCTTGGCGACGACGTCACTCTTCTGCTCGAGCCGGGTCGCTTCCTGGTGGCCCAGGCGGGGGTCCTCCTTGCGCGCGTGCTGTATGTGAAAAGGAATGGCAAGAAGACTTTTGTCATCACCGACGCGGGAATGAACGATTTAATCCGCCCAGCTCTTTATCAGGCCTATCACGAGATCGTGCCGGTGACGCCCCGAGCCGGCCGCAAACAAACGGTCGATGTTGTGGGGCCGGTATGCGAGACCGGAGATTTTTTTGCGCGGGACCGCCTGCTGCCGGAACTGAAGGTGGGCGACCTGGTGGCCATCCTTGATGCCGGAGCCTATGGCAGTTCGCTAACCTCGAACTACAATTCGCGTCCGCGGCCATCCGAGGTGTTGATTGAAGGCAAGTCAGCCACGCTTATTCGGCGTCGGGAGACGATCAACGACCTGATGAGAGCGGAGTTGGAGCTGTAGGCAGGCTATCGGGCTTGGGGATGCCCGTTGCTCGCCGGTCAGAATGGCTGATGGTTAGAACTACTGTGCAGGCGAGTTTTTGCCGACGGAATCCGTCGCTAAACCCAGGCTCGGTGGAGCGCTGTTACTGGCGACCGGCAGGGAAGCCTGGTTTCCGGGGACGACCGGCTTGGACGAATCCTGGCTCGGTCCGAGGCCCAGCTTGATCAGCGCGCGGGAGTCGGGGGTGAGCTTGGTCTGCCAGCCCTGGTCGGCCTGGAACTTGCTCATCGCAGCCTGACTTGCGGAATCCCACTGGCCGCTTGGTTCGCCGGTCAGGTAGTGCTCGCGGATGAGCGCGGACTGAATCTCCCGGGCGCGATCCGGATCGATCTGGCGCTGCCCATGAAGCTGATGGGAGGTGGGCTTTTTCTTCGCAGTTTTAGAGTGGCTCGCGGTGGGGGAACGATGAGTTCGGGTTGCTCCGGCTGGAACTGCTAAGGCGCTAACGATCGCGACTAATGGAATCAACGATTTGCAGGCTCGAACAAAAAGCATGCGAAGCGACCTCATTGGGGAAGAAGTTAAAGAGCGACTTATCTAGGGTAAATGTCGAAATTGCGGTTGGCAATAAAAAGATGCTGGCGCCTGCAACTTTCGTCCGGCACCAGCATCCACTTTGGTACCCGTTTTCGTAGTTACCTTTTGGCTATGGCAACGTCCCCGCCCGGAAGACGCTTCCGCTCTTGGGGCTGCGCGGATCGATGATCTCGAAGACGACGTCCTGGCCGGATTTGAGGCTGGAGATGGCAGCCCGGAAATCGGTCAGATTGGTCACCTTCTGCTTGTTGACGCTAATGATCACCTCACCCTGAGCGACTCCGATCTCGTCAGCGAAGGACCCTGGCTTGATCTCTTTGACGATCACGCCGTGAATCCCGGTCTTGCTGGCCACCGACGAGGGAATGTCGTCAACTGCGAGACCTAGCTTGGTTTCACTCCCACTCGGTTGATCCTGGCCCTGGTTATCGTCGTTTTCGGCGACAATGCTGTTGGCAAAAACCTTGCTGCGATCGCCGATGGTGACCGTCGCCGTGTCGGTGGTTCCGTTGCGCAGGTAGCCGAGCTTGGCGGTGCTGCCGGGCTTGCGGACGGCAATATCGTTGACCAAATCGTCGCCGTCCTTGATCTGCCGGCCGTCGATAGTCACAATGATGTCGCCTGCCTTGAGGCCGGCCTTGTCGCCGGGGCCGCCTGGCTGCACGTGGCTAATCAAAACCCCAGACTTGAAGCCATAGACGCGCCCCACCGCGCTCGGCAGGTCGGGCTGGAAGGTGATGCCGATCGAGCCGCGCGTGACCTTGTGATCGGGTCCGATGAGTTGGTTGTAGGTATTGATGACGGTATTCGAGGGCATCGCAAAACCGATGCCCTGATAACCGGCGGATTGCGTATAAATCGCCGTATTGACGCCGATCACGTCGCCATCCATGTCCAGCAGCGGTCCACCGGAGTTTCCGGGATTGATCGCGGCGTCGGTCTGGATGAAGTGCTGGAATTGCCCTTTGGCGCCCTTTTCGATGGTGCGGTTCTTGGCGGAGACGATGCCCGCCGTCACGGTTTGAGAAAGATCGAAGGGGCTGCCGATGGCGATCACCCAGTCGCCGACCTGGGCCGATTCGGAGTTGCCCAGCTTGACGGTGGGCAGCGGCTCCTTGGCGTCGATCTTGATGACGGCGATGTCTGTGTCCTTATCGACGCCCACAACGTGGGCCGGACGGCCCTGCTCGCCCTCGGGGTCGGTTGAGAGCTTCACGAAGATTTTGTCAGCCTTGTCGACGACGTGATTGTTGGTGATGATGTAGCCCTTGGGATCGACGATGAAGCCCGAGCCGAGCGACTCGCGCACGCCGCCGCCATCATCGCCGCCCTGGTCGGGGCCGCCGAAGAAGCGGTTGAAGAAGTCTTGAAACCCGGGAGGTGCGTTCTGGCCACCCTGGCCGCCGTCCTGATCGTCATCGTCATCATCGCCCGGCTGCTGGTCATCCGGGTCAGACGGGCTGGGAGTGCGCGCGTGCGGGTTTCTTCGCTTCGAGGAACTTAACGTCTTCGGCAGAGTCTCGGTGTTGATGTTCACCACCGCCGGACCCACTTCTTTGGCAATCTGAGAGAAGGTGTTCGACAACGCTTTGGCATTGGGGATGCGGAGTGGATTCGCATCGGAGCTGTCGACCTTGTTTTCCTGGCCTTTGACGCCGTGGGCCGCCACCGAGCCGATCAAGATGCCCGCGGACAATGTGGCAAGAATCGTAAATGTCGTAGCGAGCCGGCCCAAGCGGAGCCGCTCAAATAAAGATTTCATTCAGGTCGTACCTCATGCCTTCAGTGGACGTATCGGGTCATTGCACCCAATACCGTAGTATATCGACTTCGTCTGAACAGGTGCGGCTGCCGGGGAATTCGGTTGTGCCCCACTCTAAACCCCCAGGCGCTAAGGCTATAGACGCGGCAGCGGGCGGATGCGTCGCAGAATCAACCTTTGGCCAAGAGGCGCGGGTCTGCCCGTGCCGTTCGATTAACGTGGGACCACCATCTCGATGGGTGCTGCAGGGCTGAAGAGTTCCGTAAGCCCCATACCCGCAAGAATCAACAACGCTCCCATGCTTTGATGTTTGCTCAACCCCTCGTGCAGGAAGATCAGGGAGGTAATCCAGGCAAAGAGGGGCTCGGCGGAGAGGATCAACGCCGTGTGGCTCGCTGCAAGGTGCTTCTGCGCCCAGCTCTGAACCGTAAAAGCGGCGGCCGTTGCCAGGACTGCGGCTACCAGCAAGGCGACAGCGAGCCGTGCGGTGAGATGGATGTGGGGCTTTTCCAGTAACGGTGAGCTAATCGCCATGACCACGGTGCAAAAGCCGACTTGCAGCAAGGCCAGTTGTTCAAAGGGGATGCGTTTTGCCAGGTGGGCCAGCGAGATCAGGTGGAAGGCGAAAGAGATCGCGCAGCCGAGCGTGAGTAAATCTCCGAGATTGACGCCTGTGGCGGTCACCGGCAGATTGCGCGAAAACAAGCCAGGCGCGGTCATCAAGGTGATTCCGAGCAGCGCAACCAGCGCTCCGAGATAAGCATTCCAGCCCGGGCGCAACGAGCCAGGAACGCGAAGCGCGGGAACGACGGAGAGCAGAGGAACGATGATGACTGTCAATCCAGTGAGAAATGCAGACTTGGATGGAGTAGTGAGGGCGAGGCCGGCCGTCTGGAACTGATAGCCCACCGCCAGGAAGAAGCCGGCAACGGCGCCGCCAATCAGTGCCTCGGGCGTCAGCCGTCCCAGGTGTTTGCGATAGACGGCGGCAAGGCACAGCGTCGCCAGCGCCATGCGGATCAGGTTAAAGAGGAGCGGCGAGACATCGTTGAGCGCGTCTTTGACGAGAACAAAAGTCGAGCCCCATATCGCCACCACGGCGAGGAGCAGCAAATGGGCCCGGAGTTTCTCCGACATGTTTCGATCAGTCCTCCGGCGTCAAATTCATGCTTCCTCACCAGGCGTGCCTGCGTCGGGGTTAGATCGTCTCGCTGGAATCTGCTAACGCCAAAAGTAGCAGGAGGACCCGCCGCAATCCGAATTCGCGATTGTGCGCGTCGTACCATTCGGCGTAGGTATGTACGCCTCCCCCGTCGCCGCCGGCGCCGATGCTCAGCGCCTCAATCCCGAGTGAGAGCGGAATGTTGGCGTCGGTCGAGGCAAGGCGAATCTCGGTGCGAATGCCGAGATGGCGATCGACGGCGCGCAACAGGTCGAGAATCTCTGCCTCTGGAGGAAGCGCCGCCGCAGGGCGGTCTCCGATTTTGCGCACCTCGAAGTGCACGAGCGGGGCCGTGCGGGACTTGCCTGTGCGCGACGCGGCCCGCGCCTCTGTCTTTGCTGCGTCCCGATTGGTCGCCAGCACAATGTCCTCAACCGCGCGATGCAGTTCAACCTCGAGCCGCACTAATTGCTCGGGTTGGGTCGAGCGGAAATCGAAGCGCGCCGAAACGGCTTCCGGGATCGCGTTGACCGATGTGCCGCCTTCGATGGTGCCGACGTTCCAGGTTGTTCGCGGCGATTCGCTCAGCTTGAGGGCCGCTAACCGGCTGATGACTGCGCTCATGAGGACGATTGGGTTGGGCAGCCCGGCATCGGTCCAGGAGTGTCCGCCGGGAGCGGAGATGGTGACCAGGAATCTCCTGCTGCCGAGAGCCTCGGTGACCGCGACCTCGTGTCCGGCTCCATCCAACACAATGTTGGCGCGGATATGCTTCCGCCAAGGCGACTGCTGGTAGAGGAAACGGATGCCGCGCAGGTCGCCCTCGCCTTCCTCCCCGACATTGCCCGCGAAGAGGATTCCGCGACCCAATGGCAGCGCGGAGCCTTTTTCCCGCGCAGATGTAAGCGCGGCGGCGATGGCCAGCAGCCCGGCGAGTCCGGCGCCGTTGTCGCACGCGCCGGGAGCCTTCAGGCGGTGACTCTCGCGCTCAGCGCGAATCGCCGGCCCGGCAGGGAAGATGGTGTCGATATGAGCGGAGATCAGCAAGCATGGACCGCCATTGCCGGCAGTGGCCGCGAGATACCCAAGCGCATTGCCGCTAGCATCAATCTCC
Source organism: uncultured Acidobacteriaceae bacterium (assembly GCA_963720245.1). GTDB lineage: Bacteria > Acidobacteriota > Terriglobia > Terriglobales > Acidobacteriaceae > Acidisarcina. Next base: position 384,768 of record CAVREU010000003.1, read on the forward strand.
ACATGGTCCAGGCCCAGTTCGCGAAAGCGATCGCAAAGCCAGGCCGCCCGCTCCCGTTCGTGGAAAGGCGGCGCGGCAATCTCAACCAGCTCAGCCTGCCAGTCCATGATCCGAGGCTCCTGCAGATGAAGCCACTGGAAAGCCTCGTGGACCGGCCGCTGGCTGGCGAGATAAACGACACGCGAAAAGGCCGATGCTCGTTCCAGGTCAGGCATGGGAATTCTTAAGCGTAGCATCGCGGCAGCTCGCGACCGGCGAGCCGGTGTTCGCCCGACGCTAGAAAGCCTGCGGATATTTCACGGAGATCAGAAAGAGTCCGCGAGCCGGAGCGGTTGGCCCGGCGGCGCTTCTCGATCGCGCAGCGATGATTCCGGGGATTGCCTCGGCGGCCACTGCGCCGCGACCAACCTCGAGGAAGGTCCCAACGAGGTTGCGGACCATGTGATGAAGAAAGCCGTTTCCGGTTACGCGATAGGTCCATAAGTCCGCTTCGCTTTTCCAGACCGATTCGCGAACGGTCCGAATGCAGCTGTGTTCGAGCTGGTCGCCTTGCCGGGCGTTCAAATCCGGATCGCTGGCCGCGAACGAGGTGAAATCACGTTCGCCAAGAATGTGGAGTGCCGCCTGCTGCATAGCCTCGATGTTCAACGGCCAGTTAAGGGCGTAAACGTAGCGGGCCAACGTTGGGGGACAGATTTCTCCGCGATAGATTCGGTATTCGTAGGCTTTTTCGAGCGCACTGTGTCGCGCGTGAAAGGTGGCTGGGGCATTCTCCGCATTCAGAACGCGGATGGACTCGGGCAGGGTGCGATTGAGCGCCCGTATCAGATTTGGCGACGGAATCGGCGCGCTGAGGCGGAACGAGGCTACCTGGCCAAGAGCGTGGACTCCGGCATCGGTACGGCCCGATCCCTGGGGCAATACCCGCTCGCCGGTAATTCTCTCAATGGCGTCTGAGAGCTCCCCCTGGATCGTCGGCTGATCGGGTTGAATCTGCCAGCCGCAAAAATTGGAGCCGTCGTAGGCGAGCACCACCTTCCAGTTCTTTGCTGATGCAGACTCGATCTCGTTTGTGGAATCGTTCATGGCTGAGGGCTTCCCGTCTCCCTTCTTCGCAGGCTTCTCGCTGTTCTCCTGCCGATATATATCAGACAACAAAGATGAACGCTCGAATTGCCCTCCGACCCGGCTCAGCGGTTACTATGAGGTGGCGTTGGCCGCCAACCGGGCTGAATCGCTATCCGAGAGCGGTAAGATAGGTAGAGCCTCCGAGCAGTTGGGATTGCCGCCCCAAAGGATTGGGGCAAATCCTGCCTAAGGAACGAAGACAAGTCAATTCTCGTATCGACTTGTGATGTGGGCACCAGGCCGGGAGGTTCCAGCGGCGCTTGGGCCGGGGCGGAAGTCTCTGAATTCGAGCTGCGGCGGGTTATTTCGGAGTCGAACCGGGACTCTGCCGCGTCTGAGTAGAACGCATATTGAAACAGTGGAGAAGGGCGAATGCATCTTTTGTTCGAACGTAGAGGCAAGCGGCAGAGTGTGCCATGCTCGCCGACGCCAGCCAGACCGGACCAAACCTTGAGATTTCAAAGCTTTCGCCGACTGCAGGCCGGTGCGGCAATCGCCTGCCTGTTGTTGAGCACGGTGCCGCAATCCGCCTATGCACAGCAACAGCCAGCCAATGCGCCGACGCCCAGCAACGCTCCGGGAACCATGGTCGAACTCCACCCAACGTCGCGTGATTTTCGTGTGCCCAGGAGCTACTGGAAGAACCCTTTTGCGCCATACACCCCGACGGCGGTCGCTCCCGCAGTAACGATGAACTCGACGCGGCTTGAAGATCTGGCCAAGGGCGGAAAGATTTACTTAAGTCTCAGTGACGCGATCGTTCTGGCCCTGGAAAACAACTACGACATCGCGATCCAGCGCTACAACATCGACATTGCGGACACAGACATTCTGCGAGCCAAAGCAGGCGCTAATTTGCTCGGCGCGCCGAGTGGTCTGGTCGAGAATACGATCGGCACAACCAACTCGCTGTTGCAGGCTAGCGGCGGCGGTCCGGGCGGATCCTCAGTGGCCGCGGGAGGCGCCGGCGCGGGCGCGGCGGGTGTTTCACTCACCACGAACGGCGGCGGTCCGCAACCCGAGATACTCGATCCAGTCCTTTCGGGAACACTGCAACTTCAACGGCAGACCACGCCGCAAAGCAGCGCGCTGGCAGGGTCGGTGGTCAACACGAATACCGACGAATATAACTTCCAGTACAACCAGGGATGGATTACGGGCACATCTCTGCAGGTCAATTTCAACAACTACCGGATCGCAACGGACCAGGCGTTCACTACCTATAGTCCGACCTTGCAGTCGAACTTCACCGCGCAGATTACCCAGCATCTGTTGTATGGCTTCGGTCCCGGGATCAACCAGCGTCTCATCATTCAGGCGAAAAACGATCGGCACATCACTGACGCGGGCTTTCGGCTCCAGATTCTTTACACCGTGAACCAGGTCGAGAATATTTACTGGGGCCTGGTCAGCGCGTATGAGGACGTTCAATCGAAGCAGCGTGCGGTGGAACAGTCGAAACAGCTCGCCGCGGACAACCGCAAGCAGCTGCAGATCGGCACCATGGCGCCGCTTGATGTTGTGCAGTCGGACAGCAACGTGGCGAGCGACCAGCAGGCCCTGGTCAGTTCACAGAGCGCGCTCGAATATCAGCAGCTGGTCATCAAGCAGGCCATCTCGCGCAACTTGAACGATCCAGTTCTCGCCGCTGCGCCTGTGATTCCAACCGATCGTATCTCAATTCTGGAGACGCCCGAAGAAAGGGAATCGGTCGACGACCTGGTGAAGCAGGCGAATGCCAACCGGCCGGATATCCAGCAGGCCGTGCTTACGCTTAAGAACGACGAAATTACGCTGCGCGGGGAGAGGAACGCACTACTGCCGACCGTCGATCTCTTTGGCTTCTACGGCGGCTCGGGAATCGGCGGCAAGCAATCGCCTGGCTGCCTTACCTTTAACGACGTCGGCGCGATTATTCCTTGCGCTCCGGGAACCTATCCGACGGTAGGGTATGGAGACGTCTTTCAAAACACCTTCAATAATTCGGGCCCGAACAAGGCGGTGGGACTCACCCTGAACATCCCCATCCGGAACCGGAAGGCGCAGTCAGAGCAGGCGCGTTCGGTACTGGAATATCGCCAGGCTGAGTTGCAGCTGCAGCAGATTTACCTGAAGGTCCGGATGCAGGTGATCAATGGACAATACGCGTTGACCAATGACCGCGCACAGGTGGAATCCGCGCAGGCTGCAGCGGACTATAACCGGCAGAGCCTGGACGCGGAGCAGAAGAAATACCACCTGGGGGCGTCGACTACGGCGAATGTCCTGCTGCAGCAGCGCAATCTTTCCAACGCGGAGAACCAATTGATCGTGGCTCGCGCGACCTATGCGAAAGACCGCGCGGCGCTCACGCAGATCCTTGGCAAATACCCTGGATCGTTACGGCATCAGCCTCGAAGATGCGGTCACGGGCAATGTAAAGCAGATTCCGGTCATTCCCGGGCTGGAAGCCCGCGAAGTCGCAGCCTGAGGTACAGGTCCCCGACCAGCAACAGCGGTTGCAACAACAGGAGCAGGCGCCGCCGGCGGCGACTCCCCCGATGCCGCCGCAACCACCCGCGACTCCGCAACCACCCGCGACTCCGCAATCGCCTCCGCAATGATCGAACGCCCGGCACAAGAGCCGGGCGTCTCGCTTTGAAATTGTCGAGTCCGCTGCGCGGAATTGCGGAATCTGTCGTCAGAGGCTATATTCCTTCTTCGTATACTCATCGGTTCGCTCGTTTATCGTTCACTGACTGGGGCCCCTGGTAATAATGTCCAATTGGAACCGTCGCAAGTTTCTGGGTCGCTCCGCACAAACTGCCGCTCTGACAACGCTTCCAAGGTCGACCGCCGCATTGGCTGCTGTTGCGACGTCGAGAAGCGCCACCTTTCCCAAGGGTTTTCACTGGGGCGCCTCGACCTCGGCCGTGCAGGTTGAGGGTTCACCCTATGCGGATGGCGGCGGCCGCTCGATTTGGGGCGCCTTTGAAGCGAAGCAGGGCAATATCAAGGACGGCAGCACTAACTGGATCGCTGACGACGAGTATCACCGCTACGCCGAAGACATCGGCCACATGCGCGATCTGGGGATGAATTCGTACCGGTTCTCGATCGGTTGGCCTCGGGTGCTTCCAGAAGGAAGAGGGAAGCCCAACGACGCGGGACTTGCCTACTATGACAAGCTAATCGACGATCTGCTGGCGGCGAAGATCACGCCCTTCGTCACGATCTATCACTTCGACTACCCCGAAGCGCTGCAGAAGGATGGCGGCTGGCTGAACGCGGACAGCCCGCGGTGGCTCGCGGACTACGCGCACCTGTTGTCCAGCCGATTCTCTGACCGCGTGGCGAATTGGCTGACGATTAACGAGCCCAACATTCTTTGGGGATTTGGCGCCGAAGCCGGGATCATGCCGCCCGCGCTGAAACTGGATAACGCCGACCTGGCCAAGGGCGCTCACCATCTTCTGCTCGGCCACGGCAGGTCTGTCGAGGCGGTTCGCGCCGCTGCGAAGAGGCCGGTTAAAGTAGGCCTGCCCTTCGCGGGGATGTTCTCCATTCCGGCCAGCGCTTCGCCGCAGGATGTTGCGGCGGCGCGTTCTGCTTCCTTTGCGGTTGAGAAGCGGACGGTCATCCCGATGCAGCCAGAGATGACGATGATGAACAACTCCTGGTGGCTGGACCCGATTTACCTCGGCCATTACCCCGAAGACGGTTTCAAGCTGTTTCCCGCGGCCGAGAAGCTGGCGACGCCGGCCGACATGCGCATCATCCACCAGCCTTTGGATTATTGCGCGGTGAATCTTTACTTTGCTCCGACAGTGAAAGCGGGCGCTGATGGAAAGCCCCAACTGGTTCCAGACTCGGCGACGGCGCCTCGATCTCATTATGGCTGGGCGATTACTCCGGAACTCCTTTACTGGGCGCCAAAGTTCCTCGCTGAACGCTACAAGAAACCGATCCTGATTACTGAAAACGGCGTCTCGCTGGCCGACGCGCCTTCTGCCGATGGCAAGGTCCATGATCCCGCGCGGACATCTTTTCTCAACGGCTACCTGAAAGCTTACAAACGTGCTCACAAAGACGGCGTTCCGCTGGCTGGGTATCTGCACTGGTCGCTGCTCGACAATTGGGAGTTCAGCGAAGGCTACGAGCAGCGTTTCGGGCTGATCTACGTTGACCGGAAGACCCAACAGCGCATCGTGAAAGACTCGGCCTACGCATACAAAGAGATCATTGAGAGCAACGGGGCATCCCTCTAGCCGGGTGCAGGGCTAGTTATTTTCGCCGGTGAAGGGATTGGTTTCGCGCGGCCTGGCGGCTGTCGGGTCGGAGCGGCCTCGGAGTTCTTCTCCCGATGCCATCGATTTCGAGGCGTTTGTGGAGACTGCCCGGAACGGATCTCCAGCGGGTATCCCGTTTCCATCAAGGGCGAGCAGAACTCTTCTCTGCACTTCGCGCACTACTGGAGCCTGCTGGTTGGCCAACGTCCTGATCTGTATTGGATAGATCACCTGCGAGCCCTTGATCGAGTCGACGCCGAGCAGCTTCGGGTCGGCGAGAAAGATGGCGCGAAAGGCGGTATCGTTGCGCACGCTCGTCGCCGCATCCAGAAGGACGGTCATGACCTTTGCTGGATCCGCGGAGAGATCGACAGAGACATTGATGGTCGCCACCGAGTAGTCGCGGGTGAGATTGGCGACGCTGGTGATCTGCGAGTTCGGGATCGTGTAGAGCGTGCCATCTCCATCGCGGAGCATCGTCGTGCGCAACGACATCGATTCAACCGTGCCGCTGAGGCCCGCGAGCCGGACCGCGTCGCCTACGTTGTATTGGTCTTCGATCAGAATCAGCATGCCGTTGAGGCAATCTTTCACGATCGTCTGTGCCGCGAGGCCGATTGCCACCCCGGCGACACCGGCGCTGGTAAGCAGCGGCGCGAGATTGAAATTGAAGACATCGCGCAGGATCTGCAGCGAAGCCAGAAAGCAGATCATTGCGATCGTCGTGGCTCGAATGACCGCCGCCACGGTCCTGATCTGTGAGGCGCGTGCGAGTCCGCGTGGCGTATGGGCCTCGGCGATGCCCGTTAAACGGCGAGTGAGCACGTTGACCGTCGCGATCAGTGCCCAGGTCAAGATCAGAACAAAGATCAGACGAGGCAGATCGTGGTTGACGAATTCCTGCAGGTACGAGAGCCAATCCTGCTCCATGTGCTGGAAGAATTGCTGCGCGGTTTCCGGAGATCGAGCAAGGCCGATGAGCATAGGGTGAAGTGATGGTTCCAACGGGGCGCCTGTCGTCTAATTCTCTATTGTGACTACTTTTCTATAATCAACTGATGCGGAGCCTTTTCGGCAACTCGCCCCTGAAAACGTACTCCCGAGGCGGTTTGCTGGCCGTAATCCTGGTCATCTCGGCGACACATCAAGGCGACAACGCTCTGGGCCAGGCCCAAGCCCCCCCTACCTACCCGCCGGCTACCGGGCAAGGAAGCGGCCGCCCACCATTTGGCGCGGAGACGGATGCCACTCCGGACCCCATGGTGCGCCATGCTCAAGAGGAAGCCGCCAAGAAGCGCAATATCGAGCGGCAAAATAAGCTGCAAGCCGATTCCAACCGAATTCTCGAGCTAGCCAACGAACTCAGCACCGGCGTCGAACCCAAGGAGAAAGATCCTACGCTGGCGGCGATGTCCAAGAAGGCAGAAGAGATCGAGAAGCTGGCTCGAAGCGTCAAAGAGTTGATGAAGTCGGAATAGCGGAGGCGGGCCGTTCAAGAGGCCGCGCCGCTCCTCCCGACCGTCAACGTTGATGAAGACTGCCTGGTTTCGGAGGCTTTGTAGCCTGGGCGGCGATTGAGTTGGTAATTTCCAGGAACATCATCCTCAGGTTGAAGAGCGCGGTTTGCAACAGCTTCTGCTCACGATCGGTGAGGTTCCCCTTGGTCTTTTCCGACAAGACAGCTAAAAGATCGATCGACTGCCGCGCGCCAATGATGTCGACGCGAGGCTTCTGGCCGGGCTCGGTAGCAGCGCCCATCGCGATCACGGCAGAGAGATAAAACGATTGCACGACCTGTTCGAAATCCGCAGGCGGATTGGCGGGCGCGCCGGGGTTGGCCTGGCGGATCATGTCGTCCAACTGGCCGGAGGATTCCTGGTAGGCGGCGTGTTGTTCGGCCGATTCCTGGGTGGTGGGAACGGGGCCAAGCTGCTCCTCGATAGACGGATCGGAGAGGTCGTCCTGGGCCATTGCGGCCGTCTGTTCGGCAATGACGGCATCGATTGCATCGCCGGAGGAAGCGGTGGCAGGGGATTCTTCCACGGGAGCGCTCGCGGTAGGGACATCGTGAAGTTCTTCGGCATTCAGGGGATCGCGAAGCGACCCATCAAGGGTGAACTTGCGGCGGTCGGTAACGGTAAAGGTGCTTTGTTTTTCGGACATAGTGTTTTTCCAGATTTCTTTGGTCGAATCGACTTGAGTTGTTTGTGAGGCCCGCAAAGGGTTTCTCGAAAATCATTGCAGTGATGGCGCTACCGGAGATCGGTCAAGCACAGTGACGGTACCGCTTTGCTGAACGATGATTGCCTTGCGATCGAATGCCTCGGTTCGTACCGACCCGATAGCGACGGCTCCTTGATACTGAGGCACATCGACCTCAGCGATGCTGGTGAGTTGGCCGATCGCCGCGGACGGATTATCGCTCGTATACAGGTCTACCGGAACGGCTGCGGGCACACCGTGCACGCGGAACTGCCGCAGCGTACGATGCACGGTTGCACGGGAGCGGATGCGCTCGACGATCTCCTGGCCGAGATAGCATCCCTTGGTGAAGTTGAGCGCTCTCGTCTGGGCGGTTTCCTGGGGCAGATGACGATCGGTAATATCAACGCCGAAACGGGGTGTTCCTTCGAGCACTCGCAGGGCTTCGACAGCATCGATTCCAATGGGCATTGCGCCTGGCATGGTCACAGCTTTCCAGATGGCCAACATATCTTTGGGAGCGAACCAGAGTTCAAAGCGCGGGCGAAGCTCACTGAAGGCGTGGACCAAGGTGATCGCTACGCCCGCCAGGTTGGCCTCAACGAGCTGCATCGGCGCTGGAGTTGGTGCGGCGAAGCCAAGAGTCTGGAGGATTGACGCGGCCCCCGGGCCGGTTAAGCCAATTCCCGTAGTTGTCTCGTCTAACGAATGGAGCTCCACATCATCCATAATGATGAAGTGATCGAGATGGGAGAGCAGGCGCGAGGCCTGGGAGCGGTCGGTGTCCAGCAAAACGTCGCCGGCCCGGCGATAGATATAGCAATCTCCCTGGATGCGTCCCTGAGCGTTGAGGATGAAATTGTAGTTGCCCTGGCCCTCGGGGAGGGTCAGGATTGCGTTCGAGACCATGCCGTTAAGCCAGCGAAGACGGTCCTCGCCAGTGATGCGGATGCGGGTGCGATAACCCAGATCGAAGCAGGCGGCATCGGAAAGGGCAGCGGAAAGTTCTTTGTTGAGGAAAGAGAAGCCCTGCGGCGTCAGCGCGCCCGCGTGGAGCGAGAGATTGGGGCCGCCGGTCTCGCTTCGCAGCAGGGTGGAGAGCGCGGTAGGTGCGGCGGTGATTTCAGTGGTAAGGGTTGCTGCTTCGCTCATGGCCGCCGGTTTCTACCTGTTGATTATAGCCGCGCAGGCGCAGTCGGGTCTGGCCGGCAAGAGAAAGGGAAGTTGAAGGGATATTGATGTCTTTAGAGCAGAGAGTTTTGAGAATACTGGGCGTGATTTACCTCGGCGCCGCGTTGTCGGCTTCCGGGCTCGCCCAGACGGCGGCTGCGCCCACGGCGCCCGCTCAGACAGCGCAGCCGGCGGGGACTGGTGCCCCCGGGACAGGAACCCCGGGGACTGGAAGCGCGGAGAAACCCGCCGAAACCCACTTGACGAAGGCGCAGGCGAAGGAGTTGTTTCGTTCGGTTGACGACATCCTGCACTTTGCTTCGGATGATTCCAAGCTGCCGGTAAAACATGACGTGAAGCGGAAGCTGCAGACCCGGGCTTCGGTCGAAAAATACGTCATTGACAAGTTCAACGACGATGAAGACAACAAGCGCATGCAGCGCTCTGAGATCGTCTTAAAGAAATTTGGCCTGCTCGATCGGGATTTTCAGCTTAAGCCTTTCCTTATCAGCCTGCTGACCGAGCAGATCGCCGGCTATTACGACAGCAAAACCAAAACTGTGAACCTGCTCGACTGGATCGCACCCGACTCGCAGAAGCCGGTGTTGGCGCACGAGTTGACGCACGCCCTGCAGGACCAATACGTCAATCTGGATACCTGGGAAGACAAATCGCTCTCAGACACCTCGAAAGACTACGCCGACGACAACAAACATATTGCCGTGGACGAGGTCGATACCGCGCGCGAAGCGGTACTCGAGGGCCAGGCGATGGCCGTGTTTGTCGACTACTCGCTCAAGCCGTCGGGGAGGACGCTGCTGACCTCGCCTGACATTGGAGCGACGCTGCAGGACAACCTGAGCGACAATTCGGATTCGCCGATCATGGCCCGGGCCCCTTTGCTATTGCAGGAATCGCTGCTTTTTCCCTATCGCGAGGGCCTGAATTTTGAACAGGCGCTGATGAAGGACAAAGGCATCGAAGGCGCCTTTGCCGGAGTGCTCGACCGGCCGCCGTCGACCAGCTTCGAGATCATGAACCCGAAGGCCTATGAGCACAGGGTAAAGCCGCCGCTCCTGCAGATGCCCGATATCCACGGCCTGATCGATGCTCAATACGATCCCTACGATATCGGGGTAATGGGCGCGCTCGATGTGCGTATCCTGACCGAGTTGTTTGCCGGCCAGCAGGCTGCGGACGCTCTTACTCCGGAATGGGACGGCGGCATTTATTATGCGGCGCAGAGCAAAGCCGCCAGGACTCCGGAACAGAAGGCGCAAACGAGTTCGGTCGCCTTGATGTATTTGTCAGCCTGGAAGAGTCCGGAGGCGGCGAAGACCTTTGCTGCAATCTATGCGGCCGAGCTGAGCAAGAAGTATTCGGGCGTGAAGCGTGACTCGCCGGCTGAGTCGAATGGCGAGCAGATCTTCAACACCAATGAGGGGCCTGTGCTGATTGCCCTCGATGGCAACCAGGTTTTCACCAGCGAGAGCTTCGATTTGACGATGGCCCGCAAACTGGAGTTGCTGATGACGGGCGCACAGTCCAGCGGGAACCTGCAGACAGCGAAGGTACGACCGGCTATGCCGGAACTCTCGGTGGGGATGGCCAACCTCATCGCCCGGTGCGGTCTGATGCGGTCAGGACTTACGCATTGATTTCGCTCCATTTATACTCAATTGGGACGTAAATCACCGAAAGATCCGCCTTCCTTTGGAAGCGCGGCGGAGTTAGTTTGCAAGCTGCGGAAATCGGCATTATCGGAGGCAGCGGGCTTTACACGATGCCCGGCCTCACCAATATCAGCGAACAACGCATCACCACCCCATTTGGCGACCCTTCGGACGCCTTTGTCCTTGGCAATTTGGCTGGGCGGCGGGTAGCGTTTCTTTCCCGGCATGGCCGCGGTCACCTGCTGCTGCCCTCAGAGCTCAACTTCCGCGCCAATATTTTTGCCATGAAAATGCTGGGAGTAGAGCGGATTCTATCTGTGTCCGCGGTTGGCTCACTGAAGGCGGAGCATAAGCCCACCGACTTCGTTGTGCCCGACCAGTTCATCGACCGGACCTTTCATCGCGAATCGACTTTCTTCGGCAACGGCATTGTCGGCCACATTGCATTCGGGGACCCTGTCTGCGCGGTGACAGCGGATGCGATTGTGGCGGCATGTGGGCAGGTCGGTGTGGTGGGGAAGAGTGGCGGCACCTACGTTTGCATGGAAGGCCCGCAGTTTTCAACCCGGGCAGAGTCGAACCTCTATCGCAGCTGGGGCGCCGATATCATCGGAATGACTAACCTGCAAGAGGCGAAGCTGGCCCGTGAAGCTGAGATTTGTTACGCGACGATGGCAATGGTCACCGACTACGACTGCTGGCACGAGGACCACGCCGCGGTCACGGTAGAGCAGGTTGTGGCCGTGCTCAACCAAAACGCCGCGAATGCTGCCAAAGTGGTCGCAGCAGCGGTCGCGGCGATTCCGCCGGAGCGCTCCTGCGCCTGCGTAAACGCGTTGAAGTACGCCGTTCTGACCAGCCCCGCGGCAATCTCACCCGCTGCTCACGAGCGGCTGGACCTGCTGCTGGGAAAGTACCTTCCCGTAAAAAGCGAGGCATGATTCTTGTCCATTCTGGTTGTTGGCAGTGTCGCGTTTGACAGCATAGAAACCCCTCACGGGCGCGTTGAGCATGTGCTCGGCGGCGCCGCGACTTTTTTTGCGCTCTCGGCAAGCTACTTCACAGATGTGCGCGTAATCGGAGTGGTTGGCGAGGATTTCACGGCTGAAAACGAAGCGGTGCTGACTCGTCGCGGCGTCGATACACGCGGCCTGGAGCACGTTGCCGGGAAGAGCTTTCACTGGACGGGCTCGTATTTGAAGAGCCTGAACGAAGCCCAGACGCTCAAGACAGAACTAAATGTGTTTGAGACGTTCGCACCGAAGATTCCGACCGCTTACGAAGACAGCGATTTTCTTTTCCTGGCGAACATCGATCCGGTCCTGCAGGCAAATGTCCGCCGCCAGATGCCCAGCGTGAAAATGGTCTGCGGCGACACCATGAACTACTGGATCCATGATCATCGCGAGAACCTGAACAAAGTATTAGTGGGACTCGACGCCCTGTTGATCAACGATGGCGAGGCCAAAATGCTGGCAGGCGACGACAATTTGTTGCGCGCGGCAGGAAAGATCCTGGAGACCGGGCCAAAATCGCTGGTCATCAAGCACGGGGAATATGGCGCGACGGCGTTCTTCAGCGGCCGATCTTTTTTGGGTAGCGAGAGCGCAATAAAGAACGGGAACGAGAAAGCCGCGGTTCTCTCGGTCCCATTTCGTGCACCGGCCTTACCGCTGGAAAGTGTGGTCGACCCAACCGGCGCGGGCGATTCGTTCGCTGGCGGATTTTTTGGCTACCTCGCATCGCAACCGGAAGTGACGCCGTCTGCATTCAAGCGGGCCATGTTCTATGGTGGGGTGATGGGGTCGTTCGCCGTGGAGAAGTTTGGTACTGAGCGCCTGCAAGAACTCAGCCGCGAAGAGATCGACCAGCGGTTCTCTCGCTTTCGCGAGATGTCACACCTTGACTGAACTTACTTCGGCGGCTGCGCCCGCCACGCCGGATCGCCTCGTCGGCAATCAAATCCGGCACGAGGCCCGGTTCGTCGGACTACTCGCGGCGTTTCTGGGCGTTCTGGCCTTCGCCTACTGCTCTCGTCATGATCTGTTGCTGCTCTATGGCGACGCGGTGGCGCATCTGCACATCGCGCGCCGGGTCTTCGATTCTCTGAACCCTGGCTTTCGTCAGTTGGGGTCGGTCTGGCTGCCGTTTCCGCATCTGCTCATGATTCCTTTCGTGCAGCGGATGGCCTGGTGGCAAAGCGGGCTCGCCGGCGCAATTCCTTCCATTTGCTGTTACGTATTGGGCTGCGTTGGGATTTACAGGCTAGCGCGCCTCTGGCTGAGCGCGGCTTCCGCAGCGATAGCTGTAATGTTCTACGGGCTCAACCCGGGGCTGCTTTATATGCAGACCACAGCGATGACCGAGCCTCTATTTCTCGCGGAGATGATCTGGTCCGCGCTGCTGCTGGCGGAATTTTGCCGCGCCCTCGGGAACGGGCCCAAAGATGGCGGAGAGATTGCGGACGAAAGACGCGCCGCGCGGCTGCTTATCTGCGCAGGTCTGGTCTTGCTTGCTGCTGTTTACACGCGTTATGACGGATGGATATTTGCGTCATTTGCATGGCTGGTGGCCGCAGCGGCGATGTGGCGAAATAACAGCTGGCGAGGAAGGGCCGGCGGTGCATTCGTTCTCTTCACGGCGATGCTGGTCGTGGCCCCGCTGCTCTGGATGGCGTATAACGCCAAGCAGTTTGGCGATCCGCTCGACTTTCTTCGCGGGCCGTACTCCGCAAAGGCCATCGAGGAACGCACCACGCCTCCCGGCGCCTGGCATCATCCGGGGTGGCACAGCATGAGGGTTGCCGCACTTTATTTTCTCAAGGCCGCCGAACTTGGAGCGGTCCCGCTACGCTTTGCAAATACTCTGTTGGTGCTTGCCGTTCTGGGTACGCTGACGGCGATCGCGCGGTGGTGGAGCGCGAGCCTCGCAGCGCTTATGCTGCTATGGGTGCCGCTGCCTTTCTATGCGTATTCGGTGGCTTACGGTTCGGTCCCGATCTTTATTCCCTTGTGGTGGCCGCATTCCTGGTACAACACTCGCTACGGCATGGAGATGCTGCCGATCTTTGCGATCTCCGTCGCCTTGCTCGTGGACCTCTTGTTGCTGCTGGCGCGTACGATGATCCCGAGATATGCGCCGATGATACCGGCTGCGGCAGCGTTTCTCATTGTGATCAATAGCTGGGCTGTGGCGAGGGCCACGCCGCTTGTTCTGCAGGAGGCGTTTGCCAACTCTCGTTCGCGAATTCCATTCGAGCAGGCCCTTGCCCGGGCGCTGTTGCCGCTGTCAATGCGTACCTCCGGGCCGATCCTGATGTATACATCGGAACATATTGGTGCTCTGCAGCGCGCCGGAATTCCGCTCAAGCGAACGATCAACGAGGGTGATTACTACGGTTGGAAACCGGCCTTGAGCAATCCTGCGGGATCGGCATCGCTAGTGGTCGCGATCGATGGCGATGCGGTAGCCAAGGCGGTTGCGGGGCACCCTCAGGGACTCCAGCTTCAGAGCGTGATCTGCTCGACCGATCAACAGTGTGCTCGCATTTACAGCTCGCAGGCCTGGCAGGCGAACCGAGGAAGGTAGTAAATGTTAGGATGCCGCGAAGCGGAGAAGACAGCGCCGTGACGATGCAGGAATGGATTGGGAACGACTTATGTTTTGCAGTTAGGAGGGCAGTTGATCCCTTTTGTGAAAGCGCATGCGTGCGGCAATGACTTTTTGATCGTTGATTCCGAGGCGATCGCAGACTCGGACCAGCGGAAGTTGGCAGTCCGGTTGTGCGCGCGGCACACCGGACTCGGTGCTGACGGAGTGGAGTTTTTGCGGTGGACGGGGAATCGCTCGGCGACTATTCGTCTTTTTAATATCGACGGATCGATCGCCGAGATATCTGGCAATGGGACTCGCTGCGTCGCGGCATGGATGGCACATCAAAAGCAGGCCGAGGCCGGAGAGGTCTTCTCGATCAGGACTGATGCCGGCATCCGGGAGTGCCGCATCGTAGGCATCTCCGAACATTCCTTCGAGATATCGGCAACGATGGGAGTGCCGGTTGTCTCGGTGCAAGAAGTGGCGTTGTCTGGCGGCATGACGATTGCGGGCACTTTCGTCTCCATGGGAAATCCACACTTCATCATTTTTGTAGAGGATAAGAACTTTGCGGTCTCCGGTGTGGAGTGGGAGTCGATCGGGCGTGAAATATGCTTTCATCCTGATTTTCCGCACCAAACGAACGTGGAGTTTGTGCGCGTCGTGAATCCCGATGAGATTGAGATACGGGTTTTTGAGCGTGGCGTCGGGCCGACGACATCTTCAGGGACAGGGACATGCGCTTCTGCCGCAGCGGCCATCGCCATGCGCGGGATGAGCGGGAACCTGCTTGTTCGGGCCCGAGGAGGAACGCAGCTGGTTTCATGGCCGGGCGTTTCGGAGGGAGACCCGATGGAAATGACGCTGACCGGGCCTGCTGAACTGATTGCACGGGGAGAGGCGTACTCGTGATCGTACCGAAGCTAAAGTGTGCGCCAGTGCCGGCGGGGTCAACCATCGCGGTGATCGCCCCAGCCAGTTCTGCGAAGTTCGAGCGCCTGGATGCCGGCATCTCCGCATTGCGTAATCTGGGCTATAACGCAATTGAAAGCCGCCATCTGCGAGGACATGTCTTCCACTATTTCTCGGGGAGCGTTGAAGAGAGACTAGGGGACTTTCATGCCGCTTTTGCCGATCCGGCGATTGCGGCGATCATTTGTAGCCGTGGCGGTTACGGATCGAATTATCTGTTGGAAGGTCTCGATCTTGAGCTCATCAAACAGAATCCGAAACCATTGTTTGCCTATAGTGACTTAAGCGTCGTGCAGTCGTGGCTTCTTGATCGAGTCGGATTGGTTTCATTTCACGGCCCGATGGCCGCGGCCGATTTCTATCGCGACGATGGCGTCCATCATCCGAGCTTTAACGCCGCGATAGACGGCGGCATGGCGTCTCTAGGTGCGGCGGAAGGCCTGCGGACGCTTCGTCCGGGTTCGGTTACAGGGACCCTCTACGGCGGGTGCCTCAGCATGATCGTCTCGTCACTCGGCACCCCGTTTGCGGCCGAAACGGAAGGCAAGCTGCTCTTTCTCGAGGACGTGAATGTGAAGCCTTACCAGATCGATCGCATGCTCCGGCAGATGATTCTCGCGGGCAAGCTGGAAAGGGTCAAGGGGATTATCTTCGGAGAGATGAAAGACTGCGGGTTGCCGAATGGCGAACGGGGTCAACTCGAGGAGGTTCTTTTGCGAGTGCTGGAGCGGTTTGACGGGCCGATCGGATTTGGACTTCGCTCTGGCCACGTCTCCCGATCGATTGTTACGCTTCCGTTTGGAATTGAAGCGCGCCTTGAACTCAAAGACGGAGGCCGATGGATCAGGAGCCAGTCTGGAATTTTTAGAGCCGGCGGTAGGGAATTGAGCGCAATGCAGGCAGCCATCAACAAGAGAAGGCACATTCATCTGATCGGCATTTGCGGCACGGCCATGGCTTCGCTGGCCGGAATGCTGCAACTTAAGGGGCATCGAGTGACCGGCTCGGATATGGCGGCGTATCCGCCAATGTCGGACTTCTTGCGCGAACTCGGCATCACCATCGCAGAACCATTCTCGGCGAAGAACCTCGATCCTGCGCCGGATCTCGTGATCGTGGGCAATGCGTTGTCGCGAGGCAATCCAGAAGTCGAATACATCCTGGACGAGAGGATTCCGTTTACCTCGTTGGCGCGAATCATTCACGATGAGTTCGTTGCCGGCCACGAATCATTGGTCGTTGCCGGTACTCACGGCAAGACGACGACCACGAGCATGCTGGCGTGGATCTACGAAGTGGCAGCGCGCCGAGATGCGCAACTCGCGCCGTCATTTCTGATCGGCGGCATCGCTGAGAATTTTGGATCGAGCTTCCAGTTGCGGCAGGGCCGTCCTTTCATCATCGAAGGCGACGAGTACGACACCGCGTTTTTCGACAAAGGCCCGAAGTTCATGCATTACTTCCCCGATGCGCTCATACTCACCCACGTCGAGTTCGATCATGCCGATATATACCGCGATCTTGACTCGGTGAAGACCGCATTCAAGCGGCTGGTCAATCTGGTGCCACAGCGCGGCAGGGTCGTTGCGTTCGACGGCACTGAGAATGTAACAGAGTGCGTTACAAAAGCATTCTGCAGCCGTCGAGCGATATGGCTTCCATGCTGATTCGTACTGGCGTCTGGCTGATCTTGACTCAGCAACAAGGGCAAAGCAAGTGGCGAGTTCTTCGCGACGGAGTGGACTGGGGTGAGTTCACGCTGCCGATGGCCGGCGAACACAATGCGCTCAACGCGACTGCTGCGGCTGCGTTGGCATCCGGTCAGGGAGTGGCACTCGATGCGATCCAGGAAGCTTTGCGAACCTTTGCGAGCGTCAAGCGCAGGCTTGAGGTGAAGGCGGTCATTGATGGAATCACGATCATCGACGACTTTGCTCATCATCCGACGGCGATTCGCGAGACGCTGCGCGCCTTGCGGTCATCGCATCCGGGTGCGCGCCTATGGGCGGTGCTTGAGCCGCGTTCGAACACACTCCGCCGGAACGTCTTTGAGCGCGAGCTCATCGAGGCCCTCGGCCTTGCTGACGAGATCGTTCTTTCTGGGGTCTTCAAACAGGAGAGCATTCCAGAGATTGAGCGGCTTCATCCAGAGAGGGTCGTGAAGGGTTTGAACGCAGCAGGGCATTCCGCCGAGCTTCATGCCAACGCCGATGCAATCGTTGAAGCAATCGTTCCCAGATTGCGAGAAGGCGATGTTGTCGCTGTTTTATCTAATGGCGGATTTGACGGAATCTACGAGAAGCTGCCAGCGCACCTGGCGGCGCGAAGCGCGGGAGTGATTCGATGATTCCTGCGCTGACTCTTTTGTTCACCTATGTCTTGCTGGCGATTCCCGCAGCGATAGTGGGAATCCCATGGACATTGATCACCGGCGACATCCGCCTTCTGTATGGATGGGCAATGTGGATTGTGCGTACCGGGATCCGTCTGGCCGGGATCCGCATCGATTTCACAGGTGGAGAGGTCGTTCCGGCGGGCGTTGCGTGCATCTTCATGGTGAACCATGTTTCGAACCTCGACCCGCCGATTCTTTTGCCGCTGATTCCGGGGCGGACGTCGGTCTATCTCAAACGCTCGTTGATGAAGATACCGGTGCTTGGCTATGGCATGAAGCTCGGCGACTTCATTCCCGTTGACCGTGACGGGCGGCTCGATAGCGCGAAAGAGAGTGTGCGCGTCGGCGTGCGCGTTCTGCAATCCGGCTTGCATGTGATGACCTTCGTCGAAGGCACGCGATCGCGGACTGGGCGGTTGCAGTCGTTTAAGAAAGGCCCATTTCATCTGGCGATGGAATCTGGCGCCCCTGTGATTCCCGTGTCGATCTGGGGTACGGAAAGCATGATGAAGAAGGGTGGCCTGACGATTGTGCCGGGCGTCGCTCATGTCCAGTTTCACGGGCCGCTCTGGCCTCGCGACTATGCGAGCAGGGAAGAGTTGCTTACTGCGACGAGGGCGGAAATTGAATCCGGGCTTCCAGCGTGGATGCGGACACCCGATGGCGAGATGGCACGGCATGCATAGAGACTTCCTACCGCGATGGAGGTCTCTGCTGTGGGTGGTAAGCGTCTATTTGATGAATGCGTCGTAACCAGCGCTGGAAAGTTTCTGGCGCATCGCCTTGGCCTCATCGCGACTGCCGAATGGCCCTACCTGGACATGAAGCAGCTTGTCCTGCGGTTCGGTGCGAATGGTGGGGGTGAAACCATTCTTGCGCAGCGCATCGGCCAGGGCCTCGGCATCAGGACGGTTCTTGACGGCGGCGATTTGCACCATGATGGTTCCGCTCGGATTACTCACGGGCTGAGTTGGCGTTGGCGCTGAGATCGGAGGCGTCGCGGCCTTCTGAACGACGGTGGGTTTAGGAGTTTCCACCGGTGCAGCGGCGGTGGCCTGCGGCGAAGCGAATTGTTGGGCCTGTGCAGGTTGTTGTGGTGCCGCTACGGTGGCCTGGCTTGTTGCAGGCAGCACTATGCGCGAAGCTTCTGAGGGCTGTTCGGGTACCAGCGCGGAAGGCTTGGGTGCGGCCGGAGCCTCCACTGACTTCGGTGGAACATAAAGAGGTTCAGACGAGACATACGGGCCTGGGCTGCGATGTCCCATCATGTAGCCGAAGCCGAAGAAGACGCCACAAACCAACGCCAACCCGAAGAAGATGCCGAGGAGCGTGCCCATACCCAGGCTCAGCTCTGCGCTGTTGTCGACTAGATCATCTTCATCGTAGACGGCGGCGTGTCTCATTCATTTTCCTTGGGAATAATGGTCGGGAGTTGCGTCTGAGGGCGCGAAGTTTACGGTCTTATTGAAAAGCGTCAACAGCTCCAGCGGCAGCGGGAAGACGATCGTGGTGTTCTTCTCAACGCCGATCTCAGAGAGCGTTTGAAGATATCGCAGTTGCAGCGTCATGGGCTGGGTCGCCATCAGTTGCGCCGCGTCGACCAGCTTTTGGGCTGCGTTGAACTCGCCCTCGGCGTGAATGATCTTCGAGCGCTTGTCGCGCTCTGCCTCAGCCTGCTTGGCCATGGCGCGCAGCATGGTTTCGGGCAGGTCGACCTGCTTCACTTCGACACTGACTACTTTCACGCCCCACGGCTCGGTGCGCTGATCGATGATGGTCTGAATGCGCTGATTCAACGCGTCGCGATGCGAGAGGAGGCCGTCGAGTTCGACTTCGCCTAAGACTGAGCGCAGTGTGGTCTGGGCGAACTGTGAGGTCTGGTAGACGTAGTTCGAAACCTCGATGACTGCACGGGAGGGGTCGAGAACACGCAGTGTGATGACCGCGTTGACCTTGATCGTGACGTTGTCGCGAGTGATGACGTCTTGCGGCGGGACTTCCAGGACTTCTTGCCGCAGAGAAACGCGAACGATCTGGTCGAAGGGACGAAAGACGAGAATGACTCCGGGGCCTTTGGGCTGGGGAAGGACCTTGCCGAGGCGGAAGACAACGCCGCGCTCATATTCGCGAAGAATAATGATCGAGCTGAAGAGATAAAAGATCAGGATCGCGCAGAAGACCAGTACCGGGATGTTTCCCATATTCGAGCCTTTCTGAGGCCTAATTTTATAGTGGTTGGTTGGCGCGGTTAGCGGTTAGTTGGCTCCGGAACAGCCGTGGGAATCCGGTCTACCAACAGGGTTAGATTGCGCACACCGCGCACCTGGACCGTCTTCTCCGGGCGCGACCGGCGCGGGAGATTCGGCTTGCCACAGCTCGCCGTGGACGAGAACCTGGCCCGTCGGTGAAAGTGGTTGCTGCGCGATTGCAGTGAGGCCGATGAGTGCATCGACACCTACGAGGGACTTGTTGCGCCTTGCGCGGATGGCGAGGCGCACGATAAACAGCGGTGATCAGTCCGAAGGCTGCGCCGGCGGCGATCGCGGTCGCCGGATGCACGCGCAGCTCAGGAATCGGTCCATCGACGAGCGTCAGAAGTCCAAAGACGAGACAGACCGTGCCTGCGCCGGCAAGCACGCCGTGGCTCGAAAACTTTGCTTCCAGAACCAGCAGCACCAGGGCGCCGACGACCAGCATGACCGCGGTGTAACGAATCGGCAACAGATTCAAAGAGAAGAGAGAGATCAGGACCAATAATGTCCCTAGCGCGCCGGGGACGATAGTCCCTGGTGCGTTGAATTCCAGATAGATCAACAGGCCGCCGACGATGAGCAAGAGTACAGCGAGGTTGGGGTCGGTGAGCTTGTCGAGCAGCTTCTCGCGAAGCACGGGATCGACGACGATTAGCTCCGCGCCGCGGGTGTGCAGTGTAGTTGAGCTTCCGTTGAAACGGGAGATCGTCTTGCCATCTATTGCGTTAAGCAGGTCGCGGTCGTTGGGGGCGACCAGCGTAATCAGGTTGAGCTTGAGGGCTTCCTGCTCGGTGTAGGACTTGGAATTGAGCACCGCGTCTTCTGCCGCCGAGGTGTTGCGGTTTCGCAGGGCGACGAACGAACGCAGAAAGGCGGTCGTGTCGTTCTCCATCTTTTGCTTCATGACGGGATCGACCTGGCCGCCACCTTCGAGAACCGGATGAGAGGCTCCGGCGTTGGTGCCGGGCGCCATGGCGGCGATGTCCGCTGCCTCGAGAAGGAAAAAGCCCGCCGAGCCGGCCCGGCTGCCGGATGGCGCCACATAAACGATCACCGGAACCGAGGAATCCAAAATCTGCCGCACCATCTCACGCGTGGTCTCGAGCAGACCGCCAGGGGTATTCAACTCGATCAGGATGGCTTCCGCGTGGATGTCGGTCGCGCGCTTCAGGCCTCGGACAAGATATTCCTCGCTGATCGGCTGAATGGTGTCGTTCAGATGCAGCACGACCACCTGCGGAGCGGCGGCATGGCCAAACCGGGGAAAAACGAAGAGCAGGGAGAGGACGACGAGGATAACGACGGCGCGGCTTCGGCTGCTGTTTCTCACTGCACCTGCTGACCCTTCGATTGTAGCGCTTGGCGAAGCCCCAGGGCCGTCGCGCTCTTCGGGTCGAGTTGCAGTGCCTGGCTCACCTCTCCGGCAGCCGAGGAAAGCTGGCCATTCTGGAAGTCGAGTCGGGCGAGCACGATATGGGCGTCGGCATTCGGCTTGAGTTGAAGCGACTGCTGCGCCTCCAGCCGTGCGTTTGTCGTGTCGCCGCTTCGTTCGCGGACCTCGGCCAGGCCGGCATGGGCCGCCGCATCCGTCGAGTCGGCCGAAATCGCGCTTTGGAACTGCCGTTCTGCCTCAAGCAACAAGCCGCTGTTGAGGTAATGATTACCTTCTTTTGTCAATGCGGACGCGCGTGCCGCCGGCGGTTGCGTTGCAAGTTTCATCGCCTGCATCTGGTCGATCTCATAGGCAGCCTGCCGAAAGGCCGTTTCGTTGTAGGTCCGCTTGATGCGCTCAAGCGGCCCTTCGGGATTCGCCGCGGTCGTGGATGAGGCGTTGGCCTTCACCGCGGATTCAGTCGCGGTGTTTTGCAGCGAGGCCAGCAGCGCCTGTGCCTCTGTATCTTGGGGGCGCAGCTTGAGGCATTCGCCGGCTTCGTGCATGGCGCCAGGAATGTCGTTGCGACGCCGCAGAGCCAGCGCAAGGTTGAAGTGATAGTCGGGATCCCGCGGGTCGGTATTCACCGCTTGTTGAAACAGGGCGACGGCATCGCGGTTGCGGCGGCTTGAGGCGACTCCCTCGTTGTTGATTACCTCAGAGAGCGGCAGTTGCATGGCCACAAAGGCGAAGGATTGCTCGGCCTGCACATAATTGCCGGTATAAAACGAAGCCAGTCCGCGGTCAAAGGCGGCATCGAGCGCGCCGGAGTCGGTGCTGGGAATTTTGCCGAAGGCCGCGACGGCCAGCTCATAGTCCTGTTGATGGAAGTAGAGCCGCCCCAGGGCGAGCCATGCGGGGTAATACGTGGGGTCGATCCGGACCGCTTCCTGCAGGTGTTTGGCTCGCTCGACGGGAGTGCTCTCGACAAGGCCGCGAATGTAGTTCTCAAAGGCGGCGAGCGGCAGATTGGCGTCGGCGGCGACAAAAGTCTGCTGGGCGACGGGGTAGGTTGGGTCGATCTTGCGGACGAGTTGCCAGGCCAGTGTATTGATTCCGTCAAGCAACCGCGGCATATCGACCTGCGCGTCGACCGGGGCGCTCAGGCGCAGCGCGCTGACGTCGAGAATCCGGGCGCTGATCGTGAGCCGCTTGCCGTCGCTTGTATACGTGCCGAGGATCACCGAGTCCGCGTCGAGATTCTGGGCGAGGCGGATTGTGCTCGCGTGCGATGGGCGGAAGTCGGGAGGAAGCCCAAGATGGTCCAGGGCGTAAAGGCGATCTTCACGGCCGATCGGGAGAAAGCCGGCGGAATCCAAACGCCGATTAATGATCTCAGGCATCGACTCGCCCATCCAGTCGATGTTCGCCTCGCCCGATTTGTTTTCAAAAGGCAACACGAGGATCAAGTGGCCATGCGCTGCTATCTCGGATGTTGTGACGGGGACCTGTTGCGCGCCAACGAAGACGGCAAAGCCAATGGCCAACAGGGCCACGAGCGGTCGAAGAGCAAAAGAGAGTTTCACGCAGCTTCCATTATAGTTGCGGCGAATCGTAATTATCGCGGCGACCACATAGAGCATGGCGTGCCGCGGTCTGCAATGGGCCGCGATCACGGCTGCGCAAGTCGGCCGGAGCGCAATCCAGCTAATTGCGGCCTGTCGAAATGCAGCACGGCGGCCCACTGCCCGTTGCGGTCGCCCTCCCAGATCAACTGGCCGTCAAGCAGGTGGGCTATCTTCTCCGGTGTCAGATCATGGTGGAAGTCGAAGAAGCGAGCATCCAGTTCTTCGCTTTTTGGCCCGAGGCTGAAAGGGAGGTTCGGCGGGTCATACTTTGTCGAAAAGGGGAAAGCGACGGAGTACGGCTCAGTGCTTTGGGCGGCCTTCTGGATTTCGGGTAGAGAGAAGTTTTCGATCTTCACCACTGGAATCGGAGTGCGTACGTAGCCCAGCTCCGGCTTCGATAGCTCGTCGGTGCCGGGCCACGCTGTCAATACGGTGGCGTGAGGATATTGGCGAACGATCCGCCCGATTGCCTGTTGATGCAGGCGAATAACGTCGGCATACCCGAGGTTATCTTCGGGCGCAAAGCGGTAAGGCGGGTTGATGCGAAGCCCGGCGAGAAAGGCCATCGCGGTGAGAACCGCCAACACCGGCCAGTAGCGAACTCTTCGGCGCCAGGTGTTTACGCACAGCAGCAGCATCAGTGGATAGAGTGGGAGCAGATATCGCGTGAGCAACGCTCCGCCGAGCACCGAGAAGAGCAGGAGGTTCGCCACGATGATGACGACAATTCGCGCTTGCGCAGAAAATGAAACTCGCGGCCGAAGCTCGCGCTCGTTTTCAGGCAAAGCCGCCAGAATCATCGAGGCAAACATGCAGATCACCGGCACAAAGAGGTTCATATAGGCCGTAATGTGCAGCACCCGATGTCCGAAGGCCACGAGAATCCGTAGCGGCGTCAGCGTCGCCTCGGCATTGTAGCGGAGAAATTCCGGATTGCCGAAGATGAATCCGGTCTTATGCCAGTGATAGGCATACCAACTGATAAGCGGCAGAACGGGAGCCAACAGCCACGCGATACGTCTCAGGGTTGTCGAGGGATCGGCGCCTGCCGTTCGCTTTCGCGCGGTGAAGAAGAGGCTCCCGAGCTCATAAGCCGCGAGCGAGAAGGGAACTGCGATGGCAGTCTCTTTGCAGAGCGCCGCGGCGGAAAACAATATGGCCGCAATCGCATAATCGCGCCGGCTTCCAGCAAAGACATAAGAGAGTGCCCACAACGTCGCGGCCGCGGCGAAGATGTCTGCATGAGCGAGGGTACTCTGCGCGAACCACACCGGGTAGATGGCGGTAAGAATGGTCGTGACCGCAGCTACGTCAAGTCGTCCGGTCAAGACGAGCGAGATTCGGTAGACGCCGAGCAGCGCGGTGGCCGCGATCAGGCAAATTGCCGTGCGCGTGACCGAGGGAACCATGCCGCCGAGTTTCCACCACAACGCAAGGTAGATCGAGGGCAGCGGTGGATGGGCGTTGGACAGGGTGGTGCTGGGGATGAGCGACCCGGTGCGAAAGAAATCCCACGCAGCGGGAATGTAATAGCCAGCCTCGTCCCAATAGTAGGGTAGACGCAGCAGCGTCGCATGGCTGAGGTAAACGCCGACAAAGAGCAGCGGCAGCAGCATCCATAGCGGCACAGGGCGGTCGTGCGGTATCCCCGGCAGTCCAAACGCTCGAGACCGCGAGGTTGAAGGCGATTTCATCCGGATCGACAGCCGTGTCCTCTCCGCCCGACTGGGGCGAGACTCGCGAAATCGGAGTTTAGTTCACCGGCCCGGCGGGAATCTGGGGCGCCTGCGGTTCCAGGGCGATGTTGCCAAATGTCTGCTGGTATTGGGCGAGGTTCTGTCCAAGCACATTCCAGAAGGCCTTGGCCTGCTGCGGGCTCAGGTAGATGCCCTGGGAGTTTTCGATGCTGACAGCCTCCGGCGATTCGTGACGCAGAGTTCCAAAGGTGAGATGAAAATCCCACATGCTGACGCGTATCTGAACGCTGTTAGCGTAGGTATCGCGATAGTCGGGGGCGTTGGTTAGCGTAACTTTGGGCGAATTTGTTGGCGAATGGCTCGAGCTCATGCTCTCAGGGTAGTGCATTCAGGGCAGAAATACAGCTTCAGACATCGCAGCGGAATATTTGGCACGCTCAAGGAAAGTGATCGACAGCGCCGGAGAAGTGGCGATGATCGAAAAACTCCACGCCCGGGTTGGGTGAGAGGGTTCCCTTGAGCATGGTGCGAAAGGGGGGACTTGAACCCCCACGGGTTGCCCCGCCAGATCCTAAGTCTGGTGCGTCTGCCAATTTCGCCACTTTCGCATTCGATTATGAAGGACTTACAAATTGCTGTTTTTCCGGTGTCCGATTTGGTGTCCGTTTGCTTCCGAAAACTACGAGACGATCGACTGCCGCCTGGTTGTGGTCCGGACTCAAGTGGGCATACCTCATGGACATCTGTATTGTACCGTGGCCCATGAGCTGCGCGATGGTCCGGATGTCGACTCCGGCCATGGCTAATCGCGAAGCAAACGTGCACCGGTTCTTGTGCCAGGTGTAGTCCGGGCCCCGCGCTTCCTCGACCGCCGGATCGAAC
The DNA here is from genome assembly GCA_963720245.1 of uncultured Acidobacteriaceae bacterium. GTDB lineage: Bacteria > Acidobacteriota > Terriglobia > Terriglobales > Acidobacteriaceae > Acidisarcina. The sequence goes on from CAVREU010000003.1 coordinate 410,001, forward strand.
CAGTCGCGGGGAGTGGTCATCGGTGTCCCTTTGGAGTTCAGAAAAGGGACACCGCGCCGCTTCGCGCCCGGGCGGAGACTCGCAAAGGCGGCGACAGCGGCTTCGTTCAGGGGAATGTGCCGCTCTCCCTTTCCCGTCTTCTGTCTTCTCACCGTGAGCGACCTCCGTTCAAGGTCGATATCCGGCCAGCGCAGGTTCCACTGCTCGGAGGCTCGTAGCCCGGTATGGAGCGAAATGATGAAGGCGGGCAGGCAGGAGGGGCAGCGCGTCGAGAGCGCCTTGCGAATGCGTCTCTCCTCTTGAAGAGTGAGATAGCGGATGCTCTGATTGTTCTCCGCCTTGCGGCGGATGCGCGAGGCCGGGTTCACGGCGATCTTCTGGTTATCGAGCGCGACCCGGAAGACCAGCGAAAAACAGGCCTGCCAGCGGTTCGCCGTGGCCACCGTCCAATCGCGGTTGACTGCCTCAGATTGAAGCCAACGGACAATCTCCTGTTTGGTGATTTCGACCGCTTTGCGGGCGCCCCAGTCGGGGCGCAGCCGGTTGATCTTGAGTTCGAGCTCGCGGGTAGATCTTTCTCCATTCGCCGCCCGGGAATGCTCAAGCGCGTCGTCCAACAAATCTGAGAAGAGAATCGCGTTGTCTATGGTCTCGGGAAGCTTTGCCTGGCGTAGTTTTTCCGTCTTGCGTTTCGCTAAAAGGGTGATGGCGTCGGAACGCCGCCCCACCTTCTCCCGGCGCTTGTTGCCGGCCGAGTCTGTCCATCGGATCCACCAAATTCCGCTGCCCTTTTCCCGCTCGAAAATTCCACGAAGTTCTCTCATCTTGTCTACTCACCAGACTCGTAATTCTACTAAGTCTGTTGGAGTGCTACAAGCAAGAGTTTTGCGGTGGGTGTTGGAGAGGTGGCGTGGCCAATAGATGGCAATCGCAATCTTGGAGACGTGTGGATTTGCGGGCTTAGCTTCCAGCTCGCATTTCAGCGGCAGCTTCTTCGATGGCCTGCTCGGGAACGCCACGGGCGATGAGCCTGCGGCTGAACTCCTCGACGGTGCTGTCCTTGGCTCGCTGGGCCTCGCGCTCGGCGAGGTGTTTGCGGAGTCCATTCGAGATGTAGGCACGGATGAGGGCCTGATAGCCACCGAAGCCAAGCGACGGGGCGACCTCTTTCAGGTCCTCGATGACGTGATCGGGCAGGCGGAGCGATATCAGGGTCATGGGTTTGTCGGTCTGCATATTTCGCTTGATGCGTTCACTCATCCTCATAGCGTCTCCTTTCCGCCGGCCCCGCAAGACGCGCGGAGATGAGGCGGAGCACTTCGCCTTCCCGAATCACATGGACGACATACAACAACCGGTACTCGGTGGTCAGGCCGATGCATGCCTGCCGTGCCTCTTCCTCCGGGCTGGCGTCCTCGTAGCGGGCCAGAGGATCGAGGAAAGCCTCTCTTGCCTGCTCGAAGCGAACGCCGTGCGCGGCGGCATTGCTGGAGGCTTTGTCGCTGTCCCAGACGAAGTCCTGGCCGTCCAGCGTCGAGAACACGTCCATATAGCCATTATATATACATAAGACCTTGCTCTGGCATGGCAACTTTGCTCGGAAGGCCGATGAGCGCCGTGAGGAAATTGGTCTTCGCGAACGGGGGAGATTCACGAACCATTCGAACGGAAGTGGGGCCAGTCCGGTTTAGCCAATTCCATTCGATGTGCGATAGGAGACCCTCCTATCGCTCATGATGGTCTCAGTTTTGAGCGATACAACCAGGGGGTCTATCGTTCTTAAGGATCGCTGGCTTGGTATCAAGCCCGGCTCTTTTTCAACTTGACGGCCATCAGCCCGCTAGCCGCTCGGGGTGATCCCCTTTGGAGAAACGCCGAAGTTCGGCCACGGGAATCAGCACCCGCGTACCGATCCGGCGCGTGGAGAGTTGCTTGTTAGCGACAAGATAGTCAAGAGCCCGGGCGCTGATCGACAGCATTTCGGCGGCCTCGAGCCTTCCGACCAGGAGCTTTTCTTCGGAAGCAATAGCGACCTTTCCCGGATTTTTCCGTTCACTGACGATTTCGCCCGGCATGGAAACTCCACTGCTCTCTTCCACGGAGAGAACCTGAATGGCTTCAGCCTCTAGCCCGATACTGCCTTTCGTCCAATACTTATTACTTATGCCCCAATCGGAAATGGCTATGGGAATCCACAGCGGGTTTTCCGCAGGGCCTGAAAGGGTTGCTTGCACAGGTCAAGGTCCGCACCAGAATATGCAACCCACGGATGGGAGTATCGCACCTAATTACCTGCGTTACTGAAGTTTGGTTACGTGCGCACTCGTAACCCTGGAGGTGCGCTGAGAACCACGGCCGCAGCGAAGGGAGGTGCAAGATGTACGAAGCTCTGGAATTTCGTCATTTGCGGTATTTCATCGCCGTTGCGGAGCACCGGACCTTCAGCCGAGCGGCAGAGCGCCTGCACATCTCGCAGCCGGCGATAAGCGCCCAAATCAAGCAACTAGAGGATGCCCTCGATGTGATGCTCTTAGTGCGCGGCGCCGGCGGGAATTCGGTCACTCCCGCTGGCCGCGCCTTCCTCTCCTTCGCCAAACAATTGTTGGAGTTGCGGGACAGGGCGATCAAAGAGACGTCTCTGGTGCATTCAGGCGCTTATCTTCCTTTCCGGTTCGGCTACTCCCCGTTCATCAACCACGAGCTGGTTACCGAAGTGGTCAAGGGCTATCGAGAATTGGCGCCCGAGGGACGAATCGAGTGAGAACGCCGGAGTAAAAATAGTCCACATCACGCCGCGGGAGCGGGTGTTGCGGCGGAGCAAAAGTAGTCCACCGCCGGAGTTCAAGTTTCATGAGCCGTTGCGTTGTCGGCGGATTCATGGGACACCGGAGGGATGTTCCGAGTGGAGCTTTATGGGCGTGTGCGGCGTTCGGTGCTGGTGGAGGGGCGGAGCCAGCGAGAGGTAGCGCGGGAGTTTGGGATCTCGCGCAAGACGATCCAGAAGATGCTTCGCTATGCGGTTCCGCCGGGATATCAGCGTCTACAGCCGGTGAAGCGCCCGAAGCTGGGGCCGTGGTTGGGCGTCATCGACGCCATCCTGGAAGACGACCGGCAGAGACCGGTCAAGCAACGGCATACAGCCAAGCGGATCTTCGACCGGCTTCGGGAAGAGCACGGGTTCGGGGGCGGCTACACGATCGTCAAGGACTACGTGCGCACGGCGACGCTGCGTGGACGGGAGATGTTCGTGCCGTTGATCCACGCAGCGGGCGAAGCGCAGGTGGACTTCGGCGAAACCCTGGTCGTGGTTGCCGGCGTGGAGCGGAAGGCGCACTACCTGGTGATGGACCTGCCCCACTCGGATGACTGCTTCGTGGTGGCGTTTCCAGCCGAGACGACCGAAGCCTTCCTGGAAGGTCATGTGGGTGCGTTCGCATACTTCGGCGGCGTACCCACGCGCATCCTTTACGACAACACCAAGATCGCGGTGGCGAAGATCCTCGGCGGCACAGAGCGGCAGAGAACGCGGGCGTTCTCCGAGTTGCAGAGCCATTATCTGTTCGCCGACAAGTTCGGCCGTCCGGGCAAGGGTAACGACAAGGGCAAGGTGGAAGGGCTGGTCGGCTACGCCCGCCGGAACTTCATGGTGCCGATCCCGCGCGTGCCCAGCTGGGAGGAGTGGAACGTTCAGCTCGAGGCACAGTGCCGCAAACGGCGGGAGCGGCGGCTGCGCGGGCACACGGAGACGATCGGCGAGCGCTTCGAGCGCGACCGGGCAGCGCTGCTGCCGCTTCCCATCGCGCCCTATGAGGCCTGCGAAAAAGTCTCGGCCCGGGTCAGCTCGCTGGCGCTGGTGCGCTATCGCGGCAACGACTACTCGGTGCCGACCCGCCACGGACATCTCCGGGTGCTGGTGCGGGGCTATGTTCACGAGGTGACGATCGCCTGTGCGGGCGACGTCATCGCTCGCCATCCGCGCAGCTACGAACGCGAGGCGGTGATCTACGACCCGCTGCACTATCTGGCGCTGCTCGAACAGAAGACACGGGCGCTGGATCAGGCCGCGCCGCTGGCCGGCTGGCAGTTGCCCGAGTGCTTCGCCACCCTGCGACGGTTGCTGGAGGCCCGGCTGAAGAAACACGGCGGCCGCGAGTTTGTGCAGGTACTCCGTCTACTCGAGACCTTCTCGTCCATGGAGGTGACTCGCGCTATCGAAGACGCCTTGCAGCTGGGAACGATCAGCTTCGATGCGGTCAGGCATCTGCTGCTATGCAGGATCGAGCGAAGACCGCCCCGGCTGGACATGGAGAACTATCCCCATCTCCCCATGGCCGATGTGCGCACCACCCAGGCTTCCGACTATATGGCGCTGCTCGAAGGAGCAATCGCATGAACGAGGCCACAGCACCTGTCGCGGTCGACACGCCGCAGCTCTTACTGGAACACCATCTCAAAGCGTTGCGTCTGCCGACCATGCTGCGCGAGTACGATCGGGTGGCGCGGCAGTGCGCGGTCGAGGATGTCGATTATCCACGCTATCTGCTGCGGATGACAGAGCTGGAGTTGCTGGATCGGGAGCGCCGGGCCATCGAACGCCGTATCCGGCAAGCCAGGTTCCCGGTCACCAAAAGCCTTGACAGCTTCGACTTCCTCGCCATGCCGACGCTCAACAAGGCGATGGTGCTGGAACTGTCGCGCTGTGAGTTCCTGGGGCGCAACGAAAACGTGTTGCTGCTCGGTAACTCCGGCACCGGTAAGACGCATATCGCGCTCGCCCTCGGCCTGTCCGCCTGCCAGCATGGCCACCGTGTTCGCTTCACCACCGCTTCCGCCCTGGTCAGTGAGTTGATCGAGGCTCGCGATGAGAAGAAGCTCCTGCGCTTCCAGAAACAGATCGCCAGCTACGAGCTGCTCATCGTCGACGAACTGGGCTTCGTGCCGCTGTCGAAAACCGGCGCCGAACTCCTCTTCGAAATGCTCAGCCAACGCTACGAGCGTGGCTCGACGATGGTCACCAGCAACCTGCCCTTCGCCGAATGGACCGAAGTCCTCGGCTCCGAACGGCTCACCGGCGCACTACTCGACCGGCTCACCCACCACGTCCACATCCTGGAGATGAACGGGGACAGCTTCCGCCTCAGGCAGAGCCGCCGAAAACGCAGCACCATCAACTCCTGAACCACCCACGCCCAAATCATCCCGCTACCTGGGAGTATGCCGTCTTCCGCTACGCTCCAGACGCCACACTCCCGGCAAACCCAACAGCTTCAACTTAACTTAAGTGGCCTACTTTTACTCCGACCCAATGGCTCCCTTTTACTCCGCCCTTGACAGTGAGTCTGAGAGGTGAGCAAAATGCGCGCCCGAGCATTGCTCTTGAGAGTTTGGACTATCAGTTCCGAGATAAAAGTCGTCTTCCCGGTGCCAGGTGGGCCTTCGACCAACAGAATGTCGTCAGAACCCAGCGCCATCTTTACTGCTCGCCTTTTTGCCTCGTCTAAGCCGGGCTGCGAAAATTCGATGAGGTCTACCTGATTGGGAGGGGTCGCCATTTCAGGATGAGCAAGTAGCCGTCTGAATTCAGGTCTAAGCGAACGGTCGTAACGTACATCATCCAGTGCTGACTTTTGCCTAGCCAACGCTTCGCGAGCTGCTGCAATATCAATTGTGAGCGAACCCCGGCGTGGTAATTCCTGAGCGGAACCTCGTGATACACAGAGCGTAAGGGTATTCCCCGCGATGTCGTCTACCTCGCCTACGACGACAAGTGAACGGTCAGAGTTCACAACTCGCTGTTGACCTATCAAATCGGCTGGCGGAGGTTCTTTCAACACAAAGCGGATTACGCCATTCTCTTCATCTGCGCTAAACGCTTCATAAGCGAGTGGTTTTTCTTTACGCTTCTCGACTTCGGTCTTGGCTCCGAGAATAGAATTCCACGAGCGGAATAGCTCTGTTTCTCGCCACTCAGCTGCATTGACGGCCTGCTGTTTCTCAAATGCTTCCAGTCCAATCCTCAGGTCCAACAGAACTGATGCCGCTTTTGTTGAATCATTCGGAGCACCGATGACGAAGTTGCAATTGATGGGCATTGCCCGTTCACGTTTTCCCTCAACTAAGGTCGAGGACAGTCGTGTCCCATTGATCACAGTGAGGTTTGGACTCTCTGTCTTGCTTCGAGCTACATGAAGCGACAGAGTCGAACCGTAGAGCAAGAAGTGATCGACGCCGGAAGGATCTTTATTTTCGTAGCGTTCAATGGCGGTTATTGAATTCAGGTCTTCGATCACTAGCCGATGCAGTTTGTCTAAACTATGTTCGCCGAAATCTGCTCGCAGAGCTTGGGTAGCTTTGGATGTCAGTTCCAGAAAAACATCCTGAGGAGTGACCCACTCCCGCGAGCGCTCTCTGTGAATTAGATCAAGCTCTGCCATCAGAACGACTGCATTCCGCTGCCTCTCTAGTGGGGATGTCGAGAGAGCACGCTCCAGAACGCCGTGGACTTCGGGAGGCAAATCCGAGTTCTCCAACGCTTGTCGGAGCTCATTATGGCTAACCAGACGATCTTTCGTGATGCATTGGAGTGACAGGGCGGCGAAGCCAAATACGTCGCGTGTGTAAGTGAAATCGCCTTCATCGAGCTCGGGCGGTGCGTAGGGTGCAGAGGAGAACGCATTCAGAGTCAAGCTCGGAGTGAGCCATGTCTTTATCTTCGAGATGCTAAAGTCCGCGAGCTTTGGAACACCGAAGTCATCAATAAGAATGTTTCCAGGCTTAACGTCACGATGAATGATTTGACGCCGATGGGCAAACTCTAAGGCTCTTAGAATCGGAAGACCAAGCTCCTCAAAAAATGAGTCCCATCCATCGAAGGGCGTTTCTTTCCATTTATCCGCCAAGGTGCTTTCTGCCCACTCCAATATCAAATAAGGTGAACCGGTTTCTTTGTCCTCTCCTGAATCGATGAGTTCGACTATGTTCGGGTGCTTCAAGTCACGCAGGGCCCGGATTTCTCGTTCAAACGCCTCCCTCAGGACGTTGTCTTCGAAGCTGCCTCTCGTGAACAGTTTGGCTGCCACTTTCTTCCCATTGTTCTTTGTATCGAGCGCCGCAAAAACCTCCGACATTCCCCCTTGACGGGGCGAGCCGACCATGACGTAGCGATCTCCTAGCGTCTTCAACCTCTGAAACCTCAATATTCTTGGATTTGGCAAGTATATCCCCAAGCTTCCTGCTTACGAGTAACACGGCCTCGGGCCAGCTTTTGTTGTAGCGATTGACCCGCAAATATCCGGTAGTTCGGTAGTTCGGGATATTCGTGAAACAGTCTCCGAAACGGACATTTCCAAGAACTGCGGAACCGCGGAACTCTCTTTCTGCGATATGGCGCATGGTCGTGCGTAAGACCAAAGCACAGGAACCACCGGTGTTCCGCTTCGCTGTAACGCATGTCTCTGGTCTGTTTTGTAACGCAAGTGCTAAGTACGCTCAGGGGCGCCGCCCCTCGCGCGTGCAAGGAGTCTCCCCAGGCTTCCGCGCTGCGCTTGTGCAGCCCTTCGCCCTTTCCGCTGAGCTTCAAGGGTGGGTGATCCCCCTCTCCTTGCACTTGCTACCCCCGCCTTCGCCAGGAGGCGTTCGGCATGTAGGTACATGCCGCGACGGCATGAAAAGCAAAGGCCAACACCAAGGAGGAAACACCCATGAGACGCAACGCCCACACCACTACCATGCAGCCATCCAACCCCAAACCGCAGACCGCGAAAGAAGTCATTGCCGCCAATGTCCAAGCCCTCATCGAGCAGCTGGAGGCCGGACACAGTGACGCCTTGACCGCCTACCTCAACGCCATGAGCCGGTTCCATAACTACAGCTTCGGCAACATTCTGGAGATCGCACGGCAAAAGCCGGATGCGACCCGGGTGGCCGGGATGTACGCATGGAACCAGTTAGGCCGCCGGGTGAAGAAAGGCGAGCACGGCATCCGCATCCTTGCCCCCATCATCGGCGTGAAGCGCAAGCCGCAGGAAGAGGCCGAGAAGGACATCACCCGGCAGAATGTTCCTGTCTTGGTCGGGTTTCGTTCGGCTTATGTCTTCGATGTGAGCCAGACCGAGGGTGCGGAGCTTCCGGCGATGCGCCAGATCAACGGCGACGTGGGCGAGAACCGTGACCGCTTGCTTTCGTTCATCGAGAAGCAGGGAATCGAGCTTGTCTTCAGCGAGAACATCGCTCCCGCTCTCGGCATGAGCTACGGCGGCAGGATTGCTCTCTTGCCCGGACAGTCGAAGGCCGAAGAGTTTTCAACCCTCGTGCATGAACTCGCTCATGAGATGTTGCACAAGGCCGAACGCCGCACCGCAACCACCAAAGTCGTCCGCGAGACCGAAGCCGAGGCTATCGCCTTTGTGATCGGCAAAGCCGTAGGGCTGGAGACGGGAACCGCATCCGCCGACTACATCCACCTGTACCACGGCAATGCTTCGCTGCTGGCCGAAAGCCTTGAGGTCATCCAGCAAGCCTCCGCCGTCATCCTCGCTGCCTTGGAGCCGCCTGTCTCCGTAGCGGCAACCGAAACCGAAGAACTGGCCGAAGCCAGCTAACCCGCTCCCGAGCAAGGGCGGACGGCCTCATGCCGTCCGCTCAGACGCCACCCGCACGCCTGAAACCCGCTCAAAGGAGAGCAGCCATGCAAACGAACACCGCAGCAGTTGAATATCGCGATCTTCCTCTTTCCATCCTCACCGAGTCGAAGACCAACCCGCGCCGCATCTTTGACGAAGCAGCCCTCAAGGAACTGGCCGAGAGCATTCGCAGCCAGGGCGTTCTCTCGCCCTTGCTTGTTCGGCCTTTGAATGAGCGCAGCTTCGAGATCGTGGCCGGGGCGAGGCGCTACCGAGCCGCGCAGCTGGCCGAGGCCGCAACCGTCCCCGTCCGCATCGTCAATCTCACCGACGCTCAGGCATTGGAGGCCCAATTAATCGAAAATCTTCAGCGTCGGGACGTTCATTCGCTGGAGGAAGCGCAGGGCTTTCGCGCCCTGCTCAATCTGGAGGAGCCGAAATACTCCATCGAGCAGATCGCCGCGAAGGTGGGCAAGTCTCCAGCGTATGTCGCGCAACGATTGAAGCTGACCGAACTTACCTCGGAGGTCATCGAGGCGTTTGCTAAAGATGAGATCGGCGTAGGCCATGCTCTATTGTTGGCAAAGCTCCAGCCAGCGGAGCAGGAACAGGCACTCGCGGCTTGCTTCCACGAGGATTGGAACGGCGGACGGGGCAAGGGCAAACGCATCTTGCTTCCCGTTCGGCAACTTCAACAGTGGATTGAGCAGAACGTCATGCTCGTTCTGAAAGACGCTCCGTTCTCGAAAACCGACCCCAACCTCAACCCCTCTGCCGGAGCCTGTGTCGATTGCCCCAAGCGCACTGGAGCCAATGTCCTGCTCTTCGCGGACATCGCGCAGGATGCTTGCACCGACCCCGCTTGCTACGAGTCGAAGATGGACGACCATGTCGCGCAAACCATCGCGGCGAAACCCAAACTCGTCCAAATCTCATCCTCTTATGGCCCAGCAGCCAACGAAGGAAGCGCGGTGCTCCCTCGCAGCAAGTACATCGAGATCAAGAAGCCAGACCCGAAAGCGAAAAAGCAGAAGGATTGGCCGGAGTACCAGACTTGCAAATCCATGACGGAGGCCATCGTCACCGAAGGTAACGAGAAAGGCGAAGTCCGCAAGATTTGTGCCGACCCCGAGTGCCCGGTACACCGTCCCAAGAAGCAGCGGCCCGTTGCCGACCCTGCCATCAAGGTCTTGCAGGAGAAACAGCGCCGCGAGGAGGCGATTGCCAATGCCATCGGCTCAAGCGTCCTTACTGCGATTGTTGCCGCCGTCCCCGTTCGCCTGATGAAGCGCGACTTGCTCTTCATCGTGGAGCGGATTCTTCCTCATTTGGATGAACGGCGGCTGGAATTCCTTGCCCGGAGTCGAAACATCAAGAAAGTGCAAGCGTCCGACCTTTTTGGAAAGCTGCTTGATGCTTATATTCGCAAGGCTCAGGAGGGCGAACTCGGCGCATTGTTAGTCGAGGCCGTCATCCTTCTGTCGGCCCGTACGCAAGCCGAATCGAGCAAGACGCTCAAAGAAGCCGCGCAACACTACAAAGTGGACACCGACGCCATCACCAAGAAGGTGAACGAGGAATTCGAGGCGAAGCAGAAGGCACAAGCAGCGCGAAAGGAAGGCGCGAAAGCTAAACCCAAAGCAGCCAAGAAAGCCAAGGCCGCTTAACTCTGCATTTCATCATTTCCAATGGAGTCTGCTTCGGCAGGCTCCATTTTCTTTTTGCCCGTCTTTCCCACCCTTAATCGTTCTGGCTCCGTGCGCCAGGTCGATCTTTGCCCACCCGACGGGCTTAACCGATCCGACTTTTGTATCTGATAATTCTGCTCGCGCATGATTGAATGTGCTTTGTTACTTCAGGCGCAAAGGGGCGAATAGGCATAAAGAAAGAAGGATCAAACGAGAGAGCGGTCCAAAAGAGAGTTGCTTAAGAAAGCGCGAATCGGCTGTCCACATGGGGCATCGGATTCGCGGAAGAGGAATTGTCGTCGCCTTTCAAACCATGCTTGCCAGCGAAGAAACCGCTCCTTTCCCCTGATCGAGCGGTCAATGTCGGAATCGAGCTGCATGGACAGCAGACGCGAAACCGCTACCGCTTGACTTTCCAGGTCTGCGAGAACAGAGCGGCATTGCCAGCAGCTCTTCAAGTGATTGCAAACAGCGCGCAGCCGTGAGTTCGGCAATTCACCGTCCAAATACGCGAGCAGGATTTCCTCATTGGGATGCTCGGATATTCTGCGTGATCGCATGTGTCTTTTCCCTCGCTTGATTGGTGGGTTGTCCTGTGGCTTGTTGAAGTTTGTGCAATGCTCGCGCCAAGAGGGTGTTGACGGAGTTCACACTGATGCCCAGTTGCTCCGCGATTTCCCTATACTTCAAGGCTTCTAGCCTCAGCAGCACTTTGCGGAACCAGACACAAGAGGGAATACTTCTCAGAAACCGACTATATGACCCTTTACAGAATTACTCCGAATATTCAAAGCGCCCTGGAAGCTCTTGAGTCGGCCACCGGTGTAGCCGGAAAGGTCATTAAAGAGCGGATTGTTAACGGCGAGAAAAAAGGACTCAGACAATAAGCCCGACCTCGGCGTGTCTGATACTCTTTCTGCCATGGCGTCATACACGGCATTGAGAGATTTTTTCGGAGAACCGATCACATCAAAACGCGTAGAGGATATCGCCACTGCGCCGATGCAACATATCGTGAGCCTGGTCGAGACCATGCTACCCGTATATACCAACGCCGTTAATGAGCAAATCGGGGAGGTTGAGAGCGAACCTCGCTATCATCGCATCGAGTCTTTTCCATCCGATATGCCAGTCGAGCGCCAGATCGAACTAAGCAAGAATCTGCTTCTTTATTTTCCATTGACGACCGTCAGCGATCCTCTCGCGAACTTCCTCTGGCCAAGAACCATGGATGGCAGCGGAATTTCTGGTTTGCTTGTGGGCGATGAGGCGGAATTCAGGAAGAAGTTACGTGACGCGCTGGCATTCATCGCTGGAATAGATCCGTTGCTCTCCGACGGTTCGTCGGTCTTGGTGCCCGAAACGTTCATTACTATGGACCCGGTGATTCAGAATGCCGCCAGAATTGAGCTGGATGGCCGGGACGATGCTGAAGCGCTTAAGGAAGATACCAGCGAGCAAATGCAGGTTGAGGCGATTACGCTCGGGGGCCACCTGTGCAAATTGTTCGACCTCGTACCAATGACGAGTACGAACATAGGGAGAGAAGCTTTGCATAATGAATACATCAGGGTGGCCCAGGGGAAACGTCCAAAGGTCGAGATGCGAATCGCAAATGCGCTTTTCGAGCACAGCCTGCCAGGCTTAGATGAAGTTGAATCGTCCGAGATCGCCAAGCTGCGCAGCCGCGAGCCGGCATTCCAGGAGTGGAGGGTGAGCTTTCAGGATGTACTGGAGCGCGCAAATTCTGAGGATTTTGCGGACGACAATGAATTCGAACTGCAATTCAAGCGGGCCAGCGAGGATAGGCGATCACTCGCTTTCCCTGTCACACCACCGTGCGTACGGGTCCGTACACGGCGGTTCGGTAGGATTACGCGCCAGTTGTGCAGCGCAAGGAAGGAAGTCCCAGGCGATCGAAGTAAGCGGCGGGCATGGCGTAAGAAAGGGCTTCTGTGCGGCTAAGCCGCCATGGACCCCACTGATGCCCTGCCGTGCGGGCCGCGAGGTCATGACCTAGGCCAAGCTCCCGCAATCGAGCGTACCGTGTCTTCCCTGTCCGCCATTGTTTACAGACAGCAGAGCGTATACGACGCCTGATCCACTTATTGAAACGGTCCAGCACGGTCGGGGTTTGGCAAAAGCCGAAGTAGCCTTGCCAACCCTGAAGGTAGCGGCCTAGCTCGCGAACCATGGTCTCGATGCTGATCCCACGAGTTCGGCGAGTAAGGATTCGGACTCGAGCCTCGAACCGGGACTTTGCTTTAGGCGCGATCCTGCGCTTTGGCTGCCTCCCGTTTGTAAAGCTGAACCCAAGGAACTTCCGCTCCCACGGTCGTGCCACAGCACTTTTCTCCCGGTTCACCTTTAGCTTGAGCTTACCTTCAAGGAGTCTAGTGAGCCATCCCATCAGGCGTTGGCCTGCTCGACGGCTGCGGACATAGATGTTGCAATCGTCCGCGTACCGAGCAAATCGATGCCCTCTTCGCTCCAGCTCGCGGTCGAGTTGATCGAGAACAAGATTCGATAGCAGAGGCGAAAGAGGTCCACCTTGCGGCGTACCTTCATCCGTCGGTCCTACGAGTCCGTTCTCCAACACACCCGCCTTGAGCCAGCTCCGAATCAGTCTCAGGAGACGCTTATCGTGCACGCGCCTTGCGATCTGCCCCATCAGTCGGTCGTGGTTAACTCGATCAAAGAACTTTTCCAGATCGAGATCGACCACCCAGCGGTACCCCGCAGCGATATGTTGCTGGGCACGCGCCACTGCTTGATGCGCCGAGCGTCCGGGACGGAACCCATAGCTCGATTCAGAGAAGGTGTTATCCCAACTGATTTGCAGAACCTGCATCACTGCCTGCTGGATCATTCGATCCAGCACCGTAGGAACGCCAAGCTTTCGCACTCCTCCGTCCGGCTTCGGGATTTCCACCCGACGTACCGGTTGCGGTTGATAGATCCCGCTCAACAGTTGTTCCCGGATTTCTAACCAGTGCTGCTTCAGGTAGCCCGGCAACTCATCGACCGTCATTCCATCGATGCCCGGACTGCCTCCGTTTCTCTTCACACGCTTGAGCGCCTGCCATAGGTTTTCTCGCTGGCAGATTCTCTCCATCCACTGCTCATCGGGTGCCAGGCTTTCTGCACTGCACTCCGCCACCGATGCTTCGGTCCCTTCAGAGGACTGACTTCGAGCTTCACTCGTCGTCGCTTCCTCGAAGGCCAGCTGTAGCTGGTTATTCTGCCGCTTTGCACCTTTGAGTCGTGCCACGTACTTGCCTCTCCTATCGTTCAGGCCTTCGTCCGATGTACCGGACTACTATGCCTTTGCTGACTTCTGCTGCACATTCGAGAAGAATCGCTTCTTCTCCAGTCGTGTTTCCACGACATGCAGCAGACCTCCCGCGGTAAGTTCGACCGCCTTCAGCGCACCACCGCCGGATTTACCGACACTCGCCTTGATGGATATGGGCTTTGCTGCTCTTTGCCAACTCGCCCGCGAGTGATGGCCTCGTATCCGGTTCTTGTCCATCGGCACACGCCTTTGCTCCACGCTTCCTTCAGACCCCGCCTCGCGACGATGCCCTTGCGCTTCGCTAATCCTTCACCTCCACCAGGTTGGATAAGGGACTTGCACCCTCAAACTGTCGAACATGCACGGCACACAAAGACGGCGATGAAACCGCCTTGGAAAACGCTCCGCGTTTCCCACTTTCCCTCCGCACGGCTGCGGCTGGTTTTCTCCAAAAAGCACTCTGTCCGATAACGTAGGCTATTTTTCGCACATTTGATTTGAGTTTTGGCGGTGGAGGTTGGTACAAGCAGGAGGAGCGAGGCCTCTGGGAGACTTGTGTGATGGAACCAACCATGTCGAGCAGTGAAGTGGAAGGCAGCGGCGGAACGCCGCTGGGCGGAGTGGTACGGATCGACGATGGGAGGATTCAGGCCCATCTGGATGAGGTCGTCCGATCGACCGTGGAAGAGGCGCTGAACGCGTTGTTGGACGCGGAAGCCGATCATCTGTGCGGGGCGCGCAAGTACGAGCGCAGCGAGGGCCGCAAGGACACACGGGCGGGGAGTTATACGCGACAGCTGCACACCAAGGCCGGCGAGGTGAGCCTGCAGGTGCCGAAGCTGCGCAGTCTTCCCTTTGAGACGGCGATCATCGAGCGCTACCGCCGACGAGAGTCTTCGGTGGAGGAGGCGCTGATCGAGATGTATCTGGCCGGGGTGAGCGTGCGCCGCGTCGAGGACATCACCCAGGCGTTGTGGGGCACGCGGGTCAGCGCGAGTACGGTGAGCGATCTGAACCAGAAGATCTACGGCAAGATCGAGGAGTGGCGCCAGCAGCCGCTGGTGGGCGAGTTCCCGTATGTCTTCCTCGACGGCCTGTGGCTGAAGCGATCATGGGGCGGCGAGGTGAAGAACGTCTCGGTGCTGGTGGCGATCGGGGTCTCGCAGACCGGCTATCGCGAGGTCCTCGCGGTGAGCGAGGGGGCGAAGGAGGACAAGGCGAGCTGGACGAGCTTTCTGCGCGAGATGAAGCAACGCGGCTTGAAAGGGGTCGAGCTGTTTGTCTCCGACAAGTGCCTCGGGCTGGTCGAGAACCTGGCCGACTTTTATCCCGAGGCGAAGTGGCAGCGCTGCGTGGTCCACTTCTACCGCAACGTGTGGACGGCCGTGCCCACAGGCAAGGTGAAGGAAGTGGCGGCGATGCTGAAGGCGGTCCACGCACAGGAAGACCGGCAGGCGGCGACGGAAAAAGCCCGCCAGATCGTGGAGAAGCTGCGCGCGATGAAGCTGGCCAGGGCTGCGGAGATGGTCGAGAACGGCATCGACGAGACACTGAGCTACTATGAGCTGCCGCCGGAGCACTGGCGCTGCCTGCGCACCAACAACCCGCTGGAGCGGCTGATGCGGGAGATCCGGCGACGAACCCGGGTGGTGGGCGCCTTCCCCGACGGCAAGTCGGCGCTGATGCTGGTCGCCGCCAGGCTGCGACATGTGGCAGCTACTCGATGGGGCAGCAAACGATACTTGCAGATGAACCGGCTGGCTGAAGTCGTCGCCATCGCCTGACCGCTTGCCTTGGCCCATGGGCCAAGGCAAAATCAACCTCAACCCAACAACCTTCCTAAGTCCCAACGAAGATCGAAAGTGCGAAAAACTCTGGACACTACCCTCTGTCCTCAAGCCACTTGCTGGAGACCATCACTTGAGCTACAGTAACTGCAAATCTGCCGGTAGATCCGGCACGAATCGAACCACGCAGGCCGAAATTCCCAGCCTCCTGCGGCTCAGTTTTCCGGGGCGGGTCAATTAGCGAGAATCTCCAGCTATGACTGGTTGAGAAAAACGGGGCAGGTCAACTAGTCATTCAATAACACGACGATGTTTATTTCCGGCGCTGGAATTTCAGCAGGGACGTAGACGCCGATCTGACGGGTCTGGACGATATGCTCCCAGCATGGGCCGGTGCGATTGAGGGCGAAGTATTGACTCTCGACCCTGGCTGCAATCTGGGCGGGAGGGACTAGCAAATGATTTAGCACGATGCCCGGCAACGCGCGCTGGACGAGCTTGGGAAGGAACTGGCTAGAGCAGACTTTTATCAATCTCGGGACACGGTCGATCAGATCCGCCTCGCCTATCGGTGAGCTGATTTCGAGGATCCAGCGCGACGGTCCAAGGCACCGTTCGTCCTTCACTGCGCCGTTGTAAATGGAGCTTTCAGCGGCCTGCAGCGGGATTTTGATGGCCTTTGAAGGCATCATTGTCTCCAGATGACGGCGTATGTGCTCATCGAGGAGGGCGAAGGCGACGCCGGTGTCGAGATGGTTGTAGGTAGGCAGAGAACGAGGATGTGAGTCCAGGACAAAGGTGCATAAGGCGCCGGCCAACCGGAGCATTTCGCGAAAGAGCTCCTGGGGATGGACGTGGCTAGAAAGCAGGAAATGCCGGAGCGCGGAGACATTCGAGTTCAAGGCATGCAGGAACCAATATTGCGAGACATCGCGCTGGGACATCCCCGCTTGAAAAACGCCGTTGCGTTGGTTCTGCTCCTGAGCGATGACGGCACTCTTTTCATCGAGGATGTCGATGAGTCGCCGCAGCATGCTGGTCAGCGTGGTGCTGGCACTCAAGTTGAGACACGGCGGTACGAACGACGGATCGAGCTCAAAGTGACCCGACCCGTCACGCACGACGCGAACGAGCTGTAGGCCGGAAAATTGGTCCGTCAGCTCGGCTTCCGCGAGCAGCTGCAGATTCTTACGCCCCAGCTGTATCGGCTTTTCATCGCGGCCGGTATTTTCATCGGTCAGCGCCGTATCCACTCCTTGGTAGCGGAGGGATCCAGCACCGCCGTCCAGACTCGTATTCGCGCCTTCCCGGATGTCGATTGGGATAGCAAGGCTCATGGTCAAGTGGTCGGCGACGGGTGAGAAGAGCGTGCCGAAACTTCGTGGCGGTGGAGCGGGGTCCGGACCGGGGAAGTCAAATGCCAGCCCGTCTTCAAAGAGGCCACTGCCGTGGGTCAGGGCCAAGGTTCCGCTGCGCAGCGCGTCGCCGTCTAGATGTAGCCCAGCAAAACCATAGGCCTCGCGCCAAAGACGGCCGGTGACGAAGTTCAGGGAGTCTTCAAAATAGCGATTCTGCGCCTGAAAGTGATGAGGGCCGAGATACATTCCTTCCGACCAGACGGGTTTTGTGAGCAGTCTCATGGTCTTAGCCCGCCTGCGGCAGCAAAATTATCAACTCCATCTGCGGATTGGGAAAATCCGCCGGAACATGGGCAGCAAGATTTCGAGCGCGGGTGACCGTCTCCCACGCCGGTCCCGATTGGTTCAGACTGAAATACTGATATTTCATCTTGATAGGAATTGCGCTCGGCGGGGATGACAGGTGAGTGAGCGTAATTCCAGGCAACGCGCTCGTAATAAGTTGTTCGATGTGGGTCGCCGAGCAAACTTTCACCAATTGAGGGGTTTTACGAATGATCGAGTCTTCGCTGGCTTCGGCAGTAATCGCCAAGTACATTCGAGTGTTGCTGAGGTATTTGTCGAACTCGATCGCCGTCGCATAAACGGTCTTGTTGACAAGCTTGAGCGGGAGAGAAATAACGTTGGTCCGCACGACAGACTCCAGCAGAAGCCGCAATTTTTCATCCAGATCGGCGAAGACTTTGCTCAGGTTGAGATGGTCATACAGGGGGAGATCGCGCGGCCGAATCGTCGTGGAGAAAGTAGTGAGCGATGCTCCAAGCGCGGTAAGGGCAGAGAAGAGCTCTTCCGGATGGCACCGCTGACCTTGGAGCAAATGGCTGAGCACCGGGATGTTTGAGTTGACAGTGTAGAGCAGCCAGAATCTCGTGATGTCCGATACGGTGAAGTCGGCACTGCTCTCGTTCTTTTGGCGGCGGCCTGCGGAAAGCTGGGTGCTCTTGGCAGACAGTATTTCCAACAGCCCGTTGACCAGACCGCTTAAGTAGGCGCTGGCACGCACCTCAAGGAGAGGCGGCGCGAAGCGTGGGTTCAACTGGAAAGCGCCGGCCTCGGTGCGTTCCACGTTGGCGATTCTTAGGGAAGAGCAACCCTCGCGTCGTTCATTTGCGGCCAGGAGCCGCAAATTTTTGCGAGCAACTTGGACCGGCTTTTCATTTGCCCCGGTATTGTCGTCGCGGAAAGTGGCGATTTCGGCGAGATAACGAGAGCCGGCCATGCGACCCAAACCGGAGACATTGAGGCCTTTTTGTTTGTAGTCGGGAACGGTGAGATATATGTCGAGATCGCGAACTCCGGGATCGAAAAACTCCGCCAGCGCTTTTGATGGAGGAGGCTGATCCGGGCCGGGAACATCGAAGAGCAGCCCGTCGGGGAAAATTCCCGAGGCTCGGGAGATGGAGAGCTGTCCGTCGGCTAACAGTTGTTGATCCAGCACGACTTCGCTGAAACCCCAGGCGCAGAACTTCAGCGCCTGCAGCCGGAAGTTCAGGCTGTCTTCAAGGAACCTGTCCTGAATTTGCAGGTGCTGCGGTGTCAGGAACGTGCCTTTTGTCCAGAGGACTGGTTGCAGTTGCTTCATGAGATGTTGGTTACCATGCTAGTGACTGCGATTAGGATAAGCTATGAGCCGTTGAAGGAATAACCTGAAGCGCGAGGTAGACCGTATGAGTACCGAGCTCAACGCATCGCTACATTTTCTTGGCCTCACTCAAGAAGAGCAACAGTCCTTCTATCCGTCGCCTCCGCCCATCCTTTGGAAGTTTGAAACGGGTTTCCGGCTTTACAAGTGGACCGATTACCTCATGATAAATCCAAAGACCGGGAGGATAACCTCGTACTGGTCGCCCTGGTATGGCTTTAAGATCGGAGACCGCGAGATCCCTGGGTTTAAAGAGCTTCGAATGCGCTATCGCAATATCGATGGAGGAGTGGGTCGTCCGCAGGAGTTTGCACGAGCTAGGAATGCGGTAACCGAGCAGTGGAATGGGATGAGCTCGATTCTTCATGCGGAGCTGGTGCGGCCGGTCTGGGGCTTTGTCGGGCTGAGCGGCGGACAACGCGCGTACAACGATCGCAAGCAGCCCTCGGTGCGCGACAATGTCTTCTTTATCGGTGGAGACTATCAACTTTGCATTCCCAATCTAACCCCTGCGCATATCAAGAAAACGGGGTAAGAAGCTCTCGATTGATGCGTTCGCCTGTCTTGATTCGTTCATCCTGGTTGGTAAAAGGCGAACTTCAGGCGTAGGCAAATTGACCGTCCTCGCCGATGCCGACGTGAATTACACTCATCTTCTGTCCCTCCGCCATTCCGCCAAGGATTTGCCGTGAAATGTCAGGCAGCAGGGAATTGGTAAGGATGTTATCCACATTTCTCGCACCACTTTCTACTTCAGTGCAGCGATTCGCTACCTCGTTGAGGAAGGCATCGTCATAAGTCAGCTTGACTTTGTGATTTTCCTGGAGCCTGCGCTGAATTTTGCCTAGTTTAAGTCGGATGATTTGCTTCAACGCCTCGTCGCGAACCGGATAGTAAGGAATGAGCACCATGCGTCCGAGGAAGGCCGGTTTGAAAATCTTATTGAGCTCTGGCTTGAGAGTGTCGACGAGCGCACGAGGGCTGGGCGCGGTCTCCGGGTCGGCGACTAGCTTCATGAGCTGGTCGGTGCAGGCATTGGTGGTCAGGATGATGATGTTGTTTTTGAAGTTGATGGAGCGGCCCTCGCCATCTTCCATGTTGCCTTTGTCGAACACCTGGAAGAAGAGTTCGAGGACGTCGGGGTGGGCCTTTTCAACTTCGTCGAGCAGCACGACCGAGTAGGGCCGGCGGCGGACCGCTTCGGTTAATACTCCACCCTCGCCGTAGCCGACATAGCCTGGGGGCGAGCCCTTCAGGGTCGAGACGGTGTGCGGCTCCTGGAACTCGGACATGTTGATGGTGATCAGGTTGTGCTCACCGCCGTAGAGCAGGTCAGAGAGCGCAAGCGCGGTCTCGGTCTTACCCACACCGCTCGGACCAACCAGCATGAAGACTCCGACGGGCTTGTTGGGGTCGTCGAGCGAGGCGCGGGAGGTCTGGACGCGCTGGCTGATGATCTCCATGGCATGGGGCTGGCCGATGACACGCAGGCCCAGATGCTCCTGCAGCGATAGCACCGTCGTGATCTCGTCTTTGAGCATTTTGCCGGCCGGAATTCCGGTCCATGCGGAGAGCACCTCGCCAACAATTTGACTGTCGACGCATACTTGGATCAGGCCGGTCTCGCCCTGTAACGCAGAGAGCTCGGCTTCGAGCGCCTGTAGTTCAGTCTTGGTGGCAGCCTTGGCGTCGGTCGCTTCTCCAGCACCATTTTCTTTGTGGGAGGCCTCGAGTTTGTCTCGCAGTTCGCGAATCTTCCCCACCAGCTCTCGCTCCTTATTCCACCGCTCACTCAGGGTCTTAAGCTGGGCTTCCGCGGCCGTCTTTTGCGCCTCGATCTCGGCGAGCTTCTCTTGATGATCGGCGCCCACGATCTCTTCTCGCTGAAGAATGCGTTTCTGCACTTCGAGCGCGTCGATCTGCCGTGTGGCCTCTTCGATGGCTGGCGGCGTGGCGTTCTGTCCAAGGGAGAGCCGGGCACAGGCGGTGTCGAGAATGCTTACGGCCTTATCGGGTAGCTGGCGTCCGGCAAGATAACGATGCGAAAGGCGAACGCTGGCGTAGACGGCTTCGTCGAGAATGCGAACGTTGTGGTGTTTTTCCAGCGCAGCAACAAGGCCCCGCATCATGATGAGGCATTGATGCTCGGTAGGCTCTTCAACCTTGACGACTTGGAAACGTCGGGCGAGCGCAGCGTCTTTTTCGAAATATTTCTTGTATTCAGACCATGTCGTCGCGGCTATAGTGCGGAGTTCGCCGCGGGCAAGGGCGGGCTTAAGCAGATTGGCCGCGTCGTTCTGGCCGGCCTGTCCGCCCGCGCCAATCATGGTATGGGCCTCGTCAATGAAGAGGATGATTGGCGTTGGGGAGGATTTTACTTCTTCGATCAGACCTTTCAGGCGGTTTTCGAACTCGCCTTTGACGCCCGCGCCGGCTTGTAGCAGCGCCAGATCGAGGGTACGGACGTGCACGTTCTTGAGCGGCGGCGGAACGTCGCCCTGGGCGACGCGGAGAGCGAATCCTTCGACGACAGCTGTCTTGCCGACGCCTGCCTCGCCGGTAAGAATGGGGTTGTTCTGCCGCCGCCTGGTGAGGATGTCGACGATCTGGCGGATTTCCGCGTCGCGTCCGAGCACCGGATCGATCTTGCCCTTGCGAGCATTGCCGGTCAGGTCGACCGTGTATTGGTCCAGGTTGGGTGTCTTGCCGCTAGCTGGCTTGGCTGCTTCGCCCGGGGCGTTGGCCGTGACACCGCTCGTCGTGGTCTCGCTCGAAAGAGAAACAATGCCGAGCAGATCTTTCCGAAGGGCATCGGCGTTGATCTTCTGAAATTCCCGACTGACGCCGTTGATGAGGCGGGAAAGTTCTTCATCAGAGGACAGCGCCAGGATGGTGAATCCGGTACGAATTTGTCCCGCGTTGAAATCAATCGAACCGATCGTCCACGCCGTGGTGAGCATTCTCAAGACGGTCGGACTGATCGCGGGAGTGCGGGCGTTGCCGGACTTCAGCTTGTCGAGACTGCGAGTCAGTTCCGCGGTCAGCTTCGACTGATCGACCTCGAAGTGCTTCAGGATGGCGGCGAAATCTCCCGAAGGGAAGTCGAGCAGTTTGGTGAGATAGTGCTCGACCTCAATATCGTAATGAGTGCGGGAGAGGCAGAGACCAGCGGCGCCTTCAAGCGCAGAACGGGCTGGTTCATTCAATTTGGCGAGCAGCGCTTTGAGGTTCAGTCCCATTCGATGTCCCCTTACAAGGTCAAAATCGTTTCGTCCGGATCGACTCCCAATGGCGCGGTCTTTGCCCATGAGACCCAGCCCAACCGGGCGGCTTTGGGAGAGTCGAGATCCAGCTCAACTTCAGGTACTTCGTCGCGAGCGAGCACGAGTTGCAGTTCAAAATCGAGGCAATCGTTGCTGAAGAAGCGAGTGATCGCGCGCAGCGCGGTGTAGCCGGCGCTGCCCGGCAAGAAGTCGCAGTAACGGTCGATCCCCAGCGGTCCGAGCCGGATACGTACGCGCGCCTGGCGGTCCCAGACGGCATCGCCGACTACCGCTCCGCTGCCCACCTGGCAGGAGGCGGACTCTTCCTCGGTCATCGCGCATTGTGCCCGGCGCTCCAGACCGTACCAGGCGCCCGTGAATTGTTGGATTTCCACGGGCACTTCGAAGTAATCAGCGATGATTTGTTCGAGCGCCATCGCAGATCGAGACTGCATGGCGACAAGCGAAATATAATGCAACAGCGCCTCATCCTCGATGTCTTGCCGGTCGCGGAGACCTGCGGTTCCGAGTCCAATGAGGTCGAAGAGGTATCGTGTAAATTGATCGTCGTTGCCTGCGGAGTATGTGACCGGAAAGCGGGGCTTCTGCCATGCGCGGTAGAAAAGCGAAACGGCGCGATGATTGAAGATATCGAAGAACGCCGCCAGACTATGGTCTTTGGCTCGGACCCTATCCAGGATCAACTCGCTGTAAGTGAAGGGGAGCACACCGATAGGACCAGTAAGCCCCATGAAGTTGACCGTCATGTGAGGTTGAGCGTCGCCAGCCGCCTTTATCTCTTGAATCTCGCTAGCGGGAAAAGCGAGTCTCGAGTTGACGCCAAATCGAACGGCTTCGTCGCCGGGACTGGAAAAGCCACCTACGGGGCGGGAAGCGGCATTCAGCTTTTGCAGCAAAGCAACCGCTTGGAAGAACTCGAAAGAACAAGCATCCTCGACCAATTGTTCGCCAAGCGGCGAATCGCTCAGGCGAGCAGCTTCCGTCCCGATCGTGGTTCCCATTCGTATAATCCCTCCTTTCTTTGCGGAGTGGTTACTTTCAGCTGGGTAAAGCTATTCAGCGAAGCACACAGTCCGAAGAACCTCTCCAGGATGCTGGCGAAGAGAAATGCGCCGCCTCCAGTGAACTGTTCTTCGTCGATTTCTAGCTCGATGCGCAACCCGCGGGCAAAGCTGATTCCCTGCTCGGAGGTCAAACGCGTAAAGTGCGGCTGGCTGCGAATGTGCAGGATGCTCTGAATTACGTTCTGCGAATAAGCGGTTCGGCCTATGTCGTAGAGGCGCAGGATTTCTCGAAGCGCATCTTCGCCACCATCTACGAGTGAAAGGTAATTCAGCGATAAATGGGAAACGAGTCTCCAGAGGCCGCTCTTACCCAATATCGGACGCACTGGCTGGGTTGGCTTGCGCAGCGCGACAATACGCTTCATCGCGGCCGCACCCTCCATCTCGAAATCGCTGTCCTGGTTTCCAAAAGGCAAACGCGCCGGCAGGTCGCGGTTAGTGCAGGTCGTGCGAACCGATAGCACGGTGGCATCGGGCTGGATGGTCGCGGTGGACAGATCGACAAGCGAGAGAGACACGTCAGTGCCGTCGTCGTTCGGGCGTGCCGAGGGGCGGCGTCGAGCGAGCCAAAAGCAGGAGGGGGTACCCATGCGCGCAAAATGACGCAGGGAGTAGAACGGCTCGTAACTAATAATCCGCTGGTTCGCAGAATCGATGGCGGCCACTTCGTCGATCGAGAAAACCTCCATAGAATATGGCCGACGCACGTCCGGCGTCACGGTGTATTCGTACCTTCGCTGATTAAGCTGGATCGGCTCGGCAACCTGAGTGAAAGAGGTTGACGATCGGAGAACAGCCTAAACGAAAGGTCTTTTTCGAGAGCTCCAGCTCAAGCCGCTGGATCCTCCCATCGCCTTCGATCTCGGAGAGGAGGAAGACGAATTCGACCGCTTCTTTGAATCCGGCATCGGCCAGGCGCCCGAGGCCCGAAAGATCGACGAAGAGAAACTTTTCGGGAAAGGCGAAATACTCCATCAGTAGGCGGTGGCCAGCGAAAGAGGAGGCGGAATACGGGACCATACCCTCATCGGCGCTAAAGCCGACAGCGGTGAGACAGGAAGCTGGCAGAGTCAATGGAGCGAGCCGCGATCCCGGTGAAGGATCGCGAACGACGATGCGATTGAGGCGGCTGAAAAGCAATTCGTAAAGTATGTTGACGAGGCCGCTCTCTCCGTCGAGATAAAACCGCAATTTATCCAATTTCAGGCCAGCGAGAGAGATGTCGCGTGCGCAACGCAATTCCACACGGACAGCCCACGCCGAATCGTTCGTTTTCAGCGCCGGCTGCAGACGGCTGGGGGGGACGCAATTCCGCGGCGGTAACCGTGAGGGGCCAAAGGGTGGTGTCATAACAGGTGCGAAAGGTGCAGGGAACACCGCCGACGGGTTTCGAGTAGAGAGGAGAATTCCGCTCGATCTTCATGCCGCTCGTGAGCTTGCCTTTTTCCGGATCGAGCTGAAACTCAACTACGGACATGGATGGTATCGGACGCACCAGTTGGGGATAGACCACAGTTAGTAACGCTTCGGTGATCTCTGGAAATTCGTCGTCCATCTTCAGGTGGACGCGGGCGGCGAGAAAGGCGAATGCCTCGAGCAGGCGTTCGACATGAGGGTCTTCGCACTTGGTCGGCTCGAGCACCAGCCGGGACGCGACCTTAGGATATTTCTCGGCAAACTCCTCGCCGGACTTGCGCAAATAGTCCAGCTCTCGCTCGTAATAAAGCAGCAGGTCATCGCGCATCGTCGGCCCCGGAAAGGTGGCAGTTGCCGCTCTTTAACTCGATCACGGTGTCGAAAGATATAGGTTCCGGTGCAGGATCCATTCGAAGCATCGCCTCGATGCGCAAGCGCACATCCTTCTTTGCCGAGTCTGGAGTTTCGACCATCACCAGTCGCACATTTGCCAGCCGTGGCTCAAATAGCTTGATCGTGTCGAGTATCTGGCGAACCAGCTTATTCCGGTCGCCAGCAGCCCCCATGCTCAACGCGGAGAGGTCAGGAAGTCCATACACGTAGGCGGATTTGTTCACCCGGGTCAGCCCTTCGTCGGGCGGCTCGCAGATTCGTCTCGAGTTGAGCAGCCATTCAAGGTCGCGCCGTATCGCGCTCTTCAACAGCCGCAAGGATTGTGCGCGGCTAAGAGCAGCTTCAGCACGACTCTCCGGTTCCTGATCAAGCAGCCGGTCGAGCACAGAGATCGTGATGGTGGTTTCGCCCAGACTCCTGGCCATGTCTTACCCCGCGCTCAGTGCCTGGACAGGGTCCAGGCGGCAGATACGTTCGAAGAGCTTCTGTTTGTCACTGGAACTGCCCTGAATCTTCTTGCTGTTCTTCATCAGGTTCGCCAAGTCTCCGGCGACCAGTTCGGGATCTTCCCATGTGTCCAGCTTGTGGCTCTCGATGGCTTCGGTGACGTCATCGAGCAATGGCTGCGCGATGGAGTCTTTTCCGGCAGCAACCGCCAGCTCAATCAACTGCATGGTTCGGCGAAATCGATTGCGACCGGAGCGCTGGCGGCCGATTTCGACGCGCATGATAGCGAAGGCCTTCTCTTCCTGGCCCGAGGCCAGCGCTTCCCTGGCGAGTACATAGGCGTCTGCCGCTCCAGCGAGCCAGCTTGGCGCGCCGTTTGGGCCGGCGTGTGTTTCGGAGGAAGCATTCCCATCATCAACCGCGATGGTCGTTTGCGGTGGGGCATCAAGGTGGTGCAACCACGCCCTGGTCTCTGGATTCGCAGCCGGCGTGTCGTCAAGCAGAGTGGCTTCGAGTAATTCGGGCAGATCATTCAGCAATGCGCGAAGCTCCGTTTGGATGGCGGTAGCTATGGGTTGATACTCGGTGCCAAGGGCAAAACAAGCTGCGACCGAAAGCCGTTGCAGATCCAGCCATGCACGGCTACAGGGCAGCGTCATCGCCTGCTCGCCGGCCTCCAGTAACTCACTCCATCTCTTTGCGAGCGCGAGCCGCTTCACCTGTTGGCGAAGTTCAGTCGGGGGGGCTTCGAGTAAAGCGGTGTCTCCCAGGCGAGAGCCGGTTCTCAACTCGCCCCAGCGTAGGCCGCGCAACATCAGATACGGTGCCGGGCTGTAAGGCTCCCTTTTGCGGAGAAATGCCGCTGCCGCGGCGACACTGGCCACGGCCTGACGGCGGTCCGCAGGTTCGCTCACAGAGAGATCGGCAAAGGTTGGCGGCGAAGAGGGAAGTTCGGCCCCGGCAGCGGCGTCGGGCGAGGATATCTCAGCAACTTCAGGCGGGGCTGCCGCTTCCACGGGATCTGGCTCTTTCTCCCGCTTCTTTTCGAGCAGCGAATGCATGGTTTGGCGAACTTCCGTCAGACCAGTCCTGAGTTTGCCGAATGCCGGAGCATCGTCTTCAAACTTCTCATCACAGAGTTTTTCCAGGACATCGAGAGAGTAAAGGCAGCCGTCAAGGTCCTTTTCCGCCTGTGAGTAAAACGCCTTCGGAGTTTCCGCGAAGGCCTTGTCGAAGACCTCCGGCGCGATCTTTCCTTCCTCGATCGATTTCGACCGATTTTTTCTGTCCTTATCCGTCTTGACTTGGTCTTCGTACCCCAGCGCCCGCGAATCTTTGTATTGATACCAGGAATAGCTACCGGCAACTGTCAGCGAACGCAGAGGAAGATCGAGCATGGAACCGATCCAGGATAGGGGCCGGGCTCGGAGCTCGCGATCGCCTTCTTCGATCAGAGGGTAGATTGTCTCCCAGAACTCCGCCATGAGCCGGTGGCATAATCCGATCCCCTGGGAAAGGCCGTTGTATCGCTCCGTCTGAAGCAACGCCTCAGTGAGCCAGGCCGCTAATTGAAGGTCCTTTGATACCAGAGCTATGCTATCTTGCGCAAGTTTGACGACGAGGGGATAGTTGGCCGTTTTTCGCTCGCTCTGCCAGTCTCCTTGCGCAAGATCGTCGTCCTGGCGGCGCGCTTCTTTGATCTTGTCGTAGATCAGGAGCTTGGTATCGTAGCGCAGATCGATGCCACTCGGATTATCGCCGGCAATCGGAGCGAGAATGTCTTCGCGAAGCGGCATAATGGCAGAACTCCAGAAGAATCAACTGATTGCTTTATTGCTCAGTAGGCGCGGTCACTGGATGGTCAAACTTGAGCGAGCGAACTTCGAGGAAGGGAACTTCTTCGCCATCAACCAGGAACACCTTCTGGCCTGATGGGTATTCTCGGCCTTCTTCGTCCGCGACCCAGTCGGTCATCCTGCCCAGCCAGACCGCTTCGTCCTGATGTTTCCAGGAGAACGGATAGATCGCCGGAATCAGCACCTCCCCTATATCCAAACCTTGAAAAGAAGGAGCAGTCTGCACCAAGGCCCGAGCCCAGAGAGTATCCCGCAGCCGTTGCGGCGCAGACATCTCGAGTGAAGCCACATGCTCAAATGGGAGCCAGAGATAAGCGCCTGCGGCGAAGACTTCGAGCCGGGCACCGATATCTGGATCGGCATCCCGCAATTCCTTGAAAGCCTTTCCGTTGAGCTTGCCCGAGAGCGACGTAGTTGGGCCCGTCGGAAAAGACTGTTTTTCGAAAGTCTCATGCCGCGTCTTTTCCGCATGCAGCGCAGCGTAGTAAACGATGGCGCCGGTTTCCGCCTCGATACCTCGGCTTGTAAGCACCCCGAGTTGTTTTTCGGCGCGTGCATACTCGCCGGCGAAGCAGAGCAGCTCAAAAAGGAAAATCCGTTGGGCGACATCGGCCGGATGCTCTCGCAAATACGATGTGAGAAGCTTTTCGGCTTCCCGCACCCGGCCTTCCGCGAACAGTTCTTTGGCGATCAAACCCACCGCGCCCCCGCTCGCCCGAGAGTTACCACGGTTTAAGCTTGAGAACGTCGAAGCCCTTATCGATGAAGCCCTTCAGGCTGCCACCCTCCTCGGGGTTGTAACTAACCTTGATTTTGCTGAAGGCGAAACTGACCGACTCCACCGGGTTTTCGCTCGATCCCGAGAGCTGAAACGACGTGATCAGCGCGTCTTCCATGTGGATTTTGAAGTAATCCTGCTGATCGTCTCCCATTGGCTTGTCGTAGATGATATCGACCTTCTTGAGGTAGTTGCCGGTCACGCAATCGTCAAAGAGCAGGGGTGACGTTTTATCCGCCACTTTCATAATGGTGACGTCACCTAGATTTGCCCGGCCCGCCCGTGCTTCTCCTCCGGAGGAGCCCACGCCGATCACCGCGCTTTGAGTGGCGCCAAAGCTAAACGAGAGGATATCGATGGCGTCCTTCTTGCTAGTGCTAGGTCCAGGGCGCCCATCGACGATCAAATATGCATTGACTGCCATTAAGCTTCTCCTTTTCTACTTCTCGTTAACAGCTCTTCGATCGGGGACACAGGCACAAATCCTGAATCCAGAAGCACTTCAACTTACTTGGCCGCCGCCGGCAGTTCAGCCACAAGCCGCAGGGAAACGGTAAGTTCATCCAGTTGGAAGTGAGGCCGGAGGAAGGCGACTGCGCGATAGACGCCCGGTTTGCCCGGGACCTCGGTGACATCGATGCGGGCTTCCCGCAGCGGGCGTGCGGCTTTGGCCGCCGGGGAAGCCGAGTCGTCCGGCGTCACGTAATTGGTGATCCAGCGGTTTAAGAACCTGTCTGCCTCTTCACGAGACATAAAGCTTCCGATCTTGTCGCGCATCATGGCTTTTAGATAATGCGCAAACCGCGAGACCGCCATAATGTAGGGAAGCTGTGTGGATAGGCGGGCATTGGCATTGGCAGAATCCGTGTCGTAAACCTTCGGCTTCTGGCAGCTCTGGACGCTAAAGAACGCCGCATAGTCTGTTCCTTTGCAATGGACCAGAGGCACGAACCCGAGATCGGCGAGTTCTTTCTCCCGCCGATCGGTGATCTGCACCTCGGTTGGGCACTTAAGGGCAATATCCCCATCGTCGGTGGCAAAGTTATGAACTGGCAGTCCTTCGACCAGGCCGCCTCCCTCCACTCCGCGCATGGCGACGCACATTCCGTAGAGCGAGTAAGACTGGGTCATCTTCGATGCCAAAGAATAGGCGGCGTTCATCCACAGATACTTGGAGTGGTCGGTGCCATCGACGCGCTCCTCGTAGCAGAACTCGTCGACCGGCTTGGTCTCTGCGCCGTAGGGTAAGCGCCCCAGGGTCCGCGGCAACGTAAGCGCCACATAACGCGAGTCCTCACTCTGACGGAACGACTTCCATTTTGCATACTCAGTGCTGTCAAAGATCTTTGCGAGGTCTCGAGGAGCGTCCAGTTGTGTGTAGCTTTCGAGATTTAGGAGGTCGGAAGCGGCGGCGCTAACGAAGGGTGCGTGTGCCTGGGCGGCAATATGGGAAACTCCCTCCAGGAGGGCCATGTCTTCGGGGTGCTTGCCAAATTCAAAGTCGCCGACGAGCGCACCAAATGGGGCGCCTCCAAAGACGCCATACTCTTCCTCGTAGATCTTCTTGAAAAGCGCGCTTTGGTCGAACTCAGGGGCCTTTTCAATGTCTCGCAAAAGCTCTTTTTTGCTGGCGTTCAGGACGCGAATTTTAAGTCCAACCCCGGTCTCGCTGCTGTCCATAAGGTACTTCAATCCACGCCACGAGCCTTCCAGCTTTTGGAATTGCGGGTGGTGCAGGATTTCGTTCAGCTGCAGCGACAAAAGGTGATCGATCTGCGCGATGCGCGCATTGATCATCATGTCCGCGTCTTTGGCGACGGTCATGGAACCGTCGAGAACCTGGGCGATAAATTCCTTGACCAGATCCTTGCCGCGTTCCCGGGCGGAGACTTCGCTGCCAAACCGACCTTGTTCAACTATGTCGTCAAGCAGACTCTTCGTCTCGGTTTCAACTGTCGTCGCAGACCCTTGAGGTGTTGCTACTGCCTCAGCCATTGGAGCCTCCGTCATTCGTGCCGATCTCGCCCTTCAGCTTGGCCATCTTTTCAGTGTTGCCGACCGCTTCCAGGAGCAATTCCTCGAGCTTGTCATTGCCCTGCAAGGAACCGCGAAGGTCGGAAAGACGAGTGCGAAGGTCGAGCAATTCTTTAAGGGGCTTCACCTGCCTGGCGACGTTGGTGGGCTCGAAGTCGTCCAGCTTGCGGAACTTGAGGTCCACCTTCAATTGAGGAGCATCCGACTCATCGCTCAGTTTATTTTCCACAGCGAAGGAAAGGTGCGGCTTCATGCCCTCCAAGACCGTATCGAAGTTATCGGGATTCACCTCGACAAACTTACGGTCTTTCAGCTTCGGGAGCGGTTGTTCAGGGTTGCCGGTGAAGTCCCCCAGCACTCCGACTACGAAGGGGAGTTCCTTGATCTCGATGGCGCCGCCAATTTCCACGTCATAAGTGATCTGGACACGGGGAGGGCGGACTCGATCCAGTTTGTGCTGCGCGCTTACTCTAGCCATGGCACCGTCCTTAAACCGATAGTGATCGAAGCTGGTCTATCGTTTCATCGCTCTTCAAATGGTTTTGCCCAGCTTTGTCCGGGGCGACATCAAATGGGCACTTCCGAACTAGCGTCATACCCGCTCATCAAATAATCAAGCCAAGACGCAGCGAAACATAATGTTATCGAGAGAACAGTTTCGCGCCGGGCAGGCGAATATTTCCAGCGCGCCTACGTTGATACCATGCTAGGTGTTACGGGTCAAGCCCAAACGATGAATACAGCCAGTTTGCGACTACAACTTTAGTGGGAAAGACTCCGCGAACCAGCGGAGATCTATCCATAGACGATTCTCTTTCAGAGAACAGAGCTCTCTCGGAAACAAGTTCAGAATCGGCGGTGCGCGCGGGTGACCGGCAGAATGGGCGGACGGCGAACCGTCCTTCATGTGACAGCCGAACACTGCTCTTCTGCGACGACAAAAAAATGTCTGCGAGCAGCATGCGAAATACGCTAAGATACTGACGCGGCAATTGGAGTCGCGCACGGGTGAACGGTCGACGAGACTCACCCGGCAGCTCAGCGGTGCGAAGAGATTTCGACGCTTTCTTGAATCAAGGATGAATTTCCCCCCAGTCATACCCATCTCTATCTTTTGAAAGGTGTGGAGTCATGCCCTTTTCCAGCGTAGTCGACGCCGACGGAATCACTCATCAACTCTGTACTCAGGCTCTCGACGAGACATGCTGCTGCGCCTGCATCGCCATGGTCGTCCGGAAAATCAGGTCCACGGCGCTCGACGAAGCGGCCGCCCGCAAGACGCTCGACCGGCTGCACGGCTTTTCACATTCCAAGGGCGGCCACAATTGGACAACCCAAGGTGCGATGGACGCGCTCGTCGCATCAGCGTTGAGCGATTACAAAATCACGTCCGCTATGACCTGGGACATCTCGAATGCAGCCGTTTTGACAAGTTATTTGTCCACGCGTTGCAAAAAGTCGAAGCCGGGGGTGGCCTTTGTGGACTGGAACGGGGGGGGGCGGGCACGCCATCGTGGCTCTCGGCCCCGACAATGCCAACGCCAATATCCTGTTTCTAGACCCGGGGCATAACGCGGTAGTCCCAATTCCGATCGGGAATCTGCCCACTTACACCGCCCCGTACGGGAATGTCGGCACATTCAAATCCTGGATGGTGACTACCATCTAAACCGGCCAGGGATGGCATGCCCGACGTTGCCGAGCAAGGCTCGCTTCCGCTCTTCGAGCGGAAGCGAGTGGCGCCCCGGAAGCCTTCGCGCGCGGCTACGGTCAGTGATAAGTTGGTAGCTGATGCTCACGCCATTGACGGTAAGTGATTCGCGCCAGCTTTTGAGAGAGTTCGAAGAGGCGGGCTACACGGAGGCAAACCTCCGCAAACACCTGGGGGCGCCAGAGTTGCCTTCCCGCCATCTGCGCAACGAGCCGAGGCTGCTTGACCGTACGCGGGAACCAACGCTGCTGAATTCCCTGCTGCACTGGTTCTGGTTGGGACAGCAACAGACGGTAGAGTCGGCGACGGCCGTTCCAGGTCCGTTCCTCGACTTGTTGCTAGAGTCCGGATTGGTGGAGAAAAGGGCAAATCTCCTGATCGCCAAGGCTATGGTGCTCCCCTGCGACGGCTTCCTTGTGGCTTCGGATCATCCGAAAGCCATTGAACGCGGCGAAGCGGAGATGGTGCTATGGCCTAACCCTACAAGCAAATTCCTGGGAAGGTTTGCAGTACGACGGCACTCCCAGGCCACGCTCGACCTGGGTACAGGCAGCGGGATTCTCGGCCTGGGCGCCTCCCGCCATAGCGACACGGTCGTGGCGACTGACCTGAATCCGAGGGCAGTAGCCTTCGCCGCCTTCAACGCGGCACTGAATGGGATCGACAGCATAGAGACCATCCAGGGCGATAAGTTCGCGCCTGTCGTGGGACGGACTTTCGATCTGATTCTGTCCAATCCTCCTTTTTTTATCACCCCAAAGACCGATTATCTCTTTTGCGATAACTCAATGGAGCTCGATCAGCTCTGCCGTCAGTTAGTGAAGGAGGCCCCTCTCCATCTCAACGAAGGCGGCTACCTGCAGATGCTGTCCGAATGGGCGCAGGTAAGCGGGCAACCCTGGGAGGAGCGCATCTCCGAATGGCTGGAAGGAACGGGTTGCGACGCGTGGGTCATGAAGGGCCTAACCCAGGACCCTGAGGAGTATGCGCAACATCGCATTCGCGAGACCACGGAGAATACCGGTCGCGATGCAGAGCTTTACGACGGCTACATGGCTTATTACCGGGAGCGCGGCGTAGAGGCTATCCACGATGGCCTAATCGTGTTGCGAAAGCGCAGTGGAAATAACTGGGCGCGGATCGAAGAGGTGCCAAAGACTCCGACCGGCGATTTGGGGGAAGTGATTACCTCTACGTTTGCCGCCCACGATTGGTTGCGCGAGGTGGAGAGCGACGATAGGCTTCTGGCGATCCGGCCCCGGTTAGCCAGGGCATGTAAGACTCGAGCAGATCTGCGACCAGTCCGGAGACCAGTGGCGCTCAGAATCGCTCACCCTACGCTTGATAAACGGTTTCCCATTCCATCTGACGGTGCAACCATTGGTAGCGGAGTTCCTGGCGAACTGCGACGGCACTCGTTCCTCTGACGAGGCAATCCAGAAGTTTGCCACCTCCGCCAACGCGCCGATCGAAACTGTAAGGCGCGAATGCCTGGCCATGATCCGCACACTCATTGAGCGCGGATTTATCGGTGTGGCCGGAGACTGACTCCGCGTATTCTGAGCTCGCCATCTCTATCCAGGATCGTATCCAGATGTGAAACAATCTGGAGTTGCAAGACCAAGAGAGTTCTATCCGCATTGGAGAGAATGGATGGCGAAAGTTACGGGGAACCTCCGCATAACACCGCACCCCGGATTGGAAGGACAGCGCGCCTACTTCGAGGTGCTGTTCATTCCCTATGCTGGCCGTATGAATACGGTACCAGCCAGGGTATTCAGCCTCGAGGACCTCGTCGCCCTGCTGATCAATCTGAGAATAAGTGAAGATGACGCAACGAGGTGGGCAGGCAAGACGCGCGCGCAGGGGGTCGTGCTGATTCCGAGTATCGAGCGGACGGAGCTGTTTCTGAAGGAAAACGGTCTGCTCGCTTAGGACGCTGTTCGTCGTCGCTTTATTTGCGTTGAAGAGCGAAGATCACTACCACGATCAGAACCAGGATCAAAAAAGCATTGATAACCAGAAGGACGGGCAACATCTCCTGGAGTTTGCTCATTGCCGCGGCCGCCGCCGCAGCAGGGGGCTTAGGGGCCGCGACTTGAGGCGGCTCAGCTTTAGGAATTTGCGGGATTGAAGGTGCCGCAGGCGTAGACACCGACGGGGACGCTCCCCACCCGGTACTGGGTTTGAGGGAAGGCGCGGCCGCCCCCGGGACTTCACCGGAGGCATTGATCTCCCGGGAAATGATGCGCGTGAATTCGCCTGGGCCCGATTTTGCCCAGGGCTGAGGCAGATCGGTCGAACGCGATGCGGGTACTGTCGCAGCCTGGGGAGCAACTGGGGAAAGCATGCTGATGAGTTGAGTGACGCTCCCGGATTCTGCCGGAGAGGGCGTCGAATGTTGAGCAGCCTGCGGTGATGGTGGGGGTGGCGCAACTTGAAATTGATCAAACTCCAATCGGGATTCTGGTTGCGGCCGACCGCTCGAAGATAGACTGGAAAAGATGTCGGTCGCGCTCTGGGAGCTTACGGTCGAAGCTGTCGCCTTTGGACCAGGTTCGAAGGCGGCTTGCGGCGGCCACTCGCCTCCTTCCACAAATGGAGACGGTGAAAAGGAATTCGCGGGTAACGGCCCAGAACGCGACGCGCGGGAGTCCGAGGATGGTCTCGTTTGGAACAAATCGGTAAGACCGCTCCCTGTCGGTTCGGGAGATGGGCGTGGAGGATTTACCGGTGCGATTACCGGAAGAGGCTGGTCAAGAGAAGGCGTAGAAGGCAGCCCCTGAAAGATCTGCGTGAAGCCACCGGAGGGAACCGTTTCTGACTTCGCGGAAGCTGCGGAGGCAGCCGGCGTAAATTCTTCTAAATTTGCGGGCGGGGATTGTGGCCGGGAGTCGCTAGGAAAGAGCTGCGTAAAGCCGCCCTCGGCAGCCGCTGAGCCCGAAGCTCCCGGCGAGGAAAAACCCCGGGCCGGCTTCGGAACCGGAACACTGAGAGGCATCGGTTCGAGTTCCACTCTCGGCGTCTCCAGGGGAGCCGAAGGCGCCGGCACAAAAATGCGAGTGAAGTCGGCGGGTGCGGACGTCGAGGGACGTTGAGGCTCCTCATGCACTGGTGGGGGGGAGCCTGAGCGTGTTGGAAGAGTCTTGTAAATTCACCGGACCCGGCGGGTTCAGATTCGGCCGGCTGTCGATCCGCGTCAGTTGGGCGACGTGGTGCGGACGGCAACGTCTCGAGCCGCTCAGCTTCCATTGCCACCACCGGTTCTGCAGACTGTCCTGAATGCTGCCGTACTGCGTTCAGAAACATGCCCGTTGCACTAAGTGGATCAACGGCCTCGTCCGACTCTTCGGGTTGATTATCTGACTTGGTCATAGGGCGACTCGTCCTTAGTGATCCAGGATTCGCTGAGCGAAGCTTACACGCGCTCGGTTGCCGCGTAAAGAACGGTGCCTTCCCAATGAATTGTGACTGGAGAATAGGTATCGTTGCAACCAGACGGACCCACGGTGTCGTTAGCAGATGATATGTCCGGCCGAGTTAGCAAATGATCTGTCCGCTTGGCGGGCGGCGGTGGTGGGCGACGATGCGAAGCATGGTTGCTTACACGAAGGCCGCGGTGGAGCGGGCGATGCAGGTTCAGGAAGTGATTCTACGGGCGATGGCAAAGCGGATCACGTGGTGGCAGGCGGCGGAGATCATCGGCATCAGCGACCGTTCGATGCGGCGGTGGCGGGAGCGCTACGAGCAGCATGGCTACGACGGTTTGCTCGACCGGCGGCGTGGCGCGCCGAGCGGCAGGCGGGTTCCGCTGGCCGAGGTGGAGCAGGTATTGGGGCTCTATCGGGAGCGGTACTTCGACTTGAACGTACGGCACTTCCACGAGAAGCTGGCCGAGGAGCACGGCGTCCATCTGAGCTACACCTGGGTCAAGCAGGCGCTGCAGGGCGCGGGGCTGGTCGCCAAGGGGCGCAAGCGCGGCGCGCATCGCAAGCGACGGCCACGGCGGCCGCTGCCGGGGATGCTGCTGCACATCGACGGCAGCCAGCACCAGTGGTTTCAGGACGAGCGCTGGCACGACCTGATCGTGGTCCTGGACGACGCCACCAGCGAGATCTACTACGCGCAGCTGGTCGAGGAGGAATCGACGCCCACGGTGATGGCCGCGCTGCGCCAGGTCATCGAACGCAAAGGCATCTTCTGCGCGCTGTATTCGGATCGCGGCAGCCACTTCTGGCTCACTCCGAAGGCCGGCAGCAAGGTCGACCGGCAGCGGCTGACGCAGGTGGGCCGGGCGTTGCGCGAGCTGGTCATCCAGATGATCCCGGCCTACTCGCCGGAGGCGCGGGGCCGCTCGGAGCGCAGCTTTTCCACCTGGCAGGGACGGCTGCCGCAGGAGCTCCGGTTGCGCAACATCAAGACCGTCGAGGCGGCCAACCGCTTTCTCGACCGGACCTATATCGCCGCGTTCAACCGCCGCTTCCAGGTGCCCGCCGAGCAGCCCGGGACCGCCTTCCTGCCGCTCGGGGCGCAGGACCTCGACCTCGTCTTCTCGCTCCACCACGAGCGGGTCGTGAACCGCGACAACACCGTGCAGTTTGAGAACCGCTGCCTGCAGATCGAGCCGGTCCGCTGGCGCGGCACCCTGGCCGGATGCGCGGTCACCGTGCGCCAGCATCTCGACGGAGACCTCAGCCTGAGCTACGGCCAGCATCTGCTCGGACGCTATCCAAGCCACGGGGCGATGATTCGCGCTCCCGACCGCCGGACGGTGGAAAAGCCGCGGGACGGAAAAGTCCAAAAACCGACTTTCCCACCCCGCTTGGAAATCCCGCCGACCGCGCGGGATTCCCACTTTCCCACCGCCTCCGCTGCGGCGGCTGGCTAAATTCAAAAACCGGACAGATCACTTGCTATGAAAAGCGGACATCTTCACTTGCTAAGAACACCAGACGGACCCACGGGGAAATCCCGCATCTAAGTTTTTCTTGTGGAATTGCGTTGTTGAGGTATGCTCATGGTGATTTAGTGACAGGTCACTGTCCGCGCAGTCGTGGGGTGAGTAGAAGGCCGCCCGATTCCTATGCAGTTGACCATGGACAACACCTATGAACGAAATTGCACTCCGTGTTCACAGTCTTGCCGCTTGCTATGAAAACTCATTTACGAGCATTCTGCGGCTTGGTTCCAAGCAGCAGGCTGTGGAGGACTCGCAAGCATTTCGAAACAACATGCGCGCCGCATTGAAAGCGGCCATGGAGCAGGCCAAAGGCCTCGGGTATAGCGGCGAAACAATCCAGTTTTCGGTTTTCGCGATCGTCGCGTTTCTGGATGAGAGTGTCTTGAAGCTGCAAAGCCCGGTGTTCGCCGACTGGTCGGAGCGTTATTTGCAGCAGGACCTCTTTAACACCAACGATGCGGGTGTGATTTTCTTTGAGAACTTGCGCAAGTTACTCGCCCGTGAGGATTCGCAGGAGACCGCCGATTGTCTCGAAGTGTATTGCCTCTGCTTGCTTCTGGGATTTAGAGGCCGTCAGGCCCTGGGAGGAAGCAACATCGGGATGTTTGTTCGACCGATTCGAGAAAGGATTGGGCGCATTCGCGGCCAGGCGCTTTTTCTTCGGGCCGTCTCACCACCGCCAGAGGTGATGGCAACAGCGGGAAGCGATCGTTTGAGCATGGGACTAGGGATTGTTGCGGTTTGCATGTTCCTGCTCATGCTGCTTGCGTATGGAGGGTTCTGGATGGCCCTTAACTCCGGAGTATCCCGGATCGGATAGCTCAGAAACACCGAGGGACCCTTGCTCATTTACCTACTAGCTCTTGCCACTGTCCTGGTTGCCGCACTGCTGGCTTTCGCTGCCGCCGCTTTGCTCCACCTCCACGGGACGCCCCTCGTCGCCATGGTGGTCGTGATCCTGCTGATTGGATTCGTCGCAGCCGTGGTGATTTTGGTGTTGCACTTCCGCGCCAAGAAGCGGCAGGAACAGGAAGAGGGCCAGGATGGAGCCGCTGGGAGCAGCGAGATCGACATTTTGCTGAACGACGCGAATCGCAAGCTGCGGTCCTCGCAACAAGGGTCAAAAACCCTAAATGAACTGCCGCTGCTTTACATCCTCGGAGACCAAGGGTCCGCCAAGACGACCCTGATTATGCGTTGCGGACTCGATCCGGAATTAATTGCGGGCAGCGCTCCGAGAGAGGGCGAAGTCTCGCCAACGCCCTTGTTGAACCTCTGGTTCACTCAGCAGGCGGCTTTCCTCGAAGCCGGGGGAGATGGTTCGCCAGGGCGCCGGTGCGCTCCGCAAGCTCATCGCGCGCAGCCGCCCAAGAGCTTATCGGTCCGCCTTTGGGTCGGGTGCGCCGGCCCGCGCCGCAGTCGTTTGCATTAGCGCCGAACGGTTCCTGGCGACCGACGCGGCGGCAGCTTCCCTGGCCTCGGCCCGCGCAACGGGGACTCAGTTGCGCGAGATAAGCCGTCTGCTCGGTGCCGCTTTGCCGGTCTATGTGATCGTGACCAAGCTCGACCGTGTGCCCCATTTTTCCGAGTTTGTCCAGAATCTTACTAACGAGGAAGCGCGGCAGGTCCTCGGGTTTACACTGCCCAAGAACGAGACCTCAG
The DNA here is from genome assembly GCA_963720245.1 of uncultured Acidobacteriaceae bacterium. Lineage (GTDB taxonomy): Bacteria > Acidobacteriota > Terriglobia > Terriglobales > Acidobacteriaceae > Acidisarcina. Next base: position 448,057 of record CAVREU010000003.1, read on the forward strand.
CTGGCGTTTATACCGATAAGGCTTCGCGTGAGTTGAACGACGCGCTCGATTCGCTCTATTACGCGCTCGGGGAGTTTCGCGTCGAGGTGCTGGATCGTGAAACCGAAGAGCGCAATGCCCCCGGTGTGTACGAGTTTCCGCGCGAGTTCGGCAAGCTACGTAAGAATATCGTGCAGTATCTGGTGGAGCTTTGCAAGCCAAGCCAGTTGAACGCTAACCCCTATCTTCGGGGATTCTACTTTACTGGTGTGCGGGCGCGTGTGGTCGAACAGGTTGCCAACCTGCCGGCAGCGCCCATGCAGGCCTCCCCACAAGAAGTCGGGGCTACGAGGATTTTCTCGGCGCAGGACCGGCAGGCGGCCTATCGACCGGCGCCGCAGCTAAGTTCCTCGGGGAGGGCGCCTCAATGGACATTTCTGCCCAGACTCTTTCCGGAGGTCATTCTCGGCGACAAGAGCGCGCTGTCGGCTACTCAACAGACGGCTCCGGCGCGGCTTTTCCGCAGGGTGCTTTTTGGTGCCCTAGCTGCGGTGTTTGCGATCTGCGCCGTGCTTTTCCTTGTTTCGTTTCTGAACAATCTGGCACTGGAGCACCGGATTGAGAATGCGGCTCGAGCGCTGCCACCGACCTCGCCGACGGCCATTTCACTGCCGGCTCTCGGAGACCTCCAGCAGCTCGACAATCTGCGCGCAATCATTGTCGAATTGGACGGATTCAACCATGACGGTCCGCCATTGGATTACCGCTTCGGGCTGTATCAAGGAGACAAGCTGGCTGTGCAGGCCAGGCGGATTTATTTCGACCGCTTCCGCCCTGCCTTGCTGAATCCGGCTCAGGCGGGGTTCATGAGCTATCTGCGCACGCTGCCCGACAAGCCGGCGGCGGACACCGACTTCTCCGCCTATGGGACCGCCTACAACCCGCTCAAGGCTTATCTCATCACCGCAGGCCATCACGACAAGAGCGATCCTAAGTTCCTCACTCCTGTTTTCCTTCAGTACTGGATTGGAACGCGGCAAGTTGACGCTGCTCAGCAAAAGCTGGCCACCGACCAGATTGATTTCTATGGCGGCGAGCTCCTCCGCCAAGACCCTTACGCGATCACGGCGGACAGCGGGGTGGTCCAGCACGCCCGCGACTTTCTCTCGAACTTTGGCGCGTTGCCGCGAATATACCAGGGCATGCTGACAGCAGCAGAGAAGACCAACCCCGGGATAGACTTCAACCGTCTTTATCCTGGTTCAGCAGCTTCCGTGGTGGATAGTCATTTCGTGCGCGGCGCATTCACTCGCTCCGGTTTTGATTTCATGCAGGAGGCGATGCAGCATCCCAACAGCTACTTTCAAGGGGAGATATGGGTGCTGGGCGATCGAGCTGCCCAATCGCTGGACATCGCGAACGTGAGCAAGCAACTGTCGGTGATGTATTCGGACGACTTCATTAAACAATGGCACAGCTTTATGAATGAAGCGAGGGTGGTGAGTTGCGGCGGCCTGCACGATGCGACGTCCAATCTGCACGATGCGGCGTCAAAGTTAGACGCGCTCGCGGCTCCGAATTCGCCGCTGTTGGCGCTCTTTTATACCGTCTCTCATAACACCAACGTTGCCGATCAACGGATCAAGGGTATCTTCCAGCCGACGCAGGCAATGGTCGATCCCAACGCCGCTGATCGCTTCATCGGCGCCGGTAATACCAACTACATCACCGCGTTGCTTGGTCTGTCGGGAGCAGTCTCCCAGGTTGCACAGAATGCGGGTGGGGCGACTGATCCCGCTGCATATCAGCCGATTCTGACGGCCGCTTCGACGGCCGATAGCGCGGCGCATCAGGCAGGGTTTGCGTTTAACGTCGATTCGCAATTCCAGATTGGAAGGACGGTTCTCGCGCTGATGGAAGCGCCGATTGATTGCGCCAAAGGACTGGCTCCGTCTCCTGGCGCTCAAGCTAACGGCGCAGGACAGAAGTTATGCGGCGCTCTTAGCCCGCTGCTCGGCAAGTTCCCATTCGCCCCAAACTCGACGGCGCAAGCCAGTGTTGCGGACGTGAACCGAAGTCTTCGCGCCGGACACCGGAGCTTTGTGGACGATCTATACCGCCGGACTGAAGCCGTATTTCACGCAGCAGGGAACACAGTTCGTGCCAGCGGCTGATCCGCCGCAGCCGGTGAATCCCGCCTTTGCGGCATATCTTAGCCGGCTTGGCAAGATATCGTCAGAGCTGTATCCTCCCGGTGGAAGGAGCCCGTCGTTCAGCTTTACGCTGCGGGCGGTTCCCAGCAAGGGAATCGAGAACGCTACTCTCATCGTCGACGGGCAGCGTATGGCGAGTGGCGCGACGAGCCAGGTATTTACTTGGAATGGCGCAAACGCCCAACAGGCTTCGCTGGGGTACAACTCCGCCGAAGCGCTGCAATTTCAAGGTCCATGGGCGCTGTTCCAGCTGATCGATAAGGGTCACGTCGCCCGCGCGGGCGCCGGATCTCAGCGCGGAGTTCCCGCTGGAGGTTTCCGGCGTACCTCTCAAGCTCGCCGACGGTACTCCGGAAGTTGTGCGCTTCGAACTCTCCGGTCCGGGTGCAGAATTGCTTACGGGAGGAGGGCTCTCCGGACTACACTGCGTTGCGCCGGTAGTTAAGAGTAAATAGCGGCGGCCGAACGATGTCGCCGGTGATCGGCGGGGCTGCCGGCGGTTGCTCGGGTGTAAGTTCGACCGCCCTAAGCATCATGCAGGTGATGTTGTCCACACCACCGCGCTGCTTGGCAAGGTCGATGAGAGCTTGACAAACGGAGGGAAGGTCGGCACTCATCTGGGCGATCGCAGCGATCTCCTCGGACAGCACGTAGCGGGTGAGGCCGTCCGAGGTGAGCAATAGCATGTCGTCCGGCTTAAGCTCGGCGGCGAAGAAGTCGGGTTCGACAGTGTTTGCGGCGCCGATCGCGCGGGTTATTACCGACTGCAAATTCGATGCCGCGGCCATCTCCGGTGTCAGCACTCCATTGCGAACCTGCTCAGCAAGCAATGAGTGATCAAGGGTGATCTGCGAGCAAACGTGATTGCGAACCAGATAAGCCCGGCTGTCGCCCACGTTTCCTAGGACGATCCGGTTGCCTCCGAGACACGCACAGACTAGCGTCGTACCCATGGATTGGAGTTGCGGATCGTTGGCGGCGGCCTCGCGAACCGCGCGATTCACCTCGTGAATTGAACGCGCCAGCCGCTCCTCAATGGGCAGTTCTACCTGGCTGATCTCGGCTTGAACGGACTGCGCCTCAAAGGATTCGATCAGCATCCGGACAGCCATGCTGCTCGCGACCTCGCCGCCGGCGGCGCCTCCCATTCCGTCGCAGACCACATACAGGTGCTGTTCGACATCATAGCCAAAACAGTCCTCGTTATTTGCGCGCACACAGCCGATGTCAGTCGCGGCTGCAAAAGCGAGAGAGATCGCCGGCGTCTGTTCCATGAGATGGTGCCTGGCGGGCTGTATCAGGCCACGTGTGGAAGCTAAATCATTTTGCGTGGAAAATCGATGAAAATTGTGGCGCCGACCATTGCTTGCGGCGGGGGCAGGCGCGTCGGACGGAAAGGAGGCAAAACTGGGAGCTGCTGCCATTACGGGACCTGAACCGTTTGCTCACCCGCATCGGTGAAAGTAATCACACCTCCCCAGATGCACATTAGCTGGGAGATGTTGTCGAGAGTAGGGAAGTTGCCGAGCAGGACCGTCGGCGCACCGGTAACCCACGGCGCCGGGGTCGCTGGGACGCAGGGCATAGGAGTGAGCACACCCATCGCGGCGGCCGTGGCCGCCGCTACAGTGGGGTTTGCCGGCGACTGACACATGCCGAAGGGCATTATATTGGTCATCGGAATGTGATCCATGATGTTTGCGTCCGGCACCTGGTTGGTGAACACCATGTTGGTCGGCAGCACTACCAGCGAACTCGGCGCCATTCCGAAGCTACACTGCATCGTTGCTCCCATGCAGACTTGTAGGGGCATAATTCTCCTCAGAAATTCTGCATCGAGTTTACGCCGTTATTTGGCTCTCCTAGAAGGCACAATCCTCCAATGGCTTATCGGAGCGTGCCGAACTTGACACCCCGCAGAAGCGCTCCGGAAATCCAGGGTGAAGAACATCAGCCAAAGCCGGCTGGATCGGCAAGACCGACTCCGAGGCAGAGTCCACACGCTTCCCGAAATGAGCCAAGGGCATTTTTCCCTCGACACACTTTTTGTTTTGACTTGACAAAAGAGGCGTGGTACGTTTGCGGTTCCGGTCGCGGTTGCTTCTTCCGCGGGTTAAATCACGTCAAATAGGTTGGCCTACCAACCAGAGCATTCGAAATAGTTGATCGACATAAAGCAATCAGCGTAGCTCAAATTGACTGAACGGTCTACTATTCGAATTCGCTGATTCTTGTTTTATATTTGTTGACTCATTGATTGCGACTGGGAGTTCATGCTTGTTGTCTCCTGGTGTCTGTCTTGCTTTACCAGGCTTTGCACGACGGCTCTCGTTCTGGACGTTGAATTTGGAGAATGCGAATGATCGGTCATAGTTGGCTCCGCCTATCTCGAAGCGCGGTATCCTCGACCGCGCTTTTCGTGCTTAGTAGCGCCTGTCTGGTGAACAAGACGTACGCGCAATCAATCGAACCAACTGGCGCGGATGGCCCTCCTTTTGTAGTTGCCCAATCGTTCCCGGTAGCCAGCGCCCCGGTCGGTGTATCAATGGGTGACTTGAACCGCGACGGCAGGCTGGACTTGGTCACAACCGACACTACCACCGGCAATGTAACGGTATATTTGGGTACTGGGGAGGGTAAGTTTAGTACTGGTGCGGAGTATCCGGCCGGTACCTCATCCCACCTCGGTCGTGGTTGCTGATGTCGATGGTGATGGAAATCCTGATGTCGTGGTTTGCAATGCGGCTGGCGGTGAGGTGACCGTCCTGCTCGGCTTAGGCAACGGCAAATTGCAACAGCCGAAAAGCTATTCTGCCGGCCAAGACCCGGCTTTCGTTGCCGCCGCCGACTTTAATGGCGACGGCCATACAGATCTGGCAGTTGCAAGCGGAAGTGGAAAGTACGTCGCGGTGTTGCTCAACGACGGGAAGGGGCAACTGGGACCTCCGGCCTTCATCTCGATTCATAAAGCGCCAACCGCACTCACTGTTGCAGACTTCAATAACGACAGGTCGGCAGATTTAGCCTTGGCAAATAGTGACGGAACAGTAACTATTCTGATGGGCCGAGGCAATGGGTCTTTCCGGTCGGTTCCGGATATCTCTGTAGCAACTGGCGCGTTGTCCTCGATTGTCGCTGGCGACTTCAATAGAGACGGCAAGACTGATCTGGCCGTCACGCAACTCCAGCACAAAACGCTGTCGGTATTGTTGGGAAAGGGAGACGAAGCTTTACTGCTCCCGCGACCTATGGCGTTGGCAATAGTCCCGTTTCCGCCTCAGTGGCTGACGTGGATGGCGACGGTGTTCCCGACTTAATTACTGTTAACCAGGGTAGTAATACTTTTAGTGTTTTGCTGGGGAACGGCGACGGCACCTTTAAGGACTCGCTGGACTTTGTTGCCGGCGACGCGCCACTTGCCGCCGCGGCCGGCGATTTCGATGGTGACGGGCACGTCGACTTGGCGATTATCAACTTTTCGTCCCAGACGATTAGCGTCCCTCTGGGGAGGGGTGACGGCACATTCAAGGCTGCGCGGAGCTATGCCGCTGACTTGGTACCGCTGGCCATCGCTTCGGGCGACCTGAACGGTGACAAGAGGCCCGACCTAGTAGTTGTCAATTACTGCGGATTGGATTCTCTTTGCGGTAAGGGCGGCACCGTTGCCATCTTTCTCGCCAATGAAGCCGGAGGTTATCGGCTTTCAAGCACTTACACCCTCGGCGCGGGCCGGTATCTGTTGCCCTGGTTGATGCGAATGGCGACAAGAATCTCGATATCATCGCGCTGAACAGGGGTGACAAGACGATCTCCGTCCTCCTAGGGGTTGGAGATGGGACCTTCCAGCAACCGCTCACCTTTTCGACGGCCGATTCGCCCGTTGCGGTCGCGATCGGGGATTTCAATAAAGACGGAAAGCCAGACCTTGCCGTCGTCGGCGACTGCGGCTCAGCGAAGTGCACAGAGCCCGGGAACGCCGAAATTCTGCTGGGCACAGGGGACGGTAGCTTCAGTTCCGGCCTCACTTACCCGGTTGGATATGCTCCCATTTCAGTGGCAGTCGGGGACATCAACAAGGATGAGAATCCCGACATCCTCGTTGCAAACGCATGCGGCAAAGATGCAACCTGCAAATCGTCCGGTACGGCCAGTGTTTTGGTTGGCGATGGCAAGGGTAACTTCAAGCCGGCCGCCGAACTTCCTCTGGGGAACGCTCCAACCTCGATCGCTCTCGCGGATTTGACCGGTCGTGGTGTTCTCGATCTGTTGGTTTCGCGATCGGCCGACAACACTCTAGCGGTCCTCCGAGGCAACGGAGATGCTTCGTTCAAGGGGCCCGTCGTCTACCCGGTTGGAAACGGGCCAAGTTCCGTCACAGTGGCCGACTTCAACGGGGATGGTAAAGCCGACATCGCCGTCGCCAATTTCAACGATTCCACTACAAGTGTTCTCTTCGGCAATGGAGATGGATCCCTCCAGACGGCCTTTTCGCTGCCAGTTGGCGCCGGCCCCCAGGCGTTGGCCGCAGTCGCCGGTAAGAATGGCGGACACGCGAGCCTGGTTACCGCTAATGGTAAGAGCGCCCCTTTACCCGGTGGAGCAGCCAGCGGAGAATCGCTGACCGCCGCCGTCCAGGAGAAGGGCAGCGCGCAGCTTACTGCGGCCGACAGCAGCGGCAGCGCTTCGCCGCCGGGAAGCGAGATAACTGTACTGGCGAACATTACCCCGGACGCGGATCCCCCCCCCATCCCGACCACTACCACCGTGACGTTGACGACCGGCGCCAACCCGTCCACGGTCAATGACACGTTGGTTTTCACGGCGGCGGTGACGCCGTTTAACGGTGTGCCTCTTTCTGACACGGTGACTTGGGCAATCACCGGCGGAGATGGGAAAGCGGTGAATTGCTTGAGCAATACGGCCTTCGTCCCGGCCACGGGGTTGGCGACCTGTACGGTCAACGCCCTGACCGTGAAAACCAACACGATAACGGCGACCTACAACGCCGACGGGAACGACACCAATTATGTGAAGAGCACGGGGACGCTGACGCAGACAGTGAATGCGGCGCCGACCACTACCACCGTGACGTTGACGACCGGCGCCAACCCGTCCACGGTCAATGACACGTTGGTTTTCACGGCGGCGGTGACGCCGTTTAACGGTGTGCCTCTTTCTGACACGGTGACTTGGGCAATCACCGGCGGAGATGGGAAAGCGGTGAATTGCTTGAGCAATACGGCCTTCGTCCCGGCCACGGGGTTGGCGACCTGTACGGTCAACGCCCTGACCGTGAAAACCAACACGATAACGGCGACCTACAACGCCGACGGGAACGACACCAATTATGTGAAGAGCACGGGGACGCTGACGCAGACAGTGAATGCGGCGCCGACCACCACCACCGTGACGTTGACGACCGGCGCCAACCCGTCCACGGTCAATGACACGTTGGTTTTCACGGCGGCGGTGACGCCGTTTAACGGTGTGCCTCTTTCTGACACGGTGACTTGGGCAATCACCGGCGGAGATGGGAAAGCGGTGAATTGCTTGAGCAATACGGCCTTCGTCCCGGCCACGGGGTTGGCGACCTGTACGGTCAACGCCCTGACCGTGAAAACCAACACGATAACGGCGACCTACAACGCCGACGGGAACGACACCAATTATGTGAAGAGCACGGGGACGCTGACGCAGACAGTGAATGCGGCGCCGACCACCACCACCGTGACGTTGACGACCGGCGCCAACCCGTCCACGGTCAATGACACGTTGGTTTTCACGGCGGCGGTGACGCCGTTTAACGGTACTGTGCCTCTTTCTGGCACGGTGACTTGGGCAATCACCGGCGGAGATGGGAAAGCGGTGAATTGCTTGAGCAATACAGCCTTCGTCCCGGCCACGGGGTTGGCGACTTGTACGGTCAACGCGCTTACCGCGGGAAGCAACACAGTTTCGGCGACTTACAATGCCGACGGGAAAGACGCCAATTATGTGAAGAGCACGGGGACACTGACACCGTCGCAGACGGTCAACCCGGCGCCGACCACGACAACTCTCGCCTCGACTTTGAGTTCCTCTAACTTAAACCAGTCGGTGACCTTTACGGCTACAGTTGCACCGACTATAGAGCCGGTTCTGCTTTCTGGAAAGGTGATCTTTACCGACAACGGCGCCACGATCGCGGCCTGCGGCACTGCTGGAGCGGTTGCGGTAAATCCCCTAACGGGTGCGGCAGCGTGCTCGACCGCTTCGCTACCGGCGGGTAGCCATTCCATCGTTGCGACCTACAACGGGGTCCCGGTGGGTGGCGGCCCCGCGCCAGCGGGGGGGGACCCGAACTATATCGTCAGCAATAATAACGTGCCACTGTTAGTTGCCACGGCGGCAAGTACCACTGTCGTCGCTGCCTCGTCAACTACTCCGACTGTGAATCAGTCCGTGACCTTCACCGCGACAGTTACGCCCATCAATCAACCGGTGCCGCTATCCGGTACGGTAACGTTTACACTCGGCGGGAATCCGCTCGCTGGCTGCAACGCTTTACCGATCGTCGTTGCCACCGGACAGCAGACGTGCACCACCACCGCCTTGGTTCTGGGTTTGAACATGGTCGAGGCGGTTTATGCAGGTGATCCGAGCTATACGACGAGTAATGCCACGGTGAAGCCGAACGTCGGTCAGGGGGTAACTTCACTCGCACTGGCCTCGGCAAACGTGTCCCCGACGCCTCTGGTGAACCAATCCGTGACCTTTACCGCGACGGTCACGTTCCCATCGGGCCTGACTGGTCTCAGCGGGTCAGTAGCCTTCAAGGACGGTGTGACTCCCATCGCCGGTTGCGCCGCGGTTTCCCCCGCAGTCATGAGTGCCGGGACCGGCAAAGCGGCCTGCCCGACAGCTGCCTTGACGGCAGGCGCTCATGCCATCACGGCGACCTACAGCAACGATCAGAACTTCACGACCAGCAACGCTACCCTCACCCCACAGCAAATGGTGAACCCCGCCCCCAGCACCACGATGCTTCAGTCGTCGTCGAGCACATCCGCCACGAACCAGTCGGTGACCTTTACAGCGGCGGTAACGCCTTTCAATGCAATTGTTCCACTCTCCGGTAGCGTGACCTTCACGGACAACGGAAATGCGATCGCCGCCTGCCCTGTATCGCCGGCTTCCCCGGTCACTGGTATCGCAGTTTGCGCGACCGCAGCCCTGAGCGTAGGCAGCCACACAATAGTTGCTACCTACAATGGGGTCCCGGCGGGTGGCGGGAGCGCGCCGCCGGGGGGTGATCCGAACTATCAAATCAGCACGGCGATGGTGACGCAAATCGTAGGACAGGCATCAACTAGCCTCATGGTCAGCTCTTCGTTGCCCTCGGCGGCGGTCAACCAGCCAGTGACCTTTACTGCAGCCATTACCGCCCCATCGGGGACCGCGACACTCACTGGAACCGTCGCTTTTACCGATAACGCGAACCCGATTTCGGGATGCGGCAGCGTTGTTCCCGCCCCGTCCGGCCAGGCTTCCTGCACAACTTCGGCGTTGACTGCGGGAACCCATTCGATCGTAGGGACCTACAGCCATGACTCCGCCTTCTCTGGAAGTACCGGGCAGCTGAATCAAACTGTCCTCATGGCACCCAGCTCTACGGCGTTGACTTCCACAACGAGCAATTCGAGCGTCGATCAAGCCGTCACCTTCACAGCCACCGTGACTCCATCGACAGGGACAGTGCCCCTTTCGGGAACCGTCACCTTCGCGGACAATGGAACCGCGATAGCTGGCTGCGGCAAGGCGGGAACGGTAGCTGTGAATCCGACGACGGGCGTCGCCACTTGCCAGACATCGGCCCTTCCGCTTGGTCAAAATGCGATTTTGGCCACCTACAGCGACTCGAACTACTCGACCAGCACAGGACAGACAGCGCAGAACGTTCAAGCAGCTGCGACCACAACCACCGTTCCGACGGCAACCCCTTCGCCATCGCTAGTCAATCAGCCCGTGACCTTCTCGGCGACGGTGATGCCCGCTCCACCCTCCTTTGCCGGCGCGGGACTGGCTCTTCCAAACGGAGCGATCTCCTTCTCCTCCGGGACGACAACTCTTTGCTCAGCGACAGTCCAGAGCAATGGGACCGCAACCTGCACGACACCTGTGGCCCCAGCAGGAACTTACGTGATCGCTGCCGCCTATACCTCGAGCGATGGTAATTTCCTTGCCAGCGCTTCAACAACTTCGCTCACGCAAACTGTCACCGCGAGTGCAACTTCGCTCTCTCTAATGTCGTCATTGCCCACGAGCGTTGCCACACAGTTGGTTACTTTCATCGCTACTGTGACGCCGACAACTTTGGGCAACTCGGTTCCAAGCGGCACGGTGGCCTTTTCCTCGCCCGATGGCACCGCTAACAAGACCTGCGGCGCCGTCGCAGTTACCCCGTCACCAACTGGCAAGGTCTCTACTGCGCCTTGCTCGGTGATGTTCGCGACAACCACCGGCGGCACATTCAACGTGACCGCAGCGTACTCCGGCGACAACAACTTCGGAAGTAGCTCCTCCCCGGTCACGCAAACGGTTCAAAACTTTTCGGTTGCATTCTCTGTTCAGGCCGGAGGGGCCGTCGGCTCGGGTCCGGTCAGCGTGACTCAGGGCTATAGCAACGTCAATGATCCTTTCACTAGCGCCAGTATTACGGCGAACTCAACGCCCGTTGCTCTTTTCACGGACACGTTGACTGTGGCATGTACAGTTACCGCCACGGGTTCCACTACTCCAGTGAGTGACCCGTCTTGTGTGTCAACGCTGGGGTCGACCATGTCATCGACACTCCGAGGCGACGGCACCGCGCCCCTGACCTTCACTCTGGCTCCCTCTGCGACCGCTCCGGTAGGGTCCTACACGGTCATTCTCACGGCGACCGACAACACCAACCCTACGCTCGTGCAGGTTGCGCCACCGTTGATAGTGAACGTTGTGAGCCAATCCGCTCCGTTGAGTCTCTCCCCGGGAGTGACCGGTGTTACGACTGCCATATTCACTGGGACGGCGGGAACCCAGCTCAGCAGTTTCAGCTGTCCGACCATTAAGAATGCTATCGACGGTAGTACGGTCATGAATTCGGGAATTACTTGCTCAGGGCCTTCTGGCGGCTTCATGCTAACCGGTAATCAGGATAAGGTTCCAATTACGATCGGCACCGGTACGGTGACCTTGGCTAGATCGAACTCTCCTGCTCAGACCTCCAACGCAATCTCCACTGCATCTCTGCTGGGACTTCCTTTCCTGGTCTTGGCGGGATGGTTAGGTCGCCGGAAAATGCCGAGCCGGCATCTTGCTCGTTTCCTCAGCCTGATGGTGCTCATTATCTTTCTGTCGCAAGCTATCGGGTGCGGAAGCAATGGCTTCACCACGCCGCCGAAACCCACCGGCGGAACACCGGCCGGGAGTTATCTGGTTCAGGTAATTGCTACGGATTCCTCGAATAACCAGTACTTCGCAGTAGTGCCTCTGAATGTGAATTGAGCAGCATCTCGCTAGTGATTTTGTTGTGCATGCACCTTGATCGTCGATGCTCGCGATGAATCGGACTGGGAGAATTTTGTGAAAGTCAAAGAACTGTTGCTAGTGGCTTCGTTAGTGGGCACGTCGGCAATTCCGTCGCTGGGACAAATCAGTTGCACGAATTCGACGAAATTAGTCTGCGAGCTTCCAATCGCGTCGTCGAATCTGGTTCCCGCAAATCAGCCCGCGGCGCTGCCCGCGGCCCAGGCCGCTTCAACGCCCATAAACGCCGCGATTGCGACGCAGCTTACTCAGCTCGCCATTCCCAGCGCAACCTCTGGCGTCGTTGCGCTTCGGGAACCGGGGAGCCAGGTAGGAATCCCTTACGATAATCTTGGCCCTATTCTGACCGACCGGCCCGAAACCGTCGGCAAGGGGCATTTGTATGCCGGCTTCAGCTACCAGCACTTTAATTTCAACTCAATTGATGGCATAGGACTGGGCTCCCTTCCATTTGCTTACACTTTCACGTTGACGCCGGTGAACAATAATACTCAGACCTATTTCGGAACTACCAATAACAACGTTGGCTTTAAGCTTGATCAATATGTGGCGCTCTTCACTTATGGAGCCGGTAAGACGACAGATATTTCACTGGTTATACCAATCAATTCTGTATCTCTTGGCGTTACCACTTCAGGTTACAGGACCTATGTCTACAACTCGCTTAGCAATAGCTACACAAATGCGAGTTCGACGATACCGAGTCAGACCACCTTTGGATCCGCCAGTGGCTTGGGAGACATCCTCCTCGGAATAAAGCAATACGTCTACGGATCGGAGGGGAGTCGCACGGCAGTTTCGGCGGGGCTCATAGTACGCTTTCCCAGTGGGGACTACCTCAACCTGCTAGGCTCCGGAGCTTACGGGGTGAACCTTTACGGGATCGTCTCTTATCGGGCCCGCATTTCGCCACATTTTAAGATAAGCAACCAGTGGAATGGGACGTCGCCATTGGTGAATCCTACCGGCGCCTCGGGGGTCGATAGCAACTTGCCGGGCGGCGTAGGATACGACATCGGGTTTGACGCGAGGATTAAACCATACCTGACTTTTGCAATGGACGCGTTAGGAAGCCAGTTCGTCAACTCTCCATCGATCGTTCAGAGCACTCTTGTGCTTACACCAACGCCAACCAACGAGTCAGCGCCATTTTCGTTGCCCGGTGTCACTGCTGTTAGCCATACATACACGACCGCGAACCTGAGTTTGGGACTGAAATGGCGTCCAAAGCCAGCCCTCTTGGTGTTTGGTAACGTACTCATCTCGATGCATAATGTTGGCCTGCGCAGCGATCCGGTGCCCTTGGCCGGCATCTCGTATAACTTCAACCTGAAACGTTAAGACCTGAGCACCGCGCTTGGGCTGAAGGTCGATTTCGCTCTTCGCTGACGAATCGGGAGCCCATCGAGACGTTTTAAGTATTCGCTAATCCCACTTAGAGATTTGCCAAGAGTTTCCACTGTTGACAAAATGGAACGTCTTCTGGCCGGGAAACCTCTGCGTTGTCCCATCCTTGAGATTCAGGACAATCGTCTCACTGCATTGCAACGTAGGAACCTCTGGGGAGCCGCCAGGGCTGTCGCTGCATTTTTCAACGGCATCGAAGCTCTTGGCCAGTTCGCACCATCTGGACAAGGCGTGCAGCTTGCCTTGGTAGTTGCCATTGAAGCTAGCTTCGCAGTCCTTCCTGCTTGCGCCAGAGGCACGGGTGAAAACGCCTTTATAAGCATTAAGTGCTGGCTCCAAAGCTGCAAGAGTAGGGCCTGTCGGTTTCGCAGGAGATGTTGGCGTGGGCGGCTCCGACTTTGACTCAACTGCAACCTTTGGCGTCGTCACATCCACCTCAGTCTGTGCCAGCAAAATACCGTTCGCCCTCAGTTCATAAGAGGTTCGGTCGGTTGGGGAAACTGTTTTGGTGCCTTGGGGAGCAAGGGCATCGCCAACGTTGCTGATGGCGACTGATGGGGCGTTGTTTACCTGCCAGCTAAGAGTGGCCGATTTCCCTCGTTCAATCGTATTGGGGCTGGCCGAAAGGGTGCCAGTCGGCTGAGGAGCGGGCGCTGGGGCTGAAGCTGGAGGAGCAGCGGTCGCTGGGGCCGTTGGAATGGTCGCCGTTACAGGGGGAGGGGGCAGCTTCTCAAGTTGCTTAAAGATTAAAGGTGTCTCTTTGTCCCGAGTGATGGAGACACGGGTTCCCGGCGATTCCTTGTAGCCTTGTACTGAATAGCCGATCTTCGGCGAACCCACTTCGAGCTCTATGGGCTTGCCGTCGCGAACGGTCCTGGCTTCGCCGTTCACAAAGAGGGTGAATTCTTTGGGAAATCCCTCAAACGACAGGGTTCCGGTGGGTCTCCCCTCGGGTACAAGCGGCGGAATGATTTCTTTGAGTGTCCCTCCGGCCCTAAGAGTAAAGTCATCCGGAAACGGTACGAAACCGCCTTTCGAGACAACGAGATGATGCGATCCCGGTTCGAGCTTGATGGATAATTCCCCGTTTGCATCAGCGACCTTCGGAGCTACACCGTCGATCGTAATCGAGGCACCTACAGGAACCTTTGCCAGTTGGACATATGCTTCGGCCGGCGGCGGGGGTGGCTCAGCTGAGGTATGGGTGGGCGGTTGTGGCCTTCGAGAGAAAATGACAACGCAAATAACGGCGACGGCAAGCACCCCAACGGCGATCGCCCCAATCAACACTTTGCGCCTCTTCGGATCTTGAGTTGGAGGTTCTAACTCATCGAGTACCGCTCCCCCCGTGGTCTTTTCGGGGCGGCGCAGAGCTTCTTTGGCTGACTGCCCGATGCGTCGCCAATCGGCCTGCCCGACGGCGTCGGCGAATTCGACCATTGGGGCGGCGGCTTTCAGGGCGGTTAGGGCGGCTTCGGGTTCATTCTTCAGGAGAGCCGCTCGCGCGGTCTCGATGGACTTGCCGACCTCCTGTTGCGCGATCACGGCACGTGCGCTTTGGAACTCCTGCGTGGCGCGGGTCAGTTCGGGGCAGTCTCCATAGGCCCGCTGAACGGCTTGTAACGATTCCCAGCCGGCGGCGAAGTCTTTGCGATCCAGGGCCTGGCGCGCCGCTGCGATGGCCTGGCTTACGACCTGCTTTTGCTCCCGCTGCGCCTGTAATGCAGTTAGAAGATCCTGGGCGCGCCGATTCCCGGGGGCTTCGGTCAGGAAGCTTTGCAGCGTCTGGATGGCCTCGTCCAACTCGCCGCGCTCGCGCAAAAGGGCTACGCGTTTCTGCAGCAGATCGAGTTTTACGACGATTGCCTTCTGTTTTTCGCGTACTTCCTCGAGCAGCCTGGTGAACGATGCGTCTCCCGTCTCTTGAATGGCCGAGTCGAGAAGAACCGCGGCGTCGTCCAAACGCTCCTGACGGATCAGAGCACGCGCCTCGGTTATAAGGGAGTCGATCCGCGAGCGACGTTGCTGGTTTTTCGCGGACTCCAGCAGATCATCGACATCGGAATCGCTGCCGAACTCCAAGTGGTACGACTCCAGTACGCCAATAGCCTTATCGAACTGGGAGCGATCGAGCAGGGCTCTCGCCTTAGCTAAACTCTCATTGCGAACCCTTTCGGTCCGGGCAACATCCATTTGCGATCGCAGAAAGCGCTCGAAATCCAGCAGCCGCTCTTCGGTGGGCATCCGCTCGATGTCCTTTTGGATCGCAGCCAGAGCCTCTTGCGGCGAGGTGGCGAAGAGTTCTCGGGCGCGAGCAACGGCCCCATCGACGAAGTGCTTGACCTCCAGCTTACGCAACTCAGCGTCGACTTCTGCTTTCAGCCGATGCAGCATAGGCTCGTTGGGCAGCCTCTCTAGGGCGCGATTGAGCAATTCCGCAGCCGGACTATAGTTGTCTGCACTGAGGTATTCGGAGACTCGCCTTTGAATCTCGTCCAGCACCCGACGCCGGTCTTCTTGCTCTTTGCCCTTGACTGCCTTATCGCGAAGAGCTTCCAACTCGGGCGCGGAGGGATCGATCCCCTGTATCTCGGTGAGAATTGCAATCGCGGCTGTAAAGCGGCGCGCGAGAAGTTCTTGGCGAGCAGTTTCCAGCAGCTCACGTACTCTACCGCGCTGGGCAGAGGCCTGAACTTGCTTCTGGACAGATACATAAGTCGCCAGAACTCTCGAGTTTTTAGGATCGAGGGAGCGGGCCTTTTCCAGGATGCTCAAAGCGCCGGTGTAGTCGAGATTCTTGCGGAGTTCCTCGACCTGAGCCAAATCCGTGATTAGCTGTTCAGCAACGGCCTTTTTGTTGCGTGCATTCTCTAATCGCGCCTTCAAGTCGGGATTTGCGGGATCCAGCTTGACCGCTTGCTCCAACGCGCCAATCGCTTCGGTGAGTTGCTCAGAAAACAGACTCTCTTCTGCCTGTTCTACTAATTGCCGCACCCTTTCAGCGCGGCTTTGAAGATCAAGTTTCTTTTGAACGATGCCAAGGAGCTGCCTGGCCCCGGTATGCGAAGGCTCGATCTTGAGGACTTCCTGCAATGCCTCTTTTGCGCGGCCAAACTGCTGCTCGGCGGTGAATCGCTCGGCGTTGTCGAAGAGCCCTGCAACACGTCCCTTCTTGAGTCCCTCACTGACCGAGTGCAGGTCCACTGCGAAATCTTCGGCGGTAGCGTACCGATCCTCGGGGTCTTTGGCGAGCGCCCGATCCAGAATTGCGTCCAGTTCGGCGGGATAGTTTGAAATATAGGTTCCGAGTGGCGGGTGGGGACTGTTGACGATCTTGTGCAATACCGACGAGTCTTCCCCGGCGAAGGGCAGATGCCCGGTAATCAGTTGATAGAGTAGAACGCCGGTGGCAAAAATATCGGAGCGCCCGTCGTAGGGCTGCCCGTTTAGCCTTTCCGGGGCAATGTAATACAGAGTTCCGATGACATTCCCGGTAATCGTGAGCGCGGTAAAGTCGTCAGTCTTTTTTATGTGGGCGATGCCAAAATCCACCAATTTTGCACGCCCAGTGGGTTCCACCATGACGTTTGCCGGTTTGATATCCCTGTGCACGACCCCATTGCGGTGGGCGTAGTCAAGGGCGGAGCACACTTGTTCGATGACGCTCAACCTCTCGATAAGGGGAAGTTGTCTTCCCGAGGCGAGGATCTTGTCCAGCGCCTGTCCGGGAACGTAGTCCATGACGATGAAAGGGATACCGTCCTGATCCCCCAAGTCGAAGACTGTCACGATGTTCGGATGTTGCAGAATGCCAGCCTGCGCCTCGCGATAAAAGCGCTCCAGCATATCCGGTTGCCCGGTATATCCCTCGGTCAGTGTTTTAATCGCTACTTTGCGGCCGATCCTCTTGTCTTCGGCGAGGTAGACGATGCCCATGCCGCCACGACCTAGCTGGTCAATGATCTCGTACTTGCCGATCTTCTTGACGGTCGTGGCGTCCATGGTCTGGCTCTACTCCCTAGCAACAGGCAGAGAACAGTTGCACCTACAAAAGACGTGGCCCGTCAGCGTAAGGCTGATCTGCGAAAGTGGCCCAGGGCCTCTCATTGCTAAGTGCAAGATATCATGACGTCGACACTGATTTGACACGGTTTTCATTGGTTCATGGGCTAACGTTGGAGGCCTTGAGAGCCGCATAGCTCCTTTCGCTGCTGAGGCCCTGTTGGGGAAGCGGTACAGAGAGCCAATCTTGAGGTCAACGTTGCCGAATGCGCCGTCGGAAGTGACGACTCCAGATCTAAGGCTCAGTTTGGGCCGGGAAGCGGGCCTGTGCCAGTTGCCTTTCGAAGTTGTACTGCCTTGCGTCAGCACTTGTGCCCGCATTCGCCAAAGGATTGTCGAAATCGAACCCGAAAAGCCGTGGGTTTTCCCCGATCACCGCGGCCGAAGTAATCGAAAACACATAATCGTAGGTCTCCTGGGGGATCTGGTCGCGATACTTTGAAAGCAAATTCCAGAAATTTCGCTCTTGGGGATTCGCAGGCATGCTTTGAACCAATGGCAGCACTGATTTCTCGCCCCAGTTGTAGCAAGCCATTACCAAGAGTCCCGAGGCCTGTGCGTCCGTGCCGTAGAGGTCCAGGAGATATTGGGCAGCGGCGCCTGTCGCTTTCTTGTAGTTGTGCCGATCATCGGCCGGGTCGGGTCGCGGCTGGTCGAGCAGGGGACCGAGATGAAGGTTGTATTTGACGGCCGTTTCAGGAATAAACTGCCACATGCCCTTCGCATATCCCATACGGGTGATCGGGCCGACCGCGTAGGCATTCATGTCACTTTCCTGCAAAGCCAGATAGAAAAACTGTGGAGGTAAACCCTTGGCCAGAAGCTCATGGCTTATCGTGTCAATGTAGCCGTTTTCCTGGGCGACACGAATCGCCCTCTTCAGCCTGCCTGTCGATCTCCATCGTTCGATATATTTATTGATCTCTGCTTCGAAGTCCGGAGGCATGTCCAGTTCGCATTCACCGAATATTCGCGCCACGCGCATCACAAGCCGCTGTCTTTCGGTCAAATTTGGGCTGTAAATGTTTAAGGTCGCCAGGTAATGGTCGTAGCTCTTTTCCATCTCTTGACGTCTGGCGCGGTAACGGTCCATCTCCTGAATTGCGGCTTGGTTGTTCGATGTCGAGAGGACGCGAGTAAGATTCGCCAGATCGACATCTTGCGCCTTGATCGCGTAGAAAAGCTGCTGCGCGGTGGCCCTTTGTTGCCCAAGCTTCCGGTGCTGGTAGTAAGCGAACAGGCCGATGCCAAGGGTCAGACAGAGTAGCGCGGCAATCACGGCGCCATACGATCTCTTTTTCTTTGTCTCGACGTGAGCATAGGCGAGGCGGATAAGCTTGGTCTGATCGCCGACCGGCTCGTTGTCCGGCTTCTTTGAAAAATAGCGAGCGATTGCAGGAGCAAGCGCCGGATCCTGGGCCTCTCGGGATTTCTTGACGATGGAAGGAGGGCACTCCACTTCAAATCTGACCTCGGGACCCTCGACGCCTAGCCGAATGGTGGTGGGACCCGTGATCTTGACCGTCGGCAGCCTTTCACCAAGCAGAAATATCCCATTCGCGCTTCCGAGATCGCGAATCAACCAGGTTCCGTCAACAAATTCAACCTCGGCGTGCGCTCGACTGACAAAGGAGTTTTCAATGCAAAGCTCGCACTCTTTCAGACGGCCGATTTTGAAGCCTCGTTCAAATCGTCGGTTCGACCACTGACCCTCACCGACCTCAGCGGCCACCTTCAGAGCCGGGATGGAAGCCTTTTTCGCCATGACTCTGGTAACGGTAGGGTACTACACTCCAAGCGACGCTGTGGAAGCACTTTTTGCTCTAGAATGGACAGGCTGGTAGTCAAAGGGGCTTAGCGGGTCGCGAGAGACTTAACGGCTTGCTACAACGCTGATAGGAAACAAAAACTTGCCTATTGGTTCGGCAGCTGTATGGCTTACGGTAGATCCGTTCGGCCGAAGCCTACGAACGAAGTGTATAAGAGCGGCTTCGAGGAGACGGAGAAGAAACGTTCTGGAAGACATGACCGAGTCCAGGATCTCGCAGAGCAGCACTCGATTCCACATCAGGTCTCCCAGAACACCGCAGTTGAGCTGTATAATTCGGAGCAAGTAATCAGTACTCCTGCGGCACCTGAAGTTCGCCCCAGCACGCATCTTCCCACCTTCGCTGACCGACCTAATCTTGCATGGCTGAAGGAGATTGTTTATGGCACAGGACAATTTGTTCTTCCGCATTATTCAAACGGATCGGCATCACCATAAGTCATCCAACGCAGTCAATAAGAAGGATCAAGACCGCTTTTGGAATTACATCGCTTTGATCGCCCATTCGCCATCTCTTCGGTCGGTGAGAGGACATAAGATACTTCACAAACTGGTGCGGCTCAACAAACATGGAATGATCCGGTATGAAGATGCAACGGTTCCTTCGGAAAGCGATCGCC
This sequence comes from uncultured Acidobacteriaceae bacterium, assembly GCA_963720245.1. Lineage (GTDB taxonomy): Bacteria > Acidobacteriota > Terriglobia > Terriglobales > Acidobacteriaceae > Acidisarcina. Next base: position 467,733 of record CAVREU010000003.1, read on the forward strand.
GCGTCAGGTAGCAGCTCTATCTATAAGAACTTATTGCCGTGAATCTCAAGACGGATGTTTGACCGAGCTCGTTCACGAAGCCGCTCATCTGACTTTCACCGACGATATGGACGAATCCGATCCCGATTGGGTCAAGGGCAGCTCTTCTCTGCGAGAAGAATATTATGCGTGGGTTACCCAGCGGAGAGTGAACCTATATTTGCGCCTTGTCCATAAAATCCCTCCGGATGGCCGTCTCGACAACAGGCTAGATAAATGGAAATACGGAAAGGATAAGGATGCACTCATAGAACTGATTAAGGAGCGACAGCCTGGGCTAAAGTAGAACGGAGATGCGACCTTGTTCGATCTATGTAGCATGCGAGCTCGAAGAGTATCCACAAAGCGGATTTGACTCGATTCTTCGCCCGATTTCCAGCGCAAGTCCAGAAGGCTCGACCCGCCTGGCGTTTAGAGGTAGCACATAGCGTAGAGGCGCGACGGCAGAATGAAACAGGAACGTGCTTGACTCGACGGAAGAGGTCGACCATACTCAATGCTGTTTTACGGCCCTCCGAAATTCACCCGGTTTTTGAGGCAGCGAGTTTATGTGCTTCTCCCGCGAGTTCGTGCGAGCCATCGTACAACTAGGCAGTGCGCAATGAATCGATCCCTTTCGAGGTGACTACGTGGCGACAGCGGGGCAGATGGGGCGACTGATTGGTGTCGACACTCCACTGGGGCCAGACAAACTTATGCTCCTTCGGTACACGGGCACTGAAAGCATCTCTGCGCCGTTTTCGTTTGAATTGGAGTTGCTCTCGTATCAGGCGATCAGTTATGAAGACATGGTCGGCAAACCCGTCACCATAACGATTGCGCTGGGTGCCGGGGAACGGTACATACATGGCGTAATCAGCCGTTTCGGGTCGACCGGCGGGGACTTTGATTTTCGCCACTACTCCGCACAGGTGGTGCCCTGGTTCTGGCTACTGACACGACGCGCCGATTGCCGCATCTTCCAGAACAAATCGACTCCGGAAATCATCGAAGATGTATTCAAGAACCTCGGCTTTACGGATTACGAGTTGAGCCTAACCAAGAGCTATCCCAAGCGGATCTACTGCGTGCAATACCGCGAAACCGATTTCAACTTTGTATCTCGGCTCATGGAGTATCACGGGATCTACTATTTCTTTCGTCACGAAGCAGAGAAACACGTCATGGTGCTTGCTGACTCAACTTCCGCGGTGAAGGACTGCCCCGTACAGCACAAGGTAGACTTCCGCGCTACCGAAAATGCGTACGCCGACGATGGCGATGTAGTGAGAACCTGGCAAGCCGCACAGGAATTGCGGCCAGGTTCCTGGGCGCTGACCGACTTCAATTTTGAAAAGCCTTCCAACACCGTAACTGCTTCCGTCGACAGCCTGGTGAAAACCTGGCAGAAAGAATTGCAAATCTACGATTATCCGGCGGGTTGCGACAACAGAGCCGACACCGAGACGATTGCCCGGGTACGCATGGAAGCTGAGGAATCCTCGCAAGAGGTCGCTCACGCGAAGACGACATGCCGCTCCTTTTTGCCCGGTTTCAAATTTGAACTGGTAGATCATCCGGAGGAGTCGCAGAATCGCGAGTGGCTAATCACGGAAGTCGAACACGAAGCAACAGCGAGCGGTTATCGAGCAGGCCAGACCGAGGAACCCTCACAGTACAGCAACCGGATCATCTGTATTCCTGCGGACATTCCCTTTCATCCTCCTCGCGTGGCACGGCGGCCATTCGTACAAGGGCCACAGACAGCGATCGTGGTGGGACCCCAGGGGGACGAGATTTATCCCGACAAGTTCGGGCGCGTGAAGGTGCAGTTTCACTGGGACCGCGAGGGTAAGTACGACGCCGACAGTTCCTGCTGGATTCGAGTGTCGCAGGCGTGGGCCGGTAAGGGTTGGGGCGCGGTATCGATGCCGCGAATCGGACAGGAAGTTATCGTCGACTTCCTTGAAGGAGATCCGGACCAGCCGATCATCACCGGCCGAGTCTACAACGGTGATGAGATGCCCCCTTATTCCTTGCCGGATGAGATGACCAAGACGGTGTTTAAGAGCAATAGCAGCAAAGGAGGGGAGGGCTTCAACGAACTTCGATTCGAAGATAAAAAGGGCGAAGAACAGGTTTTCGTGCACGCGGAGAAGAACCTGGATGTCCGCGTGAAGAACAACGAATACGAGACCGTAGTAAAAGACCTTCACCTGATCGTCGAGCAGGACAAGTTTGAACATACCAAGAACGACCACAACGAGACCATCGACCGCGATTATGCTCAGGCCGTCGGACGCGATCATCATCTTAAGGTCAGTGGCAAGGAAGCCATGGAGATAGACGGCAGCCTGTCTCTCAAGGTGACTGGAGATGTAGCCGAACAGTTCAGCCAGAATTACTCAAACCAAGTCACCAACGCTACGTATTTCAAAGCCGGCCAGACCATTGTGCTCGAGTCGCCAGTGGGTATAACTCTGAAGTGCGGTGGAAACTCAGTGGTGCTCGACCCCTCTGGCGTGACGATCACGGCCAGCGGTCTGGTTACGATCCAGGGCTCGATGGTGAAGATCAACTCCGGACCGGGCTCGTCGCCTGCGAATGGGCAGGCGGGTTCGTTGGTTCCACCGATGAAACCAAAAGACGCTGACGAAGCCGATAACGCCGACCCTGGCGAAATGGACCAGATCAAGCAGCAGCAAATGCAGGAAGGGACAGGGAAATACGGCCTGGCTTTACTCCCGCCACACAAGCCGCCAGCCCCCGGCGAACCCGGCTCTGAAGGGAAAACGCATTGGATAGAGATCAAGTTAACCGACGAGCAAGGCAAGCCGGTTCCCGGCGAACCCTACAGTGTAGTGTTGCCGGACGGACAGACAGTTGCCGAAGGTACGCTGGACGAAAAGGGCGTGGCTCGAATCGAGGGAATTGACAGCGGAGAATGCAAGGTAACCTTCCCGAACCGTGACAAGGCAGCGTGGTCGCCAAAATAGCCCACGGGTCACTATAGGAAAGCGGAGCGTTATGGGCTATCGAGAAGTACAACAAGGAGAGTGCCTCTCAAGTATCGCCAAGGCATACGGATTCGCGGATTACCAAACCATCTACCAGCGTCCGGAGAACGCTGACTTTCGGGAAAAGAGGCCCAATCCGAACATTATCTACCCAGGAGATGTGCTCTTCATTCCCGATCTCGAGACCAAAGAGATCTCGAAGGGAACCGATCAGCGTCATGTGTTTCAAGTGAAGCAGCCTCACGTGCGGTTACGGCTCTGCTTGAAAGACGATCTCCACCGGCCATACAAAAGCACGAAATACCGCCTATCCGTCGGTCTCGACCAGTGGGAAGGCTCCACTGACAACGTAGGTATGGTGGATCAGGAGATCACGCCCGACGCGACGACTGGCGAGATCACCATCTTTCCGCTGGGCAGTGGCAAATCAGACGAGGGCTACACCTTCTCACTTCAGTTGGGAGACCTGGATCCGGTGGAAGAATTGAGCGGTGTCGACGCGCGGCTGATCAATCTCGGCTTTGGGCCGGTCGATGCGGAAGGCGATCTTTCCGAGGAAGACCGGAAAGCGGCGCTCCAAGCATTCCAGGACAGATTCGGGCTCGACGCCACTGGGGATCTAACCGACGAGACGCGGAATAGACTGCGCGAGTTACATGATGGCGAATAAAGAGTCCTTTCCGGAGGGATTCTAGGATGGCCGTAGCTGCGCGTAGAGTACCGCGGGTCAGGTCAGGAGCGCGGCACCGCGCCGTCCTTGTCACCCCTTGGACGGTTCGGGTGACCGGCATCGAGTTCATCGATGACTACCCGATGGAAGCTAACGGCAACAACGTCAGTAATACCGATCCCGACCGACAGAATTACCCAACGATTCCTGAGAATTTCAAGGGTTGGGGGCGCGGTATGCCTCTCACCGGCTGGGATTGGGAAACAACCGATGATCTGGAGCGGGCAGCCTGTTATCAGCGTCTTCGTCCGGTTCACATGAAAGTCAGGCTCCGGTCCTCGCTTCCTGCGCCAACAGCTAGAACGTTTACGATCACTGCAACTCCGACGGTTGATGGCAGTAATACCATCTTGACGGCGGGTACAGCGTCTGTGAACTGGCCCGCAGGATCGCAAGAGCAAATCGTTCCAATGATTGCGCTGGGCGGCACGCTGCCGAATGAAGTTTCCCGGTATCATCTTCGCCTCGTGTGGTCGGTAACGGGAATCACACCCGGTGGAACAATCAATCAAACGAACTTCAAGATATTCGGTATTTATGACGACCCGCGAGAACCCGATGATCCGACAACCGGTGGAAAAGCACTCTCTCCCGTCGTAGGACTGACCAAGCAGCGGCTAGATAAGGTCACTCTGGCAATCGGCGGAAACAACAGGCGTTTTCCCGTTCCTTCGCCAGAGGTACTGAAGAAGTTGGTCTGGCATGTCGGCAAACACGTCAACAACAGCGGCCCACCGCACTTCTATGGTGGAAGAGATGAGCGCGTCCAATACGGGAGCGGCGACTATATCAACCTTATTGACGAGTGGGTCATGTGGGTTGAAGGGACCCGCATCGCCCCGGCTTCGGGCGAGCCGGCTCGATCCTGGTGCGTTGGCGCATGCATCACGTATGCGCAGTTGATGAAAACGATGCTGGCGTCGGTTGGTGTACAAGCAGTCCGGGCATGGGTATATCCGAAGACTAACCTGATGCCGGACGGCAGCACGATTACGCTGACAGAAAACGACCTGGTCAGGATAGACGGAGGGCCGGGAGCCGGACCACAAACACATACGTTCTTATACTCGGGAATGACCTACGATGCGGAAGTAAAACTAGTCGGGCAGCTAGAAGTGACCGGGCCGTATCTGGACAATTTCGAGGCATGTCTTTACTACAAGGGAAACTTGATTCCGGGAGCATTTCCTACCAGCTCCTATCCATCAAACGTGCAAAATGGAAATGAGGGCTTTCCCAATGCATTCTCGCTATTCCGTTGGTGGCAGAGTATCCAACAGAACGGGCATCCACGTTTCATGGTTTGGTACTCGGACTCGCCTGAAGGGTTTTTCGATCGGAATGGCAAGTTTTACAGCAGTCCTTACGCTATTCCTTCTAGCAAGTGGTTGCCGGTACCCCCGGTACCCTGACAGGGAGAAATCTATGCAGCTCGAAGAAGTTCCAGCAGAAGAACAATTCATGGGGATGACGAGCGAGCCTGTGGCCCAGGCCAACATGCAATTCTTTTTTAAAGGCCTGATCTGGCCAACTCCCGATGCACTCAACGCCCGGATCGACAAGGCTGCTCAAGCTAATCCCGATCTCCACGACGATAGTACGGAGTGGATCAAAAGAGTTTTGAAGCCGGAGTTCATAGCGCCGGACCTGTCATCCAGACTGCGCGCCGGACGCGCGATCGTCAACGGCGAAGACGCTTTTCTCGCTCGCTACAGGATGAACCAAACCAGCGTCCAGATTGTCGTCACTCGGTTCCACATCCACTTGGTGCTGGTACCTGTTGGGGATTCACCCATCGGAGCTATGCACCGATACTTGCGGGTCGATGAGCCTCCTCCAGAGCATCCATGGGATACCACATGGAGGACCGGTCAGGTTGACCATTTGAGCTTCGGATACCAGGCTTTGAGCGTACCCGCCGATTGGCGCCAGAGCATCAATTACCTGACGAACGGGAGAGCCGTGAAATTCTCGTTGAAAAAGATCGCCACTCAGCCGGGCAATTCCCATGGAGTCAAAGGCTTTGTGGCAACAACGGATGAAGCTGAACGCAATTGGTTCAGCGCAGAGAGATAAACTACATTTCGGCGGTTGCTCGTTTCCGGCATGCTCCCTGGGACCGTAGTCTATGATTTCTGATTTCACTCATGTTCTTTTGGGCAACGGAAACACGATCGAGAGCAGATGTGGCAACCATCTGCGGATCGACGATGGGAGGATTCAGGCCCATCTGGATGAGGTGGTTCGCAGCACGGTGGAGGAGGCGTTGAACGCACTGCTGGACGCCGAGGCCGATCATCTGTGCGGGGCGCGCAAGTACAAGCGCAGCGAAGGGCGCAAGGACACGCGGGCGGGCAGTTACACGCGACAGCTGCACACCAAGGCCGGTGAGGTGAGCCTGCAGGTGCCGAAGTTGCGCAGCCTGCCCTTCGAGACGGCGATCATCGAGCGGTACCGGCGGCGCGAGTCCTCTGTTGAAGAGGCCTTGATCGAGATGTATCACCCAGGCGCTGTGGGGCACGCGAGTGAGCGCCTCGACGGTAAGCGATCTGAACCAGAAGATCTACGGCAAGATCGAGGAGTGGCGCCAGCAGCCGCTGGTGGGTGAGTTCCCCTACGTTTTCCTCGACGGCCTGTGGTTGAAGCGCAGCTGGGGCGGGGAGGTGAAGAACGTCTCGGTGCTGGTGGCCATCGGTGTGTCGCAGACCGGCTATCGCGAGGTCCTCGCGGTGGGCGAGGGCGCGAAGGAAGACAAGGCGAGCTGGACCAACTTCCTGCGCGAGATGAAGCAGCGCGGCTTGAAAGGGGTGCAGCTGTTCGTCTCCGACAAGTGCCTCGGCCTGATGGAGAACCTGGCGGATTTCTACCCGGAGGCGAAGTGGCAGCGCTGCGTGGTTCACTTCTACAGCAACGTGTGAACGGCAGTCCCCACAGGCAAGGTGAAGGGAGTGGCGGCGATGCTGAAGGCGATCCACGCCCAGCAGGACCGGCAGGCGGCGAAGGAAAAAGCCCGCCAGATCGTGGAGAAGCTGCGCGTGATGAAGCTGGCCAAGGCCGCCGAGATCGTTGAGAACGGCATCGACGAGACACTGAGCTACTACGATTCTGCCGCCAGAGCACTGGCGCTGCTCGTTCAGCGGAATATGCCGCTCCCCCTTGCCCGTCTTCTGTCTCCTCACCGTGAGCGACCTCCGTTCGAGGTCGATAAGGGCCTGGTAGCCGCCGAAGCCGAGCGACGGGGCGACCTCCTTGAGGTCCTCGATGACGTGATCCGGCGCCCAAATCAAGCAATTGGAGGATGCCCTCGACGTGATGCTCTTAGTGCGCGGCGCCGGCGGGAATTCGGTCACTCCAGCTGGCCGCGCCTTCCTTTCCTTCGCCAAACAATTGTTGGAGTTGCGGGACAGGGCGATCAAAGAGACCTCGCTGGTGCATTCAGGCGTTCATCCGCATTCTTGCCCCCATCATCGGCGTGAAGCGCAAACCGCAAGAAGAGGCCGAGAAGGACATCACCCGCCAGAATGTTCCTGTCTTGGTCGGGTTTCGTTCCGCTTATGTCTTCGATGTGAGCCAGACCGAAGGCGCGGAACTTCCAGCGATGCGCCAGATCAACGGCGACGTGGGCGAGAACCGTGACCGCTTGCTTTCGTTCATCGAGAAGCAGGGAATCGAGCTTGTCTTCAGTGAGAACATCGCCCCCGCTCTGGGTATGAGCTACGGCGGTAGGATTGCTCTTTTGCCCGGACAGTCGAAGGCCGAAGAGTTTTCAACCCTCGTGCATGAACTCGCTCATGAGATGTTGCACAAGACCGAACGCCGCACCGCAACCACCAAAGTCGTTCGCGAGACCGAAGCCGAGGCTATCGCCTTTGTGGTCGGCAAAGCTGCCTTGAGCGCAGAATGCTCTTTGAGCACTTCGGCTTTGGTAGGAGCAAGAATGCAATCAAACCGTCGTAAAACTGTGAATGGGAGTATTGCCACAGCTCGCATCCACGGTGGTGCCGGTCGGCTGTTTCCCTTTGACGATGCCCAGTTGCTTAAACCGCATCGTCCTGGCCATCGTGATCATTCCGGTGGAGCCCTCTCCCTACGATGTGTGGGCTGCGAAGGAAATCGTCGATCTCATTACCGAAGTCCGCGTGATTAAGGCGGACCTTAAGGCCGTATTTGCGGTGAACCGTAAAATCGTCGGTACGGCGATAGGACGGGACGTTGCCGAAGCACTGGCGAGCTATCCCGTGCCTGTTCTCGGCTCTGCCATTTCACAGCGAGTTGGCTTCGCCGAGAGCGCCGCCGTCGGTCAGACATTGCTGGAGACGGAGCCTAGTGGCTCCGGTGCGCAAGAAGTTCGCGCAGTATTAGCCGAGCTGATGGAGATGGCGGCATGAGCGGCAAATCCATCACATTCAATCCGAATCCCCGCAACAAGCCTCAGCCAAGCGCAACTGCATTGGACGCGTTTGTCAACGGGGAGGGTACGCAGGAAACCGGCAAAGAACAATCTGTCGCCAAGAAGCCGCTCAAGAGGCTCACGTTCAACATTGCTGCGGATCTCCACAAGCGTATCAGGCTCACATGCCTGGAGAGGGACAAGGATATGGCCGAGGAACTCCGTCGAATCCTTGAGGAGAATTTTCCCGCATAGCTGCTGAATCGCCGCAACACCGCAACGCCTTATCGCCGTAACGACGGCGACCAGCTTCCATCAGCTGGCTTGATCTGCTGCGGACTGGACAGTCGAACCTTCATGAAATTCAAGGCCGGGCAGGGTAGGTTGGTCCTTCTTGAGCTTGTAGCCTTTGACGAATGCCAGCCTGTCTCCATTGAACATGAAGCGGATGTTCACGAAAAAGAGTCCGGGATTCGGGCTCCTGAATAGAAACTCCTTTTCCAGAAGCTCGCGGAGGCCGCGCCTATACGTGACGGGGTGCAATGTGGAACTGTACGAATCCAGCGGGACTGTGTCCTGACCCGGACGTTCCCGCACTTGTTTGTAGACCGTTTCAAACACTGCTAAACCTGCCTTTGAGAGACCAGCAGCCTGTTTCAACCCGGCGAGGTAGAGCTTCACAAATCGCTCTTTGTCTACTTCTTCCCACTCGTAGGCGATAGCACCGCCATGCCCCAATATTTCCCCAGAGCCGCTGTCCACCACAAGCCCGCGCATATCGGTGCCAATTTGTGCTCTCTTGTTGCGCTTTATTTCTGTTTCTGATGGGATGCTTGGGTTGCTCTGATAGACCTTGACGCCGTATCTCTCATCGACAGCGTGCTTGGAATTTTGGTCGGTTTTGTTCATTTTTCAGTGCCTATTTTGAGCAAACATGAACAGCACCTTGGACAAGTTCGCTCATTTTTGCAAGCGAAATTTGAACAAACAAAATCAGAAATTGAACAAACATGCGCAGAAATTGATCGCGCCGGTTGAGGTAATTCAAGAGGTTAGCGGAGTTTCTCTTCTTATACTAAAAAGCGCTTACCCGTTTGCCGTGAAGAATTACGCCCACGAGAAATCAACCCTCATCCTTGATGGAAGCTCAAGCCCATCCAGGGCTCTCGCTTCCCTAGGAAGGGGCTCTAACGGCACCCCTTCCTTGGAACCATCCAGCCGCCCTTCGCTCACGAGCCAGTAAAGGACGCATTCGCGCCGCTTACGCGGTGGCTCCTGATAGTCGCCATCCTTGACAGGCTCTCCGCTTCGGGCCTCTGGCCACTATTCCGGAAAGGGGTAAAAGAACCCTTTCCGGGTTTCCAACGATAAAGAACCGACATACCCAACGACACGGGCAGGGGAGAGGACAGCCAGCTCGGCAGAATAAGCGCGGAGCCTTGACCGAAAGGGCAGGGGCAGCACGATGGCTCTCAAACATCGACGGCAGGGCCCCAAACTTGACCGTAGAGAAGGGTAGGGGAAAGATTGGCACCCAAGACGATACGCTCTTTTTCCCTTTACCCGGAGGATGTATTCTGGTAGCACCTAATAAGGTGCCAAGAACCGAGGGTGAATATGCTGGACATTACAAGTGACATTCAATCGCTGACGACCTTCCGCCGGTCGTCCGGCGACTTCATGAAACAGCTCAAGAAGACCAAGCGCCCGGTCGTGCTCACGGTCAACGGCAAGGCTGCCGCCGTGGTTCAGGACGCCGAAGCCTACCAGCGCCTGCTCGACATCGCCGCACGCGCCAATGCGGAGGAAGGCATCCGCCAGGGACTCGATGACGTAGCACATGGCCGCACCCGACCGGCCAGGGAGTTTTTCGACGAGTTTGAAGCCAAGCATGGCATACCTCGTTAATATCACTCCCCGAGCTGAGCGCGACTTTGCCAGCCTGTACCGGGAAATCAATGCCGAGGAATCCGATGCAGCCCTGAAGTGGTACAGAGGGCTCAAGGAAGCTGTCCTCAGCTTGGAGGAGCTGCCAAACCGCTGCCCGGTGACGCCGGAGAAGGCACAACTCCGCCATCTCCTCTACGGCAACAAGCCTGACGTTTACCGAGTGATCTTTAGTGTTGTGGAGAAACAGAAGCGGGTTGACGTTCTCCACATCCGCCACGGCGCAAGGGACAAATTTAAGGCGTCGGAAGTTAGTTAAACCAGGCCGCATCGGCGCTGACGCAGGGCTCAGGCAACGCCGTGCAATTCTAGTCTCAGCGAATGACACCGAATCGTCGCTCTGCTACAGGTTTCAATAGACTAACGAAGAATGGATCACCCATGAGAGTGCAACATGACCGCTGAAACCCACACAGAACTGGCAAGCTTTATCTGGAGCATCTGCAATTTACTGCGTGGTCCATACAAGCGAAATGAATATCGAAAGGTAACCCGTTGTGCTTCGCTGCCGAGCATGTACTGCTTCGGCGGTGGCAGAGTTTTGGCGGCAAGTGGGCCCCTTTGGCCACGAAGCTCGCAAAGTTGCCGGTGGGCGGGTTTATCGACCTGCCGGATTATCCCAGCGATACTGCATCAAGAAGTCGGCTGCGGGGTGGCGTGGGCGCTTCGGCTCCGGGGCGGATGCTGCGATTCTCGACGCAGTCCCTGCCGACCGGCGGCATCCGAATCACGCGCACAGGAACCTGGGAAGGGCCGGGGACTGTCCGGGAAAAGCAGAGGTCACGACCGCTGCCCCAACCCACAGTCCAACCCACAATTTTCGCTGTCTTATACGACTTCCGGGTATTTAGGCAGTCCCCGCACGTCTATAAGTCGTTGTAAAACATATTAGGGCTACGCTGTCACGGCAGAGGTCGCGGGTTCGAGCCGCGCCATCCCCGCCGTGCCATTTTCTGGATTACTTGGTTGGGATATGGAACGAAATTGACAAAAATCTGGTGTCCGATTTGGTGTCCCTTTGCTTTGAACTTTGGTGCTATCGGGTGCAAGCCGGTGCAAGGGGAAAAATTGTAACTTATTGAAACTAAAAGAAACTGCAATTCTGTGCGACGCCCTGCAACCGGGCAAAATCGAGGAAAACAGTTCCTAAGTCTGGTGCGTCTGCCAATTTCGCCACTTTCGCATTCGATTATGAAGGACTTACAGATTGCTGTTTTTCTGGTGTCCGATGTGGCGTCCTTTTTGCTTCCGAAGATAACGAGGCGATCAACTGCCGCCTGGCTACGCTCCCGGACTCAACTGGGCATACCTCATGGACTTCTGTATTGTACCGTGATCCATGAGTGGAGCGATGGTGTCTCTGTCCACGCCGCCACCCCCCAAATCCGGTTCCACCTACGGCCCAGTTGAAGTTGGGCAGATTCGTCCAGCCGTCATCGAGTACGTCCTATTGCCATGCCGCCGCAACGACGCCTGCAGGTTCCCAATAAAAGGATATCGAGGACCGTCGCAGCTTTCGAGAGAGGGTCGCCGAGCCGCTCTTCATTCTCGGTATCATTCCGTTAATTTTTCTCTATATCGCGATCATGACGAGACGGCGGTTGGCCGCGGAATGGTGACGCCTTGATGAAGAGGGTTACGAAGACGAATTTTAGCCTTCGACTCACGCGACATTCGAAACTAACTTCGGAGCACGATCAGGATTGGGATATACAGTCAGAATCACGAGGGCTAAGTCACGCACCTGAGCTTGAAATCCTCTGCTAACGTGGAAAAAAACTAGATAACGAGTGGGCAGCGGCCAGGCCTGCTGCCCGCCTGTATTCTACTCAGTGATGTGCTCTCTCAAGAGAGCTGGGATATAGGTGTAGAGCTGGGATATAGGTGTCGCGGGTAATGCCGCCCGTCCGACGATAGTGTCCTAAATTAGGACAACACTCATCTGCCGGAGCGCGGCGTCCCCGGGGTTCGCGTAGCAAGCAAAAACAAAAGTAACGTTGCCATGAAGAATTTGAGAGAAATATATGGGCAAACTCAGGCAAAATTACACCAACGCATACAAATATTCACGCTGAAGATGAAGAGATTACCCGAAGCTCACGCGGAAGGGTTTGCTGACTCGGCTCAGCGCAAATTATTCACGAATAAATGTTGAATGAGATGTATGCGGGATGTACTCTGAAATCAGCCACCGGGGCACATTCATCAGATCTTATTGACCGCTTTATAGGCTGATCAACTTGCGCAGCTCGCTGAGAGCCGTCGTTGTGTGGGTTCGCTTCGATCCCCTTTGTGCGCCCCTCCCTTGGATTGTTCCAACTCGATTACTAATTGGCACCTGAAGCTCAACGGCAAAGGTACAAACCGAAGACGTGCGACTTTTTTTAGCTTCTCCCGAATACGGCGAATAATCTCTCGCTCGGAGTTACTACCATGCGGAACTATCTATCGATGTGGATCGAGGCATCGAGCTCTCTTAAGCGTCTATCTTCCTATTTCATACTCGTCTTCATCGTCTTCGAATCATGCTCGGCGGGAGCGCGCGTTGTGCCGTCCAGGCTGCCCGGCTCGTATGCCGCAACGCTGACCTCGGCAAAATTGCCTGGCGTGAATCTGGGCATGCAAACAGCTGCCGCCGGCGCTGCGCAAACGCTTCAAATCACCGCGACCGACCCAGACGGCACAAACACAGGAACAGCGCGTCTCGGAGTTCCTGTGAATATTACGACCGCCATATCACAGTCCACCTACCCGGTGCGTACGTGGTCGCTGAGCGGAGCGGGGAGCTTTGCGTCCTCCGATGTGAACAACGAAAATGGCGTGTACACACCGCCGTCATCGATGCCCGCGAATCCGGTGGTTACGATCACTTGTGTTCTGCAGGGCGACCCGCCGGCCTACCCTAAGGTAACGACGACTTACACCATCACGCTCATCAATCCCGTCCCGCAATTCTCATCGATAGCATCGGGCAATTTCACGTCAGGGGCCGCGACCCTAGTTACGTTAAACGGAAAGGGCTTTATTCCAGGGACAGTGGTTACTTCCAGCGTGGGCAGTGCCACGAGCAGTTATGTGTCGCCGACCTCGATCAACGTTTGGGTCAATCTGGCCGCCGGAACCACCGGGAACGTCTCGCTAAAAGCGAAGAATCCTGCCGCAGGCGGAGGGACGGGCTCAAGTTTCAGCGTGCCTATTCTTTCGCTGCAGATGACCGCCAGCGATTCTGACGGAACCAATACGGGCACTGCCAGGCTTGGGGCGTGGGTGAATTTCAGCACCACTGTTCAAAATTCTCCCTGGAGTGTCAGGGCATGGAGCCTGCAGGGAGCGGGCACGCTCCAATCCACCGGAAACTCAAATGCCGTCGCTACCTATAATCCGCCCAAGAGCATGCCTGCGAATGCCAATGTGACCATTACTACCTGGTTGTCAAGCGATCCGACTGCCACTTCGTCGTATGCGCTCACCTTGGTCAACCCGATTCCCAAGATAAATTCCGGCGGGGTCAATCCGACCCTGTTGCTTGCCGGCGGGGCACAAAATGTCGTTATTTCGGGTTCTGGCTATCTGCCCGGCACTACCGTGGCGATATTCAACGGCACGCACCTACCTGTAACTGTGCAGAGTTTCTACCAATTGACGCTCCCTGTTCCTGTCCCTGGGACTGCGACAGGCAATCTAAGCTTGCAACTGTATAACCCGGGACCGGGTGGGGGATTGGGTTCAACTTTCAGCATCGCAGTCGCACCGGTTTCGATGACGTTGACAGCGATCGATGCCGACGGAACAGATACGGGAACGGCGAGATTGCGTGGCCAGGTTGCGATGACTGCGAATGTCAACGGCACCGAGCAGCCGGCGGTGAGCTGGAGCCTTTCGAGCGCCAGCTCCGGGTCTATTTCGAGCAGCGGGGTTTATACGGCGCCGACAGTTATGCCGCAGGCCTCAAAGGCAACCATAACTGCAACGCTGGTATCCGATCCATCGGTCACCGCTAGCTATGTGCTGCAGATCTTAAATCCCGTGCCCGAGATCGCTGATAGCGTGCAACCTGCGGTCTGGCCCAACACGATGCCGCAGATTTCATTCACCGGAACGGGGTTTGTTCCGAGCACCGTTGTCTATGTAAATTCAACGGCGGTACCAACCACTTATGTTTCGTCCACTTCGATTAAGGCGTTGATAACCGTCCCTTCTGGCGCGGCGGGAAGTCTTTCTGTTCGGGCTTATACCGGGACTCCTGGCGGAGGCTACGGTGATTATTATCAACTGGCCGTTGACACGGACATCACCGAACGAGCGTCGGCGCGCCTGCTCGATCAGACTACCTTTGGGCCCACGACCAACTTGATCCAGCAGGTCTCGGGGTATGGAGTTACCGCCTGGTTGGCGCAGCAATTTAACACGCCGCAGACCGTCCTTCCGGCTATCCCAACAACGCTGCCGAGTTATTGCGGCGACGCCGCAATGTGTTTCGAATCCTCCTGGTGGAATGCCGTGCTGACCGGCAACGACCAGTTGCGGCAACGAGTCGCTTTCGCGTTGAGTGAGATGTTTGTCGTTTCCAGCGACTCGGTAGCCGGACAGGGGCTTACCTACTATCACAACCTGCTGGCAGCCGATGCCTTCAGCAACTGGTACACGATCATGAACGACGTGACCCTGTCGCCGGCGATGGGCATTTATCTGGATATGGTTGGAAGTTACAAGCCAACCGGAACGTTGATCGCGGACGAGAACTATGCCCGTGAAAACATGCAGCTGTTCAATCTCGGCCTCGATCTGATCAACCAGGACGGCAGCCTGCAACTGGATGGAAACGGGAATCCCATCCCGGCCTACACCGAGGCGCAGGTGCAGGCATTCGCCCGTGCGTATACAGGCTGGACTTATGCCAATCCGGACGGTTCCACGCCGAGCAGTTTCATCGGAGTTCCCAATTACTACCATCCCATGGTTGCGGTCGAGATGTGGCACGATGAGAATCCCAAGACGCTGCTGAACGGGACCACGTTGCATTCGGGCCAGACGGCGGAGGATGACCTGGCCGGGGCGCTGACCAACATCTTCGAGCATCCCAACCTGCCGCCGTTTGTCTGTCGGCAACTAATCCAGCACCTGGTCAAGAGCGACCCCAGCCCGGCTTATATTTCCAGGGTGTCTGCGGTATTTATCAACGACGGCAACAACGTTCGTGGCGACATGCAGGCGGTGCTGACCGCCATCTTCACTGATCCCGAGGCGCGCGCCGGCGACACCTCTGCCCTGGCGAGTGACGGTCACCTGCGGGAGCCGATTCTGTGGCTAACTGGCGCCATGCGCGGTCTAGGCTATGTGAACGTCGATCCCAACAACTTTTATCAATACTTGTCGAACTATTCGGGAGCGCTCGGCGAGTGGCCTTACCAATCGCCGGCGGTCTTCAATTTCTTTCCGCCCAGCTACGTCATACCGGACACGACGCTGAACGCGCCGGAGTTCGGGCTGGAGAACACCGCGAGTGTCACCGTCCGACTCACCCAAGCCGACATGTTGGTGAACAACAATATCGCGGGGTTCAATGTCGACTTGAGCGCGACCAGTCCACTCGGCCTCGTTGCCGGGAGTGCCGCGAATTTGGTTCAGGCTCTCAATGTTCTCTTTTGCCATTCCCGAATGAGCACTCCGAACGTCAATGCAATTGTCTCCGAGGTAAAAAGCATCTCCAATCTGGCTCAACGCGTCAGGGTTGCAACCTATCTTGTGATCACTTCACCCGAATACAAGATACTTCAGTAAAAAGAGGTCGAGACGACGCAACGATTCATCAAGACAAAGCGATCGTCACGGAGCCGCGGCAAACAAATGACCGCCGGCCATTAAACCAGCAAGGGGAAGACGAATGAGCATCAATAGACGGAGTTTTATTCGGTATGCGTCTTTGGCGGCAGGGGGCAACGCAGCGGGTCTTCGCCCGTTTGGGATGCTGAACGGGCTGGCGCAGTCGTCGCCTGGTTACAAGGCGCTGGTCTGCATTTTTCTCTACGGGGGCAACGACTCGAACAACACCCTGGTTCCGTTCGACACTTCGGCGAACGGGAGCAACGGGTACACCGCGTACGCCAACGTGCGGGGCCCGCTGGCGCTGTCTGCGGGAAGCCTGTTGCCCTTGGCTGCGGGCGCGAACGGCAACTATGGGTTGCATCCCAGCTTGCCCAATACCCAGGCGCTGTTTAATAACGGCAATCTGGCGTTTGTGACCAACGTGGGAACGCTGGTTCAGCCGCTGACTCCGGCGCAGTATCAGGCCGGCGGGATGCCGACGCCGTCCAACCTCTTCTCCCACCCCGACCAGCAGCTGGAATGGCAGAATGCGAGCCAGAATGCGGGGGCCGGGACGGGCTGGGCCGGACGCATCGCCGACTCGATGTCGGCCAGCTACAATCCCGGGGCGCCGATTCCGATGATCACTTCCGTCTACGGGGACACGCTGTTCTGCAACGGGGCGGTGACCTCGCCGGTGGCGGTCGATCCGGGCAACTTGGGCGGGGGCAGGTGTTCGGAGGGCGCCGCCTGCACGGGTCGGCTTGAGACCGCGCAGCAGATGGTGACCTTCCAGAGCACCTTATCGCTGGTGCAGGCCGACAATGCCATCACCACAAATGCGTATCAATACATGAGCGTGCTGGCCAACGCGGTGCAGTCGGTAGCTCCACTGGCTACCATTTTTCCGGCCAACAATTCGCTGGCGGCGCAGTTGCAGCAGATTGCGCAGATCATCCAGGTGCGGCAGGCGCTGGGGGTGGGCCGGCAGATCTTCTTCGCCGGGCTGGGCAACTTCGACACCCATGCGGAGCAACTCGGTACGCAGAGCGGCCTGCTCTCGCAGTTCGATGGGGCGATCGGCTCCTTCTACCAGGCGACCCAGGCGCTCGGACTGGCCAATCAGATCACCACCTTCACCATGTCGGACTTCAGCCGGGCGATGCAACCCAATTCCAACACCGGCAGCGACCACGGTTGGGGCGGCCATCTCATGGTGATGGGCGGAGCGCTCAACGGCGGCCAGATTTACGGCACGTATCCAACCCTGGCTCTCGGTGGTCCCAACGACTCGGGGGTGAACGGACGCTGGCTGCCGACCACCGCCAGCTCGCAGTACGCAGCCACCCTTGCATCCTGGTTCGGCGTCCCTGCTGCCAGCCTCAACACCATCTTTCCGACCCTGGGGAACTTCTCCACCACCAACCTCGGCTTCGTCTAATGCGACGGCGGCAGGACGCGAGGGGAAGCTCGAACACCAGAGGAGTCTTTGGGTTGAGCGCTCTCCGTTGAGTAACAGGACGATCAAGCCCGCTGCTCAATGGAATAAAAGCGTGAACAGTTTTCACCGAGGACTGCGGCTTCTTCTTCGGCGGAGAGATGGCGGAGGTAATCCATCACGATGCCCATGGATTGGCCGTACTCTCCGGAGAGCAGGCATACCGGCCAATCGGAACCTATCATGAGCCGATCAAGCCCGAAAGCTTCGAAAGCTACATCGAGGTAGGGGCGAAAATCATCCGCCTGCCATTGCCCCCACCTGGCTTCAGTCAGCATCCCCGAGAGTTTGCAGTGAACATTTGGGAACGACCCCAGCGTCTTGATCTGTTCGCTCCACGGGAACAGCAAACCATCCGCGATTCTTGGTTTGGCAATATGGTCGAGCACAAAGGGTTGATCGGGGAAGGCTTCGACGAGCTTAACGGCGACAGGGAGATGTTTGGGGTAGAGGAGCAGATCGTAGGTGAGATTGAAGTCGTGCAGTCGTGCGAGGCCGCGCCTGAACTCCGCGCCCAACATGAATTCATCGTTGGCTTCGTCCTGGATGACGTGACGAACGCCGGCGAGCTTCGGATGCCGGACAAGACGCTCTAACTGGCTTGAGAGATCCGCCGAACGCAGGTCAACCCAACCGACAACAGCATGAATGAAGGGATATTGCTGCGCAAGCTCGAGCAGCCAGAATGTCTCTTCAAGACTCTGCCGCGCCTGCACGGCGATGGAGCCGTCGAACTTGTTGGCTCGCAGCAAAGGCAGCAAATCCGGCGGCAGGAAGTCTCGCTTCAGGACCGACATCTCGTCGGAGATCCAGACATGCTCCTGAGGACGATAGTTCCAAAAGTGCTGGTGGGAATCGATTCGCATGATATTAATTGCTCACGGCCGTCCAACTTTGCGAGGATAATACAAGGACATCGCGATCGCGCAGAGGAAATCTTCATCAGGCGCGCATCGAGAGATCGTGTCCATGTGCCGGAGAAACTTGGGGGCGCGACACAGTCTCCTTTGCCACTTCGCTGTAAGGCGAGTACTTGAGAGCGGGAGCTGCAATGAACAGTACATCCTACGCCAACCCGTCTGAGCAGACCGCGACGCGGCGCCCTCTGTGCGTAGATCTGGACGGGACCCTGGTGAAGAGCGATACCCTGATCGACTCTTTGCTTCTGCTCGCGCGGACGCACCCCCTGGTTGCGCTTCGGACCCCTTTCTGGATGCTGCGCGGCAAAGCCTCATTCAAAGCCAGGGTCACGTCCTTCGCCTCACTTGACGTGGCCAACCTGCCCTACAATCGTCCGCTACTCACGTATCTCCAGGAACAGAACGCGGAGGGGCGAAGACTCTACCTTGCGACGGGCGCCGATGACAGCATTGCCTCCCGCATCGCCGCATATCTGGGTATTTTTGAGGGCGTCCTGGCCTCGGATGGCCGAACCAATCTAACCGGGCATCATAAGCTCGCCAGCCTGCAGGAGCGCTTCCAAGACGGCTTTGACTATGTCGGAAACGCTCGGCCGGATATGCCGCTGCTGGCCGGCGCCATCGAACCCATGGTTGCCAATCCCGATCTCGCACTTCGAGCTCGCCTCAAGGCGGGAAACATTGCTGTATCTCGCGCCTTTGAGGACCGCAGGCCGCTGGTTTGGGCGATTGCGAGAGCGGTGCGGCCTCACCAATGGGCGAAGAACGTACTTCTCTTCGTGCCGCTACTACTGTCCCATAGTCTTCGACTCCAGCCGGCGATTCAGGTTGTCCTGGCGTTTGTGTGCTTCAGCCTGACCGCCTCGTCGACCTATATTGTGAACGACTTGCTCGATATCGAGGCCGACCGCCGGCATCCCAAGAAGCGATTTCGGCCATTCGCATCAGGGGACCTGGCGGCAACGACCGGGGTAGCTCTTGCCGCCGCTTTCCTTGCGATCGCTCTCGTTGGAGCCTGGTTCCTGCCGGCCGAGTTCCTGTCTCTGCTTCTGATCTATTTGGCTGCGAACTTAAGCTATTCGTTGTATCTCAAACGAGTTGCCCTGGTTGACGTGATTCTGCTCTCCGGACTTTACGCCGTCCGGCTTCTGGCCGGGGGCGCTGCGGTGCAGGTGGCGATCTCGCCTTGGCTGGGGGGATTTTCGATCTTCCTCTTCCTGAGCCTGGCCATGGTCAAACGTTTCAGCGAACTGCAGAACGTGCGGGCGCGTGGGCACACACCCTCTAGCGCGCGCGGATACTTGCTGGTAGATCTCGAACAATTGCGGAGCTTCGGGACGGCCAGCGCTTACGCCTCGGTCGTAGTCTTTTCGCTATACATCAGCGGAAACGACGTTGCCGTACTTTACAGCCATCCGTCGAGGATGTGGTTGATCACTCCTTTTATGATTCTCTGGCTGAGCCGGGTATGGCTGCTGGCGGGGCGCGGCGAACTGGATGAAGACCCGGTCCTCTTCGCGCTGACAGACCGCATGAGCCTCGTCATCGGGTTGTGCGTGATGGTCATCGTGCTCCTCGCCGTATGATGTCCGTATGATGTCTAAGAGCCGCGCTAGAAGCGCAGTACAAGACGCGCACGATCCGAGGGGCGCCCTGCGTCTTGCGTGAAAACTAACAGAAGGAACCCCAGAGTTAACCATGGCAAAATCCCGGCCCAGCTTCGAGTCCTGGGGACGCTATCCTACGCTAAATTCCGACCTCATGCCGCTCTACTGGACGACCGATTTTCCGCCTCGTGAGCTCCCAGCCACGAAGATGTTGCCGGTCGGCGCGGGTCGCAGCTATGGGGATGTCTGCCTGCTCGATCATGGCACCCTTCTTCCGACGCGAGGCATGGATAAGCTGCTGCACTTCGATGCAGGAACGGGAGTGCTGCGCTGCGAGGCGGGGGTTACTCTGGCTGAGATCCTCGACTTTGCCGTGCCACGAGGCTTTTTTCTTCCGGTGACCCCGGGCACCAAGTATGTGACGGTGGGCGGCGCGATTGCTAATGACATCCACGGAAAGAATCATCACGTTGCGGGGACGTTCGGGCATCATGTTCCGCAGTTCGAGCTGGTTCGTTCGGACGGCAACCGAGTCCTGTGCAGCCAGACGGTGAATCCGGATTGGTATGCCGCGACGATTGGTGGCATGGGATTAACCGGACTCATCAGTTGGGCGGAGGTCCGTCTGCGTCCCATCGTCTCGCGT
Source organism: uncultured Acidobacteriaceae bacterium (assembly GCA_963720245.1). Taxonomy (GTDB): domain Bacteria; phylum Acidobacteriota; class Terriglobia; order Terriglobales; family Acidobacteriaceae; genus Acidisarcina. Next base: position 488,311 of record CAVREU010000003.1, read on the forward strand.
CGGATCGATTATCGCGGCGAGAAGTTTGTCGGCATCGACGAATTTTTCACGCTCGCGCAGAACGCCACCGCGGAATACACCGTGGCCTGGATTGATTGTGTCGCCAGCGGCAAGAATTTCGCACGCGGCATCTTCATGCAGGGAGACCATGCAACAGAGCCGGGCGCTCTGAAAAAGAGCTCCGAACCGTGGCTCACATTTCCCATCGACCTGCCCGCCTTCGCCCTCAATCAAGTGACCATGTCTGCATTCAACACCGCCTACTACAACAAACAGTTTGCGAAGGTGAAGGCGACGCAGGTGGACTACGAGCCGTTTTTCTATCCGCTGGATTCCGTGCTTCACTGGAACCGGATGTATGGCAAAAATGGGCTCTTGCAGTTCCAGAATGTGCTGCCGCACGCCAACGGCCGCGAGGGCATGGTCGAAATCCTGAAGGCGATCACTCGCTCCGGACTGGCCTCGTTTCTCGCCGTTATCAAGTTCTTCGGAGATATTCCGTCGCGGGGCATGATGTCTTTCCCGCAACCGGGCGTGATGCTGGCGCTCGACTTCCCAATCCGGCCCGAGGTCAGCTTTGACCTGGTCGACCGCTTAGGCCAGATCACCCTCGAACATGGCGGACGCATGTATTCCGCCAAGGACGCCCGCATGACCGCCGAACAGTATCAATCTGCCTATCCCCAGTGGCGCGAATTCGCGCGCTATATTGATCCGCGCTTCAGTTCGGCGTTTTGGGAGAGGGTGTCGGCGAATGTCTAACCCGAGGACGGCGCCGCCGAGCAAGATTTTGCTGCTGGGAGCCACTTCAGCGATGGCTGTCGCGCTTGCCCGCAAGTTGGCAGGTGGAGGCGCGAGCTTCTATCTCGTCGCCCGATCGGAGGCCAAGCTCGAAGCAGTCGCCGGCGATCTGGAAACGCGTGGTGCGGCGGCGGTGTCCTTTAAAGTGATGGACCTTGACGACACCGCCGCGCACCCGCAAATGCTGGCTTCGGCGGTCGAGAAACTTGGCCAGATCGATCTTGCGCTCATCGCGCATGGAGTCCTCGGCGACCAGGAGCAGGCGCAGACGGATTACGCCGTTGCCGAGGCGATCCTGGTGACGAATTTCCTCTCGGCCGTTTCGCTCTCGACCTGGCTGGGCAATTATTTTGAGACGCGAAAAAGTGGCGTGCTGGCGGTAATTTCTTCCGTCGCCGGGGACCGTGGGAGGAAGAGCAATTATGTCTACGGCGCATCCAAGGGAGCGCTGAATATCTTTCTAGACGGCCTGCGCAACCGGGTCGATCGATCAGGAGTTCACGTATTGACGATTCGCCCGGGATTCGTCTCGACGCCGATGACCGCGCACCTCAAGCAGAATGCGCTCTTCGCCCATCCCAGCCAGATCGCGGAAGGCATTCTCAAGGCTGTTTCCTCCCGGAAAGATGTCGTCTATCTTCCCAAGATTTGGCGGCCGATCATGTTCCTCATCAGGAACGTTCCCGAGTCGATCTTCAAGAAAATGAATATGTAGACGGGTGCTCACCGTGACCCGATCGCCCGGCGAATCTTCTGGTCGGTGTTGTACTGGCTCAAAGCGTAAACCGCCCAAATAGCTGCGGGGAGCCAGCCAATCAGGGTGACCTGCAAGAAGAGGCAAATGATGCCGGCGAAGGGCCGTCCGATGGTGAAGAAGGTCAGCCAGGGAAGGAAGAATGCAATGATCAGTCGCATGGGCAGCGCCTTTCTGCTTCGATGCTAATACCAAACGGTTCTTCAGGAAGTTTTTCGAGCATGAAATCTTAGCCGCACATAGTCAGCCATCCAGCCACCCTCTTCGGTGTACAGCGCGGGCTTCAGGAGTGCAACGGTCTCTTCGATAGCCTGCTCGCGGCGTTCTGCAGGAAGTTGTTCGAGCAGGCCGCGGCGAAAGGTCTCGAGCCATCCTCGCATGCCCGATTCGGGTAGCTTCGTCGGGCGGGGAATCAGAGCGATTTCCTCCACGATAAAACCTGCCGACTCCAGGCTGGCACGATATTGCGTGTCGCTCGGAAAGAAGTTGTTGTCCATGACGTAAGCATCGAGGCCCCACTGACGGAGCACTCCGGCCAGCGCCACGCGGATCGCCGCTATGTTGCCGTGGCCGCCCATCTCGGCGACGAAGCGGCCGCCCGGCTTGAGAGCCCGGTACGCTCCCTCAAGCATCGCCTCCTGGTTGCGGACCCAGTGCAGCGCGGCGTTTGAGAAGACGGCGTCGAACTCGGCTTCGAATGGCAATTCTTCTGCGTTCACCACACGTGCATCGAGGCCAAGGGACTGTGCGGCCTCAATCATGGATGCCGATGCGTCGATGCCAAGCACCTGCGCGCCGCTCGCGGCAATTTTGGCGGTCAATGCACCGTCTCCGCAGCCAAGGTCGAGAATGCGTTCCCCTGAGTGTGGCGCGAGCAATTGGAAAACTCCGCCGGCAAGGTCGGCAACAAACCTGCCCTGTTGCGCATACTGCGCGGCGTTCCAACTTTGTGCAACAGTCATGGAACACGTCCTTCAATGGTCGGACTTTTTAGAATGCAGCCTTAAGTATGGAGGATAGCGGCGACCGAAGGCGAAGTCAGGAGGTAAGGATATCGAGAAGGTGCTGGGGTTCGGCCAGAAAGGAATCGTGACCATGGTTTGAAGTCAGCTCGCGATATTCACACTGGACGCCGGCGGCCTTGATTTCAGTCGCAAGAGCCCCAACCTCTGCGGCTGTGAAGAGCCAGTCTGAAGATATCCCGACCATCGTCAGTCTGGCCTGGATGCGGCCCCACGCCTCAGCAGGTGAGCTGTATGCGCGGGTGGGGTCGAAGAGGTCCATCATTCGAGTGATCGCCAGGTAGGAATTCGCGTCGAAGCGGGAGTTGAACTTCTCACCCTGGTGGTCCAGGTAGCCGGAGACGTCGAAACGGCCGCCGGGCAGCCCTTCGTCTTTCCAGGGGTCTTCGCCGCTTCGATCGGGTCTTCGTCCATAGCGCTCCGCGAAGAGGTCATCCGACTTGTAGCTCATTACTCCGAGAGCGCGGGCGAGGGCGAGGCCGCGACCGGGTGTGTGCTCAGTGGTATAGTCGCCGTCGGTCCAATCCGGATCAAGCATGATCGCCTGGCGCTGCAGATGGTTGAGCGCCAGCCCCATCGCGCCCAGCGGACACGCCGCGATGACGATGGCGTGGGCCACGCGGGCAGGGAACTGGATCGCCCACTGCAGTACCTGCATGCCGCCAATCGATGCGCCGATGGCCAGCTTTAGCCGCGATATACCCGAGTGAATCCAGCAGCAGCGCCTGCGCCCGGACGATATCGCGAACACAAACCAGGGGGAAAGCCGCGCCATATGGCTCATCGGTGTCTGGGTCGATGGAGGACGGCCCGGTCGATCCGTAGCAGGAGCCGAGAATATTGATGCCGAGCACTGCGTCCTTCTCCGGGTCGATTAATCCCTCGGCCGAAAAGATGGCCGGCCACCACTCCGCCACTTGCGCCGAACCGGACAATGCATGGCAGGCGAGCGCGACGTTGTCCCGCGCAGCGTTGATGTTTCCGTAAACCGCATAATGGAGCTTCGCCCCGCGCAGCATGCCGCCCGCCTCGAGAGGGAATTCGCCGGGCAGGGCGAAGTCTCCCTCGAAGGTCGGTTTAGGGGCAGGCCTGAGCGCAGCGGGTAATGCGGCAAGGGTCATCGTGCCGCCAACGCCTCCGGCTTGAGAGCGGAATGACCATTCGCTACAGCGATGGCCTGGTCGAGATCGGCGATGATGTCGCGCAGATCCTCAATTCCTACCGAGAGGCGAACCAACTCAGGACTGACTCCGGTGCTGAGCTGCTCGTCGCTGCTCAGCTGCTGGTGGGTGGTTGAGGCGGGATGGATGACGAGCGATTTGGCGTCGCCGATGTTCGCGAGCAGAGAGAAGAGTTTGAGCGAGTTGATCAGCTTCTTTCCTGCTTCATATCCACCCTTAATGCCGAAGGTGACCAAGCCGCTTTGTCCATCGGGGAAGTACTTCTTTGCGCGCTGGTAGTACTTGCTCGACGCGAGGCCAGGATAATTGACCCACTCGACGCCGGGATGCTCCTCAAGGTACTTGGCGACTGCCAATGCGTTGTGGGAATGACGCTCCATGCGCAGATGCAAAGTCTCGATTCCTTGCAGGAACAAGAATGCGTTGAACGGCGAGAGCGCAGCGCCGACATCGCGCAAACCCTGCACGCGCGCTTTCAGGATGAAAGCCAAGGGGCCAAATGCGGCGGTGTAGGAGAGACCGTGATAGGAGGGGTCAGGCTCGGTAAAGTCGCGGAAGCGTCCGGAGGCCTTCCAGTCGAACTTGCCCGCGTCGATGATCACGCCGCCGATGGAGGTGCCGTGTCCGCCGATGTACTTGGTTGCGGACTCGACGACAATGTCGGCGCCCCATTCGATGGGCCGCGCCAGCGCCGGCGAGGCGCTGGTGTTGTCGATGATCAGTGGCAGGCCGTGCTCGTGAGCGATTGCGGCCAGGGTCTCGACATCGGCGATGTCCAGCTTCGGATTGCCGAGGGTCTCGGTGTAGATGGCGCGAGTCTTGTCGTTGATCGCCGCGCGAATCCCATCGAAGTCGTCAGCATCGGCGAAACGAACCGTGATGCCGTATTTCGGCAGGGTGTAGTGAAAGAGGTTATAGGTGCCGCCGTAAAGCGACGTCGTGGAGATGATCTCTTCACCGAAGTTGGCGATATTCGTGATGGCCAGTGTCTCCGCAGCCTGGCCGCTCGCAGTTGCGAGCGCAGCCACTCCGCCTTCGAGGGCGGCAATCCGTTTCTCGAAGACGTCGGTGGTGGGGTTCATGATTCGGGTATAGATGTTGCCGAACTCCTGCAGGCCGAAGAGCCGCGCCGCATGATCGGCGTCCTGAAAGACATACGAGGTCGTTTGATAAATCGGCACCGCCCGCGAACCGGTCGTCGGATCGGGCGCCTGCCCGCCATGGACCGCCACGGTAGCCAGATGAGGTTTTGTCGTAACGTCGTCGGACATAAAGTCTGCTCCTCGAGAATCGTGAAAATTGGAATAGGGTCGAAAACGGAGAGGCCCGCGGGTGAAGGTCGCCGCGGGCCCTGGAACCGTGACTGGCTTTTTCTAAATTTGCCAGCGATTGTTCCGAGGCGCCCGCGGCGACCGCATACAACAGCGGGCTGTGCTATGTCTGGCCGGAATGGCGGAGGAAAATCGCATCACCAGAAGTATTGCCCAAGTCTGCTGGTAGCGCAAGGATGCACCGAGTTGGTTGACGGGGGGAGAAAATCCGCCAACCCAAAGGAGGGAGGGTCAGCTCGCGGCACGACTGGAAAACAGCACCCCACCAAATGCAACACCCGACGAATACTCATCGTCGGGTGTTGTGTCTCCGGGATGTCCCAAGGGACCTTAGTAGACTGTTACTTGGTGAAAATGGTGGCATCGCCACGATGCAGGCGATCTATACCCTTGTGTGCCGCACGATTCGCGATCTCATCCAGCTTGTCAACGGGTTTCCCTTCCTCATGGATCGGAACATCCACGTTCACGCCAGCAGGAGTTCCTGCACCTTCTTGTCCAGTTCCGGTTGGGGCAACATCATTTTCGGTGCTCATACGTAACCTCTTTCTGTGGTGAGATGCCTAAATGAGCCCACCAGCATCCTCGCATTCTAAACAATTTGAAATAAATATGGGCAAGCATTCCGAATCTCCTGCCGAACCCTGGCACAGACAAGATCATCTTGATGTCAGAGCAGCGGGCGATCGCATTGAATCGGATAAACTACCCCCATTGACACTGACGAAAAATGACCAACCGATGACCCAGCGTTTCACTGGAAAAGTCACCCGCCGCTCCTTCCTCAAGGCGGGAGTCTTCGCGGCTGGGGGGCTTGCGCTCTATGCAGGCGAGGTAGAGCGCCATTGGATCGACGTTCATCAAGTCGAGATCCGGCTTGGCAACCTGCCTGAGGCCTTTCGCGGCTTTCGCATCGCGCATATGGCCGACTTCCACTATGGCGAATATTCAGAGCCTACTTTCATTCGCTCGGTGGTTGAGAGGGTAAACGCTCTTCGCCCGGACATGATCGCGTTGACCGGCGATTTTATAAGCGCGGGCCCCATGGCCAAGAGGGTCTCGGTTGACTTTGCCTATCATTGCGCTGATTTGCTCACGCGGCTGGAGTGCCCAAATAAATTCGCATCGATGGGCAACCACGATGTGATGGTCAGCCGTATCGAGGTCACCGATGCGTTGGCGTCGCGAAACATTCCGGTGCTTCACAACGACGCAATACCGATTGAGAAGGACGGTGCGCGTCTCTGGCTGGCCGGCGTCGCCGATGCACTCGTGGGGACGGACGCCGACCTGGACGCGGCGCTTCCGCGGGGCCGCATAGCCAGCAGGGAGCCGTTGATCCTGATGGCCCACGAACCGGACTACGTGGATAAAGTGGTCGGCTCGGGTGTCGATCTTATGCTTTCCGGCCACACCCATGGCGGCCAGGTCAGGATTCCTTTCGTGCCCCCCATGAATCTGCCGCCGCTGGGAAGGAAATATATCGAAGGGCATTTTCGGTTCGGAGGCCTGCAGCTTTACGTGACGCGCGGTATTGGCACCGTCGGGGTGCCGTTCCGCTTCCGCTGTCCGCCGGAAATCACGCTGATCACGCTGGTCTAAGCTTCGGCATTGGGCGACAGGCGGCGCGGGAGCTTCAACTGCTTTATACTTTTAGGGTAAGCAGCCTGTGGTCGCAAGACAGGGCCAACCCGCGTGCCATCACGCCCAGCAAAGGTCGTATTCCCTTCATGATCCGTTTTCTGCAAAAAGACAACCGGCTCGTTAAGAGCATTTTTTGGATAATCATTTCTGTTGCCTGCATCACCATGGTCATCACCCTGGTTCCGGGGATCTTCAACGATGCCGCTGCCGCTGCCGATACTTACGCGACAGTTCGCCCGGGCGGGATATTGGGCAAGTACTTTGGCAAGTCCACTGAGATTTCCACCACCGATGTCCAGCAGATCGCGGCGCAGATGCTGCAGCGCCAGCGTCTTCCTGACTTCGTGCTGCCCTACATGATGCAGCGCGTGGGCCAGAGCATGGTGCAGCAGGCAGTTGTTCTTCAGGAAGCCAACCGGCTTGGCCTGCAAGTCACTGACGAGGGACTTCGCCAGTTTCTGCATACCGGCATGTACGGGCAGGTGCTGTTTCCTAAAGGCGTCTACATCGGCGACGACCAGTATCGCAACCTGATCTCGCAACAGTTCAATATCTCGACGCAGAAGTTCGAGACGGAAGTGAAGAAAGAGATCGAAGAGAACCGCCTCAAGGCGATGGTCACCGGGGGCATTACCGTCTCCGACGCCGAGGTGCGCAGCTACTACGTCGACCAGGGGACGAAGATCAAGTTCGACTATGCGGTGATCAATTCTTCCGATCTTGAAAAGGAGATCAACCCCACCGACGCCGATCTTCAGGGCTTCTTCAAGACCAACGCTGCAAAGTACGCGAAGGCGATTCCCGAGTCGCGCAAGATCAGCTATCTGGCTTTCAGCGATGGCCAGGAGCCGGGCGGAACGCCCCAGGTCATCGAAGCCGAGATCCAGCAGTATTACACCCAGCATTTGAACGACTACAAGGTGGATGAGCAGGTCAAGGTCCGGCACATTTTGATCAAGGTCGATCCGGGTGCCTCCCCTCAGGCCGACGCTGCTGCCAAGGCCAAGGCGGAGAATATCCTGAAACAGATTAAGGCTGGCGGCAACTTCGCCGAGCTGGCCAAGGCCAACTCCGACGATCCCGGTAGCAAGGACCAGGGCGGCGAGTTGGGATTCCTGAAGCGCGGCGCGACGGTTCCGGAATTTGACCAGGCGGCGTTTTCGCTTCCTGTGGGGCAGACGTCGGGCCTGATCAAGACGAAGTTTGGATACCACATCCTGCAGGTGGAAGAGAAGCAGACCGCGCACACCCGCCCGCTGGATGAGGTCAAGCCCACAATTCTTGCATTGCTGACTCGCCAGAAGGAGACGGATCAAGGTCAGGCTTATGCCCAGCAACTCTCCAAGGAAGTTCAGAAGAACGGCATCGCCAAAACTGGGGAAGCTCACCATTTGCAAGTCGTGACCACCGACTATCTGCAGGAGGGGGCAATCATCCCTGGATTGGCAGACGGCTCGAAGCTTCTCTCCGGTGCATTTGCCAGCAAGCCCGGCGCCGCGCCGCAAATTGCTTCGACCGGGGAAGGTTTCGCGGTCTATCAAGTCGACGATGTGAAGGCGGCGCATGCGCCCAACTTTGACGAGTTCAAGTCAACCCTGTTGACCGACTACCGGCAAGAGCAGTTGCCGCAGTTGCTCTCGCACAAGACCAGTGAGCTCTCTGAAAAAGCCAAGGCTGACGGCAACGATCTTGCCAAGGCTGCGAAAGAGATGGGGATTTCGGTGAAGACCAGCGATCTGGTTGGACGTACCGGGCAGGTGCCCGATATCGGGCAATTGGCCTCGGTTGCTCCGGGGTTATTCGACCTCGGCATCGGCCAGGTGAGCAGCCCGATCGATACCGCTCGTACCGGAATCGTCGCCAAGCTTCTGGATAAAGAACAGCCCACCGCCGATGATATCGCCAAGAACTTCGATGAGACCCGGGATACGCTGCTCAGCCAGCGCCGGGATGAGATGTTCGAGGTCTTTGTGACCAATCTGGTCGACCAGTATCAGAAACAGGGGCGCATTCATATGAATGCGAAGGCCCAGACGCCCACCGGTCTGGGAGGCCCCAGCTAGCACCGTCAGCGTGCGCAGAGTTAACATCGTGCACGCATGAAAGCAACCAGCGGCCAGCGCCCAGGAATCTCCTTAAGCGCGGGCCGCTTTTTTCTGCCTTAGCGAAAGAGTGACCCATGCCTTTTGATCGTGCCTCTGGAGTATTGCTGCACATCACTTCTCTGCCTTCAAATTGCGGCATCGGCGATCTTGGCCAGGCAGCGTACGAATTCGCCGATTTTCTCGCATTGGGCAAGCAGAAATACTGGCAGGTCCTGCCGCTGAGCCCGACGGGCTACGGCAACTCTCCGTACGCCGCACTATCGGCCTTTGCGGGAAACCCGCTGCTGATCAGCCTCGAGCGGCTTGCGGAGTGGGGTTGGATTTCCCCAGATCGTCTCTTGAATCTGCCCGGCAACCGCGGGAAGGTGCAATTTGACCAGGTCATCGATGCCAAGATTCCGCTCTTGCATGAGGCGGCCCGGTGCTTTCTGAACTCTCATGGTTCTGGTGACTACGGGGCCGAGCGGTGGTCGCGCTTTGAAGAGTTTTGCCGCAAGAACGCATACTGGCTCAACGATTGGGCCTTCTATAGCGTGTTGCGGAAAAAATACAAGACCGGCGCCTGGGCGGCTTGGCCGAAAGAGATTGCCTGCCGTGAGCCTGAAGCGATGACGAAGATTGCCGAAGAGGAGGGTGAGGCGCTGGCCATCGAGCAGGCGATCCAGTTTGCCTTCGACGAGCAATGGCGCGAACTGCGCGCGTATTGCCTGCATCGCGGCATTCGCTTCATCGGCGACGTCGCCATCTTCGTCAGCTATGACAGCTCCGACGTCTGGACACACACCGAAGACTTTCAGCTGGACGAGAATCTCGCGCCGGTGCGCGTCTCTGGTGTTCCACCCGACTATTTCAGCGCGACCGGACAGCGTTGGGGCAATCCGCTCTATCGCTGGGAAAAGCTGGAAGGGGAGGGATTTGGCTGGTGGTTAGCACGCATCCAACGCGCTCGCGAGCTTTATGACGTCATCCGGCTGGACCATTTTCGCGGCTTTGAGGCGTATTGGTCGATTCCCGCGGAGGAAGAGACGGCGATTTCAGGAGAGTGGGTCAAAGCACCGGGTGCGGCCCTCTTTTCGCGGTTTCACGAGGTTTTGGGCGAGTTACCCTTCATTGCTGAAGATCTCGGTCTGATTACCAAAGAGGTTGACACGCTCCGGGAACAATTTGGGATGCCAGGAATGCGTATTCTGCAGTTCGGCTTCGGCGATCGTGCCTCGCACAATTACTTGCCCCATAAATATGAATCGAACACCGTCGTTTACACCGGAACCCATGACAACGACACCACTCGGGGGTGGTGGGAGCATGGCGCGAATGCACAAGAGAAGGCCGGCGTGAAGACCTATATCGATCCCGGTGCAGATGGAGTTGTCTGGCCGTTGATTCGAGCCGCTGCTACATCGGTCGCCGATATCTGCCTGTTTCCACTCCAGGACATTCTCGAAATTGGGTCGGAAGGCCGCATGAACACCCCCTCACAACCGGAAAACAACTGGGCCTGGCGTTACGAGGAAGGCGCGCTGAAGCCGGAATTAGCCTCTGCTATGGCGGCATTGATGGAGATGACCGAGCGGGACGGATATACAGAGCCGGAAAAGTAAGGCGTTCAATTCAGGACGATGGGCGCGCCTTTACGAAACCGGGCGCAGGGCTGAAAATAAGGACACAAGAATAAAGAAAGAAGAGAGGCTTCATGTCGAACACCGTTCCTGCTGCACCGCCGCCCGCAACTCCGCTTTCTGGCGAGGCGATTCGCTTGATGAATTATGTCGATGATGTTGCCACGACGCTCCGCCGGGTGCTGGCCCTGGCGCCGACTCTGACGGTCGATGAACGCAAACGCCTCAGCGACTACCTGAAGAATTCCTCGCCCAACGCAGATACCGTGTTGGAGGCGCTCAGCGTCAAGTAGGCTGCGGGGCTGACGGCCGATGAAAATCCAAACTGTGGCCGTAATTGGGGCTGGTCCTCTGGGGCGCCGACTTGCCGGGCTCGTCTCTGACGCGGGCTTTAATACCGTGCTTGAAGATGTCCTGCCTTCGAATCTGAGAAAAGCCTCCGAATATCTGGACGAAAGCGCGGCTAGAGATGCCGCCAGGCAGGCTGGGGTTCGCCAATTGCGGTTTGCCGCCAGCGTTGAAGACGCCGTACGCAGGGTCGATCTAATCGTGGATTGTGTTCCGGACGAACTCGAATCGAAGCTGGAGATTTTCAGCCTGCTCGATCGCATGGCGCCCCCGTTGGCGATTTTCGTTACGCCCACCACGGCATTGAGCATTGCCGATCTGGCTTCCTGCACCTATCGCGCCGACCGTTGCGTGGCGGTGCGGCTTCCATCGCCGGAGTTGCCATCGGGTGGGACGGTCATTCTGGTCGCGACAACACAGACTTCCGCGGACGTGCTGGACGGCGTCGAGAGATTCTGGAAAGCCCTGGGCTTTTTCACGGAATTGCAACTCGATCCCTCCGAATCGAGCGTTGCCGCTGGAACACTATTCTGAGCCCACCCTCGTCTAAACGAGTGGCCGGAACTTCCCTGCGCGTCTTCTCGTAATTACCATCTGGCGGCATGCAAAACATCGGCGACACTTTCGGGCAGGTCTTTCGCGCGATCGCGGCCAACAAGGTGCGCTCGTTCCTGACCATGTTTGGCATCGCGTGGGGCGTCGGATCGATGCTGCTGCTGATCAGCGTCGGGGAGGGGTTTCGTTCCGGCCAGCATCGTCAGCTGGCGAGTATCGGCAACGACGTCATCATGATGTGGGGCGGCACGATTCCCGCCGTTCCCAGCCAGCACACCGGCATGCGGCCCTACTTTCTCACGCTTGACGACGAGGCCGCGATGCGCGCTTCGGGCAATTTCCGCCAGGTGATGGCGATGGTGAAGCGCACTGACCTTAAGCAGCAGAGCCAATATGAAAGCGCCGGCGGATCGGTGGTCGGTACCGATCCGAATTACCCTGTTGTGCGCACCTTACCGCTAGTCGCAGGGCGTTTTCTTAACGATGGCGATGCGCAAAATCGCAGCCGGGTAGTGGTGCTGGGCCAGAAGAGCGCGGCGCTGTTATTTCCAGGACGGCCAGCGCTCGGCGAGTCGGTTCTCTTGAACGGAACCAGCTTCCAAGTGGTCGGAGTCGCGGCCAAAACCGGACGCGGCAACGACGATGGGACGAACCAGCAACTCTATATTCCTCTGACCACGATGCTCGAGATGTTTCCGATCAAAGGCGACAATCTCCCGCAGAATGCGTTGAGCTCGATTCAATACCAGCCCCTCGTGCGCGGTGAGAGCGAATCCGCCAAAGCCGCAGCAAGGCAGATCATCGCCAGCCGGCACGGTTTCAGCCCCGATAACCCTGACGCTTTCGAAGAGTGGGACACCATCAAGAGCGACAGGCTGGTTGGAAAGATATTTACGGCCATGGACATCTTCCTCGGCGGCGTCGGAGTCGTGACCCTGGCGTTAGGCGCGGTGGGCATCGTCAACATCATGCTGGTCTCGGTATCGGAGCGGACGCGCGAGATTGGGTTGCGCAAGGCCATTGGCGCGACGAAGCGCAGCATTCTGATGCAGTTTTTTCTGGAAGGGCTCATGTTAACCGGAGTCAGTGGGTTGGTCGGAATCGGCGGCTCCGCGCTTTTCATGTGGCTGATCCAGACCGCGATCGGCCAAAACGGCGTTCCTGGTTTCGATCCGCCCCGGCTGGTGCCGTGGTCGGCGGCGCTGGCGATGGGTGCACTTTGTTTGAGTGGAATCTTTGCGGGACTTTATCCAGCCAGTAAAGCGGCCGAACTGGAGCCGGTTGAGGCTTTGCGCCGAGAGTAATAACGCCGAGAGAGCAACAGGAAAGCGGCAGGAAACGATGCTGATCGAAATTCTAAAGCAGGCCTACGAGGCGATGGTTTACAACCGACGCCGCACTACGATCACCATGGTCGGCATGGCTTGGGGCATCGCTACCGTGGTCCTCCTACTTGCGTACGGCGCCGGATTTGGCCGCGCGATTGAGGCGATCTTCGCGCAATGGGGCACGCAGTTGATCGGCGTCTTTCCGGGCCGCACCAGCGAGCAGGTGGGCGGCTCGAAGGCAGGCGTACAGGTCAGGCTTACCCAGGACGATGTCGACCGTCTGAGCAGCACCGTTCCCGGATTGCTGAACATCACTCCAGAGCTGGATAAGGACGTGTCAGTGCAGAACGACCTGCACTCCTTCACCTGGACGGTCATCGGCAACCGTCCCATCGCCAGCGACATCATGAAGCTGGACATCGATTACGGACGCTTTTATACCGAAGAGGACGACGAGCAACGCGCGCATGTTGCGGTGATCGGTTCGCAGGCCAAGACCAAGCTCTTCGGCGGCCAATATCCCATAGGCCAGCACATTCGAATCAGCGGCATCAGCTTTACGGTCATCGGCGTGATGCAGCCGAAGATGCAGGAAGGCGACGACGACGTCAACCGCCAGATTCGTATTCCGTTCAACACCATGGGCGACATCAAGGACCCGAAATATCTCGATGGGATATGGCTGAATTACAAGGGCGACAACCAGACAGTCGAGCAGGCAGTGAGGAACAGTCTCGCAGCGGCGCATAGCTTTCGCGCGACCGATCACAACGCAATCTACATGGCCAACCTGGAAAAGCAGCTGAGCCAGTTCCACATCGTCAGCACCGCGCTCCAAGTCATGCTGCTCTTCATCGGAGCGTTAACCCTGGGGATCGCTGGAATCGGGCTCATGAATATCATGCTGGTCGCGGTGCAGCAGCGAACCAAGGAGATCGGGATCGAGAAGGCGCTGGGCGCGCGTAAGAGACATATCCTGATTCAGTTCCTCGCCGAGGCGCTCGTCATCACCGGCATCGGCGGCGCGGCGGGGATCGCGCTGGCCTACGCCGTTTCGATTGGGGTAGGCCGAATTCCCTTTTATAGCGCAGTTGCCTCCCATGCCAACGATGCCGACATCCAGCTGTTGATCTCACCCGCGATCGTGGTCCTGGCGACGGGAATCCTGGTCGTGGTTGGAGTGGTAAGCGGCATGGTGCCTGCGCTGAAAGCCGCGAACCTCAACCCTATCGAAGCGCTCCGTTACGAGTAGCTGAGTCGAGGACTTGAGAGCTTAGCGCAAACTGAGAAACGTCAGACGGCCCTGCTACTCGCTCGATTCGTCGCGCTTGTAAGGGATTTGCAGATACTTCCGGGCTTCGTTCAGGGCACCCTGGGTGTTGTCGTTGGTCTGAACGGCCTGGCGGTATTCGTTGACCGCGCGGTCGCGCTGCCCGGTGACGTCGAAGATCTTGCCCAATTGAATATGGCTCCAGACCTCGGTCCATCTTGGGTCGTCGTCGCCGCGCAGGGCGTCGCGGTATGCATTGGCAGATGCCTGGTAGTTACGCATACTGAAGAGCGCCTCGCCAATGCGGTAGCTGGCGAGCGAGCTGTTCGGGTTGGCGGCGAGCGCCTTCTGGTACTCCGCAATCGCTCCGGTCGTATCGCCCTGCGCGATGAGCTGCTGACCGCGAAGGATCGCGATGCGAACCTGCATATCGGGAGTGTTCTTGAGCACCCAGTTGTTCGGGTCGAGGGAAATATGGCGCGGGCGTCCGAAGGTGTCGACGACATACTGAGAGTCGGTTCCGACAACGTCGATACGCTTGATTTCTGTCTTACCGTCGGTCTCGATCTTCAATTCAACAGGCATGCTGAAGAGATCGAGGTCTTGCCCGATCTCGCCGATGGTCCGAAAGCCTTTGTTGTTGCCCAACCGGTAGACGGTGTACTTGTTATTGAAAGCGGGCGCTCCTGTTCCGTCGATCCACTGTGCGAAGAAGGCAGTAAGCTGCTGCTGCGAAGTAGATTCGGCCACCTTGATGAAGTCCGCCGTTCGGATTGGCTTGTCGGCATACTGGGTGAGGACCGCTTTGAGGATATTGTGGAAGCTGTCGTCACCCACCTCCCAGCGCAGCATATGAAAGACCATGCCGCCCTTATCGAAGGTCATGGCCTGGAACTCAGGACTGAAGGCGTCGTCGCGCCCGATGCCTGAGAGAGGTATGGTGTCGTAGGCAAGGGCACTGGCGGATATGTTAACGACCGCCCTTTCGAGCGCCGTCTGGCCGCCCTCCTCTTCGACATACATTAGCTCGGCATAGCGGCACATTCCGTTGGTGATCCACGCGTCGTTGAGCGTCGCGGGGGAAACCTGGCTGCCCCACCACTGATGGGCGACGGTGTTGGCCAATAGCTGGGAGTTTGCTTTATTCATGCGTCCGCCGGGGATAATCGCTATCTCCGGCGCCCAGAAGGCGGGCAGCGAATCGTCGGGGAGTTCCACTACGTTGAGATGGACTGATTCGGCAGGGCCAAAGACGCCGGTGAAGTAATTGAATTCTTTCGCCGCCGCATCGGCAAAATCCGGGGCAGTGGTTTTGCGCGCATCGGTCGTCCAGATATGCACGTAGGAAGCGCTGGGCGCGGGCAGCGGCGGATTGAACTTGCCAGCGATGATTGTTCCGGGAAAGCCGGGTTTCTTCCAATTGAACTCAAAGGTCCCGCCGGACTGGCCGAGGGGTGATACGGCTCCGCTGCCGATGACCCGATAACCCATGGGGACGGTGACATGAATGTCGGCGGTGAATCGGTCGGTTAGGTATCCCGTCATGGGGAACCAGCGCGCCGGATACAAAAGATAGCTGATCGGTGCGCCGATCGAAGCGAGCTTGAGCCCCTCGACAGGGCTCTCCTCCGTGCCGCTGAGCACGCCGCCATATTCGAAGGTAAAGGTGGTGCTCTGGCCTTTGGCCATGGGGGCGGGAAGTGAGAGCCGAATGGTTGCGTCGGTGCCGCGCTCGCCGGAGAGGACTTTGCCGCTCCCGTCGGTCACCTGGTCGACCTTGAGCGCGCCGTGGAGCTGGAAAACCGCGGTATCGATAGCCTGAAGTGCAGTAAAGGTGACCTTCGCTGTCGCCTTCAGCGTGTGAGCGTCGGGGTCGAGTGTCGCGTCGATGTTGTAGGCGGTGATGTTGATGGCCGGTCGCTGGGCCTGGCCGTTGGCCGACGCGCAGACAAACAACAGAGCCGCGATCAGCGCGAAAGCAAATCCAAGCTGGCGATTAGGGACAGAGCGCATGCGGGCAAAGAGAGTTTTCATTCGGCCTGGCTCAAGAGCTCCGGAGTTGATTTGAGGCGTCTGCGGCTACTCTCTGAGATCAAGTCTATGGTAATCTCCGCGACCCGGCCGATGGCGCCCTTGAGCTCGCCATCCCTTTCTTTTGTGCCCTCAAATCGAAGTGACGCCGCAACCTGGCGTAGATCCGCTTTCATGCCTTCCCGATCATCCTCGTTATGCAACAGCCGCCGCAAGTGTAAGACGACATTAGCCGCGGTAAAGTCACCTTGGATCAGTTCCGGGACAACCTCGCGGTTCGCAATCAGATTCACCATCGCGACAAAGGGCACCTTGACCACGCGTTTAGCCACCGCGTAGCTCAACTTTGAGATGCGGTAAACGACCATGAAGGGGTTGCCGATGAGCGCGGCCTCGACGGTTGCCGTCCCGCTAGCCACGACGCTGGCGCGGGCATGATCGAGCGCGGCGCGAGCATCATGAACGAGGGTGACGCGCGGGACTACGGGTTTGACCATCGCAGCAATCTCTGCCTGATATTCGGAGCTGAGCATCGGGGCGATTGGCAGCACGAATTCTACATCTTCTCCGAGCTGCTCTGCGGCTTCGAGCATCGTCGGCAGGTTCAGGTTGATCTCCTTTTGCCGGCTGCCGGGCAGAAGGGCGACCCACGGCTTCGAGGAATCGAGGTTGAGAGCGGCCGCGAACTTCTCTCGCGTGGTCAAAGGCGCCGGAAGATCGGCCAGCGGATGGCCGACGAAGGTCACCTCAACGCCGTGTCCCTGATAAAACTGCTCTTCAAATGGAAAGATCACCAGCATTCTGTCCACATAACGCTTGACCTGGTGAATCCGATGTTTCTTCCATGCCCAGAGTTGGGGGCTGACGAAAAAAATGACTGGAATGCCGAGACGGTGAAGCTCGCGGGCGAGTCCCAGGTTCACATCGGGAAAGTCGATGAGCACGGCGGCATCGGGTTTGCGCGGCTGGGATTGAAGGCTCTTCTTCAGCTTGCGATATTCGCCGTAGATGCGTGGCATGTGGCGAATGACTTCGGTGATGCCCATCACTGCCACATCCTCAGCGCGGACGATCCGCTTGAGGCCGGCCGCTTCCATTCGCTCTCCGCCTAGCCCGAAGAATGTTGCATCGGAAGCGCGTTCGCGTATTGCATGAATGAGGGATGTGCCGTAGTGTTCGCCGCTTGCCTCGCCGGCGGAAAGGAAGATGGTCGGGCCAGCCATCTAATCTGAGCCCACAAGGGTTGAGGCGGACTCGACGCCAAATTGCGGCAACTCCTGGTCTTTGTACTGAAGCTGGTAGAGCTTGTAGTAGAGGCCGCGGCGCGCGAGCAGTTCCTGGTGGGTGCCCAGTTCGCGAAGCTGGCCTTTGTGCATGACCAGAATCGCATCAGCCCGCTGAACTGTGGAAAGCCGATGGGCGATTACGACCGAGGTGCGTCCATCGACCATTCGCTCGAGCGCCGAGCGGACGAGCAGCTCGGTATCGGTATCGACGCTGGAGGTGGCTTCGTCGAGGATAAGGATCTTCGGGTCGTGCGCGAGAGCGCGGGCGAAATTGATCAGTTGCTTGCGCCCGGTGGAGAGAGTTGCGCCGCGCTCGCGAACCGGCTCGCCGAAGCCTCCAGGCAGCTCTTCGATGTAATCGAGCAGATTAACGTCTCCTGCTGCCTGCCGAATGCGGTCATCGGTGATCCAATCGGAGCCGAGGCGGATGTTGTCGGCGATCGTTCCGGTAAAGAGAAACGGGTCCTGCAGAACGATGCCGAAACGCTGGCGCAGTTCTTTCAGATCGTGCAGCCGAACGTCAACGCCGTCGACCAGGATGCTGCCGCTCTGGATGTCGTAGAAACGCATCATCAGGCTGACGATGGTGGTCTTGCCGGCTCCGGTGTGCCCGACGATGGCTGCAGTCTGGCCGGGCTCGACGGTGAACGAAACGTCGCGCAGGATCCACTCGATCGAAGAGCCTAACTCAGCCAATTCGTTTAGGGACGCCGTCTCGATGCGCAGCTTCTGGTCTGCGTCGAGAGGCTGATAAGTAAACCAGACATTGCGGAACTCAATCCTGCCGATCTGTTCCGCCGCCTGAGAATCTCCAGGGTTGATGATCTCCGCAGGCGTGTCGAGCAATTGAAAGACGCGTTCGCTGGCCGCCATCGCCGCCTGCAGGATGTTGTACTTGTCGCTGAGGTCCTGGATGGGGCGAAAGAAGCGCATCGAGTACTGCATGAACGCGACGAGCACGCCGACGGTCACGGTGCCGCGCAGAACTCCGTCACCGCCGCGCCAGAGCACGAGGGCTATGGCGACCGTCGAAAGGATCTCCACCGCTGGATAGTAAAGCGCGTAGGCCAGAATCGCGTCCTTGAAGGCGACCATGTGCTGGCGGTTGACGTCTTCAAAGTCATTGAATGCCCTTTGTTCGCGATTGAAGAGCTGAACCACTGTCATGCCGCTGATGTGTTCCTGAGTGAAAGCGTTGATTCGGGCGATGGCTGAGCGAATGCGGCGGTAAGAACTGCGCACATGCTTACGGAAGATCGCGGTCACGATGCCGATCAGGGGCAAGACGGCAAAGGCGAGCAACGCCAGCTTCCAATTCATCTGCAGCATGATGAAGACGATTCCGGCGAGGACGAATACGTCGTCGAAGATCGCGAAGACGCCGGAGGTGAACATCTCGTTCAGGGCGTCGACATCACTGGTCAGCCGGGTGACTAGCCGTCCCACGGGATTGCGGTCGAAGAAGGCGACGTGCATGCCCTGGATGTGCCGGAAGATCTGGCTGCGAAGGTCGAACATGACCTTTTGGCCCATCCACTGGATGAGGTAGGTTTGAACGAACTCAAAGAGGTACGTCAGAACGAGCGCGGCCACGTAAAGTCCGGCGAGTTGCGTGATTCCCTTAACCGGATCTGGGCTGAGCTGGCGGGCAAGCCAATTGGGATGCTCCGGGCGCCTGGCAGTCAGGTAATTGTCGATGGCGACCTTGAACAGGAACGGCCCGACGACGTCGGTCGCAGCTTTAAGCAGGATCGCGACGAAAGAGACGCCGGCCTGCCACTTGTAGGGACGGAGATACATGAGCAACCGGCCCATCAGGCGGCTGTCGTAAACCTTACCTACAACGTCGTCGGCTGTATTGCTCATTCGGTTGGCACTTGCATCAGGTGTAGCGGACTTACCTCAGTATAGGACGTTCGTGGGAAGATAGAGATTCCATGGAATCACTGGGAATCTACGTTTCGGTGCCGTTCTGCCGCTCCAAATGCACTTACTGCAACTTCGCCTCGGGGGTATTTCCGGCGGAGCAGCAGGAGCGGTACATCGAACGGGTCCTGGCTGAGATTAAAGGTTTGCGGCGATTCGCGGGGCAGATCTCCGCGGAATTGCCCGAGATGGTTGACAGCGTGTATCTGGGCGGAGGCACGCCGAGCATCCTTGCGCCTGAGTTGCTGCGTCGCCTGTTTGCGGGCATTCAGTCGGAGTTCCGTGTCTCTGATGGCGCTGAGGTTGCCATCGAATGCGCTCCTGGGCAGCTTGACGATGACTTCCTGGCGGCGATGGTCGAGTGCGGGGTGAATCGCGTCAGCTTTGGCGTCCAGTCGTTCGTCGATAGAGAAGCGGCCGTTACCGGGCGATTGCATACGCGGGAGATTGCGCTGCGGGATATTGAGCGAATTCGGAGGGCTGGAATTCGTTCGGTGAATGCTGACCTGATCGCCGGATTGCCGCATCAGACTCCGGAATCCTGGAGGGAATCGCTGGAGGTGCTGGCGTCGTCGGGAGTCGATCATGCCAGCGTTTACATGCTGGAGGTCGATGAGGATTCGCGGTTGGGGCGTGAGCTGATCGATGGTGGCGAACGCTACCATGCGGGAACGGTTCCGACGGAGGAGATGGTTGCTGATTTCTACCTGGAGGCAATCGCCTTCCTGGCTGCGAATAGCTTAGGGCAGTATGAGATATCCAACTTCGCGCGCGTCGGAGCCGCGTCTCACCACAACATGAAGTATTGGCGGCGGCAGCCTTATCTGGGATTTGGGCTGGATGCGCACTCGATGCTTCGCACTGCTGATGGTGAAGCGGTCCGCTTCCAGATTGGAGATGATCTGTCGAGATTCCTAGATGGCGCTGACTGGCAGGATGTTCGCTATGTATCTCGGGCTGAGGCGTTGGAAGAGGCGTGGTTTCTGGGGTTGAGGCTGAATGAGGGCGTGAGCGTCGCTGCGCTGGAGCAGGAGTTTGGCGTGGTCGGGGCTCATCAGCATGATGATGAGATATCCAATCTCATTACGCTCGGATTGCTGGAACGCGATGATCGTCGCGTGAGGCTCACCTCGCGTGGACGGTTGATGTCGAATGAGGTCTTTGAGCGGTTTGTGGGCGATGCGGTTGTGGACGAACTGGTGTTGGTGGACTAGGAGAGTGAATGGCGACGACTGTACAGGTGAATGAGCAGGAAGTTGCAGAGCAGAAGCTGGCGACGATCGATCTGCGTAGCGATACGGTGACGAAGCCGACTGCGGCGATGTGGGCGGCGATGGCTTCGGCTGAGGTTGGCGATGACGTATATGGCGAAGATCCGACGGTGAATCGGCTGCAGGCTCGCGCGGCGGAGATCTTCGGGCGCGAGGCGGCGATCTTCGTCCCAACTGGATCGATGGGGAACCAGATCGCCGTTCGGCTGCATACGCAGCATGGGCAAGAGGTGATCTGCGAGGCTCGGTCGCATGTGGTCGATTGGGAGATGGCGATGATTGCGGCCTTCTCCGGTTGCCAGGTGAGGACGGTGCAGGCAGATCGCGGGATTCTGACCTGGGAACTGATCAAGACGGCAATGTATCCGAAGATCTATTACCGCGCGGAAGACTGGGCTGATCACGCTTGAGAATACGCATAATCGCGGTGGCGGAACTGTGACTCCAATGGAAGTGCTCGAAGAGGTTTGGGCGGGCGCGAAGGATGCAGGTTTGCCGGTGCATCTGGATGGCGCGAGGGTCTTTCATGCTGCGACTTATCTCGGGCTTCCAGTCGCGGAGATTACGCGAGGTTTCGATACGGTGATGTTCTGCCTGTCAAAGGGGCTTTGCGCTCCGGTTGGGTCGATGCTGGTTGGCAGCAGGGAAGTGATTGAGCGGGCTCGGATGTACCGCAAGGCGCTTGGCGGTGGAATGCGCCAGGCTGGCGTCTTGGCTGGCGCAGGATTGATTGCGCTCGAAGAGATGCCGAAGCGTTTGGCTGAAGACCATGCGAATGCGAGGATGCTGGGCGAGCGTTTGGCGGAGCTTCCTCAGGTTGCGATTGATTTGGGTTCGGTGCAGACGAATATTGTGATTTTTGCGCTGAAGGGTGGCGGGCATGATGCGCTGGTGGCTCGACTGAAGGCGCGAGGACTGATTCTGGGTACGATGGGGCCGACCGGGATTCGGCTGGTGACTCATAAGGACGTGAGCCGGGCGGATTGTGAGCGGGCCGCGGAGGTGCTGGCTGAGGAGATCAGTCGAAGCTAGCCCATCGCTGAAACCGCAGATCTCTCCACTCCGCTTCGCTTTGGTCGAGATGACAAAACTTAAGAATCGTTGAGGGTGACGGTAGACAAGCAGTTCGCGGTGTGCGCAGCGCTCGTGCAAGAATGCTGCCTGAGGGTCCATGCTGCTTGAGTTGCGGGCTGAGAACTATGCGGTGATTGACCATGCGATTGCGGTCTTTGGGCCGGGGCTGAACCTGCTGACGGGTGAGACCGGGGCGGGGAAGTCGATCCTGGTGGATGCGCTGGCGTTGTTGATGGGGGACAAGGCTTCTTCGGACATGGTGCGGCATGGCGCCGACCGGGCGGTGGTCGCTTGTGTGTTTGAGAGCACTCCGGGTGCGGAGGCGACGCTTGAGGCGAATGGCCTGGATGCGGATGGGGCTGAGATCATTCTGCGGCGGGAGATTCTGCACAACGGCAAGGGCCGCGTTTATGTGAACAACCAGCCGGCGACGGTGGCGGTTCTGCGGGCAGCTGGCTCCAGAGCTGGCGCTGGTTCATGCGCAGAGCGAGACAATGTGCGAAACAAAGGGGGGCGCCTTTGACGCGGCGCAGCAGCGGGGATTGCTGGACCGCTTTGCGGGGATTGCTGCGGATGGTGGGTTTGTTGAGGCGGTCTCGGCGGCTTATTCGCGTTGGCGGGAGATTTCGGCGCGGCTGGATGAGTTGCAGCGGGATGAGCAGGATCGTTTGCGGGCGGCTGATCTCTGGAGCTTTCAGGCGAAGGAGATTGGAGAGGTTCGCCCGGTTGCCGGCGAAGACGAGGCGCTGGAGACGGAGCGGCGGGTGCTGGCTAATGCGGAGAAGCTGTATGCGGCGGCGATGAGCGCTTATGAGCTGCTGTATGACGGGACGAACTCGGCAGAGGCTTCGTTAACTGCGGCGGGGAAGCATCTGGAAGAGCTGGCGCGGTATGACGGGAAGTTTGTTGAGACGGTGCAGCAGTTGGCTTCGGCGCGGGCGGTGGTTGAGGATGTGGGCGCGACGGTTCGAGACTATGCCGAGGGGATTCAGGCCTCGCCGGAGCGATTGGCGGAGATTGAAGATCGGCCTGGCTCTGCTCGAGCGATTGAAGCGAAAGTATGGTACGACTCTGGCTGAGGTGATCGCTTATGGGGATGAGGTTGCGGCGAAGCTGGCGGAGATTGAGAACCGGGATGAAATTCTCAAGAGCTTGAAATCGGAGTTGGCGCGGGCTGCCGAAGCTTATTGTTCGGCTGCTTCGGCGTTGAGTGCGGAGCGGACTGCAGCGGCGAAGCGCCTCGAGAAGCTGGCTGAGAAGCAGATCAATGATCTGGCTATGAAGGTGAAGTTTGCGGTGGAGGTGCGTTCGCGGGAGGATGATGCGGCGTGGACTTCGCACGGCTGGGATACGGTTGAATGCCTGATTGCGACGAATGCGGGCGAGCCGTTGAAGCCGTTGGATGAGATTGCTTCGGGTGGGGAGATGTCGCGGGTTCTTTTGGCGCTGAAAGTTAGCGTGGAAGAGGGGTTCAACGCGGTTCACTCCAAGGGAAAGAAGAAGAGCGCGGTGCCGCGTACGCTGGTCTTCGATGAGATTGATATTGGTATTGGCGGGCGGGCGGCGGAGGCGGTGGGGCAGAAGCTGAAGGCGCTTTCGCGGGCGCAGCAGGTGTTGTGTGTGACGCATTTGCCGCAGATTGCGGCGTTTGCGGATCAGCATTTTTTGATTGAGAAGCGGGAGCAATCGGGGCGGACGAAGACGGCGGTGCGGCTAATGGATGAGCAAGAGCGGACGCAGGAGATTGCGCGGATGCTGAGCGGGGCGGCGGTGACGGAGACTTCGGTGAAACATGCGGAGCAGATGTTGAGGGCTAGCCGGTGAATTGCCACGGTCGAGATTGGTTCCTCCCCTTCAAGCCAACGGAAGGCTTGAATGGGCCACCAATATCCGGTGACGGCGCGTAGAATTTTGCTAGGAGGGTCGCGATGGGATCATCTTTTGAGTTGCTTGCTTTGCCGGCGAAGATCGTCCCTGCCGCTCCGATGAGCGATGAGGAGTTTCTCGCCTTCTGCGAATTGAACGAACCGTACCAATTCGAGATCAACGAGAAGGGGGAAATCCTCGTGATGACTCCGTCGGGACTTGAAGGCGGCAACTTCGAAGGCTATGTTTTTCGCAAACTAGATATTGGGTGGAGCAAGCCAGGAAGAGGTTTTGCAGTCAACTCCAATGCGGGATTTCGCCTTGCCGGACACCTCGTTGCGTATGCCCGATGCGGCCTGGATTTCGCCGGAGCGATGGAATTCGTTAACCCGGCGAGGAACGCGAGAAGCTCGGCCAGTTTTGTCCTGACTTCATCGTTGAGGTTCGCTCGCAGAGCGATCGTGCGACGGCCGTTGAGAAGAAGATGGGCAAGTGGATCGTGAATGGAGCGCGGCTGGCGTGGCTGATTGATCCGATTCGCAAGTTGGCGATTGTCTATCGACCTGGATTAGCGCCAGAGACGATTGCTCGTCCGGAGTTTTTGGATGGCGAGGGGCCGGTTGAGGGATTTCGGCTGAAGATGGAGCGGTTCTGGGCTTGAGGCTTGTGAGCTAGCGGAGGCCGGGAGATTTGATCTACCCACCCTTCCGCGAAGAGCGCGAAGGATGGGGCACCCATATCGCAGGCGGGCGCGACATCACACCTGGGATCGGACGCGGGGCGTTACTTTGGAACGGTTTGCCCTGTATACTTAATGGTGTGACAGCCACATCCATGAACACATTTAATTCCGACCTGATTCACGTTATTCCGGACGCGGAGAAGCGTGTCCTGCTGTTGAAGCCGCGGGGGTTTTGCGCTGGAGTTGTGCGGGCGATTGACATCGTTCGGATAGCGCTGGAGACCTTTGGCGCGCCGATTTATGTCCGCAAAGAGATCGTTCATAACCGGTTTGTTGTGAACGAGTTGGCCGATAAGGGCGCGATCTTTGTCGACGATATCGACGACGTTCCGGCGGGGATGCGGGTGATTTATAGCGCCCACGGGGTTTCTCCGGCGGTGCGCGAGCGCAGCAAGGAGCGCAATCTTAAGGTGATTGACGCGACTTGCCCGCTGGTGACCAAGGTCCATGTGGAGGCAGTGAAGTTTGCCAAGCAGGGTTATTCGCTGGTGCTGATCGGGCATCGGGATCACGATGAAATAGAGGGGACTCTGGGTGAGGCTCCGGATGTGACGCAGGTGGTTTCGAATGTCGCTGAGGTGCAGTCGCTGGTGGTGCCTGATCCGGACAGGGTTGCGTACCTGACGCAGACGACGCTGAGCCTGGATGAGGCGCGGGACATTATCACCGCGCTGAAGGCGCGCTTCCCGAAGATTGTTGGGCCGCATTCGCAGGATATTTGCTATGCCACCGAGAACCGCCAGGTTGCGGTGAAGAATGTTGCTCATGAGGCGGATCTGGTGCTGGTGGTGGGATCGGACAACAGTTCGAACTCGAACCGGCTGGTCGAGGTTTCGCGGAACCTGAGCACGCAGAGCTACCTGATTGAGAACTCCGGGGCGATTCGGCCGGAGTGGCTTGAGGGCGTGAAGACGGTGGTTTTGACGGCCGGCGCGTCGGCGCCTGAGGTGCTGGTCGAGGACGTGGTCAATTATTTGCGTCAAAAGGGTTTCGGCAGCGTCGAAGAAGTAGAAGTGATGCCTGAGAATGTGCGCTTCGGGCTTCCCCCGGAGATTGTGCAGGCGATCGCCGCGGCTCCGGTCGCGAGCCCGGTGGGCGCGTAGTTTTTTTGCAGCTGAGTCTCTTTCGAGAATGCGGCGCAGGCCGAATGGTTGTTCGGTTATCTAAACGATGAACGTATTCAAAGTAAGTCAGAAAATCGCGGCATCGCAGGCCGGAGCCAAAGCAGTAGCAGAGCCCGCCTCCCCCAAATTCGGAAGAATGGATGCGACGCTGGAGGAGGTCTCCGGCGCTGCGCTGCGGGCGCGGAATTATCTTCTCGATCAGCAACACCCCGATGGCTATTGGTGCGGGGAGCTTGAGGCCGACTCGATGCTGGAGGCGGATTACATCTTCGGCCATGTGCTGCTGGGGACGGGCGATCCGGGCAAGATGCAGCGGGCGATGAATGAAATTCTTCGCTATCAGAATGAGGACGGCGGTTGGGCGATCTATCCCGGCGGGCCCGTCGAATATCAGCTTGTCAGTGAAGTGTTACCTGGCGGGGAAGCTGATGGGGATTTCTCCCGACGAGCCGGCGATGGCCAAGGCGCGGGAGTGGGTTCTGGCCCATGGCGGGGTCGTCGAGTGTAATACCTTCACCAAGATTTATCTCTGCTCGATCGGGCAGTACGACTACGATGCTGTTCCGGCGATTCCTCCCGAGATTGTTCTCTTTCCCGAACTGGTTTTACTTCAATATCTACGAGATTTCTTCGTGGTCGCGGGCGATTCTTGTGCCGCTCTCGATTCTTTATGCGAAGAAGCCGTTTAAGAAGCTGGCTCCGGAGCAGGGGATTGAGGAGCTGTTTGTGGGCGGACGCGAGAAGGCCGATCTTCGATTGAAGTTCGATCGGAAGAAGCCGATGAGCTGGAGGAATTTCTTCCTTGCGACTGATCGGCTGATTCATCTTGCCGAGCGGGTGCATATTCGTCCGCTGCGCCAGATTGCGCTGAAGAAGGCCGAGAAGTGGATGCTGGAGCGGCTGGAGATGTCGGACGGGCTGGGCGCGATTTATCCGGCGATGCTGAACTCGATCATTGCGCTGCGCCACCTGGGATATTCGCTGGACGATCCGCAGGTGATTCGGGCGATGGATGAGTTCGAAAAGCTGGGCATCGATGTGCCGGATGGCACGCCGGATTATCCGGTTCCGACTTTCCGCATGCAGCCTTGTGTTTCCCCAGTGTGGGATACGGCGCAGGCGGTCTTTGCGCTGGGCGAGGCCGATGTTCCGCGCAATGATCCGCGTCTGTTGAAGGCGGTCGACTGGATGCTGTCGAAGGAAGTGCGGCATAAGGGCGACTGGGCGGTGAAGGTGCGTGGCGCGGAGCCGGGCGGTTGGGATTTCGAGCTCAATAACGAGTTTTATCCCGACGTGGACGATTCACAGGGCAGGTTCTGCTGGCGCTGAACAAGGTGGACAATCCGCGCGAGCGCTACCAGTACGACGTGTCTAAGCGGGCGATCGATTGGATCTTTGCGATGCAGTGCCGGAATGGCGGCTGGGCGAGCTTCGATAAAGACAATACGAAGATGATCTTCCAGTACATTCCGTTTGCCGACCATAATGCGATGCTCGATCCGCCGACGGTTGATATTACGGGGCGCATTCTGGAGACGCTGGCGACTTACGGCTATACGCAGCGTGACAAGCGGGTTGAAAAGGCGATCAAGTTTATCTATGACCAGCAGGAGCCGGATGGAAGCTGGTTTGGCCGCTGGGGTGTGAATTATCTCTACGGGACATATCCTGGTGCTGCGCGGTCTGGAGGCGATAGGGGTTTGGAACCATGAGCCGCAGATCCAGCAGGCGGCGGAGTGGATCCGCATGGTACAGAATGCCGATGGCGGATGGGGCGAGAGCTGGCGAGCTATGACGATCCGACGCTTCGCGGGGTTGGGGAGAGCACTCCTTCGCAGACGGCATGGGCGCTGCTTGGGTTATTGGCTGCGGGTGATACACGGAGCGACTCGGTTGCTAAGGGCGTTCGTTGGTTGCTGACGCATCAACTTGCTAACGGGTCGTGGGACGAGACCCTTGGATCGGGCGCGACCAAGCAGGCGATCATTACCGGGACTGGCTTTCCGCGGGTCTTTTATCTTGCGTATCACTTGTATCGGGAGTATTTCCCGCTGTTGGCGTTGACGACTTATCGCAAGGCGATGGCGAAAAACTAGCGACTAGGGACTTAGGGACTTAGGGACTAGTAAAAGACTGGGAATCAGGGTGCGACTTAGGAGAATCAACTGATGGCTGTTCCGATTTCTCAGATGTGGACGGTGGCGACTTACGTCCTGGGGCAGAAGTTTAAGGGGCGTGAACGGTATCCGCTGGTGCTGATGCTGGAGCCGCTCTTCCGCTGCAACCTTGCCTGTGCGGGTTGCGGGAAGGTTCAGTATCCGCCGCATATTTTGAAGAAGAACCTCTCGCCGGAAGAGTGTTTCGCGGCGGTCGAGGAGTGTGGCGCGCCGATGGTGAGCATTCCTGGCGGCGAGCCGTTGCTGCATCCGCAGATCGTCGAGATCGTGAATGGACTGATCGCGCGGAAGAAGTACATCTATCTCTGCACCAACGCGCTGGAGCTGAAGAAGCGGCTGCCGGAGTTTACTCCTTCGAAGTATCTGACCTTCTCGGTCCATCTCGATGGTCAGCGCGAACACCATGATTTTTCCGTTTGCCGCGAGGGCGGATATGACATCGCCGTTGAGGGAATCAAAGAGGCGGTGAAGCGCGGTTTTCGCGTGACGACGAATTACACCCTCTTCGACGGGGCGGACGCCAACAGCGCTCGCGCATTCTTCGACGAGGTGATGGCGATGGGCGTTGAGGGGATAGTGCTTTCGCCTGGCTACACTTACGACAAGGCGCCCGATCAGAAGCATTTTCTGGGGCGGGCGCGTTCGCGGAGGCTCTTCCGGGCGATCCTGTCGAACCGGAAGAAGAGCTGGAAGTTTAATATGTCGCCGCTGTTCCTTGAGTTCCTGATGGGCAAGCAGAATTACAAGTGCACTCCCTGGGGCTCACCGGCATACAACATCTTCGGATGGCAGAAGCCCTGCTATCTGCTTCAGGACGGGTATGTCGATACCTTCAAGGAATTGATGGATCTGACCGACTGGGACGGATACGGCACGGAGAGCGGCAATCCCAAATGCGCGAACTGCATGGTGAGCTGTGGGTATGAGCCGACGGCGGTGCAGCATGGCTTTACCACTCTGAACGGTTTTATCAGCATGGTCAAGGGCACGTTGTTCAGCAAGTATGAAGATCGTGGGGCGCTGGATTTGCTGAATCGTCCGGCTGAGTCTGGACATGCTGCTCTGGTGCAGATTGCCGAGCCGGCGCGACAGGCCGAGGAGATGCGGGCGTGAGCGAAGTCAAGACTAAATCGGCGGTGATTGATTCCGTGGTGCTGGATCCGGACGCGCAGGAAGTCGCTGTCGGCTTTCATCACGACAATCTGGAGGGTTGGATTCCGGAGCTTGCGACTGACGCGGAGGTATTCGACGCGTTCGAGAAGGCCTTTGATTATCGTGGCGACATCGTGATTACGCGCAAGGATGGCTCGAAGCTAGAAGGCTACATCTTTGATCGGAAGACGGGAAAGTCGCTTGAGGATTCGGTGGTGCGACTTTACCCGGCGACTTCGAATGAGAAGCTTTCGATTGCTTATGCGGAGATTGCTCGGCTGGAATTTGGCAAGGATCGCGCGGCCGGGAAGCATTGGGAAGCGTGGGTGGCGCAGTATCAGAAGAAGAAGGCCGCTGGGGAGAAGAACATCGGCATTGTGCCGGACGCTTTAGACTAGCTGCTCCCAAAGCTGAAAGCCGATATCTACGGTTTCCAGCGGAATTCCATCCTCATGAAAGTCTTCCTTACAGGCGCAACTGGATTTGTGGGTAGCCATGTCGCGCGCGAGCTTGCCGGCAGGGGCGCTCAACTGCGTCTGCTGATGCGCAAGACGAGCCGTACGGACAATCTGGAAGGCATCGCGGCCGAAACTGTGGTGGGCGATCTGCGGGAGCCGGAATCGCTGCGCGCGGCCGTCTCCGGTTGCGATGCGGTGATGCATGTGGCGGCGGATTACCGGCTGTGGGTGCGCGATCCGCAGGTGATGTATTCCGCGAATGTTGATGGAACGCGGAACCTGCTGCAGCTAGCGCGAGACCTTGGCGTTCCTCGTTTCGTCTACACATCGAGCGTGGCGACGATGGGTTTTCGCAAGGATGGGACGATTGTCGATGAGGCATCCCCGGTTTCGCTCGCCGACATGATCGGCCATTACAAACGCTCGAAGTTTCTTGCCGAGCAAGAGGCGATCAAGGCTGCCCAGGCGGGGCAGGCGGTGGTGATTCTGAATCCGACGACTCCGGTTGGGGCGAACGATTTGAAACCTACGCCGACCGGCGGCATTATCGTCGACTTTCTCAATCGCAAGTTTCCGGCGTATGTTGATACCGGGCTTAATCTGGTCGATGTTCGCGAGGTTGCGCGCACGCACGCAGACGCATTGACGATGGGGAAGTTTGGCGAGCGGTACATTCTGGGCGGGGAAAATCTCACGCTGAAGCAGATACTGGATAAGCTGTCGGCGATTGCGGGACTGCCCTCGCCGACGAGAAAGGTGCCTCATTGGGTGGCTATGGGCTTCGCCTTTTTTGACGAGAACTTGACTGGACGCCTGCTGGGCAAGGAGCCGCGCGCCACTGTCGAAGCGGTGAGGATGGGCAAGAAGATGATGTTCGCTTCGTCGGCCAAGGCAGAACGGGAGTTGGGTTTTCGGCAGGCGCCGGTGTATCCGGCTCTGCGAGCGGCCGTGGAATGGTTTCGTGCGAATGGCTATGTGAAGGCTGAAGCGGGGGCGGCGAATTGAAAGCGCGCATTGCGATCGTTGCGGCGATGGACCGCGAGATTCGTCCGCTGGTGAAGGGATGGGACCATGAGGAGACTCAGGAGGGTGTCACCATTTATACCTCCGATGAGGCGATCGTGGTCTTTGCGGGGCTTGGTCCGCAACGGGCGAGGCTGGCGACGGCAGCTGCTTTGCGGTCGGGGCCGATTCGCAGAATTATCTCGGCGGGGTGGGCCGGCGGACTGCATGCTGCGATGGTCCCAGGAGGCGTTTGGCGAGTGAGTGAGATCGTGAACCCGGTGACTGGCGAGGTCATGGAGACCAGCGAGTCAGATGGGCTGAATGGCTCTGGAGCGGTGCTGGTGACGACGAACGTGGTGACGACCGTCGAAGATAAGCACCGGCTGCGCAAGATGTATTCGGCCGACCTGGTCGACATGGAGGCGTCGGCGGTCGGGGAGATCGCGCGCAGGAACAAGATTCCGTTTTCGGCGATCAAGGGCGTCTCCGATGGGCATGACTTCGATCTGCCGGGGATGGAGAGGTTTACGACTGCGGACGGCCAGTTTCGCGAGGCGTCCTTTGCCGCCTATGTCGCGTTGCGCCCGGTATTGTGGAAGCCTGTCGTGCAGTTGGCGAAAGACAGCGGCGTTGCGGCGCGGAACCTCAGCCGGGAGCTAAAGCGGTATATTGCGGACGAGCAAGACTGAGCCGCGTGATTTCAAAGATGCTGAGGGCTTGTAGTTCGGGCCTAGGCTGACTCTGCTCCAGCGATAGGCGTAGGATATAAGACGACATTATGGCAACCTTGACTGAAACAGGCCCATTTCTGGTAGGCGATACTCTTCCGGAGCGGATGAAGGCTCCCGTCTATCGAGGCATCAACGACGTGCGTCTCGAAGAGATGCCGGTCCCGGCGATCGGGGCGGGTGAAGTGCTCATTCGAGTGCATTCCTGCGGGGTTTGTGGGACTGACCTGAAAAAGATCCATACCGGGTCGCATTCGGCGCCGCGTATCTTCGGCCATGAGACGGCTGGCGTGATTGCGGCGGTGGGGCGTGAAGTCGATGGGCTTTCAGCCGGGCGATCGCGTCGTGGTGTTTCATCATGTTCCGTGCGGCGACTGCTACTACTGCCGGAAGAAGACCTTTGCCCAATGCGACAGCTACAAGCGGGTGGGCTGCACGGCGGGTTTTGAGCCCTCGGGCGGCGGCTTTGCGGAATACGTGCGGGTCATGGACTGGATCGTGCGGCGCGGGCTGGTGAAGATTCCCGACGACGTGCCGTTTGAGCAGGCAGCGTTTGTGGAGCCGGTGAATACCTGCTTCAAGGCGGTGCGCAACCTGAAGATCGAGCTGGACGAGACGGTGCTGGTGATCGGCCAGGGGCCAATCGGGATTCTGCTGGCGACGCTGGCTGCGCGCACCGGAGCGAAGGTTTTGACGTCCGATCTTTATGCGGAGCGGCATAAGATCGCCGCGACTTATGGCCTGTCGCATCCGATCGATGCATCCAAAGAGGACGTGGTTGCGGTGACCAGGGCGCAGAGCGAAGGTCGTGGGGCCGACGTAGTGATTCTCGCGGTTGGCGGCAACGGTTTGATTCGTCCGGCGATGGACGCAGCGCGGCCGGGTGGCCGCATCCTGCTCTTTGCGCAGACCCAGCATGGCGAGGTGACCATCGACCCGGCTGTGGTTTGCATGGATGAAAAGAGCTTACTGGGGTCGTATAGCTCCTCGGCGGAGATACAGGACGAGGGGGCGAAGCTGGTTTTTGACGGGTATCGGAACGGATTCGATCTGACCCGGCTTATCTCGCATCGTTTTCCGATTGAGCAGGCGGTCGAGGCGATTGCCATTGCTTCTCAGCCCAGCGCAAGTTCGATGAAGATCATGATCCATCCGTGCGCCTGATAGCCGGAGAGCGGCTAGAAAGCAAAAGTAGGGTGAATGTAATGTGGAAACCACGAGTCGCGGCAGGCTTTTTCCCTCAGGAAAAAGCCTGCATAACGAATTTCGGACACCTTATGGTAACCCTGCTTTTGCGTTAGAAATGGACGCCATGCTAACTGAAGTGACTGAAATGAATGCCGCGGTGCTGTACGGCCAGGAGGATGTGCGAATCGAGCGCGTTCCGATGCCTCGGCCCGAGCCCGGCGAGATTGTTGTTGAGGTGCAGGCCGCGCTTACCTGCGGCACCGATCTGAAGACCTATCGCCGCGGATACCACGCGAAGATGCTGGCGTTGCCGGCGTTGTTTGGCCATGAACTCGCCGGAGTGGTGCGCGAGGTGGGCGCAGGTGTTTCGCAGTTTGAGCCTGGCATGCGGGTGGTGGCGTTGAATTCCGCGCCGTGCGGGAAATGTTTTTGGTGCAAGCGCGAGCAGGAGAACCTCTGCGAAGATCTGCTCTTTAACAATGGCGCTTATGCCGAGTACATTCGGATTCCGGCGCGCATTGTCGAGAAGAATACTTTGATTGTTCCGGCGCATGTTCCTCTGGAGCATGCAGCATTGACTGAGCCGCTGGCCTGCGTGGTGCGTGGGCTGGAAGAGAGCGGCGCGCGGCCGGGAGACTCGATTGCGGTAATCGGAGCGGGACCGATTGGGCTGATGTTTATTCATGCAGCGGAGTTGAGCGGCCTGCGGGTGATTGCCGTGGTCAAGCGTCCGGAGCAGATCGAGAGTGCTCGTTTGTTTGGCGCACAGGAGGTCGTCAAGACCGTCGGTACGCGCGATGTGATTGAGGCGGTGCGCGGCTTTACCGAAGAGCGCCGGGGCGTGGACATTGCGATTGACGCAGCCGCGACGCCGACTACCTGGCAGTGGGCGGTCGATATGGTGCGCAAAGGCGGGACGGTCAACTTCTTTGGCGGCTGCGCGGCAGGGACGAGGGTTTCGCTCGATACCAACCGGCTGCATTACAACGACATCACGTTGAAGTCGAGCTTTCACCACACGCCGGCGTCGTGCCGGCGCGCCTTCCAGATCGTGGCGAGCGGCCGTTTCAAATGCAGCGAATACATCACCGGGCGGGCGCGGCTGACGGAGCTGAACGGCGTCTTTCGCAAATTGATGGACCGTTCGAACGACATCAAGACTGCGATCATCCCCTGACTTAAGCTCCCCAGATCGAACGAAATGGCATTCTTGAGATAATGAGGAATGCGCTTTCCTTTTGCCGGGGCGCGGAGTGACTAATCTTGTCCCTAACCCAGACTCAAGACGAGCTTACCCCCCCAACGCTGGCTAAAGCAGAACTGTTGCGGCGAGGATGGGCGGCGTTGCCGCCTGAGTACGGGATTCCGGCCAAGCCTCCTTCACTCGATGAGGCGCGCGCATATTGCAAAAGGCTGACCGAGACGCACTACGAGAATTTCCACGTGGCGTCGTGGTTTTTGCCGAAACGGCTGCGGCCACATTTTCAAAGTATCTATGCCTACTGCCGCATCTCGGACGATCTTGGCGATGAGGTGGGCGATCGCGAACAATCGTTAGCTTTGCTTGACCTCTGGGGCGAGGAGCTGGATGCGTGTTACGCGGGAACGGCGCGGCATCCGGTATTTGTAGCACTCGCTGCGACAATTCGGGAATGTGACATTCCGAAGGAGCCGTTTGCCGATTTGCTTGTGGCGTTTCGGCAGGACCAGACGGTGACACGCTTCGAGTCGATGAGTGAGGTGCTGGGATATTGCCGTTACTCTGCCAATCCGGTTGGAAGGCTTGTTCTTTATGCGTGTGGCTATCGGGATGCGGAGATGTTTCGGCTCTCCGATTTCACCTGCTCGGCGTTGCAGCTGGCGAATTTTTGGCAGGATGTTCGCTCTGATTATGATCGCGGACGGATTTATCTTCCGCGCGAAGAGATGCGTCGATTTGACGTTGGTGAGGAGACGATTGCGTCGGGGGCGAGTACTGCGGCGTTTCGCGAGTTGCTCCAGTACGAGGTGAGCGAGGCGCGGAAGATGTTTGCGGCCGGAGCACCCTTGATTGGCATGGTCGATCGTGACCTAGCCCTGGACCTGGAGCTCTTTACGCGTGGAGGGATTGAGATTCTCAGAGCGATTGAGGCCCAGGACTATGATGTGTTGCGCGCGCGGCCGGCTATATCCAAATGGCGCAAGGCAGGGCTGCTGCTCACTGCTTTGAGCGGCAAGCTGATATCGCGCGGGGGCAAGCATCGAGAACGCCCCACGGTGGCTGCCTGAAGGTGGAAGCGAAAATGGACGCGACCATGGGAGCAGCGAAAGGGCAGAGGGCGCCTCAGATTGAGGATGCGTATCGAATCTGCAGAGAGATCGCCCGGAAGGAAGCCAAGAATTTCTACTATGCCTTTGTCGCGCTGCCCGCGGCGAAGCGGGACGCGATCTGCGCGGTGTATGCGTTCATGCGCCATGCCGACGATCTTTCGGACGATGAGAGTTTTTCGATCGCCGAGCGCCAGGGGAGGCTCGATCAATGGCTTGGAGCGTGGCATGAGGCGTCAGCGGGCGAGGCCGCCGATGACCCGGTCTTTGTAGCTTTGCGCGATGCGCAGAGGCGGTTTGAGATTCCATCGCAATTGCTCGAGCAGCTCGTTGAGGGTACGACGATGGACCTGCGGCGAGTGCGAAGTCCCAGCCAGTCGCGACGCGGCTGGTTACGACACTTATGAGAGCTTTGATGAGCTTTACCGGTATTGCTACCTGGTTGCATCGGTGGTCGGGCTGGTGTGCATTCGCATCTTCGGTTACCGCGATCCTCGCGCAGAGAAGCTGGCCGAGGAGACGGGGATTGCTTTCCAGTTGACGAACATTGTGCGCGATGTGCGTGAGGATGCGGAGCGCGGGCGTATCTATCTTCCGTTGGAAGACCTGCGGCGCTTTGGAGTGAGTCCAAAGGAATTGGCGGAAGCGCATCAACAGCATGGGCTAACAGACCCGATTCGCGAACTGCTGCAATGGGAGGCACTACGTGCGGAGGAGTTTTACCAATCGAGCAGACAACTGCTGCCGCTGATTGACGCTGACAGCCGTCCCGCGCTTTGGGTGCTGGTTACGATCTACCATCGGCTGCTACTGAAGGTGAAGGGCATGGGGTACAACGTATTCTCTTCGCGCGTCAGCGTGCCGACCTATGAAAAGCTCGCGATTCTGGGCTGGGGTACTGTGCGCACTCTGGGCGGCCGCGGATGATGTGCATCCGGATAGCGGGACTGCCGGATCGCGACAAATAACGGCATGAGCAAGAACGTAACAACTACGGTCACAGTTGTGGGCGCGGGTGTCGCGGGCCTGGCGGCGGGGTGTGCGTTGGCTGGCGCTGGGTATGATGTGACGTTGCTGGAGCGGCGGCCTTATGTTGGAGGGCGGGCGTCTTCTTATGAGCATCCGGCGCTGCATGAGGTTGTGGATTGCCAGCATGTGTTGCTGGGCTGCTGCACGAACCTGATTCATTTGCTCGAGTTGTCGGGCGCGGCGGACAAGATTCGCTGGTATGACGACCTTGTGTTTCTTGAGCCCGGCGGACGGCGGAGCAGCTTTCATCCCAATGGGCTTCCAGCGCCGCTTCATTTCAGTGATTCGTTCTTGCGTGCGCCGATGCTTGGCTTGGCGGATAAGTTGCGATTGCGCGAGGCATGACCGAGTTTCTCTCGGCTGACGAACCTGACGATGAGGTCAGCCTGGAGCAGTGGCTGAAGCGCACCGGCCAGACGCCGCTGGCGATACGGCATTTCTGGGAGCCGGTGGTTCTATGCACTCTGAATGACAGCTTTGCGAATTGCTCGCTGAGGGTTGGAGCGAAGGTTTTTCGGGAGCTGTTTCTGAAGTCGCCACTTGGGGCGAGGCTGGGCATTCCGACCGTGCCCCTGAGCGATCTTTACTCGGCGGCGGCGGGGAAGCTTGAGTCTCTAGGCGGGAAGGTCTGTCTGCGGAGCGGTGTTGAAAGTATTACGCCGGGTGAGGGCGGTGGGTGGAGGATTCAGACTGCGGCGGGCGAGCGTGTGACCGACGGTGTGGTTTTGGGGCTTCCGTTTGAGCAGGCGCAAAGGCTGGTCTCTGGGCTACCGAGATCGGAGGCGGCTGATTCGCTTGACCGCGATCTCCAGCGTTTCGTCCATGCGCCATATACGACCGTACATTTGTGGTTCGATCGGCAGATTACGGATCTTCACCATGCGGCGTTGCTGGATACGACGATTCAGTGGATATTTCATAAGTCGCGGATTCGAGATTATCCCGAAGAGCGGGGAAGTTATGCGGAGTTGGTGATCGCTGCGTCGGTGGCGCAGTTGAAGATGGAGCGCGCGGAGATACTCGATAGCGCCATGGCCGAGCTTGCTTCGTTCTTTCCTGAGGCGAAGCGCGCAAAAGTCGTGAAGAGCGGAATTTTGAAGGAGGCGCGGGCGACGTTTTCGGTACTGCCGGGGCTGGATGCGGTGCGCCCGTTCGCGAAGAGTCCCTGGGATGGTTTGTACTTTGCAGGGGACTGGACGGCTACCGGATGGCCGTCAACGATGGAGAGCGCCGTGAGGAGCGGGTATCTTGCCGCTGAAGCGGTGGCTGTCGATCGCGGATCTTCAGTGAAGTTTCTGCAGCCGGATGTTGCGGCGAGCGGGATCATGAAGCTGTTCGGCTAGACAGCGTTCTCGCTCCAGCGCCGCTTGTCCCTTTATTCACAGCCAGATATGAAGCGCCAGTAGGTTCTCTGAGAGCGACATTGTGTTCTGTTCCTCTTGACAATCGAGAGGAGACGGCGTACCTCTTGATAATCAAAAGGAGACTTTGCTTGGCGGACCACACGGGAGAACTGGTGCAGGGAACCTTGGAGATGCTGGTGCTGAAAACGCTGGCTCTCGAGCCGATGCATGGCTACGGTATCGCGCTGCGCATTGAGCAGATCAGCGGCGGGGTGTTTAACGTGAATCCGGGATCGCTCTTTCCGGCGTTGAGCCGCATGGAACGCGGCGGCAGGATCAAGGCGGAGTGGCGGGCGACGGAGAACAATCGCCGCGCGAAGTATTACCTGCTGACGGCCGCAGGAAAGAAAGCGCTTAAAGAAGAGACGCAGCAATGGGGACGGCAGATTGCCGCCATCAGCCGGATCATGGAAGCCTAACGGCGAATTTATGGAAGCGTGAGGAGTCCGCGTGATGTCGATATTGAAGAGTGTCGCGAGTGGCGTCAAGGCGCTGGTTAGCAGCGAGCGGCGTAACGACGAAATCAAAGAGGAGCTGCGGGGCTATGTCGAGGCAGCTGTGGACGAGAAGGTTCGGCGCGGCATGACACGGGAAGAGGCTCTGCGTGCGGCGAATCGGGAGATTGGCACCGCCGAGACGGTGCGGCATAAGGTGCGGTCGGCGGGTTGGGAATCGACGGCTGAATCGCTGTGGCAGGACATTCGCTATGGGGCCCGGCAACTGCTGAAGTCTCCGGGATTTTCGATTGTCGCGGTGCTTTCGCTGGCGCTGGGTATTGGAGCGAACACGGCGATCTTTACGCTGATCAACGATCTGCTGTTGAAGTCACTGCCGGTGCGTGATCCGCAACAGCTGGTTTCATTTGGCAAGGCGACTGGTGGGGGCATATTGGGCGGGTTTGATCATCCCCGGCCGCTTGACATTTTCACCTACGATTTTTACAAGCGACTCGAGCGCGATCAGGAGAACAAGGAAACAGCAAAGTTCGAGGGAGTGTGTGCTTTCGGCAGTTTTCCGGTGCAGATCAGTGTGCGCTCGGGAATGCACAGAGGAGGTGCGGCAACACAGGCGTTCAGCAATCTTGTTTCCGGCACGTTCTTTTCGGTGCTGGGCGCGGAGCCGATACTTGGTAGAACGATCGGCCCGGCGGACACCGATGCCGCGGGGCGCAGCCCGGTTGCGGTGATCAGCTATCGCTACTGGCAGCAGGAGCTGGCTGCGGACCCGGCTGTCATTGGCCGGACGATCGCTATCAACGGCACGCTTTTCACGGTGATTGGCGTGATGCCGTCGAGCTTTTATGGGGTCGACCTGAACTCAACCTCGCCGGACATGTGGCTGCCGATCACCATGCAGGCAGAGGTGATGCAGCAGCCGTTGATGCTGGATGGGTCGAACCTGTACTGGATCCATATGATGGCGCGGCGTAAGAGCGATGTAAGCGTAGCAAGTGCGCAGGCGTGGGTGAGCGCCCAGTTACAGCAGTCGATGGCAGAGCACGAGGGCGGCCAGGTAACCGAGGCGCGCCGCAAGGAGATTGCGCAATTCTCCGTCGAATTATTGCCGGGCGGGGCCGGTATCTCGGGGCTTCGCGCTCAATATGCCGCACCGCTGAACGTGCTGATGGGGATTGTTGCGATCGTGCTGCTGATTGCGTGCGCGAACCTGGCGAACTTTTTGCTGGCGAAGGCGGCGGCGCGGGAGCGGGAGTTTTCGACTCGGCTTGCGCTGGGCTCGAGCCGGGCGCGGATTGTGCGGCAGGTGCTGACGGAGACGCTGCTGCTGGCGTTCATTGGCGGGGCGCTTGGCCTGGTGTTGGCATTTGCGGGGACGCGGGTCCTGATCAAGTTCATTGTTGGGCCAAGCTCGCATACGGCCCTGGCTGCAACTCCGGATTTGCGGGTGCTGGCATTTACCTCCGCAATTTGCGTGTTAACTGGGCTGCTATTTGGTCTTGCGCCTGCTTTGCGAGTTTCTCGGACGGATGTTACCGGCGCGCTTAATGCGAATTCGCGGACTGCGGCCGGCGCAGGCGGCCGCTCGGGAAGGCTGATGCCGAATCTGCTGGTGACCGGGCAGGTAATGTTATCTCTGGTACTGCTAGGGGTTGCCGGACTTTTTCTGCGGACGCTGCATAACCTGCACAGCCAGGACCTTGGGTTCAACCGCACGAATCTATTGCTGGTGACAACCAGTCCGAAGTTTGCCGGGTATAAGCCGGAACAACTGAACGCGCTTTATGACCGGATACTGGGCCGGATCGATGCGCTGCCAGGCGTTCGCTCGGCCGCGCTTTCGGGTGGGCCGCCGATGTTCCATGGCAACTGGGGTTCGCCGATCACGATCGTGGGCCGGCCGGTTAAAGAGAATGAGGACGTGAGCACGCTGCTCAATCGTGTGTCGCCCGGCTATTTTGAGACGCTCGGGATTCCGCTGCTTCGTGGTCGGACGATTGGGCCGCAGGACACGGCGACGTCTACCAAGGCGGTGGTGGTTAACCAGACCCTGGCGGATAAGTATTTTCCGCATGGGGATGCGATTGGGCATAGCTTCACGGTGGCCGACCCGAGCGTGAAGGGCACGTGGCAGATTGTGGGCGTTGTGCGCGACGCGACGTATAACCATGCCGGTGAAGAACATGACGCGATGGCATATCTTGCGGTGATGCAACTTACCGAAGACGACCAGTACGCCTTTTTTCTACAGGTGCAGACAGCGGGTGACCCGAGTGCGGTTGCGGGCGAGGTGCGGGGCGCTCTGGCGGAGATTGATCCGAATCTGCCGATCCTGGATGTGCAGCCGATCAGCGAATTCCTCGACAGCCTGATCGATCAGCAGCGGCTGGTGTCGCAGCTTTCGGGGTTCTTCTCGGTGCTGGCCTTGTCGCTTTGCGCGATCGGGCTTTATGGGGTGATGACTTATAGCGTGGTTCGGCGGACGAATGAGATTGGTGTGCGCATCGCGCTTGGCGCTGGCACGGGTGAGGTACTTTGGCTGGTGCTGCGGCAATCGCTGATTCTGCTGGGGATTGGTGTTGTGCTGGGAGTTCCCGCCACGCTCGGGGCGAGTCGTGCGATCCAGGCGGGGTTGTTTGGGTTGAGTCCTTGGGACCCGAGCACGCTGGTTGGTGCTGTGACAGTTATCGCCGCTGTGACTTTGATTGCTGCGTATTTTCCGGCGCGACGTGCAGCACGGATTGATCCGATTGTGGCGCTTCGGTATGAGTAGATTTTGTCGGGCGACCTATTGTGAAACCGACCCTACGCGATAATTCCGCGTAGGATGGGGCCACCCGCCCGCGCCCTCTCACTCTTATGCCAAGGTGTATCCAGGATCGAAGGGTGGTTCTAAGGCATCGGTTGTGTCGAGCCATCGAAGCGAAAGAATGTCTACCGGGTCGGTTAGTCCATGAGTCAGAAGATTCGGCAGTACTTCCAGCACTCCATGGTCGAGTAGGTCTTTGTATAAGTCCATGTCGGGTTCGAAAAGCACGCATTCGAGGTCGCCGATCTGTTTCAGGTCGGCGGCGTTTTGGTGAAATGTTAACTGGACGTTCGAATACTCGTATTCGATCTGTTTATAGCTGAGCGTTGCGCCGGCGTGAAGGAGGCCTGGATCTTTTTCCTCAGCAAAACCTCCGTCCGCAGCGGTCGCGACGACAGCCGGGATCATCACCGGGTCTATGTAGCCGAAGAATCGGTCTTGCGCGAACGAATCGTCCCATTTTATTTCCTTCAGATAGTCGAGTGGCGTTTTTCCTCCTCCAATTCCGATCTCATTCATGGCGGTGATCAGGTTCATGAAACATGCCAGAGGTGCGGGCTTGCTGCTCTGCAGATCGGCATATCGTTGCTGTGCGGCGGTATCGTCAGGCAGACCGAGGGCGATAAAGTCTGCGGCTTTTGGGTATTTCGCTTTCAAGTCAGCCCAGGGCCGAAATGTAAGCTTTGTCGGGACCGGGATGAGCATCAACTTAAGAGTTGGATGAATTTTGGGATCTGCCTTGACGAAATCCCCGGTCCCACGGTTTCCCTTGACCCATACCGTGACGGTGTAATTGTCACCGGGACCATCGAAGAACTGCAGATTTAGCTGGATCACGGGTCCCTTTACCCAGTTGGACTGATTTACTCCGTAGCTGTTCCTAATTTCGAGTAGGACGTCCAATTCCTCCGCAATGGGCTGTTCGGCACCGTCATAGAGGACGATTGTTGCGCGCGCTACTGTCTGTGTGGCCATGGAGCCTCCGGTCGGATTCAGTGGATGGGCGAGCATTGATCACCGCCCACGCTGGATAATAGTCTGACGTTCAGCCGGAATGGTTTCAATCTGTGCTTGGTTTTGTCAATTGAGGTTGCGTGGCCCCTGAGAAGGAGCCCAAGGCTAAAGGCCTTTCGGGCTAGCTGTTGTTTCGGCGGCCTAAAGGCTGCCGCTTCCACCCGATCGCCTTTGGCGATTCTTCAAACCGTGGACAAGGGACTTGATCCTCCCACATCTGGCGAGTTTACACCGGCTCAGATATGGGGCAATCCTTCTCGTTGAGGGCGGAGAGAGGAAAGTCGCATGTGGGGCACCCTCGTTGCGTTTCGGTGCTGAAGCTCTTTTTATCCTCTTGCATCGGACCTCTGAATCTAATTCGAGGGCAGGACTCCGATCGTGTGTAGCCAGATCTGGGCGGTTTGGGGCCAGGTGGTTACTGGGAGTTTGGTGCGGCGGAGTCCGTAGCCGTGTCCGCCCTCGGTGTAGATGTGTAACTCCGCCGGAACCTTGGCTTTCTTGAGCTGCATGAAGTAGACGATTGCATTTTCGACGTGGACGGGGTCGTTTTCGGCCTGGACGATGAAGGTCGGCGGCGTGTCGGCGGTGGGATTGATGTCGGGGTTGGGCGCGAAATCTTTATCGGCGAGCGCGAGGTAGCCGGGGTAGATGACGATGGCGAAATCGGGGCGGCAGCTGAGCCGATCGGCGTCGTCGATTGGGTCGTAGAGGCGCTTGTCGTAGTGGGTGCTGATGGCCGCTGATAGATGCGCTCCGGCAGAGAAGCCGAGGACGCCGACTCGCTTGGGATCGATGTGCCATTCGGTGGCGTGTTGGCGGACGATGCCCATGGCGCGCTGTGCATCCTGGAGCGCGGCGTCGGATTTGGGATACGGGCCGGTCCCGGGGACGCGATATTTCACGAGCACGCAGGTGATGCCGGCGGAGTTGAGCCAGTCGCAGACTTCGGTGCCTTCGAGATCGATGGCGAGGATGCTGTAGCCTCCGCCGGGGAAGACGACGATGGCCGCACCGGTGTTGGGCGTTGTGGGCGGATAGACGGTGAGCGTGGGCACGGTGACATTGCCGAGGCGGATGAGCGGTTTGCCGGCTATCAGGTTGTCTTTAGCGGTGGTCGTGTCGGCTTCGGGACCTGTGGTTTTGAGAGGTGCGCCGGGTGCTCCATTGGGCCAGAGCGAGATCGTCGTGAGATTGGCGGGCGGCGGCCATCCTGAGGGTTGGGCGGATGCGCTGAGGGTGATGGCGGCGATGGCCAGGAAGATTAAGTGCGGCTTGCGCATTGGAAGAAAACTCCGGTAGGTGAAGTTGATCGAGTTCATTAGAACACTGTTGGAGTGGATGGGATGGGGAATAAGGACTAGTCGGCGTTCGCCATCCCACTCAAGTCAACGTCGGGCTTGAATAGCACCGAGAATTGGATGCGCCTGCGGCGCGGTTTTAAGGCAAACCGCAGGTTCCTTCGCGATGCTCAGGACAGGCTCTTCGGCTTCGCCTCAGGATGACATTTCTTCCTGAAGTAGCGATTGTTTGGGGGGAAAAGAGCACGAACGCCAATCTTCTGATTAGCGCTCGCGCTTGATTTTGGTCATGGGAACGACCTGGACGGTGACGTCGCGAATTTCGGAGAGGAAGCGGTTGAGAACCGAGCCGCGCAAGAGGATGTCGAGCCGGGAGCGGACGGGCTGGCCGAAGACGACGTGGGAGATGTTTTCCTGCTGGGCGAAGCCGATGAGGGCGTCGGCGACGCGCTTATTTTTGAGCAGGACTGTTTTTGCGCCGAGGTCGCGGGCGAGTTTCAGATGCTCCTCCATGCGCTGAAAGGCCTCGGGATCGGCGTGGTGGTTGTCTGGGCTTGGGGGCTCGACGTAGACGACGTACCAGTTGGTTGCGAGCCGACCGGCGATGCGGGCTCCAACGCGTAGCAGGCGTTCGGCGCCGGGGCGCTCGGAGAGGCAGACCATGACTTTTTCGGGCATGGGGGCCTGCTCCAGCCCCTGGGTGCGGCGGTACTGCGAGGCGGCTTCGCCTACTCTCTCAGCAGTGGTGCGCAGCGCTAGCTCGCGCAGCATGCTGAGATTTCCCTTGCGAAAGAAGTTGGCGAGGGACTGCTCCACTTTTTCGGGGGCGTAGATCTTGCCCTGGCGGAGACGGTCGCGCAGCTCCTCGACGGTGACGTCGACGTTGACGACTTCGTCGGCGCGCTTGAGCAGGCTGTCGGGGACGGTTTCGCGGATGACCGTGCTTGCGGAGCGGGCGACGGCGTCGTTGAGCGTCTCGAGGTGCTGCACATTGACCGCGGTCATGACGTTGATGCCCGCGTCGAGCAGCTCGAGGACGTCTTCATAGCGCTTGCGGTTGCGCGAGCCGGGAACGTTGGTGTGCGCCAGCTCGTCGACGATGACGGTGTGGGGATGACGCCGGAGAACGGCGTCGAGGTCCATCTCGTGGAGGACGACGGAGCGGTAAGGAATGTCTTTGAGCGGGATGATCTCGAGGTCTCTGATCATCGCCTGGGTGTCGGCGCGGCCGTGGGTCTCGATGAGACCGATGACGACGTCGATGCCCTGGTGGCGCATGAGGTGCGCAGTCTCGAGCATCTGGAAGGTTTTGCCGACTCCCGGCGCCGCGCCGATGTAGATGCGGAGGTTGGCCGGCTCCGGGGCAAGAATCTGACCCGGCTCGGCGAGGGTGAGCTGCTGGGGCTCGGGCTGGTTTGTTGGATTGAGCGGCGATGGCGCGGATACTGCGTTGATGTTCGTGTTGGGGTCGGGCATCAGCCGACCTCCACGGGGTGGCGCGTGGGCTGGACGGTGGACATGGGGACGGTGAAGCTGAAGATGGTGCCGGCGCCGAGACGGCTCTCGACGGCGACTTGTCCACCGAGGGCCTCGACGAGGCGGCGAACCAATGCGAGTCCGAGTCCGGTGCCTTCGCCAGCGCCGCCGGATGTGTCGAAGCGGCCAAAGATTTGTGGGAGACGTTCCGCCTCGATGCCGCGGCCGGTGTCGCGAACGAAGAATTGGACACGGTCTTTAATCTCTTCGGCGCGGAGCAGGATCGTGCCTTCGGGCGGCGTGTAGCGGATTGCGTTGCTGAGCAGGTTGTCGAAGATGCTGCGCAAGGCGCGGCGGTCGGCGTTGATGTGAGAGAGATCGGCGAAGGCCTTGACCTCAATCTCGATCCGTTTGGCGCAGGCTTCCTCAACCCAGCGGTCAGCGGCCTCCTGCAAGACGTCGAGGGGGCGCAGGCGTTCGATCTTGAGCTCGCGGTGGCCGGTGTCGAGCTCGGCGACCTCGATGAGATCGGCCATGAGGTCGTCGAGCGCCTCGGCTTCTTCTTCGGCGCCCTGCAAGACGTCGGCCTGCAGAGGTTTGAGTTCGCCACCGAAGCCTTTGGCGAGGGTGTAGAGGCTGAGGCGAATTCTTTGCAATGGGTCGCGCAGCTTCTGCGAGGCGACGGAGATGAAGCGGGTTTTGAAGCGGTCGACCTCCTGCATCTGGGTCACATCTTCGAGCACGGTGACGGCGCCTAGTAACTTGCCGTCTTCGTCGCGCATGGGCGTCGTGCGCAGGCGATAGCTGCGCTGCGCCTCGCCAATGCGCATGGGAAGCAGCGCGGCATCGCCCTCGTTGGCGACCGCGCGCTGCATGGAGACGGCATCGCGGACAGCTTTTAGAATCTTGTCGCCGCCGGGTGTGTTGGTAAGCGCCATGCGATCGCTCGCGACCTCGCCGAGCAGCTCGATGGCGGCCTGGTTGAGCTTGAGCAGCTGGCCTTTGCCGTCGGTGACGATGATGGGTTCGAAGATTGACTGCAGCACGGCGTCGCTAAGCTGATGTTCCATTTGCCGGCGGCCGGTTTCGGTCTCGCGCAGGTCGCGCATGCGCACGACAAGGCGGTTGACTTC
Source organism: uncultured Acidobacteriaceae bacterium (assembly GCA_963720245.1). GTDB lineage: Bacteria > Acidobacteriota > Terriglobia > Terriglobales > Acidobacteriaceae > Acidisarcina. The sequence continues at coordinate 533,221 of CAVREU010000003.1, forward strand.
AGCGGCGATGGTTCCGAGATCGTCGCGGGAACGCCACTCGATGCGCGCGTTGAGATCTCCCTGGCCGATGCGCTGGGCGCTTCTCGCGACCTCGCGCAGCGGCTGCACAACGGAATAGACGGTGAACGGGCCGAGGATGAGGGCCAGCAGAGCGCAGACCTCGACGGTGGTCAGAAGGTGGTTGCCCCAGGTGACTTCCTCGTCGGCGACGTGCTGGGCTTCGGCCTGGCCGGAGGTGGCGTGGGCCACGATGACGGCGTCGGCTGCGGCCATGTGGCGAAGCGAACTCCTCACATAGAAGGTCATGCCGAGAGCGACTGCCACGAGGAGCAAGCAACCGATGACCAGTCGTTGATAGAGGCTCAGCATAGGAATCGCTTCAAGATGAAAATTGCGCGCTGGTGACGGTTCACGTACATTCTTTGGATGCTGCGATGCGCTGGGTCTATAGAGCATCGTAGATCATTTTCACCCGCGGAGTACGAGCGGGCAGCGCGTGAACGACGAAGGGCAATTATTGTGAGCGATAAGAGAGATGCCGTAGGCGACCGATCCGGGATATTGACGGGTAGAGCTTCCATAGTGCAAGCGATGGTAAGCGCTTTGGTGGTGCTGCTTTTTACGGGTGCGGCGCAGGGGCAGCGATGGTCTGAAGAGAAGGCCAAGGCATGGTATGCGCAGCAACCCTGGCTGGTGGGCGCGAACTATGTTCCCTCGGACGCTATCAATCAGTTGGAGATGTTTCAGGCGGCGACATTTAATCCGGCATTGAACGATAAGGAGCTGGGGATGGCCGAGAGCATCGGCATGAACACGATGCGGGTGTTTTTGCAGAACCAGCTTTGGGAGCAGGACCCGAAGGGGTTCACGGACCGGCTGAATCAATTTCTGGCTATCGCGGCGAAACACCATATTCGGCCGCTGTTTGTGCTCTTCGATTCTTGCTGGGACCCTTATCCGAAGCTGGGGCCGCAGCATCCGCCGATTCCCGGAGTGCATAACTCGGGGTGGGTGCAGAGCCCAGGATGGAAGGGCATCACCGATCCGGCGTATGAGCCGAAGCTAAAGGCGTACGTGCAGGGGGTAGTGGGCGCGTTTGCGAATGACGATCGGGTGTTGGGCTGGGACATCTGGAATGAGCCGGACAATGGCAATGAGTCTTCGTATCCGGTGAAGGGAGCGAAGAGCAAAGCGGAGCTGGTGGGGGCGCTGCTGCCGAAGGCTTTTGCGTGGGCGCGGGAGATGCATCCGACGCAGCCGTTGACGAGCGGGGTGTGGCAAGGGGATTGGGTGAATCCGGATAAGGAGAGCGCGATGACGAAGATCCAGCTTGCCGAGTCGGACGTGATCACCTTCCATAACTACGACTGGCCTGAAGGCTTTGCGGCGCGGATCAAGCAGTTGCAGAAATACAATCGGCCAATTATCTGCACGGAATATATGGCGCGTGGAGCGGGGAGCACGTTCGACAATAGTCTGCCGATTGCGAAGAAATATAACGTTGGCGCGATCAACTGGGGGTTGGTTGCGGGCAAGACCCAGACCTATCTGCCGTGGGACTCATGGCAGCGGCCTTATGTGCTGATCCAGCCAACGGTGTGGTTTCATGAGGTCTTTCGGCAGGACGACACCCCTTACCGGCAGCATGAGGTCGATCTGATGCGAGAGCTGACGGGGCGGGGAAGTGCGGTGGCTGCTGCTGGGGGGCAATGAGCCAGTGATGTGCTTCAAATCGCACGCATGCAGCCTGTTGAATCAGGGCAAGGTAAGACCCAGATGAGCCGGTAGGAGGGCGCTGCATCGGGCATTCTGAATATAGGAGCTTTATGAAGTTGTCTCGCGAGGTGATTGCCCTCGGCTTCTTGTCGCTAATGTTGTTGGGCGGCTTGCTGGTTCGCGCGCAGAGTCAGCAGACACAACGCCCGACCAGCACTCCGTATAGTGGTGATCTGTCGATCTTCGAAACGCCGGGCCGCGATGAGCGGTTGCAGATTCAACGGGTGATGGACTTGCTTGGCATCAAGCATGGTTCTGCCGTCGCTGACATCGGGGCGGGTTCGGGGTGGTTCACGGTGCGCGCTTCGGCGAGGGTTGGCTCGACGGGGACGGTGTTTGCCGAGGACATTAACCCGCAAGCGATTCAATATATCGATCAGCGTGTTCAGAAGGAGAAGCTGGCGAATGTGCGAACGATCCTGGGCACGCCGGATGATCCGAAGCTGCCTGCGCGATCGGTCGACGTGGTGCTGATGCTGAAGGTTTACCACGAGATCGCGCATCCGGCGGTGTTGCTGGCGAATTTGAAGCCTACGCTCAAGCCGGGTGCGAAGATTGGCATCATCGACCGCAATGGCAACGGGACTGATCATGGTTTGAACAGCGATGTGGTCAAACGAGAGATGGGAGATGCGGGATTCAAGCTGGTGGGTTCTTATGACTTCACCAAGGCGGATGGGCAGGATTACTTTTTGATTTTTCAGGTGAAGTGACGGCACCCGGTGCTTCTGTTCTCGTGCTGAGATGGTTGAAACCGCAGATCTCTCCACTACGCTGCGCTTCGGTTGATTGGATAATCTCGAAGGCTCCGATGGTATCCGGCTAGACTTTGGGTTTGGGGACCTGAGTCGTGGCGCGGGAGCGAAGGAGCCTTATGCAGATTGTAGGGTGTGATTTCATCCGGCCACTAACAAGTAGCGTTCGTTGACACGGAGACCGGGGAGGTGCGGGAGTTGAAGCTGAAGCACAGCGATGGAGAAGCCGAGCGGTTCTACCGCGGCCTGCAAGCGCCGGCGCTGGTGGGCATGGAGTCGGTGGGCAACTCGCTGTGGTTCGAGTGGCTGGGCCACGAGTTGTGGATCGGAAACGCGGCCCAGATCCGGGCCAGCTATGTGCGCCGGCAGAAGACCGACCGGCGCGACGCGGGCCATATACTGCGGCTGCTGGTGAAGCATCGTTTTCCCCGCATCTGGGTTCCGAACAAGGAGCAACGAGACCAGCGGCAGTTGCTGGTTCATCGCCACCGTCTGGTCCAGATGCGGAGCCGCAACGACGAACACTTTCACAAAGAATACCGGCACCGCTGTCACCATAAGCCGACGGGCGTGGCCAAGGTGGCGGCGGCGCACAAGCTGGCGGTGCGTTTGAACTGGATGCTTCGCACCCAGACGCCGTATCCGCAGATCGTTCACAACGAGGGCAGCCCGAGTCATCTCGTGGTCGGCGCAAGCTAGACCGTTCAGTTGAATGGGCACCCTCGCATCCCGCGCAGGCGGGATGTTCGCAAAAGCAATCATGGCCGCGGTACGAGGCCGCATCGACGGCTGGTGGAACGGTTGGTTCCACCGAAAGTGATTCGCAAAGAGGACTCGCGTGACGGCACAGGTCTCCAAACCACGCCAACAGAGTTGCTCCCAGCTCCACGCACTTCTTCGCGCTTGACAAAGCCTTCGAGATTATCGCCGGGATGACAAACCAATGTCGGAGTGTTAATTCTGTCCAATTCCGAGCCAAAGTGTGCCGAAAAACGGGTCTATAATACTTAAGTCATGCCGAAATATTCTGTCGTAGTCCCGTTTCACAACGAAGAAGAGAACGTCACTGCGCTTTATGACCAGTTGAAGGCGGTCATGGAGCAGGTGGGCGACAGCTTTGAGCTGGTGCTGGTCGACGATGGTTCGTCGGACCGCAGCTACAAGCTGCTGGAAGAGATTGCCGCGGTCGATAGCCGCGTTCTCGTTGTGAAGCTGCGACGGAATTTTGGGCAGACCTCGGCGCTGGCGGCCGGTTTCGACCATGCGCAGGGCGAATACATCCTGGCGATGGATGGCGATCTGCAACACGATCCGGACGATATTCCCGCGTTCCTGGAGAAGCTGGAAGAGGGTTACGACGTCGTCTCCGGATGGCGCAAGGAGCGGGTTGATAACGCGGTGATGCGCAAGTTTCCTTCGCGCTGCGCGAACTGGCTGATGGCCAAGCTTTCAGGCGTTGATATTCATGACTTTGGAACCACCTTCAAGGCGTATCGCCGCGAGGTGATCCATAACATTCCGCTATACGGCGAGATGCACCGGTTCATTCCGGCGCTGGCGTCGTGGTATGGCGCGAGCATTTGCGAGATCCCGATCAAGAACGTGGTGCGGGAGCGGGGCAAGTCGCACTACGGCATCTCGCGGACCTTCCGGGTCTTCTTTGACCTGCTGACGATTCGGTTCCTGCTCAAGTACATGAGCCGTCCGCTGCATTTCTTCGGCTCGATCGGCGCGCTGAGCATGCTGGCCGGCGGCGGCCTCTCGATGTTCCTGGTGTGCGTAAAGTTCTTCACAACTCAAGATGTGATGGACCAGCATGGGCCGCTGGTGGTGACTGCGGGCATCCTGGTGCTGGCGGGAATCCAGATGCTGGCGATCGGGTTGCTGGGCGAGTTGCAGGTTCGGCATTACCACACGCCTTCGTCGCGTGCTCCGTATGCGGTCGACCGGCTGGTACGTCTCCGCGCGCCGGAAGAGCCGAGCATGCTGCGGGACGAGTAGTTAGTCGCGAGCGGGGTGAGAACGACGCTGATTGAAGTGGTGATCGTCAAGCTTCATCGAGTGACCGTTACCCAAGCCAATCTCAACTACATCGGCTCGATCACCATTGACGGAGACCTGCTCGACGCGAGAGGATTAGTCCCTACCAACATGTGAACATCACCCACCTGTCGAACGGCGTCTTTTGGCGGACGTACGTGACGGACGGCCCGCGCGGTCTGGGAAGCGTCTGCCTGAATGGGCCGCCAGAGCGGCACTTTCAGCCGGGAGACCAGATCATCATCTTGGCCGAGGCGTGGATTGAGCCGGAGGAACTGCCGGGCCTCGATCCGGTGGTGGTGATGGTGGATAGCGCGAACCGGGTGACCGAGATCAAGCCCCACAAGCAGATTCCGGCGGGTAGTGTCTCGCCGTAGACCGCGTGGCCACCCCCTCTCCCTATGGAAACAGGCTTAGTTCTTTGTGTTCAGCAGCTTGCGCTGCGTAAAATCCATAAGTTCTCTCATTTTCAATGCGATGGGCAATATTTGCTAGGCTTCGAGACGGTAGATTCTTCTGGGGGACGAGAAAAGGCGGCCTCGGCCGCCTTTTTATTTGATCCCTATATTCAGAATATCAGGTTAGGTATGTTCACTACGTCAGGTTTTGAAAACCATTATAATGAATATAATGAGTCGTTTAGGGGATATTGTTCAAGTTGGAGGGGTTGACAAGGCGCCGGACGCAGCAGCCTGAACCACGAAACCGAAGGCACGGCCGTCCCGGCTCGGCATCCGTTTTCTTTTGTCCTGCTCTTCGCTGGTAGCGAAATGTGCATCCAAACAAATCGAGTCCACCCAAAGGGACAGATAGTATCCGCAGATTGGGACGCCGCCCGGCGTCCCTTCTTTTTGATGCCAACAAAATCGGGCACCCCCTTTGGAAGTGCCCATCCGTTCGCTGGGTGCTCGGCAAAGAGGGCCTGGATTTACCGGCCAGCACCATGAGGGGAAGATCGATACTTGGTGGCGAAGAGCTTGCCGTTCTCTTGCCGGCGCATCAGCCCTAAGAAGTGAGATAATCCAGTCCGATGGCAGTGGCAGCGGGGACGAAGCTGGGACCATACGAGGTCTTATCGCCGCTTGGGGCCGGCGGCATGGGTGAGGTTTACCGCGCGCGAGACTCGCGGCTAGGCCGTGATGTTGCTGTCAAAATCTTACCTGCCGGATATTCCAACGATCCTGAGCTTCTGCGCCGTTTCGAACAAGAGGCGCGCGCGACCGCTGCGCTCAGCCATCCCAACATTCTGGCCTTGTTCGATATCGCCCGGCAGGACGAGTCTCCTTATATTGTCTCTGAACTGTTGGAGGGCGAGACGCTTCGCGACCGGTTACGCGGCGGGGCATTGCCGGTGAAGAGAGTCATAGACTATGCGCTGCAGATTTTGCGTGGCCTGGCTGCGGCGCATGATCGCGGCATCGTCCATCGCGATCTCAAACCCGAGAACATTTTTGTCACGCGTGCCGGCCAGATCAAGATACTGGACTTCGGTCTAGCCAAACTTACGATGCCGGAGCCGGAGAGCATCGACGAGCTTTCTGGCGAACTCACCACGGAAGCGATCACATCTCGCGGCGCGGTTCTGGGGACCATGGGCTACATGTCGCCCGAGCAGTTGCGGGGACAACCCAGCGATGCCCGCGGCGATTTGTTCAGCTTTGGCGTCGTGCTCTACGAGATGCTGAGCGGTCGGCGGCCGTTTCAAGGGGAAACCGCCGTGGATACGATTAGCGCCGTCTTGAGAGAGGACCCTCCCGAGCTTGTCGCGACTGGCGGCGAGGTGCCACCGATCCTGGAGCGCATCGTTCGGCACTGCCTGGAGAAAGACCCGGCGGCACGCTTCCAGTCTGCTCGCGACGTGGAATTCGGTCTGGAGTCGCTGTCGATCTCATCATCATCTTCACCGTCTCCGGTCACAAGTGCAAGAAGTCGCAAGACGTGGCTGATTGCAGCAGCGCTTGGGCTGGCAGCGGCGGGTCTTGCTACCTGGGCCATCTTTACTCGCTCCCGCCAAACAGTCCAGAACCCGCTTTCGAATGCCCAGTTCACACCGCTCACGAACCTTCAAGGGTCCGAAACAGATCCGGCAATCTCGCCCGACGGGAAATTCGTCGCCTTCATCTCGGACCGGAGTGGCACGTTTGACATCTGGCTGATTCAGGCGAACGGCGGCAGCCTGGCAAACCTTACTACGGGTCGTATCGGAGATGCGCGCGCACCCCTTCGCGCCATCGGATTCTCCGGCGATGGATCGGAAGTGTGGAGCGGCGGGACGCCGGACAGGAGGCTCATGCTGTGGCCGCTCATAGGCGGAGCGCCACACAATTTTATGGATGAACAAGCCGCCGAGGTTGCCTGGTCGCCCGATGGCGCCCGTCTGGTCTATCACACCTGGGCACCGGGCGACCCGGTATTTGTCGCTGATCACAACGGCGCCAACCCACATCAGATTGTGCGAAACGAGCCTGGATTGCACAACCACTATCCCGTCTGGTCGAAGGATGGGCGCTGGATATACCTGGTGCGCGGCCGACCAGCGACACGTGAAATGGACCTGTGGCGTATTTCGCCGAACGGGGGAAACCCGGAACAACTAACCCATCTCAACGCCGATGTCGCCTATCCAACCCCGATCAACGACCGGACAATTCTCTTTGTTGCCCACAACGAAGACGGGGCCGGCCCATGGTTGTGGGCGTTCGATATGGTGACCCGAACTTCACGCCGCGTGAGTTCAGGTTTGGAACAATACGCAGCTCTGGCAGCTACCGGCGATGGCCAGCACCTCGCCGCGAATGTCGTAAACCCTAAGGTCAGCTTGTGGTCCGTTCCAATTGCCGATCGCGTGGTCGAAGAAAAGGACGTCGTGGCCTTCCCATTGCCAACGGTGCGGGCCCACGCGCCGCGCTTCGGAGGTGGATCGCTGTTCTACTTGTCTTCGCGGGACGGCGCTGACGGACTGTGGAGCTATCGCGATGGGCAGGCGCTGGAGATATGGAAGGGATTCGAAGGCGCGCTACAGTCACCTCCGGCGGTCTCGGTGGACGGGAAGAGTGTCGCCTTTGCGCTCAAACGGAATGGGAAGCAACAAATGCACGTCATGGGCGCGGATGGAACGCAAATCCAGCCTCTATCCACAGAGGTCGATGTGCGAGGCTCGGCTTCCTGGTCTCCCGACAGCAAATGGGTCGTCACGGCCGGCAGCGACCGCAAAGGAGCGGGCTTGTTCAGGCTACCCGTTGACGGTGGGCCGCCCGTTCGAATAGCGAAAGGACCGTTCCTGGATCCGGTATGGTCGCCGCGCGGCGACCTGATCGTGTATTGCGGCACCCAGGTGTTCACGCGCACGCCGTTGCTTGCCGTGCATCCGGATGGTAGGCCGGAGAAGCTGCCGGGGATTGAGGTACAGCGTGAAGGTGAGCGTGCCCGCTTTCTGCCTGACGGCTCGGGCCTGGTGTACATGCTCGGAAGCACCTTGGCCGGGCAAGATTTCTGGCTGCTCGACCTTAGCACGATGCGCTCGCGACGTTTGACTCGGCTGAACGATCCCGCTGTGATGCAGGCATTTGATGTCACTTCTGATGGCAGCCGGATCGTATTCGATCGGCTGCGGGAAAATTCGGACATTCTGCTGATTACTCTTGGAAAAAATTAGCTGGCAGGCTTGCTCTCTATTCGCGGTCGAAGACCTGGATGTTGGGTTTGGTTCGGCCGGGGACGGTTGTGGTTATGGTGAGGGTTGTGGCGTCGGGAGAGAGATCGATCTTTTGGCTGTCAAAGAGCTTGCCGTTCATCTTGTCGGTTATTTCGAGGGTTTGCGGGTTGAGGCGATTTGCCGAGGAGGTGTAACCGGCAGGTACGTTTGAGCCTGAGCCGGGATAGTCTTTGCCATCGAATTTCACGCTTTTGATCATGGCGGAGCCGGGATAGATGATGGAGAGGCCGTCGTCCGGATTGGGCTTGATCTGGAGCTCGAAGGTGGAGTTGACCTCTTCGGTGGTGCTCTCCCAGGTGCCGGGAAATCCGGTGGCGCCGGTGGTCCGGGTATAGATGTAATGCAGGTTGGTGGTGGTGCCGTCGGGGCGATAGCCGGTGAAGTTGTCGGTGAGGGTGGTGCCGTCGGGGGAGAGCTTCCAGAGGCCGACGATCGTGATGTGTCCGTTGTTTTTGCGGACGACCTTCCAGCTGTCGGGCGCGTCGACGGTGACGGCGATGGTGGTGCCGAAGAGTCCGGGCTGATCGGTGCCGTCCGCGACGACGGTCTCGACGTTGTCTCCGGAGAAGATGAGGTTGTACTTGTTGGGGCCGGCGGCCTCGACCTTCATCTGGTCGGTGAGCTTGCTTTTGGAGGGGTTGAGCTTCCACTTTCCGGCGAAGGAGCCGGTTGCGGAGTCAGCGCTCGGGCTTGGGTAGGGTGCCGCGTGGAGCGTGCCGACGAGCAGGCTGGCGGTGAGGAGTAATTGGAAGATGCGCTTGGGCGTGGGGTTCGGCATGTTGATTTCTCGGGAGTTGAATGTGCCTTGTGCTCGTGATGTCGTGCTGCCTTCGTGCAAGCAAGGGGCCATTATGGATTGGGTTCGAGTAGTTGCGGGGAATTGAGGTATCTCTTGATTTGACGCGGTTCTGCCGAGAGTTTCCGAGTGCAAGAGTGGAGATTGAGGAACCGAAGGCATGTTCGGATGCGGACGGAGCGTTCTGGAATTTGGACAGCGAAACGGGAATCTCTCCGCTAATTGAGCGCGTCGAGGTGCCCGCTTTTTTGGAGAATTGTGGGCTCTCGCTCTTGACAACACATAACCGAATGGTTATGGTTTCGATATGCAGATTGCTGACCGCGGTTAAGCTGTCGGCGCCATGAATTGGGAGCAATTCTGAAAACCTCACCATGAGGAGCAGAGAGGACAAGCCATGCAAATCAAACTAACGAGCGTTTATGTGGACGACCAGGATAAGGCCCTGAAGTTCTATACCGACATGTTGGGCTTTCAAAAGAAATTTGAGTTTCCTGCGGGGCAGTTCAAGTGGCTGACGGTGGTCTCGCCTGATGAACCAGAGGGCGTGCAGCTGGTTCTGGAGCCGAACAACGGGTGGAACGCGGCCGCGAAGGGGTATCAGGAGGCGACTTTTCGGAGCGGGATTGCGGCAGCGAATTTCTTTGTTGCGGACGTTCAAAAAGAGTACGAGCGGCTCAAGGGATTGGGTGTGACGTTCACCAAGGAGCCGACCAAGACGACGGGGTCGACGATCGCGGTGCTTGACGATACGTGCGGCAACCTTATTCAGATCACCCATCTGGATTGGTAAGGCGAGACGAGGGAGAGGAGGGCCTGGAATGCAAGCCGCAGCGAACTATGTTTTCAGGGCCCTCGCCGACCCGACGCGCCGGGCGATCTTTGAGGAGTTGACGCGGCAAGGGGAGCAGACTGTTCATGCACTGACTCGCTACGCGGGGGTGTCGCAGCCGGCGGTCTCGAAGCATCTCACGGTGTTGAAGCGGGCGAAGCTGGTGCGGCATCGGCGGGAGGGGCGCGAGACCCACTATCGCGCGCGGCCCGATGCGCTGGCGCCGATGGTGGATTGGCTCAATCTCTATGGGGCGTTCTGGCGGGAGCGGTTTGACCGCCTCGAATCGCTTTTGGAAAGGATGGGTTGATGAGTACTATAAGTGCCGTGAGCGATCCAGCTATTTCCAATCCCGTTCCGGTCCCGGGAAATTCAACTGAGGGCACTCGTTCGCTTGTCGTTGAGCGGGTGTTTGCGCATCCGCCGGAGAAGCTATGGCGCGCGCTTACCGAGAGCACGCTGCTTGCGCAGTGGATGATGAGCAATGACTTCGAGCCGGTGGTGGGGCGGAGCTTCCAGTTTCGGACTGAGCCGAGGAGAGGTTGGAATGGGATTGCCGACTGCGAAGTGCTGGTGATCGAGCCGCTGCGGCGACTGGCCTATAACTGGGGGGTTGGCGGCGGCGAATCGGGGCTGCAGTGGGTGGTCGAGTGGACGCTGACTCCGGCGGAGGGTGGCACTCGTGTTCGCATGGAGCAGTCGGGCTTTGGTCCTCATCAGCAGGCAAATTACCAGGGCGCGAAGTATGGCTGGCAGAAGTTTTTTGACGGTCTGGAGCGAGTCGTTGGGGGGATGGAATGAGTGCGAAGGCGAAAACAATTGTTTTTTGGGTGATGACGATTCTTGTGGCTTTTCCTATTGGAAGCGGTGGCGTCTCGCAGATTTTGCAATACAAGGCCAACCCCCATGGCGTGGTGCCGGTGCTGGGCTATCCTACTTACTTCTTTGCGATCCTGGGATTTTGGAAGGTGCTTGGGGCGATCGCGATTCTTGTGCCGGGTTTTCCGCGGCTTAAGGAGTGGGCGTATGCGGGCATCTTCTTTGATCTGACGGGCGCGGCTGCGTCCTGCGCTGCGGTCGGCGGTTACGGGGCCTATGGTTTTCACGTGCTTGCGCCGCTGATCATCGCTGGTTTTATGGTGGCTTCGTGGGCGTTGCGGCCGGCGAGCCGTGTCATTGGGGTGATTGCTCCCGCCAATGTAGCCGCATAAAAGGCTGTTTCTCAATGGCGCAAGCCCATCTCAGAAGCCGGATGTGGCTCGCCAGGATTCAAATACGAACGCAATGAGAATTCAGTGCCATGGGTTAATTTATGACCTATGCGGGTTTATTTATTCACCTACATGGATAGATGACGGAATTGCCCTAGCGTGCGGTTGCGGCTCAATTGTTTGATGATCCAAGGGATTGCGGTTGGCGCAGGGTTTGGCATGGAATATGCAATAAGCAAGAGTGCAGCATCGATTTTCAAAATCCAACTTCGAGGACACTCCCATGGCTATCACAAAGAAATCGATCAGCGAAAACAGCACCTCTGCCAAGACCACCCAAACCAAGTCGCAAAAGGCCCCGGCCACCACCGCGGTTGCCCCATCCACGATGAAGACCGCGTTTAGGATTTACAGCTATTGATCACGTTCCGATCGTGACTAAAGTGGGCGCTGCGCTGCGCGTTCCTGAAAGAGAAAACGGCGACCGCTGCATCGGTCGCCGTTTTCGCGTCTGTGGATGTTGAATGATTACGCAGGATGAATCGGGGCTGGCGGTACGACGATCTCGACGAGTCCGGTAGCAACGTCGTAGACGAGTCCGGAGACGAGCCACTGGGCCGGTAACGCGGGAATTGTCTTGAGCCATGCGACATCTCCGGCGACGGCTGCGCGGGGATCGAGGACCGTTTTTGCCCCGACTTCCTCTTCGGGTATTTGAAAATAGTGCGCCAGCATGGCGGGATCGCCTGCGAGGCGAGTGATTCCGCAATCGGTGTGTTGCAAAAGGATGAGGTGAAACTCCCCGCCTCCTCCTGGAGCCTTACCGGCTACCTGACCGATGCGTCCGAGGAGGCCCAACTGCTCCAGCACTCCCGGAGTAATGCGTCCGCCGACATTGCGAATGACGACGGCTTCGCCGGGCTTGAGTCCGAGCACATGAGCGGGATTTACGCGCGGGTCTGCGCACCCGATGATCATTGCCTTTAGATTCGGCATCGCCGCCGGAAGCGAGGGCATCAGCGTGCCCGCAGCGGACTGCTGAGCGGCGAAGGCTTTGTTGCGTTCTAACATGGTGTCGAGATTGCTCATGGGTGTTCTCCTGGAGACAGTGGATGCGGGAAGCTTCGGTGAAGGCTGCGTCAAGCCACAAAATTAATACTAAGCATCCGTCCGGAGCGAATGCCGGCTCCCTCGGTCCACCATCGTTGCCTCATATCAGCTCACGGCCGACGGATGGGGCATCGACCACTCCCTCTCTTCGGGCGGCTGTGGCTGCGAATAGTCAGAGGCGGCCAGCAACTCTTTTAGGGTGTAACGCGGGTTGAGCGTGACGGAGCCGCCGACTTTGCGCAGATTCGTTGTGTGCATCAATGTCCTCCAGGCTGCCGTTATACGCGTACATGGATCGTCCTAAGCCAGCTTCGCTTCAACCATCCCGACGTTGCGTGCCATAGTCTTGTCGCCTCCAACCGGGTATACCGCGGTCAGTCTGAAGCCGGATGCGTCGAGAAGCGTCTTCCACTCGCGCTCGCTGCGCTCTTTGCCGCCGGTGACGGCGAGCATGTTGAGGTCGCTCATGAGGTGGCCTTCGAGTTGTGGATCGGCGTGCGAGATGAGCGGCGGAAGGATGAATTCAATGATTAACAAGCTGCCGTTCTGCTGAATGGCCGCGCGGCAGTTCTTGAGAATCTTGATGGCGACGTCGTCCTGACGGCCATGCAAGACGTGCTTGATCATGTAGACGTCGGCTCCGGGCGGGACTGCTTGGGTGAGGTCTGAGGCGATGAGTTCGCATCGAGAGGAAGGATCTTCCTGAGCGAAGCGAGGTTTGGCCGCAGCGATGCTTGGTTCGAGGTCGACGAGCATGCCGCGTAGATGCGGGTTGAGTTTCAGGACGGCGAGAATGAGCGAGCCGCCTCCGCCGCCGAGATCGGCGACTACCTCGGCGCGGGAAAAGTCCCACGCTTCCGCGATCGGTGCGTAGTCTTCGGTTGGAGCCGTGCCCATCACAGCGCGAAAAATGTCTGAATTGGCTTCGGGGTCTTGCGACCAGCGGGAAGGGACGTTCGGAGCTCGCACGTCGCGGGCTGGTTTGCCGGTTCGGATGCATTCGGTGAGCAGCGACCACTCGTCGGCGAGCAGATCGGCCCAGAAGATGACGGATGCCCACACAGACTGGGGCGCGTCTTTGCGCAACGGTTGGCCAAAAGGAGTCAGGCGAAAGTATTCGGGCGCCGTCTCTTCGGTGACGCCGATGCTGGCGAGAGCGCGAAGCAGGCGGAAGAGCGCATTCGGGTCTGCCTGACATTTCTCGGCCAGGAAGTCAGTGCTGCGCACTTCGTCACCTAGCGCGTCGGCGATGCCGAGGCGTGCGGCCGCGCAGAGGATGCGGCTGCGGGAATATGCCATAGCCATGTCGACGAGTCCGGTATTTGGGATGACATTGCCGATGCCGCCGGCAAATTGGGTCATGGGACACCTCGAATCCAATGTACTCATTTGTATTCTTTGGGACGAGCGCTGCCCAGAAATCGATCTCGATCGGGTCGAGGAATGATGCTCTTCGCGCTATCCGTTTTCGATGCGCTCTTTTATATCGGAGTAGGCCTTCTCGATGAGCGTGTGAAGTGAAGCGGCGTTTGTGGGCGTCCCTGGTTTGAGCTTCACATGGCGCATGAACTTGCCGGCGCCTTGCAAGAGATGGGCTGGATCGGGAAGGGCTGCGCCTTGAAAGAAGCCCACGTTGACGTGCGAAGTGAATACATTGACGTAGGCGAAGGGCACATCGCCGAGACATGCGACTGGACAGCCGTCGTGCAGGATCTCGCGGACTTCGTCGCCGGATTGCCGCATCACTTCAAACCACCGGTGTGCGATGGCTCCGAGTTCACCTCGATGGTCTTTCATCCACGCATCGATGGCGGGATCGCGTTCGACTGTATCGTTGAACCGCAGCAATCGCTCTCTCATCGTCGCTCCTCTCTCGCTTTTTGGCATAATGTTACGTGCTCGAAAGCGATGCGAAGCGAGGAAAATAAGTGCGAGTGCTGGAGTTGCCATGAAAAAAACGGTCGCGATGGAATCTGCTTCTGCATCCGCCTCGATCTTGATCGACGAGAGAATCAAGTCGCTGGGGGACTGGCGGGGGAAGATGCTGGCTAGAGTGCGCGGCATCGTTCACGAGGCAGACCCGGAGATCGTCGAAGAGTGGAAGTTCATGGGGACCCCGGTCTGGTCGCACGGCGGCATCGTGTGCACGGGAGAGGCGTATAAGAGCGTGGTCAAGATGACCTTTGCCAAGGGCGCCTCGTTAAAGGACCCTTCGCGCCTGTTCAACTCCAGCCTGGAGGGAAATGTCAGGCGGGCGGTCGACATCCGCGAAGGCGAAAAGGTCAACGAGATGGCATTGAAGGAGCTCATTCGCGAGGCCGTGGCGCTAAATCTTGCCGTAGCGCTCGCGCGCAAAAGCAAGCCCAGGCCGGGGCGAGCGAAGATCAAGAGCGCTTAGCTGCATCGCGGCTCAATCCGTTGCGGCCCTCATGATCGCATGGGTGGAACGAAGGGACGTCGAGCGGGCCCGATACAGGGTAGACTTTCAGCAGATCAGCTTGGGGCGCCGGGAAGAAGGGTGCAAAGCGGATCGGAAAGCGAGCTCTCGGGCCAATGCTGCGATCTCTCAAGATACGGTCCTATGTGTTGGCGATCCAGGGCGTGATGATCCTGGGGTTGGGGGTGGTTTTTCTTTACCTTCGCGCCAACATGACGGAGGACGTCTTTAACATCGTCGACGTGGGCATCGCGATCATGTTCACCGTGGCGGCGTTGATTGTCGGGGCGCTGGCGGACTGGATTGCTGCGATCGGCGAGGGTGTGGAGCATTTCCGCCGTTTTGCCTTTTACCTGCTGTGCGGCTTCGGGCTGCTGATGGGCTGCGCTTTTCTGGCTTACTCCCATTACCGGACGCTGGCGTTGATGCTCAGTTTTGCCGGCGTTCATGCTCTGGTCTATGCGATGTCGGTCTTTTCATTTCAGTTGAGTCATTTGCACCGGGCGCACCACCGCGCCTTGTTGTTTGTGTCGGGTGGAATTTCGCTGCTGTTTGCGATCGCCATGATTACCTTCGCCACCTCAGACAACGATAAGCTGGCGACTTTGCTGATCGGCGCTTATCTGTGTTTTGTCGGCATGAGGATGCTGCACCAATCGTGGCGTCTGCATGAGGTCTTTCGGCACCTGGCCCAGCACAAAGAAGGCCACCCGGTAGAGAGCAATTGATCGAAAGTCCGTCAAAGCTGGAAGACCCGCCCGGGCTGGGCGGGTCTTCCTTCCTCCGCATTGCGCCTTTCTTCTAGTGGTGAGGTGAGCCTCCGCCATGAGGTTCGCCGCCGTGGTGTTCATAGCCGCCGCTGTGTTCGGGGGCGGGGCTATGATCGGCGTGGCCTACGTGCCCTTGCCCGTCTCGTGCTTCGTTGGGGTGAAAGTTGGTGAAGGGCTTCGAGCCGCGCTCCGGTAGCGGGCCGTGATACCCATAGTGGGGATCGTAGCGGTTATCGACGTGACCGTAGAAGTGGTGCGGGCCGTGAAACCAGGGGCCGGCCCCGATGAAGATTCCGCCTATGAACCAGTCTGGCCCGTAGTAGCCATAGGGGGCGCAGTAATAGGGCGCATAGTCGAAGTAGCCATAAGGGCATACCGGGGGCACGCCGATATCGACGGAAACCTGGGCCGGCGCAACTGAAGCGGCAAAGAAGGCTCCCGCGAGGAGAGCCAAGAGCGCAGAAGATTTTCGATGAACCATATGTCCTTCCTTTCCCATCATTTGTTAGAAGCAGTCAGCAAGGCTTGGAGTTGTTTTCAGGACGGCTTCGGTGCCGTATTCTGGGCATGTTTGTGAAGAGGTCATTTTGAGACAACTGTTGCCGATTGAAGAGATTGCCGCCAAGTTGAATCTCTCCGATGCGATGTATGAAAAACGGAGCCCGGTCAGTGCCAAGCTGAGCCTGGATTTGCTGAAGCCGGAGCCGGCAAACGGGCGCCTGGGCAAGGTGATCCTGGTGACGGCGACGACGCCGACGACCTCAGGGGAAGGGAAGACGGTCACCTCGATCGGGCTGGTGCAGGGGTTGGAGAGGATCGGCAAGCGGGCGATCCTCACGTCGCGCGAGCCCTCTCTGGGGCCGGTCTTTGGCATGAAGGGTGGCGCGGCGGGCGGCGGGCGTTCGCAGGTCGAGCCGGCGGAGAAGATTAACATGCACTTCCACGGGGACTTTCATGCGATCACCTCGGCGCATAATCTGCTGTCGGCGCTGATCGACTCGCATTTGTTTCATGGGAATGCACTGGATCTGGATCCAGCGGCGGTCACCTGGCCGCGGGCTCTGGATATGAACGATCGCGCGCTCAGGAACATTGTGGTGAGTGTGACGGCTCCGGAGAAGGCGAGGGATGGGAGCAATCGCGTTACGGGATTCGTGATCACTGCGGCGTCGGAGATCATGGCGATTCTCGCGCTGGCGAAGGACCGCCTTGATCTGAGGGCGCGGCTGGCGCGGATCGTTGTGGGCGCAAACCGGCAGGGCGAGGGGGTATGGGCGGCGCAGCTGGGCGCGGTGGGGCCGATGATGGCCCTGCTTAACGAGGCGCTGCTGCCGAACCTGGTGCAGACGACGGAGGGAACGCCGGCGCTGGTGCACTGTGGGCCGTTCGCGAACATCGCACATGGGACGAGCTCGGTGATCTCGCAGGAGATGGGGAGGCGGCTGGCGGATTATGTGGTGAATGAGACGGGCTTCGGGTCGGACCTGGGGTTCGAGAAGTATCTCGACCTGGTGATGCCTTCGTCAGGCATCAAACCTTCAATTGCGGTGCTGGTGTCGACGGTGCAGAGCGTTCGCAGTCAGGGCGAGGGCGATCTGGATCGCGGGCTTGCAAACCTGGCGATGCACATGAGCATCGTGCGCGGATTTCATCTGCCGGTCGTCGTGGCGATCAACCGGTTTCCGAAAGATACGGAGGCGGAACTGGATGTGCTGAAGCATTTTTGCGAAGCGCGCGGGGCGGCCTTCGCTTTGTCTGAGGCCTTTGCCAAGGGCGGTGAAGGCGCGGCGGCGCTGGCTGCGAAGGTGGTCGAGGTGCTGGATGCGAATCCTCAGGCTGAGCCGGTTTCGACGTATGACGAAGGCGACTCGGTGGTGGAAAAGATCACCAAGTTGGTGCGCTCGGTTTATGGCGGCGAGGGAATCGAACTGAGCGAACGGGCGCAGGAGAGTCTTGTGCGGTTGGAGCGGTGGGGGTTTGGGAAGCTTCCGGTGTGTATCGCGAAGACGCAGTATTCGCTGTCGGACGATCCCAAGCTGAGCGGAGCGCCGACGGGGTGGATGCTTCGGGTGAGCGATATTTCGCTTTCTGCAGGCGCGGGATTTCTGGTGGTGACCTCAGGCGCGATGATGCTGATGCCAGGGCTGCCGAAGACTTCGCGGGCTTTGGATATTGATGTGGATGCAGCAGGCGAGATTGTGGGGATGGGTTAGGCTTCGGCTGGGTTGGATCAAAATTGATAATCCGGCTTGAGCTCACAGCGGTAGACTGCGATTTTTTCCTTCTCCGTAGCGATCCGAACCGCGCATGAGGCCCAGCTCATATCGAGGCTGGGTCCGAGGGGGAAGACCATTGGAGAGCCGTTGATCTCGGCCTCGAGCGTGACGCCCTCTGCCGTAGGCGGCAGCGTAAAGTTAAATCCCCGGCCAAATATGACGGGGTAGAGCTCGCGGACATTGGAACGAATCTCGGAGTGAAAGACCTCGGCTTCCACGAGGAAGGTGGCGGTATCTGACCAATCCAGAGCCGAGACTTCGATATTGCGCTGGCCTTGCAGATCTTCGCCCGCGGAGATGCGTGTAAAAGGGCAAGGCCCGGCGATGCAGGACGCTCTCACGTTGTTGAAGACGTTGCCTGCTCCGGCGTAGAGCGTGGCGGACCCTGAAGCTGCTTTCCACTTTCCATCGGGGGAACAAAGCTTCTGGCTGTCGCAGGGAACGTTGCCCTTGTTGACGACCTGAAAGGTCTTGACGGTGCTCCCTATATTGCTTTGGGTACCGGTATTGATCGAATATCTGACGCGCGTGTTGGAGACTACCACCGGCGGATGACCGGAAGCAGCGGCCGGGGCAGGAATCGGAACCATTCTTGCGATGGTCAGCTCATTCCGGAAATGCAATCCTCCGGCGCGCACGTCCAGGTCGAGTGGTTCGTAGTTCGGATGGCGGAGAGTCAACACAATCGGCCTTCCTGACAACGCTGCGATTTCCCGCAGGGCCAGCTTGAAATGCCCGTCGGCTTCCGACCGCGTGGTTACGCTTTGCCGGCCAACCGACGCGGAAATCTCGGCGTCTGCGATGGGCCGCTCTTTCCTGGTGTCTGCACTGCTCTCGACCACTGCTCCCTCGATGGTGATCCATGGCAGCAGCCGGCGGGCGCGCAGCAAGAGGGCAAGCAATACCACGGCAGAGACTCCGACAATGATCCAGACAATTGGCTTTTTCATCGTTGCGAGATCGACACGTGCTTAGACGAGCAACCGCCACAAGGGTTGCAAGCTGAACGGTGACGCCCGCTCGTCTATTCCCGTCTATTATTGAACAGATGTTTGCTGTGAATTACTTTCTGCGTGGTTGCGGACGGCCTCGATGAGCATTGATCCCAATGCATGGAACGATACACAATCTCGCAAAATGATCGTAAAGGGCGAGAATCGAAGTTCGCGGCGGCAACTGCTGCGCCAGATGGCTGGAGTGTCGCTCGGCCTTCCCCTTGCTCCGTGGCGCGATCTGCCGTTATGGGCGGAGATCTCCGCCCAGCAACAACTCGATAAGGCGCGTCGAGGGGGTGCTCAGGAGGCGGTCAGCCCATTCTCTCCGCAGGAAGAGCAGTTCTTGGATGAGCTTGAGCACAGCATCTTTCTTTTCTTCTGGGAGCAGACAAACCCGGAGACGGGACTGATCAAAGACCGCTGCAATGCGCGGATCAAAGATACCGGGATCGTGGGGAGTATTGCGTCCACCGGCTTTGGTCTGACAGCGATCTGCATTGCGGAGAAGCGCGGCTGGGTCTCCCATGCAGATGCGCGGCTTCGCGTGCTGGCCACGCTCGTCTATCTATGGAGGAAGCTGCCGACGCATCGCGGATTCTTCTATCACTTTGCCAATATCAACACGGGCGAAAGAATCTGGGATTCCGAGGTTTCCTCGGTCGATACTTCAATGCTGCTGTGCGGCATTCTGACCTGCAAGCAACATTTTCAGGACAAGGACATCGTCGAGCTCGCCCATGCAATCTTCGATCGCGTGGACTGGAGCTGGATCTCGGAGGACACCTCGTTGTTATCTCAGGGATGGACCCCGGAATCGGGCTTCCTGCCCTATAAATGGGACTATTACAGCGAGCTGATGATGATCTATTTGCTGGGGATGGGCGCTTCGCTACATCCTTTGAAGCCGGAGGCCTGGGCGGCGTGGAAGCGGATCAACTTCGAGTATGAGGGGCTGCACTATATTGGCTCGTTCGCGCCGCTCTTCGTGCATCAGTATTCCCAGGCGTGGTTCGACTTTCGCCACAAGCGGGACAAATATGCCAATTACTTCCAGAACTCCGCGACTGCGACCGAGGCGCACAAAAAGTTCTGCTTATCCTTGTCCAAACTATATCCGGACTATAGCGAGGACCTCTGGGGCATTACGGCCTCCGATTCAGAGAAAGGTTATGTCGTCTGGGGCGGGCCGCCGGCGACGGGCCCGATCGATGGCACGGTGGTTCCTGCCGCGGCCGGAGGCTCCTTGCCGTTTCTGCCCCAGGAGACGATACGCGTCCTGATGAAGGTCAGGAGCGGTTACCCCAAGGCGTGGAGCCAGTATGGCTTTGTCGATGCTTTCAATCCCTTGAACAACTGGTATGACACGGACATTGTAGGAATCGACTCCGGCATCATCATGCTGATGGCGGAGAACGCCCGCACCGGCTTCGTCTGGGAGACCTTCATGAAGAATCCCGAAGCGCAGAAGGGGATGCAAGTCGCCGGTTTCAAGAGCGATGATTCGAAGGTCAACCCGTAAAAGCCGCAAAACATTTCAAGTCCCGTCCAACGCGAATCGCGGAGGTCGCATCGAACGAGTAGTTCACTCAAAGACTGCGATTTCAGAATTCGACCAAGCGATGAACTCTACCTTAACGGGCGATCACAACGAGACATCGTCAAAGCCCGAGCCGCAAAAGCCGGCGGAGGTCCCCGGCAATGCCTGGGGTGATCGGCTGCGCGCGCTCAAGAATGTCCCGCCGGTACTCAGGATTCTGTGGGAATCCGGGCCATCCGTGGTCACCTGGAGCATTATCCTGCGGCTTGTCGTGGCCGGGCTGCCGGCGCTGCTGGGGTATATCTCGTCGTGGATTCTCGGTCATGTGAAGCTGGCGATCGACCACCAGGCGCTGCCCCCTCGATTCTGGTGGATGGTGGGCGCCGAGGTTGCTCTTGCGGTTTTTGCCAACGCGATCAATCGCGGCGTCGACTACCTGGATAGCCTTCTGTCGGACCGATATACGTTTTTTGTGAGCGTTCGGGTCATGCGCAAGGCCGCAGACCTGGACCTGACGACCTACGAAGACCCGGTCTTTTACGATCGGCTGGAACGCGCCCGGGTGCAGGCGACCGACCGGCTGGCGATGATCCAGCAAATGGGCCGGCTCTTGCAGCAGGTGGTGACGACAGCCATCTTTACCGGCATCCTGATGTATCACTCGCCGTGGCTGGTGCTTCTGCTGACCTTGGGAGTGTTGCCCTCTTTTCTGGGTGAGACGCATTACGCCTTTCTCGGTTACGCGAAGAACTTTCGCCAGACCCCCGCCAAGCGGCAGATGGACTATCTGCGGCAGGCGGCGGGGAGCCGCGAAGGTGCGAAGGAACTGAAGCTCTACAATCTGGCCGGCTTCTTTACCGGCCGGTTCTCGACGCTGTCAAAGCAGATCTACGACGAGAACGTAGATCTTTCGCGCCGCAAGCTCTTCTGGGGCGGCCTGCTGACGATGATCGGCACGCTGGGCTACTACGGCTCTTATGTTTTCGTGATCTGGCGAGCGGTAGAGGGGCGGATGGACATGACCACGCTGCTCTTCCTGACGACCTCCATCATCCAGGCGCAATCGAACCTGCAGCAGGTATTTTCCTCAGCATCGGGTATTGCCGACCAGGCGCTCTTCCTGACGGACCTGATTGCATTTTTCGAGATGCAGCCGACGGTTCTGTCGAAACCCGACGGCAGGCCGATGCCTCGGCCGATTCGGCGCGGCTTTGAGTTTGTCAACGTCTCGTTCGCATATCCGGGTACGACTCGGCGCGTGCTGAAGAACTTCAACTTCACGCTTTCGCCGGGCGAACGGGTCGCGCTGATTGGGGAGAATGGCCAGGGCAAGACGACGGTGGTCAAACTGATCACCCGGCTCTATGACCCGACGGAGGGACAAATACTGCTCGATGGCGTCGATCTGCGCGATTACAAACTGGAAGATCTGCACCACGAAATCGGCGTGATCTTTCAGGACTTCATGCGCTATGAGATGACGGCGCGCGACAACATCGCCGTGGGGCGTGTCGAGCGAGAGCATAGCGAAGAGGAAATCAACGAGGCAGCGGAGAAGAGCCTTGCGGCGAGCGTCGTGGCCAAGCTGGAGCATGGATATGAGCAGATGCTTGGCCGCCGTTTTGAGACGGGGGTCGAGCTTTCCGGCGGCGAATGGCAGCGCGTCGCCCTGGCCCGCGCTTATTTGCGCGATGCGCAGCTACTGATCCTGGATGAGCCGACGGCCGCGCTGGACGCGAAGAGCGAGCTTGAAGTTTTTGCGCGTTTCGCCGAACTGACTACCGACAAAATGGCGCTGCTGATCTCGCACCGTTTCTCGACAGTGCGAATGGCCGACCGGATCGTCGTGCTCGAAGGCGGCCGGCTCGTAGAGCAGGGAAATCACAAACAATTGATCGCGCTCGGCGGACGCTATGCCGAGATGTTTGAGATGCAGGCGGCAAGCTACCGCTGACAGCGGCAATGCGCATCGAAGTGGAAAAAGCGCAAGGCACGATCGGAGCGACTGGCGCTGGATCCAAACAGCAATTCAAATGGAACCGACCTCAGAAAGCGTTGTGAATGGCCATAAGTCAGGAAGCACCGAGAATGACCGATTACATCGAGACGGCCAGCGAACAGGAGCCGAATAGCCCTCCGATTTCGGTAAAGCGTCTTCGCGAAGATGCTCGTTCTGCCGCGCGTTCCTGGGCCGTAACTCGGCAAGTCGGCGGGAGAGATGGGTTTCCTGCCCGAATTCAAGCGGCAAGGTTGTCACTCAATAAGCTCTACGCCGATCTGAGCAGGCTGCCTCCGCCGGACTATTCGAAGATTTCCGGCCCCGATCCAATTCTCACGTTGCGCGAAAACCCGCGATTGCTGCGCTCGGCTTTGCAGGAGACTGCCACAATTCGGCGCGTCATTCCTCGATTGCCGCGAATCCTCCCCCGGAACGGAGCAGTCTCGACGAATAAAGTTGACCCGCCCGGTGAATTACCGCGGGCGAGCGCTGTCGCGGCTTCGTTCTTTGAGTCGACGCAATGCCTCTGGCATCCCGATGCATTCAAGGTTTACCTGGATCAACTCCAGATCGACGACCCGCTCAACCTCGAAGAAATATGGGCTTTGCCGATCCTTCTGAAGTTTTATTTGCTTGAAGAGATCTTGACCCGGGCGCAATCGTTGCTCAGTGACCCGCCGACGGTCGATTCGCAAATCGTCGATTCGCAAATTAAGGACGAACTTTCTCTGCGTATCAGGACGCTTCGCGAGTCTGGTTTTACCAGCTGGCCCTCGTTGCTGGAACCGCTCATCGTTTTCGATGCGTCTTTGCGGAAGGACCCGGCGAATGCCTACGCAACGATGGATTTTGAGACGCGCGAGCTATATCGCAAGCGGATCGCCCGGTACGCGCGACACTCCGAGTTCAGCGAAGGCCAAGTTGCGGCCGCCACCCTTGAGCTGGCGCGCGAAGGGAACAAGTTGCCCAGCACCAACCCTCGCGTCCATGAGCGGCGCAGTCACGTTGGCTTTTACCTCATCGACAAGGGATTTCCGCGACTTGCCAGCCGGATCGGCTACCGGCCCGCGCTCGTCGATTGGCTGCGCATGCTGCTGCGTAACAATGCCGACGACTTTTATATCGTTGGCATCGAGATCACTACGATTCTTCTGATGGCCGCGGTCATCGTGCCCCTGGTCGTCAAATATCCGGTCATTGGAGGCCTGACAGTAGCTTTTTTCTTACTACTGTTGCCGGCCGCGCAGGGAACGGTCGACCTCTTCAACAATATCGTTACGGCCCTCTTCAGCGCTGAGCCGCTGCCAAAGATGGACTACAGCAGCGGCATTCCGAGCGAATTCACTACCCTGGTGGCGGTGCCGACGCTGCTGATGAACGAAAAGCAGCTGCGCGAGCTGGTCGAACGACTAGAGGTGCACTTTCTTGCGAACCCCGATCCCAACCTGCATTTTGCATTGTTGACCGACTTGCCGGACTCCGTCACGCGGCCGCAGGAGAGGGATTCGGATCCGCTGGTCGATCTTGCCATACGGCTCATCGATGAAATGAACCTCCGGCATAAGGTCAAACCTCGTGGTTCTTTCTTTCTGCTGCACCGGCACCGCATTTTTAATGCTCGCCAAGGCGTTTGGATGGGCTGGGAGCGGAAGCGCGGCAAGCTGCTCGACCTTAACAAATATCTTCATGGGGATTTCGACGCGTTTCCTGTGAAAGCCGGCAATCTCGAAGTACTGCGTCGAGTGAAGTACATCATCACTCTGGATTCGGACACGCAACTGCCTCGTGGAACAGCGGCGCAGTTGGTTGGAGCCATCGCTCATCCGCTCAATCGGGCCATCGTCGATCCGGAGCGGCGTATCGTCACGGAAGGTTTCGGCTTGCTGCAGCCGCGCGTTGGAGTCAGCGTCAGTTCGGCGTCGCGTTCGCGCCTGGCGTCGATTTACTCCGGACAAGCCGGCTTCGACATCTATGCACGCGCCGTCTCCGATGTGTACCAGGATTTGTATGGCGAAGGCATCTTTACCGGGAAGGGCATTTACGAGGTTGCTATATTCCATGAGGTGCTCGACCGGCGCTTTCCCCGCAACGCGCTGTTGAGCCACGACCTGATCGAAGGCTCCTACGCCCGTGTTGGCCTGGCTACCGATATAGAAGTCATTGACGACTACCCCTCCCACTACAGCGCCTATACGCGGCGCAAGCATCGCTGGGTGCGAGGCGACTGGCAGATCGTGCAGTGGATGTTTTCCCGGGTTCCGGATGAGTCGGGCCGCAAGGTGCCGAACCCGATTACGAACATCTCGCGCTGGCGGATTCTCGACAACCTGCGCCGTTCGCTGGTGGAACCCTTCACTTTTTTCCTGTTTATGGGCGCATGGCTTGGCCTTCCCGGTGGTCCGCGTTACTGGACCCTGGCAACGCTGTTGATTTTGTTTCTGCCGAATTTCGTGCAGTTGATCTTCGCCGTGGGGCGCGCCGCCGTATCCGATCAGGAGGGGGCGCTGGGTGAAGCGTTCGGCGGCTTTTGGCAGGCCGTCGGGGTTACTCTGCTGACTCTGGCCTTCCTGCCTCACCAGACGCTGCTTTCACTGGATGCGATCGTGCGTTCGCTGGTGCGCCGATTCATCACCGGCCAACGGCTGTTGGAGTGGGAGACGGCCGCCGAAGCAGAAGCGAGCGCGAAGACGAAGAAACGCACTCCGGTCGACAACTATCTTGCAGCGATGCCGCTCATCGCCATCGGGCTCGGGGCGATCATCTGGTTGCTCAACTGGGGCGCCCTGCATATCGCCGCACCAATACTGGTGTTGTGGGGATTTTCCGGCTCCATCACGGAATGGCTGAATGCGCCGCCGCGGGAACAACATGCGCGGATCAAGCCCGGCGACGAGAGCTTTCTTCGCCATCAGGCGCTGCGCATCTGGCGGTTCTATGCGGAGTTCAGCAGCGACAAGCACAACCACCTGATTCCGGATAACGTTGAAGAGCAAAGCCTCTTCGAGGCCCCGCGGGTTTCTACTACGAACATCGGTATGTTGCTGAACGCCCGCCAGGCAGCGGCCGAGTTCGGGTTCCTCACCATTCCCGAATTTGCCACCCTGACAGACCGTACACTCGCCAGCATCCGCAAGCTCGAGAAGCTCCACGGGCATCCCTACAACTGGTACGACACGCGGACGCTTGCGCCGCTGCACCCGGTCACTATTTCAAGCGTCGACAACGGCAATCTGGCCGCATCGCTTTACACGCTGCGCGCCGGAGCTAAAGCGATGCTGAAGCGGCCACTGTTGGAGTCTGAACTCTTCAACGGTTTGCAAACACATTGGCAACTGATGCTGTTACAGAAAGACGTTCCCGCTCAAATCACGTTTCAAGCGCTGCCAAAAGCGGAGGCGGGCAGAGAAGAATGGGTTGCCTGGTGCCTCGGCACAGAGATGCTGGATAGCTTTGCGGCGACTTCGGAGGTGACGGAAGAAACCGCCTGGTGGCTTAAGGAAACCCATGCGCGGATCAAAGCCATCACGCAACTCGTCCGCGATTACCGGCCGTGGATGCTGCCGGAGTTCGCTCCTCTGCGGGCAATCGCGCAGATCGGCCTTGGCCTTGAACCGCCTGTTGCGCTTACCGATGCACCGGAGTTTGCCAGCCAGCTTCAAACGCGACTAGATAGGATGTGGGCAACTTCGGCCTATGAAGAGAATGCGCTGCTGAGCGAGAAGCTACGCTCTCTGCTGCCCAATACGATCGCGCGACTGAGGGCGCTGAACGCTTTACTCGAAGCGATTGCGGGAGATGCATTTCAGCTTGCCGATGCAATGGATTTTGGCTTCCTGTTAGATAAGAACCGCCTGCTGCTCTCGATCGGCTACGACGTGGCGTCGGGAAAGCTGCATGCAGCGACCTACGACATGCTCGCCTCGGAGGCGCGCATTGCAACCTTTCTGGCCATCGCCAAGGGCGACGCCCCGCAACAAAGCTGGTTCAAGCTGACCCGTACGCACACCCTCGCTTCGAATCGCCCGGTGCTGCTCTCGTGGACGGGCACGATGTTCGAATACCTGATGCCGTCGCTCTGGATGCGCAGTTATCCCGATACGCTGATCGCGCGCACGTTCGCTGCCGCGGTTGAAATCCAGCGCGAGTACGGCCGCCATCATCGCATTCCCTGGGGCATCTCCGAGGCGGGCTACGCCGCGCAGGACGCCGACGGGCATTATCAGTACCATGCATTTGGAATTCCCGCGATGGCGCTGAAGTGGGACGCCACGGCGGGCCCCGTCGTCTCGCCATATTCCACGTTTCTGGCGCTGGGAACCGATGCCGTCGAAGCGGTCAGAAACCTGCGCCGCATGGCGAAGGCAGGTTGGGTGGGCGCTTACGGATTCTACGAGTCGGCCGATTTTTCGCAGACCCGAGGGCAGGCCACAATTGTGCGCGAGTGGATGGCCCATCACCAGGGGATGTCGATGCTGGCCATCTTAAACCTGCTCCACGAAAACATCGTCCAAACGTGGTTCCACGCCAACGCACAGATTCAGGCGACCGAATTAGTTCTGCATGAAAGACCGGTGCGCGACGCGGCGGTGCGCGCGGAATATAAGGAGTTTCCCTCGAGCCCGCCGAGGGAATAGCAAAAGAAGCGACCTTGGCTGCGGGCCATCGCCATCAAGCTGCTGAACGAAACAGCGCGCGGCTCGAGCCACGCAGCGACGTCTTTTCCCTCGGAGTCGTCAGATGAAGGCTTCGAGCGAAGGAGTCTAGGTGTGCCAACGCACAAATTCAGGCAATGGAATTAGTGTTGCATGAAGACCGGTCCGCGACGCGGTGGTGCGCGCGGGATATAGGTAATAAGGCATGACCACTCCATCCAAGTTTTGAACTCCGTCAGGGGACGCTGGATATGCTGATCCTCCGTGTTTGTCGCGGGTTGTTCGCCTTTTTTCGAGCTTACTCGGTCCGAATCGCTTTCATCGGATCGATGGAGGCGGCGCGCCATGCAGGATAGAGACAGGCGAGCGCGGTGATCGTCAGCAGGACTCCTGAGACCGACAACAACATTGCCGGGTCGCGGACGCTGGCGTGAGTGGAAGTCGCGAGTACTTTCCCCAGAGCCAGGCTAAGGACCAGGCCGGCCAGGGCCCCGGCGGACACGGTGAGCAGCGACGATTGCAAAACAAGTCGCACGACACCCGCACGGTGTGCGCCGAGCGCCATGCGTACGCCGAACTCGCGTGTACGCTGCGAGACAGTGTAGGAGACGACGCTGTAGATTCCGGCGGCAGAAAGCGCCAGTGCCAGTGCCGCGAAGAGAGCGAAGAGCGACGCGAGGAAGCGCTCGCGGCCCCAGGCCTGGGTTTCGAGAAGCCAGTTCAGCTCATGCTCATCCTGGATAACGAGGTCAGGGTTGAGCCGGTGAAAGCTTGCTCCGACGGCACGCATAGTGGCTGCCGGATCACCCTTGGCGCGCACGAGCAGAAAGGCGTTAGGGGCAACGATGAACGAGGCGGGGAGAAATACCGCGGGCTGCACGGGGCGATTCAGGCCGTCATTGCGGGCATCGTCGACTACGCCGATGATCTCGAGCCATCCGTCGGGGTTTTGGGTTGAGACCAGATGCGGATTGTCGAGCTTGAGACCTGGACTGCGGACCGACTTGCCCAATGGGTCGCCGCCAGGGAGATATTGCTTGACGAAAGCGCGGTTGACCAGCGCGACGTGGGCGGCTGCCGCGTCTTCCTGAGGTGTAAAAAGGCGACCCCGCAGCAAGGGTATTCTTAGCGTCGAAAAGATGTTGGGACTGACCAGGCAGAGGACGGCCTGGGCATCGGTGAGGCTGGGATTGCTGGAAACCATGATCTTCGTCTTATAGCCATTGAAAGCCGGCGTCCAGGTGGTAGAGACGCTTGCGCTTGCGACGCCGGGCGCGTTCTCGGCGGCTTGCCGGTAGGATTCCTGCGCTGCGGTGAGTGCTTCCCAGGTGTGCGCCCCACCCTTGGGGAGCGACACGGCGACATAAAAGACATGGTCCGGGTCGAAACCCAGGGGCGTGTGATAAAGGGTCGCGAAGGCGCGCAGCGCCGCTCCGGCGCTGGCGAGCAGCAGCATGGTCAGAGCGACCTGCCCGGCGATCAGGAGACTATGGGTGCGACGTCCGCGGATGGTCCCAGCCAGTTTGGCGCTCGAACCCTGCATCAGCGCGCCAACCTCGGGGCGCGAGAGCTGCCATGCGGGGGAACTGCCGAAGATGATTCCGGTGAGCAGTGCGATGGCCACGGCAAAGAGGAGTACCATCCCATTTACGTGGATGGCTGCCTCATGCGGAAAGGAGTCCTGCGGCAGGTTCGCGGCCAACAGACTCACGCCCTTATAGGCGGCCAGCACTCCGACCGCCGCGCCCAGCAAAGAGAGCATACAGGTCTCAGTGAGCAACTGCCGCACAATGCGTGACCTGGTGGCGCCGATCGATGAGCGCACAGCGAACTCATGCTGGCGCGCCGTTCCCCGCGCGAGCATGAGGATCGAGACATTGGCGCAGCCGATCAAGAGAAGCAGCAACACTGCCGCGAAGAGCATGAGCAGCGGCGCCTCGAAGCCGCGCATGACCTCTTCGTTCAGCGTCTTGATCGCGACCTTGGCGTTTTGCGGAAAATTAGTCGGATCCTGCTTCGCGTAGCTATCCACCAGCGGCTGCAATTGGGCGGCGACCTGCGCGAACGAGACGCCGGGTTTCAACTTGAGGAAGGCGCCCATGTAGTAATGGGGATCGGCCTTGAAGTTACCCGGCATGTACACATCGGAGTCGCCCCAGGTAAACCGTGGCGAGGCAACGCCGATTATGGTGTAGGGCGTGTGGTCGAGTTCGATGGTCTTGCCGACGATGTCGAGCCTGCCGCCGTATTGCTTCTTCCAGAAGAGGTAGCTGATCACAGCCACCGGGCTGGCATTGCCGCCGGGAGCATCACTGGGAGTGAACTCCCGGCCCAAGAGGGGCGGTACGCCCATGTAAGTGAAGAGATTGGATGAGTAATAGCCGGCGGTCACCGAAACCGGTAGTGCAGCTCCGGTGAGCGCCTGCATCCGGTTGTCCATCAGGAATACGTCGTCTACGGCCGGCAGGCGCTGTAAATCATGAAATTCGGCGAAGGTGACATTGAGCAGTTCGTTCCGATCGGAGTTCTTCTGCCTCAACTCCACATGGATCATGCGATTGGCGTCCTTATATGGATAAGGATCGAGCAGGACGGCGCGGACCACGCTGAAGACGGCGACACTCGCGCCGATGCCAAGCGCCAGTGATCCGATGACCACGGCGGCGAATCCGGGTGACTTGCGCAGTTGCCTGAGGCCGAATCCGACGTCCTGCAGCAGGACGCGAAAGAAAGACGATAGATGCGCTTTGCCTTGAGCCGGATTCATGTTGCCACTCCTCTCTGAAGCTTGAGCCCGGGCGCAGCTGCTCGAAGCAGCGGTGCAAGGGCACCCCGGCAATCCCGAACCAGGACGGGAGACCAAGTGCCGACGCCAATAAAATCTGATGCCGACCTGCCACTCAATGAAAGAGCAATCAATACGCCATATGGAAATCAGGGTTAAGTAATAGCATTCATGCGCACACAACACGAATACGCCGTGGCGGCGATGTTCGTTCCTGAAGAATTGCGTCCGAAACCGGACGAGGCGGAAATGCACGGAGGATGGACCGTACTGGTGGCCGGGGAAATAAGAGTCCCGTTTCTGGCAGCGCGTACCTTGCCGGCGGAGCGCCCGGGGACTAAGAGGTTATGCCGTCGGAGCCATACTCCGCTCGAAGCTGTTCGTTCTCCGAGCGGCTTGTTACGCCAGCGCCAGGTTAACGTTCTGGATGGCTTCGTCGATTTCCTGGATGTTTTTGTAGCCGACGGCGCTCCCATAGCTCGCCAAACCGACCTTCAGGACCAAGGTGCTGTTGTATCCCCATGTCCTCTTTCGCCTGAGCACGATTGGGACGAAAGCAACACCTGGCCAGGGTCGTGACCGCTGAGCTTCGGCGGACGGTTTTCTTAATAGACGATCAGTTGATACTCGCCATCTTCCTGGTCTCCGACGGCATAGTACGACAGCACCTGCAGGCCGTTGGTTCCGTTTCGATAGATGGCTAAGGCGAGGGTCGAGTCATAAAGGATCTGGGTGGTGTAAAAGCGGTCATCCACTTCGAAATTGAAGTTGAGATTATATTCACCCGATTCAGGATGCTCCAAGTCGATCCCGCATGGCGGCGTGGTTGCGGCGGCTCCTGTGAGAGTGGAGTTGAAACAGCGGCTAATCGAGGAATTTTCATCGACTTCGACCATGGCTTTGATCCATCCTCCCGCGGTGCGCGCCTGTTGCACATTGCTGTCTGTGACAAAGCCATAGTTGGAGCCGGTGCCAAAGACGCCGGTGCCACCAGTGCCGTAGACTCCAACTCCTCCGGCGTTATTGACTCCGGCGACGCCGGAGGCGAGACCGGAGGCTGTAACCCCATGAACGCCGTCCCCATTAGCACTCGTCGTGCTGGTACTCTCACCGTAAACGCCGATATACCCACCCGTGGCATAGACGCCGTACGCGCCGCTTACGCTTTCGACCCCGTAGCTGGCGCCGTCGCCGTATAGACCGACGCCGCCAGCCTGTAAGGACACCCCCGAGACGGCGTTGCCTCCGCCATTGTTAATGCCCGCCACCCCGGCGCCGGTGCTGGCAGAGGTAACACCTTCCACCCCCAGATTGGCGGTAACTGCGCCTGCGACAAAGCCGCCGGACGCATCACGCTTGACGATGGCATTGGCTGTGTCGGAGTTCGTAGGCGCGACTTTCCAGTTCAGACCAAGAGTGCCGGCGCCGGTGACCGGTGAGCCGCTCACGGTAAAGTCCGAGGTTGGAGCACTTAGCCCGACGCTGGTAATGTTGCCGGTTCCGGGGAAGGCCTGTCCGGGTGCGAAGTGAACGGTTCCATTCGTATTGATATAGAAGCCGGTTTCGGCCAACGGCGGGGTTCCCGGAGTTGCCACCAGATTCAGCGTTCCGCCGGGGCTAGCGGTGTTATTGCCGGTCGGCTCGGTTTGCCATCCAAACCGCGGATACACCACCGACTTGGTCGAAGAGTTGTACGCCGAGCCTTGAAATTTGAAAGCTTGCGAAGGGTAGCCCGTTGACGCCGTCGCCGTGCCGGTTTGATTGAAGAACACCTGGCCATTGAAGTAGGTCGTGCCGTCATGAGTGGTTGTTCCGTTGACCGTCAAGGTAGAGGAGGGCGTGGTCGTTCCAATTCCGACCGCTGTTCCGTTGTCGTAGAGGATGGAGTTGACGATGGTGTTCGATCCGGAGAACTTGGCAAGCTGATTCGCGGTGCCGCCGGTGGTGGTGACCGCAGTGACTCCATCTGGAGTAATGGCGGAAGTAACGCTGTTCGCGGCGCTTTTGTTTCCGGCCAGAGCGTAAGCTGAGGCTGGCAAACCGCCCAGGGTCGCGGCATCGGCAGCCTTCAATGCGTAAGGCACGCTGACCAGCAGGACGCGGGGTTGCGGCTGCTCACCAGCGATCTGGACTTCGAGCCAGCGGGCTTCCCCGGAAGCGAAAAGATCGATTGGGATGCCGTTGGAGAGGCTTGCTCCCAACTGAACTTTGTATTGGCCGGAGCGGTCCGGGGTCACGGTCTGGGTCTCGGTAAAGAGCGGCTCGCCCCCCTGTTCGCCTTTGTAAATAAGGAAGGTGACGATCTTCTCACCGGACAGCACGTTGCCTCGGCTGTCCAGCGCCGTCCCGGAGTACGGAATCATCGGTGGTACGGCGGTCGCAGCCGAGGCAGCCATCGGGGTGGGCGTAGCAGGGACGGACGGCGTTGTCTGGGCCGCTGCCCAAGGCAGCTCAAGAATGAAGCAGAGCGTGAACAACCATACCTTCTTTTCGAGTTTCATCGCATTACCTCCTGATTTCGGAAAAAGCGGCGGATGTAAAGAACGGTCGCCCCCGCGGTCCATTTGTAAATTTTGAAAACATGAGATTCGTTCTTGACGCAGAGACAGGATTGGCCACGCAGACGGCAGCCTACAAGCGGTAAAGCGAAGAGCTGCAATCGTTTCCGCAACTTACTGTCTAATGCAGTCTTTTGCCGTGCCTTTGCAGAGTGGCGAAGCTACAATTTGGGTTGCCGGGTTCCTTGCAACCGCGGATCAATCAGGAGAGCGAGATGGGCGAACCATCCCTCGGTACGCTGCCATCCGAAAAACTGCCTGAAGTCCGGCTGGATTCGTGGAAGGAAATTGCGGCATACCTCAAACGCGACGTTACGACTGTCCAGCGCTGGGAGAAGCGGGAGGGCATGCCGGTCCATCGGCATGTCCACGAGAAGCGTGGCTCTGTCTATGCGCTGACCGAAGAGCTTGATGCCTGGATTCAGAGCCGGAAGCCGCGCAGCGATGAACCCGAACCATCGCCAGAGGCAGAAATGCCCCAGCCAGCCGAGAGGGGTGCCAACGTTATCCCCTCCCGGAGGCGTCGCCTGTGGTTTGCTTTGGCCACCATCCTTTGCGTCTGCCTCTCGGCTGCCGCTTGGCTCGCCTTCCGGCATCGCGCGACGGTTACCGTTCAGCCCAGGATCCGGTCCATCGCCGTGCTGCCGTTGCGGAATTTATCTGGAGATCCGGCGCAGGATTACCTGGCGGACGGCATCACCGAGGCCATCATCGGGCGCCTCGCGAACATCCACGATCTGCGCGTGACCTCTCACACGTCCGTGATGCGCTTCAAGAATTCGCAGGTCTCCATACCGGAGATCGCGAAAACCCTCGGCGTGGATGCTGTCGTCGAAGGGTCCGTCATAAGGGAAGGAGATCGCATTCGCGTTACGGCGCAGCTGATTCGGGGTGCAACCGACACGCATTTCTGGTCCGAAACCTATGACCGGGAAATGCGCGATGCGCTCAGCCCTGGAGAGCGAATTGGCACAATCCATTGCCGAAAGAGTGGAAGTAACGGTCACCGGCGATGAACATCAACGGCTTGCCGCGGCACGTCTCGTTGCGCCTGAAGTCTACGAGAGCTATCTGAAAGGCAGGTTCGTCTTGAGAGAGGGGAAGAGAGCGAAGGTTGAGGAAAGCATCCCTTATTTCGAGGACGCTCTCAATAGGGACGCTACATTTGCACCAGCGTACCTGGGCCTCGCAGAGGCCTATACCATACTCGGAACGGTCGCAGCCGGGGTTCCTCCGGAAGCAACCCGGCCGAAAGTTACGAGCTTCGCTCGAAAGGCGCTTGCACTCGATCCGGACCTTGTGGAGGCCCATGTCATGCTCGCAAATGTCCTGCAGGAGGAGTGGCACTGGACTGAAGCAGAAGCAGAATACAGGCGCGCCCTCGAATTAAACCCGAACAACGCTGAGGCCAATTCGTGGTTTGCATTGTGGCTGCTTTGCCAGGGACGTACGGACGAAGCTGTGGCCCGGATCGAGCACGCTCGGGCGCTGGATCCATTCGAAGTCTCCGGTGGCCTCGTATCCGTATCGTGGATACTCTTCCAGGCACACCGGTACGATGACTCCATTCGCGAGTCAAACAACGCATTGGCCCTAAACCCGGAGAATGGGGGCGTACTTACCGGCCTGGGGTTTGCGCTAATCGCCGACAACAAGCCGTCAGACGCCATCCCCGTATTGGAAAAGGCCGTCTCTCTTACCTCAGGGAGCCCAGCTGCAGTCGGCATCCTGATCCGAGCCTACGCCCATGCCGGCCGGCGCGGCGATGCGCTCCAGCTTCTCGCCGAACTGAAGCGACGCGCGAAGGCAGGCTACATACCAGCGGGCGCATTTGTGAACGCTTACCTCGGTCTTGGCGACAATGAACAGGCCTTCTACTGGCTCGAAGAAGCCTACAAAGAGCAATCGAATATCCTGCAATTCCTCAAGACCCATCCATATTTCGACCCGATCCGCAGCGACCCCCGATTCGGTGACTTGGTTCGTCGGGTGGGGCTTGGCTGACTCGTGGGATTCAGGAGCCTGCGTCGGGTGCCGCGTCGGAGCGTGAAGAAGAGTTGCATTCACATTGCGCACCCAGATGGGAAGCGGTTGATTCCTTTCGATACTTACAACATGTTCTATCGCGGGGAGCTGGAATCGACGCTTCTGGCGGGGTTGCGGCGCGAGGAAGCGGCGGCATTTGTGGTCTAGCCGCTTCGGATTCGGGTTACGGCCAGTTTGAAGTTCGGGCGAGCGATATTTGGCTTTCGGCTAGCAGGAGTCTCTCCGGAGGTGATAGATGTTTAGGGTGACGTTCGCACAGTTGACTAGACAGTGTCATTGGGTCTAGCGCGCGAGCGTATAATTCGCGACATCGATGCCGTTAGCCCCAGGAACACGACTTGATGCCTATGAGATTCTCGGCCTGCTCGGAGCAGGTGGAATGGGCGAGGTCTATCGAGCGCGTGATCCTGCCTTGAAGCGTGAAGTCGCCGTCAAAATCCTGCCATCCTTCGTTTCGCGCGATCCGGACCGGCTCCTGCGCTTCGAACAGGAAGCTCAGGCTGCGGCGGCACTGAACCATCCCAACATCCTCGCCGTCCACCAGTTCGGAGTCTTCGACGGGTCACCTTACCTCGTCTCCGAACTGCTCGTCGGCGGAATCGCTCCGTCACGCACTGCAGCGCGGCCCACTCCCGCCTCGCAAAGCCATCGATTACGCGGTGCAGATCGCGCACGGACTCGCTGCCGCGCACGACAAGGGCATCGTTCATCGCGATCTCAAGCCGGAGAACCTCTTCGTCACCAAAGACGGCCGCATCAAGATCCTCGATTTCGGGCTGGCCAAGCTGATCCACGCTCGGACAGATTCCGACGGCAACGCGCCCACGCTCACGCAAGGGACCGATCCCGGCACGGTCATGGGCACCGCCGGCTACATGTCGCCGGAGCAGGTGCGCGGCCAGGGCGTCGACCATCGCACCGACATCTTCGCTTTCGGAGCCGTCCTCTACGAGATGCTGAGCGGCAGGCGGGCATTCCAGCGGTCGACATCGGCCGAGACGATGACCGCCATCCTGAACGACGACCCGCCCGCGATCTCGCAAACCGGGGCGAACATCCCGCCCGCTCTGCAGCGAGTCGTACACCGCTGCCTGGAGAAGAACCCCGAGCAGCGCTTTCACTCGGCATCAGATCTGGCCTTCGCACTCGAAGCGCTATCGGATTCGGGCGCATCGCCGGCGGTAGCCACGAAGACGCCCTCTCGCCGCTCGCCGGGAAGAACGCTCGTGTGGTCGATCGCCTTGATTGCGGCGATTTCGCTGGTGGCCGTGGCTTGGTTCGAGATCGGAAACCGGAACAGTCGCCCGCCGCTGCGAATCTCGGAATACACCCAGCTCACCCACAACGGCCATGCAGGAGCGGTCGTGGGAACCGACGGTAGCAGGCTTTATCTGACGCACGCGGTTAGGCTTTCTATTGACCAGCTTGCTGTCTCCGGTGGGGAGATCGAGACGGTTCCCTCCATCACACTGCCGAGTCCGTTCTTGATTGACGTCTCGCCTGACGGCTCCGCCTTGCTCGTTCAGTCCTACAAGGAAACGATATGCCCTCACTATCGCTTTACACGCTTCAGGTCGTGGGTGGCGCGCATCGTTACCTGGCTGACGCCTTGATAGCAGGCGGCACCTGGTCTCCGGACGGGAAACTTGTGGCATACTCCACACCGAACGGCGACATTAACATCATCAACACCGACGGGACTGGCGCCCACAAGCTTGCTTCAGTGGGAGGTGATGCGTACCCACTTAGTTGGTCCCCTGACGGGAGCACCATTCGATTTTCCAGAGACCTTAGATCCCTTTGGGAGATAACGTCCAGCGGTTCCAACCTTCACCAGTTGCTCTCGGGTTGGCATTCCTCCGAGCAGAAGTGTTGCGGCCGCTGGTCCCCCGATGGAGAATTTTTCGTCTTTCTTGCGGGGCTCTCGGAACCGATAAATACCCCGAAGCCCAAATCTACGCTCTCGATGAGCGGCGCGGGCTTTTTCGGCGACCAGCCAAGGATCCGATTCAATTGACCTCTGGCCCAATTGAATGGAGCCCCCCGGTTTTCAGCAAGGACGGGAAGAAAATCTTCGCCACCGGTTCGACAAAGAGAGGCGAACTGGTTCGCTTCGACCCTAAATCCAATCAGTTTCAGCCCTTTCTGGGTGGCATCTCCGCCGATTTGGTGGCCTTCTCCAAAGACGGCCAGTCCGTGGCGTATGTCACTTACCCGGAGGAAATCCTATGGAGAGCAAACCGGGATGGAAGCGACCGCGTTCAACTGACCAGTCCGCCTTTGCGCCGCTATCGCTCTCTTGGTCACCAGATGGCAGCCAATCGTCTTCGAGGCGCCGTCTCCGAAGGTCCGAGCAAGCGTGGATCGTCCCCTCCGCGGGTGGCAGTCCACAGCGGCTTCTTCCTGAGGACAGCGGGCCGGAGACAGAGCCGAGCTGGTCGCCGGACGGGCGCAAGATTATTTTCTCCACGGGCGAGCTGGGATTCGCGAGAGCTACATACGCATCCTAGACCTCGCCAGCCATCAGATCACACCCTGCCGGGCTCGGCTGGCAAGTTTCCCGACGCGGACTGGTCTCCCGACGGCGAATCCATCAAAGCTGAATCCCTCGACCTTCCACCGTCTATGTCTTCGAGACGAAGACCCAGCATTGGTCGAGCGCTACAAGGGTCTCCACGCCTATCCCATGGTGGTCAGCGATAGAAGCTCTATCTACTTCTTGAGATATGCGGACGATCCCGCCATTCTTCGCATCCCGGCGACGGGCGGGGAAGCGAAGGTAGTTGCCAGTTTGTAGACTTTCCTTTTGCCGGAACAGTCGGCCTTTGGTTTGGGCTGGATCCCACCGACGCACCCCTGATGCTTCGCGACACCTCGACCACCGACGTCTACGCTCTGACCCTGGAAGAGAAATAGGACATTCAATCCTGATGTTGGCTGCGTGGGGCTCACTTCGGCGCCCCAAATGCTACCGTTCGCCTCGTTGTGGGCGAGTTACGGGCTAACCGGAAGTTATGCCCACGGGCGCTCTGTTCGAAACCGATCGTTCACGTTCGGAAATGGTCGCTTAGGCCAGCGCGAGGTTGACGTTCTGGATGGCTTCGTCGATTTCCTTGGTGTTCTTGTAGCCGACGGTGACGGTGTCGACTTTGGCGTTTTGGAAGGCGAACTTCATGGCGGCCTGGCGGTCGTTGTGGTCGAACTGGCCTTCGCCGGCGAGCTTCATGCTGACGACGCCCATGCCTTCCTTCTTGACCTGATGGATGTGGGTGACGACTTCGGGGACGCTGCCGAGGCCGGGGCCGTCGGCGACCTCAGTGTCCATGCGAGTGCCGTTGTGGTTGCAGCGGATCATGGCGACCTCGAGCCACTTGTCGCCGGGAACCTGGCGCAGGGCGGGGAGGCCGTGGACGGAGGCTCCGCGGGCGATCACTACTTTCTTCTGCTGCGCTTCCTGGATGCCGTCGGCCCAGCGCAGTGAATCAGCTGGCCAGGTGGGCGTGTGCTGCCAGTGGAGGAGCATGATGTCGAAGTATTCGGTCTGGGCGAGCTTGCAGAGTTCGTTGATCTTGACCTGCGGGTCGACGTCGCCGTGGGTGGTGATCTTGGACATGAGGCGATAGCTGTCGCGGGGAATGCCCTGGAGAGCGATGCCGAGCATCTTGTGCATCTCGGCGTAGGACTCTGCCGTCTCGAAGAAGCGGATGCCGTTGTCGTAGGCATAGCGGACGGTTTTGGTGAAAGCCTCTTGGCCGAGGCTGCGCTGCACGGCTCCGCTCATGCTGCCGGTGCCAAAGGCGAGGCGGGTGACCTTGACTCCGGAGTCGCCGAGGGTGACCCAGTCGGTGGCGCTTTGCTTGGTTGCGGTGGCGAGGGCGAGGCTGCCGGTGGAGGCAAGGGCTCCGGCGGCTAAGCCGGTTTTGACGAATGCGCGTCTGGATAGTTGGGCCATGATCGTCCCTCCAATAACCGCACGCGGCGCTTGCGAGCTCCGCCAGGTGCGGACTTCTTTATGGACGTAATGGTACCGCAATGGGATGCTGGTAAACCGTTAAATTTGGCGGGGGGTGTCTTTCGGGCCTCGCTGGAATTGCGAGTCATTCATTGGACATCGCTGACACCGCTGATCCTTCGCTCCGCTTAGGATGACACATTCCTTTGAGCGAGTAGTGAAGGGCTAGAAGCGAATGACGGGGCCGGTTTCGGCGCTCCAATTGCTTTTGTTGGTGTATTCGTCCTTGGAGAGCCAGGTGAGGAAGGGCGGCTTGCCGATGCCGGCCGGGTCTTCTACGCCGCTCTTATAGCGGACGATGGTGTTGGCGATGGAGGTGCGAATGGCCACGGTCTTGCTCAGCTTGTAGTCGTTCGAGACCATCAGGGTGACGGCGGCGCGTTCGTTGTCGATCTGGGGATGCATGAAGGTGTTGTGGCGTTCGTTGAGCACAAGGGGCATCTGAATTTCGGAGGTCACGATGGTGGGTCTGATGACGAAGGAAAAGTTGTTGATCGGGCCATCGTGCATCAGGCGCACTCCAGTGCCGAAGGTCGTGGTCGATCCGGTCTCAGTGGTGCCTTTCTGGAGCAGGCCGGGCTGGCTGGATGCGGAGAAATCGGCAGCGAGCCAACGCGTAATGGCGTAGTCGAGAGTGATGCCAAAGCCCCCCTGGCTGAAGCACATGGTACAGGGCTGGTTGGGGCTGCCCATGGGCATCATGTGGTAGAAGGGCGCGATGGCGAAGTGGCGGAAGCGCCCGGCTTCGGCAATCTCTTCGTCGCTGGGTTGGGGATGGACGAGGAGCGAGTTCTCGAGTTCGGGGTCGTGCTGGAAGTCGCGGTACCAGGGCAACTGTAAGCGCATGAGGTTTGCAAAGGTCCGGCTGGGGTTGATCGCGCCGCGCATGAAAGCCAGTCCGAGATTGAAACGGTCTCCGCCCTGGAAGTGGTCGCTGACGAAGCGGTCCAGGGTGTCCTCGGCGAGCATCCAGAGAAAGCCGACAGTTGGGGTGATGGTGAAATCGACCCACCCGGTGTTGTTGGTGTAATGCCAGCCGGGATGCCATTCCGGGCAGGTCGGCGTTTTGCAGCGGATAGGGTATGTCCAACCGCCTTCGTTGCCGATACCGGCCTCGCCGAGGAAGCTGATTTCGGAATGGGTGCTGTAGGCGGCTGACCAGAGGAAGGCCTTGAAGCGGCTCTTCCAATAGGCGGGATCGGAGCTGATCTCGAGCTGGCGGCCGACGGGGTCGTTCTGGATGTAGATGAAGTCGGCGACCGACCCTTGCAGGGGATGGCCAACGTAGTTGACGAGGAAGTCATCGCCGTCGTTCCAGCGGCGCATGTTGAACTGCTTGGTCGAGGCGAAGTAGTCGTGCCAGAAGGGCTTCTTGGCCAGCATCAGGCGGATCTGGTCGTCGCTGGCGGCGCGGAAGCTGTTTTCGACGACGTTGAAGAAGAGCGACTGGGCGAGCAGTCCGCGCCAATTGTAGGGGCCGGCGTCGACGCGATAACCGGGCAAGCTGGGGTCGACGACGGGCACTTCGCGGGCGTTGAGGTCGACCTCGCGGGGCATCATCCGCTGCAGGGCGTCGGAGGCATCGACGACATTGACGCCGAAGACGGAGAGGCTGCCAAAGTCGGCGTTCTGGTCGGCTACCGAGAGGTTGGGGTCGAAGGGTTGGCCGTTACCCTGTTGCGCGCTGGCCTGGGGTGATGGCTGCTGCGGGTTTTGCTGGTTCCACATGGTGTTCACCACATGGAAGGGCGGAAGCCGCGTCGCGAAGAGATTCAGCGGGATGATCGGCTCAACGACAGGGTCGGCGGTCGCAGCAACGACCGATGGCTGGGGGAGGGGCATGTCCGGCAACAGTTCGCTGTCTGCCGCCTCATCCCCGGCGGCAGGTGTGTGGCGGATCTCGCTAAAGCGGGGAGCAATTTCAAAGAAATGAATAGCAGGCGTCACATCGGCGACGTACATGCCGGGATTTGGGCCCGGTTGAGCGACTCCGGCCTCCACGAGGGACGCGAGAAGAAAGACGAGTGACATCCTGCGCCAACGGATTGGAATGCACATCAGGTTCGGTGACATTCTGCCTCCTTTGGGTGGAGTACCGGGGAGTGGTTTAGGTTACG
This sequence comes from uncultured Acidobacteriaceae bacterium, assembly GCA_963720245.1. GTDB lineage: Bacteria > Acidobacteriota > Terriglobia > Terriglobales > Acidobacteriaceae > Acidisarcina. The sequence goes on from CAVREU010000003.1 coordinate 573,640, forward strand.
CCAATCCCGTTCAAAACGTTCCGAAATGGGAACATGTGTCCCGCTAAGAAACTACCGAAAGTATAGTTCGGTTAGCCGCCGGACAGACAGTGGTAAAAGTACGGATTGCGCTATCTTTCGGATACCCCGAAAATTCGGAATCCACAGTCGGCCTCCCGACACTCGATGCCGGGTGGAAAATCCGGAGTTGGCAGCGAGGCCTCCGCTCCAGAGCGGGCTGGCCCGGGGAGCATTTGCATCTGCCGGATCAAGCGGAGATGATGGCTAGCGATGCCGCAGACATTCGATCTTTCTCTGAGGTTACGTCCTGTCTGGTCTGTTGGTTGCGGCCAATGACCGAACCGGTGATGCGGTTTTTGGCATCGAAGTGCTGGGCGGCTAGACAAAGGACATCCGGAGTTGGCAGCTGAGGGCTGTGATTGAGATATGGGGAATCCAGAGCAGTTTGACGCGATTGTAATTGGGAGCGGACAAGGCGGGAATCCGCTCGCAAAAGCGCTGGCCAAGGCGGGAAAACGGACCGCGGTCATCGAGCGCGAGCATGTCGGCGGAACGTGCGTGAACGAGGGCTGCACTCCGACGAAGACGATGGTGGCAAGTGCGCGGGTGGCTTACCTGGCCGGGCGCGGTGGCGACTTTGGGGTGAACTGCAAAGAGATCGTGATCGACATGCTCAAGATTCGGGAGCGGAAGCGGGCGATCGTGAAGAGCTTTCGCGAGGGTAACGAAAGGGGGCTGAAAGAGACGGACTGCGATGCGATCGTGATGGGCGAGGCGTCGTTTGCGGGACCGAAGCTGGTGCGGGTAGCTTGTAATGCCGAGGGCAAGATCGGTGGCGGCGCGGAGCGGCTGCTGGCGAGTGAATTGATCTTTATCAATACCGGTCTGCGGTCGGCGATTCCGAAGATTGAGGGGCTGGCCGATGTTCCGTATCTCGATAATCGTTCGGTGATGGAGCTTGATGAGGTCCCGCAGCATTTGGTGGTGTTGGGCGGGGGGTATATTGGCCTCGAATTTGGGCAACTCTTCCGGCGGCTGGGGAGCGCGGTGACGATCATCCAGTCGAGGCCGAAGCTGCTGACCCGGGAGGACGACGACGTTGCCGATGAGGTAAAGAAAATCCTGGAAGAAGATGGGATTGAGGTGTTGTTGAGCGCCTCGGCGCGAAGTGTCCGGCAGGAGGGTAACGGAGTTGCGGTCACGGTAAAGATAGACGGCGGTGAACGGAAGGTTTCGGGTTCGCATTTGCTGCTGGCGGTGGGGCGGGTTCCGAATACCGACATGCTCAACCTCGATGCGGCGGGGATCGAGGCCGACGAGCGCGGGTTTCTTCGCGTGAATGAATTTCTCGAGACGAATGTACCGGGTATCTATGCAATTGGCGATGTGAAGGGTGGGCCGGCGTTTACTCATATTTCATATGACGACCACCGGGTGGCGGCGGCCAATGTATTGGAAGGGAAGCGGGTGAGCATTGCGGGGCGCATGGTGCCGTACACGGTATTTATCGATCCCGAACTTGGAAGGATCGGATTGACGGAGCAGGAGGCGCGCGCGCAGGCGAAGAAGATTCGCGTGGCAAAGATGCCGGGTAACTGGATTGCGCGCGGACTGGAAACTGACGAGACGCGCGGTTTTCTGAAGATCGTGGTCGATGCGGAGACGGAGCAGATACTGGGCGCGGCGATGTTGTCGGTTGAGGGTGGCGAGTTGGCCTCTATGGTGCAAATCGCGATGATGGGAAAGCTGCCCTATACTGCGTTGCGGGATGGGATATGGTCTCATCCGACGTGGTCAGAGGCGCTGAACAATGTGTTTAGCAAGTTTGTAGATTAAGATTCCCTGCGGGGCGAATCCTCTTGGTTTGAAGGAAAGCGCGCGGCATGTTGAAACCGTTATACGGAAACAGGCGAGTGGTAGTTGAAGGGGTTGTGCCCGAGGTGGATTCGGGGCGATTTCCGATCAAGCGGATCGTTGGCGACCTGGTCGAGGTTGAGGCGGACGTCTTTGGCGATGGGCATGACCATGTGCTTGCGCGGCTGCTCTTCAAGCCCGAGGGCGACGAAAACTGGCAGTACGTGTACATGACGACGCTGGGCAACGATCGCTGGCGGGGGGCTTTTCCGGTGACGGAGATGGGCCGCTATGTCTACACGGTCGCCGGCGGAGTGGACCGCTATGAGACGTGGCAGAGCGACCTGGCCAAGCGGATCGAGGCCGGGCAGGACGTGGCTGTCGAGTTGCTGCATGGCGCGGCGATTCTGGAGCATGTGGCCGGGCTTGCCACGGGCGTCGATGCGGCAAAGCTGACGGCGTGGGCGGACCTGCTTAAGACGGCGAACACCGAGGCAACCAGCCGGACATTGGCGCTGTCCGTTGAGGTGCTGACGCTGGTGCATGCCTATCCTGACCTGGCGGCTGAGACGGTCTATGAGCGAGAGCTGGCCGTCGTCGTTGATCGGGAGAGGGCCCGATTCTCGAGCTGGTATGAGATGTTTCCGCGATCGCAGGCGCTGACCGCAGGCGTTCACGGGACCTTTGCCGATTGCGAGGCGCGGCTGCCCTATGTGAAAGAGATGGGATTCGACGTGCTGTATTTTCCGCCGATTCATCCGATCGGGACGGCCTTTCGCAAAGGCAAGAACAATTCGGTGACGGCGGAACCGGGCGATGTGGGGAGTCCGTGGGCGATCGGGGCAAAGCAGGGTGGGCACACGGCGATCCTCTCTGAGCTGGGCACGCTGGCGGATTTTAAGCATCTGCTGACTGCCGCGAAGGCATTCGAGATTGAGATTGCGATGGACATCGCTTTTCAATGTTCGCCGGACCATCCCTGGGTAGGTGACCACCCGGATTGGTTTAAGCAGCGGGCGGATGGGACGATTCAGTATGCGGAGAATCCGCCGAAGAAGTATCAGGACATCTATCCGCTGGATTTTGAGAGCCGCGACTGGCGCGGGCTTTGGGATGCTCTGCGCGATGTTTTTCTTTACTGGGCAGCGCAGGGAGTTCGGATTTTTCGCGTCGACAATCCGCATACCAAGGCATTTCCTTTCTGGGAGTGGGCGCTTCCGGAGATCAAGGCTCAATTTCCCGATGCGATTTTTTTGTCGGAGGCGTTTACGCGGCCGCGAGTGACGCAGCGGCTGGCGAAGGCCGGATTTACTCAGGCTTATACCTATTTCACCTGGCGGAATACGAAGGAGGAGTTGCAGGCGTATCTGGAGGAGCTGACCGAGTATCCCGTGCATGAATATTTTGGGCCGAATTTCTGGCCGAATACGCCGGACATTTTGCCGGCGAGTTTGAAGAGTGGCGGCAAGCCGGCGTTTCTCGCCAGGCTGGTGCTGGCGGCGACGATGACTTCAAACTACGGTATTTATGGCGCGGCGTTTGAATTGTTAGAGGATGTTCCCTTCAAGCCGGGTAGCGAAGAGTATTTGAACTCGGAGAAGTATGAGCTGAAGCATTGGGATTTGGATTCTCCAACGAGCTTGAAGAGCTATATTGCGCAAGTGAATGCGATCCGGCGGGGGAATAAGGCGCTGCAGGGGATGGAGGGCATTGCTTTTCATCCGACCGATAATCCTTATTTGATTTGTTACAGCAAGGCGACTAAGGATTTTTCCGACAGGATTCTGGTGGTGGTGAATCTTGATCCGTTCAATGTGCAGGCTGGGTTTGTGACGCTGGACATGGGCGGACTAGGGCTGGCGGGCGATGCAGCCTTTGAGGTGCATGATCTGCTGACGGGAAACCGCTTTGCGTGGTCGGGGCCCAGGAATTATGTCGAACTGCGGCCGGCAGAGTTACCCGCGCACATCTTTCGGGTTTGACACGGTGGATGGCTGACCGCCGTGGATTAACAGCGGTCGGCAGTGATTTAAATATGCGTCGAGCCGTTAGGCCGGGCTTGCGGCCTCGTTGTCGCGGGACCGCATCCGCGATAGTTTCGCTTGCCGCTGCCAGCAAAAGTGCTGGTCTTCTTTTGCTGTCAGCGCAGCTTCATCGGAGCAGTTGGCGACCGTCCGGAGGCAATGTAGGCAGATGGAGTCGGTGGTTAGATCGGCTTTGCGGCGCCGGTCGAAATCCGGGCGTGGTGATGTTGCGTTTGAGGACATAGAGAGCCCCTTCCCTGCTAAGGAAATTCTTCCAAAGGATGTTGAACATTTTCAGTCGCACAGCCGACATAAGCCACAAAATTCAGAGGAACCGGCGTAGTAGGCTGCAGGTCAGATCAAACGCCGCGTCACCTTGTTCCTTTTGCCCGAGGTCGGATAGTATTGGGCGAGTTTGCGACGAGCCTTTGAGAGGCTGGAAGGTAACCGGTTTCAACGACTTTTGAAAGAGCTATGTCCTACATTCTTGCGTTAGACCAGGGCACTACGAGTTCGCGGGCGATTGTCTTCGATGCTGAAGGAAATGTTGCCGCGAAGGCACAGCATGAGTTCCCGCAGATCTTTCCTAAACCGGGATGGGTCGAGCATGACCCTTTCGAGATTCTCACCTCACAATTGAGCTCTGCGGTTGAGGCTCTGGGCAAGCTGCAGCTTCGGCCGAGAGACGTTGCCGGTGTGGGCATCACCAACCAGCGCGAAACGACGATCGTCTGGGACCGCGAGACGGGGAAGCCGGTTTATAACGCAATCGTGTGGCAGGACCGGCGGACGGCAGCGCTCTGTCGAGAGCTGGTGAAGGACGGGGCAGAGTCCACTTTTCGCGCGAAGACTGGCCTCTTGCTGGATCCATATTTTTCCGCGACCAAAATTGCGTGGATTCTGGAGAACGTTGCGGGTGCGCGCGAAAAGGCTGAGGCTGGCAAGCTGGCCTTCGGCACCGTCGACAGCTGGCTGATTTGGAACCTTACCAGCGGGCGCAAGCACGTGACCGACTACACGAATGCATCGCGAACAATGGTCTTCAATATCGTGGAGGGCAAGTGGGATGAAGAGCTGCTGCGGCTGTTGAAGATTCCGGCGAGCATGATGCCGGAGGTGGTGTGGTCGAGCGGGACGATCGGCGAGGTGACGACGACGCTGGGACTGGGTTCGGTGAACCTGGCGGGGATTGCGGGAGACCAGCAGGCGGCGTTGTTTGGGCAACTGTGTATCAATCCGGGCGACGCAAAGAATACTTACGGGACGGGCTGCTTCCTGCTGCAGAACATCGGGAGCAAGTTTGTGCAGTCGGAGCATCGGCTGGTGACGACGCTGGCGTGCAGCCTGGATAAAAAGCTGCAATATGCGCTAGAGGGCAGCGTCTTTGTGGGCGGCGCGGTGGTGCAGTGGCTGCGCGACAACTTGGGGATCATTCAGAAGTCGTCGGACGTCGAGGCGCTGGCCGCTTCGGTGCCGGATACGGATGGCGTGGTGCTGGTGCCGGCATTTACCGGTTTAGGTGCTCCGCATTGGGACCCTTATGCGAGCGGATTGCTGATCGGTATTAATCGAAATACGAAGCCGGGACATATTGCTCGCGCGGCGATTGAGAGCATTGCGTTGCAGGTGGTCGATGTGGTCGAGGCGATGGATGCGGACTCGAAAGAGCCGTTCAAGGAATTGCGCGTGGATGGCGGTGCGTCGGGCAATGATTTGCTGATGCAGTTTCAGTCGGACTTATTGCGGATTCCGGTAGTGCGGCCGGCGGCGATTGAAACTACGGCCTTGGGCGCGGCGTACCTGGCGGGGCTGGCGGTGGGTTTCTGGGGTAGTCCGCAGGAAATTTGGTCGAAGCGCAAGGGAGATGTGCAGTTTGCGCCGAAGATGGATGAGGCGAAGGCGAAGCATATTCGTGGGCGATGGGATGAGGCGGTTGGGCGGTCGAAGAACTGGACGGAGCATTAGAACCTAGGGATGTAGGGACTAGTGGACATAGGGACTAGGGGTGTCGTTGAGGCCGGAGTATCAGCTCGGGTCCTTCGGCTCCCGTTGGTCGCTCAGGATGACAAGATTTGTTTAGGGCGAGATGACAGATTTGTTTATCAGACCGTTTTGTGGTGGCGGGAGCGAGAAGGAATGATGAATCGGAATGAGATGTTGGGCAGGTTGAAGGCGCATAGCCATCCCTGGGACATGGTGATTATTGGCGGCGGCGCGACAGGGATGGGGATCGCCGTTGATGGCGCCACGCGTGGGCTCGATGTGTTGCTGTTAGAGAAAGAAGACTTTGGCAAGGCGACTTCGAGCCGGAGCACGAAGCTGGTTCATGGCGGCGTGCGGTATTTGGAGCAGGGAAATATTTCGTTGGTGATGGAGGCGCTCAAAGAGCGCGGGCTGCTTCGTCAGAACGCGCCTCACCTGGTTCATGATCTGGCGTTTGTGGTGCCGAATTACTCGTGGTGGGAGACTCCTTTCTACGGTATCGGCATGAAGATTTACGACATGCTGGCGGGGCAATATGGCTTTGGGCGGTCGCGGATACTTTCGCTTGACGAGACGTTGGAGAAGCTGCCGAATTTGCAGCGCGATGGTCTGCGCGGGGGTGTGGTTTATTACGATGGGCAGTTCGATGACAGCCGGTTGCTGATTCATCTGGCGCAGACGGCGGGGGACCATGGCGCGACGCTGGTGAATTATGCTCCGGTGATTGAGTTGACCAAGGGAGAGGGTGGCTTCCTTAGCGGCGTGAAAGCGGAAGACAGTGAGAGCGGCGAGAAGTTTTCGATTCAGGCGAAGGTGGTGGTCAATGCGGCGGGGATTTTTGCAGACTCGATCCGGCAGATGGCTGATGGCGAAGCGAAGAAGATGATTGCGCCGAGCCAGGGCATTCACTTGGTCTTTGAGGGTTCGTTTCTGCGCGCGAACGCGGCGATCATGGTGCCGCATACCAGCGATGGGCGAGTGTTGTTTGCGATTCCGTGGCACGGGCATACGCTGGTGGGCACGACCGATACGGAGATTGATGGGCCGTCGTACGATCCGCTGCCGTTTGAAGAGGAGATCGAGTTTATTCTCGAAACGGCAGGGCAATACTTGAGCCGGCCTCCGTCGCGGAGCGATGTGTTGAGCGTGTATGTCGGCATTCGGCCTCTGGTGAAGGCTGCTGGCGCGGACAAGGGCTCGACATCGGCGTTGTCGCGCGACCATACCATTCATGTGGACCAGTCGGGGTTGCTGACGATCGTTGGCGGCAAGTGGACGACGTATCGGCACATGGCCGAAGACTGTGTGAACCACGCGATTACGCTGGGCAATCTGGCGGACAAGGAATGCGTGACCAAGAACCTGAGGATCCACGGGTATCTTGAGGGCGTGGATAGCCTGGATTCGTTTGGCGTGTATGGCTCGGACATTGTGGCGATTCGCGCGATTGCTGCGGAGGATGCGAAGCTGGGTGAGTTACTGCATCCGGCGCTGCCTTACATTGGAGCGGAAGTGGTGTGGGCGGTGCGCGAGGAGATGGCTCGGACTCTCGATGATGTGCTTTCGCGGCGGCTGCGTGCGCTATTTTTGAATGCGAAGGCGGCGAGCGAGATGGCTCCGGCCGTGGCAAGAATTATGGCTGGAGAGCTGGGGCTTGGGCATGATTGGATTGAGGCTGAGGTGGCGAGTCTCCAGAGGTTTGCGAAGAAGTATCAGGTTGTTTGAGAGTTTTGGTAAAGGTTTTGGGGCGGTTGTTGAGGCCGGTAGATGGCAGGGATCCTTCCTCCCTTCGGTCGTCAGGATGACATTTCTTCTTTGAGGAAAAGAGAAGTACTTTGAGCGAGGTGTGTGAGCGAGGATGAGATCGCCCTTCTTTGGTGAGTTCATGGGAACTCTGGTTTTGATATTGCTGGGCGATGGGGTTGTTGCCGGCGTGTTGCTCAAGCGCTCCAAGGCGGAGAACAGCGGCTGGCTGGTGATCACTACGGCGTGGGGATTTGCGGTGCTGTGCGGGATTCTGGTCTCGAACCTTTGCGGGAGCCCGGACGCGCATTTGAATCCGGCGATTACGCTGGCGATGGCGGCGCAGACAGGGGATTTCTCCAAGGTCCTCCCCTACATCTCTGCGCAGATACTGGGTGCGTTTGCCGGTGCCGCGCTCGTCTGGTTGTTTTACCTTCCGCACTGGAGTGTCACGGAAGGCGCGGAAGTCAAGCGCGGAGTCTTCTGCACAATCCCGGCGATCCGGAATTATCCTTCTAACTTTTTTTGCGAGGTGATCGCAACCTTTGTCCTTGTGCTGGTGGCCGGCGCGATCGGTTCGAAGCTGGTGTTTGGGAATGGAGCCGCTAGCGGATTCGCCCCTTGGCTGGTGGGCGCTTTGGTGTGGGGAATTGGGCTTTCGCTAGGCGGGACGACGGGATATGCGATCAATCCGGCGCGGGATTTTGGTCCAAGGCTGGCGCATGCGGTTCTGCCGATTGCCGGCAAAGGCGGTTCGGACTGGAGCTATGCGTGGGTGCCGATACTTGGCCCGGCGGTCGGCGGAGTGCTGACCGGGCTCTTCCTGCGCTGGCTGGGTGCGTGACCGCAGGGCGGAGATTTTGCATCAAAATCTTGCCGCCAATTATGCTCCTCCTTCGGCTGTTCTTCATCTAACCAAAATTGAACTTCGCGCATAATGAATTTCAGGAGCTGCCCACGTGAGTAATGAGATTTCTGACGCACTGGTATTTTTTGGAGCAACCGGCGACCTTGCCTACAAACAGATCTTTCCCGCGCTGCAGGCGCTGGCGAAGAAGGACGAGCTGCACGTGCCGGTGATCGGCGTTGCCAAGGCGGGCTGGACGCTGGACCAGTTTCGCGCGCGAGCGAAAGACAGCGTTGAGAAACATGGCGGTCTCGATCCTGAAGGCTTCGCCAAACTCGACTCGCTATTGCGCTACGTGGATGGCGACTATAACGATCCCGCGACCTTTGCCCAGGTGCGGAAAGAACTTGGTGCGGCGAAACATCCGATCCACTATCTGGCGATCCCGCCGAACCTGTTCGGAAAGGTGCTGGAACAGCTGAAGTCGTCGGGCTGCTCAGATGGCGGGCGGGTGATCATCGAGAAGCCCTTTGGCCGCGACCTGGCTTCGGCGATCGAGCTGAGCAAGATCGTGCATGATGTATTTGACGAAGACCACACCTTTCGGATCGATCATTACCTGGGCAAGAACGCCGTGCAGAATGTGATCTTCTTCCGCTTCGCCAATTCCTTCCTCGAGCCGATATGGCGGCGGCAATACATTGAGAGCGTGCAAATCACGATGGCTGAGGAGTTCGCTCTGCAGGGACGGGGATCATTTTATGACGATGTGGGCACGGTGCGCGACGTGGTCCAGAACCACCTGATGCAGGTGCTGAGCAATGTCGCGATGGAGCCGCCTCCGGGGCTGGCGCTGGAAGCGTTGCGGGATGAGCGGGTGAAGGTGCTGAGGAGTGTCGCGCCGATCACGCCCGATGACATGGTGCGCGGGCAGTTCGCTGGCTATCACGATGTTCCCGGGGTCGCGCCGGGGTCGGATACCGAGACGTTTGTGGCGTTGCGGCTGAAAATCCATTCCTGGCGCTGGCAGGGTGTGCCGTTTTACATTCGTTCCGGGAAGTCGCTGCCGGTCACCGCGACCGAAGTCGTGGCGCGGCTCCATCGCCCACCGGACATCTTCCCGAAATATCCCGCGGTAGCAAACTATGTGCGCTTCCGGTTGAGCCCGGTGCCGTGCATCGCCTTTGGCACATCGGTCAAAGAGGCTGGCGAATACCTGACGGGCTGTCCGGTCGAACTCGCGGCGCACCAGGAGTGCGGCACGGAGTCGCTGTTGCCTTATGAGGAGCTCATCGGCGATGCGATGGTCGGGAACATGACCTGGTTTGCGCGGCAAGACTATGTGGAAGAAGCGTGGCGGATCCTTGAACCGGTGCTTAACAATCCTCCGCCGGTGCAGGTCTATCAAGCGGGCACATGGGGACCGGAAACGGCGGCGAAGCTGACCGCGGAAGAGGGTGGATGGTCGGACCCGAAAACGGACATGAAATGAGCGGTGTTTCGGATACGCAAAAGATGCTGCGCTTCGATCCGGCCGAACATCTTCCGCAGAATATCTACAAGCTCATGGTTGGCTGCGTGGTGCCGAGGCCGATTGCGTTTGTGTCCTCGATCGACGAGCAGGGAATCTATAACCTTGCGCCGTTCAGCTATTTTTCGGCCGTATGCTCGAAGCCGCCGACGATCCTCTTTTGCCCAGGAGTGCAGATAGCGACAGGCAAGTCGAAGGACACGCTGCACAACGTGCTGGCCACGAAGGAATTTGTGGTCAACATCGTCTCCGAAGAGATCGCTGCGGAGATGAACCAGACGTCGGCCGAGGTAGGGCCGGAGGTAGATGAGTTTGAGCTCGCCGGGCTGACTCCCCTGGCGAGCGAGGCGGTGAGAGTGCCACGGGTTGCGGAGAGTAAGGTGCAGATGGAGTGCCGTCTGCGGGAGGTGATTACGATCAGCGCCGGGCCGGGGGGCGGGAGCATCGTGATCGGCGAAGTGTTGCGCTTTCACGTGAGAGAGGACCTCTTCGACAACTACCGGATCGATCCCGTAAAACTGAATGCGGTCGGACGCATGGGGGGACCGACGTATTGCCGGACGCGCGATCGCTTCGATCTGGAACGGCCGAAGTAAAAGGCCCGGCGCGCGATTATTGGCCCGCGACCCGGAACGTGGAGTCGGTAAGTTTTTGGCGCAGGTCGGTGGCGACGAGCCTGCTGAATTCCGCCGCGGCGGGCGGGGTGAGGTGATAGTGGTCTTGCTGGTACTTCGTCAAGGGCCATTCTCGTTCCGTGACAGGCTCAATTACGGGGATGCCCAGGCCCTCTGCAGCCGCTTTCAAGTGTGGTTCCAGGCGCTCGTCCGCGGGTTGGTTCGTGGGCGGGATCATGAGCACGAGCCGGGTGTGGAGACCGCATTCCGCGAGAAGCATCGAAAGTCTTTCCGTAAACAGCTGGCCGGTCGCACGGTCGGATTCGACCGGTGGCGCGAAAACGGAGGCCACCCAAACCAGCGACTCAAAGCCGGGAATGAATTTCCGCAAGTAGATTCGGATGGTGTCTTTGAGCGCGAAATAAGTGCTGTAGCGTTCGAGCAGCAGTTCGCATGCGGTGCTCAGGCTGAGGCGTTCGTCGCGGTCAAAGGCGAGAATCTCCTGGTTCCTCCACAAGACGGAGACGGGCAACGATGTGGCTGCGGACCGGCGGAGAAACTGGCTGGGGCTGATAGCGAAGACGAGCACGTCCGGTTGACTGCCGCGCACGAAGAGCGCCCGCAATCCATAACGCCAGTCATGGAACGTCGAGCCGGGGACGCCGGCGGTATGAACGAGGAAGTCGGAGCCAAGGACCTGCTGCAACTCAGCCTGCGAGAGGTCCTCATAGATGAGCGAATTGCCGGCAAAGAGCAATTGACGGTGGTCGGGTGACTGGCGGATAAGGAGCGCGTCCCGTACTCCCGCTTCTATATGCAGGGTCGCTGCGCGGTGATTGTGCATCACTCGGGATAAATACTCGATCGAGACCAAAGTTGCGAGCAAGAGGCACAGTAGTACTGCCAACCTTGTTTCGGATGATCGGGATAAGCGGTTCGGGTGACCGGATTGCATGGAAACCTCTCTAACCATCAGAACTGGAAATAGACAAAAGGCGCTGGCTCATAGGCTGCGCCGAAGGCAATGACCAGGAGCGCGGCGGTTGCGACACTGAGCTGCCAGGCAAAGCCCGCGCGCTGCGCCGGGTACTCCTCCGCGCTGCGTTCCATGTAGAGGTCGATGACAAGGAGGGGCAGGGAAAAGATGGCGAGATAGAGGAAGGCCGGAGCGAAGCTTCTGCTCCATTGCCAATCGACCAGAGCGGCGACCATGGAAAACGACGCCCGCAGCGTTGGCGCGCGGAAGAATATCCATGCGAAGCAGACGACATGAAAGATGGCGAAGCGCCGGAGCCAGAGCATGGGGGTCGACCGCGGAGCTTGCGGTTTGGCCTTGCGCTCGGCGGCCAGCACGCCTCCATGCAAACCGCCCCAGACGACGAAGTTCCAGCTTGCGCCGTGCCAGAGGCCGCCGATGAGCATGGTGAGCAGCAGATTGATATAAGTCCTGGGCACGGACAGGCGATTGCCGCCGAGTGGGACGTAGAGGTAATCGCGCAGCCAGGTGCTGAGGCTGATATGCCAGCGACGCCAGAAATCCTGAAGGCTGGTGGCGAGGTAAGGCTGGCGGAAGTTGACCATGAAGTGGAAGCCGAGCAGCTGTGCGCTGCCTCGGGCAATGTCGCTGTAACCGCTGAAATCCCCATAGATCTGGAAGGCAAAGGCGTAGGCGCCGAGCAGGGTGACCCACGCGCCGTGGCCCATTCGACCGTCAAAGGCGGCGTTGACGAGCTCGGCGCAGCTGTCGGCGATGACGCATTTGCGAAAGAGTCCAGAGAGGATGAGCATGCAGCCGTCGAAGACTTTCTCCGGGTCGAAGCGGCGACCCTGCTGTACCTGCGGCAGCAGATGGCCCGGCCGTTGAATGGGGCCGGCGATGAGATGAGGAAAGAAGCTGATAAAGAGCGCGTATTCGAGAAGCGACTCCGCGGGCTCGAGCTTGCGCTGGTAGACGTCGACGATGTAGGCGACCTCCTGAAAGGTATAGAAGGAGATGGCCGGGGGCAGGATGACCTTCCACAGCGTGTGCGGAAGCTGGTGAAAGCCGGCAAGATTTGCCAATCCGGCGAAAGAGTCGACGAAGAAGTTGAAGTATTTGAAGTAACCGAGGAAGCAGAAGTTCAGAGCCAGTGACGCCCCGAGGAGAACGCGCCGTTTACGCACGTCGGTCGAAGTATGGAGGCGACGGGCTGCCCAATAGTCGACCGATGTAGAAGCCGCCATGAGCAGCAGGAAACGCCAGTCCCACCATGCATAGAAGAAGTAGCTCGCAGCGAGCAGCAGAACGTTCTGGCCACGGCGGTTAAGCCTCCAGTAAATGACGACCGTCAGCGCCAGGAAGACGAAATAAATCGAGCTGTCCAGCGACATGCGTCTGCCTGCTAACTTGGGATTGGTGGCTTGAGCATAGAGCATTCTTCGGCCAGCGGCGTTGCCACTTTAGCTTCGAACTGCACCATTGAGGGAAGTATTCGACCCATTTTGGGAATCGGAACAAGCCGAGGCGGAGAAATACCTCGAATGCCTCTCCGACTTGGTTGACATGCGGAAGAGCCGGCGCTACGCTCCTCTCAAGTTTCCTGGAAATGTAATTGGGCAATCGCCCCCTTTATTCGCTCGCGTTTGCGCGGGCCCTTTGAGGGGACGATGGCGTATCGCCTCCTCTATTGGGTCCGACGTGGGCGGCACGAGAGGTGGTCCAGGGTTGCGGTGTCCTCCCGCGAAGGCGCGGGAGTTCGGGGGCACGTTGAGTAGCCTGACAAAGCAGCAAAGCGCGGTGATGGAGCGCCCCTTAACGCTTGGGGACCTGCGACATATTTGCAGGCGGCGAAGGAGGGTGATCGTCTCCTGCGTTGCGATTTGCTTTGGCATCGCCGTGTTAGCTTGTCTGCTGAGCACACGGCGTTACCAGGCTATCGGCGAGATCCAGGTGCAGAAGGAGAGTGCCGACACGCTCGGCCTGGACAACCTGATGGGGGGCGCCGAAGCAGCATCGGACGCGCTCGACGCCAGCATCACTCTGCAAACCCAGGCCAACCTCCTGGAGTCGGACACCCTGGCGCTGAAGGCGATCGAAGACCTGGGACTCGAGCGGACAGCGGATTTTCAACCGCGTAGCGAGGCGTTGGACTGGATAAGCGCGTGGGTGACACCCGAGGGTTCCGCGGAGGCGAAGGGCGTCTCTCTCGAGCAGTCCCCTCGAAGACGGACACGAGCGCTGAGGATTTTCAGTTCGCATTTAACGGTCAAGGTTGTTTCCGGGACGCGATTGATTGAGATTCGGTTTCTCAACGCCGATCCGAAGCTGGCGGCCGCGGTGGTGAACGAGTTGATGAAGGGGTTAGTCGAGTACACCTTTCAGACCCGCTTCACAGCAACCAATGAGGCCTCGGCATGGCTGACTGGGCAGTTGTCGGACCTGAAGAAACAGGCGGAGGTCCTGCAAGGAAGGGTCATCGCGCTGCAACGGCAGTCGGGGGTGGTGAGCCTTGGCGTTCAGGATGCGCAAGGCCGCGATCAGGCCTACAGCGTGGTGGTCGATCGGCTGCAGCAAGCGACCGCAGGTCTATCGCAAGCGACATCGAACCGGATACTGAAGGGCGCGGTCGACAAGATCGTGCAGTCGGGGGATGCGGAATTGATCTCCGGGCTAAGCGCGAATGGAATTGCGAGTGGGTCGCCGACGATGACGACGTCGCTGGGACTGATTCAAACCCTGCGTCTGCAAGAGGCGTCGCTGCAAGGCCAGATTGCGCTGGACGAGGCGAAGTATGGACCGTCATATCCGAGACTTGAGGAAGCGAAGGCCAACCTCGGCGGGATTGACCGGGCGCTTCATGCCGAGGTCCATCGGGTTGCTGCGCGGTCGAGCAACGATTACGCTGTGGCACGGCGGGCGGAGGAGGAATCCCGCCGAGAGTTTACTCAGGAGAAGCGGGAGGCGGACCGGCTGAATGACAAGGCGATCGAATATGCGATCGTCCGGCAGGAAGCCGAAGAGAGCCGCGGGTTATATGAGGACCTGCTGAAGCGGCTCAAGGAGGCCGGAGTGTTGCAAGGGCTGCGGTCGTCGAACATTACCGTCGTCGATCCGGGCAGGACACCATCCCGGCCGAAGCAACCCAATGTGCCGTTGTATCTGGGGCTCTCGCTGGGAGCGGGACTCTTCCTCGGGGCCTGCGGAGCGCTGGTGATGGACTCCGTTGACGACAAGATACAGAGCGTGGAGGAAATCGAGCGCGATCTCAAGATGGTGCCGCTTGGCATCCTGCCGCATCTGGGCGAACCGCAGTGGTACGGGCGCTATCGCCGCGTACCTACGTTGTTGCGCAGGAGTCAGCCGGCGGGCGCTGAGCGGCTGGCGATCTTTGAACATCCTAACTCACCGTATACCGAGGCGCTCCGCGCGCTGCGGACGGCGCTGCTGCTGGCCAAGAGCTCTATGCCTCCGCAGTTGTTATTGGTCACCAGTTCAGTTGCCGGCGAGGGCAAGAGCGTGCTGAGCGCGAACCTCGCGGCGGTGCTCGCGCAATGGGGTAAGCAGGTGCTGCTGGTCGACGCGGACCTGCGCAAACCGACGCTCGCCAATCGGATGGGCCTGCACAGTTCCATCGGCCTCAGCCAGTTCCTCACCGACGACCATCTGCTCGAAGACATCGTCGAGCTTCCCGCCCTGCCCAAGCTGCATTTGTTGACCTCGGGGCCGATTCCGCCGTACCCGGCGGAGTTGCTCGGTTCGCCGCGTATGGAGGAGGCGCTGGCGCGGTGGCGGGAGTCCTACGACTTCATCGTTCTCGATAGCCCGCCGGTGTTGCTGGTCACCGATCCGGTAGTGCTGGCGAGCCTGGCCGATGCGACGTTGCTGGTCGCCCGTTACGGGTTGACTAACCGGCTCTCCCTGGCGCGGTCCCATCTGACGATCCGCGAGCAGTCGACGCAGGACAGAATCGGAATCGTGCTGAACGGAGTTTCCCAGGGTTCGTCGTTCCACTACGGCTACTACGGGTATTCCGGAGCCACGCCGTATCCCGGATTGAAGAAGGGGCACCATGCCGACAGCTGAGAGTGATGCCATTGCCGCAACAGCAAGGAGCGCAGGGTCAACGGTGAGCGATATGCCGGCGATCGGAGCCGATCGCTACACGGCGGCAGAGACCTTGCCGATGCTTCGGGCAGCCACCGAAAGGTCGCCTGGGGTGAGCGTCGTGATCCCGACGCGGGGGCGCCCGGAACTCGCCGAGCGTGCGGTGCTCAGTGTGCTTGCCCAGGGCTTCGAGGATTTCGAGATCGTGATTGTGATCGATGGACCGGACTGCGAGACCCGCGATAGGTTGCGGCTGCTTCGCGATGAGCGGCTTCATGTGGTCCATTTGAGTGAAAATGTCGGCGGCTCCGAGGCGCGCAATATCGGAGTGCGTTTCGCGCGGGGCGAATGGATCGCGTTCCTCGACGACGACGACGAATGGTATGCAGACAAACTGGAGAAGCAGTGGAAGCTCGGAATTTCAATGATTGGCAGGTACGCGTTTGTCGGCAGCCAATTCATCGAGCGCGCCCGGGACGCGGAGCGGGTGCTCCCGAGAAGAATGCCGGAAAAGGGCGAGCTGTTCAGCGACTATCTTTTCGCACGGCGCGGTTGGCAGTCCGGGGAAGGCTTCCTGCAGACCTCGACGTGGTTTGTATCGCGCGCTCTGATGCTCAAGGTGCCGTTCACGCGCGACCTGGAACGTTGCCAGGACCTCGACTGGCTGCTGCATGCGACCGCGTTGCCGGAGGTCGAAGTGCGCGTGGTTCCGGAGATACTGGGGGTCTTTCACCATGACGATGGCCGGTATCGAGTAAGCCGCAGGCCGGACTGGAGATTTCTCTATTCCTGGGCGCTTACGAATAAGCGATATCTCACTCCGCGTGCGTTCTCCTTTTTCCTGGCGACGTTCTGTGCGCCGAGCGCCGCGGAGCAGAGCGAAGGAGCAGCCAGCTTCTTCTTTCTGCTGCGCGCGTGCATCCAGCACGGCTCGGCGAGCGGCAAATGCCTGCTGCTGTTTCTGGTCTGCTGGTGCATTCCGGAGTCTCGACGACGCAGCCTGCGGAGAAAGTATGAGCAACTGCGCGGGAGGGTCACGCGGAGTCGCCCTGCGGCCGATCACGGTCCCGTGCCGCGCAAGGCGACGATATGAGCGCCAGCTCACAGTGGCAGAGCCAGGGACGGGCCGATCTCTGCCTGGAGGCGCCCGAGGGATTGCGCTTTGAAATTCCAGTCACTCGCCTGGCGGTCACTTACATCCTGCTGGTTCCGCTGGTGCTGTTCGCGGTGCATGGAGGATTTTCCTTTGAGCACTCCGCGTGGAACACCGACCTGGGCGCCTTTGGCGGAAAAATGGCGATCGTCACCACAGATGGGGAGGCAATGCGGGACAGCCTACAGACGGCTGCGGGGTTGACGTTTTGCCTGGTTGCCATGGCGGCCTATGCGCGCAGACTCCTGGGGTTTGCGCAAACCATGCCGCTGATGCTGTCGTTGCCGGTTTACGCGACGTGCTCGGCGCTTTGGTCGCAGGGACCGGGTACGAGCCTGCGCAGCGGATTATCTTTGCTGGTGACGACGCTCTTTGCCTTCTATCTCGGAGAGAGATTCAGCGAGCGCCAGCAGATGGATCTGCTGACCATGGTGGGCGCCTGCGTGGCGGCAGCGGATGTAATCGTGGCGCTCGCCTGGCCGCAGTTTGGCATCGATCATCAGCTGCATGAGGGGGCGTGGCAAGGACTCTTCACGCAGAAAAACGGATGCGCCGAGGCAACGCTTTTCCTGTTGACGCCGGCGCTGGCACTGCCTGCTATCGGCCGGCATGGGCAGGTGTTGCGGGCGCTTTATGTAGCGCTGTGCCTGCTGGTCATCCTCATGACCCAATCGAGGACCGGTTGGGCGATCACCCTGGTCTATTTTGGCTTCACCGGCAGTCTTTGGGTGCTGCGAAGGTTTGGCCGCAAGGAACTCTTACCCCTGACGGCGTTCGTCTTTGGGTCTGCGGGAGCGATGGTGATAGCGGTGGTGGCTTATCCGGCGCTCTTTTTTTCGCTGATCGGGCGTTCGGGAAGCTTTTCAGGACGGGCGCAAATCTGGGAAGCGATTCTTGCCTCTGTCCTGCGCCGCCCACTGGGGGGATATGGCTTCGACGCGTTCTGGTCGATGCTCAATGGCGAAGCCACGCGGGTTTTTTCGGCGACCGGTTGGGTGGTGACCAGCGCGCACAGCGGATTCTTGAATGTCGCGCTCGAACTGGGGTTGGTGGGGCTGGCGCTGGTGGGGCTGACGCTGCTCCAGGCCTGCCGCTACGCCACAGCGGCATTTACGCCCGGACACTCAGGATACGTCGACTGGTGCATCGGGATCGTCTTCCTGACCATCGTCTACAACCTCGATGAGCGAACGCTGATGGCTCCTCAATATCTTCCCTGGATTTTGTATATTCTCGCCTGCGTCGGGCTGCGAAAGGCGGCCTTTGGCCAACCAGATGCTGGAATGGAACGGCAGACGGTGGAGGAGGTTTCGTGAGCAGGTCCGTGGTCCATCTGCTGACCGAGACGGATTCGTTTTCCGATATCCACGGCGCAGCGCTGCAGCGCTGGGTGGCCAACGTCCTGCGATTTGAAAAAGAGCCGGCAATCGTGGCCTGTGCGCGTGCCGACTCAAGCTGGGGTCTGGACCACGTGAAAGCCTTGCAGCTGCCCGGGCTGTGGGCCTATAGCCAGATCAGGGGGCGGTATCGACTGCCGTGGAGCGTCCGGCAGAGGATGTTGCGCGCGATCTTGAAGCCGGTGCTGCGAGGGCTCAAGCCGGATTCCGTTGTGTGGATACACAACCGTCCCGACTTCGCTTCTGCGATCGAGACCGAGGTGCGGGCTGCGGGGGCGAGGCTGGTTCTCCATCTGCACAACTCATTGCTGAGTTCGTTTCCTCGCATGGTCAACGGCTCGTTGCGGGCTGACTGCTTTGTATTTTGCAGCGAATACCTGGAAAGGGAAGCGAGGCGCGTTCACCCAGAACTTGAGCGGACCTGCGTGATCTATAACGGCGCGGACGAGCGGCGCTTCTTTCCGCGAAGGCAGCGAGGGGACTGGACCGGCGAGGAACGCGCGCCGTTGGTGCTCTTTGCGGGACGGCTGGTTCCGGAGAAGGGAGCACATGTTTTTGTCGAAGCAATGTGGCTGCTGCTGGCCCGCGGCCTTCGCGCGCGCGGCCGGTTGCTGGGCGCGACGGGGTTTGGCTCGGCTAATCCCGCGACGGCGTACTCGCGCTCGATCAGGAAGGACGCGCCACCAAACATTGAATTTGGGGGATACCGGCCTGCCTCCGCTCTTGCCGATGAATTTCGAAGGGCCGATATTTTTTGTTCACCAGCTGTATGGGAGGAACCCTTTGGACTTGTGAATGTTGAAGCGATGGCCAGCGGACTTCCGGTGGTCTCGACGCGCGGCGGCGGCGTCCCGGAGGTCTTCGCCGATGGCGGGGGCGTATTGGTGGAGCGGGGTTCGGCGACGGAGCTTGCGGCGGCGCTAGAGGGGCTCATCAGACATAGAGCGAGGCGGCTCCAGTTGGGGACGGAAGGTTATGCATCGTTTCAGCGGAACTTCACCTGGAAGACGGCGCACAACCGCTATCGGGAAGTCATTGCCGGCCTTGATCGACGACAGGGTCGCGAACTGGATATCTCCGAAAGGACTTCGAGTGAGGCTTTAAGGGATGCGGATAGTGTGGAGGAGGTTTCATGCCCGATTTCTCACTGATTCTGGCGACGGCGGACCGCACCACGGAGTTACATCGCTTCTTTGCATCGCTCGAAACGGCGGGCGGCGTCAATTGTGAGTGCATTGTCGTCGATCAGAATCGCGATGATCGGTTGCAACCGGTCCTTTCGGCCTGGGCCGGCAGAATCGCTATTACCCACTTGAGAGCCTCGCCGGGGTTATCGCATGCGAGGAATGTTGGGCTGGCGGCGGCGAACGGCGTGGTGCTGGCTTTTCCCGACGATGATTGCTGGTATTCGCCGCACCTGCTCGACGAGGTGAGGTCGTTCTTCGCAGACAACCCCGGATACGCGTTGATAAGCGCCGGAGTTCGTGACGAAACAGGGAGATTGAGCGGGAACCGCTGGTTGCGCGATCGATGCGACCTGGCCACGGCGAACTTGTTTCGCACCTCAGTGGGGATGGCCCTCTTCGTTCGTCGTGACCGGGTCTCCGGTAGGTTCGAGTTCGATGAAGCACTGGGGGTTGGCGCGGGGACGCGTTTTGCCTCAGGCGAAGACACGGATTATGTCTTTCGCCTGCTGGAGACAGGGTTGAAGGGCAGGTTCGATCGCCGGCTGACGGTGTATCATCCGCGGCGCGATATGTTGAGCGGAGGCGCGAATGCGGCGCGGGCCTATGCCTATGGGTGCGGGATGGGACGGGTCATTCGCAAGCAGGGAAAGCTGCCGCTGTTGCCGGCTTTCGTCGCTTTCGACGCGATGCGCCTGGGGTACAGCTTGCTCCGGGGGCGTCCGGAACCGGCGAAGTTGTGCGCGGTGCATGGACGGGGGATTTTCTCAGGATTTATGGCTGCGAAGTGAAAGACAGAGCGGAACCGCGGGTGGCGATCACCTACCATTACTCGCTCTCGTTTGGAGGCTCCGAGCGAGTGCTTGAGGAGCTTGCGAGGATCTATCCGCAAGCGGATTTCTTCACGCTGTTTGTCGATCCGGCGTTTCTTCCAGAGGCTTTGCGGCAAAGAAAGATCACGACTTCATTTCTGGACAAACTTCCAGGCGGGAAGCGCATTTATCGCCAGCTGTTGCCTTTGTATCCTCTGGCGGTGGAGTGTCTGGATCTTTCGGGATACGACCTGGTGATCAGCGCCGACGGTGCTGCGACCAAGGGCGTGCTCACCGATCAAGGGGCGGTACATCTTTGCTACTGTCACAGTCCGCCTCGCTCATACTGGGACCAGTACGAGGCCAATCGACGGAGGATGCCGCGGGTAGTTCGCGCGGTCTTTGCTCCGATATCACAGTACATGCGGTTGTGGGACTTTGCGGCGGCGCAACGAATCGACGGCTTCATTGCGAATTCGGAATACGTTGCGGAGCGGGTGCGTAAATACTATCGCCGCGAGAGCACAGTGATTTATCCACCGGTCGATGTGAATGGCGCATTTTTCGCTGACCGGTGTGAAGATTTCTACCTGTCGGCAGGGCGGCTGGTTGCCGGCAAGAGGGTCGACCTCGCGATTGAAGCTTGCAACCGGCTGGGACGAAGATTACAGATCGTGGGAACGGGGCCCGAAGAGCGGCGGCTGCGCGCTTTAGCTGGCCCGACGATTGAATTCCTCGGCAGGCTGAGCGACGCCGAGTTGAAAGGGAAGTATGCGCATTGCCGCGCGCTACTCTTTGCGGCGGATGAGGACTTCGGCCTTGTTTCCGTGGAGGCGCAAGCGCACGGGCGGCCGGTGATCGCTTATGGGCATGGTGGCTCACTGGAGACGGTGCGCGGGGTATGGGCGGATGAGATTGACCGCAACAGTGCAGAGGTATTCGCGGGCCGGTACACGGGGGTTTTCTTTGCCGGCCAGAATGCCGACGCGCTGGCGAACGCGATGCTGAGTTTTGAACGAATCGAGAAATGCTTCGATCCGGAAGCGATTCACGAACATGCCCGACGGTTCGATACCGAGGTGTTTGTCGCCGAGATAAGGAGATACGTGACAGAGCAAATGGAATCCAGAAACAGGCCACGCCGCGCGATTTCGCGGGAGCCGGCAGAGGTATATTCGGAAGTCACCTGATGAGCTCCTGGACATCACTCGCCTGCGACTTACAGTAGATTTGAGTTGGAGGCCCAGGCTTGGAATGTCTATTCGATCGAATCTGATGGTGGCGCTCCTAATGGC
This sequence comes from uncultured Acidobacteriaceae bacterium, assembly GCA_963720245.1. Lineage (GTDB taxonomy): Bacteria > Acidobacteriota > Terriglobia > Terriglobales > Acidobacteriaceae > Acidisarcina. The sequence goes on from CAVREU010000003.1 coordinate 595,160, forward strand.
TGCGACCTCACTTTCGGCGAGTAACAGCTCGTCGCCCCACCCGGACGACAGTGAAGCCGACCTGGCGAAGCGAGATCTCGCCAGCTGTCACGTGCATCAGGTGAAGAGCCTTCCGGGAAGCCATCAGTTCGGCAGCGAGTTCATTGTTGCGATGGCCAGCGATCCCGATCCCAACGCGAAAGAGCCGGTCGCAGTTTGGGCACTTACGGCAGATCTGAGCAAGCAGGTGCCGGCGGCAGATCGGGCGATGTACATCTCGAAGACGATAGACGGGGGATTGAGCTGGACGGAGATCGCGCGTGTTGAGTCCGACTATTTCGATGCCAAGATCGGCGAGGGTCTGCGGAATGGTTTAAGCGTCTCTCCGGGTGGAAGCGACCTTGTGTTCACGACCCAACGGGGGGCGTTTCAACTCCTGCCGGGGTCAGGGCCCTCTGATGCAAAGGTGAAATATATCGACGGGCCGCGGGTTCCTCATCCACGCCCAAGGCTGAACAAACCCAAAAAGCCAGGTGACCCGATCATGGCGGGAGTCGTGCTGATCACCGCGGACGGAAAACATATGCTCGTCGGTTACGGATACTTTGACCTGAATCCGCATATTTTCAGCTATCACAAGAATGACGGCGGCTCGTGGGTCGAAGACAGGCCGTTGGCGAATCTTCCGAGCGACCTGGATATCCTCTCCATGCAATACGACGATGCCCACGCTGCAAAGCCCGGCTCGCTATATCTGGGTACGGGAGATCAGGCCTATCGCCTCAACTTCGAGACGATGAAATGGCGGCGCATCGCCGGCGTTGGCGACGACTCGGCGATCCATGCGATGAGTATCGTGGGCGGTCCGCATCTGGCGGCGTGCTGGGGAGTTTATAACCCGCTCAGCGCGGACGCGGTCAAACGGGTGACCGATGCCAGGTTTCTGCTGCATCGCGGCAAGGACGAGGTCGGCCCCAACATTCGCGCCTACGGTATCGAGGTCGACAAAGCGAGGCCAAACCGTGAGGTTGTGACCTCGATCACCGGCGTGTACACGAGTGAGGATAGCGGTCAGACGTGGAAGCGGCTCAATGATCTTCCCGACGGAGAATATCGCTCTTCTCATTTCAATGCCGACGGTAGCCTTATTCTCTCCGGGATTCCCGGCACATTTCTGGCGAACCCGTTCTCGGATGCGTGCTCGCCGCGACTTCAGACCCGCGGGCAATAGCAGCGTGGAGCAGACTCTTTTGTCAGCGCAACCGGTAAGAACTTTAGGGAGAGATTGGAGCGATACTACGCGCCGGCAGTGTCTGCCGACGGTGGCCCACTTGGCTCCAGGGAGTCGTTTTCAGTCGATCGAGGTGGTCGTGGCTTCGCCTCACGCAGCGCGGGAGGAAGCGACTGGTTTTGGATGGAAGCATCGACAGTGCGCAAATGAAGATCGCGCTGGGGGAAGGGTATTTCGATGCCAGCTTCGTTGAGCGCTTGGCAGACAGCGACGGTAACGTCGCTCTTGAGCTGGAACCAGATGTCCTGCCGCTCGGACCAAAAGCGCAATTCGAAGTCCAGCGAGCTGTCGCCAAATCCCATGAAGTAGGCGACCGGGGCAGGATTGGTCATGACGCCCTCATGCGAGGCGGCCTCGGCGGTGAGCAGTTCGAGCACGCGTTCGGGGTCGGTGCCGTAGGCGACACCGACGGCTATTTCTACGCGCCGCTGCTGGGACGATAGGGTCCAGTTAATGACCTGGGTCGAGACGAGGTTGCTGTTGGGCACGATCACCTCCGCGCCCTGGGCAGTGACGATGGTGCTCGATCGGGCGCCGATTCTCCTGACGGTGCCGACCATGCCGGTGAGCTCGATTACGTCGTCGACGCGGATGGGTCGCTCAAAGAGCAGGATGAGTCCGGAGGCGAAGTTCTTCACGATGTCCTGCAGGCCAAAACCGACGCCAACACCGACCGCGCCAGTGATGACGGTGAACTTATTCAGATCGACGCCGGCTGCGGAGACAGCGGCGAGGACGACGAACACGCTGAGGATGTAATAGGTGACCTTGGAGGCGGCATACGGCATCCCGCGCTGGAAGGGGAATCTGGAGGTCAGGACGCTCCGGACGACGGAGCTGAAGCCTTTGGCGAGGGCGAAGCCGATGACCAGGATCAGAATGACGGCGAGCACGTCGCCCACGGTAAACTGCATTTTGCCGAGGCCAAGGTTGAAGTCGAGCACGCTGGTGGCGGTCGACTTGATGCCGTCCTGGAGAACGAAAATGTAGATTTGAGAGCGGGTCCACCAGACGAGGACGGAGATGAAAATGAGGATCCGGCAGCCCCAGAGATGGATCGCCCCGCGGATGTCGCTCGTCAGGTAGCCGAGCCAGGGGCTTTCAAGCGCAATGGCGAGAGCGAACAACGCGATGCGAGCCACAAAGTACTGGCAAGTCGCGAGAAACGCGCTGAGCAGTGTCCCGACGCCGAGGACGCGTGACAGCGATACAAATCCAAAGATGTTGGCCGCGAGAGCGACGGCGAGGAGCAACAGTCCGGCGCGAGTGGTAATCAGGATGACGAGTTGTGGCCACTTCGATAGTGCCATCCGCCGCAGTCGGGCGGGTCGAGTGAGCCATCCAAAGGCGGCGAGGACGGCGAGAGTGAGCACGGTCAGCACGAGGCGCCGCATGCCTGGGCCAAGCGGCATCATGGAGCGAAGCACTTCAAGCAGATTGAGGCCCAGCAAGAGATAGACCGGGGTCCGCATCTCGGCGTCGACCAATATCGGCGTCAGGCGAGCGAGCAGTCCTATCCACAGTAGGTAAATCACCGAAACGATGCTGAGCGGCACGGATTGGTTGAATGGAGTGGTCAACACCAGCAGGACGATCAGTGAGACGGCATACGGATGTGCGAAGACCTCATGGGCCTTCGCGGGAATTGCGGGACCGGTCCGGGTGTCGAGGTAGCGCTTGAATCGGAAGGCGGCCGCCAGCGCCAGGCCATAGACGACGGGGAGAAAGAACAGGCCGGCTCCTCTCGCGCGAACAAACTCATTGGCGGTAAGCAACTCTTGAGACGCCGAGCGGTGGAAGAGGACGTCTGTGGCCGGGCCGCTCTGCGTAAGGGATTCAGAGGACCACAAAGGCGCGCCATCCTGAGCGAAGATGCTGACCCGAAAATGTCCTTCGGCGTCGGTCAATTTGGCGAGCGTATCAGTGACCGTGCGTCCGGTTTCCGAGAGCTCGTTCTGCTGCGTGAGCACCTGATTGAGTTGGGTCTGGGCGCGGATGCGAAGATTCCGGATGGCATCCAGCTCACGCTTGACGCGGGCGGCGACGACCTCGATGCCTTCGGTGTCGTGGATCGAGTCCTCGGTCGCCTGCCAGATCGCCTGCTCCTGGGTAAGGAGGGTTATCTCGTTTTGGAGTTGGTCGGCACGGTCGGTAAGCAGTTTGCGCTGGTCGGCGGAGAGACGGCTAAGCGCACGCCAGTAAACGATCTCCTCGCGCAGCTGCATGATGTCCGGCCCGCTCTCGAGAAGGCTATCGGCCTGGTGCGCCCGCTCGGCGATCTCTGACGACTGGCCTGAAATGGAGGGGTTGGGCTTGGTTTCGTCCGCCTGGGTGGCGAGGCCGCGGGAGATTTCGTCGAGTTTGGCGTCGAGGGCTTCGGCCTGATCGGCGATTTGAGGCAGGGGTATCGCCTGCGGCGGCTCCGGAGTTGGCGCGGCAGCAGCAGGTGCGGGCGTTGTCGGCGCCGGGGCTGGGGACTGTGGCTGGCCGGGGAGTTTGAGCTGCGCGGGGGCAAGGGCCGGTGCGACCGCAAAGAATGCAACACACACCGCGATGAGCAGGAACCTGGCGGCGAGCGCTCCACTTGCCCGACGCGATCCGGCGGAAGGTTTTGAATAGCCGAGCTGGTCGTCTGATTTCGTCACTGCCGGAGACTTTCCCCTCTGATCCATTTCATCTTAACGATTAAGCGCGACGGCGGCAGCGGCTTTGGTAGGACGCTCCGCGGAAGAGCAAAAGCTTCCCACCGGCCCTGGACCCTTACTGGCAAAACTGCCAATTCGCGCGCTTGAGGCTATTTGGTAGGCTTCTTGCGCAACTCCCTTCAGAATTGGCGGAGACCCTGACGATGAAGACCAGGACTAATGGAGTGATTCGAGCAGCGTCGGCCTGTTTGTTTGCGACAATGCTAATCGCGGGCTGTAAGAACGACGCGGTGACGCAGGCCGAGAAGGCGGACAAGATCAACGGAGCCGCCGTGCCGGGCCTTGAGGAAACGAAGCAGATTGCCCAGGAGGGTTTCATCTATGGGTTGCCGCTGGTGATGTATTACACCTCGGCGTACGAGCTGTTCGTAGACCCGGACTCGGGCCAATTCAAAGCGCCGGTCGGCAAGCTTGCCAATGAGGCGCGGGTGTTTACCTACAAGGATACGGCGGTGATCACGCCGAACAGCGACACGCCATATTCTCTGATGGAGGTCGATCTGCGCGCCGAGCCGACGGTGGTTTCGCTGCCGGCGGTTCCAAAGCCGCGCTATTACTCGGTGCAGCTGACCGATGCAAATACCTTCAACTACGGATATATGGGCAGCCGGACGACGGGCACAGAGCCTGGAGACTACATGATTGTCGGCCCGGATTGGAAGGGTGAGACGCCGCCGCATATCAAGCAGGTCTTTCATTCGACGACACCGTTCTCGGTGGTCATCTTTCGCACCCAGCTTTTCGGCCCGGCGGATATGCCGAACGTGATCGGGATCCAGGCTGGTTATAAAGTGCAGCCGCTGTCGGCATTTCTCAACGCAACCCGCCCCGCCCGCGGCGCCCGCGGTGAATTACATGAAGGCCGATGCAGAGATTGCGAAGACGAACTTCTTCGAGTTACTCGACTTTGCGTTGCAGTATTCTCCGGCAGGCCCGGAGGAGGTGGGAATTCGCGCCAAGCTGGCAAGTATCGGCATTGGCGCGGGTAAGCAGTTCGAGATGAAGGAGCTTTCGCCGGAGCACAAGGCCGCAATACTGCTCGGCATGAAGGCCGGCGACGATGCAGTCGACAAGGAAATCGCCAGCGGAGGAACGGACGTGAATGGCTGGCAAGTGAGCTCGTTCTTCGGCGATCGCGCCTTCTATAACGGTGACTGGCTCATGCGGGCCGCGGCCGCGAAAGCTGGAATCTTTGGCAACAGCGCCATCGAGGCAATGTATCCCCAGACCAGGGTCACTGCAAGCGGAGAGACCCTCGACGCCAGCAAGCACAATTACACGCTGACCTTTGCCAAGGGCAGTTTGCCGCCAGTGAACGCCTTCTGGTCGGTGACCATGTACGACGGCAAGACGCAATTTCTGATTGACAATCCAATCCATCGCTATCTGATCAATTCTCCAATGCTGCCGGGGATGAAGACGAATCCGGATGGGTCGCTGACGCTGTACATCCAGAAAGACTCTCCGGGGAAGGACAAAGAATCGAATTGGCTGCCCGCGCCGAATGGGCCGATCTACCTGGTGATGCGTCTTTACTGGCCCAAGGAGACGCCGCCATCTATTCTCCCGGCCGGGAAGGGAACGTGGCAGCCTCCTGGGATCGTGGCGGCTTCGTAGGAACGAGTGCGGAATTCTAACGGGAGTAAGGGAGGGCGATGAACTCAATCCTGGTCAGTTGCATAATCTTTGTATGCGTCTTTTCGGCCGCTGTTATCGGCATGGTTGTTCGAGTTCCTGAGGAGCACATCGGAGCGGACGCGAAGGACGTCGTGAGACTGGCCACGGGGCTGGTTGCGACGATGGCTTCGATCATTCTGGGTATGCTGGTCTCGTCGGCGAAGTCCTCCTACGATGCGAGCAAGGCCGATGTTGCGCAGCTCTCCTACAATGTTCTGGCGATTGACCGCGTCTTATCGAGGTTCGGTCCGGAGGCGCAGGGACTGCGCAGCGAGTTTCGTCAGACAGTGGAGTTTAGCCTCTACCGCGTCTGGCCAAAGGAAGCTTCTCTGCGGCCTGACCTGAAGCCGACGGATCGTGCCCTCACTCTCGTGGACGAGTTGGAAGCCCTGGCGCCAAAAGACGATCGACAGGCCGCTATGAAGGCGCAGGCCCTCTCTATGATTGTCACGCTGCGTCAAACGCAATGGCTGCTTTTCCTCAAGACGGAGCAGAACGCTGTGCCGCTTCCACTGCTATTGGCGCTGGTCGCATGGATGGCTGCGATCTTTCTCAGCTTTGGCCTTTTTGCCGCACCCAACCCGACGACAATCACAACGCTTGGCCTGAGCGCATTGGCGGTTTCCGCGGCGATCTTCCTCATGCTGGAAATGTATACGCCGTTCAGCGGAGTGCTCAGGATTTCCCCGAGACCTATTTTCGAGGCGCTGAGCCAGATGGGGCGGTGAGGCTGCGACGCCGTTGGCAGGATTTTGGCATCCTTAAGATAGACTGGCGACAAAAGCGTGACGTCGCGCTCACTATCGAGGCAAAGGAAGCTGAATGAGGATTAGTAGACAGGCACTTCTGGGGATGATCGCGGCCGTCACGTTGCTGGCGCCGCTCACCTATGCGCAGGGTCCGGTATTCAAGGTGACCCCGCTGACCAGCACGATCAAGTTCAATGTAAGCGCCTCGGTCCCGATTGCGGGGAATTTCGACAAGTGGACGGCGACGTTGAAGTTTCCGTCGGCTGACGTCACGACTGGGCAGTTGGACATCCAGATCAGTGCGGCTACCGTGAATACGGGCAGCGGCATGAAGAACGACAAGCTCAAGAGCAAGGATTTCTTCGACGTCGCGCAGGATCCATATATCACTTTCAAGTCGACCAAGGTAGTACAAACAGGGCCGACGACCTTTGACGTGACAGGCAACTTTACCATCCGCGGCGTTTCGAAGCCGGAGACGCTGAAAGTGGATATTTCCGGGAAAGGAACCGGGCATGGCACGATCAAGGGCGCCATGGCTTTTGATCGCAAAGACTACGGGATGAACAGCGGTATTCCCTTTATCAAGATCGCCGACCGGGTCGAAGTGGACATCGATCTCACCGCTGATCAGGTGAGCGGCCCCAAGATCAAGTACAGAGAGTAGCTGGACTGGCTAGTGGTCAAGTTGGAATTGATGAAGAGGCGCAACAGCTAGTGCGATAGCATGGACGGCATGAATTGGGGCTCTATCCTGCATGCTGCAAGACTCCTTGGCACAGCAGCAGCGATCGTCGGAGTCATCGCAATCGTCATCTTTGGCTGGGCGTCGCAAACGCAGCGGCGGATAACTGCGTACAAGAAAAGTGGGCACTTTGTGGACTTGCTCAAGATTTTCTCAAGATACTGAATCGGCGGACATCAATTCAAACTGACCCGCTACCCCGGGCCGCCTGGGATGGTAAGCTGGCCAAGAATGAAGGTCATAATCAACGGGCAGGAACGGGAGTTTCCCGAGCTGGCGTCGTCGGTCAAGTTAGACGAGCTATTGCAAGCGCTGGAGCTGAAGAGCGACCGGGTCGCGGTGGAACATAACGGTTCCATTGTCGGGCGCACCGAATGGGCGAACGCGATCATAGGCTCCGGAGACCGGCTCGAGATTGTTCACTTTGTCGGCGGCGGGTGCAGATGAGGCGGGAGCGCTCGCTTCTCTTCCTGGTGGCGCTCGTGTGCGGAATTGGGGCCGGCGCGATGCGCCCGGAAGGCGCTGCCGCGCAGTCCTACGATGATCCGCCGTCGGACAATTCGGGCAAGCCGACTTTTGTCGTCAGCGAGATCAAGCCGGGCAGCGATATGAAGATCGTCGCTTACGGCGACATGCGCTTCACCGATCCATCCAATAAAACCGCCACTAACCCTCGCGTCCGGAAATGGCTGGTGGAGAGGATCGCCCAGGAAAAGCCGGATGCGTTGATAGTATCCGGCGACCTTCCCTATCGAGGCGCCCTCAAGGCAGATTGGGACGTCTATCGGCAAGAGACGGCGCCCTGGACTACCGGAGGTCTGCGGGTTTATCCGACGCTGGGTAATCATGAGCTTGTTCCGGAGCCGATTCCTGGATATGCAAACTACTTTGCCGAGTTTCCCTGGCTGGGCGGACGGCGCTGGTATTCGGTGCAACTGGGTAGCGTGTACGTCATCTCGCTCGACTCCAACGGGGGGCAGGCAGGCAGGACGTTTAACCCCGGCGAGCCGCAGCGTGTCTGGCTCGAGTCGCAGCTCGACCATTTGCCGCCGTATGTGAACTTTGTCATGTTCGTCACCCACATGCCGCTGATTAACGATATTCAGAGTGAGATGATTGCGGATATTCCGACGGCCACGGAGCTCTCTTTGCGGCGCTATCTTGAAGACAAGGCTGCCCACTGCGCTCAGAAGTTCGTCGTGATCTCAGGCCATGTGCACAACTACGAGCGCTTTGAACATGCCGGGATCAGCTACATCGTCAGTGGCGGCGGCGGAGCGAAGCCTTATCCGATCTATGCCCGCAATCCCGAAGACTTGTATAAGGACAAGGAGTATCCGAATTTCAATTACCTGATCTTCATGGTGCACGGCAAGCAGGCTGATGTGACGATGTACCGCGTGGCCGATCCAAAGGCGCCTAGGTTGACTACGGAAATCAAAGAGCGGTTTACGCTGACGGCGAAGTAGGCTCGACGCCGAATCTCTGCGCGCTCCGAGCTTTCGCCCTGGCCGCTTCTTCTTCACGGCTCCTTGGTGGCGCATTGGTTTCTAGCGAGCGGAGCAGGCGGTTGGAGACCGCGGCTACCTCTTCGATTGCCGATAGAAAAGCGGCTTCGTTGACTTTTGAAGGCTTGTTGAAGCCGCTGATCTTTCTGACATATTGAAGCGATGCGGCGCGAATCTCCTCCGGCGTTACTGGAGGATCGAAATTGAAAAGCATTTTGATGTTGCGGCACATAGCGTGGCCTCACTCCAGGGGAATCCGCGGCGTTCCTGACGTCCAGTTTAATTAGAGCCGGGCATGGGACGTTCGTGAATGATCATCCATGAGGTGCCGAACTTGTCGCGCAACATGCTGAAGCGGTGAGCGAAGAAGGTCTCCTCCATGGGCATGAAAATCTGGCCGCCGTCAGAGAGCAGAGCGTAGATGCGCTCTGCCTCGTCGCTGCTCTCGAGCGATAGGCAAAGATAGGCGCTGCGCATCGGCTCGAAACGCTCCGGCGGCACGTCGCTCGCCATGATCGCCGTTTCTCCGATAATCACACGGGCGTAGAGGATGGCGTCTTTCCAGTTGGGCGCTACCTTGCTCGGGTCGGGCTGTTCGCCATGAGTCATCATCATGATGATCTTCGCGCCGAGATGCTGTTGATAAAACTGGAGGGCCTGTTTACAGTTTCCGCCGTAGTTCAGATAGGTGTTGAGTTTCATAATTCCTTCGTGAGGCGATGGGTTGTATGAAAGCTTGACAACATACGTTGATATCAACACTATTAAGCTATGTCAAGGGTCGGGCGTGTTCCTTACGAGACAACCCTTCTGGTTCGCGACTGCTGCCTTTGCTTGCATGTACAACGGGCGGCGCGAGCTTTGGGCCGGCGCTTCGATGAAGTCTTGCGGCCGTTCGGGCTGACAAATGGGCAGTTCTCCTTGCTCATGTCCTTGAATCGTCCCAAGCCGGCGGGGATGGGTTCGGTGGCTTCGCTGCTGGCTATGGACCGCACCACGTTGACCGCAGCGCTCAAGCCTTTGGAGCGGCGCGGCCTGGTCAGGATCACCGCTGATCCTGAAGACCGGCGGAGCAGGCTCCTCCTCTTGACGCCGAAGGGGATGAAGCTGCTTGCCTCTGCCATGCCGATCTGGGAGAGCACGCACGGGGAGTTGGAAGCGGCGTTGGGCGGCGATGAGCCGGCGCGATTGAGGAAGAGTCTGGAAACGTTCCTGTAGATTTCCCTATCTCAATCGCGATCGCTAGGGGAAGTGGGCGGCATAGATGGCGCGAAGCAGGATAGCGACGGCCTTGGCGCCGGGGTCGGGATAGCCCAGCACGCGGTCACCGAGATAACTTGAACGCCCCAGGCGCGGCTTCATGTTGGCCGTCGCGTTCGCGCCACGTTCTGCTGCCTCAACGGCAGCTCGCAACGCTTCGCCTGGCGGCAGGTAGCCTGCTCCTTGCTTGAGAGCCTGCGCGAATGGATCGAGAGCATCGAGCATGGTTCGGTCGCCGGGTTTTGCCCCGCCGAGTTCGCTGATTGCGTGACTGCCCTGGTCGAGGGCCTCGGCCCATTGCTCAATTCCAACAGTGCCGGCGCCTTCGAGAACGTTGCTGCAGCGCAAGAGCAGCACTCCATAGAGCGGGCCCGAGGAACCTCCAAGCTCACGCCTGGCGGTGTGCGCGAGCGCCTTCATGGTCGCGGCAACATCGTTGAGCGGATACGACGCCACCTGGTGCAACACTTCCTTGGCGGCACGTTCCATGCTGCTGCCGAGATCGCCGTCGCCGGCGATGCGGTCCATCTCGGTGAGCTCTTCTGCGCCAGCGATAAGCGAGTTGCAGGCAGCCTCGATGGCTTGCCGCAGGGCGGCTCCTGCGGGAGAGATGACGATGGGAGAGGGAGTCGCGTCTGCGGAGCTTTCGGTATGTGCGTCGAAGTTTACCGCTTCCGACGAGGACGGCCGCTGCCGGGGAAGATTCGGCCACGCAGCAGCGGTGGTTGGGGCATCAAGCCAGCGTAGCCGCTCGTCGTCTACTCCGAGCAGGGAGATGGACAGCCCGGCCATGTCGAGCGAGGTGAGAAAGCTTCCGGCATATATCCTCCCCACGGCTAGACCGTTCATTCGAAGGAAGGGAACCGCGTGCCGCGCGATGATCGCGAGCTCCATCGGTGTTGTCGCGCCGAGATTGTTGATCATGACGGCGACGCGCCCTTCGGGGCCAAAGCGGCCGTGCTGCAGAATTTGTAGGAGCAGCGTCTCGGTTAGCTCATCCGCGGATTGGAGCTTCGTTCGTTTCACGCCGGGCTCGCCGTGAATGCCGAGGCCGAGTTCCATCTCATCCGCGCCCAATTCAAAGCTTGGCTTACCCACGGCGGGCGACGTTCCGGCTGAGAAGAGACTCCCATTGTCGCCAGGGATTGGACCGCAGCGCGCCCGATTGCAGCGATATCCGCGAGATTTTTGCCTTCGTTTGCTGCGGCTCCGACGAGTTTGTGAATGAAGATCGTACCGGCGAGGCCGCGCGCTCCGGTCCTTTGCTCGGTGCCTTTCAGCGCAACGTCGTCGTCGACCAACAACATTTCGACGGGGATTCCTTCGGCGCGGGCCATTTCTGCGGCGAGGCCGAAGTTCAATCGGTCGCCGGTATAGTTCTTAACTACGAGAAGCGCGCCAGGCTTGCCGGCTGTTGCCTTGATTGCGGCGAATACTGCGTCGCTGCTGGGCGAGGTGAAGACATCGCCCGCAACGGCCGCGCTCAACATGCCCGCGCCGACGTAACCCGCGTGAGCTGGCTCGTGGCCGCTGCCGCCACCGGAGATGATGGCCACCTGTTGGTCGCGAAGCCGTTCGGCGTCGGCGCGGATAATTACCTTGTGCCCGGCCAATCGAGCCGAGCCGGGATTCAGCAGAAGCAACCCGTCGAGCATCTCTTCGACGACATCTTCGGGACGGTTGATGAACTTCTTCATAGAAAAGTTGACGTACGACGGAAGTGTACCGCTAGTGAGACAGAGTTTGCCGACCCCTCCGATAGAGTGCAAGAATGTACCCCGAGTCTTCAGATTAGGAAGATGGAACCAGCCGCAGAGCGTCTACTTATCAAAGTGGTGTCAGCGGGCGAGCTCAAGACTTGAAGTGCAGGAAAGGGCAGCATGCGCATTCGTCTGACCTTGCTCGGGATGCTCAGCTGCGGTCTCAGTTGGATGCCTACAGCTGCCTTTGCGCAAGCACCAACGACGTCAGGGCAAATTTGCGCACCAGCCATGTTGGACGTTTCCGCCCTGCCATCTCCTCCCACTTTCACGTATGGTGGCCATATCTTTGTTTTTGAAATCCAGAACATCAGCTCGGCTGCTTGCTCGCTCCAGTCGCCGCAGGTCGTCCTTGAGCCGCCATCGGATACCAACAACCAGCCCTTCTACGCCGCGTGGAGAGCCAGCGATCCTGGGTATAAGACCGAATCTCAACCTCAAGTGCTTGAGCCGGGAGCGTGGGCTCACCTTCTACTTGTCTGGACCTCTCGCGCCGGCCCAGAGTTGAGCTGCAACCAGTACTCCGGGCTACGTCTCCGCTTCGCGTCTCGTCCCGAAGGGGAAGACGAGGCGCTGGTAGAAGTACGTCATCTCTGGATCCGCGCTTGCGGCATCCTAGGGGTCACAGGTTATCGCATGGGCAGATACGATGGATCGCCTGTCCCGCAGAGCTGGATCGATTGGTATGGTCCCGACGGATTGCATGGGCTCGTGTTCGTTTCTCCTGTCACCTCCAAGGAAATAGCCACAGATTCGTCTCTGCTTTTGCTGAGCGCTTTTGCTAAGCGCACCATGCTCGGGGACAGGGTGTTTTCGCTTAAATTGAATTTCCCGCGACTGGCCGCGGCCGGGTGCGCATTCAGTCAGCTGCGGAAGCGCGAGTCCGACGGAAGCACCATCATCTCGATCGAGCAGTGCGACGACGTGATGCCCGATAAGACCGCAGAATCGCCGGCCGTACCGTCGTATCACGAACCTGGCGTTATGGGACTTTACATGGGGATGGGCAACCTTGAATTATTCCCGAAACATGCTGGTCCGCTCGAGTACGATGTCACTGCGCCCGTTGGTCGCGGCACCGGTCAGAAAGCCGCGACGCAGTATGCACGCGCGCGGGTCGAACTCATTGCTCGCGACCCTACGCTCCCGCTGCAGGCCGCAATTCTCGACCCTCTACCGGCCTGCGGCCCCACTCAATTGCATGTCATCTCACTGCCGCCGGTCGTCTCGACGCCGCTTAAGACTCTTCGCGCTTATAACGCGACCAACATCTCCCCGGAGGCCTGCTCGTTGGCCGGGGTGCCGCGCACCTGCGGGCTCGACGATCAAGGAGACTATCAGCACGCCCTGCCGCCACCGATTTGTCCCAACTGCGACAACGAACTCTTTGCAGCGCGTCCGAACGGTCGCATTGACCTCAAGCCCGGCGTAACTGCGCACCTGTTAGCCGCGGCGACGGGAAACGGTAAGCTCTGCACTACCACACCAAAGCTCGAAATTAGCCTGAACCGCGCGGCCAGCCCGACTGAGCCACTTAACGCGCGGCCACTCCCTGCGGACATCGCTCAGTCGGCAACGGTGCCCTTTGAAGCGCATGACTGCGTCTCGATCGACATCAGCGCGTGGCGCCAGGGTCCCTTCGACGACGATCCGCTCAATTTACGTCAGAAAAGGTTCGCGCAGGCGACCGAACCCGCGACGACGTTTTCGATTCCATCCGAATGCGATAAGCCCGAACTGCTCGCCCATGGGCGACCGCGAATGATCGAAGGGTCACACGACCCCGAGTACGGACTCTCCATGGTGAAACGCGAGTTTGTGAAGGGCGAATCGATACCAATCTATCTTTGGATGAATAATTCCAGCAATGAGGATCTTAGGCCCGGAGCGTGCGGTTGGCCTCCCTTTTCCAAGTCAGGTCATTTCGCCTTATATGACGCATATGGCCACCGTGTCCTCGACAAAAACCAGATTGCTTTAGAAAAACAATGCAAAGCAGATCCAACCGGGAACTTTCCCTCGCAGGTGGTCACCGTATGTGTTCAACCGCTCCCGTTTCCGGCGCATACGTGCACAAGCAGCCGCGTCGATCTAACCACGAGTTACGAGTTGCCACCTGGTGAGTATTTCCTGAGCACACGTGATCCAGGCGACGCCGGCTCTTGCCCTCATAAGAGCAACGAACCGTTCCAGCCGAACACATCCACGGATATTAGCTTCGCGGTTTTGCAACCGTGATCTAGTCGCGCCATCCGTGATCAGAAGCATGCGAATGAAGACTTTTTTCTAACCCTTCACCGCGGCTTTGATGACAGGTGGCGCGGCCACCGCGGCCTTGACCTTCGGATCGGATGCGATCACCTGGAGAAGCGATTCGCTCATGCGATCGTCGGTCTCCGTGGCGTTCTTGATGAGCACGGGGTACCTCACCCAGAATTGCAATCCGCCGTCCATGAGCTGCAGGTTCGATTGAATATTCGGCACGTCGATGCTTGAATCCATCCACGATTCCAACTGGCGGTGCTGCTGCTCGATCTCGGGGCGATATCTGTCATAGACGTCTTTGACGGATTTCTGCATTGCCTGGACGGCCGAACGGTAGTCGGTGTCGGGGACCAGCTTGATGGTCAACTCGTGCCAAAGATATTCGGTGCCGGGCAGCTGCTTGTAGAGAGGTGTGGTGGCCTGGAAGAGCACGGCGTTGGAGAAGATAGCGACGCGGCCGGAGGGATAGAGATCGATTCCGCTGCCGGCGAGCTCATGCATGTAGAAGCGCACCAGGCCGACTTCGGCGACGTCTCCGGTGACTCCGGCGATGGTGATGCGATCGCCGACGCGTACTCCATAGCGGCCGATGATGAAGAAATATGCAACGACCGACAGAAGGATGGTCTGCAGGCCGACCGCGAGGCCGGCGACAATGAATCCGGCGAAGGTCGCGAGGGAGCTGAACTGGGTGACCAGGCCGAAGATCATCACCAGGCCGCTGAGAAAACCGATGGCCAGGCGGCGAATGACGAGGAGCTGGCGTCTGCGCCTGACATCATGAACATATTTGGCGGTGGCACGACGCCAGACTTCGCCGAGGACGAAGATCGCCAGGAGCGCGAAGGCGATTCCAGCGACCCGCACGAGCAGCGAACGCAGGATCGACTTGTATTCGTCGTCAACTGCCTGACGCCACGCCTGCAGGCTGGCCTGCGCCTGGTTGAGGGCCATTATTTCCTGACTGAGTGGTACCGAGGCGGCCGAAATCGCTTTGAAGCGAGCGGTGAGAGCGTCGAAGTCGCTTCGTGTGGCAGCGAGAGCCTGGGCGTTTTGGCTGGCGTTCGCGGCGCCTTGAGTCTTGACCGGCAGGCCTGGCGTGGAGGCTTGCTGAGCAAGATTTTCGCCCTCCGCGATGGTCTTTTTGAGGGTATCGACGAGCGGGTTATGCAGGTTACCGGCCTGCTGGCGAAGGGCCTTTGCCTCTTTCAGGAGGTCCTCGATCGATCCGCGTGTGCTCAAGAGGGAAAACAACACCTTTGCCTGGGTAGTGACGCCTGCGCTTTGCGCCGCGCTCAAGCTGTCGAGCGTCGGCGCGACGGTGACCGGCTTTCCGCTGGCGAGGCTGGGCGCGGAGCTTTCCAATTGGGCAATCTGCGCGGCGAAGCCGGTGTTCCCCGCGCCTCCCGACATACTAGTGATCTTGCCGATCGCGTCGTTGATTGCGGTCTGCAGTTCGAGCTCGCCCTTTACCTGCTGGCGTTGCTGCTGGATTCCGGAGAGGTCGCGGGGTCTTGCCGTGGCCAGCTGTTTTTCAAGGGATTCGTCGCGGGCCTTCAGGTCGATGATGCGCTGAGTGACGCTGTCGCGCGTAGCTTGCAATCGTTGCGCCTGACTCTGGTCCTGCGATGTTGCCGAACCGGCCTGGTTTGGGGCGCCCAGGAGCACGGATTCGGCTTTGGCGGATTGGAAGGCGAATCCGGCGACCTGGGTCGCCAGCGCCGCAGCCTGATCGCGATAGATCGTATCGCTCGGCTCGCCGACCTTCTGCAGGGGTGCGTCGGAGTCATGGTAGAAGCGAAGGGCTGCGTTCAGATGCGCGAGGATGGCCTTCTTGCGATCGGCGGATCCGTGCTGATCTTCAGTGGGCGCGATGATTGGCGCGGGCGTTGCGGGGGAAGCGGACTGCTGACTGGGTTGAGAGGAGTGGGTTGATGGTTTCGCAGGCGTCTTTGGCGAGGGGGAAACCTTAGTCTGCGGTGCAGAGGCCTGCTGGGCGGGCGAGGCCAAGGAGCCCACGAATAGGAGTGAGCCTAGAACAATGCCGATGCGAATGCAGGGGCGAAGGTTTGCTGCTGATTTCGGTTTTTTTATTGGTCTTTTAGACATGCTTTATAGGAGTCTCCAACGGCGCGAAAGGTTAGTTGCCGGATTGACCGCCGGGTCGCAAATCTACGGGGAAACGGCTATCGCTGGCCCGGCTTTACTTTGCGCGCCAGCACAAAGCCGCCGGCGAAGATGCCGATTGCGGGAATGCCGAGGAGCGGGATTGCGATTCGGAGCGCCCTGCGAACCTTTGGGGGGCTTCCCGCGGTGGCGTCGCGGCACAGGGTGCATCCTTGTGCGGTCGCCCTTAATGGGGCGGCCAGCAGGAAGACGACGGCACAAGCCAGGAGGAGCAGGAAACGGGAAGACGCGACCCGGAGCTTCGATTTCATTGCGCGAAGGCTAGCAGGCCAAAGAGGAAGAGCCAGAAGACACCCATCGTGTGCCAATACCAGGCGGTGCAGTCGACTGCGATCTGGCGGTATTCGATGCGCTTGAGGAGGCGGAGCGACAAGAGCGCAAAGCCGATGGCGAAGAGGCCCAGCACCAGGTGGAAGGCGTGGGTCCCAGTGATCATGTAAAAGAAATTGCTGTTCGGGTTGGTCGAGTAGAAGAAGCCCTGTGCATAGAGCTGCTTCCACGCGAGCCATTGCCCCGCGACGAAGAGCAGGCCAAGAAGCCCAGTGGCGACAAGCCAGGGGGTGGCGCGGCGGACGGTCGGCTTGCCGAGGCCGAACCACTCTTCCATGACGTCGATCTCGCGGAAGAGCTGGCGGCGGCCGATTTCGACGGTGAGGCTCGACAGCACCAGGACCGCAGTGTTGAGCCAGAGAATCGGCGGTAGCGCCATGGGGTGCCAGTCGGAGATGTAGTTGTTTGCGCCGTCGATGTGGCCGGAGGCCTGGCGCACGTAAAAGGCGCTGACCAGAGCGACGAAAAACATGAAATCGCCGGCAAGAGCAAAACCGACCGCGAGGCGATACCGATTGAGGAGTTCGCGCGGGCCGCGCCGCCCGGGCTGGCGATTTTCCCAGTTATCACCCTCACCGCCGCCGCCGGTTGGCCGCCGGTCGACGGGCGGTTTGCCGCCGATTCCGGTGTCTCGGCGTTCCGGTTCGATTTGCGTAGAACGGGTGAAGGTGGCGGGCATGGCGACTCCGTTGACTACGAGCTTACTCCGGTTTGGTGTTGGGATGACACTGCATTATGAAGTCCGATCCATCGGGTCGAAGTCCGTATTCGTATGGCCCCCGGTAAACCTTCCGCTTTGATTGCGATGCCGGAAGCGGGACGGCGGATGTGAAAATCTCTGAAGAATTCATCAGTGCCGGGGCCCATTCCATCGTGGTGGCGCGCCATGGATTATTAGACGCGGGTTTTCCGCGGAGGGCGCTCCATAACAGATTTGCCAGAAAGAGCAGCTGGGTCGCGGCGAGGACCATGGCGAAGTAGGTGATGTGCCTTTGCAGCGGCAAGAGCGCCTCAAGCGATGGGGTGGTTCCGGCGAGTTGCGAATAATGGCGCGGCTCTCCGGCGAGCCCGGCGAAGTGCATGGGTAAGAAGGTAGCGTAGGCGGCGAGGATGGTGATCCAGAAATGGAGCTTGCCGAGAGTCTCGCTCATGAGCCTGCCGGACATCAGGGGAAACCAATAATAGACGCCGGCGAAGATGGAGAAGGCTCCGGCCATGGCCATGATGAGATGAAAATGCGCGACGACGAAGTAGGTGTTGTGTAGATAGGTGTCGAGCACGGGTTGAGCGAGGATGGGGCCGGTGAGGCCTCCGGCAATGAAGAGAGAGACGAAGCCCATTGAGAAGAGCATCGGCGTGGTGAGGCGAAGACCTCCGCCCCATAAGGTGCCGATCCAGCTGAGGACCTTCGCCGTGCTGGGGACGGCGATGGCCATGGTGGTGAGCGCGAAGGCGGTGCCGGCGTAGGGATTCATTCCGCTCACGAACATGTGATGACCCCAGACGACAAGGCCGAGCAGACCGATGAGCACAGTCGTCGCTGACATCATCGGATAGGCGAGAACAGGGCGTCGGCTGAAATTTGCAAGTAGCGACGAAGTAATACCCATTCCGGGAAGGACGGCGATGTAGACCTCGGGATGGCCGAAAAACCAGAAGAGATGCAGCCAGAGCAGCGGCGATCCATCGCCGTCAGAGCGGATGTGTCCGGCGACGAGGTCGCCCATAGGAAGGAAAGAAGCTGGTGCCGAGATGGCGGTCCGAGAAGAGCATCAAGCAGCGCAGCCAGCAGGACGCTGAAGGAGACGAGTACGAGCAGGGAAGAGACCAGCCAGGACCAGACGGTAAGGGGCATTCGGCTGAGAATCATTCCCTCGCAGCGCTCGCCGACGATGGTGGCGAGGATGTTGACTGAGCCAATCCATGACGCGATGCAGAAGATGGCGATGCTGATGAGCCACATGTCCATGCCGAGCGCCTGGCCGGGGCCTGCGGAGGCGATGGCGCTGAGCGGCGGATAGCTGGTCCAACCGGAGATGGGCGCTCCTCCGGGGACGATGAAGGCGGCGACCAGGACGATAAGCGCGAGCGCGGTGAGCCAGAACGAGATTGCATTCATGGTTGGCAGCGCCATGCGGTTCGAGCCGATCTGTTCGGGCAGGACGAGATTGGCGAAGCCGCTGAGCGGCGCGGTCGTGAGGACGAAGAAGACCATCAGCGTGCCGTGCATGGTGACGAGCGCGAGGTAGTCCTCGGGCTTGACCTGGCCGAAGAAGGGAAGTGCGAGGTCGGGCCAGACGAGGTGGATTCGCATGACGAGGGAGAGGATGGTTCCGGCGGCAACGGCGACGAGCGAGAGGAGCAGGTATTGGATACCGATGATGCGGTGATTCATAGTGAAGAGCCACGGCAGCGGAATGCGGATGGGTGTGGGCTGCTTCGCGCCAGGGGCGAGGGCGTCGAGATTTTCAGCCCATTGATGTGAGCCGATCTTCGGACCGGGGACGGAATCTGGGCTCATGATCCGCCGCCGTTTGCGCTTTGTTCGGCGAGGCGCCTTTGTTCGTGGTGGCTCAGCCACTGTTGGAATTCAGCTTCAGAGACAACGCGGAGTTTGGCCTCCATGTGTCCATGGCCCAGGCCGCAAACCTGAGTGCAGAGGATGGGATACTCGCCGGGTATCGTCGGCGTGAAGTGCACATGCAGGGTGAGCCCAGGGACAGCGTTTTGCTTGAGCCGCATTCCCGGAATGAAGAAGCCGTGGATGACGTCGTGAGCGCGCAGGCGGAGGTCGACTTCGCGTCCGGCGGGCAGCACGAGTTCGCTGCTGACGATGTCGTCGGTGCCTTGCTGGTCTCGAGGATCGAGGCCGAGAGGATTGGCTGCTCCGGCATTGACGAGCTGAGGTTGGGTTGCGCCGAAGGTTGCGTCTTCGCCGGGATAGCGAAAGTACCACTGGAACTGGACGCCGACGACTTCGACCTGCATGGCGGTTGGGGATGGGCCTTCGAAGCGATTGGCCGCCCAGAGTTGTTGCGCGGTGATGGCCATCCAAATATAGAGGCCGCAGAGGACGATCAACGGCAGGATTTCGATCGTGAGCAGTCGTGGGAGGGTGGACTTTCGGCGTTTGAAGAAGGTAATTCCAAGCAAACCATGGGCGGCCACGAAGAGGATCGCGACGATGATCAGATTTATCGTCATCTGCCGGTCAAGCGCGATGCCGTGCAGCGCGCCGTTGGCCGGCATCCAGAGCGGCGATGACAAGGTTGTCGCGGCGAGCAATTTCAATGACCCCGAGGAAAGTCTACTGGTTTGGTCTTTGCACAGTCGAACGCAGGTTGAGCGAGTTTTCAATCCGCAACTTGAATCACCACTTTGCCGCGAGCATGACCTTCTCCCACATAGCGAATAGCGTCGGCGACCTCGCTCAATAGGTAGCTTCTGTCAATGACAGGGACGATCTTGCCGGTTTCAACGAGACCCTTGAGAAAAATCAAGTCCGCTGAGTTTATCTTCACCAGGAAGCTTGCGAATTTCCTGATTTGGGTACGCGAGAGGAGTGGACCCAGCAGCAACGTCTGAAGCATTTGCGGTAAACCGCCTCCAGCCATGACGAATACCCCCTCGGGAGTCAGGGCCCGTCGGTAATCGAAGATCGAATGGTGTGCGTTCGCGGCAAAGATCAGATCGTAACGTTCCAGGCTTTGAGTGAAGTCTCGCTGGGAATAATCCATCACATGGTCTGCTCCGATGGATCGTGCAGTCTCAATATTTCTTGTGCTGCAAACCGCAGAGACCTCGGCGTCTAAGGCTTTGGCTATCTGAATCGCAAAGGTGCCGACGCCACCCGATGCGCCATCGATCAAGACCCGCTGACCGGGCCGTATGCGTCCGGAATCGCGAAGGCCCTGAAGGGCGGTGACTGCGGCAATTGGGATCGCGGCTGCCTGCTCGAACGAGAGGTTTGCCGGCTTGTGCGCCAACTTATCTTCCGTGGCAGTGACATACTCGGCAAAGCCGCCCAAGCCTTTTCCGCCGAACATTCCCGCAAACAGTCCGCCGAAGACCTCATCGCCTGGCCGAAACTGCGTGACCTGTCGGCCAACTGTTTCGACTCGCCCTGCGATATCGGCTCCGAGAATCTTGAATTTTGGTGTGATCAGGCCACCGGTAAACAAGCGGCCGACTACTGGGCCAGTCATGGTGCCAGAGTCCAGTGGATTTACCGATGCGGCACAGACCTTTACCAAAACTTCATTATCGGCGGGCGCAGGGACCGGTACTTCCTGGAGTTGCAGGACCTCCGGGCGGCCGTACCGTGTACAAACAATCGCCTTCATCGAGCGCACCCGCTCTATGAGTTTATATGCCTGCTTTTCGCCTTACTTGCCAAGTCAACTGCGAATTTTGAGTTTCGAACCAGATCGACGAATAGCCGATGCACGCGGCGGTCTTCCGAGAGCTCGGGGTGGAAGGTTGCAGCCATGAGTTTTTCCTGGCGCACGAGAACGGGGGATCCGTCGCGATCAGCGAGGACTTCGACGTCTTTGCCGACTCGGGTGATGCGGGGTGCGCGGATGTAAACCATCTCGAGCGGGCCGCCGGGGAGGGAAGTCTCCTGAGTGATAATCGCGCTGTCGATCTGGCGGCCGTAGGCGTTGCGTTCGACAGTCGCGTCGAAGACGCCGAGCGAGGCCTGCGGGGGATGCAGGACTTCTTTTGCCAGCAGAATGCATCCTGCACAGGTGCCGAAGGTCGGTTTGGTTTCGGCGAAGTTCTTGAGGGAGTCGAGAAAGCCGCCGCGCTCGAGAAACCGCAGCATGGTGGTCGATTCGCCGCCGGGGATGATGAGGCCGTCAAGGCGGGCAAGTTCTTCGGGAGTCCGCACTAAGACAGGCTCGGCTCCGGCTTCAATCAGAGCTGCGGCGTGGGCTGCGTAGTCGCCTTGAATTGCGAGGACGCCGATGAGAGGGCGAGTCGGGTCCGTTGGTTCGGCGTCGGTCGAGATTCCGTTCAATTGAGAGGTTTTCCCTCAGCGGCTGAAGCCGCAATCGTTTTGAGACAGAGAAGGCACGGCTGAAGGCGTGCCCCTTCAAAGCTGGACGTCTATTGCTGACATTGGGCCATCGCTATCCCGCTCAATGCAAAAAAGGCTTGAATGGGGCATCCGGCTATTCGTGCTACCAGCCCCGTGTCTGGAGCAGCTGTGACTCTTCGAGTGCCGCGATGGCGAGCCCCTTCATCGTGCCGGTCACCTGTTCGCTTGCCTCGGCGAGGATCTGGGGGCTGTCGAAGTGAGTGGTCGCGATCACGATGGCCTTGGCGCGGGAGACGGCTTCGGCGCGTTCGTGGGCGTCGCCCTCGACATCCAGCGGCGTGGCGCGTTCCTTCATGAAGATTCCGGAGCCAACGAAGACTGCTTCGGCGCCGAGCTGCATCATGAGCGCCGCGTCGGCTGGAGTGGCAATGCCTCCAGCGGAGAAATTGGGCACCGGCAGCTTGCCGGTCTTGGCGACCATGCGGACTAATTCATAAGGCGCGCGATGTTCTTTAGCTGCGGCATAAAGCTCTTCTTCACTTAATACCGTCAACGCCTTCATTTCTTTGACGATCTGGCGCATGTGCTTGACCGCGTGGACGACGTCTCCGGTGCCGGCTTCGCCCTTGGTGCGGATCATGGCTGCGCCTTCGGCGATGCGGCGAAGGGCCTCGCCCAAGTCGCGGGCGCCGCAGACGAACGGAGTGGTGAAGGCGTGCTTATCGATGTGATGGGCTTCGTCGGCCGGGGTGAGGACCTCAGACTCATCGACGAAATCGACGCCGAGATACTGCAGAATCTGGGCTTCGGCAAAGTGGCCGATGCGCGCCTTGGCCATTACTGGTATCGAGACAGTTTCGATGATCTGCTTGATCAGCTTGGGGTTGGCCATGCGGGCGACGCCACCCTCGGCGCGGATCATCGCGGGCACGCGTTCAAGCGCCATCACCGCGACTGCCCCTGCCTCTTCGGCGATGCGCGCCTGCTCGACGTTCATCACGTCCATGATGACGCCGCCCTTGAGCATCTCGGCGAGGCCGAGTTTCAATCTGAGGTTATTTGCGCCGCTGTAGCTGCCGTTTGTGCCGTTCTTTCCCGCTTCGACCATCTCTTGCTTCTCCTGTTTGCGCACGCCACGCCGGCCGCGCCATTTCTGTGCTGATCTCTCCCTAAGTTTAACAGCTTGCCAGCGGCCGCTGCCGTTCCCGCGGTGAGGCGCAGAGGCGGGAAGTGTCTATTGGGTACTTTGCGCGACAAGTCGACTAATGAAGAAGTCGAGAGAGAAGCGGCCCGGGCCGAAGACCAGCACCAGCAGCGCTGCGAAGCTGAAGGTAAAAGGGTCCGCGTTGTAAAACTTGGCCGGATCGGAGAAGACGGAGAGCAACTCTTGCCTTTGCGCAGTCAAATATGCGACGGACATTGCCGCGGTCAGCAACAAGCCTACGAGCCTTGAACCGAGTCCGAGGATGAGCAGCAGGCCACCGATGAACTCGATCCCGGAGACAAATGCCGCGGTAAGAGCCGGCATGGGCAGATCAAGGGTGGTGAAGTAGCTGGTCATCTTATCCAGGCGGTGGAGCTTGCCCCAGCCACTCAGAGCAAACTGCCACCCCCAGTAAAGGCGCACGGCCAGCAGCATTGGAGACTGCAGAGTTGACGCGATCCTGACCAGGAAGCGGTAAGCAGAGACCGGAAAGGCAAGTGTCTTGGTGCTGTCCATCGAGGTGCGTTCCTTTCGCAGGTTGAGGCAAGTGCGGGGTCTCTCTCAGCGCTGCGACCGGCCATGCGGTGCGCTGGCAGAGAAATCATAACCGCATTCCTGCTACCGCACAGGCGGTTGGCGTGCTGAGACGGCGACTTTGAAGGGATGAGAATCGGGCGCCGATCCCTGGGAAAAACGAGGCTCTTTATTAGATAAACGGCAGAGAACGGAGTGCCCCCGCTACAATGTGATTCTCGGCTCAGTCGAAACATCACTCGGGAGCATCTTGGCGCATGAAAGCAGCGTTACCAGGAAATGAAGCCGCTCGGCTTCGTGCGGTCCAGCAAACCAGGCTTCTGGACACGCAACCCGAAGATGAATTCGACAGCCTGGTTCGTCTCGCCTCGGTGGTGTGCAACACTCCCATGGCGCTGCTGACGCTGGTCGACGACCGACGCCAGTGGTTCAAAGCAAGAGTCGGGCTCGACGTGGAAGAAACGGACCGCGACATCGCGTTTTGCGCCCACACGATCCTTGAGCCGGATCTCTTTCTCGTACAAGACGCTCTGCAAGACCCCCGATTCGCCCAGAACCCATTGGTTACGGGCGATCCCGGAATCCGATTCTACGCAGGTGTACCGCTGAGCGCGGGCGACGGCCTGCGGGTCGGGACACTTTGCGTCATTGATCGTTTACCGAGAGATTTGTCTTCAGGTCAGCGCGATGCGCTCATTCTGCTTGCGGAACAGGCCAACAAACAGATAAACGTGCGGAGACAGCAGAACGCGTTGACCCAGGCGATCGCCGAGAACAGCGTGGTCGAACAGGAGCTTCGGAAAAGTCAGTCGCTCTTTCACGCATTCATGGACCATGCACCCTTTGTCGCGTTCATGAAAGACGCCGACGGCAGGTTTGTTTACTACAACCGGCACCTCGCCGAGCGTTTTTCCATCAATCGCCAGGAGTGGCTCGGCAAGACGGATGCAGACCTGTGGCCCCTCGAACTCGCCGAGCAGGTGCGCAAGAATGACCTCATCGTGCGGCGAGAATGGACGACGCTGGTGGTCGATGAGCAGGTCAACCCCACCGAGGCGACACCGACACTCTGGCGATCGTACAAGTTTCCGTTCCGGGATGTGAATGGCGCCGAGTACGTGGCCGGCTTTGCGGTCAACATGACCGTGGAAAGGGAGGCCGAGCAGCAAATCCAGATTTACCAGGAAGCGCTCATCGCGGCCAATAAAAAGCTACAGTCGATGGCCACGACCGATGACCTGACAAATCTGTTGAACCGGCGCGCCTTTGACATGGCCCTCGACAGAGAGTTCTCGATCTGGCTCCGGAACTCTCTTCCCTTGTCCCTCCTAATCGTCGATATCGACGACTTCAAGTCTTTTAACGACAGCTTTGGTCACGAAGAAGGGGACCGCATCTTGCGGCATGTGGCAGGAGTCATGCAGAGATGCTTCCGCAGCAGCGACGTAGTGGCGCGCTATGGGGGTGAGGAGTTTGCCGTATTGCTGCCGAATACGTCCTGGCCAGCGGCGGCCGAGTCCGCCGAACGCTTGCGCCTGGCGGTCAAGTCCATCGAGGTTGCGACTCGGCAGGTCAGCATCTCGATCGGTATCTCGACATTGCATAGCACCTCCCTGACGAAGCCCGAATTTGTTCGGTGTGCCGACGATGCCTTGTACGAGGCGAAACGCCTGGGCAAAGACCGAGTTTGCGTCGGTTCTTGAAACCCGTCTCTTCGACGCGTCCCATTTCGACAACCGGGAGCCCGTTTCACCCGGATTCTGATCGTGCTACATTCGCTTTGCATGGACTGGGCGCGCAATCGCTCGTGACTATTACAGACTCAAGCTCCGCATTGGAAGGAATCGCATGTCCGGGTCGTCATCAGCGCAAGTGCCTGCGGCAAATCGCGCCCCCATCGAGATACTGACCAGCCCCTTCACCCGGTTCGCGAAGTTGGAGGCGGCGGGTGGCATCCTGTTATTGATTGCGACGGTGATCGCGCTGGTGTGGGCCAACTCTCCGTGGGAGGAAAGCTATCACGGCATCTGGCATACGACTTTTACCGTGGGCATCGGGAATCATGTGCTTTCGTGGAGCCGGCATATCTGGGTCAACGATGGCCTGATGGCCATTTTCTTTTTCCTGGTGGGGCTGGAGATCAAGCGCGAGGTTCTCATCGGGGAGCTGTCATCGCTAAAACAGGCGGCGTTTCCATTCATGGCGGCTTTGGGCGGTTCGATCGTTCCGGCTCTTCTATACCTGGCCCTGAATCACAGCGATATTCACGCCCGGGGATGGGGCATCCCGATGGCAACCGATATCGCCTTTGCGCTGGGCGTGCTGGCCCTGCTGGGGAATAGGGTTCCGACGTCGCTCAAGGTCTTTGTCGCCGCATTGGCGATTGTCGACGACATCTTTGGAGTGTTGGTAATCGCTCTCTTTTATACCGCGCATATTTCCTACGTGAGTCTCTTGCTTGGACTGTTAGGAGTAGGTGTCTCCTTCCTGGCGAACTGGGCGGGGGTGCG
The DNA here is from genome assembly GCA_963720245.1 of uncultured Acidobacteriaceae bacterium. Classification (GTDB taxonomy): domain Bacteria; phylum Acidobacteriota; class Terriglobia; order Terriglobales; family Acidobacteriaceae; genus Acidisarcina. The sequence continues at coordinate 620,905 of CAVREU010000003.1, forward strand.
GCAACCGGCGGTGTATGCCTTCATTGGGGTGTTCGTTTGGTTTGCGGTGTTGCAGTCTGGGGTTCATGCGACGATTGCCGGCGTGCTGCTGGCGTTCTCGATTCCGGTCAAGAGCTCGATCGACAAAGAGAGTTTCCTGAGCAGATGCCGGCGGCTGCTGGACCGGTTTGAACTGGCCGACCCGAACTCGTCAGAGTGCCACGCCGTGATCCACACGCTGGAAAGTCAATGCGAGAAGATAGAGACGCCGCTGCACCGGATTGAGCATTCGTTGCAGCCCTGGGTGAGCTTCCTGATCATGCCGGTCTTTGCATTTTCGAATGCCGGGGTGCATGTGCTGGGCAAGATCGAGGCGTCGGTGCAGAATCCAGTGACTCTGGGAGTGATCTTGGGATTGCTTGTAGGCAAGCCGCTGGGGATTATGAGCTTTGCGTGGCTGGCGCATAAGACGAAGTTGGGCGCCCCGCCGGCCGGGGTGGAGTGGCGGCAGATATTTGGGGCGAGCTGGCTGTGCGGCATTGGGTTCACGATGTCGCTCTTCATCGCCGGTCTGGCGCTGGAGTCTGACCAGATTATCGATATGGCAAAGATTGGAACGCTCGCTGCATCGGTGACTGCCGGGATTGTCGGCAGCCTGGTGTTGCTGGGCGCTTACCGGCATGCCGCGGGCAAGGCTGGAGCAGCTTAGAGCGCGTATGAAGAACCTCTTTGAAGCGGCGGCCGCGGAAGAAGTGCAGCAGCGGATCGCGCGGCTGCGGCCGGACAGCGAGAGGGTGTGGGGCAAAATGAGTCCCGCGCAAGCCGTGGCCCACTGTGCGGCAAGTATGGAGTGGGCCTTGGGGGACAGGATTCCGCCGCGGATGTTTGTGGGACGGATACTTGGGACAGTTGTGAAGCCGATGGTGTTTAAAGATGACGAGCCGATACGCCGGAATTCGCCTACCGCGAAGGACTTGATCATGCGAGACGATCGGAACTTTGACCTGGAGCGGGAGCGGTTGCGCGGCTTGATTGAGCGGTTTTGCCAGGCAGGGCCATCCGGATGCACGACTCATCCGCATAGCTTCTTTGGGAGGCTTACGCCGGAGGAGTGGGCGATCCTGGCGTATAAGCATCTGGACCATCACCTGCGGCAGTTTGGCGTTTGAGTCCGGTGATCCGCGGCCAATTCTGACGTCGCGGTTGGTAGGCCCTCCTTCATTTAGGGCTGGCCTGCGCTGTATACTCAGGCTTGTTATGGGGCAATCTCCAAGAGAATCTGCGGCGCCGGGAAAGACTTTCTACATCGAGACATTCGGCTGCCAGATGAATGCCCATGATTCAGAAAAGGTCATCGGCACGCTGGAGCATGAAGGATACGCCCAAGTGCAGGTCGAGGAAGAAGCCGACCTGATCCTCTATAACACCTGCTCGATTCGCGATAAAGCCGAGCAAAAGGTTTTTAACCGGCTGAACGATTACAAGAAGCTGCACAAACAGGGGAAACGCTTTGGCGTGCTCGGCTGCGTTGCCCAGCAGGAGGGCGAACGCATCTTTGAGCGCGCGCCCTATGTTTCGCTGGTGTCGGGATCAGCCTCGTACCGGAAGCTTCCGGAGATGCTGGCGCGGCTTGAGGCCGGTGAGAGCCGGATCACGGGACTGGATGACCGGCAGACGGACGAGACTTTCGAGACCGAGTTCACCGCCCGAAGCAATCCCTATCGCGGCTACATCACCATCATTGAGGGCTGCGATAAGTTCTGTGCATATTGCGTGGTTCCTTATACCCGGGGCAAAGAGCGCAGCCGGACATCAACCTCGGTGCTCGCCGAGGCGCGGCGGATGGCGGAGAGCGGTTATAGCGAGATCCAACTGCTGGGACAGAATGTGAATTCGTATCACGATCCGGAAGGGAAGCGGAGCTTCGCCGAGTTGCTGGCGGTGGTTGGCGAGTTGGAGGGGATCCGCCGGGTGAGATTTACGACCTCGCATCCTCGTGACTTTACCCGCGACATCGTCGCGGCGATCGATGCCGTTCCCGAGCTTTGCGATCATGTACATCTGCCCGTGCAGAGCGGGTCGTCCAGCGTTCTGGCACGGATGAACCGGGAATACACCCGGGAGCAGTATCTCGAGCGCATCTCATGGGTGAAGGCGGCAAAGCGGCCGATCAGCATGACCACCGACATCATCGTCGGCTTTCCGGGGGAGACAGCGGGGGACTTTATCGAGACGATGGACCTGTTGGCGGCGGTGCAATACGATGCGGTCTTTGCGTTCAAGTATTCGCAACGGCCGAACACGCCCGCAATTCACATGGCAGATTCGATTCCGGAAGAGGAGAAGTCGCTGCGGCTTCAGGCCCTGCTTGATCGCCAGCGAGAGATCCAGAGAATCAATTATTGCAAGCAGATAGGCGATGTTTACGAGGCTGCGGTTGAAGGTCATAACCAGCAGCGCGGACAGGTGATTGGGCGTACAAGCCAGAACAAGACGCTGAACTTCACGACGACCAGCCCGATTCTGCCTGCGCCTGGGAGCTATGTTCCCGTCCGGGTTACGGCGGCGTTTCCCAACAGCCTGGTCGGTGAAGCAGTTTCTCTGAGCAGCTAGTACAGGTTATCTGCTTGAGTCGAGGAGAGGGAGCTATGGAGATCGAAATGAAGATTCGCGGGTTGATGGTCGACCAGGCGACGAATGCGCCGATCGTGCTCCTCAAGGACGTTTCCAGCGATATCGTACTCCCGATCTGGGTCGGGGTGCCGGAGTTCAACGCGATCATTGTGGAAGTCGAGCGGGCGTCGCTGCCGCGGCCGATGACCCACGATCTGCTCAAGAACATCATCCAGGGATTGAATGCTGAGGTCCAACGTGTTGTTGTGACGGAGCTTAAAGACGACACGTTTTACGCTGTCATCTGGATGGAACAGAATGGCGAGTCTGTCACCCTGGATGCCCGGCCGTCCGATGCGCTCGCTCTCGCGTTGCGCGCGGATTGCCCGATCTTCGTACACGAGGATGTGCTAAAGGCGGCCAAGGTGGTTCCGAACACGGCTGATTCAAGAACGGCAGACGAGCTTCAGCGTTGGCTGGAGAACCTGAACGATGAGGATATGGGCCGCTACAAGATGTAGAGAAGTAGGCCTGCTTCAAGGCATCTTGTTGTGGGCGCCGGATAGAAATGTCTCGATGCGCGCCGGATAGAAATGTCAGTGTAAACCCAGTGGAAGCCGCGCGGTGGAAATGTGTGGAATCGCCGTTCTGTGGCGATTTCCGAGGGCTGTGGGGAGGGTGGAACAGTTTCATCGTTCCACGCTTTCCGTCAGACCGTCATTTCCATCGCTGCTGACGGCCTCGTTTTTGGTTCGAAGCCTCGTCCGTAAACTCTTCGCGGTGTTTTCTTGTAACCGAGTTTCTCGCTATTGGTCATGACCTTCGTCTCGTGCATGAGGTCCTGCTGCGCTTTAACAAACGCGAGTGCATGTCCAACGATGGCGGTATGGCTGACGCGCTGATCCTTACTGAAGACACGATAGGGAAGTGAGCTGCCCTTCCATCGCAGCTCCAGACGGCCACCTGGAAAATCGTAGAGATTGACGTACTTACCGCCCAGACCTTCAGAGACCTCGTTTCGTTCGAGGATGATTTGCTTGCGGTCATAGGAGATGGTCAGTTGTTCACTGACATGACGTTGTTCGCGGTGGCACAGGATATATCTCAACCGGCTTGCCTTGATGTTGAAAGGGCGATGCAGGTTTTCTGGCTTGGTAGGAACTAATGCGAAGCGCTCGTTGAAGCGTTCCAGAAACCCCGGCAGGAAATCGTTGCCGGCCTCGATATCGCATATGTTCTCAAGGCGAAGCTCTTTCACTAGACGGTCCTGCAGAGTGCGATTGGCTCGCTCGACGCGACCCTTGGCCTGACTGGAGTTGGCACAAAGGATCTCGATGTTCAGCTCGGCCAGCGCTCGGCCGAATTGGGTCATCCCCGAGCCACCCTTGGCGTCCGGCCTATTGACGCGGAAGACAGTGTGCTTGTCGGAGTAAAAGGCAACCGGGCATCCGTGGGCTTCCAGATAACCTTGCAAGGCCTCAAAGTAGGAGTCTGTGCTCTCACTCGGCACGAAGCGCAGCTGCATGAGCTTGCTCGTCGCATCGTCGATGAAAACCAGCAGTGTGCTACGCTGCTTGCGCGAGAGCCCAAGCCATCCTCGACCATCCAGGTTCGCAACGTCTCACGACCCACCTTGATGGCGTGCTTGTCTTGTAAGACTTCGATCGCGAGTGTTGGACCGAAGTCAGCGTACCTCGTCCTGACCAGTTCGAGGGCGTACTCGCGGATGCCAGGGGATAAGCTATGATTCGACGGTTGCCCCCGGCTCTTGTGAATCAGGGCCCCTCCACCATCTTCACGAAACCGGATCAAGAGACGGTGGATCTGCCGTACACCAACCGCCAACACGATGGCCGCCGAGGCAACTGTCCGTCGGCCTGAAAGTACTTCCGTCAAAACTTCCACGCGTCGTACGTCGCGTTCGCTCATCAGCACCCATCCCAAAGTCGTCCGCCTCCCAAGCGACGATAACGCTGGAAGGGCAATCGGACATTTCTATCGGGCGGAGGTGTGACATTTCTATCCGGCGCTAATATCCTTAGTTAACAGAATATCTGTTATCGGACGTAATGTTGGTTGGCGGCTTCTGTCCCTCGGCTATTCAGGAGGCTCATTCCGCAGCGTCTTCTTCGACCTTCTGAAACAACTCCGCCAGCGAAAGGTAGATCGGCGAATCAGGTACGGTGAACCGGTCAGTCCGTATCCAGTTCCCATCGCTGCAGTTCCAGCCTTCGCGCTTCCTGGGGTCCACGACCCAAATGTTCGGTACTCCAAATTCGATGTAGTTTCGTATCTTCCCGTCCATCCGCGAATGCCGATCCTCCGGCGATAGAACTTCGACGCCGATCAACTGCGGCCGGGTGAAGACCTGTTCGATCGGAGTGGAGCGGGAAAATACGCTTACGTCCGATACTCGGACCTTTGTGGAGGCCACCGGTGTCCGCTGCTCAATGACGGAACGAACGCGCCACGCTTTCGCATGCAAGCTGAACCAGAACGCAATCTCCCGCTGAACGACGCTGTGATCGAATTCACCCACGTTTCGCTCCTCCAGCTCACCGTCGACGTAATCGACGTCTGGTTCGTAGACGCTGTTGAGGTAGGACTCTAGAGAAACCTGGGTCGCGGTCGCCACGGCGGTGCACTCCTCGTATGCCTTGAAAGCTTATGATATGGCCGCTAGCGTCTATCATATCAACTCGTCTATTCACGCGACCCGACTCTTTTGTCTACTCTAGCTGGCGGGTCAGCGGATACTCCGATTCAAGCTGTTGAAGGGCAGGCTCCATCGCTAATTTGCCAGCCTGGATTTCCTTCTCCACTCGAGCAATACCAGAGTAGCGATGAAGACCAATGCGATGGTGAGACCGATCCAGACGCCGAAGACGCCGAGCTTCGCGCTGAAGCAGAGCCAGTAGCCTAGCGGCAACCCGATAATCCAATAACCGATGAAGTTCAGGATCATCGGCACTTTGGTGTGGCCGAGGCCGCGGAGTGCGCCTGTGGTCGCCGTCTGGATACCGTCGAATATCTGGAAGGCTGCAGCTAGGGCCAGCAGCGGAGCGCCGATGGCCAGAACCTTCGGATCGGGGCTGTAAATCCAGACAATCTGGCGTGGAAAGACGGTTAGCAGGACGGCCATCAGGGCCATGAAGGCGGTAGCAACGCCGATGGCCAGGTACCCGGTTCGGCGGGCGCGCGCGGGGTTTCTAGAGCCGATGTTATGGCCGACCGCCACGGCGGCAGCGGCTGAAACTCCGAGCGGGACCATGTAAGTAACACTTGCAATATTCAGCGCAATTTGATGAGCTGCAAGGCTATCGGCGCTCAACTTTGCGGCAATGACGGTCGCGCCGCCGAAGGCCCCGATCTCAAAGATCATCTGCGTGGCCGCAGGACCGCCAAGTTGCAGGATACGGAGAATCCGCGTCTTGTTAGGCAAAGGAAATCTTGCGAAGAGGGACCCTCCGTTCTTACGCTCATGCCAGATGGCGACCGCAACGAGAAATGCTGCCATATAAGCTCGTGCGAAGACGGTAGAGAGCGCCGACCCGCGCACGCCCATCTCGGGCAGCCCGAATTTCCCGTAGATGAGCAGCCAGTTCCCTACCAGGTTCACAATATTGGCGGAGACCAGGGCGAAGGTGACGGGCTTCACGATGTGCATGCCCTGGAGGTAGCGGCGGAAGCACGCGTAGGTCAGCAGCCAGGGAGTTCCCCAGTTGAGTAAGCGCAGGTATGCGGCAGTTTGCGAGGCGACGGCTGGGTTCGTTCCCCAGCGGGGTAAAAGCGCTGGAATCCACTGCACGATGATCATCACCGGCACGCTGAATAGAAGAACGATGTAAATGCCCTGCATGACGGACTTGCGACAATCGGCGTGGTCGCCGCGGCCGTGCGCCTGGGAGACAAGCGTGTCGAGGCCGAGCAGGAGCCCGGTGCCGAAGAGCGCGGGAATGTAATAGAGAGAGCTGCTGAGGCCGACGGCGCCGATCGCCTCGGGGCTCAGCCGCCCGACCATGATGGTGTCGACGACCGACATCAGCATCCAGGCGAGCTCGGAGAGGACAACTGGGATCGCGAGCCGGAGCAACGCGCGCAACTCGCCGCGAAAGTCCCATTTTGCTGGAGCTGCGACCATGACCCGATCGAGTTCTTCCACCTTCCGGAGTTGCGGCGGCATCGTGTTTCACAGTATCTCTTCTGGCGGAGCTTCTGTACATCTTTCGGCGACGGCAGAATACAATTTGCAGGTCGGGCCGGGAGGAGTGATTTCTCGTCTCGCCTTCGGGAAGGTCTCTCTGAAAAATCCTTTATCGATGCTGCGTGGCCAGCAGCTTTTGACTAGGGCCACACGACGAGTTCTCGGGCACCTGCTGCTCGTCGTAGCGACGATTCTCGGGACAATCCTTACTCGCGCGCAGCAGGTTCCCCAACCAATAGCCGACCCGAACATCGATCTTCAAGCCACGTATTCTCGATTGCTGACGGCGATTAACAAGATCCCGATCTTCGACAATCATGGTCACCCGGGATTTGCCGACGACCCGGATGTGGACGCGATGGCCTCGACGCCTGACGGCAGTGTGCCTTACCGCTTGCGAACAGGAAATCCTGAGTTGATCGCGGCGTCGAAGGATCTCTTCAGCTATCCGTATGACGACGCCACGCCGGAACATCTGCAATGGCTCGCTAAGAAGAAGGCGGAGCTGCGGCAGCAGCAGACGGGCTACGCGTACTTCGACGGCATTCTCGACCGGCTGAACATTGAGACAGCGGTCGCCAACCGGGTGAGGATGCCGCCTTATCTCGATCCGAAGCGCTTTCGCTGGGTCTTCTTTGTCGATTCGCTGCTCTTCCCTTTCGGCAATCAGAATTTCATTGCCCGGAATGGCGATCTTGCGCTCTACGTTCCGCTGCAGGAGAAGAAGCTGCATTATGAGCTGGCTCAGGAGGGGTTGGTCTCCCTGCCGGCCAACCTTGACAACTACCTGTTGTTCGCTCGCCACCTGCTTGAAGACAATCAGCGCCAGGGCGGCGTCGGCATCAAGTTTGAGATCGGATATTTCCGTTCGCTGCATTTTGACGACCCTCAGGAGGCGACGGCGGCATCGGTGTACTCGAAGTATCGGGCTGGCGGAGTTCCGACCGATGGCGAGTACAAGGACTTTCAGGATTATGTCTTCCGCTACTTGTTACGAGAGTCGGGAACGATGCATTTGCCGGTGCAGATTCACACTGCGGTCGGCACCGGAGACTTCTACAGCGTCACCGGCAGCACGGCGCTGAATCTTGAAAACGTCCTGCGCGATCCCCGCTATGACAAGACGACCTTTGTGCTGCTGCATGGGGGTTATCCGTTTCAGGAGCAGGCGATCTGGCTCACGACGCGCAAGAATGTTTACCTGGATTCCTCTCTGATGGAGCTATATCTCTATCCGGCCGACTTCAAGACGGTGTTGCGGCACTGGCTGCTGTTGTTTCCAGACAAGGTTGTCTTCGGTTCGGACGCCTTTCCATTTAGCGACTCCGTGGGCGCGGAAGAGAGTTATTGGATGGCGGTGCGGACGGCGCGGACCGCGCTCGCGGCAGCATTGGCGGAGATGGTGGTGAACCATGAGGTCACCGAAGATCAGGCATTGGGTTTTGCGCGGAGGTATCTGCATGACAATGCGGCTGGAATTTATGCGCGCTAGCGTGATCGCTCTAGCCTTGATGGCGGCGTGCATGCAGGCCCAGCAGCCGAGGCAACCAGCGAGCTCCGAAGACAGTTTACGAGGCCATGAAATCGACCATCCCGAGAACTTGTCGGGAGAGTGGGAGACTTCGTTCAACGGTGCTGTATACGGACTACAGATCCAACTCACGACGCGGATAGACGGAGCTCCCGTTACGCTACTTGGAGCTCGCCAGACCTTTCACGACGCGTTGTTCGAGGTCTACCAACGTACTGGTCCGACGCGCAAAACCGGAGAGGGCAATTCGTTCTCTGACGATACGCCTGCGGTTCATTGGACACAGAAGCGCCTCATCATCAATCGGGATGGTACGACGGAGGGACCGGCCATCCATCTTGATCTTGCCTTCGACCCGGTGCATAGCAGTTGGTCGGGCCGCTTTCGCCTCGCGTCTTTCGACAGGAAAGTCACTCTTGTCCGGCCGTGTTGCGCTGAGAAGAGCGCTACCAGTCCTCTGGTCGGAACCTGGGCGCGGGATGTCCCCATGAACAACTGTATTCACATCGCCCAGGGGCGGGAAGGATCACTCGTGAGTTGGTCAGACGATCTGCTAACGCCTGGTGCCTATAAATATGCGAATGGAATCCAACCACCCACAGAAACCTTTGAACACTACGGGACCGTCGCGAATACGACGTTGCTGTCGCCGGGCAGCGTAGCAATCGAATTCAACCCGCTCTCGCCGCTCTGTTGCCCTGTTCAATTTGTGGGAAAACTTTCGGCTAATGGAAAGGCGATTGTCCCCGCTGCGGATGAACCGGAACCGTTGGCTCATTGGCTCCTAATGAAAGGCGACTCGTGCGTCCGCCGGTAGTGTGGGCTGCTACTTGAAGGCCACAACACCACCCTTTTCGAGATCGAGCAGACGGGCCTTTGTTTCGAGGCCGCCAGCGAAGCCAGTGAGCTTTCCCGACGAACCGATCACGCGATGGCAAGGCACGACGATCGAAATTGGGTTTCTGCCATTGGCTGCGCCGACCGCCCGGGTCGCGCGCGGGTTTCCCAGTTGGGTTGCGAGTTCCCCATAGGTTCTTGTTTCGCCGAATGGGATCGCGAGAAGTGCGCTCCAAACATCGTTCTGAAAACGTGTGCCTCGCATATCGAGTGGGATCGTGAATTGTTTTCTGCGTCCAGAGAGATACTCGCTGAGTTCACGCTCGGTCTGGACGAGAACGGGATGCTGGGGATTTTCAGTGAGCTCGCCCAGGCGCACGCGGCGCGCGGGGTCGTTTTCCCAGAGAATCGCGACCAGGCCTTTGTCACTTGCGATCAGTTTGAGCTTCCCGACCGGGGACGGCATGGTTTTGTAGAAGAGGCTCATAGAGTGTTCGTTGTTCCCTCTTTCGATTGTCGTACCGGCGAGCTTCCGGCCTCGATATTGACGTATGATTTTGGTGGATCGAGAAAACGTTTCCGCACGGGGAAATTTAATGAATTTGTTCAAAAGGAGCCGTCGGCAGTTCTTGAAAACCGGCGGAGCGATGGCAGCAGGAGCAATCATCTCACCCACGCGCCGCAGCTGGGGTGCTGGACAAGCTGCAACGCTCCCGACGAAGCTGGAGCAGTTTAACTACGCGGATGTGCAACTGCTGGATGGCCCGATGCTGGTGCAGTTCAAGCAGAACCATGCGCTGTTTCTGAATTTGAATGAAGACAGCTTGCTGAAGCCCTTTCGGCAGCTGGCTGGGCAGGCGGCTCCGGGTGAGGACATGGGCGGGTGGTATTCGCCTTCGCCCGACTTTGATCCTCCGAAGAACATGACGGGATACATTCCCGGCCACAGTTTTGGACAATATCTGTCGGGGCTCTCCCGAGCTTATGCAGTGACCGGCGATAGGGCGACCCAAGCCAAGATCCATCGCCTCGTGGCCGGGTTTGCACCCACGATTACGCCGAAGTTTTACGACGGCTACTGCATTCCCTGTTACACCTTCGACAAGACGAACTGCGGCTTGATCGACGCTCACCAATTCGCCGGCGATCCCGACGCGCTTGCGGTGCTGAACCATGCGACGGATGCGGTGATGCCCTGGCTTCCTCCGAAGGCTCTGAACCGCGAAGAAATGGCGGCGCGTCCGCATCCAAATGTTTCCTTCACCTGGGACGAGAGCTACACCCTGCCGGAGAATTTCTATCTTGGCTATCAGCGCGGCGCCGGGGCGCGCTATCACGATCTGGCGGTGCGCTTCCTTGAGGACGATACCTACTTCGATCCCCTCGCTGAGAACGAGAATGTACTGCCTGGCCAGCACGCTTACAGCCACCTGAACGCGCTGTGCTCGGCGATGCAGGCTTATCTGACGGATGGCAGCGAGAAGCATCTTCGCGCAGCCAGGAACGGCTTCCAGTTTGTGCTCGACCAGAGCTTCGCGACCGGCGGCTGGGGGCCGAACGAAGGATTTGTAAAGCCCGGTTCCGATGCACTGGCGAAATCGCTAACAGCCACGCACAGCAGCTTCGAGACTCCCTGCGGTGCTTACGGACATTTCAAGGTGGCACGCTACCTGATGCGCGCGACCGGCGACAGCAAATATGGCGACAGCATGGAGAGGGTGCTCTACAACACTATTCTGGGAGCGAAGCCGATTCGGCCCGACGGCGTGAGCTTCTACTATTCCGACTACAATGTTAGCGCGGTGAAGTCCGATTATGGGGAGAAGTGGCCTTGCTGCTCTGGGACATTCCCGCAATTGGCGGCGGACTATGGCATCAGCTCTTACCTGCGTAACTCCAAGGGTGTTTATGTGAACCTTTATGTGCCCTCGCGGGTGAGCTGGCGGCAAGGCAATGCGCGCGTGACGCTGACGCAGGAGACGCAGTATCCAACGACCGGCGAGACCACGCTCCAGCTGAAGTTGGACCACGAAGAACGTTTCGTCCTGGCGTTGCGGATTCCCGCATGGGCGGGCAAAGGCACGCGCGTCACGATCAACGGCAAAGTTGCCGACGTTGCGGCGGCTCCGGGGCACTGGGCGGAGATCGATCGTACCTGGAAGAACGGCGACCGCGTGGAGCTTTCACTCGACATGCCAATGCGAGTGGTTCCGCTGGATGCGCAACACTCCGATCTTGTGGCTCTGGTTCGCGGACCGGTGACCCTCTTCGCAATTGAGCCGGGTGCGGTCAAGATGACGCAGACACAGATGCTGGCGGCACAACAGGTGAGCGCCACGTCTGTGGACTGGGTCGTCCAGACCGATAGCGACAAGGTGGTAATGCGGCCATTTTCAGATATCAAAACGGAGCGCTACCGGTTGTACCAGCAGACGTAGCCTGCGAAGGGGCTCGCTATACTGGAACCTGATGCCAGGATCCAAATCATGAGTCTTGCCCCTGCGACGATCGTAGCCCCGACTGCTGAACTTGAACTCACCCGTCCTGAGCTGATTCTTAATAGAGCTTTCATTGGCGGCGAGACGCTGGCGGTGAAGAACCCGGCGACCGGGGCTTTGATCGCAACAGTTCCCGATTGCGGAGCGGTGGAAGCGCGGGCTGCGGTCGATGCGGCGTCTGCCGCTTTTCCAGAGTGGAAGGCCCGTACCGCCAAGGAGCGCTCGGCGGTGTTAAAGCGCTGGTTTGCGCTGATGCTGGAGAACCAGGAGGACCTGGCAAAGCTGATCTCGATGGAGCAAGGTAAGCCGCTCACCGAGAGCCGGGGTGAGATTGCTTATTCGGCCGGCTATGTGGAGTGGTTTGCCGAAGAAGCCAAGCGGGCCTATGGCGAGGTAATTCCCGAGCCGGTGGGGGGGCGCAAGCTCATCGTTGTGAAGGAGCCGGTGGGAGTGGTTGCGACGATCACACCGTGGAATTTCCCGTTGGCCATGCTGGCGCGCAAGGTAGCTCCGGCTGTGGCGGCAGGATGTACGGTGGTCTCGAAGCCGGATGCGGCGACTCCGCTCTCGGCGTTGGCCTTCGCTGTGTTGGGCGAGCAAGCCGGATTGCCGGCCGGAGTTTTCAACGTCGTGACCGCCGGACGCGCACATGACGCCGATGTGGTTGGCGAGTGGATGCAATCCTCTGTAGTGAAGAAGGTTTCGTTTACCGGATCGACGGCGGTGGGCAAGCACTTGATGCGGCAGAGCGCCGACACGCTCAAGAAGCTTTCGCTCGAGCTTGGTGGGAACGCGCCGTTCCTGGTATTCGACGATGCCGATCTGGATGCGGCGGTTACGGGCGCGATTGCGGCGAAGTTCCGCAATTCAGGCCAGACCTGCGTCTGCGCGAACCGCATCCTGGTGCAAGACAGCGTGTACGACGCCTTTGCCGGGAAGCTGGCGACGGCTGCGGCGAAGCTGCGGGTTGCGCCTGCTTCACAACCCGATGCCGAGCAGGGGCCGCTGATTCACGAGCGGGCTTTGGCAAAGGTTGAGGACCATTTGCGCGACGCGCTTGATCATGGCGCGCGAGTGCTGACCGGGGGACACCGTCATGCTTTGGGACACAACTTCTTTGAGCCGACCGTACTCGCGGATGTAACTCCGGCGATGAAGATTGCGCGCGAAGAGACCTTTGGACCGATTGCGCCGCTGTTTCGTTTTGATGATGAGGCAGAGGCGCTGGCGATGGCGAATGATTCTCAATTTGGCTTGGCTGCTTACTTTTATGCGCGGGACATTGGCCGTATCTGGAGAATCGCCGCTGGATTACAGGCGGGGATGGTAGGCATCAACGAAGGGATCATCTCCACCGAAGTCGCCCCGTTTGGCGGCGTCAAAGAGTCCGGGTTTGGGCGCGAAGGCGCGCGCCAGGGTCTGGATGAATATTTGAATCTGAAGTATCTGTGTATGGGCGGGTTAGGATAACGGTCTCTGCGGAACGGATCCGGGCGGCGCTCAGGGCACAAACTCTATGAATCTAAGCAGAATCTTTAAGCTCCTGTTCACGAGCTTTCTCGGCCAGGGGATCAGCGTTGTCTCGCAGCTGCTTATTCCGCCGTTTTTTCTGTCCATCTTCGGTCTGGAAGTCTACGGGGAATGGATCGCCCTGAGCGCCTCGGTAAGCTATCTCGGGACACTCAACTACGGCATCCAGACCTACTCCAACAACGAGATGACAATCCTGTACAACCGGGGGGATGAGGATGGAGCGAAGGCCATCCAGGCCAGTGCAGTCCGGCTGCTTATTCTACTTTCGCTTTGCTTTGCGACGTGCGGTCTCGTGGTGTTTGCGCTTCCCATCGGTTCCCTGCTCAGGCTACGCCACGAGTCGGACCACGTCGCGGCCCTGACGCTCTACCTGTTCATTCTGCAGTTCACGGCCATTATGATCTTTAGCCTGTTGGCGAACAGTTATATGGTGGTCGGGCTGTTGCATCGCGGAAACTACTGGCAAAGCGCGCAGTGGCTTTTCAGTGTTTTTGCAGTGACCCTGGCGCTTTATCTTCGCGCGACGTTCCCCGTACTCGCGGCCATTCAGTTGGCGTCCTTCATCCTCTTTAGCGTTGCGATTCTCTGGGATGTCCGGCGCATTGCGCCCGTGCTTGTCCCGTCTCTGCGCTATGGCAGTTGGAAGCAGGTCGCCGGCATCGTTAAGCCGAGCGCTCACTTTGGATTGTTTGCAACCGCAGGCTTCCTCACATGGCAGGGTCCGGTTCTGATTATTCAACGAGTGCTGGGGCCAGGCGCGGTAGGCACCTTCTCGATTGTGCGAGTTGTCTTTCAAATGTCTCGACAGATACTGGCGATTGCAAGCAATGCAATCGGACAGGACATTACGCTGCTCTTCGGCAAGTCCGACTGGCGCCTCCTGCGAAGGCTTTACGACTTATCGGAACGGGTCATCCTCTTTCTGATACCTGTCACGAGCATCGGCAGCCTGTTGTTGTGCCCATTCTTATTCACCGTCTGGCTGCACAAACGGGACCTGTATGAGCCGGGCCTTTGTCTCGGGATGGCGATGGTATCGGCTGTATTGGGGATCAAAGAACACAAGACGCAGTTCCAGGTCTCAAGCAATGAGCACGAAGATATGTCGCGGATCATCGTGGTCGGCTATTTGATCATGTTGGCGGTTTCGATATTTACGATGCGGATCTACGGTCTCATGGGATTTGTGGTGACCTGGCTGGCGTGGGAGATCATCCAGACTCGCCTGGTGCTGACTTTGAACGCGAAGCTGTTTCCAGACGAACACAAGGTCACGATGGAACCGGTCATCAGGCTGGCGGTCTTCACGTTGATTGCATTCGCTGTCTGCATTTACCCCGCCTACCACGAAGCGACATGGGGTCTTGGATGGACGGTGGTATCGGCCATTGTGCTTACGACCGCCATTGGCATCGCGGCTTATAAGGTCTTTGGCGTCGATGAGGTCAAGACTCTATTAATGTCCCGATTGCGTCACCGCTTTGCCCCACTTATCAGCGAGGGAAAGGCATGACATGCCAACGCCCGCACCGCTAAGGAAAGCGCTTCTAGGCGCAGGGCACGTGGGTGCGCGGTTCAGTCGCTGGCACGCTGTTGTTCGCTGCATTCTGGCGGCGGGTCCGCTCGCATCCTTGGACGACAAATCGAGAGGGAGACTTCTTTACGCATTGATGATGTGCGGTCCGGGTCCATTCTCGAAGTCCACGCTGAGTCGATTGATTCGGAACGAGTCGGGCAAGTCTCCGGAGATCGATTGTTGGCTGGCTGCAGCAGCGCAGAGGCTGGGCAATCTTCCGGATGCAATTCGGTTCTATCGGCAGGCAGCAGCGAGCCATGGGCCTTATGAGGGAGCCGTTGCCGCTTCTCGAATAGCCCTGTTGCTGGAGGAGATTGCTTCAGGAGAAGCGGCGAGGCGAATTGCCGAACTGGTCGATGCGCTCTCTCCCGCGCCGGGCTGCGAGGTCATTCTGGTTTCCCTCGGAGAGCACCACTTGCCGCTTTTCGACGAATGGCTCAGGCATGCGCGCAGCTTCGCAAAAGGAAAAGTTATCGCCGCGGGGCTGGACGCGGCCGCCGTAGAGAAGCTGGGTTCGCGCATTCCCGGAGCAGTCCTCGATCTGTCCCGATACTTCTCGTCAGATGGGAGCGGGAAGCTTCACGCCTACAGCAAACACGCACTGTGGATCGTTCGCACTCTGCTGCTCCGGGATCTGGTATGCCGTAATCATCGCGTGCTTTCCATCGACCTCGATGCGTTCCTCTTGGGCGATCTCGATCGAATGCTGGATGGGTTTCCGTTGGCGGACATCATCGTACAGGAGGACTTCTCCATTCCGATGGATGTGGCAAGGCGTCTCGGTTTCATCGTGTGTTGTGGTTTCATGTACCTGCGCCCCACGCCGGCAACGCGGGCCTTTCTCGACCACTTCGTCGAGCGGGCCTTAGTAGAGATGGATGATCAAGTCGCCGTCAATCACATGATCTATCGGGCGGGCATCCGCAATATCAGCAGGACCCAAGACGCGCTCAGCTTTGAGTCACTCGGTGTCCGATGGCTATGCCCGGCGCGGAGCATGGTTTCTCGCGACTTCACTTCCGGGGCCGTCGTACGGCACTTCCAGCAGAGCGGCGAAACTATTCAGGAGCTTCGCGTGAAGCTGGGTCTTTCATCGCCGCCGACGCCTTGACGCTTCCCGCGATTCAGTCCATCGTGCGAACGATCAATAAATTATTGTCGTGGCGGTTCCAGGTGTGAGGCAGCTCGATGAGCGCGAACTCGTGGTGCGGGAAGCGCTCCGGATATCCGCTCTGCAGCAGGCTACGCCAGTCTGCCAGGGCTTTGGACAAAATGTCTTCTACCACATAGACACCGCCGGGACGCAGGTGCTCGAGCGACCCGTTCATAAACGAGATATTCCCTTCCAGGGTGTGGAGGCCGTCGTCGATGATGATGTCCATCGGCTCTCGCAGGGGGGGCAGGCACCAGAGATCGCGGATCGCGCCGGCGTCGAGCTGGTCGCAATAGAAGGTCTCGATGCGATCGTCGGAGAACAAGATATCGCGGTCGATGTCCGCACCGTAGACCTGTGCATGGGCGAAGAGCTCGCGCCATCCTCGCATCGAGGCGCCGGGCCGGCCATACACTCCCATGCTGGAAACAAGATCCGGATTGTTGGTGCCGAGGCCGAGCTCGAAGATGCGCAGCGGCTTCTTTCGCAAATCTCCAAAGAGTACGGAATAGAGGGTGGTGTAGTTATGCTTGGTGCCTTTGTCGCTGCCATGCCGCGACATGACCCGGCACATGGTCGTCGGCGCGAAGATGTTGACGCCGCGAATCTCGCTCCCTATCCGGGAAGCTATTCCTTCAGGAAAGCTGTGGACGATGGGAGCCGGATGGCCGCGGAAAGTAGTGGCGAGGCCGGTCAGATGCGAGCGATAGTACCAGCGGGCAAAGCGCAGGTTCTCAAACGCCCGGGGTGAAAGCTTTTGCCGCAGCAAATCGCGGGCGGACTGACTCATGCACAATCTCCAGCCATCTTCAGGTCTCCGATCGGCCGTTCCACTGCAAGGCAAAATGTTCCGGAGGTCTCCAGTATATTCAAGCGGTAAAGGGAACGTCTGATCCAGTGAATTATTCTCATTGCAGTCCAGAGCGATGATCGCTGCGGACAAACGGAGGACTGTTTCGATGAGATGGTTGCGGTGCGGAGCCTACGCCCTCGCATTCTTTGTAGCTGCAGCGGCAATGAAAGCACAAGTAAACACGCCCGCTCCGGTAGCGCTTTGGCCGCAGGGCGCTCCGGGAGCTTTGGGCGACGCGAGCCCCGGCGATCAACCCAGGATTACTCCGTTTCCTGCGCCGAAGGTCGCCGGGCATGAGACACAGACCGCCGTTTTGATTCTGCCCGGCGGCTCGTATTCTCATCTCGCCACGGACCATGAAGGTCTACAGGTTGCGAGATGGTTGAACAACCTGGGAGTCTCGGCGTTCATGCTGGAATACCGGCTTGGGCCGAAGTATCACCATCCGATCGAGATGAACGACGCCAAGCGCGGGCTGCGCTGGGTGCGGAGCCATGCGCCGGAGTATGGGTACGATCCGAATCGGGTTGGAGTGTGGGGCTTCTCCGCCGGCGGCCATCTTGCTTCTACATTGGGGACGCATTTCGATGCCGGAGATGCAACCGCAGCCGATCCGATCGACCGCTTGAGCAGCCGGCCGGATTTTCTGATTCTGAGCTATCCGGTGATTGGGCCGATCGGGCCGGCGTCGGTTGTGTCCTTCGATAACCTGCTGGGAAAGAATGCCGATCCCGCGCTGGTGGAAGAGTTGACCAACGATCATCACGTGACGGCGCAGACGCCTATGACTTTTCTGGTGGCGGCGGACGATGACAAAGCCGTCTTTCCTGAGAACAGCGTCAATTTCTACCTGGCGCTGCGCAAGGCGGGCGTTCCGGCAGAGATGCACATTTACCTGCACGGCGGACACGGATTTGGGCTGGCCCCGTTCGACCCGGTGCTGTCCTCGTGGACCGGGCGACTGGCGGATTGGTTGCGGGTGAATGGCTGGCTCGCAACAAATTAGGCGCTATACTGCGGCCATGAAAGTATCCGCCGCTTCAACAGTTCTTCAGGTGAAAGACATCCCGGAAGCTCTCCGCTTCTATTGCGAGGTGCTCGGCTTTGAAAAGGACTTCGAGTTTGGCCCTTACGCGGGCGTGCATCTTGGCGAATGCTGTGTACACTTGTGCGCGCATACGACCTGGAAAAGGCCGCTCGGGGGTGGGGCGGTCTCAGTCTTTTCCGATGAGGTCGATGCTTATTGCGCGGAGATTAGAAGAGGCGGCGCCGAGATTGCGCTTGAGCCGACGGATGAGCCTTATGGGATGCGCGATTTCGCCGTCAAAGATCCGGATGGGAATGTGTTGACGTTTGGCTGCCCGCTGCTAGAAAGCGTACTTTCTGCGAAGGAGTGACCTGCGGCACGTGCCTTGAATTTCGTTCAAGGTTTTGAATTCTGCTTTACTCGCAATTTGACGATTTTCTTGATGAGGACGTACGGAATCGGCTGGTCGAGCGGAAATCGCAAATTGCCCTTCTCCCCCGAATACGGTGCGATTGCCCCCTCGATCTTTGCGTCTCCGCGCACGGGCGGATAAAGTCCGATGTGCTTTTTGAAGGCGGCAAAGTACACCAAGATGCTATTTTGCCTGAACGCGGGCATCCTGTAGCTGATGATCTCCTCGGCAGCTGGCGCGGCCCTCCTGATCGTCCGACGTATCCTTTCGAGGATCGCCTGAACATCCGGCGAAAACGATGCGATGTACTCGTCGACATTTGCCGGCGGCGGGTGGGTCGATCGCATTGCGCCTCCTGCGAAATCCACAGACTACTGGAATGGTACGACCGGCAAGCGGCGTCCGGGAAAGCAAAGTTCATTGGCAAAGCAAAGGCCTCCGGCGAACCGGAGGCCTTTGCTTCGTTCCGCTGCTGAAGTTGCTTATTTCACCTTGAGGTAGATCATAACGAAGGTGAAGAGGGTGAGGGATTCGATGAAGGCGAGGCCGAGCACCAGCAGGAGCTGGATTCCGGCGCGGGCTCCGGGGTTGCGGGCGAGGGCCTCGGTGGCTGAGGCGGTTGCCTTGCCCTGGCCGAGTCCGCAGAGACCAGCGGCGATGGCGATGCCGATACCGGCGCCGATCGGCACGAGGCTGACTGCGCCTGCGCCTTCGGTTCCCTGGGCAAATGCCGGCACTGCGAAGCAGAGCACCGACAGGGTCATGAGTAGATATTGCAGCTTGCGCATTCGAGTTTCTCCTGCTTCCGTAAGAATTGCTGTCAGTGGGTGGTTGACGCTCACCGTGCTGGCGCCCTCACGCTAAACAGCGCTTCAGTTCCCGGAGTGGAAGCCGCCTCCGGCTGAAGAGCTTGGAAACTAATCCGGTAGTTCCTCGTGCGAGGTCGCCTCGGCGAGATAGATGAACGCCAGTAGCATCCAGACGTACGACTGAATCATCGCGACGCCGAAGTGCAGCCCGAGAAAGACGATCGGCAGCACTATCGGAAAGATAGAGAAGAAGACGAGGGTCAGCAGATCGCTGGCGAGCATGTTCGCATAAAGACGGACGGTGAGCGACATGTTGCGGGCGAGGTGCGAGATGATCTCGACGGGAAGCATCAGTGGGGCGATCCACCAGACGGGCCCGAGAAAATGCTTGAAGTAGCCGACTGCACCCTTAGCGCGAATTCCCTGGTAGTTGTAATAGACAAATGTGATGAGCGCGAGACCGAGCGGGACGAAGGGCTTGGCGGTCGGCGTCTCGATGCCGGGCATCAGACCCCAGCAGTTGCAGAGCAGGATGAAGAGAAAGAGCATCGTGGTCAGCGGCACGTGGGGTTCGTAACCGTGGCCGAGGATTGCTTCGCCTTGCGAGCTGACGAATTCGTTGATCATCTCGGCGAGTGATTGCGCCGGGTTGGGACGCTCCACATGCAATGTCAGTCGCACGATGATGAAAAAAGCGAGCAGGCCTGCGGCGGCGATGAGCTCGAGGGTGAGCACATCGGCGATGGGCGCGCCGGGTTTGTCGGGATGAATGCCGATCGCCACGAGCAGCGAGGTTAGCGGGCCGCCGACGAGCGAGTTCAAGAGCTGTGTAATCGAATGGATGAAGGCGTGCATAAATTTGTGGCGTTACAGAATTCGAATGAATCAATTGCGAGTTAACAGAACTGCTTCGATCGAGAGCGCGATCATGGCCAGGGCCAGTCCCGCGATGATCGCATAAACCGCACCATGCAAACACCTTAGACTAACATAGAGAGCCGCCCCGGCGATGCACAGACGGAGGAGAAACATGGCAATCACGAAGCCTGTCGAACGAGGCGAGCGCTGGTTGTCGAGCTTGGCGTTGACGACGCGAATGAGGCGACGGGATTCGTAGATTCCTCCGGCGGAGATGGCTGCTCCGACGAGGAAGAGCGCGGACGATTGCCAGCCGGAGGCGATCCAGACAATCGGGACGCCGATGAGGGACATGATGCCGACGTTTCGTACTGCCCGGAACAGGGCGGTGCTCAGATCAGCGTCGGTAAAAGTAAGGAGTGGGTTCTCGTCAGGCATGAGGGAGGCGGGATCACGATTTCTTGTTTTTGGGTTTTCCCGCGGCAAGGGCCATCCGGACGGCTTCAAGCATTCCGGCGATCATGCCGAGGATGAGGCCAACGACGGTTATCCACGTCTGGTGCAGCCAGCGGTCGAGCAACGCGCCGAAAAACCAGCCGATCAGCACGGCGATAGGCAGGACGAGCGCGATCTGCATGAGGCGCTCGGCCTGGACGAGGGACTTCCCTAAAGGCTTCGCTGGCTTGGGGTCCGGGTTGGGGGAGTTGAAGGGCATGGAGAGTATCTCCGTCATCTTAAAGGTCGAGAAGCGGCGATGGCGAATGGGGGCGCCGAGTCGCCTGGTTCATCGCGCCAGCGGCTGGTAAGGGATTTTTCGGGTGATGATTCGCTGCGATGCGAACGGCGGCCTCGTTTTCTGCTTTCCCTCCCCTTCTCATCCGGGTACGATGCAGCCTAGCTCGTACTCCCGGAGGTTCGATGCGCCAGCTGTATCTGTCCACTGCCCTCTTGTCCATTTCCGGTGCTCTCCTTGCCCAGACCCCAAAGGACCAGCTGGCAAAGCCGCCAGCCGATGCCCATCACTATGTCATCGAATCCACCGGCGGCAAGCATGGCGACTCGTGGATGTGGGTCGGTGCAGACGGCGCCCACATGGGCCGCGAGAGCATGGACCTGCGGGGCCAGGTCTGGGAAATTGACTCGAACGGCAAGCCTGACTCTGCAGGCACGCCGCAGTCGCTGACGATCCGCGGAGTGACGCCTAACGGAGACGCCGCAGAGACATTCACCCTGGCCAACGGCGCAGCCACGTGGAAGAGCCCGATCGACAACGGCTCTATGAAAGACGCGGGCAACCGGTTCTATCTGCCCTTTGGCGGCCCAATGGATGTTACGGCCTGGTTCGTCGATACGCTACTGGCAACGCCAACCCACTCGCTGAAGCTGTTGCCCGGCGGCGAAGCGCACGCCAGCAAGTTGACGACGCTCGAGATCGGCGAGGCCGCCAACCGCCGCTCGGTTACGCTTTGGCAGGTGACTGGCCTTAGCAATACGCCGATCCCCGTTTGGACGGATGCCAACAATCACTTTTTCGCCATGGTGTTTGTGATTGGCTGGTTGCCGGACGCCTATGCCGGGGATATGGAGCGCATGGAACAGGCGCAGACCAATGCCATGGCGGCTCAGGCGCCAGTCCTAGCCAAAGAGCTGACAAAAGTACCGCTCGGCCCGGTTGCGTTCACCCACGTAAAGATCTTTGACGCCGATGAGTTGCGCTTTCTCGACGACCAGACGGTGGTGGTCAACGCCGGGAAGATTGTGGCTGTTGGCAACGCCAGCAGCATCGTCGTTCCGGACGGCGCGCAGGTTATCGAAGGCAAAGGCAAGACGCTGGTGCCCGGCCTGTGGGATTGCCACATGCACGTTGGCGACGACTACACCGGCCCTCAGGAGCTTTCGCTGGGAGTGACCTCGGTGCGCGACCCCGGCAACAACGACAAGCTGACCATCGACCGCCGCACCCGCGCCGCGGAGGGTAAGCTGCTCTTCCCGCACGTCTATCCTTCCTCACTGATCGATGGCAAGGGGCCTTACACGGCGCAAGTCGCCAATGTGGCCACCAGCCAGGCGGAGGCGATCGCGCTGGTCGACAAGGCGAAAGAAGAAGGTTTTACCGGGGTGAAGTTCTACGGCACCTTTAACCCGGCGTGGCTGCCGGCGTCGATTGCCG
The DNA here is from genome assembly GCA_963720245.1 of uncultured Acidobacteriaceae bacterium. Taxonomy (GTDB): domain Bacteria; phylum Acidobacteriota; class Terriglobia; order Terriglobales; family Acidobacteriaceae; genus Acidisarcina. The sequence goes on from CAVREU010000003.1 coordinate 642,958, forward strand.
AGGCGCATAAGCTTGGGCTTCATGTTCACGGCCACATCCCCGCGGGAATCCGGACGCTTGAGGCTGTTAACGATGGCTACGACGAGGTCACCCACATCAACTGGATCGTGATGCAGGCGGTGCCGGCGAGCGTGTTGCCAACCGACAATGGAATCGGACGCTTCGAGGCTCCGGGGCGTTATGCCAAGGACATGGATGTCAACGATCCGGCACTGACCGAGCTGATCTCCGTGATGGCCAAGAAACATATTTACTCCGACCCAACCATGGTGGCGTTTGAAGGATTGTATGTTCCGGACAATGGCGAACTTTCGCCCGCATATGCGCCGTTCGTCGGGACTCTGCCGCCAACCGTGGAGCGTGGATTCCGGACCGGCGGCTTCGCCGTGCCCAAGGACTTGACGCGTGCCGACTACCGCGCGAGTTGGGCGAAGATGATTCAAATCCTCACCAAGATGCATCAGGCTGGAGTACCCATTGTGGCCGGCACCGATGGCAGCGGCATCGAGATCATTCGTGAGCTGGAGATTTACGAGCAGGCCGGGTTCACACCCGCCCAGGCGCTGGCCGCGGCAACCATTGTGCCGGCAACGCTCGTCGGGCAGAACGCCAACACTGGCTCGATCAAGGTGGGCAAGAATGCCGATCTGGCGCTGGTCGAGGGCGATCCAGAAAAGAACATCAGTGACCTGCGCCAGACGCGCGTCGTCATGCTCGATGGCAAGCTCCTCGATGCCGACGCGCTGCGGCAGGCGGTTGGTTTTTCGGGCAGGGCGAAACCGGGGGACGCTGCTCAGTAGGCGGCGTGCGGTCGTGTGGCGAGGCGCGTAGTCTTCGATTCACTGTAGTTCGAGATAGTCCGGTTCAACCCAGATGGTTTCGCCGACGCTTCCCGTCACAGATTCGATGTTCAACTCCGCCCATCCCAAATCATTGAATCCAGCAACACTCAAAAGGTGACCAACACACTTTTCAAAGTTTTCTTTGGTAAGCAGCCATTCATCTCCTTCGGGAAGCTCGGGCGGAACTCTAACGAGCTTGACGCTGTCGCCGACTTTCATGAGTGTCCCTCCGTGTCGTGGCTCGCTATACTGACAGCTAGACTAAACGAGCAATCGAGGCAAGTGAGTGTTTGAATCGGGGTTTGAGCGTGGGCTGTTTGCTCTGCGCCAGGAAAAGCTGAAGCAGATTGCCGCCCTCGGGCAGCAGACTTATCCCAACCAATACGTTGCGACGCATACAATCCCCGAGATTCGGGCGAAGTACGGCGAGGCAGCCGGCGAGGCGCTTGAAGCGGAGCGGGTGAATGTCTCGGTCGCGGGCCGGTTGATGGCGATTCGCGGCCAGGGCAAGGCGGGCTTTGCCCACCTGCAGCAGAATGGCGAGCGGCTGCAGATTTATGTCCGTCAGGATGCGGTAGGCGAGCAAGGGTTCGCGCTCTACAAGCTGCTCGATCTGGGCGACCACATTGGCGTAACCGGATACCTCTTTCGCACGCGCACCGGCGAGCTGAGCGTTCACCTCGAGACGATCACGTTTCTGGCGAAGGCGATGGTTGCGCTGCCGGAGAAGTTTCATGGCCTCTCCGATACCGAGCTGCGCTATCGGCAGCGGTATGTCGATCTGTTTATGAACACCGATGTGCGCGAGGTCTTTGTGAAGCGGGCGGGGGTGTTGCGGGCTCTGCGGAAATTCTTTGACGAACGCGGCTACCTCGAGGTCGAGACGCCGATGATGCAGCCGATTGCCGGCGGCGCGGCGGCGAAGCCTTTTACAACTCACCACAATGCGCTTGATCTCGACCTATTCCTGCGCATTGCTCCGGAGCTTTATCTCAAGCGGTTGGTGGTTGGCGGGTTGGATCGCGTCTATGAGATCAATCGGAATTTTCGGAATGAGGGGATTTCGACGCAGCATAATCCTGAGTTCACGATGCTGGAGTTTTATCAGGCTTATGCGAATTATCACGACCTGATGGATTTGACGGAAGAGATCGTGAAGTTTGTGGCGATTGAAGTGAATGGGACGACGATCGCTACCTTCAATGACGTCGAGATTGATCTCGCGCAGTGGAAGAGATACTCGATGCGCGAGGCGATCATCAAGTGGTGGCCCCAGACAGGGATGTTGCAAAATCCAGATGCAAGTAGCTTTGCTAGCCGAAGCTCGTTCCTCGCTTTGTTATTCGCGAATGCACCTTTGGGTCAGAGCGTCCCTGAAAGCGAAGATCGTATAGAGAATCAATCCTTCTTCTTGGGCGCTCGGTGCAATGAAGCAGCGGAGCGAATTGTGGACGGAGAACACTACGGCAAAGTCATCTCTGACCTGTTCGAGAGCGTCGCGATTCTGACTGGAAATCACCTCATTCAGCCGACGATCATCTACGACTTCCCTCTCGCAGTCTCACCGCTGTCGAAGGTCAAGTCGGATGAGCCGGATTGGGTGGAGCGGTTTGAGTTCTATATTGGTGGATTTGAAGTCGGAAATGCCTTCAGCGAGTTGAACGATCCTGAAGATCAGCGCCAGCGCTTCGAAGCGCAGATCACCGAGCGCGAACGCGGCGACGATGAAGCTCACCAGATGGACGAGGACTATCTTCGCGCGCTCGCTTACGGATTGCCTCCGACGGGTGGCGAAGGCATTGGCATCGACCGGTTGACGATGATCCTGACTGGGTCGAAGTCGATTCGGGATGTGATTTTGTTTCCGCTGATGCGGCCTTTGCAAGGTGAGTCTGAGTCCGCTGATCCTGAAGAGTTTGATCCAATGCCCTAAACAAAAGCAGGCGTTCTGACATTGTAGTCACATTGGGACTACAATTGGATTAGAGCCGCAGGAGGATCAATGAACACCGCAGATACTTACGTCCGCGCCCGTATCGATACCGACACCAAGGAACGTGCCTCGGCGGCCCTCGAAGCAATGGGCCTGTCTGTCTCCGATGCGATTCGCCTGCATATGGTCCGAGTGGCATCGGAACGGCGCCTTCCCTTCGATGTGAAGGTTCCGAATGCGGCCACGCGGAAGGCGATCGCCGAACTGGAGTCTGGACAGGGCAAGTCCTTCGCCAGCATCGATGCGCTGATGGCGGACCTGCGTGCGGAGGATTGATCGTTCCTCGGCTTTCAAATGCGACTACAAGCGCGAGTCTAAGGGTAGGCACAGGGCAACTCTTGATTCAGATTTGACCCTAGTTCTTGCGCTTCTTTAAACGACAAACCTCTTGAACCGCGACAACGCGATCATGAACTTGGCGGCGAGTGGGGTGGATATCGCGATTGCCATATCAAGCCCGACTTACTGCTCTTTTATCAAAAGCCTGACGCGGAGACCCTCCGGTTGGCGAGGCTTGGTTCGCATAGTGAGATATTCGGCTGACAGACTGCCCTTATCTTCAAGGAACCGAATCCCGATTTCCCGCGCCTTGACTGTGCCGCGCTGCCTCTCTCCTCAAACAAGAATGCACTATTCGGCGTGAGCGATATATCCGGTTGATGTCGACGGCCCTATTGCTTCGCGAAAAAAGACGCTCGCCGGCTTGCCTTTGTAAGTTGTTCGCATGGTTTCGCGATAGCCACATTTCTCAGCTACGCGAATCGATGCAGCGTTTTCAGGGTGAATGATGCAAGTTGTTTGCGTCGCCGTGATATGCACTTCGCCCCAGCTGAGAATGCCGCGAAGCGCTTCGGTGGCGTAACCCTGTCCGTGCGCCGCGGAAGAGAAAACCCATCCTGCTTCTGGTATATCGCCAAGCGGCGGTTCGATGTCGCGCTTGAGATCGGCGAATCCGATCTCGCCCAGAAAGGTTCCGGTTCCCTTCTCTTCCACGACCCAATAGCCGAAACCGAGAAGCGTCCAGTGGCCTGAGTAGCGCAGCAGGCGAGCCCAGGCCTCTTCGGCAGTAAGCGGCACTCCGCCGATGTAACGGGTGACGATTGGGTCTGCCCAGAGACTGGCGCAGGCGGCGAAGTCTTCGAGGCGATGGCCGCGCAGCGTGAGCCGCTCGGTCTCCAATACGGGAATGATCATTCCGGTCTCCGTCTATCTCAATCGCGGAGCTATTCTCCCAGCATGAAGCGCTGAACCCTGGTTGCTCGTCCGGTGCCGCCGTCGCACTCGATCAGCGTCGCACACATGCGGGCATCGTTGCGGGCGGCTTCGAATTTTCCCGGCATTCCGGTGAGGAACCTGGCGAGCACCAGCTCCTTTTCAACGCCGATCACGCTATCGTAAGGGCCGCTCATGCCGACGTCGGTCTGGTAGGCGGTGCCTCCGGGGAGGACGCGCTCGTCAGCGGTGGGAATATGGGTGTGAGTGCCGAGTAACGCCGTTACGCGGCCGTCGAGATACCACCCCATAGCGACCTTCTCCGAAGTCGCCTCGCCGTGGAAGTCCACAAGAATAACCTTGCTGGTGATCTGTTTCAAGACAGCGTCGATGGTGCGAAAGGGGTCCTCGGGAGTGTTCATGAATACCCTGCCCTGAAGATTGATGACGGCATAGCTTTGGCCAGTGGGCAGCGCGCCCTCATAGAAACCATAGCCGGGCGCGGAGGGAGCGTAATTGGCCGGGCGCACGACGCGGCGCGGGCGTTCGTGGCTGTCGGCTGGGACCGACTGCATGTATTCGATAATCTCTTTCTTGTCCCAGACGTGGTTCCCGGTGGTGAGCACGTGAGCGCCGAGGTCAAAGAGCTCGTCCGCCGTAGCTGGCGTGACGCCGAAGCCTCCGGCGGAGTTTTCGGCGTTGATGACCGTCAGGTCGACCTGGTGCTGGTTAATTAGCGAGGCGAGATGTTCGCCGACAATACGCCGGCCGGGACTACCAAATACATCCCCCACAAAAAGGATTTGCAATCATTTACTCCCTTACACGGCTTCGTTACAGATTGATGAATAACAGGTTGCGAAGCGCCGGAAAAAGGACGCGACAAAAGTTAGCAATACGTACAATTCACAGTTCTGAATTTGCGGTCGATGTGTTAGCGTGACCGCATGGCCGCGAACACCCGATTCTGCACCGGAATCCATACCTTAGTCCTGCTCGCCGCAGATCCCGATGTTCAGCAAACTTCGGACGAGATAGCTCGCAAACTGAATACCAATCCCGTCGTCATTCGTAGAGTACTATCATTGCTGCGGCAGGCGGGCCTGGTGAGCAGCCAGAAGGGTCCAAGCGGCGGTTCGAGGCTGGCGAAACCGGGCAAAGCGATCCGGCTCGGCGACATTTATCGGGCGCTCGAACCGGTTTCGATCTTCCACGGCTCGAACTTTACCGGCGAGCAGGCGGACAAGGTGAACGGGGCGCTGGAAAAGATCTACCGCGACGCCCAGGAAGCACTCGAAGCCGAGCTTGACGGCACTACACTCAACCAGCTGGCAAAGAAGTCCGAAAAGAAGAAGAAATAGCTATCGGCGCAATCGTACATATCCGAGGCGTTCCCCAAAAAGATCCTCCAGAGACGCTCCGGGCGTCGAGTGCCGGGTGTTCTCCGCTCGGCGAAAGGTTTACCGTGTGGTAAGAAATCCATCACGCGGCGCGACTTATTTTCTAGAATTACGTCCCAGTGGATTGACAGCCTTCGCGAAGACGCTGGGGCGAACGGACACGCGGCGATGACGGTCCATCCGTGACCAACGGCTTCCTCCGTCGTCTTATTACTGTTTTGCTTTTCTTTTACCAGGATGAGGCGCAATGCAAAGGTCTTTCGGTCGTATCGCAGGAATCTCCCTATTCATGTGGTCTGTGGCAGTTTTGCGCCTTGGAGCCCTGGGGCAAACGGTAGTCGCAGACCGTATCGTTCAAACGATCGATGACGCGTCGCTCGTCACACTCAAGGGTAACGTTCATCCGCTCGCAATGGCCAATTACGACTTGGGGGCGGCGCCTCAATCTCAGCCGATGAACCACATGCAGCTGGTGCTGCAACGCAGCCCGGCGCAGGAAGCTGCGCTCGAGGCTTTTCTCGCCTGGGACACAAGTTGCGGGGCTCGCCCGACTACCACAAATGGCTTACTCCCCAGCAGTTCGGCGCTCTCTATGGACCTTCCGACGCGGATATCCAAAAGCTTACCGGGTGGCTGGGAGGCGAGGGATTTACGGTGAACCAGGTATCGAGCGGTCGAACCTACATTGACTTTACGGGCTCGGTCGCTCAGGTGCAGAGTGCTTTTCATACTGCGATTCACTTGTATCAGGCGAACGGCATCAACTTTGTCGCCAATGTGAGCAATCCGCAGATCCCCTCGGCTCTTGCCCCTGTGATCTCCGGGATTGCGCATCTGAACACGTACCCTTTCAGAGCTCAGCACGTCAAAGGAACAGCGTCCAAGTTCAATAGTCAGCAGCACCGTTTTGTTCCGTCAGCCTCAAAAACCAATCCGAATTACACAGTGGACCTGCAGGGGTATCCTTATCTCGCCATGGTCCCGGCCGACGCTGCAACGATCTATGACACGCCTAACAAATTCAACAGTAAATTCACCGGAACCACGAGCTATACGGGAACCGGGGTTACGATTGGAATCATGGGGCAATCGGCCATCGATCCCGCTTTCGTGCAGAATTACCGGAATCTCTTCGTGGGGGACACCAAGGCGCCAATCATCTCGAATCTGGACAACGTGGGCGATTCCACGGGAGACGACGATGAGTCCTATCTAGACAACGAAATTGCTGGGAATTGGCGCGCAGGAGCGACGATTCACTTCTATACGGCGTCGGCAACAACCGACAACGGCGTGCTTACCTCTGCAGAAGCTGCGCTCGAAGACAACACTATCGATATTCTCAGCATGAGCTACGGTGCTTGCGAGCTGTTCAACACCACCAGTGGCAATGCACAAATTAATTCCCTCTGGCAGCAAGCGGCGGCACAAGGAATCACCGTCCTTGTCTCAACCGGGGACAGTGGGTCGGCCGGATGTGACGATCCTAATACCGAGGACGACGCGACCGGACCTCTGGCGGTCAATGGGTTGGCCTCGACCCCCTATGACATCGCCGTAGGTGGCACCGACTACGACGTGCTTGTGACTGGCAACTTCAACCAATATGTGAGTACCAGCAGCCCTGGTAGCGCAACGAGCTTTTACCGCACTGCTCTGGGCTATATCCCTGAAGCGACGTGGAACGACTCTACCCTGCAGAACGGGACGGTGAGCAACAACGTACCGCTGACCGCGAATATTAATTACGATGCCGACACGATAGCTTCTGGATCCGGCGGTCCTAGCAACTGCTCGGTCAACTCGACAACCGATACTACCCTTGGAACTTGCACCTCCGGTTATCCCAAACCAGGCTGGCAAACGGGCACAGGCGTGCCCAACGACCAGGCACGCGACATCCCCGACGTCGCGCTGCTAGCCGGCGATGGCTTCTATGGCGCACTGTGGGCTGTTTGTGACAACTCAAGTGCCGGCTTCGACTCTGGCGGCAATACGGGTACAGCCAACTGTGTCGCCGACAGTACCGGCGATTTCTTCACCGATGGATTTGGGGGCACCTCGACAGCCGCGCCGGCTTTTGCCGGAATCATGGCGCTCATTGTCCAAAAGACGGGAGAACGTCAAGGTCAGGCCGCGCCAATCCTTTACTCTCTGGCCAAATCGGCACCCACTGTCTTCCATGACGTGACCGTCGGCAATAATTCCGTTTCCTGCAATCCAACCACGACGACTAAGGCCACTTGCGTCCTGAACTCACAGCAGTTTTATTTCGAAAGCGGCTATAACACCTTTACTGGTTACGACCTTGCGACCGGCCTGGGCAGCGTCGATGCAACTCTGTTGGCGAACAACTGGACAAGTGCCGCCGGCTCTCTGCTCGTGGCAAATGTCGCAGCGACACCCTCGGCAGACAGTATTACGACCGCAGATCCATTGACGTTCACGGTGAACGTGACGGCCCTTGCGACCGGAGGAGCTACGCCTGCGGGCACGGTTAGCGTCACTGACGGTGTCTATACGTTGCCGACTCCGGTCACCCTCGTGAATGGCTCGGCAACCATCACGATCCCAGCCAATACTCTTACTGCCAGCCCGTCTGGCGGAAACACCACCTTTACGGTCAGCTATGCGCCCCCAACCACTGGGGCGGTTTACGCGAACGCGAGCACCTTCGTCGACGTGGAGATAGCGCAAGCTGCCACTCCCGCGATCGCCATTGCGGGGGCAAATATCACGGTAGTAGAAGGTTCGCCTGGAACCAGCACGATCTCCGTCACGCCAAGCGGAGGCTTTACCGGAGCGGTCGCTGTGACCTGCGCGGTCACCGGACCAGCGAACGCAACTTCACTTCCTACCTGTACACTTGCTCCTCCATCGGTGACGATCACAGGGACTACGGCTTTGACGAGCACCCTTGGCGTTGCGACGACCGCTACCACAACAGTGGGTGCCTATACCGTCACGGTGAGCGGTGCCGACACAGCGACAGGTAAGGTCACGGCCACGGCTGCGATATCTCTAACGGTCAATTCGGCAACTAATCCAAGCCTCGCGGTTGTGGGCACGCCCATCGCGATCGCCTTACCTGCCTCGACGACGGGACGAGCAATCTCACCATATCCCCTGGAGGAGGTTTTACCGGCGCGGTCAACCTTACCTGCGCCATTACTACACCGGCTGGGGCGACGTGCGCAGTAGCACCGACGTCGGTGACGATCGCTGGTACAACGGCGGCGACAGCAACGTTGAACGTAACTATCCTGAGTACGACAACGGCCGGATCCTACACAGTAAACGTCACCGCTGCCGACGCCGCGACCGGCAAAGTCACAGCGACAGACCCCGGGTCCTTGACCGTCACCGGCACGGGTGCGGCAGAGATGATTTCCTTCACGCCTGCCCCGACCACAGCGACAGTTTCAAGTCCGGGGCAGAGCGGAACATCAACCCTTAGCGTGACCTCGAACTATGTTGGAGGAAAGATCAACTTCGGATTCGTGTTGGCGACGGCTCCCTCTAACGCCGAAACGACGTATAACCCGGCATGTGCCGCACCAGCTCTGACGACCGTGAACGGGGTTGCAAAGGTGACCGCTACCTGCACAACCACTGCGGCGACCAGCGGTGCGCTTAACTATCCGAAGACACATGATAAGACGCGCTGGTATGAAGGCGCCGGCGGTGCTGCTTTGGCTTGCATCCTCTTCTTCGGAATTCCGGCAAAGCGGCGTGGGTGGAGATCGATGCTTAGCTTGCTGGTGATCCTCGTAACCATGGCCGGCATAGGGTGCGGTGGCGGCGGCAACAGTGGTGGAGGTGGAACCAGCGGAACCACGACTGGAACGTATACCTACACGGTCACCGGAACCGATGCAGCGACATCCACAACTACGGCGAGCGGAACGGTCACCGTCACCGTGAACTAATTGATCGGCTGACAATGGCCGCATCCCGAGGGATGCGGCCATTTTTGTTGGACTTTGAGGTTTTATGGCCGCTTGATCGAGACAACCAGTACACCCGGATCGATTCGTCGCTCTCAACGGGTGAGCCGTAACTGAGAACAGCCCAAAGATCCAGGGCGATTATCTTCCTGGTTTAAGATCTGTGGCCTGCAAGAATTGCGTCTTATGATCGGGCGCGTAGAAGCGTAATGACGGGCAGCGTTGACGGCCGTTCCGTTACCGACGTGTTTGCCCGTCGTCTCAATACTGTCTAACCTTGCCTTATCCATGACGAGGCGCAATGCAAAGGTCTTTCTGTCGTATCGCTGAAGTTCTTCGTAGTTTGGCTTTCATTCGCCGTTCTGGGTCACTCGGCTCTTTCACAGGCGCCGGCGCAGGACCGAGTGGTGGAGGCAATCGAAGGCGGCAAGATAGCGGCGCTGCCGGGGACATTACATCCCCTGGCTCAGGCTCGGTACGATCAAGGGCCGCTCCCCGGTTCGACGCCCTTGCATGGCATGAGCCTGGACTTTGGAACGACGGCCAGCCAACAGGCGGCGCTGTCTGCGCTGCTCAAAGCGCAGCAGGACCCATCGTCCCCCGATTACCGTCGATGGCTTACCAACGAACAGTTCGCCAGCGAATTCGGCATGACTCCGGCAGACATCGCAAGGGCCGCCTCGTGGCTGCAGTCGCAAGGCTTTACAGTGGACAAGGTCGCCGACAGCCGCAACGCCATCTGGTTCAGCGGCACGGCGGCGCAGGCCGAGGCGGCTTTCCACACCTCCATCCACAAATACTTCGTGAATGGCAAGATGCAGTTCGCCAACGCCGTGCCGGTCTCGGTTCCGAGCGCCCTGGCAGGCAGTGTCATTCGCGTGGGTGGGTTGAATGATTTCAAGCTAAGACCACAGCTGGTCCGTCCGGTCAGCGCTAACAAGAACGGAGTAACGCCGGCGTTCACCTCAGGCACGACGGGCATCCACAACCTACAGCCCGGTGATTATGCGGTGATCTATGACATGAATCCTCTCTACTCCGCAAATTTCACTGGAGCGGGCGTCACCATCGGGGTCGTCGGGCAAACCGACATCGTGATGGCGGACATCACGGATTTTCGCAGCGCCGCTCGTCCTGCGCTCCCGGCATATGGCAGCGCTGGCGGTCCAACATTCACTGCCTTTTTGATTCCGGGTAGCGCCGATCCAGGCATCAGCTACGGCGATCTGCTGGAGGCGGATCTGGACCTCGAGTGGTCGGGCGGCATAGCCACGCACGCCAACATCGTCTTCGTGAATTCGACCGACGCCCTTACCTCGATGCAATACGCCATCGGCAACCAGATCAATGGCCTCACGATCCCCATCCTCACTGTCAGTTATGGAGGGTGCGAAGCGGCTTTCAGCAGCTCGGACATTACCAGCCTGGAGGCCTCGCTCATGGAGGCGGATGCGCAAGGCCAAACGGTCGTTAGCGCAACTGGTGATTCGGGCGCGGCTTCGTGCGACGACACGTCGGGGCATATCACCTCTGCGACTCACGGTCTGGCGGTGAGTTATCCCGCCAGCAGCGCCTATGTAACGGGCTTGGGCGGCAGCGAGTTCATGGGCGATGGCACGGCGGAAAATCCCTCAACCGGAGCCGACCAATATTGGAGCGCTAACGGATCCAACGACGTAGTCACCTCGGCCTTGTCTTATATTCCGGAGATGGCGTGGAATGACACCACCTTTAATATCGCCAACGGCAGCGGTTTGTCGGCGGGTGGCGGAGGGGCCAGCAATTTGTTTTCGAAGCCCAGCTGGCAGACAGGAGTCATGGGAAGTCCGGCGGACGGGTTTCGCGATGTGCCGGACGTTTCGATCGACGCCTCGCCAGATCATGACGGGTATCTCTTTTGCACGCAGGTCGTGCTGGATTCGGCCGCAGCGGGAAGTTATAGCTCGAGTTGCACCAACGGCTTCCGCATCTCAGACCCTGGATATCAGGACGACGGAGGATTGAGCATCGGAGGCGGCACATCTTTTTCCGCTCCGTCGTTCGCCGGCATACTGGCGACGATCGAGCAGAAGCTGGACACCGCACTGGGCAACATCAACCCCGAGTTGTACACGCTGGCATCGAGTTCCACTACCTACGCTTTTGCTTTCCACGACATCACGGTCGGGAATAATGATGTGCCATGCACTTCGGGTACGCCGGACTGCCCGACGAGTGGAACTCTGGAGTTTGGCTATCCGGCTGGAACCGGATACGACCAGGCGACCGGGCTCGGATCGATCGACGGCAACAAGCTGGCAACCGCGTTCGCGACGGGAGTCGCCCCGGAGACGGTCACGACAGTGACCTTCTACCCGGCCACTCCGGTGGCCGAAACTCCGGTCACGCTCACTGCTACGATTACAGCGGACACTGGGACAGCGACGCCAGCTGGCCCGGTAGTCTTTACAGTTGACGGCACGGCCTTGCCGGCAATCGCTTTAAGCTCCGGCATTGCTGTGACCACCACCAGCTTCAGTACGAGCGGTGACCACACCGTAACCGCTGCCTACTCGCCGGGAACGGATAATAACTTCTTACCGTCGGCTGGCACCGCGGCCATCAACGTGGATGCGATAACAACCGCGACCTCGGTAACGTTAAGTCCATCGACCACAATTGCTCTCGGCAGTTCGCTCGCGATCACGGCAACAGTGGCGTCCAGCCCCCTTACTGGCACCCTGACGGGAACGGTCAACTTCTTTGCCGGGGCAAGTACCACCCCCTTGAATGCCACCCCCATTGCGATCTCCCCTGGCTCGGCTGGAACGGGAACGGCAACCTATACTGTCTCCAACGTTCAGACCACGCTGGGATTTGTAGTTGGCACGACGACGATTACCGCGCAGTACACCGGCGGTAGCGCTTATGCCGCATCCACCGGGACGTCCTCGATCATGGTCACGAATCCGGGACTGACGATAACGGCTGCGAACATGACCATCTCGTCTTCCTCTCCCGGGAACAGCGGGACGTCGGCGATCTCGGTGACTTCGACCGGAGGGTACGCAGGAACAGTCAAGCTCACCGCGAACGCACCGGCACTGAGTGCAAATATCACCATCTCGCCGACTTCGATTGCGATTGCCAACGGAGGCACGGGAACGGCGACGATTACCGTTCAGACGATTGCCGCGAGCGGGGACTTGAAGCACTCGACACAAGCCGGCAGCAGGAGGGCGATTGAGGGCGCAGCGGCTGCACTTGGCTGCATCTTTCTGCTCGGCATTCCGGCCTTCCGGAAGAAGCCTTGGCCGATGTTGACCCTGTTCCTGCTGCTCGGCGCGCTGGGTGCCGGCATAGGTTGCGGCGGCGGAAGCAGCAGCAGCGGTGGGGGTGGGTCCTCGGGCGCTGCTCCACCCGGGACCTACACGGTAACGGTGACGGCCACCGATAGTGTCACTAGCGCGATTACAACTTCAACGACTTTCACGGTTACGATCCAGTAAGAAGAGCTCATCCCTCTCCTCCTGGAACCGTACAAATGGCCGCAACCCCCCTTGAGGCTGCGGCCATTTTGTGCGTTTCGCCGTTTTTTTGTTTCTTAGAACTTCACGACCGGTGCGGTTTTCGCGCCTTCGCTGGCGGCGAAGTAGGCGGGGTCGGGTTGGAAGCCGGCGAATCCTGCCCAGATGCTGTTGGGGAATTGCCGGATAAAGGTGTTGTAAGCCTGCAACGCCTGGTTATAGCGATTCCGCGCGACGGAGATACGGTTCTCCGAACCCTCGAGCTGGTCTTGCAGGGCGAGGAAGTTCTGGTTCGATTTCAGCTCGGGATAGTTCTCAGAGAGCGCGAGCAGCCTGCCGAAGGCGCTGTCGAGTTTGCCGTTGGCCTCGATCTTGCTCTGCGGATCGCGGGCGTTCAGCAGTCCGGCGCGGGCGTTGGCGATGTCGCCGAAGACGGTCTCTTCATGCGTAGCGAAGCCCTTCACCGTGGCGACCAGGTTTGGCACCAGGTCGGCGCGACGCTGCAACTGTACATCGACCTGCGACCAGGCGGCCTTCTTGGTTTCGTCCAATGAGACCATCTGGTTTTTAGCGCTGACGTAGCTGCCAAAGACCATCACCAGAACGACCACAATGACGGCTACGATTCCTAATCCGACTACGAGTCCACGCTTCATTCGAACACTCCCTTTGATCTTGAAGACTGATCCTGAAAACCGGGCCTAACGGCCGTTTGAACCTCTCACACATTAGCTGGGGGCAAGCCGAAGACTCAGCTTCCCGATTGCAGCCTAATCTTACCAGTCTCCCGAGGCGCCGCCGCCGCCGGAGCTTCCGCCGCCGAAGCCGCCAAAGCCTCCTCCGCCGTCACCACCTCCACCTCCACCCCAGCCTCCGCCTCCGCCGCCCCCGCCGCCGAGAAACATGCCGAGCAGGAAGCCGATGGTCCCGGCGGGTGCGAAGCGCGCGAGAAGAAAGAAAATGATGAGAAGGATGACACCGCCAATCAGCAGCTGGCCGAGGCTGATCTGCTGCACCTCACGATGCGGAGGCCCGCGGCGAGGCGCGGCCTGAAGATCGACTCCGGCGTCGGCGGCAATGATCTGCGCGACCTGGACGACGGCGGACGAGATAGCGGCGTTGTAGTTCCCTGCCTGGAGTTGCGGAATAATGGACCGCCCAATGACTCCGACCCTGCTGTCGGGCAGAATTCCTTCCAGACCATAGCCGGTCTCGATGCGGCGTTTCCGGTCCTGAATGGCAAAAACCAGGATGACGCCGCGGTCAGTTCCCTTTGCGCCCACCTTCCATTTATCTTCGAGGGCGGTGGTGAACTCTTCGATCGGTTCACCGTCGAGAGACTTGACCGTGACGACCGCAATCTGTGCATGAGCCTGGAGATCGACCTGGCGGCAGAGAGCGTTCAGCCCCTGTACGGTCTGCGGGGAGAGCACTCCAGCAAGGTCGCTGACGTAGTTTGTCGGCTGGGGAAGATCCTGCACCCGCTCAGCGCGGAGGAGCGGGGCGGCGATGACGAGAAAAAAAGCCGCAATCAAGGCGCGAATCGAACGGACTTGCATCAGCTCGATTGTACTCATTCAACGATGGCAGAGATCGATCAAGGCAGGGTGACGAAAGAGGGAGGCTCTTTCATCACCGGATGTTCGCGGCGCGACTGGGCCGCTATTTCGTACCGCCGTTGGATGCCATGACGCCGGTCTTTTCGCTGATCTGCTCGGCCAGTTGCAGATGCTGGCTGATGATCGGGGCATCCTGGCTGGCTGCGCCTTTCACGGCGAGATTGGAGCCCTGGTCGGCCTCGGAACGGAAGTCGGTCAGGTCGCCTTTATGGTCTTTGACCATGTCTTTCATATAGGCCTTGTCGAAAGCCTCACCGTTCAGCCCTTGTAGTTTGGCGATGGTGGCCTTGTCCTTTTTCGAGGGGCTATCGGGAACCTTGACGCCAATCTGTTGCGCGATCGGCTTTAACTGGTCGCCCATCTTGGTGTGGTCGTCGACCATTTTCTGGGCAAACTGCTTTACATCCGCATTGTTGCTCTTCTGTAGTGCCAGCTGTCCGAGTTGAACCTCGGCCATCCCGCCTTCCAATGCGTCCTTCAGGAAGACGCGATCCTGGGGGCTGGTCGCACCTGCGGGAACCGCGCCGATGCCGTTTGCGGTGGTGTTCATGTTATTGGTTGTGGTGCTCTGGGGATTATCCAACCCGGTCTGTGCGGGCTGCCCCATCCCCTGCGCCATTGCGGCGCCACCGCAGAGCAGGAAGCTGACGGCGACGGCCGCGAGACCGGAAGATATTCGATTGGAGATGCTCATGGTATCGACTCCTCGATAAATTTAGATGCGAACCCGCCTGGGCCGAGAGGCCCAGCTAGAAGACGGAATTCATGCGCGGATAGACCCAGAGTTTCGCAAAACCGGTCTTCGGCGCACTTCGAATTGGGCTGCTATATCCTTAAGATTGACCATGACAGAGACTTCCCTGCTTCAGCTTGCCCCTCCCATTGCCCGCGTCGATCACACCGAAACCACCCTCCACCATCACACCCTGGTGGACGACTATGCGTGGCTGCGGGAGAAGTCCAGTGTCGAAGTGATCGCGTATCTTGGGGCGGAAAACGCCTATACCGATGCGGTGATGAAGCCAACCGAAGCCCTGCAGAAGACGCTCTACGACGAGATGGTCGGCCATATCAAGGAGACCGACGAGTCAGTTCCTTTTCGCGACGGCGGATATTTTTACTACTCGCGCACCGAGCAGTCGTTGCAGTACCCCATCTATTGCCGGAAGCGGGGCTCGGTCCACGCTCCTGAAGAGGTCATTCTCGACGTGAACAAGCTGGCCGAGGGCGAGGCATTTATGGCCATTGGCGGTTTTTCCGTCTCCGATGACGGCAACCTGCTTGCCTATTCGACCGACACGACGGGATTTCGCCAATACACGCTGCAGGTGAAGGACCTGCGCACCGGCGAGCTGCTTAACGAGCGCGTGGAGCGAGTGGGCTCGATCGAGTGGGCGAACGACAATGCGACGCTCTTTTATACCGTGGAGGACGAGGAACAGAAGCGGCAGTTTCAACTCTATCGGCACACGCTGGGGTCCCTCCATGATCGGGACGTGCTGGTTTATGAAGAGAGTGATGAGCGCTTCAATATTGGCGCCGGAAAGACCCGCGACGGCAAGTATCTGCTGCTTGAATCGGCGAGCCACACGACGGCCGAACAGAGATTTCTTTCCGCCGATGACCCGGCGGGCATATGGACGCTGATTGCCGAGCGGCAGGACGAGCACGAGTACTATGCCGACCACAGACACGGGTTGTTCTACATTCGCACCAATGACCGGGGACGCAACTTCCGGCTGGTGACGGCGCCGGTTGCCTCGCCCTCGCCCGATCACTGGACGGAGATGATCGCACATCGCTCGGAGGTGATGCTGGAGGACGTGGACCTCTTCGCTTCGTTCTATGTGGCCTGCGAACGGGTGGATGGATTGCCGGCGTTGCGGGTGGCGCGATTTGCCGGAGATGGCGTAGAGGCCGGACCGGCGGTCGGTATCGGATTTCCGGAGCCGGTATATAGCGCTCATCCGCACACCAACCGCGAATTTGTAACGACGAAGTTCCGCTATAGCTACCAGTCACTGGTTACTCCGGGGTCGGTCTATGAGTATGACGTGGAGACGGGCGCTTCGACGCTCTTGAAGCAGCAGGAGGTTCCGGGCGGATTCGATCGCGAGCTCTACGGGTCGGAGCGATTGTTCGCAACCGCCGATGACGGCGCGAGGATTCCGGTTTCGCTGGTCTATCGCAAGGATAGGAAGGGCGACGGCACCAACCCGCTGCATGTCTATGGCTACGGATCCTACGGTTACTCGCTGCCGATCGGCTTCAACAGCAACCGGTTGAGCCTGCTCGATCGCGGCTTTGTGATGGCCTATGCGCACATTCGCGGCGGCGGCGACATGGGCAAGCCGTGGCACGATGCGGGGCGGCTGATGGAGAAGCGAAACACGTTTACAGATTTTGTGGCTGCGACCGAGGAGTTGTTGAAGAGCGGATATGGCGACCCGAAGCGCGTCTCGGCCGAGGGCGGCAGCGCAGGCGGATTGCTGATGGGCGCGATTGTCAACCTTCGTCCCGATCTCTATCGCGCCATCGTGAGCCACGTGCCGTTCGTCGATGTGATGAATACGATGCTCGACGCTTCTCTGCCTTTGACCGTTCCGGAATACGAGGAATGGGGTAATCCGAATGAGCCGGCGGCATTTGAATATATGTTGAGCTATTCGCCCTACGATAACTTGAAGGTGGGGCATTATCCGGCGATGTTGGTAAAGACTTCGCTCAACGATAGCCAGGTGATGTACTGGGAGCCGGCAAAGTATGTTGCCCGGTTGCGGACTTTGAAAACAGACGATTCCGTCTTGTTGCTGCACACCAATATGAGCGCTGGCCATGGCGGAGCGTCGGGACGGTATGACTATCTCAAAGAGATCGCCTTCGACTATGCGTTTCTTTTGAAAGAATTGGGCGCCGCACAAGGCTGACTCTAAGCTTCCGTCCAGGCGCCGCAGCGGGAGCGGGTGAGATTCATCATGGTCTGATGAGTCCCCAGCACTTCTGGCCCGTCGCCTTCGGTATGCGGTGTTAGCTGTTTATAGTTTCCGTCGGAGTCGAGGAGCCAGGCCTGGCGCCGATCGCGCAGGCAGATGTCGAGGAACTCCCAGAGCTTCTGTTTTGGGCCGTGGGCAAAGATTGGCGTGACGATCTCGACGCGATTGGAAAGGTTGCGATGCATCCAGTCCGCCGAGCCGATGAAGAAGTCTCCGTCGACGTGCTTGCGATGACCATTGGCAAAATGGAAGATCCGCGAATGCTCGAGGAAGCGGCCAATGATGGAGCGAATGCGAATGTTTTCCGTCACTCCGGCAACGCCGGGGCGCAGGCAGCAGAATCCGCGAATGATCAGGTCGATGGGCAGACCTGCTTTGGACGCCTCGACGAGCGCATTGATGATGTCGGGGTCCTCAAGCTGATTCATCTTGGCAACGATGCGCGCCGGCTTGCCGGCTTTGTGGTGTTCGATCTCGCGCGCGATAAGTTCGAGCAGCCGCGGACGCATGGTGATTGGGGCGACCAGAAGCGACGAGACAGTAGGTGCGTGGGCGTGGCCAGTCAGGTAATGAAATAGATTGACCGCGTCTTTAGTGAGGCGCGGATCGCAGGTCAAGATGCCGAGGTCGGCATAGAGCCGTGCGGTTTTGACATGATAATTTCCGGTGCCGATGTGGACGTAGCTGCGCAGGCCGCCAGCCTCTTTACGGACGACGAGGGCAGTCTTGGCGTGGGTCTTGAGTCCACTCAGACCAAAGGTGACGTGAGCGCCGACGCGCTCGAGTTCGGCGGCCCAGTGGAGGTTGCGCTCCTCGTCGAAACGGGCCTTGATTTCCATCACGCACGCGACCTGCTTGCCGCGTTCGGCGGCGCGGATCAGCGATTTGACAAAAGGCGTGTCGTCGCCGATACGATAGGCGGTCATCTTGATCGAGACGGTCTGCGGATCGTCGGCGGCTGAGCTTATGAAGTGTTCGACGCTGGCGTCAAAGCTTTCATAAGGATGATGAACCAGGATGTCGCCGGCCTGGATTGTCCCAAAGAGCGGCGCATGGACGTCAGGAATCGCGGCCGGCTGCAGCGGAGACCAGGGAGTATCGTGCAGGGCGGCTATCGGAAGCCCCATCAGCTCGAAGAGGGTGGTGTAATCGACCTCCTCGGGCATGTCGTAGACGTCACTCGGGTCGAGTTCGAAGCGCTTGCGCAGCATCTCTTTGATGTCGGGGTCGGCGCCGGGGCCGAACTCGAGACGGACCACCGGCTCATAGCGGCGCTGGCGCACCTGCTCCAGCACGAGTTCGCGGAAGCCGATGCTATCGTCCTCGATCTCGACCTCAGCATCGCGAGTGATGCGGACCACGGTCATCGCTGTAACCTTCATCCCGCAATAGAGCTTGTCGACGTTGCCGCGAATGAGCTCGTAGAGCGGGACGAGGAGCTTCTTTCCCGGTTCAAGGCCGGCTGTCAGCGGTACCCACTGTTTCAGGACCGTCGGCACCTTCATCCGGGCGTACATCGACTGGCCGCGCTCCGGATCGTGCAGACGGAAGGTGAGCGATGTCGAGAGATTGGAGAGAAACGGAAAGGGGTGCTGAAGATCTACAACCAGCGGGGTCATCGCGGCGGAGACGTTTTCATCGAAATACACGCCCGCCTCCTGCTGCTGTTCCGCGGTGAGCTCGTGCCACCGGCGGAGAAAGACGCCGTGAGCGGCGAGCCCCGGAATGATCGTTTCGCGGTAACACCGCGCCTGCTGGGCGAGCATCGGCAAGAGCTTCTCGCGCAGCCGAGTGAAGAGCTCGCGTTGCTCCGCTCCCTTGGCCTGGGAGAGGACCGCGACCCTCTTCATGACGAACTCATCAAGATTTGAGGTGAAGATGGCGAGAAACTTGGCGCGCTCGAGCAAAGGTGTGCGTTCGTCGAGGGCCTCGGCGAGGACGCGTTCGTTAAAGTCAAGCCAGCTCAAATCGCGATCGAGCCAGATCGCCGACTGTTCCTCCGATAGAGTTGCATTCAACACTCCGCGATCGCCGATCGAGGCTAGAACAGTTGTGGGCTTCAAAATCCTCTCCCTTACATGCGGCAGCTTTCTATGAGCAGCGGCCTTGATTCTAGGGGCGGAGTGTTAACAGGTCATTGCAAACAGAAAAGTTGCGGTGATCTGCGTCGCCGCCGGAATGCACGCGGAGACGCCGCTTCGCAGGGAGCGCCCCTTTTACTTCACAACCCGCGCAGGGTTGTCGTGCAGGTCGAAGATGTCAGTAACTTCTCCGAATGACACCATGTGGGCGACAGGTTCGCTGCAGAAGGTGCCGTGCATGGAGCGAGAGTCCGGTCCGGCCTGAATCGGCTCACGAACCGTATAGCAGCCTCCGATCGGTTGCGGGTCGGTTGCAATGTAGTAAGTGACGCCGTAGTTCCGCAAGACATCATTGAGGCTGCGCTGTTCGCGGATGTTCTCGAGATACGCCTTGTCCATCACCAGCCCTTCGAGCTGAATGACGGGGTCGCGCAGCAGGTATCCGGGCATCGCGCCACGATCGCCCATGGCGTAAATTCCGGGATGGTTCTGGGCAAAGTTGGCTATGTCGATGGCGGAGTTGTACATGCGATAGAGGCTCTCCTCGGGGCGATGAGCGCCGCGCAACCTGCCCGCTGCATAGACAAGCATCAGGAGCACCAACACTCCGGTAGTGGCGCTTGTGAAGATGGTGACGGCCGCTCGGGGCAGACGAATATCCTGACTGAAGAAGATAAGAGCAGCCCCGGCCTGCGCCAGCAGGAAGGAATACATATACCACTCGAAGATCGGCCAGTCGCTCAGCCAGCTCAGAGCCAGGCATTGGAGAATTGGGAAGGCCAGGAGGGCCGTTGCGAGCGGTCGGTATTGACTCTCGAGGCGCTTCCATCCGCGCGCGCCAACCAGCCCGCATGCGCCTGCAATCGCCGCAACAGTCGGAGCGACGATCAACAGGCGCAGATAGGGTGAAAGCCAAAAGATCAAGGTGCGAAAAGGCTCTGCATTGAATCCGGGGTGCAGGCGTTGCTGCTTCGCCAGGCCGGAGATGGGCAGCAGGACGCCAAAGTAGTGAAGGTTTATTACGAAATAGATGAAAACCGGCAAAAGTCCGAGGGCGAGTGCTGCGGCGGCGAAAAACCGGAAAGAATGGCGAATGTTCTGGGGCCAGAAGAGCTCCATCAGAAACAGAGGCGCAATGAGCAGGAGCGAGTCGAGGCGCGAGAGCACAACGAGCGAGGCCAGGAGTCCATAGATTGCGGCGTTGCGCGCCGTCCATGCGAAGCGCGGCCGGGTCCGAAAGCAGCAAAGGGCCAGAGCCAGGGGGATGGTCAGAACAACTTCCATGCCCCCATGAATCAGCCGAATAGCGCTGAAGGCGATAAAGGCGGCGGCGAGCGAGGCAACGAATTCGTTCTGGGCGACTCGGTTGAAGGTCGCAAGCGAGAGCGCATAGGTAGCCATGATGCTGACGCACATCAGGCACAAGATCACAAACAGCGCCGCGCTTAGCGGGGCCACTTTCACGAGGGCCGTAATTACCAGCAGCCAGAGCGGCTGATATCCATTGGTGTGGTGGATTCCGTCGAAGGTGGAACCGTGCCCGGCCGCGAGGTTAAGGGCAATCTTGAGGTAGTAGAAAAAATCGTCATCGTAGAAGGCCATCGCACGCTGCCCGGCGCCGAGACGGGCGAAAGTGCTGGAGATGGTGACGATCGCGAGCACCGATGGAAGAAACAACCGCGAAAGTCTGGTCTGGCGAAAGATAGGTCACCTCGGTAACGATCCCTGTCTCTTGGTCCGGCTAGCGGCAATTCTACCTTGGCAACAATTCGAGGCCCGCGGCGGCGGACGGTGGAAGCGCTGGGCATGGGCGCGCCTGATCCTTTCCACCGGCGTGCACATCAAATTAAATAGGAGAACGAGGGAACGAATGACAGGCTTGAAGATTTCGGTTTTGGATCAATCTCCGGTGTCGGCAGGGATGACGGCAGGCCAGGCACTGCAGAACACGATCGACCTTGCGCGAAGGGCGGATGAACTGGGCTTTCATCGCTACTGGATCGCGGAGCACCATGCGATGGACGTGCTGGCGAGCCCGGCGCCGGAGGTCCTGCTCGCACGCGTGGGCGCGGAAACCTCCCGGATTCGGCTGGGGTCAGGCGGTATTATGCTGCCGCACTATTCCGCGTTCAAGGTAGCGGAGACGTTTCGCGTGCTGCACGCTTTGTATCCGGGGCGGATTGATCTGGGAATTGGGCGCGCTCCCGGCGGCAGTCCCCTGGAATCGTATGCGTTGCGACGCAATCGTGAGTTGAGTCCGGACGATTTTCCGGAGCAGCTGCGCGAGCTGCTGGCCTTCCTGCACAAAGACTTCCCTGCCGATCATCGCTTTCGCAAGGTGCGGCTCGCCCCGGATATGCCGGGTTCTCCGGAGGTGTGGCTGCTGGGGTCGAGCTTGTGGAGCGCGGAGACGGCGGCGCTCTTTGGCTTGCCCTACAACTTCGCCCACTTCATCGAACCCAATACGACGCGGGAGGCGATTGGAAACTATCGCGAGAGCTTCCGTCCGGCGGGTTTTGGCGAATATCCTCACGCAACGGTTGCCCTCGGAGTGATCTGCGCGGAGACCGAAGCAGAGGCAGAGCGGCTGGCGAGCAGCGCGCGGCTCCTCTTTCGGCGGATTCGCCAGGGAGACACCGCGCCGGTGCCTTCTCCTAAGAATGCGATCGCGGAGCTGGCAACTATTCCCGATGCGGTCTTTGCACAATGGTTTCCAGAGGGCAGCGACTGGCCGCGGTATGTCGTGGGCACTCCCGAGAGCGTACGGCGCAAGCTGTCGGCTATGGCTGAGGCTTTGGGCCTCGACGAGATTATGGTGGTGACGATCGTTTATGACCATGCGGCGCGTGTGCGGTCGTATGAGTTGCTGGCGGAAGCGTTTGACTTGCGCGGAGCGGCAACGTTGACCGCCGGCCTCTCTGCCTAGACTGCCTAGATGGAGTGGCCTCGTTCCAGGGGGTGCTTTCAATGATGTTCGAGGCCAAGTTTGACCTTGAGCGCTTCGTCGAGGCGCAAGCGCCGGTCTATGAACAGGTGCGGCGCGAGCTTGCCTCCTGGCAGAAGCGCTCGCACTGGATGTGGTTCATCTTTCCGCAGATTCAGGGACTGGGATCGAGCCCGACAGCACAGCATTTTGCGATCTCTGGAATCGAGGAGGCGCTCGCCTACCTGGATCATCCGGTGCTGGGAGCACGCCTGCGCGAATGCGCGACACTCGTCTATGCGGTAAGTGGGCGATCGGTCAACGAAATCTTTGGCTACCCTGATGACCTGAAGCTTCACTCTTCGGCAACGCTCTTTGCGGAGGCCGCCAAGAAGAAACCCGCGGTTGATTTGGGTAATCGGATATTTCAGGATTTGCTCGCTAAATACTTCAACGGCAAGCCCGATCGAGCCACTCTGGATCGGCTGTAACCGTCGGCGTTCCAATTGCTAACCAGCGCGATCTTCGAATGCCGGGCCGGCTGGATCGGGGATGATTCCCATTTCAATATAGATAGGACGCATGACGGCGCGGAGCGCAGGGCGTTGCGTAGCGAACCATGCCGCGCCGAGAAGGCAGCATGCGCCTGTGATCATCACGGCGTGGGGCGCGCCGAAGCGATGCGCGAGCGCTCCGGCGAGAAGGCTGCCGAAAGGCGCCATTCCGACGAAGGCAACCGTGTAATAGCTCATGACGCGGCCGCGCATCTGCTCGGGCACGAGCGTCTGGATGACAGTATTGCTGGCTGCCAGGCCCTGCATCATGCCGAATCCCACGAACAGCATGAGGACCAGCGATAGCGCGACGTTATGGGAGAGCCCGAAGAGAATGAGCCCGGTGCCAAAGACGATTGCCGATATCTGGATCATGGAAACCAGGCCGCGAACGTTCTTGCGTACCGCGAGCGAAGCGGCGGAGACCAGCGCGCCCACACCGGATGCTCCCATGAGATAGCCGAGCGTGTGCGGGCCGCCGTGAAGCACCTGCGAGGCAAAGATCGGCATCAGCACGACGAAGGGCATTCCCATAAGGCTGATGACAGCGAAGAGGCTGAGGATTGTCCGGATGGGGATGAAGTTTGCGACGTAGGTCCAGCCTTCGCTGAGTTGATCAAGCATCGACGTGGCCGCCCGTTTTATGGGCGCCAGAGTGACGCGCATCATGAGCAGCGAGACGATGACGGCGAGGTAGCTGACGCCGTCAATGGCGAAGCAGTAGCCTTCGCCGACCGCGGCGATGATGAGGCCGGCAACGGCCGGCCCGATAAGGCGGGCAATGTTCACCATCGAAGAGTTGAGCGCGATGGCGTTGCCGAGGTCCTGCTTGTCTTCGACCATCTGGATGAGAAACGCCTGGCGTCCGGGCATGTCAAAGGCGTTGATGAGGCCTTGCATCACGCTCAGCGCGAGGATCTCCTGGATGTTGATGACCTTGGCGATGGTGAGCGCGGCGAGGATCAGCGATTGAATTGCCGCCAGCACCTGGGTCCAGACGAGCAGCTTGCGGCGGTTGACGCGGTCGACGAGAACTCCCGCGAACGGGGCGAGCAGAAAAGTCGGAATCTGGCCGGCGAAGCCGACGATGCCGAGCAAGAGCGCGGATCCGGTAAGCCGGTAGACCAGCCAGCTGGTGGCAATGCGGGTCATCCAGGTGCCGGTAAGCGAGATGCTTTGGCCGCTGACGAAGAGGCGGAAGTTACGATGGCGAAGCGCGCGCCAGGCGTGCGCGTAGCGATGCTCTTTCGTGGGTGCGGATTGTTCGGCCTCGGTCGGCACTTCTTGGGCTGATCCTGACTCCACAATGTGGCTTGCGAATATTTGGGACTACTAACGGTTAGAGGAGGCGACCTGACCTTAGGATGCGACACTCCGTTCCGCACGCGTCCGTTTTAACTACCCGGCGAGGGCATCGAGTAGCTGCTGACTGTCGGTGGTCGGCGGTTGACAGGCGTTGTTCCGGCAAACGACAGCGAGAGCCGGTACGTCGCTGTGGATTCCGGGCAGCGCAGGCAGCGTTTCGGCGAGGACTGGCGGCAGATTCTCGGCATTGACTTGGTCCGGCTTGAGCCGGATGACGGTTTTGTTCACCGCATAGCCTGCGGTTGCGGTCGCTTCCAGCGCGAGGGCGCTATCGGGGTCTTGCCCGATAACCACGACCTGGGTGGGCGGCAGAAGATACTGTTCGAGGGCAAGACCGTAGGTGCCGGCATAAAGGCCGAAGTGTTCGACGATTCCGGCGAAGTTCTCAAGCGTGTCTTCGGCTTTTTCGCGGAAGTCCGTGCGTCCGCTCAGGTGTTCGAGACGCAGTAGCGCGATCGCCGCCGCAGGATTGCCGGCGGGGGTTGGCGTGTCTTGCAGCGGCTTGCGGCGAGCGGAGAGCGCTCCGAGGACCTTGCCGTCCGCTGGCACTTCGGCGTCGAAGAAGGCTCCTCCCACGGAGTCGTAGAAGCGCGCGACCATAGCGTCGCCGATCGCTGCAGCGGCCTGGTAATAGCGCAGCTCTCCGGTCGTTTCCCAGGCGTCGATGCAGGCTTCGATGGTGAAGGCGTAGTCATCGAGGACTCCGGCGATCGGCTGCTTCCCTGCCACTCCATCGGCATAGCAGATGACGTGGGCAAGTCCCGCTGACCTGCTCCAGCCTTCAGCGAGGATGCGGTCGAGCGTCTTCAGCGCAAACTCGACGGGCGCGGCGATATTGAGCACCCGGCCCGCATGCAGGTAGGCCGAGACCGCCATGGCATTCCACGAGGTGTAGACAGTCCTGTCGATGAAGGGCGCGGTGTGCTTCATTCGGGCGGCGTAGAGTTTCGCTTTTGCCGCAACGACTAGCGCGTCGAGTTCGGCAACGTCCACTTGGAGCCGATCGGCAGCCTCTTTAAGCGCATACTTCACGTGCAACACGTTCTTTTGCGGATTGTGGTGCATGTCGCCGACCGGACCGATGTCGTAATAGAGCTCGGCCACGCGCAACTCTTCGCTAGTGAGCACGGCTGCAGCTTCGGCGCGGGTCCAGGTGAAATAATCGCCATCGTCGTCGAGGTTGATGTCGGCATCCTGCGAAGCGTAGAAGCCTCCGCGTTCCCTGTCGGTGAGTTCCGCGTCCATCCAGCGCATGATGTCTTTGGCGACGCGGGCGAACTCGGGATCGACCCAACTCTGGTAAGCGTGAGCGTAGTTCTTGAGCAGGCCGGCGTTGTCGTAGAGCATCTTTTCGAAGTGCGGCACCACCCAGCGTTCATCGACGGAGTAGCGATGAAATCCGCCGGCGAGCTGATCGTAGACGCCTCCGTGGGCCATCTTTTCAAGTGTGACTACGGCTGTCTTCTTCGCCGCTTCATCGCCGGTGCGGACGGCGGTATCGATCAGCAGGTCGATCGCCGAGGGGTGAGGAAATTTAGGCTGCGAGCCAAAGCCGCCGTGGTGGGGATCGAATTGCGAGACCGCATGCTGAACGAGCTTGTCGACGAGGCCGATGCTGAGTTGGCCGGAGCGGCCCGCGAAGGTCTCGCCATGTTCAATGGCCGCCATGACGCTGCCGGCTGTCTCGGTGACCTCGTCCCGCTTGGTCTTCCACACATCGGCCATGGTGCGAAGAACACGCGCGAAGCTGGGACGGCCATAGCGCTCCTCAGGCGGGAAATAGGTGCCCCCAAAAAATGGCTTGCCGTCGGGGGTGAGGACGGCGGTTAGCGGCCAGCCTCCCTGGCCGGCAATCGATTGCACTGCGGCCTGGTAGCGGCTGTCGACGTCGGGGCGCTCGTCTCGATCGACCTTGATAGCGATAAAGTTGCCGTTAACAACCTCAGCGAGCGCGGGATCTTCGTAAGACTCGCGGTCCATCACGTGGCACCAATGGCACCATACCGCCCCGATGTCGAGCAGGATCGGCTTGTCTTCGGCAGCAGCTTTCGCGAAGGCTTCTTCACTCCACTCGTTCCATTGCACGGGCTGATGCATTGCCGAGCGAAGGTAGGCGGAAGATGCATTTCTGAGCGAATTGGTGGCTTCGGCGGCGACGGGTTGAATGACAGACTCGGTGCTCATCCTCTTAAGTTTACGCCGTGGCCGGCGATTGGCCCGAGTTCATCGTTGCGAAGTACTCGAGCGGCGACCGGGAATTCTGCCGGCCGATTATGAATTCCTTTTCTCCACCGCGATTCGATGGAGATAGACCGAGGCCGACGCGGTCGCGTAAACAACGAACAACAGCGAGTAGAGCGTGAAGATTCTGACACCCAAATGGTGATTCGGCACCAGCAGCTTCCAGACCTTAAACTCAACGAGAACGACCGTCCAGCCAAAGACCGCTGCGAGGATGAGTGAGGTGCGAAGATGGCCGAGCAGCCAGCTCTCAGGCACCAGCAGAATGATCGGGAGGAAACCGAAGAGCCACACTCCCGCGGCGATTGCAAGACCCCACAGGCCCCAGACCACCGCGCCTTCGGCGAGGGACAGCAGAAGAGTCGCGGGACCGCCAAAGCTGTTGGCCACGATCTTCACGACCTGCATCGGCAAGGTGACCACCATCGCCGCCGCCCAACCGGCCAGTGCCGCCTTCAGCGAGGGTTGTATGCGCGTGCGAAGGTGGCGCAGCCTCATTGCAGCAGACGGAGCGCCACCGTCTTGTAGAGTTCAATCGCTGCGAGGAGTTCTTTCTTAGCCAGCCGCTCGTGCGGCGTGTGAGCAACGTGAATGGAACCGGGGCCGAGCAGGAGCGGTTCCCCCCAGTTGGTCAGCGCGGGAATGTCAGTCGTGAACGCCGCGACCATCGTCTCAAGTCCCTCGATCTTCCTCATGCGTACAAAGGGAATCTCCAGGGTGAAGTCAACGGTTGCCAGGCCTGCAACGGCGTCTTCGATCGCCGCCCGGACTTCCTCAGAAGGCCCAACCAGCCGCACCAGCGCATGCGCTTCGGCGGTATCGGCGATGACGTTGGGCGCGTGGCCGCCGTGGATGATGCCGATGTTCAGGGTTCCGGGGCCGACGTCTTCGACGAACGGAAGTTTGAGCGCGAGGACCTTCTCAAGTGCGTGAATGAGCTTGTGAATAGCGCTGTCGCCGAGCTCGGGATAAGCGGAGTGGCCCATCCTGCCGGTGGCGCGGAAGGTCGCTCGCAGAGCGCCCTTGGATGCGAGTGCGAGACGATTGTCCGTCGGCTCGCCGTTGATGAGGAAGCGGCTGCCTCTTGGGTTATCATTCGCAAGGCGCGCGCCGGCGGAGTCGCGCTCTTCGCCGACCACGAAGAGCAGGCCGATCTTTGCGCCCTGTTTCCGCAGGCCCACGGCGGCGGCGATCTGTGCGGCGATGATGCCCTTGGCATCGCAACTGCCGCGGCCGTAGATGAACTCGCTATCTTCGCTGCTGGCGAGGAACGGCGGCACGGTGTCCATGTGAGTCGAAAAGACCAGGTCGGGCCGAGCACCGTCGATCGAGGCGTAGAGATTGAATCGTTCTCCGCTGTAAGGGCTGTCGTGGGGTTGCGGAACGGGCGTGCGCTCGACGGTAAAACCCAGACCCTGCAGATAACCTTCGAGCCACAGTCCGACCGCGCCCTCGTTGTAGGTGGTCGATTCGATGTCGATCAGGCTGCGGGTGAGGTGGACTGGATCGAGACTCATTGAGAGACAGAATACATCGCAGTCGCCGCTACAATGGAAGCAGACGCATGAATCCGATCGATCCCGCCACTCCGCAACCGCCTGCAACCACACCATCTATTCGCAATATCGACAACCTGCGCGGTCCTGCCGGCCCGCTTGAGGCGCTGCTGAATGCGGGCCGGCCCGGCGCTCAGTTTGCGGCATTGATTTGCCATCCGCATCCGCTTGGCGGCGGCACGATGCACAACAAAGTCGTCTACCACGCAATGAAGGCGCTGGGATCGTTTGGGTTTCCCGTGCTGCGCTTCAATTTTCGCGGGACGGGATTGAGCGGGGGCGAACACGACTACGGGCGCGGGGAGCGCGATGATGTTCGTTCAGCACTGGATTGGCTCGATCGGGAGTTTCGCCTGCCGATCCTGTTTGCCGGATTTTCCTTCGGGGCGAACGTCGGGCTGCGAGCCTGTTGCGGCGACGAGCGCGTCAAAGGGTTGATTGCGTTGGGTGTGCCGGTTCACGCCGAGGGGCGCGATTATCATTACGAGTTCTTATCCGGCTGCAATGCTCCCAAGCTCTTTGTAAGCGGCGACCGCGATCAATATGGCCCTATGCCCCAGGTTGAGGCAGTGGTGAGCGCTGCGCCCGCTTCGGCTGAGTTAGTCTGGATAGCGGACGCGGACCATTTCTTCGCCGGCAAGCTGGACGAGCTGCAGGCCGCCATCAAGAATTGGGTCGCCGCGCACTTTGCTCCTTTGGCGGTTGAATGACCTTTGTAGCTGAATCAATTGACGCGATCGGTCCCCAGGATGGTTCGATTTGGCTAAGCCACTTCCCGAAGTAGCGCTCGATATCTTCACGACCGCGCTCGAGGAATGTAACGTTCCGGCGGCCTTTGACCGGCATCTGCACTTTGAAGAGCACAAGCTGCTGCTGCATCCATCGCCGGTGTTGAAACCGGATGTGGTCGACCTCGACCGGTTCAAGAAGGTGCTGGTGATTGCCTTTGGCAAGGCAGCGCTCACCATGACTGACGCGCTGCTGCAGCGGCTTCCGCAGAAGCTGAACGTGCACGGGGTCTGTTCGGCGCCAAAGATCCCTAAGGAGCATACCCGGCAGATTCGTTACTTCGCCGGCGGCCATCCGTTGCCGAACAAAGACTCGTTCGCTGCGGCGAAGGCGACCCTGAGTCTATTGAAAGCGGCCCGCGAAGACACCTTCATCTTCTTTTTGATCAGCGGCGGAGGGTCGGCAATGCATGAGCTGCCGCTCAACAAGGACCTCTCGCTTGAGGACACGATCGGCTTTCACGAGGCGCTGGTGGCGTCGGGTGCGACGATCACCGAGATCAACACGGTCCGCAAATACTTTTCTTCGGTGAAAGGCGGCCGCTTGGCACTGGCCGCGCCGACAGCCGAAAAGCTGACCCTGCTGCTTGCCGATGTCCCGTTAAAAGACCGCGTTGCGGTGGCGTCTTCGCCGACGCTGCAGGATGAGTCCACGCCGGCGGAGTGTGCCGAAATCCTGGCGCGCTACCGGCTGCTCGAGATGTTTCCCTTCAAGGTGCGGGAGTATTTCTTAGGGCTCGGCATGGACGCGGCAACCAGCAAGCTGCCGATCAACGAGCTGCGGCCCGCTGGCCGGTCAAATTCCGGCCTGAAGGCCCGTCTGTCGCGGAATAAGGAAAAAGCTGCTTCTAATTCTGCAGCGGCATTTGGGCAATCGCGCTTTGATACCTTGCTCTCGAACCAGGATTTTGTGAACGCGGCGCGGGAGCGCGCCGAGGCCCTGGACTTCAAGGTGGTCATCGATAACAGCTGCGATGACTGGGATTATGAGAGGGCCGCCAGATATCTGCTGGAACGCTTTCATGCGCTTCGCGGGGAACACCCGCGACTGTGCCTGCTCTCGAGCGGCGAGGTGACAGTGCGACTCGGTCCCGACCACGGCTGCGGCGGGCGGAATCAACAGTTGGCACTCACAGCGGCACTGGATCTGGCGGAGTTCGAAGGCGAAAACTTAGCGCTGCTCAGCGCTGGGTCCGATGGGATCGATGGCGACAGCCCGGCGGCCGGAGCCATCGCCGACACTACTACGATCGCCAGGGCGCGCGCTTACCATTTCGATCCGGAAGAGACGCTCGCTAAATTCGATAGCTGTTCACTATTTACGGCATTGGGAGACACGATCGTGACTGGGCCTACGGGAAATAATTTGAGGGATTTACGGGTTCTGCTGGCGGTGCGGGAAGGATGAGAATGTTACGGTTGACTGCTTCAGTGATCGCCGTTGCCATGCTCGGTTGCATAGCCCGAGCACAGAACAACACAGGCTTGACGCCCGAACCTACCTCTCAGAAACCAGAACTCGTCATCATCGACACCGACATCGGTGACGATATAGATGACGTTCTCGCGGTTGGACTGGCGCTTTCCAGTCCGGAACTCAAGATACTCGGGATCACCTCCGCATGGGGAGATACCGAGCTTCGCGCCCGAATGCTCGACCGGCTTCTCTGTGAGACCGGCCGCACCGATATTCCGGTGGCGGTCGGCATCGAGAAACATGGTCCCGGACAAAGTGGATTCTGGCAGGCGGCCTGGGCCGAACGTCAGCCGGCAAAGCCGCATGAAGGTGCGGTCGATTTCCTGCTTGACCAGATCAAGCAGCATCCCGGCGAGATTACCCTGATCGGCATCGCGCCGGAGACGAATCTCGGCGCCGCGCTCGCGAAGGACCCGGCGACATTCAAGAAATTGAAGCGGATTGTGATTATGGGTGGGTCGGTCCGGCGCGGCTACGGAGATATTGGATATGCGCCCGACCACGGGCCGAATGCCGAGTACAACATCGCGATGGATATCCCGGCCGCCCAGACAGTATTTATGTCGGGGGTTCCGCTTTACGTAATGCCCCTCGATTCCACGCAGCTCAAGCTCGACGAGGTGAAGCGAGAGCTGCTCTTCACCAGGAGCACGAATCTGACCGATGCGCTGACGCTGCTCTACCAGCAATGGGCACACGGCACGCAGCAGATAACCCCGACGATGTTCGATGCTGTGGCTGCCGCTTATGCGATCGATCCATCGCAATGCCCGACGACGCCGATGAGGCTTGAGGTCGACGCGAAGGGCTTTACTCGCGAGGTGAATGGCGAACCGAATACTTTCGTCTGCCTGCGTTCCGACTCGGACAAGTTCTTTGAGTTTTATATGCCTCGGCTGCTCAACCAGAAGCTGGCTGGCTCCTGCGAGTCTTCTTCCAAATGAGTTCGATTCCAAAAGAATCGTTCCGGACATTTGGGCAATCCCTGAATAGCACCAGGAAGGCAGGAGACTTCGCCGAGTGATTGTCAACTTCGCCGAGCGTGCGCATAACCATAACTGGAACCTTGATCCGGTGACGCGCTCGCTGCTCGACACCGATTTTTACAAGCTGCTGATGCTGCAGTTCATCTGGAAACACTTTCCGAAGACGCACGCCTCGTTTGAAGTGATGAACCGGACCGACGTTATCCGGCTTGCCGAGCTCTTCCCTCGCGAGGAGCTGATTCTTCAGTTGGACCACGCGCGCGGGCTCCGATTTCGCAAATCGGAGATCATCTGGCTGGCAGGCAATACCTTCTACGGGCGCAAGGGGATCTTTGAGCCTGCCTTTCTGGATTGGCTTGAACGCGATTTCCGCTTGTCCGATTACAGGCTCTCGGTCGAGGACGGGCAGTTCCGCCTTGAGTTCGATGGGCCGTGGACTTCGACCACAATGTGGGAGCTCTATGCGCTCTCGATCCTCAATGAACTGAAGACGCGAGCCAGCCTTGGAGGGATGAGCGAGATCAGCCTGGACATGTTTTACGCGCGAGCGAAGACCAAGCTGTGGGAAAAGCTCGAGCGGATGCGCGACGTTCCAGGGCTTAGGGTCGCGGATTTTGGCACCCGCCGGCGGCACAGCTTTCTGTGGCAGGAATACGCGATCAACGTGGCGCGCGGCGAGCTCGGCGGAGGCTTCCTCGGAACCTCCAACACCTATCTCGCCTACAAGCATGACATGGAGGCGATCGGCACCAATGCTCACGAACTTCCAATGGCGCTCGCGGCGATGGCCGAGGACGATGATGCGCTGCTGACGGCGCAATATCGCGTGCTGGAACTGTGGCAGCGGACGTATCAGGGTGAGTTGCTGATTATGCTTCCAGATACCTTTGGGACCACGCAGTTCCTGCGTTCGGCGCCCGATTGGACGGCCGATTGGACCGGAGTGAGAATCGACAGCAAGGACCCCTTCCTCGCCGGAGACGAATATATCGCATGGCTGAAAGAGCGAGGCCGTGACCCTCGCGGCAAGCTCCTGATCGCCTCCGATGCCCTCGATGTGGATTTGATTCTGAGCCTTCATGCATATTTTGCCGGGACGATTGTGGGCCAGGCGCGGCCGGAAGATTTTGTCTCTGCGGCAGAGTTCCATGATCCGCGCAAGTGGGTGCAGGAACGGCGGATCCGATTCAGCTCCGGATGGGGTACCTTGCTCACTAACGACTTTCGCGGGTGCGACCCCGGCAACGGGGTGCAGTTCGATCCCATCAGCCTGGTGTGTAAACTAACATCAGCGGATGGAAAACCAGCAGTAAAGCTATCTGACAATTACGCCAAAGCAACGGGCATCCCCAGCGAGATCGAACGCTACCGGCTGGCATTTGGCACTGCAGGTGTTGCAAATATTCCCTTGGTTGTCTAACCCGCGCTCGATTCGAGCAAAAAACCCATAGTTTCCATTACGGCGGCTCTACCCAGTCCTGCATCACAACTATGCAGGGACAGCTTTTTTGACTGGCGACGGGTGAGGTCAGGATTGTCGATGCAAAGTGATCGTGAATTGCTTACTTCTGCCTACGCGAACTTTAATGCGCGTAAGCTCGACGCCGTGCTCGAAAGCATGCACGCGGACGTGGATTGGCCGAACGGGATGGAAGGCGGGCGGGTCCACGGTCACCAGGGCGTACGCGAGTACTGGACTCGACAGTGGAGTATGGTTGACCCTTGCGTGGAACCGATCAGCTTCAAGGCGGCGGGGCCGGGCAGGACTACCGTGACGGTCCATCAGGTTGTTCGAAATCTGGAAGGCGAAGTGCTCGTCGATCAGATGGTCGAGCATGCTTACTTCGTCGAGGATGGCCTCATTCGGAGGATGGATATTGGCGGTGAGTAGCGCTCAACCCCCTCTTATGCAGAAGTCTCTCCGAATTAGCACACCATGAAGGCCGGGTAGTGTCCTGATTTAGGACACTGCTGTGAGCGCACGGCGGGAACGGTATGTAAGAAATCTTGGCGAGGAGCGGAGCGAGCTTCATAGCGCAGACGGGTTAATGGAAAATGCCGAAGGAATTCGCCGTTCTTATCATGACCACCGCGGTTCGGGAGTGGTCAGCCAGAACGAGTGCAATTTACTGATTGCTGCCTATGCCAACTTCAACGCGCGAGCGATCGATAGTTTGCTTGCCCTCATGCATCCGGATGTCGATTGGCCGGATGGGATAGAGGGGGGGCGCGTCCATGGCCATGACCGCCTGCGCGAGTACTGGACGCGGCAGTGGACTTTGATCGATCCGTATGCCGAGCCGATCGACTTTCGCTCAGACGACATATCCACCACGGTGAGGGTCCACCTGATAGTCCGTCGTCTGGATGGGAGCGTTGCCGTCGATGAAAATGTAGAACATTCGTATCTCATCGAGGATGGGCTCATTCGCAGGATGGACTTTGGTAGTCAGGAACTCTAGCGCGGCCTGACCGATCGACAGATAGCCTCACCGCGTCGGTGCCTTTACCTGCCTTTTGGCATCGCGACCTGAGGAACGGCGGGTTACCGCAACTGAAATTCCGGTGAACCCAGAATCAGAGCGGCCATGGTGTCGAGGGGCTGGGCCGGGTCGGTTGTAGTGGTTGCTGCCTCTGAGTCGACGACCTGCTTGAGGATGACTTCGTTGGTCTTGGGTGAGACCGCTCCGGCGACAATGAGCTGCTCCATCAGGAAGAGTGCCTCTTCGCGACCGCCCTGGTTTTCCCTATTCGTCGAAGTTACTTGACTTGCCGAAATGCGGCGCATAGCGCTTCCGGGCGCTTCGGGCTGGCGCTCGAGCAAACCGGAGGCGAGGAGCTTCGGCGCGTCAAAGGGGATGCCTCCAACTTTGCCTCCGGTGAGGGCCACTGAGAAGTTGAGCCGGTCGACAATGGCGGCCGAGTTCATCCAGTGGTCGGCGGTCATGGGATAACCGGTAGGCGGCTGCATCTGATAGAGCGGTTCGCCCATGGTCTTGAGCGTGTACACAATCGCAGCGGCATTGGTAGGGTTGGTCGCAGTGGCTCGAAAAGCCGAGGCGACGAACTCCAGCGGCGTCTTCACCTTGGTGCGGTAATATTTTCGCGACCAGAACTCCGGCGAACGCTCCATCGTGCGCAAGACATCTTTGATGTCGCCATCGCTCGCAAGGAAGGTCTGGGCCATGCGGTCGACAAGCGCGGGCGGAGGGTCATCCGACACAAAGCGCTGCGCCAGCTTGTAACTGATGAAATGCGCGGTCTGAGGTTGAGCCGCAAGCCAGGTCAGAGCATCCTGGCCTTCTTTGAAGCCGTCTTCCTTGATCTTCTGGCCGAACCACATCTTTGATCCGGGCTCATGCTTGTTCGGGTCGAACTCCGGCCCACCGCCGTACTCGGGATGATCGATGGTCCATCCAGTCAGGATCTTGGCAAGGCTCGTAACGTCGGCCTGGGTATAGCCTCCATTGACGCCGACCGTGTGCAACTCCATCACTTCCCTGCCGTAGTTCTCGTTGAGGCCGCGGTCGGCGTGCTTCTGGCTGTTCCTGGCCCTCTCCGCTACCTGGGAGTCAGGCCCAATGCTCTGCCAGTTGTCGAGATAGACGAGCATCGCAGGGTGTTGCGCGGTCGCCAGCAGCAGATCGCGGAACTTGCCCAGCGCATGCGGCCTTATTGCATCGCGCTCGTACGACGGGGCATAAATCTGGTCGGTCTCCTTATACAAGAAGACATTGAAGTGGTTGAACCAGAAATCGGTCATCACCTCCTGAAGCTGGCGCTCGCTCAGGATGGCGCGCACGATCTTCGCCTGCATGAACTCTTCATCGACAATGTGCGCGGCGTCTGGCCCTCCACCCATCGCGCTGAAGATTTCGCGTTCGCGCGGGGAGAAGTCGGCCAGCAGCATCTTCTTCTGCGCTTCGGGAGTGCTTGAGGCGAGCGCCATTCGCTGCTCGAGCGGAAGCTGAAGGATGGCGGCCATGCGCTGCGCCTTGGGAATGCCGAGCATCTGCTCTGCGACGGGGAGCGCGGTTGCCTGGTCCCGTTTCTTCTGGTCGGCCTTCTGAGCTTCCATTTGTTCGGGAGTGAGCTTGCTGGTCTGCTCGTCCTTTTTCAACTCCTGCTGTCGCGTGTATTTCGCCTCGAGTACCTGGTAGACACTCAGGGTAGCCGGGTCTTTCGGCTGGGGCAGCTTGCCCTGGGATATCTGTCGCAGGATTTGATTCGTGGGGAAGTTGGAGACGGTGAGCGCCGGGGTAAGAGCGAGCGCGGGGTAGTCCTGCAGGCGCTTGTCGAGGATGGGATCGGGAATCGAGCTGGGATCGAGCTGCTGTTCAAACCAGTTCTGCGTACCCTCTTTCAACGCCGCATCAATGTCGGCGGGCCGCGGACCGAAGGTGAAGCGATTGAGCAGCTGGGCGGCTCTTTCCCGCTCGGTAAGCGGGGATTCCGCTGATGAGGCGGTATGCGGCGCCTTCTTCACGGCTGTCTGCGCCGGCGTGACCAGGGGTGCGGCGAGCAACAGATAAAGAACGATCCGATGGCGATGCAGCATCGCGCAGAACTCCTGTCGTCCTGATAGAACCGTATTTCTTGATAGATGTTGCGCGGAACGCAGACGTAACTCCTATTTACCTCATCAATGCGTCCAAAGTCACCCCGCATACACTGAGGGAGTGATTATCGAACCAGACATACGTCTCAGGCCCGGAACCGACCAGCCGGCCGGCCCCCCATTTCTCCCTCGCCTGCTCAGTGGCAGGCTCTTTCGCGGTGGCACGATCAACATGCTGCGGGAAAATGCCCGGCGCTATGGCGACCTCGTGCATTACCGCGCGATCAACCGCAAGATTTACCAGCTCAATCACCCCGATCTGATCCAGGAGCTGCTGCTCAACAACGAGCCGCGCAACCATCGCCACATGGTCATGCAGCGGTCGCGGTTCATCCTGGGCAATGGTCTATTGACCAGCGAGGAGCCGCTGCACATGCGGCAGAGGCGGATGGCCGCGCCGGCCTTTCATCGTCACCGCATCGCCGCCTACGGCGATGTCATTGCGAAATACTCCGCAGAAATGATCGAGCAATGGCGTCCAGGGCCTCTCGATGCCTATCCGGATATGATGATGCTTGCCTTGCGCATCGTGACCAAGTGCCTTTTCGACACCGACGCCAGCTCGGAGGCGAAGAAGATCGGCGACGCCGTCGATGCCTTCATGGGATTTCTGCCGCTGACTTTTCTTCCGTTGTCGAGATACATTGAGAAGCTGCCTTTCGGACCCATGCCGAAAATCCGCAAAGGCGGTATCGATCTCGACGCCATCATTTATGGAATCATCGCCGAACGGCGAAAGTCTCCCGGCGACCGCGGCGACTTATTGTCGATGCTGCTCGAAGCGACTGATGTCGAAGACAACCCCGGAGACGCGGCTCATGGCCCGGCGACCGGCATGACCGACAAACAACTTCGAGACGAATGCATGACGGTGATGCTGGCCGGCCATGAGACCACTTGCAACGGCCTTAGCTTCGCGCTGTGGATGCTAGCCAGGAACCCGGACGTGCAAGAGCACTTGCATGAGGAGGCAGTTCGCGTACTCGGCAACCGGCCTCCGCAAGCCGAAGACTTCCCGAACCTGAAGTACGCCTACATGGTCTTTGCCGAGGCGTTGCGAATGTTTCCCCCGGTTTGGGTGATTGGGCGGACTTGTGGACCCGAAGGCTACGATTTTCGTGGCTTCCGCATTTCGCCCGGCTCCATCATGGTCGCCTCGCAGATCGTCGTGCATCGCGACCCTCGCTTCTGGCCCGAGCCGGAGAAGTTCGATCCGCTCCGCTTCGCTGAGGATGGAAAGTCGTCAAATGGCAAAACGGCGCGGCCGAGATTTGCTTACTACCCCTTCGGCGCAGGCTCGCGCCAGTGCATAGGCGAAGGTCTGGCGTGGATGGAAGGAGTCTTCTCGCTGGCGACGATCTTCCGCAGCTGGCGGGTGCGTCCGGCGGCAGGTTCTCCGGAGAATCTGCCAATGAGCCCCATGATCAGCCTGCGCCCGAAGGGTGGAGTGCCGTTGGTGCTCGAGCAGCGGTAGCCGTACTTGAGCCGGTCGAGCATTGAAGTGCGCTTGACATCTCACATGGCCTCCTAATATAACGATGTTCGTTATATCGATCATCGACTGTGCCATGCCCAAACGAAGACTTGACCCCTTACCCTCGGCTGCCTTTCAGATTTTGCTTTCCCTCGCAGATGATGACCTTCATGGCTACGGAATCATGCGGCAGGTGGAGCAGCAGACGAACGGCCGAATGCGGCTCGGGCCCGGGACTCTCTACAGCTCAATCCAGGCGTTGCTGGAAGACGGTCTGATTGAGGAAGTGGATCGAGTCGATGGCCCTGCGGCGATTGACGAGCGGCGACGGTATTACCGATTGGCGAGCGCAGGGCGAAAGTTGGCACGCTCTGAAGCCGAGAGACTCGCGGACCTGCTCCGCGTGGCGCGGGCCAAGAAAATCTTAAGGGGGGACTATGTCTGAAAAGATGTACGCCTACCTACTTCGCTTATTCCCATCAGCTTTTCGTAAACAATATCAAGACGAAGCGCTTCAGCTTTATCGCGATCGGCTGCGCGATGAAAAGGGTTTCCTTGGTCGATTGCGTCTTAGTCTGGACCTGATCACGGATATTGCTCGGGCTCTGCCACTGGCATATAGAAACTCGTATTCAGAAGTCGCGACGGCTGCCCCGCTCCCGGCCCGATCAGACCGAGTTCCTTCATTCCAAACACTTCAGCAGGAACCACTTCAACGTGGAGCAATGGCGAGTGCGAGCGTTCTCGGTGTCACGGCATTTGCTACATTCACGTTTGTAATTGGCCGACCAGCTCCGTACTTCTCAGAACCCCAGCACGGCCCCATCTCTCCCATCCAATCCGTCATCGAACGTCTCAATCAACCCATATCGCCAGATTCGGTTGACAACAAAGGTGGCTCATATGCACCGACACAAGCATCATCCGATACGCGTCAATCAGAGGCCAGCCCCTCGTCTGCTGCGGTGCTCTCGTCCGGGACGAGCCTTCGCGCGGCGACTAAGATCACTCCAGCCAGCCGAACCCAGGAACAAAATCCAGACGCTGGTAAGCCCAACCTAGCGTTGCCGCTTCTATCGTCCTCGTCATTGGCACAAGGCCAGTCGGAGCCAATCCGAGAAGCAGAACCAAGCGCGACCTCTTCTTACGCCTCCCCCCGGAGTTCGACCGCTGCCGCTTCAAACCTCTCAGGAAGATGGTCGCTGTCATTCGGAGCGGCGGAAGAAGGTGCCAATGCTCCGGAATGGTTCATTTTCAAGCAGGACAGCGGAGAGCTGACCGGGATTGGCGGACTGAATTCGACACAGCGATATCCGATCATCCACGGTTTGGTCGCTGACAATTCCGTAAGCTTTGAATTGGATATCGGGAAACGCAGATTTCTTTACAACCTTAGGTTGGAAGACGAGATGCTGCGGGGAACTTTGTCTGTCAGTGGCACGAACGAAATGCGTTCCACTTCCGTCTGGTTGAAGCATGTTCAGTGATGACGAACTTGAACCGACAGCTGCACTGCTGAGAATGATGGGAGAAGCTTATGAGCGCGTTGTGGCGTGACTTTCGCTATGGCTTGCGGATGCTCGCGCGCAATAAGGGCTTTACCGCAGTCGCCGTCCTGGCGCTGGCACTCGGCATCGGGCCAAACGTGGCCATGTTCAGCATCATCTGGGCCACGTTTCTCGCGCCCCTGCCGTATCCCAACGCGAATCAACTCGTCGTGGTCTGGACGATGGTCAAAGGTGAGCGCAGCCCAACGCGCGCCGACGATTATGCTCAGTTTCGCACCCAGAGCAAGGCACTTCAGTGCCTGGATTTCTCATCCTGGTCGGTGCATCACCTGACCAATCCCGATCATTCAGAAGATGAATCCGGCGGCCTTCCGGTGACCAGCTTTAACTGCATGGCGCCTGTCGGCTCGATGTTCCTCGGCCGCGGGCTGCGGCAGGACGATGGCACGCCCGGCAAAGACCATGTGGTGGAGCTCACTCACCTGCTTTGGCAGGAGCACTTCCACAGCGATCTCCATATCGTCGGCAAGTCGATCTCGATCAACGATCAACCGTATACCGTAGTGGGAGTCGAGCAGGCCGGCCCGGCAGACCGCACCGGGGTGACGTTCTATGTGCCATTGGTAGTGACGCCCGGCATCCATACCCCAGACTGGGGAACGATGATCGGCCGTCTGCAGCCTGGCGCAACGATCGCGCAGGCGCAAGCCGACATCTCCCTCATCAACCAGCGTCTGGCGGCGACGCGTCCCGGCAATTCATCCAAACAATCCTGGACAATCAGCGTGGAACCGCTGCGCAACGATTGGATGGACAAGAAGTTGCAGCGCAATCTGTGGATGATGCTGGCAGCGGTCGGCTTCGTCTTGCTCATCGCCTGCGCCAACCTGGCAAACCTGCTGCTGGCCAGAGGTTCGTCCAGGCAGCAGGAGTTGGCCGTCCGCTCGGCCCTCGGTGCGACCCGGCGGCAGGTTTTTATCCAGTTGCTGACCGAGAGCTTGACGCTGGCCATTTCGGGCGGAGTAATTGGAATCGCGCTTGGCTGGGCGCTGATGAAGCTGACCATGGCCATCGCGCCCAACCTGGGAAGCTCCGAGGCGGTAGTGCGGATGAATATTCCGGTGCTGTGCTTTGCTCTGGCCCTGGCGGTGCTGGCCGGGGTCTTGTCCGGCTGCGCGCCAGCAATGCAGGCCGCGCGGCTGAACCTCAGCGAGACGCTGAAGCAGGGTTCGCGGTCGATAACCGGGCGCGGACGCATGAAGACGCAGCGGCTGTTGGTGATGGGTGAGTTCGCGCTGGCCATCACGCTGCTCGCCGGAGCCGGTTTGGCGTTGCACAGTTTCTGGAACCTCTCCCGAATCGATCTTGGTTTCCGGACCGACCACATCTTGACAGGCAGAGTGCAGGTGCCGAAGAGTGCAATCCCCACCGGCACGATCCCGACCGGTAACCGAGTCAGTGCGGACATGCGACAGTTGCTAACGAAGGTAGATGCGGTGCCAGGCGTCCAGAGTGCGGCGCTGGCCGCCAGCATGCCGTTGCACGATAACATCGTTCTTCCATTTAGCATTGCCGGGCACCCCGTAGCGGACGCCGATCGACCGATTGCGGGCTTCCAGATCGCAACGCCGAGTTACTTTGACACCTTTGGAGTCCGTCTTGTTCAAGGGCGATTCTTGAATGACGGCGATCATGCTGGCGGTCCGCGGGTTCTGATGGTTAGCCAGAGCTTCGTCGAACGATATCTGAAGGGCCAGAATCCACTCGACCAACGTCTGCTTCTGCCCGACATCACGCCTGGGCAGAGAATGGGGCCGCCGATCGAACATCAGATCGTCGGGGTCTTTCACGACATTAGCAACGCCACACATCTGACCGACAAGGTTATGCCCGTGATCGTGGTGCCCTTCTCGCAGGTTCCCCTGCCCTTTATGAGTCTCGCCGTTAGGACCTCGCTCGACCCCGGTCTTATATCCAAAGACATCGCTGACGCCGTTGCCCAGTCGAGTGCTGGTTACTCGCTGGCACATATCGAAACGATGCAACAAACGGTTGATACACAACTCACCGGCGACCGCTTCGGCATGGTGCTCTTTGCCGGATTCGCAGGGCTGGCGTTGCTGCTGGCTGCGCTTGGGATTTATGGGGTGATGGCCTTCGCCGTGGCTCAGCGAACGCACGAAATGGGCGTGCGAATGGCGCTAGGCGCGCAGCGTCGCGATGTCGTCCTGTTGATCTTGCGGGATGGCATGAAGCTCACGCTCATTGGCCTTGGGGCTGGACTGATCGGCGTGTTCGTGTTGGGACATTTCATGCGCAGCACCCTGTACGGCGTCGCAACTGTCGACGCAGCAAGCCTGATCGCGGTCGCAGTGACGCTGGTGGCTGTCGCCGTGCTCGCGTCGTATCTGCCCGCGCGGCGTTCCGCGAAGGTCGATCCGATGATTGCCCTGCGGCAGGAATAGTGCTGTCCGCGTCGGGCGCGTGTATCCGCTACACCAGGAGCTTCTCAACGGCATCGCAAGCGCCGCCGAGGCCGTCTTCGGCCCGGATCCGGTGGCCGATTCGTTCGGCATTTGCCGCGTACTTGGGATCGTCGAGCAGCTTCGCAAGCATCCGCGCAGCGGAGTGGGCTTTATAGCTATTTCTGGAGATGGTCAGTCCGGTGCCGATTCTCTTCACTCGATCCGCGTTGTCGGGTTGGTCGAAGGCGCAGGGCATGATAAGTGTAGGACGGCCGGCGCGAAGGGCTTGGGCAGTCGTGCCGCTTCCGGCTTGATGAACGATGACCGCAGCCCTTAGTAATAACTCCGAGAATGGAGCGTAGGGGACGGCGATCGTCTTGCCTGGGATCGTTGCTGGTGGTGTGCTCTGGGCGCAGAGGAAGACGGCGCGCCGGTTCAGGATATTGGCGGCCTTCGCGCTCTCCTCGAAAAAGCCGCGCGGATCATGGACCGCACTCGATCCGAGGGTGAAGACAATCGGCGCTTCTCCAGCTTGGAGAAAGGCTTCGAGCTCCGGCGGCAGCCCGGTTCGCGCTTCGTCCTGGTCGTAGAAAAGATAGCCCGGTTGCACCGTATGAGGCGGCCAGTCGGGTTGCGGAGGAGCGATCTCCGCTGAGAAAAGCGCCAATATTAGGTCAGCCGAGAACTTGACCTCAAAGAGCGGGTCTCCGCCGGGGCTCAGGTCCTTCTGGCGGCGGAGCTCGTGCACTGGTTCCCACCAATGCCGGAACATTCGGCGGCCAAGCGCAATGAGGATCTTGTTGAACCGCCAGCCAAGCCCGCTCAGGAAAGCAAGCGAGGGGGCATAAGGCGATACCGGCGGGTCGTAGGCGGAGTAGAACGAAAACGGCGACAGGAGCGCGGATACCCAGGGCAGACCGAGCTTTTCGGCGACCAGCGGAGCGGCGAGGACGATCTCACCCGCAATGAGCAGGTCCGCTCCAGCGGCGGCTTTCAACAGATCTTCGTAAGTGTCAGGAAGCGCGGGCAAGATGAGTTGCCGCAGGAGCACCTCCGGACCCCGCTTCATATCCATCAGGTCGCTCATGAGCTTCGGATCATGCGCCGCGACATCCGGCCGGATGCGGCAAAACTCGAGGCCCAGACCTTCAACCTTGGCGCGGTAGAGTTCGGTACTGGCGATGACAGGGTGATGGCCCCGCTCCCGCAGGCCAAGGGCAAGCGCCAGCATCGGGTGCAGGTCGCCAAGCGAACCGATGGTTGCGAGCAGAATCCGCCGGGGAGAGGTCGCCATGCATTCCCAGTATCCATGATTGCGTCGCGCAGACTTGCGCGGTAGCCAGCCAGTATCGCGTCCACAATTAAATCGGCAAAGGCTCTTGACGGGGAAGAAATGGGGGGCTAACTTATCCACAGAGGCGAACAAATGGCGAATATCGAAAGCGCTTCCCTCTTCCCGATCCTGTCCTCCGAGACCTCAGAGGCTCCCAAAGGAATCGCCCGGCTGGCACTTAGCAGCAGCCAGCTTGGCCGCGGTCACGATGTCGAATTTCGGTCATTGAGCGTCCGCTCCTTACTCAATAAGTCCATTTCCCGACGCGGGCTTTGGTTCGCAAAGAGCATCAACCCTTATCGCGGTTGCGAATTTGCCTGCTGCTACTGCTATGCCCGTTACACCCATGAATACATGGAGTTACGCCACCCTGAGGATTTCGAAAGGAAGATCTTTATCAAGCAGAATGCAGCCTGGCTGCTGCAGCAGGAGCTACGCGACCTTCGTTCCGGCGAAGAGATAGCTATTGGCACCGCGACCGACCCTTACCAGCCAATCGAGAGAAAGGCGAAGATCACGCGCAGTTTGCTGGAGGTGTTTGCGACACGGCGCGGGCTGCGGATCGGCATTGTTACGAAATCCAGCCTGATCGTCCGCGATCTTGACTTGTTAGAGAAGATCGCCGAGCACAATGAACTTGTCGTCCATCTCACGATTACGACTCCCGACGCCGCGCTGGCGAGGATTCTCGAGCCGCGCGCGCCGAGGCCCGACCTGCGTTTGAAAACCGTGTCGAAGCTGCGGAAGGCTGGCTTGCGGGCCGGCATTCTCTGTTCTCCGCTGCTTCCCGGACTGACCGACACCTTGCAAGCGCTCGATGCAATGGCCCGGCGGGCAAAGAGCGTTGACGCAAGCTTCTTCGCCGCCGAGCCGTTGTTTTTGAAGCCGTGTTCGCGCGAGACCTACATGGCCTTCATTCGCGAACATTTTCCGGCTCTGGAATCGCTCTATCGATTTCGATTCGATGGCAGGGACTTCGTCACCGCGGGCTATCAGAAGCGCCTCCAGGAACTTGTCGAGCAAGTCAGGCGCAAGCATGGTTTGGGGCGCCGCCTCACTGACGCCATACTCACCCGCGACGTTGGCGAATCTGCGCGCCGACGGG
The DNA here is from genome assembly GCA_963720245.1 of uncultured Acidobacteriaceae bacterium. GTDB lineage: Bacteria > Acidobacteriota > Terriglobia > Terriglobales > Acidobacteriaceae > Acidisarcina. The sequence continues at coordinate 686,944 of CAVREU010000003.1, forward strand.
CCCAGGGCCAGGTGGAACTGTGGCCGCAAGCCAAGCCGCCGCAGAGGACCCTTCATCCGGATGCAGTCAACGAACCTGTCCCCGGCCACTCTACTTGCACGATGTAAGGGGCGCAGCGGTAGACCGATAATCAACGGGTAACGATCACTTCAGCCATGTTGTCTTTGGCGAGAAAGAACTTGCAACCCTGGTAGGCGGAAAAGAGCCGTTCGATATTGCGCGTGTTGTAGATCCGGCTGAGTGGGAGCTTCCGCGCCTCTTGCAACTCGACGTTCTCGGTATCGGTGACGTGGGGCCGATAAAAGATGCGTACATCGTCGGCGAGCCTGGTGTGAAAGAAGGCAAGAATGCGGCCCTGGGGATTGAGGCTGGCATGCAGGCGGGCAATCACCGGCCCGGCCAGCGCCTCGGGAAGATAGTCGAGTGTGGCCCAGAGGAGGATGACATCGAACTGACGCCCGCCAAAGTTGAGACATTGGTCGAGGAATTCTTCGACAGGCGGCTGCTCTTCAGCGAACCGGCTGCTCCACTCTGCATCGTGGGCCTCGATGACCAGATCGGACATGTAAAGGCTGTGTCCCAACCCGGTGATGAGATTGATATTCGACGCCGAGGTAGGGCCGATGTCCAGCAGTTGCAGCGCTTCCTGCTCCTTGAGGTGCTTCAGCATCGCCGCCCAGCCGGTCGAATGGCGAGGAATGCGAGGTCCTACCAGGCTCACGCGCGGCGTGGATGCGGGTTCGGTATGGCTCTTGCCAAAGAGACTGCGCAGCGCATGTAAGGCCAATGGAGTCCCTATGAAGCGGTGCCTGGCTGAGTTCCCGGCGTGGAGGGCCGCAGACCCGCCGCTTCCCCTTGCGTCAGTTCTACCTTGCCCGAAAGCAGTGCTCCCTCTTCGATGGAAAGACGGGCGGCACGAACATTCCCGGTCAAATTTCCCCCCTTGCGAAGCTCCACGCGAACGGTTGCGGTGACATTGCCGTTGATAACGCCCAGGATGACGACATCGCGCGCGGAAACGTCGGCATCCACATGCGCAGAAGGCCCAATGGTGAGCTTGCTGTCCGTCAACGTGACGGTTCCCTCGACGCGGCCGTCGATCATCAAGTCCTCGCTGCCCTTCACTTCACCGCGGATTTCGACCGATTTTCCAATCGAAGCGGCAGTTCCCTCCACCACAGCCATCTGATCTCTCCCAACATCGTTTGAACTGCTTATAACCTTTTCACAATTGGTGCATCCGGTCGAGACTGGATCGACACGGCCCTTCCGTCGATCCGGGCCCCTGGAGGCAGGTCTTCGTCGCCAGGGTGGAAGAAAAGCCGCTCGCCATGTTCGTTCCGCTCAAATACAGCATCTATGAAAACGGTTTAGCGCTGCCCGCACTATACGCAACCAGCGCAGGCTACCGCAAGCTGGGAAGGCACATCCGGTCGCCGGCATTGAGAGCTTTCCCACTACAATGAAAAGAAAGTTGGACGAGGAAGTGCGCGACCTTCCTCGCCAATGTCTCGTCTGGAGTGGTATGAGGATTTTTCAGTTTTGCGAGAGCAAGCGGCTGATTTCCGCCGTGACTTTCGCGAGTGCGGTTGTGATGCTCTGCCCGGCACCGGTAAGCGCTCTTCCCCAGGGGGCGGCGAACTACGCTAGCGATCCGGTCACGCTGGTTCGCCATGCCTCCTACAACGAGCTGCACACCACCGCCCCGCCCTACCCGGTGCGCTATAAGCTGCGCAAGCAGGATGAGAAGGGCATCACGACCAAAGAGATCGTCCCCACGAAGGAGGGCGATGTCGCCCGGCTCATCGCCAGGAATGACAAACCCCTGACGCCGGAGCAGAACAAGGCGGAGCTCGACCGTCTCAGCAATCTGCTGGCGCATCCCGAGATCCAGGAGCATCGCCACAAACGCGAACAGGAGGACAGCGGCCGGGCTGACGAGATGATTCGTCTGCTCCCCGATGCCTTTATTTACACCTATCTCGGCATGACGGCAGGGGCCGAACGGTCCGGCATACCGGCTCTCTTTCAAGCCGAATCCCGATTTTCATCCTCCCGACCGCGAGGCCGAGGTGTATCACGGCATGGAAGGTGAGCTCTGGATCGACCAGGGCCAGGAGCGCATCGTCAAACTCGACGCCCACCTGATCGACGACGTGAACTTCGGCTGGGGGATTCTCGGCAAGCTCTACAAAGGCGGCAGCCTCACCATCGAGCAAAAAGACGTCGGACACCGGCACTGGGAAGCGACCTTGATGAGGCTCAACCTGACCGGTATCGCGCTTATGCTCAAGCCGCTGAGTTTTCAGACGACAGAGACGCAGACCGACTTTCAGCCTGTGCCGGTTAATATGAGCTACCAGGACGCCATACACCTGCTCACCAGCGACAGTGTTGATGCGCAAGTTGCGCAGGATGCCGGCGAGAAGAAGTAGCCCCTAAACGACGTTCGAGTCGTCGCCGCTGTCGAAGCCGCCTCCATCATCGAAGTCGCCGCTGTTCTGGTCGTCAAGGCCGCTGAGGTCCTGTGAATCTCCAGGGTCGTAGCTGGCGTCGTTGAACTGCGCTCCTCCGTCATTGTTGCCGAAGCGGTCGCCTCGTTCGTCAAAGGACGCCTCACGTCCGCGCTCGGATTCTCCACCGGCATTTTGGTTGGGGTCGTCGTAGTAGTTGTTAATGACCGTCTCTTCTGCTGGGCGATCACCGAAGCCGCCTCCGCCAAAACCTCCGCCAAATCCACCCCCGCCATGGCCGAAGCCATGCAGCAGAGATTCGACGCCTTCAAAGGCCAGGGCGCCGGCGGCAACGCCGGCGGCTGTGGTTGCGGCCGAGCGCAGAAAGCTGGATCCGCCCGACGGCGGAGGCGCTGCCGCATAGTCAGGAGCGTAGGCCGGAGGGGGCGGATAATATTGCGGCGCTGCGGCGGGACGAGGCGGAAATCCCTGGGGCGAATAGCCTTGTGGCGGAGGCGGAGGTGCATCATGCCGTCCAAGCAGGCTGCCCAGGAAGCTGGTGTGCTGCTGGGGCGGGGGTGGCGGCTGAAGCTGGCCCTGGGCCTCCTGCAGACGTTCCTGAAGCTGCTGCATCTGCGCCTTGGCCTGTTCGAGGGCGATGTTCTGCACCAGCACGGTCTGGGCGAGAATGTACTGCGCGTCCGGGGAGGTGGCGAGATTTTGTTTCAGAAACTGTTCTGCTTCTTCGTCTTTTTCGGGAAGCTGGGTCTGCCTGATCTTGGTGACCAGGTCGTTCAACATTTCGCTTTCTTGCGGGGTCATTGCTTACTCCTTGTAGTGCTTAAAACCCGAATTTGAGGTTAGGATGCGCTGGGCGGGGATATGAGAATCCGAAGCTTTCTGTCGGTGGGCTACGTTGCCGGGTTTCCAGGCGCTTTCGATGAAAATCGACTTTTTGCTCAAGCGAAATCCTGCACGCCCGACTCAGGGCGTCTGTTCTCTTTGACTGATACGAATTCGTACCAGGTCGGGTTCCAAGGTGGCAGAGGTTAGGAGACCAGCTCCATGGCGCGGACTTCTTCTTTGCGAACGGTGAGGCGCTCGACCAGGTCGGTGCGCACCTCAAAGCCGCGGCCGGGAGTATCGGGGACAACGATCTGGCCCGCTTTCGATACCTCGACGGCCGGTTCGATGATGTCTTCCTTCCAATATCGTTTCGAGGCGGAGACGTCGCCGGGCAGCGAGAAATTAGGCAGCGACGAAAGGGCGATATTATGCGCCCGGCCGATACCGGTTTCGAGCATTCCTCCGCACCAGACGCGGATGCCGCGCTCCTGGGCCACATTGTGCACGCCGATGGCCTCACTGAAACCGCCGACCCGGCCAACCTTGATGTTGATGATCTGGCAGGACTCCATGTCGATGGCGGCGAGCGCGTCACGGCGATTGCGGATGGATTCGTCGAGGCAGATGGGAGTTTCCAGGCGGCGCTGCAGCATGGAGTGGAAGTAGAAGTCGTCGGCCCAGAGCGGCTGCTCAATCATCATCAGGTCGAACTGGTCCCAGGTGACGATCGCATCCATGTCCCTCATGCGATAGGCCGAGTTGGCGTCGCAGCTAAGCAGGATTTCCGGCCAGCGGTTGCGAACCGCGGCAAAAAGCTCGATGTCCCACCCCGGCTTGCACTTGAGCTTGATTCGCTGATAGCCGGCCTCTAGTTCCTTCTCAATTTCTTCAAGTGTCGCTTCGATCGATGGTTGTATGCCGATGGAAACGCCGCAGTTAATCACTTCGCGATCTCCACCCAGCAATTCGGCCAGAGGAACTCCCCGCATTTGAGCTTCGAGGTCCCAAACCGCATTCTCCAGCGCGGCCTTGGCCATGCGATGACCACGCACCTGCTTGAAGATGCTGGAACACTTGCCGCTGTAGGGAAGATCGGCGGCAAGCAGTCGAGGCGCCAGTTCGCTCGACAGCATCAACCAGGAAGTATCGATCGTCTCGTAGCTGTAGTAGGGATGCTCGGCGGCAACGCATTCGCCCCAGCCGGTCAGGCCTTCGCCTTTGATCTCGACCAGCAGAACGCGGCGATCGGTCGTTGCACCGAAACTGGTAACGAAAGGCTTGACGAGCGGAAGGCGCAGTTCGCGGAGATAAATGGCGTCAATCTTCATAGGGATAAGATGTCTTGCTTGTTACACGGGTCGCGGATGTTTTCGTAAAGGCAAGTCAGGTTACAGTTGGTTCGCGCTACTGCCAGTCTTCCGGCTGCCCCTTCAGCTAACAAATAGGCTCCGTCTTCTTCGGCGTTGCTTCCGGGGGCACTCGGCTTGTCCCTCGTGTTTCCCTTCTCGAATCCGACTACGGTCAAGCCGCGTGCAAAGGCGTCGAGGAAACGGGTCCTGACCTCGTTCTGCGTGGCCTCTGCCTGGGTGAAGCCAGATGGAGACTGCTTCCATTCCCGGATCGCCCCGGGTACGACGATTTTCTCTTGGATCTCAGGCAAGAGCACCGGGCCGCCGTTGAGCGTTGCTTGGACCCGCGGCGAGTCCATGAACCATTCGGCATGCAGACGGTCGGTTGGGAGCCCTGCTTGCAGCCGACTAGAGAATACACCATAAAAGTTCGGCGTATAGCTGTGAACAACGACCCCGAGGCGAACAATATTGAGATAGGCGTTCTTGATCTCGAGCGGGTCGAAGGTCCATTCCATCTTCGTGATGCCACGGGCAAGAGCGTCATCGCGCTGCGTCAGCTTCAACTTACGCCCGATTCCCGCGTTCCGGTATTCCGGCTCGACGGCCAGCATGTGCGAGTGCAAATAGGCTTTGCCGTCGCGAACGGCTGGCATCGCCATGGCAAAACCAATCATCGAAGGGCCGTCGCCACCCGGCTCGACTGAGCGCGCGAGGTCGAAGGCGCCGATGATCTGGCCGCCGATGTGCTCGATGACGATGAACTCGCGCAGGGGAATCGTGTCACTGACGTCATAGCCCCAGATTTCTGTCTGCAGGCGGACACAAGCGTCATACTCCCCGAAACCACTGCACTTGCGAATCAGAATTTCGGGGGCGGGTATGGTCAATTCCCTGCCTCCACCTGCAGCGCTGTCTCAATTTTGGGACAGTTCCTTACCTTCGCCTCGTCCCAGAGAGCTTCGAGCTGCTCGGGCGATTGCTGTTCGAGGGGACGGTCGCTTGCTTTTTCCATCGCAGAGAAGCGGTGGCGGAATTTCTGGTTTGTGTGCCGGAGGGCGAGTTCCGGGTCGACGCCGAGGCGGCGCGACAGGTTCACTACGGTGAAGAGCAGGTCGCCGAGTTCTTCGGCTACGGAGTCTTCGGCAGCCGAGTCGTTCTTCGGAGTTGAGTGCTGACTCTCGCTCGAGAATCGCTTCGCGTAGCTCGGCGATCTCTTCTTCGAGTTTGGCGAAGACACCCTCGGCATCGGGCCAGTCGAAGCCTACCTTGGCGGCTTTGGAGCCGAGTTTCGCTGCCTCCATTAGGGCTGGAAAGCTGCGCGGGATCGTGTCGAGCAGCGACTCTGGTGAACCGGGGCCAGCTAATTTTTCGGCGCGCTTGATCTGCTCCCAGTTGCGCAGGACCTGCTTGGCGTCGATACCGTTCGTTTCCATGCCGGGCGGCGCTGCGTTCCCTGCCGCAATCGAGGCCTCGTCGCCGAAGACGTGAGGATGGCGCCGGATGAGCTTGCGATTGAGGCCGTCGATGACTTCGGCGATGGTGAAATAGCCCGGCTCGGCGGCCATCTCGGCGTAGAAGAGCACTTGCAGGAGCAGGTCGCCGAGCTCTTCTTTCAGATCGGACCAATTGCGGCGCTCAATGGCGTCGAGCACCTCGTAGGTCTCTTCGAGCGTGTATTTGCGAATCGAGTCGAAGGTCTGCTCGCGGTCCCAGGGACATCCGCGAGGGCCGCGCAGCCGGGCCATAATCGCCACGGCCTCGGCGAAGGCATCCCCCGCCTGAGCGTGGGTGGCTATCGATTCGGTCATGTCCACAGGCGACCCATCTGGAGGGGTGGTCATGGTTCAACTTTACCCGATGCGTTGTGGCTGCGCGTCGGTGCGTGGGGCTGCGTCCATATACTGGCTGACAGCGTGTCTGTGCTTATCTCCATCTTTGCGGTGTTACTGGGGCTGGCCTTCGGCAGCTTCCTGAACGTCTGCATCAGCCGGCTTCCGCGGCATGAATCGGTGATTACGCCGCGCTCGCGATGTCCGCGTTGCCTGGCACCTATCTTGAACCGCGACAACATTCCACTGCTGAGTTGGATATTGCTCCGCGGGCGATGCCGGAATTGCGGGGCGCAGATTCCCGTTCGCTACCCTCTGATCGAGGCGGCAACGGCGTCGCTCTTCCTGCTGTGTTATTTCGAATTCGGCTTGACGTTGCGCGGGGTTGGAGCGGCAGTCCTTTGCTGGCTGTTGTTTGGACTGGCCGCGACCGACGCGGAGACGCTGCTGTTGCCCGACGCGCTGACTCTGCCGGGACTGGCGCTGGGCGTCATATTTTCAGGCATTCGGATTGTGGATGGCACGATCTATCCGCTATGGAGACAAGCGGCAATCTCTCTTCTCTGGGCCGCGTGCGCCTCCGCTCTAGTTCTGTTGATTCGCGGACTCTACTGGCTGGTGCGGCGACGCGAAGGCATCGGGTTGGGAGATGCCAAGCTGCTGGCAATGATTGTGGCGTGGCTTGGGCCCTGGCAGGCGGGATTGGTTTTCATTCTTGCGGCAGTTTGCGCGGCGGCTTACGGCGCCGGCCTGATGGCGTGGGCAAAACTCAAGAGTTCTCCCGGAAAGACGCTGGCGGCACGCATTCCGCTGGGCGCCTTCTTATGCGCGGCGGGGATTCTGGCCCTCTTCGAGGGCGATTCAATTCTCGCCTGGTATCTCAGCTTCTTTCGCTGATGCGGAGAGTCCCAGCCTTCGGAGTTGCTGGAGATGGCAGCGGCCGTGAGCGGCGTGGAACTTTCTCCACTGTTCAACCGATAGCGGCCCCAGAACCTGGTGGCTGGCGAATCTCTTCACACCAAATCTCTCTTCGCAGACGACGAGTAACTCATCCATTGACTCCAAATGGGATTGAAGCCCCGCCGCGAGAGAGTCGCCGTCGAGTGGTTCACTCACGCTCGCCGGCGTAACCCCCAGAGGCGCTACGCGGCCGGTGGGAAAATAGCCGAATCGACAGACGAAGAATTGCTGGATTCGCTGATAGGGCCTTGGCTGGGACTGGGTTGGACGGCCCTTGGCAAGTCGTTCTGCGAAGAGGGCTGAGGAGCTCTGGTAGGTCAGGATAAGATGCTCAACGATCTGGCGGCCATTCCAACGGCCCGAATCATTGCCGGGATGGATTTCCAGGGCCTCGGCTGAGCGGCCGGCGAGAAGCTCTGCGTAGTGCGGCCTGCAGTTGCTCCAGCCCCGGATGCATTACGGCTTGCTGGCGGAGCCTAGTTCGCCGAGCGCTTTTCTTGCCGCCCGGGCGCTGGGTCCGTCAGGGACAGCGGCAAGGTAAAGCTGGTAGTTCTGCTCCGCTTCTTTTCCCAGATTCAGCTTGCGCGCCGCTTCAGCGAGATAGAAGACCGCCTCGACATTCTCATGATCGAAGGTCGTCGCGTCTTTGAATCGGTCGTACGCGCCCTTGTAATACCCCGTCTGCAGGTAGAACTTGCCAACCTTGACGTCTTCGGTAGCTCGCTTCGGGTCGTAGACATCGGTTGCGCCATCAGGCGACTCGAGCTTGAGCTGTTTGCGCGCCGGGTCGTCGAGGCCGAGATTGTCGGTGTTATCGAGGCTGGAGCTTCCCTGTGCCTGTTTCTCCGCTGGGGTGGGATTGTTTGCGGAGGCAGGGGGTGTCGCCGCAGCCTTTGCCGCCGCGGCTGCCTTCGCGGAGATGTCTTCCGGAAAGGGGTTGTCTTCGGCGGTGGAAGGCTTCTTGGCGGGCGCAGCACTCTGCGACGAGGCGTTCGGCGGCGTGGCATTCGGCGGTGAATCGGAGGGGGACGCAGTGTTCTGATCGGAGCCGGCGGCGGGCGTGGTTCCCTGCTTTGTCTTGTCTTTTGTAGAAGATGCCGGAGTCGGCGCGGAGGGCAGGGCGGACTGGCTAGAGCTTGACGGGTTGCCCGACTGGCTACTCGATTGGGCCATCGCGGCAACACTCGTCCCGAGCAGGCCTGAGGCGAGCACGGTAGTCGCGATAATGTTGAATTTCACCATGTTTCGAATGCCGTTCCAATCGCCCAACCGACGAGCGACGTCCGCGTTTCGGCGTGCAACCCTGCTCTTCTATTTTAGACGCAGGCAGCGCCGGGTTCGGATCGAGAATGCCTTCGATTTTCGCCGGGTTGTTGCTATACTCGCCGCAATCCATGGGGCTCATTATTCGTTCTTCCGCCATCCACGCGGCCGGTTGCTATACCACCGGGCCGATCGCCAAAGGCACGCGCGTCGTCGAGTACACCGGGCAGCGCATCACCAAAGAAGTCGCCGACGAGCGTTATAAGGACTCGATCGTCACCTATCTTTTCGGCATAGGCGACGGGACGCACGTGATCGACGGTCACGGTGTGGCGATGTTCCTTAACCATTCCTGCGACGCGAACTGCGAGACCGACGAGAGCCGCGGACGGGTGTGGATCAAGGCGATCCGCAACATCGCCGCCGGCGAGGAGCTGGTTTACGACTACAACCTCTACGACGGCGACGACGATCCGGCGACTTGCAACTGCGGCGCGAAGGCGTGCCGCGGTTCGATGTATTCGGTGGATGAGTTGAAGAAGCGGACGAAAGAAGCAAAGAAGGCTGCGTTGAAAAACGGCCAAAGCGGACGTCTCCAAAAAAAGAGACGAGCGAAATAAGGATGCAGGGCGTCGTTGGAACGCCCACCCTCGGCCCGACTGTTTCGTCGTGGTATAAATCTCTTGGGATCGAGGCGGAAAGCGCACTGCATCGTATCTGGAGAGACGTCCCTTTCGCCGGCGGTCATCCCTCCCCGACGGTCGCGGATGATGGAGAGGGCGAAGCCAGGGAATGGAGCGGGATACTGCCGCCAGGAGCACGCCTAAGCCCGGCACAAAGCTCGGACGTTACGCGATCATCGAGCCTCTCGGCGCCGGTGGCATGGGGGTCGTGTACCGCGCTCGCGACGAAAAGCTCGAGCGCGACGTGGCGATCAAGATTTTGGCGCCCGGCGTGCTCTCCGACGAGGATGCACGCAATCGTTTTCGCAAGGAAGCACTCGCGCTTGCGAAGCTTAGTCACGCCCATATTGCCGCAGTCTATGACGTTGGCGAAGATAACGGCGTCGACTACATCGTTATGGAGTGCGTGCCTGGGCAATCTCTAGCAGAGAAGCTCAAGTCCGGTCCGCTCAACCTGAGAGACGCGACCTCGATCGTGTTGCAAGTCGCCGAGGCTCTGGAAGAGGCCCACGAACACGGAGTAGTTCACCGCGATCTGAAACCCGCGAATGTGATGGTCACTCCGAAGGGGCAGGCTAAGGTCCTGGACTTCGGCCTTGCCAAGCTCCTTGCGCCATCTGGCAGCGACGCGACCGTCTCGATGAGCGAGACGCACGGCCTTCTCGGCACGCCGCTCTATATGTCTCCAGAGCAGGCACAGGGAAAGAGCGTCGACTTTCGCACCGATCTGTGGAGCCTGGGCGTCGTCTACTACGAATCGCTCGCGGGCCGCGCCCCTTTCCAGGCTGACAGCAGCTTGGCGGTCCTCCGTGCGATCGCTGAGCAGGCGCCGCAACCGGTGCGCCAGCTTCGCCCCGATATTCCGCCGCTTGCCGAAAGAATCGTCGTTCATTCGCTCGAGAAAGAGCCTTCGAACCGCTATGGTTCAGCCGCGGAGATTGTTCGCGACGCATCGGAGCTGCTGACGCGACTTAGCGCAGAGTCTATGGCCCTGGAGAGGCCGGCCAGAAAGACCTCGCGTGGCTTGGCCGTCTTCGCGGCGGTGGCGTTGGTTGCAATCGTCTCCACGGCCGGGTGGCTCTTCTATCGGTCGTCGCGAAGGCATTGGGCGCGCGAAGAAGCGATTCCACAGATTCTCCATCTGCGTGAGGCGAACAAACCTCTCGAGGCTTATCTTCTGCTCGAACAAGCGCAGAAGTACCTGCCCGCGGATCCTCAGCTCAAGCAGATTGTCGATGAAAGTACGACGTTTGCTTCAGTTGACTCAATACCTTCCGGAGCGGCGGTCGAGATTCAGGACTACCTGTCGCCAAACGATGCGTGGCACAGCCTGGGCTCGACTCCTCTCAAAGATGTCCGCCTTCCGAAGGGATATTTTCGCTGGAAGGTGTCTATGCCGGGGAGCCAGATCGTGGTGGCGCCCAAAACCGAAGACAAGATGGAGTTTTTGCTCGACGCGGCAAAGAATGCGCCGAAGGGAATGGTCTACGGCCGCAGCGGCACATGGACCGAATATATCGGTTTCATTGGATGGGTCGGCCCCTATGATCTTCCGCCGTACTACGTCGACCAATACGAGGTTACGAATCGGGAATTTCAGAAATTCGTCGATAGCGGCGGCTATGAAAACAGGCAATACTGGCCCGAAGAATTCACCAAGGGCAGCGGAAAGATCTCCCGGCAAGAAGCGTTGGCTCTGTTTCGGGATACCACCGATCGTCCCGGGCCCGCTACCTGGGTTGGTGGCCACTATCCCGAGGGTAAAGGCGATTTTCCCGTCACCGGCGTGAGCTGGTTCGAGGCGTCGGCGTATGCCGCCTTTGTTGGAAAACAGCTGCCTGTCCTGGCGCAGTGGTATCAGGCGGCGCCTCCAGATGTCGCTGCTTACGCTGTACAGGCCAGCAATATCTCGGCAAGTGGGCTCGCACCGGCTGGCGCCTACAAGGGACTGGGACCGTATGGGACTTATGACACGATTGGCAACGTCCGCGAGTGGGTTGCGAACCCCGTAAAAGGCGATCTTCGATTCATTCTCGGCGGCTCCTGGAAATCGCCGGCTTATTTGTCCAACGACCCGGAAGCCCTCTCGCCTTTCGATCGTTCGGATACGAATGGTTTCCGTTGCGTGCGCAATATTTCTCCGTTGCCTGAGGCCTCCGCGCAAACGGTCAAGCCCCTGGAGCGCGACTTTTCCCGATTCAAGCCTGTGTCGGACGACGTCTTCCACGCCTACGAACTGCTTTACGCCTACCCGAAGATCCCTCTCAACGCCAAGGTTGAAGGAGTGATGGAAGAGACAGATGACTGGCGGGAAGAGAAGGTCACCTTCGATGCCGCATATAACGGAGAGCGGATGGCGGCTTATTTATTTCTGCCTAAGAAGGTACGCCCGCCGTATCAGACGGTCCTCTTCTTCCCCAGCGCCAGGGTTCTGTTTCTACCGCCGGATAGCAAGAACGGCCGCGGACTCGGCGATATAAAGTTCTTCGACTATATCGTGCAGAGCGGCCGTGCGGTGATGTATCCGATCTACGAAGACACCTATGAGCGCCGCAGAAGGCATTCTCTGCCCGGGGGCTCCGCTCGCATCGACATTACGACCGACTGGTACAAGGACGCTGCCCGCTCTCTCGACTACCTTGCCACGCGCCCCGACATCGACAGCGGCAAACTTGCTTATCTGGGAGTCAGCATGGGATCGGCCAACGGAGTGATCTTCGCGACACTGCTGCAAGACCGGCTCAAGACCGCCATCCTGCTCGATGGAGGCTACTTTCTCGCTCCGCCTCCGCCCGGCGGCGACCAGGCCGATTTTGCTCCGCGGATGAAAATACCCGTCCTCATGGTCAATGGGCGCTACGATTTCACTTTCTCCGTCGACAAAGCGCAGAATCCGCTCTTCGCCATGCTTGGCACACCCGAGGCAGATAAGCGCCACGTCATCCTCGACACCCCGCACGACGTAACCGAGCAGCGTCCGCAGCTCGTCAAAGCTGTGCTGGATTGGCTTGACCATTATCTTGGCCCGGTTAACGGCCAGGAAGCATCGTCTTCCGGAGCGGCAAACTAGCAGACGATTGCCAGGGCGGCGCGAAGCATTCGGCGCTCTACAGGATGGGTACTTCCCTCACCTGTTCCGGCACAAATTTTTGCCCAGCCTTCATACGAAATTCAAGCCGTGCGTTTTGCCTCACGTGGTAGACCAGCGCGGGGCGGAAACAGACGATACAAGTCCCGCCCTTGCGACGGGCACTGGGATAGATGATCCCGTTCGATTGGCGGTCGAGCAGATCGGCGGCGAGCCGTTGCGGCGCTTCGTAGCATTGCGGCAACGGTGCCGGCTGGAGAAACTCTTTGTATTCGGCACGGCGCCCGCGGATGTCATGGAACCAGGTAGCGAAGTCGGCGAGGTAGTCGTCGCAGGTGGAGACCTCTTCGTGCGGCCAGTCGATCTCTTCGAGATGCAGCTGTTTGTGATAGCCGACTTCGGCGATGGAGGTCAGCCGCTCTAAGCCGGCGTACCAGGCTCCCCGCTGGTTGCTGTTGAAGCGGCCTCCGTCGGGCGCGGCGTGGGTAAAGGCAGCATTGACGACGTGAGCGTAGGCGACTCCATAGACCAGCTCATGAACGCCGATGCCCGGCAGCAAGCCTTCTTCGCCGAGCAGACGATCGTTAGTGGCGCCGTCGAGCTCGACCAGGGCATCGAGCGTGGCTGGGTCGTCGGTGAGGCGAGAGAGGACGGTGCCGGTCTCGCCATGTTTCGAGGCGCTGAATTTTGAAGGAATCAGGCGATGCGTGTCTTGAAGCCTGATTTCAGTGACGGGAATTGCCGACATCATTATCCACCGCGCCGGGCGTCGAGCACTTGACGAACGAGCAGCATCCCCGGCTGACCGCGTTCGATCATGTAAGCCAAGGGCGATTGGCCCCGGAACATCGGATTGCGATTCGGCAGGGTGATCCAGGCGTCGGCGAGACGCTCGCTGTAGAGGATATTCAAGGCCTTGAAGATACCAATCAATAGCGAGATGCGTATCAGCGTGTCCTGGTCGAGAGAGCGCTTGGGTTGTTTCTTCCAGTTGTAGTAAGAGCCCGTGGAGATGCCGCCAAGCAATTGCCGGGCGTCGGGATCTTTGATGCCCCACTTCTCCATGATTTGCAGGAAGCCTTTGATCGCAGCCGGGCTAAGGCGCTGACGCGAGGCAGGTTTGGAAAGATCGGGTGAAGTGTCGAAGGGGTATCCGGCGATGTTGGGCAGGACTAAAGCTGCGGCCAAGGTGAAACTCCAATAATGAGGATATTATGAATCATTATTGATGAAACAGCAAATCGCAGAACTCGGCCCTCCGGGCCACCGGCTGTTTGAACTCGGTCGTTTGCGCCCGGCAATACATCGTTTATTCATAATGCGCGGCTAAGCTTACATGCTGAGGGACCGTAAGTTATGGCAATCGAGATCGCAGAACTTGATCGGCTGCAGGAGCAATACAAAGAGGCTGTCGACGTTTGGGTGGCCGCAATCCAGTACGAGGAAGCGCTGGCCTCGGTCAATCACTCGGTCGCCGAAGTCGACCAGTGGGAGCACGCCGCCGAGCGGGAAGAGCAGGCCCGAAAGAAAGTCAAAACGGCAAAGACCGCCTATGAAGATGCTTTGCGGAAAGAGTTTTTTAACTTCTAGCGCACAGGAAGGACCTAGCGAAGCAGGTGAATCTGCAGCCCAAGATTCAGCTTTGCCCACGTCTTGTCGGTGGTGTAGACGGGTGCGTCGAGCACCAACGCCAGCGCGAGGCATGCGCGGTCGCCGAGCGATAGCCCGTATGGCCGGGTGAACTCCACCAGACCGCCGGCAATGCTCGCCTGTTCGCTATCGAAAGAGAAGACTTCCCCAGAGAAAGTTAGCGCCACTGCCCACGCGTCTCCTGGAGTAAGTCCCCGGTGAACAAGCTTTCCCTCGACCTCGGCAAGATTGACGGTGCTCACCGCCGATTGGTCCTTAAGAGCGAGGACCGCTCTGGAGCCGACTTCCCCGTTGGCTGCCGCAATAATCGCCGAGGCGTCGAAGACGACCTTATTCACGCTGTGCTTCTCTGCGACGGTCGGCGATCAACTCGGCGGAGAGGCTGACTCCCGTTGGAACATGTTTCCTGACGAGTCGTTGGGCGCGTTCGATGCGCCGGGTATCGGTGGTCAACCGCAACTCGCCGTCGTCGACGATCAGAATGACCTCATCGCCAGACTGAAGACCCAGGGCCGCGCGCATCGCAGCGGGAATCACGATTCGCCCGTTCTCGTTCAGCCGGGTCCGTGCTTCATCGATGCGAGCTTCTGGCGTTATTGGCATGGGAATGTCACCCTTGGAGAAGAGTATGACACAATCACTCTTTATCTGACATTTCCTTCGTTGTTACCTGCAAGATGCTTTCGCTAGAGTCGCCCAGTCTATTGCTGCGGCGGTGGCTGCTGCATGCGATGTTGCTGCTTTGCCTGCATCGCTTCGAACTGCTGCTTTTGCGTGTCGTTGAGGACGGCTGCGATCTTGGTGTTGCTGTCTTCGCGCAGGCTCTTCATCTTGGCCATCTTGTCTTCCTGGCTCATCGACTGGTCCTGGCGCAGCGTCATCATCTGCTGCTGGCGGTCCACCAGGATAGGCTTGATCTGGGTTGCCTGGTCGGATGTGAGATTGAGTTCTTGGTCATCCGCGCGAGTTGTTCATCAGGGTTCATGCCGTGATGCATGCCCGCCATCGGCGCGGGCTGTTGGGCGGGGCTGTCAGACTGCGCGAAGGCCGCGCTGCCGGCGACAAAAAGAGCGCCGGTCAAGAAGAGACTACAAAGAGATTTCCGCATGGTGATTCCTCCTACTACCTCTACTAAGACGCTGAATTGAAATCGAATGTTGCGGTCGCCATGATCGATGCGTGGCAGATTTCCGCAGGCGCTCCAACCGGCGAGCCAGCAGGCGATACAATCTGTTGAGGCCTGGCGCAGCGGCCTGACCCGATTCGAATCCCATGGCCTACCTCGTACTCGCCCGCAAATACCGTCCTCAATTTTTCGCCGATGTTGCCGGGCAGGACCATGTCACGCGCACCCTGATGAATGCGCTGACCCAGGGACGCATTGCGCACGGCTATATCTTCAGCGGCCACCGGGGCATCGGCAAGACGACCATCGCGCGCATTCTGGCGATGGCGCTGAACTGCCGCAACGAGATTGGCTCGGCCGAGCGTCCGACTGCGGAGCCTTGCGGCGTTTGTGTTTCGTGCACCGAGATCCGCGCTGGAAACGCCGTCGACGTGATCGAGATCGATGCAGCGACCAACCGCGGCATCGACGAGATTCGCGAACTGCGCGACGCCGCGCGCTATCGCCCGGCGCGCGACCGCTACAAGATTTACATCCTCGACGAAGCCCATCAGATTACCGATGCGGCCTTCAATGCGCTGCTAAAAACGCTGGAGGAGCCTCCGGACCACATCGTCTTCATGATGGCGACGACCCAGCCGGAAGATATCCCGCAGACCATCCGGTCGCGCTGCCAGCACTTCAGCTTCCACGCGGTGAAGTTTGACGACATTCTCACGCAGTTGCGAACGATCGCGGCCAATGAACAGATCACCGCCGACGAAGCTGCACTGGCTCTGCTAGCCGAGGCCGGCGACGGATCGATGCGCGATGCGTTGTCGATCATGGACCAGGCGATCGCGAGCGCTCCGGTGACGGAGGAAAAGCCGCATCTGGATGCGCAGCAGATTCTCGATCTGATGGGCAATGTTCCAAATACCGTCTTTGAGCGTCTCATGGAAGCGATCAGCGAGAACCAGAGCGC
Source organism: uncultured Acidobacteriaceae bacterium (assembly GCA_963720245.1). Classification (GTDB taxonomy): domain Bacteria; phylum Acidobacteriota; class Terriglobia; order Terriglobales; family Acidobacteriaceae; genus Acidisarcina. Next base: position 703,158 of record CAVREU010000003.1, read on the forward strand.
GACCGTCATCGAAGAGATCAATCGCCTGCTGAATGCGGGCAATAGTCCCGCGCAGCTGGCGCGGCAGTTTGTGCGGTATTTGCGCAACTGCCTCATGGCGCGCCTGGGCGGCGAATCGACCGAGCTATTGCAGATATCTCCCGACGAGCGCGCGCGGGCCGGGCGTTCGGCAGTATTGTTTTCCGAAGAAGACCTCACCCGGTTTCTCGATGTAATGCTGCGCACCTTTGACCAGTTGAACTATCGCCAGGAGCAGCGTTTCCACTTGGAGTTGGGCCTGCTGAAGCTGGTGCATCTGCAACGACTCTTACCCCTGGAACAGCTGCTCAGCCAGTTGCCGGTTTCAGGGCGCGGCCCAACCGGAGGCGGCGCATTGCCGAGCGGAGGCAGCGGTCGCGCAACTTCAGATGCGGGCAGTCCACGATCGGCGCCGACGGCAACTGCCACCAAGGGCAACGCCGACAGTTGCCGGGACGAAGCCGGCTGCGACGGTTCCCTTTTCGCCATTTGAAACGGATCGTAATCGCAAGTTGGAGGAGCCTTCAGCGAAAACAGAGATTGCTTCGCCCGTCGCAGTTAGCGCGCGCCTGCGGTCCCGCGCCAGCCGACTCCCTGGGAAGCGACTTCGCAAGCTGCGAGCGTGGCGGTGGCTCAAAAGGTCGAGTCGAAGATTGAGCTGGAGACCGCGGTGGCGACGCTGGAGCCGCCGGCCGAACCTGGCTCGGCAAACTTGGACCTGGGTTCGCTGCGCGACCGCATTTGCGATGCTTTCGAAGCGAATGGACACAACACTGCCGCTGCTCTGTTGTCGAGCGGCGCATGGAGCGAAGCCGACGGCAAGGTCCGTGTCGAGGTAGGGATCAAGAAGATGATGCTCGGCCTGACAATGAACGCCGAAGCGGAGAAGATCGTCAAGACAGCGGCGCGCGAAGCGGGATTTGCCGGCGCGATCGCAGTCGTTTCGGCCGCAAATGGTGCAGAGGCAACGAACGGAGCGGCGCCTCCAGCGAAAGCGCCCATCCCCGGCAGGCAGTTTGCAGGCCGAGGCTTTGGCGCATCCCCTGGTGAAGCGGGCGCTGGAGCTCTTCGACGGTGAAGTGCGCAGCGTGCTGGACCTGCGCGAAAAGAAGAATGCCTGAAGTTCGGACGCGGGCAAAGTTTGAAAGGCAATGGTGGTGGCGATGGGTATGAATCCTCTAAAACTGCAAGAGATGATGAGCCAGGCAAAGGCCATGCAGGAGCAGCTGCAGCAGAAGATGAGCGAAACCGTGGTCGAGGCGAACGCTGGCGGCGGGGCGGTGAGCGTTCGCATGAATGGGCAAAAGCAGATTCAGAAGCTGACCATCGATCCATCGGCGGTGCTGGGGTTGAGCGGCAACGCGGCCGATGTTGAAATGCTCGAAGACCTGATCGTTGCAGCGATCAACGAAGCCAGCCGGCGCGTGGACGAGGCGGTCAAGAGCGGCCTCTCCGGCATGCTCGGCGGGCTCAACCTTCCTCCGGGCCTGATCTAGTCCCCAAAGACAAGAAATCAAGAGGTCCGATTGTCAAGATTTGCCGAACCGATGGCGCAGTTGATTGAGGAGCTGCGCAAGCTGCCGGGCATCGGCGCGAAGAGCGCGCAGCGGCTGGCATTTCATATTCTGCGCTCGCCCGCGGCCGATGCCGAGGCGCTGGCCGTCGCCGTGCGCGAGCTGAAGGCCAAGCTGCGCCTGTGCTCGATCTGCAACAACATCACCGACGTCGATCCCTGCGTCTACTGTGCAAGCCCGACGCGCAACCAGCGGCTGGTCTGCGTCGTCGAGGAGCCGACGAACATCGGCAGCATCGAGAAGACGCGCAGTTACAACGGCGTCTATCACGTGCTGCACGGCACCCTGTCGCCGCTGCATGGCGTAGGGCCCGAGCACCTGCGCACCGGCAACTTGCTGGCTCGCGTCGAACGCGGCGAGATTGAGGAGGTCATCCTGGCGACGAATCCGACGGTCGAGGGAGAAGCGACGGCCGGCTATCTCGCCGAGCTGCTCCATGCGACTCCGGTGAAGGTGACGCGGATTGCAACCGGGGTCCCCGCAGGCAGCGATATTGAGTATGCGGATGAAGTGACGATCTCGCGAGCGATTGAGGGTCGGCGGGAGATTTAATGACTGACACTCCATCATTCAACCGCCGCGAACTCACGCGAAGCGCGATGCTCTCGGGAGCATCTCTTTTCTTTGCCAGGTCGGCAAACGCGGACTCGCAGTCTGCCGCGCCGCACGATCTTTTCGACGTCCGCAAATTCGGCGCCACTGGAGACGGCACAACCGACGACACGGCGGCCTTGCAACGCGCGCTCGACACCGCCGCCAGATCCAGCAGCGCCGTCTTCATCCCGCCCGGAATCTATCTCACCCACGAACTCCACGTCCCTCCAGGCGTCGCTCTCATCGGCATTCCGGCGTGGAACTACAGCGGCCCTGGAGGAACGGTGCTGCGCCTTGCCAGCGCCGACGCCTCATGCCTGCTCAACCTGACGGACGCGCGCGGGTCCACGATCGAGGGCCTCGCTCTCGACGGCCGCAGCCTGGGCAAGGGCATTCACGGCATCTTCGTCAACCGAACGGAATACGCGAAGCACGAAGACGGCTTCCGCATCGAACGATGCCAGGTCATGCGCTTCAGCGGAGACGGCCTGAACCTCTCCTGCGTCTGGTGCTTCAGCATCCGGAATTCGATGACAGCCTACAACGGCGGCGACGGCCTCAACCTGCGCGGCTGGGATGGCTTCATCCTCGACAACTGGTTCTCAGGCAATCAGCGTGCCGGCTTCGCCGCGCGCCACGAGAATGCCTCCATCACCTTCACCGCGAACCGCATCGAGTGGAATCGTGAAGAAAACATGCTCATCACCGGCGGAGACGGCTATCAGATCACCGGCAACTTTTTCGATCGAGCGGGCACCGTCGGGATCGCCCTGCGCAAGAGCAAACTTCCCTGCCGGCAGATTTCCATCACGGGAAACTTCATCAAGCGCAGCGGCAGGTTCGCCGATCAGGCAAGTTACGACTCATCTCAGATCTTCCTCGACTACGCTCAGGGCGTCACTATCGTAGGCAACACCCTCGAGTCCGGCCGCGACGACGGAAACACCGGGACTTATAGCCCCGCCTATGGCATCGTCTATCAAGGCCTGGAGAATTGTGTCGTCAGCAACAACGTCCTGCATCAGGGCGCTCTGCGGCAGCTTGTTGCCGACCTCGGCCAGAACCAGGACGGAGTCGTGGTCAAAGACAACCCCGGCCAGCTATTCACCCCGGCCACCAAAGCCTGAGGCGAATCCACCTCATTCCCAGGGGTCACTCTAAGGTACGATAGGCCAGATTCCTCATGCAGGCCCCCCTGGAAGCAACGACCGAATCCGCGTCCATGCCCACACTCTGGCAGTCCATTCGCGAGGCCCTGCGCGGCAGCCATCAGGACTACACCGCGGGCAATCTAAACCGCGCGATTCTTCTCTTAGCCATACCCATGGTGTTGGAGATGGTGCTCGAGTCGCTCTTTGCGGTGGTCGACGTCTTCTGGGTGAGCCGGCTGGGCGCGAACGCCATTGCCACAGTTGGCCTGACTGAGTCAGTGCTCACGCTGGTCTTCGCCGTCGGGCTGGGGCTGGGAATGTCGACCACCGCCATGGTCGCGCGCCGCATCGGCGAGAAAGACGCAAACGGCGCGGCCGTCGCAGCCGTCCAGGCCATCTTCCTCGGTTTGATCGGGTCGCTGGCGATGGGCCTTCCCTTCTTCATCTTCGCGCCCCGGTTGCTGGCCCTGATGGGAGCGTCACCGGACATCATCTCAACCGGTGTCAACTACGCACGAATTGCCCTTGGCGGCTCCGGCGTGGTGATGATGCTCTTTCTGAATAACGCGATCTTTCGCGGAGCGGGCGACGCTGCCATCGCGATGCGTCTGCTGTGGGTTTCAAACATCCTCAACCTGATCCTGGACCCGTGCCTGATCTTCGGCCTTGGGCCATTTCCGAAGCTCGGAGTGACAGGTGCGGCGCTGGCCACCTTCACCGGACGCGGCATTGGCGTGCTCTATCAGTTTTATCGACTTGGCAAGGGCACCGAACGTCTCCGCATTCTCGCCTGCCATGTGCGGCTGCAGGCCACCGTGCTGTGGCGGCTGGTGCGCGTCTCCATCACGGGAATCTTGCAGTTTCTGATCGGCCAGGCAAGCTGGATTGGGCTGGTGCGCATCGTCAGCCTCTTTGGCGCGCCGGCGCTGGCCGCCTACACGATTGCGATTCGCATCGTCATCTTCGCCATCTTGCCGTCATGGGGATTAAGCAATGCCGCCGCAACGCTGGTCGGCCAGAACCTGGGCGCGGGCCATCCCGACCGCGCGCGCAGCGCCGTATGGCGCACCGGTCTATGGAACATGCTCTTTCTCGGCTCGGTCGGGATTGTCTTTATTGTTTTCGCGCAATGGATCATCGGCCTGTTCACCCAGGATCCTGCCGTGGTGCCGGTCGCGGTGAATTGTCTGCGAATCTTCAGCTGCGGCAATATCGCCTTTGCCTATGGCATGGTGCTGATGCAGGCCTTTAACGGAGCCGGCGACACGGTCACTCCCACTTATGTCAATCTCTTCGGCTTCTGGATACTGGAGATTCCCCTGGCCTGGTGGCTGGCGATGCATACGTCGATGCATGTCAATGGCGTCTTTGTATCGGTGGTCATCGCGCAGGCCGTCGTCGTGCTGATCGGCCTGGTGCTCTTCCGCCAGGGAAGCTGGGCGAAGCAGCGTATATAAGGCGCTGAGGACGCCGGTACTGCAGGCACTGTTCTAGACTTCAAGTGGAATGCGTCTTCCCGACAAGCTTCTGCGCGTGCTGTTCTGGCTGATTGTTGCCGGCCTTGCGGCTATAGAGTCCTCGGCCCAGCAACAATCTTCGTTCTACCAATCCCCTGGAACGAAAAAGATGGCAGAGCTTTGCAGAAAATCTATCGCGAGAATGATTGGAAGTCCGATCCGAACAAACCTGCCGAGCGCGCTGCTTACTACAAATTCCTGCTGACCAAAGACCTCAAGCCAAACGAGGAAGTGTTGGTGCGAAAGACTCTGGCCAGCGAGCTGTTGCGCGCCGGCGACAGCGAGGGCGCGGTCAACGCATTGCTTGAGTTCGTAAGGTATGCGCGCAGAAAAGCATAAAGCTCGCCGCCGAAGGGCGAGCGCGAGATCACTTCCCTGCTCGCTGTCTCCTATCTTCGTCTGGGCGAGCAGGAGAATTGCGCTCACATGCACGGTCAGCGCTCGTGCATCTTTCCGATCAAGGGCTCAGGGATTCATAGCTTGCCACGCGGCGCCGAGGGCGCAGTGCGCGAATATACCGCGCTTCTTGAATGCAGACCCGCACGACGCCCTGGCCCGGTGGCTGCTCAATGTTGCGTACATGCAGCTGGGCCGGTATCCGCAGGACGTGCCGGCAAAGTGGCTGGTTCCCGAGAAGCTCTTCAACTCAGATGCTGCGTTGCCCGAGTTCCCCGATGTCGCTATGTTTGCCGGGCTCGATGTGACCGGCCATTCGGGCGGCGTCATCATGGAGGACTTCGATGGCGACGGCCTGCTCGACATCATGGTTTCGTCCTCGGGGCCGCTCGATCAGATGCACTTCTTCCATAACAACGGCGATGGAACCTTCAGTGACCGCACGCGCGAAGCAGGCCTAACCGGCGAGGTTGGCGGCCTCAATATCGTCGCCACCGACTACAACAACGACGGGCATCCGGATGTGCTGGTGCTGCGCGGAGCGTGGTGGGGCAAGTATGGCGAATATCCAATGTCGCTATTGCGCAACAACGGCAACGGCACCTTTGACGACGTGACCGAAGCGGCGGGACTGATGTCGCTGCATCCAACGCAGACGGCGGCATGGGCGGACTACGACAACGACGGCTGGCTGGACCTGTTTGTTGGCCACGAGACAGACACAACAGCGGGACCGGATCAGCCGCACCCGTCGCAGCTCTTCCACAACAACCACGATGGAACCTTCACCGAGGTTGGCGCGTCGAACGGTCTCGCTTCGCTCGGTTATGTGAAGGGCGTGGCCTGGGGAGACTTCAACAACGATGGCCGCCCCGACCTTTATGTCTCCGTAAAAGGCGGGCGCAATCATCTGTTCCGCAACGATGGGCCTCAGGATGCAAAGCATCCCGATCCGGCGAAGTGGAATTTCACCGATGTGGCGAAGCAGGCGGGCGTCGATCAGCAGAAGGACAGCTTTGCGACGTGGTTCTTCGATTTCGACAACGATGGCTGGCCCGACATCTTTTCGGCCGGCTATTACACCGACTCGATGGAGGATGTGGGCGCCTTTGAGCTCGGACTTCCCTATCTTGCCGAAACTCCGCGTCTATATCGTAACAATCACGATGGCACATTCACCGACGTCTCAAAGCAGATGCATCTCGACCGCGCGATTCTGGTGATGGGCGCGAACTTTGGCGACCTCGACAACGACGGCTGGCTCGACATTTATCTCGGCGACGGCGAAACGGCATATGAGGCGCTGCTTACCGAACCGGATGTTTCGCAACAACGCGGGGCAAGGATTTCCAGGACGTCACGACCGCCGGCGGTTTCGGCCACCTGCAAAAAGGACACGGCGTAGCCTTTGGCGACCTAGAGAACAACGGCTCGGAAGACGTCTTTGAAGAGATGGGCGGCGCCTTCCCCGGCGACACCTACCAGAGCGTGCTCTATCAGAATCCGCTGCGCGGCAACGATTGGGTGACGCTGGAACTGGAGGGAGTCGAGACCAACCGCGCGGCCTTTGGGGCGCGGATTTGCGTGACAGTCAGCGGTGCGGATGGCATGCGCCGAATCTACCGCACGGTCGGGTACGGATCGAGCTTTGGCGGGAATCCGTGGCGGCAGCACATCGGGCTGGGCAAGCACGCGACGATCGAGCGATCGAGGTGAAGTGGCCGACCTCCGGCAAGACGGAGAGGTTTGACCACGTGCGCCCCGGCCAGAGCTATCGGATCTCGCGAAGGCGAAGGCAAACTGGTCGCGGTCGAGCACAAAACTTTTGCGATCAGCGCCGACAACATGAAGGTGCCGATGATCATGCGAGTAACGCAAAGTCCGACCGCGGCGTCTCCGGCGAGCGGATCAGCTTCTGCAACTTGGCCAGCAGGTCCTGGGGATGGACCGGCTTGGCGAGTATCTCAAACTCGTGCCCCTGCGATCTCGCTTTATCCAGCAGATCGGCGGTCGCGGCCTGGCCCGAAAATAAGAGAATCTTGCACGAAGGCAGGATTCGGCGGACGCTGATGGCCGCATCGATGCCGCTCAGATCGGGCATGATCACGTCGCTGATCAGCATGTCTGGCCGGAGGCTCTCGGCGAGCTCGACCGCCTTGCGGCCGCTGTAGGCTGCAGTCGCATCGAATCCGGCTTGGTTGAGGATAATAACAAGGGTATCGGCAATGACCCGCTCGTCGTCGGCGACGAGCACTTTAGGTCTCAAAGCTGTCTCGGACATTCGTTCCTTTTCTTCGGTTTAGTTGGTCTGTCTGATCAACTCGTGCATCAAGCCAGCCGACTCCGATACTGCAGATGTTGGGGGAATCAAGAAAGCCCGATCCGCTTGGGTTCAAATCCCCTTTTCAGATGATACGCTTCCCTCAAGGGATGCTTGCACAGATTTAGATCGCTTCCGGGCGCACGCTGCTCGACAGGATTCGCTTGGTCTGGCAAGGCCGGCAAATGCAGAATCCGGCGATGACAAACTCTTCATTTTTCTTGTCAGGATGGTTAGACGGTGATGGCTGAGCCGAGGTTTCAAATAGATGCGGAACCGATCATTCGCGCCCAGGGCGTGGAGAAGTTCTACGCGCAGCCGAGCGAAAATCGGATTCAGGTCATCGCCCCGACCGACCTCTCGATTGTGCCTGGAGAGGTTGTCGCCCTGCTCGGCCCCTCCGGCTCGGGAAAATCGACCCTATTACGGATGCTGTCCGGACTTTCCGCGCCGTCGGCGGGCGAAGTTTTCTGGCACGGGAAGCCGATCGGCTCGGTGCAGATTAATGTCTCGATCGTTTTCCAGAGTTTCGCGCTGTTTCCGTGGCTGACGGTGCTCGAAAATGTCGAGGCGCCCCTCAAAGCACGCGGTATCGAGCCCGACAACCGTCGCGAAAGCAGCATGCGGATTCTGGACACGGTAGGACTTGGATGGTTTCCAGGCGGCCTACCCTAAGGAACTCTCGGGCGGCATGCGCCAGCGGGTGGGGTTTGCGCGCGCCCTGGTCGTCGAGCCCGAAGTGCTGTTTATGGACGAGCCGTTCTCGGCGCTCGATGTGTTGACGGCGGAGAACCTGCGCTCGGAACTGCTCGAGCTCTGGCACAAGAAGACCATCCCCACGAAATCGATCTTCATCGTCACCCACAACATCGAAGAAGCTGTGCTGCTCGCCGACCGCATCATTGTGCTGGGGCGCAATCCGGGGCATATTCGCACCGATTTCAAGGTGACGCTCGAGCATCCGCGCGACCGCAAGGCCGCGCCCTTCACCAACATCGTCGATTACATTTACAAAGTTCTCACCCGGCCCGACGTGGTGCCCGAGACCGAGCCCGACCATCAGCATCCCGCTCGGCCAGTGCGCGACCAACGGCAGATGAAATACGAGACTCTGCCCCATGCGCGCCCGGGCGGCATCGCCGGCCTGCTTGGAGTTGCTGATCGACCACAAAGGGCCGCGCCGACATTTACCGTCTCGCCGACGATCTGGCCTTCGAGATCGACGACCTCTTTCCTATCGTGGAAGCGGCGCAGCTGCTCGACTTCCTGCGTGTTGAGGAGGGCGACGCGGTGATTACCCCAGCCGGCCATGAATATGCCGAGTCCGAGATTCTGCGGCAGAAGGAACTCTTTCGCAAGGCGGCCATCGACCACGTGCTTCTGCTTCGCCAGATCACGCGCGCGCTGGAAAATAAGTCGGACCATACGGTTCCGGAAGAGTTTTTCATGGACATGCTCGATGAGCAGTTCAGCGACGAAGAGACCCGGCGCCAGCTGGAAACAGCGGTGAACTGGGGCCGTTATGCCGAGCTCTTCGACTACGATGCCGCGCGGCGGCGCTTCGTGCTGCCCGAGACCGAAGAGACCGCCGAGTCGGTCGAGGAAGAGAAGGCTTAGCCGTGATCAAGATCGACAACACCTTCGCGCGCAGCCTGGTGCCGGAGCGCACCTGGCCGGTCTTCCTTGACCTGGTCGTCGCGGCGTTCTGCCTGGCCGGGTTTTATTCCATCATCTTCGTCGCCCGCTACTGGTTCAGCTTTCCCGTACCGGAAGTGGTGATCAACCGGTCGCCCTCGGCGCTGCCGTTGTATGCCTTTTACTCCATCGTCCGCACCATTGCCGCGTATTTTCTCAGTCTGATCTTCGCGGTCGGATACGGCTACATCGCTGCCTACAACAAACGCGTCGAAGCGCTGATGATCGCCGCGCTGGATATCCTGCAGTCGATCCCGGTGCTGAGCTTCCTGCCGGGAGTGATGCTGGCGATGATTGCGCTGATTCCGGGGCGGCAGCTGGGCATCGAACTGGGCGCGATCGTGCTCATCTTTACCGGCCAGGTGTGGAATATGGCCTTCAGCTTTTATTCTTCGCTGAAGAGCATTCCCCGCGAACTGCGCGAGGCCTGCGCAATCAACCGGTTTTCCGCGTGGCAGCGCTTCTGGCAGCTCGAGCTTCCCTTTTCGGCGATCGGGCTGATCTGGAACTCGATGGTCTCGGTCGCGGCGGGGTGGTTCATCCTCGTGGTCTGCGAGATGTTTCCCGTCGGGACGCGCCACTTCCGGCTGCCCGGACTCGGCTCGTATCTGCAGACGGCGGCGAATAACGGCGACACCGCCGCAACGATCTACGGCATTATCACGATGATGGTAATCATCGTGCTGACCGATCAGCTGGTCTGGCGGCCGCTCATCGTCTGGTCGGACAAGTTCAAATTTGAAAACACGCGACAGCGGCAGCCGGGTGAGCTCGCCGATCCTGCACCTGCTGCGCAACTCGACCGCGCTGGCCTGGGTGCAGGAGCGCACAATTGCTCCGCTGGGCGAGCGCATCTATGCAGGGCTCGCGCGCCGCAAAGAGAACCAGGTCGTGCATGCGATGGCGCAGCCGGCCGCGCGGCGCGTCGCTTCGTTCTCGACCATTGTGCTGGGGATTCTCGCCGTCGCTGCCGTGTTGGTGGCGGCGATACGCGCATTAGGGCTGCTGCGCCAGGTGCCGGGTTCGGATTATCTGCTGCTCTTCGAGGGGGCGGCGGCGACTTTTCTTCGGGTGAATGCAGCGCTGCTGATCGCCTCGCTGTGGACGATCCCGGTGGGCGTAGCGATCGGCTTCAATCCCCGGCTCGCCCGGCTGTTGCAGCCGCTGATCCAGATGGTCGCTTCATTTCCGGCGACGGTGTTTTATCCGATCATCATCCTGGCGCATGTTCCGGGTGGGCATTGGGCTCGGCATCGGATCGGTAGTGTTGATGCTGCTCGGAACGCAGTGGTACATCCTGTTCAATGTGATCGCCGGAGCGATGGCGATTCCATCAGAGATGCGCGAGGTCGCCGACCTCTTCCACTTCAGCGCGATTCAGCGATGGACAACGGTCATCCTGCCCGGGATATTTCCTTATCTCGTGACCGGACTGGTAACCGCATCGGGCGGGGCGTGGAACGCTTCGATCATCGCCGAGTATTTCCACCTTAAGGAGCACACCATCACCACGCTCGGCCTGGGCGCGCAGATCAGCGCGGCCAGCGACTCCGGCAACTTTGGCGTGTTGCTGATGGCGACGATCATCATGGCGACGATGGTGGTAACGGTGAACCGCCTGCTCTGGCGCAGGATGTATCACCTGGCCGAGACGAAGTACCGGCTAGATTAGAGCAGAATCAGAACCTCGGTGTCCGGTGGCCAGAGTGCCAGACTGGATTTTTTATCAAGAAAAATCCGACCTCTCAGATAAGAACCGGTCATACCTATTCTGATTTGCTTTAGGAACCCGTATACAGCTGGAAGGGCGCCCAATAATAGGGTTTGTGAAACGGCGAGCCGGAGTGCAGAAGCGAAGCTTGGCGGTGCGCAGGGCTTCGTCGGGAGGAGTTCCCTTCACCAGTTCGGCGTACATGGCGGACATGAGCTGCGGCGTCGACTCGTCGCTGACGTCCCACAAAGCGCCGATCACATGGTGCGCTCCGGCGTGAAGAAAGGCCCAGGAGAGCCCCACCAGTCCTTCGCCGGTATAGCTCCGCACTCCTGCGCCTTTGCAGGTGGAGACGGTCACCAGCTCCGCCCTCAGTGGATGAGTCATCACCTCGCGCGCATAGAGCTTGTAGCCGTCCGTCCTTCGGGAGGCCGGCCCCGGCGAAAGCACGACCGCCGAGTCGAGCGGATCGCTAAGGCTCGCCACTCCATGGGCCACAAAGTGAATATAGGCAAACTGTTCCGGATGGCTGTCGAGATAAGCGGCGGGGGTCGAGTTGTGCTGGCCGATAGACCTGGGCGCTGCCGGCTGGAAAATACTTCTGCACGCTCTGCATCTCTTTCGCAGCGTTGGGCAGGACCTCGAAGTCGCTTCCCTTTGGGGGAATGGGATCGCCGATCAGCAGAAGCCGCCCACCAGTTTGCAGATGTTTTCCCGGATCTGGCGGCGAGCAGGCGCAGCGACGAAGCGTTCTCGACGCAGACATCTTCGATCCAGTAGTGGGGTCGCGGCTTCGGGTTGATGAGCGTCTCGAAGTTGAGTCCGCTCAAGCTGCCGTCGGCGATAACGACTGACCGGCTGGCCTGGGCTCGCGAATCGGCATGGAAAGAGCTCTTCAGCCGGGGCGACAAGGGTCTGATAGAGCGCCGCTCCGCTGGCGTCGCCGCGTTCGAGCACATCGCGCGACCCTACGAGCGACTTGCGATAGGCCTCTACAGCGGCGCGTCGATCTGCGCCGCCGGCGGAAGCCGGTAGAGCTTCAGCCGGTCGGCCAGCGACCGCCCACAGGTAAGAATGTTCCGCGCCCAGCCAATAGAAGAGGATCGTTGCGTTGGCATCCCGCGCGATGTGCTGCGGATTGAAGGCCGTCTCGGAGGCGAGACACTTCTTGCCCTCGATACCCAATCCCTCGGCAAGCGTGAGTGCGCGGCTCTCGTCGGCGATCTTGAGCGCCTCGGCGGTCTTGCCCTGTTGCACGAGGAAGTCGATGTAGCTGCTATAGACGCGCGTGGCATTGGCGAAGAAAGACAGACGCAGGTCCTCCCGCTGGACATTGCATCTCGCATCGCGGACAGTCTTGAGCGCGACTTCGTATTCGGCCAGCGCGGCTGCATTCTTGCGCTCTGCTGCGTAGAGGTTGGCGAGCTCCGACTGCGCTCCCCAAACGCGCGGAATCGATTTCGTAGCCCGGGCCGTGGCGACCTCGGAGAGTTACTCTCTCGGCCGCCTTCATGGTCTCCGCTATGAGCGGTGATCAGACGCCTGAGCGAGCCGCGCTTCGAGTTCCATTGGCTTGTCTTGAATTCGCTGCGCATTCTCGAGCGCCTGCGTCGTGAAGCTCTCGGCCTGGTCCCATTCTCCGCGACGAATTGAGAGGTAGGCTAGTTCGCCAAGAGCGATCGTGATCTGCTCCTGGTCTTCCTGCTGGCGCGCCGTGGTCAGTGCCTCGCTGATAGCTGTTTCAGCCTGCTGCGAGCTGGCCAGTTCTTCGTAGATCAGGCCGAGATTATTGGGCCAGCGAATTCGGTCAGAACCGGCATCGATGAGCGATGGCTTTCTGGTCGGCGTCACGAAGCAACTTCAGTGCGCGATCGAAATCGCCCAGCCTGTAATAGTGCAAAAGCGAGATTGCCTTCTGCCTTCTCAGCATAAGCTTCATATCCGTTGCTCCGCGAGATCGCCAGCGAGCTTTCTCCATATTGAATCGACTCGTCATATCGCTGCTGGCCCTGCGCCGCATCGGCCATGTCGAGGAGAGCGGCAGACTCGAGAAAACGGTCGTGCTGCCGGCGGGCAGCGTCCAGCTCGAGTCGATAGGATCGTTCCACCTCGGGCCAGGTGTCGCTGATGTGGCCGCGGTACCTTGCCAGATCTGCATTCAGAGCATCGTCGGGATGCGGGCATGCTTCCTCTGCTCGCCGCATGCTCGCCTCCGATTCGGCCGCGCGGCCTATTTTGTTGTATGCGTAGGCCTCCAGCATCGCTTTGCGGGCCAACAGGTCGCAGGACGCAAAGATCGCTAGGCGGACTCTCCTCCAGGGCAAGAAGAGCGGCCTGGTAGGAGTTCCTCCCTCGAACCATCATCATTTGGACTTGAAGGATTCTGAACCTGCCGGCCCATTCGGGATTCGAGGAGCGGAATCTCATGTAACCGTCCTCGGCTTGGGCCTCGGCTTCGCGGATCTTGCCGTGTTGCCGGTTTGACTGAGCGAGCTGGTACCGTTTTTCTGGACCGACTCCATTTGTCTTTAGATTGCTTGACCCTTGGCCATCGCCGGAAACCGAATTGGTATGGGGCTGTCCGTGCCCGCATGACAAGCAGGCCGCGATACAGGCAGACGCAGCCCAAAGGGTGATAAGCCTCTGCCCGACCAGTCTCCAGCTGAGTCGATTCAGAGGCAGCGATATGCTGACTAGGCCGTACCGGAGTTGCCACCACTGGGCCCACCCTTGGTACCACCGCCGACTGCTGCCTGGCCCGCGGCCACGTTGCCCCCGATCGGCGATCCCAGGTCCAGCCTGAGCATCGTTAACTGGAGGTTGCCTCGCCCAACTGTCAGTTCGCTCAGATAGATGTATCCAAAGTGGGGGATTTGGATCGCGTGGCCATATCTTTTGGAACCGCATGTGCCCCCGATATTCGTGACGAGCGACGTCAAGATGCTTCCGCGGCCTTCGACAGCCGCCGGCGTGTTGTCTCCATCTTGGGGCAGAGGTTTCCCACCTTGCAAGGGCGGCTTATCCCCGAGCCAGAACTGCATGAAATTTCTGGCTCTCGTCACCAACGGTTTTCAGGAAGCCCTGGTCCTCCAGAGGTGACTGTTCGGGGAAGTCTCCAGGCTTCGTCGGGTTGTCCAGCAAATCGAGGTTCAGCACCGGTTTCAGATCGCAGTCGCCGACGCGCAAGGCGTCAAAATGGGTACCCAGGAATGAGACGCGCGGATGACCGCCGTCACCCGGATGCTCAATCGAAATCTGACCGACAATCCTGTCGGCAAAAAGCGTATGCCCGACGCTGAGCCCCTCGACCACGGAGGAGGCAATCGTCGTCCAGCTGCCGGATTTCGGGTCATAGCTGCCCCCGACATGGGTGTAGGCGTTGTCGACGGAGACAAGCCCGTGAAATTCAAACCTCTCGTGCCGGGCCGAGCCGAAACCGCCAACCGACGGAAGGCAGGTAGGCGCGACCGCAGGCAAGTTCTCGTGGATCGGCCGGTGCAGAAACCCGCCGACGGCGAGGGCCGACGCTTCATAGGAGTGAAACCGTTTATCATCCTTTGGATCGCTCATTGTTGTGCCCCTTCCAGTCTCGTTGCTGTCTGTTCATTGATAGAACCATTCCTACTCACGGCGCAATACAAAGGCGTAGTGGCTCACTTCGCTCGGCTACGGGGGCCCCTGCCTGCCTGACGACGAGCAGAGTAAGTCCCGGCCGGCAGGCTGCCGGGCATCTTCAAAGCGAGACCGTCTTTCGGAGCGTCCACCGGGATTGTTAACGACCACAGCTTCTTGCCGGAGGCGTCGAGCAGGTCCGCAGTATGTGGCGGCGTTGGCCGTATCGGGGATATCGATGGTTAGTTGAAAGAGCTCGCCGGTCTTTGCCGAAACAACTTTCGGTTCACCCCGCGCGACTCCGCTGTTCAGATCCGCGTTCGGCAGCACCTCGGGGGCGTTCATGGCCTCAAGCGACCGGTGCAGCTCGGGCAGCTGGACGAGGTTCTGAAAGAAGACCAGGCCCAGCATGAAAGCCATCGCAGGGAGGGCAAATGCCGGCGAAAACCATTGGAGCCAGTTCCGTTTCGGCGCTTTCGCCGGGGCGGGCGCCTGCACGACTGCCGGGACGTCCCTCAAACTCTCTTTGGCATGCGCCATGAATGCCGCACCCAGTTTCAACTCTCTCGCGCAATTCCTCACAGGAGAAGAAGTGCTCTTCAAAATCGTCTTTTTCCTCGGGACTCAATTCGTCGAGGAGGTATTTCTCCACGGCCATCGTCCGTTCTGCTGTTTTGTGGTCCATTTCGTTCACCGAAGCCTCATGTTCTTTTTCGCTACTGACGTATGGTGCTTTGGCCGTTCAAAACGTATCAGGCCTCTCGGGTCTCATTTCCACGTTTGGCCGGTTCGACCTCGTAGCGCCGCTGGGCCGTTCGTTGTATATATAGCTTTTTAAAGGAGTTTAGCGAACGGTGTTGCAGTACGCGAAGGTAATCTCGGTCGACACCCATCTGCTCGCAAACCTCGTCCTTGTCGCGCTCCTCGAGGATGACTGCACGCAGAATCCGGCGGTCGCGCTCGGGAAGCTCGTCGACAAGTCGCTGTACCAGGTCGCGCGCGTCGCTGCTCATCACCTGGTGCAGCGCATCGGGGGCCGGATCGGGAGACTCCGCGGCGGCATCTGCGTCGTCGATAGCCGAGAGCCGCTGGCCCCGGCGATGAAACTCGTTGCGAACGTTGTTGCAGATCGAGTTAACAAAGGCGCCCAGCTTCTCCGGCTCGCGGATCCCGCCTTCGGAGCGCAGGGCTTTGAAGACGCGAGTGAAGGTCTCCTGGCGAATGTCCTCGATGTCTTTGGCGGAACGGCCGCGCGAGCGCAGTTTGATTTGGATCAGAGAGTCGAAATACGACGCAAAATGCTGTTCGGTCCGGAAATCGCCCGCCCGCAACCGCTCCAAATACGACTGATCGAATGTGCAGAACTCCATCCAGGTTGCCTTTGGGGAATGTTACAAGTTGCGCAAGTGGTTTGAATCGACTATTCTTGGCTCGACCAGAACACTCTAGCACTGCACTGGTGCAAGTGCATCAAGAATGAGCGATTTGGCCTGCCATTCCTGCCCTCGTGCCATCATGAAAGCAATGATGATGATCTTGGATGCGCCGGCCGCAAAGCGTGCCGTTTTTGCTGGCCGCGATTGCATTTTTGAGTACGCTGCTGGCCCAATCCGGCGAGCTCGGCACCAGCGACACGATGCACCGTCTGCAGACCGCGCATGCCTTCTGGACCGGCGAACCGGCGGTTTTCCCCTCCGAATATCCGGAGTTTGGTTTGATTGGCCGGGGCGGTCGACTCTATAGCTGGTACGGGATTGGGCAGTCCTTGTTGATGCTGCCGGCGGATATCGTCGGAACTTACCTCGAAGGCTGCCGATCTTCGCCGATTACAACGGGCACGATCCGGCGGTGCGCAGCATCTTTGTGAGCTTTACCACCAATCTTCTGATTTCCGTGCTTACGGCACTCCTGGCTTACCGGCTGCTGTTGGACATTTGACTTTACCGTGAAACAGGCGGCGGCCGGGGTGTTGGCGCTTCTTTTCGCGACGACGCATCTGCACTACGCGCAGAACATGAGCGAGAACAACTATATTTTTCTGCTCACGCTGACGGGAATCTGTTTCCAATACGAATGGCTGCGCAGCGGTAGCCAGCGAGCCCTGCTTTTCGGCAGCACAGCCCTTGGCCTCAACCTGCTGACGCGCCTCACTACGGGCCTCGATCTGCTGACTTCGGGCGGGTTTCTGCTGCTGGTGCTGCTGTTGGAAAAATCCGATCTGAAGACGATCGGCCGGCGCGCGATGGAATACCTGCGAACGGCGCTCCCAATTTACGCAGTTCTTTGGATTGATCGACCGGATCTATCAATACCACCGCTTTGGATCTTTCTTCAATACCTATATCAGCATCTTTGGCGCGCAACAGCGGGCGCTTGATCCGTCGTTACCCGCAGCATATCCCTTTGAGGGACGATTTCTCGATGGCTTCCTGGGGCCCCTGCTGGCTCCAGAGAAATCTATCTTCCTCTTCGATCCGCTGTTGCTGTTGGCTCTGCTTGTGACCGCTCTCTATTGGAGGCGTCTGGCGCCGGTGCTTCGTGCCTACACATTGGCCGCATGGCTGTTGCTCTTCGCCTACATCTGTTTCTATGCCAAGTACACCGTGTGGACCGGAGACTTCGCCTGGGGCGACCGCTATGTCTCGACCGCAGCGCAGATGGTGGCGCTCCTGGCGGTGCCCATCTTCATGCGCTATTGCGGACCAGGCCGGCTGTGGCTTCGCTTGGTGACCTGGGTAGTGACCGGAGCCAGCGTCGCGATCCAGCTCGCGTCGCTCTGCTTCTGGCTGCCGCTCGAGATATACCAGATGGAAACGCTTCGGCCATCCCACCTTCGTCATCGCCCTGCGTTTCAAGAACATTGTCGCGTTTGCCCTGGGCAAGATGAGCGCCTGGGGTTTGAATACCGAGGCAATGACTCAGGACCCGTGGGACTACGTTCACATTACCTGCTGGAATTTTCTGCCGTTTGTCCTGCGCCGGGTTGGGGCTGCTCCAGCTTGGGTCGTGGACTCGCTCATGGCGGTTTGGGCCGTGGGTCTTGTGGGTCTGCTCTACCTGATTTGGTGGCTGTTCATTACGTTACGTTCGATGACAACGATCGACTCCAGGACGGCTGCTATCTCGACGTGACGAGCGTATTCTTCTCTCGAGCGACCCGTTCGGCCTGCGGCCGGCTTTCTAGAAACGATGGAAGTTCCTTTAGATATTGGTCTTCGGCTCCGCTTGGCGGTATCTCGTGAACGTAGTGTTCGTAGCTTTGGCTTAGGGGTATCGGCTTAAGGCGAGGATTGATCACCGGCGCGCCCGCCATCGCGAGCGAAACGCCGGCTTGAGGAGCAGTGACTATCCCGGGCGGTCTTACTTCGCTTTGCTGCGCAAACAGATTGGCGGATGCGGCGATGAGAATCGCGATCCAGAAAGCCCGGCCAGGTAGGGCGGCTCGCCGCACAGAAATCCGCATGGCCCTAGCCTACACCGGAAGCGTCAAGCCTGATCCTCAACATCGGGCATGACCAGAAATATCAAAATAATTCCCACAACCGCAAACATGCGGAAGGCAGCTTCCTGCCCGTTCCAGGTTTTCGACAGCCACATCAGGAACCATTCCGCGCCCACGGTAAGAAAGGCGACCAGCCACATCAGCAGGCTCAATGTGAAGGCCGCGACGGCGATTCGCTTGGCGGCGTTGAAGGCTGCGGCGGGAGCTTTCAGCTTTTTCAACAACAGTACCCCACCGATCCAGCCGAGCGCAGCCGTCAATGCTTCCCAGCCGATGATCGAGTGATAGAAGGAATGGTAGATAAACTCCGAATGCACGGCCCGCCACATGCCATCGTTGCCAGGTGAAGTCGAGTCCATGCTCAACACGTGGGAGACGAAGAGATAGTTGGAGTTGTAATCGGTGATGTTATTGAAGACGACGATTGTGTAGAACAACGCAACCGCAAAAACCAACAATATCTTCGCCGTTCTGATGATCATTGGTTCCCTCTCGATTGTCCTACCTGGGCAAAGGTCGCAAAATACTGTCGCAATGCTTCAATCGTTTCGGCATCATACTGAGGAAAGCCGGGCATGTGGTTTTTGCGGTCGATGGACCTCGGGTTTTTCACGTAGCGAGTGAAGTACTGAGGTTCACTCGAAGCCCACATGGCGAGAGTCTGCCAGCTTCGGCCAGACATCTGGCCTCCCTCCGCGCCCATATTGTGGCAGCGAAAGCAATTCTGCTGCGCGATGCGATACCCGGAAACGACCGGCGAATTTGGCGGATAGCGGCCGGGCGGCGCGATCGAGCCAAACACCACGCGCTCATCGCGGAACTCAATCCTGGTGACACCAAAAGGAATCTGGGGCTCGTCGGTATGCGAGAGCACTTTGAACGATGGAGTGAAAGAAGGGTGAGAGATGAGGTAGGGTCCGAGCGACCCGCCGTGCTCCGACTTAGGCCACTTATCCTCGGTCTTGCCATCAATCTTGAGCACCAGCAGCGGCTGGTGTGCCGACGAGATATGCTGCAGGATAGTTGGTGCGATAGCCGTCATAACAGATCGCGACCACGAGTTTCGCATTATTTGAAGCGCCGAGAAGCCGATCAAGCTCAGGTGAGTGGAATGCCGGTGATCCGCGTTTTGGCTTTGAAGTTCGAGTCGTCGGAGACGGTATAGGTGGCCTGAGGGAGAGTCAAAAGATCTTTGTAGGCGACAAAGCGTGTGCTTCCCGGCGGCAGACCAGCGAGATCGCCGCCAATTTCGAGGTCGGTCTCCGCCTGGCGGTTCGCATGCAGCAGCGAGCGCGCTGCGTCACTCGTTCCCAGCATCGGGCGAGGCGCGGAGAGAAGAAGACAGATCGCGACCGTCACGGTTGCAATTCGATTCATGTGCCTTCCACGGGATAGAGACCACAGCAAGCCAGAGATACAGGGACGCAATCGGTGAGAGGAAAGCTTCGGCCCTTGTGGTGAAAATACCAGACCGAGTGGGAATCGCATTCTACGATTCACGATGGCGCATGCTACATTCACCCCATGGAAGCGGAAGCACGACTCGTTGAACTGGGTATAACCTTGCCGTCACTGCCGCAGCCAGGTGGCAATTATCTTCCCGCGCGAAAAGTCGGCAATATGTTGTATCTCGCCGGCGTGATCTCCGCGGTGGGCGGGAGCGTGATCCAGGGCACCGTTGGCCTGGACCGCTCGACCGAGGAGGGATATCAGGCCGCGCGCGCCTGTGCCCTTACCCAGCTTGCGGTGATTCGCCGCGAACTCGGCTCACTCGATCTGGTCTCAGGCGTCGTGAGCGTGAATGGTTACGTGAACTCCATTGACGGCTTTCCCGACTCTCCCAAAGTGATCAACGGGGCGTCGGATCTTTTGGTCGCCGTCTTTGGGGAAGAAGGTCGCCACGTGCGTGCCGCAATCGGGGTGAGCGGCCTGCCGGTGAACGCACTGGTCGAGCTGCAGATGCTCGTGGCGATCTGAGTACGACCTATGGCCGAACATAGATTTATCCGCAGAGCCGACGCACTCGCGATGGAACAATGCCCTCACGCCGCGTCTGACCATTGACTCTGGCGACCTCGTTCACATGGAGTGCGTCGACTCGAGCGGAGGCCAGGTGCGGCCCGGTTCGACGGTCGAAGACTTCCTGGCGATCGATCGCGGCAAGATCCATGCCCTCACCGGTCCAATTGCGATCCATAGCGCAGAGCCTGGGGATGCTCTCGCGATTGAGGTGCTGGAAGTTGAACATAAGGGTTGGGGTTGGTCGAGCACGATTCCCGGTCTTGGTTTTTTGAAAGAGCGCTTCCAAGAGGCATCGCTCTTTCATTGGCATCTCAAGGGCGAAGTGAGCCGGTCGCTCGCGCCTGCGATGGTGCCGTTGCGCCCGTTCTGCGGAGTGATGGGGGTCGCTCCCGGCGAACCGGGGGAGTTTCGCACCAGACCACCGGGGATCTTTGGCGGAAATATGGACGTTCGCGAGCTTTGTGCCGGCGCGATCTTGTATCTTCCCGTGTTGACGCATCGGAGCGCTCTTTTCCGCCGGCGATGCGCACGCCGCGCAAGGTGATGGCGAGGTATGCATCAACGGCATCGAATGCCCGGCGGATGTGACGCTGCGATTTCACTTGCATAAGCATCGCGTACTTAAGGGGCCGCTCGTGGAGGCCAGTTCGACCGAAGCGACAGTTGGACCATCCTGGATCGTCGTCGAGTCCGCGACCGATGCGCTCCAGGCGGCGAAGCGGCAACGAACCGCATGATCGACATTGCTTGTGGATCGCCTTGCGTTCTCCGCCGTACACGCCTACGTGCTCTGCAGCGCGGTCATGAACCTGCGCCTCAGCCAGGTAGTGAATGAACCCATGATCACTGTAAGCGCATGCGTTGCCGAAATCCGTTCTGCCGGGGGTCAAACTCTTCTGACTATGACGATCAACGATCCCGAGATACGTTGCCGAGCTCGCCGCCGTCTATCCCGAGTATGAAGCCGCTCTGGTGAATAACGACATCGAGACGATGCAGCGACTCTTCTGGTCGTCGCCTTATGTAGTTCGATTCGGCGCAACGGAGAATCTCCACGGCATCGAAGAGATCGCCGCCTTTCGTGCCGCGCGGCCGGCGGCCAACCTCGCCCGCCGCATCACACGTCTCGACATATCCACGTTTGGGCGCGATTTCGGCTGCGTCCACCTCGAGTTCGAACGAGACAAGGACGGCAGCGTCATTCGCGGCCGCCAGAGCCAAACCTGGGTGCGCCTTGCTGAGGGATGGCGGGTGGTTGCCGCGCATGTCTCATCTACTCAGCTGAAAGTAGTTTCCGCACAAATAGACATTCGCGCCGCGTCTGGCTTTCGCGGCCCCCATAAAGAAGATTTATGCGAGCCATCAGCTGCTGATTTTTATGGCTTTAAGCGCTGATGAAGAGAGGATGAATTTTTCTCTATGGTGTTGAAGAAACTTACGTTATTCTCAACCCAATCCCAGAGACTTGGCCATATCCAAGGCCGCCAATTAGTTAAGCGCACCCACCGCTTTACCGTAGTTCTTTTTTAGAAAACGGTCAGGTTTGACCGAGGTATTTCCCCAGCTTCTACCCGTAACGGAGGCCCAGGATTCATGCATTCAAAAGTAAAGAGAATCTCTCACCAGATACTTGCGGTATCACTTTTTCGTTATAGGTTGCTCTTCGACGACTTTTGCACAACAGACCCTCGGTGGCATTACCGGAACCATCACCGACTCTTCCGGCAGCACAATCCCTGACGCCAACGTCACTGCGGTCGAAGACTCGACTCACCTCACGCGAACAGCGACCTCCAACTCCAGCGGCACTTACGCCTTCGTGAATCTGCCGATCGGCTCCTACACGCTGACTTATACGCGCGATGGCTTCGATAGCGCCAAGTATCCGGGGATTAATGTTCAGGCCGAACGTACCGTCACCCTGAACGTCGACTTAAAGGTGGGCACGGTGAGCACCTCGGTCGAGGTCGAGGCCACGCCGCTGTTGAACGCGACCGATACCACCAACGGCTACGTCTTGGATAAGAACCAGATCGATGAGATTCCGCTCTCGACGGGAAGCTTTACCGGCTTGGCAATCCTTACGCCCGGCGTCAACGCAGAGCTCCCCGGCGGAACCGGGGCCAACAGCGGACTCGGCAACGCTCCCATCTGGGCCAATGGCCAGCGCGACACCTCGAACAGCTTTCTATTGAACGGCGTAGATGGCAGCACCCTCTTCAACGGCAAGAGCACCAGCCAGGTTGGCTCGGCGCGTGTAGTCAACAGTACCGGCGTGGGCAACAGTCGGGCGCAGGCGGTGTCATCCAGTCGAGTGCGTCGGTTTATCTGGCAATCGGCAATTCGATCCCGACTCCCGCGCCCGAGACGATTGAAGAAGTCCGCGTCAACGCGTCGATGTATGACGCGCAGCAGGGCGCCTCCAGCGGCGCGCACATCGACCTGAGCACGTACCTCGGGCACCAACGCCTTCCACGGGCAGGCCTACGTGCATCGCGGCACGAACTGGATCAACGCCGCGCCGTTCTTCTTCAAGAACGACGATGCCATTCCTCAGAACAAGAAGAACCCTGAACTTCACCGCTATATCGCCGGCGGCACTTTTGGCGGACCGATCATCAAGAACAAGCTGTTTGGTTTTGTCGCATATCAACACCTGCACGTCTCCGATGAGGAAATTGGAGACTCGTTCCTCGAATGTGCCGGTCGGGCTCAGCGATACCACCCGCGACGCAGCTAGATTTCGCGCAATTGGTCAACGCTCAGTACGGCACGACGCTCACCGCAGCTAACATCGACCCGACCGCTCTTTCGCTCTTCAATATTCCGTCGATTCAAGGCGAGCCGGGCAAGTGGCTGGTGCCTAACGACACCGGCTCAGCCAACCTTTCGCCAACCCACGCCTACAACGCCTTCCTGCCTGGAACCGGGCGTTTCACCGCCGACCAGGCAGTCGCCAACCTGGACTATAACTGGACGGCAAAGGACACCCTCGCGCTGAAGTACTACTATCAGCACGATCCCACAGTGGCGCCCTATGCCTATTCGAGTGTTCCGGGATTTGACCAGCACCTCGACGCCGGTGCGCAGGTGGCCTCGATCAACAATACTTATCTGGTTAAGCCCAACTTGAGCACTACGCAGACGTTCGGCTTTGCTCGAGAGAAGATATACGGCGACAACACTCAACCCTTTGCTCCGCAGAGCATCCCAAGTGGCATAGGGACGACCTCAATCAACACTTTCGGATCGACCTACTTCCCCGGCGTTTCCATTGTTAATGTGCTGGGCGATACCGCATATAACGCTGGCATCTCTACCGGCATTCTGAACATCGGTCCCAACGCCGAGGCACAGGGCTCCAATACCGGGTCATTCCAGAACCGCTTCCAACCTTCCGGCAACGCGATCTGGAGCCTGGGTAAACACACGGTCAGCTTTGGCGCCAGCTATGCCTATACCCAGCTCAACACCATCGATCACCGCACTGGGACTGGAACGATTGCGACCGACGACTTGAGCGCCTATTCTCAGGGCTATGTAACTCCAGGCGGTTCTTCCACCGGGTTTTACGTTAGCACCTTCCTGCAGGGCAATGCGAGCCGCTACTACCGCGCAAACCAGCTAGGCATTTATTTGCAGGACAAGTTCCAGATAACATCAGACCATCAGTCTGACCGCGGGAATTCGCTATGACTGGGACGGTGGACTCACCGAAAAGGAAGGACGGATCTTCAACTTCGATCCCTCACTCTATAACTACAACACACAGGAAGACGTAATCTCCAATCCCGGTTTCATCATTGCCGGGAACAACAAAAATGGAACTCCAGGGCGTAAGCTCCACAACCCTGACAGGCCGTCAGTGGGGGATTGGTCCTCGACTCGGACTTGCCTGGCAGCCTGAAGAATTGCACGGCAAGGTAGTGGTGCGGTCCGGCTTTGGCATGTATTACGACCGCGGTGAGCTGTTCAGCTACTTTTCGCCTGGCTACGCCATCGGCACCGTCACCGGCGGTCCCTTCGGCGTCAACCAGCAGCTTCCTTTCGTGACGGCACAGTCCTGTCCGACGGCCACCCTTTACAGCTACTACATTCCCACTTGCGGCGGCCTTGCAGACGGCGGCGATCCGTTCGCCCCACCGACCGTCGCGCCGACAGCGGCGACCGGAAACCTGGCCAACCCCTATACCGAGGTGCTGTCTCCCGCCCCAACCAATCCTCAGTCGTCAGATCTGGTCAACTATCTTCCGAATCTCGCGAAGATCGGCAATGGCGGCCAGCCCATTTCACTGGGCGTCTATGACCGCGCCAACAAGCTTCCCTACACCTTCAACTACACACTGGACATTCAATGGCAGCCGCGCAATGATCTCGCCATCGATATTGGCTACGTGGGTAACGTAGGACGTCATCAGGTGATTCCAGTTCCATTCAACCAGCCTGGTATCGCGACTCCAACTGCGCAGATCCACGGAGAGAGCTATACCTACGGATACACCGTCGGCGGAGTCAACCTGCCTGACGGAACCGGCTATAGGGCCGACTACGAAGGCGGCAATGTCGACCATCGCGTGCCATATATCGGGTACGCCGCGGAATCGATCGACTATAAGGCTGCCGGTATCGACGCCTACAACGCTCTGCAGGTACACGTCGAAAAGCGGATGAGCCACGATTTTCAACTTGGCGTTCTCCTATACCTACTCGCACGCGACTGACGAGCAGAGCGGTCTAGGGCTCTTTTATAACGGAAACAATCCGCTTGACCTGCAGAACGCCTATGGTTCCTCCGACTTCGACCGAACTCACGTCATCAATTTCACTTACGTCTATCAGGTTCCCGAGCTGGCACCGAAGCATTCCATCGCCTCATACTTTGCCAACGGCTGGCAGGTAGTCGGGCTCACCGTATTGCAAAGCGGCCAGCCGTACAGCATCATCGACTTCACCGGTGCGGTCGGCAGCATCTACTACAGCACTAACAACGGCATCACCAACCCAATCGTTCCTCTCGCCCCGGGTTGCACTGCGAAGAACGCCAAGACCGGCTACTCCGGTGGGTTTGGCGAAGACTTCCCTGCACTCAAGGCCTCTTGCTTCACCGTGCCTGTGCTCGCACCCGGTTCCTTTGGGGGTGGCATTCCCAACAACGACTATTTCGAGACCAGCTTCACCAACGGCCAGCGCAACATCTTCCGGCAGCCCTTCCAAAAGCGCTGGGATGCCTCGCTGGTCAAGAACACCGCCATCACCGAACGGGTCAATCTGAAGTACACCTTCGATGTCTACAACCTGTCGAACACGGCTAGCTTCGACGTGCCCGGCAACGAAGTCTCTCAGAACGAGAACTACAACAGCTTCCCTTCCTACAGCTACGAACCCTTACAGCTTGTATAACGCTCCATTTGGCCTCGGAGTTGTCACTCACACGATCGGAAGCGCTCGGCAAATCCAGATGTCGCTGCGGCTCACCTTCTAAGTTGTCTTCGCGAAGTGCAAACGGCCCGGACCGTTTCTGCAGTCCGGGCCGTTATCTTTTCTCGGAGGAACCGCTACGCAGTTACTGTCACAGTGAGCATCGTCACATCCGCATCGGCAAACTGCTCCTGCAGCGCCTCAGCGCTTGCAAAGGTCCTACCCTCAACATGACGAGCTGGAAACGCGACCTCGACCGGAGAAAGATCGAAGGGATACGGAGTCAAGCAGAAATATCTCTCACCCAACGACTCGACCACAATCGGCTCGACCCCTCCGTCTTTGAGCCGCAGCGGATGAAGCAAAGTTGCCGGCTTCTGGTAATCGACGCAGCTCAGCAGCGACAGGTTGTCGCAGGCCTGGAGCAGGCGAAAGTGATCATCGATCTTTTCGCGCGATTTCTCTGCCGCAGCTGAGCGTCGAGTCGCTCTGTATCTTCGCGAAGAGCTCTCCTGCAAAGCTTTTTGATCGGCGAGGAAAGCGTCGAGCAAAGGCAGCTGATCGGGAACTATCGTCGAGCGGTCGGCTCGCTCGGTGAGCAGGTTGTAGGTGTGCATCGAGACCAGGATCGCGGCATAAGCATCTGACTCCGCGACCAACTTGACCGCGCGATCGCGAACGGCGAGATAGTCGGCGAGGTCGATCTCTTCAAAGGCTGAGTACTTCCCTACAAACTCGTTCGAAAACGCACTCGGCTTGCCCTGCTTGTGATCTGCGGCGCGGCATCGCGGGCGGCCCAGCCGTCATCGTGAGTGGCGATCCCGTTGAGAACGTGGGCGCGCGGCACGAGGCGATGCGAAGCGCTCGTTGCCCCAGTGCTCGGCGAAAGCCGCCGCCAGGCGCGCGTGATCGGGATGGGTGGTGAGCCACCAGCCGGTGGGAGATTCCAGTCGCAGCATCGTCTTCTGTCTTTCCTATCCTGTTTTGCGTCTATTCAGTTTCGGGCGCGCGCGCCGACTCATGCCAGTTATGAAGAAAGTACCACTCCAAAAACATCATGATAAAGAAAAACGAGATGCCCAGGATGGTCGCGCAAACACCAGCGCGAAAAGATAGTCGGTCTCCAGCTCGAGCGGTCGCATATTGAATGGAATAGCCAAGGCCGCCCACCCCGACGCGGCTGGATTCCGCAAACAGCTCGCCGATGATGGCGCCGATAATCGAGATGCCGCGTGGCGATGCGGATGCCTGTGAATAGCGAAGGAATCGGAGTGTGGGCAGGCGCAGCTTCAACATGATCTGCGCGCGGACTCGCGTTGTGCATCAGGAAAAGATCGATCAGGTTCTGCTCGACGCTGATCAAACCCTGCGTCGTATTCGCAATGATCGGCCGCAAGACAGACTATGAAGGCGATGCACATTACGGAGAGCAGGCCGGGGCCGATCCACATCAGGATCAGCGGCGCGATCGCCATGATCGGGACCGTCTGCAGCAGGATGGTATACGGATAAAACATGCGGCGGATCCATCGCGACTGCGCAAATACCAACGCGATGAGCAGCACCGACCCCGATGCTCGCCAGCAAACCGCCCAGCGGCTGCTTCGCCGGTGATCCATATCGACGTCAGCAGCGAGCGTACGCGCGACCGCGGCGCGAGCGACGGCCCACGGCGTGGGCAGCATGTATTTCGGAATCGAAAGCGCCCACACCAGCAGCTGCCAGACCAGCAGAAGCGACGCCAGCACGATGCAGGCATTCAGCGCGGTAATGGCGTGCTTCTTCATAGGTTGTGCGCTCCTCTGAGCGCCCTGGAGACTTCGGCGATGCACTCATCCATCGCTCGGCTTGATCGCAACTCAGCGTCGCGCGGCGAGGGCAGCGCCACGGCAATCTCATGGGCGACCCGGCCGGGATGCGGAGCCAGCACGATAATGCGGTCGGAGAGATAAACGGCTTCTGCAACCGAGTGCGTTACAAATAGCACGGTCCACTTCAACTCTTCCTTCAGCCGCAGCAATTCTTCGTTGAGGCGATCGCGACTCATCTCGTCCAGCGCGGCGAAAGGCTCGTCCATGAGCAGGATTCGCGGCTTGCTGGCCAGAGCGCGGGCAATCGAAACACGCATCTTCATGCCCCCCGAGAGCTGCCTCGGATAGGACTTCGCAACATGGCTAAGGCCGACAAGTTCGAGCAGCGCGTTGACTCTCTCCGGCCGCGTGTCGCGCGGAGAGTGGTCGAATTCCAGGGCGAGGGCACATTTTTCGCCACCGTTCGCCACGGCAGCAGCGTAGGGTCTTGAAAGATGAACGACACGATCTCGCGCGCATTTGCATGGAGTCATGCCATCGACGAGCAGCGTGCCCGAGGTGACCGGAGTAAGCCCGGAGACCAGCTTGAGGATCGTCGACTTGCCGCAGCCGGAGGGCCCGATGATGCTGACGAACTCCCCTTTGCGCACGGTCAGATCGATGTTCTCGAGCACAGGTGCTGCCGAACCATAGCGCTTGGTCACGCCGCGAAGGTAGATGTGCGGGACCTCGCGCGTCTCCGTCATGCATCGCCTTTCACGACGGGCAGCCGGAGCAGTGAGGCATGTCCGGGTCATGCAGGACCATGTGCGTCGAGCGCCGCCAGTTTGTGGCCGTCGGCAAGGCCGGGCTTGACGCCGGCGACCGATGGATTGCGGTCGTAGAGTGGAAACGCCGAGCCTGCAATCTCAAGGCGGATCGACTCTCCTGCTGAGAAGACACATGAGGTTGGCTCGAGAGTGAATCGCCAGCGATGAACGGCGTCTGCCGCAGTAGCTCGAGCCTGTGAAACAAATAGCTCGATCGCGCGATGCCGATGCAGATAAACTCTGCCCGGCCATCTGGAGAGACTTTCACCAGCTTTGCGACAAGGTCCGCTGAATTCGCGGAGGTCGCGCAGTAGATCTCCACCTCTGGATGGCCGAAGACGTGTACCGGCTCAGCTAAGTGGCGCGCTGGTGTAGACAAGCAGGTTATTTCCCATTTCCAACGCAGCCTGATTAGTCGGTCCGCTCAACGAGTTGGGCCGCCGGGGCCATAGACAGGAACCTCGGGATCGTAAACAAAAATGTCTCGCGGCTCTTCAAGCGATGGCGGAGCTGTCGACAGCAGACCCGCTTCCCTTACGCGAGTTGGCCTGGTCGAGCGCTGTGCAGAAATAAGTCAACCACTCCACCGGTGTTCCATGTTTCGGTCAGAGTGCCACGTGTTCGCGCCTAGATGCAAAATGGCGAATCTTCGGTTCTGCGCTGAACTCACCCGAGTCTTTCAGCCAGTGATTGAACCAGCGCAGCAGGATGGCGTCGGTATCGACAAGCGCCTCGTGGCCGAAGTTCTGATCGCCGATCAGGTCGCCCCAGGGAATGTGCACCCACGGTCCCGCGATCGAGATATTGGTTCTTGCGGGCATGCTCTGTGCCTGCCTCACTGGTCAGAGCGAGGAAGCCGTCGATGCTGCCTTTGAGATAGGTGTCGAACCATCCAGAGACGTGGAGCGCCGGAACGTTGATTTGTAACACTGACTGACTTATATCCATCTCCGTCCAGTAATGCAGAAGGATGATCATGGTCAAACCAGTTGAGCACGTACGCCGGCATGCCCTCCTGCAACAGCACCGGGCGATGCCGGTAGGGCGCGTGCAGGGGCTCATTGCGCACATTAAGCCACGCCGTTTCAAGCGCAGCGCTGCCATCCTCGCAGTCCGAGACGCCGCGCATCTTCTTTGAGCATCTGAAGACCCCAGCCCATCGCCGACGACAGTCGCAGCGCGCCGTTGTGGTAAAACCAGCCGTGATAAAGATCGTGCGCGGTCATGCCCGGCGCGATGCAGACCAACCCCTCGGGCTGCGCAGAGGCTGCAAGCAGCTGGGTCATTCCCTGATAAGAGAAGCCATACATCCCGATCTTGCCGTTCGATTCAGGGCGCTTTCGCAGCCACGTTGATCGTCTCCGCGCCGTCGTCACGCTCGTGGCGAAATGGATAGAACTCACCCTCGGAGTCGCCGCGGCCGCGAACATCCTGAATGACCACGTTATACCCATGCCGCGCAAACCAGACCGGATGCGCATAGACGACCGTCGACGCAATATCGCGACCGTAGGGCTGGCGCATGAGCAGCGTGGGATGCGGTCCGGGACCCGGAGGATAGTAATGGTCAGAGACCAGAGTGATGCCGTCGGACAATTCACATGGCACACCACGCTCCAGCCGCACTCCGGAGCCACAGTCGATCAAGCGCTTTGCGTTCGGACCTGGAGCTCACGGGCGAAACCTGTTCTCGTAGTGATACATCGCGGTCAATGCCTCGGCAATGCGCTTCGCGGCGGCCTCGATCCACCTATCGCCCTTCTCTGCAGTCGCAGGAGTTCGGATCGCCCATCACGCCGCTCTCGGCGATATCGCGAGTGAGCCATGCGAAGTTGGCGCTGGAGAATTCCGGCTTCAGCAACTCCGGCTTGCTGATGTCGGCGATGTAGTTCATCGTGTATTGTTGGTGTGCACAAGCTCTGGAGTCGCGCTGAGCAGCAGCGCTGTCTCGACTTCTCCGGCATGAAAGCCATAGGCGGCCTCCTGCGGATTCAGACCCTTCAAAGACTGCGCCGCCAGATCCGAAGAGCGTGAAGGTGCGCAGGCCAAACTCGGCGCGTAAATCTCGCGCCATTACATCGACCAGCGCCGCGTTGCCGCCGTGGGTGTTGAAGAGCACGAGCTTCTTGAAACCAGATGCAGCTAGGCTTGCACCAAGGTCGCGAATCACGGCCATGAAGGTCGTCGCCGAGACAGAGAGCGTTCCGGGAAATCCGATGTGCTCATTGCTCTTGCCGTAGCAGACCGGCGGCAACGCGTAGACTGGCATCTCGGCGGGCAGCAGGGCGAGTCCCCTGCCCAGCATGTAGTTGTTGAGCAGCGTGTCGGTGGCGAGCGGCAGATGATGGCCGTGTTGCTCGACGGCAGCGGTGGGCAAGCACCAGCAGCGTTTCTTCGCTGATTCAATGCGTCGACCTGTTTCCAGGTGAGATATGCGAAGTTGCGCGCATCCGGAATCCAGGTTTTCATCGCGCCTCCGCTTCTGTAACCGTCGCGCGCACAAATGTCGCCATCTTGCCTGGATTCAGCAGTCCCTTGGCGTCAAGCTGTTGCTTGGCGAGCAGCTGAACGTTGTCTTCCCGATAGCGGCCTCCGCCCTCGACATGATTGACATGTGGATTCGCGACGGCGACCCCGATGGTGCGGCAGGTATCGATCATTTCGTTCAGTCTCTCTTCTGTCGTGAAGCGCACAACGGGAATCGATCCCGGAACGATCACGCCCTGTCCGTTCTTCATGAATTCGATGTGAAAGAGAAAATCATCGCCAAAACGGCGCTTGAGTTCGGCGAATTGCTCCCTCACGCGCTGAGGGATCGAAGCCGCACTGCAGGTATGTGTAACTGGCATCGGCACGAATTGCCCAGAGCGTCGTGTGGTTCCAGGTGTAGTCGGAGAGCAGCGGGCTGGTCTTGAAGCTCGGCATGAGCGCCAGAGAAACGTAACGACGCCGCCGGACTGCATAGCCAGTTTCTCGAAGGCGTCCATCTGCGCGTCGCCGCGATCATGAAGAAGATCAGCGCCTTGCCCTCGCGAACGAGCTGTTTGACTGGGGAGAAGAAGGAAGGGATCGGCCATTCAAAGACGGTGACGAGCCGTTTGGTCCATTCGCTGGAATTGGCAATGGTCTCAGCAAAAGTGAAGGCTGCGTCGAAGGTATCAAAGGCAACCGCGCACTGCGCCCAATCAACCGCCGGCGCAAGCGCGAGCCAGATGCGGGTGATGATGCCGTTGGTGCCCCATGCATGAAGGATGTCATGGACCTTCTCGCCCTCATACTTGAGCACTCGAGGCTGGGCCTCCATGGTGACGACCTCGATCGCGCGCACAGTATTGAAGTCCCGCAGGCCGCCGTTGGCGACCGAGCCGATTCCGCCTGAGCCTCCGCCGAGAAATCCGCCGACCGAAGCCTTAACCACGGTCGACGGATAACAGCGCAGCTCCCATCCCGACTTGCGCGCCTCGCCCTCGAGCACCGCAAGCCGCACGCCCGGCTGGCATCGGGCGACGCCGTCGGCGCTGATCTCTTCGATCTGATCCATGCGTTGGAGATCGAGTACCACTCCGCCATGAAGTGGTACAGCCTGGCCATAATTCCCTGTTCCGCTGCCGCGGGCAGTGACGGGAATCTCGTGCTCGTAGCAATAGGCGAGCACGCTCCGCACCTCTTCATCGTTAACAGGCTGCACGACGACGTCGCCACGTTTGCCGTCGAGCAGCTTCTTGAGCACCGGCGAGTACCAGTAAAAGTCGCGGGAGAGGCGGTCGACCACCGACGGATTATCGATGACCCGCGACGGATCCGCTACCAGAGGCGGAAAACGACGTCGACCAGGGACGCAGGGTCAACGAGCGATGGAATGCTCATGCGTCTCCCGCTTTCGTCGGCTTGCGATTTGACCATCGAGCAAATGCCTCAATCATGTTGGGATGAGTAAACAGCGCGTAGCATTCTTTGCGCAGCACCGGGCCATCGACAGACGCAATTCATATCGCTTCGCGCGGCGACGTTCTTTGCGGGAATATGAATCTGCAGGCAATGTTTGCTGGCGTCGGCGATGGTTGCCCCGAAGACCACGCGGTCAAGCCGCGCCCAGAGCGCATTGGCCATGCACATCGGGCAAGGCTCGCAGGTCGTGTACATGGTGTAGCCGGCGAGCGAGACGGTCTTCAGCTTTTTGCAGGCCAGGCGCACGGCGCGAAGCTCGGCGTGCGAGCTTGGGTCGTTTTCAACGGCGACAGCGTTGACCGCGCGCAGCAGCCGTTCGCCTGTTTTGAGTTCACGATCAGAGCGCCAAAGGGAACGGGGCGAGCGGTTTCGAGGGTCTTGGCCGTAAATGCGACGAGCTCAGCCATCCGCTCTTCGTCCTTTGAAGTGACGGAAGCCAGACCAGCTCTCTTAGCGCCCATGTCGCAATTTAGCATGAACCCCGACAATACCAATGCGAAGAATTTGCTCCTTTCCCGAACTCTGCGGCGCCGCGCATAGAATGCAGAGATGAGCCCGCCAAATACCGGCCTCGGAGAGATCGAACGGCTCCGCAGGCTGCTTTCAACCGGAGCGATCCAATCCCGTCGATTTAGCAAACGAGGCGCTCGAACGCGCGAATAGCAACACCGCCGCGAATGTCTATCTTGCCCAGGAACGCGCAGTGGACTCTAGCCGAGGCATCAACGCTGCCTCAACGCTTCCCCGACCCGGTTGCTCGGCTGCCGCTCTATGGCCTACCCGTGTCGCTCAAAGACTGCTTTGACCTCGCGGGTTTTCCGACGACGTGCGGTTCGCGCTACTACGCTGAGCACAACGGCGTAGCGTCCCAAGACTCGTGGGTTGCCGAGCGTCTGCGCAGCCAGGGCGCGGTGATCACGGGCAAGACTCATCTGCATCAGCTTGCCTATGGCATCACCGGGGAGAACTCTGACTATGGCGATTGCACTCAGCCGCGCAATCGCAGCCTGGCTTACCGGCGGCTCATCCAGCGGCGCGGCGGCAAGCGTGCAGGAAGACTCAGCTGTCGCTGCCATCGGCACCGACACCGGAGGTTCGATTCGCTGTCCGGCAGCGCTTTGCGGACTGGCGGGCTACCGCTCTTCCGTCGGACTCGGCGGCTGGCGCGGCGCGGCGCATCTCGCGCCGTCATTCGACACGCTGGGGTGGCTCTTTCGGGACTTGCGCGATGCTCCGCTGTTGGCTAATGCGCTGCTGGACGTTCCTATCGTCACTCACTCCGCCGAAAAGAAAGTCCGCATCGGTTCCGTAGACCCGGCTTTTCTCCATGACGCGGAGCCGCAGGTGCGTTCGAGAGTTTGAAACGTTCAAGGAGGCTCTTCGCGGTCTGGAGATTAGTCGTCGAGAGCTTCGATAGCAGCATCTGGAAAGACTCCTTCGAGATCTTTGCGCCGATCCAGGCAAGTGAGGCAGCAGTTATTCACGCTGGACACTTCCTCCATTTCGAGCCAGGCGATCGCGGAACGCCTGGCCTGGGGCGCGTCGATCTCAGCGGATGAGTTGCGCCGGTTGCGCAGCCGTCATGAGGAATTTCGCAGGAGCTTCGATCGGCTCTTTGAGAGTTACGATTTCCTGATCCTGCCGTGTGCTCCGGTAAGCTCCTTGGTTGTCGGCGCAGACCACTCGGATGCGCGGAAGGAATATCCTTCGCTACACCACGCCGGCCAGCCTCGCGGGCACACCGGTCGTGGCCATTCCGCTCGACGGCGCCGGGGTTCAGCTGATCGGCCGGCATGGTAGCGATGCCGCGCTGGTTGCCTTTGCCGCTTATCTCGGAGAGATGCTGCAGAAATAGATTTTGCTCACGCTGGCGAAATCGTCAGTGCTAGGCTGGCTTATGTCGAAGCGAATCCTAAGGTATTTGCTGCTCATTCTGAGCTGCGGCGCGGCCGTGTTTGTTGGCTGCTCCGCCAAGAAACCGGCGAATGGTCTCTATCCGGTGAAATTCCTGACCGACTGGTATCCGCAACCGGAACACGGCGGCTTCTACGATGCGCTGGTCAAGGGCTACTACCGCGACGAAGGCCTCGATGTCACCATCGTCCCGGGAGGCCCGTATATCGTCGGAGACCAGCAGGTCGCGGCGGACGCAGTGCAGTTCGGCATGTCCTCCTCAGACAAGCTTCTTGAGGCCATCGGCAATGAGGAACCGCTGATCGCGATTGGCGCGACCATGCAGCATGATCCACAGGGCATCATGGTGCATGCCGACTCCGACGTGCACAGCTTCGCCGATCTCGAGGGGCATACGGTCGCCGTCAAGCCTGGCTCGACCTGGTTTGCTTATCTTGCAGGCGCGCTTCAAACTGAAGAACCTGCGCACCGTTCCAGCTACCTACAGCGTCTCCAACTTTCTTCAGGACCCCAACTACATCCAACAGGTCTTCATTACTTCGGAGCCGTTCTTTGCGCGCCAATCGGGTGCTCAGGTGCGGACGCTGCTGACCAGCGAAACCGGCTACGACCCCTATCGTGTCTTCGAGACCTCGACGGCCTTCCTCAAAGAACATCCGGAGATCTGCGGCAAGTTCGTCCGGGCGTCACTACGCGGCTGGCGCGACTACATGAACGATCCGACCGCTGCGAACGAAACCATCTCAAAGCTCAACCCGGCCATGAGCCGCGACCAGATGGCCTTTACTTATCAAGCTCTGAAAGACGGTCACTTCATCACCGGCTCCGAGCCGAGCGGAGTCAACTTGGGCAGTTCGACCCGGCGCGCTGGCAGACGATGTATCAACAGCTCCTTGATTTGAAGATTATCAAGAAGCCGTTCGACCCGAAGATTGCCTATACGACACAGTTTTTGACAGGATCCGCAGTCGCCTCAAAATAAGATCTTCGCTTACTTTTCTCTCGCCTGAGGCAAAAACAGTCCAGGGCCCCGACTTCATATCTTTCAGGATGGGCGACATCCACGCATAGTCTGGATGCGCAGCGAGAAATGGCGCTGCCAGAAAGTCTTCTCCGCAAGGATGCCCCGCGTGGCCGATGAAGCTCATCTTCGCGGCCATATCGCTATCCGTGACCTTCCCTTGCACAGCTCCGAACGGATCGTAGGCTTTCTGGTCCCACTCCGGCACGCCGCGCGGCGACTTGTCGACATGGCCACAGAGGCTACGTTCGTCGGCGTTGACTTTGCCGGTATAGCTGTCCACGTGGTCAGAGAGGAAGTGCTCGGCAAACGTCGCATCGATGCTGCCCTTGTTCTGCGCAATGAGGGCATCGCCTCGGCGATGGCGGGCATTCATTGAGGATGCGAGGTTGTTCGGGTTAAAGCCCTCGGTCTCTTCTTTGATCAACTTCGGGTCGCGAGGGAAATTGGAGCTCATGAAGTAGCCGTCCTTGGTGCGCCAGAGCGGGGTGTTCTTGAGCCCAAGTTCGAGATAGGCGATCTCGCCGGTCTTCCGGTCGCCGATCAGCCAATCGTTGGCGTAGCCGCCGTTGTTGCCCTCTTTCATGATCGCAACGTACTGATCGATCGAAGCCGCATACTGCAGGGCCTTGCGCGAACGCATGAACTCCGGCTTGCCGTTGGAGTTCCATCCGACGAACTGGGTGATCGTCGTCTCGGTCGACATGATGCCTGCATCGTTAATGCCGAAATCGTCGTTGCTGGTGATGACGCCGGGCAGCCCGTCCATCAGAATCCGATGACCTCCCTTCGGGGCGATATCGAAGACCATCACCCAGCGCGAGCCGTCGGCATAGCTCGACCAATTGCTGTGGGCGATGACGATCTTGCCGTCCTTGGTGTAGCTGCCGGTAGCGACAAAGGCGCTGCAATTGCCGGGCGCGGAGAGATGCGGGGCGTTTTGGGCATGCTGCCGTTTGTCTAGCCAGGGCACGTAGTATTCCGACAGCTCCATCTCCGCGTTCATCGCCACAATGTCCCACACGTCGATAGCAACGCCCTTCGCCCGCGCGCCTTCGGCGATGGCCGATAACTCCTGCTGGTATTCAGGGTCGATGTGCGGCCAGAGCATGTTCTTTGAGGCGTCGCGGAAGAACTGCCAGTCGCGTCCAGTCGGGTGCGTGCTCTCGAGTTTGAGAACCTTGAACGTGTCGGCGATCTCCGCGGCGAGCAGATATCCGTGCTGGAAACCGATCTGCTCCGGAGTTCCCTCCAGATGCACATAGGTCCAGCCGGCACGATGGAAGGTATAGGCGCCCGCAAGCCTTGGATCCTTCGCCGTTTGAGCAAAGACAGCGGTTGCAGTCAGCAGGGCAAGCACTGCTGCTCGATGGAACAGATGCATTTTCATGGAAGCTCGTTCTCCGCGAGATCAATTCAGGTGAAGACGAAGATATCACGCGAGACGGCAGCTACCCTTGATAAGTTGGGCGAGGTCAGGTCAGTCTCGTTAGAAGTGCGTACATTCTGGAAGTCGCTTAGCGCTTCTTTTTGGCGGGCAGCGCCTTCTTGGCAGGCTTGGCAACGACCTTTTTCTTGATCGCGGCCTTCGCCTTACCGACTGCCAGTTTGCCCTTGACGATGGCCTTGGCCGGACGCGGTTTTGCAACAACTTTGCGCAGCTTGGCGCTCGCGGCCGGCTTCTTAACCGCCTTCTTGACGACTGCTTTCTTCAGCGCGGGCCGTGATTTGGCCGCCGGCTTCAGTGCCGCCTTTACCGGCCGGCGGACAGCTTTGCCTGGCCGACTTTGCGGGAGCAGGTTTAGCAGACTTGAGGGCGGACGACTTCTTTGCCGCGGCTTTCACGGGAAGAACCTTCACGGCAGCTTTCACCGGCGGCTTCGCCTTGGCAGCCGGGGCAGCTTTCGGTGAAGCCGCTTTGACTGGAACCGCACTCGGAGCAGCCTTCGCAACCGGCACGGGGACAGTCTTCGCCTTGGACTTCGGTTCAGGAGCGGGCGGCGCTGGCGCTGGGGCGGCAGGCTTAGCTTCCGGCGTGGGCTTGCCACTTGTCTTCGCAGGCTTCGCCGATTTGGAAGCAGAGGTAGTTGCTGCTGCGGTGACTTGCGGAGCCTGAACCGGTTCCGGTTCTGGCAGCTTAGCCATCGCACTGCGCGCGATCAGCTCGACGCGCTCATCCCCCAACTCGCTCTCTTCATCATTCTCGTCGCCGCCGTCCTCATCGCTATGGGGCCGCGGAGTTGGCGTCTCGTCTTCGTCGATATCGCGGGCCTCGACACTGCGCGTACCCTTCTTGGCGCGGGTGCGGCGAATGGTGACCGGCGGCGGAGGCGCCGGGGGTGAGTGCGGCTCGAGATAGTGCCGAATCTCCTCTTCGGTGGTCAGCTTGCCGTCGATCAGCTCAAAGAAAATGCTCTTGACCAGGTCCTGATAACCGGGAAGCTCAGGCGTAATGCGCATCTCCTGCATGATCGCGTAGGGGATTTTGGCGCGCGATTCCGGCCAGAGCGTGAAGAAATCCTTGAATTTCTGCTGCACTGCCGCGTTCTTGCTGGTCATCCCCAGCCACAGCACCGCTTCGGGGTCCGTGGTGGTGAACAGCTTCCAGGCAGCCGACGGCGTCGCCGCCTCTTTGCTGATAATCCGCTTGCCGAACTCTTTGGCGCGATCTTCCTGGCTCTCCCACTCCTTGACGAAACCCTGCCGGGCAAACATCTTCTTGAGAGCGCCAAGGTCCTTGGCCGAAAGCTTTGCGGTCAACAGTTGTGCCTGCGCCGCCGACTGGTCCGGGTTGACGCCTTGCATCTGGAGTTGCACCAGCTGCTCGCGCATCGCCTCAAGGGACTCTGCATCGACTTTGGCGCTGGTCCAGGCCGGAAAGAGCACCTTCATCCAGCCCTCCGCCTCGAGGGCTTTCAGCGCCTTAAGGCCATCTTCCTCATGGACAATTTCTTCAACCTCGTAGCCCTGCTGATAGGGCGTGATGAGGCTGATCACCCCTTCAGCCTTGGCATTGTCGTAGCGCGTCTGGGTCTTCTCTTCCAGCTCCCATCCAAGCCGAGCCTTGAGACGGGCGGCTCGAATCAGCCGGATTGGATCTTCGAGAAAGCCGTAGTTGCTGACCAGTCGGAGAACTCGCGCTTCAAGGTCGGCAACCCCGTTCAACGGGTCCATCAATAGGCCATACGAGCCCTCGTTGAGTGAGAGCGCCATGGCGTTCGCGGTAAAGTCGCGGCGGCGTAGGTCCTCAAGAATGTTTCCGGTGTGATAAACCGGCTTACCGGGCTTGGGAAATTCCTCGCGGCGGGTGCTGCTGATTTCGATGCGCACACTGCCCGGGAATCTGGCGAATAGGGTGTGCGAAGGAGTATGTTCGCCCCAGATGACCGCGCCGGCCTGCTTAAGCGCGGGCTTCAGTTGGGCGACTTTCCCCTGCACCGAGACGTCGAGGTCGCGGACAGGAGAGCCACTGGTCAGGTCGCGGACGGCGCCACCGGTGAGGAAGACGGTCATGCCGGATTGGCGGGCTGCCTCGCGAATGACCTGCAAGGCACTCTGTTGGGCTGGGGAAAGCCGGTTTTCGAGAAGGTATATGTAGTCGGGCATGCGTGCGTTACCGCTCCAGCCGCCGTCCCATTCCGCCCTCTGGATATTACCTTAAGGCAAACATTTTGAAAGAGTTAGGGGCGTACGGGCGCTGATTGCAAAACAATAACTTAACATATTGGCAACCGATTGGCTACAGTTCTGCACACTTTTCGCTGCTTTTTGAAAAGAATATGTAACAATCCGGCAGTCCAGGTTCTTTGTTTTCAATCGTCTCCGAGACGCTCATGTCCTCCAGTCGCAAAAAAGTGATTGTTCGCAAGTTCAACGGCGAATGGCTGGCTGGCTACCTGCCGGCTACCCATTTCGTCCACCACGGCCAAATCGAATTGATCGATCTGGCCGGTAAAGTGGCGACTCTCGGCATGGAGGAGGTGAAGTGGGTTTGCTACGTGCGCGACTTCAATTCCGGCGAAGTGGATAACCCGGAGAGTTTGCAGCGCAAGAGCTATGCGGGACGTCCCCGGACCGAGGGTCTATGGCTGCGGCTGCGGTTGACTGACAGCGATTCTATTGAGGGCCTCGCAACGAATGACCTGACCATCCTCGACAGCGCGGGGATTTTCATCGTTCCACCCGACATTCGATCCAACACCCAGAGAATGTTCCTTCCTCGCTCTGCGATCGCCGAATTCCTTGTCGTGGCGGTCATAGCCAGCCCCGCCCGGCGCAGGAGCGACGATCGCCCCCGCCAGCCGCAACTCTTCGAGTAGCCAGACCCGCGCTCCTCTACAATCC
Source organism: uncultured Acidobacteriaceae bacterium (assembly GCA_963720245.1). GTDB lineage: Bacteria > Acidobacteriota > Terriglobia > Terriglobales > Acidobacteriaceae > Acidisarcina. Next base: position 742,535 of record CAVREU010000003.1, read on the forward strand.
TATCCATGAAACTGGAAAATCTAGCCCGGGAGCTTGGCGCTGAGTGCCGCGGACCGGCAGAGCTTGAAATCACCGGAGTCGCCGGTATCGAGGATGCCGGCCCCGGCCAACTGACGTTCATCTCGAACCGCAAATATGCGTCCTTTGCGCGGACGACGAAGGCCTCCGCCATTCTCGTTACGCCGGATTTTGCGGACATCACCGCCGCCACGCTGAGAACAGCAAATCCGTATCTGGCCTTCGCCCGGGCAGTCGGAATCTTTTATCAGCCGCCAATCTACGCCCCGGGTATTCATCCTACGGCTGTTATAGACGCCACTGCCGTCGTCGGACGGGACGCGCATATCGGGGCATATGTCGTTGTGGGAGCGGGAGTTGTACTCGGAGACCGGGCCACGTTATTGGCCCATGCCGTCATGTACCCAGGGGTCAGGATTGGCGAAGATTTCTTCGCCCACTCTCATGCGATTGTGCGGGAAGGCTGCCGCATCGGCGATCGCGTCCTTCTCCAGAATGGCGCCGTGATCGGCGGCGACGGCTTTGGCTTTGCCAAGGGCGACGATGGCGCCTGGAAAAAGATCCCCCAATCCGGCCCCGTCATCATCGCCGACGATGTCGAGGTCCAATCGAATGCCTGCATCGACCGGGCCAGCGTCGGCGCAACGCGAATCGGGATGGGGAGCAAGATCGACAACCTGGTGCAGGTCGGCCATGGCTCCTCGGTCGGCGACCATACCCTGCTCTGCGCTCAGGTCGGCCTGGCGGGATCGACCGAGGTCGGCAACAATGTCATTCTTGCCGGACAGGTTGGCGTCGCCGGACACTGCCGCATCGGCGACGGCGTGGTGGCGACCGCCCAGTCGGGGATCCCCAACGACGTGCCCGCCGGGCGCACCGTCAGCGGATATCCGGCGATCGATAATCGGCAGTGGTTGCGAGCGGTGGCCTGCTTTGAGCGCCTACCGGAGATATTCCGCAAGTTACGACTGCGAGCTACCGAAGAAAAAGACGTAGATAAGCGAGAAGCAGTGGAGTAGGCTGAGTGCACACAAAACTCAAATTGCGGCATCTAACGGTTTCATGTCGAAAGAGATCTTTACCGGCCCACCGGATGACGAACAAGGCTCTGGAACCGCTGTCGCCACTCCGCCGGCCAGCGAAGCGCTGATCCGCGTCCTGCTGCTCGATGACCACTCAGAGAACCTACTCCTCCGCTCGACCATCCTGCGCAAGTATGGCTATGTCACTGAGACGGCGAGCACCATCGAAGAGGCGATCGACCTCCTGGACCAGATCGACATCGCCGTGCTCGACTACCATCTTGGCGCCGGCCAGTTCGGCACCGCAGTCGCTGCCGAGTTGCGTCGTCGTCGCCCCGAAGTCCCGATCATCATCCTCTCCGCTACCCTGGAGCGCCGCTTTGGCGGCGTGGAAGATATGCACCTGCTCAAGGGCTACAGCTCGATCGATGATCTGGTCAATGCGCTGCGCTCTTTTGAGGCCAAATTGCGCGGCAAGCCGGTGGTGGTCAATGCTCGCGACTTCTTCTATTCCCGAATCAACATGGCCATGGGTGACGACGTATTGCTCGAGGTGCTGGATGGCGAGGGCAATTGGCAGTATGTGAACGAAACCTGCGCCCGCTTGCTCGAGCGTCCGGCTGATTGGTTCCAAGGGCCGGAACATGTTCGAGGAGTTCCCTGAAATCTCGGCCGATTGGCAGGAGATCCTCCAAACGGTCGTCACCACCCGCGAGACCTATATTGACCGGACCTATCGAGGCCTGCTCAACCTGCCCCGCAGGGGCGAGGAGTGGGTGTGGAATGTGCTCGCCTTTCCGATGACCCTGCACAACAATGAGCCAGGCGTGGTGCTGACGGCGCGCATCCTGGAACGGAAAACATGAGCCGCATCCTCGCGCTTCGGCGCGTCGATTGCCGGATCGTTGGCTGTATCTCCTCGGCCGGCTGCCACTCCGCATTTGTCGAGACCACCATCGATAACCAGAGCGCAGTCGCCGGTGCGCCTCGTCGAGGTCGACTATCCCAGTGCCAGCTTTGGCGCAGGCAGCATCGCCGCCCACTCACAATTCCACTATCGCTTAAAGATTCAAGGCTCAGGCCCTCTCAAAATTGAATTTACGGATGCTTCCGGCAAAGTTCACGACAGCGATGGCCCGCAGTTGAACCAGGGACAGGAAGGTCGTCTGAGCATCGTCATTCAGCCGAATGGAGAGGTTGCCTGGCAACCCCAGCTGACGTCTTCAAAATAGGTTCGGCGTTTCCGCAGGCGAGCGAACCAGGTAGCCAGCCACTTTAAGTAGCGTCTTGCAATGATGGAGGTTACCCCCAACCCGAAAAGGCTTGGTCTTTTCCCGTCAAGCGGCTAGAATCGTGAACATACGCATCACATCAACTGAACCTGTTCCTGCGCTATTCTTTTCTCAAAAAAGGAGATTCATCAATGAAGGCATGGACCCGTCCTGATTTTCAAGAAGTTAGCCTCGGCTGTGAGATCAACTGCTACGCCCCCGCGGAAGTCTAATCGTTGCTGAAATTCAAACTGCTGGGGACAGCTGCCGGTGGTGGCTTTCCCCAGTGGAACTGCTCCTGCAAGTCCTGCGCTCTCTCCCGAACGCATCCTGAAATATCCCCGCCCCGCATGCAATTGCAGGCAGCCCTCTCCGTCGATGGCGAGAATTGGTCTCTCGTGAACGCCTCTCCCGATCTCAGGTTTCAGATCGAGGCTAACTCCGAGCTCCAGCCGTCCGAAGCTAGGGGGAGGCGCAATACTCCGATTCAAAGCATCATCCTGACCAGCGCCGACCTCGATCAGGTGCTCGGTCTCCTGCTGCTTAGAGAATTTCAGCCCCTCCATATCTACGCCACGCCGCTCGTCCGTCAGGTGCTCGAGGCAAACTCCTTTCTCCGCATGTTGCAGCGCGTTCCAAATCAGCTCACTTGGTCTCCGATCATCCCCGGAGTGCCCTTTCATCTCCCCGGCGGCATCACATGCACGCCGAAGTCCATGCTGGGATCGCTGCCCTTCTACGCCAAAGATATGGACATTACCGCTCCAAGTCAGGCCAGCCTGGGCCTTGTGTTCGAGTCCGGAGGTCTTCGCCTCGCCTACACCCCATCTCTGCCTGAAATCACCGACGAACTCCTTGCCATCTACGACAGAAGCGATGTCATCCTCGTCGATGGCACGTTTTGGAGCGACGCTGAGTTAAGCAATACTCACTCCGGTACACCCCTGGCTCGATCCATCGGGCATATCCCCATGAGCGGCGACGATGGCACGATCGCTCTGTTGGCAAAGGTCAAGGCGCCGCGCAAGGTCTTCATTCACATCAACAACACCAACCCGGTGCTCGACCCCCGAAGCGCGGAGTATAAACAAGTGATCGACGCCGGCTGGGAAATAGGACACGACGGATGGCAACTGAACTAGCAACACCAGATACGACTGATACCAGCATGCTCACGCGGCAAGAGCTTCATGACCGGCTACGTGCGGTGGGCGAGGCTCGCTATCATCACCGTCATCCCTTCCATCTCCGGATGCATAAAGGCGAGCTGACGCGCGGGCAGCTGCAGGCCTGGGCGCTCAATCGCTATTACTACCAAAGCCGCATCCCGATCAAAGACGCTCTCCTGCTCGCAAAGAGCGACGACCCGGCCTTCCGCCGCGCATGGCGCAAGCGAATCCTCGACCATGACGGAGACACCGACGGTTATGGCGGCATCGAGAAATGGATCCAGCTCGCCGAAGCTACAGGCCTCGAGCAGCGGATACGTCATCTCCGGAAAAGGATTGCTTCCAGGAGTCATCTTCGCCGTCGACGCCTACCTCGCCCTCGTACGCGACAGTTCCCTGCTCGTCGCCGTCGCTTCTTCGCTGACGGAGCTCTTCTCGCGCGACCTGATCTCGCTGCGCATGGACCAGATGCGGATCCACTATCCCTACCTGATACCCGGCCTGGCCTATTTTGAAGGCCGCCTCACCCAGGCGCCTGAAGACGCTGCTTTCGCTCTCGATTACGTCTCAACCCACGCCAAGACGCGCGCCGAGCAGCAGCAGGTCATCCGCGCGCTGGAGCGCAAGTGCGATATCCTCTGGGCGCAACTCGACGCTATCGACTACGCCTATGTCGAGCCGGGAAACATTCCGCCCGGCTGCTTTGTCCCTGAGGCGAACGCAAGCTGACATGGATACCAACGCCATTCCACGGCTCGCGCCCGGTTGCCGTTTGCATCCAACCGAACCAACGCTTCTGGTTCCCGAGGGAACGCTCAACCTCGCCGGCCCCGCGCGAGATATTCTCGCTCTCGTTGATGGCAAGCTTAGCGTAGCTGCGATCGTCGATAAGTTGCTCATTGAATACTCCGGCGCTCCAAAGGAAGAGATGACCCAGGACGTCCTCAACCTGCTCAACCGCATGGAGCAGCGCGGCGTGGTGCGAAGCTAGATCATGGCGCCGCCGGTCCAGCTTCCGTTAAGCCGTTCTCGCTCATCGCCGAGGTGACGCACCGTTGCCCATTGCATTGCCTCTACTGCTCAAACCCCATCGAGATGCAGCGCGCTGAACGCGGAACTCTCCACGGAGGACTGGAAGCGCGTCTTCCGCGAGGCGGCAAAGCTGGGCATGCTTCACGTTCATCTAACCGGCGGCGAACCGCTTGCACGCAAAGACCTTCCTGAACTGATCGCCGCTGCGCGCGCAGCCGGACTGTACGTCAACATGATCACCTCGGGAGTCGGCCTGAGCGAGGATCGTCTCGCCACGCTCGTCGAAGCCGGCCTCGAACACCTTCAGCTCAGCTTTCAGGACATCGACGAGATCTCGGCCAACCATATCGCCGGGACTCGTTCCCATGCCTTGAAGCTTGCGCTGGTTCCAATCCTGAAGCGATTTCCGCTTGCCTTGACCGTCAACCTCGTAGTGCATCGGATGAACCTCGATCGGCTCGAAGCCTTTATCGGACTGGCCGAAGAGCTGTCCCCCGACCGCCTCGAAATAGCTCATGTTCAGTACTACGGCTGGGCGCTGAAGAACCGCTCGCTCCTCATGCCCACTCAGGAACAGGTCGACCGCTCGATTCCCATCGTGGAAGCAGCAAAAGAGCGCCTGAAGGGCAAGATTCATCTCGAAGCTGTCTTCCCCGACTACTACGCGAGCTTCCCGAAAGCCTGCGTAGGCGGCTGGGGACGGCAGATGATGCTCATCGACCCGATCGGCCAGGCGATGCCCTGTCACGCCGCCGCAGTCATTCCCGGACTCGAATTCGACAATGTCCGCCAGCACGATTTGCGCTGGATATGGCAGTCTTCGCCGGCCTTCAATCGCTTCCGTGGCGACGCCTGGATGCCGGAGACCTGCCTCGCTTGCCCGCGGAAGGAAAAAGACTTCGGCGGCTGCCGTTGCCAGGCGTTCCTGCTCACCGGCGATGCCGAAGCGATCGACCCGGTCTGTGGTTACAGCCCGCACCACGGCTTGCTGACCGCGCTGCGGACTTCCACGCCCGAAGCCCTGCCAATCTGGCGCGGTTAGACGTTATTCCGACGGAGCCGCCGAGGCTTTGTGGCGATGGCCGCCGCTCTTGAATGCCGGATCGTCGAAGGCTGATTTGCTATCGGCAGCGGAAAATCCCTTGATCAAGGCGGGATTGGGGCGAAACTTCTCCGCACCTCCGTGAAGCTGGCGCTCCTCACTGAGGACGATCCCCGCGCGATCGGCCAGGGAATGGATCGTACCGCGGATATCGATCTCCTGCCCGCGCAGCGAATCGAGGCTGCCAACCTCCTTGTGGTCCTGTCGAAGGCTGATCACAGTGAAATGGCATGCCGCATCCGAGGTCTCCGGACTACAAACGTCGAGGAAGCGGGTTCCATCGGCAAGCTCAATCACGTCATAGACATGTGCGTGGATACAGACATCCTGGTTGAGGTGCTGGCCGGCCTGGAGCATGTCGAAACAGGGCTTGGCAGCCGCGGCGGCACGGGGTAGGTGCACACTCCACCCCGCAACCGCCAGCCAGAGAAACGCCATTTGGCGCATCCCGGTACCCTCCGTTTGGTTTCTGCAAAAGTAACCTAAAAGTACTCGTTTCTATTGGTAGAGTCTCTACCAAAGGTAACTTCAAGAAAAAAATGGGCACGTTCCCTTCCCGAAATGGGAATCGGTAACAATCCGTGCCGGACGGTTAGTGCTTTAAGCGGAAAGGGGAACGCCAGCCTGAAACGAATCCCGTCTAGGTAACTTCCACGAGCTCCTTTTCGCTCGAAGAATGTCCATAACGCTGGGCAATGTAGTCGTTGAGTATCTGCTTGAACTCCGGAATGATATCGTCGCCTCGCAGTGTGAGCGCAAGACGGCCGTCAATGTAGACCGGCGCTTTCGGCTCTTCGAAGGTGCCGGGGAGCGAAATTCCGATATTCGCGTGCTTGGATTCGCCGGGGCCGTTGACGACACAGCCCATCACCGCAACCTTGAGCTCTTCCACGCCGGCATACTGCTCACGCCAGACCGGCATCGTCTCGCGAAGATAGCCCTGAATCTGCTGCGCAAGCTCCTGGAAATAGGTGCTGGTGGTGCGTCCGCAACCCGGGCAGGCCGTCACCTGAGGAGTGAAACTGCGGATCGAGAGCGATTGCAATATCTGCTGCGCAGTCAGAACTTCTTCCGTCCGATCGCCACCTGGGCTGGGTGTGAGCGAGACGCGGATCGTATCCCCAATCCCCTTCAACAGCAAAGGAGCCAGACCAGCCGCCGAAGCGACAATTCCCTTCATGCCCATGCCGGCTTCGGTCAGACCGAGATGCAGCGGATAATCGCAGCGCGAGGCCAGCACCTCGTAAACATCGATCAGGTCGCGGACTCCGCTGACTTTCGCGCTCAAAATAATCTGGTCGTGGCGCAGGCCATACTTTTCAGCAGCGGCGGCAGAATCGAGCGCGCTCACCACCATCGCCTCCATCATCACGTCGCGGGCGTCGAGCGGCTGGGCGAGGCGGGAGTTCTCGTCCATCATGCGCGTAAGCAGCGCCTGGTCCAGCGAACCCCAGTTGACGCCAATGCGCACCGGCTTCTGGTTCTCAACCGCGCACTCGACCATGGTGCGGAAGTTGTCGTCGTTCTTTCGCCCAACAGAGACGTTGCCCGGGTTGATACGGTACTTCGCCAACCCGCGCGCGCACTCCGGATACTTCTTCAGCAGCTGATGACCGTTGTAATGGAAGTCGCCAATGATCGGGACGTTGATGCCCCGGCGGTCGAGTCCCTCAACGATGTAAGGGATGGCCTTGGCCGACGCATCGTTATTCACGGTTACACGGACAAGCTCGGAACCGGCCGCGGAAAGAGCGGCAACCTGCTCGATGGTGCCCGCGACATCGGCGGTGTCGGTATTGGTCATCGACTGCACAACAACGGGGGCATCCGAGCCGACGCGAACTTGCCCCGAGCCCGTGCCGATGGTCGCGGTTACGGTCTTCCTGCGGTGTATCTCTGGCATAAATCCTCGAATCTCTAGTTTACAACCCGCTCACTGTGAGGAACAGTTGCACTCGATATCTCCATCACCAGCCGCCACAGAATCGTCAACCGCCATATGTTCTACCAGAAAAGTGTGAAGCGCCGACGCCGGTAGATCACCACCGCTCACTTCGATCAATATCCTGAGCATCTGTTGGCGGCGATAGCTTCTTATCGTGCATCCCCATAAAGAGGGCAGATCGAGCTCGCTAACTGTGTTCACTCCCATGAGAAAATCTCTCTGATCAGGAGAGGTGTCGATCTCGGCCTTGATCCTCTTGGCGTCCTGTTGCGCTTCCGGCGTCACCTCTGTCCACTCGTCGCGGGCCGCCAGTTCCACCTGACACCGAACGAACAAGTTGGCTGCCCGATCGCGTTCTATTCGCATCTCCCACGGAGGGAGCATCCGCAACTTTCCCAAGTTTGGCGTCTTCGTGATCTCAGATGCCATCTCTGACCGATAGTCCGGCGGCAGTGAGATCGACCTCAGGCTCTTATCGAATCCTAAAGCCCACCGAAGAACCACCAGTAACTCCCAGCATGATTGGGTAGAGCGCTTCTGCTCCTCGCTCCAACTCCCGTCTGGGGCCAATAAAGGATCGCGAATCTGCGCATCGAGGTCACTGAGCAGGTTATGGCCTCGGAGTTCCTCGAGAATAACCCGTCGCGTAATCACCTCAACGCCTAGGGCAACTCCCTGTTCCATCGCCCGCTCGCTGCCCGACCTCCGGAGGAGCGCGGCCAACAGGCTCGTTTCGCGAAACACCGCGCCGCTCACTTCCACATCAACGGCGGGAGTAAGACTCTTGTTCAGCCGAATCAGGTCGTACCGCTCTGTCCACTTCCTGGCGAAGAAGAAGAACATAGCTCCGCCAAAAAGCGCCAGAGCGAGAATCAACCCAAAGGAATCAAATAGCAGAACACGTATCAATACCCCGTAGTAGATAAGCCCGGCGAGAATCACTAATCCCGCCAGCAGAATTCGCAACAAAGCGATTCGCGCTCGGCGGTCGCGGGGAGCGCGCCGTACCAAAATCCAAAGGAGAGTCCACGTCTCTTTCTTGAACAGTCCTCGAAGGGCCATGAAATCAGTATTAACTAATCTTCAATGCGCAGAAGCAGTCTGGCGCAGGAGCACAACATCGCTGTCGTCATGGGTCCGCAGCAGGCCCAGGGTCTTGCCGTCTGGCGTCCAGTGGAAGTCGTCGATGCGATCTGTTTCAAACTCGGTCACGCGATGGCCCGGTGATCCATCCACCGGCGACACCCATAAGGCGTACAGACCATTTTCGCGAATCGGGTAGCCGATCGTTTTCCCGTCCGAGGTATAGCGAATCTCGCCACCCGCCCGCGGATCGCGTGGCAGAATTTTCACCGGCGCCAGGGTTTCAAAATCCAGAATCTTGATCACCACCGGGCCCCCGGTCGTGGGCTGAGTTTGAAACGCCAGATTTTTTCCGTCCGGCGATACGTTCACGCAACCACAAGTCAACAGCGCCTCGGAGAGCTGCATGGGAGTTCCTCCGTCCACCGGAACTTTTTTCGCCACGAACTTTCCGCCATCGAGGCCGGCATAGACCAGCCATTTTCCGTCGGGAGAGCACATCGCCGGCTCGTCATAGGTGCCCATTGTGAGCTGCTTCAGGTTTCCGCCCGTCGCGTCGGCGCGCCAGATATTCACCGAATTGCCTCCGCCGCGAGATGCGGAGCCAAAAATCACGTAGCGACCGTGGTCGCAGGAGATCGGGCCGAAGGACGGAAAGTCATCGTGCAGCAGCGGCGCGCGATTGCCGCCATCGGCATTCATCTGGAAGATGCCGTTTTCCTGTTCGGCCAGTATCTTGCCGTCGTAAGTCCAGCCGAACCAGTTTGTCGGCGGGCGGCTGCTGACGGTGACCGGCTTCCCTGCAGTCTTGCCATCGTAAGTTGCGGTTTCGAGCGTTCCCACGTACTGCGACTGCACCGCCGCGATGGTCTTGCCGTCGGCCGAGAGGCTGATGCTCGGATACGAATTGGTGTCGTTGGTGATCGGCCGGTAAATCCCCTGCGGGTAGGAAATAATTCCGATCTGGCTGCGATTGAAATTCGATTCGCGTCCATACGCTACCACCAGAATCCCTCTCTGATCGGGCAACCAGAGGGGAGACCACAACCGCAAGTCAGACTTCTTGAATATCGTTTTCGCGCCCGATACTGAATCAAACAAATCCAGCGCAGAAAGCGCCGACGCGTCGCCCATAAATTCCGCCGCCACGATCGTCTTGCCGTCAGGCGACCACGCGGGATCGTACAGGCCGGTCGTCTGCTTCGACAAAAGCTTCTCTCCCGAGCCATCCGCATTGGCGACGATCAGATCGCCTTCGCCTTCGTTGCGCTTTTTGCGGATGAAGACGATGTGGGTGCGGTCGGGCGAGAAGCTGATATTGCTATCGAGGTCATGGACAATGCGCTCCGGATTCCCTCCCAGCACGGGCGCGGTGTACAAGCTGTATACGGCCTTTTCGTTCTTTTCATCCTTGACGAAATAAATCGAATTCCCGTCGGGCGAGAAACTTACGGTGTAATACCGGTCGTCCGAGGGCGGAACGATCTGCGTATTGCTCTTGGTCGGGATGTTGCGCAGCCAAAGGCTTTGCTGCCCGCCCTCCCGGTGCACGTTCAGCAGGTAATTGCCGTCTGGCGACACCGCCGCCAGCGAGGCTTTGCCCGTTTCGGTGACCGAGGTGACCGAGAAGTTCTCAAAGGCCGTGGATTTCTTCCGGGAAAGATAGAAATTGACACCGAAAGCCGCCGCCACGACCAGCCCCAGCAGTACAACCGATGCGAGCACTACTCCTAACTTATGCTCGCCCCGCCACCTGCCGCACAGAAACAGAAGAGGACGAGCCTGCTTGCGCCGTCCCCGAGGCGGCAGCCATGGCCGGGCCCGACCCCGACCCAGCTCCAGAAAGCGGCACCGCTCCACTACCCGATGCGTGCGAATCGCCGGCAGGAAAAGCTCGTCCTGAAGAATCCGTCTCGCGCCGCAGGCGTTTCAAGTCGGCGCGAATCTCCGCCGCCACCTGGTAGCGCATCTCGCGATCTTTTTCCAGGGCCTTCTGCAGAATCTCTTCCAGCTTCGGAGGGATCTCCGGGTTCACACGCATCGCCGGAGGAGGCACGCGATTCAGGATCGCTTCAAACGTCACCCCCGTCGTGTCGCCGCGAAAGGGCATTACCCCGGTGGCCATCTCATATAAAACAATCCCGAAGGAAAACAGATCGCTGCGCGCGTCCAGTTCCTTGCCCCGGACCTGCTCCGGCGACATATAAGCAACGGTACCCACGGCGGTTCCAGGGCTGGTAAACAGATCCGCCGCCTGGCCCCCGGTCGCCGTCATCGTATCCGAGGTCGTCGGTGCAGGAGCTTCGCCCACTCGCACGCTGCTGGTCCGCGCCGGCATCAGTTTTGCCAGGCCAAAATCAAGAATCTTCGCATGCCCGCGTCGCGTCACGAAAAGGTTTGCCGGCTTGATGTCGCGATGAAGAATTCCCTGCGAATGCGCCGCATCCAGCGCGTCGGCAATCTCGATGGCGATATCGAGCAGCCGGTCCGTCTCCACCGGATGCCCATTGATCATGTGCTTCAGCGTGAAGCCATCGAGAAATTCCATGGCGATGAACGCCTTGCCATCCTCCTCGCCAATGTCGTAAATCGTGCAGATGCTCGGATGATTCAGCGCCGACGCCGCTTGCGCTTCCCGCTGAAAGCGCCCCAGGGCCTGCGGGTCGCGCGCAACTTCATCGGGCAGGAACTTCAGCGCGACAAAGCGGTGCAGCCGCGTGTCCTCGGCCTTGTAAACCACGCCCATGCCGCCGCCCCCGAGGCTCTCCACGATGCGATAGTGGGAGATCGTTTGACCAATCAGAGAGGGGTTGTCGTGCATGTGTCCGCGATTCTAGTTTGCAGGTCGCGGTAAGTCAATGATTTAGAAGATAGTACGGGCACACTAAGCCCGTGTTAGGAAGTTATGGGGCCGCGATGATGACGAGCCACAATGCGCACACACTGGCATGGCCGCGCTCGAGCGTCACTCCGCCCGCAGTGTAATCATCGGGTCCGCTTCCGTGGCCTTCCGCGCCGGAATATAGCAGGCAAAGATCGCCACAACGATCACCGCGAAGGCAATCGCGGTAAAGGTCGCCGGGTCCGTCGGACTTACCTCGTAGATCAGGCTCTTCAAGGCGCGAGCCATCACCAGCGCCAGAACGACACCAATAACCGTCCCGGACAACACAAGCTTCGCAGCCTGGATGAGAACAAGCCGCAGAACATCAAGCCGCCGCGCGCCGAGCGCCATGCGCAGCCCAAATTCAGGCGTCCGCTGCGTGACCGAGTAAGAGATGACGCCATAAGTGCCAATCGCTGCGAGCAGAATTGCTAGCCCCGCAAAGAGGCCCACCAGAATGAAGGCAAAGCGCGGCGTTGCGACGGAGCCCGCGACGATCTGATCCATCAATCGAATGTTTCCGATTGCCAAGGCTGGATTCAATTGGGCAACGCTCTTTCGCACCGCATCGATCAGCAATCGCGGATCGGAGTCGGCGCGGACCACGACTGCCATGTTCGGAGCGCCCACCTGCAGCGCTGACCACCAGAAGGCAGGGTGAGTGTCTCGGCTGTTGGGCTGGTCTTTCACGTCGCCAACCACGCCGACGATGGTGAGCCAGTCTTTTTCTTTGGGAGCGTCCGCGAAGGTGATCCGCTTTCCGATCGCGTCTTCACCGGGCCAGTATCGCGCGGCCAGCGTATGGTTGACGATGATCACCGCAGGCGCGTCCTTCTTGTCGCCGTCGTTGAAAAAACGCCCGCGCAGCAGCGGAGTACCGAGTGCGCGGAAATAGTCCGCACGTCGCCATGTGGTAGCGTCCATGAAACTCCTCATGAGGCGCAGGCTGCTTGCCCTCGATGTTGAAGCTCGTATTGTCGTCGTAGCCGGTCCAGGGCAGATCGCTGCCCAGTCCTGCGCTTTGCACTCCGGGCAGAGATTCCAGTGAGGCGACAAGCTGGCCAACAAACTTCGCGGAGTCTTCCTGGGTTTTATATTCGGCATGCGGAAGCGAAAGACTGGCAGTCAGAACGTGGTCCTGCCGGAAGCCAGGATCGAGATGCACGATGTTAAGCAAGCTGCGCAACATCAGCCCTGCGCCGATCAGCAGAACGCACGCCAGAGCTACCTCCGAGACCACGAGCGAATTGCGCAAGCGGGTCTGATGTCCGCTGCCGGTCGTCGCGCGGCCGCCGCGGTGCAGACCCTGGTTGGGGTCGGTGCGAGAGGCCTGCAGCGCAGGCGCGAGGCCAAAGAGAATACCAGTGACAACACTGACAGCAAACGTGAACGCAAAGACAGGAGCGCTCACGTGAATGTCATGTGTGCGCGGAAAACTCGCGGGCAACAGCGAAACCAGCGCCTTCACGCCCACCCATGCCAGCGCCAGGCCAACCGCTCCGCCGACAAAAGAAATTAGCAGGCTCTCAGTCAGCAACTGGCGAACAACGCGAGAGCGAGGAGCCCCCAGCGCCAGCCGCACTGCGATCTCCCGATGCCGGGTCGACGCGCGAGCGAGTAGAAGATTCGCAGCGTTGGCGCAGGCGATCAACAGCACCATGCCGACAGCGCCGAGCAACACAAGCAGCAACCGCCTGCTCGAGCCAACTATCTCGCTGTCGAGCGGTACGACAGCCACCTTCCATCCCTGGTCATTGGGGTGCTCGCGCCCGAGCTGCATCATGAGCGCGTTCATCTCTTCGCGCCCCTGCTCGACAGTGACTCCTTCTTTCAGCCGTCCGATGCCTTCGATGTAATGCGATCCACGCTGCGAGGGATCGCCCTCAAAGGCAAACGGAGTCCATGCATCGACATCTTCGCCATAGGGCAGCGGTTGATATTCATTGCCAGGATGCTCAGTGCCCGGCGGCATCACGCCAACTACCGTGTACGGCTGCAGGTTGAGCGTGATCTTGCGGCCGATAATATCCGGCGCGGCCTCGAAACGCGTCCGCCAAAGCCGGTCGCTCAAAATAACCTGGAGCCCATTGCCAGGAATCTCCGCCTTCTCGTCGAATTCGCGTCCAAGCTGCGGATGCAGGCCGAGGGTATGAAAGTATCCAGAGGTAATACCGAAGGCGTTGAGCCGGACCGGCTCGCCCGATCCGGCGAGTTGAACGTCTCGGCGAGTGAACGCTGCCAGCGACTCGAAAGACTTATTGCGGCTACGAAAGTCCCGAAAGTCGAAGGGGTTCAGCGGAAACTTCGGATAGCTTGCATTCGAAAGAAAGATCCTCACCAGCCGGTCCGGTTTAGGATACGGCAGCGACTTCAGCAGCACGCCATCGATCACGCTGAAGATGGCGCTGTTCGCCCCTATGCTCAAAGCAAGCGTGAGCGTGATGACGATGGCGAATGTTAGATTCGCCCTGAGCTGCCGGAGCGCATATCCAAGGTCTTGCAGCGTGTTGTCGATGAAGCTCGTCCCGCGCGCCTCGCGGATATCTTCCTTGATCTGCTCATGGCCGCCGAAGGAAAGTCGCGCGCGCCGTTTCGCTTCTTCCACAGGCATACCCGCCCGCTTATACTTCTCGACTTCGTTGTCGAAATGAAAGCGGAGTTCCTCGTTCAGCTCGGTTTCTATAATCTGCCGGCGAAACAAGGACCGCAGGCGAAATCGCAAATCATTCCACATAGACGAGTCCTCAAACGCTTTCCAAAACCTGTGCGACCGCCGCTGTCAGCTTTCGCCAACTGTCGGTTTCAGCTTCGAGCTGCTTCGTCCCGGTGCGCGTGAGTTCGTAGTATTTGGCGCGACGATTGTTTTCGGATGTGCCCCACTTCGCCTTGATCCAGCCGCGTCGTTCAAGCCGGTGCAGCGCTGGGTAGAGAGAGCCTTGCTGGATTCGGAGCACGTCGCTCGAAACGTGCTGCACGCGTTCCGAGATCGCCCAGCCATGCTGAGCCCCGAGCGAGAGAGTTCTTAAGATAAGCAGGTCCAGCGTGCCCTGCGGGAGATCGACTCGTTGCTCTTCCAATGCCTCTACCCTTTCACTTCTACAAGAAGTAATACCGCATCTCCTGTAGAAGTGCAAGGGTTGGCCGATGAGGAGATGCTCCCTTCAACCCCTGTTCCGGGAGGACGCGACGGCCCTCAGTGCCGACTTCGATTCACCGAAGCTGCTATAAAGCTACTGTGCTGACTAGCCGGATGGCAACGCGACAGGGATCCAACTGGAGCTGCGGCGGCGTTGGTTTTACCTGCTGCCCGCAGTCTTCGTCACCTACAGCCTGGCTTATCTGGATCGCGCCAACTACGGATTCGGCGCCGCGGCTGGTCTCGCGAAAACCCTCCACATCACCAACTCCCAAACCGCGCTGCTCGGCTCGCTCTTCTTCCTCGGGTATTTTTTTTTTCAGGTCCCCGGCATCGCCTACGCGCGCCGAACCAGCGCCAGCCGATCTGGTCTTTTATTCGCTCATCCTCTGGGGCATCCTCGCGGCCCTGACCGGGGTGATTCACCAGTTCTGGCTGTTGGCGATCGATCGGCTGCTGCTCGGCGTGGCAGAGAGCCTGATCTTTCCGGCAATGCTGATCCTGATCACCAACTGGTTCACCCGCGAGGAACGGTCGCGGGCCAACGCGATCCTCATCCTCGGCAACCCGATCACGGTGTTGTGGATGTCCGCCGCCACCGGTTATCTGATCAAAGCCGTCGGCTGGCAGATGACCTTTGTGCTTGAAGGACTTCCGTCGGTGCTGTGGGCGTTCGTCTGGTTTTTTGTGGTGCGCGATCTGCCCGAACAGGTCTCGTGGCTCAGCAGGGACGCGAGCGAGCACCTCGAGAGTGAGTTGGCGCTCGAGCAACACGCACTTCCGAAGACTTCCAACTTCCTCGCCGCGCTGCGAATCCCCAGCGTTCTGCTGCTCTGCCTGCAGTTCTTCTGCTGGAGCTTTGGCCTCTACGGTTTCGTGCTGTGGCTGCCGACGATGATCCGCGCCGGCATGAGCGAGGGCATCGAGACCGTCGGCCTGCTGAGCGCAGTTCCCTATCTGCTTGGCATCATCCTGATGCTAGGGGTGGCCTACTTCTCCGACCGCACGCTCAGCCGTAAGCGTTTCGTCTGGCCATTCCTGGTGCTCGGCGGCATCGCGATGTTCGGCTCGTATCTCATGGCCCCGCATAACTTCTGGGCCGCCTACGGATTCCTGATCCTCGCCGGAGGCTGCATGTACGCCCCCTACGGCCCATTCTGGGCAATCTTTCCCGAGATGCTACCAAGTAACGTCGCCGGCGAAATTCTCGCGCTGGTCAACTCCTGCGGCGCGCTCGGGGCCTTCGGAGGCTCATGGCTCGTAGGCTGGCTGCAGGCGGTCACCGGAAATTCCCAGGCGGGATTCTTGCTGATGTCGGCGGCACTGGTGGTTTCGGGTGCGATCATCTTCTTTCTCCGCCCGGCAAACCAGCTGCTCAGAAGCCAGCAGTAATCACGAGCACGCTCCGCGACTAAACGACCTCAAACAATCCCGGCAACGCTTCCCCTGCTTTGCCCAGAACGACTTCGCTGAAAGCATCCGCATTCGCCGGCCGTTCCGGCCCAACATAGACCGTACGCACCTGCTGGCCGCCGAATCGGTTCCGCTGATTGGCCCAATGGACGAAGTTCGCAGCGGGATAGACAACTCCCGAAGTGCCAACAACCAGCAGCACGGTGCAGCGATCGATCTCGCGGTGGATGCGGTCCATCTCCAAAGGAATCTCACCAAACCAGACGATGTGCGGACGAATTCGCGCACCACAGGAGCAGCTCGGAATGACAGCAAGAGACTCATACTCGCCTCGATCGGCAAAGACCGGCTCTCCGCAATCTTCTTCGCAGCGCGACTCGAAGAGCTGGCCATGCATGTGAATCATGCGCCGCGAGCCAGCGCGTTCGTGCAGGTCGTCGACATTTTGCGTACACAGGAAGAACCGGTCGCCAAGTGAGGATTCGAGTTCGGCCAACGCCCGGTGCGCCGGATTCGCCTCCGCCCTAGCGGCATCGCGCCGACGCTGCGAATAGAAGCGCCAGACAAGGCTCGGGTCGGCATGCCAGCCGTCGGGAGTGGCGACATCTTCAATACGGTGACCGCTCCACAGCCCATCGCTGGCGCGAAAAGTGGCGATCCCGCTCTCCGCGCTAATGCCCGCGCCGGAGAGAACGAAGACGCGGTCATCGGACGAGATTTCGATGCGTTCGGCCATGTTCCTCTTTGGATTCTAAGGAAGAGGCACGCAGGCTGACCATCCGCGACGCGGCAGATCGGTTAGTCTCAAGAGGACGATGCGCGTTTACCCTAAGTTCCTGCTCTCGGCGATGGCGCCCGAGCATTTCCCTCCGCCGACAGTTCCCGAAATCGCCTTCCTGGGGAGATCGAATGTCGGCAAATCCAGCATGATCAACGCCCTGCTCGGGTCGAATCAGGCCAAGGTCTCCCAGACCCCAGGGCGCACCCGGGCGATCAATTTTTTCGCCATTGCCGACAGCCCCACCCGCCAGCAACCGCGCTGGATATTCGCCGACCTTCCCGGCTACGGTTACGCCAAGATCTCGAAATCGATCTCTGCCGAATGGCCCAAGTTCATCGATCCTTACCTTACAAATCGCGAAACCCTTGCACTGTGCATCTGCCTCGTCGACAGCAACATCCCGGTGCAGCCTGCCGACGCGCAGTTGATCGAGTTTTTGACTAGTGTAGGACGGCGATTCCTGGTGGTCGGAACGAAGGCCGATCGGCTCTCCGGAAACGCGCGCTTCAAAGCGGAGAAGGCGTTGCGCGAAGGCCTCGGCATTGAGCGAATGCTGCTCTGCTCAGCCGAAACCAAGCGCGGGCTCAACGAGGTGTGGGCTGAGATCAGTGCGGCGCGTGATGAGACGACTGCGGCCGGCGTTGGAGCCTGACATCCTTTTCGATCGCCTTCGCTGTAATTCGCGCAGCTACCACTCCGAATAGGGCCGGCCGTCGGTTCCCTCCTCAGAGGAGCCGCTGTGGACGTCGGTGATGCCGGAGTCGGTCTGGTCCAGACTTTGTACCGAATCGTCAGTGGTGGTGACCCACGTGGTGCTGCTTTGGGTCATCGGGTCCACTGGAATCGACTTCATATACCCCGCCGAAACCAGGTCGTCGAGCGCCTGAGGCGCTTTTTCCTTGTCGTTGGTGTAGGCGTCGATTTGCTGGCGCAGCACATGGAGGTCTTCTTTGAGCACCGCCTCTTTCGAGGCCTTGATCGAAGTAAGATACTTCGGAATCGCGATCGTGGCGAGTATCGCGATCACCGCGATCACGATCATCAGCTCGATCAACGTGAAGCCGCCTTCGCCGCGGCGCGATGCCAGTCTCGCCTTGTGCCGGATGCTATTCATTCCGTTTCCTGATCTCGTTGGCTTTCCATCTTCCTACCAATCCTTATACTTCGTGCCGTCGAGCCCGGTGCCTTCTGATTTGGTGTAGACATCGAAGACGTTTTGCCCGCCCCAGGAATCGCTGGTGGCGTCGTCCTGCATCGAGCGCAGCCCCCATTCCGTTTTCCCGGTCATCGGATCGACGGGGATCCTGCGCAGGAACTTGAGCTTCTTGCCCTGCACATCGACGCCGTCAACCAGCGTCTGCAGATCGGGCGGATAGTTCTGGCTGTCGACCTTAGTGATGAAGGCGCCTTTGTCCGCGGCGTCTTTGTATTTGTCGATCGCATCGCGCATCTGCCACAGATCATAGCGAAGCTCGCGCTCCTTGGCCCGCTTGACCTCAAAGCGCGTAACCGGGACAGCGGCCGAGGCCAGTATGGCCAGGATCGCCACGGTCACGATCAGTTCGACCAGCGTCAGGCCGCCTTCGCTAGCCGAACGGCGGTCCTTCCACTTTCGTAACCGGTTGCCGAATTTGTGGCGACTCATGCTCATCGCAGCCTACTGAATGTGAACGGTAGCTTGCGATCCAACCACGGGGAGCGACTGTTGCGCGCTGTTCTTCGCCCCGGGACGGGAGATAGCGATCGTCGCCTCGCCTGGCGCCTTGGCCTGGAAGGTCATGACGCAGACCTGGCCGCTTCCGTTGACTCCAGCCACTCCCGGAGGCCGCGATGCGGAGATTGCCACGCCACCGCTGCCGTCGTCGCGGTGGACGAGCGCCACCGCCTGGCCATCGCCGCCGCCCAGGTAATTGCCAGCATCCACGTTGATCAGCGTCAGCTTGCTCTGGTCATACTGGATCTGCATCGGCACGGAAAAGACATCGTGGCCGCCGTTCAGGTTGATCGCGACCTCGAAGTTGCCGCCTACCTTCTGCGGCGTGGTCGGAGCGACCAGTTGCAGCGCTACCGGAAGACCCGGATTGGTATTTGCCTGGTTATGCATGGCGGCCAGGGCGCGCCGGCAGCGACCGCAGCGGTCTGTCCGGTAACTCCGCCGCTGCCAGCATTGCTGGCGACAGCGTTTGACGGGGGCACTGCCGAGGCCGGAACAACACTCGCCTGCGGCACAGTTCCATCCAGGGCAGCCGGTTTACGGCGAATCTCAAAGCCGCTGGTCGTCCCGGTGTCGACCGTCTCCAGGTTCAGAGGAGTCAATTCCGGAGCGCGCACCACATGCGGAATCAGCAGGAAGACAATCTCGTCGTCGATCTTGGTGGTCGAGATGGTGCTGAACAGGTATTTGAGGAACGGAATTTCGCCAAGGCCCGGCCAGCCGCTGATGCTCTTGTCCTTCTCGTCGTCAAGCAGGCCGCCGATCAGGTTGACCTCGCCCTCCTTGAGCCGGATCACCTGATCGACAGTCCGCTGACTAATAATCGGTTCGGTCACGCCGCTGATGGTCGTCGAGCCGCTCTCGGACGAGATCTCAATCTTCAACTTCAACGTGACGTCGCGGTTGAAGTGGATCGTCGGCTTCATGTCTATATTGACGCCGACGTCGATGTACTGGAACTGGGTCTGCACTGCGCCGATACCCCCAAGCGCCGAACCGCCAACGCCGTTCGAGAACGATCCGGTCGCAATCGGGATACGCGAGCCGATCTTGAGCGTTGCCTGCTGGCCGTCAGAGGCGCGAAGGCGCGGATTCTCAAGCACCTTGGTATCGCTGTCGCTGAGCAGCAGATTGGCCTGCGCCTGGCCGATGGTTACGGCGAAGTCGTTGGCGTTCAGGTGAGCAATATCGTTCAGCGTAAGGCTATTGCTCGTCGTGCTTCCCGTGGTGGTGGTTGTAGTGGTCGATGTAGATGTGGCCGTGGTCGGAGTCGTAATGCTGACCGAAACAGTCTGCGGCAATTGAATGCCAATCTGCCGCATCAGGTTCTTATTGACCTCAAGCACCGCAACATCGACCACGACCTCGGGGCGGGCCTTGTCGAGGTCGTTGACCAGTTTCTGCGCCAGCAGCAGTTCGTCAGGGGTGGCGCGCATCACGATCGCATTCTGACTGGGAACGCCATAAATCTTCGCGTTGGCTAGCACATTCCGCAGCGCGGTCGAGACGTCGTTGAGGTCGTTTTGTTGCGAGGCGTTGGAGAGATAAAAGGTCTGCACCGCCTGCTCGTCGAGCTCGGTCCGCTTGGCGCGGCTATTCTGCGCCACAAAAATGGTATTCGAGGTGATCGGCCGCCAGAAGGTTCCGGAGATGGTGCCGATAATGTGCAGCGCGTCATAAAGTGAAACGTTGGAAAGATCGACCTGGATGCGCTTGCCGTTGTAGTCCGGATCGAAGAGGACGTTAATGCCTGCCAGTTTGCCGACGGTCTGATAAATGATCTTGCTGTCTTCGACCGAGTGCACGGTGATGGGCTCGTTCGAAATCGGACGCAACTGCACCGGCGAGGACATCTCGCCCAGCTCGTTCAATTCAGCCGGGCTGACGGAGGTCTCTGACCGCTCCTCGGGCTTACCCATCGCCCGCTTGGTGGCATCGATGTCCTGTTGGGCAAGTTCATACGAAGGGTCAATCTCGAGCGCATGCATAAACTCGGTCATCGCGCCGACGAAGTCGCTCTGGTCGCGCAGCTTCTCGCCCCGCTTGGTATGCAGCGCCGCGGCTGAGAACTTGAGCCGCTCGTAGGAGGTCTTGTAGCGGCCATCCTTGGGGTCTTTCTGGAAGGCTTTCAGATAGAAAGTGTAAGCGCCCTCGATGTCGTCGATGGCCTCGGCGGCCTGGCCGCTCTTAAAGTCCTTGGAAGCCGATTCAGCGTGGGCTTTCGGGGCACCCGCGCTAGAAAGCGTCAAAAGAAGGGCAACACTCAGGGCGGCAGACAAGGTCGCTCGCTTGCCCGCAAATTTCTGACGACTCATACCACTCCACAATAAAATCAACCGCGCCAAAGTCCACTGCGGGAAAGTCCGCGACGGCGAGTTCCGCGTTGCGGGCCGCTTACGGGCAACCGCTTGGTCGCCGCTGGGCTCATTCGCGTTGTTGCCACTCCGGTCCGCGCAAGATTCGCGCTCGATCGGCAGACGGTTGCCGTTGGCGCAACCGGCGTTGGATGTTGCTGTTTTCACCACGCTTCGCTCCCCGAGTATAGCATCGGCGGCGGGGCCGGTTTCGCCAGCCGCGCCCCCTTCAGGGCAGCGTATCCAGCGTGCTAGCATTGAGATAGAGTCCTCATTTCATGGCGCGCCAGGCTACACATACGGTAGGGCCAACCCCCTCGCAAAAACCGAAACCGCGCGACCCGGTGGCCTCGGGCGATCGCGATGCCGCGGTCAACCGCGCCGCCAGCCACAACTACTTCCTGCTCGACCGCTTCGAGGCCGGCGTCGCCCTGCGCGGCAGTGAGGTCAAATCGATTCGCCAAGGCAACGCCAACCTCAAGGACGCCTATGGCCTGCTCAAAGACGGCGAGGTCTTCCTGCTGAACGCCCATATCGGGCCCTACTCCCACGACAGCTCCCAGAATCATGATTCGCTGCGGACCCGTAAGCTCTTGCTGCACAACACCGAAATCGAAAAGCTATTCGGACAGACGCAGTTAAAGGGATATACGCTCATCCCCACCCGCCTGTATTTCCGCAAAGGGAAAGTCAAATGCGAACTCGCCGTCGCCAAGGGAAAACAGGACTGGGACAAGCGCGAAACCGAGAAGCGCAAAGACGCCGACCGCGAAGCGCGGGCCGCGATCGCGCATAGCAAGGGCAAGTACGCGAAGTAAGGTTCCTCACCCCAGCCTTTCGCCGAACGACCTGAAACCATCCGCTAGCCCTCGAACACTCAAGGTTGCCCGGGAACTGACGACCGACCGCCATCGTCTCGTAATCGCATGGACGATAGAATAGAGACGATACCAGCATCACTCACGAGGAACATGAAAACCGAATTGAAATTCAGCGACGCCGCCGGTGTCGAGACAGAACTGCTCGCAGTCTTCGCCATCGACCACTCCACCTCTAAAGACAAAGACGCCAAACCAGAGCTGGCCCTGCTGACCGCCGACTCAGCCTTGACTGCAGCAGCCGAGGCTGTGCTTACCTCAGGAGAGTTCAAGGCCACCGCCAACGAGACGCTGCTCCTCCACTCCCCCGTCGGGCTCGCGGCCAAGCGCCTACTGCTGGTTGGCCTGGGCAAGGCCCACAAAGTCAATGTCCACGACGTGCGTCGAGGCGCTGGAACGGCAGTGCGCTTCGCCAAGCCCCGCGGCATCCGCGAAGTCACCATCGCCGCCCCTGATTACGAGCTGCTGCCGCCAGGACCATGCATTCGCGCCGTCACCGAAGGCGCCATCGTCGCCGATTTCGACCCCGACACCTACCGCTCCGACCGCAAGGACCAGAGCGTGACGACCGTCCACCTCCTCGTTCCACCGCCCGACACCTCCGACGAGAAATCCATCGCCGAGCTGGCTCTTGTCGAAGGAACCATTCTTGCTGAATCCCAAAATTGGGCGCGTTCCCTGGTCAACGAGCCCGGCAACGTGTTGCCCCCCACCGTTCTCGGCCAACGCGCCGCAGAAATGGCGAAGGAAGTCGGGCTGAAGTGCGAGGTCTACTCGACCGAAAAGCTGCACGAGCTGAAAATGGGCGCATTCTGGGCCGTCGCCCAGGGTTCCGAACAGCCTCCCGCGCTGATCGTGACCACCTATGAGCCCGAAGGCGCACCGAAGGACGGTCCGGTGCTCGGCCTGATCGGCAAGGCCATTACCTTCGACACTGGCGGCATCTCGATCAAGCCCTCCGAAGGCATGGAGAAGATGAAATACGACATGGCCGGCGGCGCGGCAATGCTCGGCGCGATGCGCGCCATAGCCCTGCTCAGGCCCAAGGTCAAGGTCATCAGCGTGGTCTGCTCGGCAGAGAATATGCCCTCCGGCAAGGCCTACCGCCCCGGAGATATAGTCACCGCCATGTCGGGCAAGACCATCGAAGTCATGAACACCGACGCAGAAGGCCGCATGGTGCTCGCCGACGGCCTCCATTACGCCAAACAGCTCGGCGTCACCCACCTGATCGACGCCGCGACGCTTACCGGAGCCTGCGTGGTCGCGCTGGGCATGGTCAATGCCGGCGTCTTCTCCAACAACGACGAAGCCTACGGACACTTCGTCGCCGCGACGAAAATCTCCGGCGACAAGTTCTGGCGGCTTCCCGAGGAAGACGAATACCGCGACCAGATCAAGTCGCAGATCGCCGACATCATGAACACCGGCGGAAGCCGCTGGGGTGGTGCTACCACCGCTGCAATGTTCCTGAAAGAATTTGTCGGCGAAACGCCCTGGATACACCTCGACATCGCCGGAGTCGCCTGGCTGGAGGAACAAAAACCTTGGATGCCCAAAGGCCCCACCGGAACTCCCGTCCGCAGTCTTTTCGAGTGGGTAAAGAGCTACGAAACGGTCTAGCCGCGGCCATTTGATCGTGGGTAAAAGAAAGGGGGCGTCAACAATCGACGCGCCCCCTTCGTTCCTCTCAAGCGCAGCTCCCTAGCTGGCTGCTCTTAGCGGCATGCCCCGCGAAAATTCCGTGATCATCTCCTTGTTGAACGCAGGCAAATCCTCCGGTTTCCGGCTGGTGATGATGCCTTTGTCGCTCATTACCTCTTTATCGACCCACGTGCCCCCTGCGTTGGTGATGTCAGTCTTCAGCGACGGCCAGGAAGTCAGCACCCGGCCTCTGACCACGCCTGCTTCGATCAACGTCCAGGGACCATGGCAGATAGCCGCAACCATTTTCCCATCGTCGACAAAGCGTTTGACGAACTTGATCACCTCCCCGTGGGTGCGCAGCTTATCCGGATTGGCCACGCCGCCGGGAAGCACCAGGTTGTCATAGTCATCCGCCTTGACTTCCCCGATTACCCTGTCGACTTTGATCGACGGGCCCGGTTCGTCATGGTGAAACCCCTTGATTTGCCCGGACTTCAACGAAATAACGTGGACCGTTGCTCCAGCGTTTTCCAAGGCCTTCTTCGGTTCGCTCAGTTCTACCGCTTCGACTCCATCCGTTGCTAGGATTGCGATCTTCTTGCCCTTTAGCTTTGCCATTTACTTCTCCTTTGAGCAGAGAAACTAATTCCAACCATGCCCATCGCGGGCCCAATGGAATCTGCTCTTCTTAATGGGAGTCGCAGTCCGCTCACTGCGTTGCCCCGCTCGACCCATTCAGGAATTCGACGGCATCATGAAAATCTGGTGAATACGGCGCAAATCGAGGCTCCCTCTGCCATGCTTGTAGCAACAAAGCATTGAGAGTACTGGAGGAAAATGTGTCGGTAAGCAAGAATCGTAATCGGTTTGGCATCACCCTTGGAGTCGCCGTCGGCAGCATTGCGCTTGCTCTTGGAATCTCCGGCTGCAACTCCGGCGGTGGATCGGAGAAAGTGACCCTCACCGGAGCGGGAAGTTCGTTTGTCAACCCCGTCATGCAGCGTTGGGTTCAGAGCTATTCCCAGATCCACACAAATGTGCAGATCAACTATCAATCGGTCGGCAGCGGCGCCGGCATTCAGCAGGTCAAGTCGGGCACGGTCGACTTCGGAGCCTCGGACGCTCCGCTTACCGACCAACAACTCGCCGGCATGAAGCCCGTCATTCAGATTCCCGAAAGCGCCGGCCCTGTCGTGATCACCTACAACCTTCCCGACCTCAAGCAGCCGTTGCAGATCTCGGGTGAAAACCTTGCCGACATCTTCCTGGGCAAGATCAAGACCTGGCATGATCCGGCGATCGTCAAAGACAACCCCGGCGTCGCCCTCCCCAGCAGCAACATTGTCGTCGTGCACCGCGCCGATAGCAGCGGCACCACCAACGCCTTCACCACCTATCTCTCGTCGGTCAGCGCCGAGTGGAAAGACAAGATCGGCAAAGGCACCCAGGTGCAGTGGCCGGTCGGCCTCGGCGGCAAGGGCAGCGAAGGCATCACCGGCCAGCTGCGGCAAACTCCCGGAGCGATCGGGTATGTCGAACTTACCTTTGCCACGCAGAACAAGCTTCCCGTGGCATCGATCGGCAACCAGGCACACAAGTACGTGGTTCCCGGCACAGCCAGCACCACGGCCGCGATCGCCGCGTTTGCGGACCAACTGACCAAGGACCCACGCGTCCCGATCGTCAATCCGCCGGCATCGGCGCCTGACGCTTATCCGATCTCGACGCTGACCTTCCTCATCATTCCCAAGGACGGCACCGACGCGGCCAAGCGCTCTGCGCTGAAGTCGTTCATCACCTACATCATCACCGACGGTCAGGCAGAGGCGGAGAAGCTCCAGTACGCGCCATTGCCCGATGCGGTGAAGCAATATAACCAGCAGGTGCTCGGTCAGCTCACCACCAACGGCCAGCCGATTCAGTAGGCAAAGGGACTAGCGACAGGGACTAGCGTTCGAAGACTCCTCGATAGGGCACCTGGGCCCTCGCCGCTGATCCTAGTACTCAGGGTATGCCTGAGGGAGACACCATCTTCCGCTCCGCCCGCGCGCTCAACCTGGCGCTTCAGGGCAAGCGAGTGGAGTCTTTCGAAACCGCTTACGCACAACTCGCGAGTGTGAACGACCAGAGCCCGGTCGCCGGACGCACCGTCGAGCGCGTCGAATCCCGCGGCAAATGGCTGCTCATATATTTCTCCGGCGATTTGATTCTCGTCACTCACATGCTCATGAGTGGCAGCTGGCACATCTACCGCCGCGGCGAACGCTGGAAGCGGGCGCGCAGTCACATGCGAGTAGTGATCTCAACAGCGGACTTCGAGGCCGTCGCCTTCGATGTGCCCGTAGCCAGCTTTCATACCTCGAGCACGCTCGAACGTCACACCGCCATTCCAAAACTCGGGCCGGACTTGCTTAGCGTGGCATTCTCGGGCGACGAAGCCCTGCAGCGGCTTTCCGCGCATTCCGACGACGAAATCGCGAATGCGTTGCTAAATCAGCAAGTGATTGCGGGAATCGGCAACGTCTTCAAGTCGGAGATTTGTTTTACTTGCGGAGTCAATCCCTTTGCCAAGGTCTCGGCATTGCCCCAGGCGAAATTAGAGCAACTGCTCGAGGCCGCGCGCCGGCTGATGGCGGCCAACGTGCGCGAAGGCGCAGGCGACCGCATCGTCACCTACACCGGCCCCCGGCGGACAACGGGAGCCGACAACCCCACCGCGCGCATGTGGGTCTATGGCCGGCAAGGGCAACAATGCCGCCGCTGCGGCTCGCTCATCCTGATGCGGAAACAAGGGCCGGGGGTGCGTTCGACCTACTGGTGCCCCGAATGCCAGCCGTTGCAGTTGCCTTCTTAAAGAAGATGGCGGCCGACGCCTGCAGTCTACTGCGGCGGAGGACTCTGTTGCGGCGGTGGTTGTGGTTGAGGCTGCTGCGGCTTCTTATCATCACCTTTACCGCCAAATAGCTTGCTGAAAAAACCGCGCTTCTTCTTCGGTTCCGTGTCTTCAGCCACGGCCGGGCTGGGACTCTGTCCTGCGCCCGGCGTCCCCGGTTGCGGCACCGCTACGGTCTGTGGCGATACGACCACTGGATGGCTGCCGGCTGGCAGCGTCGGCATGGTGCTCTTCTCACCCAGACCAAAGAGCTTCTGGAAGATGCTGCGCTGGTCTCCGTTCAGATGGTCGCAGGTATCAGTTGGCTCCGTTCCTTCGAGAAACGCCGCCGTGTAGGTATTGTTCGGACAACTGGCGTCGGCGAGCAGGTTGGTCGCTTTGTCGAGGGTGACGACGGTGACTCCAGCGGGTGGAACGAACTCGCGCGTATCGGAGTATTGCGGCAGCTTGATTGCCGCTTTCATGAACTCCGCCCAGATAGGCGCGGCGGCAATCGCGCCGGAAAGCGGGGCCATGTTGGTATAGTCGTCGTTGCCCACCCAGACAATGCAAAGCAGGTTGCTGGTGTAACCGGCAAACCAGACATCGTGCGAAGTTCCGGTCTTGCCCGCCGCCGGGGCCATGAAACCGAGCTTCCGCACCGCGTAGCCGTAGCCGAAGTTCATGACGCCTTCCATCATGTTCGTGGTGAGATAGGCGACGCGCGGGTCGAGGATTGGCTTGGTGGTCGGGGTGTAGTCGTTCATCACATCGCCGTTGGACGCGCGCACCGAGGCCAGCAGCCAGGGATCGATCTTGATGCCGCCGTTGGCGAAGACCGTATACGCCCCGGCCATCTCCAGCGGCGAGGCGACGTAGGTGCCAATCGCCACCGAGGGCGTTCCCTGCGCCGAGCGGATTCCCGCCGAACGCGCCAGCGAAGCCACATTGTTGAAGCCGACCATCTGCGCCAGCGAGATCGTCGCGTTGTTCAGCGAATGGGCCAGCGCATAGGTCGCCGTCACCTCGCCGTGATATTCATCCTTGTAATTGTGCGGGTCGTACTCCTGGTCGTTTCCAAAGGTGAAGGTAGTCGGCTCGTCATTGAGCATCGTGACCGGAGTGAAGAGAGCGTCGGCGCCGTTGTCGTCGAGCTTGATGCCGGCGACCGCCGTATTGAAGGCGCTGGCGTAGACAAAGGGTTTGAAGATCGACCCTGGCGGCCGCTTGGCGACGGCGTGGTCCAACTGACTCTGGCCGTAATTTCGTCCGCCAACCAGCGCCAGCACCTGGCCGGTGTGCGGGTTGAGCGCGACCAGCGCGATCTGCGGATACGTGATGTCGCCGTTGGTGGTGACCGTGCCGTCCTTATTTTTATGGCTATGCTCTTTCAGCACCAGGTCGTCGACGAATTTGCCGCCGAACTCCACCGCCTGGGTCGCCGCGTGCTGCAGGTCGGGATCGAGCGAGGTGTAGACGCGCAGGCCCGCGCTATTGAAGCTGCCCTCGCCAAGCTTCTGGGTAAGTTGCTCGCGCACCAGATCGACAAAGTAGGGCGCTTCGCCGGCATTCACCCCTGAGGGCGAAAGCTTGAGCGGTTCGGCCTTTGCCGCGTCGGCCTGCGCTCGCGTGATCGATGCCGGTATCGACCATCGTGTCGAGCACCAGGTTGCGCCGCTCCATGGCGCGCTCCGGATGCCGGTAGGGATTGAGCCGGCTCGGGCTCTGGATCATGCCCGCAAGCAGGGCGCATTCCGCGAGGTCAAGCTGGCGGACATCTTTGTTGAAGTAGGCCTGCGCCGCTTCGCCGAAGCCGTTGATCGCGAAGCTTCCCTGCTGGCCCAGCGGAATCTCATTGGCATACATCTGGAAGATCTGCTGCTTCTTGAAGCGGCTCTCGAGCTGGTAGGTGATGACGATCTCGATGAGCTTGCGCTTGATGCGCTTTTCCGGCGAAAGGAAGAAGCCGCGCGCCAGTTGCATGGTCAGCGTCGAGCCGCCTTCCATGTAGTTATGGCGGTGGGTGAGATCGTTCTTGACCGCGCCGAGCAGGCGGATGTAGTCCACGCCGCCATGATCAAAGAATCGCCGGTCTTCGATCGAGATAACCGCGTGGACCAGGTTCGGCGGAAGCTCGTCGTAGGTCACCAAGGCGGCGCTTGGTGCGGCTCTTTTCCTCGGAGAGCCCGGTGATCAGCAGCGGTTCCAGCTCAAAGGCGTTCAGAGTTGACGTTGCCGTCGCCGGTGATCTGCGAGACGACCCCATTGCTGAAGCTGATCGTCGCGCCGTCTTCGGAGTGGTAAGACTCCGGCCCAGGATGAATGCTGATCGAGTCTCCGCTGTCGGAGAAGTGGCCCATCGGCGACTGCTGGCCCACGCCGTCCTCGCTATATCCGGCATCGCGCAGCTCCTGCGCCACCGAGTTCACCGTCAGCTTTTGCCCGGGACGCACCTCGCGCGGCGCGGCGTAAATCTTGGCCGTGTTCTCAAAAAGCGGCTGGGTCAGCCGCTGGTCGACGATGCTCTTGTACTTGAACCAGTAAAAGCCAAAGACCGAAACACTGACAAGCAGCACGATGCCAACGCAGACCACGGCCACTTTCAGAAGGCCTAGCTGCAGCTTGCTCAAGTCCCGAGTTTTACTTTGACTGCCAATGCTTCTCTTGTTGAACCTGGGCCCCTTCTGAGCCTTCTTCCGTTCGAAACTTAGCTCTCGATGAGTCCGGAGAGCAATGTCGCAACCTCGCCGATCTCAACATCCTGACTCGACGAGGTTGCGCGCGTCACCAGTTCCACTTTGCCCTCGGCCGCCTTCTTGCCGACGTTGATGCGATATGGGATGCCGATCAGGTCGGCATCCTTGAACTTCACCCCGGCGCGTTCGTCGCGGTCATCGAGAATTACGTCAAAGCCCGAAGCCTCAAGCTCCGCCGCCACGCGTTCTCCTGTAGAGACGAGCGCAGCATCGGTTGTGTTCGTGACCGTGACCACCACCTCAAAAGGCGCGATCGTCGGAGGCAGCCAGAATCCGTTCTTGTCGTTACTCTGCTCGATCGCGGCGGTCAAAATACGTTCGATGCCGATTCCGTAACAGCCCATGATCGGCTTCACTTCTTTGCCGCTCTCATCGAGCACGCTCGAGCCCATCGACTCCGTATATTTGTATCCCAGCTTGAAGATGTGGCCGATCTCGACCGCCTTGGCGACCTTCAGCGCAGTGCCGCAGACCGGGCAGCCTTCACCTTCCGCCACATTGCGAATATCGGCAACCGCCGTCCACTGGAAGTCCCGCTTCGGCGTCACATTGCGGAAGTGGTAGTCAAGCTTATTGGCCCCACAGATCATGTTCTTGCGCTCGGCGAGGGCGTTATCAAGGACCACGATCAATCCCGCCGACTGAAGGTCTTTCGCGACCTCCAGGCCAACTGGCCCGAGATATCCTGCAGGCGCGCGAAACCACGTCTCCAGCTCCTCGCCAGACATAGGACGCAGCTCAACCGCGCCGATCAGCGCGCTCAGCTTGGCCTCATTGACGCTATGGTCGCCGCGCAGAAATACAGCCAGCGGCAGCCACTTGCCCGAGCGCAGGAACATATAAGCCACGCATTTTATGTCCTGCTTTGGAGAAACCTGCAAAAACTCCGCCACATCGGCAATCGCGCCTTTGCCGGGAGTATGCACCAGCTCCGGCAGGCCATCGCCGGTAGGCGCAAGGTCATCCTCTACCAAAAGCAGCGAAGTCGCCTTCTCGATGTTCGCCGCGTAATCGCCATTGGGGCAACTGACGATCAGGTCCTCGCCGGCGTCGGTATAAACCATGAACTCCTGCGACTGCGATCCCCCCATCGCGCCCGAGTCCGCCTCGACGGCAACGTATTTCAGCCCACAGCGATCGAAAATCCTCCGGTACGCAATGTCGTGCAGGTTGTAGCTCTTGTCGAGCCCAGCGTCATCGATATCGAAGCTGTAGCTGTCCTTCATGATGAACTGGCGGACGCGCAGCAGCCCCGCCTTGGGCCTCGGCTCATCGCGGAACTTGGTCTGGATCTGATACCAGATCTGGGGCAGTTGCTTGTAGCTGCGCAGCTCCTTGCGCGCGATGTCGGTCATCACCTCTTCGTGGGTCATCCCCAGGCAGAGCTCCGCGCCTTTGCGGTCTTTCAGACGAAACATGTTGTCGCCCATCACCGTCCAGCGGCCACTCTCTTTCCATAGCTCGCTGGGATGGATCGTCGGCAGCAGGAACTCCTGGCCGATCTTGTCCATCTCTTCGCGGACGATGCCCACGATCTTGTTGATCGAGCGCTGGCCAAGGAAGAGATACGAATAGATGCCCGCCCCCAGCTGCCGGATATACCCGGAGCGGAGCAGAAACTTGTGGCTGGCGACCTCCGCGTCAGTGGGCGCTTCGCGGAGTGTGGGGAGAAAAAGTCTTGACCAACGATGCATGTTTACCTGAACTTGCTTTCCTGCAGGAGCGGCCTTCCCGCCGCCTTCCGCCTTATCTTGAAGACAAGATTCCATTTTAGACGCTGCCACGGTCCAGGCCGCTTCCAGGTACCCATCCCGCCACCTTAGCGGGGCCTATTCACACGGCATTCATCAATAGAGGTACAGTTTTGCTTAGACTTACACCCGAGATGCAACAAGAATCCCTTACCATCCGCGTCAGCCAGGGTAAATCGCCAGATACCCGAATTCTCACCTTTGACGGGCCAATCACCCTGAGCACCCTCTTCGCCTTTCAGGCCGAATTGCGAAAGGAAAACCCGCCATTGACCATTCTCGACCTGGGCGGAGTGCCTTACATGGACTCGTCCGGCATGGGCGCGATCATCAACTACTTCGTGTCCGCGCAAAAAAACGGGCGCAAGCTCATTCTGGCGGGAGTCAACGAGCGCATCTACGCCCTGCTCGAGCTGACCAACACCACCAAGCTGCTCAAGGTTGTGTCTACGGTTGCGGAGGCGGAGTAGGCGAGATTTACAATTAAATTGCCGCCGAAATGCCACAAGAATCTCTCAAGATCCAAGCCCGCCAAGGCAAATCGCCAGACACCCGGATTCTTGCCGTTATTGGCCCTGTCACCCTGAGCGTTCTCTCGGCCTTCCAGTCCGAGTTGCGCAAGGAGACCCCTCCGTTGACGATCCTCGATCTCAGCGCAGTGCCCTATATGGAATCTTGCGGCGTGGGCGCGATCATCGCTTACTATGTCCACGCACAGAGGGTCGGACACAAGCTCATCCTTGCCGGCGTCAATAAGCGCATCCGTACCCTGCTGGACATGACCAACACGACCAAGTTGCTGAAAATTGTTTCTACGGTTGCGCACGCGGAGTAGGCACTACCTCTAACGCCAGAAGCACGTCGTGCAGGTGAACCACGCCGAGGACCTTCGCTTCCTCGTCGACAACTACCAGCGACGTGATCTTGGCCGATTCCATCGCATCCAGCGCCCGAATCGCCAATTCTCCCGCTGAAATCGTCTTCGGGGAGTGATTCATCGCCTCGCCGGCCGTCTTTTCGAGAGCTGCCGCCCCGTCCCGCTCCAACAGCCGGCGCAGGTCCCCGTCGCTGATCAGCCCCACCAGCTTGCCGGACTCGGTCACGGTGGTCATGCCCAGGCGTTTCTTCGACATCTCGTAGATCACATCGTGCATCGGAGTAGCCGGAGCAACCTGGGGAATCCCCTCGCCCGAATGCATCAACTCCCGGACCCGCGCCAGCTTGCGGCCAAGCCTGCCTCCCGGATGCAGGTCGGCAAAGTCCTCGGCCCTAAAACCCTTGCGCTGCGAAACTCCGATAGCCAGCGCATCGCCAAGGGCGAGCATAGCGGTGGTCGAGGCGGTGGGCGCCAATCCAAGATCGCAGGCTTCACGCGAAACCGAGCAGTCGAGCACAACATCGCTCGCCTGGGCGAGAGTCGAGCTCAGGTTGCAGCAAAAACTGACCAGCGCATCCCCAACCCGCTTCAAGGTGACCAGAAGACGCAGAATCTCTTCGGTTTCGCCGCTCGCCGAGAGCGCGATCACCACGTCGCCCGCCGCAAGGCCGCCAATATCGCCGTGGACGGCCTCGCCCGGATGCAGAAACAGCGCCGGAGTCCCGGTGGAACTGAGCGTCGCCGCGATCTTCTGCGCGATGATGCCGCTCTTGCCCATCCCCGTCACCACCACGCGGCCACGATTCGCGCCGCACTTGAGCACCACTTCAACCGCGCGCTCAAAGTCGGCGGCCATCGGCCCCTCAAGCCGGACGGCAAGGGCCTCGAGCGCGCCGGCCTCAATCCGAATCAGCTGGGCAGCATCGAGTTTGGCGGTTGGAATGTCGTTTTCGTTCATCGCAAACAACTGATGCTACCAGAGCCGCCTGAGGCCTGACCGCGTAACTTATCCGAGCCTATAGAATCAAAGGAAGAGATCGGGGAGAGATGATCCGTAAAACAATCGTCGCATTCGTAATGATCGCGGCCCTCGGGCTGATGGTCTGGTCGGGGTTCAAGGAATATCAGCGCCGCAAACAGGAGGCCAATCTCGAGCACGCGCCGCAGTTGGCGCTGGTTCCGGATGGCCAGGCGCCGCCCGCCGCGACCCCTGCCGATGCCGATTCCGCCGAGGCCCAGCCCCAGCCGCTCAAAGGCAAGCCGGCCCCAAACTTCACGCTGGTCGATCTTCAGGGCAAGAAGGTCTCGCTCGCCGACTACAAGGGCAAAGCGGTCCTGCTGAACTTCTGGGCCACATGGTGCGGCCCCTGCAAACTCGAGATTCCCTGGCTGGAGAAGCTGCGCGACCAATACAAGTCGCAGGGATTTGAAGTCCTCGGCATAGAATCCGACAACTACGACACCGATCCAAAGGCCTACGCTTCTTACAAATCCGGCGTAGAAAAGTCGGCGACGGCGCTGGGCATCAACTACCCTGTGCTCCTCGGCGGCGACACCATCTCCGAGCCCTACGGCGGCCTGGACGGGCTACCCAACTCCTTCTACGTAAACCGCAATGGAGTGGTCACCGCCCAGATCGTCGGCCTCGCCGATCGCGACGAGATTGAGGCCAATATCAAGAAGGCCATCGCCAGCGGAGGCGAGTAGTCATGCGTCGTCACCTCGCATTCGTGTCTGATTCTGCTCGGCGCGTGCGCGGCCATGGCGCAGGATTTCTCCGGCTCAAGCTCTGCGGAATCGAAGGCCGCGAAGGGGATGGTCAGCTATCTCTTCCCCGAGCAGGTCTCGATTGCGGCTCAAAAACCTGCCACTGTTGACCTGCATTTCCGCGTGGCTGACGGGCTGCATATCAACTCCCACACGCCACGAGAGAAAAGCCTGATCGCAACAAACCTGGCGGTTGCCGAGACGAGCGCGCTGAAAGTCACCGGAGTCGAGTTCCCTGCCGGAACCGACTACGCCTTCGCCTTTGATCCGAGCGAGAAGTTGAGCGTATACACCGGCGAATTCACGGTAAAGGCGCATCTGACCGCACCGGCGGGAAATTACATGCTGCAGGGGCTTCTGCGTTACCAGGCCTGCGACTCGCGCTCCTGTTTCCCGCCAAAAACGATTCCGGTTGCGATTGATGTGATCGCGAAGTAGACGCAGCCGGAAGAACTCGGGTCGCTCAACTCAAGCCTTGCGTCACGACCGCGATTTCCGCAGCCGCTTTCAGCCTTCCAACCACGCGGTCTCTACCCAGCGCGGCCATCACCGCAAACAAACTCGGAGCCACACCCTGTCCAGTCAAAGCAACGCGTGATCCGTTGATTAGCGAACCAGCCTTGATTCCCTTTTCCTCGGCGAATGCCCGTAACACCTCTTCCGTCGAGGCCTCGGTGAACTCCTCCGCAGCCTCATAACGCGATCCCAACTCCGCCAGTAGCAGCGGCAGCGTATCGTCCTTGAAGAATTTCGCCACAGCAGCGGTGTCGAATTCAAACTCATCACTGAAGTAGGCCTTGAAGGCCCCCGCAAAATCCTTCAGGCTGCGCGCTCGTGGCTTGAGCAGATCGATCGTGGAAAGAATCTCTTCCGTCGCCCGATTCGGCTCAAACCCAGCCTTCGCCCATTCGTCCTCAATCAACGGCAGCAGCTTCTCCGAAGAATAGGCACGAATATATTCGGCGTTAAACCAGGCCAGCTTGTCATTGTCGAAGACGGCATTGGATTTCGAAATTCCCTCCAGCGAAAACAGTTCAATCAGCTCGTCCGAACTAAATATCTCGCGATCTTTTTCCACCGACTTCGGAGTCCATCCCAGCAACGCAAGAAAATTCCGGAAGGCTTCCGGAACAATGCCCATCTCTTTGTAAGAAATAACGCTGGTCGCACCGTGGCGTTTCGAGAGCCGCGTCTTATCCGGCCCCAGGATCAGCGGCACATGCGCAAAGACCGGCAATGGCGCGCCAAGCGCAAGGTACTGCAGCACCTGCTTGGGAGTATTCGAGATATGGTCGGCGCCGCGAATGATATGCGTCAGACGCATGTCCATATCGTCGGCAACGACACTCAGGTGGTAGGTAGGAATTCCATCGGAACGCAGCAGGACAAAGTCCTCGATCTCGCTGTTGGCAAACTCGATCTTGCCAAAGACGGCGTCATCGAAGCTGGTCGATCCACTCTCCGGCACGGCAAAGCGAATCGCCGCGCCCAGGCCAGCCGCGCGCCTCGCGGCAACGTCGTCGGGGCTGAGACGGCGGCAGCGGCGATCGTACGTTGGCGGACGCCCAGCAGCCGTAGCTTCCGCGCGACGCGCCTGCAGCTCTTCTTTCGTACAAAAACAGGGATAGGCATTCCCGCTGGCGACGATTTTTTCGGCTGCATTCTTGTAGAGATCCAGCCGCTTCGACTGGAAAAACGGCCCCTCGTCCCAATCCAGGCCAAGCCAGGTCATCCCCTCGAGAATGCCGCCAACCATCTCTTCGGAGGAGCGCTCGAAGTCGGTGTCTTCAATGCGCAGAATAAGAGTCCCGCCCGTGTGGCGGGCGAAATAGCCAGTTAAAAAGTGCCGTCCGCGCGCCGCCAACATGGAGGTAGCCGGTGGGCGACGGGGCGAAGCGAACTCGTGGTGCTGAAGGAATCTCTGCCATGATCGGTATCAATTTTCGATGCTAGAGCATTTCCCCCATAAATGGGAGCAGACCGGCAAACGCCCGCGTGCATTTCCTCAAGCAAAGCCGCTCGCGCGACGCTTTGAGACGCACAGACAAAAAATGCTCCGGCAGGATTGAAGCAGGAGTCCAAGCCCGCGAGCTAAAGTCGCGGCTGGCTGGGGTCGGTCTGGAATTGAGTCACGGAATACGGCGGAATCCGCGCCACTCTCCATTGCGAAAAGGCGACGACGTACAAAATGATGATGTTGGCGAGCGGCACAAACATCAGCACGGCAAGCCACGGGCTGAAGCCCGCCTTCTTGAAGATGAACCAGAATGGTATTACCAGGACGATATTGGCGATGATCCCAAACAAGATCATGGGGATGAAGAACATCGCCAGATGGTTCGGATCAAAGCCGGTCGAGTCCATAGTGCCTCCTAGGTTCAGATAGGCAAAAGTTATCTTATGCACAGCAGTTTAGGCAACCTGCAACGCCACTTAAATGAATGCTGGAGCCGCGTTAGGTAATGTCTTCCGTGTCAAAGGCGGGGACCACGGTTCGGCGCTTCGGCACGCCGTGCACGGTGCTGACCAGGTTTTCGACCACGTCTTCCAGTTGCCGCTGGCTCTCGATCACCGCTGTCATACTCTTCAGACCCTCAGGGTCTTCGACCTTCTCGAGCAGCACCACGGCCTGCGCCTGCGCTACGTGGTCCAGTTTCAGGCCCTCGGGAGTCTTGGCCTTTACGCCGACGCAGCCTGGCTCGACGTCGAGCATGTCGGCGATGCGTTCGCGCATCTCGTGGGCGATCGGGCGTATCTTCGGCGCCACCAGGATCAGGGTAGTATCCACATTGACGATCCGGTAGCCGGCGTTTTGTATCTCCTCGAGCGCCAGGTTCAGAAAGATTGCCGAGTCCGCGTCTTTCCAGCGCGGATCGCCGGGCGGGAAAAAGCTGCCGATATCGCCGGCCGAGACGGCGCCGAGCAGCGCGTCGGTGATCGCGTGCAGCAGCACGTCGCCGTCGGAGTGCCCAGCCAGCCCCTCGGGATGTTCGATATGCAGTCCGCCGATGCGCAGCGGCACTCCGGGCTTGAATTCATGGGAGTCCCAGCCGCAACCAATTCTCAGGCTCATTGTCGTTTCTCAGTCTTCTTCGCTTCCATCTATCTTTCTATCTTTGAGGCCTTGAGGAATCTTACCCCGAACCGGACCGATTCGAGCCGCACGTCTTCGCCAAGGCTTGGCCTCCGGCCCTCAGGCGCGCGATTTCTCCCGCTGCGAGAGAAAAAACTCGGCCAGATCGAGGTCGCCCTGCTGGGTGATCTTGAGGTTCTCGATCGTGCCCGGCACGACGGCAACCTGCATCCCCGCGCGCTCAACGATGGATGATTCGTCAGTGCCCAGAAATCCGTCCGCTTCAGCCTCGGCATAGGCACGCCGGAGCAGCCCGAGCCGGAATCCCTGCGGAGTCTGCGCCAGGACCACATATTCGCGTGGGATCGTCGAGCTGATGATGGCGCCATGGGCGGTGCGCTCGACCTGCTTGATGGTGTCGATCGCGGGCACGGCGACGATCGCCGCCCCGTGCTTCTCCACCGCTTCGATCGTGCGTGCAACGACGGCGGCGGGGATCAACGGGCGTACCGCGTCGTGGACCAGCACGATGTCGTCCTCGTCGCCGTCGACCGCTGACAATGCGTGGCCGACGCTTTCCTGGCGGGTGTCTCCACCCTCGATGATGTGGATCGGCGGCGTCTGTGCCGCGCCGCCAAAGCCGTGGGCTTCGAGCAGCGTCTTGAGCCGGGGAATTTCAGGTTTGCGGACCG
Organism: uncultured Acidobacteriaceae bacterium; assembly: GCA_963720245.1. Classification (GTDB taxonomy): domain Bacteria; phylum Acidobacteriota; class Terriglobia; order Terriglobales; family Acidobacteriaceae; genus Acidisarcina. The sequence continues at coordinate 779,772 of CAVREU010000003.1, forward strand.
CAATGTAGACAGCGGCGACGGCGGGCAGCTCCGTAAAGGCACGCAGGGTATGAATCAGGATTGGCGTGCCGCGCAGTTCGAGAAACTGCTTTGGAGCAGCTCCGGCAGCCATTCGTGTGCCCAGCCCCGCGGCCGGAAGAATAACAAAAACGCGCATAGAAGATGGAGTATACAAGGATTCTCGAAAGCGCCGTTCTCTGCGGAACCGGGACACCTCGCTGCGGGAATGCTCCACGCGCTACGATCACAGGAGGAATGAAACCGGCCAATTCCCTCCCCGCCCTGCAGACCACCCTCTTCCAACCCGGAATGCGGCTCGCAATCGCCTGCTCGGGCGGCGCGGACTCGGTCGCCTTGCTTCGCACCTTGCTGGAGCGGCGCAACGAATTAGGGCTAGTCCTCTCAGTGGTCCACATGAACCATGGCATTCGCGGCGCGGAATCCGACGCCGATGCCGCCTTTGTCGAGGCGCTGGCCGGCCAGTTCGAGCTTCCCTTCTATCTGCGGCGGGTCGACGTTCCTGCGGTTGCAGAATCCAACCGCCAGGGGTTGGAGGAAACCGCGCGCTCGCTCCGCTACGCCTGGTTTTGGGAGCTCCTGGCCACCGGCGAAGCAGACGCCCTCGCGACCGCCCATACCCTCGACGATCAGGCGGAGACCGTGCTCCACCGCCTATTGCGTGGCGCATGGACGGAAGGCTTGAGCGCGATCTTTCCCGTCTTGAAATCTGAAACCAGGACATCAGGGAAATCGCATGATCAATTGATTCTGCGTCCCTTTCTGTCTACGTCCAGGAGAGAAATCGAGGCGTATCTGCGGGAAATTGACCAGCCGTGGCGGGACGACTCCACTAACCTCGATACCGCCTATACACGGAACCGCATTCGCCATGAGCTGCTCCCGATTCTGGCCGAATATAACCCCGGAATTCAGCACCAGCTCGCCCATCTGGCTGTCCTGGCTCGCGACGAGGAAGCCTTTTGGCAAGGCGAACTGGCGCGCCTGTTGCCCTCGCTGCTGCTCCCCGGCAAGGCGGTGCGCGGCGGCGGCCGGGCTACGCGACACGCTTCACGCCGGCGATTCGCTGGCTCTTGAAATAGAGCGGCTGCGATTCCTGCATCCTGCGCTACGGCGGCGCGTTTTGCGTGCGGCGGCAGCCAGGCTAGGCGCAAGTCTGGGGTTCGAGGAGACCGAACGGCTGCTGGGCTTGTGCGGCCTCTCCGAATCGGTTCCAGAAAGCCCTCTCCGCAGCGGCCTTAAATTACAGATGGAAAACGGCTTACGCGCAGCACGAACGCCGCGCGAGCTGAGGGTATTCCGGGACTCGGCCCAGAAGACTCCTTCAAGGGAACAGGCCGCCGAGTACCTGCTGCCAATACCCGGTTCGGTCGATGCACCCGCCTTCGGCATCCGCGTCGAGGCATCCGTAGGTCGTCAACTGACGGCTTCCCTGCCTGAGGCCCGGCTTCGCGCCTCCCGTCCCGGCGATCGCGTCACTCTCCGCCACAGCCGTTCCCGGCTCAAGATCAGCGAGGTCTTGCGCCGGGCGCGTTTACCGGTTGCCGCCAGCTATCCCGTACTGGAATTGGAGGGCCAGATTATCTGGATGCCCGGCGTCGCTGTCGAGTCTGATCTCACCGGGGATCTCGCTCTCGTCATTCGCTCGACGCCCCTCGACAAGCCGCCTCGAAGTTAACGTTTGAGTTGCGCACTTTCGCCCCACGTACCTTTCTTTCCACCCCCGCAAAACATCTCCCTCCGACTTTCATGAACCGGATGTTTCAGGGAGTAGAATTAGAGGACGGTCGAGGGTGACCGTCAAGGCGGGACTTTGCTTGTGCAGACCTCGCCCCGGGGTGGTGTCTGTCTTTAGTTTGCGTTCTTGATACTTCCCCAGAGCAGTCGCGTCTAATCATAGATATGGATTCAGAGCCGACCGAAGTGCGGCGACCCGGTAATAGGTACTTTTTAGGCTGACGCAGGTAGAAACGAGGTTCTTACGTGAATTCAACGGTCAAGACAATCATCTTCTGGGTATTCATCTTTGCCTGCCTGGTGCTTTTGTGGCAGGTATTCCAGAAGTCGGGCGGCATGGGCAAGGACGCTGAGATTCCCTATTCGCAGTTCCTGCAGGACGCTCAGGCGGGCCAGATCAAAGCCATCACCATCGTGGAGAACGGGACCGATACCGAGATCCATGGCGACATGAAGGCTGACAGCAGCAAGTTTCATACCGCCGCCCCGTCCAACGATCCCGCAATGTACAACGCTCTGCGCGACGGCAAGGTCTCGATGACCGTGAAGCCGAACTCCGGCAATGGATGGCTGAACATCCTCATCCAGTTCTCGCCGGTCATCATCATCGGCGCGCTTTGGTTCTTCATGCTGCGCCAGATGCAGAGCGGCGGTAACAAGGCCATGTCGTTTGGCAAGAGCCGCGCCCGTCTGCTCTCAATGCAGCAGAAGAAAGTAACGTTCAAGGACGTTGCCGGCGTCGACGAAGCCAAGGAAGAGCTGAAGGAAATCATCGAATTTCTGCGCGAGGCGCAGAAATTCCAAAAGCTCGGCGGACGCATTCCCAAGGGCGTACTGCTCGTCGGACCTCCCGGAACCGGCAAGACCTTGCTCGCCCGCGCCGTAGCCGGCGAAGCCAACGTTCCCTTCTTCTCGATCTCCGGTTCGGACTTCGTCGAGATGTTCGTCGGCGTCGGCGCAAGCCGCGTTCGCGACCTCTTCGAACAGGGCAAGAAGAACGCTCCCTGCATCATCTTCATCGACGAAATCGACGCAGTCGGTCGCCATCGCGGCGCAGGCCTCGGCGGTGGACACGATGAGCGCGAGCAGACTCTGAACCAGCTCCTCGTCGAGATGGACGGCTTCGAATCGAACGATGGAGTCATTCTCGTCGCCGCCACCAACCGCCCTGACGTCCTCGATCCGGCGCTTCTCCGCCCTGGCCGCTTCGATCGCCGCGTGGTTGTCGGACGTCCTGACGTTCGCGGTCGCGAAGAGGTGCTTCGCGTTCACGCCAAGAAGGTTCCACTCTCTGACGACGTCAACCTCAACGTCCTGGCCCGTGGCACACCGGGATTCTCCGGCGCAGACCTGGCCAACATGGTCAACGAAGCTGCCCTGTGCGCGGCCCGCATGAACCGCAAGGCAGTCTTCATGGAAGACTTTGAGACCGCCAAGGACAAGGTCATGATGGGCGCGGAGCGCAAGTCGATGCTGCTCTCGGAAGACGACAAGCGCGACACTGCCTACCACGAGGCCGGTCACGTGCTCGTCGCCGCCAAGCGAGACCACGCCGACCCGCTCCACAAGGTCACGATTATTCCTCGCGGCATGGCCCTGGGCGTCACCATGCAGTTGCCTGAAGAAGACAAGCACACCGTCACCAAGGATTATCTGGAGACGCAGCTTGCCATTCTGATGGGCGGCCGCTGCGCTGAAGAGATCTTCATGAAGCGTAAGACGACTGGCGCCGGCAATGATATCGAGCGCTCCACCGACCTCGCCCGCAAGATGGTCTGCGAGTACGGAATGAGCTCGATGGGCCCGCTGACCTTCGGCAAGAAGGAAGAGCAGATCTTCCTCGGACGCGAAATCTCGCAACACCGCGATTTCTCCGAAGAGACCGCTCGCCAGATCGATGCCGAGGTCCGCAGAATGATCGATGAGGCTTACGCATCTGCCTACCAGATCCTCGACCAGAACCACGACATCATGCACCGCATGGCCGCGGCCCTGTTGGAGCGTGAAACGCTCGACGCCGAAGACATCAAGAAGATCATCGACGGTCAGGACCTGCCCCCGATGAAATCCCTAGGTGGCCCCGGCGGTCCGACTGGCGTGGCAGATGTTCAGCAGGTGCTTCGCCCCGAAGGCGGCCGCGGTACAGGCTTCCCCGAAGGCAGCCCATCACCCGCGTAAGACAGTCATCACTAAACAAGAAAAGGCAGCCTTCACCGGCTGCTTTTTTTTCGGAACGAACAGACGCGGTTGCCCCAGCGCCTGCCCTGAGCTTGTCGAAGGGTTCGCGAAGCTTACCTGGGTTTCTCTCAGCTTTGAGACAATGACGGCTGTACAACCGTTATTCGCTATTTCAGGAGCTCCTTCACTATGGCCTTACGCGCAGTCATCTTTGATTACGGAATGGTGCTGAGCGCGCCCGCCGATCCTGACGCCCACCACGAGCTCATCCAAACATTCGGCGCGCCCGCAGAAGACTTCGAGCGCGAATACTGGGCCTTCCGCCACGCCTACGACTCCGGCGAATTCGACGGAGCCGGCTACTGGCAGCGCTGCGCCCAAGGCGCCGGCGTAACCCTGGCCGAAGAACAAATCCGCAAGCTCATCGCCACAGACATCCGCATGTGGAGCATCCTCAACCCCACGATGGTCAATTGGGCAGTCACCATCAGCCAGTCAGGATTCAAGACCGGAATCCTCTCCAACATCCCCTTCGAGATCGCCGACGTCTTCAAAGAATTCGACTGGGTCAAGCGATTCACCCACAATACGTGGTCATGCTATCTCCGCACGGCCAAGCCCGACCCAGCCATCTACCATCACGTCATCGACGCGCTCGGAGTGCGTCCTGAAGAAGCGCTCTTCCTCGACGACCGCCAGGAAAACGTCCTCTCGGCAGAGGCTGTCGGCCTGCAAGGCATCATCTTCCGCAGCGTCTCACAGCTCCAGCAGGAGCTCGAAACGCGCGGCTTCGCCAGCGTCTTGCCGCCTTTGAATGCCGCGCACGCCGTACCAACGTCGGCACTGTAAATTCACCTGAATCCTGCGACAATACTTGTGTCGATGCCAATCAAGTTCGCGACGTTTCTGGCTGCCCTAGTCACCATCACCGGCTGCGGCTATCACACCGCAACCTCGGCGGCGCACCTGCCCGATACCACCCACACCGTCGCCGTTCCCGTCTTTGAAAACGCGACCCAGTCGTATCACACTGAACTCGCCATGACCCAGGCGGTCATTCGTGAGCTCACCAGCCGCACGAAATACACCATCGTCAACTCCGAAGGGCCAACCAACGCCGACGCCGACGCCACCATCCACGGCAAGATCACCACCTTCACGATCCTTCCGCTCACTTACAATTCCCAGACCGGCCAGTCGGCAAGCTACCTGGTGACGGTCACCGCCATGGTCCACGTCAACGACCGCAACGGCCGGCTGCTCTACGAAAACAATCACTACACCTTTCGCGAGCAGTACCAGACCACGACCGATCTCACCACCTTCATCCAGGAAGATCCCGCGGCGGTGGCCCGGCTATCGCGAGATTTCGCACAATCGCTCGTCAGCGATATGCTGGAGTCCTTCTAGATGACATCCACGCCAACTCGCTGGGGAGCCGGCTTCGCCTCGACCGAACGCTTTCTCGCCGAGATCGACGCCGCGAGAAGTGGAGGCCCGCTGCGGCCCGGCTACATCCTCGCCGGGGACGAGACCTTTCTCTACGAACGCTGCCGCCGCGCCGTGATTCAAGCCTTCGTTGCGCCGGAGATGCGTGACTTCTGCCTCTCGGACCTGGATCTGGCCGAGACCAATATCTTCGAAGCGCTCGACCGCGCACAGACGCCGTCGCTGATGGCGCCCTTCCAGGTCATCTTCATCCGCAATCTCAAGACGCTCTATACCCGCGGGGCGAAGAAAGACGAATTCGCCGCGATCGACGGCTATTTCCGCTCGCCCAATCCCCAGGCGCTGATCCTGTTCGTCGCCGACCATATCCGCATCTCCTCCGACCCGCGCCGTATGGACCTCCAGGACAAAGACCGCTTCGACCGCATCCGCGAAACCCTGGGCGACTGGTGCGGCATGGTCGAGCTCGCCCGCGTCGATGAAAACGACGCCATCCGCTGGCTCATGGCTGAGGCTGAGAAACATGAAGTCCGTTTCGAATCCGACGCCGCCCGCGAACTCGCCGACGCCCTCGGCGCCGACATGATGCTCATCGCCAGCGAATTCGAAAAGCTGCTGCTCTACGCCGGCGGCCCTCCACCGGAAGGGCGCGGACGCATCACCCTAGGCGACGTCGAGACCATGGTGCTCGCCGCCAAGCAGCGCTCGCTCTACGAACTGACCGACGCCATCTCCGCCAAAGACAAAGCCCGCGCGCTGATGCTGCTGCAAGGGCTGCTCAACGCCTCCGACGGCGGGGAAGACTCGGCCATCGGCCATCTCTACATGCTGGCTCGTACCTATCGCCAAATGACCGTCATTCTTGAAAAGAACGTGCGCGACTCCCGCGCGATCTGGCAGGCGCTATGGCAGGGCTTTCGCATGCCGCCCTTCGCCGCCGAGGACCTCATTCGCCAGGCGCGCCGCTATAAATCCCGCCACGAACTCACCCGCGCCCTGCGCCTCATCGCCCGCGCCGATCTCGAACTGCGCTCCTCGCCACCAGACAAGCGCCTCGTGCTCGAACGCCTCGTGCTCGAGCTCGCCAGCGAACCACGCCCCACATCTTCGTTCGAGATATCGCCGCAATACGCGATGGAGTGGTAGATCAATTCGCATCGGCTTCATGCGGCCATCCAACTACCGTGGGTGCCCCATCCTACGCGCAGTTCCATCGCGCGTAGGATGGGAGGAACTCGGCTATACATGGCATCTCAACCTGCGATAGAACTACCTCGATGAAATCCCTCCGGCGCATCCGCTTCATCGCCACCCTCGCGGCACTCCTCACCGCCGCCACATTGGCGGTCGCCCAGCAAGGCCCTCAGCCCCAGGTCACAGTCGACCTCAAGCCACTGGGCGCAGCCTCCGATCTGTTCTCCGATCAAAGCGACTCCAAATACCAGCAGCGCGGCACCATCCAGGTCTTCTGGATCGATGAAGCCCATATCGCCGCAGCCTTCAGCACCAGCCGCCGCTGGAGCAGCTCACAAAAGACAGAGCCGCTGCATATGCGCCTCATCGTCTTCGACCTTCGGGGCAAAGAACTCCACAGGCGCGACTGGGATATTGGCGCCGAAGGTCCCGAGGCGGCGATGACCCTCGAACTCACCCGCGGCCCCGAAAATTCCATCCTCGCCATCCACCAGTCAAACTCCGAAGGAAAGATTCCCGACGGCGACTTCGTCCAGGTGCTCAACGCCGACACTACGCTGCGCCAGGACTTCTACATACCCGCGACCAGTAACTGGGTGCCATCAATTTTGCCCGACCCCAACCTGGTGCTTCAGACTTTCTACGCCAACAAGCGCTCCTCGCTTACCTGGTGGAGCGGCAAGCCTCTGAAACCGGGCCCAAAGCTCGATCTCTCGCCGAACCAGGGTGAACTTCTCGCCGGCCCCCCAGGCCTGGCCACCTGGGCCGATTGCACAACCTCCATCTTCTGCACCGGCATCCGCGTCTACCGCCAGGACAAACTTGCATGGATCTATCCTCTTCCCAATACAGAGGTAGCGCCTCTGCCGCGCGTCTTCCTCAACTCGACATCGCTGGTCATCGAGCTTCGCTCGACGGAAAAAAAGCAGAGTGACCTGGTGCTCGCCCGCGCCGACGGCACCCACGCCCCACTGCCCGCAATTCCGCACGGGTCTCAGGTCGTCGGCGTGACAGGCGTCTCCCATGACGGGCAAAGATTTTCACTGACCGCTGCTGGCGAGGTAGGTATCTGCGGGATGTTTGACATCTGGTGCAACGAGCGCAGCCACGCGATCGTGATCGACGTCCCCGCGAACCGGATCATCTTCCAGCAAGGCATCTCCGCTGCCGGAGGCACTTCCAGTCTCGCGCCCGACGGCAAGCATCTGGCGATCTTCGATCGGGACAAGCTCAGCGTCTACTCCCTGCCCTGAACGAACTGCGCGCCGAGACACTCGCTTCAGAAATATTTCGCGGCACTCATCCCGGGAAGGCGGCCCTTGAAGAAACGCGCCGCCTTCCCGGAAAGTTGTGGATTCCACCGGCCTGTCACTTCCCCAGGAACGTGACCAGCCTGTTGAACGCGCCGTTCCAACCCATGTTGTGACCCGCCGCCGATTGCTGCGTAAGGAACTTGTCATGGGTGAAATCCATCAGCGTGCCGCCATCCTCGGCATCGCTCAGTCGCACCGTGACCACGCTCTCCTCGCCCGGCGCCCAGTCCGCATTCCAGGTAAAACGCAGCAGCGAATACGGCTCGAAGTCGAGATAGACCCCGCGAGAAGCACCCGTCACCTCGACCGCCTTGTCGCCGGGCGACCTCGGCGGCGGCGTCCCGCGCACCACCACGCGATGCTCTCCGCCCGGCCTCTGGTCGGAATGTGCCTCGAACACCTGCCAGCCCTCCGGACCGCGCCATTGCAGCATCTGCTCCGGCTTGGTCCACGCGTCAAAAACCCGCTGCCGAGGGGCGCGGAAGACGCGGCTGATGTAAACGGACAACGGCTCCTCGGCCAAATCCGCGGGAGCTCCTGCATATTGCATCTGGGCTGTGCTCATGGTTTTTCTCCTTCGAGGTATTTCTCGAGTTGGTCGAACTGTTGGTTCCAGTAGCGCGAATAGAATGCGATCCACTCTTCCGCAGGTTTGAGCGTGTGTGCTTTAAGTCTCACGATTTGAAAACTCCCTCTGCGCTCCCGGGCGATGAGCTCCGCGCTCTCCAGCACGTTGAGGTGCTTTGAGACCGCGGCCAGCGACATCTTGTGCGGGCGCGCTATCTCCCCAACCGTCTTTTCGTTGGACGCCAGACCGCGAAGGATCTGGCGCCGCGTAGGATCGGCGAGGGCGTGAAAGATAGAGTCGAGTCGAACGGCTGAAGACTTAACCATGTGGTTGAATGTAATCCCGAAGTCTCGCCGCTGTCAACCATTTGGTTAAATGAATTTGCGACCCTTTAAACGAGGGCTTCTCGCGACTACTCAAGTACCCCCTCGGTATCCACCCCACCCCGCGAAGTCAGCACCACCGCCGCGCCAATAATCAGCGCGCCACCCACCCAGGTCAGCGGACCAAGCTGGTCGCCCATCAGCTTCACTCCGAGTGCCGAGCCGAGCGCCGGCTCGATGTTAAGAAAGACTCCAGCACGTGAGGCAGGCACATGATGAATACCCCAGTTCCACAGCAGCGTCGTCGTCGCCGTACACAGGATGCCGCTAGCCGCCAGCGCCAGCCAGACATGCAGGCTGATTCCACGCACCGGAGGAACTCCGTCAACAACCAGCACCCACGCAGCCATCATCACCGTCCCTGAAAACACGCCATACGCCGTGATGACCAGCGGAGAATGCCGCTTCATCAGGTTCTGATTGATCAGGATCCACCCCAGCGCGACGAACATCGAGGCAACCACCAGCAGGTCCCCGGTGAGGCTCGACGCATTCGCCGCCTGCGCTGGAAGATGCGCGCCGCCAACTCCGCTGAACACAATCAGCCCCACGCCGGCAGTCGAGCCAATCAGAGCAAACCATCCAACCTTGTCGAGACGCTCGTGAGCAAAGATATGCGCGCCCACAGCGAGAATTACCGGCATCGTGCCTACCATCAGGCACGCATGGGAGACGTTCGTCAGCTTCAGCCCCCAGAACTGCATAAGAAACTGCACCGGAACGCCAAGGAACGAAGCCAGCAGCAGCGCTCGCCATTCGCCCCCGGTCAGCTTCCCCGCGTCTCGCGCGCTCTTTCTAAGCAGAATCGGCAGTAGCCCCAGGCATGCGAACAAAAACCGGTAAAGCACCATATGACCGACGCCCATCTCGCGCAGCGCAATCTTGCCAAAGTAAAAGCCCGTGCTCCACAAGCACCCGGCCGCCGCGCATGCCGCAAAACCCAGCGCCGTCCGATCATGCGGTGTCGATGTTGGAACCATCTCTCCAATGTCGCACACTCCGACAATCCAGTTTGTCATCGTGAGCGGAGCGAAGAGCTTGTCCTGAGCGAAGTCGAAGGAACCTGCGGTTCTAACCCTTCAGTCGAAGCAACAGAACTCCTCTTGCGCCCCACCCCTCAACCCGATAGCGTAACAATCAGAATGAGTCTCACTCCTGATGAAGCAGAGGCCCTGCAAACGGCGGCCACGAATGCGGCGAAGAATGCCTACGCACCTTACTCCCACTTTCGCGTCGGAGCCGCTCTCTTGCTCAACGACGGCACAACCGTCACCGGCTGTAACGTCGAAAACGCGTCGTATGGTTTAACCAACTGCGCGGAGCGTACTGCGGTCTTCACCGCCATCAGCGAAAAGGGCCCGCAAATCCGCATCCGCGCCATCGCCGTCGATAACCTCAACGGAGCAGCCAGCGCGCCATGCGGCGCATGCCGCCAGGTGCTCAGCGAGTTCGCCCTCGAAGACGCCGATCATCTTTTTTCCCGCTGTCCAGAGCACCGGTGAGCGCGGATTCGAAAGCCGCCCCTTCTTCGACCTGCTGCCCTTCAGCTTCAAGCCCGGAGATTTTGCGTAGCAATGCATATCGTCGACATCGTCCGCAAGAAAGCGCGATGGCGGTGAGTTGAGCAAGGCGGAGATTCAATTCGTGGTCGCCGGCGCAGCATTGCAGACCCGGCCGGAGATGCCGCAATGCATCACCGAGCCGCAACTGGCTGCGTGGCTGATGGCTGCATTCATCCGCGGACTGAGCGCCGCTGAGTTGCATTCCCTCACGACAGCGATGAGGTTCTCGGGAGAGACTTTCGATCCGTCTCCGCTAGGCAAATTCGCGGTAGACAAGCACTCCACTGGAGGCGTCGGTGACAGCACCTCCTTCATCGTCGCGCCCATCGTCGCCGCCGCCGGACTGGCAATCCCGATGATCAGCGGTCGCGCCCTCGGCCACACCGGCGGCACGCTCGACAAGCTCGACAGCATCCCCGGCTATCGCACCCAGCTCTCGCTCGATCAGATGATGCGCGTGCTCGAGCAGACCGGCTCCGTGCTCATCGGCCAGACCAAAAACCTCGTCCCCGCCGATCGCGTGCTCTACGCGATGCGCGACCACATCGGCGCAGTCGAAAGTCCCTATCTCATCTGCGCCTCGATCATGAGCAAGAAACTCGCCGCCGGCTTGAACGGCCTCGTCCTCGATGTCAAAACCGGCTCAGGAGCATTTCTTGAAGAGCAAAGAGGAGGCGCTCTACCTCGCGTCGCTGATGGTGCAGACCGGCGAGGCCTCGGGCACCAAGACCGTCGCAGTGATCACCGACATGAACCAGCCTCTCGGCCGCTTTGCCGGCAACTGGTTAGAGATATGGGAGGCGGTCGACATCCTCAGCGGCAAGCGGCACCCGCTCTGCGAAGACATCCTCGAAATCTCGCTCACCCTCGCAAGCTGGATGCTGCATATCGGCGGAAAGGCAGATTCTCCGAAAGCCGGCTGGCTCCTCGCCGAAGAGCTTCTGCATTCCGGCGCAGCGCTCGCAAACTTCAAGACGATGGTAAGGGCGCAGGGCGGCGACGCGAGCGTCCTCGATAACCCTGAGGCCTTCCATGCTCCCAAGGCGACCAAAACCTTCATCGCAACCCACGCCGGCTACCTCTCAAAGATTGACTGCGAAAAAGTAGGCTGGGCCGTGCAGCGCCTCGGCGCAGGCCGCGAAAGGGCCGGAGAACCAGTGGAACCGCACGCCGGCATCGAGATGCACGTCAAGCTCGGCGCGCGCATCGCGCCGCGGCAGCCGTTGGTGACGATGTTTGCTGACGACGCGGAAAAGCTCGTCGAACCAGAGAACCTGTTGCGCGAGGCGCTTGTGATCACAGACGCTCCGGGAATTGTCCCGCCGTTGGTGTATGAATATGTAACCGCACAAAACGCAGATAAGTTTTCCTGAACCCAGCCCTACAGGAGACGACTTTGGCCAGATTCACCGGACTACTCGGATTGCTCACCATGCTCATCCTGGCATGGCTCTTCTCGACCGACCGCCGCGCAATCCGCTGGCGCACCGTAATCTGGGGACTCGGGCTGCAAATCCTCTTCGCTTTTCTCGTGATGAAATTCACCTTTGGCGAGAGGGCCCTCGCAGCCGCCGGCGACGGTGTCACGCGAATGCTCAACACCGCCTTCGCCGGCTCATCGTTCGTCTTTGGCGAGCTCGGCAAACAGCATTCGTCTTTAGGCGTGATCGTCGCCTTCCAGATATTGCCGACGATCATTTTCATCTCCGCGCTCTTCGCCGTGCTTTATCACATCGGCGTGATGCAGATCGTCATCAAGGGCTTTGCCTGGATCATGCAGCGCACCATGCGCATCAGCGGCGCCGAGAGCCTCAACGTGGCCGCCAGCATCTTCATGGGCCAGACGGAAGCCCCGCTGACCATCCGCCCATTCCTGCCCACGCTCACCCGCTCCGAGCTGATGACCATCATGACCAGCGGCATGGCCCACGTCTCCGGCGGCATTATGGCGGCATATATTTTGTCCGGCATCGAGGCCAAACACCTGCTCGCCGCCGTCATTATGACCGCGCCTGGAACGATCCTCGTGGCCAAGATGCTCGTGCCCGAAACCGGCACGCCGGCCACTATGGGAGTCGTCCACGTACCCAAAAACGAAGAGCACAAAAACGAAAACCTGCTCGGCGCGATCGCCCGCGGCACCATCGACGGCGGCCAGCTGGCCTTCAACGTTGCCATCATGCTGATCTCGTTTATCGCGTTGATTGCTCTGCTGAACGCCATTTTCGGCGGCGTTCACAATTGGCTCGGCGGACACCACATCCCGTTTCCCTCGACCATCAACGCCGTCCTCGGCGCTCTCTTTGCCCCGATTGCTTGGCTGATCGGCATTCCCTGGCACGATGCTCCGCTGGTCGGCAACCTGCTCGGTACTCGCACCATCATCAACGAGGTCGTCGCCTATTCCTTGCTGGGCCAACAGAAAGCGATGCTCGACCCACGCTCATTCACAATTGCAACCTTTGCGCTATGCGGATTTGCTAATCTGAGTTCCATTGGGATTCAGATCGGCGGCATCGGTGCGCTGATTCCGGAGCGGCGCCACGAACTGGCACAGCTTGGGCTGCGCGCCATGCTCGCCGGAACCATGGCCAATTTAATGTCGGCATCCATCGTCGGCATTCTGATCTAGGAATTGAATCTACGAGGAAGAACATGCCATCCGAAATCTTCGATAAGTCCGCCGTCGCCGCCGAGTTCATTCGCTCCCGCATGCCGGTCATACCGAAGATCGCCATCATTCTCGGCTCTGGCCTTGGCCCTTTCGCCTATCACGTCGAAAACTCGATCTCGATTCCCTTCACCGAGATCCCCCACTTCCCCAAACCCAGCGTTGTCGGGCATAGCGGACTGCTGGTGATCGGCACCCTGCACGGCACTCCGATCATGGTCATGCAGGGGAGGGTGCATTATTACGAGGGTTATCCGGCCAGCGAAGTCATCTTTCCTCTTCGCGTGTTGAAGCAGCTTGGAATTGAAACCCTCATTGTGACGAATGCGGCAGGAGGCATCCGCGAGGGCCTGCAACGTGGCCAACTGGTGCTCATCTCCAACCACATCAACTTCACCGGCACCAACCCCCTGATCGGCAAGAACGAGTCCAAATTTGGCGAGCGCTTTTTTGATATGACTGAGCCCTACTCCGCGCGCCTGCGGGGCCTGGCAAAGACCGCATCAAAGAAACACGGCTTCACTCTGTCGGAAGGGGTGTATATCGCGGTCTCCGGGCCAAGTTTCGAGACTTCGGCAGAGATCCGCGCCTTTCGTATCCTCGGCGCCGACCTCGTAGGTATGTCCACCGTCCACGAGGTAATCGTCGCCCGGCACATGAATATGGAGGTGCTGGGTATCTCCTGCGTCACCAACCTCGCCGCCGGAATCCAGGGGAAGCCGCTCGACCATTACGAGGTCCTCGAGACCGGAATTCATGTGCAGCAACGCTTCGTGGAGTTTCTCACCACCTTCGTCGGCATGGCGGCGAAGAAATGATCCCAGTTCGGACCTAACGAGACAGCCTGCCCGACAGGCCGCCATCGGAGACCCGTCTAAAGGTCAGTCGCCCAATTCACGATTCCGGGCAGTTCGCGGACGTGCCGAAAAGCCCGATCGTTCGTCACTAGCATGGCGTCGACGGTGATCGCATGCGCGGCGATCAGCATGTCAAGGGTTTCGAGCGGTTTTCCTGACAATTCCTGCCCGGCCCGAAGCTCACCATATGTGACAGCCTCAGCACTACCCCACGGCAATATCTGCAGCTTGGCGAGAAATCCCTCGATGGCTGACCGGCGCAGGCTATCGGACGGAAGTTTCGCGAGACCGTAGCGTAGCTCCGCCTCGGTGATCGACGAGATGCACCCTATGTCATTAGCCTTAAGCCCAGCCAGCGCCCGTCGTGCGGCAGACGATCTGCCGGTCACGATGTAGCTGACCATGTTGGTATCGAGCATATAGCGCCGAATCACAAAGTTTCGCGCCGCGGCGGAAGCCCTTGCCTGCGGTCGCTCAAGAAATCATCGGGGATTCCGGACTCGTCGAGCGCCGTGTAAATCTCCTCCCAATCCCCTGGCGCCTGAGACAAGATCAAATCACCCGTCTGAGGATCGCGCCGGATATAAACCTCGTCGGTCGCGAAGCGATAGGCAGCGGGAATTCTCACCGCCTGGCTTCTCCCGCTCATGAAGACGCGCGCTTTTTCTGCCTGTGCCATCTCAAATCACCTGCTATATATCATGATATATAGCAGCGGTCTCGACAAGAGATATTTAGCTCAAACGGGATTATAAGGTGACTATCGCCAGAGACTAAAATCCGCCGCTAAGCTTTGCACCCGCCGCCGGAGCCTTCGGCGCATCATGCCACTCCGGAACCGGCTTCGCGCTCTCCGCCCATGCAGTCACATAGAGGTCGCGCAACTCGCTCGCCCCAGCCGCCAAACGCTCGGCGGTAAATTGCTTCGAGTCCGTCGTCCCCGCACCATCAAAACCGCCAAGCTTCTCCAACTGATAGGTCCGCTCGATCAACCTCGAAGAGCTTCGCAGGTAGGCCACATAGTCGTCGAAAACGTCGCCGCTTTCCTCCCGAGGCGCAGTCATCAGCGGAGCAACATCGGCGGGCTTGATATTCGCCGCCACAAACGTTGTCTCGAACTTTGCGTGAATCCCATGCTGCGTCGTGTACCCGTTCGGATTTTCCTTGCCCACCCATCCGTCGTAATTCGCCGTCACATGTAACGGCTGCGAACCATCTCCGACATAGTGGCCGAGCCATCCCATGTAGAAAATGATCGCCTGCTCGACCGGCTTGGTGTCCTTCCCTTGCGCGGAAAGGCCCCGATACTCGCGCATCGCCGCCTTGAGTCGCTGATACACCTCGGTTGTGACATAAGGTTGCAGGCCCACCTTTTCCGGACGCAGCTCGGCCGCCAGGCTCGGATGCGTCAGCCCCGCCGCATACAAAGCAGCGATGAAATCGTAGCGCCGCCGAGGCAGTTTGCCGACCATATCGGCAAGTTCCAGATCGATGAAGTGCTCCGGCGCCTGCTCATTGCTCAGCTCCGGCTCGGCCGGCGAACGCCAGCGGTCCGGCTCCGGCCCGAGATATTCGATCTCATCGATCGCCGCAGGAGTGCGCAGGAACGCCGGAAAATCCGCGGGCAAATGTTCCGCGGCAAGGCGATTGATCATCCGATGCCCATCGCTGCCCCATCCGAAGCAAGCGGTTGAAGAGAGAAGAAGCAGCGCAGCGGTCGCGGCGAAGGTGCGAACAGGGGTCGGGAAATTGGCCTTCATATAGGCGGAAGTATACCTGCTATGCTCGCAATTTCCACGTCCGGCGCCGCACCGCTCGCTGATTAAGAATTAACAATTCCCCTGTAAATACGCGGCTTTGGTTGATATCATAGATGAGCTATGACAACGAAAAAAGAACTACTCACCCAACCCATTCAGCACATCGACATCAAGCAGCACAACGTAGTCGAGCTGGTCGATGCAATGCAGCATATGGCCTTCAGCTCCCGTGACCTCTACCGGGCGGCCTCGATCTACGAGCGCATGCTGCGCGACACCGACTGCGGCGTCATTCTCTGCCTCGCCGGCTCCATGGTCTCCGCCGGCCTGAAGCAGGTCTTCATCGACCTGCTGCGCAACAACATGGTCGACGCGATCGTCTCGACCGGCGCCAACATCGTCGATCAGGATTTCTTCGAAGCGCTCGGCTACAAGCACTGGATCGCCGACGACCTCTACAAGTCCGGCACGCAGGACAACGAGCTCCGCGAGCTGATGATCGATCGCATCTACGACACCATGATCAACGAAGAAGAGCTCCGCGATTGCGACGCCATCACAGGAGAGATCGCCGACTCACTCGACCCCCGCCCCCACAGCTCTCGTGAATTCATCCGCGCCATGGGAGCCTATCTCGAAACCCACGGCAAGACCCCCGAAAAAGGCGGCGTCGATTCCATCACCTACGCGGCCTACCAGCTCGATATTCCGATCTTCTGCCCCGCCTTCAGCGACTGCTCGGCCGGCTTCGGCCTGGTCATGCACCAGCACAAGCGCGGCGACAAGCCCAAGCTCTCGATCGACTCCGCAAAGGACTTCTACGAGATCACCCAGCTCAAGATCGCCAACCGCACCACCGGCCTCTTCATGCTCGGCGGCGGCGTACCCAAGAACTTCGCCCAGGACATCGTCGTCGCGGCTGAGATCCTCACCGAAGACGCGCCGATGCACAAGTACGCGATCCAGATCACGGTCGCCGACGTCCGCGACGGAGCGCTCTCCTCGAGCACTCTGAAGGAAGCCAGCTCCTGGGGCAAGGTCGACACCACCTTCGAGCAGATGGTCTACAGCGAAGCGACCCTCGCCGTGCCATTGATCGCGGGTTACGCCTATCACAAGAAGGCCTACGAAGCGCGCAAAGCGCGCCGCTGGGCAACGCTGCTCGAGCCGGTTACCGCGTAAGGGGCCGGTTCAGCCACCATAAGCCAAATGAAACACTGCGGCTCGCAGGAGGGAATCCTGCGGCCTTTTTGGTCTGCGAGATTACCTTACTTCATCGGATAAGCCGCATCGACCTCATTTCGAACTTCTTCCAGCAGAGGAACACTATGGCTGCGCAGTCCCTCCGGCTCACTCTTCGTCCAGATCGGAGCACTCAGTGTGCCGTCGGCGTTCCGCATATATACCCAAAGCAGATCATCCGGCGGACCAACCTCGACGCCTCCGCCAGCGCTGCTCCCTTGCGGATTGGCGCCGGGACCAACCCCGCTGTTTGGGGCACGATTGCTTGTGCTCAGTCCGGCATGGACAGTCGCGCTAGCAACCCGCCCAGTCCGCACCACAAAAATGAGCTCAGCCTGACCGCGTCCTGGCGTAAGTTGGTAGCGGTTCCAGCTCTGGATTGCCTTCTCGACATCGAAAATCGCCTGTCGGTCCTCAGGAAGCAATCCGGGCGTGAAGGCATCACCGTCCGGCGTCTCCACATAGACGTATTTCGCCTGACCGAAGATCGCCGGTGGCACGTTCGCTTTCTTGGGCTTTGCCTGGGCAAGAGGAAACGCCAACGACGCCAGGAGCATAAGCAGAGGGATTCGTTTCATGCGGTCACCTCGCTGAATGGAGCGGGCACGGCAATCGAAGAAACTCCAATTCCTTCGGTTGCAGCTAATCCTACTCCATCATCAGACGGCTTTCACGCGGCCCTCTCAGCTAGGCTTCCGCTGGCTTTCGGCGCCTCGTCCACGAGTAGGCGGCGCGCGAAACGATGCCCGAGCAAGTGTAGAAGATGGCCAACATCAGCAGGATCACCTCCGAGAATGCCACCAGCGCGTAAACGAACGCCCCCAGCGCGATCAGCAAGCGGAACGGATGTCGATTGACAAGGTTAATCTCTTTGCCGCTCCAAAAACGCCAGGTGCTCACCATCAGAAAACCGATCAGCGCTACCAGCGCCAGCCACGAAAGCGACATCCACCAGACCGTCAGCGGCTCGCCGTGAGAGAAATGCACCACCGCGGCGAGCATCCCCGCCGACGCCGGACTCGGCATGCCCACAAAAAACTTTCGCCCTGGCCGTCCTGGATTCAGCGCTACCGGAGTATGGCTGATGTTGAATCGCGCCAGCCGCGCCGCGCCGCAGATCAGATACAGGAAGCAAACAAACGCGCCCAGCTGAATCAACCGCTGTTGTAGGACCGGATTCATTGCCAGCGAGAGCGACCGAAAACCCCAGCTGAAAGCAAGCACGCTCGGCGCGACGCCAAAGGTGATTACGTCTGCAAGCGAATCCAGCTCCTTGCCAAAATCGCTGGCGGTGTTCGTCATGCGCGCGATCCGGCCATCGAGCGCATCGAACGGAATCGCAAACCCAATCGCCAGCGCCGCGTAGTTGAAGTGCTGCGGGGCGAGCGTCGAACCCTCCAGGCATTGCGTGATCGCGTAGTAGCCTGCGGCGATGTTGCCCGCCGTAAAAACCGACGGCAGAATGAAGAGCCCACGCCTGCGCTGCGGGCCGGTCAAATCCGCTGCTCCCCGGCGGCAGCAGCCTCAGCGACGACAGACGCTACCGGAGCCAAAGTCGCCAGCACCGATGCCCCGCCCTTGACGCGGTCGCCCTTCTTGACGCTCAAAGTCGCATCCCCGGGCAGAATGATGTCGACCCGCGAGCCAAACTTGATCAACCCAACCCGCTCGCCGCGCTCTACCAGGTCGCCGACGCGTTTGTTGAAGACGATGCGCCGGGCCAACAGACCTGCAATCTGCTTGAAGACCACCTCATACCCATCGCCAGCGACGGTGACGGCGTTTTGCTCGTTCTTGTCGGCGGAATCCGGATTCATCGCATTCAGATAGAGACCCTTCTGATAATGAACATTGCTCACTACGCCCGCAATCGGCGAACGGTTCACGTGAACGTTAAAAACGCTCAAGAAGATGCTCAATTTAAGCTTGTCTCCTGCCGGAGTCGAAACCGGCGCCACACTCGTGACCAACCCATCGGCGGGTGAAACCACCAGGCCCGCTCCGGCCGGAACCGCACGCTCGGGGTCACGAAAGAACCACAGGAAAAAGGCCGCCAATAGCAGCGGGACGATCCCCCACCACCACTCACCCGTCCACCAAAACAAAGCTCCGGCAACCACGAGGAAGCCCAAGCCGTAAAAATATCCGTCACGTACCATAATCCGTTGCTGTTTCCCCGTTTGTCATTATAGGTGTTCCGGAAATAACAGCGGCATACAAGGCCTGAAAGACATCCCGACCGCTTATTCAGGGGATGGCCCAACGAGGAAGATCACTATAATCGCCACTGGAGATTCGCACGAATGTTTCGTCTCACCAACTATCCAGCGCTCACGTTCGCAGTCACCTTCGCTCTGATGTGGCTGGGCACCTGGGTCGGTATGTATATCCGCAAACACTGGCGCACCGATCCCGAACAGCTTCGCGACGATTTCGGCGTCGTCCTGGGCGCCACCCTTACCTTGCTTGGTTTGATCATCGGCTTCACATTTTCGATGGCCACCACTCGATACGACCAAAGGAAGAACCTCGAGGAAGAGGAAGCCAACGCCATTGGAACGGAATACGTCCGCGTCGACCTTCTCCCGGCGGATGCGGCGGCCAGGGCTCGGACTCTCCTGATTCATTACACAGACTTACGCGTGGAGTTCTACAAGACGCGCAGTCTCGACGACCTGAAAAGAATCAACGCGGAAACTTCGACTGTGCAGAGCCAGCTATGGGACGACGTCGCCGCGCCGGCAAAACTGCAGCCCACATCGAATACCCTGCTGGCTGTCTCGGGCATGAACGATGTGCTGAATTCACAGGGTTATACTCAGGCCGCGTGGTGGAACCGAATACCGCGGGCAGCGTGGACTCTCATGTTTGCCATCGCCATAGTCTCGCACGTGCTGCTTGGCTATGGAGCACACAGCAGGTCGTCGTTTCTCTCGGTTGTCCTGCCCCTGCTGGTCGCAATCGCCTTCCTGCTGATCGCCGACATCGATAGCCCGCGCGGAGGCATTATTCGCGTTCAGCCGCAGAATATCCAGGCCTTTGCAGACAGCTTGCACCAGCACTAGCCAACAGACCGCAGCTTAGCTGCTCGCGTCAGAGGTACGAGACCGACAACAATTAGCGACCGCAAAAAAGACGGCTAGTTGAACCCGTAAGAGGTTCGATGACCAACCATCTCGTCCTTCACCCGCAGTTTCAGCTTCTTCAGCCGGACCTCTTCCATCTGTTGTTCAGCGGAAAGATACGAGCTCTGCAAGAGTCCTTCGAGCTGCTCCGAATAGCGGCGATGCTCCTCTTGCAGTTGTCTCAATATTGCTTCGTCTAGCGCCCCGGTTTCTGGCTGCATGAAACACCTCTTTCTTCTAAGACGTATGAAGGTAGCACTACGGTCGTACGACCATCAATTGTGAATTTGAGGAAAACCTGTGATTTCTGGAACAAACTCACAATAGGACGCTCATCAGGACAGCGTCTTCCTCCGGATCGCGGTAATAAGCTCGGCGGCGCCCTGTTTCCAGGAAGCCCGCCCCGCGATATAACCGGAGCGCCGCCGCGTTGGATCCCCGCACCTCCAGGTCCAGCCGAATGGCCCCCAGATTCTTGGCTTGCCGGGCCGACTCCGACAGGAGCAGAGCTCCCAGCCCCCGTCCCCGCCAACCAGCCGCGACCACGATCGACTCCAACTCCCCGTCCCGAGCCCCCGGCTCCCCCACCAACCGGAGAACCGCAAATCCAACCACCTCTCCACCAAGCTCGGCAAC
Source organism: uncultured Acidobacteriaceae bacterium (assembly GCA_963720245.1). Taxonomy (GTDB): domain Bacteria; phylum Acidobacteriota; class Terriglobia; order Terriglobales; family Acidobacteriaceae; genus Acidisarcina. Next base: position 800,465 of record CAVREU010000003.1, read on the forward strand.
CATCGCGTTCCGCCTGAGGGGTGAATCAGTATCTGGTTGAATTAGCGCAAGATAGTCAGATCTATTCCAGTGCGGCGCGGTATCTACTGTGCGCTCGATGGCCATAACGCCATCGACATGCCGCCCTGCCATTTCACGGATTCGCAGACCCTCAGGAAGCGTCATTCGACCATCTGAGCAATCCGCTCTTTCCGTGCAACGTGGCCGGCAACGCGAGCCAGCATCTCGCTCTCCGAACGCCGCAGGTAATTGGCCTCTAATGTCGCAACATCGTCGAAAAGACCAGCCAGGAATCGCGTCCGCCCCACCGCCAATGCGTCGATCGCCGTCGGTGCGGCAACCAAACTCGGCCGCAGCTCCCCCAAAGCCGAAGACACGCCATCTTCGCAAACCAAAATCGGCAACCCCGAACCCGCCACGGCCTGCGACAAAGCATCCCGAGTCAGCAGAGCTTCGGTCTCGCAGACGCCATCGCGGTAAAAACCGGCAAAGAACTCGCCCCGTCCCGCATCCAGAACCGCAACCGCGCTTCCCCCCGGACTCTTCCGAGCCAGCAACTCCAGCCGCGAAAGCCCAATCACCGGAATCGAAAGCCCTTCCGCCAAACCCTTCGCCGCACTGACCCCGATCCGAATCCCGGTAAAACTCCCAGGCCCGCGAACAACTACCACCCCGCTCAGATCGCTCAGTCGCACATTCGCTTCCGAGAGCATCTCGCCAACTGTGGGAAGCAACTGCTCAGAATAAGTCCTCCCCACAATCTCCCGCGACCAAATGCGATCACCAGCCAAGTCACCCAAGGCGACCCCGCCAACGGCACCGCAGGTATCGATGGCCAGCAGCATCAGACCCCGGTAACCTCATCCTGGCAAATCTCGATCAGCACGCCACCAGCACTTTCCGGGTGAATAAAGAAGTAAAGATGCCCACCCGCCCCGACCTGAATCTCCTCCGAAACCAGCCGAACGCCCTTGGCCTTCATCGCCTCCAAGGTGCCGGAGATGTCCTCGACATGCAGCGCAATATGGTGCAATCCCTCGCCACGCTTCGCCAGAAACCGTCCCACCGGAGAGTCCTCCACCGTCGGCTCCAGCAACTCAATCCGGCTCTCGCCCACCGGAATCATCGCCGTCCTCACCTGCTCCTGCTCAACCGTCTCCTCATGCACCACATGCAGTCCCGAGAGCTTCGTAAAGTCCCCGCGCCGCCGCGATGCTCTTCACCGCAATTCCCAAATGATCGATCGTCGCCAAATTCGCTCCTTTAACGGTCGTGCCGCTCGTCAAGCTTCCCTGTCCACATCAGGAAGCGCAGCAGAGTGCCCTTTTCCTTCCACGTAAAGCGAAGCACATCCCAACCCGTCATCGTCTCCGCCTTCATGCCCGAATACGTTTCGATGCGCCACTTAACGTAGTCGCTCCGCCACGGCCGCAAACGGTGGCCCCGAGTGGCATTCCAAAGAAAGCTAAGCGCGTTGGGCATCGGTCCTCGTCGTCGGCCTCCCTATGATAGAACCACTGCGTTCAAGAGAACTGCGTCATCCTGACGCTCGCGGGAGCAATAGCGAAACCGAGCCCAGTCGGTCTTCAGTTAAACTAAAACAGATGATTCCCACTCTCGAATGGACCGCCGAAGGCGTCCGCTTTCTCGACCAAACCCGCCTGCCGCTGGAAGAAGTCTACGTCCTCGCAACCACCTACACGCAAGTAGCCGACGTCATCACCACCATGGTCGTTCGCGGAGCACCCGCCATCGGCGTCAGCGGAGCCATGGGCGTCGCCATCGGCGTCGCAGAAGAGCCCCGCCACCACCATCGCCGCGCTCGACGCCGACTTCGAGGTCATCGCCAAGACCCTCGCCTCCACCCGCCCTACCGCCGTCAATCTCTTCTGGGGAATCGACCGCATGCGCCGCCACTACAACGCGCTCAAGGCGGAAGGCAAAAATCTCGACGAAATCCGCGAAGGCCTCATCACCGAAGCCCGCACCATGTATGACGAAGACATCGCCGCCTGCCGCACCATGGGCGCGCACGGCGCGAGCCTCATGCCCAAATCCGGCTCCGTGCTCACCCACTGCAATGCCGGAGCGCTCGCCACCTGCGGCTACGGCAGCGCCCTCGGCGTCATCCGCGCCGCCATCGAACGCGGCCACGAGATCCACGTCTACGCCGACGAGACCCGCCCATTCCTCCAGGGCGCTCGCCTCACCGCTTGGGAGCTCATGCACGACGGCATCCCAACCACCGTACTCTGCGACAACATGGCCGCCAGCCTGATGCGCCAGGGCAAGATCCAGGCCGTCATCGTCGGCGCCGACCGCATCGCCGCCAACGGAGACGTCGCCAACAAGATCGGCACCTACAACGTCGCCATCCTCGCCAAAGAACACGGCATCCCCTTCTACGTCGCCGCCCCCTGGGCCACCATCGATCTCGCCACCGCCCACGGAGACGACATCCCCATCGAGCAACGCTCCGCCATCGAGGTCACCCACCACGCCGGAAAACAGCTCACCCCGCACGGAGTCGGCATCGAAAACCCAGCCTTCGACGTCACCCCGGCAAAGTACGTCACCGCAATAATCACCGAGCGCGGAGTCCTGCGCGCTCCCTACGAAGAGTCGCTGGCTGAAGTAGAACTCGCGGCCGTACAAGGCTAACTCTGCGGCAGCAGTTGAACGTTGCTCGAGAGACCATCCGCAAATTCAGAGCTGCCGACAGAAGGGGGGTGCGAATCAATGCTTGACAAGGTCAGGGTGAGAACCGACGATTGCCGTGCGACCACTCGGAGCCTTTATGACGCCGCTCGAACTCGTTGCCACTATCCTCTCGTCCTCTTCGACAAGCACTCCCTACACGCCGACTTTTCCCGGCGGGATCATTGCATGGATTGTTTGCTACAGACGGAGACGGAGCCCGATTGGAGGGTGGCTCTCATTTTATTTCTGGCAGCTCTATGGTGGTCTGCTAGTAACTTTGATTTTATTTGTGGGCGGATTTCAGAGTTACGTGCCTGAGTCCTTTGAAGATCCGACTCGGTATCACTACTTGCTACTTTCCGCTGTCCCCGCTCTCATCCTTTATTCGCTCGAGATCGCAATTGGAACAATGCTCGTGTCCGTCCGGACATGGGATATGCTCCGCTTGCTGCGAGGGGTGATGTTCGCAGGCTTATTATGGCAAGTATTCGCGATCATGATTGACAGCCATCAGTTTTCCGAGAGTTTGCCGCTGGATATTTATAGTGGAGCGACCTCGCTAATCTGGCTTATTTATTTCTTCGTTTCGAAACGCGTAAAACACGTTTTCAAGACACACGATTGGGGCGTTGCAGTAGAGACCATCTACCCTGATAACAAAAGCGTTTCAATCGCCTAGTTAGCGAGATTCCTTTCTTCGTCCAAAAGTGGCTGCATTTGGTTATGCCAGGCATCGTATTGTAAACGGGGATCTATATCCTCAATGACCTTTGCCGCTTCGATCTGCTTTTGGATCAGGTCGGCTCTTCTGATGGCAATATCCATGTCTTGCATCCACTTCTGTGTAGCAACATGAGAGGCCGGATATTTTTGGTCGTAAGGTACGAGTTCGGATTTAACCTGGGCGCCAGCCTCTCGGAACTTCTTCAACGGCGTGCCGAGTTCATCGTACATCGCAAGCTGAGCCGGTACTGTCAAGTCCGCCGAATTTCGCAGTTTGGAGATTTCGCTCCCCAAGGTATCGAACGTTTGATAGTCGGCGATCAGCTTCTCCGTCTCTGCACCACTGGTTCCTATCAGAAATCCCACTAGTCCTGCAGTTGATGCGAAGATTGCGCCGAAAAAAAATGAACACGAGCACAAGCTCTTGAATGTGCTTTTAATTTTTCCATCTCCCTCTGCCATCCGCTTCAGGGTCCCATACGTGGAACGGAACTGCCGTACCACTATCAAGGCAGCAAATACGGCGAGAAAGATGAGAAGCCCGAAATAAGAGTGTTTCCGCGCCAGATCGTCAGCAACACAAAATGTAACTACTGACAGGATCAACGCTAGAGCCATTGTTATGGCTGCGAAGCGGGCGTAGGGCGGATCTAGAACGGATACTCGGAATTCTGTCTGCGCTGAACCGAGCACCGGTTCTAGCAATGGCGGCTCGGCTGATATCGGCGTGTCGTTTCTCTCGGACAGATGGTCAGCCGCAACTGGCTCTTCCGACACAGCCTCCTGCACAGCTGATTCGGTATGAAGTTGTGAGGCTGGGGGGATGGATTGTAGGGGCGGGCTTAGCGGTGTGTTATCTGTGTCTACTGCCAACAGGCGATTCCCACATGAGTTGCAGAATCTCCAAGCCGAGTCATATGAACTTCCGCACTCGACGCAGAACAAACGTTTGGGCGTTGCACCGGGAAGAGTGACCGGAGCCCCACACTGCATGCAAAACTTAGTTTCATCAGGCAGCTGAAATGCGCAACGAGGGCAGAACATCTGGGCCGAGCCTCAAAGCATGTCATTGGTTCGCGAAGAACTTGGCACAAATTATAGCCGCGATCGTGAATAGACAAGATAGATTCTGAGAGACGGGTGGCCCATATCCGGCAATCCCCGCACAGATTTGGGTGACGGGGAGGACGGGTGGCCCATATCTGGCAATCCTCGCACAAATTGGGTTGCCCGTAGCCGGCCCTGAGCGAAACCGAAGGGTCCCCTTCTTTTTTGGGACATGGCTTCCTATCCCCGCAACAAACGTAAGGTTAAGGGCGGTTGGCCCAGGTCTAAGCCAGGAGCCGATGCGGGTGCCCCATGTCCCTGCCTTTGGGACGTGGGATAGGGCGGACGGCAGTCCGACCTGAAGGAACGAATCGCTAGCACGAACGAGAACGGCAGCATCCTGGCGTAGCGCCGTGACTGCTCTGCGATCGATGGGCCATTAGGTAGCCCATTCATCGAATCGGCACATAATCTCCATGAGCTTGCGTCCCAACAGGATGAGAGAGCCCCACAACAGGAAGGGGATGCCATAGAGTAGAAGATGCTTGCGCGAACGGGCTAACTCAAACACCCGCACCTTCACGATGGCGTATACGTTCGCCGAGAGATAAGCCACGACCAGGCAGCTTACTACCAGGTTATGCATCTTGTTACTCCTCCTTGTAAAGGCTTTATCCCCGACGAAGCACTCGACGCCGATCAGCGCTCCGTCAGGACACCGCGGTCAAGGGGGGAAGAGAAGTCGACGCCGGAGACCTTGACCACCGCCTGCCACGCGGCTTCCTGGCTGGCGCGATCGTGGAGGTGTGGGTGGCGCTGCGCCTCAATTGGGCCTGAGAACTTCCCTTGAGCCGAGGCGAAGAATTGCCCTGAGACGTCGGTTCCGAACTCCGACGCCTGGAGGTACCGACGGGCCGCGGTCTCCGGCGTCTGATTCATGCCGGGAATGAGGTTCACGATTGGGATAAACAGATACTTCAACAACGGGCCAGCGTTTCGCACCACCTTGGTGTCGGTCGCCCCACCGGGCGATACGGCGTACACGGCCATGCCGGAGGGCAGCCGGCGGGCCAGCGCCGCGGCCCACCAGGCGATGATGAGCTTCGCGTCGGCATACGCATTGTTGGGCACGTACTTCACGTTCGGCCCGTTGCGCAGCAGGGCTTCCACAGCGGCGGTTCGGTCACCCTGGTGGTATTTGGCCGCGAAGGCTGACACGTCGGTGTACTTGAACATGGGTACGCCCCCGCGGGCAGGCTCCGCGCCGGCGATAACAATCCGCGCGTTGGGGCTAAGAAGGTTGGCGCGAAGCAACCCCACAGTCAGTTGATGATGACCGATCAGCGGAGCCTGAGCCGCCTCGACGCCCGCCGCAGTGAGCACGCGCTTCTTACTTGGGACCATCCCGGCATTGAGCAGTAGGAAATCGATCGGCCGACCTTGCTTGACGAGCGCGGCGAGGGCGGACTGAACGCTGGCCGACGCGTTCAGATCCAACTCCAGCGGCGTGAAGATCTTCGTTTTGGTCTCCCCCGCGAGCTGAGCGGCCGTTTCCTGTATCCGAACCAGGCTGCGCCCGGTGATGATGACCTCGCGCCAGCCCTCGGCGGCGAGCAAGCGGGCCGCCGCATAACCGAGCCCGGAGGTAGCACCGGTGACGAGAGCGATCGAATGTTCCAATGGGTGTCTCCTGTATTTATCTGTCTTGCAGCGTTACATACGCGAGAGTACGATACCAACAGACGCAATGCAAGGAGTTTCATACGCAATGGTAACTAATATTGCGAAGCGCCCCCCAGGACGTCCCAAAGGCTTTATCCCCGAAGAAGCACTCGACCGTGCAGTTGAGATGTTTTGGGAGCATGGGTATGAAGGAGTCGACGTGGATCGGATTGCGCGGGCCGTGAACGTCACCAAACCCGCGCTATACCGAGCCTTCGGAGACAAGTCCACCCTGCTGCTCAGGGCGGTCGAGCGCTATGCGCTGATGTATGGAGCTCCCAAAATGGCAGCATTTCAAGCGGAGCCGGACATCCACAAGGCCGTGACCACCTTTTGCGAGGCTACCGTCAACACCGCTACTGGCGACGCTCGCAGCGGCTGCATGTTGGCCGCCGCTGCGCTGGGACATTCGGAGCGGGTGACAGAGATTCGTTCCTGGCTCGCGAAGGGCCTCACCGCATCCGCTGATATTTTCGCGAAACGTTTCGAGCAGGAGACAAAGGCAGGGTGCCTGACTCGCACACCCTCTGCCAAGGTGCGCGGCCGTTTGCTCGTTGACTTGTTGCAGGGTGTGCAGCTTCGCGCCAAGGTTGGTTTCACTCGCGAGGAATTGCTGGAAGATGTCCGAGGCTATGTGCCCCTGATTCTTGGCGAGCAAATCTCACGGGCGGCTGGACGGGTGGTCCATTCAAACCATCTGCTTGCTTGAACGGGGTGAGAGGGATGCCAAGACATTGGGGTGAGCTGCGCGGTGGCGCTGATTTCCCGAATCGGGAAAGCTAAGGAATCTCCCATGCGATCCCAGTCGCAGATGTCCAACCCCGAACTAAACTGAAGATGATCTGAGAGAAACAAAAGCGCTCGGCGCTTGGGATCTTTCAGAAATGGATTTTAGGGGCTGACCTTACTGCAACCGGGGCTCCTCAATCCGCGAAGCTCCAGCCTGAGCAAAAATCGCAGTAGAAAATTCGGGCGTCACAACCTCTCTTGTGAGTAGCCCTCAAGCCCCTTTGTGGAGACATCGGGCTCAGCCGGTTCGCGGAACGGTTCTATAGAAATCCGCTCATATCGCACTTCCCGCACGATCAGGGCTTCCGTGCCTCCCGGCGCATGAATGATAACCTCGTCATCCGCTGCCGCTTTGGTGAGTGCACGTCCCAGCGGCGAAGCCCAACTGATCAGATTGCGCTCGAGATCGACTTCGTCCGTGCCCACGATTCTCACCACTCTCTCTGATCCCGCGGCATTCTCATAGCGCACCGTCGCTCCGAAAAACGCCCTCGTCGCGCGTTGCCCCGTTCTCGGAGCTTCCGGATCGACCACCTCCGCGGCTTCAATTCGCTTCGTCAGGAAGCGAATCCGTCCATCGATCTGCCGCAGTCGTCGCTTGCCGTACTGATAGTCGGCGTTTTCGCTGCGATCGCCATTGCCCGCAGCCCACGTCACCACCTCGACCACCGCCGGGCGATCTTTGGTGAGCAAGAAAATGCGTTCATCTTGCAGCCGCTTGAGGCCGCCTGGAGTGATGTAGTTTTTGCCGTGGTTCGCCTCAGGTTCGATTGCCTTTGGCCTTCTCGTGAACCCTTTTTGCATCCCGCAGCCTTTTCTTCACGCGAATCTGAGTCGGCTACGAAAATGACCCATCGATAGTCATTCAGCCGATAAGGATGATGATGGCATATTCGCCCGCGAAGCCGCCTCCTGCTTCGCTTCCATCCAACCCCGCAGAATCACCACCGCAGCCACCTGGTCGATCACCTGCTGCTTGCGGTCACGCCGGTCACGCCCCGCTTCATCAAGAATCTCGCGCGCCGCCACCGAGCTCAGCCGCTCATCCCAAAGCTCCACCGGCACTCCCGAACGCGCCCCCAGCTCCGCAGTAAACGGCTGCAACCTCGCCGCCGGACAAGGCCGCGCAGGTGTCAGGGTTCAGAGATAGGGGAACAGAAGTCAAGAATCGCAAAACTCACACTTGACATTTACCGGACAATCCACAACCATATGGTTGTGGATAATCTAGGTACAACATTTTCGGCTCTGTCTGATCCAACCCGGCGAGCGATGATCGAACGGCTCTCCCACGGGCCCGCCTCTGTGCACGGATTGACGGAACCGTTTGCACTCTCGCAGCAGATGATTTCAAAACACATCGCCTACCTGGTACGGGCGCGAATTGTGATCAAGACGAAGCGTGGACGAGAGAGTGTGTGCACGCTTAGGCCAGAGGCGATCAAGAAAGTCAGCGATTGGGCGATCAGCTATCGCCGGTTCTGGGAAGAGAGTTTCGACAAGCTGGAAACAGTTATCAATGAAATGAAAAGAGACGCGAATGAAGAAAGAGGAGGTCAGAGATGACAAACAACACGGGTAGCGAAGTTGAGCGGATGGTCGTTACAAGAGTTTTCGATGCCCCACGCGAATTGGTTTGGAAGGCGTGGACAGACCCGAAGTACATCATGCAGTGGTGGGGGCCGAAGGGTTTTACTTCGCCTGATTGCAAGATGGATTTTCGCGTTGGAGGAAAGCTGCTCTGCTGCATGAGAGCGCCGGATGGGCAGGAGGGCTGGAATGCGGTTGAATACTACGAGATTGTTCCCTACGAGAAGATCGTTTCCCTCATGTACTTTTCCGACTCGAAGGGAAACAAGATCGACCCTGCGGAATTAGGACTTGAAAACGAGGCCATAGACGGTGCGTACGACGTGACCCTCTTTGAGGATCTCGGCAACGGCCAGACGAGAATCACCCACATTGGAAATGAACCTATGGAGAGCGCAAAGAACAGCGGTCAACTTGAGGGCTGGAACGAGATACTCGAAAAGGTTGCTGCAGTTGTTACAGAGCTGGCGCAGGCGCAATAAGACAATGAAGCTTTGATTCGCGAAACTCAAGCATGGAGAAAGAAATGAAAAGACTACCGTTTCTCGCTATCGTCCTGGGGGCATTCGCATTTGTCGCGCATGCCCAGGACGCGACGAAGAAAGATGCAGCCAAACCGGCCGATCCGGAAGTGAAAGTCGTGCTCAATTCCTGGAATGAGATTGGCCGCAAGCTGACGGCGATGGCCGAAGATTTTCCCGAGGACAAATATGACTTCAAGCCGACACCCGCGCAGCGGAGCTTCGCCGAGCAGTTGCTGCACGCAGCGAATTCCTGCTACTACTTCACGAATACGGTGACGGGGCAGAAGCCTCCCGCCGCAGAAGATCCGAAGCGCGACCAATACAAATCGAAGGCCGACATCGTTGCCTTCGTCAAGAAATCCTTCGCCGATGGCGCAACCGCCCTCCAGGCGAAAGGCGAGAAAGGCATGACGACGGAGGTTGAGTATTTCCCTGGGCAGAAATCGCGCGTTCTCGACATAGCCTACGGCATCATCGAGCATAGCGGGGAACACTACGGCCAGCTCGTTGTGTACTACCGCCTCGCAGGTCTTGTGCCGCCGGAGTCGCAGCCCAAGAAGTAAAGCTCGACTTCTCAATGAGCGCGAAATCACCAATACGCTCATTGAGGCGGATTAGTAAGCAAGTCGGCTTGCCGTCAGTAATTCCCACATCCGGGCAGTGCCACGTCCCTGCCTGGGACGTGGGATAAGGCGGACGGCAGTCCGACCTGAAGGAACGAATCTAGGACACGAACGACAGCTCCCGTAGTCACTCGAGTGGAAGGGCTGACGACGGCCCAGCCGTCTATCGGAGCTGCCTCCTGCTTCGCTTCCATCCAACCCCGCAGAATCACCACCGCCGCCACCTGGTCGATCACCTGCTTGCGGTCGCGCTGGTCATGCCCCGCTTCATCGAGAATCTCGTGCGCCGCCACCGACCTCAACCGCTCATCCCAAAGCTCCACCGGCAGCCCCTAACGCGTCCCCAACTCCTCGGCAAACGCCTGCACCTTCGCCGCACACGGGCTCACGTCGCGTTAGCGGTGAAAAGCGCGTCGCATCTATAAGATATCCCTATGCGGAAACTCAAGGTCATCGAACACATCTCGCTCGATGGCGTCATGCAGACCACCAGTAGCGGTCCGGAGGACGATTTCCCCTACGGCGACTGGACCGCGCCGTATCGCTCGCCTGCCGGGTTACAGATCGTAACCGAGATGTACGGGGAAACCTGCGACTTGCTGCTTGGCCGCCGCTCCTACGACGCGCTGGCGAGTTTCTGGCCGAAGGCGCCGAAGAGTCCAATGGCGGACCGCCTGCATGCGGCGACGAAATACGTCGTGACTCACAAGCCGGAGGGTCTGGAATGGGGTCCCTTCGAAGCCATAGAATCGGACGTCGCGGACAGCGTTCGCCGAATCAAGGCCAGGAAAGGTCCGGATCTGGTCGTGCCGGGCAGCGGGACGCTGATCGCCTTGTTGCTCGAGCACGGGCTGGCAGACGAGGTGATTCTGCTGGTCAATCCTATTGTGTTAGGCAAAGGAAAACGCTTTTTCGACGGCGGATCGCTGCCACGCAGCTTTGCGCTGGGAAGCAGCAGGCCTTTGTCGTCGGGCATTCTCGTCAACATCTACAAGCTGATTCCCACGCTGGCCGAAGAGGCGGTGTCGCGCGCCAAGCTGGAACGGGAGTTCGAGATTGCCCGCGAGGTGCAAGAGCGCCTGTTCCCGCAGACGCTCCCCAACGTTGCGGGCGTAGATATCGCCGCGCACTGCAGACCTGCCCAGGCAGTCGGCGGCGACTACTACGACCTCATCGACATCTGCGATGGCTCGCCAGCCGAGACAGGTCATGCGCCGGGGGAAAACATCTCTTCCGCCAGCGGATCAACCGCGCATGGCTGTGACCGCCTGGGCGTCGCCATTGGCGACATCAGCGGCAAGGGCATGTCCGCCGCTCTGTTGATGGCAAGCCTTCACGCCAGCTTGCGCGGTCAGGTGCTGAGTGGCGCTGGCGATCTGGGGGCCAAGATGGCCAATGTCAACCGCCTTCTCTACGCCGCATCAGGCTCCAGCCGCTATGCCACTTTCTTCTACGCCGAACTGGACTGCGCCTCGCGCACGTTGCACTACGTCAACGGCGGCCACAACCCTCCTGCGGTGCTGCGCAAAGAGAACGGCGCCTGGCGAGTGATTCGCCTGGGAGACGGCGGCCCCGTCGTCGGGCTGCTTGCCGGCGCGACCTACCAGCAGCAGACGCTTCCTTTACTCCCGGGCGACATTTTGCTGGCCTTTACCGACGGCATCAGCGAAGCGATGAACCCCGCACAAGACGAATGGGGAGAAGACCGGCTGATCGCCGAGGCGCAAGCGCACGCGAGCCTGAACGCTGCGGAGCTGCTGCAACACTTGTTTCATGCGGCCAACGCCTTCGCCGCGGGCGCGCCGCAGCATGACGATATGACACTAGTCGTGCTGCGGCTCTCAGTTTGAGGTTGAGTTCGTTGATCCTGGGGCTCAGACGACAGGTGCGATTGCATCGTGAAGACCACGACATCGGAGAATGGGAGCTTCAATCGCTGGATCAAACCGTCTAATGGCGCGGATAATGTGTGCGTTTACTTCGTGTTCCTTCACCTCAAGCGGATACGTCCCCAGCCACCCGCGAAGCCGCCTCCTGCTTCGCTTCCATCCACCCCCGCAGAATCACCACCGCCGCAACCTGATCGATCACCTGCTTGCGGTCGCGCCGGTCATGCCCCGCTTCATCAAGAATCTCGTGCGCCGCCACCGAGCTCAACCGCTCATCCCAAAGCTCCACCGGCACTCCCGAACGCGTCCCCAGCTCCGCGGCAAACGCCTGCACCTTCGCCGCCCATGGGCTCACGTCGCCCGACATGTGCAGCGGATTTCCCACCACGATCGCCACCACCTCATGTTTGCGAATGAGCCGCAGCAGACTCCGCAGGTCCTCGCCCCGGCTCTTGCGCCACAGCGTCAGCAGCGGCTGCGCCGTATAGCCCAGCGGGTCAGAAAGCGCGACACCCACCCGCACCTTCCCCACATCCAAAGCCATCACTCGCCCCGGATTCAACGCCTCGCCACCATCTCTCGCCATCAGCACAAGTCTACCGCCGCCTGCAGTTGAAGTACCGCACTCGCCCAAGTGGCCGACCTTAGAGATCAGGAAGTGGGAGCAATCTTGCCGTGTGATACCCGCATCTGCTATCCATGCTCGATGGATGAACTCACAACAGATGCTCTCAGTCAGATTCAGCGTATCCACTCAAGCTGGGTCGAGTGCGAAATCGTTGGAGACAGCCTCGGCTTGATGGCTTTGTGCGCTGATGACATCGAATTCTGGCCGCCTGACGCGCCCCCGCTGCGCGGCCATGCTGCGGTTTCTGCTCAGATGGCGAGCGCGAGAGCGAAAATTCACTCCATTGAGATCACTGACCGTCGTATTCGAGGTTCAAACGAAATTGCTTATCTGACCGCAAGCTACCGGACTGCGTTTTCGTCGCCTGGCAACTCGATCCGCAGAGAGTCCCTGGGAAGCCATCTGTGGATACTGCGAAAGCAGGCCGACGTGTGGGCCGTGACGCTAGTGAGTTGGTCAGTGTGGGCCTTCCGGGCCACCCTGGACTAGACTAAATACGTCATCGCTACCACGTTTCCAATTCGTATCCACCAACCCCGGTTTCTGAACCTTCGGCAGAAATCGCTCCTTCGCGGTTCCCTGCTCGTGCTCGGCAGCCTGGTTCTCGCCTTCATCTGGGCCGGCTATCCCGAAGCCCACACAAATCCAAAGCTGGCCATCCTCGCCATCACCGCTTTCGCCGGCACGCTCGACACGATGCGTTGTCTCCGCCTCAAATGGAGCTTCTACCACGGCGGCGTCATCCTCCTCCTCTACATGGACATCATGGCCATCGCCATGATCCTCTTTCTCCTCCTCTACCCCTACGACGGTTCGCTGCTTTAACTCACCCGCAGCGCTCCATCTCATCAAAGACACGAGGACGCAGCAGGTTCAACCCGCTAAATCTGCTACCTTCTTCCCCGCAAAAGCAGTTAAACTGCGGACGGAATTACTTTCGCGTGAGAGAAGAGGAGTGCCGGGATGCTGAAGGGTTTTCGCGACTTTGTTTTGCGTGGCAATGTTCTCGATCTGGCGGTCGCGGTGGTCATCGGCGCAGCGTTTGGGTCGATTGTGACCTCGCTGGTTAAGGACCTCATCACTCCGCTGATCGCGGCAATCGTCCAGAAGCCGGATTTCTCCTATCTCGTGCTTCACATCAACAAGGCCAACATCACCTATGGCAATTTTCTGAATGCTCTCATCTCGTTCTTACTCATTGCCGCATCCGTTTATTTCTTTGTAGTCCTACCGGTCAACACGCTAATGGCCAGGATGAAAATGACCGCACCTCCGCCAGCGACAAAGCTATGCCCGGAATGCCTCAGCGACATCCCCGCCGCTGCGAAGCGTTGCTCGCACTGCGGCCAGCCCGTCCCGCCGCCTAGGAATTCGAAACCTCCGAACCAAGCGCGGGCCTCGATCCCGCGCTTCTACAATCGTGCGAAATCCTTGCGTAGCCCGGCCCCTCCCTGCCGGCCGTTGTAATTGATGTAGTCTAAAATTTCATTCTGCGAACCACTCCAACGCTTCTGGAGCCCTATTGACTCTGCGCGAACTCACCTCCGCGGTGATCCTGCTCTCTTTCACCGCCAATCCCACATTCGCTCAGTCCCCGAGTGCAGTCCCCGAACAAAAGATCGAGCAGGAATTCCTCGCCGTCCCCAGCGCCAAACTCGCCGGCGAGCACCTCAAGATCCTGACCGCCGCACCGCACATCGCCGCCTCCAAAGAGGACTACGCCACCGCCGAATATGTCGCCTCCAAATTCAAAGCCGCCGGCCTCGAAACCAGCATCGTTCCCTACAAGGTCTGGCTCAACCTCCCCAAAGAGGTGAAGATTACCGCCATCGCGCCCGACGGCAAGGTGCTCATGACCGGGCCAACTCCCGAGCACGTCTCCGACGATCCCTACCAGAACGACCCGCGCATCGTCACCGCCTTCAACAGCTCGTCGCCCTCATGCGACCTCACTGCAAGCGTCGTCTACGCCAACTACGGCACCCCCGAGGACTTCAAAAGGCTCGCCGACCTCCACGTCGACATCAAGGGCAAGATCGTCCTCGTTCGCTACGGCCACAACTTCCGCGGAGTCAAGGTCTACCTCGCCCAGCTCGGCGGCGCGGCCGGAGTCATCATCTACAGCGATCCCGCCGACGATGGATTCACCAAAGGCAAGGTCTACCCCGACGGCCCCTTCCGCCCGGCTACCGGAGTGCAGCGCGGCGCGGTGCAATACATCTTCAAATATCCCGGAGACGCCACCACCCCCGGCATCGCCTCCGACCCCGATCTGCCCGACAGCAAGCGAATCCCGCCCGACCAGGCAGCCAGCCAACCGACCATCCCCTCCATGCCAATCTCGTGGCAGGACGCTGAGCCGATCCTCAAAGCCCTCGGAGGCCCCGCGGTCCCCAAAGAGTGGCAAGGCGGACTTCCCTTCCCCTACCACACCGGCCCCGGCGGCGTTGAAGTCCATCTCGTGCTCAAGCAGGACTACGCCTACCGCACCATCTGGGACGTCATCGGCACCATCGACGGCGCCACCTATCCCGATGAGTGGGTCGTAGCCGGCAACCACCGCGACGCCTGGGTCTTCGGCGCAGTCGACCCTTCGAGCGGCACCGCCAGCATGCTCGAAGCCGTGCACGGAATCGGCGAGCTCCTCAAAACCGGCTGGCGACCCAAACGTCGCATCGTCTTCGGCAGTTGGGACGCCGAAGAAGAAGGCCTCATCGGCTCAACCGAATGGGCCGAAGGCCACGCGCGGCAGCTCGAGCACGCCGTCGCCTACTTCAACACCGACGTCTCCGTCTCCGGCCCCGACTTCAACGCCGCCGCCGTCCCCACGCTCAAGCAGTTTGTCCGCGACGTCGCCCGAGAGGTCCCCAGCGCCAGAGGAGCCACCGTCTACGACCAGTGGAAGTCAAAGCAAGCCCTCGACGCCAAGGGCCACGTCAACAACGGCTTGAGCGAAAAGCACGTCAACGCCCACCTCACCGACGACGTAGAAGTGGGCGACCTGGGCAGCGGCTCCGACTACACGCCCTTCTTCCAGCATCTCGGAATCCCCTCAACCGACATCGGCTCCAACGGCCCGTACGGCGTTTACCATTCCGCCTTTGACGACTACACCTGGTTCGTCAAAAACGCCGACCCCGACTTCACCCTGCTCCAACAACAGGCCCGCATCTTCGGCCTCGAAGTCATCAAGATGGCCGACGCCGGAATCTTGCCCTACGACTATCCCAACTACGCCGCCGAAATCACGTCATACCTGCAGACCGCAAAGAAAAAAGCCGCCGAGGCCGGGCTCAAGCAGATCAAGTTTGACGCAGCCATCGAAGCCGCCCATCGCTTCTCCACCGCCGCCGCCGGCATCCAGAAAAAGATCGCTACCCCTCCAGAAGACATTCCCTCGCTCAACGCAATCCTGCTCAACACCGAACACGACCTGCTCTCCACCGAAGGCCTGCCCGGCCGTCCTTGGTACAAGCACACCATCTACGCGCCCGGCGAATTCACCGGCTACGCCGCCGTTGTCATCCCCGGTGTAAACGAAGCGATTGATGCGAAAGATGTACCGCGCGCCGAAGCGCAAATGGCCATCCTCGCCGAAGCACTTAACCGCGCCGCGACTACCCTTGAAAGCGCGAAGTAAACTAGGTCTGGCAAGCGTTTATCCGCCTCAGATATTTGTCATCCTGAGCGAGCCTTCACGAAGTGAAGCGAGTCGAAGGACCTGCATTGTTCAGCGATGCAGACGCGAGCTGAGATTCTTGAATACAGAATGCTTCTGAACAACGAAAGGCGCGATGTCACATAATCATCTATCCCGCTTAGTTCCATCCGCTATTCTGCTCACCAGCGCAACTCTGTGCCTCGCACAACAACCACCCCAACCCGACGCCAACTCACCGCTCATGCAGCGCATGTCCGCCTTCCTCGACGTCCCCAACGGAGCATGGACACCCCAGCAAATCATCACCATGAATCGCCTCCGCGACGCAGCGCTCACCGATCCCTACGCGATGAACGAGCTCCACCATCTCACCGACAACATCGGCCCCCGCCTCAGCGGTTCGCCCCAGGCCCAGGCAGCCGTCGAATACGTCGCCGCCGAAATGCGCTCGCTCGGCGCCGAAGTCACGCTCGAAAAAACCAGCGTCCCCCACTGGGTCCGCGGAGCCGAAACCGCCCAGCTCGTCGCATGGCCCGGAATGGCGCCCGACACCACGCAAAAGATCGTCCTCACCGCGCTCGGCGGCAGCGTCGCCACGCCCGCCGACGGCATCACCGCCGAAGTCATCGTCGTCAACTCCTTCAACGACCTCAAAGCGCTCAGCCCCGACGCGGTAAAGGGCAAGATCCTGCTCTTCAATGAAAAGTTCGACCAGCGCCTCGCCGCCCAGGGCTACGGCTTTGAAGCCTACGGCGGAGCAGTGATCTATCGCATGACCGCTCCCGTAGTCGGCGCGGCCAACGGAGCAGTCGCCGTCCTCGTCCGCTCCGTCGGCGGCGCAGAATTCCGCATTCCTCACACCGGAATGACGATGTACGACCCGCAGGCGCCAAAGATTCCCGCCGCCGCCGTCACCGCCGAAGACGCCGATCTGCTCGTCAACCTCACCAGCCAGGGCCACGTGAAGATGAAGCTCACCCTCACCCCGCAGACCCTCCCCGACGCCACCAGCTATAACGTCATCGCCGACTGGAAAGGCACCGAACATCCCGAGCAGGTCATCGTCATCTCCGGCCATCTCGATTCCTGGGACCTCGGCACCGGAGCCATCGACGACGGCGCGGGCGTGGTCGTCTCCATGCAGGCGATTCATCTGCTGTCGCAGCTCGGCATCCATCCCAAACGCACCGTCCGCTTCATCGCCTGGATGGCCGAAGAAGAAGGCTCGCAGGGAGCCGCAACCTATGCCCAGGACCACACCGCCGATCTCGCCAACCATATCGGAGCCATCGAGACCGACTCCGGAGCCGGCCATCCCGTCGGAATCTACTTCTCCGGCAAGCCCGCCCTCGAAGCCTGGCTGCGCCCCGTCGCCCAGACGCTCCAACCCATCGGCGCAAGCCAGCTCGTCAACACCCCCGAGACCGGCGAAGACATCGCCACCATCACCACCAAAGGCGTCCCCGGCTTCGCCCCGATCCAGGACAGCCGCTACTACTTCAACTACCACCACACCCCAGCCGACACCTTCGACAAGGTCGATCCGCGAGAATTGAATGAGAATGCTGCGGTGGTGACGGTGCTGGCATACGCGCTGGCAGATGC
Source organism: uncultured Acidobacteriaceae bacterium (assembly GCA_963720245.1). Classification (GTDB taxonomy): domain Bacteria; phylum Acidobacteriota; class Terriglobia; order Terriglobales; family Acidobacteriaceae; genus Acidisarcina. Next base: position 817,966 of record CAVREU010000003.1, read on the forward strand.
TTCGGAGGCCGCGCCAAGGTAGGGCCGCGCCAGTTGCTGATAGCAGTGACTTTGCGAGCTTCGCGCACGCCCGGAGGCCAAAAAGCGAGCACATCGGGACTGAAATCGCTATCGACCACGGAGGCACAATCCCATTCATGCGAGATAAGCAACAACTGCCCCATACGTTGTCGTGGCAGTCAATGAATCAGCCAACAAATCATATTGCCTGTCGCGCAATTCAAGAGCACAATTACTTGCATTCGGAGGCGCGCCCATGAAAACCCCGCGTCCTATCTATCTCATAGCCGCCTGCGCTCTTCTACTCCTCAACCCTCGCGCCTGGTCCGCCTCAACCTGCCAGGCAGGCTCGCTCCAGATTGGCACGGTTGCGAACAACCCATTCACCGCAGACGTAGTCGGCGGCGCGTGGGAGATTTCGCCAAGCGAAAAAACCTACCAAACAGGACTGATCCCGACCCTTCATGTCGCTCGCGACAGCCAGGGGCGCGTCCTCGTCAAAATCCCAACCGGATGGGCGCCCGGCCGATCTCATTACGAGGAAGCAGACTTCTACTGGAAGACGATCTGCGATCCCGTCGCCAAGACCACGACCAGCATCAGGCAGGAAAGCGTCTATGACCATTCCGAGGCAGCGGAAGGGGGAACAACCAATCTCGTCCTCCGCATTACAGGCACGGCGAAAATAACCAACGACGACACGCTCTCGTCCGCCGCCCAGCCATCGGCCTTTCACGAATTCAGCAAACCCGAAGCCAAAAAGCTCGAAGACATGGGCGAACAAATGCTCCTTGGCCTCCAGGCACACGGCTATCGCTGGTGGATGCCCCTCGACGGCGCGATCATCGAGAGCGACTACACCGAACTAATCCGATCGGAAGAACTTGCCTCGGACCTTTCCCAACTCATCACGCGCAACGATGGCGCGCGAGGCAGGAGTGAAGTGCGCGAAGAAATCAAGAATCTTCAGCGCGTCGACCCTGATCCCCGTCTCTTCCAAATCCCAACCGGCTACAAAATCGAACGCGCCTCTACCCTCAAGTAAAGGTCGTTGATGATCGTCACTCCAGCGAATCGTTCACGGAAGACGGGTTGATTGTCAACCGAGCAGTCGGGCTCCCCAACTTCCCAGCCCGACCTCCTCCTTCAACCACGAAGGCACAATCCCATTCATCCGAGCATAAGCAACAACTGCCCCATACTTTCGTTGTCGTGGACGAGGATGCGCATCTATGCCCCATCAACTTCGAGCGTCTTTCCCTGAATGAAAGCCTTGCGCTGAGGATCACTCGGCTTCAGAGGAGCGCGCGACTCAGAATGTGTCAAGTGCTCGGCCCGAGAATATTTTGCAACCCGCTCATTCTATTGCTAAGAAAGTTGCGCAAACTTGGCGTAGTGAAAGGGTCCAGCTTGGTATACTGAATATAGAGGGTAAAGAGAAATAAGGGCGGCCAAAAGCCGCCCTTTCTCACGCCCAATTTTCCAAAACAATCGTCATCCTGAGCAAAGCACGAAGTGCGCAGCGAAGGATTCCCCGCGATGCAAACCAAGAACAGCTTGAACTAATACGTCCAACCAGCTGAAATCAAATATCTTAGCTACGGAATGAAATCCCAGCGATGAAATCAAAGAACTTAACTCGTAACCATGCGCCAACCAACTGAAAAGATGGAACTTACCAGAAAGCCCCCCAGGGGGAGGGGGGTACCCCCTAAATCTGGAGACGGCTCGGATCTCCAGGCGCCGAAGTCGCCAATAGACGCTCGAGTTTCTGGCCCATCTGCCGATGAATAGAGGAAATGGCCACCTCTCTCTCCATCCGGCAGGAGTCCAGGGCCCGAGCACTCGCGCGCTCGCCCCGCACCCCAGGCGTTTTGGTCGCGACCGGGGACCCTCGTCTCCAGGGAGAGTTGTGGGCGCTGCTTCGCGGCTGGGGACATCCCGTCGAAATCGTCACCGACGGCAGCGCGCTGCTCCAGGCGCTGGCCCATCCTGAGTCGGTGTCGATCATCATCCTCGATGCCGATCTGCCCGGTCTCGATGGCATGACATTGCTGCATCGGCTGCAACTCCAGTCGACCCGGCGAAGGAGCTGGACTATCCTGCTCACCGGCGCCCGGTGCTCCGGCGAAGCCGGTAGCGACGCCGCCACAGAAGATAGCGGAGTCGACGATGTCCTCACCAAGCCGCTCGACCAGTTAGCGCTCCGCGTCTCGCTGCGCGCCGCCTCCCGAGTCCAGTCGCGCTACGCGGAGATGGCCGAGGCGCTCGAAGCCGCCAGCTTTCACGCCACCCATGACAGCCTCACCGGCGTCCTGAACCGCGAGGCTCTGCTGAATGTGCTCTTTCAGGAAACCGACCGAACCCAGCGCCTAGGCAGCCAGCTCGCCTTCCTGCTGCTCGATCTCGACCAGTTTTCCCGGGTCAACCGCGAACACGGCTACGACGGCGGCGACCGTATCCTGCGCCAGCTCTCCAACCGTTTTCGCCGATACTTGCGCAGCTACGACATCACCGGCCGTTGCGGAGGCGACCAGTTCCTCGTCGCCATGCCCGGCTGCACTCACGAGGATGCGCGCAGCATGGCCGCGCGGTTACGCGACTGCGTCTCAGAACGTCCCTTCGACATTCTGCAGGCCACGATCAAGATGACCGCCAGTATCGGCATCGCCCAGAGCGGCGGACGCTCCCCGCTCACCGTCCTGCGCGAAGCGGAGTTCGCACTCGGCCGCGCCAAGCTCGCCGGCGGCGCGTGCGCCCGCTGGTTCCCTGCCGCGTCTCTTACCGTGTCCTCTGATGCGTCAATCGACGCGAGGGGCCTCGGCGGCGTGGCTGCTGGCCAATCCGTCGCGCAGCGAGAAGTCGATGCCAGAAGTGTCCCAGTCTGAGCGACTTGGCAAAGCCGGAAGCAGCCACAATCGAATTGGCTTTACCGGATGCAAACGTCTCCGCGCCCTTACAAAACTGTTACAACCGTCCCGGCACCCGCGCTGATACGTTTAAGTCATGCCAGTGCAAGTGCTCGAAGAAGAACCGACCGCCGCTTCCCCATCTATTGAGACCTTCTCAAGCGCCACTATCCGGACGCGCAGTCCGCTTCCGGTTGACGACCGTGAACCCAGGACGAAGAAGATGAACTGGACGACGACCCTCTTCATGGCCGCCTTCCACGTCGGTGCCGTCGCTGCGCTCTTCATGTTCTCCTGGAAGGCGCTGATCGTCTCGGTCGTGCTCTACGCCATCGCGATCAACGTCGGCATCGGCATGTGCTACCACCGCCTGCTCACCCATCGCGGCTACAAAGTCCCCAAGTGGGTCGAGTATTGCCTCGCCGTCTGCGGAACCCTCGCGCTCGAGGGCGGACCGATATTCTGGGTCTCCACCCACCGCATTCACCACAAGCATAGCGACAAAGACGGCGACCCGCACACACCCAACGACGGCACCTGGTGGGCGCACGCGGGCTGGATCATGCACGGCGAATCCCTCCATCAGGACGTAGAGCGCGCCAATCGCTACGCTCCCGATCTCGCCAAAGACCCCTTCCATGTGCTGCTAAGCAAGTATCACTACGTGCCGATGATTATCCTCGGCCTGATCCTGCTGGCGGTTGGCGGATGGCCCATGGTTATGTGGGGAATCTTCCTCCGCACCACACTCGGGCTGCACTCCACCTGGCTGGTCAACTCAGCAACCCACCTCTGGGGTTCGCGCCGCTTCGAGACCCGCGACGACTCGCGCAACAACTGGTGGGTGGCCCTGCTCACCGGCGGCGAAGGCTGGCACAACAATCACCACGCCCACCCCGTCTCCGCGCGCCACGGCCTCAAGTGGTACGAGTTCGACCCGAACTACTACGGCATCTGGATTCTGAAGCAGATCGGACTCGCAAAAGACATCAAGATCGCGCAGTACGACACAGCTAACCCGCGACCTGCCGGAGCCGCCTAGACCGCTTAAGCGATCTCAGCTGAAAAGAGGCCTCGCACCTGTTGCGAGGCTTTTTCATTGCCAGTTTCGCATCAGTACAAAAGGCACCCGGCAATACGGATGAGCGAAGCTATCGGCCGTATCGGTCGCCACTGCGCGTTTCTGTATCAGCTTCAGCCAATTCTTAAGCGATTTCTAATGATCTGCCGATGACCACGAAGGCCGCCCAGCCAGCGGCACTTCCTCTTCGCAAGGTCATTCGATGCCGCAAACGAGACCCTCCCATCTCCTCCTTTACGCAATTCTCTTCGCTAGCGCCCTGGCCTCGGCCCCGCTTTATGCACAGTCAAACACCGAAGCCGTCGAGTCCGCGCTCGCCGCGATCACTCCTCGTGATCGGATCGTGCAACCTGTCGACGACACACAAAGCGTCTCGCTCGACGGCAACACTCTGCCCGCAGCCCTGCCGGCTTACGAGACCGGCCCGGTCGACGGCGGCGCGCGCTTTGAGGGAATGGTGCTGGTGCTCACGCCCGACCCGGTACAGAAAGCAGCTCTCGACGCGATCACTGCCGCGCAACAAGATCCTTCTTCGCCCCTTTATCACCAGTGGCTCACGCCGGAGACCTTCGCGGAGCACTTCGGCGTCTCTACGGCGGACATCGAGCAGGTACAAAACTGGCTGGAGAGCAAGGGTTTCCAGGTCGAGGAGGTCGTCGCCAGCCATCAGGCGCTCGTTTTCAGCGGGACATCTGCGCAGGTTGAATCTACTTTTCAGACCAGGATGAAGACGTACCGGATCGGCGGCAAGATACACATTGCCAACTCCAGCGACCCAATGATCCCAGCGGCCCTCGCTCCTGTGGTTGCTGGAGTGGCATCGCTCCACGACATCTTCAGCGCCCCGCAGCACACGACGCCAGTTAAAGCGCGGCCGGCATATTCGTCCGCGCCGGAATACACATCAGGAAGCGCGCACTACCTCACGCCGGCCGACTACGCCATGATTTACGACATCAGTCCACTCTACAACCAGGCGTACACAGGCACTGGCCAGACGATCGCGATTGTCGGCCGTTCAGACATCTCGCTCCCCGACGTGCGCAGCTTCCGCAGCACCTTTGGCCTCCCCGCCAAAGATCCAGTCTCGATCTTGAATGGCTCAACGGACCCAGGCACTTCGGTGACCGACGATGTAGACGAGGCGATGCTCGATACCGAGTGGTCGGGCGCGGTGGCTAAGAACGCGACCATCGACTTTGTGACCTCCGCGTCGACCGCGACCAGCGATGGTGTCTTCCTCTCAGCTCAGTACGTCGTGAATCACAACCTCGCCCCGGTCATGAGCGTGAGCTACGGGCTTTGCGAGAGCGACCTCGGATCGAGCGCGAACAGCTTTTTCAACTCCCTCTGGGAACAGGCTGCTTCTGAGGGGATCACAGTATTAGTCTCCGCGGGCGACAGCGGCGCCGCCGGCTGCGATCCCTCGAGCGCCACCAAAGCAACTCACGGACGCGGCGTTAACGGCATATGTTCGACACCCTACAGCACCTGTGTCGGAGGCACAGAGTTTAACGACACCGCCAATCCTTCGCTGTACTGGAGCAAAACCACCGACGCGAACGGAGAGTCGGCGCTCGGCTACATTCCGGAGAATGCGTGGAACGAAAGCGGCAGCAGCGGACTCTGGTCGACGGGGGGCGGCGTGAGCACCGTCTACGCGAAGCCTGCATGGCAGACGGGCAAGGGCGTTCCCGCCGACGGCAAGCGCGACGTTCCTGACGTGGCCCTGACCGCGGCCGGGCACGATTCTTATCTGGTTGGCGCCTGGGGCGCCTTGTACGCCATCAGCGGGACCTCCGCGGCCTCGCCTTCATTTGCGGGGATCATGGCCATTGCGGCACAAAAGGCGACTGCGCGTCTGGGCAACGCCAATCCCGAGATCTACCATCTCGCCGCCGCGCAGTCCCTGGGCGGCGCATCCCCATTCCGCGACACTACAACCGGCAACAATAGCGTGCCAGGAGTGACCGGATTTACCGCTGCGACGGGATACGACCAAGCGACCGGATGGGGCTCCGTGGATGCGGACAAGCTGGTGACGGCTTGGGGATCTGCGGCAACGAGCCAAACTCCTACACTGAGCCTGGCGCTCTCCAGCTCTTCGGTGATACTCGCTAAGGCTGCGGTCACCACAAGAGTGACCACCTCGGTCGGAGGTGGCTTGAGCTCCGCTACGACGCTCTCGGTCAGCGGACTACCCTCAGGTCTAACCGCGAGTTTCAACCCCAAATCGATCGCGTCGCCAGGAGCGGGTAGCAGCGTGCTCACACTCACGCCCTCCAGTTCCCTCGCCCCCGGTTCATGGAACCTGACCGTCTCTGGCGCGGCCAGCAACCTCAACAGCACGGCCCCGCTCGCCGTCTCTCTTCCCGGCTTGGCGATAGCGCTCAACCCGCAGTCGGCTTCGTTGGCGCGTGGCACGACGCTGCAAATTAAGCTGGCCACGACTGCCGAGGGGGGCTTCAATTCAGCGCTTAACCTTGCCGTCAGAGGATTGCCTGCCGGGGTCACAGCGGTCTTCGGTTCGACGAAGATACCTGCCCCGGGAACCGGATCGAGTGCGCTCACGCTGACCGCCTCGAAGAGCGCCGTTTTGGGCGCTGCAAGAATGCAGGTGACGGTGACCGGGACCGGATTCTCGGGCTCGGCTGCAGTGCCGCTCGCAGTTGTCGCCACAGCCGTCAACAATCGAGTCCACCCGTTATAGCAGCGACGGGCGGACGCGCCCCGTTCGAGCCGAGCAGAATTTCAACCTGCCCGCCGGCGAAAGTCACGCAATGCCCGAACCAGCTTCCTGTGCACAGAAAGCTGGCCCCGCCAGGGTTTCGGCGGCCGCGTTGTATCATTCGATTGTCCGGCGCATCTGCCAACCTCAATGCTGTAGAGGAGTTGTTTCCATGAGGAAATTGTTACCCTTCAGCGGACTCGCGTCCGCCGTTCTTCTTTCCCTTGGCCTTACCGCTGCTTTCGCTTCCGGTTTGCCTCCCAGCAAACCTCTGAAGATCCCCGTCATCAAGTATGAGAAATACAAGTTGGCGAACGGCCTGGAAGTCCTTACTTATGAAAACCATCGCCTGCCGCTGGTAGCCGTCGACCTCTGGTATCACGTCGGTCCGGTGAATGAAAAAGCTGGGCGCACCGGTTTCGCTCACCTCTTCGAGCACATGATGTTTGAGGGCTCAGAGCATGTCGGCGAGAAAGCCCACTTCAAATATCTCGAGGGCGCGGGCGCGACCGACATTAACGGCACAACCGACTTTGATCGAACAAACTATTTTGAAACGCTGCCCAGCAACCAGCTCGAGCTTGGCTTATGGCTGGAGAGCGATCGCATGGGTTTTCTGCTCGAAACCCTTGACCGCGCCAAACTGACCAACCAGCGCGACGTCGTCCGCAATGAGCTTCGCCAGGACGAGGGCTTCCCTTACGACCTCGCCGACGAAGAGGTTTACCATCAGCTCTTCCCCGCTGGCCATCCCTACCACGCCGACGTCATAGGTAGTCACGCCGACGTTGAGGCAGCGCGGCTCAACGATGTCCGTGACTTCTTCCAGCATTACTACACTCCCAACAACGCCAGCATCGCGATTGCCGGCGACTTTGACCCCGTTCAGCTCAAAGCTTTGTTAGAGAAGTATTTTGGTCCGATTCCCACAGGCCCGGCCGTCGAACCGGTGCATGTGACGACCCCTCCGATCACGTCAGAACGCCGCGTCACCATCACCGACACCGTGCAGTTGCCTCGGGTTACGCTGGCATGGCTGACGCCGTCGTACTTCCAACCGGGCGACGCTGCCGCCGACGTCTTCGTCCACATTCTGGGAGGAGGCAAATCCAGCCGGCTCTACCGCAAACTCGTCTATGAACAACAGATTGCCCAGTCTGTCCATTGTGAGAACAACGCCCTGAAGTTGACTTCCGTCACGCAATGCGACGTCACGGCGCGCCCGGATGTGAAGCCCGAGACCCTGGAAGCCGCAATCGACAAGGAGATCGACGCTCTGCGCACCGACGGCCCATCGCAGGCCGAAGTCGACCAGGCGCGCAACGGCATCTTGACCAACAGGATCTCCGGCTTGCAGCGGCTGGGCGGCTTCGGCGGCGTGGCCGACATGCTCGACCTGTATAACCAGTACACCGGAGACCCCGGCTACCTGCCCAAAGACATCGCCCGCTACCAGCAAGTGACCGTGTCATCGGTGAAGCAACTCGGCGCGCAGACATTTGGAAACAACCAGCGGGTTGTCGTGATCACCGTCCCCGGCAAGAAAGTTACCGAAGACGTTCCGCGCAGCCCCGCAGACACAGACGCGAATGTAAAGATCGTCAATCCCTATAAACCGGAGTTCGAGGCGCAGCAGGATTGGCGCAAGACGCCGCCTGCTCCCGGCAAACAGCCGCAGCTCAATCTGCCCGTGCCCACCACATTTGCTCTGGCCAACGGCACCAAGGTCTACCTGCTGGAAGACCACTCGCTGCCAGTATTCAGCGCTCGCCTCGTAGACCTCGCCGGCAGTGCGGCGAATCCCGCGGGGCAACCTGGATTGGCCGCTTTCACTTCGCGTATGTTGACCGAGGGCACGACGAAACGATCGTCGACTCTTCTCGCTGACGATGTCGCCAGCATCGGCGCGACGCTGACCTCCGGCACCGGAATGGATGGTTCCGCCACCGCCATCGATGTTCTCAGCAACAATACCGACGCAGCCTTCGACCTGATCTCGGACGTAACCCTCCACCCGGCTTTTAAGCCGGAAGAGGTCGAGCGTATTCGCGCCCAACGGCTGACCTCGATCCTGCAGGAGGGCGACCAGCCTTTCGCCGCCGCGCTGCGGGTCGGCGCAAAAGTTCTGTTCGGAGACTACCCCTACGGCTACCGCGACATCGGCACGACCGCTTCGGTCAAGGCGATCACCCGCGACCAACTCGCGGCCTTCTGGTCAAGCCACTATGCGCCCGCCAATGCCGCTCTGTTCCTCGTCGGCGACATCGATGAGGCCGAGGCCCGCAAGCTCGGCGAAGAGTACTTCGGCGGCTGGAGCGCTTCTGGAGCCATTCCCAGCGCTTCCTTGCCTCCGATGCCTGCGCCTCCGGCCCGCAAAGTCGTGATTGTCGACAAACCGGGAGCGCCCCAAACCGCCCTCCTGGCCTTCGGCGAAGGCGTGCCGCGCTCGACTCCGGAATATGCGGCCGTCGACGTGATGAACAGCGTGCTCGGAGGACTCTTCTCCAGCCGCATCAACATGAATCTGCGCGAAAAGAACGGGTACACGTACGGAGCATTCTCCCAGTTCGGCTTCTACCGCGATGGAGGAGTCTTTTATAGCGGGGCCCAGGTGCGCACCGACGTCACCGCACCGGCCGCAAAGGAACTCTTCAGCGAGCTCAATCGCATGCGCACCGACCCGCCCACGCCCGCCGAACTAAAGCTTGCCGAGGACAGCGAGCTCCATTCTCTACCCGGCCAGTTCGAGACCGTCCACGAAACTGCAAGGCTGTTGGCCGACATATTCGTTTACAACTTGCCAACGAACTACTACCAAACCTTGCCCTCGCAATATCTGCAACTGACGCCAGATGCGGTCGAGAAGACCGCGATTGAATACGTTCATCCCGATAATCTGATCGTTGTGGCAGTCGGCGATCGCGCCAAAATCGAGACCGGACTTCAGCAGTTGAACCTGGGCCCGATCGAAATACGGAACGAAAGCGGCGACCTGGTAAAACAATAGTCCGCAGCTACTCGACCCCGTTTAGGGAGGAAAGCTTGGCTTGGTACCAGCTGGAAAGCAAGGACACCTCGGAGTTAGACAAGCTGGCCGAGCAGTATAAGCTGCATCCCGTGCACATCGAGGAATGCCGCAGTCACGAAGGCCGGATCAAGGCCGATCTGATGCCGGAATATCTCTTCGTGACCCTGAAGCCTCTGCATATTGTCGATGGCGAAATCGCTGAATCGCCAATGCATGCCTTTGTCGCGCGCGACTTCTGCATCACCATCGCCGATCTCGAGTGCCCTCCAGTGCGCGAGGCGATGGAACGCGCGTGGCGATCCGGTTCCGATACCGCCCCGGCAAAACTTCTTTATCTGATCCTCGATACGATCGTCGACGCCTACTTCAGCACCATCGATCATCTCGACGATCGCGTCGATCTGATCGAGGACAACGTCCTCGACAACCCCAGCCCAAAAGTATTGCAGAAGATCTTTGAATACAAACGACAGCTGATCGACCTCCGTCGAATCATTGTCGCCACCCGCGATGTTGGCATGCACTTGCAGCGCGACTCCGGGAATCTGATTGACGCGGACCTGTATCTCTTCTTCCGCGACGTCTACGATCACCTCCTGCGCCTCGCGGACACCGTCGATACCATGCGCGACCTGCTCAACAACACCCTGGATGTCTATCTGTCGAGCGTTGCCAACCGCACCAACCAGGTGATGAAAGTGCTGACTGTGCTGAGCACAATTGCCCTGCCTGCCCTGGTCATCTCGGGGTTTTACGGAATGAACCTGAAAGGACTTCCTCTCGAGGAAAACGCACACGGGTCGGCAATTGCCTTGGTGGTCATGTTGGTGATCACCGGTGGCCTGCTGTGGATGCTCAAGCGCTTCGGCTGGCTCTGAGTCCCAACCACTTCCCGTAATCGGCAGCCTGTCTCGATATACTGAATGTTGACTGGAATATCTTCCATGCGCAACATCCGCCGCCGCCGCGCGATCGCTCTTTTCATCACGCTCGGCGTGTGCATGGTCGCCGTAGCGGCCACGCTGCAGTTCGGATGGATCATCCTCAACTGGCGAAGACTGGTGCCGCTTGTTTTGGGCATACCGTTCTTTGCCCTGCTCATCGCCGGCGTGATTCTCAACACCATCTTCCTCGTCCGCGAAGTACGCCGCAACGAACATCACGACAGCTTCCTCAACGCCGTTACCCATGAGCTGAAAACCCCGGTCGCCTCCATACGCCTCTACCTTGAAACCCTCCAGCGCCGCAGCCTGCCTGAAGAGCAGCGTCAAGAGTTTTATTCGATCATGCTCTCTGACAGCGACCGCTTGCTCGCCACCATCGAACAAATCCTCAAGGCGGGCGAGGTTGGCCAGCGGGCAAGAACGAACCAGGTGCGCGAAGAAGTAGACCTTCGCGAGCTCGTGAAAGAGTCGGTTCAGATCACGCGTCAGCGCAAAAACCTTGCCCCGGAGACCATCGCGATCGTCCCGGCCGGCCTTGCGCCTGATGACGAACTGATCGTCTCCGGCGATCGCGAAGACCTGCAATCGGCCCTGCTCAACATACTCGATAACGCTGTGAAGTACTCCCTGGATAAAGTCAAAATCCAAGTAACGCTGGCGACCGAGGGTGATGCATGGGTCGTCGTTCGCGTGACCGACCAAGGCGTCGGCATTCCAGCTGCACATCTCAAGGGGGTCTTTCGACGCTTCTACCGCGTGCCGAACATATCGATGCTTCGCGTGAAGGGTACCGGCCTGGGGCTTTTTCTGGTGCGAACGATAGCGCGGCAACACGGAGGCGATGCACGAGCCGAGAGCGCGGGCGAAGGCAAGGGATCCACCATTATTCTGCAGCTACCGCGTCGCCTAGCCGGCAAGTCTCAGTCCCAAGCTGTGTTGGCGCCTGCTGCATCCCGCAGTGAAGTCGTATGATCGACAAGCCATGACGCCAGCGGCCAACATTCTCATCGTGGAAGATGAGGCCCACCTCGCCCAAGGACTGCTCTTCAATTTGCAGGCCGAGGGCTATCGGGCCAGCATCGCCGGCGATGGAAATGCAGCGCTGGAATTGTTGCTCGATGACGCCGCGGCAGGTTCAGATTTCGATGCCGTGCTTCTCGATGTGATGCTTCCCGGCAAAGACGGCTTCCAGGTGCTCTCGGAACTGCGCGAGCATGAACGCTACATCCCGGTACTGATGCTCACCGCGCGGGGCCGTCCCGAAGACGTGCTGCGCGGCTTCACCGCCGGCGCTGATGACTACCTCGCCAAACCCTTCGATCTCAACATTCTGCTGGCCCGGCTCAAGAACCTCTTGCGCCGGATGACGTGGCATGGCCGCACCGATGTGCCAAAAGCCATCGGCGAGCCGCCGGAAGAACCATCGTTCCGCTTCGCAGGCCGTACGATCGATTTTTCCAATCTTGAGCTGATCACTCCTGAGAAGACCATCCATCTCACCCTGATGGAGAGTGACCTGCTTCGCTACCTGGTGCAGAACCGCGGCCGCATTGTCTCGCGCAAAGAACTGCTGGAACAGGTGTGGCGCGTTCGCGAAGACACAGACACGCGTGCGATTGACAATTTTATCGTTCGCCTTCGCCGCTATCTCGAAGACCAACCCGCAGACCCTGTCTACCTTCAGACAGTGCGCGGCGTGGGATATCGGTTTCTGCCCGATGCGGCGCCCTCTTGAGCGCCATGCACACAAAATCACGATTAGCGCCCACCATCTTCTCACCTGTTCTATAATAGGGGTAGGGGGTATCAGTATGTCAGAAGTAACTCTTCGCATCGAGGGGATGCACTGCGGGGCTTGCATTCGCCGCGTAACTCAATCCTTGCAGTCGGTTCCCGGAGCCGAGGTTGAAGAAGTCCGGCTCGGCGCGGCTCGGGTCAAGCTCGACCGTGGCGCCAGCGTCCAGGCCCTGACGGCCGAATTGGGCAAGGCCGGTTTTGCAGCTAAAGAAGAGATCTGACCATGCAGACCGCCGATTCGCGATCGATTCAATCGAGCCAGCCCGAAACGACTCCGCAACTGGCGACGATCACGATTCCGGTGATCGGAATGTCGTGCGCTGCCTGCCAGTCGCACGTGGAACGCGCCCTGCGCCAGACACAGGGCGTCGATGGGGCGGAAGTGAATCTGATGACTCACACTGCGCGCGTGGCCTTCGATCCGCAGCGTACGAGCCCGCAGAGCCTCGTCGAAGCCGTAAAGAATTCCGGATACGAGTCTTCCCTGCCCTCCGGCACAGATTCCGCAGGCAATGATGAGGACCAGTCCGGCGGGCACCATCATCCGGACTCCGATCCCGCCCAGATTCGCACCAGCGCCCTGGTCTCTTTGGCCCTGGCGACCGCTGCGATGCTTTTGTCGATGCCCTTGATGCAAAGCATGGGAGATCACGCGGGCATTCTCTCGTGGCTACCCATGAAACTCGCTCCGGGCCTCTACAATCTTCCGCGCCAGACCATCGAGTTTGCTCTGCTGCTTCTGACCCTGATCGGAATGTGGCTAGCCCGCAACGAGGTCTATCGGCCCGCCTGGAGAGCACTGCTTCACCGCACGACCAATATGAACACTCTGGTCGCGCTTGGGACCATCGCCGCATTAGCTTATTCCACCATCGCTACCCTCGTTCCGAAGACCTTTCTTGCGCGGGGCATACGCGCCGACGTTTACTATGAGTCCGTCCTCTTCATCCTTGCCTTCCTTCTGCTGGGGCGGTGGCTTGAGGCACGCGCAAAAGAGCGCACCCAGGGCGCCCTAAAGGCATTTCTCCAGTTGCAGCCGCAAACGGCGCGCGTGATCCAGAACGGCCGCGAGATCGAGGTTCTGCTCGCCTCGGTCCAATCCGAGGACACTGTAATTCTGCGTCCCGGGGAGCGAGTTCCCGTGGATGGCATCGTCGTATCAGGTACCAGCAGCGTGGATGAGTCGCTGCTCACCGGCGAGTCGGTTCCCGTTCCCCGCAAATCCGGCGACCGCCTCGTCGGCGGCTCGCTCAACTACGACGGCGCGCTGGAATATCGCGCGACCTCGGTCGGCGCCGACAGTGTTCTCAGCCAGATGCTGCGCCTCATGCAGGAGGCGCAAGCCTCGCGCGCCCCAACGCAGCAGCTGGCGGACAAAGCCAGTGCAATCTTCGTCCCCATCGTACTGGGGCTCGCGCTGCTTACGTTCCTCGCCTGGCTGACATTCGATCACGGCAATTTCAGCTTCGCCTTTGCCGCCGCGGTGACCGTTCTGGTTATCGCCTGCCCTTGCGCCATGGGACTTGCCGTGCCCGCCGCGCTTACCGTCGCCATCGGGCGCGGCGCCCAGCTTGGCATCCTCTTCAAGAGCGGCGAAGCGCTCGAACGGCTGGCCCATGTCGACACTGTCGTGCTCGATAAGACCGGCACCCTCACCGAAGGCAAGCCACAAATCGCCAGCGTAAATCCAGCGCCAGGAACAACCGAAGAAGAGCTGCTGCTCATGGCAGCTTCACTCGAACAGCGATCGGAGCATCCGCTGGCCAGAGCCGTTCTCGAATATGCCTCCCGCTCAGGCCTCACGCTTCGCGACGCTACCGAGGTTCGCGCCCTTCCCGGCAAAGGCGTCACCGGAATAGTGAGCGGCCATCGAGTCGCAGCGGGCAACGCCGCCCTCTTTGAAGAACTCGGCATCGTCGCTCCCGCCGCTGCTCGCCAACACGCCAACGGTAGCATTCTCCTCATCGCCATCGACGGCGTCTATTGCGGCTATTTCATAGCCCAGGACCAAATCCGCGCTGGAGCTGGAGAGGCCGTCGCTCTCATGGAAAAACGCGGTCTGCGGACTCTCATGCTCACCGGAGACTCTTCCTCCGCTGCCAGCGCGGTCGCACAGCAAACCGGCATCGAGGATTTCCAATCCGGACTCCTTCCAGAAGACAAGCTCGCGCGCATTCGCGCCTTGCGCTCCGAGGGTCGCAACGTGCTCATGGTGGGCGACGGCATCAACGATGCCGCCGCGCTCGCCCAGGCCGATGCCGGAATCGCGATGGGCACCGGCACGGACCTTGCCCGCGAGGCCGGGGACGCGGTGTTGATGCGCGGCGAGCCGCTCTCGATCGTCGCCGCCATCGACCTGGCAAGGGCCACGCGACAGACCATGCGCGCCAACCTCGGCTGGGCGGTGGGATATAACATGCTCGGCATCCCTATTGCCGCCGGTGCTCTTTATCCGCTCTTTGGAATTCTGCTCAGCCCGGCGATCGCCAGCGCCGCCATGGCTCTTAGCTCGATCAGCGTGCTCGGAAATAGTCTTCGCCTGCGGAGGTTTCAAGCCGGATGAGAACTGCCAAAACGCAACCCAAAT
Organism: uncultured Acidobacteriaceae bacterium; assembly: GCA_963720245.1. Classification (GTDB taxonomy): domain Bacteria; phylum Acidobacteriota; class Terriglobia; order Terriglobales; family Acidobacteriaceae; genus Acidisarcina. Next base: position 833,040 of record CAVREU010000003.1, read on the forward strand.
CGCCCATCCATGCCACCTGCGCCTGTGATACCGGACGCAAAGCCGCCGGAGTCGATCCAGCAATCAAGGCCACCGTGCTCAAGCGCCTCGCGCGCATCGAAGGGCAGGTGCGCGGCCTGCAAAATATGGTCGAGTCGGAACGCTATTGCGCCGATATCCTGCTGCAGATTTCTTCAGTACAGGAAGCTCTGCGCGGCGCCAGCCGCCAACTCCTGCGTAATCATCTCCAACACTGCGCCGCCGACGCCATTCGCAAAGGCTCGCCTTCGGCCGATGCGATGTACGATGAACTGCTCGATCTCGTCTACCGTCACGCGCGCTAAGCGGTCGCGATGCGCGAGACCTCTTTGCCTGCTGCCAACCGCCGTCCAAGAGCAGCGCGATCGATGAGCATATTCCGCACCGCCCTCAACACCTGCTCTACCGCCGGCCGGCGGTAGTCCCAGCGCGGATCCTCGTTCGGCGGAAAGATCGCCATCGTCGCATTCGCCTCAAAGACCAGAACATCGCCCGTCTCGCTCAACCCGAAGTCGATGCCGCCATAGTCGAGGCCGAGCGTCTTTTGAATCGTCCGAAGCGCGGTCATTGCGCGGTGGCCAAGCACGTCGGGCATGTCGGAGAGAAAAGCGGCATCCTCGGCGCGGTGCTCCGGGCGCCTCTCCATATCGGCGCTGAAATAATGGATATTCCAGTGATCCTGACTCGCAGGATCGTCACTCGGGCAATCGGCAATCGCAGCGTGCAGCGGATACAGCTCCCCATCGATCATCATCGCCCGGTATTTTCGAATCTTCCCATCGACGCTGCGCGCGTTGAGAAACTCAATGACATACAGGTCGCTCCCCGGCAGTTCCGCCATTACCGCGGCAAGGTCGCCCGAAGCCTTGACCTTGAGAAAATGCTCGCCGCCATGAAATCCCGGAGTGCGAAACAGCAGAGGAAACCGGAAGCCCTCACCAATCAGCCGATCCGCCGCGTTCGCCGAGGCTAGCGACTCCCTCGACCGTCGCGCAATCTTTGGCGTCACCACCCCAGGAAGACCGGCGAGCCTTTGTGCAATTGCAAGCCGCCTGGTCGTCGCGACCGCAGCAGGCGGATTAATCACCGGGGCAGTGGTGCGATCGAGCAGCATGCACGCCCCCTCGAGCGCTACTCCCGCAACATCCGCGTCGCCGATCGCATTCACGATGAGCTGGTGTGGCGGCAAGACGGTAGTCGAGTCGAAGAACTCCGCCGCCACCAGGTGAGTCTGAAAGACACGGTCGCTGAGCAGCCCCTCGGTGCGCAGATTGCCGCCGCTGATCGAGATTAGCTTCAACACCGTCACCGGCGGCTGCTGGCCTCGATATTGGCCTGGCACCACGCACCGCCCCTGAAAGACGACGCGCTGGTGGATCTTCGCCTGCGCCTGGTCCCCTAAGCCGGCCACGACAAACGATAACGCCGCATGTGCCGCTCGGCACTGCGGATCGATTGCGAGCGCATGCTGCAGATGCTCGCGCGCCCTCTCCAGGTCCCTTGCTTCAATCAGCAGCCGGGCCAGGCTCACAAGGCCTATTGGGTCGTCCGGATAGGAGTTGACCGCCCGCACGTAGGCCCCGTGCGCCTCTCTCATCTCTCCCTCGGCAAAGAGGAGGTCTCCAAGTTGATGGAGTGCCCGCCGATGGCTCGGTTCCACTGCCAGCAGAGCCAGACAATCTTCTTTCGTGGCGACCGGAGCGGTCAAAGCGATCGCTGAATGCATATACGCCTCCGATCCAGGCGAGTTTGCCCACTCATTGCCAGCAATTCGTGCGCCGCCCGCGCTGCTCATAGTTGTGCGCAGGTTAAGAGAATCTCACGCGACCATTTGCTGCCACTCGCTGCTCCCCCATCCACAGCGGTTGTAAACTGAAGACGGTCTCGCCCATGCGCATTCTGACTCGCTATGTTCTGCAGGAGATTGTCTCCCACGCGCTGCTGGGCGGCGTGCTCTTCACCTTCATTCTGTACATGCGCGACCTCGGCAGAATCCTGGCCCTGGTAGTCCATAACAGTTCTTCGCTGGTGAGTGTGCTGAAGATATTTTTGTTCATGCTTCCCAACACCCTCGTCGTCACGATTCCGATGGCGGTGCTGGTGGGCATCTTGCTCGGACTGAGCCGTCTCGCCGCCGACAGCGAGATCACCGCCATGCGGGCCTCCGGCATCGGGGTGCTAAGTTTTGTGCGGATCGGGGGCATCATTGCCGTTCTGGGCATGATTGCCGGCTTGGCGAACTCGCTCTATTGCGCACCCGCGGCGTCGGCAGCATTGATCCGCATGAGAGATTCGCTCGCGACCCAGCAAGCCTCCTACGAGATCCAGCCCCGCGTCTTCTATGAGGACTTCAAAGACTATGTTCTCTATGTTGAAGAGGTGAAAGCCGGCACGGGTGTGGCCAACTGGCGCAATATCTTCCTCGCCGACCTGAGCGACCCGGGCTCGCTGCGCATTATCAGCGCCGGGCAGGCGACGGTCGTCAATGACCGGGACTCCGTCCTCCGCATGAGGCTGCGCGACGGCGTCGAGCATGAGACGGACGCTGCTCAGCCCAACCAGTACACGGTCTCGACCTTCGTTGCCACCGACCTGCCCCTGCCGCTAAGCGACAAAGACGAAACCCACCTCGGCCGCAGCGATGCGCCAATCCTGGCTGTCGCGAGCAGCGAACTCCTCAAGCGAAGCCGGGGGGCGGCGGCCAACACCCCCGACGGCAAAGCCGCGCTCATCGAGCTCAACAAGCGTCTTTCCTATCCGGCGGCCTGCCTGGTGTTGATGCTGGTCGGGGTGCCGTTGGGCATGGCCACCCGGCGCGGCGGCAAAAGCGCCGGATTCGTCCTCGCCATCCTGCTCGTCTTTATCTACTACTTCCTCTCGATCATTGGCGTGGCCCTGGCCCGCCAGGGCAAGGTCCCGCCATTTGCGGGCGTCTGGCTAGCCAACGTCGTGTTTGGCGTCGGCGGCATCGTGCTCCTTCGACAGATGGCGACTGGCAGCACGGCTCTGGCGTTCCTGGGAGTCGCTGCAGGCTGGCTGAAAGCCCGCTTGCCCAGGCTGGAAGCTCCTCCAAAGCCGCTCCGGGGAATCGAACCCGGCCGGCGCCATGCACGGGGAAGGTTCCCGCTCATCCTCGACGACTATATCCTGCGCGAATTCCTTACCACCCTTGGCCTCGTTCTGGTCACCTTCGTCATGCTGCTGCTGGTCTTCACCTTCTTCGAACTGATCGGCGACATCATCCGCAACAAGACTCCGTTCATCACCGTCGGCGACTATCTCGTCAATCTCACACCGAGCATGATCTATACCATCACGCCCCTGAGCGTCTTGCTTGCCGTGCTGGTCACTTTTGGCGCATTGCAGCGCAACAACGAGCTCACCGCGATGAAGGCCACCGGCATCAGCCTCTATCGTGTCGCACTGCCGGTGCTCGTGATCGCATTGATCGTGGCAGCCTCGCTCTTCGCCTTCGACGAAACCTACGTGCCCACCGCAAACCGCCGCCAGGAGGCGCTGCGCAGCGTGATCAAAGGCAAGCCGGCGCAAACGTTTTTCCGGCCCGACCAGAAGTGGATGTTCGGCAGCCAGCAAGCCGGCAAGCCAGACCGGATCTTCTACTACCAATTCTTCGATCCGGTAAATGACCGCTTCGCCAATGTAACGATCTTTGAGATCGATCCGGCAACATTTACTCTCTCGCGGCGCATTTTCGCGGCCAGCGCGCATTGGGAGCCGGAGGTCGGGCAATGGATATTCGAGAACGGCTGGGTAAGAACATTCGCAGGCGATGCGGTCAAGGACTATCAGCCCTTCAGCGTGCGTACTTTCCCCGAGATTCCTGAGCGGCCGCAATACTTCAAGAAAGAAAGCCTGCAATCCCAGGAGATGAGCTTTACCCAGCTGAGCCGATACATCCGCGATCTTAGCCAGAGCGGCTTCGACACCATGCCCTTGCGCGTGCAGCTCAATGTAAAGCTCGCCTATCCGCTCATCACGCTGGTGATGGCCGTGCTCGCGATTCCGTTTGCCCTTTCAATGGGCCGGCGCGGATCCCTCACCGGCATCGCCGCGGCTATTGGCCTCGCTGTCGCCTACTGGGTCACAGCGGCCATCTTCCAGGCGATGGGCAATGTGAATATGCTGCCGGCGATTCTCGCAGCGTGGTCGCCGGATGTCTTGTTCGGCCTGGTCGGAAGCTATCTGCTGTTGAAGACCCCCACCTGATCGGAGCCAAACTATGGGCCGCGAAGCAACAGTCCAATGCCGATGGGCGCAAGAGGCCGGTCTCTGCAAAGTGCTCCTTGAGACTCGCGAGCTGATCGTTCGCGGAGCCTTTCGCCGCCGCGTGCCACTTGCAAACCTCAGGGACGTCGCCGTCGAGAATGAAGAACTTCGGTTCAAGGTGGATGGTGAGGCGGTCTCATTCTCCCTCGGCTCGACGCTCGCGCAACGATGGGCCAAAGCCATTGCTAAACCTCCGCCCAGCCTGGCCAGCAAGCTAGGCATCTCGTCCGCCTCGCGACTGAAACTGCTTGGCGAGATCGACAGCGAAGAACTTGTGACCGCCGTCGCAGAGGCCGCAGCGACCGACGGCAAGGCCGCCAACTTGATCGTTGCCTCGGTGACTACCCCTCTCGAACTGGACCTCGCCCTCGCACGACTTCCAAAACGCCCGTCCGACCTTGCTCCCATTTGGATCGTCTATCCCAAGGGAGGCGTCAACGGCTTCGGCGAAACCTCAGTGCGGGAAGCCCTTCGCCATCGCGGATTCATCGACACCAAGATCGCCTCGGTCTCCCCGAAATTGACGGCCCTTCGCTTTATCTGGCGTGGCCAGTAGAAGCGCGTCTTGCAGATCGGTTCCGATGCGTCAGGCCGTTTGATCCTTCGTGTATTCTTTGGCCTCAGGAGAACCCGAATGGCATACCGGCTGATGTGCATCACCGCTCACCCCGACGATGAGTGCGGGGCCTTCGGCGGAGCACTGCTGATGGCCCATGCGGCCGGCGCGGAGACCACCGTCATCTGCCTGACCGAGGGGCAAGCCGCCTCCCACCGCGGAGGAGCGGCAACCGGTACGGAGCTCGCCGAACTGCGGCGCAGCGAGTTTGCCGCTGCCGGAGAGGTCCTCGGCGTCAGCCGTGGCGAAGTGCTGCACTTCCCTGACGGCAAGCTCCACCACCACGACCCCACCGAGCTTATCTCCGTTCTGGTCGAGCGCATCCGTCAATGGCGGCCGCATGTAGTGCTCACCTTCGGCGGCGAGGGCGGCGTCAATCTCCACCGCGACCACACTGTCGTATGCCTTGCTGCCACCGCCGCCTTTCACTGGGCCGGACGCCGCTCTGCGTTTCCCGAGCAAATCGACCGCGGGATGAAGCCTTACTGGCCGCAAAAGCTCTACTACTCGGCGACACCCTTCCTGATGGTCCGTGACGAAGAGGAGAAGGCTCATACCTGCCTGACTCCTTATTCGCTGACTTTAGAGCTGGGCGCAGATGCCGACAAGAAATTCGAGGCTTTTCGCAAGCACACCACTCAGGCGGGCCTCCTCGACAAGGCAAAGCCTCTCTGGGAACCTTCCTCCGGGCAGGAGCGCTACCTGCTGGTCGCGGCTCGCGGATTACATGAGGTTGGCGCGGACCATTCGCTTTTCCAGGGGCTCACCGACGATTGACCGGCGATAACTTCCTCCGCTCGGCCTCCTCTTAGCCTGGCACGCGCGGACGCCGGGCCTGCTGTTCGATCCTGCGTTTGCGATACACTAGCTAATCCAGTCTTTTGTGGGCCGGGAATTGCCTTCCAGATGATGATCGACTTAACCCGACACTTGATGCTAGGGATTGCCGCCATTCCTTTCATCTATTACGCCCTGGCCCTGGTAAGCTCTTTTCTCTTTTTTCTGGGCGCTCGTAAGAAGTCAGGCGAGCGCGGCAGCTTTGAGCCGCCGATCAGCAACCTTAAGCCGGTGCGCGGACTCGACCCTGACGCCTACGAGAACTACGCCAGCTTCTGCCGCCAGGACTATCCCGAATACGAAATCATCTTCTGCGTCGGCGACGATACCGACCCCGTCCTGCCCGTCCTGCAGCGGCTCATCCGCGACTTTCCCGACACCAACATCCGGATCGTGATCGGCTCCGGCCGCATTGCCACCAACGATAAAGTAGCGAAACTCGCACGGATGACCCAGGAGGCGGCATATGAACACCTCGTCATCAGCGACAGCGACGTGCGCGTCGAACCGAACTATCTCCGCCGGCTGATCGCGCCGATGGCCGATCCCAACGTTGGCGCGGTCACCTGCTTCTACGTTCCGACCGAAGAAACCAGCTGGGTGCAGCGCCTGCAGGATGTCGGCATGTTGTCGGATTTTTACCCCGGAATCCTGGTCGCCCGGCAGCTCGACGGGGTTAAATTCGCGCTCGGGCCAACAATCGTCACCACCCGCTCCCGCCTGCGCGCCTTTGGCGGTTACGAAGCCATCGAGAACCGCCCCGCGGACGATCTTCTCGTCGGCCGGCTCATCGCCGAGCAGGGCTGCGAGGTTGTGCTTCTGCCCTATGCGATCTCGACGGTGCCCGACTATCAGTCGCTCAAGGAGCTCTTCTACAAGCGGCTGCGCTGGATCACCGTGATGCGCCACATGCGTCCCTGGGGACACATGGGCCTGATCTTCACCCTGGGCCTGCCATGGGCGCTGCTCGCCGTGGCGCTGTTGCCGACCCCGCAAATTGCCTGGGCCTATCTGGGCGGGTACCTGGTCGTCCGTTCCCTGCTCACACTACTCATTGGCTCGTGGGGTCTGAAGCAGCAGGGTGTATGGAGAAAACTGGCCCTCGTTCCGCTCTGGGACGCCATGGCTACGCTCATCTGGCTCATCAGCTTTTCACGGAAGTCCATCCGCTGGCGCGGCCACGATTACGTGATTCGCTATGGAGAGCTGGTTCCCACAGCGAACGAACCCATTGCCGACGCCAAAGCTCAGCCGGTGCCTTAGGGAACTACGGACGTTCGTACCGTGGTCCCTGCGTCCAGCCAGCGAGAAAAATCTCCCCTGTCGATCTGGCTTGCAATTATGCCCAGAGGCGTGGTTGATCGGATGCAACCAAGCATGACCACCACGCTCTCCGTCGAACCTTCCGCGTCGGCGAGAATCTCCCTGAACCTGTCCGGATTCCGCTTCTTCAATCCGGCAAGTGCATAGGCCCGTCCCTCCGGATTAGCCGTCGCGTACAGCCGCTCTAACGCTGGGAACGCAACCGCGTCCGGCTGCGAAATCAAAACCCGGAGATTGATCTCGCCCGTCGAGGTTCTTCCCGCAAATCCTACGCCGCCCAAGGCGAAGACCTTCACTGCGGAAAGATTCTGAACAGCATCCTCGACTGGATCCGCCGCAAGCGCGCGGATTCCGCCGAAGAGCAGGAGGATTGCGAAGAGTCCCTTCTTTTGCGTCGACGTTCGCATCGGAGCCTCTCATTCCCTTGAACGCGAAGGTTTGATCGATGTTGCTTTAGTTAACCGGGCTTCTTAAATGGTCAACTGAGCAAGCCGAGCCTCGGCGCGCTTAAGCGCCGAGATGTCGGCGACGGTGATCGCAACGCCGTCTTCCACCCGAACGACCTTTACTCTGGCCCACTCGATCTTGAGGTTAACGTCCTGGGCCGATACTGCTGTCACGAACTGCTTTCCTGTGACCACGACTTGCTTGTAGGCCTCAAACAAACCTGTCGAACGATTGAGGGGGAACAATTCGCACATCTTGCCCCCTAACAACTGCTCGCGCGGGATCTTAACCATACTCTCCACATTGTCATTCAAGTAAGTAAAGACAAAGTCCTCGATATCGCCCTTGCGATCGCGGACCGCTTCGCAAATGTAAACCGCATCCATACTGCTATTGGCCACCGCGCGTAATCTGTCGCGCTCCCGCCGCAGCCCTGCCTCCAAACGAAGCAGAGCGTCCTCATGACGTTTGCGGTCGCTGATGTCGCGAACGACCTTGGCATAGCCGAGTAGTTTTCCGCCTTCGCTACGTACCGCGGTGAGCGCGAAACTGGCCCAGAACCGCTCGCCGCTCTTGCGCATCTGCCAACCTTCTCCGCAGCAGCGACCGTTTGTGGCCGCGATTGCGAGTTCCCGGTCCGGAACTCGAGACTCTACATCTTCGGGCACGAAAAACAAGGAATAGTGTTGTCCGAGGACTTCGTCGCTCTTGTAGCCCTTATTTGATTCCGCACCCCGATTCCAGGTGAGCACCCGGCCGGTAGGGTCCAGCAGGTAGATCGCATAGTCCTCGATGGAGTCGAGCAGCAGGCGAAAATGGGAGTCGTTGGCCGGGTTAGTTAACCGTGACGCCTCAACCTGGCTGGGTGCATCCAGTCTGGACTTCACCTGACAACTCGCCGGAAGGGCTCCTGCGGCGAGTCGATACCCCTGTCCGGGGATCGTTTCGATGTAGTCCGTCCCATCCGGAAGCTTTCCTAAAGCTCTGCGAATGAGAAACACCGTCTGGCTCAGGTTGGACTCTTCCACCATTCTGCCCAGCCAGACCCGCCTGAAAAAGGTATCTTTCCGGATCGTCCGACCCTGTGCTTTGACGAGCAGGGCGAGGGCGCCGAATTGTTTCGGCGATAGTCTCACGAGTCTTCCACCCTGCCGTACCTCTGGAGGGTTCGACGAAATCGCATATTGACCAAAGACCTGCATCGCCGACAATTCTAGGCGTTTTAGAAAGAATGTGGCATCTTCTCAATTTCTGCTCAATTTGAAGATTTTTGCGGTGCCTGCGGTGTAGGGTTTTCGCAGAATAGAGGCGTCTCAGAATCACTCAGTAATTTCAGCCAAGATCAATCCTCGTTGTTTCAGTAATCTTCCGCACTTCGCACATCCCGCACCCTCCCCGTTTCGCCTCCAAGAGCCCGCTGGAAGGCGGGCGCATGTACGAGTCCCGCTCGACCCAATTCTGCGCGGACCGACTTTGACGCCAGGAACGGCATCAACCGCACTCGGATCTGACACTCGCGGCCGGCGAATTCGCTTCTCTGGGATATAGGCTCGGGATGCTGGGATGCGCAAGGCCACGCATCGAAGCGGATCATGCGAGTCGGCTACAAAAGCAAAGCTGCGGCCCGATGTGGGACCGCAGCTTCGCTGTGCACTGCCCTTGTTAGACCGCTAGCGGCCCTCGTTCGATAAGACAGGTTCCGGCGCGGTGCGGCGCTCGCTCTTCGCCGAGCGCCAGTTGACCTGAGGCGCGAAGACCGACGGGTCGATCCGGTCACGATAGCGGACCGCAATATTGATCAGCGAATCAACCAGCGAACCGGAAAGCAGATGCGGCTCCAAGCCCAGGTCTACCAGCTTGGAATGCTTCGCGTTGAAGTAATGGGTCTCGAGCTCAACGCGAGGGTCGGGAACGTGATCGATCTCGACCTTGACGTTCATCTGACCGGCCACCGATTTCACCATCTCAGCCAGTTCCAATACCGAGAATTGCTCCGTGAACTGATTGAAGACCCGGAACTCACCCGGCTTGGCCGGATGCAAACAGGCGAGCTCGATACAGCGGACGGTGTCGCGAATATCCAGGAAGCCGCGCGTTTGCCCGCCTTTGCCATAGACCGACAATGGCATGCCAATGGCCGCCTGCGCGCAGAAGCGGTTGAGCACCGTGCCGAAGACTTCGTCATAATCGAAACGGTTGATCAGCGCCTCGTCCAGCAGAACTTCATCGGTGACCGTCCCGTAGACGACGCCCTGGTTCAGATCGGTCGCGCGGATTCCCCAAATCCTGCAGGCAAACATGATGTTGTGGCTGTCATGCACCTTCGACAGGTGATAAAACGAGCCGGGCTGCTTGGGGAACGGCAGAGTATCTTTGCGGCCGTTGTGCTCGATCTCGATGAAGCCCTCTTCGATGTCGATATTGGGAGTCCCATATTCGCCCATCGTGCCAAGCTTCACGATGTGCGTGTCAGGCTTGACCTCGCGCACCGCGAACAGCAGGTTCAGCGTGCCGACCACGTTATTCACCTGGGTGAGCACGGCGTGTTTGTTGTCAATCATCGAATACGGCGCGGAGCGCTGCTCGGCAAAGTGCACCACCGCATCCGGCTGCAGGTCCCTTATCAGGGAAGCGCAGAAATCGTACTCGCAAATGTCGCCGACGCGCAGGCCGATCGGCTGTCCGGTCAACTGATACCAGGCCCGCAGCCGTTCCGCCAGGGGCCGAATCGGCGTCAGTGTCTGTACGCCCAGCTCATGGTCCCATTGGCGGCGAACAAAATTATCAACGATGGTCACCTCGTGACCTTTTTGGGCCATGTAAAGAGCGGTCGCCCAACCGCAGTAGCCATCGCCCCCGAGTACAACAATCTTCATGCTTCCTCCAAACCTTTCCATTAACTATTGTAGCGACGAATGTTCGCCGAGAACCGTCGCAGGGCCAACGATTTGGAGCGATTATCTTTGGGAAGTTAAGCAGTTTGCGGGGCGCAGAACCCTGCAATCACGCGCCTTGGTAGCGCGGCCATTGAGCGCCCTGCGCGGATCACCGCTCACTTGGAACAAACGAGGAATCGTGGTGGCCGTCTCCGTCTGTGGAAAACGGCGCACCAAACCCGCTAGCTGTCTGCATACCCCAGCTCGTTGCTGGTCTCAAACGGCCTTTGAATGCCCTCCACCGTGCGGATTGGAGACGACTTCCTCACCGGAGGAATGAACTCATACTGCCCTGGCTCGATCTTTTCAGGGCGAGGAGTCTTCCTGTTGATGTACTCAATCCCGCTGAAATCCTTGAAGCCAAGCTGGTGGACCTTCCACCGGCGCAGCCGCATCGGCGCGTCTTCTTCCCAGGTCGCCCAGAACCATTTCTTGAAGAGCTTCTTGAAGAACGAATCGAAGACCTTAAAGACCGGATGAGCATAGATGCGATAAGTGACGGTGACCGAGCATCGGTCACCGGGCATGTCCTCGAAGAACGCCTCCATCTCCAGAACCTGTCCCATCTCCTGGTGAAAGCTCTTCATGGTGTTGCCGTCCATGTACTGGAAGCCGATACCCGCGCCATAAAACGGCACCAGAGGCATCTTCTTGCTGCGCATCACCAGCGACCAGTCATCGCGCTCCGCCAGCACACGTGCGGCGTTGTAGTACTTGTAGTGGGTCCCGACCAGGTGCTCGTGATCGTAGTAGTTCCACATCACGACTTCTTTCGGGCAGTCCATTTCAGCCCGAAATTGGGCAGTCAACAAATGAGTTTTGGGAGGATTCATAGCAGCGATTACCCCAATAGGTCAACGTAGATTTTGTCGCCCTCAATCTTGAGCGCGTATTGGCGAAGCGGATAAGCGGGATGCGAGGTGCAGGAGCCGTCTTTGCAGGAGAACGTCCAGTTGTGCCACAGGCATGTAAAGACGCCGTCCTTGTGCTTGTGATAGCCGACGGGACCGCCAAAATGGCGGCACACATTGCTGAGGGCCTTGATCTCTCCCTCGTACTCGTAAAGCAGGATGTCGTGGTCGCCGACCCAGCGTGTGAGCTGGCCGGCACTTTTCAGTTCCTCAAGGGTTGCCAGGAATCGATAGTCCGATTCCCCACTGTTTTTCTGCCCCAGGGATACCAAGACCCCGGTTGCGGTGTCACTCATGAAAGCTCCTATTGTGACGAAATGGGGTCAATCAAATGACGAAGTTGTCAGCAACTTGTCATTTGATTGTCATCTTGCTCATTGCTTTGACTATATCAATTTCTTAAGGTTAGGTTAAGGTTCGCGTGATAGCGCGGTGACACCGGGCTAACGCTCGGTTTTGCGCCGGGACACCGCTATTTCAGAGGAATCGGGTGGTTCGTAAAGAGTGTTTTTCCGCCGCTCACATCGACGATATTCAGGTTCTCTTTCGGAACCAGTGACGTCACTTGGTCCATGGTCCGTTCGCTCACGAAGAGGTAGTAGCGTTTCGGGCTATTCCACAAAGGCAGAAACTGGCTGTCGTCGATAAACACGTTCGCCGAGCCCGGCGCATACGAACCGTAAACCATGTTGAAGAACCGCCCGTTCAGCAGAAGGGCCGTTCGATTGGTGTAGAAAAACACCGAAGAGAACCAGTAATAGTGATGGTCGACGATCAGCTCACCCGGAGGCGACTTTTCTAAAGCGGTGACCAGCGGTCGCGACGATAGAAATGGGTCAAAGTCCACCATCGCCAGTCGCGCTGCATGAAAGAAAACCACCATCATCAACGCTACAGTAAGGTAAACATTTTTAGCCTTGGTTCGCAGCGTGCCAATCACCCCGATCATGAGAGCTAGCGCAGCAACCCCGAGCGGCAATCGCAGATACGCAAACGACTTCAGCGTGAGGTCCTCCATATGCCCCAGCGAAAGCTTATAAGCTGCCGGATTGGAAGTCAGCGCCTGCGAGATGTCTCCGGGAGTCGGTACATGCCTCACCGCAACCAGAATTCCGACCGCAACGATCGCGCCGACCGCGCAAATCACCGTCAACACGCGCGTGCCCGCGCGAACCACTCGATCCTCCATCGCGATCGCCGAACCGATCAACAACGCCATCGCCGGATAGATCGGCATAGAGTAATACTCTTGCGTCGTCGAGAACGTAAAGAAAACCATCACGAACGCAATCCAGCAAAGCGCTAGCAGCCTGGTCTTTCCTGCCCGATCGACCGGCCTGTACGACAGCCGAAAGGCTGCCGGTAGATACACGCTCCAAGGGAAGAGCCACGCCAGATTGAACAGCCAGAAGAGCACCGGTGGCACCGTATCGTAGTCGCGCGGATAGCGCAGATTCAGGAAGCGCAGCAGCTGCTCATTGATGAAGAAGAACCAAAGGAAGCCGTGATACTCCCCGGGAACGCTCTTCATCGTGAACTCCCAGATCGGCGGATTACGGACCGCGGCGAGAATGTGCCACGGCGCGGCGACGAGCAGGACAATCAGCGTCCCACTAAGCGGCCGCAGCCGCTTCCACATCTGCCAGGAAAGGAGTTGCCTGGTCAGGGTAAGGTAAATGAGTATTGCTCCAATCGGAAAAACGACACCGATCAAGCTCTTCAGCAGCAAACCCGCGCCCAGGCATACCGCAAGTCCCGCCGCCCAGGCACGCGGATGTTTCTCCTCATCGTCCAACACACGAAGAAATGCCCAGAACGATAACGCAATCGTCAGCGTGAGCGTCACATCCGGCAACAGAATTCGGGTGAAGAGATAGAGACCCAGGCAAGTCGCGATGCAGAGGCCGGCTAGAAAACCGGCGCGCCGCCCAAATGCCCACATTCCAAAACCTGCCGTAACTCCGGCAAGGGCGATCGCTGCGAGCGCAACCGGTATCCGCGCCGACCAGTCATGGACCCCGAAGATCTCAAACGAGACGGCCATAGGCCAATAAAACAGTGCCGGTTTTTCAAGGTAAGGAACGCCATCTAATCGCGGAGTCACCCAGTCGCCCGAACTCAGCATATTTCGCGAGGCCTGCGCGAGCACCGCATCCACATCGTCCATCAGAGACGGCGGCGAGATAATGCAACCCAGATAAACGGCGGCAGAAAAAAGCAAAACAACCAACAACGAACGGCGCCTGGTCATCGTTCGACCGCGAGCACCTGACTCCCCGGCTTCTCGTAACTCGACACCGTCGAGGCGACTGGGGAGGGTGACGACTGAATCTTCCATCGTTTCATCCATAAGAACAACATCAACAGACCCCAAAGGTGGTATCCAACATTGATCTTTCGATCAAGATGAAGCTGGGCGTACTGGCGGATCACCGCAAAGTCAAATACGTCGGAGTGTTCGGCTTCAGCCCGCTCCAGGGTCTCGACCAGCATCGACTGAAGCGGCCCGCGAAACCACTCGTGTGCCGGAATATCAAAGCCCGTCTTGCTGCGTTGAATCACCGCAACCGGCAGCTTCGGCAGCATCAGGTCTTTCAACACAACCTTCTGCCGGCTGCCATCGATCTTGAACTGCCGCGGAAGCCGCGCCGCAAATTCAATTATCCGGTGATCGAGAAACGGCGGTCTCACCTCGACGGCATGGGCCATGCTCATCCGGTCCGATTTCACCAGGATGTCATCGGCCAAATAATAATCTTGATCAAACTCCATAAACGGCGCAATTCCATCACCCGGCAGACTCGCCGCCAGCCGCGCGAGGATGCCGCGAGTCAGAGTTTGCGGCAGAGGCACGCGCAGCAACGCTGCCTTCTCGTCCTCAGAGAAAGTGCCATTCCAATAAACATGCGCGCGTTGCGGAGTCATCAGGCTGCCCTGCAGCAGCCGCTTCACCTTGTATTCGAAGCTGATCTTTTCGTTCGAAGCCGGCCAAAACCGCATCGCCTCAAGCGCCATCCGAATCGCCGCACTCGGCAGTTGCTTTACCCGCGCTGCGATCCGGTTGGCGCGATACGTCAGATATCCGCCAAACAACTCGTCCGCGCCTTCGCCGCTGAACGCCACCGTGCACTGCCGCTTGCACAGCTTCGAAAGAAACCAGACCGGCAGCGCCCCAGAGTCCGCGCTCGGCTCATCGGAGTAATAAGGAATTTCATCGATCGCGCCGGCCAGATCCTGCTCTGGATTCAGGTCCATCTCGTGATGTTCGGTCCCATAGCGCTTCACCACCTGGTGAATGTAGGACGACTCATCGAAGCTGTGACCCTTGAAACAAATCGAAAACGTCCGCAACCGCGAACTCGTCGCCTGCGCGGCATAATGCAAAATCGTCGACGAATCGACCCCGCCGCTCAGCCACACGCCCAGCGGCACCTCCGACATCATATGTTCGCGAACCGACTGGTCGAGCAGAAAATCGAGCTCCGACTTCGCGTCATCGAGCGACATCACTTCCGGCTTAATCTTTGGAATCGCCCAGTAGGCCTCTCTCCGCGTCTTGCCGTCCTGCCACTCCAGCCAGTGTCCCGGCGGGCAGCTTCTCGATCCCGTCGATCAGCGTCCACGGACTGGGTACATAATTCATCGACAGATAGCAGTCCAGGCCATTGAGGCTCAGCCGCCGCTCCACCTCAGGATGAACGAGAATGCCTTTGAGCTCCGAGGCAAAGAGCAGATCCTCGCCGCGCTCGGCAATATAGAGCGGCTTGATGCCAACACGATCGCGCGCAATCACCAGCCGCTGCCGGCTCTCGCTCCAAATCGCCGCTGCAAACATACCGCGCAGCCGCACGAAGCAGTCCGTGTCCCACTCGAGAAATGCCTGCAACACCGTCTCGGTGTCGCAATGCGTATGAAAACGATGGCCTAAGGATTCCAGCTCGGCCCGCACCTCGAGGTGGTTATAAATCTCGCCGTTGAAGACGATGACCGAGTCGCCATCTTCGGAGTAGATCGGCTGATCGCCGTGGGCAAGATCAACAATCTTCAACCGCGTAGCGCCAAGCGAGCAGCCACGGGAGCGAAAGACTCCCCGCTGGTCAGGGCCGCGATGAATCAGCGTGTCGGTCGCCGACTGAATTCGCTCCCGCCCGGGAGACCAGTTTTTTGTCGTAAATCCTGCTATGCCACACAAAGTGGGTGAAGGCCTCGTTCGCGGAGTTTCATCTTTCAGACTAGCAAAGATGACCGCAATCCGCTGCATCCGTGTAACAATGCCGAGCAGTGATAATGCGCTCGCCCATATAGAATTAAGGGATGTCGTGTAATCCAACTTCTGCTGGCCGGGGCCAATGACCGAGCAGACCTCCCATTTCAAAACCTATCTCCTTATCGGAGTCATGATCATCGCCGGCCCCCTCGGCAACGTCATGCTTGGCAAAGGAATGAAAGGCATCGGCGCACTCGCCATCTGGCCACCGATGGAACTGCTCCACACCGGAGCAAAAATCCTCTCCTCGCCCTTCATTTGGCTGGGTATCGCTTCGCTGATCACCTTTTTCGTCGCCTACATGCTTGCGCTTTCCTGGGCCGATTACAGCTTCGTCCAGCCGGCGTCTTCGCTCGCCTACGGAGTCGTCGCCCTGCTCGGATATCTCATGCTCGGCGAGCACGTCTCGCTCATGCGCTGGGCCGGCATCGCCGTCATCTGCCTCGGAGTCTTCGTCGTTGGGCGCACCAATCCAAAAACGACCAGCCATGCAGCCGAGAAGCCCGCGATGGAGATCGTCTAAGTGCGCGACTTCATCCTCTTCTTCCTGATCGTCGTCGCCGGAACCGGCGGCGAACTCTTCGTCTCCCGTGCCATGAAAGTCGTCGGCGAGGCCCCCAGCCTCAACCCCGGCAAGATGCTCCGCGTGATCCTCCGCGCGCTGACGGTGCCCTGGATGTGGCTCGGCGTCGCCATGATGGCAATCGCCTTCTTCGCCTTGCTCGGCGCGCTCTCCCTCTACAACGTCAGCTTCGTCGTTCCCGTCACCGCACTCAGCTACGTGGCAGGGGCCTTTGGCAGCGCAACTTTCCTGAGCGAACGCGTAACCTCGCAGCGCTGGCTGGGTGTTTTTCTAGTTGCAGTGGGAGTAACTCTGGTCTTCTTCGGCAACAAGTAGCAGGTCTACTCAGCCACGAGCCGAACGTTACCCAGCAGGCCCGAAGACACCGGCTGTACCTTATCCAGGTCCTGCATCTGGAAGCGATTGCCATACTTCGCGATCAGTGGCTTGTAATCATGCGGAGGCTGCGCCGCCCACGCGTTGATCGCCGTGTTGTACACGCGAATCTCGAGATGGTTCTCGCCAGCCTTGAGATAAGCACCCACCGCAACCCGATACGGCGGATGCCACAACGCTCCCGCGCGATGGCCATTCACAAAGACCAACGCAGCCTCCCGAATCGGCGGGTTATACCAGGCCTGCATCCCCGGTCCAGTGCGCGTAACCAGCGGATTTGGCAGCGCACTTCCCGCGGGCCGAGCGGTTTCGTCGGAGACACTCTGTGCAGGCTCAGGCAAAGGCGACCCACCCTCAACCTCCAAATACACTGATCCAACCGGCAAACTCTTCAGCACAAAATCTCGTTGATAAACCCCAACTCCCGAATAAAACTTCGTCGCCGGATCGGCAATCCAATCCGTCGGAACACGCTCAGTCACAAACCGCCGCAGCGGTGGAAACGTCACCTGCCAATCCGAACTGAAATCCGCCAGTTGAGCAGCAGGCCGATGTGGCGCAGGCGCAGCGGCTGGAGTATCGCTAAATACAAACACCGCCGACTCATACGGCGCCAGCTCAATCGCGACGTCGCCCGGCGTAACCCCGCCAGGCAAAGTTATCCCAGTGTCCGGGTCCCATCGCTCTCCAAACCGATGCATCGTCGCAAAGACCGCACGAGCGCTCACCGCACGATTCGAAGTATTCGCAACAAAATAAATATCAGCGCCCGGAAGCTTTCGCCGAATAAACCCAACCTCATCCTTATTCGCGGATAGCTGAAAGTCAGGAGTCCCAGCTTTACGCAAAGCATCGCCCAGCGCAGCCTCAGCCGATACAAAGCTACCCATTCGCCGCCGAGAAAAGCTGCTGCGACAACGCACCGATCTCAGGCGTCGCTTGCCCCTCGTCATCCATCGAAGGCGCACGCCCCACCGAGATCACCTTCCCTCCACTCGCAACATATTGCTGAATCTTCTTAAGAGCACTCAGCGGAATTCTGTCCGTCGGCGGTATGACCAGAATCGGATGATGCAACTCCAGCCGATCAATCGTCTCCGCATCCGTAAAGTCGACGTTGTACCCCGCCGAAAGAATCGCCGACATCAGCCCTGGCGTAATCAGCCGCGCCATTTCGCCGGTGACTGTCACCTTTCCCGGCGAAAACGCCGCCCACGCATCGTCAGTCGGCAACAGCACCGCAACTTGGTTCGTCGGCTCGCCCTGCCGCAGCAAAGAACTCATGCGCTGGATGTACCGCGCCACATCGGGCATCACCGGATGCCACGGGTTGTGATCGTTAAAGACCGCAGCCGCATAAAGCGACCAGCCCGGCTCGCCAACCTGCGGCGGCGAATAAGGCCAGCCATGGCAGATCACCTGGTTCACTCCCATCAGGAAATGCAGATCGACCTCAGCCTTCATGTCCAGCGGAGTAGCCCGAAACACCGGCGAATGCAGCCAGGTGAATGTCTCCGCCGACGTCACATCGTTGCCGAAAAGATGGTTAGCCGAGCTCGCCCAGCGCAAAGTCGAGAAGGCCCTCCACCGCGGCCCCTCCCCTTCCGGCAGCGCCACAAGCCGCTGGCTCGAAAGATCAACCGCTGGCTCACCATAGGTTTGCGAGCGAAACTTCGTGTGATGCGCGAGAGCCCAGGTAGTTGATCTGCGCAAGGTAGTTCTCATCGATCAGCTCGGTAAGCGTCTTGCCCCAGTCATGCCGAACCTTCTCCGCCTCCGGAGTTCCGCCCGCCACCAACTCCGGCAGATGCGGCACCAAATCATACCCGCGCCGCTTCATGAACTCCGCCGGAAGCTCCGGAGTCCAATCCGCGCCATATGCTTCCAGCGAATCAGAGAAAACAGCATAAGGCGGAGTCGCGCCAAAGGCACTCACCAGCGGCTCACCCACCGACCTCAAATGATCGGCGACTGCCTGCCGGCTGAATGGATCGAGCACCCAGCCTTCTCCGCCAACCGCAGCCCGCTTCACCAGCTGCCCGGTGTGGCTCGTTACGAAAACGAGGGCCGTTCGCGGAGAATCGCTCGGTGTAAGACTGCGAATCTCACTGAAACGCAAATTCTGAGCAGTTGCGGCACTCCATTGATGTGGCTGCCCATTCACCAGAGAAATCGCGACCAGCGACTCACCCTCCACCAGCGCGAATGGCGGCAGAGCCGTCGCCTTCGGAGGAACAGCCAGCTCCACATCGCGAAGTTGACTAGCTGCATCGGGCAGCGTCGTCTCCGGCCCACCATAAGGCCACCCGCTGCCCAGCGTCACATCCACGCGCAGCCCAAGCTTCCGCGCCTCAGCCTGCGCATAGCTCACGTCATCCAGCATGGCCGGACTCAGAAACCGCAGGTTCACCAACCCCTTGGCAGGATTATCGACAACCTGCGGGTAAACAAATGCCAACTCCCCGCCGCCAATGCCGTCAGCCTTCATCTGCTGCAGCTCGCGCAATATCTCCGGCTTCTCCACCGCAATACCAAACCACCACCAGCGAACCATCGGCTTGGCGGCGTCCGGAGGATGAGCGAACGCCTGCCTCACCTCCATCAACGAGGTCTGTGCCTGCAACGGCAGGCTCGGGAGGGCCGCAAGCAACGTCACACTCAAAGAGGCGAGCAGATAAGTTTGCCGTTTTCTAGGCATGGAGAGGAAGTTCGCTGACGATATTCGGAATTCTATTTCATTCACGGCGGAACGCGAACCAATAGAGGAAAAGTTTCGCTTCGCCAGGACCCACCACCCTGTTACGATTGCGTGGTATGACCACGTTCAACTCGTTTCGGCGCGACTTCCTTCGACTTGGCGCTCCCGGCCTTGCGGCTGCCGCCATCCCGAGCTTCTCCTCCAACGCATTCGCGCAAGACGCCGCTGCCGCCGCCACCGGCTACTTCGATGTCCGCAAGTACGGCGCAACCGGAGACGGCAAGACCCTCGACACTGACGCCGTCAACCACGCCATCGAAGCTGCCGCGGCAGCCGGTGGCGGAGTTGTCGTCTTCCCCGCCGGAAGCTACCTCTGCTTCTCCATTCATCTCAAGAGCCTCGTTCATCTGCTCCTGCTGCAAGGCAGTACCATCGTCGCTGCCGCCTCCCCACTCCCCGGAGAGCAGACCGGCTACCACGGCGGAACCTACGACGCGGCCGAACCCAACACTCCATGGGAGGCCTACCAGGACTACGGGCACAACCACTGGCACAATTCCCTGCTGTGGGGCGAAGACATCCACGACTTCAGCATTACCGGCCCCGGGCTGATCTATGGCAAAGGGCTCAGCTTCGGCGCAAACCGGAACGCTCGCGGCAACTACCCGATCTATATAGCCGAACAGGCCGGCGTCGGCAACAAGGCGATCGCGCTCAAGAACTGCCGCAACGTCCTGCTGCGCGATTTTTCAATTCTCAAAGGCGGCCACTTCGGCCTTCTGCTCACCGGCGTCGACAACCTCACCATCGATAACCTCAAAATTGACACCGACCGCGACGGCATGGACATCGACTGCTGCCAAAATGTCCGCGTCTCCAACTGCACCGTCAACTCACCCTGGGACGACGGTATCTGCCCCAAGTCCAGCTACTCGCTAGGCTACGCGCGCCCCACGCGCAACCTCACCATCACCAACTGCTTTGTCACCGGCACTTACGAGCTCGGCACCCTGCTCGACGGCAGCTGGAAGAAATTCGCGCCCGAGGAACACGTACCGCGCACCGGCCGCATCAAGTGCGGCACCGAGTCCAACGGCGGCTTCATCAACGTCACCATCTCGAACTGCGTCTTCGAGGGCTGCAATGGATACGCCCTAGAGTCAGAAGACGGCGCGCTTCTCGAGGACATCACGATCACCAACACCACCATGCGCGATCTGGTCTCAGGTCCCATCTTCATGCGTCTCGGCGCCAGGCTGCGCGGCCCTAAGGAAAGCACAAAAGTCGGTACTTTGAAGCGCATCCTGATCAGCAATCTTGAGTGCTACAACGCGCCCATGAATATCAGCTCGATCCTCAGCGGAATTCCCGGCTATGCCATCGAAGATGTGAAGCTCTCGAATATCTACGTGGAAACCGTCGGCGGCGCAACCGCGGAAGCTGCCAGCATCAACCCGCCTGAGAACGAGAATAAATATCCAGACCCCGGGATGTTCGGCCCCATGCCATCCTCAGGGTTCTTTCTCCGCCACATGCGGAACCTCGAGATGAGCCACGTCGAGATTGCCTGCGCCACACCCGATGCACGCCCAGCGTTTTATCTCGATGACGTAGATCGTGCAGACTTCTTCGCCATCACCGCTCCGCGCGGCTCGCAAGGATCCTTCGCGCTGCACGGTGTGAAAGACCTGCGCATCGGCTGGAGCCGCGCCGCTGGCGATAAAACTCTCGCCACGGCCAACGGCATGATTTTGTAAGAGGCCTTAGTCGAGCCCGGTACCGGGCGCATCTCCCCGGCCAAACTGCGCCGCCCGTGCTCGCGCGCCGGTAGTGAGCGCATAGACAACTGGTCCGGCAAGCGCAATGATCGCGCCCAGCAGAATCGCGGGCAGCCCCGGCGTAAGGTGGTCGCCCCGTGCGCCCCATATCGCAAAAAGGATCAGCGCTGTCGGCCCCACGCCTGCACCGATCGCCACGGGCAAACCGCCGGGTATCGCGAATGGGCGGGGCAGATTCGGCTCGCGAATGCGCAACGCGATCAGCGCGGCAAACTCTAGGATCAGCGAAAATCCGTACAGCATCAGATCGAGTTCCAGCAGACGGGTGAGATTCAGCCCCAGCGCCATCGCCCAACCCAGCCCGCAGACGATCAGTGCAACCCACGGCACTCCGTTGTCCATGTGCCGGGCAAACGGCTTTGGCAGCATCCCGTCTTTTGCCATGGCCGCAGGCACGCGCGCATAAGACAGCGTGAGCGCATTAAACATCGCCACGCCGGTAAGCGCGCCTCCCGCGACCACGCCCAGCGCCAGCACCGGTCCTACCACCGGGCCTGCAAGTGTCCGCGCCGAGTCGACCCACGCCCCAGTCGCGAACGAGGTCGCCGGAATCCCCGTCATGGCGACGATCCCGATGGGCAGAAGGTAGCTGATCGCGACCAGCGCCACGGCCCCGACCATGGCGCGGATGTAATTTCGCTGCGGGTCTTTTACCTCGCGGGCAATTGTGGAGGCATTATCCCAGCCCATGTAGTTCCACAGCACAAACAGCAGGGCAGTCGTCATATTGCCCTCGCCGATGCCAGCAAAGTTGCGCGCTCCGAACGGCGCGGCGACGGCATGGTAGCTGCCGTAGATGATGATTCCTAGAAACGGCGTCAGCAACAGGGCAAACATCCCCACCGACCCCTGGCCCACCGAGTGCGCCCCGCGCAGGTTCCAGGCAATGCAGATCAACACGACTGCCAGCGACCAGAAGAGTCCGCGATGCCCCGCCGTCAAGCTCGCCGAGAGTTGGCCCAGGTAGGCGACCGCCAGCGCGGGATAGATTGCCATGTCGAAGACCGACGCCGAGAGCGAGAGCCACGCCTCCTGAAACCCCCAAAAAGGGCCGAAGGCGTGGCTCACCCACCGGTAAAAGCCGCCCTCTTCGGGAATCGCCGAAGCAAGCTCCCCGATCATCAGTGCTGTCGGCAAGCTCCACAGCAAAGGGACAACCGCCAGCAGCAGCAGTGCGCGCAGATATCCGGCTTGACCGACGATATCTTCCAATCCATACGGCCCACCGGAGACCATAAAATAGGTGGCCGCAATAAGCGGAAGCAAGGTGAGCTTGCGAAGGCGCGGAGCGGCGGCGAGTTGAATTGCGGTCGAGACCTCGTGGCCTCCAAGGTTGCGGAGATATGCGCACCGGCCGGGGCGCCCAGAAGAGTATATCTTGTGCAATCCAGCCGGCCGCGAGACCCTGATTGGCCGTGAAGGGTAAGGCAGTGAGCACGACCTGCGAACTGCGACGAGCAGCTATCGACTTGGTTCGATCACCCGTCCGCTCAGCCTAAGAAGCGACCCCGTCTGCTTCGGCAACGCCTTCAACCTTCCATATATAGAGAAAGTCGGCGTCGCTCGACGTTGCAACCTCTATGCCGAGCTGACGGGTTGCACGGTTCAATGCGGAGCGAATGTTCTCTTTAGTATCGGGAAGCTCGGTAAGCGGAACCTTCAGAGCGGATCCGCCCTTAAGCCGTTCGATTGCCGCCAGCAACTGCGTAACGGCTTGCTTGTGTTTTCCGTCGCGGCCCTTGGGCACATCAGCTTGTTGGATCGATTGAAACCTCATCGGAGGCGCTTTGGCTTGCTCTGAATCTCCCATAAACCTCTCCTGCTCTATCCTTAACCTATCGTTAAGCTAACCTCGCACTCATATTACCGCATTTTGATCCATAGGCAAGACAAAAATATACGAATCCTCAATTCCTCTACAAAATACTGATTAAAAAGACTTTCCCCGTATGAGTACGACTCTGCTAGGGTGGCGTTTAGAGGTAATTGAGATGATCAATCGGCTGCAGATCGTACCACTCCACGAAGTCCCGATACAGGACGCGTCTGAGTCTCGGGATGTGCAGCGCCCAATCATCCTCGTCGTCGACAATGAAGTCAACGTCGCCGACACTTTATCGCTCGTCATGAAGCAGAGCGGATTTGTGGTGTTCACCGCGTATGACACCGAGAGCGCGATCGAGATGGCGACCCTCGTTCCGCCCGACGCACTCCTCAGCGAGATCGTCTTTAGCCGGATGACCGGAGTCAACCTTGCCATGGCGGTGCGCTGCATCGCTCCCGACTGCAAAATAATGTTTCTCACCCGAAGCGGCTCCGCGGCGGGCGTGCTTCTTGATGAAGCGCGGGAGATGGGCCTTGATTTCCTGGAGATGACGAAGCCGCTGCATCCGATCGAGCTTTTGGCGCAAACACGGCAGAAGCTTGCCATGGAACACAAGCGAGCCCTTCCGATGCCCATCGGCCAAGCGCTTCTCTCGCCCGCTTAAGCACTTTCACCCACCTCAAGGATCACCGCCCAACTCCCTTGTGTACCTTCATCTTTGCCCTCGCGTATATTGGCTCTTATCCACTACCTGGCATTGACGGAGATACGAGGAAGGCATGTCGCTGGTCTTGAGCTCGCGCCATTTGGGCAACGTCTACATCATCCATTGCAAGGGCCGCATCGCCATGGGCGACGAGGTTAAAGCCCTTGAGGCCGAACTTCGCTTCTGTACCCGCGAGTTTACCCGGGTCGTGCTCAACGTTGCCGAAGTTGACCGCCTCGACAGCATGGGGATCGGCCTGATCGTGCGCAATGCGACGAATCTGCATAAGGCTGGCGGAGACATCCGGCTCGCTTCCCCGCCCCCGTTCATGGTCAACCTGCTGAACCTCGCCAACCTCTCGAAGTTTCTTCGTATCTATGACACGGAAGAGGCGGCGATACTTTCTTTTCTCGAGCGCCAACCCACCCAACATGTTGAGAAGCACGGCACGCGGGTGCTCTTCTTCGATCAATCTCCCGATCTTTGCGCCTTTGTTCGCGCCGTGCTCACCCAGCACGGCTTCGATGTGAAATGGACCTGCAACTTCGGCGATGCGAAGATCCTGCTCCGCGTCGAAGACGTGGAATATATCCTCGTCGGACCCGGCACACCGCAGCTCTCGTCGGAGACCGCACTGCGCAGCCTGCGTGCGATCGCCTCGAAAACACCCGGCCTGCATCTACCGCAGGACTTCAAGGTCCAGGATGCCCACCTCGCCACGGAAGTCCTGCTCGCGCTCTTCAAATCCGAAGCCGCGCAATAACGGAACGTCTACCAATCGGTGAGCGTCCCATCCAGCTTCCGGTTCACCGGCAGGTACGCCCGCTGGTAGGGATAGCGCTTCGCCAGCTCTTCGTTGTACTCCACGCCCAACCCCGGCGCGTCGCCCGGCGCCATATAGCCAGCCTCGAAGCTGTAGCTGTGCGGAAACACCTCGTCGGTCTCCGCGGAGTGATGCATGTGTTCCTGGATGCCGAAGTTGTGCACTGATATTCCGAAATGCAACGCCGCGCCCATGGTGATCGGCGACAGGTCCGTCGCTCCATGGCAGCCGGTGCGCACATGATAGACGTCCCCATAATCGGCAGCTTTCTTCAGGTGCGTCAATCCGCCGCCATGCACCACCGACATCCGCAGATAATCAATCCACTGATTTTGAATCAGCTCCTGCGCGTCCCACAGCGAGTTGAACACTTCGCCGACGGCAATCGGCGTCGTCGTATGCTGTCGGATAATCTTGAAGCCACTCTGTAACTCTGCCGGAACCGGATCTTCCAGCCAAAAAAGATGGTATGGCTCAAGCGACTTCCCCAGCCGCGCCGCTTCAATCGGGGTCAGCCGGTGATGCACATCGTGCAGCAGGTGAATGTCTTCGCCAAAGCGCATCCGCGCACCTTCAAATAATCGCGGTGCATGAACCAGATACTTCTCGCTCGACCAAACATTTTCACTCGGCAATCCACGCTCCGCGGGCTCGTAAGGCTGGTTCCCTTTCGGTACGCCATAGGTCGACGCCAGCCCCGGAACGCCGCACTGCAGCCGGACCGCGAGATAGCCCTCGTCGATATAGTGCGCCGCCTGATCCAGCGCCTGCGCGATCTCCTTGCCGTTCGCGTGGGTATAAACGAGAACGCCCTCGCGGCTCTTGCCTCCCAGCAAGTTGTAGACCGGCGTACCGAGGGCCTTCCCCTTGATGTCCCAAAGCGCCACGTCGATCGCCGCAATCGCCGCCATCGTCACCGGCCCACGCCGCCAATACGCGCCCCGGTAGAGATATTGCCAGATGTCTTCCGTTTGAAAAGGATCGCGCCCAATAATGCACGGCAGAACGTGATCGGTGAGATAGCTCGCCACTGCGAGTTCGCGGCCGTTCAGCGTGGCGTCGCCAAGTCCGACGACACCTTCGTCCGTCTCCACCAGCAACGTAACGAAGTTCCGCCCCGGCGAGCAGATGCTGACGCGCGCATTAGTGATCTTCACAGTCTTCAGCTCCTTTGTTATTGCTTGGGTGCACCGGTCGCGGGGCTGGCCTGCTCCGCGGGCACAATTGAGAGATAGTCTACCGGTGCAGGCTCGGGTCCATCGGGACGGCCGACAATCGTGATCGTGTCGCCCGGCTTCAACGTCACCGTCTCAGGCACAAGATATCGCGTGGAAGTGCTGCCGTTCATCTTGTCAGTCGGAAGGGTGTTGTTCGCGCTCCAATGCGCCAGCTCCTTCCCATTCACCTGCAGCGAATAGTTAGACACGCCATCATGAAAATCGAAATACTCAACAGAAGTCCGATATGCGCCCGCAACTCCGCCGAAAGAAGTCTCCGCAGTACACTCCGCCTCTTTGCAAATCACCGCTTTTCCACCCGACACCGTCTCCCAGGGCGTCACATCGACCGGAGCATAGCCATGCAGCTGCATCGATTCCGCTTCCACGCGATCTGGATAATTCCCCACTCGCCCCTTCGCATCGGGGATTCCTGACATGCGCAGAAACCAATTCGACACGGCATCGCGCCACACAATCGCGTGGCCAGCCTGATACTGCAGCAGCCCTTGCACCTTCTCGAAGCGTTCGTCGTCTACATGGCCCTTCAGAGTCGTCCAGTCCACATAAAGCTGCGCCGCACCGGTCGCGCCTTCATAGTGAGAGTCGTAGACATACTGGATCACCGTCTTCCCCGAGTGCAGTACATGAGTGTATGGCACGTGATGCATGAAGAGAAGCAACTCATCCGGACAAGTCGTCAGCGACTCGTACTTACTTGCCAGCTCCGGCGGATACTGGCCGATATACCCGGTCCCGGTCGCGACGGTACGATCCATGCCTATACCCTGGTGATCGGCGCGAAGCCATTGCCCCCACCCATTTCTCTCTGCCGACTCAATGCCCGGCCCATAGTGAGTGCCGATGATATCGGTCAGCGTGCCCAGTCCCAGCGGGCCGGTATAGTCCTCATACAAATGCCACGAGCGCAGAAGCATGCCGTCGATGGTTTGATCCACCACCGCATCATTGCCAAAGGTAAGGCGCGTCCAGTCATCCGCGATCTCTTCTGAAGACAAATCAGGATTCCAGGCCAGCCGCGCAAACCCATACAAATTCGCCATCGCCAGCGGATGCGCAACCCAGTTCGTATCAAGACCGACATTCGCAACCCCGACGAAGCCGCCCAGCGGACGATGAAAACTCTTTCCTTCAACGATCTCCTTCACCGGAGTAGAGCGGTCTTCGGCGCGCATATCAGTATCCAGAGTCGTCTTCCACATAGGCACTAGGAACACGAGGTGCCGCTGCTGGCCCAGGTATTCCTGAGTGATCTGAAGTTCGATCGCCTGATTCGTCTTGCGCAGCGCGGCAAAGAGCGGCGAAGCGGGCTCGCGCACCTGAAAGTCAATCGGCCCGTTCTTGATCTGAATAACGACGTTGTCGTCGAAGGTGCCATCCAGATTGCTGAAGTTGTCATAACCCGCTTTGGCCCGGTCGGCCTTCATGTCCGTCCAATCGAGATGATGGTTATACACAAACCCGCGATAGAGCACCAGGCCGCCATGCGGCTTCAGCGCGCGCGCCAGCACATTCGCAGCCTGCGCGGGAGAGCGCCCATATTGCGAGGGCCCGGGCTTGCCCTCGGAGTCGGCCTTGACCACAAAGCCGCCGAAGTCGGGGATCTTTTCATAGATTGTGTCGACCGTCTTTGCCCACCACGCAGCCACCGCCGGATCGAGCGGGTCGAAGGTCGCCAAACCGCCCACCGCCTGCGGGCTGCTGAAGTCGATCGACATCGACATCCTCACGCCCCAGGGCCGGAAGGCATCGGCGATTCGAGCCACCTCGGCGATCATCTGCGGCGAGAGCATCTGCGGAGAGGCATTTACGTTATTGATCGTGCAGCCGTTGATGCCTACTGAAGCCAGCAGTCGCGCATAGTCCCCGGCGCGAGTCAGGTCCGCGCGAACATGCCCGCCGTCGAAGAAGATCGAGCGTCCCGCGTAGCCGCGCTCGATCGATCCATCAAGATTGTCCCACTGGTTGACCCAGCGAACCGCGTCGGCCGGCGTCTGCGTTTGTTTGAACGAGATAGTGCGTGCCTGACCCACTTGCGCCAGCAATGCGAAAGCGCCATACAAAGCGCCTCGCGCGTCCGTGCCGGCTACGACCACGTACCGGCGCCCGTGCGAAGTGGTTTCCGCAAAAGTGTAGCCTTCGCGTCCTGGGGTTTGCGCCGGACGCCATCGGGGCAGCATCGCCTCGGCGTCGCTGATCGTCCCGACCACCAGCGCATCTCCGTCCGGCAACGCCTGGCGAAGCCCAACCGCATGGCCGCACATCGACGTCAGTCCGCGGCCCAACTCGTGCCCGGCGCTTTGTAAGATGGCCTCATCTGCGGTCCCAGCCGCTCCGGCCCGGCCTGACGCCACTACCACTTCCGCGGGCAAATGCGAACACGCTTCTGTCTGACCCACCGGCGCGTATCGCAACCACGCTGCCGCGCCGTCTTCGCCGCGGGCACATATCGCAGCACTGCTAATTGCAAGTGCAAACAAAAGCGATTTGCACAGTACCGACCGCCTACAAAGTCTGAACAAGAAATCTCCCAGGGCCCTGACTCTCGCTCTTGCCACCAACTCTAGAGTAACGTCGAAACCAACTCGCCGCTCCCAGAGAGAATAGTAGAACTCGCCGCCATCATTTCGAAAAAGCCGCGGCCACATGCCTTGCCTCTCGGTCACGGATTCGCGGTTAGATCAACAAGTTCGACATCATCGACAAACACCGTGGGCAGACGGTTCGCGGCATCAGTGCTAAGACTAATGGTCAGAATCGCCCCCGTTGCTCCGGCGGGCGCAAGATACGGTTGGGGAAGAATCTGGAAGTGAGCCGAACTGTTGGTCTCCTGCGTCCAGTTCGCGGAGTCGGTCTTGTCGTTGAGCGCGCCGAGGTACTTCTGCGTGTCCGCAACTCCAGGTCCCGTCCACTGAATCCCGAATCCAAGATTGACGTAGCCTCTACCGGGTCCGGGCGCTGGCTTCTCCTGTTGCATTTGGTCGGCGCGGTAGTAAAAGCGGAAAGTGTAGACGTGACCTGCCGTGATGGCAACGCGCTGCTGCACGGCCGCCTGCCCGCCTCCGGCGCCGTTGTTCCCCGACGCCTGGAACGCTCCATAATTGGGCTCGGCGAGTGCGGCGTCGGAATACACCACCGGCTTGAGCTGTTGCATCATCAGCGACTGCTGGCCGCTGTGCGGTGAGGTGGAGGCCATACTCGCGACGGCGCCATTCGATTCGCGCGCCTTGAACCAACCCAGGTCCGCAGTTACCGCGAACCCGTTTTCGAAGCCGCCGTCTTTCAGCACATTTGGTCCCAGCGGCAACTGGACCGTCCCCCATTGTGCCGGCTGCAGCGTGGCCTCGGTGGTCAAGTCGGCGGTCACGCTGGTCTGCTTGTTGTAGTAGTAGAGGCGAAGCGAACGGTTTGTGCCAGAGGCATCGGCGTAGACGACCCCCACATCGCCCGTGAGCGTTTCCCCCTTTGCCTTTGGATCGACGCCCATGTCGGCGAGCGGGACCGCAGCTTCAACGACATACGAATTGCCGTTCGGAACGATGGCCAATCTCGCCGACGAAAGCTGCCGGATGCTGTCGATCCGTGCGGCCATCAGTTGAACCGGCTGCGCTGTCCCCGGTACAGACGGCTGATAAAGCACCGCGACAGGCTTGCCCTGGTACATGCTGAAAAGCAAACGAATGTCTCCAGGCGCCGGGCTGGAATGCACTCCGCTCGAGGCGTTGCCTGACAGCATCAGGTCCACGCAATCGCCGGTGAGGAACAGCGTCTGCCAGTTGTCCCCTTTATTCGAGAAGGGACGATCTTTGGTGACCTGGTAGGCGAGGTACAGGTTCGTCGTGTCGCGAGCGATCGCGACCTGGGCTCCGCGGTTCTTGGTTCCCTGCAGACTTGCGCCGGTGCGCATGTTCCAGTCGTTCAGGTTCCCGTCGATCTTGGGAGGCTGCGTGGCCCAGGTCACGTTGATAATGGGCTTCGGCACAACTTTGGGTGCCGGAATCAGCCGGAAGGCCGCAGCCTTGGCAAAGTCCTGCTGCGAATACGAGAAGGGCTGCGCCAGGCGTCCACCCTGGGTTAACCCATCGATTCTCAACACATGAAAGTCGTCGCTGCCGCCATTGATAATGTAGGGGACACCTTGCGGGTCCTGGTAATAATTGATGTAGGCTTCCGGCCACGCTGCGTTGGGACCGATATGCGTCTCATCGAGCAGCGAAGCGATGTAAAGCCCGTCATCGGCGAACAAATAAGGATGAGTGTTCGCATGCCAAAGCCAGGAGCCCAGTACATTTCCAATGCCCGGCACCTTGAACTCGCCGATCACGCTCTGTGCAAGGATGTCCTTTGGCCCCTGTCCGCTCCCGGCAGGAGGAAACTTTGGCATCGCGATGCTCCAAAGCGACTTGCCGTTGCGGTCGAAGCATTCGACGGAGTTGGGCGGAGTCGCAAATTCCCATCCGTAAGTCGCGACGATCTTGCCGTCGTTAGTGGCGAAGACCGAGAGCGGCTCCGCGGTTCGGGGCTGTATCACGATTGCCTTTGAGTCGTGGATGTCATAGATGGGCGCTCCGTCCGACGTCCAGCCTTTGACATCCAGGCGAAAGATGAAGGTCTGGTTCCTATAGGAACCGGTCCAATAGATCGACCAATCGTCTGCGATACCAAATCCCCAGTAGGCCGCAGCGATGGGCTGAGTTCCTGGGCTGTAGTTCGCATTGTTAGTGAGTGCGTGAAGCCACTGCATCTCTCCCGGTTGCACCAGACCGTCGCCGTTGCTGTCTGTCCACGTGTAATTGTCTCCCGCATGACCCGCGAAGAATGGAGGATTGAAATTTGTCACAAAGCGGTACCCGAGGTCACTGTCCCAGATCGTTCGACCGGTGCCATCGCCCGAATTAGGAACGTGCAGGGAGCCCAGCGAAGCCACCGGCACGAGCAAGTCCCCCTTGCGTTTATGAATGACGATGCTGTCGGAAGACAATACTGTCTGGTACTCTTCGCCGTTATGGTAGAGGACCTTTTGGCCGGGCATCTGCGGGGAGGCGCCATTCAGCGCGAACGGCTGGTTTATGTCCATCCGGCGCTCCATAATTACCCGAGGCACCCAGGTCTTGGCAGAGAAGTTGATCTTGAAGCGCGTTCCCATCCCATTTGCGTCGGTCGCGTCCTTCGGATCGATCATCGATCCCGGACCGCCATAGGGAGTTGGCCCCAAGTACTCTTTGACGAATGCGCCCGTGTCGGAATTCCATACGCTGACGCGGCTCGGGCTGGTGTCGTCTTCCGCTACCCAGAGCTTGCCGTCCCCGTTTACTGCGATGCCCGTCGGCACCAGCATCCCGTTGTGATCCCACGGCCCGACCCAAGGCCGCCCTCCCGCTTCTCCGATGCTGCGCTGGGCAGCGCCGCTTGAGGAGAACACCTTCACCTGAAACGAGCTTCCCCAATCGCTGACATAGATGCGATTCTTCTGGTCCTCCGTTACACATCTCGGCGCGACCAGGCCCGAACTGATCAGCGTTTGAATCTGTTTGTTGGCGGGATTGATGCGCACCACGTGCTGATTGCTCACCGCCAGAATGGAGTGGCTAGGCTCGGCAAACAGGCCGGCCGGCGCAGGCAGCGGAATCTGATCTACCTGATTCGCGGTATTCGCGTCGAAGACCAGTATTTGGTTGTCGTCATGCATCGAGACGTAGATCCGTTGGTTCGCGACAGCCAGTCCAATGGCGTCCGTCGTTTCGCCTACATCGTTATCGCTGTAGCGAGGCTGACCGCTGTAGTTGGCGGGCGAAAAGCTCTTCTGCGTGCGCAGGTCCCATAGCGCCGTCGTCTGCCCGGTAAAACCAAACTTCGCAATCACCTTTACCGGAGTGGCAATCGTAAACTTAGCCGACTGCCCGGTTCGCTTGTCCAGACAGACGAGGACCGCTCGACCAATCGCATTGGCGCCGCCGGGATGATACATGTGCGTCGAATCCGTCAGCTGCGGGCCCGAGAGCAACGCGTACAGATACTCTCCATCCACGGCCAGGGAGACGGTTGCTGGATTGAACGGTTCTGTCACGCCCCACTGACGTTGCCCCGTGCCATCGACGCCAATAATGTTCGATCCCTTCTCCGCGCTGGGAGAGGCGAGAAATATCCACTGGCCATCACTGGCGACCGCCTGTGGACCAGATTCGTCACCGATCCAATCCCCTTTGCCGTCGAGGGTCGGCCATGGCGGATTGCCCGGATTTCCAAAGGTCATGACATAATTCGTCGTAAGGGTCGGGTGATAAAGGCCCTTCAAAACATACGACCCCGCGGCAAGCGGCTTGCCCCACTGATCGAGACCGTCCCAGGTCTCGCTGAGACGCCCTGCGGAGCGTGGTTCACCACTGATCACCGTGCGCAGCAATTTGCCGTCCGCGTCGTAAATGCCCAGCGTCACTTCACCAGCTTTTGGGAGTGTGTAATTGATCGTCGGTCCGGCAACTTGCGCGGCTGCACTGCCCGGCTGCTGTGCGTCGAGCCGTGGCAGTGCGGTAACACCCAGACCGCAACCAATTAAGACGACGGTCACCTGCAGCTTACTCAGTCGCATCCACGTTCTCCCTTACGTCGCGAGTAACTTTCATGCGCGCGGCCTAGCGATTATAACGAGGCACCATTTTCTGCACCCTTAGATCGGGGCACGAACAACGTCGTCCTCGATGCAAGGTTTTCCGCTTTCCTGAGATAAGTGCCGGTCATCTGTGAGGCTTCTATACCTTGCAACACAGTCCGCGCTTCCTCTTGTGGACAACAGGAAGCGAAGCAGATACCTTGTCACTAAATGAACACTACGAATCTTCTGATTCGAGGAGACTTAGGCGCGTCGCGCGTTATGACGCAAGGGTTTGTTCGCACTCGGTTGGTTCAAAGATTCGACTCGGCATCGTTCGCGTTCAACGGGGCAAGCGATGAACGGCCGCTCAACGGGACCAGCACCTCCGCCCGCCGCCATGCGAGATATGCCGATCTCGAGATCTCCTTCAGAAAGCGTGACGAACGTTCGTATTCGCTGGGCTTCCGCTTCAATGGCGCCGACGATGAGTCCGAGCAGCGGTCCGATCCCGATCCCGTCATATCCAGCAATTTCGCTGCGCTGCTTCTCTCCGGCGACGACCCCTCGGCTTACGCCACTCGGCTGAATGCCGCGTTCTTCACGCCGGAAATCACGGCCCTCTTTGGTCGCTTCCGCAACGCAGCCGAACAACAGCGTGCAACGCTCCGCCTCCGCCTGTCGATCGAATCCAGCGCGCCCGAACTGCATGCCGTTCGTTGGGAGATGCTGCTCGATCCCTTCGTTCCCGACGCGCCGCTGTTTATGGGAGAGCAGACGGTTGTCTCCCGATTCCTGAGCAGCGGCCAGGACTGGCGCCCGATCCGCCTGCGCCCTAAGGCCGAGCTACGCGCACTTGTGGCCGTCGCCAATCCCGCGCGCGCGAGCACTTATAGCCTTGCCCCCATCAATGTGGAGCAAGAGCTCACGCTGGCACGAGAGGCGATGTCGGGAATTCTTATCGAGACGCTCGTCCCAGGTGGCCCGTTGCCGCTGACCGAGCTCGGAGCCCGTCTGCGTGAAGGCTTCGACATCCTCTATCTTGTCTGCCACGGATTGATTCGTGACCAGGATCCGTTTCTGTGCCTCGACGAGGGCCCACCAACTCCAGCGCAAGATCTGGCACAGCTGGTGCGCGAACTCGGCGAGCGTCCGCGCCTGATTGTCCTCGCATCCTGCCAGAGCGCCGGTCAAGGTGGCGTCGGCCTCGCCTCTCTCGGCCCACGGTTGTCCGAAGCAGGCGTACCCGCCGTCATCGCCATGCAGGGCGACGTTTTCATGCAGACCGCTGCAGCCTTCATGAAACGCTTCTTCAAAGAGTTACTCGTCGACGGCCAGATCGACCGCGCCATGTCCCTGGCTCGCGGTGAAGTTCGTAGTCGCGACGACTACTGGATGCCCGTCCTCTTTATGCGTTTGCGCAACGGCCGCATCTGGTATGAGCCCGGCTTCGATACGTCCAAGGACGAATTTGAACACTGGGACTCGATCTGCCGCTTCATACGCCGCGGCGATTGCGTTCCCATCCTCGGCCCCGATGTTGCCGAACACATCCTCGGCAGCACTCGCGCGCTCGCCGCTGAGCTTGCTGAAAGCACCAATTTTCCCCTCGACTCCGCCCCCGGCTCCAGCGATCGTTTCGATCTCGCTAAGGTCGCCCAGTACATGATGACCCAGCACTCGCTCGAGTACGTCCAGAGCAAGGTCATCGACCAGACATTCGTCCAGTTGGAGAAGACTGGCGAACGCCTGCTCAATCGCTCCGTCGCCGACGAACCCAACTTGCTCGACGCGATCGTCGAAGAGCTGATGAAGCAGGACGACCCGCAAAAAACAGATCCGCTCAAGCTCATTGCTTCGCTCAACGCCAAAGTCTTTGTCAATGCTGCCAGCGATTCGCTCCTCGAAAGGTTCATCGCCAAGACCCCGGTCTTTGGCGGACTCAAGCAACCTGTCGCGTTGGCCAGCGAATGGCGCGACGAAACCCTCGACTATCGCAACGAAGCGGAGGCGTTCAGCGAAGCGACCATCGAACGGCCGTACATCTATTACCTCTTCGGAAACACGCAGAAAG
Organism: uncultured Acidobacteriaceae bacterium; assembly: GCA_963720245.1. GTDB lineage: Bacteria > Acidobacteriota > Terriglobia > Terriglobales > Acidobacteriaceae > Acidisarcina. Next base: position 867,431 of record CAVREU010000003.1, read on the forward strand.
AATCCACCTGGGTGCTCACTCAGGACGATTTCTTCGACTACCTCATCCGCACCACGCGCTACCAGCTGATGCCGCCGGCGGTCGGCGATGCTTTGGTCAGCAGTTCCCTGCTCTTCCTCGGTTTCCCCCTCGATGACTGGAAGTTCCGCATCATGTTCCGGCTAATCCTCGCCAAAGGAGGCCGCAAGCTACTCGAGAGTTACAACCATGTCGGCGTTCAGGTCGATCCTGCCGAGACTACGATCGCCAACGCGCGCCGCGCCAAGAAGTATCTCGAACGCTACTTCTATAACTCGCGCATCGATATCTACTGGGGTTCGGCTGCCGACTTCCTCCGCGAGCTCAAAGTCCATCTCGACAAAGAGACGCCATCGGCGGCCAGACGGAGGCTCTGACTATGCCGACGCACGACGGCGAGACGAATCCTCTGACTGCAAATCCTTACGTAGGTCCCCGGCCGTTCGAATCCGGCCAGACACTTTACGGCCGCGAGCGCGAGATCGCCGCGCTCGGCTACCTGCTCACCTCGGAACGCATCGTCCTGCTCTACTCGCCCTCAGGAGCGGGCAAAAGTTCCCTGATCAACGCCGGGCTCCTTCCTCGGCTCGTCAACCGTTTTGATATCTGGGGGCCGGCGAGGCTCAACCTCATACCTCCCGGCGGCGACTCGAACCGATATGTGTGGAGCGCCATCGCGGCGCTCGACAAATCTGAGTCCTTCCCTGAGATGACGCTCGCCGAGTACGCGGCGCAGCGGAAGCAGGAACAGCCGAGCAAATTGAATCCGCTCATCCTCTTCGATCAGTTCGAAGAGGTCCTGCGCCTCGATTCCGTCGACCTTCCCGCCAAGCGGATATTCTTCGAGCAGCTCGGCGAAATGTTGCGCGACCCCTCCATCTGGGCGCTCTTCATTCTCCGTGAAGATTACCTCGCGCCCCTCGACCCCTATCGCCGCCTCCTTCCGACACAGCTCCAAAACACATATCGACTAGACCGCCTCACGCGCGAGATGGCGATGCAGGCGATAGAGAAACCGGTCGAAAACACGTCGCGAAAATACGCGCCCGGCGTCGTCCAAACCCTCGCCGAAAACCTCGCCAAGGTTAAAGTCCAGCAACCCGACGGCAGCTTTGGTGAGGAACCTGGAGTCTATGTCGAGCCGCTCCAGCTCCAGGTCGTCTGCTACGACCTGTGGGAAAAGCTCAAGCCCAGCGAGCGAACGATACGCCTGGACAAGATCGGGGACATTGGCGAAGCGCTCTCCAATTACTACCTGCACGCGGTAGAAAGCGCTGCTGATGGCAGCGAGAACACGGCGCGGCTCATCCGCGAATGGTTTCAAAGCAAGCTCATCACGCCCGACGGAGTCCGCAATCAGGTTCGTCACGAAGCCGGCGCCAGCGGTGGCCTCGCCAACTCGCTCATCTCGAAGCTCGTCGACAGCTACATCGTTCGCGCCGAGCAGCGTGGCGGCAGTCTGTGGTACGAGCTCTCCCACGATCGGCTCGTAGAGCCGATCTCCCAAAACAACCATGCATGGTTCGACGCACATCTCGATAAAGCTCAGCGGCGCGCACTGCAATGGGATAAGGAAGGCCGCTCCGAAGGCCTTTTGTTCCGCGGTAAAGACCTGGCCGAGGCTATGCAATGGGCCGTTGCTCCTCACACCAGACTCACCGAGGTCGAACGGCAATTCCTCGCAGCATCCAGGCGATCTCAGCGAAGACGGCAGATGGCGTTCGCCCTTGTCGCTGCAGTCATCGTGATGCTGGCAGTCACGGCCGTCCTTGGAGCCCTCGCCCGCACGGAGCGTGATCGCGCCGAGAGAAACCTCGACCTCGCCCGCCAGGCCGTCGATCAGAGCCTCTCCATCGCTGGACGCCAGCAAGCGCGTGAGTCAGCGGATCTTCCCGCGATGGAGGCATTCCGCAAGGAACTCCTCGACAAGGCCGCGGTGTTCTACGCCTCCTTTACGCGAGAGGAGTCGTCTAATCCTCAGCTCCGCGCCGAGGCAGCAGCAGCCCACTCCCGACTCGGCGATATCAACAGACTGCTCTCGCAGCCCGAGATTGCGGTGCGCGAATACCAGCGAGCCATCGCGGCCTATCAGGTCCTCGCCGGGCAGCATACCTCTGAGGTAGAGTATCGCCGCGCCCTTGCCTACTGTCATAACTGGCTCGGCGAGACTCTTCGACTCTGGAGCGACCAGGGTGAAGTGCCCGATCCGTCGAAGCAAACTCAGGCGAGGGCGGAATACGACAAAGCTATCGGTCTGCAAACCGCTATCCACGCTGCGGCGCCGGACAACCCCGTCTACTCCCAGGAACTCGCTCGCAGCTACTACAACCGCGGCATTGTCGATCGTCAGCTGGGCGACACAAAGACTTCTGAATCAGATTTCCGCGCTGCCATTCAGCTACTCCAGCCAATCCCCAATTCCGACGCGACTGCAGGGTCTGAACCGGCTCCCGCGCAGGAACTCGCCCGCGCCTACAACGGCCTTGCAACCCTGATACGTCGAGAGCAACGCGCCGAGGAGGCCCGCACTCTGTACGACCAGGCAATCCAGATCCTCCAACGCCTTAGAGCGCGCGATCCCCAGAATCGAGAGTATTGGTATGAACTGGCCCAGTACTGCGATAACCAGGCGAGGCTGCTTCAGGCATTGAATCAGTTACCGGCCGCCGCGATTCGAAGCCGGCAGGCACTCGATATCATCAAGGAGCTTGCAAGCCCAGGCGAAGCACTTACCCTCGAGGAACTAAGGATCATGCAGCTGCACAGCGATATTCTTGTCGCCCAGGGGTCGCCGGATGCACAACTTGAGTCCGACCTCGAGCGTGAACTCCTGGAGCAGCTGAGTCCGACCAGGGGGATCGAACGCGGTCCAGACATCCACAATCTCTACAAGAATCTCGCCATGAATTACATCGAGCTCGCCGGAGAAGAACTCGGCAAAGGGAGTCTGCATGATGCAGAAGATTCCCTGCAAGGCCTTGCGCGCATCCTTCCTCAGCTTCTTCCCGAGGACCGGGACATCGCGCAACAACGCTATGAACAACTAGCCCGTCAGTTGCGGTCGAAGCAGCGTAATCGCTAAGAAACCCGGGCGGAAATTGCATGGTACCTCCCATGCTATAGTCCTGTTTAGTTGACACTGGCACGCCTTTTGGATGACCTGATGCTGAGACGAATATCCGGCCTTTGCCGCAATCGCCGGGCAAGCGCAATCGCCGGCGTTAAATCTTCGCTTGCGGGATATTCGCTGAGTGTGTCGTCGCTTGTTCTTATCGCAGCCCTTGTTCTCGCGGCGCTGTTCGTCTGTTCAGCCGCCTTCGCAGCGCCAGACAATCCCCCGAAGTCGGCGACGAAAAAGAAAACCAAACCACCCCAGAAAGAACTGAAGCGCGCCGACATCGATGCCAGCATGGTCGGCTACATCGACGATTCGAGCGTCCACTCCCAGGTGCGAGTGCGATTCGACGCCGGCTTCAACGATCCCCGGCCCGACCGCGCCGAATACTTCTATGCCGGATCGTGTTGCCCGGCCGACCCCAACCAGGCCGTCCAGCGCACCCTCAACTTCCAGCAACTCTATTTCAGCGGCGAATACGCGCCGATCAAGCGCTTCTCCATCTTCACGACCATTCCCTACCGCTGGATCCAGCCGATCTACATTCCCGCGCCCAATACCGTACAGCCGATCCAGAGCGGAGGCGGCGTCAGCGACGTGCAAGTCGGCCTCAAATTCGGGCTCATCGCCAACGATTCCCGCCAACTCACCTTTCAGTTCAATTCTTACTTTCCCAGCGGCGACGGCGCCAAAGGCTTCGGCACTAACCACTACAGCGTCGAACCCATGCTGCTCTACTATCAGCACCTCTCCGAGCGCGTCGCCATCGAATCGGAATTTGGAGATACTCACCCCATTGGTGGCTCCAACTACTATCCGGGCACCACACCGCCCACTTCGCAAAACTTCGCCGGAGACGTCCTGATGTACGGCATAGGCCCCAGCTATCGGCTCGTCGATCGCGACAACTACCAGATCACGCCCGTGCTCGAACTCGTAGCCTGGCACGTCTTCGGGGGCTTGCAGACCGGCCCCAACAACGTAGTGCAATCCGCTACCGGCATCAACGTCTTCAACATCAAGATCGGCGCCCGCCTCAACTTCGGCAAGGGCGACTCCATCTACGCCGGCTACGGACACGGCGTCACCTCCGACATCTGGTACAGCAACCTCTTCCGCATCGAATATCGTCACGCCTTCTAAAACAGAATGTCGGTGCCGCATTCAAGTCATCCATTGGCTAAGCAGCTGACGCATATCTCCCGTCCCGGCATCCTGGTACTGATATAAGGCCTATATCCCTCACACGATTTGTCTTTTGTTCCAACGGACGCTACAAAGGAAGAGCAATGATTACCAATATCCTCCTGCGCTGGCGCAGAATGACCCTCCTCTCTGCTTCTCTTTTGTTGTCGCCATATATTCCCTTACTCGCTCAGGCCACGCTGCCCATCATGCCGCTACCCGCGCATGCTGTGCAGGGCTCAGGAAGCCTCTCGATCAACAGCGGACTCCAGGTGCGGCTCGAAGGCTACACCGAACCACGCCTTGAGCGTGCCCGCGATCGCTTCCTCGCTCACCTCGCCGCAGAGACCGGAATCCTCCCGGTACCCGCTCAGCCTGGCGACCACCCAGCGCTGGTCATCAAGACCGTCGGCCCTAGCGCGCCCATCCAGCAACTCGGCGAAGACGAATCCTATCATCTCGAAGTCACCTCCACGGGCGCAACTCTCACCGCGCCCAATCCACTCGGCGTCCTGCACGGCCTGCAGACATTCCTCCAGTTAGTCCACACCACGCCGCAAGGCTTCGCCGTCGACGCTGTCACCATCGACGATCAGCCGCGCTTCCCATGGCGCGGGCTCATGCTCGACGTCGGCCGTCACTTCATGCCCCTCGACACCGTCCGCCAGACCCTCGACGGGATGGAGGCGGTCAAGCTCAACGTCTTCCACTGGCACCTGTCGGAGAACCAGGGCTTCCGCGTCGAAAGCAAGACCTATCCGCTGCTTCAGGAGAAAGGCTCCGACGGACTCTACTACACCCAAGATGAAATCCGCGGCATCATCGCCTACGCCCGCGACCGCGGCATCCGCGTCGTCCCCGAATTTGATATGCCCGGCCACGCCACCGCCTGGTTCGTCGGCTATCCCGACCTCGCCAGCGGCAAAGGGCCCTACCAGATCGAACGCCAATGGGGCATCTTCGACCCGGCGATGGACCCCACCCGCGAGAGCACCTATCAGTTCCTCGACAAGTTCCTCGCTGAGATGACCGCACTCTTTCCCGACGCCTACTTCCACATCGGCGGCGACGAGTGCAACGGCAAAGAGTGGGACGCCAATCCGCGCATCCAGCAATATATGCGCGAACACAACATTAAAGACAACGCCGCGCTCCAGGCCTACTTCACCGAGCGCGTGCAGAAGCTTGTCACCAAGCGCGGCAAGATCACCGTCGGATGGGATGAAGTCCTCCAACCCAACACGCCCAAAGACGTAGTGATCCAGTCATGGCGCGGACAGAAATCGCTCGCTCAAGCTGCGATTGGCGGCAATCGCGGCATCCTCTCCACCGGCTACTACATCGACCTCAACCAGCCGGCCTCGCAACACTACGCCGTCGATCCGATGGAAGGCGCGACCGCCAAGCTCACCCCCGAGCAGCAGAAACTCATCCTCGGTGGCGAAGCGACCATGTGGTCCGAGTTCGTTACACCGGAGAATGTCGGCAGCCGCATCTGGCCGCGCACCGCCGCCATCGCCGAGCGCCTCTGGTCGCCCCAAGACGTAAAGAACGTCGACTCCATGTATGCCCGCCTCGCGATCGTCTCGGAGAAGCTCAACTACTTCGGACAGACTTACAAAGCTGAGAAAGATCAGATGATGAATCGGCTCGCCGGTGACCACGCCTCCTCAGAATTGAAGGTGCTCGCCAGCGTAGTCGAGCCTCCCAAGGAGTACACCCGCGAGAACCTGGGCATCAAGTATTACAGCTACATTCCGCTGAATCACCTCGTAGACACTGTTCCGCCCGAGAGTGATCGCGCTCGCGACTTCCGCAATCTCGCCCACCGCATCGCCACCGGCAACGCAAGCGCGTCCGATTTTCAGCAAGCGCGCCAATGGCTAACGCTATGGCGGGAAAACGACGCCGCGCTTCAGCCACAACTTCCTGACTCTGAACTCACCGCCGAACTCGCACCTGTCTCCCGCAACCTCAGCCAGGCCGCAACCATCGGCCTCGCCGCGCTAGACTCGCTCGAGAAGCACCAGCCCGTCGAATCTGCACAACAACAACTCACCAAACTCAAGCAATTGGAAGCGCCGCAAGCCGCACTCCTCAACATGATCGTCCCCGGGGTCGAAGAGCTGGTATCAACTCCCAGACAATGATGGCCGTCTGAAATCTCGGGTATGATCCTCCTGTCGGAAAAATCGCTTTACCAGCGGGCCACAGTTTCTCGGCTCATCATCGGCTAAAGCGGAACCGAGATAGTTTGATCATCGAATTTACTGAGGAGGGGCTCGTAATGAAGTTCTCGCCATTCACTGCTCTCGCCCTGACGGCATTCGCAACTACATTTACCGCAATGGCCCAGGGCACCTCCGCCCGCCCCCACATCACCGGAGTCTCCCACCTCAGCGTCTATACCTCTGACGCCGCCAAGTCAGAGCACTTCTACGTCCACGATATGGGCGCAGTAAAACGGCCAGACCCAGAAGATCCTGCTGGCGTTCGCTACTACTTCAGCCCCATTCAGTTCGTCGAGGTCCTGCCCCTCCCCGCAAATCAGGCCGACCCCAAGAACCGCATGGACCACGTCGCCTTCAACACCTCCAACGCCGAAGCGCTAAGAAAATATCTCGCCGCGAACGACGTGAAAGTCCCCTCACAAGTCGAGAAAGGCAGTGACGGAAGCTTCTGGTTCGAAGTCGAAGATCCCGAAATGAACCACATTCAGTTCATCCAGCCGCCCGCGCATCCCGAACCCGTGCCCGTCAACCCGCTCAGTAGTCACATCATCCACGTCGGTTTCATCGTCCACAACGCCGACGCCGAGAACGCCTTCTTTCGCAAGGTGCTTGGCTTCCGGCCCTATTGGTATGGCGGTCGCGACGGCAAGACCGAATGGATCTCGCAGCAGGTTCCCGACGGCACCGACTGGCTCGAGTACATGGTGCAGGGCGGCCCCGAGACCCACGGTATTCCTGCGAAAATGTCTCAACAGACCGCCGGAGTCCTGAATCACTTCTCGCTCGGCGTCGCCAACATGGAGAAAGCCTTCGACCTGCTCTATGGCGAAGATCGCCTGCCCGACAAGAACGCCCTGCCCAAGATTGGCGCCGACGGCAAATGGCAGCTCAACATCTATGACCCGGACGGAACCCGCGCCGAGATCATGGAGTTTCAGCCAGTGGTCAAACCTTGCTGCTCCGAATTCACCGCAGCCAGTCCGACAAAATAGCGCGAGCCGATAATGCCAGCCCTCCATCGCCAAGTTGCCAACGCCACTCCTCGAACCGTCGTCGCGCTGCTCTTGGCCTCGCTCGGCGCCGCAACCCTCCATGCTCAAACGCCACCCCAGCCACCGGCTTCAGCACCGGCTGTACCCGCCTGGGCGCAACCCGGCTCGGCTACTCACACCCAGGTCGCGCCGCCATCGGACTTCCACCGCCCCACCACCACCTTCAACACGCCCGTCGGCATCTTCGACGGCCAGTCGGACGTCGGCAGCGCGGTGCTGCCCGGGAGCGCCAGCTACGACGCCGCGGCCGGCGCTTACACCATCAACTCTGCCGGTTACAACATCTGGTACAACCGCGACGAGTTTCGCTTTCTCTGGAAGAAACTCTCCGGCGACGTGACGATCGCAGCCGACGTCACCTTCCCCAACCCCAAGGGTTACGACGACCGCAAGGCCGTCGTCATCATCCGCCAAAGCCTCGACGACAACTCCAAAGAGGTCCTCGCCGGCCTGCACGGAAGCGGCATGTTGCAGTTCGCTCAACGGCCGGAGAAAAACGTCCGCATCACCGACTTCGAGTATCGCCTCGGCGGCCGAGGCCTTCCCGGCGGAGCCAGCCCCGACAGCTTCGTCAATGTGGCTCCCAAACGCATCGGCCTCGAAAAGCGAGGCGACTCCATCGCTCTGCTGGTAAGCGTCGAGGGCGAACCACTACACCAGTTCGGGCCACCAATCCAGATCCACTTCGACGGCCCCTTCTACGTCGGCATCGGCTTCTGCTCACACCTGCCGAACAAAATCGACACTGCGGTTCTCTCGAACGTGGTGTTCGATCACTCCGCCGACAATGTTCCCTGACGCCTCTCGCAATCCGATCACCCTTATGCCAACCAGGACATCGTATCCATATAGGCCGGCGGGAACCTTCGCGCTCAACGCCACGGCAAGTTTCCTCGCTGCGGGTCAGCTTCGCTTCAACGACCCTGCGCCGGAATCGTCCTGAAATTCCGATGAAAGGTCGATGATCTGGACCCAATCTTAAGCTAGGTGTTGGTCCTTATTGGCCAGGATTCACTGTGGATGGCGCCCCGCCCTTCTTGAACGACGATCAATTGGCAAGATCGTACCTGAGGTATTTTTTCGGTACCTCCGTTCGTCCAGTGAATTTCCAGATCGACCAGCTTCGAGTCGCCAAGACCGAAATGCAGCCTGCGGTCGTTCACCGAATAGAAGCTGGATTGCGCGGTCACGCTTTGCGCCTGGATTTCCCCGCCATACCGTGCGATGACTTTGGAGCCAATCGCGCTGCGGTTGGTCTTCGTTCCCACCAGTCGCACCTTCACCCAGTTACGGTCACCCTTGAGATCGTTTCGCAGCAGAGATGGCGGCTCATTCAAATTGACGACGACAATGTCGACGTCGCCATCGTTGTCGAAATCGCCAAAAGCACATCCCCGGCTGCAGTGCGCGGCGCTGATTCCGGGGCCGGCCTCGTCCAGCAACTCCTCGAATTTTCCGTTGCCGAGATTGCGAAATATGAGGCGAGGGGTCTTCAAAGGGTAGTCGGGTAAACGTGCTTCAACCTCGGGATAGACAGAACCGGTGGCGACAAATATATCCGGCCAACCATTGTTGTCGAGGTCCGCGAACCCTGTTCCCCACTGAATAAAGCGGGTCTCTACACCGAGCCTCGCATTCAGGGTTTCGTCGGTAAACATGCCGCTGCCGTCGTTCCGGTAGAGCACGTCGGTGTCATCGGAGAAGTGAGTCTTGAAGATATCGAGATGGCCCTCGAGCATGTAGTCGCCAACGGCGACGCCCATTCCGGCTTGCTCTTTTCCGTCGTCGCTAAAGGCGACGCCGCGCTCGGTGCCCTCTTCTCGAAATGTCCCGTTGTGCTGATTTACGAACAACAGGCTGGGCGTTGAGTCTGAGGCGAGATAGATGTCGGTCCAGCCGTCTCCGGTGAAGTCGGCTGCGACGGCGGTCATTGCGTAGCTGGTAGGCGCCGCTGCGATGCCGCTTGCCGTTGTAACGTCGCGAAATGTTCCATCGCCCTGGTTCTTGTAAAGGTAGTTACGTGCGAAGGGAAGTCCGTTCGGACCGCAGTTCACGGGTGTTCCCTTGTAATTACACATGGGATTGTCGCCGGGCTTAGGGATGTGCTCGAGGTCGATCTTTGTGTAATTTGCGACAAACAAATCAAGGTGCCCATCGCGGTCGTAATCGAGAAAAGTACAGCCTGATCCCCAGCGAGGAGGGCCGCTGTATAGGAGGCCTGCGGACGCGGTCACATCGGTAAACGTTCCGTCGCCGTTATTCCTATAAAGCGCGTTCTGACCGTAGTAGGTGATGAAGATGTCTTCGAAGCCGTCGTTGTTGTAATCAGCGACAGTGACGGCGCTCGCCCATCCGGTTCGATGCAGCCCGGCCTTCGCTGTCACATCAGAAAAGGTTCCATCCCGGTTGTTCTTGTAGAGGCGGTTAGTCGATCCCGGCACCGGATCGAGTCGAGTTCCGCAGAGCAAAAAAATATCGAGCCAGCCGTCGTTGTCGTAATCGAAGAAGGCAACCCCGCATCCCACGGTTTCAAAGATGAACTCTTTGCGATCGATTCCTCCATAGATGATTGGAGCGGTGAGACCGGCTTGGGCCGCAACATCGGTGAAGCTCGCGAGAAATGGAATACCGGATGGCTTGCCTCGCGGCTGCGGTTTGACCCCGCGGGAGGCAATGCCTTGAGCCATTGCCATCGTGGACGAGGCTGCGCCCATCAGCAGGAATTCGCGGCGGTTCAATTGTTCGCGACGTTTGGCAGGCATGGGATTCGGTGGAGCAGTTCGACGGAAACAAACGGCTGATTGACTGGTCAACAGGGTTGTCCGTTTAGCCGCAGTTCACGGAGCGAGCGACAGCGCCCCCGTCCTAATTTGATTTTGCCTCACCGCCAGGGTTTGCCGCGTTCAATGATTTCGGGCCAGAGATTTTATCGATGATCGAGTCCTGTTCTTTTTGATGGAGCGATTTCGTCTTGAGAAATTCGGCGTCCGCTTTCTCTTTTTCGCCCATAGACATATAGATTCGCCCCAGCCGATAGTGCGCGTCGGGTTCTGACGGATCGAGCTTCTCGGCCTCTTTGAATGCGGCAATGGCTGCTACGTTGTCCTTCTGTGCAACCTCAACGCAGCCCAGGTCGAAATAGGCGAGTCTCAAGTCATGGCGCAGAGCCACCGCTTTCTCCAGTTCACCTCGCGCGGCATCGTTATCGTTGTCCCGGTAAGCGATATCGCCGAGATACGCATAGGACTGAGCACTCTTGGGGTCATTCTGTATTTCCTTCTCGAATTCGGGGGACGCATGTTCGAGGTCCTGCGTCTTCCAGTAGAGATAGCCGAGGCCAAAGTGTACGTTGGGCTGGGCCGGATTCGCAGCGGCAGCGGCGGAGAACTCCGCAATGGCTTCCTTCGTCTTGCCGGTGCCATCGAACGCCTCGCCAAGAAGCATATGCGCCTCGGCAGAATCAGGATCGAGCTCCAGCACGCGGCGGGATTCCGATAGAGCGCAATCAGGTTCTTTGCTGCGCAGGCATGACTCCGCCAGCATGTAGTGCAACTCGCGGCTGGCGGGATTGGTTGCGGCGGCGGTGGTGAGATGAGGAACTGCCTTGGCGAACTCGCCTTCTCCGAAATAGCTCATCCCGAGCAGCGTCTGCAGGCGGGGATCGGGCGACTTGGCCGTCGCGGCCGAGTTGAATGACGAGATCGCGGCGGGAAAGTTTCCCTGCTTGAACTCCGCGAGTCCAAGGTTCACCTCGATGTCCGGCTGGTGTGGGCGCAACACCAGCGCCTTGCGGTAAGCGCTGATCGCTTCCGGATATTGACCGAGGTGCGCCAGGGTAAGGCCGAGGTTCGCCTGCGCGATGAAATCGGAGGGGTGCAATTCAGCGAGTTGGATCCAGGCTTGCTTCGCTTCCTGAAATTTTCCCTCCTGCGTGAGTTGCATCGCTTGCTCGGTAGTGAGGCTCTGACAATAAGCCGGGAGTGTCCAGGCCGTCGTTGCGATTGCGAAAAGCAATGCCGGCGTCCGGAATAACGAATAGCCTGCCTGAATGAATTTCAAGATGCTGGTGAGAGAACTTCCCATAGAGCGCCTGAATATCCTAAGTTTCGCACTTGACGTTGCTCTTGACTAGAGAGTGCAAACGAGCCTTTCGCCGGGCTCGAAACCGGTTCACCAGACCTCTACTGCCAGGATTCTTGGAGACCCCCCTACCCCATTCACGACATCCATCCCGAGGACAGCCTCGAAGTCGTGATCTCGAAATCCAGGCCCGACCCTCCTGCGCAATTCCTTCAGTAGATTGGGGTCAACCAACAACTTCCCGGCCGACGCAGTCCCGCTCATGCCGATGCCCGCAACCACAACCTGGACTTGTCTCGTTGATTCGTCGTGAAAGCGGGCAACGAGAGCGTAATCCCGCTGAACGGCCGAGTAGCGTTTCTCGAGATCGACGGACCAGTCTTTCTTGTTTGGATTCTTGCTGTCTACAATCCAATATTGCTGTTGGTTGGTGCCTGAGAAGCGGTAGCGCAGCCGGCTGAGCGCCACGCAGCGTCCAATTGTTGTCCAGCCCACCAATCAGCACTGTGGGGCCTTGTTGCAGATCGTCGAGGGTGGTGAGAACGTTCAGGCGCAGGACGGAATCGGTTCCCTGGGAGGCGAGCCAATTCGATATCTTCTGCATCGCGAGGACATCGGAGAACACGACGTTCTCACCCTCTGTCTCGTGATCCAGAAAAGTTGGGGAGTCTCCTTGCGAGGCCGGTGAATCCAGGTGTGGCGTCGATCCGGCGGTCGAAGATATGATCCCCGCCAACTGCGCGGCCTGAGATCTCGCTGCGTCGGCTGGCAGACAAAAGATTACGGCGTGTCGACTCACCGTAATCGGCTTCCAGAACTCAGCGATTACTGACGGGCGCGTCCACCGCCAGATGGCAACCGAGGCCCCGACAACTATAAGAAACGCCGCTGCCATCAGTCCGTAGCGCTTGAGCCATGAAAGGTGGCTATGTTCTTTTTTTTCAGTTGGCGAAGCAGTGGCATTCGCCAGCACGGCATCGCCTTCCAGCGAGATGACGCCATTGCTTCCCCCGGGCGCTGGATTTGCAAGCGCTTCGCGGCCACCGCCCCGCACCCGGGAGGGGTGAAATTCGGGCTCGTAGTTGCCGGGAAGCAACTCGATGCGCATCTCGGTCTCGTGCGCTTCGTCATGGTAGTACTGGGCGATCCTCTTCCGGATTTCCGCGATCGTGACGCGCACAATCGGATCGTCGGCGGTGTCGTAGTCCGGCGGCCGGTTGAAGACGTGCACGCCGAGCAATCGCTCTTTGAGGAACTCGCCGCGGCCCTCCAGCGTCTCCTCCACAATAAATCGGAATAGCGCGGGATACCGGCGGCTGTTCTTGAAATGAGAGGTCTCCAGGAGGCGGTTCATCTGTCTCCTGACCTGATCTTTCTCTTCTTCCGTTTTCGGAACCCACACAGTGTGTTCGAGCATTCGGGTCTCCGTAAAGAGTGACGTATCTGCCGAAAAAAGGACTCCTAACCTCTCGATACCGGACCCGGAAAAATCACTCTTTTTCTGGGAGGTATCGCTCTTTACCTGGGTTTGGGTTCTCTTTACTGACGGTGTGATACCAGAAATACCCTTTACGGTTGCCATGTTTTCCCTATCATCTGGCGTTTGGCCCCCGCTGCGGCGATGCGTCTTTTTGCGTCCGCTACAACCGTCAACCTACCAATGATCTAAAGGACATCCACTTTATGAAGAAGAGATCGCGTGGTATCTCCCTCTTCGCTGGCCAGTGCGAAGCAAATCCCGGTGACGTTCGGCGGTTGCCGCGAATATTTCTGCCCCTGGTGACCGCAGTGTGGCTTCTTGTGCTTTGCGTCAGCCTGGCAAACGCGCAAAGCGGTGGCGAGCTCACCGGCACCATTAGCGACCCGTCAGGCGCGGTCATTCCCAATGCGAACGTGACGGTGACCTCAGTCGAAACGGGCAAACAGCATACAACCATCTCGAACGGCGCCGGAGTTTATGACTTTCCCAGCCTAGACGTAGGCAACTATAACCTCGCGGTTGGCGCAACAGGATTCGAGAGCTACAAACAGAACGGCATCGTAGTCAACGTCGCGCAGACCCTGAAGGTCGACGTTCGAATGGTTCTTGGCGCGAACAGCCAGACGGTGACCGTCCAGGCGAACGCCCTGCAGGTGCAATCCGAAACCAACGAGGTCAGTACCCTGATCACCGGCCAGCAGATCTCCCAGCTGGCGACGAACGGGCGCAACGTAACCGCCCTGACCACCCTCGGGACCGGCGTCTCCAGCAACCTGCCCTCTTTTAATGGCGTCACCGCCCAGGGAAGCGATGCAAACATCAGCTTCAACGGCTTGCGGCCCGACCACAATAACTGGCTGATCGACGGCGGCGAGGTCTACGATCGTGGATCGGGCGGCAAGCTGGACGTCATGCCCTCTCCCGATGTTCTCGGCCAATTTCAGGTACTCTCCAGCAACTATGCGCCGGACTACGGGATCAGCTCCGGCGGCACAGTGACCATGGAGCTCAAAAGCGGTACCAGGAACTTTCACGGCGGTCTGTGGGAATTTAACCGCAACGACGCCCTGGACGCCGGCTACTACTTTTATAAGCAGGCCGGCACTCCAACCCCCGAACTGCGCCTGAATATCTTCGGTGGCGATATCGGCGGGCCCATCTGGATCCCCCACGTCTACAACGAAAGCAAGCAGAGAACCTTCTTCTTCGTCGCCGAGGAATGGCGCCGGTATATTGCAGGCGCGAACGCCAGCGTGCAGAACACCGTCCCGCTTAGCGACTTCCCCACGTCTGGCGCCGCGCTGGCCTACACGCCCTTCAACAACGCGGCCGCTCCCATCGTGCCAGCAACCTCAGATCCGGCAAAACTGGCCGTTTATGCGGCCGACGGACTCACTCCGGGAGCACCTTTTCCGGGTAACGTGATTCCGGCCAATCTGCTTGATCCGAACGCGGTGCTGATGATGGGTACGGGAGCAATTCCCAAACCGAACATTGGGACGGACCAGTTCATCTCCTCGCCGAAACAGCCAACCTACGTCCGTGAAGACACGGTGCGCGGCGATCACAACATCACCGACAAGCTGCACCTGATGGGGAGCTACATTCACGACTCCATGCAGCAGGTCATCTATCCTCCCCTCTGGAGCAGCGCGACGTACACCACCGTCGGCAACACTTTCGATAATCCCTCCTGGGCTGCGGTCGTCAAGTTGAGCCAGACGATCTCGCCGACCATGCTCAACGAGATCTGCTTTTGCGTCAACGGAAACACCATCAACACAACGCCTCAGGGCATTTATGCCGAGCCAAGCGGTTGGAGCGCAACCAGCTTCTTCCCGGGCGCCAATGCTCTCAACCGCATGCCGCAGGTCGCTTTCCAAGGCGGCCCGATCACGACAACCTGGGGAACGAACTACTGGCCCTGGAAAAACTCGTATCTGAACTATCAGATCCGCGACGATTTCTCCTGGACCAGGGGAAAACATTCGATGAAGTTCGGCTTCTCCTACATGCGTGCGGATAAGAACCAGCAACTGCAGGCCGATACGCAGGGCGATTACACCTTCAGCAATGCCCAGGCGTCGGGAGACGCTTACGTCAACTTCCTGTTGGGCTTTGCCAGCAGCTATACGCAGCTCCAGAACCAGCGCACCGATCACTGGCTCAACAACACATACTCCGGGTATGCAATGGACAACTGGCGCATCATGCCCAGGTTGACCTTGAATCTCGGAGTTCGCTACGACGCGCTTCCACACGTCTACGAAAAGAACAACCAGGTTGGAAACTTTGTTCCCTCGCTCTTCAATCCCGCGGACGCTCAGAGCCCGAACCCGGCGGACGGAAGCCTGAATCCCTTAGGGCCTGGATTCTCGAGTCCCTTCGGAACACCGTTCTATCTCAACGGCATCGGGCTCGCCGGTGTCGGCTTCCCCCGCAGCCTGGTCAAGAACGACTTCGGCACCTGGCAGCCGCGTGTCGGCTTCGCCTATGACATCAATGGCGACGGCAAGACGGTCATACGCGGAGGCTTTGGGCTCTTCTTCGAGCGCGTTCAGGGCAACGATATTTACGACCTGGACACCACGCCGCCCTTTGCCTATCAGCCCAGTGCCAACCAGGTCTACTTTTCTAATCCATCCACCAGCTATCAGACTGGCGCAACCGCAGCTCTTCCCACCGGCCCGGCGAATCTAAATGCGCTGAGCTACTATTACCCGGCTCCTGCAACCTACCAGTTCAGCTTTGGTGTCCAAAGAGAGTTGGCGCCTTCGGTTGTATTTGCGATGCAGTATGTCGGGTCAACCAGCACCCATCAGGACGACAGGGTGGAGCAAAACGACCTTCCTCTCTCTGATGTCGGAGACCGTGAGGCCGTTGCGCTCGGCGGGATAGCGGCGACCCCAACTACTCCCGCACTTAGCGGAAATGCGAACTTCTACCGGCCTTACCAGGGCTTTGGCAACATCCTGCAATCGCAGAACTCCGTCAATGGGAGCTACCACTCTCTGCAGACGGCTCTACGCATGCAGCAAAGACATGGTTTGTCGCTGCAGGTGGCCTACACCTATTCCCACGCGATCGACGTCCAGAGCAACGATCTTGACATTGCGTCGAACCCCTATAACCTGAACTACGATCGTGGTTCCTCGTTGTATGACCGGCGCAACATCTTCAACGTCAACTATGTCTACAACCTCCCCTTCTTCCTTCACAGCGGAAACTTTGCCGAGCGGATGTTCCTCGGTGGTTGGCAGATCGCGGGAGTTACGACAGCCCAGAGCGGGTTGCCGCTCCAGGTGAAGTACAACGGCCCTGACACACTGGGCCTTGGCGGCAATACAACCAACTATCCCGACGTCGTCAGCCACGTCGGCTATCCGAAGAAGCAACTGGAGTGGTTTAACACTTCTGCCTTCGCGGCTCCTGCAGCTCCCTGGACCCCGGCTGGCGCGGGTGGCACCGGGTTCGGCAACGGCAACAAGGATGCAGCCGTGGGTCCCGGACTCTTTAACTGGAACATCTCCCTGTATAAGGACATCCCGATTCATGAGGACATCCATATGCAGTTCCGAGCGGAGTCGTTCAATACCTTCAACCACACGGAATTCAACGCTGTAGATAGCGGCTACGCTGACGGCAACTTCGGGCAAGTCACCAGCACCTACGACCCCCGCGAGTTCCAGCTTGGCCTCAAGCTCCTCTTCTAGAGGATGCAAACTACTTCCCTGGCACAGCGGCCTCGCCGCTGTGCCAGATTTTTTGTAAGGATGTTCGCGGCACCACAAACGTCGCCTGAAGACGTAGGAACAAAGTAGTGGAAGAGGGATACATCGGAGCTATGCGATGACTAGTAGGGCGTGGTGGATGAGCCTGTCTTGAGCCGTCTGCATCGGCGGAGTTTGAGCATAGCGAGCTATGTGAGCTGGTCTATAGTCATGAGGCGTCTGGTAAGGATGCCATCGCCGGCTCATACCCTCTGCGCGCCTCTGCCAGCCTCTCCTTCATAAATTGGAGACACTCCACCATCCCGTTGCCGGTTTTTGCAGACACCGAGAAGTGGCGCATTCCGGGACGCACCGCCTGAATATTCGCCCTTACTGTGCATTCGTCGAAGTCGACCACCTCAGCGAGGTCGCTCTTTGTGATGACCGCCACGTCCGCACTGTTGAAAATCGTCGGGTACTTCAGCGGTTTATCTTCGCCCTCTGTCACCGAAATCAAGACAAGACGAAGATTCTCTCCCAAGTCATACGAGGAAGGGCAGACGAGATTGCCCACATTCTCAATAAAAAGAAAGTCGAGATCGCCGATCTCCCATTGATCTAACGCTCGCTCCACCATTGCGGCTTCAAGGTGACAGAGCGTTCCGGTGGTGATCTGTTTCACCGGCGCCTGACTGCGGGCCAGCCGAAGCGCATCGTTGTCCGTGGCAAGGTCCCCGACCAGTGCGGCTACTCGATAGTCCGGACGAAGCAGCGTGAGGATTCTTTCGAGGAAGGCGGTTTTGCCCGCGCCTGGACTCGAAACCAGGCTTACGACATAGGTCCCCTGCGCGCGAAAACGGTCGCGGAGCGTCCTCGCGATAACGTCGTTCTGCTTCAGGATGTTCTTACGCACTTCCAACAGGCGCGGCTCGGCACTCATCTCGTACCTCCAGGGCGGTGATTAGCAGTTCTTTTCCGTGGACCACTTCCGATGTTGGCGTGCCGCACTTCGGACAGCAAAACCATTGCATCGAAGTCAATATCTTCTGCGCATTGCAGGCCAGGCAATACACCTCGATGGGGACCTCTTTGATCACCAGCCGGGAACCTTCGAGCGGCGTGCCGTTGCAGGCCATCTCGTAGGAGAACAGCAGCGCTTCGGCGACGACGCCCGACAGTGGGCCGAGTTCGAGATGAACCGCATCGATCGTCACCTCACGACGCTCGGCCTCTTCCAGCGCCATATCCACGATGCTCATCGCAATTGAGAGCTCATGCATAACGCGCTCCGTCGGCCACATCCATGTGGAACGCCGCGATAGCGGCCTGTCCAAGGCTGATGCCACCGTCGTTCGGCGGCACTGAGTGGTTTGTCCAGACTTGAAGATTCTCGCTCTCCAGCAGCGGCTTCAGGTCAGCGAGTAACAGCTCATTCTGGAAGACTCCGCCGGAGAGAACGATGGTCGGAGTTCCATGCTCCCGAGAGATGCTTCTGATGGCCGTGAATAGTCCCTGCGCGATGCCCCGCTGAAAGGCGCGTGCAATATCGGGTGCGCGAGCGGTTGTGAATCCGGTCTTGAATCACGGCGTCCAGCAGTGGGCGAAAATCGAGTTCGTGGTCGGCTACGGGGAATGGATACCCATCCGAAGTTGACACGCCCCTAGCCAATTGTTCCAGCCAAATGGCAGCCTGGCCTTCATAAGTGGTTTCTCTGACGAAGCCGAGTAACGATGCCGCGGCGTCAAAAAGTCGGCCCATCGATGTGGTCGGAAACGTCCGAATTCCGCTGCGCACAAGCTTCAATGAAGCCTGGAAGCGTGGTCCAAAGCCGAAAGGCGCGGCTGTGAAATCGTACGCCTCATCAAGCTGGGCGAGAAATCCAGCCGCCGCTTGCACCGGATATCGGGCCGCTGCATCACCTCCCGGCAAAGATGCCGGACGCAGGTGGGCCACACGCTCAAAGCCGCGCCGCACGCTTCCCATGAAGACTTCTCCGCCCCAGATGGTACCGTCGTCGCCGTATCCCGTGCCGTCGAAGCTGACTCCAATGACGGTCTCATCCCAAGCACCGCGCTCGGCAAGAACCGAAGCCACGTGTGCGCGATGATGCTGCACGGCGCACTTCCTGAAGGACGGCAACCCCAACGCATGGAGGGTAGATGCATACTGCGGATGGCAATCGTGCACGACCACCAAGTCTTCCCATCGCACGTCGTACATCGAGGTCAGGTCTTTCACCGTCTCTTCATAAGCGCGGAAGGCCTGGTAGTGGTCGAGGTCACCGATATGCTGGCTGACAAAGGCCTGCCCGTCGACGACCAGAGTGATCGTGTTCTTGAGGTCTGCGCCGAGGGCGAGCAGAGGACGCTTCGCAGGCAGCATCGCCACTGCTCCTGGGGCATATCCGCGTGCACGACGCAAAATAGTCGGCCCGAAGGCGCCAACCCGCACAACCGAATCGTCAACCCGTCGCGCGATGGGGCGCTCGCCGATCAGGAACGCGTCGGCAATTCCGGAGAGCCGTTGAAGCGCGTCCTCGTCCTCATACGCGATCGGTTCGCTGGAGCGGTTCGCGCTGGTCATCACCAGCACATCTGGAGCGCCGGCTGCAAAGAGCAAGTGCTGCAGCGGTGTGTAAGGCAACATCACACCAAGTTCATCGTTGTCCGGAGCGACGCCGAGCAACTCCTGCTTCTTCGGGGCAAGGACAATCGGCCGCGCAATCGATTGCAGCAGCTCTTCCGCCTCGGGAGTCAGCTCGACCAGGCTTCGCGCGGTCTCCAGGTCTCTCGCCATGAGGGCAAACGGCTTTTCTTTTCTGAATTTTCGTTCCCGCAAGGCGGCGTTGGCTTCGGGGTTTCGCGCGTCGCAGGCAAGGTGATATCCGCCCAGGCCCTTGATCGCGACAATCTTCCCGTCGCGCAGCAACTGGGCTGTTCGATGGATGGCCTCGTCGCCATCGGTGCAGGTCGTGGTTCCTTCGCTCAGAAAATATCCGGGGCCGCACGCCGGACATGCGACTGGCTGTGCATGAAACCGCCGATTGGCGGGGTCATGGTATTCATCCTCGCAGTAGCGATCGAGCGGCCAACGGCGCATCGTTGTGTTGGGGCGATCGTAAGGCAGCGCGAGAATCACGCTGTAGCGTGGCCCGCAGTTTGTGCAGTTGATGTACGGATAACGATAACGACGGTCCGAAGGATCGATGAGCTCCGCGAGGCACTCGCCGCAGACGGGAAGATCGGTTGAGACACGAACAGTGGGCCGGTCGAGACGCTCGCTCTCCCGGATCGTGAACTCGCGCAGCCTCTCACAGGGAGCGGATTCGACCTCTATCTCGGCGATTTGAGCGGCTGCGGGTGGCTTGGTTCTGATCTCGCGAACGAAGGCGTCCAGATCCTGCTCGGCGCCTTCAACATGGATCTCGACGCCTTGGTCGCCGTTCAGCACCCATCCGGTAAGCATATTGGCCTGCGCGAGGCGGTAGACAAACGGACGGAAGCCAACCCCCTGAACCACTCCACGCACGCGAATAGAGCAGGCCGTCGCCATTAGGATCCTGAGCCTATGATGCAGCCGCGGCCGTGCCAACCGACCTGGATCACTTTGCCGTCCTCTACCAGAACCGGAACGGTGCGAAGACTCTTGTCGAACGAGGCCATGCGTTTGCGCGCCTCAGGATCAGCCTCGACGTCATACTCGAGGAAATCGCGCCGGGTCCACTCCAGCCATTCGCGTAGCTCCTGGGTGTATTGGCAACCCTCTGTGCCGTAGAGTTCAAGCGCCACGGTCAAGCACCTCCAGAGTTTCGCGAATGACGTGGTATGCGGAGGCCTGGACCTCCTGAATGCGCGGAATGTAGTCGCTGCGAACGATGATGGGAAAGTCGGCCAGCCGCCGACGGTAGATCTCTCCACCATCGCAACCGAGCAGGGCAACCGTTAGCAAGCCACGTTCGCGTGCCTCCTCCAGAGCGATCACGATGTTGCGCGAGCCGCCGCTTGTGGAAATCCCGATCGCAACATCTTCGGGCCGTGCCTGGGCGATTAGCTGCCGCAGGAAGATCACCTCCGTTCCGACATCGTTGGCAAGCGCTGTAATATTGGCCGGCTCCATCGCCAGCGAGATCGCGGGAATGGGGCGATACCCGGCGGGGGGCAACACGCAGTCGAGCGCCAGGTCGTTTGCGTCGGTGGCCGATCCGCCGTTGCCGAAGATGATTAGCTTCCCTCCTCGAAGCAAACGCTCATAAATGGCCACCGCGGTGTTGCCGATCTGCTCAGATTCTTCTTTCGCCAGCCGTGTGCGCAGCTGGGCGTCGTCATGCACTTTCATCCGGATCGAAGCGGCAACCTCTTCGACAAGGTCGCCCGTCTCTTGTTTCTGCTCTCCCAAGAATGGATAAAGGAACCCCGATTGCCCCACGTCCTGCCCAAGCTCCCTGTGCTCGAGGAATACATGCACCGTCTCCCAAAGCGTGTGATAAAAGATTTCGACCATCTCCTGGTGGATGAACGGATCAAGCGTGATCGGCTGCAGAGCGTAAGAGCCGTCGGGGCCGGGGAGTGCAAAGGTCATCGCCTTGCGCGAGCGTGCTGAGGCCAGGGCGGCAACGACCTCCGGGTCGCCCTCAGGAGGGCCAAAGCCCATCACGATGTCGTCAGGCCGAAGGATGACATCCAGCCATTGCCGGAATGCCATGGAAAGATCGAGCGCCGGCAGAGCCCGCTTGCCGACGATGACCGGATGCACGAACTCGACCGAAACATGCTGAGCGTCAGTGGCGTAAGGGCCGCGGCCAAAAGCGAGCAAGCGGCCACCTCGGAGAAAGCGCTCCGACATCTCGCGGCACGCCTCGGCAAGATTCCTCGACTCTCGCGTGAAGAAGCCCTCGATGATCGCATTGCGCGCCAGCAGGCGTTCTTCAATCTGCGCCGCCAGTATCTCGATCGACGGGTTACACGTCGTTTCCATCGCCATTTCCCTAACAAATCCGCACTAGCAAATCCGGGGCAGTGGATCCCCAACCAGCATGTCCACGATGCGGCTGCCGCCATATCGAGTGGTCACCAGCACCGCACAGGCCGGTTCCGCTCGCTACCTCGCCAATGATCAGGGCATCCTCGCCGCCTTCGGCGCGATTCAGCGCGTTGAGCGCGGCATCAGCATACTCCGGCGCTACGACCGCGAGAAATTGGCCTTCATTCGCGATGTGCAATGGATCGAGTCCCAGCAATTCACATGCGCCGCGGACCTCATCGCGCATGGGAATATCTTCTTCAGACAGGACGATGCCGAGGCCGCAGTCGCGAGCGAGTTCATTGAGGGAGGTGGCTACGCCGCCGCGAGTTGGATCGCGCATCCAGCGAATTCCGGGGCCGGCCTCCTCGACCATGGTTTCGATCAGCGGCAGGACACAGCGCGTGTCGGACGTGAGGTCCGCTTCCAGATCGAGTTCGCCACGTGCGAGCAGAATCGTGATTCCGTGGTCGCCAATCGGCCCCGACAGGATGATTTTGTCGCCCGGACGAACCGATCCGGCGTCGATCTTCACCTGGGCCATAGGAAGGCCGATTCCAGTCGTCGTGATATACATCCCATCCGCTTTGCCGCGCTCGACGACCTTGGTGTCGCCGCCAACAACGGCGATTCCGGCGCGTTGCAGAGCGGCAGCCATGGCGCGAACCTCTGCCTCGAGAATCGCTGAGGGCAGCCCCTCTTCGAGAATGAAGGTGACAACCATGGCCTGGCCTTTGGCTCCGGAGACGGCCAGGTCGTTCATAGTTCCGTTGACCGCGAGCTCGCCGATCGATCCTCCGGGAAATCTGAGCGGCTTGACCACAAAGCTGTCGGTGGTGATGGCGATTGGGCCGCCGCCCAGATCGAGGTGGGCTGCGTCGGCCAGAGGTCCGCTTGAGTTCGGAGACAGGAGCGGAGCGAAAAGGCCTTCCACCAGCCTACGGCTGGCCTTGCCTCCGGCGCCGTGGGACATTTCAATCTGCGCGTCACGAAAACGCACGAGAGCGGGTGGGACCTTCACCACGGCTATCTCGTTCAGGCCGCCGTCGGCGCCATTGGCGCGATGCTGGTCAACATTGCTCCCGTTTTGCGATGTTCGTAGTTGTAATATGCTGCGCATGAACCCTCAGAAGAAACCATTAACGCACCGATCGGGCGCTCCGGCGTGCATTCTTTGCCGAAGAGCTTGCACTGCTCGGGTTTCAGCACACCCTTGAGAACTTCTCCACACTGTGCGGCCTTGGGATCGGTCACTCGTGTGTTGGGAATCGGGAAGCGCTGCTCGGCGTCCCACTGGGCATACTCGTCGCGGAGCCTCAACGCCGATTGGGAGATGAATCCGAGGCCGCGCCATTCAAAATACGGACGCAGCTGAAAGACCTCGGCCATCGCCTTCAGTGCGGCGCGATTGCCCTCCCACGGCACAACACGCTTGTATTGGTTCTCGACCCGCGCTTCCCCGGCGCGAAGCTGACGCAGGATCATCACGATCGACTGCAGCAGGTCGAGCGGCTCGAAACCCGAGGTAACGATCGGCATGCGTTCGATGTCGGCGATCCATTGATATGGGCGGCAGCCGATCACTGTAGATACATGGCCTGGGCCGATAAAGGCGTCGAGACGCATGTCGGGAGAATCGAGGATCGCTCGCATCGCCGGAATGATGGTGACATGGTTGCAGAAGACGGAGAAGTTATCGATGCCCTCCGACTTCGCGCGCATGAGCGTCAGCGCAGTGGAAGGCGCCGTTGTCTCGAAGCCGATTGCGAAAAACATGACGTGCCGGTCGGGGTTTTTCCTTGCGATTTGCAGAGCGTCTGCGGGGGAGTAAACGATGCGCACATCGGTGCCCTTGGCCTTGTGCTCAAAGGGGCTGCCGTCCGTGCCCGGGACCCTCATCATGTCGCCAAAGGCGGCGAAGATGACGTCCGCGCTGCTTCGCGACCGCGAGGCCGTCGTCGATCCGGCCCATGGGCAAGACGCAGACCGGGCAACCGGGGCCGTGAATCAACTCGATGTTCGAAGGCAACACGTCTTTCAGTCCGAAGCGGTAGATGGCGTGGGTATGGCCGCCGCAAACCTCCATGATGCGGTAGTGCTTGCCGGTATCCGCGAGACGATAAATCTCTTCGGAGGCTTTGGTGATGAGTTCTGGATCTCGGAATTCGTCTACATATCGCATGGTGAACCTATCGTGGGTTGAGTCAGGCTAAAGAAGCGGGCGTAGAACGTTCCTTCAGCCGGCCCTGGCGGTTGCAGGTTCACCGCCGTCTTCAATGCCGTAACCGCGAACTTCTTCGATGGCCTGCTCCGTTTCTCCGAGCATCCTGAGCAAGTCCATCTGCTCCATTGCATCCTGCTCGCTGATCTTGGTCATTGCGAATCCGACGTGAATCAGAACCCAGTCGCCGATCTTTGGCAGGTCATCCTGCAACAGCCCCAGGTCTACCCGGCGGCGCACGCCTGTCACTTCTACGGTCCCCAGATGCAGTTGGCCGGGAACTAAATCGACAATCTTGCCTGGAATCGCTAGACACATTCCGTGACTTCCTCCGTGGGTACTACCCTTGCTCCTACAATTGGGCTCTTCGTTCCTGCTTTCGGGCAACGATCTCGAAGGAGAACTTGAGTTCATCTTTCAACTTAAGCGCGCCTCCAGCGACCGACACTAATTTGATGTCGTAATCGGTCTGGTCGAGCGTGAAATCCCCCGAGGCCCGTAGCATACTCCCAAACATCGCGACCCGTGCAGTGATGGGCTGCTTGCGGGTGACTCCGTGCATGGTCAAGTCACCATTGATGGTCGCGGAATAGAGCATCTCGGTCATCTTTGTCACCGAGATACTCGGCGCGTCGTAGAGAATCTCCGGAAACTTCGCGGTCTCTAGAACCTCATCCTTCATGAGCCGTTCGATCTCCCGGCGGTCCTTATCGCTGATGTCATCCTGCACGCCCAACGACGATGTCTTGATAGTCAGCCGGAATGAACTGGCTTCGAGCTTCTCCGGATCGAACTTCATCTCGCCGCTGAAGTCGCGAATGCCAATGTGCGGATTGTGGCCCATCTTGGCCAGGAGCCCAGTCGCCGTCGCCTGGACTGTAAACCGGCTCGACCTGCCGTCGATGACATAGCGGTCGATAACCGTCCCGGACGATTCCACCGTCTCAGTCGAAATTTCAACCATGCAACCATCTCCATTCGCGCGACACTGGCGGCGCTTGCGAACCTGGAAAATCTAACGGCCCTTAAGCTGAGCGCTACTACATCGCTCGTAGCTTCAAATATCTTTCGACATCGGGGAAAGCGGCCTGTGCCAGGCCTCCGACTCCTAACTGCGAGAGATAGCGGCGGATGAAAGGATTGGAAAGTATTAGCCCCGTTCCAAAGACAACCAGGGCGACGCCCCCAAGCATATAAAGAGTGTCCTTATCGCTTCCGTTCTGCGTTGCGGTCATTTCTGTCAAATCCATTGCCACGGTATTTCTCCTTTCGGTTTGCAGTCATCTAGTTGGTTGGGTGCAACTTGCCTTCGTTCAAGGTCTTCTCGACAAGACCCGCAACTACCTTCATGGCCTCGCCCACGGCCGCTTCCACTTCGGGGCTCAAGCCCATCTGTCCCTCGTCGCCGCCAAAGGTCGCGGGTTCGCAGCCTACTAGAAAAACTCGCTTCAGAGGAGCTTTCATTGACGTCGCCATGCGCAACACGTTCACCGGATTCATCGCGTGCGGCTCGATGAAACTCTCCTGCGAAAGCGCTGCGGCGCGATCGTTGAGATCCGGCTCGACCACGTAAACCGTGCCCGGCGGCTGGCCGTGCGGGAAGGCGTCAATGAGAATGACGGTATCGTAACCATCCTGCAAGGCGAAGGCCAGATCGAAACCCCGAATGCCGAAGTCCGCCACCCGCACCGCTGAAGGGAAGTTACACTTGGACAGCTGTTGTGCTACCTCGACTCCAAAGCCGTCATCCCCCAGGAAGATGTTGCCGATGCCTGCGACCAGAATCCTGGGCTTCTCCGTGGCGCTCTTCTTGCTCTGTTCCTCGCGCGGAAGCGGTTCGACTTCGGAGGGATCGAAGAAGAAGCGATGGCCCGGCTGCCGCAGCATACCCAGGTCGCGTCCCGGATCATCGTCCAGCACGACACAAACATGCGACTTGCCTTCGTAGTCCTGCTCCATACTCTCGATGGTCGCGATTTGTCCGTTCAGGGCAATGTCGAGGATGTCCCCTCCCTTCTTGGGGAAGAGGCGGACGCGATCTCCGGTTCTCACCTCGATGCCGGAGATCAGGAGGTAATCGAGGAGCGTTTTGTCTTCAAGCAGTTGCCACTCCCACTCGTTCATCCCGCCTCCCTTCCGGTTGTGTGTCGCTTAACGACGCCCGGAGACCGCGCAGTGCGCCGTGGAGTTTCATGAACTGCTCCGGTGGCATGTTCTCGGTGCGTTCCAGCATCTGGCGAGTGCGGTCGTCTGACTGCCGCATCTCCTGCTTCTCTTCATCAGTCAGAGTCAGTATGCGCAGCGAAAGGATCTCGTCAATCTCGGTGCCGTCGAACAGGGCCCCCGGGCTTTCCGGCGCAATCTGCGGGTAGTCGTAGAGAATGATCGGCGAGGAGAGCATCGTGCTGCGATCGCCTTCTTCGCCCACCAGCACCGGCCACGTACCGATGTTTTGGCATTCTGCGGCCACGCCCTTCAGGCTCTCCGGAGGATCGAGTTGCGAGAGAAACTCGCCGCCTTCAACGGTCAGGATCGTGTGCGCAGAGACCAGCGAATACATCAGCGCATCGGCCCGTCTCTGCTCGGGTGACGCCTCATGGGAGGTCAAATTCCGGATCCGCACTGTGATCTTATGCACGCCATTCTGGCATTCTTCCGAATCAACTTCGATCCATCCGGACAACGCCTCCCATTCGCGGATGATCGCACCGGCGATCCGGCCACTTTCATCGCGCACTGGCTCCAGCTCGCGTCCGGCGGGAAAATCAAAGGGCGACGGCAGCGCGAACAAAACCGACGCGGGGCGCAGCGGAGGCACAACCACTTCGCGCTCCATCGCCTCCTGCCACGGCACAAAAGCCTGGCCATTGACTTCGAGCTTGTCGACGATCTCGAGTTCCACTCCGTTATCGGTGGAAGTTTCGCGAGGCTGAGGGAAGCTTCCAATCGGCCTTCCAACCGGGTGCCCGACCGAACGCCCCACCGAACGATTAACCAGCTGCAGGAAACGTACTTTGACGCCGAGCTGAGCCGAGAAGTCGCCCTGCAACAGGCACTGCGTCTGCATCATCCACGCCTCGGAGCCATTCTGCTCTTCGCTGTACGATCGCGGGCAGAGCACGCCAAAATTCCAGCGCTGCTGATTTTTTATCGCCGACGCGCGATAGGGGTAGAGCATGTAGCCCTCGTAGAGCACTGCCTCGGCGATCTTCTCTACGCGATCGTGGCTTGCGCGGTCCTGGCTAGCGCCATCCTGATTGACGCGATTCTGATTCACGAGTTCACCGTCTCTTCCGTGGGCAGCATGCTCTCCAGGGCTTCTTCCCAGGTAAGAATCCCGTGCTCAATCTTGTATTGGTGCAGACGATCGAACGCATCGCGACGGAGGTTGAGAAAGACCGTATTCGGATAGTAGGAGTCCATCATCTCGCGCCATACCAGCACAGGCAGCTTGTACTTGGCCTCCTGCTCCCACGAGATAGGCGCCACCTGGAGGACACCCTCCGCATCGGCGTAAAAGACAGTACCGCTGAACAGGAAGTGCAGAGGTATCTCCCCGCTGGTAAGACCGTCGAAATACTTGGTGGTCGCCACGTTGAAGTCGAAGGTACATGGGACGTTGAGGTCGGTCAGCGTATTGTCGTGAAAGCTCGGCACGACAACGCTCGCGTGCGTCCATAACAGAGTGCGAAGCGTCTGACCCCAGCGCTCTGGCTCGCCGAAGAGATCGCGCATGCTGGCTTGCTCTTCCGGGGTATAGCGCCGCCGAGTTACTTCAATCTGGATTTGACAGCGCAAAGCGACCGTGTGGATCGTCTGACCGGTCATTGCATTGATGATGCGAAGCCCGAACGCAAGCGTGGGAGCGACCGCGAAGGGAACAACCGCTGCGTGTTCGACCTTGAAGCTCAAGTCAGGCATGGGCTTCCTCACTTACCAGGTCGGCCTTCGATCTGAGATCAGAGAAGAAGCGCCCGATCTCTGTCCAGACCTCCGCGCCTCCGGAAAGCCCTTTCCAGTTTCCCCGAATAAGGCCCACCAGCCGGTAACACTCATCGATCGGGGCGATATAGTACTCGGCCCTCGCTAACTCCTGCGCATGGCCTACGCGGTTCGCCAGTAGTGCTTCGATGTCCGGCCGTAGCTGGGCCACGGTAGGATTTTCTTCCACAATCTCGTCCCACGCATCGAGCGGAAGCAGCGACTCGACGGCGCCCGCTGGACTGGGATAGAGCGTCACGACTCGATTTTCCAGGCTCGACCGGAAGAAGAATGCCATGTTGATGGGAATCATCAGGTTTTCCCATTGCGCGTCAGTCATCCGGAAGTTAGTTAGGAGCTGAGCGCGGCGGGCAACGCGCTTGAATTTCCCTCCCGCCAGTCCATCGAAGAGGGTCGCGCAGGCATCGCAGGCGCAAACGATCTTTCGCGAGGCAACCTCCACAAGATGCGGATGTTCGTGCGCCAACCCGGAGCTGCACAATTCGCACCGTTCGGCAGGCGGGCGCGGACGGGCGAACTGACGGAGCGTGGCGAACGCTTGCTCCAGCGGCGGGGGAGTTCCGTTGGTCATAACCGGCCTCTTCTTGTCCCGGTGCGGAATTGACAATCTGGGTTCAATCGGCACCCATCGCTTCCGCGGGTTCAAGCACGCGCTTGCTTGGGGCATGTCTCAACAAACTGTCCAAGGGCACAAAGCCGGACGACGACTCCTCCGGTTCAAGAATCTCGAGCGACGTCAAGTCTGGGGCTGCTTCATAGACGGCTTCTTCCACGATTGCCTTCAGTTTTTTCGTTGTTGAGCCGTGGACATGGCCGGAGATACGCAGGCGGACCTGTAGTGCTCCATCGCGAACGCTTACCAAATCCGCTTCGCCATCAAGTTTGTGCAGCCGCGGCCTTACGCTGTCGAGCGCCTTAACCACGCGTGATTCAAGGTCATCGGGGTGGAGGGAGTAGAGCAGAAGCAGATTTCGAACCAAGGGGTCTTTCCCAAACTGGCCGATGAGCTGCTCGCCCGCTTCACCAGCTTCAAACGCGATCTCCATCATTCGCTCCAGCCCGCTTCCGTGTACCTCCATAAGGAGTTGAATCAACTCCCGCGCCGCGACTTTTGGGCTACCGTCCGGCATCTGATCGAGTTCGCCGACCAGGATGCCGAGCTGCCGGATTTTCTCCTGGAATTCTTTTTCGTTGACCACGCTACTCCTTCTATGAGCGCCTTAGAGCAAGAGCGTGGCCCCGGAAAAACAATGCCGCGCCTATCCACTCTCGACCCTCAAGCCTCAGATCTCAGGGCTGCAAGCCGAACATCGGAGAGTGATGCGTCTCCAGGACCTTGCCGTTGCCAAGGTACATATGCACGCCGCACGGCAGGCACGGATCGAAGCTGCGCACCGCCCGCATGATGTCGATCCCTTTGAAGTTTTCCGGCCCGTTTTCCTCAAAGATCGGTGTGTTCTGCACCGCATCTTCATAGGGGCCCGGTGTTCCATAGATGTCGCGCGGGTTCGCGTTCCACGGAGTTGGAGGATAGGGGTGGTAGTTGGCGATCTTGTGGTTGCGGATCACCACGTGATGCGATAACACTCCGCGCACCGCTTCGTGGAAGCCGCACCCGATGCCCTCTTCCGGCACCTTGAAGTCGTTCCACGTCTTGGTCCTGCCGGCATGCAGCTCCGCAAGCGCTTGTTCGGCGAAGTGCAGCGCCGCTGCGGCCGCATAGGCCTGGAAGTAAGTGCGCGCGCGATCCCGTTCGATCGCGTTGCTCCACTTAGGAATGTGCCATTCCAACTCGACCTCGGGCTTCGACATCGTCTTGGGCAGATAAATCTTGACGCTGTGCCCGGTGGCTTTGACGTATCCGATGTCGACAATGCCGGCCAGTGCGGTCGCCCAGAAACGGGCAATCGGGCCGCCGCCGGTGTCGAGCGCCAGATAGTCTTTCGTGCGCTTGTCGTACCACCGGGGTGACATCACCCACGTATATTTGTCGGCAAAATTCCGCTTCTGAGGTTTCGGAATGGTGCTCTGGTTCCACGGATGCCGCTGATCGACAGGATTCCCCAGCGGGTCCTTCTTCACGAAGGTCTCCGAGTTCTGCCAGTCGTCGTAATAGGAACTGCCCAGCAGGATGCGGATGTTCAAGTTGATATCCACAAGATCAGTGGTGACCAGTTCTCCGTCGACCACGACACCGGGCGTGACGAACATGCCGCGGCCCCAGTCGGTCATCTTCTCGTAGGTGTAATCGCAGACGTCGGGGTTGTTGAACGATCCCCAACAACCGAGCAGGATCCGCCTTCTGCCCACTTCTTCATAGCCGGGAGCGCCTCATAGAAGAAGTCGAAGAGATCGTCATGCAGCGGTACGACCTTCTTCATGAATTCCACATACTTCATCAGCCGGACGATGTAGTCGGTGAAGAGCTGAATCGTCGGCACAGTTCCCACGCCACCGGGATAGAGCGTCGATGGATGCACGTGGCGCCCTTCCATCAAGCAGAACATCTCGCGAGTCATGCGGCTCATCTGCAGGGCCTCGAGATAGAAGGCTCCGGTAAAAGGATTGAGCGCGGTCATGATGTCCGAGATCTTCTTGTAGCCATGCAGCTCGGCGTGCGGAGAGGCGGTGTTGGTTGCCTTCTCCCAAACCCCGGGGTTTGTCTCCTTGACCATCTTTTCGCAGAAGTCGACGCCCACCAGATTGTCCTGGAAGATATTGTGATCGAACATATACTCGGCAGCTTCGCCGAGGTTGACGATCCACTCCGCAATGGGCGGGGGCTTCACGCCAAACGCCATGTTCTGCGCGTAGGTAGCGCAGGTCGCGTGGTTATCGCCGCAGATCCCGCAGATGCGGCTGGTGATGAAGTGGGCGTCCCGCGGGTCTTTCCCCTTCATGAAAATGCTGTAGCCACGGAAGATCGACGAGGTGCTGTGGCACTCGGCAACGCGGCGCTTGCCGAAATCGATTTTGGTGAAGATACCGAGACTGCCGACGATCCTGGTGATCGGGTCCCAGTTCATTTCCACCAGATTGCTTGAGTCTTTCGCGATCTGTTTTTCTTCAATTGCGATGGTGCCCATCTCGGTGGCTCCTTGTGGTTGTCTCTCGTGAATGGAAACTGGGATCAATACGTACTGGGGCGATAGCCGGTCGTCAGCTCAGCGCGTGGATGCCGCCACTTTGGCTCTTTGTTCACCGTGGCATTGGTCAGCGTGCGCAACGCCCTAATCCCGGCCCCGTAGACACCGATCGCGGTGCTCGAGAGCTTAGCCCCCGGCGGCTCGTCCATGAACGGCATGAACTTGTCCGGGAAGCCTGGCATTGTGCAGCCGATGCAGATACCGCCCACGTTGGGACAACCCCCAATTCCGGCCATCCAGCCGCGCTTGGGCACATTGCAGTTCACCACCGGACCCCAGCAGCCCAGCTTCACGATGCATTTCGGTGAGCCATAGGAAGTAGCAAAGTCGCCGCCCTCGTAGTAACCCGCACGATCGCATCCCTCATGCACCGTATTGCCGAAGAGCCATGTTGGTCTGAGTTGATCGTCCAGCGGAATCATCGGAGCGAGACCCGCGACCTGATACAGCAAATAGAGCACCGTCTCCATGAAGTTGTCCGGCTGGACTGGACAACCGGGGACGTTCACGATCGGCAACCCGGCTACAGATTTCCAATCCCATCCCAGATAGTCGGCCAGTCCCATGGCCCCCGTAGGGTTGCCTTCCATGGCGTGGATACCGCCATAGGTGGCGCACGTGCCGCATGCGATGACCGCCAGCGCCTTGGGCGTCAGGCGGTCGATCCATTCGTTGGTCGTGATTGGCTGGCCGGTGTGAGGATCGGTCCCCAACCCCGCCCAGTAACCCTCCTTCTTGATCTTCTCGTTGGGAATGGAGCCTTCAACCACCAGGACGAATGGATCCAGTTGTCCTTTTTCCGCCATGTACCAGAATTTCAGGAAGTCGTCGCCGTTCTCGTAGGCGAGCACCGGGTTGTGCAGATGGACTTTCGGCAAGCCGGGAATCGCGCCAAGCAAAACATCCTCGATGCTGGGCTGCGTGGCTGCGGTGATGGACACCGAGTCTCCGTCACACCCGAGACCGGCCGTGATCCAGACAATGTGTACTTCTGCGACGGCTGGCTTTTTCTGGGTGACTCGTCCATAAGGTACTGTTTCTTTGGCCATAATTCCGGTACTCCTCTCAGGGACTTGCTGGCCTGGGGAAGGCAGGCAAACGCACACCGTCACCACCAGCGAACAGGCCATCGGAACAGATATGAAAGGCTAGTCACAAGCAGGACAGACCTTATTCTTCCGTCGTGCCAACTACCCAGATACGTATAGGGGATTCCCCGACCAGGAGACGCTGCATCAAAGCGCAGGCAGACGGGGTCTATGACTGGATTTGAGGCCGGGGAAACGCGTGGCGCCTCTAGGATTGTTTGTCGCCGATCTTCGATTGGATGGCATGCTGAACAAGTTCGCGGCCGCTGCGCAGCGACAACTTTTCCTTGATATGGGCCTGATAGGTTTCGACTGTCTTGATGCTGAGATGAAGGCATTCGGCGATCTGGCGAGTGCTGCGGCCTTCGCCGATCAACCGGAAGACCTCAAGCTCCCGGTCGGAGAGCGCGGAGAGGCGCGAATTCAAGTCTGCGGGAGCACCGCTGATGTATTGGTGGAGCAGCTTGTTGGCCATCTTCTCGCTCAGGTAAATATCTCCCGCGAGAATCCTCCTCAAGGCGACCAGGACTTTCTCCGTCGCCTCTTGCTTCATGATGTAGCCGTTGGCGCGGGCGCGAAGAGCGCGCTCCGCATAGATAGACTCGTCATGCATCGACAGGATCAGCACCGGAAGGTCCGGATAGGAGACGCGCAGGTTCTTCAACAGGTCCAGTCCGTCGGGTCCCTTCAGAGAAATGTCCGCGATCAGGATGTCCGGCGCGGCCGCCGCGATCGCCTTCATGGCCGCGTGCGCCTCCTCGGCCTCTCCGCAGACCATCAGATCGACCTCCTGGTTGATCATCAACGCGAGGCCCTGGCGCAGGAGTGGATGGTCGTCCACGACGAAGACGGTCTTTTTGCGCGCCACACTCTGCAATTTAGTGGTCTCCGCGATAAGAACGCTAGTCACCATCTGACACCGGAAAGATACATGTGATGATCGTGCCTCGAAAAGCATCCGGTCGGATTTCCAGCACGCCGCCAATCATCCCGGCCCGGTAATTCATAATATGCAGTCCCATGCCCGGCGAGTTCGCTGAGCCTTCCGATAAACCTTTGCCATCGTCTCGAATTACGAGCCTGCCGCGGCCATTCGCACTGCTTAACTCGATAGCGATCCTTCGCGGGTCTCCGTGCTTGATCGCATTGTTCACGGCCTCCTGGGCGATGTGGTAGAGATGTGTGGCCATTGCATCGTCATGGACCAACACCGGAGTCTCGCACTGAAAGCGGCACGACACTCCAAAAATGTCCTCGACCTCAGCGGCCCACATCTGCAAGGCGGACATCAGCCCTTGGGACTCGGCAACCACAGGAAGCAATCCGCGGGACAACTCTCTCGTCTTATGGATTGCCTCGTTCACCAGCTTCACGATCTTCGCGGCGTCTTCGGCCTCCGCATTGCCTTTCTCCGCCAGCTTCGCCTCGTGCACCTTGGCCATAAACGCGATTCCCGTGAGGTGCTGGCCCAGACCGTCGTGGAGGTCCTGCCCAATTCTCCGCTGTTCCCGCGCGCTGATCTCCAGCAATGCTTTCTCCAGGTGCTTGCGCTCGGTGATGTCGATACCCGTGGCGATGATGTAGTTGGAGGTATCGCTATTGCCCGGCAGCAGGGTGCTGGTCCAGGCGATCAAGCGATGGTCGCCATGCCTGGTGACCCAACTGCTCTGATAGTCCTGGGGTAACAGGTCGGTTCGCAGCGTTCCAAAGATCGTTCGGAAACGGTCTACCTCCTGCGCGGGAAGAAACAGGTCCCAGATGCATTTACCCTGGACCTCCTCCAGCGAGTATCCCGTGGTAATTTCGCAGGCCGGATTGAAACGCAGGATGCGTCCCTCACTGTCCAGGACAACCACCAGCGCGCCAACCGTATCCAGAATCGTGGAGACAAAATTACGTTCATCCTGAAGCTGCTCTTCGACCTGCTTCAAATGCGAAATATCGAAGGCTACGCCGTGGATGAACCACGGCCGGCCATCTTCCCGCCGCATCATTCTCGCGTCGCAATGAAACCAGATGACTCGGCCATCCCGCGCAATCACCCGGTACGCTGAGCGCAGCGGCTTGCCGGAGAGAAACATCTCCGCGGCTTCCAGGCTCCAGCGCTGTTTGTCGTCGGGGTGAATATGTTGGTACCAGCGAATCGGGTCTTCCAGCCATTCCTCTCGCGAATAACCCAGAGCGGCCTCGATCTGTGGGCCCACATAGGCTTCGCTGATCCCCCGGTCGAGATAAGCCATGAAGACTACGGCCGGTATCTGCTCCAGAAGCGCCCGGTATTTCGCCTCAAGGTTGGGTACCGGCCCGTCCGCAGCCTCTTTCCCGGTTTCAAGGAATGCATCGAGAAGCGCCTCCGGATCCAGCGCGGTGTCGGAAAAAACCCTGGCAAGGTCGAGAAGCACGGCCTCGGCTTCGGCCACCTCCTGCAGACCCTCGTTGTCGTCAGGCACGGCGGCATCCGCAAACTGCCCACGGACGGCCCCCAGCTCTCTGACGCTCGGCATTGGCGAAGACATTCTTCACTCCTGGCGCGGCAATCTCTGCCGCTAACCCGCTCTCATCGGAGAGTGGCCCGGGCGTCATTCTGGTTGCCTAGCGCATGCCGTCTTTGTCGCCAGCTCGGCTCTTTGTTGAGCGAGGCCTGGGTAAAGCGGCGCAGAGCGTGTATGGCCCGCCCATACGTCTGAACAGCGGCGGAAGAGAGCAGCGAACCCGGAGGCTGGTTCATAAACGGCATGAATTTGTCTGGAAACCCCGGCATGGTGCAGCCGATGCAGATTCCACCCACGTTGGGACACCCGCCAATTCCACCCATCCAGCCACGCTTGCCAACATTGCACTGAACGACCGGACCCCAGCACCCAAGCTTGACGATGCACAGCGGCGAACCATATTCCTCGCCAAACTGCGCCTGCTCATAGTAGCCGCCGCGATCGCAGCCCTCATGTACGGTGTTGCCGAAGAGCCAGGTCGGCCGCAATGCCTGGTCGAGCGGGATCATAGGCGCTCGTCCCGCGGCCATATTCAACAGGTACAACAGTGTTTCCATGAAGTTATCCGGCTGGATCGGACACCCCGGCACACAAACGATCGGAATGTCGGCCCGCGAACGCCACTGCCAGCCCAGATAATCCGGAAGGCCCATGCAGCCGGTTGGATTGCCCTCCATCGCGTGAATGCCGCCATAAGTCGAGCACGTGCCCGCAGCGATCACCGCCCAGGCTTTCGGCGCCAGCAGATCGATCCATTCGCAGGTAGTAATAGGCTGCCCCGTCGTTGAATCGGTTCCAAACGAAGCCCAATACCCTTCCGCCTTATTGCTTTCGTCGGGGACCGAGCCCTCGAGCACCAGGATGAACGGATTCGAATTCCCTTCCGCCGCCAGGTGAAAGCGGCGCATGAATTCGTCGCCGTTCTCGAAAGCCAGGAAGGGATTGTAGAAGTTCACTTTTGGTATCCACGGCATGGCGCCAAGGACAATATCCTCGATGCTGGGTTGCGTGGCAGCGGTCATTGCGATCGTGTCCCCGTCGCAACCCAGGCCGGCTGTGATCCATAGAACATCGATCTCAGGAATAGGTGGCGATGCGCGATTCGGGCGAGCCGGGGCTTCCATAAAGGCGGCGCTTCCTTATGCGAGACACGGCCCCGCATAGAAGATTCAGCGACCATCTTGGGCCTCAAAGCCGAATTAAGCAAGACCGGCGTGCGAGATCATGACTGGTGTTGCAGCCAGCAGGGCGGCAGCAACAGTCCTCGCTCCTCGCGTGCCTACATGCACCGCATTCTGAGATAACGACGAATGTCCGGCGCTGCCGAGACGAGCAGCGCGAGCATTCCTAGCGAAGCCATGGTGCAAATTACCTTCTTCATTGGTTTGACCCCATCCTATTAGTGCACTCTGACTGCGGGAAGCACAACGCAACCCACGACTGTGGGATGCGTGGCATCGGTCGAATGTCGTGCTTCCAGCGAAATCTTTGACCAAATCAGCATTGGCGACAATTGAACGCCCTCACATCTCCGGTTTGCCGGCCTTCCATGCAACCTGGATTGTTCTAAGTCGTCCACGCATCGTGGCCCGTTTGGCGTCAATGCTTACTCGAGTGACCCGTTATCACACAGAACATCTCAGGAGTTGCGCACAATTCCTTCTTGGCCGGTACTTCTCCAGGCGGGCGTACTCGGCGCGGGCCTGCGACAGGACCGGCAGATCCGGATCGGCATCTTTCCACATTGCAAGGAGCTCTTGGTGCTCGCTGCGGCTTCCCGCGGCGTTGCCGTCCCTCGCGTAGGCGCGCGCCAGCCCGAGGTGAGCGAGGGGAATTTCGGGCGCAGTGACATCGATGCCGTAATGATCGAGGGCCTTTCTGAATTCCGCGGTGGCCAGCTTCGGTTGATTGGCCTGCAGGTAAGCCTCGCCGCGTTTGATCAGCACGTGGAAACTGGACAGCTCATAGGGCCGTGCCGGCTCTAGTGCAGCCACAGCCTCTTGAGGCCGGTTCTGGGCCATCAAATAAAGCGGCGCGAACTCTGGGCAAATCGACAAATCTCACCAGCATTCCCTGAGGCGTGCTTGCCTCCTGCTGCTCGACGAATTTCTGCCCGTAAGCCAGGTCGCCCAATTGAATCCGGACCATCGCGACGTCTGCCGCCGTTGGGTCCACCTTGACCCGCTGCAGGGTTTCGCGCGCTTCTGCCTCCAGGCTGTATTCAACGGCCCAGGTTGCACGATCGTAAAATACGGCATTCGCCGACTCCGACAGCCCCGCGTGCTCTGCGATTTCGTGCGAACTCTCGATCTGCCGGGTCGCTTCTTTGTATCTGCCGGCAAAAAACTCCGCCTTGCCTCTGTCGTAAGGAAAATAGAAATAGCCGGAATTTGCTTCGCTCCAGGCCAGTTCGCGCCCGATTGCCGCCTTGTCCTGTTCCCACCAGGCGATTTCATAAAGCATGGCGGATCAAAACAATCTGCGCGTAAGCGCAGGCGTTGTCTTCCGATTTGGATCGCCCTGAAGACATCCGGAGAGACCCGTTCGTTAGCGCCCACGCTAGCTATGAATCGGTGACAAATCTCACTGACCAGGCATCGAACCGTCAGCCAGCCTCTTGGAGCATCCGAATAGCTCGCCCAGAGCACAGCACAACGGGCGCCGAACCCAATTTCCAACGATCGCTTCCCAGCCATGAGAGCGAAAATGCCTACCGCCTCAAGAGCGATCTCATGAGCCAGCAATCTTGAATCGTTCCCGCGTGATACAACCATGAAACCGGCGATGAACGCGTTTATAAAGAATTGTTTGCTCTACGCCACGCTGCTGCTCGGCCTCCCTTCATGGGTCTTCGCGGCGTCTGTCTTGACTACGCGGCTGGATGACCCCAAAGCGGTCTATCTCACCGCGCAGGATTTCGCAGTCGCCGCGGATGGAAACGCCGACGACAGCGCGGCTATCCAGGCGGCCATCGATAAGGCGGAGAACCACGCCCGCGAAGGCATCGTCTTTGTTCCCTCTGGCCGTTACCGGCTGACGAGAACCATCTTCGTCTGGCCCGGCGTGCGGATCTTCGGTTACGGCGCAACTCGTCCCGTCTTAGTTCTGGCAGCTAATACGCCTGGTTTCCAAAAGGGCGTAGGCGACATGGTGATCTTCACTGGACCACGTCCCGGCGACACAACCAGAATTGGCCGCGTTCCCTTTCCACCACCGGGCAGCGTGCCGCCTAACGACGCCATCGCCGACGCCAACTCCGGCACCTTTTATTCGGCAATGAGCAATATCGACTTCGAGATCGGAGAAGGCAACCCGGCGGCGATCGCCATTCGCTTCCACGTCGCGCAGCACGCCTATCTCAGCCACATGGATTTCCATATCGGCTCCGGTCTCGCCGCGCTTACCGAAATCGGCAATGAGGGCGAGGACCTGCATTTTTTCGGCGGACGCTACGGGATCCTCACCGATAAGACTTCGCCCGCCTGGCAATTTACGCTCATTGATTCGGTCTTCGAGGGCCAGCGCGAGTCGGCGATTCGCGAACATGAGGCCGGACTTACTCTCATTCGAGACACCTTCCGCAATGTGCCGACGGCCATCGACATCGACGCCCACTATTCCGATGAGTTATGGGCCAAAAATTGCCGCTTCGAGAACGTCTCCGGCGCAGCGATCATCATTAGCAACGAGAAAAGCCCCCTCACCGAGGTTGGTTTCGAAAATGCGGTGCTCAAAGACGTGCCGACTTTCGCACTCTTCCGCGAAAGTGGAAAGAAGATCGCAGGCAAGGGCGCAATCTACCATGTCGGCAACTTCAACTTCGGGCTCATCGTGCCCGGCGAAGGGGTGACCGGCAATATCGGAATGCTCTACGAAGCGAAAGAACTCAACACTCTGCCACCGCCACTTCCACCAGCGATCCGAACCCTGCCGCCTACAGAAAGCTGGACCAACGTCCACACCCTTGGCGTCAAGGGCGACGGAACGACCGACGACACCGCTTCAATCCAGAAAGCCATCGAGACTCACCAGGTGCTCTACTTCCCCAGCGGGCATTACGTTGTCAGCAACACACTCGCGCTGAAACCAGATACTGTTCTCATCGGCCTCCATCCCACGCAGACCCAATTCGATCTGCTCGATTCGACACCCGGCTACCAGGGCGTCGGCACGCCGAAAGCGCTGATCTCCGCGCCATCCGGCGGCACGAATATCGTCAGCGGCTTCGGAGTCTTCACCGGCGGCATCAACCCGCGCGCCGTCGCGATGTTATGGATGGCCGGAGAAGATTCACTGATCGACGATGTGCGTTTTCTTGGCGGACATGGCAGCGGCACCAACCCATACAACAACAACCACACCGGCGATTCCGATCTGCAGAAGCGCTGGGACGGGCAATATCCAAGCCTCTGGGTGACTCACGGTGGCGGCGGAACTTTCGCGGACATCTGGACACCCAACACCTTCGCCCAGGCCGGCTTCTACGTCTCCGACACCAAAACGCCCGGGCATGTCTACGAGCTCTCTAACGAACATCACCTCCGCAATGAGATTAAGTTCGATCATGTCGAGAACTGGGACATCAACGCGCCGCAAACCGAGGAAGAGGCCGGCGAAAGTCCCGAATCGCTGTCGCTCGAGTTCGACTGGTCAAAGAACATCACCGTCGCCAACTATCACGGCTACCGCGTAACCCGCTCCCGCGCGCCATTCCCCGCCGCAGTCCGCCTCTACAACTCCAGCGGCATCCATTTCCGCAACCTGCACGTCAACGCCGAGAGCGGATACGCCACCTGCGACCAAAACGGGTGCGGCACCTTCCTCCGAGTCAGCAAATTTCCCTACGACAACGCCATCCAGGACATGACCCACCATCTCGAAGTGCGCGAGCATGAGTTCGCAGTACTCGACATTCCTGCGGACCCGCCCAAGCCGTCTCCGCCCGATGCTTCTGCCGTCCTCGCACCGGCAACAAAGGTCGAAAAGCTCGAAGGCGGTTTCTTCTCGATCTCCGGCGCGGCCGTGGATGCCCCCGGCAAACTCTATTTCGTCGATCACCATCAGCAGCGCATCTTTGGCTGGTCGCCGAGCGAGGGCCTTACCATCGAACGCGACAATCCCCTCGACCCTGTTAACCTGGCCTTCGATAAAGCGGGCGATCTGATCGTCGTCTCCTCCAGCGGTCCCGAAGGCACTGTCTATTCCTTCCGCCCGGGGTCACCGAAAGGCGAGATCACCGTGCTCGCGCCGCAAGCCACGCAACCGCATCCCGGTGCGGCCGCCCTCTTCCCTGTCAATTACTGGAATAACGGTGAGTTCGAGGACCAGTTCGACTTCAACACCTTCACGTTCAAAACACTGACGGAGATGTTCACCAGCGATGTCTCGACTCCCAAAACAAGAGAGTTTGTCTCGCCCGACGGAAGCCTCTTCCTGCCCGCGGGCAGAGTCTTTCAGCAAGGGCCTGCCGACTATAGCGGTTGGCGTTTCTCCGACAACCTCGACACCTATGGTTTTGTCGGCGCTCTTCCCGGCAAGCGGATCTACGTGAGCAGCGAATCAGAAGACCGCACATACAGCGCTCTGGTCGGCTCCGACGGCACGCTGAGCGACCTCAAGGTTTTCGCTGAGCGCGGTGGCGAGAGCGTTGCGGTCGATAACAAAGGGAATGTCTTCGTGGCCAACGGCCAGATATTTGTTTACGATCCGGCGGGTAAACAGATCGCCCAGATCGACGTACCTGAGCGTCCGATTGACATCATCTTCGGCGGTGGCGATCGTCGCACACTCTTCATCCTCGCCCACCACGCGCTCTTCGCCGTAAATGTAAGGGATTGAAACCCGTACACATATAAATGCTCAGCCGCCTGACTACGCGGCCCGGAACCTTTACAAGTCTGCGGAGTCAAAAGGCTCGAGCTCGGCCTCTCGAAGAACCGCGACGCTGTTCGGCGGTAGAACCAACTCACGGTCTTCGACTGTCACGGCCTGCTTCGAAGCGAGAAGCAATTGCGAGGCTGCCGGAACCGGCAGCCGACGTTCCATTCCAGAAAGATTGCAGGACACGCTGAGATTTCCGCGTCGCATGCGCAGCCACAATTGCTGCTCATCGTAGAGCACCCTGGTATTTCCCGGCTCGCCGTTTTCGAGTGCGGGTGTCGATCTTCGCAAACAAATCAGAGCCCGATACCAGGCCAGCATCTGTGCATGTTCTCCTGCGTTCACCTCCCCCCAAATCACCTTGGATCGCAGGAAGGTCTGCCGATCTTCGGGGTCAGGTATTGAGTCAGGGGCCCATCCAAACGCCGCGAATTCCCTTCGCCGCCCTTCGGAGACCTGCGTTGCCATCTCCGGATCATCATGATCGGCGAAGTATTGAAATGGGGAGGACGACGCCCACTCCTCTCCCTGAAACAGCATCGGTACAAACGGACCAAGCAGCACCAGCGCGGCTGCTATCTTCGCTCGATCCAGGCCGACGATTTCAGCCAACCTGTCTCCAACTGCTCGATTGCCTATCTGGTCGTGGTTTTGGATGTATCCGACAAATCGGTGTTGTGAAAGACCACCCGTCTTGCGGCCATGCGTTCGCCTTCTGTATTTTGAATAAATTCCGTCATAGACAAAGTTCTTCTCCAGCGCCTTGGCCAACTGCTGCAACTCGCCAAAGTCCGTGTAATATCCCTCGGCCGGCCCGGGGTTGAGGGCTGCGAACAAGGCATGGTGAAAGTCGTCGCTCCATTGAGCGTCCATGCCAAAACCGCCGGCATCGCGGGCCGTAACGACTCTCGGATCATTCAGATCGCTTTCAGCAATCAACACTAACTGCTTCCCAAGAGACGCGCTAAGCGCCTCGACCTCAGTTGATAATTGCTCGAGGAAATGGATCGCGGACCGGTCGACAAACGCGTGAATTGCATCTATCCGCAAACCATCAAGGTGGAAGTCCCGCATCCACATGATCGCGTTATCACAGAAGAATCGCCTTACCTGGTCCGACCCTGCCCCGTCGAGGTTGACCGCCCCGCCCCATAAAGTATGGTGGGACTCAACCAGATAGGGGCCGAACTTGCCACTGTAATTTCCGACCGGCCCGAAGTGGTTGTACACCACGTCGAGCAGCACCGCGAGCTTTCGTCGGTGAGCGGCATCGACAAATCGCTTGAGTGCATCGGGTCCGCCGTAAGCCTCATGCACCGCGAACAATGCCACCCCGTCATAGCCCCATCCGCGGTCCCCCGCGAAGGCGGCCACTGGCATCAACTCGATGTGGGTCGCACCCAGATTCGCCAGATAGTCAAGTTTCCCTATCGCCGCATCGAGGGTGCCTTGCTCGGTGAAGGTGCCAATATGCAGCTCATAGAGGATGCCGCTCGCTAGCGGTTTCGGTTGAAAGCCTGCGTCGCCCCACGCAAATGCATTTTGATCGTAAATTCGCGATCGATTGTGAACTCCATATGGCTGCCAATGCGAGCGAGGATCAGGATAGGCCTTGGCGTCGTCATCCAGCAGATAGCCATACTCGGTTGCCGGGGCCGCCTGCTCAACGTCCAGCCTCCACCAGCCGCGCACATCCGGGCCCAGCATGGGGAGGGCCTTTCCATCGACCTCGACTGCCACTCTTCTGACATCGGGGGCCCATACTTCAAACTGATGCATAGCTATTCGGCTTCTTTCGTGAGCAGCGCGACCGGGAAGCGCTCCAGCAGCGTTTGAACCCGTATCCGGCCACCCTCAACGTCATCGCCCGTGAGCCGGTTCTTCCAATGACCGTCAGGTAGCTCGAGTGTCGTTCCCGCCCAGCTGGAGCCCAACTTGAGCGGCCACCGGGGAGTGATCGTGGCGACACGTTCCGCCCGCAGAAATGCAACAAGGTGTTCGCCTTTCGACCCTTCCGCGACCATGGGCGTATATCCCGATGCCGCGCCGAACCACTCCGGCCGTTCTTTACGCAGGCAGAGTGCATGATGCACGACCCATAGCTTCGGCAGCCCATCGTCCATCCTGCGCACAATCTCCTCAACTTCAATCCCGGTGTGCAACTCTTCCAGCATCTGGCGGCGACGTTCGTAATCGACCGGCCGGCGATTGTCTGGGTCGACAAGACTGAGGTCCCACAGTTCGCCCCCCTGATACGTGTCCGGAATGCCCGGGGCGGTAAACTTCAGCAGCGATTGCGCCAGGCTGTTAATACGACCGGCACGCAAGACGCGCCCGACGAACTCGTCCAGATCGGTGATGTACTCCTGCGACACCAGGATGTTTTCGATGAAGCTTCTCAGCGCATCTTCATACTCCTTGTTTTGCTGAGTCCAGCTGGTGTGGGTCTTCGCCTCACGCACTGCCTTTTCCATATAGGCAACGAGTCTGCCTTTATCGATCGGCCACGCACCGATCATCGTCTGATACAGACAATATTCTGTGTTGCGGTCGGGAAAAGGGCCAGTGCGGAAGGCTGCGTTTTTTCGCGACCATCGCGTCAAAGCCGATTTCCATTGTCCCGGAATTTCGGTGAGTGCCGCCAATCTCGCCCGCACATCGTCGGAGCGCTTGGTGTCGTGCGTAGAAAGAGCGGTCATCGTCAGAGGATGCGTGGCTTGCATCTTTGCGCAGTACTCGTGAAATTCCGATATCGTCATGCCGACGCGACCTGGATCGTTGCCCACTTCGTTCAGACCGATCATTCGGTTGAAGCAGTAGAAGGCGGTGTCCTCAACCCCTTTAGCCATGACGGGCGACGTGAACTGCTGAAAGCGCATCAGGAATTCACCCTCGGATTCGCCATATACCTGGAGCGTCAAAACGTCTGCAATAAAGTCGAACAGATGGGCGTCGAGGTCCGGACGGCGTTCCTTGGCCTGCATCACGGCCTTATGGATCAGATCGCGGTCCTCGCTGGTAATCTGCTTTGGCTCGTCGACAACATAGGTTCGATAAACGGGAAAACACGCGGCAACCTCGCGAAGTGCCCGTCGAATCTCGGCTCTGGTGTAGT
Source organism: uncultured Acidobacteriaceae bacterium (assembly GCA_963720245.1). Classification (GTDB taxonomy): domain Bacteria; phylum Acidobacteriota; class Terriglobia; order Terriglobales; family Acidobacteriaceae; genus Acidisarcina. Next base: position 911,266 of record CAVREU010000003.1, read on the forward strand.
CGCGCCGGTCACGATTGCCTTCGCATATCTCCACAAACAGATTGGCCAACCGGTTGACATCGCTGCCCAGTCCCTCGTGGAGCACATTTAATTTCTTCTCGTGCGCCACCTCGGCAAACTCAACCGGCTCAGCGGTAAAGTCACCGTAAATCGTGGTAATCTCCCGCACACCCTCGGCGTGGACCAGCAGGTTGTTGCAGACATTCATGAAGTCGTATCCGCTGCTGCCGTCGATCGGCCATTCCTTGCGCAGAAACTCGCCCGGCTCCAGAATCTTTTCCCCGATGATCCACGCCCCCGGTGCTCGCGCGCGCAGTCGTTCGAAGTAACGCAGCGGTTCGCGTAAGCCGTCGACATGATCCACCCGTACCCCATCCAGCACATTGCTTTCCAGCCATTCCAGGATTCTGGCGTGAGTGGCCTCAAAAACCTGCTCGCGTCCTACGCGCACGCCGATGAGCGTATTGACGTCGAAAAAGCGGCGGTACCCAAGTTCCTGGTCGGCCGTGCGCCAATAAGCCAACCGGTACATTTGCTGGTTCAGCAGTTCATCGAGCGCGTCGATGTGGTGGTTACAGGCGTCGACTTCCGAATCGATCGCCGCGCAAACCTCGCTATGCTCGTCGCATAAGGTTTTCAATAACTCATAAATCACGGTCTTGTCTCGATGCCTGGCGGTGCAGGTTCCGGCTTCGGTGGAAACCGGTAAGCGAGAAAAGCTGTCGGCAATAAAACTTAGCGTATTGTTTCTGACGCGATTCGCTGCCTTTGACAGCAGCAGCGACAACGATTCCGGAGCTATCGGAAATTGGTGCTCGGAATATCGGACGCAGAATTGTTCGCCGAGGCGATCGACTCTGATCTGCCCCGCGCCTAAGATGCGGCCGTATTGATCTCCCAACACCGGGACCAGAATCTTGTTTTTCAGCTTGACCTCGGCTGGCTGCCAGTCGATGTCAAACCAGCCTGCAAACCGGCTCGACTGGCCATTCTCGAGAACGTCCCACCAGTAAGGGTTGCGCGGACTAATTGCCATGTGATTGGGAACGATGTCCAATACCTGGCCGAGGCCCAGTCTCCCGAGTCGCTGACAGAATCGCCGGTGACCTTCCTCACCGCCCAGTTCGTCGTTCACCTTCGTCGGCTCGACGACATCGTAGCCGTGCATACTGCCCGGCGCGGCCTGTAAATAAGGAGAGCTGTAAACGTGCGAAATCCCTAAATCTCGCAGGTAGTCCGCTATTTGTGAAGCATGCTCAAAATTGAAGCCCTTGTGCAGTTGAAGCCGGTAGGTCGACGAGGGTACTTCCCGTCGCCCCCGTGGTGGAGGGCTTTCTTGTCCAATGACGATGCCCAATTCGCCTCCATGAAAGCTCAGCCTGTTGCCCTCCATGATTTCGTCTAGGTTTGATGCGAACTTCTCTCCGTTGACTGCTTCGAGGATTGAATACGACAGTCGAAGTTCCAGCGGGCGCCGTTGGAGCGTGGCGATGCGTCTCGATCAAACGCAACCTATGGTGCGGTTCAAAGAACAGGGCCCGGGCGCAAATCCGGGAAATTATCTAGTAATGATGAAGCCGCTCGGTTGGTTCCGGCTCGGTCCCGCGCCTCGCTTCGCGTTCCAGCGATCTCGTCACCAGGTCTCTCGATCCCAGACCGACGGCGAGGGCCAGCGCCAGTACAATACCACCAAAGAGAATGCCAAAGGCGAGCTCTACAATCGCTCCGCCGACTGCCAGATGGTCCAGCACCATGGCTCCCGTGAGCACCAGCACCAGCCACTTCGTTCCGGTACTCAACAGGCGCGCATATTGCAGGTTGAGGTTCACTGCGCCGATCAGCACACTGCGCGACAGAAAGCGTGCCATGATGGTTCCCGCCACAAGCAGCACGAGGGCTCCGACGACGCGAGGCAGGTACGCGAGCAAGTACGCCGCCAGCAATGAAGTCGAAGACGCATCGAAGGCGGTCAAGCCAACCAGGACGCCGATTACAAAACATCCCCAGAAGACGGTCCGTACCACCAGTGAACTCGGAGTGCTCCCCGGCGCCCACTCCGAGATGCCGCTCGACCCCTTCCCCATCCGCTCATCGAACCTTGTTGCCGCCAGCAGCCTGCTCACCAAAAAGGCCAGCAGCCATGCGATTCCAGTGAACAGCAAGACCGCCAACACGAACGCGAGCAGGCCCGGAAGGAGCGTCGCGATCTTGGTCACCGCCCTTGCCATTGAGTCACGGAGAGATTGTGTAGCCTGGTCCCACATGCTGTGCTCCTTGCAACGAACGTCCTGACGATACAACTGATTGCTCTTTCGCTTCGCCCGGCGTCGAATCGTTGCCGTCAGGGATTAAAGCGGTCTGGCCATCTCCATCGCGAGACGAAGTAAGGCTTTGTCTCTTCGAAGGCGACCGCAAGCCGCTCGATGCGCTGTTCTGCCGCCACTGCGTCTCCCGCCTGAACTTCTGCAACATAGGATGCAACCCAGCCAAGATAGAGCGGAGTCAATGCTCCAAGCAGGTGGTTTCGGCTGATCGACCGCAGGCGGTGCGCCAACGCGAAGTCGTACACAATCTTCGCCCACACCGGATCGGGCATCCGAAATTGCTCCATGGGCAGTCTGGATAGGCGCTTCAGCTCCAGCAAAATCACGGGCGGCAAGACCAGCCCCCACACTTCCTGCAGGTTGCGCGCCCCGAGGTTGAACGATTCGATCAGCGCCCCAACATCGACTCCGTCCCCTTCATTGACCGTTTCCGGCGAGCCGAAGACAAGCGTCTGCTGCGAGCCGCGTATTCTCTGCCAAAAAGCCGCATTCTTTTCCGCATCCTCAAAGATCGCCCCAACCAGCGTCGCCAAAACGGTGCTCAAATCCACTCCATCGTGGTGCACATGTTCGATGCCGGCATGCGTTTGCGCAATCCCGGCGCCGGCCACGGCGCCGTCAATCGCCGGGCAAAGAAGCGCATTTCCCTGGCCGCGGGGAGTGTCGACCGCGAGCTGCGAAAGCATGCTGCCGCCAATCCCAAAATCGACCGCAAAGGGATGGCGGATTTGTCGCCCATAGAGCGACCGCAGGAACGGATAAAGAATACCCCTGTTGAGCAGACCCTCATACTTACCGGTCGGATAGAGAGGCACTGACAAAAGTGCTTGCCCCGCGATGATCGGCTGCGCGAGCGCTTCGACCGCCCGCAGCGCGCCAAGATCCTGACCAAGAATGACGCAGGCCCGCGCACCTGTCTTCACGGCAAGGCGCGCGATCTCGCGATATGCTTGCGGAGCCGCGAGCCAGGGCAAGGACGGCGTGGCTGAAGCGGAGAGCGGATAGCTTAGGAATTGCAAACCGGAGCCCAAATCCGCAGGAAAACTCGCCGCTTCCGCCATGCTTGCAATCGGCGAAGCAACCGCGATCCGCAGCCCTGCCGAAGCGAAGAGGTTTGGCAGGGCTTCTCCAGCTCGCAAACGCAACTCGCTGTCGTTGACTGGGCCGGCGACGCCGATCAACAGATCGCCCGCACCCACTTGCTCGATCAGGTCCGCCGCGCTCCCGAGTTGGTCCGAAGTTGCCATTGCTCTTTCTTCCGTCGCCAGGCTTCTAATCTTGTTGTTACAACGTTAGTGACAAAATCCCGTGAAGGGGAATCCCCACCCAGGAAGGACGATTATTCAATTCGTAGACCAGTTCATACAGCGCTTTATCGAGCACATACGCCGCCAGCAGCGACTGAAAAGCACTCCGATCGGGCGGAACGATGCCCGACTGACCCGCCGCCTCGCGGTAAGCCCTGAGAAACTCCGCCGTCACCGACCGTTCCCATAAGCGTGCCCACGGCTCCAGCTGTTCGGTGGACTGTGGCCTGCGCGCCGTGAATCGGTTCAACGCAGCGAACGCGGCGTAGCTGAACGATCGCAGCATGCCCGCAACATCTTTCAATGGAGATTGCCTGGCGCGCCGCTCCACCAGTGATCTCGCCGGCTCTCCCTCAAAATCCAGGATTACAAAGTCGGACTTCGTCCTCAGCACCTGGCCCAGGTGGTAGTCGCCGTGAATTCGCGTCTGAAGGCCACCAACCTCCTCCTTCGTCAGTCCACTCAACGTCTCAAAGAGCGCCCTCCGCCGGCTCAGCACCAACCCCGCCGATTCCACCAACTCGTCGGGGAGAGTAGCAAGGTTGTCTTTAAGCGCCTCGAATGCGCGGGACGCATTGGCTGACAGCTGTTCACGTAACGTCTCCGACTCCGCTGCCGTAAAAGGCTTCGGATTGAAATCCTCGTCCGTAGTCGGTTGGCCTAATGCGACGTGTAACTCTCCCGTCCTTCGTCCCAGCGTCGCGGCGGCATCGAGATAAATGCCCACGCTGTCCCTCACCCGGTTGGGGATGGCTGTTTCCGAGAGAGACACAAGATCGGCGGGCAACGTCGAGGCGTCCACCGCAGGAAATACATCATTGGAGCGATCTTCGAAGTAGCGATCAAGATTATCCAGGGTCCACTGCCATCCATCTCCCTCGTTCGCAACCAGCCCCTGCAACATCGCAAGCGTGTAGGTATTCGGTCCCGCCGAATAGTTGATCGATCCGCCAAATGGCGCGATGTTCCGAAAGCTGGTCTGTTCGGTAAGGTATCGCCCAATCTCGGTATCGGGATTGACGCCCGGCTGCTGCCGGCGAAACAGTTTCATGATCAGCCTATCGCCGAAAATAATTGAAGAGTTGCTTTGCTCCGCCGAACTTACCCGCGCTGGCAACTCGAGACCTTCGCCCCTCAGTGAGCTAAACAGAGTACTGGGCAATCCGTAAACTACTCCGTGCGCCATCGTGATCGAGCTGGAATCTGCGATCAACGCCAGTAAGGATGACGGCGTCCCTTCATCGAATAGTGCGTCGTGCAAAACGCCTGCACCTTGCGGCGCCTTAATTGGAGCAAGAACCGCATTCGGCCACTTGGAGTGGAACTCGGCCGCTGTGCTTCCGAAGCTCATGCTTAGAGGAATGACGTAAACATCGGGCTCACCCTCTTCGTATTCCACTTGTAACGCCACAAGAACAGAACGCCGGTCATCAAAGGTCCCCCAGTCCAGGATCGAAGTCGATGCGATGTGACGCGACTTCCCGCCAAACCAGCGTTGCCGCGCAACAAACTCAGGCAAAGCCTTCTCTTCCAAATGTGTCAGCATCCTTCCGCTGAAGAGACCTTTCCAATCGTCCTCGCCGGCCACAGATAGCTCCAAATCGCCTCCGCTCTCCTGGACTTGCTCGTCGCTGCGCCGAGTTCCCTGCAGCTCAAGCCATAAGAAACCGTAAGAGCCTAACGTAATTGCATAGGGAGTCTTGTCAATCGGCGGGAACTCCACATACCCGAGCATCTCCACCGGAACCATCCCCTCCAGATCGGACAAATCCAACCGGACTGGTTGGGCGAAACGAGACAGGTTCGCGACGCACAACACAGTCTGCCCGTCCCCCTCCCGGAGATAGGCCAGTATCTTCCGATTCTCCGGCTCCAGGATCTTCAGCGTCCCGCGCCCAAAGACCCGAAACAGCTTCCGTAGGGCGATCATGTTGCGCATCCAGTTCAACAGTGAAGACTGGTCGCTCTGCTGCGCTTCCACGTTCACGGCTTCGTAACCCCACACCGGGTCCATCACGACCGGGCTATACAGCCTTGCCGGATTTGCCCGGGAAAAGCCCGCGTTTCGGTCCCCGCTCCACTGCATCGGCGTGCGAACGCCGTTCCTGTCGCCCAGGTAGATGTTGTCGCCCATCCCGATCTCGTCCCCGTAATAAAGAATCGGAGTTCCGGGTAGGGAAAATAGCAGGCTGTTCAACAACTCGATCCGCCGCCGGTTGTTATCGACCAGCGGCGCAAGACGGCGTCGGATGCCGATATTGATGCGCATCCGGGGATCGGCGCTGTACGCCAGGTACATGTAGTCGCGCTCTTCATCGGTAACCATTTCCAGGGTGAGCTCGTCGTGGTTGCGCAGAAACAAACCCCACTGGCAGCTGTCTGGAATCGCTGGAGTCTGGGCAATAATGTCGGTGATCGGCAGCCGGTCTTCCTGCCGGAGCGCCATGTAGATACGAGGCATCAACGGGAAATGAAAGGCCATGTGGCATTCGTCGCCCTCGCCGAAGTAGGCGCGAACGTCGGTCGGCCATTGGTTCGCCTCAGCCAGGATCAGACGGCTTCCATAAGATTCATCGATTGCGGCGCGCACCGCCTTCATCACCGCATGGGTCTCGGGCAGATTCTCGCAGCTCGTCCCTTCCCGCTCGACCAGGTAAGGAATTGCGTCAATGCGCAGGCCGTCTACGCCCATATCCAGCCAATACCGCATAATACCCAGCACTTCTTTGAGCACTTCGGGATTGTCGTAATTCAAATCAGGCTGATGCGAAAAGAAGCGGTGCCAGAAATATTGTTTGGCGACCGGGTCCCAGGTCCAGTTGGACTTTTCCGTGTCGGTAAAAATAATTCGCGCATCTTCGTACTTCTTGTCCGTATCGCTCCAAACATAAAAGTCCCGCTCCGGCGAACCCGCGGGCGCGAGCCGTGCCCGCTGAAACCACGGATGCTGATCTGACGTGTGGTTCACTACCAGTTCGATCATCACCTGCATGTTGCGGTCGTGAGCGGCGCCGAGGAAGGCCTTGAAATCGTCCACCGTCCCATAGCTGGGATTGACGGTCATGTAGTCGGATATATCGTATCCATCGTCCCGCAGGGGCGAGGGAAAAAACGGCAGCAGCCATAGGCAGGTCACACCCAGGTCCTGCAGATGGTCGAGCTTCTGCATCAGCCCCGGAAAGTCGCCGATGCCGTCATTGTTGCCGTCCATAAAGGCCCGGACGTGCAACTCATAGATGATTGCATCCTTATACCAGAGGGGATCCTGCATGCTTCCCGCTTGCTTCAAGTCGTTCCCCCAAAATACTCCTCGATGCGCCGATCAAAGAGTAAAGTCTTGCTTCAATCAGATGCTAAAGATATACACCGGGAGAGCCGCAGAACGCAGATCGACATAATCCTGCGGCCCTCCTCGCTCATTTAGGATTCGGGCTGGCCACCCTACCGGCTCCTGCTCAACGCAACTGGATCAACAAACGCTATTTGCCACTCTTGTCGCTCTCACCAATAGACGGGTATTTCTTTTTCACTGCCGCTCTGACCTTTGCCTTCTCCGACGCCGTTCCGAACCGCGAAACACGAGACAGGGCGTTCCGGGCATGCGCTTCGTTTTCGATTGGATATTTTCTCTCGCCAGGTTCCGCAAAAGACTTCGCAGGGATCTTCTTTCGAGCATCAGTTGAGAGCTTTGCCATACTTCACCTCATCATCCAGGGATAAGCGACGTGTCGACCAGTCACAGTCGTTATGATGCGTCCGAAAGACGTCCCGTTGAATCTCTGCCGAGAGATCGAGAACTCCATCATCCTCTTAATAGTCGCTCTGGATGAAACCCGATGCCCTCATCTTGAGCTCGGATTAAGGAAGTCCGCCGTCTGATCGGGTCTGATCATTGTCGGCCCACTGGCGCGAAGGTTCACGGGATGGATTGTGCGAGCAGTTGCGTCTGGCTGGGCTCGCGGCACAGATTATGTCAAACCAGCCTTCCCCCCAGAATCAGATGCTTATTTCACATGAAGCATGTTTAGCACAAATAATTCATAGGAAATACTTTAACGGAGGAGTGATTGGGATTCGGCTTCTCGAACCACCTTTGTATTGCCCGCCAACCAATCGGCATCAAGCTCAAAATCGGGCATTGTGGCATTTGAATGCCCGGCGGCTGGGTGCATCGCTCACTCTCCTTTTTCGACCTCGTGGTGGAAAAATAACCGCCATGAGTGCTCCCAAGGGACTTCCTCTGAAGTCGATGAGCTTCTCCGGAACTATGTTGACAGCTTTTACAAGCACAGAGATAGTTTCAATCCACCAATAATCATATTGCCATTGGGCATCTGGAATGAAGCTACCATTGGCTAGCTGGTCGCCATACTCCTGAATTACTGCAAAATCCGGTCAACATTTGATTGTCCTTGGTTCGGAAAAATGTCTCTGCCTTCCCCTGCGATTTTTTCAAGGCTTCCGCGCCTCTCCTGTTGTTCCGCGCTCTCCCTTCACCGTCAACTTTCGGTGATGCTTCTGTCGTGCGCAAGGAGCTAAGTTGAGCACTAGCCCTGATCTGCTTGTTGGTCCTGAAAACTTTCCCGTGCCTGCGAACCCTTGGCTCTCTCGCCTTCACCGTATGGTTACGCCGGCTTGGTCCGCCGTGCTGGTGGCCTTGCTCCTCACTGCGTGGAGCGTCCCGGCGGCGCACGCTCAGCTGATACCCATTAATGCGGGGGTGGTCTACGGGCAGGGGGGCAATTTCAACACGAACTACAACGGGGTTACCGCCGACGGTTTAGCTTTTCCGTCGGCAGTCGCGGTGGACAGCAGCGGCAATCTTTACGTGGTCGACGGAGATAACAACCGCGTGCTGTTCTTTCCCAAGGGCAGCACCACCGCCACGCGGGTCTATGGGCAGGGCAACAGCTTTACCAGCGGTCTCGAGAACAACGGCGGAATCAGCGCCAATCGCCTGGCAAATCCGGAAGGGGTTGCTGTGGACAATAGCGGCGGTGTCTACATTGCCGACTACTCCAACAGCCGGGTCCTGTACTACCCCTCTGGCAGCACCACCGCCTCGCGGGTCTATGGGCAGGGCGGCAATTTCGCCAGCAACAACCAGAACAACAACGGGGTCAGCGCCGACAGCCTGAATACTTCCGAGAGCGGTCGCCGTGGACAGCACCGGAAATCTCTACGTGGCCGACTACGCCAACAATCGGGTGCTCTATTACCCCTCCGGCAGCACCACCGCGTCGCAGGTTTACGGGCAGGGAGGCGACTTCACCAGAGGCTCAGTGGCGGGACCAGCGCCGACGGCTTAGACGCTCCGTGGGCAGTCGCGGTGGACGGCAACAACAATCTCTACGTCGCCGACCCAGGAAATAATCGTGTGCTCTTCTACCCCTCCGGCAGCACCACCGCAACGCGGGTCTATGGGCAAGGCGGGAAGCTTCGCCAGCAGTTCACCAAATAACGGCGGCGTAATCAGCGCAAACAGCCTATCGTTTCCGGAAGGGGTTGCTGTGGACGGCGGCGGCAATCTCTATGTGGCTGACTATAACAACGTTCGAGTGCTGGTCTATCCCTCCGGCAGCACCACCGCCACACAGGTCTACGGGCAGGGCGGCAGCTTCACCAACAATGCAAGCGGAACCAGCGCCAACAACTTATATTACACGAGCGGCGTCGCCGTGGACAGCAGCGGCAATGTCTACGTGGCCGACCCAGACAACAACCGGGTGGTCGAATATGGCCCCTTCGGCAACGCGAACGTTTGCCCCGCACTCCAGACCACTCCTGCCCCCTGCAACCAGACGATCGCGCTGAGCTACTACGTCACGGCGACCACGACCTTTGGTACAACCAACGTACTCACCCAAGGCGCGCCTAATCTCGATTTCCAGCTTGGCAGCGGCAGCACCTGCACGGGCACCGTGTCCGCAGGCAACACCTGCATCTTGAACGTCACTTTTGCTCCGCTCGCGCCAGGAGTCCGCATGGGGGCGGTGCAACTCTTCGACAACTCCCTCCCAGCCAACCTGCTCGCGACGAAGATGATCTCCGGCATCGGCGAGGGGCCAGCGATCGCGTTCGGGCCGGGCACTCAGACCACGGTGCCCACCACGGGTCTGCATTACAACGTTGGCTTGGCGCTGGATGGTGCGGGGGATCTCTACATCGCGGATTACAGCGCCGTCACGGTAGTCAAAGTCACACCGGGTGGCGTCCAGACCCCGGTACCCGCCGCCGGTCTGGGTAGCCCAGTCGGCGTGGCGGTGGATGGAGCGGGCGATCTCTTCATCGCGGACCTCGACCTTCCCTATGTAGTAGAGGTCACCCCCAGCGGCGTCCAGACCTCGGTAGGCAGCGGACTGGGTTCTCCGACTAGTGTCGCGGTGGATGGAGCGGGCGATGTCTTCATCGGGGACCAAGGGAACACTCAGGTGGTGGAGGTTACGCCGAGTGGCGCCCAGACCATCGTGCCCGCCACCGGCCTGACTCAAGTGTGGGGCGTGGCGGTGGATGGAGCGGGCGATGTCTTCATCGGGGATGCGGACGGCGACATCTACAACCGGGTGGTAGAGGTTACGCCCAGCGGCAATCAGATCGTCGTGGCGGCCACCGGACTGAGTCAACCGTACGATTTAGCGGTGGATGCAGCGGGGGATGTCTTCATCGCCGATCCCCAAAACTTCCGCGTCGTGGAGGTTCCGGCCGGCTGCATCAGCATCGCCTGCCAGACCACGGTGGGCGTTGGCCTGAGTTACCCGAGCGGCCTTGCGGTGGATGCAGCGGGCGATGTCTTCATCGGTGATCAGGGCATAGGTGAGGTGTTCGAGGTGAACCAATCGCAGCCGCCCTCGTTGAGCTTTACGTCAGCTTATGTCGGATTCCCGGTCACCGACACCACGCAATCGTTCAGCATTCAAAACGTCGGCAACCAGAATCTGAGCGCCATTAGCCCAGGGCTGGCGGTGAGTGACCCAGACTTCCTGCTGGTTCCCGGAACCGGGACGCCGGCCGATTGCACTTCGGTCTTCTCGCTGACGCCTGGCGCGGATTGCAATGTCAGCATCACGTTTGAGCCGCTGAGCGGAGGCTCGCTGACGGGCTCCGTCGTCTTCAACGACGACGCACTCAATGGCGGTCCGGCTATCCAATCAGTTTCGCTGAGCGGCGACGGAGTCAACCCCGTGCAGTCGTTGACGTTGACCGGCTCGGGGACGGGCAACGGCTCGGTGATGTCCAGTCCGACAGGAATTAACTGCAACATCCTTGGCGGAGTTGCATCGGGGAGCTGCTCGACGGGCGTTCCAGGGGGGACGGGAATATCGCTGGAGGAGATTCCAACAGCCGGATACACGTTCGCGGGCTGGGGCGGTGCCTGCGCCAGTTCGGGAACGAGCCAATTCTGCAATCTGACTGTAAATGCGACGACAAACGTTACCGTCAGCTTTGCTCCGGCTTCCACCAACTACGCGCTCCAACTAACCGACGTGGGCAACGGCACGGGAACCGTGGCCGACAACCAGTCTCAGATCAGCTGCAACGAAGCCAACGGAGTCGTGGCGGGACCGTGTACCGGGAGCTATCCGAGCGGAACCGTGGTGACGATCGCGGCGACTCCCGCAGCCGGATCGATATTCCTCGGCTGGGGCGGCGCATGTGCGAGCTCGGGAGCGGGCCAGACCTGCAATGTCACCATGAATTCGGCACTGAATATCAGCGCGAGTTTTGGTGCGCCTGGGGCGATTCAGGCAGGAACGCTCAAGCCCATCACCGCCGGTGTCATCTATGGACAGGGCGGAAGCTTCAGCTCGAACGCTGGTGGGGTCAGCGCTAACAGTTTAAATCTCCAAGCCGGGCTCGCGATCGACAGCAACGGCAATCTCTACGTGGCGGATTCCGCGAACAATCGGGTGCTTTACTATCCCGCCGGCAGCACGACAGCGACACGGGTCTACGGGCAGGGCGGCAACTTCAGCAGCAACGCCGCAGAACAACGGCGGCGTCAGCGCCAACAGCCTGAATAGATCCGTATGGCAGTCGCCCTGGACAGACGGCGGTAACCTTTACGTGGCCGACTGACTACAACAATCGAGTGTTGTTCTATCCCGGCTGGCAGCACCACTCGCAACGCGGGTCTACGGGCAGGGCGGAAGCTTCACCACCTCTACCGCGAACAACGGCGGGGCCATCAGCGCCAACAGCTTAGACCTGCCCGTCAGCATGTCGTCGTGGACAGCGAGCGGCAATTTATACGTGGCCGACGACTAGAACAGCCGGGTGCTGTTCTATCCCGCCGGCAGCACCACCGCGACGCAGGTTTACGGGCAGGGCGGCAGCTTCACCAGCGGCAACTCCGGAAACAACGGCGGGATCAGCGCCAACAGCCTGAACTTTTCCGACCGGAGTCGCTCTCGACAGTAGCGGCAATCTCTATGTAGCCGACAGCAATAACAGCCGGGTACTGTTTTATCCCTTCAACAGCACCACCGCCACGCAGGTCTACGGGCAGGGCGGCAGCTTCATCAGCGGCGCCGAGAACAACGGCGGGATCAGCGCCAACAGCCTGAGGTTATCCGGTCTCAAACTCACCGTGGACAGCAACGGCAATCTCTACGTGGCCGACTCGCCAACAACCGGGTGCTGTTCTATCCCTCCGGCAGCACCACCGCCACGCGGGTCTACGGGCAAGGCGGCAGCTTCACCAGCAACGCCGCAAATAACGGCGGGATCAGCGCCAACAGCTTCGCGCAAGCGTGAGGCTCTCACCCTGGACGGCAGCGGCAATCTCTACGTGGCCGACACTAGAACAACCGCGTACTCGAATATGGAACCTTCGGAAACATCAATGTCTGCCCGTCGGGCCAGTTACCACTCCTGCGCCCTGCAACAACACAGTCTCACGCTGAGCTATTACGCTGCCGGCGGATACGACCTTCGGCACGGACGCAGGTCGATTACGCAGGGCGCGACCGGTCATCGATTTCTCGCTGGCAACGGCAGCAGCTGCACGGGTACGGTCACCGCCGGCAATACCTGTCTCGGCGAATGTCACCTTCACCCCGCAAGCCCCCGGATTGCGCATGGGCGCGGTGCAACTGTTCGACAATAGCGGCAACCTGTTTACGACTACGCCGATCTACGGCATTGGCCAGGGGCCGGCGATTGCGTTTGCGCCAGGGCACACAGTCCACGGTGGGACCGGCGCGATCCCGCTGAACCAAACGCGATGGAGCATGGCGGTCGATGCGGCCGGCGATGTCTTCATCTCGAATTATGCACCATCAGGCCAGGTCGTCAAGGTTGCGACCCGGCGGCAGCCCAATCCACGGTAGGGCTCAGCGGTCTGACTAGTCCCCACGGAGTGGCAGTGGATGGGGCTGGCGATGTCTTCATTGCGGATAACAACGCTAGTCAGGTGGTGGAGATTCACGGCCGGCTGCAACAGCATCAATTGCCAGGTCTACCTCGGCAGCAACTTCCAAAGCCAGCTTGGGGTGGCGGCCGATGGAGCGGGCGACGTCTTCATCGGGGACTTTCTCGATGGCGAGGCCGTAGAGATTCCCGCAGGCTGCACAAGCACGGCCTGCCAGAAAGTTGTCTATAACCCCGGGGAAGGTTCGAATCCGGTCGATTTGACGGCGGATGCCACGGGCGATCTTTTCATCGCGGATTTTGGTCTGAAGAGCGTTATCGAAGTTCCCGCAGGCTGCACCAACAGCAGCTGCCAGGTCACGATCGGCAGCGGATGGAATCAACCAGATGATGTGGCAGTGGATGCGGCGGGCGATGTCTTCGTAGCGGATGAAGGGCTGCAGGAGATTGTGGAGGTTCCGGCCGGCTGCCTCAACGTTTCATGCCAGATCGTGCTGGTCAGCGGAGTCGAGTACTGTTGCCCTCGCGGTCGATGCATCGGGCGACCTGGTTCGTCGATGACCTGGCCGAACGAACGGGTATTCGAGGTCACTCGGTCGCAGCCACCAGCCTTCAACTTCGCCCTCACCAACGTGGGCAGCACCAGCACCGACAGCCCGCAATTGGTCTCCATTCAAAACGTCGGCAACCAACCACTGACGGGCTCGGTTATCTCGTCCGCCGTCGGTGCGAACTTCCTCGAGAGCGGAAGCTGCAACTGCCGGCTTCTCGCTGGCGCCGGGCGCGGCCTGTTCGGCGAGCTTCAGCTTCACGCCGCAGAGCACCGGCTATTCCACTGGCTCGGCGTCGTTCAGCGACAACACCTTCAACCTTTCGCCTCTGGTTGTGCTGCAGACCATCAATCTTAGCGGTCATCGGCGGACTGAATGGCCAGGCTGTCACCGTGGCCGTCCCCAACGTCGTTGGACTCGACGCAGGCGGCTGCGGCAACGACCGATCACCAGGAGCAGGCCTGGCTGCTGGGAACGTAAGCACTGCCTCGAGCAGCATTGTGCCTGCGGGCAGCGTGATTGCCTCGAACCCCGCCGCCGGAACGCAGGTCAATTTCGGGACCTCTGTCGCGCTGCTCGTTTCCAACGGGCCAGGCGCCACCGCCCTCAGCCCGATCCGCTGACGTTCGAGAACAACTATTTCGTCACCGGCGACTATGCCGCTGCGGGGATCACTCTGCGCGGACACCGGCCAGGGCGGAATGGCCACCGGAACCATCACCATCCCCAGCAGCACTGCGAATCCGGGCGTTAGCCAGGGCGTTCCCGATGGCGCCGACATCATGGAGGCTTTCCTCTACTGGGAGACGCTGGAGAATACACCGACAGCCTCGGCCACCAATGGAACCTTCCTCGGATATCCCATCACCGGCCAGCAAATAGGAAACGACCTGCCCTATACGCGACGGACGGATTCAGCGGCACGCTGCGCGTCTATCGCGCCGACGTGAATATCTATTTCCCGGTAAGCCAACGGGATTCGCTACGGCTTCTGGCGCGTTCAAGGTCTCTCTGCCGGACGGCGGATCCGCATTACCGCTCACCGAGGGCGCAAGCCTGGTGGTCATCTATCGCGTGCTGTCGCCGAACTTCCCCCTCAAGTCGGTCGTCATTTACGACGGTTCGGCGATACCGGCCGCAGCTGCGTCGCAGAACGTGCAGGGATTCTATGACGCAGTTGGCGGAGCGAGCGGCACGGGCGAGAATACGACCCTCTCCTACTCCGGCGGAAGCTGGAACAACAGCTTCAGCTCCGTCACGCTGGGCCAATCGCAACCAGTACAGCGCGCCGCTCAATCCCGGCAGCGCTTATGCCGCGGTGATTCTCAGCACGCCCGTGAACAACAGCGATAACGACGGAATTCTCGACGCCTGGAAGACCGGCCCGCGGCGGGCGATTTCTATGCCGGCCAACCCGGCTATTACGACGTGAAGACCGGATCGCTGGGTACCATTGCCCGGCGCAAAGCATGGCGAAAAGGATCTGTTCGTTCAACTCGATTACATGTGCGGCGCCGTGCTGTCAGACGGCTCGTGCGATCCCAACCAGGAGAATCTCTTCCCTGCGCCGGACTCCAACGGCAACGATCCGCTGGCGATGGTCCAGAAGGCATTCGCCACGGCTGGAGTCACGCTTCATCTCGAATGTCGGAAACGCCGTGCCCGAAACCACCTGCACGGATAACGTCGCACCACTCCGCGCAGCTGTGCCAGTTCCCCAGCGAGCCGGGAGTAATCGGCTGGAAGAACAGCCTCGAATTCTCCAAGCTGTGGCCGCGCAATTTCGCTTCCTGCGCAGCGGGCGGCGATTGCACAGCTCGTTTCCCGTACGGACAAAAGGACAGCTATCACTACGTTCTGTTCGGCCACTCCTGGCGATTCCGGCCTGGAACACGCGCTACGGAACCTTGACTTCGATCCAGGTCGTCGAATGGCGTCACGACCATCGTGACCGCCGACCGCGGCAGCCGGGATCAACGCTTGCCCAAGCCGCATTCACGATCTCCGGCGTGCTTGGAAATCCGAGCCTCAACGGGGTCTACAACACGTCGTCGTGCCCCGACACGAAGACCATCACCGTGGCAACTCCCGGCGTCCCCAACTGGAGCTATCCCAACACCACATTGCCTGAGCCGGTCATCGGCCTCACTTCCGGCACGGTCACAAGCATCTCCGGTTACTCCGATCTGGGCGGCGCGGATTCAGCCGTCACCCTTGGCCTTTGGGAGACAGCTCCCAACCAGGACATGAGCAAGCGCGCCAATGTAATCGCCGGCACCTTGTTCCACGAGATCGGCCACACGCTCGGCTTGAGCCACGGCGGCACTCTACTATGACACGCCGGGCAGCTACGTCCCGACCTTCGAAGCCAACTGCAAGCCGAACTATCAGAGCATGATGAACTATCTCTTCCAGCTCGATGGCGTGGGACCGAATGCGAGCTGTTGCTTACTCCAACCAGACACTCACCAACCTTCGAACGAGTTCACTGCGGGTTCGGTGACTCAGCTGACTGATCTCGATGCCAGTAATGCTCGCGACGTTCTCAACCTCGGCCTGGTACATTCCTTACACCGCCGAGCTCACGACAGCCAGCCCCGCCACGCTGCACTGCGACGGCACTCCGCTCACCGGCGATACGGGCTATCGCGTGAATGGGTCCGTCGCGCCCATCACTCCGGCGTGGTCGAACGGGCAGAACATCAACTTCGACGGCCAGTCTGTATACGCAGTATGCGCGGATACAACGACTGGCCAACATCGACCTGCGTCAGGTGGGCGCGACCGGCGGCGAGTTCGCATCGCTGGCAAGCGTGCTTTCGTTCGGCTCCTCTGCAGCGCCGCTCAATGTTGCTGCGGGCGGAAACGTGACCCTGGGCAGCGGCGGCACCGTGGCGCTGGGCAGCGGCGGAACCGTTACGCTGGGCAGCGGCGGCAACGTCACCCTCGGCAGCGGTGGCACCATCACGCTGGGCAGCGGCGGCACCGTCACGCTGGGCAGTGGCGGCAACTGTGACTCTGGGCAGCGCGGCCACACATCACGCTGGGCAGCGGCGGCATTGTCACTCTTGGCAGCGCGGCGGAAACGTGATTCTGGGCAGCCGGCGGCACCATCACTTTGGGCAGCGGCGGCAACGTATCACTGGGCAGCGCGTTTGGCGGAAACATCACGCTGGGCAGCAGTGGTGGCACAGTCACGCTGGGCAGCACCGGCAGCATCGTGACAATTCCTGCCGGGTGGCGGCAGCGTTGTGAGCATTCCCGCTGGCGGCGGCACGATCACTGCTGGGCAGCGGCGGCAATGTCACGTTCTGGGCAGCGCGTTGGCCGGAACTGTCACGCTTGGCAGTGGCGGCACCATCACCTGGGCAGCGGCGGCAATGTCGTTCTGGGCAGTGCTTTGGCGGCAACGTCACGCTCGGCAGCGGCGGCACCATCACGCTCGGAAGCGCCGGCGGCACGATCACTCTAGGCAGCGGCGGCAATGTCACGCTGGGCAGTGGTGGCACCATCACCCTGGGAAGCGCCGGCGGCCTTGTCACTCTGGGCAGCGGCGGCAACGTCACGCTCGGCAGCAGCGGTGGAACCGTCACGCTGGGCAGCGGCAGGCGACCTGTCCCTGGGCAGCGGCGGCAATGTCACGCTGGGCAGCGGCGGCAACCGTCACGCTGGGCAGCGGCGGCACGGTCACCCTGGGTAGCGGCGGTACTGTGACACTGGGCAGCGGCGGCGGTACCGTCACTTTGGGCAGTGGCGGAACCATCACCATGGCCGGCGGTGGCACGGTGGCATTGGGCAGCGTCGGCGGCAACGTCACGCTGGGCAGCGGCGGCACCATCACGCTGGGCAGCGCCGGCGGAACCGTCACGCTGGGCAGCTCGTTCGCCGGACAACAGATCACTTTGGGCAGTGGCGGTACCGTAACTTTGGGCAGCGGCGTCGTTCAGACCTATGGCGCTGGCGGTGTTGCGACCATTCCCGCCGGTGGCGGCCTTGTCACGCTGGGCAGCGGCGGCAACGTCATCCTGGGCAGCGTCGGCGGAAACCTCACTTTGGGCGGCGCCGGCACCATCACGCTGGGCAGCGGTGGCACCGTCACTTTGGGCAGCGTCGGCGGTACCGTCACTCTGGGCGGCGCCGGAACCATTACGCTCGGCAGTGGCGGGAACATCACTCTGGGCAGCGGCGGCACTGTCACGCTAGGCAGCAGCGGCGGGAATGTCACGCTGGGCAGCAGCGGTGGCGTCGTCGCGCTGGGCAGCGGCGGCAATGTCACTCTCGGCAGCGCGTTTGGCGGAACCGTCGCACTGGGCAGCGGTGGAGTCATCACGCTCGGCAGCGGCGGCGCCACAACCACAGAGTTGACCTATGAAACTGCCAACTCGGTCGTTCGTCCGCCGTCTTCACCCACCGACACGCCAATCGCCAGCTGGCCCGATCACGGTCAACTGGACGGCGCCGGCTTTCGGCGTCGTTCAAACCTACACGATCTATCGCAGCTCAACGGAGGGACACCGGTCGTGATTGGCAGCGTCAGCGGGGTGAATGGAGCTCCCGCCGGCGACCACATTTACCGATACAAATCCTGACTGGCTCGCGAACATTGGTCTACACGATATCGACCACCTTGCTTCCGATACCGATCGATCCGAACCCAACGCCAGAGTGTGCCGTCGGTGCCGGCCGTGCTTACCATCAACCAGACTATCTCTCTCGGCCCTTTGCCGAGCTCCGTCGAACTGCTCGGCACCACCCACTGTTATCGCGACTGCATGTCGAATGGCGATACCGAATGGGTTGCAGGTAAGCTTCAGCGCGACGGGATCCTGCTCGATCGGAAGCCAGATCGATGACCAACGGCGTTTCCTCAGCGAGCGTGGCCCTCAACAGCACCGGAAGCTGCACCATCATTGCCTCGCAGGCGGGCACAAACGGCTACAACTCGGCCGATCCTGTATCAGGAACCTTCACGATCCTGCCTCAGGCCTCTACCACTGCAATCGCAGACGATCAACTTTCCGCAATTGCAGCAAATGCACGTATGGCAACACTTTCTCGGTGAGCGCCACTTCTTCCGCCGGCCTGCCGGTCAGCTTCACGGCCACCGGACCTTGCACCACGAGCGGTAAGACGACCGGGGTTGGCCTGTGCACGATCACAGCGTCGGCGCCCGGCAAACAATACTTACAGCGCCGCGTCTGTATCCCAGTCGTTCACCATTCATCCCGGCCGTAATCGTGGTGACAGCTAACAATCTCACGAGCGCCGTATGGGCAACCGCTACCCACGTTGACCTACACTCTCAGCCCACTTGTGAATGGCGATTCATCTTCGGCGGTGAGTGGCACGCCGGCGCTGTCCACGACGGCCACTGCAGCGAGCAATGCCGGCACTTATCCGATTACGGTATCGACCGGCTCGTTGGCCGCGGCGAATTACTCCTTCCTCTATGTGAGCGGCACATTGACCATCCAGCAGGCGAGCCAGACGGTTCAGGTGATTACATTCACCATTAACCCGCCTGCGACCGCGGCTTACAACAGTACGTTCACAGTTGCCGCCACGGGAGGCGGTAGCGGAAACCCCGTAACCTTCACGAGCTCCGGCGTTTGCAGCAATTCGGGCACAAAGACCTATACGATGACGAGCGGCACTGGAACGTGCTCGGTGATCGCGAATCAGGCTGGCAACGCGAATTATGCTGCAGCGACGCAAGTGACGAAAACTGTCACCGCATCGCCGCTCGCACAGACAATCACATTCACCACCAACGCTCCGGCAAGCGCCGCATACAACAGCAGCTTCACAGTGGCGGCTACGGGGGGCGCCAGCGGGAATGCCGTAACCTTTTCTACCAGCGCCGGCGCGTGCAGCAACGCAGGTGCAACCTACACCATGACCAACAGCACCGGAACCTGCTACGTGATCGCCAACCAGCCCGGCAATACAAACTACTCGGCAGCAACGCAGGTAACAAAGAGCGTAAGCGCCACCGGGCCATCGGTCACCGTGTCCCCGTCGAATATCGACTTTGGCACGGTGTATATGGGAAGCATCACTACTAAGAGCATCACGGTAACCAACACCGGCACGGCGGCCGTTACTGTTAGCGATCCCATCCTTTCGATCGTGAAAGGCGGGAACTCAAACGAATTTGTGGCAGTCAATCTCTGTCCAAAGCCGTTGGCTGCCGGGAAGAGCTGCACGATTACGATCGCCTTCCTTGCGGCTCCGACCTACTCGGACGCGAACCGCGACCTTGCAGATTATGGACAACGCGCCAGGCAGTCCGCAGCCGGTCACGTTGAGTGCGGCGGTGATCAATCCTATCGCGAGTTACAGTGCAACGAGCCTGAGTTTCGGGACGATCAAACACGCCACCAGCAGCACGCTGAACGTGACCCTCACCAACACGGGAGCAACGCCATTGAACTTCAGTGGCGCGGGCATCAGCGTGACGGGCGCGAACCCGACAGACTTTGTGCAAACCAATAATTGCGGGAGTTCGGTTGCGGCCGGCGCCAAATGCACGATCGCGGTCAAGTTCACGCCTGCAAGCACGGCTACATACAGTGCCAGCCTGACAGTCGTCGACAACGCCCGGACGGGCACTCAGACCATTCCGCTTTCGGGGAAGGGCGACTAGACTTCCTCACGCAACAAGCGTGTCTTGCAGCAGGAGTGTGGCTCTTTTAATTCTCAGTTGGTTCTCACGCTCGATGAGCGCTTGAGAATCTTGATGGATGAGCAAGGAAGGGTGCAGGCGCAAGCCCGCACTCTTCCTTTGCTTATTGGCTTGTTGTCGCTCTTCTCACTCCGCAGCGCCGGATGGCGCATCCGCAATTGAGTTGAAAGCCAGGGCGAGCTCTCGAAAAAGCCTCGATTTAGGCTGGTTTATTGACCGATGCGGTGGCGGATCTCAGGAACCAGCGGATCTTCCGTCGACTGCCCGCGGATGCTGAGATAGGTCTTATAAAAGTCCGCAAATCCCCCGCTGTTCATCCCTTCGCGTACGCGACCCTGAAAGTAATACACGGGCGGAAGATAAGCATAAGTCGGGCACGTTATCCATAAAGAGCTCGATCGCTTCCCCGCGCCGCTTCACGCACTGATCGAACTCCGAGTCAGCCTCAGTAAACGCTCCCGCTTCCAGGTAAGCCCGTCCCAGCTCGAAGTGGCCGATCCAGGTATCCAGCAGGCTATTAGCCGCTGTGATCTGCATCACCGCTTCTTTGTTGTCTTTCCGCTTCAGCGCGATCATTCCCTCGATGATCTTGCCGTAAGCCTGCGACTCGCTCGACAGTGCGGAAGAAAGGCTCGTCGCAAGCTTCTGCGCTTTGGCAAGGTCTCCAGCGTCGATATAAGTCATCGCCGCGAGGAACTCAATCTGAGTCGACTGACTGATGTGCCAGCGCCTTGCCAAGTGTCAGAGAGCGCCGCCGCGTGGTTTCCCTGCAATTCCTCGATTTTCCCAGGGCCGCATATTTCCTCGCTGCATTGTCATCCATCTTCGCCGCTTCATCGGCAGCGGCTCCCTGAGTAAGGATGCGCGCCGCCTCTGCATACTTCCCCTGATAGGCAGCAAGATCGGCAAGTCCGGCGGCTGCCATCGATGCCGCCAGCGGTCCAAACTTCTCAAGCTGATGGTAGGACTCGGCCGCCTTGTCAATCTGCCCTTGCCCAAGTTGCGCCTCGGCAAGCGTCAGGTATCCCGGCGCACGCCGCGGGACTGATCTCCAGCGCCGAGCGGGCGTCTTTTTCGCCCGCCGCAAAATCTCCGGCAAAGACACTGATGAATGCCAGGTTCAGCCGCGGGCCCACGCCGTTTGGGGACAATCTCGACCAGCGTGCTGCGCCGCTTCCAGTGCCTTTGGCGCGTTGCGCAACTGCGTATAGCAGGTGGCAAGATTATTCTGACCGACTCGATCGGACGGAAAGCGGGTGATGAGCTGGTCAAATTCCTGAACACATTTCTGCGAGTCACCCGTGGTGAGATAGTACAGGCCCCGGTTGCGAAACCGTTCGCGCTCGGTCATGCGGTCCATGTGCTCCATCGCCAGCTTCATGTATTTCACGGCGTCATCGGGTTTCCCCAGGTTCTGGGCCATGGCCGCCATGCCGGTGTACGCCCGCGCAAATTTCGGATCCAGTTCCGTGGCTTTCTGGAACGAATCGAACGCCTCCTGAAACTTGCCCGCGAACTGTTCCTCGACCCCCAGAGCGTTCTGATGAACGGCCTCCAGCGACGCGGCGGTGAAGCCTCCGCTGGCCTCGTGAACTGACGAGGCGTGGTGTCGCCCAATGCCTTGCGAAGCGGCGCTGCCAGCTTAGGAAGGTCGCTGAGGATCTCCTGCTTATTGGCAACAGTAATCTGGATTTGGCCAGCACATTGCCGCTGACAGCGTCCAGGGCGATCGCAGAAATATCGTACTTCTCGCCGCGCAAGTTGATGTCGCCCGTAATCACCGCGTTGACGCCCTGGTTGACAGCGACCAGCCGCGCGGACTGCTCGTCGAGATTGTCGGTGGGAATTCGGAAGTTTTTTGGCTAGCTTGCGCGCATCTCCTCGACTGGCGGCGTTGATAAAGCTGGCGCCCTCCAGGGCCACGCCGAGCATCGGCTCCAGCGTGTTATCTAAAACCGGGTCGCCGGTATGGTTCGCAAAGTCGCCAACCAGCACCGAGACCGGGCCATGGGCCACAGATTTCGCAGCCTGCTGATTCCTGATTACATACCAGGCAATTCCGGCGGCGACGGCCACAATCAGAGCGCCGGCAACTGCGACAAGCGGCCACGAAAGAGTCCGGATGCGGAGCCGCCCCGAAGAAGCGGAAACTTTTCTGGTCGCCGCCCCGGCCTTGCCAGGCGCGAAGTCCGCAGCCAGTTCTTCCGCGTTCTGGTAGCGTTTCGCCGGATCCTTCTCAAGACATTTGGCGACGATATTGCTCAGGCCGACGGGGATATTCTTATCGATATCCGCCAAGGGCACGGCGCGCTGCTGCGTGCGCTTCAATAGACTCGCGATCGCACTCTCCGCATAGAAGGGCGTGACCCCGGCAAGCAATTCATACAGGATCAGGCCGACGGTAAAGATGTCCGAGCTGGCCTTGATGTCGATCCCCTGCGCCTGCTCCGGAGACATATATTCGATCGTCCCCAGCATCGCGCCGGTTTGAGTCATTCCATCGCCGGAGAATGTGCGCGCCAATCCAAAGTCCATGACCACCACGCGGCCGTTTTTGTCGCGCATGATGTTGGCCGGCTTTAAGTCGCGGTGGATGATTCCTTCCCGGTGAGCGGCGGCCAGCCCGCTCGCCACCTGCTCCATGATGTCGACCGCTTCCGCAATCGCGAGCTTGTCCCGTTGCTTCAGGATCTGATGGAGGTTTTGGCCCTCCATGTACTCCATCGTGATGAACTTCAGGCCATCGGCCTCGCCGAGGTCGTAAATCCGGATCACGTTGCGGTGGGTCACTTTAGAGGAGAGCAGGAGCTCTTGCTTGAAGCGGGCAATGTTTGCGGGATCCGAGGCCATCTGGGGACGGATCACTTTCAAGGCTACAATTCGGTCGACCTCCCGGTCGGCGGCCTTGTACACCGCTCCCATGCCGCCTTCCCCGAGGAGTTGGACAATCTCATAGCGGCTGCCCAGAACCGTTCCGGCTTGCAGAAAAGCCGCACTCGCGCCGAAGCTGTTGGCGCCATCCATAGATGGGCCCCGGCGGGCGGAGGATCCCGGAACCATGGTGGCGTCAGCATCGATCATTGTCGCTTCGGGATCTAGTGGCGCCCGGGACTGATTGGGGGGAAGCGTAGGCGGCGAGCTGGTTGGCGGCCCGGAGGAGAGAGCTGCTCGGCCGCGAGAGGCTGCTGGTCCTGGAACACGGGTTTGATCGCGGTCCGAGGGGATTTCATCCATATTGCGCTTCGCAACCTGACAGAAATTAACTGGAAAAGCCGGTCCCCCCTAGCTCGATGTGGGACCGCGTGAACTGATTGAGTGCCGGAAAAGCGACTGATGCTTCGCCAAAGTATAAATGACAATTCGAACAATCGTGCCGCCAACCTGCCTCGTTTGGAAAGGCACGTCAGCCGGTGGAGATCAATACTGCCCTTCCGTGGCGTTTCGTGAAGGCCTTCTGCCGATACATCGAGGCTCGCAGAGTCGGAAGACCGCAAAGGACGCGCAAAATCCTCCTTCTCATCGGTCTGTTCCCTGGGCTGAGACGATGCAAGGCTGTTGCCCAATCGGCCGCCGATATCCCGGCTAAGCTCGGAATTGGATTGAGCCTCCGCTACGAGGGAATGGACGAGGGATACCTCGGGAACTTCGGAAGATGGCTGCCTGAGGGAGGGGATTCGGCTCTGGATGGATTACATTAGTAATGCTCGATTTCGCCCTCATCGGTGTAACTATAGTGGTTAACGATAGTGACCAGCGACAGGAGATGTGCGACGGCTGTTGACAGAGTCCGCATTAGAAGGGATGTCCACTGTGGCGCTCTCAGACACTGCCTTGGTGTCATCGGCTTGCCTTAGCAGTTCTTTCGGGACGCACTTACTCGAAGTGCGAGAGCTCGGGGTTCGCATCTCGATCGATTCATGTCAACTACAAGCTTTAGAAGGAGTTACTTTCCACGTCGCCCGCGGAGAAGTCGTCGGTCTATTGGGTGAGTCGGGAGCGGGAAAGACGACCCTGGCTCTAGCTCTGCTCCGGCTCTTACCATCGTCATTCCAAGTCCTCGGAGGATCGATTCAGTTTGAAGCCCGTCCACTGTTGTCGCTAAGCGAGCGCGAATTGCGGAAGATTAGAGGCGCAAAAATCTCCCTCATCTATCAGGATTCGACCGTTCTGAATCCTGTAATGCGAGTGGGCGACCAAGTGGTAGAAGTGCTGAAGGCCCACCGAGATTGGAGCACGCAGCGCTGCCGGGATGAGGCCAGGTTGCTGCTGGAGGGGGTAGATCTCGAAGATGTCAACCGGGTCTATGCGTCTTATCCCCATCAGCTGAGTGGTGGCCAGCGCCAACGGATCGTCATCGCTCAGGCGCTGGCTTGCCGTCCGGCATTGGTCGTCGCGGATGAGCCCACCTCCTCGTTGGATCCGGCCACGGCCACGTCGATTGTGGAACTTTTGCGACGACTTAATCAGCAATTCAAGATCGCATTTCTGGTCATCAGCCACGATGTCGAGATTCTCGCGCGACTCGCAGATCGCGTCATGGTTATGTATGAGGGCCGGATCGTCGAGCAAGGACCTTGCCAAGCGATCTTGCGTGAGCCGCTTCATCCCTATACCCGGGCACTGTTGAATTGCGCCCTGCCGGAGAAGGCGGCGACTCTTCCTCATACCCCCAAGTCTCTGGTTCCCACCATCGCAGACAATGTGGCTGGTCAATCGCGGACCTCATCACATTGCGACTTTGAAAGCCGTTGTCCCGATCGAATGGGGATTTGTGCGATGAGCGTTCCGAAAGTGGTCGAAGCTGCAACGGCACATACAGTGTCCTGCTTCAAATATGGGAATTGCTGATGTCCACGGTGCGCGAATCGGAACCTCTTTTGCGAGTCACAGACTTGCGCAAGACATACTCGTGGGGGCGGTGGTGGGAGAAACGAGTTCACTACAGCGCGCTTGACGGAGTCGATCTCACGCTGGAGGTGGGAAAGACGTTAGCGGTTGTCGGGGAATCCGGCGCTGGCAAGACAACGCTCGCGATGTGCGTGGCTCTTCTGGACAGACCCGATTCCGGCGAGATTTGGTTTGACGGATGCGAAGTATTGTCTCTTCGCGGGAGCAAGCTCGCACCCATCCGTTCGCGTGTGCAAATTGTTTTTCAGGAGTCCGCATCTGCGCTCCCGCCTCATTTCTCCGCAGCGGAAATAATCGAAGAACCCCTGGTAGTCCAACGCAGATATTCGCGCGATGAGCGCTCCGAACTGGTAGCTGATTTGATGATCAGAGTCGGACTGCCCCCAAGTTGGAAGGACCGGCGTCCGCATCAGTTCAGTAGCGGCCAGCGCCAGCGTTTAGCGATCGCGCGAGCCCTCGTTTTACACCCCAGTCTGCTGATTCTCGATGAGCCCTTTACAGGCCTCGACCTATCCACGCAGGGGCGATTGGTGAACTTGCTGTTGGAGCTGCAGGCCGAGCGTTCGCTCGCCTACCTTTACATATCGCACGATCCCGACCTGGTTCGGCATTTCTCGGATGATGTTCTGGTGCTGGATCGCGGAAAGGTCGTTGCCCAGGGAAGGACATTTGCATCCTTTGGCGGTGCTGGGCCCGAGCAGAGGGAAGTACCCTGCGGCGCAGGCAGAGAGGTTATCACGCAGACCGAGCGTCCCCCGGCGGTGGGAGTGGAGCCGCTGCGGTACCTGACAGCTCGCTTTCTTCAAGCGCTCTTCCTGCTATTCGGGGTTTCGTTGCTTTCGTTTGTTTTCCTTGAACTGGCTCCGGGCGACTTTTTTGATGAAATGAGGCTTAACCCGCAGGTTTCTCAGGAAACCGTCGCCAGGATTCGCGCAGAGTATGGGATGGGCCAGACTTTGCCGGTTCGCTATGGCCGCTGGCTGGCATCGGTTGCGCGGGGCGATTTCGGGTACTCCTTCGCGTATGGCAGCCCGGTCGCGCCTCTGCTTTGGGTGAGAGCGCGTAATACGCTGCTGCTGGCGGGGACCTCATTATTCTTCGCATGGCTTACCGCTCTGGTTTTGGGCGTTCTCTCTGCGGGATCGCCCGGGGGGCTGATTGATCGCGCCTGTGTCCTCGGCACCTCAGTCTTATTGGCCGTTCCCGAGTTGTTAGTAGGCTTGTGTTTCCTGGCATTGGCGATTCGGACGGGGTGGTTCCCCGTTGGCGGCATGGTTTCGCCGGGCTTTGACGATTTGAGTACCTGGGATCAGATCAAAGATGTTGCCGCGCATCTCGTTTTGCCCGTCTTTGTCTTGGTGCTGTGCAGCCTGCCTCTGTTGTTGAGACATGTACGGTCGGCGTTATTGGGGGTGATGGATTCGCCCTTCATCCGCAGTGCTCGCGGACATGGGATCGCTCGGGGCCGGATTTTGTTTCGTCATGCATTGCCCGCTGCAGTCAATTCGCTGGTGTCATTGTTTGGTTTCTCACTGGCGTCGCTTCTCAGCGTTTCCCTGCTGACCGAGATCATCATGAGTTGGCCGGGGATCGGCCCTCTTCTGCTGGAAGCGGTGATGGAACATGACGTCTATATCGTCGTTGGCGCGGTGACGTTTTCGACGCTTCTTCTGGTCGGTGCGATGACTGCAACCGACCTTCTGCTGTATGCCGCCGATCCACGAATCCGTGCGGAGAGGCTGAGATGAAGACCCGCAACGTCCTGGTGTTGGCGCTGATCATTCTCGGGGCGATTCATCTCGTTGTGCTGCTCGCCGGATTCTTTTCGCCTTACGACTTCGCTGAACAGGACCGGGATGCTCCGTATGCTCCCCCTGCTCGGATCCATTGGGTGACTAGGGAAGGCCGATTACTCTGGCATCCGTTTATATATCGTTGGACCCAACAGCCGGGGGAGTTTCAGGTCTACCGGGAGGACCCTCAGACCCGTTACCCACTTCGTCTTCTGCCTCAAGGTTCGCCTTATACGATCGCGGGAGTTCTGACCTGGAACCGGCGCTTGTTTGGAGTAGACGCTCCGGCGCAGATTTGGCTGATGGGTACCGACGGCTACGGGAGAGATGTATTCTCACGGGTTTTATATGGCGGCCGAGTCTCTCTCTTCGCCGGAGTGCTGGCGACGTTTCTCACCTTGACCGTGGGCGTAAGCCTGGGAACTCTGGCGGGGTTCTATGGAAGCTGGCTGGACGCTGTGGTTATGCGGTGTGTCGATATCTTCATGGCGCTCCCCTGGTTGTACCTGCTGCTGGCGCTGCGAGCCTTTCTTCCATTACATGTCGGACCTGAGGAAGCTTTCCTCCTCCTGGTTGCGGTGATCGGGACGGTTGGTTGGGCGCGCCCTGCGCGGCTGATTCGCGGAGTAGTGTTGAGCGCCAAGGAGCGAAACCACATTCTGGCGGCGCGGTCTTTTGGCGCTCCCGACCTTTATCTCTTGCGCCGACACATTCTTCCTGAGACACGGGACATCGTTCTAACTCAGGCAGCTCTGCTGATTCCGCAATACATATTGGCGGAGGTCACGCTGTCGTTCCTGGGCCTTGGGGTGGGCGAGCCTGTTCCGAGTTGGGGTAGCATGCTTACCTCTTTGCAGCAATATCATGTGCTGGTTTCGAAGTGGTGGATGTTCTTTCCTGGGCTGGTCTTGATTCCGGTTTTCCTTTGCTATGGCGTGATGTCAAACGCTCTTCAGCAGGGCATGCATAGGGCGGGAGAGTAGAGCAGATGAAACCCGGTCTATTGGCAAAACTGTTCATTCTTTCGGTCGCGGCCTTATTTTGGAGGGCTGGATATGCTGTCGCTCTCGATTCGGTTAAGCAGGGCGAGGAGGTCCAGGTCGTCGATGCCCCAGTGGGTACTTCCGGCGGCAACCTTGTGGTTGGATTGCGCTCTGAGCCGAAAACATTGAATCCTCTGAACTCGAACGATGCGTCTTCGCGTGAGGTCATCGCTCAAACGACGGCGGACCTCATCCATATCAATCGAAGTTCGCAGCAGCCGGAGCCGGCATTGGCGAGTTCCTGGAAGGTCTCTTCGGATGGACTCCGTTATACGGTCCAGCTGCGCAAGGGCTTGCGCTTTTCCGATGGCGTTGCTTTCGACGCCGACGACGTAGTCTTCAGCTTCAAGGTGTACCTCGACGAGAAGGTGGATGCAGCGCAGCGAGATTCCCTCATGCCCGGAGGGAAGGCAATTCTGGTTAAGAAAACCAGCCCTTACACGGTCACGTTTGAACTTGCTCAGCCGTATGCGTCGGCGGAGAGGTTGTTCGATAGCGTTGCGATCCTGCCTCGCCATCTTCTTGAAGAGTCCTACACGCAGGGAAAGCTGGCGCGCGCGTGGGGCTTAAACACCTCGCCGCAGGAGATGGCGGGGCTCGGCCCATTTTGCCTGAAGAAGTATGTACCGGGGCAGCGGCTGACGCTTGAGCGCAATCCTTATTATTGGAGGGTTGACCGCCGGGGAAAGCGTCTGCCTTACCTGGACGAGATGACGTTTCTTTTTACCGGGAACGAGGATGCCGAGGTCATGCGCTTCGAATCCGGGGAAACGGACATCCTGAACCGGATCAGCGCTCAGAATTATGCCGTGCTGGAAA
Organism: uncultured Acidobacteriaceae bacterium; assembly: GCA_963720245.1. Taxonomy (GTDB): domain Bacteria; phylum Acidobacteriota; class Terriglobia; order Terriglobales; family Acidobacteriaceae; genus Acidisarcina. The sequence goes on from CAVREU010000003.1 coordinate 940,065, forward strand.
AAGAGGAGGGGTCGCGCGGTCTTCAGCTTTACGACCTCGGACCCGGCCTGGAATATAACTTTCTACTCTTCAATCTGAATTCGTCGCTGCCGGGGAAGGCCGCCGAAGTCGCAGCCAAGCAAACCTGGTTCCGAGAGGTGCGATTCCGCCAGGCCATCTCCGCAGCGATTGATCGCGAAGCGATGAACCGCATCGTTTACCTCGGTCGCGGAGCGCCTCTGTGGACCATTGTGACTCCCGGTAACAAGCTTTGGTTCGATTCATCGATTCCCCGGCCGGCGCGCTCCCTCGATCACTCTCGAGAACTGCTCAAAGCTGCAGGGTTCTCGTGGAAGCCTGACGGGACGCTTATCGACGGTCGTGGGACGCCGGTGGACTTCTCCATCATCACCAGTGCCTCGAGCAATCAGCGGACTGAGATGGCGACAATGATCCAGCAAGACTTGAAGGAGATCGGAATCCGCGTCGAAGTTGTGCCTTTGGAATTCCGCGCGATGCTGGACCGGGTGTTGCAATCTCACGATTATGAAACGGCAGTCATGGGGCTGGGGCGAGGGGACACCGATCCGAACTCTCAACTAAATGTCTGGATGTCTTCTGGAGACGATCACCTTTGGAATCTGGGCCAAACCAAGCCCGCGACGCCTTGGGAGGCGGAGATGGATCAACTCATGACCCAGCAGATGTCGGCAGTGGCGATGAAGGAGCGCAAACGTCTTTATGACCGGCTACAAGAAATTGAGGCTGAAAGCGTACCATTTGTCTGTCTTGTGAGTCCGGATGTATTAGTAGGTGCAAGGCATCGAGTAGGTAATTTCAAGCCTGCGGTCATCGATCCGCAGACTCTTTGGAATTCGGAACAGCTTTTTATTCGGGATGAACAGAAGGCGGCGAAATGACAGCCTCCCAATCCGTGACGGGTGACGAGACAACTACGTCGAATCCGGTCACGAGTGATGCGCAGTTAATTCATGGTTGCCTTCAGGGCAATGAAGCTTCGTGGTCTGCACTTTTAGCGAAATACAAGAACCTCATCTTCTCGATTCCGATCAAATATGGCTTTTCGCGCGAGGATGCAGCTGACATCTTCCAGTCGGTCTGTCTGGATGTCCTCCATGATCTCGCGAGCCTGCGCGACTCGCAGGCTCTGGCGGGCTGGCTGATTCGGGTTACCCACAACAAGTGCTTCCACCAGATGAAGCAGAGCCGGCGATTTGTCGCGAGCGAGACGAGCCCCTTCGAACTGGCAATCTCTAGCGCTGAGATCCCGGAGAATAAGGTGGGCGAGCTGCAGAAGGAGCAAGTGTTGCGAGACGCCATTGCGTCGCTTAACCCGCGCTGCCGGCAGCTTGTGGAGATCCTCTTTTTTGAATCGCCGGCACGGCCGTACAAGGACGTTGCGAAGTCTCTCGGTCTGGCCACTGGGTCGATCGGCTTCATCCGCGCACGCTGCCTTAGCAAGCTGGGCGAAAAACTGAAAGAGATGGGTTTCGGGTGAAAAGGGCAGCCGAGGGCGATCGGAGCGGTACACCATCGAATTCCTTCAGTGGCCTGTCGATCGAGGATGCCCAACTATCAAGCCAACGAGCCAGGGTGAAGTTTATCCGGGACCATCCGGAGTTGCTGCGGATCGAAGTTGTCTCCGACCTTTCGGCCTCAGTGCCACGGCTGGTCAGGTCCGATAGAAGAAGGGCGCTGAACGTCGCCGACCTTGCGATGGCGATCGCGAGTCGTGTGGGCAATCCTGAGGGTGTTGCTCAGAGTCTGCGCGCCAAGGGAAATGCTCTCCACGGCCAGGGCCGGAACAAGGCGGCGGTTGAAAACCATCAGAGGGCGCTGGAAATCTTCCGGTCTGCTGGGAATCGTGACCAGATCGCGCGAACTCTAAGCACTTCGATTCAGCCGCTGATACTTCAGGGGCAGCATGATCAGGCCTTTGCCAACGCCCGCGAGGCACGGGAGATTTTCTCAAGATTAGGTGATCAGTGGCGCCTGGCGCGGCTGGAGCTCAATCTCGGTAATATCTTCGATCGTCGCGACCGCTTCAAAGAGGCGCTGGCATCCTACGAAAGCGCTTATCGATACCTATCCGTACACAGCGCCGAGGACCCGGAGGCCGTAGCCGCGGCCCTGCATAACATTGCTGTCTCGTGCATCCGCCTCAACGATTTTCGGAAGGCGCTGGGAGCCTATGAACAAGCGCGAGGCTTCGCCGCAGAACATGCGATGCACGTCCTGGTGGCGCAAGCCGATTACAATATCGCGTGGCTGCACTATCTGCGCGGCGACTACAGTCGAGCGATATCCATGCTCCGAGGGGCGCGCGAAACCTGCCGCTCAAGTGGGGACCAGTACCATGTAGGACTTTGCGGCCTGGACCTTTCCGAGATCTATCTCGAAGTCAACCTTAGCCAGGAGGCGGAAGAGACCGCCAGACAAGCAAGCATTGCGTTCCAGCATCTGGGGATGCAATACGAGAGAGGCAAGGCGCTCGCCAACGTGGCGATCGCTCTAGGGCAACAAGGTAAAACCGACCTTGCACTCAAGCTCTTTCTCCAGGCCCGGCGCATCCTTGTGAAGGAGAAAAACAAGGTCATTCCTTCGCTGATCGACTTATATCGCGCGGTTGTGCTGGTTGGCGAGAAGCGCGACGCGGAAGCAAGCCGCCTCTGCATTGAAGCGCTGAAATCATTCCAAAGGTTCAAACTCGCGAATAAGGCGGCAGTTTGCCGCCTTTTGCTGGCGCGCATCCACCTTCGCGGGAACGATCTTGCGCGCGCACGTCAGCAATGCGCGCGTGCGCTTAAGAGAGCAGCGGCTTTGGAGTCTCCGGTCCTGACTTGTCAGGCACACGCGCTTATGGGACAGATCGAGGGCGCTCTTGGGCACGATCGGCGATCCTATAAAGCTTACCTGCTTGCGAGCCAGTCTCTGGAACAACTGCGCAATAGCATTCACGGAGAAGAGTTGAAGATCTCCTTCATGAAAGATCGAGTGGAGATCTATGAGGCGCTGGTGGCTCTGTGCCTGAAGCGCGGCCACACTGGCGGCGCACTGACCGAAGCGTTTCACTATATCGAGCAGGCCAAGTCGCGCAGTCTTTTGGATGTCTTGTCTACGTCTCGATCTGCATCGTGGTTGGCGCCGCAGGGTCAGACGGAATTTGGGACAAGAATCCGCGACCTTCGGGAAGAGTTGAATTGGTATTTCCACAAAATCGAGATGGCGCAGTTTGGCCAAGCCTCGCAGCAGGAATTGGCCACCCTGCGGAAAGAGTCTCGCCATAGAGAGCGAGAACTCCTGGAGTTGTTGCGCGAACACTCCCCTGAAGATGGCAACGGTGGCCATGGCGAGGCCGCGGTTGTCCTGACCACAGATCAGATTCGACGCGTATTGCAGGCAGACGCTCTGCTACTTGAGTATTTCCAGGTTCAGGGCCGCTTCGTCGTCCTTTTGCTGGGCCGTGACCAGATGAGGTTCTTCTTGCTTGCAGAATCGTCCGAAGTCTCGACTCTTTTGGAGGGTTTGCAATTCCAATTAGCAAAACCGCATCTCGGCGCTGAATATGTCAAAGCCTTTGGAAATACCTTGCTGCGTTCGACCCGCATGCATCTGGAAAACCTCTACAGATCGTTGATCTCTCCTGTTCGGGAGTGGCTGAACGCAGCACACCTTGTGATCGCTCCTCACGGGATATTGCATAACTTGCCATTTCAGGCGCTCTTCGATGGGGAGCGGTATCTGATCGACGAGTTCACTATCTCCTATGCGCCAAGCGCGAGCGTCTATGCAATTTGTCAGGCGCTTGCTTCGCCGGCGGGTGACACCTCTCTTGTCCTCGGGATTCCCGACGAGGCGGTGCCTTTGGTGCGCGAAGAAGTGGAAGCGGTCGCCGGAAGTCTTCCCAATTCGGAGTTGTTCGTAGGTTCAGAGGCCACGGCGGAACGCCTCCGCGAGATGGGGCAACGTTCCCGGTTCATTCACATCGCGACGCATGGATATTTTCGGCGGGACAGTCCGATGTTTTCGGGGATACGGCTGGGAGACTCTTACCTCAGCCTTTACGATCTCTATCAACTGAAGCTGCCCGCGGAACTGGTGGCGTTGAGCGGGTGTTCGACTGGGCTGAGTGTCGTCGCCGCGGGCGATGAACTTCTTGGCCTGGCGAGGGGGATCATTCATGCGGGGGCGCAGTCCTCTTTGCTGACTCTTTGGGACGTTCAGGACCGCAGCACTGCCCAGTTAATGAAGTATTTTTACGGGCAGCTAGCCATTACTCATAACAAAGCGCAGGCCCTGCAAAAGGCGATGCTACTGCTGAAGTCGGAGTATCCGCACCCCTATTACTGGGCGCCGCTCATTTTGATCGGGAAGGCATAGCCACCCTGGGCCCGAAGGTCAATGGCTTGTTTCTCAACTATTCCGGGTTGATTGGCGACGGTGGAGACCTGCGTCAAAAAAAATGTACTCGCCCTATATTTCCTGAGCCGGTACGTACCCTTCATATCGAGAATTGATCGTTTCGAGCGGTCTGGCTTGCCCGCGCAGACCACTCCTTCTGCCTTATGGAACAAAAGAGGGGAACAACCTTGCAAACGAAAAGACTGGGAGGCGCTCTATGACCACCGTTTCTGCCGCTGAAGACGCAGCACCGATCACCGCGCCTGTGTTCGCGCCCGCAGTTTCTTCTTGCATCGCGTTTCTTGGGACTTTGCCTCCGGCCCGGCATGTAAAGGCGTCTACGGTCCTTATCGCTCAAGACGAGCAGGTCAATAAAGTCCAGCTGGTGCGAACGGGACTGGTCAAGCTCACCAATGTAAATCCGGAGGGTCGTGAGGCGCTGATCGGGCTTCGATCGGATGGCTGGTATGCGGGCTCGACCTCGGTGATTCTCAATACCCCGAGTATTTATTCAGTCTGTGCTTCCACCGACTGCACCGTTGTCGAAATTGCCGCGAGCGACTTTCTCCGCTGTATCCACCGCAGTCCGGAAATGCTGAGCCATTTCATCCTCGGGCTATGCCGGGAAGTAGCGTCTTTTTCGGGCCTGCAGGTTGAGTTAATGTCGAGCCGGGCGGAAGATCGTTTGAACCTGCTGCTGCGCGAGCGGTCGGCGAGCTTGCTGAGCGGAGGAATTCTTGATCCGTTGCCATTGCTGAAGCAGATGGAGCTGGCACAGCTTATTTCCATCTCTCCTGAGCACTTGAGCCGGCTGCAGAAGAAGAGAATGGTGGAATTCTGCACAAACAGACCCACCACCACAGTTGTTCATAACGGGCATCGGCCGCCAACCCCGACCCTTATGAGGCGCTCAGAGAAAATAAAAGTCCCCAACCTCTCATGCGCCGTCGTGACTAGCTAACCTTACCCGCAATCAGTCGAGTTACTGCCTGGATGGGAGCCAGAGGGCGGGATTTCTGCCCCCTGTTCTTCCCTTCTGCCTGCCCGATTTTCCAGTAACTAAAGTTTCTGTAAGGCTTTGTGTTTTTGGAGTATTGTGTTGGCGTCAGCCAATTCCAGCGAGCAGGATAAGTTGAGAAAAAAGTTAGCATTGCCTATATTTTTTCGGCGTCTCAGAACCCTTGATAACAGAGTACTTAACTACGATGAGGCGGAAGCGGGTCAAGGGCACCCGGGGACCGCGGAGGAACAGTGAAACACTATTCGATCACGGAATGGGCTGATTTTGCGCGCGATGTGGCAACCGCAGAGCAGAGCACGCAAATGCAGAAGCACCTGGACGAGGGGTGCAGCGTCTGCAGGGAGACGGTCCAGATCTGGAAATCGGTCAGGGAATGCGCACGGCAGGAGGTTTCTTACGAGCCGCCGTCGAGCTCACTTCGCATTGCCAAATCCTACTTTGCGCCTTTTCGGTTAGCGTCGAAGCAAGCCACCGGTATGCGAATCGCGCGCCTGACGTTTGACAGCTTTGCGGGCCGGGCTGAGGTGGGAGTTCGGGGGTCGGATCCGTTGCCGCGGCAGCTCATGTACCAGTTCGACAACCTATTTATCGATCTGCGCCTGGAGCCGAGACCTGCCGCGAATCAAGTGGGATTGGTAGGGCAGCTCGCCGACTCGGGGGAACCAGCGATGAGTGTCGATGGAATGCCAGTCACCCTGCGGCGCGGTAGCGAGACGCTCTCGCAGACGTTAACCAATCAGTTTGGGGAATTCCGCTTTTCGTTTCGTGACTCTGGACAGCTGCAGTTGGTTGTTAGCTTGAATGGAACTGAGTTTGTCGTGTCGCTACCGGACGGAGATTCGGGAACTTTGATTCATTGAAATAGTCCCAGGTCTTTTTGCTCAGAGCATGACACTGGGGCATAGTCGTCCCGCAGGTATCAAGGCTGTTGGACTCTTTTGATTGTTGCCGTGGTTCTCTTCTCGTGATTCGTAGCGGGAAGCGAGGTTGATGATGAGAAACCGTTACTTACTACTTGCTACTTTCTTGCTGGGGATCGCAGTAGCCCCGCACGCCAATGCGCAACAATCACGCCTGATCGTACGCGACACGCTGGGACTGCAACACCTTAACTTCCTTTGCCCGCTTTTGGGATGTAACGTTCTCCGTGGTTTGGGCGATCCGTTGCGGCAGCTCTTTGTCGTAGCTCCGATAAGCCAGCTCGATCTGAGCAGTCTTATCAGCATCCTCTCTCTTCAGGGCGGAATTGTGGATGTAGAACCGGACCAGCTCTTGAGCCTTGTGACTCCGCCTCTGACCTTCATTCCACAGGCGCTCCAGGACAACCTTCCGACGAACTATTACGGGACTTTGGTTTGGAGTGGCTACCTGAATCAACCCGCCAACTCGATCGTCAGGACCGCTCAAACACAGAGCCAGTTCCAGGTTTCCGGCGCGGGCATCGTGGCCGTGATCGACACTGGCGTCGATCCGACCCATCCCGCACTGGCGACGGTCTTGCTCCCCGGCTATGACTTTACAACCAACTCCAACGGTGCCGACGAAACCGGGGGCCTTGACCACTCCACCGTCGCGGTCTTAGACAGCAACGGCGGCAGCCCCATCTATGTGAACCCATCGCTGGCCTCGACGGTAACCGAAGCGGCGGCTACGGCGCTTAGCAACCCGCAATACTCAGCCTTTGGTCACGGAACCATGACGGCCGGCATCGTTCACCTGGTGGCGCCTACGGCGGAGATCCTTCCGCTGAAGGCCTTCTCTTCATCTGGAAGTGGTTATTTATCCGACGTCGTGCGGGCGATTTACTATGCAACCGCGGCGAACAGCAATGTGATCAGCATGAGCTTCAGCTTCAGCAGTTCTTCCGCGGCGATGTCTAACGCTATCAATTATGCAGACGGCCAGGGGGTGATCTGCGTGGCGTCGGCGGGAAACAATGGCGAACAGATCCAGGTGTATCCGGCCTCGCTCAATCATGTTATGGGCGTGGCGTCGACCTCGAACAGCGACACGCTCTCGAGCTTCTCAAACTATGGCGCGCAGGTTGTCTGGGTGGGGGCACCGGGCGAAAACATCGTCACGACTTACCCCTATGATAATTACGCGTCCAGCTCGGGCACTTCGTTTAGCGCGCCGTTTGTCTCCGGCACGGCGGCGCTTCTGCTGAATGCGAACCCAACCTTGACTCCAGCGGCGGCCGCGAACGCGATTGCCAACGCGAAGTACATCTCAAGTGCTCTCGATCACGGTCGCCTGGACACCTATCTCGCGGTTGGATCCGTTAGGCAGTAGATTCAGCTGTTGCTTACAAGCCTAATGCTCGATGTGATTCGTCACACGCTGTCTCAGGATGGTCCGTTGGCAGGGCGCGGTGACTGTTTGGACGTGTAATGATCGGAGGAGTGCCGAAAGACATCTCGCGATTGCAGGAAGCCCTAATCGGTGTGCCGCGCGGGAGTCTCAATCAGCTTATTCGCTAGTTACGACGTTGTCCTACGGATTCGCCAGTTTCTACAGCAGCCAGGATCTCGGCACTCGACAATCCCGATTCTGCCATCGTCAAGATTCGGTCATCCGTGAACCCCTGTGTGGCCGCGTAATCCATGAACGCTTCAAATGCATTATGAGAAAAGAACAATTGCCCATCGGAAATCTGCTGAAAGATGAAGTCATGAACCTCTTTCCGTGACTTGCGATTTTTCATGGCATAATCTTACGCGATCGACTGCATCTAGGCCTTCGGCTGTTGGAGCAAATTTAACTGGATTACCGCTTCGTTGAAAGCTGCCTCCGCGAGCGAAAACTACCAACGATAGTGCCTGGGATTTCGGGATGCAAAATCATATCTCGTGAATTGATCACGAAGTTCGTCGACTATCTTCAGCCTCTGGTAGAGTTTTCGAGTAAGCCGTTGACCATAAATAGATTTAATGGCGGAGAGAGTGGGATTCGGTCTCTCGAACCACCTTTATAATCTGTAACTTGCTGATTCCACATTGCCGTGGATGCCGTAAATGCCATCTTTGCCGTGGCGCATTGCCCGGTATTGCCCGCCAACCCGCGACCAATCGACCAGTGGGTACGGCAGTGCATGATGGCATAGGCGACCTTGCGCTCATTCATCGACATCGAATAATAGCTCGTCCACATAGCACCAGGCCCAGTCCTCCCCAGGCTCAATCGAACGCACGATGGGGTGCTTCGTCGCATGGAAATGCTTCGTCGCATGCTTGTTCTTGGAACTGTCGCAGCAGCCTACGTGCCCGCAATGCAGACACATGCGCAAATGAACCCAGGTGTCGCCCATCTTCAGGCACTCTTCACAACCGTTTGTGTTCGGCTTGACTTCGCGAATCGTAGCAAGGTGCGTGCATTGCTGGGCCATCTTTATACTCCAAGAAATAACACAATCAGTTCATCGGCTGAGACTATGTAGCGGCTGCGCCAGATCGTGAACGAGCGCCTGCCGCTCCCTGAAGGCGGGCTGTTCGAGAGCGGCCGACGGGGGTTGGTTCAACGGGATCAACCTCTGCTCATCTCGTAAAGGAACCACGATCTCCTCTGGGTCTCATCGATCCAGTTTTGAAGCACGCTTGCCGTGGCAACATCGCTGGCGTCGTCACAGAGGGAATGTAAGATTTTCATGGAGAGAACGAGGGACTTGTTGTCTTCCCAAAGTTCGCTGAGCATGTCCCGGGGCGTGACGTAGTCAGCGTCGTTATCAGAGATCCTTTTGATTCGTGCGATGTGGTCGATGGACCGCAGAGTGGTTCCACGGAGCCGATCTCTCTGCCTCTAAAGGCCAATCAAAAACCCAGGACAAGCATAGCGGATTCGCTATGGTCGCGCTTGTCCAAGAGCGATTACCGGCCGGATCTTTTGCGCCTCGGTGAACCGCATCGGTCGAATGAGATCCGCAAAGGGCGGACCAATCTTCGCAGAGTTTCGAGGATGCGTTCCCCTTCTGCGAGTGGGCTAGCGTACACAACGACGATTGCGACCAGAGGTGATCCATCGGGTGACGCGAGCGGACCGATCACCGCGACTATTTTCAACTGCTTCGATAGTGGTAGTGTGTGGTTCTCATTGCGCAACAAGACCATCGACCTTGCTGCCAGATTACGCTCGAGCACCAGACCCTCAGGACGATCTAAAGTCGCGTCCACTTTGGACTCATCGACATAAGGATGATCGAAGAGTCCGAGATCATATTTGGCTTCGAGGATTGGCAAAACCATGGCCTCGATCTCGGACTCTTTTACCTTTCCTCCGGTCACAAGCTTCCCGAGGTTGCGACTGTAGGTCTGACTCGCCATGTCCATGTTCAGACCGGCCGTAATGGCCTTGTAGGCCGCGTCTTCTGGATCCTTCGCGTAGCCGTGGGTCTGGAGGCTGGCTACTGCGAAACGCTTGCGGCCGACCATCACGGGATTTCTTCATTTCTGAAGACGGTCCTTCGGCAGCCCAGACTCGTCTCAACGCCTGTATCAAGAGAAAGCCAGCGACGGTACTTTCACGCCAGAGCAGCAGTAGGAGGAGCGGGCGGTCCTATTGCGATTCATCCAACACCTCGATGCCGGAGACGGTCGCGTTGTTCATGATGGGCTCAAAGGTAATGTTGAGCTTGCCTTGCGCGCTGGGTTTCAGGTGATAAAAGGTCTTGGTCAGTGCATGAAGACTACCCGCTTCCTTGTAGATATCGAAGTTATCGAGCAGTGTGTTTCCATTGCACAGGACGCGAAACACGCGGCTCCCTTCGCCTCCGCTTCCCGCTTCGCCGGGTCCGAAGTAGAACTCCGCAAAGTGAAGGATAAGGGTATAGCGATCACGGGTATCGGCCGGAACGGCGTATGTGAAGTGCCCATACCGCTCTGCTGCGAAAAGATCGGGATCGAGCGTCCCCTCGATCTTAGCGCGGTTCGTCCCGGAGTATCCGTCTCTGTAGTCGTCGTCAGGATGCCAGAACTGGCCGCTGTGGTCGGTGTAGGAGGTTGACTGCGTGACGAGGCGAATCGGAAGCTGCCGGTGGGGTGTCCCGGGCAGAATTTCAATCGCGCTCAACGTCGCTGAGCCGTGCTCGCCCGCAAAGCCAAGGTGCATGATTCCGTCGCTTCCGGGAGCGATGTCGCGAAAGATGCGCTCGTCCGCAACGTTCGATCCATGGGCATCCACGTTGACGTCGAAACCCGGCAGGATCGTTTTTCCGTTTATCGAGATAGAGAATGTGATCGAGCCGCTGGAATCCGGTTCCGTGGCGATGAAGTAGAGATGTAGTTCGTATATGCCAGGCCGGAGTGGAATGTCGTAGGAAAAGCTCCCGTTTCGCCAATGCTTGAACAGCAGTTGATTGCTCGTTCCCGCTACGATGCTGTCCGGTCGATTCCACCTGCCGCCAGAATGCGCATATTGGTCCGGCTGCCAAACGTTTCCTGAAGTGTCGATCTGTGGATTCCCGCTGTAGCCAGCGAGAATGCGCAGGGGTACTTCCGCGTACGGTGCAGCATTCGAGGGAGCAGTTTGTTGCACGTTGGAAGCCGCGGCGCCTATAGCGCCTTTCTTTCCGCTGTAATTCCTGAAGAGCAGGTACCCGCTGAGAATCGTCAAGGAGAATGCTGCGATTGCAGCCACATAATAAGACCAACGCCACTTGCCCGGTTGCGCAAGAGCTGTTTCTCTCTCGGGCGCTGCCGGGCCAGAAGGCTGGCGTGTGAAGACAGGGACATAGGTTCCCGGTGGAATTGACAGATGGATTGCGTGATCTTTCCCTTCGCCCTCGTAATACTCTTTCAGTCGTTTCCGCAGACGATGGGCCTCTACTCGTACAATCGCGTCCTCGCCCGCATTGAACGTTTCCTTTGAGCGCCCGAAGACTTCCGTTGCAATGTCGTACTCGTGGAGTTTGTCGGTTTGACCCTGGAAATACTTTTCCCCGATGTAGGTAATCAATCGAAGCAGCCGCGAAGAATTTCCCAACGCCGCCGCAACGGCCGCCAGTTCCCGGCGCTCGTCCTCTATCATGGCTGATGGAGTTATATCTATCGCGGCGTGACTGGTGCTCGACAACGACTATCTCCTGTGCGATGCGATCATAGCCATCCCAAGTACGCATTGCAATATGGCCACGAAGCCATCCCGCGTGCCTGGGCTATCCCCTTAAATTTCATAAAGGTACATGCCGAGTAACCGTTTCCCCGACCCACCGGTACACGAATGTTCAGGTTTAACCTTTACCTCCCTTGCGGCAGCACTTAATTATCCTCGCGGCTTGAAAGTACGCTTGCCAGCGAAGCACAAGCCAGGTCGAGGCGTCCGGAATCACGAGGTCGGAGTTTACGCACCAGCCAGAGGATTCGAGAGATGAGAGGTAACCGGTATCACCGTCCATTGCACGACAACCTCCGTCATAGTGCCCGAAAGCATCCTCAACGTGGGCCGAGGCGAGTTCGAAGAGAGGACCACCCAACCCGTCCCCACCCCCTGCCAAACCCCGCTCCCCGCGCTACCGTCTGCCCGGAGGGCCTAACCACGAAAGGAATCCGAGTATATGAATTCGCAGATCCCGCAAATTCTCCAACGGAATGTGCTAGCGAGAACACGTATCCTCGCCGTTCTGGCAGCAGCCGTTTTATCCCTGTCCGCATGCTCCGCCTGGTCGCAGACGAGCGCAACCGTCACCATCAACGCTACCTCAGTCAGTGCCGTGGTGCCCCCTGAAGGTTACGGCCTCAACACCTACGTCTGGGACAGCAACATGTTCAGCACCGGGGTGGCATCTGAGCTCCAGGCCTCCGGGGTCAACGCCCTCCGCTATCCCGGCGGCTCCGATTCGGACGTCTTCAACTTCATCAGCGGCACTGAAGCGTCGATGAACGACGGCGCCTATTGGTGGTCGAACGACACCTTCGCCAACTTTATGAGCGATCTCGCCCTTCCGATGGACGCCACGCCTGTCATCACGGTCAACTACGGCTCCAATCTCAACAACAACGGCGGTGGCTCGCCCAGCACGGCCGCCTCCTGGGTCCAGTATGCCAATGTCACCAACAACTATGGCATCGTCTACTGGGAGATTGGCAACGAAACCTACGGCAACGGCTACTATGCCGGCTGGAATTGGGAATACGATCTGCATGACCTGGATCAAACCGCTGCCGACCGGGTGGGCGACTCCGCCCTCTCGCCCACGGCCTACGGGACCAATGCGGCCGCGTTCGTCAAGGCCATGAAGGCCGTTGATCCAAACATCAAGTGTGGTATCTCGGTAAACACCTCTAGCTACTCCGCAGGCTGGGACCAGGGCGTCTTCCAGGGAATCTCCAGCGCCCTCAGCGGCTCGGGGTACTACCCGGACTTCGTCATCGTGCATTGGTACCCAAGCCTACCCGACGCCACTGTCCTTGCCACCCAGGCCACGATTCCCGCCACAGTTTCCCAGATTCGCTCCGACCTGAACAACTACTACACGCTCAGCAACAAGAGCTCGATGCAAATTCTCGTGACCGAGACCGGTCCTGCGGCTTCAGGTGGCATTTTCCCATTTCTCTTCACCGCGGACGACTACCTCACCTGGTTTGAAAACGGCGCTTCCAATGTCGACTTCGAGGACGAGCACCAGGGCTACATAGAGGACCCCGGCGACGGCAACGAACCCGCCAGCGGCGACGATTACACGACGCCCTACGGCCCCTGGTATGGCATCAGCCTCAGCAGCACCGTAGCCCGCCCCGGAGACAACATGGTGGCGGCCACCTCCTCCGACTCGCTGCTCAGGGCACACGGTGTAAGTCGCGCCGACGGCAAAGTTGGCGTAGTCCTCATCAACGACGATCCAAACAACAACACCACTGTTAGCGTGAGCGTCTCCAACGCCAGTCTTTCCACCTCCGGTACGCAATACAACTTCGGAAACGCCAACTTCTCGAGCGGCAGCTGGACCGCCAACTCGGGCATCAGCGAAAGCTCGATCAGCGGAGTGGGAAACAGCTTCACGGTCACCGTTCCGGCTTACTCCGCGACCGCCATCGTGATTCCCAACGGCAGTTGCACGCCCACCGCCATCACTCCTTATATTTCTGTGAGTGGAACCTGGACGGAGAAATCCAGCGCCACCGTAACTTCCACCTCGACGGTTGTGGACCTCGGCCCCCAGCCCACCAGCGGCGGATCGTGGGCCTGGACCGGTCCCAACGGATACACGTCCACCTCGCGGCAGATCAACAGCATTCCCTTGAGTTCCGGCACTAACACCTATGTGGCCACTTACACCAATTCCAGCGGATGCCGAAGCACCGAGACGTTCAACATCATCGTAACCGGCAGTATCACGCTCATCCCTAACGGGACTTACATCATCACCGCAGTCAACAGCGGCCTGGCCATCGACGATCCCAATTCTTCGACTACGGACGGCGAGGACATGGAGATTTACACGGTGAACGATGGCACCAACCAGCAATGGACGGTAAACAACCTGGGCAACAATGTCATCACCCTGACCAATGGCGCGAGCGGCCAGCTGCTAGACGTCGCTGGGACCTCCAAGTCGAACAGCGCTCTGGTCGATCAGTGGCCAGCCAACGGCCAGACCAACCAGGAGTGGAATGTTATTTCCGTGGCCGGCGGCGCCTTTGAACTCACCAGCGTCAACAGCGAACTGGCGCTGGATGTGATTGGGGGAGGCACAACCAACGGAACGGGGATCGATCAGTACACCTACAACGGCAACACCTGGCAGCAATGGAAATTCACCAGCTATTGATCCGCTGGCAGATGCCTGAGGCCTGCGGATTCGTCCGCTGGCCTCGGCATCTCTTGACGAACCCCGCCTTCTTAGCCGACTGGCTAGCCGCTAACCACTACGCCGCAACGTGCAGTTGCCACAACCGGATCCTGGCGGATTGGCCTTCTCGAATCTGCTCCGCCGCGTTTCAAGGAGTCCCAAGATGAAATCTCTCACTCAACTTGCAGTCGCGCTGGGCGGTCTATTCGCCATCGGCAGCTTCTCCACCGTCGCCCAAACAATTCCCCCCTCGTTTTCATGGACATCGACCGGCCCTATCATCAGCGCCAAGTCCGACGCCACCCATGACATAGTCGCGGTCAAGGATCCATCGACCGTCTACTACAACGGCCAGTACATTCTTTACGCCTCTTATGCCAACTCTGCCGGGGGCTGGGGGATGGAATACCTGAGCTTCCCTAACTGGAGCGAAGCCTCCGCCGCAACTCCGTACTTCCTGGATGACAACCCCAACTTCAGCGGCTATCACACCGCGCCGCAAGTGTTCTATTTCGCCCCGCAAAACAAGTGGTATCTGATCTTCCAGAGCCCCCAGCCGCAGTACTCCACCGACAGCGACCCCGCCCAGCCCCAGAACTGGACAGCTCCGACGAATTTCTTTGCGTCGCAGCCCTCGAATGTGAGCAATTGGCTGGATTTCTGGATCATCTGCGATTCCGCAAATTGCTACCTGTTCTTCTGCGACGACGGCGGACAATTCTATCGCAGCTCGACCCCCATCGGGAACTTTCCCAACGGCTTCAGCGATCCCGTCGTTGTCTACTCGGAGTCCAATCCGGACAATCTCTTCGAGGCCGACAATGTCTATACCGTCGAGGGGACCGGCCAGTATCTGGCTGACATCGAGTGCATCGGTGGACCCGACGGGCACCGCTTCTTCCGCGCCTTGACAGCCACTAGCCTCAGCGGCGCCTGGACGCCCCTTGGCAATACGGAGAGCTTTTCGACTCCATTCTTAGGAATGGACAACGTCACCTTTGAGACCGGCGTCAGTGCCTGGACCGACGACTTCAGCAGCGGCGGAGCGGTCATCGACGGCAATGACCAAACCGATCCAGTCAACATCGACAACCTTCAGTTCCTCTACCAGGGCGACGAGCCAAATAATGGCGCCAGCTCTTACGCTCTGATTCCCTGGCAACTCGGCCTGGCGACCTCAAATGCCAACACGGTTTCCTGCACGCCCACCGCTATTATTCCCTATATCCAGATCAATGCGGGAGCCTGGGCGGAAGAGGCAACCGCGAGCGTAGCTTCCGGCTCGACGGTGAACCTCGGCCCGCAGCCCACAAACGGCGGATCGTGGAGTTGGACCGGCCCCAACGGATACACTTCCACCTCGCGGCAGATCAACGCCATACCCTTGAGCAGCGGCGCCAACGCCTATGTGGCCACCTACACCAACTCCAGTGGCTGCAAGAGCACCGAGACGTTCACCATCACCGTAAGCGGCGGCACAACTCTCATCCCGAACGGGACGTACATCATCACCGCCGCCAACAGCGGCCTGGCACTCGACGATCCCGATTCTTCGACGACAGACGGCGAGGATATGGACATATGGACCGTGAACGATGGCGCCAACCAGCAATGGACGGTCAACAACCTGGGCAACAATGTCATCACCCTCACCAACGGCGCCAGCGGACAACTGCTCGACGTCGCCGGCGCCTCTAAAGCGAACAGCGCTCTCGTCGACCAATGGCCGGCCAACGGCCAGACCAATCAACAGTGGAATGTCATTTCCGTGGGCAGCGGCATCTACGAGCTCACCAGCGTCAACAGCGGATTGGCGCTCGACGTGATCGGGGGAGGGACAACCAACGGAACGGGGGGCGACCAGTACACCTACAACGGCAATACCTGGCAGCAATGGAAGTTCACCAGCTATTGATCCGCTGGCAGATGCTTGAGGCCTGCGGATTCGTCCGCTGGCCTCAAAGCGTACGCGATTGAAACACGCCCCCAGCCGCCCTGCCCATCCCTTGAGATTTCATACATGTACACGCCCTGTAACCGTTCGCCAGACGTACATGTACACGAATGTTCAGGTTTAACCTTTACCTCTCTCTTCGGGAGGGCTTAATGATTCTCACGGCTTGAAATTAAGCTCGCTGAACGAACACAAGCCGAAGCAGGCATTTCCAAAAGCCTGCGGGCAAACATTGAGTGAGAGGAACCGGACAACCGGGACTCACAGATTTTTGGAGGCACATCTTGTCAATATCTGCGAAATCGTATTTCCATAAATCGTCCACACGTTCGATGAAAACGTTTACTCGAAAGGCGCTTGCAGTTCCGGGTTTGCTCTTCCTGGCGCTAAGCGGCGCGGCGATTGGCGGAGCGCAGCAACTCACAGGTACCATCAGCGGCACCGCCTACGACCAGTCGGGTGCAGTCGTCCCCAAAGCCAACGTCGTGCTCAAGAACGAGGCCAGTGGCGACGTTCGCACTACCGCGACCGGCAACGACGGCCATTTTGTCATTACCGCCGTCCAGCCGGGCAGCTACTCGATCGAGGTTTCTGCCACGGGATTCTCGAGCTGGCGGGAAAACGGCATTGTGATGAACACCGGGGACAGCCGCGATGTTCCCAACATCAAGCTGAACGTCGGCGGGAACTCAACCCAGGTCAACGTAGTGGCCGGGGCCGACGCGGTCGTACCGACCGATACCGCCGAGATCAGCACCTCGATCAATCAACAGATGATTAACGACTTCCCTCTGGCTGGCCGCGACGCCGGCGAGTTGATCAAGATCATGCCCGGCATGGCGCTCAACAATGGCGGTAGCCAGGGCTCGGGTTTCAACGACAAGATTGTGGGCACGAACAACGGCCCCGCGGGCGCGTATTCCTCCAACGGCACCCAACCCTACGGCACGCTTGCCTATATGCTGGACGGCGCCAACCTGGTCGACCCGGGCAACGCCGGGACGCAGATCGCCAACATTAACCAGGACATGGTTTCGAGCGTCAAGGTGCTGATCTCGAACTACGGTGCCGACTATGCCAAGGGTCCGGTAATCTTCCAGGCCTTCAGCAAGAGCGGCGGCAGCCAGTTCCACGGCGAGGGTTATCTCTACACTCACAACGCGGTGCTCGATTCAGTCGACGCGTACGCCAAGAGCCAGGGTCTCACCAATGCGGCCGAAAGCTACTATTACATCGGCGGCAACGTCGGCGGCCCTATCCTCCTGCCCTTCACCAAGTTCAACCGCGATCGCAAGAAGCTCTTTTTCTGGGGCGGCTATGAGTACATGAAGCAGCAGCCGGCCGGCTCCGCATTCAACTTCAACGTGCCCAACAGCTGCCAACAGACGGGCGACTTCAGCAACACCGCCTGCCCGGTTCCCGCCACGGCGATATCCACCTGGCCAAATTTCTATGGCAACTTAACGCAGAACCTGCCTACGGGCGGCACCGCAACCTCGATTCCCGTCGGCTCGTTCGACCCGAATGTCCCGGGCATCCTCAACTTCTACAAGAACCCCGGCGGCCCCCTAGGCCATTTCCAGACGCCTACCCCCGCGAATGGGAACTACAATTACGGCTATTCGAACGCCACGCCCCAGAACCGCTGGGAAGCGACGGGCAAAGTAGACTATGCGATCAGCGACAACGACAAGGTGACCGGCTCCTACACCTACCAGAGGGAATCGGATCTTGCTCCGATCTCGATCTGGTGGTCGCCAGGCTGGACACTCCCATATCCAACCCCGGCAGCCTCGACGACCAATGCTTATGTGATCCTTACCAACTACACGCACGTGTTCAGCCCGACGACGACCAATGAGTTCGTCTTTACCTGGTCGCACTTTGTGAACCCGTACAAGCTCGCAAATCCGTCCTTGGTCGACCGCACGAAGGCCGGCTTCAATGTCCAGGGGCTTTTCGGCCACACCACGAGCCAGATACCGAACTTCGAAGGCCCGTGGGGCGGTGAGATTGCCAACCTCTCGAACTACACCTTCACGACTGGTTCCTTCGGCGCCATCAAGCAGGTGCCGGCATTCTATGACAACTTCACCAAGATCATCGGAAACCACTCTCTGAAGACGGGTTTCTACTGGGACAGCAGCGAGAACAACCAAAACAGCGACGATCCGGACAACGGAACCTACAATTTTAGTCAATGGAGCCAGTACTCCACGAGCAATCTGGTGGCCGATCTTGAGCTGGGCCGCATCGGCTCTTATCAGCAGCAAAACTACGCCCCGGTCGAGGCTGTGAGGTTCCACCAGTGGTCGATCTACGGGCAGGACTCCTGGAAGGCCGCTAGATCGCTCACCGTCAACCTCGGCTTCCGGCTCGACCATATGGGCAACTGGTATGGCACCTCCCCGGTGCTGAATGGGTCCTTTCCCGGATTCCAGGTCTTCGATCTGGCAGATTTCGTCAACAGCACCAACGCACCCAACAATACCGGGTTGTTGTGGCATGCGATCGACTCCAGCATTGCACCCTCTGGCTTTCCATCGCAGCTCTTCCACTTCGCGCCTCGAATCGGGTTCGCCTACGACGTCTTCGGCAATGGCAAGACCGTCTTCCGCGGCGGCTATGGCACTTACTACTACCAGGCGAGCACGGAAGTCCTGGGCGCCGCAGCCGGCCCGCTGAACTCCTTTAGCTACACCACGCCGACGTCGTCTGAGGGGTATGCGAGCATTTCGCAGTTCACCCCACCCTCCAGCGTGGCGCAGAACGGCGGTAGCATCACTGCGATGCAGCGGGGAGATAGCCGGATACCGTTCACCACCAACTGGAACGCGACCGTCTCCCAGGCGCTGCCGTGGCGATCTGTTTTCGAGATTTCCTATATCGGCAACCGCAGCGCCAACGAGTTCATCAACGGGGGGAACAGCAACCTGTTTAACCTGAACAACGTGGCTCCAGGCGGCATGTTCGCGCCCGATCCATTGACGGGCAAGCTTCTTTCGCCAAGCCCCCCGCCGTGCGGCACCGGCGGAAGTATCTATTGCGAGCAAAACCCGAACTACGCCATCAGCTTCAACGCCAACGACTATCGGCCTTACGTGACCTATCAAAACATGTATCTGTACGTCCATGCGAGTTATGCGAAGTACAACGGCCTGCAGCTCTCGTGGCAGAAGCAGTCCGGCCCGGTCACCTTCATTGCTAACTACGCCTTCAGCAAGGTGTTGGGAACCCGCGATGGAACCACCGATAACGGCAACGGCAATGGGACCGCCGTCGATCCATTTGTTCTGCGTAACAACTACGGGCCTTTGGCGTATGACCATACTAACATTCTGAACATGACCTATAACTGGGCGCTGCCTAACTTCATTCACGACGAGAGTAGCCTGGGGATGAAGTTCTTTGGGGGAGCGATCAACGGTTGGAAGATCTCCGGGTACACCGCCTTCCAGAACGGCGTGCCGTTGCAACCAATCCTGGGCGGCAACATGAACACTACCTATGCGAGCGGCTTAACGGTCCCAACGGTTGCGAACCCGACCCTTCCCGACAACAGCATCAAGTTGCCTAACGGTTTGGTAGCGGATGCCGTCACCACCTCCACATGGTTCGGCTCCAGCGCCTACAACGTGTTGGTTCCGGCGCTTACTTGCGATCCGAGGAGCGGCACCCATTCCGTGCGGACGAGCGACGGTAGCCAGAAAACGAGGTTCAACCCCAATTGCTTCACCACCCCGGCATTCGGTCAACAGGGACCGGACATCCTGCCCTACATGAGAACGCCGAATTATTGGGACAGCGATCTCGGCATATACAAGAGCTTCCACATTACCGAGAGCCAGAGCATTCAGTTCAAAGCCTCCGCGACGAACTGGCTCAACCACCCGCTGGGACAGTTCGGTCTGGCCGGGACCGGTGACGAGTCGCTCAACCTGCAGCAGACCGTCAACAACGTAGTGTCCATAGCTCCGACCAACACCAACACGCAGACCACCGGCGCTCCCCAGTTCAAAACGGGGTCGCGTTTTGTAACGCTGGCGCTGAAGTACTATTTCTAGCCGGAATTCTTCGCTTAGGGGTTGGCTGCCAGGCACTTGGCTGTTATGCGATCGGAACGTGACAGCCTGATGCACGAACCGAGATTTTAAAAGCTAGAGACTTCAAGGCGACGGCTTGGAGCTTCGTCCTCCCCGTCAGGTGTACCCAAATTTACCTCCCAAAGCCGCGCAATATCCATCGTTGCGCGGCCATTTTTTCGAGGCTGAATTCTGTACACAAAAGGACGGGTCTGAAGGATCTCCCTCAAATCAATACGCGAATTCGGTTTGTAACCCGAAGAGCATGGCCGGAGCCAGGCAGGAAGGTGCATTTCATGGACAACACCCAGCCGACGGCGTAAAAGTAAGCCAAGACAGGGACATGGCGTACGTCAATAGAGAAGCGCTGCGAGTCACAGGCGCCACCGAGCCAGGACAGTATCAGTCGAATATTCGATCCTGCGATCTATTCCCCGAGCATCAGCAACCGACGCGAAACTGATGGTCGGCCTTCAGCTACTTCGAGCCGATCACGCTGGAGAGAGGAATCGAAACGCGGCGGCAGCTGAGCATCGGGACAGCGACCTCAGACTTCAGACTCGCGCAACAAGCACCCCAGGCAGGGGAGTCGAGTTGATCTAGCTGCTCGCCGAATAGCGAAAACATCTATCCAGGAGATTGAAAATGACTCGATCGGCTTCAGTTCTCGCATCTCTCGCCCTGGCTTTCGGCGCCCTCGCTCAGGCACCGTTGAACTCCGTGCCTCCCGTTCCCGCGCATCTTCCCGGCAAGGGACTGGCCCAGCACGACTTCCTGTACACTGGCGAATCGCACGACCGCCGTATCTTCATCGTGCGTCACGGTGAGATCGTGTGGACTTACGACGACCCCGGCGGCAAAGGCGAAATCAGCGACGCCGTCATGCTGTCCAACGGCAACATCCTGTTCGCACATCAATTCGGCGTCAGTATGATGACTCCGGACAAGAAAATCGTCTGGAACTACGACGCGCCGCCCGGGAAAGAGATTCACACGGCGGTACCGATCGGAACCGACCACGTGCTGTTTGTCATCAATGGGGATCCCGCCGTAGTCCGTGTGGTGAACATCGTCACCGGTGTCACGGAGCGGGAGATTGTTCTTCCCACCGGGCATCCGGTCAAAGTGCACGGGCAGTTCCGTCACGTCCGGCTGACCCCGAATGGAACCCTTGTCGTGGCCAACATGCAACTGAACAAGGTGGTGGAGTACGACTTCGACGGCAACGAGCTATGGTCCTTCCCCGCCGACACGCCCTGGGGCGTCACGCCCCTTCCGAACGGCAACCTTCTGATCACCGACAGGGTCGGGGTGCGGGAGATAACCCGCCGCGGAGGCACGGTGTGGACTTTTGCTCCGTCCGATGTTCCCGACTACAAGTTCTCGACACTGCAGCAGGCTTGGCGGTTGACCAACGGCGATACTATCGTCACCAACTGGGTTAACGAGTGGAACACAAAACCGGAAGAGCGCACCGGCACTTTGCAGGCGCTGGAGTTGACCCCATCGAAGGAAGTAGTGTGGGCGCTCGCATCGTGGACTCCTCCCGCCGATCTCGGCCCACTCACAACACTTCAGTTTCTCGACGAACCTTCGGCACCGGAGAACGTGCACTTCGGGCCCATTCAATAACCATGGCAGAACAGATGGTCACAATCGTTCCACAAATGAGGAATCGATGCGTCCTGGCAGAGTGCCTCGAACTCACCGACAGGATTTGGCAAACCATGGCTGGTCATTATTTACAGTTTGATATGGCGAAGCACGTCCACTGGAGAAAGCCTTGCATCAGGACAATCCCATTGCAAGCACAGTGGTCCCCATTGCGCGCCTGTCGATGACTGCATGCCCAATGGAGGGAACTGTTTCATGAAAATCGCATTGAAGCCGTCGCTGATGCTTGTAGCTGTATCGTTTCTTGTGCCTATGCTGTCCGTTTTGGAGCAAAGCGCGATGCCAGCTCAAACGGGCGCCAGCCAGAACACTGCGCCCTCCAGCTCTGCGCCACCGGCAGAAAGACCGATAACCATCCATGTGGATCTCACGAAGACGGTGGGAAGCTACACCCCCATCTATAGCTGGTTCGGCTACGACGAGGCGAATTACACGACGATGCGCAACGGAACCGAACTGCTCGGCGAGTTGCACGATCTTAGTCCCGTTCCTGTGTATGTGCGCTTTCATCATTTGCTGACCTCGGGAAACGGGGTGCCCGAGTTGAAGTGGAGTTCGACGAATGTGTACAGCGAAGATGCCAGCGGGAATCCAGTCTACGACTTCAAGATACTTGACGGAATCTTCGATGCGCTCAAGGCGGCGGGGGTGCGACCCATGGTCGAGCTCGGGTTCATGCCAAAGGATCTAGCGGGGGAGGTTGAGGGGCGCGACGAACCTTATCAAGTCCATTTCCCTAAGAGCACCGTCTCCGGCGGATCCAATAACCCGCCCAAAGATTACCGCAAGTGGAGCGAACTCGTTCGCGCAGTAACTTCGCATCTCGTCGAGCGTTACGGCAAGCAGACGGTGCTTGGCTGGTACTTCGAGGTGTGGAACGAGCCGGACATTGACTACTGGCACAGCACGCCCGAGGACTACTGGAAGCTATACGATTACGCTGTCGCCGGGGTTCGCGCGGCGCTGCCGGGAGCGAAGGTAGGAGGCCCGGCATCGACGGGGCCCGGTGGCCCGAAGGCAGCGAAATTCCTCGACGATTTTCTTGCCCATGTAGACCACGGCAAAAGCGCCGCAGACGGCAAGCCGGTTCCCCTGGACTTCATTTCGTTTCACGCAAAGGGGCATCCGCAGATGGTTGCAGCCCACGTCCGCATGGGGCTCAGCAGCGAGTTGAACGATGCGGCGAAAGGTTTTGAAATCGTGGCGAAGTATCCTAAGTTTCGCAGTCTTCCCATCGTCCTGAGTGAGGCCGATCCGGAGGGTTGCGCGGCGTGCTCGATGAAGATGAATCCGGCGAATGCTTACCGGAACGGGCCGCTCTATGCGGTTTACACCGCAGTGGCAATCAAGGAGTTATTCGAGCTCCAGGACAGGTACAAGGTCAACCTGCTGGCCATGCTGTCGTGGTCGTTCGAGTTTGAGAACAAGGACTACTTTGAAGGGTTTCGCTCCCTGGCAACGAACGGTGTGGACAAGCCGGTCCTCAACATTTTTCGGATGGCTGGCTTAATGTCCGGGAACCGGGTGGCGACGAGCAGCGAGAATCAGGTTCCGCTCCATGACATTCTGAGCGCAGGAGTACGGCAGACCCCGGACGTGGACGCGATGGCAACCCGTGCAGGGCACGAAGCCGCGGTCATGCTGTGGAATTATCATGACGACGACTTGCCCGCGGCCGGCGCAGATGTCCAAGTGACGATAGCCGGGATTCCGTCAGGAGTAAATAAGGTCCTGCTGGAGCACTATCGGATTGACGAAACGCACAGCAATTCGTACAGCGTGTGGAAAGGGATGGGTTCTCCGCAGGCGCCAACTCCGGAGCAGTATGCCCGGTTAAAAGAAGCCGGTCAGTTGGCGCTTTTGAGTTCCCCGCAGTGGCTTGATGTAACCGACGGCAGGGTAACGATCGACGCTGCCCTTCCCCGGCAGGCTACATCTTTGATGCGGTTGAAGTGGTGACCCGGCGGCGCTGTTGAGAGAAGGCGAGCGGATGGAGCAACGAGGCACGATCCGGGCCGGATCGATGGGAGCGCAGTGGTATTTTGTCGCGCTGGTGACGGCGGCAATTGCCATCAGCTATTTCGACCGGCAGACATTGCCTGTAGCGATCTCAGCAATCGAGCGGACGATTCCGATCGACAATCAGCAGTTCTCGTGGCTGCAATTTGCTTTTCTGATACCTTACGCGCTGCTGTATGCGGTGGGCGGCCGATTGCTGGACGTCCTGGGCACGCGAAGAGGATTCATCCTGATCATGCTGTGGTGGTCGGGGGCCTGCGCGCTGCAAGGGCTTGCGACGAGCTTCGGGATTCTGCGTCGCAGCTCGCTGCCTTCTGGGAATGGGCGAAGGGGGAGCGTTTCCCGCCGCGACCAGAGTTGTGGCGGAGTGGGTACCGCCCAAGCGGCGATCGACAGCGATGGGGATCATCAATGCCGGGACGGCGGTGGGGTCGGTGCTGGCGCCGCCGCTGATCGGCCTGGTGCTGATGACGAGCGGCTGGAGGATGGTATTTTTCGCGGCGGGCGCGGTGGGGCTGGCATGGGTGGCCTGGTGGTATATCGAGCTATCGGGGGAGCAACGGCGTCTCGTGGCCACGCTGGACGCGCGGCTGGTTGCGCGGGAGTTGTCCTTGCTGGATATTGTGAGGATGCGCAGGGTCCAGGTGCTGGTCTTCGCTAAATTCATCAGCGACTCGGCCTGGTACTTCTACCTCTTCTGGCTGCCGAAGTATCTCTACGATGTGCGCGGGTTCGACGTGAAGCATATGGGTGACTATGCGTGGATTCCGTATGCGGCTTCGGGAGTGGGGAGCTTTCTCGGAGGGTGGTTGTCGAGCATGCTTCTAAGCCGGGGGCGGTCGCTGGATTTCTCGCGGAAGTTTGCCTTGGGCCTGAGCGCGCTGTTCATGCCGGTGGTGATTCTGGTGCCCCATGTGCCGGTGGGATGGGCCCTGATGCTGTTCAGCATTGCATTTTTCTGCCAGCAGTCTTGGTCGGGATTGATCATGACTCTTCCCGCGGACAGTTTTCCTTTGTCTGCGGTGGGATCGGTGGCGGGATGGTCGGATTTGGCGGAGCTATCGGGGGAGCGATCTTTGCGTCGTGGCGGGATTCTTGCTCAGCCATGGATTCGGATATGGGACACTTTTCCTATTGCGGGGACCTTTCACTTCATTGGGTTTCTCGGCATTCTGCTTCTCGGAGGCAAAGTCCAACCGCTGAAGACCTCCGACCTATCGAGAAAGTGAGCCATCATGAAGATCACCGAAGTACGCACGCGCGTCGTTCAATGGGAGGGCGAGACGGCGCCGCTGCCAGCCTCACTTCTGCACCAACCCGATGGACCTGGTCATGTTCCGCGAGGCTTCGATGGGAAACTTCGCATTCCACGGCTGGGTGTTGGTAGAGATATTCACGGATGCGGGGCTGGTTGGGCTGGGCAATGCGGCGCTGTCGCCGCTGGTGACCAAGGCCTGCATCGATACCTACCTGAAGCCGCTGCTGCTGGGAGCGGACCCGTGGGACATCGAGTATCTCTGGCAGCAGATGTACCGGCGGACGATGGCGTTCGGGCGCAAAGGCGTAGGTATGACGGCGATCAGCGCGGTGGATATTGCGCTATGGGACTTGCTGGGGAAATCGGCGAAACAGCCCGTGTACCGCTTGCTTGGAGGACGCACCAAGAAGCGAATTCCGGTGTATGCAAGCCGTCTCTACAGCATGCCGCTGGATGAGCTGCGGGGGGAAGCACAGCGATATAAGGACGAAGGATACACGGCGATGAAGCTGCGCTTCGGCTGGGGGCCGGTGGATGGCGCGGAGGGGATGCAGCGCAACGTCGAGCTGGTGCGCGCAGTCCGCGAAGTGGTAGGCGATGGCATGGATGTGATGGCCGACGCGTACATGGGCTGGACGCTCGACTATGCGAAGCGCATGCTGCCCCTGCTTGAGCCGTTTCATCTTCGCTGGCTGGAAGAGCCGGTGATCCCCGACGATACGCGCGGGTACAAGGAGCTGAAGGCATACGGGCGCATTCCGATTGCCGGCGGAGAGCACGAGTTCACAGTTTTGGATTCCGCGATCTGCTGGAGGCGAATGCGCTCGACTATATCCAGTTCGACACCAACCGGGTGGGAGGCATCAGCCAGGCGCGCAAGATTGCGGCCATGGCCGAGGCCTATCAGGTTCCGGTGATTCCGCATGCCGGGCAGATGCATAACTACCACGTGGTGATGGCCAGCCTGAACTCGCCGATGGCGGAGTTCTTTCCCAAGGTCGATGTGGAGGTGGGCAACGAGTTGTTCTGGTATATCTTCGACGGCGAGCCGGTGCCGGTGAATGGCTATATCGATCTCGACGAGAACGCACTAGGACTCGGTCTGACCGTCAACGAAGAATCGCTCAAGCGCTTCAAGATCGTCGAGTAGGAGAAGCATACAGCATGATTCATCTGGTGCAGATCGGCAACGGTTCGTCGCGCCGCGTGGCGGTAGTGGAGGAGCCTCGGCTCCGTTGCCTCATTGAGGTGCAGAGCGTCTACGAGTTAGCAAAGCGCTGCCTGGTCCAAGGACGGCAGATTGAGCGAGCTGGCGCTTTCGCTCGCACAGGGCGAGACGCTGGACTACGATGCGATTTAATGCGGGGGCATCCGATTGGCGTCTGCTGGCTCCGATCGATGTGCCGGGAGAACCGTCGCGCCTGATGGTCTCGGGCACCGGCCTGACGCATTTGGGAAGCGCAAAGGAACGGCAGGCCATGCACGCGGTCGAGAACCAAATAACCGCCGAAACGATGACGGACAGTATGCGGATGTTTCAATGGGGCCTGGAAGCGGGGCGGCCTGAGCAGGCGAGATTGGCATTGCGCCGGAATGGTTCTACAAGGGCAATGGGGCGATCCTGCGCGGACCGTTCGCGCCATTGACCGTGCCTGCCTACGCGGAGGATGGTGGCGAAGAGGCGGAGATGGCCGGAATCTACATCATTGGAGAAGACCGCGCACCGTATCGCATCGGCATGGTTATAGGCAACGAGTTCTCCGACCACAGTTCGAGAAACGCAACTACCTGAATCTTGCGGGATCGAAGCTGCGAACATGCAGCGTCGGACCGGAGCTGGTAGTCGGCGCGGGGTTTCAATCGATTGACGGCGAGGTGCGGATCCAGCGAGGAGGCGAGACAATCTGGTCGAAGAAGGTCGAAACGGGCGAGGCGAATATGTGTCATAGCCTGGTGAATCTCGAGCATCATCACTTCAAGTTCGAGTGCCACCGCCAGCCGGGCGACGTGCACGTGCATTTTTTCGGCGCACATTCCCTGAGCTTCGGCGACGGGATTGGACTGCTCGGATGGGGACTGGATGGAAGTACGCTATGAGGGGTTCGGGCGCGCGTTGCGCAATCCGATCCGCATCGAGACGAGGGCCGCGGACCGTAATCGTGGCCGTACAGCCGCTCGAATGATACGAGCAGAGGAGAACCGTTGCCGTGATTAAGAATGTAGCGGTGCTTGGACTGGGTACTATGGGCGGCGGCATGGCCTCGAATCCCCGACGGGATTCGTCTGGAGTTCGGCGAAACAGTCGAGAACTGGGTTCCAACCCGCTTCGCAGGCGCGAAATGAAGGTTCATTTAGGGAAGGCGTTAATCGAGAGCACAAATTCCCAAACTAAGATGCGTTTTTTTGCTTACACTTAAATATACTAACTTAACCGACAAACGATATTTCTCTTGTAAATTATTAATTATAAGTTACTTATCGGCGGAGAGAGTGGGATTCGGTTTCTCTAAGCACGTTTATAATCTGCAACTTGCTGATTCCACATTCCCACAAATGCCAAGAATGCCATCAATGCCGTAGCGCATTGCCCGGTATTGCCCGCCAGCCAATCCGCGTCGAGAATCGATGGCACGTAATTGCGTCTGCAACCTCTGGTAGAAACGCGCTCAGCGCCCTTGCGCGGCGGTCGGAGCCAAGAAAGAGTTCTCTTGCTCTATAGCCGGTTTTTCGGCCCAATTACGGACACACTTGTTCTCTCTGCTCCCGAATAAACGACAAACCGTGATCCCCGTAAGAATCCGATGAGCGTCAGGCCGAGCTCCCGCGATAGCTTCACCGCCAGGCTCGAAGGCGCTGATACCGATGCCATTATGGGTATCCCCGCCGTAATTGCTTTTTGCGCCAGCTCAAAGCCGCCCCGCCCGCTTACCAGCAGAATGTGTTCCGAGAGCGGCAACCGCCTTTGCTGTAGGGCCCAGCCGACAATTTTGTCGACCGCATTATGCCGCCCGATATCTTCACGGACTTCAAGCAATTCGCCATCGGCCGAAAAGAGTCCGGCGGCGTGCAGCCCTCCGGTCTTCTCGAAGATCACCTGGTCGCCGCGCAGTTTCTCGCTGAGTCCGCAAAGGATCTGCGGAGTAACCCTAAACTCGGCATTCGGTCTTCCGAGTCCCCGTCGTCGAATGGCTTCAATCGAAGCCTTGCCACAGATCCCGCAGCTGGACGCAGCGAAGAAGTTCCGCTGCATCCTCGCGGGGTCATGCTCGACCCCAGTGATCTCCACATCCACTATGTTGGATTTCCCGGTGTCTTTGTCCGTGATCGTCCTGACATCGACAACCTGTTCTGGGCGATCGACGATCCCTTCGGTCAAGAGAAAACCAGCGGCCAATTCCAGATCGTGACCCGGCGTTCGCATGGTGACGCTGAGCGGCACTCCGTTCACTCGAATCTCCAGTGGTTCTTCAGCAACAAGGTAGTCGGTCACTCGATCGGTCTTGCCATCGATCCAGTCGACAACTTCGGTAATCTCTACGCTCTGCCGCGGTGGACGCATAGTGTTTCACCTCTCCATGAACGATCGCACCCTCAAAGACTAATTAATGAGAACTGACGGCGCCGAACCCACATCGAACAATGTCCGCCTATTACTTCCGCAAGCACGCGAGAGGCTATGATCCCTCAGAGGGAGGTGGGCCTTGCTGGAAGAATTTCTCCGCGGCCGTCTTCGCCGGAGGCGCTTCCACCCGCATGGGAACAGATAAGGCTTTCCTGCGCATAGGCGACGAGTTGCTCATCGAACGCCAGATTCGCTGCCTCCGGGAAGCCGGCGCGGCCCAACTGGTTATTTCAGGACGAGTGGGGGTCGATTACTCTCGCTTCGGTCTCGCCGTCGTGCATGACGAACGCCCGGATTGCGGGCCCCTTGCTGGGCTGGCGGCGATCCTCAAGGCGGCATACTTCGAAAAAACGCTGGTATTAGCCGTGGACATGCCGGCGATGACTCCGCCCTTGCTCAAGAAAATCGTCACACTGAGCGAAGACGAACTGGGATGTGTTCCGGTCGACGATCGCGGCTTTGAGCCCTTGGCCGCGGTTTATTCCAAACAGCTCCTGCCCCTTGCCGAAGCGCTGCTTGCGGCGGAAAGGTACTCCATGCAGGAGTTTGTGATGGAGGCGTTGGAGCGCGGCCTTGTTCGAACTCTTCAGATTGAGCCCGAAGATAGACTTCACTTCATCAACTGCAACTGGCCTTCCGACTGGATCGATTTCTGCAGCTAGCGCCGACCACTCAAGCCTGGGAGGCATGCTCGACGGCAAGGGGATTGGGAAAGGTATCGGCATTCTTTTCAGCGCTCCGGTCGATGCAGGCGAAGTCTTTCTCGATGAGAATCGACAATTTACCGCGAGCGCCAAGCTCCACGTCACCTTCTATGCCAACCCGCTCACTATTCGCCCAGGTACGAGCAACTTCGGTGGGCACGACGATCTTTACCCTGCCGGCGGAAGCCTCGACGTTGAGACCAGCCCGGTCGTCATCCTGAGAAATGATGTAAGTCAACTCCGAGCCCTGTTCCGAGCCGAAATAAACCGTCTCCTGAAGCTGACCTGTCTCTACAAATCTCGCCAATTCCGATTTCGAAACCCGCAGTCGAAGAGAGTTTCCTTGTATTCGCAACTTCACGTTCTACCTCCTTTCTCCGCTGAGCGCCAGTCAGCATCGAGCGCAAGGTCTGACTCTCGATAGGCTCTCATGGTACGTGCGGCACAACCCGGTCCATGTTGCGATCAATATCTGTCTTGGAGAAGTGCAGCGCCTCCCCGGAATCTGACGGAGTCAGCGTGATGCGAATGCACTTGAAGGCGGGTTGGTTACTCTTCGCAGCAACGCTGCGAATCGGAGACCAGAACATTGGTCTCCGGATAGTAGGCAGCGGCGCTTCGGCGGGCGATCGCGTAGGGAACGATTGCGAAGCGCGGCGCCTTGCGGACCTCTCCCTCGAAGTGACTATAGATGTCCACCACCTGACCCGCCCGCAGATTGCTTGCCTCCATATCGAGCGGGTTCAGAAAGAGAACCCGTCGGCCGCCAAATACGCCCCGATAGCGGTCATTCAATCCGTAGATTGTGGAGTTGAATTGGTCATGGGTGCGGATGGTCGTCAACAGGAATTCGTCAGCCTGCAGATCATGCTTTGGGATCGGACAAACGGTGAACTTTGCCTTGCCTGTGCTCGTCTTGAAAATGCGGTGCTTCGCGCCATTTGGCAAATAGAAGAACCCTTCATTCGCCAGTCGCTGATTGAAGTTTTCGAATCCCGGGATCACTCTGGAAATTGAATCCCGGATCAGGTTGTAATTCTCAGCAAAGCCGAGCCAGTTGGTGCTCGTTCGCGTGCCCAGAGTCGCGTGCGCCAATTTTGCAAGGATCGCTACATCGCTCATTAGATCGGGTGAAGCCGGCGGAAGAAATCCCTGAGACGGATTGACGATCCCCATCGAATCTTCAACCGTGAGGAATTGCTTGCCCGTCGCTTGCACATCCTCCTCTGTCCGGCCCAGGCAAGGCAGGATCAACGCCCGCTCGCCGGTGATCAGGTGCGATCGATTCAGCTTGGTCGACACGTGGGCCGTGAGCTTACAGCGCTGCATTGCGTGTGCGCTGTACACCGTATCCGGCGTATTCGAGATGAAGTTGCCACTGATGGCAAAGAACACCTTGACGTCTCCGTCGAACATCGCGTGCATGGTCTCGACAGTGTCATATCCCCACTTCTGGGGCGGCTCGAAATTGAACTCTTTCTTCAGCGCCTCCAGAAAAGGCTTCGGCGGACGCTCCCACACCCCCATCGTGCGGTCACCCTGGACGTTCGAGTGTCCCCGGACACATACTGTGCCAGCTCCCGGACGCCCGATGTTTCCGCCCGCGAGGAGCAGATTCACAATCATCGAAACATTGTCGACACCGTTGCGCTGCTGCGTGACGCCCAGGCACCACGCACAGATCGTTTTCTTCGAATTGCCGTACATTTCGGCCGCGGTATTCAGCTGGTTTCGAGTTAGCCCGCTCTCTTCTTCGATCTCTGCCCAGCTTACCGCTTCTACATCAGCCTGAAGTGCTTCAAAACCGCCAGTGTAGGTTTCAATAAACCCTCGGTCGATCCCCGAGGCACGTCCCGCCTTTTCGCGCTCGAGAAGCTCTTTCAGAATTCCTTTGATCGCCGCCACATCTCCATTCACGCGCACCGGCAGATGCAGATCCGCGAGCGCCTGCCCTTTGCCTAACAGCGCAAACGACAGCTCCAGAGGATTCGGGTAGTCCTGGGGATTCGGGTTCTTTACCCGCATCAGGCTCACCTCCGGCAGAGGGTTGACCGCAATGATCCTAGCGCCCTGGTCCTTGGCCTTCTGCAGAGAGGTCAGCATCCGCGGATGGTTCGTGCCCGGATTGTTCCCGAAAATAAAGATGAGCTCGGTGCTCTCCATGTCCTCCAGCGTCGCCGCGCCCTTTCCCACTCCGAGCGTCTCCACCATGGCCACCCCAGACGACTCGTGGCACATGTTCGAGCAGTCCGGAAGATTGTTCGTCCCGAACTGGCGCGCAAAAAGCTGCAGAAGGAACGCTGGCTCATTGGTCGTTTTTCCCGAGGTATAGAAGCTGGCCTGATCAGGAGAATCCAGACCGTTCAGCTCCTCCGCAATCATCGCAAAGGCCTCTGACCACGTAATCGGCTGATAGTGGGTCGCGTGCGCGTGACGCACCATCGGAGAAGTCAGACGCCCCTGCTGGTTCAGCCAGTAATCGGACTGCGCTGCCAGCTCTTCGATCGAATGTTTCGCGAAGAACTCCGGGGTAACGCGCTTCTTCGTCGACTCGTCCGAGACCGCCTTGGCGCCGTTCTCGCAGAACTCAAAGATCTTTCGCTTTTTGTCAGGGCTCGGCCACGCGCAGCTCTGGCAATCGAACCCGGTGACATGGTTGATCTTCAAGAACGCTTCCGGAGCGCGAACCGGACCCATGTCGCCAATGCCGTAGAGCATCGTATTCCAGATCGCCGGGATCCCTGCAGCGTCTTCCGAAGCACGCCCGACCCTCAGCTCGCCGAAATCGAGTGGATTCTGCGCCTGCCGCGAGGCAGCGTCATTCGGATCTGGTTCATCTCCGCGCTCTGCGCCATCGCCGGTCCGTGCCTTCTCTCGCAACTCCTCTTTGGCGCGATAATGCCCGTCCCTGCACTGCTCATCTCCGTGGATTACCCTTGTGCTCTCTGAGATTTCCACCGCCTGGGCCCTCCGATTGCCGTCATTTGGATTGAAGCATAAATCGCCAGTAGTCTTCTCTGGCGATTTTGGCGCAGATGTCGAAAATGGCTGAGCCGAACGAAACCGGTGCCTGGTCTGGGGCACCGAAGATTCGGCGATGGAGTTGAATCTAAATAAGATATCGCGGCGGCGGCACTATGCGCCCAAGAAAGTGTCAGTCGACATTCCCGATAGCCGCCGCTGGTTTTCGACACAGCCTCGCGCGGCATAGCAATGACGAGCATTCAAGGTTCAGCACTCCGCTTCAGCCGAAGCGCAGCACCGACAGGGTCCATCGTGGAATCTGAATCGCAGAGTTCATACAATTCATGTGGTTGACGTCATCTTAGCCGAATCAGACCAGCGTGCTGCTGCTCGACCCGACTATGAGACGGGCGTCGCGGCGATTATCGTGCGCGCTGACGAAGGAAGGAGAGTCTCTCTTGAACGAAGCGCCTGATCAGAATGGCACCGTCCTGGCGAACTTGCCGGCTGGACAAAAAGAACGTCGAGTCGCCTTCGCGATTGGCCTCGTTCTCCTGGGGATTGGGGCAATCGTGGCACCGTTCGGAACCGTGCAGCTACCTCGGACCGATGCATGGGCGCCAATCACTGATACGTTCATCTTCCTCGCGGACCTAATCACATGGTTGCTGCTGATTTCTCAATTTACTATTGTGCGGTCGCGTGCGCTCCTTATCTTGGCGAGCGGCTACCTTTTTGCCGCAGTGATGAATGTTCCGCATCTTCTGACTTTTCCCGGCGCATTGACGCCGGGCGGCCTTCTCGGCGCCGGTTTGCAGACCAGTATTTGGCTTGCCCTATTCTGGATGTCGGGCTACGTGCTCGCGGTCATCTTG
Organism: uncultured Acidobacteriaceae bacterium; assembly: GCA_963720245.1. Classification (GTDB taxonomy): domain Bacteria; phylum Acidobacteriota; class Terriglobia; order Terriglobales; family Acidobacteriaceae; genus Acidisarcina. The sequence continues at coordinate 973,418 of CAVREU010000003.1, forward strand.
TATGCGCTGATGAGCAAAGAACCGGGAGAACTCGTGGCGGTCGGCTCAACGCGAACTGCCGCCGCCGTGAGCAGCGCCTTCGTGATCGCCATCGCTCTTGCATTAACCTGGATCGCCATCGCGGGAGAACCGTATTTACCGAAACTCTTTCTAGACAGAAGCGAGTCCACGGTCGGCCTCCGATATGCTTACACACTCTTGTCATTCCCAAGCGCCGTCGCCCTGCTCTTGCTTTGGTTCCGAACACGCTCGGTCCTCAACATATGGCTGATGGTGGTCATGTGCGGATGGTTAGGTCAAGGCATCGCACAAATTCATACTCCTGGCCGATTCAGTCTCGCGATGTATGCAGCCCGCTCTCTTATTGTCATTTCATTGACGGTTTTGCTTGTAGTGCTGTTAAGGGAGACGATGACCCTCTATGAGCGCCTGGCGATCTCTCTTGTCGCTTTGCGTCAGCTGACCGCAGAGAAGCTAAAGCGGAGCGAAGCATATCTATCGGAGGCGCAACGGCTGAGCCACACCGGGAGCTTCGGGTGGAGCGTTCCAAGCGGAGACATCCATTGGTCGGAGGAAACCTACAATATTTTTGAATACGATCAGGCGGTTAAGCCGACTCTGGAGCTGGTAATTGAACGAATTCATCCCGAAGATCGAGACCTCGCTGCCCAAATTATCCGTGCTGCCACCGAAGGGACAGATGTGGACGCTGAACATCGTCTGCTGATGCCGGATGGCAGAGTCAAAGACCTCCGCGTTTTAGTGCGTGGGCTAAAGACTTCCTCAAGCAGCCGTGAAATTGTGGGTGCGGTGACCGACGTCACCGCAACAAAGCAGGCGGAAAGGACGCTTCGTGAGAGCGAGGCATACCTGGCGGAAGCGCAGAGGCTCAGCCGAACCGGCAGTTGGGCGTGGAACCCTATCACCGGCGAAAATAGGTACTGGTCTGATGAATGCTTCCGTTTGCTGGGTTTTGACCCGGCAGACGGCATGCCGCCGTTCGAGACGTTTGTTCAGCGCATCCATCCGGACGACCGACCTATAGTTGCGGCGGAGTTAGAGCGAGCAACGCGCGAACGCGGAGAATATCAGGTCGACTACCGAATCATTCATCCCGATGGTGAAATCAGAGACATCCACGTTATAGGACATCCGATTCTCAATCCATCCGGCGAGCTGGTGGAACTAGTGGGTACCGGAATCGACGTTACCGAGCGCAAGCGGGCGGAGGAAGAGCGCGAGAGATTGCGCCAGGCGCACGCCGACCTTGCGCGAGTGAACCGGATAACCACCATGGGCGAACTGACCGCTTCCCTGGCTCACGAAGTGAATCAACCCATTGCTGCCGCGGCGACCAACGCCCGGACCTGTGTTCGTTGGCTTACACGCGAACATCCCGATCTGGAAGAGGCTGGCGCGGCTGCAATGAGAGTCGTGAAAGATGTAACCCGTGCGTCAGAAATCATAAGCAGGATCCGCGTGCTCTTCCACAAAGGAACTCCAGCGCGAGAGTTGGTTGATATAAATTCGGTCATCGGGGAGATGGTTCTTCTTCTGAGCAGCGAAGCCGCTCGACACAACGTAGTAGTCCGGACGGAACTGGCCGCAGATCTTCCCCGTGTCACGGGAGATCGCGTGCAGTTGCAACAGGTGATGATGAATCTCATGATCAATGGCATCGATGCGATGAAGGACATGATTGAGGCGAGAGAGCTCGCCATCAAGTCGCAGCGAGTCGAGGATGAGCAGGTTCTAGTGTCCGTCAGCGATACCGGGGTGGGGCTACCGCCGGAGCAAACGGACGAGATCTTCAATCCGTTTTTTACCACCAAGCCCCACGGCACCGGCATGGGACTTCGGATCAGCCGCTCCATCGTTGAGTCGCATGGAGGCCGCTTGTGGGCAGCCCCTAGCTCTCCGCGGGGCGCTAGCTTTTACTTCACGGTATCCGCTGACGCCCAGGTACCTGAACGACAACTGCTTTAGGCGTCGTCATTGAAGGCATGATGAACTCGACGGAGCCGCGGACCGAGACGTTCGGACGCCCCAACAGTTCTTGCATCGTGAGCGATCAGGATCCCAACTTCGCGGGATTACCGGGTTTTCTAGAAGCGATATGTAAAACCTACGTTCCCTTCAATAGGCGCGCCGTTGTAAGTTACCGTGTTGAAGAAGGTTTTTGGTTCAAAGCCGGCGAGATTGAATGCAATCATAGTGTGACGCACAGGAGCCCACCGAATCTCAAGATCTCCTTGATTACCGAGATAGCGAGCATGGCTGGTACCGGCTGGATCAATCAGGGCTCCGCTTCCAAAAGCATATATTCCGTCATGCGTCGATTCCCTCCAATACCAGTCCCAGGCGATGGCTCCGGTCACGTTCGTTTTCAGCTGAAATTGAAGCACCGGATGTACGTCGATCAGGTTCTGAGGTCCCAATGAAGGCGCCGTCTTGGGGGCAAAATATGCACCACGGGGGAAAAGGGAGTTGAAGGTCCCAAGGGGATGATTTGACGGATTTCCGTCACCGCTATACACATCCGCCCGTAACAATGGTCGAGGATGAAAGCGTGCGCGATCAAACGTATATCCAGTTTCGGTTGAGGCGCTCCATGCGCGAATCGAGGCGCTTCCGAAACTTCCCCACTGGTAATTCGGTTCCCAGTTATAGTCCCAGCCCTTCCCGATCAGGCGAAATATTCTGGCTCCGGCGGTGTTACGAAACTCGTGGGCAGTCCCTCTGTTGTAGGTGGCTGACTTCGTGTCCAGTCCGATGTAATAGATGTCCGCTTGCCCGTTGCTCATGATCGGGGCCGGAACGGTCAGATAGCTTCCCCAGACGCTTTGCGCATGATTCGCTTCATCGTCGAAATAACCTTCATCGTCATCCTCAACCGGTCTTAGAGCGAATAGATCCAGCCTCAAACGCGCGCTCTCGGCGATCGCGCGAAATCCATCGAAGCTGAGCTTCACGTTAGGGCCTTCGTTGTTGTCGAACAACCGCCCCGAACCAAGCATTACTTCCTGGCGTCCCGCCCTCAGACTCATGCCCGCCGGACTGCTGACGTGAGGCCCGACCTCGAGGAACGCCTGATGGACATCGCCCTTGGCTTGGTCGATTCCCTGTCGAGGGCCGCCATTCCTGCCCGCGATAAAGTCAAACTTGAACTCGGTAAAAAGCCGGAGGTCACTGCCCGCGTGGAGATCGAAATGGGGCATGACCCGGTTCATAACGTACCCATTGTGGTCTTGAGGTCCCTCGCCGAACATCCAGTTGTCGTAATACTCGTACTCAATGCGGTATTCGAATCCGAGCGAGAGGTACTGTTGCGGGTTTTTACCGAGCGAAATGTACTTGACCGGATCGAAGAAGTCCGTGCGCTTCGAACGGTCCGCGAGAAAACTCCAATTCTGTTCTGCGGGAAACGGATTCAAAGCCGGACGCGCCGGATTTGGAGGCGGACCAGGTGGTTGAGGGTCCGGAGTCTGCGTCCTCCCGGGCAACGCCGAGAGCGCGAACAGAAGGGGGATCAAAACAAAGCGCCAGCGGCGGGTCCAATGATTGGACGCGCCGCAAAACAACAACGACAGGTTGCGCATCAGCGAACCGTGCTATAGCCGGCTCTTTCGAGCGTCATAGAACGTCGGTCAGCGCCCGTTGGGCGTGGCAGCAGAACTGGTTGGTTCCTTGTCGCGATGATGAAGAAAAGTCCACCGGCCATGCATACATTCTTGAAGAAGTTGATTAGCTGAACTGTATAGAGTGACATGCCGAGGTCCTGCCAAAACGCATGTGCCATCAGGGTCGCCGGTATCAGGAACAGTAGCAGTGCAAAGGCGGATAGACGGGGATAGATTCCCAGGATCAGACCCAAACCCGCAATGAGTTGCAGAGAGCGCGCCGCCATAATCAGCACCGGAATCAGGCCGGCTGGAACGCCATGAGCGGCCATCTCGTGCACTGCGAGTGTCTGGCCGATGATGTTGAGAGCATTCAGCATAAAAATCATCGCAACGAGTACGCGCGCTGCGACCATGACATATCGTTCGTTAAATTGCATAGAACCTCCTGTGGTTCTTTTCGATTGACTAGCCTTAATGCACTCACAATGCCAAAACGGGCCAAATGAAATATCCCGCAATGTGGCTGAATTGTTGGTTCTTTACTTCTGAGGACACTTTAGAAGGTCAAAAAGCTTCCGAAGTCGTGTCGGACTCCCGACAGTGGCCGACACTACTTGAAGAGAATCTTTGCCATCATTCCTTTGTCCTCATGGCTTAGAAGGTGACAGTGGAAGAGCGATACTCCCCGAATGATGGGATCCGTAAAGTCCATCATCAAGTCCATACTTCCCTCGACTGGGACGTTTACCGTATCCAGCCATTCTGGATTTGCGAGGCGTATGCCATTCTCGCCATAAGTGAGGAAATGAACCTGATGGATGTGGAATGGGTGAACCTCATGCGTCGCATTGACAACTCGCCAGTGGTGAAACGCCCCGATGGAGACGCTCGTCATCGGAGGGTCCGACGGACCGTATTTCTTGCCATTGATGTAGAAGCCGCCTTTGTCTTCGGTGAAGGTGACAACAAAGTCGGGAGGGCTATATTCGACCCCCGTAATCAGCTTTGGCGCCACTGGTTTGTAAACCGGTGGTCCGGCGTTCACTCGAGCGGTGTGGATTGCGTGAGTTGGTTGCGCAACGTCTACCAAGTCAGCCAGCACCATTGCAGGATTCGGATCTCCATCAGGTCCCGTGTCAAAACAAAGTGTGCGCAACGATGTTGGGACCCCGGCTTTTGGTCCGGTGACGATTGCTTCGACTCGACCTGCGGGCGGAACCAGGATGTGGTCTCTAAATTCGATAGGACGCTTTGGATCGTGGAATGACAATGGCATTCCATCGAGCGCTACAATCTCAAACTGTTCCGTGTCTACCTGCAGATCAGCGTATAGGTCTGGTGAAGCATTTACGATACGCCAGAATTGACGTTCTCCCGGAGCTATGGGGATTTGCGGGCGCACGGTACCATTTACGGTGAAAATACGCTCCGGTGCGTCTGTAGAAGCGCTGCACCCAGTCGCCGGAATGTCAACGCTACGCCTCAATGCAGAAGCAGCGGGGTCATTCTTCTCAAGTGCCCGGTCGCGCAGCACCAGGATCCGTTCCCGCATCTGCTGCAGCTCCGGAAAGTAGCGCTCCATGCCATCGATGACAATGGCTCCAGACATGCCATCGAGGTCCTGCTGATAGCTCTCGCCATGAGGGTGCGTGTGATACCAATACAGACCGGGTGGCTGGTCCAGTGGAATATCGACTACGTACTGAAGCGATTGCCCCGGCATTGCCATCATCGAAATCACATCGTCCTGCGGCGCGTTTGGCGAAACATGCAGCCCGTGAAAATGCAGGTTGGTCATGTTCATGCACGGCCCGTCGACACACACTTCCTTCGAACTGCGTGACATCTTGTTCAGGTACTCAATCTGGATCTTCGAACCGGGTGCGGATCGAATCACCGGAGGAATTTCCTTCCCATCGAAGGAGAAAGCGCTCTTCCCAGTCACTGGATCGTTCACCGCCGACAAGGTGACCGGGGACCTTGCTTCCGGAAGGTCCGGCAGTGGTGCACTCTTGTCCTTTTGGGGGATGTTCTGGGCCGTAACCGTGAAGCAGCACGCCAGAAGCAACAGCAGACAGTGTCCCGGCAGCCTATTGCTGCGCCGGCCAGCACCGTGCTCTTCGCACGTATCCGCCCGCTTCCAGGAATCTGACCTCTTCATCGGCGTTCCTCCGGGCGCGCCATCACTTTCAATTCCAAGACTCTCTTCGGTCTATCCCTTTTGGCCTCGCCTTACGATCTTCCAATGAGAACGCCGGTAATGAAAACAAGCGCTCCGCCAAGCCCTACCTGCAGGGCGGCGGAGAAGACGGGCGTGTCCATGAAACGGTGTCGCACCCATGTGATCACCCCGAGTTCGACCAGAACGACGACAAAGGCAATTCCCAAGGCAAACTGAAACTGGTTGATCAGGAATGGGAGGGTGTGGCCAATGCCTCCCAGCGTCGTCATCGCGCCGCAAATGAGACCTCGTACCCACGGATGTCCGCGTCCGGTGAGACTCCCATCATCGGAGAGTGCCTCGGCAAAGCCCATGCTAATGCCGGCTCCCAAGGATGCAGCCATGCCGACGAGGAAGGCGTCCCAGCTATTCCTAGTGGCCAGGGCCGCCGCAAAGACCGGGGCCAGGGTTGAAACTGAGCCATCCATGAGTCCTGCCAAGCCGGGCTGCACAATTTGCAGTACAAACAGTCTGCGGCGCGCCTTGTCCTCGTCTTCCTTGACCTCTGGACGCAGCTTTTCTTCGGTCAGTTCCTGGGCTCGATCTTCGTGCGAGCGTTCCTCTTGGGCGAGATCGTCCAGAAGCTGGCGGATGCTGGCGTCCTGAGCACGTGCTGCGGATTGTTCATAGAACCTGCGAGTCTCGACCTCGATAGCGCTGGCCTGCTTGCGAACAGTGTCAAGCCCGAGTGGCCGCACCAGCCACACCGGCGTGCGCTGCACAAATCCTTTTACGTCTTGGCGGCGGATGAGAGGTATGTGCTCCCCGAATTTTTGTCGATAGAGCTCGATCAGACGACGGCGATGCTCCGACTCTTCGTGACGCATGCTATCGAAGACCGCAGCAGATCCGCCAAAGTCCTGGCGCAACCCCTCGAAAAAGTCTGCATACACCCGCTCGTCTTCTTCTTCCAGAGAAATGGCCAAAGCGAGAATCTCGCGTTCCGACAATTCCTTGAAGTTCTTCATAGTGCTCCGCGCCTTCTCTACCCTAACCACTTCGGGTTTGCAGCCGTGCCGTCGAAATGAGCCGTTGTTTTGAAGAGTTCGAAGCGGCCATCGGCGGCCGCGTCGCGCGTCCGCTCAAGTAGCGCCGCGATTTGCTCCTGGGTCATGGGTCGGAACGTCTTGACAGCTGTCAGTGCTTGCTCCAACACCGGCATCGAATCTATCCCCGTAATCACGACTGAGACCGGCTGGGTCATCGAGTAGTGCAACGCCTCGATCGGCTCAACCGTCTTGCTGTCGAGGATGTAATGATCGCCAAACGTCTTCATTGCGAGCACTGCGGTCCCTTGCTGGATTGCAACCGGCACAACTTCTTTGTTAAACGACCGGAAATGCGCATCCATGACATTGATCGGCATCTGAACTGTGTCGAAATGAAAGCCATGCTTCTCAGCCATCGTAAACATGCGGAGATGCACCGCCGGGTCCTTATGACCGGTAAACCCGATGTAGCGAATCTTGCCCGCTTCACGCGCGGCGACTGCCGCTTCAAGGGCGCCGCCCGGCGCAAAGATTCGGTCCGGGTCCTCCATCCGAATCACTTCGTGGAACTGGACCAGATCGATGACATCGGTCTGCAATCGCCCGAGCGAGTGCTCAAGCTGCAGGTTGTAGGCTTCTTTGGTCCGGCCGTCCATTTTGGTCATCAGGAAGACCTTGCTGCGATAGCCGTCGCGCAGTGCCTGGCCCATGCGGACTTCGCTGATCCCGCCGTTGTAGTCCCAGCAGTTGTCCATGAACGTAATGCCGTGGTCGATCGCGCTTCGAATAAGGCGTATGCTCTCAGCGGGATCATCCTGCTTGCCAATGTGATAGCCGCCTAACCCTATAAGCGAGACTTTCTCGCCCGTGCGCCCCAGGTCGCGGTATTGCATGTCAGGCGACATTGGACGGGAGATCGGATTGCTGGCGCGAGCCGACGTTTGCGTCTTACCGGCAACGCCCGGCAGCGCAACGGCGGTAACGGCTGCGGCGGCAGCCGACTTGATGAAATCTCTGCGTTCCATGAGCTTCTCCTTTCGTGGGTAGGGCGCCAGGTCCCTCTGCAGGGTTTTGAAGGGGAGGCGTCGTTTGTCGTTTACCGTTATCGCACTAAACCTGCGAACAGCCCAGGGGACGCAGCACCAGGCTAGTCACATTGGATACCGTTGGTGGATTCAAATTAAACCTCGGATCGGCAGAGAGCTTCTTCCAATCGGGATCCGCGCCAAACTTCTCCCAGTCTGCCTCAAGCGAGGTCATGTCGGGAAAGCTGAGCATATAGGTAAGATTAGGCAAATTCGGTCCGACCAGTGTATCGGCATAGAAAACACCCGTTGCGCCAGCTTTCGCGAAAATACCGAACTCGCCGTTATCAAACATCTCCACCTTCCGGACATGATCCATGTTTGTCGGCGACTGATACTGGCGAAGGTGATAGATGCGCTTTCCCTTGGTTGCGGCCGAGGCCGGTGGCGTGACCTTGGGATATCCCTGGAATGCCCGCAATAGAGAACTCTCAATGCGAATATAGGGCGGCGTGGCGGCGGGAGCATCCCAGAAAGGCAAAGCTGCCTTCATAAAGGCATCGTCCTTCGCCAACTCTAGGTCAGCTGTAACTAATGTCTCGAGCTTCGAGCTTGGCATCAGCAGGTAAAACGATGGGCTGTCTGGCCCGAAATAAACAGAGAACGCACCGACTGGCCCAATACCGAGCCGGTTCAGCGCCGGAATTAGATGCGTCGGCAAAAAAATCGTTGGTGAGCTTCACGCCCGGTCCACTCGCCAGATGGTAACGGCGCAGGTCGATGTACTCCGGCGCAGATGTGTCCGCAGTAGAGCCCGTTTGTGCAAGTAAATCACCAGCAGAAGCAAGCGAAAGGGTTGAGGTGGCGAGAGAACTGGCAAGAAAAGTGCGACGATCCATGATGTCTCCTTGTGACTAGGTAATGAGGTTCTTGATGGCACGCGCCCGGGAAGTTCAGTCGGCGCCCACAGCTATTTCAGCGGATAGAGCTTCATGTTGCGGAAGTAGACTTCGGCGCCTTCGGACTGGAAGAGGATCTTGCCGCTGGCGGGGAACGCATCGGTTCCTTCGTTGGCCAGCTTGCCATTCACGTATTGCCACACGTGCCCGTCGCGGTTCACAAGTTCGACGACATTCCATTCCCCGTGCGGTTTTTCCAGTTCATTGGTCGGATCGCGAAAGCCGGTTACGTTTTTGACTTCGCCCTTGTTGAAGCGATCGACCTTCGACGCTTTGCCCTCTGGTCCGGTGACGCGCGCACCAGCCTTTCCGTCTGGGCCAATAGGGGTGAGTGCTGCGCCATCGGTCATCCAGAAATCGCCCGTGCAGCCCTCGTTGATCTGAAACTCGACCGAACGCGGCCACACCTTATTGGGCCCCTGAATGTTGTAAAGGATGCCGCTGTCACGCGCCTGGCCCTGGCGCGGGGCAAAAGTTCCATCGCCCCATTTGAATTCAGCGCGCAGATAGTAATTCTTGTACTCCTGCTTCGTGACGAAGTAACCAAATTCGGTTCCGGAAACATGCACAACGCCATGTTCCACGGTGAAGACATGGTTGGGATCGGAGTTCAGGCCAGAACTTCGCAGGAATATATCGAACTGATTTAGGTTCTTGCCGTTGAAGAGAACGATGGCTTTGCCATGGGCGGGGATGGCCCTGGCTTGCGCTATCGCGCTGGCCGCGCATAGGCAAAAGAGTAACGCCAAGACGCCGATCTTCTGATAGCTAGAGCGACCACTCGAGGAGAATAGGGTCCTTTCGAGACTCATGACCCTCGAAGAGATCTGCGGACCGCAGGCGTGTTCATGCTTTTCATGGAGGAAAGTTGTGGTCTTTTCATCTGTAGTCATTCTTTGTTCCTCGCTGCGTAAATGTCGGTTGGAGAGGTTCATTTTTTTTTGCTCCTTAAAGCCTGCTGACGTTGCCAGGAGATATAAGACTCTTCCTCATCGGAGAATCCGCAATCCATGGCGCCGCACCGCGGGTTGATCCGTCAATACTCCGCCTTCTCTCCCTTCGCCGGAATCGAGGTCGGAACGCCCGGGGTGCCGGCATAAGTGATGAGCAGCACTGTAGGTTCGTCTCCCGACTCTCCCCGATGCACATCGTCCACCGATTCGCCGACGGCCTGCCCTTGATGAACGACTAGAGTCTTACCGCTGTCCCTGTCGTGCAGCGTGAGCGTGCCGGACAACACATAGACGGAATTTGGAAACGGATGGGTGTGCCACGGCAAGGCAGTGTGCGGGGCGATGGTCACCTTGAGAGTCGTGAGTTGCGGCTGTCCCGTGGGATAGTGCGTGTAAGGCTTGCCATTCCAGGATTGCGTAGTCTGTAACAAGATTTCGCGCTGACCGGTCTCAACGCTCGGCGCCCCATTCTGGGCGGCGATTGCTGCCAAAGACGTTGCGCAGAGGATGGCAGTTGTTCCTAAGATTCGGTATTTGGAAACCATATGGTGACCTCTCCGTGGTCGTTAGCCTGTCATGCGGTTGCTTGTCGATCCTGAGATCTCAACTCCAGGGGTACGCAAACGATTTTCTCAGAACGCTGGAATAACTGATGTCGACTGCGAAGAACAGCGCTCATTTGCCGATGTAAGTGACGTGCCAGACAGAGCGTGAACCGTCGTCGGTGACGAACAAGCTGCCGTCCTTGGCAACGGCGACGCCCACGGGACGACCCCAGACTTGCCCGTCTTTCGTGACGAAACCGGTGAGGAAGTCTCCATAGCTGCCGTCGGCGTGGCCGCTGTGCATGGGAATGCTGATGACCTCATAACCGGCCCGGTTGGCGCGGTTCCAGGAGCCGTGTTCGGCGGCAAACGCGTCGCCGTCGTACTGCTTTGGGAACTCACCAGTGGCCGGGTAAAAGGTCATCTCGAGCGAAGCCATGTGGGGTTGGACGAGGACATCGGGCGTGATCACCTTCGAGGCAAGGTCAACGCGACTGCAGTTCTTGGCTTCGTCCGCGGTGATCGCCGCTGCCTGCAGATTGGGGCCGGTACCGTCGGCGCAAGGCTCGGGCAGACGCGGATCCTGGTGACCGCCCATGTAATACCAAGGCCAGCCGTAGAAACCGCCTTCCTTAATTGAGGTGACATAGTCGGGGACCAGGTGGTTGCCCAGGTTATCGCGCTCGTTGGTGGAGCACCAGAGCTGTCCAGTAATGGGGTTGATGGCCTCTCCAACGCAGTTGCGGATGCCGTGGGCATAGACCTCGACGAACTTCCCCTCGGGAGTGTACTCGAGCACGTCGGCGCGGTGGAACTCCTTGGGGTGGGTGTCAGGGTCATCAATGTTGGAACCTGAACCCACGGAGATGAGCATGTGCTTGCCATCCTGGGTGAAGACGACGTCGCGCGTCCAGTGGCCGCCGCCAGTGAGTTGGGCGTAGCCGGGAATGTCGGGAACAACCCTTTCGGGCGCGCCAGCAGCGTGCAGGTCGCCGGAGTGATAAGGAATGCGCTGTATCGTTGTCGCGTTGCCAACGTAGACATACTTCGGGTTGTCCGCCGGATAGAAGGCGATGCCGAAGGGGTGGTCCAGTCCGGTGGCGAACTTCTCGATTTGAGCGGCTTTGCCGTCAGGCCCGACGCCGCGAAGAATAAAGATGGTGCCGGCACCGGAGTCTGCAAGAAAGAGATCGCCGTTAGGTGCGGTGCGGATGAGGCGCGGCATGGTGAAAGTCCCGCCGCTCAGTTGCATGTGCTCCTTATTGTCGGCACGCTGCATGGGGACTGAATCGCCGCCGGCGTAGAGCGTGACTTTGAAGCCGTCGGGAGCGATCGGCCAGGCGTCGGCCGGACGTGGAATCACATGGGGCGTGTTGTTCACCGCCTCGTCTGGCTTGGGCGCGGGGAGGTCGGCGAGAGTGATCTTGCGGAGCGCGCCAGGCCGCTCCTGGTTCCAGTCGGCAAACGCGTTCGGGCCGGTGATCATCTGCTGGGCCGGTAGCGTCGCGGGGAGAAGAGTGACGGCCGCAGCAAGTACGAAGGACAATGGGTATCGCATAATTAAGCACCTCAGTTATGAAAAGGTATAGGTCTTGCTTGCGCGCCTCCGAGAGAGCGAAGCCACCCCGTCGGACGCGCCAGTGGAACACTTACTTACATCGTTTAGTAGTGATTGTTATGCCGCTCCCTCTCGGGCATTTTTCCAAAGGTCAATGGCCCCTTCCTGCGCATAACGATCGATCTCCTCTAGCTCTGACTCCGTGAACCGGAGATTCTTTACTGCATCGAGCGAGTTATCGAGCTGCTCGACATTCCGCGCTCCGACCAGGGCCGAGGTCACCCGCTCATCGCGTAGCACCCACGCGATCGCCATCTGTGCCAGCGTCTGCTCGCGCCGGCTTGCAATCTCGTGCAACCCCCTCACACGCGCAAGGTTGTCTTCGCTGAGGAACTCCTTCTGAAACGAACCTTTCCCATTTGCGCGCGAATTCTCCGGAACCCCATACAAATACTTCTCGGTCAGCAGTCCCTGTGCCAGCGGAGAAAACGCAATGCAGCCGACTCCGAGCTCCTCCAGCGTGCCGAGCAACTCTTCCTCCACCCAGCGGTTTAGCATCGAGTAGGAAGGCTGATGAATAAGCAGCGGAACCCCTTCGCTCTTCAAAATCTGCGCTGCTTCCCGCGTCCGCTCCGGACTGTAGGACGAGATTCCCACATACAGCGCCTTCCCTTGGCGCACCGCCTGAGCCAGCGCACCCATCGTCTCTTCAAGCGGAACATCCATCGTCGGCCGGTGCGAATAGAAGATGTCGACGTACTCGAGTCCCATTCGCTCCAGGCTTTCATCCAGCGACGCAAGCAGATATTTGCGGGAGCCTCCAACGCCGTACGGACCCGGCCACATGTCCCATCCCGCCTTCGACGAGATGAGGAGTTCATTCCGGTGGTCGCGAAAGTCCTTGCGCAAGATGTGCCCGAAGTTCTCCTCGGCCGAGCCATACGGCGGCCCATAGTTGTTCGCCAGGTCGAAGTGTGTCACTCCCCTGTCGAACGCTCGCCGGATCACTGCCCGCCCGGTCTCGAAAACATCGCTGCCGCCGAAGTTCTGCCACAGCCCAAGCGACACCGGCGGCAATACGATCCCCGACCGCCCACTTCGCCGAAACTCCGCTCCGTCATACCGCTTCACATCAGGTGAATAACTCATATACATATGCTCTCTTTCCTCGTTAGACCTGCTTAGTGTTGTTTGCTGACAACGTCGAAGACGCTGTGCTCAAGTTGGTGTCATCCCAGAAGTCGTCGGGCAAGTTCACAACAATCGGTTCCGAAGTGCTGCGAACTACGATCCATTGGAAAGGAGTGTTCTTTGAAGGATTGATCTCCTGGTGTGGAAGCCATGCAGGGACATAGAGGAAATCGCCTGCGCGCAAGGTGGCGTCGAACTCCCCTCGGTCGCCCCAGCGAACGTAAGAAGATCCGCTGAGTACGTAGGCGATCGTGTCCTGCTCACCATGATGATGGATTCCGGTGCGGGCTCCAGGTTGAACAACGAAAACACCTCCCCACATCGGTGACTCGACGCCGGCTCCGGGATGAATAGCGGCAAAGCGCCGAGAACCCGGAGTCTGCGCCGTCGAGGAGTCGAACTGCCCCGGATGGACGATACGAATAGATTTATGCTGCATAAATTCTCCCTGAATGCTCCTTTCGCTACCGACCAGACGGTGCGACATTAGGTCTTCATTCCCTGACCGACGACAAACGGAGTAATAGCGGCCAGGTCTAAGTCACCGCTTGCGGGAAGATTCGCGGTAAGTACGGACTGGGCAACCCTTGCTGCGGGCAGGTTCGCCCCGACGGCGACGGCGGTCTCCATGACCAGATCCATGTCTTTACTCATCAGCCGCAACGGAAATTCCGGCGAATAGTCGTTGTTCTTGATCTTCGGGAACTTCCCCACAAACGCCGGAGCAATCAGTGCCGTCTTGGACAGGACATCGAGCAGAACGTCTCTATTCAATTGCAGATGTTCGCCCAGCGATACAGCTTCCGCGATGGCCTGCATCTCGACACCGAGCAGGAGGTTGACGACCAGTTTCATTTGAGTCCCTGAAGAACCACCTCCGAGTAGGAACCACTGCTTCGCGATGGACTCGTAAATGGGAGTGCATTGCTCGAACGTATCGCGGTCCCCGCCCGCAAGCAGTGTGATCTTTCCGGCCTCGACCGCAGGCGTTGATCCGGAGATAGCGAGATCAAGGAGCCTGACACCTTCACCTGCGGCCTCCCGATGCAGATCGTGTGATAGCTGTGGCGAGATGGTGCTCATTTCAAGAACGATGGTGCCGGGTTTCGCCGCGAAGAAAACACCCGCCCTGTCGCAATACACAGAGTGCACAGCCGCATCATTCGCCAGGCAGGAGATGACCACGTCCGAATCGGCCACAAGCTTCTCTAGCGATTCCGCGATCGGTATTCCCTTTTCACTCATCGCTCTTGCCGGCTCTGGACTGCGGTTCCACGCCTGAACCTTCCAGCCTGATGAATGCAGACGTACGGTCAGCCGGCTACCCATGGGTCCGAGGCCGATAAATCCAATTTTGGTTGTGCGTTTGTTGAGTATCTCTGCAGCCATGATGCTCACGCGATCTCCTTGCTATCAATTCGCCGTCGTAACACTGGGCAATGATCGACCACGCCAACCACTTGACAGACCACCCATCCGGTAGACTTGGCGCTTCTCGATCTACCGCTGATATATGCAACTCGCGTGCCACAGTGCGGGTAAGCCAAAGATGCTTAAAGCAAGCATCTAGATGAAAACTGGGACTCTTCGCCATCTCCGCCTTCATCGTCCGTCAAGAGAGCGTCGGCAATCCGACATCTGTCGTCCCACGGTCACGCGCCTTCCCGGCGACGCAACGCAGGGGAGGACGGACGTACTGCACCCGGGACACGAGCTTGTAGGTCGAGGATTCGGATCGTACGAATCGCTAACGCGGAAGGGGTGACGGGAAAGGAGTTCGGCACCACACCTAAGAGAAGGAAAAGTCTCGTGCGCTTCGAACGAGATCCAGGGTCGGTGCACTAGAACCGCATAGGCGCGGCAGGCGCTTACTGCACTGTCTCGATAACGTCTTGTCTGCTTGGGATGGGTGGCCGCGAAATTCCCAGTCCCTGCATTTTATAAATCAGCGTCGTACGCTTCACGCCGAGTTTGGCGGCTGCGCCTCTCGGGCCGCCGATCACCCAACCGGCTTCCTCAAGCGTGTGGAGTATCAGATTCCGTTCCGAGTCCCTCAGCGTAGTTATGGCCGGAGAGACTGTCACGTCCCCTGTCGTCACCGTCGGCAATGGATTGGGAAGGACTCCACCGTCAGAAAGAATGACCGCACGTTCGATCAAGTTCTGTAGTTCACGGATATTACCCGGCCAGTGGTACGAGCAGAGCGCGGCCATTGTTTCCTCGGGAATGTCTTCAATTTGCTTATCCATCCGGCGACAAAACATCTCAACAAAATGCGTCACCAGCGCCGGGATGTCTTCGCGCCGCCCCCGCAAAGGAGGCAGCGTGACCGGGAACACATTCAGACGATAGTAGAGGTCGCTGCGAAACTCTACCCGTTTCATCATCTCTGTCAGATTGCGATGCGTCGCCGCCACCAGCCTGACGTTCACCTGGTGGGTCCGGGTGCCGCCTAAGCGCTCGAACTCCTGCTCCTGCAGCACGCGCAAGAGTTTGGGTTGCAGCGCCAGAGGAATGTCTCCGATCTCGTCCAGGAAGAGGGTACCCTTGTCTGCAAGTTCAAAGCGTCCGGTCTTCTGTGCGATCGCCCCAGTAAACGCGCCTCTCTCGTGCCCAAAAAGCTCACTCTCGAGAAGATCCAACGGAATGGCTGCGCAATTCAGCTTTACGAACGGGCGTCCGCACCGCGAGCTAATGTTGTGAATCGCACGCGCAATCAGCTCCTTGCCCGTACCGGTTTCTCCCTGGATCAAAACAGTCGAGTCGGTTGGCGCAACCCTCGTGACCTGTTTAAGCACCGATTCCAGAGCGGGGCTTTCGCCGATGATCTGCTCGAACCTGCGCTGGTGAGAGATCTGTTCGGCACACCCAACTCTTTCGAAAGCTTCCACAGAGATCCTCCACGCGCGCTGATAGCGGCCTATCGGGCCTAACTCTCCAGCGCCGCCCGAACGCTCTCGAGCAGGACCTCGTCGTCGAACGGTTTTGTCAGGAACTCCACAGCGCCCGCCCTTAATGCCTGCATCCGCATCTCAGAGTCGCCGTGTGCCGTGATGAAGATAGTCGGAATTTTGCAGCGCTCAGCCTTCAGTCTGGCCTGCAGTTCCAGTCCGGAGATTCCTGGCATCCGGATGTCCGCGATCAGGCATGCGGTCTCGTGCTGTTGGCCTGATTCCAGGAATGTCTCCGCCGACACAAACGCCTGCGACGGCAATCCGACCGCCTTCAGCAGGCCATGCAACGCGATGCGCATCGACTCGTCGTCATCGACAATCGAAACGAGTTTGTTCCTTCCCTGCGTAGCCATAGTAGAAACCTATCAGCGCCGCTAAAAGCGGCGCAATTATGCTTTGGTATAAGAGCGTTGATACTTTTCTCGTGAGACGGAATCTTTGTGTCAAGCGAGACATCATCAGTCCAGGTTGATGCAATTGAGCTGCCAGAAATGAATCCGCGAGCGGGGGAAAGCAGTGAAGGGTTTCAGCGGCGTTTCCCTCGGGCTTACTTCTTGTAAGGAGGCAGCTCAAGCCTGGCCGCCATTCTGACCAAGTCCGCCAGTGATTCAGCCTGCATCTTCCGCATCACGTGCCCGCGGTGGACCTTCACGGTGATTTCGCTGGTACCGAGGTCAGAGGCAATCTGCTTATTTAGCATTCCCGAAACCACCATATCCATCACTTCACGCTCTCGCACGGTCAGTGATCCGTAGTGACTTCTCAATTTCACAAGTCCACTCTGATGCTGGATCCTAATCTGGTCACGGTCCAAAGCCTGGTGGATCGCATCGAGTAGGTCCTGGTCTCGGAAAGGCTTGGTCAGGAACTCCACAGCGCCCGATTTCATGGCCTTCACCGTCATCGGAATGTCCCCGTGCCCAGTGATGAAAATGACGGGAAGGTAGACGCCTGCGTCAACAAGTACTTTTTGAAAGTCCAGACCATTGATCCCAGGAAGCCTCACATCCAGAACAAGGCAACTTGGCTGGTCCGTTCGGTTGCTGGCCAGGAACTCTCTTGCCGTCTCGAAAGACTCTGACCGCAAGCCAACCGACTTCAAGAGGCCTTGGATCGCTTCACGCAGGCCGGCATCGTCGTCGACGACGAACACGGTTCGGTCGCTTGTCGGCGTCATCCCCTTGCCTCCTCCGCACAATCGTCTATCCAGAGAAATCTAAGAGTCAACAGATGTTGAGAAATTCTTCTATGCTCGCCCTCCCCGAATCCATGTCGTCCCGCGTGACGCGACATCTTTCGCGGGCATTGTTGGCATTCCACAACCAAAACGTCTACGCAGTGGCGCGCAATAAACCATCGAGGATCGATCTCACAAACTAATACCCACTAAGACCTGCCGCACGGATAGGAAGAGAAAAGCTGCCCACGCGTTGGCGCGTCGACGCTCTGTCAGGCTTCCGACACCAATCTTCATGTCGCGAACGCCAAGCGCCTTCCCATAACCTCAGCGATGGCAGCGACATCCGGAAAACAATGGCCCCGCGCGGGGATGGCGAGTTGATTGCAACCTGTCGTGGCAATCGATCATCAGTCCTCTGTTGCGAGCGATGAGCTCGTCACTTCCTCCCTGGTTGCTCGACACACAGACACACAAAGGAGAAACAGATGAAATATAAGGCAATCCTCGCAATAATTCTGATGATGTCTCCGGCAGCACTGTTGGCAGCACAGAAGAACTCCGGAAGCGTGACCTTTTCTGAGAATGTCACAGTGAATGGAACCCAAATACCTCCAGGACACTATCGTGTGGAATGGCAAGGAACTGGTCCATCAGTGGAAGTCACCATCCTTAAGGCGGGGAAAGTGCTTGCAAGCTCGCCAGCCACACTAGTACCCGGTAAAACCGAGTTAGGTGACGGTTTTGAGACGAGAGATGGAGAGAACAACTCACATGTTCTCAATGCTATCGATTGGGCGAAGCTTTCGCTGCGCTTTGATCAGGCAAAGGCTGGCGCCACAAACACGGCTGAGTGAATTGAGAGCGAAGGCGCGGCTCTTTCCCGCGCTTTCGCCCTCCAAAGCAGTCACCTCAACGAGGGTATACTCATGAAACCTACAAGGGTCGCAATCGTATCCTCACTGCTTTTGTGGATCGCGACGGCGCTAACCGCCCAACGAGTGCAAACGAGCTACGATCACACCGCGGACTTCTCCGGTTACAAGACCTACTCTTGGTTCTCAAAGACCGCGCCGACCTCAATCTGGGATCAGCGCGTCGAGAATGCGGCCTACTCTTCTTTAGCCGCCAAGGGTCTCACACAGGTTCCTTCCGGCGGAGACCTTTCTGTCTTCGTAAGTGATACGTCTCAAGAGCGTCAAAGACTCGTGACCTCCTGCAATGGGACGCCGGGAGGGTGGGGCGGAGGCGGTTTTGGCGGAGGCCCCTTCTGCGACGCGACCACAACAACCGAGTCGTACAAGGTGGACACACTCGCCGTGGAGATATTTGACGGAAACTCAAATGCCATAGTCTGGCGCGCTTCGTCAAAGAATACGCTCCCAGATGATTCGGACACTATGATCAAGAGCCTCAACACGAATGTGGAAAGACTCTTCTCACACTTTCCCCCTGACTCACATAAATGGTGACCTGCAGAACATACCCTTCCCATCACTGGCTTCTTGATCTTCCAACCTGTACTTAAGTCCCTGCGGCTCGGGTCCCCATGTAGGGTCTTCGAAGGTGCCCGTCGAACATCAGATTCCGCTGACGCTTGCTGAACCCGGAAAACTGAAGTGAGCCTTTTATCTACTCATACAGCCGTGGCCAAGCCCGCGCCTCAGCGATCGGATTATTTGCTGTGGATTCGTCTCACGGCATCGCCACTCCACGACGCAACCGAGACTGCGGCGGAAAACTGGCGCCGCCTTAGCCATGCCAAATCTCCTCAACCTCGTCCCTGGCTGCCTCAATCACCAGTTCAGGCTGGTTTCCCAGCAGGGCTTGAGGGCCCCGGTCGTCCAGGAAACTGTTCAGACCAGCAAACCAAAAGCAATTACCAGCCGGTCTTCGCTTCTCCGAAGATATGAAGGACGTCTGAGAGCGCTTTGTACGGACGGTAGTTTACCTCTGCATCGAGCGCGTATATCGGGAAGTAATAATTGCCGTTATGCTGAATCGCGAAGAGCGCGCCGTCCTTCTTCCACTTGCAACTGTGCACTCGGATCCTTCGCCGCGTAACCTGCCACCGCGGCGATCCTGGCCGATGGAAGAAATCGCCCCTCTCCAATATGGAGGACTTCGCGTCTACCATCGACAGAGGCTTAGAGTAATTCAATGGTTGGAGATTCTAAAAAGGAGAAATAAATCTGGCCTCCGGCCCCAAAAAGTAGCTTTTCATTCCGCATGATATTTTAACTATAAATAACTAAAAATAAAGGAGTTATCGGCGGAGAGAGTGGGATTCGGTTTCTCGAAGCACGTCTATAATCTGCAACTTGCTGATTCCACATTGCCAAGGTTGCCGTAAATGCCATCTTTGCCGGGGCGCATTGCCCGGTATTGCCCGCCAACCCATCGGCGCCGAGCGTCGGAGAGCGGCATTTGCTTAACTGCAACTCGTCGGACTTAGAGTGCGACAGCAAGCTGGTTCGCAAGAGGATCGGGACCAAGCAGCAAGCGATACAGCAGTTGAACAAGGTCCGGTTCATTCGTGCTTCCGGTGAAGGCATCGTGGGAAAGTCAGCGAAGCAGCCCACTCGATCCAAAGCCGAGATCCAAACTCTTACCGACACTGATGTCACGGTCGCTGAGTTGGCCGACGGATACTTGGCCCACATCCAGGATGAGAACAACCCCGACCGCCCCCAGGACCAGGAGAATCCCCCCCAAAGATTGAATGTGATCAAGGAGGCTTTTGGCGATCGCCCGGCGGCGGTGATCAAGCCCTTTGAGGTCACCGACTGGTTAAAGCGCCTGCAGTTGGTCACCAGCGACGCTCAATCGTTACAAATCGACGTTCTCGGCGCTCGCTACGCGAAAGAGCGTGGACAATTGACGGTGAATCCTGTGCGCGACGTCCCACAATTTGGGGTAATTCTGCCACCACCCCGATTCCTCACAGTTGAGCAGGAACAACAGCTGAGGGCAGTTCTAAAGAAGTGGATCGACGATTGTCCCGGCCACCACGAGCTCACCAAGCTTTACCTCCGCTGCCATCCATTGGAACTGACTATCGCAATGAAGACGGGCATGCGCAAAGGAAACCAGTACCGGCTTCGTTGGTCATGGTGCGACTTTGCGAGTCACCTGATTCATCTTCCCAGGACAAAGAACGGTGAAGCACACACTATTCCCATGATCGATGACGTTTACAAAGCACTGATCGAGTTGCGTCAAATACAGAAGGAGATACTGAGCCTCAAGGCTGAAGGTCCGGGCAAGCAGGTCCGGATGGTCGCAAATGGTCGAGTATTCAATATCTCTGAAAATCGCAGTTGGTGGGAGCGGGCGCTAAAGGAAGCGGAGATCGAGAATTTCAGATGGCATGATTTACGACATACTTTTTGTTCGCGTCTGGCGCAGGCCGGAAAGGGGCTGAAAGTGATCCAGGAGGGTGCGGGGCATAAGACGATTGCAATGTCTGCCCGTTACGCGCACTTGGATCAGACTACCTTGCGAAACGCGATGTCAGTATTGAACGACTCTCCGTGAATGGATGAGACCTTGCTGTGACAGTGGCAGCGCTCTGACCAACTGAGCTACGTCCCCAGATTGTTTTTCAACAACTTGGTTATATGTCACATAGATTCAAGCGTTTCGAAGCTTTCGCCATTTTCGCTTGTTTCTACCATTTCGCTGTCGTGGGACCCAATTTTCAGCTTTTTTGGACACCAAAAATCGCGTCACAACGACAA
The DNA here is from genome assembly GCA_963720245.1 of uncultured Acidobacteriaceae bacterium. GTDB lineage: Bacteria > Acidobacteriota > Terriglobia > Terriglobales > Acidobacteriaceae > Acidisarcina. Next base: position 994,353 of record CAVREU010000003.1, read on the forward strand.
GCTTAAGTCTATCAGATGCGCGGAGCTTTTTGAGGGCCATTCCCATCGAACTCCGCCAGACCAAGGCTGCAGGGTCGGGCAAAGGATTCGCCGCAAGACCCCAAATGAAGAAGTCAGCCAACGCCAAACAAAAGTGACGCTCGTCGGAGGGGAACGCATGTTGAGCTTCGATCTCGGCGATCCCAGCGATCCCAAGCGGCCAATGGTCGTCCACGTCAGTAGGGAAAAAGCGCCTGAGACTTCAGATTAGGCAGTCAGATCGGAGGCTCGCGCTTGCGGAGCTTGGCGGGCGCGAGGCTCTGATAGCTGCCGGTAGTCGCAACGTCCAGTGCTTCGATGATCTGCGGAATAAAGGGCTGAACCCTTGGCCACCGTCATGACGGAAGGACGAGCAGCGCAATCTTCCGATCTTTGAGGTTCTGCTGGTAAACAAGGTTTTGGTCAGCCGTGACCATGACATCGAAGCCGTTGCTTTCCGCGGCAGCGAGCAGGTCGCCATTTTTCAGGCGCGACCATCCCATTTCCACTGACGTCACAACCTCATGCTTTATGAGGAAACGCGCCAGGGGACGAGGCATATTCTGATCAAAAAGCACCTTCAAGGCTGTAGAGCAGGCTGGTGACTGTCCCTGTAGAGCTTGAGCCTGAGAATGTCGGCCGGGTTCAGATCATGGTTGGCGGCGATCTCTTCGATGGTTTCGCCATCATCTAGGCTTTCTAGAACCTGATCGACCGGCATACGGGTTCCCTTGAGCAGGGGGACGCCACTCACCTTGCCCTCGATCACTTCTACGCCGTTGTAGCCAGACCAGTCCACACCCGTATTTTACGCTTATCGCCCTTTCGTTCAAGCCGTAATACCTGACAATTTCACCGGCGCCGACGCTGCCATTCCGGCGCCCAAATTAGTTCACCGGCGCCCGCTTTTTTCGCTCTAGCATGGAAGATAGAGGCGAAAGACCATGCCAAACGAACCCTCACAAACCGATATTCTCGTCCCCTTCGAGATCGAGAACTTTCCCGAAGAATACAGGGGATATTACGAGATCAAGCGTAACAATATGTTCGCTATGATCCAGAAGCACCGCGAGATGTGGAACTACTTCCACATGCTCGACCAGATTCCTGCGCCGGGAGATCGACGATCTGCAGGTGTCGATCAACCCTAAATCAACTCCCCTTAGCGTTCTATATAAACGCCCACGCCAAGATTAGGATCGTCATAGAGCTTGCCTTCCAGGGCTGCATGCAAGAGTGCCGGTCAGTTCTGCGCGACGCAGTCGAATGGACCGCCTATGCCCACTACATGATGACCGACCCCGCTTTGCAAAAGATATGGTGGGAACAGGACAATCCTGCTGGGAAAGCACTCTTTGACAAGAAATTCGTCCACAAGAAAAGCCTAACCGTCTTTGCTGGACAACGAGAACTCCACGAAAAATTTGGCCAGCTTTCGGAAGGTGGCTCGCACCCTACGCCATCGTCAATGTACAGCCGAATCGTCTACACCAAGACATCTACTCAGCGCGGACTGCAGGTCTTCTATTCGGGAGTTCCCGACGAACGGGCCTGGGCCGTCGAACTTTTTTCGCGGCTTCTCACCTGTTTCGTGATTGAGCGCACGCTCTTCGACGACTTCAGGACGCGTTTAGAGCTCGATCCAACGCTGACGACGATGCGTCAGGAGTTCGAGGCCCATAAAGAGAGCCTTCGTCCTTTCATGATCAAGAAGTACAACATCAAAGATCCTGGACCCTATCCGACGAAAGGTCATGCGCCTGCATCGACTGCACCCGCCACTAAGAAAAAGGCCGGCAAGGTTTAGGAACTTGTTGAAAAACGATTTTCGGAGGCTATTTCGAGTTGCGAATCAGTGATACGAAATGTATACCAACACGCGATCGACGCTTTGTAGGCCCGTTTCCGTGCGAAGTAAATTTCAAGTCACACCACAATCTGATGCCGTCTAGCCCTTTTTCAACAAGTTCTTAGAGGCTACATGGAGGATACCGGGAGGCTGGTTTGGCAAAAACCTTGGGACGAGTCAGCCTGCGAAACTCCGCACTCGCCATTCAATCCGTTCACAGGTGCCGTTTATAAAGGCTCGAATTTCCTTCGCCTTGCGCTCGATCCGCGTACCTATACAAGTGGCGATTATCGGGCAGCCGTGCTCGCCAAACGCCAAATGGCCGATAAGCCGTGCGAGTTCAATAGATCGATGCAACACCATCTGACTCAGAGGTCTCACTGGAGGTGGTGTTTATTGCACAAGGGAAGCGAGTGGAGGTTTCCGCGGCGCAGCGGACAGAGATCTGGCGGCGTTGGAAATCGGGAGAGTCGTTGCGTGAGATCGGGCGAGCATTCGGCCGCAAACATACCTCTATTCATCTGCTGTTATCCGTGGTTGTAATTACTGGATGCTTCGTTGCGGCAGTGATCACGCGGGTGGGCCCTTGCTCACTGCGGAAGAGACGAAATCGATAAAGACTCTCACTTTGGGTGGGACGTAGTTGCGAGATGGATAGACAGCGTAGAGTGGAAAGCGCTCATCACCCCACTCCGGAAGCAGTTTGACGAGTGCTCCTGCGTCGAGCATTGGTTTGACGGCGACTTCAAGGACCTGCGCGATCCCCCAGCCAGCAACACAGATGCCGTGTAAATTGACAGTGTCGCTCACGATCAGCCTTCCCGTCGTTGCGATCTTCACAATCTTTCGGCCACGGTGGTATTCCCATGGAAACGTTCTGCCGGTCTCCGGATTGCGATAGTCGATGAGAGTGTGTCCGCTGTTGAGCAGATCGCTGGGATGATTCATCCTCACATGCTTTGCGAGGTAATCAGGCGCTGCGACTGTAATGACGCGCGTATCCAGAAGCTTCTTTGCAATCAAGCTGGATGAAGGCAATTCGCCCACGTAGAGAGCGATATCAAGGCCTTCGCCAACGAGGTCTCCAAGCTTGTCGCCGCTGATGAACTCTACGGAAAGTTCAGGGTAGTCTTCCAGAAAAGCCCTGAGCTGTTTTCCGTCGATCACATGGGTCAGTGTGGGGTGTATCTTGACCCGCAGCCTCCCGCGAACGCTGGACTGTCCTTCTGTGGAGGCAAAGGCATCTTCAAAACCCTCCAGCAACGGCTCCAGCCGCTCAAACAGCCCGCGCCCGTCGTCGGTCAGCGAAACGGACCGCGTCGTCCGGTTGAGAACGCGGACACCGAGGCGCTTCTCCAGACGTGCAACGGCCCGACTGGCAACCGACTGAGAGAGATCCAGCGATCTGGCCGCGTTTGCAAAACTACCGCATCGGACCACCGCCACGAAGACATTGGAATCGCTCAGGGTTTGTTCATCGAATTTCATGATTATCGCTTTCAGCGCAATACTACTATGCATCATATGCGCGAACCTCCATAATCCGTCCGAGCGTCATATACCCGTGCCGAATCTTCGGCTACCGAGGATGAAATATGGTTGCAGTCACTGGAATCACGGGCAAGGTCGGAAGTCGGGTTGCGCGCGGTCTTCTCGCGGAGGGACAAACAGTGCGAGCAGTTGTCCGGAGCCGGGAGAAGGGAGACGAGTGGGCCGCGCTGGGTTGCGAAGTATCGGTCGCGAGCATCGACGACGCCGCAGCCATGACGGAGGCTTTCCGCGCCGTGGACGGTGTCTTCCTGATGACCCCGCCCAACTACGATCCCGAACCTGGCTTCCCGGATACCCAACAAAATGCTGCTGCGATCCGCACGGCAATCGAAGAAAGCCGCCCGGGAAAGGTTGCTTTCCTGTCGACAGTTGGAGCTCAGGTCACAGAGCCGAACCTGCTCAACAACTCCGGGATGACCGAGGCAATGCTGCGCACCGTGTCTGTTCCAGTGGCCTTTCTGCGGGCGGCATGGTTCATGGAGAATGCCGCCTGGGATATCGAGTCCGCGAGGAGTGGCGTGGTGCACAGCTTCCTGCAACCCCTCGATCACCGGATTCAGTTAAACTCCAAGGGGCGCTGTCAACGAGTGCATTATCGTCAATTCACTCATTGACAAGAGATGAGTCTCTCGTGGCGAATGCTGCACATTGGACTAGGTGGCGGCAGATCTGGTTATCAAGCCTTTACCGCGTAACAAGCAGGGGAGAGGTTGCTGCGGGGCAGGTAGGTGTGCGCGGTCGAATCGAGATCAGAGGTGCAGAGCGGCCAGCTTCCTGTGCAGTATCGCAATCCAGTCAGCTTTGGCACTGGGTTCCATACGCTGTGCAATTGAGAGAGCTTTGTTGTATGCGGCTGCGCTTTCCTGGTCGCGGTGAAGTGCGGAGAGAGTGTCTCCCAGGACGATCTGCCCTTGCATGAGATTGGGATTAATGGCAATTGCCTCTTCGGCTGCGTGAAGAGCCGCGTCGGGTTGATTGTCGGCGAGTGCCTTGGTAGCACGCGTGAAGTATCCAAACGCAGACGACAGCGACGTATCGAAAGTGCCGCGATACACGAAGACGCCGTCGTCAATTGTGTCGACCGGTTGCACGTTCATGAAGGGCTGAAACGGACTAAGGATGACGGAGCCGAACTCGTACCCGGTCAGCGTACCGGCGCTCACCAGGACGGTGCCGGAGATCGTGGCCGGAACATCGACCTGCTGTTCGGACCACATGCTATTTGCCGTCGGCAGTTGACGACAGGGGATTCCATACGAGTGATAGTCGATGGAGGGCTGCACAAAGTAGCCAAACCAACAGTCGTGGATGTCGTGCCGGTCGAGGTACTTCTTGACCGAGATGAGCTGCTGTCCCCAGTCCGTGTTGGAGTCGGTGAGGTATCGGTGCGTGTTGGCCGGGCCGCCGAACAATTCGTTGGAGTACGCCAGATAATTCGGCGCGCTCCGCGCAGATGACAAAACATGCCAGCCGAGCAGCAGAAGCGTGGCGTAAATCCAGAGGCGCTTCTCTCGCCAGAGGGAAACGGCCGCGCCACCTATGAGTACGGCCAGAAACGGATACATGGGCAGGATATGTCGCGCACCGATATTAAGGCCCGTATCGATAGCAACCAGGAGATAAACAAGGGGCGGCACGGCGAGAAAGCTCAGCCGCTGCCATCCTGCGAGGTGCTTGGAAAAAACCGCATAGATGGCAAGCACCAGGAGCAGCATGAAGCCGAGCGTGGATTTGATAACGAAAGCAGCCGGGAAGTAGTACGGGACACCATGTGCATGGACCTGGCCGAAGATATAGGTTGGGAACGACTGCCCGCCTACAGACTGCACGCGGATGTCGACCATCCCGTACAAGTACGACTCGGGAAGGATATGCCATCGGGCAAGGAAACCATATACCTTGGGCTCGACCCCGTGCAGCGAGCTCATATACGCGCTGAGGCTGGGCTGCATGCCTCCATCCGGGTGCGCGAGAAAGCGGAAATGGTAGGTAGCCCAAAGGATCGGCAGTCCGACGACGATGGCCGCGGCAAACGCCGCCGCATAGAGGCGGAGGACCTGAGCCCGTTTCTCCTCCGCAGGCGGCCGCACGAGCTCGAAAACCAACAGGACGAGCGTGATCGGGAGCAGCAGAACAGCCGAGTGCTTCAGCGCCAGGGCCACGCCGGTTGTGGCCCCGACCACCGCGAGCCGGCCGATGGAGGGCCGCACGCGAAAACGGTACAGTGCGTAAACGGTGGCGAAGATGCCGAAGGTCACGGCCATGTCCGTGGTTACATAGGCACCGTGGGCAATGAGGTTGGGCTCGAAGACGACAAGTGCAAGACCGAAGAGGCCCGCAACAGGGCCGAAGATCTCAAGACCCGCGAAGTAGACCACAGTGGCCAGCGCAAGCGAAAAGATCGCCGCCATCATTCGCGCCCGGAAGATGATCTTGCTTGCGGTTTCGAGACCGCCATTGTCATAGATCAGGCTGCGACCGTTGAAGTATGCTTCGGCTTTTGAAAACGTAGGGCTCTTCCGTGGACGAGCGCTGAGGTGCATGGTGAGCAATGGAAGGGTGGCGATCTCTTTGAGTAAGGGTGGATGCTCTGGATTGATGCCAAAGTCCCCGGTAGTCCAGCTCTCATAACTGTCGCGTATCTTCCGTTTGCCCCGCTATCTCTACGATGACCGCTGGGAAAAGATGACGACCCTGCAGTTCTTTCGCATCCGGCTCATTCGCCTCCACCCGCTTGTGCTGCTCGGAGCCACTCTTGGCCTGCTTTTCTATTTATTCGATCCATTCGGCAAAGCGATGAACCATACGCCCGCCCTAACGCTGCTCTTTACTTACATCCTGTCGCTCCTGTTGCTGCCCTCACTTCCAACAGGGGGCAGGGCAAACGAAACGCAGGCACTCAACGGTCCGGCATGGTCGCTGATGCAGGAGTACCTTGGCAACATTGCTTATGCATTGATCCTGCGCCGGTTGCGAACTGCGGTACTGGCCATTGTTCTTCTACTCGCCGGAGCGGTTCTCTTCTGCGTGGCGAACCTCAAAGGATCCCTCGACGGCGGCTGGGGCTATCCAGAGATCTGGATGGCGCCGCTGCGCCTGACCGCGTCGTTCGTAATGGGACTCTGGCTCTATCGCATTCATGATCGCGCTCATTTTCCCAGAATTGGACTCTTGCTGCTCTCGATCGTTCTGGTCATCTGTTTCCAGATGCCAGTCTTTCCCAAGGTGGGCGGACTCTCGCTGAATGGGCTCTATGATGCGGCCAGCGCGCTCTTTCTCTTCCCGTTGATCATTCTCTGTGGCGCACATTCCAATGCCGGCCTGGGGATGATCAAGCTGTGCAAGTTCAGCGGACGGCTCTCCTACCCGCTCTACATCACCCATATAGGGTTCGTGTACGTCCTGGCCAATTATTCCTGGACGCATCATCCGAGTGTTGGCTTCACGGTCGGCTGGATTCTCCTTCTGCTGCCGACGGTGATCTTTGTGGCTTGGGTTGCGCTGAAGTTCTACGACGAACCCGTTCGTGCCATGTTGACCCGACGCTACGGGCTCAAGAGGATAGCCACATAGTTCAGCAGTTGGGGAATTTAGCGTTGAAGTTCATTTATCAAGAGAAGCTTCGCTAGCGAGTTCCAACATCATTACGTTTCACCGAGGAGGGATACCAACTGTGCTTATGAACAGGCGTTCTGGATTTGCCTTACTGTTTGGGATGTTGGCGATTTTTGCGGCTACTTCGGCTAGCGCTCAGGAACCGCTGTTCAGCAACGAAGCCAAGCAGAAGGCCGAAGCACTGCTGAAACAGATGACTCTCGATGAGAAGATCGGCCAGCTCAACGAATCGTCAGGCATGGTAATGGCCGGGTTCGTCGATGAGAAACCGGATGACCTCATCGCCAAGGGCGGCGTAGGGTCGATTCTCTGGCAGATCGACGTCAAGGAGATCAACCGTCTCCAGCGTATAGCGGTCGAGAAGTCACGCCTGCACATTCCAATCATTTTTGGATTCGATGTTATCCACGGATACCGCACTGTCTTCCCAGTCCCGCTGGCAATGGCCTCGTCTTGGGATCCATCGGTGGAAGAGCAGGCCCAGCATCTTGCGGGAGAAGACGCGCGTGCCGCAGGCATTCAATGGACATTCACGCCAATGGTCGATATTGCACGCGACGCTCGCTGGGGCCGGATCGTCGAGGGAGCCGGTGAAGACCCCTATCTCGGTTCCGCCATGGCGCGCGCGCAGGTGCGTGGATTCCAGGGCACAAAGCTCAGCCCGGACAGCGTTCTGGTCTGTGTGAAGCATTTCGCAGGATACGGTGCAGCCGATGGGGGACGCGACTACGATTCTTCCTATATCCCGGAAGAACTACTGCAGAACGTCTACCTAGTGCCTTTCCACGCGGCGCAACAGGCCGGCGCCGGCGGCTTTATGAGCGCCTATATGGATTTAAACGATGTCCCTGCAAGCGGAAATCCGTGGTTGCTTACGGATGTGCTTCGCAAACAATGGAATTACCAGGGCATTGTGCTCTCAGATGCATTTGCCGTGAGGGATCTCGTAACCCACGGCTACGCCCGCGATCCCGAAGATGCAGCCTACAAGGCAATCACAGCCGGCCTGAACATGGATATGGCCAGCCTCACGTATTCCCGCAATCTTTCCAACCTCGTTAAAGAAGGCAAGGTAAGCGAGTCGCGCTTGGACGAGATGGTTTTACCCGTCTTAGAAGCCAAGTACGATTTGGGTCTTTTCGATCATCCCTATGTCGAGGAATCAAAGGTGGACATGGTGCTGAACCGACCGGAAGGGCTTTCTCTGGAGCGTAAGCTCGCTGGGCGGGCGATGGTTCTATTGCGCAACGAGGGTCATACGCTTCCTCTGTCAAAAGATCTTAAAAAAGTCGCCGTCATCGGCCCCTTGGCAGACGCCCTGCATGACATCGAAGGCGGTTGGGCCGTGGAAAATTTGTTTGGCTCTGGATCAAAGAGCCATCCGGTCACGGTGCTCGCCGGAATCAAGAATAAGCTCGGGCCCGATGCTCAGGTGACCCTTGTAGACGGTCCTCGACCGTCGAAGACCTATGCCGGTTTGCTGGATACGTTCACTGGCTCGAAACCCACTCCGCCGCCAACTCCAGAAGAGATTGCAAGTTGGATTGCCAAGGCAAAGGCTGCGGCTGCGGACGCCGACGTGGTGGTGGCTGTGATGGGTGAGTTGGCGAGCATGAGTTCAGAATCAGCTTCACGCGCGACGCTTGATTTGCCGGGCATTCAGGAGCAGATGCTCGAAGCTGTGGCATCCACTGGCAAGCCCGTGGTGTTGGTTCTTGAAAACGGACGCCCGCTCGACATCCGCTGGGCCTCCGATCATGTCCCAGCAATTCTCGAGGCATGGTATCCAGGCACCGAAGGTGGAGACGCCGTTGCCGACGTACTCTTCGGCGACGTGAACCCCGGCGGGAAGCTACCACTGAGCTGGCCGCGTACGGCGGGGTCCGAGCCGCTTTATTACAACCACAATCGCACTCACTCTCCCGAGGATGCCCCTAATTTCACCTCGCGTTACTGGGATGTCAGTTCGAAACCGCTTTATCCCTTCGGCTATGGGCTCAGCTACACTGATTTCAAATTTGCAAATCTGCGCTTGAGTAAGACCACCATGTCGGCCAGTGGTGCCACTGAGGTCAGCGTGGACGTGACCAATACGGGCTCCAGCGCCGGCGATGCGGTCGCCCAGGTCTATATTCATCAGCGCTACGGCTCGGCCTCCCGCCCAGTGAGACAGCTCAAAGGATTCGAGCGTATTAGTCTCAAGCCTGGCGAGACAAGAACACTGACATTTCCACTTGGCAAGGACGAACTCCAGTATTGGAATCCTCAAACGAGACAGTGGATCGTCGAACCTTCTGACTTCGACGTTTGGGCAGGCGAGGATTCGACTGCCACCCTGCACACTCAACTGACGGTCGCACCGTGACAAGGGATTGTCTGGCAGGCGCCAATGCAGACAATCGTCGGGGACGGAGATGCGGAATGGATTGGTCTACATGTCGGCAGGGAACGGAGAAGTTCTATGGGGCCTAGCTCGCTGTTAAGTTGGACTGGCCTTCACCAGGACGTGAATTCAATGTTGATACAACGCAGATTCGCCGCGGAGCCATCATGCCAGCATTGAATTTGATTTTCCGGTCGGGCAGCAATCGAGCCTTTGGATGCGCTTGGTCGCTTCTTCTTGCGGTTGCGGTTGCGATTGCCAGATGCAGCGGACTCTCGGCTCAGACGTCGGCCAATTTGCCGCCGCCATCTCCGCCTCCTGCGACCCAGTCTACGTGCGCTACGCCGGCGGCGAGCAATCCTGTTGGAGGCGGAGGGACTTACACGCAGATCGCGATCGATCCGGGAGTCTATGGGAAGCGCGATCCTTCCGGGCTTACGGTCTTTGGCTTCAGCCAGGAAGGCCAGGATCTCCCCGCCGATCCGCAAGTTCTTGCGATGTCACCCAATATCGTCTCTCGCGCGTGGCAGCGGTGGGATCGAGGCGGAGTTCAGCCATCCGATTACAACTTCGACTATCCCATGCAGGCGCGATCGGCCGGTATCACGTTCATAGGAGGAGCAACAGCCACTGCTCTCTTTAAGGACGAGTTTCCGGCGGCGTCGAGATTCAATGCAGTAGTCTCATGCGATGCGACGGGCCAGCCGGTGTTTCATGCTCCGATGAAATTCTACCGCGCTAGCCTTGCATCCCCGGCTTACCGCCAATACATTATCGGCATCGGAGAGATTCAGATCGACGGCGGCGTGGACGGGCTGTTCTTCGATGAGCTCGACTTTAGCTATCAGGGCTCGACTTCAGGGAATGAAGACAATGGAGACGAGGGATTTGACGACGCAAACATTGCCGATTTCGGCAGATTTCTGTGCGGGAAGTATCCCAAGTACAGTCCGGCTAACTGGCAGTCGAAATATGGCATAACGACTGCCGACAATCTCAATTGCTCGACATCTGCCGCCACGCGCGGTCGAACGTTCAACTATCGCGGCTACCTGGCGCGCAACGGATGGCAGGCATCGCCTCTCAATCTGATCGGCCTCGGTATTTCTGAGCCAAAGCAAGTGTTAGTCTTCGACCAAATCTGAGCCTTTCTGTGAGGGGGATTTGGGATGAGGAAGAAACGATTTTCTGTTGAGCAGATGATTGGGGTGTTGAAGCAGGCGCAAGTGGGTGTTCCCGTGGCTGAGGTGATCCGGAAGGCGGGGATCAGTGAGCAGACATTCTACCGATGGAAGTCAAAGTACGCCGGCCTGGAGGTGGATGAAGTCCGCAAGATGGCTCAGCTGCAAGAAGAGAATTTGAGGCTGAAACAGCTTGTTGCGGAGCTGACGCTGGACAAGACGATGTTGCAGGATGTGCTCTCAAAAAAATGGTGAAGCCTTCGCGGCGTGGGCCGATGGTAGAGCGGTTGGTAGACAGCTACCTGGTGAGTGAACGGAGAGCCTGCCGGGTTCTTCGAGTTCCTCGAGCAACCTACCGTTACCGGAGCTGCCTCGATCCACGGACTGAGTTGGGGATGAGAATCCGCGAGATCGCTCAGGCAAGAGTACGTTACGGATACCGCAAGATCCGCGTGCTATTGAACCGCGAAGGCTGGGATGTGGGTAAGTATCTGGTGTATCGGTTGTACACGGAAGAAGGGCTGACCCTGAAGAGGATGAAGCCTGCCGGGAAGCGGAAGGCAGCTCGAACCCGCAAGGATCGGATCAAGCCAACGGCTGCGAACGAAACCTGGAGCATGGACTTCGTGATGGATCAGCTACAGGACGGTACACGGTTCCGCGCCTTGACGATCGTGGATGTTCATACTCGAGAAGCTGTGGCGATAGAAGTGGGACAGAGTCTGAAAGGAGATGACGTAGTGCGGACCCTGAATCGGTTGAAGCCCGACCGTGGCGTGCCGAAGGTACTGTTCTGTGACAATGGCAGCGAGTTCACCAGTCAGGCGATGGACCTGTGGGCTTATCGCAACGGCGCGACGATCGACTTCTCACGACCAGGTAAGCCAACTGACAATGCCTTCGTTGAAAGCTTCAACGGGACCCTGCGAAGTGAATGTCTAAACACCCACTGGTTCCACGATCTGAAGGAGGCGAAGCAACTGATAGAAGCATGGAGGCGGGAATACAATGAGAGTCGTCCTCACGCATCTCTCGATGACAGGACGCCAAGCGAGTTCGCGAGGCAGATCGCGGCTAGCCACGATCTGCCTGCAACCTAAACCGGTCAAAGACTAACTCTGACCTTGGTACAGGATAATTAGGCCCTTCAACAGCTGCGCTACACTAACTCATCCAACGGCACAAAAGATCGGGCGCTCCAGCACGCACACCTCTTCCAACCCTTCTTGCGTTCCTCGAACTCTCCGGAGCGAAAGTCGGCCGGATGTCCTGCTTCGCAATCTTGGCGGTGGCGACGATACAGGTTCAAAGACATGGCATAAATTCTATGCCGTATTGCCCGCTATTGCCCGGGAAATCTATTGAAATCTCGTAAGTGATTGATTCTATTATGGCGGAGAGAGTGGGATTCGAACCCACGTTACCTTGCGGTAAACACGCTTTCCAAGCGTGCGCCTTCAGCCACTCGGCCATCTCTCCAGCGCTGCGACTCCTTCGAGTTTACCAGAACGAAATCCGCCACAGAGCTCTTCAGCAAGCGCATACCCCGAATATCTAATCGCTTTTACGACCCGCGCTCCGTCCCTCTCTAATACGTCGCGCGACCTCCGCTCAAATCGAACACCGCTCCGGTTGTAAATGAGTTCTCCGTCGAGACAAGCCACGCGACCATCGCCGCAATCTCTTCAACCTCCACAAACCTCCCGCGCGGAATCTTCGCCAGCATGTAATCGATATGCTGCTGCGTCATCTGATCGAAGATTCGCGTCCGCGCCACCGCAGGAGTGATGCAATTGACCCCAATATCGTAGCCGGCAAGTTCCTTGCCCAGGGACTTGGTTAGTGCGATCACACCGGCCTTGGCCGCGCTGTATGCCGGCGCATTCGGATTCCCTTCTTTGCCGGCGATCGAAGCCGTGTTCACAATGCGCCCATATTTCTGCTCAATCATCAGCGGAACGACCGCCCGACAACAAAGAAATATCCCTGTCAAGTCGATATCGATCACCTCTTGCCAGGCCTCTACCGGATACTCCCACGTCTTCAAATTCGGCCCCGCAATGCCGGCGTTGGCGACCAGGATATCGATCCCGCCAAGACGATTCACCGTCGACGTCACTGCCGCAGCCACCTCGTTCGGACTGGTCACATCCATGCCGATGCCCACCGCCGTGCCGTTCTTCGCAAGCTCCTCCGCCGCCGACGCAGCGAGCTTTGCATCAACGTCCCATAGCGAAACGGATGCACCCGAAGCGACAAGGCGCTGCGCAGTCGCAAACCCAATTCCCTGCGCGCCGCCGGTCACCACGGCACGCCGACCCTTCAAATCAATCTGGTTCATTTCGCAATCCCTTCTGGATTTTCTCGCTAAAATCCGCCTCAGTTCGCCGGCGTCTTCCTCGCCACCTTCGCTCCAACCTCGGTATCGAATCGCAACGTCGCCGGATCGATCGCCACACCCGCGGCCTTTAGGTCATAATTCACAAAAACACGCCGCCCCGTGACCCGGTCCAGGTGCAGAAAGACACGCGTCTCCGGCATCGCCCGCGAATTGATGATCGACACACCCGATCCGGCACTCAACGAGACCGCCGCGCCGGAAACCGTCTGCGCCTGGCGGCCCGAATATGCGTCGATTGTGAGATCAGTGAAATCTTCCACGCGAATGCCATCGGAAAAATACTCCGGCAGTGAATCTCCCCAATCGACATGCACATCTTTCAGCGTCAACCCCGCCACACGCTTTGCATAAAACGCAGGGATATCGCTCTTCACAATCCCAAAACGGGGAGTAATTGCCGTCCAACGCAAGTCCAGATTCCCTCCAATACTCGCGCTGAGCGACGGGTCCGGCGCGATTATATGGAGCCGAAGCCCATCCACGGTGACCCCGGTGATCGCGCTGCCTTCCCCGCCCCAGAACAACACCCCATTCTCAGCTTCGGCGTTGATGTTGTTGAAGACCACGTTGTGCACTCTCATCCCGCACGGCAGCCCGGTCGCGCACGGTTGCACCGCGATATAGATTGGCTCCGCCTTACCCCACCAACTCCCCGGAATCAGACGCGTCCGAATCGTGATGTCCGAAAACAGGACATCCTCGGTAGGTCGATTCGCCTGGTTCGCATAGCCGTTCGCAAACACGGCGATACCCCGGTTCGTGTCCATACTCATTCCCGTAAAGGTGCTCAGCTTTGTGCTCTCCAGTCGGATCGCCGCCGACCGCGACGAAACTGAACAGTTGCTCACATTCACATGCTCGCTGCCGACGATCGCAAAACCATCGTCTCCAGTCTCGATATCGCAATCCGAAATCCGCACATGCCGGCATTTCATGCAATCGATCCCGTCGTTGTTCGGCACCCGCGGATCGTTCAATATCTGGATCCCCGAGATCACCGCGCCCTCCACGTCCTGCAGGTCCAGCGTCCAATTCGGCGACTGCCTCAAAGTCACCCCATGCAGCCGAACGTTGGCGCAGTGGTAAAACACGATCATCGTGCCGGGTCGATGGTTAGGCTCGACCGGCCCGTAGTTCACCGTGTCCATCGCGGCGCGGAACTTCTCCGGATCGCGTACATTCTCTTCCAGATAATCGCCGCCGCCATGCGCGGTCGTCAGCCCCATGAAACTATCGCCTTGGCCATCGATCTCGCCCTGCCCCTCGATCGAAATGTCCTCGGCGTTCTTGGCGATCAACATTCCCAACAACGTTCCCTCGCCGGTAATGTCGACCCCATAGTTGCGGCCAAAGCCAAATGGAGGGCTCGCGAGATAGTCTTCGATGTTGTGGCTGCCCATCAGCACCGCGCCGCTCTCCAGAAACAGCCGGATGTGACTGTAGAGCTGAGTCGTTCCAATGACGTAACGTCCCGGCGGAACATACACCGTACCTCCGCCCTGCTTCACGCACGCGCTCGATAGCGGCCGAAACCGCGCCGCTATCCAGCGTGACGCCGTCTCCCTTCGCGCCGTAATCGCGCACATTGCAAACCGGCATCGCATCGGCAAACACGGGGAAAGAGCTCAATAGGAGAGATAGAATCCAAAGACTGCGACAGATCAACGTAGGCCCTCAATCCGCAAGGTTGATGGCAACTTCTCGCTGTCGCCAAATCCGATTCTCAATGGATTTGTCTTTCACCGCAAACCGGAAGCGATACACCCTCACCGGTTTGACCATAGGCGTTAGAGTCCTTATCATCATAAGAGTGCAACGCCTCCGGAGACTCCAGCCGGATGGTTCTGAATTGCCCCTTCGTTCAATGGTAGGACAGCTGCCTCTGGAGCAGCATATCGGGGTTCGAATCCCTGAGGGGCAACCAAGCGCGCGCCAACCCGGCCCCCGCCGCACAACCCTGCCCCCCATGGCCCCTACTAGCCAGGTTAGGGCACAAGTTTACTGCGCGAAAAGTGCTCTCGCCCCGCATCGGGTCTGCATCAAGCAAGAGCCGCAGCCAGCATTTGGCAGGCATCCTGCGGCATTCTATACGTGGAAGCGTACGAACTCGCTAGAGGACAATGTAGCCACTCAAACGGCACGAAATAGCCTGCGGATAAGTTCTACCAACCCATTTGTTCTCTGCGGCGCGGGCGCTTCCTCCTTTACGGAAGGAGCGGCCGATTCTTTCGACGGGGAACGGCGAAGTTCCGTCAATGGCGGTACGAGCTTAGAAATAGGTTGAGACGGGTCGGCAAGTAGCCGGTGGACAATAGTTCTCCACGTCTCGATCATCCGCAAGATTGTTTCCCGATCGAACAGATCCGCACTAAACATAAACCGCCCAATGATGCCCTCCGGTCGATCATCCAGTTCGAGGTGCAGATCGAATTTCGTGACTCCAAGATCGATGTCCATCTGGGTGAACTTCCAGTTAGGAGTGAGAGGCGCCAATGGCGGCTGGAAGGCGAAGAGTGTTTGAAAGAACGGGTGCTTGTTGTTAGTCCGATCGGCGCAAAGCGCGTCTACGACACGCTCGAACGGAACGCCGTCATTATCCAATGCGTTGAGCAATTCGTCTCGGCCTCTTCGCATGACTTCTAGGAAGGACGGGTCCCCAGAGAGGTGAGTTCGCAGCGCGATGGTATTCAGGAAAAAGCCGAACATGTTTTCTGTTTCGGAGCGATTTCTGCCCGCCGAGGTACATCCGATGATGATGTCTTCTTCCCCTGTGTGCGCCCAGAGCAGCGTATTGAAGCTGGCCAGCAGGGTTGAGAAAAGAGTCATGCCTGAGCGATGACTCAGATCCTTCAACGCCTTGCTCGACTCTAAATCGAGCGCCAGAAGCTCAGTCGCGCCGCGATAGCTCTGAGTTTGTGACCGCGGACGATCGATAGGAAGAGTATCCCGATCGGCGGCATCCTCGAGCTTGGATCGCCAGTACTCAAGCTGTTTGGAGGCAATCTCTTCAACCCATTGGCGGTGCCAGACGGCGTAGTCAGTATATTGCAAGGGCAGACTCTTTAGAGGCGAAGGACGCCTCTCGGAGAATGCTTCATACAGGATTTGTAGCTCGGGCATCAGGACTCCATAGAGGGAGACGCCATCGAAGATGATGTGATGAAGGCCCAGGAATAGTCGATGCTCTTCCGTAGAAAAGCGAACCAGCAACGGCCGATACATGGGTCCGACAGCCAGATCATAAGGAGCCAGAGCAATTTTCTTCGCAGCTTCGAGCGCGGTGCCTTCGCGAATATCCATTGGAATGCTTGAAACATCGAGGTGAAGAACTTCAATATTTTCAGGCGAAGGCAGGACGTGCTGCACCAAATCAGCGTCCTTCCATCCAAAGGTGGTTCTCCAGGCTTCATGGCGTCTAATCACTTCTGTAAACGCCTTTTCAAACGCAGGCCGATCGAACGCCCCAAGATAATGAATGGTGATCATTTCGTTGTAGATCGGCATTGGGGCGGAAACTTGGGAGTGAAGCCATATCTGCTGTTGGCCATACGACATCGGTGTGGCGGAGCCGACGCGCCGAGCGATTCCCTGCGGCCTGGCGTCCGCCGTCGCCAGGCCATGCACCAGTTTGTGCAGTAGTTCTTTTCTTGATGCAGATGGCGTGGATGGCATCGCCTTCCCTTCCGTCGTAGCTTGCGCGAGCGCAATCTGTCCAAGTATCCAGAGGAATAGTTTGGCGAACGGCGGGTCAGGCCGATCGCTGCGCGAACTCCGCGGACAAGAATTTTATGGGCAGAGAATTCAGGCCACGAAGGCCGAGATTTTCTCTCCAGGTCAGGTCTTCGCTTTCCAGTTCAAGCTGCGGCAATCTACGCAACATGGTATCGAGCATGATTTGACCTTCGAGGCGGGCGAGCGGTGCACCGAAGCAAAAATGTGCCGCCCAGCCAAACGCCAGATGGCGATTGTCAGCACGGGAGACATCGAGTGTATCCGGCTCGGGAAAGCGGTCGGAATCCCGGTTGCCTGAAGCGATGACTGCAATGACAGCTTGGCCTTTTTTGATTTGCTCGCCGCCAATATCCACATTTTCTTGGGCGATTCTTCCAGTCTGTTGGCTGGGACTTTCATAACGCAACAACTCTTCCACCGCCGACGGAATGAGGCTGTAGTCGGACATCAGCCGTTCCTTTTCCCCGGGGTTCCGCAATAAGGTCAGAATGCCGTTCCCGATGAGGTTGGTTGTCGTCTCCTGGCCGCCAACCATGGTCACGATGGTGTTGGCAATCACTTCTTCTTCAGTGAGGCGATCACCGTCGATCTCCGCGCTGAGCAGACTCTGTATGAGACCCTCCTGCGGTCGGTCTTTAAGGATTGCAATTCTGGCGCGGAAATACTTCGTCATCTCCTCAGTGCTCTTCAACACGCGAGGAATCCGGTTGGGGTTGTGTTGATAGTTACCCAACATCTCGGCGAAATCTTTCGACCACTCTTTTAGCTGTTCATGGTCCTCGACCGGGACGCCAAGAAGCTCCGCGGTGACGATGGCGGGGAGAGGCTCCGCAATATCAGAGATCACATCCATCCGTCCCTTAGCGAGTGCCTTGTCGATCAACTTGTTCGCGATCGAGCGGATGTGCACTTCGAGAACCTTCACCCGCCGCGGGCTAAACACCGTCGCTGCAAGGCTGCGGAGGCGCGTGTGTGCGGGCGGATCAAGGAACAACATCTGCTTGACCATCACTTGGGCGATGGGCCCGATTGCTGACATCCCCATCGCACTTAACTGGCCGGGAGAGGGTGTCCGATCGGCGGAAAAAGTCAGCAACACTTTCAGGACGTCGGCGTATCGAGTGACCACCCACGCATGTAGAAACGGGTCGAAATACACCGGCGCTTCTTTCCGGAGCCGGGCATACAACGGGTAGGGATCGGCCAGGACCTGTGGATCCAGAAGCCGCGTCAGGCTCAGCTCGGGGTCGAAGGTAGCCACTCAGTTCACCTTTGGGCTCAGACGGCTAAGTGCGGCGTTGGCAGCAGACCGGCTGTGAAGTGCCTGGTGTACTTCGTCTTCGCTCATCACGTCAAGTCTGGCCATCAACAATGCTTCGATTCTTGCGGCAAGCTTCGATATTGTCGGGCAATCGAAGACGTTTCGCAGGCTAAGCTCCACGCCAAAGATGTCTCTCAGCTTGGCGATGATCTGTGCCCCCATCAGCGAATGGCCGCCAAGCAAGAAGAAATTGTCATGAACGCTCACTCGCGGGAGTCCTAGAATCGGACCTACGACGCCTTCGACGATCTCCTCCAGCTCGGTCCGGAGTTCGACGTGATTCTCGCGTCGAAGCTGATTTGTTTCAGTAGGCGCCGGTAGGGCCGCCTTATCCAGCTTGCCGTTGGGCGTCACCGGAATGTGATCGAGTAGGACAAAGCTGGCCGGGACCATGTAGTCGGGTAGAGTTCGCATCAGCGGTTCGCGCAGATCGCGGTCCCATAGATCCGCTCCGGGTTCGGTTACGAGATAAGCGACCAGCCGCTTTTCGTTGCCGTCTTTGCGGGCAATAACGGCGCTGGAAACGATTGAGGGATGGCGATTGATGAGACAAGCGATCTCTTCAGGCTCGATGCGGAAGCCCCGGATCTTGATTTGATCGTCCACGCGCCCGATAAATTCCAACTGACCGTCAGGAAGCCGTCTTGCGAGGTCACCGGTGCGAAATGTACGCTCTGTCACTCCGGTGATCGCGACTGTCACGAAACGCGCAGTGGTGAGGTCTGAAAGATTCCGGTAACCGCGCCCCACGCTTGGACCGCTGATATATATCTCGCCCTCGGCACCTTCCGTAACCTCGCAGCCGTGTTCATCGAGGAGGTAGATTTTGGTGTTCAGGATCGGGCGGCCTATGGTGGGCGCAGATTGTCCCGTGCGCGTATCCTTCACTGCTGCCGAGGTCGCGACCACCGTGCATTCGGTCGGGCCATAGTTGTTGATTAGCTCAAATGGGAGACCCGCGGGCGGGAAGGTATGGAGGGCG
This sequence comes from uncultured Acidobacteriaceae bacterium, assembly GCA_963720245.1. GTDB lineage: Bacteria > Acidobacteriota > Terriglobia > Terriglobales > Acidobacteriaceae > Acidisarcina. The sequence continues at coordinate 1,013,386 of CAVREU010000003.1, forward strand.
TCTCCGCCGGTCAGCAGGATTCTTAGCGACGTGTTGGCGGGCCAGACGAGATGCAAAACCTCTTCCGCCAGTGCAGTCGGCAGGAAACTCACGGTAATCTTTTCCGACACCAGCCAGTCCCTCAACATCACTGCGGAGAAACGCGTTTCGAGTCGGGGGAGATGGATCGACGCACCTGACGACAGACACGGCCACAGTTCCCACGCTGCAGCATCGAAACCCGGCCCTGATATCTGAGTAGTCCGATCGTTGTGGGTTAGCGCAAAGGTGCAACAATGCCATGCCACCAGGTTGCTGAGGTTGCCGTGGGTAATCTCGACACCTTTGGGTTGCCCGGTCGAGCCCGAAGTATAAATGACGTAGGCAAGGTCGTCTGCCGTAACCGGTTGAAAAACACCGGCTCCTTCGGAGAGTGGTAAAGGAATTTTGTCGATGCAAAGGGTCCTCCAAGCCCCATCGCTCAGGCCCGAGGCCAGATCGCCCCGTGTAATGAGCACGTGAGCACCGGAATCCGACAATATATATGCTGACCGATCTTTGGGATAGGCAGGATCGATCGGCAAGTAGGCGCCACCGGCCTTCCATACACCGAGAGCCGCAATAATCAGTTCGACCGAACTCTCCAAGTAAATGCCCACCAGCTCATTTGAAGCCAGCCCAGCAGCGCGCAAGGCATGGGCAACGACGTTCGAACGAGTGTCGAGTTCAGCGTAGGAGATCGATCCGTCAGCCCAAACAACTGCTGGAGCGTCCGGATGCTTCGTGACCTGAAGTGCAAAGATACTTGGAATGGCAGAGAAATCAAAATGCAGACAATTCGATGTGTCAAACATAGGGGCTACATCATCCTCTCTTGACCTCAAATACTAAGAGCTTCCGGATGAGTGATTGTCTAAATCCCGTCATCATTTTGTAATGGCTTTGTTAAACTCATGATCAACGGTCGCTTCTCGTCGGGATAACTGCATTTTTGAAATGTTAGGCGTCGGTTCTGTCCGGTTGGATCCAGCATCCTCTGGCGGATTAATGAAGGCCCACATGTCCGCCGGGATGGTCTCGCTTGACGCTGGATCGCCCGCTCGCCTAACGACCGACAATTGCGGAGCAAATTGCCGGTGGTCTAGTGCTGTCAGAATTCTTTCCGATGCATTCTGGTTCTCAGTAGTGCGTTAATGTTGCGATTTGATTTCGGTCTTTCACGGCGGAATCACAATTTAGGCAGGCGGAGATTAATTGATCCACGTGGTCTCGACCTCTGTCGTCCAGGTTCATTCGCTGATCAGGGAATTCTTGAACTCAATAGAGTCGGAGGTCAAGCTCCTCAAGTTGAGGGTCGAGATGGTCCAAAGTGATGCGGTCTTAGCCACGGAAATATAGGGGTACAGACCGAGGTACTTTGGCAGCAGCAGCATGCAACTCATGTTGATTCAATGCATATGACTGCCTGAGGGGCAACCAAGCGCGCCCGGCAGCGGCCGCCAACGCCGCGCGGTTCTGTTCAAACCCTTCAAAACTGAATTCCCCCAGAATCCTGCCGATGCACCCGGTAAGGAATGCTTAACTTCCTCGTCAATAGTGCGGTACTCGGCGGAGAACTCATGGGCGGAAGAACTATCTTGCTGGTCGAAGACGACCTTAACGTCTATCACGGCATTCGGCGCAGGCTGAGCGCCAGCAATTACGAAACTCACTACGCCCCCGACGCCGTAGCCAGCATCACTCAGGCCCGCCTGCATCATCCCGATCTCATCCTGCTCGACCTCGGGCTCCCCGCTGGCGATGGTTTTGTGGTGATGGACCGCCTCAGGCTGATCCCCGAACTCTCCACCATTCCCATCATTGTCTTGTCCGGGCGTGATCGCAATGCGAACGAGACCCGCTCGATCCGCTCCGGCGCCGCCGCGTTCCTGCAAAAGCCCGTCAGCGGCGACCTGCTGTTGAAGACCATCGACCGCTGTCTGTCGAAACCACCTTCCTCTGCCGATGGATTTAGTTACAGCGTAAGCGTCGACGCCGAGACCGTCCAAACCTTTACCCTGAGCAGGTAGCCGCTATGGCGCAGCAAATGATTCTGGATGAGCAGATCAGCCAAACGCAAAAGTTGGAGGTCATCGGGCAACTGGCCGCCGGCATTGCACACGAGATCAATACTCCGATCCAGTATGTCAGTGACAACATGGTCTTCCTGCGCGAGTCCTGGTCGGTGATCGGCCCGATCGTCACCGCGGCTGCGCGGGTCCACGACGAATGGCGCACCGGCACACTCTCCACCCGGAGTTGCGATGACCTGGAAAAATGCTTTGCCGGCGCCGACGTCGACTATCTCGCCAATGAGATTCCCCGGGCCATCGACGAAACCTTCGAGGGTGCCCGGCAGGTCGCTAAAATCGTCGGCGCGGTGAACGAGTTTGCCCACCCCGCCGGGGCCCACAGCGCCCTCTGCGATCTCAATCATGCGATCGAAAACACCATCGCTTTCTGCCGCAACGCCTGGAAGTACGTCGCCCGTATCGAGACCTCCCTCGAGCGGGACCTGCCCCTGGTTCCCTGCCGCCTCGATCAGATCAACCAGGTCACGCTCAACCTAATCGTCAACGCCGCCCACGCCATCGCCGACTCGATTGGCGATGGGGGCGCCGGCCTGGGCACGATTCGCATTGAGACCCAGTATGCCGATGGCTGGGTCACGCTGCGTTTCAAAGATTCTGGAGTCGGAATTCCAGAAGCCATCCGCCCGCGGGTCTTCGATCCTCTCTTCACCACAAAGCCGCTCGGCAAGGGAACCGGCCAGGGCCTTTTCCTGACCCGCATCATCGTTCAACAACATGGCGGAGACATCCGGTTCGAAAGCGAAACCGGCAAGGGAACGACCTTCTTCATCCGGCTCCCCGTCAAACCCGAAGTCGATATTCCGAAGGCGGCAGCCTAAATGTCGAAACATTTGCTGATGGTCGACGACGAACCTATGGTCCTCCGCGGACTCGAACGCAGCCTGCGCTCCATGCAGGATGAGTGGACAATGCAGTTCGCCGGCGGAGGCGTCGAGGCCCTCGAAGCGATTGCCAAGCGTCCCTGCGATGTGATCGTCACCGATATGCGCATGCCCGGCATGAATGGCGCTGAACTATTGAACGAGGTCAGGCTCCGCTCGCCCCATACCGTCCGCGTCGCTCTCTCCGGCCAATGCGATCGCGAAACCATCATGAGCGCCATCGGCTCAACGCATCAGTACATCTCCAAGCCGTGCGATGCCAGGATGCTCAAAGACACCATCAACCATGCCATCGCCCTTCGCAACGAGTTGCAGACGGCCAGCGTCACCCGGGTCGTCAGCCAACTGAAGACGATTCCGAGCCTGCCCGCTTCCTATCGAGAAATGCTGACGGAGCTCTCCTCGGCCGAGCCCCAGTTGAACAAGCTTGCCGCCCTCATCGCCGCGGATATGGGCATGGCCGCCAAGTGCCTGCAACTGGTCAACTCGGCTTTTTTCGGCCTGCGCACCCCGGTATCGAACACGCTTCACGCTTTGAATCTGCTCGGGCTCGACATGTTGAAATCCCTGGTGCTATCGACCCATGTTTTCTCCGAATTCACGACTACTCTTTTGGATACCGAAGAGATCGCCTGGTTGTGGGAACACAGCTTTGGGGCAAGCGTCTGTGCGCGCGCCATCGCCAAGTTCGAGAACGCCTCGCCGCTTTCGATCGACGACGCCTCAACTGCCGGGCTGCTTCACAACTGCGGCAAACTCGTGCTCGCCTCGTGCCTTGGGCAGGAGTACAAAATGGCGCTCGACATGGTCTCGCAGGCTGGCATCAACCTTATCGAGGCCGAAGAGGAAGTTCTCGGATGCAATCACGCCCAGATCGGCGCCTATCTGCTCGGGCTGTGGGGGCTGTCCGATGGCGTCGTTGAAGCCGTGGCTTGGCACCTTGAGCCTCGCGCCGCACCCGGTATTGGCTCTTCCAATCCTGATACCGGCTCTCAAACTGGCCTTCCACGACCCGGATTCTCGCCGCTCGCCGCCGTGCATGCCGCCTGTGTCTTCCACGGCGCCCTGAAGCCGTCGCGGCTTTCCAGCGGCATGGCCATCGACCTGGAATATCTTGACGCCACAGGGCTGGCCGGACGACAAACCGCATGGAACGAGGCCTGCACCGACGTAATCCCCTCGAATTACAAAAGGCATTTTTTGTAGTCCCATTTTTGATTTTCGGGGTATACAGTGATGGCACCCAGGCTGGCGGGCCACTAGCGGGTACGGGGCTGCTTCCTACTTGGAATCCAAACAGGGGAACCCAACCATGAAGCTGATACTTTCATGTCTGGCCGCACTGCTTTTCCCTCTCACTCTCACCGCGCAATCCCCCCAGGCCACCCAGGATGAAGAGGTAGTGAAGGACACCTACGCGATGGTGAGCTTTCTCGCCAGCATCTCTCCGGTAGAGCAAGCTGCCTTTAGCGAAATAACACGGCAGCCCAATCCCATCACCCAAGCGGCCCTCGATGCCAAGATCGCAAACGCTGTTCCCACCTTCGAACTCTCCGACTTTCAAACTGGAACCATCGCAAGCATCGCCAACAAGCCTTATGGTGATTTCGTTTCGCCACCGTCGCGGAGCACTTCAACCTTGGTTGGTGCGTTCAGCCACAGTAGTTTTGACGATGGTGGCAACGGGTCATCGTGGAGTTCAATTGTGAATGTGAGGTGGACGGCCCAGAACGAAGTTTACAGTTCTGATCTTGCGATCTTCACGAAGACGGTTGCCGAGGTCATCGCGCTGACGAACGATCCCAAAGTGAAGGTTTCGCTTGACACCAATGCTCCCCTCTCATTTTCTCGCTATGTTGCATACACCGTGAACGCAACATTCCAAGGGAAGTCGACCGGCCCATATAACGCATTCTTTTGGTTCGGTACAGATTCGAAGGGCAACTCTGTGACGAAACCGGTTGACCTAATCAGTGGTCATCTGGTGAGTGCTGCGCTAGGACCAGATACTGTTTATCCTGCCGGTCTCTTTTAGAGCAATCTTCGCAAGACTCTTGTGATTGCTAATTGGAGTCAAGCAAACAGGATGTCCCAATCCAGTTGTTCGACGAGGAGAGGTCTCTGCTGCTCAAACGGCAAATGTGGCCTGCCCGATGCACAGGTGAACGCTGACATGGCAAAGGCACTCCCGACGCCAACAAGATAACGAATCCCAGGCTGGACTAGCCGGACGATAAGCCGCCTGGAATGAGGCCTGCGCCGAAGCCCTCCACCGCGGCCGCAATAACTAAACCAAGCTCAGGAATCTCGGCCGGAGCACTGACCTATTCGTAGCGCAGCGCGACCATTGGATCGATGCGCACAGCTCGCCGCGCGGGGATCCAACACGCCGCTAGCGCCACCAGCACAAGCAGCATACCAACCCCCGCAAATGTGACAGGATCGTAAGGCCGCACCTCGTAAAGCATCGTCGCCATGAGCCGCGTCGCCGCCATCGCCGTGCCAATCCCGAGGACTGCGCCGGCGAGCGCCAGCAACAATCCACGCCGCACCACAAGCCGCATCAGTTCGCGTCTTTGCGCGCCCAGGGCCATGCGAATGCCCAATTCGCGGGTACGCCGCGTCACCTCATACGAGAGCAATCCATACAAACCGATGCATGCCAGTATCAGAGCCAGGAGCGCAAAGAAGCTCGATAACCGCGACATAAGCCGCTCCTGGTAGAGCGTCTGCTCGATCTGCTGCGTCTGCGTTCGCACATGGAAGAGAGGCAGGTTGCTGTCCGCGTGTGCAACGATGCTGCGCACTTGTTGCACCAATGCCGTAGGGTCGCCGGCGGTACGCAATTCGAAATGGGCGCTATTGCCCACCAGGGGCACGAACATCGTGGGCGCGATCTCTCTCCGCAATCGGGCGTATTTGGTATCGCCGGCAATGCCGACGATCAGATACCCGGGCTGCGGTCCCGTTGCCGGCTCATCCTCTTGCGCATCGCCTATATGCCGGCCCACGGGATTCTGGTTGGGGAAGTACTTCCTCGCAAAAGCCTGATTGACGAGAACCGGCATCGAAGCCGCCTGTGGCTCGGTCCTTGGCTTCGCGGAATTTGCTGGATTGCCGGATACCGCAGCCTTCGCTGCCGCGGTCACCACGGCATTCGTCTCCTCCGCCGAGGCGAAGTCGGCGCCCGTAAACCCGCGACCTGCAAGCACGGGAATGCGCATCGTCTGGAAGAAATCCAGCCCTACTCGAAGCACAGCGGTATTCGCATTCGACTTGGAAGGTGCACCGTCCAGGTGCACATCGCTGGCAGACCAGCTTTGACTTAAGAGCGCGTGCCCCGAATAACTCGCTGACACGACGCCTGGCAACGCTTCAAGCTGCTCCTGCAACTGGCGGTAAAGTTGCGCCGTTTGGTGATCGTTGTACCCGGCAAGGCCGGGATCGATGCCAAAGAGCAGGACATTGTGAGTATCGAAGCCCGGGTCGAGCGTCTGCAGCTTATGCAGCGTGCGCGCCAGCAGGCCCGCGCCGACCAGCACAACCACCGAGAGCGCCACCTGCGCCACAACCAGCGCGTCACCTAACCGAACACGGGAGCGGCCCTGCGATTGGCCCCCGGGAATAGACGACGCATTCTCTCTAAGCGACGGTGTGAGGTCGGCGCGCGCGCTGTGGAAGCTGGGCGCGAGACCGCACAGGATGCCCGTGATGAGCGTAGCTCCGCTGGTGAACGCCAGCACTCGCCAGTCCGGAGCAATGACAAACGGGAAGGGCTGTTCGAGGCCGCCGGAGATCAATCTGGTTAGCGCATGCACGCCCCACACAGCAACCAGAATGCCGAGCGCGCCGCCCGTGGTTGCCAGCACCAGGCTCTCCGTCAGAAGTTGGCGCGCAATCCGCGCGCGCCCGGCGCCCAGCGCCTGGCGCAGCGCCAGTTCCTTCTGTCGATTGGCAGAGCGTGCCAGAATCAAGCCGGCTACATTGGCGCAGGCAATGAGTAGGACAAAGCCCACCGCCGCCATGATGAGTTCGAGCATGGCGGCAATCTCGCTGCTCTCTCCATTCAATGCCTCTCGTGCCGGCAAAAGCCGCAGAGCGGGCACATCGTCCTGGCTGAAGACCGGTTTGGCGGCGTGCATCACTTCCGCCTGGAAGAGCGTCGCTGTCTCAGCCTGCGCCTGCTCGATCGAAACCCCCGGCTTAAGGCGGCCCGCCACAACGACCCACCAGTTTGTTGAATCAGCGAGCCGGTTCTCCGGCCCCCACCATTCGCTTGACACGCTCCTCACCAGCGACAGGGGCATAAAGAAGTCCTGGCTCTTGCCCGGCGTCAGGCCAGTGAAGCTCGGCTCCGCGACACCGACGATGGCCGCCTCCACGTTGTTGAGCCGGATCGTGCGACCCACAGCCGAGGGGTCGCCACCAAAGGCGCGCTGCCAATAGCCGTAATCCAGCACAATCGCCGGCGGCGCCGTGAGCGTATCGTCGGCAGCCCGCAGCGGCCGGCCCACGATCGTCTTCGCGCCTACGGTCGCGAAGTAATCGCCCGAGACGTACTCGCCTTGCGCGATACTCGCCGGCCCGTTCCCGCTGAAATCCACATCCAGCGGCCCCGCAAACGCCGTCACCCCGGCAAGCGTCTTCGTGTGGCTCCGCACGGCCTCATAAAACGGTACGGGAAACGAGCAATTCTTCGAATGGTCCTTGTCGTCGCAATCCCCGTAGTCGCTCCGCGAACGCATCTTCGGTTCTTGATGCGAGCTCCAGCCGAAGATCACCAGGCGCTGCGGATCTGCCGCGGGCAGCGACCGGAACATCACCGCATCGATGACGCTGAAGATAGCTGTATTGGCGCCGATACCGAGCGCCAGCGTGAGAATTGCAACCGCGGCAAAACCCGGCGACTTCGCCAGCATCCGCAGCGCGTAGCGCAGGTCCTGAATCGTCTGCTCGATCCAGAGCAGGGAACGCTCGTCGCGATGCGCCTGCTTTGCCTGTTCCACGCCGCCATAGGCGCGCTTCGCGGCCAGCCGAGCCTCTTCAGGCGGCATGCCACGTCGTTCAAAATCATCGGCCAGCAGAGCAAGATGCGACGCAACCTCGCGGGCAAGCTCTTCTTCCGCACGATTGTTGCGGAAAAGACCGCGGAACCTGGACAGGACTCGTCTCGAACGCGACATGGCTATTGCTCCTCTGCCAACAGCTTCTCAACCATGCCCGACATCTGGCGCCAACGCACCGTCTCTTCTTCCAGAGCCTTCAATCCCGCCTTCGTGACCGCATAGTACTTCGCTTCGCGGTTGTTCTCTGTCCTGCCCCACGAGGCGCGCGTCCAGCCATGCTGCTCCAGCCGCACCAGCGCCGGATAGATGGTTCCCTGGTTGAGATTCAGCGCGTCCTCAGAGACCTGCTGAAGCCGGTTGGCGATGCCATACGCATGCTGCGGCCCCATCGTGGCGAGGGTGCGGAGGATCATGAGGTCGAGTGTGCCTTGGAGGATATTGGCTTGCATTTTCTTCACTTGGTATTCAAGTGAACATCCTATTCACTTGAATGTCAAGTGGAAGCGCGCAACCGCGATCAAGGCGCAGCAGCTGCCTCGATCGCCAACCAGATGAATGGAGACTCGCGAGTTGCGAAGAAGATATATTTCCCTGGCGTAAACATCCACCTTCTCCCGCCACGGAAATTTCAAGAGAAAAGTTCTAGAAGGTAAACCGCATCGCCAGCTGAATCCGCCGCGCCGAGTAAGCCGCAATCACCTGGTTAAAGTCCTCCGACCCCTGCACCGAATCGATATACGAGCCGTTGACCTCATTCAATACATTGAACGCCGAAGCCGAGACGCCCAGCGTCGGGCTCTTGTCCGCCTCGCGCGGCTCCAGCTTGAAATCGTAGCCCCAGCGCAGATCCAGGTCGGAGTAATCCGGCCCGATCTCACTATTGCGCGCAATGCCATCCGGCCGTGCGTTATAGAGGCTGTCCCCATACGGATCAGCCCCGGTGGTGATCGTATATGGGTTGCCAGCATGGGCAAAGATTCCGAATCCAAGATTCAAAAGATGTTCTCCGTTGATCTCGCCATAAATCCCAAAGCGCTGGCCCGATTGCCAGTCGGCGCGGCCCCACTCCGCCTCCGGGTCCTGCTGGTTCTCAGGGTAGAAATAGATGCCGCTGGTGTTGTTTTCGTAGTGGCTCCACGTATACCAGGCAAAGGCGTTGAACCAGCGATTGAATCGCCCGCGATAGTTAATGTCCAGCGCGTCTCCATCCTGCGCGCCCTCAGACTGAATCTGCCGTATCCGCGCATAATTCGGATTCGGCCGCTCCGTGTAATCGGAAGCTTCTGTCGGCGCGTTGATATCGATGGAGCGGAAGAGGCCTACGCCGTGTTGCCCACGGCCGCCAATCGTGATCGTCGCCTTCTCGCCAATCTGGCGTTCCAGCGAAAGCCCATAGTCGAAGCGATACGGCGTGCGAATTCCCGAAGCATACTCGGCGAGCGAGGGCGACAGCGTGTCCGGGTCGAGGCAGTTCTCGATCGGGTAGCAGAGCGGCTCCTGGTTGGCGGAAATCGACAGCGCACGACGTTTCGCATCCTGGTAGCGCGCCAGATCGAGGATCGGGCTGCTTCCGACTCGATCAAAATAAATACCGCCCCCGCCACGCAAGACCGTCTTCGTCTTCGGATCGACCGCCCAAGCGAATGAGAAGCGCGGAGAGAAATTGTTCCTGTCGTCCGCCAACGCATTCTGCCAGTCGTACCTCAGCCCCGGAGTGATGGACAGCGTCGGCTTCAGCTTGATCTGGTCCTGAAAAAATCCCCCCACCTCCTGCTGGTGGTAGACAAACCTCACCTGCCCCTGGTTCAGCGAATAGGTGAAGGGAATATTGTTTTGGTAGTTCTGCAGCGCGGTCGCAATGACGGTTACGCCGTCGGCCGCGTAAGTTGGGCCGAAAACGTAAGTGCCATCCTCGTTTGTGCGGTCGTCCATCACCCGGCGGCTGAAGTGCGGCACGTTGACGCCGAACTTGAAAGAATGCGGCCCCACCGTCCAGGTGACCATGTCGCTAAGGCGTGCGTTGTACTCGGTGTTCAGCTGGTCAGACTGCGCGCTGCCGCCAAGAAAGTTTCCCTGCACACTGATCTTTGGCCCCTCGGCCACATCGGTGGTCGGATTGTAAACATTCTCAAGCACGAGCGAGGCCTGATTGAGCTTGTTTGGGGCCAGTACCAGATCGTCATGCAGGATAAGGTCATTCTCGCGATACTCCGTGTCGACCCCTGCCTCGGCCAGCGTCTGGTTCCCAACATTGGAATTGGTGTTGTTCGAATCCTGAAACGCGTAAGTAATAAACGCATTGTTCGAGTCGCTGAACTTGTGCCCGAAGCGGATCGAAAACTCCGTGTCGCGGGTCGGCGTCGCCACATTCTCATTGAGAACGCCGCTCGGATTCGTCTCAGTCGGCAACACGGTCGCATTCACAATCGCATTCAGGTCTTCTTCGGCGCGATTAAACGAGAAGAGAAACCCGGTCGTCTTGCTATGCCCCAACGGCCCGGTGACGTTCCCTTCGTAAATCCGCCGCTGTTCATACGGCTTGCTCGGCGCAAAGGCGTTCTGCGCATTCAGCGCCGAATCGCGGAAGAGAAAGTTGAACTCGCCATGATATTCATCCGCCGCCGGCTTGGTAATGATCTCCATCTGACCTCGGCCGGGACGATAGTATCGTGCCGTAAACGGGTCTTCATTGATGTGGATCTCCTTCACCGCCGAAGCCGAAACCGTAACCCGGTTCGACTCGACCCCATCCACCATCAGTCCCGCGCCCGCCGTCGCCGTGTCGCCCGAATCGAGAAAGCTGCTCATCGCCGTCACGTAGTCGTTGTCGAAAACCGGCAGCGCCTTCAGATCGGCTGCGGTCATCACCGAGGTATCGCCGTTGGCGTCAGGGCTGGTGATGTCGGTCGAGTCCGCCGTCACCTTCACCTCGGTCACCGACTGCGCGACCGCGAGCTTGATCTGCAGCGGAGCAGGAAGGCCATTTGCGCCCACGTGGACCGCCTGCGTCACAGTCTGAAAACCGCTCAGCGCGACCGTCAGCGTGTAGTCTCCGGGCGGTATCGCGGGAAGATTGAAACTTCCGCCTGTATCGCTGACAGCGGCCTTTACGAGCTTGCCTTGCAATGTGCTCAACTGCACGTGCGCACCCGGAATCAAAGCGCCCGTGGTGTCTGCCACATTGCCCTGCACCGCAGGAGCAAAGGTCGCGCCGCCTGGCTCCGAGGTCGACGGAGCGGCATAAGAGGCCGGGATCATCGCAAGACAGGTAACGCTAACTATAAGGGCTCGAAACAGCACGCGAGGTTCTCCCAAAGCAAATAGTTTGAAGTCGCAACGATTTGCGCAGTGGAATGCTGCGCCCGCCAACCCATCGCCGATCAATGACGGATTGTGCGAAAACTCTCAGTTGCCAGTTGTCAACTGTATGGACGCGTGGGCCTCGAACGCGCTCGGTGCAAACCAGATAAATCGATCTTTCAGGGGTTTCTCACCCTATTGTTCTATTCTGGCAGCGTCTAAGGCTTGAGTCCAGTCATGGGCCGAATCCACCAGGCAATCCGCTTCTGCCGCTTCCAGCCCCAGCAGCGCCAGCCCGAATCTGCATCCCAGCGCCCACGCCCCCGCGCTCCGCGCCGTCTGCACATCGATCTCCGAGTCGCCGATCATCAACGTCTCGAACGGATCGACTCCCGCCTCCCGTATCAACGCCTTCAAACCCTCCGGATCGGGCTTCTTCGTCGCAAAGCTGTTCCCGCCATAAATCTGGAAGAAATAAGGCGATAACCCCAGGGCATCACAGATCGCCCGCGAAGGATTCACCGGCTTATTTGTCAACACCGCCATCTTCCGCACATTGCCATCCACATCCAGGCGCAGCGCATCGAGCGACTCCATCACTCCCGGATAAACCTTCGTGTAATCCAGCTTATGCACGCGGTAATAATCCAAAAAGTAAGTCAGCGCCGACTCAACATAGCCCTCGTCCTCAGGATGGCCAAGAGACCGGCGCACCAGCATCCCCGCGCCATCGCCAATGTGCGAGGCGATGACGTCCTCCGCCAGGTGCGGTCGCCCCAGGTGATTCAGCATAGCGTTCACCGAATTCACCAGGTCCTGCCGTGAATCAATCAACGTGCCATCGAGATCGAAAACCAGCAGGCGCACCGTTTCGACAGGAATGATGTGTGGAGTGTAGGCCATATAGCGAGTCTATCGGATGACCGCCGCAGCCTCGAGACTCGCCCCGGCCCGAATACTTTCGTGTGCCGCTCCCCGTCGCGGACCCCGAAGGAGTGCGGGCTAGAATGAGGAAGATATTCAGAACAGACCGCCAGGAGGCTTATGGGCATTGCCCGTCGCGTTGCAGAGAGGCTGTCACGAGGGCAGGTCTTCCGGCGCACATTTCCCCGGCATCTCGGCGGCGCGCAATTTTATGTAAGCCCCGAATGCGGCCTTCGTTATCTGCGCTCCAACATCGAGTCCGTGGACCCAACGTTGCTGGGGCTCGCCGCAGAACTGATCAAACCTGGCGCCATAGTTTGGGACATCGGCGCCAATCTCGGACTCTTCTCCTTCGCCGCCTCCGGCCTGGCCGGCCCAACCGGCAAAGTGTTCTCCGTCGAACCCGACACCTACCTGGTGGGCTTGTTGCGCCGATCGTCGCGTCTGGAAAACAACAGGGCGGCCCCGGTTGAGGTCGTCCCATGCGCGGTCTCCGATGCTTTGTCCCTCGCGACCTTCAACATTGCCAGTCGCGCCCGCGCATCCAATTTCCTGTCAGGCTATGGCGCAAGCCAAGCGGGTGGTGTCCGTGAAAGTCAGAGGGTCTTAACCATTACCCTGGACTGGCTCGCCACTCAAATTCCAACTCCTGATCTGATCAAGATAGACGCAGAGGGGGTCGACCTTCTCGTCCTCAAGGGCGGCGCGGAATTACTCCGCAATCGAAAACCCACCCTGATCTTTGAGGGTCGTGACGAGATCGCCCAGCAGTGTGCAGCGCTATTGCTCCCTCTCGGATATTCCCTGTTCGACGGGGAGCTCGCTCCCAAACAGAGGCAACCCCTCAGCCAGGCGACCTACTGCACCCTGGCTCTTCCCTACGCATAGGAATACAGAAGCGCCAGCAAGCCAACGAGGCTCACCAGCAAAATGCTGTGCTTCAGCGTGAACCGGAACAACCTCGCTTGATCGGCTACAGTAATCCCCGTCGCCGCCGCGGCCACGGCAATCGTCTGCAGGCTGATCATCTTGCCCATCACTCCGCCCGCTGAATTAGCCGCCGCCATCAACACCGGATCTAATCCCAGCCTTCCCGCCGTCACCACCTGCAAATTGCCAAAGAGCGCATTCGACGCGGTGTCGGACCCGGTCAGAAACACCCCCAGCCACCCCAGCAGAGCGCTGCAGAAGGGAAACGCAACTCCAGCCGCCGCAAAGCCGAGCCCCAATGTCGCCGTCGCCCCGCAATAATTCATCAGGAAAGCAATCGCCAGCACCAGTGCAACCGTCACTGTGGGAAGCAACAACTGATGCGTCACCCCAATCAACAAATGGATAAATCTCCGCAGACTCAGCCGCAAACAAATGGCCGAGAGCAAAGTAGCCACCATGCACGAGGTCCCCGCCGCCGAAAGCCAGTTCAAATTAAACATCGCGTGATAGGGCGACGGCGCCACGACTATCGGCGGCATCCTGCGCACCATGTCATGCAACAGCGGCCACGGAACCGCCACGCTCGCCGAGTTCAGCAAGCTCTGCACCGGCCTGTATCCCCAAAGCAGCACACACGTAACCAGCAGCACATACGGCAGCCACGCGTAGGCGATCCGGCCCAGGCTGTGTGCCCCGCCATCCTGTTGAAGCTCTGTCTGCTCCTGCGAAAACTCAAGCGTAGCCACGCCCTTCGCTGGCCAGAATCGAAACGACACGACCAGCACCGCCATCGCCGACACCGCGGAGATGATGTCCGTTAATTGCGGACCAATAAAGTTCGACACCAGAAACTGTAGTCCGGCAAATGTCACACCAGCGAGAGTCACCGGCAGCCACAACTCCGCCACCGAGCCCAATCCCCACGTCGCTGCAATGATGTAAGCCGGCAACAGCAGCGATACGGGAGCGACAAGTCGCCCGACCGCTCCGCTCAGTTTGTCGAGCGGCAGACCCGTAGTGCCGGCCAGCGTCACCAGCGGAATCCCAATTGACCCAAAAGCTACCGGCGCAGTATTCGCCAACAAACAAATAACCGCGGCCCGGAACGGCGGAAATCCCAACCCCGTCAACATCGTCGCCGCAATCGCCACTGGGGCTCCAAACCCCGCCGCGCCCTCAAGAAACGCCCCAAAGGCAAAGCCAATCAGCAACGCCTGCCTTCGAGAGTCGGCAGTCAACCTGGCAATCGAATCCTTGATGATCTCGAACTTCCCCGTAACCTCGGTCACCCGAAATAGCGCAATCGCCCAAAAGACAATCCACGAGATCGGAAACAGCCCAAACGCCGCGCCATCGGCTGCCGCGCTCACCGCCGTGACCGCCGGCATGCGATAGAACGCAATCGCCAGCACAAACGTCACGCCCAATCCCCAGAGCCCCGGCGACCCACGCCGCCTTGCGCATCACCCCCAGAAGCAAAAGCAGGGTGAAAATCGGCATCGCCGCAATGAGCATTGAAGCCCCCAGGCCGAGCCCAAAGGGGAAATAAGATTGGTCCCAGATCATGGCTACGATTATCCACCGCCGCTAGCACCACTCAGATTCAAGACCAAATCATTTCTGGCAGATCCGGGTCTATAAAGAACATGGGGAGTCTTGCGCCCGGGAGAGAACACGAAACATGCACAATATCGCTAGAAGAACGACCTTGGCGGCAATAGCCGCAGCCCTGCCAATCGCGCTCGCCGCCTCATCGTTCGCCCAGTATTCCGCCCCTCAAGAGCCGGCCTCGTCCCCAATACCCTCTCAGGAGCAGCCCCAGCCGCAAACGACGGACCAGACACAGCCTCCACAAGCGGACCCGCCCGCACTCGTGGCCCGCATCGGCTACATCCAGGGCAACGTCTCTTTCATGGCCTCCGGATCAAGTGACTGGAGCGCCGGAGTCGAAAACTACCCGATGATCAGCGGCGACCGGCTCTTCTGCGACTCCCAGGCCCAGGCCGAGATTGGCGCTGGAACCACCGATGTCCGCCTCTGGCAGAACACCGACGTCACCCTCACCAACCTCAACAATCAGCTCGAACAAATCGGCCTGGCAGCCGGCTCGATCCGAGTCCGCGTCTACTCCATCAACTCCGGCGCCACCGTCGAGGTAGACACGCCCAATGGTGCGGCTGTCATAAGTCAGCCCGGCGACTATCGTTTTGACGCAACCGCCGCGAACGGAAATAGCGCCCCAAGCTCCGATGCCGTTGTCAACGCAGGCGCCGTCGATATATACGGCCCCGATGGCTCAAGCCAGCAGGTTCACGCTGGGCAAGCTGTCCAGATGAATGGAACCACTCAACTTCAGCTAGCCTACATAAGCCTGCCCACCTTCGACGCGCTCGATCAATGGAGCATCGACCGCGACCACGACGTCCTCAACTCGCAATCGGCGCAGTACGTGAACCCCGAAACCCCCGGCGCCACCGATCTCGACGCCAACGGCGCCTGGGCGTCCACCCCAGACTACGGCCCGGTCTGGACCCCAACCACCGTCGCCCCCGGCTGGACCCCATATAGCGTCGGCTATTGGGCCTACGTCGCTCCCTGGGGATACACCTGGATCGACGCCGCCCCGTGGGGTTACGCGCCATTCCACTATGGCCGCTGGGTCTTCTACGGTGGCCACTGGGGATGGGTCCCCGGCCCACGCCCCATCGCACCGGTTTATTCGCCCGCCCTCGTCGCCTGGGTAGGCGGCCCAGGAGTCACCGTCGGCTACGGAGTCGGAGTCGCCGCATGGTTCCCTCTCGGCGTCGGCGAACCCTTCGTCCCCTGGTACCACGCCAGCCCGTACTACGCGCGACGCGTGAACGTCACCAACGTCAATATCACCTACATCCACAACACCGCCGTCGTGAATAACTACAACAACTTCATCGCCAACACGCGCACGGTGAGCAGCGTCAATCAGCTCAACACGGCCAACATTCAATACGCAAATCGCGCTCGAGTCACAGCAATTCCCGAGACCGCAATGGCCACCGGACGTCCCGTCGCACACTCAGAAGTCCGCCTCACTCCAGCCATGCAACAGCAGCTGGCAGCAGCGCCCGTCCACTCCGCGCCGTCGGCGGCCCCACCTCAGCAATCACTTCTCGCTTCCAGAACAAATGTGAACGCCCCAGTCGCCCGTCCAACTCTAGTGACAGCGCACGGATATGCTCCAGCAACCCCAGCAGCAAATCCCGCGCACCCGCAAACGACCGAAGCCAGGATGGCGACCACCCCAACCCGAGCCCAATATCAGCCCCAGCCCTACAGCTCCACAACCTACAATCACAACCAGCAATCGGCTTCCAGATCGCAGCCACCGCCCAAACCAAAGCCCCAAAAAACGACCAAACCTCCCAAAGAGGAGAAGCAGAAGAAATAGCAATACTGCTGCAAACAAAAAGGCCTCGCAAATAGCGAGGCCTTTCTCACGCAACAACAAACCTACTTGATCCGAACGTCCCCAGAGCCAGTCGAAACCCGTACCATCGGTCCGCCGCCGTTGATGTCACCCATAATATGGTGCTTCTCCAGGCTGCCATGTGTCGTGATCGGCGGATCGCTATGCACCGTCCCCGAGCCCGTAGAAGCATCCAGGCTGAAATGTGCATTGCCGACCCCAAGAGTCACGCTGCCCGAACCCGTCTCCAGCTTCCAGTCCGAAGTCGGCTGCCCTTGAATTTCGATGTCACCCGAACCGGTGCCCGCCTTCAGACCGCCCACAACGCCATCGATGCGAATGCTCCCGCTCCCGGTCTGCGCCTTGGTCGAGCTCGGACTGTTTAATTGCGCCTTGATGTCACCCGAACCCGTATCTAAAGCCACGGCACCACCGATACCGTTCGCCTCGATGCTGCCTGATCCGGTGCTCGCCTTAAGGCCTCCAGAAACACCATTGATCCGCAGATCTCCCGAGCCCGACCCTGCATTCACATTCGAGCCGCGCGGCGTCGTGATCTCATAATCGATCGAAATATTGCGGAACCAGTCATTGTTATCCGTCTTGCCGATATGAACCTCGTTTCCGCTCTGCTGGATGGGAGGGTTGGCGGCAATCTGCTTCACCCGATCGTCAGCCGAACCGCCGAACCAGCTATTGTTCGACTTCACATGGCCCACGATGTGGATCTGATTGTCAGAGCCGGGCGAAATATGGACATATCCCGATCCGGTCGACACATAAAGATTCACGTTGCCGGAGGCAGTCAGAGTGCGATCGAACGTCGCCTCCGATGCCGAAGCCATGGCCGGAGCCACAAGAACTCCGCTCAACAATAGAGCGGCACTGACGAACTTAGGTGTGTACATAAAAACGCTCCTCGAAAACTTCATCTCGCAAAGAATAATAGATGTTCCGAGACAGACGCGGCTAATAAGAGCTCAGCTACTGCGCCGCCAGAACTACCGTGTCGCCTTCTTTCAGCCCTGAAAGTATCTCGGTATTGCTGCCGTTGGCAATGCCCACCTTCACCGGGACGCTGCGCACACCGTCCTTGCCCTTCGGATCTGGCACGTTCACCGAGGCGTTCTTCTTGTTGTCATAAGTCAAAGCCTGCTCAGGAACCATCAGCGTGTTCTTATGCTCGTCAACGAGGATCTCCGCATTGGCGGTCATATTCGCCTTAAGCTCTCCGCCCGGATTATCGATCGAGACCCTCACTTCAAAGGTAGTGACGTTGTCCTTCTCCACGCCTAACGGAGCGATCTTCGTCACCTTGCCGTTGAATACCCGGTCCCGAAACGACTCAACCTTGATCCGTGCCGGCTGCCCCATATAAACGTTGGCGATGTCCGCCTCGTCCACCTTGCCCTGCACATAAACCTGCCGCGTATCGCCGATCGTCATCACCAGCGTCGCCGTCGATCCCAGCACCAGGATCGAGCTCACCGCATCGCCAAGCTCCACATCCCGCGAAAGAATCTCGCCATCCATCGGCGAGACCAGGGTCGTGTAACTGAGCTGTTCATCCAGTTGGTTCAGCGTCGCCCGGCTTTGTGCGACCTGCGCTTCGGCCTGCTTCAGCTTGGCCTGGTCGACGGCGATCGTGGCCCGCGCCGTGTCCCGCTTGTTGAGCGCGGCAAGATAGTTGCGGTTGGCGTCATCCAGCGCCTGCTCTGAAACCACTCCCTCTTTCTCCATCTGAAGGTTGCGGTTGAGTGTGTTCTTATACATCGGCAGGTCCGGCGCTTCGGCGTTCACCTTGTCCTCGGCAACATTGGCTTGATAGGTGCCCACATTCGCCGTAGCCGCCTCGAGCTGCGCCTTCTGCGCCGCCACCTGCGCCAGAATTTCCTGCTGGTCCAGCTGCGCCAGCACCTGGCCCTTCGTCACATGCTGGTTAATATCGACGTAAAGTTTTTCCACGATGCCGCTGGCCTTCGATTTCAGTTCAACCTTAGTAATGGGCTGAATCTTCCCCGTAGCCACAACGCTCTTGGCGATATCGCCTCGCGTGACCTTCGCCAGCCGGCTAGGATCGATCTTCGTACCGCTTCCGTGGGCGACAAAGCCCACCGCGCCAACAATAACCACCAGCAGCGCAATCAGGCCGCCCCACAACCACTTGTTGAACTTTTTCTTGCGCTGCGCCACAAAACTCTCCGGGCTCTTCAATTCGTGCAAGGCTCGCGCCCATGCACCCTCTAGGTCTTAGGATACGCAGACCCATCCGCCGGAGTTCCCTCGCCTCACAATGCGATTTCGTGAATTCTCAATCACCCCGCAACATCCGCTCCCGCAGAATATTGTTCGCCCGCGTCTGATACCCAGCGCCATCCTTCTTCAGCCACGCAATCACATCCGCATCCAGCCGCAAAGAGACCGCCCTCTTCACCGGTCTGAAGAACGGATTTCCTCGGACAGCATTCCTCCACATTTCCACTGTCTGCTCGGGAATGTCTGAGTAGTCGATATCTTCGTCACTCATCTTCGCCAAAGCGGCGATTCCTTCTTGCTGACTCCGAGTCAGCTTTTCTCCCGGCTCTTGCTTGAAGACCACCATCTTGTCTTTACCCATTTTCCCCATATATCTGCCTCTCCTGCGAGTTCGCCTTTCGCGCCGAGATGATTCGCACCTTGTCACTATCATCATCGGTCGCGAAGGCAACAAAGAGAATGTGAACTCCTTCAACCATCCCAATCGCTTGCCATCGCGCCTCTCCATCGACTTCCCGATCCTGCTTCAGCAAGTGGTAAGGATCGTCGAATACCAGCTTGGCAGTCTGAAAGTTAAAGCCATGCTTTGCCACATTCCTGCGGTTCTTTGCTTCATCCCACGTAAACTCCAAACTCACCTCCAGTATATACCGATTTGTATATACGCACACTGATCCTTGGGCCGGCATCAATTATCATCAACACATGGCGAAAACCCAGCTTTTCGCGCCGTTCCCCACATCCCAGCCCCCCACCGTGCAGGACGCCCCTAACCAATGACCGGCCTCCTCCTCTTTCGCGCCGTCTCCGTAGCGCTCCTCATCCTCGCCAACGGCTTCTTCGTCGCCGCCGAGTTCGCCCTCGTCAGCGTCCGCGAAACCCGCATCGAGCAGCTCATCGCCCAAAACGTCCTCGGAGCGCGCGCCGTCCGCCGCCTCCAGGAGCACCTCGACGAATTCCTCCCCACCGTCCAGTTCGGCGTCACCCTCTGCAGCCTCGCCCTCGGCTGGATCGGCGAGCCCGTCGTCGCCAGCCTCTTCAAAGGCTGGCTCCAGGCCATCCCCCACGCGGAGCTCTACGCCCACCTCATCGCCATCGTCTCCGTCGTCCTCGGCTTCGCCCTGATCACCTACCTCCACGTCCTGCTCGGCGAACTCGTCCCCAAATCCCTCGCCCTCCGCAAAGCCGAACAAATCGCCATCGCCGTCGCCGGCCCGATGGACCTCTTCATCCAACTCACCCGCCCCGCCGTCCACTTCATGAACACCTCGGCCAGGGTCGTGCTCAAACTCTTCCGCACCCCGATGTCGCAGGAAGGCACCGTCCACTCCCCCGAAGAGCTCAAGCTCATCGCCACCGCCGCCCGCCGCATGGGCATGCTCCCCGAGTATCAGGAAGCCGTCATCCACCGCGCCGTCGAGCTCAACCAGATCCCCACCCGCGAGATCATGATCCCGCGCCAGCGCATCTTCTCGCTCCCCGCCGACATGCTCATCGAGGAAGCCAGCGCCCGCATCGTCGACGAGCAGCACTCCCGCGTCCCCGTCTACGATCCCGCCCGCGGCCCCGAACAGATCATCGGCCTCGTCTACTCCAAAGACATCTCCCGCCTCATGCACTTCCGCCTCACCGCGCAAACCCGCTTCGCCGGCTCGCCCTTCACCGAACTCCGCCTGCAACAGGTCATGCGCGAAGTCCTCGTCGTCCCCGAAACCAAGCCCGTCCTCGATCTCCTCCAGGAGTTCCAGCAACGCCGCCGCCACCTCGCCATCGTCGTCGACGAATTCGGCACCACCGTCGGCCTCGTCACCGTCGAAGACGCCATCGAGCAGATCATCGGCGAGGTCGAAGACGAATTCGACGTCGCCGAAAAGGCCATCCTCCGCTCCGCGTCAGGAGGATTGATCCTCGACGGCAGCGTCAAGCTCCGCGATTTAGAAACCCAAATGCACTGGAAGCTCCCCAAAGAAGGCGGCATCGAAACCCTGGCCGGCTTCCTCCTAACCCGCTTCGGCCGCATCCCCCGCGAAGGCGAAACCACAGAATTCGAAGGCCGCAAGCTCACCGTCCTCGAAATGGCCGGCAAACGAATCAGCAAAGTAATGATCGAGAAAATCGAAGACATCGATCCCAACGACCTCTCCGAACGAGGCGAACCTCGCAAGCTCACCAAAGAAGAAAAGGAAGTCGAGACCACAGTCGAATGAGCGACCGAATCGACTGCCCGACTCACGGGGCCAACAGGGAAGAAGCCTTCGTATGCAAGCATTGCTCAACGGAGAGCAACTCGGCTTCGTATTTCTGAAGACGAAGCCGTTCCTCACCCTGACGCGTGGTGCGCATCGTGCGACCGGATCAGGCTCGACAACGGAGGGGAGTGGACCGAAGAACTAACGAAGGCCATTGACATCAAGTTGGTCTGTGGAGATTGTTACGAAGAGATTAGGCGTAGGAACCACAGTATCCTTACCTAAATGCACTCCCTTCGTCCCCTACTAACCCGCCTCGCCTACACCATCCCAGTCATCTGGCTCGTCGTCTCCCTTGTCTTCCTCCTCATCCATCTCGTCCCCGGAGACCCCGTCCAGCAAATGCTCGGCGAAGGAGCAGCCCCCGGTGACATCTCCGCCCTCCGCCACGCCTACGGCCTCGACGTCCCCCTCGGCCAGCAATACCTCCACTACTGGCGCGGAGTCGCGCGCCTCGACTTCGGCCATTCAATACGGTTGAATGATACCGTCGCCCACCTCGTCGCCACCCGCTATCCCTACACCCTCGAGCTCACCATCGCCGCGCTCATCGTCGCCCTGCTCGCCGCCATCCCCGCCGGAGTCACCGCCGCCCTCCATCGCGGCCAGTGGCAAGACAAAGTCCTCGGCTTCGTCAGCCTGCTCGGACTCTCCTTCCCCGCTCTCGCCCTCGGCCCCATCATGCAGCTGCTCGTCTCGATCAAGCTCGGATGGCTCCCCGTCTCCGGCGCCGACGGCTCCGGCTACTCGGCGCTCGCCCATCTCGTCCTCCCCGCCATCACCCTCGGCGGAGCACTCGCCGCCATCCTCACCCGCATGGTCCGCACCGCCATGCTCGAAGAGCTCGGCCAGGACTACATCCGCACCGCCCGCGCCAAAGGCCTGCCCGAGCGCACCGTCGTCTACAAACACGCCCTCCGCAACGCCATCATCCCCGTCCTCACCCTCGTCGGCCTCCAGTTCGGAGCCCTCCTCGCCGGAGCCATCGTCACCGAAACCATCTTCAGCTGGCCCGGAATCGGCCGCCTCACCGTCTCCGCCATCTCCAACCGCGACTACGCGCTCGTCCAAGGATGCATCCTCGCCGTCGGCCTAACCTACGTCCTGGTAAACCTACTAACCGACATCCTCTACACCGTCGCGAACCCACGAATTCGGGCGTAAATGGGCTTGCCGTCGCCATGGGACTTCCACATAATCAGGTCTGCACGATGTTAGAGGAGATTACCAACCCGCCGAAAGACGATGAATATTATGTCGATCAATGGCGTTCATACTATTTCGAACGCCGTCGGTATTTCACGCGGCTAGGCTGGTTTGCCGCAGGAACCGCTATTTTTATTTTGTGCATTGCCGTACTGCCACCGTCATTTCAAGAACACCATCATCGAATCACAAGCGTATTGGCCGTCATAGGCATGGGAACAATGCTGGCCACCGCAGTTCAATGGTTTACATTGAATTGGGTGATCGGCGGATGGTCATGTCCCCGTTGTGGAGAGCGGTTCTTTCGCTCAACGTTTGTCAACAATCCCTTCGGCAGACACTGTCGCCACTGCCAGCTTCGCCGGTTGACGAAGTCAGAAGTCAGCACTCTTGATGTTGCTTGAGGCATTTGTTTTCGCAGAGGCGATGTCTTGCGACGGCGCAGTTTTCCAAAATCGCCGAAGGCGATCCGGTGGAAGCGGCGGCCTTTAGGCCACCGAATAACAGCCCAACCTAAAAGGGGGCTTTAGCCCTGGGTTCTCCTAACAAACTGCTCCGGTCTCGGATCAACCAGCTCCGGCCGCTTCAAATGACACCACGCATAATCGACACCCAATCCCGCCCGAACCGGATTCCGCACAATATATTCAACATGCCGCTCAAAATCCTCCGCATCCTGAATCCGATGCTCCGTATAGCCTTGCTGCCAAACCTCACGAACAGACTTGAGCCGAAAAGAAAACCCACCCTTAATGACTGAATTGCCTTTTCCAAAGGAACATCTTCCGCGGGAGTCAGGAGAAGATGGACATGATCCCGCATCACCACCCACGCATGAAGACAATACCGACGCTTCTCCCGGTCGGAGCGAAGGACATCCAGAAACAAATCGACATTGCGCTCTACCTGAAAGATGGACCGACGCTGCGCCGTCACAAACGTGACAAAGAACGTCCGCAACTCCTGAGGAGACGATCGAGCAAGCATGAAAGGAGAGCCCAGGCCTAAAGGCCGCGCATTCCCGCAATTCTACTCGCGGGGCTAAAGCTCCGCGCTTCCCCTGTAAAAGATACCGTGGCCAACCTCAGCCTCAGATCACGAGGCTCGGGCGGATGGACCAACTACACATCCAATCGCCGAAGGCGATCCGGCGGAAGCGGCACCATAGCAGGTCTGGTACGCTAGGATCGCGTCGCAAGCGAACTTTTGATCGAGGGGGAACAATGCGTATTCGTGCTCTGGTTCTTGCAGGTGCTCTTTTGGTGAGTGGTGGTGTGCAGATGCGCGCGCAGATGAGTGGCCCCCCGCCGTCGCCGCCGATTGGTACAAAGGAAGACCCCGCAAATGCGGTGGACGGATTGCTCTCTCTGATGGAGATGCAGGTAGTGGGCGCGGCGAAGGCCATGCCGGCCGACAAGTACAGCTTCGCGCCGGCGCAAGCCATCTTTGCTCCGAGCCAGAAGACGGAATTCGATACCGTGCGCACCTTCGTCGGACAGGTGACGCACCTGGCTCAGGCGAACTATTTCTTTCTTCGGCTGGAGCGGCATCAAGCCCGACCGCGACGTCAAGGCAATCGGCTCCATTACGACGAAGGACGAAGCGGTGGCCGCACTCGAAGCATCGTTCGTCTACGCGCACAAGGCCATCGCGACAATCACGACCGAAAATGCGTTTGTCGCCATCAAGCCGATCGACGGATACAGCACCCGGGTGACGATTGCCGCTTTCGCAGCGGCCCATGGGAACGATCACTACGGCCAAATGGTGGAATACCTGCGGATGAACGGTATTGTGCCGCCAGCGAGCGCCAAGTAGTAGCGCGGCTTCGTCTGCCTTCAGGCCGCCGGGCTTTCGTCCGCAGGTACAGAAGGGCTTGAACCCTTGGCTCTTCCCAACAAAAAGCCCGGACTGCTCTACACTGGAAAGGTCATGGCCATCACGATCGACAACCCGGAGATAGAAAGAATTATTGAACGCCGTCTGCAAAGTGGCGCATTTGAGACTGTAGATCAGGTCCTCCTCGTTGCGCTGACGGAAGATAGAATGTGGGACAGCCCCTCCCCAGAAGAGCTCGCCTGGCTGGATGAGAAACTGAAGCGCTCCATCGCCCAGCTCGACCGCGGAGAGGGAATTACACCAGACGAGCTGAAACGGCAGCTCAACGGCGACCGTGAGTCCTGGCTCAGCCAGCGTCAAACCACGTGATCCGTGTCGTGGTCGCCCCAGAGGCCCGCGACGACCTAAAACAGATTTGGCGCTACCTCGCTCAGGAAGCTAGCGTGCCCATTGCAGACCGGATTCGTGAAAAGCTGCTCGCCTCGTTTACCATGCTCGCGCGGAATCCCGGAATCGGCCACAAGCGCGAAGACCTGACTGTACTGGCAGTTCTCATCTATCGTGTCTATCAATACATGGTCATCTATTCCTACGACTCCGAGGCACTTCGGATACTTGGCGTCATCCACGGAAAGCGCGACGTCGCAACTCTGATGGCAGGGCGTTTCGCCGGGAAATAATTCTCTCGTCTTCAGCTTTGACTTCAGATGCGAAAAGCCTCTTAAGGCCCCTGAAACAGCATCCTCCTAAGGCAGATCAAGCGCATCCAATTGTAGTGGAGAGGCCATCCACGCCTGGGCCAAATTCCATGCAGGCCACCTACGAACTCCACGAAGCCTCAATCCCTCAACGCGTCACTCTCGCGGGATCCGCTCTCCTATGGCTAGCGCTCATCTGGTGGCTGCTCTTTGCAGGCGGCCTCGAAACGATGAGTGGCCACTTTGGAATGTCATGGCACTCACACGCTCCCATGCGCAACGCCCTAATAGCAGCGGCCCTCACCATCTACTACATCAGACTGCTCTTCACCTGGTTCCTCTTCCTGAAGCGAGGAATCCGCTGGCAGGAAGCATCTGCCGTCGCTTTCTGGTTGCTCTGCATCGATTCAGTAATGGCAGTCGCCGCCGGAACAAACCCAGCCCCGTTCGGCATCTTCGGCTTCATCGGACTAACCCTCTTCTGCACAGGCTCCTGGCTGAATTCCTATTCCGAATACGCCCGCCACATCTGGAAGCAGCAGGAGCATCGCGGGATACTCTACACCCAGGGGCCATTCCGCCTCACCCGCCACCCAAACTACTTCGGTGACCTCGTAGCCTACGCTGGCCTCTGCCTGATCACCGGAGTCTGGTGGACCGCCATCATCCCGGCAATCACCTTAGCCGGCTTCGTCTTCGTGAACATTCCCGCGGTCGATGCCCACCTGCATCGGAGATATGGCAAAGCCTTCGACGAATACGCGCAGAGAACTCCCAGGCTGATTCCCTTCTTGTATTGACGCACTTCGCAATCGGGCGCGGTCACCCCGCACCCAAAGGCAGAGCTACCCGCCCGACCGTTCAAATCAACCCCAAACATTCATAGCGCGGACCTTCCACCAACACCCGACGTGCAACTCGCTATGGGAGAACCGTTCCTCGCCTTCCTCGCTGCAGCTTCGCCGGGTCGGGAGCGCAGTTGACAGAGGCCCGAAAAGCCACCTATCGTTCACGGATAGCACTCGACGCCATCCAGTCTCCTTGAAGGGCCATCCATGAAAGCACTGCTTCTCTCGCTCCTGCTCGCCTCCACCGCCGCTACCGCGCTCGCCGACGATACTGCCAAAATCAGCGGCAAGTGGAAGATCCACATCAACGTCCAGGGCAATGAAAGCGACGCCACCTGCGACTTCACTCAGAAAGACACGGACCTGACCGGCAGCTGCATGACCGAAAAAGGCGACAAACCGATGACCGGTAAAGTCGACGGCAAGACCATCAAGTTCCAATACGACTCCGACTACGAAGGCACCGCCTACACCGCAAAGTACAGCGGCGCGTTGGATTCTACGGGCGCGAAGTTCGCCGGCACCATTGTCATCGACGCATTCAGCGTCGACGGCGACTTTACCGGCACACCGGATAAGTAACGCTGCGCGCGCCCGGGCGATACCAATAGAGAATCAACCGCAGAGGGCCGTCATGTTAGCTACCAGCAAGATCGTCGGATTTCTGCACACCACCGACTACGAAAAAGCCCGCGCCTTTTACGAGGGCAAGCTCGGCTTCAAGTTTGTCAGCCTCGATCAGTTCGCTCTCGCGCTGCGCGCCGGCGAAACCATGATCCGCATCACCAAAGAGGAGAATTTCCAACCCGCCCAGGGCACAGTTCTCGGTTGGGAGGTGGACGATGTCCGAGCGGCAGCCCTGTGGTTGAAGAGCCGGGACGTCGTTACCGAAAAATACAGCTTCGTCCCCGACCAGGAACTCGGCGTCTGGGACTCACCCTCCGGGGATCAGGTAGCCTGGTTCAAAGACCCCGACGGCAACGTCCTCTCCCTAAGCCACCACGTGTGAAATGTGCTAGCATGATCCGACTTCGCCTTCCCTAGTCCCTAGTCCCTAGTCCCTACGTCCCTAGTCCCTAGATACACATGCTTAAAAGACCGCGCGTCCTTACCGGCATAGTTCTTCACAACCTGCCCATTCCCGCTCAGCCTGATATTTGTACGTCACCAAACCCTCAAGCCCCACCGGCCCCCGCGCATGCAGCTTGCTCGTGCTGATCCCAACTTCCGACCCAAATCCATAACGAAACCCATCCGAAAAACGAGTCGAGCAGTTATGCAGCACGTTCGCCGAATCCACTTCGTCCATAAACCGCTTCGCTGCGACTGCATCACCGGTCACAATCGCATCCGTGTGATGCGAACCAAAACGCTCGATGTGCTCTAGGGCCGCATCGAGGTCGTCTACAACGCGAATCGCCACGATTAAATCGGAATACTCCGTATGCCACTCATCGTCGCCCACTAAATCAACCGAACGCCCGCGGCACCAATTCCCGCGTGCGCTCATCGCCCCGCACTTTCACTTGATTGGCCTCAAAAGCCTCGGCCAGCGCCGGCAGGACCGATCCGGCAATCCCTCGATGAACAAGAATCGTCTCCACCGCATTACAAACCGCCGGATACTGCACCTTGCTATCGACGGCAATCGCAATCGCCATCTCCACATCTGCAGCCGAGTCGATATAAACATGGCAAACTCCGTCGGCATGGCCCAGCACCGGGATATTCGTGTTCTTCTGAATATGCTGCACCAGCGCATTCGACCCACGCGGAATCACCAGGTCTACCACACCATCCAGCTTCAACAACTCCTCCACTGGAGCGCGCCCATAGACCCCAGTAACCGCTGCTTCTTCGACCACTCCCGAATCGCGCAGAACAGCGTGGATCGCCTCCAGCACCGCGCGCATCGTTCGCTCGACTTCCTTTCCGCCTTTCAGGATCACCGCGTTGCCGGACTTGATCGCAAGCGCGCTGATCTGCGTAATCGCGTCCGGACGCGCCTCAAAGACAACCGCCAGCAGCCCAAGCGGCACGCTCACTTTTTCCAGCACCAACCCGTCATCGAGCAGCGTCCGCAGCAAAACCTGTCCCGCCGGATCATTCAGCTTCGCCACCGCTCTCACGCCGTCAATCATTGCCCGGTACTTGTCCGGAGAAAGTAATAGCCGCTGATACAAAGCCTTCGACATCTCGCCACGATCAACAACTTTCGCTGCCTCAGCCGCATCTTGAGCATTCGCAGCAAGCACCTCCGCCGCATGCCGCTCTAGCGACTCGGCAATCCGTAACAGTATCTGATTCTTTTTGTCCGTCGAGAGCGAAGCAAGCTTTCGCCCCGCCCGCTTCGCCGCCAGCGCAAGCTCGCTCACATTGCCAGCCGCCACGACCTCAGCGATCGCCGCGCTCATGTGTGCACTCCTTTCGCAAAGACAGTCCCAGCATCCTCACCAGCGCAAACCCGCTCTACCATGCCCGGAATCCGCCCGCTGGCAATCACCGCGACCTTTCCAATATCCATCACGATTCGAGCAGCCTCAACTTTGGTCAACATCCCCCCGCGACCACGCCCATTCGCGCTGCCCGCAGCCGCCATCAGCTCCGGAGTAATCGCATGCACCTCAGGAATCAATTCCGCAGTCGGATCATTCGGATGCCCCGTATACAATCCGCCAACATCGGAAAGCAGGATCAGCAAGTCCGCATCGACCTTCGTCATCACCAGCGCGGAAAGCTTGTCATTGTCGCCAAACATCCGGTCACTCGCATGCTCAGCCTCGCGCGCAGCACTACGGTCTCCAGGG
Source organism: uncultured Acidobacteriaceae bacterium (assembly GCA_963720245.1). Classification (GTDB taxonomy): domain Bacteria; phylum Acidobacteriota; class Terriglobia; order Terriglobales; family Acidobacteriaceae; genus Acidisarcina. The sequence continues at coordinate 1,041,946 of CAVREU010000003.1, forward strand.
CTCTCCAACTCAATCGTCGAAACCGTATCGTTCTCGTTAATCACGGGAACAATCCCCAGCGTCAGCAGCGTCTCCAGCGTCGCGCGCAGATTGGAATATCGCACCGCATCGACAAAATCATCTTCAGTAAGCAGTATCTGCGCCGTCGCCACACCAAAGTGCTGAAATCCGCTATCGTAAAGAGCCATCAACTGGCTCTGCCCCACCGCCGCGCAAGCCTGCTTCAGCGCGAGCCCCGTCGGCGACTCACCCATGCTCAACCGTCGCACCCCCAGCGCAATCGCTCCCGAAGACACAAAGATGACCTCTCGACCCTCCCGCCGCAGATTGATCGCTGACTCCACCAAGCCATGAATCAGCCCCACAGCCGGAGCACCGTCATCGCGAATGATCACGTTGGTGCCCAGCTTGATCACGATGCGCCGCGCAGCGGCGGCACGCTGCCGCGCAGTTAATATATCTGGACTAGCTTGCATAAGAGAATTCAGCATAACGAATTAAAGCGAGGTTCCCTTTCAATCTCTCTCCGGCAAATGAAAAAGGCGCCGATGTGGCCAACCCACCCAGCGCCCATTCGCTCCGGTTCTGTTTATCGCAACTACTTCACCGAGCCCGAATGCACCGCGATGCTGCCCGGCATGGCGAACGTGGGCGACAGCATATCTTCCTTGCGCATGATCAGATTGGTCGCGTTCAGCGTCGCCAGCTCAAAACCGTGGCCATGTGTAATCGCGTCCGTCGGGCACGCCTCCACGCAATAACCGCAAAAAATGCACCGGTTGTAATCGATGTTGTAAACCTTGGCGTACCGCTCCGAGCTCGAGATGCGGGCCTCTTCGGTGTTCTCCGCCGCCTCGATATAAATGCAGTTCGACGGGCAGGCCGCCGCGCACAGGAAGCAGGCGACACACTTCTCCAGCCCATTCTCATCCCGCTGCAGCACGTGCGCGCCGCGAAAACGGTCCTCAAAAACCGCTCCCCGCAACGGCCCCTTGCCGTCGGGATAATTCTCCACCTCGGTCGGCTGCACCATCTCCCGTAAGGTGATGCTCATGCCCTTGGCAATGCCAGCGATGTTGCGCACAATCGACATGAAGCCAGTATACTGAAGGCCGGGAAGCTTCGGCGCATAAGTTTCACCTAAAAGGGAAGCTTCCCCAGCGGCTGACGTCCATCCGATCTGCACCAAGTCGCTGTTTCGGGAGGTTGCCATGCGTCCCTTCACCGAACTGATCGCCCCCGGCGATCCCGACCCCTCCAAAGAGGTCGCCGCCGAAATCCTCCGCCGCCACCAGCACGAAGAGAAAGAGCCCTGGCTCGCCAACCTGTTCTCCTCGCTCCTCCACAAACTCTTCCGCCACACACCACCGAATCAGGAACCACCCAAGTGGCCCCTCACCGGAGTCCGCCAACCCCTCGGCCGCGGCCCCAGGCCAAGCAGCGGAGCGGTCGCCCTGAAGGAGCCTTGGTGAACGTTGCTGATAAGCCCATTCGAAAAGTACTCCGATTAGCAGTGCGCCGTGCTCCTCTTCTGCGTGCGCTCAACCGCAGCACCAACACATTCCGAAGTCGTTGCCGCTGCAGAGCGCAGACGGAACACCACCGACCTCTGAGTCGGCCGCTGTTGCGATCTCAAATGCTGAGGCTACCGTGACAGTCAATCCAGGAGCTTGGTCAGGTATCACACTCGACGGATAAAGTTGGCTACAGATTCGAATGGCATTACGTTGCTTAATGCGCTCCAGGGAGCTACGATGTAAGAGTTTCGAGTCCGAGGCTTACGCCTCCGCTCAGAACCAGACAGCCGTTTCGACGGTCAAAGGGCAGAGCGCGGAGCTCGTCCTGACTCGACAAATCTGGCATGATGATCGTAACGTCTGGGCCTTCAATATCCCTGAGCGATCAATCACCGAGTTCACGGCCACCGCCTTCTCGCTGATCAAGTTAACCATTAGCCTCATCCGCAACTGTGCCTAGACCTGACACTGAGCGACTTCTCCGCTCTCCCCCAAAAAACAGTCACCTTCCACAACGTCCACACCAAGGCCGACGAAGTCTACACCGGAGTTCCCCTCACCGACCTGCTCGCCAAATACGGAGCACCCACCGGAGACAAACTCCGCGGCAAAGGCCTCTCCGACTACATCGTCGCCACCGGCAGCGACGGCTACAAGGCCGTCCTCTCACTAGCCGAAACCGACCCCGCCTTCCATCCCGGAGACGTCATCGTAGCCGACACCATCGACGGCAAACCCATCGGCGACAAAGAAGGCCCCTTCAAGCTCGTCGTCACCGAAGACAAACGCCCCGCCCGCTGCGTCCACAATCTCGTCTCAATCGAACTCCGCACCGCCGACTAGCGCGGTCAACTCAGATGGTCGTTACAAAGAAGGTGCGTCATTCTGACGACCGCAGGGAGGAAGAATCTCTGCGAAGCCTCGACCTCCGCCTCACTATCAAATCTCTCGGAGCTCTACCCCACGCCCACGCCGAACCTTCAGCCCCGGCCCTACCTCCGCTTTCCCACCAAATCCCTACAAGCCCCACTATCCTGCCCACCAGCAATCCCAAACACCACACTCTGCCCCGCACAAAGCCGCTGCTTCACCGGCAACACATCCCGCCCGCTCAGCGGACGCGAAGTCCCCTGATCGCTCGGCACATCGATCCGATATTCAAACAGAAACTCCCCGCCCCGGCTCGACTTCTTCTGCTCCGGATACGACACCCACGTATCCAGCACCACCTTCTGATCGACATTCATAAACAGCGCATAGACATAGTTCTTCGTCGGGTCAGCCGAATACAGCGGAGCCCCGGCAACCTCCCGCCGCCACCGCGCACCCCATCGCCGCGTCTTGCGATCGATATAAAAAGCAGTCAGAAAAGTCGTCGCCTTGCACTGCGCGCAATCGTCATAAGTCGCGACCAGCTCCGGAGTGTCATAGTCATAAAACTTCTGCCAGTCGAATGTACTTCAGGTTCGACCCATCAAGCAGCTCCTCAACCGAACCATCGTGCAATGAGACGCCATAAGCGGTAAACGAATCATTCATCGGATTCGCGATCGGGTCTTTGCGCAGCGAAGTAATCACCAGCGCCTGCTCGCCTACCAAGCCAATCTCGCGGATCGCAGAATAAGTCTTACCCTGCAGAAGATACTTCACTCGATCAAAGGTCTTGGTATCAGCCTTCATATCGACCCACGCAAATCCATCAATCACCTGCGCATGCAGCGCTCCTGCCCCGCATACACAAAGCCACAGCAGGATAGCGAGAGGTTTTCCCCACGACAAACTTGTCATCCTGATCGGAGGCGCATAGCGCCGGAGTCGAAGGATCTGCAGTGTCACGAATGCAAGCCTCTCGAGACAAACACCATGAAATGACCCACTAATCAATCCCCAACTTCTTCCAAATCGAATCCACTCGAGCCTTCGTAGCCTTATCCATCTCCAGCATCGCCGGCCACGGCCGCGCAAACCCCTCAGCCGCCCACTTCGTCGTAGCATCGATGCCCATCTTGCTCCCAAAGTTCGGCAACCTCGAAGCATGATCGAGCGAATCAATCGGCCCCAGCGTGAACTGAATATCCCGCTCCGGATCAATATTGTTCGCCACCCGCAGAGTCACCTCACCAATGTCCTGCACATCGCAGTCTTCATCGACGACGATGATGCACTTGGTAAACATCGCCTGCCCCAGCGCCCAGATGCCGTTCATCACCTTGCGCGCCTGCCCCGCATACGACTTCCGAATCGAAACAATCATCAGATTATGAAAGACGCCCTCAACCGGCAGATTGATGTCCACGATCTCCGGAATCGTCATCCGCATCATGGGCAAAAATATTCGCTCGACCGCCTTCCCCATCCACGCATCCTCCATCGGAGGCTTGCCCACAATCGTCGCCGCATAAATCGGATCGCGCCGATGCGTGATGCAGGTAATGTGAAAGACCGGATACTCGTCCTCCATCGTGTAAAAGCCGGTGTGGTCGCCAAACGGCCCCTCGCTGCGCAGTTCATGGAGCTTCACATAGCCCTCGAGAACGATCTCTGCATGAGCCGGAACTTCCAGATCAACCGTTTCGCACCGCACCAGTTCAACCGGTTTCTGCCGCAAAAACCCGGCAATCACAAACTCCTCGACCTCCGGCGGAGCGGGCACGATCGCCGAAAATGTCGTCTCCGGATCGGTACCAATCACCACCGCAACTTCCAACCGCTCGCCGTCAGCTTCCCGAAAGCCACGCTACCCGAACCAAGATTCGCGTACCACCAGCCGTCGCCGCCATCGCCGAAACATGCGCAGCAACTCCATCCCCAGCCGCCGACTCCGCAGCCGCCGCACGCAGCCTCTGTCGCATATGCTCCGCCGCAACCTTCTGCCGCTGCCAGTGCATCCCGGTAGTCTGGCCGTCATAGACCTGCATCCGGTACATGCCCATGTTCCGCTTGCTTGTCTTCGGATCACGCGTAATCACGCCCGGCAGCGTAATAAATCGCCCGCCATCTCCAGGCCAGCATTGCAGCACCGGAAAGTCGAGCACGCTGAAGTTTTCCTTGAGGATCACTTCCTTGCAACGCGCATCGCGCGCCGCAATCGTTCGGGGAAAGAACTTCCCCACCTCCGCCAGCATCGGCAGCATCTTCAGCTTCTGCAGCATGCCTTCAGGAGACTTGATCTCCATGAACTCGCGAATCCGCCCCGAGACCTCATCGAGCGAATCCACATTCAGCGCCAGTTGCATCCGCCGCTCGCTGCCAAACTGGTTCATCAAGACTTTCGCGCCGGGATATCCCTTGACCTTCTCAAACAACAGCGCCGGCCCGCCCGGAGCGTACTTCCCAGCTCCGCCCTTCGCCTGCCGCCCAATCTTGCAAACGCGGTCAGTGATCTCGGCGATCTCGAGAATCGGATCGACCTCCTCACGAATCCGCTTCAGCTCTCCCGCTTTATCGAGGACCTTAATCCAGTCCCGCAGATCGTCGTGCGCCACGCAGCCGCCTCTCTCGCAATCGCAAGTTCCATCTTAATGGAGAGGAGGGACCGGTGCTGTGATCAATTTGAACACGCTTGTAGGGCGCGAGCCGTAGGAGACATGGCTGGCATAGCAATGAGAGCAGGTCGATCAACGATATGTTTTCATTATCGCTGCTGTAATGCTCACGCCCAGAGTGGCCTTCGACGTGGTGGCACAGCATCGTGGCGCATGATGCCTATTGACTGCGGCTTGGTCAAGCGGATTTATCGGCTATCCTTGCCGTACCTGAGACGGTCACATAGTCCTCTGAGCTAACCACTACGACCCAAAAAGCTTCGCTCACGCTCCCGGAGCGGGCACATCGTCTTCCGTCTCCAGCAGAGCAGCCGCCGCGCCGGCGCGAAGGCTCTCATGAATCGGGCTCATCCAGCGATCAAGCGCGGTCTGCGAACATCGAGCACCGCACAAATGCACCACTTCATTGCCATGCGACAGCAGCGTACTCCAGGGCGTAAATCGCATCACCGGCTGCTCCGGTTCGTCGGGAGTCGGCGAGATCGTCTCCGGCCACGCCAGCCACCAGTCGTCCTGGTCTTCGTTCTTCGCCCTGCCGCATACGTCACAGTGGTAGCTCTCGATCCACGCCATGGGCCATCCTCTTACCGGCAAGTGAACTGCGATATGGCGAAGTTAGCACAGACAAAGCGCATCGGAGCAGGATCGAACGAAGCGCACGCGGCTCAGCGGCCGCTGATCAAAGCTCAGGCGCTCATCACCGCCGGTTCAACTTCTTGCAACGGATATCCCTTGTCCTTCCAGCCATCAAATCCGCCCTTGAGCGGACGCACCCGGTAAATCCCCAGCTTGCGCAGATTCATCGCCATCTTGGCCGCAGTCGCCTCGCTCGGACACGTGCAATACAACACAATGTCCCGGTCCCGCGGAATCTCCGCATTCGTTTCGATCAGCTTGTCCGGAGTAAGCCGCAACGCGCCCGGCAAAACTCGCGGATCAGGCAGATAATCCAGCGGATGGCGAAGATCGACAATAAATACCGGATTCCCGCTATCGATCATCCGCTTCAACTCCTCCGGCTCCAGGCGCATGGTGCGCACCTGTTTCAGGAACGCCTGTTGCTTGTAAATGCGGTAAGCGAGCAGTCCAAGCACTGCGAGGACGAAGAGCGTTGCCGAGAAGTGTCCCACCCAGGCCAGCGCCCCCGGATGCTGCTTAAGCACATCGCCAAAGAAGCGGCCCACCAGCATATATCCCATGCACCACAGCAGGATGCCCCCCGAATCATAGGCAACAAATGTCCGGTATCTCATGCTCGTCTGCCCGGCGATCGGCGCCGCCACCGTACCCAGTCCGGGTATGAACTTAGCCAGCAGCAACGCGCTCGGCCCATGCTTGGTGAAGTAGTCCTCGGTGCGGCGAACACAGGTCGACGATTCCATCGACAACCGGCAGACCATGCGCACCACTCTGCCCCCAAAGCGCTTGCCCAGCTGATACCAGATCGTATCGCTGATCAGGCTCGCGATCAGCACTGACAGCACCGCCAACTCGAGGTTCAGCTTATGCGTGGCCGTGAGTGTGCCCGCGGTGATCAACAGCGGCGCGCTCGGAATCGGCATGCCCAGCTGCTCGGCCAGCACCCAGACAAACAACACCACGTAGCCGTAATGGATAAAAAAATCAAGTGCGAGCGGCATCTCAAATCCCCAGACACAACCATCTTCCCAGAAAATTGGCTGCTCAGAAAAGTCCCTGAACGGGATCACCTCGCACTCGCTGCCTTGAACGGCAGCGGCCAGGCTAAAGACAACACGGAAGACGGCCTGCTGCCTACTATAGATGTGACGCAGAACAAAACGGTGCGAACGACTGCTTGGCCCGTAGAACCCGGACTAGTCGATGGCCGCTTTCCGGGCCAGGTTCCGGACGTAGGCTCGGGCGCTCCTTCGGGATGCATCGGCGGTAAGCGCGATTCGCTGCCGACCCGCCTGACGCGGCACTCCCTCGCAGGAAAAAGGCCGAACGATATCTCGTCCGGCCCTAAGCAGTTTTTCGCGCTCCAAAAACGACCGCCTACTTGACCCGCGTCAGCGGCATCTCCACGAGGTGCTCGCTCACAAACCAGATCTGCATCTCATTGGTCCGCAGCACCTGGCTCACCAGCATGTCGTTGGTGCCATCGTCCCCGAGGTCGGCCGCGCGGTGAGCAAACTCACGGGTTTCTTTCACAATGAAGTTGTGCGCCTCCAACAACCGCGTGATCATCACCGGCACCTCCTCGCGGTCGCGCGGAGTGCGCTCCAGCCTTGTATGCTCGGCGACATCCTGCGACAGGGCGATAGAGACTCCACCAAGGATCTGGATCCGCTCGGCGATGGTATCTACCAGCTCCGCCTGTTCACTGAAATGCTTGTCAAAAAGAAGATGCAGCTGATAAAAAGTCGGCCCGCCAACTTGCCAATGCGATTTCTTATACAGGTCCCGCAGAGTCTCCGTATCGGCAAGCAACAGGTTCAGCCGCTTGGTCACTTCCAGCCGAACACTCGCATCCAGCCCAATCGGCAGGTCGGGAATCACCGTGCCGAACTTCTGGATCGGCTTTGCCTGTTGATGCCACTGGGGCGTAATGAGATCGGTCTTGGATGGAACCGGCTTAGGGGCTTTCGCAGCGGTAGCGTTCATACTTAGACTTCCTCCCCCCAATTAGATGCCTGGCGCCTTGCAAAGCATCGCCAATCGATCGGGAATTCACGCTACAACCGGTGCGAAACCACCCTAGTCCTTCACCCGGATCTTGGGTTCGACCGACAATCCCGGCCGCAACAGGTGGTCCTTATTTTCATTCTTCGGATCCACCAGATCCAGCCGCACCGGAACCCGCTGAACCACCTTGACATAGTTACCGGTTGCATTCTCCGGCGGGAACAGACTGAGCACCGAACCCGTCGCGCCCCCAATCTGGGTCACCTTCACGTCATACTTCCGGCCCCCATAGGCGTCGACCGAGATCTCCCCCGTCTGCCCTGCCTTCATCGAACGCAGCTGAGTTTCCTTGAAGTTTGCCGTGATCCAGATATCGTCCAGCGAAACCAGCGTCATCAGGTTCTGGCCGACGCTCACATTCTGGTTGATCTCCACGCTCTTGCGGGTAATGATGCCGGCTTCCGGAGCGACGATCTTCGTATAGGAAAGGTTCAGCTTCGCCTGCTCCAGCTGCGCCTTGGCCTGCTCGACCTGCGCCGCCGCCTGGTCCGCGCGGGCCTTCTGTACCTCCACCTGCTGCGGAGCCGAAAGCGCATTCTCATGTTGCGCCTGGGCCTGCTTCACCCGGTCCTCCGAGACCTTCACCTGGGCTCGCGCCGCGGCCTCATTGGCCTTGGCATTATCGAGCGCCGCCTTGTCGGCATCCGCCGTCGCGACCGCCTGGTCCCACTGCTGCTTCGAAATCACGTCCTTCTCAACCAGCGGCTTATAGCGCTCCAGATCCAGCTTCGCCTTGGTGTAGTTGGCGTCTGCCTGGGCAATTTGCGCAATTGCGCCCGTCAGTTGTTGCCGGCTCGCGATGACCTGGGCCTCGGAACCCTCGACATCCGACGACGTCGACCGCAAATTGCTTCCCGTGCTGATTCCGGTAATTGGCACATTCACTTTGGCGGATTCAAACGCAGCTTCCGCCGCCTGCACGTTGGCTTCGTCCTGCTGCACGGCTACCTCGAAGTCCTTCGGGTCCAGGTCGCAAATCGGGTCGCCCGCCTTGACCTGCTGGTTTTCGTCGACGTAGACCTTGATCACCTGTCCGGCGATGCGCGAGCTGATCTGGATCAGGTGCCCGTTGATCTGGGCATCGTCCGTGTCCTCATAAAAGGTGGAGCGCCACCAGAAGAGCAGTGCGCCAACCACCAGCACCGCGATCACGCCGATCGCAATAAAGTGCTTTCCCGATCTCTGCTTTGGCTGCTCACTGCTTTCGGTCTCGTCGCCGGTTGTTGCTGGATTTTGGTCCGCCACGTTCACTTCCCTCCCACATATTGCTTGTAGTTCCGGTCGGCCAACCCAAGCGCCCGGGCCAGCGACAACTTCGCCACATTATCTTCATAGAGACTGCTGACGTACTGGTCGTTCGCCTGGGCAACCGATTGCTGCGCCTGCGAGACCGCCAGGTTATCTGAGACCCCATTCGCAAATCGCTGCTGCGCCTCGCTGAGCGCCTCGGCAGCCAGCTTCACATTGCTCTCCGCCACCGTAACCCGCTCCTGGGCCGACTGGATGTCCAGAATCGCATCGCGCACATCGGCGCTGATCTGCCCCTGGAGATCGCTGAACTGCGCCTTCTTCTGATCGAGCGCCGATTGCGCGATGCGTGAGTCCCCGCGCAGCTTGCCCTCTTCAAACAGCGGAACGGTCAAAGTACCCATCGCGTCGCCTGTGCCATGCGAGTGCAGCATATTCACGCCGATGGCGCCATAATCACCCTCAAAATCAATCGTCGGAAAACGCTCTGCCGTCGCCGCAGACTTCGATTCCGTCGAGCTCTGCACCTGCTCGCCCAGTGCCTTCAGGTCGCTCCGCGTTCCTTCAGCCTGGTCGATCAGCGCCTTCAGGTCGAGTTGGTCCAGCGCCGCAAAAGGGGCCTGATCGCTCAGTGTGAACTTCTGCTCCAACGGCAACCCGATCGCGCGCGCCAATGCGATCTTGTCTTTCTCGAATTGGTTCTTCGCCGAAATCAACGTCTGCTGCTGCGTCTGGTAATCCACTCGCGCCCGCAGTTCATCGAGCAACGGAGACGTCCCCGCCTCATGGTTCGCTACCGCCTGATCGAGCGAGACCTTCGACGTCGCCACCTGCTGCTCGTCGCTTGCAATCAGCGCCGCATCCGCAACGCAGGTCAGGTAGGCGTTCCCGACCGTCAACACCACCATGTCGCGCGCGTCCTGCACCGAAAGCTGCGTTCCCGCAAAGTTGTGCTTTGCGGCCAGGTAATTTCTTAGCGAAGTAACATTCAGCAGCGACCACGTCAGCGTTCCGCGAACATCCTGATAGCCGTAAGGCCCGATAATCGCTGGAAAACCCGGAATCCGTAAGCCCTCGGCCTGCAGATTGGTCTCCGCTACCGCATCCTTGAAAGTTCCATCCACCGTCGGCAGCAACCCTTGCAGCTCCTGGAGCCGCTGTCCGCCAGCCGACTGCTGGTTTGTTCCGGTCAGAATCAACCCCAGGTTGTGCTTCAACCCCCGTTGAATCGCGTCGTCCAGCGTCAGCTGCAACACGTCTGCCGTCGCCTTTTCGTCGGCCACGCTTCCCTGGTAGGTAGTCGAAGCAGGCGCCTGCTGGCTAGGCTGAAACGGAGTCCCAGGCGAAGAAGTACCCGCCTGCGGTGGCTGCTGCGCCAGCAACGGCGTTGCCGCCATGGCCACCGAAGTTACCCCCAGAATCCAGCGCAGAACTCTCCCTTTAACAGCCAAACAAGAACCTTCCATTCGAAAATCTCTCAGAGCGGTTGGACTTCCGGCGCGTGGCAGGCATACTCAGCCGATCTTGGCCTTTTCCCGGCCGGAACCGCGCGCCGCCGTTCCCGTCGGGATTCAGAAAAAATGCCAGTGCTCTCAATGTCCCTCTTTGGATGCAACGGGTTGACCCAACGACTTGAAAAAAAATAGGGGTGGCTCTTAGGAAATCGTATCCCATCGGTGCACAACCGGATACCCGAAACCCCGCTTCCACAGAAAGGCGGCCGACGCGCCGCCGTCTAGTCCTCCTCAGGACATAGTAGCGATGTATTTTCACGCTTAGTCCTTGATTCGAAAGGAAACTCCAGGCGCGAGATCTCAGACGGCTTCGGCAACGCCGAAATACCGGTTCTTTAACGATTGCTCGAAATGCTACTCTGCCGGTCTTAGGCAATGCTGCCTGTCAGAATTGCCAGTTCCAAGGCCAGGTGAAAGCTGATCAACTGACTATCGGCTAGGGAAATCTATCGGCTGGGGAAATCGTGACCATCGAGAGCGCTGACTTCCCGAAGGGAGCTGATCTTCTGCAACGGACAAATCTTAGGCACCGCCCGTTTATTGGCAGCCAATCTACTGTGAAAAACCTGCTCCTCTGTCTTTTTGCCTTCAGGATTCTGATTGGCTTCGTAGATGCCTTTGGCGAACCACAAGCTGCACAGGGGGGCGACAGCACCTCGAAGACGGTTGAAGCGCCCAACCCGCAACAAAGTAGCGGAGCCGGCAAGCCCACGGCGGTTGCGCAAGCGCAGGCGTTGCATACCGGGAAGAAGAAGCGCTTCCCCGGCCGGGGCGCGATCGTCGCCGCTCCGCTTCCGATTGTGAGCCCGGCGATCGGGAGCGGGGTCATCCCCGTTCTTGGCTACATCTTCCCGATCAGCGAGAAGGACAAGGTGTCTCCTCCCTCAGTAGTCGGGGCCGCTGGTTTGATTACCGACGATGGAAGCCGCGGCTTCGGCCTCTATGGAGACTTGTATTTCAAGGAAGACAGGTATGAGACCACGGCCCTCTATGGCCACGGGAATATCGACTACAACCTGTATGGCATTGGCACCGCCGCCGGCGATGCTGGACTGAAGTTACCGCTCGATCAGCACGGCCAGGTCTTTCGCGCCGAGTTCCTGCGGGTCATCAAATGGAAGATTTTTGTAGGAGGCAGGTTCTGGACGGGAGACTCGTTTGTGGCAGTGAAGCCGAATAACGGCAATATTCCTCCCATTCCGCCCGATGTTGGACTCCACACTACCTTGAGGGCCTTGGGGATGCGAGTGATCCGCGACACCCGGCCTAACCAGTTCTACCCGACCGCGGGAATGAAGGCCGAGTTCACCGCCGACCTCTTCGCCAAGGACCTCGGCAGCAAGTACTCCTTTCAGTCTTATCGGTTCACCTTTAACAAATACACCACCATCGCGAAGAACCAGGTGCTGGCCTATAACCTGTTTGGCTGCTTCACCGGTGGCGAACCACCTTTCTACGGCAACTGCGTTTATGGAGTGAACAATGAACTTCGTGGATATGTAGCTGGACAATATATCGATCGGCACATGTTCGCGACACAATTCGAGTATCGTCTCGTGCTACCTAAGAAATTTGGACTGGCGGCGTTCACGGGTGTGGGCGAAGTGGTCCCGGGAGCGAGTCAATTTTTCAGGACCGATAACCTTCTACCTGATGTGGGTGGAGGGCCAAGGTATGAGTTGAGCAGCAAGTACCACCTCAACCTCCGCGCTGACATTGCCCGGGGCAAGAATAGCTGGACCTGGGCTGTAGGGGTGGGTGAAGCATTTTGATCGAGAATCGTCTCTGCATGAGGCAACGCTGCCTGTCAGAATTGCCAGTTCCCGGGCAATGGGAAAGCTGATTAACTCGTTAACTGAAGACCAGATGACCCCATCCATTGGTCAAGTTTCGCGCCTCACATCCGTGGATAAGGAGAACAACATGAATGCGAGATCTGCTATTAGAAAGTCGATAACAATGCTGACGGCGATCGTAGCTTCCAGCTTGTTGTTTCCACTATCGACTCTTGCTGCCGACATCAAAGGCCAGGTGCTCGGCGGAGGAGCACCCATCGCCCAATCCACCGTGACGCTGTGGTTGGCGAGCGCGGAGGCACCCAAGCAGATTGCTCAAACGAAGACGAACGATGACGGACGCTTCGAGTTGCGCAACGGGGGACTTGACGGCGCTATCGCGGTCCAGGCGCAAAGCACCCAAGCCACACCGCTCAGTGCAGTGTCCGCAGACGGAATCTACTACCTGGTCGCTTCGGGCGGCGTTCCTGCAACAAACAAAGCGGCTGGGAATAATCCCGCGATTGCACTGTTGGCAGTCGTCGGCAGCACTCCCCCGGCCAGCCTCGTCGTCAACGAGTTCACCACCATCGCGTCGGTCGTGACACATGCGCAGTTCATCGACAACACCACCATCAAAGGCTCCCCGCTCCAGCTGCGGATTGCCGCGGGCAACGTGCCCAACTTCGTCGATTTAGAAACAGGCAGTTGGGGGCCGACGATTCTCGACGGTCTCAACAGCGCGCAGACTCCGACGATGGCCAACTTTGGAACCCTGGCCGACGTGATGGCGGGGTGCATCACGCAGGTGAGGCCCGACGCGTGCAGCCAATTCTTCGCGGCAACCACGCCTCCCAGCGGAGGTCCTCCACCGGATACGCTTCTTGCGACGGAAGTGGTCGCGTTCTTCCCCTGGCATAACCCGGACAAAATATTCGCGTTGCTCAACGAGTTCTATCCGCTTCCCAAGCCCGGCACTCCCGGCAAGCTCTTTCGGGATGCACCGTATCTGCCGTATCTCACCTTCGCTCCCAGCGCCTTCGTGTTTCCGCTTAAGTTCACCGGCGGCGGCGTCAGCGGCGGCGGCAAGCTCATGATCGATAGCCAGGGCAACGCCTGGGTTGCTGACAACTTCACCGTCGGGGCGCAAAACCAGGATGCCTCGTGGACCGGCGCTCTCAGCAAGTTCGCTCCCAACGGAAAAGCGCTCTCGCCCAGCCCGTTGGGATTCAGGGGCGGAGGTATTGCGGGCCCCGGTTTCGGATTGACCCTCGACGCGCAGGATAACGCGTGGGCCACCAGCTTCACCGGCCAGAACATCACGAAGTTCGACAACAGCGGCAAGCCCCTTTCGCCACCCGAGGGCTGGAACTTTAACAGCCAGATCAGCCAGATGCAGGGCATCATCTCCACGCCGAGCGGAGATATCTGGGCGCTCGACTTGATCAAGGGCCAGGTTGTAAAGCTTCCCCAGGGCGACCCGTCCAAGGTGCAGTTTTTCTGTCAGAACAAGACCGGGGATGTCCTCAAGAACCCCTGCAAGCTTATGGGGCCATTCGCCCTGGCCATCGATCAGCAGGACCGTATCTGGGTCACCAACGCCGTTGCGGACCACGTGGTTCGTTTCCCCGCTTCCGATCCCAGCAAATTTGAAACGTTCAAGGTCGGATACTCCGCCAGCGGACTCGCTGTCGACAGCCTGGGCAACGTCTGGGTGACGAACAAACTGGGCAGCTCGCCCAAGGGAGCGCTGAAATTCGCGGAGATGCTGGCGGCATTCAAATTCAACTTCGACAACGACCCCGACGCCGGACAAAGAGCCACCAAAGTCCTGGTGCCTGCCATGGCCGAGGAGAAATCTGGCTACGAAGGCGGCAGCATTACGGTGTTGCGCCCCGACGGCACTGAGGCGCCCTTCTCTCCGATCTATGGCAAAGGCATCGTCGGGCCCTGGGCTGCTTCCGTCGATGGCAACGACAACGTCTGGATCTCCAACTTCGCCTCCCCGTCGGCCGGAATCGTAGAGTTGTGCGGCTTCCACACCGAACACTGCCCGCCCGGCGTAAAGACGGGCGACGCCATCTCGCCTCCAGGCGGTTACGTCGGCGGCGGACTGCAATTGCAGGTTGACGTTGGCATCGGTCCCGCCGGAGATCTCTGGGTCACCAACAACTGGCAAGACTTCAAAGATGCCTTGGGAAAGGTCGATGAAGCAGTCCAAACCCAGGGCGCCGGCCAGGGCATGGTGGTCTTCTACGGGATGGCAAAGCCGGTGAAGACCCCACTGATCGGGCCGCCCCGGCAGCCCTAACCCTGCGCCTTGACCAACATTGCAACTGCCGTTCGCCGAATGCCTCGATCCCGGCCCGGGGACGATGGCGTTCTGCGGCCGGCCAAGGATTCGAGTTCCCTTCGGATCGTCCGCAAGCCTTGGTCAAGGTGCGAGAACAAGCCGCAATCGGTTATCTTTAGTAGTCAGTCAAGCTTGTGGAACTCCTGACGCCTATGACCAAAGCAGCCGCCCGTCCCGAGAGTCTGGTAATTGGCCGCGACGAATCCTGGATGGCCTTTAACCGCCGGGTTCTCGAAGAGGCGCAGGACCCCTCCAATCCTCTGCTTGAGCGCGTCAAATTCCTCGCCATCACCGCCAGCAACCTCGATGAGTTCGTTGAAATCCGCGTCGCCGGCGTCCTACAGCGCATTGAGGACGGCTACAAGGAGCCGCGCCTCGACGGCCTCACCCCCCAGGAGTCACTCGACCAGCTCAGCGAGAACGTCCACACCTTCGTGCGCGACCAATATCGTTGCTGGAACGCCCAACTGCTGCCCGAGCTCCACGCCGCGGGAGTCCGTGTGCTCAAGTGGCAGGACCTCGACGCGCCCGCCCGCGCCCACGCCCTCGCCTTTTACCAGGACGAAGTCGATCCGCTGCTCACCCCGATCACCCTCGACCCCGCCCATCCCTTTCCCCGGGTGATCAACAAAGCGCTCTGCCTCGCCCTGCTCCTCAAGCGCAAACGCAGAGGCGCAGGAGCGCAGAACTCCCTGCTCGGCGTCGTGACCGTTCCCCGAGCCCTGCCCCGGCTGATCTCGCTCCCATCGAGCGCCCGCACCCACGACTTCATGTTCCTGCACGACCTCATCGAGCAAAACTCCGCCGGAATGTATCGCGGTTATGAGATCCTCTCCAAAGCCGCCTTCCGCGTCACCCGCAACAGCAATCTCTACTTCGAAGAAGAAGAAGCCCGCGACCTCCTCGAGACCGTCCGCTCCGAGCTCCACAACCGCCGCAAAGGCGACGCTGTCCGCCTCGAGATCGAAGACACCGCCGACCCCGAAATCATCGACCGCCTGCGAGTGAATTTCGAACTCGAAGATAGCCAGGTCTTTCGCACCGACGGCCCGGTCAATCTCTCCCGGTTGATGAACCTCTACAGCGACACCGACCGCGCCGATCTCAAATTCAAGCCCTTCGTGCCGCGCGAGATGCGCCTCAGCCGCCAGGCCACCGATCTCTTCGACGACCTGCGCCGCCGCGACATCATGCTCCACCACCCCTATGACGCCTACGACGGAGTCGTCCAATTCATCCAGTCCGCCGCTGCCGATCCCCGCGTCCTCTCTATCAAGCAAACCCTATATCGCACCAGCAGCGACTCGCCCATCTTCCAGGCGCTCGTCGACGCCGCGCAAAACGGGAATAAGGAGGTCACCGTAGTCGTCGAACTCATGGCCCGCTTCGACGAAGCTTCCAACATCCGCTGGGCGCGCAACCTCGAAGACGCCGGAGTCCAGGTCTTTCACGGCATCCTCGGGCTCAAAACCCACTGCAAGCTCGCTCTCCTCGTCCGCCATGACGAAGACGGCATCACCCGCCGTTACGCGCACCTCGGCACCGGCAACTACAATCCCACGACCGCCCGCTTCTACAGCGACGTCAGCCTGCTTACCTCCGACCCTGAGATCACCCGGGGGGCGCATAACGTCTTCCGCTACCTCACCGCGCACTCCGAGTCGGACGATTACAAGCCGCTGCTCGTCTCCCCGCTTACCCTCGCGGAGACATTCATTCGTCTGATCCATCGCGAGACCGAACACGCCGCCGCCGGCAAACCCGCGCAGATCATCGCCAAGATGAATGCCCTGCTCGAGCCCAGCGTCGTCGACGCCCTCTATGCCGCCTCCAAAGCCGGAGTGCAGATCGACCTGATCGTCCGCGGCATGTCTGCCCTGCGCCCCGGCGTCAAAGGCCTCAGCGAAAACATCCGCGTCCGCTCCATCGTCGGCCGCTTCCTCGAACACAGCCGCATCTTCTACTTCAAGAACGGTGGTGACGAAGAGATCTACTGCGGCAGCGCCGACTGGCTCGCCCGCAACCTCTTCGAACGCTGCGAAGTCGTCTTCCCCATTAAGGACCCGAACCTGCGCGCCCGGCTTCGCGACGAAATCCTTGCCGCCTATCTCGCCGACAACGTCAAAGCCCGCCTCGAGGCCAGCGATGGCAGCTACTACTACGCCAATCATGTCGAGCCCATCAAATCGGAAAAGCCCTTCGACGCCCAGACCTTCCTCATGGACCTCGCTGAAGGCAAAGTCACCGCCGGCGACATCCCCAAACCGGCTGCAACCGCTGCAAAGCTAACCGCGCCCACCATCAAACCGCCATCACCAACAACCAAGTCGTCAACCCGCATCGCTCCGGCGCCGCGCCGCGCCCCCGCCAAGAAGACCCGCAAAACTCCAATCGCAGTAGTTGCTTCCAAGGCCATCAACGAACCCCTCCCCGAAGCCGCCCAGGCTTGATTCGTCCAGCGAAAAAACTCTCAACCACAAATGTGTCATCCTGAGTGACCCGAGCAACGCGAGAGCCTCCCTGAGCGAAGCCGAAGGGGAAGCGGAGGACCTGCGGCGTCAACAAATCTGGGTGCCCCATTCTTGACGACAGCTTCATCGTCGGCAAGGGTGGGCGGTTCAAATCTCCCGTCCTCAGCCACGACCGCCAATTACAATAAATAAGTGGCCACTGCAGTCGATTCCATAAAAACCCGCGAATCCACTGCCCTCCCCATTTCCCTCTTTCCCCGAGTCCTCGAACGCTGGCATCTCCTCAGCCTCGACGCGCCCACCGTCGCTGCGTTGTGGTCATGGTTCTTCGCCCGCGCCATGCACATCGAGCTTCCCTGGCACGCACCGCTCCTGCTCGCCCTCGGCACCTGGCTCGTCTATGTCGCCGATCGTATCCTCGACGGAACCCGTATGGACCCATCCAGCCCTCTCCGCGAAAGACACCGCTTCCACGCCCGTCACCGCAGAGCGTTCCTCACCGCCGGCGCCGCCGTCGGAGCAGCCCTGCTCTGGCTCATCATCGCTCGCATGAGCGCGAATGCCCGCTTCGAAGACACCGTCCTCTTCTCCGCCGCTCTGCTCTATCTCGTCGTCGTGCACAAGCCCCGGCTCGGTGGAACAGGCTGGATGCCCAAGGAGCTCGCCGTCGGCATTGTCTTCGCCGCCGCCACCGCCGTACCCGCATGGTCGCGCCTCGCTTCCGGCCCCTACTCCGAACGCTTCGCGCTCTTCCCCGCCGTCGCCACCTTCGCTGCTCTATGCTGGCTCAACTGCGTCGCCATCGAACGCTGGGAAAACCTCAACCCGTCCGGACGCCTGCAATCTTCCGACGCCCACAGCACCACCCGCTGGGCCGTCGAGCACTTCCGGCCAGTGACCCTGATGCTGGCGGCGATTTCCGGCACGCTCACCGTTGCTTCGGCCCTCTGGAAACCAGAAGCCGTCAGCGTCTACCTGGCCGTCACGACCGCCGCGCTATGCCTGGCCGCCATCGACCATCTTCGCGAAAAAATCTCACGCCTTCACCTCCGCGTGGCCGCAGACGCAGCGTTACTCGCGCCCCTAATTCTGCTCCCGTTCCTGCGCTAGGCTAGGTGTTGGCGATGAAGGATTTGGACACGAAGGGGCACGGCATCCTCCCGACAGGCAAGCGACAAAGCGGCTCAAAATGAAAGCCCGCCCCGCCAGCTTCGACTCCATAGCCCGCCCTTACCGCTGGCTCGAATACCTGACCTTCGGCCCCTATCTCGAACGTTGCCGCTTCCACTTCCTCGACCAGCTTTCCACCCGCCGCCGAGCGCTCATTCTCGGCGACGGAGACGGCCGCTTCACCGCCCGGCTCCTCGCCGCAAACCCCCAAATCAACATCGACGCAGTCGACTCCAGCGCATCCATGCTCCACCTCCTCACCGAAAGAGCCGCGCAACTCGGTCCATCAGCTGCCCAGCGCCTGAGAACGATTCACTGTGAAGTACAGGTCCTCCCACCGGAAAGCGGACACTACGACCTGGTCGTCACCCACTTCTTCCTCGACTGCCTCGCCGGCGACGACCTGAGCGCCCTCGTCGCAAAAATCCATCCCCAACTAGTCCCCGGCGCAAACTGGCTCGTCTCCGAATTCGCCATTCCTCCGACTCAGCCCGCCGCCGCTATAGCCCGAACAGTCATCGCAACTCTCTACCGCGCCTTCCGCATCCTCACCGGCCTGAAGACCCAAAGACTCCCCGACTACGTACGCGCCTTCCGCCAGAGCGGTTTCTCGATAACCGGCCGAAAATCGTTCCTCGGCGGCTTGCTCGTCGCCGAACTCTGGCGTCTTAATCCACAGCCCCGCTAAGCAATTTGCCAAGCAACCACCCGGCTTCTCAGCCACTCCCACAGTCGAGGTGAATTCGCCGTGCCGATGATCATTGAACTTCCCGGTTTTCGCACTCACTCCGCTGGCCCATTTCCCAATCCTGAGCCCGACCCGGGGTCCGATCCACCTCCCGACCCCGACCCCGTCCAAATCCCGGGCCCCGGAAATCCGGGTGTCGACCCCGGCTTCCCCGTCGAACCAACACCAGCGCCGGTTCCGATTACCTAGTCCGAGCCGGGCTACAGAATTAACATTCGAGGCATCTCTTCATTGTTACAATCGTGTGAATGCGACCGCTCGCCGGCGCGGGAACTGCCTTGATCGGCACCCGCAGTAAGTCCGCGAGCCAAGAGAGAAGCCACTTAAAATCATGAATTTGTACGTCCTCCGCCACGCCAGTGCTGGCACCCCGCGCAAAAGTGAAAAACTCGACGCTAAGCGCCCGCTCGACAAGGAAGGCAAGCAGCAGTGCCTGCTCGTCGCCAACACCCTCAACGCCCTCAAAGTCCAGTTCGACCTCATCGCCTCGAGCCCGCTCAAGCGAGCCATGCAGACCGCCTCGCTCGTCGGCATGGAGATGGGCTACGAGGCCAAGCTCCACATCACCGAAGCCCTGAACTTTACCGGAAAGGCCGCCGACTTCCACAAGCTCGTCACCGAGCTCTCCGTCCACGAGAACGTGCTCGTAGTCGGCCACAACCCCAACCTGGAAGAGTTTCTCGGCTCCCTGATCACCAAAGCTCCAGCAGCCGCCGGAACCAAGGGGGATCTGCCCAGGATTCGGCTTCGCAAAGCTGCTTTGGCGCGTGTCGATTGCACCAGGCGTCCCGGAACCCTCCTCTGGGTCCTCGATTCGCGAATGCTGAAGACGGTCTACTCGAGCGTCACCAAGAGCTCACGCCGAAAGACCTCAAAGAAGTAATCCGCCTCTTTGCGAAGCGACCATAACTCCAGCTCGGCGCCGGTTCGCCCCGGCGTCAGCGAAAGAATCACCCGCTTCGGATACACCCCGACATTCACCCGCAGCACATCGCTCGCCCGGTCCTGGTTCAACGCCACCGCCAGCCGCAGCAGCACCACCGCGCGCCGCACCGGCTCATGGTCGACGGGCAGAATCTGCCGCATCGTCCGCCCCGAGGCCTCTGGCTGGCTCTTGCCCAGGTACCGCGCGATCGCCGAGGTCAGCGCCCGCTGATAAGGGGTAAACCCATACAGCTCCGAATTCGCGATGATGTACTGCGCATGGCGGTGATGTCCCTGGTAGTTCATGAATTTGCCGATGTCCTTAAGCATCGCCGCCGCCCGCAGCCACACCAAATATTCTGGCGTCAGCTCATGCACCCTCTGCAGATCGCGAAAGAGCTGCACCGCATGATTGCACACCGGCTCCGCCGCTTTGGGGTCGACGCCATAACGCCGGCACGTCTCAAGCACACCCTCCCAGCGTTCGCGCTCAAAGACTTCATGTACCGGCGCGCGCTCATCTCGCTCCGCCAGCATCTGCGCCAGGATCCCATCGCGCAATCCCATCGTCGAGTAATAAAAGCCCGGAAGCGCCAGCTGCTCCAGCACGTCGGCAAAGACATGCGCACCGGCAACGATGATCTCTGACCTCTTCGGCCCAATGCCGGGAATCGTCGCGCGCGTGGCATTATCCATCCTGGTCAGCTTGTCCGCCAGGCGCCGCACCGCCCGCGTCGAAATCAATCCAGGATCAACCTTGGCCGCACGCTTTTCCGCCGCCTTCGCTGGACGTGACCCGATCTTCCGATCTTTGATCAACGCCTTGCTCGACTCCGCCAACGCAGCAGCCGTTCCCGAAGTTGCGACTACCTTCTTCACCAGCGCCGCAATCTTCCGCCGCTCGGCCCGCCGCAACTCGCGGGCAATGAACTGCTTCATCCGCGCAATC
Organism: uncultured Acidobacteriaceae bacterium; assembly: GCA_963720245.1. Classification (GTDB taxonomy): domain Bacteria; phylum Acidobacteriota; class Terriglobia; order Terriglobales; family Acidobacteriaceae; genus Acidisarcina. The sequence continues at coordinate 1,062,866 of CAVREU010000003.1, forward strand.
TCTTCCGGAGCCGGAGGGTCGCTGGCCAGAAACTCCTCTGTCAGCCGCACCGCACCCAGCGGCAAGCTGACCGTATCCTTAATACGCTTGTGCCCGGAAAGCGAAATCTCGCAGCTACCTCCGCCCACGTCAATCAACAGGCAATTGCCGCCCGTCGACTCTTCATTGCTGGTCACACCAGCATGAATCAGCCGCCCTTCCTCCAGACCGGAGATGATCTCCACATCCCAGCCCGTCTCGTCCCGAATCCACGCCAGAAAGGCCCGCGCATTGCGCGCGTCCCGCATCGCCGAGGTCGCCACCGCCCGCACCTGGTCGGCGCCAAACTCCTGTACCGCGCGATAAAACCGCTTCAGCGTCGCCAGCGTATCGGCCATCGCCTGCGGCGAAATCAGTCCGCTCTCAAAAACACTCGCGCCCAGCCGCGTAACTTCGCGGTCTTCATGCAACACCTTGAGCCGGTGCTGCACCACTTTCGCAATCTTCAACCGGCACGAATTCGACCCAATATCGATCGCCGCATACGTCTGCATTTTCTAGGGGAGTACCTCAGGACTTCGGATGAGTCTGCCGCTTAGAACTCACCATACACGACCATCTTGTGAGAAAGATGACAGCGATCCTACAGCGACACTAATCCCTAACCCCTGCCGCCTTGACGAGTTCGGCGTTAAAGGGCGCTCTATTGAAGGGGCACGGCTTCAGCCGTGCCGTTAATCCGAGTCATGAATGCGGCTTTAGCCGCTGAGGGAGCTTAAGTGAACAGACTCACGAATCGCGGGAATAAGATGTAGTGTTCACAAAGAGGAGCCTTAGCGTTGAATAGAATTCAGGCAACACTCTTCACATTGACGGCATTGTTAGCTTTCGCGACCAACTGGAGCGCGACCGCTGAGGATGCACAAGCATCCGCCATCACCACCTCCAACGGCTACACCCAAAAATGGTGGAAAGAAGCCGTCGTCTATCAGGTCTATCCCCGCTCCTTCAAAGACTCCAACGGCGACGGAATCGGCGATCTCCCCGGCATCACCTCTAAGCTCGACTACCTCCAAAACCTCGGAGTCAACGTCATCTGGCTCAGCCCCCACTACGACTCGCCCAACGCCGACAACGGCTACGACATCCGCGACTATCGCAAGGTGATGAAAGAGTTCGGCACTATGGACGACTTCGATGCCCTGCTCAAAGGCATCAAGCAGCGCCACATGCGCCTCATCATCGATCTCGTCGTCAACCACACCAGCGACGAACACCGCTGGTTCGTCGAGAGCCGCAGCTCCAAAGACAATCCCTACCGCGACTACTACCTCTGGCGTCCCGGCAAGCCCGGCCCCAACGGAACCGAGCTACCACCCAACAACGACCCATCCTTCTTCTTCGGCTCCGCGTGGCAGAAAGACCCCATAACCAACGAATACTACCTGCACTACTTCGCCGCCAAGCAGCCCGACCTCAACTGGGACAACCCCAAAGTCCGCAACGAGGTCTACGACCTCATGAAGTTCTGGCTCGACAAAGGCGTCGACGGCTTCCGCATGGACGTCATCCCACTCATCTCCAAAGACCAGACCTTCCCCGACATCCCGCCCGATCAGATGAAGAACGTCGCCACCATCTACGCCCACGGCCCGCATCGCGACGAATATCTCCAGGAGATGAACCGCAACGTCATGTCGAAATATGACGTCATGACCGTCGGCGAAGCCCTCGGCATCAGCCTCGACGAAACTCCGCTACTCGTCGACGAGCGCCGTCACGAGCTCAACATGATCTTCGACTTCGCCACCGTCCGCATCAACCGCGATGGCCGTCGCTGGAAGGACTGGACCCTCCCCGCCCTCAAGGCCGTGTACGATCAACAGGACGCCGCACTCGACGTGCACAGCTGGAACACCGTCTTCCTCTCCAACCACGACAACCCGCGCCTCGTCTCCAGCCTTCGGAGACGACTCCGCCGCCAACCGTGTCCCCTCCGCCAAGCTGCTCGCGACGATGCTCTTCACGCTCAAAGGCACGCCATTCGTTTATCAGGGCGACGAACTCGCCATGACCAACTACCCCTTCCAGCGCATCGAAGACTTCGACGACATCGAGGTCAAGAACGGCTACAAGACCGAAGTCCTCACCGGCAAAATCACCGCCGCCGACTACATCGCCGATCTCCGCAAGACCAGCCGCGACAACGCCCGCACCCCCATGCAGTGGGACGCCACCACCAACGCCGGCTTCACCACCGGCCCCAAACCCTGGCTCGCCGTCAACCCTAACTACACCAAGATCAACGCAAAAGAGGAGTTAGCCGACCCTAACTCCGTCTATCACTACTACCAAAAGATGATCACGCTAAGAGCCAAGTCCCCCGCCCTCATCTACGGAGACTACAAAGACCTCGACCCGGCAAACCCGAACATCTTCTGCTATACCCGAACTCTAGGCGCCGAGAAGTACCTGGTAGTCCTCAACTTCTCCGCAACAGCCACAACCTACACCCTCCCCGAAAACCTAAAAGCCGGAACCCTAAAAATCTCCAACCTCGGAAGCACCGAAGAACAAACCATTACCCTCAACCTCAAGCCCTGGGAGGCGCGGGTCTACAAGCAGTAAGTCTCCTATTGGTATAAAACTACGCGGGCAAGCCCATGCAAAATGGCGCTTGTCTCACGGCCTCACCCGCGCGTAAAGTGTCATTCCCAGGGTCACCGTATACATAACTATCAGTAGACTCCAGAACTCAAACTTTTGGCGGCGCTTGGTTCTGTCGCTCACCACGCCTCCCTGCACTGTTCTCGCCCATCCACGACTAAGCCTAACCAGCGAATCGCAGGCCATGAGGGCGATCGTCAGGAACCGGCCCTCCGGCCCTTTGTAATCGGCGTGCTTTTGGAAGCTGAAACTATTCGTGTAGAAATCCAGCGCCTTGTCTTGGTCCGACACGAAAACCGTCACGTACAAAATTTTGCTGAACATTTGCGCTCCTCAAGGTTGGTCCGCAGAAGACCACTCTATTGCCTTGACGATTCAGCGGTCCCTTATGTGACGCATGTTGAAATATTTTCGCCAGCCTCCAAGGCCCGGCCGCCGGCGGCGATGACTCGGAAGTTGAGTTTGAAGAAGAAAGAGGCGGAGCGGATACTAGCTGGGTATCATTGTCTAGATCTACGGGTACCGGGTTTCGTCCCGGATCATTCAAGCCATCCGTTGGCTTGAGTGGGAGGATCAAATGGTCGTACCGAATCCTCCCCAACCACCCACTCTTAAAGATACAAATGCCGAGGCCACGCCGACACCGGAAGCTTCCGCCGAATCGAAGCCCGCGTCCAATCCGTAAGCCCAATCAGCCAAAAGCACGTCATCACCAGCCAAGACGACTTCAGCGCGTCCGGCCCAAAGCAACAGCACCACCGCAAGAGTCATCGCCACCCATTTCCCATACCGGTAAGACCCGACCCCTCGCAGGGAGTATTAATCGGCAACAACAACGCCGCAAACAAAGGACTCATCCCGATCCCGGCAAGCAGCAGGTTCCGCGCCATTTCAACTTTGCCGTGAAAGTACAACGTCGCAGCCGCCTCCACCAACGCCACTGGAACCGCCACAATCAGCCACTTCAACCAGGGACGAGAACAAATCGCCCGCGTCTCCCACTTCCCTTCGCGGAGCAACCTCGCCTCAGCCGAAGTCAACAGCACCTGCCGATACTGGCAGTTCGCCGTCTTCGCATCGCCAAGCGCCCTCATCGCAATCCTGTCCGCTTCCTCTAGCAGAACTTCCGCCGACAACGGCAGCCTCCCGCGCCGACTCATAATGCTCGCCAATCTCGCGTCGTACCTGAGCAGCAGAATCCGCCGCCAAACCCCGCGCCGCCTTCCTCAACCAGATCTCTAACTCGCCCATCGCTACGCCTCCCCTAAAATCGTCCCCACCGCTCGCGAAAGCTGCCGCCACTCCGCGCGATCCTTCGCCAACATCCCGCGCCCGGCACGCGTAATGCGGTAGTGCCGCCGAGCTCGGCCATTCTCCACGCTCTCATACGACTCCACCATCCCCTCGCTCTCCAACTTATGAAGCGCGGGATACAGAGTGCCTTCCTTAAAATCCAACACTCCCGCAGAACGTTCTTTTATCGTCTGCGCAATCCTATATCCGTGGCTCGATTCCTGAGCCAGAGATTCCAGGATCAACGTCGGCAGCGTTCCCTTGAAATTCATGTATACCTCGTATTCCTATGCATAGATGTACGGCATATTCATTCACTTGTCAACAAAGGAATTGGAGCGAACGGGGAGTCGATCTAACCACCAGAGCTTCATCGGAAGCGGCAGTCCCCAACAGCCCGGTTGCCCCGGCGCTACGCGAAGCTCACGTGGGCTTGTGTCTGAGTCGCAAACCGGCGTGAAAGCTCGCTCGCTACTCCACCCGCAAGGCCGTCATCGGGTCTACCACCGAGGCCCGCCGTGCCGGAATCGCGCAAGCCAGTGCCGCCACAACTCCCATCAACGCAGTCACCGCCAGCAAAATTGCCGGATCGCGCACACTGCCCTCGGCCCAGTGTCCCAGCACCTTGTTCAGCGCCACTGCCAGCAAAAGCCCAGCGGCAATCCCGCCGCCAACGCTCGTCACCGTGGATGCAAAGACAATCCTCAGCACATGGCCACGCTGCGCGCCGAGCGCCATCCGAATGCCGAACTCATTCGTCCGCTGCGCCACCGAATACGACACCACGCTATACAGTCCAACCGCGGCCAGAGCCAGCGCCAGCACCGCAAACGCGCCAAACAGCCACGCCACCAGGTGCTCCTGTTGCCATTCCTGCTGATCGCTGATCCAGTGCTCCAGGTCCTCGACCTGCCCGTTGACCTGCTGGTCGGGATTGACCGAGTTCACCTGCGCTGCGACTGCGTGCAGCAGAGACAGCGGCGCAATTCCCGCCTTCGAACGCACCAGAATCTGCGTTCCCATCCGCATCGACAACGTGTAAGGCACAAACAGCTCCGGCTTGATTGGTTTCTCTAGCCCATCGTTGCGCTTGTCGGCAATCACGCCGACGATCTGCAGCCAACCCGCCGAGTCTGGCGCGTTTACTCGAAAAGGTGGTTGGTCCGTCAGGTTGGGTATCTTCAGCGAATGCCCCAGCGCATCGCCGTTGGGGAAGTAGCGCCGCGCCATCGTCTCATTGATGACCACCATGTGGGCAGCGTTGTGGTTCTCCGTCTCGTCCCATATCTTGCCCCGAAGCACCGGGATCTTCAGCAACGGAAAGTAACCCGGACTTACAAAATTGATTCTTGCCTGTTGATCGTCTCGAGCCGCCTGCCCCAGGATCTCCACCTTGTCGTCGTATCCATTGGAAGGTGGAGTGGCATTGGTCGAGATCGCCACCATGTCGACGCCTTGGACCGTTCCCGCTTTCTGCATCAGCAAGTTAAAATATGCCAACCGCTCCGCCCATGTCTTGTAAGTGTTTTCATGCACCGGAATCCCCACCGACATCACATTGTGCGGATCGTAGCCCAGCGGCGTGTGCAGCAGCTTCAAAAATCCTTCCATCGCCGCGCCCGCGCCCGCCAGCATCAGCAGCGTCAAAGCAATCTGGGCGCCGATCAATATATTGTTCGTCGCTTTGCCGCGAACCCCGCCAACAATCCTGCGCGTACTCGACTGCATCGCCTGGCTTACCTCCGGTCGCGACAACTGCAACGCCGGAGACAGCCCAAATAAAACTCCCGTCACCACAGCAATCCCCACGCTGAAAGCCAATACCGGCAGATTGATATGGATCACTGCCTCATGAGGAAACGAATAAGGCGGCAACAGTCCGACAATAATCGCCAGCCCCTTATACGCCAGCAGGACACCTAGCCCCGCCCCAGTCAGCGAAAGCAGCAGCGACTCCGTCAATAGCTGCCGGATAATCCGCCGCCGGCTCGCGCCAATCGCCGCCCGCAGCGCAAACTCATGCTGCCGCGCCGTGCCCCGGGCTAGCAGCAGGATCGACACATTGCCGCAACCGATAGCCAGTAACAGTGCGACCGCACAGAAAAGGAGAGCTAGAGTCCCCCCCAGCTGCTTGATGAAGTCGTCGTTCAACCCCACCACATGAAACGTAAAGGCCTCGTTCGGAAAATGCTTCGGCGTCTCTTTGGCAAACTGCTGGATGAGCGGCCCAAGCGCGGCATTGGCCTGTTCATGCGTCACACCCGGCTTCAGCCGCACTCCGACATATCGCCCCAACGTCGGATCCTGGGTCACCTTCAGCGGCAGGTAAACGTCGGCGTCGTCCCATGTAAATCGCGGCGCAGCCACCCCGATAATCGTGTAGTTCTTCCGCACCAATTGGATCGTCTGGCCAATCACCGAAGCATCGCTGTTGTAATGACGCTGCCAGAACTTATAGCCCAGCACCACGACCGGCTGCGGATCCTGTCCATCGATCGCATCCGAAGGCACAATCTGCCTGCCCAACGCCGGAGCTACCCCAAAAAAGTTGAAACCGTTCGAGGTAATGTACTCCGCGTTCACATCCTCCGGAAGGTCGTGGCCCGTAACCGTCAGGCTCCACTCTTCCGTGGTGAAGGCGTCCTCGACCACCGGCGATTTGCGAAGGATCTGCCACTGCCCAAACGTCAACCCGAAGCCGCGCTCTTCGCCCGCCTTGGCCGACTTGGTCGTCAGCCGCATGTGCACCATCCGGTCCGGCGCCGCATAAGGATAAGGATTCATCAGCACCGCCCAGACGATCGAGAACACCGCCGTCGTCGCCCCAATCCCCAGCATCAGCGAAATCAACGCCGTCGCCGTAAATCCCGGGCTCTGCCGAAGTTGGCGCACCGAATATTTCAGGTCCTGCAGCAGCGTTTGCATCGAAGTGCCCCCTCAGTGCCCTTTTCCGAGCCAACGAAATCCTGAAACTCGCAGCCGATAGAAGCAGTCCCCGGGCCACACCCAAACCGCTCATTCCATTACCCGAATTCCCCTCCCACCAACCAGCAACTGTTCACTTTCACCTGTCCCCTGTTCGCAACTGGACAAGCCGACGGTGCCCCCTTCAAGCCATCTTTTGGCTTGAGTGGGATAGCAAGAGCCCCATCCACTCAACCCACACCGCACGTACGAGTCATATGGCCGACGAACAAAAACCCCACCTCCGACTGGTATCCTCAAACCAGCGACGCGCCATGACTCCCCGCATCCCAAAGCATCACACCAACGGACACTTCGTCGTGACGCGCACCGGCGAACCCACCCTGTTGGAAGTCCCCCAGACCAACTTCTCCCCCGCCAAAGCCTGGGTTCTCCTCATCGCCGTCTTCATCTCCGTCCACGTCGCCGCGCTCTTCTCGCCGCCGCTGCTCGACGACGCCGACGCCGCCCACGCCCAGGTTGCCAAACACATCGCCGAATCCGGAGACTGGGTCACCTTCTACATCGACGGTGTCCGCTATCTCGAAAAAGCCCCACTCCCCTACTGGATCGTCGCCCTCGACTACCGCCTCTTCGGCTACAACGTCTTCGCCACCCACCTTCCCGAGGCCCTCGGAATCTTCGGCTGCACCATCCTCGCCTGGGTCTGGGCCCGCCGCGCCTTCGGCGAACGCGCCGCCTTCTACGCCGCCCTCGGCATCCTCACCTGCGTCGGAGCCTTCCTCTTCACCCGCATCTTCATCCCCGAGGTCCTGCTCACCCTCTTCACCGCGCTCGCCCTCTATTTCCTGATCACCGGCCTCGAAGACCGCAAGCCCGCCAACATCTATTGGATGTGGGCCTCGCTCGCCCTCGGCGTCCTCACTAAAGGCCTCGTCACGCCCGTCTTCTTCGCCGCTGCTACAGTTCCCTACCTCATCCTCACCGGAACCTGGCGCAGATGGCGCGAGCTCCGCCCCATCACCGGACTCCTGCTCTTCCTCGCCATCGCCGCGCCCTGGCACATCCTCGCCGGCCTTCGCAATCCCGACCAGGGCCATCCCGTCGGCAACATCCCCTCACCCGGAAACGTCCACGGCTTCTTCTACTTCTATTTCCTCAACGAACATCTCTTCCGCTTCCTCGGCACCCGCTACCCCCACGACTACAACAAGCTCCCCTTCGTCCTCTACTGGACCCTCCACCTAATCTGGCTCGCCCCGTGGAGCCTCTTCGCCCCGGTCCTCGTCCTCCGCGCCTGGCAGACCCGCGAACACTGGCTCAGCGACCTCCGCCCCGCTAGCGGCCGCACCGTCGACTTCTATATTGAGAAAGCCCACCTGGTCGACCCCGCCAGCCACATGGCGCGCACCAAGTTCCGCACCCGCACCAACTGGCTCCTCGCAATCTACGCCGCCTTCATTCTGATCTTCTTCTCCATCTCGACCAATCAGGAGTACTACACCTTCCCCGCCTACTTCCCGCTCATCGTCCTCGGCGCCGGATCCCTCGCCCGCGCTGAAGAATATCCCGGAACCCCGCGCGCCTGGCTCACCTGGTGCCACGCCGCCTTCGCCGTCATCGGAGTCGCCGCCGCCATCGCCCTCGGCTACGGCCTCTTCACCTCCCGCGGAATCCCCACCGCCCCCGACATCGGCAACGCCATCGCCCACCGCGAAGTCGCCGGATACTCCCTCTCCATGGCCCACATCTTCGACCTCACCGGGCCATCCTTCGCCGCCCTCCGCGAACCCGCCATCATCGCCATGATGGCCTTCCTCGTCGGCCCGCTCCTCGCCTGGACCCTCCGCCGCCGCGGCCACCACCTCGAAGCCACCACCTCCATCGGATTCACCGCCGCCGTCTTCCTCATCGCCGCCCACATCGCCCTCGTCCGCTTCGAACCGCTGATGTCCTCCAAGCCCATCGCCGACACCATCAACCACCTCGCCAAACCCCAGGACCACCTACTCCTCTACGGAGACCAGTCCGACGGCTCCTCGATCATCTTCTACACCAACCGACAAGCCCTATTAGTCGACGGCCGCCGAAGCACCCTCGTCTGGGGCTCCTACTACCCCGACGCTCCCAAGATATTCCTAACTGATCAGGACTTAGTAACTATGTGGGGCGAAGGCCCCAGAAACTTCCTCTTCGTCCCCGAAGACAGCCACGACCATGTCGAAGCGCTCTTGGGAAACAAAGCCATAGAGATACAGACTTTAGCTGGAAAGACTCTATACACCGATAGGCCGTTGGACTGACCGATTCTTGCGCCGAAACTCCTTCTGCAATCCATCAAACAACGGGCCTGATCTGACAGCGGCTCGCTCGTATAATTTCGAAAGGCCAGCAACGCTAGCATCCCCTATTCTCCAATCCAACAAATGATGAGCCGCGATTGAGCCGAGCATAGCCTCTCGTGTTAAGTCATGTACAAGCCGCACATGCACCATAAGATGCGCGTCATCCTGTGAGCGCGATCCATGCATAATGTCAGACCTCAATTCGTACGCAATTCGCGCATCTCTGTACGCTTTTTCAACGTCCCCCGCCCCTAAACCAGCCGCCAAGAGCGCGACCCGCATACAAAAGCTGTGGGTTACCCCGACAACCAGACGCTCGGTGGTAGTCAGTCTCTCCAAGGCCGCTATCCACTTGACGATGCGCACCCCATTAGATTCCTCGAATGATGCATCGCCAAACCATTTGAGCGCGTCCAGAAGCTTGTTTGTGAAGTCAGATCTATGGCCGATCAAACCTCTCGTGAGTAAGAGGGCGGCGAATTCTCGCAAGTCCTGAGGCATGCTAGTAATCGGATCGCCAACGACGAGAGCGCCTTCTAGCGACTGCCCTTGCCACCTCCACGCAACATCGCCGCCGACGTCAGTGAGCACGCAAGTCTTGCTATTCCTAGAAGCCGCCGTGTGAGGAAGCCGCATCGACCTCGCATAATCGAGACCAATAAAGACCTTTACGAGGTTGATGGCTGCTTCAACGATCTGTTCAGCTCTTTTCAGGGAAACATCTGGCGCGCATCGAGGCACCCGAACAGATGCGACCCATCCATCCTTTCCGGCAACCTCGGAAAACATATCAATTGATTTTTCCTCCGGCCGCTTCTCTCCCCTTTCTACGGCCTCCCTGAATTCTTTCAAGAAAGCAGCAAAACGTTGGAATTTAACTGGCCCAAGAACCATTTCTTCAGGGGGAGGCGGCCCAATATCCGCATGTGTCGGGCTGACGTGAAGGAGGATGCAGGGAAAATAGTGAGTGGCTTCGATATGTTCAAGCTCAGAAAGGGCGACATAAGACTTCAAGGTTCTAACCAATTCTTCATCACTAGTAATGCCGTCAATCGCAACCTGAAGCACTCTCTCAGATATGATCTCGGCAATCCGCTTTGAACTCAGATCATAGCCGTTGGGAGCTTCGGTTGTCAGTCTGAGCGTTGTCCGCCGTATTGCATCTATCCCGGAACGGCGACACAGCACCATCCCCCGGTCGCCGGGTCGATAAATGTGGCACAGCTTGTCCTCGGGATAGGCATCATGATGTCGTCGGATGACATCGATGTTACCGTCCTTAACAACCTGCTGCTGAAGATTGAGGTAGAACTCAACTCCAGAGATGAGGCAATCATAATCATCAACGTATCCGCGCACCGAGTCCTGGAGTTCGCTCGTAGTCATGTAGATCACTTTAACCCAGCGAAGGCGATAATATGCTTGACTCGCGTATTTGCAGGATGCCCCGTTCTTCGGCGCTTTTTGCGGAAGGGTGGGGAGAACCAACTCTCCCGACCTCGGTGTTCGACGATCTCTCTCACAAACTCCCCATGAGTTGAAACTCCCATCATCGTGCCCCAAGGTCCGGTCCGTTTCCAGAACTCGACGGAGTTTCACTTCCTCACTTTCAGCTGTTGTCAAAGGATTCCCCTGGCCGGGTGGCCGACCCTTGACCCCGCCACAAAACGAGGGTGCCCCATTCTTCCGCGCTTTTTGCGGAAGGGTGGGTGGATCAAATCCCCCGTCCTCGGTGTCGAATGTTCGGTGGTGGCATCAAAGGCGAGATACTCGAATCCCAATTTCTGTGCGATCCCACCCTTCCCGGAACGAACCCGGGAAGGATGGGGCACCCACGTCCGCTGCAATTCGGAGGCGCGACCTGCCCCGTTCTGGACTAGACTTCCCACATCGTGCCCAAACGTCTCATTCGCTATCAAGAGTCGACGGACTTCCATTTCCTCACCTTTAGTTGCGATCGAAGACTTCCTTGGCTCGCCCAAGGAGACGGTTACGCCATATTCGAGCAGGAATTGGAACGGGTACGACAGCGTTACGAGTTTGTGGTCACGGGATACGTACTCATGCCCGAGCATGTGCATCTTTTGGTAAGTGAACCGAAGCAAGCATCTTTGCGCTCCGCAATTCAAGTCCTGAAGCAACAGACCTCGCGAAAACTCAAGAATCCGGACGAACCCCAGTTCTGGCTCGCCAGGTATTACGATTTCAACGTCTGGAGCTACGCCAAAGTTTTGGAGAAGCTGAAGTACATGCACCGAAATCCTGTCGTGCGCGGACTGGTAGCCACACCCGAAGGCTGGCCGTGGTCCAGCTTCCGTCACTATGCGACAGGAGAAGTCGGAACGGTTGAAATCGAATCAGAATGGACTGCGCGAAAGCGAGAACTAGAGCATGGGCATCCGTGAGACCCACCCTTCGCAAAAACGCGAAGGATGGGGCACCCTCATCGCCGGGTGCTCCGCTTCAACCCAACCTGCCGTTTGGTTACACTGAGCGTGTCGCGAAAATCGGTGGATTCTAGTTCTCTAAGGGAGATTGCATGAAAGCAGCAAAAACACTAGCTCTTGCCGTCGTTCTCGTCGTGTCCCCGATGTATGCGGCGGACAAATATGCTCCGCTACCGGCTAGCGTGATAGCCGCAAAAACCGTGTACATTGACAATCAAACCGGGTACTCCCCGATTACCGACAAGGCCTACGAGGCATTAAGCAAGTGGGGACGATTCAAAATCGTGAAGGACGCAAAGGACGCCGATTTGATCCTCCGGTTCACAGCAGACTCCGCTGGCCGACCCACCGCTCCAGGCAACAATATCGATCAATCGCCCACCCCCATAGTTCTCTCGGTACGCGACCAAACGAGTGAACTCTGGTCCATAACGAAGAACCAGCCGTTTCATAGTCAAACGGCCCTCGATATCGATGAATTCAAAAAGCGAGTGGAAGCACAAGCAAAAGGCAAATAAGCTTGTGGAGAACACGATTTAGTTCGGCAGCTCGGCCATCGGGAGCCCAGGCGGGAGACCAGTGCCGGCGCCTAAAAAAGCCAGGCCGGGCTGCCACCCCGCCATTGTGCAATCGCTGCGCCATCGCCAGCCGCGCTAAGTTGCTGGATTCACTCGCACTCGATACCGCAGCCACGCGAGGCGATGATCGTTTGCGGCAAACCATGTGCAGAAACGGACGCAACGACGACCGGCCCGATCAATCACGCCACCTCAATAAGCTTCCGATAAACCCACCCTAAAGAACTGCCGCACCAGCCCTCCTCGGAGGTTTGTGGGGTCCGGCGGCAGGCGTTATCGTTCTCCCTAAATTGCGGCCTCTCAGAACGACCACCGGGAGCAGCTGCAAGCAGAGGAGTTCAGTTATGCAGCAACACATATCAAGCGAAATTTCACGTCGCCGGTTCGCAATGGGCGGACTATCAGCCGGAGCCGCACTGCTAACACCGCACCCACTCTTCGCCGAAGTCGCCTTGCCATCCACCGCAACGAACGGCAATCGCCCCGCAATCGCCCCCGGCACAAACACCTCCTTCGGCCCGCTCAAGCAGATCGACGCCGGCCTCCTCAACATCGGCTACGCCGAAGCCGGCCCCCCCAATGGTCAACCAGTCATTCTTCTTCACGGCTGGCCCTATGACATTTACAGTTTCGTCGACGTCACTCCGTTGTTGGCCTCGGCAGGCTACCACGTGATCGTCCCCTATCTGCGCGGCTATGGCTCAACGCGCTTTCTATCGAGCGATACGGTGCGCAACGCCCAGCAATCGGCGGTTGCTCTTGACATCATCGCTCTCATGGATGCACTCAACATTCAGAAAGCCATCGTCGCCGGCTTTGACTGGGGCGCTCGCACAGCTGACGTCATGGCAGTACTTTGGCCGGAACGCTGCAAGGCAATCGTTTCCGTCAGCGGCTATCTAATTAGCAGCCCTGCGGGCAACCAGACCCCTTGGCCGCCCCAGGCTGCATTTGCATTTTGGTACCAGTACTATTTCACCACTGAAGTCGGCAAGGCCGGCTATGCCAAATACCTCGACGAGTTCAATAAGTTCATCTGGCGCCAGGCGTCGCCGAGGTGGAATTTCGACGACGCCACATACAACCGCACAGCAGCTTCCTTCAGCAACCCAGACCATGTTGACATCGTGATGCACGATTATCGCTGGCGGCTCGGCGCGGCGGATGGTGAGCGGAAATACGACGACCTCGAAAAGCGGCTCGCCGCCCTTCCTGTCGTCACCGTGCCGGCCATCACCATGGAGGGCGACTCCAACGGGGCAATCCACGCCCCCAGCACAGCTTACCGCAACAAGTTCTCCGGCAAGTATGACTACCGGCTCATCACCGGCGGCGTAGGCCATAACATTCCGCAGGAAGCGCCGCAGGCCTTTGCCCAGGCCGTCGTCGACGTGGATGTGGTCAGTCCAAACCTGGAGGCCGCCCGGCCAGCAACTGCGGCTCCGTGACTTGCCCGCAAGGCCACTGAGTGCGCCACAAGAGGACGACTTATGGCAAGCAGCGGAAAGACGGTGAGGATTATCGCTCCAGGTCGCAACTGTGCAAGTGCGGGCGCAGTCATATGGAGTTTCGCTCCCCGCAAATTCTCCGGCTGCTAGAATCAGCCCAACATGTCGCGCCTGCGCACCTCGGTTCTCTCAAAGGCACTGAATCTCGCCGTCATGATATTCTCCGCCTGCGCAATGGCTACAGCTCAAAACCCCACATCGCCCAAGGAAACTCCCATGCCGCACCACGCTCACGGAACCTTCGAAGTCAAAGTTCAGCCGCTCCCGCCGCCCGAGGTTCCCGGCGTTGCACGCTTCTCCATCGACAAGACCATCCACGGCGATCTCGAAGCAACCACCAAAGGAGAGATGTACACCGCCGGCGATCCCAAAGCAGGAGCGGCCGGCTACGTCGCGATCGAGACCGTGACCGGCAAGCTCGACAACAAGTCGGGAACTTTCGTCCTCCAACACTTCGCAACCATGGATTCGAGTGGGCCAAACATGATTGTTAAAGTCGTCCCTGGCTCCGGCACAGGCGAGCTCAAGGGCATCGTCGGCACCTTCACCATCATCATCACCGGCGGCAAGCACAGTTACGATCTCGAATACCAGCTGCCCCCCTCGGCCCAGACAGACTGATCAGCAGAACAACATGATCGGTAGCGCTCGCGGTCAGCCTCATTTCTTCGCCGGGCGCGGCACCGGCGTCACCCCAACCTGCTCCCCCGCTGTATAGGGTTCTCCGTAATACGGAAACTCCTCGCGAGTGCGCCCACTGTCAGGAGCCACTCCATCCGTAAGCGTCTTGTTGGCCGCCAGGCTCAACATCACATCCATCACGTCGTCGCCCAGCGAACGCCCGTTGAAGGCGGCCAGCTCAAATGCCGCAGACGTTCCAAGCTCATAAGGCAACGTGTTGGGACAAAGCCGCGCGGCAATCTGCTTTCCATATGCGGCGGGATCCGCCGCCGAACCTGCGTACATCGTCATCTTCTCCGCAAAATCCCCGATCAGCATCGAGAAACGGTCCACGTCTTCAGATGGCGCCGACGCATTGAATTGCTCCTTCACATTCTGGTCGCTCGGGTCATTCAGGAAAAGGTGTGTCATCAGCGGCAGGCCCCATCGCGAAACCTGTACTTCCGGTGCATGGCCATAGAGAGAGATCGTCGCCCAGGCGTAGACCTTTCCCGTCCCGATCAGTTCGCTCGGCACTTCCAGCACAATCGCGGTAACATTTCGCCTCGCAAAGAAATTCTGCCGATGCAGAAAGGCGTCCCCATCGTAGCGCTGGTCCTTATAGAAAGCGGTCATAAATGTGCGGAGTCCACCAGCATCTCCCGCAAACAATTCCGGAGCAATTCCCACATACGCTCGCACGTCTGATGCGCCGGTCACCATTCCCGTCTCACCCTCGACCAGAATCTCCCCTGCGTCTCCACGAAGAGCATCGTAATCCGTTCCCTTGCGCACTACAAAAGGCTGAATATGCCGATGATCCCCTTCATCTCCATGCCGAGGCGCACCAAACCTGAACTTGAACGTAACCTCTTCCCTCGCATCTCCATTCAGGTCGAACCGAAACGCATAGAGCCCTTCCGGATGAAGCGTATCCGGAGCCGACAATCCGACATCCGGATTGACCGTCATCGCCATCACCGTCTTGCCCGAAGCGCCGTCAAAGAGGTAGAAATCGCAGACGTTGAGGCTCGGATCTTCTTTCGCCAGTTTGGTGTCGAAATGATGTGACATACAGAGTCCCCTTGAAAAGTAATTGGCAGTCAGACAACTTAACACGTAAGACGCCCGAAGGGCCGGAAAATTACTGAGATTTCCTCTGAGGCCAACGCCTTTACACGAAGACTCTTTTGCCCGCGAAGTCTGTAACCGGAGGCCATCGCAGGCGTCTACCAATGAAAGAGGACCTGCCAGCGGACCTCGACACTCAAATCATGCCTTCCCGTTCTTACGAAGTCGACGACCTCATTAAATCCGCCTCGTTCGGAGAAGCGGTCCGGCTCCACTGGAAAATCTATCTGATGGAGGCCGCCGAACTCGCCGCCCTCATGCTCTGTATCTGCCTCTCGGGCGCATTCCTCTACAGCGCCAAATCGCCGTTACAGCATCTTTCGCTCTCGATGAACCAAAAGTCGCTCTTCATGGGCCTGGCCGTCGCGGCTGCCACCTTTCTGATCATCCGCTCTCCATTCGGCCGGCGCTCGGGGGCCCACTTGAACCCGTCCATCACGCTCGCTTATTTTTGGCTGGGCCGCATCCATCGCTGGGACGCATTTGCCTATGTGATCGCCCAGTTCACCGGCGGCCTTATCGGCGTCTTCCTCGCGTACCAGATGCTCGGCCATCACCTCTCTGCCGCGCCCCTGCGCTACGCAGTTACCCTACCCGGGAAATACGGCAGCGCCCCCGCCTTTCTCGCCGAATTTCTCTTGTCCGCAGTGCTCATGGGCGTCGTACTTTTTGCCACCAATCACTACAGGCTCGCCCCTCTCAGCCCCTTCTTCGTGGCCCTGGTCACCGTCTTCTATTACGTCCTCTGTTCGTCGATCTCAGGATTCAGCGTCAATCCCGCTCGCACTTTTTCCTCAGCCTTTTTCGCCCGGATATGGCAGGGCATATGGATTTACTTCGCCGCACCCGCCCTTGGCATGATCGCGGCTGCCGCGATCTACGTGCGCCGCATGGGTCCGGCAAGCGTCTACTGCGCAAAAGTCTTCCACGACCTGCGAACGCCCTGCCCCTTCCCTTGCCGCTTCGAACAACTGCACCGCAAACGATAGAGCAACGATCTTGAATATCCATTCCCCACCCAAGTGGCCCTGATCACGAAAGGCACCCGCAGCTCACGTCACACCCACAACAGCGGCTGGCGAATCGGATAGTTGCGGATGATCTCCCGATCCGTCGGATCGGGATTCAAGCTCTTCCACAAAACGATGTATTCCTCCCGCTTACAGGCCAGCCCGGCAAAAAGCAGCCCCGGAGACCTCACCGGAAGTGAGTCGAAATGCTCGACGTCCTTCGCATAAGGCCAGGTTGCTTTGTCCTTGAGATAGGGATAAAGAAACGCCGCAGCCTTGCACAACCCCCGCCCATCCGGCAGCGCGAACGTCGTCAGATCGACCCCGGAGCCCTTCAACGACTGCGCAAGCCCCGCCATCACATCGAAATTAAAGATCGAATAGCTATAAGGCTTGGTGCGCGCCAGTTCCTGCGGAAACGACCCATTTTCGCCAAGCTGGTTCGGCAGCAGCGTGCTCTCAAACCACCGCCGAATCTCATCGCGAGTCGCCTCATCCCCAACCAGCCGCGCATACTCCGAGGCCTGCAGCGCCCAGCAGGTCGCGTGATTGTTGAGCGCCGCGCGTTCCTTCTGCCCAAATGCGCTGGTCTTCATCCAATCGAGATACTCGCGAAACCACTGCTGCACGCCGCGCTTCTCGTCCGCAGAGAGCGCCTCAGGCCCCAGGAAGCTCGCCGCACGCGCCACCTCTACCAGGTGAAGCGTATCGATAATGCCATAGCTCCGACCTGTAACCAGTCCATGCACTCCCTGGGCGAATTGCAGATTTGGATTCATCCGCGTAGCCGGGGTCACAAACCACGCCACCAGATGCGCGCCCGCCTGCTTTGCGTACTTCGCGTCCTTCACCAGCAGCCACGCGGCCGTCAGCGCAGGCATGCGAATCGAAAGATCGACCATCGCCTTGCGGTGCTCATTAAAGTTTTCTGGATTGCTCTGCCCATCGCGATTGATATAAGGGCCGTCGGGATTCTTCGGGTCGGGCCAGAAGTAATCCGACTCCGAAAAGAAATCATGCGGGCCACCCGGACTCTTCGCCGAAGGAAAAGCGGTGATCGTCACCGGAGGCATCGCGACATATTCCTTCGCCGCCCTCAAAATCCTGCCCCGGTCCGTCTGCGCTACGAGCTGATAGCCCGTCGACGCCTCGGCCACCGATGCGTTCCAGTTCGACCCCGCAATCGAAACCGCGCCCACCCCGGCGCAGAACTCTCTTCGTGTCAATGTCATCACCGACCAGTCTAAATCTGCATTGCGGGCCGGGCCAAAAGCACTACAAAAAACACTCTTGACATATGGAAACCTTTTGGTTACGTTAATGGCAACCATATGGTTTCCATTAACCGCAGGCAACAAAACGCAGTCTTCCGGGCCATCGCCGATCCCACCCGCCGCGAGATCCTTGGAATCCTCTCCCGTCGTCGTCATACCGTCGGCGAGATAGCATCAAACTTTCGTATGAGCCGGCCTGCCGTCTCCAAACACCTTCGTTCCCTGCACTCCGCCGGCCTCATCAATACCCAAAAGCAAGGCACCACCACGGTCTGCGGCTTAAACGCGAAACCCCTGCGCGCCGTCGACGACTGGCTCCAGGATTACCAAGCCTTCTGGAACCTCTCTCTGCAAAGCCTCAAGAAATACCTGGAGGAATCAAAATGAATGCGGCAACGTTAACTTCAGACACAATCGTTGAAGAAATCACGATCAACGCTTCGGCGGAGCGCATCTTCGAGGCGCTCACCAACCCCACCGAACTCCTGAAGTGGTGGGGAGTTGAAGGCAAATTCCAGGCCACCCACGTCGAGTGCGAACTGCGACCCGGAGGCAGCTGGGAAATAGTGATCCTGGGCGACTGCAAGACCGGCAAATCTGCCCGGGTTGCCGGCCAGTATCGCGAGATCGACCGGCCGCGCTTGCTCTCATTCACCTGGGTGCGCGACGAGGATGGAATCGAAACTCTCGTCCGTTGGGAACTCGATGAGCGCGCCGGAGCCACCAGAGTTCGCCTCACCCACTCTGGCCTTAATACCGAAAATCTGCGCACCCGCAACAACGGCTGGCCCGTCATCCTTAATCTGCTTCGCGCTCACATCAAGCAGCCGGACTTGAGCTTGCGAGAGACACGCGCATAATGGAACGCCATGCGGACCCGGTTTGCAATTGCCGGCAAAGACAACCGCGCTGGACAAGCCGGCCCCAATGGACGGACTGTCCAGCGCATCAGATGCCACGGCGTGCGCTACGATCGATGCAGCCGGTTTGCTAAAGTCGTCATGTCTGAGATTTCCGTTGAACAAATACGCGACTTGCTCGACTCCCTGTATCGCGCGGATTCGGGGCGAATCCTGGCCACCCTGGTCCGCTTGCTCGGCGATCTCGATCTCGCCGAAGAGGCGATGCACGAAGCCTTCGCAACCGCGCTCTGCTCATGGCCACAGAGCGGAGCACCCGACAACCCGCGCCCCTGGTTGATTTCCACGGCCCGGTTCAAAGCCATCGATACTCTGCGCCGGAGGGCGCGATTTGACGCCTCTCAAGACGAGCTCGCGCGATACCTCGAAGCGCAATGGAGTTCGACGAGCTCGACGGAAAGTTCCAAAGAAGAGGACCACGTTGAGGACGATCGGCTGCGCCTCATCTTTACCTGTTGCCATCCATCTCTACCGCCCGAAGCGCGCGTGGCGCTCACCTTGCGCGAGGTCTGCGGGCTCACAACCGAGGAGATAGCAAAGGCCTTCCTCACCACCCCGCGCACCTTGGCGCAACGCATCGTGCGCGCCAAGGCAAAGATTCGAGAGACACGGATTCCCTACGAGGTGCCGTCACCACAGGAGCTGCCGGAGCGGCTCGGCGCGGTGCTTCAGGTCATCTATCTCGTCTTCAACGAGGGTTACTCGGCTGCTGCGGGAGCGGAGGTAACCCGCGCCGAGCTGACCAGCGAGGCCATTCGACTGGGCCGATTGCTGACCGAGCTCCAGCCAGAGCCGGAAGTTATGGGACTGCTCGCCCTGATGTTGCTCCAGGAATCCCGTCGCGCCGCGAGGACCTCTCCGGCAGGAGAGCTGATTTTGCTGGAAGATCAAGACCGCTCGCTCTGGAACACGGAGCAGATCACCGAAGGAGTGACATTGCTCGAGAACGCCCTGAACTCCCGCCGCTTCGGCTCCTACACCCTCCAGGCTGCGATTGCGGCCGTCCATGCGGAGGCAGAATCGTTCCCCGCGACCGACTGGCGGCAGATCGTCGCGCTTTACGACCATCTGGCACGAATTCAACCTTCGCCGGTGGTAGAGCTCAATCGCGCCGTAGCCATCGCCATGTGCGATGGTCCAGAGGCCGGCCTGGCGCATATCGACGCGGTGTTGGAAGATGGCGAATTGGCAAATTACTACCTCGCGCACTCCGCCCGCGCTGACATGTGCCGCAGACTAGGCAGAACCGCCGACGCCCGCTCCGCCTACGAGAAAGCTCTCGCGCTGACCCAACAGGAACCAGAGCGGCAATTCCTGCAGGAGCGGATTCGGCAGTTGAAATAAGTCCGCCGCGTATTCCTGCTCTGCAATTATTTCAACCACTGAATTTTAACTTCCTGCTCAAGCGCCCTAAATTCCGGGTCACCGGTCACAAGTTCAGCCTTCTTTTCCTTGGCCAACGCGGCGGCGAAAGCATCGGCCAGACTCAACTTGAAACCAGCTTTGAAATCGGCGGCAGTGTCGGCCAATGCGCGGGTTGTGGGATGAAAATCAATGGGCAGACCCTCTAGAACCTTTGCGGCCTCCGCCCAGGCTGCGGCGCCATCTTTTTTCACAATCGAGTACTTCACCTCGGCGTAGTTCACATCGGTCATGTGGAGCGCACTGTCTCTTTTGCTGGCGGTGACGAGCAGTTGCTCCACCGCTTCCGCGCCCGATTCGTCGCGGAAGTAGGCGATGAGCGCGAAGCTGTCGAGAACCTTAGCCGGCATGGCGCTCTTCTAGCGCGCGTTCCCGCTTTTTGTGCTCGGCCCAATCCTCGGCCAGTGGCGCGCCTCCCGGCGTGCGCTTGAGGATGCCGCGCCCGCGTCGGATCAGCGCCGCAGTCACCGGTTTGAGGAGAATACCCTCCGGGGTCGCCTGAACCACCGCTTTGGTTCCGTCCTCGATTTCGAATTGCTTGCGAAGACGAAGCGGGATGACCACTTGCCCTTTTGTCGTAAACCAAACGGTATCGAGTTTCTCTGTCATACTCATACCCTATAGTATGACACAATCCATAGAGTCAATCAATATGAATGAAGTAGGATTTACTTCCACAAGGAGGATGTCTGCGGCTGAGTCCTAACGATTGCCTCCAGCGCCAGGAACTTCGCCCGACCTTTCCTCGGCAAGCAATTCGGACAACAAAAATAAAAATCTCGATGACATGTCGAATTCCCGTGGGAACGTTCGACTATATCGTGAAGGCCGGGAGACCGGTCCGCACAACACAAAGGAGAACACCATGCGCTTCATGATGATCATGTTTCCGAAAATCTACGAAAATGCAAAACCCGGCTGGGTACCCGACTTCAAAGACATGGAGGCAATGGGCAAGTACAACGATGATCTAGGGAAAGCCGGAGTGCTGCTCGCGCTCGACGGGCTCACCCCACCCGCGACGATGAGCGCCCGCGTCACCTTCAAAAACGGAAAATCGACGGTTACCGACGGTCCTTTTGCCGAAGCGAAGGAAGTCGTCGGCGGCTACTGGATCATCGAGGTGAAGTCGCGCGAAGAGGCACTCGAATGGGCCTCGCGCATCCCCGGAAGCGACAACGAAATGGTCGAAGTTCGCCGCATGTTTGACGCAACCGACTTCGATCCCGAGACCCAGAAGTATATCCAGGAGAGGTTCGGCGACGAGGTTGCCGAGGAGATGGGCATCTCGTGACGCCCGTACCGACTAGGAGACAAAAGAAGGATGAGCTACGGCTCCTGAGCGAACGGGAAACGGGTCATCAGTAACAGCCACAGAAATCCAAGGAGAAAAAGATCATGCCACACTATTTGGTTTGTAACTACATCCCCGACAACTTCGACCCCTCGACTGTAACCGAGGCAATGATGGAAGAGATCCACGCGCTCAACCGCGAGATGATTGCTGCCGGCATAAGGAAGTTCGCCTGTGGCATCGCGCCGCCGGCCAACGCCAAGACGCTGCACAAGCAGTCCGATGGCAAGGTGCTCGTCACCGACGGACCGTACGCCGAGACCAAGGAGCACATGGGCGGATTCTGGATACTCGAATGCGCCGATCTCAACGAGGCGCTGGCATGGGCAAAAAAGGGCGCCATCGCCTGCGATATACCCGGCGAAGTACGCGAGCTTCTCTTCTTCCCGGCCCCAACCCCGGCGGATTCGTGATCGCACAAATCCGCGCAAACCCCCGATCGATTTTCAGTCTGGCGAACGACTATCTATTAACACCACTACGAGCTACCGCTCACTGAGTCACACGAAACGAGGACGTATCGATGAAATACATCTGTTTGGGCTATTACCAACCTGACCAGGTCGCAAACATGTCGGAGAGCGAACGCAACGCCATGTTTGACGAGTGTTTTAGCTATGACGACGAACTCCGGAAGAACGGGCACTTCGCCGGTGGCGAGGCTCTTCAGCCGGCCATCACGGCGATGACCGTGTATTGGAAGAACGGAAAGGTTGCCGTCACCGACGGTCCATACGCCGAGACGAAGGAGCAACTGGGTGGAATCCTGGTGCTGGAAGCGCGAGATCTGAACCACGCCATTCAGCTCATCTCCCAACATCCTGGAATAAAAAATGGACCCTTCGAAATACGTCCAGCGGCGGATTTGAACGAAATGATGAAGCAGAGCGAGCAGCGGCGTCATAATGAAAGAATCGCCACTTGACATGGATTTAGTATGTTGGTATCAACGTAAATTATCGGCGATCCAAAAAAGCACGATAGATAAAAGCCCCCGAGCCTCCAGCGCCTCGAAAAAGCTCGAGCAGCCCGGGAAATGGCTTAAGAGATCGCGAGCGTCCCACTGAAACTCGCCAAACAGCGGAGAATCCGCCGAAAGTGCCAAACAGGGAGTAGCCGGCATGTCATTCCTTCACGATCTGAAAATTGCAGTACGTTCCCTGGCGCGCGCCCGCGCGCTTTGGATCACCGTCGCCATCACCCTCGCTCTCGGCATCGGCGCCAACGCGGCGATCTTCAGTATCGTGCGCGCCGTGCTGCTGGCTCCGCTCGCCAATCGCGATGAAAACCGCCTGCTCTACGTCCGCCAAAGCGCGCCCGGCATCGGCGAGGCGAACACTGCTTTCTCCGTGCCTGAAATTCAGGACATTGGCCACAACCTCAAAACCATCAAGGAGCTCGGCACTTTCTCCGAGATCGATTTCACCGTCGTCGGCCTCGGCACGCCGCGCGAGATCCATGGCGGCGTCGTCGACGGCAACTACTTTGAGGTAATGGGCCTGCGCCCCGTGCTGGGTCGCTTGCTCGGCCCTTCAGACGATGGCCCCAACGCCGCTGGCGCCGTCGTACTCACCTATCACTTCTGGCGCAACGGGATGCACTCCGATCCCAACGTAATTGGCAAAACAGTGCGCCTTGATAGCTGCTGCGGCTCGCGCTCCGGCACCATCGTCGGCGTCCTCGAGCCCTCGGTTCCCTACCCCGTCGACACCGAGATCATCGCCAACGTCGTCACCAGCCCGCATCACCTCTCGGCCACCATGGTCACCGGGCGCGAACATCGCATGACCGAGCTCTTCGCCCGCCTTAAACCAGGCGCGACTCTCGAGTCAGCCCGCGCCGAGCTCAACACCGTCTACGCCGCCATGACCGCCGCGCATCCCGAGACCTACAAGCCGGTCGATCATTTCCAAATTACAGTCACGCGCATGCATGACCAGATCAATTCCCGCGCCAACACCATCCTGTGGGTACTCTTCGCCGCCTCTGGCCTGCTCTTCGTGATCGCCTGCTCCAACGTCGCCAATCTCGTGCTCGCCCGCACCGTCCGCCGCGAAACCGAACTCGCCGTCCGCTCCGCCCTGGGCGCAAGCACCGCGGCCCTCCGCCGTTCCCTGCTCGCCGAGAGCATCGTCCTCTGCGGCAGCGGAGCCCTCGCTGCACTCATCCTTGCCATCCCCACGGTCTCCGTGCTCGGCCGCTACGCCTCGCGCTTCTCCGTCCGCGCCGAGGGACTCACCCTCAACTTCTCGCTCGTCTGGATCGGCATCGCTCTTGCGCTCATCGCCGCAATCTTCCTCGCCTTCGTGCCCCGCCTTCCTTCCGGCGATCCCAAGCACGGCATCAGCATGAGCGGCGCCGGAACGCGCGTCACCGGATCGAGCAATCGCCGTCTGCGCGTCTTCGCCATCACCCAGATCACCGCGTCCTTTCTCCTGCTCGCCGGAGCCGGTGCCCTGTTGCGCACTCTTATGGTGCTCGAGCAGACGCGACCGCCCTTTGATACCTCGCACGTGCTCGCCATCAACCTGCCAACGATGAACTATGGCCGCACTCCCGAGCAGGTGCGCGACTTCTATCGCGACGTGAAACAACGCGTCGCCGAGATCCCCGGCGTCGAACACGTCTCTACTGGCTTCAGCGTTCCCTGGCGCGACTCCCAGGGCCTCGACATCAGCCTTGCTTTCGCCATGGATGGCGCTGCCCGCCAGAACGCCAAGGACGATCTGCGCGGGAAGTTCCGCGCCATCTCCCCCGGCTTTTTCAGTACGTTGGGAGTTCCTCTACTCGAAGGCCGCGATTTTAGAGACACCGACAAAGACGGCGCCGAACGCGTCGTCATCATCAGCCAAAGCGTCGCTCAGAAACTCTTCCCCGGCCAGGACCCGCTCAATCGCGAGATGCGCTGGACCGATCCGGTGATCAAGTTCATCGGCATCAGCGATGCGCCGCGTCGCGTCGTCGGCGTCGTGCCCGACATCGACGATGAAAACATCATCCCCGAGCCGGGAATCACCATCTATCAGCCCACCGATCAGGAAGGCTGGGAAAGCCGCCTCTTCGTCCGCACCAACGGCGATCCGTACACGCTCCTTCCGACGATCACCCGCACCATCCACGACATCTCCGCCGAGCAACCCGTCGAGCGCGCCAGCACCCTCGAAGACATCCGCGCCGAGGTCCTCACTCCGGATCGCCTCAACGCCATCGTCTTCGGCGGATTCGCCGCCGTCGCTCTCTCTATCTCCGTCGTCGGCGTCGCCGGCGTTCTCGCCTTCTCCGTAAGCGGGCGCACCCGAGAGTTCGGCATCCGCATGGCACTCGGCGCGCAGCCCCGCAGCATCCTCACCGGAGTCCTCTCCGAGGGCCTCGTCATCGCCAGCATCGGAGTCGGCGCCGGCTTGTTAGTCGGCCTGGTCTTCGCCCGCGTGCTCAGCAAATACGTGGGCCAGGTGCAGCTGCCCGGCATAGCCCTCTTTGTCGTCTCGGCATTTGTCATCCTCGCCGCGGCAGTAATCGCATCAGCCGTCCCCGCCGCCCGCGCCGCGAAGGTGAATCCCGTGGAAGCACTGCGTTCCGAGTAGGCCCTCGCATTCGCGCCGGCACGTTGAGGGTGCTCCATCCTTGAAGACAGCTTTTCGTCTTCAAGGATCGGCGGATCAGCCGCCCCGTCTGAAACGATATCCTGAACGATAGAGTTGGACCGGAACTCTTGATATGGACACGTCACGGGAATTCGTTGACACATCGAGCGAGATCGCCGTTAAAGGATTTCTCCACCAGCCCGCTGGCAGCGCCACCGATTGCCTCATCCTTACCCACGGTGCGGGAGCGAACTGTAACGCGCCGCTGCTGATCGCACTCGCCGAAGCCTTCTGCGGATTCGGTCTCGCCGTCCTCCGCTGCGATCTTCCCTTCCGCCAATCTCGACCGTCCGGCCCGCCGCCTCGCGGAAGCGCAGAACGCGACCAGAAGGGACTTCGTACCGCCGTCGAGTCAATGCGCCGCCAATTTCCCGGCGGCCTCTATCTCGGCGGTCATTCTTACGGAGGAAGGCAGGCCTCAATGCTCGCTGCCGCCAAACCCGGCCTCGTCGAAGGCCTTCTCCTGCTCTCCTACCCCCTCCATCCTCCGCAAAGGCCGGCGGAGTTGCGGACCGCGCACTTTCCGCATCTGCAAACACCCGCCTTGTTCGTTCTCGGCATAAGAGACGGGTTCGCCTCGATCGCGGAGATGACTGAGGCACTAAAACTCAGCCCGGCCCCAACCGGGTTACTCACCGTTGACAAGGCCGGACATGAACTCATGACCAAGTCGAATCGCAACGATCTGCAAACACGGGTCGTCCAGGCATTCGATTCCCTTCGAAAGCGCCGCATCGCTTAATCCGATTCCCGCTATTTCGACTTCGCAGTGTCCAACCGAAGAAAACGCGCAGCATTGTTGTAAAGAATGTCCCGCTTCTGCTCCGGCGATAGGTAATCCGCATACTGGATAACACCGATGGAATAAGCCATCAGCTTCGGCCACTCCAGCTGATCCGTTCCAAACATGATGCGATCTTCAAAACCCCCTTCGACAAGACGCTCGATGTAGCGATTGACCTCCTTGAGCGGATAGCTCCAGATCAATCCGGCGACGTCAACATACACGTGCGAGTTGGCCTGCAGCAGCGTAAGCATGTTGTCGATCATCGGATAGCCGGCATGCATGACTTGCACGCGCGGCTTCGGGTGCCGCGCCAGAAGATCTTCCAGCAGAAGAGGGTTCCCCATTGAACCGCGGAACTTGGGCGAGGTGATATTGGCGCGCCCCGATCCACCCGTCCCCATGTGAATGGCGACCGGGATATCGAGTTCCTCGGCAAGCGCGAAATATTGATCGACCGAAGGATCGCTCGGCGAGAGCCCTTCATATTGCAGGCCGATCTCGCCCATCACCTTAAAGCCGCCTGTGGTGAAGTCCTTCCGCAGTTCATCGAGCGGAACGCGCGCCCCAGGAGTCATCCCTTCATTGAACGATGTGCCCGGAATCACCCGTCCCGGCGCGGCGTCTTTCCATTTCTGCACGCTCTTCGGGTCGCCGAAAACAACCGCCGTCACGTTGAGTCGCTCCATTTCAGCGGCGACGTCCTTGATGTATTCACCTTTTGCGGCCGGATACAGCTTCGGCGTGCACTCTTCCTCGCTCCAGCCGGAGAAACCCTCTTTGGTCCTCGGGTCGGACGCCAGAAACTTCGACTCGTTCGGACACATCGGTCCGCCGGGAAACGACTCGTCCATGGCATGAACGTGAACATCGAGCACCGGTGGGACGGTGTTGCTCGTGTTCTGAGCGGATGAGAAGTTACAGCAGAGCGTTAAGGCAATCACCAAAGAGAGCGAATGCGTGAATTTCCGGAAGTGCTGCGGCATGAATGATCTCCTGTGCAGAGAATCATAAACGCCGACAACGGTTTGTCCAGCTCGCGGTTCTTTACCTCTTAACTCTTCCCATATTGTTCATCGCTCACCTGCTCCATCCATTCGACGACCTTGCCGTCGAGCTTCTCCTGGATCGCGATATGCGTCATCGCTGTAGTCGGCGCTGCGCCATGCCAGTGCTTCTCGCCCGGCGCGAACCAGACTACGTCACCCGGTCTAATTTCTTCAATCGGACCACCCTCCCGCTGAGCACGGCCGCAGCCCGCAGTGACAACGAGCGTCTGACCAAGCGGATGCGTATGCCACGCCGTCCGCGCACCGGGCTCAAAGGTGACACTCGCACCCTGCACAAATGCCGGCTCGGGCGCCTGAAACAACGGATCGATTCGCACCGTCCCCGTAAACCAATCAGAAGGCCCCTTTGCCGAGGCTTGCGTGCCTGCTCGTTTGATCTCCATTTGCCGCCCCTTTTATTTCCCGTGTCCTGTGCTGTCCTCTACCTGGATCGAACGCGGAACGATCCTTATCGTCGCCGAACGAGCGCGTGCGCCAATCATCGGCTTGAGGTACGGACTGCTATTGTATTTCGTGCGGTAGGCATCGTCGATGCGGACCTGCACCTGTTCATCCGTCGATTCATCGATCCGCTCAAAGCTAACCTCTTTCGTCATACCCGCAGCAAGGATCCGCCCCGCCTCTTGCTGCAGCGCCGCCTGGTACCAACGCGAGTTCTGCCCGTTATAGCCGCGAACGTAGAGCGCATCATCGACTGCTACGGACCATATCCACGTAGGAGTGCCATACGTCAGCCCATCCTCACGAAATGGCGCGATATACAAGTCGTCGGCCTCAGCGATCTTACGCAGTTCGACTTTCGACCACTCGCTCATTCTCAATCTCCTCTCAGCGAGGACGATTCTTCTTCCCACCATGCGCCTCAGCGCATGACGAAGCCGCCGTCGACGGAGATCGACTGGCCGGTCACGTAACTCGCGGCTGAACTGCACAGCCAGAGCACGGCATCGGCGATTTCCTCAGGCCGTCCAAGCCTTCCCATGGGCACATTGTTCTTCAACATCGTATCGAGCAACTCGCCTTGCCCGGCGGCCTTCATTCGATCCGACATTGGTGTCCCAATCATCCCCGGACAAATAGCGTTGATGCGGATGCCGCGCGCAGCATATTCCAGAGCAGCACTCTTCGTGAATCCAAGCACTCCGTGTTTGGCAGCGTGGTAAGTGCCACGCTCAGCCCCTCCGAGGAGTCCTCCCAGCGACGAGCAGTTCACGATGGCGCCGCTTCCCTGCTTGCGCATCTGTTGCAGCTCGAACTTCATGCAACTCCAAACTCCGCGCAGGTTCACCGCCATCACACGGTCATAATCGTCGCGCGGAGAATCGGCAGTCTCCGCAAGCACATTCTGTATGCCGGCATTGTTATAAGCAGCATCGAGCCTGCCAAAGGCGGCGACCGTCTCCTTCACCATCGCCTCGACCTGCGCGTCATCAGAAACATCACAGCGGACTGCCAGCGTCTTATAGCCTTGATCGGCCAGCTCTTTCGCAGCTGTCTGCACTTCCTTTCCGTCCACGTCCGCCAACACCACCGCAGCTCCTGCCTCGGCAAATGCCTTTACTGTCGCAAGTCCCAGCCCCGAGGCAGCTCCCGTAACCAGCGCCACTTTGTTCTCAAAGGATATGTTCACGACGAGATCCTCATTTCTCTTCTGGTTCGTACCCTGACTTCTTGTACACCGTCTCCCATTTTTCCTGGATCTCCGGTTTATAGATCTTCTCCATCCAATCGGAGGGCTGCACTTCCTCGATGGCGACAGATATCGCCGCTTCGTCGGAATGCAATACCGTCATCACAGCCTTGGTGATCTCATCAGCGAGCAGCCTCTTCTGTTCCTCCGATCTTCCGGGAACCAGCTTCACGACAACATGGGGCATCGTTCTCTCCATTCGTTTCCATTCGCTAGTCGTGCTTGGGCCGTGGAGTGGCTTAACCTTCAGTAGCGTTCCCAGGTGACAGACCAGTGTTCTTGAGGCGAAGCCGGCCTGATAACGAGATGCCCGTCGGCCGTTAGTTGATAAACTCGGGGAAGGTCCTTACCAACCAGCAGATCCCGCGTAATCGACCCCTGCACATGATGAGTTACCGTGTGCGTCGCTTCATCCACTTCATAGCTTCCAAAGGAAGCTTCATACCCATCCAGCACATACTCATTCGACTGAGCATTCGCCGACTTCGGATACATCAACTGCACCGACACGTGACCGTCACGCGTGTAGATCAGCATGCCTTTCGGCTGGGCCATCGAAATCGGCTTTCCATCAGGCCCGGGCACATCGATATGCGCCAGATGCCACGCCCCAATCAGCCTCTCGCGATCCCCTGTCTCCGCCTTCGAAGCTTGAGTCTGAATGAAACCGGCGACTGTCACGGCCATACCGAGAACGACAAATCGCAGAGCCTTCATCTTTGATTCCTCCAGCCCCCCGCCGTTGCGCTTGTTAGGATCCGATCGCGCCTGAAGGTCTACAGCCCAACCATCTTCTCAAGATGCTCGGGATATCGATCACCCTGCACCGCGATCTTTCCGGCGGTTTCGTCGATCTCGCGCAAATCATCAACCGAGAACTCGATGGAGACGGCGCCAAGATTCTCGTCGAGGCGATGAAGCTTGGTTGTGCCGGGGATCGGCACCATCCAAGGCTTCTGCGCGAGCAGCCAAGCCAGCGCGATTTGCGCGGGAGTCGCGCCACGGGCCGCACCAATTCTGCCCAGCAGATCGACAAGCGCCTGGTTTGCCTTCATAGCCTCTGGAGCAAATCGCGGGATCGAGCTGCGGATATCTGTACTCTCGAACTTAGCCGTCTCGTCAATTTTCCCGGTGAGGAAGCCTTTGCCAAGCGGACTAAACGGAACAAAGCCAATGCCAAGCTCCTCAAGCAGAGGAATGATCTCGGCCTCAGGTTTGCGGAACCAGAGAGAATACTCGCTTTGCAGCGCCGCTACTGGCTGCACAGCATGAGCGCGGCGGATCGTCTTCGCTCCAGCTTCCGAGAGTCCAAAGTGCTTGACCTTACCTTCCGCGATCAAGTCTTTAGCGGCGCCCGCTGCATCCTCTATCGGCACATTCGGATCGACGCGGTGCTGGTAGTAAAGATCGATCACATCCGTCTTCAGCCGCTTGAGCGAACCTTCCACCGCGCGCTTGATCTGTTCAGGCGAGCTGTTGGTCCCCTTCGGTCCGCGACTGCCGTCGGGATTGATGTCGAACCCAAACTTGGTGGCGATCACTACGTCTTTGCGGAAAGGCTCAAGCGCCTCGCCGACGAGTTCCTCATTCGTGAACGGCCCATAGACCTCCGCCGTATCAAAGAAGGTGACGCCGCGCTCCACAGCGGCCCGTATGAGAGCGATCACCTCATGCTTTTCAGGAAAAGGTGCATAAGAAAAGCTCAGCCCCATACAGCCAAGGCCCAGAGCGGACACTTCAAGACCGCCGTTTCCCAACTTGCGCTTCTGCATTTAAATTCTCCTGTGACTTTAGGAAACTCTTCCGAAACGATCCGCCCCACCAACAAGCAACGCGGATCGTTCGTCAGCTACTCCGCCTTAAGCGAAGCCATATCGATCGAGAAGCGATACTTCACGTCGGACTTCAACAGCCGCTCATAAGCTTCGTTGACTTTCTGAATCGGAATGACCTCAACATCGGAAGTAATGTTGTTCTTCCCGCAGAAATCCAGCATCTCCTGAGTTTCGGCAATGCCCCCAATCGGCGAACCCGAAAGGCTCCGCCGCCCAAAGATTAGGTTGAAAACCGAGACAGGCAGCGGCTTCTCCGGCGCGCCGACCATCACCAGGTTGCCATCGCGGCGCAAAAGGCCGAGCAGGGCGTTGATGTCATGATCTGCAGCGACGGCGTCAAGAATGAAATCAAAGCTGCCCGCATGCTTCGCCATCTCATCGGCATTGCGCGAGACGACAACCTCATCCGCGCCAAGCCGAAGGGCATCCTCTTTCTTCCCCGGCGAAGTAGTAAAAACCACCGTCTGCGCTCCAAGCGCATGTGCGAACTTGACCCCCATATGCCCAAGCCCGCCAAGGCCCACGATGCCCACCTTCTTGTCCTTGGTCACACCCCAGTGCTTCATCGGCGAATAGGTAGTGATTCCCGCGCACAACAGCGGCGCGGTTCCCGCAAGATCGAGGTTCGACGGAACGTGGACCACAAAGCGTTCGGTGACGACAATGCTGTCGGAATACCCACCATAGGTGACGCCCCCGCTGTGCTTGTCCGGGAAGTTGTAAGTGAGCGTGAAGTTAGGACAGAACTGCTCCATACCAGCCTTGCACTCAGGGCATGTGCCGTCAGAATCGACCATGCAGCCGACGGCAGCAAGATCGCCTGCCTTGAACTTCGTAACCGCCGAACCAACCTTCGTCACCCGGCCAACAATCTCATGCCCCGGCACACACGGATACACCGTCGGCATCACTTCCTTCCACTCATTGCGCGCCTGGTGAAGGTCCGAGTGACAAATACCGCAGAACAGGATCTCGATCTGAACATCATTCTCAGTAGGTTCGCGCCGCGCAATCGTGCTCGAGGCAAAAGGCGATGTTGCACTCGCTACGGAATAAGCTTTTGCGTTATACATAGGTCTTTTCAATCTCCCGGTGATCTATATGCGAGGCGTCTCTCGGCTTGCAAGCAAGTTCAGGATTGCAACCCCGCCCACCTTGAATGCTACGGAGCAAAGCGCTCGCAGCGCTTTCCCAATCCTGCCTATTCTTTGCCTAATCCTGTTTGCATATTGAATTTTGTGCACAAACCCAATCCCACAGCATTAGGCTAGAAGTGGCGGAGGGAAACAGAGTGGCAAAACAAACTGCGAAGCCCAGAGAATCGAATATTGCCGTCATTGAGATGCGAAAGGCTCTGACTGCGAAGGTTGCCGCCCGCACAACACTGCTAGGAGAAAATCCCACTCCCGTCCCCGGCCTCGCGCTCTACCGTCGCATCACGACCACCGCATGCTATCTCGCCACCTACGAGCCCAGCCTCTCCGTCTTCCTGCAGGGGCGAAAGCAAATCAACCTCGGCGGCACCGAATACCTCTGCGACGGTTCGTCCTTTCTCCTCACCTCGATCGACGTCCCCGTGCAAAGCCAGATCGTTGAGGCCTCAGAACAAGTGCCCCTGCTCTCCATGTATCTCCGCCTCGATATGCCGACCGTGCGCGAGGTCCTCAGCCGCGAAGATATCCCCGACCCCGCAACCTCAACGCAAGCTCGCGGACTCGCCGTCGGAGAAACCACCGTCGGCCTGCTCGACGCCTGCGCCCGCCTCATCGACCTCCTCGACACTCCCGAAGACATCCCCTTTCTCAGCCCCCTCATCCAGCGCGAAATCGTCTACCGCATCCTCCGCACCCCCCAGGGAGTCCGTCTCCGCGCCATCGCCACCGCCGGCGACCTCAGCCACCGCACCGCCCGCGCCATCGCCTGGCTCCGCGCCAACTACGCCAAGCCGCTCCACATGGAGCAGCTCGCCACCGTCGCCCGCATGGGAGTCTCCACCCTCCATCACCAGTTCCGCGCCCTCACCGCCATGAGCCCGCTCCAATACCAGAAGCAGCTCCGCCTCCAGACCGCTAGGCAGCGCATGTTGATGGACGGCATCGACGCCACCGGAGCCGCCTACGAAGTCGGCTACGAAAGCGTAAGCCAGTTCAGCCGCGAATACAGCCGCTTCTTCGGCCAACCCCCCATGCGCGACATCAAAGCCCTGCGTGAGGGAAAAGTCGTAGTCATCAACGCCGCCTGAACCAACTAACGTGCCTGCGGTTCGCCCATCCCATAACAAATGTCATCCTGACCTGAGCATGGTGAAGAGGAAGGATCAGAGGCAGGGCACGATTACATCACGGGATAGGAAGGAAGTTTCTACCAAGGGTGGGAATTCGTGGGCAGCAGCGCGGATCAAACCCGCGGCGGAAGCAGCGTCTCTTCCCCGATAGGATTGGCCAGTGCTTCCGGAACATAACGCCGCATCACGCCGTCCCGGAGCAACTCAAAGATCTCGCCGCGCCACAATATCTTATTGCTCGCGTAACTGGCCGCCCAGAAAGCAAAGCCCATGAGGTCGCGCAACGGATAAAGCAACACCGTCCGCGGCAGGTTTCCCTCCCGCACGACACTGCCGCCCACCATCGCCGCCAGCAGCATCCGCGAAACCACGCTCCACGCAAGCGCCGCAAAACCGAGCTCCGGCATTCCCAGCACAACCGACACCGCGCACATCAGCAGGCCAAAGGGCACGCTGAAGGTCAGCGCCGTTCCCAGGTGCCCCATCGGACGCGAAAAGCGGGTGCTCTTCATCCACCGGATCTGATGCTGGATCGACCGTGAGAAGCTCTCGTTCAGGACAATGTGGTCGATCACGTGGTGCGAAAGAACGACCTTGTGCCCGTTCGCCGCGATGCGCTTGCCGAGTACGAAATCGTCGGCGCAGTAGCGTCCCAGCGTGCCGAAGCCGCCAATCTCCTCCACACACGAGCGCCGTACGGCCATCGTTGGCCCCAGTGCAAACTGCATCCCCTCGATCCACTCCGCGGCCAGCACCCCTGCCGCCATCTCCACGCTCATCGCCGTCGCTTCCAGCTTCGACCACAGGCTCTTGCCGTCGCTGACGCCTCGGTAGAGGCAGGTCACCAGGCCAACGATCGGATCGGCAAAGGGCGCTGCAACTTCGCGCAGATACGAGGGGCTCACTCGCACATCGCTATCGCTGATGACCAGAATCTCAGATCGGGCGGCGAGACCCATCAGTTCCAGTGAGGAAACTTTTGCATTGGTGTAAGCTGGCTCACCGGTGGTCAGGAATTGCACCGGGATATGAGGATGCCGCTGGGCGACCCTTTTCGCAACCTGCAGTCCGCTGTCGCCATGGTCTCGGGCACAAAAAAGAATCTCGTAGCTGGGGAAATCCTGTGCAAAAAACCCCTCCAGCCGCGATTCCAACTCGGGCTCGTCCCCATGCAGCGGCTTGAGCAGGCTCACGCGGGGAAAGAAATCTCTTTCCCGCGCAATGAACAACCGCCTCTTGCGCGCAAATGAGCTGGCAGCCACCAGCACCAGGGCGCAGTAGATCGAGGAGCACAACAGGCCAAGAAGGCCCGCGGCGAGCAGAAGCTTCGGGATGGAGACAATAGTCAAGAGCGCAATCCGAGCGAAAGAATGGCAGTGGGACAGTCGATACTGATAGTTGTAAGCCTAGTCCCAAGGAGCGTCCAGCATCAAGAGCCTCTTGATGCTGCGCCAGGGCTCAAGGCACCAACTACCCGTCATTAACTCCGGCGTCCGCCCGGCGTCGCATGAATCGTCGGCGCGGCGACAGATCGCGTTTTGGCTGCGGGCAGTCCCTTCATTGCGGCGTGAAGCGGCGAAGTCCGTTGCGAGTCCGTACTTTCGACCGTTCTCGGCATGGGAATGATGGCCGACTCATGGCCAAAACCCTGCCGCATCCGCTCGAGCATCTCGGTGCGCACATAATCGACGAAGCTCTGCATCTGCCGGTTCATCTCTTCCATCCGCTCCCGCATCTGCAGCACAATGGCGATCCCGGCGATATTCACACCAAGATCCCGAGCCAGGTTGAGGATGAACTCCAGCCGCTCCAGGTCCTCGTCGGTGTAAAGGCGCGTATTTCCCTCTGTCCGGGACGGCTTCAGCAGACCCTCGCGCTCGTAGAGGCGCAGCGTCTGCGGATGTATTTCATACATCTCAGCCACCGCCGAGATCATGTACGCGCCTTTGGATTTGCGTTTCGTGGCCATGGTGGTCGGTCGATTACGTTGGAAATCAGTGCGCTTTCTCTGAATGTACCGTTCGCTTTGCGATCTGTGCCATCAGCCTAAGGGCCTTATTCACTGACTCGGCATCGGGGAACACTTCCATCACATCGGGGGCTAACGGGATGAGATTTGTGCCCTCTGCAAAGGGTCTAGCGAATCGACCCCGTTCGCCACCCGAGAAGTCAATCTCGGCCGGCATATCGTCTTCGTCGATTTCATCTACCTTCTTCATAGTCTCGCCTCTCCGCTGCCGTCGCCGGTCTGGCACTTATAACGCGGATCGTGTCTCCCTCAATCGTATGCGCTATGGCCAGCAGCCGTCCGCGCTCATCTTCGCCAAGGCTGAAGAACCTTTGCTCCTCGATCGAGTATCTCTCGTCGGGAACGGTCACCAGCAGGGGATCGCCAAAGACACCACTCGCTTGCGTAAAGCTTACCCCATGTTAGGCATAGTTTCGGCTGGCCTTCTTGCCGTCCCAGTCGAAGACCAGACCCATGACTTACACCTTCTCCCAAATCGCCCCACGCGGATCGTCCGGATTCAACTTGGCGAGCTCCCGCAAGATCTCTTTCGACCGCTCATCCTTCAACTGCGGCACGACAATCTCGACCGTCACGATCTGGTCGCCGCGCAAACCCTCTTGAGCAGCCGACGGCACACCCCGCTCGCGCATCCGCAGCTTTTGGTCGCTCTGAGTCCCCTGCGGGATCTTCAGTTGCGCTCGGCCATCAATGGTCGGCACCTCGATCTTCGCGCCTAGCGCCGCCTCAGCCACCGTCACCGGCAGGTTGATCAGAATATTGTCCCCCGAGCGCTCAAATACCGGATGGCTCCCCGCCTTAATGATCAGATAGAGATCGCCCGAAGCTCCGCCATTAGTCCCCGCATTGCCCTTGCCGGCAAGCCGGATCCGCTGCCCATCGCGGGTCCCCGCCTTGATGCGGAAGTCGAGGGTCTCCGTCCGGGTTACCGTGCCCTTGCCATCGCAAGTAGGGCAGCTGTTTTGCAGCTTGCCAGTGCCGCCGCAGCGCGGGCATTGCAAGGTGAACTTCATCTGGCCGCCCATCTGCGTAACCTGGCCGGTGCCGCTGCACTCCGGGCAGATCTGCGGCGATCCCGTCGAAGCCTTCCCTTTGCACGTCGGGCAGATTTCCTGCCTCTGCACCTGGAGTCGCGTCGTCCCGCCGCGAACCGCAGTCCAGAAATCCACCGACACTTTGTATTCCAGATCGGTTCCCGCTTCGGGCCCATGCGATTGCCGCTGTGCGCCCGAGAAAATCCCCGAAAAAATGTCTCGGAAGCCGCCCCACGACGAACCGGATGAACCCGCCGAGCCGCTCCCCGCCGGTTGCGTCTGGTAATCGGAAAAGTCGAAGCCGCCAAAGTCGAACGGCACCTCTTGCGCTCCGCCCCGAGGCCGTCCGCCGACTCCCGGCGTATAACCGCCTCGTGCCGCTGCCTCCGCCGCGGCTGGGTCGATATTGTCCGAATAGAAGCCGAACTGATCGAAGATCTTCCGCTTCTTCTCGTCGCTCAGTATGTCGTTCGCCTCAGAGATCTCCTTGAACTTCTCTTCGGCCTTCTTGTTGTTCGGGTTAACGTCGGGATGGTATTTCCGCGCCAGCTTGCGAAACGCCTTCCGGATCTCGTCGGGCGTGGCGGTGCGCTTCACGCCCAGTGTCGCGTAATAGTCTTTTTGTTGAGGTGTTGTCGGCATCTTACCTTTAGATCTCTATAGTATCTATCGGACCATCATTCGCGGCACTTGCTTCCAATCCCGGGCGGGATTTCGCGCCCTGATTGGGCGCTCTCGCCGGACGCTTCAGTCCGGCGCGTTGCCGCTCAGCCGGTTTCGGCCCGATCACTGCGCCTCGTCCCGCCGAAAGGCGGGAACGAGAGCAGGCAGGTCAATTCCAGACGGCCTTGGCCGGGACCGCTTCAATCTTCCAAAACAGGTCCGGCTCCACTTTGCCCATTTGTTCGGCGAACTGCTCGGCCTCGGCGCGGGTATTAAACATCACCCGGTTGTAAACCATGCCGGCACGCAACTGCTCACACTTCCACATAGTTTCCGTCATCGCCAATTCTCCTTCCTTGTAAAACGATGCGGGGCGCACTTTAGTTCTTTGCAGCGCCCCGCATCCCTCACATTCCTGCCGATTTGCCGTTGCCGTCGAGGTTACTTCTTGTCCTCAACATCCACGTACTCGGCATCGATCACGCCTTCGTCCTTCTTCTCGGCGGTCTCAGTTGGCTCCGTCGCACCGTCTGCAGGAGTGGTTGCTCCCGCGGCATTGGCCTTGTACATGGCCTCCGCCAGCTTGTGCGAAGTCCCGGTCAGTTTCTCCCGGGCGGCATTCAACTCTGCCGCTGAAGGAGTTCCGGCCAGCGTCGACTTGGCTTCGGCCAGCGCCGTCTCCACGTCGCTCTTGTCGCTCCCAGTTACCTTATCGCCGCTTTCCTTCAACATCTTCTCGATGTTGTAGACCAAATTGTCGAGGCCGTTCCGCGCTTCGATCTCTTCGCGCTTCTCTTTGTCCTCGGACGCATGCGCATCAGCTTCCTTCGCCATGCGCTCGATCTCATCCTTACTTAGACCCGATGACGACGTAATAGTTATTTTCTGGTCTTTGCCGGTCGCGTTGTCCTTCGCCGTAACATTTAGGATGCCGTTTGCGTCGATATCGAACGTAACTTCGATCTGTGGCACCCCGCGCTGCGCCGGCGGAATTCCACCCAGCTTGAACTTGCCCAAAGTCCGGTTCTGGCCGGCCATCGGACGTTCGCCCTGGAGAACATGCACTTCAACCTCGGTCTGACTGTCCGCAGCCGTCGAAAACGTCTCCGTCTTCTTGGTCGGAATCGTCGTGTTGCGCGGAATCATCGGTGTCGCCACCCCACCCAGCGTCTCGATCGAGAGAGTCAGCGGAGTCACGTCCAGCAGCAGCAAGTCCTTCACTTCGCCGGCAAGTACGCCAGCCTGGACCGCAGCGCCGATCGCGACAACTTCATCCGGGTTCACGCCCTTATGCGGCTCTTTCCCAAACAGATCTTGCACCAGCTTCTGGATGCGCGGCATCCTCGTCTGTCCACCAACCAGCACGACCTCATCGATCTTGCTTGCATCCACGCCGGCATCGGCCATCGCCTTCTTGCACGGCTCGATCGACCGCTGAATGATGTCTTCGACGAGCTGTTCCAGCTTCGAACGCGTCAGCTTCTCCACCAGGTGCTTCGGACCGGTCGCATCGGCGGTAATGAACGGAAGGTTGATCTCCGTCTCCTGCGCCGTCGACAGCTCGATCTTGGCCCGCTCCGCGGCATCGCGCAGCCGCTGCAGCGCCATCTCGTTGCCCTTGGCGCGCAGATCCAGGCCTTCCTTCTTCTTGAACTCGTCGATCAGCCAATCCACAATCTTCTGGTCGAGGTTGTCGCCGCCGAGGTGGGTGTCGCCATTGGTCGACTTCACCTCGATGACGCCTTCGCCAACCTCAAGAATCGACACGTCAAACGTACCGCCGCCGAAGTCATAGACAGCGATCGTCTCGTCCTTCTTCTTGTCCAAACCATAGGCAAGGGCCGCAGCCGTCGGCTCGTTCACGATGCGCTTCACATCCAGGCCAGCAATCTTGCCCGCGTCCTTCGTCGCCTGACGCTGCGCATCGTTGAAGTACGCCGGAACAGTAATGACCGCCTCGGTCACCGAGCTGCCGAGATAGTCCTCAGCTGCCTTCTTCAGCTTTTGCAGGATCATCGCCGAAACTTCCGGCGGCGTGAACTCCTTGCCCTGCGCCACGATGACGACGTTGTCGCCAGAAGCCTTAACCTTATAAGGGACCATCTTCAGCTCATCGCTGACCTCGTTGAACCGGCGTCCCATAAAGCGCTTGACCGAATAAACCGTATTCTCTGGATTCGTGATCGCCTGCCGCTTCGCCACCTGCCCAACCAGCCGCTCCCCACTCTTGGTGAAGCCCACCACCGAAGGGGTAGTCCGGCCACCCTCTTCATTCGCAATGACTTTTGGCTCGCCGCCCTCCATCACCGCAACGACGGAATTCGTCGTTCCCAGATCAATTCCAATTACTTTTCCCATAATCTTTGTCCGCTCCTAAGAAGAAATGCGCTCTACAAGTGCCCGGCATCCCGATTTCGGCCTTTTCCAGCTTCGCACTTGAGTGACTTATTGTCAACTTATCTGATGCCGCAATTAGGTAGCAGGATGCAAGTTAAAGCTTGCTCGCGTCCGGAAGGAACATCAATCCAACCGATCCTGCTCATCCGGTGGATTGGCGGGCACGCGAGCCAATGCCTCCCGCAACCCTTGAAGGCTACCCCCTTCCGAGCGCTTCCCAAAGAACTCCGCCGCTGTCTCCACAACGCCGACCTTTTGAGCCACGGCTACGGCGATCCACTGATTGAGAGAGACTCCGTCTTCTTTGGCCAGACGTTGCGCCGCCCGCTTGATAGAGACCGGCAATTTGAGTGGGTATGTTGACCTATTCATCCTTCAACCTCCGTAAGGCTTCCTTGGGCGTGAAGACCTTCAGACCAAACCTCGCTGCAGCCGGCAAGAAATGCTTGATGTTGTGGGTCACCAATGCATCCGCTCGACCGTTGACAGCCACCTCGAGCACCATGTCGTCGTTAGGATCCGCAAGCAGCGGGCGCCACTGGAAGCGAATCTCCACTGGCTCGACTGAGACCGCAAGATCGGTCAACAGTCGATCCACCTGCTCGACGGATAGCCCATGGATGAGCCGGTGTTCGGGCCGCAAGAGTACTTCCTCGTATTCCAGAAACAGCGTCGGGCTCGCCAGTACCCGAAGTTCTCCATCCGCAACCATTCTCAGTAAGTGATAGGAGGCGCCGTCTCTACTTCGCAAGGCTGAAACCACCACTGAAGTGTCAAGTACGACATATCTCATACAATGTTACATCTTATACGATGTATAATGATCTGGAAGGATCTTTCTCTATTCCCTTGTCAGAACGAGGCTGGCTTCCCCCAATCCGAAAACACAAATTCCGCCACCGGCTTTCGCGAGCGAGGAGCCAACTCCATCTTTTGTATCTTCTCCGGCAAAACGGCCGGATCGCCAAAATAGCCGATTGCAGTCACCGCGCCGATCTCATAGTCGGACGAAATGCCGAAGGAAGCCCGCGCCAGCTCCTTGTCGAAACCGGCCATGGAATGAGTATGCAGACCCAAGGCCGTCGCCGCCAGCCCCAGGTAAGCGGTCGCTGCGCCGGTATCGTGCAGCGCATACGCGTTCGGATTCCCTTTTTCCGTGAAGGTCTTCTTGGCGACCGAGAGCACCAGAACCGGCGCGGTCTTCGCCCACAACTGGTTGAACTCGACAAGCGAGTCGAAGATCTTCTTATAAGTCTCGTCGCCCCGCCGTCCCAGCAAAAATCGCCAGGGCTGCTCGTTCGACGAGGAAGCCGCCCAGCTCGCCGCCACAAACAGTTTCTCCAGGTCGGCGGACGGAATCTCCCGGTCGTCAAATGCGCGCGGACTCCAGCGCTGCAATAGCAGCTTTGGAATTCCCTCTACCGCTGGGGCATGTTTCAACTTTTCAATCTCTTCACTACTCATCTGGGACACCGATCTCTCCTGAACTTCGAATCAACCACTCCGCTGCTTGGATGCCGGAACGCGCCAAACGACCCAGCCTGTGCGGCAGCCGTCCGTTCAAAATATAGACTGCAACTTAGCTATGTCCTCCGAAACCCAAATCCGCGAGATGGCCGAGCAAAAGTACCACCACGCGCTCGATCTAGTAGCCGGCGGAGATCCTGCCGCGGCCGCAGCCGGATTTCGCGCAGCCCTGGCCCTCGATCCCGATCTCCTCGATGCCATGCACGGCCTGGTCCGCGCTCTCCAGGATGCCGGCGACTACGACCAGGCCATCGCCGCAGCCACCGAACTCATCGCCCGCGATCCTGAAGACCCCCTCGCCCACACCAGCCTCTCCATCCTCTACCAGCACCAAGGAATGGTACCTGAGGCCGAAACCGAGGCGCTAAAAGCCAAGCTTCTGGGCTGGAAGCTCGAACTGCGCGGCTCACGCGTAACCCATCCATCGACCGAATGAAGTACGCAGGCATACCATAATCATGGCCTTCCCCACCCTCCACGTCGCCACCGGCAATCCCGGCAAACTCCGCGACTTCGCCGCCGCGGCGGATCACTTCGGCTTCGCGATCGCTCCGCTCCCATGCATCGAACGCATTCCACCCCCGCCCGAAAACGAGCCGACCTTCGAAGGAAACGCCCGCGAGAAAGCCCTCTACTATAGCCGCTTCGCACCCGGCTACACAGTCCTCGCCGACGACTCCGGCCTCGAAGTCGATGCCCTCAACGGCGACCCCGGAGTCCGTTCCGCCCGCTACGCCGCCGACGCCGCCTTTATTCAGTTCGGGAACCCCGATGAAGACAACAACCTTCTGCTCCTCCAAAACCTCGCCGGGATCGAGAATCGGACATCCCGCTATCGCTGCGTTCTCGCCCTCGCCCGAGACGGCGAAGTCGTCCTCACCACCGAAGGCGCCGTCGAAGGCCTGATCGCCGAGAAGCCCCGGGGCACGGGTGGATTCGGCTACGATCCACTCTTTTACCTACCCGAACTCAACCGGACCATGGCCGAGATCGACCTAACCACAAAATCCACTCTCAGTCATCGCGGCCGCGCCCTGCGGACCCTCTTCGAGAAACTTCGGACCTTTGCGCACTCGTAGCCGCAGCCAACGCCCTGCTTTCCGCGTTTCGTCCTCAAGACTTGGGATCGACCCTAAACAAACCGCTAAATCCTAATGCATTACCATCTGGCGAGGCATCGCTTCCGGCTTTCCAATCACTACGCTCACCGGAGCCGAAGCCGCACCCACGCCGTTGGAATTCACCGCTGTCACCTTGTAATAGTTCGGGCCTAGTAGCGCAACGATTCCCATAAATTCCGGCGAGGTGAGACCCACAGCAATTGTCTGGTATGGACCACCTGCGTTCGTTGCAGTCGCGACTCGGTATGTCGTTCCCGCTCCGGCGCCCTGCCACGACACAGAAACACGTCCGTCCGCCGTAATCGTCGTCTTCACTTGTGCCGGAGGAGGGGGAGGCGGCCCATCCGGCAACAGCCCATAGACGCAAAACTGTCCGCTCCCAATGTTCTCCGTCGCAAAGCTCGCCAAATACACCTTGCCGTTGGCGATTGTTGGAGGCGCCATCTTGGCATAGTTTCCGCAGTCGTCCCGTGAAGGATTCTCCAGCGAATTCCAGAGCTCGTGGCCTATGTCGTCGGCGTCGTAGGCATGCAAAATCCCCGGCCTCGACTCATGCCACGAGTCCCCACTCGCGTGAATCGCCGCCCAAAGAATTCCATCTTTCCGGCCGTCCGCGGAGAGCGAAAGCATCGCACCCGGATGGCCCTCGTTCATCTCAGACCGGCTCATTACTGGAGTCTCATCCCACAAGATCGTCGCCACCTTCCCACTGCCAAGCTGACCGTTGTTCACGATAACGTCGTGGCCCTGGTAGACCCGCGCCTTGTCCCGCTGCCCCCAGATGTACAGCAGCTTCCCCCTCTTCGCCGAGTCCCAATAAACGATGCTGTGCAGATGCGATCCCGTCGCCCGAAAATGCTGCAGTGCATTCTCGTCGCCAAGATGCCCGAAGTGGTTCGTGTCCAGCGTATAGAGCACGCCCTCTTTGCCGCCCCCAACCACCAGGCTCGTCCCCGGAATCAGCGTCGCGCCCGAGGAGTTCAGATCGTTGTCGTCCTTATCGAGCTGAAAATGGTTCGTCGGCGTAAACCAGTCGAGCACCTTCAACTGTGGACTGAGTTTCAGAAAGCTCTCGCTGAAATTGACCTTGCCGTCCCAGCTCCCATTGCCCGCCACCGCATAGATATTCCCATCCGCATCTGCCGCCGGAGCCTGGCCCGATTGCCAGATGCTCGCCCCACTCCCGGTCGGTGAGGTGTTGAATACCGCTGTCTGGCGGAGGGTCTTCGCATCATAGCCCAGCAGGAATCCGTGGTACGGCTCTTTGTCGCAATGCGATGCGTAGCCGACGTAGACCGTGCCATTCGCCAGCAACAGTGCCGGCCGCTGGCTCTGCATCAGCGGATCGAACTCCGGCGCGGAAATCACCACCGGGCTATTGGCAACATCCGCGCCGGTGACAATATCCAGCGCATGAAGCCGCTGCTCAAATCCTTCGCCCACCTGCGTTAGCGAGACAACATAAAGAGTCTTGCTCGCAAGATCAATCACCGGCGTACCCAAAATGCCGATATTGCCGTTCATATCGAGGCAGCCAAAGTTCGCCGAATAAAGATTCGGAGGCGTGCCGAAATTCACATGCCAGATTGGAGTCGAGGCGGTCGGGTCGTTCGCGTCAAATGCATAAACGCTATTGTTGACGGTGGTGACATAGACCACATCGTGAGTCCCTCCGCCAATCTTCACGTTCGTCGCCAGCAGGGGCTGGCCATAAACCTGATCGTCCAGCACCCGCTTGAAGAGCATGCCGAAATGTTTCCCGTTCACGTTCGCCGGGGTCAGGACAGGGTTTCGTGGAGGTTCGCTCCCGTTCGCGCAAGATCGTTGTGCTGAGTCAGTACATTCACCTGACTAACCGCGGCTATCGATCCGAAAGCGGCCATTAGGACCGTGGCACGCTAACCAGCGAAAGCTCGCCGGCCTCGTCGCCCAGCCATTCAACTTACAATTCGGCATTCTTCTCCTCTGTCTTCGTCTCTATTCTCGCAAAGTGCATATCTCGATCGGCGTCCGCTTCGTCCCACCGGACTTAGCAGCGTTCCCTGCCTTGACTCTGCTTCCAAGCGACACGAATAATGAGAGTTGCGTGATCTAAGCTGATCCAAGCTCTTTCAGCGCCATCAACAGCAAAGTCAGGAGTCTACTGCACATGGCAACAGCCACAGCACCCCCAGCCGCGCCGCCCATTCGGGGAGTTCAGCCCCTCCGCGCCGGCCAGGGAAATTCCTTCCTGCTCCGCAAGCTGCATTCGCTTAGCGGGATCGTGCCCATTGGCGCGTTCCTGATCGAGCACCTGATCTCGAACGTTCGAGGCGCTCCATGGTCCCGCCGCTTATGCCGCACAGGTCAAGTTTCTGAATAGCCTTCCGTTAGTCCGCGTCCTCGAGTGGGTCTTCATCTTCATTCCCATCCTCTATCACGCGCTCTACGGCCTTTACATCACCTTCCGCGGCCGCCAGAACGTGAACGTCTATCCCTGGGCGGGCAACTGGATGTACCTCATGCAGCGCGTGACCGGACTGATCGCCTTCGCTTACATCATTCAGCACGTCTGGCGGCAGCGCTTCGCCGGAATCAGCCTGCCCGAACATCCCGGCGCGGCATTCCACAAGGTGCAGGTCGAGCTCTCGAATCCGTGGATGCTCGCCGTCTACGCCATCGCCATGATCGCAACCTGCTGGCACTTCTCTTACGGAATCTGGCTCTTCGCCGCCAAGTGGGGCATCACCCCCGGGGATAAGGCGCGCCGGAATTCTGGCTACGTCTGCACCGCGCTCGGCATTGTCCTCGTGACGATTGGACTAGCCAGCCTCTACGCCTTCGTCGGGCCCAACTACAAAAATGCACCCGCGGATTTAACTCCCGCACAAATCGAGACGGGAACAACGGCACCAGGCCCAACATCCGTCGAAGCACCTGCGTCACAATAGAAATGGCCGATTCGAACCAACGAGGGTGCCCCATCCTACGCGGCTCATCGCGTAGGGTGGGATGAGCAAATCGGGTGCCCCAGGTCTCGCGTTTGAGACCTGGGTTTTCACAGAAGATCAAAGCAAGTAGGAAGGCCCAGTTCATGGCAGCAGCACCAAAAATCATCGTAGTCGGCGGAGGCCTCGCCGGACTCGCCGCGGTCATCAAGATCGCCGAAGCTGGCGGCAAAGTCGATCTCTTTTCGATAGTCCCGGTCAAGCGCTCTCACTCCGTCTGCGCACAGGGCGGCATCAACTCCGCCAAGAACCTCAAGGGCGAGGGAGACTCCACTTGGGCGCACTTCGACGACACAATCTACGGCGGCGACTTCCTCGCCAACCAGACGCCCGTCAAGAACATGTGCGAACAAGGCCCCGCGA
This sequence comes from uncultured Acidobacteriaceae bacterium, assembly GCA_963720245.1. Lineage (GTDB taxonomy): Bacteria > Acidobacteriota > Terriglobia > Terriglobales > Acidobacteriaceae > Acidisarcina. The sequence goes on from CAVREU010000003.1 coordinate 1,107,807, forward strand.
TCATCGACCTGCTCGATCGCATGGGAGTCCCCTTCAACCGCACCCCCGAGGGTCTGCTCGACTTCCGCCGCTTCGGCGGAACACTCTTCCACCGCACCGCCTTCGCCGGAGCCACCACCGGCCAGCAGCTCCTCTACGCGCTCGACGAGCAAGTCCGCCGCCACGAGGCCGAAGGTCGCGTCACCAAGTACGAAGGCTGGGAATTCCTCTCCGCCGTGCTCGACGACAGCAAAGTCTGCCGCGGCATCTGCGCGATGAACCTGCGCACGATGGAAGTCCGCACCTTCCCTGCCGAAGCCATCATCCTCGCCACCGGCGGCAACGGCGCGATCTTCGGCAAGAGCACCAACTCCGTCGTCTGCACCGGCTCCGCGCAATCTGCGGTCTATCAGCAGGGCGCATACTACGCGAACGGCGAATTCATCCAGGTCCATCCCACCTGCATCCCCGGCGAAGACAAGCTGCGCCTCATGTCCGAATCCGCCCGCGGCGAAGGCGGCCGCGTCTGGGTTCCGCGCAAGGCCGGAGACAGCCGCGACTGGAAGAGCATTCCCGCCGCAGAGCGCTTCTACTTCCTCGAAGAGTGGTATCCGAAATACGGCAACCTCGTCCCTCGCGACGTCGCAACGCGCGCCATCCACAAGGTCGTCTACGAACTCGGCCTCGGCATCGACGGCCAGCCGATGGTTTATCTCGACCTCACCCACATCGACCGCGAGACCCTCAATCGCAAGCTCGAAGGCATCCTCGAGATCTACGAGAAGTTCGTCGGCGACGATCCCCGCGAAGTTCCGATGAAGATCTTCCCCGGCATGCACTACACCATGGGCGGCCTCTGGGTCGACTACAACCAGATGACCAACCTCCCCGGAGTCTTCGCCGCCGGCGAGGCCGAGTACAACTACCACGGCGCGAATCGCCTCGGCGCGAATTCCCTGCTCTCCTGCATATACGGCGGCTTCGTCTCCGGGCCCAAAGCCATGGAATACGCGAAGTCGATTCCTGCCGCGCAAGGCGACGGAGGCCACTCCGCCGAGAAGAAACGCCAGGACGAGATCAACGCCGGCCTGATGAAGTCCGATGGCAGCGAAAACCCCTTCAAGTTGTGGCGCGAACTCGGCGACACCATGACCAAGAACGTCACCGTCATCCGCTACAACAAAGGCTGCAAAGAAGCCGACGTCAAGGTCTACGAACTCCTCGAGCGCTATCGCAACATCAACCTTAGCGACAAGACCTCGTGGGCCAACACCAGCTTCGCCTTCACCCGCCAGCTCTACAACATGCTGCAACTCGGCCGCGTCATCGCCCAGGGAGCGGCGCTGCGCGACGAGTCTCGCGGAGCCCACTACAAGCCCGACTTCCCCGACCGCGACGACGAGAAGTTCTTGAAGACAACCAAGGCCTACTTCGCCCCCGACGCCGACGAGCCGCGCTTCGAGTGGGAAGAGGTCGATACCCAATTCATTAAGCCGCGTCCACGCCGTTATGACGCGGTGAAGTAAGAGGAACGACGATTGAGCCAGCACTTCTTTGTGAAATTGATTCCGCATCGCGCCACCTTCGCGCAAGACATGACCGCAGAAGAGCGCGAGATCATGATGCGGCACGCTGGCTACTGGCGCGAGTTGATGAACAAGAAGATCGTCCTCGTCTTCGGTCCGGTAATGGATCCCGCGGGCGTCTTTGGCATGGGCGTCATCGAAGCGGACGACGAAGCCACGGTAAAGTCCTTGCTGGATAAAGATCCCGCGATAGTTCTGAACCACTACGAGATCTACCCAATGCGCGCCGTGCACCCCGGCCAATAGAAATGCACTGGGTGCCCCAGGTTCGCCAAGCTAACCTGGGTTTCAATGACCCACGGAGAGATACATGCCCGAGCGCACCATCAAGATCGAAATCAAACGTCAAGCCGGCCCCGACGCCGCACGCCCACTGGGACAAGTTCGAAATCCCCTATCGCCCCGGCATGAACGTCATCTCCTCGATGATGGAGATCGCCGACCAACCCGGTCACCACCGACGGAAAGCCGACCACACCCATCGCCTACGACTCGAACTGTCTCGAAGAGATCTGCGGCTCCTGCGCGATGCTCATCAACGGCAAAGCGAAGATGGCCTGCTCCGCGCTGATCGATAATCTCGAACAACCCGTCCGGCTCGAGCCGCTCTCCAAGTTCCCCGTAGTCCGCGACCTCGCCGTCGATCGCAGCGTGCTCTTCGAAAACCTCAAGCGCGTCAAAGCCTGGGTGCCCGTCGACGGCACCTACGATCTCGGCCCCGGGCCGCGCATCTTTCCGCAGTCGCAGGAAGAGAGCTACCCGCTCTCCAACTGCATCTCCTGCACCATCTGCATGGAGGTCTGCCCACAGTTCAACGTGGCCACAGGCTTCGTCGGAGCAGCCACTATCGCCCAGGTCAAGCTCTTCAACGAAAACCCCACCGGCAAGGTGCTCAAAGAAGATCGTCTGCGAGCCCTCATGGGCGACGGAGGCATCGCCGACTGCGCCTACGCCCAGAACTGCGTCAACGCCTGCCCGAAAGGACTCCCGCTCACTCGCGCAATCTCCGACGTCAGCCGCGACGTGCTTGTACAAAGTATCAAAGACATCTTCACGCACTAGCTCTTCGCGAGTTGGCTGCCCCATCCTTGACGACGGCTCCATCGTCGGCAAGGGTGGGATCGGATAAAACCGATCCGCTAGGATTGACGCCAATTCCCTTGCGATACAATCCCTCTAACACCCTCGGTCGCCGCCAAACTATGAAAGCAATCCTTCCCGCTCTCTTGTTCCTGACCACAACATCGCTCCTCAACGCGCAAGCAGCACCTGAAGCCACCCCAGCGCCTAAGCCCAAACTCACCCCCGCTCAAGTCCACAGCCAAGCCATCGTCATCGACACCCACGCCGACACGCCGCAGCGCCTCGTCGACGAAAACTACGATCTCACCATGCCCCTCAACGGCGGCCAGTTCGATTTCGACGCCGCCAAACAAGGCAACCTCGGCGCGGAGTTCTTCTCCATCTGGGTCGAGCCCGATCTCTACAAAGGCGACTACGCCAAACGCACTCTGGAATTGATCGACTCCGTCTACCAGCAGGCCGCCAAACATCCTGACAAGATGCAGATGGCATTCTCCTCCTCTGACATCCTCGCCGCGCATCGTAATCACAAACTCGCCGCGCTGATGGGCATCGAAGGTGGCCACTCCATCGAAGACAGCCTGCCCCTGCTGCGCGACTACTACCGCCTCGGCGTGCGCTACATGACCCTCACCTGGTCAAACTCAACCGACTGGGCCGACTCCTCCGGCGTCATTGATCCGAAAAATCCCGACGACCCCAAAGTCCCGCACACTAAAGAGGGCCTCACCGAATTCGGCAAAGACGTTGTTTACGAAATGAACCGCCTCGGCATGATGGTCGACATTTCCCACGTCGCCGACAAGACCTTCTACCGCACCCTCGTCATCACCCGCGCTCCGGTCATCGCCTCGCACTCTGCCGCTCGCGCCCTCTGCGATGCGCCCCGCAACATGACCGACGACATGCTCCGTGCCGTCGCCATCAATGGCGGAGTCGTGCAGGTCAACTTCTACTCCGGCTTCATCAGCCAGGCCTATCGCGACGCCTCCAAAGCCCAGCAGCCCGAGGTCGACAAGGCCATTCAGGACTTCAAAGACAAGGCCAAAGCTGAAGGCAAGGAAGTCACCTACGCCGACCTCGAAAAAATCCAGCGCAGCTATGCCGACAAAATCCCGCGCCCCCCGCTCAGTGCGCTCATCGACCAGATCGACCACATCGCCAAAGTGGCCGGAGTCGATCACACCGGCCTCGGCTCCGACTTTGACGGAGTCTCCGGCCAGCTTCCTCAGGGCATCGACTCCGCCGCAGACCTGCCCAAAATCACCGCCGCATTGATGGACCGGGGTTACACCGCGGCCGATTGCGACAAGATTCTCGGAGGGAATTTGCTGCGCGTCTTCCGCGAAGTGGAGAACGTAAGCAAGCAGCTACAGGCGGAGAACCGTCCCAGAATCACAGACAAGCAGCCGTTTGATAAGAAGTAGGAATGGGAGTGTTCGCATCACTCTGACGGCCAACGGCGGCAGCTGTCGCTTAATTTGACGCCTGCACCATCGGCAGCGTTTTCCTAACCCGTTACCAAAGCCGAACCCGTCCCCGGCTGAATCTCGGCAGCATGGACGCAATTCCTCCCACTGGATTTGGCACGATAAAGCGCCTGGTCGGCCGTCTCCAGCAATTGAAGGTAACTGATCTGAGGATGCGGAATCATCGTCGCACATCCCACGCTCACTGTAAGTACTCCATACGGCGGATTACCCTCATGCGGCATTCGCAGCATCTCTACCGCTTCACGAATCCATTCCGCCATCTGCCGCGCCCCCGTGGCATCCGTATTCGGCAGCACCACGACGAATTCTTCCCCGCCATAGCGCGCCAGCAAGTCGGCCGGGCGGCTGACCACCGGCAGGATCGCCGCGACCGCCTGCCGCAGACACTGATCGCCGGTGAGGTGTCCCTTCTCGTCGTTGTAGAGCTTGAAATGGTCGATGTCGAGCAGCAGTACCGATAGTATCGTCCGTTCGCGCGCGGCGCGCAGCCATTCGCGCTCGATCACCTGGTCGAAATGCCGGCGGTTCGCGATTCCGGTCAGAGGATCGGAGCTGGCCAACTGTTCCGCTGTCGCCAGGCTTCTCTGAAAGTCGGCCTCCTCGAGCTTGCGCCGGGAAATGTCGCGCGCGATGTTCACATAGCCGGCCGGCTCTCCGCGATTGTGGTCATAGATCAGGTTCAGATTGAACTCAAGCCAGAGATACGAACCGTCCGCCTTGCGATAGCGAAACTCTGCCCGCGGCGGAGACACCTTCTCCTGCTTGAATGTCTCCAGCATGCGCGCCAACGCAGCCCGCTCGTCAGGGTGAACGAGGTCTTCATAAGTCCCCGCCAACATCTCCTCCGGGCTCCAGCCCAGGACATCGAAAACCGCGGGGGAGACGTAAATCCGGCGCCCCTGAAAATCGCAGCGAAAAATAATATCGTTCGAGGCCTCGGCCAGCAGCCGAAAGCGCCGTTCGCTGCCTTCCACACTCGCCCGCAAGCGCTCGCTTTCTGCAAGGCGCACCTCAACGATGTAGAGCAGCAGCATACTCACCGCGATGAACGTTTGAAAGACCAGGTCGCGCGTCGGCGGCGACTCGCTGTAAACCACGCTGGCCGGCCCATGCCCCGTTGCCGCCAGAATTCCTCCGAGAATTGCGACCAGCAGTAGGCCCAATGCCGAGCCCGCCAACCGAAGTCTCAGTCCCAGCCACAAGAGGAAAGGCAGCAGCAGAAACAGAAGCGGAAAACGGCTCTGCCAGAATACGCCGAAGGTCACCACGCCGAGCAGGGTGAACAGCCCAACTATCTCCAGCCACGACCGATTGCCAAAGCGGTCGTGGCCATGAAACGCCAGATAGAGGGGAGTGACCGTCGCGATTCCGAGAGCGTCTGCGGTAAACCAGCGATGGACTTCGTGAAAGGAAGTCGGAGCGAAATACCCGTTCTGAGCGAACGAGGCGATGAACGAGGCCACCAGCGGCGCCAGCACCACCCCGTACAAAAGGAATGCCACCAACTGCCTTCGCTGTGTCAGGTCGGGTTTAGGGGCAATCGCTCCATACAGCAGCAGTGCACCGAGCGTCGCCTCAAACAGATTGCAGAGGCTCAGGTAAACGCCGATATAAAGCGGGTCCCCAAGGCTCAGGTTCATCGACAGATCGATGATTCCGGCAATGGTCAGGTAAACCGGCCAATGGCGCTTCGGGCAGCACAACAGAATGCCCAACAGCAAGCCATTACTCGGCCACAGGATCGTGACCCCGCCGGAGTTCCAGCTGCTGAGGTTCAACTCTCTCGAGGCAAAGGAGAGGAAGCCAAGCAAGAGCGCAACTCTGAAAACGCGCCAGGGCGACGGGAGTCTGGACACCAGCGAATTTTCGACCCAAGCGTTCAACTGCATGACTTGCGCGCGAGCGAAGCGCACCCAGACCATTGAGGAAACGGGACACGGAACCGCATGGACTCGAACTTACCGCTCAATTAGCTGACATTTTGAGTCTTGGGCAGATTATTGCAGATGGCAGCGGCCCGAACCACTCAAAAATCGAAGCGGAACGAACCAATCTGTTCCCCCCTGCCAATGTGTGAGACCCGATTGTCCCCGTTCCCAGCCAACCGTGGCTGCTGGCCTTTCCCCGCCTCGATACGATAACCTCTACAAGGAAACCAGAATGAAGCTGCTCCAGACGACTCTGTCGATTGCGCTTGGCCTGACCTTATGCCCCGTTGTGGCTGTCGGCCAGCAAACCCCCTCCTCCAGCCCGCCCCAACAATCCACGCCGCCGCCGGCCGCCGATGCCCTGCCCGACGCGCCGGCCTCAAATGCTCCGGTAGTCCTGCAGCCGACCGGCCCCACCGCCGTCCTAGACACCAGCATGGGGCGCATCACCTGCAAGCTCTTCGAAAAGGAAGCTCCTGCAACGGTCGCCAACTTTGTCGGACTCGCCGACGGAACAATCGTCTGGACCGACCCCACCACCCACAAAAAGATGCACAAACCGCTCTACAACGGCACTGTCTTCCATCGCGTCATCCCCGATTTCATGATTCAGGGCGGCGACCCCACCGCCACCGGCATGGGCGACCCAGGCTACGCCTTTAAAGACGAATTCAACCCCGACCTCAAGTTCGACGTGCCCGGACGACTCGCCATGGCCAACTCCGGCCCCGACACCAACGGCTCCCAGTTCTTTATCACCGAGGTGCCGGTCGAATACCTCAACGGCAAGCACACCATCTTCGGGCAATGCGACGATGCCAGCATTGGAGTCGTAAAGTCCATAGCCCGCGTGCAGCGCGATAGCAACGACAAGCCGGTCACCGACGTCGTCCTGACCAAGGTCACGATCGTGCCGGACGGCAAGCCGCTCCCGCCGTTGCCCACCGCACCCGCTGCTGCGCCCGGAAAACCTTCCGCCGCACTCGCATGCCCGAAGGGCTGGCTCTGCTTCGTCGACCCGGTAGAGGTAACCACGGGGCCGCCCGGCCCGGAAATTTCAGCCATCGCGATCACAGCGATGCTGCCGGAACTCCCTCACCAACAGTAATCAGATGTAGTTCAGGAGAAAAACAGATGTCCCTTACCCCCGGAACGTACGCCGTCTTCACGACGAGCGAAGGCACCATCAAAACCAAGCTCTTTCCCGAAGTCGCCCCAAAGACGGTCGAAAACTTCATCTCCCTCGCCGAAGGCACCAAAGATTGGATCCACCCCAGCGGTGGCCCCAAAAAGGCCACCAAGCTCTACGACGGAACCATCTTCCATCGCGTGATTCCGCAGTTCATGATCCAGGGCGGAGACCCGGCCGGCAACGGCATGGGCGGCCCGGGCTATCGCTTTGAAGACGAGACCAAAGGCTCGCCGCACAAGTTCGACAAGCCCGGCAAGCTCGCCATGGCCAACGCCGGCCCCAACACCAACGGCTCCCAGTTCTTCATCACACTGGTGAACACCGATTGGCTCACCGGCAAGCACACCATCTTCGGCGAAGTCGTCGAAGGCCAGGACATCGTCGAAAAGATCGCCAAAGTCCCCCGCAACGGCCAGGACAAACCCAACAAACCCGTAGTGCTCGAAAGCGTCGTCATCGAGCGCGTGGTGTAGTCACAACTCTGGGTGCCCCATCCTACGCAGCTCCATCGCGTAGGGTGGGTGGATCGAATCTCACGGCCTCATTTACTTGTCACCCGACCGAAGCGCAGCGAAGTGGAGGGATCTCCAGTTCCTACCGCCCTCAACAGGAATGAGTCCAGCTTAATTGGGCTCCCTCCCCCCGCAAACTCCGCCTATCATTTACGGATATGGACTACAACGAGATCATCACCATCGAACCCGGCAAGCGAAGCGGTCAGCCCTGCATTCGCGGCATGCGAATGACTGTCTATGAAGTGCTTGAATACCTGGCGTCAGGGATGAGCTACGAAGAAGTGCTCAATTCTTTTCCTGAACTTACGAAAGAGGATATTCTGGCCTGCCTGGCTTTTGTGGCCGCACCAGAAAGAAGAATCCGTAACCCCGCACTTTGAGCGTTTGCTAAGCGGCCACAACAAAAGCCCGCTCTAACGAGCGGGCTTTCTTGTCTTGCGCCGAAAGCGCAGCCGCCTGGACGGCCAGTACCCTAGACCCCGATCACCGCACAAAGCTCCTTCACCGCGTCCGCGCTCTTCTGCAACGCAGCCTGCTCCTCCTCGGTCAGCTTGATCTCGATGATCTGCTCCAGCCCGCGCGAACCCAGCTTGCAAGGCACGCCGACATAAAGTCCATCGATGCCATACTCGCCCTTAAGATAAACCGCGCACGGCAGGATCTTCTTCTTGTCTTTCAGGATCGCCTCAACCATCTCCACCGTTGCTGCCGAAGGAGCATAATAGGCGCTTCCCGTCTTGAGATACTTCACGATTTCAGCACCGCCATCACGCGTGCGTTGAACGAGCCTCTCGATCGTCGCTGCATCGAGCAGATCTGTGATCGGAATCCCCGCAACCGTCGAATACCGTGGCAACGGAACCATCGTGTCGCCATGGCCACCCAGCACGAATGCCGTCACATTCTCAACCGAAACCTTCAACTCCTCGGCAATAAAGGTCCGAAAGCGTGCCGAATCGAGCACGCCAGCCATGCCGATCACACGCTCACGATTAAAACCAGCTTGCTTGTACGCGGCTTGCGCCATCGCATCGAGCGGATTCGAAACAATGATCAGAATGCACTCCGGAGAATGCGCAGACCACCTTACTCACTACGTCCGACATGATCTTGTAATTCGTATTCAGCAAGTCGTCGCGGCTCATGCCCGGCTTACGCGGGATTCCCGCCGTAATCACCACAATGTCCGAGTTCGCCGTATCGGCATAGTCGTTCGATCCGAGAATGTGGCTGTCACGCTTCTCAATCGGCATCGCTTCCAGCAGATCAAGCCCCTTGCCCTGCGGAACACCCTCCACCACATCAATCAACACAACATCCGCCAGCTCTTTCGAAGCAATCCAATGTGCGGCCGTCGCACCAACATTCCCCGCACCAACAATCGTTACCTTCTTACGCATACTTCTCCTTCACACAAAAATTGTCATCCTGAGCGGAGTGTGACGCCGAAGGCGCCACACGGAGTCGAAGGACCTGCAGTACCAGCGATGCAAGCTAACGCCTCCGTCGCATCCCTAGATCACATGTTCTCTATCATTCGCGTCGCAAACTCGCTCGTCTTTGCCTTCGTCGCGCCGCTCATCTGCCGTTCAAAATCATAAGTGACAAACTTCTGCGCAATCGTCTTCTCCAAAGACGACTCGATCAGCTTCGAAACCTCGCCCCATCCCATGAATTCAAACATCATCACCCCCGAGAGCAGCACTGATCCCGGATTGATCACATCCTTATCGGCATACTTCGGAGCCGTGCCATGCGTCGCTTCAAAGACCGCGTAACCGTCGCCAATGTTGGCGCCCGGAGCAATCCCCAACCCACCAACCTGCGCCGCAGCTGCGTCCGAGATATAGTCGCCATTCAGATTCGGAGCCGCCAGCACGCTGTAGTCTTCCGGACGAATAATGATCTGTTGGAAGATCGAATCGGCAATGCGGTCGTTGATCAGCACCTTTTGCTTCCACTTGCCCCCACCATGCGTTGCGCCGATGGAATCCAGAACATGTTTCACCTCGGCGTAAAGCTCAGTGCGGAAGGCCTCCGAACCAAACTCCAGCCCCGGCTCGATCAACGCGGCATTCTGTTCAACCGTCAACGCGGCATTCGCGTCCTTATTGCCAAGAATCCAGCTCTCGCGTTCGGTCACAACGGAATCGCGGAATTCATCGACCGCAACCTCATAACCCCACTCGCGAAATGCGCCTTCGGTGAACTTCTGAATATTCCCCTTGTGCACGAGAGTCACGGTCTTGCGCCCATTCTCGAGCGCGTACTTGATCGCGTAGCGCACCAGCCGCTTCGTGCCAAAGATCGAGATCGGCTTGATGCCGATACCGGAATCCTCACGCACCCGCTTCTTGGTTTTGCTCAACAAATCGTTGTTCAGGAAATCAATGATCCGCTTCGCGTCCTCAGTTCCCTGCTTGAACTCAATCCCTGCGTACACGTCTTCCGTGTTCTCGCGGAAAAGCACAATGTCCAGCTTCTCGGGATGCGTCACCGGACTCGGCACGCCCGCGTAATACTTCACGGGACGAACGCAAGCATACAAATCAAGAATCTGCCGAAGCGCCACATTCAGGGAGCGAATGCCTCCACCCACCGGCGTCGTCAGCGGCCCCTTGATCGATACGCGCAGATCGCGCGCCGCATCGACCGACTCATCCGGCAGCCAGTTCTTGAACTCGCTATACGCCTTCTCGCCGGCATAAATCTCATACCACTTCACCGAACGCTTGCCGCCGTAAGCTTTCTCGACGGCCGCATCAAAGACCCGCTGCGACGCCTTCCAGATGTCGCGGCCCGTGCCGTCGCCTTCGATAAAGGGAATGATGGGATAATCGGGAATCTGGAATTTGCCATCGGCGTACTGAATAGCCTCGCCGTCGGCCGGCAAGGGGAAACCGTTATAACTTTTAGGCATGGACTGGGGTGTCTCCGAACAAGAGAAGATTGGCGTTGAAAGCAGAACACTTTGAGGCTACCACCCGTCCTCTTGAAGTGGCAACGCAACCAGTCCGAAGTGGACGCGCAGCGCATCCGCCCGATTCTTAAAGCCGCGAACCGGAATACAATCGTGCTTTGTGTTGGAGGTTTCCGTTGAGCTATATGAAATCCTGGGCTACCGCGCTGGTCATCGCCCTTGCATTGTCGCTGCATGCGCAGGCGCAGTCTTCTGCCCCCATCCGCGTCGCCGTCGTCGGCCTCGAGCACGGCCACGTCAGCGGCTTTCTCGGCGGACTGAAGCAGCATCCGGAGGTCCAGCTCGTCGCCATCGTCGAGCCCGACACCGCGCTCGCCGCAAAATACGAGCAGGAATATAAACTCGACCACGCTCTCTTCTTCAAAGACGTCGATAGCATGGTCCCGGCAAGCCAAGCCGCAGGCGCTGCTCGTCTACACCAGCATCGCCGGCCATCGCAAAGCCATCGAGGACGCCGCCCGTCATCACCTGACAGTCATGGTCGAGAAGCCGCTCACCATGTCGCTCGCCGACGCCCTCGCCATTCGCGAGACCGCGCGCAAGGCCAACATTCAGGTACTGGTGAACTACGAGACGACCTGGTACTCCAGCAACCTCGCCGCCTACAACGCCATCGAACAGGGCAAGCTCGGCGACCTGCGCAAGGCCGTCATCCACGACGGCCACGAAGGGCCAAAGGAGATTCACGTACAGCCCGAATTCCTCAAGTGGCTCAACGATCCCACCAAGAACGGCCAGGGCGCGCTCTACGACTTCGGCTGCTACGGAGCCGATCTCATGACCTGGTTCATGAAAGGCGAGACGCCCATCTCCGTCACCGCCGTCGGCCAAATCGACAAGCCCGATATCTACGGAGTCTACGACGACGCGACCATCATCCTCCGCTATCCAAAGACGCAGGCCGTGCTGATGCCGTCATGGAACTGGCCCTTCGGTCGCAAGGATTCCGAATTTTACGGCGCAACCGGATACTTCATCACCGTCGGCGCCAGCCATTATCGCCAAGGCACCGCCGCAGAGAGCGCCGATTTCTTTGTGCCGCCACCGCCAACATCTGCCCCGCCAATCGCCGCGCCCAACGACAACTCGATGGACTATCTCGCCGCCGTCGTCAACGGCCAGCTCACACCCAAAGGCGACCTCACCGCGCTCGACACTAACATGATCGTGATGCAGATCCTCGACGCCGCCCGCGAATCCGCGAAAACGGGCAAAACCGTTACCCTCAAACCGCTGCCGCAATAGCAAGCGAAACTAGTCGGTAAAGAGTGAACCGTCATCCTGACGACCGCAGGGAGGAAGGATCCCTGCGATTTCGCGTCAGCATAGATTCAAACAACTCTCTTGCGAATCACCCGACAACAACCCGCTCCCACGGCAGGGGAATCTTAACCGAAGCCATCCCCGCCGCCGTCGCCGCCCGAATGCCAATCTCCGTGTCTTCAAAAACAAGGCACCGCTCCGGCGCAACACCGAGCAACTCGGCAGCCATCAGGTAAGGCTCCGGATGAGGCTTGCTGTTCTGGTACTCGCCCGCGCAAACCAGCGTTTCGAACTTGTCCAGAATATTCAGCGCGGTCAGCGAACGCGTCACCGAGTCCCGCGTCCCACCCGAAACCACCGCAAACGGAATCTTCCCGTGGGTCGCCTCGATATGTTCGAGCACCTCCGGCACCGCCTGCAGCTGGTGAAGGATCTCGTAGTAATACTCTTCCTTCTGTAGCGCTACCTCGACCGGGTCCATCGCCAACCCCTGCTCCACATTCAGCGTCGCGATGATCTCTTCTGTTGGCATCCCTCCCCAGGAATAATGCTTTTCCTCGGGGAAGTCGCAGCCGTGTTCGCTAAAAATGCGTTTCCACGCAAGGTAATGAAGCGGCATCGAGTCGACAATCGTCCCGTCGCAATCAAAAAGGTAGGCGTGAAAAGGCCCCGCAGGAATTGTAAGTTTCATATACCCCATTCTCTCAAACGAATGCGGCATCCACGATATCTCGTTCCGGGACCTTTCAGAGCCGCGCCAGATTTGCCTTGGCCGCTTCGTTTTGGGGATCAAGCTTCAGCGCATGCTCAAAGGCCTCCCGCGCGGCAGATTTATCGCCGGCATGAATCTGCAGAACGCCCAGGTCATTCCAGTCCCCCGGGTTTGAGGAATCAATCACCAGCGCAGCACGCTGTTCGCGAATGGCGCTGGGCATCTCCCCCATCTCCGCATACACCCTCGCAAGCGCCAGGTGCGTCTGCGCGTCGTTAGGGCGCAACCTCTGCGCCGCCTGGAACTCGCGCAAGGCATCGGCAAGTTTCCCCGATTGCGCATAAACGGCGGCCAGCAACTCGCGGGCATCGAAATCGTCCCTCTGCTTCAGCGCCCGTTGGAGCAGATCGACAGCTCGCGCCGAGTCTTGATTGCCGGCTTCGATGCTGGCGAGGTTATAGAGCGCATCGAAATTCTTCGCATCGAGCTTTAGCGCCGTCTCAAACTCCTGCTTCGCCCTCGCCATCGCGCTGCGTCGCGGTCAGCACCGCCCCGAGCGCCGCGTGGGCTCCGGCGTCATTGGGATTGTCGGTGACAACCTGGCGGAAGTTCGCTTCGGCAGCTGCGAAGTCCTCATGACGAGTTTCGAGTTGCCCGAGATCGAAACGAGCGTTGGCATCGGTCGGATCGATCGCGAGCGCCTTTTCATATTCCGTCTTGGCCTGTTTCCAATCGCCTGCTCCGTCGAGTGCCGCAGCCAGCGCGGTGCGTGTAAGCGCGTCGTTCGAATCCCGATCGAGCGCCTGTTGAAAGAGACCCGCAGCCGGTCGGTACTCGCCCTCATTCATATCGACCGAAGCAAGGTTATAGAGGGCGGTGTGGTCACCGGGGTCTTTGCGAAGGCGGTTTTCCATCCACGCCTTTTCAAGCAGCGCCCGAGGGTCTTCCTTCGCACCTTTGCCCGAAACCGGCAGCACCTGCAGCCAAAGATGACCCATCTCGTCGACCGAGCGGTTCCCCGCCCTCACTCGAATCGGTGGATCGTTAGGGTTGCGCACATTGGCCGCGGAATTGTCGTAGGTATAGCGCATGTGCAGCACCGTGCCGGCCGGCAAGAAAACAGGCGTGGCAAACCGATACACCGACTGCCGATCGATGTCCCAATCGCGAATCAGCACCAGCCACTTCTTCTTCCCGTCCGGCAAAATGGCGTAACCCTCCATCTGCTTGCCGAGATAGTGGGCATGCGGATAGACGCCGAGTACCTGCACATCAACGGGCAACGTTAGCTGGTCCTCGATGACGAAGTTCGGATCGTTCGCCGGGATATCCAGGGCGCTGTCGTGTTCCAGCTGCAGCAGCATGGGGTGAGCGGTGGGCGCCTGGTCGGTGAAATACAGGCCAACCGTGGCATCGACCATCTCCGCCTTGCCGGTCGGCTTCAGGTGCATGTTCAGGATCAGATCGTTGCCCGGATCGATCCGCCACGGCATTCCCGCCGGTTCTACCAGAGCCGGGGTGTCCGGCTTCCAGAAGAGGAAGTGGCTATCCGGGTCGAAGCTATCGCCGGAAGGAACGGTGATCTCCATGCCATCGATCCCCTGCTTCCAGTCGGCAGGGTGGGCGTGGCGCACGGAAGCTGTGCGGTCGATCAGCACATTCGCGTGATGCACCACCTGCGGCGATCCCGGTTTGATCTCCATCGCGCGCACATATTTCGTCTCAGAGATCGGCACGGGCAGGATGAAATTATGAAACAGGTCAGTCCCCGAGGCCGGCACAAGCAGTGGCGAACTCGCCTTCAAGATCAGATCGGGCGGCCCCAACTGCCATTCGCTCGAAAACACCGGTGCTTTAGGCAACACCGCCATGTCTCCCTGCGGCATACCAGAGTCAACCCACTTCTTGATCAGCGCCACATCCGCATCCGGCAAGCCGTCGACTGTCAGCGAAATCGCCGTAACCCGGCTCCGGCAGCCAGGGCGGCATATAGCGCGATTGGGTTACAGTCTCGATCAATTTGCCGCGCGCCGCCACATCCTGGTAGGTGAGCAGGCTAAATGGCCCGGCGCCTCCCGGATGATGGCAAGTGACGCAGTTCTTATAGAGAATCGGCGCAATCTGGCGGGTGAAAGTCACCGGAACCTCAGCCGCGTGCACAGCTTCAGGAGCTTTACTCGTTGGCTTGTGAAACTGCGGAGCCAGCAAGATCGCTCCGCAGACAAAAACTAAACCCGCGAACGCGCCCGAGATATCGCTTCATGGCTTCCCGAGGGCCGCTTCTGAGACGATTCCGCAGCCCACCGGCGGCCCTCCCGCGGGAACGACGGGCTGATGCGCCAGTACCGCTTCAACCGCGTCTTCCAGATCATGACGCGTCGCCCGGGGGCGCTCCCTTCCAATGTCCACATATCGATTGTCGATGCGTCCCGCGTAGACAGTCCGCCATCCGGAGCCTTCCGGAACCAGCACCGCAGCCTCCGGCGTGATCGTCGCCTGCGTCTCCGCGACAAACCACTGGCTCGGCCTCACCAGCGTCGCTCCCGCAAGGCTAAAGGCCGCTTGGTGGTGAAGCACACCTTCTTGAGTCTCAGTAGCATCGGGATAGACCAGCCAGAAAGCAACCGGCTTTCCGGCGAATTCCTTTTTCAGACGATCGATCTCCGGAGCGTAGCGATTGGATATCGGACAATCCGTCGCAATGAAGAAAAGCACGACTGCCCGAGCCTCTGAGTTCGCGAGTCGAGCGATAGGCTTGCCGTACAGGTCATACCCGTAGAGCGCTCCCGAACTGAGCTGAGCGTGACCGGCGCCAACGAGCAGGCACGCGAGCAACACGCTTACTGAAACCCGCCTTTGCATTGCGAATCCAGTAGACAGGATTTGCCCGGCCACGCGCAACGCCTTCTGCCGTTCGACGAAGCCGTTTGTCGAATCTCGAACGATAGCAATACTCTGGTAGCCATGCTATCTCTCCGACTCCGGAAGATGTTCCGGAACAAGTCCCGGAACACCTCTTGGATTAGGCTATTCCTAATGGCCACATCCATAGCTGCTCCTGCTCTTTCTCTCGCTGCTAACCCAGCCAATCTCCCTGCATCCCCATTCGGCCCCGACAATCCTTTCTACGCGGAGAGCTCCCTGCCTTTTCATGCCCCGCCCTTCGACAAGATCAAGGACAGCGATTATCAGCCGGCGATTGAAGCCGGCATCGCTCAGCAGCAGGAGGAAATACGCGCGATCGCGAGTAATCCTGACCAGCCAACTTTTAACAACACCTTCGTCGCCCTGGAGCGCTCCGGTCAGTTGCTGCATCGCGTGATGGCCGTCTTTGAAGGCGTTTCGGGTGCGAATACCAACGACACCCTGCAAAAGGTCGAAGAGATCGAGACGCCAAAACTTACCGCCTTGCGCGACTCGATCTTCCTCGACGCGAAGCTCTTTGAGCGCGTCTCGAAGATCTACGATCAGCGCGACTCCCTCACGCTCACTCCCGAGGCAAAACGGCTAGTTGAGTACTACTACGACCGCTTCGTGCACGCGGGAGCCAAACTCTCCGACACCGACAAGGCCGAGCTGAAGAAGCTCAACGAAGAGGAGGCCACGCTCTCCAACGACTTCAAAAACAAGGTGCTCGCAGCAACCAAAGCTGGGGCCTATGCCACAACCGACAGAATGGCGCTGGCCGGGTTAAGCGACGCCGAGCTCGCCTCCGCCGAACAGGCAGCCAAAGCGCGGAACCAGCAGGGTTGGGTGGTTCCGCTGCAAAATACGACCCAGCAGCCCTCGCTCACTCAATTGAGCAATCGCAGCACACGTCAGACCCTCTTCGAAAACTCCTGGAATCGCGCCGAGCGCAGCGATGCTAACGACACGCGCGCGACGATCGCAAGGCTCGCCCAGCTCCGCGCGCGCAAGGGCCAGTTGCTGGGATACCCCACCTACGCCGCCTGGAAGCTCGAAGACCAGATGGCCAAGACCCCTGCCGCCGCCCTGAAGTTCATGGACGATCTCGTACCCGCCGCAACCGCCAAGGCCAACGGCGAAGCCAAGGACATCCAGTCCGTCATTGATTCGCAAAAGGGCGACGCCCAGAATGGCGGATTTCAGCTCCAGCCCTGGGACTGGAATTTCTACGCTGAGCAGGTCCGCAAGGCAAAATACGATCTCGACGAATCGCAAGTGCGTCCCTACTTCGAACTAAATAACGTCCTGCAAAACGGCGTCTTCTACGCCGCAACCCAGCTCTACGGCATCACTTTCAAGGAGCGCCACGACCTGCCCGTCTATCAACCCGACGTCCGCGTCTTCGAGGTCTTCGACGCCAACGGCAAGCCGCTCGCCCTTTTCTACTGCGACTACTACAAGCGCGACAACAAGAACGGCGGCGCATGGATGAGCAACTTCGTCGACCAGTCGCAGCTGCTCGGCACTCTACCCGTCGTCTATAACGTCGCCAACCTGCCCAAGCCCCCGGAAGGGCAACCCGCGTTGATCACCTTCACCGACGTGACCACCATGTTCCACGAATTCGGCCACGCGCTGCACGGAATGTTCGCCGCCAGCGAGTACCCGAGCCTGTCTGGAACCAGCGTAGCCCGCGACTTCGTCGAATTCCCTTCCCAGTTCAACGAACATTGGGCCACCTATCCTGCCGTCTTCAACAATTTCGCGAAGAACTACAAGACCGGCGCGCCCATGCCGGCTGAGCTTGCAGCCAAGATCAGGAAAGCCGAAACCTTCAACCAGGGCTACGCGCTCACCGAGCTGCTCGCCGCCGCCGAACTCGACATGCAGTGGCATACCCTCCCGGCAAGCGCACCGCCCCAGGCACCTGACGCCTTCGAAAAAGCCGCACTAGAAAAAACCCACCTCGCCCTCAACGATGTGCCGCCACGTTATCGCTCCACCTACTTCTCACACATCTGGGGAGGCGGCTACGCAGCCGGCTACTACGCCTACCTGTGGGCCGAGATGCTCGACGACGATGCATTCCAGTGGTTCGAAGACCACGGCGGAATCACCCGCCCCAACGGCGACCGTTTCCGCCAGATGGTGCTTTCTCGAGGAAACACCGAAGACCTTGCCAGCATGTTCGCCGCGTGGCGAGGAGCCCCACCATCCACTAAGGCCATGATCAAGGACCGTGGCCTGACGCCCTAACCTTCATTACCAAGGCGGTAGTGGGTCAGTTTGAGATCGATCGGGTGATCCAGATTGCTATACCGCCCGCAAGGCAAAACAGTGAGTACCCACCATAAAAAAGCCGCGTCTGCCACTTATTCAATGGGCGTCTCAAACCCCGAATGGACGTGGAATCGCTGGTTATCGCCTGATACGCTCCCATGATCCCGAGGGCAATAAGGAACAGCGCAGCTACCCAGCGTGGCATATCGTGGTCTCCGTGCCAGCTCATACTACCGGATTACTCAGGTGGCCAAAGACTTGCCCAAATCCCCCAAATCCTTCATACTTAAAGGCTGGGACTACTGTGGTTTGCTGCGCATTCGCGCCTGTCTCCCAAACGATTCCAGATTCAGGTTCTGAGAGGATTTTGATT
This sequence comes from uncultured Acidobacteriaceae bacterium, assembly GCA_963720245.1. Lineage (GTDB taxonomy): Bacteria > Acidobacteriota > Terriglobia > Terriglobales > Acidobacteriaceae > Acidisarcina. Next base: position 1,126,098 of record CAVREU010000003.1, read on the forward strand.
GTGTTGATGATTCGTCTTGCGCGCTTCGGCGCCCGGAAACAGCCCTACTACCGTGTGGTGGTGATTGAGAAGCGCCAGGCCCGCAATGGCCGTTCGATTGAAATTGTAGGCACCTACAATCCCCGCACCAACCCCGCTACCTTCGATCTCAAGCGCGACCGCATCGACCACTGGGTCGGCCAGGGCGCACAGCTCTCCGAGCGCGTCGCCAAGCTGGTCAAAGCGGTTCCCGCCGCCGCACCCGTCGCCGCCTAAGCCAATTTCCATCCAGAGAGGGGCGACTCCGCGACCTCGGGAACGGCCGCTTCGCCCGGATTTTCCGGTTCCCGGAAACAACTTTCGGCCCATCTGGCCTGCTTCTCTCAATGATTGCTTGACGAACTACAGTCCAAGTGATTCATATTGTGGACTGTACTTCCGTCGCCTACCGCCTGGTTCGCTTAGGATCGCGCATTCGGCAGGCACGCTCGAGGGAGGCTGAACGATGACTGACGGACAACAAGATCCAATGCGCGACCTGGTAGCTGAAATCGCCCGGGCCCTTGTCGATGAACCGGGCGCTGTCGAGGTCGAAGTACAACGGCACGAGGAAAGCAGCGTGCTGCGCTTGCGCGTCGCGCCCTCCGACATCGGCAAGGTCATCGGCAAGCAGGGGCGAACGGCACGCTCGATGCGTACCATCCTCGGCGCCGTCAGCATGAAGCAGCACCACCGCTACACGCTCGACATCCTCGAGGACCACCCCCCCGCCTCGCACGAGGCGTAGGCAGGCTTCGCCGCTCAGAGCGTTATGGAAGGGTATTCTGTAACTTGAACTCCTCCCATCCATCACCCTCTGAGTCATTGCCGCCAGCCGGCGAGTGGGTCATCGTCGCGAAGATCGTTCGTCCTCAGGGCCGCCACGGCGAGGCGCTCGCCGATCTCCTCACCGATTTTCCCGAACGCTTTGCCGAGCGCAAGCACCTCTTTCTGATCAGCGCCAAATCCGCCCCCCGCCCCATCGAGCTCGAACGCCACTGGCTGCACCAGGGCCGCATCGTCCTCAAGTTTGCCGGCATCGACTCGATCAACGACGTCGAAACCCTCCGCGGACTCGAAGTCGCCATCCCCAAAGCAGAACGCGCCCCCCTCGAAGACGGAGCAATCTACATCGACGACCTCATCGGCTCCACCCTGATCGATTCCCGCACAACCGCCGAGATCGGCGAGATCATCGAGGTAGACCGCGAATCCAGCGCCACTCCCCTTCTCGTCGTGAAGAACGCCGCAAAGCAAGAAATCCTCGTCCCCTTCGTAAAGGCCTTCCATCCCACCTTCGACGCCCCAACGAAACGCCTTACAATGGAACTCCCGGAAGGCCTCCTCGACCTCAATTCCTGAAGATTATGAGATTGCCGACGGTGTTACACAAATGAGGGTGCCCCATCCTTCCGCGCCTTTTGCGGAAGGGTGGGTGGATCGACCCTCTCGTACGAGGTCTCTACCTGAAGCGGCACGGCCTTCAGCCGTGCCATAGAATCTCCAAATGAGGTCGGCTTCAGCCGCTGAGGGGACAGTCACCCCAAAAGCTCGGCCTATTACACCAAATGCAATTCAACATAATCACCATCTTCCCCGGCCTCTTCACCAGCATCTTCGACCACGGAGTCGTCAAGCGGGCCATCGCCACCGGCCTCGTCGACATCCGCACCCATGACCTCCGCGACTTCACCCACGACCGCCACCGCACCGTCGACGACCGCCCCTTCGGCGGAGGCGAAGGCATGGTCCTCAAACCCGAGCCCATCTCCGAAGCCCTCGAAGCCATCGGCATCGCCCCCAAACCTACCCGCGACCCCAACCGCGAGTCCGTCATCCTGCTCTCCGCGCAAGGCAAAAAGTTCACCCAACAAACCGCCCGCGAACTCGCCAAGCTCGAACGCGTCGCCCTCATCTGCGGCCGCTACGAAGGCGTCGACGAACGCGTCAACGAACTCTTCGTCGACCGCGAACTCTCCATCGGCGACTACGTCCTCTCCGGCGGCGAACTCGGCGCAGCCATCATCATCGACGCCACCATGCGCCTGCTCCCCGGAGTCCTCGGCAACGAAGCCTCCAGCCAATACGAAAGCTTCGGCAGCTCCGAAGCCGAGATGGCCGCCGCCCGGGGTGATTCTGACAACGAAGACGGAACCCCACCCCGCTCCACCCACGGCTCCGGAGGCCTGCTCGACTACCCCCACTACACCCGCCCCGCCGAATTTCAGGGCCTCACCGTCCCCGAAATTCTCAGCGGCGGAGACCACCTAAAAATCAGCCGCTGGCGCCGCGAACGCGCCCTGGAGAAGACCTTCAGAAACCGCCCAGACTTGCTGGAAACAGCAGAGCTAAGCGACCGCGACCGCAAATTTCTTGCTTCGCTCCATCGCAGTTAGAGGCGATTCGAATTTCACATAACGCCGTTTTGCGGAATATCGATTTCGGAATACCCTAGATTAAGTCAGAAGAAGCAAAAGGGGCACTATGCAGCGTCGCAGAGCTTTGAAGTTCGTGGCGGCTTCCGCGCTTACGATGGCTGAGTCATTGCGTGCCTCCCCGAGTAACCCGCCGTTGTCTCCTCACGCCAATACCGTTTGGGTCGAAGAGGTCCTGCGGCGGATGCAAACCATACGCCCAGGCAAGACTCGACTCGACCTTCTCAAGGTTTTCACGACCGAGGGTGGCATTTCCACGCCGCTTCAGAGAACGTTCGTCAGTCGAGACTGTCCCTACTTCAAAGTTGACGTGGCGTTTCAGGCAGTGGGACGACCTGAGCGAGATCGCGACGGCCGCGAAACTATGCTGGAGGACGTGCGGGACGCAATACTGTCGATTTCAAAGCCGTACCTTGCATGGATGGTCGCAGATTAGAGGCCGTTTCGACGTTTCAATGGAAGCTCCTCGAAAGTCACTTTGTCGGACACAGCACGCCGGGAGTTTCCCAAAAAAACGTTTCCACGGAACCTGCTGGGTTATCTTCATGACATGACCTTATTGAATAAGGTTAACGTGATCGTTCGTTTCGCTCTCGCGGGTGCGTTCCTCTTTGGTGGGTTCATGTTCGTTGGCACCTTGCTTCTTGGACACACACGCCCTATGTGGATGGAGTTCGAATATGCTCCGCGTTACGCGCTCTATGGTGCTTCGGTCGGCGGCCTCTTGGGGTTGGCGGTTGTTGGGTGGAGACGTTCATCGGAACGGAACACCACCAAAATGTAGGGCGGATGGCCCAGGTCCGATTCCCCCACCAATACGGGTGCCCCACATCTCGCTTTTGACATGTGGGTTTTCGCCTCCTGAACCCTATTCCCAACCGAGGCAGAAACCAATGGGCGGGTGGCCCAGATCTCACTTCTTAAACTAATGCGGGTGCCCCAGGTCTCGCTTTTGAGACCTGGGTTTTCGCCTTCGGCCAAACGCTCCCGTGGATCGACAACGTTCGATCTGGGTTTTCGCCTCAGCCACATACTTCCCTAAGGCCAGTCTTGAGCGCCATGGAAGATCCGCGAAATCTCAACGACCTCCGCCTTGACCTGATAGACAACAATGTAAGGCAGACGCGCGAAAGTCAGTTCCCGCCGTCCGTTCATGCGGCTAGGCCTTCCAATGTTGGGAGAATCCTTCAGGCGTGCGCATTGCTCATAGATTCCCCAAGACCTTAGATCAACGCGACGAGCAGCCTCAGGATCGTCGTGCTCGATCCATTCGCAAATGCGCTCCAGGTCGTCGGGAGCGGGCCTTCGGCGAGCATTGACCAGCGGACCTCCATCAGCTCCGGAGGAAACGTCCAAGACGCTCGCCCACCTGCTCATGAGTGAGAGATTCGCCGCGCTCGAAAGCCGCCTCGCCACGGGTCACCGCTTCGGCAAAACGGCGCTCCTCATCAAAATGTTGCGCGACCACTTCCTCAACCAGTTCGGAGGGATTGCGCCCCTGCTCGGCCGCAGACTGCGCGAGCTTCTTTTCGATCTCGGGAGCAAAGTTCACTTCCATGTGTCGAGACTACGGAAAAAGAGCGGGTGGTCAAGCAATTCATCGGGAGCGGCTGGCGCGGGTGCCGACGCTTCCGCCCTTATCTAGGAGCAATACGCGCCGCCAACCCGGACAACCCATAAAGCCAAACCACCAGCGAGAGAACCGAAGCCAGAGTCGTCAGCGAAACAGTGGAAGCTACCATTACCTCCTCGCAGTGATACTCTCCCGCAAGAATGTAGGCTGTCTTGGCCGTAGGCACCGCGGCGCATATCACGGCCGCAATGGTATAGAGCGGGTCGAGCCTCAATAACACGCACAATCCGTACACAATCAGAGGCATGATCACGAGCTTGACGGCCAAGAGCAACGAAGCTCGCCCAAGATTGGCGCGCAATCCATCGATCGACAGTCCCAGCCCGATGGCGAACAGGGCACAAGGTGTAAGCGCACCTGCCAGGATGCCAAGATAAGCAGCGACCGGCCCCGGCATTCGCAGATCGAGGACCGACAAAAGCATCCCGATCAACGTGGATATGACCAGCGGATTAAGCACAACATGCTTCACTGTGGCCATTGGCGACGTGCGTGCGCCCTGCGCATCCCGCTGATCGACTTCGAGCAGGACCACGGCTATTGGGAACATCACAACCGCCACAAATACCGTCGCGATCGCCGCCGGCAAAACTGCGCGCGGACCATAGATCGCCTCCAGAACCGGCAACGCGACAAAGCCGGTATTGGTCATCGACGCCGCCATGCCATGCATCGTGCGGCTCGCAAGGCTGCGGGAAGCACGAATGCTCATCACGCCAAACACGGCGACGAAGCAGAGCAGCGAGCCGCCGCCAAACGCAACCAGAAACCGCCAATTGATCAGCGAATGACTTGGTTCCTGCGCAATCGTGACGATCAGCAGCGCCGGCATCGCGATGTTATAGGCGAAGTGAATCAGCGCGTCAGACAACGCCCGCGACAGATAGCCGGTGTAGCCAACGATCCAGCCACTTAGGATTACTGCAAAGACAGGAAGGATAAGGTCAGCGATCTGCACCGTGGATATCTCTGATTGACGCTATCTCTGATTGACGCTCCAACAATTGCATGGTGACCACAGTGCAGTCAATCGACTAGCACTCGCCCACCGGGTGTCCGGCGTCTCAAATCTCGCCTTCGAGATGGGAGTTCGCCGCCAAGGCATAATTCTCAGGAGAGACAAAAACCCTTGAACCAATCAACCCACACACTCGAAATCGCCACCCGCGGCCAACGCCTCTACGAGATCACCTCACCCATCAAAGAATGGGTTGGCGAATGGGTCAGGCAACAGAATATCCAGACCGGACTCCTGACCATCTTCTGCCGGCACACCTCAGCCTCGCTCCTCATCCAGGAGAACGCCGACCCCACAGTGCGCACCGACATCGAGGCATACTTCGATCGTCTCGCACCCGAGAACGGCCCCTACCGTCACAACTCCGAAGGCCCCGACGACATGCCCGCGCACCTCAAGACAGCGCTCACCCAGGTACAGCTATCAATCCCGGTCATCAGCGGAAGTCTCGCACTCGGAACCTGGCAAGGCATCTACCTTTTCGAACACCGCACCCATCCTCACCGGCGACAGATCGCGCTGCACCTGATCGGAGAATGACGCCGTAATCAGAATCGCGATCAGAAGCGGGCAAAGCCCGCCCGGTGGAAGCGTAGGGCTTCAGCCCTACGAATAGAGACCAACCCAACGAGGCCGTTAGGCCTGGGCTCAACGGGGACTCGTCCTCCAAATCATCGGCGACTCAAACAGTTCGGACGGTCTACGTCGGAACCAAAGGACGAGACATCTTCTATGGAGCCCTCTCGTTAGAATCTCGTGTTTCCAATAACCCCGTCTTTCGCGAATCGCGTTTATGCTGAGTATCAATACGCAGGCTTAAGATCGTCGAAGGCTATAAGAAATGCCAGATAGTTTATTTCTCTGCTCATCGTGCGGACAGGAACATGCGGGTCTGCCGCTGAGTTTTGCCGCTGACTATCCTGACCCTTACGCCAACCTCAGTGCAGAAGCTCGAGACCTACGTGCCGTAGTCAGCTCAGATCAATGCATCATCGATCGGCAGGAGTTCTACATCAGAGGATGTCTGGAAGTGCCCCTCATAGGAACTGATGAAATCTTTATGTGGGGACTTTGGGCACGGATCAGCGAGACTGATTTCGACGAGATCTCCGATCATTGGGAAAGCGAAGGTCGAGAAAACGTCATCGGACCCTATAACGGACGTCTCGCAAATGCATTATCGATCTACACCGACACCCTAAATCAGCGCATTGAGATTCGAATATCACCAGTGGGAACTCGCCCACTTTTCATTCTCGAAGATGCGGGAAGCGTCCTTTACGGCGAGCAACGCTCGGGAATGGCCCAACAAAAGGCTGCTGAATATGCATGCCTGCTCATGAGGATGGCGAGCCTCTGATCCTACTACTCCTCGAAAGTCACCTTTTCGGCACGAGCAGGCGGGGTGGCCCATTCAAGCGTTCGTTGGCTTGAGTGGGAGGATCAATCCTCTGCAGTTGTCGACGCTCACGCTACCATCATCGAGGGTGCCCTATCCTTCCGCGCACTTTGCGGAAGAGCCTGCCCTGAGCTTGCCGAAGGGGTGGGTGGAAACAATGTACATCCCACAAAAAACCTGAAGGGGCACGGCTTCAGCCGTGCCATCTCTTGCAGAGAACGGATCCGGCTTTAGCCGCTGAGGGAACCGAGCCGCGCGACAGAGCTCTCCAAAGCGGGCAACGCCCCCCCCGGTGGAAGCGTAGGGCTTTAGCCCTACGAACAGAGATCTCCACAAACGGGGCCTTTTGGCCTGACTCAATGGAGACTCGTGTCCTCCATCGCGAAGTTTCTAGTAACTAGCCTGAACCGCTAAGAAGGACCGGCCGCACCATCACTTCAATCTTTCCCGCCATCTCCTCAGCAGGAATCCGATCCGGAGTCTGGTACCACCGCCGCGCAGCCCCAAAGATCGCCCACGCAGCCGTCGTCGCCATCATCTGAGTCTCTGCATTTGGCGTCAGACCATGTTGGATGGCACCCTCCTGGAATATCCCTTCCACAACCGGGATAATCGAGCCCTCCAGCGGCATCTTCGTCAACTGGCTCGGGCAGCCTGTAGTTTCGGCCAGGTAGTCGCAGACGCCCAGTGCAATCGCCCGCAGCGCTCCATCGCAATTGGAGAAGGTCACACCCCGCCGCGCGATCAGGTCACGGAAGCGGGCATCGGTCATCGCCTGCAACAGAGCATTCTTGTCCGGATAGTGCAGGTAAAAGGTAGCCCGGTTCAACCCCGCCTCGTCCGCAATCTCCTGGATCGAGAGATCGTCGAACTCCTTTTGATTCAGCAGCCTGATCAGCGCATCCATGAGCATCCGACGGCTGCGCAGAATGCGGGGATCCACGGTCTCCGCTGCGGCGGCCACCGCGTCATCGGATTGGAGCGCCTGAACCATTTGCTCTTGAGAATACCTCGTTCCCATCAAACTTACACATCAATAGATGCGTAAACGACACTTGCCGATTTATCTGAATCAACATATGTTTATTACACATCAGATGTCGCATAGGAGGGTTCATCATGCCCACACTTCTTCACCTCGATTCCAGCCCACTCTACGGCCGCTCCGTATCTCGCCAGCTCACCGGTTCCTTTGTCGCCCACTGGAAGTCTTCCCACCCCGATGGAACGGTCGTTGACCGCGATCTCACCGCGACTGCGATTGCGCCCATCACCGCCGAATGGGTCAGCGCTGTCTACACCCCGGAAGAATCTCGCACCCCCGAGCAGAACCAACTGCTTACCCTTTCCGATTCCCTGCTCGCCGAGTTGTTCCAGGCCGATGAGTATGTCTTCGGTGTGCCGATGCACAACTTTGGAGTTCCTTCGGTGCTGAAACTCTGGATCGACCAGATTTCGCGCGTCGGCAAGACCTTCAGCTACGCCGACGGAACACCGAAGGGCTTGCTCACCGGCAAGAAAGCGACCTTCGTCATCGCGACCGGCGGCAACTACGACGCCCAGACGCAGATGGCCTCGTTCAATTTTGTAGAGCCGTACCTGCGCTCGGTCTTCGGCTTCCTCGGCGTAACCGATGCGACCTTCCTCACCGCCGGTGGCACCGCAAGCCTTAACTACGGGCAAGACCGCGATGCGTTTCTCGCACCCCACCTGCAGGCGGTTCAAACCCACGCCCAGGCATTCTAATGCAGACCCCTGTAAGGAGATAAAGATATGAAGATCGTTTCTACTATTTCGCGCTACCTGCTGGGGCTCATATTCACCGTTTTCGGATTGAACGGGTTCCTCAACTTCATCCATCAACCGCCGCCTGCCAATCCGCTGGCGCTGCAGTTCTTCGGCGCCATCATCGCATCGCACCTGGCCGCTTTCTTCTTCGCGGTACAGCTCATCGGCGGCCTGTTGTTGATCTCCGGCTTCTTCGTGCCGCTCGCGCTCACACTGCTCGCGGCCGAACTCTACAACATCCTCGCCTTCCACATCACGCTCTCCCCAGCCACCATTGCTCCCGCCCTGCTGTCCGCGGTGCTATGGGTGCTGGTCTTCCTCCAGTACCGCGACAGCTTCAAAGGCATCTTCACCGCGAAGCCGGCAACACAGGGGTAAGCACCCGGGTGTTCAACAATAAACACGAGTAAGGGCAAGCCCCGCCCTTACTCAGGTTTCCTATGTCGCTAGTCCTTATGTCCCTGGTCTCTATTTCCCTTGTAGTGAAAGGGGTCAACTTGATAAGTTGGAAATAGGGGCTAAAGCGAAGCACACTCCTCTGGAGTCGCTCGGCAGGGCAAGGACAATTACACCAGATATTTGACTGTAACCATCTTGTTTGCAAGCTTTTGCGGACAGATTCTGCAAGCCGCACAAGCCAGGCCACTTAAGGATATGGGGGGTGCATGACCTACCGTCGGCTCGCCCTTGCGAGCCGAGCACGAATCCTCCCCGCAACCCACGAAATCCGTGTAAAATAAGGGTTTGGAATCAGCCAGAATTTCTTCGCTAGGAAGTTAGGAACCACCATGTCGATTTCTCCCGTAATGCAGCGACTCGCCGACAAGCTCCAATCGCACGGACCACCCCGATTTCGTGCCCGGCGACACCATTCGCGTCCAGGTCAAGATCAAGGAAGGCGATAAAGAACGCCTCCAGGCTTTTGAGGGCATCGTGATCGCGCTCAAGCGCGGAGCCCAGGGCAGCTTCACCGTCCGCAAGATCAGCTTCGGCCAGGGCGTCGAGCGCATCTTCCCCTTCAACGCCAAGGTCATCGACAAGGTCGAAAAGATCCGCTCCGCCAAGGTCCGCCGCGCCAAGCTCTTCTACCTCCGCGGACTCCGTGGCAAAGCAGCCCGCCTCAAGGAAGTCGACCGCGACCGCGCCTCTTAATTCCCCGTTTCTCCACGCGAGGATTTCTACAATTCACGTCGGCCCCGGTTAGCTCATCACCGGGGCCTTTTCGTGTTTCTTCGCCAACACCTTTCCACACGGCGAAATTGGTTACACTGAACTCGTTCATGCCCTCCGCAGAAGCTCTCGACAATCCAGACTGGCAACTGGCCGAAGAAGCAGCTCAAGACGCGCCCGAAGTCTCGGCCGCGACCCGCAAGCTGCGCATGCTCCGCACCCTCCGCTGCGGCAACAAGTACGAGCGCGCCGCGCGAGCGCAAGGCGCAACCACCATCGCCGGAGTCGACGAGGTCGGCCGCGGAGCACTCTTTGGTCCAGTTGTCGCTGCCGCAGTCATCCTTCCGCCCGACTGCCGGATTCGCGGCCTCCGCGACTCAAAGCAGTTACTCCCCGCAGACCGCGAACGCCTCGCCGCCATCGTCGAGAGGAAAGCCCTCGCAATTGCCATCGAAGAGGTCAGCGTCGAGGTCATCGATCGAGTGAATATCTATCAGGCGACGAGCATCGCAATGACATCCGCCGTAATGCGCCTGTCGCCGGCCGCAGATCACTTGCTCATCGACGCCATGCGCCTCGATCATCCCTGCGCCCAAACCAGCATCATCTACGGAGACTCCCTCAGCATCTCGATCGCCGCCGCATCAGTCGTCGCCAAGGTCTATCGCGACCGCCGCATGTGCGAGCTCGACCACGAATATCCCGGCTACGGCCTCGCCTCGCACAAAGGCTACGGCACGCCGCAACACCTCGCCGCACTCGAAAAGCTCGGGCCATGCCCGCTCCATCGCCAGAGCTTTCGCCCGGTAATGCAGGCTACCCTGCCGTGGGAAGACGAGACTCAGAGTCAATGAGCGGAAAACGCCCCTGGCTCTGCTAGTATGAATTGCAAACAAAATGAAGAGTGTAAGGGCGTCATGAGCACCGACGCAGACTCGGCAATCAGGAGAATTTGCACTTTGAGTAACCGTTTACTGGAATCCTCCGTTACCAGGCTCTTCGCATGCTCCGTCGCCCTGCTCCCACTCGTCGCTGGCATCTTTCTTTCGGGATCTGGCGGAACTGCCGTCGCGCAGAAGCCTGCGGTCAGCGGCAAAGCCAAACAAGGCGAGACCATCTTCAAGGCCCAATGCATCGGCTGCCACAACAAGCAGCCCGGAGACACTACGCCGTTTGGGCCGCCGAATCTTCACGGCATTATCGGGACGAAAACCGGCACCACGCCGCCCCAGATCACCGCCCAGGTAGCAGCGACAACGATCAAGACTGGCAAAGGAATCATGCCGCCGTTCGACGGCAAGCTTACGCCGCAAGACATCAGTAATGTAGTTGCTTATTTGAAGACTCAGTAACTCTCGGAGTAGGTTTACACTGTGAAGATTTTTAGGGTTTTCGCTCTCCTCGGCATTGCGACGGGAGTCATCGCTTTTCAGACGAAGCTGCTTCCAATCTTCGCAGCGGTCTCCCCCTCCACAACCACGACACAGGCCGGCGATACAGACGCCGCAAGCTCCCCCGGCGGCAAGGTCTTCCTGAACAACTGCGCCATGTGCCACGGGGCAAAGATGGAAGGCCATCCTCCTGTCTTCCCTACCCTTGCCGGCGTTGGCAAGAAGATGGACAAAGACCAGATCACCCAGCTCGTCCGTACCGGACGCAAGGCGATGCCGGCCTTCAGTAGCGACAAGATTTCTGATAGCGATCTGGCCAGCCTGCTCCAGTACCTGACCACCAATCCGACCTTCATGCCCTCGGGTACTGCCGCCCCGACACCGGCCGCACCCGCGGCCGCGATAGCCGCGGGCCCGCGCACCCCAGCCCTGCCAGGTGCATCAACCTACCTTCAAAATTGCGCTTTTTGCCACGGACGCGACGCTGGCGGCGGCGAGTCCGGGCCAGATCTGACCCGCTCAAAACTTGTTGCGGAAGACGTGAACGGCAGCAATATTGCCCCCGTAGTCCGCAACGGGCGCGCCGAGGGCAAGATGCCCAAGTTCAATTTCTCCGACACGGAGATGACCAACCTGGTGGCATTCATCCACGCCGAGGCCAAGCTGGCTGCCTCCCACCCGGGCGGCAGACGCGGGGTTGACGTCGCCGACCTGCAGACTGGCAATGTCGACGCGGGGAAGGCCTACTTCAATGGCCCCGGCGGCTGCTCGAAGTGCCACTCACCAACTGGCGACCTGGCCGGTATTGCCTCCCGGTACCAAGGTCTTCAGCTTGAAGAACATATGCTCTATCCCAGAAACGCTAAGGACACGATCACAGTGACACTGCCCTCGGGAGAGACGGTGAAGGGTGAGCTGGCGTACCAGGATGAATTTACTGTTGGCCTGCGCGACGCCAATGGGATCTACCGGTCGTGGCCCGTTAGCGCCATCAAATTCACGATCGACTCGCCGGTTCAGGCGCACGTCGACCAGTTTCCCAAGTACACCGATGACGACATCCACAATTTGATGGCCTATATCCAGACCCTCAAGTAATCGGTTCAAGTCCAGCCAGAGTCTCTTCGGGAAGGATCAGTATTAGTGTCGAGCCAGTTTCAGGGCGCGCAATTCTTAGCCGTTCTTGCCTTGGGAGGCGCGCTGTTCGCCCCTTCGATGGCTGCGGCTCAGAGTCCCACGACAGCGCAACTAGTCCATCCGCCAGCGGATAGTTGGCCGATGTATCATGGCGACTATTCAGGACGGCGCCACAGCAGCCTCAAAGAGATCACACCCGCTAACGTGGGCAGACTGGGGCTGGCCTGGGCCTTCCAAACCGGCCAGGCTCAGCCGATCAAATCCACGCCAATTCTGGTAGATGGCATCCTGTACTTCACCGCACCCGACAACGTCTGGGCTGTCGACGCGCGGTCTGGCCATCAGATATGGCACTACAGCGATGCGAAAAATAACGCCTTTCACATCGGTCATCGCGGGGTAGGAATCTACAAGGGATGGCTTTTCTACCTGACGGCTGACGCGCACCTGGTGTCGCTGAACGCGAAAGACGGTTCGGTGCGGTGGAAGGTGCAAGTCGCCGATTCCGCCAAGGGCTATTGGACGACGATGGCCCCGCTGATTGTGAAAGACAATGTCATCGTCGGCGTCTCTGGAGACTTCGATAACCTGCCTGGGTTTCTGCGCTCCATCGACCCCGAGACGGGTCAGACGAAATGGCAATGGAATAGCACGCCCCCACCCGGAACCCCCGACAGCACCACCGGTGGCATGACCTGGATGACCGGAACTTACGATCCCGATTTGGACCTCATTTATTGGGGTACGGGGAATCCCACGCCGGTGCTCAACGGCAAGAACCGCCCCGGCGACGATCTCTACGTCTGCAGTATCGTGGCCATCCATCCGGACAACGGGACGCTTGCCTGGGCCTTTCAGGCTTCTCCCCATGACACTCACGACTGGGACGCGGTCGAAACGCCGGTCCTGGTGGACGGCGACTTCCATGGCAAGCCGCGCAAGATGCTCATGCAGACCTCGCGCAATGGCTATTTCTTCGTCCTCGATCGCACTAATGGCGAAAGCCTACTTAGCGTCCCCTTCGGGCCGATCAACTGGTCGCTCGGGGTCGACAAGAAGGGCCAGCCAATACCCAATCCCGAGAAAGAGCCGGCCCCCGATGGACGCCTCATCGCGCCTGACGAAGGCGGCATGACCAACTATCGCGCGCCAAGCTTCGACACCACGACGGGGCTGTTCATCGTCGACGCACACCCCAGCTACAGCCTCTACTTTGCCAAACCAGCCGACGGCGACTACGGCTGGGCGGGCGCCGACTACGGCCTGTGGGGAAAGGGAGTCATCGAAGCGATCGACTACCAGACCGGCAAGATTCGCTGGAGTCACGAGGTGGGCAAAGGGGGGTCGGGAGCCGGCGTGCTAACTACCGATTCTGGGCTGGTCTTTACCGGAGACAGTGTCGGCAACGTCATCGCCCTCGATTCCAGTACCGGAAAAACCCTGTGGCACGCTGGAACGAACCAGCAGATGGTCAGTTCACCGATAAGCTACGAACTCGACGGGCGCCAATACGTCATGACCAGTAGCGGAAGCGTTCTCTTCGCGTGGAAGCTGCCTGAAGGGGCTGTTCCTCAACCTTAGCGATAGAGGGCAACGCGCGCTTCACCCTCGCGCGAAAGTCAAACAGCGCTGATAAACTGAAGATCAGTGGCCCTGTAGCTCAGGTGGATAGAGCGACGGTTTCCTAAACCGCAGGTCGGAAGTTCGAATCTTCCCAGGGTCACCATAAAATCAATGACGTCCAGCGTATTGCAGTCCACGTACGAGCGTTTGGTGTCGGTTTGTACCATAGTCCCATCGAAGGATATGGTGCGGAAAACCAGCTCAAAAACGCGACAGGTTTTCTAGCGTGAGCCAGAAAGCATGTCTCATTGGTTTGTCTTGACCAATCACAATCTCAATTAGCGCCAACAGGCAGTGAAGGCGCCTTTTGAGCTGCGACCACCCGATCCAACCGGCTCAACCTTGATCCGGTTTCATTAAGCCACCGATTATCTTCTCTGCCAGCCAGGCGTGGAGACGGTCGCTGAAAGCCCCGCGGGAGCTAATGATGCGATCCCGCTCCTAAGGGGGTGCCATAATCGCATTTCTTATGCTGGCTAATGGCGCTTGTGGCGCGAGTTCTACTCCACCCATTCCGGATCGCCGAATTCCCAGCTCAAGCCATAGTTTCTCAAGATCGACTGTAACCGGTTTGTTCTTCCATTGGTTGTACATGTCAACAAGAACTGTTGTGCCCGTCGCCTTATCGCCGATCTCCAGGACTTTCAACACAGGCCACTCTGTGTCGATCGTTCCGCGCGAGATCACAATGGCCCGCAATGCATCCTGCAATCCCTTGCGATTTTCCGTCTTCTGGCGAATCTCGACATCGGCGACGAGGCAAAACAGCGCTCCTCCCCAATAAGTGCGGCCCCAGGTGTGAGTCCGATCCATGCCGAGATCGCCTCGCTTGGGTTGCCCCTGCCACATGCCCGTGACCATGCCCGCCCACGCCTGCCGGACGGTCAGTTGTCCAGCCTGGGCGCGCGCAATCGGCTCGACATACGTGGCCAGGCCTTCCTCCATCCAGCTCTGGTTGTCCGGCAACGACGAAAAGGCCATGTGAACAAATTCATGTGTCATCGTCCAGTCGTCAGCTAGGTCTTGCTCCGTCACATGGCGACCTAGGCGCATACGCGTGACTCCCTGGAAGCCATCAACGCTTCCCCATGTTGTACCGTGAATGGAGTCGTCCTGGCCGGAATCGGGAATTACCCGGACGCGCACTCTCTGGACCGGAAATCGGCCGTAGTAGACGGTCACCGCGCGCGCAGCTCGCTCGATCCAGGAGAGGATTTGCGATGGCTGGACGTCCAGGTTTCCGGGGGCGAGATCGACCTCAATACTCGCGCCGCCAATCGACAGGATTTGCCGGAAACCAGTCGTTGGATCAAGGCGACTGGAGACGGGCGCTGTGGACTCTCTACCTTGCTGCTCACCTGCAAAGCTACGAGGAGTCCCGAATGCTACGAGCGCAAACAACAACAGTGACCAACTTGCCATCGCGATCTGCCCTCAACGGTCTGCCGTCAGTTTCTACCTCCCAACTGACGATAAGCCTTGACTCGTTGTCTCATGCAGTAGCCTGCATCTCCTCCTCGAGGCGTGCATGAACCATCACTTCGCAATGCCTGCGTTCCAACGTCTTGCCAGCAACGCATCGAGGGAAAAGATTCCGGCACCAAACACCATCACCATGGCGGAGGCAAAGAGGAACGTGTATGGATCGGCGACGTAAAACTTTCCGGGGTCGGAGAACACTGAGAGCAGCGCCTCCTTATCTGCGGTCCAATACGCTACCAGCATGTTCGCGGTGAGTACGACTCCGATGAGTCTCGAACCTAGTCCCAGAATGAGGAGAATGCCACCGACGAACTCGAGTCCCGATACGAAATGCGCCGTAAGACCCGGAGCGGGTAGATTAAGACTCGTGAAAAAGTCCGTTACTTTGTCGAGATGGTGCAACTTCCCCCATCCCGACTGTGCGAACTGCCAGCCCCAATAGAGCCGTACTGCTAAGAGAAACGGGGACCGAAGCTTCGAGATCAAGCCAGAAGATCGCAAATACAAATCGAGCAAAGCCTTCATAACGTCCTCTTTCAATTTCGGTGTATCGCATCGAGCGACCTTGAACTGCCCAACATGCGGACGAAAGGTGACATCTTCTCGACATCCTACCCTTGCGCTCAGTTAGAGTTCTTGCGCCATGATTTGTTACAGAGGATCTTGATTGTCTTGCCGTCGGCATGAACATTTAACGTTTCCAATGCGTTTATGTTGGCCGCCGTGGTTCGGCTCATGACACATTCCGTTTGGTAGCGCTTTCGGAAATCGCTCCAATGTAACCTCTTTGGCAGCTCAATACTCAAACGATCGCGCAAATTCATGATGCTACTTCGAGCGTTGCCCCAGCGGCTAACGCCAGAGGAGCGTTTGCGCAATCAGGATGTTTCACAAAAAAGGAGTCAGTGTAATGTTGAAGTCAGTTCCTGGTCTTTTGGCCATCGCGCTCAGTATCGGCGCTACAACGTCCACGACGTACGCCGCCGGCACCCAGCCGGACAGCGAAGCCTCTGTATTTGTTCTTACAAACGACAACGTCAAGAACGAAGTCTTAACCTATCGAGCCGATTACGATGGTCAATTCGCTCTCGTAAGCCGGACCGAGACAGGCGGCCGCGGCAGTGGCGGAAAGACGGATCCGCTTCAGTCTCAAGGAGCCCTCACCCTTAGCGGCGATCACACCCTGCTCTTCGCTGTGAACTCCGCCAGTGGCTCGATCTCGAGCTTTCACATCTTTCACGGCGCACCTTTTCTGGTCGACAAGGAGTCCTCGGGCGGTGCCTTCCCGGTTGCGGTAACGGAACATAACGGCACGGTCTATGTGCTCGATGCGAGCGGGTCGGGAGCCATCGTCGTATTTAAGGCTGACGGCTTTGGAAAGCTTCACGAGATTCCGAATTCAATTCAATACCTCATGGGAACGAATTCCGGGGCATCGTCGATTTCCGTGAGCCCGAATGGGCATTGGCTGGTAGTGATTGAGAAAGTTTCCAACAGCATTGATGTATTTCCGATCCAGCCGGATGGAACGCTCGGTAGGGTTGTGGGCAACACAAGCGTGACACCGGGGGCCTTTGCTACCGTGTTTACACCCAACGGCCAGCTTATCGTCTCCGAAAATCAGCCCAGCAGCGGAACGGATACCTCGAGCATCTCCTCGTACACCATCGACGCGAAGGGAACCCTCACTCCAATCAGCCAGAGCCTTCCCACTGAGGGTAATGGAAATTGCTGGAATGCAATCAGTCCGAATGGGAAATGGGTCTACGTCGATAACGCAGGTACATTCACGGTCGTCGGCTTCTCGATCGCCTCAAGCGGTGCATTGACGCCTATCGCAGGCACCGTTCTCAGTGCTCTTCCGGACGGTGCAAACAACCTCGACATGACCATCGGCGGAGATGGCAAATACCTGTTCAACCTCCAGTCGGGGACTGGAGCCATTGGGGTTTTCACCATCAATTCCGATGGAACCCTCAACCAGCTCGGAGATATCGAGGGCCTTCCGCAGACAGCCGGTTTCAACGGCATCGCGGCCCTTTAGCATCGCCTCCGGGGACCCGTTACCCGCGCAGACAGCTGGTCAAATCTGCGCGGGTGGCCTTGAATGAGAGTCCGCTCGCAGGAGCATGTAGATCGCAATCGCAGCATCGCTTATTATCTCTAGGTCATCATTCGCTTGGAAAGTTGTGCGACAAGACATGAACCGGGCCCAGTAGACATTTATGGGTCTCTTTCGTCTCTCAGATTGGCCGTAACCTTTATTCTTGCGAGCACTCCAATGATGCAGCCCGCAGGAAAGCCCGAGGTTTGCGAATGGATAACTCCCGCGTTCCTAAGTTGCCTTCCGGTCGCTGCGATTCAGTCGCAGCCAACGTCAATGCCCACGCTGTCAGGCGCGGCTCAACCAATGAAAGGATTAATCTCATGAATCACCCAGTGAAATCGCTCGCTTTGGCGGCTGCGTTTGCAGGCTTGATTGGCGGCACCACCGTTCGTCTGAACGCTCAGACGACCGAATCTAACGGCAGTTCGGTTCAGTCTGCGCACGCCGGCGTCCTCCTTGTCCAGGACAAGCCCCTGCCCAAGCACGCCTGCAAAGGCCAGAACGACTGTAAGGGTCAAGGTGGCGGCAAGCACCCCGGCAAGAACGATTGCAAGGGCAAGGGCGGCTGCGCCACCGACGGTTCCAAGGCGCCAAAGGCCGCTTAACATGTCGCGTTGTCTGGGGGCTTGGATTCCTATCAAGCCTCCAGCTTTATCCATCTTCTGATTGTTCGGAGACACACATGCCAGCGAACCGCTTCAATGGGTTCACGGACTACGGGGTCGGGATCGGTCTGCGCGTTCCGCACTATGAGCACATTTTTTCAAAGAAGCCCGTCGTCGACTGGTTCGAAATTATCTCTGAGAACTATATGGTCGACGGTGGCAGGGCGCTGCAGGTGCTCGACGACATTCTCGATCAATATCGGGTCGTGCAGCACGGGGTTTCGATGTATTTCGGCTCGGCGCAGCCCCTGAACCGGGAGCATCTCAAACGCCTCAAGGAACTGACCCGACGAACAAAGACTCCGTGGCTCTCCGACCATCTCTGCTGGGGAAGCGTCGACGGGCGTTATACGCATGACCTTCTACCGATCCCCTACACCTTCGAAGCTGTGAGGACGACGGCAGCAAGGATCCGCGAGGTCCAGGATTTCCTTGAGATTCCAATTGCTGTCGAGAATGTAAGTAGCTATGCGGAGTTTTATGAATCGCAGATGACCGAGTGGGAATTTCTGAACGAGGTGGTCGAGGAAGCCGACTGCGGGATTCTCCTCGATGTCAACAACATCTACGTGTCTTCGCAAAATCATGCTTTCAACCCATTCGACTACGTCAACAGTGTCCCTGCCGAACGTGTGGCGCAAATCCACATCGCCGGCCACTCTAAGTTTGAAAAGTACATCCTCGATACGCACGATCACCCGGTGCTTGATCCCGTGTGGAGTCTGTACGAACGGACGATCGAGCGTGTGGGGCATACCGCAACCTTGCTTGAATGGGACGACAATATTCCGTCCTTCGATGAGGTTCATGGGGAAGCGTTAAAGGCAAACAGATATCTGGAACCAACGGAGACCGTTACGCAAGCCGGAGAGGAAAAAGTCCGAGAGGTGATCCACTCATGACACTCCTTGAGTTGCAGCGCCGGATGTCAGAAGACGTGATGCGGCCTCTCAGTCCCGATTTCCAGATGCAGACGACGACGGAGGATGGGCGTTCGATTGCGGCGATAGCAGAAAGTTACATCAAGCCGAACGACCGCTTGTCCTCGTTCGACCGCCTTGAGATCTACAACCGGCAGTACTGGTTTCGGGTCATCACCGCGGTCGCCGAAGACTTCCCGGCCCTGAATGCGGTTCTTGGAAGTGAAGCTTTCGATGAGTTGGTGCTGGCGTACCTTCGCGACAACCCTTCGTCCTCCTTTACGCTCCGCAACCTCGGCTCCAGGTTGCCGGAATGGCTTCAGGACCACGCCGAGTTCACTCCCGGCAACCACGACCTGGCCATGGATATTTCACGTTTGGAGTGGGCCTATGTGGAAGCATTCGATCGAGCGGCCATTCCTCCCGTAAATGGAGCTGATTTCGCGGGCTTCGATGGCGAGACAAGGCTTAGCCTCCAGCCCCATTTGCAATTGCTCGATCTGAAATACCCTGTGGACGAGCTCGTTCTGGCGGTGCACCGAGAGAACGGGCCCCAGCGACATCATGAGCAACGCAATCTCCGAGCGCCGAGAGACATCAGAGGCTGCCCTACCGGAGTTGTCGCGTCAGGACATCTATCTTGCGGTCCACCGTTACGACAACTCTGTCTACTACAGACGGATCGATCGTGAAGCGTTTCTATTGCTGTCCTCCCTTCAGTCGGGCAACTCTCTTGGCTCTGCTCTCGAAGCGGCCTTTGAGGGTGGCACACATACGGTAGAGGATCAGACCGCCAAAATCCAGGAGTGTTTTGCGCACGCTGCCGAACTGGGATGGTTCTGTATAGCGACGATGGATTGAACCTAAAGCGAAATTGGAGTGACCACTGGCTGTTCTACTGGCTGCGCCAGGTCGAGGCTGTGCTCTTGTAGGCTGTTGAGCTGCTTCATGACCATCTTGTCTTCCGGGCGCACGTCGATAAATTGGCACAGGTCTTTAGAAAACACCAGGTCGAGGCTCCAATCCAAAGCGACACGTATTTTTTTCTCGAGTCGCGGTAATTTGCTTAAATAAATTGTGCGCCACATCCACCAGGCCACGAATCCTGAAAGGTTGATTCCTAAAATATTCGCGACGCCAACACGCCGTCCGATCGTGGCAAGCTGTCCAAGCGTCTTGAAATTGAATTTCCTGAATCTGCGATCGTCCGGATATGCGAGTACGTTTTGGGCGACCACCTTCCCCTGTCGTAAAGCATGCTGCGCCGTGGGAGGGCAAAACTTGCCAGTGTTCAAGTCTGGAACGAGAGCGCAGTCTCCCATCGCCCATACACCAGGCCAATTTGGGACCGCGAGTTCAGCTGTCACTTTGATGCGGCCGTGCTCGGTTGCGCAAGGCAACGTGCTGATCAAGGGGTGCGGCATCGTTCCCGCGGTCCACAGAAGTGTGCGGCTCGCAATTTTGTTCCCGTTTGTTAGTTCAATCACTTCGCCATCAAACGCAGCAACCCTGGAGTGCGCGAGCACCTCGACTCCACGAGCCTCCAACTTGCGTTGGGCGTATCGACCCAAATCAGGACTGAGTTCGGGGAGGATGTTGTCTCCGGGGTAAATCAGGGTAAGACGGAGATGCTGTTCAGACAGATTGGGATAAAAACGGATCGAGTGCCGGAGAAAGTCATTAATGGAGGCCAGCGTCTCCACGCCCGCGAATCCTGCGCCTGCCACCACCACCGACAGGAGATCTAATCTGTGGCCCGCTGCACATTCGGTATCCGCCTCCTCCAGGATGGCAATAAGGCGATTTCTCAACCTTACCGCGTCAGAAAGGGATTTCATTGTGAGGGCGTTTTTCTCGACCCCCGGAAGATCAAAGAATTGGGTAGTTGATCCTAGCGCGAGTATGAGTTGATCATAAACAAGTTCATGAACATGACCGTCAAAACCATGCGCGACGGTTACTGTTTTCCTATTCACGTCAATTGACTTGGTGTATCCCTCAAAAAACGATACACGCTTCAACAGCTTACGAACTGGATTGACTATGTTTGTAGGGTCAAGGTCACCTGCCGCTACTTCGTGAAGCATAGGGGTGAATAAGAAGAAATTTTCACGATTGACCAGCGTTACCTCGACATTGTTCATGGGGAGATGCTTTTCAAGCTCCAACGCAGCATAAAGTCCGGCAAAACCTCCGCCGAGAATTACGATCTTTTGTCCTTGAGCCATTCTCTACCTCCGCGAATTATCATTCAGCAACTTAGCTGAGTTATTGGAACGTCGAACTGAATAAAACGATTAACAATACGCCCGTCAAGCGCTGCTGAGCGCCGAGGCGCGTTAATACTCCATCCTCTCGATGGCCGACTTATATGAAAAAGAGGACTTCAATCGTTTTCGAAGCAACGCGCGAGCCCGATGAAGCCTTACTTTTACTGTCTCGGCAGTGATTGCAAGTACGTCAGCGGTCTCGCGGATCGACAGGCATTTCTCTTCTCTGAGGTGAAAGACTTCACGATAAATCTGTGGAAGTGTTCCAATAGCGCAATTGAGCAGAGTGCGTGTCTCATTGCGATCGAGAACCTGAGCCGGATTATCTGCAGGATCGGCAAGTAATAGACCCACATGTCCAGTGTTCCACGGAGCGAGATCGAGCGATTCTAGTCGCACGGTGGCAGTCCGTCGCAGCCTAGCCCTCGATTCGTTTAGCAAAATAGCATATAGCCACGTGCTGAATCGGGACTCACCTCTAAATCTTCTGAGATAGCAAAAAGCGCTCAGGAATGCTTCTTGTGTAGCGTCCTCTGCGTCAGCTTCATTCTTCAATAGCCTGAGCGCAATCGCGTAGGCGCCCCGCACGTAAGGACGGATCAGGTCGTGAAACCTGTGCTGCTCACCGTTGAGGATTGCGGTAATAGTTGCCAACTCCGTAGCCGAACTCACTTTGTTGTGGCTATTATCTGCATCGTTCTCAAGAGCCTCCTCGTTCCCGATTCGCTCTGAGTGCATCCTGTTTCTCCTATCTGCTGGAATTATCGATACCTGTTTTCCCAATGGGAGTCGCCGATTTTAGGTACCCTGGAGTGCATGCGTATTAGGCTAGGCCTCAAGCGAGAGCGGCTAGGTGCCAGTTTGTGAATGGCCCCGTCTCGACTACCGATCTCTGGGCCAGACAGCCACTAGGTATCTGGTCGCCCGTGTTGGATGCTAACGCCGTACGGTGAGCGATGTGTTCTGCTCTTACTGCGCACGCTTGGCCGGCGGAGCTTGCGTTGCTGGTTTCGACGCTGCCGATGACGCGAGACCGTATACGATGTTCGCGACCCAGGCCCTCATCCGGGATGCTTGGCCATGAACTCGAGGATCAGGTCCGCAATCTCGTCCGTCTTTTCGTCCAGTGCGAAGTGCCCAGCGTCGAGCAGATGGATCTCCGCATTAGGTAGATCCTGCCTGAAGGCTTCTGCACCCGGCGCGATGAAGGAGGGATCGTGCTCGCCCCACGCCACGAGGGTCGGAGGCTGATGGTCGCGAAGCCAGGCCTGCCATTTGGGATAGGACGCCACGTTGGTCCGATAATCATTGAGTAGGTCCGCTTGGATCTCGCGCTGACCGGGTCGCGACAGATCGGCATACTCGCTGATCCAGGTGTCCGGATCGTAGCGATCCGGATGGGAGGTGCCGGCGACGTGCCGCTCCTTGGTGGCCTCGAACGAAAGAAAGCCGTTAAGCACCTCAGGATGAGCCTTTGGATCCGCCCAGTATTCTGCGATCTTGCTCCATTTGGCCCCAAGGCCCGCCTTGTAGATGTTGCCGTTTTGAATGATGAGCGCATGCAGTTGCTCGGGGTGCGCCAGAATGATGCGAAAGCCGATCGGCGCGCCGTAATCGTGAAGGTACATGGCATAATCCGTGACCTTCAGCTTCTCCAGAAAATCACTTATCGTCAGGGCAAGATGGTCGAACGTGTAAGTGTAGGCGGTCGGCGAGGGCGCGTCGCTCAGACCGAATCCGGGATAATCTGGAGCGATCAGATGATATTTTGTCGCGAGCAAGGGAATAAGCGTGTCAAACTCCCGCGAAGATGACGGGAAGCCATGCAAGAGGACGATGGTTGGAGCATCCTCCGGGCCGGCCTCCCGGTAGAAAATTCCGACTCCGTCGACCTGCACGCGATGATAGGTCGTCGTAGCGTTGGTCGAAGGGAGTGGCGCGGCTTGTGCCGTGCCTGCAAAAAGGGCTGCGGCAAGAAAGTAATTTGCTATGCGGTTCACTACGATGTTCCTCCTGCGAACACTTCTTGCCGGAAGCATCCAGTAAGGGAAGCCTGGCGCGTCATAAAGACGCACTGGGCACGGCTACTGATGTCTAATCTGTTCGAGCGCCAAGGTATCGATGTATTGACGATGGCGTTCGATTTTCCCGTCCTGGATGTCCCATACATGCGCGTAGGCAAGGTCGGCGCGTTTGTGCGTTGCACGGTGTACGCAAGCGAAGCGGCCCAATGACACCACCGTCGAGCCATCGACAAGAAATTCAGCAGGAGCTGGTGAGAAGCTCTCCCATTCTTGCATGAGTGGAACGAACACCTTTTTCATTACCTCTTCGGAGCCTCTGTCCTGAATGTTGAAATCAACCACTGAGATCCACTCGATGTCGGGAGCCATCAGGCCAACCATCTTCATGATGTCACCTGCTGCTATTGCCGCATAGAAATCGCGCACTGTATCGAGTGGTGTTGTCATTGCAGTCTCCGTTGCCATGAATTCATCTGCCATGGCGCGACGATAGTCAACCGCCCCTTTCAGGAGCAAGCTCCGATTAAGTGAGCTTGTTACTCCTGCGTATAGTCTCTTCAGAGTAAGGTCCTATAAGCGAGAAGAACAGTTCTAAATTCTCGTCACATACTTAAGCAAAACTGAAGTATTGCCGACTGCCGCATAAAGGCTGCAGTGCCATCATCGACTCATTTGAAGTCGTGCATGGCTTAGACATGGTTTGCAGAGGCCAGAAGATGACTCGTTGGCAACTGTCAGTTAGCTTTCGCTTGGGCTGGAAAGTCGAGGCGCTTCTGAACTAAATACCGATGGATATTCGATATGACCACCGAACCCTCCCCAACCGCCGACGCAACACGCTTCACCGATTCGGCTCTCACGTCGCCGACAGCGTATACCCCGGGAACGCTAGTCGCGTACGGTGTGCCTTCAAATCCCCAACTACCACCGGTGAGCACAAATCCCTTGTCATCGAGCTTGACGGCGCCGTACACCCACCCGGAGTTTGGCTCCGCGCCAATCATGGCAAAGACACTGGAAATTGGCCTTCGTACCGATTCGCCAGTTTTCCGATTCGTCCACGTGACGAACTCAAGTGCCGCCTTACCTTCGAGCGCGTCGATTTCCGTATCCGTGTAGAGAGTGATTTGCGGAGAACGTTCGATTCGCGAAACTAGATATTGCGACATGGTACTTTCCAAAGAAGCACCACGAATGATGTGATGTACGTGTTTTGCAAAACTCGAGAGGAAGATCGAGGCTTGTCCAGCAGAGTTTCCCCCTCCTACGACGATGATCTCTCGTTCACGGCACAACACAGATTCCATCGCGGTCGCGGCATACTGGAGTCCCCTATTTTCGAAATCTTCGTTGTTCTTCACGTTGAGCCGTCTGTACCGCGCCCCGCTTGCGATCACGACAGAGCGTGCGCAAACAGCCGCACCGCCAGCAAGGATCAACCGATGCAGGCCGTCCGCTTGTGCTGTGCTTACAACGTCACGCGAGATAGCGAAGTGAACCCCAAACTTGAGCGCTTGCAGGTGGCCACGGCTCGCCAACTGCGCCCCCGAAACTCCGGTCGGAAATCCAAGATAGTTTTCAATCTTCGAGCTGGTGCCGGCCTGCCCTCCAGGGGCATTCCCTTCAACCACGATCGTGGATAGGCCCTCAGACGCTGCATAAACCGCTGCAGCGAGTCCTGCTGGACCAGCTCCAACAACGGCAACGTCATAGATCGTATGAGGTTCAGGAGATTCGGTAATGCCTAGCTCGTCAGCGAGATCGCAGATGGCAGGTCGAACCAGGACACGCCCGTCCAGCAGCTCGATTTCCGGCATGTTCGTCGCAGCCAGACCCTTGGCGGCTCCATCGTTCGTTGGCAACTCCTCGATCCGGTGCGGATAGTAATTGCGAACCAAAAAGCGACGGAGGCCCAGTAGATCCGGATCGCCTTCGCATCCTCGAAGTACGACCCCCGTGGATGGATCGCGGATCATACCGATGCGACGCCATATGCAAGCGGAAACAATTATGTTCGCGATATCGCCCTCGGCGCGCATCAACGCCCGCAAGCTCTTTCGAGAGATTCGCAACAGTCGACTCGCCGAGGTCGTTCTTGCTTCGGCGATGGATCTCTGCGTGTTGAGGACGTTTAGCTCGCCAGTGAAGTCGCCCGCGCACAGAGAACGGAAAACCTTGGAGCCACCTCCTTTCACCGGGAGCCGACTCTCAATCTCCCCTGAGAGAATGACGAACATGTCTGTGTCCCGATCACCATACATGTAAAGACGGGTGTCTTTCGGGACGGTCTCCTCTTGTCCGTAGGACCGGAGTCTTTGAAGCACTGGGCCGCTCAATATGGGAAAGGCCAGATCACCGCGGAAGTCTCCGTCCGGGTTCGACGAAGAGACAGGTTCGGGCGATACAGCCTGGACTGCTGAAGGGAGTTCCTCACGCGGCCCGCTCACTTCCCGCATCGTCCGCAGATAATTAATGCCAAGACCACCATAAGAAGAAATAAACCTCGAGGTTCAAACGCCCTTGTTCTGCCCGCCATCGACATCGATGATGGCTCCATGAATCCATCTCGCATCGTCTGTTGCGAGAAAGGCGACGGCTTCCGCAACGTCGGTTGGTTCGCCGAGACGAGCGATCTTCAAACGCCGGGTCGAATCAAGAAGATACTCGGCATAGTCGATGCCTTCCTGTGCGGCAAGCTTCTCCATCATTTTCCTGCGGCGTGAAGTCTGGATCGTGCCTGGCTGGACCAGATTGACATGAATGCAGTCCTCAAGTCCCTGCTCGGCAACTGACTTGGATAGAGCCGCGATACCGCCGTTCACAGCCGAGACCAGTGAAAGATGGCGCTCTGGCGTTCGCGCCGTGCCCCCGCCGATCATGACAAGATGGCCTTTTGCAGCCTTCAACATTGGCCAAGTGTTCTTAATCACTAGAAGATTTGCGAAAAGCTTCAACCCGAATCCTGTTGCCCAGTCCTCGTCCTTCAGTTCGAGAAACCCACCTTGAGGCGCAGCACCTGCATTGGTGACGAGAATGTCGATACCGCCCCACAATTGCTCGACATAGGCGGAGAGCTTCGCAGCTGCACCAGGCTGAGTCAGATCGAGAGAAGCAAATTCAACTTCGGAGGTTAACGATCGCAGCTCGTCGCGTGTAGAGGAAAGCTCCTCATGGCTCCGAGCGGTGAGATAGACGCGGGCGCCTTCGAGTGCAAATCGGCGTGCAATCGCTGCACCGATCCCCCTTCCGGAGCCTGTCACGAGTACACGTTTGTCTTTGAAGCGTTGCACACATTCCTTTCGTACCCAAGACGAGGGCTATGCAGCGCGATCGAGTCTCGTCATGGCGCTACGCATTACTCTTACCCCTCGATTCGGAATCAGAACGCAGGGGTGTTTAGCGACCGAAAACAGCCTTGATTTCGTCCGCCACCGTATGCACATTCTCGTCCAGCACAAAGTGCCCGGCATCCAGCCAAACGAGCTTGGCTCCTGGTAGATCACGCAGGTACGCCTCAGCCCCGGGCGGCACGAAGAACGGGTCCTTCTTGCCCCAGGTAATCAGCGTCCGGGGCTTGTGCGCGCGGAAAGCGGCCTGCCACTCGGGATAGAGTGCGATATTGGATTTGTAGTCCTCTAGCAGGTCAACTTGGCAGTCTTGCACCCCGGGCCGGTCGAGCAGCGCTTGATCGAGTACCCAGTTGTCCGGATTGATAGCCTCAGGATCTTTGGCGCCAACCAGCCAATGGAACTTCGTGCCCTCCAGACTGACGAACTCGCGTGCGGGCCTTTCAGTTTCGGGCGTGCGCTTCTCCCACAGCGGCAGCAGCACCTTTTTGGGAGCATCGCCTACACCTTCCATGTAGGCATTGGCATTCTGAACGATAAATCCCTTCACCTTCTCTGGGTTCTTAGCGAACAAGCGGAATCCCACCGGGCCTCCATAATCCTGCATGTAGAGGGTGTAGGACGTGACACCGAGTTGATCGAGCAGACCGCGCACATGTGCTGCAAGATTGTCGAAGGTGTACTCGAAGTCACTTCTCGACGGGGCATCGGAATGGCCAAAGCCGATGTAATCGGGAGCGATCAGGTGAAACTGGTCGGCGAGAGCAGGAATCAGCTCGCGGAACATCTGGCTGCTGGTAGGAAGTCCATGCAATAAGACAATCGTCGGAGAGCTGGGGTCGCCAGCCTCGCGATAGAAAACCTTGCGGCCGTTGACGGTTGCCGTCCGATAGTGGGTCAATTGCGAGGCTGCTTGTAATATTGCCGTTGCCATGAGAACTCCCTCTTGTTGCGTCCCCTTCGGGACGGCCATACAACAAGGGTAGGGCCCAGCGAGCACGAAGAAAAGTTCCAAATATTGAATTGGTTGGTGAGTATTGTTGACGAATCCTGCTGCTATCGGCAGATCGGGGTAAGCACAACGGGTTGACGTGAAGCCAATGGTCCTGCGTCAATAAGCGGACCTGAGGGGACGATGGTAGGGCAGGTAGCGTAGCCGACCACAGGCCCATGCGCCAGCAGGCAAATCGGTCCTGCTGCAGCCTGGATGAAGCATCTGCAAGGACACGGAATTCTAAAGGCAAAGTTTCACGAGGATTGCCTCGAGCGCAACATGAGGACGCTGTCGAGAGCATCCAAGGGATTCACCTCGTCTACGCTGCCGAGACTGTTGACCGCCGAGCCGGCGTGCCTTTCGCTTGACTACCATCCATCCCGACTGCGGCATAGGAGTGTACGGTTCCAGGTGACTTCTCGCTCAGGCGTAAACGAAGATAAGTAGCGACCAACTCCTCTGTGATTTCTGCGAATCGAATCGCGTTCGGAGCCCGGAGGCCGCGTCTGCGATGAAGCGTGATGGGTATATTTCCCAGTGGCGGGAGACCCAAGTCGATAGTTCGCACGTCTTTCGGCAGACCAAGCTCTGCTCGGGTGGTCAGTCCCAATCCCGCACTGACAGCGGCCCATAAGCCCGTAAGGCTGGGGCTAGTCATTGCAACGCGCCAGGGGCGACCCGCACTTTCCAGCGCTTCTAGCCCCGGGGTCTGACATGAGCACGGTGGTTTGAAGAGAGCCATCGGCAACGGCTGCTGTTCCCAATCTTTAAAGCTCGGGCTTGCGATCCAGTGCAACGGCAGCTCGCTCAACAGGTGCGCCGTCTTCTTCTGTGAACCGCCTAGCGTTAGTACAAGATCGAGATCGCCGGTGTCGATCTCTTGCATGAGTACCTGGCCCAGGTCCACCGTGACCTCTAGCTTCACAAGTGGGTAGAGCGCACTAAAGCGTGCGATGACCAGAGGTAAAACTGTAGCTACGAAATCCTGTCCGAAACCGACTCGGACAACACCCGCAAGAGAGGATCCGCGCAGAGTATCGATCATCTCATCGTTCAGCTCCAGCACCCTCCGGGCATACCGGAGAGCGATCTCTCCCTGTTCAGTAAGGAGCGTCTTGCGACCTTGCTTCCGAAAGAGCGGCACTCCTACCTCTTCCTGAAGCCGCTTCATCTGCAGACTGATTGCGGAGGGGGTCCGTAAAAGGCGCTCCGAAGCGCGGCCAAAACCACCCAGGTCTTGCGTGATCACCAAGGTACGAAGGCTGTCCAGGCTGAGGTTGTTCAGAAGCATAGTTTAGATATTCTCACCGATAGTGTCAGAACTTCTCGCTTTTCGTGATCTCCCGTCATCCGTAAGCTTTATGGTAACGCAGCTCGCGGTTGATTGCGATTTGACCGCTGATAAGCGATGCACCTCGAGCGCCGATCTTTTCAGCCGCCCAACGGTGGCTTACCACGTGGGTACCAGATCGGCGAAAGGTTAATTATGAAAAAAATTCCTTCTAATGCAACGATCGTTCTGGTGCATGCCGCATGGGCGGATGCATCCTCGTGGTCTGCCGTAATCGGCCCACTCCTCAAGGCGGGCGTCAAGGTTATCGCTGCCCAGATTCCAATGACTTCGCTGTCCGACGATGTGGCTGCTTTAAAAGTGGCTCTGGAGAGGGCGGACGCGGGGCCAATCCTCCTTGTCTCTCACTCGTACTCCGGCGCCGTGATCACCGCCCTTGAAAGTGACGACCGTGTGCGAGGTCTGGCCTATGTGGCAGCTATGCCGCCGGCCGAAGGTGAAACGGTAGGTGACCTTTTCTTCCGAGAGCCTCCACACGAAAGAGCTCCCCATCTGGAACCCGACGGCCATGGTCTCTTATGGATGTCGGAGGAAGGAATGAAGAAAGCGGTCGGCCACCGGGCCACGGCGGAGCAAAACGAAATCAGGATAGCAGCACAACGCCCGATAGCCATGAAGTGTCTTGGCGAAGCGGTACAGACTCCAGCATGGAGGACGAAACCTTCGTGGTATCTGCTGGCTGAAGATGATCGTATGTTCAGCCCAAAGACACAACGATTTGTGGCCGAGCGCATGGGCGCACAGGTCCGTACATACGACGTAGATCATGCTCCTCAGATCTCGTCGCCCGCAACCGTCGTAGAGTTCGTGCTGGAAGCGGCCAGTGCGTTGATGAGCTCGCGTGCAAACAATCGGATTGACAACAAGGAGAACCACATGACTACGTACCATCATGCCGACATCCAGGGCCACAAGATCTTCTACCGCGAAGCCGGCTCGACCACGAATCCGACGATCGTTCTGCTCCATGGCTTTCCGTCGTCGTCGCACATGTTCCGGGAGCTGATCCCTCAACTCGCCAGCCACTTCCACATAGTCGCGCCGGACTACCTCGGTTTCGGCTACAGCGATGCTCCCGCGGCGACCCACTTTCAATACAACTTCGACAACATCACCGCGCAGATCGAGGAACTGCTCTTTACAACACTGGGCCTGAAGAAGTTCAGCATCTACGTGCAGGATTACGGCGCGCCCGTCGGTTTCCGCATTGCCTCGCGTCATCCGGAAGCGATCGAAGGCATCGTCGTGCAGAACGGCAATGCCTACATGGAAGGCATCAGCGCCGCCTTCGAGCCGCTGCAGTCTTTCTGGGCGAACCGTAATGAGGAGACGGAGAAGGCGCCGCGCACTCTGCTGACCAGGGAGACGACGATCTTCCAGTACACGCATGGTGCGAAAAACGCGGCGGCGGTGAGCCCGGACGGCTACACCTTCGACCAGGCGCTGCTGGACCGACCCGGCAATGACGCCATTCAACTCGAACTCCTTTACAACTACACCTCGAACGTGGCGCTCTACGACGCATGGCACGAATACTTCCGCATGCACCAGCCACGCACGCTCATCGTGTGGGGGCAGAACGACCCCTTCTTCATCGTGCCGGGAGCGCAGGCGTTCCTGCGCGACCTGCCCAAGGCGGAACTGCACCTGATCGACGGTGGCCACTTCCTGCTGGAAGAGCACAGCGAATTCGTCGCAGGCAAGATCATCGGCTTTCTGGGAAAAGAGCAGAAGACGGTGGTGGGCAAATGACCTCTTCTTCCCTGAACCCAACGCTTGGGAGTGAGCCGTATCCGGCAGGGGGCACATTGCCCGTCTCTCGCGCCATCCTCTATGCCGCGCTGGTAGTTGGAGCGCTCGATGCAGCCGATGGCGTCGTCGTCCGCGGCCTGCAGGGCCAGAACCCGATCCAGGTGCTCCAGTACATCGCGAGCAGTCTGCTGGGCGCACGGTCCTTCTCGGGCGGGCTTGCAACTGCGGGACTTGGCCTCGTCGTGCATTTCGCCATCGCGCTGGTCGTCGCAGCGATCTATATCCTTGCGAGCCAACGCATCGCTGTGTTGCGTACGCAGTGGGTGCTCCTGGGACTGCTGTATGGCGCTGCCGTGTGGGCAGTGATGAACCTGGTGATCTTGCCGCTCACCGCGGTTGCTCCCAGCCCGATCACGACTGCGGCGTTGATCAACGGCGTCGTGGGCCACGCTCTGTTCGTCGGCCTGCCCAGCGCGTTGTTCGCGAAGAACGTTGCGGAGGCATGAATGATCCGGAGCGCACACGTTCCTCGTCTCTGGACGTCTTGCTCGCATAGATCCTGGGTAAGAAGCGGCTTGCGTAGGCGATGGTAGGGCATCCGGAACTGCCGCTTCCAAGGCTGGAAGGAAGGTATCCGAATAGTTGCGAGACACCGCCCTCTCCCAGGTTCGCGGACCACAAGAGGAGCGAACGGACCCCGTTCTTTTGGCGGAGATCATGGACATGAAGTCCCTCATGCTGAATCTGTTTGCCAAGGCATCGCAAGGGCCACTGAGCGTGGAAGAAATCCTCCGAAGTTAATCAGAAATAAAATTCTAGGCGCCAAGCCTGGATCTCGGATGGAGAAGGTTCATGTGACTTCATAGAAGTGAAGCACGACCGAACTGGCCGATCTTTCGCCCGCGGAAATGAACAAGCTTCGAGTTAACCAGCCATAGCGCCCAAGGGGCGCCTCGAAAACGGGAGCGGCGCGAAAATAGTACTCGGACGATGGAACAGCTTCACCTTCCGCTAGCCGTCGCATGACGTCTGGAGGGCCGTGGCGATAGCCTTTGTTGATGACTCGGATGAGCGCGCCATCGTCGGTCTGCAGCGAATAGTGCGCCTCTATCTCAGCGACGCCATCCGGGCGAATGACCTGCCAATCGACTCCACCCGGCAGGATGGTACCTTTGAGGCGCGAACCTTCAAATGAACCCGACAGGATCGGTACCATTCGTCGTTCACCCCGCGGGCCGTAGCCGAGTACGATCGTCGGCGCCAACTCCGCGGCCAGATCAAAGAGCGGGATCAATCGAATGCCGCCTACTGTGTTCATACGTCGTCCTCCCTGAAGCCTCACCGAGCATGCCAAGGTTCCTTGATCGCGTTTTCAGCCACAAAGCCGCTGGCATCCTGATCCGATTCAGCGGATCGATTTTTACACCCTTTCGATGACAGTGGCGATTCCCTGTCCAACGCCGATGCACATCGTGCATAAGGCGTAGCGGCCTCTCGTCTTCTCCAACTGGTTGAGAGCGGTCGTCACCAGGCGGGCTCCGCTTGCGCCCAGAGGATGTCCAATCGCGATGGCCCCGCCGTTGGGATTCACTTGCTCCGCGTCGTCGGCTAGTCCCAGTTCGCGCAGAACGGCGAGCGCCTGCGACGCGAATGCTTCGTTGAGCTCGATCGCGTCCATCTGCTCCAGCGTAAGGTGGGCCAGCTTCAGCGCTTTCCTCGCGGCGGGCACCGGCCCCATCCCCATGACGCGTGGCGCGACTCCCGCCGCGGCCGACGCAACGACTCGCGCTCTCGGACGCAAGCCATATCGCGATGCCGCGGCCTCGGACGCGATCAACATGGCGGATGCGCCATCGTTAATTCCGGAGGCGTTGCCCGCGGTGATCGTGCCTCCCGCGCGGACCACCGGCTTCAGCTTCGCCAGCGCTTCTATGGTCGTGTCAGAACGCGGATGTTCGTCAGAGCTCAATTCCGATGGCGCACCTTTCTTTTGAGGAATTGCGACGGGGACAGTCTCGCCCGCAAAGAAGCCGGCCACTATCGCGGCAGCGGCTCGTTGCTGGCTGCGAAGCGCGAAGGCGTCCTGGTCTTCGCGGGAAATCCCGTAGTCAGCGGCGACATTCTCACCGGTTTCCGGCATTGTCTCGACCCCGTAGGCAGCTTGCATCCGAGGATTGATGAATCGCCAACCCATGGTTGTGTCTTCGAGCTTCATCGACCGTGAGAATGCAGCATCGGACTTGCCCAGCACAAAAGGCGCGCGCGACATGCTCTCAACTCCGCCCGCAATGATCATTTCAGCCTCTCCGCAGCGAATGGCACGAGCGGCGATCGCAATCGCGTCCATGCTTGATCCGCAGAGCCGATTTACCGTTGTACCTGGCACCTCCTGGGGCAACCCGGCGAGCAGCAGCGCCATGCGGGCGACGTTGCGATTGTCTTCTCCGGCCTGGTTAGCGCAGCCAAGGATGACGTCGTCGAGAGCGCTCCAGTCGACGCTCTCATGCCGCTTAAGCAAGGCTGCAATTGGGAGGGCGGCGAGGTCATCGGCGCGGACCGCGGCCAGCGCGCCTCCATAGCGTCCGAAGGGCGTTCGTAACGCGTCACAAATGAATGCTTCCGGCATCTTCTATTTCCTCTCTGCCCGCTTCTCGGATGATTTTCGGCCTTGCGTTGAGGCGGCTGCGTTGGTCATTCCGTCACAATGAGCCGGTCACAATAAGCGCGTCCAGCGCGACCGCTCCCTGGCCTTGCGGGTAAACAATGAACGGATTGATGTCCACTTCACGAATTTGCGGCGCAGCCAGCATCAGGCTGCCCAGCCTATGGACGATCTCGGCGGCGGCGCGAACATCGAGTGCCTGCGAACCACGGAAGCCTCGCAATACTGCGCCACTCTTCAACCGGAGCAGCTCACTCTCGATCGCCTCGACCGAAAGATCGGGTGGAAGCAGCCTTATGTCGTGCAGTGCCTCGGCTTGAATGCCTCCAAAGCCAACCAACAATACCGGGCCCCATTCCGGATCCCTGTGCGCGCCCACGATCAGCTCGGCGCCTCTGCCTCCCATCTTTTCGACCAAAACGCCGTCGAGAACAAGGCCCGGCCGCGCTTGGGCTATCTCCACGCGCATCTGCTCCCAGCCCGCGGCAAGATCCTGAGGCGTGGCCAGGTTGAGCGCCACACCGCCGACATCGCTCTTATGAGAAAGCTCTGCCGACTGCGCCTTGAGCACGACCGGAAATCCGATGCGGGCGGCGATCGCTTGCGCCTCGTCCGAGTTGCACGCAAGGCCTCCCTCAGGGACCCGAACCCCAAGCGCCGCCAGAATCGCTTTGCTTCGGTATTCGGGAATAATCCCTGGCGGCAGCTTTGGCAGCGTACTGGCCTCCAGCCCGACCCCTGAGGTGTTTTTGCTGTTCCTCGCCCGTTCTTCCGCAAACGCGGTGAGACGGCCAAGGGCACGAAAGGCGCGCTCGGGCGAGGGGAAGAACGGGACTCCCAGCGCGCGAAGCTCGCTCACATAGGCTTCCGGAACCTGGGCGCCTTCGTCGAGCCCGGCAAAGAGGACCGGCTTCGATGGCCGGAGCCGGCGTATGGTGTCGAGAATCGGTGGAAACTTGAGCGCACTGGTCGCCTCGTCAGTAAGAATGATGCCGAGAACCAGGCTTCCGAAGCGGCTGTCATCAAGAATGAGCGGCAGCGTTCTACCGTAAAGCCCGGGATCGACCAGTGCCTGTGCGGTCACATCGAGCGGGTTGGTAGGCGGGATGAAATCGGGCAGCACCTGGCGAAGCTCCGCCGCGGTGGAATCGCTCAGCTCAGGTAATGCCAGGCCAAGCGTATCGCAGAAGTCGAGCGTAATAGCTTTGAACGCGCCGGATTCGGTGAACACTGCCACGCCACCCGAGGGCGCAGACGCGCAACGAATCAGAATTTCAGTGACATCGAGCAACTCCTCCAGCGTATCCACCACGACGACTCCTGCGTGAGAGACCCGGGTACGCATCACTTGATAGTCGCCGGCCATGGCGCCGGTGTGGGTCTCGGCCGAGGCCCGCGCCGCCGCGCTGCGGCCGGGGTGCAACAGCACGATATGCTTGCCCATCGAGCGGGCGCGCTCTGCGGCCGCGAGAAACCTCCTTGGATGGCGGAAGTGCTCGACGATCATCAGGAGCACGCACGTGTGTTCCTCCTCGACGAGATAATCTACATAATCTTCGATGTTGCTCGCCACTTCATTGCCGGTCGAGATGGAAAAGGAAATTCCAAGCTCACGCGACCTGAGCCCGACTCCCACAACCGCGGCCATCGCGCCGCTCTGCGAAGCGACGGCGATGCCATTCGTGCCGGTTTGCCGCGCGGGCGGCGTGAGCACAAAAGTCAGCGGAACGCCGTCGACGAAGTTGACCATACCGAGACAGTTCGGCCCCTCTATCAGGATGCCGTGGTCATGAGCGATTGCGGCCAGCTTTTCCTGTTCGGCACGCCCCTCGGCGCCGCTCTCCGCAAATCCTGCGGAGAAGATGATGACTCCGCCGACTCCGCGGCGGGCGCAGGCGGTCACGCTTTCAAGCACACTGGCGCGCGGAATCGCGAGCACTGCGCAATCTACTCCATGCGGAAGCGCATCGATCGAAGGCAGGCACGGACGGCCGCGAATCTCCGCACGCTTCGGATTTATCAGGTGAAGATCGCCAGCGAAGCCTGCGTTCTCCAGATTAGTCAGCACGCTCGCCCCGAAGGACGACGGCGTCGGCGACGCGCCGACTATAGCCACCGAGCGGGGGCGAAGGAGACGCTCGATCGCCGGCCGCATCGCGGGCGATTCAGCGGCATCTTCGATCGCTTCATCCGTCTTCATCGCGATGTCCTTTCGCCCACATGGACCGCTGTCAGCCTCAACGCCACACGTCGCGTGCCGTCTCCACCACCAGTGCCAGCTTCGCCCATTGGTCGGCCTCGGTAAGATCGTTCCCCTCCATGGTGGAGGCGAAGCCGCACTGCGGGCTCAATGCCAGTTGTTCTAATGGGAGAACCTTCGCAGCCTGCTCGATGCGCTGCAGCAGCTCCTGCTTGCTCTCTAACTGGGCGCGCTTGCTGCTCACCAGTCCCAGCACCACCGTCTTGTTCCTGGGAACAAATCGCAGCGGAGCGAAGCCGCCCGAGCGCTCGTCGTCGTATTCGAGCAGAAAGCGGTCGACCGTCAGCTCGTGAAAGAGCCGCTCGGCGATCGCATCATAGCCACCCTCCGCATACCAGTGGCTGCGATTGTTGCCTCTGCACAGATGGATGGCCAGGGTGACCCCTGCCTGAGCCGCTGCAGCGAAGCAGGCGTTGTCTGCGCGCAGCGAGGCGGTAAGCATCGACTCGGTATCGACGCGTAGTTCTTTCTCCATCCACTCTCGCCATTTCGAATCGAGGAAATAGCTGTAACGGGGCGCATCGATCTGCAGATACGATACGCCGCTTCCAGCCAGGGTCTTCAAGTCCGCCGTCATGATGGCAGTGATCTCGTCGAGCAGCGCGAAGGGGTCTGGATACACCGTGTCGGTTACGCCGTACTTGAAGCTGATCGCGGGAAACTGCGTCGCGCTGGGCAGAGTCATCTTGATCGCC
Organism: uncultured Acidobacteriaceae bacterium; assembly: GCA_963720245.1. Lineage (GTDB taxonomy): Bacteria > Acidobacteriota > Terriglobia > Terriglobales > Acidobacteriaceae > Acidisarcina. Next base: position 1,162,239 of record CAVREU010000003.1, read on the forward strand.
CCTGGCGCGTGTTGCCGCAAGAAAGGATGTTCCCTGCCTGTAAGTGGCTGTATCTGGCGCAGCTGCGATTTCACAATCCCAGTGACGCTGCTCACCGCAGGCCGCTGGCCGGAGGGCTTTTGCGCGGCGTCGTCCCAATGCCTGTTGATAGCGTCGCCAAGATCGAATCCCTCTACAGCATCGGTGAAATCGCTCATGAAGTTGCTGCGGCGCAACTCTCCATCGGTATAAATTTCGAGACCGAGCTCCTTCTGTTTCTCCAGCACTCGCAAAATATGTTTATCTTCCAACGCGTGAAGCTGATCGGGCGCCACGCCCGCCCGTCGCGCCTCGAGCAGATCGGCGGGCCGAAGAAAGCTGCCGACGTGATCGGCGCGATATGAGGTGGAAGCTGTCATTGAGTTCCTCTTCATCTCTCTACTGTGAGTTAGAACGGATAATGTCGCGGCGTGGTCTGCACCGTGATCCAGCGCAGGTCGGTGAATTCGGTAATCGAGGCCTTGCCTCCGAATCGGCCATAGCCGCTGTCTTTCACCCCGCCGAAAGGCATCTGCGCCTCATCGTGGACCGTCGGGCCGTTGATATGGCACATTCCGGAATCAATTTGCGCGGCCACGCGCAAACCCCGCGCGGCGTCGGCGGTGAAGACCGCAGACGACAGGCCGAAAGGCGAATCGTTGGCAATCCGAATGGCCTCATCTTCATTCGCGGCGCGGATCACGGCGACTACCGGCCCAAAGGACTCTTCGGAGTAAAGCTTCATCTCTGAAGTGACGTGATCGAGAACCGTAGGCTGCATCACCGCTCCCTCAATTTGGCCGCCTAACATAAGCTTCGCCCCCTTCTTGACGGCGTTGCCGACCAGCATCCCGATACGCTCGGCGGCCTCGCGGCTGATGACCGTCCCGAGAGCGACGTCTTCGCGGCGCGGGTCGCCGGCCACCAGGTTCCTGGCTCTCGCGACAAGTTTCTTCACGAAGGCGTCGCCGATCTTTTCATCCACGATGATGCGCTCCGTGGACATGCAAATCTGGCCTTGATTCATAAAGGCGCCAAAGTTCGCTCCCGCCGCGGCGCCATCAAGGTCCGCATCGTCGAGAACAAGCAACGGCGCTTTGCCGCCCAGCTCCAGCAGCGCGGGCTTTAGGTATTTCGCCGCCAACTGTGCGACGATGCGCCCCACCGGTGTCGATCCGGTGAAGTTGACGCGGCGCACGGCAGGGCTCGCTATCAGGCGCTCGACGATCGCAGCTGCGTCGGCGGGCGCGTTAAGGATGACGTTGACCACCCCATCACCCAACTCGGCCTGCTGCAGCGCCGTGCCGATGAGCCGATGCACCCCGGGACAGAGTTCGGAGCCTTTGAGCACCACGGTGTTTCCGCAAGCCAGGGGCATCGCAATCGCCCTCATGCCGAGGATTACCGGTGCGTTCCAGGGCGCGATGCCCAGCACAACTCCGCATGGGCGGCGCATAGCGAGGGCGACACTGCCAGGAACGTCTGACGGAATCACCTCGCCGGAGATTTGCGTGGTCATGCTGGCGGCCTCACGCAGCATGTTCGCCGCAAGCGCGACGTTAAAACCGTACCAGCCGGCGGTCGCTCCGGTCTCCCCGATGCCGGTCGCGATGAACTCCGGGGTGAACGACTCGAGGATGTCGGCGGCGCGCAGCAAGCGTTTGCGACGCTCGCTGGCGCTGAGCGCGCTCCAGCCTGGAAACGCAGCCTGCGCTGCGGCCACGGCGGCGTCGGCGTCTCCTAGCGAGGCCGCGGCATAGCGCGAGGCGACCTCGCCGGTGAACGGATCGATGCGGTCAAAGGTCGCATCGTCCTGCGCAGGAATAGTTTTTCCGCCAATCAATAATTCAACGCACTGCATACCGTCTACCTCACCGCTTGTACGCCTGCAGTCCAGGCTTGATACTCTTTTCGTCGAGAAACTGTTTCATTCCCTCTTCGCGCCCATGCTCTGGATCGCGATGCAGGGCCTGGTCGAGCTTGGCGTAGAGGTAGTCCTCGTTCTGCTCCCAGGTCAGCTCGCGGCAACGCTTGAATCCATGCTTGGCTGCGCGCAGAACTACGGCGTTCTTGTCGGTCAACTTCCTGGCGAGCAGGATGGTCTCTTCGCGCAGCTTCTCCAGCGGGACGGCCTTGTTAACCAGCCCAAACTCCGCCGCCTGAACTCCCGTAAAGGTATCTCCGGTCATGATGTATTCGAGCGCCTTGCGATGGCCGACCGTGTCCGCCATCGCCTTGCTGACCAGATTGCCCGGCGGAATGCCCCAGTTTATTTCGGAGAGGCCAAAGACTGCGGTCTCTGCCGCGATGGCCAGATCGCAGGCAACCAGCGGAGAAAAAGCCCCGCCAAAACACCAGCCGTTCACCATCGCGATAGTCGGCTTGGCGTACATGCGCAAGAGCTTCCACTGCCACTCGCTCGCGTCGCGGCGGATCTTCTCCTGATACGCCTCGGGCTTGCTGTCGACCTCGCGAAAATATTCCTTCAGATCCATCCCGGCAGAAAATGCGGTCCCCTCGCCGGTGAGGACGAGCACCCGCACCGTTTCGTCGATCTCGAGCACCTCCAGCACCTCGCGCATTTCGAGATTCAAAGTGGGACTCATGGCATTGCGTTTTTCCGGGCGGTTGAAGGCCACCCATGCGATGCCGCTCTTCGATTTCGACCTTCACTGTTTTCCATCGACCTTCGTAGTCCGGCATTTGTTATCTCCCTTTCGATGGACCTTCGTGGATTACTACCAAATTCCCTTCGCATTTGGAACCGCCCTTAAAGCCGCTCTCCAAGCCCCAATCTCTAAGCCCATGGATCGATCGAGTCCATTGGCAGTCCGACATAGTTTTCCGCCAATGACTTGGCTGCAGCCTGCGAGCTGGTGACGTAATCCAGTTCCGCAAACTGCCTTCGCTGGTCGAACGGATTGGCGTCGGGAAAGCGATGCATCATCGAGGTCATCCACCAGGAGAAGCGTTGCACCTTCCAGACCCGCCGCAGGCAAATCTCCGAGTACCGTTGAAGCAGCGCGGTTGCGCCCGAATGGTAAAACTCCGCGAACCCCTGCGCCAGAACCCTCACATCGGCGATGGCCAGGTTCATGCCCTTCGCACCGGTCGGGGGCACAATGTGCACCGCATCCCCCGCGAGATAGAGCCTGCCAAACTGCATCGGCTCGGTCACGAAGCTGCGCATCGGGGTCACGGACTTTTGCGTGATGTGTCCAACATTGGGCGCCCACCCGTCATCGCTTTGCAGGCGAAGCAGCAGCTCTTCCCAGATGCGGTCGTTTGACCAGTTCCCGATGTCTTCAGCCGGATCGCATTGCAGGTAGAGCCGCGTTACCGTCGGCGACCGCATGCTGAAGAGCGCAAAGCCGCGATCGTGATTCATGTAGACGAGCTCGTCTTGTGAGGGTGGAGCGGCGGCGAGAATTCCCAGCCATCCGAACGGGTAGGTGCGCTCGAAGATCGTCAGAGCTCCCTCCGGCACCGACGGACGGCAGATTCCATGAAACCCATCGCAGCCCGCAATGTAATCGCAACGCAGTTCGTGGTCGATGCCGTCTTTCTCATAGCGCACCCGCGGCGCAGTCGCCATCGAAGTCATGGATATTGACCTGCTCGGCCTCGAAGACAATCTCCCCGCCGGCTGCGAGCCTCGCCGCAATGAGGTCTTTGACGACCTCGTGCTGTCCATAGACGGTCACCGATTCCCCGGTGAGCTCATTCATATCGATGCGATGCCGCTTGCCCGCGAAGCCCAGCTCAATGCCGTGATGCAACAGGCCCTCACGTTTCATGCGCTCGCCCAGTCCGGTGCGGTTGAGCAGATCGACCGTTCCCTGCTCCAACACCCCGGCGCGAACGCGCTCCTCGGCGTATTTGCGGCTGCGCGCCTCGAGGATGACCGACTCGACTCCGCGCAGGTGCAGCAGATGCCCTAGCACCAGTCCCGCAGGCCCTGCTCCGATGATCGCTACTTGTGTCTTCATACTTCCGCGGGGCTAAGCCTGCGTTGCCGGCTGTTTCGGCGCGTCTGCGGCGAGTCCATCTCGTCGAAGACGCGCTGCGCCCAATGAAAAGCGTTGTTGGCCGCCGGCAGGCCGCAATAGATTGCGCTCTGCAACAGCACTTCCTCGATCTCCGCGCGAGTCACGCCGTTGTTAAAGGCCGCGCGGACGTGCATCTTGAACTCCTCTTCGCGATTCAGCGCAACCATCATGGCCAAGCGTGAGCAGGCTGCGCGTGTGCCTCGGCAAACCAGGACGCGCCCAAATCTCGCCCCAGGCATAGCGGGTGATGAAATCGTGAAAGGTGGTATTGAACTCGTTTCGATTCGCGTTCGAGCGATCGACATGCGCGTCGCCGAGTACGCTTCGCCGCACCTTCATTCCTTCCTCGTATCGTTCGCGATCGTCCATCGATTACATCTCCTACGCGACCAGAAATCTCAGGATGGCCGCGTTGAACTCTTCCCGAGCTTCTACATTCGATAAATGCGCCCCTGGCACCTCGACGTAACTCGCTCCAGCGATATGGTCGGCAAGATACTTTCCCTCGGCCGGCGGAGTTACAGCGTCATAAGCGCCGGCAACCACTAAGGTCTTCATGTGGATATTGCGAACAGCCTCCCGCTGATCCATATCGCGGATGGCAGCGCATGTGGCTATGTACCCTTCAGGCACCGTGGATAGAAGCATGTTGCGTGCGCGCATGATCGCCTCTGGAGCACTGGCTTGAAATGCCGGTGTGAACCAGCGCTCGAGCACCAGCGGAATCGCAGCTTCCATGCCGCCTTTGCTCACCAGGTCGATGCGAGCGTTCCAGCTCTCGAGCGTGCCGATCTTTGCCGCTGTATTGCACAACACCAGCCCTGCTAATCTCTCAGGCGCATTCGCCGCCAGCCATTGACCGATCATCCCGCCCAAGGACAGTCCGCAGAAATAGCAGCGTCCGACCCCCAGGCAATCGAGCAACGAGACAACATCGCGCCCGAGTTGTTCAATGCAAATACGGAAGTAGAGGGACAGAAGATCTTCCATGACCTCGCTGGTCGTAGCGCAACACTCGGAATCTGCCCGAGAATGCGGCAATCTGCCCGTCCCACGCCGTCAGGTCGGTGCCCAGGCCATTTGAAAACAGCAGGACCGGCTTGTCTGCCGGGCCGTCCCAACGATAATGAGCGCGAACTCCGGGAAGTTGGACGAACGCCGGGCTCACCTGCGACCGAGCGGCTGACGCTCTTTGAAGCACCCTGTCGATCGCCGTGCGCGTCGATCCGAGATAGTTGTTGGGATCGAGAGCCGAGTCGAGTGCGTCTTCCGTCATCTGCGCCGAAAACTCTGCGTCGTCGAAGAAGTGCCTTCCGCAACGTGGACTTCTCTTTGACCGCGCGCTCGCATGCCCTGGTGATCAATCCATGCGCTGCGGCCTTTCCGATGTGTCCGGCGAGCGCCATGGTGACCGCCTCCGCCATGATCAATCCCCCGGTCGAATCGAGATTGGCCCTCATGCGCTCGCCGTCGACTTCAAGACCGGAGATCACCTCGGTCGCGCGATCGAGAGCGCCGGCGCAGAGGTTGAAAATCTCCGGCACCGTCTCCCATTCCGCCGGCCAGTTTCCGAGGCCCCGCTCCTGCTCCTGCACTGCGGCCGAGAGCACAGTCGCGATCAGACCCGGAACTCGAACCGAAGCTGCCAGGATTGCCGCGCAGGCCACCGGGTTTCGCTTTTGCGGCATAGTCGACGAAGCGCCCCGTCCCGCTCCAGAGGGTTCAAAGGCCTCGGCGACTTCGGTCTGCATCAACAGTGAAATGTCCTTCGCGATCTTGCCGAGCGTCGCCGTGATTAGCCCAAGCGTAGTCGCGATCTCGCCCACGCGATCGCGGGACGCATGCCAAGAGACATCGCAATGAGCTAAGCCCAGCAGACTCGCGAACTTTTCAGAGACCTTCCAACCATCTGCGCCGAGCGAAGCCAGCGTCCCCGCCGCTCCTCCAAACTGAAGCGCTAACGCGCGCTCGCGAACCTCGCCCAGTCGCGCGCGATGGCGAAGCATCGCATCCAGCCAACCCGCTGCCTTCCATCCGAAGGTAACTGGCACCGCTTGCTGCAGCCACGTGCGTCCCGCCATCACAGTGCCCGCGTGCCGCTCCGCCAGAGTTGCCAACTCCAGGCACAAGGAATCCGTCGCGTCCGCGATGAGATCGAGCGCCTCGCGCGCCTGCATCATAAAGCCCGTGTCGATCGCGTCCTGACTGGTTGCGCCCCAGTGGACGTATCCGGCCGCCTCAGCATCTCTCTGGCGCACCAACTCCGTCACTTGGGCAATGAGGGGCAAAGCCGGTGTTCCTGTCTTCGCGGCTTCCGCTCGAATGGCGTGGACACTGAGTTTCTCAATCCTGCATTCCACCGCGATTGCCTTGGCGGAGTTCTCCGGGATCAGGCCGCAGGCTGCCTCCGCCAATGCCAGCGCGGCCTCGAATTCCAGCATCCGTCGCAGCCGGGCCTCGTCGCTGAAGACCGCGAGCATCGGGCCGGAATAAAAGAGATCGTTGAAAAGCGCCATGCTTATCTACTCGGTCAGCAGTCGAAAAATACTGTCTCGCGCTCTCCCTGCATCTCAATATCCCAGATCAGCGTCGAGGTGTCGCTCGAGGAAGGCCGGGCGATTAGCGTATCCCGGCGTTGCTCCGGAACGAGCTGCAGAACAGGGTCCGCAGCCAGGTCTTCTCCCGGGAAATACATTCGCGTGAGCAGTCCCCTGAGCAGACCGCGCATCATCAACCTGACCTCGAGATGCGGCGATTGTTTCTTCTTCCCCGGCCCTTGTACGGCTCCGGGTTTGATTGTCGTGAAGACGAAGCGCCCATTCGCGTCGGTGGGAATGCGTCCGAAGCCGCGAAAGCCGCCGGGGCCTTCGCTACACGCGCCCGAGTATTCCCCGTCTGCGTCCGCCTGCCAAATCTCGATCACCGCGTCCGGAATCGGCCGCCCTTCACCGTCCAATAGGCGCCCCTCAATCTTCACGTGTTCACCGGCGGCGGTCGGCGCGGCGAGGTGAACGTTGTTGAGGTGCTTCAACCCGATGCGAAAGTAAGGTCCGACCGTCTGCCAGGTTGTTGCCTGCAAACTCATCGCTCATCCTCAAAGGGCGTCGCTTCGCGTCCGCGCAAAACAATGTCCCACTTGTAAGCGAGGCACCATTCCGGCCTCACATTCTCCCAGTCGAAGGCCGAAATCAGCCGGTAACGCGCGTTCTCGTCCGCCGTGCAATTAAAGATGGGGTCATATGGAAGCAGGGGGTCCCCCGGAAAATACATTTGTGTCACAAGCCTGGTTACAAATGCTGGCCCGAAGAGAGAGAAATGAATATGCGCCGGCCTCCAGGCGTTGTAATGATTGCCCCAGGGATAGGACCCCGGCTTGATGGTGATGAATTTGTAACCGCCATTGCTATCTGTCAGCGTGAATCCGTTACCGCTGAAATTTGGATCGAGAGGCGCGTCATGTTGATCGCGTTCGTGCCGGTATCGGCCGCATGCATTGGCTTGCCAGATTTCAATTGGCGTGTTGCACAACGGCCTTCCGTTCTCGTCGATCACTCGCCCACTCACCACGATTCGCTCGCCGATTGGTTCGCCGCCGTGTTGTTTAGTTAAATCGGCCGCCTTCACGTCCGAAAACTCCGCGCTGAGGTCGGGCCCAGTCACTTCCGAAAGGGTCGCCGGGATCTCGATCAACGGCAGCTGTGGGGCGCGCGCGATCGAGCTCACATACGGCGGATGTAGGTATTCCGGCTGCGTGCCCGGGTAAGGCCGGCGGTAAGGTTCAATCGAGCGTGGCGACGCCGTTTGCCTGCCGTCCGCTGTCACCCGACCGTCGCCTTCTTCACTTCGCATCTTCACATCACCCTTGGCCGTGTTCGGCACTCCCGCAACGCGTATCTCAGAGTCTGTAGCGGCTCGCTCCAACCTTCATACGGCCGCCTCGACATGTCAAATTCATACAATCAGGCATCGCCTGAAACTGAGCCATGCGCGGCCCCGGTCCGGGCATGGAGATCGCGCAACGCGGCCAGTTCGAACTCCGTCGGCGGCAGCGTCTCTTCCAAATTTTCCGATACTTTCAGCTCCCAGCCTGTCGCCTGCCTCACCTGTTCCACCGTTCCGCCAGGGTGCAACGCGCTCAGCATGAATTCGGAGGTATCCGGATCGGGGACAAGAATTCCAAGATCGGTGATGACCACCGTTGGCCCTTTGCCAAGAAGATTGGAAGATATGGTGCCCTTGTCAGGAGCGAAGCCGTTCTCCCGCGGCCGGCGGCCGGCTGAGGTTACAAAATGCAGGTTCTCCACAAACGTCCGCTTGTTCTGCTTCAGAATGATCCAAACCTCCTTCGAAGCCGTGGCAATCTCTGGCACGCCGCCTGCCGCCGGCAGCCGGACTTGCGGGGATTCATAGCTCCCGCCGATCACTGTGGTGTTGATGTTGCCGTACTTGTCAATCTGCGCCGCGCCCAGAAAACCAACATCGACACGCCCCGCCTGAAGCCAGTAACGGAAGATCTCAGGAACTGAGACGACTGCGTCGGCGGTCTCCGCGAGTTCGCCGTCTCCGATCGAGAGCGGTAGCACGCTGGGTTTGGCGCCGATCGTGCCCGATTCATAAATCAACACGACGTCCGGTGCGTGGGTATTGCGCGCCAGGTTGGCCGCGGCGCTGGGCATGCCTATTCCGACGAAGCACACCATCCTGTTGGCCAGCCGCCGCGCTGCGGCGACGGTCATAACTTCGCCGGCTGTATACGTATGTTCAGCCACGGCCGACCGCCCTTTCAGGATTCAGGCTGCGCCGGAATTCGCCGAAGTCTTCGGTCTCGAGCACGTGCTCGTTGGAGTTAAACATCCGCAGCTTTCCTGGTCTTGCTCGTTCTGCGGCGAGAGGACCTCTTTGGCGGCAGTGCCGCGTAGTAGGTAAGAAACACATCTACTGCGTGCCCTACATGCTGGCTTGCCTTCATCTCCGGGTCTTTGCGGCCAAGGGCAATTGCCGTCATAAAGCGCGCCGTGATCACCAGGTCCAGAAAGTCATCCGCCGCCTGTAGAGGATCACTCTTTCGAAGACTGCCACTCTTCATCTGTCGCTCGAGAAATTTCGCGGTCTGCTGACGACCAGCGCCGGGCCCAAGAAGATAGAACTTCCTGGCGGCTAGCGGATCGTGGAAAGATTCCGCCGCCACGATCCGAAACACGTTACGAAACTTCTTTGAGACGATGAAATTGAAGATTGCGGTACCCGCATGAAGTAAAACGGACCGAAGGTCTCCGGTCGCACCCCACTCAACATCCATCTCCGATCCCATGCTCTTTTGTAATCCTGTAATCGCGGCCGATAGAATGGCTCGCTTGTCTGCGAAGTGGGTATAGAGCTCTCGTTTCGAAACCTTGGCCCGCCTGGCGATGTCCGCAGTGCTGGTTCTCTCGAAGCCGAGTTCGAGGAAAAGCTCAGACGCGGCATCGAGGATGCGTGACAGATGGTCGGGTCTTTGGGCCACTTTGCGATCGGGCGTCAACTCAGCCTTACCTTTCCGGCGAGAATATCTGGTTGTTTGTCTGCCATCGCGCCTTTCGTAGACGATCTCGGAGTAGCGGAATTGAGCCTGATAGACCGGCGCGAAAGATCACCGAACGAAAAGTATATCGCGAGGGCGAAACCGAACCGGTCCTTCAGACCACCAGGTGACTCCGAAAGAATTCTTCTACAACATCAAACCCAAATGGAATCTGCTGGACGCGGCTGCCAAACGCCGACCGCGACGCCGACGAGCTTTGATATAGCGTGACCGCGCCCGGGTCGACAAAATCGAGCTTGGAATTGTTGAAGAAACCATGTCCAAGACCCTCAAGCACCAGGAGGGTAACGTCATTGTCAGACTCGCAGAGCGCCTCAAACAGTAGGAGGCTTTGCTGCCAAGGCATCAACGGGTCATGCCGGCCGTGCAAAATCAGAAATGGCGGAGCGCCTGGGCGGACATAGGTAGCCGGGTTAGCCAGTGCGACTTCGCGAGGAGAGTCGCCAACCGGTGTGCCGAGGAAGCGCGATTCAAAAGACTCCGGATGGCTCGCCGGCAGCAGATTGGGGACTGAGACGCTTTCGACGTCGACACGTTGTGACTCGACGGGAATGCGGTCCAGGTCAATCCGCGAGAAGTCGGTTGGGCCATAGCCGTCAAGCACCGCCTGCACGCTGCTGACGAAGCCTGGGTATTCGTCACCGCGGAACTGCATTTCGCCGGTTAGCGCGGCACATGCCGCAAGGTGGCCGCCGGCAGAAGACCCCCACAGACCGACGTGGTCGCCGTCCAGGTTATATTGTTCGGCGATAGAGCGAACCCATCGCACGACTGTCTTCAGGTCTTCGATCGGCGCCGGAAAAGTGGCTTCATCGCTTAGCCGGTAATCGAAGCTCACCATCGCAAACCCGCGCTCCGCGATGAAGCGAGACAGGTCGGGCGCAAGATGGCGATCTCCAAAACGCCAACCGCCACCATGTACCCACACAATCACTGGAGCCTTTCTTCCCGGTAGCGATGGAAGATAGAGATCCGCCAACCGCGGCTTTCCTCCGGCATGGCTATAGATCTGGTCACGAAGCTCCTCAACCGCATGGAGCTTCGGCCGCCCGCGGAAGTCCGTCATGCTGCGCCGGCTCCCGGCGGCGGCCCCGGCCTGCCGACCATGTGCAGATCAAGCTCGCCCATATGCTGAATCACACGATCGAACCGAAAGGGCGGTGGCGTAAGGGGATAGATATGTCCATCGAAGGGCTGGCAGAGATAGCGGAAGAAGTTCTCAAAGATCCCGGGAGTCAGGAAGCCTATAAAGCGGGTGTCCTCGCGCATAATCTTGAAGGCGTGGACGGCCCCCGGCGGAACATGCAGAAAATCCCCTGCTTCAAGTAGAACGAATTCATCATTGAGGAACATCTGCAGCGTGCCCTTGACGCAAAAGAAAGTCTCCGTGACCTTGTCGTGGTAGTGACGCGGAATCTCCGGACCGATCGGCGCCTCGGTGAGCAATGAGATGAAGGCGCCATGACTATGCCGCTGCGTCCCGAGAAAGGTATAGAGCTGTTCGGCAGCCAGCATCCGTTCGCCTTCATAAGAGCCGAGAACGAAGGGGACGGCTGCGTCAGGGCTCTGCGAAACAGGCGAGGCAGGACTCGCTGAAACGGGCTCCAGCAGCTCGGTATCTACGGCGTCGCCAAGTCTCTTCCAGTCGGGGGTCTCCCCTGCCTCAGGGTAGACCGTGCCTGGGTATGGAGTTCCAAGGCTCTGGTAGAGTTCGTTCCCCTTCCCTCCGAAGGTCCAGGCGAGCACGCGGCTGCGATGCTCTTCATAGGTGAAGCCATGGGGAGTGCCGGCTGGAATATTCGCGTAACAGCCAGGCGTCAGTTTGTATTTCTTGTCGCCCAACTGCATAGTCACAACACCCTCGAGCACAAACCAGGCTTCGTGCGTCTCCTTGTGGCGGTGCAGAGGAAAGGCCGCCCCCCGCGCGCCACTCAGGATGGCGCCGCACATCGGTTGCCCGAGGTCCTCAGGCCTGGCTATGACACACGCCAACTGGCTGCCGAAGGCGTAGCGCAGGCCTTGTCCGGCTTCGATTCGGTAGGGGAGCTTGTTTCCTGGCAGTTCATTGGTGATCATCCTGTTTCGCCCTCATCCCGCCTGGAGGTTCATCGGTCTCCGTCGCGTCCGCGTCCTTTGCCGGCCCCCTGCACGGAATTCGCAGCGTGGTACCAGCACGTACCAAACGCCACCAATTAATACCAAAACCGCATGACTTTGTAAAGCCTTTCCCAATTCTATTCCCGTCTCATTTGCGCTTGGCCCCTCGGAAAAGGTTTGGTTGACGGTTTCTGGTACGCTCAGGTACCATCTCGTAGTCGGGCGGTCCGTCTTGCATGGTCCCTCCCGCCAAGAGGTAGGGATGAAACTAGCTAGTTTCGCAGTCGATGGGTCCAGGACGTGGGGCCTTATCGAAGGCACGTCCGCCTTCGATATCGGCCGGGTCATGCGGGAGAAGTTTCCCGACCTGAAATCTGTGGTCATGGCCCGCGCCTATGAAGAGGTGACGGCTGCCAAGCCGCGGGCGCAGCAACATCCTCTGGAAAACATCCAGTGGCTGCCCGTAATCCCCAACCCGAACAAGATCCTTTGCGTCGGCCTGAATTACGAAACGCATCGCAAAGAGACCGGTCGAGCGGTGGTCGAGCATCCCACTATCTTCGCCAGGTTTGCCAATTCGCAGACCGCTCATCTGCAGCCTATCCGGCGTCCGCGGGTATCGACCAACCTCGACTTTGAGGGTGAACTGGCACTCGTGATCGGCAAGCCCGGCCGGTACATCGCTCGCGACGCAGCCTGGGAGCATATCGCTGGATATGCCTGTTACAACGACGGAAGCGTGCGCGACTGGCAGCACCATACGCATCAATTCACACCCGGCAAGAACTTCCCTGAGAGCGGAAGCTTCGGCCCATGGATGATGACTCCGGACGAACTGGGAGAGCTTGGCAAGCTGAGAATTCAGACGCGGCTGAACGGAGAGGTAGTTCAAGACGCTTTTTTGGGCCAGATGATCTTCGACATACCGACGATCGTCGAGTACTGTTCCTCATTCAGCAGGCTAGAGAGCGGCGATGTGATCGTGACCGGTACTCCTGGCGGCGTCGGAGTGAAGCGGAATCCCCCGTTATGGATGAAGCCGGGCGACACCGTCGAGGTGGAGATCGATCGGCTCGGCACGCTGAGAAACAGTATCGCGGACGAGGATTAGTCCCGCCGAAGGCCTGAAAGGACTTTGTGACCGGAGTCGACATTCACGCGCACGTTGTCCCCGGCACGTTTCCTCCGTCGGTGCGCCCCAACGTCGCCGGTTGGCCGAGCATTGAAGCGCACGATTGCTGCCACCGGAACATCCTCATCGACGGCAAGGTTTATCGGACGCTCTCCGACAAGTGTTGGACGATCTCAAAGCGTCTTGAAGACATGGGCCGCATGGGCATCGCGATCCAGGCAATCTCTCCGATGCCGGAGCTCTTTTCCTATTGGATGGACCCTATTCCCGCGAAAGACCTGCTTCGTTATGTGAACGACCAGATCGCGGCATTCGTGACGGAGGCAAACGGCAGGATGCTTAGCTTTGGCGCCGTCCCCCTTAAGGACTTGGACCTGGCGCTGCAAGAATTGCACCGGCTGAAAGGGCTCCGATTCGTCGGGGTCGAGATTGGCAGTAATATTAACGGCGAGCCGCTCGGTTCAACGCGCTTTGAGCCGTTCTTTCAGGCTGTGAATGAGTTGGAGCTGGCAATCTTTGTTCACGCGGTGCGGCCGACCGGTATGGATCGGATCCATGGGCCGAAGCCACTGCAACAGGTGCTGGGATATCCGACCGATGTTGGTCTCGCCGCCGCATCGCTCGTCTGCTCTAATCTCATGGTTCAATTTCCCCAGCTGCGTATCGCGTTCAGTCGTGGCGGTGGGACTTTCGCATCGCTTCTTCCGCGATTTTCCGAAGGATATCGCGTCTTTCCCGCAGTCAAGGAGGCGCTAGCAGTCCCGCCCGAGGAACAGGCGCGCCGCTTCTTCTATGACACGCTGGTCTTCGATTCGCGCACGCTCGCCTATCTCCTCCAGTTGTTCGGGGAAGGCCAGCTGATGATTGGCACCGACTATCCCTTCGCATTCCACGAGAAAGACCCGATCGTTCGGCTTCGCGATACATTTGCCAACGAAGAGCTCTGCAACAGGCTCGCCTGCCTGAATGCGCGGCGATTCCTGAAGATCGGCGAGGCGTGCGCATGAGGTACTTTCCGGTCTGCGAAATCCAGAGCATAGCCATCGCGGTCCCCGATCTTGCGGCGGCGGAAACCTTCTACACCGAGGCATGGGGCCTCGAACTTGCCGAGCGAAAAAACCACGTCGTATATCTGCGGGCCACCGGGAATGATCCTTACGTGCTGGCCCTGCATCCCGGCACTCAGCCGGCGATATTGTGGATCACCTTTGGTGTGGCTGCCTTCGAAGAGCTCGCTGGCCTGGCCGAGTCGGTCGTTAATGCGGGCGGAAGCGTCCTTCGCCAGCCGGGTGAAAACCGTGGACTGGAAGGTGGGAGCTCTGTCACGGTCATGACGCCGGAAGGCTGCGTGCTGCGCTTCATGCACGGCTCGTTGAAGCGCCAGGACGGGTCGATGCGAAGGGGCTATCCCAACCGCCTGTCGCACGTCAACATCAATTGCAAAAACATCGAGGCCACTCGCGCCTTTTTCGAGAGAGCCCTCGGCCTGAGTCTTACGGACCGCTCCGCCGCCATGGCCTTTCTGCGATGCAATAGCGACCACCACGTTATAGTGCTGGCCGACTCCGGCGTCGACGGACTCAACCATATCGCCTTCATGATGCCGGACTTCGATTCCCTGATGCGCGGCGTTGGAAGGATGGCTGACCATGGCCACCCCGTCGGATGGGGTGTGGGCCGTCACGGTCCGGGAGACAATATCTTCGCCTATTTCGTCGACCCATTCGGCATTGTGATCGAGCACACGGCCGAGGTCCTGCAGGTGGACGACAGCTACATTCCCCGCGGCCCGCAGGACTGGAAATGGCCCCCCGGCAGAACCGATCAGTGGGGCGCGGCGCCACCAAAGCTCGATTCTGTAAAGCATGCGCAGCTCGCCATCAACTTTGCCGAGTACGATCCCGGCTCTGAGCCATCTGACGTTGCGCAGGAGGGCAGATGACCGAGGATCCGGCCAGGACTTCAAGTCAGCACCGGCTCGGGCCGGTCGACGTCATCATTGTTGGCTTCGGTCCTGTCGGGGCGGTTGCGGCCTGCTGGCTCGGGCATTTCGGCATCAAGACGCTGGTTATTGAAAAGAGCCCAAAGATATGGGACATTCCGCGTGCCGTGGCGCTGGACCACGAAATCATGCGCGTCTTTCAAAACCTCGGCATTGCTCAGGAAGTCCTGCCCCATACGGCGCCATTTCCAGCCTCAGAGCACTTCGGCGCACAAGGCCAGTTGATTCGCAGAGTCGATATGGTTCCGCCACCCTATCCGCTGGGATACACACCCTCAATGGTCTTTACGCAGCCGGCCGTCGAAGCGATCCTTCGCAAACATGCCGCAACATATGCCGATGTCACCGTGCGGTTGGGTCCAGAAGTTATCGGCGTGTGCCAGGACGCCGACAAAGTCTCGATCAACGTACGCATGCAGAATGGAACAGTCGCGACGGCTCGGGCCGCCTATGTGATCGCCTGCGACGGTGCGTCAAGCCCAATCCGGCAGATGATGAACCTTAAGCTCGACGACCTCGGCTTCGACGAGCCCTGGATGGTCGTGGATCTGTTGGTTCATGAGCGCGCAATCGGCAAGCTGCCCAAGACTGCAGCGCAGTATTGCGATCCTTCCCGGCCGACGACTTTTATTATCGGCCCCAAGAATCATCGGCGATGGGAGATCATGCTATCGCCCGGCGAAGACCCGCGGGAGATGGAGCGCGAAGAAAATGTCTGGCGGCTGCTTTCTCCATGGCTTCAACCGGGCGATGGCTCACTGTGGCGCGCGAGTTGCTACCGATTTCACGCGTTGGTCGCAGAACGCTGGCGCGAGGCGCGCGTCTTTCTCGCGGGCGACGCCGCGCATCAGCAACCGCCCTTCATCGGTCAGGGCATGTGCCAGGGGATCCGTGACGTAAC
Source organism: uncultured Acidobacteriaceae bacterium (assembly GCA_963720245.1). Classification (GTDB taxonomy): domain Bacteria; phylum Acidobacteriota; class Terriglobia; order Terriglobales; family Acidobacteriaceae; genus Acidisarcina. Next base: position 1,178,019 of record CAVREU010000003.1, read on the forward strand.
CAACCTTTGCTGGAAGCTGAAGGCCGTCCTTCATGAGGGAGCTGCCGACGAGCTGCTCGATACCTATAGCGAGGAGCGCAAGCTACATGTCCATATGCTGACCTCGCGCATCAAGGCCATTGGACATCACATTTGCATTCGCGATCCTGAGACGGCCCGTCAACGTGACGAATCACTCTTGAAACAAGGCGGCGGGGTCGCTCCGGTTGTTACTCGCCAGGAGATCGTGCCCCCTCTCCAAGCCGGCCTGCTGGCAAGTAGCGCGAGCGAAGCGAACGGTACCCTCTTCCCGCAGCCCACACTCCTTGGCAGCCAGGGGGAGCAACTCATGGATGAGATTGCCGGAGATGGTTGGCGCCTGGTTCTTGATGGCAGACGACTCACCTCGGCCGGCGATGCAACAGCGCGAATCAAGCAGATTGTCATCGGCGGCGAAGGAATGCAAGAACGCGACGGCGTCGTCGCCCGGTGGTTCGATGAACGCGCCTGTGTAGCCGCGCTGGTCCGGCCCGACCGCTATGTATTTGGCGTTGCGAACGACTCCCGTGCAATCGCCGGGCTGATACGTGAAGTGAGGTATCTGTTTCCCGTTCCGCGCGCGACACTTGCAACGGCCATAGGGCGGAAATAAGTTGCCCCGCGCTTCCGCCTCAATACAAACTCGCGCCGGTTGGTACCACGACGTACCGCAGATATGTTGCAGTGCAATAAGTTAACCAGAATCCTTTACAGGGCTTGTTTGGGCGTGATACAAGTGTTTCCACTTCGAGATGGCGGATCCGCCTAAAGACGCTCCACCGTTTTTTCTTGCCATGGCCGAGGACGATCCTCTGGTGCAACCGATGGTGCTTGGCTCCAGGAGCTCTGGTGGTGGATGCAGAGCTTCGGACTGACAACTCCTCATTAGGACGAAATCCTTCGCATGCCAAAGATGACGCGCAGGGACTTACTCAGATCAGGCTCCGCAGCAGTGTTGGCGAGTTCACTCCCCATTGGAGCGACTGCCTTGTCGGCTCAGACGCAGCCCCCAAAATCGACCGCGGCCGGATTCCCTCCGGGTTTTTTGTGGGGGGCGGCGACCGCCGCCTACCAGGTGGAGGGCAACAACATAAACAGCGATCTTTGGCTGATGGAGAGGCTTCCGCACTCGATGTTCAAGGAGCCCTCGGGCGACGCCTGCGATCAGTATCACCTGTATGAGCAGGACATCACGCTGCTCGCCGACCTCGGCTTCAATGCATACCGCTTCTCCATTGAATGGGCGCGGATTGAGCCGGAGGAAGGCGCCTTTTCGCGCGCGGAGCTTGAGCATTATCGCCGCGAGCTCGAGGTCTGCCACGCCCGCGGCATCACTCCGCTGGTCACGTATTACCATGTCACGATGCCGCGTTGGCTCGCCTACCGCGGCGGTTGGGAAAATCCTCAGAGCGTCGAATGGTTCGCGCGATATTGCGACCGCGCCACCGAGCATCTCGGCGACTTGATCTCCTATGCCGCTACCTTCAATGAACCGGATCTTCCCTCGCTCTTCCGCTGGACGAATATCCGTGGCCCTGAGGGAGAGACGACGCTGTCCGAGCTCATGCACCAACGGCAGGCTGAAATTCGGCGTCAGCTTGGCTCCCCCACCTTCACCGGTCTCCTAAACGGAGACGTGGAAAAGACCCGCGAGAATATGATCGCCGCTCACAAGAAAGGCAAGGCTGCCATCAAGGCCAGACGGAGCACTCTACCCGTCGGCCTAACCATCGCGATGGAAGACGATCAACCCGTTGGCGCGGATAGTCGATACAAAGACAAACAGGCCGAGGTATACGGCCCCTGGCTCAAGCTGGCCAAAGACGACGACTACGTTGGAGTGCAAACCTATACCCGCTCACGCATCGGGCAGAAGACGCTTCCGCCCCCAGAGGGAGCAGAGATGACTCAATCCTCCTTCGAGTTCTATCCAGAGGCACTGGAGCACACGGTGCGCTTCGCAAGCAAGGAAGCCGGCGTCCCTGTCATCGTCACCGAGAACGGTGTGGCGATCAAAGATGATTCGCGCCGAGTCGAGTACATCCGGCGCGCGCTCGTGGGATTGAAGCGATGCATCGACGACGGCATCGATGTCCGCGGATATATCCACTGGTCATTGCTCGATAACTTTGAGTGGGTCTCGGGATTCGAGCCGAAGTTTGGGCTCGTCGCGGTGGACCGCGAGACTCAGAGGCGCACCGTCAAGCCGAGTGCGGTGTTCTTAGGCAACATTGCAAAAAGGAATTCCCTGTGACGCACCCATCATTCCCGTTGCGGTTCGCGCCACAAAGGACCTGCCCATTCAGATCGGGATACAATCGCGTCGGCCAATTCCGGAGAACCACTATGAAGCTTCTTCCCAGGTTACTACTGTGTTGCACTGTCCTGACGGCCGCCGCTCAGTGTCTGGCCGCCTCACTGCCCGCCGCCAACTGCGCGGATCTGACCAAGATGCAGCTCGAGAATGCATCTATCTCCGAAGCAGTGGACGTTCCCGCCGGCAAGCCCGTGATGGTCGGGGGCGTCTTCACTCCTCCGGTCGCAATCACTTCTCTGCCGGCGCACTGTCTCGTGCATGGTGAGGTGAATCATCATAAGGGCGCCGATGGCAAAGGCTACGGAGACAAATTTGAGATTCGGATGCCCGGCAATTGGCAAGGTCGTTTCTTGTTCCTGGGCGGCGGCGGCCTCGATGGTGTTCTCAATCCAGCGATCGGTCTTCAAGGGCCGGGGAGCGCCCCAACGCCCGATAGCAAGTCTGCCCTTTCCCTGGGATATGCGTTGGTCACGACAGATGGCGGTCATCAGGATCCGCACCCAATACCGCCGGATGGATCGTTCGGCTCCGATCCCGAGTCTCGCGCCGATTACAACTACCTCTCGACCAAACTCGTCACCGACGTGGCACGGAAGGTCATCGCACAATACTACGGATCGCCGGTCAAGTATTTCTACTTTCAAGGCTGCTCAAATGGCGGTCGTGAAGGGCTGATGACGGCGGAGCGATATCCGGATTACTTCGACGGCGTGATTGCTGGAGCGCCCGCCTTCAATCTCACTCATGCGGCCATCGCCGAGGCCTGGAATACCGTCCAACTTGCCTCAATTGCGCCAAAGAGGCCGGACGGAACTCCAGATCTTGCGCAATCACTGACTGAACCTGACCTCAAGCTCCTCGTAAAGGCGGTGCTGGATAAATGCGACGCCCTCGACGGATTGAAAGACGGCATGATCTTTAATCAAGAAGCTTGCCACTTTGATCCCGATATTTTGAAGTGCACGGCGGGGCAAGCCGGCTCATGCCTCTCTGCCGAGAAGGTCGAGGTAATACGCAATATCTTCGGCGGCCCGCACACCTCGACCGGCAAGCCCATTTATTCCCGCTGGCCCTACGACGCCGGCGATTCGGCCGAGGGCTGGCGAGCCTGGATGACCGGCGCCGGGCCCGTTCCAGCGATCAACGTGATCATCTTCCCATCATTCTTTAACGGCCTGGCGCTTGCCGGCGAACCCCCTCCAATCGACATCTTCAAGTTCAACTTCGATACAGACCCGGCCCGCATCGACAAGGCCGCAGTAGAAATCAACGCCACCTCGACCGACTGGTCCGGCTTCAAAAAACACCATGGAAAGCTGCTGCTCTACACAGGCGTGAGCGACCCTGTTTTCTCCGCCGTCGATCTCATTCGCTATTACAAGCAGGTTCAACAGGAGAACGGTGGAGCGGCGGAGACGGACAGCTTTGCGCGTTTGTTTTTGGTTCCGGGCATGAACCACTGCGCCGGTGGTCCCGCGCTGGACGAGTTCGACACCCTGGGTGCGATGCAAAGCTGGGTCGAGCAGGGCAAAGCTCCGGAAAGTATGGTCGCCAGCGGACAAGCGTTTCCGGGCCGCACACGACCGCTCTGCGCTTATCCGTTGATCACCAAATATCGCGGCCATGGAAATCCTGAAGACTCCGCCAGTTTCAGTTGCGAGAAGCCTTGAAGACAAGTCTCGATCCGAGCGAAATCTCCCTGCCCGGCGATGGCGTTGATGACCGCGAACGAAACCCGAAATGAGCTCCGGAGTAACAACATGTCGACGAATCGCCGGGAATTCTTAAAGAGTTCCACTTCCCTATCGCTTATAAAACTTTCTCATGCCGAAAAGCTCTTTGCCCTCGGAACTGCGCCCCTCTTGAACTCGGCCGCGACGCCGTCGCCAGCGGCAACCATCGGCCATCCGCTGATGGCTCCCAATCTCGCTCACTCTCTCGCAGTTCGCTGCCTGACCAAGCCTGTCCTTGCCAGCCAGATGATCGACGATATGGAGACTGATAAAGGCTGGACGCCGTCGCCAGTGGTGAGGCTCAGCTATACGACGGAGCGGGCCAAGAGCGGAACACGCTCAATGCGCTTCTCTACCCTGATGCGCAATGAGGAATTCATCAAGTCATCGCGCAACAAGCAAGGAACTTTCAACGGTGAGGAAGCGGCGTTCGTAGGCCAACCCTTCTCGGCGTCTGCAATTCTCGGGTTTGAAAAGCCTCAAGACTGGAGCGCCTTTAATCGCCTATCGCTATGGTGCTACCTGCATCCCACTAAGACTCCGACCACCAGCATTTCACTGCAGTTTCTCTGCGCCGGAGCCAGTGCCGGCCCGTGGGACCCTGTGCCGATCCATTTCATCGGCGACTTAAAGCCCGGTGAATGGAACCATCTCACCTGGGAGATATCTGAATATCCAAGGAACAACGTCGTCGCATTCTTTCTGTTCAAGCCTACGTCGGGTCTCCCTCTCGCCGGCGCCGATCCAGAGATGACCTTCGATTTCGATCAACTGCGCCTTGAGCAGGTAAAGGTAGAGCCCGTTGGCGGATGGTAGGTAACTCCCGGGAAAATATCCTATTCTCACTTCGGATACCAGCGCGGCGCAAGGAAGGTGGCCTTCGCCAGCGAGCCCGACGTGGAAACGTTCTCTCTGCTTGACGCGAAGACCGGCACAGTTGCTGTGAGCCTGCCGGCAAAGAAGGAGACAAACCCGCGCGGCAGTTATACGGTCCTGGATTTCACTACGTTCACAACGCCCGGCGTCTACGTTCTGGAATGCGGCTCATCGAAGAGCGAGGCGTTCCCGATTCATAACCAGGCTTGCGATCTCCTGATTGACGTCACGCTGAACACTTTCAACGGTTTTCGCTGCGGATGCGCCGTCCCCGGAGCGCACGATGCCTGTCATCTGGACACGTTTGTTGAGTACAAAGGTGAACGGCGATGCATGGCCGGAGGCTGGCATGATGCTGCGAACAATACCCAGTTCGCGGACTCCACCCATATGTCGGTCTATACCCTGCTCCGGTTACATGAAGGGCTAAGCGGCGATCCGAATCAGCGCGATCGCGCCGCACGAGCGCTCAACGAAGCCAAATGGGGGCTCGACTGGTGTCTGCGGATGCGGTTTGCTCCTGGCGTCCGTCTGAAAAAGAACTTCGCGGCTTACTGGACCGATTCCAAGATAGGCACCGATGACGACATATTGCAGACCAACGTTGAGTATGACTTGCGCGAAACCGTCTATGCTCTGGTCGCCCTCTCCACTGCTGCTCGTGTTCTAAAGTCGTTGGATCCGCCACTCGCGAATCGCGCGCTGAGGTCCGCCAAGGAAGACTACGCGGAGATACGCCCTCATGTGAATGCGCCGTTGACCCCGGTCACCTATGGTGATAGCGGCCGGGGTTCATGGAGAGACCTGACTGCATATCTCGCTCTCTCCAGCGCAGAACTCTTTCGCGTTACTGCAAATCCGGCCTATCGCGCGGATGCCGTGATGTTTGGCAAGTGGCTCACCGATCTCCAAGAGCAGAGCTTCCTCGATGGCAGCCCGGTGACCGGATTCTTCTACGCGGACGCCGGACGCACTCAGATTCAGCGTGAGGTTTATGGCGGTTCCGACGACTCAGGCTGGCTCGCACTGAAAGTCCTCTGTGACGCGTTCCCCGACGAGCCGGACTGGATCAATTGGTATGCAGCCCTGCTGATCTACTCCGAATATTATTGCGGGGAAGGCTCCATGGCTTCGGCAGTCCCGGCCGCTTTCAGGGTCGCACCGCCGCGCCGACTCTGCTTCGCGAGCTTCGCACCGGAGAGACGATTCCGCTCGCCGCTGGAAGATTCGATCGCACTATCCCTCCAGGTCGCTATTCGGCCGCGTCCGAAGGATTTGAGTGGCAGCTTGAACTGGTGGGCGGCCGAACCTATAGGCTATCGCTCGATCCCGAACACGCCGTCGATCTATCTCTGAAAGCCGTTGCAAACGGCGACAATACGGTGAAGATCGAGGCAACGTTGCGCGGCTATGGCTTGCAACGCATGGCTCTCAAGCTGTTCAACCTGGAAGGGGCCGACGCCGAAAAACAGGTAACGCTCAAGCGTGGCGAAGATACGCTGCTCCAATGGCAGATGAAGGTCCGCGACACAACGAAGCCCTGGATAGCCGTTGCGATACCGCAGTCCGCACCGGACTGCAGAAAAGAAGCTTTCGGCCGGCTTGGAAGTTACGCCAGGCTTACCTAACCGGCCCACGAGGAGTTCCTCATCAATACGCCACGCCGAACGTTCCTGCGGCTCGGAATTCCCGCGGCAGGCGCCGTAACTCTGTTGCAGGCCGGCGCCGCGCGTCATTCGGAGCTAAATGCAGAAAGAAGTCGCCTGCCGACACGCGCCGATTAGCTACGATTTGGGAACACCTCAGCGGAGTACCCTCTCGATTGCCCACGGAGTTACGATGGCCGCCAGGAGCATGCCGAAGAGGGCCTTGCCGATTAAGAGCGGAGCAAAGCTGATGCCTTGCGGAATTAGGCGCGGCAGAGCAATCGAGGAGATGCCGACCACCACGCCGGTTCCAACGACCGCCAGGATTCCGGCTGCAAGCCAGACGCTGCCGGCCGTTGGTTTTCGCTCCGTTGCTTGCCACGAAAGAGTTCCCGCCAACAGGCGTCGGCGAGCGAGCAACCCGGGAACCAGGCACGACATGAGGACACCATGAAGGTCTGCGGAGCCATGTCCAAAACGAGCCCGTGCCTGCCGCCAAGTGGGATCCTCGATTGGCCGTGAAACGCCAGAATCACGAAGAACATACTCAGGGCGGTGTTGATGACAACGCTGATCAGCGTCTCGACGGCGAAGGACCGGGTCCGCGAGGTCATGTTGTCCAGGATAGACGCCTCGCCAAGCGTGAGCCTTCGCCGGCCCGTTTCGTTCAACCTTAGCGCATGACGGGCCTGTCCTTGCGTCGGGAATGCGCCGGACCGGTGCTCCCCCCCTGGAGCAGCCTTGTTGTTATCACCACCGCCGGAATCAGAAAGACCACCGACCCTAATACCCACATGATCACGGCTCCGGCCGCTTGGTCGGCGACCGGATCGACATGGAAGGGATTGGGACGGCTTAGATAATAGCTGTAAACCGGGCGGTCACAGAAGGCCAGGAAAGCCGACAGCGCGGTGTTTACGAAGTCTGCCGTGATCAGGTAAAGCAACATTCCCCAACCGAAGTTATGGTGCTTGGCTGGCCAGGGTTGGATCACAGGCCACCAGAAGAGTAGCGATGTGGTGAGAAAGCAGATATGTTCGAGCCGATGCCACGGCTCGTTCCAAAGCGCATAATCGTACGCTGCCGGAGTGTGCCAGAGCAGGAAGGTAATATTCATCGCCAGCCAGGTGACGACCGGCTTGGTGAGAAATCTCCCCAGGCCCAATAGCGACTTGGAGCTGAAGAGCGGACCGAGAACGGTGCGAACGAATGGCCGGGGCAGTCCTCGCAGTAGCGGCACCACCGGGAGGCCCAGCAAGATGAGCGGTGGTACCGCGGACATCAGCAGCAGGTGCTGCACCATGTGAGCGCTCAGCAAAGCGTCAGCGAAACCATCGAGAGGCGAAGCGAGGGCAAGCCAAAGAGTGCCCAGACCGGTCAGGAAGACGGCGAGCCGCCAAGTTGGGAAGAGTATTGGGCGCGTGCGGCGAATCGCTCTCCAGCCGCGCAGGTAAATTGCCGCCGTGACGACGATACTTGCGGTGAGGAACCACGGTGGCGACCACTCCGCAAAGATGAAGTCGCTAGCGGAGGTCATGGACATGGCCTCCGCGGGCTGCATATCTGCGTCACTCTATTCGGATGATCCCGAAGAATGCGCTGGAGGTGGCGGAGTTTCTAAATGCGATGTGTGCGTAAGCTTCTGTGACGCATCGATAGCCGGATTCAAGTCGTTGCCGCGCAGCGTGCTGAGGAAGCCAACCAACGCGGTTGTTTCGTCGGCATTCAGGGCGTTGCCGTAGGCGGGCATATTGCCGCCGCCCTGAACGACCTGGCGGACGAGTTGATCGTAAGTCATGTGTGCGGCGACAGCATCGAGGGCCGGGCCACGCAGTCCACCCTCGCCACCAATCGAGTGGCAGTTGCGGCACTGCTTATTCTGGAAGACGATTGCCCCCTCGCGTTCGAGCGGCGTCCGGTCGTGGAGATAGCGAGCGGGGATGGAGTCAGCCGTCCACGCGTCCATGATCGGGCTCCAGGGCGTGTAGGTGCCGAGGCGAGTGAAGACTCCAAGGCTCACTGCGACGACTGCGAGCGTCAGCACCGCGACTGGACGGCGTGACCAATGCTTCTCCCCCTCGCCAAAGACCAGCGGCAGCAAAAGCATTCCACCGATGACCAGCGTCGGGACAATGAACATGATCGGTGTCTCGATGCTGGGCGGAAGATAGGCGAGCACCGCGTAAATCCAGAGAAAGAAAAAGTCAGGCTTGGGCGCCGTCTCGATAATCCTCGGATCAGGTTGACCCGAGGGGCCGATCGGGCCAAAGAAGAGTGCGCAGGCAACGACCAGAGAGGATGATAATGGCGGCAAAACAGCCGTCCTTCCACGCGCCATCGGGAACGAACGGGATGCCCTCCTTTGCGGTCTGCTGGTGATATTCCCGTTCATAGGTGGCCTTGCGAACGATGCGGCCAGGCATCGGCCATTCATTGATTCCGAGGTGAAGAACCATCCAGACGTGCACCCCTACTCCTGCGAGCAGAATGCCGGGAATCACAAAGACATGCAGAGCAAAAAAGCGAGATAACGTAGCCCCGCCGATGATCGGTCCACCGAGCAACAGGCTTACCGCCGGCCCACCTATAAACGGAATTCGGCTGGTAATCGACGCGCCGATACCGAGCCCCCAGTAAGCGTCCTGGTCAAAACGCAGCACTTGCCCGGTGAAGGCCATACCCAGGGTAAGCAGCAGCAGAAAAACCCCGATAATCCAGGTGAGTTCGCGGGGAAATTTGTAGGCCCCGAACAGGAAAACCTGACACATGTGGATCAGGACGATCGCAACCATGAAGTTGGAGCCCCAACCATGAATGGCGCGCAGGAACCATCCCAGCGGGATGTCATTGTTGAGGAAATGCAGGGTCTTCCAGGCCTCATTGGCCGACGGAGTATACACAAGTGCAAGCAGGATACCGGTCACCACCTGCAGCCCTAAGAGGATGGTCGCCGCGCTGCCGAAGACATACAACCAGCTCTCCGACTTGACCGGGATCGGATGCGCAGCCGCTTCCATGGTTGGCTTGAAGAGGCCGAGACGGTGTTCGAGCCAGTTATAGACGCCGATTGCGCCCTGCTTCAGGCTGGCCATTTTTCGGCTCCTTCCTTGCTGTTTCCGCTGGATTGAACTTCGCCAATTTGCACCAGCGGAGCGGCGCTTGCCGGAGCTGGGGCGCCTGCGCAGCCCGCGACTTGTTTGGTTCCGGGCCGGGCCACCGTCGGCAGATCGCCGACCTTGACGATCAGGTTGTTTGCCTCAATCTTGTATTCATACTCAAACAGGCCACGCTCCGGAGGACCAGAGGCGCGAGAACCGTCCTGATAGTAGGCTCCGCCATGGCATGGACACATGAAAAGCTTCGACTGCGAGAACCAGCGAACCGGGCAGCCGAGATGAGCGCAATTGATAGCGAATACCTGGAACTGGTTTCCAGCGATGCGCCTTACCCAGCAGGGCAAGTCGGCGGTCTGGCCGTCGGAAGGCGACGTGGAGGGGTCACGGAAGTTGGCGAGCCGGGTCTCTCCCTCGGGAAATTGGTCGACTGCACCAAGTCCGACCCAGAACTCGGCGGCCTTCTCTTTTTTCATCACCGGACCGAGTAAGTAGCCGAGGATAGGCACGGCGAAGACCGCGCCGACGATGCTGTTCGCTGCGATCGATAGCTTAAAGAGGAACCTGCGCCGGGACACTTCCTCTGGCTTGTGTTGAGGCAATTGTTCTTCGGGCATGGGTGGGTCGGAGGGCAATGCCGTCGTGGTCATCGGTTCAGCTCCTGGGTTGCGGCAGAGGGTCTGGGCTTCGCCATGGACGAGGGCGCATGAGATGCGGTGGATCCGGAAACTTGCGCGGGCGATGTATTGACGGCGGAGGCCCGATGGGAAGCCAGCCACGCGACCACGTCGGTCACATTCTGATCCGTCAAGGGAGGATGACCTTCATGATCATGAAAATTAGGCATGTCCGGGTTCATACCCGAGATAACAATGCTGCGCAGGTTCTGGTCGCTGATCAGCGCGAGGAACGATGCATCGACGAGCGCGCCTTTGACGTCATCTGTGCCCCCGCCAGTGTCGCCATGGCACTCAGCACAATAGGTCGTGAATACCTTTTGTCCGGCTGCGGGATCGGGATGTAGCATCGCCTTGTAAGTGGGCGGATTAAAATTATTAAGAACCCCCGGTTTGCCCCAGCCGCTGATCAAGCCTTTGGCGAGGATATCCACCTGCTGATCGGTGAGCATGCCGCCCGCACTTTGCGCGAAGGCGGGCATAAGCTTTCCGGGCACACCGTTACCGATCACGTTCTTCAAATTTTCCTCACCCGCTACCGCCAGATAGACAGGGTTCGCAAGAAACAGGGCCGCGCCGGGTTCGTGGCCATCGCCGTGGCAGGCGATGCAGTTCTGCTTGTAGAGCGTAGCGAAGTCCAGCACCTGGTCGGGGCGCAGAACCTCCGGTTCGGGGCCGGGTTTCCCGGGCGAATTATTGCAGCCCAGGCCCGCCAGCGCGGCGCCGGACAGGAACGCGACGAGTAGCCTTCCTGTCCTCATCGAGGGTCTTCCTTCTTGCCCATTTCCTCGATCTCCATGCTCTGGTCGGTATGCAAGCCGGCGCGAACAGCGAACGGCAAAGCTCGGAACTGCTCCGAACGCACCTTCACTTGCAGGTTGACCACAAATCCGGCCACCAGGCCGAAAGCGACCTGGGAGATGAAAAACCATCCCCAGCTGATTCGCTGATCAAGGATAGGGCTGAGCACTCCCAGCGAAGTATAGAGAATGCCCGTCCAGAGAAATGGCGCGATGAACCCGCAGGTAATGATCGGCCGCCGCGGAAACATGGGCAGCATTGCCCCATAGAGAAGCCCGACCAGCAGTGAAGTGAAGATATGAATAGCCGACGCAGCCAGCAGACCTTCAAGGTGGAACTTTGCGAGGAAGGCATCGCTCTCCGTCGCCCAGCTCACAAATCCCCCAGCAGCGAGCAGGTTAATGGGGAACCAAACGCTGTGGTACTTCAGCAGACCGAAGATCGCCGCAGGGATGGTCATCGCCACGCCGCCTGCGAGTCCGCCTTTCACGCCAATCCAAACGCTGTAATTCTCCAGCGGTTCGAGCTCGCGACGTCCCGTGGCAACTTGGTGACGAACACTGGCAATTCGGTCGCTCGATATCGTGACGATCTCGGTTGACACTGCGACTGGCTCATGCTGCTCGTGGGGCAGTACTTGACAAAACCAGCCGACCACCGCCGGCAGGATCAGGCATATGCCGAGAAGGCTAATGACCCAATGCGTAACCAGGCCGGTGATTGCCAGCGAGATGCCAAAGGCAAGGACGAACGGCCAGATCGTCGGCGTCGGTAGATTGACGAAACCTTCGGTCTCTCCGTGATTCCCTGTGTGGTTATGCCCCATCGCTGCCCTTTCTACAACCTTTGTCTTTCAACGTCCCAACACGTAAACCACGGTGAAGACAATCACCCACACCGCGTCGACAAAATGCCAGTAAATCGAGAGGACGTCGAGCCTCTCTGCATGATGCTCGTTCATCGCCTTTCGCAGCGCCGCTATCAGCGCGATGGTGAGCATGATGAGTCCCACTACGACGTGAGTGGCATGCAGCCCGACCAGCGAGTAAAAAGTTGTGCCGAAGAGGTTTGTCTTAATCGTCAGGCCGTCATGGTAGATCAGCTTGTACCACTCCATGCCCGTGTAAACAAGAAAGATCACACCCAGCAAAATCGTGGTTCCAAGCCACGTGGCGCAGGCGCTTACCTTGCTCTTTCTCAGCGCGGAGACCGCGGCATGCGCGGTAAAGCTGCTGGATAGCAAACAGATGGTAGCCACGATTGGAAGGTCGAGTACCTCCTTCGGCGTAGGCCCGCTGAGGCTCTTGCCGATGTAGTAGAGATACGCGACTACGAAGATGATGAAGATCGCGGACTCAGCGGTAATCAGGCAGGCCATGCCTACCATGCCCTTGCTGGGCAGCTTCCACGGCGCCTCGCTGATTTCGGGCGTGACCGGAATCGCGCTCATCGAGACCTCCCGCAGCTTTGTGCCTGGCTATATGGCTTATTCATAGTCGGTGTCCACGTCTTCAGGATGCTTCAGGTCCCACAGCGGGCGGCGGCTGCTCACCGATGGTTCAATGGCGAAGTTGTAATCCGGCGGCGGCGAACTCGTCGACCACTCCAGCGTCCAGGCGTCCCACGGATCGGCCCCCGCAACCTTGCCGCGATAGTATGACCAAACCAGGTTGACAACGAAGATAACCGTAGCGATGGCCTGAATGATGCCGCCTACGCTGACGATCAGGTTCCAAACGTCCCAGCCGCGACCGGGTTCGTAGGTATAAATGCGGCGCGGCATGCCCAACAATCCGGGGATATGCATGAAATCGAAGGTGAGATGAAAGCCAAGCACGAACAGCCAGAAGTGCCAATGGCCAAGCGTCTCGTTCAGCATTCGCCCGGTTATCTTTGGATACCAATAGTAGAAGGCACCGAAGAGAGCAAAGATGATTGCCCCGACCAGAACGTAATGGAAATGCGCCACGACAAAGTACGAGTTTCCGAGCTGCCAGGTGAACGGCGCCGCCGAGAGCATGATCCCGGTCAAGCCGGCGATCATAAATTGGAAAAGAAATCCTGTGCAGAAGAGCATGGGTGTCTTGAAAATGATCTTGCCGCCCCACATGGTTGCAATCCAGTTGAATATCTTGATCCCGGTGGGCACCGAGATAATCATGGTCGAAACCGTGAAGAAGATATTCCCTTCGGGACCAAGTCCGACCGTAAACATATGGTGCGCCCACACACTGAGGCTGATGAAGCCGATCGCTACGCTCGCCGACACCATCGCCGAATATCCGAACATCGCTTTGCGAGAGAAGACGGGAATGATCTCGTTCACAAAAGCGAATGCGGGCAGCACCAGGACGTAAACCTCGGGATGACCGAATATCCAGAAGAAGTGCATCCACAGGACTGCTGATCCACCCGCCTGGGTGTCGAAGAAATGTGCGCCCAGATAGCGGTCGAAGGTGAGCATGACTTGCGCTGCCGTCAGCGGGCTCACAGCGAGAAAGATCAGGAAGCTGACGACGAGATAAAGCCAGGGAAGCAACGGCAGACGGCTCATCGTCATGCCCTTGCAACGCATGCTAAGAATCGTGGCCACAATATTGACCGCGGTTCCGGTCGAACCGATGCCGCTCAGCAAGATTGCGAATGTCCAGTAGTCAGTGCTATGGCCCGGCGAAAATACTTTGGCGGTCAGCGGAGCATAAGCGAACCAGCCGACATCCGGAGCCGAGCCCATGCCATACAGCCCGTCGCCACCCAGATAACTGAAATAGAGCAGGATGCCGCCAAACGCCGATATCCAAAAGGAAAAGGCATTAAGACGGGGAAAAGCCATATCGCGGGCGCCAATCATCAGCGGGATCAGGTAGTTGCCAAACCCCAAAAGAACCGGCATACCGACAAAGAACACCATGGTGGTGCCGTGCATGGTGAAGAACCGATTGAAGACCTGCGGAGATACGAAGTGGTTGTGCGGGATGGCCAGTTGGATGCGCATCAGCACCGCCATCAGTCCAGCAACCACCAGGAAGAACAGCGCATAGACGATGTACATAATGCCTAGCTTCTTGTGATCGCAGGTGGTTAGCCAATCGTGCACTGTCTGCAAAAACAGACGCTTGGGCTTAGTCTGCGCGGTCAAGTCGATTGCGGTCGTCGTTGCCATAGCTCTTCTCCTTTCCCGCCGGAACTCTATTTCAGCGTGGTCAGATACGCGGTCACCGCGTTCAAATCTTTCTCGTCCAGGTGCATCGGGGGCATCAATGATCCAGGCTTCAGCGAGTCGGGATCGTTGATCCACTGTTTCAGGTTCTCGGGAGTGTAGTTAAACGCCCCCGCGGCCAGCGTGTCGCGGCTGGCCATGTGGGTCAGGTCGGGGCCGAAGGTCCCTTTCGCCCCGGTTCCCGCGATTGTGTGGCAGTTCATACATGCGTTGTGTTCGAAGACCGACTTCCCTGCCAGCTGCTCCGGCGTGAGGGTTTCAGACGCTGCGGAAGGAACCTGTTCTTTCTTAACCCACGCGGCAAAATCCGCAGGCGTATCAGCATAAACGCGCAGCAGCATCTTCGCGTGTTGAGTTCCGCAATATTGGGCGCACTGGCCGAGATAGAGCCCGGGAGTCTGGGGATCCATCCACATTGTGTTGACACGGTTCGGAATCAGGTCCATTTTACCGGCCAGACGAGGTACCCAATAGCTATGGTCGGTGTCGGCCGACGACATCTTCAGATACACCGGCGTCGGGTGCGCAGGATCGCTTACCGGAATATGCAACTCATTGGCGGTCACGATTCCGAGCGAAGGATAGCGATATTCCCACCAAAACTGATGACCAATCACGATCACATCCAGCGCCCCGGCCGGCTTGGGAATGCTTTCTGTCGCCAGGATCACCCGCGCCGTGGTCAGAAAGAGCATGAAGACCAGCAGAATCGGGATGACCGTCCATGAAAGCTCAATCTGGTTGCTGCCATAGATTTGAATCGGCTCGGTGTTGTCATCCGATGGACGGCTCCGGTAACGAATGACGACCCAGAGCATCAGGCCGCCCACGAACAGGAATATGCCTCCGGTAAGACCGAGAACAAACATCGCATTGCCGAAGATCAGGTGCGCAGGAGTTGCGGCGGGATCGAAGATATCCGTAGGAGACCAACGGCTGGCTAGAACGGCCATAGAGCGTCCCGATAAGTGCAGCAAAATCGCCGGCATTCTCCAGATCGCCAAAGCCATAACAGCCTCTATCCCCCGTTCCGATGTGGCAAATCAGTATGCCGAAAAGCGCAGTGGGCCTTCAACTCCGTCAGAGTCCGATGCCAAGACGTTATCACATTCGTTCTAAACTACTGTGACGCTGAGTACAGGCAAACGGGTTCATACAAAATTTTTTCTGAAACATCCCCGATAACCATCGCAAGGTTCAACTGGAAACTCTATTACAAAAGCGCGCCAGTCAACAGCAAATTTGCAATGGATGAGCGATCTGGTTCTTGCCGGTCCTGGGCCGCCGAAGGCGCGCTTTGGGAACTGTCTTCCCGACCCTTCATATAATTCCCGTAGCCCACCACGACCGTCGACAACACCAGGAACAAGAGGCCACCCGCAACCAGCCCGCGCGTGCGCGGGCTTGTGCCCCGCCACTCCTTGAGGAAGATACCAATGATGGTCGCGAAGATCATGATGCTGGCCATATGCAGAGTCCAGCTGGAAAAATCGTACTTCCCCATTTTTGTCTGGCCCATACTGTAGAAAAAAAACTGGAAGTACCAGATGATTCCGGCCAGCGCGGCAAAGGCATAGTTCAAGAGCATTACGCTCCCCGCCAGCCTCGGCGCCAGGTGGAAATCGAAGCCCGCCTCACCAAGGACGGGCGTTGAAGCCTTGGTTACGAGAATGTTCTGGCCCAGCTCGCGGGCCGGCTGGCCCAGATACTGGCTTGCCGAGCGGTTCCGCACGAGCAGGATGACGCACCAGATAAAGTTCGTCGTAAAGCCGCCCAGCATCACCACGATGAGCACCGGCAGGTTCTGCCAGATGTCCGAGTCGCCGTGGGCCAGCAGTTCACCCTTGGCAATCTCTCCGATGGGCTTGCCCGCCGCCAATCCATAGGCGAAGCAAGCGCTCATGATCCCAGACAAGATCGCTACCGCCAGGCCTTTTCCATAATGGAACTCCCGCACGGTCTCCTGTTTTTCGCTCTCGGTCAGCTCGTTTTCCTTGGAGCGCCCGGCGAATCCGCTGAACAATATTCCGACAACGCACACGCCAAGTCCCAGCAGAATTACGTGACCGGAGTTCTCGCGAAGAATCTCGCCCATCGTTCCGCTGAAGACCGGGGGCATCAGGGTGCCGAAAACCGTGCACAGGCCGAGCACGATCGGATAGCCGAGTGCAAAACCCAGATAGCGAATCGAGAGTCCGCAAGTAAGTCCGCCTACGCCCCACATGCAACCCCAGAAATATGCGTAGAAGACACTGGAGGCGGGCGCGGCATGCAGGATGGCGGAGATATTCGGCACCAGGAGGCCGGCGATCAACGTCGGCGCCAGGATCCAGCTGAAAGTCCCCTGAACCAGCCAGTAGGTCTCCCATGACCACCGTTTGATTCCGCGGAACGGCAGATAGCAACTGGCAGACGCCAGGCCACCAAGCCAGTGGTAAAAGACTCCCAAGACCGGATTGAAACCCAAGACGCTTCTCCTGAACGACGGTTTCCTGTGACGATTCATCATAGCGGAGGCGGCGCTAACAACGAGAAACAAAATATCTATTGAACCCAGCTCCGGGCCGCACCCCGCCGGCTAATCATCTCTGCCTCACAAACAAAGTGGTTCCTAGCTAATGGCCTTTTCTGCTATTATCGGCAACGAAGTTTCAATAGGTAGTTAGTTCACTGAATGAGTTTCGCGATTAACCGAAACGAGGGCACGGATGGGCCACCACTATCAACCCGCTGAGCGAATCGCGAAAGCGCTCGATCATTTTGCCATCGAAATCCCCTCCTGGGGTTTTGCCAATACCGGGACTCGTTTCGGCAAGTTCCTCCAGCCTTCGGCCGCGACAACGATAGAGGAAAAATTTGCCGACGCCGCTCAGGTCAACGCACTTACCGGCGTCAATCCTACCCTCGCTCTCCACGTCGAATGGGATCTCCCATCGGGGACCTCCGATGTCGCCACGATTCAGCAACTGGAGCGAAAGCATGGCATTCGCGCTGGCTCTATCAATCCCAATCTTTTTCAGGATCAGACCTACAAATTCGGCTCGATCTGCAGTCCGGACCCGGCGGTGCGCGAAAAAGCTACCCGGCACATGCTGGACTGCGTCGATATCGCCAGACAGCTCGATTCCCGTGACATCTCGCCCTGGGTTTCCGACGGCTCCAACTATCCGGGCACGCAGAGCATTCGCAAACGCATCGCGTGGATGCAGGAGGCCTTCAGCCGGGTTCATGCCGCCCTAGCGCCCACACAGCGCCTGCTCATCGAATACAAACCCTTCGAGCCCGCGTTCTATCACACCGATATCGCCGACTGGGGCATGGCGTTGGAACTGGCTCGTTCCGCCGGCCCACAGGGCTATGTGCTCGTCGATACCGGCCACCATTACCAGGCGCAGAATATCGAGCAGATCGTCGCCTGGCTGCTGCATACGAAGCTGCTGGGGGGCTTCCACTTCAACGACCGCCGATACGCCGACGACGACCTCACCCTCGGCTCGATCGACCCCTATCAGGTCTTTCGGATCTTCCATGAAATCCTCAGCTACCAGGCAACTGCCGACAGCAGCGGGGCCGGTCTCGACATCGCCTTCATGATCGACCAGAGCCATAACCTCAAAGGCAAAATGGAGGCGATGGTGCAGACCGTCGCAACTGCGGAAGAACTCTATGCCAAGGCCGCTTTAGTCGACTTGGAGCAGCTCGAAGCGCTTCAGAGCGAATGCCGCCTGGTCGAAGCGGAAGAGTGTTTTCGCTCCGCTTTCTGGACGGACGTGCGGCCCCTGGTTCGCGAGTGGCGTCGCTCGCGCGGCCTTCCGGAAGATCCGTTGCTCGCCCTCGCGGAGAGCGGCTACGTCGACAAAATCACCGCCGAGCGCGGGAGCAGGAATATGAAGGCTGTCACATCCTACGCATGAGGAATGGCGCGGCATACCGGCGCTCGCGTTCGCGGGCTAAGCACCGCCGCCCTACGCCCGGTTTCCGCGCCAGTTCCCCACTTCACGTCCCTTGCATTACCTTGAAGTCATGACTGAATCTATTCGCGCTGCGGTAATCGGCTTCGGCAACGGTGGCCGGACGTTCCATACCGCCTTCATCTCCGCTGTCCCCGGCCTTGAACTCGCCGCCATCGTCCAACGCAAAGGTGACGAGGCTGCCCAGGCTTACCCCGAGGCGACGATCCATCGCTCGGTGGAGGACATGCTGGCCGACAACAGCCTCCAGCTGGTTTCGGTCACTACCTCCAACCAAACCCATTTTGAAATCGGCAGGCAATGCCTGCTTGCCGGCAAGCATACGGTCATCGACAAACCCTTTGCGCTAACCTCGGCCGAGGCCGCGGAGCTGATTGCCATCGCGAACGAGCGGAAGCTGGTTCTCTCCGCCTTCCAGAATCGGCGCTGGGACGGCGATTTCAAGACCGTGCGCAACATCCTCAAAAGCGGAGTGCTGGGTCGCCTCGTCGTCTTCGAGTCTCACTACGACCGCTTCCGTCAGCAACTGCGCCTGGGCACGTGGAAAGAAAGCGGCCTCTACGGCGGAGGGCAGCTTTATGACCTGGGCACCCACATCATCGACCAGGCGCTGCATCTCTTCGGCGTACCTGAAACGATCACCGCAAGCGTTCGCACCGATCGCGACCACGCGCTCAACGACGACGCCTTCGATATCCACCTCCACTACATTGGCGAAACCGAAAAGAACTTAGCCGTGTTCCTACGCTCCACCATGACCGCGGCAATCGCCGGCCCACGCTTCACCCTGCACGGAACAATGGGAAGCTTCGTAAAGTTCGGAATCGACCCTCAGGAAGACGCGATTAAGGCCGGCGGCGTCATCGGTTCGCCCGCCTGGGGCGAAGAACTGGAAGCCGATTGGGGGCTGCTGAAGCTGGCCGACGGGAGCGAGAAACGCATCCGCACCGAGCCAGGGGATTATCGCGACTACTACGCCAATGTTCGAGACGCGATCCTCGGTGTGGAACGGATAGCCGTCCCCGGTGCGGACGCCTGGCGTACGGCGCGCATCATCGAACTCGCCAGGCAGAGCAGCGACGAAGGTCGAACCCTCCCCGTAGACTTCAGCCTGACGCCGTTCTAAAAAGCAAAAGGCGACCGCATTAGGTCGCCTTTTCCCGGCTGTTTTGGTCAGCCACTCAGTCGTAATACTCAAGCCCAAGATGGGTGATCAATTCCTCGCCCATAATGTGCCGCAGCGTGTTCTTCAGCTTCATCGACTGAATGAACAAATCATGCTCGGGATAAAGCCCCGGAGCAGTCATCGGCGCCTTGAAGTAGAAGCTCAGCCACTCCTGAATTCCAATGCCGCAGAGGCCAGTCGTCCGCTTCGCGAGGTCAAGGAAGAGCACCAGATCAAGCGCGATCGGCGCGGCGAGAATCGAATCGCGGCACAGGAAATCGACCTTGATCTGCATCGGATAGCCAAGCCATCCGAAGATATCGATATTGTCCCAACCTTCTTTGTTATCACCACGCGGCGGGTAATAGTTAATCCTCACTTTGTGATACAGGTCCTTATAAAGATCGGGGTAGAGATCCGGCTGAAGAATGAAATCCAGTGCGCCCAACTTCGATTCTTCTTTGGTCTTGAACGACTCCGGATCGTCGAGCACCTCGCCATCCCGATTACCCAGGATGTTGGTCGAGTACCACCCTGAAACGCCCAGCATCCTGGCTTTGAAAGCCGGAGCAAGTACGGTCTTGATGAACGTCTGGCCGGTCTTGAAGTCCTTGCCGCAGATCGGCGCATAATTCGCCTTCGACAGCTCCTGCAGGAACGGGAGATCGACGGTAAGGTTCGGCGCGCCGTTGGCAAACGGGACGCTCTCCTTCATCGCCGCATAGGCATAGATCATCGAAGGCGCAATGTTGATGTCGTTCTCTTCCAGACCCTTCTCAAATGAGGCAACGGTATCGTGCACCGGAGCCGGCTCCAGGAAAATCTCTGTCGATCCGCACCAGATGATGACTACGCGGCTGACCGTCTTCTTGAACGCCTGGATGTCGGCGCGAATCTGGTTGGCGAGGTCCATCTTGTTCTTGCCGGTCTTGATATTGGTGCCGTTCAGGCGCTTCACGTAATACTGGTCAAAGACGGCGGGCAGCGGCTTGATCGATTCGAGATACGGACGAATCTGTTCCAGCTGCTCCTTTTCGAGCACCTTGGCGTGGGCCGCAGCTTCGTAGACGTTGTCGTCAAAAATGTCCCAACCAGTGAAGACGATATCGTTCAAGTCTGCTAGCGGCACAAAATCCTTGATCAGCGGAGTGTTGCCCTCGGTGCGTTTGCCGAGACGAATGGTGCCCATCTGCGTGAGCGAGCCGACCGGCTTGGCCAGGCCCTTGCGCACCGCCTCGACTCCGGCGATCAGTGTGGTCGCGACGGCGCCCAGGCCGACGACCATCACTCCGAGCTTGCCCTTGGCGGGCTGAATCTGCGATGCATGAGCGCCGGGCTGACCGCTGCCCTCGGCCTCATAGTTGTTGTCCTTCGATGTTGGCATTGCTATGCTTCCGTCCTCTCGATACTCTGCGATTGCAGAAATGGAAATACAAAATCCAAACGTCTTAGTCTCAACCTTTTCCGGGGCGAAGTGCAAACCGCCCCAGCCGAATCGCGGCAAAGTATGGCTTAACGGTAGCTTTGCGGGGCTCGCCAGAACTGGGCCTAGGCCTCGCTGACTCGTTTCCGGTTAAGATGCGTCCAGAGAAACCACACGATGCCAGCCAGCAACGCGAGCTCCACCGCCAGGTGGAAGCGATGGAATGCTTCTTTGAACGCTGGATTCGAGTCCCACTGTTCGCCCAGCTTCTTGCCGACATACGCCAGCACAAAGCACCACGGCCAGGAGCCAACAAAGGTGTAGATGTGGAACCGCAGCTGGGACATTCGCGCAATCCCAGCCGGCAGCGCAACAAATGTGCGAACGACCGGGAGCAACCTGCCAATGAGCACCGTGATCGATCCATATTTCTCAAAGAAGCGCGTCGCACGGTCCAGGTCATGCACATCGATCAAGACAAACCTGCCAAAGCGCTCAACGAACGGGCGCCCCGCCCACGCGCCAATCCAATACGCGACGATCGAACCCAAATTGCAACCAATCGCACCCGCCGTCGCGACCAGAAAGAGGTTGAAGCGCCCAGTCGAGACCAGGTAGCCGGCGAAGGGCATGATCACTTCCGAAGGCAACGGGATGCAAGCCGACTCAATCGCCATGAGCAAGGCGACGCCAGCATAGCCAGACGCGGAGATAGTGGCGACAATGAAGCCGACCACAACAGGAAGGATTTTTTCTGTCATGCAGGTCTATCTACAGCATATCAACTCCCAGGGCCACTAAGGCGCGAGTCTGGCTCTTTGCTACGATTGCGACGGAGTAATTTCTCACCCATATGCCAACAAAAGCCGTCTCGAAGAAAGCCGCAACCAAGTCCGTCAAGAAATTAGGTCCGGCCAAGCCCGTCGCAAATAGTACCGCAAAGTTGCGCCGGCCGAGCGCAGCCGCCCGCAATCAAGCGCGCTCTCCCAAGCGAATCGAGGAAATCCTCGACCTGCTCGCTGCCGCTTATCCAAATGCCGAATGCGCCCTCATCCACAAAGACGCCTGGCAATTGCTCGTCGCGACCATCCTCTCCGCACAATGCACCGACGCTCGCGTGAACATCGTGACTCCCGTCCTCTTCAAGCGCTTCCCCACACCCGCCGATCTCGCCGCTGCGCCGATCGATGAGATCAAGGAGATCATCCGTACCACCGGCTTTTACAACAACAAAGCGAAGTCGATCCAAGGGGCAGCGAAGAAGATCATCGCTGACTTCAATGGCAAAGTCCCGCGCAAGATGGAAGAGCTCTTGACCGTCCCCGGAGCTGCACGGAAGACGGCAAATGTCGTCCTCGGCGTCGCCTACAAACTGGCGGTCGGCGTCGTCGTCGACACCCACGTTCTGCGCCTTTCTCGACGGCTTGAGTTAACCAGCGAGACAACTCCAGAGAAGGTCGAACAGGATTTAATGCAGATCATTCCGCAAGACCACTGGATCGCGTTTTCGCACGAACTCATCCATCACGGAAGGAACATTTGCATCGCTCGAAAACCGCGATGCGTGGATTGCACGCTGGAAAAAGTTTGCAATTCTTCGGATAAGACCTGGAGCACGCACTAGCGCCCTTGTTGGCGGAGCGCATGAAAAAACGATGGTGTGCCGAAATACTGATCTGCGCCGCAAGCACTTACGTGCCCTTCACGGGAGTGCTGCAAGATCATGTGCCGGGTCAAGCCAAACCTGCGGTTACGATCTTTGGAACAACGGCGCCTCTTCCCGGCTCTCTTCACGGAAAGGTCTATCGCCTGCCTTATATAGAAAAGCTTCCCGATTACGAATCATTCAATTCGGTCGGCGACCTTTACACCTATACCTTGCAAATCAAGCCGCAGGTATACCGCGAGGAATACCCGGGACCGATCAAGCGCGATACTTGGTTCGGGATCGACTACCGCGGCACTTTCTGGATCAGGAAGGCGGGGAGCTTCCAATTTTTCCTTCGCTCCGACGACGGAGCAAAACTGTACATCGATGAAGCCGTCATCATCGACAATGACGGTCTCGATCAGGGAGGCCAAATCAGGGCGGGACAAGTGCGTTTGACTCAAGGCTTGCACCGAATCCGCATCGCTTATTTTCAAGGGCCACCCAACAGTGTCGCGCTGGAATTGGCGGTTCGCCCTCCCGGCGCAGCTGTCCAGGTCTTCGACACCCGCAACTTTAGTCCGCCGAGCGATCCCGGCGAACCATCGTTGCAAACCAGGCCGAAGAAGTAGACGTGCTCAACTCAAGCTTCCCTGAAATCGCAGCCAAGCGCAAATCGCAGAGCAGCGCAAACCTCCCGCATCCGCTCTGGCCCCAAGCGCGCTACCCGCCCTCCGAGTCGGCTTTGCACAACAGTGATCGCATTGTGCAGGTTCACCGCGCAAGGTGATTTCATCCCGTCTTCCTCGCTGAGGAGAACCTCCGACGGCACACCGCGAATCGTCGAGGTGATCGGCGCAACAGTAACGGTGGCCAGGTAGCCGATGGCGTCGTTCGGCGTGACCACGACTACTGGTCTCGTTTTGTCCGGCGGGGGAAATTGGCAAAGCCGGACGTCGCCGCGAGCTATTCCTCGGGCCACGCCGACACCGTTTCCCACATCTTAGCTTCGGTTAGGTCTTGGGGAATCCGCAGATAACCCTCGCGGTCGCGTTGTTCCCGGTCCAGTATCTCCAGCCTGCGCAAGTGCTGCCGGAGCGCGTCTCGCACCAGCGCGGAACGATTCTGTTTGGTGCGGCGCGCGGCTTGGTCCGCCGCCTGCAGGAGTTCTTTGTCGAGAACGATCTGTACCGTCGCCATATGTCGAGTGTACTCCACACTAGACTCCACAGTCGTGCTTCCCGAAGTTGCGAGCCATCGTCTCGACCAATCCCTGCACATCGTGCTTCGCCGCCTCGCGAGAAGGCTCCCAGCGGAACTCACGCAAGGTCTCACTCGTAATCGGCCCAATCGACAAAGAGACAATCTGCCTAGCGGAATTCCTTCGAAACCCGCCGCTCGGTAAAGTGCAAAGAAATTCTTCACAGTCGAAGAACTAGTAAATGTCACCGCATCCGGCCATCGCGAAGTGGTAGAAAACACCTGTCGCAGTTGATCCACTGCGCCATCCGGCATCACCGTCCGATAAGCATCGACGACATCCACGACCCCGCCGCGCCGCGAGAGCTCATCGGGGATGACGTCGCGAGCGACCGCAGCGCGAGCCAACAGCATTCGGCTTCCGCTCACTTGATCGCCCAGCTCCGCGACCAGCGACTCGGCGACATATTGCTTAGGCACGATATCGGCGGGCATTCCTTGTTCCAGCATTGCCCGAGCGGTCGCCGAACCGATGGCCACCTTGCGCAATCCGCAACATTCGGCTGGATCCAATTCCAAGGCCGTAAGCCGTTCGCCCAGAACCCTGGCCGTGTTTGCGCTGGTTACGATCAGCCATTGATAGTGGGCAAGATTCCGCAGAGCCTCGTCCAGCGCGTCGTAGGACTCAAGCGGCACAATCTCAATGGTGGGCAATTCGATCACTTCGGCGCCGAGCTCTGTCAGCGCCGCCACGAGTGAGCTCGCCTGGCTGCGCGCCCTGGTCACCACAATCCGCTTGCCCGCCAGAGGAAGCGGCGACTGGGCGCTCATGACTCTAGCTTACCCGCGAAGAGAATTGAGTTAGCGCCGTTCTTCAGCAGCGCCGCAGCAATCTCCCGGCCCAGCTGTTCGGCGTTCGATCCCGTCGTGCTGGCGGCAACGTGCTCGTGGCTTTCCGGGCTGGCAACCACCCCGCTGATACGAAATGCCTCGCCCTCACGCCGGCAATACATGCCGATTGGGACCTGGCATCCCCCGCCGAGAGCGTTGAGAGCAGCTCGCTCCGCGGTGACGGCGAAACAAGTATCGGCGTGATCGAGAAATGCTATCGCCCGGTGGGTCTCGTCATCACCGGCTCTGCACTCAATCGCCAGCGCCCCTTGCCCCGCTGCTGGGCAAAGATGGTCTACGTCAAAGCGCTGTCGAATCCACTCCGTCTTGCCAAGCCTGTCGAGGCCGCTGGCCGCAAGGATTATCGCCTGCGCCTGTCCCTCTTCGAGCTTTCGAAGCCGCGTGTCGACGTTGCCTCGAAATTCGATGTAATCAAGATCGGAACGCAGCACACGCAACTGTGTCTGACGCCGCGGGCTGCTGCTGCCGACCTTCGCCCTGGCGGGCAGATCGAAGAAGGAGTGGAACTCAACAGAAACGAAGGCGTCTCTGGGATCGGCTCGCTCCGGAATCGCGGCCAGCGCAAACTCAGGAGCCAATTCGGTTGGCAGGTCCTTAAGGCTGTGCACCGCAAGATCGATGCGCTTGTCAAAGAGCGCCTCTTCGATCTCCTTGGTGAACATCCCCTTGGTTCCGACTTCAGCAAACTTGATCTCTTGTAGCCGGTCGCCAGTGGTCCGAATAATCTCGATCGCGACTTCGTGCCCCTGCGCACGCAGCGCATCGGCTATGTGATTGGCTTGCCAGAGCGCCAACTGCGAACCGCGCGAGCCAATCCGGATCAAGAATCTTGCTCCGGAGTAACGCCTTCGACCGGGGCATCCGACGAAGTCGCGCCTTCGATAACGCTGGAAAGACCGGAGCTGAGGGGATGCGACTTGATATACGCCGCAGCCCTGCTCGGATCGAAGGTAGCTCGGTACGACTCAAGCTTTGCGGCATCACCTTCGGCGGCCGCGGCCTTGATCGCCTGCAGCGTTGGGTGCAGAAACTTGTTCATCATCGCCCGGGTGAGGGCATCGATCGCCGACCACTGCTCGTCGGAAAGATCGCGCAGACGGCCCGCTTCGGCCTTGCGCAACTCGGACTGCCGCATCGTCTCGGCGGCCTGCTGCAAGTTGCGAATAATCGGCACCGCATCCAGAACGCTGAGCTGCCTTTGGTAGCGCTCGACCTCGGCGTTGATGATCGCCTCCGCGGCCAGGGCCTCTTTGGCGCGGTCGGTCTGGTTCGCGGCAGCCACCGATTGCAGATCGTCGATGTCGTACAGAAAAATTCCTTCGACGCGATTCATCTCCGGATCGACGTCGCGCGGCACCGCGATATCGATGAAGAACATCGGCCGGTTCCTGCGCCGGTGGATGAACTGTGCTCCATGCTCGGGGCGAAAGATCGGCTGCGGCGAGCCCGTCGAGGTGATGACAATGTCGACTTGGTCAGCGCTGCTATAAAGGTCATCGAAGCTGACCACTTGCCCCCCAAACTCCGATGCGATCCGTACCGCTCGATCATAGCGTTCGATTGGCCACCAGGATCGACCGCGCCCCGCGATCGACAAGATGTCGAGCTGCCAGCTCGCTCATCTCGCCGGCCCCGATCAGCAGGACCTTCTTCCCCTCGAGCGAACCGAATATCTTTTGCGCAAGATCGACGGCAATCGATGCCACCGAAACCGAGGAACTGCCAATCTCGGTCTCATTCCTCACTCGTTTCGCGACGTTGAATGCATTTTGCAGCAGTTTGTCGATACTGCTCTTGGCGCCGCCTACAGACTTGGCTATCGCGTAAGCATCTTTCACCTGCCCAAGGATTTGCGGCTCGCCGACGACCATTGAATCGAGGCTTGAAGCGACGCGGAAGAGGTGCCGCACAGCATCCTGTTCCCGGTATTCATACACATGCGGACGCAGCGCCGAATCATCTATCGCAAAGAACTGGTTGAAGAAACCCATCAGGTCCGGAGCGTTGGTCCTCGTGGCAGACGACCAGCTCGACCCGGTTGCAGGTGGACAGGATCATCGCCTCGCGGACGCCAGGAGTCTGCGCGAGCGACTGCGTCGCCTCCGCGAGACGCTCGGCAGGAATCGCGATCTGTTCCCGCAACTCGATCGGGGCGGTCTTGTGGTTCACCCCAAAGAGCAACAGGTTTCCTGCATTCATGCTGGTTTTATCGGTCGTCATCGCTAGGTTCTGGCCCTGCATCATCCTAAAGTGCAAAAAATCATGGAACAGAAAATCTGTGGACCGAGCTGAAGATATTCGCCGCCCATACGCTGAGCATCACCAAAAACACCAGGCTCGACCAATATACCGCCCGTCGCCCCCGAAGTCCGGTACTGCGGCGCACCAGCAACATGCCTATATATAGAATCCACATCCCGAAGGAAAGGATCACCTTTGGGTCGCGAAAATAGCCAGGCCCCACGCTTTCCTGGGCCAGCAGCGAGCCCACCAGCAGCCCGACCGTCATGCAATGAAAGCCGACGACCAGGGCGCCATGGCCAATCTGGTTCATCGTCTCGAGCGGCGGCAGCCACGCTAGAAACGACGGGTTATTCCGGTCTTTCAGCCTTTTCTCTTGCAGCAAATAGAGCAGGCTGGCCAATAGACTGAAGATGAGTGCCGCATAAGCTGCCAAGAGCGCGCAAACGTGAACGATGATCCAGCCATTGCGCGCTCCCGGCGAGCCAAACGTATATCTCTCCAGCCCGATCGCCGGAAAAATCACCAGAAGAAACGCCAGCGGCAACGCAAAGAGCCCGAACGAAAGTGCGCGGAATCGGGTCCAAACCAACAAAAAGGCACCGACGATGAGCAGCGCCAGCAGCGATTGCATTTCCCTGGTACCGACAGGAACCCAACGGTGCGCCTCGCCGAGCATCTCCGCAAGCGACACAAAATGAAAGACAAACCCGGTGATCGACGCTACGATAAAAACTCTCGCCCAACCCCGTAGCTCGTAGAGTATCGCCGGCAAAGCGCAAAGCGTCGCGACCCCATAGCAGACCGCCGCGACCCTGAGCCAGAGTAGAAACATTCCTGTCCCATGATACTTGTTTGCCTCAAAAATCAGGCACATTCGGCGGATTTGTCATCCGGCGGAGTGCCTCCATCGCGCGGTTTAGCCGTTGCCCACTGAGATTCGCGCCGAGCAGCTTCAAAAACCTAACGGGATCATTGATTCCACGAATCTGCACCGTTTCGTCGGTCAGCCCGAACATGCTGGTCCGCATCTCTCTTGTGCAGTGAGGTCTGGGCTCGACAACCCAGAATTCATCATCAAGGACCGATAGGAGATTGGAATGACCGATTACCGCGTAAAAGCAGGAGAAGTTTCCGAAGATCAAATTACCGCTTTGCTCGAAAGCCAGACCGCTAAGGTTCCAACCAGCTTTTTTCTTGGTGCATCTTTAACCTCGATGGCCGCCTCGCTAATTCTCAAGGCGCAGGGCAAGGACAACATGGCCCTCTTCATTGGCCAGTGGGCGGCGCCGTTCCTGTTGCTGGGAATTTATAACAAGATGGTGAAGCAGCACGGTTCCGACGCCCTCACCCACGGTTAGCACGGGCGAAAAGACTGCGCCCCAGCATGGAAATGGGCGCTGAACCATCCCTTGACCAAGCGCCAGCCTGCCGTTCGCGGTATGCTGGCGTTTCCGTGTCTGTTCAATCGCCAGCTGAAAGCCCCGACTCCGCACTGACCCCGGTCATGCGCCAGTTCGCGGCCGCGAAGCGCCTTCATCCAGATGCCCTGCTTTTCTTTCGCATGGGCGACTTTTACGAGCTCTTCTATGAGGACGCGACCATCGCCGCCCGCGAGCTGCAGATTCAGCTCACCGCTCGCGACCGCGAGCGAAGCATTCCGATGTGCGGCGTTCCCTACCACGCCGCCGAGGGCTACCTCGCAAGGCTGCTCCGCAAAGGCTACCGGATCGCCATCTGCGACCAGATGGAAGACCCGAAACTCACCAAGAAGATCGTTCGCCGCGAAGTCACCCGCGTGCTCACGCCGGGGACCGCGATCGATTCCACGCTAGGCGTTGAGCAGAATAATTTCCTCGCGGCGCTGCACTTCACCAACGCGGTCGCCGCGATCGCCCTGCTCGACCTCTCGACCGGAGACTTCCGCACAACCGAGTTCACCGGGCCGGACGCGACCTCTCAGGCCGTCGAAGAGCTGACCGCCATCAAACCCGCCGAGCTGCTTTACGCCGCCGCCCATCCGCTCTTCTCAGATCCCGGGAATGCCGAAACACTCAAACCTTTGGGCAACATTCGCACCAAGACGCCAATCGACGCCTACGCCTTCACCAACGACTACGCGATTCCTCTGCTCGAACGCCAACTGGGAACCAAATCGCTTGACGGTTTCGGGCTCGCTGGACATCTCGCAGCGGCAATCGCGGCAGGTGCGGTTCTCCATTACGCGCGCAACACCCAGCAGACCCAGCTCGACCACGTCGACGGCATCCGGTTCTATGAACGAACCAACTGCCTGCAACTCGATCCCGTGACCGTCCGAAATCTGGAGCTTGTCGACACCCTCTTCAGCGATGGCGATGCGCGCGCCACGCTCTTTCATTCGCTCGACTGTTGTTGCACGCCCATGGGCAAGCGAATGCTCCGGTCCTCGCTGCTCCGTCCATTGGGCAACCCGGAAATCATCGAAGAGCGATATGCCGCCGTCGGTGAGCTCCACTCGGACTTGATCCTTCGCGAGGACCTTCGCAAGGCCCTCGACGGCATCCTCGATCTCGAGCGGCTACTCGGACGCATCTCCCTCGACACAGCAAGACCGCGCGATCTTTTGGCATTGGGCGTCTCATTACGCAAGCTGCCCAAACTGCGCGAGGCACTCGATCCTTTGATATCCAAACTCTGGAGAGAATCCCTCACGCGCCTCGATGCCCTTGAGGATGTGCAGGTCCGCGTGGAATCAACGATTGTTCCCGAACCACCGCTAACCCTCGCCGACGGCGGGGTTATCCGAGAAGGAGTCGATGGGGAACTTGACGAACTCCGCGCCATCAGCCACTCCGGCCGCGAATCGATCGCCGCTATCGAGCAGCGCGAGCGAGAGCGCACCGGAATCCAGTCGCTCAAAGTCCGCTTCAATTCCGTCTTCGGTTATTACATCGAGATCACCAAGTCGCACCTCGCCAATGTTCCCAGCGACTACCAGCGCAAGCAGACCCTGGTGAACGCGGAGCGTTTCATGACTCCGGAGCTGAAGGACTTCGAGAGTCGCATCCTCACCGCGCACGACCGCTGCATCGAGATCGAAAAGCGTCTCGCCGAGGAGCTGCGCCAGTTTGTGCTTGCCTCTGCTGGACGCATCCGCAAGACGAGTGCTGCCATAGCCGAGATCGACCTGCTCGCGAACTTCGCGCACATCTCATCCTTGCGAAACTACGTCCGTCCGCAGCTAGAGGACCGCAACATCCTTGAGACGATCGAAGCGCGCCACCCAGTAGTCGAATGCATGATGGAGGACGCCGGCGAAGGACGTTTCATTCCCAATGACCTGCACCTCGACACCGAGGGCATCGCCATGCTGCTCGTTACCGGGCCGAACATGGGCGGGAAATCGACCTACCTGCGGCAGGCCGCAATGCTCGTCATCCTGGCGCAGCTCGGCTGCTTTGTTCCTGCGCGAAGCATGAGGTTCGGAATCGTCGATCGCATCTACACGCGCATCGGCGCCAGCGATAATCTTGCGCGTGGCCGCTCTACCTTTATGGTAGAGATGACCGAGACGGCGACGATCCTCAATACGGCGACCGAGCGTTCGCTCGTCCTGCTCGACGAGATGGGCCGCGGAACGGCGACCTTTGATGGATTGTCGCTTGCCTGGTCGGCGCTTGAATATCTCCATGCAAAGATCGGCGCGCGCACTCTCTTTGCAACCCACTATCACGAACTCACTCTGCTCGCCGAGCAGCTGCCGCACCTGAGCAACGTTCGCGTGGCGGTTAAGGAATCTCCGCAAGGCATCGTCTTTCTCCATTCCATTGAGCCTGGGCCGGCTAGCAAGAGCTATGGCATCGAGGTCGCGCGCCTCGCCGGTCTGCCGGCGTCTGTGCTGCAACGCGCAAGACAGGTACTGAAACAGCATGAGCGCTCCGAGCGCCATAACGTTGCCGTCGAGACCGATGCGCCGATGCAGCTGACCATGTTCACCCCTCTCTCCCAGACCGTCATCGATCGACTGGAATCGACGGACGTAAACACCCTCACCCCGCTGCAGGCGCTGAATCTTCTCGAAGAACTGAAGAACGAAATTCGCGGGGCGCACGAAGCGAAAGGCGGTCCGCAATGACCGCTCTCCGCAAACAAGTCGGACAATTGTTGATCGCAGGACTCGAAGGCCCCGAACTGACCCCACTCGAAAAGTCTTGGCTCAGTCTGATCCAGCCCGGCGGAGTCATCCTCTTCCGCCGCAATATCGAAGAGGCCACCCAGACGTATCGATTACTAACGGACGCAACGTCGATTTCCGCTCTGCCGCTCCTTCGCTGCGTCGATGTTGAAGGCGGATTGGTCGACCGTCTTCGCGATTTGATCTGCCCAATGCCATCGGTGGCCGCAGTCGCGGCATCCGGCAGGAAAGCTCTATATCGCAAGCACGGTAAGCTGATCGGCCGCGAAGCCAGGGCCCTTGGTTTCAACGTGGTGCTCGCACCCGTGCTCGATCTCGCCCTGCGTGAATCCCGCGCCGTGATGCGGACGCGAACCGCATTTGCCGATCCGAACCAAGCTATCGCATATGCCGAAGCCTTCCTCAGCGGGCTAGAGAGCAATCAGGTTCTGGGCAGCGGCAAACACTTTCCCGGGCTCGGCGGAGGAACTCTCGATTCTCATCACGCAACCCCGGTGATTTCGCGCACCATGGACGATCTCTGGCAATCGGACATGCTTCCCTACCGCAAACTGAAGGCGCGGCTGCCCATCGTAATGGTTTCCCACGCGAGCTATCCTGAGAGCGGCGACAAAAAGCCGGCGTCGATCTCTCGTTACTGGATCACCGACATCCTCACAAAACGAATCGGCTATCGCGGGCTAATCCTCTCCGACGATATGGAGATGGGCGGCATTCTCACCCAAACCTCAATCGAAGAGGCTGCCGTCCAAGCCGTCGCCGCTGGAACCCACTTGATTGAGGTATGCAAAGATCCGTGCTTGCTTTTGCGGGCGTACGAAGCACTGCTCGCTGAAGCCGAGCGCTCTTCGGTATTCAAAAACACAGTTCAAGCCGCCCATGGAAGGATTCTCCGAGCCAAACGCGACATCTACGCTACTTCCCTCATTAAGCCACCGTCAAAGCTACACATTGAAAGACTCCGAGCAGACATTGCCGCTTTTCGCGCTCAATGCCCCGAGCCGGCGACAAGGGCCACCGAATGAAGTCATCCCGCATACGAATCCCTGCCGATAAGGCTATGACCGTCGCCGGAATCATGAGCGGAACCTCGGCTGACGGCATCGACGTTGCGCTGGTCCGAATCGCTCCCGGTGTGCATGGCCAAAAGATCAAGCTGCTCGCGCACCGCGCAGCTCCCTTCTCGAAACAACTGCGGGCGGCGGTGCTCGCGTCGATGGATGCAAAATCTATTTCTACCGCCGAACTCGCCCGCCTCAATTGGCACCTCGGCATCGCCTATGCCGATGCCGTCCAGAGAACTCTGAAGAAGCATCCGTTCAAGATCGACCTCATCGGTTGCCACGGCCAGACGATCTATCACCAACCCACGCCTGCCTTGCACGCGGGAAAGAAGCTCACTTGTACCTGGCAGATCGGCGAAATGGCGATGTTGGCCGCCGAAACCGGCGTCCCCGTCGTCTCCAACTTCCGCCCGGCCGATATGGTCGCCGGCGGCCAGGGAGCTCCGCTTGTCTCGCTACTCGATTTCGCAATGTTCCGCCATCCCGCGCGAGGCCGCGTTCTACAGAACCTCGGCGGCATCGGTAACCTGACAGCAATTCCGCCTGGAGCATCACTCACGGACATCATCGCCTTCGACACCGGACCGGCCAACATGGTTGTCGATGCATTAACCACGAAGCTTTTCAACAAAGCCTATGACCGCAGCGGCGCCATCGCAGCAAAAGGGAAGGTGCTGCCAACCGTCTTGCAGGCTTCGTTGCGCAACCCGTTCTTTCGCCGCCAGCCGCCGAAGAGCGCAGGGAGGGAACAGTTCGGGGCCGACTTCGCGGATGGCTTTCTCGAACAATGCAAAGCTGCCGGGGGGCTGCCCGAGGACGCAATTGCAACCGCAACCGCCCTTACCGCGCACAGTGTAAAGGATGCCTATGAGCGATCGGTAAAGCCGCTCATGAAGGATGCGCCGGTTGACTTCTTTGTCTCCGGCGGCGGAGCCCACAACAAAACCCTGATCGAGATGCTTGACGATTCACTGACGCCACTCGGCTGCAAAGTAGCGACCACCGACCACGTCGGTCTCCCGTCGCAGGCAAAGGAAGCCGTCGCCTTTGCGCTTCTCGCCTATGAGACATGGCACCGGCGTCCCGGCAATCTCCGGGCGGCGACCGGTGCGCGACGACCGGCAATTCTGGGCGACATCACGTATGCGTAACCGCCGCTATGGCGTATTCCTGGTTGCTGCCGGATTTCTGCTCGCCGGCTGCCACCGTGGGCAGGATCCGCCTGGCACCGTGGTTATGGTCATCGAGAGTAGCCCGACCAACCTCGACCCGCGCATCGGCACCGACGGCCAGTCGGAGCACATCGACTCGCTGATCTTCGACGCGCTCCTTCGCCGCGACGAGCACTTCAATTTGCAACCCTGGCTCGCGCAAAGCTGGGAGACACCCGACCCGATGACCTACGTTTTTCACCTGCACAGTGGGGTCAGGTTCCATGACGGCCGTCCGCTCACTTCCAAAGATGTGAAATGGACATTCGATTCGATTCTCGACAGCTCGGTTCCCACTGTAAAACTGCAGGCATATCGCAACATCACCAGCATCGACGCGCCCAATCCGCTGACGGTGGTGATTCATCTCAAGCAGCCTGATCCCGGCTTGCTGCCCAGTCTGTCCGACGGCGCCATTGGCATCATTCCCGCCGGAAGCGGACGCGATTTCGGCCGTCACCTGATTGGCAGCGGACCCTTTCGGTTTGTCTCTCAAGAGCAGGACAAGGAAGTCGTCATCGAGCGAAATCCTACTTACTGGTCGCAGCCTCCCAGCCTCGAGCGCGTCCGCTTCGCAGTCGTTCCTGACTCCATCACGCGAGCGCTGGAATTGCAAAAGGGCTCAGCCGATGTAGCCGTAAACGCCTTGACCGCCGACCAGGTCTTTGCTCTTCGGAACGATCCTCGGCTTGCCGTTGAGAGTGGCACAGGAACGGTCCTCAATTACATATCGTTCAACACCCGCGATCCACTTCTGAAGGATGTGCGTGTCCGCCAGGCAATCGCGGATGCGATCGACCGGCCATTGATCATTCAAACTCTATGGCGAGGTCATGCGCGACTCGCTGAGAGCCTCTTGCCAATCAACCACTGGGCATGGACGGGCGACGTTGAGGACTATAGCTTCGACCCATCGAAAGCCAACTCGATCCTCGGCCAGGCCGGTTATAAGCGCGGCAAAGACGGAATCCGCTTTCATCTCACAATCAAGACCTCGACGGACGAAACCACCAGGACGCTCGCCGTGGTCATCCAACAGCAACTGCGCGAGGTCGGCATTGCGCTCGATGTGCGAACCTTCGAGTTCGCCACCTTCTACGCAGATATCACCAAGGGCGCCTTCCAGATGTATACGCTGCGTTGGATCGGCGGCAACGAAAACCCGGACATCTTCCGCTACGCCTATGCCACCGCCAGCGAACCTCCGCACGGCGCCAATCGAGGTTATTACAGCGACCCAACGGTCGATGCCCTCATCGCCAAAGCGGCATTGACATCCAGCCAGACCGACCGCGCTGCAATCTACCGGCAGATTCAGCAAATTCTGGCGATCGATCTCCCCTCCATCAACCTTTGGTACCTGGATACGGTCATCGTGCACAATCGCCGCCTTACGAACATCAAGCTCTCCAGCTCAGGGGATTTCGACTTCCTCCGCGACGCAACATTGCAGCCTTGATTGCGGCAGGCGTGGCCGGTCGCATTATGATGGAGAGCGAACGGAGACTCATGGCATTCAATGTTGGAGATCTGGTCGGCGACTATGAGGTGATCGGCACGCTCGGCGCCGGCGGCATCGGCCAGGTATATCAGGTCCGCCACGCCATCTCCCAGCGCATCGAGGCCATGAAGGTGCTGCTCTCCGTCCAGAGCGGCGGCGAAGAAGTCGCCGACCGCTTCCTGCGCGAAATCCGCGTACTCGCCAGCCTCGACCACCCCAACATCGCCGCGCTGCACAACGCCTTTCGTCATAGCGACCAGATGATTATGATCATGGAGTATGTCGAGGGCGTGACCCTGCGCGCCAAGCTGAGTTCCGGGTCGATTCTGATGAGCCAGAGCCTCGACTACATGCGCCAGGTGCTCTCAGGGCTGAGTTTCGCGCACACCAAAGGTATTGTCCATCGCGACATCAAGCCGTCCAATATCATGGTTACGGGCCATGAACGCATCAGACTGCTCGACTTCGGACTCGCCTTCCAGGGCCTCGGCTCAGACATCACCCGCACCGGGTTGATTCTTGGATCGCTGCACTATATGTCTCCCGAGCAGGTCATGGGAGAGCGCGTCGACGCCCGCTCCGACATTTACTCCGTCGGCGTGACCCTCTATCAACTGCTCACCGGCCGGGCGCCGATCGACGGATCGAGTGAGTTCGCTATCGCCAGCGGCCATCTGAAGGAAACCCCGCCAGACCCCGCCACCATCAACCCGAACATTCCCCCGAAACTTTGTGCGATCGTAATGAAATCAATGGCCAAGTCGCCGGACGATCGCTTCCAGACCGCTGACGAATTTCTCGAAGAGCTCGGTTCCTTGGGAACGGACGAGACAAGGACCTTCCTGCCCACCCCGTCGCAGTCCCGCGAAACCAGCGGCCACGCCCCAAGAAGGCCAGACGCGGCGTCCGTCCCAGCACCGGCCGTGGTAAAGCCAACAACCAAAACCCTAAGCGGAGCCAGCGTGCTCTCTTCCGTCTCGCGCGAACTAGCGCACTACATCGGCCCAATCGCCAAGGTCGTGGTCAATCGCGCTGCAAAGCAGGCATGCACACTCGACGAACTCTATTCGCTGGTCGCAGCTGAAATCAGTACAGACAGCGAACGCAAGGCCTTCATGACCACCCGGCAGAAATATTCCCTCGACAACTAAGGCCTACTCTTCAAGCATCTTCATCGCCTTAATCAGGCTCACGTACATGCGATTGAAGGAGCCCGTCACCTCAGCAATTTCATCTTTCCCTTTCACCGTGAACTCCGGCTGGCTCAAATCGCCCTTGCTGACCAGATCGGCTGTCTTCGACAACCGGCGCAGCGGCACAATCACAATGTAGTAGAGACCTAAGTCGATCACGATCATCGTGGCAACAAAAGTGATAGAGAGATAGAGCAGCAACGTATGAAAGGCCTGGTGGGCGATGGCCAGCGGCACTTCAGTCGGCACGGAAACGATCTGGGCACCCACCACTTCGTTGAGCTTCCAGCCGAATCCGTTCGAACTGCCATAGGTCGCGACCTCGGTGGGGGGAGCGCTCGCCGGGGTGCTGTGACATTGTAGGCAGCCTTCCTGGACTGCGATCGGTTGCGAAAGGTAGATACTCTGCCCGGTCGGGGTGCTGCGATCGCCAATCAACTCCGTCTTGCCGGGGTGGTCGCGAAAGTAGTTGATGATGTCAGCTTCCCAGTCCTCGGCGCGATCGCGCGGATTGGTCGGGTTGAGCGCCGCCTCTTTATACGTGTAGTCGGGATAATCCCGGCGCAGGTGATTAAAGGTGACAGTCGCCGCGTAGAAGGGGATGGTCTGGGGCAAGAAGCGCTCGGCGCTGTCTGGCGTCTTTTCGAGCAACGGATCGAGTTCCTCTTCAGTGTAATCGCGAGTCGAGCGGGCGCTCGAGACCATCAGCCGCGCCTGCTGGATGACCTGTTCACGAGCGTTGTTCTCAAGGAAACGCCGCGAGAGTTGCGAGACCAGCAGCAAGCCGACCCCGAACAACACGATAAGCATCAGGTTGAACTTCGCCAACAGCTTCAAGAGCAGTTACCCCGTTTCCTGGAGCAGAATCAGAACAACTGTGCCCAGCGGCCGGAGTGCCAGACTGGATTTTTTATCAAGAAAAATCCAACCTCTCAGATAGCAACCGGGCATACCTATTCCGATTCTGCTCTAAGTAGCTCACCAGGACACCCCGATTATTGCGGACTCCCCGCCCGTTGGGAAGGCGGAAACCGAAATCCGCGATACCATCAAGCCGATGGGCCCCAGGATTTCCTCCCAACCCGGCTCGCTGCTCTGGCCCCAAAAAGGACTTCCGGCGGAGATCCGCTCCACCGAAGTCCACGTCTGGGCGTGGACGTTCAGCGGCGCCCAACCCTCCGACCCCGACCTGAAGATTCTGGATGAGCAGGAGAGGAAGCGGACCGCGCGCTTTTACTTCGCTCCGGATAAGGTCCGCTTTTCGGTCTGCCATGCCAATATGCGCCGGATTCTGGGGAGCTACCTCCGCACCCCCCCCGAATCATTGGTCTATCGAGAAGCCGAGGGCGGCAAACCGGAACTGATTCTGACGGAAGCGGAACTACCCCTGCGCTTCAACCTCAGCCACAGCAAAAGCATGGCTCTCCTCGCGGTGAGCCCCGATTCCGAGGTCGGCGTGGATGTCGAAGACATTCGCCCGATAGAACGCGATGTAGCCACGAGGTTCTTCTCGCCGACCGAGATCGCCAGCTTGGCGCCGCTCGACGGCGAGGCATGGTTTGAAGCCTTCTACCGCTGCTGGACGCGCAAAGAGGCCATTCTTAAGGTTGAGGGCATGGGCTTGCGAATCCCGCTCGATTCCTTTGATGTATCCGTGCTGGCCGATGAACCGGCCGCACTGCTTGCAGCGAGGCCGCGGTCAAAGCTGACCGCTCCTTGGCGCCTGCACCACCTCGCGCCGGCGGTGGGTTCGATGGCCGCGCTCGCCGTAGCCTCCTGCACCGCGGAGATAAAAACCTTCTCCTTCATGTCAGAAACCGAATGAACAACCACCTTCATCTATTCCCCGCTCCGGTTCGGGCATCGTAGCCAAGGCCAGCTGCTCTAGTAGACTCAATCTCAGCATGTTTCGAATCTGCCGCGGCCTCCAACTTCTTCCTTTTCTTGCGCTCTCGCCACTCGCCCACGCCCAGGGAACTCATCTCTGGAGCCAGTCCCGTTATGAAGAATTTGAGAAGGGCCGGCCGCACGGAGTGGCAATTCGAAGCGACGGTTCGATCATTCCCGGACCTAAGGTCACCTCCGTCTTTACCACTCCTTCCACCTATGTCTGGGCGGTTGCTTCCGATCCCGCGGGAAATGCCTACCTCGCCACCGGCTCGCCTGCCACCGTTCTCAAGGTCACACCGGACGGCAAATCGACGAAGCTCTTTGAGACCACCGATCTCAACGTACAGGCGATTCGCGTAGGGCCTGACGGCTCGATCTATGCAGCGACGCTTCCCTCCGGAAAGATCTATAAGCTCAAGCCGGACGCAACAGGCCTCGACGACAAGACGGCGGCCGTCGCCTTCGATCCGTCCGTCACCGCGGAGAAGCCAAAATACATCTGGGACCTCCTTTTTGACGCGAAGGGACGCCTGTATATCGCGACCGGAGGCCCTGCGGCCATCTACAGAGTCGATCCTTCACAACCGAACGCGAAGCCGGAGCTGTTTTTCAAGAGTGACGAACAGCATATTCGCTGCATGGCGTTCGATCATCAGGGCAACCTGATCGCAGGTTCCGACGGTACCGGATTGATCTACCGGATTAGTCCGGAAGGCAAGGGCTTCATTGTCTATGACGCGCCCAAGAACGAAATTACGGCCGTCGCAGTCGGAGAAGATGGCGTCATTTACGCGAGCGCGGTCGGCGAAAGAAATCGCAGCACGCTGCCTCCCTTGCCGGTGACGGGAACTCCCGGTATCACCGCAACCATCACCATCCTCCAACCGGGATCGGTCCAGGCCTCAAGCGCCAATAACATCGTCCCCGATGGCTCCGACATCTACGAGATAAGCACCAGCGACGCCCCGCGCAAACTCTGGTCCGATCGCGAGTCGGTCGTCTACGCGCTGCGTTCGACGCCGCAGGGCCTGCTCGCAGCAACCGGCAATCGCGGACGCATTTACCGCATTCACGAGAACGGCGAGTTCGA
Organism: uncultured Acidobacteriaceae bacterium; assembly: GCA_963720245.1. GTDB lineage: Bacteria > Acidobacteriota > Terriglobia > Terriglobales > Acidobacteriaceae > Acidisarcina. The sequence goes on from CAVREU010000003.1 coordinate 1,217,106, forward strand.
AGATCTTGCCCACCTTGAAGCGTCCCAGGCAGTTGGCTTCGCCGACACGGCGCAGGGCTATTACCTCGCAACGGCCAACGCCGGTAAACTCTATTTGCTCTCCCACGCCGATGATCCCGATGCCAACTTTGAGAGCGACGTCTTCGATGCCGGAGTGTTCTCTCAATGGGGCCGCGCCGAGGCAACCGCAAGCACATCGAACTTTGAGCTCTTCGCCCGTTCGGGCAATGTGGAGAGCCCGGAGAGAAACTGGAGTGCCTGGGGAAAAGTCACACCCAATTCCGGCAACATCCCAGTACCTTCTGCTCGCTTCGTGCAGTGGAAGGTCGTGCTTCACGATCAGGTCGCGATCGCTTCCATCGGCCTGAACTATCTCCCGGTCAACGTGGCGCCGTCCGTGGATGAACTGATCGTTCAGCCCGGTGCGCGAGTCAATTCCAACGCGCAGGTCCAGCAGCAGCCGCAGACGGTCAACATCAGCTTCCCTTCAACCCAGAGCAATTTGATTACTTTTCCCGAGAGCGCTTCCAATTCACCCCTCACCGGCATTCGCGACAAAGGCGCGGTCACGGTGCGCTGGGCGGCACATGACGACAACGGCGACGATCTTGTCTACTCGGTCTACTTCCGCGGCGACGGCGAGAAAGATTGGCGGCTGCTCAAGGACGGAGTCACAGAGAAGTTCTACTCCTTCGACGCCGCCCAGCTGCCGGACGGCGGTTATCGCATCAAGGTCGTGGCCAGCGACGCTCCCTCGCACAATCCGGGCGAAGCGCTCACCTCCGACCGCACCAGCGACCGCTTTGTTATCGATACGGCAACTCCGGTCATTGCGGCCTTGACGGCCCGCCTCGAAGGGGACACGGTCCATGTGACCGCGAGCGCGACCGATGCCTCTTCCTCTATCGCTCACGCAGAATATTCGATCGACGCCGGCCCCTGGCAATACATCGAACCCGTCGGCAAGCTCTCCGACTCGCTCGAAGAGCACTACGATTTCTCCGCGCCACTGAAGACGCCTGCTAGCGGAGAGCACATCGTCACGCTCCGTGCCTACGATCGCTTTGACAATGTGACGTCCGCTAAGACTGTCGTACATTAGAACGCTATGCGCTTTGAGCTCTTCATAGCCGCGCGGTATCTCAGGGCCAAGCGGCGTCAGGCGGTGATTGGCGTCATCACCGGCATCTCGATCGCCGGGGTAGCCGTCGGCGTCGCCTCGCTCATTATCGCGCTCGCCATCACCTACGGCATGCGCCGCGACCTGCAGGACCGCTTGCTGAGCTCGACCGCGCACGTTTCCCTCATGCGAGTTCAGGATGACGGCATCCGCAACTGGCGTGAGCTGACTGCGCGGTTAGCTCACCTGCCGCATGTGACGGCGGCGGCGCCGGGACTCTACGAGCCAGTGTTGATCGCGCGTGGACCACGCTCCGGCGGCGCCATGATCAAAGGCATCATTCCCAGCGAGGAGCAGACCGTCAGCGACCTCATCAAGCCATCGCTGGGAAGTGCAGCGCCACTGGATCCCGATCCAACCGATAACGGCCAGGCTCCTGCGGCGGTCAACTCTCCCTATCCTCCGATTCTGATTGGCTATGACCTCGCCGAAACACTCGACGCCAAGGTCGGCTCGCCAGTGATGGTCATCAGCCCCCAGGGCGAACTCACTCCCTACGGCCTCGAGCCCAAATTGCAGCGCTTCCAGGTAGTGGGGATCTTCCACTCCGGCTTTTATCAATACGACAATGGGATGGCCTTCATCCGTCTCGCTGACGCCCAGCGGCTCTTCGGCGAGCCCGACATTGTCTCGGTGATTTCGTTCAAGGTCGACGACCTGTACCACGCCGGCCGTATCGGCCACGAAATCGAGCAGGCCGCCGGACCCGGCTTTCTCACCACCAACTGGATGGAGCAGAACCGGGAGATCTTTCGCGCCCTCGCCCTCGAACAATACGTGACCTTCATCGTGATCGCGCTCATCGTCTGCGTCGCGGCGCTGAACATCTTAATTGCGCTTACCATGATGGTCATGGAGAAGACCCGGGATATCGCGGTGCTCATGTCTTTCGGCGTAAGGCCGGACCAGATACGGCGCATCTTCCTTTATCAAGGATTGCTGATCAGCGTGCTCGGGACCGTTCTCGGACTCATCATCGGCTATATGGCAGCCTGGGCCGGCCAGCATTACCACATCCAACTCGATCCCCAGGTGTATTCCCTGGATTATCTGCCTTTCGCGCCGCGCGTGATCGATGGCGTCATCGTGGCGTTGGTCTCGCTTGGAGTCTCGCTGCTGGCGACCCTCTATCCTTCTGCTTCCGCGGCAAAGGTGCTGCCGGCTGAAGCTCTGCGGTATGAATGATACCCGCCCTCGATCTCCGTGGCCCTTGGTAAAATTCCGTATTCTTGCCAAGGGCGAAGCTGTGTTAGGGTTACGATTCAAACGAAATCTCCAGCTTTTCGAGGAAAGCAATGTCGAAGGAAAGAGCCACTACCGGAACCGACGGACTACCACTTCCGATCCTGCCGCCTGAACGCGACCCGAGAGTATGGGCACGGCTGGTCCGCATCATGTTTTACTTGCCGGGCTTCATGGCGCTGCTGGTCATCAAGGCGGGGGAAGCGGCGAGTTTTGGCATCACCGTGGAACTGCTGATGCTGTCCAGCGCCGCCGCGATCATTGGCGGGCTCTACATCGGTTCCGACTCCTCCGCTACAGGCGCCGATTCCACCTCGAAGACCGGCGCCTGGTGCGGGGCGCTGGTGCTCGAACTCCTCGCGGTCGTTCCTTTCCTGTGTGCGTTGCCGTCGCTCTTCTACGAGTTGTCGCACAGCACGCTCTTGCACGGCAAAGAAGCCACCGACGCTGTCGCAACTGTGACGAGCGGTTCGTGGCTCGGTTCTGCGGAAATGCTTCCCATGGTGGCAATCCTGCCGTTTATGCTCTACCAGTTGGCCGGCTTCGGGACCTTGCACTTTGTCGTGCCGAAATTCGCAAACTGGATTCTCAACATCGTCTTTTTTGGTCTGATAGTCGCCAGCTACGTCGCCAACCGCGAAGGCGAGTACCCGTGGGAACGGCGACTGGCCAGGACCCTGGTGACTCTTCTGGTGATTACCGTCTTCTATGGCGTGTTGAAGCTGAAGCAAATGCAGGCGAACTATGATGCCCATGTTCCGCCAAAACCTCCAAAGTGACGACTCCGTCGTGCGGACGTAACCCGTCCGCACGCATCTGCTTCATGGCCCTTTTCCTCGGGCCCGACCCTCTCCTCCGACCGCGCGGCCCGTTCGAGGCTTGCCGGGTACAGACCAGATCCTGACCGGTGCTTGTGACCTCGGTCTGCGTCGAGGTAACGATGGCGTTGCCGCCCCGCGAGAACTCCCTTCCCTTTAGCGTTTTAGAATGGTACAGGTAGTTATGGAGAGTTCCTCGACTTCGGCGGATCCGGTGTGTGCACCCCCGGCTGTTCGAGCCGGCGATTTTCTTGGTTCTCCTGACAAGCTCCTCACCTCTGAAGTCCTTCGGGTTGAAAATCTGCATAAGGAATATGTGACCGGGCGCGGTCGCCTCGTCCTCTTCGAAAACATCTCTTTCAGCGTTGCGCAGGGCGATCTGCTCGCCATTGTCGGTGAGTCCGGCGCAGGTAAGAGCACACTTTTGCACATCCTCGGTGCGCTTGATAGCCCCACATCCGGTGACATATACTTCGCCTCAACGCTATTGAAATTCACCTCACCAAGGCAGGCCGCAACCTTTCGCAATCGCGAAGTCGGCTACGTGTGGCAATTTCACTACCTGCTCCCCGAGTTCACCGCCCAGGAGAATGTTGCCATGCCGCTGCTGGCCAGGGGCGAATCGCGCAAATCCTCGATGCAAAAGGCGGAGGAATGGCTCGATGAGGTAGAGCTGAGCGATCGCGCCGACCATCGTTCGGGAGAGTTATCGGGCGGAGAACAGCAACGCGTCTCCCTAGCACGGGCCCTGATCACTCAACCGAAAGTGCTGCTCGCCGATGAACCTACTGGGGACCTGGATGGCCGCACAGCCGGCGTGGTCTTTTCGCTTCTGGAACGCCTGCATCACAGCCACGGTCTGACGTCTCTAATAGTTACGCACAACACCGCGTTAGCGGCGCGATGCAGTCGCCTGCTTCGACTGGACAAAGGCCGTATTTCGGAGGAGACTCCGCATGTTGTTTAAGCGCTTGGGGTTTCTGGTTCGAAACGTTGGTGGTTGTCGTGCCGGTTTTCGTTTTTTAGCAGGGCCGCAGTCTAACCTGTTAGCAGAGTCTCGGACTGGGGACATAGGCGCAACCGCTCGATCAGGGTGCGCTCAAGAAAGTCACCTCACTTTTCGACCGGGATTCGGCCTGAGGGGACGGGACAGCATTGAGGGACCGTTGCCTGGCAACGGTCTTATGAAGGGAAAACATGTTCGAGCGATATACCGAAAAGGCACGGCGCGTCATCTTCTTCGCGCGGTATGAAGCCAGCCAGTTTGGCTCCCCGTACATCGAAACCGAACACCTGCTCCTCGGCCTGCTGCGCGAAGATAAGGCATTGACCAACCGCTTTCTGCGCTCCCACGCGTCTGTAGAGTCCATCCGGAAACAAATTGAAGGCCACACCACGATTCGGGAAAAGGTTTCGACCTCGGTCGATCTTCCTTTATCCAACGAATGCAAGCGGGTTCTCGCGTATGCAGCGGAAGAGGCTGAGCGGCTCTCGCACAAACACATCGGCACCGAACACCTCTTGCTCGGCCTCCTCCGCGAAGAGAAATGCTTTGCAGCAGAAATACTCCACGAGCGCGGCCTCAAGCTGGTCGCAATCCGCGAAGAACTGGCTCGCGCCACACAGGAAAAGGCCCCAGCATCGCAGCAGCGGAATCGCGAATCGAGCCTGTTGACCGAGTTTTCCCGCGATCTCACCCAGGCTGCGATGGATGCCCAGCTCGATCCTCTGGTCGGACGCGACACCGAACTCGAACGTGTCATCCAGATCCTTTGCCGCCGAACCAAGAACAATCCAGTGCTCATCGGCGAACCTGGAGTGGGCAAGACAGCCATCGTCGAGGGCCTGGCGCAGCGCATCTCCGATGGCGAAGTCCCCAGCTTCCTCGCCGACAAGCGCGTATTGGCGCTGGATCTGTCGCTCATCGTCGCAGGCACCAAGTACCGCGGCCAGTTTGAAGAGCGGCTCAAGACCATCATGAAAGAGTTGATGGAGAATCAAAACTCCATCATCTTCATCGACGAACTGCACACACTCGTCGGCGCCGGATCAGCCGAAGGCTCGCTCGACGCCGCCAATATCCTCAAGCCGGCGCTCTCCCGCGGCGAGATCCAGTGCATCGGCGCAACCACTCCCGCCGAATACCGCAAATCCATCGAGAAAGACCGCTCGCTGGAACGGCGTTTTCAAGCGGTCAAAGTGCCTCCGCCGAACGAAGAAGACGCCATCCGGATCATCATGGGAATCAAGGACCGCTATGAGAAATTTCATGCGGTCAGCTACACCGACGAGGCGATCAATTTCTCGGTCTCGCATTCGAACCGATATATTCCTGACCGCTTCCTGCCCGACAAGGCAATCGATCTGATCGACGAGGCAGGCGCCCGCGTCAAGCTGCGCCAAACCTCCTTGCCCGAAGAGATCACCGAGGTCCAGAAGCGGATCAAGTTCATCGTCCACCGCATGGAAAATGCCATCGCGAACCACGAGTTCGAGAAGGCGCGCTTCTATTCGGACGAGGAGCGCAAAGAGCGCGAAAACCTTCGCGCCCTCCGCGATAAATATCACCTCGATGACTCAACCGCCGGCATTGTCACCCGCGAAGACATCGAGGATGTCGTCAGCCGCTGGACCGGCGTGCCCATCTTCTCGATCAAGGAAGAAGAGACGCAGAAGCTGCTCCGCGTGGAAGAAGAGCTTCACAAGCGGGTCATCTCGCAGGAGAAAGCGATCTCCGCACTCGCTCGCGCAATTCGCCGTTCCCGCGCCGGTCTCAAATCTCCGCACCGCCCGATCGGCTCATTTCTCTTCCTCGGCCCGACCGGCGTCGGCAAGACAGAGATGGCACGTACCCTGGCCAACTTCCTCTTCGGCAGCGAGAAATCGCTCATCCGCTTTGACATGTCGGAGTTCATGGAGAAGCATTCCGTCTCGAAGCTGATCGGCTCGCCTCCCGGGTATGTCGGCTACGAAGAAGGCGGTCAACTCACCGAACGGGTGAAGCGTTCTCCTTATTCGGTTGTGCTGCTCGATGAAATCGAGAAGGCCCACCCGGATGTCTTTAACATTCTGCTGCAAGTCTTTGAAGACGGACAGCTTACCGACGGGCTTGGGAACACCGTCGACTTTAAGAACACGATCCTGATCATGACTTCAAACATCGGCGCGCGGCACTTGCAGAAGAAGCAGGGCCTGGGCTTCCAGTCCGACCGCGACGATCTGGTCATGGAAAAGATGGAAGAGCTGGTGAAGAACGAGGTGAAGCGAACCTTCAACCCAGAGTTCCTCAACCGCCTCGATGAAGTCATCATCTTCATGTCGCTCTCGGATGGCGACCTGATCCAGATCCTTGAGTTGCTCGTTCAGCAGCTCAATGCAAACCTGGCGCAGAAGGCGATCACGATCTCGGTCACCGAAGAAGCCAAGAAGTGGATCATCGAGAAGACGCTCATCGACCGGACATACGGAGCTCGTCCCCTGCGCCGAGCGTTACAACGCTACGTGGAGGATCCGCTTTCCGAGGCGCTGATCGCCGGAGGCATAACCGAACGTCCGGCTTTTCTCGAGGTCTATCTCGAAAACAACCAGCTCTACTATCGGCCGGTGGGGCAGTTGGGCGAAGAAAAGAGCGACGGCGTGCTGCTCTTCAGCGCATAGCATCCCGATGGAACTGACAAAAGGCCCCGTACATGGACGGGGCCTTTTGCGTTTGAACAAAATGCCGTTGCATTCTTCAGGAGAGACAAACGTTACTGGCTCGGTGCCGACGTCGGAGGTAGTTCGGGAACGGGAACATCGCGATGGACCAGCATGACCCGCTTAATCTTGTTTCGGTCCACGTGTTCGATGCTGCCTCCTACCCGAAGCTCTACATCCATCCCGGAGATTGACACTAGATCGCCGCTGAGAACGCTGCCGTCACGCATCTCGATCGAATCGAATGCCGCCGCCCCGAGTTCATAATTCACACTTCCGCCCGACACATCCGCAGAGCTAATGTCCAGAGGGAAGTTGCCTGTCGTGAATCCCTCTTTGCTGAAATTGAGGATGTGCTTTCCTACACCTACTTTGATCATTCGCGGCGTGGTTCCCACGTCCGTCCCATCCACTTTGAGCAACGCCCCCTGCGGCGTGGAGTTTACCGTCGTGGAGATCACTTTCGCGGGCTCCGACTGAATAGAGATCGAGGTTGGTGTACCAGAGGTAGCGACGTTGGTTTGAAACTTCACGCTCTCGCCAGGTCCGATGTTGCTCACGGTGATAAGTTCTTCGCCAATCCGTACCTTGTTTTTGTCAAACAAGTAGATCGTGAACTGCGCGCCAGGAATTAGCTTCGATGACAGGTTTTGTGCGGTAGTGTCGAGGGAATAACTGCGCTGCGTTCCGACTTCGCCGAACTGCTTCAATTTGGCAAAAGTGAATCGGAGCACCGGCGTGCCTGTCGCCGGCCAATCAATTATCTGCAGCGGAGTTTCCTTTGCGAGAGCCGCAAAATTAACGAGGAGAAACATCAGAGTAAGGCGAAGATAGGTTGGTGGTTTCAAGTCTGTCAGGGTCACGCCCCAATGATAGCGCGACCCTCAGACTAAGAACCACAAACAAAGACCTTGGCCACTAGACCAAATCCGACACGGTCTTCACTGCCTTGTTCGCAGCCTTGCTCGCCGAGTCGCTCACATCTTCCCAGACGTCTTTCCCACGCTTGACTACCTTTTCAGCGTGGTCTCCAAACGTATCCGATGCGTCCTTGATGTAGTCGCTCGCGTCCTCAAACTTCCGCTTGAGCTGTCGGCGGGTCTTCTCCCCCGATTGTGGAGCGCAGATGAGTGCAACGATGGCTCCCGACGCCACCCCGATCGTAAAAACCGCCCAGAATTTCACTATGTTCACTCGATCTCTCCTTCAAAGAACTGGCGCCTGCTGTTGATTCTACTTAATCCGGCTGCGCGACCGCCTCGCATCTCTTCGGCTTAGATGCAACTCGCGGCGAAGAAGGCTTGAACAAATCGCCACTCCGGGCGCCCGCCGGGAAACCCTGCACCATTGGCTACACTTGATAGCGTGCGCCTGCACCTAGCCAGCCTTGTTCAGGATTTCCGCCGCCACGGCGACCAGACGGCGGTCGTCGTCTATCGCGGCAACCGCCGCTATGCGACCTCCTACGCCGAACTGGCCAAGCTGACCGGACGCTTTTCCGCCGAGCTCGCTCGCCGCGGCATCGGCCCCGGCGAGCGCGTCGTTCTCTGGGGCGAAAACTCGGCGGAATGGATCGCCGCTTTCTTCGGCTGCCTGTTGCGCGGAGTCATCGCCGTCCCGCTCGACGTAGCCGGCTCGCCGACATTTGCCGCGCGGGTCGTAGCGGATGTCGCGCCTCGCGTGGTCGTCGGCGATCCTGGCCCGATGAGCAGGCTGCCCGAAACCCAAGCGATGCTCGCATTTGCGGAATTTCAATCATCGCTGCCCGCCGAACCACTCTTCGCCGTCGATCCAGCCGTGACCGAACTCAGCCCGCTGCAAATCATCTTCACCTCCGGAACGACCTCTGACCCTAAGGGAGTCGTGCACACTCACCGGAACGTTCTCGCGAGCGTAGGCCCGATCGAGCGCGAGATGCAGAAACACCTGAAATACGAGCGCTGGGTCCATCCGCTCCGCTTCCTGCATAGCCTTCCGCTGAGCCACGTCTTCGGCCAGTTCATGGGTCTCTGGGTTCCGCCGCTGCTCGCCGCTGAGATCCACTTTGAAGCGCAGCTGGAGCCGGCGCGCCTGATCGCGACGATCCATCGCGAGCGCATCTCGGTATTGGCTGCCGTCCCCCGTGTCCTCGAGCTGCTCAAGGGTCATTTTCTGACAAAATATGCAACTCTGGCGGCCGACCTCGCCGCCGGACGCGGAGAATCCGCCTGGAAACACTGGTGGCGATTCCGCTCCATCCACTCCGCCCTGGGTTTCAAGTTCTGGGCAATCGTTTGCGGCGGAGCCTCTCTGCCGCAAGAGCTCGAAGAGTTCTGGAACACCCTCGGTTTTGCACTGATTCAAGGCTACGGCCTCACCGAAACCGCCGCGCTCGTCACGCTCAACCACCCCTTCAAGATCGGCAAAGGGACGATCGGCAAACCGCTTCCGGGCCGCGAAGTCCGTATCAACGAAAACGGCGAGATTCTGGTCCGCGGCGAGATGCTGTCGACCGCAACCTGGCAGGCTGGCCATCTGCAACGTAGCGACCAGGAATGGCTCAACACCGGCGATATAGCTGCGCAGGAACCCTCCGGCGAACTCCGTTTTCTCGGCCGCAAGAGCGATGTCATTGTCACCCCGTCGGGCATGAACATCCACGCCGCGGATCTCGAAACCGTGGTCAACAAGCAGCCCGGAGTGCGCGCCTGCGCGGTAGTTCCATGCCTAATCTCACAAGCCCAAGAGCCCGTGGCCGTAGTGCTCTTCTCCGGCACCGACGAACAACTACAGGCGGCGATTCGTGCCGCCAACCAAGAGCTCGCCGAATACCAGCAGATTCGCACCTGGCTACGCTGGCCGGAGATGGCATTCCCCTATACTTCGACCGGCAAGCTCCTGCGCCGAAAAATAGCCACATGGGCGTGCGCAACACTGGCAGATCGTAGCGCCTCGATACCGCCGGCCGATGATTCCGATGCGCTCCTCAAGCTCATCGCAGAGATCACCGGTGTGCCTCCTGCGACGGCCACCGACGCGTCTCGGCTCTCGGAAGATCTGCGTCTCGACAGCCTGGGCCGCGTGCAACTGCAATCGGCTCTGGAACAGAGACTAGGCATCGAGCTCCCCGACAACGCCATAGAGAGCGCCGGCACGCTCGGGGAGCTGCGTAACCTGCTCCGCTCGCCCACTCTTGCCGGCCCAGCAGTGGAGACACCTGCCGGCTCCCCGCCGCCTACCGCTCATCGCATCGCGCCATCCAGCGTACCGAAGAAGACGGAAGGCGATCATGTCTACCCGCACTGGCCGTGGTGGATTCCCGTGCAGATGCTCCGCGTCGTCTTCGTCGAATCTATCCTCCGTCCTCTCGTGTGGTTGCTCGCCGCGCCGCGCGTTGTCCGCCAGAAAACCGACCTGCCCCCCGAACCCTTAGAGGGGCCGCTGCTCATCGTCGCCAACCACGTGACCTCTTATGACACCGCGCTCGTTCTTTACGCGCTTCCACCCAGGCTTCGCCGTCACGTCGCCATCGCTATGTCGGGCGAGATGCTTCTCGCTTTCCGCAAGGGCCGTCCACAACAGGAATTCTCCTTGAGGCTGCTCGGTCCATTCGCTTATTTGGCAGTCACCGCGCTGTTCAATGTTTTTCCGTTACCCCGATCGAGCGGATTCCGTCGCAGCTTTGCCCATGCTGGTGAGGCTCTGGATCACGGCTACTCGGTGCTGATCTTCCCTGAGGGCCATCGATCTGAGGATGGCCGGCTACACGCCTTCCGCCCCGGAATCGGCTTGCTGGCGTCGCAATCCCGGGTCCCGATATTGCCCATCGCACTGGAGGGCCTTGGAGAGCTGAAGCGAGAGAAGTCAGGCTGGTTCCGCTCCCGTAAATTGGCGGTCCACATTGGCGGCATGGTCCCGATCAAGGAGAATGCCGAACCGGCAGAACTAAGCCGCGCTTTGGAACAGAAGGTCCGCGAGTTGATGTAAGGCGTGCGTCCTCGCTCTCAATACGAATCACCTGAATCGGCAGGGAGCGGCCAGAGGAGCTTCTCAAGTTTTGGACCGCCCGTCCAAAAAAACCGCGCAGCCGCCAAAAAGCCGAGGATCCGCAAAGCGCAAAGCCCGGTCCGCACGCGGTAATAACCGGCCCAGTAGTCTCTGCTCGCCGCCGAACTGGTCTCGATGAGGTAATGCCAGGCGGAAAACAAGTACTCCAGCAGGTAGCTGAAGTCGACGACTATCCAAACAAACAGGTAGATCGCAAACAATCGTCCCAGAATCGTGATAGCTTCTTTGCGCGACATCAGCCTTCCTTTCAGGCAACTCGTTCCGATGGCGATGCCGAGAGAGAAGGCCTCCGGTCTCCGCATGCCATTTGTCAGCCCCATCGTATCGCAGGGGCTTTCCTTTTTGCGTCGCGAAGGTGGCCCCTCCGCGACGCGATGCAGCTTGACTCAAGACAGGCTTAAACTTAGAGTCGGAGACAGGGTTCAGTCTCAGCCGTCGATCCACGTTTCGCTCTTCATCAGGGGCCAAGATGCAATCGCAAAACTACTTCTGGAACTATCTGCCGCTGCTCATCCAGATGATCGTCGTGGTGGGCATGGGTTGCGGCATGGTGACCGGCTCCTGGTTCATCGGGAGGCACCGCAATAACAAGGCCAAGCTGGAAGCTTACGAATGCGGCATTCCCGTACTCGGCGATGCCCGCAGCCGCTTCTCCGTCCGCTTCTATATGGTCGCCATGTTGTTCATCCTCTTCGACGTGGAGGCGGTTTTCATCCTGCCGTGGGCGGTGATCTACCGCAGGTTGCCGTCCCTTGGCGTCGGACGATTTTTTGGTTTCTGGGAGATGATCGTTTACCTCGGCTTCGTCGTCGTCGGCCTCTTCTATATCTGGAAGAAAGGCATCCTCGACTGGTCTTCAGACAAGGCGGACCTCTAAGTCATGGCCCCTTCCAATAAAGACGCCGTTATCGCCGAACATGCCGCAAATCCCGCCGTCGCTTCCCTCTTGGCGTGGAAGCGCGAAGCCGTCGAGGATGTAATCTGGGACCGCAACGAACTCACCTTCACAATCGCGCCCGGCGACATTCGCCAGGCGGCCAGGATCGTTCAAACCGCCGGCTATAACTTCCTTGAGGACGTGACCGCGGTCGACTGGTACCCGAGCGAACCGCGCTTTCAGATCAGTTACCACATTGTTTCGCACGCCATGAAGCAGCGCGTCCGGCTGCGGGCGTTTATTCCTGGCGAGGATCCGGTCATCGACAGCATTACCCATGTCTGGCCCTCGGCCAACTTTTATGAGCGCGAGGTTTTCGATCTCTTCGGCGTCCGCTTTGCTGGCCACCCCAACCTGCGCCGAATCATGCTGCCGGACGAGTGGGAAGGCCACCCGCTGCGCAAGGACTATCCGGTGGAGGGTTACCGCTGATGACCGAATTTGTCTCAACCGGCTCGCTGCTCGAACCGCATATCGTCGAAGGCTCCGGCGATACCACGATGGTCCTCAACATGGGCCCGCAGCACCCCTCGACCCACGGCGTGCTGCGCCTGGTAATCGAAATCGATGGCGAGACCGTCCTCAAGGTCGTCCCCGACATCGGCTACCTGCACACCGGCATTGAGAAGACCTGCGAGGCCAAGTTCTATCAGCAGGTAGTGCCGATGACCGACCGCATCGACTACCTCAGCCCGATGTCCAACAATCTCTGCTATTGTCTGGCCGTCGAGAAGCTGCTCGAGCTTGAAATCCCTGCAAAGGCGCAGTGGGTGCGCGTTCTGCTGAACGAACTTACCCGCCTGAATTCGCACCTGGTCTGGCTCGGCACCCACGCCATGGACATCGGCGCGCTCACCGTCTTTCTCTACACCTTCCGCGAACGCGAAGAGATTCTGCGCATCTTCGAGCACGTCTCCGGCCAGCGGATGATGGGCTCCTACTTCCGCATCGGTGGGCTGGCCCTCGAGCCGCCATTTGATTTCTTCGATCGCGTGCAGGCTCTCATCAAAATCCTGCCCGAAAAGATCGACGAATATCAAAACCTGCTCACCGGAAACCCAATCTGGGTCGGCCGCCTCAAGGGAGTTGGCCACCTGAGCGCAGCCGACGGAATCGCCCTCGGCGTAACCGGCCCTCCGCTACGCGCCAGCGGCGTCGATTTCGACCTGCGCCGCGACATGCCCTATTCGAGCTACGATAAGTTCCAGTTCAAGGTACCCATCTCGAACGACTGCGACGTCTGGGCGCGTTACGTCATCCGCCTCGAAGAGATGCGCGAGTCGGTGAAAATCTGTCAGCAGGCACTGGACGGCATGCCCGAAGGCCCCATCAAGGCCGATTCTCCCAAGGTAGTCCTACCCGACCGTGAAAAGATGAAGACCGAGATGGAAGCGCTCATCTACCACTTCAAGATCGTCACCGAAGGCTTCGCGGTGCCGGCAGGTGAGGTCTATCAGGCGATCGAGTCGCCGCGCGGCGAGATGGGATACTACGTCGTTTCCGATGGTACGGCCAAGCCCTACCGAGTGCATATGCGCAATCCGTCTTTCGCGACCCTGCAGGCGCTGCAGACGATGTGCGCCGGCCGCCTGATTGCCGACGTCGTCGCCGTCATCGGCTCGATTGACATTGTGCTTGGGGAGATCGATCGATGAAGCCGGGTTCGCCTCTAAGGCCAGACATACGCGCCGAACTCTGGCACTCGTTCGCTGTCCTGTTGAAATCCTATGCGGCGGCTGCGAGCATTCACGGCATCGAGCATGGCGTGCTTGAATTGACCTCAAATTCTCTTAACGTTGTCGCAGTTTCGGCAACCCTCGCCATTGGCTACTTTCCCGCAGTCGGCAAAGGGACCTGGTCAATTACCAGAAGGGGAGATCAGGATCGCGGCACGTTTGAACTCAATCCCAATGGATCAGTGGTCCTCGATGAGACCGAGATCGATATGGACCATGCCGCGATTCAGCTAATCTCATCGCTGACCAAGGCGGCCACGCTAGATGAGGTACCGGCATGAGCACGACAACAACCATCTTCTCTCCCGAACTCGCCGCTCGCTTCGACAAGCTGGTAACCGCTTATCCCTGGCGGCGCTCGGCGCTCGTCCCCATGCTGCTCTACGCTCAGGACGAGGTCGGCTGCCTCTCCGATGCAGTGATCGCCGAGATCGCCCAACGCGTCCAGCTCACCGAACTCGAAGTCCACAACGTGATCAGCTACTATTCCCTGCTGCATCTGAAGCCGCATGGCAAATATCACGTGCAGGTATGCACCAACATCAGCTGCATGCTGCGCGGCGGCAACGAGTTGCTCGCCCATTGCAGTAAGCGCCTTGGCATCGGCCACAAAGAAACCAGCCCAGACGGTCTTTTCTCCCTCGAAGAGGTGGAATGCATTGGAGCATGTTGCTGGGCGCCCGCGGTCCAGGTGAACTACGACTTCCACGAGAACCTCACGCCCGAAACGATGGACAAGGTGCTCGCAAAGTACGCCGCCAAAGCCGCTGCAGATAAGAAAGGGAGCTAACCGATGCCAGTCCTCGTCTCCCATCCCGATGAAGTCCGACTGCTCTCCTTCCGCTTTGGTCAGGGAGCGGCCAATATCGACAAATACGTAGAGCTTGGCGGATACGAATCGTTGAAGAAGTGCCTCGGCCAGACCCCTGAGTGGATCATCAACGAGATGAAAGCCTCTGGTTTGCGCGGCCGCGGCGGCGCTGGTTTCTCGACCGGGATGAAGTGGTCGTTTGTGCCCAAGCAGAACCCGCACCCGAAGTATGTGCTGGTCAATGGCGACGAAGCCGAGCCCGGCACCTGCAAGGACCACGTTATTTTCCTTCATGATCCGCACTCGATCATTGAGGGCACGATCATCGCCGGCCTCGCCATCGGCGCGAAGCACGGCTTCATCTATCTGCGCGGAGAATATCGCTATCTGATCGATATCATGGACAAGGCCATCGCCGAGGCCTACGCCAAAGGCTATCTGGGCAAGAACATCCTCGGGACCGGATTCGACTTCGACGCCATGTCGCACACCGGGGCCGGCGCATACGAGGTCGGTGAAGAGTCCGCCCTGATGGAATCGCTCGAAGGCAAGCGCGGAATTCCGCGCATCAAGCCACCGTTTCCAGCCGTCGTTGGCCTCTATGGTGGACCGACAGTTATCAACAATGCCGAGACGATCGCCGCTGTGCCCGCCATCTTTCGCATCGGCGCGGCCGAGTACGCCAAGATCGGCACTGAGCGCAACGGAGGCACGCGCCTCTTCGGCATCAGCGGCCACGTCGAACGCCCCGGAGTCTACGAGCTCCCCATGGGCTATAACCTCAAAAAAATGATCTACGACGTCGCCGGCGGCATTAAAGGCGGCAAGAAGCTCAAGGCGGTCGTCCCGGGCGGTTCTTCCTGCCCGGTATTGCGGGCGGACGAGATCGACATCGGCATGGACTTTGACCAGCTCGGCAAGGCCGGCAGTATGCTGGGCTCGGCCGGAGTGGTGGTGATCGACGAGACCGTCTGCATGGTCGAGTTCGCGCTGCGCACCATCAAGTTTTACCAACACGAGAGCTGCGGATGGTGTATCCCCTGCCGCGAAGGCACAGACTGGCTCAAGAAGACCCTCACCCGCTTCCACGCCGGCGGCGGCGTCAATAAGGACATCGATAACATCGCTTATCTTGCGAAGAACATGCTCGGACGAACTTTCTGCCCGCTCGGCGACGCCGCGGCAATGCCGACGATCGCCTTTGTCGAGAAGTTCCGCGAAGAGTTTGAAGATCATTTGAATGGCAAGCCTTGCCCTTATGCAAAACAGCCGGTTGGTGAATTGGTCGGAGTGTGAGGCCCCAAGAACTCGTTCGTAAACTGGAAGCGGACGGCTGGTATAGCACGGGGCAGTCAGGAAGCCACAGACAGTTTCGTCATTCGGCCAAACCAGGTTTGCTGATCGTTCCTATGCACGCCGGGAAAGAAATTGGAAAAGGGCTGCTTCACAGTATTCTGAAGAAGGCTGGCTTAAGATGACTCGGGACTATCTTGTGGTCTACGAAAAAGGCGAAAAGAACTGGAGCGCATTCTCTCCAGACATCGCTGGTTGCGGTTCCCTTGGCGATACTCTGGAGGAGACCCGCGCGAACATGCTGGAAGCGGTGGAACTGTATCTTACCGAAACGGCAAAGGCTGCGGAACCGATTCCGGGTGCAACCACCAGCGTCGTTGATTTCAAGGAGTTCGACCCCGGCCACGAGATGAAGCAGTATGTGGTCGAGTGGATGAAGGTGAAGATTCCAGAACTCAAGACACAGCCGGAGCTTTCGGTCGCATGATAAGAGGATTGACCAATGGCTGACGTAAATTTCACAGTAGACGGCAAAAAAATCACCGCCCCGGCAGGAACTCTGCTCATTGAGGCATGCAAGACCGCGGGCATCGAGATTCCTGCGTTTTGCTACTATCCCGGGCTTTCTCTGTGCGGCGCATGCCGCATGTGCGTGGTGCGCCAGGAAAAAGTGCCGAAGCTGCAAACGGCATGCACCACGACGGTTGCCGAGGGCCAGGTTTTCTTTACCGAGACCGACGAAGTAGTTCAAGCGCGCAAAGCGACCGTGGAGATCCTGCTTGGCAACCACCCGCTCGACTGCCCGGTCTGCGACGCCGGGGGCGAATGCGAACTCCAGGACATGACCTTCAAGTACGGCCCTCCGGAGTCGCTCTATACCGAGGTTAAGCAGCATCGTGAGGAACAGCAGTGGTCACCGGTAGTCTTCTTCGATCGGCCTCGCTGTATCCTCTGCTATCGCTGCGTCCGGGTATGCGGCGAAGGCATGGACGTCTGGGCGCTGGGCGTGCAGAACCGTGGCGTCACCAGCGTCATCGCGCCAAACGGCGGCGATCATCTCGACTGCGAGGAATGCGGCATGTGCATCGACATCTGCCCCGTCGGCGCACTCACCTCGGGCACCTATCGCTACAAAACGCGGCCATGGGAGATGAACCACATCGCCACCGTCTGCACTCACTGCG
This sequence comes from uncultured Acidobacteriaceae bacterium, assembly GCA_963720245.1. Taxonomy (GTDB): domain Bacteria; phylum Acidobacteriota; class Terriglobia; order Terriglobales; family Acidobacteriaceae; genus Acidisarcina. The sequence goes on from CAVREU010000003.1 coordinate 1,234,050, forward strand.
GTGACGGCTGCAAGACCACGCTTGGCGTGCGTCGCGCCGATGAGGGCATGGAGATCGTTCGCGGCGACAATCGCGACAAGAGCGGCATCAACGGAGATTTCCTCTGCATCAAGGGACGCTATGGCTTCGACTTTGCCAATCACACCGAACGGCTAACTAAACCCCTCGTTCGCCAGCCCGATGGCAAGCTCGCCGAGGTCAGCTGGGAGGCAGCGCTCGATTACGCCGGCAAAAAGCTGCGCGAAATCCGTGACACCCGCGGTGGTGAGGCTATAGGCGTCATTGGCTCAAACCGGACGACAAACGAAGAGTGTTATCTCCTTCAAAAGTTTGCGCGTACGGTGCTCGGCACCAACAACATTGACCACCACCGAACCGCCGATTACGCCGCATTTGCCGCCGCGCTCAAGGGTAAGCCGGGCCCTCTCGCTCATTCGACCGCCTCGCTCGCCGACATCGGCGCTGCCCCAGCTGTGCTCCTCATCGGCAACGACCCTACCGAGCAGCACCCAATGCTCGCCTGGAGCTTGCGCACCAACGTCCGCCACAACCGCGCACGGATTTACATCGTCAACCACGAACAAATCAAGCTGCATCGTCAAGCCAAAGCGTTTCTGCCGGTCTCGCCGGATGGTTACGCCTCCGCGATCGGTTTCCTTGCCGGCGACGACGCTGCCCTGACCGCAGACGAAGCGGCCAGGGGTTTCCGAGAAGCCCTTCTGGCCGAGCAGGAACTGGTCATCGTCTTCGGCTCCGAACTTCGCGGGCGCGACATCGAGTCCCTGATTGCCTTTGGCGCTGGCCTGCCCAAGGTGAAGTTTGCCTGCCTCGGCGACTATGCAAACTCACGCGGCGCGGCGGATATGGGCCTGCTCCCCGATCGCCTTCCTGGATATCTGCCGGTTGAGTCGCCCGGGGCATTTGCAGAGGAATACGGCAATTCCCTTCCGACAAAGCCAGGTCTGGATCTCGTCGAGATGTTCGATGCCGCCGGACGCGGCGAGCTTGGCGCACTTTACGTTGTCGGCTCCAATCCAGTCTCGCGCTACGGCATCGATCCGAAGACCCTCACAAACACCTTCATCGTCGTCCAGGACATGTTTCTGACCGAGACTGCATTGCTCGCCGATGTCGTCCTGCCAGTTGCGAATCTGTATGAAAAGTCCGGAACGGTCACCAACACCTACGGCGACCTCCAGCTGGTTAAGAAAGCCGCCGATCGTGCTGGCGTTCGCACCGATTTTGAACTGATCGTCCGCCTCGCCGACCGCGCTGGCGTGAATCCCAAATCGCTGGTGCCGTTTGGAAGCGGAGTCCGCGCTGACATGGGCGAGTCCCGCGGCGCCCAATCCGGCGAGGCCGATCGTCACGCTGTCTGGCTTGCGGCCAATCACCTGGAAATCAAGGTCAGCCCATTCGATCCGTTTGCGATTCTCGACGAGATCCAGCGGCTGGTTCCGGGCTATGCCACCTCCCGCCTCGAGCTCTTGGCCGGCAACGCCACCCACGTCGAGACCTCCCTGGTCCAAATCGAGACGGACTTGACAACAGCCGGCACACGGCGCGATCTGGTCTTCCCGGCGCGAGATACACTATTCACGTCCGGAACCCTCGGGCGCTATAGCAAAATGCTCCATTCGGTGATGGAGACTCAAACGACCGAACCCGCGGCGACAGCGGCAGACTAAGATTTTTTTGGAAGGCTTGGTAGCGCGTGGAAATTCTCTTATTTGTCGTCCTCACCATCGTGAAGGTTGTGGTGGTGGTCGTCGTTCTGTTGATGTGCGTCGCCTACACCGTGCTCCTCGAGCGTAAGGTGGTGGGGCGCATCCAGAACCGCTGGGGACCCAGCCGTGTGGGCCCATTTGGCCTGCTCCAGCCGCTGGCTGACGGCGCCAAGCTTTTCCTTAAAGAAGACATCATCCCCGACGGCGTTTATCGTCCGCTATATATCGCTGCGCCTATTATTTCCCTGGTCTGCGCCCTGCTCTCGATTTCGGTCGTGCCTTTCGGACCAAACATCCATTTCAAGGGCGTGCAGCTTTTCCAGGTCGCCGACGTCAACATCGGCCTGATGATCATCCTCGCCATCACTTCGGTTGGCGTCTACGGCAGCGCACTCTCCGGCTGGTCGTCCAACAACAAATACGCATTGTTGGGAGCGCTGCGCGCCAGTGCCCAGGTGATCAGCTATGAACTTGCCCTCGGCCTGTCGCTGATTGGCGTGGTGCTCCGCACTGGCTCCGTGAGCCTGCGTGAGATTGTCAATTTGCAGGCCACTCACGGCTTCTTCACCTGGAACATCTTCGGCGGCTTTCAATTCGTGGCGTTCATCATCTACATCATCGCGGCATTTGCCGAGACCAGCCGCAGCCCGTTTGACCTCACCGAAGCAGAAAGCGAACTGGTCGCCGGTTATCACACCGAATACAGCGCGATGAAATTCGCCATGTTTTTCATGGCCGAGTACGCCAACATGATTACGGTTAGCTGCGTCGCGACGCTGCTCTTCTTTGGCGGCTGGACAAGCCCCTTCGGGAACGCATTGCCTTCGATCGGCGGCCCGATCGTCGCGGCGATTATCCCCCTTTTTTGGTTTGCCTTTAAGGTATTCTGCTTCCTTTTCCTCTATATCTGGGTGCGCGGCACACTGCCGCGCTTCCGTTACGACCAGTTGATGGGCTTTGGCTGGAAGTTCCTGATGCCCCTCGCCATTGCCAATATCGTCGCCACCAGTCTCTGGTTGGCGCTGCGCGGTTCTTGATTCGATTTGGTTTACAATCGCCTTTCGGGTTGTGGGCCGGGTTGATGACTCTTTGGTCCCAGTCAGGGTTTGGACGAGCGAACGGAAGCATGTACCTACTTCTCTTCTTCATCTTCGGCGGTCTCTGCGTGGCGGCGGCCTTGAATCTGGTTCGCCAGACTCATCCCATCAACAGCGCGCTTTCGCTGATTGTGGTCATGAGTTCGCTGGCCGTACTTTACCTGCTTCTGGGCGCGGAATTCCTCGCCGCTGCGCAAGTGATCGTCTACTCCGGCGCAATCATGGTGCTCTTCACCTTTGTGATCATGTTGCTCAATGCCGGCCAGGAACAACGCACCCACGGTAGCAAGGCCGCCTACTTCGTCGGCGTCCCCGGGGTCGCAGTGCTGGTTTGCCTCTTGTCGTTTATCTTCCTCTCGCAGAAAAGCCATCTGGCGAGCGCCCGCATTGGCGATTATCTGGTCACGGTTTCCGATCTGAGTGAAGTGCTCTTCCGCGATCTTCTGCTACCCTTCGAGGTGACCTCGGTACTGATTCTGGTTGCGATTCTCGGCGCGGTCGCGCTGGCGCGAAGGGAGAACTAGCATGGCCGTTCCCATCGCCTATTATCTTGTGCTGAGCGCCATCCTCTTCTCGATCGGAGTCGGCGCGTTTCTGATCAAGCGCAACATCATCACTGTCTTTATGTCGATCGAGTTGATGCTGAACGCTGTCAATCTTACCTTTGTAGCCTTCGCTCACCAGTGGCACCAGCTTAGCGGACAAATCTTCGTCTTTTTCGTCATGGTCGTCGCCGCCGCCGAAGCTGCGGTCGGCCTGGCCATTATCATCGCCGTCTTCCGCACACGGAACACCCTGAACGTCGACTCCGTCGACCTGATGAAACTATGATCGGCACCCCTGACCTGCATCTCTGGCTGATTCCGCTGCTGCCCTTCGCCGGCTTCCTGGTGAACGGGCTCATTGGCCGGAGACTGCCCAATCCGATCGTCTCGCTGATCGCCCTGATGTCCACCGGCGGCTCTTTCTTGCTCGCCTTAAATATCGCCGCGCATTTTTCCAGCCTCGGCCTTCCCTACACCGAACGTTTTTTCCCCTGGATCCAGGCCGGGGCATTTCGCGCCGACTTTGCTTTCTCGCTCGACCAGCTCACGCTGGTTATGCTGCTCATCGTCACCGGCGTCGGCTTCCTGATCCACATCTATTCGATCGGCTACATGGCCCATGAAGAGGGTTTCTGGCGCTTTTTTGCCTACCTGAACCTCTTCATGTTCTTCATGCTGACGCTCATTCTGGCCGAGAACTTCTTGCTGGTCTTTGTCGGCTGGGAAGGCGTCGGGCTAGCCTCTTACCTGCTCATCGGCTTCTACTTCACCAAGACCTCGGCAGCCAACGCAGGCAAAAAAGCCTTCGTCGTCAACCGGATTGGCGACTTCGGCTTCCTGCTGGCGATGTTTCTCACCTTCGCCCACTTCGGGACGCTGAGCTTCCAACCGGTGTTCGCCCAGATTGCCGCGCACCCTGAATACCAGGGCGGATTCCTCACCGCCATCGCACTCTTTCTCGTTCTCGGCGCAACCGGAAAATCCGCGCAAATTCCGCTTTATGTCTGGCTGCCCGACGCCATGGAAGGCCCGACACCCGTCTCCGCCCTGATCCACGCGGCGACCATGGTCACCGCCGGCGTCTACATGACCGCGCGCTGTCACGCCATCTTCGACCGTTCGCCTCTCGCGCTCTCGGTGGTCGCGATTATCGGCGCCGCCACCTGCATCTTCGCCGCAACCATGGGCATGATGCAGACCGACATCAAGCGCGTCCTCGCGTACTCTACCGTCTCGCAACTCGGCTATATGTTCCTGGCCTGCGGGGTGGCGGCCTACTCGGCTGGCATCTTCCACCTCCTGACCCACGCCTTCTTCAAGGCGCTGCTCTTCCTCGCCGCAGGTTCAGTAATCCATGCCCTCAATGGCGAACAGGATATGCGCGTCATGGGTGGTCTGCGGAAAAAGATTCCTATCACCTTCTGGACTATGAGCGCCGGGGTCTTTGCCATCTCCGGAATTCCGCCTCTGGCCGGCTTTGTCAGCAAAGACGAGATCCTCTATAAGGCCTTCATCTCGCCAGGTCTCGGCCCGCTGCTCTGGTTTGTCGGCGTTTTCACCGCCGGCCTGACCGCTTTCTATATGTTCCGCCTCTGGTACATGACCTTCTTCGGCGAGCGCCGGGCCAGCGAGCATCCGCCGGAGCCCGCACATGGAACCTCCGGGCCGCATCTCAGCCACGGCATCCATGAAAGTGGCGGCATGATGCTCTTTCCGCTGGCCGTACTCGCGTTTCTCTCTTTCGTTGGCGGATGGATTGGCTGGCCCAGCGTCCTCGGCGGAAGCAACCGCTTCGAACATTTTCTCGATCCGGTCTTCAACGCCGCAACAACCACCCCGATCCACGAAGGAAGCAGTGCCCTTGAGTTCGGATTGATGGGCATTTCGATTCTCGCTGTCGCGGCAGGTTGGTTCGCCGCCTATCTGATGTATGTGAGCAAACCGGAACTACCCGGCAAACTGGCCACTCAGTTCAGCGCGATCTATAACCTGGTGCTCAACAAATATTGGATCGACGAACTCTACAACGCGGTCATCGTTCGTCCTTTGAACGCCTTCGCGCGCATCGGCTTGTGGTGGACGGTGGATAAGGGCCTGGTCGACGGTTCGGCCTACGCCGCGGCAGGCGGCGCCATGGGATTGGGTGCAATCGTGCGACGCTTGCAGTCGGGAAACATTCGCTCCTACGCGGGCTGGCTGGCTGGTGGAGCGGCCGCAATTATTGTGTTGATGTACTTTGGCTTTGGCATGCGCTGGATGGCGCACTAATTGCCGATTAAGAGGCTTGGAAACTGACTTGCAGAACGCTTGGATATTGACGGCCGTCACCCTCCTTCCCGCCGCTGGCGCGGTCGTGGTAGCCTTGTTGCCGCGCTCCGGGAAGGTGATCCAGTGGTTTACGCTACTGGTGTTGCTCGCGACGCTCGGGCTTGCGCTGCATCTGCCGGCACACTTTGTTCCCGGGCAGGCCGGCTTCCAATTTGAAGTGAACAATCCCTGGATCGCCAGCCCCAACATCCACTACCACATGGGCGTGGACGGTATCTCGGTCTGGCTGGTTGTGCTCACCGCTTTCCTCGGCCCCTTGGCGATGCTCGCCTCGTGGAAGGCCGTTACCACGCGCACCAAGGAGTTCTATTTCCTCCTCTTGTTGCAATGGACAGCGATGATCGGCGTCTTCGTCTCGCTGGATCTGTTCTTGTATTACGCCTTCTGGGAGCTGTCCCTCGTTCCCATGGCCATCGCCATCGCCATGTTCGGCCGCGATCGCGGAGCGCAGGCGGCGATCAAGTTTTTCCTTTACACATTCCTGCCTTCAGCGCTCTTCCTCGTGGCGATTCTCTGGCTCTATGCCAAAACCGGCAGCTTCGATTACGTCATCGTTCGACAGGCCCTCGCCTCGGGCACGCTCGGCGTCACCGAGCAGGAACTCTCCTGGGCAGCGCTCGCCTTCCTCGTCGCCTTTGCGGTGAAGGTTCCGGTCTTCCCGCTCCATGGATGGCTGGGCGACGTCATCAGCGAAGCGCCGACAGCATTCGCCATGGTCGTCGCCGGCAAGCTAGGCCTCTACTCGATCCTGCGCTTCAACCTTGGACTCTTCCCCGCGCAGGCAAAGCAGGTCGCGCCCTGGATGATCGCTCTCGCCGTCATTGGACTCCTCTATGGCGCGCTCGTCGCGCTCGTCCAGAAAGACATGAAGCGCCTGGCCGCCTACGCCACGATGAGCGGACTGAGCTTCTGCACGCTCGGCATCTTCAGCTTCGTGATCGCTGGAGTCGACGGTTCGGTCTACCAGATCCTGAGCCATGAGATCAGCGGCAGCGCGCTCCTTGTCTTGTTCGGCTTCCTCTACGAGCGCTTCGGGACCTATGACATCGCCTCCTACGGCGGCCTCGCCGCGAAGATGCCGCGCTACGCTACGCTTTTCGTTATCACTACCCTTTCATTGATCGGCCTGCCAATTCTGAATGGGTTCGTTGGCGAGTTCCTGATCTTGAGCAGCAGCTTCGGCCTTCATGCCGGATGGGCCGCCGCCGCTACCGTCGGCGTTATCCTGAGCGCCGCCTACATGTTGTGGCTGGTGCAGCGTATCTTCTACGGCCCCGTCTCTTCACTGGTCAGCGCCAAAGGCGCCCCCGACCTGCTCTCCCACGAAGCCATCGCCCTATGGCCGGCTGCAGTCCTGATGTTCATCATGGGCGTGGCTTCACCGCTCTGGATTCGCGCCATCGATCCGACGGTCAGCGCTCTCGTAGCCACGATTACCGGCGCTCCCACATCGCAGGCCCAGGCTCCTGCGATGTCCGCTCAAGCTGCACCACTGCCATCCACTGTTGTCGCTGCGGAGAAGCAATGAACCTGACTCAAAGTTTCCTCCGCATCCTCCCCGAGGTCATCCTCACAGTGACCGGCGTGATCGTGATGATGATCGAGGCGACGCTACCGCGTCTCGCCAGCCGGAAACCCCTCGGCTGGCTCGCGATTGTCGGCACACTTGTCGCCCTCTACGCCAGTCTCCAGCAGCTCACCCTCGCTCCCGGCACCGCCTACGGCGGCCTCGTCGAGACTGATGCCTTCAGCGCCTTCTTCCATGTCCTGATCTGTGGAATCATCCTGGTGACGCTTCTCGTCTCCCTCGACACCATGCAGGGTGCGGTCGACAACCAGGGCGAATTCTTCGCACTGGTCGTCTTCGGTGCCGCAGGGATGTTGTTCATGACCTCGGCAGCCGAGCTGTTGCTGGTATTTGTGGGCCTCGAAATCTCGTCGATCTCCACCTACATCATGGCTGGCCTGCGCAAGCGCGATGCGAAAGGACCCGAAGCCGCGCTTAAGTATTTCCTGCTCGGCTCCTTTGCTACCGCGTTCTTTCTCTACGGAGTAGCGCTCATCTTCGGCGCCACCGGGACCACGAACATTCCCGCAGTAGCCACGCTCTTGCCGCACAGCCAGACCCCGATCTTCGCCCTGGTCGGGCTGGCAATGATCCTGATAGGTCTTGGCTTTAAAGTGTCGGCTGCGCCTTTCCAGGTCTGGACGCCCGACGTTTATGAAGGCGCACCCCCGGCGATCGTTGGCCTGATGTCGACCGCGCCCAAGGCAGCTGCGTTCGCTGTCCTGCTGCGCATCCTTTACAGCGCCTTCCCCGCCTACCACGTCAACTGGGTGCCGCTTATCTGGATTATGGCCGCGCTGTCGATGACCATTGGCAACCTCGGAGCGCTCCGCCAGCAAAACGTGAAACGGATGCTGGCCTACTCATCGATAGCCCACGCCGGTTATACGCTGGTCGCCTTCGCTGCGCTTTCCGCCGACGGCATCGCCGCGGCAAGCTTCTACGCCGCCTCCTATGCGGCGATGAACGTCGGCGTTTTTGCCGTCGTCAGCCACATCGCCGGACGTGATGAAAGGCTGAACTCTATCGCCGACTACCGCGGAATCGCCTATCGTTCGCCTCTGCTCGGCGCCACCCTTGCCTTCTTCCTGATTTCGCTGATTGGAATACCCTTCACTGGCGGCTTCTTCGGCAAATTTTATGTCTTCTCGGCCGCCCTGCACTCAGGATTGGTGTGGCTGGCCATCCTGGGACTCTTCAACAGCGGTGTTGCCGCCTTCTACTACCTGCGGCTGCTGACCTCGGCCTATACCAAGCCGAGCGAGAGCCTGGCCCTTGATCCGCTCCCCGCGGTGCGGATGCCGCTCTTGATTGGCTTGTTGCTTACCGTAACCGCTACGTTGATCCTTGGCATCGTACCAAGCCAGGTGCTCGATCAGGCGAAAGCCGGAGCGGCCGTCCTCTACCCCTCGATGAATGCTCCCGTCAGCTCGTCGGTGGCCGCCGCGCCCTGATCCGTCAGGCTGAAAATGCCGCGACTGGTTCGCCGATGGCGGCGAAGGTCAGGTCGTTTGCGGGACTTCCGCTCTGCTCTTTCCAAAGCTCGAACATCCGCCCGTAACTAAGATTGGTCATGTCAGCGGAATTGACGGCAAGCTCAGCCACCATGCGGTCGATCCAGCTCACCGGGCCTTCCAGCTCCGCGAATGTGCCAAGCGGCGTCTCGTCGATGACGCAATGCCCCGTCCCGTCTGTCCACTCGGTCCGATATTTTTCGTAGATGAAGGCCGGAGAGAATCCCAGTGAGGCGAAGATCGTGGCAACCGTCTCGCCGTCGCCGATGGTGGTCTCGGTTTCAACGCGGTGCTTGTAGGTCCCCGTGTCGCCCTCCGCGGGAATTGCTTTATGCGTGAGGACCCATTTCTCTCCGTACTGCCGGATGCGCAGGATCTGACGGTCAACCCGCAACCGTCTATCCGGGGTGTCATACAGGACATTTCGCTCGAAGGTGCGAGGCGTCTCGAGCCGAAACTCCGCTTCGCGCAGGCGCTCTTCCAGTCTGGCCACGTCCCCGACCCGGAACTTTATTTCGGTTTCTATACCGCTCATAGGCCAGAGTATACGTGAGTGAGGTGAGCGTTCTTGGTTACGAGAGTGATACGGACAAGCTTGGCCTGCTTCGACTCCCATCGGGGAGCGAACCTTCGCCGGTTCTGGAAAGGTTCGCGCCACCTGGGAATCAGTTATCTCTGCGATGCAGCGTAGGTTGATCGTCGCCGTCGCTGGTCGTAGTCGTTGTCGAATTGGTAGTGCTCCCCTGCGTGCTCGGATCGCCAACCGTGGTGCTCGCCCGGCGCAGCGTCGGCTTCGAGCCGTTGGACTTGTCGGTCAGACGCCGCTTGTTCTCAAGCCTCGCCAGCCGCGCCTTCACATCGTCGAACTCCGACGTCGTCACCACATATTCATCACGCGGCGGAAGAATCTTGGCAATCTCCTCCTGAGAATGTTCGATCCGGTCCGGCGTTTGAGGATGCGAGGAGAACGCCTTCGCAACCATTCCAGGCTTGCGCTTCTCAAGGTTCTGGATCTTCTCGAAGAAGGTCACAAAAGCCTGGGGATCATAACCGGCGCGATACATATACTGCACCCCGAGATAATCGGCCTGGGCCTCAAACTCGCGCGAAAACTGGAGGAAGGTGAGCGGAATCGCCAACCCGGAAGCCTCATAAATGCCGTAACCGATCCACCCCGGGATCGCGATCATCGCCGCCGTCGAGGCGATCTGCGCGTAGTTGGCTCGGGTCTGTTCTCGCGCCGCATGGTGCGCGCATACGTGCGCCGTCTCGTGGGCCATCACGCCAGCCAGTTCCGCTTCTTCGTCCGCAGCCAGAATCAGACCGGTGTTGACATAGAAAAACCCGCCCGGCAGCGCCATCGCGTTCACTTCGTCGGAGTCGATCACCTTGATCGTGAAGGGGACTTTGCAATCCGAATTCTTGACGATGTTTTGCCCGATCCGGTTAACGTACTCGGTGATCACCGGATCGGTGATCATCTTGGTGCTCTTCTCGATCTCCATCGAGTAGCCCTTGCCCATCTTGATTTCGCTCTCGACGGAATACCAATTTCCCATGCCGCGCGCGCCGATATCGCGGTTCCCCACCGCGCTCACGTCCTCGATGCTGCCCGGCTTCACTCCCGGCATTTTTCCGTCGGTAGGCGGTGCTGGCGGCGCTGTTCCAGCCGGAGCAGGCGGCGTTGTCGTGGGAGGCGGCAGCGCACCGCCGGCATCCGGAATTGACGCCGGGGCACCGGCAGTGGATTTATCCGCGGGAGTCGCCGGTGCATTTGTCTGCTCAGGGGCTGTCGCGGCTGGAGCAGACTGGCTCGTCGCGACCGGCGCAGCCGATGGCGTCTGAGCTGGTCCAGAAGACTGGCCCACCCCATAGGCTGAAGTAAACATCAGGCCAAATGCCGTGGCCAGCATCGCCTTCCCCATACCTTTCACAGAAATCTCCCGCATATCCCACCTCGACCAGAGGGACAGGGCCGTGACGCACCTCACCCTGCTGCCTCTTTGACGTTAGTATGCGCCTTTCCGCTGCGCTCCATCCGCTGAAAATGCCGCTCCATCAAAATACTTTGACTACCCCGCAATCTTCCCGGCTCCGATCACGAGCCGGGCTTGTACGCCCTTCGATCGTCCGCTATCGAACACCAAAGTTCCGCAAGCGAACGCTTATCGTCGACCACTGATTCTGCTGCGGACATTACACCTTTATTTTCAGCGCCTTAGCACTTGGCTCGACTGGCCTTCACCGTGCTGCTCGTCTATAAGAATCGCTTTGTTTGGAGCCTCCATGCAAGACCTTCTCGGCAACCTACGCTTCGCCCTTCGCCAACTCCGCCGCAACCTCGGCTTTTCCATGACCGCCGTCCTCACGCTGGCGATCGGAATTGGCGCAACTACCGCGATCTTCTCGATCTTCTACGCGGTGCTGCTGCGCCCTCTGCCGTTTCCGGAACCGGATCGCCTCGCGAGCGTGAGCGTGCTGAACTTCCCCGCCGGTTCGGGAGCGAACGCGGTCGGCCTGCCCAATTCCGTCTCCTATCCGGATTTCTTCGATTGGCGCGCACGCAACCACAGCTTCGAGTCGCTTGCCTCCTATCACGACATCAATGCCTCCGCCAATCCCAACGGCAGCGCCCGCATGATCTCCGGCGTGGCCGTCTCATCGGACTTCTTTCATGTGCTCGGTATTGAACCCGCGCTAGGACGCGCCTTTACTCGTGACGAAGAAAAGGCGGCCAGCCACAACGTCGTGATCAGCCATGAGTTTTGGGTCTCGGACTTCAACGCTTCGCCCGCCATCCTCGGCCAAACCATCAAGCTCTCCGATGTGAACTACACCGTAGTTGGTGTCATGCCCGCATCCTTCAGTTTCCCGGTCGAAACTCCGGGGCCAAGTCTTTGGATCACTCCGGCGCGCGATGCCGAGGGCAACAGTCCGTCGACAGCGCAGCGTGGATGGATGCAACTTGAGACGATTGGCCGTCTCAAACCCGGCGTAACCCTCGCCCAGGCTCAAGCAGAGATGAATACCATCCAGGCTGCGCTGGCCAAACAGTATCCCCAGGAGGACCTGAACAACCACGGCGCCCAGGTTGTTCCCGAGGCCGAGACAATCATCGGCGACGTGCGCCCCGCTCTGCGCATTCTCTTCGCCGCGGTCGCAGCGTTGCTGCTTATCTCCTGCGCCAATGTGGCTGGGCTACTGCTCGCGCGAGGCTCGGGCCGGCAGTCGGAACTTGCCGTCCGGGCCGCGCTCGGTGCACGGCGCCGCGAAATCGTCCTTCAGCTGTTGACCGAATCTCTCCTGCTTTCGTTGATCGGGGGTGCGGCTGGCATCGCCCTTGGCGTCCTCATGTTGAAGGGCCTGCTGCATCTCGTTCCACCAGGAATCCCGCGCATCGGCGCAGCCTCGATTGATGGCGCAGTGCTCATCTTTTCGCTGGGTGTTTCATTGCTCACCGGAATCCTCTTCGGCATGCTGCCTGCCCGCAAGCTCTCGCGTCTCGACCCCGCTCTGGCGCTGCGCGACGGCACTCGCACCTCGACCAGCGGTCGCCAGCAGAACCGATTGCACTCGGTGTTAGTCGTGGGCGAGACTGCACTCGGACTGGTGTTGCTCGTCGGCGCAGGCCTGCTGATTCGCAGCTTCCTCCACCTTCTCGCCGTCGACCCCGGCTTCAATCCGCGCCATATGCTGACCTTCCGCGTCGGCGTCTCGCCGGAGCGTTACAAGACTGACGCCGAATCGCTCGCCCTCTACCGCGGAATTCAGACCAATCTCCAGGCTCTGCCCGGCGTGCAGTCGGCCACGGCGGTTTATCCTCTCCCGCTCAGCGGCAGCGGCATCGGCATCACCTTTGACATCGAGGGACGGCCGCACGCACCCGGCGACTCACCTGAAGTGCAAGTGAGCATCATTGAGCCATCGTACTTCCAAACGATGGGAATCAGCATTCTCCGTGGGCGCAATTTTTCTGAAGACGAAAACCAGGTACACGGAAGGCCAGTAACCATGGTCAACCAGGCTTTCGTGCGCAAGTTCTTTCCCGGGCAAGATCCTATCGGCAAACGCATCCAGCCAGATCTCACCAGCGACGACAACCCAAAAGCCATGCACGAGATCATCGCCGTCACCGCCGACGTCAAGCGCACCCGGCTAACCGAAGAAGCTGCGCCCGAAATATATCTCCTCTGGGCACCCATGAACATCACGTCACCGTATTTCGCCATGCGCGTCGCCGGCGATCCGGCCACCTACGTCAATTCCGTTCGCGCCGCCGTCGGCGCGCTAGACAAGGACGCGCCCATCTACCGCGTCCACACCTACGATGATCTGGTGACCCTCAACACCGCACAGTCGCGCTTTCAAACCCTGCTGATCACCGCTTTCGCTGCGATTGCCTTGTTGCTCGCGGCCATCGGCCTCTACGCGGTCCTCTCCTACATGGTGGTTCAGCGCACGCATGAGATTGGCCTACGCATGGCGCTTGGCGCGCAACGCAACAATGTGCTCAAGTTGATCCTCAATCGCGGCATGGCCCTGGCACTCGTCGGCGTTGCGTTAGGCATCGGCGTTTCTGCGATGCTCACGCGCTTCCTCGGCAGCCTGCTTTATAACGTAAAGCCGCTTGACCCTGTCACCTTCATCGCCGTCGCCGGAGTGCTGTTGGCGGTCGCATGCGTAGCCAGCGCCATACCGGCCTTCCGCGCCGCCAGTCTTGACCCCATGAAGACGCTGCGCGATCAATGAGAGCTCGAGTCACGGGCTACTCCTTCAACCCGCAAGACAACTTGCTCTTCGTCAACACCAACAACCTACCCGCAAGGGTACGACTCATTCCGTGCGACAAGATCAGTTCCGACAATGAAGACGGCAACTACGGAGCGCAGCGCGGCACCCCCTACGGCATGCTTCGTCGCTTCATCCAGTCGCCCTCCGATTTACCCTGCAACCCTCCGCGGTGGGGCACTCTCACCGCCGTAGACATGGCACATGGCACGATTAAATGGCAGATCCCGATCGGATCCATGAAGGATTTTGGAGGCACCCACAAAGACGTTCCTCCCGGATCGATCAGCCTGGGCGGATCAATCACCACCGCCGGGGCCTCGTCTTCATCGCCGGAACCACCGATGCACGCATCCGTGCCTTTGATGCGATGACCGGAACATTGTTATGGGAGGCGCAACTACCGGTAAGCGGCAGCGCTACCCCCATGACCTACCAGATCGACAACAAGCAATATCTGGTGATCGCGGCCGGAGGTCATCAGGGAATCAGTGAAGAGCAATTGAGGGACGCGCTCCTGGTTTTCGCTCTCCCTTGACGCGGGCCAAATATCCGCAGCCTCTCCTTTTCGCGGACAACAGCTTGCCGCCTGCCCTTCATCAGATCCGAGAGGTCCACCTTACCCAGCGCGCGCCCCGTCGATCGATCGAGAACCGGAAGTTCCGTCACACCTTCCGACGCCATCTGTTCTGCAACACTGCGCGTGGTCTGATCCGCGAAAGCAAAGAGCCCGGGCACGTCGCCGTTCAAAGCGACACTATCCTCCGTGGGTCGCGAGATAACATCCCCTACCAGGACCAGTTCGAGCGGATCGACACCATACTCCCGGCTGAGGTGGTAGCCGCGCCGGCTCAGCTTCTCCGTCAGGATCGACCTCGGCATAATGAGAACCGCAACCAGATATGAGCTGACGCAAGCCAGCGTCAACGGGACCAGCGCGGGCCAGAAGTGCGTCAACTCAAGGCTGAAGAGAATCGCCGTGAGCGGCACGCCAAGCGAGCCCGCCAGCATCGCGCCCATGCCGAGCAACGTCCAAAGAGCTAGTGATTCCGGCGAAGAATGCATCAAGTGCCCAGACAGTGCGCCAATGGCCCCGCCAATCATCAATAACGGCGCCAGCACGCCTCCAGAGGTGCCGGAGCCCAGCGAGAACGCCCACATCAGTGACTTCCAGATCAGGATGCCGGCTATCAAAGCCAGCGGCGCATTGCCACTCAGGAGTTGCCCGATGTTGTCGTAACCCACCCCCAGACCGCGAGGAAAAAACAAACCCCCGATACCGACACCTAATCCACCCACCGTCGGCCACCACATCCAGTGAATCGGCAGCCGCTCGAAGAGATCTTCAAAGCCGTACATCATCCGGCTCATCGCCGCCGAAGCCACGCCAACGATTCCTCCCAGGGCCAAAGCTCCGAGGAATATCGCGAGGCTTGGCTCAAAATGCGTGACCGTTGTAGGAAAGAGCGGGCCAGGTCCCAGCCAGCGGGTTCTTAAGAGAGCCGCAGCAACGCTCGCCAGAGCCACCGGAACCAAACTCCGCGGCCGCCACTCGAAGAGCAATAACTCGACTGCAAGCAGGATCGCCGCCAATGGTGTTCCAAAGGTCGCCGACATGCCGGCCGCCGCGCCCGCAACCAGGAGCGTCGTGCGTTCGGCGTCGGTAAGGTGGATCCATTGAGCGATCAGCGAGCCAAACGCACCGCCGGTCATGATGATTGGCCCCTCAGCGCCAAACGGGCCGCCAGAACCGATCGCTATGGCAGCGGAAATTGGCTTGAGGATCGCGATCTTCGGATCGACACGAGCCCGGTTCAGCAGAATGGCTTCGATCGCCTCAGGAATTCCATGGCCGCGGATCTTGTCCGAGCCATACCGGGCCATCAAACCAACCAGAAGCCCGCCGATCACGGGAACCAGCACCATCCAGTACCCAAGAGAACTACCCGCGGGCGAGACAAGCGCTGTATTGAATCGATGGTAGTAAAAAAGGTTGGTGCTTAAACCAATCAGGCGGAGCAACACAACGGCCAGCACAGTCGCGCCGCACCCAATGACGACAGCGACCGCGGAGATCAGAAAAACCCTCTTATCGACAGTGAAATCACGGAGGAGTGACGGCTCAGATTTCACTAGGAGCCTCCTTCGCGCGCCTTCCTCGTGAGTCCTCAGAATTTCGCTGTCTTGAACGCTTCGACTCGAATTGCTTCAACGATGCAATCAATCGCGGAGCCAGCACATTCAATTCTTGCGCGTGATGCCCAGATAGTTTTTCGAGCAGGATGCCGCCTTTCTTAGTCAGGCCAAGCACAACTCTGCGCAAATCGACCGGGTCTTGGCTGCGCATCAAAAGGCCAGCTTCCTCGCATCGATCTACCAGTTCGACCGTCGAGTTATGTCGCACCCCAAGGCGTTCCGCGACGTGGGCGATCGTGGGAGAGACGCCCTCAGGCGCGCCCGCGACTTGTAATAAAAGCTGATGCTGCTGAGGCTGGATTTCGAACTCCGCCGCAGCCTTCTCGCTGAACTGCAAGAACTGCCGCAACGCGTATCGAAGCTCAGCCAGAACTTGAATACGGCCCTTGTCGATCTCCGAAGTTGTTGCCCTTTGTTTCATTATTTATATCGTATCACGATATAAATAACCTTGCTTCACTGGGATGATTTAACCCTGTTCAAGCAGGCCTCACCAGAGTCGCCATTAATACCTCGCGCCTCCGATTGGCCATCCCATCGACATTGGCCAGCCCCCGCAGCCACGCCCAGACGCTACCTGCGGCCAACACCAAAAGCAGCGGGCCGGCGAGCAGTCCGTGATGGATAAAGATCAAGGGCACATAGACGGCCACTCCGACTACAAAGATGAGCAACTGAATCGCTAGACTCAACAGCCCATTTCCCACCGAACCCTGCTCCCGCGAAAGCCGGGTAAGAGTCATCCGGTAGGCCAGGGTAATCGACAGGATATTCCCCACAGCCAGATTTGCCGGCAGCGCGAAGATCACCCAGCAGAAAGTCGCAACGGCCAGAGACCGCGACGGCACCCCAAATCGGAAGAGAGCAATGGCGGTAACCAGCACCAGTTCCAGACAGAAGAGGCCTGTCTGCATTAGATTCTTGGCCAGCATTACGCTGCGGAACGACGTCGGCGAGAGGAAATAGAGCTGAATGCCCGCGCCTTCCGTCCCTAAGCTGTTGCAGAACTGACGGGTGAGCGGCAGGAATCCGTAAGCGATTGCAATTGGGAAAACGAAGTGAATGGGCGCATTTCGATCGGCGCGAAGTTGGCCTCCCATCGCAAAGACCAACACCAATGGCGTAATCAGCCCGAAGAGCATCACGCCGCTGCGCGAGAGATATTGGATCTCCTTGGCAAGGATCGCGCCTATCGGTCCATTGAGCCAACTCCGCTTGCTCGAGGCAGGTCGCGCCGGGGCCGCGCGCATCTCGGCTCGGGGGACTCTGCCGTTGCCCAACGAGAGTGCAGGCGCCTCTCCAAAGCTTTCTCCGCGAAACTCGGAGCGCAGGCGCAACCCCAACAGAGCTCCGGCGAACACCGCATACCCTGCCACGCCAGACAGAAATGCAAGCCCAGTCAAAGAGCTCCCCTTCGCGGCCATCGCCACGGCATCTCCGGCCAGTCCAGGTGGAAAAAAGGCCTGCACCCCCTGAACGATCTTCAGTGTGTGCAGGAATCCAGTCCGACTGACGGCGGTCGCTTGTGTGGAGTGCGAGTGAAGCGCCGGATTCAGGAATTGAAAGCTGAGGAAGAAAAAGAGCATGGCGATACCAAATATCTCGCGCGTTTTCCGCTGCGCCAGCCAGCGCTCGATCCAGGCAAAAATCATCCGCGTCAACAGAAAGTTGAACAGCGCGAAGAGCGACAGCGCCGCCGTGATCCAGAGCACCAGCTCAGGGCGCGCGATTACGACCCCCAACCATACGCCCAGCATGCACATGCCGCCGAGCAAAGAGGACGGATCGAAGAGCCCAAAGAAGAGATAGAGCGCCACATAAGACGGAAAACTAACCGGAAAGCGGAGCAGAAAGTTGAAGTCGACGCTCTCCTGCGCGGTCGCCAGCATGACCGGGACCACCTGCCACATCAGGAAAACCGGCCACAGCAATACGGGAAGAAAGATGAGTTGGCGGTCGCTGGCGATCTGATATGCAAGTACGCCGCAGCCGATTCCCACGCCAACCCAGACCGTCGCGAAAAATCCCGTAGCGAAGATGCGAGCGCCCAATTCAAACTGCCCCGTTCTGGTGCGCAGCGAATTCACCAGCATCTGCCAGCGCATGCTCAGCACGGCCGCATACTGCCTCCGCGCCAAAGGCCCGAAGATGGATTGATCGCTTAGGCTAGCCATGACAACTCCGGGACCGCCTCATCCTGACCTTTCCCCACGATGTTCAGGAATATCTCTTCGAGGGTCAGCTTCTCCTGGCGCGCTCGGGAGCCGTCATCCAACGGCAGCGCGACCCCCGCGCGAAGTTCCTCAAGTGAGCCATTGGCTACCAATCGCCCCTTGTGGATGATCGCCACATGGCTGCAAAGCCGCTCCACAATCTCAAGCACATGCGAGGTGAGAAAGATCGTCGCGCCCCGATGGATCATCCCCTGCAGCATCGCCTTCAGAGTGCCTGCTGCCAAAGCATCGACGCCCTCAAACGGCTCATCTAGAAACAGCACCTTTGGCCCGTGAATAACCGCCGCCGCCAGTGCCACCTTTTTCTGCATGCCATGGGAGAAATCTGTGATGAGCTTCTTGGGCTCGTGAGCCAGACTCATGAACTCGAGCAGCTCCTCGGTTCGGCGGTTCGTCGTCTCTCGATCGAGACCGTACATCCGGCCGACGAAGCGCAGGTATTCTGGAGCGGTCAGCCGGCCCAGCAACGCCATCCCCTCAGGCACCACGCCAATCTGGCGCTTCAACTCGAGCGTGCCCGCGCCGAACTTTTCCCCGAGAATCTCAATCTCCCCGGCGTTAGGCTCGAGCAAACCCGTGAGCATCTTGATGGTCGTAGACTTCCCCGCTCCATTCGGCCCCAGAAAGCCAAAGAATTGCCCCGCGGCGACGCTAAGGCTCACACCGTCCACGGCGGTGAAATCGCCAAAGCTGCGGGTCAAGCCGCGGCAGGAGATCGCGGGTATCTGGGCGGGAGTCGGCGTTTCAGTTTGCGGCATATTGATGATCATTCTGCCTCACTCTTGACAATATTACAATATGCGATATGATTATTGCGGATTGCGATAGAGGCGAAGCCTGAATTCTATGAAACTCGCCGACAAAGTCCGTTACCTGCGCGAAGTCGAAGGCTCCCTGCGCGGCCTCAACCGGGCCATGACCCAGCAGGAACTGATGCGCGCCATTGAAGCCGAGACCGGCGGGCGCATCTCGCAGTCTTATCTTTCGCAGATCGAATCCGGCGCACGCCCCCATCTCACCAACACGACCCGCTTATTGCTGGCGCGTTTCTTTAAGGTGCATCCCGGATATCTGGTCGACGACCCCGAGGGCTATCACGCCGAGCTGCTCTCCGACGCGCGAGCGCTCGAAGACAAGCTCGACCTCTGGCTGATAGGCGGCGCAGAGCGTTTCCGGCGCGACCCTAAGCTGTGCAAGGCGCTGCTTACGCTCGCTCGCCACGCGGAGTCGCGAGACTGCCTGCTCCTGCTGGAATCGATCCTCGAAACGCCTTCGCTCGCGGAGCGCTTGCTGCAATTGCTTCGTCCCGAACTGCGGCGCCAGCCGGCCGCGGCAGCTTCGCGCACGCGTTCAACTCAACCTCCACTCACGGCCAAGTCGCAGTCTTCGCCGCGGAGAAACCAAAAATGAACTGGGAATCGTTCTATCTGATTTGCTTCGGAGTTGGTCTGCTGCTCAGCGTGCTGTCTTTCGCCGGCGGATTCAGCCATCTGCATCTTGGCCACTTCCATGCCGGACATCACGTCCATGCGGGACACGCCCAGGGTAACAGTATCTCCCCGTTCAATATGCTTACCGCGATGGCCTTTCTCTGCTGGTTTGGTGGGGCGGGCTATCTGCTGACCCACTATAGATTCGCCATCGTCCCCGTAATCTTCGCCCTGGCCGTCGCCATTGGGCTCGCCGGCGCCGCGTTGATCTTTGGCTTTCTCACCAAAGTTCTGTTGCCCCGCGAACGCACCATGCTGCCCGAAGACACCGAAATGTGCGGAGTTGTCGCCACCGTCAGCTCCGAGCTCAAGCCAAGCGCTATGGGTGAGATTCTTTTCTCGCTCGACGGCACGCGCCGCGGAGCACCCGCGCGAAGTGAGGACGGACAACCGATTCCACGCAACACCCAGGTTCTCGTCATGCGCTACGAGCAGGGCGTAGCTTATGTGCGCCGCTTCGACGACCTCGACGAACTCGAAGCGCCAATCACATCCGACCGCACACCAACTTGACGTCGCTATAGGGAGCAAAGAACGCATTCGTCTACGGATCTGGCCCGATGCCGGATCCCATCAATATCTCAACTACAACCACTGGCAGCACATATTTAGAGGACAGTCATGCCGAACTTAGTTGTTACCTTCATCATTGTCGGACTCGTTGTCGTCGCAACCTTGATCCTCATCGGGCTCATGGCGAAGATGTTTCGCAAGGCGGGACCGAACGAAGCCATCATCGTCTACGGATTTCGCGGACCCCGCATCATTCGCGGCCACGGCGCCGTCATATTCCCCGTTGTCGAAAACGCGCGCCAGCTGTCTCTCGAGCTGATGAGCTTCGACGTTGCTCCGAAGCAGGACCTCTACACTAAGCAAGGCGTCGCGGTCACCGTCGAGGCCGTCGCCCAGATCAAGGTCCGCTCCGATAACGAGTCGATCCTCACCGCCGCCGAACAATTCCTGACCAAGACGCCGCCGGAGCGCGAAGGACTCATCCGCCTCGTCATGGAAGGCCATCTGCGTGGCATCATCGGCCAACTCACCGTCGAGCAAATCGTCAAAGAGCCGGAGATGGTCGCCGAGCGCATGCGCGCCACCTGCGCCGCAGACATGAGCAAGATGGGCTTGGAGGTCATTTCCTTCACCATCAAGGAAGTTCGCGACCAGAACGAATACATCACCAACATGGGCCGGCCTGACATCGCCCGCATTCGCCGCGATGCCGAGATCGCTGCGGCGGAAGCGGAGCGCGACACGGCGATTCGCCGCGCCAACGCCCTGCGCGAGGCCGCCGTCGCCAAAGCTGCCGCCGACCAGGAGCGGGTCATCGCCGAGACTGCCTCGCTCGCGAAACAGGCCGAGGCACAGCGCAATCTAGACATCCAGAAGGCGCAGTTTATGGAGCAAAGCCGCAAGCAGGAGGCGCAGGCCGACAAAGCGTATGAACTCCAAACCAACGTCATGCAGCAACAGGTAGTCGCCGAGCAGGTCAAGATCCAGCAGATCGAGAAAGAGCAGCAAATCAAGGTGCAGGAGGCCGAAATCCTACGCCATGAGAAAGAGCTCATCGCCACCGTCTTGAAGCAATCCGAGATCGAACGGCAGCGCATCGAAAACATCGCTGCTGCCGAGCGTTCGCGCTTGACCATCGAGGCCGAGGGCCGCGCGGCCGCGACCCGCACCGGAGGCGAAGCCGCAGCCGCCGTCACTCGTCTTCAGGGCGAAGCGGAAGCCTCAATCATCTTCCAGAAAGGTGAAGCCGAAGCCAAGGCCATGAACGTCAAGGCCGAAGCCTACCAGGAATGGACCCAGGCTGCGGTCGTCGACCGCCTCATTGCTTCCATGCCAGAGGTCGTCCGCGCCATGTCCGAACCCCTTTCTAAAGTCGACAAGATCACCATTGTCTCAACCGGCAACGACGGCAATATCGGCGCCAACAAGCTCACCGGCGAGATGACAAAGATTGCGGCGCAAGTACCCGCGCTCTTCGAGGCGCTATCCGGAATGAACCTCAAAGACCTGATGGGCAATATCAAAGCAATGAAGCCCCGCGAAAACAAGGAAGACTAGTCCCTATGTCCCTAGTTCCTAGTCCCTAACTAAAAAGGAGTTACACCATGGCACTGCTCGAACGAGTCTCCACCCTGCTCCGCGCAAATGTAAACGACATGATCGACAAAGCGGAGAACCCCGAGAAGACGCTGCGTCAGCTTCTTCTCGACATGGAAAATCAGCTGCTCCAGGTCAAGACCCAGGTGGCAATCGCCATCGCCGACCAACACCTGCTGGAAAAGAAAAAGAAGGAGCACGATGACGCCACCGAAAGCTGGCATCGCAAAGCAGAGCTGGCGGTCGCCAAGGGCCAGGATGATCTGGCCCGGGCGGCACTCGACCGCAGCCTCTCGCACCAGCAACTGGCCGAGGGTTTCTCTCAACAGATTGAAGACCAGCGCTCGGAGGCCGAGATCATGCGCACCAACTACGGCAAGCTGCAACAGAAGCTGAAAGAGACCGAGGCCCGCTGCGAAATCCTCATCGCGCAAAACCGCCGCGCTCGCACCGTCGGCAAAGCCAATGCGGTCCACGCCATGTCTACTGGCGCCAATCTCAGCCGCTCCATGCAAAAGATGCGCATGAAGGTGCTCGGCGACGAAGCCAGCAACTCGGCATCGAGGCTATTGCTTGAGGACGGCCACCCCAATGCGGACTCCGATTCCCTCGACGACCGCTTCCGCAAGCTGGAGCGCGATGACAAGATTGAGTCGCTATTAAACCGGATCAAGGGGTTGCCGGAGCAATCGAGCTGATCTCGAAGTAACGGAAGAGCGCCGCAACGTTTCTAGAAATCGATATGGCCCCTGACGGAAGGCACATACACGGGGCCGCGATCGTGATTGTAGCCGGGGTTATCGACGAAGCTGAAGCCGAGAGCATAGAACAAACCTCGCCAGACGTGCAGGTTGTAATACGCCTCGACGATGTTCTCGCGCCGGTAGTTCAAGGTGCCGTCACCGAGAATAAATCCGTGGCCGCCCAGCTTCAGATACTCCCAATGGTCTCGAGAAATACCATTGGTAACGAAGGCGATGCCGACCTTATCCGCAGGGCGTCCCCACCGGTCTCCGACGTGGTCCGCTCCTACCTGAAAGGTCTGATCGATCTCGGTGTAGCAGTAAGACTCGTGCTGCCCTTCATTCCAGCCAAACCGGCTATAAACGCGCGTCTGCGAGGTCACCGCCTGCTCCATGTTCAGGCCGAAACCATATTTGAGGGCGTCGTAGTGTGCATGTGCGGTAATATCCGGCACTGAATCCTGACCATCCAAAAAAGCCTGGATTGCCTGTTGATAGTTACCCATATGACCGTTATTCCAGAAGCCAAGGACGCGGATCTTGCCCAGCTGGTTCGGAATCCAACCCTTGTCGATCTCAATCTCCGCGTTCTGCCCGCGTGCATTGTGGAAGTCCCAACTCAGATCGATGCCGTTGGCCACTGTCGGCATCTGGAAGAAACCATAGCGCGCCTCCCAATATCGATCGAAGTACTCAACCGCAATTCCGCGAGTATACCCGCGTGTGTCGGCCGCATAGTCCCAGGCGCCGTTGTTATCGATCGCCCAGTTGGTGAACTGGAGATGGCTGTCGCTGCCGACCTCATTCTGATCAAACAAATCCGGAACGCTCATTTTGCCGATGTGGAAGACCAGGCGTCGCACCGCGCCTTCGGTCGCCAAAGAGAACGGGCTACGTTGCAGCTCCACCGTCTCGCTACTGAGCGGAATGGTCTGCGTGACGACCCATCGGGCGACATACGGAACCGGGCCCAGGTTCGGATTGCGCACCACGTCGAGATTGGTGAATCCAGCCAACCCAAGCGCCTGGCTAAGACCGCGTCCGCCTGCCGATTCTTCGTCGAACAACACCTCCGTCAGCTTGTGAGTGCCTGGAATCTGCAGACCGGTATACAAGGTCCCAACCATTGAAACCTTGTACTCAAAAGGAGCGGTGAAGCTGTTGATGCCTTCATAAGGCGAATGAAAGTTGGGGTGGGTCTGGAAGATGAAATTGGCCTGTCCCGAGATCCAGATAGGCCAGGTCTCGGAGTGGGGAAACATTGTCGTCATCGGAACGACGACCGGGGCTTCACCTGCTGACTGCTCGGAATCAGAGGTGGAATGCGGCATATCATCGGCGAGATTCGCAGTGAGCTCGAGCGCTGGGCCTGGAGCGTCCGGCAGCGAATCGATGCTCTTAACCTGCAGTGCCTGGCCGAAGCCAGCCATCGGCAGAATCAAAGTCACCCACAACACAGGGGAAGAAAATCGCACACGCCCTCCTAAGCGCAGACCTAAGCTCGACCGGATATGAGGTGACTGTCCGGGGAAAGCTTTCAACACTTCTTGTATCAAGGTATAGCAAAAGACTTAACTATAGTTAATAGTTGATTGAATGTCCCATGAATTCTGGCTCGCCGAATCAGACAGGCGTTTCCCGTAACAGGGCCAAAAAGGTAATCGACTCTTTCCCCGCATAATATATCCCGGTAGGATATATAGGATCTCAAAAACAATGGGCCATTTGGACAAGGAAAAGCAGAAACTCGTCGCCCGCATCAAACGAATCCGAGGGCAGGTTGACTCGATTGAGCGATCGCTATCGTCAGGCGACGATTGCGCCGACATCCTCATGCTGCTGGCAAATGTGCGCGGCGGCGTCAACAGCCTGATGGCCGAGGTGCTGGAAGACCACATCCGGCTTCATATGATGAACCCGGACAAAGGACAGTTCCCCTCGCAGGAAATTGCCGAAGACCTGATTGATCTCGTCCGGGCCTATCTCAAATGACAGGCCCGGCGCGATCAGATTTTATCGACTCCGCTTTCCCTCGTCTTACTGACTTTGTCTTCCCTTAATAAATCCATCCACGTTGGTGGAATCTACCAGCGAGACGCCAGTATCGACAAACGCAGGATAGGGCGAATTAGATTCGAGACTGAAGTCGGTCCCCAACTTCTCCTTTGGAGGATAGTGGTGCACATCGTCCAACCCTTTTAATCCGTAATACGCCATCGTGAAGGGTTTCTGCGCAATGGTGGAGTCGATGACCCCCTCCTTGACCCAGTTGAGCGTGTCCGGGTCGGCGTCCATCGCGACCACAAGCCGGTCTTTGGCGTCTGCGCGCTTCAACGCCTCGGCCACGCCGTCGCCTGCTGAGGCCTCGAGGCAGACAAAAGCGTTGACGTTATCCGCTCCCTTGCGAGCGAGGTATGAGGTAGCTTTGTCCATCGCCACGCCGGAATCGCCGTGCATGTCGACTACGTCCACAATCTTGATCGCCGGATGATCAGCGAGGATGTCCTTGTATCCTTTCAAACGCTCCGCGATATTCAGCTGGCCGTTGATAGTGAAAAATACCACGTTCCCTTTCCCGTCCAGCTTCTGCACCAAACGCTGTCCGCCGAGCCGCCCCGCCTGCAGATTGTTGGTGCCGATGAAATACAGCCGCTGGCTCTCCGGCGCGTCGGAATCGATGGTGATCACAGGGATGCCCGCCGCGAGCGCCTTGTCGATCTCCGGTTGCATGAGCTTCGGATCCGCCGCCGACACCAGAATCCCCGCCGGCTTGCGGGCGATCATTGCGTCGAACTCGTCCGCCTCAGCCTTCGCATCCAGGCTGTTCGGCCCGCGCATCTCCGCCTTTACCCCGTACAGGATCGCGGCCGATTGCAACCCCTCATTGGCTGTCTTCCAATATGGCAACCCTATATTCGCTGCGATCAGGTAATACTGCTCCGAGGCGCTATGCCGCTCGCACCCCACATTAAATAGGCAGGCCGCTGCTGCCAGTGATGCCACCGCGATCCGAGCTCGTCCGTTCTTCATGGCCACCCCCAGATTCTGTAATTGTCTATGCGACCCGCCCGGCTGATTCGAAACCGTTCGAACAAACGTTACAGTTTCGTGAAGCCAGGTTGGCCCTGAACCAACGAGCCGGATTGTACTCCCACCAAAGCCTCAATGGAAAATCACCCGCTCGCCGAAAAAGTGCCTTAGCATAAATGGCTAGTCGAGCGCCCTCATCACACCCTCAACGAAGGCCTCCGGATTGAACTCCGCCTCGATGATGTCGTCCGGGCAGTCGCTTTCGATCGAGACCTGGAAGTTGCAGACGAAAGCTATCTTCTGCCGCGGATGCAGCTCCCGAAGCTCGGCGCATAACCGTTCCGCCTGCGCCACCCTTCCCTGCCCTTCCACATCCACCAGAACAAGGTCGAAGGGCTGACTCTGAAAGAGCGCCGGCGCCTCCTCGAGAGACAGCGTTGAAAATACGTCGAAACCGTGCAGTCGCAGGATGCGATCGCGAAGCTGGATGATCACTTCCCGGCTGCCTACATGCATAATCCGCTGATTTCGTTGCGCCACGCGCCTCATAATAACAGCAGCCGATCTCCGATGCCCTTTCACCAACCCCAAACGCCCGTCTGGAACCAAAATCTCGCGCCTATGGGCCTTCTTAACCTGCATTTCCTCTGCAGCGATTAGCATGCTCTCTGAGATTGAAGTCTCAATATGCGGCTTGGCGGCGACAAGGGCGCGACCGCCCTCAACATCTCTTAGGAGATACCGGCCCGCCTCACTCTGAGGTTTTTTCATGCCATGCGGTTAGAGCGCGCGCCAGGCGGTTAAGACCCTCCCGGGTCATCTCTACATCGCCGGACAAACCGACTCGAAAGTGCCGCGGCCGCTCGAAGTAGCTTCCCGGCACCACGCTGGTGTCATATCCATCGCGCAGAAATTCACAAAACTCAGCGACATCGCCCTGGCGCAGCCGCGGAAAAATCGTCGTCCCCACGCTCGGAGTCGCAAACTCTATCGCCGGATGTCCTTCAAGCGCCTCTACCATCGCTTTTCGATTAGCCTCAATCAGGGTCTCCCCGCGGTGGCCGAACCTCTCGATCTGCTCGATGGCTTTCACGCTCAACAGCTCGGCAATATGCACAGGCGTAGCCGAAAACAGATCGTTGAGCCTCCATATTCGCTCCGCCAGCTTCGGTTCGGCCAATATCCAGCCGCAACGCAGGCCGCTTAAGCCATAGGCCTTCGTCAGGCTGCTGGTGACCACGAATTGATCGCCAAAATGGATCGCACTGGTCGCCGCGGGATGATGCAGGCATTCCAGGTAGACCTCATCCACCAAAACCCGCGCGCCCACGTTTCGAGCCAGATCCCCGATCGAGCGCAGGCTCTCTTCGCTGGCAAGCGCGCTCGATGGATTGTGCATATTTGTAATCACGATCAACCGGGTCTCGGGAGTGAGATTGCTGGCCACCTCTTCGACATCGAGCGCATAGTTGTCTTCAAAGCGCCGCTGAAACCGTCGCACCTTCGCGCCAAGATACTGCGCCGCATCGAGCAGCAGCCCGTAAGTCGGCTCCTCAATCAGGACCTCCTCGCCCGGCGCGAAGAGCGCCGCCATCGCAAGATGATTGGCCATCGAAGTGCCCGCAGCGTGAACCACCGACTCCGGCTTGACCCCTTTCAAGCCTGCGATGGCTTCGAGCAGCGGGGCATAACCGTAGATCGTCGGGCCATTGATCTCCAGGTCTTCAACGCGGAACTCCAGGTCGGAAAGAGAGCAGTTCATCACCCCGCTGGTGGCGAGGTTATACGTCGCGCCTGATCTTAACTTCGAAAACTCCATGTACTCCGAATGCGCGTACCAGCGGGACAGGCTCATGCGGTGCGGTCTCTCTTCTCTCTCAATCGATGCCAAACGAAGTAAACCGGAAGACCCAGCAGCAGAATGGCAACGCCCGCCAGGGTGTTCATCGGATACTTGTAGATTGTATCGATGACCACCAGCCAGCAGGCTGCAATGAAGAGGATAGTGGTGAACGGATGGCCGGGGACGCGAAATCCCCTCCCAACCGATGGCGGAGCCTGCGCCTCGCGTCGCCGCAGCACGAAGAGGCACGTCGCCGACAGCCCAAAAAACACGAAGTTCATCGAGACGACGTAGTTCAGAATTTGCTCATAACTGCCGCTGAGCGCAATCACCGCCGTCCAACAGCTTTGCAAAACGATGGCGACCGCAGGCACCCGCGTTCTTCTCGTGATCCGGGCTACGCTGCGAAAGAAGAGCCCATCTCGCGCCATGGCGAAATAAACCCGCGGCCCGGTAAGAATCGACTGACTCAGGAACCCCAGCGTCGACACCGCGATTCCGAGAGCGACCAGCTTCGCACCGCCTGCGCCAAGCGCGCGTCGCATGACCTCGGTGGCCGGCACCGTGGTCTGAGCCAGACCCTCCGCGCCCAGCGCCCGCAGACACACTGCGTTCACTGCGACATACAGCACAATGACGCCAGCGACTCCAATCATCAGCGCCCGAACAAGGTTGCGTCGCGGATCGCGGATCTCGCCGGCAATGAAGTTCGAGGTCTGCCAGCCACCAAAGGCGAAGAGCACCGGGATCATGGCCGCTCCAAACGTCGTCAACAGATCAAACGACGACCGGCGGTCCGCGATAGGCGGAAGTACCGGATGCAGGACCGGAAAAGGATGCTGGATGAGGAAGAATCCAGTCAGGATCACACCCGCAATCACCACGATCTTCATCACCATCAGCAGGCTCTGGACCCGGCCGCCGAGCCTGGCGCCGAGACAATTGATGACTGTCAGGATGGCCAGCGTACAAACTACAACGACGCGCTCGGATATCCCCAGCCCGGTAAGCGCCAGAAAATAGCGGGCAAAGGTCACCGCGACTGCGGCCATACCTCCGGTCATCACCACCAGCAGAAGCACCCACCCGAAAAGAAATCCCACCACCGGGTGATAACACTCCCGGAGATAGGCATACTCGCCCCCGGTATGCGGCATCCGGTCGGCAAGCTCCGCATAGACAAAGGCGCCGAGCATCGCCACCACTCCACCAGCCACCCAGGCGGCGAGGATGAGCACCGGCGAGTGGACTCGCTCGGCAACCACATAGGGATTGATAAAGATTCCCGCTCCAACGATGCCGCCCATGACCAACATCGTCGCGTCAAAAGCGCCCAGCTTGCCTGTGAGGTGTTGCGTCTCGGCACTCTCGCGGCGCGGACCGCCCTCAACAACCGTGCTTTTCAGTGAGTCTCCTCCTTTACCGAACAATTGCGTATGTTGGATCGTAAATGGAGCTTTACGCGAGCGATACTGCCTCGACCTAATTTCAATCCAAATGTCCATACCCTGCTTGCTGCTTTAAGATCGAGTCATACGATGCGGGTCGTCCAGGTTGTCCACGGAGTGTTTCACCATTTCGATCTAGCCCGGGAGCTCGAGGCACGCGGGCATCTCCAGCGCATCTACTCCGGCTTTCCCTGGCAAAGGCTTGAGCGCGAAGGCGTCTCCCGGGCGCTCGTTTCAACCTTTCCCTGGATTCATACGTCCGCTGTTTCTCATCGAGCGCTATTGGCGCATGCCGCGAAGAATAAGGGCCTACCTCGACTACCAAAATTCGGTCCAGCTCGACAACTGGGTCGCGTCCCGGATTGAAGCCTGCGATGTCGTGGTTGGTTTGTCCAACGCCGCCCTCAAGACCGGCCGCCTCGTGCAAAGCCGGGGCGGAAAATATGTATGCGACCGTGGCTCCTCGCATATTCGATATCAGGCCTCCATTCTCAGCGAAGAACATCGCCGTTGGGGCATCCCGCCTTTAATCTCTGATGAGCGGGCCATGCAGCGCCAGGAAACTGAATACGCGGTGGCCGACGCGATTACAGTACCGTCCGAGTTTGCCCGGCGATCCTTCATCGAAATGGGCGTCCCCTCTGAAAAGATCGCTAAGGTCCCGTATGGCGTCCAGCTCAGCCGCTTCCGCCCGACAACGCCGCCCGCGCCCGATTCGTTCGACGTTCTATTTGCCGGCACTGTCTCGTTGCGCAAAGGTGTTCCCTATCTGCTCCAGGCGTTTCAAATGTTGAAGCACCCGCGCAAGCGGCTGCGCATAGTCGGAACCGTCGATCCGGACACGCTGGCAGTACTTCAACGCCTCGGCCTCGACGGCGTCGAAATTCTTGGCAGCCTGCCCCAGGAAAAGCTCGCCGCATACATGAGCTCCAGCCATGTCATGGTCTTGCCCTCGATCGAAGAAGGTCTCGCTCTGGTTCAGGCCCAGGCAATGGCCTGCGGCTGTCCGCTCATCAGTTCGGCCAACACCGGAGGGGAAGACCTTTTCGAGAACGGCGTCGAAGGCTTTCTTGTCCCAATCCGTTCGCCCGAAACGATTCATGATCGTCTCGCTCAGTTGGCCGACGACCCTGAGCTACAGAAGCGAATGAGCGCTGCGGCGCTGTCGCGGGTTGAGAATTTAGGCGGCTGGACCACTTACGGGGAGAGCTACACAGCATTCCTGCAGAGACTTCTCGCAAGCTGACTGATCGCGAAAGCGATCTTGGGATCGCCCCAGACAGTTCGGCGAATCAAATATCTTCAGCGTCAGCCGGCAACTGCGACGGTATCATTCACATACATGTCCACGAATCGACGCTCCTTTCTCGCTGGCGCAGTGACCGCAGCGCTTCTCCCCTCACATTCTCAGGCGACCCAGCTCGCGCGGGCGGAGGAGACTTCGACAAAGCTGCCGCCAGCGATCGCAGCACTCAAAGATCGCCGATCTGAAGCCGTCCCGATCACCAGCGTCGAACGTGAGGGCCGCATCGCCCGCGCTCGCGACCTCATGGCGCAAAAAAGCTTCACCGCAGTCTGCCTCGCCGGCGGCACCAGCCTCAACTACTTCACCGGGATTCATTGGTACAACAGTGAACGGCCAGCACTGGTCGTGCTTCCAGCCAAAGGCCTTCCCTTTGCCGTCTGCCCCGCATTCGAAGAGGAGCGGCTGCACGAACGTCTCGCGCTGGTGCCGTCGATGGCGCAAACCCGCGTCTACATCTGGCAGGAAAACGAGAATCCCTATGAGCAGGTCGCCAGGGGCCTCAAAGATCTTGGCATAAGCACCGGAACAATCGGCGTCGAAGAGACTATGCCCTATGCCTATGCGGAAGGCATCGCCCGCGCGCTGCCTTCCGCTACGATCGTGAATGCGCGCCCCATTACCGCGGGATGCCGGAGCATCAAGTCCCCCGCCGAACTCGCCCTCATGCAGCTTGCCAACTCGGTCACTCTGCAGGTCTATGAGGCGGCCTGGCGCTCTGGCCATCCCGGCATGTCAACCCATGAATTCTCCGCCATGATCGGCTCCGCCTACGATCGCGTCGGCTTTCCCGGCGAAGCCAGCTGCGAGACCGGTGAATACTCCGCGCTCCCGCACGGCTCCATTAAGCCCCAGACCATCCGCGAAGGCGCAATGGTCCTCATCGATGACGGCTGCACTGTCGAAGGCTACGAGTCCGACATCACCCGCGCCTTCGTCTACGGCAAACCATCGGACAAGATGCGCCAATGCTTCGATATCGTGCACCAGGCCCAGGCGGCGGCCCTCGCCACCGCGCGCCCCGGAGTTCCTTGCGAAGCAGTCGACGCTGCCGCGCGCAAGGTCATCACCGATGCAGGATACGGCCCCGGCTACGCGCACTTCACTCACCGCCTCGGCCACGGAATCGGCATGGACGGCCATGAATGGCCCTACCTCGTCCAGGGCAACACCCTTCCCCTCGCCGAACGCATGACCTTCTCCGATGAACCCGGCATCTACATTCGCGGTGAGTTCGGCATCCGTCTCGAAGATGACATGCACATCACCGCGGACGGCGCGAAACTCTTCACCGGCCCGAGCCAGTCTCTGGAGCTCCCGTTTGGCAAAGCATGAGGCAGCTGCGGGCGTCGAAACCGGGAAGCCAACATCTTGCGGCCAACGACAAAAGGCCCGGGCTGAACAACCCAGCCCGGGCCATGGTTTTGCCTCGCGCGTATTCTATGGACCAACTACCACGCTGGAAACATAAGCGTTTTCGTTCACGTCTCCCCGACTGATCGACTCACCACCTACGGTCACATTCTGTATCGAAACTCCGTTGACGGCGTTCGGGACGGCAAAGCCTTCGACATCGACATTCGGGCCCTCGCGCTCTGGGACCGGCGATGTAATGCCGTTGAATGTGATATTCGCGACGGTGCCTCGCTCGGGGGCCACGCTCGGCGTCAGATTGACGATCGTGACGGATATCAGCCGTTGCGCCTCTTCAACGCGGATATTCGACCAGGCCACATTTTGAACTAATCCCGAGCCTGCGTTATACACCGCTAGAAGCGCCTCCCTGCCTCTATCGTGAATGATGTCGCTGTCGGAAAAAGATATGTTCTGGGCCACAGCATTAATCTCGTCCCCGACCGAAAAGGCGTGGGCAATCTGATTCCAGATCACGCAGCTGCTGACCTGGATATTCGACGCAGGATAGGTATTCGTTTTGACCACAACCTCGTCGTCATAGGTGCGAAAGAAGGAGTTTGTTAACGCAACATTCTGACTTCCGTCGATGTCGATTCCGTCCGAATTCAACCTCCACCCAAACACCTTCATGTTAGTGACCTGGACATTCTGCGACCGGGACATATTGAAGTTCCAGCTACTGGAATCTCTCAAAGTCACTCCTTCGACCTGAATGTTGTTCTTGTGGTAGACGTAAAGCAGGTATCCGGCCTCCTTGGGCTGCAAGCTGCCATCGATCACTCCACGCCCGCGCAACGTAATGTTATCTCCCTGCAAAGTGATCAGCGGCCCTGTGACATTGGCTTTGGCGTACAGGAACGCTCCCGGCGCAAGGTAGATCGTCGTTCCCGCCGGAACCTGGAAGGCGCTGAGGTGATACACCCCTTGCTTGAAGTAAAGGACATTCGGATCTGTAGGCTTCGGAACGTCGGTTTCGAAGGCGTTCGCGAAGACGTGGAGCGAATTGCTCCAGTCGCCATTGACCTCAACCGTGTATTGACCTGGCTGCGTGAGCCAGAAAACAACCTTATCGCCGGAGATCGTCGGTGTGATGCCGGCCGACGTGGGCAGTATCTTCGCTTTGGTGACCGCTTGCATGTAATTCGCGACGACCTCCACCTTCCCATTGATGTCGAACGACGTAAATGCGGCTTGCCCCAGATTCTCATTGTCGTTGGTGAAGTTGGCCGGAGTGCCGACTTTAGCCAGATACACGGGCGAGACCTCGCCGCCCACCGTGACCTTGAATCGGCCGGAGAGCGGTTCACCCGCAGTTGCGGGATAGACCTTCGATGCCTGGGCATAGGCCCGCGGCAACGATAGGAGGCATGAGGACATAACTATTGTCATGAGAATTCGCATGGCTTTGTCAGCCACCGAATAGGCAGGAAACTTGCAAGAAGACAACATGATATCTCCAGAGAGTTAGATTTCTCTAATCCAAGCTCAAGGAAGATATCGTCGAAACCACGAGAGTCTTTTAGTCGCCGGCGAGAAGGAAACGACGTTTTTCATTACACCAGTAACTGGCTGAAGGTCACCTCCGTATCCATAGCCGCGGCGCCACCGCATAGTTCAGCTGCACCAGCACGATAAAGCCAATGCTCCAGTAGGTGTTGAAGAAGCAAAGCGCCGCGCCGAACGCATAAAGCGCCTGGGCGATGACAATGCGCCGTCGAATTGCCCGCCGTATCTCAAGCGCAACGTCGTCCTTCAACAAACCCGCTCTCGCCGCATACCGCCAGCTGGCGTAGAGGATCGCTCCCAATGCGAAGATGTTGAGCCAATACAAAAGCAGCGCGGTTCGGAATCCGATAAACTCCGCGAGAAGCCGGGTTGAGAACGGCAGCACCGATACGGTGAAGAGAAACGCGATGTGAATCCAGGTCAAGTCGCGATTGCCTCGCTCGAAATGATTCAACTGCGTCTGCTGGCCGGCCCAGAAAATGCCCAGCGTCAGACAGCTCATCAGATACGCGATAAACTGCGGCGCAAGCGCCAGCAAAGCATTCTGCAACTGGCCCTCACTATGCACCGCTTCTTTGATCGGGACATGCAGGTCCAGAACCAGCAAGGTCATCGCCACGGCGAAGATGCCATCGCTCAGGGCGGCCAGGCGTTCCAGGCTTTGCCCTTGAATTTTGTTATATAGAGTCGGCATGAGGATTCAAGGGACGATTATATTGCGCTGAATCCCGTTAGATTCCTGCGCCGTAGCAATGATCATCCTCCCGGCAGGTTACCATCGACAGCGAATGAACTATGCTTGCAAAGAAATGATTAGCACGCTCAGGCGCCAGCTTCGCCGATATCGACAAATCCTCCTGGCAGGCACAGCGGCCGTCGTGCTTTCGACGCCGTGCTTCGTCAATTCGCAACTAACGGTTCACAGCGCCGCTCAGGCCCCCCCAGCCCCAGCCGATCGTCAGGATTGGCCGGTATACGGCGGCAACGCCAGCGGCAACCACTACTCGCCGCTGACCCAGATCGATCGCGAAAACGTGAAGCAACTCCGAACAGCCTGGCGAGTGGATGTCGGATCGGAAGGCGGCCTGCAGGCTAATCCGCTGATCGTCGGACGAACCATGTTCCTCTACAGCCCAGCCGAAGAAATCTTCGCCGTCGATGCCGCGACCGGCAAGAAGCTCTGGAGCTTTGATTCAGGAGTGAAGGCCACACAGCCCAGCCGCGGGTTCTCTTATTGGACCGACGGAAATCAAAGCATCCTCTTCGCCGGTCTGATGGACCATCTCTATGCGCTCGATCCCGCAACCGGAAAACCCATCCCGAGCTTCGGCGAAGGTGGCAGTGTCGATCTGCGCAAGAACCTCGGCAACGAAGACTACAAAAATAACTTCGCTGTCCTCACCACTCCCGGCACAATCTACAAAGATATGATCATCGTCGGCTTTCGCGCGCCGGAGACGCATCCCGCGCCCCACGGCGATATTCGCGCTTACGACGTGCATACCGGGAAGCTGCGCTGGAGCTTCCATACCATTCCCCACCCCGGCGAGCCCGGCTATGAGACCTGGCCCAAAGACGCATGGAAGACCGCCGGAGCGGCCAACAACTGGTCCGGCATGGTCGTCGACAAGCAGCGCGGAATCGTCTTCGCACCCACCGGTTCGGCGGTTGACGACTTCTATGGCGCCGACCGCGTCGGCAACGACCTATACGCCAACACTCTGCTGGCGCTCGACGCCAACACCGGCAGACTCATCTGGTATTTCCAGGGCGTCCACCACGACATCTGGGACCGTGACTTCCCCTCGCCGCCGGTGCTGGTCACGGTTCAACGCGACGGAAAATCGATTGACGCCGTTGCCCAAACCTCCAAGCAGGGCTTCGTCTACCTCTTCGAACGCACCACCGGCAAACCGCTCTTCCCCTTGCAGCAGAAGTCATACCCCGCATCCACCGTCCCCGGCGAAGTAGCCTCGCCAACTCAGTCTTTACCGCTCGTGCCTGCTCCCTTCGCCCGCCAATTGCTCACCGCCGACATGCTCACCAACCGCACTCCCGAGGCGCACGCCTGGGCCGTTGAGCAATTCAGCAAATTCCGCAGCGAAGGGCAGTTTGTGCCGCTCAGCGTTGGCAAAGAAACCATCGTCTTTCCGGGATACGACGGCGGCGCTGAGTGGGGTGGGCCCGCGGTCGATCCTCACAAGGCAATCATCTATGTCAATGCCAACGATGTCGCCTGGACAGGCAGCCTCGCCGAGAACCAGCCCGGTGGACCGGGGTTCACGCTCTACCAGAGCCAGTGCGCGCTCTGCCACGGAGCCAATCGCAAAGGTTCGCCCCCGCAATTTCCTTCGCTGTTGGGCGTAAGCGACCGCCTCTCCGACACCGAGATCGAAGCGACCATTCACACCGGAAAAGGCCGCATGTCCGCCTTTCCCGCGATCCAGGGCGAGAGCCTTCGCGCGCTCATCAAGTACCTCCACACTGGCCCCGGTGCGACCACAACGCCGGCCTCAATCGAAAGAACCGACAAGGTCGAAGCACAATCCGTGAGCGGGAACTCGGGGGAAGCACTCAAATACCACTTCACCGGATACAACAAGTTTCTCGACCCCGACGGATACCCCGCCATCGCGCCACCGTGGGGAACTCTCAACGCGATCGACCTCAACACCGGGAAATATCTGTGGAAGATTCCCTTCGGCCAATATCCCGAGCTCGCCGCAAAAGGAATGACCCAAACAGGCTCCGAGAATTACGGCGGCCCGATCCTGACCGCCAGCGGTCTCCTCATCATCGGCGCGAGCAACTTCGACCGCAAGATCCGCGCCTACAACAGCGACACTGGCGAACTCCTCTGGGAGAGCGATTTGCCCTTTGCCGGAAATGCGACCCCGGCAACTTACATGGTCGACGGCAAACAATACATCGTCATCGCGGCCAGCGGTGCGCGCGACAAGAAACACCCGCAGGGAGCGGCTTACGTCGCGTTTGCTTTACCCTAAGCAGCTAGAACTGCGCTCTCGATCACCGTAACGCCGGCCCGGGCAAATTCAGCCTCGATCTTCACGACCGACCCATCGAGATCGATCGCCCGGCAGGCGTCCCGCACAATGACCGCCTCGAACCCCAGCCGCCGCGCATCCAACGCCGAATATCCAACGCAGAAGTCATAAGCCAGCCCAGCCAGAAAAACCCTCGTCAGTCCGCGCTCACGCAGATATCCGCCTAGCCCGGTCGGCGTAGTCCGATCATTCTCGAAAAACGCCGAATACGAATCGATGTGAGGTCGAAAGCCCTTGCGCAGTACCAACTCAGCCTGCGGAAGGCGAAGCGAAGGATGAAACTCCGCACCCCATGTTCCCTGAACGCAGTGATCGGGCCAAAGAGTTTGCACTCCATGGGGAACCTCAATTGACTCGAAATGCCTCTTTCCCTCATGCACGCATGCAAACGAATGGTGCCCCGGCGGATGCCAGTCCTGGGTCAGCAGCACGTGCTCGAAAACAGGCGCGACGCGATGAATCACGTCGACGACCTGATCGCCGTCCGCTACGGCTAGCGCACCACCCGGACAGAAATCATTCTGAACGTCGATGACAACCAGTACGTCGGAAGAAGTCGTCTTCATCATCCGCGAAATAGCATTCCTTCGCAGTACAAGCTACTTCACCATCGCAAAATCCTGATCGGCCAGCTTTTGCGTGGCTGCCACCTGGTCATAGAGCGTACCGCGCATCTTATGCAGCTCCGAGTCGTCGGGATGCGCCGCGATCAGGATCGTGTACGCTTCCGCCGCGTCATACCAGACCCGCTTGTCAAAGTAGACCTTCGCGCGCGCCTGATCTCCCGCCTCGCCAGTCTGCGTGATCGAAGCCAGCGCCGCTGCGATCGCATCCCGCTCCGGCCCTCCGGCGATAACGATCAGCGCGGAATCCGACGTGCCGCCCATGATGTCGATCTCCGGCTGCACGCTCCAGGAATAGGTGTTGCCCGGTTTAAACGCGGGTGCGGTTTCCGGGTACGAGAATGAGGTGCCCTCGACTGTTGTGTCAAAACTCGTGTGGTCGGCCAGGTCCTCTATGTGCAGCTTGTATTTGGTGTCCGGGGTACCGCTCCATTGGAAGGTCGGGTGCAGCGAATACGCCAACCCCTTATCCGGGGCGAACAGCTTGACTGCTCCAATTCCCCGGGAAGCCCCGCCAACCTGATTCGCTAAGCTGTGCTTAGCCGGAGTGAGCCCGTTGTGACTCCCCTGCGACGACAGGTCGAACCCATCCAACTTCACACGTGCGGGACGCGCCGGCGCGGGAGTAGGCGTTGTCTGACCCGTTGTCGAAGTTGCCGCGGATTGGCCGTTCGCGGCAGACGCCAAGCCTACAATTGCAATGCCAAAGGCCGCTTCCCCCACGATTCTTACCAGTACTCGCAATCTCATACCTCTGCTCCTCGAACCTTCTGGTTAGATAACGGAATTGCTTCTTCTCCGGATGTCCGCGTCTCCGCCGAATAGAGCATGAGCGGCTCCTCGAATCCCCGCACCGGGGTCGTGCCCAGCGGATAGAGATTCGGAAATACGTCCTTCACAATCTCGTAAGTGTCGCCCGACATGACAATCTCGGTGTGAAAATCCTTGTTCAGGCTCTCCAGACGCGATGCAAGATTGACCGTCTCGCCGATCACAGAATACTCCAGCCGGGTTGCCGACCCCACATTACCGCAGGTCAGCGGCCCAGTATGGATACCGACCCCGATATGCACGTCCGGAAATGGGGCGTTAGGATCTCGTTTCAAGTTCAGCTCTTCCATCCGGTGCAACATCGCAAATGCGGTCTTCACCGCTTCGATAGTGTCCTCTTTGAGTCCACGCGACAAGGGAACGCCATAAACCACCAGCAAACCGTCGCCGATAAACTTGTTCAACAGCCCGCCGTGCGCGCGGATGATGTTGTCCATCTCGGTGAAGTACTCGTTTAGCCACTGCAGCACTGTCTGCGATGCGATGCCCGCGCTCATGGCAGTGAAGCTGCGGATGTCGGTGAACAGCACCGTAGCCACCTTCTCCTGACCGAGCAGACTCACCTCGTCCCGTCGCTGCCAGATTGTCTGAGCGACCTCGGGATCGACATACTTCGAAAACAGGCCCATCAGTTGGGTGCGCTGCGCTTCACTCTCAGAGTGAAGCACTCGCTCACTGAAATATTGATAGGCCAGGCCTAGCGGCAAAGCCGCAGCGGTAGCAATGGTCGTCGTTAGATAAGGAAACCATATCCGCATCTCTGTGAACAGATATTGCGCCACCAGGTAAATCCCTAACAAAATAAGAACGTTCGAGATGAATCCGCCGCGCAGAGAAAGAATTACGACCAGGTACACCGCTCCGGCAACAACGACGAAGTTAATCGACCAGAGCAGCCAATTCGGCGTCGAGCCGATGGCGGTTCCATCCAATAAGGTCTCGATGGCCGCTGCATGGATCGCCGTGCCCGGAATTTTCTCCCGTCGCCCGTCACTTTGCGCAACGCGGAAGAGGGGCGTCAGGTGCTGGTCGCGAGCAGCGTCGCTTCCCTGCCCAATCAGAACCAGCTTGTTGTGAAACTCGCTAGCCGGCGCCTGCCCGCTTAGAACGTCCCATGCCGAGACATGTTTCACCGGGTCCGGCGACCAGTGCCCGATTTTTACCGTCTTTCCAACAGGATCGTCGTAAGGAACACGGCCACCGCGAAAGGAGGCGTGCTTGGCATCGAGAGGCACCAGGTTGCAGTCTTTGCAACCGGGTTCGACCGCCGCGAGATATTGTTCGGCGAGAAACACCGGAAAATTTGCCCGCGTCTTCTTGGTCTTCTCGTCATAGGCCTCCAGATACATATCTCGAACAAAGCCATCGGGGTCGATGGGCATATTCACAGAGGCGTAACCGAGCGCACCCGGTCGACCGTCGACACAGTATCCCGTGGGCGCAGAGGCGTCCTCCGGCTGGCAGAATTGGGCGAGCGGCAAGACTCCCGGTATCTGCCCGGACGAGGCCTGCCCCGCCAGAATCACATTCCCCGCGGCCGTCAGGGCGTCCTGCATCACACGGTCTTCCTCTTCACCGCGCGGCTCAGAGAGCAGCACATCTAAGCCGATGACCTTCGGTTGCGCCTGGCCTATCTGCTGAATCACCTGCGCGATAATCGATCGCGGCATAGGGTATTGCTGGACCTTGGCAAACGTCTGATCGTCAAAGTCTACAAACACGACGTCGGGCGACGGCTGCGCATACCTTCCATGGTTGACCAGAAAGTCGTAGGTCCAGTTATCCAGATCTGCATAAGGAACCCAATTCACCAGCAACGCAACCAGCGTGCAGATCACACCCGAGAGGACTACCGAGACCAGCAGGCGATTGGGAAGGCGGCGGCGCATCGATCAGACTCCTCGCAGATAACTCTGCGCTTTCAACTGAGGGGAAGGAAAGAAATACTTTCGTTGTACCATTATCGCGATAACGCATGCTCGGGGCCACCGCCAGCTTCATCCGCTTATCTTGAATCCTTGAAAACCAATGGTGAAGTTCTCCGATTTGAGGGATACTGATCGGGCACCGCGAACCGCCAACGGCGACGTGACAAAACTGCGATGAAGCTGCCAGCAAAACACTCGCGAAACTTTGAGCGTCTCACGATGGCGCTGGCGGCGCTGGTGCTCGCCATTTCGGAGATCGGATGCGGCGTGACGGTGACGCCGTTTCCCTCCCCGACAGTCACACCCGCTCAGCAAGCTGCCGCGGTGCTTACCGCCGCGGACGTCGACTCCATCGTAAAGGCGACCGCTGCTTCCGTGAATGTTCCAATCGTAATCGGCGTCACCGACAGATCGGGCAATATCCTCGCCATCTACAAGAAAGCAAATGCGCCCGCAACCGCCGTCGGTAACTACAGCCAGGTCGAGCCATCGGACCAGCTCGCCGTCTCCCTGGCCATGAGCACAGCTTTCTTCTCCAATGATCAGGCCCCTATCTCGACCCGAACCATCCGCTTCATCTCGACAACCCATTTTCCCCCGGGCATCATAAACACCGGCAGCGGGCCGCTCTATGGCATCGAGAACACCAACCGGGGCTGCGGATTCAACGTGACCTACCTGCCCGGCCAGAGCCTCCCCGTCCCCACCGCACTTGCCGGAGGTCCCGGGCTGGGCATCATTACTGGCAAGCCCAATGAGACCGACAGCGCTACCGACAATCTCGTCGTGAACCCCGGCGGCGTCCCTATCTTCAAGAACGGACTCGCGGTCGGGGGCGTAGGCGTGGCCGGAGCCGATCCCGCCACCGCGGAATATGCCGCTTACGCCGGCACCGTCCTGAACGGCTTTGCTCCGCAGGTTCCGGCCCCGGGGGTGGTCTTTCTCAACGGGATCGCGCTTCCTTTCGTCGCGCAGACCACGATTCCCTCGGGTGTGAGCGCCGGCACCGCCGATGGCAGCTACGAAATGCCCCCTCAGCCCAGCCCCGGCCCCACCCCGCAAGGCGACCTGATCGCTGAAACCGGAAGCACCCTGGGCGGACTCACCCTCGCGCAGGTGCAATCCATCGTGCAAGGCACCATTGCTACTGCCGACCTCACCCGAGCCGCGATTCGCCTGCCTATAGGCTCCCGAACCCGATTCGCCATCGCCGTCGCCGACCTCGACGGGCACCTGCTTGCCATCTACCGGATGCCCGACGCGACGATGTTCTCGATCGACGTCGCCGTCGCCAAGGCCCGCAATGTCATCTACTTCTCTTCAAGTGCGGCCGGCGCGACCGGCGAACTCAACCAGGTTCCCGCGGGAACCGCCGTCACCAACCGGACGATCGCCTTCGGCTCTCAGCCGCTTTATCCCTCCGGTATCGACGGTACCGCGCCCGGACCATTCTTCAATCTCTTTCAGTTCGACGTGGCCAATCCCTGCACCCAGGGCCACCAGCCCGCGAATCCAAACCAGAACGGAGTCGTCTCCTTTCCCGGCAGCGTCCCACTCTTCGTGAACGGCAAGCTGGTCGGCGGTCTCGGCGTCTCAGGCGACGGCGTCGACCAGGACGACTGGGCCGCCGCTGGAGGAGCGAATGGATTCCAGGCCCCGCCAGCATTCGCGCCGACCAGATCATGATTCGAAATGTCCGCTTGCCCTACCAGAAATTCCCAAGAAACCCTGAGGAATAACTCATTGTTCCGTCTTTTGAAAGTCGCTCTCCTGATGGGCGTGGCAATCGCCCCCTCCTGTTCGATCGCCCAGGCGCCGGCGACCGCGCCACCCGCTCGCCCAACGCCGCCAACCCGCGACCCCCACTCGCCCGGATATGTCACCGCGAAGGAGTTGCCCGACGGCGCCGTCCCTCCTGCAAATGCTGACGGCAACTTCATCATTGATCCCACTCACAATCCCGCGCCTGAGATGTCTCCGCCACCCGGAACCCCGCAGGGAACAATCGTCGAGTTCACCATGAGCTCGGCCGACAGCAAGTTCTATCCCGGCATCGCCCGAGATCCCGGCACCTTCGGAACACCAGACCCCACCAACCCCGCCAAACTCATACTCACCACCAGTCATCCCGCTCCCTACACTCGCAAAGTAACCGTCTACGTCCCAAAACAGTACATCCCCGGAACGCTCGCGCCATTTATCGTCGGCGCCGATGGCCCCGACCACACCTTATTCACCGTTCTGGATAGCTTGATCGCCGAACATAAAGTCCCCGCGATGATCGCAATCTCCATCAGCAACGGCGGGGGCGACGCCCAGGGCAGCGAACGCGGCCTCGAATACGACACCATGTCCGGCCGCTATGCTGAATTCGTCGAGACTGAGGTGCTTCCGCTCGTAGAAGAGAAAGCCAAAGTAAAGCTAACCAAAGACCCCGACGGCCGCGCCACCATGGGTGGCAGCTCGGGTGGCTCCTGCGCTTTGATCATGGCCTGGTATCACCCCGAGCTCTACCACCGCGTGCTCACCTATTCGGGAACCTATATCAACCAGCAATGGCCCTGGAATTCCGAAACCCCGCACGGCGCATGGGGATTTCACGACACTCTCATCCCGAACACTCCGGCCAAGCCCATCCGCATATGGATGGAAGTCGGCGACCGCGATCTCTTCAACCCCAACATCATGCGCGACAACATGCACGACTGGGTCCTCGCCAACGAGCAGATGGCCAAAGTGCTCGCCGCCAAGGGCTACCACTATCAATTCGTCTTTGCCCGCAACGCCGGACACGTCGACCACGCCGTCAAGCAGCAGACCCTGGCCGAAGCCCTCGAATATGTCTGGCAAGGCTACCCAATCCAGGCATCGGAAAAGTAGGCAGCCTTGATCACTCGCAAATCGGCTGCCGCGGCCATCAGCGGAGAGCGGTTTTGAAAAACTCCTCACTCTGGGTCAGAATCCGTTCCCGAACGCCAATGCTCTGCAGAGAATGATCGTCGTCCACTTTGAGGAAAGTCACGGTCGCGCCGGCCTTCCGTAGCGCTTCCACCAGTTCCTCCGACTGGTGGATAGACACAAGCTGATCGCGAGTCCCATGCACAATCAGAAATGGCGGATCGCCTGATTTCACCTCGAATACCGGCGAAGCGTCGCGCCAGACCGCCGGTAGCTGCGCTTCTGTCCCGCCAAAAAGCGCGGCGAAGAGCGCATCGCCATCGGGATCATGATCGGAGGTGAAATCGCTCACTCCGCTCAGATCCACGACCGCCTGTACCCTGCTTGAAATCGAGGGAGCGGCCGAATCCACAGAGTCCGTGAGTCCGAGCAACGCGGCCAGCGTGCCACCCGCGGAATGACCGTATGCGCCGATTCTCTCCGGATCCACGCGATACTGCCCCGCATGTTGGCGAACCCAACGCACTGCGCTCTGGCAATCCTGCAACTGTGCAGGCCATGGGTTGCGGACCGGGCGATGATGCGGCTCGAGCAGCCGATAGTCGATGCTGAAGGCCACGTAACCCGCATGTGCCAGCTCTGCCGCATCGTCGTCCAGAACCGACCGGTCTCCTTCGATAAAACTGCCGCCATGAATGAGGACGATTCCCGGCGCAGGCACGCTGTGCTTTCTCGGCTCGTACACATCGAGGCGCAGCTTCTGCCCATCCGCGATCGCATAGACGACGTCCGCGTGGGTTGGAGACGGCGTCTGCGGACGATTGCCCTGAGGTAACGGCGTCAGCGGCACTCTTTGCTGGGGGAGCGACAGAGAAGCCACCACGATTAAAGCTCTTGCTACTGCACTTGTCATGCCGTTTAGCGCCAGTCCGGAAATCTACTTTGAGAAGATGCGATCCACCTTCGCCAGGAAGCCTGTCAGGCCGCCCGGCCATCTGTCTGACGTTTGCAAAAGCACGGAAGAGTTCCTAACCTCAACTCATGACCGAGAAAATTTGGACTGCAGTTGACGCCTACCTTGTAAAAATCCTCATTCCCTCCGATCCACAATTACAGCAGGCGCTCGAAAGAAATATCGCATCAGGTTTGCCAACGATCGATGTCGCGCCCAACCAGGGAAAGCTGCTCTATCTTCTCGCCAAAATGCGCGCCGCCAAACGAATCCTCGAAATAGGCACCCTCGGAGGCTATAGCACCATCTGTCTCGCGCGGGCGCTACCCGAAGGCGGAACTCTGATCACTCTGGAACTTGACCCAAAACACGCCGAGGTAGCAAGAGCAAACATCGCCCGCGCCGGCCTCGCCTCAAAAGTCGAAGTCCGGCTCGGCCCCGCTCTGGATTCGCTGTCGCGCTTGCACGAAGAGGGAGCGACCCCATTCGACTTCATCTTCATCGACGCCGACAAGCCCGGCTACCCGGCGTATCTCGATTGCTCGCTGCGCCTCTCGAAACCAGGCACCGTAATCGTCGCCGACAACGTCGTCCGCGAAGGCGAAGTGATTGACCCGGATAGTAAAGACCCTTCCGTCCAGGGAGTGCGCCAGTTCCTAGAAAAAATAGCAGCCAACCCGCATCTCGAAGCTACCGCTTTACAGACCGTAGGGAGCAAAGGCTACGACGGATTTGTCCTGGCCATCGTCACCGCTCCATAAGCCAAAATGCCGCGGGAAAACCAAAGGGAGCACATCATGCCGCAAACATGGCGCTGATGTCTTTAGAGCTTATGGCCTGATCTGAAAACGTAAATGTGCCGCTCTCCCGCATCTCCTGCGCAGCGCGGAGAACGGCGCCTAGGGTGACACGCGCCAATGCGCTGCCAATGCTGACCCGCTTCACTCCAATCGCCGACAGCTCGTCACGGCTCCATGATGCCCCTTGCAAGCCCACCAGCACGTTCACCGGACGGTCCACCGAGCGAACCACCGCGCGAATGTCGGCTTTGCGCGTAAGTCCCGGAGCATAGAGCACATCCGCGCCCGCCTCCTGGTATGCCTGCAACCGCTTGATCGTATCTTTGAGGTTGGGCTTGCCCGCCAGAAAGTTCTCTGCGCGAGCGGTGAGTGTGAAATCGAAGGGCAACGCGCGCGCCATCTCCGCTGCAGCGCGTATCCGCTCGATCGCCTGCCCGAACTCATAGATCGGATGGTCGGGACGCCCCGTGGAATCCTCGATCGAGCCGCCGACAACTCCGGCGGCTGCGGCCAGTCCGATCGTCTCCGCAACGGTCTCTGGATCGTCGCCGAAGCCATTCTCAAGATCGGCGCTCACTGGAAGCGGAGTGGCCGAGGCAATCGCGCCGATATGCGCCAGCATCTCGTCCCGGCCGACCGTATAGTCCCGCTTCCCCGCTGAAAATGCATACCCCGCGCTGGTTGTCGCCAGGGCTTCAAAGCCCAGATGCGTCAGCAGCCGGGCCGTGCCAACGTCCCACGGATTTGGAATGATGAACGCTCCGTCCCGCTCGTGAAGGGCCCGAAACGCCTTCCCCTTCTCTGCCCGAACGGCTATGCTTTGCTCACCCTGTGCGTACAAGTGCAGATGGAAGTCCAAGCGTCCCATCGACCACCTCCACGAAATTTCTCTCTTCTCGAAGGATTAGACGTTTCTTCCCCGCCATTTCGAGATTTTCCCGCGCCTCGGGATCTGACCGCAGCCGCGCCCGGTAAGTCTCGTAAG
The DNA here is from genome assembly GCA_963720245.1 of uncultured Acidobacteriaceae bacterium. Classification (GTDB taxonomy): domain Bacteria; phylum Acidobacteriota; class Terriglobia; order Terriglobales; family Acidobacteriaceae; genus Acidisarcina. Next base: position 1,279,016 of record CAVREU010000003.1, read on the forward strand.
AAGCCAGGCTGTCGAAAGCAATCAAACCCCACGCCACATCGTTCGTGCCCTCGTAGGGCAGAAAATAGCCGATGAGCTGGCCGCCGCAGCGAGGAATAATCCGGCCCCAATTCTCTGCATACTTCTTGAACTCATCGCGTTGAAACGGGTCGATCTGATAGCGGATCACGCAGGTAATTTTTATTGGCTCTCTCATTGCCGAGGTTTCTGCCGGCATCCGGCGGCCGGATATCATCGCCGCGCTCGTGGCAACCATGCCGTTAAGGACTTCGCGGCGGTTCATCGCTGCTTCGGCCACTCGCATACTTGGCAGTATGTTCGTTGCCCCACAACAACACTTCGCTTAAGATCACATTATGGATGTAGCCGAAGACGTTGACGTTGTTGTCTCCAGAATCGCATCCGCCATCGGAGAGCCGGCCCGCGCCCGCATCCTCTATTCCCTGATGGACGGCCATGCGCGCACCAGCACCGAGCTCGCGGTCGCCGCCCGAGTAACCCCGTCAACCGCCAGCGCACACCTGAATCGACTGAAGGCGGAACAACTGGTCAAAGTGGCCAGGCAAGGCAAGCATCGCTACTACACACTTCCCGGTCCCGGCGTGGCCAACGTGCTCGAAGGGTTAAGCGTGCTCGCGGGCGGCTCCCGCAATAAGTTCGTACCCAGCACGCCGCCCCGGCTCCGGATCGCGCGCACTTGTTACGATCACATGGCCGGCACCGTGGGTGTCTTGCTTCACGATCGCTTCCAGGCCCTGGGTTGGCTGCTCTCGGAGTCGACCAACGGCAACCCCGCCTACGCCCTCACGCCGTCCGGAAGCAAGTCGTTTGAGGCCCTCGGCATCGATATCGAAGCTACCCGTTCGCTACGCCGCCAGTTCGCCAGCGCCTGCCTTGATTGGAGCGAGCGCCGGCCACACGTCGGCGGGGCGCTTGGAGCGGCCGTGCTAAAGGTTGCACTGAAAAGAAAATGGGTGACCCAGGACCTCGACAGCAGGGCGCTCACCGTTACCAGGATCGGGCAGAAAGAATTCCTTGCTCGATTCGACCTGGCCCTCTAAGCAATTCCTTCCAAGTCACCGCGAAGCGCCGGTGAGGATTCGGCCTCGCACAGGGGTTCTTACTTGCCGTCAACCGAGAAAGCCAACAGCACGTTCCCTGGCATGCCACCCCATTGTCCATATCCGGAGTTGACATAAACGACGCCATGGCTGATCACCGGCCCCGCCACATCCAGAGATCCGCCGTTCGCCTTCTGCCCATTCACGGTTTCGTACTCGCGGGCGGTGTCCACATCCCAAATCACCTCGCCATTCGAGGTTGAGTACGCTCGCAGGTGCCCATCGACAGAGCCTGAAAAGACCGCACCCGGGATCGCCGTTACGGCGGCCGATTGCGCAGGGCTGCACTGTTTCTTATCGCCGCAACTCGCCGGCTTCGCGCTCCACGCCTTTTCTCCGCTGGCCAATCGAAGCGCGAACAGGCCCCCACCCCGAGTGGGATCTAACTCCAGCTTGTAACCTTGAGGAGTCGACTTGTCCGGAACGACTCCCAACGACACATCCGACACGGCTGCGTACATGTTCTCCCCATCGACTGCCGAGCCCCATTCCAATCCCCCCAGCGACCCACCGTTCCCAAGGCGTGTCTGCCATAAGATTGCGCCGTCGTGGTCGGGGTCGAGGGCCGAGACCACGCCCGATTTCTGGCCAAGCACCAGCGCCCTCCGTCCGTTCGCCAGCGAAACCAGAATAGGCGGCTGTCCAAAGTCGAAATCCCGCCCGTTCGCCTGTGGTCCCAGGTTGTACACGTCATCGGAGGTCACTTGTTTCGACCACAGGACCTTGCCCGTCTTTGCATCGAGCGCCATCACCGCGTCGCTGGTCTTGCTGGCGGGCAGCGAATAGTTATCGCCAGTCGAGATATAGAGCACATTGCGCTTTTCATCGAAGGTCGGGGAAGACCAGACCGCGGCTCCAGAGGGTCCGCGCAATTGGGTCCCGGTCTTGCTCTTTTCGGTCGGCTGGGCCGGCTCCGCGATGGTGTCCGTCTTCCAGGTCGTCTTGCCGCTGGCGGCATCGAGCGCAACCACGCTGCCACGAAAGGTGCAGCACTCATATGCGGGATTTCCTGCCAGAACCTCCTCATAGGATGAGACGGGTACATACAGCACACCGCCATGCAGTTGCGGCCCGCCGGTGGTCATCGCAGCCGGATGGTCCGACACGCCAACCTCCCAAAGCAGCTTCCCCGTAGACGCATCGACGCTGTAGACATGCGCGCCCTGGTCGCCAAAGTAAATAGCGATCGGCTTTCCCGGGCCGTTCGCCGGGCCAAGCATAATGGGGCTCCGGATAGGCCGCCCCGCATCGAACGTCCACTGAATGCATCCCGTCTTGGCGTCCAGCGAATAGACCTGGCCGGTCAGGTTCGCGACAAAGACGTGGCCCCCACCTATCGTGACTTGAGAACGCACCGCGGTCCCGTCGCCCAGCCCGAATGCCCACTTCAATTTGAGCTTCGGAACGTCGCTGGCCGCAATTCCCGCGGTCGCCGCGTCCGCGAACCGTGAATTCGCCATATCGACGCCCCAGCCCTTCCATCGGCTGGACTCCAAAACGAGCGGCGATGTCTGCGTCTGTCCACTGCAGAATTCCGAGGCAGGTGGCGCTACCGGTTTCAGGTCGGGCGAGCCAAGATATTTCGCGACGGCCTCACGCTCGCCGCCAGTCAGACCAGCCGCCTGCGTCTTCATCAGCCCGGTATCGAGCGCCTGGAGAATTGAGTTTGACGACATCGCCCGCAGCGCGCTCACCGGAGGAATTCGTCCCCCACCCGCGTCATGGCACATCGCACAGTGCGCTTTGTAAATGGCGGCCCCATCCTGCGCCAGGACCGTGGTCGCGCACAGGGCAAGAAAAACCAGGCTTCGCATGAGGAAGTGCTCCCGTTTTGAGCTAATAGACAGCTATCGGATCGCCGCCGAGGTCTTCTTCATCTGCGCGGCAAATTTAGGTGCGCTGTAGGCGGAGGGATTATCCAGCAGCCGGTACATCTGGTCGATGTCGCCCTTCAACTCCGGATTCGACCCGGAAAGGTTGGCATAGGCGAGATAAAGCGAATCAAGCGCCATCGCCGCCTGTTCCGCTGAACGCTCGCCATCGAGAGAGATCTCATCGGAATCGTTCGCTATTTCGCGCATAAGCTGCTCGGTCTGAGCGCGATCGTAGGTTCTATCGCGCATCTTCCGCGCCAATTCGCCGGCCAGTTGCGCGCCCCGATCGCACTTCGCCGCTAACACTGTGCGGTCGGGCTGCAGTTCGGCGACAAGCCCGGAGATTTCGGTCATCGTCGAGGCCAACTCTGCTTCCGTCGTCGGGTCGGCGCTCTTTGCCAGATGGCGAAAAACCACATACCGCGACGGATTGTAAGGAGGATTCCCCGGCCGGCGCGTCCCATAGCCCTCTTGCTGCCGCCAGCTGTCCTCCGGCTTCGTCAGGCTGTGGTGGCAGGTAAAGCAGTCCATCTCGGTGTACTCCGGCCAAACCGCGGCGTGTTCCGGCGACCATCCCTGGCCGCGCGCATGCCTGGCCAGCCGCGTCATGCTCGCCTCAAGCTGGGTCGCCTGCCCAATGCTCCAGACGCGGACGCCGAAGAGTTTGTCATCGATCGGTTGTTTCGAGTCTGGAGCCTTCTCCACCCAGTGCGGAGGCTCGATCGAAGTGAACGAATCCAATTCAAACGTAAGATCGGGATGGCCTGCCGCCAGCATCTCGTGGTCTACCTCAAGGCCCGGTGCACCGAGATGGCAGGTCAGGCACTTCTCTGACCGGATTGCCAGGTCCTTATTGTCCACCAACCCCAGCCTGACCATGTCCGCATGTTTGGCGTTCGCCTCAACGTGCGGCCCGAGCCATTTCTCCGCCGGCCCATGGCAGCTCTCGCAGCTGACACCCTCTGCAATATCGAATTGCGTACCGCGCTGATCGGCAGGAACCGAGAGCGCATGGCACACCAGGCATTTCTGCGCCTTGGTCGGATCGCCAATCTTGAGGATCTTCGCCATCCGCTGCGCCAGCGGCTGGTTCAGCACGGTATAAGCGCGAGAATGCCGATCCTGAACGATCCAGGTGCTGTATTCGTTCTGCAAGACCTTGGTGGTGTCCCGCGCCTGAATGCCACCGTGACACGCCGAAGCGCTGCAGGAACCTGGCCCAACATACTTGTAGCCTTTGCTGGCGTCCGCGGGAAGCGCCGACGCCCGTAACATTCTTGTGATCTGACTTCCGGAAGGGTTGGTCGCTTGCGCCGAAACGGTTCCGGCGCTCGCAAAGAAAAACACGAGAGACAAGAGCGCCGCGACCTTTGGAGAGCCGACCGACCCTGAAAATTTCATCCCGCTCATCTAACCGTAAATCCGAGCACTTTGCAATCATTTCTTACTAGCCTTCGTTGGCGCTCTTGAGATACAACACAGGTACTTGATCGGAACGACTTTTGCCCGCTCTGAATGAATGTTCAGTAACAAACGGCGCGGAACCGGAGTGAATGATGGCAAGTGCACCAGAGGTCCAGCACGGCAACCACATTCCGGGACGGGAAACCGGGGACATTGTCGAGGACCTGCGCCATGCCCAGGAGCAAAAGGGTTACATTTCGCCTGCCGAGTTTGAGGTCATCGCCCGCCGCCGCGGCCTCCATGTTAAAGATGTTCACACCGTCGCCAGCTTTTTTCCTCATTTTCGGCTGAAACCTCTCGCCCGCGCCGACGTGCGCGTCTGCGACGATATGACCTGCCACTTGCATGGAGCAAGGCAGCTCCGCGAATCCCTCGAGCTTCGTTTCGCCGGTCAAAGCGATGTGCTCATCCGCGACGTTTCCTGCGTCGGCCGCTGTGATCATCCCTTGGTGGTCAGCGTCAACGAGCACGTCCATCAGGAAGCCGACCTTGCCTCGACCACCGGCTTGATTCTCGAAGAGCTCGGAACCAATGTCCCAGAACGGGAACCGCATCTACCGCGCAGCTTTGCCGAACGCGGATTACACCTCAAAGCCGACCCCTATACCGACGAGGCCAGCCGTTATGCGGCAGTCCGCAAGCTCGTCGAAACCCGAGATTATGACGGAGTGCTGAATATCCTCAAAGACGGAGGCCTCAGGGGCATGGGCGGTGCCGGTTTCCCCGCCCACATCAAGTGGAGCGGCGCCCGCAGCGCACCCGGAACAGAAAAGTTCGTCGTCTGCAACGCCGATGAGAGCGAACCGGGAACGATCAAGGACCGCTTCATCCTCCAGCATCTTCCCTACCTCGTCTTTGAGGGGATGATCGTCTGTGGCCTGATCGTTGGCGCGCAGCGCGGCTACCTCTACTGCCGCCACGAGTACGAACAGCAGATCGAGGTCCTTCGCACCGAACTCGCGCGCATTTATTCGCTCGGCTTATGCGGTCAAAACATCCTCGGCTCCGGACTTAACTTTGAGCTCGAAGTCTTCGTCAGCCCCGGCGGCTATATCTGCGGTGAAGAGACCGCTTTGATGGAGGCGATCCAGGGCCATCGCGGCGAGCCGCGCAACAAGCCGCCGCGCACCGTGAGCAGCGGAGTCTGGAACAAACCCACCGCGCTGAACAATGTCGAGACCTTCGCGCTCGCCAGCAGCATCCTGAACCTTGGCCCCGAGTGGTACAAGGCGCAAGGGCGAGAGGGCTATCCCGGGCTCAAGTTTGTCGGCGTCACCGGCGGTGTTGTCAACCCCGGGGCCTTCGAAGTTCCCATGGGTATCTCCTACCGTGAGCTGATCTTCGACCTCGCCGGAGGGCCGCCCCCCGGCGAAGAAGTCGTTGGCTTCGCGCCCTCAGGACCGTCGTCTGGATACCTTCCCGCGTCCATGCTTGATACGCCGCTCGACTGGGCAACACTATCCAAGTTAGGCTCGATGGTCGGATCCGGTGCCGTCGTGGTCTGCACTAACCGTGCGTGCATGCTGGATATGGCCTTCAATTCGGTCCGCTTCTTCCGCAACGAATCCTGCGGCAAGTGCGTTCCCTGTCGCATCGGCACTCAGAAGATGGTCGAGATGCTCGACGCGTGGATGCACGGCAACACGACCGCCGGTGACTACGGCATGCTCGATGAACTGTCGCATACGCTCAAGCAGACCTCGATCTGCGGTCTTGGCCAGATCGCTCCCGTGCCAATCCAGTCGGTCATCAAGCATTTCCCCGAAGAAGTGGACGACCATATCAAGAAGCATCGCTGCCGCGCCGGAGTCTGCTTTCCAACCGCAGGAGCCAGGCGATGAGCGAAAATCCACAAACGCCACCCTCGACGCCCCCGTCAGCACCCACTTCACCCCTCGACCCGCCACCGGCGCCGGCAGCCAAAGCTGCACCTGCACACGAGCACGGCCACTCCGCGACGCTCACTTGCACCATCGACGGCCAGGCAGTCACTGTTCCACATGGAACAACCATCTTTGACGCCGCCCGGCTGAACGGCATTCCGATTCCCACCCTCTGCCACCAGCAAAACCAAACCCCGGTCGCCGTCTGCCGCATCTGCGTCGTCGACTGCGGCGAGCGCGCGTACCAGGCGGCTTGCATTCGCGAGTGCGAGCCTGACATGAAGATCCAGACCGCCTCGCCCGGAGTCGTGGCCGCCCGGAAAACCCTCTACGAACTCCTGCTCGCCGATCATCCAGCGCCGTGCATCCGCCAGCAAAACAGCGGCGACTGCGAACTCGAAACGCAGGCGGCGAAATCCGGGCTCGGCGTCGATCATGGCGACTTCCGCGGCCTCGCCCCGACACGCTTTCTCAAGCGCTCTGTGCCCGTGCTCAGCGCGGACGATTCTTCGCTCTCCATCCACGTTGATTACGCCGCCTGCATCCTATGCGACCGCTGCGTCCGCGGCTGCTCCGAGATTCGCCACAACTACGTCATCGCTCGCCAGGGCAAGGGATACCACGCCGCGATCGCCTTCGACGACAACAAGCCGATGGGAAACTCGAGCTGCGTCTCCTGCGGCGAATGCATGGTCTCATGCCCGACCGGCGCGCTCACCAATAAAAAGGTACTCGGCCAGAACCTCCTCCAGATTCATCCCGAGGCGCTCAGCCCCGAGGTCGAAGCATTGCTGGCAATGCCGATCTTTAAGAACGTCTCCGGCACCTTCCTCGAACTCAACCGCGGCGCGATCATCCAGCGCCGCATCAAGGCCGGCGAAATCATCGTCCGCGAGGGCGAGAACGGCTCGACCGCTTTCTATATCGTCGATGGCAAAGCCGACGTTTACATTTCGTCCCCTCGCGCTCATGTCAGCAATCCCGAACAGAAGCAGGGACTCGTCGGCCGCATCGCCAGTAAGCTGCTCTCAAAGAAGGAAGAGAAACGCGACGGCGAGTCCGGCAATCGCACCTTCATCCCCATCGACGCCTCCGTCGATCTCCCCTACGACAACCCCATCGCCGAACTCGGCGCCGGCGATCTCTTCGGCGAGATGACCTGCATGAGCTTCTATCCGCGCTCGGCGACAGTCCGCGCCAAGACGGATTGCGTCATGCTCGAGGTGCTGCGCAACGTCCTCGACGTGCTGCAGAAGAACAAGACCTTCCGCGAACAACTCGACCGCAACTACCGCACCCGCGCTCTCCGCACGCACTTGCTCAGCGTGCCGATCTTTTCGTCTCTCGACGACGAATTCATCACTTTCCTCCAGGACCGCGTCGAGCTGGTCCGCTTCGCTCCCGGTCAGGTCATCACCGAGGAGGGCGCCGACGCAGACGCCTTCTATCTCGTGCGCATCGGCTTCGTGAAGGTCTCTCAGGTCCACAACGGCGAAGACCTCGTCCTCGCCTACTTGCCACGCGGCGGCTACTTCGGCGAGATGGGGTTGCTCGCCCTCGAGAGCGCCCTGGTAGCCGGAAAACGCAACGCCACCTGCACTGCCCTCGATCACGTCGAGCTGGTCAAGATCTCGGCCGAAGACTTCCACGAAATGCTAAACCGCTTCCCCGAGGTACGGCGCAGTCTCGAACAGGTCGCCCGCGAACGCGCCGCCGAAAACCTCGCCCAGCAGCGCCGAACCGAGCGCAACGTCCCGCTCGACAGCTATCTCGCTCAAGGACTCATGGACGCGCAAAGCCTCCTCGTCCTCGACCTCGAAAAATGCACTCGCTGCGACCAATGCGTCCGCGCCTGCGCCGACGCCCATGATGGAGTCACGCGTCTCCTGCGCGACGGCCTGCGCTTCGATCACTTCCTCATCGCAACCTCTTGCCGTCAATGCAAAGATCCCCTCTGCATGGTCGGCTGCCCGGTGGGGTCAATCCGCCGCCGCAACTCCCTCGAGGTCATCATCGAAGACTGGTGCGTCGGCTGCGGGCTCTGCGCCACGAACTGCCCATACGGCAACATCAATCTGCAGCAGATCGTGCAGGAAAACACACTCAGCGCCGCGCCCACACAGAAAGTACGCAAGGCGACATCCTGCGACCTTTGTCATAATCTGCCCGAGCCGAGCTGCGTCTACGCCTGTCCCCACGACGCCGCGCATCGCGTCAAGCCCGAAGAATTCTTCGCCGACTTCCTCAAGTCGCAATCAGCCGGACTGCAGACGACAGGAGACTAGCCAGATGAGAATCGACCGCACTCATCGCCCCTGGCTGATCGGAAGCTGCCTGCTTCTCGCCTTTCTGTTCCTGATTTACATCCCCTACGCGCTGCTCTCTACCCGCGTCGGAGGCGGCACGCCGCTCGGCATCGTCTACGGCGTCATCGGCTTCGGCTTCATGCTCTTCGCCGCCGCCCTCGGCATTCGCAAACGCTTCCCCATCTGGAGAATCGGCCGCGCGCAGCACTGGATGCGCGGTCACCTATGGCTCGGCACCATGGCGCTGCCGGTGATCTTCCTCCACGGCGCATTCCACTTCGGAGGCTGGCTGACGACACTGCTGATGATTTTGCTGATCCTCGTGACCATCAGCGGACTCTTCGGCGCCTACCTGCAGCACACTTTGCCCACCCGAATGATGCATGAGGTCGGCTACGAGACCATCTACGACCAGATCGACCACATACGCGAGGGACTTGTCACCGAGGCCGAACAGCGCTTCCAAAGCATGACCGAAGAGATGGCGCCCAGTACCGGCGCAGGCGCTACTATCGTGCTCACGTATATTGACACCGTTCCTGAGTTGCACACAGAACTCGCGGCATACACCGCCTTCTACGAAAACGAACTAAAGCCCTATCTCCAAAACACCGTGAAGAAATCGCCCCTGAAAGCCCGCGATTTTTCGACCTCGGAATTTGAACGCATTCGCGCTGTACTGCCCGAGAGCGGACACAAGACGCTCAAGGCCCTCGAAGAGATCTGCGAAGAGAAACGCCAGCTCGACCACCAGATTATCCTTCATCGCACACTGCACGGTTGGTTGTTGTGCCATCTCCCGCTCTCGCTCGCGCTTATTTTGCTTGGGTTCGTCCATGCGATCGGAGCGATGCGCTACTAGGCCCGTTATGGAGATACGCAAGCGCTCACAAAAGGCGGTGGCCCGGCGGCACGACCTGAACTATTTCAAAAAAGGGTCGCCGATCCGCCATTGGCAGTGGAAGCTGGCGCTCGGCGCCATCGCGGCCGGCCTCGTCTGGGTCGCCGTCGTCTCGCTCTCACACGGGCGCGAACTCCTCTCCAAGGGCCCTATCTCCTCCTCGCACGCCGTCTTCGGCGCGAAATGCGAAGCCTGCCACGTCGACATGAAGAGCGCTCTATCGCAGGACTCAAGCTTCCGTCGCCACGTTCCCGACGCCGCCTGCCAAAGCTGCCATCAAGTGCCGGATCATCAGGCTAAACTCGCACTCGCTTCCTTCTCAACTCCTGAATGCGGTACCTGCCACGTCGAGCACACGGGATCGATGATGCTCGCCAACGCCGCTGACAAGACCTGTACCAGCTGCCACTCCGACCTCAAGAGTTCCCACCACGCCTCAAGCATCCATTCCTTCACCGACGGCCATCCCCAATTCGCACCGCTGCGCGCCGGTTACCAGGACGACCAGAAGATCAAGTTCAACCACCAGGCGCACATGCAGAAAGGCCTCAAAGGCCCGAACGGGCTGGTCAGTCTGAATTGCGCCGATTGTCACCGCACGCCAGCGACGCAAACCCTCACGCCATGGAGATTCGGAGCAACACCCCAGTTGCGTGAAGCCTCGCTCGACCTCAACTCACTGCCAATGAGCGCCGCCGCACCCGAACAATACAACTCACACCCGGATCCGCTTCACCCCACTGACAACCGCGCCTACATGGCCGCCACCGCCTACGCGGAGAGCTGCCACGATTGCCACACGCTCAAGTTCGACAAGCACATTAGCGAGGAAGCTCCCCACGCGTCTCCAGAGGACGTGGCCAAGTTCATTCGCACAAAGATCCAGGCCTACGCCGCACAAAATCCCCAGGTAGTCGCGGCGGAGATACGCAACTGGTCCGACGAGCCGATGGCCAAGGTCCCGCAATACCGGCCTATGCCGCCACCGCGCAACGCCCAGGAATGGATCGCCGTACGCACCCGTCAGGCCGAGCGCCGTCTCTGGTACCAGTCCTGCAATCTCTGCCACGTGATGAAGATTCCCGACGACTCGCCAACCGTCGTCGCTGCTGCGCTCCGCTCCGTCCAATACGACACGCACACCGTCCACACCATGACAGTGGCGACGCTACCCCTAGACAGCCTGACCCTCCCAACGGTCGCACCAACCGACCAGAAAGTCCGCTGGTTTACCGACGCCGTATTCAGCCACCAGGCACACATCGCGGTAAGTTGCGAATCCTGCCACACGCGCACTCGCAACAGCAACCAGGGAAGCGACATTCTGCTGCCCGGCATCGCCTCATGCCAAAAATGCCACGACGGCAAGAGCAGCCCCCAAGGCCCGGCGCTCGCATCAGGCCACGCCGAGAGTGGTTGCTTCCTCTGCCACCAATATCACGATTGGAACCATCCGCAGACGACGCCAGTCGTTCCGCGGAATCTTGAGTTCAAAGAGATCAGCGAACTCCAGCCACACAACTGACGCAGGGCACGAAAGTTGAAATTGCTGAAGCGAGCATCGAAGATTCGCCTCAGCGGAGCGAAGGAGTTTTGTTGAAGGGCACGGCTTCAGCCGTGCTATCACCGTCACTAAATTATCGCGGCTTCAGCCGCTGAGGTTTTTGGTCAGCCTGGGAGTGCGAAGCATTCCCGTTGCTTCCCGACCAGCCCCCAATGCTGTACTCGCGGACATATCCAGTCGATTCGGTCGAGATCGTCACTCGCAAGTTGCCGCTAGCATCGCAACTGTAATCCTCACGCACTAGAAAACTCTGCGGTGCATCGAACCGGTTCACAGGCTTGCTGGCAAGCTCGGCCTCGTCTTGCAGCCCTCTATCGAAGGGAAAAAGAATCTCATCCCAATTCGTAATCTCTCCGGTCGGCTGGCCGATGAGAATTCAAATGGGTGCACTCCAGATAACGGAAGTGGCCAATATTATGCGCCGGTTGATAGGCCCGAGAACTATGCAACGCCGGCTCACCCAGCGAGGGTAGCTTCGCCCCGCGCGGAAAGATGAGGTCAAAAGTAATGTTCTGGCCATCGTCCGACTCCCGCCACAGGCCAAAGTTTTCCGTGAATTGATCGGTAATCTGGTCTTCAGTCCGCTCGGTCTGCGCACCTGCCCGAATCGCCAACCCAACAGCACTCGCCGACCGCATATACGCCGAGCGCTTCACTCTACGGCCAAACGTTTCCTTCAAGACCCGAGCTACCGGCGGCAACTCCGATCCACCCCCGGTGACATACAGCGTGTCGACCGGAGTATCCGGCTCACTCGCCAGCAGCCGCTCGACCACCTCGCGCGTCGACTCGATCAACGGGCGACAACGCTCGTAATACACATCTACCGGCACCGTGACCTGCTCCCAGCCGGCATGTGCACGTTCCAGATCAATCGTCAGTTTGCGTGTATTGGAATTCAGAGACTCTTTCTTCTCGCGGCACTCTTCAAGCAGCTGGTTCGATTCATAGTGGCTCAGCGAAGACGCCGACCGTCCCGATAACTCCAGCGCCAGATCGGCCAGAATTCCATCAAAATCCTCCCCACCAAGAGTGGGAATTCCATCCGTAGCAACAACAGTGTGTTCCGTCTCGCCAAGCGCCACCAGAGACACATCGAAAGTTCCGCCGCCCAGGTCATATACCGCCAGGCCATTGTTGCGCCCTTTGCGTTCCTGGCTATTGCGATGGGCAAACTCGAGCGCTGCAGCAGTCGGTTCATTGAGCAGGCCAAGCACCTCAAAGCCCCCAACCCGAGCCGCGTCTTCCGTGAGGAAACGCTGGTTGCTGTTAGCGTTCGCCGGAACACCGAGCATCGCCTCCAGCTTCTCGCCCTTCTTCGCACGGAGGTTCGAGCGTTCACGCAACGATTCATGCAGCGCCGCCATCGTCTCTTCCAGCAGCTGCTTCACCGGCAAATGCTCGCCGCCAATCTCAATCAGCGAATGCGGCCCAGCGCCACGCAGCGAACGCTTCAGCGAACGCACCACGCTCCACGCCGAATCATTCTGCTTAGCGATCGCCTCCCAGCCGTAGAGGCGCGTCTTTCCCTGCACCGCAACGGCAGGCGGAAACCAATCCCGCACCTCGCCTTCAGGGGTTTCAAAGTTAACGATAGGGAAGTTGCCACGGTCGGAAGCGGCGACCACAATGCGGGTCGTTCCGAAGTCGATACCAATTTTCATACAGCTCAATCCTATCGCAGCGCGGAATGCAAATGGGCTAGACCATGCATGCGCGGATAGTTACAGTAAAGGGATTAGGACCTACTGAGAAGAGGCCACTCTTGACGCGCCGGATGATCCGCCTCGGATCCACTGTCGAACCCTCCTTCCTTCAGCAGATCCTGCTTCGTCCGGAGCTTGTAGGTCCACGAAGTAAAGTCATCCGAGACATTCGCGAGATCCTCTAGTGCTTCCTCCTTCTTCCCAAGCCTCAAGAAGGCTTCGGCACGCCAAAAGAGCAGCTCTTCGCGATAGTGGTCATTTTTGTGGAAACTCACTCAGCCTCAGACCCTGGCTGAAATCGTCTGCCGCTCTGCGATCATCGCCCAAATGGAAGTGAATATCTGCCCCTGCTGTAATACAAATGCGGCTCTAGTGAATTGAGCTCGATCGCGCGCGTCATGTCTGTAGCGGCTAGCTCATACTCGTCTCCAAGCTCGTGTACCAAGCCCCGAACCATCCACCCCTCAATCTTCTGAGGGATACCGATGGATAACTTCATCAGCGAGCGATATCGCTGCCGTTCCATCACCTGCCCTAGCCAGTTGCTTTGCTTTCGCGACCGTCTCCTCGAACGTTCTGCTCTCCGACCCGATCAATCAACACGATTGCCTCCGCATCTTTGCGATACCTGACCGAGTACGCACTTGTGGAAACTTCCGCCCCACACATGCGGCGGTCGCGTAAGGCTAGAAACCAACCCTGAGCAATAGTCGCGCGCTAGTTTCCATTCCTTCGCACATAGCAACCCTCTGGAGTCTCCTTGCTCCGACCGTAAAACCTTGCCTTAGTCTACTTCTGTTCGGCCTTCGCCTGCACCGTAGTCGGAGGCGCCATCTCCGTCGCAGGCCCCGGCGGCGCATTCGTCACCGTATACAACTCCCCATTCCTCAGATACAGCCGTTGCGCCTCTTCATGATTGAAAGGTCGCGCCCCGCGCCTCCCAAAGACCGACAGTTGGTTACCGTCCTCATCGACAGCCCGATCGCGATCAACTCCTTTAGAGACGATCAGAGCCTCACCAGCCATCTTCCGCGTCGCGATCAGCTTCGGAGCAGGCGCCGGGCTGAACCCGTAGAAATTCGGCTGCGTCTTCGGCCCAAAGATCTCAACCACCCGCATCCCATTCTTGCCATCGGCGACGAAAGGCAAACTGCTCGGAACTCACCATCCCGATCTTCACATCGCGAACATCATTGAGCGCACCGCCGGCGTTGAACATCTGCGCCAGCTTCGGTTGCTCCGGTTTCTCCACATTGACGATCGCAATCCCATTCTTGCCTGCGGAGACATACGCGTAGGTCCGCGCCACATAAACATTGCGAGCATCGTCGATCGCCACCTGCGCCTGCGCTACTGGAACAGGCTTATCAAGATGCGTCACATCAAAAACCTTCAGACCAACACGGTCGACAATAAATGCATACCTGAACTGAATCGCCACCCCCCGCGGATCATCCAGCACCGGCGCACCAATCTCCGCAACAATCTTCGGATGCAGCGGATCAGCCAACGCCACAACCTCCAGCCCACGATTGCAAAGAATGTATGCATACGTCCCAGCAATCGTAATGCGATGCGCGCCAGTCAGCTTGCCATCCGGATTGAACGTCGCTCCGCGCTTCAGAAAGTTGTTCTGCGGATCGCCATCCAGCAGCGTGCCCACACCCTTCTTCGGATCGCCCACAACCACCAATCCCTCTTCTCGATCCGCAACATAAAGGAACGCGTACAGCGGAGCAATCCCCTGCTCCTCATTCTCCGGAATTTGCTTCCGCAGCGGATCAAGCGCCAGCGTACTCGGCGAAGCGATCGCCGCCGCGTCCTTCGTCTTCAGGTAGAACCGCTGCCCCAGCGGCGAAACCGGAGCAGTAATGACGCGTTGCGCTTCGTCCTTCACATCAACATCAGCAACATCATAGACGCGAATCCCGCCATTTCCGACTGCGGCATAAAGATACTCTCCACGCAGTTGAACATCCTCCACATTGCCCGCGTGGCTATAGCCCTCAGTCAACAGCCGCCCGTGATCGGTGAACTTCTTGTAGTCATCGGGATAAGCCATCTGCTGCAGGTCGCTGCCAATAATCGCCGGCGGCTCGGTGCTCTCGGCAATCGGCACCGCCTCAAAGCCATGCTTGCCGGCAGCGACATAAATGTACTTGCCCATGAAGTTGAGGAAGTTCGTCCCCTGCACCAGCACCTGCGCCATCCACGCGTTGTTGTCCTTCTCCGCGGACACATGGCAATCCGTGCACTGCTTCGTCTCTTTGGCGCGAACTGTATGCGGTACGTAGGTACTAAATGCCTCACCACTAAATCCAGGCGCAGAAACCGTCTGCTGCGTCTGATAAAGCCAATCCCGATTGGCGTTCTGCGAACTCACCACCACCGCGCAAGCTGAGCGCACCGGAGCAACACGATTCCCGGTCACCGTGCCATCGATGCCGAGCATATAAACATCGTCGCGCAACACGTGAAAATCGTAAGTCGTATAGTTGCGCGTCATCAACCCTTCGTTATGCAGCATCGGCATCCGCTGGTTAGCAATCATCTGCAGGTGGCAGCCGAAACAGGAAGTCGTCCACGAAGTGTGACAGCTATAGCAAGTCATGCGCCCGTTGCTGTGCGCCAAGGCGGCCTCGTCAGAGATCGTTCCCCAATGAATGCCGTCCTTCTGGATAGTCTTCGCCAGCCGCGATTTCTCGCTGTAATGGGAATTGCCCAGCGTGATCGTGTCCAGCACCTGCACAACCTCCCACTCCGTTCCCTGCTCCACATTGGAGCGCTGCCAGAGTTTGCCGTCCCTCCAGTAGAATCGCGCTTCCTTCCACGGCGTCCGCATACGCAGCAGGTTGCTTGACTCATCCTGAGCCGAGGCTGGCCCGCTGGTCTTCAGCGTCGCCTTGTGCTCGATCGTCCCATGGCAGTCTTCGCAAGAGATCTCGACCGCATTGCGCGTCTCGCCATAAAGCTTTCCGTTGCCGTGCGCGTCCTGCTCAAAATGGCAATCGATGCAGTGCATCCCTTTTTCAAGATGAATGTCTTTCAAGTGAACCGACTTCGCCAGCTTGTCAGGATCGTCGTTGGATACACGGTTCCCATCCTGATCCAGCAGATAGCCTTCGCGGTCGCGCTTGAAGACGGCGCGGAATATCCAGCCATGGCTGTGGAAATCCGCAAACTGCGTATCTTTCAACTTCTTATTGAACTCGGGTGAACCAACCTCCTTCAGGAACTCGACATCGCTCCAATTCCCGCGGGGAGCCGAACCCTCCGGATTCCGCATTCGCACATCGTGAATCTCCTGCTCCGTCGGGTTCTTCTGCTTCGCTGGATACATCAAGTCGCCATCGACCTCGTTGTCCCACCACGTGTAACCGAAATAGGTCGTCTCCATATTGGTGCCGGGGTGAACATGGCAGACCATGCACTGGCTCGATGGGATCGTCTTGGTGAAAACATGCTGCAGCGGATGCCCGGACTCCGATTTGTCGATCGTCGGATCGACGCTGATACTCGTCCCATCGTGGCCATACTTCGCATACTGCGCGGAGTGGTCGGTTGAACGGTCGTTCGCATAGATCACATGGCAACCCGAGCAGCCGCTGCCACGGTAATCGCCGGGCTGATCGTTGGTTCCCGGAAAACTCAGCAGCGGATCGAGCAGCCGCGTCTTCTGCAATCCCAGAAAGACGGGGTCAGTGCGCAACTCAGTGCCGAAACCGCGATCGCTCAGCTTCAGATCGGGAGCGCCAGGGTCTTCATCCGGACTTGGAATTCCCAGCTCCGGTTTCTTCTCCCCGCCACGCTCAAACACACGCAGCACGTTCCCTGGCTGCGAAATCTCCCAGCGTTGCAGCGGATCGAGATACGGCAACACGCCCTTGGTACGTGTCTCCTCCGCCGTCGGCGGAGGAAACGTGCGAAGGCGCTGCGGTTCCCCATTCGCATCGTAAGATTCCCCGAAGCGCGCATTCTTGTACGGATAGGCGCCGTTGTTGTAAAGCGCCGCCTCCCACAACATCGCGCCGTGAGTCATCATGCTCGTCGAAACATTGCGCACCTCTTCGGTATGGCAGCCCGACGACCCGCAAGTCTGCGGAGCGACACGCAAGTCGCCCGGATTTACAAAGCGCACCCACTCCAGGCTCTCCCGCAGCCAGCGCGTGTAAACCCGAATCGGATGCCCGCCGCGCGCCGCATCCTCGGCAAACCTCGGCTGCACATGCGCCTTCTTCGTGGCGGCAATATACTCCGCAGACTTCGGCGCGCCCGCTGCCATCACATTCGGATCGCCACCATGGCAGTCGGCACACCCAATGACCACCGGAGAATCCGGATGCATCGAGGCGCTGTCCGTCGCCGTGTGGCAGCTCACGCAGCCCGCGCTCTGCTGCCTCGCCTGCTCCGGCGTTTCTCCGCGCGGAATAGCCGATGGGGCCTGGGTCGGAGCCTCGGCTGCATGAGCGACCGAGCGTCGACCTGAATCCGCTGCAAAGAAGACGGCGATCATCACCGCGAGAGCCATCAAGCAGCCGTAGACGGCATTCACGCGCAGCAATCGACCGAGCCGACCGTCGGGGTATTTGCCGGGTTGATCGCCGATCCGCTTCATCCGCCCTCTCTGCCTTGTGCCGCGATGCTAACGAGTCTACTTAGAACTGATAACGAATCGTGCCAAATCCAGACAGCAATGTCTTGCTTTGATAAATCTCCCTCAACCCAAGTGCCGGAGGCAGCACCGCTATGCCGCCAGTGATAATGATGTTGTCCGACAGCGGCGGACGCCAGATGACCCCCGTGCTCGCATCCATGCCGATGCCGTGACGAATAGGGTCCTGGAAGAGCAGCAACTCGAGCGGCTCCGTCCGCACAAACCTCAGATAGTTCACATTGGTGACCATCTTAAGAGTCGGAGTCAGCTTTGCGTCAAATCCGGCGTTCACCACGTAGATGCCCGGGTTCACGAAATTCGACTGCCCCTCATCCTTGCTCGCATTCAGGTCGGGAAGAAAGCTGTCCGGCGAGGTCAGCCCGACCCCCGTCCCGCTGAGCCGAATTCCTTCGCGATTAAAGAAGCTGAACTCGCCGCCGGCAAAGGCCTCATTGTCGACGATCGAATCGAATCCCCGGGCAATGCGGTCTTTGGGGCCGCGCGGATTCGCGTCTCCCGAGGCGTAGAGAAACGACCCGCGAAATCGCAGCCAGTCCTCGTCAATCGAGAGTTCCAGCGCCGCCAGTTGTGCATTGATGTCTACTCGGCGCGCAGCTATCGGATTGAAGGTGTCATGCCCCAGCGCCTGATAGAAAGCATGGTCGACGTCGATGCGGCCAATGTGCCCGTCGCCCGTCCAACCAATGTAATAGGAGCGAACGCTGTGCGGCACAGGTACTCCGATCGGCGCAGGCCGCACCAGGAACCCATTGTCGTCGTAATGGACGGTCGGATCGTCGTTGCTCCAGTCGAAGCTGAACTCCGTCGTATATCCCTTAAATCCGGCATCCTGGATATAGAGGTTCGCCACGCCGACCTGTCGATATCGCCGCTGAAAAGTATTGAGCCCGCTGTTGGTGTTCTTCTCCAGCAGATCAAAGAAGGCCGCGTTGTACTGAAATCGGTTCGAACGCAGGTTGCCAAAGACCCGCACGCCGTTATTTTCATCGGCGAAGATCAGGCCCCGAAAATCGGAGGAGAATTGCTGAATCCCGGCGCGGATCGAGATGAAATCGTAGTTCGGGCTCAGGTCTTTCAGCTTCACTTCGACAAAGGCTTCCTGCAGGCCAATGTGTTCATCAAACCTGTTCGTCCCTTTCGCCACGTCTGCGTTGACGATGCCATTTTCCTGGGTGGCAAGATAGTTCAGATTAAAGGCCGGAGTAAACCTCACCTGCCAATCGATCGGTCGAAACGCCGCGTCGCCCTTAAACAAGTCGAAGCTGAGGCGAAACACCTGCGCCAGAAAGAACTGGCCGCCGTTGCCGAAGAACGGCGCGGAATTCGGCTCGGCCGAGCCCTGATTCGAGGGCGTCGGCAGCCTGCGCCCATCCATCGCCGTCGTGCTGCTTCCGGTAAAGTTGAAAAACGTTCTCGGCCCCAGAATATTGGTCAGCACCGGGTAGTCGCCCTTATACTTGTTCCGGTTAAACGGGTCATACCAATGGCCGAGCACGTAGGGCGAGCGCACATCGTCGGGATACCGCCGGTAATCCGGCATCGAAGTATTCCACCGGTCCGGCTTCGGCAGATAGACCATGTCATCCGGCGAAAGGCGAAGCATCGGCGGCACGATCGAGCCGTCGTTGATACCGTGCCGGCTCAGTTCCCTGTAATACGAATCGTTGATCTCGGCTGGCGCCCGCGGAATGACCGACGGCGGACCTGGTGTCTGCGTGACCGGAAGCTGTACCTGAACGCTCAGCACCTCGCCGGTACCGATATGAACGTTTCCCCGCTGGAACGAAGCCCCGCCCGGAACGGTGAAGGTGAGCGGGTAGTCTCCGGCCGGCACCTGCAGCACCCGAAAGATCCCGTCAGCGTCGGAAACCCCGCACAGCTTCTGCCCCGGCGCACATGCTCCTGGCGTCGACGAGAGCGAGACCGAGACTCCGCCCAGCGCTTGTCCCGCGTTATCAATCAGTCTGCCCTGCAGCGCGGAAATCGACGGCAGTTGCCGCGGAACGCGTTGTTGCAGGGCGGGACTTCGCCCCGTCTCGACTTGCCCATTTCCAACCTGCCCTGCAGTAGCGCCGCCTGCCGTCGAAGCGCCGGTCTGGGCAACCGCTTCGGCCCCAATTGCCGCACTCAGCGCCAACACGGCCAAGCCAGCGCCAACGATCGACTGAGGGTTCCGAAGCAGTGTCATTCGAGAGGGCATCTTGGGCCGGAATTAAGGGCATCAACAGTTAACCGCAATGCGCGAATCATTGCCAGTCAATTCTCCCGCTGCCGCCGGCGATGGCGGCGATCCTGCTACACTCTCCAGCAATGGATGAGCAACAATCCGAATACAACAGTAAGCTGTGGTTTCTCTATAACGTCGTCACCGACGTGCAGGGCACCATACGCTTTCTAGATACCAAGGCCGCCTTCTGTGTGACTTTGCTTACGGCGATGACTGCGGCGGCCTTCCAGTTTTCCCGCTACCATCACCCTTTTCCGCATGCTCATCTGGGTCTTCTCGGACTTTTTGGGTTTCTCTCCCTTGCCTGTCTGTCCATTTGCCTGCGCGTCATCTTTCCCACCGTCCATCTGCAAGGCTCGTTCTCGGGGACCGCCGCAAACGAACCGCCCTTCTTTCTCGTGCCCAAGCGCCAGCGCCACAGCCTCCGCGACACCCTCGGCAACCGGCCGCCAGAGGGTCTGGAGTCCACCCACGCAACCTACCTCGCCAGCATGATGGCAGCCAACGACGCCGACCTCGTGCGGTCGATGTGCGACGAGGTGGTCACGATCTCCTTTCTACGCCAGGTCAAGTCCGATCGGCTGCACCTCGCGATTCAGGTTCTTTCGCTGACCGTGCTGGCCTTCTTTCTCCAGTTGGCGATCTGATCCCTCTCGGAACCTCACACCTTCCCCCAGAAGGCAAATGTCACCGCTCCAACCAGAAACAAGAATGAAACCACGTGGTTCCACTTAAAGACTTCGCCAAAATACAACCGCGCAAAGATGCTAAAGACGGTTAACGTGACGACCTCTTGAATGACCTTTAACTGAAATGCCGAGAACTCGCCATACCCGATGCGGTTCGCCGGCACCTGGAAGCAATATTCCGCGAAGGCGATCAGCCAGCTGATCACAATGACAGTAATCAGCGGGGCTTTCCGGTACTTCAAATGGCCATACCAGGCAATGGTCATGAATATGTTCGAGCAAATAAGCAACAACACGGTCTTCATCGTAGAAAATCCTATCTCTTCGCGATTCGCGAGATTGTCACGCGTGCATTTGGGAGTGATTGGCAGCCTGAGATTGAACGACGGTCAGCGGTCTGGCCATCGCTCCGTTGGATGCAAAGCCGAAGAGACTTGCACCCGGTGACGGGCATCATGCCGCGTTTTCAGGGCTGGCGGGCCAGCACCATGTCGATGTTTTTCACGTAGCTCTTCGCTCGCCCGGCTTCCACAGCGTCGGGATTTTCCGAAACTACGTCTTCAAAATGCTTGCGCGCCGCGGCCAACAGCGCAAGCTGCCCCGATTGGTTGTATTTCTCCGAGTAAACAATGCCCAGCCGGTAGTTGGCGTAGAGATCGCCGGGAGTGTAGCCCAGCGCCGCTTGGCAATAAGTGATCGCCGGATCGAAGCGCTTCTGTACCCATTCGCAATCGCAGAGGCCTACATTGGCCTTGCTGCGCAGCTCTTTCCAGATGTCAGTCTGGGCCGCGCGCTTCTTGCTGCCCGCGCCAAACAAATACCCCGCCAGATAGTAGTTCAGTTGCCCGCCAAAGCCGCTGTCAAAATTCGAGAGCGCCAGGTACTTGTTGTACTCCGCCTCGGACTCGGCGCACTCATGCTTGAACCGTAGCGACTCGGCCAGCCAGAAATGCGCCTCGGCATTTTGTGGTGTCAGCTTGACCGCTTGTCGCGAGGCCACGATCGCTTGATCGAAGCTGCCCTTCCGCGCATAGGCCTGCGAAAGCAGGTACCAGGCCATGCCGTTATTGGGGTCGCGGTCGGTCACCACATTCAATTGGCGGACGGCCTCGTCTAAATCGCCCGAGTCGAGCAGGGCGCCGGCATAGCTCGCCCGCGCCTCCAGATAATCCGGATCGATCTCAATCGCGGTGCGGAACGCCGCCAAGGCCTTGTCATCTTCATACAACGCGTTGTAAACCCGGCCGAGATACAGCGCAGCCTGGCTATATTTCGGATCGATCTGCAGCGCAGTCTCAAACTCTTCCGCCGCCTTGCGATAGTTCTGCTCAAAGCCTTTGTTGTAATACTCGATGCCTTTGTCAAAATGCTCGACCGCGCTGTGGTTTCTCGTCCGCGCGATGAGGATGCGCACGCTCACCGTCGTCTCCTGCCCCGGATAGACCTGTTCATCGCGCGGCCCATCTGGCTCGTAGCCAAGATGGACCGACTTGATCGTATGAGCGCCCGGCTCGATGCCCGGCAGGCGCAGCGCCGCGGCCTTGTTCACGATTCCGGCGCTCTTGCCGTCGACGAAGACTTCGGTCCCGTCCATGTTGGTCTCGATGACCAGCGTCCCATACTTCGGTGGCGGCAGATTAGCGGCCGTCACCCGGCCGGGATTGTAAGCAAGCACCATGTTGGGATCGAAGCTGCCGCGCTCCGAGGTCGGGTTCTGCGCGGCATTGGTCGCGAGGCGCACGTTGGTGTGAACATACTCCGCCAATTCGTCAGCCGAAACGACGCCATCGCCGTTGGTGTCGGCTTCGCCTTCCAGGCCTTTCACCACGTAGTAAGTAAAGATGCCATGGCCGCCACCCCATTTGTCGCTCTCGTAGCTCTGCTCGCGATCGCGGCTCGCCGTGATCGAAAAGAGCGACTTCTGCAGGTCGAGCAAAGTCTGATTCACCTTGGCTCGGTCCGCCTCCGGAGTGATCGCGCCGGAATGGCAGGAATCGGTGATCAGCACCTTCCACTTGCCATTGATCTTGCCGCCAATGTCCGCTCCCAGCTCGTCCATCGGGAACGAAGTTCCCGGAATGTTCTTCAGGTTGATGTCGTAGGGCGCTAAATAGGCGCGTCCACCCGAAACAAAGCCATGCCCGGCGAAATAGATCACTACCCGGTCATCGTCCTTGGTCACCGACGGCAGCCACGTTTCAAGCTCCTTCTTGATGTTGGCCGCAGTGGCGTTTTCGTTGATCAGCTTGTGGACGTTTTCGGCGGGAAATTGTCCTCCCTCGGCGCTGATCAGCACGGTATAGATCGATTCGGCATCGCGATCAGGGTATTCGAGCTGGGCTTCGGCCGGCAGATTCTCATATTTCGAAATACCGATCACCAGCGCATAACTGCGCGGGATTTTCACCGTCACCTCACCCGGCGGACGCGTCGTCTCTTTTTTGAAATTCAAGTCGCGGTTCTGGTCTGTCGTCGCGGGAGATTGTGCCGGTGCCGTCGCGGGTGGGGCCGGCGTCGACGGCGTCTGCTGGGCAAACGCCATCCCCGCAGCCAGGAGACTTCCAATCACGAATTGCGACCGAATCAGCCTCATCGCCTTCGCCAATGCTCTAATTATGAGCCAACAGGAATTCATAGACCACCGGCCCGCTCATCGGGCTCACCGACGTAACCACGCTCGAGGAAGACTTCTGCGTGAAATTCAGATCACGCGACCCTTTTCCCGGCGAACTATCGCCGAACAAATCGCGCACCGTAGGGGGCAGCGTCGCCGTCGGATCGACCCGCTTTGGGCCTGCATTGGGATCCACGCAATCTCCGCGCGACTTGAAGATCTCATCGTTACACCGCGGATGCATCGTGGGCGGCGGAGTTCCCTGCGGAATTCCCTGATTGGGATTAGGCGCACCGCCAGGCCCCGCGCTCGGCACCGCCCCTCCGGCCAGCGCCACCGGGCTCATGACGAAATACAGCGTCTCATATCCAGGCGGCCCGGAAACCTCAAACCATCCATCCGGTGTTGCAGGAACCACGTATTCTCGGGAATGCTCGATGCGGTTGTCGCTGCCCGTCTCCTGCCGGGGAAAGAGCAGGCTGCTCTTGCCTGAGGTGCCCAGGTCGGTCACATAGAGAAAGCCGTCAAAGGCCGGGCGCAGCCGGAAGCGAAGAACGTCGCCGGCTTGGAAGACATGACCCGCAGCCATCGCCTGAACAACATCGCCTGTCTTCTTCTCGAGCACAATCTCCATAAGCTCGCCACCCGGCTTCGAACTGGGGTGAGGCGCAACCTGCGCGCTCAAGAGCACGGGCGCAGACAACATGGCGAATACGGCGATTCGGGTCCAGCGGAACTCCATAGCGTCCCCTTAACACCACTCATCAGTACGAGTCGCGACCGGCAATCGGTTTCCTGTTCGCTTTCCTGACCGACTCAGCATATCTGGATTCGGCTATCTATGCCCACCGATGCCTTTAGCGATCGACGGCGCCCCCACCGTTCCCGTGCCGGTCGTGATCGTAGTCCCCGAGGACTGGTTGGAGACCACCACTCCCGTAGTCACTCCCACGGCGACCGCGGTCGCGGCGACCACCGAAACCAGCACCACGTGGGCGGCGACGAAACCCGTGATGCCGCTCGTGGTCGCGGCGGTCGTCGCAGCGGCGACGTTGGTTTGAGCGATCGTCGTATGGGCGGTCAGCTGGCCCTTGCTGGCCGTCACATTGACATGAAACTGGCCGGTGTGTCCGTTGGGGTGAAATCCGTGCGCGGTCACGTTGCCGTTCGCGTCCGTCGTGCCATGAAAGACCTTTGCGCCATGCGCAAAGGTCGCCCCGGCATGTCCGCCCTGGCTATCGATCGAGAACAACACCGCCGCGCCGGCGACGGGCTTATGGTTTTCGTCCGTCACCTGGACGATCGGCTCGCGCGCGGTGCGCTCCTTGATATTGTTCGAAACGTCTTCGCCCTCGAGAATCGCAATCTGCAAAGAAGGCGGAGGAGGAGCCGGAGCCTGCGCAGGCCCCTGGTCCTGCTTCGATGGCCTGACATTCAGCGACGCCAGAGTTCCCTGAAGTTGCAACTTCGGCGTCGGAGCCGAGGGCAGCTCATCCTCGCCAAGGGCCGCAAACGGCGAGGCAACACCCGGCAACAGCATCAGGCCAACCATTCCCCAGGCCCGCATGCTCAGCGAAGCCTTCCGGACAAAACTCCAGCTATTCCTCATTGTGAAGTTACCTCGGTGGAAGTCCCTATCGTGTTCGTCAGCGTGACCCCCACGCCGCCAACCGCGGTAGCCGGCCCGGACAGGGTGAACTGCTGAGTATAGGTAAACGCGCTGCCATACTGGGCGGATTCGGCCGTCGTATACCAGGTTTCGAAGAGGGTGTTTGCCGGCACCGTGATCGATTTCTCCGCCAGCGACGCACCCGTTGCGGCAGTAAACGAGAAGCTCGCCGACTGGATCTCACGCGTGCTCGAATACCCGGTTACGACGACCGACAACGTGTCGCCCGACGTGCTGAATGTCACCGAGCTCACGGTCGGCGCGACTTTGGGCACGACGATTGCGATCGGCGCCAGGTTCGCCGGAGTGACGTTGATCCCACTGGCTGTCAGCTGCAACGTTACGGTTATGGTTCCGGAGATCGTCCCGGCCTGCAACAGTATGACGGGCGTCTCCGTACTATTCGGTGGCAGGGTGAAGTTAAAGGTCCGGCCGCCTGTTTCAAACTGCACCTCCGGATCGTCCGGGTTCCCTGGGTCCGGCGTAAACGTCAGCGTCATCGTGCCGTTGAGCGCAACCGCGTACGCCTGCGTCAGCTCGAAAGTCAGCGTGGGTTGCTGACCCGGAGGAGTGCTCGGCGGACCGGTAAACGTCACCGCCGTCACCGGCAGGATCGTGAATGTCTGCGGCGTCGAAGCCGAGGACGAATAGCTGTCGCTCACGGTTACATTAATCGACCCTGCGTTGGCTAATTGCGCGGCTGGAATCACCGCCGTCAGTTGCGTGGCGTTGACGAACGTCGTTGCCAGCGGTGTGCCGTTGAAGTTCACAATCGCCGTCGGACTGAAATTCGTCCCCGTCGCGGTGATCGTAGTATCGGAAGAGCCGGCTTCCGCCGCTACCGGCGCGATCGTAGTCAGGACCACCGCCAGCGGTTCCACCACCACCGTCGCCACTGGCGAGGCGGAGGCGGCAAAATCCGCTGTTCCGGAATAGCTCGCCGTGATGTTATGCGTCCCCACCGCAAGCGTTACGCCGTTCAGCGCGGCAGTATCCGTCGGGCTCAGCGCGCTCTGGCCCAGCGTCGTCATCCCATCCAGGAAGGTCACCGTACCGGTCTCGCCCGTTGCTGCAGAAGAGACCGTCGCACTCAGGGAAATCGGATTCGGAGTGCGGATCAGGTTCGAGGTGACGCTCAATGCAATGCTGCTCGATGCAGCGATCACCGAAAATGACGTGGTCGCCGTCACCGCCGCCGCGTAGTCGGCGTTGCCTGTTTGGGTCCCGGCGAGCACGACAGTGCCTACGCCGTTCACGGTCACTTGATTGATCGCGATCGTCGCCGGGCCCGACTGCACCGAGATCGTTACCGGCAGTCCCGACGTCGCCGTCGCCGTCGCGGCAAACGCAGCCGCTCCGTAACTCTGCGTGGCAATAGGCGTGAAGGCGATCGTCTGCGCAGCCTGCGAAATCGTCAGCGCACCCGGCACGAAGTTGAAGGTGTAATTCGTCGCCGCAAGCGTTCCTATGGCCACGGTAATCGGGTAATTAGCCGGCGTACTGGCGGTAGTGGCCGTGGTGATCAACACCGGAGTTCCCGTAACCGCCGTGGCCGCCGTGTCGTTGAAGAGAAACCCCGTGAAGGTGTCGGTCAACGCCGGCAGCGCCTGGCCATACGCGCTCGTCAGTGAATTCGCCGTCACCGTCAGCACAGCCGGGGTAATCGTGAAAAGAACATAGAGCGATGGAGGCACGATGTTGTTGGGAGTTCCCTGGAACCGCGCGTCGCCCGAGTAGGCAAAACCGATGGTGTGGTTCCCCACTGCGATCTTAGGCAGTTGGAAGGTGATCGATCCATTCACCAGCACTCCAGGTATCGCAACCGTCGGTGCGCCATCAATCGTATAACCAAGGCTACCCGTCGGAACCGGGAGGCCCGCCGCGGAGCCAGCCACCGTCGCGGTTACGGAATTAGGTCCGTAGGGAATGTTGGCGCCAAAGGCGATCGTCGAATTAACGACAGCCGTATACTGCAATCCGGTCAAAGGCGTCGTTGGAGAAACACTGCCACTGAAGTTTGCGTTTGCCGGGAAAGACGCCTCGACATTGTGCGTCCCCGCGCCGGGAACCGAAACATTTGGCAGCGTCGCGGTCGCAGTCTGCGTTCGTTGGGTAAGAACCAGGGTGGCCGACCCATCTCCAATGTTCGCCGTCGCCAGGTCCGGAACGCCATCCCCATTCAAGTCGCCAGAGGCCAAGCCGAATGGACTGCTGCCGGTAGCTGCAATTGCCGATGGGGTGAATGTCCCGTCTCCGTTTCCAAGCAATATACCGACCGTGCTGTCATCAAGGTTCGTGACCGCCAGATCGGCCTTTCCGTCCCCATTAAAGTCGGCCGCCGCGATCGCAAAGGGATAGCCGCCGGTCGTCGGGCTCGCCGCCGCGGTGAACACGCCGTTGCCGTTGCCCAGCAGCACCGTAACCGTGTCGTCGCCACTGTTCGTCACCGCGATATCCGCATTGCCGTCCCCGTTAAAGTCGGCGATCGCAACCCCGCCGGGCGCTGTCCCGGTAGCCGGGCTCGCCGCTGCGGTAAACGTTCCATCCCCATTGCCGAGCAGTACGCTGACAGTGTTGTCATAGAAATTTGATACCGCGAGGTCACGGACGCCGTCTCCATTGAAATCGCCGATCGCTATCTCATACGCGCCACTGCCCGTCGCCGGACTCTGCCCCGCCGTAAACGTCCCGTCGCCGTTGCCCAGCAGGATCGTCACGGTATTGGACTGGCCGTTCACCACCGCCAGGTCCGCCACTCCGTCGCCGTTGAAGTCACCGGTCACCAGCGATTGAGCCTGAAACCCTGTCGTCGGACTGTTGGCCTGAGGCGTAAACGTTCCGTCCCCGTTGCCGAGCAGGACGGTCACGGTGCCGGCGGGGAACGTGTTGTTCGCTTGTGCCCCGGCATTGCTCACGGCCAGATCGGCCTTGCCATCGCCGTTAAAATCGCCCACGACAACTTGAGTGGGCGCTACGCCAACTTGCGGACCGGCTGCCGCGGTAAACGTGCCGTCTCCATTGCCCAGCAGCACGATAAGCGTGCCCGGAACGTTCCCCGCATTAATCGTCGGCAACGCAACGTCCGGAATACCGTCTCCGTTGAAGTCTCCGATAGCCACGTGTCGCGTGTTGGCTCCGCCGGCTACCAAGGAGGACGCTGTCAGGTTCAACCCCACGGTCACCGTTCCCAGGGCCGCAGTGCCTAGCGAAGCATTGCCGTTCGAAGCATCAAGGAACGACAGCAATCCAGTCGGAGCGAGGTTGGCATTGCTCGTTCCCACCACCGTCCCGGTAAGGGTGTAATTGCCCTGTGTCCCGGTGGCCGCAATCGTCGTCGCGGTCGGATAAAGCCCGGTCACCGTCAGCGGCTGCACGGCCGACGCGCTGGTGAGGTAGCCGCCCTTGCCCGCGAAAACCGCTCGGTAGATGTGAGCGCCGATCCCCGGCACAAACCTGAGCACCGCCTTCCCCGCCGCCGTCAACTGCGCCGAGCCGACTAAAGCGGAGTCCTCACACCGTTGTGTCGTCGCATCGCAGAAGGTCACCACGCCCGGCGTCACCGCCGCTCCGTTCACCGTCACGCTTGCGGTCAGGGTCACCGGCGTTCCCGAAGCCACCGTCGCAACCGCGTTCCCGGCCACCGAGATCGCCAGCGTCGTCGCCGACGTTGCTGGTTCGTTGACCAGAAGGCCTGCGGCGGCTGAGCTGGTCGCGGCGAAGGTTGTATCGCCCGCGTAGGCCGCCTCCAGCGGATCCAGGCCCACCGGCAGCGTTGTGGTCGTAAAGGTCGCAACGCCGTTCAGCAACGTCCCCGTCCCAATCGCCGCCAAATTGTGCTCGAAGGTGATCGTCTCGCCATTGGTGCTCACGTCGCCCGCGTTGAATGGGTTTAAGGTCGCCGTCAGCGTGACCGATTCTCCGAAGAAGCTAACGCCGGGAGTGGCGGTCAGGGTGAGGGTAGTCGCTATTCCGGAGCCCATGAACGCTGTGACCGGGGAGACGCTGGCTCCGTAAGTCGCGCTGCCTGGATAGCTGGCCTCGACGTTCTGCATCCCAACGCCGGGAATCGAGACCCCGATCGCCGTCGCAGTTGACGTTGCAGTGAGCTGGTTCAGCAGTATCTCGACGTAACCGCCAGTGGTAAGGTTGGCCACCGCCAGATCGGCCACTCCGTCGCCGTTGAAGTCGCCTACTGCCACGGAGAGTGGATTGCCGCCGGGCGCATATTCAACCGCCGGGTTGAAGGTGCCATCGCCATTGCCCGGCAATACAGAGACATAGTTCGCCGCGTTGGCTATCGCCAGGTCGGCGAATCCATCGCCATTGAAGTCGCCGACGGCCACCGAGGTAGCCTCGACGCCGGCAGCATAGGCAACCTGGGCTTGGAATGTGCCGTCGCCATTGCCGATTAGAACGGACACCGTATTCTCGTCCCCGTTAGCCACTGCCAGATCCGGGACGCCGTCGCCGTTGAAGTCGCCCACCGCCACCGAATCGGGCGTGCCGCCGGTGACGTAGGTGACCTGGGTTTGGAAGCTGCCGTCGCCGTTGCCCAGAAGCACCGACACCGTGTTCCCCTCGCCGCCCCCATAGTTGGCCACCGCCAGGTCGAGGGCCCCGTCACCATTGAAATCACCGACCGCCACGGATTCGGGATCGTTACCTGTGGCATATGCGACCTCGGCTTGGAAGCTGCCGTCCCCATTGCCGATGAGGATCGATACGATGTTGTCATCACTGTCGGTTACCGCTAGATCGAGAATGCCATCATGGTTGAAATCACCCGCTGCCACCGAAACAGGCGCGTCGCCGGTCGCGTAGGTAACCTGGGCGTCAAACGTGCCATCGCCCTTGCCGATCAGT
Organism: uncultured Acidobacteriaceae bacterium; assembly: GCA_963720245.1. Taxonomy (GTDB): domain Bacteria; phylum Acidobacteriota; class Terriglobia; order Terriglobales; family Acidobacteriaceae; genus Acidisarcina. The sequence continues at coordinate 1,308,572 of CAVREU010000003.1, forward strand.
ATCGACACCGTGTTGTCCCCGGTATTCGCCACCGCCAGGTCGAGGAACCCGTCCCCCTTGAAATCGCCTATGGCCACAGAGCGGGGACGAGCGCCGACTGCATATGCGACCTGGGTTTGGAAGGTGCCGTTACCCACGCCCAGCAGCACTGACACAGTGTTGCTCAGGAAGTTGGCCACCGCCAGGTCGGGGACCCCGTCCCCGTTGAAATCCCCCACCGCAACGAAGTAGGACTCGCCGCCCGTAGGGTACGGCATCGGCCGCGCAAACGTCTGCGTCACCGCTCCCCCAAACACCGGAGCCGTTGCCACCGTCACAGGCGGGGTCGGGGTCGTATCCACGAAGGACATCGTCCCCAGCGGAGGTAAAGTGCGATTCGCGCTCGCGATCGAACCTGTCACGGTCGCGGTCACCGTGTAGTCTTCCACCGAGCCGGCGGCGGAGAGCGTGGTCACTGTCGGAAATAGCCCAGTCACCGTAAGCGGCTCGGCAACCGAGGTGCTGGTAACAAAGCTGTCGGTTCCGGCAAAGATCGCTGCGTAACTATGAACGCCAATCCCCGGCACGAACCTCAGCACCGCCGTTCCCGCCGCCGTCAACTGCGCCGTACCGAGGATCGCCGAGTTATCGCAGTGCGCGGCGGCCGCATCGCAGAAAGTCACCAGCCCCGGAGACAGCGGAGCGCCGCCTGCGGCAACAGCGGCTGTCAAGGTCACTACCGTCCCGGCGGCAACTGTCGCAACCGCGTTACCGCCAGCGGTGATCGCCAGCGTCGTAGTCGTCGCAACCAGCGGAGCCACGTTAAAAGGCAACGTCGCCGGACCTACTCCGAGATAGTTGGCGTCGCCGGCGTAGGTCGCAACGAACGTGTGCGGACCAGCCGTCAGCCTGCCCAGCGGAACGGCAGTGATATAGGCTCCAGGAGTATTCGGCAGCCCCACTGGGATCGGATTCGTACCTGCCACGCCATCGAGGGTGTAGGTGATGTTGCCGGTTGCAGCCGGCTGGCCCATGTCCCCACCCAGAGTCACCACCACACTGACTGGATCGGCCGTAGTCGGCGCCGCTGGATTTACGGCCAGTGCCAGTGTAGTGGCTTGCTGGGCCGGCGTGATGGTAACCGGGAGCGTCTGCGTCAGACCATTGACCACGTCAATCGCGACGATGCCGGTTTCACTGACGAAGTAATCCGAGGATGTGAATGTGCCCACGCCGTTGACCAAAATCACTTCGGGACCCGTAAAGGTCAAGGTCATTCCCGTTTGGACGTAGATGGCCACGGTATCGCTGTCGCCAGTGGCTGCCACGCCGCCCGCGCCAAGCTCCGTGATGGTGTAGAGTCCGCTCTGGCCGGCGACCCCGGTGGTCGGGCCGGTCAGCGCCAGCGAGGCCGGGACAACGCCGCTGCCGTTCCCGACCAGATTCACCACTTCCGTGCCCGCGGCCTGGTTCAGCGAATTGCTGGTGAGCACCGCATTCTCTTGCACGGCGCCCACGGCGGTGGGCGCGAAGGTGATGCCAAGCGTGCAGTCGGTGCCGGCGGCGAGCGTCAGCGCCCCCGAGCAAGACGTGAGATTGCCCAGCGCAGCTTGCGGCACGAACGGCGCGGGTACGGTCAGCGCGGAGAAGACCAGCGGCTGGTTGCCGACATTCGTCGTGGTGAAGAAATAAGGCATCGAAGCGGTGCCCACCGCCACTGCGCCAAAGTTGATGCCGAAGGCGACGCGCGTTATCTCCGACACCGCGCTCGGACTGGTGAAGAAAATGTTCCCGGGCCCGTCGAGCGCGATGCCGCCGGCGGGAAGGCCGATGTTGCCGACGCTGGTCAGGTTACCGGCCGTGTCCTGGCGCACGATCTGCTGGGCCTGCGCGTCGACGGCATAGATTTCGCCCGCCGCGTCCACCGCCAGCGCAGTGATGTTGTCGTCGTTGAAGGTGACGGGCGAGACATTCAGGTAAGGAGTGACCTTGAGAATCGCTCCGTCGCCCAGCACATACACATTGCCCGCAGTGTCCAGAGCAAGAGACGAGGGGACAAAGCCCAGCCCCTGCACGACGACCGTCTCGTTGCCCGAGGGATCGATCTTCAGCACCTCTCCAATTCCCGAAGTACTCTCCCCAACGAAGACGTTGCCGCCCCCATCCACCACAATCGCCGAGGGTTGGGTTAGATCCGTCGCCAGATAGGTTGTCACTCCTCCCGGGGCGATTTTGTAAACCAAAGTGCCGTCGCTATCGATGGCATAGACGTTGCCCAGGCCATCGACCGCCACGCCGGACGGCACTCCCAGGTCGGTCAGGAGTGCGATCGGATTGCCGCCGCCGGCCGGTATCTTGAAGATGGAGCCGTTGCCCGTATCCGCCACGTAGGCGTTTTCCGCCGAGTCCACCGCGATCGGCCCCGGATTGGTCAACGGGGTCGACGCAGTCAGGGTTCCATAGGTGGAGGATTCGAAAACCGCCAGCGGCGCAAGCCCGTTGCCGTAGACCCCATCCGTCCGCAGCGCAACGCCGTTGGCGTTGCTCAGCGTGAAGCTGCCCGAGCGCACTCCGGGAAGACTTGGATTAAAGGAAATCGTGAAGGTGCAAATGCCGTTTGCGGCGATGCCGTTCGCGCAGCTCAGCAGCTGGTTGCCGGCGAACTCGTTATTTCCCCCAAGATCGGTCGCCGCATAGCTGGGCGCGACCCCGAAAGCGGAGGGAATCAGGTAGTTCGCAACTCCGCTCGTGTCGCCGCCAACCGCGACGTCCTGCACCTTGATCCCAGGATTGGTAGAGATCACCAGCAGGTCCGCGGCGGTCTGGTTACCAGGCGTAAACGGCTGGGTTCCGGGCACGAAGAGATTGCCCAGCGTGTCCGCGGCGATGTCCACCGGGATCAAGTTGTAGCCGTTGAAGGCGCCGACGCCATTCAGTTGCACCTGGTGTCCAAGGGCGTCGATGCGTGTGACCGTACCCGTGCCGTTGCCGTCGAGGACATAGACATTGCCGTTCGCATCGACAGTCACTGCTATCGGATCGGGAGTGGAAAGGATCGTGGTCTGGTTCTGGTTGGTGTCGATCTTGACGACCCGATTGCTACCGCTGTCGGCGATAAAGATATCGCCTGCCGCATCGACCGCGACGCCCTGGGGCGCGTTCAGCCCGGTTGCCGGAACCACATTGGGAATGCTGTCGTTGTTCAGAAACACGACGCGGTTATTGCCCGTGTCGGCGACATAAACATTCCGGTTCCGGTCCACGGCAATCTTGCCGGGGTTATTCAATGTGGCCGGCGTTAGCCCCTGGAACGAAAGCGTCTGTTGGCCGATCAGCGCGCTGTATTCATAAACCTGATTCGCCGACGAGTCGGAGACATAAACGTTTCCGAAGGAGTCCACGGCAAGTCCATTCGGCGTGACCAGATCCAGAGGAAGCGCGACCCGTGCCCCGGCTGGCGTGTACTCCAGCACCTGCGCGCCGGCCGTGTCGGCGAGATAGATATCGCCTGTGCCGTCGACGGCCACGTCATTAGGCGTGCCGGCGTTCGCAAAGGCCTGGAGCCGTTCGCTGCTTACCAGGCTCAGCGGCGGATCGGTCGCCGTAAGATTGATGATCTGCGGACCGCTCTGCAGATAAAAGTTGCCGGTCGGGACATAAGTCACCGAGACAGAATGGTTCCCCACCGCCAGCGGCCCAACCAGGAAGCTCGCCGTGCCCGGATTGACTGCGCCGTTTGGACCGACATTCAGCGGCGCGCTCTGCGTCGGGCCGTTGTCGACGCTGTAAGTGACAGATCCGGTGGGAGCAGGCGGGTTCGTGCCGTTGATCGTTGCGGTGATCGCCACCTGGTCGAAGTAGTAAGGCGTAGTGGTGCTGGCCGCCAGCGTGATGCCGGCGAAGTTTTCCGGTCCCGGGTTCTGCTGCAAAACGAAGTTGAGTGGGCCGGCCGTCAGCCCATTCGTCGTATCGGCCGCATTCAGCGTGTAGTTGCCGCCCTCCACCAGGGTCAGCAGCAGCGTGCCCACCCCGTTGGTTAGTGTCACTTGCAGGTTGTTGTACTCCTGCGGTCCGGTCAGCGACAGCGTCACGGTGTTGTTGTCACCCGTCGCAGGAGCTCCGGTTACGTCCAGCTCTTGCACCGTGAACGTCCCTTGCACGGATCCAAAAAGCGGCGATGGAACTGGCCCGGTCAGCGACATCGAGATCGGGGGTCCGATCCCCGTCCCAAACAGATCGTAGGTCTGCGTCGCCGGATTGGCCGCCGTCGCGTTCAGCGAATTGTCGCTTAGCGTGAAGCCGCCGGTATAGGTGCCTGGGGCCGCCGGAGAAAAGACATCGGTGATGACGCACGTCGCCCCGCCTGCCAGGGTCGTACCGCACTCCTTAGGAGTAGAGTTCGCCACCGGTGCTTCGCTGAACGGCGAACCCGGCAACGGCGTTTGGTTGAGCTGTGCGGCATAAGTCAGGCCAAAGATCGTCAGCGGCTCATTGCCAATATTCAGCACCGACTCCGGGAACGCCTGCGAGGTCGTGCCCACGGGCACACCCGTAAAGTCAAATCCTCCCGAAGCGTCCCGGCTGTAAAAGACAATATTGCCGACGGGGTTGCCCGTCTGCGAGCCGCTCTGGTTCGCAATGTAGAACCCGCCAGTGGAGGTGATCGCCATCTGGTTCGGGATGTCCACGCCAGGCAGTTGGTAATTCGTCTCGACCCCGGTTGCGTCGATCACCAGCAGGTTCGTTTGCGTGTACGGCGGTTGCGCGACCTCCGCCAGATAAACCGTGCCGCCGGCGTCGACGGCAATGGCGCTGATCGTCGGCAATGCTATGGCGAGCGTTCCCTGTTGTCCGCCAGGACCGATCGTGCTGACAGTGGCGGAACCGTTGAGGGGATTATTGCTGACGATGTAGACGGTGCCATCCGGCCCGACCGTCACAGACTGGATAGTCCCGTAGCCGCTGCCGACGACGGTAAGACTTCCGTTGGCGAACTTGACCACTTCGCCGGCGGCGCTGCCCACAGCGGGGCCACCAACATAGATATCGCCTTGGGGGTCGAGGGCAAATGCGCCAATGTTTTCCAGATACGCTTCCAGATTTGGGGTGAGAGCCGCAACGGTCGAAAGCAGAAGGAACTGCACTCCGTTCGCGGCCCGCTCGATGATCTGGCTTCCGCCGGTCAGCACATAAATGGCGCCGGAGCCGTCGACGGCTAGTTGCTGCGGAGCGTTTAAGCCAGTGAACCCAACCGGCGTAAAGCCCGCGTTCGAGACCTTATAAACTGTGTTCCCGCCCTGGTCGGAGTAGTAGTAATTGCCCGCACCATCGACAGCCACGCCGGTGACATCGGTGCTCGCCGGCGTTGGCGGGATACCGATACTGAATGCCGAAAATCCCCGCCTCCGGACCCAGTCCGGTACCGAAGATCGGCACCGTCGCATGAGGCAGGTTGCAAGGAAGGAACTCGCATTCCCCCTCCTGGGTCACCGTCACCGCCCCCTCGCGCACCCCCGCCGCCGAGGGAGTGAAGGTCACATTGACGGTACACGGTATACCTGCACCCTGTGTTCCACAGGTGCTGTTGGGCGCCACAGTGAAGTCGAGCCCCTGCGCGCCTCCAGTCGTCACGACTGGATCTTCCAAGGGAGCGCCGGCCGGGAAGTTGAAATTCAGCGTCACCATCTCAGTGCATGGGGTTGGCGTGGTCTGCCCGGTGGGGCAAACGTTGATGTCTCCAAAGTTGACGCTCTTCGTTTGGATCTCTTCGACGTCGCCGGCGCCCGCATGCGAGGCATCCGCAACGAAAACATCGCCGCTTGTATCGACAAACACGCCGTATGGCGAAAGAAAACCGCTGCCAAAGCTGAGAAACGTCGGATTTGCCGGAATGCTGCCGTCGACCGCCACCATCTCTTCGATAACGGTAGTCAGGCTTTGAGCAACGAAAACGTCGCCGCTCGGATCCACCGCTACGCCACGAGCGGAGGCAAAGCCGCTGCCTAAAGTACGTATCGTGGGATTGATAGGAATGGCGCCGCCAACTGCCACAATCTCTTTTACTGAGGTAACGTCCGCAACGAAGACATCGCCGACTGCATCAACTGCCACGCCGTCGGCATTAGTGAACCCGCCGCCCAGGGTAAGAATCGTAGGATTAACTGGAATGCTGCCGTTGACCGCTACGATCTCTTTTACCGCTACGTTGCCCATGTCCGCGACAAAGACGTTCCCGTTCGCATCGACCGCCACGCCGGAAGGAGTAACGAATCCGCTTCCGAGAGTGAGAATCGTAGGGTTGGTGGAAATACCGCCGTTAACCGCGACGATCTCTTTCACCGTGTTATCGTCGAAACTCGCGACGAAGACATCGCCGCTGGCATCTACTGCCACGGCGTCCGGGAAGTTAAAGCCAATGGCTAGCGTACGGATCGTAGGATTGGCGGGGATGCCGCCATTGACCGCCAAGACTTCTTTTACGGCGTTGTTGCTGGAGTCTGCGACATAGACGTTGCCCGCGCTGTCTGCTGCAACGCCTGTAGGGTTTTTGAATCCGCTTCCCAAGGTGCTTTGGGCACCGGCGAAACTTACCTGCGCTCGAAGGACCTGACTTGAAACAAGAATCGCCACCAGCGCCGAGAGGCGGATGGCGCCCCGGGACCACGACCGGCGATTGCCCGTGACCACACGCTGATCGATCAACTTCCAATTCGTCGTGTTCATTGGGCTTAGCCTGGTCTCCGTCGCGTGCTCTCGTTCGCCACGCTCTCGCATGACGGTTTTTTGCGTCTCTCCAGAAAACTCCTCGCTATATTGCGCTCGCCCTCGATGCCGTGACGCCGCTCGCCGGCCCAATCGCCGGGACAAACAACACCCGTGGAACGGAGTTCCCCGCATCAACAATCCACAGCGGTCCCTCGCCCGCGGTCACTAGATGCACCGCGTTTCCATTCAACGCCACCACCTGGCTCGGCGCACAGGAACAACGCACCGCAGTCGCCGCCGCAACTCCAGTCAAATCGATCCGCAAAATGTCGCCTTTGGCGTTAGCTACCACCGTCCAGCGGCCGTTTGAGGTAATATCCATTGCTACCGGAGCGCTAATCGCTCCCGCCGCCGAAAGGACCGCCGAAGTGGGCGTCGCGTTTACATGCGAGATCTCGGTCAGCACGCCGCTGCCCCCGTCAGCAACCACCAATTCATCGCTGCCGGGCACAAACTGGAATCCACCAAAAGCCTCTACGGTAGCCACCTGAGCGCCCGCGCCCAGCCCAACCAATGCCACCACCGAAACTCCGCCCGACCCGGAGCCGGTAGCAAACGCTACCGTCCCGGTATCGCTCGCCGCGCCGCCGAGGATTGAAGGGAAAGAAGATACATTAAGGTTGCGTACTGAAGGCGTTGCCGGTAAACCCGAGAAACTTGCTGCAAAAGGCGCGCCGGACGCGCTCTTGCCGGTTACCAGCGCATAAGTGCCGGAATGACTCAAGACTAACGAGTTAGCTCCCGGCAGCATCGCGATCTTAGTGAGCGGGCCGCCAGTCAAAGCGCTCTGATACACTCCGCCGGTTGCGTCAAGAAATAGCGCCCAACCCGAGACCGCCGAGGAGGCGGTGGAAATATAACCAGGCCCCTGGGCAGGCGCGGTAACCGTAGCGACGCCGACAATCGACGCGCCCGGCACGCCCTGCAACGGTCGCAGAGACTGGCTCGCCGAGTCCCACACATAGCCAAGCCTCGGCCCTGAGGCCGGCTGCGATTGCGCCAGGGTGGTCCCAGAAGAGGACGGCAATGCCGAATTGAGTGCGGTCCCGCAGCCGCTCCCGGCTAACGCCAGGACCACCGACCCGAGTACCGATATCCCGATCAGCCGCCGTTCGTTAGCTGTCTTCGCCGCCATATTTTGAGCGCCCAACTTAGTTAGTGAGAGTAATCGCCGAAGCGTATCACGTGTTTACTGTCCGCTCAATGGGAATTATTGGCCCATCTGCCCACCTCGGCAGATCGTTCGCTTCAGTTTCTCTCCCGCCTCACCGCATTCCAGGCAGCGTCAAAACTCCGCAGCCGAATGCCCCGCAGTTGGCCGCGACTTACTGCATGCCTGCGCTCATTTCCGGCCTTGACTCAGCGATTTTCACCGCGCAAACTTTGCATCCCGGGAAAGGTTTCGGCTATGGTGGGCTTTGACGTTCGGCGTTTCAATCCCACGTATCGCAAGGGAGCACCGTGAAGAAAATTGGCGTGCTGTTTGGCATGGAGAATACCTTCCCCGGAGCGCTCGTGGAGCGCATCAACTCCATGAAGGTCGACGGCATCTGCGCTGAGTTCGTCCAGACCGGGGCCGTCCACCTCGACCGCCCGCCGGCCTACTCCGTCATCGTCGACCGCATCTCCCACGACATCCCGTTTTATCGCGCCTTCCTCAAGCACGCCGTGCTCAATGGAACGGTGGTCATTAACAACCCCTTCTGGTGGTCGGCGGACGATAAGTTCTTTAATTACTCACTGGCCGATCAACTAGGCGTCGCCGTTCCCGCAACTGTCATCCTGCCGCATAAGCACTTCCCGCCCGGCACCACCGATCGCTCCATGCGCAATCTCGAATTCCCCCTCGACTGGGAGAGCGTCTTCGATTACATCGGCTTCCCCTCGTTCATGAAGCCCGTCGATGGCGGAGGGTGGAAGGACGTCTACCACATCCACGACCCGCACGAGTTCTTCGAGGCCTACGACTGCAGCCGAGACCTGTGCATGCTCTTCCAGAAAGCGGTCAACTTCAAGGAGTACTTCCGCTGCTACGTCGTCGGCCAGGAAAAGGTCCGCATCATGCCTTATGATCCGCGGCGGCCCCACGCAGAGCGCTATGTCCTCGATCCGCCGGCCTACGATCCCGAGTTGCTCGTTCGCGTTGAACGCGACTCACTCACTCTTTGCAAGGCGCTCGGCTACGATCTCAACACCGTCGAGTTCGCCGTCGAGGACGGGATCCCCTACGCCATCGACTTCATGAACCCAGCCCCCGACGCCGACGTCCACTCCGTCGGCCCGGACAACTTCGAATGGATCGTCCAAAACATGGCCGAGCTCGCTATCAAGAAAGCCCAGCAAGGCTCAACAATCAAGGACTTTCATTGGGGAGATTTTCTCGGTTCAGCCTCACCAAAGCGGTAAAGAAACATCCTCTGAGAAAAGGTCCAATTTCCAAAAGATCGGTTCAGATGCTCGGTGGAAGCGTGGGGCTTCAGCCCACGATATTCGACCACGGCAGTAGGCTTTCAGGCCTGGGCTTTTCATCCGCGGCATCTCCAGCACGGCTATGAACCAGACGTTCGTGGGCCTCGCGCAATGCCTCGAGAACAACTTCCTCAACCGTCTGGCCGGTAATCTCCGCAATCGCGTTCGCGAGACGATTTGCTTCTGGATCGGTTATAACAAGCGCCATCGCGATCTCCTCTTATTGAAGGCAGTTAGTCTTGAAACGCTCACGTGCCCGCTTGCCTCAAATCCCCACCCCGCATACAACTGAAGCAGCGCCAATACCCCGCCACTTCCGGTCACGAGGTAAAGTCGAACACATGCAGCCCACATTCAACATCGGCATTGAAGAGGAATACCAGACCGTCGACCCCGTCACCCGCGATCTGCGCTCGCACATCGGCACCGAGATGCTCGCCCACGGCAAGCTCCTGCTGCATGAGCAGGTCAAGGCGGAAATGCACCAGTCGGTCGTCGAGGTCGGCACCAATATCTGCCCCACCATCAAAGAGGCCCGCGAAGATCTCTTCAACCTCCGCCGCCAGATGATTCGCCTCGCCCACGAACATGGCCTGATGCTCGTCGCCGGCGCAACGCATCCCTTCGCCGACTGGCGCAAGCAGGAGATCTATCCCGACGAGCGCTATCGCCGCGTCGTTGAAGACCTGCAGACCGTCGCCCGCGCTAACCTCATCTTCGGCCTGCATGTGCACATCGGCATCGAAGACCGCGAAGCCGCCATCCGCGTCATGAACACGATGCGCTACTTCCTCCCTCACCTGCTCGCACTCTCTACCAACTCACCCTTCTGGCGCGGCGACAACACCGGTCTCAAAAGTTATCGCGCCAAGGTCTTCGACAAGTTTCCGCGAACCAATATCCCCGACGCCTTCGCCAGTTACAGCGAGTTTGAGAATTTCGTCAATATCGCTGATCAAGACCAATTGCCTCGACAACGCCAAGAAGATCTGGTGGGACATTCGCCCCCATCCCTTCTTCAACACCATCGAAGTCCGCGTCTGCGACCTTCCCATGCGCGCCGAAGAGACGCTCGCCATCGCCGCGCTCATCCAGGCAACCGCAGCCAAGATCTACCAGCTCCACATGCGCAACCAGGATTTCCGCAACTACTCCCGCGCACTGCTCATGGAAAACAAATGGCGCGCCGTCCGCTACGGCCTCGATGGCAAGCTCATCGATTTCGGCAAGGAAACCGAGGTCGACGAGCGCGACCTCATCCGCGAATACCTCGACTTCGTCGACGACGTCGTCGACGGCCTCAACAGCCGCCAGGAGATCAACTACATCCGCCACATCCTCGAAATCGGAACCGGCGCCGACCGCCAGATCAAGAAGTTCGAAGAAACCAAGGACCTTGCGAAAGTCGTCGATTTCATGGCCGAAGAGACGAAGGTTGGGCTCTACTGATTCTTGATGGCCGAGCGAACAGCCAGACACACGATCGCGAAGGCTGCAATTTCCTGGGTCTCATGAGCGGGACCTCGGCGCCCCTTACTCGATATGCATTCGATGGTCTAACAGGCCTGCTTCGTAGTTGGCCCCATTACCACCCCGAGGGGGTGGGCTGCGGCCCGGTATACGGCGAACAGCAAGCCGTCTTGACCGGCGCGAACTCCATAAATTCGACACGCGTCCCATCCGGATCATGCAGGTCCAACTGCATCTTTCCGTCCACGCCAAGCACCTTCGGGTCCTTGCCCGGCTCGGGCTTCCAACCCTTTGCTTCAAGTTTCTGCTGAAGGTCGGCAACGCTGACCACGCCCGGAGCAAGATGGTTGGCGCTCCCAAGTTGAGCAAGAGACGGATTGGCCGGCAAATACAGCATGTACTCAATCCAGTCCGTCCCATTCGGAACCTGCATCATCACCCAATCAACCCGCGTGTCTGGATTTCCGCCCTGCCAGTACAAATGAAAGCCCAGCAGATCTTTGTAGAAATGATCGAGAGCAGCGCGATTCCGCACCACATAACCCGCATGCATGATATGGTTGCTCACGCTCTTGGACGCTGAATCCGGCTCCGCAAGCGGATGCTCGCCATCCTGCGTAAACCCTACCTTGTTCCCTTCCGGATCATGCACCACAAAGCTTCGGCTTCCATCCGCCTCGATCTTCACCGTCTTCGGAACCGCCACCCCACTCGCTCCGAGATACTTACGCAGACCCTCAGCGTCGCTGGTCGAGAATGCAACCATATCCAGCCTGTCCGCAAGTCCCGGGTTGGGCGGAGACACTAACTCGACATACTGCGAATGGTTGGCATAAAACCGAACACCCGGCTTCACGGCGGTGGAAGGCACCTGATCCCAACCAATCAACTCCGCATAAAAGCGTTGCGATTTCGGGAGGTCATCCGCAAACAGCACCAGGTGCGAGATCCCTGTAATTGCCGGCCGGGGCGTCGGCGCAGGTTGGGCAAAAAGAATGCCTGGTGGCAATGCGAAAATAACGACGGCGATAAACCAGAAAGTGCGCTTGAATATCAGATTGCCCATTCCCGCGATTCTACGGCAAGATGAAGCAAGTCCAACGAACCATGCCCCTAGAAATCAAATCCGCCGGAGAACCCATCCTCCGCCAGTCCACGCGTCAACTTAGCCGGGAAGAGATACTCTCGCCAACCACGCAGCAGCTCATCGAGCAAATGCGCGAAACCATGTACAAAGCTCCCGGAGTCGGCCTCGCCGCGCCCCAGGTCGGCCTCGGCCTGCAGCTCGCGGTCATCGAAGACAAGCCCGAGTACATGAAAGACATCCCGCCCGAAACTCTCGCTGATCGCGCGCGAAAACCAGTTCCATTCCACGTGATCATTAATCCAATGCTCACACTCGAAACCGCGCCCGATACCGACTTCCCCCAAATCGACTTCTTCGAAGGCTGCCTCAGTCTACCCGGCTTGATGGCGCTTGTCCGGCGTGCCGTTCGAGTACGCGTGGATTGCCTCGATCATCGCGCCGAACCGCAAACCGTCCGCGCCTCAGGCTGGTACGCCCGCATCCTCCAGCACGAGATCGACCACCTCCACGGCGCCCTCTACGTCGACCGCATGGAACCCCGCAGCCTGTGCACTCTGGACAACTACAGCAAGCACTGGAAAGATCTGACCATCGCCGAAGTCCGAGCCCGGCTCCAGCAACCGTAGGTTACAACGAACTACAAACAAAGCGCCCCAAAACACGCACCCAACTTACCTTCCCAAAGCATTTCGCAAAGGACTAAGATTTCGGTGCGGGAGGACACCGCACGATGCGTCGCTGCATACTTCTGGCCTGTTTCGCAGCAATCGTCTCGCCCGCTCTCGCGGTCAAAAGGGTAACCGTCGAGCAACTGCAACAGGTGTTGTCCGCGATCCACGCCAAGCCGGACGCCGAGATAGCGCTGCAACTCTCCGGTCTGCAACTGACCGAGCGCCTGAGCACCGCAAAGCACTTGCAATTGGAGGCAGACCTTTCCGGGTCTCAAGCTCGCCAGGCGTTAACCGCGGTGGCCGATCTCTCCACGTTTCTCAGTCTTCCTCCGGCAGAAATTCCTGCCACACCAGCACCCGACGTTGCCGAGCAACGCCGCATCCTGGCACTGACTGTGACCTATGTAAGCAAGACGCTCCATCAGCTTCCGAACTTCTCCGCGACTCGCATCACCACCAGCTTCCAAGACCTGCCCGAAGGGTACGAGAAGGGAGGAATGTTCTTTGTCCCCGCACAGCCTCTAGCACAGACAAGCACCGCCAGCGCCACGGTCTTCTACCGCGACGGCGGAGAAGTAGTGAATGCATCCGCAGAAAAAGCAAAAAAAGGCAAACCTGCTTCCGGGCTATCGACCTCAGGCGAGTTCGGCCCCATTCTCGCCACGACGCTCCTGGATGCCGCACACAGCAAGCTGGCCTGGGGCCATTGGGAACAAGGCGACGCTGGCCCGGTTGCCGTCTTCGACTATTCAGTTCCCAAGGAAAAATCGCACTATGAGGTAAGCTTCTGCTGCTTCGTAGATGACTCAGGCTACGATGCCCGTGCCTTCCACCAGATCGCCGGATATCACGGCGAATTCGCCATCGATCCTGCGAACGGGACCGTTTTCCGGGTGACCGCCCAGGCTGACCTCAAGCCAACCGACCCTCTGGCGACCGCCGATATCATGGTCCAATACGGCCCGGTAGACCTTGGCGGCAGTTCCTATATCTGTCCTTTGAAAAGTGTCTCCATCTCCCAGGCTGACGTCGCCAAGATGGCCGTTCAGAAAATCCAATTTTCACCCGGCCACCTGCAAACCCTGCTCAACGATGCCGCCTTTGTGCAATATCACCTCTTCCACGCAGACGCACGGATCCTGGCTGCTGGGGAAAGTCTCCCCTCAGAACAACCGGCCACTTCTTCTTCAGCAAACACAAGCGCCGCGGACGCATCCACTCCAAATCCGCCAACCGCAAGCGATGTATCGAAAGTGCCGGAGAACAGCACTCCCGTTACTTCCGCCGTCACAAACACCGCGAGCTCGCCGACACAGCCTTCCACTCCCGCGACCGAAGCCTCCGCAACCACGCCAGCGCCCGAGCCTGCCGTTCAGCCCACAGCGGAGCCCGCCTTCGACGTACCTTCCCTTTCGACACGCAGCCAAAGCCAAGTTCCCGTCTTCAAAGCCAGCTCCGAGGCGGTCGTCGTCGACATCGTTGTAACCAAAGGCCACGACGAACCCGTAACCGGCCTGCGCAAAGAAGACTTCCAGATCACCGAAGACGGCAAGCCGCAGTTAGCGAATTACTTTGAGGAGCACGCTCCCGACGACGCACCCTCGGCACCGCTGCCGCAGATGCCGCCAAATGTCTTCACAAATCAGCCCGCCGCCCCGCCAGGAGACTCGGTCAACGTGCTTCTGCTCGACAGCCTCAACACCGACCGCGAAGACCAGGCCTACGTGCAGCAGCAGATTCTGAAATATCTGAAGACAATGGACCCCGGCACGCGCATTGCAGTCTTCGCGCTCTCCTCAAAACTTCGCATGGTTCAGGGCTTCACCAGCGATGCTTCTGTGTTGCAGGCTACCTTGAAAGATCCAAACTCTGGGGCCGCGACAACCACGACGGCCATGTCGCGGTCCCTGCAAGACAAACTCGACGACCAGGATGAGATCGCAAACCTATCGGCCGTCCAAATGAGTCCCATCGGAATTCAAGCGGTACAAGCCGCACAGGCAAACCACGCCAGCTATCAGGCAGACCAGCGCGTAAAGATGACCCTCGAGGCAATGAACTATATCGCCCGCTACCTCGCCGGCATCCCAGGCCGCAAGAATCTGATCTGGTTCTCCGGCTCATTTCCAATCTCCGTCTTTCCAGATGCAAAAACAATGCTCTCCTCCGACACCCTGCGGCAGTACGGCCCCGCGATCCGGCAGACCGCCGATCTGCTGACCCTATCCAAGATCGCCGTCTACCCGATCGGTGCCGAGGGCGTCGTCACCGAGCATCCGATGGAGGTCAGCAACGCCGTCCCAACCAACACGGAAGGCGTGTCCTCAGATGGCCGGATGGCCGGCAGCACCTCTCAGCGTCAGTCCGATGTGACGGCGCCATACTCTGCTGAACAATCTGCCCGCGCCGCAAAAATTGCAGCCATGGAACAGCTCGCCGCCGACACCGGCGGCCAGGCTATTCTCAATACCAACGACCTCAACAAAGCCATAGCCCGCGCCGTCCAGAACGGCTCCCATTACTACACGCTGGTCTACACCCCCACCGATAAAGATATGGACGGCAAGTATCGTCGAATCGAAGTCAAGCTCAACGGCGCGAAGTACAAACTCTCTTACCGCCGAGGCTATTACGCCGATGCAGCCGCGAGAGATGCCGCGAGCGCGACACCACTTGACTCACCAGAAGACGCGTCTACCAATGTCGATCCGCTGCGCCATTTGCTCGCCCGCGGAATGCCCAGCTCAACTCAGGTGCTTTATGGAGTCCGCGTGCTTCCCGCCACTCCCCAGCCCGCATCAACCGCGCCGCGCGCTGGAGGCAGCACCGACCTCACCGGGCCGCTCACTCGCTACTCCATCGATTTCCTCATCCGCTGGACCGACGTCGATCTGCAACTGACTCCGCAAGGCAACCATGCAGGAAAACTTCAGCTCGGCGTAATCGCCTACGGCCGCGACGGCAAGCCGGTCAACTGGGTCGGGGTATCCCAGACCATGAACATCAACCCCACAACCTTTGCCGCAATTCAAAAATCCGGCATCCCCGCGCACCTCGAGATCGACCTCCCAACCAGGACGTCTACCTCGCGACCGGCGTCTACGACTGGGCCTCGCAAAGGGCCGGGACACTCGAATTCCCCTAAATCTGTTGCAGGCACAATCCAAACCGGCAGTCCCGGAAACAGCCCAAACAATTCGAATTGACTTCGATAGGCGAGGAAGCCGTCGTGAATTCCCAAGAAGTCCTCAGCCTCTTCGTAGCCGCCATCAATCGTCATGACATTCCCGCCCTGGCATCTCTAATGACGGCCGATCACATCTTCATCGACTCGCACGGAAACCGCGTCGCAGGCGCAGCCTCGATGGAGGCAGGATGGCGCGGATATTTCGCGATGTGCCCGGATTACTGGATTCGTACCGACCATCTCATGGCCCAGGACGCCACAGTGTTGGCGGCGGGCGAGGTCGGAGGAACCATCAAGAGCGTGGAGTGGAAGACACCCGCAGCATGGAGAGCCGTGATCCGTGAGGACAGGGTCGCCGAGTGGCAAGTCTTCGCCGACAACAAGCCCGTCTACGAAATCCTGGCGAAGCAATAGGCTCGCGAATTACTTCGCCGCTTCCGCCTCAGCAGCGATTTTTTTCAAATCCGGCAGCACACCGCCCAGCCTCACCGCGGCAGCATCACGCGTGCCCAGCGCAAAATAAACATCGTGATAGTGCTTGAAGAGTTGTTCATAAACCGCCACCGCAGCCGGCTCCGGCTGAAAAGTCTTGTTCCCCAGGCACATCTTCTCTTGTGCCTCTTCAATCGGTTGAAAAAGCCCCAGCCGCCAACAACGCAAAGATCCCCGACCCAAGGCTCGTCGGCACGCCATCCGGAACCAGGATCGGCTTGTTCAACACATTCGCATAAACCTGGTTCAGCACCGCATTATGCTGCGGAATGCCGCCCGCATTGATCACCCGCTCGACCGGAACGCCATGCTCCGCCATCCGTTCAAGAATGATCCGGGTATGGAATGCCGTCCCTTCAATCGCCGCGAATAGCTCATCCTGCGCCGTGTGAATCAGGTTCCACCCCAGCGTCACGCCGCCCAGCTCGGAGTTCACTAGCACCGTCCGGTCGCCATTGTCCCAGCTCAGCCGCAACAACCCCGTCTGGCCCGCGCGATATTTCTCCAGCCCCTGCGAAAGCTTCTTCACATCGGTGCCGGCCCGCTTTGCAATCGCCTCAAAAATATCCCCGGTTGCCGACAGCCCAGCCTCTATCCCCGTATAAGCGGGATGCACGCTCCCCGGCACAACCCCGCAAACCCCGGGCACCAGCGTTGCCTCGCGGCTCATCGCGATGATGCACGTCGAGGTGCCGACCACGTTGACCACATCCCCCTCACGGCAATCGGCGCCGATCGCATCCCAGTGCGCGTCAAACGCCGAAACCGGAATCGGTATCCCCGCCCGCAATCCCATCGCCTCCGCCCAAGCGCAGACAAATGCCCAGCCAGCTTGTCCGAAGTCAGATACTCGCCACCCATCTTCGCCCGAACGCCATCGAACAGTGGATCCAGCTTCGAAAGAAACTCCTGCGGAGGCAGCCCACCCCACTTCGGATTCCACATCCACTTGTGCCCCATCGCACAAGCGCTGCGCTTCAAATCCGCCATATCGGTCACGCCGCAAAGCGTCGCCGCTACCATGTCGCAGTTCTCGAGTGCCGTGACAAACTTGCCCCGCTTGTCCGGATTATGCCGCAGCCAGTGGAGCAGCTTCGCAAATCCCCACTCGTGCGAATAAACGCCGCCGCACCAATCGATGCCCTCGAACTTCTCCCGATGCGCCAGCTCCGTGATCTGCCTCGCCTCTTCAACCGCGCGATGGTCGCACCACAGGTAGTAATCGTCCAATGGCTCAAGGCCTTCGCCAACCGGAATCACGCTCGACCCCGTCGTATCGATCCCGATCGACGCGACCTCCTCGCCCTTCACACCCGCCTTCTCGAGAACTTCCAACGTGGCCTTCACCAGCGCGTCCATCTGATCGGTGTGCGATTGAGTGGCAAAGTTGGGGTCCTCCCGCTTGCGCTTCAGCGGATACTCAGCCGAGGCCGTACCCAAACGTCCTCGCTCACTGTCCAGCAGCGTCACCCGCACGCTTAGAGTCCCAAAATCCACGCCCGCTACGATCGCCACAAAAACCTCCCAAAACCAATCTTCAGCTTCCAGCTTCACGCCAGATTGGTCAAGTAAACCTTTTCTTGAGCGGATTGAAATCCATCCACAGGAGCAGCTCTTCTCGGCGCCCATTGCCAAATCACCATCGCCTCTCTAGGATGGCTGTGGCTTTCTCCCGCTAAGAAGCTTTCGATCAAGACCCAATTGGAGGACTCATGCAAGACCGCTCCTCGACCTCTCGCCGCAATTTCCTTCTATCCTCTGGAGCCACCCTACTCGCCTCGACTCTCGCTGAGCGCGCCGCCTTCGCTGCCCTCGCCGACGGCCCCGCTCCCGCTCAGCGTGTCAACTCGGACCAGGCGCTCAAAATGTTGATCGACGGGAACAAGCGCTTCGCCGCTGGGCAAAACACTCACGCCGGCCGCACTCCCGAGGACTTCAAGCCGCTCGCCGCCGGCCAATTCCCTATCGCCGCCATCGTCGGCTGTTCCGACTCCCGCGTCGCCCTCGAAATCCTCTTTGACCAGGGAATCGGCGACCTCTTCATCATTCGCGTCGCCGGCAATTACATCGACGGCGCAGGCGCCGCGGTCAAAGGCAGCATCGAATACGCCGTCGCCGAGCTCAATGTCCCGCTGGTGATGGTTCTCGGCCACAGCCAGTGCGGAGCAGTCAAGGCCGCCATCCAGCACCTTCACGATCACGACGCGCTGCCCGGCGCAATCAACGACCTGGTGAACGCCATCAAGCCGGCAGTCGTCGAGAGCGAAGGCAAACCCGGCGATCCACTCGAAAATGCCATCGAAGCTAACGTCCGCCGCGGCGTCGCCAAACTCAAGACAATGACGCCAATCGTCGAACCCGCCTTGAAGTCGGGAAGAATTCAGGTTGTCGGCGGAGTTTACGACCTGGCGACCGGCACCGTGAAAATGCTCGCGTAGAGGTCGAGACTCAGCGCAGCCCTCACCACAAAATCCCCTCCACGGCCTTTTGCGGGGTCGGCAACTCCGTCTCCCCCAGCATCTGCCGCAGGTTCGTCTCGATGGTCGTCGTGATTGCCGTTAACGGCACGTCGTAAATGCCGTTGTCGAACGGATCTTGCAGGTCGCGCCCGATCTTGTCCAGCGCCAGGAACATGAACCCCACCACTGTCGATCCCAACGGGGTAAACCAATGAAGGCCCTGGACCATACCGATCGGAAGCATCAGGCAATATAGGTCGACAAAGAACCTTGGGAAAAAGTCGTACTGCTTCGGCATCGGCGTATTCTTGATTCGCTCGGCGCCGCCCTGCGAGTCCATTAGCGCGCTCATACTAACGTCGATCGCTTGCCACTCCCATTCATTCATCCAGCCCCGTTGCCGCGCCTCGCGCGTCATCGCGCCCATCTTCCGCTGCAGTGCCAGGGAGACGTTCTTGTCGCCGATCAGCGTCTCGCGTTCGTCCGACGAGACCGTGCTGCGAATCTCCGCGATCGGATCAAGCCCGCGCAATTGCTGCCGCAGAGCGTGGACAAATGCAATCTGGTAGTAGACCAGCTTGCGCTGCATGGTCGCGACTTCGGCCTTCTCCTCTTCGCTCGCATCCGGCGGCGCTGACATTGTCGTCAGCACCTGCCGCGCCAGTGTCCGGCTCCGGTTGACGATCGCACCCCAAAGCGTCCGCCCCTCCCACCAACGTCCATAGGCATAGTTGTTCCGGAAGCCGACAATGATGCTGATCGCCGCCCCATAAAGTGCAAGGGGAACATACGCAGAACTCACCCAGGTCCAATGCGGGACCTCATAGGCGACGACGATCAGAAAATCCCAGATCGCCAACACAAACACGGGAAGGCCGACGTATCCGATCATCCACCCTAGCGGGGGCCTCTTTAGAGCGATCATGCGTTGCCCTCAACCGCGCCGCGCGGCGCAGTATCGGTGGCGCTCACCGGCATAAAGGTCCGCTTGCCGCCCTCGGCGATCCGCACCACGCCCGTGCCAATGTCATAAACCCATCCCGAGGTCGTCAGTTCGCCGCGCGCAATCGCCCCCGCCACGCTCGGGTGCGTCGTCAGATGAATCAGCTGCATCAGTACATTCTCTTCGGTGAGCCGCCGCAGCTTGTCTTTCGGACTTTCGTCCTTGTCCGTGATGCCTTCTGCAACCATCAGGGCTGCGTGACCATGGTCGATCCATCTCTTCACCGTTGGCATTTTGTCGGCCGACCCGGGGCTCAGCAACGCCTTCATCGCTCCGCAATCTGAATGCCCACACACCACAACATGCTTCACCTTCAGCGCCGTCACCGCATACTCGATGACCGCGCTAACGCCACCCAGCGCCCCTCCATAAGGTGGCACCATGTTGCCCACGTTGCGCGACACAAACACGTCGCCCGGCCCCGAACTCGTGATCGCCTCAACATCAACCCGCGAATCCGCGCAGGCGATGATCAGCGTATGTGGCTGCTGCGGAGTCGTCGCCGCTATCCGATACTGCTCCGCGTTCTCCGCATAAACCTCAGTCTGAAACTTTCGGTTCCCATCTTTCAGCTTGTCCAGAACACCCTTGTCGCTCATATCGATTGACCTGTTTTCTCCTCACCTGCACTCCGCTTCCCAGTTTTACATCAGTCGGCCGACAACTGACATCGAGAATAACGCAAAGACTTTAAACCTCATCTAAACCTCTTTGATAACGTACCCCGGCGGCTAAAGAACGCCCGCGCTTCGCCGATCAGGTACTCTGGAGCAACGGAATCAAAGCCAGGGCATATGACCCACCCGCTCTTCAAAATAGGAATAACCGCGCTCCTCGCCGCAGGCCTCTCCGTCCCGGCAACCGCCCAGACTCCCCAGATTCAGAAGCTCCCAACGCC
The DNA here is from genome assembly GCA_963720245.1 of uncultured Acidobacteriaceae bacterium. Classification (GTDB taxonomy): domain Bacteria; phylum Acidobacteriota; class Terriglobia; order Terriglobales; family Acidobacteriaceae; genus Acidisarcina. The sequence goes on from CAVREU010000003.1 coordinate 1,329,052, forward strand.
GCCCGCCGTCACGCCGCTGCCCATGAAGGTTGGCGGAAGAGTCCAGACGACCCACCCAAGCCCTTGCGCTCGCATCTGCCCGGACGAGTACCAATACCAATGGCCAGGCACCTACTTCGAAACCGCCTTCAAGGGTAGGGAGCTCTTTTTCAACGTCGGAACAAACCACGAGATCCTCCACATCGTGGTCGATGGAAAACCACCGCTCATCCTCAACAAACCTGAGCCGGGTATCTACCATTTATCCGGCCTGAGCAACAAACCTCACACGGCATCCGTCCTCGTCGCCACCGAAAGCCAGGATGCACATCCGACACCTTCGGCGGCTTCGCGATCACCGCCCATGAAAAGCCGCTGCCTATCAAATCCCATGCTCGCCAGATCGAATTCATCGGCGACTCCCACACCGTCGGCTACGGAAATACCTCGCCCAAGCAAACCTGCACCACCGACGAGGTCTGGGCCACAACCGACAACACCCAAACCTTCGGCCCGCTGACCGCGAACCACTACGAGGCCGACTACCGCATCAACGCCATCTCCGGACGAGGCATCGTCCGCAACTACAACGGCTCTGCCGGCGACACCCTGCCGATCGCCTACCCCTATTTGCTCTTCGATAAGAAGCAGCTAGACACCGAAGCAAACTGGAAGCCCCAGGTCATCGTCATTGCCTTAGGCACCAACGACTTCTCCACTCCACTAAACCCCGGCGAAAAGTGGAAGACCAGGGACGAACTCCACGCCGACTACGAGGCAACTTACCTCCAGCTTCCTAAAGGACCTTCGCGCAAAAAACCCTGACGCTTATATCATCCTGTGGGCCACAGAAATGGCGAACGGAGAGATCGAGTCAGAGGTAAAGAAGGTCGCCGATCAGGCAAAGGCGCAAGGCGAGACAAAACTCACATTCCTTCCGATCGACCACCTTACGTTTACCGGCTGCCATTCCCATCCCTCACTCGCCGACGACAAGACAATCAGCGACAAGCTCGTGCAGGTGATCGATTCAAATCCGAACATCTGGCAAGACAAATAGAACGGGCGGCGGCCGAGAGTCTTGATCAGACGCTTCCGGGGTCTACCGGCAGACGGCAGACACCCCTGCTTCCTTGCTGTACTTTAAGGCGGCGAGGACTTAGATTGAGCCCTTCCAAGTTGTCGAACACTTTGTCGTGAAATTCGGCGGTTTTCGTGACGACTACGACATGAGAGTCGTGGCTTACGTCAAGAAAGAACTGCTCCACACCGTAGTTGAATTGCGGAACAAAAAAGGCGTCCCAGCCGAAGATCATCGGCTGCATAAGTAAGCCAACAGCCTCAGTTAGTTCGTCGCGGCGAAACGAATAGCCTGGAGCGGCTTCGAAGGCGCACGACTGGCCGGCAGCTCGATTCACCTGCTCGACAAGACGATAGCCGATGCTTTCCTCGAGCCCGTTCCAAACGCCCCAAGTCTTACGCCAAAGTCCTGCTCCGGATATATGAGGGTGGCAAGATATCGCGCGAAAAACGGAAGTCTTTCCAGCTTCGGATAATCCAACCCGATACACGACGCTTCTGGGTGAGTAAAGAAAAAGCCGTCTTTATCCGATTGAAGGCGATCGGGTTCTGATCTTGTGGAATACCAGTTTTGCTGAATTTCGCTCTCGCTCAGGACTCGCATATGAGAAGTCTACAAGCCAAAGCTCCTAACTCAAGCGACAGTCAACGCTGCGCCACCAAGACCTTCGCCGTAGTAATCGCCTGCCCCACATGCCGCTGCGTATGATCGGCCACATGCACCAGCAGCCCGCCAACGCTCGTCAACAACTGCTTCTTCCCAACCCCGCGAGAAAGTTCAGGATCGACGTCCACCAGTTCCCTCACCCGCGCGATTGAACTCTGAATCGCCTCCCCAAACTCCGCAAACAACCCCTGCCGCGTCGCACCCCCATCCATCTCGCTCTTCAGCGCCCCAACCTGCTCACCCGAAAGCTGCGCGCCTTCTGCATAAGTGAGCAGCCGGTCCAGACTCCGCGCAATATGCCGCAGGTGAAACGCCACCGAAGGCAAACCCAGCGGACGCTCATTCAACTCCGCATCGGTCAACTCGCCACACCACTTCGCCACATCCTCCTCAGCCAGCAACAGCGCATGAATCACACCCCGCGAAACAGCGCCGACCTCGATCAAAGTTCCACGCAGCCAAGGTTCCACACTCGCTTCCGTCATCGACACTTCCATCCATCGCAGCCCTCGAACAGCGGCCTAATTTTCATCATCCCCAATCGGCATTCCCGGCGGAGCCTCAACTGGCGCAGCCGGAACAAACTTCGCGGGATCATTCTCCAGCTGCGTAATCCGCGCCGCAACATAAGCATCCACCGGACTGCCCTTTGTCGCCTTGATGCCATCCAGCTTCGCCAGCACCACCGCACGCGCCTCCGCCGAGGTCTGCGCGTTCGCGGCCACGCTAAGCAGGCTCTCAACCGCCCTGACATACACAGCGTTCGCCACAGCATCCGTCAGTCCGCCGGTCGAGGGCGCGGGCCGCGCCGCCGCAAGCGCCGCATCCATCACCTCATCGAGCGAAGGCTCCTCCGCATACCGCGCATGGTATTCCACCAGCCGGTTCGCCCGCTGCGGATTGAACAGCACCGTCAGCGTCAAATCCGCAGCCGACTCCGCCGCCGCCACCGGATCGAAAGTCAACCCAGTCTGCGAAGCAAACGACTCGCGCGTCCGCGGCAATCCCGGAGGACGCGGAGGCAGCAACTCGAGCAGAGGTTCCGGCAGCGTCAGGAACTCTGGCGAGATCGTCTTCACCACCGCCGCCAGCGCCTTCTTCTGCTCCGCCGCGCTCACCAGCACCGGCCCCGGCTGGCCCGAACCCCGCAATTGATACACATAATCGAGCCCGCCGATCTCCTTAATCGCCGCCTCGGTCTGATAACGATGCAGCAGATACACCGGCACCAGCGTGTCCTCCAGCTGCGCCATCAGAACTCCCGGCTTGATCGCATTCTCGCCAAACCTCGACAGCGCCGCCGCGCGAATCGTGAAGATACGATTCAGCTCATCAGCCGCATCCGTCCCATTGTCCCAAAGATGCGCATGAGGGTGGGCGCTTCCAAACGGCCGCGCATCCTCATCGGTGATGAAGATCAACCCGGTCTTCGCCGACGTCGTTAGAATCCCATTCAGCTGCGCCGCCTCGTCCGATCCCGGAGCAAACTCCCGGTATCCATAATCGATGGCAACCTTGTCCCACTGACCGATGTTGACCGCATATGCATGAGACAGGTCCGGCACGCCGCTCTTGTCCAGCGTGATCCAGGGGTGCGGATAATCCATGACCGAAACCGACTGCTCCGGAGTATGCGGAAACGAGCTCGCCGCAAAGTTGTGCGCCAACCCCAGCGTGTGCCCCGTCTCATGCGCCGCCAGCTGCCGCAGCCGCGCCAGCACCATCTCTAGCATCGGATCGTCCTGCGGCGTAATCTTCTTCCCCGTCACATAGGGGGAAAGCAGCGCCTCGGCGATCAGGTAATCCTGCCGCCCGCGCAGCGAACCCAGCGTCACGTTGCCCTTGATGATCTCGCCCGTTCGCGGATCGGCGATCGCATCTCCATACGACCATCCCCGCGTATAACGATGCACCCACTGAATGATGTTGTACCGCACATCCATCGGGTCAGCGCCCTCAGGCAGCACATCCACTTTGAATGTCCCCGGCACCCAGCCCGCGGCCTGAAATGCCTGGTCCCACCAGCGAGCGCCATCCACCAGCGCCGAGCGAATCGGCTCCGGAGCGCCGCGGTCAACGTAATACTGAATCGGCTCTTCCGCCACGCACGCCGTCTGGCACTTCGGATCTTTCTTGATCAGCCGATGCCGCAAAATGAATTGCTGATCTAGCGGCTCGCCCAGCGCAGCGGAGTAGTCCCGGTAAGCTCGTCGGAAAATATCCCGCGCGCGGATCGAAGCGCCGCGGAGTAAAGCCCGGCCCCGGCAACTCAATAAACGACTGGTGCTCCCGCATCGTCAGCGCCTGCGGGTCGGGAGCGACATTGCGTACAAACTCGCCCGGTCGCGCATCAGTCGCGAAAGTCAGCACCGCCTCAACCTCAGTGTTCTTCGGGAAGTCCTTCGTGCCGTCCATCGCGATCGCTGAGCGCGCCGCATCGACTTTGTACGAGCCTTGCTTCAACTGGCTCAGAGTGCTCTATAACTCCATGCGCATCGCGCACAAAGAAGTCAGTAGCATCCACCAGCACCGCCCCAGGCTTGCCGTCGCTGCCCGGGTCTTCGGCCTCGACCTTGAAACCCGCCAGCACCGACTCCGGAAACGACTGCCGCACCGTAAGCCGCTCCGCCGCGTCGCTCGAAGAGCTGCGAAACATCTCGTTCGGCGCAACCAGCAAGACCTTCGGCCCGAACCGCTCGAAGCGAACAACCTGCCCCTCTGAAGTCTGCCCGCGGTCCAGCCCCAGATCGTTCGACCCCGATCCATAAGGCAGGGAATGCGTGTACAGCAGGTCCACATCCAGATGCGGAATCTCGAGATACAGCTTGCCACCCTTCGCGTCCCAATGCAGCGGCAACAGCCCCGGCATGTTCTGCATGCCCGCAGTCTTCACAGCGATGGTTGGAATCGGAGCGTCCGGCTTAGCAGAAGGAGCCTGAGCTGGAACTACCACGGGAAAGACCAGGAAACACGCGACAGCGGCAAAGAAACGCATGGTTTCTTTTATCACGATGAAGCCTGCTTTCTTAGCTTTGTCCAGCCCAACGCCGCCCTCGCCAATAAATCCCCAGCCCGACAAGATTGGTCACCACCCAGGCGGCTACCAACTTCGCCGCAAACGCCCACGTGCTGTGCACCTCAACAATCGGCACGGTCGCCAGAAAAGTCTGACCGACCGTCACTGCCAGACCCAACAGCGCGCATAACAACAGCCAGAATCCCGGCCTGCGGCCAAAACGCGAACCCACCACCAGCGGCACCGCGAACATCGCAGCGTAGTAGAAACCGAAACACAGGTTCCCGCTATTTTGAATCAGCTGGAATGCCTCCTGCCGGCCCACATTGAGGCTCGCGAGAAAGCTGGCAATCGCCGCAATCCCCACAATCACGCACAAGCTGCGCACCGGCGTTCGGAACCGCGGATTCAGCTTCGTAAACCACGCCGGAAGAATCGAGTCCCACCCTGCCACCATCGGCAAGCGGCTCGTCTCAGCTATGAGCATGGTGAACGAGCAGACGAGAAAGATCGCCAGCCCAAAAATCATCGCCCGGCCTAACCAAACCCCCGTCCCCTGGCCCAGCGCCGCGGCAAGCACCTGCGGAATCGGCCCCGCAAGATCGATCTGCGTCGACGGCACATAGGTCAACATCGAGCCTGTCATCAGAGCGTAGATCACCACAATTGCCGGCGCGGCGATCCATGCGGAGAGCATGATCGCACGGCGTGCGTTCCTCGTCTCTCCCGCAAAGACGGCAACCTGTTCCAGCCCGCTATACGCATTGAAGGCCACCTTGACGTATAGGTTCAAAGTGAGCAACGACATCACCGGCCACGCGAAAGCAAACGGCGGCTGCGGACTAACGTGGGGGTGTGCCGCGGTTGCGCCCGGATGCCACACCAGCAACACCGCCAGCGTCAGCACCACGATCGCCATCATCGCCGTCCCGAAGTTCGAAACCCAGCGGCCCAGCTGCATGCCCGGAATGTTGACCGCCAGCATAATGCCGAATAATAAGAAGTCGAGCGCAAAGGTGACGGCATGGCTGTCCGCAATCCACGCCGCCCGCGGCCCCAGCGCATAGCTGAGGCTCGTCGCCACCTGGATGCCAATGCCCGAGACCGTATAGATCACGTAGAGGGCATAGTTCCAGGCCGCCAGAAAACCTATCAATGGGCCGAACGCAAACTTCGTCCACTGATAGACGCCGCCCTCCAGCGGCCACAACCGCGCACAATAAGTGACCACCGCAACCTGGGGTAGGAAGAAGAAAAGAACGCCAACAATCCAGACCACCGGATGCGTCGATCCCTGCTTCGCCGCAATCCCCGACCACGTGATCCCAACCACCAGCAGGATCTGCATGGGGACCAGATCGCGCAGCCGAAGCTCTTTCCTCAGGCCATGCTCAACCTCGACAGCGGCTTCGGCCAACTATCCCCCAGTCGCAGCGATGGCTGCAAGGTTTTCGCCAGTCTATCTCAAGCGTGGATGCCATCATTCGAGAAGATGAATCGAGAGGCCATGAGCGGCGCAAAAGCAGAGACGGTTACTAAAGGGTCGTGCAATTTGTCCGATCGTCACGTCACTGTGCCAACATGGTAGCCCAGATAACAGAGCTCCAATCAATGCGGAGAAAGCATGCGTCTCTTTCGTCTCTTGTTCCTGACTAACTGCCTCGTCCTCGCCGCCGCCGCTTCAGCGCAAACCATTACCTGCTCCTCCAACGATATGGGCCGGCACTACTGCCGGGCTAACACTTCGGGCGGCGTAAAGCTCACCTACCAGCGCAGCGGCTCCGCATGCACCATGGGCGTCTCCTGGGGCTATGACAACGGCGGTATCTGGGTCGACCACGGCTGCCGCGCCGACTTCGCTCTCGGCGTCGGAAGCGGACAAGGCGGCAATCAAGGCGACCCCAACAACGCCCTCCTAATGTGCAAGAACACCGCCGGCCAACGCCTGCCCGGCGTCCCCCTCGCCTACATCAGCGTCTATCGCGGAAGCGATCCCGACCCCGGCAACTACATGATCAACTTCCACGCCCAGCCGCCCAACCAGCGCCAATCATCCGGATTTTGCATCGTCTCCAAAAGCGGCCAGCTCCGCAAATTCCAGTTCGACAACAACTCTGGAGGCGGCAATAACGGCGGCAACAATGGTGGTGGAAACTACGGCGGAGCCTCGCCCAACACCGCCATGCAGCTCTGCAAGGATACCGCCAGCGCGCGCCTTCCCAACGTTCCCCGCGCCTACATCGCCGTCTATCGCGGCACAGACACCGGCAACGGAAGTTACATGATCAACTTCAACGCCCAGCCCCCCAACACCCGCCACGCCTCAGGGTTCTGCATCGTCTCCAGAAACGGCCAGCTGCAGAACTTTCAGTTCGATCCCGGCTCGGGGCCCAATCAGGGAGACGGCAATCAAGGCGGAGGAAACTACGGCGAAGGCAACAACAATGTCGGACAGACGCCCCAGGCAGTGATGCAGCTCTGCAAGAGCGCAGTCAGCAAGCGCATGCCGAACGTCCCGCTCGCCTACATCCAGGTCAACCAGCCCCGCGTCAACGGAGGCAGCATGTTATCCAACTTCCGCGTGCAACCACCCAACGGCCCCTACGCCAGCGGCTCCTGCGATGTCTTCAAGAACGGCCGCGTGAATCTGCAATTCAACAACTGAGTAAACAAGCCAGGACGAGCTCTAACTATGAGCAGCGACGGAAACAAAGGATGCGTCATGGGTGTCTAAGTCTCCATGGGAAACGCTCTCTTACGCGTGCTTCTGGCCTCGAGTGTGCTGCTCAATCAGGCATTTTCGGCCACTCTCCCTCAAGCGAACAGCGAAATTGCATCGTCCGCTCAAGGTGTTGCGCTCACCGCATCCATGGAGAAAGGTACCCGACACGGCCCGTCCTTACATCTCTCTCTAAAGAACATCGCCGCATCCACTCAAACCATCCTCACGGGAATGAAAACCGGCGACGCGGATTACCGGGTCTCAGAATTTACCTTTGTGATCCTCGGCCATTCACAATAGTTATTGGCAGGGCAAAGCCTCCGATACTGTCGCTCTTGAATGCAGATAAGCCACTCCGCTAACCAACCTTCTTCCAAACTATATCTTCGTTATTCCGCCGATCGATCAACGCATCGACCCCGCCTTGATCGGCGTGACGAAACAAGATCCGCCCCTCCACGCCTCTGCGGAAAAAGATGTCGCAGGCCTCAGGAATCAATTCAACCTTCGGCTGATCGCCGCGCTGCCGGTATAGCTTCGCACCATCGGTCGTGACGACCAGCCGATTCCCCGGGGCAAGCTCGTAAGTTCCAACATAAGCGCCAAAGCTCGCCGGATTCACCTTCCCTAACGCGGGGTCCTCATAATATCGAAGCACCTGGGCGGCAACGATCTGCCACTTGCCACTGCGCAGCCTCCAGGTATCTGTCTCGTGATATCGCGCCGTCATGAACTGCCCAAAGACGGTCTCCGTCTCGTCCTGGTCGTAGCTCATGATCGCCACCTCGCCCTCAATATGGCTCTCGACATTAGCGAGCTTCAACGTGCCGGTATAGCCGGACGGCAAAGGGCTGACATCCGCAACAAGCGCCGCCTTGCTCATCTTCCTTCCCTTCTCATCGAAGTAGAAACAGTCGTCCGCGAAATACTCGCCATACGGACGCTTATCCCCACTGCCCGCGCTGTCCAGTAGCTCCTGAGTCCGCCGCTCCAGTTCCGCCTGGGTAATTTGGCCGCCGTCAGCGTGCTTCTGCGCCCGACATTGATGAGCTAGTAATACCAAGCTAATCACAGCGACGCCGTAGAAAAGCCCCCAAGTCCGCTTCATACTCCCTCCGTAGTCAATAGAACGCCGACCACCGAAGACTGTTATCAAGCGGCGCTCAATTTCTAAAGATTCTTCTTGCTGCGAAACTCCCGCACCACATCCGCCGGATCGCGATGCTGCTCCATCCACCGCCTCATTCATCGCCTGCATCTCCTCGGCAGATACTTCCCCGCCAGCGCGTCAAAGGCCACCTGCATCTGCGGCCAACGCTGCAGCGCCGCCTCTCGCACCAGCGGCACCGCTTGATATGGCGGAAAGTAATGCTTATCATCGGCCAACACAGCCAGCCCGAAAGCCTCGATCGGCCCATCAGTCGAGTTCCCGGCGACAATGTCCACCTGGTCGGAATTCAGCGCGCGATAAAGCAGCCCCAGGTCCATCGTTCGCGGATCGCCATCGAACTTCAGCCCATACGCAGCCGAGAGCCCGCGCAATCCATCCGGACGCTCCTCAAACTCATAGCCCACACCCAGCCGCCACTTCGGAGCGTAAGGCACGGCCTCACTCAGCGTATGAATGTTCAGCCGCTTCGCATCCTCGCCACGCACCACCATGGCAAACGTATTCTCAAACCCCAGCGGCGGAGCCACAACCACGTTGTAACGCTGTCGATACAAGCGCGTCACCGTCGCCAGCACCGCTTCCGGATCCTTCGCTACCGGCTGCTTGAGAATCGCCGTCAACGCCGTCCCCGTGTACTCCACATAAGCATCAATCCGCCCCGCCACCAGCGCCTGCTGCGCAATATAACTCCCCGCAAGATAAAACCGCCGCTCAACCTTCAGTCCGCTCTTCGCCTCAATCTCCTGCGCCAGCAGCTCCCCCAGAATCACCTGCTCAGTAAAATTCTTCGCCCCAACCACCGGATGATTCGGGTGCGGCGGAGAGCAGGCACCAATCAGCATCAGAGCGCAAAGAGCCAACCCGCTGGCAAACCTCACAAATGAGGGTGCCCCATCCTTGAGCGCGGCTTTATCGCGCCAAGGGTGGGACGGCGCGAACTTGTCGAGAGAGCCAGTCTGATGGAAGCAGTGGGCTTTAACCCACTGAATTAGATCCGAAAACGAATGGGCTTTAGCCCTGGGCTCTTCGAACCTCATCCCGGCCTTCCCGCCGAAGGCACCCTAACCCACCGCTCCAGCAACCCCAGCAAACCATCCGCCGCCAACGCCAATCCCGCCGCCGGCAAAGCCCCAGCCAGCACCAGCCGGTTGTCTACCGAAGCCACACCGCGAAAGATAAACTCACCCAAACCACCCGCCCCCACCGCCGCCGCAATCGTCGCAATGCCCACGCAAATCACCGTCGCCGTCCGCAAACCTGCCAGAATAAAAGAAGCTGCTAAGGGAAGCTCCACCTTAAAGAGCCGCTGCATATCGCTCATGCCTATTGCCTTGGCAACGTCAGTAATGTTGTGATCGACGCCCCGAATCCCCTCATAGGTGTTCCGCAGAATCGGCAACAGCGCATACGCAACCAAAGCAGTGATCGCGATCCGCGCCGCCCGCTCCCCCAGCCACGGCAGCGGCAGCAGAAAGCCAAAAAGCGCCAGGCTCGGAATCGTCTGCAGAATATTCGCCACACCCAGCACCGGCTTCGCCCACGATTGATGCCGCGTCAGCACAATCCCCAACGGAATCCCAATCGCCGCGGCAATCAACATCGCCGCGCCGGTAAGCCACAGATGCTCAATCGTCAGGGTGCCAATCTCCGACCCATGCGCCGCAAGAAATGCGCCCATCAGAAGCACCTCGTCGCAGTGGACTCGCCATCGGCGCCGCGCCGGATCGCATTCACATAACTCACCACCGCCGGAATCTGCGAAGTAACAAACTCGCCCGTCTCAAGATCGGCCGCAATCCGGCCCTCCTCAATGAGCATGATGCGCGAAGCAAGAAACATCGCCTCATTCAAATCGTGGGTCACAAGCAGCACCGTCTTCTTCAGCGAAGACAGCAACTCCTGCAATACGTCCTGCATCTCGGCACGCGTCACCGGATCGAGCGCGCCAAAGGGCTCATCCATCAACAACAGCGCCGGATCGGCAGCCAAAGCCCGCGCCAGCCCCACCCGCTGCCGCTGCCCACCCGATAACTGATGCGCATAGCGGCCCGAAAACTTCTCCGCATCCAGCCCAACCAGCTTCATCAGCTCGCGCGTGCGATCGGCAATCTCGGCATGCTTTCGCCCTTCCAACTCCAGGACAATCCCCACATTGCGCTCGATCTTGAAATGAGGAAACAGCCCCGTCTCCTGCACGACATACCCGATGCTGCGCCGCAAACTCACCGGATCGCTCGCTTGAATCGGCTTCCCCGCAAGCAACACTTCGCCCGAGGTCGGATCAAGCATCCGGTTCACCGTCCGCAGCAAGGTGGTCTTGCCGCAACCGCTGCGGCCAAGAATCGCAACCGTAGTCCCCGCCGGAACCGAAGCCGAAATGTGGTCCAGCAGCACGCGACCCTGCGCCGTCGTATAGGTCACGTCCCGAAACTCAATCGCCGCGTCGCCCATTGCCTCAATCCTTCACCTAGACGGCGATGTGTCATCCTGACGACCGGAGGGAGGAAGGATCCCGGCGAAGCTTTCCCACCAAAGCCTCCCCCAAGTCTCTAGCGAACCCTCGCGAACGCAAAAAGCCGAGCAACGCCCGGCCTTTCGTCAGTCTTCAGATGCAAAATTGAGCTCTCTAGCCTTCCCTCGCCGCAGCCTCGCCGGCTTCAGGCGCAGCTCCGCTCTTCACTCGAACCACAGTAATCTTCGAGAAACCCTCTTTAAAGCTCGGCGGCCGCAGCCTGTCGGCCATCTTCCGCATCGATTCTTCGTTCACATTGCGCTCGCGCCGGCTGTTGCGCTCCATGCAAACTTCAAATGGCACATCGAAGAACACAGCCTGCACGTCATAGCCAAAGCTCTTCGCCATCTTGATCCACTGCCGCCGCTCATGCGGCGAAAGATTCGTCGCATCAACATAATTCCACGGCATCTTCGCAATCAGCCTCGCCCGCAAGAGCGAACGCAGCGTCGAAAAGACCAATCCCTGGTAGCGTTGCTCGGTGATGTCGTCAAAGAGAATGCTGCGCAGCATATCGCTCGACAGCGGAGTCACGCCCCGCCGCTTGAACCACGTCGTCTTGCCCGATCCCGGCAAACCAATCGTCAGCACCACATAACCCTTCGGACTCTTCGCCGCAGCCAGTTCCGGCGGAGGCACACCCAGAGATTCAGGCTGCGTTTCGACAACGAGCTTCCCCTCGGGAAATGCGCTCACGTCCGGAGTTCGCGGTCACCGGGCCAACCGGAGTCGCGCTCTCTGGCTCCACAGCCGCAGCGTCGGAGAAGCTCCCGCCGACATCCAGCGTCGGCTCCTCGGCCGCCGCCTCCGCCTCGATTGGATGGCTATGCTCCGCCGAGCTCTGCCGATGAATCGCCTCCGGATAAGCGGGCCGCAACGGCTTCGGCTGATCTGAAGGTAGCTCCTGGCCGATTCTTCCAGTCGACTCGGAGTTGTTCGGCCCACGCTTGGTACGTCTTGTCATTTTTTCGCGCATCCATTCGCGCATGTTTAGCATGTAACACACTCTCGCCCACGCCGCAAATCCCCTAAGCCTGTCCGGAGCAGGCCATTGCGCGGCGCATTTGATTTAAGCTGACAGTAGCGATGCTAGTATCGCAGGATGGGCTGAGTTTGTCCCATCGGCCGCATTAAGTGTTTTGCATTGACAGAGTTCCATAAACCAAGGAGAACGCATGGCTGTAAAAGTTGGAATTAACGGTTTCGGGCGTATTGGGCGCAATGTCTTTCGCGCCGCCCTCGGAAACCCGGACATCGAAATTGTCGCGGTGAATGATCTCACCAGCCCCAAGACGCTCGCCCATCTGCTCAAGTACGACTCCATTCTCGGCAATCTCAAGAACGAAATCACCGCCGACAACACCTCCATCTCCGTCGACGGAAAGACGATTAAGGTCTATGCCGAACGCGACCCCGCCAAGCTCGACTGGGCCTCGACCGGCGCACAGATCGTCGTCGAGTCCACCGGAATTTTCACCGACGCCGAAAAGGCCAAGATGCACCTCGGCCCGACCGTGAAAAAGGTCATCATCTCCGCTCCCGCGACCAACGAAGATGTCACCCTCGTCCTCGGCGTCAATGAAGGCAAGTACGACCCGGCGAAACACAACATCATCTCCAACGCGAGCTGCACCACCAACTGCCTCGCGCCCGTCGCCAAAGTCCTGCAGGACACCTTCGGCATCACCGCCGGAATCATGACCACGATCCACAGCTACACCAACGATCAGGTCATCCTCGACTTCCCGCACAAGGACCTCCGCCGCGCCCGCGCTGCCGCCATCAACCTCATCCCCAGCTCCACGGGAGCAGCCAAGGCCCTCAAGCTCGTCATCCCCGAGCTCGCCGGCAAGCTTGATGGATTCGCGATCCGCGTCCCAACCCCTAACGTCTCGGTCGTCGATCTCACCTTCACAACCGAGAAGCCCGTCACCGTCGACAGCATCAACGGAGCGATCAAGGCCGCATCCGAAGGCCCGATGAAGGGTATCCTCGGCTACGAAGCCGGCGAGCTCGTCTCCTCTGACTTCAAAGGCGATCCGCGCTCCTCGATCTTCGACGCCCCCCTCACCAAGGTCGTCGGCGACAAGACCGCCAAGATCATCAGCTGGTACGACAACGAGTGGGGCTACTCCAATCGCGTCGTCGATCTCATCGGCTTCCTCGTCCAGAAGGGCCTCTAAACAACCTGCTCCGTGGATCGTCCAATCCACGGAGCTTCTTCTCTTCAGGTCCTCATGCGCCAGAACATCAGCGGCACATCCCCGTTCGAACCCATCATCGGCTTCTCCCGCGCCGTGCGCTTAGATAACACGGTTCACGTCTCCGGCACCGGTCCAGTCGGCGCCGAATCCGAAGACGTCGCCGCACAAACCCGCCGCACGCTCGAGATCATTCAGCAAGCCCTCACGGATGGCGGCGCAACCCTCAACGATGTCGTCAGAACCCGGATGTTTCTCACTCACGTCGAGGATTGGGAAATCGTAGGCCGCGTTCACGGAGAATTCTTTGGCAAGATCCGTCCCGCAGCTACCATGGTTATAGTTGCCGCACTTCTCAACCCAGCCTGGCGGATCGAGATCGAGGCCGACGCCATCATCCAAACCACCCAAATTGCCTAATCAGGAAGACGAGTAAACACACTATGCCGAAGCTATCGATTCGTGACCTCGATCTGCAACACAAGCACGTATTCATCCGCGTGGATTTCAATGTTCCTCTCAGCGAAGACGGCGCAGAGATCGCCGACGATACCCGCATCCAGGAGACACTGCCGACCATCGAGTACGCCCTTAGGCACAAGGCAAAGGTGATTCTCGCCTCTCATCTCGGCCGCCCCAAAGGCAAAGTCGATCACAAATACAGCCTGCGCCCGGTGGTCGACCGCCTCCGCAGTCTCCTCGACCATGACATCGGCGACTCCTTCAATGTAGCCTTCTCCCCCGATTGCGTCGGCGAGATCGCGACAGAAATGTCGCGCCAGCTCGAGTCTGGCCAGGTGCTGCTCCTCGAGAACCTCCGCTTCCACGCCGGCGAAGAGGCCAACGATCCGGCCTTCGCCAAACAGCTCGCCAGCCTATGCGAGATTTACGTCAACGACGCCTTCGGCAGCGCCCACCGCGCCCACGCCTCAACCGAAGGCATCACCCACTTTGTCAAGCAATCCGCCGCCGGCCTGCTGATGGAAAAAGAACTCACCTACATGGGCAAAGCCCTCGAAACACCCGAGAAGCCCTTCGTCGCCATCCTCGGAGGAGCTAAAGTCTCCGACAAGATCGAGGTCATCGACAACCTGCTCGGCAAGGTCGACGCCCTGCTCATCGGCGGCGGCATGGCCTACACCTTCCTCAAGGCCCAGGGTCAGAATGTCGGCAAGTCGCTTCTCGAGGCAGACAAGGTCGAGACCGCCAAAGAAGCCCTCGCCAAAGCCAAGGCCAACGGAGTCCGCTTCCTGCTGCCCATCGACCACAAGCTCGCCGACAAGTTCGCCCCCGACGCGCAAACTCAGACCTTCGAAGGCGACGGCGACTTCCCCGCCGACTGGATGGCCCTCGACATCGGCCCCAAAACCATCGACCTCTTCTCCGATGAAATCATCGGCGCCAAGACCATCGTCTGGAACGGCCCAATGGGTGTCTTCGAAATGCCCGCTTTTTCGCTTGGAACAATGAACATCGCCCAGGCCGTCGCCGATAACGGCACCGCCACCTCCATCGTCGGAGGAGGCGATTCCGTCGCCGCCGCCAAGCAAGCCGGAGTCGCCCACCGCATCACCCACATCTCGACGGGCGGAGGAGCCTCGCTTGAATTTCTAGAAGGAAAGAGATTGCCAGGAGTTGAAGCACTGACCGAAAAGGCCTGATTGCCCGTCCTGCTACGCGTCCCGAAAACCAAAGTTTTGTGCGTCCCGAAAACCAAAGTTTTGTGCGTCCCGAAAACCGAAGTTTGTCATCCTGAGCAAGCGCGAAATCCGGGGTCCCCGGCGAGCGCTTTCTGCTCGCTGGGGTGGTGAAGCCCAAGCCGAAGGATCGGCGCAAAAGCATCGATTCGGGGGGGTGGCTGCTGACCTGAACTACCCTTCCACACACCCCATCGCTAGCTTCACCAGTGACGCAAGCCGGCAAATCTTCATATTCGAGAGCGTCCTCTGACTCGAACGCGGTTCCGTCAAGCTGGCGCGGTTGACAACGGCAATGTTGTCCCCCTGCGCAGCGCAATCCATTTGGAGACCAGTTTCGCCCGCATGCAGCAGCAGATGCGCAGGCCCAAGCTTGTGAATCGACGTCGACAACGGTATGACTAAAACCGTCGTCGCGCGTTCATGACGGTTCCTCGCATCTGGCGACACAATGATCACCGGCCGTCTTCCTTTCTCAGGAGGATCGGTCGGAAAGTTCGTCCACCAGATTTCTCCTCGTAGGGGCAGCCGTTGAGCCACTCTTGCGCTCATCCGCTTAGACCTGCAAGCTGCGCCTCCGCGAACGTTCCCCACTCGCGGTTTTCAGCGCTCTCCTCGTCAGTCAGTGAATCATAGTAGTCCTGGTATGCGGTGTTCAGTGCATGTTGCTGCTGAACGGCAATCAGTTCCCTGAGCAGAAGATCGAGCGTCTCTGACTCGGACTTGATCCGACGTTCTTTTGAGCTTTTCCGGATAAACGCTTCTGACTCCGGCGAGATGCTGAAGCTTTTCTTGATCTTCCGTGTTTGCCGAACAGTAGTAGTAGTAGCGAGGGTCATAACAAAGGTAGTATACAAGGTAACCATTGGATGCGCACCAATGTTCTCCCAATGCCACCATCCGGGACCTATGCATCCACAACGAGGAGGCCGGAGCGAAGGCATTTGCCCCGCCCAGGCCTCTCAAATACTTGGGCAGAACAAGGTCTACTACTCCTTATCGCTCACCAAAGAAAAGTGCACTCCCAGCGGGTCCTGCCCATTAATCACCCAGGCCCCACCCGGAACCTGCATCGGCCCGTTCAACACCTTCCCGCCACCGGCATCGACACGCTTCACGGCGGCCCCGATCGAATCGACATGAAAGTAGAAGCCCCAGTTCGATACAGGCATGTGCTCCGGCTTCGCCATCATGCCGCCATCGCCCATCTGTTTCCCGTCGCCCTGATCGAAGATCCGATAGACACCCATCGGCCCCATGTCCATATCGCTGAGCTTGGTCCAGCCAAAAAGTTTGTGATAAAAGTCGAATCCCGCTTCAAGATCGCTCGTATACAGCTCATGCCAACCGATCGTCCCCACAGCCGGCGGCTCGGGCCGCTGCGTCGGTGACGGCATCGCCGGATTCGGCGTAAACAGTGCAATCGCCGCGCCCTGCGGATCGGACATGATCGCAAAGCGAAGCATCCCCGGAACATCCAGCGGCCCCCTCCAAAGCTTCCCGCCCGCCTCAACGACCTTTTGAGCATGAGTATCGACATCGTCAACATGGATATAGCCAATCCAGCCCGTATGCCCCGGGATCGTCAGCATCCCCGCCATGCCAACCTCGCCGATGTTGAACGTCGTGTACTCCATACCGCCATTGCTCGGCTGCTCCTGGGCCGTCCAGCCTACAACATCGGAATAGAACTTGCCGGCCGCCTTGATATCGCTCGCCATGAGCTCATACCAGGCAAACTTGCCTTTCGGTGTCAACATTCTGGGGAATCTCCTCTTGAATTGGACGCCGCGAAATCAGGCGTTCTGAAGCTGAATTCGTTGATACCAACCTAATGAGACAAGTGTCAACCTTGCGGCAGTTAAATTCCTACTAACCCACCTTCCCAACCACCCCCGGCCAAATCCGCTCAGAAATCCAAAGAAACACCGGATAAACCACCACCAGCGAGATCGTCGTAATCGCCACAATCCCCGCCATCGCCCTCTCATACACACCATGGCTCTCCGCAATCGCAAACGCCATCTTCGCCGTGGGCAAACTAAACGAGATCACCAAAGCAATCGAATAGACCGGAGAAAGCCCAAACGCCCTCGCAATCAAAATCGCCAGCAGCGGTGAAACCACCACCCGCATCACCGATACCCAGAGCACTTCGCCTATATTGTCGTGAAACCTCATCCCAGAGATCGCCATTCCCACCGCAACCAACGGCACCGGAATCGCAGCGCTTCCGAGCGTCCCCAGCGTGCCATCCAGCCAGCCCGGCAGCGTCACCTTCAACGCCGCAATCGCCAGGCCAGCCAGCGTGGAAAGAATCAGCGGGTCAAGAATCGTATGCCGCATCGCCCGACCCAAAATCGTCACGGGCCCAACAGGCGACTCCGACTCATCCCCCTTCGCAACCTCCAGCAGAAACAGCGTCAGCGGAAGAATCGTGAAGTAACCAATCACCAGGTTGATGATCACCGCAACGATCGCCTGTTTCCCAATCGCAATCAGCAACAGCGGCAACCCGACAACAACGGCATTGAACTTCGCACACCCAAAGGCGGCCATCACGCTATCGGCCAGCGGGCGCCGGAACACAAATCGATCCAGCAGCAGGATGGCCCCATAAATTCCTAGCATCAGTGCGAGCGTCGCCAGAATGAACCGCACATCGAACAGTGCGGCCAGACTCTGCTTCGCCAAATGCCCAACAATCAAAGCCGGCAGAAAGATATACAGATAGGCCGAAGTAAGAGCCTTCGCATCGCCCACAGCCAGCAACCGGAAGCGAACCGCCAGCCAGCCCACCAACACGGGAGCCAGCACCGGCACGATCAACTCAAACAGCCGCAGTTCGCTCACGCAGAATCTTCGCCAGGGTTTTGGGAGTCGGTTTGTGTTGGCTTCAGCTTCGAAGACTTCACGCGTTCGGCAGTCGACCAATCGACATAGTCAGTCGAGTCCGCTCGAGACCAGAACTCAAACTCGTCATCCTCATCGTGAAACTCGGGAATCGCCATCTCCATCGTCCGATTATCTATCCATTTATCGGCCATAGGATTCAATCCCAGGAAGTAAGAGGCAAATTCACTCCCGCCACATGTTCTAAAATCACCAAGAGGAAACACCACAGCCAATGTCCCGCAAGCCCCTGATCGCAGCCAACTGGAAGATGTACAAGACCACCGAGCAGGCTCGCGCCTGCGCCGAAGCCCTGCTTCCGCTTTGCCTCGGCCACACCCGCGATGAAGTCGTCATCTGTCCGCCCTTTTGCTCGCTCAGCATCGTGCTCGACGCGCTCTCCGGCAGCGGCATCTCGGTCGGCGCCCAGAACATGCACTATGCCGAAGAGGGTGCCTTCACCGGAGAAATCTCGGCCCAGATGCTCACCGCCATCGGCGTCACCCACGTCATCATCGGCCATTCCGAACGCCGCCAGTACTTCAACGAAACCGACGAGACGGTCAACCTCAAGCTTCACACCGCCCTCAAACACGGCCTGACGCCCATCGTCTGCGTCGGCGAGGTGCTCGCCGAGCGCGAAAGCGGCCTCACTGAAGAAGTTCTCATCCGCCAGATCGACAAGGCCCTCTTCAATATCTCGCCCGACCACGCCGCGTCTATCGTCATCGCCTACGAACCCGTCTGGGCCATCGGCACCGGCAAGACGGCAACCCCGGAGCTGGCGACCCAGGCCCACTTCATCATCCGCAGCGAGGTAGGCCGCCGCCTCGACCGCGAAATAGCCGACAACATGCGCATCCTCTACGGAGGCAGCGTCCGCCCCGACAACGCCGCATCGCTGCTCTGTCAGCCCGGCATCGACGGAGCCCTCGTCGGCGGAGCCAGCCTCAAACCAGAATCCTTCGCGGAGCTCGTAAAGTATTGAACTGGTAACCGAATCGCACGTCGCCTAAAATTAAAGAAGAGGAAGCAGCCCATGAGCCCTTGGTACACCAGCCCCGTCTTCGTAGTCCCCGTGATTTGGATATGCTTCCTCGGCGGCATCATCTGGGCCTCGCAGCCCTGGAAATACGGCACCAGCACCCATAATCCTGAACCCGAAGAATACGAATAGCCTTTACCTACTGAAGGGGCACGGCTTCAGCCGTGCCATAAGTCTTGGCAAAACCTCCGGCTTCAACCGCTGAGGGACACGGTCAGGCAATCCACACTTGCCCCCTCCACCCACCCCCTGCCAAACTAAGTTGTGGACACCGCCCCGCTCGACCCGCCCGTTCTATCTTCGATCGTCATCCTCGACTTCGGTTCGCAATACACCCAGCTCATCGCCCGCCGGGTCCGCGAGCACAACGTCTTTTCTGTCGTCCTGCCTTGCACCGCGCCGATCTCTGAGATCAACTCCCACCACCCCGTCGGCCTAATCCTCAGCGGAGGCCCATGCTCCGTCTACGACGCCGACGCACCGCCCGCCGACCCCGCAATCCTCTCGCTCGGCCTGCCCACCCTCGGAATCTGCTACGGGCTCCAATACATCGTCCATCACCTCGGGGGCAAAGTAAGCCCCGCCGACAAGCGCGAATACGGCCACGCCGAAGTCAACTTTCTCGAGACCAATCCCCTCTTCAACGGCCTCCCCGCCACCATCACCGCATGGATGTCTCACGGCGACTCCGCCGAGTCTCTACCCGAGGGCTTCCATCTCACCGCCAAGACCTCCAACGCCGTCGCCGGAATCGCAAATCCTGCGCAAAATATCTGGGCTATCCAGTTCCATCCCGAGGTCTACCACACCAAACACGGCTCCGAACTCATCAAGAACTTCCTCTTCAACATCTGCAAAGCCAAGCCCGACTGGACCCCCGAACACTTCATCCAATCCACTGTCCACGCCATCCGCGAAAAGGTCGGCGAAACCGGCCACGCCATCTGCGCCCTCTCCGGCGGAGTCGACTCCTCCGTCGCCGCCGTCCTCGTCCATCGCGCCATCGGCGATCGCCTCACCTGCGTCTTCGTCAACAACGGCGTTCTGCGCAAAGATGAATTCACCAAAGTCCAGCACACAATGCGCAGCAAGCTCGGCCTCAACCTCGTCGCCGTCGATTCAAGCGAACGCTTCCTGGCAAAGCTAGCCGGAGTCACCGACCCCGAAACCAAGCGCAAAGCCATCGGCAACGAATTCATCTCCGTCTTCGACGACGAAGCCGCCCGCATCTTGAAAGAGTCCACGCGTGAAGAAATAGTAGGAGGCCCAGGCACCGGCTCCGAGGTCCGCCTTGCGGCCTCAACAAACGAGGGTGCCCCATTCAAGCCTGAAGTTGGCTTGGGTGGGACTAACCAATCTTCTTTACTTAATGAAGGGGCCCGGCTTCAGCCGGGCCATAGCGGTGAAAGAGGAGAAGCGGCTTCAGCCGCTGAGGGACCTCACATAGCCTGGCTCGTCCAAGGAACCCTCTACCCCGACGTCATCGAGTCCTCCTCCGTCAAAGGCCCATCCCAAACCATCAAGTCCCATCACAACGTCGGAGGCCTGCCCGCCGACATGAAGCTCAAGCTCATCGAGCCTCTCCGCGAGCTCTTCAAAGACGAAGTCCGCCGCATCGGCCGCGAGCTCCAGATGCCCGAGGAGATCCTCCAGCGCCAGCCCTTCCCCGGCCCCGGCCTCGCCGTCCGCATCCTCGGCGAAGTCACCGCCGACCGCGTCGCCCTCCTCCAGGAAGCCGACGACATCGTCGTCACCGAAATCAAAGCCGCCGGACTCTACCAGCAGATCTGGCAATCCTTCGCCGTCCTGCTCCCCATCCGCAGCGTCGGAGTCGCCGGCGACCAGCGCACCTACGGCTACACCTGCGCCATCCGCGCCGTCCACTCCGAAGACGGAATGACCGCCGACTGGGTCCCCCTCCCCTACGAAGTCCTAAAGAAAATCTCCGACCGCATCACCAACGAAGTCCACGGAATCACCCGCGTCGTCTACGACATCACCTCAAAACCCCAGGAACGATCGAGTGGGAGTAGCATCCATCTATGGAATTCGCGCGTGGGCCTAATGACTCCCGACTTCATCGCTGATCGTACAGGGGCTCGTCAATGGCCTGCTTGCCGACGAACGGCCCGCGAATCTCGTGCTCATCCAGATCGACAATTGGTTCGGACCCAAATGGCTGGAATTCTCAGGCAAAGCCATTGGGGCCCTTGGTGTATGGAATACCAAGCCGGTGCTGCCACCCTTCGTTCCAAACCGATAGTCTCTAAGAGAAGTTCTCCGGTCCGCGATACACCGAGGCAGAACACCGCTCTCCACTCCATTTCGCATACCATCTTCCGATGCTTTGACACGGCGAGTCGCCGAAGTAGCACCCGGAGCGGCTCTCGTTTGGTATAGCGCTGGTTCCAAAAACTCCGGACGGGGTAGCGTCATGGCATATGTGCCAGATGGAGATTCTTACTGGAAGTGGTATGCAGGGTATACCAGCAGCCCGTCTTGGCACTTCGAAACGGTGGTTGGCGCCGAAGCAAACGCCCTGAGGCAACTGATAAAACATGAAGGGAGCTCCATCACCTCGAAACCACCTGTAACGATTGAGTGGGAGTGAAATCTGCTGTTCGGCTCTAGGCCGCCGGCGTCATTCGAGCTCATAGAGTTCGCCGCCAGTACTCGCCGGGACGAACGATGGGAATTCCGTGAACCACTCTCATATCGAGAAGATCGCGATCGACGCTGATCAAGAGTGAGCATTCACCCGCGACCGCGGTACCCAGAACAGGCAAGTCGTTTGCATCTCGGCAGAGGTCGGACGGCAGTTTGACAGGCTCTACCAAAGTGCTGGCTCTGCGAAGGAATTCGCCGATCCCATCTGAGTCGTCTTTGGAATACTTGAATTTCTCTAAGAGCTTTCTCGTAACTTCCCCAAGGATGAATGCAGAAGTCACCAGTTTGTGATGCATCAGGACGTCCTCAAGCAACTCCGCACAAACTCCCGCACGGCTAATCTGAGCCGCGATCAATACGGAAGAGTCGATCCCAACACGCACTATTTGCCAAGCGCCGCGAAAACATCCTCATCGGTATGAATGCCGATTGCCTGCGCGTGCGGCACCATCTTCGCCCTCAGCGCTCGAAATTCGGCGACATGAAGGTAGCGTTTCAGCGCCTCCCGCGCAAGGTCGCTCTTTGAAATCCCAAGAGCGGCGCTCTGGCGTTCAAGCGCCTCATCCAAATCATCGGGTACACGGAGGGTTAATGTGCTCACGTATTACAAAGTAACACGTTACAGTCCGCAAGGCCAAGTCACCCCCCCGGCTCCCGAACCGGCACCAACTGGCTAATCGAAAACTCCACCTTCAAACTCGCCCGCCCACTCCCCAGGCAAACAAAAAGCTTCCTGCTCGGCCCGCTAAATCCATACCTCACATGCGCAGCCCCATCAGAATCGACCTTCGTCACCACCGGAGGATTCGGATTCACCTCCCGCAAGTCCTTGGCATCGACCAGCGAAGCAGAAGCCGCAACCACCTTCTCATGCAGGGAGCTGTCCAGCACGGTCCGTACGATAAAGTCAGGATCCGCGTTCCGCTGATCGCAGTCCGCCTCAAGGCCCGGAACCACCTTCTCCCGCGTCACAAACTGTTCTTCCAGAACCGGATTGTCGCGATACACCCGATAGAAAAAATCATAAGCAGCCGACTTCCGGTCCAGCGGCCGGATCATGTTCCCGTGATCGGCATGAATCTCCTGGGGCGGAGTCGTCACATCACACCCATACGTCGCGCTGAAGTAGCCAACCACCCGTGCATGCGCCTTCAAATACCGGCCAAACCGGCTCTCCGGCAGCGTGTCTTCGCCTTCATACGCGCAAAACCGATGAATGCCGTTCACCGCGTCATGCCCACGCCAGTTGTCCTCAAGCTGCGTCAGAAATGTGTTGTTATCGGTATCGCTGAGCTCGCCAAGCAACGGGTCTTTATCATAGATCGAAGCCATTCGCGCAATCGAAGACCCCTCGTGCGGCGTCCCGTACGAAACAATAAACCGCACCTTCGCCGCGTCGGCTGGGTGCCGCAACAGCATCTCCTCCACCAGAATTCCGCCCAGGCTATGCGCCAGGAAGACCACCTCGCGATGCTCCCAGACATGGTCCTGCTGCAGCCGCTTCCAGAGCACGTCCGCCAGTTGAACGCTGGTCATCTTGCCATTGGAAGCCGGCGTCGGATACTCCGCGACCTCAACATCCGAGAAAGCAAACCGCGGGTCGGTCCGAATCATCTCCGGCCAGTAAGCCCCATTCGAAGCCCGCCACGACTCCCGGCTCCCATGAAGCCCATGCACAAAGACGATCACTCTCGGGCGCAGAACTGGTTGTGTAGAGGACGGTAGAGAACGAGTAGCGGCTGCACCGAAGAGAAACAGCAAGGCGGCCAGAACGACCGCAACCCTGCTGTTCTTCCACCGGCATGCCTTCATCGAGAACCTGGATCAGAGCGCAAATGAAGAACGGCGCGCTCCAGAGAGTGCGCCGTTCAGATTACCTATCCCAAAAATTCGCTAAGCCACATTCCGCGGCAACCGCTCCCGCAGATGCTCCGGAATCCGTTCTTGCAAAACTTTAGCCCGTTCCATCGCCACCCCACGCAGATACATCGGCGCCGGAGTCACCAGGGCCACAATCAGCCAAATCAGCAGCGAAGCGAACAACCCCGCTACCGCCGCAAACTGCATCGTGAGAACGACATCAATGTCATGAAGGTGCAGCCGCGCAATCGCAAAATGCTGCAAAGGGTCGATATGGTGAATGACCGCCAGCGCCAAAACAAAGGCCGCCGTCGAAACCGTGCTCAGCAGGATCAGCGTAACGTCGATCGTCCGGTGGATTCGTTGCCGCCCATGGCAGCAGGCGCAATCGGCAAGATGCCGCTCATAGTCGCCCCGCATCGCCGGAGTAATTCCAGAGATGTCGTATCTCCAACTGGAAAGTATGTCGCCGATTACCGGATCAGTACATGCACTCATCGTTTTTTGACCACTTCTTGGAAAAACCGCTACTGAGAACGCTCTAACGCGAAATTCTTGCTTAACACTATCGTAACAGTTTTGCTGCCCGGATTAGCCCGTATTCTACTGCCGGAACCACGAATGTCTACAACGAAATACGGTCGATGTCAAAATTTGTTCCCGCTGCTCGCGAAGCTCGCTTGTCAAGCCCGGCCTCTAAAGAAAAATCGGAGCGATCGGTTCATGCTGCTGCGCCAGGACCAGCCGGTTCGCCAGCAGGTTAATCCGTTCCCGCAGCGCTCCCTCCGCGGCGACCCGCGCCAGTTCCGGAAGGTTGTTACTCTCAGAAAGATGCGCCAAAACGACGTAAGTCGCCTGCCCATCGTAATTTTTTTCAAGAAACCCGGCCGCAGCGTCGTTCGAAAGATGGCCCACCCGCGACATTACCCGCTGCTTCACCGACCACGGATACGGCCCGTCGCGCAGCATCTCCAGGTCATGGTTCGATTCGATCATCAGCACATCGCAGCCCTTCAGCCGCTGCTGCACATTCGGTGGCACATAGCCCAGGTCGGTGGCCAGGCCGACCCGAATCCCCTCCACCTCAAAGACAAATCCCACCGGATCGGCGGCGTCGTGCGGAATCGTAAACGAGCTGACCGCAATGTCTCCCACCGAAAAGCTATATCCCGCCTGAAAATACTCAACCCCAGGCAGCTGGCAAGGATCCCGCTCGACCTTCGGGGCCACATCCGGAGAACCCACCACGGTCCCACTCTCCTCGGCAACTACCTCATCGTCCTCCAAATCTCCGGAGTCAGCTTCGGCCTCAAAAGCGCCATCAGTCCCCACGCCCCGATTTCCTAAGTCCCTAGTCCCTAAGTCCCCAGTCCCTCGCTCTTCCGTCCCTAGTCCCTGTCTTCTCCTCACCAGCCAGTCCGCATAGGTCATCCGCTTCTGCGGCGTCATCCAGCGCATCCACGCCCGGTGCGTCGCCTCAGTAAAATACACCGGAATTCCCAGCCTCCGCGCCGTTACTGCGAGGCCCTGCACATGGTCCTGATGTTCGTGAGTGATAAGAATGGCGTCGAGCGTCTCGGGGTCTTCTTCCGCCGCCCGCATTCGCTTGAAGAGTTCGCGGCACGACAGGCCGGCGTCGACCAGTATCCGCGTCCGCGAGCTGGAGACGACCATGCAGTTCCCCTTCGAGCCCGAGGCCAGCACCGTCATCCTCATCATCTTCTAAACATACGCCCGCCTCCTGTGGAAGACTTGCACTTAATTCAGTGCAGGAACCGAATCAGGAACCCAGGAACCAGGATCGAAAATTCAAAGGATCGAAACCCGCAAAATGCTATCATCCGCAAGCATGCGCCTCATCCTCACCGCCATTTTCGCCGCGGCCTTCGCTGCGCCCAAAGCAGCTCCCGCGCAGCAACTCTCTCCCCAGCAACTCACCCCTGAGACACCGAACCAGGAAATCGCTGCCCTCGCCGAAAAGATCCTCGCCGACACCGGAGTGCCCTCGGCCTCCATCGGCATCGTTCAGAATGGCAAGATCGTCTACACCCAAGCCTTCGGCCTCGCGCGCGTCAATCCACCTATTCAGGCCGAGGCCTCGATGGCCTACCCCATCGGCTCCATCTCCAAGCAGTTCACCGCTGCCGCTGTTTTGCTCCTCCAGCAACAGGGCAAGCTCTCGCTCAACGACCCGGTCAGCAAGTATTTCCCCGAACTCACTCGCGCCTCTGAAGTTCGCATCATCAATCTCCTCACCCACACCTCCGGTTATCAGGACTACGCGCCCCAGGACTACACCATCCCCGCCTGGAAGCTTCCCGGCAATCCCTTTAAAGTCGTTCACGAATTCGCCGGCAAACCCCTCGACTTCGATCCCGGCACGCCAGTGGCAATACTCCAATACCAACTTCGTCCTCGCTGCGCTCATCGTGCAGAAGGTCTCGGGTCAGCCCTTTGCTGCGTTTTTGAAAGAGCACGTCCTCGATCCCGCGGGGCTAAAAGGCGTTCTCAACCTCAACGTCGATCAGGCCAAGCTCCAGGTCACTGGATACATGCGCAACGCGCTGGCGCCCATCCGTCCTGCCATCCTCGAAGCGCCCGGCTGGTACTTCGGCGACGGCGACCTCGCCATGCCCATAGGCCAGCTTCTCAAGTGGGACTTGACCATCATGGACCAGACCCTGCTAGCCCCCGCAAGCTACAAACTGATGGAAACGCCCTTCCTGCTCAAAGACGGAAAAGCCACCACCTACGGCCTCGGCGTTGAAATCGCAGCCTTAAATGGGCGGCACATCATCGAGCACTCTGGCGAAGTCGGCGGCTTCGTCGCTGAAAACATCATTTACCCCGACGACCACGTCGCCATCGCAGTCCTGACCAATCAGGAAGCCTCGAATGCCGCCTCGGACATCGCCCGGCAGATCGCGCCGCTCGTCCTTCCGCCCAACGCCAATGCATCCGTCGCGGAAGCCTTTGCTCCTAAGCTGAAAACGATCCTGGTCGGCCTCCAAAACAGCGAAATCGACCGCTCCCTCTTCACCGCCAACTGCAACGACTACTTCGACCAGACTGCGCTCAGCGACTACCAATCCAGCCTCGCCCCGCTCGGAACCATCACCGCCATCACCCTGCGCCGCTCCTCTCTCCGCGGAGGCATGACCTTCGGCAGCTACCGCGTCGCCTTCTCCGGAGGGGTCGCCATCATCGTCACCGTCTTCCTCGAACCCAACGGCAAAATCGAACAGCTGTTAGTCGAAGGCAAAGCCTAGCAGGATTTCCTAGTCCCTATTCCCCAGTCCCTGGTCCCTAGTCCCTAGTCCCTAGTATCGATAAAACCCCCGCCCCGACTTCCGCCCCAGCCAACCTGCATCCACCATCCGGATCAGCAGCGGACAAGGCCGATACTTCGGGTCGCCCAACCCGTCCTCAAGCACCCGCATAATGTCCAGGCAGACATCGAGCCCGATGAAGTCGGCCAGCGTCAGCGGCCCCATCGGATGCGCCATTCCCAGCTGGAAGATCTCGTCGACCGCCTCGGCCGTAGCCACGCCCTCCATGACGGCGAACATGGCTTCGTTGAGAAGCGGCATCAGCACGCGATTTGAGATAAACCCCGCCGCATCGTTCACCTCTACCGGAGTCTTCCCCAGCCGCACCGCCAAATCCCGCACCGTCTCGAAAGTCGCCTGCGAAGTCGCCAGCCCGCGTACTACCTCCACCAGCTTCATCACCGGCACAGGGTTAAAGAAGTGCATCCCAACAACGCGGTCTTGCCGCCCGGTCTGCGCAGCCAGCTTGGTAATCGAGATCGAAGACGTATTTGAGGCCAGAATCACCTCGGCAGGCATGATGGCGTCCAATTCGCGAAAGATCTCGCGCTTGACCTCAAACTTCTCCGTCGCCGCCTCGATTACGAAACTGCATTCCGCCAGCTCCTGCCGATTCAGCGTGCCGTGAATTCGTCCCAGCGCCGCCGCCGCCTCCTTCGCAGTCAGCTTCTCCTTCGCAACCTCACGGTCCAGGTTCTTGCGAATGGTCTCGATTCCGCGGTCGAGAAACCGCTGCTCCACCTCGCATAACGTCACCCGCAGCCCAGCGCGGGCCATGACGTGGGCGATCCCATTGCCCATGGTCCCCGCGCCAAGCACGCCTGCTGCCTCAATCCGGTCCACTGGTTACCCTCCCACTTAAAGGAAACCTGAGTGTATCAACGCACGCACACCCTCGACTTCTTCACGATAAGTCGAGCGTCCGATTAAGGCCGCAACGAGATTTGTTCAGGGGACTTAGGGGACAGCTGGATCGGGAAACGGGAATCGACAGGAGGCCGCGAAAACGCAACGCGCAAGACCGGCTCGTCCCTCAGCGGTCGCTGGCTTGGGGCTAGTTGAAAGGAAGCGAGACGTGTGGCTGCTTGGCGGTTACTTTCTCCACACACTCGTGGTTCTCCTCGATCGCTCGCCGCATCGAAGCGCTGAGTGGAACTCCAGCCGCGCCCAGCAGATGCAGACAATATATACAAATCGGCCGCATCGCGTTCCCGGGGAGTTGATGAAGGTGCGAATGGTGATGGGGATAATGAGTATCCATGACGCCCTCCAGGGTTGTTAAATTTGGGTACCCGGTTATCCCTAGTAGGATGCGGGTAATCTGCAATAGGTTGCCGATAATCCGTCTGACGCTACGGCAATAATCCAGCCTGTTCCCGACACCGGATATCAAGGGAATAACTTCTGTATAGTCAGCTTCACCCCGGTTTGTCAAGCCGTAGGGCGCGAAAGTAGTCCCAAAACAGAACTGAAGACCTCCGAACTTCCCACGAGCAGCGCATAAGGGCGACATCGCTGCTCACCGGTCGACCCGACCCCCGCTCAGCGGACTAGCCCTCATCGCTGTGTATACTTAGCAGCGAAGCGAGACACACTGGCGTTCCTCGGTTGCGGTTTCCGGTTCGAAGCCCGATCAACCCCGCCGTGGAGGGAGAACCCGCTCCTGGAAGGACTGGCATGTCACTAAGTCTGCCGAAAACACCCGTGATCCTGGTAGACGGCTCGATCGAAACCGCGATCGTGATCACCGCCAGCCCATTTACCGTCGGTCGCGCGCCGGACCGCGACCTGGTGCTCTCCCACCCTTACGTCTCCCGCAAGCACGCCGAGATCGTCTTTGAAGACGGCGCCTTCTTTGTCGTCGACATGGCCAGCCGCCACGGCACCTTTGTCAATGGCATGCGCGTCGACCGGCAACGTCTTTCGACCAACGACGCGATCCATTTCGGCTCCGTCGACGGCCCGGTGCTCCGCTTCGACTCCCAGGTTGGCGGCAGCCATTCCACCATCCGCGACCTGCTCGGCCAGATTCAGTCCATCTCCTCGCCCAACTCCGATCTCGAAAAGCTGCGCTGGTTCCTCGAGGCGGCGCGCAAGCTCAATACCGTCGGCGCCGTCGACCAGATCCTCGCCTCGCTCGTCGAAACCACCCTCCAGCTCACCAAGGTCGAGCGCGGCTACGTCTTTCTCGTCGACGAAGCCGGAAATTTGAATCTCGCCGTCGGCCGCTCCTCGACAGGAGAGGTCCTGGCCGACGATTCCACGCTGTCCCGCACCGCCATTCAGCAGGCCACCCGGACCGCGGGCGAGTACATGATCACCGACACGCTTACCGCTGAATCCGGCGCGCGCTCTGACAGCATGGTCGCGCAGAGCATCCGCACTGTGATCTGCATCCCGCTGCGCCGGCGGCGCACCGAAACCGCCCGCACCCCCGGCGATTCCGACGGCGTCTCCTCCGGAGAGATTCTCGGCGTTCTCTATCTCGATAGCCGCCTCAATCCGGGAAAGCTCACCGAGGTCGACAACGACCTGCTAAAGACCATCGCAACCGAGGCCGCGGCGCTTATCGATAACGCCCAGTTGGCCATCGCCGAGGAACACGCCCGCCGTTATCGCGAAGAGCTCAACATCGCCGCCTCCATCCAGCAGAACCTGATGACGGTGAAGATTCCCGCGCTGCCTTACGCCCAGATCGCCGCCCGTTCCATTCCATGCAAAGAGATTGGCGGAGATTTCTTTGACGTCGTCGCCGACGACAACAGCCTCTCCCTGGTGCTCGCCGACGTCTCCGGCAAGGGAGTCTCAGCCGCCATTCTCGCCTCGACCCTGCAAGGCATGGTCTACTCGCAACTGCTCGCCGGCCAGCCGCTGCAATCCATCGCAGAAGTCGCCAACCATTACATCTGCGCCAAGGACGTCGGCAAGTATGCCACCATGGTCATCCTCAAGCTCAGCCGGAACGGCGTGCTCGACTACATCAACTGCGGCCACATCCAT
Source organism: uncultured Acidobacteriaceae bacterium (assembly GCA_963720245.1). Taxonomy (GTDB): domain Bacteria; phylum Acidobacteriota; class Terriglobia; order Terriglobales; family Acidobacteriaceae; genus Acidisarcina. The sequence goes on from CAVREU010000003.1 coordinate 1,358,890, forward strand.
CCCCTGCTCTGCTCGCCTTCCGGGGTGAAGTATCTCCACACCTCCAATCTTCCCGTGGGCCTGATCGAAGAAGCCGAGTTCCGCAGCGACACTGTTCTCGTCGAGCCCGGCTCGCGCATCCTGCTCGTCACCGACGGCGTCACCGAAGCGGAGAACGTCACCGGCGAGTTCTTTGGCGACGCACGACTCGAGGAAGCCGCGGTTTGCAGCAATTCGCTCGAGGCCGTCTTCGAGCGCGTCCAGCATTTCTGTGGACTCGCTCCGGCCAACGACGATTGCACCATGCTCGAAATCCAGTTTCAAACCCAGGCCTGATCCTCGCGCACCGGGTTAAGCATTAGACTGGAGTTCAGCCGATGCGAGGTTGAAGCCCTTTCGCGCCTCCCGCATCCATAGCTTATGGCCATGAATGTGGGCCATTGAACTTATGTCACTGACCCATCCGCCAGTTCGGGAAACCGTCCACGAAACCCAGACTACGGCTCCGCACCCTCATCACCGGCGCTCCTTCCAGGTCACTCTCGACAGCGCCAAGCGGACCATGGTGCTGAGCGAGATTGTATTGCTCGCTCTCGACAGCTTCCGCGCCAGCAAGGTGCGCTTTGCGCTCACCGCGCTCGGTATGGTGATCGGGTCGGCCTCGCTGATTCTCGTCGTAACCATCGGTCTCACCGGCAAGCAATACGTCCTCAAGGCGATCCAGGGCGTCGGCACCAACATGGTCGAGCTCGAATATGCCGGCGGCGGCGTCGGCGCCATCACCGACACCCGCAATGACTTCCTCACTCGCGACGACGAGTTGGCGGTCATGCAGCAGGTGCCCGCCATCGCCGCCTCTTCTCCCATGCTCGAGATGCACGACCGCATCAGCTATCCCGGAGGCATACTCAAGGACGTTCTCGTTCTCGGAGTCAGCCCTGAGTACCGCCAGGTGCGCAATCTCATCGTCACCAACGGCCGCTTCTTTGACGAGCAGGACGAAGAGACGCACCAGAAGGTCGCCGTCGTCACCGAGCCCTTCGCCCGCGCCCGCTATGGCAGCGTCGAGGGCGCCATCAATCAGAGCCTTGCCCTCCGGTCCATCCCCTTCACCATCATCGGCACCTTCAAAGAGAGTATCGATACCATGGGGTCCACCGAGATCGACACCGAGACGGTGCTCATCCCCTATTCCGTAGGTAGATACTTCAACGGCACCGACTTCGTAAAGCAGATATTCTTCTCCGTCCGCGACCAGAACGACGTGGAGGACGCGGCCAAGGAAATCGTGCGCGTCGTCTCGTCCCGGCACAACCGGAACTCCGTCTACAAAACCGAGACCCTGACCGGAGTGCTCGACGTCGCCAATCAGGTCACCAATGCTCTCACCGTGATTTTGTTGCTCGTCTCCACCGTGACCCTCGCGGTAGGCGGCGTCGGCATCATGAACATCATGCTGGCGACGGTTCGCTCCCGAATCCGCGAGATCGGCATTCGCAAAGCGCTCGGCGCGACCGCCCGTGAGATCAAGCTCCAATTCCTGATTGAAGCGGTCTTCATATCGCTGATTGGCGGCACCATCGGCGCGCTCTTCGGAATAGCCGTGCCCATAGCGATCGATCTGCTCACCGATTACCACATCGGATTTTCCTGGTGGTCGGTGGTGATTGCGCTCGTCACCTCCACGCTCGTCGGGGTCATCTTCGGCACCCTGCCCGCCAACCGCGCCGCCCAGATGGATCCCGTCGAGTCGCTGAAGTACGAGTAGCCTGCCGTATGGTAGACTCACCGTCCGTAAGCAACTCCTCTATCGGAGCGCGCCATGATTCCCGCTGCGCCGGGTACCTTCCTGATCTACCGCAACGCCGATCTCGGACTCGTGCTGAGTTATCCCTCCACCTGGCAAAAGAACGATGAAGCAACTCCCGCTGCTTTCGCAGCCGCCTTCATGGCCCCCTTTGAGAGTGCCCAGAGCCCCTTCCGCGAGAATGTGCTCTTCACCATTCAGCCGCTGCTTCTCCCCATCGCCCTCGATGCCTTCGTGCAATTCGGAATGAGCGGCGCCCAAGGTCAATTCCAGGTGGTCTCCTCGACACCCGCCAGTCTCAGCGCCATTCCCGCCCGCCAGCTCGTCTACGTCGGCTCGCTCAATCCGCAATTCATGGTCTCGGGAAAAGTCTTTACGATCTTCGCCGTCAAAGGCACACGCGGCTATATGTTCTCCTACACCGCCCGCGCCGAGCGATTCGATTACTATCTGCCGGCGGTCCAGCAAATGATTGCTGCGGTGAATATTCTTTGATCGAGATCAAGACTGCCCCGAATAATTCAAAAGGAATCACCCATGAGTGAGAAGGATCTGAATGAGGTAGTAAGCCGTATCGCGGTCGATACCAAATTTGTCGGCCAGCTCATGGAAAACTTCCAGCAGGCGATCGAAAACAACGGCTACGTCCTCGATGACGCAGAGATCGCCGAGGCCCGCGCTGCATTCGATAAATCGGGATCGCCGTCAGCGAACCCGAATCTTCTTCCGCCATTTCCCCCAAACACGCCCATGGATCCCGACGTCAAATCACGGCAAAGGGAGATGGGAGACTTCACCCTCAGCCTCCTGAAAAGCACCCTCAACAACGCCAAGCTCACCTACCAGCTCATTACCCTGATGAACGCGATCATGTTTTGCATGGGCGTGGGACTCTTCCTCTTCGCCGCCATCTACGGCGCCCGCTCTCACAACCTCACCTTCACCGCCACTTTCGCCGGACTCGGCGCTGCCAGCTTCGTGGCCCTCTTCATGCTCGGCCCGATCGACAAGACCCAGGACGCGCTCTCCAATCTGATCCAGGCCGAGGTCGCCTTCATGAACTACTTCGATCAGATGTGCTTTCTCGAAGCCTGCGCCCAATGCCCTGCGCCGGGAACGAACCTCCCCTGCGTCCCCAACATCGAACGAGCCAGCGCGCTGCTCCAGCAACGCACCCAGGAGACTCTCGATCTTCTCCAAACCTATCTCGAAGACCGCCCCGCAAAAAAGGGAGCGAAGCCGGGCAGCGATCGAGGCTCAAAAGCCCGTCGCGCAGCCGCAGCGGCGGCGTCCGCTGCAGGCCCGGCCGCAACCCAAACATCATCCACAGAGGCATAGCCTCGCGTCACGCGGTAGATAAGCATGAAACGCTCCGAGATCAATCGATACATCGCCGAAACCGCAGCCTTCTTCGGAACCAACCATTTCGCGCTTCCACCCTTCGCATGCCGGGCGCCCGAATACTGGCAACACATCGGCGATGAGGCGACGGAACTCCGCGTCCAGCATCTTGGATGGGACGTCACCGACTTCAACTCCGGCAACTTCGAGGCGCGCGGCCTCACCCTGTTCACGCTTCGCAACGGACACTCGTCTCAACCAGAAACAGCCAAACCCTACGCCGAAAAAATCATGCACGTCCGCGACCACCAGTTAACGCCTTTCCACTATCACGCCATCAAGACCGAAGACATCATCAACCGCGGCAGCGCCCGCACCGGCCGCCTGGTCGTTCAGCTCTACGCCTCGACCCCAACCAACTCCAACAAAGTTGCTCAATTCGCCGACACCCCGGTCACCGTGATCTGCGACGGAATCGCCCGCCACGTCGAAGCCGGCGGCACAATCACTCTCGGCCCCGGGGAATCCATCACCCTCCCGCCATTCCTTTACCACGCCTTCCACGCCATCGACGGCGACGCGCTCATTGGAGAGGTCTCCTCGACCAACGACGACGCCACCGACAATTTCTTCTACGACCCTCTCGGACGCTATCCCGAAATCCTCGAAGACGAACCCCCGCTCCGCCTCCTCTGCACCGAATACTGAACTCAACGACATGCTTTGGTGGCCCATTCAAGCCTGAAGTTGGCTTGAGTGGGAGGCGCAAAAGTCCCAGAACTTCCGCCAAGGCGAGTGCCCTACAACCCGCCCTGAGCTTCTCGAAGGGTGTCGATCTTGAGATGTGGAACTCTCCACCCCCTCGCAATGCTCTAGAATTCACACCAATGCCGCGCATGAACCGACTTCTCTATGTGTTCCTGTCTGTCGCCATCCCCGCGGTCGCTCAGACCTCGCCCACTCCATCCCTATCCGCTACCGAAGCAAAGATGGTCCACTCGATCGACCAGCACACCGACGCCGACCTCGCCCTCCTCCAGCAACTCGTCGACATCAACAGCGGAACCATGCACTTCGCCGGAGTCGAAGCCGTCAAAGACGTCCTCATCCCAAAATTCGAAGCCCTCGGCTTCAAAGTCCGCTGGGTCCCCATGCAATCCCAGACCAACCGCGCCGGCAGTCTCGAAGCCGAACATCTCTGTCCTGCCGGCAATGGCCAATGTGGCAAAAAGCTCCTTCTCATCGGCCACATGGACACTGTCTTCGAGCCCACCAGCACCTTCCAGAAATACGCCCTCGTCCCCAACACCGCCGCCAATCCTGACGGCGAGATCGCCACCGGCCCCGGCGTCGCCGACATGAAGGGCGGACTCGTCGTCATGCTCGCCGCGCTCCGCGCCATGCAGGAAGCGGGAGTCCTCGACCACACCGAGATCCGTATCGTCCTAAGCGGGGACGAAGAGCGTATCGGCGATCCTATGACCTTCGCCCGCCGAGACCTCGTCGAAGCCGCCAGGCAAAGTGACGTCGCCCTCGAATTCGAGCCCAGCGTCCGCCTCAACGCGAAGGACACCGTCAGCATCGCCCGCCGCAGCTCCACCACCTGGCACATCGAGGCCAGCGGACTCAGCGGCCACTCCTCGCAGGTCTTCGGCGACCGCCTCGGCTACGGGGCCATCTACGAGCTCGCCCGCATCCTCGACGCCTTCCGCCAGCAACTCCCCGAAGAGGGCCTCACCTACAACGTCGGCCTCATCCTCGGCGGCGCAACCGCCGAGATCAACCACGACAACACCGGAGGCTAAGCCACCGGCAAAGCCAACGTCATCGCGCCCACGGCCATCGCCACCGGAGACCTCCGCACCCTCGACGACGAGCAGACCAAGCGCGTCGAAGCAAAGATGAGCGCCATCGTCGCCGCCCATCTCCCCAAGACCGGAGCAACCATCACGTTCAACGAAGGCTACCCAGCCATGGCCCGAACGACGGCCGGAGAAAAGCTTCTCAATGAGTGGAATAATGTCAGCTTGGCGCTAGGCCTCGGCCCAGTTGTCGAAGGCGGCCCCATGACCCGCGGAGCAGGCGACATCTCCTTCGTCGCCCCCTACATCCCCGGCATCGTCGGAGTCGGAATCCTCGGCGAGGGCTACCACGCCGAAGGAGAAACCGCCTACCTCGACTCCCTGCCCAAACAAGCCAAGCGCAACGCCATCCTCATGGAACGCCTCACCCATCAGGCTTCCGGACACTGAGTCCGCAGGCCCGATCCAGCGTGCAAGATTTCTTACTCGCAGCGAATCGCAGTAATCGGATTAATCCGCGCCGAGCGGAGCGCCGGAAGTAGCGAAGCAGCACTGGCAATCAGCGCCAGCGTCAGGATAGAACCCGCGAACACCCAGGGGTCGCGCGCCGACACGCCATAAAGAAAGCTCGCCAGCGCCCGCGAAGCCAGCAACGCCGCAATCAGGCCCGCTATTGTTCCAGCCAGCGCAATGCTCGCGTTCTGGCGAAAGACCATCGCCACCACCTGCGCTCGCCGCGCACCCAGCGCCATACGAATCCCGATCTCGCTGGTGCGCCTGGCCGTCGCGTAGGCGAGCGTGCCATAGAGCCCCACAGCGGTGACGACCAGCGCACAGACGGCGAAAAAGACCGCGAGCATCGCCATCAAGCGCTCGGTGCTGAGAGAGTTGTCGACAGTGTCCGACATCGATGTCAGCACCGGGGCCGGTATTCCCGCATCCAGACCCTTGGCAATAGAACGCGCCGCCTCCGCAAGCGAACCAGGCGCCCCGCTCGTACGCACTACAGCGTAGTACGATGTCCCCATTTGAGCGTCATCCTGGGTCATCGAAATATATCCCGCCGGCGGCGCAGGTTCCCGAAGGTTCTCGTATTTCGCATCCCCTACCACGCCCACCACTTCGTAGTGGGTCTTAGTCTTCCCCTCCTCCTTGGTGACAATCTGCCCAAGCGGATTACCATCTGAGAAAAGCACCTTCACCGCGCTCTGATTCAGGATGATCTTGAGGCCCGATGATGGCGTATCGCCCCAGCTGAAATCGCGGCCGGCCAGAAGTGGAATACGCATAGTGCGGAAGTAATCCGGCCCAATGCTGTTGTGGTAAACGTCCTGCCCTTTACCCCCTCTCGCCGAGAGGTCCTCGTCCCACGTGAAGTGTGTGAACGGAACAATGCGAGCAAAGCTCACGTTCGTGACGCCCGGCTGATGGCGAAGACCCTCGCCCAACTTCTGGTAGAACTGCATAAGAGCCTCACTCTTGAGCGGCTCTTTATCCATGCTGAACGAGATGTTCTGGATGCCGTTAGGATCAAACCCAGCCCCAGACATATAAAGCCGCACCAGGCTCGAAGCAAGCAGCCCTGCGCCGACAACCAGCATAAGCGCCAGCGCAACCTCGCCCGCCATCATAATCCGCGGCAGCAGGCTCTTTCGCTCATGCGCCTGCGTAGTGTGTTGCCCACCCTTGATGTGGTCGTTCAGCCTGCCCGATGTTGCCTGCAGTGCCGGAACAAGTCCAACGAGCAGAGTCGCCACGATCGCCGTGATCGCTGCAAAGGCGAAGACGCGGATATCCAATGAAGTATCCACATGCATTTCAAACTGGCCACCCAACAGCACCGCCGCCAGAGACCTGCTCACCAGAGGAGAAATCGCCAGACCCAAAGCAGTTCCCGTGAGCGCGATCAGCAAGCTCTCTATAAGCAATTGCTGCACCAGCCTGCGCCGCGTCGCCCCCAGCGCCAGTCGGGTCGCCAATTCGTTCTGCCGCGCTGCTCCGCGCGCCATCAGCAAGCTTGCCAGGTTCAGGCACGCTAGCAGCAAAATGCCTCCGCACATCGCAAACACCGCAGTCAGCGGCTTGCGAAAATCCATTCGGACATAAGTAAATCCCGCCGATCCATTTTCGGCCACGAAATGAGAATGGCCCTTCTCCATTTGCGCCATCCATCGCGCGTCGCTCGGTACCTGGTGAAACACCGCACTGCTGATCGACCCAACCTGCGCATTCGCCTGCTCGAGTGTCGCTCCCGGTTGCAGACGGCCCATCACGGTCAGCCACCATGCATGCACTCCCACGGTCGTCATGCTGCGCATGCCATTGATCACCGGCTCTGTTGCCAAGGGAATGAAAAGATCGGGCCGCTGCAAAGGGTCCGCTCCTAAAAACGACTCAGGCATCACCCCAACCACCGTGAAGTCCGTGTTGTCGATCTGCAGCTTCTGCCCGATCACATTTGGCGATCGATCAAACCGGCGCTGCCAAAACGCCTCGCTGATCACCACGCCAAAACCCGCCGGGTCGCCACCTTTGCGATCATCCGCCGCTGTGAGCGTCCGTCCCAACAAAGGCGCTGTCTTGAGCGCTTTAAAAAAGTCGCCGCTCACCAGCTGCCCCGACTCATTCTCGTTCCCGTCGCCGCCTTTTACCTGCAGCGTCGAATTGTGGAAGGCGAACACCTCAGAGAACACTTCGCGTTTCTGCTCCAGGCCGCGAAAAAGAGGCTCAGAAAAGCTGTAGTTAACGGACGGCCGCCCCATGTTCACGCCGATCACAACCAGGCGATCGCTCTCCGGCACTGCAAGTGGACGCAACAGCAACCCATTAATCATCGAGAAGACAGTCGTGTTTGCGCCCACGCCAAGCGCAAGCGTCAACAGCGCCACAGTCGTAAAGCCGGGTGACTTGCGAAGCACGCGCGCAGAAAAACTCACGTCCCGCCCAAGATTCTCAAGACTGCGAAACTGCCATAACTCCCTTAGGCGTTCCTGCCATCGGCCCGCATTGCCAAAGGCGCGCCGGGTCGCGGCGGCGGCCTCCGCCTGTGATGCACCCTGCTTCAACAGCTTGCTCTCGAGCATCGCCTGGTGAAACTCAAGCTCCTCGGCCATGTCGCGATCCATGCGTCTCTTCTGAAAGAGCGCCTTCAATCGAAGTCGAAATTCATGCAGATTCTGAGCCATAGTTGACCTCGCTTTACACCCATTAGGTAGCTTGCATAACAAATGCGACCGCCGACGAGAGCCGCGCCCAGCGCTGTGATTCGGCATCAAGCCGCTTCTGGCCTTCCAATGTCAATGCATAGAACTTTGCCCGGCGATTATTCTCCGAGGTGCCCCATTTGGACTTCAGCAGCCCGCGCAATTCCATGCGGTGCAGCGCAGGATAGAGTGCGCCCTCCTCGACCCTCAACATCTGTTGTGAGGTTTGTTGAATCCACTCCGCCACGCTGTAGCCGTGAAGCGGCCCGCGCTGCAGAGCCTTGAGGACCAGCATCTCCAGCGTCCCTTGAATCAATTCGCCCGTTTCCGTCATCGTTCCCATAAATGCCTTATGGGAACAATAGAAACGAGCGTGATGATTTGTCAAATCCAAGTCAATGGGTCGAAGGATGGCCGAATAGCCGGAGGTCGGGGCAGCAACTCTTCGGCCTTCTCCCTCACCCTCTTTATGATTGCAACCACGAAGGTTCCTCATTAGACTTCCCTGCATAATGTTGCGAGGAAGATAGATGAAGGTCAGCAGTTCATCAATGTTCGTCAGGCCAACTCCTGAGGGATTTAACGCGAAGAAGCCCTTTGACGTAATTGACGCCATTTTGACCGACTGCATTTATTTCAGCGGCAAGCGTGCCTTCTGGTTCGGTGTACTGTATTACGGCCTCCGCGTCCTACTGATCGTGCTCTCCGCCTGCGCAGCGGCCAAGGGTCTCCACGCGCTCGAACAAAATGCCCCGCTGCTTTCATTGCTTGTCGCCATCGGAACCACCATCGACACCTGGCTTCAACCCGGCGTGAAATACAAGGGCCACTACACCTACAACGACAAATACAGGGCCTTGAAAGCTGACCTGTATTTGATCGACCGAGACGACCCCGCTGCATTGAAGACGATCAATGAGGCCTGGAAAGCCCTCGACGACGAATACCGCAAGACGGTTCTGCCGCTCTAGCCGGCCGCCGCATCTAGCTCGACTGGGATCGCGATCTACACATCCACGGCTCCCGGTACCATGATAAAGACGCATCTCAAGGAGCCAGCCCATGAGCGCAACTGATCAGACCGCCCTCACCCACCAGCTCTCCCACACCAACTGGGACGCCATCCCCATCGAACAGCTCAACCCTCTCATCGGCCGCCAGTTCCTCGTTGGGACCAATATCATGATCGCCCGCGTCCTGCTCAAGCAGGGAGCCGTCGTCCCCCTCCATCAACATCACAACGAACAGGTCAGCTACATTCTCGAGGGCGCGCTCAAATTCATCCTTAACACCGAAACCGGAGACAAGGAAATCACCGTGCGCGCCGGCGAAGTCCTCTGCATCCCGCCAAATCTCCCCCACGAGGCCCACGCCCTGGAAGACACCGTCGACCTCGACATCTTCAACCCACCCCGCCAGGACTGGATCGACCGCGACGACGCCTATCTGCGCAAATAGCTTTGTACTTGCCGTCTCGGATTCAGAATCGACTTCGTGCCGATTCTGAAACGGCAATGATCAGTTAAATATTAGAAAGAGAACTCCATGTCCTGGTGGAGAAGGCTACTGCCTAAACCCGCGCCCCCAACACCGCCAGTCCTGCACCAGCAGGTCAGCCTCAGCATGCCTGGATGGCAGGAAGAGGCTCCAACCGAGAAGATGCGGGCATGGCGAGGTCCTGACGGCGCCGTCCTTTCGCTCGCCTCGATCGAATCCCGGCCTTGGCTCGATGAAGTTGTTCAAAACGAAAACGAATTGCGGCTGTGGGCGCGCGATCTCGCCACCAGTGCAGAAGCCGGACTCATCGAGGCAAGCGGCGTACCTTATGCGACGAGCAGCTCAATGCGGTTGATCTACAAACGGCTGCAAATGCCCGCTTACGTCTACACGGGTATCTTCATCTTCCCTGCAGCCGAAGACGCGCTTATCTGGACGATCGTAGCCGGGGAACGCGGCACAACCGGTGTACGCGAAGCCACCGTCACCTCGGAACTCATCCAGACCGGCAAGCTAAAGGTCGAGGACTACGAGCGCACCTGGTGCCAAGACCCCTACGACGCCAGCTTTTGCGAGGTCGACCGGAGCGTTCTGCGATCGATCTCCGACGACCCATCATACGACTCCGAATTCCCCGATCACCCTCTATCCAGGGTCAGGCAAACTCTGTCAGAACTCCCTGATCGCTTTCAATTGGACCTTCCAGACAAGTCTTGGTAGCTGTGCTGCTTACCCATTCAAGCCTCTGTGGGCTTGAGTGTGAGGATCAAGCTCTCTTCGAAAACGCACTCCACCCAGCCCTCAAGAGCCACCCCGCTCCGGCTCACATTCATCCACGCGATCGCGGTCGAGCCGGTCTTCCCGGTTCTCTCGCTCTTCCTGTTCACGGCGCTTCTCTCGCTCCTCGCGCTCTTCGCGTCCGTCACTCATCTCCCCTTCTCCTCCTCGCGGCAAACACCGTCAAACTCTAAACTGCCTCAACAAAAGGGTTCACGCCAGTGCTGTCAGAGGTCCAACACCACCAAAGAATCCTCTACACTAGTCCCAATATGGACTTAGGCCTCAAGAACCGCAGCGTCATCGTCGCCGCCTCCAGCGAAGGCATCGCCCGCGCCGCAGCCGACAAGTTCGCCGCCGAGGGTGCCTGGGTCGCGATGTGCTCCCGGGATGAAGCCAAGCTCAACGCCGCCGCCGAAGAGATCCGCCAGCGCCACACCACCCAGGTCATCACCGCAGCCCTGGACGTCACCGACGAAGCCGCCGTCCAGAGATTCGTCGAGCACGTCGCGGATAAGTTCGGCTCTGTAGACGTCTGCGTCACCAACGCCGGGGGCCCGCCATCGAAGATGTTTCTCGCCACCACCACGGAGGAATGGCATCGCGCCGTCGAGCTGAACTTCATGAGCGTCGTCCACTTCGCCCGCGCCGTCATGCCCTGGATGCAGCGCCAAAAGTGGGGACGCATCGTGACCATCACCTCGGTCTCCGTACGTCAGCCCGTCTCCGACCTCATCTACTCCAACGCCATTCGCGCCGGGGTCCTCGGCCTGGTCAAGAGCCTCTCGAATGAGTTCGGAAAAGACGGCATCACCGTCAACAACGTCGCCCCCGGCTACACCGCAACCGAACGCCTCAACCACCTCATCCAGAAACGCGCCGGCGATCTCGGCATCGGCAACGAAGATTACGCAGCGAAACTCGCCGCCGACGTGCCGCTCCAGCGCCTCGCCCACCCCGACGAGGTAGCCGACGCCATCGTCTGGCTCGCGTCGGAGCGAGCCAGCTACATCACCGGACAAACGCTCTTAGTCGATGGAGGCCTCTTTAAGGGACTGTAGGTGAAAAGGAAAAAACTACTGCACCGTTCCCTGCGGACGCAATCTCCGCAATTCCAGCGCGCACGCTACAGCATTCAACGCAGAGAGCTTCAGGTTGTCCGCCGCCGCCCATATCCAGAAACGCTGCCCACCCTCTTCGCTGCGAATCCGCACCATGATGTCCTCTTCGCCGGCCGTGCTCAGGTTGCTCGGCGCATCGGCATCACCCAGCACCACATCCACATGCTCGCCGGTCAGCGCCGCTTCCAGCTCTTCGAGAGAAGCCGGCTGCTCCAGTTCCACGCCCAGCGAAATTCCATAACCATGAAAAACCGGAGCATGAATCAGCTGCACATTCACCTGCGGCAATTTCCCGCCCGATAACAGCCCATAATGCCGTCGAATCCGCGCCTCGGTGGCGCCCAGGTTGACCTTCGCCGCCTCACCTAAGACAGGAAGCAGATTGAACGCCACCTGCGCGTCGTAGTTCTCCTTCGGTATGCTCTGGAACGACAGCAGGCTGATCGTCTGCTGATGCAGCTCATCCATCGCCGCGCGCCCGTGCTCGGTCGCCGGCTCCAGCACCGTCGCCCACGCACTCGATACCGCGCCCACCTTCTTCACCCGCAGCAGCAACAACGCCAGAGCAACCGCCGCCGGATGCGCCGGCACGATCGCCGGAGTCTTCAAGTCGGGGTTGGTCTTCCCCGAAGACTGCCCATTCAGCTCTTCCCTAACCCACGGCGCGCGCACCAGAACATCCGGCTCGCCCTCCAGCGCATAAGTAAGGTCCAGAATGCTCGCGCCTGAGCGCGCCGCACTCTTCCAGTGCTTGCGCGTGTTCTCTTCATCGCCGGCGAAGAAAACAAAGTCCGCCCGATCGAACGACTGAGGATCGACGACCTGCACCACCGTCACCTCGTCTCCCACCGCCTCGATCTTTCCCAGCGAACTCTCATCGTCGAGCAGCACAAAATCCGCTGCACCAAAGGCCGACTCGCCCAGCGCCTCATTCAGTTCCTTGCCGCGCAGGCTCCCCGCGCCAACAATCGCAATCCGATAGCTATCCGTCATAGTTCTCTTTTCAAAAGCCGGGCTCGGGAGCAAAGACAAGCCGGGTGGAAGTGTCAAGCCGAACGACAGTCTCACTCGAACATCACAGGATGTTCAACCAGACTAAATGGTGGCGGCGCTAATCTTGACGCCCGATCTTGATATGCACATGGCTGCGCTTAAAGCAGCTTCATCGCCTCGGGGTCCCACTTCACGATCGTTCCCTTCTCATAACTCAGGTTGCTAAGCAGCGCCGCTCCAGCCGCTCGATAACCGAAAACCGCGTCTTCGACCACCGGCTGCCTCGTTCTTACCGCGTTAAAGAAGTTGTGGAAGTGGTCATAGCTGTCGCTGTATCCAGGGGGCGCCTGGTATCTCTCGGTCGCCGCTGGCGGCGCTCCCTCAAAGTGGATCGGCGGGTATTTGGCGTTGTATTCCGCGAGGATTTGCTTCTGCATCGCATCGGTAAAGGTGCCGATCGTGTAGCCGGGGGCCTTTTCGCGCGGCGTGCGGCTCACGGTCACTCCGTTGCCGCCAATCTCCATCTGCCCTTCGGAACCGCTGAAGAGCAGCCCTTCACTCTCCGACCCTCCATCGACGAAGTTCACGCGAAGGTCGAGGTTAAAGTCAGGATAATCGAAGAGCGCCACCATCACATCGGGAACGTTCCGCCCATCCTTCCAGAAACGCAGCCCGCCAGTCGCCATTCCCCGCGAAGGCCCTATCGAGTTCGTAATGAAGTGCGTGCCGCTGAAGAGATGCACAAAAAGATCGCCGGCGACGCCGCTGCCATAGGCCTTCCACTTACGCCACTGGAAGAACTGTTCCGCGTTGAAAGGAATCTGCGGCGCGGTGCCGAGAAAACGCGTCCAGTCGCAGGTCTCGGTCGAGGCGTCCAGCGGGACGGTATAGTTCCACGCGCCGATCGACGAGTTGCGGTCCCAGTGCGCGGTGACCATGTTGAGCTCGCCGATCGCGCCCGAGGCGAGCAGCTCTTTGGCCTTCGCATAGATGATCGAGCTGACGCGCTGGCTGCCGACCTGCAGGATGCGCTTGGTCTCGCGCGAGGTCGCGATCATCTCCGGCCCGTCCGAGTAGAGATGGATCATCGGCTTCTCGCAATAGACGTCTTTTCCCGCCTTCATCGCGTCGATCGAGGCTTGTTTATGCCAATGGTCGGGGGTTCCAATGATCACCGCGTCAACGTCTTTGCGGGCCAGTATCTCGCGATAGTCCCGCGTAGTGAAAATGTCCGCGCCCCAGAGCTCTTTGCTGTGTGCGAGCCTGCCGTCATAGCAGTCCGCAACGGCGACCAGCTTCACGCCGGGGACCTCGAGCGCGACCTTGGTATCGCCCATCCCCTGCCCGCCCGCGCCGATCAGGGCGATCTGAATGTTGTCATTGGCTGCGACCGGAGCTGCCGGGGCCTGTTCAGAGTGAACAGCGGCCAGCATATGCATCTTGCCTCCGGCAAATGTTTCTGCGGCGGCGATACTTGCACCTTGTAGAAATGTTCTGCGATTCAGTCTATGCACAATTCCCTCTCAAATCATCGAGTGTAACTCCAATCGCCGTCTCACATCAGCGAACCGCGCGCATTGGCGCTAATATATTCCTTGCTTTGCGAACAGCTTTCGCGCGTATCCCTACTCCGGAGTCCATACACCGATGAAACTGCTGAAAACAATTTCACCTCTCTCGCTCGTCCTGCTTGCATCACTGGCCGCACCCGCTCTTGCGCGCAGGAGGCGAGCACCGCTCCAAAGCCCAAACCGGAAGACACCGAGGTTTGGGAGCCTATTCCCGCCGTCGTCACCCCGGGCGCAACCTGCGGAGCTGCACCATCCGACGCAATCATTCTCTTCGATGGAAAAAACCTCGACGAATGGGTCTCGGCCCAGGACCAGACACCGGCCCAGTGGACCGTCGCCGACGGCATCTTGACCGTCAGCAAGGCCAAGGGCGTCGGCAACATCGAGACCAAGCGCAAATTTAAGAATTACCAGCTGCACGTCGAATGGAAGATTCCCGCCGATATCACCGGCTCCGGCCAGGGGCGCGGCAACAGCGGAGTCTTTCTCGCTTCCACCGGCCCCGGCGACGACGGATACGAGCTGCAGGTGCTCGACGCCTACAACAACAAGACCTACGTCAACGGAATGGCCGGCAGCCTCTACAAGCAGGCGATCCCGCTGGCCAACCCCGCCCTGGCCCCCGGAAATTGGGAGACCTACGACATCGTCTGGACCGCACCCACCTTCAACGCCGACGGCACGCTGAAATCGCCGGCCTACGCGACCGTCTTCTTCAACGGCGTGGTCGTCGAAAACCACTTCGAGTTGCAGGGGGAGACGCGCTATATCGGCAAGCCTTTCTACAAGGCCTTCGACGGCGCGCCGATCAAGCTGCAGGCCCACGGCGACAAGAGCGAACCGCTCAGCTTCCGCAATATCTGGGTGAGAGAGCTGAAGTAGCCGACCAAGACTCAACCCAGGATCGGCTGCAAATAATCGTAGTCGATCTTGGCCGCTTCAAAAGCCGTCTTCCCCGCAAATGGCGGATCGTGATCGACGTAGTAATATTCAACGCCCGCTCTTTTGGCCGCGGCGACAAGCGAAGGCCAATTGATCTTGCCGCTGCCGACTTCCGTAATCGCCGGATGACTGCTCGGGTCCAGTGAATTGCTGCTCGGCTTCAGCGCAACGAAGTCCTTGGCGTGGAAGAGCCGGTACCGCGTGGGATATTTCTTGAAGTAGGCGACGGGGTCCTGTCCGCCAATCGTCATCCATCCGCAATCGAGTTCCAGCTTCACCAATTCGGGATCGGTTTCCTTCAATATGAGGTCGTAGCCGGTCTGCCCGCCATAGTCTTTGAACTCAAAGTTGTGGTTGTGATACGCATACTGCAATCCCGCCGCCTTGGCCTTTCGCCCGATCTCGTTGGCCTGCGCAGCCATGCGCTTGAAGTCGTCCAGCTTCAGCTGCGAGAGCTTGCTGACAATTTCCGTCATCTGGATCTGTTCGTTAAACGGCAGCAGGATCGAGCTCACCGCATACTTCGCGCCAAGGGCATTGGCCTCGGCGAAGAGCGGGCTCAGGTCATCTCCCTGAAACATCAGGTGGCAACTGTGGCACTTCAGATCGGCATCATCGAGCGCCTTGCGAAACTCCGGCGCAGTCAGCCCAACCAGGCTGAAGCTCTCCACATGCTGATAGCCGATGGCGCGCAGTTTCTTGAGGGTCCCGTTGCACGTCGGCCTTTAATTCTGCGCCCACCATGTAGAGCTGGACACCCAGCGGATATTTCACCGGCGCCGCCCAGATCTTTCGCGGCA
Source organism: uncultured Acidobacteriaceae bacterium (assembly GCA_963720245.1). GTDB lineage: Bacteria > Acidobacteriota > Terriglobia > Terriglobales > Acidobacteriaceae > Acidisarcina. Next base: position 1,374,723 of record CAVREU010000003.1, read on the forward strand.
AAGAAGCGGCGGCGGCCGCAGCAGCGCTCGTTGTGAGGAAAGTGCGTCTGGATACAAAATGCATTCGCTTCTCCGTCTCTTCTATCGAAACCCGTTGCTCAAAAATGTAGCGCCCGGAAACTGACCAGTTTACAGCGGAACGCCCTCAGCCAACTCCTCCGTCGGACGGCCGCTCATCGTTGCATTCGCTTCTTTTCCGGAAAATGTCAGCAGGAAGAGCACCAGCACCGCCGCCGACAGTCCCGCGGATATCAGCCAAATGGGCTTCCAATCGTGGGTAACGACGCCACTCGCCGACGCATGGGCATACAGGCCGACGACCATCCCAGAGAGCCAGGAGCCCACAAACATCCCCGCACCGTAAGTGATGAGCGTAATCGTACCTTGCGCCGCAGCACGAAACGCTACCGAAGATTTTCTGTCGATGTAAATCTGTCCGGTAACAAAGAAAAAGTCGTAGCAGATACCGTGCAAAAGGATCCCGCCAATCAGCATCCATGTTCCTGGACCGGCGTTTCCATAGGCAAAGAATATATAACGCAGCGCCCACGCCGACATGCCTGCAACCAGCATGTACTTCACCCCGAGCCGCCGGAAAAACCACGGGATAAGCAGCATGCAGAAGAGCTCGGACATCTGCCCAAAGGTCATCTTGCCTGCGGCGTTTTGCACGCCAATCTCATTCAAGAAAGGGTTAGTAAAGGCGTAATAGAACTGCAACGGGATGCAGATCAGAAAAGAGGCTATTGCGAAGATGGCAAAAGACCGCTCGCGAAAAAGATTCAGCACCTCGGACGGGAAAATGCTCCTGATGCTGAACTTGCTCGAAGCCCCCAACGGCGGAGTATGCGGCAAAGTCAGGCTATAAATCGCCAGCACAATCGATGCCCCGGCCGCCAGGCGCATCGGCGTTGCTGTGGCCTCCACCTTGAGCGTACTGATGATCAGCCCAGCGACGATCCAACCCAGAGTTCCCAGTACGCGAATCGGCGCGAACTCGGTCTTTGGGTCAGTCATCTGCCGAAAGGCAAGGGCGTTGGTGAGCGCCAGCGTCGGCATGTAAACAATGGCATAGAGCAGCACCAGCGAATAAAGGGGCGCAAAGACCGACTGCGTCGAAGCCAGAAAGAGAACTACCGCTCCGATACCGTGCAGCAGAGCGAGCACCTTCTGAGTCGCGAACAGCTTGTCGGCGATAAGCCCGATAAAAAACGGCGAAACAATCGCGCCTATCGCCGTCGTTCCAGAGACAAGGGCAGCCTGTTGATCAGAGAAGTGGAGAGTTCCCGTTAGCCAGGTGACAACCGTCACATACCAGCCGCCCCAGATGAAAAACTGTAGAAACATCATCAGGGCTAGCCGGACCTTCATCTGCATGTTCATGGCGCCTCTTTAGAAATGATTGTGAAACGGTCGCTCAGGATTTTGCATTGGCGGGAGCAACTTCCACCTTCTGCCAGACATTGCCCTGCGCGTGGCTCTTCAGCATGGCATCGACCAGGCACGTCGACCGATAGCCATCCTCAAAAGTAGCCAGCGCCGACGGCTTCGCTTCGGGTCTGCCCTTCTCGCGAATCCAATGATATGCGTCGCTGACCACATTGAAAAATGCGTCCGTCCACGACTCCTGATGGCCGCCAGGAAGATGCGCATACGGGCGGGCCTTGTCTCCAAGCAGCGAAGGGTCCTTGGCCAGAACCTGGTTGGCCTCGCGGTGATGCCCGATCCAGAGATCGTTCTGATACTCCTGCAGCCACTTCAGCGAAAGCTTGCTGCCGTTGACCTCGAGTTGCAGATCGTTCTTATGTCCTGGGAGCACCTGCCCAACTGAGAAACATCCCCGGCTGCCGTTCTTAAAACGCAGCAAGACGCTAGCCAGGTCTTCCGCCGTCACCGGAACTTCAGTCCGATCAGCCTTGCTCGTGCTCGCAAAAGCCTCCGCGGATGCCCCAGCCGAGTATCGCACCGGGATCACCGTCGTCAGATCCGCGAGCACGGAATCGATCTGCAAGCCGGAGACATGTTCGGCGATATCGCACCAATGCGAGCCAATGTCTCCAAGCGCGGAGCTGTTGCCGCCCTTCGACGGATCGGAGCGCCACGAATAGACGTTCGGGTCGGCCATCCAGTCCTGCAAGTAATGGCCGTGAACGAAGCTCACCGGGCCAGTCTCGCCGCTCGCAACCATCGCCCGCGCCTGCTGCACTAGCGGATTGCCGCGATAGTTGAAGGTGACCGCATGGGCGACTCCCGAGGTCAGCGCGGCATCCCGAAGCTGACGGCCCTCCGTCGAATTGAGCGCCAGCGGCTTGTCAGAGATGACATGCTTCCCCGCCTTGAACGCAGCCATCGAAACCGCGAAATGAAGATGGTTGGGCGTGGTGTTGTGAATGACCGCGATGTCAGGATCGGCGATCAAATCCTCGAAGTTTCCGTAGGCGCGATCGACCTTGTATTCATGCGCCTTTCGCTCCGTCGAATGCTGCGACGAACCCGCAATCGCGATCACATCGACATTGCCCAGCCGTCTCACCGCGTCAATGTGATGCCGGGCGACAAATCCCGGCCCAACCAGACCCATTCCAATCTTCTTCATAGGAGAGCAACCTGCCTGTCGATAATGACCGCTGTCAAAGTCACCATCTTCAAGCAGCGGATTCGGAAATGCAAACCGTAGCCAGTTGCGCCGCTTCGCCTTTCATCCGAGAATCAATGCACCCCGAAAGCAGCCCGCCGGGGGCGAGGCTATGCAGGTTTGCGCGCCGTGAACCGCGGCCGTCGATCTTACGTAAGCTCTAAGCGAGTGTCCTAAGCTGGAGGCGAGGCGATGCACCCAAACTGGCCCATGTACCTGCGAATCCTCCTCGGGCTGCATATAGCCTGTGGCTTTACCGCCTTCCTCTGCGCCCCGGTTGCGCTGATCACCGCCAAGGGAGGCAAGACCCATCGCCGCTGGGGAAAGATCTACTTCTGGGCGATGGCCGGGGTCGCGGTCACGGCGCTGATCTTGTCTTTCGCGCTGCCAATCTTCTTCCTCGCCATGGTCGCGGTCTTCAGCTTCTATGCCTGCTTCGCGGCCTACCGCATTCTTTACCTCAAAGACCTCTACAAGGGTGCAAAACCGCTCGCCCTCGATTGGCTGGCAGCCCTGATAACCGTAGCATCTAGCGCCCTGCTCTTCGCGATGGGCTTTCTCAGACCGGCGCTGATGGGCGTGGGAGTCGTCACCATCGCGGGCCACTCCGTCAGCATCGTCTCCATCGTCTTCGGAGCAATCGGCGTGCGGCTCGGGATGAACTCTATCTCCGGCTTTCTCAAGCCGCCTACCGAGAAGATGTTTTGGTGGTACCGCCATCTGCAGGGGATGATCGCCAGCTACATCGCCGCAATGACCGCGTTTTCAGCCGTCAATCTCGCGCCGCACTTCGGCGACGCTTGGTGGGTCTGGCTCTGGCCGACAATCGTCGGCGTGCCGGCCATCTCCATCTGGACGGCCTACTACAAAAAGAAATTCGCTCCGAAGCCGAGGGTCGCCGCCGTCTAATCCAATCAACAGAAAAGGGGCCCACACGGAGCCCCGCTTTTCTGAACCATGGCTCTTCGTTACGGGCCAACCTTCGGATGCGACGCCGTGCTGGCGTCCGTCATGCCCAGCACCCACTTGATCGCTTCGAAGTACATCTTCTTAATATCAGGATCGTCCCAGGCCTCTTCGGTATGCCCGAGGGTCGAGTAGAAGACGCGCCCTTTGCCGTACATCTTTGTCCAGGCCACGGCGAAGTCATGGTCCTGGCGATGAATGCGCGGATTGTTCGCGTAATCGAGCCGCGATGCATCGAGGCTCAGCAGCACATCGACCTTGTCCCGCGACCAGTCCTTGGGCTGATAGATTTCGTCGTATTTCACAAACTCATGCGGGAAGTGGCTCACGATTGGAGAACTGGGGCTTTCGTTGACGATGGGTGCGTTAAAGGTCATCCATGGATGTTGATCAAACCAGCCACCAATCATCTCGCCATATTCCGGCCATTTGTAATTGGTGTCCAGCGCGGCGTGAATCCCGACAAAACCTTTGCCGTCCTCTTTGATGAACGAGAGCATGTCCGCCTTCTGGCTGTCGTCCATGTCGAGCTCGCCCGTAGTGCTCGCAAAGACAATCGCGTCGAAGTAATTCAGGTTCTTCGCGTTTCTGCCCAGGTCCTTCTTGGTCAGCAGTTCGGTGTCGGTCCGCATGGTCGTGTCCCACAGGCCGGTTTCGTGGCCCATGTTGTAGATCGCTGCCATCGCATCGGGAACCGAGTCATGTTCGAAGCCCTTGGTCTCGCCGATCACCAGCACATGCTTCAGATGGATCTCCTTGGCATGCGGTGCCGGAGGGATCAACGGATTAGGTGCAGGCGGCTGCTGCGCGAAAGCGGTGAGACATGTGGCCAGTAGAGGGAGAAGCGAAGATGCGAGAGATTTCCGGATAAGGCGCAAGCGGCCTCCTTCAAATTTGCGTGAAACGCCTAAAATTGGACGATCTAGTTCGGGCTTAAGTCTAATCATCCCCCTACCCGGGGAGCAAACAGGCTGGCGTCCACACACGCCCCGCCTGAAATCGCCTATCAGGACAGGATTGGTTCTCAGGCCGCTGCTGCCCTGCAAGAACTTAGAGTCAACTGCACGAACCTGCATTTTTCGTGGCTTGCGCTGCTGTACGCACCAGCGATTCCAAAGCGTCGGCCGCCTCTCTGAGGCCATCCTCGCCGCGCACCTGGGCGCCGATGGCCGCGGCCCGTTCGCAATATCTCTTCTCGGCGAGCATTTCGCCAATCGCTCTGGCGGCAGTGTCGGCGCGATACCGCTCGCGCTGCATGATCTTCGCCACGCCCAGTCGCCGTACGCGCCGCGCGTTGTCCGGCTGGTCGTGGCTGTAGGGCATGACCAGCATCGGCTTCCCCGCGCGCAGCGCCTGCGCGGTCGTGCCCACTCCGCCCTGGTGGACAATCAGCGAGGCACGGGGAAAGAGGCCCGAATATGGCGCATACTCCGCAATGCAGATGCTGTCGGGGACCTTATGTGCAGGAAGATTGCGCGGATCGTTGCCGACTAACAGCACCGCTCGCTCGCCTAACTGCTCGGCGGCCAGTGCGCTCTGCTCGTAAAAGTCCCCGGCATCGAGCACCGCCGCCGAGCCGAGGGTGAAGACCAGCGGAGGCGGGCCGGCCTGGAGGAACGCCTCAAGCTCCGGCGTCAGTTCCATCTTGCCGGCATCTCCGTCGTAGAAGAGAAATCCGGCTACGCGAGTGGAGGCCGGCCAGTCAGGCTGGGGTTCGCCCAGCACCTGCGAAAAGAGAGCGAGCACCAGGTCCGTCGAAAATTTAGCGTCGAAGATCGGGTCGTTTCCCGGCGGAAGCCCAAGCTCTTCGCGCAGATCGTAGATCGGGTCCGACCACTTGCGCGTGACGAAGCGGGCAAAGCGCGCAATCAGGTGGCCCATCCCCGGCACCAGCGCTTGCAGTTTGGCCAGCGTTGGATAAGGCGGCAAAACCGGCGGATCGTAGGCAGAAAAGAACGAAAACGGCGCCAGCACATACGACACCCAGGGAACTCCCGTAACCTCGGCCACGATCGGCCCCGCGTAGGCGAGCTCGCCGCTCACCAGCAGGTCGGCTCCGCCTTCGGCTTTGACCGCCGTGAGCAGGTCTTCGTAACTCTCGCGGATGGCCGGAAAGAGAAACTCGCGCAGCCCCCGCTCAGTCCCCTTCTTGATGTCATAGATCATGGCGATCAGCGCGCTGTCGTGCGGGTCCTGGTCGGGGCGGATGCGGTGAAAGCCAATGCCCAGCGGCTCGATCCGGCTCCGAAACAACTCCGGCACAGCAAGAACGGGGGCATGGCCGCGCCGACGCATCTCGAGGGCAAGCGCGATCAGCGGATTGACGTCGCCCAGCGTGCCAAAGGTCGTGAAAACAATCCGCATGAAGGGTGAGTGATGGAGTCTCCACTATGACGGTAGCTTATGGCAGCGATTGGGGAAAGTGGGCCGGGCGAAATGTTAAATAGAGGTGCACGGCGCAAGTTACTTCTTAACCGGCGCGGTATCTGCGTCGATCCAATAGGCGTTTCGGGCCCGGACTTCGAGGTCCGCCCTGTCCTTGAGTCTGAGTTCCAGGACGTGAAAGCCCGGATCGGGCGATTGCGGGCTAAAGCTCAGGACGTAGTGGTTTGGCAGGTCGTTGGCAATCTGGACCAGGTCACGGTTGAGCATCTTGGAGGTTTTAAGGGTGAAGTATTCTCCGCCCGTAAGTTGCGCGACCGATTCGGGAATGTTTCGTTTGAATCCATCGCTCGCGGCGATGTACGCCAGGCGGGGCAGCCTTAGCGGCGGCAGCAGATCGCTGGCGCAGTCGAGCGCTTGCACGGCGCGGTTGCCATTGGCGTCGGGGTCGGAGCCCTTCCCCATGCAGCCGCCGGGCCCGTAGGGTGTCGAGGAGTAGTCGCTTCCTCCGGGACGAGGCGCTTTGGAGGCCTCGTGCTTGAGTGCGAGCTTCTCGCTGGAAAAACCAAAGCTGTAGATCGAGGTATTAGTGTCATCGACGGCGCGCAGGGCTTGCTGAAAGGTGCTCTGGCTGCCGTGATCGATGGTCTCGCTGAAGAGCAACAGGACGCGCCGGTAGGCTGGTGGCTGCTTGCGCAGCAAGTTGATGCCAAAGCTCAACGAATCGAGAAGCGCCGCGCCGCCATCTCCCGCGCTCAATCTGGAGACAGCGTCGCCGCCGCGGCCTTGTCTGCAGTAGAGTCGAGATCGAGGTGGGGCCGGCTGTCGAAGCCGACCACCGCGATCAGATACGGAACATTCCCTATCACCGAGTCGAGCACAGACGCGAGGCCGGCATAGTCGTTCAGATGCGCCGCTCCCTGGCCGCCGGTCTGCATAACGACGACGACGGCGATGGGTTGCGCATCGTTGTCTTCCTCCATACGCAACGGCTGCGGAACCCCATTGTCGGTAAGAACAAAGTCGTTGGCGGTGAGTTCGAAGACAATTTCGCCGCTCTTGGTCTTCACCAGCGCCGGCACAAGCACGAGATTCGAGCGTACAGAGAGCGTGGTGGTGTCGGGACTCGCTGGCGGATTGGGATTGGTCTGTGCGCTGAGCATAGCCGCCCGCAGCGCAAGCGCGCCAAGGAGAGCGGCAGTGACTGCTCGAGTGGTGACAACGATCCGCATGCAGGTGAGGTGGAGTCTCCACTATGACGGTAGCTTACGGCGGCGATTGGGGGAAGTGGGTTGGTCGACTGAGCACTTGGATTGGGTCCGTTCACGCAAGGTATGATTCGCTAGGTGCGGCTTGTTCTGGATACTTCGGTGCTGGTGGCCTCCATACGCAGTCCGAACGGAGCCTCGCGGCAACTTTTGCTTCACGCATTCAAGCGAAGTTACGTACTTCTAGCTTCAGTGCCCTTAATAGTCGAATATGAAGCGGTCCTGACCCGTGCAGAGCATTTGGCGGCTTCCGGACTTTCGATCCGGGAAATCGACGATTTCCTGAATTCGGTGGTCGCCGTCTCCGACCCAATTCGATTGGCCTTCTCGTGGAGACCGATGCTCCGAGACCCGGATGACGATATGATTTTAGAGACGGCTGCCAATGGCGGAGCGAATGCGATCGTGACCTTTAATCGAAGAGATTTCCCCGAAGCACTGAGTCGCTTCGGAATCGAAATCCTGTCGCCGGGCGAAGTTTTGAATCGGGTGAAACTCTTATGAGCGAAGCAGAAATCTCTTTACGGCCATCGCTGGTCGATGAAGCCCGTAAGGTGGCCGAAGCAGAAGGTGTTGCACTGAATCAGTTGGTCAATGCCGCGGTCGCGGAAAAACTAGCAGCAATGCGCACAGAGAGCTATTTTCGCGAACGGGCCGCTCGGGCGGACATCCCTCGCGCGATGGAGATTTTGAAGAAGGCTGGCGTGGGCAATACAACGCTACCCGGAGACGAGATTCTTTCGTGATTAGTGAGGGCGGTTAGTCGGTTTCATTTCCGATCCGCTTTAGGAACCTTCTTCCAGGATCTCGTGCCTGCCGGGAATCATGTTCTGATGAAGCACCCTGCTGATGAAGACGCCGCGCTTCTTCGGATGGTAGAAAACGACGTGCTTCCCTTCTTCAATCCGTCGAAATCCAGGGTGAACAGAGTCGCAACGCCGACCCAGCGCTGGGCTGATCGCAATACGAGCGAAGCATGCGGCCAATTTGTCCAGGTAAAGCTCTGCTTGCTCCTCACCCCAAACGTCAGTCGTGTAATCGGCGATGTCAGCCAGGTCGAGCTCGGCCAGCGAGGAAAGGCGATACCCGCTCACTATTCGGCTCTGCCGGTTACCTCGGCGCGCCTGCGAATTCGGGCACGGATTCGCGCGATGACGTCGCCTTCAGCGATGCCGCTATCGATCCCGGCTTGAATAGCCGTGCGTAGCCCATGCAGCTTAGCTTGATCCTCTCTTTCGTCCGCCTCCAAAGCGCGCAGTCCAGCGCGAAGTACTTCGCTGGCGTTAGCATATTGGCCGCTCTTGATCTTGGCGTCAACTAGGTCATCCAACTCCGCGGTGAGGTTAATGTTTCGGGTTGGCATTTTCGGGAATCCTCACGTTTTAGAGTAAGACGACTGGCAATAGTTGGCAACCAGTCTGGACCCCAACCACTCAGGCTCTCAGCTTCGCATCGAAACGGCGCGCCCAATCATCCATTGATCGCAAGGAATCTCGCGCATAAGAAGGCGTCAATGAGCACAGTTCTCGTTACCGGAGGCTCCGGCTTTATCGGTGTCCATTCCATCCTGCAGCTTCTCGCAGCAGGCCATCAGGTACGCACGACCGTCCGCAACCTCAAGCGCGAGCCCGACGTGCGCGCCATGCTCAAAGTTGGCGGAGTCGATGCGGCCAGCCTGTCGAATGACCGTCTCACCTTCTTCGCCGCCGATCTCGAAGGCGATGCAGGCTGGAAAGAGGCTGTCGCCGAATGCGACTACGTGCTGCACGTGGCGTCGCCAATTCCTCCCCACGCCCCCAAACACGAAGACGAACTCATCATCCCCGCGCGCGAGGGAGCGCTTCGCGTGCTCCGCGCCAGCCGCGATGCTGGAGTGAAGCGTGTCGTGATGACCTCTTCCTTCGCGGCCATCGGCTACGGCCACGACGAGCAGACCGCGCCCTTCAACGAAACCACCTGGTCCGACCTTAGCAGCCGCGAGATCGCCGCCTACCCAAAATCAAAGACCCTCGCCGAACGCGCTGCCTGGGACTTAATCGCGAAAGAAGGCGGCAGCCTCGAACTCTCCGTCGTCAACCCGGTCGCCGTCTTCGGCCCCGTCCTCGGCCCGGATTACTCGCCATCGATCCTCATCGTGCAAAAGCTGATGGACGGCGCCCTGCCCGGCTGCCCGCGAGTCAGCTTCGGCATCGTCGATGTACGCGACGTCGCCGACCTTCATCTCCGCGCCATGACCCATCCCGCCGCCAAGGGCGAACGTTTTCTCGCCGTCGCCGGCGACAACATGTGGATGCTCGATATCGCCAAGCTCCTGAAAGCGCGCATGGGCGACGCGGCAAAACGAGTGCCGACCCGCCAGCTCCCCGATATGCTGCTCCGCCTCGCCGCCCTGCGCGACCCTGCGGTCAAGCTCATCCTCCCCGAGCTGGGCGTCGCCAAGAGCGCCACCAACGAAAAGGCGAAGCGCATCCTCGGCTGGGCTCCCCGCTCCAACGAAGAAGCCGTCATCGCCTCCGCCGAAAGCCTGGTACAGCTGGGCCTGTTAAAAGATAGTCCGAACAAAAAGGGGGCATGAGGAGGACCCGCCCGGACCCTGCGTTTTAGGAAGCCCCGGGACCATCAAAACCATCCCCCCGACGGCACGAGGCCATTGATGCGCATATAGGTAACAAGATTGCCGTAGTGCAAGGCGTCATGATTCCCCACTTGCGTCAAAATGAACATCTTGTTCGTCTTGGCGCCAAAGAAGTCCGCCGGGTCATTGAGATGCTCATCGGCGAACCCTGAGTACACGCCATCGCAGTAATCGAATCCGCCTTTGAGCCGGGCCATGATCTCGGGCTTCGAAACCTTCGCGGCATCCGGATCAGGGTTCGCTTCGCCCCTGGCGTTGGAACACAATATGTAGGAGATGTCCGCCACATGATTCAGGATCTCGGCAAACGAGCGAACCTCCTTTGTCGGCCGGTAGCTGTACTTAGACTCGGGCATCGCCTCTGCCGACTTCATGATCTTGTCCTGCATATTGCTGCGAAAAATGGATAGCGTCGCCGTCAGCGGATTCGGCGCCTTGATCGGATTGGGCATGACTATCTGGGCGTGGGCCAGGGACGACAGGACGAAAACAGATACCAGGCCAACCGGGGCCACGACGCGAACAATAGATCGAAGCATGAGAAATCCCCCTTTGACCGGTCTCTCCGCGAGGTGCGATCTGCTTGGGATCATGTGCACCTGGCCAGCCAAAGCAATCCAACTTCAAGTCGCTGATTCATAAGTAAGTTCAGTTCCAGCTTGGCGATCGGCAGCCCGTTCCTTGTCCGGGATCGAAACTCACTGACCAAATACGGCCACTCCCTGCGACAGCGACGAGACTCTTCGAAGCGCTCATGCGGCCCTGAGGCCGAATACCCCGAGGCGACAACTCGCCCCCGTTCATTGCGTGCTACCGGATACGGAACGAAATCCGCCTCAACGTAAAATAGACCAAGAATGTTCACCCGCATCCGTCCCCTCTTCCCTTACATGCGCCGCTACAAGCGCGATTTCTTCTGGGGCGGACTCTCGATCATTCTCAGCAACAGCATCGCAGTCCTCTTCCCGCTCGTCGTCGCCATGGTCATCGACGGCCTCAACACCGGCGTCACCCGGCGCAAGGTCCTGATCTACTCCGGAATGCTGCTCAGCGTCACCGTCGGCAAAGGAATCTTCCTCTTCCTCTCCCGCTTCATCCTCATCGGCATCTCGCGCGACATCGAGTTCGACCTGCGCAACGACCTCTTCACCCAACTCGAAAAACAGCCCGCCTCCTACTACCACCGCAACCGCACCGGCGACATCATGGCGCGGATGACCAACGACCTCAACGCCGTTCGCATGCTCCTCGGCCCGGCCATCATGTACAGCGCGAACACGATCCTCTTCTCGATCGGCGCGCTCTTCTTCCTCCTCCGCATCAGCCCATTTCTGACATTAGTAGCGCTGGTTCCGCTGCCCCTCGCCAGCATCCTCGTGCAGGCGCTCGGCCGCAAAATCCACGACCGCTTCGAACGCATCCAGGCCATGTTCTCCGATATCTCGGCGCACGCACAGGAGAACTTCTCCGGAGCCCGTCTCATCCGCGCCTTCGCCCAGGAAGAAGCCCAGATCGCGTCCTTCGACAAGGCCAATCGCGAATACATCCGCCGCGGACTTCGACTCGTGCAGCTCATGGGAATGCTCTGGCCGACGCTTGAATTCGTCCTCGGACTCGCGCTTGCGATCACCCTTCTCGTCGGCGGCCACGAAGTTCTCACCCACCGCATCACCGTCGGCAACTTCGTCGCCTTCAACACCTACATGATGATGATGACCTGGCCGATCATCGCCGTCGGCTGGGTCGTCAACCTCTTCCAGCGCGGGACCGCCTCAATCATCCGCATCAACGAACTGCTCACCGAAGAGTCAACCATCGACGATCGCGATGCCGACCCGGGAATCCCAACCGACCTCAAGCTGCGCGGAGAGATCGAATTCCGCAACCTCACCTTCGCCTACCCAGGCGAAGCGGCAATACCACTCGACGTTCTTCACAACATCTCGCTCATAGTCCCCGCCGGAGGAAGCCTCGCCATCGTCGGCCCCACCGGCTCAGGAAAGTCCTCGCTCGTGAGCCTCCTTCCCCGACTCTTCGACGCCCCGGAAGGCGCAGTCCTTCTCGACGGCCGCCCACTCCGCGCCTATCGCCTCGAAACCCTCCGCCGCAACATAGGCTTCGTCCCCCAGGAAACATTCCTCTTCAGCGAAACCCTCCGCGAAAACATCGCCTTCGGAGTTCCCAAGGCGACCGACGAAGAGGTCTTCCGCGCCGCCGAAGCCGCCCACATCCGCGCCGAGTTCGACGAGTTCCCCAAAAGATTTCAGACCATGGTCGGCGAACGCGGCGTCACGCTCTCGGGCGGACAAAAACAGCGCTCCGCCATCGCTCGCGCCGTCCTCCGCGATCCCAGCGTGCTCATCCTCGACGACGCCCTGGCCAGTGTCGACACCTACACCGAAGAGCAAATCCTCAACGAACTCCGCCGCATCATGCACGGCCGCACCACCATCTTCATCTCCCACCGCATCTCCACGGTGCGCCACGCCGACAACATCGCGGTGCTCGTCAAAGGCCGCATCGTCGAGTACGGAAGCCACGAACAGCTCCTCGCTCGCGACGGCTACTACGCCAGCCTCTTCCAGAAACAATTGCTCGAAGAAGAGTTAGCCGTGGTGGGATAAGCCCGAACCCCGGGACTTACAAGACCGCCTTCGAAGCACCGCACTGGAGACCTAGTCCCTATGTCCCTAGTCACTAGTCCCCACCTCAAGCCATCCACTGGCAAGACTCCGGCAGCGCCCCATCGCCGCCCTCGTAGTGCTCGAGCGGAGACGTGATCACCGGCAACGCAGCGGCGCTAATCCGCTCTTCAACCGTCCGCAGATTTCTCGGGACCATCTTCTGCGCGGCCGGATCGAGCGCCACCTGCTGCCACGCCTCGCGCACGTTGCGGATGCAACCAATCGCCTCCAGCAGCCTGGCCGTCGACTTCTGCTGCGATCCCTGCAAAGCCAGCGCAAAGATCGCCGTATAGAAATCGCTGAGAGCTCGCGCCGGAGTGCCGCCCACATCCATCCGCAGCCGCGCCTGCAAGTGAATCAGGATGTCGAAGACCCGCTTGATCGCCCGCCGCCGCGCATGCTCGTCGCCCGCCTCGATGCTCTCAATCGCGCGATACAGAAACCGCACCATCCCGTCATACAGCGCGATGATCAACTCAATCCCGTTCAACCCCGCCAGCGACTGCTGCTGATAATTCATCTGCCCATTCCTATCGATCGCTCGAGCCTTCATTCAGCCGTTGTTGTTCTGGTTATATCCGGTGATCGAGGAGTAGATTTCGTTGATCTCGTCGAGCTGTGCCGGAATCTGCTCCAGCTCGTAGTTGGCTTCATTCAACTCCGTCGTCAACTGCGTCTGCTGGTTCGCGATGATTGTGTTCTCATTCGTGATGTTGGTGTTCAGGCTGCTCTCCTCCTGGGTGTCCTGCTGCAGGGCAAGATAAATCGCCCCGTTCGGAGCGCTGTTCCCCAACTCGTTCAATGCGTTCGTCAGGTTGCCGCCGAACGACGTATAACTGCCCGAGGGCTGCAGGAAATTCACCACGTCCTGATAGTTGCTGTTCAGCTCCGCGTCCAGCGCGTCGGTATCGAGGCTCAGCGTGCCGTCGTTATTCACTGAGATACCCAGCTGAGTAATCGAGGTCACCGCGTTCGACTGCGAGCTGCCAAAGTCAACCGCCGTTCCGGTGGTCGTGTCGGTCAACCCGCTCGAATCGACCGCGATCTCACCTGTCGAGCCGCTCACCGAATTGATCAGACTCAGCGTCACTGAACTGCCCGAGGTCGCCGCCGTCGCCGTCACTCCAAGGTTGGCCGCATTAATCTTCGCTGCCAGCTGGCTCACCGTGTCGCCACCCGAATCCGTCGAGATCGTCTGCGCCGTCCCGCCGCCCACCGAGATGCTCAAGCTGCCCGAGAGCGAATCGCTCGCGCCTATCGTCGTTGACGAACCAACCGCCTGCGCCGCCTGGCTAAAGGTCAGCGCAGATTCGAGCGACTGCTGCAGCGTCGAGAGCGTTGGGCTGCCATACAGCGGTTCGGGGTTGCCCGAGGAGTCATTACCCTCCTGGGTGTTCAGATCGCCAATCACCGTGTTGTACGCGGTAACGAAGTCGCTCACTGCCGTCTCGACCGCCGAATTGTCGTTGGTGATCTCGACCTGCACCGGCGAGCTCGGCGCCGCCTCGAGCAGCTGAAACGTCACCCCCTGGATCGCATTGCTAATGGTGTTCGAGGCACTGGTCAGTGCGATTCCATCGACCGAGAAACTCGCGTTCGCACCCGTCTGCCCCACATGGTCCAGATCGATCGTGGCGTTTCCGTTGCTTGTGTCGGTCAGGTTCCCAGAGATGGTGAAGTTACCCGCCGCGCCGCTCGAGTTGCTTACCAGCGAAAGCTCGTATCCGTCGCTGCCTGTCACCACGCTCGCCGTCACTCCGGCATTCGACCCATTGATCGTCGCCACCAGGCTCGAGAGGGACTGGCCGCCCGAGGCCGCCGAGATCGTAGACGTGGTCCCGCCCTCGGTCACCGTAAAGCTGCCCGTCAGCACATCGGACTCGCTCGCGATCGGGTCACTATAGTAAGAGGCCGTCGAGGCCAGGCTATTCACCGTAACTGTATGGCTGCCGGCTACCGCCGTCGTCCCCGCCGAGCTCAGCGCCAACACATCGGTATTCGAACTCGACCCTTGCTTGCCCGCCAGCACTCCCTCAAAATCCGTCAGCGAGGTGACCGCCGTCGACAAAGTCGACAGATCCGTCCCGATCGAGGTCAGCGCCGTGTCCTGACTCTGCAGAGAGGTCAGTTGCGTCGTCCATGGCGTCTCCACGTTTTTCAGGTTCGCCACGATCGAGGCGACCGTCGTGGTTACATCAAATCCCTGACCGCTGGTCGGCGAACCAAAACTCAACCCAATCGTTCCCATTTTGCATTGCCTCCCGACGGCGAACCCCGCCACTACCGCTCATCGGCAGGAACGAGCGATCACATCAGGATGGAATGCAATCAGAGAACCTGGGGGAGTTGGAGATGCTTGGAAAAATCCAATGGCTGAGGCCCCAAACCACCCCAAACCCAACCCAAAAAACAAAAGGGCGCGCCAGGATCGACGCACCCCCCTGCCTACCTAACTTCTGGAGGTTACTGCAGCAGCTTCAAGACTTCCTGCTGCACGCTGTTGGCCTGCGCCAGCGCCGAGATGCCGGTCTGGCTCAGTATCTCGTACTTCGAGAGATTCGAGCTCGCCTGGCCATAATCGGTCTGCGTAATGCTGTTCTCCGCCGAGATTACGTTAGTCTGCTGCGTGCTCTCGACGTTTGAAACGGCATTCAGCGTATTGATCTGCGCACCGGTGTAACCGCGCTCAGCCGCCACATCCCCCACTGCCGTGTACACGTCGTTCAGCGCGGTCTGGGCTGACGCCTGCGAGGTTAGAACGTCCGCGGACAGGTCTTGCACGTCGGCCGCCACCGGGGTGTAAACCAGGGTCGAGGTCGCAGTGCCGCCGCCTGAGGTGTAGACCAGCCCGGCGCTGCCGGTGCTGTCGCCCACGCTCGCGCTGCTCAATGTCGCTAGGCTCAGAGAGTCGGTAAAGCCGCCGCCCGCGGTGCCGTCACCGGTGAAGATGACAAACGGGGTCGCGTTGCCGAAGACCTGATTGCCGTTATAGGTGGTCGTCGAACCGATGTTCGAGATTTCATCCAGAATCGATTGAAACTCGGAATCCGCCGCCGCGTCCTGGTTCGTATTAAGCGTGCCGTTCGAAGCTTCAGTCGCCAGCGTAACTGCGCGGTTGAGCAGGTTGGTCACCTGCGACAGCGCCCCGTCGGCCACCTGCAGCAAACCGACGCCCTGGCTGGCATTGGTTGCCGACTGGGTCAGCGCAGCCGAGTTGGCCGCCAGCCCATTGGCCAGCGAAAGTCCGGCGGCGTCGTCCGCCCCGGAGTTGATGCGCGATCCAGACGATAACTGTTGCAGCACGGTCTGCAAGCTCGCCTGGCTCGAATTGAGATAGTTTTCCGCGTAAATCGCTGGGATATTATTGAGAACACCCAAAGCCATGATTTTCGCTCCTTGACACTGTTTTTGAGATTGACGGCGCGCTTTCCCTGCTTTGGGTGCCTGACCGGATCACGAACGCTTTCGCTCCGGGTCACCTTGCGGAAGGAACGGCGGTTACACACCCCCTTCATCGGCGACCCCCTGCCGCACTTTAGGAATCTGGCCCGCACCGTCGTGGCGGATTAGACTCATCTTCTTTCCCGGCCCACTTCGGGAAATCTCCCGCAGCCTCCGGCTCTTCACCGATGGTTACTCCCCCCGGCCCGCCCTCTTCATCGTTTCTCCCCCCCGCCGATACACCATTAAGCGCCCATCGAAGGCGGAGTCATGATCGAACTCACCCGGCTCAACGGCAATCCGCTCTACATCAACTGCGATCTGATCAAATGGGCCGAGGCCGCGCCCGATACCCTGCTCACGCTCATCGACGGCGAAAAGATCGTCGTCCGCGAGTCCTGCGCAGAGCTCGTCGAGCGCATGCAGAAGCATCGCCTGCTCTTGCTCACCGCGCTGCTCGAATTAATGCATGAGCCGGAGAGTTTTCTTGCGCGCCGCCGCGGCCGCCCACATTCCCGGCCCCTGGAGCCGCAACCCTCCCGAGACCCGGCACGAAAGCAGACCCGCCTATCTGCACGGGGACGAAGCCGATGCTGCAAGCAGCGGCTAGCTTTTGCGTTTCGGCAACCTGAGAACGATGGACACGGAAACATTCATGGACAAAAGCAGCGTCATCGGAGTCATCGTCGCGATCGCCGCCATCATCGCGGGACTGCTGATCGAGGGCGGCAGCCTCGGCCAGGTCCTGCAGCCGACCGCTGCGATGATCGTCTTCGGCGGCACGCTCGGCGCGGTCATGCTGCAATTCCCTCTGCCCACCGTCTTGAGCGCCTTCAAACATGCCATGCGGGTCTTCCTAAGTCACAAGCAGGACGGCGACCGCGCGCTCAAAGAGATCGTCAACTTCGCCAACAAGGCGCGGCGCAGCGGCATCGTCTCGCTCGACCAGGACCTGCCCAAGATCCACGACCCCTTCCTCAAACAAGCGGTCATGCTCGCCGTCGACGGCACCGAGCCCTCCGAACTCCGCAAGATCATGGAGATCGAAATAGAAAAACGCGCCGAGAGCGCCGAGAGCGTCCCTGCCATCTTCGAATCCGCCGGCGGATTTTCCCCCACCATCGGCATCATCGGAGCCGTGCTCGGCCTCATCCAGGTCATGCAGCACCTCGACAAGATCGAAGAGGTCGGCCGCGGCATCGCCGTCGCCTTCGTCGCCACCATCTACGGAGTCGGCGCCGCCAACCTCATCCTCCTACCCTCCGCCGGCAAACTAAAACTCCGCATCCAGGAAGAACGCGTGCACAAAGAGATGATGCTCGAGGGCATCGTCTCCATCGTCGAAGGTATGAACCCGCGCATGATCGAGATCAAGCTGCAAAGCTTCCTCGCCGACGACAAAAAACGAAAGGCCCCTGCCAGGGCCGCCTAGCTGCGGATTCCATATCGACCCACACTCTTTCGATTTGTCATCTCGACCCGTTCTTCTTGGTTGTCATTCCGACCGAAGCGAAGCGAAGTGGAGGAATCTGCGGTTCCAGCGATTCCCAGTCTTTAAGTCCCTAGCCCCTATGTCCCTATGATGTCCCTAGTAACTAGTCCCTAGCCCCTAAAAGCCGATAGCCAACTCATGCGCCCCAAGAAACCCAAAACCCACGCCAACCACGAACGCTGGCTCGTCTCCTACGCCGACTTCATCACCCTCCTGTTTGCCTTCTTCGTCGTCATGTACGCAACCTCCAAGGCCGACGTAAAAAAGCAGGTGCAGATGGCCGACTCAATCGACTCCGCCTTCCGCACCCTCGGCCTCTTCCAGCAGAAACCCACCAAAAACGGAGCCGCCGGACTCGCCCACAACCAGGAAGCCCCGGTCACTCCCATGAACGTCATCATGGGCGACGAACTCATGGCCCCACCCGCCGTCAAAGCCGACCTCGCCAAGCTGCAGGAGAAACTCGCCGGCATGCTCTCCAACCAGATCGCCGAACACATCGTCTCTATGCGCATCGGCCGCGACGGCCTCGTCATCTCCCTCCGCGAAGCCGGCTTCTACGACAGCGGCTCAGCCGACGTGCATCCCAGTTCCCTGCCCATCCTGAACAAGATCGCCACCACCCTCGCCACAACCCGCTACGACATCCGCATCGAAGGCCACACCGACAACGTCCCCATCCACACCGAACAATTCGACTCCAACTGGGAGCTCTCCACCACCCGCGCCACCCGCCTCACCCGCATCTTCGTCGCCAACAACTTCGCACCCTACCGCATGTCCGCCTCCGGCTACGCCGAATTCCACCCCATCGCCACCAACGACACCACCGAAGGCCGCAGCCAGAACCGCCGCATCGACATCATCGTCCTCCCCCAAACCACCCCCCACCCCGAACTCCAAATCCCCCAACCAGAGAAAATGGTCGCAAAAGCTGGCCGCTAGCGGCGAAATTATCCAGGCACAACCGACCATTTCCCGACAGCGGGCGTCCAAATCTCAGGCACTGGGAGGGCGAGCAGATGAACCTGCGACTTGCTGCGGCAACAATGGGAGCAGTTTTAATAAGCTCTTGCGGCGGAAGCGCTGCCTTTGCCGATATGAGCCGTTCTCCCGGCAGCATCATTGCGACCGGGCCGATGACTGCGGCGCGATTCGACCACGCCGCTGTTCTCTTACCCACCGGGCGCGTGTTGATCGTCGGCGGCATCGAGCGCAATGGAGTAATGCAGCCGAGCGCCGAATTATTCGACCCGGTCAACCAGCGCTTCACCGCAACAGGAACACCCTTGGCGCAACACGGCTGGGGCGTCACCGCGACCCTTCTTCCGAATGGGAAGGTGCTCGTTGCGGGCGGTTCAACCGGTTGCGACTCGCCCTGCTTTACCGCGGCCGCTGAACTCTATGATCCCGCGGCCGGTAGATTTGCGCTCACTGGTAGCATGACGACTCCTCGCGCCGATGCACGAGCTGTCCTCTTGAATGGCGGAGACGTCCTTCTGGTCGGAGGCTCACCCGCGGCCGACGGCTCTTCCATGCTCTCAGCCGAGTTGTACCATCCTGCGGCTCGCAAGTTTACCTCGCTGGGAACCACTCATCTCGCCGACGCATCCCAGATCATGCTGCTGAAGGATGGGCGCGCAGTCATCGTCGGCAGTTCGGGGAGCGATCTTTATGATCCAGCCACGCAGAAATTCACGAGCACAGGAACGATGACCGTCCCGCGCACCAAATTTGGAGGCGCACTCTTGCCGGACGGCCGTGTCCTCATTGCGGGAGGACAGGCGAACGGCCCCTTCGGTACACGCGTCGCAAGCACGCAGATTTACGACCCGGCGAAAGGAAGGTTTGCTCCCGGCCCCGAATTAACTCGGGATCGCTTCAAATTGTCCAAAGCGGTCGTCTCACTCAAAGATGGGCGGATACTGATCGCAGGCGGCGCCAGCCAGCCGGAAATCTACGATCCGAAATCAGAAACATTCACCCCGGTCGCAGGCGCAACGCTCGATGGATTTTGCTTCTCCACAGCTACGCTCTTAGGGGATGGCCGCGTATTGCTCGCCGGAGGTTACGCCAAACCCGGCGGCGCAGGAGTAAACCATGCATGGCTCTATCAGCCATGACTGAATGAACTCGACCCAGTCCGATCACTGAAAAGCCAGTAACTAGAAAACGAACGGCACCAGCGCCTTCGCTTCGTGCCGGTACTTGAGATATTGCTCACCAAAACTCTGCACCATAAACCGCTCTTCAATCCGGCTCTTCATCCAGAACGCCAGCAGGCAAAGCAGCACACCCACAAAGGCATGCGCCCAGCCTCGTTGCACCGCCGAGCCCAGCATCCCCAGCAGGATCCCCGTATAAATCGGATGCCGCACGATCCGATACGGCCCCCTCCGCACCAGCTCATGATCTTCCTTCACCGTAACCGTGCCGCTCCAATTCGCGCCAAGCATCAGCCGCGCCCAGATGCTGAAGGCAACACCCGCCACCACCGCTGCCAGTCCCGCAACGGCAATCGGTACCGTCACCTCATACAACTGACGATCAAACGCCGGAAGCCCAATCCATCGCGCAAAGATCAGATACACACCCGCGATAAGAGTGACCAGGTGGGCCAACCGCGACCCGCTCGACTGCGTCTGAACAACCCGCTTGGTGCGCATCCCGCTTATCGTCCAAACCAGGATCAAAACAAGCCAGGCGCCCGTAGCCGCCTGCAAAATCCATCCCACTAGAGCTGCTTGATCCACGCCCACCTCCTTCGTCCCCCGACGATCTCACTTTGAAATCGACATCCAGTTGTCCCGGAAATTAAAAGTCACCACCGCACCCGAAAGAACCCCCAAACCCACCGTCCCATCAAACATCCCATCCGGAGTGTGCACCTCCGGAGTCGCAAAATACACCGCCGGATTCTCCACCAGCGACAGCCCATCAAAAGAAACGTTCTTCGCCGAGGCCTTCAACATATCCACACCACCATCGGTGTAAGCAAAAAACTCCTTCGCCGTCGACTGGCTCTCCGCATCCAGCCCGAGCCTCGACACCGCGGTCGGATAAACCACCAGCGACCCCGCATAACAAGTGTCCACCTGCACGCTGAG
Organism: uncultured Acidobacteriaceae bacterium; assembly: GCA_963720245.1. Lineage (GTDB taxonomy): Bacteria > Acidobacteriota > Terriglobia > Terriglobales > Acidobacteriaceae > Acidisarcina. Next base: position 1,395,333 of record CAVREU010000003.1, read on the forward strand.
CGGCTTGCCATTCACCGTAAAGCTCTTCGTCACCACAATCGGAGGACCCTGCCGCCCAAACGTCGGATACTCCAGCGCCCCACAACTCCCCTTGCACGCAACCGCACTCCCCAGCGGAGCCGAGATACCCACCGTCTTATGAACAAAATCGATCCGCAGCAACCGGCCCTTAAAAGACGGATAAGTCAGAAACCCATCCGCATCCGGAGCGCGGTTATTCGTCACCGCCTTCAAGTCAGCAACCAGCACCGGCAGGTCATCGAGGCCGGTCTCCCCAACCTTCACCCCCGTCAGCTTCGCCTGGCGAAACCCGGCCACCGCCTTCCCATCCGCACCCTTCACATCCTTGAGCTCCAACCCAGCCGCTACCGCCGCCGACTCCCCAAGAATCGCCTGCACATCGCCCGAATCAATCAGCATCCGAACATGCTTCCCACCCGCAATCGTCACCTCTACACACGGCATCCCGCTACAAGCCAGCAAAGGAACCGAAGCCATCGCCGGCTCCTGCCCCCGCAACGCTGCCGCAGCGCAACCCATCAACATCGTCACCGCTAAGAGTCGAAACAATCTCCCATCCATAAGTCGCCAGGCCCCATTGAACTCACAATCCCGTTTGGACGAACCAATCCCCAGGAGATCACCCCACAAATCATCCACCACCATCCAAAAAACATCCAACTTCCGTCAACTTCCCCGCCGCCCCATTCAAGCCACCGCTAGTCCCTAGTACCTAGTACCTAGTACCCTAGACTCACCATGAACCCCAGCAAAGTCACAAAATCCCGCTTCGAACTCGAACAAGACGGAGAAACCGCCTGGCTCGAATTCGACCGCGACGACCAGGGCTGGATGACCCTCTGGCACACCGAAGTCCCACCCGCGCTCCGCGGCCAGGGAATCGCCGGAACCCTCGCCCGCACCGCCCTCGAATACGCCCGCGAAGAAAACTTAAAGGTGGACGTCATCTGCCCCCTCGTCGCCACGTACCTATCCAAAAACCCCGAATTCCAAAACCTAATCGCCAAGAAACACTGATCCTCGCTCGAACCATCGCCATTCCAAGAAAAAATGTCATCCTGAGAACAGCGAAGGATCTGCGGTTCCAGCAACGAGGGTGCCCCATCCTTCGCGCCTTTTGCGAAGGGTGGGTGAATCAAATCTTTCCCTGGAAAAAATGTCATCCTGACCCTGAGCATCGCGAAGGGGAAGGATCTGCAGTTTCCAGCAATGATCGGGTACCCCAACCCGCATCCAATAAAAGAACCGACTACCTAGTCCCTATTTCCCTAGTCCCTCTGCGAAGGAGAAACAATGCCCATCCCCGCCGACGACCCAACCCGCTCCCTCACCCACGCCAACGCCGAAACCAACCCCCACATCGCCCTCGTCGGAGACACCTACACCGTCCTCCTCTCGGCCAGTGACACCGCCGGGAAATACACCCTCATCGACATGCATATCCCGCCCGGCGGAGGCCCTCCCCCACACCGCCACGACTCCGAAGAGACCTTCACCGTCCTCAACGGCGAGATCTTAGCCACCTTCCGCGGCGCAAAGACCACCGTCAAGGCCGGCGAAACCATCCACATCCCCGCCAACGCCCCGCACCAGTTCACCAACGCCGCCGGCCAGCCCGCCCGCCTCCTCTGCATCTGCGCCCCCGCCGGACAGGAAGACTTCTTCGCCCAACTCGGAGTCCCCGTCGAAACCAGAACCACCCCACCACCCAAACCAACCCCCGAAGCCGAAGAAGCATTCAAAAAGAAAGCCCAACAACTAGCCCCAAAATACAAAACCGAATTCCTGCCGCCTGCCTGAAGCCCTAGCTCTTCAGCTGGCCATCCGCCATAGCAAATTTGCTATAATTTGGCTCGTGCTCAATCCATCGCCGCCCAATCGGCCCGGCCACATCACCAAGGGGAACGTTCTCGACGATCTCGGCTTCTCCCCGGCCGAGGCGCTCGACCTCAAGATCAAAGCCGATATATGGAGAGCGTTGCTCGACCACATCGACAGCCAGGGCTTCGGCACCGAACATCTCGTCCGCGTCCTCAAGGTCCACCAACCCGATGTCAGCAATCTATTGAACGGCAAGATCGGACGCTTCAGCGTCGGAAGACTGATTCAGTTCGCCGCCCGCCTCGACCTCAACGCCGAAGTAAGAATCACCGCACCCAAATCCGCCAGCCGCGAACTCACCCCAAAGCCCTCCGAAAAGCCCCAAGCAACAGCCGCTCGATAACGCACTAACATTTGTCATCCTGAGAACAGCGAAGGATCTGCGGTTTCCAGCGATGCCATCCTTGAACAAATTCGGGTGCCCCGCATCCCGCGCTTGGGATGTGGGAAAGGGCGGACACCAGTCCGCCCTCCGGTGGAAGCGTGGGGCTTTAGCCCCACGAAAAAACGGCATGATCGAAAGGCCTTTAGGCCTGGGCTCCCTTTCCCCACCCAATCAACTCGTCATCCTGCCCCTGAACATCCCGAAGAGAAAGGACCTACAGCTCCGCGATGCTCGGGGTGCCCCATTCAAGCCATCTTTTGGCTTGAGTGGGAGGACCAAACCACCCCTCCAGACAATCGCCGCTCAAAGAAAGAATGTCATCCTGAGCGCAGCGAAGGATCTGCAGTTATTTTTTTGATGGCACGGCTCCAGTTGAAGGGGCACGGCTTCAGCCGCTTAGGGATTCGACAAAGCGTCTTCCGGTTTCAAACTGACGAGAACCGCGTTTATCGTTACTGATCGCCTTCTATAAGATCAAGGCGAAGAACCAGCAGGATCGCCTCGGTGACCAATCCTCTCCGCAGTGATCCTTGCATGCTTGTTCTCTGTAAAGAGAGCCCTGTCGTCAGGCCCATGATGATCTCGGCGAGTTTCTTGGGGTCAGAGGGTGGAACACGGTCAAGCTTGGCGAACAGTTTGGTCACCAGGTCGGCCATAGTCTCGATGTGGGTGCGGTGCAGCTTGCCATAGGTCTTGGCAAACGTCTTGTCCCGGCAGGCCTGCAACTGAAACTCAGCCGAGAGAAGTCCGAAGTCGAAATCCGCGGCGCCTTCGTTCTGAGTGTTGCGGATGAGCGAGACTAGCTCCGACCCAGAAACGTCCCGCGTAAGCAGCTGTGCCAACGCTTCAATTTCTCGCCGCTTGTGTAGATCGAGAAGCTCAAGAAAGATCGCTTCCTTGCTTTCAAAATTGGAGTAAAACGCTCCTTTGGAGTAGCCCGCGTTCTCCGCTATAAGATCGACGGACGCGCCTTCATAGCCGCCTTTCGCAAATAATTGCGCTGCGGAATCCAGAAGCCTCGTCCTGGTTTCGAGCCGGCTCTCCTGCCGGGTTAACCTCTGCCTGATCGCTTTCGCCACATTTCAAGCATACCGCACGAAAACTATTTGCAACTCAAATACTAATCGGTATATCTATACCAGTGGAGATATTTACGCGGCCTTCGGTCCAGCTCCGGTATGAATCCGCTAAGAGAAGAGGAATGATGGCAAAGACAATATTGATTACAGGTGCATCGAGCGGTATCGGGCGGGCCAGCGCGCTCTACTTTGCAGAAAAGGGCTGGAATGTAGCTGCGACGATGCGCGATCCGCTTAAGGCCGATGCCGCACTTCAGCATCCGCAGATCAGTGTGTTCGCGCTGGACGTCACGGATGCCGGCTCCATCGCTAGCGCCGTAGCCGCGACCCTGGCTCGCTACCAAAGGATCGATGTCTTGCTAAACAACGCGGGCTATGCGTTGTTCGGCCCAATGGAAGCAAGCGACAGCGGGCAGATTCAACAGCAATTCGCTACCAATTTCTTCGGCTCTGATTGGAGTTACGCAGCAGGTTCTCCCGGCCATGCGGGAATGCAGGCGAAGGCCTGATCCTGAATGTCTCTTCCATCGTGGGCCGTCTGGCGCTGCCGTATGCTTCTTCTTACGTCGCAACAAAGTTTGCAGTGGAAGGCTTGAGCGAATCGATGCGCTATGAGCTTGACCCATTTCACATCCGCGTGAAACTCATCGAACCCGGCAGTATTCTTACAGAATTCGGCAAAGGCAGCATGCAGGTTGCGACGAGCGAACCTTATCGGGCAAGCATGAATAAATTTCTCGGCGTCTTCACAAAAAGTAATACCAGGGCAGCGAGTCCGGAAGACGTTGCGAAAGTTATTTACCGTGCTGCGAATGATGCGTCAAACCGATTGCGCTATCTCGCCAAGCCCGGCCCGCTCTTCTGGTTGAACCGGTTCTTGCCTGATGCAGCGTGGCGGCGCCTAATGGTGAAGGCAATGGTGAAATAGAAAGGGCTCTACGATGAATTTACTGTTGCTGGGTGCCACGGGGCTTGTGGGGAGAAATGTGTTAGCGCAGGCTCTTGCGAGTCCCGCTATTACGCGCGTGATCGCACCCACCCGCCGTCCATTGGAACCCCATTCAAAGCTCACAAATCCTGTGTCCGATCGCTTGGAGGCGTTATTGTCCGAAGGGATCAATCAAGGAATCGACGGGGTCGTCTGCTGTCTGGGAACGACGATCAAGAAAGCAGGTTCGAAAGAAGCATTTCGCGAAGTGGACTACGCGCTGCCGTTGAAGTTTGCGCGAGACGCGCATCAGCATGGAGTGGAAACGTTTGTCCTTGTCTCAGCGAGTACTGCGTCCGTCAACTCTGCGATGTTCTATTCCAGAATCAAAGGCGAAGTCGAGCGGGACATCGGGCTGGTGGGCTTCAGATCGCTGACCATCGCTCGGCCCAGCCTGATCGGCGGTCAACGCGACGAGCGACGCCTCATGGAGCACATTGCACTGCGATCCCTGCAGGTTCTTGCGCCAATTGTGCCGAAGAAGCTCCAGATCAATCCAGCTGAGACGATCGCCGCCGCATGTCTGAATGCTGTCATGGCTAGCGATCCAGGGTTCCATATCCGCAATGCCGAAAGCCTCGTCGCCGGTTGATACTGGGAAGTCGGCTTGTAGTAAGTGATGCCACAAACCGGCAATCAAGAAAACAGCTCTAGCTCTTAGCTCAATGAAATTCTTGTCAAGCCCCCAACCACACCTAAACTCCCCTAAACCATTCATCCCAGACAATATAAAAAATCCCAAAACCTGGCGTAGTGAAAGGGGTCAACTTGATATCCTATATATAGGGGATAAGAAAAAAAGAGATACAGCGACTAACTCAAGGCGGCGAAAGCCGCCTTTCCCTTTTCTAACCCACTTATCAGGAGGAAACCATGACTCCAGAATGCCGGCATATCAAGACCTCAGGCGGAAAATGCGCCTCCCCCGCGCTCCGCGATCAGCCCTGGTGTTACTTCCATGCCCGCCAGCGCGAACGCGCCGCCGAGCGCCGGACCCAACCTCGCGGTTCCTCTCTCCCACGCGCTCTCAAACCTCGAAGACCGCAGCGCCATCCAGCACGCCATCACCCATGTGATCATGGCCCTCGCCGACTACCAGATCGACACCAAGCGCGCCGGCGTCCTGCTCTACGGCCTTCAGCTCGCCTCCACCAACGCGAAAGACGCCGAGCAGATCGTCTGCAGCGAATCCATCGCCGAGCTCACCCGCACCGAAGAGGGCGAAGAGATGGCCCCCGAGGGCGCAACCTCCCGCCCCGAGCAAGAGGAGAGCCTCGCTGACATGTTGATGAGAGAGGTGAGCAGAATTGCTACGTCGTACGCGTCAGGAGAGCGGGATCATCTTTTGCACCCATCCCAAAGGACTGGAAACAGAGATTTAAGCCAAAAACCAGGGGGGGAGGGTGGTACTCCATCAGCCGACCGATTACCGGCCGAGCGAACGGCCGCCGAGCGCCCAATCGATCACGACCCAGAGGACGAGATAGAGGACGAGGAACACGACCAGGAAGATGACTTTATAGAGGAAGAGCCCGAATCACTCGCCCAATGGCCGCTCGACAAATTCGGCCATCCCAAACCCCTGCGAACCAGCCCGCGACTCTGAGCACAGGCGCGACTCACCCAATCTTCAGCCCGCTCTCCCCAACCACGGCGAAGACCGACAAGAGATTCGTCAGCGACAGCACCTTCTGGATGCCGTGACTGAGGTTGATCAGTTCCAGGGAGCACCCCGCCGACCGCGCCGAGACAAACAACCCGACCAGTGTGCCGAGGCCGGAGCTGTCCATATGGGAAAGATCCGACAGGTCGAGCACGATGCGTTTGTGTCCGGGGATGAGCTTCTTCACCCGGGTATGCAGCTGGTTGCTGACCCCCATCACCAGCTTGCCGTGCAGGTGAAGGCGGACAACGTCTCCGCTGTCATCAACGTCAATGGTGAGCGGACTCGCGTTTACGCTGTCAGGCATCGTCGATCGCCTCGCTGAAGCTGAATGAGAACCGGAAATTGCTTCGGGGAGATTCTCGCATATCCCCGCCGCCAAGGATACGGCGAAATGCCGCCCCCGGCGCGGAAAGCTTCTGCTCTGCCGGAGTTCCTCAGGGTTTCGATGGAGTCGTCTGCTGTGTCGACTCCGGAGGGCTCTCGAGCCGGCGATTGATCGTCGGCCAGTACTGTCGCAACAGGTATCCGGCAAATCTCCAGCCCACGTCGGTGGAGTAGCGAATCATCGTGCTGCCAAAATTCTTGCTGCCCGGAGGGTAGTAAACATTGGCCAGCCCTTCGGCCGCCAGCGGTCCCAGGATCCCGGCGTAGTTGACCACCTCATTCCCCGAATCGCTGCGGGTGATCACCAGGCGGCTCGCCGCATACTTGACCGACTGCCCGAAGTTGAGGTTCTTCCGCACATAAAAGCGTGGATCTTCATGGGTGATCGAGGCGATCGCAAAAGTACCAAACAAGTTGTAGGAAGCCACTCGCGCTATATCTCCGCCAAGGCGCTGGCCGTACGCGTCCCAACCCTGTCCCCACCCGGATGGATGATTGAGCGCCTGCCCGTAAGCCGAACCGATCACGACCGCACCAACCGACGACAACGAAACTGTATTGTTGGCCGCCAGTTTGAGTTTGTCCCAGGGGCTAAGCGGTCGCCCGTCCATCGCCAGATCCGGAAAGACCAGAGACTTCTTCTGCAAGGTCAGGAACATGTCCACACCGGTCGTGACACCGGTCGTCACCGGATTCGCACTCGGATGTGGCTCCGCTTCCTGCTGCTTTGGCGTCGGTGCGTCGGGCGGCGGCGCCGGCTGGCTCTGCTGGGCCACGCTCTGTTGGACCAATCCTGCCGAGCACACGATAGCGCCGAATGCCGCGGTCGCCAACAGTTGGAACACACTCTTCCTGCGTCGATAAATTTCAATTTCGATGATTGGTTCTCCCTGGCCGGCCGGCGTTTGACTCAAAATCAACTGGACTTGGATGCAATGTTGCTGTTGCGCGGGACGTCTGGCAAAATTTTACCGCACTACCTGCCTGGACCGATCAGAATCTACCTCGGACTCGCTCTCGCGTGTGCCCTTGGCCGTCTCCCACCACTCACCTGTCTTTCCCATTTAGAATCCAGCTCCTCCCAAAATGGTCCGAACCGAACCAATCTCGCTCAGTCCTTCCAGACTTCACCGCGCAAACCGCCTAGGCTGAAGACACGCGCGCCCTGAATTCGTGCCTTCGCCAGGCCAGTCATTCCGGATCCCTCTATGGTCAGCCTTCAGCAAGAGACGCCAACGCTCGCCGATCTGTTGCCTGCCGTCAACCGGTCAGCGAGCGAGAAATAAAGCGATTTATTTGGCTTGCCGACAGAGCTAGAGCTTCTGTATATTCCAGACCGAGAGAACGTTTACTCGAATCGGCAATTCTCCCTCATGCGAGAAAGGATTTTGGTGAAGATTACGCGTTTGGCTTGCAAGATCGCCGCACTAACGCTGACTCTCGCAGGCGGATCATGGCTCGCCGCGCAGGTGCAGACAATTGTCCCTCCTCTCGTTCCGGGGGCGAAGCCCGTGACTGCCGAGCACATCAAGATTCATGGGACCGCTCTCGAAGGCAACCTTGAGGGTGACGCTGTCGATCGGGAGGTGATCGTATTCCTGCCGCCCAGTTACGAGAAGGAAAAGCATCGTCGATATCCAGTCGTCTACGCCCTGCACGGCTTCTTCATTGGAGCCGCGCAATGGTCGGGCGAGATCCACGTGCCGCAGACGATCGAGGGAGCCTTCGCACAAGGCGCGAAGGAGATGATAGTGGTGCTCCCGGATTCAAAGACAATCTACTACGGCTCGATGTATTCGAGTTCGGTGACCACCGGCGATTTCGAGAAGTTTATCTCCCATGATGTGGTTGCATATATCGACGCGCACTACCGGACGATCCCGAATCGCGAGAGCCGAGGGCTTGTGGGCCACTCGATGGGTGGATATGGCGCCAGCCGTATTGGGATGAAACACCCCGACGTCTTCGGCGCACTGTACATCATGAGCCCCTGCTGCATGTCGCCGATGGGTGGCGGCGGCCCTGGACCTGCGGACAAGATGAAAGAGATGGCGATCGCCAACGAAAAGACGATCGCCGGATTGAAATCTCCATCAGAGGCGCCTGCGGCGTTGCCAGGCTTCGGTATCGCACAGCTTGCCACGGCTGCCGCTTGGGCGCCCGACCCCAAGAACCCGCCGTTGTATCTCGACCTGCCGACAAAGGACGGGGTCCCGGTGCCGGCGGTGCAGGCAAAGTTCGCCGCCAATGCGCCGCTGGCTTTCGTCGATCAGTACATAGGAAATCTGAAGCAGTATCGCGCGATCTCGATGGATGTCGGCGATCAGGACGGTTTGCGGGTCGATGCCGGCAAACTGCACGAAATCCTGGATAACTACGGAATCGCAAACAGCTTTGAAATCTACACCGGCACCCACACCAGCGCCGTGGCTGACCGCTTTCAGAACCACGTGATGCCGTTCTTTAGCAAGAATCTCTGCTTCCAGGCGAACTGTAAGTAATCTACGCTGGACGACCACTACGCGCCTATTCGAAGGTGAACCCGAGAAACAGGGCTAAACCGATCGTTCAGGCAATAATTCGAGAAGCTTGCCCCAGGAGGGCGATCGATAAAACTTCGCGCACTCATAGTTCTGGCAGCTGCCATCGCACCAGGCCAGAGCGCGTCCACGCCCTCCCTCAAGGACGCTTACCGTGGGCTATTTCGAATTGGAGCGGCGGTGAATGCGGCGCAATTTGAGGAACGCGACCCGATCGCCGACCCCATCATCGCGGCGCAGTTTGACACGATCAGCCCCGAGAACGCCCTCAAGTGGCAGTCCCTCCACCCCGGCCCGAACACCTATAACTTCGATCAAGCCGATCAATATGTGGCCTTTGGTGAGAAGCACAAGATGTTCATCGTCGGCCATTGCCTCGTCTGGCACAGCCAGACGCCCAGATGGGTCTTTGAGGATGCTCAAGGCAAGCCGCTCACCCGCGAGGCGCTGCTCGACCGCATGCACGATCACATCCGGACGGTGGTCGGGCGCTATAAGGGGCGCATCGGCGGATGGGATGTGGTCAACGAAGCGCTGAACGAAGACGGGACCATGCGCCAGTCGCCGTGGTATCGGATCATCGGCGATGACTACATTGCGAAGGCCTTTCAATTTGCGCATGAGGCAGACCCAGCCGCGCAACTCTACTACAACGACTACTCCCTGGAAAACGAAGCCAAGCGAAAGGGCGCCGTCGAGCTGATGCGCAAGCTCAAAGCCGCCGGAGTGCCGATCACCGGCATCGGCTTGCAAGGCCACGTCAAAATCGACAGCCCTAGTGCCGATCAGGAAGCAGCGACGATCGAGGCTTTTGCGGCGCTGGGTCTTCGGGTGAATATCAGCGAACTGGACGTCGACGTTCTTCCCCGGACAACGCGCTCGGACTCCGCCGATGTTTCGATGACCGCCGTGGGAACGGCGCAATCGAATCCCTACGCCAGCGAGTTACCCGAGGAGATGCAGCAAGCGCTCGCGAAGCGCTACGCGGATCTCTTTCGAGTCTTTGTCCAACACCACAACTCCATGGATCGGGTGACCTTGTGGGGAGTGACGGACGGCACGTCATGGCTCAATAACTTTCCCACTCGCGGACGAACCAATTATCCCCTGCTCTTCGATCGCGAAGGCAAGCCGAAACCGGCGTTCTTCGCCGTCTTGCAGGCAGCAAAAAGCGGCCGCTGAAGGCCGCTCTGTCGGCCCCGCCGCAGGCGATCAACTGCTCTTGCGAACGGGCGTGTTGGAGTTGGGCGACGCTTTAGGCTTTGGCTTCGGCGGCTTCTTGGTTTCTTTCTTGCCTTTATCTTTGCTTCCCATGCCACAATCATCCCAGAGTCGGGCGAGCTTCGCCAGTCCCTTGGATTTTCCAATTGCACCACTAACGACCATCCGTTGCAGTCGGCCACCGCAAACGTTAGTATGAGAAGAGCGTCTCTGTGCCCGGAATGGCTTTGTTCCCTCCGACTTCCGGCAAAGTGGACGCGGCAATATTTGTTGTCGATTGCGGAAGTGGTGAAATGGCAGACACACCGTCTTGAGGGGGCGGCGCCGCAAGGCATAGGGGTTCAAGTCCCCTCTTCCGCACCAAGAAATCCAGGAACCTTAATGATCATCTTTCTGACCATCATCCACGTCATCGTTTGTCTCTTCCTGATCGGCGTGATTCTTCTGCAGCAAGGCAAGAGTGCCGACCTCGCCGGAGCCTTCGGCGGCCAGGGTTCGCAGACCGCCTTCGGTCCGCGCGGCGCGGCCAACCTGCTCACCAAGCTCACCACCTGGTCGGCGATCATCTTTATGTGCACGTCGATCGGACTCTTCGTGCTCATTGCCCGCCAGGGTGGCGGTACCAAGTCGGTGCTCTCGGGCGCCAAAACCCCACCCGCATCGACGGCGCCCGCGATTCCCGGCAAGCCGGCCAAGTAGCCGGCTCCTCGAGTGGCGGAGGGCACAAGACAGCTCCCTCAAGCCTATCCGATGATTCTTGAAACCTTCCCGGTCGGGCCGTTGCGCTGCAACTGCACCATCCTCGGCGACGAGGCCGCGCGTGAGGCGATCGTCGTCGATCCGGGCGAAAACGTCTCCGAAATCCTTACCCGCCTCGCGGCCCATCAGCTCACCCTCAGGCAGATCATCATTACCCACGGGCACATCGACCACGTCGGCGGAGCGGTGCGTCTCAAGCGCGTCACCGGAGCGCCCATTTTTCTCAACCAATACGACCTGCCGCAGTTGGCCATGATGGAAGTGCAGGCCGGATGGCTCGGCGTCCCGACGCCTGAAGTCGCGCCGCCCGATGCCAGCGCCGACGACGGCACGAAACTCGGACTGCCGAATATCCCTGGCGAAGTCCTTCATACCCCGGGTCACACCGAAGGCAGCATCTGCCTCTACTTCGCAGATCAACAGCTCCTGCTTGCCGGAGACACCCTGTTTGCCGGCTCCATTGGCCGCACCGACCTGCCCGGCGGCGACGGACGCAAGATCATTCGCTCCATCCGCGAACGGCTTCTGACGCTGCCCGATCCGGTGACTGTTATCCCCGGCCATGGCGAGAAGACGACGATTGGCGATGAACGGGACGGCAATCCGTTCCTCTAAAAGATGGCCTCTTCCTTCAGGCTCTCTGGGCGTAAAATCTGACGCATGGTGACGGGGTGCGCGTTCCGGCTGAGCCGGGCCTCAGAAAGATTCGAACAGCGCTTCCTCAACGGCGTTGGAAATAACTCATTATGCTGCTAATCGTCCCGACAATATTTGCTGTTTTGGTGCTGGTCTTCGCGGGATATTGGCGAATGCACCACTCCAGACGCCAGTCAGAATCGTGGGACGACATTGTGGCCACGCTCAGGCCGAGCGACAAGAGCAGCGCCAGCGGACTCTGGGCGGCATACTGCAATGCTGCGGTGCGGGTGCAACTTGCCGACTACGCCGCCGAACACGGCAATGAAGGCAGATTGCCGGAAGAAGTGCTCGAAAGCATTCGCACTGAAGCGTTTCGTGACAGGATTAGCGCGTTGGCTGGGCTGTTGCGGCTCTTGCTCTTGATTCCGCTGCTCAGACATAACAAATCATCGTCAACAGCTTAATTTTCTGCAAGTTAGCGTAGCTTTATTAAACTTTTGCTTGACCGGAATCAACTTAATAACAAAGCCGGCATTTTCTTAAGATAGTGCTTTAAAATACTTGTCGATCTCATTGATTCCATTTGCAAATTCATCATCCTGTCCCAACAGGCTTACTACCAGCCATCCTGAGTCGCTAAACCCAAAGAAATTTCCGCTGTGGATCGCGACGCCGTGTTCGTGTAACAGCCTGAATGCCGTGTCCTCGTCGCGAACCAGCGCCGGAATCTGCAACACCGCATACCATCCTGCCTCGGCCACCAGCCTGCTGACCTCGCTTCCGGCCGGGAAGTACGCATTGAGCGCTTTCAGGTTCTGTCGAGTTCGCAACCGGATTTGCTCCTGGATCGATTCCCTGCCGGCCAGCCATGCGGGAACCGCGGATTGCACTGGAGCACTCATCGAGAGGAAGGTGTCAGCGATGACCTCGAGCCGTTCTAACGCTGGAGCGAGAACCGGCTCTGGCCCGAAACAGGCAATCCATGCCGCCTTCATTTGAGGAAGACCGGCGACCTTGCTTAGACCGCTCAAAACGAATGTCAAAGCCGGATGCTGGCCCACGCTGAAGCTGCTCACCGCCGAGGCCTCAAATGGATAGTCCAGAAAGACCTCATCGACAATCAGCGCCAGGCCAAACTCGGCACATATCTCATCCAAAACGACACGTTCGGCGGCCTTGGTGTAGTGTCCGGTCGGATTATTGGGGTGCACCAGGGCGATCGCCCGGGTTCGGGGCGTGATCCGCTCCCGCAACGCCGTTGGGTCCAGATGCCATCCGTAGTCGTAAAAAAGTGGGTAAGGAACCAGCTGAACGTCATCCAGATCGGCCAGAAAGTCGAAGAGCGGATAGCTCGGCTGGGCGATTAGAACTTCGTCGCCCGGATCGCAGAGCAGCCGAAAGAGGAAGCTGTAGGCCTCGCTGGTGCTGGTGGTCAGGAAGAGATGTTCGGGGTGGAGAACAGCTCCATGATCGGCATAGTAGCCGGCCACCGCTTCCCTCGCCCGCAATATCCCTTTGGGATTTGGATCGTAGTCGAGCGCCGCTGAAGACCGCAGCGCGCTCAGAATCGCGTCAGAGTCATACTCAAAGCCACATCGCGTCGGATTGGAAGCGGTCAGATCCAGAATAGGCAGCCCGGCAGCCAGACGTTCTCGAAGCAGCTTCGCCCACTCCGTCTCGGATACATCCCAGCTTGTGCGCCGCGAGAATCGTGTCATCGCAACAATTTTCGCAGACACCCGCTGAAGCCCGCGGGTCGTCTACTTCCCCAACTCCTTCGAAAAGAAATCCGCCATGTACCCGTAAGCCTCCTTCGACTCCGGAAGGCTCACATCGTTCCAAAACGCATGCGGCAAACCCTCGAACTCAATCAGCCGCGCATCGACCCCTGCGCGGAGAAAGGCGCGATGCATCGTCGTCGTCCCGCTGACCAGTAGATCACGGCCGCTGGTAATGAAGAGCGTTGGCGGGAAGCCATGCACATCGGCATACATCGGCGACAACACCGGATCTTTTCGATTGGTAGTCCCCACATATTCGGTATCCCGAGGCGCCCCGGGAATGTCCAGGTGCCCTGAAAGCCCGTTCAGGGCATACATTGCGAACGAGTCACCCAGCAGCGAAAAATCTCCCATTCCGGAGAAGACGCCCAGCGCGCCTGGCAGCGGGAGTCCGAGCTGCTTGAACTTCACGGTCACCTCGCCTGTGAGAATTGCCCCGGCCGAGGTCCCGTAAACGCCAATATTCGCCGGCTTGTAGGTCTTCAGCAGCTCGCGGTAGACCGCGACCACGTCGTCGACGGCAGCAGGAAACGGGTGCTCCGGAGCCAGCCGGTACAGCACCGCAATCACTCGCGTATGGGTGAGGTTGGCGATCGGGATCGACTCCGTAAACGATCCCGAGTCGGAGTTGAACCCACCGCCATGCAGGTTGATCAGCACGCGGTCCGGATGCATCGGCGTCGCATCCATCGGATCGACCACCCGCACCGGAACGCCGGCAATCGTCTGGCTCTCAATCTTCACCGGATAAATCGCCCGCGATTTCTCGCCAGCACCAACCTGCCACTTGTCGGTGCCCGTCCGCCGCTGCTCCAGAGTCTGCGGCACATTCGCATCGGGCGCCGGTCGCGCAAGCCGCGCCTGCGCCTCTGGACTAATTGTCCTGGGCACCGGGACTACCCGCGTCACATGCGCCGTACCTTGCGCGTCGATAAAGCTGCTATCGGTTTGCGGAGGTGTAGTCTGTTGCGCGACACCTTTTGCCGAGAGCAGAGCAAGGGCGCAAACGATACCTAGACGTGAGAGTGTTGGCGAAAGAAGAAGGGATGTCATATCGCTGCCACTATAGCTGATCGACAACCTGGCTTCCAGCAAGGCAGATTCCGGGCCCTGCTGATTAAAGTGTGCGAGTAGGAGCTGACCTTGATCTAGATCAAGGTCAGTTTTATCGACCCGCGATAGGGTTCCACCCATAGTCGGGCGGAACATGCTTTCGCTCGACGCGGAGGTGCCCTTTGCTCCCCGACAGCCGACTCTATACCCTCAAAATCCTTGCGTTTGCGTTAGCCTACTTCGTGGCAGAGGCCCTCCTCTCTCTGTTCTATCCGCAGCCACATCGTCACAGGCCGCGGTAAAGCTTTCAGCAACACTACTCAGTGCGATGCAGCTCAAAACGGGCGTCGCAGTGGACATCTCCGGGGCATCCCGATCAACCCGGACAGGGCTGACTGCGCCGAGGACTCCGCTTACCGAGGGCACGTGTGACTTCGCCGTGGTTTCGTGCGATGTTGAATCATGGACGCCGACAGTCAAGCCACGCGCCTCCAGGCCCATCGCAGTTTCTACGCCCGGCTGATCACTGCGAACGCCGGCCTTCAACCCGGCGGCGAGCTCGAAGCCGCGCTCGCTTCGACGCCCCGGGAGAAATTCGTCGGACCGCCGCCGTGGAAGGTCTTCACCCGTGCCGGATACATCGACACTAACGATCGCGATCCCACGATTCTCTATCAGGACGTCGTCGTCTCGCTCGGCGTCGATGGCTCGCTCAACAACGGCCAGCCAACCTTGCATGCCTATTGCATTACTGCTCTCGCGATCCAGAAGGGTGAACACATTGTCCACATCGGCGCTGGCAGCGGCTACTACACCACGATCCTCGCAAAACTCGCCGGCGAAAACGGCACCATCGACGCCTACGAAATCCATCCTGAACTCGCCGCCCGTGCTCAACAGAACCTCGCGGAGTTTCCCCAAGTCACGGTTCACGCCCGTTCCGGCGCAGAGCCGCCGCTGCCAGCCTGCGATGTCATATACGTCAACGCCGGAGCCAGCGAGCCTCTCGCCGCCTGGCTTGACGCGCTTAAGCCCAATGGCCGGCTGCTCTTCCCGCTAGCACCAGGCTCCGGCGTCGGAGGAATGCTGCTCATCACTCGCCAGCAGAACGGAGCCTTCGCAGCACGCTTCCTCTCTCAGGCTCAATTTGTTCCATGTATTGGTGCACAAGACGAAACGGAGGCCGCCAAGCTCGCCGAGGCATTTCGCAGCGGAAGATGGCCGCAGGTTAAATCCCTTCACCGCGACGATAACTCAGACGAAAGTCGCTGGTACGCCGGCCGCGGCTGGTGGCTCTCGACTGATCCGCCCGCAAGCGAAGACCCTTATCGCAACGATGATCTAGAATCGAGCTCAAGATGAGCCGGGTACTCGTTGTTGGAAGTCACACGCAGTTGAGCCGCAACATTGCGGACGCGCTTTCGGCTGCCGGTTTGCCCACCGAACAGGCCGTCGGCCATGCCGACGCGCTGCATCGATTGAGGATGCGCGCCTTTGGCGTCGTCATCACCAGCCCGGATAGCGCCGTCGATGAAGACCTCGCTCTGCTTACCGAAATGCGCGACATCCGCCCCGGAGTCAAGTGCATCGTCCTCGCCCGCGAGAGCACCCCGGACGGCGTTATCGCTGCACTTCGCGCTCATGTCTTCGCCTGCTTCACGCCGCCCTTCAACGGCAGCGATATTGCCGAACTCGCCAACCGCGCCGCAACCGACAATCTGTGGCGAGACGACATTCAGGTGCAGTCGGCCAGGCCCGGTTGGGTCTCGGTGCGGGTGAATTGCCGCCTCATTACCGCCGAGCGCCTCATGACCTTTGCCCGCGAGCTCACCTCGCAACTGCCCGAGGACGCACAACAGGGCATGCTCGACGGGTTGCGAGAGATCCTGCTCAATGCGATGGAGCACGGCGCGGCCTTCAACGCCGAACAGACCGTCGAGGTGACCGGCGTCCAGACCGCGAGATCGATAGTTTTTTATGTTCGCGATCCCGGCGCCGGCTTCCGCCGCGAATCGCTCAGCCACGCCGCCGTCGCTAACCCCGCTAGCGACCCTGTCGCCCACATCCTGAAACGCGAAGAAGAAGGCATGCGCCCCGGAGGCTACGGCTTGCTCCTCGCCAGCGGCGCGGTCGACGAGTTGCTCTACAACGAAGTCGGCAACCAGGTGCTGCTCATCAAGTATCTGGACCGAGCTTCGGGTGAAAACGCCAGTTAGGCTGCAATATGCTATCGCGCCTTGTCATCCGGGATAACCATATTCCGGATGATCTTCCAGCTGCCATCGGCTTCCCTGTGCCATACCGTCAAGTAGCGTTCGACGAGTTTGCTCCCGCTTGCAAACGAAGCCTCGGCCTGTCCCCATTCGTAGACGAAGTCCCCCTGCTGCACCGATCCCACGCTCGAGACCTGCGCTCCCTTTGCGCGTCCACGCTTGGCAATCAGGCCCTTAATCTCTTGCTCAATTGCAACCCGGCCGCGAACGCACTCGCCCGTAGGCCCACAATCCACTGCGTCGGCCGCATAAGTTGCCGCAATCGGCGCAGCTTCCCCGGCCTTCACCCCGTCGATCCACGCCTGGTTCCCGGCATCGATGCCCTTCCGCGCTGCGGGCTCTATCGTCTGTGTCCTCGCGAAACAAGCCGTTGAGAGCAGCAAGACAAGGACCGCAATTCTCTTCAATGCCCTGCTGTGACGATCGATCATGGATGAGACCTCCAATGTGGCAAATTAAAACTACCATGCGAGGAGGCGACTGCTGATATCCTTGGCCTTCTGTGCTGAAGCATCGTGAAATTCGTAAACGCGAATCTGCTCACGTGCAGTTTAGACTTCGCACAAGACTTTTCGCACAGTATTAAGGAGCACGAATGAAACCCGCAATTCTGTTAGGAACGATTTTTATTGCCTCGCTTCAGGCGGCAAATGCGGCCGATGTTTCCGGAAGCTGGCACGTCACCGGCTCGATCTCAGACAATCCCGTCGATACGACCTGCACGCTCACCCAGAAAGACAACGCGTTGACCGGCACCTGCGTTCGAAAAGATGGAAAGACCGTCGATGCCACCGGTTCCGTTAAAGACGACGCTGTCGCCTGGCACTACAACGCCGAATACAACGGCGACCCGATCACCATCAACTACAATGGCAAGCTCGGCAAAGATGGCACGATCTCCGGCACGATCGTCGTCGACCCGTATAACGCAGAGGGCGATTTCACCGCCACGAAAAATACCAGCAAGTAATCCCGATGTATTTTGTCAGCGTCGCTTTGCTTCTGTTCGTTCTCCCGGCTGCCTCCGTTGCACTTGAGGCCGCGCTCTATCCGCGCGCGTCCGGCCTGATCTTCCTCATCGGCAAATGGCTCGTCTTCTGGGCGGTGGGAGTTCGACTTTTCATGGCTGGAACACGGCAAGTGATCCAGCCTCAGTTCACCGCCGAGAAGATCTTCCACGTCCACGACCCGTCATCGCTCCCGATCGTGCGCGAAGTAGGTTTCGGAAATCTATCCATGGGGCTTCTCGGCATCTGCAGCATCTTGCGACCTGGCTGGGTGCTGCCCGCTGCCATCGTCGGGGGCCTGTACTACGGCCTCGCCGGAATCGGCCACTCCATGCAAAAGACCAGGAACGCGAAGGAGAACATGGCCATGCTCTCCGATGAATTTGTATTTTTTGTGCTGTTGGCCTTCGTGCTCAAGAGCATGACGTAGGCGCGCCACGCAAATCAGCGCTTCCGCCGCTGCGGCTCGACCCCCAGCCTCTTATCTCGCTTGTAGGCCAGCATCGCAAGCTCGGTTGCGATGCCCTCAAACTCCGGATTCGATCGCGACAGATACAGCCACTTCCCTAACACCGGGTGCGAAACAAGCTGCGGATACTCGTTCAAGATGGCCGCGTGTTGATCGTGCGACGAACAAACCATGAGCCCATTCCACGGCTCTTTGCCATCGGCAACTGCCAGATAGAGCTTTCCGTCCAGGTAGGCGGCATGCATGTTGAAAAAGCGCGTTAGAAGATATCGCGGGTCGTCTTCCAGTGCCTCAAAAATCCAGAGGAGCGAGTTCTTCGGCTTGACCTTGCCTTCAGATTTGAGAACGGCATCCTCCTTAGGAGTTCGAGGCCAGATTTTCCTCGCATCGGTCCAAGGCCAAATCTACTCCGTTCGAAGCGCCTCGAGGGGTTCGATCGAAGCCGCGCGGCGCGCGGGAATCACCGAAGCCGCCAGCGCCAGCAAAAGAATGGAGACTGCGGCAAGCGTCAGCACCAGCGGATCCAGCGCATCTACCTGGAAGAGGAGCGAGCGCAGGAGGCGAGTAGCGAAGAACGCGGCGATGGCGCCGATGCCGCATCCCACCAGGCCGAGCTTGGCGCCGGAAACGAGGACCATCCTCATTACGTCAGATCGTTGCGAACCAAGCGCCAGCCTAATTGCCATCTCCTGGGTGCGCATTGCAGTCGAGAAGGCGATGACGCTGTAAATACCGAGCAACGCCAGCAACACTGCTGCGCCCGCAAACGCCGAGATCAGCGCGGTGTTAAATCGGCGCGAAGCCTGGCCTTCCCCGACGACGTGATCCATCGACTCGACCTGAGTCAAAGGAAGTTGCGGATCGATGGAATGAACGACCGACCGCAGCGACTCAGCCATCTGCTCCGGCGGCAGCTGGCTGCGGACCACGATGGTGCCCTGATTTCCGGTGACGAAGTTAGGAGGCGCAAAAGACCCGGCGCCGGCTTTCACCTGACTCGAGGGAATGTAGAACTGCATTCCCGTGGGGTCATCCGCAGCGAGTTCCTTGACCTCGCCAATCTCTCCCACAACCGTCAGCCATGGCAGGTGCGCCTCCGCCGGGCCACGATGCAGGCGCTTGCCGATTGGGTCCTGACCGGGCCAATAATGCTCGGCCAACGTGCGATTGACGATGGTCACCAGCGCAGCGTTGCCGTCGTCGGCAAGGGTGAAATCGCGCCCGCGCACGATCGGAATGCCCTGCGCCTGGAAGTAATTGCCCATTACCTGGGGTATCCACGCCAAGTTTAGCCCCGCTCCTTTCTGAGGGACGTATCCGTCCGGAGTGAAAGTACCCAGGAACTCCGCGTCATTGGCCGGCAGCAACGTGGTAAAGCCCACGGCCTGTACACCCGGCAGCTGCTCCAGTTTGGAACGCAGCGCCAGAGTGAATCCGTCGACTTGGCTTTGCGTGGAATATTGTTGCTTCGGCAAGCTATACGCCGCCGTCAGCGTGTGATCGGGACGAAACCCAAGGTCGACCGAGCGCATTTTTTCGAAGCTGCGCAGCAACAGCCCAGAGGCGGTAAGCAGCACCAGTGCGACCGCGAGTTCGACAACCACCAGCGCCGATCTCAGGCGCGCATGGCCACCGCCGGCGGTGCCCGTTCGTCCACCTTCTTTCAAGGCCTCATTGACTCCGGTGCGTGCAGCGGCAAAGGCGGGAATGACCCCGCAAAGCAGGCCGGTGAGCACGGCCAATCCGAGCGCGAAGGCCACCACCTTCCAGTCCAGAACAATCGAGCTGACCCGCGGAAGAGTTTCCGGCAGAAAGCTGATTCCCACCCGCAGCGCAACCGATGCCAGCGCCAGGCCAAGCAATCCGCCGGAGACGCTTAACAGCAGAGCTTCCACAAGCGACTGGCGCAGAATAGCGGCGCCGCTTGCGCCCAGCGCAAGCCGCACAGAGATCTCGCGCCGCCGCCGAATCACTCTCACCAGCAACAATCCGGCTAGGTTGGCGCAAGCGATGAACAGGACCACAATCACCGCAAGAAAAAGTGTGCGCACCAGCGGCCGGCTCTGAGCTACCGTCACCTCATCGAGCGGTTTTACCGACGGATGAATGCGCCGGCTGGAAAGCGCCGGGGGAAAGTTGCGCATGATCTCCTGCGCCGCGGCCGCCGCATCCTGCTGGGCCTGCGCTGGGGTCACACCCGGCTTGAGCCGACCGACGAGCGAATAGGCCCACGCCCCGACACCCTGAATCAGCTCCGCCTGAGTGAAGCTCATCGGCACCCAGAGCTCGCTGCGGTTCAACTGGCCGGGCACCAGCGGAAACTCGAACTCGCGCGGCATGACGCCGATGATCTCGTAGGGCTTGCGGTCGAGCAGCACTTTCTGCCCGAGGATATTCCTATCGCCGTGAAAGCGGCCTTGCCAGGTCTCATAGCTGAGCACCGTGACTTGTGCACCGCCTTCGTCCTCTTGCTTCGTGAATCCGCGTCCCATGAGAGGCGAAACGCCGAGCGCGGGAAACACGCTGGCACTGAGCCGCGCAGCGTTGATCTGCACCGGCTCGCCCTCGCCAGAGAGCTCATAAGAAGAGGGCTGATAGCCGCCCAGGCTGGAAAAGGCGGTGGTGTCGCGCATATAGATGCGAACTCCCGGAGCGGTCGCGGGCGCCGCGCCAGGGCCGGTATCCACGCCCTCCAGATTGTCGCCAAGCGTCATCAGCCGGCTCGGATCGGGAAACGGCAAAGGCCGAAGCAGCACGCCCTCGACGATCGAGAAGATCGCGCTCGTAGCGCCAATCCCCAGGGCCAGGGTCAACATGGCGGTCAACGCAAATCCCGGCGACTTGCTCAATTGGCGAAGTGCATGGCGCAGTTCTCGAGGTAAAGATGCCACAGAAGCCTCCTGGCACACGCTGGCGTGCTTCTATCGAAGCACGTTACCTGCCAGTCGTCTTCACGATAAACGGCGCATATTTACTGGGCAATATCCATTTCGCCGCCTCGGCAACTGTACGGAATTACCAATCGCTGTCCAAAACCGAACAGATGCGCCGTGCTAACCTTGCTGCGGCGCCCACGGATCATATCCGCCAAAATGCCAGAGATGACCTTCCGGGTCTTTGCAGCTGAAGGCCTTTCCGCCGTAGTCCATCTCTCGGAGTTCGCCCACTATCGTCGCCCCAGCCGTCTTGGCCCTCGCATAGAGGCCGTCGCAGTCGGAAACCACCAGATAAGGGGCCTGAGTAACCTTGCCCTCGATCTCGCTCGGTTGCGTAATCTCCTTCGACGATGGAGATTGATTGTCTGAGGAGCCGATCATGATCATGCCGTTGCCGAAAGTCAGCTGAGCATGTTCAACAATGTCGTTGGCGCCTTTGTAGACGGCGTGTTTTTCAAATCCGAACGCGTTGCAGAGCCAATCGATCATGGCCAACGCGTTTCGATATCTGAGCCCGGGAATTACGGTTGATGTGCAGTTCTTCGCAAAGTTTGTCATGCCAGAAGCTTGCCATTGCAAGCCCACGGCGCGCTTGGAAAAATCGGAACTAAATCACCGGAACATGATTCCGCCAGCGGGCGCGCAGCGCGCAGTAAGTCGTCGGATCAATCCCCGAGAAAGCGCGGAAGTCATTCGCAAAGTGCGATTGGTCGTAGTAGCCGCAACGCAAGGCGAGCTCTGCCCAGGGGACATCGACACCCTCATGCAGCGCTCGCGTCGCCGCCTGGAATCGATGAATCCGGCACCACATCTTCGGAGCCAGACCGACCTCCTCGCGAAAAACCTGCGACAATCGCCGCTCGCTTATCCCAACCGAACGCGCACACTCAGCCACGCTGAGCTGTTTTTTGCGGAAGAGATAGATGGCGTGATCGACCATCTCCGAGCGGGCAATGTCTGCCGACACAAGTCCGATCAGTAAATGCTCCAGCCGGCAGAGTTTTTCGCCGGGACTCGCAACATCGCAAAGTTCATCGATGACCGGCTCTCGCCAGACGCTATCAAGAGAGATCGATTGCTCAAAGAACAAGTCTGCGCGCTCGCGAAAAAGCCTGGCAAACCCGCCTGGCCGGATTATGATCCCCGCCAACTCAGCCAAGTCGCGGGTGTCGATCACCTCGTAGCGGCCACGCGCTCCGACCACAATCGCTCGCGGAACGTTACGGGTTACGGCACCGTTTTCGCCGCAATCGGTGAGCGAGTCGCTCGACAAATTCAAGACGATCTGGATGCACCCGTTCGGCAATATCCTCTCGCGGCCGTAAGGTACGTCCGGCGCCAGGCAATACCAGAGCGACCGCACCCATGGGGCGAGCACTGCGCTCGGCGTTTTTTCGAGGTAAAGCATGCGCGCCTCAGAGGACTCTCAGACTACAACACGCCGGAGGTCACACGTCTGTCGCCAGTCGCACCACTTCGCTCATGAGGCCGAGCACATTCCCGCTCGGGTCTTTCACGAACGCCATCCAAAGGTCGTGGTCGGGCATCTTCGCGACAAGATGTGCGTCTTGTACGAACTCCACGCCTTGCACCTTCAATATGGCGCACACAGCCTCAATCTCCGCGACCTTAAAGTAAAGGATCGTTCCGGAACCGACGGCACCCTCGCTGCCGCAGGCTTCTCCGAAAGGCCGAGCATCAGGCGGACTGTGCCGCACTGGAAGAAGACCATCGAACCGGCATCGAAGAGGAATTTCATCCCCAGGGTCTCCTGGTAGAAACGCTTCGATTCGGACAGGTCCCGCACCGTCAGCGCGATTTGCCCAATGCACTCCAACTGGATGACCAGAGGGTGCGAAACCTCAAATTCAGTAGCCATAAGTTACCTCCCGGCAAAACCATATTAATTAGCCCAGCTAACGATATATCATAAGACTTGACTGCATCATGTCAACGAAAATTCGCATCGATCCCGACGAACTCGCCGACAAGCTCCATTCCGCCGCCATCCATCTGCTCCGCAAACTGCGCCGTGAAGACGAAACCAGCGGCCTTAACGCTCCGAGGCTTTCCGCGCTCTCGGTCATCGTCTTCGGGGGGCCGATTAGCCTTGGCGAACTCGCCGCCGCCGAACATGTGCGGCCGCCGACCATGACCCGCATCGTCCAGGCCCTGGAAACTCAGATGCTCGTGACGCGGGAACGCGACATGGCCGACGCACGGAGCGTCCGCCTCACCGCCACGGCAAAGGGGAAGGCGCTCTTGACGGCGGGAAGAAAGCGGCGGGTCGACACCCTGGCAAACCAAATTGGGTCATTGAGCGACGAGGACCAAAGATGCCTTAGCGAGGCCGGCCGAATCCTTGGCGAAGTCATTCGATCGATTCCGTAGTCCGCGGGTGAAAATTCAGCGGATATAAAAAGGGCGGCGCAAAGCAAAAGGGCGAAATCTCTTGCGAGACTCCGCCCTCAGCTATCCGAATTCTCGAAGATCCGGTTTCGGCCCCGAATCGCAACCGTGCTGTTCCGCAGTCTCCCGGACGCCGCGAGCAAGCCCGCTACCTTCCTGGTCTTTCGGTACCCACCTGTTGCAAGAGCTTCCGTCGCCACCGCCTGTCTTCGGTCTCCTGAATCCGGTTGCCCGGCTTCCGTTGCCCAAAGTGAACCTCGTCGCCAAGGCCCCAGCTGGTTTGATTTCCGCTCTCTTCTTGGAAGATTTCTCCTCCGTTGGTTTTGATATTAGCCCTAATCGATTGCTGCGCAAGGGGGTAAAGCAGATTTCCTGTGTGGAAATAACGGCGACTGTGTGGATCGTCGGACAGCCTGTGCAAAAGCCAAGAGATTCCGGGAGATAGCCTCCTTGATCTCCTGCGGGAACCAGCCAATCAACAGATACGCTTCAAGAATCGCCAACGAAGCTTACAAGCCACTGACGGGGGTTATACAATTGCGCCGCGCGCGGCACCTGCCTGTTTGGCTAAGGTCTATGCACAGGAATCATTTACATTTCAGCTTGCGAGTGGTTCTCCTGCTCGCTCTCAGCGGCGGTTACGGCTGGTCTCAATCGCTCGTGATCCAGCACGTCACGGTGATCGACGCGACCGGACGAAGCCCCGCGCCGAATATGACCGTGGTCGTCGACGGTGATCGCATTGTTTCCGTGGGCCCATGGAACAAAGCGCGTATCCCTAAGAAAGCCGTGGTCGTCGACGGCACCGGCAAGTTTCTGATTCCCGGCTTGTGGGACATGCACGTGCACGGCGCGGCGGACCAGCGCGCCGCCTGGAGCCACCTGCTTTTTCTTGCCAACGGAGTGGTCGGCGTCCGCGACATGTTCGGTCCGCCTGACGCTAATGCGTGGCGTGCAACCCAAGTCTCCGACGAAGATCCGACGCCAACCATCTACCTCGGCAGTCCCGTCGTTGACGGACCGAATCCGCGATGGCCCCATTCCATTGTCGTCACTGATGGCGCGCAAGGGCGAGAAGTAGTCGACCAGCAGCAACAGCGCGGCGCAGACTTCATCAAGGTTTATGACAATTTGTCCCGCAACGTGTACTTTGCCATTGCCGACGAGGCCAAAAAGCGGGGAATCTCTTTCGAAGGGCATGTTCCAGAATCGATAACCGCCGCGGAAGCATCGGACGCCGGCCAGAAGAGCATTGAGCACCTGACCCGGGTGGCTCTTGGCACTTCCAAAGAAGAGATGGCGATCTCTGAAGAATTGAAAAGGCAGCAGATGTTGTTCCGGGCGCCAGATGCGACCATCTCCCAAAAGATGGACAGCGGGAAACGCATGACCGCGCTCTACCTTCGCGTCGTTGAGACCTACGATGAAGCCACTGCCCAGGCGCTCTTCGCGAGGTTCCAGAAGAATGGAACCTGGCAATGTCCGACGCTCACATTACTGCGAGCGTATATCGACGACCCGCTTCCCACCGATGATCCACGCTTGAATTACTTGAGCAAGGAACTCCGAGCTGAATTCGTTGCTGGCTTCTATCAGCACTTTCCTCCCGAGGCGCGTGCCTGGACGGTCGAGAGGACCAAGGAAGAATATGTCGAGTCCTTGAAGATTGTGGGCCTGATGTACCGAGCGGGCGTTCCCATCCTCGCCGGTACTGATGCCATGAATCCGCGGTGCTTTCCCGGCTTCAGCATCCATGACGAGCTCGCGTTGTTAGTGGACGCGGGTCTGCCTCCTCTCGCCGCTCTTCAGGCCGCAACCCGCAATGCTGCGCAGTTCATGGGGCAGCTTGACCGCCGTGGAACGATCGAGGCCGGCAAGGTCGCCGATCTCGTTCTACTCGACAAGGATCCGCTCGCCGACATTCATAACACTCGCACCATTCAAGCGGTCGTGCTGAACGGAAAGCTCTTCCCACGCGCAGCCCTCGATGGGCTGCTGGCGAAGGAGAAGAGCCTGGCGAGTCGCTAGAATGGCGGCGTTCCCGAAAATTGCGGGTGAAAAGTCCATCCACAATACGACTGCTGTTGCGCCACTCCCTCGCCGATCCCTCCTTACTTGAAAGCGATCGGATTCCGATTCGATTCAGCAGCTTCCACCAGCTTGTTCAAGCGAAACAACAACTGCCGCACATCTTCTGAAAACTTCGGAGCGCGTTCCAGGAACTTCAACTCGCGCTTCAACTTTGGAACGTCGGCGTAGGTCACAACTTCGCCCGGCTGCACCTCGCCCGACAAGACATGGTCGAGCAGGATCGGCATTGCCAGCCCACGGCCTTTCGCGACCTTCTCGATTTCTTCCCGGCAATGCAGGATGTACTTGCCGCTGCCCAACCGATAGCTGACCGCTTCCTTGGCCTTGGCGGGAATGTGATAGGTCTCCGAGACGACTTCGCCGGTTGTCACATCGACGGAGATTGTGTCGTCCAGCCACTCGATCGAGATATGGTCTTTCTTTATATAAACCGTCGCTGCCAGGCTCAATTCAGCTAACCCTCATCGCGGTTTCCGCCGGCACGGGAATCTGCTCCACGATCTCCAGCCCAAAGCCCTCGAGCGCCGGTACGTGGGTCGGAGTATTCGAGAGCAGGCGAATCTTGCTGATCTTCAGGTCGGAGAGGATCTGTCCGCCCAACCCAACCTCACGCAATGTGCGCCTGGCGCGTTCGCTGTGCGGGTCGGCTCCATGTTCATGATCTTCCTGGTGGACGCCACGCGCGGTCCGAGGCCCCACTGTGCGATGAAAGACCAGCCGGCCCGGCTCTGTCCTGCGGTCGATCTCAAATCCCTTGCTCGTGTTGTGCAGGTAAACCAGCGCTCCGCAGCCCGCCTCAGCAATCGCCTGCAGCGAACGCCGCATCACCGAGTGGCAATCGCACAGCGTCGATCCAAAGACATCGCCAGTCAGGCAGTGCGAATGCACTCTCACCAGCACCGGGACGTCTCCCGTGCAGACATCGCCCTTCACCAGCGCCAGGTGGCTCTCGCCGCCATCCACCTCGCTCTCATACGCGATCATCCGGAACTCGCCATAAGGCGTCGGCAGCATGCTCTCCGCAACCCGGTGAATATACCGCTCATTGCGCAGCCGGTAGCGGATCAGCTCCGCCACGGTCAGCATTTTCATGCCATGCTCTTTGCAGAACGCGATCAGGTCCGGCACTCGCGCCATGGTGCCGTCGTCGTTCATGATCTCGCAGATCACTCCAGCGGGGACAAGACCCCGCCAGCCGCGCCAGGTCGACCGAAGCCTCGGTCTGCCCGGCCCGCACCAGCACTCCGCCCTTCCGCGCGCGCAGCGGAAAGACGTGCCCCGGCCGCGCCAGATCCTGCACCGTCGTCCGCGGATCGATCGCCACCTTGATCGTGTGCGAGCGGTCATGGGCCGAGATCCCGGTCGTTACGCCTTCGCGCGCCTCGATCGATTCGGTAAACGCGGTGCCGAAACGTGAAGAATTCTCCTGGGTCATTGGGCCTAGCCGCAGATAATCTGCTCGCTCCTCGGTCAGCGTCAGGCAGATCAGGCCGCGGCCAAACTTCGCCATGAAATTGATCGCCTCGGGGGTGACGAACTCGGCCGCGAGGGTTAAATCGCCTTCGTTCTCGCGGTCTTCGTCGTCGACCACGATCAGCATCTTGCCGGCTTTGAACTCTTCGAGCGCTGCCGGAACATCGACGAACGGTAACTCGGGATGTGTGTTTCGGTTTGGACTCATAGACAATTACCTTGGTTTCCTGCTCCGAAGTTCACTACCAGCCTAGTCCTTTTCGACCTCGGAGCCATTCATCACGCGAAAACGCCGTCCCACCTGGGACGGCGTCTCAGCTTCCTTACAGGTTTGCCGCTTACAGTGTCGACTCGATCTCAAAACCCCAGGCTTCCAGCAAGGCTTCCGGAATGTACTTGGAATTCTTGTTCCGGCGTGCCCATTCCCGCAGACGGGTGGAGCGAATGTATTGGTCCGGGGTCAGCTTAAACTCTTTCACAACCTGTTCGAAGGAAGTAACGGTAGGAACCACCGGGCCAATTGGCTCCGGCTTTCCCCAATTTGGATTGCCACGACGTTTTGCCATCGTCTCTTTCTCCTTTGGCTTATAGACTCGACGGAGACGAGAGAAGTCTCCGGCTCGTGAGGTTATACTTCACCGGAAAGTCACAAGCTATAGAAGTATAAGATACTTACGGCCAGAATGCAAGCTTATCCGCAACACACGGGATCGGAAGCAGTTAACGTAAACTGTTCGCGAATAAGGCGATGGACAAAGCCGCAATCTACAAATTTCTCACCCGACACCGCTACGGAGTTGTCTCCAGCCTCTCCAATACCGGCGCGCCGCAGTCCGCGCTGGTCGGTATCGCTGTTACCCTAGAGCTCGAAATCATCTTCGACACCCTGAAAACCACCCGCAAATATCCCAACTTAATTACCCGCCCAACCTGCTCCGTCGTCGTCGGTTGGGAGAACGAACAGACCGTCCAGCTCGAAGGCCTCGCCTTCGAGCCCCAGGGCGCGGAGTTAGCCAAATATCAGGAGACCTACTTCGCCGCATGGCCCGATGGCCCCGGAAGAATAACCTGGCCGGAAATCACCTGGCTCGTCGTCCGCCCGACATGGATTCGCTACAGCGACTTCAGCCAAAGCCAACCACTCATCGTGGAAATTTCGATGTGAGGAATCGACTCCAGCCGAGTCGAACTAGAGCAAAAGTACAGCTAGCGTAGTGTGAGGTGCACCGCCCGGCAGACGTTTTTCCCCAGAAAAACGCCTACTGAGACAAAACTCGGCACATTGCACCAACTGTACTTTTGCTCTAGTTCTTGGAATGGCTCGTGAGGCTCTTCAGGACGAACTCCTGCAGCAGGGTGCTCGCCATACGCCCTGCAGTCGTAATCGCAGTATTTTCGAAGACGAGATGAGGTCCCCTGTCCGCAGCAGGATAGTAGGCTTCCGAAAGCGCGCCCGATAAGATATCTCCGCCGATGCTCGACCAGTTGACCTGCATCTTCCCATTGTCGCCGGGGCAGACAAACGGTGCGGCGAGGGCATGCAAGGCTCGAGACTTTTTCGTCCCCGTGCCCTGGTAGTAGTACCGCGGATCCTGGTGAAGGATCGAAGGCAAGATCGCGCCGCCAATGATGATGTCGCTTAAATCATCGGCATAGATCACGCCAAAGCGTTGAAAGTAACCCTTCGCGCCCTGCTGAAAGTCGAGTTTGTCCGAGGCCTGATAGAGTCCAGCGACAAAGGCCGCACCGGCAACGCTCACGACATCAGTTCCTGCTCTGAAAGCGAGTTTGTACTTCAACTTGGGCGTCAGCGGCACGGGATGCGGATCATAAGTGACGTAGAAATTTGGAATCACACCTAGAATTCGCTGCTTCTCTTCGGTGTCGACTTGTTCCGTGGCGATCTGTTCCGGCGAAATTGCGGTGACGGTCGTCTCTACAATCTCAATCTTCAGCTTGACCTCGTTTAAGTTCAGTTCCTGGCCCGGCGTTAGAACGATGTCGCTGGAGTTCCAGGGCTGAAAATCCTTTGCACTGGCGGTCACATGGTAGACAACTGCCGGTCTAAGATCCTTGAATTCAAAGAGTCCCGTATCGCTGGTTACGGTAGAGAGATGATCGGCTGGAGTTGGCCCATCGAGGACCACGGTCGCTCCTTCGAGCTGGGTGCCGTCGATGTCCGTCACGGTTCCAAAAATGGCGGCTTTTTGCGCCTCAGGTGCAGTAATCTCCTGGCTGAGTGCACATAGCGGAGAAATGCAGAGGGCACACAGCCAAAGTGCACGAAGAATGCGCGTCATGCTGAATATTGTTCCTTACAAGTAGACTCAGGCTAGCAACCAAAGGTCGCAAAAGACTTGGAGAAATCTCGCACAGGGGTCTCAAGCGAGACCGCCATGGCATCACTTTTAGTATAGTCGATCTTCAATAAATACGCGCCTTTTCCACTGACGCTCCGTCGCCATCTCGATCCGCGTATTGAGTTCGTCAAATTTAGGCTTGATGTGCGGCAGATCGCACGATAAACCGCAGCCTGACTTCTTGCGCGACGTTGCATGCACGCTTCGCCGGCCATCGATGTGAATGTGCGTGTTGGGATCGGAGCGTCGATCGAAATGCAGGCCTATTGATCGACGGCCTTAAACCAGCGTCAGGCGCATCCCTGTCGCGTGAGGCAGCGCCACGCTATATCGGCCCCGCTTGAGAACACCGTGAGCTACCAACCGGCTGATATGAGCTTCTCTGCTGTCGAGGGCCGGAGCATGCAGACTCCCAATCTCTACCTCTCCCTTCGCCGCGCTTCCGAAATCAACGGTCAAGTCGAGATCTCTCTCCGCATCCTTGTTCAAAATGATGACCGACACATGTCCGGTCGAAAGCTTCGCCGCATAAGCAGTGGCGTCTACACCCGTCGCCTGCAGCTTTGCCGAAAGATCGGTCGGCAGGAACGTCCCTCCGCTAAACGCCCCGGCGAACTTCAGCCCATAAGCCACCGGCTCCAGGTCGTACTTCGAACCGAATGTAGCGATCGGCGTGTAGAAGGGATGAGGATAAGTAGCAATCTCCTCCGGCGTCTTTCCCTGGTCTTTAAGCATCACATCGCCCGGCAGAAACCCTCCAACCGAATTCGCAACCGACTTCCCCGTGCCCGCCATGCAGATTGATCCCGGAATAGTTGTTGCTCGCCAGCAGCAGCGAATAGTCTGCCGCCCACAGCGCCGCCGCGAAGACATCAGAAACACCAGGCTTGCCTCCGCGATAACAAGTGTTCCCTTCCGTCATTCGCACCCGCGCACCCATCTCTTTAGCGGCAGCTGTAGCAATGTCCGCCGTCTTCTGCACCTTCGCCATCGTCGCCGGCGTGAGCAGGTTCGGGATATTGACCTCCGGGTTCGTCGCCGGCCCGCCGAAATAGTAATGATGCGTAAGCGTCGTGACATGCGGCGGATTCTGGATCGAACTCCAAAGCTCCGCGATCTGCGGCAGCCAGGTAATATCGGCGGCCACATCCGGCATGCCAAACTTCGCGCCCGGAACCCTCGCCGCAATCGCCCGCGCCAGCGTAAGCCACTCATCAAGATAAGTCTTCGCCGACCACGTCTTCGGGTCGCGCAGATGGCGGTTAAACAAATCAACCTCGTTGCCAATCTGGAAGTACTGCAAGCTCGAGCCAAGGGTCTTCGCCACGAACTCGGCCTCCGCGGCGGCCCGTTCCGGCGTGTTTGTCCCCATCCCAATGCCATAAAGGCAGGTCCATCCAGTCGCCTTGAGAAACGCGGCAAGGTTCTGCACCGCCTCCGCAGTCACGGCATAATACTGCGCCTTGGGCTCGCCTTCGACCTCGCGCGTATGCGGATGCTCGGGCTCGGGAGAGCTGGCCGTAGGCTTCCACCATTCAAACTCGCTTGTGTTGCCGCCTAATCGCAAAACGCCTCCGGGCGCCAGCGCTTTGAACGCGGCAATCAAACCGGCATTCGTCCCCGAAAAGAACTCCGGATCGGTCAACTGCTGCACCTCATAAGACAAGCCAACAAAGTCGGCAGGCATATGAGGCCCTGTCGCCTCTCCCGGAACGGAAAGAGCAACACGTGCGGCGACAGCGCGCTGCGCGCGAAGGCGGGTCGCGGCTAGAGAAAGAGCTGTAGTGGCAAGGAATTTGCGACGGCTGATCGAATGCATCGGAAGACCCATAGAGGCTGCAGGAGATATAGTTCACGCTTCACGCGAATTATATGCGCCATTCTCGCAGCATCAAGGCTTGGCGCATTCGAAGGAGCCATTCTTCGCTACTGAACTTTACTCTTGATCAAATCATCCAGATAATCCGGAACCTGATCGTTCCGCACCAAGTGGGCATACCGCTCGCCGCCGTGATAATTGATCGTCGCCGTCTTATAAAACTCATCATCGACATACATCAGCGAAATCGGCTGCGAGCCGTCCTTCGCCGCGCCATCTTTCGCCTCTTTGATCGCGTCGTCCAGCAGATCGTGGGTATAGACGCGCCCATTCACGCCAACCACTTTCATCCCCGAGGTGATGCCGGCATCATAGGCCGGGCTTCCCACGATCGAGTCGTTCACCGTGCCATCCGGCCCAAGCTGCAACCCGATCGAGTAGACATCGCTCTGATTCCCACGGCGGCCGGTCAACTTCGAAGGCTTATCGTCGTAAACCACCTTCCAGCCTCCATTCTCGATGCCGCCCAGCGGAGCGTTCGGCGAAGTCGAATCGAGCCGCTCCCGGAAGTAGCTCGCCCAGTCATAAGGCGCAATCCCATTGAGCGTCGCCACCAGCTGATCGAAGGTGTACGTCTTCACCTCAGGCCCATTGTTCGCGCCACCATGAAACGTCTGGCAGAAATCGTCAATCGATTTCTGCCCCTTGCGTCTCGCGATGAATAATCGTGGCAACCTCCAGCCACATCAGGTCGCCCTCATCGTAGTAATCCGTCCCACGCCGCCAATTCAACCATCCTCGATCGCGGCCCGGCATCGGCTCACCCGTCGCGGTATCGAGCAGCGGACGCCACGTCCGCCCCGGCCGCCCCGGCCCAAGCATCGCCGCAATGCTCGCCAGATATTCGTGATACTGCTCCGGAGTCCACAAACCACTCCGCGCCGCCAGCATCGGCCCCAGATAATCCGTCAGCCCCTCATACCCCCAAAGCAGGTCCGTCTGCATCGGAGTCTCAAACTCCGGCGTCGTCAGATCCGCCGGACGCCGAAACTTCCCATTCCACGAATGCACAAACTCATGCGCCAGCAACCCACCCAGCGCCATGCCCGCATCAGGACGAAATCAGCGTCCGTTCCGGCAGCCGGCTGTCATTCGACTCGTGATGCTCCAGGCCAAAATGCGCCACATGGTCGCTCAGCGTAAACAGGAAATGATAGTCGCGATAGTGCCGCGCCCCAAACAGCTTGCCCGACTCGGCGACAAGGTTCGTCATCTTCTTCTGAATGTCGGGGCTCATCGTTCAGCGCCACTTCGCTGTCGGCGACCATATCGATCTCGTGATGGATCGGCTCGCCCGCCGGCGTCAGGTCGATTGCCCGATAATATTCGCCCGCGATTACTGGAGAATCGACCAGCAGATCGAGCGAGATCGGCTTGAACGAAACCTCATTCCCCGATTGGCTCGCCACCGGAAGCGGCGTGCCAAACTTCCAGCCCTCCGGCAGCGTCAACTTTGCTTCATAGGTCAGCTGTGCGGCGGGCAGTACCAGCCGGATACAGCACCACCTCGTTCCATTCCAGCACCATCAGCTTGTCCGTGGCCGACAGGCCCTCCGGCTCAATGAAGTCATAGCTCGCCTCAAGCTTCGTCACTCCGGCAGGCACATCCACGTGAAAGGTGAACACATCCAGCAGGTCCCGCTTCCACGGAACCACCTTCCCACCGGCCTCAAACTTCAACCCGGTGAGGCTCGAGATCGGCCCATCCGGCCCATGCTCGCCGGGTATCCACTTTGGATAGTAGACAGTCAGCGGCCCAGCCTGCACCGGCATCACAAGGTGCGCATGAAGCAGTTTCTGCTGCGTCTTGGTCGCATCTACTGAGAGCGAGATCGTCTCGGCCAGCGCCGAGTTCGCCGACGCCAACAGCGTAGCAAAGACAGCAAACGTTATCGAAAGACGGAAACAAAACCGGCTCATCCAGACGCTCCTCAAGAAAAGCAATCATTCCAGAATCATAACCGCCCCGCAGCGATCCTTATGCAACCGTTCGTGGGAAACCTGTTCGTTTGTGGACGCCAATTGATCGATTCCGAACAGCGGCCTCGCAACCGGATCGCCCTCGCGACTGCTAACCCTTGCATCAAGACCACTTAGCGCGCCGAGCATCTGGTCTAATAACGTGCACTTTGCGAACAGACCGACGGGAGACTCCATGCCAACCTTCTTCGCGACCTGCACTTCGCGCTCCGCCAGCTCCGCAAAGCCCCCGGATTCACCGCTACGGCGGTCCTCACCCTGGCCATCGGCATCGGCGGAGTCACCGCGGTCTTCTCCGTCGTCGAAGCAGTCCTGCTCCGCCCACTGCCCTTCCGCGACCCTGCGCAACTGATGAGCCTCCACGAGCGCGCCGAGCAGGACACGCACGAGCTGCACATGTCCGCCCCGATGTCCTCTTCTTCCAGCAGGAAAGCAAAGCCTTCTCGGCCATCGGCGGCTTCATCGGGTCAAGCTACGAACTGACCGAAGGCAGGCGCTCCATTCCGGGCGCAGGCCGAACGAGTCTCATGCGACGATCTTCCCGCTTGCTCGGAATCGAGCCCATGCTCGGCCGCACCTTCACCCAGCAGGAAGACGACAACGCCGCGCCTGTCACGCGATCGTGACGCGCTATCGCATGGAGCGCTTTCATTCCGACCCCACCGTCTTCGGCCAGAAGATCGACATCGATCGCCTCCCTTACATTATGATCGGAGATGATGCCTCGCAACTTCGAATTTCCCCTCGACGCCGGCCGCCTCAGCCATCGCGACCTCTGGGTGCCGATGAGCTTCACCACCGTGGAGAAAAACAGCGAAGGCGACAACTTCGACTACAGCGCCATAGGCCGGCTAAAGCCTGGAGTCACGATCCGCACAGGCGCAGCAGGACATAGATCGCGTCATCGCCGCTATCCAAGCCAAATATCCCAGCCAGCGGCAGTGAAGCTCCACGCCTATTTCATCCCTCTCCGCGAAGAAGTCGTCGGCAGCGCGCGGTCCGGTTCTCGCTGGGTGATCGTGACGCCCGAGTCCTCTCGGCGATCGCGACTCCAATCCGCAGGTCAAGCTTGCGCTACACATGTTCGCTTACTCACGAAGGCAACCGGCTCATATCTGCGAAATCTTGAACATCGACGAAGTCATGACCCTCTTAAACAAAAAGTCGGGTTTACTGGCCGTCTCGGGTAAATCGCTCGACACCCGCGTCCTCATGGGGGATTACGACTCCAATCCGCAGGTCAAGCTTGCGGTACACATGTTCGCTTACCGCCTCAGGAAGGCAATCGGCTCATATCTTGCGGCCCTCGGCTCCGCCGATGCCATCATCTTCGAGGAGGGATCGGTGAGAACAACTGCCTCATACGCGAACACGTTTGCGACGGGTTGCGCGGCTTTGGCCTGGAAATTGACCACGAGGCGAACCGAACCTTGATTGACACAGAGGGAATGCTGTCGATAAAGCTTTCGAAGCTTCAGGCATGGGCGACACCTACCCAGGAAAGCCTCCAAATCGCCCATGGCCTCGGCGAGCGAAATGTTGTGCGATTAGCTACGCGTCTGCTTACGCAATCGGGCGCATCGGACTGGGCGTCATCGGTGACATGCTGAGTGCTGTCAGGCCATGCAAGCTAAATGGATTGGGTAGCCTCAGCCTTCGACGGGCCGCTTCGTTCGGCTCTTCTTTGCGGCGGATTTCTTCACCGCCGACTTGGCGCCACGGAAGCCCCGCGCTTCGGACCGGCTTTCTCATTCTTCTCTTGTCGCAGCTTCCATGCCGCACGCAGCGCCCCGGCAAGCAGATGCTCGTTTGCCTTCGCCAGCACAACATGTGTCGCGCCGTTGCGGCCCCATCCGCCCGGGATGGGCAGAAAAACCTCCGGCTCAGCCTCCACAAACTCCGCCTGCATCTCCGGCGTAATCATCAGGTTGCCATAGCCCTGGCTCTGCGCGGCGAGTGTGGCAAAGATTCTGCCGCCAACCCGGAAATCCGCCGCGCCCATGTGCGATCCCTCCTCCGCACCCTCCAGCGCCAGCGCCAGCCGGCGAAAATCTGCTATCTCCATTGCCTTGCCTCCTCTACGGCACGAGTATCCCATAAGCCGCCGCGAAGCTCTACCAGACTCCGGGCCTCGATTCACAACCGTAGATGGCGGGAATACAATATAAAGATGCTGAAGTTGTTTTTGCTGCAAAAGACGCCAAAGTTGTTTCTGATGGAAACGCCGAATTCGCAGTTTCGCCGTGGAGTCGCGCTCTCCGCACTTGTTCTGCTGGCAATCTCGTCGCTGTGCGCACACGGGCAGGACGACAGCCGCGGCCGTAAGTACAAAGCGCCTCCGCCTACCGCTAAGGTCTCCGTCGCGGTGATCAAAGACACCAACGGCAAGCCCATCGAGAACGCGGCCGTCGTCTTCCACCTCAGCGGGGAAGAGGGCAAAGGCAACATGGAGATGAAGACCAACGAAGAGGGCAAGGCCATCATCGACGTCATCCCCATCGGCGACACCATGCGCCTCCAGGTCATCGCCGACGGCTTCCAGACCTTTGGCCAGGACTACAAAATCGACGCGGACACCAAGGACATCACGGTGCGCCTCAAGCGGCCGCAGCAGCAATACTCGACCTATACCCATGCCGCTTCGGGAACGACCTCCGGCAACCAGCAGAGTGCGCCGCAACAAAGTACGACGCAAGCGCCCCCAAAGCAGTAATATTCCCTAACGGAGTAAGCGGGATGACGGCATCGCGCCAAGCAGGAGTGGTGTTTCTGGCGGCATTCATCGTGCTGTCACACAACTCCGCCCGCGCGCAATCGACCCCCGAGGCACCCGCTCCAAACGCAACACCCGCGGCGAACTTCCCCGCGGTCAATTTCCAGAACGCAGACTCCATTCTCGGCGTCGCCGTTCCCCGCACCCTCAAGAATCGCCGCGAGTCGATGGCTTTCACCTACGACGTCGACTACCGCAACCGCAATCTCACTCCACGCGGCAAGCTGCTCACCGACTACGCTGCGAAGTACGAGGTCATCTTCGTGGAGGGCCTTCCCTATCGCCGCCTCGTCGAAGAAAATCACAGTCCGCTCAGCGGCCTCGCCGCCGCGCAGGAGGCGCAGCGCTACGACCAGACCTTCGCCGAACGAAGCCACATGTCCATCGACCAGAAGCGCGACTACCTCCGCCGCCCCTGGAACGTCGATGTGCCCCTGCCCCAGCTCCTCGGGCTTTTTAACAGCACCATCGTCGGCGAAGACGTCGTCGAGGGTCGCCCCGCGATCATCATCGAGAGCACACCCCGCCCCGACGCCCATCCCGCAGACGAAGAGGAGCGACGCGCGCTGCACAAGCGGGTCAAACTCTGGATCGACCGCGAAGACCTCGTCGCCAGCCGCATCGAGGCCACCCTTGTGGCCGATGACGCGCTGATGAAATCCGGCACCGTCGCCCGCATCGACTTCGAACGCAAAGCCGGCGTCTGGCTTCCCGCCCAGAGCGACGTGCAATTTGAAGCCATGGCCGGCGACCAGCTCGTCCGCGGCGAGACCCTCGAAGAAAACACCGACTTCCGCCGCTTCCACGTCGATGTGCGCCTCCTCGACCCCAACCAAACCGCCACCGGAAGCACGGAAGCGCAATAGCGCAAAGTCCACCTTTGCCGAGTCCCCTACGCCGTGGGCCCCGGTGCCAAAACGATAGACTGAAGAGATGCAGCCACTACAGCACCAGACCGCGTTGGTTACCGGCGCGGCCAAACGAATCGGCAAAGCGCTCGCCCTCGCCCTCGCCGCCAGCGGAGCCGACGTCGCCATCACCTATCGCGAATCCCAGGCCGAAGCCGAGCGCACCGTCGCCGAACTCCGCGCCCACGGCGTCCGCGCCGGAGGTTACCCTTGCGACCTCCGCTCTCCTGAAAGCATTCGCCACACCGTCAACGCCGTTGCCGCCGACTTCGGACGCCTCGACATCCTCGTCAACAACGCCGGAATCTTCGAGACCGCCGCCCTCGACGCCATCACCGTCCCCCAGTGGGACGCCATGTTTGAGACCAACACCCGCGCGCCCTTCCTTACTTCACAGGCCGCCCTGCCACATCTCAAAGCTGCCCGTGGCCGCATCATCAACATCGGCTCCCTCGGCGGAGTTCACCCCTGGCCGACCCACGCTCACTACTGCACCTCCAAAGCCGCCCTTCACATGCTCACTGCCACCATGTCCAAGGCCTTCGCGCCGGAGATCAGCGTCAACTGCGTCGCGCCGGGAATGATCGTCACCAACGGCAACACCAGCACCACCGGCAGCGGAGAAGAAACCGCCGCCGAGTACGAGCACTTCGCCCAACGCACGCCGATGCGACGCAATGGGACTCCGCAGGACGTCGCGGAAGCTGTGCTGTTCTTCGCGACCGGGCCACACTTCATCACCGGGCAGATATTGGGAGTCGACGGCGGTTTGGGACTGTAGGCTAAGACCCTACCCAACCCTCACGCCCATTCGATACACTTGCCGCGAATCGCAATTCCCTCCGAGGGATCTCGTCCATGAACATGAAAAGATTGATCGTCCTATCGGCAGCCCTGTTGGTCGTCATAAGCGCTCTGCCGACCTTCGCCGCCAACGTCGCCGGCAACTGGACCATGGACGACAAGGACGGCGACGGCAACCCCTTCACAGCCACGTACGTCCTGAAGCAGGAAGGGACCGTGCTCACCGGGAGCGTCACTGCTTTCGACAGACCAACAACTTCAAATGGCGAAGGCGACGGCAACAAAGTCTGCTTCGCATTCAAAGGAGTGACGCGAACTATAGCGTCGAAGGCGAGGTATAGGGCTGTCGAGATCAAGATGACCATCAAGTCCGATGAATCCCGACTTCCCCGTTCACGAAGTAACCCTCAAACGATCCAAGTAGTCGGGAAACAGGAGAGGCGGCACACGCCAGCCGTCGAAGCGGCCGCTTGGCTTCGATGCGCTGGTCTCACACCTGCAAGGTTGTCTTCTGCTGAGCGCTCTCGATGAACCGCTTCAGAACCTCGATGGTGACTCTCCAGTAAAACTCCCAGTGCTTGAATATGGGTTCACTAGGAAAATTGGAGGTCCTGACAGTCAACAACGTTGAGCCTTCTTCCGCTCGCACCAGCCGAAACTCGATCACCGTGTAGTTCTCGGCCTTATCAGGCTGTCTCGACACAGAACTCAGGTGGCTATACCGCATAATCGAATTCGGCTCGCGCTCGAGACGAGTGCCCTTGTTCTCGAAGTCAACATTAATATGATGCCCCTTGACGATGATTGGGCTTCCGACTTTCCAGTCTGTAGACACCGTGAGCCGCATCACGGGCTCCGCCATCCACTGCTTCATCCAATCAGGATCGGTCAGCGCACGCCACACCTCAGAAGGCGGTGCATGAATCGTGACGGAGTTCTCAATCACGCGAATCATCGGCTCTCAGTTTACAGCTGACCACCGCCCAAGCCCCTCCTTCCGCGCGCTCGCCTTCAACGATGTGGCATAGAATGTTGGAACCTGCAGGGATTCATCGCCTTGGCCCGCAAGACTACTCGTTGCGTAAGAGCCCCTGGCGGGAAGGATCAAGCGTGACACTAGGCGGTCAAGCATTCTTTAGCTATTGCCGTGAGGATTCCGACTTCGTGCTCAAGCTGGCCGGAGAATTAAAGGCGGCCGGGGCGAGCGTGTGGCTGGATCAACTGGAAATTGCCTGGTGTCGAGGGATCCGCGGTTGAAGGCCCACTGCCCCATTGCTCCCACTTGCTGAAGATCCTCCGGCGTCCGTCGCTTCCCCGAATGTCATGACGAGATTTCTTTCGTGCTCGAAGAAGGAAAAACCGTCATCCCGGTCATTTATAGAGACTGCACGGTTCCTTTTCGCCTGCGCCGCCTGCAGCACGCTGATTTCAGGCAGGATTTCGCGCACGGAGTTCAGGTACTCCTTAAGGTATTGGCCCCCCGACCAGGGGCGGAGAGAGCAGTCCGGCAGTCCCGGCGAGTCGAGAGCCAAGGCCCACCCCATATTTCGAACTCGGGCGAGGGTCAACGCGGCGATCGCAAGCCCAGATTGAAGCGGAACAGCGAAAGGCGGCGGAGCAGGCACGGCTGGAAGAAGAACGCTCGCAAGCTCCAGCGGGCGCGAGTCGAGCAAGAGCGTCAACCTCGGCTGAGCAAGCGCAGATTAAGAGGAGCGTCGAAAGGCGGCGGAACAGTCACGCCTGGAAGAAGAACGCAAGCACGCTGCCGAGCAGGCGCGAGTCGATCAAGAGCGTCAACGTGCGGCTGAGCAAGCACAGATTGAAGAGGAGCGTCGAAAGGCGGCGGAACAGTCACGCCTGGAAGAGGAGCGCAAGCAAGCTGCTGAGCGGGCAGAAGTGGAGAAAGCTGCGCCTCATCTGCTGTGGGGCCGCTTCCCTCGCCGCCAATCCGCTCCGCCATATCGGAATCGGCGCCATGATCTGATCCCACTGTCGTTTCTGGATCGTTCCTGCGTCGACTCGGGGCGAATCCGGGCCCTAAGAGAATCTTGTGAGACTCCTCAACCCTCGCTCTGATCCGATACACTTGCCGCGAATTCCAATTTCCTCTGAGGCCCTCTTCATGAATGTGAAAAGGTTGATCGTCCTGTCCGCAGCTCTCTTAGTCGTCCTTTGTGCGCTCCCGATCTTCGCCGCCAACGTCACCGGCAACTGGACCATGGACGACAAGGACGGCGACGGCAACCCCTTCACAGCCACCTATTTCTCAAGCAGGAAGGGGCCGTGCTTACCGGGCCCGTCACTGCTCTTGACGCTGGCCCCTCCCTCAATAAACAAGAATAATCCCGCCAAGACACCCACCAAAATCGGCGATACACCACAGACGTGACCGCAACAATATCAGCTACATGGCAAAGTCGACGCCTCCAGCGCTACATCAAGGACGAGTCCGTCGACCTCACTATCCGACCCGCCCTCACGCAGGACAGAGCAAAAGCAAGGGTAGGTGTAAGGTAGAGCCGAAATCCGGGTAGTCTTTCTCCCCAGGAAAAAGCCTACATAGCAAGCCTCGTCACAATCACTCGAACCCTGCTTTTGCAACAAGTCTTCTTTGCGGACGACAGGAGCGCACTCGAGCTAGATAGCCTCGAAGGCGCCTGTTGATGTGCGACGAATCAAGACCCAATGACCCTGAAGATCGCTCGACAATCCAACGACGGCCCGAGCCACGCAGGGAATTTCGAAAGGCGCCATCAAGTGAATCAAGTTGTAGCTCGGACCAAACCGGGAGCCCAAGTACGCTGAAGATAAATACCTAAGGCAGGAAACTCCAAGGGGAGGGGGGTAGCCCTTGTGACGATGGCTCAACTGCGCTTACAAATGCTCGTTCTTCTGAGACCTGATCATAGGCGTGATGACGAATACCGAGACGAGCACAGGAATGAAACCGGGGATGATAGCCACCCAGGGGAGAGGCCGGCGCGCGAGTATCATAACCAGCGTGTCGGCGAGGAACGCCGCCAGGAGGATTGCCGTGAACCTTGCGGCCCACTTCACATTGTCACGGTTGATCTGCATCGTTGCCTCCAATTTCGAGGTTGTGCGAACGAATTTCCCGCAAAGTGTTCACGGCGAGTGTACATGACCTGCTCAGCAGGTTAGATTCTTACCGCTTCGGATCGCACAAACCCTGTCGCACCGTTGCCGATGCAGGGTACACTGTTGCGGCGCGACAAGGCGCACCAAGATGGCGACCCAACCTCACAACAATCCCGAACAGCGCGACGCGCACGTTTCCGGCTTTTACCTTGAAGCCCTCAACGACGCCGAGCGGCTGCTGAAATACGCCGCCGAAATGGGCGTCGACGTCGATGCCAGCACCCGTTCAGCCGTGCTTCACGCCCGGGCTGTTCCTCCCGCGCACTGGGACGAGGCGATGTCCGCAAGCCTGCTGATCGCGCTCACCTCCCTCGCGGCGAAACTCAAGCCGGTGACCGCCGAGAGCCTGAAGGCTTATCACTCCGAAACGCGCCCCACCATGCGCACCTATCTGACGTGGGCGATCATTCTCTCCGTCGTCATCATTCCGTGTTCTATTTTGACCTTCGTCTCCTCCAGCATCTCCAACCAGATTCGCAATGACATTACCACCGCCAACGCGCTCGCGGTGAAGCTCCATACCGAGATCGGCCCTCCCTCCCCGCAGGGTATCGGCAGCAGTGACCAGCTCGCCGACCTGCAGGAGTATGCCGCTACCGTCCGCTCAATTTTCGCCCGCTCGCGCCGGCTCAACAATATCCTCATCCCTCGCGTCAACGTTCCGCTCGGCATTCACTGCCGCACCGGCAACGCCAGCGACGAGGCAAACTGTATCAAGGAAAAGTTCGAGCTGCCCTACGGGCTCAAGCTTGAAGATCTGCCGGCGGCCCGAGACCGGATCACCGAAACCTACCAGGATGTCCGCTACTTCGCTCAGAACATCACGACCGATGTGTTGACCTTCTATGGGGCCTTCAACACCTGCATTCTTCCCATTTTGTATGCGCTGCTGGGGACCTGCGCCTATCTGCTCCGATCGTTCGAAGACCAGATGACCACGCGCACCTTTACTCCGTCGGTCGCCAACTCCGCGCGTTTTGTGATCGCCGCGATTGGGGGTACGGTAATCGGCCTCTTCAGCGGATTCACCTCACAGGCCTCCGCCTCGCCGCTGGCCATGGCCTTCCTGGTAGGTTATGGCGTTGAGATATTCTTCTCTTTCCTCGAGAACCTCATTAAGTCCTTCACCCGAACGGCATCTCCCGTGCCTCTGCCACCGCCCCCGCCACCCCCAACGAGTCCCCCGTGCCCTTGACGCAGCGAAGTGTCTCAGTATGCGCTCCAGCCCTGGCACGAGCCAGATTACTGTCGAAATTACTATTCAGCGGCTGGTGAATCTGGTTTACTGCGAAAGAAATGGAGAATGCAGAACAACACCTGGCGCGATGGGAACGTGCCGGGCTGATCGACGCCGGCACGGCAGCCGCAATCCGCAGCTTCGAGGCCACACAGACCAAACAAGGCGGCCGGCAGTGGATGGTGCTGCTCGTTCTCATCCTCGGCGGCATCCTCCTGGGCGCCGGGGTTCTGCTCTTCGTCGCCGCGCACTGGGCCGAGCTGTCGCCGCTCAATCGGATGTTCCTCGTTCTCGCCATGCTGATCTTCTTTCATGGCATTGGACTCCTGACGCGAGAGCGATTTGACGCCCTCGCTACCGCCATGCACGCCGTAGGCACCGTATCGGCGGGCGCGGCGATTGCGCTCGTGGGTCAGATATTCAACATGCAGGAGCACTGGCCGGCCGCGGTGTTATTGTGGGCACTCTGTGCGGCCGCTGGATGGCTCCTGTTCCGCGACCAGTTTCAACAGACGCTGACGCTGCTGCTCGTCCCCGCATGGATCATCTCGGAATGGACATATCGCACCCGTTCCTACATCGGCCTCGATATCTACCTCGCTCGAATGCTCGCGGTGATCGGCCTCGTCTATTTAGCGGCCTTCCTGCATTCGCGTAAACGTGCGGTCTTCGGCATACTCTTCGCAGCCGGGGCACTCCTCATGCCCGTCGGTATCGCCATTCTCTCCGATGGGTGGAACCTCTCCACTGCTCAGCAATTCAAATTGCCCCTGAGTTATCAGCTGGCCGCCTCAATCATCCTGCTGCTGGCGATTCTTTTCGGTGCGCTCATCGACCGGCGCAGCGTGGCTCCCGCCTGTGTCGTGGCGATCGTTGCCTTTGCGTTGCCCTGGGCCCACGAGAACTTCACGGAGCAGCTAGGCCAAGGCACCTTGTACAGGAGCGAGCCGAGCATACTGGCATACGCCATGGTCGCCGC
Source organism: uncultured Acidobacteriaceae bacterium (assembly GCA_963720245.1). Taxonomy (GTDB): domain Bacteria; phylum Acidobacteriota; class Terriglobia; order Terriglobales; family Acidobacteriaceae; genus Acidisarcina. The sequence continues at coordinate 1,438,467 of CAVREU010000003.1, forward strand.
CGCTGCGATCTTTCTCGTCTGGTGGGGAGTCAGGACTTCCGCCAAGGCGCTCGTCAACTATGGGATGGCCGCCTTTGCCGCGACCGTAGTCTGGTTCTACTTCTCCAGCGTGATGGACAAGCTCGGCCGCTCGCTGGGTCTCATCACCCTCGGCGTTCTCTTCCTTGCCGGAGGCTGGCTGCTCGAGCGCACTCGCCGCCGGCTGGTCAGCGGCATCGAGGACGGCAGTCTATGAGCAAGCGCCGCGCCGGATTGATCCTATTGATAGTCCAGTTGCTGATCGTGCTCAGCGTGGCGGGAAAGTATCTCTATGAGCGCAGGTTCTGTCCGCGCGTCTGGACGCGCGCGATGCAGGTCGACCCCTACTTGCCCCTGCGAGGACGCTACCTCGCCTTGCAGTTGATGATCGACGCCTGCTCCCTGCCCAAAGAACCGCAATACTACAGGCCTGGAGGCCGCCCTTACCTGGGAAGTTTGACTTCTGGCTGGAGCTGGCCGGTAGTTCCGGAGGGGGTCAACGGCCGGTTGGGAGCCCGTCTCGCTAGCCCGAAATCAGAGAAAGGGCCGTCGCAAGAGATCTTTCTCGAAGAGCACGCACCATGCAATCAGGTGCCGTTCAGCCGCGGGGAACTATATTTCATTCCCGATACCGCCCGGCCGCCATTCCCGCTCAAGCCAGGGCAACAGTTGTGGGTCGAGGTGACCTTGCCTCCGAGCGGTCCGCCGCGTCCGATCCAGCTGGCAATCTCCGACGCATCCGGATTTCATCCCCTCAAGTTTGAATAAGACATTCCGCATGTTGAAGAAAGCGCTGCCCCGCCCCACCAAAGTAACCCCCAAAAACTCGCCAACTCTGCATCTATGGGTATATCTTTGCCAACGGTGCGGCCCTTATTCCTGAATTCACGGCCGCGAGCACCAGAAAGCTGAACTCGGAGTTTGCACCAATCATGTCGTCCATGTTGTTTCATCCCGAAGTCCATTCGGAAAATGATCTTCTCTCCATCACAGGCACGGATTATCTAGAGTTTTACGTTGGCAACGCCCGCCAGTCTGCCTACTACTATCGCGCCGCTTTTGGCATGTCGCTCGTCGCATGGGCGGGCCCCGAGACTGGCCTTCACGACCGCGCTTCCTACGTCGTTGAGCAAGGCGGAATCCGCCTCGTGCTCACCACTCCTCTGCGGCCGGATGGCGGTATCGCCGACCACATTCGCCGCCACGGCGACGGGGTCCGTGACATCGCCATGTGCGTCGACGACGCCAAGCAAGCCTGGCGCGAAGCCACCCGGCGTGGCGCTCGCAGCATCCACGAATGCCACGAGCTGGAAGATGAGTTTGGTCGCGTGAAACTCGCCTCGATCGCCGCCTACGGCGATACCATTCACACCTTTGTCGAGCGCGACAAATATTTTGGCCCCTTCTTGCCCGGATATCACCCTGTCGACCACGGCGCTCACTTCCACGACCCCGTCGCTCGCCCGGTTGGTCTCACCGCTATCGACCATATCGCCGGCAATGTCGGCTGGAATGAGTTGCACCGCTGGATCGACTTCTATACCGACGTGCTGGGTTTCTCCATCCACCGAAGCAGCGAGGCGGAAGACGAAACCCTCGCCGAGACGGCGGGAAGCTCCAAGGTCGTGACCTGCCATAGAGGCGGCATCAGCTTCCCGATCAACGAACCGGCTGAGTTGAAAAACACGGGTCGGGAACGAGGAAAATCCTGGATTGGGCAATATCTCGAGTCCTACCACGGCCCCGGAGTGCAGCGCATCGCGCTGGCAACCGACAACATCCTCGAAACCGTCGAGAAAATGCGCAGCCAGGGAGTCGACTTTCTCAGCATTCCTTCGACCTACCACGCACGGCTGCGCGCCCATTCTGGCTGTATCGAGGAATCGATCGATGACCTGCAACGCCTCGGAATCCTGGTAGAACAGGATGAGTCAGGCTACATGCTGCAGGCAGTGACCCTGCCTGTAGAGGACCGCCCGACGCTGTTCTTTGAGATTGTGCAGCGAAAGGGATGCGGCGGATTTGGCGCGGAAAGCTTCAAGGCCTTCTCTGAATCGATCGAGGTGGAAAGCCGGTCAAGCCGAAATCGAAACTAACGTCGGCGGCGCCGGCGAGGGAGCGATAGGAGGACCCGAGCCGGGGTCGGAGTCCATCGCGAAACTTGCCGATCCGCTCGTGCGAACCAGGGCGGCCACGGTCCAAAGTAGAAAAACTACGGCGGTCAGGCCCATCGCCGTTACCAGCCACAACATCAAATCGTCAAACGACATGCGTCGATACCTCTCGTTGCTGCAAAGAGACGCATCTCACACCGAAACCTGCAGTCAGCCGCATCAATCACCAAATCCAAGCAAAGAAAAACATCATCCCCGGAGTTTGCTCCGTAGGCCTATGAGGGTAGGACTACCGTTCCGAAAAACCCCCTCAAATTTGCTTCTCATAATGTTCAGGTAAAACTATAGTACTGACGGCGTTTCCGCAATAGAAGACTACGCACTCGGTGGAAATATCTCGCTCGCGCAGTCAATAGCGCATCGTCGGTCGCGGAGGATACATCTCATGGGCATGGAATTCAGACAGCTTGGTTACTCCGGACTGCAAGTCCCTATCATCAGCTTCGGAACCGGCACTTTTGGCGGCTCCAATGAGTTTTTCAAGGCTTGGGGCTCCAGCGATGTGGCTGAGGCCACCCGCCTGGTCGACATCTGCCTCGAAGCCGGCGTCAACCTCTTCGATACCGCTGACATCTACTCCTATGGCGCGGCGGAAGAGATACTCGGCAAAGCTCTTGCCGGCCGCCGCAATCAGTCGCTCATCGCAACCAAAGCGACCTTCGCCATGGACGGCGAGCCAAACAACGTCGGCTCCTCGCGCTACCACCTCATCGAGTCTTGCGAAGCCAGCCTGCGCCGTCTCGGCACCGATCGCATCGACATCTACCACATGCACGCCTTCGACGCGCTTACCCCGGTCGAAGAGGTTCTTTACGCCCTCGACACACTCGTGAGCAGCGGCAAAGTGCGCTACATCGCCTGCTCCAACTTCTCCGGATGGCACCTGATGAAGTCGCTCTCCGTCTCCGAGCGTTACGGCTGGTCGCGATACGTCGGCCACCAGGTCTATTATTCGCTCGTCAGCCGCGAATACGAATGGGAACTGATGCCGCTCGCCCTCGACCAAAAAGTCGGAGCGTTAGTCTGGAGCCCACTCGGCTGGGGACGCCTCACCGGGAAAATCCGCCGCGGCCACCCACTCCCCAAAGAAAGCCGTCTGCATGTAACCGCCGAACAAGGCCCACCCATCCCCGACGAACACCTCCACAACATCGTCGACGCGCTTGACGAGATCGCCAAAGAGACGGGGAAAACCGTGCCCCAAATCGCGCTTAACTGGCTCTTCCAACGCCCCACGGTTTCAACGGTCATTATCGGAGCCCGCAATGAAGAGCAGCTTCGCCAGAACCTCGCGGCAGCCGGCTGGAAGCTTACCCCCGAGCAAGTCGCGAAGCTAGACAAGGCCAGTGAGATTACCAAGATTTATCCCTACTGGCACCAGGTGCAGTTCGCGAATAGAAATCCGTTGCCCGTATAGCAAAATTTAGGTTTGTCATTCCGACCGGAGCGCGAAGCGCGCAGTGGAGGAATCTCCGATTCTCACGGACGCCGCATTCCTCACGCCTCGATTCTGAGAGGCGGACATCTCACTCGCGCCATCATGTTATAGTCACTCCGAAGCAGGAGAAGCCATGACTGAGTCCGCTCTGCAAGAACCCATCAAGAAAATCAGCGGCTGGGGCATAGCCTTTGCCATCCTCATCATCCTCGCTGGAATCATCGCTATCGCACTTCCCTTTGCCTCGGGACTTTTCATCGCTACCGTGATCGGTTGGCTGCTCGTCATCAGTGGCGTCTTTCACCTCGCCGACGCCTTTCACTCCAAGGGCGCCGGAGCCGTTATCTGGCGGGCACTGATCGGCATCGTCTTCATCATCGGCGGAATCGATATCGCCTTCTTCCCCCTCCGCGGGCTCTTCACCCTGACTTTCGTGCTGGGGATCATTCTGCTCGTTCAGGGCGTGATCAGCATCATCTCGTTCTTCGGCCATCGCAAGACGCACGGTGTGGGCTGGATCCTCTTCAACGGCCTGGTCAGCGTCCTGCTCGGCGGCTTGATCTGGTACGACGGCCCCGGCGCGGCCGTCTGGATCATCGGCACGCTGGTCGGTATCCACCTGATCTTCAATGGCATCACCCGCCTGATGATCTGGAGCGCGGTCCGCAAGGCGGTCAGCGCCCCGGCTCCGGCCTAGCTTTCCGGCTCGAAGGGGGCTCTCTGGGCAGATTTGCGTCTTGACTCCGCATCTAACTCTGTACTTCAGGCGGCTCTTTTCAAGGCGCACATCCCGCGCTGCGAGTGCCGCATTTCGTTAGAATGAAAGGAAGGTCAGTCATCGGCTGGACAGAGCCGGCAGGGACTGCCTGCCAGTGATTGGTTCGTAGTCCAAGCTTCGCGCCAGACGGAGCCGAAACCCAATTCCCAAGGGCCAACATCCCGACGGCACGCGAGGCAAGACCCGACCAGCGTCTCAACCGAAGTTCCAAGGGAAGCAAGAATTCATCTATGGCTTTGAAAATCAAACACCTTCTCCTGGTTCCCCCGGTTGTTTTGGCCATTCTCTTCGCTTTGCCTGCTTGCGCCTTCGCCGATTCCGCGCCCTTTGACCTCGCCGGCCCGAAAGTCGACGTTCGCGTCGAGCGCGCCGGCAAGACGCTGCCCATCGCCTCGGTGCCCAACCTCGTCGCCGGCGATCGCCTTTGGATCCATCCCGACTTCCCCGACAGCCAGTCGGTACATTACCTGCTGATCGTCGCCTTCCTGCGCGGCTCGACCAACGAACCACCCGAAAACTGGTTCACCCGCGCCGAGACCTGGAACAAGAAAATCCACGACGAAGGCATCTTCGTCGTCGTTCCTCAGGAGGCGCAGCAGGCACTGATCTTCCTCGCGCCAGAAACCGGTGGAGACTTTGCCACGCTGCGCGGCGCAGTGCGCGCGCGCCCCGGCGCCTTCGTCCGCGCTTCGCAGGACCTCAATGTCGCCAGCCTCGATCGCATGCGGCTCGAGACATATCTGGCCGCAGTTCGCGATACCGCGATGAACGATCCGGAAAAGCTTGAGGACCGCACCAAGATGCTGGCCCGCAGCCTCAACATTAAAGTCGACCCCAGCTGCTTCGATAAGCCCATCAACGAACAGGCCACCTGCCTCACCACCAATACCAGCCAGATGGTGTTGACCGATGACCATAGCGAATCCATGGTCTCGACGATTACCTCCGGCGCCTCGGTCGATCTGATGAATCAGCTCTCCTATAGTGCCGCCGCCGGAGCAGGCACATTTAGCCCATACGTCGGGGCGGTGATCGACATTGCCCGCATTCTCGACAACCTGCATACGGCCGAATACCAATACATCCCCGCTCTCTCGCTGCCCACCGCGGACACGCTCAACCTCAAGCTCAACAATCCACCTTCTTTCAAGAATCCCAAGTCGGTGATCGTTATCGGCCTGCCGCCCGTGGAGACGGCTCAATTCCCTCCCCTGCGTTCAATCGACCCTAAACAAACCTATTGCGTTGGAAAACCCGAGACCGTCCTCGCAGTCGAAGGCGCGCCTCTTGTCTTTGCCACTGGCTACGCGCACGATCTGACGTTGGTCGTTCCCAGCAAGACCGGCAAGGATACGGTAGTTCCCGTCACTGCTGATCCGAAGCTCGGCGGCCTCGTGCTCGACCCGAAAGCGCTCGCCGACAGCAAGCTCGATCGCGAAGCGAAAGGCTATCTTCATGGCATGTGGGGATTCAAGCCCTTTGACGGCCCCAACTTCCACCTCGCGACCGCGCAGCCCGAGACCTGGCATCTTGCGCCCGCCGACGAGAGCGCTCTGATCACAGGACGCACTGACACGCTGCACCTCCACTCCGACTCCTCGGCCTGCGTCTCTGGCGTCACCGCGCAGAATGACAAAGGCGAAAAGATCGAGTCCACGTGGAAGGCGCATGGCCCAACCGATCTCGAGATCGATCCGGCGCTCGGGAATGTCGACCCCGGCAAGATCAAAGTGGCGATCAACCAGTATGGCCTCGCCACTCCGGACGACCTGAGCCTTCAGGCCTACTCCGAGGCCGGGCACCTCGGCAGCTTCACCCTTTATGCCGGCGACCCGAAAGGAGTTCTGCGCGGGACACGCCTCGACGAGGTGGCCAGCCTTGAAATGAATGGCCTGCGCTTCAGTCCCGGCAAACTCTCCCGCGCCGGCGAACAGGACCAGCTGCAGATGTCTTTAGCGCCTCCCGCGGTTTCGGAAGGTTTCCAGGCCGGCGAACAAATCACTGCTAAGATCGCGCTGAAAGACGGCCGCACCATAAAGCTTCCTGTGACCATCGCCGCCCCGCGCCCCGAGGTCAAGGTGATCACCAAGAGCATCCAGCGTGCGCCACTTTCGTCGCAACCGCTGTTACAAACAGCCGCGCCACTTGCATCGGCGGCGTCGAATACGCCACCGTTACAGATACATTTAAGTTCACCCGATGAGCTTCCGCTCACCGCAACCCTCTCGTTCGCGGTGAAAGCGGTGGTCCCGGACCACTTCCCCAGGACGCAAAGCATCGACATCGCCACCGACGACGACTCGCTGCACACCACGCTCAGCGTCGCCAATGGGCGACTCGTGCTCGAGGACGCCAAGACGGCAGTCGCGACGCTCAATCCCGAGAAAGACCTGGGCGCATCGGCCTTCGGTCCGCTGAAGTTTCGGCCCGTAGACGAAAACGGCGCGGCAGGCGACTGGCAGCCTCTCGCGCAGTTGGTGCGGCTCCCTGTGCTCACCCAACTGAAGTGCGTCAAAGGCGCGCCCGATAAGGCCTGCACGCTCACCGGCTCGAGTCTTTTTCTCATCGATTCGGTCGCCGCCGACCCTGGCTTCGCGAACAGCATCACCGTGCCCGAAGGCTATGCCGACCTGACGCTCTCCGTGCCCCATCCGGATGCGACCAAGACCCTCTATGTGAAGCTGCGCGACGACCCAACCCCCGTCAACACCGCCCAACCGCTGACTGCAGCCGAAGCCGCTCAGCAAAACGGCGCTGCGACAGCCCCAGCAGCGCCTGCAACGCCAGCAGTCGCCACAAACCACTAGCCAGATTGCGAAGAAAAACGCGCCACCAGGCAATCTCCTGCCTGTCAAACTCCACCGATGCCCAGGAATTGATACAGTGCAGGGAGAGCACCTGCAATGGAGACAGAGAATAAGCCGCCGAGATGGCTGACGCTATCGGCCTTTGCGATCATCTATTTCGCATGGGGATCGACCTTTCTCGCAATCCGCGTCGGGGTCCACGAAGTCCCCCCGCTCCTCCTCGCCGCCATGCGATTTCTCGCCGCTGGTCTTGCTCTTTACGGCTGGCTGATCGTGCGCGGCGAGCGCTCTCCAACCCCGCGCCAATGGCTATCGGCATCGCTCATGGCTCTGCTGATCTTCGTCCTAGATTACGGCTTGCTCTTCTGGGCCGAGCAGCACGTACCCTCGGGCATCGCCGCAGTCATGCTCGCGACCATTCCAGCCTTCATGGCGCTCTCTGAGATTGTTCTGCTGCGAACGCAGCGGCTGACCGTTCGCCTCGCCGTGGCGCTGTTGATCGGGATTGCAGGCGTTGTCGCGCTCACCAGCCACTCTCTCAATCTCGGCGGCGCACCCATCGATACAAGAGGCGCAGTGGCGCTCATCATCGCGGCGTTCAGCTGGTCGGTCGCATCGGCGCTCTCGCGCAAACTGCCGCTTCCAACCTCAAAGGTCATGAGTTCCGGCTCGCAGATGCTCGCCGGAGGAGTCCTGTTGACTCTCGCAGCGGCCGCTCGCGGCGAGTTCCACGGCTTTCACCCGTCGTCTGTCTCTAGAGGAGCCTGGTTTGCCTTGCTGTACCTGATCGTCGTGGGCTCGATCATTGGATACACCGCCTACGTCTGGCTGCTGCACCACGAATCACCGACAAGAGTCGGAACCTACGCCTATGTGAATCCGGTAGTTGCCGTGCTGCTGGGATACTTTGTCGGCGGCGAAACGCTCGGCCCGCGAACGATACTCGGGACTTTGCTAGTCCTTGTCAGCGTCGTGGTGATCACGACCACGCGAGCGTCAAAGCCAGCGACCCAGGCGATGACGGGGGAAGAAGCATGACTTCGGCTTGATGCTTACTTCAGCCGCGACATGATCTCATCCAGCACCGGCTTGCCGGGACGAACACGCTCCGCAGCCAGTTGCCCCAGCGGCTCATCGACAAGATTCAGCATATCGATGAAGCTCTGCTTTTTCGGATCGATGTAGAAAACGCCGGTCAGCACTTCGCCCTTCTCGTGCGATTCCATCAACGCCTTCACTGCAGAGATGCGGTTTGACGGATCGTAGTCCTCATGCAGTTTGCGCAGACGCATGTGCGAGCCGTCATGCATCTCCACATCGTAGGTCGTGCCCGGATCGTAATCGACGGAGATATCTTCGAAGCTCGGCACAAAGCCGACCTCGGTAATCGCCTCTTCATGCTCCTGCATGTACTTGTAGCTCTTCGTCGACCCTTCGTGATCGTTAAACGTGACGCAGGGCGAAATCACATCGAGCATGACCGTGCCCTTATGCGCGATGGCCGCCTTCAGCATCGCCAGCAACTGTTTCTTGTCTCCCGAGAATGACCGGCCCACAAATGTCGCACCCAGCTGGATCGCCAAGGTGCACGTATCGATTGCCGGCAGATCGTTCACCACGCCGGTCTTCAGCTTCGATCCAATATCGGCCGTCGCCGAGAACTGCCCTTTAGTCAAACCGTAAACTCCGTTGTCTTCAATGATGTAGATCAGCGGAAGATTGCGCCGCATCAGGTGCATGAACTGCCCAATGCCAATCGACGCCGTATCGCCATCGCCGCTCACGCCCAGCGCAGCCATGGTGTGGTTTGCCAGCAGCGCACCGGTGGCAACCGAGGGCATACGCCCATGCACGCTGTTGAAGCTGTGCGCGCGGCTCATGAAGTAGGCCGGGCTCTTCGACGAGCAGCCGATGCCCGAAAGCTTCAGCATCCGCTCCGGCTGCACTCCCATCTCATACATCGCATCGATGATGCGCTCGGAGATCGCGTTGTGTCCGCAGCCCGCGCAGAGCGTAGTTTTGCCACCGCGATAATCCAGAACCTGCAGGCCTAACCGGTTCGTTTTGGGTGCCGGAGTATTTGTAACCGTAGCAGTTGCCAATGTAAAACCCTCTTCGAAATACTAAATTCTGAAGGGGCACGGCTTCAGCCGTGCCGTTATATTGCCCAAGCCCCTTCGGCTTCAGCCGCGGAGAGACCTATCCATCAGAGCCCTTCCTGCATGACCAACTCGTCGGTCACGGAACGCGCATCAATCGGCAGCCCATTGAAATGCCGCAGGCTGCGAAGCTTGGTGATCTGCTCTGCCGCAAGATCCAGCTTCAGCAGGCTCATCATCTGCGCGTCGCGGTTCTGCTCGATCACATAAACCCGCTCATGCGACGCAACAAAATCATGAATCTCCCGCGAGAAGGGATACGCGCGAACGCGAAGATAGTCCGTCTCCACACCGTATTCCTTCTTCATCTGATCGCGGCTTTCAAGAACCGCAAAGTCCGAGCTGCCAAAGGCAATCAACCCGATCTTCGATTTGCCGGTCTGAACAACGATCGGCTTCGGCACCAGCGAGCGCGACGTCTCAAACTTCCGGTTCAGCCGTTCCATCAGGTTCTGATAATCATCCGGCCGCTCGGTGTATTGCGCCTTTTCATTGTGCCCGCTGCCGCGCGTAAAATATGCCGCCTGCGGATGCATCGTTCCAGGCAGCGTCCGGTAGCCGATTCCATCGCCGTCGACGTCTTTGTAGCGCGCAAATCCGCCCAGCCGATCCAGGTCCGCAGCGCTTAACACCTTGCCGCGGTTCATCGGCTTCTCGGGATACGCAAACGGTTCAGACATCCAGTTATTCATTCCGATATCCAGATCGGAGAGGACAAAGATGGGAGTCTGCAACTGCTCCGTCAAATCAAACGCCGCACCGGCAAACTCGAAGCATTCAGCCACACTCCCCGGCAGCAGAATCACATGCTTAGTGTCGCCATGCGATAGGAAAGCAATCGACAACAAGTCAGCCTGCGCCGTGCGCGTCGGCATGCCCGTGGATGGTCCCACCCGTTGCACGTCAAAGATCACGCCCGGAATCTCCGCAAAATATCCCAGCCCTGCAAACTCCGCCATCAGCGAAATTCCCGGCCCCGAGGTCGAGGTCATCGAGCGCGCCCCAGCCCAGCCGGCGCCCAGCACCATGCCGACCGCAGCAAGCTCATCCTCAGCCTGCACAATGGCAAAGGTCGCCTTGCCATCCGGCTCGACGCGATATTTCTTCATGTAATCGATCAACGTCTCGACCAGTGACGACGAAGGCGTAATCGGATACCACGTCACCACTGTCACGCCTGCAAACATGCAGCCCAGAGCTGCGGCCGCGTTGCCGTCAATGATGATCTTGCCCTCGGTCGCATGCATACGTTCGAGGAAGAACGGGTCCAGCTTGGTCAGCGACTCGGTGGCATAGTTGTACCCAGCCTGCACCGCGCCCCAGTTCAGATCGGCCGCCTTCTGTTTCTTGGCAAACTGCCGCCGCAACGCCGCCTCGACCACGGTCAGATCCATACCAGTCAGCTTGGCGACCACGCCGACATAGATCATGTTCTTGACCAGCTTGCGCAGCTTCGCCTCAGGGCACGCCGCGGCCGTCAGCTTGTCAAACGGGACCGGATAGCAGACCACATCGTCGCGATACTGGGCCAGGTTCTGCGACTCTTCATAGATCGCTGCGCCGCCTGCCGGCAGCGAGAGAATGTCATCCTTCGACGTCTCTGCGTTCATCGCCACCAGGATGTCGATCTCTTTCTTGCGCGCCACATATCCATGCTTGCTGGCGCGGATCGAGTACCAGGTTGGCAATCCGGCAATGTTCGACGGAAAAAGGTTCTTGCCGCTCACCGGAATGCCCATGCCGAAGATGCTCTTGAGAAGCACGCTATTGGCAGACTGGGATCCGGAGCCGTTGACCGTGGCTACCTGAATGGTGAAATCGTTAACGATACGTTTTGCGGGTTTGGTGTCCGCTACTTCCGGACTGCCCTGTACAGGAGCGGTCTCACCGCTCTGCAGAGCAATATCTCCTGTCGCCATGTGGCGGAAATCCCTTCAACGAGAATGGCACGGGAAGGTCTGCTCGATCGATCTCTCGTACATCCTCAAGTATAGACAATCGCCCCGCCCAAATCGCTTGTGTGCGGCGGAACGACTTCAATTCTAGTCCCAGTGGTAACAGGGAGTCCACGAATGGGAAACCAGATTACGAGCCCGTCTTCACATAGGCAACAATTCCCGCCAAGCGCTCGCAAGGGGGAGCGGTGAGCTATACTCGCTCCGCTGGCTAGACACGGCAAACGCGGTCACACACGAAGGGAAACTATCTTGAACGAACAACCGACACCGGAACTGATCATGCAGGTGGGCATAGGATTCTGGCCCTCGAAAGTCCTGCTGAGCGCAGTTGAGATGGAGCTCTTCACCGATCTCGCCAAAGGGCCGCAGTCGCTGGAGAGCATTCAAGGCCGTATCGGCCTGCATCCCCGCGCATCGCGAGACTTTCTCGACGCCCTCGTAGCCCTCGGATTCCTCCTCAGGTCGGACGGTCAATACTCCAACACCCCGGCCACAGACACGTTCCTCGACAAGCACAAGCCTTCCTACGTTGGCGGCATTTTGGAAATGGCCAACTCACGCCTCTATGGCTTCTGGGGCCACCTCACCGAAGCCCTCAGGACCGGCCTGCCGCAGAACGAAGTCCGCAGCGGCGCCGCCCCTGTGTTCGAGGCTCTCTACGCTGACCCTGCGCGCTTGAAGCAGTTCCTCGGCGCGATGACCGGCATCAGCCACGGCGGCAATATGGCCATCGCCGCAAAATTTCCTTGGGCGAACTACAAGACTTTCGCCGACGCCGGCGCGGCCCAGGGAGATCTCGCCGTACAGATCGCCCTGGCCAATCCCCATCTGTCGGGAATTGGATTCGACCTGGCCGAAGTGGGCCCAATCTTTGAGGAATATGTCGAGAAAAATGGCGTCGCCGACCGGGTGCGCTTTATTCCGGGAAGTTTCTTCGAGCAGCCGCTGCCCAAAGCCGACGTGATCCTGATGGGCCACATCCTTCACGACTGGGGCCTCGACGACAAGCGGGTGCTCATCAGTAAAGCCTACGACGCGCTACCCGAGGGCGGAGCATTCATCGTCTACGAAACCATCATCGACGACGACCGATCCAGGAATGCCTTTGGGCTGATGGCGAGCCTCAACATGCTCATCGAAACGCCCGCCGGATTCGACTTCACCGGAGCCGACTGCCAGGGCTGGATGAAAGATGCCGGTTTCCGCCAAACCCGCGTTGAACAACTCACCGGTCCCGACTCGATGGTCATCGGCATCCGCTAGCTTATTGAGTCGGCAAGTTAGCGGGCTAAGCTCAGATCCGCCGTCGGCAGGAACTTCGGGGGTTTGCGAACCTTCGTCGCTTGCTCAAAGGAATACGCAATCTTGATGAGAGTCGGCTCGCTCCAGGCGCGACCAAAGAAGGAGACTCCCACCGGCAGTCCGAAAATAAATCCCGCCGGTACGGTTATGTCAGGGATAACCCGCAATCGCAGCCATCCCCGAGCTTCCTCCGCCTACATTGTCGCCATCGACGAGGTCCGTCACCCACGCCGGAGGGGCCGTCGGCGCAATCAGCGCATCGAGCTTGAACTTGTCCATCGTGGCGTCGATCCCCTCCGCGCGAGCCAGGCGCAGATTGTTCGCCAGCGCGTCCAGATATTCTTTGGACTTCAAATCTCCCTTCGCCTCCGCCTTAATGAACATGTCCTGCCCAAAGTAGGGCATCTCTTTCGCCCGCTCACGCTCGTTGAACTCAATCACTTCCTTCAGCGAATGCACCGGGGCACCTGGCCCGAGCTTCGCCAGATAAGCGTTGAGATCAGCTTTCAGTTCATACAACAAGACTGTCGTTTCGTTATCGCCCGTTTTGCCGATGGTTTCAATGTCGGCCGGATCCACAACTGTTGCGCCCTTGCTCTTCAGCACCGCAATCGTCTGCTCCATGAGCGCATCGACTCCATCATGAAAGCCGAAATACTTGCGAACTACGCCAATCCGCGCGCCACGAAGTCCATCCGCATCAAGGAATTTCGTGTAGTCGGCAACAGCCCTGTCGCGACTCGCCAGCGTGGCGCCGTCGTCCGCATCGACTCCCGCCAGAGCACTCAGCAGAATCGCCGCATCGCGCACCGTGCGGCAGATAGGTCCAGCCGTGTCCTGCGTGTGCGAAATCGGAATGATGCCGCTGCGGCTCACCAACCCCACGGTCGGCTTGATTCCAACCACCCCACTAAGCGACGACGGGCACACAATCGAACCATCCGTCTCGGTACCCACAGACACCGCGCAAAGATTCGCCGAGACGCCAGCCCCCGACCCCGAGCTCGATCCGCAAGGATTGCGATTTAGCACATACGGATTCTTAGTGAGACCGCCCCTCCCACTCCAACCGCTCGTCGAGTGACTCGAACGAATGTTCGCCCATTCGCTCAGATTGGTCTTGCCCAGAATGATCGCGCCAGACGCCCGCAACCTCTTCGCTACGAATGAGTCTTTCGGCGGCTTGGCTCCAACCAGCGCTAGCGAACCCGCCGTCGTCATCATTTCATCGGCAGTGTCGATGTTGTCCTTGATCAGCACCGGAATGCCATGCATCGGCCCGCGCGGGCCCTTCGCTTTGCGTTCCTTATCCAGATCATCCGCGATGGCAAGCGCGTCAGGATTCGTCTCGATCACCGCCCGAAGCGTCGGCCCGTTACGATCGATGGCCTCAATGCGCGCCAGATACATCTCGGCAATCGAGCGCGCGGTAATTTTACCGCTCTCCATCCCGTGTTGCAGTTCGCCAATCGTGATCTCATCGAGTTCGAAGCTGGGCACTGGGCTGCCCGGTCGTACGGACAAACTCTGCACTCCGCCACTGGAAGCGGAAGCATCCATCGGCGCTAAGCCGACCGCCATACTACTCATAACACCGGCCCGCAGAAAACTTCGCCGCGAAGAGGACTCGGGTTCATCGTTGCTCGTACTCTTCCCCTTCAACGGCATCGACCTTTCGAATCCGCGTTCTTTGCTTACCTGGAAAAAATTCGCGAAAGCAATCCTTTGCCCTTCGTCTCCGCCTCGTCATCCAGGCCCAGAGGCTCCGGCTGCGGCGGAAAAACCTTTCCGTAAAACGCCGCGTGCGGATTATGAATGCATAACCTGTCCGCGGTCTCCTGGCCATATTCCTTCACCAGCGCCTTGTGCCCGTCGCCAAGATTCGGGGGCCGCGAGGTCACATTGTGCGCGTCGCTGGCCAGAACGTGCACCCAGTTGCGCTTCAGCAGCAAGTGCGAAATCGCCTCGGCACGCTGCCCAAACCTTCCCAGGAGCGAACCCGCCGTCACCTGCACCACGCAGCCCAGGCGAATCCAATCAGCCATCATCTCCGGCTTGGCTTGGAGGGTTGCATTGCGTTCGGGATGGGTAATCACCGGCGTCACACCGGTTGCCACAAACTCATATAAGGTCTCCGCAATCGACGGCTGAATACCGTAATCGGGAAACTCGACCAGCAGATAGCGAAGGCCATTGACGGTGTACTTCTCCGGATGGTTCAGTTGGTCCTGAATATTGTCGTACGTCAGGTGAAAGTCGCAGCCCAGGCCAAAGATCATGCGCCCCGCCGCGTAAGCCTCGATCGCAGCCAGCTTCTCCCGGTTGATCTCCGGCGTAAACGCCCAGCGGTCATTGGCGTGAGGCGTGCAAACAATATGCGTAATCCCATTGGCCACCGCCATATCGACCATCGCGCACGAAGTCTCCAGGTCTTTCGGCCCGTCGTCCAATCCAAACAGCAAGTGATGATGAATATCGATCATGGTCTCGCGTCTAAGCGGAAACCCCCAATGCTGAGACAAGCGATTGGAAGACCAGCAGTCCATCTGCCGAACCCAGCAACCGCTCGCTCGACCGGTCCGGATGAGGCATCATCCCCAAGACATTCCGCCCCTCATTCAAGATTCCGGCGATGTTTTCAAGCGACCCGTTCGGATTCGCCGCCGCAGTGATCGCACCATCTGTTTCGCTGTAACGGAATACGATGCGGTCGTCGCGCTTCAGATCAGCCAGCGTATGCTCATCGCAGAAGTAGTTCCCTTCCATATGCCCGATGGGAATCTGCACCACCTGCCCCTGCGCCAGCTTGTTCGTGAACGGCGAGTCCGTCGTCTCGGTACGCAAATACACCTGTTTGCAGATGTACTTCAAGCCCGCGTTGCGCATCAGCGCGCCCGGCAACAACCCCGCCTCGCATAGAATCTGGAAGCCATTGCAGATACCCAGCACCAGCCCACCGCCGGCGGCAAATTTCTTCACCGACTGCATTACCGGCGAAAAGCGCGCAATCGCCCCGGTGCGCAGATAGTCGCCATATGCAAAGCCACCCGGAACCAGAATGGCGTCGCAATTTTCCAGCTCCGAGGAGTCATGCCAGAGAAACGTGACCGGCTGATGCGCGATCTCTGCAATGACGTGGTAAGCGTCGTGATCGCAGTTCGATCCAGGAAAAACCAGCACCCCAAATTTCATATATCTAGGCTAGCAGGAAGATAACAGACCCGGCCATCAGCCCAAGATCACGTGAAGCTCAGACGGTAACTCCGTTTTGGCATCAGCGTCAACCGAGACGCTCCCATCCGCAATTTGCGTGCAACGCAACCGGAGCGCGTGCCTGAGACACCGGCAATCTTCTGCCCAGCCGGCGCCTGCAGCGAATATTCACCGCCAAAATCCGGCCTTATCGTTGCCGCCAAAGCCTTCCCATTCTCCCAACGCAGGTCGACTTCAACCGAACCCCTCGCTCGAAGCCCCTTCACCTCACCCGCCGGCCAAGCCGCCGGCAAAGCCGGAAGCAGATCGATCACTCCCGTATGGCTCTGCATCAACATCTCGGCCATCGCCGCCGTCGCGCCAAAGTTCCCATCAATCTGGAAAATTGACGTCTTTCCCGCCGGATGCGTGTCGAACAAATTCATGTTCGTGCTGTGCTTCATCAGCATGTCGAGCGACTCCCATGCCTTATCGCCATCGCCCAGCCGCGCCCAGAAGCATATCGCCCACGCCCGGCTCCAACCGGTATAAGCGCCGCCATTCGCCAACCGACGCTCCAGAGAAATCCGCGCCGCCTTGGCCAGCGCCGGAGTTCCACGCGGCGTAATCTCCCCGCCCGGATACAGCGGATAAAGCTGCGACATATGCCGCTGCCCCGGAGTGCTCTCGACAAAATCAATCGACCACTCTTGCAGCTGCCCATACCGGCCGACTTGATACGGAACCAACCGCCCGCGGGCCGCATCGAGCTTCGCCGCAAACTCCGCATCCACACCCAACTCCTTCGACGCGGCAATACAATTCGTGAAGAGTTCGCGGATCAGCGCCATATCCATCGTGCATCCAGCACTGGTCATCGCCGACTTGCCATCGGGAGCCATAAAATCATTCTCCGTCGAGAACGAAGGGCACGTCGTCAGGTGGCCTCGACCATCCTCAATCAGCCAAGCCATGCAGAACTCTGCCGATCCCTTCATCAGCGGATATGCGCTCGCCCGCAGAAACTCTTTATCGCGCGTGAATCGGTAATGCTCGTAAAGATGAGCACAGAGCCAAGGCCCGCTCATCCCCCAGTTAGCCCAGGTCGCCTGCCCAACGCCCATGCCTACGGGATTCGCCGCGCGCCACAGGTCGATATTATGGTGCGTCACCCAACCGCCCAGTCCATAGGTTTCACGCGACGCCCGCGCCCCGGTCTTGCTCAAGCCGCCAATCAGGTCAAAAAGCGGTCCCGCGCAGTCGCTCAGATTGCACGTCTCCGAGGGCCAATAGTTCATCTGGACATTGATGTTCGACGTCCAGTTGCTGCTCCACGGAGGCTGCACCTGGTAGTTCCAGATGCCCTGCAAATTAGCCGGCTGCGAACCCGGCCTCGAACTACTGATCAACAGATAGCGCCCGTAGTGAAAATACAATGCCAGCAACGAAGGATCCGGCGCCGTATCAAACTTCGCCAATCGTTCATCCGTCGGCATCTCCGCAGCCGAAGTCGACCCGAGGCTAAGCGACACGCGATCAAAGAGCTTCCGATGGTCCGCAATGTGTCGCTGCAGCTTCGAGGTGTAGCTTCGCTTCAGCGCAACATCCAGTTGCTGCGTTGCCTTCTCTGTCACAGCCGACAACGGAGTATCCGGCGCCTGATCGAATCCCCGATACCCGGTCGCCGCCGTCAGCACAATCGTCAACGTTGTCGCACCTTCAACCACAAGCCGATCCATCTTCGCGGAGACATGGCCGCCCTTCACATCGGCCTGCAGCGCGGCGGCGTAATACATTCCCTCGCCGGGCGCATCCGACATCACAACCGGAATCTCGCTCCCCGGATGCCCCGCGCCCGCCACATGCTTCGGCGCCTTGCCCGCCAGCAACAGACGATCGCCGCCCATCGCCTTTACCGACGTGACCAGCGGCCCATCCATCCAGATCGTCGCGTTGAGCTGACCCGGTTTGCTCGCCGAAAGGCGCAGAACAATCGCCTGATCCGGAGCCGAGGCAAACGCCGCCCGCTCAAAGGCCACATCACCCGCCTGGTAGCGCGTCGTCGCTACAGCGGACTGCAAATCCAACTCGCGGCGATACTCCGTCACCTCGCCCGAATGAGTGCAATCCACATGCAAGCTGCCAATCACCTGAAAGGCCTCGGCAAACAGTCCCTGCATCTTCTGGCAAAGCTTGTCGGCCAGGTGATAGTCCTTTTGCTCGAGCACCGCCTCCCGAATCTGCGGCAGATAGTTCTTCGCCTGCAAATTATTGCCATCGACAGGAAGCCCCGACCAAAGCGTGTCTTCGTTCAGCGTCAGCGTCTCTTTCGCGGGATCGGTAGGCACAGGGCCAATGCCACGATCAACCTTCGGATCTTTCGGATCGGCAGGATCGATCGCCCCTCCGCCAAAGACCATCGCCCCCAACCGCCCATTGCCGATTGGCAACGCATCAACCCACTGCGACGCCGGCTTCGCGTACCAAAGCTTCAAATCGCCAGATTCGGACGGCATTCGCCTGCGCCAGCCCAAATCGCTTAGTCAGAGACAGCGTTCCGGCCATCGCCGAAGTGGCGGCCAGAAAGCGCCGACGAGTGAATCTACCCATGAAGTAAGCCCTTTCGTGGATCCCGCCGAGTCGAATCGCTCCGCAGACTCCTACAACTCCGAAGTGTATCGGATGACGGACTCGGGCGATCTTCGCCAGATTCCACTCTCCCTTCCGCCGGTTTAACATTGATTTGAAAAAGCCAATGAACGCCGATCAATTCAAATCATCACTCGCCAAGACGCACCCGACCCTGAGCTACGCCGCCCCAATTGCCGCGCTCTGGTGGGACGCAAAAGGAGATTGGTCTCGCGCCCATGCTTTGGTCGATGAACTCGAAACCCGCGAAGGCATGGCCGTCCACGCCTACCTCCACCGCAAAGAAGGCTCAGACTGGAACGCCGACTATTGGTACCGCCGATCGGGGCGCGACTATCACCGTCCCAATCTCGACGCCGAATGGGCGGCGCTGGTCGAAGGGCTGCTCGGCCCGTCGCAACCGACCTGACCTGAGTTAAAGAGCGGGTCACTCGTGCCGTCGGCCACCTGACGCACATTAGCGACTAACTGCCGAGAGCCAAACCATCGAAATCAGCGCTTAACCGAGAAGAATCTCGTCGAAACCCCTGAGGAATGCATGGCCGCACTGATCGACGCAATTGACATCAAGCGCAAAGCTTATTTCGAACTCGATAACACCCCGTATTATTGCCTTGACTCGGACATCAGCACGCCCACCGCGCGCGGCGGCCAGACCCTCGTCCGCCTCAAGATGCGCAACCTGCTCACTAGCGCGGTCTTCGACAAGACCTTTAAGGCAGGCGACAAGTTCAAAGAACCCGACCTCCAGATCGTCCCCGCCTCTTACCTCTACAGCGACGGCGACGGCTCCCACTTCCTCGATCAGGAGACCTTCGAAACCCTCACCCTCAACGAAGGAATGGTCGGCAACGCCCTCGACTACCTCATCGAGGGAGCGCTGCTGCAGCTCCACAAGTACAACGGCAACCCCATCGGCCTGCAGCTGCCGACTCAGGTCGAACTCGACATCGCCTACACCGAGCCTGGCGTCCGCGGAGACACCTCCAGCGGCAGCGTCACCAAGATCGCAAAGTTGCAAACAGGTTTGGAGATTCGCGTCCCGCTCTACATCAAGGAAGGCGAAAAGGTAAAAGTCTCAACCGAAACAGGCGAGTTCGCCGGACGCGCATAAGCGGGCAAAGGCCGCCCGAAGCGTAGGGCTTTTAGCCCTACGAAAAGATCATCTGCAAAAAAGGCCTTTAGGCCTGGGCTTTTGCTTTTGAAGGGGCACGGCTTCAGCCGTGCCATCAGCAGCGCAACACGAATGCGGCTTCAGCCGCCGAGGGAAAGCCAGAAGCCAAGCCTCTACATCAGCTCATCCACAAAGGCCTTAGCCAATTCCGGAGCCAACCGATGATCCTGATGGACTAACGGCCCAGACTTCAACACCGGGTCCGCCTCATTCAGCGAAGGCAGATCGGTCCGCTCAAAGAACCGCCCAATCGGAATCTCATCACCCCACATCAGAGACTTCTCCATCGCCGCGCCCCAGTCGGTCGCGTCATACTGCGGATTATCCTCCAGCTTCTTCACCCGCGGCTTAAACCACATAAAGGTGTTGTCGTGGTTATAAGTCACGCACGGGCTGAAGACATCGATGAACGAGAATCCCTTATGCTCAATCCCGCGCTTAATCAGCTCAGTCAGGTGTTTCTGGTCGGCGCTGAAACCGCGCGCTACGAACGTCGCCCCTGCAGCTAAAGCGATAGAAATCGGATTGATCGGGTTCTCAATGTTTCCGTAAGGCATGGATTTGGTCTTCATCCCCAGCCGGCTCGTCGGCGAGGTCTGCCCCGTAGTCAGCCCATAAATCTGGTTGTCCATCACAATGTATGTGAGATCGACATTCCGCCGCGTAGTGTGCATGAAATGGTTGCCGCCAATGCCAAATCCATCGCCATCGCCGCCCGTCACCAGCACCGTCATCGCATGATTCGCCAGCTTAAAGCCCGTCGCAACAGCCAGCGAACGCCCATGCAGCGTATGCATGCCATAGGTATCGATGAACCCCGGAAAGTTCGACGAACACCCGATGCCGCTGATCGTCGCAACCTCATGCTTCGGAATTTGCAGCTCGACCAGAGCCTTCTGCACCGCGGCCAGTACCCCAAAATCGCCACAGCCAGGGCACCAGTCCGGATCGACCTTCCCCTTGAAGTCTGCCATCGCGATTGGTTTTGGAAGCTCTACTTCAGTCGCCATTTCTGTTTCTCCTTGGTGCGGAAAGGGATTGGTAGTGCGCCCGGCTGGCCACCCGGCAACGATTCTTAATCAGACCATAATTTCGTGCGCCGGCACCGATAGTTTGGTCTTGCCTGCAAGCTGCTCTTTGACAGCTTCGACTATGTGGTGCGGCATGAACGGCTCGCCGTCATATTTGCGAATATGCCCGTCCGCAACGAAGCTCGTCTCGCTCCGCAGATAACGCGCAAACTGCCCACTGAAATTGTTCTCGACGATGATCGTGCGCCGCGCGCCTTTGAGCAAATCCATAATCGCGTCGCCATGCAACGGCACAAGCCAGCGAATCGGCAGATGGTTCACCGAGATGCCCTCGTCGCGCAGTAATTCGCACGCCTCGTCGATGACTCCATAAGTCGAGCCCCACCCAATCAGCGTTACCTCGGCATCAGCCGGCCCAAGAAGCTCCGGCTTAGGCACCGAGGCCTCAATACCATCCACCTTGCGCATCCGCTTTTCCATCATCGCGCGACGCTTCACTGTGTTCGTATACTCATCGCTGATGAGCACGCCGTCTTCATCGTGCTCATCGCTCGAGACCACGTGAGTGTGCCCGGGCACGCCAGGAATCACCCGAGGAGAAACACCGCTCTCCGTGATCTTGTACCGCTTATAAGGTTCGTGATCAGCCACTCCGTTAGAAGTAATCAGTTCACCCCGATCGACCTCGGGATAAAAATCCAGCACTTTCGGATCAACGCTGAGCCGTCCCTCCGAGAGCAACAGATCGCAAAGAACAATTCCCGGACACTGGAACCGATCGGCAATATTGAATATCTCCGGTATCAACGTGAAGCAATCCCCAATATCCAGCGGCGCCGCAATCACTCTCGGATAATCCCCAAAGGCCGCGCCCAGCATCTGCCAAAGGTCGCCCTGCTCGGTCTTCGTCGGCACGCCCGTCGACGGCCCCGCACGCTGGCAATCGATCACCACAATCGGAATCTCCGCCTGCGCCGACAGCCCCAGCGCCTCCGTCATTAGCGCAAACCCACCGCCCGAAGTCGCGCACATCGCGCGCACCCCGGCATGAGCCGCGCCGATCGCCATATTGATCACGCCGATCTCGTCCTCAACCTGGCGCACCATGATGTTCGCCTTGCGCGCATGGTCGGCAAACCAGTGCAGCACCCCAGTCGACGGGCTCATCGGGTAAGCCGAATAAAACTTCACGCCCGCCGCCGCGCCACCCATCGCCATAGCAGCATTGCCGCTCAGCACCGCATAGCGCATATCCGTCATCGGCAGCGGCCACGCAAACGGCGTGAAATTCTGCGAGGCATACTCGTAGCCAGCCCGCGCCAGGCTCACGTTCTCATCAATCACCGATTGCTCTTTCTTGCGGAACTGCTCAGCAAGCACGCTCTCCAGAGCGGCAAAACCGACGCCCATCATGCTCAGCCCGGCACCGATGGCCAGCGTGTTTTGCGCCACCTTATTGCGGCTGATGTCGGCCAGTTTCGACACCGGAATCGGACACATTTGCACACCGGCAGCAGGCGTTCCCGGCTTGATCAGATCGGAGTTATAGAGACATGCACCGCCAGCCGTGAGCAGGCCAAGATGCCGGTCCATCGTGTCCTGATTAAGCGGAATCAGCAGGTCAATCCGGTCGCCGGTGTTAGAAATCTTGTCCGGTCCGGTGCGAATCGTCAAAAAAGTATGGCCGCCGCGAATGATCGACTGATACGCGTTGTAGGCATTCAAATGCAGCCCGCGGCGGCTGAAGATCTTCGCAAAAATGTCGCCGGGCGTAGCCACACCCTGACCGGCGGCACCCCCAATACCAATAGAAAAGGACTGCCTCATAGAACATTCACCCAGGCTGGGCAGCCAAGTTTCAGAGCCTCGCCGCCAGAAAATTTCGAGCAGCAGGATTGTACGGCGCGAGCGGAAAGCGAGGCAAGTACCGACTGACCAGAAGCCAAAAACTCGCCGTCCATGCGATACTCTCGTTGCCCGGTTTCGCCAGCAACCCCCGGTTGCGTTAGCAGCCGGTCGTCACTTACTAGAGGATCGCAATGCCCGAACCACACTACCAATCAGGATTTGGAAACGAATTCGCCACCGAGGCCCAGCCACACGGCCTCCCGGTCGGCCAGAACGCCCCCCAGAAACACCCCCTCGGCCTCTACACCGAACAAGTCAGCGGCTCCGCCTTCACCGCACCGCGCGGCCAGAACCGCCGCACCTGGATGTACCGCATCCGTCCCTCGGTCGTCCACGAACCCTACCAACCATTCCCCGCACAAACCCTCATGCGCAGCGGCCCATTCGACGAAGAGCCATCGCCGCCCAACCAAATGCGCTGGGACCCGATGCCCTTCCCCACCAAACCCACCGACTTCGTCGAAAGCATCATGACCATCGGCGGCAACGGCAGCCCCGACGCGCACGAAGGCGTCGGCATCCACATCTACGCCGCCACCGCATCGATGACCGACCGCTTCTTCTACTCCGCCGACGGAGAGATGCTCATCCTTCCCCAGCAAGGAGCGGTTCGCTTCCTCACCGAATGCGGCATCATCGAAGCAAAGGCCGGCGAACTCGTCGTCATCCCCCGCGGCATCAAATTCCGCGTCGAGTTGCTGCCAGATAAGCAGTCAGACGCCAAAGCCCGAGGCTACATCTGTGAAAACTACGGCCAACCCTTTCGCCTGCCCGATCTCGGTCCCATCGGCGCCAACGGCCTCGCCAACCCGCGCGACTTCCTAACGCCCGTCGCCGCCTTTGACGATCGCGAAGGCGAATTCCACGTCGTTTCCAAATTCCTCGGCCGACTCTGGGTCGCGCCCTTCAACCACTCCCCGCTCGACGTCGTCGCGTGGCACGGAAACTACGCGCCCTACAAGTACGACATGGCCCGCTTCAACACCATCAACACGGTAAGCTTCGACCACCCCGACCCGTCCATCTTCACCGTGCTCACCTCGCCCTCGCACGCTCACGGCACCGCCAATGTCGACTTCGCGATCTTCCCCCCGCGCTGGCTGGTTGCCGAAAACACCTTCCGCCCGCCCTGGTTTCACCGCAACATGATGAACGAGTTCATGGGCCTCATCTACGGCGAATACGACGCCAAAGCCGAAGGCTTTCTTCCCGGCGGAGCCAGCCTGCACAACTGCATGTCGGGCCACGGCCCCGACGCCGAAACCTTCGAACGCGCCACCCACGCCGAGCTCAAACCCATGCATATCAAAGACACGCTCGCCTTCATGTTCGAGACGCGAATGGCCGTCCGCCCCACCCGCTACGCGCTAGAGTCAAAAATCCTCCAGCACGAATACTACGAATGCTGGCAAGGACTAAAGCGCAACTTCACCGGCTGATTCCCGGTTTTCACCGACCCCATTCCAGCCTTTTTTAGCTTGAGTCGGATAACAAGCATTACTTTCAGAACAAATGTCATCCTGAAGCGAAGGCGAAGGATCCGCGGTTCAGCGATGAGGGTGCCCCATCCTTCGCGTTCTTCGCGAAGGGTGGGTAGAACAAATCTCACCCACCAACAAATGTCATCCTGAGGCAAAGCCGAAGGATCTGCAGTTTTTAAGGGGCACGGCTTCAGCCGTGCCATTGACACAATAAGAAGAGATCGGGCTTCAGCCCCTGAGGTCAACTCTGCAAACGCAACCAGACTTCTGGAGCCAACAAAGCTGGGTAGAATCAGCCAACGACCCAGCCATCGGCTTCCCACTGCAAAGCCTTCCCTACTGCGCCATCGCGAGCGGGGAGGCCGCACACCTCGGCATCGCCATCGGCACATACATCCTCGACCTCCACGAACTCAGCCACATCGGCCAACTCGAAGACCTCACACCCGCAACCAGAGAAGCCTGCTTCGCACCAACGCTCAACGCACTCATGCGCTGCGGCAAAGCCGAATGGTCAACCCTCCGCCAAACCCTCATCGCTCTTCTACGTGACGACGCCACCGCCGAGATTCGCCACGCCATCGAACCGCTGCTAACCCCGACAACAGAAGTCCGCTTCCTCAAACCAGTCGCCGTCGGAGACTACACCGACTTCTACGCCTCCATCCACCACGCCACCAACGTAGGCAAGCTCTTCCGCCCCGACCAGCCGCTCCTCCCCAACTACAAATGGATCCCCATCGGCTACCACGGCCGCGCCTCATCGCTGGTAATAAGCGGAACCAACATCCATCGCCCCAGCGGGCAAACCAAATCACCCGAATCCAACACGCCCAATTTCGCACCCACTAAACAGCTAGACTACGAACTCGAAGTCGCTGCCTACATCGGCGCCGGCAATCCACTCGGCGAGCCCATCCCCATCGAATCCGCCGACCAACACACCTTCGGCCTCTCGCTCCTCAACGACTGGTCCGCCCGCGACATCCAGTCATGGGAATACCAACCCCTCGGCCCATTCCTCGGCAAGAGCTTCGCCACCAGCCTCTCTCCATTTGTCGTCCCAATGGAAGCGTTGCTTCCCTTCCGAGTCGCACCCGAGCCCCGCACACCCGGAGACCCAGAACCACTCCCCTACCTCGCAAGCAAAGCGCCAGAAGCGATCGACCTCACCGTCGAAGTCTTACTCTCCACCGCGAAGATGCGCGAAGCCTCACAACCTCCGCACAGTCTAAGCACAGGCAATCTCCGCGACCTCTACTGGACATTCCCCCAAATGATCGCCCACCACACCAGCAACGGCTGCAATCTGATCGAAGGCGATCTCCTCGCCAGCGGAACCATCTCCGGCCCAAACCCCGGCTCGCAAGGCTCCCTCCTCGAAATCACCCAGCGCGGAGCAAACCCAATCCAACTCCCCAACGGCGAACAACGCACCTTCCTCTTTGACGACGACGAAGTCATCCTCCGCGCCCTCGCTGAAAAACCCGGCTTCCCCCGCATCAGCTTCGGCGAATGCAGCGGCACGTCGTTCCCGCCCGCGCCGACTGACATTGGACATCCGCGATCCGAGTCGCAGTTGAACCAAGAAACTTTTTCTCGTAGGCTGAAGGGCATGGAAGCTGCAATTCACACCCGACGGCAGGAATAAGCTGTGAGAAGATTGGCTCGCGCCGATAGATATCGAGAACCGCGCTCCGTCTCTTGGAAGGAACGCCTTAGTGAGAATATCTGCGGCCCCTAGGTGACGGACAAATTGAGCTGCGCAGACGCGCACCAAAGGATTCGAAGTCTCCCAGGGACGCAGCAAGAATCCAACCGGGTCGGCTCATCGGCGGCGACGGATAGCCCAGTGGTGAGGTCGGTTGGAACGGGGGAGTGGCCCCACTGCAGGTTCATATCGTATTGGAGGGCGCCGGTTGCGGTGATTGCGCCGCCGCTACCAACCGCTAACGTTGCCGAAAGACGAAATCAGACCGATGGCGGTTTGGAGTAGTCTTCATCCAGTAGCTGACGGCGCCCATCGAAGTGTGTAAATGCCGTGAACTTGACGTATCCGTCGGCATGGAAGTCGGACGGCGCTGATTTTTATGTCGTTGGTCGGGTCCAAGGGGATGCCATTTGATCGGTCCGTCGCATTGCCTGTTTTAAAGAAGAGCTGCACCTCCCTATTAGGCTTTCGCCGCTCTCGGTCCACTTCCCTTCCACTACGGTCAATATCGTCCGTCTGATGAGTGTACCCTGACTCAGCCAAGCGCTCCGGAGAACTGTTCAATTGCGTCGAACAGATCTCGCGGTGTCGGGCAAAATAGAATCATGAAATTAGAAGACTTCTCCTTGCAAGCCAGAGTGGCGTGGTCGGAGTGCCGGTGCTAGGAATTCTCAATGGTCGCTTTCCGGCGTTCAATTCGTAGGCTGCCTAACATGTCAGGAGAGACCAAGGAAGAGATCTATGCCCGGAACGATAGGCGAGTCCAACGCGGCTTTTGAGCCAACCGCTCCCGGATGACTCCATCAGATGTTCAAGCCTTCAGTGTGCTTATGCGAATTTGGTTTGTACGGCTTTCTTTTATCGCGGGCCGTTCATGACCCACGGAAGGAAACGCGGTCTTCGGGTTGGCGCTTGGCTCGTTTGCGGCCTCTCAATCGATTTTGATCATTCGGCTCACTCTGAAGCGCATCTAAGGCAATTCAAACTGCGATCTGCCCCGGTTTGACAGCCCTTCCCCCCGAGAGCGATTCTGGGCAGTGGCCCCGACGCTCTCGTACCTAGCGAGATAGCGTCCGGGACTAAGCAAAGGACAAACCATGGCAACCCTCGTCGAAAAACTCCCCCAAACCCATCAGGATTTCCTCCCCCTCGAAGGCACCGACTACATCGAGTTCTACGTCGGCAACGCCTCGCAGTCCGCATACTTCTACCGCGCCGCCTTCGGCATGAAACTCGTCGCCTACGCCGGCCCCGAGACCGGCCTTCGCGACCGCGCTTCCTACGTCCTCCAGCAAGGCAAAGTCCGCTTCGTCCTCACCACCGCGCTCCGCTCCAACTCCGAAATCGCCCAGCACGTCCACAAGCACGGAGACGGCGTCCGCGCCATCGCCCTCGTCGTCCAGGACGCAGCCGACGCATGGCGCGAAACCACCAGCCGCGGCGCAACCTCCGTCGAAGCACCCAGGACCCACACCGACGAACACGGCCAGGTCGTCACTGCCAGCATCGCCGCGTACGGCGATACGATCCACACCTTCGTCGAGCGTAAGGGCTACTCCGGCGCATTCCTGCCCGGCTATCACGCGCAACATCACGACACCGTCGCCCACCCCGTCGGCCTCATCCACATCGACCACATCGTCGGCAACGTCGGCTGGAACGCCATGAACGAGTGGGTCGATTTCTATTCCAAAGTGATGGGTTTCGCGCTCTACCAGCACTTCGACGATAATGACATCTCGACCGAATACTCCGCCCTCATGTCCAAGGTGATGGCCAACGGTAACGGCTACGTCAAGTTCCCCATCAACGAGCCCGCCGAAGGGCGCCGCAAATCGCAAATCGAAGAGTACCTCGACTTCTACGACGGTCCCGGAGTGCAGCACATCGCCCTCGCTACCAACGACGTCCTCACCACCGTCGCCGAAATGCAAAAGCGCGGCGTGAAATTCCTCACCGTCCCCCACTCCTACTACACCGAGCTCGAGCAGCGCGTCGGCAAGATCCACGAGCCCTTCGAAGAACTCGAACGCCTCGGCATCCTCGTCGATCGCGACGACGAAGGCTACATGCTCCAGATCTTCACCCGCCCCGTAGAAGACCGCCCCACCGTCTTCTACGAGGTCATCCAGCGCAAAGGCAGCCGCAGCTTCGGCAAAGGAAACTTCAAAGCCCTCTTCGAAGCCATCGAACGCGAACAAGCCGCCCGCGGCAATCTCTAATCTGCGTTGGATTTTCTCTGATGCAGAACGAACATCGTCCTGAGACGAAGCCAAAGAGCCTGTCCTGAGCGAAGTCGAAGGAATCGGCAGTTTCAGCGATGAGAGTGCTCCATCCTTCGCGTCTTTTTTGCGAAGGATGGGTGGAACGAATCGAATAGATCTGCAGTTCCTTCTTGAAGAGGCAAGGCTCCAGCCGTGCCATAAAACCAGCCAGAGCTCCAGGCTTCAGCCCCTGAGGGAAACCGCACGCTTCATAGCAGCCATCGAATCCACCGCAAATCGGCGCTGATGGTGGCGCGAGGCAAGGTAACCGATCCGCGCCAAAATATGCCGCGGTTGCGAAAACGCTAGGATGTCATACCAGACGGAATCATCCTCAAGCCACTCGACTGAGAAGCGCTCTTCGCCACGCTCGATGTGATGAGTCAACGTCCCATATCCAAAACCAAATCGTCGGACTGGAGTCGACTCGTCCAACAAGTAAACCACCCGACAGGAACTCAGCGAATACAGACCTAAGGTGTGCGCCAGAATTCCGACGTTCATTCCCGCACATATCGATTCGGAAGGATGGATCAACTCCACCCATCCAATGGCGAACATTTGCCATTCTCCAATCGCGGCCTTAGCTCTCTCAAAGGTCTCTTCGCCGTGGCCAAGAAGGACTCGATTATGATCGACGTTATATCCCGGGGGAGCGCTTGTTCGCGAAGCTCCTACCTCCGAGTAGGAGAAGAAGTCGGCTGCGCGATCCGCCAGAAAGGAGCGAATCGTACTATCGTTTGGGCGCGCCAGAGTAAACATTGCAATTTTCATCCATTAGATCAATCCTGAACTCTAAAGCCTATGCTCTCCGACATCAAAACCCACGGAGCAATCGCCGGCAAGGCGCTCGTCAACTGGTGGCGCGCCGTCACCATCGAAGCCTTCTGCTGCGCCCTACTATGGCTCGGAGGACCTCCTCATCCATGTCCCACTCGCCCCCGTCTGGGCGCTCATCGCCGGCATTATGACCTTCATCCCCAACTTCGGGGCGGTCATCGGCCTCCTCGGCCCGGTCTTCGCCATCCTGCTCAGCGGCCGCGACATGCAGCGCCTGCTCTACCTGCTCTGCCTCTATGCAGTGATCCTCGTCATCGACCAGTTCGTCCTGCAGCCCATGCTCATGAAGCGCGTCACCCGCGTCCCCATCTGGGCCTCGCTACTGATTCCGCTGGTCTTGGGAGTGGTAATTCCGTTCTGGGGAGTCTTACTCGCACCGCCGCTCCTCGCAATCGTCTACGCCTTCCGCAAACCGCCGGAGAAATCCAAAACAGACATTCTTCCTCCCGGCGGCGCAGGAACAGACATGCAGCCTTAACTTGTTTCGCTTGAGATTAAACAGCAACGAGGGTGCCTGTTTATGATCAAGAGGTTGTACCGGATTTCGGAACGGCTGTTGGGGCGGCTTGTAGTTGAGGCTACCCAGGGGATCGGATTACGATTTCAGCGATGCCCTCAAAACGGCCATCTCAGTAATCAAGGAGCACCATGCCACACATCGCACTCCCCGAAAACCTCCCCGGCATCACCGCCGGCTTCGCCTTCCGCCCCGAAACCGCCAAGCCCATGCGCGAGCTCGCTGAAGTCCTCCTGCGCGGCCCAAGCTCCCTCACCTCCGGCGAGCGCGAACTCATCGCCACTTACGTCTCCAGCCGCAACGATTGCTATTTCTGCCAGACCAGCCACGGCGCCGCCGCCGCCGCGTATCTCGGCGATCGCGCCCATCTCGTCGACGAGGTCAAGCAGGACTTTCTCAACGCGGGAGTCTCCGCCAAGCTCAAGGCCCTGCTGCAAATCGCCGGCCAGGTCCAGCAAGGCGGCAAGAGCGTTACACCCGAAGCCGTCGAGTATGCCCGCGATCTTGGTGCAACCGACCTCGAAATCCACGACACCGTCCTCATCGCCGCTGCCTTCTGCATGTACAACCGCTATGTCGACGGACTAGCCACCTGGCAGCCGCAAAATACCGAAATGTACGCCGAAATGGGCAAACACCTCGCCCACAAAGGCTACATGGCATCGTCGATGGAACAAGCCTCGATTCCTGAAGTGTGGCTACGTAGATAAAGGCACGCGACACGGTTGAGGAATCGAGTAGAACACCGCACTCTGTCAATATGCGAGTTCAGCGCAGATTGAGCTGCATGGCGCTCATCCTTATTAGCGTAATGCTTGGCTGTAAGTCGACAGACGTGTCACATTATGTCGATAGGCCCGAGCTGACCCACTAATGAACGGGGCTGCGAGCAACGATTTAGCTCGGTCCATCTTCTGTTGTCGCAAGGTGCCGACCTTCATCAACGAACCAAAGAAGGCCAGACCGCCCTAATACGAAGCGATCGAACGAGTGGATTTGAACGAGGACAATCTTCCAGTGGTGGATGCGCTCTTAAGTGCGGGCGCAGACCCAAATGAAGTTGAATTTACCTCGGCGAGTCCGCTCGCGGTCTCTAACTCGGGATTATTCCAACCCAGCGGTGACGTTGCGCCTCCGCGTAGTGGCGCCCGAGTCCCACGCACCTGCGATGGTGATGACTCAATGTTATCTCTCGCCACAATGGACAGCAGCGTTGACGTTATGAGCACGCTCCTTACAAGTGGAGCGCCAGTCAATTGCCAGGATAAATATGGCTGGACCGCTCTGCATTGGGCGGCACTGAACGGCCAAACCGAACCGCGTCGCGGTCTTGCTCAAGGGCGGCGCGGATCCAAGGCTACGAGATAAGGAGGGCAAGACCCCCCTTGATGTTGCGACAACCACTAGCCCCGAGAGGCGAATCCAGGCTGAGTTTGCGAAGACCCGAGAACTGCTGAAGACTATCCCATCCAAGGCCTAACGTTCGAGCTGTCAGTCCCTTAGTCGCCCACAATTGACAACCAGACCGCAACCCCCTAAACTCCGCCCAATGCGGTCCGCATATCTCATCCTGCTTAGCCTGCCGCTCGGGTTCCGTCACTCGCTCTCGCCCAGGTCCCAGTCTTCGAGATATCTCCCAGTGCACAGCTCGATCAAGTTCGACGCGAAGTCGTCAGTCAAGATCGCCGGGAAATTCGACAAGTGGGACGCAAGCTTAACCTTCACCTCGCCCGAGGAATCCAGCGGAGTCTTGACTATCACCATTCAAGCAGCCACCGTCGACACCGGAAGCGGGATGAAGAACAACAAGCTCAAAGGCAAAGACTTCTTCTACGTCGAACAAAATCCGGCCATCACTTTTAAGTCAACGAAGTTTGCCCCCACCGGACCGGACACGTACGAGGTAGACGGCGATTTCACCATACGCGGAGCGTCCAACCCCGAGAAGCTGAAGCTCACCATCTCCGGCAAGGGAACGGGTTCGGGCGAGATCAAGGGGAAGATGATCTTCAACCGTAAAGATTACGGCATGGACAAGGGCATTCCGTTCGTCGGAATCGGCGACCACGTCGAGGTGGATGTCCTGCTCCGAGGCAAGCATGTCAGCGGCCCTCAGCTGGACGCTAAGTAAACGAGGGAATAGCGTGAAGAGGGAATAGCAGTGAAGAGCGAATGGTTGCGTCGAGGGGAACGAGTCGTCTGCTCCTTCTTCTCGCTTGTCTTGTCCGCTGGGGCCTGCGGAGCCGTCGTCGCCGGATACACTCTGTACGCTCGCGACCCCGCCACCCTTGTTCCTTCTCGAATCTTGCTGGGCATAGTCCTCTTCGGCAGCGTAACTCTTTTCCTTAGCACGCCAGGGTATGCGTTGTTTCTTGTTTTGGCTTTGACCATCCGGAACATTCAAGGCTACCGATTCTGGCTCGTCTTCGCGTTGGGTTCCTTGCTAGGCCCGTTTTCACTCACGGTCGTGTGGCTCTTCGAAAATTGGCGAGTCCCCGACCTCGGCGGATGGGAGCCGCTCGTCAAGCCCATGATGATCTGGGCGCTGAGCGTCTCAACCCTGGCGATCCTTCTCTACCTCGGCTCTGCACGGCTCCTCCGCTTGTATCCCGCGACGGGGGTCGACGAGGGCGAGAAGCTCGAGTAGTCAGCTCGATTCTCTACCTTGTAACGAAGCATTGCCCATTTTCACCATAGAATTAAAGCGCTCGACTTCAGAAGGGGCATTTCGCATGTACGAGAGCTTTGGCTTTAGTCATTCGGCATCGGGAGAGCAGAGCATCAAGCTCTTCATTCCCGACAACACCGTAGATCCCACCCAGTACACGGGCGGTGACGTCTGCCACATCGCGGCTGTGAGCATCATCGGCGACTTCCAGCACCTCGTGACGCCGGGAGCCACAGACTGGGACCAGGCCACTGCGCTGCCGATGGCGCAAACGGCCCATCCCAACGGATACCTCTTCGTCTACAACTTCAATCCGCCGCTTCCCGATGGCTGGTATCAGTATCAATATGTCGTCCGTTTTGCAGACGGAACAGTGCGCGTGGTCGGCGACCCGTGCACGAAGTATGGCGGCGATTCTCTCGACCGCTCAGCCTTTGTCGTCGGCGGACTACCCGCCGACACGCAGCCAATCGAGAATCGTCTGCCTGCGAACGACCTAATCATCTACGAGCTGATGATCGACGACTTCACCAAGGAGTATCGCGGCACCTGCGCACCCATCGACGCGATTGCCGACAAACTCGACCTGGTGCAGGCGCTCAATATCAATGCGATCGAGTTCATGCCGTGGATCGCGTGGCCTGACGATGTGGGCTTCAGCTGGGGATACAATCCCGCCTATTATTTTTCCGTTGAGTCCGCCTACGTGAACGACGCCACCGACCCGTTGAACCGGCTCTCCAGGCTTGCTGCGCTGATTAACGAATGCCACAAGCGCGAGATCCACGTGCTGCTCGACATCGTCCTGCAACACGTCTATCAAGGTTCGGGCACGAACGGTTTCCCTTACTACTGGTTGTGGCAGACACCCACCGACTCCCCTTTCGCAGGGCAGTTCGTGCCTGCCGACGCCTACGGTATGCTGCCCGTCAACTACAACAATCTCTGCACGCAGCAGTTCATCACCGACGTCTGCACTTATTGGATCGCGCGCTTCAACCTCGACGGTTTTCGCTTCGACCAGGTCACCGGCTACCACAATCCGCAATACCCCACAAAAGGCGCGCCACAACTCATCGCCGACCTCAAGAGTTACGCGACGCAACAGAAGCTCGATAACATCGCCCTCATCCTCGAAGACTCCTGGGGCCTTGATGTCGTCGACGACGCGAACTCGATGCAACCCTCTGGGGCATGGTTCGATACATTCCGCTCTTATCCCTTCGACGTCTTCAGCGGCTTCGCGGTCAAGGGAGCGATCGACACCAGCTACGTGCGAGTGCTCAACTCAGCGCTAGGTCTCGACACGCCGATTTGTCCCACGATCTATCTCGAAAACCACGACCACGCAACCATCACCTATGAGCTCGGCTCGCGCGACCGCTGGTTCAAAGCGCAACCTTACATGATCGCGCTCGCGACTTGCTCAGGATCGCTGCTGCTGCACAACGGCCAGGAGTGGGGCCAGCTCGAAGACCTGTGGGAGGACGATACCAACGCGCCGCCTCAGTTCAAGCGCGTTCAGTCGCGCCCCCTGACCTGGGAACAACGCGACGACGCCGTCGGCCAAAAGCTCGTCCCCTTGTACACGCTTTTAATGGGACTTCGCACAGCGCATCCGGCATTGCGCTCGCCAAACTTCTACCCTGATGACTATGACCCGTCATGGACGCAATTCTCACCCGATGGCTACGGCATTAGCGAAGGCCTGCAGGTCGCGATCTATCATCGCTGGTCGGGCAACGACCTCTATATGATCGTGCTGAACTTTTCCGACTCAACTCAGACAGTCAATGTACCCCTCCCGCAAAACGGAACGTGGATCGATCTGCTGAATGGGAATCTCGCCTACGAGACGACGAATCATCAGCTCGCCAACTTCGCGGTGCAATCGAACTGGGGCTGCATTCTGCACTTCGAATCGTGAGGCGGAAGCATGCTCACCATCTCCAGGACGATCGGCAAGCTCAAGCGGCATTACGGTGCACTGGTGGCTCCGCCCGCCGAAGCGCCATTCGAGCTCATCATCTGGGAGAATGCCTGTTATTTGCTGCCGGATGAACGCCGACTTGAGGTATTTGAAGCTTTGCGCCGCACCGTGGGACTCAATGCGGAAGCAATTCACCGCGCCTCTGATGAAGTCCTGCTGCCTCTGGCCAAGAGAGGAGGAATGAGTCCCGAGACGCGGGTGCTTCGGTGGCGCGAAATCGCGCGGATCACGTTGAGCCATTTTTCCGGTGACCTGAACTCCATATTGCTAGGGCCCTATGCTGATGCCAAGCGAGCGTTGAAGCAGTTCCCCGCCATCGGCGATCCAGGTGCGGAGAAGATACTGCTCTTCGGCGGAATGGCTTCCGGCCTCCCGCTCGAATCTAACGGTCTGCGCGTGCTTGTGCGTCTCGGTTGGGGACGGCTGCAGAAGAGCTATGGCGCGACCTACCGTTCTGTGCAAGACGATCTTGGCCGCGACCTTCCTTCGGATCCAGACAGTCTCAAGCAGGCGTATCTCTTGCTGCGCGAGCACGGAAAGATGCTATGCAAAGACAAGACGCCTTTCTGCCATAAGTGTCCCCTCGCGAGAGAGTGCGATTACGCGGCGAAACAGACGGCTCCTAAAGGCGTGGCCGCGTTAGGCGGCAAGGCGATTCGTGGCTCTCGGAGCACGAGAACCGCGCCGCCCGTTCAGCGATGAAGTCCGTCACCGTAACGCTCCATTTACAGTAAATACATGTCGAAATTCCCCCGGGTGGACCTGGTAGGCGTCGGATTGAACGCCACGGACACCCTCATCACTCTCCCAACCTTCCCCCTCCCCGGCTCCAAGGTCGAGTACCGCGATCCTAAAATCCTCCCCGGCGGCCAGGTCGCCACCACCGTCATCGCTTGTCAGAAATGGGGCTTGAGCACCCGCTACGTCGGCAAACTCGGCGACGACGATGCCGCCCGCTTGCATCGGGCCGCCTTTACTGCCGCCGGAGTCGAAACTCAGCTCATCGGCGTTCCAGACGCAGCGAGTCCGCAGTCGCTCATCCTCGTCGACAGCAAAGGGGAACGGACCATCCTCGGCCGCCTCGACGAACGCCTTTTCCTTCAACCTGGCGATCTCGATCGCGAATGGATCGTCAATGCACGCGCCCTCCACCTCGACGGCCACGACACAGCCGCTGCCACGCTCGCAGCAACCTGGGCCCGTGAAGCCGGCATACCCGTCATCGCCGACCTCGACGAGCTCTACCCCAGCGTTGAAGACCTGCTCTCACTCGTCGACTATCAAATCGTGAGCCGCGACTTCCCCACTCGGCTCATGGCCGAGCCCGACCTCGAGACCGCCTTGAAGAAGATGCACCGCCGCTACGGTGCGCGCCTCGCCGCCGCCACGCTCGGAGAGAACGGCGTGCTCGCCTGGGATGGCAACCGCTTTCACCACTCTCGCGCCTATTGCGTTCCCGTCGCCGACACGACCGGCGCCGGAGATATCTTCCACGCCGGCTTCATCTACGGATTAGTCAGGAGTTGGGCATCAGCGCAGGATTGGCCACTACAGCGGCAGCTTGATTTCGCTTGCGCCGCCGCTGCACTGAACTGCACTGGCATCGGAGCAAGAGGCAGCATTCAACCGGTCGAGGCTATCGAAGACCTCATTGCCCACGGCGACCGTCACCCAGCAGCGGTCCATTACTCCACCGCCGAAGCCCACAGATAAACGCCGCGCCAGATCGAAGTGACTTCCTGATCTCGCCTTCGCTTTAAGCCTCTTCCTCAACCAAAACGCCTTGGCCAGTTAGAATTCGACGCAAATAATCCACCTGGCCGAAGTGCCAGTTCAAATGTCCGTATAGGTGAATCAGGAACTCGCCCGTCGAGAGCGGTCCCGCCAGCACGACCTCGGGATATTGCCGCGCCATCTGCTCTGAAGATAAGCTGGCAACCACCGCAGGAATTCTCTCCGCCAGATCCATGACCCGACTGCTCAGTTCTGCCCTGGAGATGTCGCCAGCGCTGAATTCTGAAGGCCGATTCCTCGAATAAGGAATCCCGCCGAGCTGTCGCCCAATATATTCGCGAAGATTGCCTTCGAGGTGAAGTAACAGGTTGCCCGCAGAATTTGTCACGCCCGGAAGCACCTGCCAGAGCGTGGCATTGTCGGGAAAAGCTCCGACCTGCTGATGCAAACGCAAAAGATCTCTTCGAAATTGCCGTGCCAGCTCCTCTGAAAAACTCATCTCAAGCCCCTCTCCCACGGGTCTCTCATCATCGTCCCACTCAACCTACGTGCCCTATTTTGCCGGAGCACTCACCGCCTGCAACGCCGCAAGCGTGGATTCGGCCTCAGCCTCGACATCATGATGCCTCGCCAGGTAGCGATAGACATCCGAGATCACGACCGAACCTTCGCCGACCGCCGACGCCACACGCTTTACCGAATCACAGCGAACATCGCCGACAGCATAGATCCCCCGGACGTTGGTCGCATACCGCGTATTCTCAAAGGCATCCGCCGTGCCGGTAATCACGAAACCCTTCTTGTCCAGAGCCAGAACGCCGTAAAGCCACCCCGTATTCGGCTCGGCGCCAATCATCACGAACATGCTGCCCACCCTGCGTCTCTCGCCCTCCTCGGTACGGCGGTTCACCCAGGTCACCCACTCCAAAACCGACTCACCCTCAAGGCCGACAATCTCTGTCTCCCTATGCAGCGTAATGCGCGGCGAGTTCTCAATCCGCGCAATCAGATAGCGCGACATCGTGGCCTCGAGCGATTCGCCGCGAATGATCAAATGAACATGCTTGGCAATGCCCGATAGAAAGATCGCCGCCTGACCGGCGGAGTTGCCACCACCGATGACCGCGACTTCCGAGTCTCGGCATAGATTCGCCTCCATCGCCGTGGCGGCATAAAGAATTCCCTGGTTCTCAAATCGATCGTAATTCTCGACCGAGAGCTTGCGATATTGAGCGCCCGTCGCGATCACAACCGCCCGCGAGCGAACGCTGGAGCCGTCTGCAAGCTTGAGTTGATGGATGCACCCGACCTGGTCGATAGCCACCACATCTCTCGAGATAGCCAGCCGCGCACCAAACTTCTGCGCCTGCACTTGCGCACGATTCGCCAGCTCCTGGCCTGAGACGCCTGTCGGAAATCCGAGATAATTCTCAATCTTCGAGCTCGTGCCTGCCTGCCCACCTGGCGCAGTCCCCTCGATCACCAGTGTCGAGAGTCCCTCCGACGCGCCATACACTGCCGCAGCAAGTCCCGAGGGCCCAGCACCGACGACTGTGATGTCATACGTCGCATTTGGATCGAGCAGCTCGGTCAAGCCAAGCTCATCGGCCAGGTCCGCGACCGTAGGCCGGTGAAGCACTTTACCGCCGGGAAGGATCACCGCCGGAAGCAGATACTCGTCCGTGGAATGATGTTCCGACTCCGCGTTGGCGGATTGCTCCGCGGTGGGCTCCAACAGCCGATGAGGATAGGTATTGCGGGTAAGAAACTGTTGCAGCCTGATCGTCTCCGCGGAAGCGCTGTGCCCGAGCAACACGATACCGGACGAACTATCTTCAAGGATGCCCAGCCTGCGCCAGATCGTCGCCTGCATGATCAGGTTGGCGATGTCGCCTTCCGAGCGCATCAAACGCTGCAATTCGGCACGCGGAACCCGCAGCAGCACGCACTTGGTGAGAGTGCAACCGTCGACCAGGGTTCGCCGCGTACTCAGCAGGTCAAGCTCGCCGGTGAACTGCATTTCGCCAAGCTTCGCCAGCAGCTTCCGTTCGTTCTTCTCGTCCTGGCTGTAGATCTCAAGCTCGCCTTCGAGCACGACGAACATGTCGACTTCACGCTCGCCGTGGGCGAAGAGCGCCGTCTCTGGGGCGAAGGTCTCTTCCGTCCCGTATTCACGGAGACGCTCAACCATTTCGCCGGTCAAACTGGGGAACGCCATCTCCGGACGAAAAACCGGCAGCCCCGAGGGAGTCGCCGGCGCTTTGGAATCCTCAGACATGGTCACCTCGACAAGCCGTAAAGATCATTTGGCGCTCTACCTTGATAGATAGCTTGGAGGTTCCCACCGGGTCAAATAAAGAGGAAAAAGCGGAAGGCGAATGGCTCGTGTCGTTCAAGAGTTACGCGAACGGAACAAGCTTCGGCCCCGAAAGAATGCTCTCGGGGCCGCTTGGGTTAGAGCTTCTCGTGGAATTCGCAGGCCGAGCAGGAGATGTAGACTCCGCCCGGAACGCCGCGCTCGCGGTCTTTGACCCGTTTCACAATGCGGGTCGGCTTGCCGCACTTCGGGCAATCCGTGCTCTTCGAGGTGTCCATTACCTTCTTGCGGTCTGCTGTTTTGGCGATCTTAGCCATAAAACTCTCCTTATATGTCGCTCCCCGCTCCAAGCTGAGGCGAAGTCCTTCGCCATGCTGCCCAGAGGGAGAGGTCTTGCGCGTGCGTTTCCTTTGAAGTCTGTCCGTATCGATTTGCGTACCGGACTCCGCTCAGCGCGAACGCGCGGCGAATGGAAGGGACGACACAGAAGGATCTCGAACTCGCTCTTTGATTTTACATGAAGCCGCGCGTGGCTTGCCCCGAGCCGGCCCTGCGCCTAGAAGGAAGTGCTCGTATACTGCGACTGCGGCGGCGGAGTCGTTCCGGTCCCGGTAGTTGTGCCGGCTCCGGTCCCCGAAGCTCCGGCTCCCGATGTGCCGGAACCGGTTGTTCCCGCACCCGGATCGCTGCCGCCGGCAGAAGGAGTCGCCGGCTGCGCAGGCTTGTTGCTGCCATCCATTCCTGGAGGAAACTGGACCTTGCCCATTTGCGGAATCTCGCCATCGTTTGGCAGCGTCTCGCCCGGTTTGCGCAGGGTTGGCGCCGCGGTGACTGCGCTTTCTTTCCTGTCCTCATCGGCGCTCCGATCACCCAGCTTGACCTCCCGGATGTTGGGATTGGTCGGCACGCTGTTCCAATAATTGCCCATCTCATCCTGATCGCGAATGATTGGCGGCTCGCCCATCTTGCAATCTTCAACGCGAATCACGCGATTGCCGTTGAAGCGAACGAATTCGACGTCCTTGGGCGGCTGGCCGTAGATCCACTCCTCAAACGGCATATCGCCCTCGCGCTCCCGGCTCTTGCCGTCGGGAGATCCCATCGCATACTTCACCATTTCCGGACTCATCCCCACCAATACATGGTGCTTGAGGATCGCCTCTTTTAATTGCGGTGGCAGCGTGTCGACATAAGCTTCAGCCGGCGTCTTGAGTTTGAAATCGACTAACGGTGTCAGCAGCTCCATAACCTCGGTACCGGTCAGCTCGGGAACGAACTTCTCGAACTGCAGCGTGATCCGCACTCCGGTTGGCTCCTGCCCGCTGTCCTGTGCGAGCGGGATCATGGCGCCATTAGCGCCTATCGAGATATGGCGAAGGATACGGTGCTTCTGGTCCGGACCGTAGTTCAGCTCGAAGACGATTTTGTCGCCGAGAAACTTGATATCGGTGATCAACACCCGGTCGGCTGCCTGCAAGGCGACACCGTTGTGTTCCAGCGTCTTGACGTACTCCGCACCATTTGGATTCGCCGCGCCGTTGGCGATCAGCGTCATGCCTCTGCTGCCCTTGGGCAACGGGCGCATCGCAAATCCCTGCTCCGCCTCGAGGACCCGCACCAGTTGAAGCTTGGTCCGCTGAAGGAGTGGCTGGCTGCTCAGAGCGACGTGAGTTCGCTTGATATCGGTGTAGCGGCTTTCGATCTTGCTGCTGTCAACGGTAAAGACCTGTGCATAGGCAACCGAGCACATTGCAGCAAGCCCAAGGCACATTGCGGCGGACACGAAACGGCCAGGTAGATTCTGAAGCAATCGCGTCGTTCTCGAAACGAACCCGAGCATGGGGAACCTCGCTTCTGTCACGCCGAACGATCGGGGAATATCGCGGAGAACACAACCGTTCGCTTGTAGGATTGCGCGATTTTGCGCACTTGGCAAGCGTTCTGTGACGAAATAAGCGCGGTTGGCTTGCATTTCGCCAACAAAGGGTGATGCGCGGATGAAGTGGCTATTCACGCGCTACAGGAAGCGGATATTGACGGCATTCGATATCGGCCGGAGAAGCTAGTCCACCGCCAGGCTCAGCTGGTGACGAACATCGGCGCCCCGCACCCAGAAGATCACATCCGCCGCAATATTCGTCGCATGATCGGCGATGCGTTCCAGCCCGCGAGAAATGAGAATGCCGTTGAGCGCCTGGATCGTGACATCGGGCGTTTGCTGAATCACCCCAATCAATCCCTTGCGCGCAACCCGGTTCATGCGGTCGATCTCGTCGTCCATGTCCCGTACGGAGTCGGCAACCAGGGCATCGGCATCGAGCAGCGCCTGGATCGCCGTGCGTATCATTCGCGACGCCACCTCGCCCATGCCGTTGATGTCTACCGGCAGTTCGGTGCTGTCATACTCCAGCAGATCGCGGGTGCGCCGGGCAATACCCATCGCTTGATCGCCGATCCGTTCCAGATCGCTGTTGATCTTGATCACCGCCAGAATGAACCGCAGGTCGATCGCCATCGGCTGCTCCTGCGCCAGCAGCTCATAGGCCATCTCGTCCACCTCGCGATGGGCGAGGTTGATTGCGGCCTCATTGTCCTGCACATACTGGCAAAGAGTGGAATCACGCTGCAGGTAAGCATCGACGGCTGCCTGTACCGCCTGCTGCGCCAATGCGGCCATCGCCAGCAGCTTGTCCTTGAGCGCATCGAGCTGTTGATGAAAGTGAATTCTAGGCAACGAATGAAACTCCAACCTCGATTGTGCGCCTTAGAGTGTGACGGACGTGCAAATATTTGCTGAGGAATCAACATTCGTAACAAGAAATTCCCGTCCTAGTCCGCGGTTCCAAAGCGGGCGAGGCGAGGCCTCTACGCGAGTCGACGCTCCGCCTCCTGGGCGGCCTCGTAAATCTGCTCAAACGAATCGATCGCATAAAGGACCTTTTGCATCTCGGAGACCAGAAACTCCTGATCGAGCACCTGGTCGAGATTGAAGTCGCGAATCTTCGGCCCTCCGCCGACTTCGGCTTGCAAAACATAGTTTGCTTCGCCGTGAGAGGAGATCAGCCCGCTGCCATAAATCTTCAGTTTGCCCGCCTGGCGAATCACGCCAAACTCCACCGTGAACCAGAAGAGCCGTCCCATCCGCTCCAGTGCGTCCTTGTCGCGGAGCCCGGCGCAGACCTTTCCATACTGCTGCAGAAAATCCGCAAAGACCGGGTGTGCGTGCATCGGAACATGACCAAAGACATCGTGAAAGATGTCCGGCTCCGGCGTGTACTCAAGCGACTCTTTGCTTCGCAGCCAGGTCGTCGTCGGAAAGCGTCGCGCCGCCAGCATCTCGAAGAAAGCATCTGCAGGCAGGAAACCGCTCACCGGCGTCGAGTTCCATCCCGTCCGCGGCTCCAGCCGGCGGCTTACCTCGCCGAGGTTAGGAATCAGGTCTTCGCGAAGACCGATGGCCTCAAAACCTTCCAGATACTCCTGGCAGGCGTGTTCGCGAAGGGAAGGCATCTGCCGGCTCACCAACTCAGCCCAAACCGCGTGTTGTTCCGGGGAGTAGGCGTTCCAGTCCTGCTCGATGAGATAGGAGCGGGCGATGGTCAGAGCGGGAGTTTCTATCGCGTGTGTCATTCGAATTGATCGAGTCGTCAGGAGTAGCCGCACAGGGACGCGGCCACTCGACGCTGCCAGTTCCTATCATATAGTCCCGATCACCGCACCCGCCCTCCGCGCACCAAGTCCAGCATCGGCTGCCCGCCGGCTGTATCGAAAATCACCCAGTCGCGCCTCTATCGTCTTGTATCCTCAGGACAGCGCCCGCACACAGATCTGGAGTCCGCACGAATGGTACGTAACTCGAAGTTCGCCTCACGAACGATGTTGAGCCTTGCAAGGAAATCTTGTACCCTGGCCGGAATTCTGGCTGGTTCGTTCCTGGCCGCCCTCCCGCAACAGCCCGCAACCGCGGCTACCCCGCACGACCCGAACGCCCAGAAAATTGGCCTGGTCCTCGAGGGCGGCGGTGCGCTCGGCCTGGCTCACATCGGCGTCATCACCTGGCTCGAAGAGCACCACATCCCGGTCAGCTACGTCGCCGGAACCAGCATGGGCGGGCTCGTGGGCGGCGTCTACGCCACCGGCCGTTCTCCCTCCGAAGTGCGAGAGCTGGTTGAATCGATCAAGTGGAACGACGTATTGCGCGGCCAGGTTCCCTTCCAGAACCTCACCTTCCGCCGCAAACAGGACTCCGTCATATATCCCGGTTCGATCGAGTTCGGAATCAAGAAAGGTGTGCAATTCCCTTCAGGCTTCAATTCAGGTCAGGAAGTCCAGTTCATCCTCGACCGTGTCGCGCTCCCCTATTCCACCATTCAAAACTTCGACCAGTTGCCAATCCCTTACGGTTGCGTCGCCACCGATCTCGACTCGGGAAAGAAATATGTCTTCAGCAGCGGCTCCTTCGCAACCGCCATGCGCTCGACAATGTCGCTGCCCGGCTTCTTTTCTCCGGTGCGCGTCGACGGTCACCTCTTCGCTGACGGCGGACTTCTCGACAACCTCCCTGTAGACGTCGCCAAACAGATGGGCGCGCAGATCACCATTGCGGTTTATCTTGATACCCGGGCCGCGCCGCAGCCCGATAACCTCTCTTCCTTCGGAGTGCTGGGAAAATCGATCTCCGTAATGATCGCCGCCAATGAAGTGCAGAGCATCGAAGCAGCCGACGTGCTCGTCTCGGTTCCGCTCGCAAAATACAACACCATGGACTACTCGCAGTCCAACGATCTGATCAAGGCCGGATACGACGCCGCCCAGAGCAAGGCGGCTGTGCTGTCCCGGTTCTCCGTCGACGATGCCACCTGGAAACAATATCTGGCAGATCGCGACGCCCGCCGCCGCCACACGCCAAAGCCGGAATTTATCGAAGTCGCCGGAACCGATCCGCACAGCGCCAAGGCCATCGAGAAAGACTTTCAGCCGGAGCTCGGCAAAGACGTCAACTCCGATCTGATGCAGAAAACGATCCTCGATATCCAGGGGGATGGCCGATACGCCAGCCTCGGCTACTCGATGGTCGACAAGGACGGTAAGCCCGGCCTGCTCATCGACGCCACTGAAAAAAGCTACGCTCCACCGATCATCCGCCCCCAGATCACCCTTGACGGCTCCCAGTACAACAACGTGCTCTTCAGCCTCGGGGCCAGGATCACCTTCTTCGACGTCGGCTCCTACGACTCGGAGCTTCGGAACGATGTCGTCGTTGGCTCCGAGTATGGATTACACACCGAGTACTACCATCCCCTTCGCGTCGGCAGCAGTTGGTTCATCTCACCCCAGCTCCTTCTCGACAGCAACCAGTTCAACGCTTATACCAACACCGGCAGCCTTGCCTCCATCTATCGCGTGAAGCAGGCGGGCGGTGGACTTGATTTCGGCTATCAGCTTGGCCGCAGCCAGGAATTCCGTCTCGGCTACGCCAGCGAATACCTCTCGTATACGCTCCAGGTTGGCGAGAACACCGAGCCTACGATCTCCGGCCGGGCCGGTTACATGCAATTCCAATACAACGCCGTTCATACTGACGACCCAGTGATCCCCACAACTGGGCAGCTCGCCACCTTCAACACCCGGTGGTATGAAGCCTATCCCAGCATCGTAAGCTCGCTGCCCACACCCAATTTTTTCGGTAGCTCGGGAGCATTCTCCCAGTTCGTTCCGATCAGCGAAAAGAACACGTTTGTAGTCGGAGTTGGCGCCGGCACAATCTATAACTCCGATCCAGTGAGAATCGGACTACCGATATACAACCTCGGCGGCCCGCGCCTTTTCGCCGCTTACGGCACCAACGAGATCCTCACCAACAACTACGGCTTCGGGCAACTCACCTACCTCCGGCAGCTGGCAGAACTCCCCCCGATCCTTGGAGGAAAACTCTACTTCTTCGGCCGTTTTGAGGCCGGGACCTATCAGACCGTCGAAAACGGATTCCGCCGTCCCATCGACGGAGTTGGCGGATTCGTAGTCAACACCATCTTCGGCCCCGTCCTCATCGGCGGAGCCGGAGGCGACGCCGGACACTACCGCTTCTTCTTCCAGCTCGGGAGGGTCTTCTAACGAGCTAATACGCAAGGCGGAATCGAACGACACACTGCCTCGACGAAATCAGGCGCTTCATGACTCCGAGTCTCGTGGAGTATCATGCCTCCACGCGCAGCCGACCTGACTTCATGATCCAATCCGTTATCGAGCCAGCTCAATGAGTCGACCGCTTTTAGAATTTCTCAATTCCGCGAAACGCTGGGTGCGCTACGGATACTTCCTGCGCTTCGCCATTGCGTTGTGGCTCTTCGCGCCACTGCTGTGCGCTCTCGACGGTAGGACGGGCTTCAAGACCATCACCAGCGGCGTTATGACG
The DNA here is from genome assembly GCA_963720245.1 of uncultured Acidobacteriaceae bacterium. Classification (GTDB taxonomy): domain Bacteria; phylum Acidobacteriota; class Terriglobia; order Terriglobales; family Acidobacteriaceae; genus Acidisarcina. The sequence goes on from CAVREU010000003.1 coordinate 1,482,992, forward strand.
CCCGAGACCCTGCAGCAATATATTTGCGTTGCCTTCTTCCTTGTCTCCGCCGGATTCGTGGCGCTTATCTGCGCCCGGGTCGTTCTGATTAACGGCCCGTCGCGCTTCGACAAATGCTACGACAAGCGCGACGACGGCAGGCCATCGGGACTGATTACTTTGCTCGCGAACAACGAAGGCAGGCACGAATGGTGGGCGTTGCTTACCTCCCAGCTGCCCAATACCGGTGTCTACATTTACCTGCTGATGAACGGCCACGGACAGTGGGTTCGCCTTTCCGATATAGGATGGGGCCTTTTCTGCGGCACAGCGCTGGCTTTTATCGTCTGGTACGTGGTCAACGCGTGGTACTACCTGACCTATGATCCGCCCGTGCCAGGCGGTACGGTAGAGTTCGGCCGCAATGCGGCCCGCACGCTGCTACTGCCGCGTAACTTTATCGGCTTCGGATTGCACAAACCCGGCATCGACCGGTACTCGCACGACACAATCGAGGGCGCCTCAAACTGGATGGCGGGCAGCTTCCTTGACCGATCCCTCCACCGGGCCGCGATACTTGCAGCGCGCAGCCCGGGCTATTCCTACATCGTCGCGCCGCCTTCCGCCGCCGAAGATGTCGACGGCGATGGCGATGTGGAGATATTGCGCGGCACAGTCGCCGCTGCCCCACAGCTTCGGCTCTACGAGGGACACGTCTTTGGCGGGCTATCGGCAATTGTCTTCGCTGCCGCGTACTGGACTCTGTGGCCTCTCACCGCCCCTGTCCCGGCGATCCATGCATCGATCACGGCCCTGGTTCTCTTGCTGATGGTGTGCGCCGGACTTGTGTCGGTCATCCTTAGGATGAAGCAACATCCACGCTGGAAGATGGCCCTCGCCGCTTCGGTGGTCCTGGCTTATCTCGCCGTGTTCGCGCTTTATTTCCTAAGCAGCGCCGAGCGTTTCCCAATCCTGGCGACGCTGCTCATTGTTGCAACGACACAATGCTGGGCCCTTTGCGGCATCTCGTTTTTTCTGGACCTCTACCGCGTTCCGGTATTGACCAGCCTGCTCGTGGTGATGTTGCTGCCGCGCCTGATCAATATCGAGAAGGGACACGAGGAACACTACGTCTCAACCATCACCGGCGCTCACTTGGAAAGGGGCGAAGCGCTGCCCGTGATTCCGGAGCCGCGCGAAATTCTGAATGAGGCCCTCGCCGCCAACCCCGATAACAGCGGCCCGCTCATCATCGTTACCGCAACTGGCGGCGGCCTGCATGCCTCGGCATGGACCGCAGAAGTACTCTATCGCCTCGAAGACGAATTCGATCGCCAGTATCCCGCTGCGCGCGGAACCTTTCACCAACATTTGCTGCTCGCCAGCACTGTCTCGGGGGGCAGCGTCGGGCTGCTGGCTTATCTCACGGCAGTGCGGCAGGCGGAGCCTGGTGCATCCCTGGACTTCCAGGCGATGCGCACTACTGCCCAGTGTTCGAGTCTTGAGGCTGCGGGCTGGGGCTTCATCTATTGGGACCTCTTCAAGGCGACCGTGCCAGTCTTGCCTTATTTCTGGATGCCGTCCTCAGGTCTTGATGACCTCGATGCGTCGCCGCTCGGCAAAGACCGCAACTGGTCGCTGCGTAAAGGCTTTTCGCGCAACGCCAACAACGATTTCTGTTACGAAACCTGGAGGCGCGACAACGGCGCAAGTTCAGGAACTCTGCGGCAATGGCTGCAATGGAATATCAAGAGCCGGCTTGCTTCCAACTGGAACCACGAAGCCAAAAATCAGAGCAACGAGCAGCAGATGACGCTGCGCAACCTGCCACCGCGATGGGGAAACCGCACCATGCCCGCCTTCGCGATGAACGCCACCGCTTACGAAGACGGCCACCGTTTTCTGCTTGCGAACTATCGAGTTCCCGACCCGCAGAAGCCGCCCGACGACAACTGGCCCGATAGCTGGCCGAACTATAAGGCACGCTCTTTCCTGGCGACCTACCCGACAGTGACACTGCCTTCAGGGGCAAAGGCGCTTGCCGATCTGCCGTTGGCCACGGCCGCGCAGATGTCTTCGAGCTTCCCTTATATTTCGTCCGCGGCACGCGTTCCCTGGGCGCTCGACCCCAGCGTGAAGGCCTACCACTTTGTCGATGGTGGCTACTACGACAACGACGGCACTCCTTCGGTCGCCGAATTTCTCCGTTACGCGCTGGCCAGTTGCCAGGACCCAAAAGAGCGGATCAACCAGGATAACTGCGACGAGCAGCAAATCCACCATCCGCCCAGCGCCCCGGGCCACCAGGTGCGCATTCTGTTGATCGAGATTCGCAACAGTGGCGACGACTACGGCAGCGACGGCGAATCCGATCCCTACCACTACTATCGCGGAAGGGCGCCGGCCAACCTGCTCAGTGAACTCACCGCACCGCTGCTGGGCTTCTGGCAGGCTGGGCACGAAGGCGTGACGGCCAGAAACCGGGCCGCGCTCGCCCAACTCGAGCACGCCTTCGCGGGGCGGCTCGAACTTCATCGCGTCGTCTTCGACGACCGCCATTCCACCAACGAAGTCGGCACCGATCCGCTCTCCTGGTCGCTCACCCCGAAACAGCGCGACGAGGTCCGCGACTCTGCCGATCCGGCCTCCAAGGTTCCGCCCAGCCTCGCGCCTAGATATCAGGAGGCCCTCGACTGGTTCGCCAAGACGCCGCAACAGTGGATGGCCGACCCAAGCCACCACCACTACGCCGACTCCAACTGGCCCGAGTAGTCCGGTCCCTACTTCGGGTCGCGCATCTATTTCGGTTCGCGCAGCGGGGCCAGCCAGTTCACGATAGACCGCATTACCACCTCATCGCGCTGGTTCAACACCGTCGTCTGCGAACGAATCACTCCATAATTTGGCCGCGCCGCTGAATGCCGCACCTGGAGGATCTCCGCCTGGGTCCGAATCGAGTCGTCAGGGCGCACCGGCTGTGTCCACCGCATCTCTTCCACGCCCGCGCCGATCATCCCGCCGGCGACTTTGATCGATTCCACCCGCAGGCGCATCACGATCGCCGCCGTCAGCCAGCCCGAGGCGCAAAGCCCGCTAAAGAACGAGTTTTTGCCCGCGGTTTCGTCGATATGAAACGGCTGCGGATCGTATTTCTCCCCGAAGCTGATGATCTCTTTTGCGGTCACACGATAGCTGCGCTCCGAGTTGAATATCTGCCCCGGGAAAAAGTCTTCAAAGTACATCTCCTGCGCCATACCTCTCCTCGCCCAAATCGTAGATCGCCACGGCTTTCGGCAACCGCTCCAGTAATCAACCGCAGCTAGACCTCAATTCTAGTTGCGCTCGTCGCAGATAAGAAATCCAGCCTCGTGGAATCAACTCCGGGCTGCCGGAACCCGTGAACTTCAGCGGAGGCAACTGCCGAACGGTAAAAGGCTTCTATCCCTTTACCTCCGCCGGGTCTTTGGCGAGATGGCACAATTCGACTAAGCTACTGGGGACGCTCGATTCCACTCAATGGCATCTAAAAAGCCAGGCCATCACAAAACTGAAAAGAATGCGAAGGACCTGATATTCGGGAACAGTCAGATGGCCGGCCTGATCCGGGCCCACGACTGGAGTCTGACTGCGCTTGGACGACTCGAGGAATGGCCCGAAAGCCTTCTCGGCTCGGCCAACATGATGCTTGGTTGTGCCTTCCCCTCGCTGGTCTTCTGGGGCCCGGAATTGGTGCAGCTTTACAACGATGCCTTCGTGCCGCTGCTGGCCGAGCGGCATCCATCCGGCCTGGGACAGACGGCTGCGCACTGTTGGTCGGACGCCTGGCAGATTGTCGGTCCGAATCTCAAACGGGTCATCCAGGACCGAAAGACGGTCTACTACGAAAACGCAGTTGTCCCGATCGTTCGAGATGGAAAATTGCAAGACATCGTCTGGACCTACAGCTACAGCCCAATTTTTGGGTCAGGCGGCGAGGTTCTGGGAGTGCTGGTAATTTGCCAGGATACTACCCGTGAGGTAAAGACGACTCAGGAGCTGAGCGAGAGTGAAGCTCGCGCGTCGCGAGTATTGCAGAGCATCGGTGATGCCGTGATTGTGACCGATGCAGATACTCGCGTGACCCGAATGAATCCCGTCGCTGAAAAACTCACCGGATGGAGCATCGACGAAGCGAAGGGCGAGTTGCTTGCCAACGTCTTTCAAATTGTGAATGAGGAGACTCGCCTGCCTGTTTCAAGTCCCGCCGACAAGGTCAAGCTGACAGGATCGGTGGTTGGTCTGTCCAACCATACGGTCCTCATGTCCAGGGGCGGAAAGCATATCGCTATCGACGATAGTGGCGCCCCTATCTTCGATGAAAATGGAGAATTGGCCGGAATCGTTCTGGTCTTCCGGAACATTGAAGAAAAACGCGCAGCGGAACGCGAAAGAGATCGAACCACCGAGCGGCTGACTCAACTGCTCGGCGTGACCACCGATGCGATCGTCGGAGTTGACCGCAACTGGGTCTTGACCTATCTCAATCCGAAAGCAGAAGAGCTGTACGCTTCAGATCGACAGATTCTCGGCCGGGTGGTGTGGGAGGCTTTCCCCGACGCGGTCTACGACGGATCGCCCTACGTCGAACACTATTATCGGGCGATGAACGAGGGGATTTCAGGCGGATTTGACGCCTACTATCCTGAGCCGCTCAATCTTTGGCTTCATATTGACGTCCACCCCACTCCCGAAGGGATTGTCACCTTCTCCCGCGACGTCACTGCAGAGCTGGCGGCTCGGCAATCGCTCAAGGAGAAATCCGAGCAGGCGGAGCGCCAGCTCGCGGAGATTGAGACCGTCTACAGAACAGCGCCAATCGGACTGGCCCTGTTTGACACGAAAGATTTCCGTTACCTGAGGCTCAATAATCGTCAAGCCGAGTTCTTTGGACTCAAGCCGGAGGAAATTGTAGGGCGCACGCTCACTGAGATGGCTCCCATCGACGGGCTCAAGGAGCTATTTGAACAGGTGCTTGCAGGGCACCCGATCGTTAATTTTCCTCTCGAAGGCGAACTGATCACGCGTCCCGGAGAACATCGCTACTGGACGGTGAGCTATTTTCCGGTCATGGCCGCGGACGGCACGGTTCAGGCGATCACGGCGGCATCGCTTGAAATCACGAATCAGAAGAGGACGGAACAGGCCCTGATCCAAAGTGAAAAGCTGGCAGTCGTGGGACGCCTTGCCGCATCGATCGCTCACGAGATCAATAACCCTCTCGAGTCCGTCACCAACCTGCTCTATCTTGCCGGAACCAGCAATGACACGACAGAAACAAAGTCATATCTCCAGCTGGCCGAGCGGGAGCTTGGCCGCGTATCCGCCATCGCCAACCAAACTCTTCGATTCCATAAGCAGTCCACCCGCCCACAGGAGATCTCTGCGGAAGAACTCATCGACAGCGTCCTCTCCATTTTCCAAAGCCGCATCTTCAACTCCGGCATCCAGATCGAGAAGCGCAGCCGGGCAAACATATCCGTGCGATGCTTCGAAGGAGAGATCAGGCAAGTACTCAGCAATCTGGTGAGCAACGCGATTGACGCTATGCAGCCGCTGGGCGGTGGCCGTCTGCTGTTACGCAGTCGCGTCGGATGCAACTGGGCCACCGGCAGGCCGGGACTTGTCATCACCGTTGCCGATACCGGGACCGGTATGCCTGCTTCGGTGGTGGGACGCATATTCGAGCCTTTTTATACAACCAAGGGCACAAGTGGCACCGGCCTCGGGCTTTGGGTTAGTAGTGAAATTGTTCATCGACATCACGGCGCCTTGCGCTTCCGCAGCAGTGACAGGGATGGTCGCCACGGAACTGCCTTCGCCTTGTTCCTTCCCTTCGACGCAGTCAGCAGATAAGAGCGCTGCGCGGCAGTGTACGCACGAGCAAGGAAGAACGCTGGTACACTTGCTGCGATTTCAAAGTTGACTCTACTCGCCCTCCCTACTGCGGGGGACGGCTCGCGCCGGCATGAAAGAGAGCGCCTGACTTGCAAACCAATTCCAATCCGCAGAACGCTCCCGATCCAAAGGTCAATCTTTCAGACCCGCCGCCGTCTCCTGCCACGGGACACAAGTCCCGTCATGTGGCGCAGCTTAGCAATGTGCCATTCCTGGGCCGCACCACGTGGATGTCCAGGATTCAACAAGTGGCCGCCCAGGCTCCTCCCGGCACTCAGTATCCACGGTTAGTGGCGTTTCTGCAGTTTTGGAAATGGCTCATTCCGTATCTCCGCGATTTCGTCCACACAGACGCCCCCTATCAGACATATTCCAACGGCCAGACAGGAATATTCCGCGCCGAGGCGCCGCCGGATGGCCCGCTGCGAATCGCAGTGGCTGCCGACTGGGGAACAGGCACGCTCGAGGCGGAGACGGTCGCAAACAATATGTTGAAGTGCGCTCCTCACTTGACCCTGCATCTGGGTGATGTGTACTACATGGGGGAGATTCCCGAGATCGATGAGAACTGTCTTGGAGAGCCCGCAGATCATTACCAGGGTGTGAATTGGCCGACAGGCTCGCTCGGCAGTCTCGCTCTGATGGGAAATCACGAGATGTATTCGGGTGGGCAGGGATATTTTGCCGGTTTTCTGCCAACACTAGGCTTCTGGAACCCAGACGGGTCGAAGTCCGCCCAGGCCGCGAGCTACTTCTGTGTAGAAACCCCAGGCTGGATCATTCTGGGTCTGGATACCGGATATCACTCGGGCGGATTCCCGCTTTTTACTTCTATACCGGTGATCAACTCCATCCCCGCGCTGAATGTCGATGCGAGGTTTGACGACAAGATGCTGCAGTGGCTAGCGCAGGCGATGAAAACCCTGCAGCCCGAGGGCCGCGGAGAGAAGCCGGTCCTGGTGCTCACTCACCATCAACCGTTAAGTTCCTTTGAACAGGCCTTTAAGAAACCGGCCGAGCAATTGGCCCAGTTGTGGTTCTTGAATGGGCAAGAATTCGTCTGGCTCTTTGGCCATGAACACCGCCTGACGGGATACACCAAACAAACGCCGGTGAATGGCCTTACGGTGTATCCGCGGTGCATCGGTCACGGGGGAATGCCGGTCGAGGTCACCAAGCTCAGCCAACCAAATCCAAACATCCTCTACTACGACCCCAGACAGCACCCAATCGACGAGGACGACCCGAAGACATTCGTCGGCTACAACGGCCACGTTGTGTTGATCCTGGACGGCACTCAATTGACGATAGAATACCGCGACATCCTGGACAACGCTCTGCTTCTTGCAGAGACCTTTACTCCGGCCGGATCGGGTGTGCTTCAATACGCCTCATCTCAACCATCAGGAAGTCCCTTGGTTCCCGGAAGCGCTACGAGCTGACGGCCCTCAACCAGGTTAGTGCTCGAACCGCTTTGCGCGATCAGAGCAGACGACATTTGCCGCCCAAGACGGCCTGGGGCCGTCCCATGAGCAATCAAAACCGCCTAACGAAATTCGCCCTGCTTTGGATGGTCATCCCGTTTCGTCATCCTGTAAACTTTCTGTAGTGGAGGAAGTCCATCATGCGCGCCATTGCTACCGCCGAGAATCCGCTCAACAGCCTCGAAGATTGGGACGATTACGTCGCCAGCCGCTACCAGGAAGGCAAAGACAAGTCGGAGTTCCGAGTCTATGACGCCAAGGCAAACCCCGGCGTCGCCGAGTTTTACCGCCTCAATCACGCGAACCAGACGCTGGACTTCGTCCTCGGCAAGAAGAAGGAATATCTCGGTCTGAACATCGGCAAGAAGACAGTCTGGGAAGCGGCCGAGTTCCTCAATACGCTCGTCGACGACAGCGACCCTGACACCGATCTCAGCCAGGTCGAGCACCTGCTGCAGACATCGGAGGCGATCCGCCGTGACGGCAAGCCGCGCTGGATGGTGCTTACCGGATTTATCCACGATTTAGGCAAGGTCCTCTGCCTCTATGGCGAGCCGCAATGGGCCGTCGTCGGGGACACCTTCCCCGTTGGCTGCGCCTGGTCGAGTGAGATCGTCTATCACGAATACTTCGCCGCCAACCCCGACGCCAAAGTTCCCGAGTATCAGACCGAGTACGGCATCTACGGTCCCAATATCGGACTCGACAATGTTCACCTCTCCTGGGGCCACGACGAATATGTCTACCACGTCGTCAAGAACTACCTGCCCGAGCCGGCGCTCTACATGCTCCGCTACCACTCTTTTTATCCAGCCCACAAACACGGAGCCTACAAGCACCTGATGTCGAAGCACGACGAAGAAATGTTCGCGGCCGTGAATGAATTCAATCCTTACGATCTGTATTCCAAGGGCAGCGCGAAGCCGAACCTGAAAGAGCTGAAGCCTTATTACGACGATCTCTTTGCCGAGTTCCTTCCAGAATCTCTGGCCTGGTAGGGTAGGCTTCATAACCTGCGCGGATAGCGCGCTGACTCTCACTTCGCGTATGCTTCAAAGTGAAGATGCGCCGCGCGCTTGCCATCACGATCGTCCTGCTCTTCAGCGTCTCGCTGGCCGCGCCGCTGTTCGCCGTTGATTCCGCCAGCAGCCTTCCCGCATGCTGCCGCCGCAATGGAAGCCATCGTTGCGAGAGCGGGATGTTGGCCAATTCAGGTACGAGGACGGTTTCCACGATCGCGCCAAAATGCCCGAGCTGGCCGAAGTCAACCGCCGCGCCCTGGCCCAATAACTTCGCGCCCGCCGAGGCACAAGGCATTGGAGCACCGCTTTACGCCCATCCCGAATCCAGACCGCAGACCGAAGCTCGTTACCGCGTCGCGTTCGCGCGCAGCCGCCAGAAGCGCGGCCCTCCCGCAATCCTCTAACCCGCCTTAGTAATTTTTCGATTACTCAGAAGACGCGTTCCGCGAGAACTCGTCGGCAGGTTTGATCGCGTCATGCCCGTGACGCGGAGGTCAGCTTTTCATGCGCAGGTTTGTTTGGTTGTTTCCGCTCTTATTTCTCGTCCTCTTAAGGCCCGCATACGCCACTGTCTTTGGCGAGGTTCAGGGCATCGTGCACGATCCGCAACACCGTCCGATCGCTGGCGCAACCGTAGTGCTGAAGAGCACCAACTCAGCCTTATCCCAAACCGCGACCACCGATCGCGAAGGAGGTTTTCGATTCCAGAGCATTCCGTTCGGGTATTACAACATCACCGTTTCCGCGACAGGCTTCGCCCCGTACACCCAGCTGTATTCTCTCGCTTCTGGAACTTCGCCAATCCTGCATTTTGAGCTGGCGATTGAAACCGTGAAACAATCCGTGATCACGGTCGGCGAACAGGATTCCGCCAACGTCGACTCCGTCACGCCGACCACAACCATGAGCCGAGTTGACATCACCAACACTCCAGGTGCCAGCCGCAGTTACGGAATGCAGATGATCACCGACTACGTTCCAGGCGCTTACATGACCCACGACATGCTGCACATTCGCGGCGGTCACCAGGTCAGCTGGCTGATCGACGGCGTAGAGATCCCCAACACCAACATCGCCAGCAACCTCGGTCCGCAGATCGATCCTAAGGACATCGACTATCTCGAAGTGCAGCGCGGCAGCTACGACGCCAATGTCGGCGACCGAACGTATGGCGTGTTTAACGTCGTGCCGCGCACCGGCTTCGACAACGACCGCCAGGGCGAGCTGATCTTGAGCCTCGGAAACTTCTGGCAGACGAACGATCAGGTCAATTTTGGTAACCACACGGAGAAGTTCGCGTGGTACGCCAGCGCCAACGGGACACGCAGCGACTATGGGCTCTCACCGCCCATCGCCTCGGTCTATCACGATGCCGCCAACGGCTTCGGCGGCTTCGGCTCCTTCATCTACAACCGCACGCCGCAAGACCAGCTGCGATTGATGACCCAGGCACGGACCGACTACTTTCAGATTCCGTACGACCCGAATCCCGACAGCTATGGGAACCAGCTGATTCCCTCATACGGACTTCGCGATGCCCAGCGTGAGGTCGATGTTATGGACGCCTTCACCTGGGTGCATAGCTTCAACGCATCAACGACACTCGACGTCTCGCCCTTTTACCACTACAACAGCGCCAACTATAACCCCAATCCGAACGACTATCCCATCGCGACGACATCCGACCGCGCCACGAATTATGTCGGCGCCGAGGCCAACATTACAACCAACATCGCGCGGAATACGATCCAGGCTGGGTTTTATGGATGGGGCCAGCACGACAGCTATCTCTTTGGATCGATCTTTAACAATGGCAGCTATCAAAACTTCAACATCCCCGACTCCGCTGCGGGCGGCCTTATTGAGGAATATCTCTCGGATAACTACAAGGCCACTTCATGGCTTACTCTGATCGCCGGCCTCCGCCAGTCCTACTTCACCTCAAGCTTCTCCGAGGACTACACCTATCCGCGAGTCGGCATCGCCTTGCAGATTCCGAAATTGAATTGGGTCTTTCGCGGATTTTATGGACGCTACTACCAACCGCCGCCGCTGCTGACCGCTTCAGGTCCGGTGGTCGATTATGCCAACGCGAACAACACGAGCTTCGAGCCGCTACACGGAGAACGCGACGAAGAATATCAGTTCGGCCTGCAGATTCCTTACAAGGGCTGGCTGCTCGACGCCGACCATTTCCAGAACCGCGTCAATAACTTTCTCGACCACTCGAACATCGGCGAGTCCAGCATCTACTATCCGGTGACCATCGACGGCGCCTTGATACAGGCATGGGAGTTGACGCTGCGCACGCCGCACCTGTGGCGATTTGGGCAGGGTCATCTGGCCTATTCCAATCAGATAGCGCAGCAGCGCGGGAATATCACGGGTGGGCTGATATGTATTCCGATTGGGTCGCCAGCGTGTGACGCCGGCTTCAACTACACGCCCGTTGACCATGACCAGCGCAATACCTTAAACGTCGGCTTCAACGGCAGGCTTCCGTGGCATATCGATGCAGGGACAAATGTGTATTACGGCTCAGGCTTCAGCAATGGATACCCGGAACCTCCATCGCCTTACGTTGGAAACTATCTTCCCGGCCATACCACCTTTGACCTGAATCTTGGGAAACAGTTCACCGATAATCTTTTCATCTCAGTGACGGCGCTGAACGTCGCCAATTATCGGATCCTGCTGGACAATAGCCTGACGTTTGGCGGATTTCACTACAACGATCCCAGGCAGATTTATGGCGAGGTTCGCTACCGGTTTAAGTTCTAACCGGCAGATTGATCGGCAGAATCAATTCAGCGACGCAACCGGGAGCATCCTCTCGATTGCGCAGCGAGATGGAACCGCCGTGGGCCTCGGCGATCTGCCGCACCAGCGCGAGACCGACGCCGGAGCCGCTCTTCTTTGTGGTGTAGAACGGGACAAAAAGGTTCGCCGTGTTACTCAGGCCAAGACCCGAATCCTGCACCTGAATCGCGACCGAATCTGCCACTTCGTTTGCCCTCAGCCTGACGGCGGCAGTGCTATCATCCTGCGGAGCTCTCCCGTCGCCCTCTTCACAAGCGGCAATAACCGCTTCGACCGCATTCTTCACTAGGTTAATGAGCAACTGCTCAAACTGGTCTGGATCGACGGTAACTTTGATTTCGGGAACATCGTCGAGAGCGACCGCCATGCGCGTCTCGAGCGCGACTACCCGTTCCAGCAGCGGACGCAGCGAGACCTGCCGCATGATCGGTGGCGGAAGCTGCGCCAATTGACGATAGGCCTGCACGAATCGATTCAGCGACTCCGCCCGTCCCTCAATAATGGTGAGGCCGCGGGCGAAATCACCAGCCCCGTTGGACGATACGGATTCGGTTGGCAAGCGTGCGAGCAGGCTTCCAGCAATGGACTTGATCGGCGCCAGAGAATTATTGATCTCATGGCCGAGCACGCGGATGAGCCGTTGCCACGCGGTCCGCTCCTCTTCACGCAGCGCGCTGCTCACGTCAGAGAGCAGAATGAGCACGTGCGGCACGCCGCGCTGGCGAAAACCGCTTCGCCGGACCATCCAACGGCCCGGCTTTCGCGCCGTGGCCTCGGCCCGCCCATCGAGCGCAATCAGATCCTCATCAGGCGCGTCGATCACGTGGTCGAGCCCCAAGAGGTCCGCGCGGCGTCCGGTATCGCGTTCCGCATTGAGTAACAGCACCCGCTCCGCGGCTGGATTCAGCAGTCGTAAGCGGCGCCCCTGATCGAAGGCCAGCACGGGAGCATCCATCGAGTCGATCACCCGGCGCAGCAACGCCATGGCCTCGAGTTCGCCCAGTCGCTGCGACTGCATCATGTCAGCCAGGCCGTTGACCTCGGTCGACAACTCGCCCAGAGCATCGCTGCGGTTAGCTCCTCGCGCCCTGAACGAATAATCCTGCTCGCGTAATGCTGCGACAACGTTGGCCAATGTTTGCAGCGGCCGCACCACCTCTTCCAGAAGCATGGACGAGAGCAGCAGCAGACCCAGTAGCGCAAGGCCCACAACCGTCAACTGAACTGTGAGCGAAGCGCGCCAAACCAGCACCACGCACAAGATGATCGTCGGCAAGCAGAAGATGAGACAGTACAGCCACACCCGGGCCTCAAATGAGAACTGTCGTCTTGCGCGTTTCTTAGGGTCCGTAGCTATGTATCTTGACGGCCTCTCAAAGGCCATACTTTTCCATCCGCCGGTAGAGTGCGCCGCGGCTGAGGCCCAGCGCCTCCGCCGCCTGGCTCACGTTGCCATTGCAACGAGCCAACGCCTTGCGAATGAGGATACTCTCAACTGCCTCGAGGCTCATCTCCTCCAGGCTCGCGGTCGAAATGCGCGGAGTGGTCAAGCCCAGGTCAGAGAGCGTTATGCGCGCGCTCGAAGCCATCAGCACCGCGCGCTCTATGGTGTGGTCGAGCTCGCGCACATTGCCCGGCCACGGATAACCAAGCATCGCCTGCAATGCCGCTGGTTCCAGGCCTTGGATCTGCTTGCGATAGCGACCCGCATAGCGGTTCAGGAAGTGCGACGCGAGAGCGGGGATGTCTTCGCGGCGCTCGCGCAATGGCGGAATGCGAATCTCCACAGTATTGAGCCGGAACAACAGGTCGGAGCGGAAGCGCCCCGCCTCCGCTTCGGCGTGGACATCGGCGTTGGTCGCTGAGAGTACTCGCACGTTCACACGCCGGGTCTTGGATGAACCTACACGCTCCATCTCGCCGGTCTCAAGTACGCGGAGAAGCTTGGCCTGTTGGCGCAGCGGCACGTTGGCGATCTCATCAAGAAAGAGCGTTCCGCCATCTGCAAGTTCAAATCGTCCGATACGATCGGTACGCGCGTCGGTGAAAGCGCCCTTGATATGGCCAAAGAGCTCACTCTCAAACGTGCCCTCGGGCAGAGCGCCGGTATTCACAGCAACCAGCGAACGGCTTGCCCTCGCCGAAAGCGCATGCAGCGTCTGGGCGACGACTTCTTTACCGGTCCCGTGCTCTCCGGTGATCATCACGTTGGCATCCGAAGGTCCAATGCGGGCAATCGTCTGCAGAACGGGCTGCATTGCCGGCGCAGTTGCAATCATCTCTGGAAGGCCCTGTGTTCGAAGCAGACGATTCTCCGCCTCCAGCCGCTCCGCTCTTCGCATCGCGTGATGCAGGTTGATCTGATTGGCAAGGATCGAAAGCAGCCGAGCGTTTTCCCATGGTTTCTGGATGAAGTCACGGGCGCCGCGGCGCATCGCTTCGACGGCCACTTCCACATTCGCCCAGGCGGTCATGACAATCACCGGCAACTGCGCATCGAGCGTGGCAATCTGGGCGAGCAGGTCAAGGCCTTCCTGGCCTGAGGTGGTGTCGCGGGTGTAGTTCAGGTCGATCAACAGGGCGTCGTAGGAACCAGTGAGCAGCGCATCGAGGACCATTTGGGGCGAACGCGCCCGCTCGACGCGATAGCCTTGTGGACGCACCAGCAGCTCGATCGCATCGAGGATGTGCGGCTGATCGTCGGCCACCAACAGGCACGGCGCTAACGGAGCGCTCGATGTGTCGGAGTCCGCGAGATCGATTGGTTCGGTATGGATCATGAGTCACTACCCTATACCACTGTTGGCTGCACCCGGCTTAGGGGGTGGCCGGAGACATCTCGTGAGTCACCACGCCCGACTTGGCGTCATCGATTGAGACTCCCGTACGATCAAGAGTTGAACCGGTGGCCTGATCGATATAGACCTTGGCCTTTTCATAAGCCGCCTGAGAAACAACCAGAGCGGACTCGGCGACGGCCAGGGCTTGTTCGCTGGTAAGCGTATCGTAGGCAGACATAGCTCCGAGCTCTTGCTCTTGTTTGGCTATGTCGAAGGTCTTTTTCGCGAGGTCGCGGGCCTTCTGCGATGCGGTGACGCGGGCCTGCGCCTGTTGCAACGCATATTGGGAATTACGAACATCGAGCAAAATATTCTTCTTCTGCTGCTCGTAGTTCAGCTCTTGTTTACGAAAGTCGAGCGCGGCCCGAAACTGGTCGGCTTTGGCGACGCGATTGCGGAGCGTGATAACGAGCGAGAAACCGACCTGGTATTCGGGAGAAGAATAGTTGAAGGTATTCTCCAAAGCTCCCCAGAAATCTTTAGGAAGAGTAGTGGCGCACTCTGCTCCGAGCTGGCAGGCAGGATTGAGCTCTCCAGCATAGCCGACACCGACGTACTGTCCATAGACGGAAAGCCTCGGCAGCAGCTCGTTCTTGATGGTGCGTAGGTTGTTTTGCGCAATCTGCATCGCAATTTGGTCTTCCGACACGTCCGGGCGGTTTTTCTCGGCTTCGACAATGAGCTGCTCGATCGGCTCAGTCTCATTCGGGTCCGCAGGTCCCTTGAGATCAAGCGGCACCACCGGCATATCTGCCAATCTAGGATCGCTGATCGTCTTGGTAAGGGCATTCTTGATCAGCAACTCGTTCAGCCTGAGTGTCGTCTTGGAAACGGTAAGGTCGCCTTCAGCGGAGGCCACGGCAGCCTGGTCCTTCAGCACCTGCATCGCCGGGACATTTTGCAACTGAAGCTGTTTCTGGTCATCGGAAAGAGTCTCGTTAGCATAGGCCAGCGAGCGCTCTTTAACCTGGGAGTCCTGGTAAGCATTCACGAGGTCCCAGTAAATATTCTCGACCTGCGAAATGGTGGCGATAGTTTGTGCTCTGAAGGCGAGGTCCGTGATTTGGAGGTTCTGTTTCGCCAGGTGAATGTAGCGCTCGTTGGTCGCAAGTCCGAAGCCCTGCAAAAGCGGCTGGACGATGGTGAAATTGAAATTTGCAGTGAGCTGAGGGTTGAGGATGTTGTAAATGCTGTTCGTAGTCGAGCGATAACCGTAGTCTGTCACCGTGAAATATGTGCCCAGCGGATATGCCTGCGTGTAACTGGACGAAAGATCAATCGTATTTTGCCTTAAGATCGGGACTCCGGACTGGACCGGGTTGATCTGGACAATTGCGGTATGGTCGACAAAACCTTGCACAGTGACCTGCGGATCGAAGGAGTTGATCGGAGCACCGCCGCCGAGAGTCGACTGGACGATACCACCAGCGCCCGCCGCCACCGCTCCACCGCCCCCACCTCCGCCACTTCCCACTCCGGAGGAACTGAATCCGCCCTGAGTGCCTTGAGCAATATTGGTGTTCACGCCATTGGCAGATCCGCCGGCTTTAGTACGCGCCAAGTCGGCTTGGGCGATGGGCAGGTTGTAACGAAAATAGGCAAGGTCAAGATTATTCTCAAGTGCGAGAGCAACGGCGTCGCGGAGCGAGAGATAGAGTTTGCCGTCGCGCTCAAGGCTTTCGAGTCTCGGCGAATTTGTGAGATCGACGGGCGGCACCGTGCTCGCCCTGTATGCATCGAGCGGATTACGCGAGTGCGGAAGTTCCACATGAAACGGCGCGAGTTGTCCGACCGGGGCTGGAGGTCCGTCTAGCGACTTCGCCTGCTGAGCTATGCTTGGCGCCGAGGTGTCCGGCGGCGTAGCCGCCGCAGGGGCTTCGGGCGTCGATTGCTGGGCAGTGGGTTGCTGCGGCGCCTGAGACTGCGGAGCCGCTGCCTGGGCCCAACCCGGCGAGCCCAGCGCGAAACACAGCGTCGCGGCAATCACTTTTTCGGGTAGAGAAGGCAGCCTTCTGATACTCACGATGCGCTCACCTCTACTCCCAGATTCGGATTCGCGGTATCTTTCACCATCCATCCGTCGCGCACCTCAATCACTCGCGAGCCATAGGCCGCGTTCACGTCAGAGTGCGTCACCTGCACGATGGTCGTGCCTTCATTGTTTAGCTCTCGGAACAGCTCCATGATCTCTTTGGCCTGCGAGGAATGCAGATTCCCCGTCGGCTCGTCGGCGAGCAGCAAGGCCGGCTTATGAATGACCGCGCGCGCAATGCCGACCAGTTGTTGCTGACCACCGGAAAGCTGCGAAGGATAGAGGTCCTTCTTCCCCACGATGTTGAACTTGTCGAGCGTGTCTGCGACCAGCGCCTCCCGCTCTTTGCGCGAAATGTTTTTGTAGGAGAGCGGCAGGTCGATGTTCTCCTGCACCGTCAGATCGTCGAGCAGGTGATAGCTCTGGAAGACCATCCCTATATTTTGTTTCGCGAGCGCAGCGCGCTGTTTACGGCCCATTGCATGCACGGCCTCGTCGCGAAACCAATACTCGCCGAGCCACTGGTCGTCGAGCAGCGCAAGCGCATTCAAGAGCGACGACTTCCCCGCTCCCGATGGCCCCATGATGGTCAGAAACTCGCCCTGGGCAATCTCGAGCTGAATGCGCCGCAGCACCCATGTCTGCCCGGCGCCCGTCTTGTAACTCCGTTCTAAATTTCTAAGCTGAATCATCACTCCACCGATCTTTCAATTCCCCGGCGCCCCGTTTGCGGCGCCATCGCTTGATCTTTCATTCACTCATACCGAAGCGTGGTGCTCGGGTTAACCGAAGAGGCGCGTCGCGAAGGCAGAGCCGCGGCCAGCAACGCCGCGGCGACGACCAGGATTGCCGCGCCGATCATCACGCCAGGATCATGCGCGCTGACGCCGAAGAGCTGACTCTTGACCAGGCGCGACAACAGCAACGCGGCAGGTATGGCGATCGCCAGGCTGATTGCCAATAACTTGCCGACTCCGGCAAGCACCAGCTTTACGATTCCGCTCCGCGTCGAGCCAAGCGCCATGCGGATGCCGATTTCCCTTGTTCGCTGGGCTGTAGCAAAGGCCAGCATCCCGTAAAGCCCGATCGCCGCGAGCAGCGCCGCCAGTGCGCCAAAGCTGATCGCCAGCAGCGACAGCGTTCGCTCCGAGTTCAGGTCTTCGCTGATCTGTGCATCCATCGTCTTCAGAGAATCTGGCACCAGCTTTGAATCGAGCCTTTGCATGGTCTGCCGGATCTCCGAGATTACGGCCTCAGGGGATTGTTGCGTACGCACATAAAACGCGATGCCGCGCTTGGGTGGTTCCTGGAGATAGGAATAGAAGGCAGTCCGATTAACGTCGTCGCGAATGCCGCTATGCTTAGCATCCTTGACCACGCCCACGATCGTCAGCCACGGGTTGCCCTTGATGTCCGATCCACCGCCGTCATGAAACTGGCGGCCCATCGCATTCGCTGCGCTTCCAAACCAGTGTTTTGCGAAGGTCTCGTTCACCACCGCGATTCGGGCAGCGTCCGGGCCGTCCTGTTCTCCGATTCCCCGCCCAACGATCAACGGCATGCCGAGCGTCGAGAAGTAGCCTGGACTCACGACTTCCTTCTCGATGTCCATGTCCTCTTCCTCTTTCGCCGTGTAGCCGACGACCGTAATATTGAGCCCGGTATTGTTGTCCATCAATTCGGGATCGGTGGTTGCCGCGGTGCTGGTCACGCCGGGAATCTGGCTCAGCGAGTCCAGAACGCGCTTATACAGGCCCGGAATTTGCGGCAGGTCGTATCCGGAAAGGGAGGGATCAAGCCAGAAGACAATCAGATGGTCAGTCACGAAACCGACGCTGGTGTTCTTCAGGTTGTAGAGTGTGCGCGCGAAGAGTCCCGCGCCAAAGAGCAACACCAGGCTCAACCCGATCTGCACGCAGGCGAAGATGCTGCGCAGGCGCGTTGCTCCACCTGCCGCCGTTGTCGTCTGCTGTTTCAGCGCCGGAGTCAAGTTCGGCCGCCAGAACTGAAGCACCGGCGCCAGGCTAAAGAGCAGGCTCACGACAAATGCCAGCCCGAAGTTAAATGCCAGAATTCTCGGATCGGGATGATTGGAAAATGGCAGAGCGTCATCGGTTGAACCGATAATGCCGCGCTGCAGGAGCGCCGAGACCGTCGGAGCGAGCGCGATGCCCAGCGCGCCGCCCATCAAGCCGAGCATCAAGCCCTCGGTAAGCAGTTGCCGCGCGATCCGTGCACGTTCAGCGCCCAGCGCATAACGGATCGACATCTCCCGTATCCGGCCTGCCGCTCGCACCAGCAACAGGCTGGCAACATTCGCGCAAGCCATCAGTACGACGAGACCCACCATTCCCATCAACACCAGCAACGGCGTGCGGACATCGTTGCGCAGCGGCGAGAACCCTTTCTTTCCATCAAGGAGAGCCAGGTGGCTATTGGTCAAGAACGCGTCGCGAAAGCGATCGGAGCGGTGGCTCATCTGGCTCAACTCTTCCGCACGCAAAGCATGCCACAGCGGATCAACGCCAGACTGCGCCTGGGTCAAGGTCAGATCCGGCTTCATCCGTCCCACGATGTTGAGCCACTTAGAGCGCCGGTCCAGCAAATCGTCCTCATCCGGTGTCATCGATTTTTTCATCGTGATTGGAACGAAGATGTCGGGGACATAGCCCATCTGCACGCTTTGAAAGGATGCCGGAGCGACGCCGACGACGGTAAAGGGATGGCCATTCACCAATATCGATTGGCCAATGACCTGGCGGTCCGCGCCGAAGCGGCGCTGCCAATATCCGTAGCTAAGTGCGACGATCGGATTCGCCTCGGGCTGCACATCGTCAGCCTGTACGAAGAGCCTTCCCGCAGATGGATGTACGCCCAACACGTCGAAATAATTTCCGCTCACCAGTTCTGCTTTGGCGAGACCGGGAGAATTGTTCCACAGCACGCCGGCGTCAGTGCGCGTGGTCGCGATCAATCCAGAGAAGACCGCATTCTTGTCGCGCAAATCGCGGTACATCGGGTAGGAGAAATAATCGTGCTGATCGCCGCCGTAGTCGTGCAGATGCCCGGAATCGCTTCCGCTGAATCGCAGCAGCACCAACTTCGCGGGATCTTGCACTGGCAGGCTGCGCAGCAACGCCTGATCGAGCAACGTAAAGATCGCCGTATTCGCACCAATGCCAAGCGCCAGTGTAATCACCGCAGTCAAAGTGAAACCGGGATTGTTCCGAAACTGTCGCAGTGCGTAGCGAATGTCTTCGACCAGCCTATTCATGTACTTGCTCCATCCTCTATTCGCTGCGCAATGCGCTCATCGGCTCGATTGCGGACGCGCGCCGTGCCGGAAACCAGGCGGCGATCATGCCCGCCGCGATGACTCCCGCTACCAGCCCGGCAATAATCGGCGCGTCGCTCACCGCCTTGATTTCGACCACAGCAGCAATGAGTTTCTGGGCGGCCAGCGTTCCAAGCAGCCCGGCTCCCACGCCCGCGGCCAACATCCATCCCACTCGCTTGTAGATCAGCTCCAGCACCTTGGCACGCGAGGCGCCGAGCGCCATCCGCACTCCAATGTCTCGCGTGGAGAGCTCGACCTCATGCGCGATCAGCCCGTAAATGCCTATGGCTGCCAACAACAGAGCTAGAGCGGCAAAGCTTCCGAAAAGCCAATTTTCCAGCCGTTGCAGGGTAAGCTGGTCGGCGATAACCTCCTGCATCGTCTCCGGCTGGATGAAAGGCACCGATGGGTCAACATCATGAAATGCGCGCCTGAGATTGGGCACCAGAGTGTCGGCAGGCAGACTGCTGCGCACGACGAGGTGCATGTTGGCAAGCAGGTTGCGGGCGTCGTCTTCAGGCATCTCCGAAATCGGATAGTCGATCTCGGCCATGGGCGGCTCATAGATGTCTTGCCTCACCGAGCTGACTACGCCGACGATCGTCTGGGGCGTATCCTGCGCAATTTCCTTCCCTATCGGGTCTTCTCCATTTGCGAAGAACTTCTTGACGAACGCTTCATTCACGACGGCAACCTGCTGCGACTTGGGCGTGTCGATTGCAGGATCGATCATCCGGCCCCGCACCAACTTGATCCCCATTGCCGTAAAGTAACCGGGATCGACGAAGCGGTCCTCGGCGAGCCGCTCTTCGTTGGGTGGCCCCGGGGGCTGGCCCTTGATCGTAATATCGCTATTCCATCCCCACATCGCGATGGGAAGGACCTGGATTACGCCCGCAGACTGTACTCCTGGAATCGCGCGTACTTTTTCCAGAAGCGGATCGTAAAAGGCGGTGCGCGGATCGCGGTCTCTGAAACCCCCTTGCGGCAGGTCGACGTCGATCGCCAGGATGCCACGCGTGTCGAAGCCCAGGTTGGTATTGTTGAGTCCTGAGAGGAGGCGCAGCAGCAAGCCTGCCGTTACCATCAGGATCATCGCCAGAGCGACTTGGATCACAATGAACGAAGCCCTTATCCGGTGTTGTCCTCGCCCGGTGCCGGCGCTTCCACCAGCTTTCAACGATAGGCTTGGCGCGATGCGCGACAGTCGCAGCGCGGGAATCGCGCCAGCAATAAAACTTGTAACAACTGCGATCACAATAGTTGCCAGCAGAACGGGCAGGTTTAAACGGACGTCCGCCCCGCGCGACAGTGCGGAGATCAAGAGCATCCGAATGGCCCTCAGAAGCCCGACGGCGACCAGACTGCCGAGCGCGGCGCCGCCAAGGGCGAGCACCAGCGATTCGGTCAACATCTGGCGGACTAGCCTCGCGCGAGAAGCGCCGATCGCCGAGCGCAAAGCCACTTCGCGCTCCCGCTTCACGCCGCGGGCCAGCAACAATCCAGCCAGATTCACGCAAGCGATCGCCAGCACCGCGAGCACTGCAAACAGCAAGACCCGCAACGGGCCGCCCGTATTGCCGATCGTAGTTTCGGCAAGCGAACGCAGTTCCATCCGGCGGCCTTTGCTGTCGGGAAAGGCGCGGCCAACATTCGCGAGGACTCCATTCATTTCCGCAGCGGCCTGAGATGCTGTGACGCCAGGCTTTAAGCGTCCGATCGTTGGCAGCCAGTGGTCGCCCCTTGTCGTTCTTAACAGGTCGATCATGTGCAGTGGGGTATAGATTGCGTTCTGTTGCGAGATGGGGTAACGAAATCCTGCGGGCATCACGCCGATTACGGTGTAAGGCAGCCCATCAAGTTTCACCACTTGCCCGATAACGTCTTTGCCGCCACCGAAGTTTTGCTGCCACACCTCATAGCTCAGCACGACGACATTGTTCTTTCCGGGCTGGTCCTCCCCCGCGCTGAACGTGCGCCCCAGCAACGGGCTGACACCGAAAATATCGAAAAGATTGTCGGAACCCTGAGTCAACCGCAAAGAAACAGGGCCCGACGGCACCTCAAGATTGATCCTCTGGAAGAAATTGACCGCAGCAAAAGCCGCAAAGGAGTGACTTTGGTTGCGCCAATCAACGTATTCAGGATAAGACGCGGGTTGCTGATACCCTTGCGGCGAAAATGTCCGCGGAACGACGATTGTCTCTGGATGGTCATACGGCAGTGGCTGAATCATCACGGCGTAGATCACGCTGAAAACCGCCGCAGTGACGCCCGTACCCAACGCCAGCGTTAACGCCGCCGTTAGGGTAAACCCCGGGCTTTTGCGCAGCTGCCGCAGCGCATATCTCAAATCCTGAAGCATCTTCGTCTCCGCCTGCGATTAAATCGCCGATTATCTGACGCCTATCGGGACTCCATCATCTCCAGCTCGCCCTCTGCGACCACCTTGCCATCGAAGAGATGGACATTGCGTTCTGCGTGCCGGGCAAAGCGTGGATCATGGGTCACCATGCAGATCGTGGCGCCCTCGCTGTGCAGGTTCTGCAGCAACTCCATCACCGCTTCGCCGTTGCGCGAATCCAGGTTTCCAGTCGGTTCGTCGGCCAGCAGGATGGATGGGGAACCGGCCAGGGCGCGCGCCACAGCAACGCGCTGCTGCTGACCGCCGGAAAGTTGGGAGGGGTAGTGCTTGATGCGGTGCGCCATGGCCACGCGCTCGAGCGATTCCTGCACGCGGCGCTTGCGTTCCGCCTGGGTCATACCGGAGCGATAGGTCAACGGCAGCTCGACGTTCTCATAGACCGTCAGATCGCCAATGAGATTGAAACTCTGAAAGATAAAGCCGATCTCCTGGTTGCGAATGCGCGAACGCTGGGCGAAGTTCAAGCTTTCGACCGCGTGTCCGTTGAGCTCGTACTTCCCGCCCGTCGGCGTGTCGAGCAAGCCGATAATCGAGAGCAACGTCGATTTGCCGCAGCCCGACGGGCCGGACATCGCGACGTACTCGCCCTTGGCGATCGTCAGGTGGATCCCCGAGAGCGCGTGGGTCTCGATCTCGTCGGTATAGAAGACTTTGGTAAGCTCTTCAATTTGTATCAGCGGCTGTGCCATTTGTTTTTTCTCCTAGCGAATCGTTTATTCGAGCCGAATGCGGTTGAAGTTGTCCCAGCGCGACATGTCGGAAAGGATGACCGTGTCGCCCTCGTGCAATCCATCGAGCACCTGGATTTCGTTCACTGATGCCTGTCCCACTTTTACTGGAACACGCACCGCACCTTTGCCATCGGGATCGACCTTGAACAGGCTGATGGTGCTGTTCGCATTGCCAAAGGCCGGTCGCCCGACATAGAGAACGTCCTTCATTCGTTCGAGATCGATGGTGCCGTCGACGCTTAACTGCGGAACCGCCCCCGGTGGCAGCGGCCCGTCAAGAGTTACGTCAACGGCACGCGTTCCGTTCAATACCGTTGGATCGATTCTGCTAACGTGGCCAGGGACGATGCCGTTATGGGTGTCGACCTCCGCAGGCTGGTCGAGCTGAATATCGTGCGCCTGGGTCTCGGCTATGTTCAGGGTGGCCTTGAGCTTATCCAGCTGGACGACCTCGGCTACCGAAGTTCCGGTCGCTACGTGCTGGCCTACCGAAATCGGGGTCGCGAGGGTCGCCAGCACACCGGAGATTCCGGCCCTGACCTGAAGCGACTGCTCCTGCTTTTCATAGAGATCGAGCAACGCCCTGGCCTGATCGATCTTGGTCCGCTGCGATGCCAGTTGGACCTCGATTGCCGACGAGTTCACGTCGATCTGTTCCTGGCTGATCTTTTGTTGAGTGGTCAGCTGGTCAGCGGTGTTCTTGGAAGCGTTATAGGTGAGGCCGGAGATCACGCCCAGATCGTAGAGCTGCTTGTCGGTCTTCGCCTGTAACTGGTCCTGCGTATAGGCGGAGTTCACTGCGGCCGCCGCCGCCTTTTTATCCATCAGCGTGCTCTGCAACGTCGCCTGAAGGCTCTTATAGTCGGACTGAGCGGCCTTCAGCTGCAGCTGCGCGTCGAGCAGCTTCTGCTGGAGTTCCGGATCGGCTAGATCCATCAGGATAGTGTCCGGGGTGACCTTTGTGCCGGGAAGAACGCGGATCCGAACCACAGTCGCATCGGTCTGTGCTGGAATCAGCTGAATGCTGTCTTCTCTCGGCACCAGCGTACCCAGACCTCTGACCTGGACAAGCAGTGGGCCGCGCTTGACCGTGTCTGTCCATACGGTGCCCCGCTCGACTTCCGGAGCGGCCGGCTTGAGACGGGAGACAGCGAAAGCGACCCCCGCCAATACGATTACGGCGACGATACCGACAACAATCTGTCGCCGGGTCTTCTTACGTTTAATGTCAGGCCTGGAGATATCCATCGCGGAGAGACACTGCACGTCTCCGGCCAGAGTTTTAGAGATGCAACTTATTCATAAATAAGGAGCGATAGGGGAGACTCTGGCGTCAAAAATTGTGCCGATGGCCGTTTGCAGAATCGAGTGTCCATTTGTGAACACGTCGAGAGACACGTCAACGGAGTAGATGGACTTCGACGCCTACATCCAGGTTCGTCCAGAGGCGATCAGTAGTGTAAACGGGCGCTTGGAGAGCGGTAGCGAGTGCAAGACAAGCACGATCTCCCAGTTACAAACCATTGGAACGTGTGCGAGCTACGAGATTACCCGCAACTCGAGCTTGTTCAATGGTAAACGGCGCAACCCTCTCGGCTGGCCCAATTGCGTCCGTCCACGCCTGCTCAGGGGTTCCGCCACCGCGAACCAGCATGGACTGCACTTCCGCAAGATTCACTGTGCTTATTACCGATTCGGCCAGAAGTTCTGCGGTCAGCTTCTCCGAGCCCGCTTCCCGTTGGAGAATCGCAAGCACCGCTGACGCATCGAGCACGATGCTACTCAAGCTTAGCGGCCTCGCGCCGTTCAGCGATCAACTCGTCGGCGAGCGACCGTCCAGGCTCAATGTATCGGCGCACACTTTGCTGTGCACGCTCGATGCGGGCCTTCAAAGCAGCGACCCGCAAAGCGCGGTCTTCCAGCCTTGGATCGCCGTCCGCCGCTTCAAATGCTCGATCGACCGTCTGCTGCTCCATCGCGCCACCTCTACCTGAAGTATATTCCCGCATGGATTCCGGAGCCGGATTAAAGGTCTCACCAACAAAGCAAGAGGCACTCGAACAGTTCGAGTGCCTCTTGTGCGCTCATATATAAGACGCTACTGCGCAGTCAGCTCCGCCGCTACCCGTTCGGTTACAAAGGCCTCGATCTGATCCCCAACCTGGATGTCGTTGAAGTTGTTGATCCCGATGCCGCACTCCATACCGCTGGTGACTTCCCTGGCATCGTCCTTGAAGCGTTTGAGCGAGCCCAGTTTGCCCTTGAAGACCTGTTCGCCACCGCGGGTAAGCCGGATGTCCGCATCGCGGCGCAGAACGCCATCGAGCACTCGGCAACCGGCAATTGTGCCCACCTTGGGAATGCGGAAGATGTTGAGCACCTCCGCCTTGCCGAGGTAGTTCTCCTTGAAGACCGGATCAAGCAACCCGAGCATCGCCTTGCGGATTTCGTCCTGCAACTCGTAAATGATCGAGTGCAGACGAATCTCCACGCCTTCCTGCTCGGCGAGATCGGCGCCCTTGCGTTCGGGACGAACGTTGAAGCCGATGATGATCGCATTCGAAGCCGATGCCAGCAGGATGTCGCTCTCGGTAATCGCGCCGACTCCGGTGTGAATGACCTTGATGCGCACCTTCTCGGTCGACATCTTCTGCAGCGAGTCGGCCAGCACTTCGACTGAGCCGGTGACGTCTCCCTTGAGAATGAGCGGGAGTTCCTTGACGCCCGCCTGCTTGATCTGTTCGGCAAGGCCTTCGAGCGAGACACGCGATGACTTCGCCAAGGTCGCCTCACGCTCCCGCATTTTACGGAACTGCGAAACGCTCTTGGCCTTATCGCGGTCCGCGACCACCAGGAAGGTGTCCCCGGCGTCCGGCATGCTCTCAAGACCGAGGATCTCGACCGGTGTCGATGGCCCGGCAATGTCGATCGAGCGGCCGCGGTCGTCAAACATCGCGCGGATCTTGCCAAAGGTGTTGCCCATGATGAAGCTGTCGCTGTTCTTCAGCGTTCCATTTTGGACAAGCACTGTCGCGACCGCGCCACGACCACGATCGAGCTTGGCTTCGATGACCGTGCCAACCGCCGAACGATCGGGCGTTGCTTTGAGGCTTTGAATATCCGCCACAAGGCAGATCATTTCGAGTAAGAGATCGAGGTTCTGGCGCTTCTTGGCCGAGACCTCGACGAATACGGTGCTGCCGCCCCAGTCTTCCGGCGAGAGTCCACGGTCGCTCAATTGCTGCTTCACGCGTTCCGGCTGCGCGTCGGGTTTGTCGATCTTGTTGACTGCGACAATGATCGGAACTCCTGCGGCCTTGGCGTGATCGACGGCTTCGAGGGTTTGCGGCATCACGCCATCGTCTGCTGCCACGACGATGACGACAATGTCGGTGACCTTGGCGCCGCGCGCACGCATACGGGTAAAGGCTTCGTGACCCGGCGTATCGAGGAAGACGATCTCGCGGCCCGAGGCCGGAGAGCCTTCCTTGGTGAACTTCACCTTGTACGCGCCGATGTGTTGCGTGATGCCGCCGGCTTCGCCTGCGGCCACATCGGTCTCACGAATCGCGTCGAGCAACGAGGTCTTACCATGATCGACGTGGCCCATTACCGTGACCACCGGAGGACGTGTGACTTCGAGTTCATCCGGATTCGGCTGCTGCAACAGGTTCTCGATCGCTTCGTTGGCCATCTGGTCTTCAAAGGTGATGACCTGGGTATCGGCGCCGAACTGACGCGCGACATCCTTGACCAGCTCCGCATCGAGCGATTGATTGACGGTGACGAAGACACCGCGCATCAACAGCGTGGCGATCAGATCTTTGCCGCGGACGTCGAGCTTTTCTGCGAGATCTTTGACGCTGATGCCCTCGGTCACCGTGATGGTGCGGGTGATTGGCAAAGGTTCGCGCGACATCTGCATGCCGCCAAAACGCGGCGGCGGCTGGAAGCCCTTCATCGGGCCTTCTTTGCTCTTCTCGTATCGCCGGTTGCCGCCACGGCCACGCGGCGGACCACTCGGACGTTGCGGACGCGGAGCCTCGCCTGGAGGTGGGACTAACCCACCGGCGCCGGGCCCACCGGGACGCGGACCAAAGCCGGGACGCGGCGGGAAACCAGGTCTTCCACCGCCCATTGGCGGTCGCGAACCTGGAGGGCCGCCGGCCGGCGAGCTGCGAGTTGGGTGCATGGGACGGCGTCCCGGTGCGCCAGCCGCCCCGGCGTTGTAGGGCTGACCGCCCTGCGGACGCTGGCCAAAGCCAGGCGATCCACCGGGGCCACTCGGACGGTTTCTTTGGAAGATGGGCTGGCCGCGTTGAATCACGCCGGGACCGCTCGGCGAACCACCCGCCTGCGGACCTGCCGAGGCCGGCGGAGCGATATTGGCACTCGGAGGCGGAACTGGTGCGGAATAGACCGGACGAGGCCCGGTCTGCGGCATGATGACCCGACGCGGCGCTGGAGCAGCGACAGGTCGTATCGATTCACCAGCAACCGAAGAGTCAATTTGCGGTTCGGCGCTGGCGGCAGACGGTTCGGCGGCCGATGCAGCAATCGGCTCGGCTCTAACAGCGACCGGCGGAGGCGCGGACGGACTCGCAACCGGAGCCTCCTGGGCAGCCGGCTTTACGAAGACCGGCGCCGAAGCAGGAGACGCTGTCGCGCGAATCTCAGACGACGCGGGCGCCGGCATTGTCTGAGCCGGCGGCCGGGCAATTACTGGTCCGCTCGGCGGCTTTGCCGCAATAGCGGGAACAGACGGTGGCGGCGCAACCACAATTCGCGGTTCCTGGCGCGGCTGCGGCACGATCTTACGCGGTGCAGCAACAACGGCGGGCTCAACCGTAGCGGCCGGCTTTTGCGGGGCCGGTTGCGTTGGCGCAGGCTGCTTTGCCGCCACGGGAGGCGGAACGGGCACAGCAGCTGGAGCGGCGGGGCGAGGACTCGCCGCAGCGGCGGCAGCCTCCTCTTTGCGGCGCAACAACTCGCGCGCGGCGTCCCCGGGCTTGGAAACCTGCGACCAGTCAATTTTCGGCTTTTGCCCATTGCCTGCCGCGCGACTTTGCGACTCGCCGCTTCCGCGGCTTCCCCGCTGCAAATAGACGCGTACGCGCTCGGCTTCGTCGCTCTCGAGCGAACTCGAATGGGTCTTTTTTTCGGTTACGCCAACTGCCGTCAAAGTGTCCAGGATCTCCCGGCTCTTGACTTCCAGCTCGCGCGCCAGATCGTTGATTCGAACTTTACTCATCCGCCCCTTTAATGCGCCGTCCCCGTGTGGCCTAGTTATTCATGTGAAACCCTCGCCAATGGGTATAAACGCTCTTCTTATTATCCTCTGAAAGTTGAAAATCCGCGCTCTTCCGCTTCATCAAATGACGACGCATTATGCGCCGCCCTCTTCCGATTTCGTCTTCAGTTTCGCCTCGTCGTCCACATCCGGGCGACCTTCGTCCTTGATCTCTTCGGTATTACCCTCGACGACTGCATCTTCGGCGATCAGATCGTTGTGCCCCAGCGTATGCGGCTGGTCTTCGACGATCCTTTCGCTGACATCGTCGCGCCCCGGAACCAGAGATTTTCCGCCCTCGGTGTCCAGATCGTCTCCAACCTCAGTGACCTCGGCCAGACGCTCTTCCGCGAGCTCGTCGACTATCTCACCCGAACCGTCGCTGCTGACACTCCGTTCGCCTTCCTGGGTCAGGTCCTGCTCGAGAGCGTCGATCTCCTCATCCAGGCTCGCGTCTGAACTCAGTTTGGCCTGCTCTTCGGCTGATACCACTCGTTCTTCACCCGGCTCATATTCACCGAAGTAGTGCCGTACGGCTACGCTGATCTTCTCCAAAGTCTTCTCCCCGATGCCCGGAATCTCTTCGAGCTGCTCGGGCGTCATGTCGGCCAGAGCCTCTACGGTCGTAATTCCCGCGGCTACGAGCTTTTGGATGATCGTTTCGCCCAATTCGCTTACTTGTTCGATTGCGGTTGTCGGACCACCGGTCATGCCAGTCATCTGGTTCTCGACTTCCTGGCGCTTCTCTTCCTCGCTCTTTATGTCGATCTTCCAGCCGAGCAGTTTCGCGGCGAGACGGACATTTTGGCCCTTCTTGCCAATCGCCAGCGAAAGCTGAGTGTCGTCAACGATGACTTCCAGCTGCTTCTCTCCGAGGTCGGCGATGCTGACGCGGCTGACCTTTGCCGGCTGTAGCGCCTTTTCTGCGAAGGTGGTGATCTCTTCGCTGAACTCGATGATGTCGATCTTCTCGCCGCGGAGCTCGCGAATGATCGACTGCACGCGCATCCCCTTCATGCCGACGCAGGCGCCAACTGGATCGACGTCTTTATCGCGAGACATTACCGCGATCTTCGTGCGCTCGCCCGCCTCACGCGCCGTAGCGCGAATGACCACTGTGCCGTCATAAATCTCCGGCACTTCGCTCTGAAACAGGTTCTGCACCAACTCAGGAACTGCTCGCGAGACGATCACCTGCGGACCCTTGGCCGCGCGGTCGACGCGCAGCAGCACGACGCGAACGCGTTCCCCAACGGAGAACTGCTCCAGCCGCGACTGCTCCCGACGCGGCATGCGAGCCTCGGCCTTGCCGAGATCGAAGATGACGTCCTGCAGTTCAACCCGCTTCACCGTTGCCGTAATGACCTCGCCCATGCGGTGGTTGTATTCATTGAAGATCGTGTCGCGCTCGGCCTCGCGCACCTTCTGGAAGATGACCTGCTTCGCCATCTGCGCGGCGATGCGACCCAGCACATCGGTCGGCTTGTAGTAGCGGATCTCGCCGCCCACCTCGACCTCTGGCGACAAGGCATGAGCGTCCGCAAGCGTTATCTGGTTGACTGGATCTTCGGGCTCGACTGGAACCTCGACGCCATCCTCGCCGACAACTGTGTCAGCGATCACCGTCTTGTAGACATAGGCCCGAATCTCACCGGTTTCCTTGTCCAACTCGGCGCGCATGTTCTCCTGCGTCTTGTAGTACTTCCGTGTCGCCAGCGCGATCGCGTCCTCAACCGCCCCAACGACGATCTCCGGATCGATGCCTTTTTCCCGGCTCAACGCTTCAATGCTCTGGTAAAGCAGACTCGCCATAGTTCTTCTCTCTCGCTTCAACCTAGTACCCTGACCGGTGTTTTCTTACCGGTGCGCCGCACTCGCGGGACTTTAGACTTCCGCCACCAAACTGGCCTTCTCGATATTCACCAACTCCAACTCGACCGTTTGCGCGCCGGTCTGTTTGTCCTTACTCTTCTTGCCTTTCTGCCGAACAGCGGAGAGGTCGAGCACGATCGCCTTCTCGCGAACCTCGCTCAGGCGTCCCTTCCAATGCCGGTTCCCTTCCACCGGCTGAAAGGTCTGCACCTTCACCAGGCTGCCGCGAAAGCGCTCATAATCCGCTCTATGAAAGAGCCTTCGCTCCAGACCGGGGGAGGAAACCTCCAATGTGTACTCCGCTCCGGGCACCAAGTCCTCGACATCCACAAGCGTTCCGAAATCCACGCTGAACTG
This sequence comes from uncultured Acidobacteriaceae bacterium, assembly GCA_963720245.1. Taxonomy (GTDB): domain Bacteria; phylum Acidobacteriota; class Terriglobia; order Terriglobales; family Acidobacteriaceae; genus Acidisarcina. Next base: position 1,513,115 of record CAVREU010000003.1, read on the forward strand.
CTCGCAATCCTGGTGGGTCACCCACGCCAGCTGATCCATCGTGATCTGGCCGGTGGCGACAGCGACCGGAATCACCCCTTCTTCTATCGCGCTTTCAGAGCCGGCAGCCCTCGCGGCCTCGGCCAATCGCGCCCTTTCGCCAGCGTTCTTCTCGACGAAAACCCTTAGCGCACGCTGCTTGGCGGCGGGAATATACTCAATCTCCACCACTTCCAGCCCGTGAGAAGCGGCAACCCGCTCCGCAGCCGCACGAATTTTCTCCAGATCAACCGCCATACGCCGTCAACGCCTTGCATCGTCCGCGAAGCCAGGCTTTCGCCTTTTGCTCGCCCTACTAAGAGAAAACCTTGCACCAAAGAAAAAGTGGGCTTGCGCCCACTCATCGCTCCACGCCGCCGGTAGACCCACGGTACGGTTAGGGACAACTTCGTCTGCTATTACAGAATACGACTCTTTCGTAAGGAATTCAAACCGTAGGCCAGTGATGGGGACTGACTCATTTTTGCAGCTAACCGCTGAGTCGATAGCTTCCCGTTTCTGCGAGACTGCAAGAAGCGGCTTTGGAGCGCATTACCTCAGATCAGCGTCCTATTATGATGTGCAGGGCGACTTTGCCAGACGGAGTGTCGACATGCTTCCACGCACGCGCCGAACCGTCGCCTCCCGACTCATTCCTGTCCCGACCGCATTTCTGCTCCTATTCGCCGCCTCGATGGCGCTCGCCCAGGATGTTTCCATCACTCGCCTGCCAGTCGATACAGACATGACGGTCCGGCTCGCGAATCTGACCACGCATGTGAACTATGAGCGTACGGGCAATTCCTTCTTTATTGTTCCCGTTGGGCGGTATTCGGTGCAGCTGCTGCGGGGCGGCGAGGTGGCCTACCAAGAGGTCGAGTATCTCGATGCCGATTCGCCGGCTACGCGAACAGTCAACCCGAACCGCATGGAAATCGTCGTCGGCTTAGCCGGTGGAAGTCCGCAATATGATCCCAGCGTTTGCGGAGCGCTCGAAACTGCAGCGCAGCTTGCCATCCGCACCTATGGATTGCCCGATGCCGACCTGCAGCGCCGCCTGGCCACTGCCGAAATCAGCTCCAACAATGGCAGTTGCACCTCCCACACCGAGGTCGACGACGTGGGCCAGACGGTTGCCGGCTCCTACGGAGTGACGCCACTCGGGTTGGTGGCGTTGTCGATCGAGTTCAGGCCGATTCCGCCGCAGGACCGGCCGCGAAACCGGGGAAACTCTCCCATCTATCGCGACCCCTCGACGCAACAGCTCATGACCTCGCCGATGGCATCGTCGAATCTCACTCCATCGCTGATCGCCGATCTCAAGGATGGCATCTCTGACGTGGCCGTTGACGGTCGCGGGAGGCCGCTCCTTGTGTGCGCCGCGATCGACCAGAACACGCCGGTGTTTTGCGATTCAAACGGCTTTGCGATCGCGACTCCCGCGATCGCGAACCTTCGCGGACTCTATCGATTTTCCACGAAGACCACTCCCGTCGATCACTGGGGCGCGGAACTCGACCACTGGACTGACTTCGTTCGCCAGGATGAGCTCGACACAACCCAGGACCGTCTTGCGACAGCGGTGGGGAACCTGAAGAAGCATCTCGAGCAGCGAATCACGCAAGTGCAAAGTAATGTCGTCGCGGCGTCCGGCGGCCAGGAGCAGAATCCCGCCGGACACGACTATCCAACGGCTGACGTGCTGACCCTCATCGAGGCTTCCCAGACAGAGTTCGACCAGGCGCTCAACGACGCTACGCTGCAACCTTTACGGCAGCATTTCCCTACAACGATCGCCCGGCTCAGCGACCCAACCGGTTCAGTCACCTCGTCGCAGGAGACACAGACGGTTTTCCGCGAACTGAGAACCGCGGTTTCTGTTCTGGATTCGGTTGCAGACAATCTCGCGATCGATCTCGTATTCAGGAGCTCGCCTGTCGAAACCGAGAGCGCCCATTTGAACCTCGTCTCGTGCAAGCGCTGCACGCCGATCGTCAGCCAGGGAGGCCAGCACCGCTTCTATCGCGGCAAGTACTACATCCAGGCAACGCTCGATGGATATGTCGCCTACGAAGGCTGGCTCGACCTGGTTGAAGATCCGCGTCACATTCTCGAATGCGATTTGGTGAGGGTCCGCAGCGCGCCGCATGGGCGCGCTTCGTCCTGTTCGCTGCGGGCGCAGTAGCTGGCCAGCTGTAGCCTGCCCGTTACGCAGTCGGCCGTTTGCCCAACCCACCTGACCCCACTACAATACATAAAAGCAGCCTGTCAGCCCGCACTTCCATCCGCTGCCACGCCGGCTTTTCATAAAAACCATGATTGAAACGCCGGTTCGTGAAGCTCTTACCTTTGACGATGTCCTGTTAGTTCCCGCATTCAGCGAAGTAGTTCCTGCCCAGGTGAGCACTCAGACCCGGCTCACTCGCAATATCAGCCTGAACACGCCGCTGCTCTCGGCCGCGATGGATACGGTCACAGAGTCGCGCATGGCCATTGCCATGGCGCAGCAGGGCGGTCTGGGCATCGTCCATCGCAACCTCACCATCGAGCAGCAGGCCGGAGAAATCGACAAGGTCAAACGCTCGGAGAGCGGAATGATCGTCGACCCGGTGACTATCGCTCCTGAGCAACTAATTTCTGATGCGCTCGAAGTGATGCGGCGTTACAAGATCTCGGGCGTGCCGGTCACCAAGGGCAAGAAGCTGGTCGGCATTCTTACCAACCGCGATCTACGCTTCGAGACGCGGACCGATATTCCGATCGGCGACGTGATGACCAAAGAGCACCTCATCACCGTGCCCGTCGGCACCACGCTTGAAGAAGCTGAGCTCATACTGCACAAACATCGCGTCGAGAAGCTCTTAGTCGTGAATGGCGATTACGAACTCAAAGGCCTGATTACCGTCAAAGACATCCAGAAGAAACTCAAATATCCCAATGCATCCAAGGACGAACAAGGCCGGCTTCGCGTGGGCGCCGCTCTCGGTGCTACGGGAGATTATCTCGAGCGCGCCGCCGCTCTGGTCGCTGAGAACGTCGACGTTCTCTCTATTGACTCCGCCCATGGGCATTCAGCGCGGGTCTTGCAGGCGGTCCGTGATGTGAAGAAGGCCTTTCCTTATATCGATCTGCTCGCGGGCAACGTCGCAACCTATGAAGGCGCGCTTGCCCTGATCGACGCCGGCGCCGACGCGGTCAAGGTCGGCATCGGGCCAGGCTCCATATGTACTACCCGCATGGTCACCGGGGTTGGCGTTCCGCAGATCACCGCTGTCTCTGACGCTTATCGCGCGGCGCGCGAGCGCGATATTCCGATCATCGCCGATGGTGGCATCAAGTATTCCGGCGATATTACGAAGGCGATCGCCGCCGGTGCGAGTTCCATCATGATCGGGTCATTATTTGCCGGTGTGGATGAGAGCCCGGGCGAAACCATTCTGTATCAGGGACGATCTTTCAAGGCGTATCGCGGCATGGGTTCGCTTTCAGCGATGGCCCAGGGTTCCGGAGAACGCTATTTTCAGAGTTCGAAAGACCTTGACGAAGCCGAGCTGAATCGCAGCGAAGGTGTCGTCAATCTCAGCCGCGCTAACGGCGGCAATCGTCTTGCGAAGTTCGTGCCCGAGGGAATCGAAGGCCGAGTACCGCACCGTGGACCGCTGGAGTCGATGGTCTTTCAGCTTGTCGGCGGCCTGCGCTCCGGCATGGGCTATCTTGGATGCGGGACGATACCGGCTTTGCAGGAGAGCGCGAACTTCATCCGTATCTCGAATGCAGGCCTGCGAGAAAGCCACGTTCACGACGTGATCATCACCCGCGAAGCACCTAACTATCACGTCGAGTAACTGGCATGTGGAGTAGTTGGAAGCTAGAGTAGTGGGGAGCAATGGGCCATGACTGGCAAGCCCGATGCGGCTTCGATTCGACTCTTCAAATCCAGAAAGAATTGGGCAGCGTGGCTCGACAAGAACCATACGGCCACCAGCGGATTGTGGCTGAGACTTGCGAAAAAGTCCTCAGGCATGAGTTCGGTCTCATACCAAGAGGCACTTGAAGTCGCACTTTGTTACGGATGGATCGACGGCCAGAAGAAATCAGAAAGCGAAGACACATGGCTGCAGAGATTCCTTCCACGATCAAGCAAGAGCATCTGGTCGAAGATCAATCGCGAAAAAGCCCTAGCGCTCGTTGCCGCTGGAAATATGAAACCTTCGGGCCTCGCAACCATCGAGAGCGCTAAGAAGAACGGCCAGTGGGAATCAGCCTACGATTCACCAAGCGGGGCAACCGTGCCGAAAGACTTTCAGGCCGCGCTCGATGCCCGACCGCGGGCCAAGGCATTTTTCAAGACCATCGATCGCGCCAATCGTTACGCGGTCCTCTGGCGCATTCAGACTGTTAAGAAAGCCGAAACTCGTGCCCAGAAGATAGAGCAGTTTATTGCGATGCTGGAAAAAGGCGAGAAAATTCATCCATAGTCGGCCGGTTTCGGGAACCAAGAGATCCGTTGCAGCTCAATTGACCATCACCACGATAAGAGAAGCATCGTCGTCGAACTTGCCTTCACAAAAATCTGAGACAGACTCAAGAATCGCTGTCCGAACTCCATGGACGCCAGCGCCGCGGCTCCGTTTCACCACATCGATCAGTCGCTGATAGCCATACTCTTCCTCGTCCCGGTTGGCGGCTTCGAGCACGCCATCGGTCATCAGCACAAGGCAATCGCCTGACTCCAGCTGCACTTCACTGTTTTGATACGTCCAATGCGAGAAGAGTCCCAGCACGCCGCTATAGCTCGCCGGCATCAGGATCGAGCCATCGGCATGCACCAGCAAAGGCAGGCAATGGCCCGCATTCTCATAATGTAACTGTCGCTGTTGCGAGTCGATGATCCCGTAAAAGAACGTGACGAACTTCCCTGGCGCAACCGTATCGCAAAGCACGCTGTTGAGTTTGGCGCACAACACCGCGGGCGAAGACGCCTCGGGCGCGAAGGCCTTGACCGATGCCTGCAGGTTCGCCATCAGCAGCGCCGCGGTAATTCCTTTTCCCGAAACGTCTGCGATGCAAAGACCGAGCCGTCCTTCGCCAAGCGGCAACACATCGAAATAATCCCCGCTCACCGACTTCGCCGGTTGCCACGCGCACGCAATCTGAAAGCCCGTGATCTGCGGAGTATCGCGGGGAAGCAGGTGTCGCTGAATCTCGTGCGCCTGCGCCAACTCAGCCTCATGCGATTGCTCTTTCACCTGGCCCAGCTGGACCTGCCCCTGCAACTCCAGGTTGCGCGCCTCCAGCTTCTCTGCCTGAGCGTCAAATGCGAAGTTGACGAAGCCAAATATCAGCGTCACCAGGGCCGCGAAGGGAAGATCGAATACGAGGTGCTTGAAGAAGAACGTCGTATCGCCGCCATAGAAGGCGAGTGTAGCGACAACCTCAGCCACCGCAGTCCCGGTGATACCCACCACCATGAGGACCAGCAGAAACAGTACCCAGTTCCACGGAAATCTCTTGCACTGGTAAATTCGCCTTGCGCTGTAAGTAAAGAAACTTGTCCAGTTTCCGATCAGCAGCGTAAACGTGAGAGTTTGCAAAAAGCTCGAAGGAATTCCCAGGAGTTTAAGCAACAGAAAGACCGTGATTGAAACGGCTGCGAGAATCAATTGCAGCCGCAACACACCCCCTCTCATTTCTTTGGCGCCCCAGCCATAGGTTGGCTTCTTGTCTTCTCCGGGCTGCTGACTCGTATCCATAAGCTGGGTTTACTTTAGCCGAAGCCCCGCATAGATCGCGCAAAAAAAACGCACCCGATGCGGGTGCGTTTAGTGAATTCAACTTTTTGCGGCTTATGCCTGGGCGGCGCCTTCAGCTGGAGGCTGCTGCTCTTCCATCGCCTTCTGAGCTTCTTCACGGCGCTTGGCGCGGGCTTCGGCGCGCTGCTGACGCTTCTCGTCGAGAACCTGCTCGGCGCCCAGCAGCTCGATGAAGGCCTTTTCCGCCCCATCGCCCTTCTGGAAACCGGTGCGAACGATTCGCAGGTAGCCGCCGTTGCGGTCGCCGTAGCGGGGAGCCACTGTCTCAAAGAGACGGGTGACGGCCTCGCGGGTCATGAGGTAAGACAAGGCGCGACGCCGGCTGTGAAGGTCGCCCTTCTTGCCGAGCGTAATCAGCCGCTCCACGTGCGGGCGCGCGGCCTTTGCCTTGGTGATCGTGGTGTGAACGCGGTCTTCCATCACGATGGAGGTCACCAGATTGCGCAGCAGTGCGCGGCGGTGACTGGTGTTGCGTCCGAGTTTGTATCCTGCATTGCGGTGGCGCATGGCGGTGTCTCTCTATTCTTGCGAAAGTCTTGAGGTTGCCAGTGGTCAGTCTTCAGTCCTCAGCAAGGCTTCGCACTGCTGAGGACTGATAACTGAAGACTGCTCTTAGAAGTTCTCCGGCTCCGATTGCAGCGCGAGGTCGACGTCGTCTTCCAGACCATCGACATCGTCGTCATCGTCGTCGTCAAAGCGGCTGTAGCTTGCGGCCAGGGTGGTCGCCGGCAGTACGCTGGTCGGCCCCGGAACCGCATTGCCGTGCTCATCGATCTTCATGCCCAGCGATAATCCCATCTGCGCCAGGATTTCCTTGATCTCGTTGAGCGACTTGCGGCCAAAGTTCTTGGTCTTCAGCATCTCGGCTTCGGTCTTCTGCACCAGCTCGCCGATGGTCTGAATGTTCGCGTTCTTGAGGCAGTTGTAGCTGCGGACGGAAAGCTCCAGCTCCTCGACCGAGCGGTTCAGATTCTCGTTGCGCAACAGTATCTGACCCGTCTCAGAGTGGGTGCTGTCATCAACCTCTTCCTCGAAATTGATGAAGATGCTCATGTGGTCTTTCAGCAGCTTCGCCGAAAGGCCGATCGCGTCTGCGGGCAACACCGAACCGTTGGTCCAAACCTCGAGCGTCAGCTTGTCGTAGTCAGTGATCTGACCGAGACGGGCGGCATCGACGGTGTAGTTGACCTTGCGCACCGGCGAGTGGACCGAGTCAACCGGGATAAACCCAAGCCCGAGATCGGAGTCGAAATTCTTATCAGCGGAGATGTAACCGCGGCCACGCTTGAGGCGCATTTCCATATCCAGCTTGCCGCCTTCGCTCACAGTCGCGATGTAGACGTCCTTGTCCAGAATCTCGACATCGCCATCGGCCTCGATCATGCCCGAGGTCACGACGCCCGGGGTCTCCGCGCGCAGGTACAGCGCCTTCGGACCCTCGCCACTCAACTTGAAGGGGATCTGCTTCAGGTTCAGGATGATGTCGGTCGCGTCTTCGACGACGCCAGTGATCGATTGGAACTCGTGCAACACGCCTTCGATCTTGACGGCGGTTACGGCAGCGCCTTCGATGGACGACAGCAACGTGCGGCGCAATGCGTTTCCGATGGTCGTACCGAAGCCGCGCTCAAATGGCTGGGCGCTGAACTTGCCATACTTCTCGGTAAGTGTTTCGGTATCGACGGCTAGACGTTTCGGCTTTTGGAACCCTCTCCACAACATAAGCATTTCTCCTGCGCGAGCGAACGCCGCGATGCATTTTGCGACGGCTGCGCCTGTTGACTCCAGGTTGATTTGAACTGCACTTGCTACTAACAACGTTACCGGCTTCCCCACGTCGCTTTCGGATGCGAGGAAGCCAGTAATTTACTTGCTGTAAAGTTCGACGATCAGCTGCTCGTTAACCGGCAGGTTGACGTCTTCACGCTTCGGCAGCGCAACGATTTTGCCAGAGAGTGCGGCGCCATCGATCTGCAGCCATGCTGGAGTGTTCTGGTGGCTGGCGAAGTCGCGTGCGACCTCGACCAGCGCCAAGATTCTTGCTACCCTCGCGAACGCGAATCTCATCGCCCACATTCACCTGGTACGAAGGAATGTTCACCTTACGGCCATTCACTTCGACGTGCCCGTGGCGAACAAGCTGACGTGCCTGACGGCGCGACTGCGCATAGCCCATGCGGAAAGCAACGTTGTCCAGGCGACGCTCCAACTGCTGCAGTAGCAGCTCGCCGGTGACGCCAGGGGTACGCGATGCCTTCTCGTAATAGGCGCGGAACTGGCCCTCGAGCGTGAAGTAGATGCGCTTTGCCTTCTGCTTCTCGCGCAGCTGCAAACCGTAGCCAACGATCTTGGCCTTGCGGTCGCGGCCGTGCTGGCCAGGGGCGAAGTTACGCTTCTCGATCGGGCACTTGTCGGTAAAGCACTTAGGCCCTTTCAGGAAAAGCTTCATGCCTTCGCGACGGCAAAGGCGGCAGACTGGTCCGGTATAACGTGCCAATTCGATTCTCCTTAGTTCAGAGGCCGACCGGTTTACGGATAGAAAATCCTTCGTCCCGGTCCCTGTTTGTTCCGTGTGGGTGGGTTACTTGCCGCATCCACACGTCAAATTCAACCGCTTCGGCCGCTGCAGCAATTCGTCGCCACAGTTTGTGCATTGGGCATTCAACTTCCCCGCGCACTCGGCACAAAAAGTACATTCATAACTACAAATAAAAGCTTCGTCAGCCATGCCGAGAGGCGACCCGCATGCTTCGCAACGGGTCCGCATCTCGAGCGGCATCAGACACGTCTCCGCTTTGGCGGACGGCAGCCGTTATGCGGAATCGGCGTAACGTCACGAATTGAACGAACGTCGAGCCCAGCCGCAGCCAGTGCACGCACCGCAGATTCACGGCCCGAGCCCGGCCCGGCAACCCGAACGTCGACCGAACGCAGACCGTGATCGCGCGCCATGTTCGCGGCGTTTACCGCAGCCTGCTGCGCCGCAAACGGAGTGCCCTTACGCGACCCACGGAAGCCGAGCGAACCCGAACTCTTCCACGACAGGGTGTTGCCCTGGCCGTCGGTGATGGTCACGATGGTGTTGTTGAACGTCGCCTGAATGTAGACCAGACCGTAGGGCACATTCTTGCGCTCGCGCTTCTTGAACTTCTTGTTCTTGCCGGGCTTCCCGGCTCCGCCTGTTGCTGGCTTGGCCATGGTTATTTACCCGTCACTTTCTTCTTGCCGGCGATCGTACCCTTGCGCGGTCCCTTGCGGGTGCGGGCGTTGGTGTGCGAACGCTGTCCGCGTACCGGCAGATTACGCCGGTGGCGCAATCCGCGGTAGCTCTGAATGTCGATGAGCCGCTTGATGTTCATCGAGACGTCTTTGCGCAGGTCGCCTTCGACCTGGCCTTCTTCTTCGATGACCTGGCGGATCCGGTTGACCTCGTCCTCGCCCAGGTCCTGAATCTTCTTGAAGGGATCAACCTTCGCAGCAGTCAGAATGCGGAGCGCCCGAGGATTGCCAATCCCGAAAATGTAAGTGAGTCCGATCCGTGCCTGTTTGTTGCGCGGCAGATCGACTCCAGCAATACGAGCCATACTTGTCCTTTGAAAATTCACCCCAGCGCTTTCGCTATCCGGAGCAGTTGTGCCTTCTCCGACTTCGGAGAGAGCAGATTCGCAGATCGCAGTCCTCTCAACGAGGAACTTCGGGGTTCAACGCAAGCCCAACTTCAGCTAACTAGCCCCGGCTGGAGGCTTCCAAACTACGCCAGCCCGATCCACTTCGTTTCACCATGCGCTTGCAGTGCAGGAGGAATTAACCCTGGCGCTGCTTGTGCTTGGCATTCTCACAAATCACCCGAACCACCCCACGGCGGTGGATGACCTTGCACTTGTCACAAATCTTCTTTACCGACGCACGAACCTTCATTACGACAGCTCCTAGACCAGCTTCTAGCTTTTAGCTATTAGCCATTAGCTCTCTCACTTCGAGAGCGCAATTCATCTGATGAACAACCAAACCGCAGCTAAAAGCCAAGAGCTAAACGGCTAAAAGCTTCACTTATACCGATAAACAATTCGCCCACGATTCAAATCGTACGGGCTTAACTCGATGGCAACCCGATCACCCGGCAGGATGCGGATAAAGTTCTTCCGCATTCGTCCGGAGACATGCGCCAATACCTGGTGCTTGTTCTCCAGTTCCACCTTGAACATCGCATTCGGCAGGGTCTCAACGACCACTGCCATTACTTCAATCGCATCTTCCTTCGACAAACCGTATCCCGCTTCTGCCCACCCTCATTCGGCGAGCTCGATTCCCGAACCCTATTGGGTCAATACCGTTGCACCCTCTTGAGTCACAGCCACCGTGTGCTCAAAATGGGCGCTCAAACTTCCATCTTCGGTCACCGCAGTCCAGCCGTCTTTCAGTACCTGGACGCCCGGGCCGCCAACGTTCACCATCGGCTCAATCGCCAGCACCATGCCTGGCCGAAGCTTCGTACCCTGACCCCGGCGACCGTAATTCGGTACCTGCGGATCCTCATGCATGTGGGTGCCGATACCGTGCCCCACAAAATCTCTGACTACGCTGAAGCCGTCGGCCTCAACTACTTCCTGGACCGCTGCTCCAATATCCCCCAGCGTCGCGCCTGGCTTGACTATCGCGATCGCACTTTCGAGCGATGCCTTGGTCACATCCAGCAGGCGTTTCGCCTCGGGACTAATACCATTGCCGACCGCCACGGTAATCGCCGAATCCCCGTAGTAGCCGTTCACCACCACACCACAATCGATGGAGACAATGTCCCCATCGCGCAGCACCCTGTTTTTCGACGGGATGCCGTGAACCACTTCTTCATTCAGCGAAGTGCAGAGCACACAGGGATACCCGCGGTACCCTTTGAATGCGGCAACCGCACCCAGCTCCTTCATCTTCGCTGCCGCGGCGTTTTCGAGATCCAGAGTCGTTGCGCCCGCCTTGACAAGGCCGCGCACCGTCTCGAGCACCTCTCTTACCACTCCGCCGCTGCGCCGCATCTTCTCGATCTCTTGCGGCGTCTTGATCATGATCGCCATGCCGTGCCCTAACCCCTCGTCCTTAACCGCTTGCCCTCAGGCGTTTGACAGAGGCCAGGATTCCGTCGGTCACGGCCTCTACCGGCTGGTCGCCATCCATCTCTTCGAGCCTGCCCATGGCGCGATAATGCGCAACCACCGGTTCGGTTTGCGCCTCATAGACTCGCAGGCGGTCCGCAAAAACCTCTTCCGTATCGTCTGAGCGCCGCTGAAGCGGCGTACCGTCCAGATCGCAGAGCTCGTCAACTTTCGGCGGCTGCAGGTAGACGTTGTAAATACTTCCGCAGGTTGGACAGTTGCGTCGACCCGTAACTCGACGCACTAAAAGAGTATAGTCCACTTTCAGACGGATCGCAACGACTGGCAGCCCGGGACCGAATCCGCCAACGCGCCCGTCTAGCCATTCAGCCTGAGCCAGGGTCCGGGGAAATCCGTCGAGAACGAAACCCCGCGTGCAATCGGGCTCGACCAAGCGAATCGCAACCATCTGGTTCACCAGATCGTCGGGAACCAGTTCCCCTTTGCCCATGATCTCTTTTGCCTTGACCCCGAGATCAGTGCGGGAGGCAACATTGCCGCGAAGCAGGTCTCCGGTCGAAACCTGGGGAACGCTCCAGGCGCTCATGATTGCCTTTGCCTGGGTGCCCTTGCCGGAACCCGGAGGGCCGACCAGAAGTATCGGACCCGGAGTAAATTTGGTCTCAGACGCGGTATCAGAGACCACGCCGGAAGGCTGCATCAACACTTACCACGCCCGCCTTCCGCGGACGCGTCCACTGCGCGGCGAGAAGCCTTCATAGTGCCGCATAATCAGCTGCGACTCCACCTGGTTCGCCGTGTCCATGGCCACGCCAACGACGATCAGCAACGAGGTGCCGCCGAAATAGAAGTTCAGGCCGAGCCCGTGCGTGACCCATAGCGGCAGCTTGTCGAAGACTGACCCGACCAGCCAAAGATCGTTCAAGTGGATGCCGCTGATGAGGAACTGCGGAATCATGGTCACGATGACCAAATAAATCGCGCCGACGAGGGTGATGCGCGTGAGCACGTCGTTGATGAAATCCGAAGTGCGCTTGCCGGGCCGGATACCGGGGATGAAGCCGCCATACTTGCGCATATTGTCGGCAATGTCATCCGGACGGAAGACAATCGAAATATAGAAATACGCGAAAAAGATGATCATGACCGCTTGGATCAGCTCATACCACGGCTCGCCAGGGCGCAACCCTTCAAACAGGCGTTCGAGAAAACCGCTGTTCCGCACGACCGCAAGATTAGCGAACAGAATCGGCGCCGAGAGCACGGACGAAGCAAAGATCACCGGCATCACGCCACCCGAGTTGACCTTCAGCGGAAGGTGCGTTGACTGGCCGCCCATCATCCGCCGACCGACAATACGTTTCGCGTATTGGACAGGGATGCGGCGCTCGCTACGCTCCACAAAAACAATGAACGCGACAATCAGGAACATCGCCGCAACCAGCAAAATCAACGCCGGGACCGTCAGGGGGCCAAAAGCCGAGGTTCGCGCCTTCTCAACCAAGTCCGCGATGCCGCGCGGCAGGCCGACGACGATGCCTGCGAAGATCAGCAGGCTCATACCGTTGCCGATGCCGCGATCGGTGATCTGCTCGCCGAGCCACATGATAAAGGCGGTCCCGGTAGTCAGCGTCAACACCGTCATTAGAATGAAGCCAATACCCGGATTCACCACAAAGGGCGTCCCGCCGGAACCGCGGTTAAGAGCAACCGCAATGGCCAGGGACTGGAATATCGCCAAGAGAACGGTGGTGTAACGGGTCCATTGCGTAATCTTGCGCCGGCCGAGTTCGCCCTCTTTTTGCAAACGCGCCAACGGTTCATAGACGACGGTCAGCAACTGGAAGATGATCGATGCCGTAATGTACGGCATGATGCCCAGAGCAAAAACCGTCAGCCGCCGTAGGTTGCCACCAGAGAACATATCCACCAGGCCCAGCGCGCTGCCGCCCTGCTGGTTAAAGAACTGGGCGAGCACCGCCGGGTTCACGCCGGGTGTGGAGATAAAGCTTCCCAGCCGGTAGACCGCCAACAGGCCAAGGGTGAACAACACCCGCTTGCGCAGGTCGGGAATCCGGAAGATATTCGCGATTTTCTCAAACATATATATCGGCACTTCCAACTACTGAGGCCTACAACGATGTGGGTGCCCCAGGTTCGCGTAGCTCACCTGGGATTAACTAACCGCCGATCAGAACAGCTTTGCCTCCGGCCTTTTCGATCTTCTCCTGCGCGGCCTTGGAAAACTTGTGCGCGTGGACGGTCACAGCAGTGGTCAGTTCGCCCGTGGCCAGCACCTTGATCAGCTCGTTCCTCTTCTTGAGCAGGCCGTGCTTCACCAGCGCCTCGACGGTCAACTCGGCCACACCCAATTCGGCGATGCGGTCGAGATTCACCACAGTGTATTCGGTGCGGAAGATGTTGGTAAATCCACGCTTGGGCAGACGACGGTGCAGCGGCATCTGACCGCCCTCAAAACCGCGCATCATGCGCGAACCGGAGCGCGAACGCTGCCCCTTATGTCCACGTGCGGATGTCTTGCCCATGCCCGAGCCCATACCACGGCCCACGCGCTTCTTGTTGCTGTTCGCCTTTTTCGGCGCTCTCAGGTTCGACAGATTTGTCGGCATTTTCTTCCTCGCTCAACGCCGGTTGACTTCTCATCCAACCGACTCGCTTTATTTTAGTGATCAGTCGTCAGTTTTCAGGTCTTAGCTTTACTGATAACTGAGGACTGACAACTGAGAACTCTCTTCTATTCCACAATCCTGACGAGGTGCGGAATCTTCTTCACCATACCCCGAACCGACGGGGTATCTTCGCGCTCGACAATCTGGTTCAAGCGGGTAAAGCCGAGGCCTTTGACGACCGTCTTGTGCTTCACTGGCGTGCAGATCATGGAGCGAAAATATTGGATCTTGATCGTTGCTTTTGTCTCTGCCATGACTACAGCTCCTCAACCGTCTTGCCGCGCATGGCGGCCACATCGGCCTTGTTGCGCAGCTGGATCAGCGCGTCGAACGTGGCCTTGATCACATTGTGCGGGTTCGCGCTACCAAGGCTCTTGGTCAGCACATTTTGCACGCCCGCCGAGGTCATCACCGCGCGCACCGCGCCACCGGCGATCACTCCCGTTCCATCCGGAGCCGGCTTCAACAACACCTGGCCCGAACCATAACGGCCCAGCACCTGGTGCGGAATCGTCGACTCGGTCAGGTTGACGTGATGAAGGTTCTTCTTGGCCGACTCGATGCCTTTGCGGATCGCCTGCGGCACTTCCTTCGCCTTGCCCGAACCGTAGCCAACCACGCCCGCAGACGGATCGCCGATCACGACCAGCGCCGCGAACGACATGTTCTTGCCGCCCTTGACGACCTTGGTCACACGATTGATCGCCACGACCTGGTCCTTCAGGTTGTACTGCCCGGCATCCAATTTTTTCTTAAGCATTGCCATTCGCTTCCGATTCCTTCTGCCCGGCAATCGCCGCGCACAATCCTATTAGAACTCTAAGCCCGACTCGCGCGCCGCATCGGCCAGCGCCTTGATCCGCCCGTGATACAGATAGCCGCCACGGTCGAAGACCACCTTCTTGATGCCCTTTTGCTGCGCGCGCTCCGCAACCAGCTTGCCAACTTCCTTGGCCGCGGCAACGTTGCCGCCGGTCTTGACCTTGGCCTGAACGGTCGACGCCGAAACCAGGGTCACACCCTGCGAGTCGTCAATGACCTGGACATAAATATGGTTGAGCGAGCGGTAGACGTTCAGCCGCGGACGTTCCGTCGTTCCCTGCATCTTGGCGCGAATGCGATCATGCACTCGCTGGCGTATCGAATTTCTTTTTCTCTGCGGAATCATCTTGTCTTCCTTCTTAAAAGCGGAGCCGTCCTACGACCCCGTTCGGTCCTTATACCTTAATGTTACTTCGCGCCGGTCTTGCCTACCTTCTTCTTCAGCTTCTCGTCGGAGTAGCGTACGCCCTTGTTCTTGTACGGATCGGGCTTGCGCAGCGAACGCATATCGGCGGCCACCTGGCCAACCTTCTGCCTATCGATGCCGCTGACCGTAATGCGTGTCTGCTTCGGGTCGATCGCCGCTGTGATTCCGGTCGGAAGAACAAACTCGATCGGATGCGAATAACCGAGGGTGAACACAACCGTGTTCTTGCCCTTTAACTCCACACGATAGCCGATGCCGACGATGTCCAGGTCCTTCGACCAGCCCTTGGTCACGCCCTCGACCGCATTCGAAACCAGGGCGCGGGTCAGGCCGTGGATCGCTGCCTGCGAATCGCTATCCCGCGACGCGAGAATGAATCCATCCTTGGTCTCCAGCTTGATTCCGGAAGGAATCGGCTGCTCGACTTTGCCCTTCGGTCCTTCGACAACGATCAGGTTGCCCTGCACGGTGTACTTCACACCGGCTGGCAACGGAATCGGCTTCTTTCCTATACGCGACATACTCTCAATCCTTCATGGCTTGCGAGTCCCGATGGCTTGGAATTTCAACCCATCGTTCCACTGCAGCCTGATGGCCTTCAGCCACCCAATTCCTAATCTTGCTCAGCGTTCGCGCCCAAAAAGGGCGCAGTCCGCCGAGCGCGCAGCACTCACCAGACTTCGCAGAGGATCTCGCCGCCGACGCGCTCTCTGCGCGCCTGCCGGCCAGTCATCACACCGCGCGGAGTCGTCATAATGCTGATACCCAGGCCACCCTGCACGCGCTTGATCTCGTCGCGGC
Source organism: uncultured Acidobacteriaceae bacterium (assembly GCA_963720245.1). Classification (GTDB taxonomy): domain Bacteria; phylum Acidobacteriota; class Terriglobia; order Terriglobales; family Acidobacteriaceae; genus Acidisarcina. The sequence continues at coordinate 1,528,794 of CAVREU010000003.1, forward strand.
CAACATAGACGCGGCAGCCCGGACGCGAGACGCGCGCCAGGTCGCGAATCGCAGCCTCGTTGTTCGCGCCATACTTCAGGTAGACGCGAAGCACTGCGCGGCCATCTTCCTCGGCAGCCTTGTAGTTCGCGATGTAGCCCTCTTCCTTGAGAATGCGGGCAATCTCGGTCTTCAGCTTTGAGGCCGGCACGTCGAGCTTCTGGTGACGCGCACGAATCGAGTTGCGAATGCGGGTCAGAAAATCTGCTACTGGATCGGTCAAACTCATCGTCTCTCCTTCATCCCCCGTTCGCTCCGCTTGTCTAGCGGAGAACCTGCAGGAATGTCTTTGGCGCCGCTTCGTATTTCGTTGCTGACGCCTACTGCATACTGCCTGAATTCGCTACCAGGACGACTTGGTCACGCCTGGAATATCGCCGCGCAACGCCAGTTGGCGGAAACACAGACGGCATACGCCGAACTTACGCAGATACGCGCGCGGACGGCCGCAAAGCTTGCAACGGTTATGCTGACGCGACGAAAACTTGGGCTTGCGTGCGTCCTTTACCCTCTTAGCTGTAGTTGACATGCTTCCTCTTCTTATATCTCTGGCGTCTCCGCCAATCTTCATCTCTCTCTCTCAAAGAGAGAGTAGTTACGCCGCAGTCCTGAACGGCATCCCGAACTGCCTGAGCAGCGCACGCGCCGAATTATCGTCCAGGGCAGTGGTCACAATCGTGACGTTCATGCCCTTCAGCTTGTCCACCTTGGAGTAATCGATCTCTGCAAAAATCAGCTGATCGCGAACTCCAATCGTGTAATTTCCGCGGCCATCAAAACTCTTGGTTGAAACGCCCTTGAAGTCACGAACACGAGGCAATGCCACCGAGATGAGACGGTCGAGGAACTCGTACATCTTGTCTCCGCGCAAGGTCACCATCGCGCCAATCGGCATACCCTCGCGCAACTTGAACGCGGCGATCGACTTCTTCGCGCGAGTAGTCACCGGCTTCTGCCCGGCAATCAGCGCCAGGTCGTTCGCCAGCGGATCGAGCATCTTCGCGTTCTGGGTCGCTTCACCGAGACCCATATTGACCACGATCTTCTCCAACCGCGGCACAGCCATCGGATTCTCGAGGCCCAGCTCCTTCTGGAGCGCCGGCTTCAGTTCCTTCAGGTACTTCTCTTTCAATCTCGCTGCCATCTCGTCTCTTCCATTTCTCACGGTCTCGGAGTGGATACCGTTGCGTGAAACCATCTATTTCGCGTCGCAGACGTCAATCGCCATACGCGCGGTACTTACTTCTTCTTGCTCCTGGACTCAAGCGTCTGGTCGCACTTCTTGCAGACTCGGACCTTCTTGTCGCCTTCAAACTTGTGTCCTACGCGCGTCGGCCCACAATTCGGGCAGATCAACATCACGTTCGAGACATGGATAGCAGCTTCCTGTTCGGCAATTCCGCCCTTGATGTTGCGTTGCGGATTCGGCCGGACATTCTTCTTGACCATGCGCACATGCTCGACCAGCACTCTGTTCGCATCGGGCAGTACACGCAGTACGCGTCCCTGCTTGCCACGGTCGCTGCCTGCGATGACCTGAACCTTGTCGTTCCGTTGTACGTTCAAACTCGGCATAACTTCCTCACCTGCTAGTCCCTAATCCCTAGCTTCTGGTTTCCTGCTCTTAGATAACTTCCGGTGCCAAAGAGACAATCTTCAAAAACTTCTTCTCGCGCAGTTCGCGGGCTACCGGACCAAAGACGCGCGTGCCAACCGGCTCGCCTGCTTCATTGATCAGGACTGCCGCATTCTCATCGAAGCGAATATATGTCCCGTCACGGCGGCGATACTCCTTGTGCGTCCGCACAATCACGGCCTTAACAACTTTGCCCTTCTTGACCTGGCCATCCGGCGAAGCTTCCTTCACTGCCGCCGTCACCACATCCCCAAGACCGGCGATCTTGCCGACAGAACCACCCAGCGGAAGAATCACCTGCAGCTTGCGTGCGCCGGAGTTATCGGCTACCGCGAGCATGGTTCTCATCTGTACTGCCATCTTCGTCTCCCCTTGCCGGCCAATCTCGCCGCCGGCCTAACCCAGAAACCTAACTGCTCTAACTACGCCAGCTTCTTGGCGGCGGCCGCGTCTTCGACCTGGGCCAGCGCCGAGCGGCGAACAATCTCTTCGAGCTGCCAGCGCTTGAGCTTGCTTAGTGGCCGGGTCTCGCGAATCCTGACTACGTCGCCGACGCGCGCCGAGTTCTGCTCGTCATGCGCATAGAACTTCTTGTTGGTCTTCATCACCCGCTTGTACTTCGGGTGGGCCTTGCGCATTTCGATCTCGACGACGATCGTCTTCTGCATCTTGGTCGAAACTACCTGGCCGACCTTTTCGTTGCGGCGCGCCTGCTTCTCTTCAGCAACCACGGGAACCTTGGCTTCGCTTGCTTTGGTATCAGTCATGATTTAGCGAGCCTCCTTCTTGGACTTCTTAGTCTTGGCCGGCGGCAAGGTCGGCTCACTCTTGTGAACCGCGCCATGCAATCCCAACTCGCGTTCGCGCGCAATCGTCTTGGTCCGGGCGATGTCCTTGCGCAGCGCGCGAAGCTTCTTCACGCCCTCGTTTTGCCCCAGCTTCATCTGGAAGCGAAGGCGGAAGAGCTGTTCGGCGGCCTGGCGCTCCTGCTCGATCAACTCCCCATCGCTCAGATTGCGGATCTTTTCGGTTTCCATCTCTTATCTCTCTCGTCTACTTCTTAACTACTCGAACTCTGACTACTTACTTCGCCGCAACCACAACCTTCGCGTCATGGCGCTGCACAAACTTGGTCTTCAACGGCAGCTTGTGTGCCGCAAGCCGCATGGCTTCCTGCGCCATCTCGGACGAAACGCCTTCCATCTCAAAGAGCAACTTGCCCGGACGGCAGACGGCGACCCAATGGTCCGGCGCGCCCTTGCCCTTACCCATACGGGTCTCGGCCGGCTTCTTGGTGATCGGCTTGTCGGGGAAAACCCGCAGCCAGATCTTCCCGCCGCGCTTGATGAAACGAGTCATCGCGATACGGCTCGCCTCGATCTGGCGGTCGGTGATATACCCGCACTCCATGACCTTCAATCCGAAGTCGCCAAACGACAACTCCGAACCGCGCCACGCCTTACCCTTCATCCGTCCGCGCTGCTGCTTGCGGAATTTAACCTTTTTCGGCATTAACATAACGAAAACTCCAGCCTTATCAGCTTCTTAGCCGTTAGCTCTCAGTAAGCTGGCAAGTTCCTGATCCTCGAACTTCAGAACCAAGGACTGACAACTAAGAACTGACAGCCGCTTAAAATACCGACGTACCAATTTCCTTCGGCTGACGGCTTCTTCTGCTCGTAGATATCGCCACGGTAGATCCAGGTCTTCACGCCAATAATTCCATAGGTCGTGTGCGCCTCGGAGAAACCGTAATCGATGTCTGCGCGCAGCGTGTGCAGCGGCAAACGGCCCTGCAGATACCACTCGGAACGCGCGATCTCGTTTCCGTTCAAGCGACCCGAAACCCGAACCTTGATTCCCTTGCAGCCGAAACGCAGCGCCGAGTCAACCGACTTGCGCATTGCACGGCGGAAACCAACCCGCTTCTCGAGCTGCAACGCGATGTTCTCTGAGACCAGCTGAGCGTCGAGCTCGGGCTTGTTCACTTCGAGAATGTCGATGAAGACGTCGCGGTTGGTCCGCTTCTGCAGATCCAGCTTGAGCTTGTCGATCTCCGCGCCCTTGCGGCCGATGACGATACCCGGACGCGCGGTGCGAATGATGAGGCGAAGCTTGTTGCCCGGACGCTCGATTTCAACCGAGCTCACGCCGGCCGCCTTGAGCTTTTCCTTGAGCTCCTTCTTCAGGTTCACGTCTTCGACCAGCAGCTTGTCGTAATCGCGCTCCACGAACCAGCGCGACTTCCACGGCTTGTTCACTCCGAGCCGAAATCCGTAAGGGTGGACTTTCTGTCCCATAGTTTCCTCTTAGCCTTTTTCCTACTTAGTCCTGATACTGCTTAATTCTGCTTCGCTTAGTCGTCTTCGACCTACTTCGCCGAAGTAGCCTTCTTGTTCCAGTTCTTGCCCTTGGTCGCGGCTTTCTTGGCAACTGTCTTCTTTGCCGGCTTCCGGACGACACGCTTCTTCGCGGGAGCAGCGCCGGGCTCGCCAACAGTCTCAACTAGGCCAGCGGTCTTACGCTCGGCGACCGAGATCACGATGTGCGACAAGCGGCGCTGGTACCGGTACGCGCGTCCCATCGGGGCAGGGCGGATGCGCTTCATGCGCGGTCCGTCATTGGCCACGGCGGTCTTCACGTAGAGGTTGTCGACATCCACGTCGAGACCCTGCTCTTCGCTCAGATAGTTTGCGTTCTGCAATGCCGAACGCAGCACCTTCTCGACCAACGGGGCTACGCCCTTCTTGGTGAACATGATCGTGTTGATCGCGTCTTCGACGCGGCGGCCCTTGATCAGCTCCAGCACCAGCCGCGCCTTTTGCGGCGAGACTCGCTGAAACCTTGCTTCGGCCCGAAACTCTCTCGTATCCAATTGCATCGCTTACCTTCTCATTCCGCGCTCAGTTGCCGCGGCCCAAAATCAACTATCGGGAATCAGTTACCGTGGCTTGGCCGACGACTCCGAAGCCTTTGCCGAGTGGCCCTTAAACGTACGCGTCGCCGAAAACTCACCCAGCTTGTGGCCGACCATGTTTTCGGTCACATAGACGGGAATAAACTTCTTCCCGTTATGCACCGCAATGGTATGACCCACGAAGTCGGGGTGGATCGTCGAACGCCGCGACCAGGTTTTGACGACTTTCTTGTCATTCGCCTTGTTCAGCGCCTCGATCTTCACCGTAAGGTGGGTGTCGATAAACGGACCCTTCTTTGTCGAACGTGCCATAACCTAATCGCTCCTACTTCTTCGCCCGGCTCACGATGAACGCGTCCGTCCGCTTATTGTTGCGAGTCTTGTATCCACGCGTCGGCTGGCCCCACGGAGTTACCGGGTGCCGTCCGCCGGAGGTCTTGCCTTCGCCACCGCCATGAGGATGGTCGACCGGGTTCATCGAGACGCCGCGGTTCGACGGGCGAATGCCCTTCCACCGGTTACGTCCTGCCTTGCCGATCGAGACGTTCTCGTGGTCCGTGTTACCGACCTGGCCAATCGTCGCCATGCACTCGACCAGCACCTTGCGGGTCTCACCCGAGGGAAGCTTCAACAGTGCGTAGTCGCCTTCTTTGGCGACGAGCTGCGCCGAAGATCCAGCCGAACGCACCATCTGCGCACCCTTGCCCTGGCCGCAACTCAACGTTGTGCACCGTCGTACCGGCAGGGATGTTCTTGAGCGGCAACGCATTGCCGATCAGGATGTCCGCCTCGGGTCCGCTGGTGATTACCTGGCCAACCTTCAGCCCAACCGGCTGCAGGATGTAGCGCTTCTCGCCATCGGCATAGCTGATCAGAGCGATGCGCGACGAGCGGTTCGGATCGTACTCAATTGTCGCGACCTTGCCCGGAACCCCGAACTTGTCGCGCTTGAAATCGATCAGCCGCAGCTTCTGCTTATGTCCGCCGCCGTGATGACGCACTGCCATACGGCCGGTGTTATTACGGCCGCCGGTGCGCTGTTTGACTGCCAGCAGCGGCTTATACGGCTTGTCGGTCGTCAGGTCATCGTTGACCAGAGTCGTCGCAAAGCGCAGTGTCGGTGTTGTCGGTCGATATGTCTTAATCGGCATTTTCTTTATTCCTGCCTAACGAATCTCTCAGGGGGACCAGGTCTTCCTGCTTGTTCCCTGAGTCCTGAATCCTGTGCCCTGATTACAGGCTGTCCACGTACTCCGGCATCTTCTCGCCGGCCTTCAGGCGTACATACGCCTTCTTCCAGTCCGGGCGAAAGCCGGTGAACTTGCCCCGGCGCCGCTCTTTGCCTACATAATTCGCGGTGCGCACGGTCGATACCTTGACCTTGAAGAGCGCCTCGACAGCCTGCTTGACCGCGGTTTTGGTCGCATCTGTTGCAACCTCGAAAACCAGCGTGCCTTCGGTCTCTTTGACGCCGAGGCCTTTTTCAGTAATCAGCGGCCGGCGAATGGTTGTGTAAGTTGTCGACATTTAAGCCACCTCCGCCTGTTTCTGTAGTTCCGCGAGCTTGCGCTTCCCAACCGTCTTCTTCAGCGACTCCTGCAGTTTCTCGATCGCCGAACGCGAGAAGATCGCGCGCTCGTAGCGAAGCAGATCGTAAGGATGCACTTCTGTCGTCAGCACCAACTCGACATTCTTCAGGTTGCGCGCGCCAAGATAAAGCTTCTCGCTCAGCGTTTGACCATTCTCAACCAGCAGCGTCGTCCGTTTCGCTTCCAACTTGTCCAGAGCCGCGCGATACAGCTTCGCCTTCGGCTCTTTCAGCTCCAGGCTCTCGACGATGGTGAGCTTGCCGTCGGCCAGCTTCGCCGCCAATGCTGCACGCAATGCGCCCAAGACCTTCTTGCGTGGGAACGCATAGTCATACGAACGCGGCTGCGGTCCGTGGACCGTTCCACCATGACGCCAGAGAGGCGAGCGGATCGAGCCAACTCGCGCGCGCCCGGTTCCCTTCTGCTTCCACAGCTTCTTGCCCGCACCCGAAACCAGCTTCTTATTCTTGGTCGCGGCGGTACCCTGGCGCAGTGCGGCGCGATAGTGCTTGACCGCCTCCCAGAGCAACGCCTCGTTCGCCTGGCTCGGACCAAAGACTTCCTCGGCTAGCTCAATTGAGCCAACCTTCTGTCCCCCGAGATCGATTACGTCTACGTTTGCCATCGTTTTCTCTTTCAGCCGGATGCGAAGCAAACTCGCATCTTGCTCAAAACTCATTTCGTCGAAGCAGTGCGCGAAGCGCAGGTGCCTGAACGGCCAGTCCTATTTCTTTTTCGCCGGAGCCTTGCCAGCCGAAGCCTTCTTCGAAGCCTTCAACGGATCGACCGTGCCCGAACCACCGAAGCCACGGCGTTCGCGCGGCGGAGACTTCGACTTCGAGATCAACACATAACCATCGCGAGGACCGGGTACCGCGCCCTCGACCATCAGCAGGTTCTCTTCGAGATCGACGCCGCGAATCCGAAGATTGCGAACTGTGACCTTCTCGGCACCCATGTGACCTGGCATTCTCTGCCCCGGGAACACACGCGACGGGAAAGACGAAGCACCGATCGAGCCCTGCACCTGGAACATATGTCCGTGCGACTTGGGTCCGCCGCCGAAACCGTGACGGCGAATGACGCCGGCAAAGCCGCGGCCCTTACTCGTGCCCTGCACATCGACATACTTGTCGTCGGCAAAGATGTCGACCAGGACCTTATCGCCAGCCTTCAGCTTGCCATTGGTCTCGCCCTCTTCATCAGAAGCGACAGCAACGTCAACCGGAACTTCCTTGATGAGCTTGACCGGGGGAACGTTGCTCTTCGCGAAGTGACCGGCCTGCGCCTTGTTCACCTTGGAGCCCTTGACGAACTCGATCAGGCCGATCTGCGCCGAGTCATATCCATCCTTCGCTAACGTCTTCAACTGCGTAATCACACAAGGACCAGCCTGCAGGACGGTGATGGGATGAACTTCCCCACGCTCGTCGAACACTTGCGTCATGCCGATCTTCTTACCCAGAATCCCTGTAACTGCCATCGTTCCCTCTCCTCATCATGCCCGGCAATCTATGCCGTTCACTGTAGGCGTCAGCTTTCTAACTGCTTGGCGCGAAGCGCCGCTTGTCGCTATTTCTCGAAAGCCTTGATCTCAACGTCTACGCCAGCCGGAAGATCGAGCTTCATCAGCGCATCTACTGTCTGCTGCGTCGGCTCGAGAATGTCGATCAGCCGCTTGTGCGTGCGGATCTCAAACTCTTCGCGCGACTTCTTGTCCACGTGCGGCGAACGCAGCACGTTGTAACGATTACGCACTGTCGGTAGCGGAATCGGTCCCGCAACCTGCGCCCCGGTCCGTTTGGCGGTGTCGACGATCTCGCCCGTCGAAGTATCGAGAACTCGATAGTCGTAAGCCTTCAGCCGGATTCTTATTCTTTGTCCTACCATGTCGTCCCTCTTATCGAGCTAGCGGCACTTGTCGAAGTACCGCTAACTCGTCAAATCCGACTTACTTAATAATTTCGCTAATCGTTCCAGCGCCCACAGTCCGTCCGCCTTCACGAATCGCAAACCGAAGACCCTTCTCCATCGCCACCGGAGTATGCAAAGTGATCTCAAGCGACACATTGTCGCCCGGCATCACCATCTCCGTCCCCTCAGGCAGCTTCGCCGTTCCGGTCACGTCCGTGGTGCGGAAGTAGAACTGCGGACGGTACCCGTTAAAGAACGGAGTGTGACGCCCACCTTCTTCCTTCCACAACACGTAAATCTCGCCCTTGAACTGGGTGTGCGGCTTGATCGATCCGGTCTTCGCCAGAACCATCCCGCGCTCAACGTCTTCCTTCGCAATACCGCGAAGCAGAAGTCCCGCGTTGTCGCCGGCCAGGCCTTCGTCCAGCTGCTTCTTGAACATCTCAACGCCGGTCACAACCGTCTTGCGCGTGTCGCGGAAACCAACAATCTCCGCTTCCTCGCCAACCTTGATCTTGCCCCGCTCGATACGGCCAGTCACAACCGTGCCGCGACCCGAGATCGAGAAGATGTCTTCGATCGGCATCAGGAACGGCTGATCAATCGCACGCGCCGGAAGAGGAACATAGCTGTCAACCGCCGCCATCAGCTCGTCGATCTTCGCTTCCCACTCCGCTTCGCCGTTCAATCCGCCAAGAGCCGAGCCGCGAATCACCGGGACATCGTCGCCAGGGAAGTCATACTTCGACAGGAGTTCGCGAACTTCCATCTCCACCAGGTCGATCAACTCAGGATCGTCCACCGCATCGCACTTGTTCAAAAAAACAACCAGCGAAGGAACGCCAACCTGGCGCGCCAACAGAACGTGTTCCTTGGTCTGCGGCATCGGACCATCGGTCGCAGCAACGACCAGAATGCCGCCGTCCATCTGCGCTGCGCCGGTGATCATGTTCTTGATGTAGTCGGCGTGGCCCGGGCAATCGACGTGCGCATAGTGCCGGTTCTTGGTCTCGTACTCAACGTGCGCGGTCGCGATCGTAATGCCGCGCTCCCGCTCTTCCGGAGCGTTATCGATCGTGTCAAAGCTGCGGAACTTGATGTTCGGGTTGTGCTTCGACAATACCTTCGTAATCGCCGCCGTCAGCGTCGTCTTGCCGTGATCAATATGTCCTATCGTCCCCACATTCACGTGAGGCTTCGACCGGTCAAACTTCTCCTTCGCCATACCGTCCCCTTTTAATCCTTGCTAGTTCTGCTACCGCGTTCTCTTGTCGCCGGACCGACTTGCACCAGGTCCGATCTAATACTGGAACTTATTTACCCTGGCTACGGCCGATGATCTCGTCGGAGATCATGCGCGGCGCCTCTTCGTAATGCGCAAACTGCATGCTGTAGGAAGCACGTCCCTGCGTCGATGAGCGGATATCGTTCACGTATCCGAACATCTCCTTCAACGGAACCATCGCCTTAATCACTTGCGAACCACCCGCGTGCTCCATACCCTCGATGCGGCCACGGCGTGAGTTGATGTCGCCAATGATTGTGCCCATGTGCTCTTCAGGAACCGTCACTTCAACCGCCATCATCGGCTCAAGCAGTACCGGACTCGCCTTGCGCGCAGCTTCCTTGAAAGCCATGGAACCGGCAATCTTGAAGGCCATTTCGTTCGAGTCGACGTCGTGATAGCTGCCGTCGTACAGGAAAGCCTTGAAGTCTACCAACTCGTAGCCTGCCAGAATGCCACCATGCAACGCCTCGCGAATACCTTGCTCAGTCGGCTTGATGTATTCCTTAGGAACCACGCCGCCACGGATCTCGTTGATAAACTCGAAGCCCTTGCCCTGCTCATTCGGCTCGAGGCGAATCTTGACGTGTCCGTAGTTGCCCGAGCCACCCGTCTGGCGAATGTACTTACCCTCAGCTTCGGCGACCTTGCGGATCGTCTCGCGGAAGGCTACACGCGGCTCGCCGACATTGGCCTCGACCTTGTGTTCGCGCTTCATGCGGTCAACAAGGATCTCGAGATGCAACTCGCCCATGCCGCTGATGATCGTCTGTCCGGACTCCTCATCGGTACGAACCTTGAAAGTGGGATCCTCATCGGCCAGCTTGGCCAGCGCCATACCCATCTTTTCCTGATCGGCCTTGGTCTTCGGCTCGATCGCAACCGAGATGACCGTATCCGGGAACTTGATCGCAGATAAAGCAACTGGGTCGTTCGGCGAGCACAACGTATCGCCGGTCTTCAATTCCTTCAGTCCAACGCAGGCACAAATATCGCCGGCATAAATCTCGGTGATGTCCTCACGCTTGTTGGCATGCATCTTCACCAGGCGGCCAATCCGCTCCGTCTTGCCGGTGCGCGGATTCAGCACCGTATCACCAGTCTTCAAATGACCCGAGTAGAGGCGTATAAACCCAAGCTTGCCAAATGGATCGTTGATCGTCTTAAAGCCCAGGCAGGAGAACGGCGCATCATCCTTGGCTTCGCGAATGACCTGCTTTTCTGGATCATCGGGATCGATTCCCACCACCGCCGGAACATCCAGCGGGCTCGGCAGATAATCGACCACCGCATCGAGCAGGGTCTGGACGCCCTTGTTTTTAAATGCCGTCCCACAAAGAACTGGGAAAACCTTCATGCCGATCGTCGCGCCGCGCAGCGCTTTCTTTAGCTCGGCAGCTGTCGGGGTCTCGCCCTCGAGAAACTTGTGCAACATGTCGTCGTCGTTTTCAGCGACCGACTCAACCAGCTGCATGCGGAAGGCTTCCGCCTTCTTCTTCAGGTTCTCGGGAATCTCTTCGACGTCATACTTCGCGCCCATGGTCTCGTCGTGCCACAGGATGGCCTTCATCTCGATCAGATCAATGACGCCCTTGAAGTTCGCCTCCGCACCGATCGGAATCTGGATCGCAACGGGACGAGCACCCAGCCGCTTGCGGATGGTCTCGATCACATACTCAAAATCAGCGCCCGCCTTGTCCATCTTGTTGACAAAGCAGATCCGGGGAACTTTGTACTTATCGCCCTGCCGCCAGACAGTTTCCGACTGCGGCTGCACGCCGGAGACCGAATCGAACAGCGCTACCGCGCCGTCGAGCACACGCAACGACCGCTCAACCTCAGCGGTAAAGTCCACGTGGCCAGGAGTGTCAATAATATTGATGCGAATGTCTTTCCAGGTGCAGGTCGTGGCCGCGGAGGTGATCGTAATGCCGCGCTCCTGCTCCTGCTCCATGTAATCCATGGTCGCCGTGCCTTCATGCACTTCGCCGATGCGGTGTGTGATCCCGGTGTAAAACAGGATGCGCTCCGTCGTAGTCGTCTTCCCGGCGTCGATGTGCGCCATGATTCCGATGTTCCGGCAACGATTTAGAGGTACTTGACGCGGCACTTGAATCTCTCACTCTCGCAGGCAACGCCTGCTTCTGCTTGCTCTTGATCTTCCCGCCAAACTTTCAAGCGAGTTGCCTCAACTGAGGACTGACAACTGATTGCTGAAAACTTCCTTACCAGCGATAGTGCGCAAACGCCTTGTTCGCTTCAGCCATGCGATGAATGTCTTCCTTCTTCTTCATCGCCGCGCCGCGGCCATTGGCGGCATCGAGCAGCTCGTTGGTGAGCTTGTCGATCATGCCCTTCTCGCCACGCGCCCGGCCATAAGTGACCAGCCAGCGAATCGCGAGCGAGGTCCGCCGTTCCGGATTCACTTCGATCGGCACCTGGTAGTTCGCGCCACCCACACGACGGCTCTTGACCTCAAGCAGCGGCTTGCAGTTCTCGACCGCCTTCTTGAAGAGCTTCAGCGCTTCGTCGCCGCCGCGCTGTTCGAGGTTCGTCATCGCGGTGTAGAAGATGCCCTGCGCGGTCGACTTCTTGCCGCCCCACATCATGGAATTGACAAACTTCGTCACCAGCGTCGAGTTGTACACGGGGTCGGCTGAGACTTCCCGTTTAGCGATATGACCTTTTCTCGGCATAGTTCCCTTATCTCAAAACTTACTTGGCTGCTGCTTTGGGACGCTTGGCCCCGTACTTCGACCGGCTCTGCTTGCGGTTGGCCACGCCGACCGAATCGAGCGTTCCGCGCACTACGTGATAACGAACACCCGGCAAATCCTTCACACGGCCACCGCGGATCAGCACAATTGAGTGCTCCTGCAGATTGTGGCCGATGCCTGGGATGTAGGTCGTCACTTCGATCCCGTTGGTCAGCTTCACACGGGCAACCTTGCGCAGTGCCGAGTTCGGCTTCTTCGGGGTCTGGGTGTAAACGCGGGTGCAAACTCCGCGGCGCTGGGGTGAACCCTGCAATGCCGGACTCGCCGTCTTGTACCTCGGCGCAGTGCGGCCCTTCCTGACTAACTGGCTAAATGTCGGCAAACCTGACTCCTCAAACCCTGTGAAACTCGCGCATTCCCACGCAGGCAATTTTCAGGACGTTGCGGAAACTCGCCCGCAAGATGCCCTGAATGCCCCAAAACCAATTTCTGCCACGCAAGTAATTCTGCGCAGGGCAGCCTTACTCAACTCTATGAACTAAAACCACGACGGTGGCCGAGCGCTTCCTCGCAAGTAACTCGGGAAAGCCGACTCCGTTTCGGTGGTTCCGGCCTGCATAGCCTTCCCAGGTGGAAGGTGGCGCAGGCTCCTATGCGATTCGCCTTTAGACTTTATTCGTTTCCGAATGATGGTCTTTCAGGGAAGGCCCCAGAGAGGCACAACTACGATCTATATCGAATCAGGCAAAACACCTTCAAATAGTATAGACCAGATTGAGACTTTCTGCGGACACAAACAAACGCTCCGGCCAGAAAATATCCGGCAAGAGCTGTCTCGCGGAACTAGATAAAGATACCAAGTACCTACCCCGGGGTCAAGCAAACTGCGCGAACTCCCGTAGTTTGGCGGGATTCGCGCACTCAACTGCAAATGCACGAGATTTTTAGCGCCTCGTCAGACTGTTATGGAACCTCGCGCCCATCGCTGCTACCATCCTCTGCAATGCCTAAATTCGCACGAAATGCCCTCGTATTTGCCGCTGCGCTCCTCTTCGCGCCGATGGTACCGAACCTCCCTGCGCAAACTCCGGATGCGTCCGCCCGCGACCCGCGCATCGACTCCGTGCTTACCGATCTCGGCAAGGTCCGCGGCATCTATCAGACCGCACTCTCTCCGGACGGCAAGATGATCGCCTGGGTAGTGTCGGGCGAAGAGGGCGGCAAGCGCAGCGGCAGCGAGCTCGAGGTCGCCCCGGTGGCCGCGCCGGACAAGACTACGCGCATTACCGCAGGGTCTAAGGGCGCGCTCTGCGAGGAAGGCAGCATCGCCTGGTCGCCCGACTCGAAGTCTCTGGTCTTTCTCTCCGACTGCGGAGGCGGCGGGCAGTCCGACTTCTATCTCGCTGAGCCTGGATCCCGGACGGCGCCGCGCCGCCTCACTCATCTGCACGGAATTCCCGAAGCGCCAGCTTTTTCACCGGACGGCAAGCAGATTGGTTTTCTTTACGTTGAGGGAGCCACCCGCCGCGCCAGCCCGCTCGCCGCCGAAAAACCGCCTGCCGGAGTCATCGGCGAAGAGGGACTCGAAATCAAGCGCGTTGCCGAGGCTGATGTCGCCGGCGGACAACTCCGCCAGATCACTCCTCCCACTCTCTATGCCTATGAATTCGATTGGTCGCCTAGCTCCGATGAACTCGCCTACATTGCCGCTCCACCTCCCGGCGAAAACAATTGGTGGGTCGCCAAACTTTACATCCAGCACCTGAGCAGCGACGTGCCGACGACGCTGCTTGATCCTGTGGAGACGCCCGGCCCGCTCCATGGATTGCAGATCGCAGTTCCGCGCTGGTCGCCTGACGGCAAGGAAATTGCATTCATCGGTGGACTCATGTCCGATCAAGGAGCAACCGGCGGCGATATCTATGTCACGGCCGCCGCCGGAGGCGAACCACGCAACGTCACTCCAAATTTGGCCAGCACCCCAATCTGGATCCATTGGTTGTCGGATGGCGCGATCGGCTTCACCGAAATAGTTGGCGGCGAAACCGCCTACAGCCAAGTAAGCCTGTCCTCTCCCGCTTCGGCTACACCGCTTTTTCGGCTCGCCCAAAGCATTGGAGACGGGCGTCTCGAAGGCAGCCTCTCCTTTGCTAAAAGGCCCGCGGAAGACAACGATAGCTTCGCTTTCGTCGGAGTCTCGTTCGCTAAGCCACCCGCAGTCATGGTCTTTCAAGCCGGGGTTGAGTCGGAGCAGGACTCTTGGAAGCAGATCACCCACTACAACGACAATCTCAAGCCCGCCTGGGGCAAAGCCGAGTCCGTCACCTGGACCAGCGCCGTCCAGCCCTCGCCGACCATCCCACCCAGCAGCGACCTGAAAGACTTCAACGTCCAAGGCTGGCTCCTCTACCCCGCCAACTACGACCCGGCTAAGAAATACCCGCTCATCGTCTACGTCCACGGAGGCCCATCTTCCGCAACGCTCCCCCACTGGCCCTACGTCGGCTACGGCCCGGTTCCCTTTGCCGCCCTCGGCTACTTCGTCCTCATGCCTAACCCGCGAGGCAGCTACGGCCAGGGCGAAGCCTTCACCCAGGCCAACCGCAAAGACTTCGGCTATGGAGATCTTCGCGACATTCTCGCGGGAGTCGATGGCGTAACCAAGTCACACAATATCGATCCCGAGCGCGTCGGCCTCACCGGTTGGTCCTATGGCGGATTCATGACCATGTTCGCCGTCACCCAGACCAACCGCTTCAGCGCCGCCGTCGCCGGAGCCGGCATCTCTGACTGGCAGAGTTATTACGGTGAGAACTCCATCGATCAGTGGATGATCCCGTTCATGGGCGCCTCGGTTTATGACGATCCCGGCGTCTACGCCAGGATGTCTGCGATCAATTACATCCACAAGGTGAAGACACCCACGCTCGCGGTAGTCGGCGATCGCGATGGGGAGTGCCCCGCACCCCAGTCCTTCGAGTTCTGGCACGCGCTCAAGGCGCAACATGTCCCGACGCAACTGGTTGTGTATCCAAACGAAGGCCACCACTTCGTCGACCCCGAACATCAGCGCGACGTCATCGCCCGCGCTCTGGCGTGGTTCCAGAAATACATGCCCGCTAACTAAACAACGACGGCGCCCGGGATCTGGCTCTTGTGACCTGGGTTTTCACGGGGGAGATCCGGATGGCTCGTCAAATTCTTGTCGCTTTACTTCTCTCGACGAGTTCGATTCTCGCTCAAACTGCGAACGGCGCCGCAGCCTCGCAAAGAGCCCTCGCTCCGCTCTTCGCCAACATCTGGCGCATCACCAGTGCGACGCCTTACCCAAACTCCGGCAGCATCTACATCTTCCTCCGCAACGGCACGCTGCTCGAGACATCTTGCGTCGAAACCTACCGTATCGCCACCTGGAAAGCCGACCCCAAGAGTCCCGGCACGATCGACGTGACCGAAGATGGCCGCGTTGCCTTTACCGCCAAGATTCTCAGCCTGACGAGCAGCAACTTGCACCTTCGGCAAACCATAGCCTTGGGCAATCACGAAGTTCGCGAGCTGACCCTAACTGCAATCGACAAAGAATTTGTCTGTCCTGACATGCCGAAGTGATGATCACTCGTTGCGCAGCGCTACCATCGGCTCCACGCCCGCGGCCCGACGCGCCGGAATCACCGTAGCAATCAGCGCCGCCACGCCAAGCGACAACGTGGCAATCGCCAGCATGACCGGGTCCCAGGGCTTCACGCCAAAGAGCTGATCGGTGATCAGCTTACCCGCGCCGATAGCCAGCGGAATCCCCAGCGCCAGCCCGATGCCCACCTGAGAAAATGCGCCGTGCAGTACCATCTTGACCACGCTGCCGCGGTCAGCACCCAGGGCCATCCGCAATCCGATCTCGCTCGTGCGCTGCTCGACAGAATACGCCATCACCCCGTAGAGGCCGACCGCCGCCAGAACCAGTCCCAGCACGCCCAACAGCGAAGTCAGCGTCGCAATCATGTTCTCCTGCTGGAAGTCGTTGCTCAGCACGTTGCTATAGGGATCGACCTCATAAAGCACCAGGTTCGGATCGACGCTTGCCAGCACCTTCCGCACCTTGTCTTCCATACCCGGCGGGTCGCCCGGTGCCCAGATCACGATGTTGTACAAATAGTGTGACCAGATTTCGCCGGCGGTATAAGCCGGGTCGTCATATTGAACCGTCTGCGCCTCGGGGACCCAGAACATCGCGCCTATCGGATCCTTGTAGTCGTAAGTCATGTAACGCATGTCTCTGACGACCCCAACGATCTCGTATTGGGAGGAGTACTTCATCTTGTCGGGCCCGAAATGTTGCCCGATCGGATTTTGCCCCTTGAAGAACTTCTTCGCAAACGCTTCATTGACAAGGGCCACCTTTCGCGTCGCTGCCGTGTCCTCATCAGAGAGGGGCCGGCCCAGTACCATCTTCGCCCCGATGGTCTCGAAGAACCCCGGCATCACTCGTGCCCACCCGGCGCCAGTGTCTTCTTTGGCCGGCGGTTCCGGCCTGCCTTCGATGCGAACGCCGTCGTTCCAGCTATCGCCGGTCATCGGCGCATAGAGCACCGGCGCAACCATTCGCACGCCGGGAATCTGCCGCAGCCGGTCGTCGATCTGGCGAAACATCGGTTCCATTTGCTCGGGTTTGTAGTTGCCCAACATTGGATTGATCGACGCGATATACCGCCCCTGGGTCTCGAATCCGAAATCCTGGTGCTCCAGGTTTCTCAGGCTTTGGGCGAGCAGCGCTGCGGTTGAGATCAGCACCAGCGACATCGCCGCCTGCCCTATCACCAGCGATTTCTGCGCCCACGACCTCCGTCCGCCCACAGAACGATGCGCCCCGCGCAACGCCTCCACCGGGTCGGCATGCGAAGTAACCCACGATGGTGCAATTCCAAAAACCACTCCAGTCAATACCGAGATGCCCAGTGCGAAAAATAGCACCGGCAACGACGGAGCCGCGTGGATCGGCACATAAGTGTTCCCGCCTCCGATTTCGAAGGCGAGATACAGAATCAGCCGTGTTCCCGCATACGCAACGGCGATGCCCAGCGCCCCGCCAATCATCGCCAGCGTCACACATTCCACCAGCGCCTTGCGCACCAGCCGCTGCCGCGACGCGCCCAGCGCAACCCGCACCGATGTCTGCCCGCGGTCCTTCAACCCGCGCGCCAACATCAGGTTCGCCAGGTTGCCGCAGGCCACCAGCAACACGCAGCCCGCGACCGCAAGCAACAGCTTCAGACCTGCCTCATACTGATCTTTCATTGCCGCCACGCCCGCGCCGCCCGGAATCACATGCAGCGTCTGCTGCTGCCAGAGCTGCTTCTCGCCCGGCTCCATGTCCGGCACGTGGCTGGCCAGCCAATCGTGAAACTCCACGCGCAGCTTCGCCTCAAGCGTTTGCGGATTCACCCCCGGCTTCACCCTCCCCAGCAGGTCCAGGAAGTTGCCTTGCGGCCGCTTCAACCGCGCCGTCTCCCCGTCAATAATCAGCTCGGCAGTGAGCGGCAGCCAGATATCCGGCATGCCCCCACCGGCAAGCTTAGCGCCGTAGAACCCCGGAGGCCCAACGCCAATGACGGTAAAGGGATGTCCATTGATCTGATAGCTCGTGCCAACGACCGAGGGATCGGAGCCATACTTCTCCTGCCATATGTGGAAGCTCATCACCGCGACCGGCGGCGCGCCTTCGACGTCGTCCGCGTCCGTCATCAACCGGCCTATCCATGGCTGCACTCCGAGGGTCCGGAAGAAATTCCCCGACACGTACTCGCCATTCCGAGTGTCCGCCTGCGCCTGCGATCCCTCTTTGCGAACGCCCAACGGCGCATTGCCTGCCTGCAACGCCGCCAGGTCACTGAACTCCGGCGTATGCGCGCGAAAGTTCTTGTACATCTCCCAGGAGAAGAGCGAAAAATCCCCATCCTCGCCCTGCGTGTACCCGCCCCAGTTGCAGCAGCGAATCTTATCGCCAATCCGCCACAACTCCTCCGGCTTCGCTACCGGCAACGACTTCAGCATCACTTGCTGCACCAGCGAAAAGATCGCCGTGGTCGCGCCAATCCCCAGCGCCAGCGTAATCACCGCCGTCGCCGTAAACCCTGGAGCTTTTCGTAGTTGCCGTACCGCGTCGCGTAAATCCGCCAGCATTCGTCCCCCTCGCAAGCTTGTCCCTTAATCCTTGTCCCTTAATCTTGGACGCCAGTTTGGTATACGACAGCATGCTGCCCTCCAGTTCCGCCGTGACTGTATGGCTTGCAATAAAGGACTTAAGCAAAAGCGGACAACACGCCTCTGTCCGTAAACGGCGTTTGCCTGTTCACAATCGGACAGCCTTCTTTAGCACGCCATGAGGGTTCCCTGGGGGCAGACAGCCGCGACATTAGCGCTGAGATGTCACGCGAACTCGTGCCCGGCATTCCCCGCTGAACGAATGCACCACAAACGCCAAGCCGAATAGTTGCTTCAGCCCTCTCCACCTTTTACACTCAGGATTACGTTCAAAGTGGTGTGACCGTCCAACGCTGCGAGTCTGCCTGGACGGGGAGGTTTCATGAAGCAGTTCGTGATTTTGAGTGTTTTGCTAGTGTTTTCCCTTCCAGTAGGTTTTTCGATCGCAGGCTGCAAAGGAACAAATCCCAACAATTACTGCAACAAGACCGGTTATGGTTACGGACTGAAGACCGACCAGGTCGCCGCGATTAACCTTCCCGGAAACACCACCGGCATCTCGCTCGCCTTCGGCCAGACCGGCCAGCTTGGGGCACCCGCTGCAACGAATTGCAATGGCGGCGCCGAATCCGTCGCCTCCTATGCCTACGGCTCAACCAACCTGAATCTGGTCGACGTAAACCCGACGACCGGTACACTTTGCGGCGGCACCTGGAACCGCCACAGCCCAGGAGGCATTCCCGACTATACAATCTGCACCGCCCCCACCCCGGCTGCGGTCGCCGCGGGCTGCACCGGAGCCGGCACGACCACGTGCGAGATCCAAATGACCGCCTCGGCCGACGGAGTCACCAGCAACACCGTTCCCGTGTGGGTGCATCCCTCGGTGACCACAATTCAGTTATCGGTCGCTTCACCTACAACCGGCGATCCCGGCTATCAGGGCTGCCTCTCGCAGAACCAGACCTCACAACTGGATGCCATTGCCTTTGTCTCGACCAGCACCACCCCATTCTGCGCTCCGGCGGGAAATACCTATGGCGTGCCTGACTGCTCCGTCAACCTGGGCCATTTCACCTATACCCCCGTAAGCGCGGCCATCGCCACGATCGATCAGTATGGCGTGGCGACGGCCCACCAGCCAGGGTCAACTGCGATTACTGCGGCCATCGCCAATGTCAGCTCGACGGCGGGAAATCTCTATACCTGCCCGCCGGCGAGTATTCAGCTCCAGATCCCGAGCACCATTCCCAGCACCGATAACGGCACGGTTGGCACCGTCACGCCGGGTACAAATGTGCCCTTGACTACGATCGTCACCGACACCCAGGGCAACCAGATCAGCTTGCTTGGGCTCAACTACTCCTCGACAAGCCCGCTGGAAATCTCCGTCGGCGCCACCGGAGCGGTCTCGACCACTTATCCGCAGACGGCGGCGATCACCGCGGTTTGCAACCCGCCAAGCTGCAACCCCTCGCTGATCACCCAGATCGGCCAGATCGGCACCGGACTGCCCATTGCCAGCAACTCGGTGCGTCTCACCTCCACCGGTCGTACCAGCACTTATCTCTGGATGGCCAGCCCGCAATCGGACTTCTTCGAGGCGGTCGACCTCACAACCGGAACGATCGGTTCCCCTACCAAGCTGCCCTATATTCCAAACTCAATGCTCCTCGACCCGGCGGGCACCAATCTCTACTTCGGAAATTATCGTGAGCTGATGGTCTTCAACGCCACGAATAATTCACTCACCAAAGAAGACACTACCGTCCCCGGGGTCGTACTTGCGGTCTCGCCCGACTCGACCACTGTCGTCATCGGCGACCAGGTACGCCAGGTCATCTACATCTACACCGTCTCCTCGGGCGGGCATACAACGATCGGCGGACTTGCGACTCGCGCCCAGTACAGCCCCGACGGCCAGACCCTCTATATCACCGGGCCGAATTCCCTTTACATCCACAACAACCTCACCGGATGGAGCGTCTACCCAAATCTACCTACTCAGACCGGCGCCGGCTGCAACCTGAACAACAACGACTACACCAGCACCACTACGCCGTTTACACCCTTCTGTTCGCCGGATGTAGCGGTCACCATCCCGTCGGAAGGCGTCTTCCTGACCGGCCCGAACCTCTCGAGCGCTTACGGCTTCTGCCCGAATACGACCACCAGTCCGGTCATATATTACCCTGGCGCGCTGGCCCCGGGGACCGTCCTGCCGGCCACGGACCATATCACCGCGACCACCGACCGTGTCCACATCCTTGGCGCAAATACCACCACCCTCAGCGATATTTACCTGGGTAATGCCGACACCCCGGGGGTTCCAGTTGAGAACACTCCCGGAGATCCGACCGGTACCTGTTTGCGCCCGGCTCCAAGCACATCTTCCGGCCTCATCTTCCAGACCACAGCTCTGCCCGCGCAGACGCTGCCGGTGACCGCAGCTTCAATTGACCAGGTCGTCGCTTCGCCCGACTCGTCGATTGCTTTCGTGACCTACACTGCGCCCACCGGTACAGCAAGCCCGCTCTTGCCCGCTTATACGATCGCTTCTACGTTTGGGGAGGCTGGCACATTGAGTACGGTGAAGCTCTCCGGCACCGCGACCGCTCCGCTGGCCGGGGCCTTCAGTCCCGACAACACGGTCTTCTTCGTGGGAACCGCTGGCGATAATCTTGTCCATTTCATTGATGTGCCTAGCCTCACCGAGACGAAGACCATCAATCCGGGTCTCGTGGATCCCAACGGAAACGCGGTCGCGATTCAGTTCCTGGCAACCAAGCCGCGCCCGACAACCTGATGACGGATCTTATGGAAATTCCCGAACCAGAGCGGGCAAGCCACCTCCCCCACGGAGAACGGTCTTGCTCGCCACAGGACCTGAAATGGTCCGCACCGGCCATCGATGTCGTCCCGTTCAGTAAATGCCAGGATTGCATTAGACTTCGGAGTGGCAAGGCGCGTCATGCTCAACGCCAAGCCGCACCTGCGGCGATGACCGCACATCCAGAACCAACCGATTTCAGGAGAAAGACCATGTCCTTACGCATTAACGACATTGCCCCCGACTTTACGGCCGAGACCACCCAGGGAACCATCAATTTTCATGAGTGGATCGGAGACGGCTGGGCGGTGCTGTTTTCCCACCCCAAGGATTTCACTCCCGTTTGCACCACTGAGCTTGGCAGCGTGGCGAGCCTCTATCCCGAATTTCAGAAGCGCAACACCAAGGTGGTCGGACTTAGCGTCGATCCTGTCTCGAGCCACGGTAAATGGGCCGTCGACATTGAGGAGACGCAGGGTTTCGCGGTGAACTATCCCATGATCGGCGACCCGGAATTGAAGGTCGCCAAGCTCTACGACATGCTCCCCGCCGACTCCGGCGATACCTCCGAGGGACGCACGGCGGCCAACAACGCCACTGTCCGCACCGTCTTCATCATTGGCCCTGACAAGCGCATCAAGCTGCAATTGAGCTATCCCATGTCCACCGGACGCAATTTCCCCGAGATCCTTCGCGTGCTCGATTCCATGCAGCTGACGGCGAAGCACAAGGTCGCCACCCCGGCCAATTGGAAGCAGGGCGACGACGTGATCATCCTGCCTTCAGTTTCGGAAGAAGAGGCAAAAGCCAAATATCCCGATGGCTGGAAGACGGTCAAGCCCTACCTGCGCGTCGTGCCTCAACCCAAGTAAGAAATCATGTGCCTTTCCTTCCGCGAGTTAGCGGAAGGAAAGGCAGTTCGACTTCCCTTCTCGGACTATCCGCGATGTTTCCCGCGGATCCGCTCCCGCTCGGCGGCCCGGCGCTCGACCTGCTCGAACATGTTCGTCATGACCCCCGCGAAGACTGACAACAGCGAAAGCAACAGCAGGAACAGGCCAATCATCTTCCACAAAGAGCCGTTTCCCGGCAATCCGATCTGGTAGGGGCCAGTAATGAACATCATGCCAAAGGAAATCAGCGCAAAAACAAACAGCGTTCCGCCGAGAATGTAGAGGTTGCGCGACATAGTCCCGCTTCGATGCTATCAGCGGCGCGTGACCGCGTGTTCGCTAGCGAAGCCCCACTAAACCATGCACCGATTGCGTCAATTTCGCCGGATCATAACCGAGGCCGTCCTTGAAGACTGTCTCCACGTTTTCAATATCATTTCGTGCTTCCTCAAAGATCAGCGGGCGTTGAAGAACTCTTCCACAACGCCAATATCATTGGTCACGCGATAAGGCGGCAGGCTTTCGAGGAAGACTCTACCATAGCGCTGTCTTTGAATTCGCGGATCGAGCAGCATCAGCACGCCGCGATCTTCAAGCGACCGGATCAATCGCCCAAACCCCTGCTTCAAGCGTAATCACCGCTGAAGGCACCTGGTACTCAAAGAACGGCGCACCGCCACTGGCCTCGATCGCCTTCATTCGCGCCGCAACTACCGGGTCGCTGGGCACCGCGAAGGGCAGGCGATCGACGATCACGCAGCTCAGCGCTTCGCCCTGCACATCCACCCCCTGCCAGAAACTCGAAGTGCCAAAGAGCACCGCGTTCGGCGTCTCGCGAAACTCCTCGAGCAGCGCCTTGCGCGGCGCGTCCCCTTGCAGCAACAGAGGAAAACTCAATTCCGCCAGCAGCCGCTCATAGAGGTCGCGCATCTGGCTATAGCTGGTAAAAAGGCAGAAAGCGCGGCCCTTAGTAATCTCCAGCACCTGCCGAATACGCTTCACCGCGGCATCCTGAAATCCGGCCTCGCGAGGATCGGGCATCTCCGTCGGCAGATAAAGAATGGCCTGCTTGTCATACTTGAAGTGAGACGGAACGACCAGTTCCTTACCGTCCCGCATCCCCAGCCGATTGCGCAGATGGGCAAAGCCATTCTGCACCGTCATCGTCGCCGAGGTCAGCACCACGGTTGAAAAGTTCTCGAACAGCACTTCGCTCAGTAATTCGGAGATGTCGATGGGCGTCGCCTGGAGAAAAGTATTCCGCCCGCCGTCGCGCCCTCGTCCTTGCCGCCGCTCAATCCAGAAGACGGTGTTGTTGCTGTCAGCCTCAAGCAGGAACTTCAGCTGCTCGCGAATCCCCGCCGTGCGCTTGCGCAGCGCCGCAGCCTCTTCGACTCCGCGAAGCCGTTCCAATTCACCCTCAAGTCGATGCAGTGCATTCATCACGCCGAGATAAACATCGCCCTGCGCCTCGAGAAATTCCTCGCGGCCCTCAAAAGCCATCCGCCCATCGCCGACTTCTCCATAACCCGTGCCAATTGGCAGCACCGCAAACAGCATCCGCGCCCGTTCGCGCAGCGTCTGGCCCGCAGCCTGCACCGATCCGCCCAGCGACTGCTTGGTCCGCAGCGTGATCTCAAGATCGCGAACCAGCTCCTCGAACTTCACATTGCTCACGCTGATGCCGAAGTAGCTCGACGCCACATCCTCCAGCTCATGCGCCTCATCGAAGATCACCACCGCAGCATCGGGCAACACGCCGGCATCGGGAGCGTTCTGCGCCTGCTGCTTCACCGCCAGATCGGCGAAGAAGAGATGATGGTTGACGATGATGACGTCGCTCTCCTGCGCCTTGCGCCGCATCTCGGTGATGAAGCAGCGCTCATAATCCGGACACGACGTGCCTAAACAAGCCTCGCTCCGCGCATCGAGCTTCGCCCACAGCGGACTCGACTCGGGTAGCTCATCGATCTCCGCGCGGTCGCCAGTTTCCGTAGTCTTCTCCCACTCGGCGATGGCGTTGTACTGGCTGATCTCTTCCAGCCCATTGAGGATCGGCTGCTTCGTCAGCGAATACAGCTTGTGGCGGCAAAGATAGTTCGCTCGCCCTTTCATGTAGCAAACGCTCAACGGCCCAAGCAGCGATTCGAGAAACGGAACGTCTTTGAAGAAGAGCTGCTCCTGCAGGTTCTTGGTGCCGGTAGAGATGATCACCCGCTGCCCAGAGCGCAGAGCAGGAAGCAGATAAGCCAGCGTCTTGCCGGTGCCGGTGCCAGCCTCGACGATCAGATGGCTCTTCTCGTCGAGTGCCCGCTCGACCGCCTGCGCCATCTCCAACTGCCCTTTGCGAAACTCGTAGGGCAACGAAGAACGCGACAAAAGGCCGCCAGGCGCAAAGAAGTCGTAGAGCGAGGGCAGAGCGGTTGTAGTGGGGGATCGTCGGCAACGAGGAAGCTTTCGTGGGCTGGGCGCTAATCCCTATAATAGTGAATGAACCGAGAATCGCTTCGTAGCGTTCGAGAATGTCTATGACAGGATGCCTTTCGCAAACCTGCGACACTAGCTCCAGACACCAGAGAGAGCGACAAGGAGTAGGAACATGGCAGCTTTAGATTGGTCCCAATGCCCAGCCGTTGAAAGCGTCCCCGGCAAGGTCAGCGGTGCATGGGTCTTCCGTGACACGCGTCTGCCAGTCTCGATCGTTTTCGAAAACCTCGAATCAGGCGCGACCATCGAGCGAGATCATGGACTGGTTCCGCGTGAGCCGGGAGCAGATCATCGCCGTTCTTGAATTCGCAGCTCGCAGCTCGATCCGCCCGCACGGCGTGCTCAGGAAACGAGACAGTTAGTCGATGCGCGTTCTCTTTGACCACAGCACACCGGCTCCGCTGCGTTTTCGACTCAAGTCTCATGTTGTAACTGAGGCCAAAGAATTGGGATGGAACCGGCTTTCGAATGGGGACCTGCTCAGCGCAGCGGAGTCAGCGGGGTTCGAGGTGTTCGTCACCGCCGACAAGAATATGCGCTATCAACAAAATTTCACGACGCGGATGATCGCCATCGTAGTGATCGGCAACGCCCAATGGAAAATCTTGAAGGCAATATACAGACCCAGTGTTGCGGCCGTAATGCGCAACTCCCGGCAGTTTCATCGAGGTATCTGTACCATTGAATAGGTTGAACCATTGAAAGCAGTCAAGAGAAACCGCGACGGCGCGAAGAAGACCGCCCGCAAAGTAGCCGCCAAAGAAAAGGCCGTCCGCCGAGGTCACGCCGCGCCGCACGCCCAAGAAAGCGCGCTCCACGCGAAGTCGCTGAAGCCAAGCCGGTAAGGTTCCTCACCAAGTCAGCCCGCCGTAAGCGTCCAGTCAGGCCGGAATCTGAGGTCGCAACCACTCATGCCGCTGCCGACCTGGCCTTCGCCGCGCCGACGCCAGCGAGAGTGCGTAAAGCCCGCGCCAGGACGTTGAAAAAGCTGGCACCCACGACCACGAACCCCTCTTCGCGATCTGCGGACGCCCCAACGTTGGCAAATCCACCTTCTTCAACAAGCTCACCGAAACCCGCCGCTCCATCGTCGGCGACGAACCCGGCATCACCCGCGACCGTATTTACGGCGAGGTCCGCTGGGACGGCCGCGTCGCCCGCATCGTCGACACCGGCGGCATCGTCCCCGACGACGAAGCCCTGATCCCGTCCGAGATCTACCGCCAGGCCCGTGTGGCGCTCGATGAGGCCGAGGTCATCGTCATGGTCGTCGATGGCCGCACGGAGCTCACCGCACCAGACTATGATCTCGCCAAACACCTTCTGCGCGGCGGAAAGCCGATCATGCTCGCGGTCAATAAGATCGACACCGAACAGCTCAACGCCCAGGCCCAGAACTACCGCCGCCTCGGCTTCAAGACGATTTTCCCCATCTCCGCCGAACATTCGTTAGGCATCGGAGACCTGCTCGACGCGATCTTCGAGGCGCTGCCGGTTGCCGAACCGCCTGCAGTGGACATTGCGGATGAAGAAATCTCCGCGGAAGACGACCCCAACCGCGACCTTCACCGCACTCACGGCGAATTCGAGCAGTTCGAGACCAAGGTCGCCATCATCGGCCGCCCCAACGTAGGCAAGTCCACCCTGCTCAACGCCCTCACCGGCACCAATCGTGCCATCGTCTCGCCCATCGCGGGAACCACCCGTGACGCCGTTGACGAGGTCATCGATTATCAGGGCGATCGCTTCCGCATCGTCGACACCGCAGGAATCCGGCGCAAGGGCAAGACCCACGAAATGGCCGAGAAGCTTTCCGTCGTCATGGCCCGGCGCCATCTCGAAGCCGCCGACGTCGCCCTTCTGGTCATAGACGCGCAGGAAGGAGTCACCGCCGCCGACGCCACTATTGGCGGATACGCCCACGAGAGCGGGCGCTCCATCGTCATCGTCATCAACAAATGGGATCTAGTCACAACCGCGCGCACAGACGGCAAGCCGCCCGCCGACAAAAATGTCTTTGAGGAGCAGGTGCGCCACGCGCTGAAGTATCTTCACTACGCGCCGCTCATCTTCATCTCCGCATCGCGCGGCAATAACCTGAAGAAGGTGCTCGAAGTCACCCACCACGTCGCAAAGGAGCGCCGCAAGCGCGTCACCACCGGACAGATGAATCGCTTCCTTGAGAAGATCGACTTCCAGCGCGCCAGCGTCCCGATGGCACAGAAGATTCGCATCTACTACATGACCCAGGCCGCGGTCGCGCCGCCGACTTTTATCTTGTTTGCGAATCGCCTGGTGAAACTGCATTTCTCCTTCGAACGCTTCCTCGAGAACCAGGTCCGGGCCGCTTTCGGCTTCGAAGGCTCGCCCATCTGGTTCAAAGTCCGCGCCAGGAATCAAAAAGGCGCAGACTGAAGGCCGACCTACCAGACCGGCGGAGCTTCTTCCAAAGGAGGCATTCCCGATGAGGGTGGCGTCGCTGGCGGCAAGCGTGGAGGTTCCGCATACTCGATGGCCGTCGGAGGCGGTTCCAACCGGTCGCCCAGCGCCGGATATCGTCCGCCGAAGAAGTACACAGCATAGGACTGTTTGAAGACCGCCGCGGTGCCGTAGATCGCAATAATCGCCAGGATGTAGACCAGGACCACGATCAGCCCAGTGAGAATCGCCAGCGCCACGCAGGTGATCTCACCGACGGTGCTCGCCCACAATGCGTGATACAGCACCGTGCCAATGCCGAAGATGGCGAGTCCGGCGATCATAAGTCCGGCCAGGAAGATCAGCATGAGGATCCAGGTCAGGCCTATGCCGACGGCAAACCGCAGTAGAACGTACACCACGAGCGAGCCAAAATTGGTCTTGACCAGGGTAAAGAAACGCTTAAACGCCGACTCCAGCGGTGCATCGTCGATGGCCATCGGCGGCAGCAGGAAGTCCTGCATCAACGAATCGACCACCGCCCAAAGAGCGGCGACCGCAAAGATTGCTATCAGGAAGGGAAATATCGCGCCCAGCATCGCAAATGGATTTACATTGGGCCCGGCGGCCGCCAGCGGGCGCACCACGCGAATGACATTGAGTAGCGCCGGACCGATGAGGAGGACCGCAACCACCAGAAACGCGAGCGAGACCAGAATGACAAGCCCAAAGTAGCGCCAGCTCTGGCGTCCATATCCCGACCACGCCTGTCCTACCCGTCCACGCTTGTAGACGACCAGATCGAAGAGAGTGAAGCGCAGCCGGCAGTAGAGATATGCCATGAGCACCCACAGCGCCACGGCGATCACGACCATAACTACGATCACCGACAGCCCCAGAGCAGCAACACCCGCCACACCCGCGAACTGGCTGCTATATCCGGGGATCGCCGGCCCCCGTCCCCGGTGCCCAAACACAAACGCGAATTGCGCCCCTTGGAGCGGATAAGAGACCGTAGCCGAGTAGAAGGCAGGCTGCGTCAGCGCCCCAATCAAAGCAATCTTCAGAAAAAAACCAAGCCGAAAGGGACTGGCCAGCACCTCGCGAGTCCGGCGAAACGCAGGCCCCAGCGCGTCAAGCGGGGAGAATAAAGTCATGCGAACAAGATACACCGGGACAATTGCCCGAACTTGCGAATCAAATTCCGCAGCAGGTTCCTGCTCTCGAGCCTTTCGCCGCAGTGGCTGCCACGCTCCTCATCTTCTCAAGCCATGAATCGAAAGCCGTAAGTGCACTCTCACACTGCAGCCGGTGGCGTTCGCGCTTGTCGCGAATCTTCTTCCGCGTTCCCTCATCGAGCGATGGCAAAAGGTCGAAGGTGATGTTCGCCGGCTGGAACCGTTTAGCCTCGGCATGAGTAATGTAATGTACCAGCGAGCCCAGCGCGGTCTCGCGCGGAATCAGGGCTGGTTCCATTCCCTCAGCTACGGCAGCCGCATAGATGCCTGCCAACAGGCCGGTCGCGATCGATTCGGTATACCCTTCAACCCCTGACAACTGCCCCGCAACAAAGATCCTCGGCCACGCCTGCAGCGAGAGCCGCTCGGTCATTACCGTCGGCGCGTTGATATAGGTGTTGCGATGGATCTGGCCGTAGCGTAGGAATTTCGCCTTTTCGAGGCCAGGGATCATTCGTAAAATCCGCGCCTGCTCGCCATACTTCAGGTGGTTTTGAAAGCCGACCAGGTTGTAGGAGTCAGCACGCAGGTTCTCGCAACGCAGCTGCACGACCGCATGAGGAGTCTTCCCTGTCCGCGGATCCCGCAACCCCACCGGCTTCATCGGCCCGAAGCGAAGCGTATCGCGCCCGCTCCGCGCGATCCGCTCGATCGGTTGGCAGGCCTGGAAATAGTCCAGCTTCTCCCACTCCTTTTCCTGAACGGTCTCGGCGGCCATCAGCGCGTCGTAGAAAGCGTCATACTCCTCGCGCGTCATTGGGCAGTTGATGTAGTCGGCAGTGCCTTTGTCCCAGCGCGCGGCGAAGTAGACACGCTCCATATCGATCGAGTCGGCTTCGACGATGGGGCTGATCGAATCGTAAAAGGCCAGATGTTCGCTTCCGGTCAACCTTGCTATCTCTGCCGAGAGCGCAGACGAAGTCAGCGGCCCGCTCGCCAGTATTGTGATGCCATCCTCAGGATCGAGCGCCGTCACCTCTTCGCGATGAACGGTAATACGCCGCTCGCCCGCAATCGCCTCGGCAATCCGGCGCGAAAACTCCACGCGGTCGACCGCCAGCGCATGGCCGGCGGGGACAGCGCTCAGATCGGCGCATTTGAGCAGCTCCGATCCAGCCCGCCGCATCTCCTGCTTAAGCAGCCACGGAGCGGTGTTTTCGCTCTCCGATTTCAGTGAATTTGAGCAGACCAACTCGCCAAACTCGGCGGTTTCATGCGCGGGAGTCATCTTCACCGGACGCATCTCAAAGAGATCGACTTCAACGCCAAATCTTGCCGCAGTCAGCGCCGCTTCCGGGCCGGCGAGGCCGCCACCGATGACTTTAATTCTGGACATTCTCTAAGCTTATCGCTCCGGCAGAACGATAGCCGGTTGCGACGGAATGGGCTGGCCGCCTGCCAGGGCCGTCAACTGCTCTCCGCTCACCCGCATGATCCGCCATTCGCTCATGAACTTCGCGCCAAGCGAATGGTAAAAATCGATCGCCGGCTGGTTCCAGTCGAGCACGTCCCACTGGAAACGGGCACACTGGTTCGCTACAGCGACCTCGGCAACTTTGACCAATAGCGCCTTGCCAATGCCCTTTCCGCGAAATGGAGGCCGAACAAACAAATCCTCAAGGTGAATTCCAGGGCGGCCGCGCCAGGTGGAGTAGTTGAAGAAATAAAAGGCAAATCCGACCGGCATGTCTTCCTCTTCAGCAATCAGGCATTGGAAGAGAGGTCGCTCGCCAAATCCATCGCGAAGCAAGTCGTCCTCGCTTGCAACGACCGCATGTGGCTCGCGCTCATAGGTCGCTAGTTCGTGGATCAGCTCAAGAATCAAGGGAGCGTCGGCAGGTTCAGCGGGTCGGATATGGAGCATCTCACCATCCTAAATACGGAGCGGCAAGGCAGATATCTCCGTTCGGTGGAGCGAGTGCGCGTATCCTGCATTCGATGCCCGGCGATCAGGCGGCCAGGGCGTTACGATAGAAAGTGATGTCTCTCTCGAGCGGCAATGCCCCCATCCGTCCTCGCGCAGTAGTCTGCCTCTCCGGCGGCATGGATTCCGCCGTCTGCGCCGCCCTCGCCGCCCGCGACTACGAGGCCTACGCCCTGCACTTCAGCTATGGCCAGCGAACCGAGCGCCGCGAACTGGAATCGGCTCAAGCGGTCGCCGGGACGCTCCATTTCGCCAAATTCTTCCCCCTGAAAATCGACATTTTCCGCCAGATCGGCGGTTCGGCGCTCACCGACGCCTCGATCGCCGTTCCCGATGCCCCGGCCACGGAGCCGATCGGCGAATCGGTGCCCGTTACCTACGTTCCTTTCCGCAACGCTCATTTTCTCTCCGCGGCGGTCAGTTGGGCGGAGGTATTGGGCGCGAAAAAGGTCCTCATCGGCGCCGTCGAGCAGGACAGCTCCGGGTATCCCGACTGCCGGCCGGCCTACTATGAGGCCTTTCAGCAACTAATCCGCACTGGAACCCGCGATGGAGACATCGAAGTTGTCACTCCGCTCATCCATATGCGAAAGAGTGAGATCATTCAGCTTGGCCTTGAATTGTCCGCGCCGCTCCATTTAACGTGGTCATGCTATTCGGGCGAAGTTGAGGCCTGCGGCGTGTGCGATAGCTGTGCTCTGCGGCTGCGGGCCTTTGCCCAGGCCGGAGTGGACGACCCAATCCCCTACCGCACCCGGAAACTGGCCGAACAGCCAGTCTCTTGAAACTGCCGGAACGAGATTAGAGAGAAGTTCGAAGGAGAAGACCCAATGCGCAGAATGAACCTTTCGCCGGTGGCCACAATTACGGCGGCCCTGCTATTCGCAGTTTCAGCATCACTCCATGCCCAGCAGTCGCAGCAGACCGGCAGCATCCACGGCCATGTTCAGGACACAGTGGGCGTAGCCATCACCGATGGGACCATTGGTTTGGCCAATCCGGGAGACAAGACCCCCAAATACACCTTCACCACGGATGCCACCGGCGACTACAAGGGTAGCGGAATCGCTCCCGGCACCTACACTGTCTTTCTTCGCCAGGCTAATACCGCGGCCGACAAAGTCGTGGACCAGTTCCCCGAGGTGAAGATCGTCGCCGGCGCCGACACCCTGCAGGACTTCGACCTGACTCGCCCCGAGTATATGAAAACCCTGACTCCCGAGCAGCGCAAGGAGGCCGAGGATCTCCGCGCGAAAAACGCCTCTGCCCTGAAGGAAAACTCGGTCATCAAGAACCTTAACGCCACTCTGCTCAAAGCGCGCGAAGACAACGCCAAAGGGCGTAAGGGAAGCTGCGTGAGCGCGAACGGAGGCGCCATCCTCGGGACTACCGACCCGGCCTCGTGCACGTCGCACGGTGGAACCCCCAACGACTATGTGCAGGAATGCACCGAGTCCGAGACGCTCATGACTCAGGCCACCGCAGCCAAGCCTGACGCCTCCGTTCTTTGGGTCGAACTCGGCAACGCCCAGTTCTGTCTAAAGAAGTACGATGCCGCTGTCACCTCGCTCCAGAAAGCCATTGAGCTCGATGCGGCGTCTAAGAAACCCAACCCTGAGGTCCAGGGTGGCGCCGGCAACACGCTCGGCGAATCGTTCGCCAACCTGAAGAAGGTTGACCAGGCACAGGCCGCCTATGAGGCCGCCGCCAAAGTCAATCCGCCTCAGGCCGGGATGTACTACCAGAACGAAGCCATCATCATGTCCCGCACCGGCAACACTGACGCCACCGTCGCCGCCGCTGACAAATCCATCGCCGCCGATCCAAACAAACCGCTTGCCTACTACCTGAAGGGGCAGGCCCTTGTCGGCAAATCGACGGTCGACAAGGCAGGGAAAATCGTCGCCCCGCCGGGGTGCGTCGAGGCCTATCAGAAGTATCTCGAACTGGCGCCCGATGGACCGTTCGCTCCAGAGGTTAAACAGGTACTGGAAGGCATGGGCCAGACCGTCAAGAGCAGCTACAAGGCCAAGAAGTAACGCCGGCTTGCCATGCTCGTGCGGAGCTTCTCCGCACGAGCATGGCAATCGGCGCCCCTGGGCCGAAGCTTTCCCGTCGCGATGCGATTCCTGAGCGCCTGAATACCCATTAAGATGAGTGTGTGGCGACAAATACGACTCCTCCCGTCCTGAGCTTCTCTGACGCTACAACTTTGGTTCGCGATCACGCGGCTTCGATTCGTTTCGCGTATCCGCGCAAGACTGAAATTCTCGGCCTGCCTTATGCGCTCGGGCGCGTCCTTGGCCGGCCCGTGCTCGCCGACCGCGAACAGCCGCCCTTTGACCGCTCCACGCGCGACGGGTACGCCTGTTATGCCTCGGAGCTTCGATCCGGCCAGGCGCTGACCGTCACCGGCCAGATTCGCGCCGGCGACACGATCGAATTTCCTCTCGTCAAACTCGCACAAGGGGGCGCCGTAGAAATCATGACCGGCGCACCTGTACCCGCCGGCGCCGACCACGTCGTGATGTTCGAGCACGTTCACTTCGACGCCGAATCGGAGACCATCCGCCTCACCGAAGGCCGCGCCGAGAAACACCCGCCGCAACCTGGCGACAACATCGTTGCCACCGGCGCCGAGGCCCGCAAAGGCGACATTGTGCTTTACGCAGGCACGCGCCTGGTTCCCGCACACATAGCGGCCGCAGCCGCCTGCGGAGCCGCCAACGTCCATGTATATGCGCCGCCGCGGGTCTCCATTCTCGCCTCGGGCGATGAACTGGTCGACCTCGAGACCGCCCCGCTACCCCACCAGATTCGCAACTCCAACAGCTATTCGCTGGCCGCACTGGTCAGCGCCGCGGGTGGGCAGCCCATCCGTCTCCCGCTTGTGCGGGACGACCCGGGCCACCTGCAGTCCGCGATTCGCATGGCCATGGACTCCGACCTGCTTCTCCTGACCGGTGGCGTCTCGGTGGGCAAATACGACTTTGCCGCCGAAGCCCTGCTCGCTTTGGGAGCTGAGTTCTTTTTTACCGGGTCTCTCATTCAACCCGGCAAGCCGGCTATCTTTGGTCGCCTGCCCCACGCCAGCGGCATGAAGTACTTCTTCGCCTTGCCCGGAAATCCGGTCTCGACGATGGTCACCTTTGCGCTCTATGTGCATCCACTGCTCTGCGCCCTGGCGGGCGACGATAAGGCCGTTCCCCGCTTCGCGCTGGCCAGGCTCGGCTCCGAAGTGCGTCACAAACCCGGTCTCACGCGTTTCATCCCGGCCATTCTCAGCGGCGGACTCGATCCCGAGGTCACCCCGGTCGAGTGGCATGGATCGGGAGATCTGGCCAGCACCGCTTCTGCAAACTGCTTCCTTGTCGCGCCACCCGATCGGGAGTGTCTCGACGCGGGAGAGGTCGTCAGCGTTATGCTCAGTTAGATTCCCTAGCCGAACCTAATATGAAATGACAGTAGAGAAATTGCTGGTTTGTTCCGAATGGCGTTTCGTGGTCCACCAGCCGGCTGTTGACGAGAGTAAACCCGGGCCCCAGCTCAAGGCGCAACGAATTGGCATCGTATCGCCGAGTTACAAGGCCGCTGCACCTCTCCGGACCCTCTGGCCCGAAGGCCGCCATCACAAGGTGCCCGCCAGGCTTCAGCGCCAGATTAATTTGGCTAAGGTAGGCTGATCGTTGCTTCGATTTGGTGAGGAAATGAAAACTCGCACGATCATGCCAAAGATCGTAGCCGTGCGAAGGCAGAGAAACTCGTGTGACGTCTCCAACGATCCAACCCACGCCTTCGCCGGCGGTAGCTACGCGCTCCCGAGATTTCTCGATCGCTGCAGCGGCAATATCCAGGACCGTAACGTTGCGATAGCCGCTGGCTAGCAGGTCATCGACCAGCGTAGATTCGCCCCCGCCAATATCGATGACCCATGCGGATCGATCCGGCACGGCCTGGGTAATCCATTCGATCGATGTTTGCAGATGAGGCTGAAACCAGCTCGTCTCGCGGGGGGATTTACTTCGGTAAATCTTCTCCCAGTGGGCCTCGAAGTCCATGAACCATCTTCACTCATTCAGGGCGATCCGAGTATGCAGCTCAAAAAAGAAGAAGGCAGCCGGAAAACCGCTGCCTTCTTCCAGGTTTCATAGCCGCTAGTAAATCACCTTTAATCCAAACTGGATGATGCGTGGTTCGAAAGTACTGGTGATCGTCCCGCCGCTTGACGGAGCGCCACCCAGGGTGCCACCGAGTCCGCTCGAAGGCAAGTAGAGGTTGGTGTGATTGAAGATGTTGTAGAACTCGCTGCGGAACTGCACCTTGAGGGTCTCCACCGGAGTATTGAACGTCTTATTGAGAGCGAGATCGCTTGAGTAGTAGGCAGGTGTCCGGCCCGGGTTGCGAGTGGAGTTGCCGAACGGACTGAGGAGAACCCCGGCCCCAGTCTTGGTGGCCGGAAGAGCCAGCGCCCCGTAATTGACATACTGAATGTATCCGGTATGGGCGAGCTTCACGCGCTCGGTCAGTTTTTGTCCCGGAACGACATTTGGCCGGTATTCATTGGCGCCGCGGTAGGTCGCCGAGATTTGCGTGGAGACCGAGTTGGCGGAGTTAGGCGTGTAGGTAAGGTTGAAAGGCGTACCGGCCTGCATCGTGCTGATGCCGCTGATCTGCCAGCCGCCGACAATCGCATCTTCAAAGGCATTGCTGTTGCCCAGGAAGTGCTTGCCGCGACCCACCGGCAGCTCATAAACCAGGCTAACGATATTGGAGATCGGCAGGTTATAGTCCGACTGCGAGTAGTCGGCAAAGATGTTGTTGCCGTCCTGCGGCGAAGGCGTGTTGCCTTCGAGCGAGGCGCTGGCGTTGTCGAGGGAGTGCGACCATGTGAACGAGTCGAGAAGCGTTAGCCCCGCGATCGCCTGCTGCTCATATCGCGCCTGGAGCGAGTTGTAGTTCGATTTGAAGCCGTTCAGCCCTTCGGTGATATCGCTGGGCCAATTGGCGTAAGGCCGCGCAAAACCCAGCGAGGGGTTCTTTTGGTTGCCATTGAGAAAGCCCTGCAGCTTGACGCCGGTATTACCCACGTAGGCCACGTCGAAGAGAATGTTCTTGGCAAGCTGCTGCTGAACGTCGAAGAAGAAGTTGTTCACATAGCTGTCGCGGGTGTTCTTAGGGACCCAGGTGATGTTGTCTGTCGCCGGGTTGAAGGTTGTGGCCAGCCCGTCGGGAAAGCCCTCGTTGTAAGGAACGTAGCAACTGGTTGCGGGTGCTCCGGGAGGGCAGATATTCGCGGCGGTGATCGTTGTCGGCTGGTTGACGGCGACGAACTGTGCCTGGGGCGCGTTGATCGCGAGGATGTCTCCTGAGCCAGCACGTGTGTAGTGGACGTAGCTGATTCCATAGCCTCCGTGGATAGCCGTCCTTGGCGTGGCCGCATAGGCAAAGCCGATCCGTGGTCCCCAGTCGTTCAGGTCAGGATTCATTAAGGTCTTGCCATAGACGCCGCCGGGTGAAACAGGCGTAATGCCGTTGCCCGCCACAGCTCCGGGCGTGATCGTGAGCACAGTTTGCGAGCTTGGATCGAAGTTCGAGATGAAATGGTGCTCTTCCGAGTAGGGCGATCCATACTCCCAGCGCAGGCCCAGATTCAGAGTGAGCTGCGGACTCACCTTCCAGTCGTCTTGCGCGTAGGCGCCGTTCAGGTTTTGGCGCAGGTGCGCGACAAAATAGTTGGCCAGCGAGTAGGCGCTGGTCGTTCCAAAAAGAAAGTCGGCCCAGTAGGTATCGGAGACCGTCGATCCATCCGCACTATATCCCTTGCCAAAAGTGAACGAGCCATAGAGAGGGTTGTTGTCGTTCACAGCCATCCAGATGTGCTCATACTCATAGCCGAACTTGAGCGAGTGGTTTCCCTTCACCCAGGTGAAATTCACCTTGGGATCGAGCAAGGCTGGGTCCTGCCACTGCGGATTGGTGCTTTGCCGCCCGAAGGCGGTGAACCCGGTAATGCTCGTGGAGGGCAGGCCGCCGGCCACCACAGGATCTTGCGCGACCGTCGGCAGACCAGGGATGGTGATTGCGTCGTTGCCGATCGAGAGCGAATATTTGCCGGCCTTGGTGCGCGAGAGTCCGAGACGGGCGTCGAGGATCTTGCTCGAGTCGAATATGTGCGTATAGCCCAAGGCGATCTGCTGGTCCAGGATCCGGATCGTCCCATTGGTTTGACCGTCGAGAGGAAGCGGCAGCGCGGGATAATTGACTCCCGTCTCCTTGCGATCGCTGATCCTTATAAAGGACGAATCCTTTTCGCCTATCTGCCAGTCCAGGCGCAGATCACCCTTGTCCGAGTTGTCCGTGAAGGGGACCAGCGTGGCGTAATCATCCTGAGCGAGACCGGTCGTCGGCGCCCCGCTGACCGGCAGGCCTTGAATCTCTTTGAAGAACCCGATGATCTGTTGCGAAACAGGGTTGATCACCCCGCCTGGAATTGGCTGGCCAGCTGGATAAACGGTCCCCGTCAACGGGTCCTTGACCGGCACAACCAGAATCCCGTTCAGCTCATTCTGTGTCGGAACTGTCAGGACGTTGAGCGGCTTCAGTACCTGGCGAAAGCCCTCGTAATCGAGAAAGAAGAATAGCCTGTTCTTGAGA
Organism: uncultured Acidobacteriaceae bacterium; assembly: GCA_963720245.1. Classification (GTDB taxonomy): domain Bacteria; phylum Acidobacteriota; class Terriglobia; order Terriglobales; family Acidobacteriaceae; genus Acidisarcina. Next base: position 1,565,533 of record CAVREU010000003.1, read on the forward strand.
ATTGGCCCCCCGAAGTTAAAGCCGAACTGGTTCCGGTCGAAGGTCGGCTTTTGGAAAGGCACCGAGATGCCGCTGCTGCCAATCAACGTCGGTTTGAAGTACCCGGCGGCGTTGAGGGCGGTGTTACGAATAAACTCATACGCCAACGCATGAAAACTGTTCGTTCCGCTCGCGGAGGCCACGTTGATCGTTGCCGAAGAGGCCCGGCCATATTCCGCCGTCTCGTTGTTGGTCACCACCTGCCATTGGGCGACGGAGTCGGGCGGAACGGCAATGATCTGATTGTCGAAGCCCTGGTTGCTCTCGCCGTAGGCGTTATTGTCCAGGCCATCGAGCAGGAAGTTGTTAAACATGCTGCGTTGTCCGTTGACGTTGTAAGATCCTGCGCGAGTCAGGCTGTTGATCGAGCTGGTGGTCGCCGACGTTGGGGCCTGGCGCGAGCCCGTGACCAAACCCAGCAGGTCGGAATAGTTCCGGCTCACCAGCGGCAGCGCCGCGGTTTGATACTCGGTAATCGTCTGGCCGCGCTCGCTGGAGTCGGTTTCCAGCTGGAGCGCCACGTCGGAAACCTCGACCGAACTCTGCGTCGAGCCCACCTGAACGGTCAAATCGATGCGGGCGCGGGCGCCGACCGAAATGCTGATGTTCTTCGCAACCGCGTCTGCGAAACCGGTCGCGCTCGCGGAGATGGTGTAGACGCCCACCTTCAACGCTGGAAACTCATAGTCCCCTTCGCCATTGGTCGTGGCCTTGGAGACCAGACCTGTCGCGTTATTGGTGGTCGTCACGGTCGCGCCGGAGACGGCGGCGCCGGTGCCGTCGTGAATGGTACCCACAAGGCTGCCATCTTCGTACTGCGCATAAATATTGCCACTGGAGAGGAAGAAGAAGAAGACTGCGGTCAACAGGCCCAAAAGTAATGTCGCATAGTTTTTTCGCATGACCTCAAAGTAGCCGCCGGAGTGTAAAAGAACGATCAATGGCAGATGAACAGATGGTGACCGGGGCCAGCCGCATTGAGGAAATCGAGAACATTCGTAAACACCTGCCCATCTGTGACTTCGATCCGAATGGCCCGACGATTGCGCCAGTCCTTACGAAACCGTTTTGCCACGCAGATATGCAGGGTCAAACCGCACGGGCAAGATACTCGCCAAACCACTCGCGCCCGTCCGTCCAGCGTTGCCCGATCACGAAGCCTGCCCGCCCCAGCAACCCGCCAATCTGCTCGTCGGTAAATTTGTAACTGTTCTCGGTGTGAATTGTCTCGGCCCTGGCGAGTCGCACTTGAATATCGAGCGCCGGGACGAAGACGATTTGGGTAATCAGGCTCTCGAGGTGCATCTCAATCCTCGAACACTCTTCGTTCCAGCGGGCCCGATGGCGGAACAGTTGCGGATTGAAATTGCTGCCCAGCTCGCGATTGATTCTCACCAGGACGTTCTTGTTAAACGCGGCCGTGACCCCAGCGGCGTCGTCATACGCATGGAGCAAAGTCTGGCGATCCTTCACCAGGTCCGCGCCAAGCAGCAGCATATCTCCGGGCAGGAGCTGACGGCGAATATCGCGCAATATCCGTAGTGCAAAAGGGATGTCGAAATTTCCGATGCTCGACCCGATATAAAGGAACATTCTGCGTTCGCCCGGCCGGCGCGGTCCTAAGGGCAATTTCGCGAGACCGTCGGTATAGTCGGCGACCACAGGCTCGACAGACACTCCCGGAATGTCGGCTCCGAGGCCCCGCTTCGCATCCGCAAGCGCCGACGCCGAGATGTCGATCGCGTGATAGTCAACCGTGCCCTGTCTGCGCACAGCTGCCCGCAGCAACAGGCCGGTCTTGGTGGCTGTCCCCGCCCCCAACTCGTAGAGGGAAAGATGGCCGTCGCCTGCCGAGGAGAAGATTTCGTCGGCATGAGCGGCAAAAATCTCCCGCTCTGAGCGGGTCACATAATATTCCGGCAGTTCGGTGATCAGCTCGAAGAGGCGCGAGCCTTCATCATCGTAAAAGAGCCATGGACTGAGCGTTTTGGGTTTGACCGAGAGTCCGCGCAACACCTCTGCTCCCAGAGGAGTGCCTGCTGCTTCGGTAAGCGGAGGAAATGCTGTCAATGCTTGCATAATGGTTGTTGGAATCGCTTCCCGAGGTCCTCAATCCCTGTTGGCCAGCCGGATGCCGGAAAACTGCCAGCGCGTCGCGGATGGGAAAAAATTGCGGTAGCTGGCGCGGATATGGCTCGCCGGCGTCACTATCGATCCTCCTCGCAAAACCATCTGATTGCTCATAAATTTCCCGTTATATTCACCCAGCGCCCCGGCCACCGGCCGGTACCCCGGATAGCCAATATAGGGGCTGCGGGTCCACTCCCAGACGTCCCCAAACATCTGATGCGGCTTCGAGGGGATCTGGCTCCGACTCGCACCATCGGTGCGTGAATTTTCACATACCGCCGGATGCAGCCTGCCGCTCTCGAGCAGATTTCCCCGCACCGGCAATTCGGCCGCGGCGACCTCCCACTCGGCCTCCGTTGGCAGGCGCTTCCCCGCCCAGTTCGCGAACGCGTCGGCCTCAAAATAGCTCACGCTGCAGACCGGGGTCGCGGCCAGCTCGTTCATCCCCATTCGCCCCCGCAGAGTAAAGATGCTCCACTCGCCCGATGAGTCGCGATGCCAGTAAAGCGGCGCGCACCAACGCTGCGCCTGCACAGTGTCCCATCCTTCCGAAAGCCAGAGCTCCGGCCGCTCGTACCCGCCGCAGTTCATGAAGTCGAGAAACTCGGCACAGGTGACAGGACGCGATGCCATCTGGAACGGCTCCAAATACTGCTTATGCCGCGGTGATTCGTTATCGAAGGCAAAGCCTTCGCCTGCATGTCCGATCTCGACCAGCCCGCCGGGATAGTCGACCCACTCCATAGCCGGCGCAGCCGGGCCCGCGGAAAACTCCTCTTCGCGATACGGCGGATGCAGAGGGTTTGTCCAGAAGGCGTGCTTGATATCGGTGGCCAGCAGTTCGGTGTGCTGTTGCTCATGATTCAGGCCCAGAATCAGACGCTCCTGCGCCTCGACCGGCATCCCGGCCTCAAAGAGCCGCTCGATCGCCGCTTCGACGTGCTGGCGGTACTCAAGGATCGCATCGAGTCCTGGACGCGAGAACGATGCACGCAGCTTCTTTTCCGGATGGTCCGAGACGGAGTTGTAATAGCTGTTCAGCAGCCACAGGAAATCGGGGTGATATTCGCGATAGCCGGGAAGGAACTCGCGCAGGATGAACGTCTCAAAGAACCACGTCGTGTGGGCGATATGCCACTTCGCCGGGCTGGCTTCGGCGCACGACTGCACCATCATGTCTTCGGCGGTAAGCGGCGCGCAAAGCTCCAGGCTCTGTTGCCGCACGCTACAGAACTGTTCGAACAAGCCGTCGTCGTTCGACAGGACAGGAGAAGTGGAAGAAATGTCTAATTTTGACAGAGTCTGTGCGTCGGCGGGTGCCGTCGTGGTTGGAGTCATTCCTGTAGGATCCTCCTTTAGTTAGTGCACAATCACCGAATAATGTTGCTTTGGATTCTCCTCAATCCGATCGGTTACACAAATAACGTAGTCGTTGCCACAACGGATTGCCCATCATATCCCGTTGAGTGCCTTCGCCAACCCAAACGCCGCGCCGGCGGCCAGGCCGCCAATGAGCGTCGTCTGCACCGCGCTCTTCCACGCTCCCGCTCCAGTCATCCGGCCTTTTACCCCGCCAAAGACGAACAAAGCAACCAACGTCACGCCCACCGAAACCAGCAGCGCCCGCGAGGCTTCTTTCATCAGGATATAGGGCAGCAACGGAACCAGGCCGCCGGCGATATAGGACAATGCGATCGTCAACGCGCTCTGCCGGGCTCGTCCCTCCTCCGGCTTCTCCAGGCCAAGCTCGAAGCGCATCATGAAATCCACCCAGGCCTGGGGTCTCCTTTTCAGTGCCTCCAGCACGGAGACGCTCTCGACCCGATCCACCCCATACTCCTCGAATATTTCGTATATCTCTTCCTCTTCGTCCGGGGTCCGCTCGACGATCTCGCGCTCTTCCCGAAGCCGTTCGCTCGCGTAGTGCTCCGCGTCGCCGCGGGCCGCAAGAAATCCGCCCAGCCCCATCGCAATCGAGCCGGCGGCGATCTCTGCCATCCCAGCCAGCACAATCAGGTGCGTCGAGCTCACCGCTCCAGAGAGGCCTGCGGCCAGCGCAAACGGCACCGTCAGCCCGTCGGCCATGCCGATAACCACGTCCCTGACCAGCGCGCCGGACTCAAAATGGCTTTCAATATGCCCCGAGTGGGTCCGGTTCACGTCATGCATGCCGGGAAGTCTAACCGATGCTGAAGGGTAACTCCAGCAGAACCATTTCGATCGCAACTTTACCGGGCCGCGCAAGTCTTCTTCCCGATGTGCGTCGGAGCGGCCGCCCGCCTGCGTCTTCCCACCTCCTCTTACCGTCTATTCGAGCGAAAGTACAACGCACCACGTCGTCTTACGAGAGAAAGCCAGCCATGTTGAAACGCCTGATCCTCCCCCTACTCCTGCTCACCACACTCCCTCTCACCGCACATGCCCAGGAGGGTCCGCCCGCTGGCGGCTGGCGCGGGGGACAGGGCGGCGGCATGGGAACGGGGCGAGGCGTCGGCGGCACCGTGACCGCGATCTCGGGCACAACAATCATCATCAAGACGGAAGACGGCGATACCTACCAGATTCTCACCAGCGCCAACTCCCACATTATGAAGCGGGTCGACCGCCAGCCGGAGCCGGTCAAGATTACTGACATTCACGCGGGCGACGCAGTGATGGCCGGGGGCGAGATCGACGCCAAGGCCAAGACCGTCGGCGCCGTCTTCGTCATGGTGCTCACACCCGAGCAAGCCGCCCAGGCCAAGAAGATGCGCGAGGACTTCGGCAAGACCTGGACGGCCGGCGAAGTGACTGCCATCAAGGACCTCGATATCACCATCAAGCGCCGGGACGGGGTTTCCCAGACGGTTTCGGTCGACGAAAATACCTCGTTCAAGAAGCAAAACGAGAGCGTTACGCTGGCTGACATACAGGTTGGCGACAATCTTCGCGCCACCGGAGCTCTCAAGGGCAGCAGCTTCCTCGCCGCGACGGTAAATGTCGGGCGGATGGGCGGTCCGGGCGGCGAAGGTCGCGGACCACGGCCCGGTCAGGCACCCACTGGAGCTCCTCCAGCGACGCCGCAGTAGATCAATTTGCTCTGGAAACTAAAATTGTAATAGCGCCAAATATGAACTTCCGCCAACAACTCGCAGGCTGGATACTCGCAGTGTCTCTCCCGGTGGCGCTGCTGCAACCAGCCGCAGCCCAGACCGCACCCACTGCACAGCAGAGCGCCCCGGCGGCTGATTCTCTGCCGCCCGCGCCTGTCGCGGCTGGCGGAATCATCAAGGGCAGCGTCAAGGCTGGCAGCGTCCCGCTTCCGGGAGTCAGCGTTACCGCGACCAACACGCTTACGGGAAAGAAATTCACCACCACGACCGATGTCACCGGCGCCTATGAGATGACCATCCCTCAGAATGGCCGCTACGTCATCCGCGCGGAACTCGCCGCCTTTGCCCTGGCCACCAAAGAAGCCCTTCTCAATGCCGCCAGCCACGATCAGCAGGCGGATTTCGCCATGGTTCTCGCCTCCCGCGCCGCCGCGCAGGAACAGGCGGCAACTCGCCAGTACGGCGGGGCAAGTGGCGCTCAGAGCCTCGCGCTTATGGGCGCAGCCAGTGACTTGCTACAGGCTGGCAGCGGATCGGCCAACTCCGGCGTCGCCCTCCCCTCGATGGCGGGTAATGCAGACTTGTCCAGCGATTCCGTCGCGGTCACTGGCCAAACTGGAACCACGAATCCCTTCGCCGGAATGGGCGATTTCCGCGAGGGGATGGAAAACCAGCAACAGCTCCAGCAACTCGGCCAGACCCCAGGCCAGGGCGGTGGCGGAGGCGGCGGATTCTTCGGTGGTCCCGGCGGAGGATTCGGCGGCCCGGGCGGAGGAGGAGGCGGTCGCGGAGGTGGCCGCGGCAACTTCCGCAACTTCAAACCCAGCCAGCCGCATGGCGCGATCTTCTGGAACGGCGGCCCGTCGACCTTCAACGCCGAGCCATTCGCCGTCCGTGGCCAGCCCGAGCAGAACCTCGGCTACGACACCAACCATTACGGCCTCACCATCGCCGGCGAGCCCTTTATTCCCAAGCTCACCAAGCCGAGCAGCAAGGACTTCATCTTCCTCACCGTCGCCGGTCAGCACTCGACTTCTCCGGTCAACGAATACGCCACCGTCCCGACCGACGCCGAACGCACCGGAAACTTCTCCGATCTGGTCGGAAACAATGGCGCTGTCATCCCCATCTACGACCCGAACACTGGGAAGCAGTTCCCGAATAATACGATTAACACTCCGCTCAGCCCGCAGGCGCTTGCGATCCTGAACTATCTTCCTCCGCAGAATCTGCCCGGCACCACGCAGAACTACCGCCTGTTGACCACATCGGGCAGCAACACGGACAACATCGGCGTCCGCTGGAACCACAGCTTCGGACCCTCGACCGGGAACATCCCCTCCTTCGTCCGCCAGTTCATGAACACCGGCAACGGCCTGAACCAAAGCATCAACGCCAACTTCAACTACAGCCACTCGGCCAGCGACGACGTGAATATCTTCTACCCGCTCGGAGGCAAGCAGCAGACCCACAGCTACTCGCTCGCCGGTGGCTACTCGCTCGGTAAGGGCAAGCTGACCAACAATTTTACCTTCACCTGGAACCGCAACGACTCGCAGCTCCGCAATTTCTTTACCAATGTTGAAGACGTCTCCACCCAGGTCGGCATCCTCGGGCCCAACGACACTCCGCTCAACCCTGATCCGCTCAATTATGGTCTGCCGAATTTCGTCTTCAACCAGTTCACCGGCATCAATCAGCAGCAGCCAAGCTACCGCCTCACCCAGACTTTTGCGCTCTCCGAATCCAGCGCCTGGCGTCACGGCAAGCACAACATGCGCTTCGGCGGAGACTTCCATCGCGTCCAGCTCGACCTGATCAACAGCAGCAATACAACCGGGACCTTCTACTTCACCGGCTTCGCCACTCAGGAACCCGGTTCCGGCACCAGCAACCAGGTCGCGACCTCCGGCTCGTCGTTTGCCGATTTCCTGCTCGGCATTCCCCAGGAGTCGACAATCCAGTCGCCGGCTCAGAAAGCCTACATGCGCCAGAACACCTGGGACCTCTTCGCCCAGGACGACTGGCGTGCGCTGCCAAACCTGACCATCCTCGCCGGGCTACGCTACGAATATTTCTCCCCTTACGCCGAAACCAACGACCGTCTCGCAACGCTTGATTACAACTCAGGATTTACTGCGGTCTCGGCTGTCTACCCGAATCAGGTAGGCTCTCTCTCCGGGGTCAGGTATCCGCGAACGCTGATCTACCCCGAGCGCAATAACTTCGCGCCTCGTCTCGGCATAGCCTGGCGCCCCTTCAAAGACACCGTCGTCCGCGCCGGATACGGCATCAACTACACCGTCGGCCAGTACGGCAACTTCATCCAGAACCTCGCCTACCAGCCGCCCTTTGCCAACGTCCAAAACAACCAGGCAACGGTTGCCTCTGACGTCATCACCGGAATTTGCGGGACAACCGGATCGCTCGCCAATTGCTTCACAGGCCAGTTGCCTGCCAACTACTCGGTGAACCCCAACTATCGGCTGCCGTACGTCCAGGTCTGGAACTTCGACATCCAGCGCACCCTGCCGCTGGCCATTGTTCTGAACGTTGGCTATAACGGGGCCAAAGGCACCCGGCTCGACGTGCTCTCGGCGCCCGGGAACTACCCGAATCTGACGCCGTCGCAGCCCAGCGATGTGTATTTTGATTTTGAAGACGCGATCGCGTTCTCGAACTTCAACGCTCTCGTCGTTCGCGCCAACAAGCGTCTGCAGAACGGCATCGCTCTCCAGATGACCTATACCTACTCCCACTCCATCGACGATGCCTCGTCGGTCGGCGCAGGCTCGTCGGTCGTCGCCCAGAACTGGCAAAACATCCTCGCCGAGGAGAGCAATTCGAGCTTCGATATTCGCAACCAGGTCAAAGGAAGTTTCCTGTACGAACTACCCTTCGGTCCGGACAAACACTACCTGAGCAATGGAAACTGGGCCTCGCATGCCTTCGGCGACTGGTCGCTCTCTGGCAGCTACACGCTAGCCGATGGAACCCCGCTCACGCCTGCGATCGCCGCCTCGGTCGCCAACGTCGCCCGCGGTACCGCCGGGTCGGTGCGCCCCGACCGCATTCCGGGAGCTTCGATTACCGCCGGCGGCGGACACATCAACAACTGGTTCAACACCTCCGCCTTCTCAACAAGCTTTGCATCGGACCAGTACTATGGCAGCGCCTCGCGCTATTCGATTCCCGGCCCCGGCACGACAGTCGTCAATATGTCGCTCTCCAAGACCTTCCAGCTCAAAGACACCAAGAGTTTTGAGGTCCGCATGACTGCCGACAACGCCTTTAACATCGTCCAATACTCCGGGGTGAATACGCAGTTCGATTCGACAGCCGTCGGCCAGGTCACTTCAGCCCGGCAAATGCGGACCATCACTTTCCTTGCTCGGTACAGGTTCTAGATATGATGACGAAGGCTAATCTTCCAATCGGAACCAATGCGGGTGCCCCATGTCCCGAATCTGGGACATGGGCTTTCGCCCTCGGATGGAAAGCCGCCTTCAAACTCGGGCTCGTTGTCTGTATCGCGGCCTTGATGACCATCCGTCTCCTCGCCCAGGGCCCACCACCTGACGGCGGGCCGCCACCGGGTGGCCCTCCGCCAGATTCCCAGCCCAACAACGGCTCATTCACCCTGAAGGTCAACAGCGACCTCGTTCTCACCAACATCGTCGTCCGCGACAAGAAGACCGGCGAAGTCGTCCGCGGTCTCAAGCAGAGCGATTTCACTATCCTCGAAAACGGCAAGCCCCAGAAAATCTCGACTTTCGATTTCGAAAGCGTCGATCAGGCCACTCCGCTCAATGAAGCCACCATCAGCGGCATGGCCGGAAGCACGACGGCGAAGTCGCCCACACAAAACATCGTCGCCACTAATGAGCAACTTCGGAATCATCGGCTGATCGTCTTCTTCTTTGACCTCACCTCGATGCAGCCTGAAGACATCGACCGCTCCGTCGAGGCCGCGAAGAATTACGTCAACAAGCAGATGCAGCCGGCCGACCTCGTCGCCGTCGTCTCGCTCAATACCAGCCTCTCGCTCGATCAGGATTTCACCGCCAACAAGGCCGCGCTCCTGCATGCCGTTGGCACTTACAACGGCTCCGAAGGCCAGGGCTTCGCGCCCGGCGCGACCAGCACCACGAACGCTGTCGAAGATTCCACCGCCTACACTGCCGACGAGAGCGAATACAACGACATCAACACCGACCGCGAACTCTTCGCCATCTCGACCATCTCGAAATCACTCGCGTATATCGATGAGAAGAAGTCGCTGCTCTACTTCTCCGGCGGAATCTCCCGCGACGGCATCGAAAACCAGGCCTCTCTGCGCAACGCGATCAACGCCGCCGTCCGCGCCAACCTATCTATCTATAGCGTCGACACCCGCGGCCTCCAGGCCATATCCCCCCTCGGCGACGCGACCACCGGAAGCCTGCGCGGCAACGGCGCTTATAACGGATCGGCGCTCCAGAACAACTTCGACTCCAACTTCAATTCGCAGGAAGTGATGTCGACGCTCTCAACCGACACCGGCGGCAAGGCCTTCTTCGATTCCAACGACTTCGCCCCGGCCTTCCAGCGTGTTCAGAACGACACCTCGGCCTACTACGTGCTCGGCTTCCATTCCTCCGACCTCCGTCGCGACGGCCGCTATCGCAAGCTGCAGATCAAACTCAACCGTAACGATGTGAAGCTCGAGTACCGCCAGGGCTACTACGCGCCTGCCGACTTCAAACACTCCACCAATGAAGATCGCGAGCGCGAACTCGACGAAGAGCTCGCCAGCGATCTGCCCGCGACGGACGTCGCCGTCTATCTCCAGGCGCTTTACTTCCGCGTCGATGAGACCCACTATTTCGTGCCCGTCTCGATCGTCGTGCCCGGCTCGCAAATCCCCTTCACTAAGGGCGGAGACCGCGACAAAGCAACCCTCGACATCATCGGCGAGGTCAAAGACGCCGCCGGGCGCGACATCGGCGACGCGCGCCAGACGGTCAAGCTGGCCATTGATCAATCGCAACAGGTCTCGCGCAAAAATATTCAATACTCGACCGGGTTCAACCTGCCAATCGGGAAATATCACCTCAAGTTCGTCGTCCGCGAAAACGAAACCGGTAAGATGGGCTCTTTCGAAACCGACATTAACGTACCCGACCAGCGCAAAGTCCCGCTCAAGCTCAGTTCGGTCGTTCTCGCCAGCCAGCGAATCCCCAACACCAACAGGAAAGACCAGAGTCCGCTGGTTCGCGATGGAGTCGAGTTCGTTCCCAACTTGCCGCACGTCTTCCGCCAGGACCAGCATCTCTACCTGCTCTACGAGGTCTACGATCCCAGCCACGCCGGTGCGACCGCGACAGACGCCTCGGACGCCAAGCCCGCCCCAAAACCATCGAAGGATACAAGAGGCGCGTTGACCGCCCCAGTCCGCGTGCTCACCAGCATTGAGTTCCTGAACGGCTCGACGAAGGTCTACGAGACCCCACTCGTCGAAGCCAAGGAATTGAACACTCCGCAGCGTCACGCGGTCGCCTTCCAGTTCGACGTGCCCCTTGCCCAGCTGAAACCCGGCCTCTACACCTGCCAGGTCAACGTGATCGACGACGCCGGAGGCAGTTTTACCTTCCCGCGCACCGCTATGCTCATTCGGGACGCCCCGCCAGTGACACCGGCTCCCGCCGCAACACCGGCGCCTTCCGCTCCAGGCGCGCAATAGATCTGAATCGGCCTCAGGGTCGCTTAGCCAATCCGCCATATCAATCTTTTTTATCGAACAATGGCAACCCTTTGCCCCCTTAAGGAGTCTTCTTTGTAGCCGTAATATCGATCCGGGCCCCGGCCTCGAGGAGACATAAGAGCCGCCGGAAGATTGCGGCTGGAAGTCTTTTCGGAGGCATATGACCACTTCACGCGCTATCCGCAGCCGTGCCAGCCGGGTGCTGGTTTTCTCATTTCTTCTGTTAACGCTTTCCGCCGTCACACCGCTCTTCGCCCAATTTGGCGCCTCGCTGCAAGGCACAGTCGAGGACCAGACCGGGGCCGTGATCTCAGGTGCGACCGTCACCATCACTCAGACCGGGACCCAGACGCAGCAAACTCAGACGACCAGCGCAGAAGGATTTTACCGATTCTCTGAACTTCCCCCCGGTACCTATACCGTTGTGGTCGCAGCGACCAACTTTAAGAGCAGCACCCAGGATAATGTCAGCATCGCCGCTGAAACTCCACGTAGTCTGGATATCAAGCTGACCCCCGGTGGCGCCAGCGAAACAGTCACCGTAGACGCCAATACAACTCCGGCCTTGCAGACCTCCGACGCCACCATCAGCGGCACAATTGACAGCGCGACCCTGCAACGCATCCCTACCTTCGGCCAGGACCCATATGAGCTCCTCCGCACCGCTCCCGGAATCACCGGAGACGGTGCACGCAGCGGTAATGGCCAGGGAGTCTTCCTGCCCAATGGCGCCGGTCCGGGGCAATCGAACTCGGGCATCTTTCAGAGTGAAAACCAGATCCAGATCAGCGCCGACGGCCAGCGTACCGCCGACAACAACTTCCTTCTCGATGGGGTCAGCGTCAACAGTCTCGGCTACGGGGGCGCAGCGGTCGTGACTCCCAACTATGAAGCAGTCGGCCAGATCACTGTCATCTCGACTTCCTACGATGCCGAAGACGGCCGTAATACCGGGGCGCAGATCAAGACCGTCACCAAGAGCGGCACCAATGACTGGCACGGCAGCGGGGTCTTTCTTTACGACCAACCCGGGTTGAATTCCTACAACCGCTATGGCGGCCCACTCGGCCAACTCCCCGTGCGAGTGGGCAATCAGTCGCGCACCTGGCTCGCCTCGCTTGGCGGACCGATCGTGAAAGACAAGCTCTTCTTCTTCCTCTCCTACCAGGGCTACACGCAGATCAACGCGACCTACCCATCGCAATTCATTGAAACCCCTGAATTCCGCTCATTCATTGCCAGCGACCGGCCGAACTCGATCGCCTCGACAATTGTCGGCGCCGGCGGAGGCATACCCAGAGTCGTGAAAGTTCTGCCCGCCACCTGTACCGCTCCATCCAATATCGGCACGCCTTGTCAGGTGCTGCCGGGTGGTATCGATCTCGGTTCGCCATACGGGACCACTGGAACCTATGTTCCCGGAAACCTCGCGCAGTCCGGCAACGGCCTCGATGGCATTCCCGACGTGGAATACGCCCAGCTCCTCGAGCCCAATCGCTCCCGGGGCAATCAGTGGAACGCCCGCGGCGACTGGACGGTGACTCCTAACGATCGGCTCGCCGGCGTCTTCTACATCACCAAGCTGGATAATCAGAACGTCAGCGGCGCTACTGAGTCGCGACCCAACGCCGACGTTCCTTTCAAACCCTTGAACCAGGCCTACACGGCAATCTACATCCACACCTTCTCACCCAGCCTGCTCAACGAGCTGCGCGGTAACTTTACCCGCTTCGCTGAAAACGGCGTGAAAGATGCAGGCAACCTCATCGATTGGGGCACCCCATACATCAACGTTCAGAACATGAACTTCGACAACATCAATGACCTCAACTGGGGAGTGGCGCAGGCCAACACTACTCCCGCGATCTTTGCCGAGAATACTTACGAGGTCCGCGATACGGTTACCAAAACCTGGGGCAGTCATACCATTCGCACTGGCTTCGAATACCGCATCGAGCAGGACAACAACGATCTGGCGGGCGCATCCCGCCCGGTCTACGCCTTCCAGGGGCTCTGGAATTTTGCCAACGATGCGCCCATTTATGAAGGCATAACCGCCAATCCTAATACCGGCGGTCCGGCTCTCTCGCAGCGCTACTTCCGCGACCATTACTGGGGCCTTTTCGTTCAGCATGACTGGAAAGCTACGCCCAATCTGACCCTGAATATGGGCCTGCGGTGGGAGTACTTTGAGCCTCTCTACAACCAGGGATTCAAGATCAACTATCCCATTTTGGGCCCAGCCGCCAGCGGGGAGCAGTTGACCGGCGCTATCCTGGCTCCGCACAATCACCTCTGGAATTCGCAGTGGAACAACTATTCGCCCAAGGTAGGTTTCGCTTACACTCCGCCAGTCTTCAAAGGCAGCACTGTGGTGCGCGGCGGCTTCGCGATGGCTTACAATCGGTTGCCGGTCGCGCTCTTCGCCAATGCGGCTGAAGACGGCCCCGACTACCTCAACTACGGTCTCTGCTGCGCTACCGCCCCGGGTGGCGTCGGCACCAGCGGCGTTCAGTACGGGCTTGGCAGCTCGAAATCGCCCTTCAGCTATGCGCCCAACCCATTCCTCGCCGTAGGCACCAACGCCAATGGGCTTCCCGCCAACGGGACCACCATCGAGGTATATGGAGGTCTACCCAACACTCAGAATCCGCTCAGCTATCTTTACTCCTTAGAGGTGCAGCGCGAACTGCCCCAGCAATGGGTCCTGACCGTCGGGTATCAGGGTGCCCTGGGACGCCATTACACGCGCCTCGTCGATCAGAACTTCATCTACAACCAGAATGTCGGTACCGCATCGACACCCTTCTACGCGGCCTACTTCGCACAGTCCGACTCGGTCCAGTCTTACAACGGACTGAACCTGCACCTGAATCACAGGCTCACGCAGGGCGTCACATTTGACGCGATTTACACCTATTCCAAATCTTTGGATCAGGTCTCGAATGGCGACTCGGCCGACAGCAATGCTAACCAGACCGATCCGGCGCACAACAACACCGAGTATGGGCCATCCGACTACGATGTGCGGCACCGCGTGACTCTAAGCGGTCTCTGGGACCTGCCCACGGTCAAAGACGGAAACGCGCTCCTCAAGGCGGTTGCCAACGGCTGGCAGATGAATGGACTCTATACCTACCACACCGGTTTTCCTTTCACTCCGGTCACCTATCAGTTGCATGGAATCCCAACTCTGGCGACCGCGGGAACGATCGGCCCGGTGCGGCCGCTAGCCTACTACGGCGGCCTGTCGACCAGCTGCAATAACGCCCTCTACCGCAACGGCTTCGCTCCGGGCAACATCACCAGCGCGCCCGGAGTCTATCCGGCAGTCTCCAAGTATTTCGACATTACCCCGCCCCCGAACGGCGCAGGCACGCCTCCAGGCATCGGCCGAAACTCGTTCCGCGGTCCCTGCTATATCGACATCGACATGAGCTTCGCGAAAGAACAAAAGTTCGAAACCATGGGACACAGCGCGTTGCTCCGTTTCCAGGCCAACTTCTTCAACATCTTCAACCAGGAAACACTCACGCCGTTTGCTAACGGCAACGGCAACCCCGGGGCGCTGATTGAATCCGCGAACTTCGGTCAGGCTCAGTCCGCCAACGCCGGTCGAGTGATCGAATTTCTTGTCCGATTGCAATTCTGACCGCGGTCCTGCAAAACTGCTGCTGGAGCCATCCCGACCGTGTCGTGAGATTTATCCTTAAGCATCGGCATGGCTTCCAGGACTAAGAAAAGCGCTACGGACAAAGAACGAGAAAAGACCGAGAAAACGGTCGAGGTAGCCACTACCGAGGTCCTCGATCTCTTCCATCCGGTCACGGCAGAGTGGTTTCGCGCCGTCTTCGACCATCCCACCGCACCACAGCGCCAGGGCTGGCCCGCCATTGCTCGAGGCGAAAGCACCCTCATCTTCGCGCCCACCGGGACCGGCAAAACCCTCACCGCATTTCTCTGGTGTCTGGATCGACTGATGTTGCATCCGCCCAAAGATTCGGAGGAAGCCTGCCGTGTCATCTATATCAGCCCGCTGAAGGCCCTTGCCGTCGATGTCGAACGCAATCTGCGTTCGCCTCTGGCCGGAATCGAGAACCTGGCGCACCGCCAGGGCGTCGCGGTTCGCCGACCTGAGATCAGCGTTCGCACCGGCGATACACCACAGAAGGATCGCGCTCTTTTCAAGCGCCACCCGGCAGAAATACTCATCACCACGCCTGAGTCTCTTTATCTGTTGCTCACCTCGGAAGCCGCGGCCAGCCTGCGGTCCGTCGACACTGTCATCATCGACGAGATCCACGCCCTCGTCCCGACCAAGCGCGGCGCGCACCTCGCGCTTTCGCTCGAGCGGCTGCAGGCGATTACGTCACAACCACTGCAACGAATTGGATTATCGGCGACGCAGCGCCCGTTGGAAGAGGTCGCTCACTTCCTCGCCGGCGCCGACACGGCTCCGAAATCGAATAAGGCTCAAGGCGAAACTCTTCAGGCCCAGATGGAAGTGGAATACTCAGCCAGCGAAGAGCCCGAATCGGCGATCCGCTTTCGCCCTGTTACCATCGTCAACGCCAAAGAACCCAAGCGCCTCAACCTGAGGATCGAAGTCCCCGTCGAGGACATGGCCCGTTTAGACCAAATAGAAGCGCTGCCCAGCGGAGCCGCATCGCAGGGACCCAAACGCACTTCCATCTGGAGCGCGATCTACCCCCGGCTCCTTGAGATCATTCGTACTCGCACCTCCACGCTGATCTTCGTGAACAACCGGCGGACCGCGGAGCGTCTCGCAGGCGCGCTCAACGAGCTCGCCGGAGAAACCCTCGCCCGCGCCCATCACGGCTCGCTCGCCGCCGCGCAGCGCTCCGAGATTGAAGAGCTGCTCAAAGCCGGCGGTATTAAGGCCCTCGTAGCAACTTCATCGCTCGAACTCGGCATCGACATGGGCGCGATCGATCTCGTCATTCAGATCGAAGCACCCCCATCGGTTGCCAGCGGCATGCAGCGCATCGGCCGCGCCGGCCACCACGTAGGCGCGGCCAGCGAAGGAATCATCTTTCCCAAGTTTCGCGCCGACCTCGTCGCCTGCGCCGCCGTCACTCATGCCATGCACGAGGGCCTGGTCGAATCGACCCGTTTTCTGCGCAATCCGCTCGATGTACTCGCACAGCAGATGGTCGCCATTGTCGCGCAACCGCCATCCGCAAGCAAAGTTAAACGCAAGCGCGGCGTTGCTCCACCCGATCCTGAAATCGGTGTCGAAGAGCTCTTTCGAATCGTGCGCAGCGCTGCTCCCTTCGCCGAGCTCAGCCGCGCCGCCTTCGAGGGCGTCCTCGATCTGCTCGCCGGCCGCTACCCTTCCGACGAATTCGCCGAGCTGCGCCCCCGGGTCACCTGGGACCGCGTTCGCAATACGGTCACACCACGCCAGGGCTCGAAGCTGTTGGCCATTATCAACGGCGGCACGATCCCCGATCGCGGCCTCTACGGCGTCTTTCTCGCGGGTTCGCCGGCCAAGCCGATTCGCGTCGGCGAGCTCGATGAAGAGATGGTCTTCGAGAGCCGCACCGGAGATACTTTTATCCTCGGGGCCTCTACCTGGCGCATCGACGAGATCACCCATGACCGAGTGCTGGTAACTGCCGCTCCCGGGCAGCCCGGCAAGATGCCCTTCTGGCATGGGGACACCGCAGGACGCCCGCTCGAGTTTGGCCGCCGCATCGGTGCGCTCATTCGCGAGCTTCGTGAGCTTCCGCACAACGCGGCCATCAGCCGCCTCACCCGCGAACATGATCTCGATCCCGCCGCAGCCGAGAATCTGATCCGCTTTCTCGCCGATCAGGAATTAGCAACCGTCACAGTGCCAGATGATCGCAACATCGTCATCGAGCGCGTCCGGGATGACCTGGGCGACTGGCGTGTTTGCGTCCTCACGCCCTTCGGCAGCCGCATTCACGCTCCCTGGGCCATGGCCATTACGGGCCGGATTCGCGCCGCTGGCGGTCCGGATGTTGAAACCATGTGGGCCGATGACGGCTTCGTGTTGCGCTTCCCTGACACCGAGGGACCGCCCGACTCTGAAATCTTTCTGCTCGACGCGACAGAGGCGATGGATTTCGTCCTGTGCCAACTAGGCTCAACCGCTCTCTTCGCTGCCAAGTTTCGTGAGAGCTCCGCTCGAGCGCTTCTATTGCCGCGTCGCCGCGCCCAGGGCCGCGCGCCATTGTGGCAACAGCGCAAGCGCTCTTACGATCTGCTCGCCGTCGCCTCGCGCTACCCTGCTTTTCCAATGTTACTCGAGGCCTATCGCGAATGCATGCGCGATGTCTTCGATATGCCGGCACTTCTCGAAATCCTGCGCGGCATCGCGAATCGCGAGGTGCGCGTCCATGTCGTCGACTCGAAGACCCCCTCGCCCTTCGCCTCGTCGCTGCTCTTCAGCTACGTCGCCAACTATATCTACGACGGAGATGCTCCGCTCGCCGAACGCCGCGCCCAGGCGCTCTCGATCGATCAGGAGCAGCTTCGCGATCTGCTTGGCGACGCCGATCTGCGCGAATTGCTCGACGCCGACGCGATCGCTGAAGTCGAAGATCAACTTCAGGCGCTCACCGAAACGACGCGGGCCCGCTCCGCGGACGGAATCCACGACCTGCTGCTGCGACTCGGCGACCTGTCGCGGGAAGAACTCCTTCGCCGCCTTTCATCGCCCGCTCTCGCCGAGCGCCTCCCGCAACTACTTCGAGCGAGGCGGCTGCTGGAGATAAAGATCGCAGGCGAGAAGCGCCTCATCGCCATTGAAGACGCTGCGCGCTATCGCGACGGCCTCGGAATTCCTCTCCCGCCCGGGTTGCCCGGGTCGCTGCTCCAATCTGTAACAGCCCCGGTGCTAGAATTCACCCGGCGCTACGCGCGCACTCACGGCCCCTTCACACTTCGCGAGATCACTACCCGCTTTGGCCTCCATACCCCTCCAGTCGAAGCCGCACTGCGTTCCCTTCTGCTTGACGGGCGCGTCGTCGAAGGCGGCTTTCGGCCCGGTGGTGTTCATCGCGAATGGTGTGACTCCGAAGTACTCCGCCTCATTCGCAAAAAGTCACTGGCACGGTTACGAAAGCAGATCGAGCCAGTCGAGCAGCAGATGTTCGCGCGTTTCGAGACCCACTGGCAAGGCGTTCTTCAACCTCGCCGCGGCCTCGACGCGTTGCTCGATGCGATCGAGACGCTGCAAGGCGCGCCGCTGCCCGCATCAGTCCTGGAGAGCAGCATCCTTCCAGCACGGATTGCAAACTATTCGCCCGGCGATCTCGATACTCTCATCGCGGCAGGCGAAGTCGTCTGGTGTGGGGTCGAACCGCTCGGGGAACACGATGGCCGCATCGCCCTCTATCTCTCCGATCGGCTCACGACCCTCCTTGCCCCGCAGCCAGTGCCGAACGCTGCAGACAGCCCCCGCAGCGAACGAGAAGAGTCGCTGCTCCGCGAGCTGGCGCGGGGCGGGGCGGCCTTCTTCGCCCCGTTGCACGATGCGGCCGGGGGCGGCTATCCCGGCGAAACCCTGGATGCGCTGTGGTCGCTTGTCTGGCGAGGACTCGTCACTAACGACACCTTCCATGTACTCCGCGCCTACACGGCCAAACCCGCCGCCAAGCAAGTCAAGCGCGAGCATAACGCACCCGCCTTCCGCTCGCGGCGAACCACGCCACCGGCGGCGCAGGGGCGTTGGGCACGCTTGCCACGTTCGCTGGCCAACCCGACGCCCCAGGAACAAACCAACTGGAGCCATGCTCTTGCCCTGCAATTGCTGAATCGATACGGCATCGTTACTCGAGAATCCGTTACGCAGGAGAACCTTCCCGGCGGATTCAGCGCCGTGTACGATGTGCTCAAGGCTCTCGAGGAAAGTGGCCGCATTCGACGCGGCTATTTTGTCGACGGGTTGGGAGCCACGCAGTTCGCTCAGCCTGCAGCCGTCGACCTGTTGCGCTCACTTCGCGGCAACACGCAGCCAGAGCGCGCCGAACTTGTAACTATGGCTGCTACAGACCCCGCCAACCCGTACGGAGCAATCCTGCGCTGGCCAGCAGTTGTCGACGACCCAGAGGCTCCCGATCAGGCCAACCGCTCTCTTACACGCAGCGTGGGCGCCTCTGTCATCCTCCGCAACGGAGAGCTCACCGCCTACCTGCGCCGCAACAACCCGAATCTTCAAGTATTTCTTCCCGCCGAAGAACCCGACCGCACCAATGCCGCCCGCGATCTTGCGCGATTCCTCGCGGCAAACGGTCAGCGCTCGATGCGCCTCCGCCCAGCCGATCATCGGAGTGGAATGCTGATTGGCTCCATCAACGGCCAGCCCGCTCATCTACATTTGCTCTCGCGGCATCTGCAAGATGCTGGCTTTCAGGCCGCCCCACTCGGGCTGAACCTCCGCCGTATTGCCCTGCCTCTCGGAGCTGTCGATGCGGATGCGGAAGCCCCTGGCTCGACGACCGCGGGCAAGATCAATCCGCAGTAATTTCGTTCGCTGTCTCTTGCATGATCGGCGTCGTCTTGCTGAATGCATGAAGGATGCTCTTTAGAATGACATACAGCACCGGAATGAAGAATAGATTCAGGACCGTTGAGAACAACATACCGCCGACGATTGCCGTACCGACCGAGTGGCGTCCAACCTTGCCCGCGCCCTTGGCGAAGTAGAGCGGCATGACCCCGAGAATAAAGGCGAAAGACGTCATCAAGATCGGTCGCAACCGCAACTCTGCCGCCTCGATCGCGGCCTCAACGAGCGTGCGGCCTCTCCCAAGCAGTTGCTCAGCAAACTCGACAATCAAGATCGAGTTCTTCGCCGACAACCCAATCAACATCACCAGGCCGATCTGTACATAGACGTCGTCCTGCAGTCCTCGCAGCGACACAAAGGTCAGCGCACCGAGCACCGCCATGGGTACCGCCAGCAAAATGATGAACGGCAAGGCAAAGCTTTCATACTGCGCCGACAGCGTCAGATATACGACCAATATCCCAAGGGCAAAGATCACGACGGCCTTGCCGCCCGCCTCAACTTCCTCGAGCGCGAGTCCTGTCCAGCTGTAGGTCATGCCCTGCAGCATATGTTTCTTGGCCAGCTTCTCCATTGCCCGTTGGCCCTGGCTCGAGCTCAACCCCGGCCCCGGTCCGCCATCGATCTCTGAGGAACGGAACAGGTTGTAGTGGTAGATGACCTGGGGCCCCGACGCCTCAGTGATGGTCACAATATTATCCAGCGGAATCAGACCATTCGTATTCGACCGCACATAATATTGGCGCAGGTCTTTCGCGGTCATTCGGAATGGTTCGTCCGCTTGCACATAGACCCGATACGAACGATTGTTGAAGTCGAAGTCGTTGACATATTGCGATCCCATGTAAACGCCAAGCGCCGACGAAACCTGGCTGATCGGCACACCCAACGCGCCAGCCTTCTTGCGGTCAATCGATACCAGCAGTTGCGGGTCGTTCGCCGTATAGCTGGAGAAGAGCGTCGAGAGCTCCTTACTGCCACGGCTTTCTCCAACGATCTGCCCGGTCACGTTCGCCAGGTCCTGCAGGGTATTGCGGCCCAGGTCGAGCAATTGAAACTGGAATCCGCCAAAAAACCCGATACCTTGAATCGCGGGCGGCTCGAAACACACCAGAATCGCTCCGGGTATCTGGAAGAGCTTCGGCTGCAGGCGTCGCGCAATATCAGGCGCTCCATGACCCGGCTCGAGACGTGTGCCTACCGGCTTCAGCGGAACGAAGATAATGCCCTGGTTCGACGAGCTGCCACCGGTAAACGAAAAGCCTGGCACGGCAAAGGTGCCAAAGACATCGGGGTCCTGGCGAATCATCGCTTCGGCGCGGCTGGCGACCTCCGTGGTGTAGCTGAGCGACGATCCTTGCGGAGCCTGCTCGACGACGATGAGATAGTTTTGATCTTCGCCCGGCACGAACGCGGTTGGGACATGCACGTACATGTACCCGGTCAAAGCCAGGCCGGCGAAAAACAGGATCAACATCACGTAGCGAATCTTGAGGAAGAATCCAACAACCACCCCGTAGATCCGGCTCAACTTGTGAATGCCGGTGTCTACGCCGCGCACCAGAGCGTCATAGCCTTTCGAAAGCGGTTTGATGTGGGTCCAGTTGAAAACGCCGTATTTTGCATGTTCCCCGCGCAGCAGAATCGCCGCCAGCGCCGGCGTCAGAGTCAGCGCGTTGAAGAGCGAGATCGCGATCGAGAAGGCGATCGTCAAGGAAAACTGCTTGTACAGAATGCCCGTCGTTCCCGGGAAAAACGAGACTGGAACGAAGACCGAGATCAGCACCAGCGACGTGGCAACGACCGCGCTGGTGACCTCAGCCATAGCGACCGAGGTTGCCGCGTGGCCGTCGCTATCGTCCTCGTCGATGTGCCGCTGCACATTCTCGATCACCACGATGGCGTCGTCGACCACCAATCCAGTGGCGAGGGTGATTCCAAACAGCGTCAGCGAGTTGATCGAGAAGCCAAAGAGATTGATAAAAGCAAAAGTCCCAATCAATGAGACCGGAATCGTGATGGCGGGAATAATCGTGGCACGCCAATCCAACAGGAAGAAGAAGATCACCACAACCACGATCAGGATCGCTTCTTCCAGCGTCGTGATCACTTCTCTCACCGAATCACCGACGACCGTCGTTGTGTCAAAAGCGACTACGTAGTCCATGCCCGGCGGAAAAGACTTCTTCAATTCCACGAGCGCCGCCTTGGCTTCTTTGTCGACGGTGAGTGCGTTCGCATCCGACAGTTGCTGAACGCCGATACCAATGGCGGGGTGTCCGCTGAAGAGCAAGTTGCTCGAGTAGGACTCGGCCCCAATCTCCGCATGTCCTACATCCTTCAGTTGCACGATGCCGTTGCTCGTGTTTTTAAGGATGATCTGCTCGAACTCGCGCGGATCAGATAACCTGCCAACCACTCGCAGCGTCACCTGGAACGACTGCTTCGCGTCGGAAGGCGCGCTGCCGATCGACCCAGCCGGAATTTCTACGTTCTGATCCTGGAGCGCAGACGTCACATCAGCCGCAGTCAACCCACGCGTCGCCAGCTTGGTCGGATCCAGCCAAATGCGCATTGCATATTTGCGCTCGCCAAAGATCACCACGTCGCCCACGCCCGGTACGCGTTTCAACGCGTCTTTGACATACACATCGAGGTAGTTCGAGATGTACTGATTCGACAGCGAACCGTCGGGCGAATAGAAGCCCGCCGCGAAGACAAAGTTTGGATTTGCCTTGGTGATCGTGATGCCGGTGTTCTTGATCTCCTGCGGCAAGCGTCCCGTCGCGGTTGCAACCCGGTTCTGCACGTCCACGGCTGCGATATTCAGGTCATACCCGGTGCGAAAGGTGACATTGATCGTACTCGTCCCGTCGCTCGCGCTCGTCGACGACATATAGTGCATGCCCTCAACGCCGTTGATCTGCTGCTCCAGTGGAATGGTCACTGCCGACTCGACCACTTGCGAGTTCGCGCCGACATAGTTGCTGCTGACGGTCACCTGCGGCGGGGCAAGGTTGGGGTAAAGCGAGATCGGGAGTCCGGGGATCGACACCGCGCCGGCAAGGATGATCAGCAGCGCGCAGACTGTTGCGAATATCGGCCTTCGTATAAAAAAGTCGACCAAGAGATGCTCTTCCTTTTGCCAGCGACTGCGCGATGGCGGTGGTTACTGCAAATTGCGCTTCGTAGACGACTTCAGAAACTTCGGTGGCGTGGTTCACCTGCGGCGAACGGGGCCACAACAGTCTCGTTACCCCAACGGCTGCACGGGAGCTCCGTCCACCAGAAATTGAATGCCCGACACGATAACTTTGTCTCCTGGCTTAAGTCCCGAATTGACCGCATAATCATTGCCGACCGTATCGCCAAGCACCACAGCCCGTTGCTTCGCCTCGGTGCCTTTGCCGGTCTTCTCCGCGACAAAGACAAATGCCTGGCCGCCGATTCTCGTAATCGCCAGCACCGGAACGGTGGGGGTCGGCGCGGTGCTCCAAATCACCCGGGCCTTAACCAACTGCGCCGTCCGGAACTTGTCCGATCCCGACATCAGAGGCGCCTTGACCAGGATGCCCTGAAGGCTGTTGTCCACGCTTGGCGCGACGAAGTCTATCTTCGTGCTCTCCAACAGGCTGCCGTTACTGTCAACGATGTTGACCGGAAGCCCGTCCCGTATCTCCGACGTCCGCTCAGTGGGGATATATATGTACGCCTCGTAATCCCGGTTCTCGTCGACCGTCGTCAACATCGTGGTCGGGGAGACGTAATCCCCGAGATGGACCGGAATATCGCCAACGATACCGTCGAAGGGCGCGCGAATATGGTAATAGCCCAACTGCTTTTCCTGGGTTTCGCGCAAAGACACCGCAGACTCATAGTCCTCTTTGGAATTGGCGAAGCTCTGCTCTGCCTGGTCCAGCGTGTCGCGGCTCGTAACTCCGGCGTCGAAAAGCTTCCGCTGCCGTTCGATCTCGATCGTGTTGTAGTCGTAGACAGCCTTCTTCTGCCGCTCGGTCGCGATCTGCGCGTCGAGCGTCGCCCGTTGTTTCTGCGGATCGACCTCGATCAGCACCTGTCCCGCCTTCACGTGATCGCCCGACTTCACCAGGATGTCCGTGATGTTGCCATCGATCTGTGGAGTCATCGTCGCCGAGCGGCGCGACTTGATCGTCGCCGTATACTCGTCGCTCCGCGGCACTGGCGAATCATTGATGGTTACCGTCTGCACCGGAGTCGGTAGCGGAGCGCCTCCAGCTGCCTCGGCCGCCGGTTTATTGCAGCCGCCCACGGCCAGCGACGCACACAGGGCCGCTCCGCCGGCAAGGAGTAGACGAACCTGGAACGAATCGCGTTTGAGCCTTCGGCCGCCGCTCGAAAACCAGCCGCCTGGTAAAAACCCTTTGATTGTCAAACCCAGAAACCTCGCGTCGACCAAAATGCTGAAGGTAGCCCGTTGCGGGAATGCCTCCATGCAAGGCAGGCCCCCACACAGCCAGACTTCTCCATTAGAGTCACATAGGCATGAGCCTGCTTCAAAAATATGCGGCGCGACCCGCGGCGTAAACTCCTTCTGCCCATTCGCATATCGGCGTGCCGCAACGCACTCCGCGGGGCCGCATCTCGTTGACACTCGCCTGCTGGGTTGGTAGATTCAAAGTGGAAGGCACTGACCCCTCGACGTCCGCGAGGTTGCGCGACACAAGTCCCCGTCGTCCAGTGGCCTAGGACACCGCCCTTTCACGGCGGTAACACGGGTTCGAATCCCGTCGGGGACGCCAATACAGAATCAACAACTTGCATAAGGATCCTCCTTGTATTCCTAGGTGCAAAAGAAAGGATACGATTTGGTGCCTTTTTCACCCTCAAATCGCTTGATTTGAGGCACCTCCCACCGTCGTGGTCAGTGGCTTCATGTGCATCACGATCACTCAAGGCAGCATGGCGTTGCATTCGAACTATGCGAGCGACTGCTATTAGTGAAGTCCGACGGGAACACAGTGTCTGCGCCGGTGAGGCTTCGCGGGTTGTGCTGCTAAGTGAACTCACAGGATGCCAGAATTGGAGGAAGCCGGGAGTTTCGCTTGCTTTGGAAGATCGGCCTTCTGCTTCATCAATGCCTGAAACCGCGGATAGTCGGCCAGCTTCGAGGCAAGCCGATGCACGTCTTGCGGAGAACCGGAAGTGAACGCGACCCTGAAGTCGTCAAAATCCTTCTCTTGATTCGCGTTGGCTTCTTCGAGAAGTTGCAGCGCCTCGGGTCTCCTGTCTTTGTCCAGGCATTCCATGGCTTTCTGGGTTCGGGTAGCCCGAAGTACCGGATACGCGGGCGGACCGCAGCTCTCCTGGACCGCAAACTCGGCATTGAGAAAACCGCGCTTACCATCTCGCGCGTAAGCCGCGGACAGTTTTGCCGTCACGTCCTTGAGCCACGCATCATTTCGAATCTCTGCCGTCACCCCCGATTCCTTCAGATACGTGGGATAGTCTTGCTCGCAGTATGCAATGACAGCCAGATACCAGTGCGCTATCCCCAGGCTGGGTTCAGAACGCACCGCCTCCTTCAGGAGCGTGATTCCCTCTGCCTTCCTTCCAATCCAATAAAGCCTGTCTCCCTTATTGGCCAGAATTGAAGCCGAAGCAGGATCAAGCTCCTGTGCCTTGTTAATCTCCGCGAGGGATTCGCCAGTTTTACTCTGACCCGCAAGCACGTTGGAAAGCCACGAGTGCGCTAGGGGATCTTTGGGATCAAGCTGGATGGCCAAACGAAGTTCCCTTTCTGCCTCGCCAAAGTTGCCGCTTCTCCACACTGCATATCCAAGCGCACGATGCGCCTCTGGCAAGGAGCTGTCCAGTTCCACTGCCTTTCTGGCGGCAGCGATTGCTCGGTCGCGAGCTTCATCATCCTGCCAGCTCCCGTAGATGAAGAGCATCTCGTAGGTGTCAGCCAGGCCGGCATAGGCATGGGCGTCGTTCGGATTGTGAACGATTGCCTGCGTAAAATCATCGAGCGCGCGATTCAGACTATCGGGGGTCCTTTGGTTCCATTCAAATCGGCCCTTGAGGTAGAGGCCGTGAGCCACGCTCGTCTCGGGGTCAGAAACCGGAGTAACCGCTTGCCGAATTGAGCTTGCCCCCCCAAACCCGGCGATGGCCGGCAATCGCATCTGAATCCAATTCCCAAATGGATGAGCAAAACTGACGTAGATTCCGGCTCCGGCGAGCGCTGCCGCCACCCCAATGACAGCAAGACCAACACGGTGCGCGATTCCCGGCCCGTCGCTTCGGGCGTCAGTCTCACCCGGCCGCGGATCAACCTTGCCCTCGCTCGCGGCTTCAGTCTCAGTGCCGCTAACTGACTCCGGATCGCTGGTGGCCAGATCGCCGGCTTCCAAATCAAGGGCTTTCCCCTTGAGCCAACCCGCAAGCTCGGCCGAATAGGCAAACACTCCTCCGCGCTCGCCGCCCGGTATTCGATGAACGGGAAGTCCCCGATCTCTTTCCCATCGTTTGACGGTGCTCTCGGAATGATTCAGGAAGACAGCGATCTCTTTCCAGGAGACAAGTGTCTTCGCTGCTTCCGCAATTTCGATCCGAGGAGAAGCCATGGCCACATCCATCAGGGGGCCCGGCCGGGGGGTGGGGCCGTGTTTGCGAAATGATACGTGCGCCAAATCCGCGTGTCCAGCGAGTTCTGGTTTCTCAAAAAACCTGAAATGACACGAGTTGACACGTGATGAATCTTGCCCACAACCCCCGGTGAATGAGACGAATAGGCGTTCTGTGGCAAATCCATGACAAGCATCGATGGTGCAAAGAAGCTGCTGCCGATCCTCAAATTCCCTACCCGCGAACTCAGGAGTCCTCACTCAATGAATCCATCTGCCCAAGCCATGTGCACTCTGCAATCAGACTCAACCCGGACGATCTGCGTCAGGCGGTTCGCGGCCCGGCTTCGAAACCAAGCCAACATGGATCTCCGGAACGACGGTCGAGGCGAGTTCTGGGTTCGATTAGGCTTGCGCAGCGCTCTTGCCGTGGGAATGACGTGCGGAGTTGCGCAGGCGCAAACCATAACGGCGGATCTGCCCACCGGGAGTTTCCCCGCAGGCGTCGCGGTGAATCCGGTCACCAACGCGATCTACATTGCCAATCAAGGCAGTAACAATGTGACCGTGGTCAACGGATCGACCGACGCCACCACGACTGTGACTGCCGGGAACAGCCCCATCGCCGTGGCCGTCAATCCCATCACCAACATGATCTATGTCGCCAACGACGGCAGCAGCAATGTGACTGTCATCAACGGGGCGAGCAATTCCACGGCAACCGTCAGCGTTGGAGGAGCGCCGGTCGCGATTGCCGTCAATCCCGTCACCAACATGATCTACGTGGCCAATAACCAGAGCGGCACGGTGACAGTCATCAACGGCGCCACCAACGCGACTTCGACGGTAACCGTTGGAACCTTTCCCTTGGCCATCGCCGTAAATCCAGTGACAAACCAAGTCTATGTGGTGAACAGCGGCAGTGGCACCGTAACCGTGATTGACGGAGCGACCAATGCCACCACCACGGTAAACACCGGCACGATTCAGGCGAACTGCGGTTACAACTGCGCGGCAGTGGCCGTGAATCCGGCAACGAACACGATTTACGCGATCAACGGGCTCTTCGCCCAGATTTCCGTGATCGACGGGACAACAAACGGCGATGACCAACCGTGGCCGTTGGGACGAGCCTGCGTCCATCGCGGTCAACCCGGTAACGAATCAGATTTACGTGAGCTATCTGGGCGACGCGAATAACGGCGGGGTGACCGTGATTAACGGAGCCACCAACGCTACAACAACGATCCAGGATCCGAATGCCGTCGCGCCATTTGGCATTGCGGTCAACGTAGTCTCGAACGAGATCTATGTAGCCAACACGGGTAGCAACAACATCACCGTCATCAATGGCGCTACCGGCTCAACAACAACGCTGACGGACAAGAACGCCAATCTGCCCAACAGCGTAGGCGTGAATCCTGTCACTGGCAAGGTGTATGTGACCAACAACCACGGCACCAACCTCACCGTGATTGACGGCGCCACCAACGCGAGCTCCACGCTGACCCCGGGAGGCGGACCCGTGGCTGTCAACCCGGTAAACGGAATGATCTATGTGGTCGGCAACGCGCACCGTGGCCGCTATCAACCCCGCCACCAGCACCACTTCCACCATCGACGTGGTCGCTTCCCCACGAGCGATCGCGATCAATCCTGCGACGGGCAACATCTACGTAGTAGGGAACGGGGCGGTGACCGCGATTGACGGAGCCACCAACACCACAACCAATATTCCCTGCGGTTGCAACAGCAACTCAACGGAATCAATTGCAGTGAATCCGGTCACAAACCAGATCTATGCGGCTTCTACCAACGTTGGCCTGTTCGTGATCAACGGCGCG
The DNA here is from genome assembly GCA_963720245.1 of uncultured Acidobacteriaceae bacterium. Taxonomy (GTDB): domain Bacteria; phylum Acidobacteriota; class Terriglobia; order Terriglobales; family Acidobacteriaceae; genus Acidisarcina. The sequence goes on from CAVREU010000003.1 coordinate 1,593,546, forward strand.
ACCAACGCGCTCACCCAAGTCCCTGTTGACCAAACCTTCGCCATCGCTGTGAATCCGGCGACGAACATGATTTACCTGTCGGGTTCCAATAACAATGTTGTTCAGGTTCTCAACGGGGCGACAAACGCCATCGCAACCGTGAACGTGGGGACAAGTCCGGCCGGCCTGGCCGTGAACCCGCTGACCAACACAATCTACGTAGCGAATAACGGCAGCGGCAATGTAACGGTGATCAATGGGGCCACCAACGCAACCTCGACGGTGACAGATCCGAAAGCCGTCAACCCAATTGGGGTGGCCGTCAATCCGGCGACCAATACGATTTACGTGTTGAATAACGGCTACGACGGCGTGAATCCTGGCAGCGTATCGGTGATCAACGGCGCAACCAATTCCGTGACGACCAACGTTACGGCAAATTCTGAACTCCGTGGCGCTTGCGGTGAATCCGACGACCAATAAGATCTATGTGGTCAGCAACCTCGCCTTTGCGCCCGGAGATTTGACCGTGATCGACGGCATTACCAACACCTCGAGCCACATCTCACTTCCTGACGGGCCCAACTCCGTGACGTTGAATCCGGCGATAAACGATATCTATATCGTGGGACCCAACACGACGGTTATCAGCGAGCAGAACGTCGAGCAAATACCGCTTACGGTCGCGATCACGCCGCTGGCAAACAACCAAACAAGCAGCAGCACGCCCAGCTTCCCGATTACGGCATCGAGCACCTTCTCGCCTGTCGCGACTACGCCGGACGCCGTGTATTTTCAGGTGGACACGTGGACCGGGATATGGACTCCAGCGACGGCTGGGGCGGGGGGCGGCTACACGGCCACAACGGGCACGCTTCAGCCGGGCATGCACGTTCTCTACGCCTACGCTACGGATGGACAGGATGGCTCTTCCACTCAGGGACAGGGCGAAGAAGCCGGCAATAGCAGCCCGGTTACAGGCAGCATCGCCGCGTACTGGTTTCTTGTGACTGGTGCTCCCACGCCGGCTCCGGCGTTCTCTGCCTCGCCCAGTCCGCTCGCATTTGGAAAGCAGACCCAGGGGACGACCAGCAGCGCGATGACGCTGACCATCACAAACACCGGCACTTCCAACCTGACAATCACCACCGTGACCCCGGGCGGGAACCAACATCGCAGACTTCGTCATTGGGTCGGATACGTGCGCCAACCAGACAATCAGCGGCCAATGCAACCTGCACAGTGAGCGTCGAATTCGCGCCCAGCACAGCAAGCATCGAGACGGCGACTCTGACCTTTGCGGATAATGCCTCGGACAGTCCCCAGACGGTTAACTTGACCGGGCACCGGCGTCGCTCCCGTCGCGACTGCAACAACAACGAAACTGACCGCATCATCGGCTTCGGTTGCTGTGGGAACGAGCGTAACCTTTACCGCAACCGTCACGCCGGCATCGGGCACTCCCACCCCGACCGGAACAGTTACCTTCAAGGATGGAGCAAACACCCTCGGCACGGGACCACTGAATGGATCGGGTGTTGCGACCTACTCGACTTCGTCTCTTGCATTGGCGTCGCACAGCATCACGGCGAGCTACGGAGGCGATGCCAGGAACACAGGATCAACCTCCAACACAGTCACGGTGAATGTCACTCTCGGGTCGACGACGACTGCGCTCACCGCTTCGGCAACTTCCGTTGTGGTGGGATCAAGCGTCACCTTCACTGCCACAGTAACGGGAGTCTCGGGAGTGCCCACGCCCACCGGGACCGTAACCTTCCTGAACGGCATGACAACCCTCGGTACGGGTATGCTCAACGGCTCGGGAGTGGCAACCTACAGCACGTCGGCACTCGCCGTGGGCTCATACAGCGTGACCGCAAACTACGGAGGCGACACCGACAACGCGTCATCGACGTCTTCTGCCGTCGCAGTCACTGTGACCGCGGGGGCACCCGGGTTTTCATTATCGCTCTCGCCATCGAGCGGCTCGCCCAACGGCGGTGCGACTGCGGTCACCACCATTACGATCACTTCGACCAACGGCTTCGCTAGCGCAACGACCCTAAGCTGTGCCAACCTACCAAAAGACACGACCTGCGCTTTTTCACCCGCAAGCGTTACGCCAACCACTTCAGGGACAGCGACCTCAACGCTTACTGTGGCAACCAACGTAAATCCCACCTCCGCCGCTCTCAGATCGGAGCCCTCAGGATCGAAACCTGCCCGATTGCCATTCCAGCGTTCGATTGCAATGGCAGGCGCGTTAGCGGCTTTCTTCGCGTTTCCGCTCTTCAGCGCGAGAAATCGAAAGCTCCGGCGACTGATGCTGGCCATGAGCAGCGCGATCTTGATCGCCGTGATCGCGTCGATCGGGATGAGTGGTTGCGGCGGCGGTGGGCCCAAAACGCCCAATGGAACCTACTCTATCCAAGTGACTGCGACATCCGGATCACTCACACAAAGGGCTACGTATTCGCTGACGGTTCAGTAGATGGTTTGAGTCCCAACAAAAACCACCTACGCAACTTCAAAGTGCGGAACTCCATTTCAACCCGGATGGGCTGCTGGCTTTGCACCGGAGGGGTGGAAGATCTCCGGAGGTCCCAGGTAGCTGGGAGGAATAGTGTTGTTCGCGAGCACAATCCTCTCCACCACGACGCCCGGATCGATAATCCGGAATCCGGAACTTCAGCGACCGAATACTTCGCCTCTAAAATGAAAGCGATTTACTTAGGGAGACTACACCTCGCCAGTCAAGACACCGTAATAATGCCGGTCTGGATGGCGACGAATATGGCCTCGGTTCGGTCGCTGACCTCGAGCTTCGCGGTGATGTGATTCATATGGTTTCTCACCGTGAACTGGCTCAGTCTTAAGGTGTTTGCCACCTCTTTGTTGGTGAGACCTTTAGAGACGAGCTCCAGTATCTCTTTCTCCCTGGCGCTCAGGCCGGCAGTCATTTGATTTCTCGAAAGCCTTTCAACGATGCGGCGTGGAAAGGCACGCTTCCCTCTGCGCACTGCGCGAATTGCACTCACAATGTCCTCGCCGCGCGACTCTTTGTGAAGGTAGCCTTGCGCTCCGGCCTTGATGGCAGCGTAGATTTCTTCGTCATATTCGAAGCTGGATAATACAATTGACCGCGACTGAGGAGACTGTTCTCTAATCCTCTTCAGGGTTTCGATCCCAGATGCGCCAGGCATTCGGAGATCGACCAAAGCAATATCAACTGCATTCTCCAGCATCAAGGACAGAGCTTCCTCCCCGCTGGGCGCAGTACCAATAACCTCGATGTCTTCCTCCATTCCCAACAGTGCGCTCAGTCCGAATCGAACAATCGGGTGATCATCGACGATCAACAGTCTGATCTTCGATTCGGGCCTACCCGGCGCGGGCGCGGCAGAGTACTCGGCCTCGGCCTCTCTTTGTGAAGTTTGTGGCGACATAGGATCAGTTACTCCCGCTCAACGAGGTGCCCAAGAGCTTACTACGCAGCCTAAGGAGCGGTCCGCGTGCGGTCCGGGAAGACGCGGTGACGGTGATACTCGTCCCCTCTCCGAGGTTGCTCTCTAATTTGAATAGCGCGTTTATCTTGGCGGCCCGTTTGCGCATGCCTTCGATTCCAAGTCCCGGTTGGGCTTCATACTCGGAAAATCCGCGTCCATCATCCTTGATGGAAAGACGTGCCTCCCGTCGCGAGAGACTCAGACCAATGGTCAGCGTTTTACAGCCAGAGTGCCGAATTGCGTTGCTGATCGCCTCTTGTCCGATCCGAAAGAAGACATCTGTCACTTCAAGAGGCAACTCGATCACCTTCCCGGTCAGTTTGGTTGTGATGAGCAATCCACCCCCGTCGCACAGGCGCTCAGCAGACGCCTTTAGCTCATCCAATATGCCTGCCGCATCGCGATAATGAGGACGGAGAGCGGCAATGGCTCGGCTGGCCTCACGGTGACTTAGATGCACCATTTCGAGCGCATGCCGAATGTGAGTCTGGATCATGGTCTCGCCCCGGCGTTCGGTGCTGGCGGCCTGCAATTGATACGCGATACCGGTGAAGCTCTGAGCCAGGGTGTCGTGCATTTCAAAGGCCAGTTGTTCCCGCTCCTTCAACACCGATCGCATATGCCAGCGCTGTAATTGGTGCAACAGGAACTGCGCGACGAGCAATAAGCATGCGCATAACGTCACGAGGAACAAAATGTGCTGCGGCGACCACCAGGGCGGGGGGCTCACCATCTCCACACGATCGGTGATCACGGCAAAGGGATACACACCGTCTGTAAACTCCGAGAGCGAGGTCGCCATGCCGCGAAGCCGCAAACGACTGCCCATTTCCAGCCTTTCGCGGTCAAGCGGAAAATCTTTCGAGCCCACGGCCTTAAAGTCCAAACTTCCATCTTGAAGAACTAGATCGTATCCTCCAGGTCGAAAACGTGCCGACTTTAGAATACCTTCCACTTCGATCGATCGCCCGCGATACGTTCCGCTGGTGAGTTGTTCCGCTGTGACCGCTAAAGGAGGAATCTCCGTATCGGACCAGAGCACCTTGATCTTGGCGTCTTCCAACCGGCTGCGGAAACGTTCGGACACCACAGTGCCCTCGGCTTCAACGACATCGCCGACTTTGATAGGGGTCTTGGGATCGATATTCGGAACGATTAGCGCATTGGTATCGTCCTGGATATCGGTCAGGGGCGGCGTCGAGGTAATCACCCCCTGGATGGTTACGTTAGGATGCCTGCCCGGCTCCATCAAAAAATTTCGGATCGGTTGAACTCCGGGCCGTAGCGCGTGCTTTTTCGCCTCCGCCAGCATGGAAGCCGCGTACTGATTCAATGCGGGAGGATCAAAGGGCTCCGCTGGGGGAAGCTCGGCGGTGGAAGACGCAGCGGCGAGTTGCCCGATCGCGGCTATGTCTTCGATGCGCGCGGGGGAAACATGAAGATTACGCCAGGTGCTGGAGGTCAGATACGAGCGAAGCCCGAATCTGCCACTTCGAATGCAGTCCGAATCACGCCCGCGGTAGCCGGTCTCTTGCCCGTTCGGCAGGCTCACCACCACCCCGAATTCGCAGCCAACCACGACGACCCGCAGATGAATTGGCCCGGTGAGGTCGGCGTCTCCTGGCAGACTCCGGTGAACCAGCGAGTGCCAGCCGAAGTCTGCGCGGCCAAACTCATAGGAAGCATCCATGGTCCTGATCCCGGCAAAGTAACCGTGATAAGCATCGACGCCCTCGTCCTCTCCGCTTGATCGGACGATCAGTCCGGCCTCCCCATACGGTTCGGCGATGCTCAAATCTGCGTCTATCTTGTAATCAGCCCAGTCTCCCGAGCGGGCCATTAGTTTTGCTCCTCTCTCCTGCGAACTGTTTTGGATCCCGGCGGAGTTTGCAGTCCAGTCTCCACCAAACGCGACCCAGGCGTCTGGCCGCGCCAGGTCCGAGGCGGCCGGCAGCGGAACCACGCTCTGGCGAGCGCGGCCGCAGGTCACGAAAATCACGGGCGCGAGAACCAGCAGGACAACCAGGAGGTAGTGCAGGATTGGCATCGACTGCTTGCGACGACTCTGCCTCACTTCGTGCTCCACGAGTATTGGGCAAAAGACAAGAGCTTTTCGAACTCAGCAGACCTCAGGTTTTCCTTGTCGAGCAGCAGGGGAGGCACGGTAGTCAGGTCCGCTACCTTCTCTCCACGCATCTGCGCTTCAAGGTTTTGCATCGCCCTTTCTCCGATCGCGAGGGTGTTCTGCACAATAACGGAATCGACCTCTCCCAATTGAATCGGCGCGAGAAGATCCTGATCGAAGCCGACAATCACGGTCGATGGATGTGGCGCCGTCGCAATCTTGGCGTAATACGCGCCACGAGTTGCAGCAGAGGAAAGCGCGATGATGGCGTCGACGTGGCCGCCATCGAGGAGTTCCTGTGCTATCTGCTGTTCGTGAGTGATCACGGTGTCACCAAAACGTCGCGCCTGGATATGTATTCCCGGCGCAACACCGGCGAGCTCCCGTTCAAAATACTCCTCTCGCGTCAGACCGCCCTCCAGCCTCGGGCTGATTCCCATTACCGCGATCGAACCATGACCGTGCAGCACGCTTGCAACTCGCGTCGCCGCCAGGCGGGCGCCGGTTGCCTCATCGTTCGATACATAGGAAAGAAATGGTCCCGCTGGCGGTCCAAGCTCATCGTCGACGATCACAACTGGAATGTGGTCGTTGATCGCCTTGAGCACCACCGTCCGGAACGTCAGTGTCTCGTCCGGGGCAAGGATGAGACCTCGATACCCTTCGTGCATCGACGAATTGACAAAGGCCAGCTGTTTCTCCGCGTCGCCCTCATCAGGCGGGGCATTCCAATAAACATGGGTCCCGCTCTGACGCGCTCTCTCTTCTACTCCCACATGCATCGGTTCCCACAACAGAGTTGAAGTCGTCCGGGGGATAACGGCGATCGATCGTGGTTCCTTATGGCAACCGCCGATTAGAAATCCGGTCCCGAGAAGCGCGGCCGCCGCGATCTTTTTCAAAGGATGCATGCCTTTACCACCATCGGGGTTTGAGTATGTGGAGCCGCCCCAGCCTTCTACTATCCCCCTCCAACCGCGTCTCATACGGCCAGTAGTACATCTGTACCATGCCAATCGTCTCCTCGACTGTATATGTTTCGAGTCTCGAACAAAAGCACGATCCCTTGTGCCCGTTTTTCGATCGACGGCACCCAATGCAAGACATTCGATCACCAAAACAGTATTAAACAGTGCCTTAAGAGGACAGAATGACGAAGACGCAATATCTTGATCAAGGATCGTCAAATAAAACGTTTACTGCCGTACCCGTCTCACAAACCTGGCGGAGCCCTGCACGATTCTTTCAATGTGTCTTGTCTATTTCGATGCTACTGCTCGGGTTCGCCAGTCTGGCTAGCTCCGCTAACGCGCAGCTACTTTACGGAACGCTCACCGGCGTTGTGACCGATACAACCGGAGCCGCAATTCCTGGCGCAGCGGTCAAAGCCACCAATGGCGCCACGGGAATCGAGCGGAACGCCATAAGCAACGGCGAAGGCGTTTACATCTTCAACGATCTCATCCCAGGCACCTACTCCGTTAACGCCACTGCGCAAAGCTTTGCCCCCGTGCAACAGGATGGCATCTCGGTACTCCCGAACACTTCGGCGAGGGTCGATCTTCAACTCAAGGTTGGTTCGGCCACTCAGCAAGTCACAGTGACCACCGCGCCTCCGCTCCTGCAGACGGAAACGGCGCATACGGAATACAACATCACCGAGGAACAAATCCAGGATCTGCCCACGACATCGACTACGGGCCGAAATTTTCAGAGCCTTTATCGCCTGATCCCCGGCTCGACGCCGCCCGCCGAGCAGAACTCCGCCGGCGGCAATCCGCAGCGTTCCCAGGCCGTCAACGTCAACGGCATCTCAAATGCGACCAACACGACCAGGATTGATGGAGCGGTCGACGCATATCCGTGGCTGCCCTACCTTGTTGCTTATCTTCCCCCAACCGACGGCATCGAAAGCGTCAACGTGGTAACCGGCAGTTTCAACGCCGAACAAGGCGCAGCAGGCGGGTCCGCGATCAATGTAACCATCAAAAGCGGCACCAACCACCTCCACGGCAGCGCGTGGGAGTTCAACTCAATCGCCCAGTTCAACGCGCAAGCCTGGCAAAATCGGACGGGCATTCGCCAGAAGAACGTCTACAACGAAGTTGGCGGCGCGATCGGCGGCCCCATCCTTAAAGACAAACTGTTCTTCTTTTTCGACTACAACCGGGTCTCGGTGGATAAGGCCATCAATGGAACAGAATCGATCCCAACGCTCTCGATGCGAGGCGGCGACTTTGTGGCAACTGGCGTAACCATCTACGATCCCGCCAGCGGGAATCCGACAACGGGAGCAGGCAAGACGCCGTTTCCAGGGAATGTCATCCCCGCCAACCGCATCGCTCCCGCAGCCTCGATCCTGTTGAATAGCCTTGCCCCCTTCGTGCCGAATGCCGGAGCCGCCGGGGCGATCGTCAATAATTTCTTCGGTTCGTCAACCAACGGGTTTCTCCGGTCAAACTACGATGCCAAAGCCACCTGGGTCCCGAACCAGAGCTCGAGCGTTTTCGGCCACTACAGCAACTCTCCGGACACCATCAGCGATCCGCAGATCTTTACATATAATCCCGGCGGCGGCACCTACGATGGCGGTCAACCGGGAGCCGCAACCGGGCGCATTCAGAACGTAGGTTTGGGCGTGACTCATGCCTTCACTCCCGGTTTCTCGACCGATGCAAATTTCGGATATACCCGCCAGGTACTCGGCGCGCAGTCCCAGGACTTGAGTCTCGGCGCTTACGGCGTAAACACCTTGCAGATTCCGGGCACGAACTACAACGGCATCCCGTTCTATGACGGCATCCCCGGCTTCTACTTCACCACCTATGCCAACCTCGGCAATGCGAATTCAGGGAACCCCTTCACCTTCCGCGATAACCAGTACACGGGGAACGCGAACGCGACCTGGGTGCGTGGGAAACATTCCTTGCGCTTCGGCGGCGAATATCTACGCGCCAGCATCAATCACAATCAAGGCTCGGGAACATATACGACGCCGCGCGGCTCGTTTGTCTTCAGCGGCGGCGCGACGGAGCTCCCCGGCGATACCAATCCGGTCGATCAGAAAGGCACTAACGTCTACTCCTTCGCTGACTTTCTTCTCGGCCAGGCGGACAGCTACGACAAATACATCCAGACCTTCAATCCCGAACCCCTCCGCAACTCGACCTTTGGCTTTTACGCGCAGGACACCTTCCAGGTCAACCCGAACTTGACACTCAACTACGGCGTTCGCTACGAGTATTATGCTTTGCCAATAGGCGACCACTTTGGGACCGTACGCTACGACCCAAGCGTGCTCACCACCGTAACCGACGCACAATACGGCACCCACACTGTGGGAACGGTGCTCGTCGGCGGCAAAGGCGGGATTTCTCAAAATGCCAACACATCCAACGGATGGGGAATGATTGTTCCGCGCTTCGGCCTGTCTTACCGCGTCGATGACAAAACCGTTGTTCGGGCCGGCTTTGGCATGACCACCGATCCCGATACTTTGCGCAACCTGCTCCAGGCTTATCCAGCCGCGGTGACCACTTCCATTAGTGGTCCGAGCGGTTATGTACCAGCGACCAGTCTCAATGCGGGTCTGCTCAGCCCAGCGACTCAGGTAGGAATTCCGGCTCTGGTCGTGCCCAACATTAACACGGGCTATTTGCCGCTGGACACCACTCTAACCACAAACACAATTCAGAAGAACTATCGCCGCGGCTACATCTACAGCTATAACCTTGCCGTGCAAAGAGAGCTGCCGTGGCAGTTGGTCAGCACCGTCGCCTACGTCGGTACAGAGGCCGTTCGTCAGCAAACCAGCATTGACATCAATCCTTCCGCTCCTGGGGGCGGCACCACAACGGGCCGCATCCTGAACCAGCTCTACGGCCCCAATACAAACAATACCGATGTCACCGCTCTTCAACCTTTTGGGAACTCCAACTACAACGGTCTACAGGCTCAGCTCAATCGCACCAATGCAAAGAATCTCTCGACGGGAATCATCTTTACCTACGCCAAGGCGATGGATGTCTCCGACAACAGCCTGTTGAGCGGACTCACCTACGCTTATCCCACTTACTACCGTCTGAATTGGGCTCTGGCCGGATACGACCGCAAGTACAACTTTCAATGGTGGAACATTTACAACCTTCCATTCGGAAAAGGACAACCGTTCGTCAATTCCGGCATAGTCGGTTACCTGGTGGGAGGATGGAAGATCGGCACGGTATTGAGCCGGGTCAGCGGCATGCCGGTGACGATTGGCGGCAACAACAGCTTTCTGAATGCGGCAGGCAGCAGCCAGGTTGCGGACGTTGTCCCCGGAGTCAACCCGCGTATGAACGCCAACGTGAGCGGAGGGCGGCAATATATCAATCCAGCGGCCTTCATCGATCCCTCGAAGGTCACAACCATCCCGAGCTACGGAGATGCGGGACGTAACAGCGTTCGAGGCCCGGGCTTATTCGACCTGGATGTGAGCCTGAAGCGCACCTTTCCCATCCACGACACGGTTGCGATCGACTTCGTGGCTGATAGCTTCGATGTCACCAACACACCGCAATTCGCCAACCCGGCCGTAAATGCGTCGGCGGGAGGTTTCGGCGTGATCACCTCGTCGAATGCCAACCGGACTCTTCGCCTGAGCGGGAGAATCAGCTTCTAGCCTGGATGAGTGCCCTACTCTGGGCATCAGTCGTCACGGCGGTCTCCGTTTTTGCTCAAGAACGGAGACCGTCTTCCGGCCAATCAAGGCGTGACTTACTATTTACAGGAACACTCAATATCCCAAGTAGGAATTTTGGCTCCAGGTAATAAGGGGGCGAGGTTCCGTCGCCGCAGGTTTCTCTACCCGGCCGGGTTCGCAGGCGTCGAGCGATATTAATGCCGTTAAGGTGCGGAGCGAGTTATTGACCTAACGCGAAGGGGAAATATTTATTCATGGCAACACCGCCAATCGCACATCGCACAAGCCTGCTTCACACGTTACGCGTATTCAGCGCGCTCCTTCTACTGACCTGCCTGACTTGTTATCTGCCAACCCTCGCTGCGACCCAAACTCCGAAGGCTGACCTGCCGCACCTTGAGAAACGAGGGGACGCGACCCAACTCATCGTGGGTGGCCGTCCTTTTCTGATCCTCGGAGGAGAGCTGCATAATTCCAGCTCCTCCAGCGTCGAGTACATGAAGCCGGTGTGGCCACGGCTCACCGCGTTGCATCTGAATACGGCGCTGTTACCCGTGGCGTGGGAGACGATCGAGCCCGAAGAAGGAAAGTTTGATTTCCGCTGCGTTGATGGCCTTCTCGAAGGAGCGCGCGCCAACGATCTTAGGATTGTGTTCCTTTGGTTTGGCGCCTGGAAGAACACCTTTTCGAGCTACGCACCGGCATGGGTCAAAACGAATACCGACCGCTTCCCACGCGTCCAAATGAGCGACGGACGCAGCACCGAGCGCCTATCACCATTCAGCACCTCCGTTAGGGATGCCGACGCAAAAGCCTTTGCAGCGCTGATGCGCCATATCCGAGAGGTAGATGGCGATAAGCACACCGTCCTCATGGTGCAGGTTGAAAATGAAGTTGGAGTGATTCCCGAATCTCGCGACCATTCGGCTATCGCAAATGCTTCCTTCTCAGCCGAGGTGCCGTCGGCTCTGACCACTTACATCGAGAAACACAAAACAACCTTGAACCCAGCGTTTCGCGCCGCGTGGGAGACTGCCGGAGCCAAGGCGACCGGAACCTGGCAGCAAATCTTCGGCGATACCCCTCTTACCGATGACCTTTTCATGGCTTGGCAATACGCCACATACGTCGACAAGATAGCCGCAGCGGGCAAAGCGGAGTATTCGTTGCCGATGTACGCAAACGCAGCCTTGATTCGGCCCAACTACCAGCCGGGACAGTACAACAGCGGTGGTCCATTGCCTCATTCGCTCGACATCTGGCGTGCCGGGGCACCCTCTCTCGATTTCTTCTCACCCGACATCTACTTCAACGATTTCGCGCTGTGGGCTGCCGCATACACGAGGCCGGACAACCCGCTTTTTATCCCCGAGGCGCAAGGCGGTATTGCGGGGGCGGCCAATTCCCTCTATGCCTTCGGCCGCTTGTCGGCGATCGGGTTCTCCGCCTTTGGCATCGACGACCAGGGCAATGCGCCGCTTGATCTGGTGGGCATCACCAACCCCGGAGAGCATCCCGACACCAGCGCTCTGGGCTCCGTATATGTTGAGCTGTTCGAACTCGCATCCACAATTCTGGATAAGCAACAAACCGGCGGCATTACCGCAGCACTCCTCGAAGGTGAGGCGCAGCGTGCGGCGAGGGTCCGCATCGGAGACTACATCGCTAACATCTCCAGGACGGGTGGCGCTGCGACCGCGGGCTCGCGCATTGGAACCATGTTCATCCAGACTGGCCCAAATGAATTCCTCGTTCTCGACGCCGGCGGCGATGCACAGATCACCTTTTCGACCGACAAGCCTGGACCACCGATCGTCGGAATCGAAAGTATCGATGAAGAATTCTTCGAGAACGGAACCTGGTCGCCAAGGAGGCGGCTCAATGGAGACGAGAGTTCTCAAGGCGGAGCTCTAAGAGTGAACGCCAATGACGCGGCCCAGGGCAGGATTTTTAGAGTGCGCCTCTACCGCTATCGCTAGCAATTCGGGTCCTTTCAGAGTTCGCATTAGAAACTGAACTTTGCGACGATTTGCAGCAGTCGTGGTGCAGCGGCGCTGACGATCTGGCCGAAGTTGGGATCTTCTACCTGGCCGTCGACCGACGCAGGGCCATAGAACTGTGTGTGATTGAAGGCATTGAATGCCTCCACCCGGAATTCCAGGGATTTCGATTCAACCAGCCGCACATTCTTCTGGACCGTCAGGTCGAAATTATTGATGCCCGGTCCGTAGAAGTTGCGGCGCTTGGCGTTGCCAAGTTGGCCGAGGCTCTCTTCCGGGAACAAGGCAGTATTGAAGGCCGGCTTGCCATTGCGTCCATTGGTGTTGATCTGCAGCGGCCCGGACAGATACTGCGGGGTGTCGAGCAGATAGTTGTTGACGCCGTTGCCCAGGGTGCCAAGCAGCGAGTTATCGGAATTGTCGTAGAGGGTCACGGGAAATCCACTGGCAAACCGTGTTGTTCCGGCCAGGGTCCAGTCCGTGGTCAGACGGTTCGACTTCCGAAATATCGTTGCGACAGGAATCGCCCAGGTATAGCTGGCCACAAAAGTCTGCCTTTGGTCCCATGCGGAGATCGCACGGCTCTGCCTCGGATTGATCGGATTGAGCTGCTCGCCGATGTTGGAACCCTGGTCGATCGATTTCGCGTAGGTGTAGCTCAGCAGAAGCTGAGAGCCATTGTGTTGATAACGAAGCGTGGACTCAAGCGCGTTGTAGTTTGAATTAGCGACGGAGCTGTCGGAGGTATTCTCGCCGTAGTTTTCGCCGGTGCCGACGAGCGGTCCGATGCTGTTCTGTCCGGAGCGCGTCCCGTTAACGGTCTGGCCGGTGGCGTTCGTATAGGTGTTGTCTTCGCCGAAGGGGCCGCAGCCGGGGAGGCTGAGACAGAGAGCGGGGTCGCCGAGGTTCACCGAAGCGACAGCAAGAATATGATGCCCCTGGTTGCCCACATAGCTCACGGTCAGCAATGTGCTTGGGGTGATCGGCCGCTGGATCGAGAACATGTAGTTGTTGATGTAAGGCACGCGATTGCGGTAGTAGAAGAAGGGGTCGGCCGACAGCGGCGCGAAGTTCGCCCAGGTGACCGAGGTGTCCGGACGGGATGCGGAGACCGTGTGCGGCGGGAACGGAAACGGGAAGCGCTGCCCGTTGTTGACCCCGGTTGCCGCGGTAATGAACGGCGTTGCCATTAACGGCGGCGCCGGGCTGAGGTAGCTGTACACGAAGGGCGGAACGGAGTACATGATGCCGGCGAGCAAACCGGGGAACTCGGTGTAGAAGATGCCATAGCTGGCTCGAATGCTGCTCTTGCCGCCGCTTCCGAAGATCGTCTTCAGGATTCCATGATCGAAGTTGGGTGCATAGGCCAGCCCAATCCTTGGCGCGAAGCTGCCGTACCTGGTGGGCGATAGCGTGTTCGGGATTCCTGGGTCGCCAGCGACCAGCAATCCAGGAAGCGCTCCGCGTCCGACTCTCACCGGCTTCCCTGTTATACCCTCGCGGGCGCCCAAGACATTTTTGAAGCTAACACTGGCCGAAAGACTCGGACCTGCCGCCGTTGTGCCTTCGTGTTAAAAATAAGAACTTCGTGCTACCCAACCCAGCTAGATAATCAGGCCAATTGCAGGAGCCCGGGCGATTCAGCATAATACAATTTACAGTTTCGTGCTACTGAGCGATTTCGGACCCTCCCAAATGGCCTCTTTTCTGCTGAAATTAATCAACGATGAAGTGGGATCTATCAGGGCCCGAATCGTCGCGATATACGGCCTATTGCTAACGTTCAATTTGGGTGTCTGGATTTGGGCACTCATCGCTTTTCATCGATACCCCGTCCTTCTGGGGACCGCGTTTCTGGCCTACAGCTTTGGACTTCGTCACGCAGTCGACGCGGACCACATCGCAGCGATCGACAACGTCACACGCAAGTTGATGCAGGAGGGGAAACGACCCGTTGCGGTTGGATTCATGTTCTCGCTAGGGCATTCCACCATCGTCTTGCTGGGATCGGTCGCGATTGCCGCCACGACGCTCGCGTTGCAGCAACACGCCGATGCCGTCCGATATATCGGAGGGCTGATCGGCACGTTGGTCTCAAGCTTCTTCCTATTCGGAATTGCGATTGCGAATTTCGTCGTTCTCCAATCGGTCTATCGCACATTCCTGCGGGTGCGCCGCGGAGAACCATACGTTGAGGAGGACCTTGATCTTTTGCTCAGCAATCGTGGACTTCTGGCCCGCCTGTTCCGGCCAGTGTTTACGATGATCCGGTGCAGTTGGCATATGTATCCGCTGGGTGTGTTGTTCGGTCTCGGATTTGACACTGCCACCGAAATCGGGCTGTTGGGGATATCCGCGGCCGAGGCTTCGAAGGGTCTATCTCTGTGGTCGATCTTGGTATTTCCGGCACTCTTCGCCGCCGGCATGTCGCTGATCGATACCACTGACAACATTCTGATGCTCGGAGCCTATGGGTGGGCATTCCTCAAACCTGTTCGCAAACTCTATTACAACCTGACCATCACCTTGGTATCGGTTGTGGTCGCGCTGGCAGTCGGCAGCATCGAGGCACTTGGTCTAATGGCTGGGCAGTTCCGCCTGAAGGGGACCTTTTGGGATCTCGTCAACAAACTCAACGCCAATTTTGGGATGCTTGGTTATTTCATCATCGGGCTCTTTGCTTTGAGTTGGATCATATCTGTCGCAATCTATAAGTGGCGCCAGTTTGACCGCCTCGAAGTAAACATGTGAGCACGATCGCAACGGGAAACAGCCCTGCCAAAGGCGGATTGCTCCTCCCCCACGAGCCGATGTCTATCCTCGCCCAGCATTGAATAAGTTCAAATTGATCCTCATTTAATGCCGGGAACGCCAACTACGGAGTCTTGCTGCCTGGGGGCGGGGCCGCTGGCGGAGTCGGGAACGGTGCCTGGTTCCCTAGCAATGGCGTCAGCTTGTCATAGCCCAGGTTGCGGCATTCGCTGACGACGTCGAAAACCATCGTCTCAGGGTCGGCGGCCGTAAAAGGCTTCCACGCTAGGCCTGGCTGGGAAGGATTGCCCGTGCGGGCGAAGTTGATCCACGCCTTCGAGACCTTATCCTGCAGCGCATAACCGGCAGGCGCATCTCCAGTGGCAATTCGTATCTGAGGAACGGTGAGATTGTGGAAGACAAAGGCAATTTCCGCACAATGGAACGATGTGATGCCGCCGTCGACGGGATACTCATAAATGAAAAGGTAGTTGTATACCGATGCCTTCCCTGCCTCGCGCTTGGCAGCAATCATTCTTGTGTTGGGCATGGCAAAGTAGATGACATCCTGGATCTTCTTGCTCGGAAACGCCTCTCGGAAGACGGCGACGACCGCGTCTTTCTTGTCGCCATACGCGGCGGTCAGATGAGCGTCGATTTCTTGCTGGCTCCATGCGTTTTTGTTGACGCCGGTTACCAGGTTGCCCCGGAACTCGCTGAAGACGCTGCCGCTCATCACAGGAATGTCGGCTGACCAATCGCAAAAGGCGCGCGTAATGTACTGGTCGTCGGCAATCGGATTCCACCCCACTCCTCTCGGGTT
Source organism: uncultured Acidobacteriaceae bacterium (assembly GCA_963720245.1). GTDB lineage: Bacteria > Acidobacteriota > Terriglobia > Terriglobales > Acidobacteriaceae > Acidisarcina. The sequence goes on from CAVREU010000003.1 coordinate 1,609,414, forward strand.
GCCGGATTGCTGTGCGACAGACCTGAGCGCAGCGTTGCCCGCAGCCAGCAGCTCAGGGTAAGGAACGGCCTTCAGCTTGTCGATCTGGTCGCCGGTGAGATTCAGATTCGCGAGCGTCGCAGCGGCGATCGCCTGCGCCGTCTTGATGTTTTTTGCAGCGTCCTGGTCGGTCAAGACTTCACCCCCGCCGCTCTCACAGATCACCTTGTGAAAGAGGCCCTTTGCGGCCGGAGTGTGCAACATGCGCGCAGCCTTGCTTCCTCCGCCCGACTGGCCAAAGAGCGTTACACTCCCCGCGTCGCCACCGAAATTCGCAATGTTGTCATGAATCCATTGCAGGGCAGCGACCAGGTCCACCGTCCCCGAATAGCGCGACTGCGCATACTCCGGGCCGTAGGCGGAAAGATCGAGAGTGCCGATGATGTTGAGGCGATGGTTGATGCTGACCACCACGACGTCGCCGAACTCGCTCAGGTTCTTGCCGTCATAGGCGTAGCTCTCCATCGAGGACCCGTTGGTAAATCCACCTCCGTGTAGCCACACCATGACCGGCTTTTTGCCGGCAGGCGACAGGCCCTGTGTCCAGATATTAAGGAACTGGCAGTGCTCGTTCTCAAGCCAGTAGCGATGTGGGAAGACAAACTCATCAAGTCCAGGCGCGGTTTGCATCGGAGCCGGGCATACGGAACCCCACGCCTGGGCGCTCTTGATTCCCTCCCATGCCTTCACCGGTTGCGGCAGCTCGAAACGCTCCGCCTCCGCGTACGGGATGCCAAGAAACACCGTCGTCTTGCCATCACGGAAGCCGCGAAGTTTTCCCGCCTGCACCTCGACTACCGGCGGATCGAGATTAGGCAAAGCCGGGGGCTTCGCGCCCTTGACATCGAGCGGCTGATCGAGGGTCGCGAGATTCGGACCTGTCTCCGCGGCGGCGATGGGCAATGGCAAAACGGCTCCGGCGACCGCGGCTCCCATGAGCGCCGCTCCTCTGCCGAGCAGTGCGCGGCGGCTCATCTCTGTGGCTTGCGCATCAGACGATTTATCAAGCATCCTTTCGCTCCTTGAATCAGTTTTCATCGTGACGTTTCATATCGTCTCATGACGCCGTTTCAAACGCGGTCCTCCCCGCCAGCCCGAAAACTATGCCAGGGAAAAGACGCGGCAGGCTGCCTCATTTCTCGACTTGCATCTTGAGAGCTCGGGGGCTAAGGCGTTGGCCGCCGTTCCAGGGCGTGGGTGTCTACGACGGAGGCTGTCGTGCGAGAAAATCCGCAAGGCGTTCCAGCCCGAGCTGGTTTTTTGACCAATTCGCCGCGTAGCACCAGCGGAGCCAGCCTTCGCCTTCGGGGCCGAATGCCCTTCCGGGCGCGAGGCCCAGCCCCGCCTCGTCTCTTAGCCTCCGCGCCAGCAGCATCGAGTCGTCCTGTCCCGCGATGCGCAGAAAAGCGTACATGGCGCCGTCCGCTTCAGGAATTTCGACTCCGGGCAGCCGGCGCAATTCCGCCGTAAGTCTGTCCTTTGTGACCGCGAGCTGCGCGCGCTGCTCGAGAACGTAGCTCTCGCCCGCTTCGAGCGCAACCGTCGCGGCCCGCTGTGTGAATTCGGGAACGCACGAGGTGTTGTACTCGATGAGTGGCGCGAGGTCGCCGAAGATCGACTGCGGCCCTACAAGCCAGCCAACGCGCCAGCCGGTCATCGTCCACGCCTTGGAGAAACTGTTGACCACGATCAGCCGGTCGTCTCGGTCCGTAAGGGTGAGAAAGGATGGCGCCGTTCGAAGACCGGCGCGGAAGACAAGCCGTTCGTAGACGTCGTCGGCGAGTATCCAGATTCCCAAACGACGGCAATGATCGAGAATGATCCGCTGCTCTTCCCTCTCGACCGTCCATCCCGTTGGGTTGTTCGGCGAATTGAGCACCAGCATTCTCGTGCCCGGGGTGAGCGCGTCGAGTAGCTTCTGTAAAGGCAACAGCCAGCGGCCTTGCTGGACTTCGAGGGAAACGCACTCGAGCTGGGCGCTACTACCTTTGGGATTTCGACAGCATTGGGCCAGAGCGGCGTCACCGCAACGACTCGATCACCCGGCGCGAGCAGCAACTGGCTCGCAAGCATCAGAGCGGAGTCGCCGGAGGAGGTCACCGCGATCTGATCGACGGATGTCGGCTGGCCATGCAAGCTCAGTGAGGTAGTTAGCTATCGCCTGGCGCAGATAAGGCCGGCCGAGGTTCTCGGAATAAAAGGTTTCGCCAGCCTGCAATGACGCGATGGCCGCCTCGCGAATGAAGCTCGGAGTCGGCTGATCGGATTCCCCAAACCAGAATGGCAGCACGTCGGCGCGGCCGAAGGCTGAGTTTGCGAGGTCGCGAATCAGGGAAGGCGAAAACCTCCGGCTGGAACTCAGAAAACTCCTCCTGACCAATCTTAGTCCGGAAATTGCATCCAACGTAATCAGGGATGCGGTTTAATGCCCTTCGCTCCCGGCGCATCTCACGAGTTAACGATGAGGTTCGTGCACGAATTGCTGGGTTGCAATCTCTGCCAACTTTCGTAGTCTAGTAGTGTGGCCATGATTGTCGGGCAAACCACCAGAGGAGACGTATCGTGACAGAGAATGAGAAGAAAGTGAAAGCGCCGGCCAAGGCTAAGAAGAGCGCGCCGGAGAGCGCCGCAACCAAAACCAAATCCGTTGCGAAGCCTAAGGCTGCAACTGCGGAGAAGATATCGCGCACAAAGGCCGCCAATATCAAAGACGTCGCAGAACCTGTTGCGACGGCCGCAAGCAGCGGACCGCAGCGCGTTCCGAGCAAAGCGAAGTCAACCCAAACGTCGCCCCGGGCAACGACTCCCGCGCGAACGCCGACTCATCAACAGATTGCGCAGCTGGCCCATCGGTTCTGGAATGAACGCGGCGGTCATCATGGATCTCACGAGCAGGATTGGTTCCGGGCAGAGCGGGAGCTGCGCGGCATGGCGTCCTAAAAGCTGAGGGCCCTGCCTTCAGCTTCCCATCGCGGGCAATTCAAGCCGTTTCGCGATGTGGTCCTTGATCCAGTGAGCGTCCCACCACTCCTTCGGATCGATCTGAACCCCGTCGAGCTGCATGCCGAAATGAATATGGTCGCCGCCCGCCATTCCGGTCATGCCGCTCTTGCCCATGATCTGGCCGCGCTTCACCATATCGCCCTCGTGGACGTCGATTTCACTCAGGTGCCCGTAGATCGTCTGCAGGCCGTAGCCGTGATCGACGACGATGCAGTTGCCATAGATTCCAAGGGGAGCCGCGTAGATCACCTTGCCGTCATTCGACGCCTCGACGCCGACGTGTTGCGTGATCGAAAGATCGTAGCCAAGATGGACCTGCTGGTCGATCTTCTTGCCCTGGTAGATATAGTTACGAACGTCGGCGAAGTTGGCCTCGACCTTGGAGTTGTGCTGTTGCAGGAAAGGCTGCGTCCACAGAAAATGGTCGGCGGTCTTGGTGCGTAGATCGAAGAGCGTCTGGTTATTGGCGCGGCGCATCTCGCTGTTGATCTTCACAAATCTAGTCACCGGGTCGCCGGAGCCGTTGGGATCAAGTTCGTTAATCACCTTCTGCATGAACTTGTCGTCGATCTCAAGATCGCGGGTGCGGTATTTGGGCTGGTCCTTCTTGGGAAATTCGTAGACCATTTGGCCGGTGGCAGTGTTACCCGCGGGGTTCGTCGCATAGACGAGCGGCACCGTAGCGGGCGGCATGTTCCAGGCGAAGGCAAAGAGCGAAAACTCTCCCGGCTTGCCACCGGGCATGGGCCACGCACGGAAGGTCTCATTGCCGACTTTGACGCCAGCCTCGGTCCAATAGCCCGAGGCGTTGAAGAGCACCATGTCGGCCATGCCGAGATAAAGATAGTGCTGGTCAGAGTCGACGCTGAGCGACGGCGGCTCGGTGGCCACGTTGATCCCGACCTCGACGCGAGTCACCGAGCCGCGAAAGTCGTTGGAGGTGACCTCGGCAATCAGCTTTGCCTTTCCGTCTTTGAGCTGGGGTACGGTCTTGCTGCCCGCCACCAGGGTCAGGGTCTGGTCCGCGACGTTGTGCATCCAGAAGATATGGCGCGCCGGCTCGAAGATCTCGGCGGCCTTGTATTCCACGCCATTCTGTTCGATGAAAAGCTTCACATCGCGAATGCCATGCGGGTCGTGAATATGAATCGGAATCGGAGTGCTCTGACCGACGGCGCTCACCGAGGACGGGTAGTCCACTATCGGCGTCGAGGAAAATGACACCAACAAGAGCAACGGCAGCACAAATGCGACGAGGATGATGGCGACAACGATTTTCTTCATTTTGAAGTTTAGGATAGCAGGGCATCGTTTTTAATCCAGGTAGCCATCAGAGTCGTAGCGCGGTTTTCTGAATGCTGGCGTGACCCCAAACCTGGCGGCTCGACGGCCTTGCCCAGTGCTTGAACTCTTCGCCCCGCCGGTTGCATGCATCGCCCTGGTTTGACCCCCGAAAAAACAGGGTGCTACCGTTAAGGCTGAGCCCGCATCTTCAAGGAAAAACATTGGCCAGCGCCTCTACGACTCCCGCACTTCGCAAAACCGCCCTTAACTCCACTCATCGCCAACTCGGCGCGAAGATGGTCGACTTTGGCGGCTGGGACATGCCGGTCGAATATTCCGGGCTGACCGCCGAGCATTTAGCCGTGCGCACCGGCGTCGGCGTCTTTGATGTCAGCCACATGGGCGACATCCAGCTGCGCGGCCCATCATCGTTGGCCGCCGTGCAGCATATCTCAATGAACGACGCGTCGAAGCTGGCGATCGGGCAGGCGCACTACTCCGCCTTGCTCTATCCGCAGGGAACCTTTGTCGACGATGTGATCGTCCACAAACTCTCCGAGAACGACTACTTATTGGTGATCAACGCCGGCACGCGTGAGAAGGACGTGCAGTGGGTGCGTTCGCAGATCGGCGCCATGCCCGGCGTGCACGTGAGCGATTACAGCGACTACTACACGCAGTTGGCTATCCAGGGGCCGCGCTCCGCCGAGACGATGGCCAAGCTGGCCAACGTCGACCTGGCGGCGATCAAGAACTACTGGTTTACCTGGGGCACCGTTTGCGGTCTGGCGAATACGCTGATCGCCCGCACCGGCTACACCGGCGAGGACGGGTTCGAAATTTATGTACCCTCGGACGAGCCAACCAGCGTTCGCGTATGGAATGAGGTGCTCGAGGCGGGGCGCGAGTTTGGCATCCTGCCTTGCGGCCTGGGCGCGCGCAACACCCTGCGCCTCGAATCGGCGATGGCGCTTTACGGACATGAGATCTCGGCCGAGTTGAACGTCTTCGAGGCCGGGCTCGACCGCTATTGCAAACTCGAAAAGGGGCCCTTCATCGGCTCCGAAGCGCTGACGAAGATCAAGGCCGAGGGCGGCCCGAAACGAAAGCTGGTTGGGCTCGAGGTAATCGAGCGCGGCATCGCCCGCGACAGCTACGGCGTCTTCAATGGTGATGGCGAACAGATCGGCTACATTACCAGTGGCTCGCCGGCGCCGTTTCTCAAGAAGAACATTGCGCTCGCCTACGTGCCGCTCGAGTATGCCGCGATTGATTCCGAAGTCATCGTCCAGTGCCGCTCAAATCCAGTGCGCGCAAAGGTCGTTCCGCTACCCTTCTACCGGCGTCCGAAGAAACAGGCTTAAGCGCTCGTTTGTTGATCACCTGGGCGGCATGTGGAAAAACCGATCTTAACTCTTCAATAACAATAAACTCGACCAGAAACACGACCCGAATAAACTACAACTGACCATAGAATGAAGGGGAGATGAATTGATGGCCTATCCCGAGTCGTACCGCTATACCAAAGAACATGAATGGATCAACGTTGAGGGCACGACGGCCAAAGTCGGCATTACCGACTACGCGCAAAACTCGCTCGGCGACATCGTTTTTGTGGAACTGCCCAAGGTGGGTTCGACCCTCGAAAAAGATAAGGTTTTTGGCAGCGTCGAGTCGGTCAAGTCTGTTTCCGATCTCTTCGCGCCGGCCAGCGGCACGGTGACCGCAGTCAATGACCAGTTGACGACGGCGCCGGAGAAGATCAATACAGATGCCCATGCGGCGTGGATTTTAACCCTCGAACTTTCCGACCCAGGCCAGATCTCGTCGCTGCTGACCGCCGCGGATTATGAGAAGTTTATCGCCGAAGAGGGCGCTCATTAGGCCCATCGGCCCATTGCCAACGTAAGGACATACATGCGCTATTTGCCGAAGTCCCCCGCCGATCGCGCGGCAATGCTGAATGAAATCGGCGTTGAGTCGATTGACGACCTCTTTGCCACCGTCCCCGCCGAATATCGGCTGCAACATGATCTGAAGGTCCCGCGCCAGCTTGGCGAATCGGAGATCGTCGACTACTTCAAACATGCTGCTTCGCTCAATGCCGCGGGATACGCGAGTTTTCTGGGCGCAGGGGCTTATCGCCATTACAAGCCGGTCATCATCGACTCGCTGGTGCAGCGCGGCGAGTTTCTGACTTCGTACACGCCTTACCAGCCCGAAATCACTCAGGGTACGCTGCAGGCGATCTTCGAATTTCAAACCATGATCTGCGAACTCACCGGCATGGAGGTCGCCAACGCTTCAATGTACGACGGCTCGACCGGCGCGGCCGAGGCGGTCATGATGGCGGTCCGCATTACCGGCCGCGATGGTGTGTTGGTGGCCCGCAGCGTCCATCCTGAATATCGCGAGGTCATGATGACTTACGCGCAGCACCAGGAGCACACCGCCAGCGAAGTTGGCTTTGGCCCAATCGGCTCAGAAAATGCGGGGCGTATCGATCTCGCCGCGCTCGATGAAGCGATCACCGATAAGACGGCGTGCGTACTGGTGCAGTCGCCGAACTTCTTCGGCATCGTCGAGGATATTCCGGCAATTGCCGAGTTGGCCCATAAGAAGGGCGCTCTCTTAATCGTCTCTATCGCCGAAGCGGTTTCGCTGGGCATCGTCAGGCCGCCGGTCGAGGCAGACATTGTTTCCCTTGAGGCACAATCGTTTGGCGTCGCCCTGAGCTATGGCGGCCCTTATTGTGGCGTGATTGCCGCAAAGGAGAAGTACGTTCGGCAGATGCCTGGACGATTGGTTGGCGAAACGAAAGACAAGCAAGGCCGGCGGGGATTTGTGTTGACGCTTTCGACCCGTGAGCAGCACATCCGCCGTGAGAAAGCGACCTCCAACATCTGCACCAACCAGGCCCTGGTCGCTTTAATGACGACGATCTTTCTCACCGTCTACGGCAAAGAGGGCATTCGCGAGCTCGCGCTCCAAAATCTGGCGAAAGCAAAATATGCGGCAGAGACGCTAAGTGCAGCCCCTGAAACGAAGCTGCTCTTCAAAGACACGCCGCGCTTTCACGAATTTGTACTGCAGACCGAGGAGCCGGTTGAATCCCTCTCGGCGCGTTTGCTCGAGAAGAAGATCATTGGCGGTTTGCCGCTGGCCAAGTGGTATCCCGAGCTGGGCAACGCCTCGCTTTGGTGCGCGACGGAGCTGACGACCCGAGAACAGATCGATGGCGCTGCTACTGTGCTTGCGGAGTCTTCAGTTGCGGCCTCTCGCGCCTAGACTACAAGATTTGTAACAGAGATTGAGGTAATTGATGGCAATTGCTCCGGTTGTCCCGAAAGAGAAGGAATTGTTCGTTGGAAACACGCGCAAGGTCACCGCGCACCTCACTCAAAATGAGGCTCTGACCTTTGAGAAATCGTCGCCAGGCAAGAAGGCCTATAAGCTGCCTCCGCTCGATGTGCCCGAGGTCGACGCCGCTGCGGCGCTGGGTGGCGCGATCCGCGAGGACTGCGGCTATTTGCCGGAACTGAGCGAGATCGAGATCATTCGTCACTTCACACGCCTCTCCACGTGGAACTACGCGATTGATCTGGGCATGTATCCGCTGGGCAGCTGCACGATGAAATACAACCCCCGAGTGAACGAATTGGTGTCCAGACTTGAAGGCATCGCTGAGGCGCATCCGTATCAGCCCGAGCATTTGTCACAAGGGGTGTTACAGATAATCCGCACACTGCAGAGCTGCCTGATCGAAATCACCGGCATGGATACGATCACGTTGCAGCCAGCCGCGGGCGCACACGGCGAGTTCACCGGAATCTTACTCACTCGGGCTTATCACCAATCCAAAGGCAATGCGCGCAAGACGGTACTGGTTCCCGATTCCGCCCATGGCACGAACCCCGCGACCGCTGCGATTGTCGGTTACCAGGTGCAGAACATCAAGTCGAATTCGCTCGGCATGGTCGACGTGGCGGCGCTTGAAAACCTGGTGACTGAAGACGTCGCGGCGCTGATGCTGACCAACCCAAGCACCATCGGCGTCTTCGAGAGCGAGATTCACAAGATCGCGGACATCCTGCACGCCAAAGGCGCTTTGCTTTATATGGATGGCGCCAACATGAACGCGCTTGTCGGGAAAGTCCGGCCCGGTGATTTCGGCGTAGACGTAATGCACCTCAACCTGCATAAGACATTTTCGACTCCGCATGGCGGAGGTGGTCCCGGCTCCGGTCCGGTGGCGTGCAAAGAGATCCTCGAGCCGTTTCTGCCGACGCCAGTGGTCGTCGAGAATGCCGATGGCACGCTAGGCTTCCACTACGACCGCCCGCACTCGGTCGGGCGTGTGCGTATGTTCTACGGCAACTTTGGCATGTTCGTTCGCGCGCTGGCCTACATTCTGGCCAATGGACCCGATGGCCTGCGCCAGACAACCGAAGACGCGGTGCTGAACGCGAATTACATTCGCAAGAAGCTCGAAGACGTTTACGAATTGCCGTATAAGACGCCGACCCTGCATGAGGTCGTCTTCAGCGATCGCCGCCAGACGGTGAATGGCGTCAAGACCGGCGATATCGCCAAGCGATTGATCGACTACGGCTTCCATCCTTATACAACCTCCTTCCCGTTGATCGTGCCCGGTGCGCTGATGATCGAGCCAACCGAGAGCGAGTCGCGAGAAGAGCTCGACCTCCTTGTCGACGCAATGCGCCAAATTGCGCGCGAGGCGGAGGAAAATCCAGAGCTTATTCTGAATGCGCCGCATTCGACGCGAATTTCGCGTCTCGATGAAACGGCTGCAGCCAGAAAGCCGGTGTTGCGCTGGAAGCCTCCGGTTGACTAAGGCCGGTGACAGCGACCCGGGAGTAAGCTGATTCGATGGGCCGCATTCATGTTCTCACCGACCAGGTAGCCAACCAGATCGCGGCTGGCGAGGTGGTGGATCGCCCGGCCTCAGTTGTCAAAGAGCTGCTTGAGAACTCGCTTGACGCTGGCGCGACCCGCATCCGCATCGAGGTCGAGGCCGGCGGACGCAAGCTCATCCGCATCATCGACAACGGCCATGGCATGGGGCCCGACGATGCGCTGCTCGCCTTCGAACGCCACGCCACCTCCAAGATTCGATCGAGCGACGACCTGCTTTCGATCGCCACGCTCGGCTTTCGTGGCGAGGCATTGCCCTCGATCGCGTCTATCTCTCGACTACAACTGACTACCCGCATGGAGGGCGAAGCATCGGGCACGGCGATTGAGATCGCCGGCGGAAAGATACTTCGCGTCGAAGAAACCGCGGCGCCTGCGGGAACGACACTTGCTGTCCACGATTTGTTTTTCAATACCCCAGCACGGCGCAAGTTTCTCAAGGCCGAGTCGACCGAGCTCTCGCATGTCACCGCGCTGGTGACGCACTACGCACTCGCCCATCATGACAAGCATTTCGAACTGCACTCCGCGACGCATGCGTTGCTGATCGCGCCTCCAGTAAAGAAGCCCGCCGAACGGATATATCAGATATTCGGCAATGACACACTGCAACAGCTCATCCCTCTCGCCGCCGAGTTGCGCATGGAGCGTACCGGGCTGCCAGAGCCTCCGCCATGGAAGCGCGATGAAGCATATCAGCCCCCCGAGCCCGGACTTCTCCGCGCCAGCGGATTCGTCTCCAAGCCGGAGCTGCAAAAGCTCAATCGCAACTCGATCTACTTCTTCGTCAATCGACGCCTGGTGCGCGACCGGCTGATCGTTCACGCCGTGATCGAGGCGTATCGCAACATCATTCCGCCGACTTCCTTCCCGGTCATCCTGATGTTTCTCGATATGCCTCCCGAAGAGGTCGACGTAAACGTACACCCAGCCAAAACTGAAGTCCGCTTTCGCCAGCCGAGCCTGATACATGATTTTGTGCGCGACACGATTCGCAACAAGCTGATGCACGCCCGCCCGGCGGCAGCGTTTCTGCAGGCCATCACAGCGAGTGCACATGCGTCGCCGTCGCTGCAACCCGCGATCTTGTCCATTCCAGGTTCGCCTGATGGCCAAATCACAGCGGATCTGAAACCTGAGTCTGACCCGCCGGTCGAATCGCATGAATCCGCACCTTTCACCCTCGCACCACCCGAGCCGTCGCCCTTTACGAGTCCGCTTCCGCTTCCCTTCAGCGAAGAAGCCTTGCAAGGGATCAGCTCTCTTGCCTCAGCGTCCGCACATAGTTGCGGCGAAACGACGCTTCCTGACGATGAACCGATTGCCGGCAACGGCCCCAGCCTCGATTCCCTGGCATCGCTTAAACCGCTCGGACAGTTGCGCGAGTCGTTCATTCTTGCGGTAAACGATGAGGGCCTGTGGATCATCGATCAGCATGTCGCCCATGAACGCGTGCTGTTTGAAAAGATCCTGCGCGAGCGCGAGGTCGAGCGAGTGCAGCGTCAGCAAATGCTGATGCCGATGCTGGTCGAACTCCTTCCCGCACAGATGATCGTCTTTGCACAGATCGCCGACGAGCTCGATCGGAATGGATTTGAAGCGGAACCTTTCGGTCCGCGCACAATTGCCATCAAGGCCGCACCGGTCGGCCTCGATGGCGCGAGACTCGAGCGCATGCTCACCGAGGTGCTCGAACAGACCGACCGCGAGATGCAGTCAGAAAACCTCGAAGCCGCCCGCACACGGATAGCGGCCTCGATTGCCTGCCACGCGGCGATCAAAATCAACACGCGCCTCGATCAGCAGCGCATGGAATGGCTGCTCGCCGAGCTTGCTAAAACCGAGCATCCAACGAGCTGCCCCCATGGCCGGCCCATCGCGTTAAGGTATTCTTGGAAAGACATCCAGCGGGCTTTTCAGCGGATATAGAACGGAATCGGAAACAGGTGCCATGAGAGGAATTAGATTATGTAGGCTTTTTCTTGAGAAAAAGCCTGCGGCCTGCTCTTCATCACTGAAATCCTTCCCGATTCCGTTCGGCATACTCCCCAGGGAAGACCGCCAAACCCGCCCGCTCACGAAATGAGTTTCCTTTGACATCTGAACAACTTCTAGCGACCCGCGCGACGCTCTGGCGGCAAAAGGGCGAGCCGCTCGTCACCCTGGACGATGCGCAATCCTGGCTTTCGCAAACCGGCCTATGCCTTTTCCTTCCCCGCAAGGCTCAAATTCCCGCTCCGGCTCCGTCGTTCGTCGAGGCGTGCCAGGGTGAGACCAACCCAACGCCGCCTCGCACAGCGATCGAGAGTGCGAAAAACCTGCTCGTGCGGCTGATCGAGTCCAACTCCGCTCTGCCGCTCAATCTCCTCGGCACGCAGACCGATCATCCCGACTTTCTCGTAAGCACCGAGGCGCTGCCCTTTGTCTACGCCCTCCGCGGCGATCGCGACTGGAAGCGTACACCGGGCACTGCGGGCGCCAATCGCGTCTCCCCGCTCATCACCCATATCTGGCAGCTGCTCGAGCGCCGCGGCGTATTGACGGCGAGCGAGATCCAGACCGAGCTGGGCAAGGAGTTGACCGAAGCCGCAGTGCTTCGCGCGCTGCATGAGCTTTGGGCCGCGTTGCGAGTGGTCCCCCTCTATCAGGCAGACGGACAGGAGACTCTATGGGAGCCTCTGCAAGCGCGGCATCAGAAAGCAATTGCCTCCGGCGTAGGCATGTCGCAGGTAACGGCCCTATCGGTGCTGGCATCGGTATATCTGCAGTCGGTGGTCGCGGCGGCCGGCGACGATGCTGAATCGTTTCTTTCGCCACTCGCTTCGCGCTCCAAGGTGCGCGAAGTGGTCCGCGGACTAACCGCGACGCGCCAGCTTTCGTTGATCCAGATGGAGACACAATCTCTGCTCTATGTCGAGGGCTCGCTACCGGAGTTCCCGGAAGCGGAGAAACCAGCCCCGACCGAATCTGATACCGCCAAGCCTGCCATTCGCAGACCGCATCCGACTTCGCCCCAAGGCATGGAAGCTGCATTGCGGCGGAACGTGGCTGGTTCTGCGCCGCGTCCCGCATACAAACGGCCTCCAACTGCGGGTTCAGAGGGATTTGAAAAGCGAGCTACCCGTCCTCCGCAGCGAACGGGAACGGGAAGCAGCTTTCGTCCCTCCGCCGGTGCTCGTCCTGACTCGCGCAAACGTGAAGAAGGCTACCGCCCAGCCGCCGGAGGTACTCGGCCATTCAAACCAAGAACATCGCCTGTAGAGCGATCCGCTCCACGTTCGGAGCCTGGCACTGGCCTGCGGCCCGACGGAACGCCAAAAAAGACACGCTGGAGAGATCTGCCTGGCGGGCGTCCCGACCAAAAAGGCAAGCCGAAGAGGTTTAGCCCCCGCAAAGAAGAGGGAGCTGGTGCCGGCCCGACGACCCGCCCTGCGCCCCGACGCGAGGCGGGAAGCTTCCGACCCGCTGCTGGTTCGAAGCCAGCAGGTACGAGACCTTTCGGCTCAAGGCCATCAAGCTCCAGGCCCTCAGGTGCGAGACCATCAAGCTCGAAGCCTTCGTTTGATCGAAGACCAGCTGGCACTGATCGAGGCGGCCCCGCTCGACCACCCTTCCGGCCTTCCGGAGCTCGTCCGGCAGCAGGCGGCTCGAGGCCCCCGGCCCGTTCAGGAGCTCCACGTTTTGGCGCAGGCTCAGCAGGAACTCGTCCCTTCCAACGTCCGCGCCGCGAAGACGGCGAGGGTTCGGCGAGGCCGCCACGTTCGGGCGCACCGTCAGGAGATCGCAAATTTACCCCGCGGCCGCCGAGCGCCGGAGGATTCTCCTCTTCACGGCCGCGCACTGGCGAGTCGCGTCCCTACACGCCTCGACCGGGAGCGCCGACTAGACCATCGACAGGTTCGCGTTCGGGCGCAGGAAGACCGTCATCGGGACGGCCAGCAGGAACAAGACCCTTCAATCGGACTGGATCAGGATCCAAGCCGGGCGGAAGGCCGGCCTCAGGATTCAAACCTGGTGGCCGCCCCGGAGGGTCAAGCTTTAAGCCTGGAGGACGCACCTCAGGCGGCCCTCCGAGGACGGGGTCGCGACCCGGCTTCGGTCAGGGGCCAAAACCCGGCGGGACAAGATTTGGCTCCGGTGCCGGACGGCCGCGACCCGCTTCCGGGGCCAAGCCCGGAGCGCGTCCACCGGCAAAATTTAAGAAGCGCCCCGAGTCAGGCGAGTAACCGCCTCGGCGATTCACAAAATGGACGATACCAAACGCATCATCGTCGCCATCGACGGACCCGCGGGTGCGGGCAAAAGCACGGTCGCCGCACGTCTGGCTAAGCGCTTTCATTTGCTTAACCTCGAGACGGGCGCGATGTACCGCGCCTTCGCGCTGAAAGCTCTCGAAAGCAAAACCTCGCCCGACGACGCCGCAGCGTTGGAGCGGCTCGCTGCAACGACTCTGATCCGGCTCGAAGCTTCGGAGGGCGGCAATCGCGTCTTCCTCGACGGCGTCGAGGTGACGGCAAAGCTGCGCGATGCTTCGGTGACCGAAGCTGCCTCGCGCGTGAGTGTCCATCCAGCTATTCGCGCCTGGATGGTCGAATTGCAGCGCAAGCTCGGCGAGAAAAGCCGCATCGTGATGGAGGGCCGCGACATCGGCACCGCCGTCTTTCCCGACGCCGACGTCAAAATATTTCTCGACGCCGACCCGCTCGTCCGCAGTCAGCGTCGCTATGAGCAGATAGAAGCAACCCCGAAGGCCGCAACTGTCGAGCCGGAGTCCGTTCTCAAAGAGATTCGCGAGCGCGATCAGCGCGACCGCACCCGGGCGTCCTCACCGCTCAAGGCCGCCTCGGATGCTGTGGTGATCGACTCGACCAACCTGACGCTCGATCAGGTGATCGAGCGGGCCGAAGCGATCGTCCTTGAGCGTTTGGCTGGGAGCGTCTGGCCGGACGCGTGACTTCTCTCTAAAGCACCTTTGGCTCAGGCTTCGCATCCGGCGACGGACGCAGATGCTTGATAGGTCCCGAGGGTGCGGGAGGAGCCGGAACCGGCGGGATGCGCGGAAGCGGAGGAAGTGGCGGCATATTCGCATCGCCCTTCTTGATCGAGATATCTCCGTGGCGCACATTCACATCGATCCTGGGGCCGCCTTTGCCGACCGTGCCGGTCGCGGTGCGACGGTCGTCATCCCCGTTCACGTTCAAGCTGAAATCGGTATTCAGATCGCCGCCGTTGGTGCTGGCATTGATGTTGAACCCGGCATTCGGCGGAAGCGTCAATGCAACCGCCTCGCTCGAGTTCGTGATCTGAATGTTCCCCAGCGGCTCAGCCGCCGTCACATCGACAGTACCGTTCGTGTTTTCGATATGGACATCGCCTGATATCTGGGAGCACTCGATGTTCTTGGAACGCGTGACGATGCGCAGCGGGCCAACGGCCTGCCCAATGTGCAGGTCGTCCGAATCCATCGTCAGATCACCCGCGAGGCGCGCCAGGTCGAGGTTGGTGCGGCTGGAGTGGAAGTGCACGGTCGAGGCGATCTGTTCCAGGTGGGTATCGCCAAAGAATTCTCCATCCATCGCGAGCGAACCACCGACTTCGGACACGGTCACGTCACTGATATGACCATCCAAAGCGACCGAGCCGGCGATCTCGTGCGCAGAGAAATCTCCCTTGCTCATATGGGCATGAACGCTCGCGCCCATGCTGTCCAGCTTCACATCGCCGTTGTTGGCGGTGACACTGGACGCTCCCTTGAGTCCTTCGATGGAGACATCGCCGTGTCCGGCGGTAACGTCGGTCGAGGCGCCGGTGGGCAGCTCGATGGTTAGGTCGGCGCTGCCGTTGTTTCTTCCCTCCACCTTGATCAGAACGTTGTCGCCGCTGACCGTGATCTTGGGGTCGAGCGAGGGAAAAGTGTTGTTCGCGTCGCTGTCTGAGTTCGTGTGCACCACCTGATGCGCGTGGACGTGCACCAGGTTATCGCCCGAGCCGGTGATGGTGACGTCGCCGCGGGGGTTCTGCAACTGAACCAATGCATTGGCAGGAACCGAGACGCTGCTGTCGGCATCATGGTCGTGCTCTTCGCCCATGAACGGAGTCCAGTCGCCGGGATTGTCCATGCCCATGTGCCGCGACCAGTCGCCTACATGACGTTGCGAATAGGCAATCCCCACCAGAATGAAGATCAGCACTACGATGCCAAAGCCTCCGCCGTGGCGACGATAAGGCTGGTCGCGATCGAGAAACCACTCCAGCAGAGACACTAGGCCAATCCCCACCAGCACCAACGGCCACCAGCGAAGGAACCAGTCCCAGAAGTAGGGAGCGCTCAGCTTGCCCGAGGTGACCAGCAGGGCGATCACTCCGACGCCCAACAAAACGATGGGGCCGACGATCGAGGGACGGTGCATCGCGCGCCAGTAGTAGCGCTGGTCGCGGCGCTGCGCCTTCCAGTAATCGCGCTGGCCTCGAAGGGCGTCTTTCTGAGCTCGCCAGTAGGCCTTTTGCTGCTCGCGAGGGTCTTGAGAAGGCGGCGGATAAGGGGGAGGCTGAGCTGCCATTTAAGGCCTCCCCGCGCCGGGATCCGGCCCAGGCACTGTGGAGGGCGAGGCCGGAACGATCGATGTGCCGGGAGCGCCGTAGCCAGTGGGATTCGGCGTGAGCGGTTGCCCGGTGATCGGGTCAAAGCCGTCGAGATGGGCCTGAGAGAGAGCGGCGCGCTCGGCCAGGCTCATTACGCCGAAGAGGATCAAATACAGCGGCCAGCTTCTGCCAAAACTGAGTATGTCCCACTGGTTCAAGAGAGCCGTGACGCCCACAAGCAGCAGAAAAGCCGGTCCGCGCAGCCGTCGTATCATCAGCCAGCTTGTCATTGCCCACCTCCCGGCGGAAGCGTTCTCCGCGCCTGCTTAAAGAACAGCCATACCCCGATGCCGATGATGATCAGCGGCCAGCCGCGACCGATCCAGTGAAGGCTGAAGATACCCAGCGTCCCGAAGAGAAAGAGCATGCCCAGCACGATCAGGATGATCGCTCCAGCCGGCTCATTGCGCCGAGCTGCTTCCGGAAAGGGCGGCATATCGGGAAACGGCGGGGGCGGCGGATAGTTTGCGCTCGGCGGGGGTGGGACATACGCGGCGCCGGTCGGGGTGTACGGTGGATAACCTCCTCCCACGAACGAGGCGGCTGGCGCATTTGGCGGAGGCGGATATGGAGGCGCAGCAGAGTATCCCGCAGGCGGTACGTTCCCGGGAGCCACTCCTGGAGGTCCGGTCGGCGGAATTTTGGATTTCCCAGGCGGTTGGCGAGCTCATTGATACCGAACGGATCGGGCAGCGGCAAGCCGTCGCGCCGCGCTTTGGCGGTCTGGTTCGCGTCGAATATCTGATAGAGGACCCAGGCGGCAATGAAAAACCCGAAGAAATCGTGCTGGTCAGTGATGGCGATCAGTATCACAAAAACCAGTACATGAATCATGGCCTTTACAAACTGGCCGTTATACATCGCGCCAACGCCGGGAATTATGCCCAGGATCGTTGCCAGCGCCGGGTTTGCCCCGCCGGAAGACACCGGAACGCCGGGCGGAAACGGAGCTCCCGGCTGTGCACTGGGCGCGCCGACCTTGGCTGCAAGGCATTGTTCGCAGTAGATAAAGCCGCCCACCGGCCGCGTGCATTCGCTGCACAACGCCTTGCCGCAGTTCTGGCAATACGACGCTACTGGAGTTTCAGGGTGATTGACGCAGTTCATGCGATCCCTCTTTCTGCTTGATCCGCTGCTCTGCTGTCAGTGGCTTCAATGCTGCTTTTGAACAACTCGATTTTTCTTTCTCGACGAACCATCGACGGCGCGGGCGTGGCCTGTAACTCCCCCAATGGACTCCTGAGAGCGGCGTCGACTTTTTCACCCCACAACATGGAGCTACGTTGCTCCGGGCTCGACGGATTTGCCGGTACCTGGGACTTGCCGCCGCTCTTGTGTCCACCATCCTGGGGCGCCGGCGCTGGAGCATTCTCCTGTGGCTTCTCGGCTGGAGCCGGATTTTCGATGTCGGAGTTTTGGCGCATCTCCCGCGCCTGCGCTTCCAGCATGTAAACGAAGCGGAGATTATCGTAATAACGCACGACGCGTGCGCTGGTCATGTGAAATTGCTTGTTGAGATTGGAGCTCAGCGCCGACGGCTTCAGGTCTGCCATGCGGATCGTGCTCACTCGAACACCCGCCATGTTCAAGGTCAGGGTGATCGAAAAAAACGCCATGGCCGCGGTCATCAGCAGCCGCGGTTGGGCTGCCTGGCGGCCGGCAAATCCGAGTCCGCCCCGCTTCCAGAACGGCAGCACCGGTGCTGCCGGATTCACCACTACAGCCGCCGGAACCAGGTCCCCGTTCATCCCCGGGCGCGGCTCCGTACCGCTGGTCTGCGCCAGAATGCGTCCGACGAGTGTCGACGGCGCTTCAGGCTCCACGCGCAGGAAGCTCAGCCATTCCCGGCCTTGCCCTGCCTGGGTGAACATATCGGCGCATGCCGCGCAACTTTGCCGATGCGCGTGGAAGTTATCCGGCTCTCCACCTGCCAGTGTCCCATCGAGAAAATCCACCAGCATCGCTTCCCACTCTTCACAGGTAAGCTTGCGGGCGGGCGAAGCGCCGGCCTTTCCGGCATTGGGATCGTGTTGACTATGCTCCGACATCTAAACCACCTGCCTTTTATTACGTTCAAGCAAACGTGCCAGTTCCGCGCGCCCGCGACTGATGCGGGACTTCACGGTGCCCTCGGGTATGCGAAGTACCTGGGCAATCTCTTTGTAGTCAAGGTCCTGTAAGTCTCGCAGGATAACCGCTTCCCGCAGTTCCGGTGAAATCTTTGTAAGCGCCTGTTGCACCATGCGCTCGATCTCGCGGGCCGCCGCGTGCTGGTGAGGGCTCGGCTTGTTGTCCGCGAGGCGGTCGGAGATCTGCAACTCGCTCGAATCTTCCCATCCGGCGTCGAGCGAATCCGTCGCTCGTTGCTGGCGTCCGCGCCGAAAGTGGTCGACCAGCAGATTCCGGGTAAGCGTCGTCAGCCAGGTCGGAAAGCTTCCCCGCGAAAGATCGAAACTGGCCAGATTTCCATAAACCTTGAGGAAGACTTCCTGGGTCAGGTCTTCTGCATCGTGCGACGAACCGGTAAACCGGTAGCACAGGCTGTAGACGCGCCGGTGCTGCGCCTTGACCAGTTCGGCCCAGGCCGTCGAATCGCCATCAAGACACCGCCGGACTACGATCGCCCAGTCGACTTCCAAACGCCTCTCCTCAAAACGGGCGGCCTGGAGGGAACCCTCCCCTCTCGGGACCGGCTTCCCCGCTGCCATGCCGCCCTGTCTCCGGGCCGCAACCGGCTCAGCAACGAGGTTCTTTCCGGCAACTGCTGTCGCCGTCTTGCTTCGGCCGCTCTTGCCGGGTTTGATCCCGGCTGTATCGCCCCCGAGTTGGTTCCAGGTGATAACCCCTGCGCAGCTCATGCTCAAGGGATACGCGCCGCCGGGCGAGTTAGTTCCGGACGGCCCGACGATGGCTCGAAGCTATGTTCCGTAGAATACTCGTTCCGCCCCCCGGTGCACTGCCCCATGCTTCTTCGGTCGAAGAGGCGCCCGCCCGGTGGGTACTCGCAACGGTACTCTCGAGCGGGTTGTAGACTATTCAACAGGATTCTTCACGACCTTCGGCCATTCAGGGGAGCTCAGTTTTCTTCGCGTTCAGCGATCGAGAGGAACGGCACGACTCTGCCCCCGAATAAACCGATTCATGAGCGGCATTGACGATCGAAGCGGCATGCGATAGTAAAAAAGATAAATCTACTCCGGGTTTGATACAGGAAGTCATGGCAAGAAAGAGTTCTACATCTGGGGGTCGCATTCTCGTCATTGACGATGACCCCGGCGTAGGCGCCGCGATCCGGGCCACTCTGGACAGCGCCGGCTTTGAGCCTGCCGTCGCGAGAGACCGCCTCGATGCGCTGCATCGTTTCTCCGATACGTCTCACTTTGACCTGGTTCTGCTCGACGTCGTCTTGCGGGATGGCGACGGATTGTCTTTGCTGGAGACGATGAAGCGGGTGAGTCCCGACACTCCGGTGGTGATGATCTCAGGACTGCACGATATTGGCGTCGCCATCTCAGCGATGAAGAAGGGCGCATACGACTATCTGCTCAAACCGATCGGACAAGGGCAACTGTTGAGCACGGTGCAGCGCGCCCTCAAAGAACGTGAGCTTGACCGGAGCGATACACTCCATCGCCAGAGCCTGGAGCGGCTGGTAGAAGCACGTACCGAGATGCTCCACCGCGCGATTTCCGACCTCGAGCGTTCCTACGACATTACGCTCGAGGCCCTCGGCAACGCGCTTGATCTCAAGGATGCCGAGACCGAAGGCCATTCCAAACGGGTGACGGCCTACTCTATCGTGATAGCCCGGGCCATGAACATTGACCCATACGAAGTAAAGGTGATCGCCCGCGGGGCCTTCCTGCATGACATCGGCAAGATGGCCATTCCTGACGCAATTCTGACCAAACCAGGAAAGCTGACCCTGGAGGAGCAGACGGTGATGCGCGAGCACTGCGTGCGCGGCTATTCCATGCTGAAAAAGATTCCATTTCTCGAGCACGCGGCTGAGATTGTCTTGAGCCACCAGGAACACTTCGATGGCAGCGGCTACTCCCGCGGCCTAAAGGGGGAGGAGATTCCAATCGGAGCTCGGATTTTCGCGATCGCCGACGCGCTCGACGCGATTACTTCCGACCGCCCCTATCGGAAAGCAAAGTCCTTCACCGACGCCCGGCGCGAGATTGAGCGTTGCAGCGGGTCCCAGTTTGACCCGGCCATCGTCGCTGTCTTTCGAGGGCTTCCCGAAAAACTATGGGTCGATCTGCGCGCGGAGATCGACCAACCCAAGGGTATCGCCTCTGTGGCGCTGAGCGAGAGCATTCGCGATCGCTAAGGCATCTGTTCACGATAGGATCTTGTCTATGCCGCTCCTGACGAAGGATCAAATCACTGAGAAACTCGCCGCCACGCCGCTCTGGCAACTTACCGGAACAAACATAGAACGCACTATCGCATTCGCCGATTTTCCCGCCGCAATGGCCTTTGTGAACCGCATCGCCGAAGCCGCCGAGAGTGCCAACCACCATCCGGACATCGATATTCGCTGGAACAAAGTCCACCTCGCGCTCTCCTCGCACGATGCCGGCGGATTGACGCAACGAGACTTCAAGCTCGCAGGAGTGATCGACTCCTTGATTTAGGACCTGCCCGCCCACTTTCGTCGCACGGCTGCCACCATTCGTCAGTAGATGTCGTTATCGGAGGACAAGGGCGCGTCAGGGACCTCCGGCGCTTCGTGCATGCTGCGCAGAGCGCGGCGGTTCCACAACACCAGCGCCAGAGAACCGAACAGCGCACTCCCGCCCAGCCAAATCGCCGCCCTAGCCAGGCCACTCAGCTTTCCGTCCGCATTCAGGGACTCATTTCGGTTCGCCATGTAAATCTGGTCCTCGACTCATCGTTAGCTCACAAATCTTCCATTCGGAGGTTCAATCGGCCCTTTCTGCCCCCGACGATCGGCACTTTAATACGTAGAACTGTAGAAACTCCCTTCCATATCTCTTTCAATGGATTTTTTTTGCATTAGCTTCCGCATTTCATAAAGTCTCGCCTGAATCCTAATTAATCATTTATTATCAAACACTTAAACCAATTCATACGGTCAAGATCGGCGCCAAGAATCGCCGAATTCAAAAGAAATCTCCTAAATATAGAAACTTTTCTCTGGCTTTCTCCATCTATACGTATGTAAGATGAACCACAGATAAGTGATGGAGCGGTGCTCTCCTTATCCTGACAAGTTTATAAGTTGCGTCACTGGCCTCCCGGCACGATTCAAAATACCGATCGTGCCGCCTTTTTTTTCTGCCAACATGCCTTTCGTCTGCTCCCCGCTCTCCCGTTGTTCTCGCGTATACACTACTCCAGGAGTCATTATGAAACGCTTCCTGATTCATAGCGCCTGGGGCCTCTTGATTGCCACCCTCACGGTTGCCGGTTACGCTCAGTGGTCAAACCCCGCCGACGATGTCCCCGCATACAACTCCCAGCCGCCCGCCAGGGGAACGAAGCTGCCCCCCATACTCTCGGGAAGCCAGTTGACGGGAGACTATTTCCATTACCCCTGGCAGGTCAAGGTGTACAAGGAAGCGGCGACCATCCAGCCGGTGCTCTTCCAACTCCCTTGCTACTGTCGTTGCGATCGGGCAATGGGCCACAACAGCCTGCACAGCTGCTTCGAAGGGACTCACGGCGCGGAATGCTCCACCTGTGCCAAAGAGGAACATTACGCCTACCTCATGACCCAGCGGAAGATGACGCCGCAACAGATTCGCGCTGGCATCGAACGCAAGGAATTCGAGTCGATCGACTTGCAGGCGATCAGCGTAGCCAGAACCGCCGGCGAATAACCAGGCACGGGCTGGCGCCCCCTGAAAAGATCGATCCACGGCATTTTTTCAGTCAGGCGGAATGAATTTCCGCCTGACCGGTACTGACGACGGTTGATGGGAAGTGACGGCCAGCTATTCTGTGACCGTCACGGTGACGGAGCCGAATTTATACAAGCGGTAATTTGTATCGCCGGGATACTCCGCCGTATAGGTATGCGTGCCCGCCGATGCGTTGGTGATGACCAGGCCGGCCAGCGTTCCGTTGCTTGAGAGACTAGCCTTGCCCACTAACGTGGAACCCTCATAAAAGTAGACTGGGTGCACAGTGGGAGCCGGCGATTTATAAACCGTTGGCTCCAGTACGGAATTCAGAGTGAATGGGGTGCCACTCGTTACTCTCAGGGCCTGCAGGTTCGTCTCGCTCCCGGTCCGGTTGCCGGTGGTGAGATAAAGTTGACCGACAAGTTGAGCATAACTCCACGTCGAGCAGGCAAAGGCAGTTCCCGAGCCCGCCGCGCCGGTGTAGTGGACATCCGTACCGCTGAGCGCCTGCAAATTGAAGGCCTCCGCGTGGGGAGTAACCGGCCCCGGTCCCAGGCCGATTGTGACGTACTCCGCCGGGAGCCAGTCCTGGATTACGGGATATTCGCCGATATTTACATTGTTGAGGTTGACGTAGGAGGGATGGCCGGATGTTCCCTGAAGCTGAAGCAATCCAGCGTTTCCGCTCGAGTCGGCGGCAATGGTCACGTTGTGAAAGGTGATCGGCTCAGACTCCGTTCCGAATGTGGATGGATGGCTGCCGCCGCTGCTGCCGTTGTTCGGATCGAGATCGATATCGCGTGTCTCATTCTGCATGCACACGTTTTCATAGGTAATGTTGCTGACAATGCCGCCGACGTTGCCGTTCGACTTGATCTTAATGCCCGCCTGACCCGGCGCCTGCTGACCCGGATCTCCGTTTTGGTATAAGCCGTCGACCAGCACGTTGTTGACCCCGCCTTCCAGGCCAGTACCGATCGTGACTCCGTCGCCGGCGAAAGTGTAGACGTTGCTGATCGAAATGCCGGTGACCGGGTGTCCAGCCTCGTCGGCGCTGATAGCTATATCGTCGTCCCCGGTCGATATGTACGAGTCCTTGATGGTGACATTATTGACGTTGTCAGACGGATCGATGCCGTCAGTGTTTGGCACGTAGTAGGGCCCACGGATCTTGACTCCCCACGCGGTTAAACCGCTGGTCGCGTCGCCGCTCGGATAGCCCTGCCACCGAACAAAAAAGTAAGGGGAGCGAATTAGGCTGATCTGAAACAGCGTGAAGTTCGACGCGTAAAGCGGATTGATCAGGATGGGATTGTTCTCGGTTCCGGTCTGAGAAAGGCTTCCCGATCCGTAGGCAACGTTGGTAAGGCACCACCAGGTGAAGTATGCGCAGCTGGATGGATAGGGATTCGCCCGGGGGTTGCCGTTGGCATCGACCAGTTCGTCGCCGCCCCGCCCATCGATTACCCAATAGCCGATAATTCCAGAACCGCTGGTCGGTCCGCCGAGGAGGCTTGGGCCGGAGACAAAGAGCGAATAACAGCCATTGGGATTCGTGCCGACGGGAGCGACGGATCCACACCGATACCGCGTCCACCCCGGGTTGGGATAGAGGGTTCCAGGGCGCTGGTAATCCTCGGGATTCCGCGAGGCAAACACTGTCACGCCGCCATCAATTTGCAGCGTAACGCCGTTCGGAATGTGAATCGGCTGGATGAGAAAAGCGGACCGATTGCCGCCTGACGAAGCCAACTCCACCGCTTTGCCCGGAGCGCAGGCGTTGAGCGCGCTCTGCACGCGGTCTGTATCAAAAGCTGTCTCAGACGATGGCTCGCCATTGACGATGTAAAGGTCTGCGTAATCCACAGAACAGACAGCCGGAAAGGCGGGAGACCCCGGATGACGCGGATCGCCGGTGGCGCTGGCATAGATAGGGCCGGCGATGGACAAGAGTGCGAGAGCGACGAGTGAAATAAAGAAGGAAATAGGACGAATGAATGAAGACACGTGGAGCTCCTTAAAATTCCAGAAATGGATAAATATGAACCGGTATGAAGGCGGTCAAAAGCGAAGAACTCCATCAGGCGCCTGGCTCGACGCAGGACTCCCCAAGGCGGGGAAGTCCCACAGCGCTGCCTGGGCAGTCTTTGGGCGCTCAGGCTAAATGCCCGCTTGCAGCATGTCTTGTTGTGCTGAATGTATGACGGACGACATAGTGAGATCGCTTGCATAATCTGAAAAAAGATGGCCGTCACGGGCGAAGTCACATTTTCAGTGTCTGAAGCCACTCGAATCTCAACTTAAAGGACTTACCTCCCGGCTGATCGCTTGGCCCCGGACAATTTAGGCCTTCGCCGGCGCAACGATGGCAGAGTGGGGCGGATCGCCCCGGCGTCGCGTTTTCAGCGCAATCGCGCGATTCCGCGTAGACTAGAAGCTGCAATGGCAGCAGTTCCGGCCAATCCTGGTCACCCTGTGGGGGCGTCACGGTTTCGACGGAATCGCTTGCGGCAAAGAGGCATGCCGGGGTCTGGGCACCCGTAATCGCCTGGAAAAACACAATTGCCAACACCAATCTGGCATACGCAGCTTAATTAGTTAAGTTGCCGTTCTTGGCGGCTTCGCCCGTGGGCCGCCAAAGGACGTCGCACAGCGGGCTGGTTCTCAGCGCTACGTCTGGGTTTTGAGAACGAGATCCACAGGCTAGCGTTGCGCGCACCTTGTCCGTTCTGAGCGCGCAAAGCGAAGTCTCCGGAACGCGACTGAGCATGGAGCCTCTCTTTGTTGTCATCGATTTCGGACGCGGGTTCGACTCCCGCCGCCTCCACCAGATTTAAGTATCTGTAATTTGTTGTACTTACAAAACAGTAGATTTTCTGTGTACGATACGCGTACGATAGCTACATTATGTTGACGCTGTATCGCCGCCATCTCAAGCGTTGCTCGAAGGGCGATGACCGTTACTGGAAGCGTTGCTCTTGCCCCATGTGGGTGGAGGGCACGGTCAACGAAACCTATATCCGGCGCAGTCTTCATACCGCGAGTTGGGAACGAGCACAAGGACTCGCACAAGAGATCGAATCGGCGGACGATCCCAAAGCTCCTCCCCCGAAGAAAGAGGAGCCAGTCACGCTGGAAAAGGCCGTCAAGGAATACCTTGCCGATGCCAAGGCCCGCGACTTGGCCGAATCAACGCTCAGTAAGCTGACGACCATCTTCGAGAAGCAGTTTTTGACCTGGGCGAAAGCCGAGGGCTATACCCTGCTGCGCGAAATGGACCTTCGTGCTGTCCAGTCGTTGCGTACAACTTGGAAAGACGGTGGGCTTGCAAAGAAGAAAAAGCAGGAGCGTCTGACGGGCTTCTTCTGGTTCTGCATCCGGGCCGGATGGATCACCACCACCCCTACCCTGAATCTCAAGCGGATCACCGTCCGCCAGAAACCGACAGATTACTTTCCGCGTGAGGAATACGCAAGGATTCATCGAAGCGACCTACCAGCTTGATGAGGGGATGGAACGGGCCTACGACATTGAGAAGCGCGGCCAGCGCCTGCGGGCATTGGTGGGTCTGCTCCGCTGGAGCGGCCTGCGAATCCGCGATGCCGTTACGCTCGAAAAGGTAAGGCTGTTGGACAACGACGACCTCTTTCTTTACCAGGCGAAGACCGGCGTACCCGTGTACGTTCCGCTGCCCCACAGCGTGGCGGAGGATCTTCGCAACGTACCGCCTGGCCCCAAGCCGAATCCTCGTTACTTCTTCTGGAGTGGCAATGGAGAGCCGAAATCTGCCGTGGCAGATTGGCAGCGTAGCCTGCGAAGGCTGTTTGAAGTTGCTGCGCTGAAGAATGGGGATGGAACGCCGAAACGCTGTTTTCCGCACATGTTCCGCGATACGTTTGCCGTCGAGAATCTACTGGCCGGAGTCCCTATCGACCAAGTTTCGCTTTTGCTAGGCCACAAGAGCGTAAAGATCACGGAAAAGCACTATGCGCCTTTCGTGAAGGCAAGGCAGGAACAACTGACTGCGAGCGTTCGCAAGGCTTGGGGAGACTTGGCTCCGAAGCTGGAGACGCCGGAACCAGACGAACCGGCGACAGAGAATCACCCGGTGCAGTCAACTGGCCCGACGCTGGTGTACTCGAATCAGCACGCTCTCAGGAATGCGTAGATTGCAATACCCGCGCTTCCTGAGAGTTTCGGGCGTGCCCCATCTGAGCACGCCGCTTTCTTCCGCAAAGAGCCTGCGGACGGACTTCTCGCTCATCCCCCAAAGCTCCGCGACCTCCGGCACCGTGTAGTGACGCTCCAACGCGATGGATTGCAGCGTTTCCCGCTGAGGCGGCTTTCTCTCAAATCCATTGATTCCTCCCATACGCAGAATCCCCTGAAGCTATTTCACTTGGTCTTGCTTACTAGCGAGGGTCGCGCGTCCAGGCGCAATCGTCCAATGAAAATTTGAGCGTGGCGTCATTCCATTTAGGAATGACGAGGTATGGCGGTGAGAGCATGGCAGATGCAAATCATGCTCAATGAGGATTACAATTTTCCACATCCGGCGCTTGATCGCGCCGCTGTCCTTCCCGGAATCCCCATCTCGGAGGATGGTCATGGTCTTGCCAGAGATCCGACTGTTGCAGGCAGCCATTGTGGTTGCCGAAGAGCTGCATTTTTCGAGAGCAGCCGATAGGCTGCATATGACTCAATCCACGCTCAGCAAACAAATTCTCAAGCTGGAGCGAATCATTGGATTTCAGATCTTCAGGCATAATCATCAGGCCGCGGAGCTTACAGATGCAGGCCGGGTATTCATTGCCAAAATGCGCGAAGTGCTTGCAAATTTAGAGCACTCTATTCTGGCTTCGCGTGCCGTTCTGGACGGATCGGTTGAGGTCCTGAACGTCGGCAAATCATCCTATACCGATCCATTTCTGGTCTCGACCATTTTGTCTATCCAACTCCCGCTGTTCCCGAACTTGAAGATTAAATTGTGGAGCAACTACTCCAACCAACTCGCACAACAGGTCGCGACAGGCGCGCTCGATCTGGCATTGATAACCGGCGTGCCGCACAAGCCAAAGCTCAGCATGTTGAACATCGCGGACAATCCTTTCTATATCGTCATGTTGATGGACGATGAATTGGCTGTACATCGAGAGGTCCGCTTGTCGCAAATGGATGGGCGTAATTGGGCACTTCTCGGTCAGCACGCCAATGCCTACCTGTACGACACGATTCAAACTATTGCGGCAGATAGAGGTGCGCATCCTTTAGACCTCTACCATTTCACAAGCGCCGAAGAGGCAGCAGAACTGGTTCGTGAGCATCAGGGTCTTGCTTTCTTGCCGCGCGCAGCGGCATGGAGAGTTGCCCGCGATGGCTTGACGATGCGGCCATTGGTGGAAGAACGCCTCCGCCTTGTCACCAGCCTTGCGGTTCATACAGACAGCAAATCGCGTCTTGTGAATGAATTTGTGAAAGCAGCAGGCACGAAATTCGGTGGCATTAGCCAGAGGGGACAAAGAAGACTTCCATTGACGGAATGATTCACTTGACTGTCGATGTAGTTGATCCAGAACCATTCATGTCGCGGATTTCGAGATTCAGCGGTCCCTCGATACCACACTTGGGGCAAGGAAAGATTCCTGTCGTATGCCCTCGCCCTTCTACCTCTTCCCTGCGAAATATGCTGGTGCAATGCAAGCACACATGAACATGAAGCAGCGAAGATTGTCTTTCGTTCGTCATGACTTTTTCCAATTCCAAATAAACGAGAGCCTACGACGTTCTATTCGTGCTCAGTCATCCCTCTGTCTCGGGCATATGTGTAGCCCATCGCGCCAAGAACTACTCTTCCCCGCGCCCTTCCGAAATCGGCGCCGCATTCTTCCCCGGCTGGAAGATTGCGATTGTAACTAGCTTGCGAAGCGATCAGAGTCTAGAACCGACATACTTCGTTAAGAGTGGGTAGACGATGTCATCTTGAGCTTTCCACTAATGCGCATCTTCAACAATCGGAAAAATTCCTGGATATCTGCAAACGTTGTTTTGGGATCGTTGTTATAGTCCATGAGTCGATGCTCGTAGTGGTTACCTTTGGCCAAGCTATCGTCTATCACTAGTCGAGCCTCTTGCATGGTCCCGCCGCGATGCTGAAATCGACCCATTACGTCTACAGTTGCCCTATCGAGAGCGCAGTAAATGCTGAATGTCTCCGCAGTCTTTGGGCATTCTCTGGTGTCTTTTCTATTCCATTCACTAGGCGTTCTCAAGAGCTGTTGTGCACGCTCGACTATGTCGATATCTTGGGACGTCACTTGAGGAGCGGCATCCGAATCCAGGTCCTCCCACGCGTTCTGTTTCGTGACGCGTTCGAGGTCGAGTGATTTAGGCACATCTTGGCTCTTCCGCCAGAATCCGTGAATTTCAGAACCGTCGCTGTTAATTCGTCCGGTATATACTTCACCATCACGAAGCGAAAGTCTGAGATCTGCTCCAGAGCGACTAACGGAAGGAATGAATTCCGGTTCTCCGGATTGGTCAATCCGATAGAGCGTAGCCTCTAATCCTCCAGCGCCCGTTCTCACAATTTGCAACATGAATCTATTCGATTTGTTGCCGGACACTGCGCCCTGCCAATCACCGGTCACTTTCTGCGCGTGTAGGGAGCTAACCGCTATTCCAACAATAAAAAACGCCAATAGCCGCTTCAGCATTATTCCTCCTTATTCCTGTCCGCATTTGTGTCAACACAAATCACATAACCAACATTGCAGTGCCACATGCACCGAGCTAGCCGAGTGACAGATATGACATCGCTATTCATATGTGTAATGTCCATACCTCACTATTGGACTGTGGTTACCCGCTTTGCCGAACTCATGACGAACGGTCCTCTACGTCTTCTCACCGGCCATGCCACGATCCATCAGATCATCAATCCTTTCGTCGAAATGTTCGTGGACTGCCTATGACAGTTTCGTCATAGCGATGGCGATGCGTAAGCAGTTGTTTGAGCCAGTGCATGATGACCTCTATTCAGTTCGGAGCGCTTGAACTGGCTCGATTCTCGCGGCACGCCACGCGGGGATAAATCCAGCAAGTGCGGAAGCCGAAAGGAGCAGACCCATTGCTAAGGCAAAAACAGCAGGATTGTCGGGCGAGAGACCAAACAGAAAACTAGTCGCCATGTGCATTCCGCCAATGGCGAGTGCGAGGCCAATTATCGAACCGGCTCCAGCCAGCAAGAATGTTTCTCGAATCACCAGCCAGAGAACGGACAGTCGCGTGGAACCCAAGGCGAGCCTCACTCCGATTTCGCTCGTCCTGCGCTGCGTCGTGTAGGACATGACCCCATAGAGTCCAAGACACGCGAGTATTAAAGCTAGAACCCCAAAGATCGAAGTCAAGCGAGCGATGAGGCGCGGCTGGGCGAGATTATCCCTCACCTCTTGATTCAGCGTGGCAATACTAACAATGGGAATCCTGGGGTCAATGTTCGCGATTGCCTGTCGGGCTTGCGTAGCCATCCATTTCGGGTCTGCCGCGGTGCGAACTTCGAGGCCACCAAGATCAACGATATTCTGGGCAATAGGAAAATAAATGAGAGGTGCCGCTGGCTCACGGATGTCGTTAACCCGTGCATCGGATACGATGCCTACGATTTGAGAACGGTTAGATTCATCACCGGCGTAGGAAAACCGCAAACCGATAGGGTCTTGTCCACTGAAATAGCGGTGCACAAATGTTTCGTTGACAATAGCAACCTTGGGGGCCGAAACATCGTCAGTGGTTGCGAACTCTCTGCCGCGGAGAAGCCGGATGCCCGTGGTTGTGAAGTAATTCAACGAAATGGAATTGACCTGAATGTTGGCCCGTGCAATCGTTTTCCCACTGTCACTGGTGAGGATCACATCACTGGAGTCGAGGCAGCCGGCGACAAGCGAGCAGGTGGCAATGCTGGCCGAACGCACTCCGGGAATGGCCTCCATTCGATCGACGAGCCGTTGGTAGAGAGAAGGAAAGTCGCTGGGCTTAAAACTCACGAGATGCGTATCGATCTGGACGTTGAGCAGGTGGTTGCGATCGAAGCCGGGGTTTAGCTGACTATAGTTCTGAAGAGTCTTCAGAAACATTCCGGCACCTACGAGCAGAACCAACGAGAGGGCGACTTGAGCGGCAACGAGCAGTTTCCGCGCCGACCAGCGTGAACCAGTGTCACGTCCGGGAATCGATTGAACGCCAGTCTTTAACACAGATGCCGGCTCGATCCGCGCGCTCTGCAATGCAGGAGCGAGCCCGCAAAGAATGCCCGTTGCTGCGGCAACGGCCACGCTGAAGATAAGAATGCGCGCATCTGGCGAGAGGTTGAGTGGAATTGCAGCAGTTCCTTCGGAAGCCCACCGAGGCAGAACGCGGGTGCACCAATAGGCGACAGCGATTCCCAGAACTCCTCCTCCGCAAGACAACAGCATGCACTCTGCGAGCATTTGCTGAATGATGCGCGTACGACCTGCGCCGATGGAGAGTTGCACTGCAAAGGCATGCTGGCGAGCCATAGCACGCGCCAGCAGCAAATTAGCCATATTTGCACAGGTAATCAGCAAGACGATTGCTGCCATTGCCATGAGGAGAAGAAGTGGCTGCTCGAACTGCTGTCTGAGGTTCGCCAATCCGCGTTGACCAGGTTCGAGAGTGAGTTGAGTTCGCAACATGCCGTGCCGCTCGTCTGAACTGCTCACATACTGCGCCACCGATTTGTATTGTTCATCGAAGGTTGTCATCAACTGGGGAATGGCTGCGGGAGATTTAACACGCACTATTAAAAGCAGCCAACTGATATTCGGCTGTTGAATCCACGGTTTCGGCGATGCGGGACCATAATCGCTGTAATGATCCTGGTACTTCACAATGGACTGCATGCTGAGCGGTATCCAGAACGCCGGCTGTGTTCCAGCGCGGGCACCGAAGAATCCCCGGGCCGCGACCCCCGCGATTGTGAACGGAACTTCGTTTATATCAAGTTTGCGGCCGACGACAGTAGAATCGCCTCCAAACTTCCGTTGCCAATAGTCATAGCTGATGACGGCTACAGGACTTCCACCGATCTGTTTGTCGTCGTCCGGAGTGAGCAAACGGCCCAGCACGGGATATGTTTCGAATACTTGAAAATAATTTCCTGAAACGAGCTGACCTTGGGTGGCCTGCGATGGCTCATTCGACGTGCTGGTATAGAAGTCTTCGGGCCAGCCCATAGCAGCAATCGTTGCTGTGTCCGGCAACTGGTGACGCACTTGGTCAAAGAAAAGATAGGGGAACCGGCTCTTGTCGGCGGCATGGCCGCTCTGCTTCACAATAAAAAGCTGCTCAGGATGCGGCACGGGCAGCGACTTCAGCAAAACTGCATCGAGCAGAGTGAAGATGCCGGTATTGGCTCCGATGCCGATGGCAAGCGTGAGGAGGGCAATGGTGGTAAAGCCCGGACTCTTCCTCAACCGGCGCAGAGCGTATTTCGTATCTGCCCAAATAGATTCGAACGTTGTCCACTGCCAGACTTCCCGGCTCCGCTGCTCAATAAGAGTGACATTGCCGAACTCGCGGTAGGCGGTGCTCTCTGCTTGCTCCCGCGTCATGCCGCGATCCATCAAATCGGCGATCTTTTCGTCGAGGTGTTCGCGGATTGTCTGTGAAAGCTCGTCATAGCGTCGACGACGGGTAAACAGTTGTTGGAGACAGCTCACAAAACCTCCTACTGTCCTACCAGCGCAAGTACACGAGTAAATCCAGCAAACATCTTCTCGACGCTGGCAAGCTCCTGCTCCAAATGCTTTCTGCCTGCTTCGGTCACTTTGAAAATCCGCACCGGGCGGTTCCTGGCCGAGACACCCATCTCGGTTTCCAGCCAACCGTTCTTCAACATTCTCTGGAGGGCGGGATACAAAGAACCTTCTTCGATCAGCAGGTAGTCTTCGGAAATATCCTTGAGCCGTTGGGTGAGCGCATAGCCGTGCATCGGCCTCCAGCTCAAAGTTTTGAGGATCATCAGTTCCATTGCGCCGGGGAAGAGGTCGCGGTATTGAGATTTCTTCTTCATGGAAGCGACAATAGTATGTCGAAACAAGTATGTCAAGCATAGGATCATCGGGTTCCTGCCCGTCGGGTGGGGCGAGACGGGTCCGGCGCGCCAGCGGCGCCGGCACGATTCAGAGGGTGGGAAGACGGGCAAAAAAGGAGCCTGCCGAGTAGCAGGCTCCTGAGATAAACAGTCAATGATTAAGCGGCCTTTGTCTTCTTCGCCGCTTTCGGCTTCGCATTCGCAACGGCTTTCTTTGCCGCTTGAGCTTTCTCCTTCGCGGCAAACTCCTGTTTCACCTTTGCGGCGATGACATTGGTGTCCACCTTGTACACGACGGCGGCTTCCTGCAATGCCTTCCCGCTGCCCTGCGTCTGTGCGCTGCGGAGAATGACCATTTCGACCAACAGACGGCCAAGCTCGCCTTCCTCGGCCTTGCGGACATACGCACTCAGCAACTTTGCAATCGAGTCACCATCCTTCGCCTTCTTGATGCCGCGATTGCGGGCGAGAATTTCCAGCCGTCTGTCGTCCACCAGCGGCAGGATGTGCTCGGCAAGAAAAAACAAGTCGCGTTTCATCAAACGCACTGGAACGGCTGCGGCGATGGCCGAGAGGACGCGCAAGCCGGTTGCATTGGCGATAGCTTCCTCGCGGCGGCGCTTTTCCTGTTCTGCCTTGAATGTCGCATCCGCCTTTGACGGCTGTTTCTTCGGGTGATGAAGCAGGCAGTTGGGGTCGGCACACACCTTGCGGAGTTTGCCTTTGTCCGTGCCTTCGGCAATGATGGCGTCTGTTGTGTGCTTACACGGCTTGTATTCCGGCGCGGCTTGCTGGTACTTGTTCTGCGGCTTCTCCTGCCGAATTTCGACGTACTGATTGCGCGGAAGAATCGTGCTGCCTTCGGCTGGTTTGCCGTAAGCAGTGGTGATCTGTACCAGCTTGGGTTTGGCCGCGATGGATTGCTTTACATGCGCGTCCAGCTTGGCCGCGTAGCAGGCAGGGTCACAGCACGCATCGGAATTTCCAGCGGTGAGGTCTGCGAAAAGCAGTTTGTTATGCCCGGTGCGCTTGGGGCAGTCAAGGCAACTGCCCGCTGCCGGAACAAGCTGCGCGTCCCGTTTGCTGAACGGCGCGTCGTTCAGAATGAACAAAACATTCTGCTCAATCCAGCTTTGAAGCTGCCGCACTGGAAGCAAGATGCGTTTCGCCTTGCTGCCGCTGCCCCAATCCTCGCGGAAGCAATGGGGGAGGGCTTCCTCCTGCTGCGCTGGCTGGAGTTTTGCCAGTAGCAGTGCATGGCCTACGCCGATCTCATCTTTCGAGAACGCCTCGACAACTACGGCTGCAAGCTCGGTCAACTTCAAACGAGCAAGGCAGTATGCGGGCGATTTTCCCGTCTTTGCCGCTATCTGCTCAATGCTGTACTTGGGTTCGTCCAGATTGAGCAAGGCGCGAAAGCCCTGCGCCTCTTCCAGAGGATGCACGTCTTTCCGTTGCAGGTTTTCGACGATGGACATTTCGACGGCCTGAGCGTCGGTGAGGTTGACGATGCGGACGGGTACGGTCGCGGCCTCGGCCATCTGCGCGGCGCGGAACCGCCGCGCTCCTGCGACGATTTCAAAGCTGCGCTTATTCAAGGGACGCACAAGCAAGGGCGAGAGAACGCCCTGGGCGCGGATGGACGATGCCAGTTCTTTCAAAGCCGCATCGTCAAAGGTGCGGCGCGGGTTGGTCTTCGACTCGGTGAGAAGCGAGAGCGAGACGTTGCGGTACTCGGTGGCATTGATAACGGTGGTTTCCATGATGCAAGCTCCTTTCGAGCGGTTGAGGATGAAAAGTCGCGGAGCGGAGGCACGCACTGGTGGTATCCGCTCCAAGAGAGCGGACTAGCCACGAATCGACTTGTCCGTGAACGCTTCTAAAAAGCCCTGGGCGTGAATGTTCCTGTCCCACAGCCGCGCAAACTTGCGGTGCTGCTGGTAGAGGTCGGGAACGAAGACGTAATTTGTCCCGTCGATATAGCGGGAATGCTGCTCAATGCCCATGTAGTCGTTGCGGTAGTAGTAGCCCACTAGCTCCAAGCTGCACAGCGGCGGTTTACTTAGCTCAAAGCACATCTCCGGGTCACGCATGAGGTCGCCGTTCTGTTCGCCATAGTGGGCGACGGAAATAGCAGGACTGCCAAGCGGCCCCGGCTCCGGTGTGGCCTCGATGACAAGGGCCATGTAAGGTGGGTTCTCGATCTTGAGGGAGAGCGCGGGCCGGTAGCCTCCGGCCCGCTCAAGGATGCGAAGAATAGTCTTCATTACGCCACCTCCGCCATTGCTTCGGTGGTCGTTGTCTGGTTGCGGGAGCGCCGCGCCCGTTTGGGTTCGGGTGCTGGGTCCGCTGCGGCTGGAAGCTCTGCGGCCTCCTGTGCTGCTTCCTGAGAAACGGATTCCTCCGGCCTGATCGCCGCAAGAATGACGGCGGCGGTCTGCTGCACAAGCTCAAGGCTTTCCATGAGCAAGGCGGCGTTGCCGTGGTACAGGCTGATATAGTCCGCGCTGGCGGTGGAGGTCTTGAGTCCGATGGACTTGCCGACTACAAAGGCAATCGCCTCGGCCTCCGTCTCGCGCACGGTCTTAGTTGTCTCCGTGCGGCGTTCGCAGTGCTTCAACATCAGGTGAGCAAGTTCATGGACTAACGTGCTGAACTCTTCGCCTTGTGTCTGCCCCGGCAAAATGCGGATGGTGGTGCCAAAGGCCGCGCCCATCGCCGGGGCAATGCTCTCGGTGTACTCAAGGGTGATGCCCTGCGCGTCGATGTACTGGATGAGGCGGTCGCGGTACTCGCCCGCATCGCCCGTCACCTTTTCCATCTCCGGCAACGGTGCGCCTTCGGTCTGCGACTCGTCCCACACGTACACGCGGCGGAAGCCAAGCAAAGGCCGCTGGCCGTTGCCGTCCGTTTCGGCGTTGCTGGTTTCAACCCTGCGCTTGTGGGCAATCATCGGGGCAAGGATGGCGATGCCTTTTTCGCCGCGCTTCACCCTGCGGCCTAGCTGGTTCCATGACCACATGCCCGCTACATGCGTTGCGTCGGGCTTCTGTCTCGCTATGAGCAAAACATTCCCGAAAGAATAGTTGGGAAAATGCACCATCGCGTCCAGAAACGCGGTGAGGGTTTCGCTCTTGCCCGCCTCTAGCTGCTCAATGAGAAACTGCACATTCTCACGGACAAGCTGCTGCGCGGATGCAGGCTTCCGGTTTTCACTGCCGGAAGCCGGGTTGCTGGCGTTGCTGCTGGTGGTGGCTGCGTTGTTGCTGTTGAGATAAGACATGGTGTGCTCTCCTGTGCTGCCCGCGTGGGGCAAGATTCTGAAGGAGGGCATTTCGCCTTTGGCTCTCAACCAAATTTCTTTTGTTGAGTGCCCCCGCTTCATGTCCTGTGCGGCGGGCAGAGGCGAGGCGGGTTCGGTCAAGGCCGCGCGTGCTTTGCGCGTTCATCGCAGCGCCAGCGGAGAGCCTTGACGGGTTCCGACCGGCTCTGCCATAAAGCCGCATGAAGCGGGGGCACGTAGATAAAAGAAGAAATTTAGGTAATCTTCCGCATTGCTTTCAGGGTCGCGTCGCGGCAGGAACAGGCCGCGGAGGTGGGTGGTGGAAGACGCCAGCAACATTGGCGGTTGCAACCAGGGAGGAATCTTCCGCCCTCTACTGAACATGAAAGGATGGATGGTATCGAATGAGGATTAGCCGATGAGTTGGGAGATCATGCGGACCGAAACCGGCCCCTGCGAATGTGGTGAGGGGACAGAGACATTTACGTTCGAGATGGACGACTGGAATCGGACCCGAAGTTCAACGGAGTTCCACTGTCCGAAATGTCGAGAGAAGAAGCAGCGGCAAATAGAGGCAGAACAGTCACGCGAGAAGAAAAGGGACGAGCATCTACAGCGAGCACGGCAACTGGCGACTGAACGCTATCTTGCCCAATGGCTCGCACTCTTTGCAGGCATGACCAAAAAAGCGGCCTGGGAACGGTACACCGGAGGGACCGGTTATCCGGCTCTGGGGACGTTCTACCAACACGTCAAACACTCCGGCAGCCTTAACAAATACATGGAGTGGTGTCTGACGAGCGATCTGGAGCGCTCGTTGCGCGTTCTTGAGGTTGACGACAAGGAAATCGACACCCTGCTCCAAGAACGTGCGCGGCTTTGGAGGCCCACCAGCGGTCCTATGTAAGAAAAGATAAGGAATTTGCTCCCGCGTTCTATGATGGAGAATTGCAGATTGCCCCTTTCAAGGTGCATGAACAGAGCAAATTCCTATGCCCGAAGCTCGTACAGACAAAAAACAGGTGGGAACAGTCGATCTAGTGCAGGCAGAATTGGTGCGGCGGGGGTTGGAGAACATCCGGCGGCGTCTTCTCGACCTTACCAATCGAAACAAGCTGATTAGCTTCCGGCACGCAAGGTCGTCACTCAGAACTGTTGACGTCGATCTTGACTCCGTTTACCAGAGCCTTTTGGACGATAAGAGGTTTCCGTTTGTCCCTGTCCCGGAGCCGAGTAGAGAGCATATTGCTGAGTTGGGCGAGAAGCCTGCGGCGAAGGACTTTGCGGAAGCGATCGGATGGTCAACCTCCTACGATCTGGTGAAAGGCACCGGACAAACGGCATGTCTGCCTGTTCTGTACTACCAGGAAGATTTTGAAACCGTCATCCGTAAGATTGGAACCAGTGCCAAGACCGCCATCGAAGAATCGGGCGCAAACATTCTGCATCTGGTTTTCGGTTTTCTGGAATGGCGCGAGTCAGATGACTCGACACAGATACGCCAAGCTCCCCTCCTCGTTATCCCTGTCTCCCTGATTACTCCGAAGGCCAAAGAAGAGGAGCGTTCGATTCGCCTACAGTACACCGGCGAGGATCTGACTACGAATCTCTCCCTCGTAGAGAAGCTGCGACGCGATTTTGGCCTGGAGATGCCGTATATCGAGGAAAATGAAACGCCGGAGCAGTATTTTCAGCGGTTCACTCCGATCCTGAAGCAAAAACGCGACTGGCGAATTTGCCGACAGGTTTCCCTCGCACTCCTGAGTTTCGGCAAGCTCCTCATGTACTTGGACCTGGATGCAGAGCGTTGGCCGTCCGATGTGCCTTTAGACATGCATCCCCGGCTGGTCGATATGTTTTCTGGGAGCGCCTCTGAAGGTCTATCTTTCGCAACCGAATTTGATATTGACGAAGAAGCCATCAAAGGCGACGTGCCCGCTATCGTTTGCGACGCCGACAGTTCGCAACACAGCGCACTGATTGACGCGGCGCGAGGAAAGAATCTGGTGATCGAAGGCCCTCCGGGTACAGGCAAATCGCAAACGATCACAAACCTGATTGCAGCGTCGATTGGCAACGGAAAGCGTGTTCTGTTTGTGGCGGAGAAGATGGCGGCGCTGAATGTAGTGAAGCGCCGTCTTGATAACTGTGGCTTGGGGGATTTCTGTCTCGAACTGCACAGCCACAAGACAAGCAAGGTGAGCCTGCTGAAGTCTCTCGAAGAGAGGATTCAAGCATCCACCCGGTTTTCAGCGCCCACCACGCTTGCCCACAAACAGGGTCTCCTGAACTATAAGCGCGACGAACTTACCAAATATGTTTCGCTGCTGAATACGCCCTACGGGGCCATCGGAAAAACGCCGTTCGAGTTGATCTGGCAGCGCGATGCACTACGGGAAGGAGTACCCGAGACCCTTCGAGACATCAATACCGCTTCTTTTCCCGAGGCACATACCTGGGACTACCGGGCGCTGCACGAGCGGAAAGACATGGTACTGACGTATGCCGCTCATCTGCGCCGGATGTCTGAAGCTGGGGGAGTTGTTGAGAAAAAAGAGAACCCGTGGGGTTGGCTTCCCAATATAGAGCTAAGTCTTGCCGACCAAGAACAGTTATTGGCTGCTCTGCCCGCGTTAGGCAATCAATGCACACGACGCATCGCTCTCATCGAATCCTTGAGCCGCACGTTCTTGCACGCATCCGTGGATGTCGGCGAGTGGCTGGGAACCGTCAACCAGTGGTTCGGCGCGCAGGCGGCATCGGTCGAATTAAAGGTCGATGTTGGCGACTGGCTTACCGGCGTCGATCAATGGATGGCGGACATTCCCAATGGAAACGAAGACTGCCACTATGACCTTCTCGGCACTCTATCCGAACAGAAACAAGTTGCGGCGACAGAACACTTTTTAGGTGCCTGCGAACGGTATACAGCCTTGCTCTCTTCCCTGCCAGGCGGCGATGCGCTGTTGGATAGCAATATCCCGGCTCGATTTCAGGAACAAGATGAGAAGCTACGTGATCTTGGCTTATCCGACTATTCGATGGGTAGCCTGCTGGCCTTAGCAAAGTCTCTTTCGGATTCGGAAAAACACGTCGCCCGCGCCAAGAGCGCAACCAACGATTTAAGTCAGGCTTTGGGGGTACGAGCATCCTTCACGCTAAGGTGCGTTACCGACCTAGTTGCTGCGCGGCAATTATTGACCGCCGCTCCTCTCCATCTCGCACATTTGCGCGGTCCCGACTTTGCGAAAGACGGCCTGGCTCATCTTCTGGAACTCGGACAAAAAGAATGTACCGCACTTCTGACGGAGAGAGACAGCCTCGCGGAGCATTTCGTAGTCGATAGCGAACCCACTTCTGCCGAACTGCTGGAAGCTGCGGCAACGCTGGACAACACCCCTTGGTACGGCAGGCTGAGTAAGGCATATCGCCATGCAGGAACGGTCTACAAAACTCACTGCCATTCGAGCGCAAAGCGAACACGCAGCCAAAAGGCAGCCTGCTTGCGACTGCTTGCGCATAGCCGGGCAAAGATATACGCCTTTTCGAGCAAGTCCGAATACGCCACGCAACTGCGAGAACATTTCACGGGATTGACAACCTCCTGGGATGATCTCATCGTGGTGACGAAATGGCATGAGGAAGTGTTTGCTCGCCTGCCTGAGCACCAGGTCTTTGCCTCCGAGGTTCGATCCGCACTGCTGACGTTACCGGCAACGCGACTGAGAAGCATCCTCGGCGTCGCCAGCGGAAGTTTGCCGCTCCCGGAAGAATTAGAGGATGCACTGAAGCTGCTTACGGATTTGCATTCTCGCGTTCCCAATCTCAGGTTCGAGCACGTAGACGCAGAGGTAGATGTGTTCCTCGAAGAAGTGCGGTCTATCGTGTCGGTATCCACGGAGTTACTGGAGATTCTGGGGCCGATCCAGCTTCCAGAATCCGCCACCAGAACTCACGTTCTGGAGCTGTTCGATTCCGTTGCCACGGCTCGCGCCTTGCGTGATTCGCTCAATAACAATCACGAGGCAAGGAGCATTTTGGGGGATCACTATAAGGGGGTTGCAACCTCACCCGCTCCAATTGCTCGCGCACTTTCTATCGTTCGCGCCATTGGTATATCCAATCTTCCTTTGGAAGTCCGTAGTTGGCTGTCATCGAGTGAATTTCCGGTAAGACTTCAATGGCTTCGAGAGTGGATCAAGGATTTCAGCGACAACAACAATGCTTTGGTAGTCGCGGAGCGGGATGTCATTGGCGCGCTTCATTCTGAGATTCCCTTCGCCAAGCGCACATCGGTGGTCGCTCTACAAAAGGCAGTTGCCTCGATTGAACGGTGCCGAGAGTCGCAAGCATTACTCCCGATCTGGATTGATGCGCAGCGTTCCGCGAAGCAGTTGCACACCGCAGGAATCGACTATCTTGTTAGTTTGTGCCTGAATGGGTCACTTCAGCATGATGCGCTGGTGAGTACATTTGAATATCTGTTCTGTGACACGCTTCTGCGGCGGCTGTTCAATGAGCATCCTGACCTGTGGCGTCTGAGCGGAGTTACGCATGAGGAAGTTCGCTCTCAGTTCGCATCTCTCGATCAATCTGTCATCAGTCTCAGCTAACTCGACATAGCCCATCGTGCGAGTCGTCGTCCTATCCCGTCAGGTATTCGCGGTTCCGTCGTCAAGGACACTACGGACCTTGCGCTGGTCCAACACGAGATTGCAAAACAACGCGCTCACATTCCCATCCGACAGTTGATGCTTCGGGCCGGACGAGCCGTTCAAGGGTTGAAGCCCTGCTTCATGATGAGTCCGATGTCTGTAGCTCAATTTCTGGCTCCGGGCCAATTATCGTTTGATCTTATTGTCATGGATGAGGCATCGCAGCTACGCCCCGAAGATGCGTTGGGCGCGGTGGCGCGAGGCGCGCAACTGGTGATCGTCGGCGATCCAAAGCAACTTCCTCCCACGTCG
The DNA here is from genome assembly GCA_963720245.1 of uncultured Acidobacteriaceae bacterium. Lineage (GTDB taxonomy): Bacteria > Acidobacteriota > Terriglobia > Terriglobales > Acidobacteriaceae > Acidisarcina. The sequence goes on from CAVREU010000003.1 coordinate 1,649,554, forward strand.
TATTTCCAGAGAACAATAGACGATGAAGCAGAAGAGGCGGATGAGAAATCCGCAGTGGCGGAAGGTGAGAGCATACTGGACATCGCACTGAGCCGCTATCAGCCGGTGCGGAGGCTACGCTGGCACTACAGATCGCAGCATCACAGCCTGATTGCGTTTTCCAATTCCGAGTTTTACGACGATCATCTGATTGTCTTTCCTTCCGCCTACCACGAACACACCGACCTCGGCGTCAAATACGTCGATGCCAAGGGGATTTACGAGAACCGCAGAAATCCTTTGGAGGCCGAGCGTGTCGTCGATGCCATCCTGGAACACATCATGCTTTATCCCTCGGAGTCATTGGGTGTTGTGACCATGAACTTCGAGCAGCGGGAGCTGATTGAAGAGTTATTGGACACAAAGTTGAAGCAGGACTCGTTCTCGAATGGTTGGATGGAGACCAAAGAAAACACTCCCGAGCCGTTCTTCATCAAGAATCTGGAGAATGTCCAAGGGGATGAGAGGGACGTTATTTTTATCTCCGTAACCTACGGCCCGGACTCTCAGGGTAACTATTTCCAGCGATTCTCCGGCATCAATAGCCAGAGCGGGCAGCGCCGTCTGAATGTCCTGATTACGAGGGCAAAGAAGCGAACCGTAGTATTCAGTTCGCTTGATCCAGATATGATTCGTTCAGAACCAAGTACCCCCTGGGGAGTCCGTGCTCTGAAGGGTTATATGCAATTTGCGAAAAATGGAATCTCCGCTAGGCCAGAGGTCTCTCCTGGTGCGGAGCCGTCGAATGAGCACGAGGCCGCAGTGGGGGCGGTGCTGAAAGCACAAGGATACGATGTTGTACCGCAAGTGGGTGTTAGCGGGTACTATATCGACTTGGCGGTGCGGCATCCCAGGAAGCCGGGAGCATTCTTGCTTGGGATTGAGTTTGATGGGAAGAGCTATCATTCGGGACGATCCGCCCGTGATCGGGACAGGCTTCGCCAAATGACTCTTGAGAATCAAGGCTGGAAGATATCACCGGATCTGGTCTACGGATTGGTTCAAAAACAGGAACGGAGAGATTGAGCGGCTATTACAACGTGTCCGTGCGTTGGAGATAGAGTAATCGCAATATACGAAGAAGCTCTTACAATGGAAATAGTGTGAGCTGGTTGTTGTGGAGGAAACCATGCTGATACTCGTTCCGGAAGTCGTTGCCAGCGTCATTTTGTCTTTGGCTGCGTTCATCATGTTCGGCTATATCGCGTCCTCTTTCATGCAGGGCAAGAATCCCTTTCTGGAAGACTGGAATAAGGCGAAGCAGATTGCGGCTGGGCATTCCGTCACACATACAACTTCCACGCACAAGACGGAACGGGCTGCGCGACACGTGGCGCAATAGCTTGTGGGTCGGCGGACTGGCTACCTAGCTACAGCGATAGCCCCAAGCCTTCCACGTTCTGCTCCTTCTGTTGCCCCATGCTCTGTTCTGCCGCATTGCTATGTGCCTTTGTAAAGTCCACGGCGGCGGTCTTACTCACGTCGCGGCTGCGATCGTATCGAGAGACGCGGCATTGTTCTTCGTATAGATGTGTGTCTCATGCGAAGCCCGCAAAAGGGTACTTGTGTGCTGCCATTTCCCAGACGGAGACCGCCGCTATATTATTGCAAGGACTGGTTTTCAGAGATCGGATGGAAACGTCATAATGGCCTATTGCATTCCACCTGAAACGAAATTCTGGCAATTCAGCCTGTCTTGGGATACTTGATGGCTAATCGACTTCGCCTGGACGACATGCACCTTCGACATCGTGCGCTAACGCAACCAATTGCGGGCACCTATCAGGAAGCCGCAGCGGTATGCTTGCATCGGTATCATACTTCGCCGATTGAAGTAATCGTGTCAGACAACAGCATAAATTCTGTTGCTGAGGTGACATGGGATGCGCCGGATGCACGTGCCTCTGATGCCTGGGCCAATAGGACAGACACGACAGAGGCAGGTGCCTACGGCTGTGTTATCGCATCTGTAGAACTATCGCGCGGACTTTTTGCCGTGCGCCGTGCGGAGACAGGCACGGGGGCGGACTATTATGTAGGGCCGGAAGGCGCGGGAGTTGATGACCTGGAAAATTGTCTGCGGCTGGAGGTTTCCGGTGTCAGTGACGGCAGCGAAAACGCAGTTAAGAAGAGACTTCTTGAAAAGATCGCTCAGGCACAACGCGGGAATAGCAGTTTGCCCGCTGTAGCGGGAGTCATTGGCTTTTCCGAACGACTTGTGATGCTGAAAGATGTCCCGGAGGAATCATGAGTTGGAATGAACATCATTCACTCAGCGAAAAGCTCGTTGTAGAAGCAGAATCGCTCCGTCGCTCCGGGGACAACGGAAGGGCGTTAGAGGTGTATTGCAAAGCCGCGAAAGAAGAATCTCTTGCTTTCGACGCCCTTGAACCTGAGAAGGTTCGGACCAGGGGAATTACAGCGGTGAGTGCAGTGGCTCTTTGGTACAAGGGCCACGATTACACAAGCGCCGAACAAACGGCATACCGTTGCCTGAGCGCCGGAAATCTCCCCACCTTTGCTGAATCGGAGTTACGGAATCTTCTTCAGATCATCTGGACAACAGGCAGTGCGGAAAAGGCAGGTGTGCGGTTTGTAACTGGGGATGTGCTTGTCTCGGTTAAAGGTGGGCAGGTGATTCATGGCGGCGCTCCCCTTGAGCTGATCGTCCGTAAAGTGGAAGGGATTCAGGCGGTGTTGTTTCGGACAGTCGAAATGCTGCTTGACCGTCCATTTCGTCGTCGCGGAGAGCCAACGAGCGATGTTCAATCCATGTTCCGGCCGTGGCTTTTTCAAGCGCCTGCCGGAAGCTATCAATTCGCTGTGCGAATGCAGGAACCGGAACAAATGCAACTTTGGGAAGAAAATCGTCCGAAGCTGGAGCAGGTCACTGAGACGTTTTTCCGAGTGCTGCGGGCTTCGGCCAACGATCCAGACACAGAATTGAAGGCTGTTGTCCCTGACGCAAATTATCGCGCGGCGTTTCTCAATCTAGCTCGCAACCTGTCTCCTTCCGGGAAGACGTTTGACCGCCTTGAAGTACGGGATGCGAGTGCACCGGGGGAACCGCTCGTGACTTTGGGTTCCGAAACGAGAACGGGTTTAAACAGCGCACTCCGTAAGCTCAAGCCTGCTGCCCCGCAGGGAGAAGAGGAATCAACGTCTATTGCTGGAACCTTACGCGCGCTTCATCTCGATCAGGATTGGCTAGAGATTACAAAAGCAGGAGACCCGGTTGAGCATATCCGTATTGAGGATGCCGGTGATGCTCTCGACGATGTAGTTGGTCCAATGGTAAATCGTCAAGTTATAGTTTCAGCCATCAAGCGGGGAACGAAATATCTGTATCGAGATATTGAGCTCTCTGAATAAACAGGGATGAGATGGGGGTTTTATCCCTTCTTTTTCAGTAATAAGATAATTGCAGATCGTGTGCGCTGACCGTTGTGGAGGAAAGCCATGTTGATACTCGTGCCGTTCAAACCCATTGCTATTGTTCTCGGTTGCCTGAGCGCGCTGATTCTTGGCAGCTACTTTGTCTCGTGCTGGATGGAGCACAAGAGTCCGTTCCTGACCTATCATCAAACGACGATCAAAGAAACTACGACGGTCGCGCATCCGGTTCCGCAACACAGGCATACTTACAAAGCGACTCCGCAGGTGAGCCAGTAAGAATTGTCCAGTACGCGACGCTCAGAGAGTCAAGCCGAGGCCCGTGTCTTGCACCTTCGCTTGCCCTGTACTTTGCTCCATCCCCTGCTGTATGGCGATGTCATTCCCTTTACTAAAATTCAGAGCGGACGTTTTGGTAACGTCGTGACTGAGACTTTCCGCAAGCGAACCGGCATGGTCGGTGTAGATGTGGGCCTCGTGCGAGGCCCGCGAGATGGAAACATAGGCAAAGCGGCTGTTGATGAGTTCAGGGTGGACCTCGGTATCCATATTGACCAGCACGCGCTCGGCGGTGATTCCCTGGGAGCTGTGCGAAGTCACCGCGTAACCGTGGTCGAAGTGGCGCATTTCGTTGGCATCGAATACAACTGCTTTGCCGTTATCCATGCGGATGGAGAATTGCCCATCCTGGCTGATGTGCTCGATGGTGCCGAGGTCGCGGTTGGCGACATGCAGCGAACGACTGGGCGCGGTGAACTGGATGCGGTCGCCCACAGAAAACTCCCGCTCGATCTCGCGGTAGGCGCTGATGCCGCGCAGCCGCGATGGGTCGTAGGTGATTTGTTCTCCATCCGGTTTCTGAACGGTGACAAGATTCTCTATCGAGTTCGCTGTGACGACCTGGGCATAGCTGCCGCGCTCGATGCCAAGCTCCTTGCTTCCACGGATGTAATGCAGCACATCGCCCGCCTGGTAGTGGGCGGCCCAGGCGCGATCTGCGCCGGTCATGTCGTTGCGCGGAGTCAACACCCGCATGGTGTGATCGGCAGATTGCTACAATACCTAATGTCTGCAACTCCGCACGGACGGCCCGATTGATCTCGCGGCGCGAGGCATTGTCCGGTGAGACGATGAGCGTGTTTTCAGGATGGGCAGCGTAGCTTTTCGCAATCGCCGCCATGCGCTGCTGCGGATCGACGATTTCCGTGATGCGGCCCTGTTGTTCTAACGCGGCGATGGCCGGACCAATCTCGCCTTTCGACAGATGCTCGACGGCGCGCAATAACTCCGGGTCTTTCTGACGCACGATTTGGTCAAGCTGGGCCGTGTGCATCCCGGCCTGCTGCAACTGCTCGAAGGGCTTTCCCGCATCGACGGCCTGGTGCTGGCGGGTGTCTCCGATAAGAAGTACGCGATCCTCCGAGCCGATCTTTTCCGAAAAGTCGCGCACCTGTTTTGTGCTGGCGAGGCTCGATTCATCGACGACATAGAGATGGCGGCTGCCGGTTCTGCCGGCCGACGCCTCCTGTGCGGATCGTGCTAGAAAAGCCTGCAAGGTATCGGCAGATATGCCCGCATCGCGGAGCTGCTGCGCGGCGCGGGAGGTTGGGGCGAAGCCTTCCACCACATAACCCTGTTGCTCGGCTCCTTCGCGGATGGCGGTAAGAGTACTGGTTTTTCCCACCCCCGCGCTGCCTTGCAATCCCTGTATCGTATCGCGTGAAATCAACACCTGTTCGATGGCGGCGCGCTGCCCGGTATTGAGTTGGGAGCGGGTATCGGTGAGCGCCACGGTCTCCTGAATGGACAGAATCGGCGCGGCCTGATTCTGTCCTTGCTGCATCCGGCGAATCACGTCCTGCTCGGCCCGGATAGTGAGTTGAGTCGTGAACTGCCGCCCGGTGTCATGTTTCTGCCCTGGCATCTCCTGAAACTCGCCCGAAGCAATTCGCGCCTCGAAGCTGGTGCGGACCTGCGGATACGTGACTTCGCCCATGCCGCGCCGGAGCGCATCCCGAAAGATGGCGCGTTCATCGCTGACCGCCTCGCGCTCAAAGAGCCTGTCCCGCGCCCAGGTGATCGTTTCTCCTGCGCTCATTTGTTTGCTTTGCTGCTGTCCCAATGCGCGGGCGCGGGCCTCGGCCACCACCTTGTCGGGCTGGTGGCCGAACTCTGCGGCAAGCTGGCGGTGGGCGGCAAAGACTTCCGCAGGAGAGAGAATTTCTTTTTTGTCGCGTGTTGAGTGCGCTGCGATCTGCGCGGCCTCCGGCCCTTCGTGGCCGAACTTTTCAAGGTACTCGCGTATCTGCTGGCTGCGCGGGCTGGAGGCATCCAAATATTCCTGCGAGTAGCCCTTGATTTCGGGAGCGCCGCTGCGTCCGGGTTCGATCTCGTAGCCGAAAGTGCGAAGCCGGTACATCAACTCCGACTGATAAACGGCAGTGGCGAACTGCTGGCTGTCGAAGAGTCCTTGCGGCTGGAGAGCGCGAAAACTGCTGTCCTCGCGCTCGGTCATATTGAAGACAACGACGTGGGTATGAAGCTGCGGCGCAGCGTAGCCATCCACGGGCCGCGCCGTGTCATGCTCGAATTTCGCCGCGACAAACTGGCCGGTTGTTTCGGCAGGATGATTGCCGCCGATGCGGGCCTGCGTGTACCGCTCCAACTCGTTCAAGGCGGCGTTGACGGCTTCACGGTGGGCCTCGCGCACGCGGTTATCACCGCCGACAAGCGCGGTAAGTGAGACGGATTTCGGAGCGGAAAAGGTAGCATCCCACCCGGCGCGATGCTCTACGGACGTGACGGTATTCCCCTCGGCGTTCTGGTAGGTGTGCGATTGGCGATGCTGGACAAGCTGCTCGGCGGTCGCCGGATGCTGGCCTTCCGCAGAGACGCGCAAACTCTTCCGCGCCCACGCGCTCCGGCAAGGCCGAACCTCTCCGCCAGCTTGCCATGCCAATCGTCCCTGTATGGTCTGTCCCTGGTTCCAATAGCTCTGGTCGGGAGAGGTGAACTCCTTTTCATGGTAGGTCTGCGCCTGCGATGCGGAGAGCGGTTTCGAGATGGTCAGCATGGCTAGACTCCGAGGGAGAAGCGGCCCTGCGCCTGTGCGTGGGCGTCGTCTTCCACCTCATCGGTTGTAGCTTCCGTTTCCTGCTCGACGGGTTCCGGTTTCCGCGCCTGGAGCGTGGCAGGATCAAAGCGAAGCTCGTCATCTTCGAGCAGGCGCGGCTCGAAGGCGGGCTGCGTTTTCGGCAGGTCGCAATAGGAAAACGAGAAGCGGGCAACGTAGTTGCCCAGCTTCAAAAAGGCGTGCATCGGGTCGAGACCGGAGATTTCCGAGTCCATGACCAGCGGCTCGGCCTGGCGGTCCAGCGCGAAGTTTCTGCCCGCGCGGAAGCCGTCGAAATGTGTCTCCCGCATTCGCTCGATCTCAACTTTGCCGATGGCGGCGCTGACCCATTCGGCGGCTTTCGGCTCCGTGGTTTTGAGAAAGATTTTGGTCGCGGGCTGCGACAGCATGACCTCGGCAATATGGCCGTAGATGACTTCCAGTTGGGCCTTTCCCTGAAAGCCAAGCACCAGCGGATTTTTCGATTTCCGGTTCTCGGTGATGGCGGTGTGCAACTGCGGCAGGCGTTGCAGGCTCGCCAGCTCGTCCAGCACAAACCATACCGGGCGCTGGTTCTCGGTCGGCGCATTCAGCAGCCGCAATACCAGCAAATCAATCCAGAGGCTATTCAATGGACGCAGGGCCTCGCGTTCGCTCGGCTGCGAGGTAATGAAGATCCAGCCCTGCCGCTCTTTCGCCCATTCGGTCGCGCTCCATGTGCGTTTCGCGTGCTCCTTCTTGGGAAGCATCCGCAGGCTGTCCGCAATCAATCCAAGCGAGGCGAGGACACCGTTGCGCTGCTGCTGCGCGCCTTTGGCAATCATCATCGCCATCTCCGTTCCCTGCACCCGGCGGTCTATCTCATCCGGGTTCGACATCCATGCGACAAGCTCCTGCGGCGATGGCCCGAAGGTCAAGAGATGGGCAAATATCTTCTGCGGCGTCTCCACGAAAAACTCACCCTTCTTGTCCGTGGTCGGCTGATATAAGGATGCGGCGACGGCCTTTGCTTCGGCCTTGCGGCGCAACTCTTCCGCTGGTCCCCAATAGGGGCAACGGCGGTCCAGAGGATTGAGGATAATGTCGCCATGTCTCCGGCCTGTAAAATCGCTGTACGAACTCGCAGGCCGGGTCGTACACAATGGCCGAATGACCCCGGCTCTGCACCTGCCGGAGTATCTGCATTATCAGGCTGGTCTTGCCTGAACCTGTATCGCCCATCAACTCGATGTGCTGGTCTTCGACCCGCAGCGGAATCCGCATCATCTTGTCGTAGTCATCGGTTTTGATGCCGATGCCGTCACCCTGCACGGCCTTGTTGAAGCCTTTGGGCGAGACAAGAAACGGGCCTTTCAGCCGCCGTCCGTACTTCATCTGCTTGCGGCGGCGAATATCTTTGACAATCGAGAATGGAAGCTGCAAGGCGAGCGCCAGCACGCCGAAAAGCAAGGGTGTCTCAAAGATGTTCCAGAGGCTTTCGCCGCCATAAACGGTGCTCTGGAACCAGTCATGGAGCGGCTTATCGAGATAGGAAATCTGTGGTCCACGCGATAGAGAAATCGCAGGCCAGCGGCGCGGGCCGCCGATGAGAGCTGGAGGGGCAACGTCTTCCCGCTCGCCTCCGGCGTCGAACCTTTCTGCACGTCCTCCTCGGTTGCAACGCGGGCGTGCCGCTGCCCATCGGAGACGATGAGAAGCTGGTACTTGTCCGTCTTGTGCATGACGCCTGCGACCTGGGTTCGCAGGTAGTACGGCAAATAAAACTGCTGCAAGGGCGTCAGCGCAAAGCTGAATCGGAGATAGAGAAACAGCCCTGCCGCAACGATGGAAAGAAAGACCGCGCCCCAGGTATAAATCGGAGTCTGCGGCGGCCAGATGATCGTCTCTTTGCGCCCCCATTGTGCTGTTGCCATGACTCATTCTCCTGTGCCGCCGCGATAGCTTTCCATCAGCTCGGCGGCTACCCGCTGCTTGTTGGATTTCACGTACAGAAGCATCTGTTTGAACTGCTCCGCGCTCCATTGCTCTCCGCGCAGAAGTGGCTCAAGGGCGTTGATGAGAACAAGGCGGAGCGCCTGAATCTCGGTGAACGAGGCAGTATTTTCAACCTCTCGCACCTGTTCCCGGCTCGCGGCAAGCAGGTTTTCGCGTGCCCATTCGCCAAGCAACTGACCGCGCTGTGCGGCCTGTTCCGCGAGCACCTTTGCCTCCACCTCGGTAAACTTCCCGCCCACCGTGACGGTGCGGACGATGCTGCGGCGCTTGCCTCGTGAGCCGTTCTCAGAGTGTTCCGCCATCATTCCCACCTTTCTGACCGGCGCGGCGCTTATTGGCGCTGTCTCGGTGAAAGTTACTCGGCTGTATGGAGTTGGGCGCGCAGCGCCAACTGGCGCTAATTAGCGCCAAGCAGCACCCTTTCAGGGGTGGAGTGTCGAAATACATCCGGCGCGGAGCGCCGCAGTGGTTCCAGCCGCGGATTCCGATGGACGAATCATGCTTTCATCCTCTGCACAGACTCAGTGGACTCCACCCCGGCAACAGGCTTCCTATGGGGCGGCTCTAGCATCGGCAGCGGTGGCTCTGCGGACGCGCAGAGTCGGCGTAACGTGAGCTGCTTCCGGTGCCCGCAAAAAGTCCTGAAAGTCGCGGTCCTTCGAGAAGACATAGGCGAGGGCTTTGTCCACCACATCATCCGCAGATGCGTGGATGAAAGCGGCGTATTGATCGATCTGCGCGGCGGTCGTTTCGTCTAGGCGCACGGTGGCGTTTACATATCGGATTTGGGTAACTTCGATGAGTGCCATAGGGTTCTCCTTTTTCTCTACCTCTCTACAAATTCAGGCCAACTTTCTGCGGACAATCATGCGCTGTGCGGTAGCGGCAATCTCCCGCGCGCGGGCAGAGCAAAGCGCGGCGGGAATCTCGAAACGGCGACGGGATTCGAGCATGGTAATCACGTCGTTCAGGCGGATGCCTTCGATGAGCCAGAGACGGGCCGAAGCTACATCCACAGTCCGCTGCGCGTAGTAAAGCGGATTTGGCTTATCGGTGCGCCGGGAAGCGAGCAACTGCGTCAGCTTCACGGCATCTTTCCCGCTGGCAAGTTCGTGGGAAACCCATGCCCAATCGTGTTCGGAATGGGTGTGCTTGTGAGGCGGCTTGCGCCCGCCGTTTACATGGCGCGAAGGCACGGCTTCGATAGCGGGAATTTTCAGCCGGAAGTCACCCGGATTCCATACTGCATCGCAGGGATATTCGACGCTGACTCGGTGGACAAGATCGTACTTGCAATTCAGGAATCCGGGCAGCCGGAGAACACGGTTGCAGTCGGTACAAGCGGGGTCGCCGCCGAAGGCGATAGCGAGCAGCTTGAGCGCGGTTTCCTGACGCTCTAAGTCGAAGCCATCGGCCCGCCAAAGCGCCTGATATTTGCCGGGCGAGGTGGAGAGAATTGCCGTCGGCGTCGGGATGGCATCGGAGGCCCGGAGCGCAGCGAGCCGGGCGTCGCCATCGGTGTCGATGTCTATATATAGGTGGCGGACGGAGGCGATGCTTTCTTTGGTGCGCTTGCGGCTGCCGGAGCACAGCGGATTGGCGGCTACATAGACATTGGTTCCGGTCGCGTTTTCGTGCGCGAGCCAGCCGAGATAACGAGGCGCAAGCGCACGCTCCAATGGAATGATTCGCTGCTGTGTTTTCTCCCGCCGCAACACCAGCGCAATCGTCTCAGCCGGGGCGAAGCAACGGGTGAGAAAATCGGCGGCCATCCGGGTATCAATGCGCGGCATGATGAGCCTCCAATACCGGCTCCATAAGGAAGCATTTTTGGTCGCGGTCGAAGCCGCGCAAGGCCAGCACCTCGCGGACGACGCGGCGGCCCGGTTGCCGCTCGACATGCACGACGAAATCCACGGCCTCGGCAATCTCCGCCTCGGTATCAATGAAGGTGGACTGCGAGTGGTTCCGCATAACAAGATTGGCGAAGCGATGCAAGGCTTTCTCGGCGGAGTTGGCGTGGATGGTTGCCAGTGAACCGGAGTGGCCGGTGTTGAGCGAATCGAGCAGCGTCCGCGCCTCGACGCCGCGTACTTCGCCCAGGATGATGCGGTCGGGACGCCAGCGCAGAGCGGACTTCAAAAGGTCATCGAAGGTAATGTTTGCCTTGAACGTATCGGTCTGACATTCAACGGCAAGCAGGTTCGGCTTATGCAGGTGTAACTCCGACGTATCCTCGATGACGACGATGCGCTGATCTTCGGGGATGGCGCTCGCCAGAGCCCGGAGCACGGTGGTTTTTCCCGTCGAGGTTCCGCCGCTGATGAGCAGCGTCTTTCCACTGCGAATCTCAGCGGCCAGGAACTCTGCAAGCGGCAGCGTAAGCGTGCCGCGAGCAATCAGGTCATCGACCGTGAAATGGCGGCTGGGAAACTTGCGAATGGTGAGTGCGGGCGCAGGCCGCACGACTGGCGGAATCACTGCGGCGAGGCGGCTGCCATCGGGGAGTTGCGCGTGAAGCAAGGGGTTGTCTTCGTCCAGGTGTTTGCCAAGCTGATTGGCAATCACTTCGAGGCCGGTGCGGAGCCTGCCGGCGTCGAAGTGTACAGTCTTTTCCTGATACAGAATCCCATCGCGTTCGTACCACCACGACGCATCGGGATTGCCCATGATCTCGCTGATGCTGTCGTCCACCAACAGCGGCTCGATGGGGCGAAGGAATGGAAGGATCAACTCGAAACTCATAGCGGGAACCTCAAGCGGTGGAAGCCCGGCGTATGCCGGGCTTCCGCGAGTGAAGAGGAAGGGCCTAAAAGGCCGTATCCTCCGGGGCTGAATCATCCTGATCCTGTTCTTCCGGCGCGGCCTTTTCTGCGCGGTCGAGCTTCAGGATGGAGTTGACCCGGATCTCCCAAATGCGCTGCTTCGGTTCGGCCTTCTTGCTCTTGCTGCCCGCCTTCTTGGGCACGTACTCCCGGCTGCGAAGCTCGCCTTCCACCTGGACGTGCGCGCCTTTGGTGAGCGTCCCGGCGAACTTCGAGAGGCCACCGAAGACCACGCAACGATGCCATTCGGTATGCGAGACGTACTCGCCGCTCTGCTTGTCTTTGTAGGAGGACTTGGTAGCGACAAAGAACGTGGTAAAGCTGCGGTCGTTGGCGGTGTGAACTTCGGCGTTGCCGCCGAGAAATCCGATGAGGGTTACTTTGTTCTGGAACATTTTCGTGTCTCCGTTTGTTGAATTTCCCGAACTTGATCGGGTCACACCGGGCGGAGCCAAGCGAGTGGGCCATGCTCCCTAGTGCCGAAGCTCTGCATTTGCGGAAGGTTCGGAAAATCTTTTTGCGTTCGTTGCACAAAAGTTTTCTGAAAGCCGTAAAAGCAGAAGAGCGAGCTGCCGACGGGCGCATGAAAAGCCCCGAAGCCGTGACCGAGCAAAAGGCGGGATACAAGACGGAAGACACATGCCAGGGCAAAGTTCTCATCCGCATTTTGGCTGCCGAAGTCTACCGCTGTTGCAGCTACGTTCGGGCTACCAAATACTCCCTTAGCAGAGCGCAGTCCGCCACTTCCGTTGCGTTGCGGCAGGTTCCCGTTCGCCTGCCTCACCATGCACAAGAGGGGAGGGATACAGCAGCCGGATTGGTAGCAAGAGCAGGCATAGCGAAGCCTCCGGGGAGCCTGGTCAATCCTTCAGCTCCGGTCGCCAGTCGCGCACGATGGACTGGAACGATTCCTTGTAGCCGATGGCGTCCGGGTACTGATTCACACCGGCAACGTAGCCGAAGACGGTTATCATGTCCTCGCGTATACCCTGATCGATACCCCACAGATCGGTGAGGTCAAAACCTCCGCAGCTTTCCGCGTTCCACCACGCCAGTAAAAAGTCAGCCACCCTGCGGCTCTGTCCGGTATCTTTCCGGGCGATGTCGAGCAGTCGGTTCAATGCCGCTTTCTCATGGAAACTCATAAGCCGATCCTTCCTTAGTCGAATGCCTGGTCCGCACGGAAGCGCACGATGGTCAGGCCGAGAGGATTCACGGCCAGTTCGTTGTTCTTCACCACCTCCCGGAAGACATAGGTAACGCTGGCGACCCAATGCTCCCGCTTGAGTTCGGTATGATCCGCAGGGTTCGTAAATACCTTGTCAAACTCGATGCGGGCCGAATAAGGCGATTGCCGCAGGTCGTCAAGGATCACGTTCTTTACTTCCACGTCCACATACGGGAGCGTGCTGTCGTTGCGATAGCTCTGGATGGTGTTGTTCTTCTGCTCCTGGGCAATGACGGCCCGTTGCACGTCGCTGTTGAGGAAATAGAGCGCATTGGTCTGGTCACGCTCGATGGTGAAGCGATTGCGGCCAAAGTACAACTGCGCCCAGCGCGTGAGGTAATACTTGTTTTCCGCTTCTTCCGGACGGTACTGGAAATTGCGATAGTCAATCGCCTCGGCACGGCCCACTTCGTTCACGCGAATAATCAGCGGGCGCATGTTGGCAAGGGCGCGCTGGCTTTTGTACGTCAACCCCGCCAATACAAGGCAGACCACAGCGAGGACAAGGATGGTGATCTTCAAATAGGTGTTCATCACCAGCGGATCGCCGTACTGTTCGAGATACCGTTCCGCAGCGCGGGTGATTTCGGGAGAAGTGATGGCGTTCATGGCAAATACCTCCTTAGCTCATCAGGGCACGCAGGGCGAGGGCGCTGGCCGCTCCCATGCCCCCGTCATGGCCGCCCGTGGAGCCGGAAAAGATGCTCATGGTCAGTGCCGGGATTTTGAAGAGGATGTAGACGTTGACCAGGACCAGCAGAATCAGCAGCGGCAGTTCCTTGACCATGTTGCCGGGGTCGGAAAAGGCGATAAGCTGGGAGTAATACTGCGCGAGCAGATGGCCGAGGATGCTGAGGACCGCCGCCGCCAGCACCTTGTAAAAGCAGAAGCCGATGAAGGCGCGGAGCCATCCCCAAAACAGAAATTCGAGCTTGTCGAAGACAAGGAACGGAATGAAGACAGGACCAAGCAGGCCGATGACGGCGCTGGCGACCGCGCCGTAAGCGACGATGGCGCTCACTACGGCGGTCAACGTGGCAATCAATACCTGGATGATGACGTAGACAATGGCATAGTAAGGATTCATTAACGCTTTCATCACGCCAGGGCCGCCGTTGGATTGTGCCTGGCTCAAAGTGTTCTGGATGGTGGTTACGCTGTCATTGCCGATAACGGAGACTAGGTACTGTGCGCCGCCGTTGATAAAACCGCGCAGCGAGTAGCCGATGCCGGGGATGCTGCTGTCATAAAACCTGACCAGCACATAGGCGAAGGTGATGAGCATGAAAAAGCTCAGGAACTTTGCCATATTGAAGCCGGGGCCGCCCTGGGCCGACGAAAGGGCCTCCTGCACGCCAAACCAGACGAGCATGATGGTGGCGAGCGCAATGCAGATGTGGAGGCCCAGCGCATCAATCGAAGGCGATGCCGTGCTGGTCAGCGTGTCGCATCCCTGCGTAATCCAGTTGAGAACACCCATAGTAACCTCACATCAATAGGTCAAAGCCTGCGCCGTGCCGTTGTAGGCCGGAGCAACGTCGGTCTGGTAGGTGCTGGAGTAGCTGGACGCATCCTGAAAGCCCGCTTTCAGGGCGTCCTGCTGCTGCTTCTCGGCGACGATCTGCTGGAGCGCCAGCGTCTCATTGATCTGGTTCGCTTCCTGCTGCGTGCGAAGCTGCAAAAGCAAAGCCTGATTCATGCGCTGCATGGTCGCCATATCGGTTTGCTGTGCCGGGTCTGTCGAATGGCTGGCAGCTCTCCAATGCTTCTATATCGGCCTCGCGCTTCTGTTCGTTGGCGCGGATAGTGCCGAGCGTCTGGAGGCTGCTGGCCGTGACCGCATCGTTCAGGTCGCTGGTCGCGCCCTCCGCCGCGATCTGCTGCTGCCCGCTGGTGCTGAGGGAGCTGTACTGCGGCAATACGGTGGCGTGTGGGATAGATGCCTGCTGGTAGGCGTACTGCGCTCCTGCGCCGGTGTTGGCAGAGTTCATCCACTGCTGCGAGTTGCCGTAGGTGTTGGCGGCCTGATTCAGTGCCGTCCAATACGTCGAAGGCGACAGATATGGCTGATAGAGGCTCTGCGGGGCCAGCGACATCTGATGAATCAGGTTGTACGTCGCAATCGCATTGTCGGCCAACTTGACGGTGTTGGTAAAGATGTTCTGACCCTGCTCGATCTGCTCGATGGCATGGGCGGACTGCGTGGGATCATAGACGATGCCGGAGCCGAACTGCGCGTGGGCGGCAGTTGCTCCGGCGAGTAGCGCGATAGTAGCGATGAGGCCCATACGTTTCATGGTGGAAACTCCTTGTCAGTGTTGCGGCTTGGTTTTCTCAATGCCGTTGGCGTCCTGTTCTCCCATGCGGCAGACCTCGGTGGAGGTATTCGATTTCAGGCAATCCTGAAATGCTTTGCAGACCTGCGGCGAATCCCCGGCAGCGCACTTCTCTTGCTTTTTGCAGCCGGTGAAGAGTGACACAGAAACCAGAATGGTGATCGTGGCAATGCAAATTTTCCGCATGAAACCTCCTAGAACGTGGGCGAAATGGTGTGATTGGAGTACGCAGGCAGCAACATATCCTGCGTGAAATAGACCTTTACTCGATGGCCTTCGCGGATGGTGATGGTCGGCGGGATTTCGAGGAAACGGTCAAGGACGGTCGTAGCCGACTGCGAGATGCTGGCGGACGCTCCGGTGGCGAATGCCTGGGAGCCGCTGGTGGTAATCGTGCCGCCGCCCTCTTCGATCTCGCCCGCTCCGGCAATGACGCCGAGCGCAATGGACGTGCCGAAGATTTGCAGGTAATGGTTGTTGACCTTATCTTTCAACCCTTCCTCGCCGATCTGGTCGAGTCCGTGAAACTGGTCCAGGTCCACGGAGTAGCCATCCGGCATAATCATCCGGTGAAAGGTAACGGCCATGCGCCGCTGCTGGCCGAAACCTGCCGCGCCGATTTTGCGGGCTTCACCGAGCACGATTGTCCCCTCTGGAATCAATACGTGCTGGCCGTCGTGAGAGTAGAGCGGCGTTGAAACCAGCACCTTCACCGGGCCGGGTGCATCGCCGTCCAGCCGGTTCATCAATACCGTGTCCAGCGTCGTGCCTTCATAGATCACATAGGGCTGGCCTACTGCCGCGTCAATGTTGACCTCTGGATCGCGCTTCGGCTGCGATGCCGAAGTGCTCGCCCGCCGCGCGCGGAGCAATCAGGCTGCTTTCCTGTTGCGAGGCCGCGGTCTGCGCGTAAGCATTTTGCCCGGACGCACTGCTGCTGTGTGTCCGGGGATGGGCGGCGCAATCGCGGCGTGGGTGTAGACGAGATTCGAGGCAAAGCGCGAATCATAAGCAAGCGCCTGCTCTTTGGCGGCGAGCTGCTGGGCCTGCTGCTGCGCGGGAGTGAGCTGCGGCACGCTGGGCTGTTGCTGCGGCGCTCCATTCGCAGCGCAAGGCTGTCCCGGCACACAGGCCACAGGCAGGCCGTTCGGGGCGTACCCTGCGGCGGCGGCCTGTTGCGCGGGCGTTGCTCCGGCCAACAACGGATTGACAGCATTGGTCTGGGTGAGAGCCGCCTGTTGCTGCGCGTCTTTCTGCTGCTCGGCGGCAAGCTGGTTTTTCAAGTCCTGAATGTTGTTGTCCGTGTTGTCCTGTACCATCGGCTGCGGCGGCTGGTTTTTCGCCGCCGTCTGCGACGCAGGCTTTTTGCCGCCCGCGCTGATGATCGCTGCGACAATGACCAGCGCGCTGGCTCCGAGAAACACAAGCATCTTCATGTTCTTCTGGAGCACGCCTTTCGGCTCAAAGACTTTCTTCTTCAACTCCGGCTCCGCCGGTAGCTCTGGAACTATCTGCTCTGGCATGGCCTACCCCTTCCGCGAAAACTCCATGCGTTTTTTGCCCAATTCGACGTAACCCGAATCCATGACCTTCGGAATGATGTAGGTGCCATCGCGCAGGTCATAGTTGATGAGATTAGGTTTGCCGTCCCGCATCTCGTATACGCTGAACTTCTCCGGGGCATCGGTCTTGATGTACGTGAATTTGTCATCGTGATAGATGGCCTGAATGTCGAAGGGCGGATCGTTGGCCTTGAAGGTGTAGTCGAATTTCAACTGCATCGGATAGGCGCTCTTGTATTCGTCCACAGCCTGCGTGATATGCGACTCGACGGCGGCGAGCTGCTGCTTCGATTGTTCCAGTTGCGCGGCGGGAACGAACTGCGGCGGCCCGCTGGAGGCGATGATCGCGGAGCGGTCGGCAGGCTGGACGATCACCTTCAGGTCCGGCGGTTCCGAGGTCTCGGAAACATCCTGCAAGCGTGAAGCGAATAGATGTTGCCCTTGTCGGTGATGAGATTCAGGTTCGAGCTGATCCCGGCCTTTGCGGGATGCACGAAACAGAAGTTGCCGACAATATCCACGATCCAGAAATCCTTATCGCCGGTCGCGGCCTCCATGATCTTCTCCGTGGTGGGAAGCTCAATCAGCGTCGTGTATTTCAGCTTGGCGTGGATCGGCACAATGTCCTGCGAGTGATACTGCACGGTGCGGGCCGACGCATCCTGCGCTACGGCGGAGGATGCAGGAGAGGACGACGGCAAGAACGGCAGGTGATGCATACGGGAACGGTACATGACGGAGCCTCCTTAACGGTTGAGTGAGGTGGAGACCGCCAGCGTGCGGGGCCGGAACGGATGATCTTCGGCCAGATGGCGCAGGCCCTCGGCAATGCCGAAACGCTCAAAATACTCACGCTTTTTCAGGTTGTCGCGGGCATTGTTGGTCGCCATCCAGTGCGAGACGGAATCGACATTCAACTGAACTTTTTTGCTGGACTGTGCCTTGCGAATCAACATCTGACCTGGCGGGACGAGTCCGGCAATCAATTCCAGCTCAGTATCGTTCAGGTGGAACGCCTCGCGGTATACGTCACGGTCCATCTCCGGGTTGGCGAGGAATATCTTGGTCGGGCAGCTTTCCGAGACGATCTGCAACATGCCCGACTCCTGCAATTCCTTCAGGGATTGCGTTGCCAGCACCATCGCCGCGTTGTGCTTGCGCCACGTTTTTTGCGCCTGCACGACATAGTTGCGAATCGTCTCATTGCGGACGAACAACCATGCCTCATCCATGAGGAAGAGCTTGAATGTCGCCAGTCTTTGCGGGTCGGTAATCTCGTTCGAGGCACGATGGAGAACGTAAAACAACAGCGGCTCCAACACCTCCGGCGCGTCGCCCCAGCCGGCAAAGTTGAAAGTCTGAAAGCGGCTGAACGAAAGCGTGTCTACGGGGTTATCGAAGAGAAATCCGTATTGGCCGCCGCGCGTCCAGCGGTACAGCCGCTCTTTCAACTCGCCGATGATGTTGGCGAAGTTGGAGAGAGTACGCTGGTCCTCTTCCAGCATGTAGGTCCGCTCGACGGCATCCCACAATCTGCGCTCTTCCTTGTAATCCAGCCGATACCGCTGTTCTGTACCTTCGATGAGTACGCGAAAAAAAGAAAATAGGAATTGCAGGTTGTCTTTGGTGGGCGGGAGCGAGAATGGATTGATGGTGAAGTCCCGCGCCTCCTGGCCGACGTTCAGGTAGCTGCCGCCGAAGATATGGGTCAGCGACTCAAAACTCCCCCCAATGTCGAAGATGAAGGTCAACGGCGCATATTTCTGCGCGTTCTGTAACAGAAAAGCTGCACAGATAACTTTTGCCCGATCCGGTCATTCCGAGAATGAGCGTGTGCGGCACTTCACCGTTATGCAGGTTCAGAAAGTAGGGTGTGGCGTTGTCCGTTTCGAGTACGGCCAGGTATTCCGCGCCAAGATGCGGATTCATCTTCTCCCCTGGCAGGATGGTGAAAAGGAAACTCAGGTCGGCGTAGTTTGTATTCAGCAGGTACAACCTGCGGAGGTTCATGGCATAGTTGCCGGGAACCGTGGCAAAGTAGGCGTTGAGCTGGTTGTACGTTTCCGCAAAGAGATCGCCGTCCGCATTAGTGAAAACGCCGGTGAACTCGCCGATGAGCTGGTCCAGTTCGGACTTCAATTTTCCGTAGAGCACAATGGTCAGCGAGAAATCGCCCAGCGATTGCCCGTCGCCCAATGCCCGCAAACAGTCACCGAGATTTTCAATGTCTGCCTGTTTCGACTCGTCCACCAGCACGTCGCGGGGATTGGTCTTTGTGGCATCATTGCCGATCTGCGAGACGAAGCCGGTCTTCGACATATTGAAATGGCGGCGGCGCTTGTTGACCTCCTTGCGGGCCTTCGCTGCTGTCAGCGGCGTCCATTCGGTCACGACATAGAAGCTGGCGGGGATCTTCAACAAAGAATCGAGGACCAGAGGCCGCGTCTCGGTGATCGCCTCTTTCATCGTCAACACGCGCACGCAATGGTCGGCCACGCGCAAATGATCGCGTTCCGCCTCGATATTGGAATTGACTACCTGATAGTCAAGGAACTGCGTGCTCTGCGGCTTACCCGCAATGCGCCAATCTTCATAGTTGAGCAGGCGGCGGAAGAACCGGAATTGGCCCTGCTGGCCTAAAACTTCGATTTGCATAAAGTCGGAGAGTTGCCGGACGAATGCCTGGGTGCGCTGTTTCAGCCGAGACACGTCCTGCTCAATCTGCGAGCGCAGCAGCGTCTTCATGCTGTTATTGGTGAACTGCGCCCGCAACTCGCCCACAGCCCCGGAGGGGTCATGCAGTAACCGGGCAAGCGCAGCACCCAGGCCGGTCTTCGACCGCGCACCTTCAAGCAGAATGCAGTAATAAATCTCAATCTCATACAGGTGATCCCGCTTCTGCTCGAAGAATGTTTTGCGCTGCTCGATGGCCGCCTGCACTACGGGATCGTCATAGCTGGCAAACGGGATCGCTGGACGGTTCTGTTTGAAAAGGTATTGATAGATATGGAAGCCGGGGCCGAAGTGCTTGAGCGCCGCTTCCAGCCGCTTGACCGCGTATTCCTGTTGCGAGTGGTCCAGGCTCTCGTAATCCACGCCGGGAACGCGGAGCACCATGCCGAGATCGCCTGACTTCGTTAGAAAGGCCGTCTCATTCCAGAAGCCGTACAGGTTGATGTGGTCGTTCAGCGCGGCGGCTTCCTTCCACGCCTTAATGACTCGATCCAGACGCAGCATCAGCGCACCTCCACGCGGGGAACGCCTTGTTTAGCCGCGTCATAGCGCAGCTTGTATTTTTCGGACTTGGCGAGGATGCGGAGAAAGGCCGGGTCACTGTTCGTCACCCAATGGCCGAAGGCGAAGCCTCCAATGAAAACAGCGATGCCCGCGATGATGCTGTTGAAGATATTGAACGCGCCCACGGCTCCGACGCACACGAAGTAAAACAGGGTGCGCTCAACACCAAGATAGGTAAGGGGCTTATGCAGGCTCTTGAAGACCCGGTTCGTGCGCCGTTTGGGTTGTGATCGGTCTGCCATAAGCCCCTCGCTGAATGGGCAGGGTTGAGAGATCGAACTGGCATCGGAACGGGCTTACACGCCCCATAGCCAGCTTAGGACGTTGACGGCCATGACCGCGATCCCGGTTCCGGCGGCGACCCCAGCCAGGGCCTTCTTCGCGCCGGGTTCGCCGTGTGCGAAGCCGTAGCCGCCGATCACGATGGCAATCAGGCTGGCAACCTTCGCAATCGTGCCGGTGAACAGGGTTTGCAGGGCAGTGAAGCCGGTATCGAAGGGAGAGCCGCTGGACTGGGCGTGCGCGGCCAGCGGCAACAGGATGGTGAACGCAAGAAAGCCCAGAAGTCGAGGTCGAAGAAATGACCTTTTCCCCTGGGCCAGATGACGGGGCTTTAGCATTTTGCACCTCCGCTGACCTGATGTTGTCAGCTATGGCGCAACGCTAAAAGCGATAGGCGCGAACGTCCAATGAAATTTCGAGCGGCGCGTCATTCCTTTTTGGAATGACGATGCTTGGGTAAGACCTAAACTTCGTAATCGCGGATGATCTCTGGCGTCCCTGCGCCACCCTTGAACAGTGTCCCCTTGACGGCGGGTTGATAGGAAACCGAACTGGTAAACGATGTGCCGTCCGTGAATTCAATCAGGGTTTCGCATCCGTCTACTTCGTCTTCATACATCTTGAGTGCCCTGATCGTTTTGCCCACGACTTCGGCACATTCCACATACTCTCTCGGCACATTTACCTCCTGACAAGGATTAGACACCAACCAGCGTGGCCCTTATTAGGGGATTCGTCAAGCGTTACCCACACTTGAAGGGTGAAGAAACAGAAGAAGCCTGAGACGCGAGTCTCCCGCAAGGGGAGGACGACGAATCATCAGGCTCTTTACGACAGATTTCTCGAAAAGCTGATCTCGGCCCGCGAAGAAGCGGGCCTGACGCAGCGCGAAGTCTCCGCACGGATGGAAAGGGCGCATTCCTTTCTCTCGAAATGTGAGACAGGGGAACGCAGTATCGAAGTGTTTGAACTTATCCAACTCGCTCAAATATATGCGAAGCCTCCGCAATACTTCCTGGACCCTGATTAGCTATTGTCGCGGAAAACCGTGAATCCTGAATGTATTTTGTGGAGGACGCGGTATCATAAAGAAGAGGTAGCTCATGCGAACCACAATCGAATTGCCCGAATCTGTTTACCGCAAAGGTGAAAAGGCCGCACGCACGCAAGGCGTTACGATTGAGGAGTTTATCGTTCGTGCATTCGAGCGTGAACTGAAGGCCGAGTCCGATGTCCCTTCCCATTCCAGGAGGGTGACACTACCGCTGGTCCCGTCAAAAGAACCGGGTACACTGGATCTGAAAGACTTCAATTTCGATGATCTTCTTGCCTGATGTCAACATCTGGATTGCGCTCACTTCTAACCGGCATGTTCATCACTCTCAGGCCAATGAATGGCTGCAAGGCGTAGACAGCGGACAGATTGCTTTTTGCCGTTTCAGTGAAATGGGCTTTCTTCGCCTCCTGACCAACCCTCATGTCATGGGCAAAGATGTTTTGTCTCCAAGGGAAGCGTGGCGGGTCTACGATGAATGGCGGGCTGACGACAGAGTGATTTTTCTTCCAGAACGCCCCGAATTCAGCGAAGAGTGGCGACGATTGGGAGAGCAGATTGCGGGCGGTCCAAATGTCTGGACTGACGCATACCTGGCTGCTTTCGCCCTTCATGCAAACGCAACAATTGTTACATTGGATCGCAAATTCTTACCGCTCGGTGGGGTCGCAATCAAATCTCTTATCTAGCGAAGCGGAGACTTGTCATATTCCGATTTCCCGGTCATGGGCAACCAACTCGGCTAGAACCTCCCGGCGTTCCACGACATTCTTTTTCAAATTCTCGATCATCTCTTTGCAGGATTGTTCCGCGAGTTCAGAGGCGGGACGCTTATTGTCTTCTGAAGGCTGCGATGAATCGGGCAAGGCAAATCTCCTTCTCGGGCCATTGTCTCACTACTACCGGCTGACGATGAGAGTCCCTCAGATTCCGGCAATAACGGCCAGCGGCCGTCCTTCCGTCTTTTGTGAGACGATTGATCGAAGAGCTGGGGCGATGAAAATCGGCAGGTACAAAACACTCAGGCCGCTTCGTCCTAAACAAATGTCCTGTGTACGATACGCGTACGATTGCTCCGGCACTATCGACCTTTCGGCACGTTCCTCCCGTCGTCGAATGTGTAAGTTACAGAAACTAGGCCCTGTGGAAAAGTTCGACTCCCGCCGCCTCCACCACAGCCAAGCCATTTCGAAAGAATAATTTCGCGCAATCGGACTAGAGCAAAAGTACAGCCAGCGTGGTGTGAGGCGCACCGCCCGGCAGGTGTTTTTCCCCAGAAAAACGCCTACTGAGACAAACTCCGCACATTACACCAACTCTACTTTTGCTCTAAGAATCATGGAGCAAACTGTACGGTCCCTGTGTACAGTCCGCGCCGTTCTAATTGCCCGAAGTGGATTTGGGGATCCCATCACGGCAACTTCATCCGCCGGAGCGCTAAGACCCATCTCGGGGAAGAAGCCGAAGAACTGCGCCGCCGTCTTTCTCAGCGTGTAATGTTTCCTGCGCTGTCAGTACCGCGTTCGCCAGTGTGTCCTGAAACCTTTTGCGTACCGCCAGCCTCCATCTCATTTTGTAGTCACTGATTTGCCCCTCAATGCCACTTTGGTGTCGCGAGGCTATTTCGGAGAGAGATTGCTTCGATCACGATCGGAATGTGTGCGAACTGTGTGCCGCCCTGATATTCGCCGTCCTGACATCATGAACGATTTTTGCCTCACCAAATTGGCTCCCATAGTCTCGCCTGATAGAGCTCTGCCTGATGGCGATCTTGCCGAGTCACAAAGATTTTGCTTCGGCGCTTTTCGCGCGTGGACAGCGTGATTCAACAAAAAATTGGGCCATTATGTTCAAGCAAGTGGAGCAGGGTCTAGTCATGGTTTCGGGATTCGATGCGATGGGGGCTCGCGAGCGGAGCGCGAACCCACCGCCAAGTAAAATCCCCTCATGTCCGTATTTCGCGCCGTCGCACTCTGCGCCTTTGTCGTCCCTGCCTTCGGCCAGTCCACTCCGTCTGCGAAACCCGTACCTCCGCAGAACGCTCCCTCGCCGCTCCCGCCCACCCGCGCCGAGATCCTTCGCGGAGCCTACGGCCCTTATCGCGCGAACAACGATCTGCTCTACTACCATCTCGACATCCGCGTCGATCCAGTGGCCAAGACCATCGCCGGCCACAACACGGTTCGCTTCAAGATGCTGGAAGATGGCTCCCGCATTCAGCTCGACCTGACCGAAACCCTCCAAATCGGCAAAATCACCTTCGGCGGAGAGACTCTGAAGTCCTCGCGCGACTCCGGTGCGGTCTTTATCGACTTCCCTAGCACCCTCAAATCTGGCCGAACTTACTCTGTCGATGTCTATTACTCCGGCGCGCCGAAATCGAAGGGCCGTTTCGGCGGGATGTCCTACGAGACCGACCCGGCCGGACGCCCGTGGATATTCACCGCCGACGAAGACGACGGCTGCTCCATCTGGTGGCCCTGCAAAGACCAGTGGCACGACGAGCCTCAGGAGGGCATGGACATCTCCGTCGCGGTCCCCGACGCGCTCACCGATGTCTCCAACGGTCGCTTCGTCTCCAAGGTCCCCCAGAAAGATGGCTACACCCAGTGGAACTGGCATGTCTCCTATCCCATCAACTCCTACGACGTCGCTCTCAACATCGGCGCATATAGCCACTTTTCCGACACATACAAAAATCCCGCATACCCGCCGCTCACGCTCGATTACTACTGCCTGCCCGAAGATCTCGCCAAAGCGCACTCCCAATTCCCTCAGGCCCGAGACATGCTCGACGCCTTCGAGCACTACTTCGGTGAATACCCCTTCGCTCGCGACGGCTACAAGCTCGTCCAGGTTCCCTATTCCGGCATGGAGCACCAGTCCGCCGTCGCCTACGGAAACGGCTTCGTCAACGGCTACCACGGCGACTGGACCGGCGTCGGTCTATCGACCAAATTTGACTTCATCATCATCCACGAGTCGGGCCACGAGTGGTTCGGCAACGCAGTCACCGCCGCCGATCGCTCCGACATGTGGATTCACGAAGGCTGGGACACTTATCTCGAAGCCCTCTTTGTCGAGTACAAGTTCGGCGCCGCAGACGCCCTCACCTACCTCAACGGCATCCCCGGTCACGATTGGCAACCCGGCGGCGATCCGAAAACCAATCCGCATCACTGGAATGGAGTTCGCTCCCATATCGCAACCCACGACCGCCGGCCCATCATCACCGAGCGCGGCGTCGCCGGCGACCCCCCGCAGGACATGTACTTCAAAGGAGCGATGATGCTCAACACGCTCCGCAGCATCGTCGCCCCGCGCCGCCCGCAAGACGACCAAATATGGTTCGCCGACATCAGGGCCTTCTACGACGCGTTCAAGTACAAGCAATCCATGACCGAAGAAGTCATCGCGTGGTGGAACCGGCGAACCGGGCTCGACTTGACCCCATTTTTCAACCAATACCTGCGCCACGTCGCCATCCCTTGTCTCGAACTAAACTTCGACCCGGCCACCCGCACCGTCCTCTATAAATGGCAGGCTGACGAACCCAACTTCGCCATGCCGGTCCAGGTCGGCGATCCCGCCCATTACCAGACCATCCACCCCACGCTCCAATGGCAATCGCTGCCCAACACCCTCACGCCCGAAGAATTCAAGGTGGCCACCGACCTCTTCTACGTTGACGTCAGCAAGACCTAGCGCAAGCCGCAGGCTAAGCGCCTCTATTTTTCCCGTCCCATAACCAATTAGGCTGAATGAAGTGTGCAATGAGTGAACAACTCTCTAACGCGCAAGTCTCTATGGAGGGTGAAGTGGCTCGGAACTACCACCCAATCGTACGCTGGCCTTCAAACTCGATCTGGACGCCAACGGGAGCCGGAGTTGGCTCGAAGCGGTTCGCGCTACTTTTATTCCTCGCCGCTTGGGTCGGCATTCCGCAGTTCATGATTGCCGCGGACGCCAGCCCGGCTCTGCTGCCGATGCCGCGGGAATACTCTGCAGCTGATTCGGTGAGTCTCGCCGCCGGCGTATCGATCGCCGCCAGCACGGATTCCGAGGACCAATTTGCGGCCAAAGATCTGGCGGAGTGGCTAAAGAATCTTAGTGTGTCAGAGACACACGGCCACTCCTCGGCTCTCGTCGAATTGCTGCGGACGCCCTCTCGCCGCGCGGAAAAGCTTCTCTCCCAATCTGGCATAACAATCGACGCTCCGATGCATGAGGAGGGCTACGCGATCGTCAAGGCGGATAAGGGTCTTGCCGTCATTGCAGATACATCGAGCGGCATCTTCTACGGAGCGCAGACAGTCAAACAAATGATTTCCGGCTCTGGCCAGTCGGCCATCCTGCACAGGGCGACGATTCGCGACTGGCCAGCTATGCGGTATCGAGGTCTCTCGGACGACCTGTCACGCGGTCCGCTGCCTACTCTCGAGTTCCAGAAGAGGCAGATCAGAACGCTCGCCGCGTACAAGATCAACGTCTACTCGCCTTATTTTGAAAACACTCTGCATTACTCTTCCAACCCTGTCCCCGGCCTGCCTGGTGGCAGCATGACGCCGGAAGAAGCTCGGGAGTTGGTCGAATACGCGCGCCCTTATCGCGTCACCATCATTCCCGAGCAGGAGGCTTTTGGACATCTGCACCACGTGCTGAAGTATGAGCAGTACGCTCCGCTGGCGGAGACGCCGATGGGCAACGTGCTTGCACCCGGACAGCCTGGCTCACTCGCGCTGATCGACCAATGGTTCACCGAGATCGCCGCGATTTTCCCGAGTCCATTTCTGCATATCGGGGCGGACGAAACCGCCGACCTGGGCAAAGGGCAGACCGAGGCCGCAGTCCAATCGAAGGGACTTGGCGCGGCTTACGTCGATTTTCTAATTCAGATTCATGACAAGCTCGCGCCCTTGGG
This sequence comes from uncultured Acidobacteriaceae bacterium, assembly GCA_963720245.1. Classification (GTDB taxonomy): domain Bacteria; phylum Acidobacteriota; class Terriglobia; order Terriglobales; family Acidobacteriaceae; genus Acidisarcina. The sequence continues at coordinate 1,675,598 of CAVREU010000003.1, forward strand.
GCGACGCCTCCTGTTCTGGGGAGACATCGCGATGAATGATCCTCAGGAAGTGAAGCGGCTACCCAAGGACATGATCGCTGTCGCCTGGACTTATTCTCCAGAGCCCGACGGCTTCAGCCGTTGGCTGAAACCTTACGTCGATGCTGGAATGGAAACCTGGGTCGCGCCCGGAGTAAATAATTGGAACCGCGTCTACCCCGACAATGATTACGCCTTGCGTAATATTCAGGGATTCGTCCGCGATGGCCAGGCCGCCCACAGCACTGGAATGCTCAATACGGTCTGGAACGACGACGGAGAAGGCCTGTTTGAGGAGGATTGGTACGGCGTACTCTTCGGAGCGGCGGCTGCTTGGCAACCCGGAAGCAGCGATCTCGCGCAGTTCCAAGGAGCCTATGGCAACGTCTTCCATGGCGACCAAACCGGCAAGATCAATCAAGCTCAGATTGAATTGATGGCCATTTATCAATCCCTTGATCAATCCAAGGTGAGAGAGACGACCGATGCGCTCTTCTGGGCGGATCCTTGGAGCTCGGAAGGCCAGGCTATGGCGGCTGAGCTACAGCCGCTCATTCACGATATGCGGATGCATGCCGAGCGGGCGATTACCTTGCTGGCAGAGGCGCGGAACGCCGGGCCTCTGCGCGAGACCGATGCCATCGACGCCATGGAACTCGGCGCGCGCAAGCTCGACTTCATCGGTCAGAAATTTGAAACTGCCCAGCTGATTGCCAGCCTCTATAACCAGATGTACACCGCGCAGAGCGATCCCCAGAATGCGAAGCGCATTGGCGGACTTTTCTATACGATCACCGGCGCAAATGGCCTTTGTGAGGACATGCGCGACAGCTACAGTTACACCCGGCTTGAGTACTCTCAACTTTGGTTGCGTGAGAACAGGCCCTACTGGCTGCAGAACGTCCTCGTCCGCTATGATCTCTCCACGCAACTCTGGGTTGAGCGAGGCCTTCGTTTTCGGGCTGTCCGGGACGAGTGGCGAAACCAACACAAATTGCCCGCCCCAACAGAGCTAGGCATTCCGCCTGAGGCCCGATAGTTTGCTGCCCGCGGGAGTAGCGCACACGCATCGGCTGAGCACACCGGATCTCTTGATTGTCGGCATTTATCTCATTGCGATTAGCCTCTTTGGCCTGAGCTTTCGCAACAAGGGCCGCTCGCTTAAAGGATATTTTCTTGCCGATAGAAAGATTGCCTGGTGGGCGATTGCTCTCTCCATCGTCGCCGCGGAAACCAGCACGCTCACCATCATCAGCGTTCCCGGGCTTGCCTTTACCGGCGACTGGGGTTTCCTGCAAATCGTTCTGGGCTATCTTCTTGGCCGCGTCGTCGTGTGCATCCTTTTCTTGCCGCGCTACTTCCGAGGAGAATTGCTCACCGCTTATGAGGTCATCGGAGAGCGCTTCGGCCCGCGCCTTCACAAGCTCACGGCATTCTCGTTTCTCTTCCTGCGCGCGGCGGCGGAAGGGGTGCGGGTCTTCGCCGTCTCAATCGTCATCGGCATAGCGATCGGCACCAATGATGTCTTGTCCATCGCAATCATTTGCGCGCTCACTTTGATCTACACCCTTGAGGGTGGAATGGCCGCTGTTATCTGGACAGATGTTGTGCAGATGGGCCTTTATATCGCTGGCACCATCGTGAGCGTGGCCATGCTGGGCCACGCCGTTCCCGGGTGGTTGGCCCGCGATCCATACCATGGCCACAACCGCCGGCAAGCTCACTATCTTCCACTTTGCTTTCAGCCTGACGGCTACCTACACTTTCTGGGCGGGGGCGCTAGGCGGCTGCTTCCTTACCATGGCCAGTCACGGCACCGATCAGCTTATGGTGCAGCGACTGTTAGCCGCAAAGAACCTGAGGGAATCGCGTATTGCGTTGCTGAGCAGCGGCGTTGTCATTCTGATCCAGTTCGTGCTCTTTCTCGCCATCGGGACCGGCCTGTATTTCTTCTACACACAACAAGGCCGCACATCTTCGACTCCGGATCGCATCTTCCCGTCTTTCATCGTGAACGATATGCCGCATGGAGTTGCCGGGCTGATGGTCGCTGCGATCTTGGCGGCAGCTATGTCCAATCTCAGCGCTGCTGTGAACTCTCTCAGTTCCAGCAGCATGGTGGATTTTTATCTGCAGTGGCGACCCGCAGGCGACGAACGCCAGCGCGCACGCCTGTCGCGTTTCATGACCATCTTCTGGGCAATGCTGCTCTTCGTGCTCGCCTTGCTCTCCCGTGGCGGAGGCCATGTCGTTGAGGTCGGCCTCGCCATCGCCTCGGTCGCCTATGGTTCGCTCCTCGGAGTCTTCCTGCTCGGCACTCTCAGTCGCAGCGCCACCGAATCCGGTGCGATGATTGGGATGATCGGTGGTTTCGCGGTGAATCTGTTGCTCTGGAAGCAGCCTCACCCGCTGTCATTCGCGATCGGCGGGGTGCAGTTTGTCTTCCCTAAAATCGCATGGACATGGTTTGTGCTCATCGGCTCGCTGCTCACCTTTGTGCTGGGTTGGGCAATGAGCAAAGTTATTCGCGATCGAAATTCTTCCAGGAATCTCCAGGCATGACCGTAGCCCTCAGCCGCACGAAGACGATTCTCATTGTCATCGCGGTCCTTTTTTCGTCGACAGCACAAGCGAATGCACAGAAGCGGGATTTCGAAGCGATCGATCGCATCATTGAGGGCGGCATCGCTGCAAAGAAGTTTCCTGGCGCAGTAGTGATCGTTGGCCACAACGGCCGCGTCGTCTTCCACAGGGCCTACGGGAATCGCTCGCTGATACCGCAGCCCGAACCCATGACTGAAGATACGATCTTTGACGTCGCCTCGTTGACCAAAGTGCTCGCCACTGCGCCAGCCGTCATGCAGCTCTATGAGCAGGGGCGCTTCCTTCTCAACGATCCGGTCTCGAAATATCTTCCCGAGTTCGCCGCCAACGGCAAGCAGGACATCACCATTCGACAGCTGCTCACCCACTACTCCGGACTGCCTCCGGATGTTTCTCTCGAAGACGTATGGTCAGGCAAACAGGAAGGCCTGCGCCGCGCCTTTGCATGCGTGCCGGTCACCGCTCCTGGCGTGCAGTTTCGTTACAGCGACATCAACTTCATTGTGCTCGGCGCACTCGTCGAGAAACTCTCCGGCCTGACGCTCGACGAGTACGAGGCGCGATATGTCGCGCGCCCGCTCAATCTAGAACACACTCGCTTTCTTCCTCCAGCGAGCTGGCAGGATCGTATTGCGCCCACTCAGTACGATCACGGGGTCATGCTTCGTGGACTCGTGCATGATCCCACCTCTCGCCGCATGGGCGGAGTCGCCGGCCATGCTGGACTCTTCAGCACTGCCGGCGACGTCGCCATCTACGCACAAAACCTGCTCGACCGGCTCGCCGGCAGGCCTGGTCTTTTTCCGTTGTCCCGGCTGACCCTCGAAAAGATGACCGCCCCAGGTCAGCCTGCCACTGGAACGGCGCTGCGCGGTCTCGGCTGGGACATCGATTCACCCTACTCCAGCAACCGTGGCGAACTTTTCCCGATCGGATCTTTTGGCCATACAGGCTTCACCGGCACTTCAGCGTGGATCGACCCTACCAGCGACACCTATGTCGTGATGATGGCCAACGCCGTCTACCCCAACGGACCTACGGGCATCACCGCGATACGCGGTGCGGTCGCAAACGCTGCTGCCGAAGCGGTTGGCGTCTACTCGGACGACGGTAAGCTAGCCGCCAGTCTCACCGGTTACAACGAATCGATGTCCGGGCGCCGCCGTTGGCGGGACCGCAATGGAAGAGTCGCCACCGGCATCGATGCGCTCGAGGCAGACCATTTCGCCGAGCTCAATACTCTTGAGTCCAAACACGGCGGAAAGTTGCGTATAGGCTTGCTCACGAATCAGACCGGACTCGATGCGCAAGGTCGTCGAACGATCGACATCCTCGCGCATGACGCTGAGGCGGCCGTCCCCGGATTGAAACTCGAGCTGCTCTTCAGCCCCGAACACGGCATCAATGGAACGCTGGACAAGGAGGGCATCGCTAACTCCACTGACTCCGCGACTGGTCTTCCAGTGATCAGCCTTTACGGCGTCTCCGCAGGGCAACGTCGGCCACCGCTCGAAGCATTGCGCGGTCTGGATGCTGTTCTCATCGACCTTGCCGACGCGGGCGTTCGCTTCTACACGTATGAAACGGTAGTGCGCTATTTTCTGGAGGCAGCGGGCCAGACCGGCACAGAGATCATCATCCTCGACCGTCCAAACCCCTTGGGCGGTTCATTCGTGCAAGGGCCAATCTCCGACGCCGGTAAGGAAAGCTACGTTGATGTAGCGCCAATTCCAGTCCGACACGGACTGACCCTCGGCGAGCTAGCCCTCTTTCTTAATGGCGAGGATCACCTGCGCGCACCACTGACCGTCGTAGCCATGAAAGGCTGGCTGCGAGGAGATTGGTTTGACGCAACCGGCCTTACCTGGAGCAATCCGTCTCCCAACCTTCGCAGCCCGCAGGAAGCTACTCTCTACCCCGCTCTGGGCCTGATCGAAACTACCAACGTCTCCGTAGGCCGCGGGACAGATACGCCCTTTGAATATGTGGGCGCGCCCTGGATCGACAGTCGCGCGCTGGCGCAAACCCTGAACGCCCGCTTTCTACCCGGTATAAGATTTGTGCCCGTAGACTTTACTCCTCAAGCGCCTTACCCATACGCGAACCAGCTCTGCCACGGGATTGAGCTGATCGTTACGGACCGGAATGTACTCGACACGCCTGAGCTCGGCCTCGAAATAGCGAGTGCCCTGCATAAGTCATATCCGGAGCAGTATCAGCTCACAAAAATCGACGCGTTGTTAGCCAATCACGAGGTGCTGGAAGCACTGATCGCGGGGCGCGATCCTCAGCGGATCGCCGAAGATTGGCAGGAGCCTCTGCGCAATTTCGAGATCAAGCGAAAACCGTATCTTCTCTATTAGAGGAAAAGTACAGTTGATTGTGATTGACTCGGTAAGTGACAGCGCTTTTTCAGGGTTCTTAAGCCACCCGATCGCATTCAAAAAAGGAGAAACAATGACTGCAGCCATTCGTTCCACGCTGGTTCTTACTCTGCTCTGCATTGCAGCGGCAGCCGGCGCGCAAACCACGCAGTCCGCACCGATGAAAATTGGCGGCGATCAGATGGCGCATGACTTCCAGGCGCCGACCGTGGAGCGGAACTACGATCGCCGCGTCGTCATGTTGCCCATGCGCGACGGGGTAAAGCTTTTCACCGTCATCTTTGTTCCCAAAGGCGCGCACGACGCTCCGATCATGCTGACGCGCACTCCGTACAACGCCGCGGCCCACGTACGCAATCCATCTGCGCCGCCCGCGCCGACGCTGATCGATGAGCTCTCACTTGGCGATGAAGGCTTTGTCGAGAACGGCTATATCCGCGTTTATCAGGATGTCCGCGGCAAATACGGCTCCGAGGGGCCGTATCTGATGACGCCGCTGACCGTGGAGTCAGGCTTCAACAGCACCGGCGCCGACGACACGACCGATGCATGGGACACGATCGACTGGTTGACCAAGAATGTGCCCGAGACCAGCGGCCGCGTCGGTATGATCGGCTCTTCCTACGAAGGATTCACTGTGGTGATGGCGCTGCTGCATCCTCATCCCGCTCTGAAGGCCGCTGTGCCCGAGAGCCCGATGGTTGACGGCTGGATGGGCGATGACTTTTTTCACTACGGCGCGTTCCGCCAGCCCAACATCGACTATGTCATCGAACAGATGACTGCGCGCGGCAACGGAATTGGAGCGCCGCGCATCGGCGACGACTACACGAACTACCTTCTTGCAGGCTCGGCTGGCGATATGGCGCGAGAAGAAGGAGGCGCGAACCTGCCGTTCATGCGGATCCTCGAAGAGCATCAGGCCTACGATGCTTTCTGGCAGGCCGGCGCACTCGACAAGCTGATTGCAAAGCTTCCGCTCACCGTGCCCACCATGTGGGAGCAGGGCCTCTACGACCAGGAAGACATGTGGGGCGCGATCCACTCGTACCGGACCCTCGAGGGCAAGCCGAATGCGAGTAGCATGAACTTCCTGGTTATGGGACCGTGGTTCCACTCGCAGATCAATCGTCAGGGCCGAGCATTGGGCCCGTTCGTTTGGGCCACCGACACCGCGAACCAGTGGCGCCGCGACGTAATGGTGCCCTTCTTCAACCAATATCTAAAAGCCGATGCGCCGAAAGCTGACACACCTCCAGTGTGGGTGTACGACACTGGCGCCGACCACTGGGACCGTCTTGGCACCTTCCCCACCAGCTGCGAGCAAGGCTGCAGCGTCCAGTCGAAGCCTCTCTATCTCGCTTCCAGCGGCAAGCTCTCATTCAAGGCCCCGGAACGCGAAGAAAAGGCTGGACTGTATACGGAATATGTCTCCGATCCTGCCAAGCCTGTGCCGTATCGTCCGCGGCCCATCCTGGATAAGGACGGAAGCGGCTGGCGCACATGGCTTGTAAACGACCAGCGTTTCGTAGACGGTCGTCCTGACGTGCTGACCTTCATAAGCGACCCTCTCTCCGCGCCAATGAAGCTCTCCGGCGAACCGGTCGTGCACCTCATTGCTTCCACCAGTGGCACCGACTCTGACTGGGTCGTCAAGCTGATTGACGTATATCCGAACCGCGAGCTTGGCCACATGGACCTCAACGGCGCGTTCCCCGGTCTCATCGCGCAGCCTTGGGACATGAACGGTTACGAGCTGCCCATGGCTACCGACATCTTCCGCGGCCGCTATCGCTCCAGTTTTGAGCACCCTTCGCCCATCGAGCCCGACAAGCCGCTCGAATACACATTCGCGCTGCCGATGGTTGAGCGTACGATTCCAGCCGGCCACCGGATTATGGTGCAGGTGCAGTCCACCCTGTTTCCGCTCTACGATCGCAACCCGCAGAAATTTGTCCCGAACATCTTTGAGGCCAAACCCGCGGACTACCAGAAAGCCACACAACGTATCTGGCACACAAGCGGCGAAGCCAGTTACATCAGCTTGCCTATCGTGCCCGTCGCCACTGAGCGATGAGCCTTCCGACTGATTGGCTCCTTCGGGCTGGGAGCGGAGTGTCAACTATTTCGCTGAAAGCTTTACAACGAAGGCGCGCACCAACTCGCTGGCCAGATTGGAGTCGTCGTCGGCACGGGACACGAGAAACGTCTGGAGTATGTTGCGCGCTCACCGGTGGTGGGTTCTAGGCAGGTCTAGTCGGTCACCCTGTTTTCAGTTTAAGCAAGATTGCAAGACACTCGTGACAGATCAACAGAGCAAACATCTCCCCTCTACCGAGCGTCGCGCTGCGCGCGTAGTCCTTCACGATCGTCTATGCGCTACGGCAACCTAGTAGAATTCGATGATTGGGATACTCGGGGCGTTCCGATAAGGCGATGTTGAATTTGAACCGTAGATACAGGATGCGACCTGCCGCAAAAGCTGCGAGTTTCCAGCTTGTTTTGAGCGCTATTGCGATATTCGCCGCAGCGATCGTCACGCTCACGCCGGCTGCAAGTTCACAAAACCAGCGTTCTACGGCCCTTATCATTAAAGGCTCGGTCTGCGATAGGAACGGCAAGCCGGTTGCCGGAGCTAACGTCAGTCTGGAGAACCCTGGCGAGCCTCCCGTGGTCACGCAGTCCGATGCGAAGGGCGCTTTCTCGCTCTATGTTACAGGCAAGGGCAACTTCACAATCGGCGCCGAAAAATCTGGCCTCCGCAGCCTGCGCTCCGCCCTACCTGCCGCCTCTGCTAATGCTCCAGAGCACATCGACCTTGTACTCGATCAAAAGGGGGCCGTCTCTGCGAATCCCGATGCTGCGTCTTCCAGCCCATCAATGGAATTTGCCGATCAACCGAACTTTACCGTAGCCGGAGTGACGGATTGGACTGCAGTCGGCGGTCACGGCTCCGATGCCAGCCTGCGCACCAGCGAAGCGCTGACGCGGGAGACTCTGACACTGAGGACGCAAGGCGCCACCTCCAATGCGACTACTCCAGCCAGCGATAGAGCGGATCTTGAACAAGCGCGAGGGCGGTTAAAACAACTGCTTGCCCAGAAGGAGAACGCCGACCTGCATCGCCAGTTGGGCGAACTTGACGAGAAGCTGGATGACCCCTTGGGCGCTGTACATGAATATGAACAAGCCGTCCGACTCGACCCGAGTGAGCAAAACTATTTCGATTGGGGTTCTGAGCTGTTGCTACATCGCGCCGTCTGGCAGGCGGCGGAGGTCTTCGCCAACGGGGCGAAGGCGTATCCAAACTCCGCTCGGTTGCTTGCTGCTCTTGGCACTGCGCTCTTTGCCAGCGCTCGCTATGACGAGGCCGCGCAGCGGCTCTGCGAAGCATCCGATCTGGAGCCGGCCGATCCGGAACCGTACATCTTTCTGGGCAAGATCGAGATGGCTGCTCCATCGCCCTTGATATGCGCAGAAGAGAAGCTCGCGCGTTTTGCGAGATTGCAGCCACGCAATGCGCTTGCCAACTATTTCTACGCGATGGCTATTTGGAAACGGCAACCCGTTCAGCCTAATCCACAGGATATGGAGCAGGTCGAAGCATTGCTGACCAGCGCCGTGAAGATCGACAAGACGTGTTCCGACGCCTACCTTCAGCGCGGCTCACTCTACTTCTCTCGTCGTGAATTTGACAAGGCCATCGATGACTACACTCGGGCCATCGCAGCGAATCCGCAGTCGGGTGAGGCCCACTACCGCCTCGGCATAGCGTACGACCGCGTCGGAGAGAAAGACAAGGCCCGGCAGGAGTTCCTCCTACATGACCAAATTGAGAAAGCACAGGCCGAGGCGGTTGAACGCGAGCGCCGCGAAGTCAAACAGTTCCTCGTAGTCTTACAAAGCCAGCCGGCCGCGCCGCCAGCGCATTGATCTATCCAGGGGAAAAGGGGCTTGTGAAGAACGCATCAACAGAGTTACTTCGCCGGTTTCGTCTTTGCGGAGTTGATGATTCCATCGCCCTCACGAATGGTGAGAATCTGGTTGACCTTGACCTGCTTGAATACTTCTAGTTTTTGCGTGGTTGGCCACTTCACTTCGATCACATCGATTGTCGTTGCACTGCCAACCCCGAAATGCACGCGCAGATCGCTCTGCGACATGACGCTGTCGCCGCTATGCACCTCGTCCATTTGAGTTTGCTTGCCGGTCGTGACTCGAACCCGCGCGCCAATCGCAGTCCGATTGCACTTGGTTCCCAGTAGCTTCAGCTTGATCCAGTTCTGTTTGTTTCCGCCGTCGTTGCGAAGTAGAGAAGGCAGGTCGTTCATATTCAGCACGAGTGCATCGACATCGCCGTCGTTGTCGTAGTCCCCGAATGCGGCGCCGCGGCTCGAGTATCTCTCAGTAATTCCGGGTCCCATCTCGGCGGATACATCCTTGAATCGTCCGTTGCCGAGGTTTCGATAGACGAGGCGCGGATTCTTAAAAGTCTGGCCGAAATTATAGTTGTCGATCTCCGGATAAACGTGACCGTTGATCTGGATAATGTCTCGCCAACCATCATTATCGTAATCGACGAATCCGCAGCCCCAGGCAACATATCGGCTATTGACGCCAACGCCGGACGCAAAGGTTAGATCGCTGAACGTGCCATCGCCGTTGTTGTGATACAAGTTGCAGGTATCGTCGGCAAAGTTGGTTTTGAAGATGTCGAACCAGCCGTCACAATCGTAATCCGCGACGGCGACCCCCATGCCCGCCTGCTCGTGGCCGTTTTCGCTATAGGCGCAGCCGGCCATCACCCCGATGTCGGTAAAGGTGCCGTCGTGGTTGTTCTTGAAGAGAATGCTCGGCTCCGAGTCGACGGCGACGTAGATGTCGGGCCATCCGTCGTTATCGAAGTCGTAAGAGACCGAAGTGATCGAATATCGTGGCCCCGGCTTCAGGATGCCCGCCTTTTCCGAAACGTCAGTGAACGTGCCGTCTCCGTTATTGCGATAGAGAATGTTAGTGTCGCCGGGGAGGCCGCGCGGACCACACATCGTCGGCACCCCCTTCCACTGACAAAAGGCGGTATCGTTGGGCGCAGGGATCTTCGCAGGGTCAAGCTTGATGTAGTTGCAGACGAAGAGATCCAAGTGCCCGTCGCGGTCATAGTCCAGAAAGCTGCAACCGGCTCCCCAACGGTGCTCTTGCTGATAAAGTCCGGCTTTGCGCGTGACATCGGTGAAGGTTCCATTGCCGTTGTTGTGGAACAGGATGTTATGGCCCCAGAAGCAGCAGAATAAGTCGTCCCACCCGTCGTTGTTGTAGTCCCCAACGCAAACGCCCGTCTGCCATCCGGTGACTCCTAATCCTGACTTCTCGGTGACATTGGTAAAGGTTCCGTCACGATTATTTTTGTAGAGCAGAGATGTCGGCGCCTTGCCGGCTGGCCACTTGGCGTCGAGCCGATTGCCGTTCGTGAGGTAAATGTCGAGCCATCCGTCTTGGTCATAATCGAAGAAAGCGAGCCCACTTCCTTTTGCTTCAATAATCGAACGCTTATGATCGACGCCGCCCCACACGTTGGGGATGGTGAGGCCCGCCTGTTGCGCAACATCGACATATTGCACCGGCGACGCGGTCGGCATCGTCACGGCAGCCTGCAAAAGTGCAGGATCACTCCATTTCCATAGTGGCGTGGCGAGCGCCTCGGTCAGATTGCCGCTAAGCAGAAAGAGGGAAGAACCAAGGAAACGCCGGCGGGGAAAAATCATAGCTTATTCCGATTATAGAGAGGCAAAGCGGGCCTCAGGGAGATCTGGAGATCAGCGGCATTATGGGTCGCGAAGCACTTCATTTGCTTGCCACTTTCGGAAACGGATGCGGAACAATTCCTGCGCCTTCTTTGATCGCGATGATCTTGTCCACCGGAAGATTGGTCAACTTATCCACCTGCCCGCTCGGCCAGTCGATCTCGAGTGAATCGATCCTGGTCCGTTTGCCGAGTCCGAAGATGATTCGCGGATCGCTCGCCGACATATAGCTAGCGCCTCCCTGTGCTTGCTGCATGTGTTCTGAGCCCTCAGCTGTCAGCTTCAGCACTGCGCCAATACCGTCGCGATTCGACTTTGTCCCGATGAGCAGAATCTCCAACCAATGGTTGGCGTTGCCGCCGTCGTTACGCATGAGCTCGGGAACGTCGCCTCTCACGTTCACGGCGAAGTCGATGTCGCCGTCGTTGTCGAAGTCGGCGGTCGCGAGTCCGCGCCCTGCGATGGGCCGCACAAAATCGGCGCCGAGCGAGTCGGAGGCCTTCTCGAAGTGGCCGCGGCCAAGATTACGAAACATGAGCAACGGTTCTTTGTAGGAGACCTCGCTATGGTAAAGGGCTACGTTGTCGAGCATCGCGCCATTCAGTTGCAGGATGTCGGGCCACCCGTCGTTGTCGTAGTCGACAAACCTCGCTGCGATCCCGCTCAGGAGCCTCGCCTTCGCACCAATTCCCGAATTGTAGGTCACGTCGGTGAAAGTCCCATCACCGTTGTTGTGATAGAGGCGATTGAGCTCAAAGTCGAGATGAGTGATGTAGACATCGAGCCAGCCCTCGCCGTCGACGTCGGCGGCATCGATGCCCATGCCGGCTTCATAACCTCCGTCTTCGCTTGCCGCCAGCCCAGAGATCAGGGAGACGTCTTTGAAAGTGCCATCGTGATTGTTGAGAAAGAGAAAATTGGGCCAGGTGTCGTTGGCGATGGCGATGTCTGGCCATCCGTCATTGTTAAAGTCGGCAAGCACCACGCCCATGCCCTTCGATTCAGGAAGGCCGACGCCCGACTTGTCGCTGACGTCGGTAAACGTACCGTCGTGATTGTTGTGGTAGAGCGTGGTCTTCTGGCCACGGTAGTTATTCGGATTGCAATAGGAGCGATAACCTGGGGCGCGCTCGCCGCACCATAGGTTGTTTTTTGGCGACCAGTCGATATAGTTCGTCACTACCAGGTCGAGCCAGCCATCCTTGTCGTAGTCAAACCATCCCGCGCTCGTTGACCATCTGCCTTCGTCTGCGACTCGAGCTTTCGCTGTGACATCGGTAAACGTGCCATTGTGGTTGTTGTGGTAAAGGATCGCGCGGCCATATCCCGTGACATATAAATCGGGCCACCCGTCGTTGTCGAAGTCCCCGACGGCGACGCCTTGTCCATAGTGACCTTCGCCACCGACTCCGGCCTTGACCGTAACATCGGTAAACGTTCCGTCCCCATTGTTGTGATAGAGCGCCGAGCGTAAAGGCGACGGAGGCTTGTAGGCGTCGGTCGCCGCTGACTGAACGAGGTACAGGTCCATCAGTCCATCCTGGTCATAATCGATCCATGCGACGCCAGTGCCCATAGTCTCGAGGTAGTACTTTTCGTTTGTTTGGGTGGAATCCTGAACAAAGGTGATGCCAGAGGTCTTAAGGATGTCGGTGAAGCGAACGGGAATCGGAATGTCTGATGGCTTCGCGGTCGTCTGACCAAGCGCTGCACTCGAGAGAGTCAGGGTCCCGAGAGAAAACAGCAGTGCTGCGCTGCATTTCACACTAAATCTGGCGACTCGTCCTCCTCCGGAAATCTCCTGCGTTCCACCCGGCAATGACATCCTCAGAGCGTCCGATCTGCCAGCGAGAGGGCCAGCTGCAACAACTGTTCCCGGTTGGCCATGGTCATGGGTTGGTCTCCGGTGGGAGTGGTCACAGGCGCCTGGCTCAGGACCTGTTCAATTTTGTTCACGTCCAGGCCGCCTGCAGCATTACTGTTCTTAAAGCGGTCGAGCACTTCTTTGGCCTTGTCAATCTGCCCGGTCTCGAAGTAAAAGACCCCCAGAGTCGAGTAGCTGCCAGGCCAATCGGGAAGTATGTCCATCGCACGTTCAAGCTGATCGGCGGCCTTCGCCGTGTTGCCCTCGAGGACCGAAGCGATGCCGAGTCCCCACAATATCTTTCCGGAGCCCGGCATGCGGGTCTGACCTTTCAGTAATGTCTCTTTCGCTCCTGGAACGTCATTTTGCCGGAACTGGAGCAGAGCGAGCGCCAGACAGTCCTGATCATTATCGGGATCGCGGCTGATCGCATCGCGATAGATTTGTTCGGCGCGAGCGGTATCGCCCAGGTGCGCGTAGATATCGCCCATTAGCGCGAGATAGGCATCGTCCGTGCGACCTTTTTCCGAAACCCGGCCGGCCGCTTCGAGCGCCTGGGCATAGGCACGCTTGCGGAAATAGGCATCCGCGAGGTCGAACTTGACCTCGTCGGAATCCGGATTGGCCTGTAGCGCCGCTTGGAAGTGCTGGATCGCCTCGTCGTAGAGGTGATAGCGCGCGAGCAAGACGCCGACCCCGGTAAGGGTCCGATAATCGCCCGTGCTGAGCTTGTCGAGATCCGCAACGGCGCTTCGAGCCTCATCCACTTTGCCGACCTTCAGGTAGGCCTCCGCGAGAAGGTAGAGATCTTCCGGCTGGTCAGGGTGCCGCTTGATCTCGTTATTCAGCTCGGCGATATCCAGTTGGCCTCTCGCACCGGGGGCAAGCTTCGAACGAGTGTCCAGATAGTCGAAGAGATGCTCATAAGGGTATGCTCCGGTAGGAGCGTTTTTTGAGAGCGATTGGAAGACCGCAAGGTCGCGGTTGGCTGCGGCGGTGTCGTTCATCCTTCGTTCCACGATCGCCAGTTTGTAATATCCCGTCGCTGGATTCTTGCTCACACGAACGAACCGCCGCAATAGTTCAGCAGCTTCCGGTAGTTTCTTCTGCGTCATGCGCAGGTTGGCTAGTTCGAGCAGCGCGTCGGAGTAATTGGGGTTGAACTTGAGCACATCCTGAAATCGCGCATCCGCGGTCGCGATATCGCCTTGGCGCTCCGCAATGAACCCCAGATTGAAAAGGCAGGAGCTGTTGTGCGGATCGAGCTTAAGTCCGCGGTCAAAGTATTGCTTGGCCTCATCAAAGCGGCCTAGATTGCGATACGCGAGGCCGACGAAGGCATAGGAGCGTGCCGAGGGTTCAACCGCGACCAGCCTTTGGAAGACGTCAACGGCTTTGTCTACCTTGCCCGACATGTAGTAGCTCTCGCCCAATGCTGCAAGCAGGTCGGCCCGCTTCGGGGCGATAGCAAGGCCAGACTCCAGCAGTGGGATCGCGTCCTCAAAATAATTTTGAGAGATACTCACCTGCGCCATGAGGTAAATGATGTCGGTGTTGTCAGGCGCAATTTTATGGGCGCGGATAAGGAGATCCAGCGCGTCTAGCGGTCGCGATTCGTCGGCATAGACTTGCGCGAGTTGGTAGAGCGTCTCAGATGAGTCGGGCTTCAACTTGAGTGCCTGACTCAATACGAGGTCCGCTTTGGCGTAATCGCCTGCGCGCAGATACGCCAGCCCGAGGTTATAGAGAATCTCGAAGGTGCCGGGCTGCAAGACATCGGCTCTTTCCATCTCCAGCTGGGCCGCTTTGTATTGTTTCTCAGAGGCAAGTATTAACCCGAGCGAGAAGTGCAATTGAAGATCGTCTTTGTTCTGGGCGGACAGCTCCGTCGCCAGCCGCAGCGCCTCCGCGCTGGCGTTGGTCTTGAAGTAGGCCTGGACCAGGTTGAACTGAGTAGCGACCGTCGCCGGCCGCACTCGTTCGAAGTGCGGAATCGCCTCTGCAGCGGCGCCTCTTGCCATCAACAGGACGCCCAGATTGTAATTGGCGTCGCGGTTTGCGGGGTCGAGCCGCAAGACGGTGCGGAATTCCTTCTCTGCGAGGTCGAAGTTCTTATCTGTGACGTAGACGTTGCCGAGATTGACCAGGGTCTTTGTCGAGTTTGGCGCAATCTTGAGAGCCTGCTGGAAGGCGGTTAGAGCGCCGGCATAGTCTTGCTGACTGGTCGCAATAATTCCAAGTAGATTGTAGGCTTCGACGCTCGACGGATGCTGCGCCAACTCTTCCTGGATCTTCCCCTTGGCCTGGTCCAGCTGACCTTGCTGCATCAGGGTTTCTGCCTGCTGCAGCGTAGCCGAGCTCGTTGTGGCGCTTTGTGACGAGGAGGCTGACTCTGTGGATTTCTGAGCCACAGCTGGCCCTGACATTCCAAGAAGCACAGCGGTTGTCAGGAAAAGACTGCTCCTGCGCAACCATGCTTTGCCGTGGATGATCCCAGGCTGTAAAGAAGCGCGTGCTGGCATAATTCCGGCACTGTTTCGAGTGCCCATCAAGGGCCTCATTCTAACATTTCCAGCGCCTGCTTCGCCGCCGCGTTCTGCGGCTGCACTCGCAGCAACTGCTGCAGGGTTTCTATCGCCTTCGGCTTTTCGTTCTGCATGGCGTAGAGGCGCGCCAGGTTCACATAGGACTGATCGAAAGCTGGAACTAAGCGAATGCAATTCTTGAACTGCTGCTCAGCTTGCGCATAATCGCGCTGTCGAACGAGGAGTACGCCGAGGTTATTCATCGCCTCGGCATAGTCCGGGCGCAGTTCAATCGCTCGATTCAGATATTCCGCCATACGATCCATCTGGTTCTGCTGCGCATAAAACATACCCAGGCTGTAGTTCACCTCCGGGTCGTCCGGTTGCAGTTCGAGGGCCTTCATCAGGCTCTCCTGTGCCTTGTCTAATGAGCCTTGCCGGCGGTAGACATTGCCCAGGTTGAGCAGGGCGATCGCATAATCCGGTCGTAGCTGCAGCGATTGTTGAAAGTCTTCAATCGCCTCCGCGGCGCGACCCTGCTGAGCGTCCATCATGCCGAGGTTGTTCCATGCTTCGGGATAGTTCGGCTTCAGTTTCAGCGTCTGCTTCAGATATAGACGCGCTTGTTCGAAATCATTCCTTCTCAAGCTTAGCGTCCCCAGGTTGTAATAGCCCTCGGCATCGTCCGGCTTGGCGGCGACGACTTGCTGAAAAGACTCTTCGGCTTGTTGCAGATAGCCGTGCTGGAACATGGCAACGCCATAAGTAAAGTCATTTCGCTCGAAGCCGCCCTGATACAACGATCCGCCGAAGGGAAGCGCTCTCTGCAGGCGATCGGCCGCGGTGGTCGGAATTGTCTTCACGTCGTCGAGCACGCGTTGCGCGTCCAGAGTACCCTGGTAAACCTTCACGATCATGCCCTCTCGATTGAGCAGAAACGAGGTAGGTATGCCGAGGTCGCGGCGCCGGTCGAATAGGTATCGGTAGATGATGTTATAGATGCCCGCGACCTCTTCGGTCGCTACCAGCACCGAGAACCCCAGACCATCCTGCTGCGCGATGGAACGAACCGCCGAAATCTGAACTGGCTCGCCAACTCCCGCCTGATCAACATTGATCGCCACAATTCTGATATCGCTCGCCGCGAAGGCTGCCTTGTTTCGATTCAATAATCGAAGCTGATCTTTGCACTGCGGCGCAGCGATAGTCCAGAAGTTCAACAGCGCGAAACCTCCTTTAAGTTCGGCCGTATTATGGAGAGTACCGGCCAGATCCGGTAACGAAAATTCGGGCGCCTTCAAAGGGTCGATCAGCCAGGTTTCTATTTGGGATGGCATTGCATCCACCGCCGGTACTGCCACTGCCTTCGTGAATGTTGCCGATCGCTCGGCGAAGGCCTTGGCGACAACTGTGGCTGAACCCTCCTCGATCTCGAACCGATGATCGGTCGGCAGCGCTTCAAAATGTTGAATGAGTCCACCCGGCCAGCGAACTGTCGCCCGGATCGAGCCTTCAGGTTTGCCAAGCCCGAAGAAAACCTCTTTTGAGTGCTGTGCCAGGAACCCTGAACCCGCCTGAAGATATTTTGTTTGACGAAGATCACCTGCCTCGACCGTGACCGCCGCGCCGATCGCATCGCGATTGCTCTGCTGACCCCGCAGCCGAAAAGCTATCGACTGGCCAAGCTCGCTCATCGCGTTTTGGAGGATGCGCAACTGGGGGGCGTTTCGGTTCTTCAGGATCACCTCGAGTCGTCCGTCATGGTCGATATCGGCCAGTGCGAATGACCGGCTGTCCTCGATGGAATCCAGCCCGACTGCTCCCGAAACCTCAGCGAAGCTCCCGTCGCGCAGGTTGGCGAACATCACATTTCGCTCATACCCGCTCCAGGTCGAGTCGGAGCGAATCAGTTCGTTGAGCGCCTGCCAGCCGCGCTCATAGGCGAGCGATGTCGTCGCATCTACCGGAGACTTCCCCACGACTTGCCTCCAGAAGAAGCTCGCGAGATCACTTCTTTCCGGCGCCGAGATATACCCGTTTGCTACGTAGAGATCTGGGTAGCCGTCGTGGTCGAAGTCCCAGGCGTCCGAGGCCCATGCCCACCGCCCCATCTCTGCTCCGGCTTGTGCCGCAACGTTCTGAAATTTCCCGTCGCCCTGGTTGCGGTAGAGGGAATTTCCTCGCGCGTGGTGGCGAAAGAAAGCGCGGACATCCTCAGGCGCTTTCTCCTGGAAGATCTTTTGTTGGGAGACACGCTGTCCAGCCGCCGACCACATATTCGAAACGTAGACATCCTGGCGCCCGTCATTGTTTACGTCCGACCAGCAGGCACTCATTCCCGCGCCCGGGTCCTGCACTCCAGCCTCGGCCGAAACTGCCGTGAACGTCCCGTCTCCGTTGTTCCGATAGAGATTGCTTCGGCCGAAATCGTTCGCAACGTACAGGTCCGGAAACCCAGTGGATTTGTAGTCGCCCCAGGCGCAGGCGAAGCTATACCGATC
Source organism: uncultured Acidobacteriaceae bacterium (assembly GCA_963720245.1). Taxonomy (GTDB): domain Bacteria; phylum Acidobacteriota; class Terriglobia; order Terriglobales; family Acidobacteriaceae; genus Acidisarcina. The sequence goes on from CAVREU010000003.1 coordinate 1,693,295, forward strand.
GTTCTCCGCACTCAACCCGGCTGCGTCAGTTTTGTCGACGAAGGTCGCATTCCCTTCGTTGTGCAGAAGAAAATTGGGAGGTCCATTCCTCGCGTCGAAATACGGAACTGGGTAGTGATACTGGTCCAGTCCCAGGTAATAACTGTAGAGGCAGAAGTATATGTCGAGTCGGCCGTCACGATCGTAGTCGGCTAACGCTGCGTGGGTGAAGGTCCCTTGCGGCGGCTGTTTGAATTGAAAGGCATCCTGCTTATGCGTAAATGTTCCGTCGCCATTGTTCAGAAAGAGCAGCGGCCCGCTGCCGCAGACGACCAGCAAATCCTGCCTACCCTTGTTCTCAAAGTCGGCGAAGATGGCACATCCCGTACCGTCGAGAACCCCAACCCCCGCCCTTTCGGTGACGTCTTCAAAGGTTCCGTCGCCGCGATTGCGGTAGAGGCGGTTTGGCAGTCCAGCCGGTTGGCAGACGTACAGGTCGTCGAAGCCGTCGCCGTCATAATCGCCTGCGGCTACGCCGTTATTGCCATAAACATCGATACCGCAGGCGCCGTCGAGCACCGTCCTCCAGTAATCGACCCCGTGCATCAACTGGTCCCGGTAGGAAGCTGCTGCACCAAGGGCCTGAGGCGTCACATCGACAAATGCTGGCTCGGCTGCGAAAGCGATTGTTTCTTCGCGGGCTTCCCATTTTCGGGCGCTCCAGGCCCCGGCCTCGCTGCGCCACCACTCCGTCTGCCATGTGCCGACGCGTTCTTCACGCCGGGCCGGCTCCCGCATGCCAACGATGTCATAGCGAATTTCCGCGCGGACCTTCAACGGCGCATTTTCAAGCACCTCAATTGCCGTAATCTCAAATTCCGTCGTCTCAATTTGTGAGAGCGGGCCCAGCCAGCTCTGCACTTCTTTCAGAAACCGCTCTCGGCCCGAAGCGCCTGCTGGGCCAAATTTCCTTCGCAAGACCTTGAGCGCGGCTCCTGAGCGCAAATTCGTTTCGCTACGGGGAACCAGTGACGAGGTTCGAATAGAGACATCGAGGAGCTTCGCGAGCGCACCTGTGTCACGCGGGGACTTCTTGAGGTCAAGCCCCCAGCCCTCAAGGAGGGATTCGATCTCAACCGCGTACTTCTCGGTGACGAATTCGTCGGAGCCAGGCGAGACCCGGCGCAAAATATCGGCCAATGGCGATTGCGCGGGATAGTGTGGCACCAGCCGGACATCGGACAAGCTGAATTCCGGGGGCACGGCCGCTCCCCCCAGGAAAAATGAAGATCCATGCAGCGGGGCCGCTCGAAGAAGCAGCGGAGCCATAGCGATGTTCTTGAGAAGTGTGCGGCGGGAAAAATAGTGGGTTTTCGTTTTGGAAAGCGACATCCTCGAAGGGTCCGTATGCTCGGCTGGGTGACTGAATGCTACCACCGCTCCTGCGCCGACCCCAAATCGTCCGAATAGACCCGCCGCGATCCGAGGGAAGTGCATATTGACGTCGATGGATCACCTTCCGCCGGTCTTTGAGGAAATATCAAACTTTCGATTGACAAGAGTCAATTGGCTACTTAACGTTCTGATCGCAGATAAAGTAATCGTTTACCTGACGTTCTAAGATCTACGGTTTTAGCAACCATGCTTCTACCCGCAGTTGGTATATACAACTTTCGGTCTACAACTTTTGGATGACAACAGGCATCGCTCTGTTCTATATTTTGCTCTCGGTGGTAAATGTAACCGTTTACTCTTCGGCAGAAAAGGCGTGGCAGCTTCGATGCCAGCGCTATCAGCCACGGCGCAGGATGACGTGGCGTAAGAATTTGGAGGCTAATCAATGGGCAGCACTCGCAGCATAGGCGGTTGGTTTAGGTCGGTCGGCTATTTCACATTGGCGTTCTTCTCCCTGCTCCTGATTTCAGGGCAGATGCTCATCGCGCAAGTCGACGAAGGCGCGATCTCCGGCACCATTCAGGATTCCACCGGCGCAATTATCACCAACGCCAAGGTGACGCTCGTGAATACCGATCAGGGTTTAACGCTCGAAACCAACACGACTTCCGGCGGCACGTATAGCTTCTCGCCGGTGAAAATCGGCCACTACAGCATTTCCGTAACCGCTCCCGGCTTCGAGAAGACCACCCAGGAGCACCTGGTGGTGGCCGTGGGCCAAAGCCTCCAGGTAAACGTTGAGCTCAAAGCGGGCGGCGCAGCGGAGACCGTGACGGTGAGCACCGCTCCGCCCCAGTTGCAGACCGACGATGCCGCTGTCGGCCAGGTCGTCAATGAGCAGAGCATCGTTAGTCTTCCGCTCAACGGTCGCAACTTTACCTTCCTCGCCCAGCTCGCCGCCGGCATCAACACACCCCAGGCAGATACCCGCGGCAACGCCGCGTCGGGCGCCTTTACAGCGAACGGTCTGCGTCCCTCGCAAAACAATTACCTGCTCGACGGTATCGACAATAATAACAACGCTGTCGACTTCCTCAATGGCACGAACTTCGCCGTTCTTCCCCCGGTCGACGCGATCCAGGAATTCAACGTCCAGACCGCAGACTTCAGTGCTCAGCTTGGCCGTTCGGCAGGCGCGGTGCTCAATGCCACTGTCAAGTCCGGTACCAACAACATCCATGGCGCCGCCTGGGAGTTCTTCCGCAATGATGTGCTCGACGCAAAGAACTATTTCGACGTAACCAAGGGAGAGCTTCGCCTGAATCAATTCGGTGGCGCAATCGGCGGCCCGATCCTGAAAAACAAACTATTCTTCTTCGGCGACTACGAAGGCTTGCGGCGCGTCGAAGGCGAAAGCTCCGGTCTCGCGTCCGTTCCAACCCTTACGGAGCGCAATAGCGGCTATACGAATCTCGCCGATCGCCTGACTGCCAACACCAACTCTGACCTCCTGGGCCGGTCGGCTCCGATAGGCACAATGTATGATCCGGCAACAACTCGTCAGGTGACGGCCGGTACTCCCGATCCCGTGACCGGCTATGTGCCGACGGCATCCGGTTATGTGCGTGATCCTTTTGGCACCTGCCCTGCAACTACCAAGGTTTACACAACGGCGTGCGGCCTGAATCAGCTCCCCGCCGGCAGACTTGATGGCAATGCCATCAACTTGATGAACCTTTATCCGAAGCCGACAAACAATGGCGTCGTTACTGGAAACTTCATATCCAACCCCAATAGCACCCAGTTCAGTAACCAGTTCGACGTCCGCGGCGACTTCGATCCGAATGAAAAAGAGCAGTTCTTCGTCCGCTTCAGCTACGTAGACAATCCGCAATTCATCCCCGGACCTTTTGGGGGCGTCGCCGACGGCGGTTCCTTCCAGCAAGGTGTCCAGACGTTGAAGTCCAACCAGTCGGTTGTGGCCTGGACCCACGTCTTCAACCCGAGCACGATTAACGTGGCCCGCGTTGGCTTTAACCACCTTCACACCACCCGCTTCGGCCCGGTCGGCAGCGAACTCGGTATTCCGGCACAATACGGAATCCCTGACATTCCTCAGGTTCCCGAAAATGGCGGCCTCCCCGCAATTACTCCAAGCGGATTGGCAACCCTGGGCAGCAATAACTTCCTGCCTTCCGATGAAGTCAGCCAAACGCTCCAGATCGTCGACGATTTCACCAAGATCTACGGCAAACACAGCTTCAAGATGGGTATCGAATACCAGCACGTGAAGTTCTCAACTCTGCAGCCTGCCTGGTCGCGTGGCCAGTTCGACTACAGCGGTGAATTTACCGATATTCCCAACGCCAACAGCAGCACGACCGGTATGGCGCAGATGCTTTTGACTCCGACAGCAGCGACTGTGCCGAACGGAGTTGACTTTTCCGGCGGGACCGATGAGTCGCGAGCCTCGAATATCAACAAGACCTACGATGAGAAAAACTACTTCGCGGCTTACTTCCAGGATGATTGGAAGGTCAATCCCAAATTGACTCTCAACCTCGGACTGCGCTGGGATTATTTCGGACCACTCGGAGAATCCAACGGCGGCCAGGCCAACTTTATTCCTTCAGCCCAGGGGCCATTCAGTGGGCCGACCTATCTGATTCCGGCATCCGGGAAGGATAACCGGACAGTAACCTCCGGCTGCGCCACCTGCTTCGCGGATCTGCTTGCCAAGGACGGCATTGCGCTCCTTTACAGCGACAAATATGGCAAGGGGCTAACCCAGACCCAGAAGAATAACTGGGCGCCGCGCCTCGGCTTCGCCTATCAAATCAACCCGAAGCTAGTCGCCCGCGGCGGCGTCGGCTGGTTCTTCAACTCCTTTGAAAACCAGGGTTATGGCCCAAACATTGGCGAAAACTATCCATTCGTCTTCAACTTTAATTACATACCCCAAGCTCCCGCGGGTGCTCCGCCGAACTATTTGAACGGCGTCGCGCCGATCGGCTTTGCCACTCCTTATGCCGGTTGCGGTCTCGCAGTCCTGAATACCGGCTTCTCCTGCTTTAATCTGGTGCCGACGGCAGTAACCAATGCTCAGGGTCTCGGCTTGCAGGGACTGCAATTCAACTACGCAACACCACGCACCGTGAGCGCTAATTTGACCTTCCAATATGCGCTGACGCGAACCCTGTCTGCGCAGGCATCGTATGTTATGACCGACGCCATGCATCTTCAGCAGGGTACGGGGAACAATAACGTGACGCAAATCCTGCCGGCCAGCGTTGCTAACACCATCTCGCCGGCCTTGGGCGGCATACCCTTCCCGGATTTTGGTTCAGGGGGCAGCTACCAGACGACAACGGGCGCCAGTATCTACAACGGCCTCCAAACCAAGTTGGAACAGCAGCTGAGCAACGGACTCAACTTCCTGGCGACCTATACCTGGTCGAAGACGATGTCCGACGCCGGCGATCTGCTCAACGGCGGCAATACAAGCACCAATCGCGCCCCAGACGTCCCCGGCTTCGGTCCCCGTTTCGATTGGGGTCCGGCTGACTTCGACATCCGCAATGTCTTCCACTTCAGCGGCGGCTACCAATTGCCCTTTGGCACAGGTCAGCGTTTCGCCCACGATGCCGGCAAACTGGAAAATGCATTCATCGGAGGGTGGAGTGCCAATGGCATCGTGACTATCCAGGGCGGCCAGCCGATGACTCTCGGTTGCCCGACCGGAAGCACGACAGGAACCGGTTGCTACGATGTGAAGGTAGCCGGGCAGAGCCAAAACAATCACATCTACACGGACGGCCAAGGACAGGTAAATTGGTTTGGCAATGCAAAGGCCTACCAGCAACCCTGCCAGCTGGGAGCAAATGGCTTTCCGATAGACGGAACACCCGCAGGGTGCATCCCATACACCGGCAGGCAGATTCTGGGCGGCACCAACCAGACCACCACAACCCCTGGCCTCAAGACTTTCGACTTCTCAGCCTTCAAGGCCTTTCAGCTGAACGAACGTTTCTCACTGCAGTTCCGGGCTGAGTTCTTCAACATCCTCAACCACACGAACTTCAACGCTCCGGGATTCGGCGGAAACGGCGTCGTCGCAATCGCGAACTCAACCAACTTCAACAATGCCAACTTTGGCGAGATCGGATCGACCCGCACAAACCCAAGGCAGATCCAATTTGCTCTGAAGCTGTACTTCTAAGCTAAGATGAAAACACCCCGGAAAGGCACGCCCAGCGGGTGCCTTTCCGGGATTTTCTTTTTGTTGGGCAGATTGTTCTGCGGCGGCAATCGAGGGGTATTTTGAGGATCAGGCCCCAGTTTAGGCTGGCAATTCTTTGCTCACTTCTCTCTTGCCCTGTATTAGGGCTGGCGCAGGACAAACCGAACCAAAACCTCAACAATCAATTTCAGTCGGCGGTCGCGCAATATCACGCCGGGCACTTCGCCGAAGCTGCCGCACAGTTGGAGGTCCTTTTGCCTCAAGCGCCCGGGAGTTTTGAGCTCCATGAGCTTCTTGGGCTGGTCTACGCTGCGCAGTCACAAGACTCGAAAGCGCTTCCCCACTTTGAGGTAGCGGTACGGTTGAGTCCTGATTCCCCGGTGGCCAGAACCAACCTGGCTGCAAGCTTGCTTCGCTCCGGCAAGCCCGAGTTGGCCGAGGTACAGCTCCGAAAAGCGCTCCAGTTGAATCCCCATGACTATGAGGCCAATCACGATCTGGCTGAGTTATATATCCAATCGGGAAAGGTCGCCGACGCGCTGCCATTTCTCCAGGCCGCACAGAAAAGCGATCCGTCCTCTTACGATAATGGTTACAACCTGGCCCAGGCGTATTTCCTGACTGGAAAGCTCGCCCCGGCGCGGGAGCAAGTGCAGACGCTCCTGAAGCAGAAGAACACCGGAGAGCTGCACAACCTGCTCGGCCACGTTGAAGAGAAAGACGGCAAGTTTGTCAACGCGGCAAACCAGTACGAAATTGCTGCCCACCTCGATCCGAGCGAAGAAAACCTCTTCGATTGGGGAAGCGAACTTCTCCTGCACCGGACCTATGAACCAGCCATTGAAATCTTCCAGTTGGGCAGCCAGCGCTACCCGAACTCACCCCGCCTGTTCATCGGTTTGGGCATGTCCCTTTATTCACGGGGCAAATACGATGACGCCGTCAAGGCGCTCGTCGAAGCGGCCGATCTCGATCCCACCGACGCCCGCTGCTACCTATTTCTCTCCAAAGCCTACGACGCTTCACCCACTCAGGCTGAAGAGGTGATTCAGCGCTTCCGTCGATACTCCGAGCTACAGCCCAACAACGCGCTTGCCCAGTATTACTACGCCATGAGTCAGTGGAAGGGAAAGCGTGCTGAGGCCGTCGCCGTCGATCTCCAGGCTATCGAGACCCTCTTACAGAAATCGATCGCGCTCGACGATTCTCTTCCCGAGGCGCACTTCCAGCTCGGCAATCTTTACGCCGATCAGCACGATTGGGAGAAGTCAATTCCGCAATACCTGCGCGCCCTCCAACTCGATACCAATATGCCCGACGCCCATTATCGTCTCGCGCAGGATTACGTCCATATTGGCAAGAAGGAAGAGGCGCAGGCCGAGTTCGATGTCTATCAGAAGCAACGCGCCGAGCATCTCGCCGAAGTCGACAAGGAAAGAGCGGAGGTCCAGCAGTTTGTCTATAACGCCAAACCCTCCCCGGCCACGAAGCCTTGACTGCTTCGACGCCACAGTACAAGATAAGGCCAACCGGCCCGCGTACGACTCGAAGCGAGCTGATAGCGCAGGCGGTTCCAGAGTGTGAGTTTCATGAACGCTAGTCGCTCCTTCGGCCACGCCTTCACTGCAGGATCGTTCGGTTCTGCCGCGGGCGATCCACGCGAAGTCGCCCGGCGTCTTGGTCACAGCCGCCGGGACTTCCTGCGGGGTGCGGCGGGTCTCGCTCTGGGGAGTGCGCTCCTGGGCGGAAGCCCCTTTGTGTATGGAGCCGCGGCGGCGAAGAAGCGCAAAGTGATCGTCATTACCTTCGGCGGCGGAGCGCGCGATCAGGAGACATTTGCACCCGAGGGCCAGGAGAACATCCCCCATCTCATGAAGGAGCTCATTCCCCAGGCCAGCTTCTTCACTCAAGTGATGAACCAGGGCATTCTCGGCCACTACGTTGCGACCGCCAGCCTCGCCACCGGCGTCTACGAGACTCTGAACAACTTCTCCGCCGTACCTCCCGAGCATCCGACAGTCTTCGAATACTTTCGCAAGGACTTAAAGCGTCCCTCCACCGACGCATGGGTCGTCGCGCCCAGCAACGGATTTAACCGGATCGGCGAAAGCGACTATCGGAGCTACGGAGCCGGCCTCGGCGCGACCGTGGTTCTGCCCAAACATCTGTTGAGCGCGGCAAGCTCCGGTGGCACTACCGGCTATGATCACCTCCTCCACGATAACTATGAGAATCCGCTCTACGCGCCCCAACTCGTCGGCGGCGAATTCGAGCTGCAGCAGCTAGAGAGAATTCTTAAGCTCTCGGTCGACGATTTTATGGCTCACGCTCGCACCGTATCGAGCCCCGACGAGCTCTCCGTATACATCGTCAAGCGGCTTATGCAGCAGGAAGCGCCCAGTCTGCTGTGGGTGACGATGCACGACATCGACATCGCTCACGCCGGGGCATACTCGCTCTACGTCGACGCCATCCGTCGAACCGACCGTCTCTGCGCCGAGCTGTGGCAGGCCGCGCAAAGCCAGCCAGACTACGCCGGGAACACAACGATGTTTATTCTTCCCGATTTTGGGCGCGACGCCGATCAGGATGCGGGCGGCAACGGCTTCCAGCATCACCGCACCGGCGACGCCGCCTCGCGGACTACCTGGATGCTCGCACTCGGCGCGGGTGTTCGCCAGGGCGTTGTCTATGACCGCCCCATGCAATCAATCGACCTGGTGCCAAGCATTGGTTCGATGATGGGCTTTACCCCCTCGCTGTGCCAGGGCAAACCGATATCGGAATTGCTATAGAGAGCCACTGCCATGTTGCCTAGCGATCTCAAAGCCGATTCCTTCGCTGCCTACCCACCCGAGGCCCGAAAGCTGGCGACGGCCCATCTCGCTGCGCTGCAGCAGCTTCCGCTTAGCTTTGCTCCCAGCCTGCTGCGTGAGGTCATCGAATACGACTACAAGTTCCCTGCCGAGCGGGCCTCAATCGATCGCGAACTCGACGACCTGAGTGGACTTTCTCCGCAGCAGAGGGGGGAATGGTTCCACGCCTTTGCTCAGCTCTCTCTCTCGTCCAGGCTGGAGCAAGTCAACTGGGTCGACCAGCCTGGCCTCTTCGTCGAACAGCTCTCGGCATATCTGTGGAGCACCCATCAGCTCGACGCTTTTCGCGCCGCTGCGACCGCCTACGGCGATCGTCTGCAGGCTGCCGCGCCGCCACCGGAGCTCCCCATGCGCCGACTCGGCATTGCCGTCATCGGCCAGGGCGTCACGACCTCGAGTGTTCCACTCTTCCGCAACCTGCGACCCCATGGCACCTACTTCAACCAGCTCAATCCCGACAATGGGCTCAATCTTCTGCTCGCCGCCGCAGCCAAGCGCGCCAAAGCCCATCCCGTTCCTTACGGCCACTGGTACGTCGACGGAGGTACGCCTGCCGCACACAGCCCGGACCTGATTTGTGTCTCCTATCAAGGACTGGATCCATTGCGTGCGGCGTTGCTCAAGACCATGCAGGGTGATATCAACCGGCCCGGCATGGGACCGGAAGAGCTCCGCACCCGGCTCGCCCGTCTCACGCCCGCCGACCTCGGCGTCGCCGGCATCGGCGATCCCGTGCTCGACCGCTTCCAGCTCAAGCTGTTTACCGAGGGCTCTGGCACCCAGATATTCAGCACCACATTTGCCCAATGGACAGCCCGCGAAGCCCTGCGCCGCGCCCAGCCCTACACCTTGGTCGTGCGCTTCGCCCCGAGGCAACGGCAGCAGCCAATGAACGAGTTGCTCTCCAACGCTCGTGCCGCTCCTCAACTCGACCCGATCGGCTCGCTCGTCGACGCAGACATGGGTTCCTATTATCACTGGATCAACCAGCACCGCCTGCCGGGATCGGAAAACTCTTCATTCCTCGTCTGGTTTGAGGGCCAAAACCAAGCACTTGCAGTCTCTCCAACTCTCCCTCGAGGCGCGGAGTCCAACTCGCAGATCGATCTCGCTCAGTTGCTCTCGCTTGCGGTTGGTTAGCCAACCCATGGTTCCTTGAACCGCGTCCCCAGAAATTAGTGCTGATCCGCGAGTACGGATTGTTCCGGCTTGACCACCGCATTGGCTGCTGCCTCCGCTCGGGGCTAGTATCGATGTCATGCAGCGGTGGATTCTCCTCGCGTTTCTGGCATCGGTAACACTGACCGCTGGCGGGGCAACGCGGGTCACCGTGGCGCAATTGGAGGAGTCGCTGGCCGAGGCCAATGCCGCGCATAAGACGGATGCAGAGATTGCACGCCAGATCGCCGCCATCAGACTCTCGGAACGCCTCACCGAAGTGACGCTCAGTCGATTAAGTGAGCCACTGAACGCAGCCCCGCAAGCCCTGCTGGCTTTGCGCTTACTCGCTGATCAGTCGGCCTTTCTGGATCCGCCGGTTAGCGAACTACCACCTGATCCGGCGCCAGATGATGCTGCGCAACAGAAAATGTTGGAAGCGGCCAGAAGTTATGTCACGCAAACCTTGCCGCGACTCCCGAACTTCCTCGCGACGAGAACGATCAACCGGTATGACGACAGTCCCCAGGCCCAAAAGAAAGGTGGGTGGGCGGTTCGAAGTGGGCTACATCTGGTCGACACTTCAAGCCGAGAGACCTCGGTGCGCGACGCACGTGATAGTCAATCTCCGACAACGGGCTCCGCGCTTTGGCAGGCACAGGTTGGTTTGATCTCCGGGGGCGAGTTTGGATCCACGTTAGGCATGGTTGTGGCCGACACCGCCAAAGGCAAGATCACGTGGGGCCATTGGGAGACGACAAACGGCGGCCGGGTCGCGGTCTTCCGGTATTCAGTGCCAAAGTCCGCCTCACACTATGAGGTGATTGGGTCGGTTCAACGGCGGGCGGCGCTGGATACACCGGACTCACTGAAAGGGCAAACGAAGCCGACACCGTCGGTGAGGTCGAATGCTGCTTTGTCCACCGCTATCACCGTTCTTACGACTCCCGGCTATCACGGCTCGCTCTGGCTGGAACCGGAAAGCGGGACGGTCCTTCGCATTACCGTCGAAGCCGACTCGAAAGACGGAGTTCCGTTCCGGCGGGCAGACATATTGGTGAGGTATGGTTCCGTTCAGATCGCCGACAAGAGATTCATCTGCCCGGTTCGTAGCCTGGCGTTCTCGGTAGCTCTCGTCGATCCGGATGCGAGCCTCGATTCTCCAACCATGTGGTTAAACGAAACCCTGTTCACTAACTATCGCCGATTTGGTTCGACGACGCAGGTTCTAACCGATGCATCAATTGCGGAGCCCAAGAATCCTGCTAACGAAACTCCAGACCAGGAGGGACAAGAAGCGGCTCCTGCAGATGCCGGCAGAACTGTTGCGAGCCAAGCTCCTGCCATCCAGTCCGGCACCCTACCTGCAGTGCAACCTAACGCACAACGACCGGAGGAGATCCAACAGTCATCTGCCAGCACCCCGACCACGGAGCAGGCGAGAAAGGATGCGATTCCAGAGAACTCTGCCGGCGCGGCTCCGGAACGCCCCGCTGTTGTGCAATCCGGTGCTCAATCTGCGGCGCAACAAGCGATAGAAATTCAGCAGGCGCCGAGTATCGTCGTCAACGTGAATCGAGTGTTGGTTCCGGTAGTGGTTCGCGATAAGCAGGGCAGGATATTGACGGACTTGAAGAAAGAGGACTTCCAGGTCTTTGATAACGACAAACCGCGAACCATCTCCGCATTTTCTGTCGAGAAACGTGCTTTGGTAGAAACGAATACTTCCAGCCAAGCAGAAAGCAGCGCACGGCCTTCCGCTGCGAATACCGCGTCGCAACCGTCGACCCTGCCAAAACGGGTCACTGTGTTTCTCTTCGATGACATGCACCTGAATTTCGAAGACCTGGCGTATGTCCAGAAGGCAGGCGAAAAGGCCATAGCCGCGGCATTGGGAGACTCTGGCATGGCGGATGTGGTCTCGACATCGGGAAAGACAAACACCGGACTGACGCGCGATTCGGCGAAGCTCAAGGACGCGATCACCAGCCTGAAGCCGCAATCGGCTCTTCGGCCAAACAAGGCCGACTGCCCGGATATCGACTACTACCGCGCTGATCTCATCGAGAACAAGCACGACGGCGACGCGATCCAAGACGGAATCCAGCAGCTGTATATTTGTTATCCAGGCGTGCCGCATGACACAGCGGAACGCATGGTGGAGATGGCCGCAAGGCGCACTCTCGAGGAAGGGCAGGTGAACGTGCAGTCCACCTACGCCGTGATCGGAGAGCTCGTACGCCGTATGGCATCGTTGCCGGGTCAACGCACGTTGATTCTGGTGTCACCCGGTTTCATCGCAATCACTCCAGAAGCATTGATCGCGCAATCGAATGTCATTGACCTTGCGGCACAGTCCAACGTGATTATCGATGCCCTGGACGTTCGTGGTCTTTACGCAACAGAGGACACGGCCAGTGACAACGTCGGAGCGCGTGACGCACGGGAGCCGATGCGAACGACGGAATACCGCCGTCGCGCCATGCTAATGGCGGAGAGTCCGCTGGCTGAGCTTGCTGATGGCACGGCTGGCTCCTTCTTTCATCACAACAACAACCTCGACGCCGGGCTTACCAATTTGGCGGAGGGGCCAGAGTCCGTCTATGTGCTCGAACTCTCGCTCGACAATGTGAAGCCGGATGGGAAGTATCACCAGCTGAAAGTGAGAGTAGATCGAGAGGGAGCGCAAGTGCAGGCGCGCCGCGGATACTACGCGCCTCCGCCAGCAAACAACAAGAAATAGGCGCAATCGGTGTTGGATAGCCTTTGCGACGAGAGTTGCTTTGCCGATCATCCACACTCGACCGCGCACGCGCTTTCCCACCGCGATCCCCGACCGGCAAGTCTAGTCTATGACCCACCGCACGTCCGCGACACTCCGATGACATCATGCCCTCTCAGGCTCTGACGGCGTTAACGTGAAAGTCTGCTTTTGCTTGCCGAGCCGCGGATGTGTTGCGGTCAGCTGTACAGTGCCCTCCTCTTGGCGCGCTCTGATCCAGATCGCGCCTGTTCCGCCAACGAGCCCGAAGGGATTGTCTCCAATAATGTCGGCTGGACCCTCGAGAGTGAGCACAATCGGATCGCCCGCATAGGGGCGGATGTTCCCAAACTCGTCGGTGACCCGGAGTACAACGCGAGTCGTGTCGGCGCCGTCAGCAACCAAAGTGGTGTCATCGGGCAAAAGGCTGAACTTCTGATCGAGACCTTTTCCAGAGTAGCTGCGAGAAATAACCTGCTTGCCGCCAATGTAACCATCAATGCGGAGGTCGGCCCAGAGCGCCGAGAGATCAACATTGGTCAGGTCGGGAAAAAACGGCGGATACTTCAAGTGTTTGAACTGCTCGCGATCCGGAAGTGCGTCGACGATCAGCTTCCCTTTGAGATAAAACTTTAGATTGTCGCAGTTCGACGAAACCAGCGCCTTGGAGAATTGCGTGGATTCGTCGTTTCTTGCCCAGTGGAAGGCGGGTTCCAGCACGATCTCTTCACTCGGCTCGCACTGGGATTTATAGAAACCTCCGGCAGGTTTGCGTTCGCGAAAGAAATCGGTGACGCCGTGGTAGCACATGCGGTCGCCAGAACCGAAATCGCCATGGGTGTTGTAGTCAAAAAAACACCACCCGATACCGCCTGCATATTGCGGGTCCGACGCAAGTTGATCATGAATCCGAACATGGCGAAGAGTGTGTTCCGTCAGCCGCTCCATGTTGTCAATGGATTTTGCCGGATACGTATGACCAACGAATTCAGTGTTGAGATAGGCCGGATGATTCGGTGGCTTGAGGGGAAAGCCGAAATCGTTATAAGTGAAAACATCCTCGAGCAGTTCGGAGGTGTAGAAGGCGCGAATCCCGCCCGTTTGACGGCTCGGGTCGAGCTTGTGAGCGAGCGCATTGGTGCGCGTGTAGAAGTCGTGATTGTCAGGAGATTCATTGATTCGGACCCCCCACAGAATGATTGACGGATGGTTCCAGTCGCGCCGAATCATCCGCGAGACGTTATCAACCGAGAGGTCCTGCCACGCTTCGGGGCCGATGTGCTGCCAACCTGGGATCTCCTCGAGCACCAGCAAACCAATTTCGTCGCAGGCATCGAGGAAATGGCGCGACTGCGGATAATGCGAGGTGCGAACGATGTTGCAGTGGAGCGTGTTGCGGAGGATCTTGGCATCCTGGCGCTGGGGGCGTGCCGGCATCGCTTGCCCCACGAAAGGGAAAGTCTGATGACGGTCGAGTCCACGAAGCTTGACGACCTTGCCATTGAGTTTGAAGCCTTCCTTGGTGAACATCGCCTCGCGGAAACCAAAGTTTCGCTTATCTTCATCAACTACAGTAGCGCCTTGCAGTAGACGAACACGGCTCTGATAGAGCTTCGGCTTGTTTAGGTCCCAAAGCTCGATAGCGCCGAGCTTCTCAATAGGAACGGTGTACTTGACAGGTTCCGAAGACGAGGCGGCGGTAGGAATGTTAGCCGCCCCTTTAGCAATCACCGTTTCCCCATCGAGTAGCTCAATCGCCAGCGATAGTGGCTTGGTCTGTAAATCCGAATGTTGGATGTAAGCATGGACATCGACGCGCGGAGAGCCGCTCAGGACCGCCGCAGGCTGAACGAATATATTCTCGATGAAGGTCTGCGGAACGATACGCAAAGCGACCTCGCGATAGATTCCCCCGAACGTGAGGTAATCAATCTGATAACCGAAGGGCGGAATGTCAGGGCGCTCTGTCGAATCGACATCCACGGCGAGGAGGTTGTCACCCGCAAAATCAATGTGTTGCGTGAGCTCGAACGAGAACGGAGTGTATCCGCCTTTATATTCGCCGAGCCTGGTGCCGTTGATCCAAACTGTCGAAGCCGTCATGACTCCTTCAAAATCGACGAAGACGCGTTTGCCTTTGGCCTCGGCCGGTAACTTGAAATGGCGACGATAAATCGATACGAATTCATAGGACTTTTCGTCGAAGCTATGCCACGGCAGCGGAACGTTAGTATGAGGAATGACAACGCGATCGAAATGGGAGTCATCGAAGTCAATGGAATGCGCAGCCTCGATGTTCGTCGGGCTATAGAGCCAGGTGCGATTGATCGGCAGATTGAGCCGTCCAGCAACCGCACTCGAGTCCGCGACCACTGCTGCGTGACCCTGGCTAAAGCTATGAGGCGTAAGCGCACCGGCCGCGGCGACGCCACCGGCCTTTAGAAAATCACGACGATCCATTCATTCCCCTCGGTGGGCGATGGCCACTCTACAACCTGCAAGGGTACATGATTTTTTTCTCGTAGTCGCTGAATTCGTGGCATAGTCGCGTTCGCAGGGATCGATCCGCCGATCCTGAAACCGGTGAAGACGTCCATACCAATTCTTCGCTCTTCAGCCAGCTTCCATTCAACTATCGCCTTCCCGTGTAGAGAATATCTTCGGGAGAGGAACTCTCAATCAAAAACAAGCGATATTCTGTTGTAAAAACCGGGGTGATTACGTTATCTTCCGCACAGGCAACGACACTCCTTCGAATCGCGATACATTGCGGTCGGAATAGTGTCGGTCCCGAACCAGTCGACCTGTCAGCCGGATGATCGGATGGAAGCGTCCGTCATCGCTGCGAGAGCGCGAGAGGATTGCTTTTGATGGTAATGAAGCGAGCGACAATGGCCGAAGTTGCACGACTGGCCAACGTCGGCACGATGACTGTTTCTCGAGTGCTGAATCAATCGGGATATGTTAACCCGAAGACGGCAATCCAGGTGCACGCAGCGATTGAGCGCCTCGGGTATCGGCCAAACCAAATGGCCCGAGCGCTCCGAGGCGTCCAGTCAAAGTCGATCGGCCTCATTGTTCCTTCATTGGCGGATCCGTTCTTTGCTATTTGCGCACATAGTGTCAATGCCATCGCCCAGATGAACGGCTACTCCATGATCCTGACGGCGTCGAATGGGAACGCCGATACAGAATTCTCTGAGGCCGAATGGATGCTCGAAAAGCACGTAGAGGGATTCGTGATTTGCCCGACCCCGGCCGGGATCTCGAAGCTGTCGTCCCCGGAGTTTCAGCGGACACCCATGGTGTCGTTTGATCGCCCTCTTGAAATACCGCGTGCGTCTAGTGTGGTTGTAGAAAACAGCGGAGGAGCAAAGCGCGCAACTGAGCACCTGATCGGACACGGGCACAAGCGCATTCACTTTCTGGGAGACTCCCCGGACCTTTTCACTATAAAAGCGAGGTTCGATGGATACCGGCGCGCATTGCAAAGCGTCGGTTTAACTCCCTATAAAAATTTGGAGACAGATACGCAAGAGATGGTTCTCGACTATGTGAAGAAGGCAATGTCGGAGAAGAAGCCGCCGACTGCATTCTTGGCCGGTAATAACCGGATCAGCCAGTATCTGTATCGCGCGATGTTTAACCTCAGCCTGCGTATTCCCGAAGACGTTGCGATTATCGGCTTCGACGATTTCGAGACAGCCGACATGTTGCACCCTCCAATGACGGTAATTCGGCAGCCGATTGAACTGATGGGGAAGACGGCAGCTGAAGTGCTCTTTGCTCAGTTGAAGATGAAGGCGGATAGCCGCCCGGAAGTCGGCAGCAGGACAACTCTCAAGGTCGAGTTGATCCTAAGATCGTCATGCGGCTGCAAGGGAACCTCGCCGCCGAGGTAATTTAGCAGAGGGCGTGCAGAAGTGTCCGAAGAATAGCTATTCAGGACGAAACACGCAGACGATTCCGCTCCGGGCCAAACAACACAGGCAGCCGCGAGGGAATAATCCTTATAACCAATCGCTCAAGCGCTGCTCGGCGGAGAAATATGATAACGTTATCGCACAACAGGCGACCCATGTCCTTACCGCGATAGCCCGCTCAACTGAACATTTCATGGAGTCTCGGAGAGGTGATTACTATGCGCATCCATTTTCGTCGGCTCATTTGCGCCCTCTGCCTTGCCTTGCTGGCAATGTTGACACCGGCGGCAAGATCGGCAACGCCTGCGCTCGGAATCTTCGATGGCCACGGTGACATTGGGACCATCCTGCACCCGGGATCAGTCGTCTACAACCCCGCTGACCAGAGTTACACCGTCAGTGGCAGCGGCGATAACATGTGGTTCGGCGAAGACGACTTCCACTTCGTGTGGACGAAGGTGTCCGGCGATGTCGCGCTTACCGCGGATATAGCTTTTATCGGTGCTAACGGAAATAACCACCGCAAGGCAGTGCTGATGGTGCGTCAGAGCCTGGATGGGAACTCAACGGCGGTAGACGTGGCCCGGCATGGGGACGGCCTCACTTCTTTGCAATTCCGCGATGCGACCGGCGACAACACCCACGAGGTCGAGTCCAACGTTTCCGCCCCGCAGAGAGTGCGAATTGAGAAACGCGGCGACTTTTTCTACGCCTTCATCTCCGGTGCAGACGGAAAGCTTCAATTCTCTGGCGCCTCGACGAGGTTACCTCTGACCGGTCAGTTCTATGTCGGCATCGGGGTTTGCTCTCATGATAAGGCGGTCATCGAGAAGGCGGTCTTTACCAACGTCAAGCTTGAGACGATCGCGCCGACGACGGTGAAACCCACTCTTTACAGCACGCTTGAGACGACGACCGTTGCCTCGACCGACCGTCGCGTCGCCTATGTCGCGCCCGCGCATTTCGAAGCACCGAACTGGTCTAAGGATGGCTCCTTCTTTCTCTTCAACCAGGATGGGAAGATTCACCGCCTGGCGCTGAACGGCGGCGAGCCCTCGGTGGTCCCTACTGGCCCACAAGATCGCTGCAACAATGACCATGGAATCTCCCCCGATGGGCAATCGATCGCGATCAGCGACTCGTCAGGGACCACGCAGCAGTCCTCCATATATATCGTCCCGATCGCCGGTGGCTCGCCGCGGCGGATCACCGAAGACTCGCCTTCTTACTGGCATGGATGGTCGCCGGATGGAAAGACCCTCGCCTTTACCGGCCAGCGCAGCGGTGATTTCGATATCTACACTATTCCGGTCGCCGGCGGTCGCGAGACCCGGCTGACTACCGCCAAGGGATTGGACGATGGTCCCGAGTACTCACCTGATGGCCAATACATCTACTTCAATTCAGAACGCACCGGACAGATGCAAATCTGGCGCATGAACGCCGATGGGAGCGATCAGGAGCAAGTCATTTCGGATGACACCAACGACTGGTTCCCGCACATTTCTCCTAACGGCAAATGGATGGTCTTTCTTTCCTACGATAAGGGCGTGACCGGTCATCCCGGGGGACAGGACGTGGTGCTGCACCTGATGTCGATGGAGGACAAGAAGGTGCGCGTGCTGGCTAAGCTCTTCGGCGGCCAGGGAACCATCAACGTTCCGTCATGGTCGCCGGATAGCGTGAAGCTGTCATTCGTTAGCTATGCACTCTTGCCGGAAGACAGACTAGCAGCAAAGTAGAGTTCAAACGCACGAGCAAATCGAAGCTTTTTTTGCGGACACACACTTTTTGCATTTCTGACTTCTTATTCGGAAGGATGAACCCTGCTGCGCAACGGTAACCACATGAGCGGCGGCCTTTCAGATCGTAACGGCACACCGTTCGCCACCTGGCAATTTCGGTCTATCGATCGGCTTTGCGATCTCGGCTTTTTGCGGAAGCCGGGCGTCGAGATCAAGGCAGCCAAAGATATTGAGTTTTACTTGAACCAACGAACACGAAACCTCACAACGTAGCACTTCAAACTGCGCGGCAACGCTGGACTGCAACCTAAGAGGCCCTAATGCAGAGACGTTCATTTCTAAAACAAACGCTCCTGATTGCGTGCATGACCAGAGCCTCTTCTACTGTGTTTGCTCTGATGGATGAGCCTTCCATGGCAGAACTGACCGTTTCAACCAAGAAGCTGGCGTCTATGCCGAAGGATTACACCGGAATCAGCTTTGAAGAGCCGCAGCTTTACAATCCTGCCTACTTCTCGGTGGCCAATGCCACCCTCGTTGAGGCTTACAAGAAGCTCAGCTCGCATGGAATTCTGCGAGCGGGAGGCCATCTGAGCGACGTGACACGCTGGAAGGGTGTCAACGGCGATTTCGATTCTCCCCGGCAGCGGGCCGGCATCGAGAAGGGCAAGACTTATTGGGAGTGGAAATTAACCGATCCCAGTGTTCAGCAGAACAAAGATGGTGCGATTACACCCGAGGCCATCCGCAATCTCAGAGGCTTCCTGGACGCAACCAACTGGAGGCTAATCTACGGTCTCTGCTTCGGATCAGGCACTCCGGAGCGCGCGCGAGACGAAGCCGCGCTAGTGGCGAAGATCATGGGAGATCGCCTGCTCTGCTTTCAGATCGGCAATGAAGATGATCAGTTCCGCGCGATGCCGCAGTTTCGCGACCCTTCGTACAACTTCGATACGTATTTCAAGGAGTATCGGGAGTTCGTGGAGGCGGTGCGCAGCTCCGTTCCCGAGGCGAAATTTGCGGGGCCGGATGTGGCCACGAATATGGACTGGCTGCTCCGCTTCGCCGAACGTAAAGATAACGACGCGATCTTTCTGTCCAGTCATTTCTATGCGATGGGCCCGGCGAAGGATCCGCGCATGGATGCCGCCATGCTTCTCGGGCTAAACGAACGCTTGGAGCACCAGATCGAGCAGGTTCAGAAGGCAGTTGCAGTCTCGAATCTCCCCTATCGGATGACTGAGGGGAACTCCTGCTTTGGGGGTGGTAAGCCGGACGTGAGTGATGCGTTTGCCTCCGCGCTGTGGGGAGCTGATTACATGCTGCATTGCGCCTGCGCGGGATATTCCGGGGTCAATCTGCATGGCGGCGGCGACGGCTACTACACGCCGATTGCGGTAGGTCCGAATCTTTCAACGGAGTTGCGGCCTCTGTATTTTGGCATGCAGTTCGCCGATCAGTTTGCGGGGGCGGACCTTCTGGAGTGCACGTTGGCGACCTCACAGAACGTCACCTGCTATTACGCCCAGCGAAAGCATGAGAAGCTGCTGGGGCTGATCAACAAGGGCGCGGATTCGATTTCAGTAAAGCTGCCCGGGGCGCTGGGGCATCGCGTCACCGAGGAACGGCGTCTTTCCGCTCCGTCCATAACCTCACAGACTGAGGTACGATTCGAAGCTGTTCCACCCGGCACGAAAGGCCAGGTCACCGTACCTGCCTATACGGCGGTTCTACTGGCGTGGCGATAGCTCTGGCCTCCGAGGCCTGGAGATCTAGTTCATCTTCGCGCGCAGTTGAATGTTGAGGAAGTTGATGAAGACCTGCCAGTCGTCTGGCATCGTACCGTGGCCTCCGTCGTGGATGAAATAACCGAGTGTCGTGACGAGTGGCAAGCCTGGCGGTGGCCATTTATCTGTCTCGATGCCATCAGTACCGAGCAGATGATAGACGGGGTCGGCGGCGACCTCTGCCAGAAACTCGCCTTTCGGGTCTGACCACAGGTCCAGACTGCCGGTTTGCAGCAAAAGAGGGCGCGGAGCAATGAGCGCTACCAGCATGTGCGAGTCAAAGGGCATGTGGGCGGGGTCGCTGCCATATTTCTGATAATTGGTCGCGAACTGGTAAGCAAAACCGCCGTTCATGTTGGCCACGGTTTCTCCGTAGTTGCGGTGGCTGAGGGAAGCGCCTCCTTCGCCAGAACAGCTTGCAATGACGAGCGCGAAACGGGTGTCATGAGCGCCTGCCCACAGGATCGTCTTACCGAGGCGCGAGACGCCCATGATGGCCACATGCTTGGCGTCTACCTGGGGATCGGTTTCGAGATAGTCCTGCGCCCGGCTCACGCCCCAGGCCCAGGCTGCAATCGCTCCCCATTCGTCGGGAGCGGGATGGGCGTCTTTGGATGATAGATAGTGAGCGCGAATCCCGTAGGGCAGTCCATCGGAGGAATCCGGCTCGACATCTCCGTAGTAGAAAGTGGCGACGCCGTACCCTTCGCGGAGAAGCCTTTGAACAGGGATAACTCCAAACCTTCTCGCTTCTGGAACGGGAGGGGGAATGATCTGTGTATGGTTTGGTCCCCATACGGTTCCGGGCTTGACGCCGGGGTCGTCGACTGTGTTTGCGTTCGAAGTGAAACTCAGATTCAGGAGTACCGGCGCCGGCTTTGTGGCCTTGGCTGGTGTGTATAAGAGCAGATGCAGCACAGGCCCGTCATCCGAAGTCAGGTGGATCGCAATCTGCTTGCGAATGGCGAGACCGTCAAAAGCCGGTGTTGCAGGCTCTACGACCTCGAACCGCATTCCCTTGGGCGCGGACGGTGCCCGGCCATATTCCTGCTCCTCAAGAAGCCGGTCGATCTCCGGTCGGCGTAACTTGTACCAGTCCTGTTCATTGGCGATGCGCACACCGGTCGAGGTTGTCAGCAGGTCCGGCAGTTGATACGTCCCAACCTTGCGCTCATCGAAGTTCGAATGGATGGAGGGATAACCGATTTGGCCGTTAAGTGGGGCCGCAGCAGCGATGAGACAGCTTAGGAGCAATAGGATACGCATCTTGGCGACTTCGACATTCATTCTTTAATACCAAAACGATTTCTGATAACGCTATCAGCGACCAGCAGATGTCTACGAACCTGAGGCAATGAACACAACGGGCTTGCGGCCTGCGGATTCAAGTAAGATACGTCCGCCGAAGCCGCGAAGACTTCCAGACGGCGCCCTCTACCAGTAAGAGATCGAAAAGACCGGGTCCCGGAGAAAAGCTTGACAAGGGCACCGGTCGCGCCTGGCCCGGAGTTGGAGGTACGAGGGCCGGTTGCCAGGCCAGTAGTACCGTATGCACACCAGCCTTCTGGAGTGCCGCATATAAATCTTCAACAAGCCTCTGGCTTCCTTCTGGCCCGGGGCGCTGACTCCACCAATTTGCGGAAGAGTTCGGCTGCGGCAACGGGTTCAGAACGAGCGCCGAGTCCTTGTCCTGGAGTTCTTTGAGCTGGACTACTAACTGATCGATCTCTTTCATCCAGGCTGTGTTCAGCGCCGTTCCCGGCTGCAGCAGTTCGCTCCATTCAAAGTCGTCGAGAGCATGTTGTCCGCCTGCGGCAGGCGAGGGTGGGGTCCAGCGCAGTAAGGGAACTTTGCCGCCTTCGCGTAATTGCTTCAGCTCCGCTCGGGCTGCATCCGCGCTTCGTCCATCGACTTGAAACTCCGCAAACATAGGACTTACAGGGGCGCTCGCAGAGGCGCTAGCAGGGACGTTCGGATCAAAACGCGCCGCCGAGAGCGTGCTCAGCAGATCGCGGGCACTCTTGGTCGCCTGAGGGTCAATCGGGGAAGGATGCGCCTGCGCGGCTGCCGCGATGGGCGCGATCAATCGAGCATCGCCACGGTTGATGACGTTTGGCGCATGAAACATCGTCTGGAGCTCTTCAGGCGAATTCGCGCCCTCGGCCAACCCACTCCACATCATGAAGTAGGCCCATCGCGGCTGCTGGGCGAGCACGGCGAGCGTGGGCATCGCGCCGACTTCGGCGAGCGCAATTGGTTTTTGCGCTCCCGCGAGAGCGATCATGCCGTCGTAGTGCGCCTGCTCGAATGGGCCGTAGATGTCCATGGTCAGCACATCGGCAAAGGACGCTCCCGGAAAGTACTGATCGACGGGGCCCGCATTTCCTGAGGGAGCGTTCACGTTCCAGACCCAAACCAGATTATGCAGTTGATGGACGTGCACATATCGGTCGAACAGTTGGCGGTACAGCTCCTGTGAGCCCTGCGGCCCCGGGCGCCCACCCCACCAGAACCAATTCCCATTCATCTCGTGATACGGCCGAAACAGTACGGGGACGCCGGCATCCTGCAGTTCTTTCAGATAACCTGCGATGCGATCGGTTTGTCTCTCCCAGCGGGTATGCAGTTCGGTGCCAGGAGTTATCAGCTGT
Organism: uncultured Acidobacteriaceae bacterium; assembly: GCA_963720245.1. GTDB lineage: Bacteria > Acidobacteriota > Terriglobia > Terriglobales > Acidobacteriaceae > Acidisarcina. The sequence continues at coordinate 1,715,810 of CAVREU010000003.1, forward strand.
TGCCACTCCCAATCGCTCAGGTGCCCTTGCACGCTGTCGCGGAAAGTGACGGGTTCGTCTTCAGTTGGGCGCACTGCATGCCACGTGAGCGCAATTACCGCGCCGCGGTGGTACTGCCGAATCACCTCCGCGATCATCGAGGGCCGACCCAATGTTGAGTCCTTGTCTTCTCCCGCAGAGAAACCGAAATCCTGGCCAAAGATGGCAGGATAGCTGCCCGTGAGCTCAAGAATGCGGTCGCTGTAGCGCGAAACGGTGTTAGGGAAATTGTGCTGGCCGCTCAAAGTGCCATGGCCGGAGATGCCATCGATTTCGCGCAACAGGGCACGGGCCTCCGGGGTGGCGTCTGGGTCGACCGGGGAGGCATTCGGCGACTGCGCATGCAACATCGGAACCATGAGTGTGATCAGGACCACTGCGGCAGAGGCGGAACGCAAATTGAGCATCAGTTTCTCCTATTCCTGCGCGTGCCCGTGATCGTTTGCGATCAAATCTTCGAGCTTGCCGCTGAAAGATATGCCGCTGCGCACGTCCCTAGGGGGAGTTTTTGAGATCCGCAACAGAGTTCGGATGCTCCATAGATACCGTACTCTGGTATCCATATCACAATATGTTCTACATGGAGTTATAAGGACGCTGTAACCGCGTTGTCAATCCTTGTTTTAGCAAGTAGCAGACCGTGGTGTACTTCTTAATCAGCGTAATGGAATGATGATAAAAGCTTGCGTCCCAATTCAGCCGCGGCTGAATGGCTGGTCATACGCAACGACGGAGAGCACCATGTGATATCGTTATCGTGCCCGTTTGAAATACATGCGATTAGATATGTCTACGTTCATTGCGCAACGCTTCGTGCCACGTCTGGTGACTGGATTGCTTCTCGTAGTGTCAACCTCGGCCGCGCTCCTGGCGCAGACGCCGTCGTCTGCCAGTCCGTCGGAGTATGGGCCGTACAATGCGGTCCTGCTGCCCGATGGAGCAGGGCTGCGGTATCGCATGGCCAAGCCGCAGACGACACCCTCGCCTGTAGAGTTCCGTCGCGGAGCGGAGATGCCTTATGAAGACCCGGTCTTGACGGGCGCCTCCCCATGGACCCTTTCAGCGTGGTACAACCCGGCCGACGTTGCCCGGGACCGCGAGCTGATCGCGGGAATCGGCGACATTACTGGCGAGCATCCCCGCTATCTCTCCCTTGAACCTGGCAAGGTAGCGCTATGGATGGGCCCACAGAATGAGCTTTCCGCCCCGCAGGCACAAGCAAACCCAGCCTCATGGCATTTGGTCACAGCCACCTTTGACGGAGAGCAGATGCGACTCTACAGCGACGGTGAACTCGTGGCGCACGGCTCGCTACTCACCGGTCCGACGCAAGGCGTCTTACAGATAGGCCCTGTGCCCATCGAGACAGAGAACGGGAAACACTTCGGCGGAAAGGTAGCAGGCTTCACTGTCCAACGCCGCGCGCTCAGTGATGCGGAGGTGAAGCATCTCTTTGCAGATCGGCCGCAGTTCGAGCTCCTGAACTATGACGAAGGCTCAAAGCCTTGGCCGCTGCAAACGCGAGGGCAGGCGGGCTATCGCGCTCCGCAAGATCCGCAAACATTGCCGAAGAGTAAGGCGCCTCTGCCCATGATCGCGCCCCGCACCGAGAAGATCGCGAAAGCCGGCGATGTTTTGCAGAACTCAGGGCCGAACGAGTGGACGCTCGCGCAAGGGTGGTCGCTGCAGGAAGCGCCCAAGGTTAAATCCAGTGCCGCGCAACTCTCCGATGCAGGGTTCGATACGCATGACTGGTTGCATGCCACCGTACCGGCCACCGTGCTCCAGAGCATGATTGAAGACGGCGTCTATCCCGATCCCGATTACGGCTTGAACAACCTGTTGATACCCGAATCGCTGAACAAACAGGACTACTGGTATCGCAATGAATTTCCCTCGCCGACGCGACTGGATACCGGTGCGGGAGACCATCTCGAGCTCACCTTTCAGGGAATCAACTACAAAGCCGAAGTTTGGCTCAATGGCGTTCGACTAGGCGAGATTCGGGGCGCCTTTCAGCGCGGCGTCTATGACATCACCAAGCTGGTGAAGCCGCGCAATGTCTTGCTGGTGCGTGTGTCGCCGCCGCCGCATCCGGGGATTCCCCAGGAGCAGTCCATGATCGCTGGACCGGGAGAAAATGGCGGCAGCATGGAGATAGACGGGCCCACGTTTCTCGCCACCGAGGGCTGGGACTGGATACCGGCGATCCGGGACCGTAACACAGGGCTCTGGCAGCCTGTGACACTCAAGGTGAGCCGCAGCCTCAAGATCGGGGACCCCAAAATTGTATCGACCTTTCCCCGGCATGATTACAGCCATGCAACTCTCGCGATCGACGTGCCTGTGACCAACCTCACCGGCGCGCCGGTAAGCGCAACGCTGCATGCCACGGCGGAGGGCATCACTGTCGAGAAAGCCTTCACTGCGCCCCCGGGTGAAACCACGGTGTCGCTCACCGCCGGGGAATTTCCACAACTTGCAATTGCGAATCCTCGGCTTTGGTGGCCCAACGGCTACGGCAAGCCCGAGCTGTACCACCTGAAACTGCAGCTCGTGCAAGGCAACGGCGGAAAAGTCTCCGATGAGCAGAGCGTCAGGTTCGGCATTCGGGAGGTCAGCTATGAGCTGAGTCTTCTGGATAGCACAGGCCACTTGCGGCGTGTGGCTTATACGCCCGCCGATGCGCACAGCGATGGCGCTGTTGTCGACGTGAGTCACGAGGGAATGCGCGAGATCCCCTCAGCGGATGCTGCTGCTCTTCACACTCCCGAAAATGAACGCACTCCCTACAGCGGAGGTTCACACGTTTCCTCCATCGAAGCTGGAATGGAGAACTCCCCCGCCTTGCGCCCCCTGACCGACACAAAGATCTCGCCCTACCTCGTGATTCGTGTCAACGGGGTTCGCATCGCGGCGCGCGGTGGAAACTGGGGCATGGACGACTCGCGCAAGCGTGTCTCTCGCGAGCATCTCGAGCCATACTTCCGGCTTCACCGGGATGCCAACGTCAACATCATCCGCAACTGGTTGGGACAGAACACCGAGGAGACCTTTTTCGACCTGGCGGATGAGTACGGCTTGATGGTGTGGAACGATTTTTGGGAGTCAACCCAGAATTACAACATCGAGGCGGACGATCCGGCGTTATTCCTGGACAATGCCGCCGATACCATCAAACATTTCCGCAACCATCCATCCATCATCCTGTGGTGCGGACGCAACGAGGGCGTTCCCCAGCCAATCATCAACATGGGCCTGGATCGTTTAACTCGCACTCTGGATGGGACCCGCTTTTACTCGCCAAGCTCCAACCAGGTGAATCTCCAGAACAGCGGCCCTTACCGATACCAGGATCCAAAGCTGTATTTCACAAACCTCAATCGAGGTTTCTCCGTCGAGACCGGTACGCCTTCTATGTCCACGCTCGAGAGTTTCGAAACTACTACGCCAGACGCAGACTGGTGGCCGGTCGATGATGTGTGGGCCTATCACGATTGGCACCAGTCAGGGAACGGTGCTGTGCAGCCTTTCATGCAGGAGATCGAAAAGGAATTCGGCGCGCCAACCAGCTTGCCCGACTTCGAGCGCAAGGCGCAGATGCTGAATTATGTAGACCACCGCGCCATCTTCGAAGGCATGAACGCAAACCTGTGGGCTCCAAACAGCGGCCGGATGTTATGGATGACGCAGCCGGCGTGGCCGAGCACCATGTGGCAAATTCTGAGCTCCGACTACGATACCCAGGCATCGTATTACGGGACCAAGATTGCCTGCGAACCCTTGCATGTCCAGCTAAATCTTGCGACCGGTGCAGTCGACGTCGTCAATACAACGACGCAAGCGCGGCCGGGGTTAAAGGTGCGTGCGCGGGTGCTGTCTTTGAAAAATGCGTCCCTCTTTGATCAGCAACAAGCGGTCGACCTGAACGCGGACGACATGGCACACACGCTGCATCTGGACCTGCCGTCTTTGGAAGGCGAAAGCGTAGTGTTGGTGGTGCTCGATCTGAGCGGGAGCGATGGCTCTGTTCTGTCGCACAATGTGTACTGGCTGGCAAAACGCTCAGAGGACCTGCAGGCCCTGAACTCGCTTTCCACAGTGACACTGAAAGCTTCAGCAATCGTCCATGCTAGTGAAGAGGGTCACATCGTAGAGGTGAAACTCTCGAATCCATCAGATGTTGCGAACCTTGCCACCAAGCTCACACTTTTGAACGAATCAACGAAGCAACGCATCTTGCCGGCCTATTATTCCGACAATTACGTGACACTGCTGCCGGGCGAGAGCAGAACAATACAGATTCAAATTCCAGACGCGAAGGCGGACGTAAAGCGTTCGGTTGCACTCAGAGGATGGAACACTTCGAGCGCTGTTGTTCCCGTCACATCCGGTTCGTAGGCGCATGGAACGGCGAGGCTCGCCAGGGCGATTGGACCGATCCAGACTCTCACCCGCTCTATCTGAATCTACCAATAGGTGGCGGCTACTACATCTACCTGGACCGGGGTGTATCCAACTACTGTAATGTGCAGGACCACCTGCATATTCTTCCTTTGCCATCCCGGAGGCGCTGACTTGAGGAGATCGCGCATGCGCTCGGGGCTGGCGACAAATTCTGCTGCGGCCTGAGTTCCAAACTGGCCAATTCCTGCCGCTGTCATGAGGGGGCCACCCGTCTCTGACCGCAGCATCCTCGTAATGAGAGCATAGTCGTCGGCGTCGCCTTTGGAACTTAGGGAGGTTGAGGCCCAGGTTTTTTCCGGATGGTCCCGGGTCTGAATCCGCGATCCCTGCTGAAACGAATATGGAAGAGCCTTGGTAAGTTCAAGAGTCCAGGGGTTGTTGAAGCCGCCGATCAACACCGTGGGTCGGTCTCGTAGATCGCCAAAGGAGAGATCGCGAGCGGATCGCAGTACAAATGATCGCTTCCAGTTGGTAACAAGCGTCGCTAGCTGCACGGATGCCGCCAAATCGCCGACTGTCACATAGGTATCGCGGACCGGGACCAGATCGCCGACCTGCACAGAAGTGTTCGCAGGCAGATCTGGAAAAAACTCGGGTCCGTTCGGACTCAACCCGTGTTGAGCGCTGTACCTGTTGAGAAACTCCGGGGTAAAGCCATACGCCGCGTTCGATCCAAGGTACATGAGCAACGGCTGTTTCGCAGTGACGAAGGGAGCCCAGAAACGCTCCTGCGGAGTTTTCCACGACCATGCCAGCCAACCGGCAACTCCTGCGATTACCGCCACGGCCAGAGCCAGTCCGAGTACTCTTACCGGCGGGAAGCGAAAGCGATGCACTTTCGGAACCGCAGGAGCCACCGGCGCTTCGGACGGCGGTTCCCTTTCGATCGGAACCACGCTAAGCGGAATCGGATCCGTCCGCGACGGGATTTCAGCGCGGAAATGGGCCAGGTAGGAGCCGGGCTGAAGCTCGATCCGAACCGTCTGCTCCCTTGAGACCTCTGACTGGTAATACTGCGCCAAACGTTTGCGCACATCCGCAGCTCGGACGCGAACCACTGGGTCTTCGCCAGTGTCATAAGTCGTCTTCCGGCCGAAGACTTCTGTGCCGATGACGCGCTCGCGCAGTGAGGCATCGTCGCCGCTAAGCGATCGGTCGACGATGTAGCGCAGCAAATCCTGGCATTGCTTGCTGGTGCGGAATGGCTGGCTCTCAAGGACCTGATCCAGCGCGCCCCGAACCGCGGACACCGACGGGGAAGGTTCCTCCACAAAAGGCTTTCTCATACCAGCGCCAGATGACATAGCTGCTCTTTACCTCCTGCCGCCGGTAGCCCCGAGGTACGCTACCCCCTGGTTAACCCCTTAAAAAGCAGGGACAAACAGCGGAATACAGGGAAACGATTACCGTATTGCACCTTGCCAGTCGCACCTTCGGACGAGCTATATGTGTTGACGTGCGGAACCAGCCATAAAGTTGCCCTTTATGGTAACGATATCAGGAAAATTTCCGGAGATCGTCTTCCGTGCTGAACGTGGTCCCGTTCGAAATCAGAGCTAGAAGAAATCAGAGTTCACACTTTGGAGAGCCAGTTGAATGAAAAACCCTATCAATTCCAGATCGGCAAGACCGCAGAACAGAAAGCCCAAATGGATTCTTGCGGCATTCATTGCGCTCGCGGCTACGTTTCTTACCTCGGCCGCCCTCGCCCAGCAGCTCACAGGAACGCTTAGCGGCACGGTTTACGATCAGAGCGGCGCGGTCATCCCAAATGCGCAAGTGGTCCTTAAGAACCAGTTGAGTGGCGACACCCGCACGGCAGTCTCCGGGGGCGACGGCCACTTCGTGATCACCGCTGTCCAACCGGCCGCATACTCCATCACCGTTAGTGCGACCGGGTTTTCCAGTTGGCAGGAAAATGACATCGTCATGAACGTCGGCGACACCCGCGACGTCCCCAACATCAAGTTGAACGTCGGCGGCAACGCCACTCAGGTCAACGTGGTGGCCGGGGCCGACGCTATCGTGCCGACCGACACTGCCGAGATCAGCACCTCGTTGAATACGCAAATGATCAACGACTTCCCTCTCCAGGGCAGGGACGCCGGCGAGCTACTCAAGATCATGCCGGGCATGGCGATGAACACCTCCCAGGCGTCTGGCGGCTTCAATGACAGGATCATCGGCTCGAACAACGGGCCGGTCGGAGATTATTCGGCCAACGGCACCCAGCCGAACGGCGCGATGGCCTATATGCTCGACGGAGCCAACCTGGTCGATCCGGGCAACTTCGGCACCCAGATCGCAAATATTAACCAGGACATGGTCGCCAGCGTAAAAGTGCTGATGTCCAACTACGGCGCAGAATACGCCAAAGGCCCGACCATCTTCCAGGCATTCAGCAAGAGCGGAGGTTCGCAGTTCCACGGTGAGGGTTACCTCTACACGCACAACGCCAGCCTGAACTCGGTGGATGCCTTCACCAAAAGCCAGGGCGGCAATAACGCCGCCCAGAGCTATTACTACGTTGGTGGCAATGTCGGGGGCCCGATCCTGCTTCCATGGGTCAAATACAATCGCGACCGGAAGAAATTGTTCTTCTGGGCCGGGTATGAATACATGAAGCAGCAGCCGGCCGGCTCTATCATCAATTACAACGTACCCAACGCCGCCCAGCTCGCAGGCGACTTCAGCAACCCGGGCATACCGGCCGAGGCATTGACTACCTGGCCGAAATTCTACGATCAGCTGGCCCAAAACGTGCCGGCTGGTGGCACGGCGACATCCTTTCCGATTTCGGATATCGATCCCAATATCGCTGGGATTCTGAACCTCTACCCAAAAACCAACGAAGCTCCCTCGGCGGCAAACGGTTATAACAATTACCGTTACGTGAATACCTCCCCGCAGAACCGCTGGGAAGCCACGGGAAAAGTCGACTACGCGATCAGCGATAACGACAAGGTGACCGGCTCCTACGCCTACCAGAAAGAAGCCGATCTCGCCCCAATCTCCATCTGGTGGGCGACCCCGAATACGCTTCCCTATCCAACACCGGGCGCTTCCAACACCGTCACCTACATCATCCTGACCAACTACACCCACGTTTTCAGCCCCACGACCACCAACGAATTCGTCTTCACCTGGTCCCATTTCGTGAACCCCTATGCGCTGGCGGACCCGGCCAAAGTTTCCCGCTCCACCAACAACTTCAACGTTCAGGGACTCTTCGGCAACACCACCGACCAGATTCCAAATTTTGAGCCTGATTATTGCTGCAGCGAGCAACTGGCAAGCATCAACTACTACCCGATGTCGACCGGGACCTTCGGTGGCATCAAGCAAGTCCCGGCCTTCTATGACAACTTCACCAAGGTCATTGCCGGCCATACTCTGAAGGGTGGTTTTTACTGGGACTCCAGTGAGAACAACCAAAACGCCAACTCAGCGAATAACGGAACCTACAACTTCCAGACCTACGGCTCAAACTCGACGACCAACCTCGTTGCCGACATGATGCTCGGCTATATCAACTCCTATGCCCAGCAGAACGTGAATGTGCCGCAAAACACCAAGTACCACCAGTGGTCTCTCTATGCGCAGGACTCCTGGAAGGCATCTCGATCGCTCACCATCAATTATGGTCTGAGGTTTGATCACATCGGACAGTGGTATGGCTACCCGAATGGCATGCAGGTCTGGGACCCGGGGAGCTATGTCAACAGCGCCAACGCGCCGGCCAATACCGGCTTGCTGTGGCACGCGATTAACCCAAAGATCCCGCTGTCTGGGTTTGTCTCGCCTCTCTTTTACTACGCGCCGCGCGTGGGCTTCGCCTACGACATCTTCGGCACCGGCAAAACGGTCTTCCGTGGAGGATTCGCAGTCTACCGGTACCAAGCGACCAGCGAAACGGCTTCAGCCGGAGCGGGTCCGGCCGGCTCGTTCCAATACACAACCCCTACGGTCTTCAACGGGTACACCGGCATCGCCAATTTCACTCCTCCTTCCAGCGTCAACCAGAACGGCGTTGGTTCCTACAACACCGTCTACGCGATGCAGCAGGGTGACAACCGCGCGCCTTTCACCAACAACTGGAACGCGACCGTCTCCCAGGCGCTGCCCAGGCGAACGGTCTTCGAGGTGTCGTACATTGGCAACCGCAGCGCTAATGAATATCTCGACGGAAGCAACAGCAACCTCTACAACCTTAATAACGTTTCCCCCGGGGGGCTTTTCGCGCTCGACCCCAACCCAAACAGCCCTGGTTACGGGAAGTATGTCTCGCCGTCCGCTCCGGGTTGCTCGACGACAAACCCTGCCAACCAGAGCATCTATTGTGAAAACAACCCCGGGGCTTACACGCCGACCTACAACGCCAACGATTTCCGTCCGCTGCAGCAATATGGCAACTTCTACCTCTTGACCCATCTGGCGTGGCAAAACTATAACTCGCTTCAGGTTTCGGTTCAGAAGCAGTCCGGCCCAGTGACCTTTGTGGCCAACTACACCTTTGGCAAAGTGCTGGGTGTTCGCGATGGCGGTTCCAACAACGGCGCCGGCAACGGCACGGGCATTGACCCATTCAACCCGCGGAACGATTACGGACCTTTGGCGTATGACCATACCAACATACTGAACTTCACCTACAACTGGAAGTTGCCCAGCCCGATCCACGGAGACGGTTTGGGAATGAAGTTGGCTGGAGGAGCAGTCAACGGATGGCAGGTCTCCGGCTATAACGCGTTTCAGAGTGGCGCACCGCTGCAATGGAATCTTTCCGCCAATATGAACGCGATCTATGCGAGCGGGCTCACCGTGCCGACAGTCGCGCACCCCGATCTGCCGGACAACAGCATCAAGATGCCGAACGGGTTGGTCTCCACCTCGGTCAACACCTCGACCTGGTTCGGTTCGAATGCTTATAACGATCTGATACCAGCGCTGACTTGCAATCCGCTCTCCGGGCTCCACAAGGTTGCAAGCGGAGACGGCAAACAAGGGATGCGCTTCAACCCCGCATGTTTCACTACCCCGGCCTATGGGCAGCAGGGGCCGACCAACTATCCATATATGAGGCTACCCAACTACTGGGATAGCGATCTTGGTATCTACAAGAGCTTCCACATCACGGACACCCAGTACATCCAGTTCAAGGCCTCCGCGACCAACTGGCTCAACCACCCGCTCGGTCAGTTCGGATTGGCCAACAACAGCGATAATGCGCTGAACTTCCAGCAAACGACTCCTGCAACTTGCGGTAGCTGCGCCGGTCTTAACGTGGTCTCCATCGCGCCGACCAACCAAAGCACGTCGGTCACCGGGGCGCCTGCATTCAAGACTGGCTCTCGGTTTGTCACCCTGGCTTTGAAGTACTACTTCTAAGACGTTTTACAGGTACCACCTCCCAAGGGCGGCTCACAGCCGCCCCTTTTTTGTCATCGCGGCCCGGCGGGTATGGGGCATCTTTCTTATTCAGAATGGCCCGAGAGCCAGCTTTGGTCTTACCGCGGTAAAGTCTTCATTTAGGAATAGCGATTGGAGATTGTCCGATCTAATCTGGAGCATCCATGAAAGCGGCGTCCGCGGTAAATCGCAGGGAGTTTCTGAAAACCACAACAATGGCAGCGGCAGCGATCAGCCTGCTCGGCGCCTGCGACGAGGCTAAGGCAAGCCCGCGTAAGAACATGTTTATCTCCCTGAACTATCAGCAGGGCTGGTACGCGGTTGGCTCTACAGCCCGAGCAGCAGCGCTCCCTGGCTCAAATGGAGTAGCGGTCGCTCCCGCGCCAACTTTCCACCCCCCCGAATGTCGTGGACAAGAGATGGCGCAACTAGCAGCCAAACTCGGATACGGCGGCGTCGAAATGTCCCTCGAATCAGCGATGCAGGACGGCGTCGAAAAAACCCGCGCGCTCTATTCCGGCTTAAAGCTCCGACCTGGATATTTCGGCATGCCCGTGAACCCTTTCGCCAACGACGAAGCCGCCTTCCAGAAATCCATGACCCGTCTCGACGAGATCTGCGCCTTTGCCGCTGCGGTCGACTGCCCTCGCGGCATGCTGGTGATGCCGCCCGCAACCGACACCCCAAAAGACGAACTGCGAAAGATCGCTCTCGATCGCGCGCAGGCTATGTCAGAGGTTCTCAACCGCCACAAAATCCGGGTTGGGATCGAATTTCTCGGCCCACTCTATTTTCGGACGAGGCGAAAGTACGAGTTCATGGTGACGGAGCCGGAGCTGATCGAGTTCTGCAAAGAGGCCGGCCCCAACTGGGGCCTCGTTCTCGACACCTGGCATTGGTACCTCTCCGGCAGCACGATCGCGGAAATCGTATCGGCGGGAAAAGATCGCATCGTCACCGTACACATCTCGGATGCGAAGCAGATGCCACCCGAGGATGTCCGGGATAACATGCGGCTCTTTCCCGGCGAAGGCATCATCGACCTGAAAGACATATTCAAAGCTCTCAAGAAGATCGGATACGAGGACGGCATCACCCCCGAGGTCCTCGGCCGCGCTCCTGACACCTGGACGCCAGAGCAAGCCGCAAAGGCCGCCCTCGACCGCACAAGAGCTGTCTTAAAGAAAGCCGGAATTACCGCCTAGCCTTATGGATAAAGCAGCATCGCAAACGAAACATTGGCGGGGGTTGAGTCGTCTGGTCTACTCAAACAACATAGCGAGGAAGAGAGTGATCCGTTTCGTCACCGCTTTTGCAGCAGTTGGAGCCATTCTGCTGGCTTGGATGTCTATCTCGAATGCTCCAGCAAATTTGCGCGTCGTAGCAGCCGCACAAGCAAACAACCAAGCGGCTTCTCCTCCGAACGCCACGGCCCCTAATGCTGCAGCCCCCACTTCAGCCGCGACTTCACCTATCGACAAGGGCCGCGACACCTTCGTTACCAACTGCAGCTTCTGCCACGGCTCCGATGCACGCGGAGGCGCCGAGGGCGGCCCCAACCTCACTCGCTCCGCATTAGTAAACGCGGACATGAGCGGCCAGCAATTGATCGCATTTCTCAAAGTCGGCCGCCCTCCGAGAATGCCTCCCTTCAATCTGCCTGACGCGCAAGTCACAGAGATCACGGCCTTCCTGCGTTCGCAGATTGACGCCAACGCACACGGGCTCGGAGGCGATCCGAGGGCCATCCTCGTTGGCGACGCAAAGCAGGGCGAGGCCTATTTCAATGGCGCTGGAGGTTGCTCCCGTTGCCACTCCGTCACCGGGGATTTCAAGGGGATCGGCTCGAAGTACGATGCCATCGTTCTCCAGGGCCGCATCGTGCTTCCAAGAGCTCAAGGAAGCTATCCAGGATTCAGTTGGAACGTGGAACCCCACAAAGGCGACGCCCCGCGCAGGGTCACCGTCACCCAGGCCTCCGGTCAGACCATCGAGGGCCAGATCGTCACCATCTCGGACTACGACATCTCGCTTCGAGACGCGACTGGAGCGCTCCATACCTTCACCAGAGATGGCGACGTGCCCAAGGTCGTCATTCACGATCCTCTCCAGGCACATATCGATATGATCCCCAAGCTGACGGACACAAACATGCACAACCTGACCGCATACCTGGTGACCGTGAAATGAAGAACCGCAGCGCCTTGGGCGCTCTATGCATTCTCCTCGGCTCGCAGGCTCTCCTCGGCCAATCGCCAACCTCTGTCTCTGAGCTCAGCAAGCCCGCAGTCAATGCCTGGGCGACCTATCACGGCGATTTTTCCGGCCGCCATTTCAGCACCCTGAAGCAGATCGATACGACTAACGTGAAGGGTCTTTCCCTCGCCTGGATCTATCGGGTCAACACCTCCACAGAGGGCGCGATCATCAGCGGCACCCCGCCGCCGCCCGGGCCTCCCCGGCGCGGCGGCGGATGGGGCGCAACCATCAAGTCCGTGCCTCTCGCGGTCGACGGCGTCCTCTACTTCTCGACGCCCGGCAATGCCTACGCTGTAGACGCGCGCACCGGCAAGGAGATCTGGCACTACGTCTGGCAGGGCCGCGGCGCAATCGGCAACCGTGGCATGGGCATGTACAACGACTGGCTCTACCTCGAAACGCCCGACAACAACATCGTCTCCCTCGAGGCAAAGACCGGCAAAGAACGCTGGAACAAGCCGCTCGCTCCGGACAAAGCGGCAAACTTCTCCACCTCAGCCCCGGTCATCATCCGCAATCACGTTATCCTCGGCGTGGGCGGCGATTCCGGTAGAAACGCCACATGGGTAGAGTCGCGCGATCCCGACACGGGCGAGTTGCAGTGGAGATGGTACGTCACGCCCTCCAAAGGCGAACCGGGCATCGAGACCTGGCCAAACGAACACGCCTCCTCTCTCGGAGCAGGTGGCCCCTGGCAGCCGATCACCTACGATCCCGAGCTGAACCTTATCTATGTAACGACCGGAAACCCCACGCCTTCCTACAACGGCTTGAGCCGCGAAGGAATCAACCTCTACACCTGTTCGGTCGTCGCCCTGAACCCCGACACCGGAAAGATGGCGTGGTACTACCAGTTCTCCCCCCACGACACTCACGATTGGGACTCCACCGAAACGCCCGTGCTCATCGATGACGTCGTTGACGGCAAACCCAGGAAGCTATTGGCTACAGCCCAACGCAACGGTTATTACTTTCTCCTCGACCGAACCACCGGCAAAAGTCTGGTGGTGAAGCAGTTCCTCTCCTTAGCCAACGGATATAAGGGCGTAGACGCCAACGGTGTCCTCATCCCTGACAAAGAAAAGGAGCCGTCACTGGGAGGCGTATTGGTCGCGCCTACCTCCGACGGCGCCACAAATTATCCGGCGCCATCCTACGATCCAAATACCGGCCTGTTCTACTTCAACTCGACCGCAGCACACAGCATCTTCTACCTCCCGCCCGATCCAACCCAGCCAACCGGCTTCGGACGCGGCATCGAATATCACGGCGGCCTCTACGCCTCCGAGCTCCAGGCAGTCGACTACAAAACAGGCAGCGTGAAGTGGAAGCATGAGTACCCACAGATAGTCGGCTTCCCCAACTCCACGTTTCCGGGCATGTTGAGCACCGAAGGCGGCCTGCTCTTCGCGGGAGATCCCTCCGGCAACTTCATCGCCTACGACGCGAAGACAGGCAAAAGCCTCTGGCACGCGCCACTCGGCTCGCTCGTCTCCAACAACCCCGAAACCTTCATGATGGACGGCAAACAATACATCATCATCGGGTCGGGAGAGAATCTCTTTGCCTTCTATTTGCAGTAATACTTCTTCTAGGGCGGCGTGAGGAGTATGCATATCGCTTAGTTTCTCCGAGGGATATTTGGCGAAAAGGCGAGCGTCACGATTTTAGATTGAAGAGAAGTGCTCGCTGGTTACTCGCAAGGCGATGCCCTTGAATCCTTGCCGCCGCCTCAACCGAGAAATGCCTTCTTGGTTGTTTGGGCTAATTCTCTTTACTTTTCAGGCGCACTCGGATCAGATTCGGCAGGCGCTTGGTGCCACTTATCTGGCGGAACGACCATGTTGTGTTGGGGCTGCACCATGAAGTGCGGCGACATGATCTGTACGCCGAATTCGTTGAACGCATCCTGAATACTGGAGTGGAGATAGGAGAGGGTTTCGATGCGCAGCTTCTCGTGCAGGAGCCGGATGACAAGGGTGTATTCGACATAGAAGTCGGATAGCTGTCGCTGCAGGACGTAGGGCGCGGGCGTCTTGCGGACATGGGCAATGCGTTCGGCGGCGAGCAGCAGCAGGGCGTGGACCTGACGCCAGGGTGCGTCGTATCCAATGGTGACGGTGGTGCTCGCAATGGGGCCCTCTTGGCCGCCGAGGCGGGTATAGTTGGTGGTCTGAGTACTGACGAGGATCGAGTTGGGAATCGTTACTTGCTGACCCTCGACGGTACGCACCTTCGCGGCCAGCGGCCCGACCTCGAGCACCTCGCCTTCAATTTCATTGACCTTTACCCACTCGCCGGTTTTGAGCGCCTTGGAGTAGACGACGAAGAGTCCGCTCATGATCTGGTTGATGACTCCGGTTGAACCGAGGGAGATGACGACGCCAAAGAGTACGCTGATTCCTTTGAAGGCGTCGGTGCTTGAGCCGGGGATGTAGGGGTAGGCGACGACTACAGCAAAGATCCAGACAACCGCGGTGAAAATCCGCTCCGTGGCGTGAGCAACGTCAGGGTCCATCCAGGAGATGCGCATCTTGCCGGTGGCGACTTGCTTGAAGAAGGCGCGACCGATGCGGGCGATGAAACGGGCGATGACGAAGATGATAAGGACGGTGAGAATGCCGGGGAGCGAGAGCAGTGTGGCGTGGCCGAAGCTCTGAAAGAGCGCGAAGACGTAGCCGCCGAGTTGGTCTCCCCAAGGCTTGGTGTACGGAAAACTTCGCAGCGAGAAGCCTAACCATGAGTAAATTGCAGCTAGGGTGAAGACCCAGGCGATAAGCTTGAAAAAAGATCGCGTGATATTGAGGATGGGCGGAAGGACATCTGCGCCGAAGAGCTTGAGGCCGTTGGAGAAGAACTTCTCTATGCCGCGAAGATTGGAGCTAAGCCAACGGTAGAATCTCCAGATCAAGAAGTTCGCGAGAATGACGATGAGCAGGCCGACGAATGTCAGTAGCAGGCCAGAACGAATCACCGGCCAGCGGCGCTCCGATTCGCGAGCCAAGAGCGCCTCGTCGAGGTTCTGAAGAACGTGCTCCGAGACCTGCTCAATCGTCTCTCCGGAGACTGCGTCCAGATCATCGCTGCCGATGAAGAAGAGAGAGCGGCCGTCGTAGAGAAAGGCAATGCCACGCTCGTCGGCTACGGTAATGGTTGCGGCGACAATATCGTGCGCCCGGATATTGAGGGGAAGTTCACCGATCCGCCTGGCCGCTTCATCGGCGCGGGCCTGCGGGGAGGCTCCGGCTAATGGAGAACGCAAAATGGCGATCTGGCGGTTCTCAAAGCTGATGGATGCGGATTGGACGGTGGGGGCGTCCTTTTGACCCGCGGGCGTAGCGGGAGCGGCCAGCACCGGGAAAGCGAACGCTGTCACGGCGATGAGGCCAATTGTTATGGAGACCACGAATTTGAGGACGAGCGGTTTCATGCCAGGCTAGAGGCTACTGTAGCAGCTGGATTTCTGCATTTGAACTGCCCGGCTCAAGCTGAGGGACGGCTTGAACATTAAAGTCAGTCGAAACTAGCGACGCTAATGCTACCCGCGAAGCGAGTCCTTTATGCCGGTCGTAGTGCTACGGACCGGATTCAACGTGGAAAGCGAAGGCGACGAGCAGTTCTGCGAGCGATTTCGCAGCAAGTCCTTACGAAAATCCTTTAATCGCTCTACCAGCGTATGACCATCCCAGACTATTGGCGATTTGCTATCGAAAAAAGTTTGCGGCTGACGCAAAGCCGGTGACGGATGACCGGCCCGCGTGGAGTATGGTCCATGGGTGCGTCCGGATGAGATCACGCGGGTACTCCCTGACATGCTGGCGCTGAAGACTGCTGTTCCGATGGAAGGGGCCGACGATGCGCTTCGGTTGGAGGTGAAGCAGAAGCGCGTGGTGTTGATGGAATTTTATGCGGCCGGATTGGCGGCATATGAGCACGACGAAGCGACTTGGCAGCGATCGATCGCGGGCGTCCAGTCCGCAGATCCGGAAAATGCTTACTACGCGTGGGTGATCGGGCGGGATTGAAGCAATCTAAACCGGCTTTGCCTGGCGGCCGATTAAAGTCTGCTTACTGTCCCCGTGTGCGATACGCGTACGATGTGCCGGATCAGCTTCGCGCAAGCCCAAGTGTCCCCTGTTTTTGACCTGATGGATCTTCATTGGAACTCAGCCTCAAATTGGAACGGATCTCAGCTCGCCTCGCACCGGTCTGCGCCAACTCACATCGCAGCCAGATAGCAAAGTGGCTAACTGCCGGACGCCATCTCGCTGTCCGGGCGTACCTGTTTCCCGAAGTCAGAAAAAAAATCGCGCACATGAGAGGGTCTGGCCTTTTCCGTCGTTAAAGCAAGTGAAGCCATTTTAGGAGAAGCCCATGATCTCTCGCAGACTCTCTTTTGCCCTGGTTGCGACCGCCGCGCTTTTCGCGAGATCGAACCATGCATCGCCCAGATCGTCAACCCCCAGCCCGTGCCCCTCGCGGCATCCGCCTCAACATCTGTGCCGGCATTGGTTCCATTCTCCGGTAACCTGACCGAAGCCGATGGCAAGCTCATCTCCGGAGAGACGCGCCGCCGCAGGGGGAGCCGGGAACATAGAAGAGGCGACAGAACTAATTCACTCACTCACACCGTCGCAAATTTCCCATGACTACTTTGCTGCAGAATTACACTCTGCAATGTCCCGTCGCATCCGCCACTAAGCCGTCTAGTGCGCGGCTGCAGCGGCCTTCGTCTCCTCCGGGCTCGGCCGTCTCATGATGAAAGGCAGCGGCACCAGGAACATCACCAGAAAGCCAAGCACCCAGAACGCGTTGACGAAGCCGAGCACGTTCGCCTGCAAATCGACCTGCGCGGAAAGCTGCGCGAGGGCCCGGTGCGAGGCTTCGCTGGCGCTCGCCCCCATGGAAATCAAGTTCTGCGTCATTGCATTGAGTTGCCGCTCAAAGAAGGGATTTGCGTGGTTGGTGTGCGCGACGAGGGCGGTCCGGTGGGACTGGCCCTGGCGGGTGATGAAGTTATTCAGTAAAGAAACGCCAATGGCCCCGCCAATATTACGTGTGAAATTGCTGATACCCGATACCTGGTTGAACTTGTCCTGCGGTATCCCGACATAGTTGAGCGTGCTGATGGGGATGAAGATCAGCGGAATCCCGATCACCTGGATAATCCGGTAAGTAACCATCGTGCTGAAACTGACGCCAAGATAGATGTTTGTCACGTGGAAGAGCCCGAAGGACGTAAGGGCAAAGCCGACGGCAATGATCACTCGAGGGTCGAACTTGGTGGCGAGAATTCCCGCAATCGGCATCATGAAGGCGAGCGCGATCCCCCCGGGCGAGAGCGCCATGCCGGCCTGCTGCGCGGTGTAGCCGAGATCGTTCTGCAGGAATTGAGGCAGCAGGATGGTGCTGCCGTTCAGCACCATTCCGAGAATAAAGCTGAAGAGCACGGCAGTTGCAAAATTCCGATTGGCGAGCAGCCGCAAATCCATGATCGGATGCTTGTGCGTGACCTCGCGAATGAACAGCGTTATCAGGGAGACGACCGCGATGACGGAGCAAACCAGAATCGCTCGCGAAGAGAACCAGTCTTGCTCTTCCCCCTTGTCGAGCACATATTGCAGAAAGCCGACGCCGACAACGATCAGGCTGATGCCCATGTAGTCGACGCGGATAGCGGACTTCACCATGTTCCGCAGATATGCCGGATCATGGACAACACGCTGAGTAAGCAGCAGCGAGACGATGCCGATGGGGACGTTGATCAGAAATATCCAGTGCCAGCTGTAGTTATCCGTGATCCAGCCGCCAAGCGTCGGACCGATCGCGGGCGCGACAACGACCGCCATTCCATAGATGGCAAACGCCATGCCGCGCATCTTTGCAGAAAAGGAATCCGCGAGAATCGCTTGTTCGCTCGGCTGCAGACCTCCTCCCCCCGCGCCCTGCAGGATGCGAAAGAAGATCAGCATAGGCAGAGTCGTAGCGAGAGCGCATAGGAATGAGCTGATGGTGAAGATGGCAACGCAGGACATATAGAAGCGCTTGCGGCCGATCACATTCGATAACCAGCCACTCATCGGCAGCACAATGGCGCTTGAGACCAGATAGCTGGTGATGACCCAGGTGCTCTCTTCGGTGCTGGCGCCGAGTGTGCCGGCGATGTGCGGCAACGCAACGTTGGCGATCGAGGAGTCGAGCACCTCCATGAACGTAGCCAGAGTCACCGTCATCGCCACGACCCACGGATTGATGAGCGGTCGCCCTGTTGCCGAGCCGGGATTTGTCATTGCCGTCGCGTCAGCCATGGATTAGTCCAGATGTACCTTCGGCTCGACCGACATGCCCGGCCGCAGCTTGTCCAGGTCCTTCTGCCCTTTGCTGAAGCGGATGCGCACGGGAAGACGCTGAATCACCTTGACGTAGTTGCCCGTCGCATTCTCCGGCGGCAACACGCTGGTGCGTGAGCCGGTAACCGCGGGCATGCTCTCGACCGTTCCGTCGAAATCGTCGCTGAGCGCGTCGACGTGAATACGCACATGTTGGCCGGGGCGCATCCGCGACAACTGCGTCTCCTTGAAATTGGCAGTCACCCATAGATCGTCCGTCTGAACGATCATGAAGAGCTGCTGGCCTTTGGAGATGCGTGCGCCGATTTCCGCACTGCGTTGCGTAATGACTCCAGAGACCGGAGCGGTGATATGCGTATAGCCAAGGTTGAGGCGGCTCTGTTCGAGCGCTGCCTGGGTCGCTTCCGCATTGGCCTCCTGGCTCTTGATGTCCGCCTCTCTGATAGCGACCTGGAGCGGCGCGCTGCTCTCGGTCTGCCGCAGCTTGCTCTGCTGCTGTGCGAGCTGGGCCTTGCGCTGCTCTACCGTCTTCTGTGCCGAAGCGACGCCGGACTGGTTCGCCGCAACCGTCTGCAGCTGCGCTGCCGCAGTCGATTTGTACTGGTCGTAGTCAGCTCGCGAAACCTCTTGCTTGTCATACAGAGTCTGATAGCGGGCAAAGTCCGCCTGGTTGCGATCGCTCACCGCCTGCGACTCCTTCAGTTTGGCGACCGCGCTGTCGAGATCATGCTGCGCTGCGGCAAGCGTGGCCTCGGCGGCGATGACCTCAGCCTGTTGGGAGGTCAGATCGTTCTGATTGCTGATCTGCGTGATGGGCAAGTTGGGGTGCGAAGCATGCAGCTGCGCCTCCGCCTGATCATGCTGCGCCTGGGCTTGTTGAAGCGCGATCTGGTCATCGTTGGGATCCAGCTCCACCAGCAACTGGCCTGTCTGAACGGCCTGGTTGTCGTCCACATGGACAGCCGTAATCGTGCCGTCGATGCGCGAGGCGATCGGGTTCAGATGCCCGTCGACCTGGGCGTCATCCGTATCCTCATAGCCCTGGGCATAGAGGTACCAGCCGATGCCTATGGCGAGCAGCACGAATACGATCGCCCCGATAACGACTGGATTTGCCCGCCTGCGCTTCGCCGGTGCCTGACCATCGGTTGCAGAAGCAGAATCAGGTTGATCTGTTGCCGACTGGGTCGGTGGAGTCTCCGTTTCCGTCTCGGTTTCTACGCTCATTTACTTACTCCCTTGGAATAATTCAGAAAAGTCTTTCTCGGCCTCACCCATCGCGCGCGCCAAAGAGATTCGGGCAAGGTTCTGTGAAAACAGGCTGCTGACGTAATCATGGTCGGCGGCGGCCAACGCTTCCTGAGAATTGACCACTTCCACGGAATCCGCCACGCCAACCGCAAAGCGGTCCTGCGATTGTTGCAGGGTTGCGAGGGCAAGCTTCCGGTTGCTCTCGGCCGTACCGATCTGATCGTTGGCAACGGTCAGGTCGATGTACGCGTTCCGCACATCGAGCTCGACGGCCCCGCGCTCATTGGAAAGCTCTGCCCTGCGTTGCGAGACGACCGCATCGGCCTGCACGGTATCTGCGTGAATTCGTCCGCCGTTGAAGATCGGAATATTCAGAGCCACTGAAGCCTGATAGACGCCATTGCCAGTGTTGGGGTTGACCCCCTCCATCCCGTAGTAGCCGTTAAAATTGGCCGAAGGCAGATGTTCGGCGCCAGCCGCTTTGCGGGCTTCTTCTGCCGCGCGCAGTTGCGCCTCCGCCGACTTGAGGTCCTGCCGCAGCGTCAAAGAACGCCGGACCAGTTCGTCTACGGATGCGGTGTCAGATGGGAGCGCCTCCAGTTTCTCGGCAACGTTAATTTCCAGTCCCAGCGGGAGGCCGATCAAGCGCGCCAGCGTATTCTTCTGCTTCTGCATGTCGCCAAGCTGCGAGCGCAACCGCTGCTGTTCGGTCTGCAGCTCCACCTGGCTGCGATTTGCATCGATCGGCGCTTTGTTTCCCGCATCGGCCTGTGCACGCGCCTGTTTATAGCTCGCCTCCGCGTATTGCACCTCAGTGCGTTGTTCTTCAATGAGGGCCGTCGTTGCCATCAACTGCAGATATGTTCCGGTGACGGCCAGCACAACCTCCTCCCGCGCCTGTCGCGCGTCGAAGTTGGCGGCGTCGGAAGACTGCCGCGCCGAACGGTAATTGTGAAGTGCGGTGAAATCCATCAAAGTTTGCTGCAGTGATCCACGCATGTCGTAATAGTGAAAAGGCCCCACCACCGTCGGAAAATTGAGGGAAGGATCTCCGAAAGCGCTCGCGCTGAACCCCTCGGCTGCGAGATTGATCTTGGCCGAATTTTCCGAAAGACCTGCGCTGATTGTCGGCAAGAGCGAGGAGCGGGCGGCAAGCCGTTGGCCCTCCGCCTGTCGCGAAGCCGCATCGGCGCCAATCTTGCCAAGATTGAAATCAAGACCGCGACGCACTGCGTCGGCAAGTGTCAGCGTGATCGACCCTGCCGGCGCATTTGGATCGAGCGCGCTGCCTGAGTAGGCGCCCTGAACGCTGATTTGAGTATTCAATGTGTTGACACTGGACCCAGTCGGGGGTGTAGCGGACTGCTGCACCGCGCTGCCCGTCTGTTGGCGTCCCGACAGCGGAAGCTGTGTAGCGCGCGTTTCGGAGCCGGACTGCGGACCCTGCGCCCATGCGCCCCCTGTGGACATGGCGAGAATCACGAAGACAGTCAACCCGGACTGGTGACGGTGTGCGCCGAGGTAGTCGCGCCTTTTTCGGGCGATCTTAAATAGATACATACGTGTATGTATTATCATTGAATCATTGGTAGAATTTGTCAAGAGGATGGCGAATGCCCACAGCGATTCAGAAAGCAAGAAACAAGCACCAGGTGCGGACCGAGGAGACCCAGGCAAAGATACTTGCGGCTGCCGAAGCGACCTTTTCAGAACGCGGCTTTGAAAGCGCGCAGCTGGAGGACGTTGCCGCGCGCGCCGGCTATACTCGCGGGGCTATTTACGCCCATTACGCCAGTAAAGAAGATTTATTCCTCGCTTTGATGGAGCACCGCGTGCTCACCAGGTTCGTCGCTATCCGGCAAGCCATTGAGGCCGAGCCCGATATTGCCGCGAGGCCCGGAATTTTCAAGCGCTGGCTCACCGCTCAACTCAGCGATCACACCTGGGGCACTCTCATGCTCGAGTTCAAGCTCTATGCGCTGCGTCGCCCGGAATCACGGGAGAAACTTGAAAACATGTTTGACCTGTTATTCAAGTCCTCGGGCAAAGACTTTGTCGTGTCTTTATTCGGCGCAAACCTCGACAAGGCTGCCCGTGCCGCGGCAGAAAGACGCCTGGCCGTGATGGGGGCCATTCTGAGCGCGGTCATTCTAGAAAGTCATTTCCGCCCAAAGCTCCTTACCAAGCAGCATGTGCAGGAGGTGGTCGGAGAGCTGTGCGAAGCGTTGATCCACGCCTGAGGCATTTGCGGTAAGCTCACCTGGCTTCCTTGACAACGCGGAAGCCCACATCCCAACGATCTCCCGGCCCCGCCCCGTGGGTAGCACAGATCGTATTCTTGACATCGGAGAGAAATCCGCCGCCTTTGAGCACATGCTCAGGGCCCGACTTCGCGGGAACTGGATCGGCAAAAATCTTTCCGTTGTATGGGTCGTCCACCCACTCCCAGACATTTCCCAACATGTCATAGATACCCCAGGCATTGGGCTGCTTCGATCCGACCACGGATGTCGTTGGACGCTTGGCGGCCTGCGCGCCAGTCGCGGCGCCCGCACCGAATCCTGCAACGCCCTCAACGGCAGTTTGCCGTATGTACGCCCAACTTTGCTGTCCGGAACCACCTGCTCGGCACGCGTATTCCCATTGGAACTCACTGGGCAAACTGTAGGCATCTGTCTTTTCAAGGGCGTTGAGTTTCCTGACAAAGGACTGCGCATCTTTCCAGGTAACGTTTTCGACGGGGTGTTTTTGCGCATCGTCAGTAACCTTGTCGCCCTGGAAGATCGACGGATTCTTCCCCATGACCTTTTGCCACTGGCCCTGGGTCACTTCATATTTGCCAATGAAATATGGCTTGCTCGATCTTTACCGGGAAACCGTCGCTTGTGTCTTGTTTGACCAGTTCCGCGCACTTTGCGTAGTCGGCCGGCGTCCATGCGGCGCGAGGGTCGCGAGCGGGCACTGCCGGGCGCGGCGCCGTTGCGATGCCAGTCGCCGTTCCGTCGGTTTTGCGTACCGGCGCGCTGGGAAATGTCAGCGGCGGAGCGTTCGGATTGGGGCACTCCGGCCTGAAGACCCCTACCTGCATCGAACCTGGCTGGATTAAAACAAATTCCATCCCGATGCTGTTCGTCACAGGCTCGGAAGGCGCGCTCTCTTGCGCAACGCCCACAATCGAGCAAAGGACGATCGAACTCACCACTAAGAATGAATACCTCATGGCAGCTCCTTGATCGCAACGTTGCGAAATCGATATTCGGCATCGGGCTTCCAGGCGAATGACATCAGGAACCCTTTGGCCTCCTTCGGCTCATAGGTCGATCCCCAGTGAAGCTGGAGCCCAATGTGCCCTGAGGTTTCTCCCGCGATCTTGTCGTTTGTTGGCTCCTGGACATCCCACATCTGCACACCGTTCACCCAGAGCGTAATGTGGGGGCTATCGCCTTCCATCCGGACCCGAAAAGAATTCCAGTCGTCCGTCTTCCAAACCTTGGCTATGTCTGTTGCGCGGGCGCCTTTGCTAAGCGGCAGTAACTCGCCGAGTAGATTCGCGTTCCCCATTGCCTGGTCGAGTTCAACCTGATAAGCCGAGCCACCTTCAGTGGAGCGCAGGAAGATACCGCTGTTGCAGCCCCACATTTCCTTCACTTCCAGGTAGAGCTCGAAGTTCTTGTATTCCTTGTCGGTTATCAGCAGGCCGCCCTGACCGTACGGATGCTGCTTCAACACGACCTCTCCGTTCTCAACCAGGGCGATGCCTGTGCTTCCGTGGTGGTTTGTCCGACTGAAATGCCACCCCTTGATGTCCTTCCCGTCAAACTGCGGAGTAAATCCCTCCGGTATCCCTGTTTGCGACACGGCCGGCAGGGGCATGCCCAATGCCAGAAGTATCAGCACGAAACATCCTGGCGCTGCGAGCTTCGTCTTGATCTTCATCGATGCGGTTCCTTATCTCTTCGCACAAGATTTGTGAGTTCGCTTCGTGCACTCCTAGTCACCGGCCTCGTTCAAGTTGCCAAAGCCGGAGCAGTTCATTGCAGGTAGAACGCGAACAGTCCGTCGCCCGAAGCGATGACGACATACTGCTTTCCCCCGAGAAGATAAGTTTCTGGAGTATTCGATACAACCGCGCCTAAATGGGCATGCCACAGGCTCTCACCGGTTCGTGAGTTATAGGCGATAAAGTCCCCCGAGGGATTTCCGGTAAAGAGCAGTCCCGATTCTGTTGTGAGCATTCCTGGATAAGTGCTCGACCAGAAGCCAGCCGCTTCGGGATATTTGTGTTCCCACTTCACATTTCCGGTGGCGAAATCCATCGCAAGCAGCGACGAGTCAAAGAGTCCCGTGTGGTACTCGCTTCCTCTTCCAAACCCGGTCGGGTCGCGCTTGTCTGGAGCGAGGTAGTAGAGACTGTAAGAGGTGGTCGCATTCACATAGTAGAGTCCCGTGTTCGGGGCGTAGGAAGGCGCGGGATAGTTCGAGGCCCCGTCTGAGTCCGGGGAAACAAGTGTACCTCCGACGGAAGGTTCTTTGTCCTTGTCGGGAACCAGTTCACCATTGGGTCCGACGCCTTTGTATGCATTCGCTGTCGGAATGAACGGCTTCGCTGCGAGCATCTTTCCATCGGTGCGATCCAGAAGGAAGTAATAGCCGTTGCGGGCCGCGATAGCCAGCATCTTCCGCGGATGGCCCTCGTAGTCGGCGTCGATGAGCGTCGGCACCTGGGTGGAGTCCCAATCGTGAGTATCGTGCGGTGAAATCTGGTAGTACCAGGCCATCTTGCCCGTATCCGGATTCAAGGCAACGACCGCACAAGTATAGAGATTGTCTCCTTCACGGCCTTTTCCATTGAAAGTTGGCGTGGGATTCCCGGTAGGGACATAGATCAGGTTGAGCTTCGGATCATACGTCACAGGCTGCCACGGAGCGCCCGCCCCCAAAGCAGCAGCCTGTTCGTTGGGCCACGTTTCGATTCCGGGCTCGCCTGCGCTGGGCGTTACATTCCACTTCCATTGCAGCTCTCCGCTCTCCGGATCTCGCGATTCCACCCATGTCGGGTTCGGGCGCGAATCCCCGCCGACCGCGAGGATCACATGATTTCGGACGATGACCGGGGCGGTCGTGGAGAAATTGGTTGAGTCGCTGCTTGCCAGGGGTTTTTCCCACCTCTCCCTGCCGGTAGCAACCTCGAGCGAAACCAAATGATTATCTGCGGTTTCGAAGAAGAGCTCGTTGCCGGTTATCCCGACCCCGCGGTTGCCGATTGCACCGCGGCCCTGCCAGATAAAATGCCAGCGCTCCATGCCGCTGAGTGCGTCGACGGCGTAGACATTGTTGGTCGATGTGAAATAGAGAACACCGTCCTTCTGCAGCGGGATCGACTTAATCGTCACGTTGCGAAAAAAGGCGGCAAATCCCGCCGGCATCCCTCCACCATTTGGACGCGGCGGAGGGGGAGTGCCGCCGGTAATCGCTCCCTCAGTATTAGTTGGTGCACGATAGATCCACGCCAGGCTGAGCCCCTTCACATTGGCGGGCGCGATCTGACCCAGGGTGCTGTAATGCCTGCCGGAGTAGTCGCCGTGATAGGTCGGCCACGAGTCGACAGGTGGCGCGCTGGAACCAGCTTCTGCGGCCGATAGCTGTTGCGCGCCTGCGGAGGCTGCGAAGAAGACGAACGCCAGGGCCACAATGCGATTTGCCATCATTTGATGGTCACCAGGTAGGCGGTCACGTCGTGCATATTACGATCGGTCCATTTTGGGAGCATATCGATGTGGGCCTGGAGTGGATCGTGGATGGTCACCGACGGCTTCGCGCCGTCTCGCGCGAAGGAAACCACACTTCCATCACTCCTCTTGAGAGTGATCAGGCAGTCGGAAACATTGACAATCTCTCCAGACACAATCTTGCCGCCCACCGTCACGTCGGCAGTTCTGGGCTTGTCGGCAAATACCGGCTGCCCGGGAAATGCCAGCCCCGGATAGCCCCCGTTGCCTCGCGCCAGCACCATGCGCCCCTGCAGCTGCTCCGGGGTGTACTTGCCTCCGACGCCGCGCAGATCGCCGCTGACGGAATGGCAGCTCACGCATTTTCCTTCTCCCTCAAAATAGGCCTTCCCGGCCCGCGCATCTCCTACCAGGATCACGTTAGGATCGGAAGCTCCCGATACGCGGGCGGCGTCCGTTTGGCCTTTGATGAAGGCGTAGAGGCTTGCAACCTGGGAGTCGGGAAGATCGAAGGCCGGCATGCGCGGAGGGCGACCCGCCTTGAGAAAGGTCGCAAATTGTTGTTGGTCGCCGGTCGCAATCGCCGATCTCGTAAGATTCGGTCCCCCCTCTGCTCCGCCGCGCGCGTCCGATCCGTGGCAGAAACCGCAGTTCCCGGCGAACAATCGCTGTCCCTCGGCGGTCGCCACGGTTGGAGCGGCTTGTGGCCGCAGATTCTCTTGCAGCGGGGGATTCACAGATGCGCCTGCCGCCGCGGCAAGTACATTTTCGGTCGAGCAAAAGTGAAAGAGAGCGGCAAATGAGGCGAGCAAAATGATTGCAACCCACCACCGATACCAGCCTGAGGGCCCCTTCAAAAGTGCCTCCTCACGTCCGGGAAGGTACTTTCCGCAAGACTCACTCTTGGCTTTCTCTCGCTGCCGGTGGGAGCGAGAGCTCCTGGCGCCGCAGCCGGACGAGCCACGGGGCTCGCCAGAAGCGAGCTCCATCTGGACGCACTGGTCGGCTTCTCGTCCTTTAGATCCGTTCGATAAAACATACCAGCACCGTAAGCGAGACTGCCGAAGCCGTCTAGTGGTATACCGTATCGTCGGCGATAACAGTCGATTTTTGAGGCAGTTAACGTTCGCTGAAAATGCGTACAGTACTAACCAAATTGACACTCCCAACCTTTGATGTTCTGATGGCAACAATCCTCGGCTGGCACAGATGGCATGTGCTGACGCCATCTCACCCGGCTCCATGATCGGAACCCGTGGACCGAAAGAATTTGCCGAGCCGAACAAGCTATGCTGCAACTAAGTGAGGCGCGACTTCAAGAAGGGACACGAGAGAATCCGTGGACTGCGTCGCAGCGGGCCGCCATCTGGAGCGAGGCCGACCACATCCTTGCAGACCCTTCCTTCAACAAGAGCAGACGATGTGTAGCGCTGTTTCGCAGGCTCGTCGAGCACGCCCTGAGCGGCGGAGATGAAGGCGGCCTCAAGGAACGCACCTTGGGCATCGAGGTCTTCGGACGTCAGGCTGACTACGATACCAATACCGACAACATCGTTCGGATGACCGCAAATGAGATCCGGAAAAGGCTGGCGCAGTATTACCAGTCCTCCAGCCGTCACCATGAAGTCTACGTTCAACTGCTTCCCGGGAGCTACTTGCCTCGGTTCGATTTTGGAGCACACCAGGCGGAGCTGCCGGCCGTTCCAGAACGTCAGGCGGATGTTGTTCCTTTACGGGATGTGGTCTCCGAACCTGCGGTTCTCGAGCCTCCTGGACCAGCCTTCCCACGGTCCGATTCGCTATCGCACAGAAATCGGGGACGAATCCTCGTTGCGACTTCGATAGCCGCATGCCTGGTGTGCTTAGCGTTGACCGCCTTTTTCTGGACCGGTTTGACAAGACCCTTCCGATCCACGCAGTACCTCTTGTGGGCTCCCCTCCTGAAATCCCGTGAGCCGGTCACCATCTGCCTGGCCGATGTGCTCCCCGCGACGTCGGCTCCGGATGATTGGGCATCCAAACTGGCGCCGATCATCGCCGGAAGTCAGCCTCCCCCTAAGCCGATGTACACAACGGAGATGCCTGTTTCGCCATTTGTCGACGCGGAGGTCGCCGCGCGGCTCGCAGGGTGGCTGAAGTCTCACGACCATGCCTTCAGGCTCGCGAACACCTCGGCGGTCACCCTCGAAGACTTTCGCCGCGGCCCAGTCGTATTAATTGGGGCTTTCGACAACGTGTGGAACCTCGTTCTGCTCTCCAAGCTGCGCTACCACGTCCAGGTCGACCCGGTGACCAAGGACGAATGGATCGAGGATGAGCAGAATCCAAACAAACGCGATTGGAAGGGAAGCGGCAAATTGCTCTATAGCGACTCGTCCACCGATTACGCCATCATCACACGCGTCATGGATCGGGACACAGGAAGTTGGATTCTGGCCGGTGGAGGCCTGGGGTTGCACGGCACCGCGGCTGTCGGAGATTTCCTGACCGATCCTGAGCTATCGCGAGCTCTTCCCGATGCCGTTCGTTCCTACAAGCAGAACTTCCAGATTGTCTTGAAAACAACGGTAATCGACGGCCACATCGGCGCTCCCCGCATCGTCGCCGTCTACTCCTGGTAGGCCTCCTGGTAGGCCCACCTCCCGATACTCCGGCCTGCAATCTTCCCCTGCCTTCGAGTTTCCTTCCTACGCCGAGTTCCCTTTCCGAAGAGCTCTCATAAGGTTTCTCCCGTCAAACCCCCGTATATTACGCCCTCGCGCCTCGCTGGGAATGCTCAATAACCATCTTTTAATCAATAGCTTGAGTGCGAGAGTACTGTACCGAACCTATACAGGTAAATCTTTACGCGACTAAGTTTGGGGCCTGCTTACGAGTACCGGATTTGCGTGCGTTAAGAACAGGCCCGTCGATTTCCGAACCACCGCTTAACCCAGACCGATTCTTCGGCAAGGCTTTTAAGGCAGCTTTCAGCTCCAGGAGGACCATCAATGTCAGGCAAACTCACACCTTCCGCCAGTAGCGTTGTCGCTATGCATGAGAGGAGTTTCTTGCGTCATCCGCAGGAAACGATTTGGACGAGTAGCTTTTTTCGCCTTCGACTGGCATTCCTCGGTTTACTCGTCACCTTCCTCTGTTTAGGTATGGTTGGCCCCAAGGCGTTCGCCCAGGTAACAACCGGTGACATATTAGGGAGCGTCACCGATCAAAGCGGAGCGGTAATTCCCGGCGCGAAGATAACCCTCACCAACCTCGGAACGGGAATCAAACAAACCACGCAGTCCAACGAGGCAGGGGACTACACGTTCAACCTGTTGCAGCCCGGATCCTTCTCGGTCGAAATCGAGGCCCCCAATTTCAAGAAGGTCGTCTATGCGAATGTGGCTCTCGCGGCGGGTGATCGCCTGCGTGAGGACGGAAAGATGCAAAGCGGCACTGTGGAGCAGACGGTCGAGGTCGATGCCACACCTCCACTTTTGCAGACGGACAGCTCCACGGTCAGCAGCGTCGTGACCCAGCAGGCCGTTCAGGACCTGCCGCTGAACGGGCGCAACTTCATCAATCTGGTGACCATCCAGGCGGGTGTAAACCAGGGCCCGCCTAACGCCATCTCGTCCGGTACACGCCCCGACGACCGGCGGCAAACCTCGACCATCTCGGCCAATGGCCAGTCCGATCTGTTTAACAACGAGATGATCGACGGCATGGACAACAATGAACGCGAGCAGGGGTTCATCGGCGTCCGCCCATCGATCGACGCCATCGCCGAGGTCAAGGTAGACACCAACACCTTCACTGCGGACACTGGCCGGGACGCCGGCGCCGTGGTCAACATCATCACCAAAACGGGCACCAACGCCTATCACGGCTCGGCCTACGAGTTCTTCCGCAACGACATCTTCGACGCCACGTCGTATGGCTTCGGCAACAATCTGCCTAAGAGCGAATACCGGCAGAACCAGTTCGGCGGCAGTGTAGGCGGCCCGATCAGGAAAAACAAAACATTCTTCTTTGCCGACGCCGAAGACAACCGGGTCATTCAGGGACTGCCGACGACTCTCTACACGGTGCCCACCTGCCTGGAGCGGGGATTGGCATCCGATTGCGCGACCCCCACGGGCGTTTACGATTTCACCGACAACGGGGGCTCGGCGATCCCCGCGGCCGCTGCAAATGCGGTAGGAACAGCCTACCTGGGGCTGTATCCGCTTCCCAACGCTGGCGCGGCCGGAGCGGTTGCAAACAACTATGCTTCTGGTCCGAACCAAACACAGTATGCTTTTTCAACTGACGGCCGCGTCGATCAGAACTTCAATAATGGAGACAAGCTTTTCGGGCGCTACTCCTACAACGACGTGAGCACCGTTGCTCCTGGGGCCTTTCCGGACGTGACCGAAGCCGGCCTCACCATCGCTCCGGGCGGCGTCCCGTTTGGCTTTGCCGGGCCTTCTGTCACCAAGGCGCAAAACGCGCAGATCGACTACACCCACCTGTTTAGCCCCAACTTGATCATGGAGTTGAAAACCGGCTATACGCGCATCGTCATCGACACTGAATCTTTGAATTACGGCCACAACGTATCGACTTCCTTAGGCGTAGTGAACGCCAACACCCCGGACGCGATACAGACCACAGGCCTGATGCCGCTCGATATCTTGTCAGGTGGTTACGCCGCGCCAGGCGACTCGCCTTTCCTCCCGATTCTGGATCGCAATAACACGTTCCAGTACATGGGCTCGGTCATCTACACCCACGGGAAACACAACATCAAGATGGGAGCACAATTTACCCGGCGTCAGTTGAATTATTTTCAGCAGCAATTCGGGCTGGGATTTGTTCTTTTCGAGGGCCTCTCCGGAAATGCGATCGAGGACTTAGTGTTAGGCAATCCGTTGGGGTACATCCGGGAGAATCAGCTCATCGAACCCGGTTACCGCATCTCGGAGTATGGAACCTACATCCAGGACAATTGGCGCGTGACGCGCTCTCTGACCTTGAACCTTGGCCTGAGATGGGACGTCTATGGCGCAATCACGGAAGCCCATAACAGGTATGACAATTTCGACTATCCCAGCTTGACCATCATTCCAGGATCTGTGAGCCCGCACATCGGAATAGACACCAACTACAAGAATTTCCAGCCGAGGGTCGGCTTTGCGCAATCCATAGGAACTCACACCGTTGTGCGCGGCGGTTTTGGAATCAGCTCCTATCCGATCGCCATCCAGAATCAGATTCAGGTTGCCAACCCGCCCTATTCGTACAGCAACACCTGCATTCCCTGCTTCGGAAGCTTTACCTGGCCCGTTCTACCAATTCCCACGATGGGTTCCACTACGGATCTAAGCGGCTCGCTCACCTACAACACTAAAAACTTCAACACCCTCTACGTGGATCAGTTCAATCTGATGGTGCAGCAGGAGATCGCCGGAAACATCTTCACCATCGGCGGAATCGGCGAGCTTGGCCGGCACCTTCTCTTCCAGGGCAACATTAACGCGCCATACCCAACCGGACCCTATCCAAACGACCCCACGGAAGGGCCGCCGCCGACTGCGTTTCTCACCGCCGCCGCTCTTCCCAACGTCGGCGCCGTAGCGGTGAACGCGCCCTGGGCGACCAACAACTACTACGCGCTGCAAGCAATCTATGAACGTCGATTTAGCAAAGGCCTCGGCTTTAACGCAAACTACACTTGGGCCCATGGTCTGGGCGACGCGGTTGCCGGCAGCGGCGCAGGTACGGCCATCGGATTAATTCCAAGCGATGTGCGCGCCGACTATGGCAATTCCGGCGTCGACATCCGAAATCGCTTTGCAGCGAACTGGAGCTACAAGCTGCCCTTCGGAGAAAACACCACTGGCGCCAAGGCGCTGCTGGTTAAGGGATGGCAGTCAAACTTTCTCATCTTCTGGCAATCCGGCCAACCATTCGGCGTTACCGATGGCTGGACGAATGCAAACGGCAGCGCGCAGATCAACCTGCCAAACATCACCTCGGATCGTCCCGACCTTATTCCTCCGGGGAACTATAAAACGAAACCCAGCCCGAGCCTCAGCAATTGGCTCAACCCGGCTGCCTTTACTCCCCAGCCCGCAGGAACGTTGGGAGACGAGGGCAACAATCCATTCCACGGTCCACACACCCGGCGCGCAGATCTGTCATTACTTAAGGATTTCACTATCAACGAGAAGTTCACGGCGCAGTTCCGTGCCGAGTGCTTCAACATATCCAACACGCCCAACTTCTTAAACCCGAACGCCAATATTACAAGCTGGCAAACTCCTGGAGGCGTATCCATTCCGAGCGGAAGCACGCCCGGCTTGTTGCCCGGCGATATCGCGACCACCGGCGGCGGTTTCGGGTCGATTACATCGACCGTTCCCAACCTCAATCCACGACAATTCCAGTTCGCGCTCAAGATCCTGTTCTAAACAAGTTGGGAACAAACGAACCAAAGGAGAAAGTGTGATCACTCGGCGAGAACTCATTGCGGGGACCGGACTAGCCGCAGCTGGGTCGGCGGTCAACCGCCTCTTTGCTGCGGCGCTGCCACCGCCGCAACAGGATTCCACAGAACTGACCCTCAAGTTGGACCGCGAAATCGGCGCGCTTCCCCACTTCTGGGAAAAGGCGATGGGGTCCGATCGAACTGTCGTCGGCCTGCGCGAGCAATGGCGAGAGGATTTAGTGCGGTCGCAGCGCGATACCGGCATGCAGTCCGTCCGCTGTCACGGCTTATTTGACGACGAAATGGGCATAGCCGCCGCGGGGACGAGCAGATTCAACTTTCTGTACGTCGACCAGATCTACGACTTCATGCTGGACCATGGAGTGCGCCCCTTCGTCGAACTCAGCTTTATGCCCGAGGCCCTGGCCAGCAGCGCCAACCGGATATTCGCTTACAAGGGAAATGTCTCGCCCCCGCAAAACTGGCAGGATTGGCGAAGCATGGTCCAGGCTTTCACCGATCACTGCGTAAAACGCTACGGCATCGCCGAGGTCAGCGGGTGGAAGTTCGAAGTGTGGAACGAACCCAACATCGCATTCTGGGCGGGATCTCAGGCTGACTACTTTGAGCTGTACCGGCAATCTGCCCTGGCGATAAAAGACGTCGACAAGCGATTGCAAGTCGGTGGCCCCTCTACCGCGCAACTGGATTGGATCCCCGATCTGATTCAGTATTGCTCCAGCAAGGGCGTTCCCCTCGACTTCGTAAGCTCTCACGTCTACCCTAACGATCCTCAGAAACATATCTTCGGACGCGACAATCTCTATACGTTTGAGC
Source organism: uncultured Acidobacteriaceae bacterium (assembly GCA_963720245.1). Lineage (GTDB taxonomy): Bacteria > Acidobacteriota > Terriglobia > Terriglobales > Acidobacteriaceae > Acidisarcina. The sequence goes on from CAVREU010000003.1 coordinate 1,748,599, forward strand.
AGGTAATACCCCGTGGAGTCGAGCAGGTAAAGCGCCAGGTGGCCTCGTCGGCCATGCCCAACCTTCCGCTTTGGATCACAGAGTGGAGCTCGCAAGACCCGGCCTTTATTGCCGACACCATCAAGAACTGCATCGGGCTCGCTGAGGCGATGTCCTATTGGACGTTCAGCAACGACTTTGAAGAGGGCGGCGTTCCGAGTGGCATCTTCAACAATACTTTTGGCTTGATCGATCAATGGGGTATCGCGCGCCCTTCGCTACATACCTTCTCATTTCTCCACAAGCTGGGCGAGACGCGCCTTGAAACCAGCGATGGCCCTATCCTGGCGACCAAGCGCGCAGACGGCTCGCTTGCGGTGCTGGTGTGGAACTTGATTCCGGCGAAAGAGGCCAATGCCGTCGCCAACGGCAACCCGATCGGAGCCACAGGCGGAGCAGGAGCAAAAGAAGGCCAGGACCATACCATGCGCCTCCGGCTCGACGGGCTCAACGGGCGCAAAGCGGTCGATATTAGTCGAGTGTCTCTGGATGCCGGTTCGGCGATTCCAACCTGGAAGAAAATGGGCAGCCCGCAATACCCCTCAAAAGATCAAATCGCGCAACTGCGCAACGCTGCCGAGCTTCCCCCTCCTCAAAGGCACGAGTTGTCGGCCGAAGAGCTTTCGACATTTTCAATTGCGCTGCTCCCTAATGGAGTCGCGCTCCTTGAATTTCCCAAGTAGCTACCAGGAGAAGCGAAAGATGAAACTGAATAGAATGCGCAGTGGGTTGCTCTTCACGGCACTCTTCGTGCCCGCAATGTTTCACCCGATGGCGCAGAAGGCAAACTTCAGCGGCACCTGGAAGCTCAATCTGGAAAAGAGCTTTCTCGGTAACGACCACCGTGCCCCCGATTATCAACTGACCAAGACCATCGAGCAGAAGGATGGTCAGATCAAGCAGACAGATGTCGCCGTGCATGTGTCGATTATGAACATTCCATTGCCCGATTCGACGACAACACTCGAGCTTGCCACAGATGGGAAGGCGCATGATATGAAAGGTGCGGCGTTCTTCCCCGGAATGCCCGCGCCGCTCATGAAGGTCTCGGCAATCTGGCAGGGAAATACCCTGTATATAAGCGAGGTCAGTCGACCTGCAGACGCCGCATCGAAGACCTATCGCCGCTTCTTCCTGTCCGGCGATGGAACCGAGTTGAACGAGCTGGTAGAGGGACACACAGGCTTTGGAGATACCGAACAGCACCTTGTCTTTGATCGCCAGCATTAGCAGGCCCGACGCGAGAACCACGCCCACGGAGTTGTCATAGTCAATTCACCGGAGTTGTAGCCACCCAGCTCGGGAATACTCCTGAAATACTTATCAACCGAGGTGTTCGTAACAATGCGGAAATATAGAAATGTCTTGAATAGCGTCTGCCTGGCCCCCTCTGTGCTTTTTCTTTCGGCGGTCGTCGCCAATGCCCAAAGTGGGCCCTTCAGCACAGGAGCAAGACAAAAGGCTGAGGCGCTATTGAAGCAAATGACCCTCGATGAGAAGGTAGGTCAGCTCAACCAGTCGGCGGGCATTGTCATGCCGGGAATCTCGGCCACCAAGCCGGACGACCTCATCACTCAAGGAAAGGTTGGGTCCATTCTCTGGCTCATCGATGTCAAGGAGATCAACCGCCTCCAACACCTGGCCGTCGAAAAGTCGAGACTGCATATCCCGATTTTGTTCGGCTTTGACGTCATCCACGGCTACCGCACCGCATTCCCTGTTCCTCTGGCGATGGCCTCTTCCTGGGACCCAACAGTGGAAGAGCAGGCGCAACACCAGGCCGCCGAGGACGCACGGGCGGCAGGCATTCAGTGGACCTTTACCCCGATGGTCGATATCGCGCGCGATGCGCGGTGGGGCCGCATCGTCGAGGGCGCCGGAGAAGATCCTTATCTGGGGTCTGCCATGGCGCGCGCACAGGTGCACGGCTTTCAAGGCGCGCAACTCGGCCCAGACAGCGTCCTCGCCTGCGTGAAACATTTTGCCGGCTACGGCGCAGCAGACGGAGGGCGCGACTACGATTCCTCCTATGTGCCCGAAGAATTGCTGCAGAATGTCTACCTGGTGCCATTCCACGCAGCGGAAGAAGCCGGCGCCGGCAGCTTCATGAGCGCCTACATGGACCTGAACGATGTGCCGGCCAGTGGCAATCACTGGCTGCTCACCGATGTGTTACGCAAACAGTGGGACTTTCAGGGCTTCGTTGTCTCGGATGCGTTCGCTGTAGCCAGCCTCCAGACGCACGGCTATGCGAAGGACCCGGAAGACGCGGCTTACAAGGCCATCACCGCCGGCCTCAACATGGACATGGCAAGCCAGACCTACAGTCGTAATCTCGCCAAGCTCGTGACCGAAGGCAAAGTACAAGAGTCCGAGATCGATGCCATGGTTCTGCCGATCCTCGAAGCCAAGTATGATCTCGGGCTCTTCGATCATCCTTATGTCGACGACTCCAAAACGGAAGCAACGTTGAATCGTCCCGAGGGTCTGGTCTTGGAGCGCAAACTGGCAGCCAAGTCGATGGTCTTGTTGCGGAATGAGAACCACACGCTACCGTTGTCGAAACAGTTGAAAAAAGTCGCAGTGATCGGCCCGCTCGCGGATTCCGGGCACGATATCGAAGGCGGTTGGACGGTAGAGGGCCTGTTTGGGAACGGAAGCAAGAGTCATCCAGTCACGGTCTACGCGGGAATCAAGAAGATGCTTGCTTCCGATGCTCACGTCACGCTCGTTTCAGGCCCGGAGCCTTCCCGGTTATACCCAGGTCTGCTCGACCAGTTCTCGGGTCGGAAGCCGACCCCGCCGCCCACGCCCGAAGAAACCGCTAAGTGGCTCGCCGATGCCAAAGCTGCCGCGGCCGATGCAGACGTTGTCATTGCCGTACTTGGTGAAATATCGAATATGAGCAGTGAAGCCTCTTCGCGCGCAACGCTGGATCTGCCCGGAATTCAACAGCAGATGCTGGAGACGGTTGCCGCCACCGGAAAGCCGGTTGTCCTCGTCCTTGAAAACGGACGCCCGCTCGATATTCGCTGGGCGTCGGAACATGTGCCCGCAATTCTTGAGGCGTGGTATCCCGGTACAGAGGGCGGCGATGCAGTTGCGGACGTCCTGTTCGGAGACGTGAATCCGGGAGGCAAGCTCCCGGTGAGCTGGCCCCGCACCGCCGGCTCCGAACCGCTCTATTACAACCACAACCTGACCCACGAGCCGGAAGATCGGCCCACCTTCACCTCGCGTTACTGGGACGTAAACTCCAAGCCCCTTTATCCGTTTGGCTACGGGCTTAGCTATACGACCTTCAAGTTCTCAGAACTTCACCTCAGCAAGGCAGCGATGACGGTTGGCGATACGAATGAAGCGACCGTCGATGTGACCAACACAGGTTCGGTCCCCGGCGACGCCGTTGCCCAGATCTACATTCATCAGCGTTACGGGTCGGCATCCCGCCCGGTCCGCCAGCTCAAGGGGTTTCAGCGGGTCACTCTACAGCCCGGAGAGACGAAGACTCTCCGCTTCCCTCTCGGCAAGAACGAACTCCAATTCTGGAGTCCGGAGAAGAAGGGGTGGACGGTCGAGCAGTCGGACTTCGATGTCTGGGCAGGCGAGGATTCTACAGCTAGTCTCCATGCAGATTTCAAAATCGAACCTTAATAAGAGCGGCTTTGGCGGAGAGGGATTCACGGCCAAGTCGCGATCAAAGAGGCATCGATGAATTTCGACCCACGTCTTTCGGGAGTGTCTGAAAAGTGCGTTTACGAATAACAGCGAGCGCTTGCATTTCGCAAATCGCGTCCGTATCGTTGAAGCATGGGACGGAATCGGACTGAACTCGGAACCTTAAGGCGTTTGCTCACGCAGATCGACCTAATTCTCGCTCCATCCACATTTGCCGACGCTCCGAGATGCAAGGAATTGCTTGGCGCTGCCGTCGCCTTGACGGATGACCTGCTCAAGCAAGAGAAACTGCCAGCGGCCCGGATACTGGGCAGCAAAGGCGGCTCTGTGACCGCAAAGCGTGGCAGTGAATACTTCCGCCAGCTTGCCGCCAAGCGCAAGACCAACGCTGGTGGCAGACCCCGAAAAGAAACCACGTAGAATTGTCTCGTTCCTAAAACGAAAGCCCGGCGCGAGGCCGGGGCATTCGACGTGCGGCTGGATACCCACGTCGTAAGCCCCCATCCGCGCCGAAGCAATGGTGCGCGTGCCAAAGAAACTTCAGCCCAAAGTTTTGCCCGGCGCGATGATCGAGGCCGAGATAATCGCAGGCGTTTCTCAGGGGTTAAACAGCGTCAGCATACATGGCAGAGGTGGGCCAGGAACCCCGGTTCGGGCTAGCAGATGGCCTGATGAACTATTCCTAAACTCGACAACCATCATTGGGGTCTCTTCGGGTGAACATTATGTCGCTTGGAATGGCGAAGGGTATCTATTTTTCCCCACACTGGGTTCGATTCAGTTTGCATTGACCCTCAACAATGTGAAGAGCTTTCAGCGGCACTCGATAGAGCAGCGAAGGCAACGAGCGAGCCACTTCCGCCGGGAACCCCCATGAACTAGACTCCATAAATCCTCCAATAGAAAACCCACCGAATGGCGGGTTTTGAGATATCAGGCCCGGACTGGCATCCGGGCTTTTCTATTTGCTTCTATTCTACGTCTTTGCTTGCAGGTTGGTTTAGCTTTTGACTGATCTCTTGCAGTTGCGCCAATATTCCGGCGAGTAGCTGCTCTGTGAGTGTTGCGCCATTCGCATTCTCATAAGCCTCCATTGCCTGATCGACGGGTTTCTTGAGAAAATTCGGCATGTTGCGCATCTCCTGAACGCGGTGCAATTCTACGCCAAACCATCAACGCACTTTTCAGACACTACCCGTCTTTCCGCATCAATCTAATTATTATCAATAAGTTACTCATCATTTTCGTTATTCTGCTCCATGAGCCCGCGAGTAAGTTGTCCTTGCGCTCATGGATGAGCAGGTCACAGAAAACAACTAATCCCTCCCCTCCGCGCGTGTGTCCACCTGCTTTCCAGCAAGCGAAATGAGGCAGGCCGTCAGTTTTTTCAAGCGCTGCGCTTGATCGTGCCTCGCCTTGCCGGCGGGCTACCACTCCCAAGCCGCGCCGTCGCGCGGTAGAATCGAAAGAGGCATCTAACCTTTACGCCCGGTTTGGATTTGCCAACGGAGCGGTTCTCGCAGGAGAAGCCCTTTGCTATGGATTTCGACCCAACAACAAAAGACGGATGGATGCGCACCATGCGCTGCCCCCTCCTCTTGTTGCTCGCATTCATGGTTTTCGCGTGGGGAACCGGCTATAAGCTCTCGTTGTACAAGGGTTTGCGAGAAGATGGAAGTACCCCGGCTAAGCTGAGTACCCGGGCCAGCGACGTTGCCCAGAGCGAGCTGCAACATGCGACCGCGGAACAGGGGCCGATCGAGATAATTTCCGTCGCGATACCGATCACTACAAAAGGCGTGGCTTCGTGTGCTTCGTGCCGCGACATGAAGGAGGATGGCCAACCCATCAATCCATCTCCCTTTCATCCCCCGTCAGCGCTCGAACTTCGACCTCCTCCAATTAGGGAATTCGCATTCGTGTAGCCGCTGGAGTGACCACTTTCAGCGGCTCTTCCAAAAGACGGTCCGCCAAAAGGAAGGTTCCCCATGCGCTCCAAGCGCCTGTTCGCGACCGCGACCATCTGTCTGGCCGCGGTGCTCCTGTTGTTCTTCTATCTGCATAGTCGCCGCCGGGGCGACGTATCCGCAGCCGCCGCTCCTCCGCCCACGGTCTCGGTGGCTACCGCCCGCATCGGCTATATCGCCAGCCAACTCACGGTCGCCGGGATCTTTCAGCCATTCCAGGAGATCGACGTTCACGGCAAGGTCTCCGGCTATATCCGTCGCATTTATGTCGATATCGGCGACCGGGTTCGCCAAGGGCAGACTCTTGCCGTTCTGGAGGTTCCGGAACTGACGGCCGAAGTCGCCGGGGCGCAGGCCGGGATCGCCCAGAATCAACAGAATATTGTTCGGCTTCAGAACGAGGTCGTGCGCGAGCAGGCGAACTATGGCGCCGTCCATGCCAATTACGTTCGATTGAAGCAGGCTTCGGATCAACAGCCGGGGCTCGTCGCCGCACAGGAACTCGACGACGCGCTCGCCCGGGACAAGACCGCGGCCGCGCAGGTGGACGCAGCCAAATCCGCAGTGGCCGCCGCTCAGGGCCAGTTGGGTGTCGCGCGGGCCGAGGACCTTCGCGTAAGCAGCATGGAGCAATACGCGACCATCACCGCCCCTTACAGCGGTGTGATCACCATGCGTTACGCCGATACCGGCTCGCTTATTCCAGCGGGCACCGCGGAAGGGCTCAACCAGGCAGTCGTGCGGCTGGCGCAAAGCGACATACTCCGGCTGCGCATGCCGATTCCCGAGCGCGACGTTCCCGATGTGCATATTGGTTCCGTGGTGTCGGTGCACGTTGAAGCGACCGGCCAGGAGTTCCCCGCGACTGTGGTCCGATTTACGCGAAACGTATCGAACTCCACACGGACGATGCTGACCGAGGTCGATGTGAAGAATCCCGACCTGGCATTGACGCCGGGCATGTATGCGACGGTGACTTTCAACCTGGAGGAGAAGGACGCGGCGCTTCTGGTGCCGGCCAGCGCAGTGATTCAAGGGGACCAACCTTCCGTCATGCTCGTGGACAGCAACAACCGCGTGGAAAAACGGCAAGTCGCGCTGGGCATTTCCGGGTCGAACTCGCAAGAAGTGACTTCCGGATTGAAGCCTGGAGATCGCATCATCGTCGGCGGACTTTCCGCGCTGCAACCGGGCGAAGCGGTAAGGGCGCAGCCGGCGTCGACCGATCTGACGGACTATCAAATGTCAAAAGAAAACGGGCAAAAAACGAATGATGGCGCCCTGAAGTCGAACCGGAAGGGTGGGAACTAGCATGTCCTTTTTTGCGATTCGCTACCCGTTTTTCATTCTCATGGTGTGCATGATTGTCGTGGTTGTCGGCGTGGCCGCCATCGTCGGCATGCCCGTCGATTTGTTTCCGCCGGTCAAGATACCCGTAGTGGTGGTGGCTACGTTCTATGCCGGTATGCCTCCGCAGCAGATCGAGTCCGACATCACCGATAGCGACGAACGTTTCTTTACCCTGGGCAGCAACATCAATCACATCGAGTCTCGCTCGATGTCCGGCGTCAGCCTCATCAAGATTTACTTCCAGCCGGGCACCGACCCCAACGCCGCGGTGAGCAACATTTCGAACCTTGCCATGGCCAACCTGCGGCGCCTGCCGCCGGGAACGTTGCCTCCAGTTGTGCTCAGCTTCGACGCGGCAAACCTGCCGGTATGCCTGATCACGCTCAAGGGTGCCGGGATGAACCAGACGCAGTTAAAGGACGAGGCGCAATTCACCGTCAGAAATCAGGTCGCCAATGTGCCGGGAGCTTCGGTGCCTCAGCCCTATGGCGGCACCTATCGCCAGATCATGGTTTATGTCGACCCGCTTAAGCTCCAGGCTTCGCAGCTGGGCGTCATGGATGTGGTGACCGCGATCAACAACTCGAACCTCATCCTGCCCGCCGGCGATGTTCGCATTGGACCCAAAGACTACAACATTTACGCGAACAGCCAGGTGCCGACGCCAAACGACGTCAACAGCATTCCGCTGCGCACGGTTGGTAACGCATCAATCCTCGTCGGCGACATCGGCCATGCCGTCGATGGCGGACAGTTACAGACCAATATCGTTCGCGTCGACGGCCAGCACTCCGTCTACATTCCGGTGCTGAAGCAGGGCGGAGGGTCAAACACGATCACCATCGTCAACGGAATCCGAAAAGCGACCGCACACCTGCTCGATATTCCGCAGCAGCTAAAGACCAGCGTCGTCTTCGATCAATCGGTCTTTGTGAAGAAGGCCATCAAAAACGTCATCAGCGAAGGCGCAATCGGCCTATGCCTGACGGGAATCATGATCCTGCTCTTTCTCGGGGACCTGCGCGCGACCGTCGCGGTGTTGCTGTCGATTCCCATCTCCTGCATTGCGACCTTCCTCATCCTCGACGCCTTTGGCGACTCGATAAACACGATGGTCCTGGGCGGAATGGCGCTCGTGCTTTCGCGACTCATCGACAACTCGGTCGTCGTGCTCGAGAACATCTTTCGGCACTTCGAAATGGGCACGGACAACATCCAGGCCGCAGAGGTCGGAGGCAAAGAGGTGCAACTCGCGGTGCTCGCTGCCACGTTTAGCACCGCAATCGTCTTTTTCCCGGTCGTCTTGCTCACAGGAGTGAGCAAATACTTGTTCACCGCTCTTGCGCTTGCTGTGGTCATCGCGCTCTTCTGTTCCTACGTTGTGGCCATGACCGTCGTCCCGCTCTTTTGTTCCAGGTTCATCAGGCATACCGGCCACAGCCTCGAACACGAATCTGCGGAACTGGACGATCCAGCCCCCGAGCACATGCACGGCGGCCATGGCAGAAAGAAGAACCTCTTCGCCATGATCGTCTACCGCTTCAACCAGGGATTTGGATGGCTGCAAGGTCGCTATGATCGGGCGATCCAAAGTTGCCTGACGCACCCCGCTTTGGTCGTGACGGCCTTTACCGCATTTGTCGTCGTCAGCCTTGCCCTCTCACCCTTCCTCGGGCAGGCCTACTTTCCGCGCACCGACCCCGGGCAGTTCGTCATTAGCGTCAAGGCGCCGACGGGCACGCGCATCGAGCTCACCGATCAGTACGTCGCACGAGTGGAGGGAGTCATCCGGGCCGTGGTTCCTCCCGAGGACCTCAACATGATCGTCTCGAATATCGGGGTCACGCCCGATCTTTCCGCGATCTACACCTCGAACTCCGGGATGCACACCGCATTTGTTCAGGTGAGCCTCAAGGAAGACCACAGGCTGAGCAGCTTCACTTACATGGAACGCGTCCGGGCGAAGCTCGCGAGGGACTTGCCCTCGGTACAGACTTACTTTCGATCGGGCGGCCTGGTCGACTCCATCGTCAATCAGGGACTGCCCGCGCCTTTCGATGTCCAGGTGAGCAGCAACAACATGGAGGGCGGCTACGCCGTCGCCAAGCAACTCGCGCAGCAATTCAGATCCTTACGTGGAGTCAGCGATGTGCTCATCCCGCAAGACATCGACTATCCCGGACTCGCTTTGGACATCAACCGCGAACAAGCAAGCCTGGAGGGTCTCACTCCCAAGACGATCGTCGACAGCGTCATCACTGCGATGACCTCGAACGGCATGGTCGCCCCCAGCTACTGGATCGACCCAAAGACGGGAAACAACTACATGCTGACGGTGCAGTATCCCGAGAGCCAGGTGCAGACGCTCAACGACTTCAAGCAGATCCCGCTGCGCTCCCCCGATGGCAAAAACACCACTCCGCTCGAAACCGTCGCGTCGATCAAGTCCATCAACACCCCCACCGAGGTCGATCATTACCAGCTTCGGAGGGTCTTCGATGTCTATGTCATGCCGAAGGCGGAAGACCTGTCGACGATCGCCAAGGACGTTGACGGGATCGTTGATGAGGCCCATCCGCCGCATGGGACAGTGCTCAAAGTGCGCGGTTCCGTGAACAATATGAACGAGTCCTTCAGGTCGTTTGCCCTCGGCCTGGTGCTCTCGATTGTCCTTGTCTTCCTCATCCTGATGGCGCAGTTCGCCTCGTTTGTCGATCCTTTTATCATCCTTCTTGCCATCCCTCCAGGTATCTCGGGAGTGGTTCTCTTCCTTCTACTTACCCACACGACGATCAACATCATGAGCCTGATGGGCGTGTTGATGATGACCGGAATCGTTGTGTCCGACAGCATCCTCATCGTCGAGTTCACCGGCCAGTTACGCGAACGAGGGCTCAAGCTGGAAGAAGCGATCATCACCGCCTGCAAAGTAAGAATGAGGCCGATCTTGATGACCACGCTTGCCACGGTGCTGGGCCTGATTCCGATGGCGCTGGCGATTGAAGCGGGCAGCGAACAATATGCGCCGCTGGCCCGCGCGATTCTGGGTGGCCTTACAGTCTCCGGAATCGTTACCGTCTTTCTCGTGCCGAGCGCATATCTTCTCATCCACCGGCGTATCGAAGCTCGACGCGAGGAACCCCGGGATCCATCTGAGGGAACGGCGGTGAGCGCATGAGACGACTGGCTCTTGCCTTGCTGATGGTTGCGACGAGGTCTTGCCTCGCCCAGAGCGGTCTCACCGATCTGCCAGCAGCGCCTCATCCGGCGGCTGTCGCGATTCAATTCGCGGCAACGACGTCAAACTCTATGACGGAAGCTGTTCAAACATCAAACGGCAGCTCTCCCGCAAGTTCGGCGCAGCAAGAGGCGGTGCTTGATGCCGCAACCGGCGCCACTCCGATCACTCGCTCCGATGCCGAACGCATCGCGCTCAAGAACAATCCCAGGATCACCGCCAGCCGCTTGCTTGCCTTGGCCGCCGGCCAGGTGACGCGCCAGACTCGCGCGGGTTATCTGCCTCAGGTCTACGGGGCAATCACCGCGGCAAAGGCCGAAGACGGAAGCCGGATCGGCGCCGGTGCGCTCACCAATTCGCGGCTCTACACCCATGCCGGTACCGGCGGCATGCTGAGCCAGTTGATCACCGACTTCGGTCACACCAATGAGCTGGTCGCGTCCAACAAGTTGCAGCAAAAGGCCGAGGACCAGACCGCGCTCGCGACTGAGCAGGACGTCATGCTGGCCACCGACCAGGCCTTCTACCGCCTGCTCAACGCGCAGTCCTTATTGGCGGTCGCCAAATCAACCGTGCAGGAGCGGGCGAACGTTCAAAACCTCACCCAGGCGCTCACCAGGAGCGCGCTGAAAAGCACTCTGGACCTGAATATCGCGTCCGCAGACCTCTCGCAGTCGCAGTTGCTTCAATTGGATGCGGAGAACGGCGTCGCCTCCGCAAGCGCCTCGCTGGCGGAGGTCCTTGCCGCTCCACCCGGCACTGTCTATAGCGCAGTCGAGGAGAGCGGCGAGCCTCCGCCGCCTCCTGCGGCGGACAGCGTCGCTGTTCTGAACGCCCAGGCGCAGTCCCAGAGGCCAGACCTGCAGGCGCTCCACCTGGACGCGCAGGCTTATCAAAAGCTCGCCCGCGCCGACCAGCTTCAGCATCTCCCTACGATCTCGGCGCTGGCCACCGGAGGCATCACGCCCATTGGCCCCGATGGGGTCTTCGTCCCGCATTGGTATGCTTCTGGCGGCGTCAACCTCAGCATTCCAATCTTTACCGGTTTCCGCATCGAGGCCGAGACGCAAGAGGCCCGTTTTCGCCAGCAGGCGACCGCCAAACAAAGTGAGGAACTCTCCAACGCGATCGCCCGCGACGTGCGCGTGGCCGTATTGAATGCCGAGACGGCGTTCCGCCGGATCGGCGTCGCCGATCAATTTCGCGCCCAGACAGCGCAAGCGCTCGCACTTGCGCAGACACGCTACAAGCTCGGATTGAGTTCCATCGTCGAGCTCAGCCAGGCCCAGCTTCAAAGCACCCAGGCAGCGGTTTCCGCGGTGAATGCGCGATACGACTACCTTCTCTCGCTCCGGCAGCTTGAATATGCACAGGGCAACCTCACCCCATGAGGAACTCACGGCAGGCCGTCCCGACGCCCGCAAATGGCGCTTACCGCTCTCAAGACGCGGAAGCCTCCGGGAGTCTTGCCATGACTCTTCGCGCGTAGTCGGTGCTCAGCTTCGCCGCGTTGCCCTCGTGGGCGTCTGCCATCGGCAGCCGAGTGTAACTCTTTCGCGGCATCGTCGAGGATCTTCGTCCACCGGAGATTGATTTTGGCTTAATGCGATTCCGTTTGCTATTCTTGAGCGCCGACGCGATAAAGGTTTGTCTCCACTCCCGGACGATGAAGTTTTCTGGCTGCCCATGCTCCGTGCATGTGCCGGTAATCTCACTCCACAGATGCTGCATTGGGGGCGCAAGCTGCTGTCCGGTTCGGGCACGAGGAATTGAATGAAACGTATTTTTCTTCTAGCTCCGCTGGGCATGATTCTCAGCCTGGGCGTGGCCGGTTTAAGCGGCTGCGGTGGTTCGTCGAACCCTCTCACACCGGTAGCGCCCTCCATCACCAGCTTCACCGCAAATCCCACCACGATTTCCGACGGAGCGAGCGCAACCCTGACCGGCGTCTTCGCCAACGGCACAGGCGTCATCACCCCCGGCAACGTTGTCGCCACCAGCGGCGTAGCCGTAACCTTGAGCCCCACGGCAACCACCACCTATACGCTGACCGTCACTGGCTCAAGCGGGACACCGGTAACCGCCACAGCGACCGTCACCGTGAATCCGGTGCCGAAGATCACCAGCTTCACCGCGAGCCCATCCTCCATTCCCAGCGGATCAAGCGCGGCGTTGACCGGCGTCTTCGCCAACGGCACAGGAGTCATCACCCCGGGCAATCTTCCCGCCACCAGCGGCGTCGGCCGTCAACGTGAGCCCCACGGCGACCACCACCTATACGCTGACCGTTACTCCCGCGAGTGGAACAGCGGTGACCGCGACGGCCACGGTAACGGTAACAACCACCGCCGCTACCTCGGTGACCGTAGACCTGGCGAGCAGCGGGCCCGCCGTGACCGACAAGCTGCTGGGAATGAACCTGGCCGTCTGGTACGACATCGAAACCAACAAGAGCGCCATTGTGGACGCTTTCCAGGCCGCCGGCATCACCCAGGTGCGTTGGCCCGGGGGATCGGATTCCGACCTCTACCACTGGGACACCAATACGCTCTGCGATAACAACTATGCCCAGGATAATGACACGTTTTCGAATTTCGTGGCTGACATTGCCGTTCCCGCTGACCTCGACCTGGCGTTGACCGCAAATTACGGCTCGAACGCAGCCTGCAACGGCGGCGGCGAGCCAAGCGAAGCCGCTGGCTGGGTCACGGCCGCGCTGGCCAACGGCATCACCCCCAGCCATGTAACCGTGGGCAACGAAGAGTATGGAAGCTGGGAGTACGACCTGCACTCCACTCCGCACGACCCCACCATCTATGCCTCCGCGGTGGTGGGAGCAACCGGCTACTACCAGTCGATCAAAACGGCGAGTCCCAATACGCTGGTCGGCGTCGTCGTGGACGCGGACAACACCGCCGGGGGATGGGACAACACCGTCCTGGCCAATGCCAAGGGGTCCTACGACTTCGTCGAGTACCACTATTATCCAGAGACGCCGGGAGAAGAAAGCGACACCTTCCTGGTGCAACAAGCGGCCCAGCAGCTGACCACGAACATCAACACTCTCAGGTCGGAGCTGACCAATTGGGGAACTTCCGATACGCCCATTTACGTCGGCGAAATCGGAGGCGCGTATAGCAATCCGGGCAAGCAGAGCTGGTCGATCACCCAGGGTTTGTATGCCGGCCAGGTGCTGGGCGAAATGATGAATGACTGGAGTCTCGCGTCTGACCTGGTGGATTGGTTTCGGCAATTGCAACGGCGCCAGCGGAAACGATAGTACGTCAGTCTATGGATGGCAGGATTTCGGCGCCTACAACGTCTTCTCCGATGGAACCGAGGATCCCACCTGTCCCGGGGCCGGCCCACTCGGCACCATGTCTCCCACGGCGCTCGCCTTTCAGATGTTCAGCCAGATGGCGGTCAACGGCCAGACGGTGCTGACGGCGACCGTCGCCGGCGACACCACCGACGTGCGCGCCTATGCGGCAACCAATCCCAACGGCACGGCCCTGCTTCTTGTTCAACGACAACGAAACCGCCTCCCAGCAGGTTGCGGTCACGCTTTCGGGCCAAAGCTCTTCGTCCGGTGTGACCGTCACCTCCTACGACAAGGCCCTCTACGACCTGTCCGGTTCGCCCACCGGGACTCCGCCGGACCCCGCAGGATCGAGCACCTGGGCCACACCCACCACCACCAACATGGGTGCTCAGACCCTGCCTCTCACCATGACCCTTACTCCCTGGAGCATGAACATGGTGATCATCAAATGAAATGGCCCCGAAATGCGCCCGGCGTTCCTGGCGGTCTTTGCGGGTAAGACCGCCTTTGCAATCCCACCGTTGAACCTGCGCCCGCCACTCGGTTGTTCGCACTGCAAATCGCGTATCGTATAAAGATGCGGCGTTTTCTATTGCAAGCAGAACAAATCTATCGACCCGCGGCGAAGCTAGTATGAATCAAACCATGACGGATGAATCCCTGGAAGCCCCGGTTACCAAAACCACTCCTGAGCAAGAAACACCTCTTGAAGCCTTCGCTTCGATCTGCGGAGTGCTGGTGATCGGGCTCTTCGCGCTCACCTTTATCTTTCAGAACTTCGAGATTCCCTCCTCTTCGATGGAGAAGACGCTGCTCATCGGCGACCACGTGCTCGTCGACCGCATCACCCTCGCGCCGCCAACCAAATGGGCGCCCTTCATCCCTTATCGCAACGTCAAGCGCGGCGACATCATCGTCTTTTTCAAGCCCGGCGAACCCGACCTGTACCTGGTTAAGCGCGTGGTCGGCATTCCCGGAGATCGCATCCATCTCCGCGCCGGCATCGTGTATCGCGACGGCCAGCCGCAAAACGAACCGCTCGCCGACAAGCCGACCGACGCGAATTACTTTCCCTACCGCGACGACTTCCCTGCTATTCCGCCCAGTGAAGCGAGCGACGTGACCGCGACGTGGACCGTCGAACTGCCCACCCACATCGACCAGTCCGGCGACCTCGTGGTGCCTCCGGGCAAGTACTTCGCCATGGGCGACAACCGCACCGTGAGCCTGGACAGCCGCTACTGGGGCTTCGTGCCGCGGGAAAACATCGTGGGACGGCCGCTCTTTGTCTATTGGTCGTTCATCCAGTCGGGCGATCAGTATGAGAAGACCTCGCTCGCCGACCGCGCCAGCTTTTTCCTGCACACGATCGTGCACTTCTTCGATCAGACACGCTGGAAGCGGACATTCCACCTGATCCAATAGCCTTGGCAGGCCATACGCCACATCGCAGATTGTCTTAATGGAGTGCGAAAATCGAACTGCGCGTAAGATCGCTGAAGCCATAGCTTCGTCGGCACGTTCCGCTCGCCCAGGCATGACGTTCTTGCTGACGAAAGCGGCCGCCGAAATGATATTCGCGGAGAGATGCTCGCATGCCGCCCGTCCAGGCCGCCGCAAAGAAACGAAGCCTCAAGCGATGGATACTGCCGCTCGCGGCGGTGTTGCTCGCCACCACGATCGTGGCTCCGCCTCTCATCAGCCTGAACCGCGTGCACCGGCGGATTGCCGACAGCATCAGCCAGGCGATCGGGCGGCCCGTAAGGATGTCTTCAATCAAGCTGCGCTTGCTGCCCCGGCCCGGTTTTGAGATCGCCGACTTCGTCGTCCAGGACGATCCGGCATTCGGCGCGGAACCGATCCTGCGCTCGTCTCAAGTCGTCGCGTCGGTGCGCCTTTGGCCGCTGTGGGGCGGCCGGCTGGAAATCGCGCGCATCGCCTTCGACGAGCCCAGCGTCAACCTCGTCCGCAATCGCGAGGGCCGCTGGAACTTTGATTCCCTGCTCTCCCAGGCCGCGCAGATTCCGAAGGCGCCCACCGGCGAACGCCACCCCGGCAGCCTGCAGCGCTTCCCCTACATCGACGCCAGCAACGCGCGAATCAACTTCAAGAACGGCGATGAAAAACTGCCGTTCTCCTTCTTCAATGCCGATCTTGCCGTGTGGCTCGAAAATCCCGGCGAGTGGCGAATCGAGTTTGCCGCCCAGCCCGTGCGCACCGACGTAAGCCTCGATCTCGCCAACACCGGCACCTTCCGGCTCGATGGTTCGCTCCGCCACGCGGCAACGCTCAGCCAGATGCCGATGAACCTTCATGCCGAATGGTCCAACGCTCCCCTCGGCCAACTGAGCAAGGTCCTAACCGGATCGGACGCGCACTGGCGCGGCGATCTCAATGCGACCGCCCATATCACCGGCAGCATCGACCATGCGCAGCTCAAGCTCAGCGCAAACGGCGAGGGTGTCCATCGCGTTGAGTTTGAGCCCCGCGAGCCAATGAATGTGAACGTGACCTGCCAGGCCGGCTTCACTCGCGCGGATCGCCTCATCGATGCCCTGACTTGCCTTGTGCCAACCGGCGAGGGTCACCTTCTGCTCACCGGCTCGGTACACGCCGTCCCCGAAAAGACCGCTCCGAATCTCACACTTGAGTTGAACCACGTGCCGGCGCCGTGGGCGCTCGATGGCCTCCGCCTCATTCGATCCGGCTTTGGAAGTTCGCTGGTCGCGACTGGAGTGATCAACGGCAGTTTTACCTACGCCTCGCCAGACCCGGCATCCATCGCAACCGGGACCAAGAATGCCGGAGAAGCGCAACTTCGCGGACAAGCTACGGTGGACCATTTGACGATTGCAGGCCCCGCAAGCCCGAAGCCGCTCGCCTTGCCGGACCTCCGCTTTGCGATGAATTCGCAAGCGCCGCCCGTGACGATTCGAGCTCACTTGGCTCCGATTCCCGCACTCGGCCACAACGAACTTCTCCTTGAGCCTTTCGCCGTCGGAGCAGCGTCCATCGAAGCTCCCGCCACTCCGTCAACGAAACCTCCAGCGTCGATGACCGTCAGCGGGTCTTTCGACTGGAACGGCTTCAGCGTGCATCTCGCAGGAGAATCGCGGGTCGGCGAGCTCGTCTCCCTGGGGAAAGTGTTCGGCCTCTTTCAACATCTGCCGATCGATTTCGGCGGCCAGGGCCTCGCCGATCTCGATCTGACCGCGCACGACCCGTGGATGGTTCCCGTCACCGATCAACCCGCCCCTCCGACGCCTGTCGATGGCACGCTGCGCCTTCATAATGCCCAGGTGACGGCAAACTTTCTCGCCCAGCCACTCCGTATTCCGTCGGCGCAGGCCGTCTTTGCCGGCAACGACGTCACCTGGAGCGCATCGGGGATGAATTACGGCCTGTTGCACGGCGACGGCACATTGAACTATCCGGCATTCTGTCCAACCGCCGGCGAATGCGTGCCTCACTTCAGCCTCCATCTCGCATCGCTCGATGCAGCGACCGCCCAGAGTGCGCTGCTCGGCGCCCAGCACCACGGCGAGCTCATCGAGCGCTTGCTCGACCGGCTGCGGAATCTGAACCGGAGCGACCCCTCCTGGCCGGCCCTTGCCGGGAGCGTTCAGATCGGAACCCTGACCATCGAGTCCCTGAGCTTGAAGGACGTCACCGCCATGGTCGCAGTAGAGGGACGTACGATCCAGGTGAAGTCCTCAAGCGCCCATGCGCTCGACGGCCAGATTCACATCTCAGGAAACATGGAGGTCACCGACCATACCCCTCACTATGAGATCGATGCACAGCTCGACGACGCCAGCGCTCGCGCGATCTCAGGCCTCTTCGCCGAGAACTGGGGGCCCGGTTCTCTCAGCCTTCAGACGAGCTTGAAGTTTTCCGGCTTCGCGCAACAGGATCTGCTCTCAAGCGCCAGCGGAAGTTTTCACGTTGATTGGACTAACGGAACGCTCGCAACAACCCCGATTCAAGCGGCAAGCGCGAAAAGCAGCAGCCCTCCGGGCCGATTCGATAGCTGGACCGCCGACGGCCTCGTGGCGAGCAACTCTCTCGCACTGCAAGAGTCTCAGTTAGTGCGAGGCAAAGATGCGACCTCACTGACAGGAACTATCAGCTTTGACCGCGAATTAAAGCTCTCCAGCGGCGACCCGGCAAATCCAACCGAGATCACCGGGACCCTTCAGCATCCGCTCATCCAGGCTAAACCCGTTGCAACGGCGAACGCGGCGACTCGGTAGCTTCAGACGGCCGGCTGCTGCGTCTTGTGGGCCCAGGAGCCGACGCGCTTGGCGCACAAAGCAATGAGCGCGACCGCCCCTAGAAAGAAGATCGCGTTCCCAACGCGGATTATGATGACGTTTTTGCCGATGACCGGGTTCTGGATAAAGGCATGCCATCCGTAGGCGAGAGCCGCCCCCGCACCAAGCGCCAGCTTATGGAGCATCCCCCAGCCGGCTCCCCGCGACCAGAATAAGACGATGGCGATCATACCCGCATCGACAGCCAGAATCGCCCCGGCCGCGCCCCAGTTCCAGGTACCCGGCGTAACCAGAACGGCCGACCCGGCAGCCAGCGCCACAGCGCCCACAATCCACGGATTTGGTATCGAACCGCCTCCCACGGCGGAAGAACGCCGAGGCAGCAGGAATGCCAACACAATCAGCGCGGCGCATATCAGGCCGGCCGTCAGCAGCTGTGCGTGCGATGCCCGGAAGGCATCCTGCTTCAGCTGATACCGGGTCAAGACGAAGGCGCCAAGCGCGAACAGCAACGCGGTAACGGCGAGGCCGATGTTGCCTAACCAGGGAGTCTCCGCCCGGTCCGGAACCGACGCCTCAACCAGCGCAATCGAAGCCGAGATGCTCCACGCTGTATGCAGCGTCAGCACAAAGATCGTCCACCACGCCCCAATACCCAGCGCCGGAATGTAGGCCGGCTGCAGCAGGTGAAGGTTGAGCTTGAGATAGTTCGGGTTGAAGAGCGACTGCGTGGTGTAGGCCTCTTCGATAATGCCGTAGGCCAGCGCAAGCGCGACGATGCTCGGCCAGCCGCGCCCCGTGCGCCGCACCAGTTCGCGAATCAACAGAGCGCCCCCGCCATACATCGGCGCCAGCACCAGGAGCACCGGCAGCATGGTGATCGGGAGGTCTCCGAGTAGAAACTCGGCGATCAGCGGAGCCAGAAAAAACAAGGCTACCGCAGGCCAAACGCTCTTCTTTGCCGGTCGCTCGATGGCAGGATTCAATGCGCTACCTCAACGTTTCGAGTCTAGCAAGCTCTGGCCGCGGCGTGTTGAGAGGGCCTTGCGCGTCATCGGCGCAACACTATTGGACTTTCGGATTCGCCATTCGGCTGCGCAGCCTCGCTTCATCCTCGGCGCTCCAATACTTGCAATCCAGCCGAATGAAGATCGAGGTATAAGGAATCGTCATGTTCGTCTTCAGCACAAGCACGTGAAAGGTTTTGCCGACCTCATCTATGTTCCCAATGATCTGTTCGTGCGGCAGCGACGTGATCGGAAAGCCGTGGAGTATCTCAGCGATCTTCGTGCGATAAGCAGACACTCCCGGAGCGTCGGCTTCGGAAACTTGGGGAAGCTCCGCATCCATATAAATCACAGGCCGAACCTGGATGGAATGGTGGATCGTCTGGAGCACGGACTTCACCACTTCTTCCTGGCTCTGGTTCGTCTCGATCGTCTCAACGCCAGGCGACGTCTGGAGCGGATAGGCCGAGTCAACAACCAGAATCCAGTTGCGATGACCAAGCAGCGGCATCTCAGCGGTCACTTTCGTGTGCCAGTCGCTCGATGGCTTCGATGTCTGTGCAGCTCCGGCAATCGTTAAGGCAAAAACAGCAATCCCGAGAATAGCTATACCCGTCACCCCTCGCTGCCTCCGACTGGAGCCTGGAGCCGGTGTGACAGCGTTTTTCAGTGGCCGCCGATCGAACTCGTTCATGCACGCACCTCGAGAGAATGTCCCGGAGTAACCACGACCGGCGACTCAAGCTGAACTATTGTGGCTCCGTCACGAACTGCGCTTGAGCTCGTCACAGGCACTCCGCCTGAAGTCACGCGCAACTTACGACCGCTGGCCGGACGAAACCCCGGGCCTGCAACCAGCTCCTTCAGCGAAATGCTGCCAAACGACACCTCAATCTTCATAGTCGATTCACTCATTGCAAAAATCCCCCACGCGCCTTGCGCCGACCAGAAGCATTCAAAAGCGCCTCCGTTGATCTTCGGAGCAAGCTCCATGCTTTGCTTTCGTCCATCCCAGCGAAAGCCAGAAAGCACCGGCACCGCCGCCCAGCTCGCCATCGCACGGGCATAGTGCCTCCCGTACTCGGTTTCATCATAAGGATTCGCCCGCTCGCCGTCGTAGCGGCGGCGCACATTCAAAATGCTCTCCACACCTTCCTTCACCATGCCATTGGCCATCATCAGCGTCGCGGCGGTGTATTCCAGGCCAGTGAAGTTCTCCGCATAGTAAGGCATCGGAACCTGGGGCCGAGTACCGGCCGTGTAATCGCAGACGATCAGCGCGGCTTCGTCGTTCAACGCATACACACGCTGCACCGAAGCGTGATTCCGCAGATCGCGCTTGTAGTTGTATTTGTAAATCGACGCCAGCGTCTTGCGAATGTGAGAAGAGTCAAGCAGGTCGCCAAGCCCCGCAAGCGTAGCCATGTATTGGCCGACCAACTGGTCAACCAGGCAGCCGTCGCCCACCTGGAAATCAGGATTGAGCACATCCTTCGCCCCCATCCCTGCCTGCAGCCCGGAGGCAATCTTGTCCTTGGGAATCGGGCGAATCTTCTGGATGTAGTACTCGCCGTTAAAGAGGTTGGCGTCGATCCAACTGCTGCCGCGCTGGGTCATTGTGCGGCATTCGTCCGCCAGTTCCCCATCCCCCATCGCATCGGCCATCAGCGACGAAGCCCGCAGCGCAGCCAGGTACCAGCTGCTGCACATCGGATTCGGGCCATAGAACTCAACGTCGTAAGTATTGTGCTGCACACCGTCCATCACGCCGAATTTCCGCTCATCCCAGCCGCCCGGCCTCCACGCATAAGCCAGCGCCCGCCTCGCAGCAGGCCATTGTTTCCGCAACCACTCGTCATCACCGCACTGCACCCAATCGAAGTAAAGCTTCACAATCTGGCCCATCTGCCCATCGGCCGCCGCCGCACCCCAATGCTCTTCGCCTGAGGGCAGCTTGTGGCGAAAGTCCATATGCCCCTCGGCGTCGGTGGCATAGCCGAAGCTGGTCTCGCGCAACGAACGCGCCAGTGTGGGAAAGAGAAACTGCGTCGCAACCTCGTAGTTCCAGACATGAGTACAGGTGCCAAAGCCAAGCCCGCCATGGTCGCCGCAGCCTTCAAAACCCTGGAAACTGGCATCGGCGATACGGAAGCTCGTATTTGAAACAAGCGTGCTGAGATTCGCGCTCGCCGCTTCCTTCACCACATCCGGTAATGTCGAGCGCCGCATCGCATCGACAAAAGCTCGCGTCTTGCACTCGAGTTCCGGAAGACGCTGCTGCACATGTTCCGCAACCTCCCACGCGTCTTTGAATTGGGTGCAATACCAATTTCCGATGACTACCTTACTCTTGCCCTTCGGAGCATCCCAACCGCAACGATAAGGCGTCCGATTGGGGAAATACCAAGTAAGCAAGAATCGGAAACGGCCGGTCGCTCCAGGCGCAATCGTCTGGCGAAGCGAGATGCAACCAACCGGCGCCGACGGCTCGACTTGAGCACCCAACCCACCGTTCTTCGAGAACTCCTCAAACCAGAAGTGTTGCGGCCCGACATGCCAGATGCTGCCACCACGCCATCGCGCAAGCTGTTCCGTCTTCGCGTCGACGCCGGCAATCGCTGCAAGAGCAAAGGAGCCCAGCATCGGATCATCCGCCGCCAGGGAAGGATTGCTCATATACAGTCCGCTCAACCCGCCCGAAGTACGAACTTCATTCGTCCGTCCATCCTCCGGTTTGCGGCCACCCGGGTTCACAGGATTAGTAAGCGCCCATGCGATCACCACGTCCGCCGCCACATGGCTGGGATTCCTCACCTCATAGGTCAACACCGCGCAAGGCAGCCCTGAGCCATCCGCATCGATTGGCTGAAACGGCGAGAACGCCTCGAGCGCCGCATGAACCGGGCAGTGCGCGTCGGTAAATTCGACACGCGACATCGGAAAAGACCCAAAGAAGGTCGCTTCATCCAAGCGAGGCAATCCAGGAGCATTGGCCGCACCCAAACCCTCCTCATGCAGATCGTAAGGCGGCAACAGACGACTTTCCAGCACCACACTATAAGGAGGAATTCCGGCCCGCTTCACATACATGCAGGGAAGGCTGTACTCCAGCGAATTGCCAATATCCGGCCGGTTAAATATCTGCCAGTCCTGCAGGTTGCCGCGTCCGCCCAACCCTATGCCGCCCGTGCCAATGCCTCCTAAAGGGCAGGAAACCCGAGCCAAAGCTGGTCCGGTATGCCGGCGTGGAAAGCCAATCTCTTGTTTGGCCGGAGCTATCGCTTGGGAGGAATGGCTGCCCGCGCCGTGTGCAATGCCAGGCGCCGGATCTGCTTGCCCCTCGCCGATAGCCTTCGAGGTGGAAGCCGCCGCGAGACCCGCCGCGGCCGCGGCCTTCACGAAGTCACGCCGTGTGGTTCCGTTGCTCAATCTGAACTTGATCTCCGGGCGTTTGATTTTGCGATTGACAGCCAGTAAACGCTACCTGCATGCCAATGTCTACCGCCCCGGAGTAACGCCCATCCAGCCTCGGACCCTAATTCGCTGGCGGCGTGAGCGTCGTCACATGCTCGCTCTCCCGCACCTCGGGCACCGTCCCATCGTTCAACTGGACCTCGGTTGGCTGACCGCCGATGAGCATGCGGTGTGAGACTTTTCCTTGCGCTGGAATCCGCAGACGTTCAGTGACGGTGCCGTTCTTCGAGCGGACCGTCACCGGGACTTCAGCTTCGGCGAAGCCACCGTTGGAAATGTCGAGCGCGACAAGCCATTGATCGGCGCTGGCCGCCGGGCTGGGATAGACGCCGCTGATCGAGAAATCGGGCAGGCCGCGATCGTGATAGACCCAGTCGTCAAAGAACCACTTCAGGTCTTTCCCGGTGGATTTCTCCAACAGCCGCTCAAAATACTCCGGGGTTGTATCGTCAGCCGAACGATAAGCAGTCAACGCCGCAGCCAACTGGGCGTCGCCGACAAGGTCGCGCAACATCCAGAAAACATAAGTCGCCTTGGTGCGGTAGTAGACGATCTCCGAGGCGTGAATCAGCTCTTCTCCGTTGGCTTCTCCAGGAGTTGCCGGCTCGGCGAGCGCAAGCGCCCCGCGCGACCCGCCAAGGGCCTCGAGTGCAGTATGCCGGCCGTCGACCTGCTCGATCCAGAGGCTGTCCAGGAACTGCGCGACTCCCTCATCGAGCCAAACTCGCGGCGAGCGGAAGTACGCATGAGCCAGCGAATGCACCATCGCGGTTTCGAGGTCTTTCGGATCGGGCGACGCTTTGATTCCCGTCAGGTAGACGGCCCCCTCTTCGCTCGCCAGGTCTTCTGCGTCGGGAAGTCCAACGACGGTCAGCGGGGACTTCGGTTTAGCGCCGAGCCATCGTTGCACCACCGGCGTCACCGTGCGGACCGCGGCCGCATACGCCTGAGCGCTCGCGACATCCTCTGGAGCAACGTACAGTTGCAGGTCGCCGGCTTCCACCTTTTGCCTGTCGAGCAGGAACAAGCTCGGCGTGGCGAAGCCAAGGGCCGTCGGCGGCAGAGTTGCCGTCACCACGCCGGGATACGAATTCTCCGGCGCCGCACTTTGAACCACCGGCACAACCTGTCCATCGAGAATCGCCAGGTTCGGCGCTGGCGAGTCGGCAGTATATTCAGCCGTCACCGTCATCCTGACCTCGGCCTGCTGCTGGCGCCGCTTCTGCCGCCCGATCTCGGTGAAGACGTTCGCTCCATCACCCAGCATCACCGGCTGCGCGCTGACCGGATACCACACCACATTGCCAAATCCGCGCAACCCGATGAAGTCCCCGCTTGAGTCCATTGACACGCGGTCCCAGTCGGAACGCTCGGCGCTGATGTTGGGCGCGCCGATGCGCTCCAGCCGTTCGCCGCTAAGCGCGACCTGCCCGCTGTAAAACATCTCGAGCTTCAGCTCCTCCTTCGGAGCCAGCGGTCGCAGTAGCGTCACCACCGCTTCGTTCACCGTGCCGGTATGGTCAGCATCACTGTCCACCGGATGCTGTGCAAACTTCGCATCGACATCATCAACTTTGATCCGCTCCCACTTCAGCGTCGACGAGAGCTGCAGGGCAATCCGCTTCAGAGGCTGGTCGCCGTCATTACGCACCGTGGTCCGCGCCCTGACGGCCAGCGACTCCCGGCGTGGAAGCAGATGAACATCGAGATCATAAGCGAGAAACGTCAGCGAGTCGCGTTCCTGCAGCGTCGCCTGCAGCTCAGTCGTGTCGACGCCAACAGGCTTGGCCGCCGAGTCAGGCTTGGCGACTGTACTGTCATCATCCGAACGGGAGAAGAGAACTTTGCCATTCCCATGAGGCGCTGGCTGTGCGGCCGCATCCGGCTGCACCGGCGATTGCGCTGCCGAAGGTTGAGAAGCACTCGTCTGCTGACTCGGCGACTGCTGGGAAGAACCCCCATCCTGCCCGTACAAACCACACGAACCAACACAGCCACCAAGAACAACGGCGGCCATCCACTTCCAACCCCTCATGAACCCAAACCCTTCTGCTTCTTTACCGGGGCCCCGCTTGCCCGAGCACCGCCTGTTTGACTCGCCCCGCTCCCATTTTGTGCCGCCCGCCGCCGTTGCCGCGCCGCTTCATAGAGCACCACCGCCCCCGCTGCCGAGACATTCAGCGAAGAAACACCCCCAGCCATCGGAATCTTCAGCAAATGGTCGCAGGTCTTCCGCACCAGATCATGCAGCCCGGCGCCCTCGCGCCCCAGCACGAGCACGCAACTCCCGCTGAAATCGAACTCGTCATAATTCATCGACCCGCGCTCATCCAGCCCAACCGACCAGATATTCGCCGCCTTCATCTGTTCGAGCGCTCTTACCAGGTTGACCACGCGAGCAATCCGAACATGCTCCGATGCCCCGGCCGAAGCCTTAATCGCCACCGGACTCAGCGGCGCAGACCGCCTCTCCGTCAAAACAACGCCATCAACACCAGCGCCATCGGCAGTGCGCAGCAGCGCGCCAAGATTTTGCGGGTCTTCCACCCCATCAAGCGCCAAAAACAACCGCGATGCCCCACGCGAATCCGCCTCGAGCAGGTCTTCCAGCTCCAGCACCGACTTCTCTCGAACGACCGCAACCACCCCTTGATGAGCTGAGGTTTGCGCCAGGCGCGTCAATTGCTCCCGAGACTCAAATCGAAGCCGCACCCCCGCCGCGCGGCAGGCATCGATCACCTGTTGCAGCCGGGAATCGTGCCGCTCCTTGGCCACACAAACGTGGTCAAAACGCCGCAAACCCGCCCGCAGCGCCTCTTCCACCGGATGCAGCCCATACAAAATGTCCATCCGTTTAGTGTACCTTTCGGTGTGTAGACGAATGGCCTCGTTCCGACATCCCCGAGGTAGCTCCTGCAAGGCGTCCAGCCGCACCGGAACGATACTGGTTCCAGCTTTTCTCGCCGCGGCATCGCTCATTGGGCTTGCGCAGCAGCCCACGCAATCTGCGACTACTCCGCCCTCCAGCGGCAAGTCGACCGAGAGCTACTCCTTTAAGGCCGCAGTTCGCCAGGTGGTCGTCGATGTGGTCGTGACCGACTCGCAGGGGAAGGCAAAACGCGGCCTAACAGAAAAAGACTTCTCCGTTGAAGAAGACGGAACCCCGCAGCGCATTCTCTCTTTCGATCCGCATACGGACGACGCCTGGACCGGCGTGCTCCCCACCAACGTTCCTCCAAATACCTTCATCAACCTGCCTAAGCAGGCCGAGCAGGGTCCGCTCTATGTCTTGTTCTACGACATGGTCAACACCGGCGACACCTCCCCTATCTATGTCGATTACAGCGCGAATATCGTCGCCCGCCAGCAGCTCACAAAGTTCATCAACAGCAAGTCCGACGGCACGCGATTTGCGCTGATTGTCCTTTCCGACGGTCTGCACCTCGTCCAGGGATTCACCAACGACAAGCAACTCCTGCTCAACGCGTTCGATCCTCACGGACACACGCCGCACATGCCCAAAGTCTTCCTCTACAGCGCCAACTACGGGTTCGATGACCCCAACTACTACCTCGCCATTATGAAAGACATCGCCCATTACCTCGACGGATATCCCGGCCGCAAAAACATCATCTGGGTCTCCCGTAAGTTTCCCTTCGCTGTGTTTGCAGGTCAGGAATCTTTTGACACCACAGTCGATGCAAGAGACGTAAGGCAGGAGCTCGCCGACATGGCCGCTCACCAGATCGCCATCTACCCGGTAGGCGCAGGCGGCATTCACGACATGAACGAACAGAACCTCGTCCTCGACGAGGTCGCCGACGCAACCGGAGGCCACGCCTTCTACGGCAGCAACGACCTCGCCGGCGACGTAATCAAAGCCACTGACAACGGCGAGACTTATTACACCCTGAGCTACTCCTCAACCAACAAGAACTACGACGGCAAGCTCCGCCACATCAAGGTCGAACTCGCGAAGCAGGGCTATCACCTCGCTTACCGGCGCCAATACTACGCCGACGTAGAAGCGCCCCCGGAGGCCGTCGATGCAGCCGTCGCGAAGCTTCAGAAACGAGCTGGCCCAACCCCTCCGCCCGACACCCTCTACGCCTACATCCGCCACGGAGCGCCGATGAGCCACGATCTGCTCTTCAGCGCCCACGCTCAGGCCATCGGCGCGCCCGAACTCGCGACCTCCGAACAAATGGCCGACCTCGCCGACGAACCAGCCTTCTTTCAGAAGCGGCACAGAAACAAACAGCCCAAACCCCTCCCGCCCGTGCCGCTGCAAAGCTATCAGATCGAGTTCGACATTCCGTCGAAACAGTTTCGAGCCCAGCCCGCCACCCGCGACGAGGCTCAGGACAGCGTCGAACTCGCCGTCGCCGCCTACAACGCCGATGGCGCGCAACTCAACGGCAAGATCGGCAATGCCACCTCAACCACCAGGGAACAGCAGAAGTACTACCGCGCGATCCAGCAGATCGACGTTCCCACCTCCGCGACGTGGATAACCCTGGCAGTCCGCGACATCGTCACCGGAAGAATCGGCAACGTCGAAATCACACTGCCTCTGGCTCCGGAGACCGGCGAGGTCACCGGAACTCACTAGCGAAGCTCCGCCCATGGGCCCTCCAGCATTTAGCCGCGACCTGCTGCATAATCAGCTATGCGCGTCTTTCGGCGAGGTCGCACCGTCGCTCTGCCGCTCGCCTTCGGACTTATAACGGCTATGGCATCGGCGCAATCGGCAGCGGAGTCTCCTGTCCGCGCGCCAGTTGTTCTTCAAGCTGAGGCCGCACAGTTACTACTTCAAGCCAATCAAGCTCGCGCCGCCGCCGGAGTTGGATCGCTCCAGTTGGATCCGGCATTGAGCGACGCCGCACTCCAGCACTGTTTGCGCATGGTCGAGAACCAATCGATTGCCCACCGTTTTGAGGGCGAGCCCGATCTAGCAACCCGCGCCGGCGAAGCCGGCGCTCATTTCAGCCTGATCGAAGAGAATGTGGCTCTCGACTCGCGGGCAGAGGCGCTCCACGAAGACTGGATGCTTTCTCCCCACCATCGCGCCAATCTGCTCAAGCCCGAGGCGGACCGGGTGGGCATTGCAGTCGTCTCCAGCGGCGGGTTCAACTATGCAGTCGCCGATTATGCGCGCGCGGTGCCGGTATTGACCCAGGCGCAGGTAGAGGCCGATTTTGCGAGACTACTGCGCGCCAGGGGACTAGCGATTCTCAAAGACCCAGCGGAAGCCCGAGAGTATTGTGCCCAATCCACGACTGCCAGGCGTCGCACCACGCCGCATTACAGAATGGTTTGGCAAAACGCCGACGTGACTCAACTTCCCCAACAGCTGGTGGATCAGCTGGCCTCCCGGGAATATGAGAGCGCTGTCGTAGGGGGCTGCCCACCCAACAATCTCGCCGGCTCGTTTACGGTCTATCGTGTTGCCGTCTTGCTTTATCGGTCGCCGGACGCTACTCAGGCCAAGCCGTGGTACTAGAGCAAAAGTACAGCTAGCGTAGTGTGAGGTGCACCGCCCGGCAGGCGTTTTTCCCCAGAAAAACGCCTACTGAGACAAAACTCCGCACATTACACCAACTGTACTTTTGCTCTAAACAACCGCCGTCCTTCACCTTGAATGCACAGGGCCTTTGCTAAACAAATGAGACTCGGCGCGCTAACTCCCGCTCGGACGATGGCATATTAGAGGTGATCGCTCCGTCATCCGCATTGAGCGTTGAGACGTAGAGCTGCGTTCCTCCAAACTGTCTCAACCAAGGGGTTCACCCCAAAACCTGTCAAGAGACTAACCCGAAAATATCTTGCAACACGCTCATTCCATTAGCAGAAAAGCGGCACAAACTTGGCGTAGTGAAAGGATCCAAATTGGTACACTAAGAATAGGGGCAAAAATAATCGTCTCCATCCCCAATTCAACGCGAATTCCAGCGAGAGCAAGAAAGCGACTGCCCCGAAATCGTCATAAGTCGCATAGAATCAATACTTTGGTATCTAAGCTTTTTAGAATGAATACTTTACAGGGGAGAAATTCGACAACCCAAATAGAATAAATACTTTAGGGAAAAACGGGGGAGCAGGGGGTACCCCCCTGCTCCCGTAAAAGAATCTGCATCCCGGATAAAAGAAAAGTAATCGAACCGCTCCCAACCTGCGTCTTATTGGACATGCCGACCGTCTCCGAGAAAACCATGGGTGCAGCCACACTTAGCGCCAGTTTGCTTGAGCAAACTAGGGCCGAGAATCTCGTCATCGCGCAGGGTCTGAAGCGGCAAGACGCCGACCTGCTCGATGAGCTCATCGTCCGCTACCAGCACCGCCTCTTGCGCTACCTGCTGTATCTCACCGGGAACCGCGAAGTCGCCGAAGACCTCTTCCAGGAGACCTGGATGCGCGTCCTGCTGCGCGGCTCGCAGTACAACGGCAACGCCCGTTTCGATACCTGGCTGTTTACCATCGCCCGCAACCTGCTCATCGACCTCCGCCGCAAGCGCACCATGGCATCGCTTGACGAGATGTGCGAGGCCGCCGAAGATGAGCGCCCGTTTGAGGTCGCGAGCGAAGCTCCGAACCCCTTCGATCACTACAAGAGCCAGGAAGACGCCAAGCGCGTCACCGAAGCCCTGCTTACCCTCGATCCGCTGCATCGCGAAGTTTTGGTTCTGCGCTTCCATGAGGACCTTGCTCTGGAAGAGATCGCCACGGTCACCCGCGCCCCGCTTTCCACGGTCAAGTCCCGGCTGTATCGCGGCCTCGCCGCGCTCAAGCCCCGAGTGGTCGCCGCAAGCACTCCGCCAGCCTCGCTTCACAGGAGCGCCGCCGCGCTATGAATCCCGCGCCCGACTCCGGCAGGACCGAATTCACGTCCCAAAACGCGCAGCCGATCGATCCTGAATTGATCCAGGCCCTGACCGGCATGGACGCGAATGCCAGCATGGCAGTCGCCCATCGGACGCGTCGTGCGATCCGCGAAGCGGCCTTCCGAATCCGCGAAGACCGGCAGCGCCGCCGCCGCAACAAAGGCATGGCCCTGCTCATTGCAGTCGGTTTCATTACTCTGCTCACCCCCGCCCTGTGGAGCGGCATGGATGAGATCTTCGCCGGGGAGCACCTCTCCGACCTGCCAACGATGGTTACGCTGACGGCATTGACCCTCTTTTCCGCGGTCATCGCGGCGCTCCTCGCAAGCTGGAAAAATCACCAGCCCGAACGATAAGCAAAACGGAACTTTTACCCCTTCCCACCCGTCTGAGTTGCTGAGACCGCAAAATTCTGTGGTTTAATTTTGTGCAGTAGCTAACCAGCGATGCCAGACTCCAACTTTCTCCGCGACCCGGAAACCGGAACCTCATTTGCCGACGAAATGCGCCTTATTCCGCGCTGGTCAGTCGCGCTCGCTGCTCTGGTTTTTGTGGCTGTGCAATACCTCTGGTGGGTCGTCTTTCCTTCCCATCGCAACCACCCGCCGCCGCCGCTCAGCCTGCGCATCTACTTTGCGCTCTCCTGGAGCGCCCTGGCCGCGCTGTATGTCCTGATGGTCGGCTACGTCACCCGCGACGCGCCGCGGCGCGCCATGAGCCTCCGCTTCTGGATCGCGATCTGCCTCATCATGCCCGGAGGCATCGGCTCGGTCCTGTACTTCCTGCTCCGCCAGCCGATCATCTCCCGCTGCCCGGCCTGCGGAACCCGCACCCAGTCCGATTTCCACTTCTGCCCGCAATGCGCCTGCCAGGTCTCCGCCAGCTGCGGCCAGTGCTACCGCAGCGTCAGCATGACCGACCTCTTCTGCGTCCACTGCGGCCACGATCTCGCCGCAGACAATACTCCGGCGCGGCTGCGCGCCTTTAGGGCTTAGCCTCCGCGCGGCTGTCACACCTGTTGCCGTAAACACGTCGCGCCGGATTCAAGCGCCCAACGCAAGCCCGACTCTTCTATACTTAGGAGTCGGCACAAATGTCCATCACCGCGCTCATCATCGACGACGAACAGCTTGCTCGTGAAGAGCTCGAATACCTCC
Source organism: uncultured Acidobacteriaceae bacterium (assembly GCA_963720245.1). GTDB lineage: Bacteria > Acidobacteriota > Terriglobia > Terriglobales > Acidobacteriaceae > Acidisarcina. The sequence goes on from CAVREU010000003.1 coordinate 1,778,986, forward strand.
TCCGCGAAGAGGAGGACATCGACGTCCTCGCTCAGGGCCGTAACGGCATCGAAGCGGTCGAGCTGATCCAGTCGCACCACCCCGACGTCGTCTTCCTCGACGTGCAGATGCCCGGCCTCGACGGATTTGCGGTGCTCAAGCGCCTCATCGAGCTCCAGAAGGGCCGCGACGGTGCCCCACTGCCACAGATCGTCTTCGCCACGGCCTTCGACCAATACGCTGTCCGCGCCTTCGATGTGAATGCGATCGACTACCTGCTGAAACCCTTCGACCACTCACGCGTAATGCAGGCCTTGGATCGCGTCCGCAAACACGTCCACGAGTCCGGCCCCCGTGAAATCAATGCTGCAGCCGGCGACGACCACAATTCCTTCGACGGCGCCGAAACTCGCGACACAGGCACGCGTATTGAAGCGTTGCTCAAACTGATGGAGCAGCAGCAGGCCGGAGCAAAATCCGCAAGCCCGCATCTGCATTCAGGCAAGATCGTGCTCCAGGCGCAAAGCCGGCTGCTGCTCATTGACCAGAAAGACATCTGCTTCGCGGCCATCGACGAGGGCACCATCACCGTCGCCACGCCCACGCTCGAGGGCCAGTCCAAGTGCCGCACTCTGGAAGAGCTGCTCGACCTGCTCGACCCGGCAATCTTCTGGCGCGCACACCGCTCTTACGTGGTCAACATCAACCACATCCGCGAAGTGGTGCCGTGGTTCAAGTCAAGCTATCAACTGCGCATGGCCGACAAGAAGCAAACCGAGATTCCGGTTAGCCGCGCGCAGACAAGACGATTGCGGGAGCTCTTCAAGCTCTAATCAGTCGTACCGTTCAAAGACAATCTGCTTACGCTGCCATCCAAGCTTCTTCAACACTTCGCGGTTCGCGGCGACCATTTCGTTCAATCCACAAATATAAGCGTGAATATTAAAGCCGCCGCCCTCAGCCACGCTCGGCTCGGCCTGCGCGTGGCTCTTCGCCGCATGTTCCGCGACAACCTTCTCGACGAACTCCTGCACATATCCCCGGCTTCCCGGCCACGCCTCATCCGGACGGCTCAGCGTGGCGATGTAGTGGAAGTTTCCGCGTTCAGCCGCAAGCTTCTCGAAGTAGTCCTGGTAATAAATATCGGTGGCATAGCGCGTGCCGTAGACCATCCATATTTCACGTCCGCCGCTGAGATCTTCCCCCGCGTGCGGCCCAGCCTCGGGAAAGAGCGCCTGCGCGAATCCCAGCATCGGCGCGATCCCCGTTCCGGTCGCGATCAGAATGGAGTCGGTCAAGGGCTGGCGCAGAAGGAAGTATCCATGCGGCCCATGAAATTTCACGCTCTCACCTATCTCTAGATCGCACAGCAAGTTCGAGAAAAATCCACCCTCGACGCGATTCACACAAAGGTCGAACCCATTGCCCCGCGGCGCCGATGCGATCGAATAAGCGCGGGTCTGCGATTTGCCCGCGGCATCGTGGGCCACCATGGAAATAAACTGCCCGGCCACGAAATCGAACCGCGCCAGCTCGTCGACCTTGAACTCCAGATGAAAACACTGCATGGCCTCGGAAAGGCACGACCGTTGTTCAAGTCTGGCGCTGTAAAGGGGTCGTTCCAAAGGGATCGCTCTCTCTATTTGAGAATTGGAAGGCAGCGGCGTCTCAGTCATCAGTCCCATACGCAGGCGGTCACCTGGCGCAAGCATATTGCATTGCGCTGACTATTAGACTTGCGAACACGTGCAACGGTTCCAGGCAGAATTCATCTGGTAAACGACGGACCTGTTCTCCTTCAGCTAGGAGTTTGCTGCCGCCAGCAGGAAAACCAGCGGAGCGTTCCAGTTGATCGCAATCTCGTTCATGGAATAGGCCCGCTGATCGTCAAGCCACATCCGCATCGGCGGCTGCTTGGGCATCTTGTCGGCCACCGAATCGCCGCCGTGAGCATTGGGTCCTCCAGAGAGCAAACCCGGCCACGGCGCAGCGATGCCATCGGCCGCGCTAGGACGATGATGCGGATGCTGAAACGGCCGCACGCCAAGCTGCGTCACCCACGAAACCCCAAGGCAATTCCGCCCCACCATATAGTGGAGATTATTCAGAGCCGCCTCGCGCGCCGCATTGTCCGAATAAAAATGGTTCGCCATTAGCAGCAGCAACGACTGGTTCCCCGCAATCGAGTTCGATCCCCACACATAGTTCCGCAACTCCATCGTGTTGCCATAGCCATTCTGACGGCTGCGCTTGATCAGAGCCGCCGCAGCGGCGGCATTGGCGCCTTCAATCGTCTTCGTGAAGCCAGAGTTACCTTTGCGATCGGCTAATGCGTAAGTCCAGAAGGCCATCGACCCGACATCTCCCCACCCTGGAGCAACGATAGCGAAGTTAAATCCCTCAGGTATGTTGGCGAAGAAAGCCTTCTCATATTGATCTTCGCCGGTAGTGCGCCAAAGCTCAGCGGAAGCCCAGGCCAGCTCATCGCTCAACTGCCGGTCGCCATAGCCGCCAGTTGAAACGCCAGGTGGATTCTGAAACTGAACATCAGGATGAGCCATTGCCCAGCTCCATGCCTGCCGCGCCGCGATCAGACAACGCTGGGCAAATGCCGCGTCGTAAGGCCCATAGCATCGCGCCGCGATAGCCATCACCGAAGCCAGGTCCGCCGTCGCGCCCGTACTCTTGTAAGGTGCGGATCCAGTCCCGATCACATAACTCGTCAGCTTATCGTCCTGCGGCATGATGAAGGCGCAAAAGCGTTCGCTGGTCTGCTTGTGCCAGACGCCGCCGTCGGTGTCCTGCATCTGCAGCATCCACTCCAGGTTCCAGCGAACCTCGGCCAGATAGTCCGGCAGTTTGCCGCCGCTCTCCGGAATCGCCAGCGAAAGCCCGCGCAACGCCGAGGGATAGAGCTCCCACGCCCAAAGCAAAGTGCCGGTCGAAATCCCCGAGTTCACCACATAGCGCCCGTAGTCGCCGGCATCGTGCCAGCCGCCATGATTCGGCAAAGCGCCGCTCTTGCCGGAACTCACATGGAACGCGCCATCGCCATGACACGCCGGATGCTTATATCCATCGCCAAGATCCACCGCACAACCGCAGCGCTGGCCATAAAACCCGCGCATCGTCAGCCTCAAGGCCGAGGCATAGGCGTCCGGTGCGATGTTGATCGGGTCGCTGATGACACCGGCTATCGCGAGCTGATATCGCCCAGGCACGCGCAGGGAAGAAAAATCCGCGACGCTCGTCTGATCACCCGAAGCTTCATCGGCCGCGATCGGCCCAAGCTTCCCATGGAAAACTGCTGTGTGGTCGGCAAGCGAGCGCACCAGAAATTCCCGCTGGCTCATATCCGTGAGCCGGACCGTTGCCTGTTTCGCGCCTCCAGGCAAATAACCAACCTGGTTCAGAAATATACCCGCGCCGCCGGGTGTCTCGGCCTGCCCCACTGCATTACCCTGTGACGGCGCGGCATTTGCGCTGGCCAACGGATGCAGGCTCACGCCCGCTGCACCCATGTACTTCAAAAGTTCTCTGCGGTCCATCGGTCTAATGATATCTCCCCCTCGTGGTGCGCTCTAACCCGGCCCGGCTGCTATATTGCTCTTCATGTGCGGACGCTACTATCGCCAGGCGGACAAGCAGGCTATCGCCGAGCACTTCGCCGCAAACGTGGATAACTGCGAGCTTCACGACAGCTACAACATCGCTCCGCAGTCAACGCAGCCTGTCGTCCGCGTCAGCCGCGACGGCGGCGAGCGTGAGGTCGCGATGATGCGTTGGGGTCTAATTCCCTATTGGTCGAAAGACACATCCCGATCCGGAGCCGGTTCAAAGGTCGGCTCCTCGTCAATCAATGCCAGGTCCGAGACGATTACGACCAGCGCTCTCTATCGCGAGGCATTTCGCCGTCGCCGCTGCCTCGTTCCCGCTTCGGGATTCTATGAGTGGAAAACACTGGACGCGAAGCACAAGCAGCCGTACGCGATCCGCGTGAGAGATGCCCCGCTGTGCGCATTTGCCGGCATATGGGAGACGTGGAAGAACCAGGCCACGCAGCAGACGCTCGAAACCTACAGCATCATCACCACCGTGCCCAATGAGCTGACCGCGACCATCCACGATCGCATGCCGGTGATTCTCCCCCGACGGGACTACGCACGATGGCTCGCGCCCTTCGACTCGGCCCAGCCTCCAGTCGACCTGCTTCGACCCTTCCCCGCCGAAGAGATGGAGGCGTGGAAGGTCGGCGCAGCGGTGGGCAATGTGCGCAGCGATTCGCCGCAACTCCTTGCCGCACCGGAGCCTCAACTTTGGTGAAGCTCCTTCAAAGCATTCGCCCGCTGCGGCGCGCAACCGCTCTGCGCGATGCTCTTGCAGGGTCCACCCTTGCGGCCATGAATATCCCGCAGGCCCTTGGCTACACCAGGATCGCGGGCATGCCTGTGGTTACCGGTCTCTACACCTTGCTCTTGCCGCTGATCGGGTTCGCGGCATTCGGCTCCTCCCGTTATCTGGTCGTCTCCGCCGACTCGGCCACCGCCGCTATCTTCGCCGGCGGCGCCGCTGGGCTGGCGCATCCAGACACCGCACGGTATATAGCTTTGGCCGGAGCCGTTGCGCTGCTCACTGCCGCGTTTCTATTGCTGGCGCGCTTGCTCAAGCTGGGCTTCATCGCCGACTTTCTCTCTCAGACTGTGCTCGTAGGTTTTCTGACCGGAGTTGGGTTCCAGGTCGGAATCGCCGTCCTTGGCGAAATGCTGGGAGTCACAGTCTCTTCTCATAGAACGGTCATGCAATTGGCGGAAGTCTGCAGAAGGCTGCCGCAAGTGCACGCGCCGACCTTGGCCGTTTCCGTGGCCGTGCTCGCGGTTCTGTTCGCCTTTCAACGGTTCGCGCCGAAGATTCCCGGCGCGCTCATCGCCGTTGTCGGTGCTGTAATCGCCAGCGCGATTTGGAATTTCAGCGGACACGGCATCGCCATCATCGGGCCTGTAGCAGGCGGGTTTCCTCGTTTCGGGCTTCCCGATGTGAGCTGGAAAGACCTTGTATCGCTGGTTCCGTTGTCCGCATCGTGCTGCATCATGATCGTTACCCAGAGTGCTGCCACCGCCCGGATCTACGCCACGCGCCATCATCAGGAACTGGACGAGAATGCGGACCTCGCCGGTCTTTCCGCGGCAAACGCGCTGGCCGGATTGAGCGGGACCTTCGTAGTCAACGGCAGCCCTACCCAGACCGCGATGGTCGAGAGCGTGGGCGGGCAAAGCCAGGTGGCGCAAGTTGCCACCGCGGCCACGGTCGCACTTGTTCTGCTCTTTCTCACCCGTCCTCTCAAATATCTGCCCACCTGCGTACTCGGCGCCCTGGTCTTCACGATCGCCATCCGACTGATCAAGTTGCCTGCCCTCCTGGCAATCCGCCGCGAGAGCCCGGGAGAATTTTGGTTGGCCCTCACCACCGCGGTAGTAGTCGTCGCGGTGGGGGTCGAGCAGGGCATATTGTTGGCGATGGTCCTCTCGCTCATCCGGATCGTGCAACACAGCTACCACCCGCACACCGGGGTGATGGCTCTCAACGAAATTGGAACCTGGAATATCAATCCCGTCGCTCCAGGCGCGGCGACCGAACCCGGACTCGTGATGTATCGCTTCGGATCGGCGCTGTTCTATGCAAATGCCAACCGGTTCGCCGAAGAAGTCGGTACTCTCGTGGGGCAAGCCCCTTCGAATGTCCGCTGGCTGATTGTCGACGCCGAGGCGATCGAACGCATGGATTATTCGGCAGCACGTGTTGTGCGGGAATTGCAGCAGTCCCTCAAGAACTGCGGAACGGAATTGGGCTTCGCTCGAATGTCGTGGGACCTGCGATCCGACTTTGCCCGTCATCACCTGAATGAAGTCATCGCCCCTTCGCTGATCTTCAGCAGGCTGCATGAAGCGTTGGCCGCGTTCGCTCGGCTACCGCACGCTTGAAGTATCGCGTGGGCGAAATGGGCGATCAACCTGCCATGGCGCTGGCCGGTGCAATTGCTATGAGCCCAGCGACAGCATCGCAACGCGGCCGGTTGAGCATCCACGATTCGCGATCATCATGGTCATTCCCGGTCTCATTGTCATTTCTGACAGTTCCTTTCTCTCTACCTCTTCTCGATAATCACTCTCAAATCCCCGGGTTCGAAACGAGTCGCTCTTTTCGACTTGCGCCGCCGGGGCTTTTCAGGAGCATTCATGCGCAAGTCTTCAAACTTCTTCAACTCTATGTCCCTCGGACTTCTGGCTACCATGATCCTTGGCTCCGCCGCGTACGCACAGGAGGCAGCGCTCGGCCGGTCTGAGGCTTCCGTGGAAGCATCCAGCACCACGGGATCGGCAAGCGCCGATCGTCCGGCCCGGGCATCCGAGGATGCTCCTGCGGCTACAGATGCAGCGCAGCCCTCGGCCGCGGTCGCCACGCTCGCCAGCCCGCAAACGGCCACCGGTAAAACAACCTCCGGCGGCGCAAACTCCTTCGGCGGTTCCGATGCGGAGTTGCACGACAACACGTGGCATATTTACGGCACAGCCTATCTTTGGGTGCCAACCATGCACGGCTCCGTCGGTGTGGCCGGATACGACACCAACCTCCACATAACCACAGGCGACATCTTTTCGAACTTCAGGGGGGGGTTCCTGGGCGTCTTTACGCCGACCTACAATCGCTGGTCGGCACCGGTCGATGTCCTGTGGATGCGGCTCAGATCTAGTAAGCCGGTTCCCTACGTGCCGGTTGATGGCGGCGACACTGGCTATTCCGTCCGCGCCACTCTCAACGAGAGCATCATCACTCCCAAGCTCAATTACCTGGCGGTCGCTACTCCTAAGCTCAAGGTCTACGGCACAGCCGGCGCCCGCGTCTGGCATGTCGGAACAACGCTCAGCTTGGTCCCCGTACTTAACGGCACCTTCCCTTACAAAGGAGTGACCTGGACTGACTTTGTCTTGGGCGCGCGGTTCAACGTTCCCTTGGGAGACAAAGCCTCAGTCGACATCCTCGGCGATGGCGGCGAAGGCGGCGCGACCCTCGATTACCAGATAGGCGGCATCGTCAACGTCAAACTGAAGCCAAAAATGACGGCCCAGGTAGGCTGGCGATACCTCACCGAACACTACGGCAACAACGGCAATATCCTGAACACCACAACTCAGGGCATCGTCTTCGGCGGGACCTACCAGTTCAAGTAGAATTGGCCAAAGAGCCGCGATCATGCACCGGTCGCGGCGAAGGCTCCGCCAATTCCTTAAGCCATGTCGAAAAAGAAGCAGCAACCGAGGAAATCCCAGCCGGCGAAACTGGCGCGCCCAGATCGAAAGCGTTGGGCGTTCCCCATTGCTGTTGTCCTGATCGTGGTGGTGGCTGTCGCCACCGCAGTTGTGCTTCATCGGCGGTCGGCTGAAGCTACCGTCCACGCCAGTTCCCCCTCCGCCGCAGCAGCGTCCGCCGGAGCTGGAATGGCCGGCTCTTTCGGCCCAACCATCCCCAACACTAAGCCGTCGCCTGCTCCACCACCCAAAGGCATGGCCTGGATTCCCGGCGGTGAATTCTCCATGGGCGCGCAGGCAGCGCCGATGGAGGGCGAGGTCGGGATGGAAGCGACCACCGACTCCCGTCCGATTCACCGCGTCTATATCGACGGTTTCTACATGGACAAGACCGACGTCACCAATGCGCAGTTCGCCGCCTTCGTGAAGGCGACCCACTATGTGACGATTGCCGAAAAGGCGCCGACTGCGGAGGAATATCCCACCGCCCCGCCGGAGAACCTGGTCGCCGGCAGCGTCGTCTTTACCGCGCCCAAGCGGCCCCGTCCCGCTCAACGACCACATGCAATGGTGGAGCTACGTGAAGGGCGCGGACTGGCGCCATCCGACCGGGCCGGCAAGCTCGATCGTTGGCAAAGACAACTATCCGGTGGTCCAGATCGCCTACCCCGACGCCGAGGCCTACGCAAAATGGGCGCACAAGCGTCTGCCCACCGAAGCGGAATGGGAATTTGCCGCACGCGGCGGCCTGGCAGGCAAGATCTACGATTGGGGCAACGACTTTCGACCCAACGGAAAATGGATGGCGAATACCCATCAGGGTCATTTCCCCGACAACGACGCAGGCAACGACGGATATGTCGGCCTCGCACCCGTTGCAAAGTTCCCCGCGAACGGCTATGGCCTCTATGACATGGCCGGCAACGTCTGGCAGTGGACATCAGATTGGTACCGGCCAGACTACTATGCACAACTGGCTCAGGCCGGCGGCGTAGCCCGCAACCCTCAAGGGCCCGACTCCCCGCTCGACCCCGCCGAACCAGGCGAGAAAAAGAAAGTCCACCGCGGCGGCTCCTTCCTCTGCACCGACCAATACTGCTCGCGCTACATGGTCGGTACGCGTGGCAAAGGGGAGATCAGCACCGGGACGAACCACCTCGGGTTTCGTTGCGTCTCCACATCGCCCGCAGCTTAAGGCCGCGTTATTCCCGGTATTTTCTTGCTCTCGACGAGACACTCCGCGCTCAATGCGGTTTCGAGCCGGAGATGAAAGTGTTGCCCTTCAGTGCATCGTTGATGGCGAAGACCAGGTCCGACGACATCAGCGTCTTGGTCACAAATCCCGACACCCCCAGAGCAAGCGCCGCAGAGACAAAGTACGCGTCCTGATGCATGGTCAGGACAATAACCTTGGCCCTGCTATGCGACTTCTTCAGTTGTCCCGCGAGCTGCAGGCCATCCATCACCGGCATGGAGATATCGGTGATCACCACGTCGGGGTCTAGCGTGAGCACCGCATCCAGCGCCATGCGTCCGTCCTCGACCGCCGCAACAATCTCGAAGTCGTCCCCAAGTGTCGAACGAACGATCGACACCATTTCCCGATGATCGTCGGCGAGGACTATCCGAACTTTGTTCACAGTCGACTCTTCGGGCATCCGGGGGAAGGACCGGTAGACACCCATCGCTAGAGTCTTTCATTGGATGAAGCCGCTGAGTATTGGTAGTTTTAACGACCGGCGGCGAGGAATTCCTAAAGTGCAATTTCTTCGTTTGCCCTCGTGGCGGGCGCCCACTCCCGCGGCTGCCCTGTGCCGTCGCCTTCGACGGCTGCCTCTCCGGTTACGGGCACACAAACCATGATTCTGGTGCCGCTCCCGTGAGATGACTCGATCGCGAAGCTGCCGTTCACCAGGTGAGCGCGCTCTTGCATGCTGATCAGCCCCAGCCCTTTGCCCGACTGAGCATCGGCGACCTCGAATCCTGACCCGGCGTCGCTGATCTCCAGCTGCACCGTGTCACCCATCCCCCACAAATGCAGCGAAAATCGGTCGACGCCGCTGTATTTCAGGCTGTTGTGCAGGCCCTCCTGGGCAATTCGGAAGAGCGACAGGGCGACATCCTTCGGCAGCGAGCCGGGAACCTCTTCGTGTTGGAATTCGACATTGACGTTCTGTTGCTGGGAGAATTCCTGGCAGAAGCTCTCGAGCGCCACCGCCAGCCCGAGATAATCCAGCCGCGAGGAGTGCAACTCGTGCGAGAGCGCCTGGACATCGGCCGCGATTCCCGAACATTGCACGCGCATCTCCTCGATTCGGGTTTCCATCGGGCCACCCGGACGCAGGACCATGCGCTTCGACATCTCCAGCTCCATCGACAGAAGCGCGAGTTTTTGGCAAATGTCGTCATGGAGCTCTCTGGCGATACGGCTCCGTTCTTTCTCCTGCGCTTCGATCATTCGCCCGCCGACATTGCGCAAAGCTTCCTGGGCCTTCTTTTGATCGGTAACGTCGCTGGCATAGCCGATCAACCCTGCGAATGAGCCATCCGGATTGAATCGTGGCGCCGCCATATCCAGGATCCAGCGGTACTCACCGTCCGCCCGGCGCAACCGAAATTCCGCGGAAACTGCCCTTTGGTTTTCGTTTGCGTACTCGAATTCGCGCACCACGCCGCGCAGATCATCGGGGTGAATATGCTCCATCCATGCAGCCATGACTTCAGCTTCCGATTCCAAGCCGAGGAAATTCACCGCGGCCTTGTTAAACTGGCAAATTCGGCCGCTCGTATCGCTCATCCAGATCAGCAAAGGCATCGCGTCGGTCAGCAGGCGAAACCGTTCTTCGCCCTCGTGTAAATACGCGATGTATCTCCGTATCTGCGAAGAATATCGCCGAAAAATCCCGATGAGCGCTAGCATCGCGACCGCAAGAACGGCGAGCAATATCCATTCGCGAATCGATGGCCGAATGCTCTGCCACAGACCCGGCTCGCGATTCAGGATCACTGTTTCAACCGGCACCGCGGACTCCGGTATCTTCCACCGCTTCAGTTGACGCACGTCCACATGGAGGCGCGCTAATACCGCCCGAGGAAACCGGAATGTCCCCGGGCCTCTCGCCGGCCAGAACTCGAGCGCCCATCTCACCGGCATCGACGCCCAGATCGGAGAATTCCGGATAGTACCCGCCGATCGCCCCGGACCCCATGCAGTACTTCTGCAGGCAGTACGTTGGAACTTTGGCCGCGATCGCGGTAAGGAGGCTGTATGTGCCCATCACCGGCTGGGCCGAGTCTTGCGGAATCATCAGGAAGTACACCACGGTGTGCGGCGGCAGCGCAGACACCTTAGCCAGCAGTTCGTAGGGGGAAAGCCCAACCAGGTCGATCGTCTTCAACCCGGGTTCGCGATTGCGAATGTCGTCTTCCGCCATGCTAAGCAAAAACCGCTCGAAGCCTGACCCTCCGGCAATCATTGCGACATTCTTTGTATCGGGCTGAAGACGCAGGGCGAGGTCGAATGTCCCCTTCATGTCTCCGCCGTAGGTCACCCCGGTAACGCCCGGCCACATCCTTTGTCCCTCGAGCCGCTTCGGCATTACCGAAAAGAAGACGATCGGCGGCGCGCCGGAGAACATCTGATCGCGATGCTTTACTGCAAACGCCAGCGCCGGATAAAGCGCGGTCATGACCAGGTCGATCTTCTGTTCGCGATAATTCGCCTCCAGCGTTTCGGCTAGCCCCTGCTCATACCCGGGATTTTCAAAACGAAGCGCGTCAAGATACTCCACCTGGAAATTAACGGGGCCGGCAAACCGCGATCGGATCGTCGATTCGACCACTCCAAAATCGCCAAGAGCATCGCGGGCAGTGAAGCTATAAAGAATCAGGACATTCTTCGCTTGAGGTGGGTCAGTCGCCCGGACGGGCACGGAACCGATCAGCAATGCCAGTAGACAAGCAGCCCCAACCCGGTGCGATCGGTGGGTCTGTCTTCTCACTTGCAGCCTTCTTTCTACTAACACCTGGCAGGAACAGCAATATGACCAGAGAAGGGGATTCTTTTATTTACCTTCCCCTTTTCGACTCGTTTCCGCTCGTCCTGCTTGAATCCCTCAGTCCTTCGGTGTTTCCGTCCTGAAAGCCGAAGCGCAAACTCTCGCCCAACCCTTCTGGCGGAGCACGGATTGCAACCCCTCTTTAACTTCTGGTGGATACCATACTAGCTCTAATGTCGGGCGGACGACACAAAAATCGGCGAACGCCCTTGGCACGGCAAGATATCCGTGGCGGATGCTCCCATGCGTCGGTCTTCCCTTTTCTGCTGGAAATAAGGCTATCTAATTATTATCCTTGGTGTTGTCACGCTTGCTACAAAAATCGATTCTCATACTGTTAGTCCTTTTATCTAAAGCTAGAGTCAAATGTTTACGTGCCCTCTGTTTCCCTGGGCAACAAGACTCCCGAACCGCCGGATCTGTGAGGGCAATTATGAGGCGTATAAGAGTACTTCTTGCCGACGACCACCATATGTTCGCGGAGATGCTTAAGAGCCTGTTAGCTCCTCGCTATGACGTGGTCGGCACGGTTACCGATGGTTTAGCGCTGCTCGATGCCACCAGGCAGTTGCAGCCTGATCTCATCGTTCTCGATATCGGAATGCCTCACTTAAACGGACTCGACGCCGCCGTGCAGATCAGGAAAGCGACACCCGGGATCAAGCTGATCTTTCTCACCATGAATCTGGATCCCTACCTCGTGCGCCAGGCTCTGCGTATCGGCGCTTCCGGATTTCTGCTGAAACAGGGAACCGTGAAAGAGCTGCCCGAAGCAATCGAGAGAATCGTGAATGGCGGATCGTACGTTACCCCCGCTGCGGCCCACGCGCTCGAGGGTCTCTCCGAACTTGAGCCCGCAAATCGCGATTCGCGGCCCGAGCCAACCGCTCGCCAGCGCGAAGTGATCCAGCTCCTCGCCGAGGGGCAATCGATGAAACAGGTCGCCGACACCCTCAAGATCACGCCCCGGACAGTCGCCGCACACAAATACGCCGTCATGGAGCTGCTGCAGATCAAATCCAGCGCCGAATTAGTGCAGTATGCACTGAAATCCGGCATGATTTACCACTAAGCGAGTTGCCTGGAATCGGCCCGATCCCGCTCCTGGGAACTGCCCAGCGGTGATCGCGTCATTGAGTGGGCCTCAGTGCCTGCTGGCCCGATTCGCAGGAGAGGTCTTCTCAATCAACGCGAAGAGAAATGCGGTAGTGAGCCCGAAGAGCAGCCATCCATTGAGCGCCTCGATGGTTCCCAGCAGCTGCCAATGCGCTTCGACGTGGAGATTCTCATGTCCATAGGTCGTCATCGCACCCATCGAATAGAGCATCGCAAGCTTCGCGTCGGGCAGAGCGCCGATTAACAGGTAGGCTCCTCCCCAAATCGCTCCCTCAATCGCATGCAGGCAGGTTGCCAGCAGAGTCGTTGTGCCCATCACCACCGCAAAACCCCACGTTGTGTGCCGACGCCTCATCAACGCGCCATACAAGGGGACGATCCTCTGCTGAATCACCCCAAGCCCAAGCACATGCAGGAGCACGGTCAGCACAATCAAAGGAACGCCCCACGCCCAGTCAGCGTGCCACGGGGCGTCAGGATCGACTACAAAGCTGAGTGCAGCTAGGGCGAATGTCATTTGCCTTCTTTCTTGGTCCGCGTACGGCCGTCGAGAGCTAATTCCTCACTGGTCGAAATTGGATCGAACATCGTTCGATCTTTAGCATCTGCGGAGCAACGGTGTCACCAACATTGGTAAAAGTAACAATCTCGCGCCTGACTCCCTTGATTCTGCGTGCGATCCAGGCACCTGTTAGAACTGCCAATTCCCAAGCAGCACGCCACAGGTCAATCTACCTACTGCGGGTACGGAGCGCCTAACGGCGCACGACCCAGCCCAAACTTGCGCAGAGGGAAACATGAATCTGGAAATAGCAGCGAGAAAGATAGTGCTTGGCGCTATCACCATCTCGAGCTTCCTCATAATGGGCGGTGCAATCCCCACCATGGCTCAAAACGACAAACCAAATATCGTCATTCTGATGACCGACGACACAGGCTGGAACGACTTCGGAGCCTATGGCGGCGGCGAGAATCTCGGCCATCCCACCCCAAAGATCGATCAGATCGCCAAGGAAGGCGCGGTCTTCACCAGCTGGTACGGCCAGGCAAGTTGCACCGCGGGCCGCGCCTCGTTCATGACCGGACGCATCCCGATCCGCTCCGCGCTGTCGGTCGTCGTCGTCCCCGGCGACGAGAACGGCCTCACCAAGAACACTCCGACAATCGCCGAGTTCTTCAATAAGAACGGCTATTCGACATACTTTTCCGGTAAGTGGCACCTGGGCGATCAACCCAAGTTCTACCCGATCGAGCATGGCTTCGACGAGATGAAGGAGTTTGCCGCATATTATCCCGGCGTCTATACCTACGACGACACCGATAGTTTCGCGCATCCGTGGTTCCCCAAATATAACCCCGAGTACTGGGCCGAATATCAAAAGATCGTCAACCTCTACGAATGGGAAGGTGTCGCCGGCAAACCCGCGACCAAAGTTGCGCGCATCGACTATGACTACCTGCACGAGTTCGACGTCCGTCAGGCTGACTCGGCGGTCGAATATATCAAGGCCCACGCCAAAAGTGGGAAGCCGTTCTTCATGGACGTTAATTTCATGAAGATGCATAACCCGAACATTCCCGCCAAGGAGTTCATTGGCAAATCGCACCTCGGCAATTATTCAGACGCGATGATGGAACTCGACTCCAATATCGGTCGCATCGTCGACGCCATCCGTGCCGAGGCTCCCAACACCATCGTCGTCATCACCGCCGACAACGGCGCATGGCAAGACGCGTACCCCGATGGCGGCACCGTACCCTTCCGCGGAGAAAAAGGTTCGCCGTTTGAAGGCGGATTCCGCGTACCTGGCATCATGTGGTGGCCCGGCAAGATACCCGCCGGAGCGCGCTACGGCGAAATGATGTCGCACATCGACTGCTGGTCAACACTGGCATCGATGGCAGGCATCACTCCGCCGCCCCACGGTGCGTGGAAGGACAACGACGGTAAACCGATCTATTTCGACAGCATCGACAACAGCGCTTACATCCTCGGCAAGGAAAAGCATTCCGCCCGCAACGGGTGGATCTACATCGACGGCGAAAGCTTTGCCGGCGCTCGCGCCGACGTCGGCGGCGATCCCAACAATCCGGATATCAAAATCGCATGGAAATACCTCTATACCTCCAAGGACACCTGGCTTGGAGCCAAACAGGATCTCGGCTGCTGCGGTTCCACTTACAACCTGACCATGGATCCGTTCGAGAAATACGACATGACCTTCAACGGCGCCGTCGCGACACGCCTCCCCACCACCTCGCCGGGCCGCTATGCCGGCTATGACAATGGGTGGGTTGTCTCGCTGATCGCGGTGCCGATCGGAGAGTTCGACAAATCTATCGTGGACTTCCCCAATATGAAGCGGTTCCCCGGCGGCGCGTCGAACGATACGGTCCCCGATCTACAACACCCCGACAACCCGTTGCCTTTGATGGATATCAGGAAGCTGGTGCAAACCATAGGCGCAGCGGACTAAGGGTTTAAGTTGACCTTGAATTCCCGGGTCAGCGAGTTCGGCCGGCAACGCAAACGCTCCACCCCTTCCGGGAGTTGGAGCGTTTGCGTTTTTACCTGTCAAAACTACCAATACCCACTCTCTCTCCCTTGCTGTGAACTTATGTACACCGAATCCAAGTTAGGCGATTCACGATCGCACGCGTCTGTTCCGAGACGAAGCAAGGAGAAAATATGTCTTTGGGAACAATAGCCAGAAAGTTGGCTCTGGCAGGGGCAGCCGTGTCCGGGCTGTTGCTGAGTTTTGGACCACCGACCGCATCAGCGCAAGCCAAGCAGCCGAACATTCTCGTCATCTTCGGAGACGACGTGGGCTACTGGAACCTCAGCGCCTACAACCACGGCGCGATGGGATACAGGACGCCGAATATTGACCGCCTGGCCAAAGAGGGCGCGCTTTTCACGGACTATTACGGGCAGCAAAGCTGCACCGCCGGTCGCGCGGCATTCATCACCGGGCAAAGCCCGATCCGCACCGGACTGACCAAAGTTGGACTGCCGGGCTCGCCGCTTGGCCTCCAAAAAGAAGACCCCACCATCGCCAATCTGCTCAAGCCGCTCGGCTATATGACCTTCCAGAACGGCAAGAACCATCTTGGCGACCGCAACGAGTTCCTGCCCACTGTGCACGGTTTCGACGAGTTCTACGGCAACCTCTACCACCTGAACGCCGAGCAAGAACCGGAGAACATCGATTATCCAAAGAATCCTGAATTCGGAGAAAAGTTCGGACCCCGCGGGGTGCTGAAATGCAAGGCCACGACAACTGAAAACCCCGCTCCCGCCGACCCCCGCTTCGGCGCATGGGGCAAGCAGACCTGCGAAGACACCGGCCCGCTGACCATCGAGAGAATGAAAACGGCCGACGAAGAGTTTCTGAAGGCGACGCTGGACGACATGGACATTGCAGTAAAAGCCGGGAAGCCATTCTTCATCTGGCACAACACCACCCGCATGCACATCTTCACCCACTTGCAGCCGAAGTACGAGGCCCTGGTCGCCAAGTACGGCCTCTATGGCGCGGGCATGCAGGAGCTCGACGACAACGTCGGCGTACTGCTCAAGAAGCTCGACGATCTGGGCATCGCGAACAATACGATTGTCATCTTCAGCAGCGATAACGGCGCCGAAGTCATGAGTTGGCCAGACGGCGGAGCCACGCCCTTCCGGGGAGAAAAAAACACCAACTGGGAAGGCGGCTACAGGGTACCCTTCGTCATTCGCTGGCCGGGAGTAGTCAGGCCGGGAACCGAGGTTAACGAGATCGCCGCACATGAGGACATGATGCCTACGCTGCTTGCTGCGGCCGGCGCACCCGATGTCAAAGAGAAGCTCCTAACCGGCTACCAGGCAGGCGATGCTACCTACAAAGTCCATTTGGACGGCTACAACCTCATGCCATATCTGAAGGGCGATTCCGGCAAGTATCCTCGAAAGGAGTTCCTCTATTGGACCGACGACGGTGACCTTGCCGCACTTCGGTATGACAAGTGGAAGGTCAATTTCATGGTCCAGCGTGCTCACGGCTTCGACGTCTGGGAGGAGCCCTTTGTGACCTTACGTGTTCCACAACTCATCGATCTGCATGCAGATCCTTTTGAGCGCGGACCCGAAGAGGGCATGGACTATACCCACTGGAGACTCGATCGCGTCTACCTCTTGGTTCCCGCTCAGGCCTATGTCGGCCAATGGATATCGTCCTTCCAGCAATTTCCACCACGGCAAAAACCGGCCAGCTTTAATCTCGGCGACGCGATTCAGAAGCTGAGTACAGCGAGTGCCAACGCCAACAACTAAATGGTGAAGCTTCAATAACAATCAGCTGGGATGGCTTGTGGCGACGACTTCGTCACCGGCCATCCCAGCACCTGTTAGAACTGCCAATTCCCAATATCCACCCATGCAGGATCCAGCCTCCTTTAACCTCGATGCCATTAAAGCCAAGATCCAAGCGGCCATTAAGGCCCACGAAGGCCAGTAGTTAGACCAATACCTTGCCAGGGCTGCCATCCATTGGTGGCCCCGCTTTTTTTCCCTGATCGCACCTGGTCCGCCCATGTAATGTACAATTCGCGAGGGATGTATTTAGTGATTTCCCGAGAGTTGGAAACAGAGAGGGTAATACGAATGAAGAGGAATTTAATCGCAGGTTTGCTATGTATTGCGGCGGCGTTTCCGGCCATCGCGCAGAAGGCGGACCCAAGGCTCGCCGAGTCAGCCGCAGTTCTGACCACCATCGCCGACAAGAGTGAAATCCCCGCAGGCGCATGGGCCAGGACCAAGTGTGTTCTGGTTTACCCCAGCGTCAAGAAGGTCGCGGTTGGCTTTGGCCAAACCTATGGCCGTGGAGTCCTGGTCTGCCGCACCGGCGCGGATATGACCGGCCCATGGGGAGCGCCTATCATGTACACCCTTGACACCAGCAGCCTGGGTTTCCAACTGGGCTCTTCGTCCACCGACTATGTCCTGCTGATCATTACCCAGCGCGGAGCGGACAAGATCCTCTCTGGCAAGCTGAAGCTCGGCGCGGGCGCATCTGCCGTTGCCGGACCAACCGGAGCGCAGGCCCAGTCCTTTAACGATCCCAGCATCGACATCCTTACCTACTCGATGGCCAAAGGGCTCTTTGCCGGTGCGTCCTTGGGAACCGCCTCCATGACCGCCGACGACAAGGTCAACGCGCAGCTCTATAACAAGAACATCGACGGTGCTCAGATTCTGCGCACTGAAAAGATCCCCGCTGCAGCACAGCCCCTGATCGCCGCCATCAAGTCGGCGGCCAAAAAGTAACTCACACCTCGCCGGCCTGATATAGGCCTGCGATTGCGAAGCGATAGGTAAACCTGAAGGGCACGGCAGCTGGCGCGATACGCGCTAACCGCCGTGCCCTTCAAGTTTTGCACCGTTTCGCTCGACTCCTCGCCGAAATCCCTTGCCGGAGACCCGCGATAGCCCAACCTGGTCCCCTGTTAGAAATAACAGTTGTTTCCCGCCAGATTCTGGGGTGAACTAAGATCATTGGCAACCTAAGTCACAGCTAAACCCGGTAAACGCCCCATGCTAAGGAGAATCTAACCATGCACTCTGCTTCCAAACGGCTCAGCGCGGTCTTCACCGCACTCATCGCCTTGACCATGACCATCGGCATCGCCAACGCCCTTGCGCAGGACGTCTCCCACTGGGTAACTGGCGTGGTGAAGAGTGTGGACAAGGACACCAAAACAGTCGTAATCAAATCCGCCGACGGCACCGAGCACACCATCAAGTACACCGGCGATACCGTCGTCAAGGGCTCCAAGGACGCCGCCAAAGGCACCGAGAAGGCCGGTGTTGATACCTACCTCGCGGCTAAGACCGGCTCTCAGGTGACCGTCAAGTACACCGAAAAGGCCGGCGAGAAGACTGCTGTAGGAGTCAAGGACGCCGGCAAGGCTACCGCTAAAGCAGTCACCCAGTAACTGGCTGCCGATAACCCTCTGGCACCGATCGCATGGGGCCGCCAACTCGGGGTCCCGTCGTCATCCATTCCTTTGGATTTTCTGCCTGTTCCCCACCCTGTCACAAATTACAATTGCCCGGCGCTGGGTTTCAGAGCGACACTTCCTGTGAACTACGGAGACGCCGGCATGCATGGGCAGGTTCGATCGAGACTCCCGAAGATACGCGCAGCTGCCCTGCTGTTGTGCGTTGCCTTCGGAGCGGCTGCAGCCCGGTCCCAGAACGATCCACTGCCCTCGTGGAACGACGGCGCCACGAAACAGGCGATACTCAACTTCGTCAAGAGCACCACCGACCAATCCAGCCCCGCCTACGTCAAGCCCGGGGACCGAATCGCCACCTTCGACCAGGACGGCACCCTGTGGACGGAACATCCGCTTTACGCGCAGGGCATGTTTGCCCTCACACGCGCCGGCCAACTCGCTGCAAAACATCCGGAGTGGAAGACACAACAGCCGTTCGCCGCCGTCCTCACCGGCGACAAGCTGGCAATGAGCAAGTTCACCGAGGCGGACTGGATGCAGATCGTCGCCGCGACCCACGCCGGCATGAGCACCGCCGACTTCCAGGAGATCGTCAAGCAGTGGCTGGCAACGGCGAAAGCGCCTCGCTTCGACCGCCCCTACACCGACCTGGTCTACCAGCCCATGCTGGAGGTGATGCAATACTTCCGCGCCAATGGCTATCGCACTTACATCGTCACCGGCGGCGGCCAGGAGTTCGTTCGCGTCTACAGCGAGCAAGTCTATGGCGTTCCCCCCGAACAGGTCGTCGGTTCGAGCATCGTCACTAAGTACGACAATTCAACCGGCAAGCCCGCCCTCATGCGCGAGCCGAAGGTCTTTCTCATCGACGACGGCCCCGGCAAGGCGGTCGGGATAAACCTCTTCATCGGCAAGCACCCCTCCGCAGCCTTCGGCAACTCCGGCGGCGACGCCGCCATGCTCGAATGGACGCAGGCCGGCGAAGGCAAGCACCTCATGATGCTCGTTCATCACGACGACGCAACGCGCGAGTATGCTTATGGTCCGGCGGGTGGCCTGCCCGATACCCATGTCGGCACCTTCAGCGATGCGCTCATGACTGAGGCGCAGAAGAACGGTTGGGTTGTGATCAGCATGAAGAACGATTGGAAGCGCATCTTTCCATTCGATAAGTAAGCAACTGTATTGAGTTATCGGTTTTCAGGAGGACCTTCGATGGGCATCGTGGTACGCATCAAGCAAGGCTTATCTCTCATATTGGCCTTCCTGCTGGTCTACACCTTGGGCCCGGGGAGCGCCACCAGCATCGCCCAGGCGATTGGAAGCCCCTTGCCGGCCGCTACACCCCCGGCGCCAACCTATCCGGGCCAGGGTGCGCCGGAAACCGCCGAAGAGTTGCAAGCGCTGGTCGCGCCCATCGCCCTCTATCCGGACTCCCTGGTGGCGCAGATCCTCAGCGCGGCTACGTTTCCCGACCAGATCGGCGCGGCCGATTACTGGCTCCAGCAGAACAAGGCGCTTACCGGCAGCGCTCTAATGACCGCCGTCAATGAACAATCATGGGACCCCAGCGTGAAAGCCCTGACCCAGTTCCCCGCCGTACTAACGAACATGGGCCAGAACCTGGCGTGGACCTCGCAACTCGGCGAGGCCTATCACAACCAGTCGGCCGACGTGATGGCCGCCGTCCAGGTCCTTCGCGCCAAGGCCAAGTCGGCCGGGAATCTGAACTCGGGGTCGCAGATCACCGTCACTCAGCCATCCCCGCAGATCATCGTCATCCAGCCCACCAACCCGCAGATCGTCTATGTCCCGCAATACAACCCGGCCGTGATTTATGGATATCCCTACGTCGTCCCGTACTATGCGCCCCCCCATCCACCGCGGCTGTCGTCACCGCGGGTTTGCTTTCCTTCGGAGCAGGTCTCGCCATCGGAGCCATGATGAGCGGCGGCTGCTGCGGCTGGGGATACAGCAGCTGGAATTGCAACTGGTATGGTGGTGGCGCCTACTACCACGGCGGAGCCTACTACGGAAACAGCGCCTGGCATGGCGGCTATTACGGCTCCAGCGGGTCTTACTACGGACCTAACGGCAGCGCCCATGCCTCCTCTGGATATAACCCCTCGACCGGGACTTATGCGCGCGGCGCTTCGACCAGCACTGCTTATGGCAGTCAAAAAGTTGGACAGGCCTACAACCCCAGCACCGGAGCCTACGCCCAAACGCATCAGACATCGACGTATGGTTCGCAATACGGAAGCTCTTACGCCTCGAAAGACGGCACGTCGGTGAACTCCGCGCATTACTCCAACGCCAACGGAACGGTGGCCGGCGCGTCGACCTCTAATGGAAATAAGTATGCGACCGCCAACGGCAACGCCTACAAGAACACCGGCAGCGTGTGGCAGAGCGCTGGTTCCAGCTCCGATGCCGCGCACGGTTGGGGAGACAGCAGCAGTGCGCAGTCTCATAGCGACTCCTCGGCGTTCAGCGGCTGGGGCAGTCACTCCGGTGACTCCGGCGCAGGCGGCTGGGGATCTCGATCCTCCAGTGCTCAAGGCTGGGGGAGCCGCGGCGGAGGCGGCGGTTGGGGCGGTGGTGGCTTCCGCGGCGGTGGCGGAGGCGGCTTCCGTCGCTAGCACCGGCCGAACGCAATCATTAGCAACGTAAACCGGAGCCTTTGGAGGAATTGAGATGTTCGACTTGGTAGGCTATCGCGGAAAAACTCGCCTTTACCGTCTCGTGCTGATGACAGCAGGCGTCGCTCTATCGCTCTCGATGGCGGCCTGCAACAAGACATCGGCTCCGTCCGGACCGAAAGAGTTTGCGACTCCAGACGAAGCCGGCAAGGCGCTCGTGCAGGCAACCGGATCGCAGGATAAGAATGCCATCCTCACGATCTTCGGCCCCGGATCGGAAGACACTCTCTCCACCGGCGATGCCGCCCAGGACAAGCAAGCCATGGAAGGATTTACCCGCGCCTACGGCGTCATGAACCGCTGGAGGAAGCTGAGCGACGGCAACCAGCTCCTGATCGTCGGCGCGCAGAACGAGGCGTTTCCGATTCCGCTCATGAAGAACGCCTCAGGCCGGTGGTACTTTGACGCCGCGGCAGGCAAGGAAGAGATCCTCGCGCGCCGCATTGGCCGCGACGAACTCGCAGCGATCGACATCTGCGCCGCACTGGCCGACTCCCAGGCACAATACTTCGCCCAGAAGCACGGCGGAGTAAAACAGTACGCTCAGAAATTCATCAGCGACCCCGGCCAGCAGAACGGCCTCTACTGGGAGTCGCCTCAGGGCGCGCCCCGCAGCCCGCTCGGCCCGCTGGTCGCCTTCGCCAGCGAAGAGGGATATAGCGTCAAACCCGACGCCGCCCAGCCCTACTACGGCTATTACTTCCGCCGACTCGACAGCCAGGGGGCGAATGCCAAACCCTATGTCGTGAACGGCAAGATGACCGCCGGATTCGCCTATCTCGCCTATCCAGCGAAATACGCCGACTCCGGCATCAAAAGCTTCATCATCAACCAGCAAGGCGCGATCTATCAGAAAGACTTGGGGAAAGACACCGCTACCCTCGCCAAAGCGATGACCGCATTCAACCCAGACCCCACCTGGACACCGCTCTAACGGCAACGAGCAGCTCTGCTGCGCTTAACAGGTTCCGCAAAAAGACTTCGCAGGGATCGCTCTTAGCGCAGCGGTCGAAGTCTCAGCCGCGAAGTCGGCGCCCCAACGCTTTATTCAGAGAGCCGGTTACAGCGTGTCGGCAAAACCTCGCCTCCATTGCTAACAGACGATGAATCCGATGGTGAGAGCGGCGAAGAGCTTCTTGCGCGTCAGGATAGCGTCCTCTGTATATCTAAGTTCCAAAATGAAATCTCCGGACTCTTTCGGCACGGGTTGCACTTGCGCTCTCGAAAGATAGCTTGCTAATGCTGCGACCGCATAAGTATTCCTGAAATCACGTCGGGGACGATGCCACGTGTTGCCAGCCTTTGCGGCTCTCGCGCAGCCCGGCCCATGCTTGAGGAGGCTCTCGCAGGTTACTTAGCGGGTACCTAATAGGTACGCCGAATTACCTTTTGGTGATTGATTAGAATGGTGTAATCGGGAGTAACATTTAGCCGTGAAGAATATAGGTTGGGCAATAGGTTTGATTCTGGTCGCGACTGTATCTCTGCTGGACCACGCCTTAACTCTCGCTGTTAACAGGTTCATACGAAATCGCTGGGCCAAGCCGATCTAACAGCGAAAAATGGGATGCCCGGGCGTTTCGGTTACCTTGCCTGGACGAAGCAATGAGCCTCGTGGCCGTCTAGAACTCCGTTCGGCCAACATCCCCCGGTATCTCCTCCGGAAGCGGAGACTGCCATCTTTAGAGATTGGTGGACGCGGGTGGAATCGAACCACCAACCTGTCGATTAAGAGTCGAGCGGATTCGATCCCACTCTCCCGAACTAACGTTTACTAAATCAACAACATGTAGAATCAGCCGCCCGCACGGATGTGACTTTCGAATGTTGGAAACGCTTGAAAACGTTGAAGACGTTTAGAGCGTATGTCACGTTTACGTCACGTTTCTTATCACTGACCAAAGAATCGAAATAATCGATTCTAATACCTCTATCCCTGGCTGCTCACGAGAGGTTCGACCCCACGTCATCGTCTTTGGTGTAGTTCGACGGTAATGCTCCTTGAGTGCGCATCCTCGGTAAGTTTTCAGCGCAGCCGCCAAGAGGGTTCCCGGGGGTCCGATCGGCCGGCATGACTGGGCAACGTTTGCTAGGATCGCCAGACGACAATCCACTCCTTCCGATGCTCCTGCCACTCTTCGAGCATTGTGACGGGCGGCTCCCCGACAACGCCGATCTGGAGACCGCCTCCTGAAAGCTCTGGGTGATCCGAGGCTGTGACCTCCACGTTGTAGCCAGCGAATGCAGGTGGATTCTTCGATAGATTGATGACGTCTGGTGGATACTCGTTCACTCCGCTGTAGGAGACGAATGCAGTCCCTTCCAATGCCGCCGTTGGAAGAGTGGCTCTGAGTTTGCAATCGCTGTTCCAACTCTCCAGGATCTGCAGCGCGACCCGCGACGCCGTCGGACTCTCGTAGAGTTCAAATGAACACCAGTACATTCGAGGTTTGTGACGCAAGATCAATCCTGGCGGCGGAGGCATCGGCGGAAGAGATCCCATGCGGGTGATGTGGTCTCGCACAAGCTCACCAGTCGGACTCTTGTACACCTTCAGTCCAGAGTCAAACAATCGGTAGACGTTCGTTTCGAGCGCGGTAATGCCGAGAATAGGGAGTTGTGGAAAGACCCCAAGCGAACCGTGTACGGGGTCGTTGATGTAAACAGGAAAGTCCTTTTCAAACTGCTCTAGGCTCCCTGCGGCATCAAACAGGGCTTCGAGGCTTTGACGCAAGGCGAGACGACCTTCTCTTCTGGCGGTGTGAAACAAGGGCTTCAGCTCTTCGGTTCGATCTGTACCCGTCTCATCGATGAACCTGCCTGAGACGACGAGAAACCCGTCCCTTGCCTTCCCCGACCACTCCTCTTGCAACAAAGTAATCAGCGTCGCTATTTGGCCGGCAGTGAGGGGATCGTTGACGTAGTCGAACGTGTCCATTTTGCTTGATCCTGAATCCAATGTTGTGGGGAAACTCCACCGCGTGTCCCAATACTAGGTGACTGGTTCAATAAGAGCGTCGACGTCGCGGGAAAAAATGATCGCATCACCTTAATCCTGTAGAATTCCGCGCATGAGCGACCTTTTGGAAAACCTACCGCAGATTTCGCCGGAAGAAGAGAAGGAACTGTTCGAGGAATTGGTCAAGTGGGCAGACGGCTCCTCCAACATCCGTTGGCAGAATGCCGCAAACGATCCGGGAACTCGCGCGAAGGCCGTAGGAGCGATCCTCGATATCGCGAGTGAGCCAAAGACAAGGACCGAACAGGGGGCCGAGCCTTCGGTCGTCCTGGCCGGGAAGTACGTATTCAATTTTCGTGCATTTGTAATCCCAGCCATCGTCCTAATGCTGGAGAAGGTTTCAGTCATGGTAGCGCCGGGACTGGACTCTGCATTGTTACCTGTCATAGATCTCGTTGGCTTTGCTACTGAAGCTCGAAAGGTATTTCGAGTTCTCGATCCAGACGAGATGGCCGTTTTCGGCGCTATCTGCGCACGTTTCGAAGTTGCGGAGTTTGGCCACTCTATCACGAACCCGAAGCTGCACCCTACGGCGGAAGGTGCAGAGTCTTGGTTCATTGAGAATCACTACCAGGTCCCGGATGATATCGAAGGCTTGCTTGAGTCGCTGTATGAAAAAGGCGCCTTGCTGCGAACCAAGGCCAAGGATGGCGTTACGATCTACCAGCCCAGCTTTTTAGGAAAGAAGGACTAGTCGAGTTATGGCTGAATTGATCTTGAGCCTACCGAACGACCGTGCGGGAGCTGTGGCCGCAAGGAGCCTTCAGGTTGATGCGCGGCAACAGGGTAACTTCGAGTATCTCGGTGACTTAGCGAGTTCAATTCAAGGACCGGAAGGCCGACAATTCGTATTCGCAGGTGATACTCCGGCGAGGCAACAAGAGCCGTCGAGAGCTGCGGAGTGGCTGCGCGCCCTCCCAATTACCTTTCATCTCATCTCGACCCCGGACGATGATCCCCAATCGCTGATCCGAGACCTGATCGGGCTACACTCGGAGCCGGAAGCAGATCAAGGTCGTCGAGGGTTCATCCTCGGAATAGAACAAGTTCCCGATGTCACATTATGCCAGCCTCCGAATGGTATCCCTACGCTCCATTCCGACCACCAATTGTTCATGAATCAATTGCAAGTCCCGATGGCGCATGCGAACGGAAACTTGGGAGATGCAGGCACCATAGCGTTAATCGATACTGGCTGCGACGGCGTCGCAATTGACGATTACTACGATCTGCTCAACACGACTTATCACCTTGGGAGAGCGAGCGCCAAGGACACTGTAGGTCACGGCACCGGGATGGCCATGATCATCAGGGAAGTAGCCCCAAACGCCGAGCTTACTGTCGTACGCGTCGCCGACACGATAAACATTCCGCTTTGGAATGTTCTCGCCGGTATCGCGGTGGCAGTCCTCGACGCTGAGGCCGAGATCATCAATCTAAGTCTAGGCATCTCGAATCTCACTGGGGTTTGTGGGCACTGCGGAACATCGGCGGCGGCGCGAGGTATGGCGCTTCAATATCTGTTGCGAAGTCTGCGAAATCGGGTTGTATACCATAGCGGCCACCCACCGACGTTTGTGGCGGCCACCGGAAATAGTGGCTACGGTACGGGCTTCTTCGCGCCAGCTCGCTACGACGAGTGCCTGGCGGTAGGGTCCGTAAACAGCTATGCGCAACGGTCGAGTTTTAGTACGTATGGTACGGCCACGCACCTGCATTACGTCATGGCGCCCGGAGGCGAGAGATCCGGCAAAACGGCGACGGAATACGCAGCGTCTGACTCCGCAAACAAGTACAGCGGGACTTCGATATCTGCAGCCTACGCATCAGCGATGCTCGCTTTATACCGGACGGACGATCCACTGGCAGATCTGATGCAAACCGCGACGACAAAAGTAGTCAGCGCCTCCCCCAGTTCGATCTGCGGGAGCGGGCAAATTGTTTATTCATGAATGGGCGTGACGCCGCCTTTAGGAAGCGTTAGTCACAAACATGGTGCCTGCAAAGCGGAAGTCAGTCTTGGCGAAGAGTGCTGCGGTCGCTAGATAGCCAAAGCCGCCCGGAGTTCATCCACAGCTTCGGTTGACTCTGGTATCTGGCGGGTATATTTCGCCAGCACTTCTGCTTCGTCTTGATCGAATCTCTCCGGGTCCAGAAACAGTTCCATCAGAAGATCGAAAGGCTCCAGAAGGAGGTCATACTGGAGGCGCATTAAGCACGCTATCGAGTTCCCGAACACCTGTTTGATCTGTTCTGGCAGGAGCGGCTTTCCAAAGTCGGGTTTGTCCTCGAAACCGGTCCGATCCATCTGAAGATCGAAGACGCTGGTGAGTAAAAACGTGAGCGCATTTGTCCTTGCAGTCATTTCAATCATGGATCGACTGAGAGCATCTTGATCGGAGAGCAGATACGCACCGAACTGCTGAAGTCCCTGAAGGAACTGTAGGTAACGGCTCGTTTTAATCGCGAGATAAAACACGTCACCGAGTTGCCTTTGTGAAAGCGGAAGACTTGCGGGGATAAGATCTTCGAAACAATCGATACCGGCTTCAGAATTAACGAATGCGAGTGCCGCGATGAAATCGCAGGTGACCTCCTCCAGCAGTTCAGGATTGTTGCGGATTGTTGCTGTGTACGCCTCCAGTTGAGTCTTCAGGCGGCCTTGGTCGTATTGCTCGAACGGGACATCAAGGGTTTGTCCGGCTTTAATGGGGTACTTTCCTGTCAAAGCCTGCTCGGCCGTTGCTAACGCGAATTTCTCGAGAGCACTTTCCGCCAACTCTCGCAGGCTCTTTATGAAACCTTCGTTGTTCCGGTACGTGATGTGCGCAACCTCGGGGAGCAAGACGGGCACGATCGCTGCGTGGAATGGCAGCCCGTCCTTCGGCAACGCGGCCAACTTTCCAAGCGTGGCGGTATCGCCGCTGGCCTTGAGAACGCAATACCGATAGCGGCGAAAGTCCCGACGTTGACGGAAGACATCCCCGAGCAACGCCGTGCCGAAAGTAAGGACCCAATCGCTTCCCGGCCTTGTGATCTGGGCGATGAGATCCAGTTCCATGAGTCGATCCGAGAGCGCCAAATCAATCACGACGAACAATGCCGATCCGGACGCCCGAAATTCGCAACGACGGCTGTCGCTCCTCACAGGGACGAAGACGCAATTCAAGTCGACGTTAGGAAACGCCTTTTTGGTGAAGGCGCTCAGAGTTGCGGAAAGTTGATTTTCCACAAACTGACACCTCCGCCTTGTAGCGCGTAGGTAGCGATGGAGATAATCGATGTCGTCAGTGGGATTCATCGCGGGGCGGATGTTTATCGAGAAATTCCGAGATCTCGTGAAGAGAAGCTCCGCTGAAGGTCATCCCGTCCATCTCTACCTTAACGTGCTTGGCTTGTTCCATGTGCGCCTTGAGCAGATCGACCAAGGTTTTGACCGCGAAATGCGTGAACGGGACCAGAAGGACCAACCATTCTCCCCCGCCATCCATCCCCGCTCCTGGAAGTTGTATAGCCTGCAATTCCGGGGAATCTTCAAAAAGCCCGGCCAAGTGAGAGTCGGATTTCAGAATGCTCAACACAATGTCCTGAGGCATGGTGGTTCAAGACCTTTCTGGATCTATCACAACTGTTGATCCAATCTGGAAAGCATCCAGGTAACGGCGACGCCAGCATTGTGCGCTCCGGCGGTGTTTTGCGCGTCTAACCTCGGAACAACGTCGACACCAAACTGCTGAAAGCGGTTGACGATACTTGAGACGAAGACGAATGGGCTATCAGACTGAACTCTAATGAGGCCGTGAGTAGTCTCGAGCGAGACAGCCCGCGCTTTAACTTGCAAACTCGCGAACGTCTTGATGGTGAGCGGGTCACAAGTGGCGTAATCGCTCGATTGGGACACATTGATGGTTCCAAGGGCAACGTCTCCGAAGCCAATCGAAATTTCGGGGAGAGCGCTCGGATTCAAGGGTACAGGCAAAAATCGATTGGCGATCGATGCAGTGTCTACGGTAGCCAATTTGCGGAAAGTTTCCGGAGAGATCGAACTCTCGAGCAATTGGTCAAATGAAGGCAAGTTCAGATTGCTGTCTGGGTTCGAGCCATTGGGGTGTCCGTTGTTCATGAAGACGCTGGTGCCGACGACTACTCCGCCATTGCGGTTCACTGCAGGATCGGGCGTAGATGCGGTGCCCACTGCAATCACCAGGTCGGGCGTGGAACCGAAATCGAAGATCTTGTGAAGTAGACTGGCTTTGCGCTCGCTGCTCGATTGCTGCGCGGGAGAAAAGCTGTCCATCAGATCAGAGATGCACCATACTTCTGCGTTGAAATTCTTATAAGGAAAAATCGCACGCGGGACTGGATTCTGATTGATCTCCGTGGCGAGTTCCGGCCGCGGTCTCGGAGGTTTCAACTCTTCCGGCCAAGGGGAATCAGGAGGCCGCGTATTGTCGTTCAGCATAGATGCCAGAGCGGGATCGCACTCCCACCATTTGTTGACCACGACTAAGATGCGCATGCATGGCTCCTTAAAAACTCGGCAAGGAGGTACCACGATAGCTTATCAAGGCAATGTTGAGGTTCCTATCAGTTTGAATATCGAATTTGGCTAACCTGGCCTTGCCCTCCGAGAACCCCCTAGGGAACCTCTGAAGAACTCCCCAAGCCGCATTGTATGCGGTTAATGTGGAAGCAGGGGGTAGAGGGCGGATGCGGCAACGTACTTTAGCTTCGCAGGGAAGTTTCGAGAGGTACAGCAAGAAGACGCGGCGGGAGGAGTTTCTGGAGGAGATGGAGAGGATCATGCCGTGGGCGGAGCAGGAGTCGTTGATCGAGCCGCACTATCCCAAGACGGGCAACGGGCGGCCGCCCATGGGCCTGCGCATCATGCTGCGCGTCTACTTTCTGCAGCACTGGTTCAACCTATCGGATCCGGCGGCGGAAGAGGCGCTGTATGACTCGGCTGCGCTGCGCCGGTTCGCGGGAGTGGATCTGGGCCGCGCGCCGGCCCCGGACGAGACCACCATCTTGAACTTCCGCCATCTGCTGGAGCGGCACGATCTGTGCGGAGCCATGCTGGAGGCGGTCAACTTCTACCTGGACAGCCGCGGCATCCGCATCGGCACGGGCACGATCGTGGACGCGACGATTATCCACGCGCCCTCCTCGACCAAGAACGCGACCGGCACGCGCGACCCGGAGATGCATCAGACGCGCAAGGGCAACCAGTGGTATTTCGGGATGAAGGCGCACATCGGCGTGGACTCCAAGCAGGGCATCGTGCATTCGCTGTGCTCGACGGCGGCCAGCGTGGCGGACAAGCATATGCTGCCCGATCTGCTCCACGGGGAAGAACGTAAGGTGTGGGGCGACGGAGCCTATCAAGGCCAGCGCGAGGCGATCCGCAAAGCCGCGCCGCGCGCCCAGGATATGACTTCGCGGCGGACCAGATACAAGCAGGTCGTGGACGAGATACAACGGAGAAAGAACCGGACCAAGGCCAGGGTGCGGGCCAAGGTCGAGCATCCTTTCCGCATCCTGAAGCGGGTCTTCGGTTTTGTGAAGGTGCAGGTTCCGAGGCTTGAAGAAGAACCACGATCACTTGTGCGCCGCCTTCGCGCTGGTGAACCTCTACCAGCACCGCAAACGACTGGCCCCGCTGCGGGCGTAGTGTGCCCGGAGAGCGATGAAAACGCGCTCTCCGGGCGGAAAACAGGGGCCAACAAGCCACATCCGCACGACTGGAAGGCAAAACAGAATCAAGGCCATTTGCCAACCGTCAAAATGCAGACTTGCTCAGAGGTTCCCTAGACTGTAGCCGTTCTAGGCCCAGTAACGGATGGACCCACCCTCTCCGGTCATTTGGGCAACCGCCGGATCTCAACACGTCAATTTTGGGCAGATCGTTCCCATGCAAGCGGCGTAGATTGCGGGCCGCGGCGTCTAGGCTCCGGAGCTTCCGTAAAAGGCCCCGGAGCAAGTGCCGACTTTTGTTAACGAGAAATGAATCGGGGGATAGAAGAAGACTCGTCCTTGCCAAAGTTGTCGGTGGTTTTTTTGCTTCGCGAAGAGGAGAGAGGAAATTATCTAAAGGAGTTGGCGCTGTTTTCGCGTTAGAGTAGATGACACAGTATTTTCCCACGTCGCCGGCCATCGAGATCGGGTTCACATACTGTCAAAACACCGGCGAGTCTGCGATGCGACGTGAATGTGCTTTGATTGCTGTTCTTTGGTGACTTGGGCAGCCGACTACTTGGGATTATCGTCTAGATAGCCCAAGCAATGGCGATGTCGGACTTCCTCCCGAAGTACCTCTGTGTTGCGAGGATCGATCGATGCATTCCACCCGCTTAGTAGCATTCGGAATGGCTGTATTCCTGTGCGTCCCGCCCTTCACGGCAGTTTCACAGAATCCGGCCAACGCGCCCGCCCCAGATCAGGGAAAGAACATACTCTACACGGGCGAACTGGACGGATTTCTGGGAACCCCGGATCTCTGCACGGGCTTGAGCGATCCTCAATGCCGAGATTTCATCACTCAACGAGCGACCAGCCTCAAAAACCTGAAGACAAGTTCCGGAGCAATTCTCGTTGGGATGGGTGACAATTTCGGGCCAGACTTGCTCTGGAACCCTTGTAAGTCGGGTGCATGCCCAGGAGGCCTCCCCTACCCGCCGAACTATCAATATATTCCGGCAAAACTGATTGATCAGCGGACCACGCCCAAGCCCACGGGTAACCATGTTGTGCAGCTGATGGGCAGTTCCTATAACGCGGTAGTGCCGGGAAAAGAAGACTTCGCTTACGGCGTTCAATATCTACGCGCCATCGCAGACGACGGGGGAGTTCCTCTGATCGGCAACAATCTCGTTGTCCAGCCAACGCCGTCGCCCGAGTGCCTCTCCTATCCAGCTCCGACTTCGGCATTGCCCTTATTGCCCAATCAGGTGTCGACCGCAATCGCCTCAGGCTCGAGCGGTGCAGCCGGCGGTGCCAGCGCTGGCGCAGCAGGTTCCGGTGGAGCGGCAACTTGCCCAACCCAGCCGTCCGCTCCGAACTCAACTTTTCTGCCAACTCTAGCGTGGCCTGATTCGAGTTCCATTTATCCGTGGACGATTTCTATTGCCATGTCCGTGCCCACCGGCCGCTTTGATACCAAGCAAGATGCACTGGTTTGTCCTATTGACCCCAAGTCAAAGAAGAAGGACGATACTCCAGCAACCTGCATCCATTGGACTCAGGAACTGGCCTT
This sequence comes from uncultured Acidobacteriaceae bacterium, assembly GCA_963720245.1. GTDB lineage: Bacteria > Acidobacteriota > Terriglobia > Terriglobales > Acidobacteriaceae > Acidisarcina. The sequence goes on from CAVREU010000003.1 coordinate 1,810,413, forward strand.
TGAAAATACCAGCGCAGCCGAAGCCGAAGCCGCACAGAAAACAGAACAAAACAGAATAGAGGCTTTGAATCGATCGACGGGTAGCAAGGCATCTCCCATTTCTCCCGCAACAACCATCGCCCGGTATACGCTGAAGGATCCCAAGTCGATTCCCGTCGACACAAACGGCGCGATCAGTGAAGCCCCAGGCTCGCTCACGGCTATGTTGTACCCGGAAAATCCGGTCAAGATTTGTCTCTATTCCATAGTGGGCAAAAAATATGTTTGCACCGACCCAGCCTCTCCAATCGCCGTGCAGCGAACGCTCTTTCCGCGCGCCTGGATAACAGCGACCAATTCCTCAGGAGACAACTATGTCGTCTTTGCCGCGCTTGCTCCTGATACTCTCAACGGTCTTTCCACTGCGAACAGACAGTGGTCCTCAAAGAAGCTGACCGCTCCGCAAAAGGATGGACCTCCCATGCAGGTCACAACGGGAGACCCCGCCCAAGCGGTGACGCAAGCCGTCAATGCCTATAACGAACTGAACCCCGACAAAAAGGCGACCGCGGTTGTGCTGGCACAGATGACACCCGCTGAAGCCAAGTCGCTCTCAGACAGTCTTGGTGTCACCTCGTATGCCTATATACAGCACGACTCAACACAGGTAAGCGTGATCTTGTCCGCCGCCGATGTCGTTGAAGCCACGCCCCAGCTCACTCTGTCCACAGCAGGGCGAAAGGTGGCTGCCCAAGGCAGGTACATCCCCGTCGTTACGCCCGGCCCTATTTTCCAAAAAGAGGACTGTCTTAACCATTCGCCGGACCTCATCCAAAGCTGCGCCGCGCAACTGAGTCTCGCCCGTGACGAATCCAGCCTTACCAATACACCCTTCACGAGAGAGTATTCGGAGCGCCCATCAGCGGCGCTGTCTTCAAACAACACCTTTTGCGATGATCAGCCTCATCCAACTTGGGAATGCAAGATGCTCGAAGAGATGCGGAGAGCCCTATACGATTCTTCGCACGGAATGCACGCTGATATTGCAATTCTTGAGGCAAAGGACTTTGACTATCAGCGGAGTGGGATCACACCGGACTCATTCGTCCCACCGGCAGCCCCCACATCGCCAACATCCGAGCAGGTAATCAAAGCTCTGTGGAATGCTGGCAACCTCACCCGCGTCACTTTGCTTGGCTCGACGCTGACCACGATCCTGACTCAGAATCAAACGAACCAGGCGCGCACTTACCAGACACTCGCGACCGTGCGGCGAGCTGAGCAGTTGAGGATCGTGGGTATCTACCAGCGCGGCACGACCTTCTATGTGAGGGGAGTTCCGCTCGATCAAAACAAGCTCTATTCCGTCGCTACTTCCGATAACCTCGCCAACACGACGTCGGACTACTCTTCGCTATCGTCGCCCGATCAGAACTTCCCCGACGTCTTTTGGCATCACGATCGCACCATCAACATTGCTGACATTGCCAATGTCGCTACAGGGTTGCCGGGCGTTCCGCCAACGGCCACTCTTTATCAGGTTGCGAGCCTTGAAGCCCCGTATCTAGGGCAGGTCACGAAAGCTGAACGAGTGGCAGCAGCACCGCAGATTGCTCCGATCGCTGTTACTCACTCGAACCGAAGTCTGTTCTCGAAACCAGATCCCACGCCTAAAGACGTGCCGACCGGTCCTTCATTGCCAACTCTCAGCTCGATGGCACAATTTGAGCCTTTCACGCACGTCGCCTTACAGCAGGTCGCGGTCGGTTATTCCTTTTCAAAACCGAGCCAGTCCGATGAGAATATCGGTGCCAATCTGGGCGGTGTCAGCAATCCCAACGTCGCAACCGCGCACAGCGATACCTTCTCGTCTGTCGCGGACGGCCGCATCGAGCACTACCTGAAACGTGGGAGCTGCCCTTTCTGCTTCTCCGACTACGGAATCGACGGCCAGTTCAACTTCACCCACACGCTCCTTGGATCGACCACACCGACGAATGCCGTAACTACCGCCGGCGACCCCGTTTCGAGCACTGCCTCTTCTTTCCCCGCAAACGCCTTTTTTGAGAGTCCATTCTTCGACTTTCAAACGAGTGCAAAGAGCTACTGGAAGCCCCTCGTACTCAGGCCAGGGGTCTTCACCATCAACGTCGCTTCTGCCACTCAATACCTTGCCAGTGCCCCACCTGTAACTCCGCCGCCCGCGGGCACTCCATCCGTCGATTTCGAGTTGACGACCAAGAGAACAGAGACGATCGGCGCAAATGTCGGCACCCGCATGGAGAGAAGCGATTTCAACTATTTTGAGGTGGGATATACCTGGCAGAAGGTCCACGATGTTCTTTCCGGAATTTCAGCCCCCGGCCAAACGGAGTGTTCGTTAACCAATTCGATGACACTGGCAACATGCGCCAAGTCGCTGAATCCAACGGGACCCTTGACCGCATCCTACTCGACCTACACTCAGAATGGTGGCGGATACCTGATGGGGATGGTGACCTATCACTTCCTCAAGCAGCCATTTCCGGACGGGTACCCCGTCAACTTTCCTAGGAAGACGCTCTTTCTCTATCAGGGCACAGCATTCGGCAATTTCTTCGCCTACGAACGATCCGCCCCATCAAGCCTTCTCACCCGTTACGCTTTCCAGTGGAACAATTCGCTACAGTTCACCCTTCCCGCGAACTTCACATTTGGGCCGAGCTATAACCTGTTTTTCTACCAGGCTAACCAGCACACCATCGGCTCCAGCCTGCATCGGTCCGCGCTCAGCGTGCAGCTGAACTATTCCTTCGATTGGCACAGCGGCTTGTCGGCGGGGAATGCTGCAGTCGGCAAAGTTCAGTAGAACTGGGCGCAATGGCGACGCCCCTCAATTCACGACAAGCCCCGAAACCCTAATTGACCGCAACCTGTCCACATCCAGCGGGCAAGGAGTTCCATTTCTTCACTTGCCCAAGACAAACTCAATTCTCGAGATCGATCGCGAGCTCGATAAGAGGGCGGATGCTGCGGCAGAGATCATCAGCGGTAAGCGTCCTGATTTCCCCTGTTGACGATAGAGAGCGTGTGGCATCAGGTGTCCGCTTGTTTTCTTAGCGGACACCTGATGAGTGTGTCTTAGGCAGCTTGGGAAGTTTGGGTCTGGAGTGAAGGGGCCAGCTTCCAGGGGAGAAGATCCTGGATGCGGCTGACGGGGTAATCGGCGATCTGTGCCAGCACGGTGCGGAGATAGAGCTCCGAGTCCAGTCCGTTGAGCTTGGCTGAGCCGATCAGCGAGTACATTGAAGCGGCACGTTCCCCGCCGCAGTCAGATCCGGCGAAGAGGAAGTTCTTCCGTCCGAGGGCAACCGCACGCAGGGCGCGTTCGGCGGCGCTGTTGTCGATCTCGATCCGACCGTCGTCGGTGTAGCGGGTGAGCGCGCGCCACCGCGAGAGAGCGTAGCGAATCGCACCTGCGGTCTCGCTCTTCGAGGAGAGACTGCGCTGTGTCTTCTCCATCCACGTTCGCAGTTGCTCAAGCAGCGGCTTTGCGCGAGTCTGCCGTATACTCAAGCGAAGATCGGCTGGCTTGCCGCGTATCTCCTCCTCGATCGCATAGAGAGCTCCGATCCTGGCCAGCGCGGCTGTGGTGGTTGGAGATGCATGGACGACATGGATCTCGTGGAACTTGCGTCGCGCATGCGCCCAGCACGCCGCTTCGTAGATGCGTTCGCCATAAAGGTGATGAAAGCCGGCGTAGGCGTCTGCCTGCAGGGCACCCTCGAACGTCTTCAGATGCTGGCGCGGATGTTCGCCCTTGCGATCGGCCGAGTATGCGAACCAGACGGCAGGCGCGCTCGGATCGCCGGCAGGTCTGTCATCGCGCACGTAAGTCCAGAGACGGCCAGTCTTGGTCTTGCCGTTGCCGGGAGCAAGAACGGGCATCGGCGTATCGTCGGCGTGCAGTTTGCCGCCGGCCAGGACATGCTTCTGAATCGCGTCCACGAGTGGATCAAGCAGATCGCTTGCGCCTCCCACCCAGCCCGCCAAAGTGGAGCGCGATATCTCAACTCCCTGGCGGGCGTAGATCTCCGACTGCCGGTACAACGGCAAATGGTCGCTGAACTTCGAGACGATCACATGGGCAAGCAGGCCTGGGCCCGCAAGTCCGCGCTCGATCGGGCGAGACGGAGCTGGTGCCTCGACAACGCGATCGCAACCGGTGCAGGAGAACTTCGGCCGCACGTGGCGGATGACCTTGAAGCTGTCGGGGATGTACTCCAGTTGTTCAGAGACATCCTCTCCGAACTGGCGCAGATGGCCACCGCAACCGGGACAGCAATCACGGTCCGGAGCATGGGTGATCACTTCCCGCGAAAGGTGCTCGGGCAGCGGCTTGCGTTGCGGCCTCGGCTTCGTTTCCTGAGCAGAAGACAAGCGTTCGGCTGCGGCTTCGAGCTCGGCATATGCGGTCTCTTCCTCTTCCAGCTCAAGCTCCAGCTGTTCGAGCTTGACGACGATCTTCTCGCTCCTGGCGCCGAAGAGCACGTGCCGCAGCTTGTCGACCATCAGCTTCAGGTGTTCGATCCGCTCGCTGCGCGAGCGCAACTCATCGGCCTGTTCGGAGAGTGTCTTTCGATGAGACTCAAGCTCAGCTTCGAGGCGGCGAAGTTCTTCATCGCGATCTGCGATGAGAGACTCAAGCTTCTCCTGTTGCGCATGGAAGAGAGCCAACAACGCATCGCGATCCAGCAGGCTTAAATCAGGAAGAAGAGCGCGATCCATGGACGAAGTATGCCATCGATCAAGCGGGAAATCATCCACAAAACCCGCATCAATACAGGGGAATCAGCGTTGTCATCAGACTGCGACCTGCGGCTCCCACGTTCTCTCGACCCGCCGCCAGTCAATGCCTTCGAGCAGCATCGAAAGCTGCGCGCGACTCAGTTGCACGGTGCCACTCTCGGCCTTCGGCCAGATGAATCGGCCGCGTTCCAGCCGCTTGGCAAACAGACACAGACCATCGCCATCCCACCACAGCAGTTTTACGATATCGCCTCTGCGCCCGCGAAAGACAAACACGTGTCCGGAGAAGGGCAGTTGCTGCAATACGGTCTGCACCTGGCCGCTGAGTCCATCGAAGCCGCGGCGCATGTCCGTCACGCCGGCCGCAATCCAGATCTTCGTTCCAGTGGGGAAGTTGGATCACTGGCGCAAACTCTCGAGCACGGCGCGAACCAGAGAACCATCGGCGCCACTCTCAATGCTGATCAACGCTCGTCCCGGAAGTTCGATATGGATCGCGCCTGCACTCGACGCTGAAGTCTCACGCTGTTGCTCTACGACTTCGCTCGCCGGCTCGGTCGTAGTCGAAACCGTTACGGGCAGTAACGCAGAATAGGACTCGATCAGTTCGCCGCGTTCCAAGGCACGCCGCCACTTGACCACCGCGTTACCACGCCGGGAACCGCGAACACGCCGATTCGCCGCAACCGCTTGATTCCACTCGCGTTCACGCACAGCAACCTGTAAACGCCAGCGTTTTCGCGGTCTGTGGCTGTAGACCACTCATTCCACAGACGTTCCCGCACAGGAACTTCAGGTTCCTCCACAGCACCCGTTCCGGGGTGACACACTTAGCGTCGGCTTGCGAAATGGATTTGCATGACCCCTCAAGGGGTTGAGTGTCAACATCCTTCCGGTGCGAAGCACCGCGCCCCTGCCCGCCCCAGACGCCACCGGAGGCCGCAGACAGCGAAGGCCAGTGTTTGCAACAAGTTCACGCGCAGCAACCACCGCGTTACCACGCCGGGAACCGCGAACACGCCGATTCGCCGCAACCGCTTGATTCCATTCACGTTCACCCACAGCAACCTGTAAACGCCAGCCTTTTCGCGGCTATTGTCCGTAGCTCGCTCATTCCATTGTGGTTCCCGCACAGGAACTTTAAGTTCCCCTACAGCACCCATTCGGGGGGTGAACCTATGAAAGCGCAGCCTGCGCCTCATAGGAGTGCACTATGCCAGCAGTAATCGGATGCGACGCACACAAGCAGTTCTCAGTCTTCGTGACCATCGATGGCAAGGGCAAGACTTCGCCTCCCGTCCGGGTCGAGCATCACCGGCAACGATACGTCGACTTCCTCCACAGCCTGCCGACGGGTAGCGAGATCGCGCTCGAAGCGACCGGCCACTGGTATTGGATGGTCGATGAGATGGAAAAGGCTGGCCATCGTCCGCACCTCGCCAATCCTTTCGAAGCCAAGAAACGCATGGGCAAGACCAACAAGACCGACGCCCTCGACGCCAAGGGTCTCGCTATTTTGCTGCACAACGGCACCTTGCCCGAGAGCTGGATTCCTCCCGGCGAACTGCGGGACCGCCGTGAGTTGCTCCGTACCCGCATGGCTTTGCGGGACCTGCGTTCCTCGCTCAAGCATCGCATCCACGCGGCGATCGATCGCTACGGTCTCCAGGCGACCGGCATCAGCGACCTGTTCGGCGTCAAGGGCCGCGTTTACATCGATGTCATACTCGACCGTTTGCCATGCGATACAGCGGCAATGATCCGCTTGCAGCTCACCTCGCTCGATCAACTCGAAGTCCAGATCGAAGAGATCGAGGAGCGGATCGCGGTTGCGCTCAAACCATTTCCGGAGGTGAAGCTGCTCCGCACCCTACCTGGCGTCGGTGAGATTCTCGCCCCGCTCATCTGGCTGGAGATTGGCGACGTCGAACGATTTCCGCGAGCGGAAAACCTTGCCAGCTATGCAGGGCTTGTTCCCCGCATCATCGCCAGTGGAGGACGCATCCGCCATGGAGGGACCTGTCGCAACGTCAACCACTATCTCAAGTGGGGCTTTGTCGAGGCTGTTACAAAACTCTGATTTTGATTCCGTCGGCAAACTGCGGAAGAGAACGTAAGCTTTTTGAATGCTTTGGCAGTTCGAGAGACGTGCTCTGCTCAAGCCCGATGGAGAGCTTCTACGAGTCTGGCTGCGCCGAGCACGTTGGTCATGCGCTTGATGTTGTAGGCCATAGAGGCGATGCCGATCTCAACATGTGCGCCTGACAGCCCGCGCATCAGCAGTCGTGGATGTCCGAAGATTCTGTACTTTATGGTTGCGAAGGGGTGCTCAACAGTGGACCTACGGAGTTTCATCATGGCGGGTGTAAGACGCTCCTGCATACGGTTCAACGCGTCTTCGTAAAGATGTCTGGCGAACCCGCGTCTCGGAGCCTTGGTGCACTGCGATTTCAGGGAGCATGCGCCGCAGTCACGTTTTGCAGCTTGGTAAAGGATGTAACGATCTTTGCGATTGGTGCTCTTGTGACGCAGCCTCTTGTTTCCGGGACAGATATAGGTGTCGGTATCTGGTTCGTAGCGAAAGTCTTCGCGTCCGAACAAGGTGCCATCTCCCTGGTTGTTCACGGTGCGCATCACGGGCACATAAGGCACAATCCCTGCCGCCTCGCAGCCTGCGGCCTGTTCTCCATTTGAGTATCCGGCGTCAGCTACGACGCTGAAGCCATCGATCCCGAGGATCGTCTTTGCGGCTTCGGCCATCGGTTGCAGGCAACGATTGTCGCTGGCATCTAGGACCACGGTCTGAGCCACGATCATCGAATGCTCTGCATCGACTGCGGTCTGCACGTTATATGCCGGTAGGGAGTGGCGGCCCATGAGCATGAAGCCGACCTCCGATTCAGGATGCTGCTTCAGCTTTTCAAGCGCAGCTTGCACGGCGCATGGATCGATGCTGGCCTGCAGCTCTTCGTCGGCCTTTTCGATGCTGTCTAGATATCGCTTCAGGTCCAACCTCTCGCGTGCACAGTCGATGCTGGCTACAGCACGGAACTTGGAGCCGTCGATCGCGATCCACTCACCACGAATGAGGCCGCAGCTCTTCGCGAAACGCACCAGCTCGACTCCCGCCTCTGTTACCGCCTCGCGATGGATCCGCCTGAACTCGGCGATCGACTTATGGTCTGGGTTGAGTCTGCCCAGCAGCCACATTAGCTCCACATTTCGGAGGCACTCCGCTTCCAAGCGCCGTGATGAACGTATTTGGTTGAGATAGCCGTAGAGATACAGCTTCAGAAGATCGCGCGGATCGTACCCGGGTCTGCCGGTCTCTGCGGCTTCTGCACGATCGAAGCCGAGGTCGGCCATTCTTAGACCGTCCACAAACGCGTCGATAAAACGACATACATGATCGCTTGGAACAAGATCATCAAGCAGCACTGGAAACAGCGTTCCTTGATGCCGCCCCTCGCCTTGTATATAACCCATGGGAGAAATGCCTCCGCTTCAACAAGGTCATCATCTCATTTGTTCCCATTCAAAAGAGCGGTTGTGTGTCCACCCGAAACTGATTTGCAATGGTTGCAGATTCTCATCTATCCATAAGCTACATTTCGGGCGTGAGACTCACGCGGATGTGCGGTGAGTCGACACGAAGGAATCGCAGACCCCACAGCGAATCAGCTGAACCTGCCGAAAACGCAATCGCCCGGGTAGCGGTCTCCTTGACGGGGAAGGAGAGAGCGTGTACTCTCCTTTCTCAGATAGGAGAGAGAGCCCTTGACGAAACCAGTTGAACTCCCGCAGGGCACACTAGAGATGCTCATCCTCAAGGCTGTCTCGCTAGGTTCGCTGCATGGCTATGGCATCCTGCTGCGGATCCAGCAGATCTCCGGCGAGCGCCTCGAAATCCTGCAGGGTTCCTTCTACACCGCCATCTATCGCCTTGAGCGCAGGGGCTGGATCAAAGGCGAGTGGGATGTGTCGGAAAACAATCGCCGCGCGCGCTTTTATTCGCTCACTGCAGCCGGCACGCGTCAACTCAAGGCCGAGACCGCCAAATGGATCGACATGACCGCAGTCGTCGCCGGCATTCTCGACAAGAAGGCGGACCAGATATGAGTCTCCTCGCCGCGATGCGCAAGCTCTGGCGCTTCGTCGCGCCACGAACCCGTAGCGACGTCGAAGAAGAATTTCGTTCTACCCTCGATGCCTACGAGGAAGACTTGATTCGCCGAGGTCTTCCCGAAGCAGAAGCCCGCCGCAAAGCCCGCATCGATCTTGGCCACGCTGCGGCGCAAAACGAAACGTACCGCGAAGCCATCGGTCTCCGCGTCTTCGATGAGTTAGGCGGAGACATCCGCCACGGCCTCCGCGCCCTGCGCCGCAACCCAGGCTTCGCCGCCGTCGCCGTGCTCTCCCTCGCGCTCGGCATCGGCGCCACCACGGCGATGTTCTCGCTTATCTACGCCGTCCTGTTGCACCCGTTTCCCTACGCCGGCGCCGACCGCATCATGAACCCCATCCTCATCGACAGGCAACATCCCGACGACTGGAGCTGGTTTGACGTCAGCAAGGCACAGCTTGATGACCTGCGCCTCGCAGCACCGGTCGATTCGACGCTTGGCTTCAATAACGCACAAATGGAGATCACCGGCGGCGCGCTGCCGGAAGGCATCTGGAGCGTCTATCTCACGGAGAATGCCGGCACTTTCTTTGGTGTGCGTCCGCTTCTCGGCCGCAACATCGAGCCATCCGATGGAGAAAACGGCGGCAACTCCGTCGTTGTCCTCAATTACCGCTTCTGGCAGCGCCACTTCGCCGGCGATCCCCACGTTGTCGGGCGGACGCTGGAAATCGATCATGTCCCCTACACCATCGTTGGGGTCATGCCGCGCAGTTTCGCATTCCATGACAGCACCGGCGTCGGCGATGTCTACCTGCCGGGCAGTCTCATGCGGAATCTTGCCAACCTTCCCAAGGTGTCCTACCTACCGTGGATCAAGCTCCGGCCCCACGTCACAGTTGCCGCCGCCAACGCTGCGATCGAGCCGATTCTGCGCCAGTTTAAGCCACAGAATCCCGATAGCTGGCATCTCGCGCTACAGCCCATCATCGTGCCATTCCAGCAGCAGAATGGCCGCACTCTTGCACTTCTTCTCGCAGGCGTTGTGCTCCTGCTCATCATCGGCTGTGCCAACTGCTCGATCCTTCTGCTGGCTCGCGGCCGCACTCGCCAGCATGAGCTCGCCATCCGCAGTGCCATCGGCGCCAGTCGCTGGCGCATTGTTCGCCAGTTGCTCGTGGAAGCCGTCGTCATCTCCTGCACCGGAGCTGTGCTTGGCGTTGCTGCGTCGTACTGGCTCGCAAAGCTTCCCTTGCTGCTTTCTCCTGATTCCTTTCCAGCCGAATCCGTCATTCGAATCAACGCTCCCATCCTCGCGTTCTCCGTCGCGCTCGCGCTGCTTTGCGGCATCCTCTTCGGTCTTGTCCCGGCATTGCGTCTCTCGCGTCACGATACTTCGCGGATGCTTCCCGGGCGGCAGATTGGCGTTGTCGCTGCTACGGCAACGCATCGCTGGAGCGTTCTTGTCGCTGCGCAAGTAGCGCTCACGCTCATTCTCATGGCCACCGCCGGCACTGCCATTCGCAGCTTTCTCAAGCTCATGCAGATGCCGCTTGGCTATGATCCCGCCAATGTCATGAAGCTCGGCATTATGCTGCACGTCCACGACCCAGGCGAGTGGGGACGCCTTCAGTCGCACGTAGCGCGCACCGATTACATCGAGCAGATCCGGCAGAAGATCGCAGCCGTACCCGGTGTCTCCACGGTCGCCGTCGGCATCGATGCCACCCCGCCCAATATCGGCTTTTATACGAGCGCTGAGAGCTCCTTCAATATCGATGGAGCTGGCGATGGCGAGCAACTGAAAGCCCGTGTGATTCTGGTCGACCAGCAATATTTCGCGGCGCTTCGCATCCCTCTGATTCAAGGCCAAGTTTGGAGTGCGGATGAAAACAACCAGGGAGACTTCATCGCAGTCGTCAATCGCACTTTCGCGACTCGCTATCTCTCCTCGTCCAATGCGTTGGGCCGACAGATAAGCATTCCCGGTCTCACACCTCGGAATCGCTACGCGGTCGCCTCCGCGCAAAGCACGGCCTGGCGTCAGATCATCGGCATTGTCGGCGATGCGCGCAACGACGGCGTCGATAGCCCAGTCGTCCCCGCCATCTACCTTCCGTACACTGCTCTGATGCCGAATTACGCTCAGTTCTTCGTCCGCACCCAGGGCGATCCGCTCACCTTCCTGCACTCCCTACGCGCCGCTGTCGCGTCCGTCGCTTCCGATCAACAGATCGCCAACGGCTCCTTCAACGGCTCCTTCACCCTCGACGAAGCCATCGAGCGCGACGAACAGTACAGCCGCCAGCGGCTCTTCTCCATCCTGTTCGGCGTCTTCTCCGCCATGGCGCTCGCGCTCGCGCTGGTCGGCATCTTCAGCGTCGTCGCTTACAGTGTCGCGCAGCGCACTACGGAGTTCGGCATCCGCCTGGCGCTCGGCGCGCCGCATACGCACATCCTATGGGTCGCTGCGCGCATCGCGCTCGTCAGCGCGGCTGCCGGCATTCTCATCGGTGTCGGCTTTGACAGCTTTCTTGGCGTCATCCTCGCCCGCTGGATGCAAAGCGCCTTTGCCGCAGCCAGTCTATTGGCAGCCGCCGCGCTTCTCGCTCTCAGCGCACTCCTCGCCTGCCTGTTGCCAGCCCGCCACGCCGTCGCCGTCCCTCCCGCCGAAGCTCTTCATTATCAGTAATGGGTATCCCATTGACCAAAGCGCTGGTGCAATGTGCTGCTGTTACTCCGTGCCAAGGGGCTTCTGGCGATGCGACTTGGCTAACACTCGGGTGAGGATGCGATGTTCGAGTCCGGGTCGCGGTTCGGCGGTGGAATAGCTGGGTAGCGCGTCATCGATCATTTGGTCGAGTCGATCGGGTTGGCGATCAATCGGCATAGCGGGCCTCGCTTTCTGCGGAGAGCTTCTGCATGAGCATTTGGGAGCGCGCATGATGGAGCATGCATTGGGCCCTCGGGAATATCGATGATGGCGGCGAACCCGCGCGCGAGTTAAGCTCCTGGCGTTCACCTGAATCTCGGGTGCATCCACGCGCTAAGACGGGGTTTGAGATGCGAGTTTTCGATTTATTTTGCGGAGGAATGTTGGCCCGGCTTTGCCGAGCGAGCACCATTTCAATCCGACATACGCGAGGTAGGCGAGCTGTGCGCCTCAGACCAAGCAGTGGACGGCGACGAGGTGGTGATGCCTAGGAACTTGTTAAAAAACGATTCCAGCCTCCCGAAACAGCCAATCAGCAGGAACTAACGTAGCTCAGAAACGACCTACAACGCGTCGATGAGCCTCCCGTATACATTTCAGGTCACCATTTCAAAGCCCCAATCAAGTGCTCCAAAGTGTTTTTCAACAAGTTCCTAGAACGGATTCGTTCTCTTGGTCCCGGGGAAGAAGCGAGACAACGGCGAAGAGGAGATTCGAGGCGTGTTTCATTTAAGGAGCGGCCTCGACAGGAATTGGCTCCGGCGTGCGCAGAGAATCTGTCCCATCGACCAAGAGCCCTCGATGGGGCAAGCTGTTTGTCTCAGCGATTGAAGCGGTTAAAACCATGAACAAGACTGTCAGTTCCAAGGCCGACGCGCTCATTGAGCCTTCAATCCGTCGGCAACTCGGACGCTGTTCCATCGAATAACCTCTGCTCCGTCTGGAGAGTTTCGTAACAGCCTCTTGTCGAGGCCGCCACCTGCTCGATGCGAATCAAGGTCTATCGTGGAACCCACGTCGAACGGCTCTATCAACGCCTCGCGCCCAACAAAGGGCACGGCCGCGCCGTGGTCGCCATCGCGCGGCATCTGGCCGAGGCCAGCTATTGGGTGCTGCGCAAACAGCAGCCTTACAAAGATCCAGCCCCGCGTTCGACGAGCGTCGACGCGGCCTGAACCCGGTTCGTCCAAGTTCGGCTAAACGCGAGACACGCCTGACCGGTAACCAGGTCTCGGGGTGAATGCGGCTGCCGATTCGCAAAGGCTCATGCCGGATGTCACGGCGAATACATGATTCCTGACGAAACAACGTCACGAGCCAACAAGACGAAGAACAGAGACACAGCGAGGAGGGGAAGAATCCAGGTTCTTCAAACAGCCGCGTCATCCACGGCCTCGCAAAAACGCGCCTAAGAAAGAAAAACCAAGAACACAAATGCCCCTTGACAACTCACGCTTTCATACATGACGTGTCACCCTAAATCCGGTGCAGAGCACCGCGTCCTTTTCTCTGGGGCGGCTCGGAGGCCGGAGGAGGGCCACGAACGCGCTAAGGATGCTGCCGCTGACCGCCCAAGGGATCGCCGGAGCCACGTACACATAAGGCGCGCATGAAGGATGAGGAGTACAGGAACCCACTAGGCTGTCTATTCGATCTTCCGTCGTTGAAGTCGAAAAAGTCCTGATAGCCCGAAGTACGGCCACTCTGGTTATTGGCCCACTGGTAGCCTGTCAGGAACAAGGTACCCCTCACATGCCACATGGTTTTGACGTCCCCATGAGCACCAGCTAACCCCGGCGCGTTGGCAGACTTGTCATAAATTCCTTGGAGCTCAGCCATGTTCGCCAGCCGCCAGTCGGAGTGACCGGCTAACCGGAGATCGCGGCAGTAGTTCACTGCACTTCTGTAGCTCACGTCCCTACCGCTATCTTTTCCGGCCCACATTATGCCAGTGGATGGATCGGTCCAAAAGCCGAGCGCCTGAGTATCCTGCGCACGGCTTTCCGGAACCGACTGAGCACTCCCTTCGATGACAGCGGCGGCGAGTAGAAGCACGGCAAGCCTATTTACATGTTTCAAAATGCACCTACTTCCAACTGTTGGCGTACCACTGGAAGGCATTGACGACTCCGAAGAACATGCCCATTTTGACGCCCTGGACTCCACCAGCATTTCGAATGAGGGTGCTGTTGGCTTGAATCAATGCGTTTGACGTTGCGGGCGAGAGGGTCGGATTGAAATACATGCTCAGGTGAATACCGTTCTCCCCGTACTGAGAAAAGCTGTAGTCGTGTACGGACGCTGCCCAGTCGCCCCGACCACTCGGCGGACCGAACCCTCCGGGGCCAGCCCAGTTATCATCATTGGGATTAAGCGGACCGCTCAGTAGCCGCATCCCAAGACCGCCTCCGAGCGGTTCTGTCCGGTTAGCCAAGAAGGGTAGATACCCGCCTAGATCAACGCCGTTGGCTTCGAGCTGTCCTTGCAGCCAACCAGCATTAGCCGTAGAGAACCCGGAACAACCACTCGTGCAGGCACTTTCGTTGGCATTGAATTGAGTCGTCGCCCCTGCTGCGAACGTCGTGTAATCGACCGTGCCGTTCAATGAGACGGCCTGGAACTGTTGGGTATTGTCGTTGAACTTTACCCACTTTTCATTTACGTATCCAGGTGCCCAGCTACCGCCATTCTGTCCGCATTCGCCCGAGTTGCTGCTGTGGTCGATTGATTCAACGCCGTTTCCGGCATCGTTTGCATACACGCAGTCCAAGCCTGTCGGATCGATGTTGATTAGCGGATTGTTACGCGCGTAGGCGTACATGTTCCAGCTCTGAGGGTCTGCGGGTCTTTGCGCCAGCAAACCGCTCGGATCAGGCGACATGAACCGCCCCATGCTGCTGGCGTAGTACCTTGCTCCGAAGTAGTCGAGGCCTGACTCCGCATCTCTTTCTTTGCCGGTGAAATGGATGGTGTCGAACTGGTCGCCCCAGGTCGCCATATTCGGCAGATATTCGGTCTGCATCTCGCCGAAGGGAAAGCTCCGGTCCGCCGAAATGATGTTGGCGCTGGGATCAACCCGGGTGCGTACGCTGCCCACCCAGTCCAGCGCCGAGCGGTAAATATTCGAGTCGCCTGTAAAGAAGCCCAGATGCTCGCCGTTCAGAAACAGGTCCTGGGTCGTGACGGTGAGCGTCGTTCCGCTCAAGGTCCAGGTAGCATCCAGGGAGCCGTCGTAGTCGTAATCGTAATAAACGTTGCCGGAGGGCGTCTGCTTCTCCACCCGCGTCCCGTCCGCGCCATAGACATAACTGGTCACCACGTTGCCCGGGGCGGTCACCGACGTGATTCGGTTCTCCGCGTCGTAAGTGTAGGAATTGATCCCGTCAGAGAGGAGGTTTCCGGCGGCATCGTAAGGGGGATTCGCCGGGGTATCGTAGTTCCATAGGGAAATCCGGTTGCCGGTGAATTGAAACGGCACGGATATGCAGCTGTTGCCCGCCCCGTATGGAGCCTCGCCCTGGCGGTTGCCAAAGTTATCGTAGCTGTAAGCGCATCCTAGGCCGAGTTGGCTGCTGGCCGCAGTCAGCAGGCGGTTCAGGGTGTCGTAGCTGTACGCCCAACTCCAGGACATGCCTTCTGAATTCTCCGTCGCCGAGGCGACGTTGCCGTTGGGCTGATAGCTGGTGATGGTGTCGCTGTAGATCGTAGTACTCCCGTGGGGGGAACTGTGTGAAACAAGACGCCAACGTTTGTCATAAGACCATGTCTCCGCATTCCTCAACGTCACTTGACCCGAGGGCGCATATTGCGTTCCGCCGAAGAAGTTCACAGGAGCGTTATTAAAGTATTGGCTAGCCGCAGTGACTACCTGCCCGGCGCTATTGTATGTGTAGAGAATTCCCCGGTCGGCGCTGTTGTCCATTTCGGTCACGTTGCCAGCGAGATCATAATTTCGCCAGTGGTTGCGGGTGCCGTAATTCGCCCCGCATTCCGCCGGCCCCCAGCATTCAAAGCTGGAAAGCGGCCGTCCCATCGCGTCGTAGCTAAAGGTTCTCATCGCCAGCCCGGGCTCGGAAGAACCCACGTACCAACTGGTCATTCTCCCCGTCCCGTTGGCGATATTGGCTACGTTATTGGTGCTAGTTCCTACGGTGACCAAGGTCTCGTCGTAATGGAAGTGCGCCGTGGGAGTTCCGTCGCTGTATGTCTTGGAGGTGAGACGATTCAAGGGGTCGTAGGTCAACGTGGTAAGAATGCCGCGCGCGTCGGTCTTCGCCACGAGATTTCCATCTCCGTCGTAGCCGTTCACACAGTTGCTACCGCTCCCGTAGCATGTGGTGCCTGTTTCGGGATTAAGTGCTGTCAGCAGCCGTGACAGGCTGTCGTATGAGAAAGAGCGCGTTTCCGCTCCCGCCGTGCCATATGGACCGCCCCACTGCTTCACTGATTGTAAGTTGTTTAGGAGGTCGTATCCGTAGTCAGTTTCCATCGAAGGCGTCTTGCTCGTTCCGTTCGGTTCCAGGACTTTTGTGAGTCTTCCAAGCGCGTCGTAGGTCCGCTGCCACTGATTCCCATTCTCATCTGTGAAGGTCACTACGTTACCTGTGTATTTCCACGACTGAAAACTCGCGGCTGGCGTGCAAGATGAGGCGACCTCCCCATTGAGATTATCTGGCTGGCATTGGTCGATTTTCCTGCCTAAAGCATCATAGAGGTATGACGTAATCCCATAAGTCGAGTCCATGGTTGAGGAATAGGGGTTTGAGGCACTTTGCACGCGTCCACTCGAATCGTAGGTAGTGTCTACTCGGGCCCCATTGGCCCCAACCGTTTTAAGAGTTCTTCCCAGGCCGTCAAGGGTTGTCGTTGATACCTGGTTGGGGCTGGGCGTCGCGGTAACGGTAGTGGTGATCGTCTCCGGAAGCGAGGCCCCGCTATAGCTCACCGTTGTCATTGCTGCGACGGTACCTCCGCTCTTGGCGGTCGATCCTGTGGAACGCAGCATCGAGTCGTGGGAATAGGTCGTGACGACGTTGTTTGCGTCCGTTGTGCTGGTTACGAGTCCTGTGTTGGGATCGCAGATCTGCGAGGTGGCAACTTTTACCCCGCTGGGTAGAGGGGGATAGGTTGTACTGTTCAGACAAGAATCTGTCGCCGAATCGTATCCATAATAGGTCCAGTTGGTCCGGGGGTCCTCGACCCCCCGGAGCTGTCCCGCATCGTCATATTGGAAATGCGTGTCCAGCGAAGTGTTAGACGACAGCAGCCACGCATGCTGGCTGGTCATGTTTCCACGAGATCCCGACGCTGCGACCTGGCCCGGAAGGCCGGAGATGGACACGAGCGCGAGCCCCGAGAGGCTGTACTCATCGTAGCCGTATGTGGTCTGGCTAACGATGCCGCTGCTTCCGTTTTCGACGGTGACGCTTTGCGGCCGGTCTGAGATCTTGTTGCCCAGGCTCGCATAGGTTGTGAGAGTCTTGCGGGCTGGAGAGGATGCACCGTAGTCGTACTCATCCACCTCTGTGGGGAGCGATTGACCATTCAAGAATTGGACAATCTTGGACGATGTCCCGTTATCGAGGGTGGTGGTCGTGGCGATCTGCGTGATAGGAAGAGTGACAGCAGCAGTTGAGCAGATGCCTGATGCTCCGTTGTAGCACTTCATCGTCGACTTAAGAGTCGTTCCCCCCGAGGTCCAGGAGTGCGCTGTCTCCAATTTGAGGAGATTCAATGCCGGTACCGAGGTGTACACGAAAGAGATCGCCTCGCTGCTCTGGTCGGGCTTTGCTATGGCCGTCGTAGAGGTCGAGAGGGCGCAATTTGCTCCGCCGCCCACAAAATTGGCGGTATAGGAGGTCACGCCATCCATGGTGGTTCGAGTTAAGGTAGATGTGGACCCGTTACATCCCTGCGAGGCGTAGGAGTTTTGGTAGGTGATCGTGCCACCGGTCGGCAGCTCAACCGATCCAAGTAGCCCGGAGATTGATCCGGGCCCTACCTGGTAGGACGATGATTGGTATGTGAAATTGTATGCGCTACCGTCTGGGAAGCTGACAGAACTAACGAAGCCATTGACCACGCCGCCATAGGTGTATAGCTGGTAATCGATAGTGATGGTTCGGAGTGTGCCCGAGGTATCCGGGTATTGAACGAGGGTCGGCGCGCGAGAGGTGGGAACTCCTGAACTATTGTTGGTGTAGCCACCCCCGCTCACGGTTACCGCCACGTTTGACGTGTCGCCCGCCGACGGCTTCTCGTTCGTGTTTCCGTTTGAGTCGGTGATGAATCCTTCCCAATTGTAGACTGTTCCGGACGGGTCGATGACATTTCCCATGTACCCTTCGGCGGTGAGGAAGTAGCCGGAGCCGTCCGACGCATATTCCGTAAGCCCCGTCGTTTGGATTCCATTTGAGCATCCTAGTTCGTTAGTGCTACCAGAAAACGGGTGGCTGTATCCGGTCGAATCAATAAATCTAAATGTCCATTGCTGGTAAGTGCCAGAGTACGGTGAAGGGCAGGGTTGGGTCGAAGCTTCGGACCATACGGTGCCACCCGCGCCAGCGGTCGAAGCAACGACCCTCCAGCCTATGTCTGCGCCGTCTCCCGGGATGTAGTTGGAATACGACGTGTCGTAGATCAAGTGGACCGAGGTTCCCATGTTCGCGCCGCGAGATTTGTGAACAAGCAGCGGAATGTCAATATGGAGACCCAAGTCCTGCAGGTTGATTTGGTCGAAGTTGCTCTGGTAGCTGCCGAAGGGCTGAATTCCAACCGTTGTCTGAGCGAGAGTCTGCGGTGCGAGGATAGCCGCGATCATGAATATGGCCATCCAAAGCAATGAACGACGGACCATTGAATATGCGGCCAGGGTCCTTCCGCAGCGTGGATGACGGAGGCGGGTAGGGCTACCACAAGAAACGCGTAACTCAGAGCACACGTGATTGCATAGGGGAGTCATATTTCTCCAAGCTTCTATTCGGAAGTTCAGGGTAGCGACAAATGAGTTAAACGGAAGATGATTGAAAATGGCTGGCCCAGGCCAGAGAGTTTAGAATTCAGGCGATCGCGTCGCGAAATAGGAACCTGCAGAGCTTCTCAGAATTGTCGACTGTCGGTCAATACCACCTAAGTAATCCCACTAAAGTAACCTTTCCTGTTATCTAGATAGTAAATAGTGCCAACGCCTACTTTACCTTATCGCAGTGTGACCCAAAACCAAGCGGTATGGAAATTGACAGCGTCCATCCGTCCGTGGTTCTGTCAAGTGAGAGAGGAGAGCCAGGAAGATCGCGAAGCGCGGACACAGCTAAGAGAAGATTGTGGGTCTTGCGGAAGGCGGAGTCACACATCACTTCGAAGGTACATGGGATACCTTCGAATCTCGCGAAGCTCTCCTGGAGCACTTAGGTGAGAAGACGTGGATTACACCCGCTGACCGTGATGCCATCGGGCGACTTTGGGACGAGTTCGCGGGCAAGTGACGCCGAACGCATGATCTCGGTTTCACCTATCATGAGAGCAAAGGTGGACCATGATGATCTGTTTTCTGGCGCGCCCAATCCGGCCGCCGCCATCGTACAGCAGCAGAGCCGGATCGCGATGAAGCCCCGGATGACGAGAGACATTTTGAGGGCCGAATCGCGCGGGTATCAGGCTGCAGAAACCGATGACTCGATGTGCTTGGGCTATTGAAGCTGGATCACTCACAATCGATGCACAATGAATCCAGATAATATCCCGATTTAATACACAACCGGAGGCAGTGCTGATCCACGATTGCTTTGCGAATCGGAACTCAGGCCGAGCACCATTCGACAACAGGATCAGGCCAAACATAACACGGAACACAATTATCTACCCTGTCAAGGGCGGAGTAAAAGGGAGCCATTGGGGCGGAGTAAAAGTAGGCCACTCAGGTTAAGTTGAAGCTTTTGGATTTGCCGGGAGTGTGGCGTCTGGAGCGTAGCGGAAGACGGCATACTCCCAGATAGCGGGATGGTTTGGGCGTGGGTGGTTCAGGAGTTGATGGTGCTGCGTTTTCGCCGGCTCTGCTTGAGGCGGAAGCTGTCCCCGTTCATCTCCAGGATGTGGACGTGGTGGGTGAGCCGGTCGAGTAGTGCGCCGGTGAGCCGTTCGGAGCCGAGGACTTCGGTCCATTCGGCGAAGGGCAGATTGCTGGTGACCATCGTCGAACCACGCTCGTAGCGTTGGCTGAGCATCTCGAAGAGCAGTTCGGCGCCGGTTTTCGACAGCGGCACGAAGCCCAGTTCGTCGACGATGAGTAACTCATAGCTGGCAATCTGCTTCTGGAAGCGTAGCAGCTTCTTTTCATCGCGAGCCTCGATCAACTCACTGACCAGGGCGGAAGCGGTGATGAAGCGAACGCGGTGGCCATGCTGGCAGGCAGGCGGACAGGCCGAGAGCCAGCGCGATATGCGTTTTACCGGTGCCGGAGTTACCGAGCAGCAACACGTTCTCGTTGCGCACCAGGAACTCACAGCGCGCCAGTTCCAGCACCATCGCCTTATTGAGGGTCGGCATGGCGAGGAAGTCGAAGCTGTCCAGGCTCTTGGTGACCGGGAACTTCGCTTGTCGGATGCGGCGTTCGGTGGCCCGGCGCTCCCGATCCAGCAGCTCCAACTCGGTCATCCGCAGCAGATAGCGTGGATAATCGACATCTTCGACCGCACACTGCCGCGCCACCCGATCGTACTCGCGCAGCATGGTCGGCAGACGCAACGCTTTGAGATGGTGTTCCAGTAAGAGCTGCGGCGTGTCGACCGTGAGAGGTGCGGTGGCCTCGCTCATGCGATCGCTCCTTCGAGCAGCGCCATATAGTCGGAAGCCTGGGTCGCGCGCACTTCGGCCATAGGGAGATGGGGATAGTTCTCCATGTCCAGCCGGGGCGGTCTTCGCTCGATCCTGCATAGCAGCAGATGCCTGACCGCATCGAAGCTGATCGTTCCCAGTTGCAAGGCGTCTTCGATAGCGCGAGTCACCTCCATGGACGAGAAGGTCTCGAGTAGACGGAGTACCTGCACAAACTCGCGGCCGCCGTGTTTCTTCAGCCGGGCCTCCAGCAACCGTCGCAGGGTGGCGAAGCACTCGGGCAACTGCCAGCCGACCAGCGGCGCGGCCTGGTCCAGTGCGCGTGTCTTCTGTTCGAGTAGCGCCAGATAGTGCAGCGGATCGTAGATCACCGCCTCGCGTTCGTAGCTGCGCGGATGGCGGGCGATGACGTCGCCCGCACAGGCAATCGTCACCTCGTGAACATAGCCCCGCACCAACACGCGGAGATGCCCGTGGCGGGTCGGCACCGAGTAGTCGTTGCCGCGATAGCGGACCAGCGCCAGCGAGCTGACCCGGGCCGAGACCTTTTCGCAGGCCTCATAAGGCGAGATGGGAAGCGGCAACAGCGCTGCCCGGTCACGCTCGAAGCGCTCGCCGATCGTCTCCGCGTGCCCGCGCAGCCGCCGCTCCCGCCGCTTGCGGCACTGTGCCTCGAGCTGAACGTTCCACTCCTCCCAGCTGGACACGCGCGGAATCGGCACCATGAAGTTCCGCCGCGCATATCCGACCAGTCCTTCCACCTTGCCCTTATCGTTGCCCTTCCCCGGACGTCCGAACTTGTCGGCGAACAGATAGTGGTTCTGCGAGCTCGGAGAACGCTCGTGTTCTCTGCCGCTCCTGGCCGCCGAGGATCTTCGCCACAGCGATCTTGGTGTTGTCGTAAAGGATGCGCGTGGGTACGCCGCCGAAGTATGCGAACGCACGCACATGACCTTCCAGGAAGGCTTCAGTCGTCTCGGCCGGGAACGCCGCCACGAAGCAGTCATCGGAGTGGGGCAGGTCCATCACCAGGTAGTGCGCCTTCCGCTCCACGCCGGCAACCACCACCAGGGCTTCGCCGAAGTCCACCTGCGCCTCGCCCGCTGCGTGGGTCAACGGCACGAACATCTCCCGTCGACGCAGCGTTGCCGTCCGCACGTAGTCCTTGACGATCGTGTAGCCGCCGTCGAACCCGTGCTCTTCCCCAAGCCGGTCGAAGATCCGCTTGGCCGTATGCCGCTGCTTTACCGGTCTCTGCCGGTCATCTTCCAGGATGGCGTCGATGACGCCCAACCACGGCCCCAGCTTCGGCCGCTTCACCGGCTGCAGCCGCTGATATCCAGGCGGAACCGCATAGCGAAGCATCTTCTGGATCGTCTTGCGCGAGATCCCGAACTCCCGCGCTACCTCTCGCTGGCTCCGTCCCTCCACCAGCACCGAACGCCGCACACGCCCATAGAGCTCCACTCGGAACATCCCTCCGGTGTCCCATGAATCCGCCGACAAGGCAACGGCTCACGAAACTTAACTCCGGCGGTGGACTACTTTTGCTCCGCCGCAACACCCGCTCCCGCGGCATGCTGTGGACTATTTTTGCTCCGGCGTTCTCAACTGTGCAGGCCAGCATGGAACATGGGTGCCCGGTGACGTAAATAAGGACAATATCGGAGCTTACCGTGGCGACGATGGAAGTATCAACTCTCAGGCCACGACGAACACTGGAGGGAATGTTTATTACTCAAGCTTTGTTTCAGGTGCCGTCTGGGCCCCATAAACCGGCAAATACTATTGCACGGTAACGGTAAATGCCTGAGTCGCGGTGTTCGTGCCGTCGTTCGCTGTCAGGGTGACGGTGTAGGCGCCTGCAGGAGTATTGACCGGGCCGCTTGGCGGTGGTGGGCTGGGACTAGTTCCTCCGCCGCAGGCAGATATCGAGAGCAAGCCAACAAACATGAGAATGCCAGCCAGCCACCTTCGAGAACGCCGCCGACGGAACACCAAAGGCAGGGTCCCGAGAGGCAGCAAGAATGCGAGCCAGGTTCTCGTTGACGAGGAACGCTCACGCAATGACGCGGTCGGCTCCGTGGCGGTGATAGACACTACTACGTTTGAACTGGTCACCGGCCCGGCGACGCTAGCGGGGCTTAAAGCGCAGAGCAGCGAGGTGGAGGCACAGCTCAGATTCACTATCTTCGCTTGAGTCTCGTAAAGGACGACGGTCTCGTTACCAACTCCGCCGGCTGCAAGGGTGAGGCTAGTGCTGGAGTTGGCGCCCAGTGTAAGGCCGAGCACTGAAAAGGTTGCAGATACCGGAATGGACAGAGATGGATTGTTGACCGCAGTGCTGGCGACTGTGATTGTCCCCGAGAATGAGCCTGATTGCGAAGAGGTAACGTTCACCATGATCGTGCAAGTCTGAATCGCGGCGAGAGTGGTATTTGTGCAAGTGTCTCCCGCGTCGTTCACGCCCGTGGAAAATTGAAAGGCGCTGATATAGAGGGCGTCTTGCGAAGTGTTCGAGAGAGTGATTGTCTGCGTGGAACTGGTGTTTCCGGTTACCGTGCCAAAGTTCAGGGAAGAAGGCGAGGCCTGGATCTGTCCGCTTGCGATCGTCGCGTTCAGGGTAATCGACGAATTCGGGAAATCTCCATATAGGCCAGCGTCGCCCGAAAAAGAAATCTGTTGACCCGATGTCGGCGCAACGAACATAAATGTCAGCTGGCAGATTCCCTGAGGCGCGACAGCTTGAGTGCAGGTGGTTTCCGTTAGCTGAAAAGGCGGGTTCACCGTGACGGGGTTTAGGAATACCAGGGGCTGGCTGCCGGTATTTGTCACCGTAACGCTCTGTGGCGTGGATGTCAGACCAAAGGCCGCCGCAAAGTTCAATGTTGATGGCGAAACGATCAGCGTGGTCTGGATAGTCACGCCGTAGGCCCACAGGGGAATGGTTGCTGTGGCGGCATTCCCGATGGCTTCAAAGTAACCGGCACTGCGCGGACTCAGCGCGTCGCCGTCCTCGTTGTTCGGGTCTGCCGCTATCTGAGCGCTGCAACTGGCGCCGGGTTGCAGTTGTGCGCCGCATGTAGTGCTAACCAACTGGAATTGGGATCCGACGAACGGGGGGTGGGAGAAGACGAAGGGTGCGTCGCCGAAGTTCGTCAGCGTGGCGGTCTGCGGAGTAGTCGGAATGCCGTAATCCACATTCCCAAAGTCCAGGAATGCCGGCGTGATCGCGATTGCGGGAACTTTCTGATTGACCGCGTATCCGAGCGCCCGATGGCTTTCATCTCCCTGCGAGGCGGTAACAACAAAGGCATGGGTGAAGTCGAAGCCCGCGCTCAGGGGAAAGTCGATGTCGGTATAAGTCGCCCCAGCAGCCACGGTGACTTGCGAGGGAAGCTGGACTTGCGAGTTGTCGCTGGAGAGATTGAAGGAGGTCGACGCTGTTGCGGGAGCGTCCAGCAGAAGCCGCAGATGACCAGCCGTTGACGAGACCGGCAGCGCACGAAATTCAATCGCAAAGGTGGCATGGGTAGAAGCACCGGCCGCAGCCGTGATGGCGGACGGAAGGCTATCGACCTGCAACAGCCCGCTGACTCCCTGTCCGCGCGTATCTCCTACGAACGTAGGCGGATGCGGAGCGTACATCTCATAGCGCAAGAGATGTTGAGTAAAGGTTCCATCTCCATTTCCGGTGGCATAAAAGAGCCTGGTCTCGGGCGTCGTTCCATCGTTCTCGGCCATCACGACGTCGATATTTCCGTCTCCGTCGAAATCGCCCAGTAATGGGCCTCCGTTAAAAGGTTGGCTCGGGGTAATAACGGAAACAGAGACCAGATTGACGCTACTCTTCATGTCGAGGTAGGGCGTGTAATTCCGCGGTCCCGAGAAGCCGCCGGTCGGTTGGCCCAGATACACCGAAAACCCCGGTCGACTGGTCTTTGAGTCTCCAGTGACGAAATCAGGCAAGCCGTCGTGGTTTAGATCGGCCACAAAGATGGGAGCAAGGCCCTGCGCGACAGTGTTTAGGCCGGTGAAATTGCCCTTCCCATCACCAAATGCCTCGAAAAGGTAGGATGAAGCGTCATCGGAGTACTGCGCGAGCACATCAAGCTTGCCATCGCCGTTAAAATCGCCTACGAATATCGCGGATGTAATCCAGTAGTCTGGGTAAGGACTCACCGACAAACTCAACGACGGCTGCGGCACAAAGGTTCCATCGCCATTGCCGTGAAAAGCGGTCAGGATTGGGCCATTGGCGTCTGCGCCCGCGGCGACTACGTCAAGTTTTCCGTCGCCGTTGAAGTCTCCCACGCCAACTGCGCCGGTTGCGCCCGCTGGGTTTGTCAGCGTGCCGCTGGCAAAGTTGCCGGAACCATCGTTGGGGGCGAAGTACAGGAAAGGAGCAGCGCCGGCTCCTGGGTCGATCGTAAAGGCACCTAAGGCTACAACGTCCTGAGCACCCGTTCCGCGAAAGTCGCCGAAGGCGTAGGAAGACGTATAGGTAGAAGCTTGATCGTAAGGCAGAAAGTCGGAGCTCTCCAACAGTCCAAAGTTGCCGTCGGGTAGTCGCGGCAAATCCGATAGAAAGAATTGGGAGGGCCAGGACCCCGGGGTCTTTCGCAAAATCGCTATATCCGGTAAGCCGTCTTTGTTCAAATCGAGGACGACCGGGGCGGAGGCGCTTGCATTCAGGCTTCCGGGACCCACATCTTCAAGCGCCACACCTGACGGCGCTGCGAAGTGCCCCGTACCGTCATTGGCGAGCACGGCCAGGGTGCTGTAATACAAGGACGGCGCAATCACATCCGGCTTTCCCGAATTGTGCAGGTCAGCAACGGCAAGCCCGAAGAGGACCGAGCCAGTACGGTAATCCGTAGCTGCGGAACCGAAACCACCCTTTCCATCGCCTAGGGCCACAAAGACGATATTGCCTTCGTTCTCCGCGTCCGTACCCAGAACCAGGTCGCCCCCGCCCACGATGTCCAGATTGCCATCGCCATTTAAGTCGACAAGAAATGCGGACGCCCCCGCATCTCCGAGCGGTGTATACGCCGGATTACTGGTTTGAAAGGTCCCGTCGCAATTGCCTTTGAAGAAGGTTGCCGTTCCACCAAGATCGAACAACACTGCGTCGAGACAGCCGTCGTGATCTACATCGCCAACCGCTGTCGTCAAAATTGGTCCTGTGGCGCCATTCAGAGTGAGTTCCTGGCCAGTGGAAAACGTCCCATCTCCGTTTCCTAACGCCACTGCAACACCCGAGAAAACGCCCGGAATGCCAACAATGATTAAGTCGAGCTTCCCGTCGCCGTTGAAGTCTCCGGTTGACAGTGCTTCTCCACTATCCGGGTACTGGTCGCTTGTATATTTTGGGACGCCCAGTTTCCCGGTCCCGTCCCCGGCAAGAAAACTAACGGAACCGAGGTACGCACCGCCATCGTTCCCGACGACAATATCTGGCTTCCCATCGCCATTAAAGTCTCCGCAAACGATGCTCTCAGGGTCCGTTGGCAGCGCATAATCGACCTCTGGCTGAAAGGTCCCGTCTCCGTTTGAGAGCAAGACGCCGACGAAGGAAGCGCCCGTCGGGTTGGATTCGGCGACAACCAGGTCGAGTTTGTCGGAGCTTCTCAAGTGCGCTCCGACCATTCCAATAGGCCCGGGCCCCTTCAGGCCGATGATCTCCGGATCTCTCCAAGTACCATCACCGTTACCCAGATAAACCCAAATCGTGTTATCGCCGAGCATCGCCGTGGCCCAATCGATATTGCCGTCACCATTGAAGTCTCCTGACACGGTCGCAATCGGCTCATAGCCGGTGTCTTGCATGGCAATCAGGCTGGGCATCGGAGACCCCGTCGCGTTGGCCTTCGTTAACGACGCCTTCTTCTGGGAATTCGGCCTGATCATTTCAGTGGAGAAGGAAGCAGGCAGATGGGCCTGCCGAACGAACCCTCCATGAGCCTGGCGCTCTCGCGCCAGATCTGTTTTGGTAGCCGCCCTGGCTGGCAGTCGAGAACTTGCCAATGGAGGCTGTACTGTAAGTGCTTGGCTAAGGCACACAGTCGGCACGAGGATTAGCAAGGACAGAAAGCGGCAGGCTGGCATGCGGGATGCTCACTGCGGAGTATAGCCTACGCTGGGTGAGAATCGATGACTTCCGCCCGCAATGACCTTCCGAGGCCAGCACTGAACACCGCGCAGGTTATCACAGACGGTACCCACCACCAGCAGCCTCCCCAATGGATCTCGGGGCTGGACAATGCAGTAGAAAGATGAACGCTTCTACGAAAGGACCTCGGGACTGCCATGAACTCGCTGAAGTCCGTGCAAGAGAGCTGGAGAGGGGGACCGTAATCCGGGCACGCTAGCAGAGAAATTCACACGTCTCCAGTAGAGATTTCAAGAATCTGCAATGCCGTTCGTGCCGAGTTGATGGTCACGTCTCCAGCTTTATGGGTCCATTAAGGGGCCGATACGCGTTGCGAAGGGTTTTCTGGAGTTTCGTAGGGTGTTGAACGATATAGCTAAGTTATTGAGAAGTTGCCCATTCTAGAATCACACGGTGAAAGTCGCACTCTCAAGTCGTGTTGGGCTTTGCCCAAGAACCCATTTCAATTCGCTACTTATTGGGCAAGTTCGAGAGTTTTTGGGCAGGCCCAAAATGTTAGGGCGCTTGCTTTTTGGCGGGGTGCGGTCAATATTTTTCGTTCTCACCGCACTCTCCCTTGTCAATCCAGTGCACGCCAGCGTCATCCATCACCACGATAGCAACGGGCGGCCCGACTTCATCTGGTTGGGCCGAAATTTCGGCTTCGACCCATCGGCGAGCAAAAGGAACGTCATCATCCGGGCCCCAGCCTTGAGCGATCATTCCGCCATATTTGGCTGTTGCCTCGTCCCTGTAGCCCATCGGCACAAGCTGCGTTTTCCCGCACGAGTTGCCAGGGCAAGATTGGATTTCAGTGTCGATTTGAATGGGATTTCCCAGCGCATCCTCGACCTTCTTGAACTGGATGTACTGATAAGCCGCTGCGTGATTTTCCATACTCACGAAAATCGCTTCGAGAATCGTTGTATTGTTCAGACCAAAATATTGGCGGTACTCGGCTTCGGAGGCCTCGCGGTGAGCCCTTTGAGCGGCCCGCAGGAGTGGGCCTTTCGCCGTTTCCACGAATTCAGCAGCGCGGAGTTGAATAGTCTTCGCTTTCCCCTTCAGAGCAATTTTAGAGGTAGAGAAACCAGACAGACCGTCATTGGTAATGCCCGCGAAGGCAAACAAGATATTGCCGGAACGTTGAACCTTGCAGACCTTAACAGCTTCAACGCCGAACCCCTTCCCTTGTATTCTTTTGCTATCAGCCGCCAAGACGATCTTTCCTTCCCTGCGAATGGCGACGACCGTCGTTGGATGAAGGGAAGGAGCACCCCAAAGCATCATCGAAAAAAGCACAAGTATCCGATGTGCGGTGTTTCGTTTGATCTTCCCGATCAAGATGGTCCTGCTTTCTTCAATATTGGGTATGCTGCACCTCTCCCCGATATAAAAGTCCAGGACGATATGCCTAGACTGCTTCCGGACATCGAGGTTAGAGACGCGATGCCGAGGATACTCCCGAAATGATTACTTGGCTATGCCGAGTTAATCGCAAAAGGTTAGTTAACAGACGATTTGTTCCAAAAGGTTGCTTCAATGCCAAGCTCGTACATTTCGTGGATGAGGACGACAAGGTTATGACACAACACCTTGCCGAGAACCTCATCCGAACATTCCATCAGGGTTAAGGAAGACAAGGCCGTACTCCGACGTCCCTTGCCGGGAAGAAGACCGAGGGGATCTCGGTAAGGGTTCGGGGGTTTCTTCGTGCGTAGATGCCAGTTCCATGCGCGTAGGCTCAACAAGTGCTCCTGCACCCAACAACGAGAAGTCGATATATTCAGCCGTCTTCTTGGCGATCTCTCCTTGGCTAGCTCCGTAGAGAGTCAGCATGAACGCAGTGGCAAACAAAACGAGCGCCAACGAGGCGAACGGCCGGTCCCACCGCTCGATGAACTCAATTAGTTCCTTTCTGACTTCCAAGGCTCGCGACATGGTAGCCATCATAATGGCGCGCCTCCTCACGTCGGAAATGATTCCGAGCCCGTGAATCCAGGTTTCCAAGGGGTCTTGAGATCGGTCCTGAAAAGTCGGCTAGATTTGGGAGTCAATTCGTTGGAACGTCACGCTGGACTTCAACGAGAAAGCCCGCGAGGCAACGACTGGCACGATTCTTGCACTCGTATGGGGTTAGGAAAAAGCAGATGCGTGGCCGGAAATCGAATTATCGCTTTGTTTATCTATCGTTTTACGCTGGTCGGGGCGGAGGGATTCGAACCCCCGGCCCTCTGCTCCCAAAGCAGATTTGGGCAGTTATGGAAATCTGTTGAAATTGAGTGAATGCAACTGCTTATTATTGACGCGTTGCAAGGCACCTGTTCAACCATGTTGTCAGGCGTTGCTTCAGGATGCTTCGACCGACACAAAATCGACTACGGTCCGGACGTTCCGATAGGAAGTGTGGCAGTTGCTCGCGAGTGCAATATGGTGTAAGCCTCTTGTAGTCGGCGTTCTTTCGACATTGACGGACGGTCTACTCCACGCCAGAATGGACCGTCCATCAGATGTTGGGGCCTACTTGGGGGAGGCCGAAGAGAAGAGCGAGCTCAGGTTGTAACTTAATCCAAGCTGCAGTCCCCATGTGGGATGTGAAATCAATTCCGTGCGATTGGAATAAGTTGCAGCGACTGGAAAGGTCACCTTAGATCCAGATCCAAATCCTAGCCTTAATTGAGCGAGGTTAATCACTGCTCGTTGCGAGTAAACGCTAGTGGTACCTGACGGAAGCCCGGTAAAGGTAATGGTGGAGGGTGGCCCAGTGAGAATCGCAGGGCTGGTTTGATCCTGATAGTAATACGACCCCGCGGCAGTAACGCTGCCGATCCATCCCGTTACTAGGGTATGCCAAAGCCCACAGCCGCTGGCATGCAGATCGTACCGATAATCGATCTCAGCCCCAGCCTGCAGATCACGTAGGTTGCTCGCTGACGGAATGTTAGAAGAAGGCGCTGAGTTGTAGACATCGGCGCCGACCATGGCCGTAAGTGAGAAGGGCGACGTCTTAGTTGCTGCGGCTGTCGAAGCGTCAGAATTCGCAGCAGCGGACTGCCCAAGACCGGAGCCGCAATCGGATCCACCTACGGTCTTCGCTGGCAGCATTGCGTTGACTTGGCTAATAGTGAACGCGTCAACTGCAGCTTTAAGTTTCGGTGAATTTTGCGCGTTGGCCTTATTCCTGCCCCACTGCAGCGTACCGGTGGCCCTGAAGCTGGAGTAGTCAGGCTGGTTCTGTGGTTTGTTAAAGTCATATTCCAGCGAGAGCAATGGTACTGCTGAATTTGCCCCCGCAGCGCCGAATGCTTCGTATGCTTCCGCCTCCAGAATGGCCTGGAAGAGCGTATCGAACTCGGCGATTACGGTGGGACATGAGCCGGAGCTGAGCAATTGATTTGCGAACGCCTGATACTGCTGCTGGATAAGAGTCTTAAGTTCTCCGGCGGCGTTGCTGCGCGTCTTGATGGTCTCGTAGTTGTCCATCAGTGTTTTCGTCGCCTGAGTTCTCCATGGCCTGTACAGGGGGCAAGAGCTGAGCACAGTTTGGAAGTTGTTCGCTGCCTTTAGCTCCTCAACGTAAGCGGTGATCTTGGTGGCAGACACCCGCGTCGCGGGATTCGGTGTGGGCGTGATGGCTTGCGCCTTATTCGGCGCCTTAATAGCGTACTGCACAGTGAATCCCGAAAAGGTCGGCTCTGTTGTGCCATGCGACGTGAGGGTCACGGGCTGCGTAGCCGACGGCGGAGCAACAGAAGCGGCGGTCCCGCTTAGAGACTGCGAGGCTGTGGTGGTATTTGCACTCACCTTCAGCGTAAGACGGCTCAGTGCGTTGATGAGCGCCGGGCTCACACAAGGTGTGTGACCTTTGATCGCACTATCGCACACCAAGACGCCGCCGTTCGCCGCGAGATCGCCGAGAGTTGTGCCCGGCGCAATAGTGAAAGTAAGCGAACTGGTTCCGGAAGTTAAGTTAAGTCCGCCGAACTCCTGCGCAAGAGATGTAGGGCCCGATGGTTTGGAGACCGCATTTGCCGAGCCCGTCGAGGAGAGGCTGGATCCCTGCTGCTGGCCGTTGGCAATCCCCTCGATGGCTGTCCATAAGTTGACTGGCACGATCTTGAACATTTCCTTGGTCGCGTCGGCAGAAAGGCTCGCCTCAAGAAAACACGAGGGATCATTGCCAATCAGTGTGACGTAGTTGCCGTCTTCCACGCTTCCCTGAATGATCATCGGGTGGTTCAGAGCATCGTTGGCTAGCCTTTGGCACTGCTCGCCATCGGCTGCGGTCTGCGCGGCAGCGACTGCTGGGAGCGCCCCGGCTATGAGTATGCCAAGAAAGGCCAGCTTTTTCGGGCAGGCGCGCATTAGAGCACCTCCAGATAGCTGAAGCCATACTTCGCTATGTTGTCCGTGATGCACAGAATTTCCGTGGCAGCAGGGCAGTCCTCGATAACATCGAGATAGGCATTGGCGGGAAACTTGCCAATGACGCGGATGTAGAGCTTGCCGGTTCCTATGGGAAGTGCACCGGGAAGAACGAAGCTCTGGCCTGTAGTGACGGCAAGGCCGGTGACCTTTCCGGTCGCGTCGAAAAACTCGGCTTCCGCAATGCTGACTCCCGCGGGAGGTGCGTCGAGCTTGCATGTGACAGGTAAGGCGCCTCGAGCAACAGAGTTCTTAACCAGAGGTGTGATCACGGTGATGGAGCAGTTTGCCATTTGGTCCTCCTTGGGAGCCGCGATGCGGTCTCGCCGCGTGTAAGGTAGTGTCCAGAGTTTTTCGCACTTTCGATCTTCGTTGGGACTTAGGAAGGTTGTTGGGTTGAGGTTGATTTTGCCTTGGCCCATGGGCCAAGGCAAGCGGTCAGGCGATGGCGACGACTTCAGCCAGCCGGTTCATCTGCAAGTATCGTTTGCTGCCCCATCGAGTAGCTGCCACATGTCGCAGCCTGGCGGCGACCAGCATCAGCGCCGACTTGCCGTCGGGGAAGGCGCCCACCACCCGGGTTCGTCGCCGGATCTCCCGCATCAGCCGCTCCAGCGGGTTGTTGGTGCGCAGGCAGCGCCAGTGCTCCGGCGGCAGCTCATAGTAGCTCAGTGTCTCGTCGATGCCGTTCTCGACCATCTCCGCAGCCCTGGCCAGCTTCATCGCGCGCAGCTTCTCCACGATCTGGCGGGCTTTTTCCGTCGCCGCCTGCCGGTCTTCCTGTGCGTGGACCGCCTTCAGCATCGCCGCCACTTCCTTCACCTTGCCTGTGGGCACGGCCGTCCACACGTTGCGGTAGAAGTGGACCACGCAGCGCTGCCACTTCGCCTCGGGATAAAAGTCGGCCAGGTTCTCGACCAGCCCGAGGCACTTGTCGGAGACAAACAGCTCGACCCCTTTCAAGCCGCGTTGCTTCATCTCGCGCAGAAAGCTCGTCCAGCTCGCCTTGTCCTCCTTCGCCCCCTCGCTCACCGCGAGGACCTCGCGATAGCCGGTCTGCGAGACCCCGATCGCCACCAGCACCGAGACGTTCTTCACCTCGCCGCCCCATGATCGCTTCAGCCACAGGCCGTCGAGGAAGACATACGGGAACTCGCCCACCAGCGGCTGCTGGCGCCACTCCTCGATCTTGCCGTAGATCTTCTGGTTCAGATCGCTCACCGTACTCGCGCTGACCCGCGTGCCCCACAACGCCTGGGTGATGTCCTCGACGCGGCGCACGCTCACCCCGGCCAGATACATCTCGATCAGCGCCTCCTCCACCGAAGACTCTCGTCGGCGGTAGCGCTCGATGATCGCCGTCTCAAAGGGAAGACTGCGCAGCTTCGGCACCTGCAGGCTCACCTCGCCGGCCTTGGTGTGCAGCTGTCGCGTATAACTCCCCGCCCGTGTGTCCTTGCGGCCCTCGCTGCGCTCGTACTTGCGCGCCCCGCACAGATGATCGGCTTCCGCGTCCAACAACGCGTTCAGCGCCTCTTCCACGGTCGATCGGACGACCTCATCCAGATGGGCCTGAATCCTCCCATCGTCGATCCGTACCACTCCGCCCAGCGGCGTTCCGCCGCTGCCTTCCACTTCACTGCTCGACATGGTTGGTTCCATCACACAAGTCTCCCAGAGGCCTCGCTCCTCCTGCTTGTACCAACCTCCACCGCCAAAACTCAAATCAAATGTGCGAAAAATAGCCTACGTTATCGCGTGTAAATTACATGCACACGCTCCAAAGAACGCCGTCCTTGGGAGGTTTCCTTCAGCCTTGAGCAATTATTTATGAGCAGCGTGAGACCAAGCGGCGGTGAACGTTCCACTGCTGCGGTTCAGCACAATATCGTAGAGATGCCGCTGAAATTCCGATGCAATCTGAAGTGATCTCAACAGAAACTCCCCGGCATTGCATCGAGCCGGGGAGCATGGGGCTATGATGCGCTTCGCAGAGCTTAACCCCTATTACCGATCCCGTGACCTCCGCCCGCGCAGCTGGCAGTCGTTCCGATGATCTGGAAGCGATATGGAATCTCTAACTCAATATCCTCGACCGATTTAGGAACGTGGGATCCACGGAACGGTTTTGCGTCTGGGTGAGGAAACACCAACTTCACTTTTGTGGTATCCAAACCGATGAGCGACATCAGATTGGCAAACATCTCGACTGGATGGTTTGGGTCCGGCTTATCCAGGGCATGCGGAGGCACAGTGTGAAAGTGAAAATTCGCTTGGTACCCGATGGATCCGCTGGTGATCTCCTGTTCTCCATTGAAGGTGAGCGACGATGCACCTATGTATTCAAAGATATGCGTCGTTGCGACGGGGCCAGATTTCGTGTCGTGAGGATTGCCGGGAGAGTGAATTGGATGCTTGTCATCGGAATCCATGACATAGGAGTCCTGGGCAAAGCCGGCAGTAATGAGCCGCGTCGGAAATGGAATCGAGATGACTCGGATGTGAGCCGAGGTGAAATCAGGGGTTATGTCATGCTTCGGATTAGCAAGATAGGTCATTGAGCAATTCTTACCAGCGTCTTCAAAGAGATCTTGGATGCATCCGAACCCTCCGTCGAAGGCGGGCAGCGTGACGGGGTACGCATTTCGGGGTACGTTAGGCGCTGACGGGTTCGCGTCGAGGAGCCGCGAGTTGTCGTCGAAGCCATCGTTGCCTTGCCACACACCGTACGGAAATCTGTGCCGCATGTCAGGCATATTTCTTGTTATCGCGAGAATTCCCTTGCCGATAGGATCGTCGCAGAAGAGCCACGCGCCGATGAAGAAGACGCGTACTCCAGGACAGAACTCGGCGCGATTATCTGCAACGCACATCGGATCCGGCTTGGGCCTCTTGCAACAACCAGAGAGAAACGGCAGCGAAGAGCTGGTGGCGGCGGCGCCCAGAGACATCCGGGCGGCATCAGCGAGGATTTTGCGGCGAGTGTAGGTCATCTTTCGATCCTCCGGGTGGTCTAGTTTGCGAAAAGTTGAAAGGAAGCCCAGTAGTAGGGATGTCGCCAAGTCATCTCTGACCGAACTGATTGCTCTGCCAGCTGAAGGGACCGCGCAGGAGAGATTCCCTGGGTAAGCCGCTGGTAAAAGACAAGCATGAGCGCCCTGGTACTTTGATCGTCCACGTCCCAATGACTCGCGACGACGGCATGAACTCCTGATCGAAGCAGGGCATTGCGAAGATCTGGCAGGGGCTCGACTCTCGTGGGGCTGGAGGCGGTCGTATTGCATGCCGCTAGAACCGCGATTCTACAGCGGCGCAAATCGAGTGAATTAACTGCATCCGCATCAAGCGCGGGTTGTGAGGTACCAGTCGCTGACGACATCAGTGAACTCGACTGCACTTCGCTACTGGCATGACCACTGAAATGGAAGAGTTCGGCTGACCTGAGGTTGTTGAGCAAGTTTTGCGGAGTAGTCGCAACGCCCTCGAGAAGCGTTGCGTGTGGAAATAAACGGGCGACGTCGGATGCTTCCGAATAGTTCCCCTGAGTCGTCTCAAAACCGTTCACGACAACGACTTGGCTTAGATGGCGCAAGGAGGTATCATCGCTGAAAATCTCCGGATGGATCGTCCACCAAGCCGGAAGAATCCTGATCTGGTAAGCGGCGCCCAGCCAGCTTCCGTCGGGAAGGGTAAGCGCCGACACGGGGATCGACGCAAGCGAGGGATCCACATCCAGCCACAGTTGATGGGAGGAATCAAACTGATCGGCGAAGGGCTGCAACAGAGACAAGTAGAGGCGTCCACCCACAGCCCGGATATCGCTCAGGTTTGAGTCGCGATCAGAGCAGAGATGATAGAAAGTGGTTACGACACTATGGAGATCAGCGCGGTCGCCGAGAGTGGCGGTGCGCAGCAAGCGTAAGGGTTGAGTGGCAACGAGCCAGCCGATGTAAGTCTGGTCAACCAGGGCTATGATCAACACCTTCGGGCTCGAAGACATATTCCCGACTGCGAGCGCGTCAGGATGCGCGGCTGCTATTGGGATGACGACGGCTCCCGGAGGATTGTCATACGCAGCAGCGCGATAGTGTTCCCACTCTTCCAGCCCTTCTTTATCCTCCTTCCGTTGCCGGTAAACCTTGATCAGTTCCGCGTAAGCGGTGGCATTCTCGCGCTGCCATTGTTCCCTTTCAGTTGGCGAGCGAAGCGTGCGCAGTGTGCTTTCGGCCTCGCGAACAGCAGCCACGGCGTTGGTGAGCGCACTTCCAGAATCGCCTATGGCGAGCTCTACAGCCGAGGCCTCCGTGAAGAAGTGGAGTCTCCCTGGATGATAGTCACTGGCAATGATAACCGGCCCGCTCTGCTTTAAGAGTTTCAACGCTGCTTGGGGTTCACCTCTGCGCAGGAGAATCTCAGCGCGGTCTGTCTGCCACTCGGCTCGGTAGAGATCCACGGCCGGGATCGAATTGCCAGCGTTAGCCATCTTCGAGCACTCGGCGAAGGCTTGGTCTGCAGTTGCATAATCCCCGCTGCGCCCGGTTATCATCGCTAGAGTCTCAATTGCATAGGCACTCGTTGTGGCATCGCCCGACGTCGCGGCAAGCCGAACGCCCGTGTGCATCAATTCCGCGGCAACGTAGTGCAAGCCGAGTGTTTCGGCTCCATGCGCCATGTTGTAAATAAGCAGATATTCTCGAATCGGCGGGCACCGAATTTGCGCGCATAGACGAAGGGCTTCCGCGTCGATCTGCCATGCAGCGAGTGGATTGCCACGAAAGTCCAGTAGCTGTGCCTGTCCGCCGAGAGCCCGCAAATGTAGCAAGTCCAAGCGAAATTCGACGCTTTCCTTCGCGGCTTGATCAAAGCTGTAATGGGCTGATGCATAATTGCCGCTGAGAAAACTGCAGCTGCCGTCTTCTAGATCGAGTTGCGTGCGCACCCAAGCATATTTCTTCGCGAGCCGCTCGCGTTGAAGTTCATGTGCATAAGTAAGGCACTCGTGTGCACGATCCAGGCGCTGTAGGGCATAGATTTCAGCGAGTTGCGCTCGGATCTTCCCAGGCAGATTTCCCTCTAGGGTATAGGAAGAAACCGCCCTCCGGCTTTCCAGCAAGGAAGTCTGAGTGTCGCCTGAGGCCCCTTCCGCGGCGGCCGACGCGAGATGCCGATCGCCGTCTTCACTCATAGGCGTGTGCCTGGCCTCAACCCAGTCATGAAGCCAATAGTCGCGGTGGCGCAGACCTTCCTTCGCGATTTGAACAATCTGCGCGCGGACATCTGGCATTAGCTTCCAGCGCGGCAAGAGCTGCTCAGTGGCTTGAGCAAGCGAGGCCTCATAGTTGTCGTTCGCCGGCGCGCCGAGAACGCCATCGCTCTCGGCGCGTATTGCTAAAGTCGTCGCATCGGTCAGGCCATCCTGTGGGTCCATGGAGGACCGTGCGGAGACTCGCTCAATCTCTGCTTCAATCGCCTTGCGCCATTCGGTCGATCGCTCCCAGGAAAGGGCTGAACGAAGATCGTCGAGAGCGTTTTCCCGCGCTGCCAAACGTTCCCAGCAGAGTGCACGATTGTAGTAGAGCAGCGATTGATTGCGATTGGAGGAGCGAAGTTCTTTGCTGTAAAGCTCCGCTGCTTCGGCGAAGGCCTCGTCCGATCCGCTACTGTTGCCGATTTCGAACCACGCAGCGGCCAGATCCGACTGCAGATTCGGGAGCTTGTCGTCGATAGTCTGTGCAATCTCTAGGTTGCGGCGAGCGGCCAGGCCATCGCCATCCAGAAGATTGACTTCCCCCATCACCTGACGCCAATAGGCACTGTTTGGAGTCTGTTCCAGATGCTTCTGTGCCCGCACGCGCAGTTCGAGGAGCGCCACCGGTTCTGTCAGTCCGGTGTTGGTGCCGCGGGTGCCTGAGGCCAGGGGAACCGGCTCACCACCCGGAATCCTCAGAGTCAACGTCCGTTGTTGGTTATAGGCAAGCGCCAGTAACCGCGCCTCGGATGGAAAGGCGGTATGCCAAATGCCGACGCCGATGAGGGCAAATGTGACGATAACAGCGGCTGTGGCAGTCGCGAAGACCCATCTTGGCCGGCTCCGAAATCGCTGCAGGAATCCAATTCGCCAGAAAGCAGAAATCGGCCGCGTATAGGAGGACATCAATTGCGTGGCTAGCCGCTGCTGCCATGCATCCGTCGTGCTTTCCAGTCCTTCCATAGGCTTTTCGACTTGGTCAGATTGCATCAAGCTCATCGCCTCCCTCAGCATTCCTGCACAGGTACTGCACTTGGCCGCGTGAGCCAGCAGAGACGAGGACTGCTCTGGGCGCAGGCCCTCGGCGAGCTCAAGCCAGACCTCCTCGGTCGGACATGGCGCCTCGTCTGAGGAGCTCTGCGTTCGTAACTCGCGCAGCCTCGAATGGGTCTGCGCTAGGTCGAAGCAGGCCCGGGATTCTTGTAAGTGCTGAAGCAGCTGCCCATCCGATCCCTTTGATGTCAAAGCCTCCAGGTTGTCCGGAAGACTGGCCAACTCCTCGGGGTCGAGATGATCATCCAGCTTTCTCATCCCGTTACTCCTAACGTGCCCGGCAAGGAGTTTCCTTTCGAGGCTGCCGCCACTTTGGGTGCGATCCCGGCGACCGTGCTGCGCAACGCCTGTGTCAGCCGGTAGATGCAGCTTTCGACTCCCTTTTGCGACAGTCCTAGATGGGGCATGGCTGCGATGTCCTTCGCTGTGTACCCCTGGCGATAATAAAGCCAGAAGATCGTACGATCACGTTCGGTTTCGGTGCAGGCCAGATGGCGATCAAGCTCTTCAAGCAGAGTGCTCGTTTCGATTGCGGTTGGTGAAACGCTTGCTTCAAGATCTGTGCTGTCTTCATCCGCCTCCCCCCTGCGCTTCTGTGTGGCGCGAGACCGAAAGTGATCCAGCGCAACGGACGTCGCGATCACTTTAATGTAGCCAAAAATAGCGTCATCATGACGAAATTCGAAGTCACGAAGAGTACGACAATTCTCCTTGCAGATGCGGAGATAGGTCTCTTGCGTGAGGTCGTCGACGAGCGCGGGAGATGGCGTCCCATATCTGCGCGCGACTCTGGCAACACTTGCGGAAATGACGGGTTGAAAGCGCCGAACAAAAGTCGTCCAGGCAGCCTTGTTGTCAGATTCAAGGCATGCGTGAACAATTTCTGCGGCGGTCAAGGGCGCAAATTCCTATTTATCGACACGATAGACGACACCATTTTAGGATCATTGGTCAATCGAAAGTAGACTAATCCGACAGATGCGCGAGTCAATATCTATCACATGCGTTTATGTTACCTCTCTGCGGTTCCTGTTTGTCGAAGAGCTATATCGCCCGTGAATTGATCGAACTTCGATTGAAGGGAGGCTGTGGCTCGCCAATTGCTTCAGAATGCCCTGACCATCACAAAATCGCCTACAGCTCGAATGCCAATCGGAGGAGCCAAGTCTAACGAGTGCGGAATTTTTGCCCAACCAGTATTGCCACTATTCTCTATTTTCCGGTGGCTGGTCTATACTCCAAACGAGTTTCCCCCCGCACACGCTTCCCGCGCGGACTAGTCAGGGTTGCGCTCAACCAGGCCTCAACCCAGATACTCGCCAAGAACAAATACCAAGAAATCGCTTGACTCAAGAAGCGCTTTCATACATGACGTGTCATAGTCAACCCGTTGCGTAGCAGCGTAGCTTTTAGGGATGCCGGATGAGGCGGGGATTTCAGCTCTGATTCTTTGTCCAGTTCTTGCCGGTGCAATCGTTAGCGGCCATTGGGCTTTTAGATCCTGATCAGCTATCAAACTGTCGAGGAACGAGGCGTCAAGCTCCATGCGCTTGGTTGAGTCAAACACTACGTCGGCTACTTCCACATGTCCTATGCAGGTCATCGGCGTGTTGCCGAGGAGCTCCCATGGTCCCCTCTTCAGCGAATCTTCAACTGATTCAGGGAGCACATGAATTGATTAGTCAGCTGGATAGTCGTCGAGACGTTCATCGAAGGCACTCTGAAGTAGGAACGACCTTTCCGCATAGTGGACCGTAATGCATCAAGGAACGTCATAACATTCCACGTATTGAAACGGAGTCATTTTGGTCATGAGCGGTCCTTCTCGGTTCACTGGTTAGGAGGCTTTGAAGCGGAAGGTATACGGTCCGGTTTCGGGGTCGGGTTAGGTTGCTGCGGGCCAAAAGCACTACGACCTTGAACGTCTACATGCAGGCGATCCCAGCGCTCTGCAAGGCGTCGGCTGACCGGTCGGCAAGACCATTGTAGAGAATCTATCGTCGCAAGCGCTGAAAGGTTTTGCAGTTTTGACTGTCCAACTTAACTAGTTGACGAATATGGGCATTTCCGTCGGAAGATCTGCCTCAAAGTTGCTGAGTTTTGCTTCGTTTTGTCGCTAATTGGCAGCCAAACGGCAGCCACGCTTTGCCTCAATGGTTTCCATCGCGGTGCGCGATGTGGCCCCGCCGATGAGATCGAACGGCTCATCGCAACCGAATTTCGATTCCTGGGCCCACAGGTCAGAAATACAATCAGGGTTGCGGATCTTTCACCCGCCATCCCTGAAAGTGCAGCACCACATCGACGACATACTCCTGTGCGTGCCCGTCACAGGTGCCCGGCTCGAAGACCCACTTGCTCGCCTGCTTCACAGCCTCGGCATCGAGATCGGCCCTCACCGGCCGCAAGACCTCGGCGCTGCTCACCGTACCCGTCGCCGAAATATGCAGGTGCACCGCGACATCGGTCACCGGCGCATCCGGAGCTCCTTCGCTTTTAGGTTGCGGCGAAGCCTTGGCCATCGGCCACTGGAACTGTTTGCAAAATGTCCCTTGCGTCCAGTCCGACGGTACTGTGAAAGCATCGTCCGGCCGCTCTTCGAGAGCCGTCATCTTCAAGGTGGCGTTCAGGCTGAAAGCGCCATCGCGGTAGGCGATCTGCGCTGGAAACAACCCACCTTTGATCATGTAGTAGTCGGAATACTCAAACAACTTGCTGCCCGTCCGCAGCTCGAGCAGCGTTCCGTTTGCCTTGTCGATACAAATCTCGCCAGGAAGGCGCTTCTCGCCGACGATCGTCTCGAACTCGATACACGCGGCCGGTCGCCCACCATAAGAGCTGTCCTTGATCTGCTCGATCACGTCGCTGGAGTCGAAACTCCCCGCTCCAAACGGAACCAGCCTCAGAATCACACGAGCAGCGTAGGGCGGATCGTCCCATCCCGGAGTCTTGGCAACCATCGATTCGGTGGAGATCGAAGAAGACGAGTAATCGGAGAAGTGAAGGTCCTGCCGCAGGTTTCCGTCGGTCCCGCGGTTTCTCGTGTAGCTGCCGCCCTGCAGCGAACCATCGGCCGCCGTGGCGCTGAAGCTCACTTCTGTGCGAACGTTATATGGGCCGCCTTGCAAACGGCTCACCACGTTGGCCTGATTAAGCAGCCCGACTGCCCGACTGCGAAGCTGCATATCTTCTCCCGACGCAGCGCTGACAATCGTCGCAAGTACCAGCAACGTACCGAAGGCGAGAGTCTTGCTCGTCGGCATCTTCATGCCACCGAGCATAGCCCAGCCTGCTGGTTCTGGGGGAGAAATTCTCGCCAGCGAAGCGCGATTTTCTGTCAATTCGCGGGAATTTGTCGCAGGAGACTGCCCATAAGCACATAATCTCTGCTGGCATGGCTTGTTGGAGTACCGGAGTGTCTGCCCTGCGCCCAGCGATTCAGAGCTCCGCGAGGAATTTCATCAGCGAAGGATCGTCGCGCCAATGGTTCCTACCGCGGCGAGGGCTGAGCTTGTCGAGATCCTTGCGAAAGCGTTCCGGTGTGAGCGAAAGGTATCGTTCGGTGGAAGCAAGGCCGAGTTGCCCCATGTAGATCGACAGGGCCGGCAACATCCGGTTCAAATCGGCGCTGTTCCGGATCCACGAGGTTATCCGATGCACCGCGAACGTGGACCGCAGATCGTGCATTCGCGGCTGGTACGTTGCCCCATCGGAACGAGTGATGCCCGCGATTTGCCGAAGTTCCCTAAAATTTGACGCCAGCGTCCTGGCGCGAATCGGCCTTCCGTCCTTTTTGGAAAACAGATAGCCGAATTTGGGCTTCCCGGGCGGATTTGAACGCAAAAATATGCGCAAGACATCCTGCAAATCGGGGCCGATCGGGATGGTTCGAGACCGGCCAAAACGGTTGCTTCGGATCGCTATCTCAGCGTTCTTGAGATTAACGCTGTCTTCGAGGAGAGCAAGAACCTCGCTGATGAGGGCTCCAGTAGCGTAGAGCACAAGCAGCATGGCGCGAAAGGTTCGCGCATCGATCGCACATGTTTCATGCTTCTGGCTGATCCTGGTCGCCTTCAATAAGGCGGATATTTCTTGCCTTGTATAGATGTACGGGACAAATGTCTGGCGCGACGGGGGACGTTGCGCCGGCATGAGCAGGCCAGGCATCGCTCCGCGAGAAGCCCAAAACTCGAAGAAGTGCTTGAGGAGGCTGTGTTTGCTTCGCCAGGTAACAATCGACGTGCGCGGGCCGTTCAAAAATCGAAGAACGTGGTGCGCGGTGATTCGTTCGAGCTGTAGGTCCCCTGCCTGTCTCGAAAAGCTAGCTAGAGTTTTTGACCCAGTTTCGTACAGGAGGCCGCCTGTACGTTTACCCGCGACATAAGTCCGGACTCCCTCCGAAAGCCTCACCGCACTCCAGCCAGGCTGAAGGCCGACACCTTTCGAAGAGATCGAACATCGTACTTTGCGTAGATGCTCACGGATTTTATGTCGCGATGGCCGAGAAAATCGGCGATGTCTCGTAATGAAGTGCCTTTCCTCAGCAGCTGGGTCGCGCACGCATGGCGAAGTGCGTGGGTTCCGACGTGCTCCGATTGGATCCCCAGATTCCTCATGCGCTTGCTCACGATCGGCCATAAGGTCGAAGACAGGATCGGGCGATAAGGAGGATGCCTGGTCACAAAAAGGTTTCGGCACGCGCAGTGAGGTCGTGATTGTTGCAGATATTCAATCACTGCCTGGCCAACTTCGTATTGAATTGGAAACTGTTGGATTCTCCCACGCTTGGCGCGTCTAATGGTGAGCGTTTCATTGCGCCAATCGAAATCGCCCAGACACAGGCGCACAACTTCGCTGCCACGCAATCCATAGATCGAGCAGAGGAGCAATATCGCCTTTGCGCGCATGTCCGTCGATGACGCTCCGTCGGCCGATTGAATCAGGCGTCTGACGTCTTTCCACCCTGGCCCCTTAGGGGCTTGCTCATATTTAGGGATAGTTGGACTCCGGATACCTTTGGCAAATCCCGGTGTGCACCAACCCTGGTTTTCCGCATACCGAAAGAAGGTCCTCAAGGCCTGACACTGCGTGGCGAGTGTCCTGGCGGCCCAACCAGCGGCTCGTTTGCTGGCGATGAATTCATCGACGTCTTTTAGGGACATAAATAGGAGACTTTCATGCCGTTCTGCCGCCCAGCGCAGGAAGTAGTGCACTCGGGAACCGTAAGAGCGGACAGTCGCCGCGGACAGCCCCATCACGTATCGTGCGGCTTCGACGAAGTCAGCTACCAATGTGTCGAAGGAACTGGCAGGAGAGGAAGGAGTGATCAGTAATCCCTGATAGCGAAACCAATTTCCGGCGATCAGAGTAAAACGATAGGCCGAAGACGCGCTGCCCCGCTTGGCGCGATGAGGCTCGTCCTCCCGGGCCCAGCGTTCTGCGGCCATTGCGATTTCGTTGATTTCCATGCTTCGTGGACTGGCCAACTCCATCACACGAATGACGTGCAGTAAGACGGTGGCCACATTCCGGACACTTCCTTGACTGTGCCCTCGTCGTAGCAAGTAAGTCATGTACTGTTCCCGCTCCGGAAGAAGGGGTGCCTCCAGTTGCCGGACACGGGAGACCCTCCAGGTGAAGATGCTCTCGATCACTGTGGGCTTCGTCATCTATATAACGATATTACTGCCATTCGAAATGACCTTAGGGTGTGGAGTTTATGCTCTTGCGCCCTTCGACTATGCCTGGTCGTAGGTTCAACTCTTGAACGACAGCAGATCGGACCCTCCAATCTCGAAAGCTGCTGCGATTCCTTCGAGAGTCCCGACCGAGAGGTGAGACCACGGGTCACGGGCATCGGCGGCGATGAACTTTGCCCAGCCTTTTGCGGCTGGCGGACCGACCCTTGCATTGAATTCGTCGCTGGACATGAGGGCGGCCGCCCGTAGCGCCTCGACACGTTCGATGAGTCTGCGGCGAAATTCATTGTCCTTCAGCATCTTGACCATCCTGAGCGTCGGCTTCCAGATCGTCTCGATCAGCCTGGTCTTCGTGGCCCGATTCGCCGTCCGTTTGGATTTCTTGTTCGGCGTCCTGGGCGAGAATATCGGAGAGAATCTCTTCGCTGGTGGCTCTCCTCATCCCGCGCAAGATGCCGATCATCGGAGGGAGCCCTCGTTGTCTCCGCTCCTCCTCACGCTTGAGCACCTCGAAGTAGCAGTCATCTGGGTCCAGGACCCTTTTCTCATAGGAGCGTCGTTCTCTGAACGAGGCGGCATGAACCCTTTGTTCCGATTCCTGGAGCTGCTGAAGGACAAGGAGATTGACCGAAGTCAGCTGCTCTTCGAAGTAGGTCCGCCGGATGAGAAACCCTTCTTCCTGCAACTCCGGATACTCGGCGAGCTTGGCCAGGATTTCGAGCGCCGATTCCATGTTTTGGTTCCAGGCGGAGAGGTGGCGAAACGCATCACGATCCATAGAGAGAATCCTTTCTGCGGCTACTCACCGCGATGAGCACGTCGTTCGTTTTCGGTTGGGAGCAATCCGTACTCCCGGATTGAGTGCAAATCTCCGTTCCTGGCTTCCATGTAGTCCGCCACGATCTCAAGGGGTCCCGTCTGGAACTCGAAGTGGAAGAGTGTGCCGTCGGTGAACCGAATTTCGAGCCCCTGCCACTCGGGAGGATCATTGATGATGTTGAGGAATGCCACGACCTTGCCGACAGCCTCGGTGAGGTTAAGTCCCAGCCTGGGTTGCTGGTTGCTGAAACGACTCATCGGTTGTTCCCGTTCTTCCTCGTCATCGC
Organism: uncultured Acidobacteriaceae bacterium; assembly: GCA_963720245.1. Taxonomy (GTDB): domain Bacteria; phylum Acidobacteriota; class Terriglobia; order Terriglobales; family Acidobacteriaceae; genus Acidisarcina. The sequence continues at coordinate 1,854,533 of CAVREU010000003.1, forward strand.
GGCCCAGAGCGGTTTGCGGGTCGGCTTCCGAATCAGACTTTGTGATCTTGTCGTTCACTCTTCCTCCTTGTATGCATTACGAAATGTCTACGGCAGATCAATCTACTGGCGAGCCTGAAACCAACGTGATGAGGCCGAGGCAAACGGCACTGTCGATGGCGAAGTGCGGCTCGCGCCTCCGCAAGTAGATAAACGCCTCGTCGAAGGTCGTGGCCGCTATGCGCATGGAGTGCGGCTCCGGCAGGCAAGAAGAGTTCTCAGGGTCAGATCCGCTGCTGGTCAGTGAGAACCTTTCGCGGAACTCGTAAAGCAATGATTCGCACCCGCCAAGCTTGCCCAACTTGAATTGGCTGGAACTGCTATTCCCTTTCTTCTTGCCCATCGCGGCCTCCTTTCAGGGGCGAACGAAGCGACCGGCGATCAAGGGAACTTCACGCATACTGTGAAACAGGGAGCTAACGAAGGAGCTTCCTGCTAAGGCGCTTATTCTTCTGTGGTTTGTGTCCGGCGCGGACATGCAGGTATTTTTAGAGACAGCCATAGTGTCGCCTTTCCTGGAAGGTGAGGTGTGGTCAGGGATACGCCGGTGTTGGTAGCATCGGCGCCTCCCGCTCGCAGTCTAGACGACTCCACTCGCAGGCAGAGCCGACTCAATGGTGAGAAGATATCGGAGATCGCTTTACAATGTCAAGTGATCTATCGTCACAAAAAAGAAAAGGACTTGATCCCTCTCTCTGGATCTCTCAGACAGATGCAGCCAAATTGCGCGGCGTCAGCCGACAAGCTATTGCCGGTCTCGTCAAGAAAGGGCGCTTCGGAACTTTACTGGTCGGTGGAAAGAAACTTCTTCTCCGCTCGGATGTTGAAGCGTACGAGCCGAGAAAGCCTGGGCCAGAGGCACGCAAGAAAGGTAAGAAGTGAACCTTTGAAAGTCGACTGCATTCACCTCCCGAACCTGTTCGAATTCGATTTACACGGGGCGTGCAGCTGAGCCTCCCCCTCCCTCGTCAGGCCTCAACTCCGGCTTTGCCGAAGGCATCCAATTCCGTCCGACGCCTCCCAACAGTGAGGTCTTCGATGAGAGCACAAATTGGCCTCACTTCCGACCAAGTTTTCCCGATCGGAATATCGAAGCGGAATTTCAAGTTCTTGAAATAGAGGGCGTTAAGGGATCTTGGTCGGCATACCGGCCACACGAGAATTACCTCTCTCAAATTCGCTCGTGAAATGTATTTTGAATTAGCGGCCTGTCGGGATTTCTGGCGCAGAAGGCGTCCCGAAAGAAAGGGGTATCCAGATATTTTCCGAAGAAATACGCAACCCGCGAGATATGAACACTTGCTCTTGAGAACTATATTTCGTCCAGGCCGATCGGAAAGCCACCTGATACGAACGGGTTAAGAATGTCGTCGTAAGCTAGTTCGAACACACTGGCCTTGGAAACTTCATTACTGGGGCTTCACGATGAGGATTCCGGCGCTCACGATCGATATTCTGGTCGCGGTCATCGCTCTGGCGCAGAACAAGTCACTTGAATCGGCCGGTGAAGAGCTTTCTCTAAGCGCTTCGGCGGTACACAAACGGGTGCGGGCGGCGGAAAACATCCTTGGCCAGAAGCTCTTCAAGGGAACCGACGAAGGCATGCTGCTTACGGCCGGGGGGCAACTCTTCTATCCTGAAGCGGTGCGCGCCGTGGAGCAGACGATGCTCACCGAGGAGAAAACGAGGGCATATATCAGCAGAAAGGAGGGCCGAATTCTGGTGGGCCATTCCACGTTTCTTCCTCCGCGGCTTCTCGCGTTCGTGATGGGTCTCAATCATGAGAGAGCCGGAATACGGGTTGAACATTTTTCCGGCTTGACTCGAACACTCGCCAAGCGAGTTATTGATGGGATCCTCGATGCAGCCGTTGGCGATCTGTCGATGACCCACCCCGCCTTGCTGTCACGTCGGTTGTTTGAAGAACCTCTCGTCGTCTGCCTCCCCAAAGGCCACCGACTCGCGGTAAACCCCGTGATTCGCCCTCAGGATTTGGACGGAGAACCAATGATTGCTGTTTCACGTGATCCGGCGCCGACCCATCACGAAGAGATCCAGGAATTCTTCGCGGACTTCGGCGCAAGCCTGAATATCGTTGCGGACGCCTTTGGGCCACCCGAGGCGCAGATCATGGTCGAACAGCGGATTGGGATCTGCCTGCTGGAAGCCTCCGCCGTCATAAGCCCGATTGCAGTTGCGAGACCGCTGTCAGTTAAGGTCCTCACTCGCAAAAGCGGACTCTATGTGCGAGAGGACAATCGCAAGCCGTCATTGAATGCATTCGTCGACCTCGTCCTCGATCAATTGAGGCCCGAGCGATATCCCCGTTCGTCATCGACCCCTTTCCGGAGATAGGAAAGTAGCGGACGACTTCGGCTTTCCGAACCTTTTGACGTAGATCACTTACATTCAAGCAACCCGGAAACGGCGAGATTCCTTCCTGTTTGTCGACAATTCGCCCAGCATTCGCCCAACACTTCGCGCCTCTACTACGGCTCCAAATCAGACCGGGAGCTTCTCGATCGCCACACCAGATATGGGAGGGTGACCAGAACAAACAGCAGCAGCGCATGCACAGCCGCATCGGCGAGCTGCGATGCCGGGGGAAAGAACCGAATCCCCACATCGCCCGTGTCCGCGAGACCCCGGGGGACCGCACATCCACAGCGCCCGGCGCTATCGTTCCGGCTTCCAACATCCGCATCTGCGATTGACTTCTAATAAAGATTGACCCTCGATATCAAATAAAGCTTGACATAAGGATTGTCGAGGAGCATTTTTCCTATAGACATCTATAGAAGGGTAGCGCGATGAGTCCCAAGAAAGCCGACCAACTTCAGGGAGCGCTCGATCTGCTAGTGCTGAAGAGTCTTGAAGAGGGTCCGATGCATGGGTGGGGAATCACTTTACACATTGAGAGAGTTTCCGACGCGATGCTACGCGTCGAGGAAGGTTCGCTTTATCCAGCATTGCACCGCATGGAGCAGGAGGATTGGGTCAGCTCGACGTGGGGACAGAGCGACAACAATCGCAGAGCGCGTTTTTACCGGCTGACTGCAAAGGGCAGGAGTCATCTTGCAACGGAACGCGAACGCTGGGAACAAGTGACCGGGGCCGTCGCATTCGTTCTTAATCTCAGGGCTGCATCGAGCTAGGGGGCGGCAATGACCTTTTTGCGGCGCATTCTCAGGACGTTTCATCGAGGAAGCCATTGGAAGGATCTCGAAGAGGAACTTCAATTCCATGTCTCGATGCGTGAGCAGAGGAACCTGAACGAGGGGATGATACCTGAGGAGGCTCGGCGCCAAGCGCGACTGAAGTTTGGCAACCCTGCTGTTTGGATGGAGCGCGTGAGCGAGGTCGACTTGATGCTACTGCTCAGGAGCATCTCCCAGGATTTTCATTTCGGAGTACGCCAGCTTTGGCGCAACCCGTGGTTTGCGATTACCGCTGTTCTGACGTTGGCGCTGGGCATTGGACTCAATACCGCGATTTTTAGCGTTGTATACGCGGTGCTAATGAAGCCTCTGCCCTGGCCTGGTGCGGATCGCATGGTAGCTATCTACGAGCATGTCCCGAAGTTTGGCACGATGAACGATTCCTGGCCGGATTTTCTCGATTGGCAATCACAGAACCATGTTTTCTCAAAGATGGCAGCCCTTCAACCCACGGAGTTTCATTTGAACATGGCTGGCCAGGACCAACCTGTACCGGGGGCCTCCGTTACCAATGCGTTTTTCGAACTCTTTGGCGCGAATGTGATTCTTGGGCGGACGTTCGCTAGCGACGAGTCGGTTCCGGGGAGCTCGCCTGCAGCAGTTGTGAGCTATGCCTTTTGGCAGCATTTTCTCGACGGCGATCGCAACGCACTGGGAAGAACAATTGTGCTCGACGGACAGCCGGCGACACTGGTCGGCGTCTTGTCGCCTGAATTCAGGGTTCCATACGGACCGTATGAAGCCTTCCTGCCGCTCGGGGTGAAGGCGAATACTTCTCAACTTAAGAGCCGCGCCAATCATCCGGGGCTGAAGGTGGTTGCGGAGCTTATGCCGGCCGTATCAGCAGCTGCGGCGCGAATCGAGATGGCAACCATAATGGATCAATTGGGCCAAGCGTATCCCGACTCCGACAAAAGCGAGTCGGCGGTGATTATGCCGCTGATGGATCAGTTTGTGGGACAGGCAAGGAGTATTCTCCTGATGCTCATCGGCGCCAGCGGACTGATTCTCGTTCTGGCGTGTGCGAATCTGGCGAACATATGTCTCGCCCGGGCAGCGAGCCGGCAACGAGAGTACTCTGTACGCGCGTCCCTAGGCGCCGGACGGTGGAGGATGTTTCGGCAGGCGCTGGTGGAGAATATGCCCCTTGCATTGATAGGCGGGGCAACCGGCATTGGACTGGCAGCGCTGCTCATAAAGCCTATCGTCCACCTGTACCCCCATCAGCTTTTCAGGTTGAAGGAGTCAGGCCTGAATGTGATGGTAATTTGTTTTGCTACCGGAATTTCCGTGGCTAGTTGGTTGGCGTTCGGGCTCATTCCTGCGCTCGTGGTATCAGGTCGCAAGGAGTTGTACCCTTCAATGCGCATGTTGAGCAGTGGTAACAGGAGGCGTTTCGCTCGGCCGCGGGTTCGTTCTACGCTTCTCGCACTAGAGATAGCAGTTGCGCTTGTGGTGACAATTTCGACCGGTTTGCTGTTGCGCAGCCTGGAAGCGGTTACACATGTCGATCCTGGGTTTCGTCCCGATCATCTTTTAGTGCTCGAAGGAATCCATGCAATGAAAGGTAGTGCGTCGCTCGAGAATGCTGTGTTCTATCGAGAGTTGCTGGAGCGACTTCGCCAATTGCCCGGCGTAAGGGATGCCAGCGCCGCCATGGAATTACCTTTGAGGGGAGCCTTTTGGACCTCGCCCTATGTCCCCGATGGACACGCAGAGGCGCCCGATACGCAACAGCCATGGACAAAGATTAACTTTGCGATGCCGGGTTATTTCCAAACGGTTGGAATGCATCTGCTCAACGGGCGATTTCTGAACACGGGGGATGATAGGGCATTTGTCGTAGTCATCAATGAAACGATGGCGCGATCTTTGGGGCGGAACGATGTGATCGGACGCCAGATCTATGTCCAATACGCTCCCCATCCGATGATGCAGATCGTTGGAGTTGTCGCTGATGAGAAGCAGTTTGGGCTGGAGCAAAAGAACATGCCGGAAGTTTTTATTCCGGCCGCACAGTCCCCAATGGCAGCCATGGATGTCGTCCTGCGAACCACGTCCGATCCAGAATCAATGGCAAATCCTGCTGTCGCCGTGGTCCACGATTTTGCAAAAGACCAATCTCCACCGCGCGCACTGACAATGGAGGACCTCCTTGGTTCGGGTTTGGGCGATCGCAAATTCGCGAGTCTCCTGTTTAGCCTGTTCGATTGCCTTGCCGTGACCCTGGCCATCATCGGCGTAGCCGGAGTGGTGTCCTATACGGTTCAGCAGCGCACCCGCGAGATCGGAGTGCGTATGGCGCTCGGCGCGAAAAAGAGAGATGTCGTGACGATGATCGTTTTCGGTGAAGGAGCAATGCCTGCGTTAGTAGGCGTGGTGTTGGGAATCGCAGGTGCGGCTGGAATTGCGCACGTCCTTACAAACCAGCTTTATGGAGTAACATCAAGCGATCCTGTCACATTCGCGGCAGCGTCGGCACTCATGCTTGGTGCGACACTGCTGGCCAGTTTCATTCCGGCGAGACGTGCAGCAGGTGTCGACCCGTCTGTCACGTTACGTTGCGAGTGAACTGGAAGACAGGTGACGCGGGGCATATGCTTACCACCGGCGATCCGGAAGCAATATTCAAAATGCTGGGTCACTTGCATTACATCTCGATATCGCATTAGTACAAGAGAAATTGGTCGGAATTCCTACCGTGCTGCCGCTGCGCTCAAGACTTCAGGTCGCTAAGGGACACCTTATAATTCCGATTTCGCTGAAGATTGGCCGAAATGCCATGTGGTCGGAAAACCGACCATCCGAAGCGGCGCCCTCAGAGCGCCGGAGGCAATAAGCAACCTGAAGCAAGTGCCGAGAACTCAGCTCGGTGCTTCCCGAGAAGGAACAATCTCGCGCGACGAAGCTGTCCGCATCCCTTCGAGCAGTTCTTCAACAGAGCGTTTGCCATCGCGCCTCGAAATGTAAACAACGAGGTCGAGACAGCGCCTCACTTCGTCGATGACTGCGGACAGCCCGAGTCCGCCGCTCCCTCGCATCGCGAGGGCGGCAAGCCGATGAACGGCTTCCTGGGCCCCACTTGCGTGGATTGTGGCCAGGGTTCCCCGGTGACCGGTGTTCATTGCGTCGAGAAGCGTGCGAGCCTCGGCGCCGCGCACCTCGCCGACCAGGATGCGATCAGGACGATGGCGCAAGACGGCTTTTAACAGGTCGTTGAAGGTGATCGAGCTTCGATGGGTGTCAGTCTGGGACTCGGCGGAGACGACATGCGGCTTGCGGATGTGCAACTCGGCCGTATCTTCGATGACCAGGATGCGGTCTTCTTCAGGGATGGCATCGGCGAGGACGTTAAGCAGGGTGGTCTTACCCGAGCCGATGGCGCCGACCACGGCGATGCCGGTGTAGAGTCCGCGTTCAGGAACAGTGAACCATCTCGGCGTCGCCGACGGTTCCGGTTTCAGCGCCTGATGGACCTCGCCGAGGACAAGCGAGAGCTCGCGGCGCGACCGCGCGTCCGGGTAGGGTGGAAGCTGCCCGGCTGTGGTCTCAGTCTGCTGGCGGTATAGATGAACATACAACAGGGAGAAGAACATGGACGAGATCATGAACGGAGTTGAGAACTCGAAGAGCTGATAGCCGTGAAAGGCCAGGGCATATACGGTGGGCTGCTCGGCACTCACAAGGATCAGGATAGGATTGTGGTCCGGCCAAGGTAGCAGCGTATGAAGCACGATGCTCGTTGCCGCGGCGATTCCCACCGACAGCGCAAGCCGGTTCGCGATTAGGACATCGACAGCGCTTTCGAAGGCCTTTCGCGGCCCGCTCATTTTGGCACCTCGGAAGCGGCGTTGGAACTCGGTGGCGACGATGGGCGGTCTCTCAGCCGTTCCTGCTTCGCCGCTCCGTCAGCCTTAAGCGTCGCCTCGGGTTGCCTCTCGCGCGACTGTTTGAAGGCCTGAAACTCGTCGCTCTGCGCCATCGCAAAGCGCAACAACTCGGTGACGACGTAGCTGGTCTCGTTCTCCGACCACTCGCACATCAGCTCTACGTCGTCGGCAACTGTGCCGTCGATGGTCGTCTTCAACGCCACGCGACGGACTCGACTTGCACCTTTCTCGATCCTAAGCTTGCTCATGATTGGTACTCCTTCAATACGAGGGTGGTACAGCGTTTGTCCATGTTTGGTCCGTCAACCGCCACCGGTTGGCCGATGGAGAACAGAGGACGGGAACGACCAGCGCGGCGTGAGCTGTCGCGGCAGCCCGTGAGGGTGGGGTCGTTCCCGTCCTCTGTTCTCCCCACTTCCCGCCCTGTCTTTCCACAGCACCTTGACTTTCAAAGACTTGCCTCCAATTCCATAGCCCCGACAGGCGAACCCGCTCTAGAACCCAGCCGTTCATGACGCCAAATCATCGGGTAGTGGTGGCTGAAGAGAACTGTCGTGAACTGCGCCTGCAAGGGTGGGAACTTGTGGGTTTTGCCGCGAGCGGCCGGTCGCAACCAATCCTGCGACAACGCAGCCTGCGCCGGTGACAGCTCGGCGAAACGCCGCTCGAATGCTTCATGCGCTGCGTCGAAGTTGTGCCTGGAGTTCGCGGCGTAGACCAGTTCGAAGTTGCCGACCCAACGCAACAGCGGCTCCAATAGAGTGAGGAAGCGCACGAAGCGTGTCGTCGTAAACAGACCTTCATCGACGAAGAGGAAGCGCACTCGCGTGGTGAGCGGCGCGGTGCGGTCTGCCAATGAGATGGGGAAAGCATCAAGAAAGGCGATCAGGCTGCCCCGAGTATTGGTGAATATCTCGCGAGGAATCCGTCGCACTTCGCCGAAGTATTGCAGGCGAGCCGGTGATAGTTCGAGGTAATGATCACCGGAGTTTTCGAGGATGTAGTCGAGCGCGATCAAACGGATGCGGATCGAGGCGTCGAACTTGATGCGCCGGTTTTGCGACTCGGCGTCACCTAGTAATCGATAGATCGGCTTCGCGAAGAGGTGATAGACCTTGCGGCCCTGCGGGAGGTCGATCGCGCGAACATGGCCAAGGCGACGGGCCTTGTCGAGAAAGTGGTGCGCGATCGCGCCTTTCTGGCGGTCGATGAAGTAGTCGAACTGCCTGCGCAGGAAATAGCCGGAGTGGACGGCGACCAGATAGACAAAGGCCGCTTCCCGGTCCGTGTAGCCAAGAGATTCGAGAGCGAGGATAGGGTCGGGTGTCATGTTATAGCTCCCCAATTCACAGTTCAAAGATCTCGCGCATGATCTGGTGTTCGTCTTCGATACGCCCACTGATGCTCGACCTATCAGCCGCTGAGGCGTAGGCACGGAAACCAGCTTTGGCGCGAATGTGGCCGGCGCGGTAGGCGCCGGTGAGGACCTCGATGTCCTCGTGGCCGGTGCGCGAACCCTGATCGAGTTCGTATTCAATGCGGGCGTCGGGAATCTGAATGCGGTCGTTGCGGTAGGGCAGCTCGAATTGCTCCGCCACCGCTTGCTTGATCTCGGTCATCTCCCGTTCGGGTTGGGCTTTCCGCGCCGCGTGAATGGCTTTCTGGACCTCAGACTTCAACTCGAAGTCCAGAACGACGCGAAGGTTCGAGCCGCCGCTCTTCTCGATGCGCTCGGCTTCCTTCAAATAGGCGCGATAGATTTGGGTATCGTGCTCGGCTTCGCGAGGTTTTACGAGGCCGGAGTAAAGCTGCTGACCCTCGGGCAATTCAGCCACACGACCAACAAGAGAGCGTCCGTCTTTTGTGAGTGTCACGACTTCGATCTGCTCAACGCGTTCGAAGCGGCCATCGCGGCGAGCGTTGACGGCGTTGGTCTCGATCAGTCCCTGCTGGCGAAGGAAGCGAAGGTCGCGCTCCATGCGATGGCCGTGGCCGTCATACACTGTCGATTCGAGATCGCGGGTGGCGATGACTCGAAAGCGACCCACTTCGGTGAGCAACTTCAACTCCTCGGCGCGGAGGGCAAGACCTACCCCCTGCTCGGGCAACCGGTCGCGGCGAACGCGATGCGCGTGGTCGTGAGTGTGGGGCTGGGTAACCGAAGCGTCGCTGTCGCTCTTGCTCGACTCGCCACCGCCCGCGACTTTCCGCTCTGGTTGGGGAAGGTCAAGGAGCTGCCGGTTGTCCGCGCGCGAGTCAAGTTGCGCACGGCGCATTTCAATCGGCGTCGGCTCCAGAGGAATCTCTCGGGCTGAAAGGTTACGCGGGAGATCGCGAGGAATCTCTTCGCGGCTTAGGCTGCGATCCATTTGTTACTCCTTTCCCCTGGGGTCGAAGCCGTCCGCGACCGGAGTTGCGGATTCGAATGGAAAGCTCTGTTGGCGAGAATCGGCAACCGATGACGCGGAGGTGTTCTCCTCAGAGGCACTTGTAGGCAGCGGATGGATTTTTCGTACGACGTAGCCCGCCGGATCACCAAAGGCGTCCATCTTCCGTTGTGCCCCTTCGCGTGCGACGCGCACGCGGGCGACCAAGTCGATACTGCGGTCCTCATAAGGATCGGAGTCCTGCTCACTCGCCATGTTTCGCGGCGGAGGCGGAGTGCCGCCGACGCTGGTAGTCTGCGTCTCAGTCTTCCTCGAAGAGCGCGGTGATTTCTTCCGAGAGCTCGTTGTGTCCACTGTGGATCTCCTTGTCGAGGTGTTTGAGTTTGCGGCCGGTATCGCGCAGGAAGAATTTGCGCTCGACCCAGATAGTCAGGCCCAGGATGTTCGAGAAGAGCACGGCGCAATAGGCGGCGATGGGCCGCCAGTATTGGTGAACGATCAGGTTGCGCCAGGGAATAAGGAAGTGGAGCTCATGCGCCAGCCAGAAGCCGAGCGCAATGAAAATGAGTGTGGCGACAAAAACTGCATTGGCAATCACAGGGAATCCTCACCCGCCGTATCGATATAAGGAGAGGCCGCGCGGCGGACGCGGCCTCTTCGAGGACAAAGGTGACTTTAAGCAAGCACCTCGTCGACTTCTTCCGCAGGTTCGGCGTCGAGATTCTCCATCGTGTTCTTCGCCGGCGGTTGCAGCTTGACGATTCCATCGGCGCGGACTTCCCATACGCGGTGCTGCGGCTTCTCCACGCCCGACTTTGCCGGGTACTCGGAGCTGCGCAGCTCGCCGGTGACTACGACGTAGTCGCCCTTCTTCAGCTGCAGATTGTTCGCGTTGACGGCGGGTTTGCCGAAGGCGGTGATGCGGTGCCAGAAGGTCTCCGAAGCCCACTTGCCTGACTTGTCCTTGTAGCTCGACTTGGTCGCGACTGAAAAACTGACGAAGATCGTGCCGTTTGCGATGGTTTTGTTCATGGCGTCCTTGCCGACGAAGCCCTTGATGCGGATGCTGTTTTCGTAGAGAGACATTGGTGTTTCCTCCAGTTGTTTATTTGCCCGGCTACTCGCTCGGGACATCCCTGCGCGAAGCGACGGGAAATTCGGGGTCCCCGCAAGCGGTCTGTGCTTGATGGGGTGAAGGGTGCCCTGCTCCCAAGCGCCGAAGGGCGTGCCTTTCTGCGGAGGCTCCGAAGAAAAATCTCGGCTGTTCGTTGGGCGAGATTTTTGTTTGGAAACCCAGACCCGTAGGGCAGCCGTAAGGCTGAAGCAGAACGCCGAGTGCCGCCGGGCGCAGGAAAGGCACTGACCGGGTGGCCGGGCGATGGTTGGGCAATTCATGGAGGACCCATGTCCCGGTTGAAACTGCCTCGCATCCATTTCGCGCGGATGACATGAATATCCTGAACGGCCGTGTCGTTGGCTCGGTGCGATCGGGCTACCTGTTCAGGGCGAATGGTTCTGGTCAAACCGCATCGTCATTTCTCAAATGCCTGGTCTTCGCGGCAATAGCTGATGACGAGGCCAAGAGGGTTGGTGAGCAGCATCCCATTCGGCACATCGTCGCGGAAGCCGTAGACCACGTTGGCGGTCCAGCGCTCGCGGCGCTGCTCCTGCTCGTCGCCTGGCGAGAGATACACCTTGTCGAACTCGACGCTGGCCCGGTAGGGCGACTTGCGCAGGTCTTGAAGCATCACGGCTTTGATCTCGATGGCCACGTTCGGCGCGCTCGGGTCGAGCAGGAAGTTGTCGAGTGTCTTCGCCTTCCTCGCCTGGTCGAGGGTGGCGGTCTGCATGGGGCCAGAGAAGAAGTTGAGTGACTCCGAGAAATCGCGCTGCAGGGTCGCGTGATTGCGTCCGTAGTAGAGCGAGGCCCAGCGAGCGAGGTAGTATTTGCTGACGCGCTCGACGGGAATGGTACGGAAGTCGTCATACGGCAGCACTTGGCCGCGGCCGATATCAGTAATAGAGAGAATCAGCGGCTTCACGTGCAGAGCTGCGGTCTGCGCGCGGTACATCAGCAGCAAGAGTCCACAAGAGACGAACGAAAGGACCAGGACCGCGACTTTCAGATAGGTGTTGGTCACGACCGGTTCGGCGTACAACTCGATGAACCTCCGACCGGCTTCGGTAACTTTCAATTCGGTCTTTGGCATTAGAGGCCTCCCATCGGGCTTACCCATGTTCCGGCACGGCCGCTCAGGATCGACATAGTCAGCTCGGGAATCTTGACCAATCCATAAATGCAGACCATCAGGGTGATGAAGAGCGAGGGCAGGATTACGAAAGCGTTGGTGATGGTGATCGGCCCGATGACGCCCAGCATGGCGAGGAGAACTTTGGCGAAGACAAAGATGAAGGCCGAAGCCACGACTTGGTAGAAGCTGAACCCGATAAAAGCCTTGAGCCATCCCCAGAAGAGGAAGTCGAGCTTGGGAACGATGAAGAACGGAATGAAGATCGGCCCAATGAGCACGCAGACAGCGGCGGCGACGTAGCCATAGGCGACCACGGCGAAAGCGACCGCCTCCATCGCGGCAAGAGCGAGGGCCATGACGAAGTAGGTCAGTTCTTCGTGAATGCTGAAGACACCGGGAGGCGAGCCGAGCTGCTCCTCGGCGTTGGTGATCGCGTCGGCGATGGTCTGTGTTTGGTTCGACTCGATCGTTCCCGAGAGATGGAGCGCCTCCTGGGTGATCAAATCGCTGAAGCTGTAGGCGGTGCCCGGAATCGGCGTCGAATAGTAGGTCAACATTCCCAGACCGAAGGAAATCACAAGTAGAAGGTCGGCGAACTTCGCGAAGTCGAAGCCGTAGCGCCCGGAGGCGGACGCGAGCGCCGTCTTGACCCCGAACCAGGCGATGAGGATCACCGCGAGTCCACGGAAGATGTTCACTCCCGTGGACTCGACGGCGGCGCTGTTGGTGCTCAGCAACTGCGAGATCGCCGAAGCAAGAAAGGTGAACGGGTTCTGGTCCATAAATCAGACTCCTGTCTCGGAACTAATTTCCTGTGGGGCTCAAGGAGATGGTGCGCAGGGTGTCACTCACGCCGCTATTGGTCTTCTGGGCCGCGTCAGCGAAGTTCTGCTGAAAGTAAATGGCATTGTTGATGGCCCGGTTCTGGGCGTCGATCTGCTGCTTCTGCGCGATCAGCTGCTGCTGGACAGAAGCAGCGAGCAACTGGTTGGTGTCCTGCTGGGAGTGGATCTGGAGCAGCGTCGCGCTGTTTATCTTGCCGAGCACCGCCATCTCCGTCTGTTGATCGGGGTCGGTGGCGAAGGTGTCGGAATCGAGGTTCGCCAACTGGCTCGCGAACGATTCCGAATCCGACCGGATGCTCCCGAGCGTCGCGAGGGTACCCACCGTCGTGCCCTGGCTGAGCTCCGAGGTGGCGTACTGGTTCTGGATAGTGGCTTGCGAGGCTGAGTCCATACCGCCATAACTGCTGTTTGGATATTGCTGCAACCGGACGATTGCGTTGTTGTAAGCCTGGAGCGCCTGCGCCTGGCCGCCAAGATCGAGCGCGTTCATCCAGGCGGTTGTAATGCCGTAGGGATCGGGCGCGGACATGCTGGTCATATTGGTCCACCGCGACCACTGCGCCCGGTAACGGGCTGCGAGATTCTGCGGCATCCGCGACATCTGGTAGGCGAGGTTGTAGGCGGAGATGATCTGGTCCCGCGTTTGAACAGCGGTGTTGTAAATCTGCAATTCACGTTGTAGATGTTGCTCCCAGTCTTGAAGCTCTGTTGCCCAATGCTGAATTTGTTGTTCGCCTTGCTGGATCTGCACAATGGCGTGAGTGCTTTGGGTGGGATCGAAGACGATGCCCGAGCCGAACTGCGCTTGAGCGCAGGACGGCAAAAGGGCAGAGAGAGCGAAAATGAGAAAGCAAATCCTGTAGGACTTCATCGAGGCCTCCTGTTGGCGGGTTGTAAGCCGAACTATTTCCGGCGCGGTTGGGTGTGGGTATTGGCGAGCGAGTTGCGAAGTGCTTTTTCTCCGTCCGGTTGCGGGTGCGCGGCGGAAGGCTTGGGCTTGGGCGGGGAACAACCGACGCACAGGCCGAAGGCAAGCGAAATCGCGAGCAAGTAGTTGATGGTCGGTTTCATGGTCAGATGTCCGAAGGAATCTTGTGGTTCTCGTAGGCCGGGATCAGCAGGTCGTCCGAGAGATAGACCTTGATGCGGTGGCCTTCGCGAATGGTGATGGTGGGTAGGATATTGAGGAACCTGTCGAGTACATGCGCTCCTGACTGCGCGAGGCTCGATGCGATGCCCTGCCTGATCGCGTCTGATCCGCTCTCGGCATATCCGGAGGTGGAGGTTGTGGCCTCGGCTGCGCCGGCGATAATGCCCAGGGCAATCGAGGTCCCAAAGATCTGCAGGTAGTGGTTGTTGACCTGGTCGGCGAGGCCGGTCTCCCCGATCTGGCTCAGGCCGTGGAAACGGTCGAGGTCGAGCGAATAGCCGTCGGGCATCAACAGCCGATGGAAAGTGACGGCCAGCCGGCGCTGGCCGAAGGTATCGACCTTCTGGACATCGCCGAGAAGAAATGTCCCGTCCGGAATCAGGACATGCTGGCCGTCGCGGCTGTAGACGGGGTTCGTCACCATGACCTTCACCGGACCTGCAAAATCCCCGACCAGGCGATTGACCAGCGCGGTGTCCATGGTCGTCCCCTCGAAGAGTACGAAGGGCTGCCCGTCGGCGGAGTTCACGTTCACTTCCGGTTTGTGTTTCGGATTCGCGGCGGTCGACGTTTCATTCCCCTCCGGCAACGAAGAAGACGAGCCGGAGCGAAGGTCGCCTGTCGCCCGGGCTTGTTCGGGCTTGGCTTCGTCAGGCAGAGCGACCTGGGAGACCAGGTTCGAGGCGAAGCGAGACTTGAAGGCAATCTCCCTTTCTGCGTCGGCGACCGGATCGCGATGCACATCCTGTTGTGGCATCGATTGCTGAGGGGCTGCCGGAGGATTCTGATTTCCATTGGCTGAGCCCGTTGATTGCGCCGCGCCATTTTGGGAGCTTGGAGCGTGAGCAGTCTGTTCACTCTGCCGCTGGGCCGTATTCAGCTCTTCTTTGAGGTCGGCGATCTTGCGCTCATTTAATTCCGTCGGCGGCGTGGCCACCGGCGCTGGCGTCTTAGCGGCCGGTTTAGGATGGCCTTTCGAGAACATCACCGCCACAAGAATGAGGACGGCAAGCCCGGCGATCACATATGCCTGGCTCTGCTTGGGAACGACCCCCTCAGGCTCGCGGCGCCGGTCGCTCAGGCTTCCGGGCAACTTCGGCGGCTGCTCGAGATCATCAGGGAGTCTCTGTTCGTCTGTCATGGTCGCTCCTTTAGTCAGCCTTCCGGGTGAACTCAAGCTTGTGCTTGCCGATTTCGAGATAGCCTTTGTCGACGATCTTCGGAAGGACGTAGGTGCCGTCCTTCAACTGGAAGGTGACCAGGTCGGGTTTACCGTCCTTGATCTCGTAGACAGCGAATTTTTCTTGCGCCGATGACTTGATATAGGTGAAGCGATCGTCGTGGTAGATCGCTGAGAGATCGAAGGGTTTGTCGTCTTTGTAGGCGTAATCGAACTTCAATCCCTTTGTCGGATACTCGGAGCGGAACTCGTCGACCGCGGTGGCAGCGCGGGTCTGGGCAAGCTGCGCCTGGGCCCGCGCGGCGTCGACCTCACTCTGCGATACCAGCTTGGTCGTACCGTTCGCGGCGGCGAGCACGGATGGATCGGACGGTTCGATGACCACTTTCAGATCGGGATCGGCGGTCTCGACATCGTCGAGGGTGAACGAATAAACGCCGCCCCTGTCGGTGATCAGGTTGAGGTTCGAGTGAATGCCCTCTTTCGCCGGATGCAGAAAGCAATAGTTACCCACGGCGTCGATGATCCAGAAGTCCTTATCGCCGGTCGCGACCTCCAGAATCTTCTCCGTGGCCGGCAATTGAATGAGCGTCGTGTAGCGCATTTTGGCGCGGACGCTGACGATGTCATTCGCGTGGTATTTCACCACGCGGGCGGTCTGCTGGCCGTGGGCGACAGTTGCCGCCAGGCCGAGCAGAAGTGGGACGATAGGTGCGCGTTGCATGTCTCTCCTTATCGGGTTAAGGGTTGGGGTAGTCCTCGGCGAGTTGGAGCAGGCCTCGCTCCGGACCGAAGCGGGCGAAGTACTCCTGCTTGCGAAGGTTGTCGCGGGCGTTGTTGGTCGCGATCCAATAGGTCAAAGCATCAACTTCAAGGCGCAACTTCTTGGTCGACCCCGGCTGCTTGAGGAGCAGGTCCCGCTTGGGGACGAGCGACTCGATCAACTGAAGCTCGGTCGAATTGAGCTGGAAGATCTCAGCGTAGAGCTTGCGATCGATGTTCGGGTTGGCGAGAAATATCTTCGTCGGGCAGGACTCGTTGACGATGTGCAACATCTCTGAGGCCATCAGTTCGATGACCGATTGAGTAGCCAGCACCATCGCGGCGTTCTTCTTGCGCCAGGTCTTTTCGGCACGCGTGATCCAGTCGCGGATGGTCTTGTTCTTGAGAAATATCCATGCCTCGTCGATGACGAAGACCTTGAAGGTGGCGGTGTTCTGGGGCTTCTCAATTTCAGACGACGCCCGCTGCAGGACATAGAACAACAGCGGCTCCAGGATGTCCGGGTAGTCCGACCAGCCATCGAAGTTGAAGGTCTGGAAGCGCGCGAAGCTTAGCGTGTCGAGAACATTGTCGAAGATGTGGCCGAACTGGCCAGCTCGGGTCCAGCGATGCAGGCGTTCGCCTAATGGCCCCAAGATCGACGCGAAGTTGGTGAGCGTCCTGATCTCACTCGGCAGCTTGTAATGGCGCTCGATCGCCGAGAAGAGCGCCCGCTCGTCGGCAGTTGTGAGCTCGTAGCGCCCCTGAGCCTCGATCAGCACGCGCAGGAAAGAGATAAAGGAAATTCAGGTTCTCGGGCGTTGGCTCCAAGGAAAACGGATTGATGGTGAAGCCCGGGGTCTTCAGGCCGACATTTAGATACGATCCGCCGAAGGCGCGGGTCAGCGATTCATAGCTCGCACCCAGATCGAAGATGAAGGTCAGAGGATCGTATTTCTGGAGCGACTGGAGGGTGAAATTGAGCGTGAATGACTTGCCCGATCCCGTGGCGCCCAGAACCAGCGTGTGGCCCACATCACCCGAATGCAGGTTGAGGTAGTAGGGCGTCCCGTGCGAGCTTTCAAGGACGGCGAGATACTCCTTTTCGAGATGTGCGTTCCGCCGCGAACCCTCGGCGACCGAAAACAGAAACGACAGGTCGGCGTAGTTTGAGTTCAACGCCCAGAGCTTGCGCAGGTTGAAATGCCGGTTACCGGGAACGGTCGCGAAGAAGGCGTTAAGCAGGTTGTAGCGTTCCTCATAAAGCAGCCCGTCATTGGTGGTGAAGAGCTTCTGGAACTCGGCTACCGCGTGCTCTACCTTTGTCCGGTCCTCGTCATAGACCACGACCGTCCAGGTGAACTCGCCAAACGACTTGCCTTCCATGCCGATGGCGGTCAGCGCCGTCGCCCAGCTCGGCGATGGCGGCTTCTTTCGAGTCGTCAACCAGCTCGTCCTTCGGCCCGGTGTTCTGCCTATCCTGAAGGTTCGAGATGAAGCTTGACTTCGAATTGTGATAGTGGCGGCGGCGACCGGCGATCTCCTTACGCGACTTCGCCCCATCGACCGGATGCCATTCCGGAGACAACATGGAAGTTGGCCTGGATGTCGAGCAGGCCATTCAATAGCAATGGCCGCGTCTCGCCGGGAAGCTCTTTGAGCGTCAGGACGCGGACATAGTAGTCGTCGATCCTGAGATACCCGCGATGGGCCTCAAGCTCCGAGTCGCAAATCTGCCAGTCGAGACGGCGCGGGCCATGCAGGCGGACGTCGTCAATCTTAGAGGGGCAGACGTTTACGAGACGGCGCAGCATGCGCAAGGTCTTCTCGCTCGGGGTCCCCGGCGAGCTTGCTCGCTGGGGCGGGTCCGCCCCTAGCAGCTCGACCGTGGTGAGGTCGCTGAGCTGCCCACTCAGACTCTTCGCCTTTTGCAGCAACGCTGCGGCGTCGCGCTCGATCTGACTCATAGACCATCGTGCGCTGGTCGCTGCCGGCAAAGAGAGACTGTAATTCTTTGAATGCCCACGCGGGGTGCCTTCGCGGCATGTGCGAGATCGCGCGGAAGAGGCTGCTCTTCGCGTACTTCCCGTCGATCATCAGCACCCAGAAGATCTCGAAGCTATAAAGCCGGTCGGACTTGTCCCGCAGAAAGGCCATGCGCTTCTCGACCGACTCGCGCGTCAGCGCATTCTCATAGTTCTGCATAGGGAATTTCCGGATAGTTGCGCTTGAAGAAAATCTGATAGAGCCGCGTGCGGTCATCGAGCGAGCGAAAGGCCGCTTCCAGCCGCTTCACCGCATAGTCGCGTCCGGCATGGTCGAGGCTTTCGTAGTCGATTCCGCCGATTCCGAGCGCGCAGCCGAGGTCGCCCGATTTGGTCAGAAACGTGTGCTCGTCCCAGAAGCCGTATAGGTTGATCTGCGCCTGGAATGCGCCCGCTTCCTTCCAGTCCTTCGTGATTTGCTCAAGCTTGAACATCGCGCCTCGCGAAGACGATCTCTGTTGCCTGTTCCTTCATCGGGTCGTAGCGTCTGCGGAACTTCGTCGAATTCATCAGCACCCGCAGAATCTCAACGTCGTATTTGGTGGCCTTGCGGGCGAGAATGACACCCACGATGAAGAGCACGATACCGCCGGCCAGCGAATGCATCAGCGTGAAGATGGCGCCGCCCGAGATGAGCGCGACGAAGAACAGCCGCCGCTCCGCTCCCAGGACGGTCAGCGGACGATTCATGGTCTTGTAGGTCTTGTTTCGCCGTCGATCGTCCGCTGCCATCTTCCTGCCCTCCTTTCGTCGTGTTGTTGGTTCTCTCCGGTCTCAGAGCTAGGCCGCGAAGAGCCAGGCCATGAAGTTCACCGCTCCGATGGCCATACCGATCCCGAAGACGATGCCGGCGAGCATCTTCTTCGATTGGCCCTCGCCGTAGGCGAACATCAGGCCGCCGATGACGATCGCGACCAGAGAGAGGCCGGTGGCGATGTTGCCGGTGAATGCGGTCCGCAGAACGTTAATTGCGTTGTCCCACGGGTCGTCCCCGCCCCCTGCGGCCTGGGCGTACACGGGGAGAGTAGACAGTAGAAATAGGGCCGGGGCCAGCAACGTGAGCGGCCGTCGACGCTTTGAGCGCGCACGAAACCGCGCAAGAGCTTGCGCTCTCATCATGGTGAATCTCCTTTTGTTTAAGTGATGGGTCGCCGAGCGGTCAGCGCGGCGCGACGTTCTGGAACCACCGTATGCGGGAAATCAGCGGCAATTCCGGAAAGATTTTCCGCGGGATTTCCGGACTGGAAATGGGACCGCAAGAACGTCCCACTTTCACAGATCGATGCGAACCAGAGGCCCCGAACCTATATCTCGCGCATACCGTCAAGGCGGCCGGATGCATTAATCTGTATCGATGGGCATTAAGAAAGGACTTAGATGAATAGAGCAGAAATCTTGACGATGATCGATGGAGAGATAGAGAGACTTCAGCAGGTAAAGTCGATCCTGAATGGAACTGGCAAGCTAAGTACCGCCAAGACGCCGAATCCCGCGCTTCCAAAGAAACGCACTCTTAGCGCCAAAGCGCGGAAGGCGATTGCCGAAGCTCAAAGGAAACGTTGGGCGAAAGTGCACGCGGTGCAAAAGAAGTCGGCTAAGGCCTAAGTTTTCAAGCCGCCGGGTGGGAATGATTCAGACCTCTGCGCCAGCAGAGCTCCACCAAGGGCGGGTTAGCGGCTTGGTAGGCAAAGAAAAGCGGCGCTCTCGATTCGAGCGCCGCTCGTTCACCGAGGTGAACGTTCACTCCCGTTCAATTCTTCTGAGCTGTGTGCCAGCCATCTGTTCCGAAGACTGGCACAAGGATTTCTTCGTTGAATGGGCTCAGCGGCTCAGAAATAGTCTGCCATCCGTGTTAAACGCACCGCGCAGGCCGATTCTCGCTTCGCGAAGCCGGGCATGCACGGTTGCGCGGTTGGTTTTCATTGCCGTTGCGATAGCGTCAGGATTGAGGATTGGCCTCCTGCCGCGTTCTCGTTTCCATTTGTCAGCGTCGCCCTCCTTCGCCACTGCGTGTTCCTTTAGGGCTACATCCGGCCCGAGGGAGCGGATGCACTGGAGAGTGGCAGATGCCTCCGGACGCAGGTTTGGGAAACTGGTCACCTGGTCGAGTAGCTCCCGCGTTATGAGCGCCTGCTCGGCCGAGTTGCGAGATGCCGTGATTCGTGCCGGGACTCTTTCGATATCAGCGCTTGCTCGAACGCTATCGTATTCGGCACGCTTGAAATAGTGTCGCAAGGCTCCGCAGACCAACGCGCGCACCAGATAGCGCCGAAAGGTGTGGTCGCCAGCACGTAGGGGGCTGTTAGATTGAAACATCTCGATCGCGGCTCCTACTGCTCCGTCATACATCAACTCAAACTGCCAGTCGGAGGGAGAAACAAAGACCCGGTATGCCCGACGCCGCGCGTATTTCTCCGCCAAAGGCACTGCACAGCAAAGAAAGATGTCCAACGCATTCGGGTGGTCATGGTCGTATATGTACACTGCTTCGGCAACGGCAAAGCGAATCGCCAGCGTGGCGGCGGCAAATAAATAATGTGATAAATCCGTCATTTGTCCGGCATCTAGGGGTGGGATTTTGTGGTGAGCGAGTAACCTATTTATGGCTTCGGTGGGAATATCGCCGCGCACTGCTTCCAACTGGGGAGTAAGCCCCTTGACGTTGGCGGCGATCACTTCGTTCGCCGTCCTGGGCTGCTGCTCAGTGCTGTCGATGGTGATTGCGTTGGTGCTGTTGGAATATGGCATGGTGTGCTCTCCTGTGTTGCCCGCTGAGGGCGGAATTTGAAGGAGGGCATTTCGCTTTGGCTCTCAAGCAAAATTTCTTTCGTTGAGTGCCCCCGCTTCATGTCTTGTGCGGCGGGCAGAGGCGAGGCGGGTTCGGTCAAGGCCGGGCGTTGTGTGCCCGTTCATCGAGCGTCAGCGAAGAGCCTTGACGGGTTCCGACCGGCTCTGCCATAAAGCCGCATGAAGCGGGGGCACTGGACGAAGGAAGAAATTTAGGAATTCTTCCGTGTTGCTTTCAGCGACGCGATGTTCTCGAGTTCATCTTCCCAAAGGGATTTGAGCTCCGCAGAGTGAACAACAGTGGCGACGTAAGCTGGCATTAAAACGGGGTGTTCATCAGTGAGGTTTCCGATTTAGGTTCTCGGCTTCGAGCAGGTAGATAAAGATCTTTACAAGGTCTACTTTCGTGAGGTTGACATCGGAGAGTTCGACGCGGGAGGCTTCGCTTCCGGCCGGTTCAGGTCGTGCGATGAATGGATGTTAGAAGTCGATCTCCGACGACTCGGTTTACGACCCACTCGCTGATGATCAGACTGCTCGCTTGACTATGTACCGAAAATAGGTCATTTTATTACCTAGGGGCTAGACGATGGCAACTTCCAATGGCTTTACGCCGTTCACCAAACCTGAGATCGTGGCGGCTTACCTGCAGCCCTTGCTCGAACGCTTGGGCCTCACATTTTCGTCGGCTTGCGATCGCACCCAAGAGACCTTCGCAGATCGCGGGTGGACCAATGATGCTGCATTAGCAGCCTATCTGATCAGAAAAGAAGTGCTTGAGAGCCTCCGAGCCGACGGTCTTCATGTTGAAGAGGAGGACGTAGAGATTGAGCGTAAGGCTCTTTGTGGATTGTTGCTCACCTTGCCCTTAGTGCATTTGAAGATTCGAAAGAGTAAGGATGGAGAGATTCCAGCAGCCGGAAGCCGGCAATCTCTATCGTTCTACAACTGGAATCTTCTGGTTTTCCCCCAGGCAGATGATGGAAAGATACTGCCCCTCCACCTATTGCTTCTTTGGAATGACAGTCGCAAGGGTGAATTGGAAACCCTCCTTCTGGTCTGCGTAGAAGGCAGCGATTGGCGCTGGCGAATTCCGGTATATCAACGAAGCGCTGAAGCTGTTTATGACTTTACGAATACTGTCTCCGATGACTTGCCATCAGTTGAAGCTGTTGGAGAGGCGTTTACCGCGGCGTTCGATTCAGCCAATGAGGATGTACCGCTGAAACGCGCCGCGGAAGAAACCACGTCTGCAATCGAAGAGACCGCAGCCAAAGCGGATGAATCGGACGATCAATCGGAACAGAAAAAGAAGGCGCAATGAATCTGAGTTTTAACTTTGCCAATTCCAGGGTCATCAATGGCCTGAGAGTAAAGCAGGCCCGCGAACAAGCGTTGATGACTCAGGCTGATTTGGCTCGGGCTACCTTCGTAAGTCAACCGATGATTGCTCACATTGAGCAAGGTTTGAAGCAAACGTCTCTTGAACTCGCAGAGAAAATTGCTGCTGCAACAAATGTCAAATTGGACTTCCTCTATCGGTCCTCGGGTCCTGCACTGCCGTTTGGATCGATGCTCTTTCGAGCGCGCGCAAATGTGTCGGCTCGAAAATTTGCGCAAACGCATGCTATTGCGACTAATGTTTTCGAAATATTCTTGCACTTGGCTGCGCGCTTTGAGCTCCCCGTGGTCAGGTTGATACCTACTGCTGGATCACCCGAAGACGCTGCGTCTCTCACCCGGAAGATGCTAGGGCTTAATGAAGCCGGTCCCATTCCACATCTGATGAGAGCCTTTGAGAAGGCTGGTGGCATATTGCTCTCTCTTCCAGAGCTTCAGGGACGGGAAGCCTTCGCTGTTTGGGGTTCCAATAGACCAGTGATTTCGATTGGTCCTTCGTCAAGTGGAGATCGTCTCAGACTCAGTATGGCCCATGAAATAGGGCATTTGATTTTGCATAACGCTCCAACAGCAATGTCCCAAGCTGAAAAGGAGGCTTATCGATTTGGAGCGGAATTACTTGCTCCAAAGGATGCTGTAAGCAGGGATCTAAGCGGAGTCCTCACAATCCAGAAGCTTGGCGCGCTCAAGCGCAAATGGGGACTTTCGATGGCTGCATTGCTTTACAGAGCAAAGGAATTACATCTAGTCTCGAAGAGGAATCATGATCGACTCATAGTCGAGCTGTCACAGTTTAGAACGCAGGAACCATCGGAATTCAATATTCCGTTGGAGCAGCCGCGGGGACTCCGCCAGATGGCAGAACTTCTCTACGGGGCAGACTTGCAAGTTGCAAAGATCGCTGCAGACCTGGCTTTGCCAGAGGCGTTTGTTGAAGATGTCTTGGAACGGTATGCCAGTGAGCGGGATATAGCAGCATCGAATCGACGAAGGAAAGTTGTCAATATTCAATCAGGGATTAAGCGGCGAGAGAAGAGTCACTTTTCAAGCCCGCTCAGTGCCTTCAAATGAATTGTGATTTTTAGAATTACTTTTCGGAAGTCGCTTCTCCAGGCTCCGCGCTCTTCAATCTCATTATCAATATCGATAAGCTGGACCTCGTCTTTCCACCATAAGAGCGTCAGAACGATGCCACCTGTCAGCAGTAGAGAGTCTTCAATTATCCCATAGTTATTCGCATTCCTGTGATTGAACCACGCATCTGCCCTGACTTCTGTTGGTAGCGATGATCTGGCTTCGCCTCTCAAGAGAGCAGACGCGAGGCTTCCATCTCCCGGTCGTTGTTCCAGCCAGATCTTGTTTCTCACATCGCCACTGGACACATACCATTCGCACTTTTGCGTGCTATTGCAGACGAGAATGGACGGCAGCGCTCCATAATCCACCAATCGGATAGCCGTTGCGGTCAGGCTAGTACAAAAGACATCGCGCAGCTCCCGAACTGTTTTGAAGGTGATCGGTCTTCCATGGGCGGCAGTTCTAAACATTCTTCCGGGTAGAAGCAAATCAGCCGCATATTGATTGGCCCGTCTTTCCGGGTTGTCTATGGACCACTCCTTCACGAACGCTTTGTCTTGACATTGAAACGCAACCTGCCCCCGATCTCTCATCCAATGACCCAATTCGTGACCAGCCGAGAACCGCTGACGAGGACGGGAGCAGTCTTTATCGATAGTGATAATTGCCCTGTCTTTATATCCCATGATTCGGGCGGCGCAGCCAGACAATATTTGATATCGAATAGTCGCACCGCAGTCCTCTGCAATGGCTTCAATATCGATGTCTCCGGGTTCTTGGATTCCGAGATCGGAGAGAATCTGCGAAGGCGTTCGGAACCAATCAGGAGTTGACGTCATTGGGAGCTTCTCCAAGATCATCGATAGCACCCAAGGCATCGAGTTCTTCTAATGCGCTCTCGATGTCCTGATCAGTGAGGGCGTTGAGATCGCGATGCTGGATGGTAAGCGCAGATTGAACGCCAGGATTCGCTTGCAAGAGCGCGAAAAACTGCACTCTGCGAGCATCAGTGCTCGACGCAACTCGACGCGCTCGCCTTTCAATCTGGCGCGAGCTCTCCTGGTATCGCTGTCGAGCTTGGTGAAGTCTGCGTTGCTGAAATTGCTTGATCCCTTCCAAAACAGCGGATTTCATGTTGCCTGCAATCGCATCTAGGTCTTCATTCGCTGCATGAAAGTCTTCTTGGATTTCACTAGGGGTTGCAGCTTCGATTGATGCGGCGATTTCATCCAAAACGTGCTCGGCTTGCTGAGACGTCCACGGCTTGTTAGCGGACATTGAGGTCTCCTTTCGGCCAACGTGCGGCGGCCTTGCGGCGAATGCGTCGGACAATGGTTTCGTAAATTTTTCTGTCGATATCGAGCGCCGAGATGATTTCGGTTCCAGACATACGGTCGCGCCATCCATCCATGACGACCAAGGCCTCGGGATCGTCCCCGAAAAGTTCGTAGATTTCAGACAGCAGGTTGGAGACGATCAACACCTGCTCGTGCGTAGGCCGACTGTCTGGATGAACGTCCGTCGGGCTATTGGATTCATTTTCGTCCTCGTCCACAACGGAGAACTGACTGGCCGGAAGGGCAAAATCCCCGCTCTCTGTGGATGCCCTGTGGTTGGAGGCGATACTGCGCACAGCGCCCATGACGACACCGACGAAGTCGACCTTTTTGGGGTTCCAGTGCCGTCGCTCCTCTAACAGGGCAACGATCGCATCTTTCACAAGGTCTTCCTCGGTGGAGGCACTGCCGCGCAGGGCCATGGTCCGCGCACGATTTCGCGCGAAGGCGTGGAGCTTTGCCCACTCGGCCTTCGTGAGCTTTTCAATCGCCTGACCGATTTCCTCGACCGTCGCGACCTTCTCCGATTTGGACAACGGCTTATTCGGTTCCACTCGACGGCTCCATTTGTCCTCTGGTTCTCTATGCTGGCCAGGCCCAGCGGTCGGACAAAAAATAATTTCGCGATCTCTGTCCGAACCGCGTCGCCTTTCAGCATACCCCTTTGAAGAGGAGTCTCAGGCCGCCATCAGGCGGCAGCGGGCCCCAACAAATCCATAGCTTTCTTAAGAATTGAGGTACTTATGATCGAACAACCCCAGGAAACTGCAGAAGACCCTCGCGAGGCCCTGCTCGCCCACCGCCCCGTCCGTCCCTACGGCCCCTACCGAGTTCTGATTGGAGATGAACGGCTAGAGTTCGTCTCCCGACTGATTCACGACCCAGTGCCGACCGGAAGCGAGATCCTCGAAGCTGCCGGCATTGCGGAAAAGATCGAGTATGCGGTCTACCGGATGCTCAGCAATGGGCTGCTCGAAGAGATTCGCCCGGAAGAGACCACGGACCTACGCAGTTCCGGTGTGGAGAAGTTTCTCGTCTTCCGCACGGATCGTTCCTTCCGCTTCCTGCTGAACGACCGCGAGTTCGATTGGGGCTCCAGCCGTATTTCGGGACTGACGCTGAAGAAGCTGGCGGGGTCAGAACCGGCGCCGACGGATGTCTGGTTCGAGGTGCGAGGTGGGGTGGACCTCCTGATCGAGGACCGCGAGCTGGTCGATCTCTTGGCTCCGGGCGTCGAGCGCTTCTATACACGGCCCAAAAGTTTCGCGATCGTCGTCAACGGCCGGCCAAAAGAGGTGCATCAGCATTATCTCTCGTTCTGGGAGGTCGTGAAGCTGGCATATCCGGACGCCGTGGCCAGTGCAACCACGATATACACGGTGATGTATAAGCGGGGACCCGCGCACAATCCCGAAGGAAGCATGGTCGAGGGACAGAAGGTCGAACTTAAGAATGGGATGCTCTTCAATGTCACACGAACTGATAAATCGTAGTCCTGATCTGAAGCGCCTCCGCGACGAGGGTTTCGAAGTGGAGGTGCGTTCAGGGCACTTGCTGGTCCATTCGGTTCCCTACGTGAATGCCCGTCGGGAAGTGGCGCGCGGGGTGCTGGTCTCGGCACTGACGCTTGCCGGCAACATCACAACGCGGCCCAACACGCACGTCGCGCACTTTATCGGGGAGCATCCATGCACAAAAGATGGCATGGAGATCCTGCAGATCAAGCACGCGTCGGCAACCCAGCAACTAGCGCAGGGACTAGCTGTCAACCACAGCTTCTCGAATAAGCCTGCGAACGGGTATGCCAACTACTACGAGAAGATGACTACCTACATAAATATTCTCTCGTCAGCGGCACGGGCGCTCGCGCCCGATTCGAAGCTCGATGCACGCACCTTCAAGGCGATTGAGTCGGGGCCGGATGGCTCGATGTTCCACTATTTGGATACGGCATCGAGTAGGGCGGGCATCACCGCGATCTCGGAGCGGGTTTTCGGGCAGCGTGTGGCGATTGTCGGTCTTGGTGGCACCGGTTCGTACATTCTTGATTTTGTCGCGAAGACGCCGGTGCTCGAAATCCATCTCTTTGACGATGATCTATTTCTGCAGCACAATGCTTTTCGTGCGCCCGGCGCCCCAGCACTTGACGAATTAAACGCGCAGAGTTTCAAGGTCGATCATTTTCAGAGGATTTATGGCCGGATGCATCGGGGTATCGTGGCGCACCGGGAACGTGTGACCGAGGCCAATGTTCATCTTCTGGAGGGCCATGACTTCGTTTTCGTTTGTGTCGATAACGGGAGTGCTCGGAAGCGGATCGTGCGGTCGCTGGTTGCGCACGGAATTTCGTTTGTGGATGTCGGGATGGGTGTGGAAGTGACGGATTCTCAAGAGCTGTGGGCAATGTGCCGTGCGACGGCCGGGACGCGCTCGAAGAACGATCACTTGGAGCGTAGGCTTCCAACATTGGACACAGAACAGGTCAATCTTTACGCCCAGAACATCCAAATTGCCGACCTCAACGCGTTGAACGCTACCCTGGCCATCATCAAATGGAAGAAGATATACGGCATCTATCAAGACGTCGACCGGGATCACCACTCCACCTACTGTACGAGTTTGCACCTGCTGACGAGTGAGGAGAAATCGGATGTGGCATAGCCAATTGACTCCTCAGTTCGTCGAGGTTATGCCCGATGTCCTCCAAGAGGGCGTTCTGTATGTGTCTATGGTGTATGCGTTAGCTACCCATCGATGTGCTTGCGGATGCGGTGAGGAAGTGGTGACACCTTTGTCGCCGGCCGATTGGCAGTTGTCATTCGATGGGGAGCACATTTCGCTGAAACCGTCGATAGGAAACTGGAATTTGGCATGCCGGTCTCATTATTGGATCAAGGGCAATAAAGTGCGGTGGGCCGCTGATATGTCCGTCGGCCGCATAGAAGCGGGGCGTGAGGAAGATCGGCGAGCCAAAGCTCTTTACTACCGTACCGTCCAATTCATTCCATCAATTGATCGAGAGAACGAATCAATTCCGTTATGCAATCTCTGGGAACGTCTTAGAAAGCGATTATCTTTGCTGATTTGAATTCAGGTTCGAGCTGCTGGGCCAGTGGCCGCGGCATTATGAACGCACGGCAGCGCGTTGCATCGGTGTTGGCCGATCATTGGTAGGCACGAGCGCGGTAATCATTTTGAAGGCGCGATTCAACTCATCCCGTAGACGGGCTCGCGTTCTACTATCAGCCGGAGTATCCCGTTGCAGTGCCTCTTCATAAAGAAGCATTCCTGGTGCTGAATCGGTCTGGAAGTATTCGCGCAGGATGCCCTCTATGCGATTCTCGACTTCAGCCTGTTCCTTGAATTGGTTTTGGAAAACGCGTCGAAATGAGTCCAAATCGATTGCGGCAGTCATAATCGCCATGATGTCGGCAGCATGCGTTCGTGCTTCTTCTCGATCATGCTCGGCCTCGGCAGGCCCGCGAATATTGCGATACCGGTCGTCTAAGGCAAGAAGCTTCAGCAGAACCAGGGCGGTGGGACGCGTGACCCGGATAGGAGTCTGCACTGCGCTGCCATCGGGAAGCAGCCCGGCGAGGTCGTGACTGTCGGATTCCTGCAGCGCGATCGCTCCTCCGTAACATTCGCGAGCATGGAGCCCCTTCTCGACATCGACACGAAAGTTTCTCTTGCGTTTCAGTTCGTGGGGCGCCATGAATTCGATCCGCAAGACCTCGTTTGAATTCGGAATCGGCTTCTCGAATTGAAAATGCTGCGATTCGGGCACAACTTTGTAGTCAAGGGAAGTGAGTATCCGCTTGACCTCGGCATTTCGCTCGCGCAGATGAATCACGTCCAGCAGAAAGTCGAAGTCTTTCGTCGCTCGCGATTCCCTCAGGGCGAATTTCATGGATTGCGCCCCGGCCAAGACAAAGTCTTCGGCAAATGGGCCTAAGGCGACAAGTAATTCAAGCAAGTATGTCTTTTGCGGCTCTGGAATCATTGCTGCCACCTGGGGGCGATGATGTTCTCGAAAAGATAGGTCGCCTGCTTTTGATCCCGACCACCTCGCGCATAAAGGTCAAGATATGCCTGAATATCAGAGACGATGGGGATGCCTTGGATGACATTTGAGTAGAGAAAAACGCCGAGATCATATGGCTCTATGAAACGAATCTCGGGACCGTCACTTGAAGGGCTTATCTTTTCGAGCATGGGCCGCACAAAACTGAGATCTGGCAAAAAGATATCGATAGTACCAGTATCAAGGAAGGGAGCGCGGATGGATGCCGCCGCGGGTCCAGTTATGGCAAACGGACCGGTCTGTTGATTTTGAAGCAAATCTGTCAGCTCTTGGAGGTTCCTGGCGATCGGCCTTCGTAGCCGGAACGACTGGAGTAGTCGCCATCGATAGCGTTCCCGATACTTGTCGGCCCAGACTTTCAATAGCCGTTGGGGTTCGGGAACCAATACGGCCGAGTTGCGACGTCGGATCAAGAGTTGCTCTTCTAAGCTCGTTAAGGCTTTAGAGATGCTTCCGAGGCTGATGCGAAAGTCTTTGCTATCGGATCGACTGCTCAGAGACCTCGATAAGAGAGGGCTCGAGGTCGATTGCAGCTCAAGTTCTGCGGCAATTTCAGTGAGAGTCCATGTTTGTGGCTTTTCTAGGAGCACGCGGACGATCCGCGAAAAACGCCCAGAGAAGACGTTGGCTTCGCGGGGCGACGTCTGGCCTGCGTTTCTTGGGGTTTGGTCTCTCATCCCAAGGCGTTGGAGAACAAATTTCCCAGGGACGTTGATAGAGATATTGCCAGCGAGGTCAAGGAAGTTGATCTCATTCTCCAGGCAATAGTTTTGCGCTTGAATGGAGAGCGCTGGAGCGATTACAGCGAATGCCGCACCTTTTTCAACATTTTCGAGCCTCTGAATCCACGGCTTTAGATCGGCGAGCTGTTTTGGAGTGAAGGTTTGTTTGATTTCGCCGTAGACAAGAATGCAGGCATCCCCCGAACGCAACTCGAACTTTACATCAAAGGGAAGTCCATCAGATTCAGTCACTTGAACCGCTTCCACGCCAAAAAGCTGAAGAAACGGCTTCTGATCCTTAAGAGAGCGAATGATGTCCTGCTCGAATTGGGTGCCTGAACTGATCACAGTCTTATTTTCCTCCCTGGGAAAATGGATGTAAAGGAAAATTTTCCTAATTCATCTGTTTTCCCGATTGGGAAATATGCGATCATAGGAACTGCTGAGAAAGCACAGGGGCGACGTGAGAACAACGATCCCTCCTCACTACTTGGAACTGGTGGCCGACGCCGCGTTGAAATCGTACTGGCGTAAGCGAGCGCTCGCTCTATTTTTGCGACGCTGCGGTGTCAAGGAATCGTTTCTCGGTACGTGGCAGAGTGAGGAGAGTAAGCGGGACTTCCTTTACCGGCTGTTCCCCAAATTGGAAGACAGTGGGGATGCTGGCCTACGCCTAGTGCATCGTATGGCGGATGCACTTATTCAGCAGACCTCATTCCCAGATTTAGCGGGCTGGGAAGACTCGCAACAGAAGATCGTTGACGCGACCGCTGTGGTAGCCGCGTTACGCACCTATCGGAAGGCACAGCAGGTTCAGGCTGCATCGGAAAAAGAGCGGGCCGAAACAAGAAAGCGAGCCGCTGAAATCAATGCCGAGATTCGCGCGCGGGCGTTGGATCTGTCCAAGTTGGAAGAAGAACTGGTGGAGTTGTCCAAGGGGCTTGGAACGACAGCAGCCGGGTACGGCTTCCAGGACTGGTTCTACAAGCTCGCCGACTACTACGAGGTCCCGAACAGAAGACCCTATGTTGTGGATGGAAGGCAGATCGACGGCTCGATCACTGTCGATGGGACCACCTATCTGGTCGAACTGAAGTTCACACGCGAGCAATCGGATGCACCCGATATCGACTCCTTTTTCAAGAAGGTGCACGGAAAAGCTGACAACACAATGGGTGTCATGTTCTCCATTTCTGGCTATTCATCCGTGGCGAAGCAGGAGGCCTCTGGTCCAAAGGGTTTGCTATTGCTGTTCGATCACAGCCACATTTACATGCTCTTGCATGGCGCCTGCTCCCTGGCTGAACTAATCGGTCGAGTTCGCCGCCATGCTTCTCAAACCGGAGAAGCATACCTTGAACCCAGGGGCTTCAACGACTAGCGGTAGTGTCCAGAGTTTTTCGCACTTTCGATCTTAGTTGGGACTTAGGAAGGTTGTTGGGTTGAGGTTGATTTGCCTTGGCCCCTGGGCCAAGGCAAGCGGTCAGGCGATGGCGACGACTTCGGCCAAGCGATTCATTTGCAGATACCGTTTGGCGCCCCAGCGAGTTCCGGCAACGTGGCGGAGCCTGGCGGCGACCAGCATCAGCGCCGACTTGCCGTCGGGAAACGCGCCCACCACCCGGGTTCGTCGCCGGATCTCGCGCATCAGCCGCTCCAGCGGATTGTTGGTTCTCAGGCATCGCCAGTGCTCCGGCGGCAGTTCGTAATAGCTCAGCGTCTCCTCGATGCCGTTCTCGACGATCTCGGCGGCCTTGGCCAGCTTCATCGCGCGCAGCTTGTCCACGACCTGGTTGGCCTTTTCCTTCGCGGCCTGGCGGTCTTCCTGCGCGTGGATCGCCTTCAGCATCGCCGCCGCTTCCTTCACCTTGCCTGTGGGCACCGCCGTCCACACGTTGCGATAGAAGTGGACCACGCAACGCTGCCACTTCGCCTCCGGATAGAAATCCGCCAGGTTCTCGATCAGCCCCAGGCACTTGTCGGAGACGAACAGCTGCACGCCTTTCAAGCCGCGCTGCTTCATCTCGCGCAGGAAGTTGGTCCAGCTCGCCTTGTCTTCCTTCGCGCCTTCGCTCACCGCGAGGACCTCGCGATAGCCGGTCTGCGACACGCCGATCGCCACCAGCACGGACACGTTCTTCACCTCGCCGCCCCAGCTGCGCTTCAGCCACAGGCCATCGAGGAAAACGTACGGGAACTCGCCCACCAGCGGCTGTTGGCGCCACTCCTCGATCTTGCCGTAGATCTTCTGGTTCAGATCGCTCACCGTCGACGCACTGACCCGCGTACCCCAAAGTGCCTGGGTGATGTCCTCGACGCGGCGCACACTCACGCCGGCCAGATACATCTCGATCAAAGCTTCTTCGACGGAGGACTCGCGCCTGCGATAGCGCTCGATGATCGCCGTCTCGAAGGGAAGGCTGCGCAGCTTCGGCACCTGCAGGCTCACTTCGCCGGCCTTGGTGTGCAGTTGCCGCGTGTAACTGCCCGCCCGTGTGTCCTTGCGGCCCTACGGTGCGCTCGTACTTCCGCGCCCCGCACAGATGGTCGGCCTCCGCATCCAGCAACGCGTTCAACGCCTCTTCCACCGTCGAACGAACTACCTCATCCAGATGCGCCTGGATACGCCCATCGTCGATCCGCACCACTCCGCCCAGCGGCGTTCCGCCGCCGACTTCCACTCCACTGCCAGACATGGTTGGCTCCATCACAAGTCTCCCGGAGGACTCGCTCCTCCGTAAGCGTCCGCCGAGTCCCTCTGGACGCGTACGGATATGCTGTGAGTTTCGGCATTGATGTCTGGTCAGATTAGCTGGTGGAGGTTTTGCTGCGACGGCGTGCAGGTGAGAGGAGGCGATTGACCTTGTCGCTGGAAAATTCTTTGGGATTAAACTTCCCGCCGATCCAGTCGCCGACCTCTTCGTGGCGGGGATGGCTCGGATCGGCGAGGGCATCGAGCAGGTCGTAGTAGCCGGGGATGCCGCCGCAGTCCTCCGGCGGGCATGCGAGCTGACCATCTATGCAAATGGGATAGATGGTGTTCGGCTCCGGGTCTTGCCGTTTCTCCAACAGAACGCTGTGCTCCCAGCTATCACCGAGGTCGTATGTATAGATCATCTTGGCGCCGTCTTTCTGAAGCACGGCAGAGAGAGGCACGGTGCGTTCGCTTTCCACGCGCGAGTTCCTCAGGAATGGGTCCGCGGGTTCTGGGCGGCCGAAGCGCCGCTGACCGGCACGGAACTCATGCATGTGTTGGTCGTCCCATCCCATCGAAATTTGCAGCACGTTGTGCAACTTGGCCAGGGTCAGAGCTGCGGGAACCAGTATGCGGCGCCAGATGGGCGGCTTGGTGCCGAGCAGAGTGACCTTGAGTTGATAGATATCCTGTGTGATCTTGCTGCTCCTTGTTGCCATGGCGGTCCTGCTCCTCAACGGAGGACCAGTCCGTGGGGCCCGGGCTTGGTTCGATGTTACGATACGGTGCGCTTCGGCGGTCGAATAGTCATTGCACGGCATCTATGCGGTGAGATAGAGCGTGTCATCAGGTGTCCGCTTGTTTTTTTAGCGGACACCTGATGAGTGTGTCTTAGGCAGCTTGGGAAGTTTGGGTCTGGAGGGAAGGGGCCAGATTCCAGGGGAGAAGATCCCGGATGCGGCTGACGGGGTAATCGGCGATCCGTGCCAGCACCCTGCGGAGATAGAGCTCCGGATCAAGGCCGTTGAGCTTGGCTGAGCCGATCAGCGAGTACATGGCGGCGGCACGTTCCCCTCCGCAGTCAGATCCCACGAACAGAAAGTTCTTCCGTCCGAGAGCAACGGCGCGCAGCGCGCGTTCGGCGGCGCTGTTGTCGATCTCGAGCAGGCCATCGTCGATGTAGCGCGTGAGGGCGCGCCACCGCGACAGAGCGTAGCGAATCGCACCTGCGGTCTCGCTCTTCGAGGAGAGACTGCGCTGTGCCTTCTCCATCCACGTTCGCAGTTCGTCAAGCAGCGGCTTTGCGCGAGTCTGCCTGATACTCAACCGAAGATCGGCCGGCTTGCCGCGTATCTCCTCTTCGATCGCATAGAGAGCTCCGATCCTGGCCAGCGCGCCTGTCGTGGTTGGCGATGCGTGCACGACATGGATCTCGTGGAACTTGCGCCGCGCATGCGCCCAACAAGCCGCTTCGTAGATATGTTCGCCATAAAGGTGATGAAAGCCGGCATAGGCGTCTGCCTGCAGTGCACCTTCGAACGTCTTCAGATGCTGGCGCGGATGTTCGCCCTTGCGATCGGCCGAGTATGCGAACCAGACCGCCGGCGCGCTCGGATCGCCGGCAGGTCTGTCGTCGCGCACGTAAGTCCAGAGACGGCCGGTCTTCGTCTTACCGTTGCCGGGAGCGAGAACGGGCATCGGCGTATCGTCGGCGTGCAGCTTGCGGCCAGCCAGAACGTGCTTCTGAAGCGCGTCCACGAGTGGACCAAGCAAAGCGCTCGCGCCGCCTACCCAACCGGCCAGGGTGGAGCGCGGTATCTCCACTCCCTGGCGGGCGTAGATTTCCGACTGCCGGTACAAAGGCAAATGGTCGCTGAACTTCGAGACGATCACATGGGCAAGCAGGCCAGGCCGGCAAGGCCTCGCTCGATCGGGCGAGATGCAGCCGGTGCTTCGACGACGCGATCGCAACCGGTGCAGGAGAACTTCGGCCGCACGTGGCGGATGACCTTGAAGCTGTCGGGGATGTACTCAAGCTGTTCAGAGACATCCTCTCCGAACTGGCGCAAATGGCCGCCGCAACCGGGACAGCAATCGCGGCCCGGAGCATGGGTGATCACTTCCCGCGAAAGGTGCTCAGGCAGTGGCTTGCGTTGCGGCCTCGTCTTCGTTTCCTGAGCAGGCGACAGGCGTTCGGCTGCGGCTTCGAGCTCAGCATGCGCGGTCTCTTCCTCTTCCAGTTCAAGCTCCAGCTGTTCGAGCTTGACGACGATCTTTTCGCTCCTGGCGCCGAAGAGGACGTGCCGCAGCTTGTCGACCATCAGCTTCAGGTGTTCGATCCGCTCGCTGCGCGAGCGCAACTCATCGGCCTGTTCGGAGAGTGTCTTTCGGTGGAACTCGAGTTCGGCTTCGAGGCGGCGAAGTTCTTCATCGCGATCTGCAATGAGAGACTCAAGCTTCTCCTGTTGCGCATGGAAGAGAGCCAACAACGCATCGCGATCCAGCAGATTTAAATCAGGAAAAGGAGCGCGATCCATGGACGAAGTATGCCATCGATCACGCAGGAAATCATCCACAAAACCCGCATGTGTCGTTAGCAGATGATATGTCCGGCCGAGTTAGCAAATGATCTGTCCGCTTGGCGGGCGGCGGTGGTGGGCGACGATGCGAAGCATGGTTGCTTACACGAAGGCCGCGGTGGAGCGGGCGATGCAGGTTCAGGAAGTGATTCTACGGGCGATGGCAAAGCGGATCACGTGGTGGCAGGCGGCGGAGATCATCGGCATCAGCGACCGTTCGATGCGGCGGTGGCGGGAGCGCTACGAGCAGCATGGCTACGACGGTTTGCTCGACCGGCGGCGTGGCGCGCCGAGCGGCAGGCGGGTTCCGCTGGCCGAGGTGGAGCAGGTATTGGGGCTCTATCGGGAGCGGTACTTCGACTTGAACGTACGGCACTTCCACGAGAAGCTGGCCGAGGAGCACGGCGTCCATCTGAGCTACACCTGGGTCAAGCAGGCGCTGCAGGGCGCGGGGCTGGTCGCCAAGGGGCGCAAGCGCGGCGCGCATCGCAAGCGACGGCCACGGCGGCCGCTGCCGGGGATGCTGCTGCACATCGACGGCAGCCAGCACCAGTGGTTTCAGGACGAGCGCTGGCACGACCTGATCGTGGTCCTGGACGACGCCACCAGCGAGATCTACTACGCGCAGCTGGTCGAGGAGGAATCGACGCCCACGGTGATGGCCGCGCTGCGCCAGGTCATCGAACGCAAAGGCATCTTCTGCGCGCTGTATTCGGATCGCGGCAGCCACTTCTGGCTCACTCCGAAGGCCGGCAGCAAGGTCGACCGGCAGCGGCTGACGCAGGTGGGCCGGGCGTTGCGCGAGCTGGTCATCCAGATGATCCCGGCCTACTCGCCGGAGGCGCGGGGCCGCTCGGAGCGCAGCTTTTCCACCTGGCAGGGACGGCTGCCGCAGGAGCTCCGGTTGCGCAACATCAAGACCGTCGAGGCGGCCAACCGCTTTCTCGACCGGACCTATATCGCCGCGTTCAACCGCCGCTTCCAGGTGCCCGCCGAGCAGCCCGGGACCGCCTTCCTGCCGCTCGGGGCGCAGGACCTCGACCTCGTCTTCTCGCTCCACCACGAGCGGGTCGTGAACCGCGACAACACCGTGCAGTTTGAGAACCGCTGCCTGCAGATCGAGCCGGTCCGCTGGCGCGGCACCCTGGCCGGATGCGCGGTCACCGTGCGCCAGCATCTCGACGGAGACCTCAGCCTGAGCTACGGCCAGCATCTGCTCGGACGCTATCCAAGCCACGGGGCGATGATTCGCGCTCCCGACCGCCGGACGGTGGAAAAGCCGCGGGACGGAAAAGTCCAAAAACCGACTTTCCCACCCCGCTTGGAAATCCCGCCGACCGCGCGGGATTCCCACTTTCCCACCGCCTCCGCTGCGGCGGCTGGCTAAATTCAAAAACCGGACAGATCACTTGCTATGAAAAGCGGACATCTTCACTTGCTAAGAACACCACAAAACCCGCATGAATACAGGGGAATCAGCGTTGTCATCAGACTGCGACCTGCGGCTCCCATGTTCTCTCGACGCGCCGCCAGTCAATGCCTTCGAGCAGCATCGAAAGCTGCGCGCGACTCAGTTGCACGGTGCCACTCTCGGCCTTCGGCCAGATGAAGCGGCCGCGTTCCAGCCGCTTGGCAAACAGGCACAAACCGTCGCCATCCCACCACAGCAGTTTTACGATATCGCCTCTGCGCCCGCGAAATACGAACACGTGTCCGGAGAAGGGCTGTTGCTGCAATACGGTCTGCACCTGGCCGCTGAGGCCATCGAAGCCGCGGCGCATATCCGTCACGCCGGCCGCAATCCAGATCTTCGTTCCAGTGGGAAGTTGGATCACTTGCGCAAACTCTCGAGTACGGCGCGAACCAGACAATCATCGGCGCCACTCTCCACGCTGATCAACGCTCGTCCAGGAAGCTCGATATGGATCGCGCCTGCACTTGACCCTGAAGTCTCACGCAGTGGCTCCACGACTTCGCTCGCCCGCTCGCTCGGAGTCGATACCGTCACAGGCAGCAACGCAGAATAGGACTCGATCAACTCGCCGCGTTCCAAAGCCCGCCGCCACTTGAAGACCTGGTTCGCGTTCAAGCCGTATGCCCGAGCCACCTCGGCAACGCTCGCGCCTGGCTCCATCGTCAACTGCACGATCTGGCGCTTCTCCGCTACCGATCGCCACCTGCGTACCCGACGCCCTGAACCTACATCCCCTGAATGAACCATGAGGCGATGTTCATCCCGGACATACTCTCCCCGCCAGAGGGGATCTCTGGACGCTTACGCTCCTCCTGCTTGTACCAACCTCCACTGCCAAAACTCAAATCAAATGTGCGAAAAATAGCCTACGGGTAGTGTCCAGAGTTTTTCGCACTTTCGATCTTCGTTGGGACTTAGGAAGGTTGTTGGGTTGAGGTTGATTTTGCCTTGGCCCATGGGCCAAGGCAAGCGGTCAGGCGATGGCGACGACTTCAGCCAGCCGGTTCATCTGCAAGTATCGTTTGCTGCCCCATCGAGTAGCTGCCACATGTCGCAGCCTGGCGGCGACCAGCATCAGCGCCGACTTGCCGTCGGGGAAGGCGCCCACCACCCGGGTTCGTCGCCGGATCTCCCGCATCAGCCGCTCCAGCGGGTTGTTGGTGCGCAGGCAGCGCCAGTGCTCCGGCGGCAGCTCATAGTAGCTCAGTGTCTCGTCGATGCCGTTCTCGACCATCTCCGCAGCCCTGGCCAGCTTCATCGCGCGCAGCTTCTCCACGATCTGGCGGGCTTTTTCCGTCGCCGCCTGCCGGTCTTCCTGTGCGTGGACCGCCTTCAGCATCGCCGCCACTTCCTTCACCTTGCCTGTGGGCACGGCCGTCCACACGTTGCGGTAGAAGTGGACCACGCAGCGCTGCCACTTCGCCTCGGGATAAAAGTCGGCCAGGTTCTCGACCAGCCCGAGGCACTTGTCGGAGACAAACAGCTCGACCCCTTTCAAGCCGCGTTGCTTCATCTCGCGCAGAAAGCTCGTCCAGCTCGCCTTGTCCTCCTTCGCCCCCTCGCTCACCGCGAGGACCTCGCGATAGCCGGTCTGCGAGACCCCGATCGCCACCAGCACCGAGACGTTCTTCACCTCGCCGCCCCATGATCGCTTCAGCCACAGGCCGTCGAGGAAGACATACGGGAACTCGCCCACCAGCGGCTGCTGGCGCCACTCCTCGATCTTGCCGTAGATCTTCTGGTTCAGATCGCTCACCGTACTCGCGCTGACCCGCGTGCCCCACAACGCCTGGGTGATGTCCTCGACGCGGCGCACGCTCACCCCGGCCAGATACATCTCGATCAGCGCCTCCTCCACCGAAGACTCTCGTCGGCGGTAGCGCTCGATGATCGCCGTCTCAAAGGGAAGACTGCGCAGCTTCGGCACCTGCAGGCTCACCTCGCCGGCCTTGGTGTGCAGCTGTCGCGTATAACTCCCCGCCCGTGTGTCCTTGCGGCCCTCGCTGCGCTCGTACTTGCGCGCCCCGCACAGATGATCGGCTTCCGCGTCCAACAACGCGTTCAGCGCCTCTTCCACGGTCGATCGGACGACCTCATCCAGATGGGCCTGAATCCTCCCATCGTCGATCCGTACCACTCCGCCCAGCGGCGTTCCGCCGCTGCCTTCCACTTCACTGCTCGACATGGTTGGTTCCATCACACAAGTCTCCCAGAGGCCTCGCTCCTCCTGCTTGTACCAACCTCCACCGCCAAAACTCAAATCAAATGTGCGAAAAATAGCCTACGTTATCGCCTACGTGATCCGACTAGCGAAGGGATGGAGTAATCGTGGACCAAGCGAAAGCGTATCAGCGCATAGGCGAGTTCGTTGTATGCTTTCAATCAATCGAGAATCAGATCAGAGAGATCGGTTGGTTCATCCTAGACCCAGGTCGGAAGGATAGGCTCCCGAAGCTCTTGCGCAAAGACACAAATGCCGCTCTATTCGAAAAAGTCCAGAGCCTCTTTTTGGCCGCTCTTCCCATATGCCGTCTCGGCGCTGAGCTCGAAGCAGACTTTCGAGTCTCTTTTGCAGAAAATCGTGGCCGATTTCAAAATCTACGAAGAGCTCGAAGCCGAATTCTGCATTCCACGTTCATCGAGTTGAAGGCCGGCGGTGAAGTGCGCGGCCTTTTGCGGTCCAATCCTCAAGTGAGTGTTGATACAAAAACGGGTGAGATATCATTCGATCAGGATTTCCTATCAGAAAATTCTTCACAAACGAATTCCTTGAAATGGCCGAGCTGGCGATGTTTTTCAACAGATGTTATATACAGTTGATTCATCGACTTCCTGCAACATGATTACGATCAGCTAGCGGCGTTCGTGGACGACCTCTACGATTCTTGACGCGCCGTTCTCGAACTCTCGGTGCGTAGCGCGAATCGTGAAATCCACAATGTCCGGGACAGAATATTCAACTGTCAGCTCTACGATCGCTTTCCTTCGTCCACCTTTTTTTCGTCTGTTTTCTTCGAACGGGTAGTCGCGCGGGGACAGAAACGATTCGAGGCCACGTGGGAAAGCCATCGGGCTCGTGCAGCCTGTATTCATAGGAGTCAGAGCAGTTCTGGCACCATGTTTACCCAATAATGCCGCAGTATCCACTTCCAGGACGAGCTGCGGTCGATCTCTATATGCGGCGAGCAACGTCTCCAAGCGGGCTTCCGTCAACCAAAAGAACACCCTGCCGTTGAGGATACGGTACCAGTCTGTTGGTGTCAGACCGTCCCGCAAACACCCAGCCAATTTCTTATCACTCATCGGACGCTGATCCCTGATCCACGCGGCTCCGCCACCCTGACCTTTCACCTGGACCATGTCTCGTCGCAACTTGCTTTCGATATCGGCGCGGGACTTGGCCTCTATCGAGTACAAATCTAAAAGAGCTGAGGTGCTGAGTAGTCCCTGTTTGCGAATGCTTCGCCAGCTTCCGTGTTCCGCCATATGGAATAGACGTGGATGTATTGCCGCTATTTCATCAAAGGTTATGCCCATCACCACGCCCGTCGATCGATAATGCTTCGAAAATCAAACCGCGTCGAAATCATAGAGACTGGAGCCGCAGCGACTCGTTCAATTTCTTCGATAAAAGTGATCGTCTCTGATGTCAACTGTTCGAACCGGTGGGCCTTTTCATTCTTACTGGCTATGTAGTCTGCAAAAGTCAGCGCAATATCGGTCGGTCCGTTTAGCGCCGCCGCGCGACGGAGCATGCTCCAATTAAACTCGGCAACTCTGCGGTCTCGGTTCGTCGTCGACGTGCGCTCCGTAGTTTTGAGTTGTTCTAGGCTTAGGTTGGATCGTTTCGATACCGTCTTCCAATCAATTTCGATACCCATCTCGCCAGAAGTCTTCCCTTGTGGGCTTTGCACGCGAATCGGATATGCCCGACAGGTGATGATGACCTTCCTGATTCTACTGGGAGGTACACCAGCCTCAGACAACGCGCCCGAAACTGAGGTGTCTCTCGATGTCACATGCGGGTAGGAGCCGTGATAAAGGCTTAAACCGGAGCCTTGGGTTCCTTCAATCAGAACTTTCTTCCCAGACTGATATGCCTTTTCTAAGATCTCCCAAGTGTCCTTTATGAAGGGTTTTAGCTCTTTCACGTCCCGAGCAAGTCGAACACCACCGCCTCTGCTGGTAATCCGCCGAGCAGTGGCATAACCCACGCCTTGGCCCGTCGAACCAATGTTCGCCACCAGTCGACGCTCTCGTGCGATGTCTGCGGGAGCAATGATCATAGCTTGGGGGTCAATGGACAAACGCTGGTTATCCACCTTGCATTCTGCGATTTCTGTCAAAAGCGCCTCGGCATTCAATACAGATCCGGGAGCGATGAGCAATTTCGCCTGACTTCTGAGTGTGCCAGATGGCAGCTGATGGTGGGTGTAAGGAGTCGAACCGAGAAAGACCTTGTGGCCAGCATTTGGACCTCCAACTCGAACCAAGAATGAATACTCAGGGGAAAGGTAAGACACGATGTGTCCTTTTCCCTCACTACCCCATTGCCCTCCCACAATTACGTCAACCAGTCGGTGGTAGTCCCGTGGGTATAAGCCGAGGTGGCTACAAGCTCTCGTGAACACATCCTCCGGTGTACACAAACTTGTGTCTATAACGATGTCGGCTGATACTTCGAGCTCCGCTACTTTCGCCTCCGTTGGGTTGTTTCCAACTTGCGAGTACGATCGCAGCTCTTTGACATTTTTCTTCGTCCGGTGGGCATAACGCGATTCGAGAACGTGTTTCGGAGCGGTTAGATGTACGTGTTTAACTTGAAAGCCATAGGCGCGCCGGATCTGTTTGATTTGATCGAGTATCCGTACCGCATCTACCACTACAATTGCGTCTTCCGCTGTATTCAAAACGACATGCTTCAGAGCATTTAATACCCACGCGCCCTTAGTGTCTCGGTCAAGCTTCTCGCCGAAGAGTTGTAACGCGACTCGCTCGGAAGCTACCTCCCGTCCTTTCTTGGAGGCGAGTTCCTGCATGACTTCTCGGGTCTTTAGAGTTTGGGTACCAAAGCGTAGTTCAAGGGCCTGTACCAAGGTCGATTTGCCGACACCTACACTTCCAGAGACCAAAACGATCAGTCTTGCCACGATGGCCTTTCATCCTGCAAAGAGTCCTGGTAATGACGGCTGCTTCTCCGTAACGGTCTTCCCAGGCAGATCGTATACAGTCACGGGGATGCCATGCGACGTCAGATTCATTTCTACAAGTTCACCCACTATATTCCAGTTACCGCCAGCCTCTCCACAGCCTAACCGCGACATGTGAATTGACGCATTCATCTTTTCGGCTCTTTGGCCGACTTGAGAAAGGCCACGTTCCAATGCGTTATACCGAATTCGAGGCCGTGCGGAATCACCGTAGCCGGCTTGTGCCACGATGCTAGCGATAATAAGTCCGTCCACAGCACTAGAAAAGTGGACTTTGCCGAGGCGAGGCAAGATAGCTTCTTTTGAGAACCAGTCTGTAAATTCCTTTTGCGCGTTAGGCCATTTGCGGCGTACCGCCAAGGATAGACCGCCTCCCCAAGTTTGACCTTTGTCGTTGACAATCTGCGTCAGGATTTTGGGGCCAGCTCCTCTGACCTGGGTGGCGTCTCCGCGCACATACGTAATTTTGGGCACATCAGCTTGTTGTGCATTCGAGTTCCGAACAACTCCTAATATTCGCGGTTTTATTTGCCCTGGATATGGTGGAACTCCAACGCACTGAATACTAACGGAGCCGATTGCCGGCCATTTTTCGGAACCTTCGGCTGTAAAACCAATGGCTGTGCATTGCGTCAACAGAGAATTCGAGGGCAATGCCGTACCTTCCCTAATGCGCAAGCCAGGAGAACTTGAAATGGCATAGTTGATGACCGGTCGATTGGTACGTGTATCGAAGCTGGCGGCAAAAATCGACAGCCGGCAAAGCCGAGCCATTCGGAGCAGCAATGCTTCGGTAGAGACCTTGTATCGTTGACGTAGATCGAGGAGTTTCGCAAAATCTTCCGAATGGATCGGACACTCTAACCCTGATCCGACTGGCATCAACAGTTCTCCAGCACCGATATTGCATAACATTTCCAGCTGCCAATTGTCCCCTTGGCTGCCGTGATAAGGTTTACGATGCCGAATTGCA
The DNA here is from genome assembly GCA_963720245.1 of uncultured Acidobacteriaceae bacterium. GTDB lineage: Bacteria > Acidobacteriota > Terriglobia > Terriglobales > Acidobacteriaceae > Acidisarcina. The sequence goes on from CAVREU010000003.1 coordinate 1,896,640, forward strand.
TCCGCACAGTCGGGAAATAAAGTGTGGGCAACCTCGTGTGCGACCGAGTACCGTGCTCGATTGATTCCGCGGTTTGGGTTGTATTCGATACGGAATTTCGATCCAACGGATACGGTCCGTGCTTCAAGTACCTCTTGCGATGGAACCACCTCGATCTTGAGGTACTCAGCCAACTGAAAGGGGTCGAAGGGCGGCCCACTCCATCCGCGCTCAATAGCCTCCAAGACAAGCGTCCGAGTACACTGCAACATGGCGGTGATCGGTTGTTCCGCTCCGGCAAAATCCAAAACCGACCGATTTGTCCAGTAGCTGTCTGTCGTGGTGTTCCCCTTTATTGCATTTTGTCCTGCCATACTTCCTTTGTACAGACTGACGCTGTGAATGTGGGACCAATCTTGTCACCACGTTAAACGCGATACGCTTTGCGACACGTTGGTTCTCGGGGTTCGACGTGCTTACAAGGATTTAGGGAGCCACCGGGGTCTTGTAAGTGTTTGAAAAGCTTAACCTCGGGTCTATGGCATGGAAGAGGTCATCGGTTCGATCCCGAGAGCCTGACCAACTCGACCATCCGGAGAGCGCTTCGTCGACGCGTGACTGCCGATAATGCATCAACATAAGGGACCTCTATAAGCCAAACTCGTGTTCCGTTGGGTTGAGTGGACCACCCGCCGTGCGGGTTAGAAAATTGCTGTAATCGCAGCGGCTCGCAATTGGTTGATTGCTTGCGTTACTAGGAAATCTCTGGACGCTGGTTCCGTCCAGAACAGCGCGTGGATTGGGTGGGTGATCGGGAAGACGATGTAGGACGATCGCAGAGTTAAGACTTCGGCCATGTTTTGTGCGTGGTTATGCGCCGCTGCGTTTCGAATGAGTTGGATCGCCTTTGCGTCGAGGTGGCCCGAAGAAAAGCCTGCCAACATCTGTGCGGCGTTATTTGGCGAAAGCCGAGTAAGAAGTTTCACAAGAACATCGATATCTCCCCAAGTGGGTTCAACTCGTAACATCGTATTGGGGCTGCCCCAGAAGGGGCCGGCTGGCGTTTTCTTCGCAACAATGGCTGCGCCTGAGACATGTGCTTCGCTGACGGCGTCCGCCAATCCTGCGACCGGCACTCCATTCCCATCCGTGGTGCCTACGCATGACTCGATGAGGCAGCTTCTACAGAAATTGTTCCAAGTCTGCCAAACTCGCGACAGAAGGCCTTCGAGCATGCACTCATCCAAGAACGAGAAATCAGACGATGAAGCAAAAGTCTTAACAGCTGTTAAGCCCCTGAAGTGGTTAGACTGGGAGTCCAAATCCTGTTCGAGTGCCAACAAAATGTCCGCGAGCGCCATGATGATCTACGCAAACTGACCGCGTAATGCCTGGCAGATCCACTTAATGCGGGTTCCTCGTTGAGCCGCTCGGTTTCCCCCTTCGGACGCTGCTCTGACGTAATCTGCAAACTCTGTGGTGTCCTTCTCCTCGTGAGCTGCAGCAAGGCGTTTGAGCGAGATTAGAGCGTTGTCCCGGTCGGTAAAGTACGCGCCGATGGGCTCTAATCCCGTCACCTCTTCGGCTCTGGGCAATCCATAGCGATTGTGGATAAGTCCACAAATCAGGGAATGAAATACATGGGGCTTAGTCATATATGTGTCCTGTAACGAAGAAAGGTCACTCAAAACGCAATTCAGCGCTCCAGCAATCTGCTCATTCCAGTCCGCCCTTGTGGGGAAATCTTCATCGTATTTACGGTACAGCGCAAGGAGCTTCGTTGGGCTTGTGCTGACGATCCCCTCTTCTAGAGCAAGCGCTACATCGGCGATGAGTTCGGCGTCAGCCATTCTGACGATCTGTCTGCTCGTGAGAATGCACCAGTCGACCAAGATCGATCCGAATTCGTCCAAGACGGTGTTTACCCAATCCTTGAACTCGCCGAAGAATTCGCTGTGGCGCTTTTCCGGCGCGTTGAGGGGTAACGTGTAAGCATTCATCCGACGAAACATCTGCAAAATTTCGGATCGGTCTGCGTTCCTGATTACGTCTACGACGACTGTGTAGGAGTAAAACGAATCCTGTTGATCTTCCGACAGCTGAGAGAATCTCAGACCTTGGAATTCCCTGGCGTTCTTGCCGAGCACAAATTTGTTGTCAACAAAGTCGACAATTGTGCCAATCCTCTGCTGTCCGTCAACGATCTCGCGGCGCGGTGTCTTGGTCTGCTTCTCAACCTTTTCGTGAAAGTACACTTTCGGGAACGGAAAATCCTTGAGGATAGTGTCGATGAAGTAGCTCCTCGCAGCAGGGGGCCAAAGCCTGGCACCCCTCTGGTAATCACTATTCACGACCAGCACTTTTTTTCTAAACCAGTCGACAATTTCTGCGATCGAGTATTTAGCTTCTTCGACCTTCACGAACACGCTCCGATCCAGGGAGGCATGGAAATACAGATTGGCTCCCCATTAAAAATCAGGCCACATTCAGGATTCTACGTCGACACTCGGCATTGGACCGGCAGTAGCTATCAGGCTCTGCGGCCTCTGAGCAGCTTGGGACGCTCGGCCAACGGTTCTCCGGGCGAGCCCAGGTGGGTGTCCGGTGCTCGTTTGCAACTGGCGATATCAGCCGAACGGACTCATTCAGGCGCCGTGTTGATTCTGGAAACGGGGTCTAGCTACTCTTGCCTTACGGAGCTTTCCGCGTATGGGCACAAAATGGGCACAGAGAGGGCACATAATTCTGGCGCTTATACGGCTTACAAGGGCTTAGGTGGCGGCCAGGGCCTTGTATGTCGTTAGATTGCGTTTGATTCCCGGATTCACGGGACGGCGATCACCGGTGCTGCTCATTGGCGAGTCTCCAATATGCAATCTCAAAATTAGGGCGCGTTGGCAGACTCAACGTCCCTCGGTTTTGGTGCGCACATTAGGCCAAATTAACTCCCCGGAATCAGAGTAAACTCCTGGTTGAGCCGGATTAAGAAGGACTATTTCAGATGGCGATGCCTATTCTTCCCCCCGAACACATCGAGCAACTTTCCCGCCTCGTAGCTCAATACATATCGAGCCAGCAAACCAGATACTTGCCGAAAGGGGTGCCGCTGTCGACACAGCAGAGAACCGGTATGGCTGGATTTTTTGATTCGCATTTGCTGGAGGAGGCGCGTTTGGTGGTGCTCGTAGGGGAATGGGTCGCGAATCCCGATTTCTATCCGATGCTGGAAGCCATTGGTTTTACCAATCTTCCCGATCAGTCATCGATGGCCGCGATCACGTTCTCTAATGTGGTAGTCGCCCATGTAAGGTTCACGGATCCATTGCTATTTCACGAACTTGTCCACATTGAGCAGTATCGCCAACTTGGAATCCACAGATTTGCAGACCTTTACGCGCGCGGATTCCTTAACGGCGGAGGCTACGACGGGATTCCGCTCGAACGAAATGCCTACTCGCTCGGCCATCAGTATGAGCAACACCCAGCGAAGCTATTTTCGGTGGCAGAGGTCGTCGCCGATTGGATATCCAAAGGGCGGTTTTAGCAGGACGCTCCCTACGAGGCCATCCCCCTTGACCGCCAACCACCTCGGCCAATCTCCGGTAGTTTTAACTCGATCTTCAGCCCGGGGTTTCGCTCAGCGCAACGACAGAGAGCGTCCCCTGGTGGCCGAAGAAGTGGCATGCCTGGCAACGAACAGCTTTGCATTTCTAGGGACTGCCGGCCAGTTTCAAAGCTGGCTCAAGGGGCCTCTGGCTTCTGCTCGTCAGAGCCGTGATGGTGATCTGTCGATCTGAGGAATAGCGTCTATCGACTCTTGCCTCACTGCGGGACTTTCTGCGGAAGGGCAGGACATTCCAGCACCAAGACTACCGGCCTATAAGATCGCCGCAGCGCCGATGAGATCAGCATGGGCGAGGTCGAGCGCGTCGGGATTTGATGAGGGCGTTAGGAGCACTCGGGTAGCGCGAGGAGATTGTCGTTGTAGTAGCCGTCCGCGTGCGTCCTGACGTACTTCCCATTCGGCCCATCGACAACGCCGACATCTGCACGTTTGCCGTCTACCATGGTAAAAAAGGTGTTCGTGCCTCCTTCAATAGAACTAATCACCTGCTGACGGGTCCATTTCCAAGTGCGTCCACCAAGGTGAGTGATTCCCTCGTGCGAGTCATTTCGCGGCTGCTTGTTGATACAGGTGACCTGCGCGTCAGCCATGTCCACTCCCAACGCCGCTATCAGATTTGATAGCGATCAGCATCCAGTCCACCATGAATGGGCTGGATGCTGGTTGTTACTTTTTTTTCTTAGCTTGGGAGAGATCAGAGGCGATGGGGCCCCTGTCCCTTTTAGGTGTCTTCGAATCCCAAAGATCCTTTCCCGCTTGTGAGGCCGTCTTTTTTGAGGCCGTCATGCCTGGAATATACGCCTTCTATTCGCTTGCCGGGAAGGATTATGTGCGGGTGAGCTGATTAGGAGAATCATTAGAGTAAGAGAGGCAGGCAGCTCGTGACGTGCTCGAAGATCTCATCACCAGGAATGGAGCACGGAAGTTACTCGCATCCGCTGTGAACCGCTCAACAAGCCCATCTGGGGGAACTCATCTCCGAGTGGCGGCAAGCAACTGTTGCCACCCGGCCTTGCTCATCTTCAGTCGCTGCCCATTTGCCAGGCTCACCGAGCCTTCGCTGCGCCCCTCGCGAAAGATTTCTTGCACCTTCTCCACATTCACAATGACGGAGCGGTGAATGCGTACGAATTTCTGCGGATCGAGGGTCTCCGCGAGCTGTTTGATCGTCTCCCGCAGCATAAAATTCTTTGCGCCAACGTGCAGGCAGCAGTAGTAATCCGCGGCCTCGATCCACTCGATCTCGTTGACGTCGACGAAGGAGTCCTTTCTGCCGCCTGGCACGAGCAGCCGCTTGGGATATTCCTTCCTCGCAACGCCGTTCCCCAAGCTTTCCAGTACCGATTTTAGTTGCTCCTGGTTCGAGAGCGCGGCACTTGACGCAACCCTTTCCTTCACTCGCTCCAGCGCTGCTTGCAGCCGCTCCGGCTCGACCGGTTTGGTCAGGTAGTCCAGCGCGTGCACGTCGAATGCCTTCACCGCGTAATGATTGTGCGCCGTGACAAAGACCGTAACCGGCATGTGCGCCGGGCCGACCTGTTCGAGGACCTCGAATCCACCCCTTCCCGGCATCTGAACGTCGAGAAAAAGTACGTCGATTCGTCTCTCCTTGAGCGCCGCAACAGTCTCTCGTCCATTGCGGCATTCGCCAACGACGCAAATTTCGTCGTCGCTGGATAAGAGAAACCTCAGCCGTTCGCGCGCCAGCGGTTCATCGTCGGCAATGATAGTCTTCAGCTTCATCGTCAGCAGCGCTCGTAGGGGATGGCGATCGCGACTTCAAAGCCGCCGGATTCGACCGGCTGCGCCTTCATCGAATAGCCGTCCCGGTAGAAATGTGCGAGTCGCTCGCGGGTGTTCCTGAGCCCGATGCCGTGGCCGTTTCGCGGCGCGGCCGCGCTCACGCCAATTCCCGAATCGCGCACCCGCAAGTGTAGCGTGGAGCCTTCCCGTTTCGCTGAAGCCTCAATCAGACCTTCGCTCTCGCAATTCGCTATGCCGTGCCGGATTGCATTTTCCACAATGGGTTGAAGCAGAAAACACGGCACCAGGCCATCCAGCGTGCCCGGCTCTACTTTGATCTCGATGCGCAGCCGGTCGGCGAAGCGGACCTGTTCGATGGCGAGATAGTTCTCAATCATCTCCAGTTCCTGCGAGAGCGGCACTTTCTCCGGGGTCGTTCTCTGCAAAGTGCTCCGCAGAATCGCGTTGAGATGGGAGAGCATCGACACGGCCTCCTTCTGCCGTCCAAACTCAACCAACGTGGTAATCGCATTGAGCGTGTTGAACAGAAAGTGCGGTTGCAGTTGCATTTGCAAGGCATGTAAATGAGCGGCAGAGAGCTGCTTTTGCAGCTTCATGGACTTCAAGGCATCGCGTTGCGCGCGAATCTGAAACTGGATAGTTCCAATGATGCCGAAGAGAAATCCGTACAGCAGGACTTCCATGCCAAAGCGATTGAGGTTCAGCATGCTCGTCCATATAGACAAGGGGGAAGACTGCCAGCCCGGATCGGTGAACCCAAGGCTTCCCATCAACAGAAGATGGACAACGCCAAGCGCCGACCCCACCAGCAGATGAATCGAAATCGCTTTTGCCGAGAAAGTCGATGCAAACGGCACACGCTGGCTTAGCTTCCACATCGCGCTTGCGATGCAGCCCCACCACAGCCAAAGCAGCGCTCCATATATAAGCGACGGACGATGGGTCACCGACTGGCATTCAGCGGCAGTAGCAAGAGCAAGAGCGATCGCAACAGAAAAGATCACGGCATGGCCATTCAGTCGCAGACCCGTATGCCGGCTGGATTGGTCCTTCACACGATGGCTATCGTCGTCGAGGGGCGATGCGGTCGATTGCTTGCTGGACGACGCTTCCATTGAGTCTTGTGCCGCTGTAAGTGCATTCATCTGTCTCTTCCTTCCTTCTGCTACCAATGCCAAGCAGGAATTACACTCCTTTCAGAATCGTACTCCGGGAGCACCGCCGCGAGCTCTTTGCAGCGAACATCGTCGTTTCTGCAGGGAGGGAGCCCAAAATGCCTGATGCCAGCCTCCACGACCAAGCGGTTCTCTCCGGCTGCGAATTCCCGAGCTCTCCCTGCATATATCGCGGCCCCGACTGCATATCGATGGTCGTGGGCGAAGCCAACGCGGATGCTGATCTCTGAGGTATTGCGAGCGTGAAGCCCCGCATCTTGTCCTTCTTCAAATTTGCGTTACTGGGAACACCACTGTGTCTTCCGCTGACATCCTGCACCCGCGTAGCGGCCAAGGCGAATACCGCGGCAACTGAGGCGATTCCGGTTCGCGCAGTCCGTGCGGTATTAGAAGATGTTCCTCTGGAGATCGCGGCAGTCGGCAATGTCGAGGCGATGGATCGCGTCGATATGAAGTCGCGCGTCGCCGGCCAGATCAACCATGTTGCCTTCGTGGAAGGACAAAGCGTGACCAGGGGTCAGCTACTCTTCAGCATCGATCGCGAGACGCTGGAGCGCCAGGTGCTGGAACAGCAGGCCAACCTCGAACGCGACGCCGCAATGGAGCAGCAGGCCCGCGCGGTTGTGGCGCGCGACGCAGCCGCAGAAAAGCAGAGCCAGTCGGAGGCCGATGTTGCCCGGCAGCTCGGGACACTCGGCGTCATCTCCGGACAGCGCGTTAATCAGCTGGTCACCACCAGCGACACCTCCCAGGCAGCTCTGCGCGCCGACCAGGCCGCTGTCGAGGCCGCAGCGGGTACAACCAGGGCCGATCGCGCGCGCCTTGCCGAGACCCAACTGCAAATGCGCTTCACCGATGTTGTTTCGCCGATCAGCGGGCGCGCAGGCGCGGCAGCGGTGAAAGCGGGCAACATCGTGCGAGACAACGACACAACGCTGGTAACCGTGCTGCAATTGGCGCCCATCTATGTGACCTTTGGGATTCCCGAACAAAGTCTGTCCGAAGTGCGACGGCTCGATGCGGCCGGCCAACTGATCGTGAACGCTAGCATCGACGGAACCAACGCCAACGCATCCGCTATAGAAGGACATCTCGCATTCATCGATAACACCGTCGATACAACCACCGGCACAATCAGGCTCAAAGCCGTTTTCCCAAATACCGACAGCGCCCTCTGGCCGGGCGAGTTCGTCAATGTTCGCCTTCGCCTCGGAATGGAGCCAGCCAGAATCGTTGTCCCAGAATCTTCGATTCAGGATAGACTCGACGGCAAATACGTCTGGGTCATCAAGTCGGGCGTAGCCTCGATTGCGCCGGTAACCGTGCAGCGCACCTACCGGCCTCCAACCGGTCCCGAACAGGCAATCGTCGGCAGTGGCATTAAGCCTGGTGACATGGTCGTTACCGAAGGGCAGCTCCGGCTCACACCCGGCGCAACCATCGCGATGCTCAATGCCGCGCGCACTGAACTCTCTGCTTCAAAACCAACACCCACACCGTGATGACGCACGCCCGATGCCGCGCAAGGTGACCGATTATGTGCTTTACCGACTTCTTCATTCGCCGCGCAACTACGACGACGCTGCTGATCGCGGCCATCGCCGGTTTCGGTCTTCTCAGCTATTTTTCTTTGCCCGTCAGCAACCTGCCTGAGGTCGAGTATCCGACCATTCGCGTCCAGGCTGCGCTGCCCGGTGCGAATCCCGACGCAATGGCGTCGAGCGTCGCCACTCCGCTCGAGAGCGAATTCTCGACCATCCCCGGCATCGAGCACATGACTTCCACCAGTCAGGTCGGCGAAACCAACATCACACTTCAGTTCGATCTGAACCGCGGCATCGACGCGGCGGCACAGGATGTTCAGGCAGCGATCTCCCGCGCAGCAGGCGCGCTGCCTGCGAGTATGCCTTCGCCGCCGTCCTATTCAAAGGTCAATCCCGCGCAAAGCCCGATACTGTGGCTCGAGATGTCTTCAACGACGATGGCGCTCGACGACTTCGCAAAGTATGCCAACCAGGTCTTCGCCAAGCGCGTCTCGATGGTGAGCGGCGTCTCCCAGGTAGAGGTCTACGGGCCGGAAGCGCCCGCGATTCGGGTGCAGGCCGACCCGGCCAGACTCGCCGCTTACGGGCTCGATCTTGAGCAGATTCGCACAGCGCTTACCAGCAACAGCGCCAACCTGCCATCGGGCACGCTCTATGGCGACAACAAAGACTTCTCGTTGCAGGCCAATAGCCAGCTCACCTCGGCCGGAGAGTTCTCTCAAATGGTCGTGGCCTACCGCGACGGCTCTCCCATCCGCCTCAGTCAGGTTGCCAACGTCTTCAACAGTTCCAGAAATGATCGGAGCCGATTCTGGATCAATGGCCGCCGGAGCGTCATCCTCGCGGTGCGCAAGCAGCCGGGAGCCAACACTGTCGAAGTCGCCGACAAAGTGAAGGCCGTCATCCTGTCACTGCACGACTCTATGCCGCCCGGAGTGTCCTTCGGCAAGGTCGCCGACGATGCCGACCTGGTCCGTGAATCGATCGCTGAAGTCAACCGTACTCTCGTCATCACGATCTGTCTCGTAGTGCTGGTCATCTTCTTATTTCTCGGCACGGCATCTTCGACAATCGTTGCCAGCGCCACGATCCCGGTTTCGATCCTCGGATCATTCATCGTCATGCGGCTGCTCGGCTATTCGGTAGACATGTTTTCGATGATGGCGATAACCCTCTCGGTCGGCTTCATCGTCGACGACGCCATCGTCATGATCGAGAACATCGTGCGTCATCGCGAAATGGGCAAGACTCGAATGCAGGCTGCACTCGACGGCGCGAACGATGTAGGTTTCACCATTATTTCGATGACGATTTCTCTGGTTGCCGTTTTTCTGCCGATTGTTTTTCTGAATGGAATTCTAGGCCGCCTCCTTCGCGAGTTCGCGGTGACGATCTCCGTATCGATATTGCTCTCCGGGGTCACCGCGCTCACCCTCACTCCGATGCTATGCAGCCGCTTCCTCGGTTCGCGTGAAATCGCCGGCAACTGGTTCCAGCAGCGCTCGGAGAGCGTCTACGCCGCAATGCAGGAAGCCTACCGCCGTTCACTGGACGTGGTCTTGCGGCATCGACGCGTGACCATCTTCGTCAGTATCGCGATGACGGCACTCACCGTCTGCCTTTTCGTCGTCGTGCCCAAGAGCTTCATGCCAGCCGTGGATGTGCCGGGCTTCACCGGGACCCTCGAAGCTGCGCAAGACAACTCCTTCGAGCGCATGATTGCCTATGGCGAAGAGGTCAACAAAATCCTCGCAACTGTTCCGTGGATGCAAAGTAATCTGTCCGGCGTCGAATCGCAAGACTTCGCCTGGTTCCGGGTCAACCTTGTTCAGGACAAACATCGGCCCAATGTGAAAGTAATTATCGCCGATCTGCAAAATCGTCTGAAGAATATCCCCGGCCTCAATGTTTATTTCCACCAGGACAACTATCTCGATCTAGGCCAAAGTGAAGGCCGTTCGCAATACTCGGCCTCGCTTGAAAGTCCCGACGCCGAGGAGCTGTACCGATGGGCGCCGCGCCTGAAAACGAAGCTTCAGTCCCTGCCCGAGTTGGTAAACGTATCGAGCGATCTGCAGATGAGCGCTCCGCGGGTCAACGTGGACATCCGCCGCGATCTCGCCATGTCGCTCGATGTCGATCCCGAGAAGATCGCCAACACCCTCTACGACGCCTACGGCAATCGGCGCGCAAACACCATCATGGTGGCTTCCGAACGCTATGACGTGATCCTCGAGGTCGCAAAAGAATATCAGCGCGACCCGGCAGCCCTGGCCGACCTATACATTCGCTCAAATACCGGTCGGCTCGTGCCGCTCTCGGCAGTCACCACGATGACGCAGACAGTGGCGCCATTGACCGCCAACCACATCGGCCAATTTCCCGCAGTCACATTTCAATTCGATCTAAAGCCCGGAGTTTCGCTCAGCGCCGCGACCGAGATCGTCCGCCGAGCGGCCGAGGAGATTAGTATGCCGGCGACAATCAGCTTCGCATTCCAAGGGACCGCCGCCCAGTTTCAAAGCTCGCTCAAAGGGCTCGGGCTTCTGCTCGTCATCGCAGTGATGGTGATCTATCTCGTTCTTGGAGTACTCTACGAGAGCTTCATTCACCCGATTACGATCCTCTCCGGACTGCCGTCGGCTGCCATCGGCGCACTGCTGACCCTTCTCGCATGCGGCGAAGATCTCAATCTCTATTCATTCCTGGGCATAATTCTCCTGATCGGCATCGTCAAGAAGAACGCGATTATGATCGTCGATTTCGCGCTCGACGCCGAACGCGGCTCCTGCCTAAGCCCGGAGGCCGCGGTCTACCAGGGCTGCCTGCAACGCTTTCGTCCAATCATGATGACTACGATGGCCGCGTTGCTCGGGGCTCTCCCGGTCGCCTTTGGCAGCGGAGTTGGCGGTGAGGCGCGCCGCCCCCTCGGCATCGCGGTTGTGGGGGGCCTCCTGCTTTCCCAGTCGCTGACCCTCTACATCACACCGGTGATTTATCTCTACCTTCATCGTTTTCAACGCAGCCGTGCCGTTAAGGGTATGGTGGAGATCTCATTATCCTTGCAAAATTCGACAAGGATAGGACCTAATCGGAATCAAACGACGAATCCCGAGCTTGAGCGCTCTTTGAGAAAAACGGCGGCCGCAAAGGCAATGCTCCGTCACAATCCTTCTTCTGTCCGCTGTTCCTGATAAGCGAGAGATTCTTGAATTAGCAATATCCGGATGATGCTCTCATGGAGCCTGAACAAGAGCCTTAGGCTGTTTTGGGTCGTTTGTCGGCATCGGGAAATAATCAAAAGGATTCGCACAGCGGCCGATCCGACGTAGGACTGAAAAAACGTGTCGTTTGGATAAGCACTTTATACGGACTACGTTCGCTTTCGACAGCCGAGCCAAACCCTTCTTGTGGTACATCGGTTCTCGATCCGCTATGGACTATCAAGGACTTAGGGAGCCACCAGACCTTGTAAGTCTTTGAAATGACTGGTTACACGCAGATTGACACGGTACTGAATCTCCGCCCCCGCACGGCGATCGACTTTCCCCAGGTCATCACCTTCTGTCTCCTTTCGAGCACCTATCTTGAGGAGCATTGCCTGCGGATTTCCCTTGAGGAAATAATGATGAAAATCTTTCCAGAACGCACTCACTTCGTTTGTTTACGGTGAAGCCTGGGAGAATGCCATGCAACTTCTCACTTCAAAGCAAGCAGCCGAACGCCTGAGCGTGCCCCAGGGTACGCTGCGTTACTGGCGGTGCGCTGGGATCGGGCCATGCTACGTGAGACTGGGCGGCAGGGTGAAGTATGATGAGGCAGACGTAGAGGCCTACGTCGATGCCAACAAGCGAAAGCCATCCGTGCGGGCAACACTGGAAGGAAAACGCATTGGCAATCTATCAGCGTAAAGACAGCGGCGTGTTCTGGTACGACTTCACCGTCGACGGAGTTCGCCATAGGGGTAGCACTCAGAGCAAGAAGCAAGCCGAAGCGAGGGCGATCGAATCGCGACTGATCGCGAGAGCCAAGGAATACGGCTCGGATGAGGTCCGCCCGCAACGAGCTCCATTTCTTCGAGATTTCGCGCCGCGATTTCTTGAATGGGTGGACACTTCAAGGCTTGAACCTGCTTCCAAGCGTTACTACAAGTACGGTTGGAATCTCGTGTCGGCGACAGCCTTGGCTGCGATGCAGATTTCCCGGATAACTCCTGATGACGTGGAGTCAGTTCGATTCGTCAGGACTCAACAGATTGATGGTGCACAGCTGAGGGTTGGGTGTTCGGCTCAGTACACCAACCAAGCGCTTCGAACGCTGAAGCGAATGCTCAGCAAAGCCGTGGAGTGGAAATTGATGCGCACAGCTCCCAGAATCAAGCTAGCCAAGGTTCGCGGGAGAGATGTGCTCATCGACGCCAGGACCGAGCGGGCCCTGTTGGAAAAGCTTGAGGGTCCGATTGAGCACGGCGGCATACGACGCCAACGAGATCGCCTGCGAGATGTTTTGGTGATTGCGCAAGACACCGGAATGCGACCATCCGAAATCTTCCGAATCCGGATTGAGAATATCGATTGGAACAGAAAGACGATCTGGAATCCGTACGGGAAGACGGAGAAAGCGCGCCGATTCGTTCCGATGAGCGAACGAATGGCGACTGTGCTGTCCGAGCGGTGCGGTAGCCGTAAGGAAGGCTGGCTCTTCCCCTCTGATCGGTCGAAGACTGGGCATGTCAATAGCATTGCCGTGGGTTTTCGCGCTCTAAGGAAACGTGCGGGCGTAAGCGACCGCGTCGTTCCGTACTGTGCGCGGCACACCTACGGCACATATGCCCTGGAGGCGACCGGCAATACCTTCGCCGTGGCCGACTCGATGGGGCACGCTGATCTCCAGTCGATGAAACCTTACCAGCACGCGCGGCTCGATTCGGTGCGTGAGGCGATCAACCGCCGAAATGGGCAAATCGTGTCACGTCACGTTTTACGTCACGGTGGTGAAAATGTTGGCGAGGAGGTCAACATGGCTGGCGGATAAGCGGGGTATTTTTCAGATATTTAATTGGTGGACGCGGGTGGAATCGAACCACCAACCTGTCGATTAAGAGTCGAATGCTCTGCCAGTTGAGCTACGCGTCCAGTCGGAAACCCGCGTTATCGCGGGCGACGTTTGAGTGGGTTGTTGAAGTCTGACTTCCGGCGGAGAGCACGGAATTTCCCACCTTCAAATCATACCATCGAATCACGGCTATCGCGGCGTCTGCGGCCGCGGAAAACCCCGGCGATCATCGGCGGCGGCGGGCCATGAATATCAGGATGACAGACTGAGGCGGGATTCGAGATCCAAGCCAAGCCGGCGCTGGCTAAAAGGTGAACGATACTCCGCCGCGGACCGACCTTTCGGCCTGGGCAAAATAGAGCGTGCTGCCATCGGTAGTGATGAATGGCCGATAACCCTCGGCGAGCAGGTTCCTGCACATCCACGAGCGCTTCGACGCCATTAGGCAGCAAATGCCAGCAGTGCAGCGGCTGCCTCAAAATGACGCTCAGATATGCGTCCGGAGAGGCAACATCGTAAGGCGCCACCGCGGTGACCGTGTTTGACGGCTGCCAGCGGTAGGACGCTTGCCAATGGGTCCCGGTCTGGCTGATATGGCCGCTCATGGCGACCGAATACATCTGCGTATGCTGCGGCTTCAGGGTCATGAGGCCGCCCTCGAGGCTGGCTGGCACGGCAAACGCCGGCATGGTCAGAGCATCGCCGTCGGCAAAACCCAGCGTAAGCCAGGTCTCGCCGTGGATTCGCGTCTTCACATCGCCAACTACGCCTTTGGTCGTATAGCTCGCGCCCGCCACATTCAGCAACTCCGTGACCGGATCGTAAACGACATAACCGCTGTTGAGGTCCTCGGCCGACAGGTTACCGCCGCCATTTACCACCGTATTGGCAATATGGTCGCGGTAGATCGCGACTTCATAGCGCGTGCGGTCTCCTGTGTGCTCGAACTGGATCTTCTGGTGCAGGCCTCGCTCCAGTTGCAGGGCGCCATTGACCTCGGTGACGGTCGGCATTACCGAGGTGGCCTGATCGATTTCGCTCGCGACCTGGGCGCTGCGCGCCGTAGCCAGGTGATACGAAACCGTCGTGTCTCCGCCGCGCCACGTCACCGTACCGAACGGATGGTTCGCAATCTCCATATTGTTGCCGCGCACGGCTTCGAATTCGTTGCCCAGCTCGGCTTCAAGAAATGGCGTCAACTCCATCGTCTGCGAACTACGCAGCACCATCGACTGAATACCCTGCTGACTCGAGGTCTGCTGGATGCCGGGTAGATCCTGCATCGCAGTCACGGTGCGGATCGTATTGCCCATGGTGAGCTGCCGCTCGTAACCCACCAGCGTCTCCGCCGAGGACACCGACGCCATGTCGCTCGATCCGATATCGGCCCGCAGTATCAGGCGCCGGTCATCCCGCTTGGAACGCTCGATTTCAAACGCGTTATGCATTCCGCCTTCGCCAAACTCATTGGCGCCGCCGCGCAGGATCACCCGCGCCTTGAGCACCGGCGCGGTGTCCATGTCCGAGACCACAACCAGCGGACCATCCTCCAGCATTCGAAGCAGGGGGCGGTTGGCGGCCGAACGCAAGGTCCAGGCCCACTCGTCGTCGGGCTCATCCACGCTGCGCCGCTTCGCCGGCAGCCATTGGAATGCCTCCATCACCGTCGAGAGAGTCAGATTCACCGAAGTGCGCTTGTGGGCCAGTACCTGAAGATTTTCGCGGAGGGTCGGAAGGAAGAGGGTGCCGGTGGCTTTGAGGCTGTAAGTGCCAGGAATCAGATGAGCAAGCAGGAATCGCCCGTACTCATCGGTAAACACACTCGCCACCACCGAGGTGTCCGGGCGTATCAACTCGACCATCGCGCCTGCCTGAGGAGTGCCGCGGCCATCGCGCACGATGCCGGCGATCGAGGTGGGCTCGTCGAGGGCGTTCAGCTCAGGGGTGTTGGCGCACATTGCGCCTACTGCCAACAGCAGCGCAACCGCAGTCCCGATTTGAGAGAATCTTCCAGTCACACTTGTCCGTGGTTTGCTCCCTGGCCCAAGTCCCCTGATGCCAAAACCTACTAGGATGGACAGCTCTGATGGCTGTCTTTCCGGCCCTTTTCGTTCAACAGCCTTATTCAACAGTAAACGGAGCAGTCTGCGCAATGGTTTGTTTGGAGACGCTGTCATTTACTGAGATTTTGACCATATATTTCCCCGGCTGCAGGCTGGCCAGCGGCATCGATTTCTCCAGGGTCACCTGGTCCTGATTGGGGCCCAGCGCTTTGCTGTCGTCCGACGTCGTCACAATCACTTTGTTGTCCAGGGCGTCGATGATCTCGTACTGGATCTTTGCGTCGTTCTGCCGGCTCTTTTCGTCGATGCCAAGGTTGTACACCTGCATCCAGAAATTCAGTTTCTGATCGCGCTTGAAAGATGCCGGCGTAGCCTCCGTCTGCATCACGCGAGGCCGCACATACGTGTTGCCGATGATGAAGTTGCCGGTGCCAATCTGCTTCGAGGGCACCCGCTCCATCTTGTCGGCCAGAATCAGCGACGAGGCGGAAAGTTTATCGTCATCGAACTTCGGAACCAGGATTCCCTGTCCCCAGATACCGACATGATCGGGATTGTTCACGTCCTTGATCCCAATATCGACCCGGTACCGGCCCGGACGCAGGGGAAGCGCCTTCCAATAGACCTTGGAGTTGTCGAGCACCTTGTCCATCAATTCGCTCGGCTCTTCCACTTCAACGGTATCTTCAAAGCTCTGCACAATCCGGCCGGTGATCGTCGCCACCCGGCCCTGAATATTGACTATGCCCTTCGAGACGCCATCTTTGCTTTGAAACGTGATATCGCGGTTCTTGATCTGGACAGTGATCGGCACCAGCACGGTGTCGTCCGTCACCTTGACGAAATCGGTGCGCACATCAAATGGGAAATACGGCCCATTCAACAGCTTGTGCTGGCTCATATAGGCCTCGAGATCGAGGTCCTTGTACTTGATCACCGGGGGAGCCATTATCTTGGCCATCAACTCGATGCGGTCGAACTGCTTGCTCTGGTTCGTACTCGACATCGGCCCCGTGCCCAACTGTTCCATCTGGCCGTTGAAGCGGTCCGCTTTCTTGGCCTGGCCCATCGACTCCGCCTGGGTAAGACCCGCGCCCGGGGTGTGCAACAGCGCGTCCTTTTCGGCGCGATTGATCGTAAAGTGATAGTCGCCGCACATGCAGGTGTCGACGAACTCAAGATCGATGTTGTCGCCAACGCCTTCCAGATAGCGGTAGTGCCAGATTTCAAACGGGAATGTCGAGGTCTCGCCGCCGCCTTCATCCATCGGCCGCTCATAAGCGCCGCCGCTGGGGTGAGAGTCGATGCTGTCCGGTTTCCCGAACGAAATGTAAATATGGCCGCGGTCCGTCTTCCATCCCGGCTTGCCGGCGGCGAAGTGCTCGTTGGCGTAGGCGATGCGGCGGTAGTGCTCCTCGCGAAACTCGTTGTCCGGCGAATCCGGATTCGGGTTGCGCCGCAGCCAGAACTGCTCGATGAAGTTGTCCCGCTCCTCATCGTTGCTCAGGCTCTTGAACGCCTTCAACTCCTGGTCGGTGATGATCCAGTGAACGTCCTCATTCACCCACTTCTTGTACGGCCCCTTGAGTTCCTCGCGAACTTCCTTCTGCTGCTTGAACTTTTCCTTGTCGGAGAGCTGCCGGTTTAGAGGGTCCTGGTTCGAATTCTGGCTCGAATTCTGGCTCGAATCCTGGGTCGCCGCGTCAGCCGCGGGACGCTGCGCCAGCTGCGGATTCTGGGTCGCCGAACTCTGGGTAGTGCCGCCCTGCGCTCCTGACGGAGCTGCTGCCGGCTGCTGTGCCCAGCCTGAAGCGGCGAAGGTACCAAGCGCCAGGGTCAAAATTGCTGCGGAAGAGACGCCTGGCAACAAGCGTTTCGGGAAGGTATGGGACCGCACTGACTTAGACATAAAGCCTTGATACTCCTGCTTCTTCTGCATCCTTGATCTTAAGACCTCCGCTGCAGGGATTCAAGCTGTTTGGACGGAATTAGTTGCCTTTAATGAAACACCCTCACAGCATCGTCCAATGGTCTTCGCGACGACCGTCAGCTTTGCCACAGCGCCGCATCGAATCAGGGCCCGCGCCTGTTATCATTTTGACGAACCACATTTTCTTTGGAGAGCCGCTAAAAAATGGTCGCTGCGGCGCCCGGAGAAAGCCGGCTCATTCGGCTTTCCCTGCGCCGGACTTTCAGCGCGGCGGAACTCTGTGGGCTCGAGTTTCGTATCTAGCGGGTTAGGATCGGCAGCGATCCCTGGTCGGTTCGGTCAATCTGTGGTTGCCGCAGGCGGGTCGATCGTCCTCACTCGCTGACATTGGAAAGCCGTAGCGTAACGCATTCCAGCAAACAGGAACGGGAAAAGACGCGTGAAAAAGAAGATTCTGATCGCAGTTGCGGTGTTGGTGGTCGCGGGCGGCCTCATTGGCCTCACGGTTATGCGCGCCCAGTCGGGCTACACCAAGGTCATCGCCGGACAGGTTGTTCGCCAGAACCTCGCTTCCACCGTGAGCGGCACCGGCCAGATCAAGCCCAAGACCTACGTCAACATCGGCGCCACCGCCTTCGGCCGCATCACCCACCTCTATGTAAAAGAGGGCGATAAGGTAAAGACCGGCGAGGTCCTCGCCACCGTTGAGAACGTGCAGCCTGAGGCCAACGTCGAAGCCCAGAAGGCTGCCATCGACGCCGCCAAGACCGACATCACCTCCTACATCGCCGCCGAGAACACGGCCAAGGCCAATCTGGAGAAATCCCAGGCCGATCTCGAGCAGAAGAAGCAGGACTACGACCGCTACACCTCGCTCTACAACGACAAGCTCGTCTCCAAGCAGGACTTTGATGCCAAGAAGTCCGCTTATGACGTGGATGTCGCCACGGTCAATCAGAATGTCGCGGCTCTCGCCCAGGCCAGAGCCCAGACCGATTCCGCCCGCGGCCACCTCGGCACCCAGGTCGCGACCCTGCGCAGCAATGAAGATTCGCTGAATAAGACCGTAAGCGTCGCACCCTTCGACGGTATCGTCACCAACGAACCGGTTCGCGAGGGCGAGACCGTCGTCGTCGGAATTCAGAATGCTCAGGGCTCCACAATGATGACCCTCGCCGATATGTCGGTGATCACCGCCGAGGTCAAGGTGGATGAGACTGACATCGTCAACGTTGCGCTCGGGCAGACGGCTGATGTCAGCGTTGACGCGCTTCCCGGCAAGATATTCAAAGGCCACGTCACCGAGGTCGGTGATCAGGCCCTCTTGCGCTCCACCGGCGTCGCGACCAGCCAGACCACCAGCGGCACCGAAGAGGCGAAAGACTTCAAAGTCGTCGTCACCCTCGATCAGACCTCCGATGAATTGCGTCCCGGGCTCTCCGCAACCGCCAAGATCACCACGGCGCGCAAAGATAATGTGCTGACCATCCCCATCCAGGCGCTGACTCTTTACACTCCCCCGGCCGTCGACTCTAAGGGACACGTCACCACCGTCTCGGCCAGCAGCAGCCCGGTCGTGGCGGCGAAACCTCAACAGGGTGTCTTCGTTCTGCGCAAGAACGACGGCAAACTGCGGGCGATCTTCGTTCCCGTCACCACCGGCATTACCGGCACCACCGACATCGAAGTAACCAGCGGGCTGAACGCCGGCGACCAAATCGTGACCGGTACCTATCGCGTGCTCCGAGGTCTGAAGAGCGACACGCCGGTCAAGATCGACACCACTCCGGTGGTCGTCAAAGATCCCGACTCCAGTTCGTCGTAGGACTGTCTTTTTTCGGATTCCGAGAAAAGTCCAGACAAATGGAATTTGGAAGCCGAGGTGGGTTCTTCAGAAGTCGCCGTAGGTGCGGTCGGACGTATGCAAGATCGCAAAACCGGAACCGCTCCAGGACGGAATACGTAGACTGGTAAGCAAGCAGGAGTACCAATGGCCGTGCAGATGATCAGCGAAGTGGATGCCTCCCAGCCCGTCACCGTCCCGCAAGGCGATGTCATCGTTCTCGAAGACATCTGGCGCACTTACGACATGGGCTCGGAGCAGCAGGTCAACGCCCTCCAGGGAATCAACCTCAAGATCCGCCATAACGAATACGTCGCTATCATGGGCCCCTCCGGCTCGGGAAAATCGACTCTGATGAACATCATCGGCTGCCTCGACACCCCCAGCCGCGGCACCTACCGGCTCAACAATCACCTCGTGAGCGACCTCAACGACGACGAACTCGCGCGCATCCGCAACCGCGAGATTGGCTTCGTCTTCCAGACCTTCAACCTGCTCGCCCGCGCCACGGCGCTTCACAATGTCGAGCTGCCGCTGATCTACAACGGAACGCCCGCAGCCGAGCGCATCGAGCGCGCCACCAACGCCTTACGCGCCGTCAACCTCGAAGCCCGCCTCCACCACAAGCCCAACGAGCTCTCCGGCGGACAACGCCAGCGCGTCGCCATCGCCCGCGCGCTTATCAATCGCCCCTCGATCATCCTCGCCGACGAACCCACCGGAAACCTCGACTCCAAGACCGGCGACGAAATCATGGCGCTCTTCGACGAGCTCCACCATCGCGGCAACACCATCATCGTCGTCACCCACGAGCCCGACATCGCCGAATTCGCCCACCGCATCGTCCACATCCGCGACGGCGTCATCGCCTCCGACGTGCAGTCCTCGCGCATCCGCAGTCCGGGAATGGGGACCAAAGCAGGCCATAGCGAATAAGGGCGCCGCGTCTCCGCGTTTCTTGAAATCCCTTTGGCTCTTGTTCAATTCGCCTTAGCTCTTCTTGAACTCAAAGTAAGCAAGATTCATGTTGCCGCCCGTCAGAATGTGCATGGTTAGCACGCTCTTACCCTTCGGGAGCTGCAGCTTCGCAATCCCCGTCGCAAGGTTCCAATGATGCCATTGCCGCCACGCAATCGGATCGGACGCATTGTAGGTCGAGGCGATTGAGAGCGGCCCGGTCGCGTCCTTGCCGTTCACGTCGATTCGAATCGTGCCGCCCCGATTCGAAGTGTAAAGAAGATCGGCGCTGTAAGTCCCGACCTTCTTTACATCCACCGTCAGGTTGAACCACTCCCCCGGCTCCGTCCACCCAACATAAAGCTGGTTCTCCTCAGGCTGCACCACATCGTAAGGACTATTGTCGATCTGGTCGTGAAACTTCGTGTAGGAAGCATCCACGCCCTCATTCATGCGGAACTGGTTCAGATAACTCCCATCCGCCGGATTCAGAACTCCGCTCCCATTGTTCTTCGCATCCGAGTCGTGATACGCGACGCCCTCGCCACCGCTGTCGTAATAAGCGCACTCCACCCGCCCCGGAATCCTCTGCGCCCCACCCGCATAGCGGCTGTCCTGGTACGGAACTCCGGTGTATCCATTCTGGTCGTTGGCGATCGCCGCACTCGCCGCAAAGAAAAAGACGGCAACCAGTAGCGGCAACCGGAAATCGGATTTGCGCAGATGTCTTTCCATAAAGGGCTGACTCGATCTTCCGCCGCCTCAAGCGAGCGGCTACGCGCCGCTTCAAACCGCGGCAAAGTTCTGTTGCCTTCACGAGAATATACTTTGGAGTGGAAAGACTCGGCGGCAACCATCCCCGACCGCCAGTGATAGGCGCGATGATTCAGTCCTTAGCCGGCCGGCGACGCTTGGTGCTCACCGCTTTTTGGCTGGCGTCCAGTGCGGCGCTCGCCGCGGAGTGCACACCGCCCGCGCAATTGCAGGCGAAGCTCCACGCCCGCCCCTCCGCCGCAAACTACGCCGCAATCGGCCAGTATTTTGGCGATAACGACCAGCACGCATGCGCGGCGCAGGCATGGGCCTCGGCATTTAAGCTTGAGCCGGCCTCGGCCAGGTTCGCCTACATGCTCGGCCTCAATCTGTATTTCGCCGGCCAACCGGAGCCTGCCGTCTCCGCGTTGCAGGAGTCGGTCCGCCTCAACCCGAACGAGCTGCAAACCCACCTCTTGCTCGCGACCACACTCGAAGAGCTCCGCCGGAGACCAGAGGCGGCCCTCGAGTGGCAAGCCGCGCTCGATATCGACCCCACCTCAGCGCAAGCGCTCGACGGTGTCGCGAAATCTTACCTCGCCTCCGGCAATTTCCCCGGAGTCGTCCAGCTCCTTCGTCCCGCAACCCGTGACGAAAATCTCGCTATCGACCTGGCGCTTGCCTACCAGCGCATGGGCAAGCTCGACGAAGCCAAGGCGACCCTGACCGCGGCACTTGATGCCTCGCCCTCGTCTCTGAATCTCGCCAACACTCTCGCCCTGATCTACCTCAGCCAGGACCAGCACGAGATTGCCACCAGCCTTCTCGCGAAGCAGCTCGCCTTGCATCCCGGCGATCTCGAAGCCCAGATCGATTACTTCCGCGTCCTGGCGGTGAATGACCAGCAGGATACAGGCGCACAACTCGGCGCGAAGCTCCTCGCTCGGGCGCCGCACAACTTCGATGTCCTCTACCTCAACGGGCTGCTCGAGCGCGAAGGCGGAGATTACGCCGCAGCCAAGGTCCACCTCGCAGAAGCAGTCCAGCTCGATCCCAACCACGCCGACTGCCGCTACAACTACGGAGTCGCCCTCGCCCGGCTGCATCAGCCCGCCGAGGCGCGCGAACAATTCGAGAAGGCGATTCAACTCGGCTGGAACAGTCCGGAAATCCACTATGACCTCGCCAATGTCTACAAAGCTCTCGGCGAAACCGATCTAGCCGCGAGCCAAATGAAGATCTACCAACAAGCCCAACAGGACAAGGAGCAGCGCACCCTCGCCAGAAGCAAAGCCGCCCAGGCCGATCAGCAGATGCAGTCCGGCGACCGCAAAGCCGCAATTCAGAATTATCGCGACGCCCTCGAAGCATGGCCCGCAAACGCCCTCTATGCCTGCAAGCTCGCGCTCGCCCTCGACGCCGACGGCAACCTCGCCGACGAACGCACGGTCCTCGAACGAATCATCGAGAAGGTTCCCGCATACGCTCCCGCGCGCCAGCAGCTCGGCGCACTCGAGGCACGCTCCGGCAACCAGGCCGCCGCCGAGCAACAGTACCGCATCGCCGTAAGAGCCGACCCCAGCATGACGACCGCGTGGATCGGTCTCGCTTCAACCCTCGCAGCCGAATCGAAAACATCAGAAGCCCAGGCGGCGCTAAAGACCGCGCTACGGCTCGATCCGGCGAACACCCAGGCACAAGCGCTCGCTCAGCAGCTCAATCGCCCCGCCGCCAGGCCCGATGGGACGCAGCATCCCTGATTGAGTGCCGATCACGTCTTCGTACTTGAAACTGATGAATTTGTAACCAACTACTTCGGTCAAAGGCTTCCGTGAACACCACCAGCATTCTCAGGCGAAAAACGGCTATCGTTTCTGCGGCGCTCGTATGCGCAACATTTTTTTGCTTCGTGCTTGGATGGGGCGTTTATTACTGGAAGGAATACACGCACCACTACGAATCGGGAGCAGTAGCGGGTCTGTTCGCTCTGCACACTATTCAGGAAAACTACAGGAAGGATCATGGTTCCTATGCTGGCACCTTCTCCCAGCTGGGCTTGCCTCTCGGCGCCAGATTGAATTCAGACGTGCTGTCGTGGAACGGACCATACGGCTATCGGATCATCGGGAACCTGCAAGATCAAGCTGGCGCAGTTCTGGATTACTCTATCGATGCACGCCCGGTGACATACCGCATCGGTAGCAGGCGGAGCTACTTGATGGACTCCAATGGAAATATTCATTTCACTTCGATGAATCGCGGCGCGACCAGGGAAGATCCATCCCTTCGCTAAACTATCTCCAATGCCATCGCCCAACTGGACTCGTCGTAAGCTGCTAGGCCGCACTTCTGCCGCCGCGGTCTGCACGTTCGTTCCGCACAATCTCCGGGCTTTGATGCCACAGCAGACCAAACCGCAAGCCTGGCCGCTTCCCTTCTCCCGCTTCACCGACATCGCCGCCAGCGCCGGCCTCACCCAACCCATGGTCTACGGGTATCAAGACCATGCCACCTACATCATCGAAAACATCGGCGGAGGTTGCGCCTTCTTCGACTACGACAACGACGGCTGGATGGATATCTTCCTCACCAGCGGCCGCCACGTCGAAGATGTCCCTGCGGGCGCAACCAACCGCCTCTACAAAAACAATCGCAACGGGACCTTCACCGACGTCACCGAAAAAGCCGGCCTCCTCAGCTCCGGATGGGCCAGCGGCGTCTGCGTCGGCGATTACAACAACGACGGCTTCGAAGACCTCTTCGTCACCTTCTACGGCCAGAACCGCCTCTTCCACAACAACGGCAACGGAACCTTCACCGATGTCACGGCAAAGGCAGGACTGCTCCAGCCGGGCACCCCCTGCGGCACCGGATGCACCTTCGTCGACTACAACCGCGACGGACTGCTCGACCTCTTTATCTCCAACTACGTCGACATCGATCTAGCAACCACTCCGAAGCCCTCGCTCGCGATGCCCAATTGCGGATACGAGGGCGTCCCCGTCTTGTGCGGTCCCCGCGGACTCCGCACCGCGTGCCACTATCTCTACCGCAACAACGGCAATGGCACCTTCACCGACGTCTCCAAAGAATCAGGCATCGCCGCCGTCGCCGGCACCTACGGCCTCAGCGTTTCAGCCTTCGACGCCGATGAAGACGGCTGGCCCGACATCTTCATTGCCTGCGACTCAACGCCCAGCCTGCTGCTCATGAACAACCACGACGGCACCTTTCGCGAAGAGGGCCTGCTCCGCGGCGTCGCCGTCAGCGCCGACGGCCAGGAGATGAGCGGCATGGGCATTGGTCTCGGCGACTACGACCTCGACGGCCACACCGACATCCTCAAGACCCACTTTCAGCACCAGGCCTCCGGGCTCTACCACAACAACGGCAAAGGCGAATTCGAAGACGTCACCCTCAAATCCGGTCTCCAACTCGAGCAGCGCTTCATAAGCTGGGGCTGCGGAATCACCGATCTCGACAACGACGGCTACCCCGACATCCTGGTCGTCTGCGGTACCATCGCACCCGAACTAGAAAAGGTCTACCCCAAATACCCCGCGCGAGACCCTCGCCTCGTCTTCCGCAATCGCGGCGACGGCACCTTCGTCGAGCTTGGCGACGAAACCGGCCCCGGAATCTCAGCCCATCACCAAAGCCGCGGCTGCGCTTTCGGTGACTTCGACAACGACGGCGATCTGGACGTTCTCATCCTCAACCAGAACGAGCCGCCGTCCCTGCTCCGTAACGACGCACCCTCAGGCAAACCACTGGATCAAAGTGCGCCTGGAAGGGGTCAAGAGCAACCGCAGTGCGATCGGCGCGCGCGTAGTAGTGCGCTATGGGGGCAAGATCCAGGTGCAGGAGGTCCTCAGCCAGGCCAGCTATCTTTCCTCGAACGACCCCCGCCTCCATTTCGGCTTAGGCGCGGCGACTACCGCCGACATCGAAGTTCGCTGGCCTCTCGGCCTCACCGAAAGCTTCCACGCCCTTGCCGCCAATCAGCTCATTACCCTCCGCGAAGGCCAGGGCATCGTCAAGGGCCGTCCCTTCCGCTAAGAAATCCCCACTGAGCGCGCATAAATAAAGCCAGCGAGCTGCCTATAGCTCTAAGTCAACTTATTCCAGCAATTGCCGATAACTTCAATGGCCGGCGACCTCTCTCCCTTGATGCCGTAGCGGAGTCGGGGCATCGGTACACACTCCTGGATGGTTAGCGAAACGATGGCATCGACCTCGGCATCGAGTACGACGGCCGCGTTGGGATCGTCCGCGCTCGACGAAGCCTCCGGTCCGGCATCGACCTCTGTCTTCCACAAGCATCAGCCGCCGCACTCGCCCGCCGTCTTTTCCTCCAGCGAGCTTGAAGACTATCCCAGCCTTCACGGACTTGTCGGGCGCAGTCCGGCGATGCGCCGCCTCATCCAGCAGATGCAGCGCATGGCCCCCCATTTGACCCTGGCCACGATCGAAGGAGAAGAGGGCACCGGACGCACCCTCGCCGCCCGGGCCCTGCATGCAACCGGTCCAGCGCGGGAGGGCCCCTTCGTTCCCTGCCCCGCCGTCCAGTTCTTTGCCCCCGAAACCCCGGCAGCGGTCTCCTCCATAATCGCTTTTGACAGGAATCCATGTTGGTCCAGGGAAGTCCTGCTCAAGGCGCACGGCGGAATGCTCTTTCTCGACCGCGCCCATCAACTCTCCCCCGCTCAACAGGAGGTCCTCGCCGACTTCCTGCATTGGTTCGATGACCAGCAATTCCGTGTCCGGCATACGCTCGCCGGCGCTGGTAGCGCTTACGAGCCACCCGGCCGCGAAAATCGCCTCCCCGCACAGGTCGTCTTCTCGACCTCGGTCTCCCTGCGAAATCCCGACGGTCCCATCCAATTCCGCGAAGACCTCGCCTCGCGTCTTTGCTCGGTCCGATTCCATCTTCCACCGCTCGCCCAGCGCCGCGAAGACATCCCCCTTTTGGCCCAGGTCTTCATCCAGCGCTTCGCCCGCGTTTGCGGCAAGCCGGTGCGCGGCCTCGGACCGGGAACCATTGCCCCGCTGCTTCGCCACTCCTGGCCTGGCAACGTCAGAGAACTTGAAGAGACGATCAACGCCGCCGCACTCGAGACCGAAAGTCAATGGATCCGGCCGATCGACCTCCCCCCACTGACTGCGACCGCGCGCCCCGTCGAGCCAGGCGGAAGCTGCGCGAGCGCCAACGACGACGACTTCAACCTCGATCGGGCGATCCGGAATCATGTGACCCGGGTCCTTGCGTCGACCCGCGGAAATAAGCTGCGCGCCGCACAACTGCTCGGCATCAGCCGGTCTACACTCTATCGAATCCTCGCCGCGCCGCCCGGCGACGGCACCGCGACACATGAGAGCCTTTAAAAGAAAAAGAGAGCGCACAAGCGGCGCTCCCTGAACTTAATGAACAATTCTCAATCCGCGAGGGCATGGCTTCAGCCCCGCCATGAGCAGCCCAACACCAATGCGGCTTCAGCCTGCTGAGGGAAATGGCCGCCTACGCGTAAATCCCCCGCTCCTTGATCGTCGAAGCAACCCGGTCGATCGCCAGCATGTACGCCGCAATGCGATTGTTCACATTGTGCGCTTCCGCGTAGCGAACCACATCGTCAAAGCTCTCCCGCAAGATCGCCTCCAACCGCTCATTCACCGTCGCTTCATTCCAGAAATAACCCTGACGGTCCTGCACCCATTCAAAATATGAAGCAGTCACGCCACCCGCATTCGCCAGAATGTCCGGGATCACAAACATCTTCTTGTCCGCCAGAATCTCATCCGCAACCGCCGTGGTCGGGCCATTCGCGCCTTCGCAGATGATCCGCGCCTTGATGCGGTCTGCATTGCGGCTGGTGATCACATTCTCCGTCGCAGCTGGAATCAGCACCTCGCACTCATCCAGCAACAGCTCATCGGAATCAGCCGCTTCGGCGCCCTTGAAGCCAAGCACCGTACCGTTGCGGCCTTTATAGTCGATCAGCGCGCACACATCGATGCCATTCGCGTTGTAAAGGGCGCCATCGTGCTCGGCGATGCCGATGATCTTGTAGCCGCGGTCATACATCAGCTTGGCCGCATTCGAACCAACGTTTCCAAAACCCTGCACGATCACCCTGCAGCCCTCTTGCCGAATACCCAGATAACTCAGCGCCTCATCGCACACCGTCGCGATGCCCCGCCCCGTCGCCTCGCGCCGTCCACGCGAACCGCCGATCGACAACGGTTTCCCCGTGACCACCGCAGTCACCGTCTGCCGCATATGCATCGAATAGGTGTCCATGATCCACGCCATCGTCTGATCATTGGTGTTCACATCCGGCGCAGGAACGTCCTTCTCCGGCCCGATGAACTCGATAATGTCCGAGGTGTACCGCCGCGTCATCCGCTCCAGCTCGCCCTTCGACATCGCGTGCGGATTGCAGATGATTCCACCCTTCGCGCCGCCAAAAGGAATATTCACCACCGCGCACTTCCACGTCATCCAGCTCGCCAGCGCGCGAACCTCATCCAGAGTCACCTCCGGCGCATAGCGGATCCCGCCCTTGCCCGGGCCCCGCGCCACTGAATGCTGCACGCGAAAGCCGGTGAATACTTCGATGTGTCCGTCATCCATCATCACCGGGATGTGAACGATGATCTCCCGGTTGGGGTACCGCAGGATCTTCCAGATGCCGTCATCCAGGTTTAACTTCTTTGCCGCATAGTCGAATCGAGCAGCCTGGGCTTCCCAGGGATTGATCTCCTGCTCGAGCGTAATTGTTGCCATGATCTCTCCAATGTCGGTTGCTTCATTCCGGCCGCCGCATCTTCTCCTAACGAAGGGCGTACCAGGTGGCAGAACTGCGAATTCGGGGCGATCTCCATGGCCCTGCAATCCTCAAAACATCGCCGCGGAAGCACCGCACGCGGCAATCAGCCAAACGATCTGAGTATAGGCCTCCCCGAAACCACGCGGCAACCATCGAAGGTCACTCAAGACGTTACCGACGTGGGTTCCTCCAGAACGATCCAGATACTTTAACCCGCTTATCTGCAATAAGTTGCGGCGCCGCTGCATGTTCTCATCAGGCTGTGCGCTCGTTGATGTCCGAGCGAAAGCAACTGTTTTTGGGGGGAAGAGACGGGATCCTGTCACTGCGTGCGCTGCATGTGGCCTGCGTTTGCCATTTGAATCGTGATCTCACCATTGCAGGTGCTGTCGGCATCTTCAACCTCCGAGAAGGGAACGCCGGCGATCTGAAGTCCGATCGGCAATCCTAACGCGGAGCAGCGGTCCTCGCCGTTTTCCAGGGCCAGCTCGGCAGACTGCACAGGGCTTTTCTCGTGAGCGTTGACGATCCCTTATCAAGGGGGAGGGTCTAGGCAGGCACACCTTATTCCCGGACCCCAACCTTCTTCGCCAAAATATCCAAAGCAGAATCAGCGGAAGATCAAACAAGCAACTAAGCGCCTCTACCATCGGCACTCCGCGAAAACCATACCGGTGCGAAGCCAGCCCCTCGATCCACGTCATATACGCAATCGGCACATACGAGAACGCAGTCAGAATCGAATACCGCAAACTCCCGCTCTTCCCCACCGCACCCACAATATCCAACACCAAGTCCATCGAAAGCGTCGAAGTAAATCCGATCGTGAAGAGATACACAACAGTGCCAACCATATAGACCCGATAACTCGCCGGAGCAAAAGCAATATAGAACGCCGGAATCGCATTCAAAGCACCCGCGAGTGCATAAGCGATACGCCGATCGAATCGCGGTACCCACATACCAGCCAGGCAGCCCAGCGCCATCAGCGAACCGCCACCAACGCCATTGATCCAAACCACCGAAGAACCCGCAACCCCATAGTCCGGAGAGATAGCCGGCAACAATCCAATCAGCGCCCCAGCACCCGGAGGAGCCAGCAACAGCAGCAGCCCAAAGAAATTCTTCGAAGTGAGACAAGTCTCCTTGAGCTCATGTCCAACCCGCCGCAGATGCTCGCCAAAGCTCACGCTCGCATGTCGAGCAGGCTCCCGAAGCGTCAGCACAATCAGCCCCGGAACAACCAGAATCAGCGTCGCCAAAGGCACCCAAAGCGGAGCCTTGAGATGCAACGCCAGCCACAGGATCAGCCCCGGCCCAATCGCCCCGCCGCCAAGATTGCTCGCCTGCGCCCACGCCGCACCACGCGTCCTGCTCCCCGGAGTCAGCATCGAAGCCATCAGCCCGCCATAGGCCGACGAGATCAGCATGCAAAAGACCAGCCCGCAGAAATACACCCAAACCGCAAGCTGCGCATTGCGATAAAGCAGAAACGAGCCCAATGCCAGCGCCGCCGCCGAGCCCAGCGTCGAAAGCAAATACCACGCCCGCCGCGAAACCCAAAGATCAGCCAGCGGACTCCACAAGAAATAGATCGACGACGGAATTCCCAACAAAGCGATGGCATTCGCCACCTGCTCGACCGACATGCCCACCTGCCGCAACAACAGCGACAACCCACCATTGGTCGTGAAGCCGATATAAACCGCATACGGCAACACGATCCAGAAGAAGCGCTGCGGAGCAGCCAAGTCCCGCCCCGGCGGCGCATCCAGATCGACGTCAGAGCGGACTTCCGTGGTCAAGCGCACGCCTCAGGAAATTTCAGATTGAGAAAATGCAATTCTAAAGCTCGCCCAATTTGTTGCACATAATTTCGCACTTGTTATCGATCCTGTGCCTGTGCCCGACGCCTCTGGGCTCATGTACCATGACTTCAAGATGGCCGCTCCCCAATCGTCGAGTCTGCCCCTCCGCAAAGACTTCGAACGACTCGCCTCCGCACACACATTAGTCCCGGTCTACCGCAGCCTGACCGCCGATCTCGAAACCCCAGTCTCCGCCTTCCTCCGCCTCGCCGAAGGCGAGCCCGAATGCTTCATGCTCGAATCTGTCGAGGGCGGCGAACGCGTCGGCCGTTACACCTTCATCGGCGTCGGCCCCTACAAGAAAATCGTCGCCTGGGGAAAATCGATCGAGGTCACCGAAAGCGGCAAAACAAAATCATTCGAAGGCGATATCTTCACCCTCCTCAAAGACGCCCTCAACGGCCACAACCCAGCGCGCCTGCCGGCCCTGCCGCCCTTCACCGCCGGAGCCGTCGGCTTCTTCACCTACGACGTCGTCCGCCAGATCGAACGCCTGCCCACCCTCGCCAAAGACGACCTCGGCATGCCCGACGCCTGCCTCATGTTCTTCGACGAGGTTCTCGCCTTCGATCACGTCAAAAAGGCCATCCTGCTCATCGTCACTGCCGACCTCTCGCACATGAAACCAAAAGCCGCCTACGAAGACGCCATCGACCGCCTCGACCGCCTCGAAAAGAAACTCGCCAAACCACTGCCAAAGCAAAAGGCGAACAAAGCAACCGGCAGGTTACAGGTCAAACCCAGCAGCAAGAAGCAGCATTTCCTCAACGCCATCACTACATCGAAGGAATACATCGCCGCCGGAGACATCTTTCAGGTCGTCGTCTCACAGCGGTTTGAAGTAGAGCCCGAAGTCGATCCCTTCTCCATCTACCGCTCGCTGCGCATCGTCAACCCGTCGCCCTACATGTACTTCCTCCGTTTCGGACTAAAGAAACCCAGCTCCGACGGCAAACCCGGAAAGGGCAAGCCAGAAGTCACCCACATCATCGGCTCCTCACCCGAACTCCTGGTCCGCGTCAAACAGCGCGCCGTCGAATACCGCCCCATCGCCGGCAGCCGCCCCCGCGGCGTCGACGAAGCCGAAGACATCCGCCTCGGCAAAGAGATGCTCGCCGACGAAAAAGAACGCGCCGAACACCTCATGCTCGTCGATCTCGGCCGCAACGACGTCGGCCGCGTCAGCGAATTCTCCTCCGTCCGCGTCAAAGACTTCATGTTCATCGAGCGCTACTCGCACATCATGCACTTAGTAAGTGCGATCGAGGGAAAGCTGCGCGCGGAGCTAACTCCCGTCGACGCCTTCCGCGCCTGCTTCCCCGCCGGCACCCTCTCCGGAGCCCCCAAAATCCGTGCCATGGAGATCATCGAAGAGCTCGAACCCACCCGCCGCGGCATCTACGGAGGCAGCATCCTCTACGCCGATTTCTCCGGCAACTTAGACAGCTGCATCGCCATCCGCACCCTGCTCCTCAAAGGCAAAAAAGGCTACATCCAAGCCGGAGCCGGAATCGTCGCAGATTCCGTGCCTGAGAAGGAATATGAGGAGTCGGTGAATAAAGCCAAAGCTGTGGTGACGGCGATTGAGCGGGCTAGGGGGTAACTAGAGCCCGCTGCCTGTTCATCTAGGTGCGCAGATGCTGGCAGATCATGGTTGAGAATGAAAAGCGGCCTGAGGACCCAAGATACGATGTTGCCATATCGTTCTTGGTCCAGGACCTCGCCCTCGCACAAGCTCTATACGATGAACTCTAAGGGATTCAGCGTGTTTTTCTTTCCCCACAATCAAGAAGAACTCGCTGGCACAGATGGCCTTGAGTCAATGCGCCAACCCTTTTTTGAAGAGAGCAGAGTCAACGTTGTTCTATATAGAGAGATGGGGTAACACCCTTGGACAGCGAGGCGACTGCTTTCAGGGCTTGTCTTCAAAGTGGAACTCATTTTTTCTGATGGTTATCCCGCCAAAACCGCCGATTTGGCTCCGAAAACCCAGGTCGCTTCAACTAGTGATTTTTCTTTGATCAGGCAATAGGCGCTATCAAGCTGCGTTCGGAACCAACTATCAGCCTTGCCGATGATAAAAGCGGGAGCTATAGGCGAGAAAAGCTGGAAGAGATATGGCGAGGGCATTGGCAGGGTTTTAGACAAGGCAGAGAGCTCCTTGTAGAGGATGTGCGGAGCAGTGCTAAGGGCAACGTTTGATCGAACACGAAATCAATCCTGGTCAGGCGTTCGCTATGCGACACGATTCGGTTGGAATGATTATTAGATGGCATCAACGATATTCGAACTCGTTAGATGACACGTCTGACCGTAACGAAGTATAACGGTCGACTGAGATCGACTGACTAGCGTTTACATCCCTGCAAGAAGAGATTGGTACAACGAGGTAACCTGCATCCTGATCCCGGAAATTGTGATGGAAATTACTAGTAAACGACCTTCTATCTGACCCTCAGATCTCGCTGTCATGAATGATTGAGAGACTGCAGCTTATCGATTCTGAATGCCACCTCGTTCTGCAGTTCTTCCGACGAACCCTAGCAAGTCCTCAACCCTCCTCCGCGAAAGCTCCTCAAAAACCTCTCCACGCAGCAACTCCCTCCGCGAAATCGCAATCCTGATCGATTCAATGCCATCTTCGCATCGGCCCTTGCACCGAATTTGCATGCTTCCTAAAATTGAAAGCCCGACCGGGCCTAGTGCCCAGGTCGCATCAACCTGTCTTTCAGAACGAAACTTCGGATACCGATCCAAGCGTACCATAAACCTCAACCTCCCGCTCAATCGCACCCGCATCTCACCATCCCGACAGTCATTCTTGCGATTCAGCCGAATCGCTGTGACCGGCGTCACCGCGCGCCGCCCATGCACAATCTCTCCAATCCGTCGCCGGCACCCTGATCTTCAGCGCTAGCTCGTTCTGGCTGATCCCTAAAGGCTTGAGGAACTCCTCCAGCAGCATCACGCCCGGATGCGTCGTGGGGCCTTAACTTCCATCCATTCGCAGGACGACTGCGCGCCATGATTTCCCCCCTCACGCGGGTCGAGTGGACACCCATGTTTCGCCGATCAGTGGTAATCGGCAAGCTCCACATCGCGGACTCCGTCGTCGGTCCAGACGAAACAGAGCCGGTATTGATCGTTGATTATGCTGTGCTGTCCCTTGCGGTCGCCGGACAATGCCTCCAGCCTGTTTCCGGGTGGAACCCGCAGATCGTTGAGACTGACCGCAACATCCAGCTGGTCCAACTTGCGTAAAGCGACTGACTCGATGCTCTTCCAGCGACGGCTTCGTCTCGTTTCAAACAGGTCGGCGGTGTCGTCGTCGCTGAAATGCTTGATCACCGAGACATTAGAGTATAACGTTTCGCGTCATACCACAAGCGTTACCGCCGAACCAGCTTCCCAATCTCCTCAATCCGAAAAGAAATCCCCCGCGAAGGCTCCTCAAAAACCTCACCCCGCAGCAACTCCCCATCCAGATAGCGAAGACTCGCGCCATCCTCAGGATCAATGACCCATATCTGCGGAATTCCCATCTTCGCGTAGTCGGCTAGCTTGCGCCGAACCCTGTGCACAGTGTCTTCGGGCGAGAGCACCTCAAAGACTGCAATCGGAGGTCGCGTCGCGATCGGCTCGGCTGGCAGACTGAAGTCCATCACCGCCACATCAGGTACGCGGAATCGCGTGGGCGACACCTGGATCCGATATTCGGGTAAGACCTCAATGTTCCACTCCTGCTCATGCTTGGCAAACCAGAGCAAAATCGCCTTCTGCCAAGCCGCATGATCGTGCTCACCCGCCGGACGCTCTTCGGCTACACCATCCACATACTCCGCATCCGGCTCATAAGAAGAGCGGAGGTAGGTCTCCACCGGAGTGAATGTCGCCGTCGCCATGCTTCGATTATCACGCCGAATCGATCGAGCAAGCCGAGAAATCTACAGCATGAGCTATCCTCGCCATACCAGCATCCAACCCGCGAGGTCGCAATGTCCGCAGAAAATCGTCCCACCCAACCCAATATGCGTTCATCCGGAAATAAAGCTCTGCGGATCGCCATCGGCGTGGCCGCCGTGGGCGCTGCCGTTGCGGGAGTCTTCGCCATCGGCACCCTGGTCATGGGCGGCCTCATCATGCGAAAGTTCGTAGTGCATCAGAGCCGCATCGGCAGCATCCCCGTCCCCGAGTTTGACATCGACGGAGAATGATCCCTCGACACCCGTAGAACCGCTATCCCTCCCAGACATCCAACCTTCCCGAGGTCATCATGTCCGCAAAAGATCATTCCCTCCAGTCCAGACTGCTCTCGCTCGGAACCAAGGGCATCGTAATCGCCGCCGGAGCTGCCGCAGTAGGAGCAGTAGCTGCAGGCGCGGTCGCCATCGGGAGCATGGCCATCGGCGCCCTCGCCATCCGCAAGTTTGTCGTGCATCGCGGACGCATCGCCAGCCTGCATGTAGGAGAGCTGACCGTCGACCGGCTCATCGTCAACGAATCGAACTCGAAGCGGTAGCCGGAAGTCCACTCATTAAGTGGACAAACCCAGTACACTAAGCTGCAATGAAATCGCTCCACACTATTGCAGCAGCCGTCTTCGTCCTCGCCCTCGCGATCACGCCCGTTCACGGCCAGACCCGCCGTCCCATGACCTTTGAAGACCTGATGAAGATGCGCCGCCTCGGCGACATCGACCTCTCGCGCGATGGCAAATGGGTGCTCTTCTCCGCCACCGACGTCGATCTTGAGAAGAACACCAAAACCTCGCATCTCTGGATCATCCCGGCAAGCGGAGGCAAAGAAGTCGCCCTCACCGCCTCGCTCGCCGGCGAAAGCCGAGGACGCTTCTCCCCCGACGGCAGACAGATTCTCTTCCTCAGCCCCCGCGAAGAAGGCCAGCAGATCTACCTGGCCGACTTCGATACCGCGACCGGCAAGATCGGCGAAGCCCACAAGCTCACCAGCATCTCGACCGAAGCCGACGGAGCAACCTGGTCGCCCGACGGACAGAGCATCCTCTTCACCTCATCCGTCTATCCCGACTGCGCCACGACGCCCGACCCTGACGCCTGCAACAAAACCCGCGACGAAGAGCAGGCCGCCTCCAAGGTGAAGGCGAAGATCTTTACCACGCTCCTCTATCGCCACTGGAACGCCTTCACCGGCGACAAGCGCAGCCATCTCTTCCTCGTCCCCGCCGCCGGAGGAACTCCCCGCGACCTCAATCCCGGCGACACCCACGACGTCCCGCCCTTCTCCCTCGGAGGCCCCGACGCCTACGCCTTCGCCCCCGACAGCAAAGAGATCGCCTTCGAAGAAAACCTCGACCCCGTGCCCGCCATCAGCACCCACGTCGACATCTTCACCCTGCGCCTCGACAATCCGAATGCGAAGGCGGTCAAGATCACGACAAGCTTAGGAGGCAACTTCAGCCCTGCGTACTCGCCAGACGGCAAATACATTGCCTTCCGCTCGCAGGCGCGGGCCGGATATGAGAGCGATAAGTTCCGGCTGATGCTTTATGACCGGCAATCGAAGCAAATCACGGACGTGCTGCCGAAGTTCGATCGCTGGGTGGATGAGTTCGCATGGTCGCCAGATTCCATCGACCTGTACTTCACTAGCAGGAGAGGTCAGGGACAGGGACCGATTTTCTCGATCCAGTCTAGAGCATGGGGATGCGCAGAATGCTCGATAACGGCAAATCATGACCGAGCGAGTCTCGGCGATCTACATCCTCTTCGCCTGAATGGCAACACAGCTTGTTGCGGTCTTCGAATGACAGTGCGATTCCCGGCCGACGATGATGTCGCTCGATCTCTGAACACATGAAGTGGCTCGTCAGAAGCGACCCTATGCGAAGCCCCGCGGTCCAGAGCCCCATGCCTAAGCCGATACCACTCGGCGCGACCCGCGCTCGAATTGCTCGAATGACGAGAGATCACACATCTAAACCGAGCGCTTCTATCCCAACTCGACCTCCCAAGATGGACTCCTTCTGGTTCCCCTCCATCGGCCAAGTCAAAGTCCAAGGCTTCATCATCAAGCCACCCAACTTCGACCCCAACAAGAAATACCCCGTAAAATTCCTCATCCACGGAGGCCCGCAAGGCGCATGGGGAGACTCCTGGAGCTATCGCTGGAACTCCGAACTGCTCGCCGCCAACGGCTACGTCGTCATCATGATCAATCCGCGCGGCTCGACCGGCTACGGCCAGGCCTTCGTCGACGGAGTCAACGGCGACTGGGGCGGCAAGCCCTACATCGACCTCATGCGCGGCCTCGACTACGCCGAACGCAGCTTCCCCTACATCGACAAGACCCGCGAATGCGCCCTCGGCGCAAGCTACGGCGGCTACATGGCCAACTGGATCCTCGGCCACACCAACCGCTTCAAATGCATCGTCACCCACGACGGCATGTTCAACCCGATCTCCGCCTACGGCACAACCGAAGAGCTTTGGTTCAACGAGTGGGAGTTCAAAGGCAAGCCCTGGGACTACTACGGCAAGTCCGCGCTGCTCGATCCGTATCGCAAGTGGTCGCCCGCTCTCTCAGCAAAGAACTTCAAGACGCCAACCTTAGTTATTCACAGCCAGCTCGACTACCGCCTCGACGTCTCCGAAGGCTTCCAGCTCTTCACTACATTGCAGCGGCAAAACGTCCCGTCAAAGATGCTCTACTTCCCCGACGAAGGCCACTGGGTACAGAAACCACAAAACTCCCAGCTCTGGTACAAGACCGTCAA
Source organism: uncultured Acidobacteriaceae bacterium (assembly GCA_963720245.1). Taxonomy (GTDB): domain Bacteria; phylum Acidobacteriota; class Terriglobia; order Terriglobales; family Acidobacteriaceae; genus Acidisarcina. The sequence continues at coordinate 1,932,774 of CAVREU010000003.1, forward strand.
CGACTGGGTCGATCAGTACACGAAGCCGGCGCAATGACCTTTCGACCAAAAAAGAAGCCCGAACCGCTTGAAGAGACGCAACTCTACGACTACGCGATAGCCGCGCTCGGCCGCCGAATGAGAACGGTCACCGAACTCAAACGCCTCATGCATAATCGCGTCGAGGAAGGCGAGATGGGCAGCGCCAAGATTGCAGCCGTAGTCACTCGACTCGAAGAGCACCACTATCTCGACGATCCAGCCTACGCGGCAACATACACACGTCTCCGTCAGGACAACGAGAAGTTCGGCAAGCGCCGCGTCCAGCAGGAGCTCTCGCGCAAGGGGGTTGAGTCGACGCTCATCTCGGCCACTCTCGATAGTGCCTATGAAAACGTCAGTGAAGAAGCGCTGGCTCGCAGACACCTCGAGCGCAAGCGAGTCAAGCAACCCACCAACGAGAAGGAATCAGCCAGAGTCGTGCGCCTGTTAGTGCGCGGAGGCTTCTCCACGGGAACCATCTTCAAGATTCTCAAGAGCTGGAATGCTTCCGACGAGACTCTGACCGCCGTTGAAACCATCGACCCCGAAGCAGAATAGCAAGTCGGCTGAGATGCCGCAGCTGACTCGCTGACTTGCTGACTCGCTTCTTTCCCGCTGACCGCTTCTTAGCTTACCGCTCCTTAGCTTTCAGAAATGCCAAATCAAATCCGCCGCCAAAGTCGCCGCGTACGTCTTGCCCTGCTGATAATTCCCATTCTGCAAATTCGAGACCGCCGACCCCGGAGCAATATCCAAAGCCCTCAGTCCCCACGGTCCGTAATACTTGGTAAAGCTGACCTCAGGCCGGAAGGTAATCGTCGATCCGACCCAGAAATCAAAGCCCACCATGTGCTCCTCATACCGGCCAGGAGTTCCAGTGCGCTGACCCTTGATATCGTCGAAGAACTCATTCCGGATATTCAACGAAGCCTGATTATTCCAGAAGTTGTGCTCCAGGTAATTCGTAATCGCCCACTCTGGCGCATAGCAACGCGACGACTGTTGCGCCGCAGGCAGTCTCGGATCGCCACAAACCGCACCAAAATTCAGCGTCGCCGCCCCGCCTCCAGGCCGATAGTTCTGCGCCTCTGGCCAGGGGGTCGCCTTGGTATTCGCATACTGGATGCCCGTCGCCGGATCGGTCCCGTTATACCAATACATATTCGGCGTCTCGCGCATGTACTGGTACCAGCCCTCGGTGTCGGTGTGCCAATGCGCGTTGATGCGGTGATACCAGGTCTCGTAATATGCCGAGAGATTGTTATAGGCGTACTTTCCGTCGTTGATCGTGTTGGCGCACGTATAAAGGTCGTTGCCTCCATTGCTCCACGTGTACTGTACGCAGGCATTCCCCGTCACCTTCGCGTCGGTCGTCCACGGCATCACATCACAGCCGGGTGAGATTCCGCCCTGCACCGTCCAATGATCGTTGATCTTGATCGTAGCGGTGGTTCCCAACTGTGTGTAGCAATCGAAGGTATAAAGAATCGAATGGGAGTACGTATAGTTGTTCGGCGCAAGCTGGGCCTCGATGTCTGGCAGCGAGATATACCGCCCCACCCGAATATTCATCCCCTGCGCAACATGTGGCACATAAAAGTCGAGGTAAAACATCACCGGATCGAAGCCATACTGTGCATTCTTGACCAGCAACTGCTGGCTCAGCATTCCCTTGGACGTTGTAAAGCGATAGTCCTGCCCATAGAGACCTGTAAATCGCCATCCCCAGTCGAAATGCTCCTGCTGCGCCTCATTGGGGATGCGCTCGTAGTAGAAGGCAAACTGGTCAAGCACGACAGTATTGGGGAACTCGTCATAGGCCGAAGGCCAGTTGGCAGCGATTCCCTTCGACGCGTTGCCGCGATTGTTCGACGATCCATTGGCGCCGATATCGAAATAGCCATACCACTTCGCACGCGATTTGTTCTCATTCACCGCCTGCATCAGCGGATACGTCTGCGTATCCGGCGCGCCGATAAGCGGAGTGCCGCCGATCGGCCAGTCGGTCGCCGGATAAGGCGGGGAAAAGATCGGCGGCGGAGTGCCTCTGCGCGGCGACACCAGCGAAGGATCGGTGCCCGGAGAATGTCCATGCCAGTCAGCCACATACGCGTTGCCCCAGCGCGTAAAGAACCCCGGTTGCGGGCCAGTTGCTGGAGAAACCTTGCCCGGATCCACGGTCTGCGCCTGCGGAGCGTCAGAGGTCGCACTTGTCGAGGCGATTGTCGAGTTGTCCTCGCCGGCGACCACCGACTGCGCCGCAACCAGCCTGGGCGCCGAGATCGTGAAACTGCACATCAAAGCAAAAATCCAAAATCGTCTTAGAATAGCCAGCATTGCGATTATCCAGTCCAGCATTTTTGGCGCAGCGAACTTCCTCGTGCGCGCAAATGCTCACAGGCTTAAGGCTAGGAACAAACCGCTAAGGCACGGCTAAAGGAGACATAAAGGATTCATAAGCGCGCCAGCCCCAACCACAAATTCGTCATCCTGAGTGAAAGGCCGCGCAGTGGCCGCAGCGAAGGATCTGCGGTTCGTTTCGAAAGCCGCGCCGCAATGCCTGGGCCCCCGGCGAGCGGTCGTTGCTCGCTGGGGTGGGAAGGCGCATCCGAACCGGGCTAACGTAAACTAGAACAGCCTATGCGATACATGTCCGGCTCTGAAATCCGTGAAACATTCCTGCGCTTCTTTGAGACCAAGGGACACCGCCGTGTCCACTCCTCTTCGCTCGTGCCCCACAACGACCCGACGCTGCTCTTCACCAACGCGGGCATGAACCAGTTCAAAGACGTCTTTCTCGGCAACGAACGCCGCGACTACAACCGCGCCACCACCTCGCAGAAGTGCGTCCGCGCCGGAGGCAAGCACAACGACCTCGAAAACGTCGGCTTCACCCGCCGCCACCACACCTTCTTCGAGATGCTCGGCAACTTCTCCTTCGGCGACTACTTCAAGCGCGAAGCCATCGCCTACGCCTGGGAGCTTTGCACCTCCGACGAGTGGTTCGGCATTCCCAAGGACAAGCTCTACGTCACCATCTTCGAGGGCGCCGACGGAGTTCCCCGCGACGACGAAGCCGAACAATTCTGGATCGAAGTCGGAGTTCCCAAAGAACGCATCTTCACCATGGGCATGAAAGACAACTTCTGGGCCATGGGCGACACCGGCCCCTGCGGGCCGTGCTCGGAGATCTTTTATGACATGGGGATTGAGGCTTCCGAAACGCCAGACAAAGATCTGCCCTTCCCGCAGGACGATGCTCGCTATGTTGAGATTTGGAATTTGGTCTTCATGCAGTTCGAACGGGACTCGACAGGCACACTGAATCTGCTGCCGAAGCCATCGATCGATACGGGCATGGGGTTGGAGCGCACTGCTGCCGTCTTGCAAGGCAAGATATCTAATTTTGAAACCGACTTGTTCACGCCCCTTATCGAACGAGCTGCGGATCTCGTCGCGTACAAGTACCTGGCCGAAGATGCCAGCTTAACGCTGCCCCCGATTCCGCTGCCTATGATGCTTTGCTCCTCTATCGCGAGCGACAGCGGCTTAGTTCAGCCTCGCTGCGGATCATCGCCGACCACGCTCGCGCGGCGACATTTCTTATTTCAGATGGGGTGCTTGCCCGCCAATGACGGCCGCGGCTATGTGCTGCGTAAGATTCTTCGTCGAGGAATTCGTCACGGCAGGCTTCTAGGACAGGACAAGCCGTTCATGTTTGAAATGGTCTACGCCGTGCGCGACCGATGCAAGGTGCTTATCCGGAGTTGGCTGGTTCGGCTGATCGCGTAGCCACAGTCGTAGAAAATGAAGAGAGGCAATTTGACCGTGCATTGAAACTCGGATTGTCGGAGTGGCAAAAATCCGTCAGCGAATTGACCTACGAGTTCAGAGCAGACCAGCTTCAACAAAAGCCCGCTCAACCTGGGTACTCAAGGTTTGAAGAGTATGACGAGAACGTTGTTCGCGTTGAAGGTAACGCAACAGCAATAACCTTCCCAGGCGGCAAAGCATTTCATCTCTACGAAACCTACGGCCTCCCCCTCGACTTCATGATCGACGCCGCCCACGACGCGGGCATCCACTTCGACCTCGAAGGCTTCGAGCAAGCCCGCGCCGCCGAACAAGCCCGCGCCCGCGCCTCCTGGAAAGGTGGCTCGCAAAAATCCGCCAGCCCCGTCTTCCGCGAACTCCCCAAGACCGACTTCGAGGGCTACCGCCAGCTCACCGTCGAAGGCGCCGAAGTCCTCGCCATCATTAAAGATGGAGTCGGTGTTCAGGAAGCCAAGCCCGGCGAAGAAGTCGAGATCGTCCTCGACCAAACCTCCTTCTACGCCGACTCCGGCGGACAGGTCGGCGACATCGGCTGGCTCTACTCCGACGATCACAACTCCATCGTCGCCGAGGTCAGCGGCGCGACCAAGCCCGTCCAGGGAGTCTTCGCTCACAAGGTGCTCGTCCGCCAGCCGATCCGCATCGGCGACAAGGTCGACACCGTCGTCGACGCCGACTATCGCAACGCCACCCGCCGCAACCACACCGGAACCCACCTGCTCCACGCCGGGCTGCGCGAGGTGCTCGGCAAGCACGTCAAGCAGGCCGGCTCGCTGGTCGATGACCATCGCCTGCGCTTCGACTTCTCTCACTTCACCGCGATCGCCGACGAAGAGCTGCAGGACATCGAAGACATCATTAATAAGGAAGTGCTCGCGAACACCAGCGTCGTCACCCTCGAAGACGTACCCATCGACGTCGCCGTCAACGAGTACCACGCCATGGCGCTCTTCGGCGAGAAGTACGGCGAGAAGGTGCGCGTCGTCAAGATCGGCGACTTCTCCACCGAGCTTTGCGGAGGCACCCACACCGCCGCTACCGGCGAGATCGGCACGATCAAGCTGCTCGGCGAAGGCTCTGTCTCGTCGGGCGTTCGCCGCGTCGAAGCGGTGACCGGTTTAGGAGCGCTCAAGGAATTCCGCCGCGACTTCGCCGTAGCGCAGCTCGCAAACCAGCTCGCACCCAGCATCGAGCTTTCACCAGCAGACTCGCTCCGCAATAAGCTCGCAGCCAACGAAGAGGAGCTAAAGAAACTCCGCCGCGAGCTCGACGAAGCCCGCATGAAATCAGCAGCATCGTCAGTAAGCTCCGCCGCCGATCAGGCCGTCGACGTCAAAGGCATCAAAGTTCTCGCGCAAAAAGTTGGCGCGCTCGATCGCGGACAACTTCGCACGCTCGTCGACAACCTTCGCAACAAAATCGGTTCAGGCGTAGTCGTGCTCGGCTCCGTGCAGGAAGACGGCAAAGTCGCCATCATCGTTGGGGTCACGAAAGACCTCACCGCCAAACTCCAGGCCGGCAAGATCATCGCGCCCATCGCCAAACTCGTCGGAGGCTCCGGCGGGGGACGCCCCGACATGGCCGAAGCCGGAGGCAAAGACGCCGATCAACTCGACGCCGCATTGGCCAGTGTTCCCGAGGTAGTCGCGTCGTTGCTGTAGTGAGAATGATTGTTGTCTAGCCTTTGCCAGAGGCCTACACTGCAAGCATGAGCGGACTCATGTTTGAGGTTACCGAAGATGTGGACGGCGGCTACGTCGCTGAATGCCTGACGGAAAGCATCGTCACCCAGGGAGACACCTGGGAGGAGCTTCGCGTCAACATCAAGGACGCCGTTGAGGGGTTTTATTTCGACGGCGAAAAGCCGTCGGTGGTGCGGATGCGTCTTGTGAAAGATGAAGTCCTGATGACAGGATGAAAACTCCGCGCGACATGGATGGAGCTGACTTTGCCTCCGCTCTTATTCGACATTGGAATTATGTCTACGTTCATCAAACGGGCAGCCACATCATCATCGATACGGAGTTTCCTTCGCATCAGCGGCTTTCCGTACCAAATCACAAACCATTGAAGACGGGCACATTGAATGCCTTGCTACGCTTAACGACGGACCACAAAGGAGTTAGTAAGGGAAGACATTCTGAAGTCTCTTTGAACATCTCGATGCCAAAGGCGTTCGGCGAACCCGTGTGTTCCGCGACCGTCAGTCCTCCCGTTGAGCTTCAGGTTCCCTTCGTGAATTGACAGGCTGTTTGCAAGATTTACCTGTTCCCCGAAACCTATAATGAGAGAGTCTCTGGCGGGGAGTCTCTCCAGCATTTATGGCGCGCTACGTTCGCAATCGAGAATGCACCCGCCACCTCCGCAACGAGGCAACGACAGGCCGCGTCGCGCGGCATCCCGACCGTCTGAGGTCGTCAATCGCAGCCGCGTTGCTGGGAATTTTCACCGCAGCATGCCTCGCTTCCCCCGCGCCTGCGCACAAGCCTGCGCCATCCCCGTATGCTCAGGCCCAACTCGCGCGGCAAGCGCTCGAATCTCGTCCCGATACCGAGCGCGCCCGGCGCGACTACGAACGCGTCCTCGAGCTCTATCGCGCCATCTATCACGACGATCCCGCCTCGCCCAAGGCCGACGCCAGCATCTTCGCCGTCGCGCAACTGCTCGCCGAACAGGGCCGTGTTCTTCGCGACGAGAAATCCTCCCATGACGCCATCGGCCAGTACGAATTTCTGCGCCGCGAATATCCCGGCAGCCGTTATCGCGCCGACGCCCTGCTCGCCGAGGGAGACATTTACTTCCGCGATTTGAACGACCGGCCCCAAGCGAAGACGACCTACCAGGATTTCCTGAAACAATATCCGCATAATGCCGAGGCGGCCGAGGCTCGCGCGAGTCTCAAGGCGCTGCATGCCGACGAGGTTGCGGCAAAACACTCAGGCAACGCACCAGCGTCGATAGCGACGCGATCCACTCCGGCCTCGGCAAACACGCCAACGCCCGCAACACATCAAAAGCATTCGAATACGGTGCTGACGGCGGCAATCCGGTCACAAGAGACGACAGCGGCGCAGCCGACACCCACGGCGAAGACCCCGCCGCCGATCAAAGCATCAGCGACGCCGTCACAGCCAACTCACGCCGCCTCCGTGCCAGCCGCGTCGAACCCGAGCGTGGTCGCTACGCAAGAAGGTCCGAAGACGGCCGCACCCGAACCGCCTGCCCTGCCATCGAGCTATACAGAGCCTCCGCGCCGCAAAGGCAAGCTTGTTCAAGTCACCGGGGTCCGGCACTGGTCAACCTCGATCTACACGCGCGTTGCCATCGACCTCGGCGATGAGGTGCAGTACGAAGCGGCCCGCGTCCCCGATCCCGATCGAATCTTCTTCGATTTGCACGGCACCCGACTCTCGCCTGAGCTCATCGGCAAATCGGTGAGCGTCATCGATGACGGATTTCTCAAGCGCATCCGGGTCGCGCAATTTTCCAACGACGTGACCCGGGTCGTCCTCGATGTTAGTGACGTCAGCGACTATTCAGCGTTCCTGCTGCCAAATCCCGTACCGGCTCATCATCGACATTCACGGCCGCAAACCAGGGACAGCGGCCAATCAACAAATCGCCCAGGCGCAAAACCAATCTCAGGCAACCGCGAATCCCGTCTCATCCGCGCCAAAGAAGCAGCCCGCTACAACGCCAGTGCCTTCAGCGCCCCTTCCATCGCCGACGACGAAATCCACTGCTACAACTGCGTTTACAAGTCAGAAGTCTTCCTCCGGCGACGCCACTGCTTCGCAGGATATTGCAGCCTTAAGCCACCAGCCGGACCGCGTCAAAGCGACCAGCCACCCCACAAGTGCCCCGATCGCCGCTTCCGTGGCCGGCACAACTCCAGCTTCACAGCCTGAACTCGCGCAGGCCAAACCCACGACGAATCGTGGCGCAAAACACAGCAAGGCTACTGACGACACCGCAACTGTCAGCGCAACTTCCTCGACCATTCATGAAGCCGAGCCGACGGCCGACGGCGGCCGTTCGATGGTCCGCGCCCTCGGGCTGAAAATCGGCCGCATTGTCATCGATCCCGGCCATGGCGGCCACGACTCCGGCACGCTCGGCCCCGACGGCATCGAAGAAAAAGACGTGGTGCTCGATGTCTCGCTGCGCCTCGGCAAGTTGTTGAAGCAGCGCCTCGGCGCAGACGTCATCTTCACTCGCAGCGACGACACCTTTATTCCGCTCGAGACCCGCACCGCGATTGCCAACAAGGCGCAGGCCGATCTTTTCGTCTCCGTCCACGCGAACTCCAGCCCCGACCCGAGCGCCCGAGGAGTGGAAACCTATTACCTCAACTTCACGTCGTCACCCGAGTCGCTAGAACTCGCGGCGCGCGAAAATGCGGTCTCGCAGCAATCCATTCATCAGCTCTCCGACCTGGTGAAGAAGATCGCGCTGCACGACAAGATCGACGAATCGCGAGAGTTTGCCTCCGATGTGCAGAAATATCTCTATGACGGGCTCGACCAGGGCAATCCCGGATTGAAGGACCGCGGCGTAAAGCAGGCGCCGTTCGTGGTGCTGATCGGCGCCAACATGCCCTCGATCCTCGCTGAGATTTCTTTCCTCACCAACCCCGACGATGCCGATGAACTCCGCGACCCTAATTACCGCCAACGAATCGCGGAATCTCTCTATCGCGGCATTGCTCGCTACGTGAGTGGATTGAGCGGAGTCCGCATTGCCGAGAACTCCGTACGCCTACCGGGGAACTGAGGCGCTCCCGATTTTAATTGAGTATGCCGGGCTCGTCCTCCGTTACAATTACCCGAGTAAACGTTTCCCCATCGTGAGGCCTTTGAACCTATGCTTCTGTCCCGCCCTCTCATTGCAGCGCGTACTCTCCCTCTCGCACTTTCGTTGGTCGCAACTGCCCTCATGGCGCAACAGTCTCCCACGGCGTCGCTCCAGATTCAAACCGATAAGCCGGTGGGTAAGGTGAGCCCGACTCTGTATGGCCTGATGACCGAGGAGATCAACTACTCCTACGACGGCGGCCTCTATGGCGAGCTCGTGAACAGTCGCGCCATCGGGGGAAATTGGGGCGCGCTCGAACACTGGGTCACCGTCACCCAGGGAGATGCACAGGCGTCGATCGAGGTGGACCGGAAGAGCGGCCCCAGTACCGCCCAGCCGCGCAGCCTCAAACTTACCGTGAAGAGGGCAGGAAAATCGGAAGCAGCCGGGGTGTCGAACGATGGCTATTGGGGCATCCCCGTCCGGCCCGATTCTACTTATCAGGCATCGTTCTACGCCAGGGCCGACTCATCCGCGATCGGCCCGGTCCGGATCAGCATCGTAAAAGACTCGACCGGAGAAGTTCTCGCCAGCGCAACCGTTCCCGCCGTCGGCACCGAATGGAAGCAATACAACGCCACCCTCAGGACGGGGAGCGTGGCGACATCGGCAGCCAATCATCTGGTTGTTTCCGTCGAGAATTCGGGCACTCTTTGGCTCGACCTCGTTTCGCTCTTTCCGCCTACCTATAAAGGTAGAGAACACGGCTTTCGCATCGACCTGATGGAAAAGCTTGCCGCCATGAATCCGGCATTTCTCCGCCTGCCCGGCGGCAATTATCTTGAGGGCAACCACATCGCCGAGCGCTTCGACTGGAAGAAGACCATCGGCCCGTGGGTCGACCGCCCCACCCATCCAAGCCCATGGGGCTATCAGTCTTCCGATGGCATGGGGCTGCTCGAGTTCCTCGAGTGGTGCGAAGACCTCCACATGCGCCCCGTGCTCGCCGTCTATGCCGGCTACTCGCTGGCGCAGGACCATATCGAACCCGGCGCGGCGCTTGAACCCTACGTCCAGGATGCGCTCGACGAACTCGAATACGTCACCGGAGGCACTGACACCAAGTGGGGCGCCGAACGCGCCAAAGACGGCCATCCCGCGCCGTTCTCTCTGACTTATGTCGAGATCGGCAACGAAGACGAATTCGACAAATCAGGCAGCTACGACGGCCGTTACGCGCAGTTCTACAAAGCAATCAAGGCGAAATACCCGCAACTCCAGCTCATCGCCACGACTCCCGTCAAGAGCATCACGCCCGACGTCATCGACGACCACTATTACAAACAAGCGGAGCAGTTCTTCGCCGACGTCCACCACTACGACAAAACCGACCGCAACGGGCCCAAGATATTCGTTGGCGAATGGGCGACCCGCGAGGGCGGCCCCACACCCAACTTTGGCGCCGCTCTCGGCGACGCCGCATGGATGACCGGCATGGAGCGCAACAGCGACATCATCGTCATGTCCAGCTACGCGCCGCTCCTCGTTAACGTGAACCCTGGCGGAATGCAGTGGCGCACAGACCTTATCGGCTACGACGCGCTCACCAGCTATGGCTCGCCTAGCTACTACGCGCAGGTGATCTTCAGCAATAACGTCGGCAAAGAGATCGTCGACTCCACCGTCAGCGGCGGCGGCCCGCGCTTCTTCTACTCCGCCACTGAGGACTCCGACAAAGGCATCCTCTATCTCAAGCTCGTAAACGCCTCTTCAATCCCGCAGCCCGTAGACATCCAGCTTGGGGGAGCGAAGTCGGTGGGAGCGACCGCTCGCGTCATCAGCCTTAGCTCGAAGACCACCCAGGACACCAATACCCTTACCGATCCGAAGCACATCGTCCCCGAAGAAAAGACCGTCTCCGGCGTAAAAGGCAGCTTCAAGTACACAGTCCCGAAGTATGCAATTCAAGTTCTCGAAATCAAGCTGAAATGAGTCCGGACCGACGCGGCGGAGGTAGAATTGTCGTGTGAACGCACTTCTCCATCTCGATCCCGAGTCTCCGCCGCGCAGCCTCGCCTGGGATCAACCGTTGTCGGACGAACAGTTCGAAGCCTTGTGCCTCGCCAACGATTTCTTCATACTGGAGCGCACCAGCAACGGAGAGATCGTAGTGCACGCACCAGCGGCCGGCGCGACGGGCGACGGAAATTCCGAGATCAATCATCAGCTGCGCGCTTGGTGGAAGACCCACCGTCGCGGTCGCGTCTTCGACTCCAGCACCGGTTTTTTCCTGACTGACAGTGCCATGCTCAACCCGGATGCCGCCTACCTTCTACCCGAGACGATGAAGGGGATCGGCAAGCGTGAGATGGAGCACTTCCTCTACCGCTGCCCCGATTTCGTAATCGAACTGCTCTCGAAGTCCGACCGGCTCAAAGACGCGAAAGAAAAAATGGAGCGATGGATCGAGAACGGCGCGAAACTTGGCTGGCTAGTCGACCCGTACCAAAAGCGCGTTTTCGTTTACTCACGCGAGACACTGACGGTTGCATCGGGCAAATCTCTGCAAGGAATTGGCCCAGTCGAAGGCTTCAGCCTCGATTTGAACGAAATCTGGAAATGCTACGAAATCTAGGTTCATCCGCTCTCGCATTCCTGCGGCGAGCCGACAGGAATGCTCACGTTGCGATGACCGGTCTCGTCTGCCTGATCGTGCTCTTCAATCTCGGACTATTGCTCTTCCTTCCCACACCGCCCGCGAATATTCGTCGTATCGCGCCGAAGAATCTGGCTCTGACCTATGCGATCGATATGACTCTGGCAACGGCTGGAATCGGCGTTCGAGTCTGGCTGCGCAACAAGCCCGGGTTCAACTTCGTCAGACTCATAGCTTACGCATTGACTCTAGCAATTATTCTCTCGATCGTTGGGTCTACGCTGACTTGGGTAAAAGCCAACAGCGTTTAAGGTTCGAAGGCCATCGCAGCTAATTCCGCCGCTCCGGTGGTAGTCTCAAATGCAGATGAGTATGTTGCATCGCCATCTCTTCCGGGTCGGCAGCATTGCGCTCGCAGCACCTCTCTGCCTGAATCTGGCCATCGCTAAGACGGCCCAAAAAGCACCACCGCCTCCGCGGATATTGCCCACCGACTTCGCCGGATGGCAGCTCGCCACGCCGGCTGCCACCAGCACCGCTCCCGAGGCGGCCGACGCGGCCAACGCCGATCTGCTCAAAGAGGATGGCTTCGCCCAGTTCGCCTCCGGCACCTACACTCGCAATGGCGACAAGCTCAGCGTGCACGCCATCCGTTTTGACGATGCCTCGGGCGCCTACGCTGCATATACCTTCTATCGCCGCCCCGGCCTGCCCAAACAGGAGGTCGGCTTCGGCGGAGTCTTCGACGGCACTCGTGTGCTTTTCTGGCAGAGCGCGACCCTGGTCGACGCGACCTTTGACCACCTCACCGGCATGTCCGCCGCGGAACTCCGCGAGTTGGCCGGCTACCTGCCCAAAGCCGACGGCGGTGCGGGAGTTCCTCCGCCGCTTCCGGGATACCTGCCCCAGTCGGGACTCGATCCGCAGTCGACGCGTTACGCGCTCGGCCCGATCGGATATGTTCGCGGAGGGGGCCTCCTGCCGCCGTCGCTCATCGACTTCAACCGCGGCGCCGAGGTCATCACCGCCCAATACTCCGGTCGCGACGGCGATGGGGCCCTTACGCTGATCGACTATCCCACTCCACAGCTCGCCGCTAACCGTGCGAGCGCCCTGGCTGCCTTCCTGACCACCGGGAACACCGCGGGCGCGCAATGGAGTACTCAACTGGCCACAAGCGGTCCTGCGGCCCTGCAGAGCCGCCGCAGTGGGCCGTTGCTGGCGATGAGCAGCGGAAGCTTCTCCGCTGAGGCGGCACACAAGCTCATCTCCAGCGTGAACTACAGCGCCGATGTCACCTGGAACCATCCCCAGGGCTACGTCAGCGAGGTCTCCAAGACCGCCAAGCTGCTGGTGGGAATCGTCACCCTTACTGCGATTCTGGGAGGAGCCGCACTGCTGCTGGGGGTTTTCCTGGGCGGAGGTCGTGCGCTCTATCGCCGTCTGCGCGGCAAGCCGGCTTCGACCCTGGCCGACGCGGAATTCATTAGCCTGCACCTGCGCGAATGACAAATTGAACGGAAAACTGTGCAAAAAGCGGACTAAATCCCTCATTTGCCTTGCCTTAATGGGGCTCAAGTGCGCTTTAAGGCGAAGATGAGACGAAGGTAAATTTCCTCAAGCCTGTTCCACCCTGCGCCAGAACCCGCCCCAAATCAGTGATTTGCAGAGCGCCGGATTTTGCCTTGACACTCGGTTTTCCCAACCATAGTATTTCGCCAGAAAGTTCTGATGGCTTTGCCTCCGTTGGAACTGTTCTCCCTAAGAGAAAAGGCCGCCCTGTTGCCGGGTGGCCTTTTCCTTGTTCTTCGAGCCGTTTTCGACTGCCGGTGCGCTCTTCGGCAGGTGAGACCGTGGCTTTACTCCCCAGCGCGAGGGACGATACACTAGCCAAAGTCAAGCCGACGTAGCTCAGCTGGTAGAGCAGCTGATTCGTAATCAGCAGGTCACCGGTTCGAATCCGGTCGTCGGCTCCATTCGTAGACTTTTGCGGGCCAGTGGCGAGAATTTATCCCCTGGGAACCATTCAGGTACCGCGTTATCCACTACATTTTGGCTTCGCGCTATTGTATGCCGGTGCGCCGCTCCGCATAATCGATTCAGACCGAGATCGACGGTTACTGCGAGAGCACACTGTGACCCGAATTCACCGTCAAGACGTTCTCCGCTATCTGGAGATTCGCCCCGCCCTCCTACGAAGCTGGGAACAGAAGAACCTGGTTCCTCGCCGCGACGCCTATACCCTCGAAGAAGTGGGCCGTCTGCGAACGCTGCGCGACCTCTCCGCCAAATTCTCCGCCTCCAGCATCAGCGCGTCGGTCGGCGCGATGAAGATTGTCGCCGGAATGGAAAATCCCTTGCTCGATGCCCGCGCTGTGGCGGGTGGTTCGCGCGTCCATTTCTGGCACCGCGGAGTGGTTACCGAACCCATCGCCCGCCAGTTCGTCTTCGACTTCGACGGCAACAGCGGCGCGCTAGCCGAAGGCACGAGCGGCCATGCCTGCCCAATTGAGATCAACCAACCGTGCAACGAAGGCCCGGTCGCCGATATGTTTCTGGTCGCCGTCCGGCATGAGGACGCAGGAGAAATCGACGAGGCAGTCGTCGCCTACGAGCGGATTCTGGAGAGAAATCCCCAACACGCCGCAACCTGCATTAATCTCGGCACCATCTGCTACAACCGTCGCCAGTTTGTCCGTGCCGAACAGCTCTACAAGCGCGCTACCCTGACGGATCCAAACTACGCCCTCGCCTTCTTTGATCTTGGCAACGTTCTTGACGAGCTCAAGCGCCTGCCCGAAGCCATCACCGCCTACCGGAACGCGATTCGCCTGGTGCCGACCTATGCCGATGCGCATTACAACCTGGCGCTGGCCTTCGAGCGCACTGCAGAACGCCGCAGCGCCCTCCGCCATTGGACTGCGTATCTGAAACTTGACCCGTCCAGCCGCTGGGCAGCGCACGCCCGCAAGCAAGTCCGGTCGATCCTCGACCGCGAGAGCTTGTCGATCGTGCACCGCTCCGCCCGCACTTCGCAGCCGCGCAACCTGCGCCGCGCAACTCGACTCAATAGCAAAGGCCAAATCGTCCCCACCGCCGGCTGACTCCGGCACGGCCAGCTTCCGGCCATTCCTGCTAGAGCAAAAGTACAGCTAACGTAGAGTGAGACGCACTGCTCGGCAGGCGTTTTTCCCCAGAAAAACGCCTACTGATCCAAACCCGACACATGACACCAACTGGACTTTTGCTCTACACTCGCCTGTTTGCACAGTGTTTTTCGCCCGGCATACGCTGGGTCGAGGTTCCCAATGTCCGAAGTTCTTGCCCCGTCGCCCGCGCCTGCCCCGCTCACGCAACTCAGTGAAGACGAAGAGCTCTTCCGCTCCACAGTCCGCGATTTCGCCACCGAAAACATCGCCCCGCTCGTCCGCCAGATGGACGAAGAGCAGCATTTCGCTCCAGAACTCCTCCCCCAGCTCTTCAATCTCGGCCTGATGGGGATTGAGGTGCCGATCGAATATGGCGGATCAGGCGGCACATTCTTCGAGGCGATCCTCGCCGTCGAGGCGATCTCCGCGGTCGACCCCTCGATCGGCGTACTCGTCGATGTCCAGAACACCCTCTGCGTGAATGCCCTGCTCCGCTGGGGCACCGAAGCACAAAAACGCCGCTTCCTACCCCACTTCGCCACGGATATGGTTGGCGCCTACGCGCTCAGCGAGGCCGCCTCCGGCTCCGACGCCTTTGCACTGCAAACCAGGGCCGAAAAGCGCAGCGAAGGCTACATCCTCAACGGCCAGAAGCTGTGGATCACCAACGCCCGCGAAGCCGGCATGTTCATCGTCTTCGCGACCCTCGACCCCGCAGCCGGATATAAAGGCATCACCGCCTTTCTCGTCGAGAAAAACACCGTCGGATTTTCTGTCGGCAAGAAAGAGGACAAGCTCGGCATCCGCGCCTCCTCGACCTGCGAGATCATCCTCGAGGATTGCCACGTCCCTGCCGAGAACGTGCTCGGCGAGCCCGGCAAAGGCTACAAGATCGCCATCGAGACGCTCAACGAAGGCCGCATTGGCATCGGCGCACAGATGCTCGGCCTCGCCCAGGGCGCATGGTCTCACGCCGCCGCCTACGCCAAGGAACGCAAGCAGTTCGGCAAAGCTATCGCGGATTTCCAGGCCGTCCAGTTCTCGCTCGCCGAGATGGCCACGGAGATCGAGGCCACCCGGCTGCTCGTCTACAACGCCGCTCGGCTAAAAGACGCCAAGCTGCCCTATGTGAAGGAAGCGGCGATGGCCAAGTACTTCTCTTCGCAGGTCGCCGAACGCGTCGCCAGCCAGGCCGTCGAGATCTACGGCGGCTACGGCTTCGTCAAGGATTATCCCGTCGAAAAGTTCTATCGCGACGCCAAGATCGGCAAAATCTACGAGGGAACGTCGAACATGCAGCTGGCGACGATAGGCAAGCTGGTGCTGGCGGACTAGCTTTTCGTCACGTCTCAGCAAAGGCGGCGATTATGTAAACTTATCTCGCCTTCTGAAAGGCCTTGCGGACACCCTCATGCTGCAGCGCACCCGTTTGATCCCTCTCGAGCGTGGCCTTGTGTGGCTCGCTTCTCGCCCCAACGCTATTCGCCCAAACCGCCGTCCCCGACGAGAACGGCCGCCTCGTCTTCAAAGCCAACGCCCGCACCGTCCTGCTCGACGTCGTCGTCACCGGACGCGACGGCAAGCCCGTCCAGGGGCTTAAAAAGGAAGACTTCCAGGTCGGCGAAGACGGCCATCCCCAGGCGATTACCTTTTTCGAGGAACACTCCGGCGCACATCCGCTCACCGCCAGCGAATCCAGCCTGCCGCCGCTGCCGCCCAACATCTTCACCAACATTCCCCGCGTCCCGCCCAGCGATGCAGTAACGGTTCTGCTGCTCGACTCGATGAACACCCAGCTGGCAGACCAAAGCTTCGTCCACGCGCAAATGTTGAAGTACCTGAAGAACATTCCACCCGGAACTCGCATGGCCATCTTTACTCTTGGCAACAGTCTGGGATATGTTCAGGGATTTACCGACGATGCCTCTCAGCTCTCGGCTGCGATTCGGGACCCGAAGTTAGGCGGCGGACCAGTGACTTCACCGCTGTTGGCATCTTCGGGAGACAAAGCGTCCAACCAGACCCTTACTTCGCAGATGGCAGAGGCAATCGGGGCCAACCCATCCACCGCCACCTCTGGCGCCCTCGCCGCCCTGCAGCAGTTTCTGGCCGAGCAAAGCGCCTCTCAAACTGATCTCAGGGTAAAAAATACCCTCGAAGCCTTTCAGGAGCTTTCCGGATATCTCGCTGGAATTCCCGGCCGCAAGAACGTCATCTGGTTCTCCAGTGCCTTTCCGCTCGTTCTTTTTCCGAATACTGATCTGAGAGATGCTTTCGCAGTCAGCCGCGAGTACGACCCTATAGTCCGAAAAACCTCTGCAATGCTCGCTGCGGCACAGGTCTCCGTCTATCCCGTCGCCGCCGAGGGCAACTCAACCGATTCGCTCTACAACGCCGACGAGAGATTTGAGGCAAAGAGCAGCGCGCCGGCGCAGGCTACTCAGACCAGCGCCACCGCCCCTAGTCCGGAGTCGAAGCAACAGATGGCGCAACAGATGGAGCTTGGCAGCCTGCAACAGGACTCCGTCCAGCGCAACGCCAACCATACCGCGATGCAGGTCATCGCCCAGGACACAGGCGGCACAGCCACGATCAACACCAATGGGCTTTCAGAAGCTGTCGCACGCGTCGTCGACCAGGGCTCGTATTTTTACACCATCACCTACACGCCCACCAACACCGCCACCAACGGGAAATACCGCAAGATCCAGGTAAAGCTCGCTCGCGAAGACTCCGGCGATAAGCTCGCTTATCGCCGCGGCTATTACGCCGCCGATACCAAGGAGGCCAAGGCCGAAGCAGAGAAGCCCGTCGGCGACCCCCTTCATCCCTTCATGGGGCCGGGCATGCCAGACACGACCCAGATTCCGCTCGCGCTCCGCGTGCAACGCATCGCGGCGCAGGCGACCACCGCACCTCAGAAGCCACTCGGAGACAACCCTAATCTCAAACCTCCGCTCACCCGCTACCGCGTAGATTTCGTCATCGCCGCCAGCGGCCTTGAGCTCGACGCGAACCCCGACGGCTCGCGCCACGGCAAGATCGAAGCCACCGTCCTCGTCTACGACCACGAAGGCGTCGCCTTGAACTGGATCGTCAGAAGCCTCGACCTCGATATGGACGCTGCCCGTTACGCCCAGGTCAAGGCCAACGGCGTCAACTTTTACCTCGAAATCGATGCTCCGAGCAGTGGCGCCATTCTCCGCAGCGGCGTCTTCGACCTCAACGCCAACCTCGCCGGAACCGTTGAGGTTCCGCTCAGCAACGTCGTCGCTTCGGCGCCGCAGAGTCATCTATGATGCCCAGCCATCTATAATCCAGGCGGATACAGCTATGCTTCAGCGCTCCCCACTCTCGCTGTCGCGCGTACTTCTTCTCGGCTGGGTTGCCGCGCTCCTCACCGCGCCCCTTCAAAGCCAGACCGCCGTTCCCGACGAGAACGGCCGGCTCGTCTTCAAAGCCAACGTCCGCACCGTTGTCCTCGACGTCGTCATCACCGGGCGCGACGGCAAGCCCGTACAGGGCCTGCATAAGGAAGACTTTCAGGTCTCGGAAGACGGTCATCCCCAGTCGATCAGCTTCTTCGAAGAACATTTGGGCGCACACCCGCTGAAAGCGGACGAAACCAACCTCCCGCCGCTGCCGCCCAACGTCTTCACCAACGTCCCACGCGTGCCGCCCAGCGACGCGGTGACCGTCCTCCTGCTCGACTCCATGAACACCCAGCTTCAGGACCAGAGCTTCGTCCACGCGCAAATGGCAAAGTACCTCAAGAACGTCCCGCCCGGAACCCGCATGGCCATCTTTACTCTGGGCAACAGCCTGCAGTTCATCCAGGGATTTACCGACGATGCGTCCCTCTTATCAGCCGCGCTCAGAAACCCGAAGCTGGGCGCAGGGCCGCAGTCTTCCCCGCTCTTGCCCTCCCAGGGAGACATCGCCGGCAACCAGCAGCTCACCTCCCAGATGGCGCAGATGGCCACGCAAACCGGCTCGCCAGCCGCCGCCGCTGCTCTTGCCGCTATGCAGAATTTTCTGTCCGAGCAAAGAGCTTCCCAGAACGACTCGCGTGTCAATGCTACTCTCGAAGCGCTTCAGGACCTGGCTGCATACCTTGCCGGAATTCCCGGACGCAAGAACGTCATCTGGTTCTCCAGCGCCTTTCCTCTGGTGACCTTTTCAAATCCGCGCCTCGGCAATACCTCTATCACCGAGCGTAGCTATGAAGCGCAGGTCCGCAAGACGGACATGATGCTGTCTGCTGCACAGGTGGCTATCTAT
Organism: uncultured Acidobacteriaceae bacterium; assembly: GCA_963720245.1. GTDB lineage: Bacteria > Acidobacteriota > Terriglobia > Terriglobales > Acidobacteriaceae > Acidisarcina. Next base: position 1,951,509 of record CAVREU010000003.1, read on the forward strand.
CCCATCGCCGCCGAGGGCCTCGCCGGCGACGCCACCTACGATGCAGGCAACCAACTCATCGGCGTCAACAACGCTCAACAGGCCCAACAGCAGCTGAGTCAATCGCTCATAATAGGCGCTCAGCAGCGCAACGCCGGCCATAACGCGATGGATGAAATCGCCCAAGAGACCGGCGGCACGGCCATATACAACAGCAATGGGCTGGGCGCCGCCGCCGGTCGCATCGTCGATCAGGGCTCGTATTTCTACACTCTCACCTACACCCCCACCAACACCACTACCGACGGAGGATTTCGCAAGATCCAGGTCAAGCTCGCGCACGAAGTTTCCGGCTACAAGCTCGCCTACCGCCGCGGCTACTACGCTGCCGATACTAAAGAGGTCAAGGCCGACGCGGCCAAACCCGCCGGTGACCCGCTCCATCCCTTCATGGGTCCGGGCATGCCCAACTCGACCCAGATTCCGCTGGCACTTCGAGTGCAGCGCATCGCGGCACAACCCGGCGCGAGAGCGCCCGGCAATGTTTCACCCCTGCAGGCACGCAAGCAAGCGCCGCCGCCAAAGCTCGCCGGTGACAACCCCAACCTCAAAGCTCCCCTCACTCGCTATCGCGTGGACTTCGTCATCGCCGCCAGCGGCCTCTCACTCGACGCCGATCCCGACGGCTCCCGCCACGGCAAAATCGAAGCCACCATCGTCATCTACAACCACGAAGGCCAGGCCGTGAACTGGATGGTCAGGAACCTCGACCTCGACATGGACGCGGCACGCTACGCGCAAGTGAAGGAAAACGGCGTCAACTTCAGCATGGATATCGACGTTCCCAACGGCGGCCTCACTCTTCGCAGCGGCGTCTTCGACCTCAACGCCAATCTCGCCGGCACGCTGCAGATTCCCCTCAGTAGCGTCGTCGGCCCCGCGCCGAACAGCCATCTATAATTCAAGCTTCGCCCCATCGCACTCCAAACCTGTCAAAGAGATATCGATGAGACCTTCGCAACTGGCCCTATTATTCGCGTCATTTGTATTGCCATGCGGGACAACTGCCGCGCTCGCCCAGTCGCTCAGCACCGACTATGCCCGCGATCCCGCGCAACCGATCGACCAGCACTACACCGATCAGATGCGCAAATACACCACTGACCCAGCCTTCACCTCGCCGCTGGTCGACTACCTCCCCGCATCGAAAACCGTCCCCACTCCCGAGAAACTCCTCGGCGACGTTGCTGGCGCACCCGACATGCTCCCCTATGCCGAAGATGTCTACAAATACTTCCGCATGTTGGAATCCGCGAGCCCGCGCGTCAAGGTCTTCACCATCGGCCACTCCGAAGAGGGCCGCGAGATGATCGCCGCCGCCATCGCCGACCCGGAAATCCTCGCCAAGGCAAAGGAAAATAGCGCCCGCCTCGGCAAGCTCGGAGACCCCCGCACCATCAACTTCGACGACGCCAAGGCCCGCGAACTCATCAGCCAGTCCTACCCCGTCTACTACATCACCGGGACCATCCATTCGCCCGAGACAGGCGCGCCCACCGCGCTCATGGAGCTCGCCTACCGCCTCGCCGTCGACGATGCGCCCTACATCAAATACATCCGTTCCCACATGATCGTGCTCATCACCCCGGTCGTCGAGGTCGACGGCCGCGACCGCATGGTCGACATCTACAAATGGCACAAAGCCAACCCCGGCAAGGATTGGCCGCGCCTGCTCTACTGGGGCCACTATGTCGCACATGACAACAATCGCGACGCCATGGCCATGACCCTCGACCTCACTCGCAACGTCCTCGATACATACATCGATTGGCACGCGCAAGTGCTGCACGACCTCCACGAGTCGGTGCCGTTCCTCTACGACAACACCGTCGGCGACGGCCCCTACAACGCCTGGGTTGATCCTCTGCTCGCCGACGAATGGGCAGAGCTCGGCTGGAACAACGTCGCCCAGATGCAAAGCTTCGGCATGCCCGGAGTCTTCACCCACGGCGACTTCGATACCTGGAGCCCCGGCTATCTCATGTTCCTCGCCGGTATGCACAACGGCATCAGCCGCCTCTACGAGACCTTCGGCAACGGAGGCGCAGACACTGAAAAGCGCATCCTCGATCCCGAAGAATATTCGCGCACCTGGTATCGCCAGAATCCGCCCTATCCCGTCGTCACCTGGTCGCAGCGCGACAACAATAACTATGAGGAGAGCGCGCTGCTATCGACCATCTCTTACTTCTCCCACCACACGGAACACTTCCTCGACAACTACTACCTGAAGAGCAAGCGCTCGGTGCAGAAGCCGACACTCGAAGGCCCCGCGGCCTACGTCATTCCCGCAGACCCGAACAACACTAATCGCCAAGTCGAACTCCTCAAGACGCTGAAGCGCCAACATGTCGAGATGCAAATCCTCTCCGCACCAGCCACTGCGAACCTTCCTCCGGAGAAGCGCGGAGACAAACCTAAGCCCGAAACCTTCCCCGCAGGCAGCATCGTCGTGCGCATGGACCAACCCTACAGCCGGGCCGCCGATGCCCTTCTCGACAAGCAATTCTGGGCGCCCGACGATCCGCAAAAGCATCCCTACGATGACACTGGATGGTCGTTCACCCAACTCTTCAACGTGAAGACTGTCCGCATCACCGACCCGGCAATCCTCAAAGCAGAGATGAAGCCCTTCGACGATCCCGCCACGCTCGCCGGTAAACTCTCCGGAGCAGGATCTGTGCTCGCCATCGCCAACAACGGTCAGGTCTCGCTGCTCAGCGCGGTCTATAAACTCAAAGGCGCAAAAGTTGAAGTCGCCGAGAAAGCATTCGACGCCGATAACAAACACTTCCCCGCCGGATCACTGCTCATCACTGGAGCGCCCGCCGGCTCGACTGACAATCAGATCGACGCAACGCTAAAAAGCCTCTCGCTCGACGCAAGCCGTCTCGCCACCGCACCATCAATCGCAACCCACGTCGTGACCGCACCGCGCGTCGCTTTCATGCACACATGGCTCGCCACCCAGACCGAAGGCTGGTGGCGCTATGCCTTCGACGCCGAGGGCATTCCCTACGACTACATCAACACCCAGACCGTAGCCAAAGAGGACGACCTCCGCGCCAAATACGACGTCATCATCTTCGCCCCGGTCGGCCGCGCCTCGTCGCTCGACATCCTCAATGGCACGCCCACCTGGAACAACGCCATGCCCTGGCAGAAAACCGAGCTGACGCCCAACCTCGGCGCAATAGACAGCACGGCGGACATGCGTCCCGGCCTCGGTCTCGACGGTCTCGCCCATCTCAAGAACTTCGTCCAGCAAGGCGGTCTGCTCATCACCTGCGAAGACACCGCCCAGTTCGCCATCGACAACGGACTTGCCCTCGGCGTCAGCGTCGCACCCGCCGGAGACGCCCGCGTCGTCGGCTCCGTGCTCAACACCGTCTTCGTCGCACCCAACAATCCCGTCGCATTCGGTTACGGAACCAGCGTTCCCGTCATCAGCGCGAATGGCCTCGCCTTCAACATCAGCAACACCACCAACCGCGCAACCGGCCGCGTCTTGATGGACCCATATTCAGAACGCCCGACCGGCCGCGGCACCGTCGATGACGGCGACGACGTTCAGGGCCGCAAAGCCGTCGAGGCCGAACCGCTCGTCAAGCAACAGCCATGGGAGGCGAAGCCGCTCAATGAGGACCAGGCCCGCAACAACCCTCGCGTCATCCCGGCGCAATATCGCCCCGACGTCATCTTGCGCTTCTCCGACGCGAAGACCATGCTACTTTCCGGCCTCCTCGACAAACCATCCTCGATCGCCGAACACGCCATCGTCGTCGACGCTCACCTCGGCCAGGGCAACGTCCTGCTCTTCGGCAACAACCCCATCTACCGCGGAGAAACCATCGGCAATTATGCGCTCGTCTTCAACGCCATCCTCAACTATCAGCAGTTGGCGCACGAACCCGTAGCCCCGAAGGTCCCCTAAATGACAGCAAAGGATTCCGCCTAATCAAGCAGCCTTAACCCGGGTATATTTGTTGATCCAATTCACCTCCCAGGTCTCGCCGCCGTCCTCCGAAAATGCCTGTTCGGATTGCGCAGTGTCCGGCCCTGTCTTCCACATCGAAAACCGCACCAGCACAGACTTACCGTTGATCGGCTCATAGTCATAGAAGTTGACTCTCCCATTCTTGAATTGGCCGACGCCAGGAACCCCCAGCGTCCCCACCTTCGGCGTCGCGAAGTCAATGTTCCATTCATGGGTCGTCGGATTAAACCACCGAAAGGCCATCAACTCAACGTGACCCGCCGTGCCGTCGGCGCTATATTCAGCCAGGTTCGCCTTGCCGTCCCAGACTTTCTTCACCACGCTGAGTCCGTCCATCTCAACCCAGTCCTTCGACCCCGTCAGCGGATGAAGCAACCGCGTCGAGTGCGTCTTCCAGGTTCCGATATCGAAATCGAAATCGCGCTGCCCGTCCGGAGCGGCGCTCGCAATGTCAGCCCCCGGCGTATCAGAATCGGTCCCGTCATCGGACGGAGCCAACCGCTTCTCCCGCGTAAGGTTAGCCGCGAAGGCCGAGTGCCAGCTCTGGCCGCCATCGGCGGAATAAAACTCCTCGTAGCGGTGAGAATCGGGCTTAATATCCGACCAGACTCCGCGCACCAGGATCGACTTCCCATTGAATGTGTCCTGGTTAAAGAGCTCGCCGCGCCCCTCCTTGAACGAGCCAATGGTAGGCGCGTTCAGCACTGCCGACTTGCTGTCCATGAAAGTCTGGCTCCACTGGTGAGATTGCGGATTGTAGAGAAACAGCGTCATACCCTCCCAATGACCGTTCGGCCCATCGGCCTCAATCTCCTCCATCTGCGCCCGGCCGCCCCAAATCTTCCTCACCGTGACCGTCCCGTTCAGCTCCACCGAGCTGCTCGAGCCGGCCATCGGATCAAGCGGGCGGTTGATTCGCGTGTGCCAGACGCCAATGTTGAAATCGAAATCGTGTGCGCCGTCCCCAGACGTTGCTGCCGGCGACGATGCCGGGTTGGAGGCGGCATGCGATGTTGGTGTGCAGGCGTGACTCGTCGTTCCGCATAGAGCAAACGCCAGAATGCCGATGGTTGTTAGCGTAACTCTTGCGCAAAAGAAATTGGTTCTACTCCATCTGTTGTTCATCATGGCAGCAGTGTAGGCTGGTTTCCAGGCAGTTCATCCCACTTATGGCCCACGGATTTTCAAAGAAAAATCAAAGCGCAGTCGACACTGCCTACCGTTTCGCTGATTTCGAACTTCATCCGCGCGATCGCCTCTTGAAGAGGGTCGGCGTTCCAGTGTCGCTGCAGCCGAAAGCCTTTGACGCTCTCCTCTGCCTCGTTCAAAGGGCGAAGCACCTGGTCAGCAAAGAGGAGCTGATCCAGACGCTTTGGCCCTCCGTCCACGTGAGCGAAGCCAACCTGACCAACACCATCGGTAGTCTGCGCAAAATCTTTGGCCGCGATGCCATTGTCACCGCGTCAAAACACGGCTATCGATTCGAGCTGCCTGTTGAGGGCGAACCCGGAATAGCGCGCGGGACCTACGAAAGGTTTATCCGCGCCAGAGAACTCACCGCTCAACGTTCGCTCGAAACGATGCGTCTCGCGCGCGACTTATATTGGATCTGCATCGCCGAAGACCCAGGCTTCGCTCCTGCCTGGGCGTGGCTCGGCCGATGCTGCTGGTTCCTGGATAAGTTCAGCGGGCGCTCCTCGGCGAATCTGGATCTGGCGCAGGCCGCCTTCCAACGCGCCTTCGCCATCGATCCCGACCTCGCCAGCGCTCACCAGTTTTATACTTTTGTCCAAGTCGATACCGGCTGCGCGGAAGAAGCGATGTGTCGACTCCTTGAACGGCTGGAACGCCATCCCGGCGAGCCAGAGTCTTTCACCAGCCTCGTCCAGGTATTTCGCTTCCGCGGACTGCTTCAGGAATCAATCGAAGCTCACCGCCAGGCCACCAAGCTCGACCCGGCGGTCAGCACCAGTGTCGCCCACACCTTGTTCCTGTCGGGAGAATACGCATCCGCCATCGAAGCCTACAGCGGACGCGCCGCCTACTATCTCGACGCGGCCGCATGGGCGGCCCTCGGCAATCGCAAGCGATCGATTGCCCTCTTGCGCGAACGGTTGGATAAGATGTCTTTGTCGACCTTAATGACTGCTCTCATGAGCTCCTTGTTGGCCATTCTCGAGAACAGAAACGATGATGCGGTCCGGCTCATGGAAGCGGCAAACGCGACCCGCGAACCCGAAGTCCTGGTCTATTTTGCGCGCCATTATTCACGGATTCGCCTGGCCGAACCGGCGATAAAGGCCCTTGAAACAGCAGCCGAATCAGGCTTCGTGTGCGCACCAGATACTCTGAATTCAGACCCGTGGCTAAAAGCGGCGCGAAAACATCCCGAATTCAGCTTGGTGCTAAGCACAGCGAAGAGGTTAGTCGATGAGGCCCGATCCAGAATCGACACTCGGTTTGGAGTCTGATAGATGACGCAAAACACCGGCAATCGGCCCGGCCCCGGCCAACAGCCACCGTACGGAATGTATCCGCCGCCGAACCCCAGTCTCTCTGACCGGGCAAATCGCTTCTGGCTCCGCGTCACCGAGGGCATGCAGCTCAGCCAGCTCTGGAACCAGTTCCGCACCGACGCCAAGTCCAGCTACCGCCTGTATTCCAAAGAGGTCGATTCCACGCGAGCCGCAGGCGTCCGCCCCGGCCAGCATTTCCTTGAAGTGGCGAGACAGTTCTTCTGGGCGGTAATCGAGAAGCTCACTCCAGCCCGTCGCGTGTTACTGCTCATCGCCTTAGTATTGGTTTTCTTACCTGGCGGCGAGTGGACCTTCCAAACTAAGTCGGAAACGGTGAAGATCGTTGCACTCGATTTCCACTTCTATGGCGGCCTGCTGATGTTCGCCCTGTTGATTGCGGAAGTCGGCGATCGGGTTGTCATGAAGCGCGACCTCCAGATCGCAAAAGAGATCCAGACCTGGCTTCTTCCCGCAAATCCTCCACCAATTCCCGGGCTCGAGATCGCATTCACCACCCGCCCTGCCAACACCGTCGCCGGAGATTATTACGACGTCTTCGCTCGTCCGGCAACCGAACCGGGAAGCGAAACTTTTCTCATCGCCATCGCCGACGTCGCCGGCAAGAGCATTCCCGCCGCCATGCTGATGGCAACCTTTCAGGCGAGCCTGAAGACTCTCAGCGGCACCCACAGCTCGCTCATTGTGCTCGTTAGCCGGATGAATCGCTACGCCTGCGGAAACAGCCAGAACGGCCGCCGCTTTACGACTGCGTTTATCGCCGAGTACGATCCCGCATCCCGCCGGTTGATCTATGTGAACGCGGGGCACAACGATCCCATCCTGCGCCGCCAGGCTGGAGCAATCGAGCGACTCGGAACCGGGGGCCTCCCGCTCGGCATCATGGAAGACGCCCCGTACCAATCAGGAGAAGTAACCCTGCAGCCCGGCGACTGGCTGGCGATCTTCACCGACGGCGTTATCGAAGCCGAGAACAGCTACCAGCAGGAGTACGGCGAGACACGCTTCATCACCATGCTGCACGCCGGCGTGATGCTGAATCCAGCCATGTTATTGAATACCGTCATGGTCGACCTCGACCGCTTTGTCGGCGACGCCCCGCAACATGACGACATCACATGCATGCTCTTGCGCGCGAGCTAGCTTTAGTAATACAGATACTTGCGCCACTTCTGGTCGGAGTGGCCAATCATCCGCATAATATGTCGACTCGTGTGGAGTGAAAACGGACGCGGCTCGCGCATCAATTTCATCGTTTCGAGTTCGTGCAGGAGCTGATTTCCTTTTCGCCGGTTACAGCTGTGGCAACAGGCAACCAAATTCTCCCACGTCGAAAGTCCGCCACGCGAACGCGGCGTCACGTGATCGAGCGTGAGTTCGCCCGCAGTCAGGACGATGCCGCAATACTGGCAGGTATTGCGGTCGCGCAGCAGGATGTTCTTCCGCGACAACGCGCGTGTCTGATGCGGAATGCGCCGATATTCCAGCAGCCGGATCACCGAAGGCATGGGTACGCGCATTCGCGCCGCATGTAGCACTGCGCCATGCTCCTCCTCAGTCTTGGCAACGCCCTTGAGCACCAGCACGAGCGCCCGCCGCGCCCCGCAGATATTGATCGGCTCGTAGCTGGCGTTCAGCACCAGCACCGGCTTTTGCATCACGCTCGGCGGCTGCAGGCGCACATCGTCGCCTGTTCCTGGAGCTTGCATGGCATGGCATTTCACCAGCGACTTCTGTTTCCGCGCGTGGATGTGTGATTTGGCCGTCGATTTCGTCATCGATTTCCCCAAGGACATTTATCCCCCAAACCCTCTGTGCTGTTGAGTTGCCGGTTGCCGATTCGCCGCCGTCGCCACGGGCGGCCGTCCTCCTGTTATTGCCCTTCGTGCCATTCCTGTTTCCGCTTGTTGCGCTCCCCAAAAAGCGATGTCTTGCTCCATGGGCAGTTCTTTGTGATGAAACTGAGGTGCGGAGACATTTTCCCGCTGCGGTCTGGCGACCGTCGCGACCCGCACTGACGCCGCCCCCGCCCGGCGCAGCACCTGGCTGCACGCGCGGGCGGTCGCTCCAGTCGTGTAGATGTCGTCGATGAGCAATATATTGCGGCCGGCAACCAGTTCCGGCTGCGCCACAAAAAAAACGCCGCGCAGGTTGGCGCGGCGCTGGTGCGGACTAAGGCCCGCCTGACTCAGGGTCGCTTTTCGCCGCTCGAGCGCCCCTCCCGCGAGAGTGAGCCTCCAATCAGGTCGCCGCCGGTCCAACTCGAGCACCGCGGCCCTGGCAAGCAATTCCGCATGGTTGAAACCGCGCTGTTTTTTCTTCGTTGGATGGAGCGGAACCGCAACCACTAGTAAGTCGCTAAGAGTTACGGCCGAATCCCCTTCAAGATGCAGAATCGCTTCGGCCAGCAGCTTGCCTAGTCGCTCCGCCACCGGCAGGACGCCGTCGTACTTCAGCACATGGATTAGCTCGCGTAGGGTTCCCGAATAGCCGCCATAAGCAACCGCTCGTTCAAACGGCGGAGGCGCCAGCCGGCACGCCTGGCAAAGCCGGTCCGCTGGCCCCGACTCCACACCACCAACATGAGCAAATGCGGAAACATGCAGGTCCTCGCTGCATCGCGCACAAACCAAACCCGTCTGGGGAGGGAGGCAGTTCCAGCAATCATCGCAAATTGGGGTGCGGCTAAACCGCAGGAGAGGGTTGCCGCAGACACGGCATGAGGAAGGAAACAACACCGAACTTACATCGTGGAGTGGACTTCGAAGCGCGTCCGAAAAGGCGGGCGGCCAACTTCGCAGGTGGCGTACCACGGCGCGCCATGCCGAGGTCTCGGATGACGGAACTTCGGGCGTCAGTGGATCACTCTGACTGCAGAAGGCGCACCTCACAGATCGCCGGCATCTCGACCAAAGCCGCCGATAACCCGAGTATACGGAGAAAGCCTCCGCGGCGCCAGTTCCCTTTCATGAATCGCGTTGCATAAGGTCGCGAGTTTCACAACAGAAAATGTGCCACAGGCGTCGCCCTGAGCGGCGCCTGCGTGAGTCATGTTCTATAAAGCTAGTTCGTGTCGTCGGCAGCCACCCAATCCGAGGTCGGATTGTAAGCGGTGATCTGCTTGGCCACATTGGACGTATCGTCGCCGAGGTCCTTCTGCAAGACCACTCCGTTCTTATCCACGAGGAACGTCATGATTCCGGTGTTGCCATAGGTGGCGGGATAAGCCAGCAGCGCAAAGCCCCCGGATAGTTGCCCGTTGACCAGGTAGCTCTTCGCTCCACCTTCGGCGTCCGGACCTTGCTCCTTCAGCAGCCGGTAGTAGTACCCGTGATAAGGGTCCGCAGCGCCGGTGTAACCCTCGCCCGCAGCCGCCGCAACTGCCGGCCCCATCGGACTCTCCGGTTCGCCGGGAGCCGGCTTCCAGTAAAGGCCGTCATGCTTGCCCTCGGTGCTCACCAGCCTCTGCGCATACAGTCCGGTGGGCAAACCGTCATGGCCCTTCGCCGCATACATATTCTGCGCTTCCACATATCCCTCGCATACGGCGATTGCGCCGAGCTCGTTCGCGCCGATGCGGCGATCGATGATCTCGTCGTGTCCACGCGCCGAGTCGAAGTACCACCGCTCTCCATCGCGCACGATTGGAATCGGCATCGGCCAGTCGTTGGCGCCGACAGTCAGCGTCTCAAAGCCCTGTGCTTCCGCCGTGAGACGATGCTTGACGGCATAGTTTTTGGCGAAGCCCTCTTGCGATTTCTTGTCGGCAACCGGATCGCCCGATGAGATCAAGTCTTTACCTGCCGGGCCCAGAATTTTCAGGAGCTCATCCTGGTCGCCCGATTTGCAAGCCGCCACCAATGCAGTCACGGCCGCCGATGCGCTCGGATAGGTCGTCTGCCCGGGAGCCGCCTGTGCTTGGATGGCTGGAACCGCCGCGCCAACCAATCCAACGGTAATCGCCAGGACAAAGAAGTACTGCGGGATCAACTGTCTTGCTCTCATTTCTTCCTCCCGCCGGCGCTGGCCGCGCCACGCTGACTTGCCGCATTAGCGGATTTCCCCGATTGGCCACCAGAAAAAGCCGGCGCCTGTCGAGTCTGTGCCTGCGCTGGTTTTGCTTGCGGCGCGGGCCTCGCCTGGGCCTGATTTCCACCTGGACGAGAAGACTGGCTGCCACCTCCAGGCCGCGCTTGCGCCTGGTTCCCGCCGGCCGGCTTCGCATAGCCCCGGTCCGGAGCCGGGCGGTTCGCGCTGTTGGTTGGGGGACGCGAATTCCCTCCATTATTGCCGGGACGGTTGTTGGCGTTGTTCGCGGGCTTGTTATAGCCGTTGCTTCCGCCGGGACGGTTATTGCCGGCGTTGTTGTTATTCCCATTGCCCGGCTTGTTGTAGCCGTTGTTGTTGCCGTTGCCGGGGCGGTTGTTGTTGTTATTGTTGCCGTTGCCGGGTTTGTTATAGCCGTTATTGTTGCCGGGCCGGTTGTTGTTATTGTTGTTCCCGGCGTTGACGTTGACCGTGTTGTTTCCGCCGCGGTAGACATTCCTGTTGTTGTTATTGTTGTTCCCGCCGCGGTAGTTGTTGTAGTAGTTGTTGTTGTAGTTGGCCCGGTGATACGGATAGTTAGCCGGCGGACGGTAACCGTAGGCCGGGCGAAACGCTGGGCCATAAACCGGCCGATACGGATAATGCGCCGGGTAATAAGGTCTGCCGCCGTAGTACACCCCTCCATAGCCCCAGCGCGGATAGCAGTAATTATTGTTATTCGCAAAGATGGCGCCAACCGCCATGCCTACTCCAAATGAAATTATCGAGGCGGCGACCACATCTCCGGTGCTCGGCCCCGACTGCTGCACATACACCGTCTGCGGGTTGTACTGAGGCACATAGACGACCTGCGGATTCGCCGGCTGGATGACAATCACTTGCTTGCCATTGTCGGTCTGGGTTTGTACCGTCTGCTGCGGCGTCGACTTCAGGGTGCCGTATTGTTGTGCCTGTGCGCGCAGTCTCTGAATGGAGGCCAGCACGCCGGCCTGGTCAGCGGAGAAGGCCGCGCCCACCTGCTTGGTCCAATCCAGGTTTGTGCACATCTGGTCGACTACTTCTGGGAAATGCAGCAGCGCGGTCGTCGCCGCACTGAAGCCGAGCTTTTTCGCCGCATCATCGATCTGCGTGCCTTGCAAGGACTTGTTTTCAAGCAGCCAGTTGCCCGCGTCGAGGATCTCCTGGCTGTTCACCGCTCCCGCCAGCACCTGCATCAGTAGAGCGTCTGGATAAAGCGCAATCGGAGCCATCAGGTGATCGAGCCCGGCAGGCGATGTGTCGACCTGGACCGGCGCTGCGTTCTGGGCGGCGTCCTGCGCAGCGAGCGCTTCGGCGGGATATCCCGCAATGCTCAGCGTCAGCACTAGAGTCATTACCACCGACCGTTGGAGTAGAACCAGCGGATAAAGCGAATTTGCGTTGGCCAATGTGGCCTCCTCGGAGCTTTCGCCAGACAAACTACTGCCTATGCCCAGCGGCATCTGATTATACGCAGTGATGTGCCGGATTCCACCTGTCAAAAATGACGATACCGGTGTAGTCGCATTGCCCAATCATCCCTGGCTTCCAGACCGTCTTATAACTGCTTTTAACGCTCCTGTATCCTTGAGTGCATCGCACGGCGATTTGCCGCCGGATGGCCGGCGCGAACCGGGTCCGGAATGTAAGAACGGAACCATGTCGACCAGTTTGCCCAAAATCGAAGGCGCCGATCGCTTCAACCTGATTGGCAAAATCGGCGAAGGCGGAATGGGGGTCGTCTACGAGGCCTTCGACCTGGATCGCGGCATTCCCGTTGCCCTCAAGACCCTGCGGCGCGTCAGTCCCACCGCACTCTACCTCTTCAAACAGGAATTCCGCAGCATCGCCGGTATCGCGCATCCGAACCTTGTCGCGCTCTACGAGCTCTTCGCCGGGAGCCCCGAAAACTGGTTCTTCACCATGCAGCTGCTCCGCGGGCCGATACTGCTCGACTACCTCCGCGCGGATTCTTTTCCACCCCTTTTCGAGATGACCACATTTGCCGAGAGAGACGCGGATTCACCCACAAGCGCGCCAACCAGCGATTCCACCAGCGCGCTTACTCGCCCGCTGGCTCAACTCACTTCCGTTCGTCACACGCCGGGCAATGCCCCCCCGGCACCCGAAGCGCGGGTGCTCTTAAGGAAAGGGACGGCCCCAGATCCCAAATTGGTGCGCGAGATCATTGGCCAGATCGTCGAAGGTGTTTCCGCATTGCACGCCGCCGGCAAGTTGCATCGCGACATCAAACCGACCAATGTCATCATCCACACCGGAGGCGAGGCGAAGGTGCTGGATTTTGGTCTTGCCGTCGACGAATTTGCGCTCAAGGAGGCGCGCAGGTTCGACGTCGTCGGGACCTCTGCCTATATGGCGCCCGAGCAGGCCACAGGACGCACGCTTTCTCCCGCCTCCGACTGGTTCGCCGTTGGGGTGATGCTCTATCAGGCGCTCTGCGGAGAGTCCCCGTTTCACGGTTCCTTCCGCGAAACCACAGATGCCAAGCTGAACCGCGCCTTTCCGCGCCCGAGCGAAATCGCTGAAGACATCGATCCCGCTCTGGAAGAACTCACAATGGCTTTGCTAGAGGTCGATCCGGCCGCTCGTCCCGGCCACACGCGGATTCTAGACATGCTCTCCACCGGGAATTCCACCGGGCAGGCGCTGCGCCGCGATGCGGAGATCGCCGCTTCTTTTTATGGTCGCAGCCACGAAAAAGCCCGCATTGAAGAAGCTATGGCCGCAAGCCTCTCGGGAAACGTTGCCTTCGCGCTTGTCCACGGCGCATCGGGCGTCGGCAAATCGACCCTCGTCCAACATTACGTCCAGCAGCTCGAGGGCAACGAACTCGTCCTCCGCGGGCGCTGCTATGAGCAGGAATCCGTGCCTTACAAGGCAATCGATAGCGCCGTCGACGCCCTCTGCGAACATCTGCTCACGCTGCCCAGGCAAGAGCTCTCCGACATGCTGCCCAGCGACATCTCGCTGCTGGCTCAGCTCTTCCCGGTGCTGAATCGCCTCGACGAGCGCGTACTTTTTCCCGCCGCCAGCACCGGCGCCAGCGACGCCCGCCGCATCCGCCGCAGAAGCGTTCAGGCGATGCGTGAGATTCTTGGCAACTTGCGGCGCCAGAGGCCGGTCATTCTCACGATCGACGACCTGCAATGGGGCGACGTCGACAGCATCTCGCTGCTCGGAGAAATCTTCGCCGCCTCGGAGCCTCCCCCGGTGCTCGTCCTCTGCACCTACCGCCGGGAATATCTGGAACGCAGCCCTTGCCTGGCTGCGCTCTTCGAGTTGCAAAAGACCAACTCGACGATCCGCTGGTTCGATATCGCGGTTGACCCATTCTCAGCGGAAGAAACCCATAACTTTGCCCAGTCATTGCTCGAAGGCGCCCCGATCTCTGAGTCCATCGCCTCGCGCATTGCCAAAGAATCAGGCGGCAATCCCTACTTCGCCATCGAACTGGCGCGCTACGCCAGCCGCTTCTCCGCCGAGGAAGCGCGGGCCTTGGGCGTCGACAGCCTGCGCATCGATAACCTGCTGCAGGACCGCATCGCCGCTCTTGAGACTGAGAGTCGCGAACTGCTGGAAGTCGTGGCCGTACATAGCCAGCCGCTCGCCCAAGCCGACGCCTACCAGGCCGCTGGATTCGCGAGCCGCGACCCTGCTCCGCTCAATGCCTTGCGCCTCGCCAATCTGGTCCGCAGCACTGGTTTCAACCAAACCGATCAGGTCGAATCCTTTCACGATCGAGTGCGTGACGCCGTGTTGCAGGCGATTCCTGCCGAGCGCAGAAGACTCCTGCATGGCGCTCTAGCCGAGACCCTCGAGGCCTCAGAGCGCGGGGACGCCGAGTCTCTCGCCCTGCATAACGAACGGGCAGGCAATGTCGCCAAGGCGGGCCATTTTCACGAAGTGGCCGGCGACCGCGCCGCCGCCGCGCTCGCCTTTGATCGCGCTGCCAGCCACTATCGCGCTTGTCTCGAACTTCTCGCACGGGGCCCGCAACAAGAATCCACTCTGCGCGCCAAACTCGCTGAAGCCCTGGTGAACTCTGGCCGCGGCGTCGACGCCGCACGGGAATTCGAAGCCGCCGCTCACCATTCTCCCGCCAAAACCAGGATCGAGCTCGAGCGCAACGCCGCCTTTCACTACGCGGCAAGTGGATACATTCTCGAAGGCAACGCGATCTTCGAACGTGTTCTTCAGAGAGTGGGCCTGAGTTTCCCGACTTCCAAGCGCGCCGTCCTCTTCTCGATTCTTTCCTCAAGCTTCCGCTTGCGCTTGATGGGTAGCCGATTCCGCGAGCGCGACCCTTCCGGGGTTCCGCCAACACTCCTCGCACGCTTCGATGCCGCCTCCTCTGTCGCCAAGCCAATGACGCTGACCAACACCGCGCTGGGCATGAATTTCGGCTTGCTCGCGCTCCTCATGGCGATGCGCGCGGGTGATCCGGTTCGTTTCGTCTACGGATTGGAATGCGCCTATGTGCTCGCCTTGCAAGGCCCTGAGCCGCGCCGCCGCGCTGAAGCTCTGATCGAGGTCGCGCGTGGCATCGTCGCCAGGCATGATGACCCCAATCTCAAGGGAGCCTTTCTGCTCACCGAGGCCGGCGTCGCCTATGTCCAGGCAGAGTGGAAGGAATGCATTCGTCTGCTGGACGAGGCAGAAGATACATACGTGAACCACACCCGCGGCACCTACTTCCACGTGGCACAGGTGCGTTCGCTTCAGTTGTATACGCTGTGGTCGATGGGAGAATTCCGCGACCTCTCCACCCGCTGCGCTCCTTTTCTCGAAGAAGCCGAACAGGTCGGAGACCTCTTCTTTTCCGCGAATATCCGCACCTTCAGTCTTCCCTTGGCGTATCTCGCCGCCGACCGCCCCGGCACGGCGAGCGACAGCGTGGTCTCTGGCCTGAGAGCGTGGCCGGCCCCTGGATACCAGCTGCAAAACGCCATGGCCGCGCTCATTCTCGCCTGGATCGCGTTCTATGAAGGCAAGGCTGGACGCAACCTTGATTTCGTCGAAGAGCAATGGCGGCTAATCCGCGCGAATCACATCGACAGCTTCGACAACATGCGCGCCACGACTCTCGACTTCCGCTGCCGCACCGCCCTGGCTGCCGCCAACCGGCACAACAAGACTTCTCCCCAACGAACGAAAGCCCTCAAGATCGCTCGCGAGTGCTCCCGCATTCTCGACCGCCAGACCAACCCCTGGGGTCGCGCCAGCGCCAGAGTGGCCCAGGCCGCGCTGCAAGAGTTTGAAGGAAATGTCGCCGCAGCCGCAGAAACCTTCCTTGCCGCGGCAATAGTCTTTGAAGAGATCGATATGATGGGGTACGCTTGGTCGGCACGGCGACGCGCCGGACAGATGATCCGTGGCGAAGAAGGCCGCAACCTTGTCGAGGCCGCCGATCGGTGGTTTGAATCGCAGTCCATTTTGCGACCCGAACGCTTTGCCGCAATGCATGTCGGTGGGTTTGCCGCTCACGAGCTCGACTAGCGCTTGTTAACACCAGAGAAGAAGCACGAAGGGGAAGCGACGCATGTCACCAACGCCAGGCGAACCATCCCGGAATCCATTTCTACAGTTCATCGTCTGGCTCTATGACGGCACCTGGTTTCATTGGATGATTTCTTTTATGGCGCAGCCCATCTACTCCCTCATGGGTGCGATCTATCGCCTCGAAAATCTCATCAGACCTATCAATCTCTGGAAGGATTGGCAGAACCGCCCCGAGCCTAAGTTCCCCATCCCACTGACTAAGACCGACCTGCCCGTAAAGACGCGGCTATGCGATGACTGCGGAAACTACGTCGGTACCCTGATCGGCACCTACGTCGACGTCGAGCAAGTGAGGGCGATTCTCCCTCCCGGAACATCTCTTGACCCGACTCATGTTCACAACGGTCAGCACGCCATGATCATGCTCTTCGGCTATACCGAAGACCTGCACTTTGGTTGGTGGCCCTTTCGCAGCATGAACTATCTCGAGTGCGGCGTCGCCGTGCCCCACATCTGCATCGACGACAACGTGCAATATGTCGAACGCTTCTTCTATATCCCGGTCCTGCACCTCAACCGCTTCTATCCCGTCCTGCTCGGATGGATGGTCGGTTATCGCAAGAAGTGGAGCCGCGTCACCACGACCTTCAACACCTACACCATCAAGGGGCTCTTCACGGGCAAGCCAATCCTGCACGCCGAGTTCACGCCGGGCAAGGCTGAGGCCGAGGAAAACTCCGCACACTGGAAAGAACTTTGCGAAGAGCCGCACCTGAACCAGTTCGGAGCGGACAAGCTCTTTCTTCATTTTCATTGGGATTGGGATCGCGCCCTCTTCGAATCCGTCGACGCCACCGTCACCCTCTACGAGGACTTTCCCGGAATCAAGGCTGGGACCTACAACTTCAAAGGCCTCGATCAAGGCAAGTGGGACGATGGACGAGCACCGATGGGGGCCGTAAGGCTCGCATCGCCCTTCGAACTACTGCTACCGTTCTCTCTCAGCAAGCTCCGCGCCCATACGAAGGCACAGAAGGCCAGCTCACCACCCGCCGCGCCAGCACCGTAGAAGCTGCCCGCAACGGAATGCCACAAATGCCCCTTGCCATCTCGACCGGAGCAAAGCATTTTTGTCATCTCGACCGGAGCGAAGCGGAGTGGAGAGATCTGCGGTTCACAGCGGCCTCCCAACGCGAATGGCCCTCCGACGAATCGGCTCGAATCTACTCCGCCGTCTCAGCCTTCCACGGACAATGCCGGCAACCAGAACCGCAGCAATACCCACGCTTCAGGTGATACTTCTCGGTGAAGACCATATAGGGCCCGTCGAAATAATAGTCCTCACCCTCGACGGCCGGCTCACCGGTCAATGCCCATTCGGGAACGTCAGACACCGGCGCGCTCCAATCCCGACGGTTCCGCCTGTCTCAATACCTCCGGAGCAGCAGGAAAGAGCCCCGCAAAACCAATTTCCTCCAAGGCGAGGGGAGCAGTACCGATTTGCGCCGGCATTAGCTGAGCCCCAGCCACAACCCCGTTCACGAATACGACAGTCTTCCCCGGCACCGCAGCCACCCGCTCGCCCGGAACCACGATACCAACCATGTTCATCGGATCGGCCGCCGCGACCGTGACCTCGTCGTTCGACTCTGGCCTCCGTCGCATCTCCCGTAGCGACTCGACCGCATCAGGCAGCGCAAACTGCTCCCCGCCAAAGCCTGAAAGAAACCGTCCGCCACGCACCTCGCCGCGCGCTTCCATCCGCCGGAAGATCCCCAGCAACTCACGCCACTTCGGCATCGTCTCCTCCCGAGCCAACAGATCGCGAAAGACCACGCCATAGCGCCGCAGCAACACGGTGCACGCGGACTCCAACTGCGCCTCGCGCTCTGCCGGGCTCGTCTCCAGCGCATCGCCGCACAGCAGACCCCACCGGCCCGCTGCGTGACCCACCTTGCCGCGCGGCTTCACCCCGCCATTGCGTTTCGGATCGATCAGGATTCGCAAGCTATCGAAACCATCCGCAGTCACGAGGCCAGCCGCAACCAGCTCCCATAAGGCGCGCTGCAGTTCTGCCGCGGGGGCCGCAAAGCTTCGCGCCAGGTCGCCTGAAAACATCGCCCCGCGTTCAAAAAGAAACGTCCGCACTTTTCCCGCAAGTTCGCTCAGGCACGCATCGAGCACCGCCGGAGCTATTTGTCGCTGTTGCAGGCACAAATCCATCCACAAAGCCTCTTCACGAACGAAAAACGTCACCGGCGCCATGCTCGTCGGCACAACCCTTCGCGCCGGCGACTTGCTGCCACCCGTCTCAACGCTGTCAAAACAAGGATGCGGCGAAACCCGTCCCCAGCCCACAACACCCGACATGCACAGCGAATCCAGCCAGCGCGGATCATAGCCCGCAACCCGCTGCGGCAGCAGCGAGCGCTCCCATTCCACAGCCGGCGCCTCAAATCCCTCCAGCCCTCTGATCGCCTCCAGGACTCCGTGTTCGCCCCCAAGCTGCGTCTGCGGCGCAAGATGCTGCCACTGCAGCAGCCAGAACATATAGACCGCCGGAGTCACCGGCTCAATCTGTTTCCGCAGCGCGCCGAGAGTGCGCTTGTGAATTCGCTGCAGCAACCGCCGCTCGCACCACTCGCATTCTTCATCCTTGCTTTCATCTGTAACAGCATCGGTGGCATTTCCCTCGAAGACTCCGCGAAGGATAGTCCCGCTCGCCTCCAGCAGGACCATCGCCTTCCAAATCTCGCTCGACGGCAGTCCAATCCGCTCCCCAAGAGATCGCGAAGTCACCGGCCCCAGAATTCCCAGCCATCCCAGCACAATCTTCCGCAGCACTTCCTCGCGAACGAGTTCCTTTTTCTCGACGGGCGCAACCAGCTCCCGCGCAAACCTCATCTCCGGCCAAAGGAGCCGCACCCATTCTTTGCGTTCCGCGCCAACGGCATACTCAACGCCGCCCAATTCCCCGGCGGTCGCTCGCCCCTGCTCTTGCAGTCGCTCAAAGAACAACGCCCAATCCCGCGTTCGCGCATCGCCCAGCATCGCCGCCGGCACAACCCCGAGAGAGCACATCAAATCATGAAGCTCATGCTCATCGCGAACGTCCGGCCAGATCTCCTCCCGCACCGACGCAATCGCCGCCGGATCCAGCCTGCCCGCCTCGCCAAGTACCGAGTCCGGCACCGAGCCGCGCATCGCAACTGCCCGCGCCCGGCGCTCCTCAAGCGGAGCATCGTCAAGAAACGCGTAAGGATTCGCATTCAAAAGCTCATGTGCAAATTGCGATGGAGTCGTCGTATCCACAGCCAGGCAGCGCACCGCGCCACTCTGCATATCCACCAGCAGCCGCTTCAACCCCTCAAGATCCATCGCCTCGCCGAGCACATCCTTCATCACCTCGCGAATCAGCGGATGGTTCGGAATCTCCCGATCGCCCTCAATATTCTCCTGGCACGCCGCGACCTGCGGAAAGACGCTCGCGAGCAGATCGTCGGAACGCGTGCGTTGTATCTGCGGAGGTATCTTCTTGCCCTTTTGAAACCGCAACAGTTGCAAACTCCGGCCAGCGTCCCATTTCCAGCGCGCTTTGAAGATCGGCGAGTCCAGCGAAGCCTGCTCCAGCAGCTCCGTGACTGTGTGATCGTTGATGAAATGAAAGACATCGCTAAGCGGAAAGCTATGCTGCTCGGCCAGCGAAATGTTCAGGCCGTTGTCGGTCGCCGCTGCCTGCAGCTCAAAATTGAATCCCCGGCAAAACCGCTTGCGCAGCGCCAATCCCCAGGCCTTGTTGATGCGCCCGCCAAACGGGGCATGCACGATCAACTGCATCCCCCCGCCCTCATCGAAGAAGCGCTCGGCGATAATCGTCTTCAGCGTCGGTACCGCACCCAGCACAGCGCGCCCCGCAACGATGTAGCCAATCATCTGCTCCGCGCCGGAGTCATCAACGCAGCACGTCTCTTTCAGCCATGTAACAGTCGCTGCTACAGAAGCATCCGTCTGGCTCACATAGCCCGGCAAAAGGTCCTTCGTGCGCTCATCGATCTCCGACCGCAGACCGCAAACAAAGGTCGAAAGCTCCATCGTCCGCTGCGGAGCCTCGCCTCGCCAGAAAGGCACCGTCGGCGGCTGCCCATGCGCGTCCTCCACCAGCACGCGACCCGCGCTTTCCACCCGCTGCACTCGCCAGCTCGTGTTGCCGAGCAGAATAATGTCGCCCGCCGCGGACTCAATCGCAAAGTCCTCATCCAGCGTCGCGATCTGAATTCCCTCCGGCTGCACGATCACCGCAAAGAGCCCAGTGTCCGGGATCGTGCCGCCGTTCGAAATAGCAATCGTCCGCGCACCACGCCGCGCCTGCAAACGCCCCTGCACCCGGTCGCGTAACAGGTAAGCGCCGTACCGGCCGCGACTCGATTCGATGCCCTCGCTCAACAAACAAAGCAGCTCATCGAATTCATCTCGGGTCAGGTCGCGATACGGATGCGCCCGCCGCATCACCTCAAAGAGAGCATCTTCTTCCCAAGGCTCCGCTGCACAGGCAGCAACGATCTGCTGCATCAGTACGTCCAGCGGCTTGTCAGGAATCTCCAACCGATCAAGCTCTCCGCTGCGCATCGCCCGCACCAGCGCAGCCGACTCCATCAGATCGTCGCGCGTCGTCGCAAACAAACGCCCTTTCGGAATCGCGCCCCGCCAGTGCCCCGCGCGCCCCACCCGCTGCATCGCTGCTGCAATTGCTCTCGGGGAGTTGACCTGACAAACAAGATCGATGCTGCCAACATCGATACCCAGTTCCAGCGAAGCAGTCGCCACCAGCAGCCGAATCTCCCCCGCCTTCAGCTTTCGTTCCGCCTCATGGCGCAGCTTGCGCGAGAGACTACCATGGTGCGCGGCGACGTTCTCCTCGCCAATCCGCGCAGCCAGCGCAAAGGCCAACCGCTCCGTCATCTTTCGCGTATTCACAAAGACCAGCGTCGAGCGATGCTCCATCGTCAGCATCGCAAGCCGGTCAAAGATCGAGTCCCAGATCGCATTCGTCGCCACCGAGCTCAGCTCATCGTCGGGGACCTCAACGGCCAGGTCCATCTGCCGCCGTTGCCCAACCTGCACGATCGCGACTTCGCGCGACTTCGCTCCACCAAGAAACTCCCCTACCAGCTCAATCGGGTTCTGCGTCGCCGAAAGACCTATCCGCAGCGGAGCCTCACTGCGCCCCATAATCCACGCGCCAGGCATCAACTGGTTCTCCCCGCGAACCAGCGCGTCTAATCTCTCCAAACTGAGCGCCAGGTGCGAGCCACGCTTATCGTCGGCGACCGCGTGGATCTCATCCACAATCACCGTCTCCACCCGCCGCAGATTTTCGCGGCTCTTCTCCGCCGTGAGCAGAATGTAGAGCGACTCCGGGGTCGTCACCAAAATATGCGGAGGCCGCTTCAGCATCTTGCGCCGCTCCGATTGCAGCGTATCGCCCGTCCGCACCCCGGTGCGAATCTCCGGACACAAATATCCCCGCTCCAAAGCCAGCGCCTGGATCTCGCGTAAAGGCCCATCCAGATTTTTCTGAATATCGTTCGAGAGCGCCTTCAGCGGCGAGACATAGACCACCTCAGTCTCACACTCAAGCTCGCCCGCAATCGCCTTGCGAAGCAGTCGGTCGATGCAGATTAAAAAGGCCGCCAGTGTCTTGCCCGAGCCCGTCGGCGCAGAGATCAGCGTCGGTCGCCGCTCCAGGATGCAAGGCCAACCCTGCTCCTGTGGCTCCGTCGGAGTGCCAAAGCGCCCGACAAACCACTCCTGCACCACGGGATGCGCCCAGCGCAATCCCTCAGGGATAAAGAGCGGCGCGAACTGTTCCGGTTCCGGCAGCACGGCGAATGGCATAGAACATTCTAGCGCGATCTTCGTCAGTTGTTCGCCCCGAATGTGGATTACTGGAAGCACCCAGACGGAGCCAGCCGGCGCGCATTTGTAACAGCATCAGTGACCATTCCGTCCGGTCGCCAATGTCACCGCATGGATCAGCAACCCTCCCACCGCATCCAGGCTCTCCCGAACGCCCTTCGGGCTGCCGGGAAGATTCACGATCAGGCAAGCTCCGCGCAACCCGGCAACTCCGCGAGAGAGCCACGCACGCGGCTCAAACTTGCTCCCCGCAATCCGGATATTCTCCGCAATACCCGGCACCACGCGGTCGATCACTCGCATCGTCGCTTCCGGAGTCACATCGCGCGGCGCACATCCCGTCCCCCCGGTCGTCACGATCAAATCCACCTGCGCCGACCAGTCCAGCAACGACGCCGAAATCTGTTTCGCTTCGTCCGGAACAACAACGGTACCTGCAACCGCAAATCCCAATCCCGTCAATCCCGCCAAAGCAGCCGGCCCGGACTTGTCCTCATACACTCCACCGTGCACACGGTCGCTCACCGTAATCACCGCCGCGCGCAACGCCGGCCCGCTCATACATTCCCACCCGCAGTTTTTCTCGAAGCCTTCCGAAGATAAGTCCCGCTGCGGCCACCGCTCTTCTTCAACAAGCAAATGTTCTCAATCGTGATCTCATGCCCCGCCGCCTTGCACATGTCATACACCGTAAGCGCCGCCACGCTCACCGCCGTCAGTGCCTCCATCTCAACGCCCGTCCCGGCGGTCGTCCGCACCTTCGCGCGAATCCGCACCACCGTCCCGCGAACTACGACATCAACATCAATCCCCGTCAGCGAAAGATTATGGCATAGCGGAATCAGCTCCGACGTACGCTTCGCCGCCGCGATCCCCGCAATGCGCGCCACCTCAAGCACATTGCCTTTAGGATTGCCTTCCAGCGCACTCAGCGCGGCTCGCCCCAGTCGAACCTCACCCTGCGCCTCAGCCTCGCGCACCGTCTCCGTCTTCGCCGACACATCCACCATTTGCACCGAGCCGTCGGGGCGCATGTGGCTCAACGCCTGCGGAAGACCCTTGCTCTTGCTTCCATCCACCATCCCACCAGCATAGTGCGCCAAAGCCAACAGGTCATCCCCACCGAATTCCTAGTCCCTGATCTTTTGTTTCCCTAGTCCCTATGTCCCTAGTCCTATGTCCCTGTTCTTAGTCCCTATTCCCCAGTCGCTAGCCAACATGCCATACTCGCGCCATGCGTCTCCGCGTGCTGCTCTTCGGACCATTGGCCGAAATCTACGGCGCCCGCGACGAGTGGCTCGAGCTCGGCCCCGCGCCCACCGCCGCCGACGTCTACCAGCACTATCGCCAGCGCGACGCACGCATCGGCGAGCTCGAAAAATCACTGCACATCGCGGTCAACCAAACGATCGTCGGCCCCAACCACCCCCTTACTTCTGAAGACGAAGTAGCATTACTTCCACCAGTCTGCGGAGGCACCGACGCTCTCGATCGCAACCCCGATCTGATTGACCTCGTCGAAACCCCGCTCGAAAACCATCCCTGGCGCAAACATCTCGCGGAAGCAGCAGGAAGCTACGGAGCAATCACTTCCTTCGAAGGCCTCGTCCGCCAAGAAGACAGCACCGACCCCGTAACCGCGCTCGCTTTCGACGCCTATCGCCCCATGGCCCTCACAACCCTGCGCGCACTCGCCGCGGACGCCCGCCAGCGCTGGCCCATCCAAAGCATCGTCATGCTCCATCGCCTCGGCACCGTTGCCGCAGGGGAAATCTGCGTCGTCGTCGCCGTCGCCACCGGCCATCGCGAAGAAGCATTCGCCGCCTGCAAATATCTCATCGACACTCTCAAAGCAACCGTTCCCATCTGGAAGAAAGAGATCACCGCCTCGAGCTCGCACTGGGTTGAAGGAGTATTGCTGCCAAATGCAAAAGCCTGATTTGTCATCTCGACCAAAGCGAAGCGGAGTGGAGAGATCTGCGGTGTCAGCGGCCCCGGCCCTCTAACGCACTCTTCACAATAGGGCGCTTTTATTGAAGGGGCACGGCTTCAGCCGTGCCATAAGACCAGTGGATCAGAGCGGCTTCAGCCGCTGAGGGCGACAAAACCAAAATGCAACCGACCCAAAAAACACTCAATATTCTTCTCTCCGGATTCCTGACCATGGCAGCCACCGCTCACGCCCAATCCCCACAAGTCGTCATCATCGACCGCGCCGCCACGCTCACCCTCCCCTTCGACGCCCTCGCCAAAACCCTACCCAATCTCGAATGCCGCCAGCGCAGCGCCGGCTCCCGCTTCTTGCTGCAAAGCGACGTCGACCTCAAGCAACCCGTCGACGTGCTCGCCCTCGCCGACGTCTCGCTCTTCGAGAAACCGGTAAGCCCCGAGCAAACGAAACGCTTCCCCTGGTGGGCAATCTTTGCCGGCAACGAGATCGGCATCGCCTACACCGACAAGTCCAAGTCCGCCGACAAGATCAACGCACAGAACTGGCCCCAGATTCTCCAACAACCCGGAGTTCAGACCGCTTACGCCGACCCCGAATCCGACCCCGAGGGCTACAACACCGTCATCGCCTGGACCCTCGCCGAGAGCTACTACCACCTGCCTTCGTTCGCCGCCAAGCTCCGCGCCGCCATCCCCCAAAAGAACATTCGCGGCGACTCAACCCAACTGCTCGCCCTGCTCTCCGCCGGCGAGGTCGACTACGCCTGGGAATACCGCTCCGTCGCCGAGCAGCACCACCTCAAATTCCTGCGCCTGCCCAAAGAGATCAACCTCAGCGACCCCGCGCTCGCCGCGACGTACAAGACCGCCTGCATCGACCTCCACCACACCGGCCCCAACGGCGAAAAGGTAGTCCAGCCAAAATGCGGACAACCGATTCTCTACGCCGTCGCCATCGCTGCAGACGCCCCCCACCCCGAGGCGGCTGCGCAGTTTGTCAAGGCGCTCTACGGCGAACCTGGGCGCAAGGCGCTTGAATCAGCATTCCAGGAACCGCTGGCCGCGCAGATTGGCGGGGATGTGAAGGCTGCCCCGAGTTGGCTCAGAGCGATCTGGAGGTAATTAAGGTTTAATTTTGCCACCTGCGGTAGAGTGTTAGCTCGGAGCAAGGGCCTTTAGCTTGCACCGGGCGGTGTGCAGGGTAAACTGTTTAGCATTCGGGGGTAGAATGCCAAAGGCCAAAGTATCCGGGGCAGGAACACAAAACCCCAAACCATCTTTGTTCATAGGGTCATCAACAGAAAGCCTTGCTGTGGCGAACATTCTCCAGCAACAGCTCCAGCACGACGCGAATATCAACGTCTGGAACCAAGGCCTCTTTGGAATTTCTTCGTACACACTCGACGAGCTACTTAAGGCGACTAAGAAGTTCGATTTTGCTGCATTCGTATTCGGCGCGGATGACACCCTAAAGTCTCGGAAAAAGCGCTACCTAGTTGCTCGCGACAACGTAGCGCTCGAATTTGGAATATTCGTCGGTGCCCTTGGGAGAACGCGCACATTCATGGTTGTTCAGCGGACCAAGGAACAACTCCACCTCCCGTCGGATCTTCAAGGGATTAGCCCAGCGATGTTTGATTGGCAGGAGGGAAAGCGGTATGACGACGACTTCGCGCAGCTACATGCGGCCCTAGGATCATCTGCACAGAGCCTTCGTGCTGCAATAAAGGCCGGTGGTGCTAACGGGAGTGACGATACGCGGTTAAAACCGCTCTCGGGAGGCATGATTTTTCTGGCCCTATTACTTCGAGGCAGAGGGCACTCACTCCAAGAATTAGCGACGCCTTTTCAGGACTTCCAGAATGAATCGAACCGCATTACCCCAGGCAGCTCGGCGTACGCCGCAAAGGCTGCTAAATACGCTTGCCAATGCCTTGAGGCTGTTGGCATGGCGACTAATTTCGGCGGAGACGAGTATGCGCTTACCCCCCTGGGAGAGGACTTGATTGATTCCGAAAAGCTCCGCAAGCGCTTCGCCAGCTCATATAGCCTATTCGAACGCTTGAAGAAGAAGCCTCCGTCCACAGCACCCAAGAATTCGAAGCCGACCTCGTGAGGTTTCGCTCTAAAAGCTCTCCACATCGAGCAGACCCCATCACTGTAGACTTACACTCGTGCCAAATAGTCTAGTCCAGCCAGTAACCCTCAAAGGCCAGCACGTCGAGCTAGTCCCACTCTCGCTCGACCACACCGAAGCCCAAATCGCCGCCGTCCAGGACGGCGAAATCTGGAAGCTCTGGTACACCTCCGCCCCAACTCCCGAAAAAATGCGCGCGGAGATCGAGCGCCGCCTCGCACTCCAAGCCGCGGGATCGATGCTGCCCTTCACCGTCATCGACCCCGCAACCGGCAAGGTAGCCGGCATGACCACCTTCATGAACATCGACGCCGTTAACCGCCGCGTCGAGATCGGCTCAACCTGGTATGCGAAAAGCGTCCAGCGCAGCGGACTCAACACCGAAGCCAAGCTGCTCTTGCTCGGTCACGCCTTCGACACACTCGACTGCATCGCCGTCGAGCTCCGCACCCATTTCATGAACCACCAGAGCCGCCGCGCCATCGAGCGCCTCGGCGCAAAACTCGACGGCATCCTGCGCAGTCATCAGATCGCGCCGAACGGCACTCTCCGCGACACCTGCGTCTACAGCATCATCGCGCCGGAGTGGCCCACCGTCCGCGCCCACTTGCAGTGGCTGCTCGAAAAGCCGCGCTAGAGCAAAACAAACAAGCCTGATCTTCTAACGATCAGGCGGAAAGACCGGTGCGATCAGTTCAATCCGCCAAATCGGGCCGCCCTCGTAAAATTGCCCTTCTTCGCGCACAAATGCCGGAGCCTCACCGCCAAGCACCCATACATGGATATCGGATGGCTGCTTGCCGATGACCGGGGCCACCACACCCTCAATCCCGCCAAGCTCAATCCTGATGCGATAGTTCGTCGCCTTGTGGCGAATGCCCCCAATCGACAGCGCTTCGTCGCCATCCGCCGCCATCACCACATGAATAAGCCTGGGCTTTGCGGTCGGGGCAACCATGGGCAGCCGCACCGGCGGCTTTGCGGGGTCGAGGTTAAGCAACAGCGTCAGCGGCAGCCCGTTGCAAAGGTCCGGCGGTAGACTCAGGTGGTCTTGCGCAGCCTTCCCGTCTTTATCGCGATATGTCACTTGGCCCGAGGCCGCGTCAACCAGCATATCTAACGGGCTCGGAAAGGAAGGTCCACGCTGAATATGATGATCGCTGATCAGCTGAAAGACCTTCCTCTGCGAAAAGACCGTCGTCTCATCGTCAAGCGACCCGTCGCGAAAGCGAAAGATCATCCGGGCCGTCACCCGGTCGCCGTGTGCAACCTGGACCAGATCGCCGGTGGCGATCGTCTTGCCATCGGAGGTCTTCAAGACCAGAAAGCCATGAAAGGTCCCCTGGCTGCGCCGAACGAGAACGGGATCGGCGGCCAGCGGTCTTGTGGCAAACACCGCCACCATCAAAATCACCAATGCCGCGCACTTACGGTAGAGACCTGGGATAGAGATGATCATCTCCTGAGCTTTGGAACGCTGGCCTTATGACGGCTAAAACCCCGCTGGGGGATGTGTCAGAAAACATCGCCGCTGCAAAAAGCGTCGAGATCATTCGGTAGCATGAACAAGCGAAGCTACGCTCGCCGACCACCGTCGGCTCCGAGGCCGCTCGTACGAATCGACCGCGGGGCGTGTCGTATTCTGGAACGAATGTTGCTGCAATCCGCGACCGAGATCGACTACGCCGATATCGTCAACCTCGCCAACATGGCCTTCCGCGGTTCTGGTTCCGAGGCAGGCTGGAGCACCGAAGCAGACTACATTACCGGATCACGGCTCACCGAAAATCTCCTCCGAGCCGACCTTGCATCCAAACCGGACGCGCACCTTCTGACCTATCGCGACGATCCACTCGGGCTCCTATTAGGGACGGTGTTGCTCGAACCGAAGGAGAATGGCGTCTGGTATCTCGGTCTGCTGACAGTCCGTCCCGATCTGCAAAACCGTCAGCTCGGACGAACCCTGTTGACAGCCGGCGAAGACTTCGCAAGGGAACGCGGCGCGCGGCGCATCCGCATGACCGTCGTCAACGTCCGCGAAACCCTCATCGCCTGGTACGAACGGCGTGGCTACGCCTTGACCGGCGAGATCCAGCCTTTTCCTTACGACGACCAGCGCTTCGGTCAACCGCTGCGAGATGATCTGGCTTTTGTCGTACTTGAGAGAGATATTTGATCGCATCGAACCCTGGCGGGTCAGCTAGCATAGCCAAGTGAAGCGAAGCCCCGCCGACCATCGCATTCTCGCCCTCGCGGCCACCCTTGGCGCTGCGCTGCTCGCCTTTCTCATCGTTCCACTCGTCGAGCTAAGCTGGGTTTCGCCGCTCGCGGTTCTCAGGCTCTTTGTCATCCCCGAGGTCCGCGAGGCGCTCATCCTCACCTTCACTTGCGCTGCAGCGGCTGCCGCTCTCGGCCTGTTGCTCTCCGCCGCATTCGGCTATTGGCTTGCCCATCGCCCCGTCTGGATATCCCGCCTGCTCCTGCCGCTGGTGGATATTCCGCTGCTCATCCCGCATCCGGTCGCCGGGATTGCGCTACTGCTCATCCTGGCACGCCCCGGCCTGCTCAACCGCATCCTGCAATCGCTCCATCTCAGCCCCGCATCCGGATCGCTGCTCGGCACTCCGGCCGCCATCATCGCCGCCATGCTCTTCGTTTCCGCTCCCTACCAGGTACAGGTCTGCCGCCAGGCCTTCGCCGGACTCGATCCCGCCTACGCCCTCCGCGCCCGCACCCTCGGCGCAGGCCCGTGGCGCACCCTGCTCCAGATAGAACTTCCTCTCGTTCGCCGCAGCCTGCTCGGCGGCGCAGCCATGGCGCTCGCCCGCTCCGCATCGGAGTTCGGCGCCATCCTCGTCGTCGCCTACTTCCCCCGCACACTCCCCGTGCTGATCTACGAAAAATTCTCCAACGAAGGCCTCGACGCCGTACGCCCGCTCGCCGCGCTCATGATCATTGCCGGATTATTGCTCCAGGCCATCATTCACTACCTCCAGCCCAGCGAGGCGCTCGAACATGTTTAACCCCTCGTTGGAAGTCTCCGGCCTCTCGCTCCTGGGCGGCGCGAGATCACTCGGCCCCGTCAGCTTGACGCTGCCCCACTCCGGATGCTGGTGGCTCACCGGAGTCAGCGGTGCAGGCAAATCCCTGCTCATGGAATCGTTAGCCGGCTTCCACGCTGAAGCGCAAGGCAGCATCCGCGTCAACGGCAATGAAATCAGCCATAGCGCCCCCGAGCGCCGCTCCATCGCCCTCATGCCACAGCGTTGGAGACTCTTCCCTCACTGGACAGTCGCCCGCAACCTGCGCTTCGCGGCGAAGCTCAGCGGCACACACCAGGATCGCATCTCCTCCCTCACCGAGCGTCTGCAAGTCGCCGAACTCCTCCATCGCCCCATCGGCGCGCTCAGCGGAGGGGAGACGCAACGGATTGCCCTCATACAAACGCTGCTTTCGTCTGCAAGGATTCTGTTGCTCGACGAACCGCTCTCCGCCATCGATACGGCTTTGCAGTCCCTCGTCCTCGACCTGTTAAAGGCGGAGTCCGAGCAAAGCCACCGCATCTTGCTCGTCGCCGCCCATCGCGCCGCGAAGGACTACCCGATGCAAGGAGTATTTCTTCTCAAAGACGGACAACTGCCAGCCGATGCCAAATCGGGACTATCCAATTGGAATGCGCCGGATCGAGAAGAACAAGCGCCACGGAAGGTATAGACTAAAGGAAGTTTCAGCCGGGGACTGCGAACCCGGCTGAAATGCTGATTACCTCCGCAAGAAGGCAATCCAGCGCGGCGATCCAGGCCCTTACCGGCACATGAACCGCGAAGCGAAACTGCAACATGATGAACATGCAGCATCACCACCTTCCGTACCAGAGTGACTGCAAAGGCCCCGCTAGTGACGGGGCCTTTGTTGCTTTGGCAAGCAACATCGGTGTACCCAGCTAACGGCTCGCCTGAAGCGCACTTCGCCCGATACGGAAACGTTCGGAGAACGTACATCGCCGAACGCTGATTGATACACAGCTCTTTGGCTTTTTCGGCCCTTGCGCGCAGCTCGCATTTCCAAAACGGAACTCGATATCCTTAACGAAACTTGATACCCCTAACCGACAAATTCGGACGCAAGATCACCGACCTCCGGGTCTCGATCACCGATCGATGCAACTACCGCTGCGTCTACTGCCGCTCCGGAGAAGACGGCATCCCCTTCTCCGAGTTGCCGATGTCCGATTACATCCGCATCGTTCGAGTCTTCGTCTCTCTCGGCATCGAAAAAGTCCGCATCACCGGCGGCGAGCCACTTCTGCGCAAAGAACTTCTATCCATGGTCAACGATGTCGCCGCGATGACCACCACCACCGGCAAGCGCCCGGATGTCGCCATCACTACGAATGGCCATCTGCTCGCCAACCTCGCCCAGCCACTGAAAGACGCGGGGCTCTCGCGAATCACCATCAGCATGGACGCAGTCGACCGCGACAAATTCGCCCGCATCACCCGCGTCCCCAACGGCTATGACGCGGTTGTCGCGGGCATCCGCGCCGCCAAACGCGCCGGCCTCGAACCCGTGAAGGTCAACGCGGTCATCCTGCGCGGCTTCAACGAAGATCAGATCGTCCCCTTCGCGCAGTTCTCCCGCGACGAAGGCGTAGTCGTCCGCTTCATCGAATTCATGCCGCTCGAGGAAGACCGCATCTGGTCGCCCGACGTCGTCGTCGGCTTCAGCGAGATGCTCGACATTCTCAACAGCTTCCGCCCGCTCGTCCCGCTCCCAGCGACAACTCCCGGCGAGACCGCCCTGCGTTACACCTTCGCCGGACCTCCGGGCAATGCCGGCCTCGGCGAAGTCGGCATCATCGCTCCTGTTTCCAAAGCTTTCTGCGGAGCGTGCAGTCGAATCCGCCTCACCTCCGACGGCAAGATCCGCACCTGCCTCTTCTCCCAATCCGACCACGATCTCTACGCCGTCCTCAAACGCGGAGGCACCGACGCCGATCTCGCCGCCTTCATCCAGGAGACAATCGAGAAAAAAGAAGCTCGCCACCACATCGGCGAACCCGGCTTTCTCAAGCCTTCCAGAAGCATGGTCCACATCGGCGGTTGAAAGACCCATCGCTGCTCATTGGCTGGAACTTCACCCGAGGACTGATTGCTGGCAACTGAAGACTGACAACTCCATAAGGGACTATCATTCCACCTCATGGCATTCACTATCGAACAAATGGACCACCTCGTCCTCACCGTGGCCAAGATCGACGCAACCATCGACTTCTACACCGAGGTCCTCTGCATGGATGCGATTACCTTTGACGGCCGCAAGGCGCTCAAGTTTGGCGATCAAAAGATCAACCTCCACCAGCGCGGCCACGAATTCAACCCCAAAGCCGCCCACCCCACGCCCGGCTCCGCCGATCTCTGCTTCATCACCCTCGACCCGCTCGACGAAGTGATCGAATACCTCACCGCCCTCCGCGTCCACATTGAAGAAGGCCCAGTCGAACGCACCGGAGCCGTCGGCAAGCTGCGCTCCGTCTACATCCGCGACCCCGACCACAACCTCATCGAGATATCCAACTATCTTTAGCTCACTCTTGCCATCTCGGCCGCAAACGAATCCGGCAATTTGTCATCTCGACCGGAGCGCAGCGGAGTGGAGAGATCTGCGGTCCCAGAGACTTACCCTACACCCACTTCCATAGCCCAAAGAAAAGGGCCGCTCCAAAGAGCGGCCCTCCGAGAACCAGGCGGACAACAATTACTGTTCAGGTGGAGGAGGCGGGCCTTCGCGATCGCCCATAGCCCCAGGGCCGCCGCGACGCTGCATCATCTGTGCCTTCTGCGTATCGGTCAACAATCCATTGATCGAGGTCCTCGTCTGTTGGTGCAGCGCCTTGGTCTGCGCCAGCCACTGCTGGTGCGTAATGGTCTGGTTGGTGTTGAGCGCCTTCATCTGCGCCTGTTCGTTGGTCAGGATATTCTGCACCTGGGTCTGCTGCTCCGACGTCAGGCTCAGGCGCTTCGCCATGTGCGCCGCCTGCGCCGCCGGATCCATGTCACCGTGAAAACCGTGGCCCCATTCGCCGCGGGGTGGGGGCGGAGGCGCCGAATCGGCGGTCTGCGCCGTTGCCAGATTGACCGCAAGCGCCAGGAAAGCGCCCATCACGATACCGCTAAGAATCTTCCGCATGCTGTGTTCCTCCAGAGGCTAAGAGCGGCGGCATTCTCTGCCGCAAATCGCTCAACTACATCAAATAGACGAGGTTTTGCGCATCGGGCTGCACCCTAAGGAAAATTTTGCTGACTCCGGTAAAGAAGGCGCCATCCTATCGCCAGGCCCGCGGACGCCAGAATTTGCGAATGCTCCAGGTTCCGAAGCGGAAAGTCAGGAACAACAGCGCCCCGCCTAAGAAAGAGGCCAATAGGGACCAGCCACCAGCCAAGAACCTCGCGCCCCGGAGGCGGATGCGATGCATAGCCTGAGCCAAACCCGCCGCTCGCCGACTTCGGACTGCCGTCCGGATAGAACTCCATCCAGAACCCCGTCGCGCCAGGCCAAATCAGCTTGAGCGCGGCGACGACCACCAGCCCCCCGCCCAGACTGTATCCGACAACCGAAACCAGGAAGACGATCAAGCCAACAAAACTGAGAGTGGCCCAGCGGAAGAGACTGTGCAGGCTCAATAACGGAGAGCGCGTCACTCGCGCCCGCTGCATCAGGTCGTCTGTCCGGTATCGGCTCGCTAGTTCCGCAGGTGCGCCCAGCGAGGCGAGGGTCGCCTCCACCGTGTCTGTCGCGGCAGTGCCAGACGTTTTGTCGAGGATGTGGGCGCGGATTTCCTCGACGATATCTTCGACATCACTGTCCACGGGCCCGCGAAGCTGCTTACGCAGGGCCACAAGATACGCGTCGATATTCTTTTGAGATTCAGCCGAGAAGGTCATGGTTTTTCCTTTCCCTCTTTGATTTCCTGCTTCAACTCTTTGTCTAGCGGTTCGAGAAGGTTGCTCATGCTTGCCGAGAACCGCGCCCAGATGCGGGTCATCTCCAGCGCGCGTTGGCGGCCGGGGTCGGTGAGCCGGTAATACTTGCGCGGATGTCCAAACTCCGACTCGACCCACTCCGACTCGACCAGTCCAAGCGTCCGCAGCCGGTTGAGCAACGGGTAGACTGTGCCCTCGACCACGATCAGGTCAGAGTTGCTCTCAAGATGACGAAGTATTTCAAGGCCATAGAGTCGACCCTCCCAAAGCGCCGCCAGGATCGCCAGTTCCAGCGACCCTTTGCGGAGCTGGACCTCCCACTTCTCTGCACTCTCAGGCGTTAGCGGCGTGGCTTCCTTCACAACAACATACTATGCAGTGCATAGTATGTTGTCAACAGCTCAGTATGTGCCAGCAATACACGTCTGGCACAAGGGGGGACGGGCGGCCAGGGTCGGAGCTTCCGGCTACTCAGTTTTTCCGGGCAGCTCCTGCGGGGCTTGGCAGTTGGATATCTTGTGAAAGAGCGTTATACGCTTATGACAATGAGCCACGTCAGATAAATGCCAATTCTCATCTGCAATAAACGTCGGCAGAAAACCTGATGATAGAACTCAGCATCTGTAGAATCCAATATTCTTCGAGAGAAACACGAAATAGGAGGTGTCGCGAGTTTCAGACCGATGTCACCGATCATGAAATCTGAAGTGGCCGACAAGCACGTCGAGTGTCGTGTCTATGTCGCAAGCTTTCACTATCATGCCGAAACGAAGCAAATCGTGAAGGCAGTTGAAACAAGCTCCCTAGGCGGGAGCGCGAGAGCGGTCTTCAACTATTCGTGAGAGAGCAAGAAGAAGAGCGGTTTACAGTTCGCTACCAGGGTGCTGGAAAACCACCACACCGGAATGCCGCGTTCAGGTCAGCACTGAAGAGCTTTAAGGACTTATACTGTAATGCGCTAAATGACGGTGTGTAATGGAATCGGCTCTTCATGGCGAATTCCAAACCCGCATAGGGAGCAACGTCGACGGAAGCCAGAGCCCTATTAGCCAAGCTTGCCAGCATACAAGGCTAAATGACAGCAAGGCCAGAAACAGCCCCAAAGCTCCCGCATTTATTCGCCAGAGTCCGCCTTGACAGTCTCCCCGACCCGAAGCGGTCGGACCCAGTGCAAATCTTAGGAAGTTGCGCTGACTCCCCGATACCCCGGTTCGGCCGTCGAGTCCGTTCGTCGGCGATGAAGCGCCAAACGTGACCTCTGTTCGTGCGGATTGCTTATTTAAGCAGCATCCGAGATCGCATCCAGATTCCTATCGCTGTTCCGCGGTTGAAAGGGTGGACGGTGCCTGCGGAACGAAATACGATGAGATGGTTTTCACAGCCAGGATTCTCTCCATCGCACCGGCGCCCCAAGGCGAACTCCGTCTCACGCTTCGACCGCAGACGATCTTCAAAGGCGCCCGACCTAGGGAGGGAGATACTCGCAGCGCAACGTCGATGTCTTCCGGAAATGAAGACTGGCGATTAAGGCCTTTTCTCCTATATTGCGACAAGGAACGAAAGAACCATCGTCAGCTGGGACCCGCAGCGGACCCGAAGCAGAGGAAAGCTCACCGATTGATTTACTGCTCAGACAAGCGGGCCTGGACCATGAGTGTCGTAAAGGGACGCGCATTCTCGGAGTCCGACACGAGCTATAGTCGAATGGTGCCCACCCCTCCGAATTTCAGATCTCATCGTTCCTCACTCGCGCCGACGAACGCCGTCGTGATGCTCAACCTCTGACCAACCCGAAAGGCACAATTTCTCGAAAGTCGATCAGCTTCCCGCTGGTGAGTACTATCTCGACCCAAACACTAAGCCGGGTATCGGCCTATGTGGTTGGAAAGTTCGGCACTGAGCGCATCATGTTCGGCAGCCATCGACCTATCTCCGGTCTCTCCCGCAGCTTTGCCTCAGTCTATGCGGGTTACGAAGAACTGACCGCAGGATTGACCGAGTCCGAACAGGACTCCGTCTTCCGGCATAACGCGGTCGAATGGTTCCGCCTCCCCAAGGTGGCAGACTAAGTCTCAAGCGTGCCGCGACAAGCTCGCCTGACGAGACTCACTCGAATCCGACTAGCGGCGCAAACCGCGCCGTGAAGTGCCGCATCGCTGCCGGCTCCCACTCAATCCGGTATCCCGGCAGCTTCCCTTTCTGCTCGGCAACTTCGGCAAAGGTCTCAACCACATAGTCCGCATGAGACTGCGTATAGACACGCCGCGGCATCGCCAGCCTCACCAGGTCCATCGTCGCCGCATGTTCCGAACCATCCGGCGATCGCCCAAACATCACCGTCCCAATCTCGCACGCCCGCACTCCGCCAAACTCATACAACGCGCAAGCCAACGTCTGCCCCGGATATTCAAGCGGCGGAATGTGCTCCAGCCAGGCCCGCGCATCGACAAACACCGCATGTCCGCCCGTCGGCCGCACCACGGGTATCCCCATCGCTATCAGCCGTTCGCCGATATATTCGTTGGTGCGAATCCGGTAAGCCAGATAAGCCTCATCCACTATCTCGGTCAGTCCCTGCGCAATCGCATCCAGATCGCGCCCAGCCAATCCACCGTAGGTCGGAAAACCCTCCGTCTGGATCAGACGCGTCCGCGCCCGCTCCGCCAGGGCATCGTCATTCAGCGCCAGCCAGCCGCCAATGTTGGCGAAGGCATCTTTCTTCGCGCTCATCGTCATGCCATCCGCCTCGGCAAACATCTCGCGCACGATCTCCGTCACCGTGCGCCCCGATTGGCCGAACTCCCGCGTCTTGATGAACCACGCATTCTCCGCAAATCGGCAACCGTCTATGATGAAGGGCTTGCCGTGCCTGTGTGCGAGCTCTGCGACCTGGTGAATATTCTTGAGACTCACGGGCTGCCCACCGCCCGCGTTATTTGTAACCGTGAGCATTACACATGGAACATCGTCGCCGTGCTCGGCAAGAAACTCCGCCAGCCGCGCGATATCCATGTTTCCCTTGAACGAATGCAGCGCCTGCGGATCACGCCCCTCGGGAATCACCAGGTCGAAGGCCTCGGCTCCGGTCGCTTCGATGTTGCCCCGCGTGGTGTCGAAGTGCGTGTTCGAAGGAACCTTCCGCCCCGGTCCGCCCAACAAATGAAACAGAATCGCCTCAGCCGCGCGCCCCTGGTGCGTCGGAATGATGTGCCGAAACGGCATCAGGTTGCGCACCGCGGCTTCAAAACGCAGGAACGACGGCGACCCAGCGTAGCTCTCATCGCCAAGCATCACCGCCGCCCATTGCCGGGCACTCATCGCCGAGGTGCCGGAGTCGGTCAGCAGATCGATCAGCACGTCTTCGGACTTCAGCCCGAACAAGTTGTAATGCGCCGCAGCCAGCAGCCCACGTCGTTCCTCGCGGGTGGTCATGCGAATCGGTTCGATGGATTTAATGCGGAAGGGTTCAATGATCGTTTTCATGAGGGCATCTTTCTTGCCCCGATCATGCTTGACGAACCGGGGCGATGCGCCGCGG
Source organism: uncultured Acidobacteriaceae bacterium (assembly GCA_963720245.1). Taxonomy (GTDB): domain Bacteria; phylum Acidobacteriota; class Terriglobia; order Terriglobales; family Acidobacteriaceae; genus Acidisarcina. Next base: position 1,988,188 of record CAVREU010000003.1, read on the forward strand.
TTGCCGGCCCTCGTGGCCTGCCGCGCTCAGCGCCCTGATTGTCTTTATGATAAGTGAAATTCGCTATGGTAAACAAGGCGAGCCGATTGGCTCTACGATTTCATACAAATGCAGAATGTTAGGAGGGTAGAATCGCCGCCGGAGGCCAACAGAGAAAATCGGATGACTCTGAAATTGAGCACCAATCTTGCTGTCTGCCTCTCCGCCCGACCCGGAACAACACCTCGAGCACGGAGAAAGCACGACATGCGCAAGACCCCCTTTTTGCTTTTGCCACAACCGCGGCTATCGACTGCCTCACCGCGTGGAACTCAGTCAAACCCGAACAAGCCGCGGACATTATGCGGCTTCATGCGCCGAGGGAACGTCTATTCGCCTGTTCAGGCTTCCCCGTCGCTCTTTAAGAAGCGTTGCTTCTGAGCTTGCGGACGAATTGGAGCGAATCAGTGCGCGTGGTCGTTGTCCTCGGTTGCTGCATTGTTTTGTATAGTTCCATCGGCGTCGCGCAGCAGACGCAGGTCCCTCCGGCTGCGCCCCCCACGATTACCGTCAACGTCACTCGTGTGGTGATTCCGGTCGTGGTCCGGGACGCCCAGGGTCATTCGGTCGGTGATCTGAAAAAGGAAGACTTTCAGGTCTTTGACAACGACAAGCCCCAACCGATCTCGGGGTTCATGGTTGAAAGCCGCACGCCGCCGGCCAAAGCCCTTGGCGACGCGCCGTCATCGGCCTCTGAGCCCGCGGGTCCTCCACCGCGGCCGCGTTTTGTCATCTTTCTCTTCGATGACCTGCACCTCGAAGCCCAGGACCTGGTCCGCGTTCAAAAGGCCGGCGCGAAAGCGGTGGCTGAGTCGTTGGGTGAGTCGGACTACGCTGCGGTCATCTCTGTCTCCGGCAAGACCAATACCGGCGTCACCCTCGATCGCGCCAAATTGCAAGCCGCGATCAAGAGCTTGAAACCGAGATTCATTTATCGCTCCAGCAGCACCGAATGTCCCTACGTTCAGTACTATCAGGCTGACCTCATTGAGAATCAGCACGACAGCGGAGCGCTCGCCGACGCGGTGCGACAAGTCTTTAAGTGCAACCCGGAGATGGACCCGCAGCGAGACCTCGACACCGCCCAGAGACTTGCCGAATCGGCCGCCTTGCAGGCGCAAATGGTCGGCCGCCAGGATGTCCAGACGACCTTTATCACGATCCGGGCACTGGTTCTTGCCCTGGCCCACCTGCCGGGACAAGCCACGCTGGTCCTGATTTCGCCCGGCTTCCTGACTGTCGAATCCGACATCCTCTCCTTCGAATCGCAGATTATCGACATCGCCGCAAGCACCAACGTCACCATCAGCGCTCTCGACGCCCGAGGTCTATATACGACGTCGATGTCCGCCAGCGACGACAGCAAGGATCCACTGTATCAATCAGATATCCGCCGCCGCGCCATGGTGGCCGACGAGAACCCCTTATCGGAGCTCGCCGACGGCACCGGCGGCACCTTCTTCCACAACAGCAACGACCTCGACACGGGCCTCCGTGACATCACTGCCGCGCCGGAGCACTTGTACCTGATCGATATCTCGCCTGATAACCTCAAGCCCGACGGTTCCTACCATCGTCTGAAGGTGAAGGTGAATCAACCCCGCCTCCGGATACAGGCCCGCCATGGATACTCCATACCCAAGCCCCCGAAGACGAAGAAGTAGTCCGTTGAAACCCTGCCGCAACGCGTTTCGGCCTGGATAGCAAGACAGAGCGACCGGCAGCTCCGTCGAAGCATCTACAGTTAGCCCGACCAGGAAATCCAAAGGTCGAAATCTACGATCGAGGGACTCAAATGACCGCCGAAGAACTGATGTCAACGACCGCCATCAACACCTGGAAGCTCGTAATAGGCCGCTTCGGCAAGGGCATTGCGCCGCTCACCGACGAGCAACTCCAGCAGCAGGTGGCTCCGGGGCGCAACCGCCTGCTCTATCTGGTAGGCCACCTGACCGCCGTGCACGACCGAATGTTTCCGCTGCTCGATATCGGCGAGCGACTGCACCCCGAGCTCGACGACGTCTACATCACCAACCCCGACAACACCCACCCCGATCCCCTTTCCGCCAGCGACCTCAAGCAGGCCTGGACCGAAGTCAACGCCAAACTCACCGAAGCCTTTGAAAAACTCACGCCGACAGAATGGCTGCACAAGCACACCGCGGTCTCCGACGAAGACTTCGCCAAAGACCCAACCCGCAATCGCCTGGCGATGCTGATGAACCGCACCAGCCACGCCGCGTTTCACACCGGCCAGGCGGTTCTCGTGAAGCACTGAAACACCAAAGCCCCTCAAAGTCTGTCTGAGGGGCTTTGGTGTTGGTGTCCGGTCTCTTCTAGATCTGCGAAGTCCCACCATCCACATACAACTCAACACCATTCACAAAGCTCGAGTCACTCGATGCAAGGAACAACGCCACCGTCGCAATCTCTTCAGGCCGCCCGATCTCGCCGCGAGGAATCAGCGTCTTGAAATACTCCTTCGCCTCAGGCCCAAGTGGATCAAGAATCGGAGTATCAATCGTCCCTGGGCTCAGAATATTCACGCGAATCTTCCGCTCCTTCAGGTCCATCAGCCACGTCCGCGCAAACGATCGCACCGCGGCCTTGCTCGCACTGTAAACGCTGAACGCCGGAAATCCCTTGATGCTCGCAATCGATCCATTCAAAAAGATCGAACCACCATCGTTGAACAGCGGCAGCGCCTTCTGCACCGTGAACAGCGTCCCACGCACATTCAAATCAAAAGTCGAGTCGAAGTGTTCCTCGGTAATCTCGCCGATCTTGCCAAACTCACCCCGCCCCGCGCTCGCGAAAAGCACATCGATCTTGCCCTTCTCTTTCTTCACGGTCTCGTAAAGCCGGTCCAGGTCGGCAAGGTTCGCTGCATCGCCCTGCACGCCAGTCACGTTCCGGCCAATCGTCTTCACCGCCTCATCCAGTTTGTCCTGCCGCCGGCCGGTGATGAAGACATACGCGCCTTCTTCCACAAACAACTTCGCCGTCGCCAACGCCATCCCCGACGTCGCCGCCGTAATGACCGCAACCTTCCCATCCAGCTTTCCCATTGAAATCCATCCCTTCGCGTCGATCTCAGTGGCCGCCGGAATCCCGCCCGGCCATTGATCATTTAGATGGATGTAAAACTATCCAGGATTCAGCCATTGCGGTTAAACATGGGCTAAACGTTGTCGTATGCGACCATAGTTCAAACAGACATCTTCGAATGGCTCCCAACAAAGGAGATACTTTTGCAAACTGTCCGCACTTCGCGTCGATGCATCCGTACACCTCGTTTCGCTCTCCTTGTGCTCGCAATGGCGTTGTATCACCTGCCTACAGCGCATGCACAGGCTCCGGCCGCTCCCGAATCCACGTACGACCCACGCCTCACCTTCGCCCCGCTCACCCTTCCCGATCCCGTGAACGCCTATCGCTCCAGCAATGGAGCGCCCGGGCCGAACTATTGGCAGAATGAAGCCGACTACGAACTCCACGCCACCCTCGACACCACGGCGAAGCAGCTCCACACCGACGAGACCATCACCTACACCAACAACAGCCCAGACACGCTGACCAGCCTGTGGGTGATGCTCGAGCAGAACATCTATCAGAAGGATTCGCGCAGCCACTACGCCTTCAACTTCGGCAGACGGCGCAGACCAAACGTCGACCCAGCGGCTGCGAATCCCGCGCCAACATCCACTGAAGGCGACCTCCTCGACTCCGTGGAAATCATCTCCGGCAAGAACACGACCAAGGCGGAGTATGTCGTCAGCGACACGCGCATGCAGATCCGCCTCGCCGACCCGCTCAAGGCCCACGGCCAACTGAAGATCCACATCAAGTACCACTACCAGATCCCCGGCGAATGGGGCGGCCGCACCTCGGTGGGAATGTCGAAGGATGGCGAGATCTACGACATGGCGCAGTGGTACCCGCGCATGTGCGTCTACGACGATCTTCGCGGATGGGACACGCTACCCTACGTCGGCAGCGAGTTCTACCTCGAATACGGCCACTTCGACTACTTCGTAACCGTGCCTTCGAAGATGATCGTCGCCGGTTCCGGCGAGCTCGTGAATCCAAGAGACGTACTCACCAAGACCCAGATCGAACGCCTCGCCCAAGCCAGCAACAGCGACGCGACCGTCTACATCCGCACCGCCGCCGAGGTGAACGACCCCGCCAGCCGTCCCAAACAAGATGGCACCCTGACCTGGCACTTCCACATGGACCACACCCGCGACGTCGTTTGGAGCGCCTCGCCCGCCTTTATCTGGGACGCAGCCCGCATCAACCTGCCCGACGGCAAAAAGTCGCTCGCCATGAGCGTCTACCCGCCCGAGAGCGCCGGCCCCGATGCCTGGGACAAGTCCACCGAATACACCAAGGACACCATCGAGCGCTTCTCCAAGCACTGGTATCCCTACCCTTGGCCGGCCGCGGTCAGCATCGCCGGATTCTCCAGCGGCATGGAGTATCCCGGAGTCGTCTTCGACGGCGTCACCGACAAGGGCCCATTCTTTTTCTGGCTGACGGCGCACGAATTCGGCCACACCTGGTTCCCCATGATCGTCGGCTCCAACGAACGCCGCAACGCCTTCATGGACGAGGGCTTCAACACCTTCATCGATATCGAAGAATCCGCCGAATACGCTCGGAGGCAAGTACGGCCCCAAGCGCGACTCCGAATACTCCGAAGGAGGCGAGCCGCCCGACACCATCCTCAAGGTGCTCGACAACCCCGCCGCTCCCACTGTGATGGCCCCGGCCGACACCTACCCCATGCAGCTCGGCCACCCCGTCAGCTACTTCAAAGGAGCCTACGGCATGGTCCTGCTCCGCGAGCAGATCCTCGGCCCCGAACGCTTCGATTGGGCCTTCCGCAAATACATCCGCGACTGGGCCTTCAAACACCCCTCCCCCTCCGACTTCTTCCGCGAAATGCAAAGCGAAGGCGGCGAAGACCTCGGCTTCTTCTGGCGAGGCTGGTATCTCAATAACTGGAAGTACGACGTCTCCGTCGACAAGATCGACGGCCAGCAAGTGACCATCACCAACCGCGGCCAGTTAGTGCTGCCCACAACAGTCGAAGCAGTCTTCACCGACGGAACCAAGGAGCGAGTCAAGCTACCAGTAGAAACCTGGCTCTCCAAGAAGAGCTACACCTGGACGCTCGAAAGCAAAACCCCAATCGCCACAGTAACCGCCGACCCCGACCACGTCCTACCCGACGACGACCGGAGCAACAATACGAAGAAACAAGAATGACGAACTTCGGAAGTGCAATGGCGGAATCTCTAGGAACTTGTTGAAAAAGGGCTAGACGGCATCAGATTGTGGTGTGACTTGAAATTTACTTCGCACGGAAACGGGCCTACAAAGCGTCGATCGCGTGTTGGTATACATTTCGTATCACTGATTCGCAACTCGAAATAGCCTCCGAAAATCGTTTTTCAACAAGTTCCTAGACGATATTCAGCGGAAAATCAATCGTCTCTCCAACTCAAGGATTCTAGATTCGAGGGCTGCAACACGTCGCTTGAGTGAAGCTTCGAGGTCATCGCTCCCCGTGAACTGATCCTGGGCAGTCTGGGCAAAGCCATAGAGAGACGTGACAACGGCGGCCTGACTGTCGCGCATCCCCTCGATAAGTTCGCCCTTAAGATCGGCGAGGTCGCCTTTGGTAGCTGGGCTGTTATTGTCATCCGCCATAAGCTTGCCTTAACTTCGGAGTCATCTCCTCAATAATCGGCAGATACTCCCTAAAAATGAGTAAAGCCACTACAACAGTGGGCGGGCCCTTTACTTACCTCGCGTCAACGGCCAAGTCCCTCAATCTCCTTATCGAAACACTGGCGGCCAATCCGATATTGATCTATGCTCCCCATGAGTAGTGATTGGGATGTCTGCGTCTCTGCTTCACTACTGAAAGGACATTGCCGGATGTTTATTTCGCAAGAAGAGAGAGGTGGCTCGGGAAAACGGGACAGCTTGCTAAGTGGAGGTTCTTTTCTTCCACAGCCTAAGATGGCTGGGGAGAGGAGAGCAGATGAGCAGACGACCACGACGGAACCACACAGCGGCGTTCAAGGCGAAGGTGGCCCTTGCGGCGTTGAAGGGTGACAAGACTTTGTCGGAGTTGGCCGAGCAGTTCGATGTGCATGCCAACCAGATCACACAGTGGAAGAGCCAGTTGCAGGAGGGCGCCGCCGGAGTGTTCGGCGGCGAGGCGAAGGCTGGACCAGCGGAGGCGGCCGTCGACCTGAAGAGCCTGCATGCGAAGATCGGCCAACTTGCCCTGGAGAACGATTTTTTAGAAGGGGCGCTCACCAAGGCGGGGCTTCTGAGCGCAAGAAGATGATCGACCGCGAGCATGCACTTCCGATCAAGCGTCAGGCCGAGGTGTTGTCGATCAGCCGTGGCAGCGTTTACTACCGGTCGCGTCCGGTCTCCGAGCAAGACCTGCTTCTCATGCGGAAGGTGGACGAGCTGCATCTGGACTACCCGTTCGCGGGCAGCCGGATGCTGCGCGACCTGCTGCGGCAGCAGGGCGTCGCCGTAGGCCGGCTGCACATCGGCTCGCTAATGAGGAAGATGGGCATCGAGGCGATCTACCGTCGGCCCAACACCTCCAAACCCGCGCCCGGACACCGGATTTATCCGTATCTGCTGCGCGGGCTCGCGATCACGCGGCCCAACCAGGTCTGGGCGATGGACATCAGCTACATCCCGATGGCGCGCGGCTTCGTCTACCTCGCGGCGGTGGTGGACTGGTTCAGCCGCCGCATTTTGTCCTGGCGAGTGTCGATCACCATGGACGTTTCCTTCTGCCTCGAAGCGCTCGAAGAGGCGCTGGCCAACCACGGCAGGCCGGAGATCTTCAACACCGACCAGGGCAGCCAGTTCTCCAGCGAGGCCTTCACCGGGCTGCTGAAGGAAAACAACATCGCCATCAGCATGGACGGCAAGGGCAGCTGGCGCGACAATGTCTTCGTGGAGCGCATCTGGAGGTCGATCAAGTACGAGGAGGTTTACCTCCACGCATATCAGTCGGTGCAGGAGGCGAGAACCTCCCTGCGGCGGTACATCGAGTTTTACAACGCGGTCCGGCCCCACTCCCGCCTGAAAGGAAACACTCCCGATCAGGCCTACTTCCAACGCCTGCCAGAAACCCTGGCAGCCTAAACCGAAGAGAACCTCCACCTAAGAATCAAGAAATCCTGTTCAGACAAACCGAGCCACCTCTGTCGTTGCTCGACTACGACGACTCGCCCAAATCCCTCAATTACAGCTACAAATCTTAAGCCGGGCGGCGCTGTCTGAAATGTGGGGAGAGAATGACTATGCGCTCGAAAAGTATTTGGCTGTCCATCTCGCTTGGTCGATAGAGCAAGAGCGGTATACCGTTAGCCAAAACCAGCTGTTCCTGACCGCCGGCATCTTCAGACCAGATATGGGACGCCGGTTTATCTTGTGTTTGAAAAAAACGTGAATCCAGGACGTGCGCCATTATTCTGCGTACATGTGGGGTCGGATATATCTGCCTCTTCCCTACCAACCGCGCCTGAAATCCCTGCCCCTCCCGAAACTCCAAGGGGTGCCGAAATAGTCATGCTCCACGATCATATTTTGAGGGGACCACCCTGATCGTGTGCCGTTCCTGGAGAGGACTCCGTCCGTCTCGCAGATGTGTGCGATCTCCGGTGCCATTCAATGGTCGTTGAATCGAGGGCTGCAACTACCCTATTGGTATTTCGGCAGGATGAATTATAGAGGTGGCTCGGTTTGTCTGAACAGGATTTCTTGATTCTTAGGTGGAGGTTCTCTGCGGTTTAGGCTGCCAGGGTTTCTGGCAGGCGTTGGAAGTAGGCCTGATCGGGAGTGTTTCCTTTCAGGCGGGAGTGGGGCCGGACCGCGTTGTAAAACTCGATGTACCGCCGCAGGGAGGTTCTCGCCTCCTGCACCGACTGATATGCGTGGAGGTAAACCTCCTCGTACTTGATCGACCTCCAGATGCGCTCCACGAAGACATTGTCGCGCCAGCTGCCCTTGCCGTCCATGCTGATGGCGATGTTGTTTTCCTTCAGCAGCCCGGTGAAGGCCTCGCTGGAGAACTGGCTGCCCTGGTCGGTGTTGAAGATCTCCGGCCTGCCGTGGTTGGCCAGCGCCTCTTCGAGCGCTTCGAGGCAGAAGGAAACGTCCATGGTGATCGACACTCGCCAGGACAAAATGCGGCGGCTGAACCAGTCCACCACCGCCGCGAGGTAGACGAAGCCGCGCGCCATCGGGATGTAGCTGATGTCCATCGCCCAGACCTGGTTGGGCCGCGTGATCGCGAGCCCGCGCAGCAGATACGGATAAATCCGGTGTCCGGGCGCGGGTTTGGAGGTGTTGGGCCGACGGTAGATCGCCTCGATGCCCATCTTCCTCATTAGCGAGCCGATGTGCAGCCGGCCTACGGCGACGCCCTGCTGCCGCAGCAGGTCGCGCAGCATCCGGCTGCCCGCGAACGGGTAGTCCAGATGCAGCTCGTCCACCTTCCGCATGAGAAGCAGGTCTTGCTCGGAGACCGGACGCGACCGGTAGTAAACGCTGCCACGGCTGATCGACAACACCTCGGCCTGACGCTTGATCGGAAGTGCATGCTCGCGGTCGATCATCTTCTTGCGCTCAGAAGCCCCGCCTTGGTGAGCGCCCCTTCTAAAAAATCGTTCTCCAGGGCAAGTTGGCCGATCTTCGCATGCAGGCTCTTCAGGTCGACGGCCGCCTCCGCTGGTCCAGCCTTCGCCTCGCCGCCGAACACTCCGGCCGCGCCCTCCTGCAACTGGCTCTTCCACTGTGTGATCTGGTTGGCATGCACATCGAACTGCTCGGCCAACTCCGACAAAGTCTTGTCACCCTTCAACGCCGCAAGGGCCACCTTCGCCTTGAACGCCGCTGTGTGGTTCCGTCGTGGTCGTCTGCTCATCTGCTCTCCTCTCCCCAGCCATCTTAGGCTGTGGAAGAAAAGAACCTCCACTTAGCAAGCTGTCCCGTTTTCCCGAGCCACCTCTTATCCTGTGCCGCTTTACATGCAAAGTCGAGAGAACATCACCCGCGCACCTGACCTCATTGCCCCAATCCAAGTCAATCCTGAAAGCTTGGTAGTGTCCGAGTTTTTCGCACTTTCGATCTTCGTTGGGACTTAGGAAGGTTGTTGGGTTGAGGTTCATTTTGCCTTGGCCCATGGGCCAAGGCAAGCGGTCAGGCGATGGCGACAGCTAGGACCAGCCGGTTCATCTGCAAGTATCGTTTGCTGCCCATCGAGTAGCTGCCACATGTCGCCCACCTGGCGGCGACCAGCATCAGCGCCGACTTGCCGTCGGGGAAGGCGCCCACCACCCGGTTCGTCGCCGGATCTCCCGCATCAGCCGCTCCAGCGGGTTGTTGGTGCGCAGGCAGCGCCAGTGCTCCGGCGGCAGCTCATCATAGCTCAGTGTCTCGTCGATGCCGTTCTCGACCATCTCCGCAGCCCTGGCCAGCTTCATCGCGCGCAGCTTCTCCACGATCTGGCGGGCTTTTTCCGTCGCCGCCTGCCGGTCTTCCTGTGCGTGGACCGCCTTCAGCATCGCCGCCACTTCCTTCACCTTGCCTGTGGGCACGGCCGTCCACACGTTGCGGTAGAAGTGGACCACGCAGCGCTGCCACTTCGCCTCGGGATAAAAGTCGGCCAGGTTCTCGACCAGCCCGAGGCACTTGTCGGAGACAAACAGCTCGACCCCTTTCAAGCCGCGTTGCTTCACCTCAACCAGAAGAGCTCGTCCAGCTCGCC
>CAVREU010000004.1:0-677887 GCA_963720245.1 uncultured Acidobacteriaceae bacterium
TCGCCGGAGTCCTTGTAGCGATCGCAACCGCGATCAAGCGACCAGGGCCAGTCGATAGGCCGCTCCACCAGTCCGCGTGTGACCGGGTTGCGGTGAATGTAACGGCGCTTCTCCAGGCACTTCCGCGCTGTAAAGACATTGAAGTCATAGTAACGCGGTTGCCAGAAAGGGCGCTCCGGGCGCTGCACCGCCACCGACAACTTAAGAGCCTGAATCGCCTTCGATAACAACACTCGCCGGGGCTCACTCACCAACAAGTGGACATGTTCAGGCATGACTACATACGCAGTGACATAGAAGCCGTAGCGGCGGCGCATTGTTTCGAGCGAACGCTCAAAGGTCTCTCGCGCATCTCTTGAATCGAGATACGGCTGCCTGCGATAGCAGGAGAAGGTAAGAAAATGCCAATCCCCAGCTTGCTGGTAACGGACGAGCCCTTTCGCCATGCGATCATCGTAGCCCATGTCTCAAAAACGAGACATGGGGCACCCGCATCGGTTCGGGAATTTCAGATCTGAGCCACCCAGCCGCTCCAGGATGACATTTGTTCCTGGAATGGGGATTGTTCGAGTTGAAAATCCGCTGGGGTACCTGGCGAAAGGGATGCGAGGGATGGTGAGCTCGGTGGGATTCGAACCCACGACCCACGCATTAAAAGTGCGTTGCTCTACCGACTGAGCTACGAGCTCACAAAAGAACCGCTACTTCAAAGTTAACACAGAGAATCCGCATTCCAGTCGCCCCGGCCGGGCCTTTCTGCCGCGCCTTTCCGCGCGGCGACGATGGCCATGAACGCATCCGATCTCGAGTTCGTCTACAGGTTCAGGAGATATAGGATGAAAGCTGTCCCATGAGCGCTTATGACAGCGAACTTTCCCGCCTGGTCGACGAACTCAATCGTTCCGCGCCGGCAAACAAAGCCACCGAGCGCGCGACGCTGGAGCGGCCTGCGCCGGATGGGTTATCGCTTGATCGACCCTCGAACGGATCGACAGTCCATCGACCGCTCCTCCATCGACCAGCTCCTGAGCTTCGCCTCCCAGCGCCTCGCCTCCGACATGATTCTCGTCGCCGGCTCCGCCGCGGCATTCCGCATCAACGGCAATCTCTCGCTCGCAACCGGCAAGCCGCTCACCTCGGAAGAGATTCGCGGCATCCTGCTCCCGCTGCTCACCGTCGAGCAATCTGAGGAGCTGCAGCGTAACAAATCCCTGGACTTCTGCTTCGTCCGCGGCAATATGGGAAGGTTCCGCGCCAATTTCCACTATCAGCGCGGAACGCTTGCCGCCAGCATCCGCCTGCTGCCGGCTCAGATCCCGTCGCTCGACGCGCTCCATCTTCCTCCAGCACTGGCGCAACTCACGGAGCGCCGCCAGGGACTCGTCTTGCTCACCGGCCCAACCGGCTCCGGCAAGACCTCAACGCTCGCCGCGCTGATCGATCTCATCAACGGCCGCCGCCGCGACCACATCGTCACCATCGAAGACCCGATCGAATACCAGCACGCCAACCGCGGCTCGATCATCGAGCAGATCGAGGTCGGCCACGACACGCCCAGCTTCGCGCTCTCGGTGCGCGCCGTCCTGCGCCAGTCTCCCGATGTAATCCTGGTCGGGGAGATGCGCGATAGCGAAACCATGGCCGCCGCGCTCACCGCCGCTGAGACCGGCCACCTGGTGCTCTCGTCGCTCCACACCAACGACGCCGCGCAGACAACGTCGCGCATCCTCGACAGCTTTCCTACCCAAAACCAGCCGCAGATTCGCCAGCAATTGTCGCTCGCGTTGCTCGCCGTCATCTCGCAGCAACTCGTCCCGGGAGCCGACGGCGCGCGCCGCTTTCCCGCCGTCGAGATCATGATGGCGACGAACGGCATTCGCAATCTCATCCGCACCGGGCAGGACCACCAGATTCGCCAGCACATCTCGACCGGCCGCTCCGAAGGCATGTTGACTATGGAGCAATCACTCGCCGAGCTGGTCCGCGCCGGACGCATCTCACGCGATACCGCCTTCGCCCACTGCTACAACCCCGGCGAACTCCGCCAGCACCTCGACAATCCCTGAGGCGGCTGCGCGGCTATTGATCTATCGAACTATCGACCTATCGATCATCGATCTAACGATCCAGGGCCTTCAACGCGCCCGGGCCGAGCCGCTCCGAGAGCTGCGCGCGATAGAGGCTCGCGGGTAACACCGAATGATTCGGCGACTCGATAAAGCCCTTCGGAAGATCCGGGCCCAGATCGCGTTTGCTGACTCCCATAATCTTCATCGGCTCTCCCAATTCGTCTCCCAGGGTGCCGATCGACCAGTTGGCTGCTCCCGGCGGGTTCTGGATCACCAGGCTCGAGGCAGCACTGTTCCAGACCACGCCCCAACCCATCGTCCATCCGTGCCCCGTCCCCATCTCGCCGCGATTCTTCAAATCGATGCCGCCATTCGGCACACGAACGTTATCCACCAGAAAGCCCGTCGACCAGCGCTGATGCGGTTGAACGTGCCCGTCTCCCAGAAAGTTCGAGTCAAGCACCACATTGGGCCCCTGAATTCGCGCCCCTGTCGCCACATAGTTTTCATGGTCGCCACGCGAACCGCATTCGTAGATCAGTATTTGAGTTCCGGCAACGATGAAGTCGTCGGGCACCGCACTGCTTGTAACCGCGGTGCTGTGACGGACGGCAACGTTTTCGAGGGTGATTCTCGAACTGTCCTCGATAACATCGAACCCTTGCGTAGTCTCGTCCACAAGCACATCGCGGACCCAGCCGTCGCGCAGACCGCTCAGCTTGGCGGCCCAGAAGAGCGGATCGCTAAAGGCGACCATGCGCGCCGGTGCGACGATATGCAGCGACTCGATTGCGTCTTGCTCGATTCGTCCGGTGATGGTCACCTTTGCGACTTCGGCGCCTTCCGGCCGCAGGAATTCGCGATCATAGGAGTCAGTGAGCGGTACATCGAGGTCGAGTACGTTCCCACGCCGCGCGACGACGGTACGCAGCGTCGAAATGTGGTCACCAACCCAATGCTCGGCCTTGCCGTCCCTCACCATCTTGTCCATGCCCATGAAGTGCAGCCATTTGTCGGTCGTATACCGCGTGATCCGAATGCTGTCTCCTGGGCTGAACAACGAGGCGTCATCAAGGGTGATCGACTGCGCGCCGGACGGGACATAAGGCTCGCTGATATGGGCGGGAGCACCGACAGCCTCAACCTGCATCTTCCCCGCGATCGCGATCGCGACATGGGGGTCGCCGGTCAGCTTGAGCGTGGTGCCGCCTTCCGTCATCCCGCTGCCGCGCAGCACGACTCCTGAGGCGGTGATGTTGAGGGTCTCGCTACAGGAGAAGATTCCCGGAGCCAGCATCACCGCGCCACGAAACCCGGCGTGCATCGGCATCGCGGAGACCTCGTCGATCGCATGTTGAATCGCCGCTGTATCGTCGCCGCCCGAAGGCGAAACCCTCTGCGCAACCGGCACGCGCGGCAGAGAAACACCTCCGCCCATATAGCCCGCATAGGAGAAATCGACGATACGGTCGCCACGAGGGAGCGTTCGATAAACCAGCTTGCCCGAGGAATCAAGCGCGACCCACGGCTGTTCCTTCCGCGCTGCGTGGCTGGAGACAGTGAGTGCTAGTCCAATCAGGATTGGCAAGCGGCTCAGGCGCATACTTTAAAGCGTTTCGAGTTCTGTAGTGGGATCTCTCTGCAAACGATGCAGCGGTTCGATGTCTGGCAACAGCCCGGTCAGAAGCCCAATCGCCGGCAGATATGCGCAGACATGGTAGACGAAGATGATGCTGGTCATGTCAGCCAGCTTGCCCAGAACGGCGGCGCCAATGCCACCCATCCCAAAGGCGAGCCCGAAGAACAATCCCGAGATCAGCCCGATCCGGCCCGGAACCAGCTCCTGCGCATAGACCAAGATCGCCGAGAACGCCGAAGCGATTACGAAGCCGATGACGACGCTCAGCACTCCTGTCCAAAAGAGATTGGCGTAGGGCAGCGCCAGCGTGAAGGGCAGCACGCCCAGAATCGACACCCAGATCACCCATTTGCGTCCCACGCGATCGCCGATTGGGCCGCCAAAGAAGGTGCCTGCCGCTGCCGCTCCCAGAAACGCAAACAGGTGCAGTTGCGAGCTCTGCACCGAGAGGTGAAACCGGCTGATCAGGTAGAACGTGTAGTAACTGCTCAGGCTCGCCAGATAGACGAACTTCGAGAAGACCAGAGCCATCAGCACAGCCAGCGCGATCATCACCTTGCGCTTCGGAAGGTCCGCGTGAGGCGAAGGCCCCGCATGGCTCAGCGAGGGGTTCGCAATGCGCCGATGCTTCGCCCAGCGGCTGATCCTGATCAGCACCACGATCCCGACAAGGGCGAAGATGCTGAACCAGGCCATACCCACCTGTCCGCGAGGCAGAACAAACAATGCCGCAAGCAGCGGCCCAAATGCGGTTCCGGTGCTCCCACCCACCTGAAAGAACGACTGAGCAAATCCATGCTGGCCGCCCGAGGCCATGCGCGCAACCCGTGATGATTCAGGATGGAAGACCGCGGAGCCAAAGCCAACCAGCGCGCCGCCAACCAGTAACCATCCAAAGCTCGGCGCGAAAGCGAGCGTCAAAAGACCAGCCAGCGAAACTGACATCCCAACTGGAAGAAAATACGGAGCCGCCGTGCGGTCGGTGTACAGGCCGACGAATGGCTGAAAGAGTGACGCCGTGACCTGATTGACCAGAGCAATCAATCCAATCTGGCCGAAGCTCAGATGGAACGACCCCTGAAAGATCGGGTAGACCGAGGGCAGCAGCGATTGCACCAGGTCGTTCAGCATGTGGCAAAAGCTGACCGCAACCAGCACCTGGAAAAGGGACGCGCCACGTTCAGGCCGCAATGCGGAAGGCTTTTCCAGGGTCGTGGCGCTCATCCATCCATTATGAGAGAACTACCGCCCGGTTGGAAGTCGCAACACAAGTCGCTCGAATAGATGGCGAACCGGTCTATACTAACTTCGGTTACGGATGGGCCCGCCTATGCGCAGCGTTTGCTCCAGCCACAGGGTCAAATCGTTCGGATTAGCCGCGCTTCTGTCAGCAGCCGGCACGATGCTGCTGGCGCAAGGTCCGCAGGCTCAACGTACCGCGCCCACCACGGCCGCGATGCCCGATGGGGGAGTTCGGGAGACTCTCGACAGCATCTTCATTCCGCCCAAGCCGAAGGCCCCATTTACCCTGACCCTCGACACCGAGTGGACACGCGCCTTCGGCAATGGCGGCACCTATACGCTGGTCAATGAGCGCCACATCGCGCGCGACAGCGCAGGCCGCATTTACGAGGAACGCTGGTACCTCGTCCCCAAGAACGGCAAGCGCGAGTCGACAATGAACTACATCCAGATCGGCGACCCGACCAACCACACCTTGTACAACTGCCAGGTGGAATTAAAACGTTGCTACCTGCTGACGTACACAGGATCGACGGCGGCCGATTACCAGCCACCGGTCCGAGCCTCGGGGCCTCTGCCCGAGGGGAACGGCTTCCACACCCACGAGGATCTCGGCACAAACAGCATCGATGGCTTCGATACATCAGGCTATCGGGAGACCACCACAATCAACGCCGGCGTTTACGGCAACGACCAGCAAATGGTAACGACCCGCGAATTCTGGTATGCGCCGCAGTTGGGCATCAACCTGTTATCCAAGGTGGACAGCCCCCAGGCCGGCAAGCAGACCTTCACCGTGACTGAGATAAGCTCCGCCGAGCCTGATCCTCAGCTGTTCACGATCCCTGCTGGATTTGAGGTAGTCGACCAGCGCAAAACCCAGCCTCCGCAATAGCTGCGGCTTAGCGAGCTGCGACGGGCCCCCTGGACGCCTTGACCTCGGCCCCTATCCGCAGCACCGTCTCTGCGACCCGGTCGGCGGCGTGCCGCAGCACTCCGCCCTCGGCGGAAAAATCCCCAGCAATGCACCGAATTCCCAGCGCCTCGATCCGCTCCACATCTGGTTCGATAGCAATGGCGCCTTCGCTGGCATAGCGCTCCCGCACCTCTTCCGAAACCGGGGCCGTATTCACAATGGCGTAGTCGAAGATCCGCCCGCGTGCATGTTCATAGATCTTCTCAATGTGTTGCGAGGCCGTCAGGTTTAGGCTCTCATTCGCCTGGGTCATCAGGTTGGAGATATATATTCGCACTCCGCGCGCGGCAGCAAGCGCTTCGGGGATTCCCTGCACCAGAAGATTCGTGATCAGGCTGGTGTAGAGCGATCCTGGGCCCAGCGTGATCACATCCGCGCGGGAGATCGCCTCCAGCGTCTCCGGCAGCGGATCGACCTTCTCCGGCTCAATCATCAATTTCACGATGCGCTGCTTGGTGGCGCTGATATTGGTCTCGCCATGAACGATCGAGCCGTCATCCATCTCCGCGAAAAGAGTCACGTCGGTGGTGGTCGCGGGGTAGATCTGCCCGCGCGTTGCCAGCACCTGCGATGAAAGCCGGATCGCCTGGGCGAAGTCGCCTGTCATCTCGGTCAGCGCCGCCACAAAGAGATTTCCGAAGCTGTGTCCTTGCAGACCCTCGCCGGCTTGAAAGCGATGCCGGAAGAGCCGCGAAATCAAGCCTTCGTCCTCTGACAGAGCCACCATGCAGTTGCGCAGATCGCCCGGAGGCAGGATGTTGAAGTCTTTGCGCAGCCGCCCACTCGATCCGCCATCGTCGGTCACCGTAACTACGGCGGCGAGGTCGCTGATGAGGCATGGGTCGCAATCCCCCGTGCCCTGACCCGGCGTCGCGGTGCTGCCCTGCGGAGACGCTACAAAGTGTCGAAAACCACGCAGAATGGTCGAAAGACCGGTACCGCCGCCAATCGCCACCACGCGCAGTGAAGCCGGATGCGGTGCGGCTGCGGGAATGGAGGTATCAACATCCAAGAGAGACTGCTCAGTCGGGCCAGGTAATGAAGAGGAAGATACCGAAACCGCGCGGCTCACAGCTCTCACAGAATCTCAGGATATAAGAGCTCCGTGAACCGCGGGTCTTCGATCATGTTATGAAAATCGGTGTCGGTGCGCGCCTGGATGCGGTTGCGCGGATTCAACTCGATGGCCTTCGCCATGTTTCCCAGGCACTCTTCCACCTCGCCGGTCATGCTGTTCAGCGCCGCCAGTCCGTAGTAGGCATAGTCGGCCGAGGGATTGCCGTCCAGGATCGTGCCGAAGTGATCGCGCGCCTCGTCGTAGTCGCCCGTATTCAGCAGCGAGATCGCGTAGTCGTACTGCTCCTCATCGCTCGCGAAGTCCCGCGTCGATTCGGTGAGTTTGCTTTGGCAGACCACAAGGTAGACGCGGCAGCGTTCCAGTACCTCGACCGGTCCGGTCGCGATCAGCTTCTCAAAGACCGTTCGCGCCTTCTCAAACTTCCCTTCCTGCATGAGCTGGATGCCGCTCTGGTAAGCCTGCAACGACTGATGATGGGTCGGGTTGGCCACTGGACTTACCTTCCCCTCCAGAATCCGAGGTGTGCGACGAGCGCCATGATTTGGGGCCGCATCCTGCATACTACTCCGCTTTAGGGTCAAAGTAAGAATTCCCCTCTTTCGCGCCATTTATCCAAGGTTCTGTAATTCGGATAGCTGACGACCGGAAACCTTAGATTCTCTATGAGTAGGTTTTTATACCCGCAACATCCTCTCGCGTCAACCCAACCCCTCATTCGCGAAGAGCGACGACCTCAACGCTATCCGCGTTGCATGTAGAGCGCCGGATTCAGCGTAGGGTCGTTATACATCTTCAGCTGCCGGTACTGCTTAAACCGCCGCTCGCCGGCGAGCACCTGCTGCCACAGACGATCCAGTCCCCTCACCAGGTCGTCGCACTGCTCGATCAGGATATGATGGCGCTCCCGATTCCGCGCGGCATGGCCGGCGGGCGCATTGAGCCGATAGACCTCCTCGGCCGTATGAAAAAGCTTCAGCGAGAGGATGGAAAGCCGATCGATAATCAACCCCGGCGTTTCAGTATGCAACTCCGCCTCCGGATTCGGCAGCATATGGCGTTCCAGATAGTCCAGCAGAATGGTGTCGCAAAGCTCGGCGAAATCGTTGCGCCGCTGGTTCTCGCGATCGATCGTGCGCTTCGCCCGCACCACCCGCTGATCGCTCGCCCCGGGCAGGCGCGCCTCATCTTCAGCATGCCAGATATTGAAATTGGCCAGATGGTTGGCAAAAACCGTCTGCAGGAAGTCGTTTCCCGACTCGTCCACAGCTTGCGGCAGCTCCGCATGCCATTCGCCCGTCCAGCGGTCGTGCAGAATCGCGATTTCAGTGGCAGATACCATGGTTGTCTTCCACAAACGACAGCCCCGGCCAGCGCGAAGACCTCGTTCCTCGGCCTGTCGAACCTTATGGTAGAACTATCCAGTAACAAACGTCGAGTCTTCGAGGTGCTTACACATGACAGAAGAACGAGCGGAACCATCCGCGCCTCAAGCAGGCGACGGTTCGCACGGCGAAATCATCCTTTGCTACAGCTCCTATGAAAAGGGGCAGGCGTTTATGCGCCAGGCCGCTGCCATGGGTTGCCGCGTGGTGCTGCTCACCGTCGACAAACTCCGGAATGCCGATTGGCCTCACGAGATCCTGCACGAGTTCCACACCATGCCCGAGGGCCTAACCCGCGAGCAGATCACCAACACGGTCACCTACCTCGCTCGCCGGCTGAAGTTCGAGCGCATCGTCGCCCTCGACGAGTTTGACATGCACACCGCCGCCCACCTCCGCGAACACATGCGCCTGCCCGGGATGGGGTTGACGACAACTGCCTACTTCCGCGACAAGCTCGCCATGCGCCATCAGGCTAGGCGCGCCGGCATCCTCGTTCCCGAGTTCGTCGGCGTTCTAAATTACGACGATCTTCGCGCCTATATGGACAGCGTGCCTGCGCCGTGGGTCCTCAAGCCCCGCGCCGAGGCCTCGGCCATCGGCATCCGCAAAATTCACGAACCGGAGCGGCTCTGGCGCACCCTCGACGAGCTCGGCGATCAGCAGAGCAATTTCCTCCTCGAACGCTTCGTGCCCGGCGACATCTTTCACGTCGACGCGATCACCAGCGAACGCCACGTCGTCTTCTCTGAGGTGCACCGTTACGGCAAGCCACCCATGCAAGTCATGCATGAGGGCGGAGTCTTCACCACCCGCGCCGTCGATCGCAAATCCGAAGACGCCACGGCCCTCGTTGCGCTCAACGAGAAGCTCGTACCCGCGCTCGGCATGGTCCGCGGAGTCAGCCACGCCGAATATATCAAGTCGCATGACGGGGGCCAATACTATTTCCTCGAAGTCGCCGCGCGCGTCGGTGGCGCCTTCATCGCCGAGCTCGTCGAGAACTCCACCGGCCTCAATCTCTGGGCGGAGTGGGCCCGCATCGAGGTCTCCAACCTGCGCGGCGTACCCTACGTGCTCCCCGAGAGAAAATACGCCTACGCCGGCAGCGTACTCTGCCTCGCCCGCACCGAACACCCCGACACCTCCGGCTTCGACGCGCCCGAGATCGTCCACCGCATGGTCAAGAAACACCACGCCGGCCTGATCGTCCAGTCGCCCGACCCCGCGCGAGTCGCGTCCCTGCTCGACGAATACAGCAATCGCTTCGCGGAGATGTACCTTGCCATCGCTCCCGTTCCCAGTAAGCCGACGAACTGAAATCGATCGAACGAATTTTACAATTTGTCATCTCGACCGAAGCGAAGCGGAGTGGAGAGATCTGCGGTTCCCTGCCACCAAATTTCGCTCAGATCCGTCCAGGTAGGATTCATCTGTTCAATTAGCCAAATCTTCTTGTCGCGGCTCCAGCGCTTGATCTGCTTCTCCCGGTCTATCGCGTTGTGGACATACTGATAGTGTTCAAACCAAACAAGGCGATTGCATCGGTACTTCGCTGTAAAGCCGGGTGTTTCAGCCTCGCGATGCTCCGCGACACGGCGCAGGACGCTGTTGGTCATTCCGACATAAAGCACGTGAGTGCGACTGGCGGTGATGTAAACGTAATAGTGATGTTCTCGCCTAGTCACGGGACCGTCGCTTTGCGATCAGAGGTGACAACCGCAGATCTCTCCACTTCGCTTCGGTCGAGATGACAAATCTTAGCAATTGAGGCGGGGACTTAATAAAATCGTAAGCCAAACGCTCGGCAACCCAGGACTATTCTGATTTGCCTGCCGCAGCAGGAAAATCCATTTCGGGAATTGCGCCCCGCCGCGCCCTCCAATAGCATGCTCAAGGAGTCTCCATGTCGACGTCAGCCTTTCAATCTCCTCATCGTCGCTACAATCCTCTGCGCAAACAGTGGGTATTAGTCTCCCCGCATCGTACCCAGCGCCCTTGGCAAGGCGAAGTCAACACCGCCTCCGGATTTTCCGACATCCACTACGACCCTGCCTGCTACCTCTGCCCCGGCAACGAACGCGCCGGCGGAGCAAGAACCCCCGTCTACGAAAACGTCTACGTCTTCGACAACGACTATGCCGCTCTGCTGCCCGACTCGCCCGCGCCGGAAACCGAAGGCTGGCCCTCCCTGCTCAAAGCCGAGCGCGAACGCGGCCTCTGCCGCGTCCTCTGCTTCCACGCCGATCACAGCCTCACTCTCGCGCGCATGCAGCCGCACGATATCCGCCAGGTCGTCGAGGCCTGGGCCACGCAGTACGCCTACCTCGGACGCATGCACGAGATCAACTACGTCCAGATATTCGAAAACCGCGGCGCGATGATGGGCGCCAGCAACCCTCACCCTCACGGTCAGATCTGGGCCACCGAACACGTCCCCGACGAACCGTCCGTAGAAACTGCCGCGCAGCTCGAATATCACCAACACCACGGAAGCTGCCTGTTGTGCGATTACCTCAAGGTCGAGCAAGAGGCTGCCTCGAGCTCAACATCACGCGTCGTCTTCGAAAACGAAGGTTTTCTCACCGTCGTTCCCTGGTGGGCAGTGTGGCCCTTCGAGACGCTGGTGCTGTCCAAGTCGCACCTCCGCTCCTTGACCGACTTCAACGACGAACAGAAAACCCAACTCGCCGACATCCTCAAGCAGACGACTACGCGCTACGACAACCTCTTTTCGACCAGCTTCCCCTACACCATGGGATTCCACCAAAGCCCCACCGACGGCCAGGCCCATGACGAATGGCACTTCCACGCGCACTTCTACCCGCCGCTGCTACGCTCGGCAACGGTGCGCAAGTTCATGGTCGGCTTCGAATTATTGGGAATGCCCCAGCGGGACATTACCCCAGAAAGTGCGGCAGAGAGGCTGAGGGCGTTACCCGCGGAGCACTTCACTGCCAATCTCGCCAGGAGCTAGCTCTCTCCTGGCCACAATCCTTTCAATTGTCATCTCGACCGAAGCGCAGCGGAGTGGAGAGATCTGCGGTTTCCAGCGATCTATAAAATAAGAAGAGTCGCGATGAAACCTGGACGCTCCCATCTCCGCATTGTCGCCATGATGTTGTGGGGCTTCGCAGCCCTTGTTTCAACGGAAGGATTGCCCGCGCAACAACCTGCCCCAGCAACAACCCAAAACTCTCCCTGGGAACTCCAAAACTCCACCAGCAAAGCCGGCCTCCGCGGCATCCACGCCGTGGGTAACGGAGTCGCCTGGGCCAGCGGAACCAACGGCACCATCCTCCGCACCGAGGACGGCGGATATATGTGGCAATCCTGCGCCATGCCGCCTGGAGCCGAAAAGCTCGACTTCCGCGGCATCTGGGCCGGGGATGCGAACACCGCTGTCGCCATGTCCTCCGGCCCCGGCGATCTCTCGCGTCTCTACAAGACCACCGACGGATGTTCCAGTTGGAAGCTGCTCTTTACCAATCCGGATGCAGGCGCTGGAGAAGGGTTCTGGGATGCTCTCTTATTTTTTGACAGAGATCACGGGATGATCGTCGGGGATCCGGCGCACGGAAGCATGGCAAATCCCGTCGAAGGAGGATATTTCACCTTCAGAATTCGGGTCAGCCATGATGGCGGTCAGAAGCTGGCTACCGGTACAGATCCAGAGATGGAATCGCCAGGGCAAGAATCTACAGCCCCTTCCAAAAGAGGCTCTGTTCGCCGCCAGCAATAGCGCGGTCGCCGCAGTCGGCAACCGCCTGCTCATAGGTACGAGCCACGATCGCGTCCTGCAGAGAAAGTTCTCCGTAGCGGAGTTCCAATCCGCGTACTGCGCCGGTCAAATCGATCCCTCGTCTGGAGAATGCGGCATTCCATGGACGGATTGGCAAGTCAGCCGGGTTCCCCTCGCGAGCGGAACCGAATCCTCCGGCGTCTTTTCGCTAGCATTTCGAGATCAAGACCACGGCATCGCCGTCGGCGGAGACTACAAGAAACCCAATGAATCCAACGGCACAGCCGCCTACACCACCGATGGAGGCCAGACCTGGACAGCCGCCACCAAACCACCCCACGGCTACCGCTCCGCCGTCGCCTGGGACGCAGCCGACAAAGCATGGATCGCCGCCGGCACCAACGGGTCAGACGTCTCCTTCGACGACGGCAAGACCTGGCAGCCGCTCGACAACGGCAACTGGAACGCCCTCAGCCTCCCGTGGGTCGTCGGCCCCGAAGGACGCATCGCCAAGCTGGTATCGTTGAAACTAGCGGAAACATCCGCAAAGTGACCCGAGTTCGTTCGAGGGGAAGGGGCACGGCTTCAGCCGTGCCGATAGTAAAGATAAAGAAACGGGGCTTCAGCCCCTGAGGGTCAAGCCTGTGGGGCGAAGAGCTTCCCTCAGCGGCTAAAGCCGTCCGAGTAGGCAGGAAAAACGGCACGGCTAAAAGCCGTGCCGCTTCAAGATGCATCGGGACCTAAGTTCAAAGTAGCCAATGGCAGAATTTGTAATCAAACTCGCCGACGAACGCGGCCACGTCCAGGAGCAGACCCAGACCGCCTCCTCCGCCGAGGAACTGCGCTCCAAATTCACCACCGCCGGTTACTTCGTCTACTCCGTCAAGCCACGCGGATTCACCGGCAAGCGCAAGAAAGCCAAGCTCGAAAGCTTTATCATCTTCAACGAACAGTTCCTAACCCTCGTCCGCGCCGGCCTGCCCATCCTCGGCTCGATCGAGATGCTGGCTAAGCAGCAAAAGAACCCCACCTTCGCCGCACAACTGCAAAACGTAGCCCAGCGCGTACGTACCGGGGAATCCATCTCCGCGGCCTTTGAGGCCCAGGGCGGCTTTCCTGTCATCTACACCACCACCCTGCTCGCCGGCGAGCGCTCCGGCAACCTCGAAGAGGTGCTCAGCCGCTTCCTCTCTTTCCAGCGCATCTCGCTCAGCTTCCGCAAAAAGCTGATTGCCTCGCTGATCTATCCGGCGCTGCTCATGAGCATGGTCTTCCTGCTCCTCATCTTCCTGATCACCTTTGTCGTCCCCCAGTTCGCCAAGCTCTATGATTCGGTCGGCACCAAGCTTCCCGGTCTCACCCTAGGGCTGCTCGCCTTCGGCACCGCCGCGCAACACTATGCCATTTACGTCATTCCGGCCGTCGCCGCGATCTTCTATGGCATCGTCCGGTGGGCTTCCACCGAGGCCGGCGCCTCGCGCATCGACGCCATCCGCGTCCGCATGCCGGTCTTCGGCAAGATCTGGCTCAAATACCAGGTCGCCCTCTTCGCCAGGACGCTCTCAACCCTGCTGACCGGCGGCCTGCCCCTGGTTCCATCGCTTGAAACCGCAGCTCGCTCCATTTCGAGCAAAAGCATTGCCAAGGCCGTCTTTACATCGGTGGGGAGGGTCCGCGAGGGCAAGGGGCTCTCCGCAAGCCTCAAACAGACCGGAATCTTTCCCGAACTCTCGACCGAAATGGTTGAGGTCGGCGAATCGACCGGCGCGCTGCCCCAGATGCTCAATTTCGTTGCAGAATTTTTTGAAGAAGACGTCCAGAACGCCCTGACCGCATCGCTGGCCCTGATCGAGCCCATCATCCTGATCATCATGGGCATCGTGGTCGTCACTATCCTGATTGCGCTTTACCTGCCGATCTTCTCTTTAGGGCAGGCCGGAGCAATGCAGGGGCATTAAGACCTACAGACGTTTCCAACGTTTCCAAGGCTGAATTCATATATGGCAGATATCGCAGTTCTTCCTCTTCCGACCGAGTTTGATGAGAACGCCAACGCGCAATCGATGGCGCGTCGCTACCGCTGCGAGTTCATCGACCTCAAGCATTACAAAATTCAGCACGAAGTCGTCCGCGCTGTCCCCGTCGATCTGATGTTCCGTTACAACTTCGTGCCGCTTGAGCAGATGGACGACCGGCTCGTCATCGCCGTTGCCGACCCCAGCAAGCTCATGGTTCTCGATGAAATCGCCGGCCTGCTCGGCCAGCGCATCATCACCAAGGTCGCGACCCTCACCCAGATCACCGACCTTCTCAAGAAGACCGAGCAATCGCAGCGCGTCCTCGACGAAGCAACTGAGGGATTGACCTTCGACGTCATCCCATCCGACGACAACCCCGATGAAAACATCTCGATCGAGAAGCTGACTTCGGAAGAAGACATCAGCCCGATCATCCGCCTCGTCGACACCACCATCTTCACCGCGCTCGAGCGGCGTGCCTCTGACATCCACATCGAGACCTACGACGACAGCCTGCATGTGAAATACCGCATCGACGGCGTGCTGCAGGCGGCGATGGCGCCCATCGCCCGCGAGCATCACCAGACCATCCTCTCGCGTATCAAGGTCATGAGCGAACTCGATATCGCCGAGCGCCGCGTCCCGCAGGACGGCCGCTTTCGCGTCCGCTACAAGGGCCGCCTGATCGACTTCCGCGTCTCGATCATGCCGACTGTGCACGGCGAAAACGCCGTCCTCCGCGTGCTCGATAAGGAATCGATGAGCGAGAAGTTTTCGAAGCTCACCCTCGACGTGGTCGGCTTCCATGAGGAAGACCTTCGCCGCTTCCGCCGCTATATCCGCGAGCCTTACGGCATGGTGCTCGTCACCGGCCCCACCGGCTCAGGCAAGACGACTACCCTCTACGCTGCGCTCAACGAGATCAAGTCCGACGAAGACAAGATCATCACCATCGAAGACCCGGTCGAATACCAGATTCGCGGCATCACCCAGATTCCCGTCAACGAGAAAAAAGGCCTGACCTTCGCCCGCGGCCTGCGTTCAATCCTCCGTCACGATCCCGACAAGATCCTCGTCGGCGAAATCCGCGATCAGGAGACGGCCCAGATCGCCATCAACTCCGCGCTCACCGGCCACCTTGTCTTCACCACCGTCCACGCCAACAATGTCGTCGACGTCCTCGGCCGCTTCCTCAACATGGGCGTCGAGGTCTACAACTTCGTCTCCGCGCTGAACTGCATCCTCGCCCAGCGCCTCGTCCGTCTCACCTGCGACTTCTGCGCGCGCTCCGTCAAGCACGACGAAGAGACACTGATCCAAAGCGGCCTCGACCTCGACGAGTGGCGCAACTTTGAATTCCGCGAGGGCACGGGCTGCATTGAGTGTGGAGGCACCGGCTTCCGCGGCCGTACCGCCATCCACGAACTGCTCGACCTCACCGACCCCATCCGCGAAATCATTTTGGAAAAGAAGCCGGCCTCCGAGGTCCGCCGTCTCGCCAAGGCCGAGGGCATGAGCTTCCTGCGCGAATCGGCAATCGACCGCGTCAAACGGGGCCTGACTTCGCTGCGCGAGATCAACAAGGTCACCTTCATCGAGGCGAACCGCTAATGGCCAAGCGCCTTCGCATCTTCCCGCAGCACTCGGCCGTGACCCTCCGTCCCCGGCTCGCCTGCGAGATCACCCTCGAGGGCGTCGTCGCGGCGCGGCAGCAGAGCTCGATGGACTCCGCCGCCATCACCGCCTTCGCCCCGCTCTTGCCCGGCTCGATCGTGCCCGCGCTCAACGCGCCGAATTTCCCTCATCCGCAGCGCATCGTCGCAGCGCTGCGCCAGGCGCTCGATCAGGTCGTCGAGCGCGATCGCAAACTCACCCTTGTGATCCCCGACGCCGCAGTGCGCGTGCTGCTGCTCGACTTCGACTCGCTCCCCGACAAGACCGCCGACGTGCTGCCCATCATCCGCTTTCGCCTGCGCAAGCTCTTGCCCTTCGAGGTCGATGACGCGGCCATCAGCTACCAGGTCATGACCCGCGATTCGAACCAGGTGCGCGCGCTGGTCGCTGTCACTCCGCACGCAGTGCTCGCCGAATACGAAGCAGTGGTCCGCGAGGCCGGCTATGAGCCCGGCGCGGTGCTGCCCAGCACCCTCTGCGCCATCGCCGCGATTCCCGACGATACCGACGCCCTCGTAGTCAACCAGAGCGCGGTGTGCATCACGACGGCGATCACCCGGCAGAACGAAGTCTTGCTGCACCGCACCCTCGATCTGCACGCATCTACACCCGAAGAGACCGGCGCCGAGCGCGGCGGAGACGACACTCCCGATATCCAGCAGGCCGTCTCGGTGGCCATTGCCTATTTTGAAGACTCTCTCCGCACTCCGCTCGAATCGCTCTTTTACGTCGGTTCCGGCGGAGCGATCGCCTTTGGAGGCAAACTGAGCCAGCCCGACTGGGGCTCGCCCCAGATTCGGATTCGTGACCTGGTCGAGCCGCCGATGCCGGGAGTCACCAGCCCCGTGCCAACAGGTCTGCTCGCCGGTGTCACCGGGGCGCTGGCCAATTAAACTGAAAGTGGCTGTAGATATTCATGCGCATCACCCTTAATCTCGCCTCGAAGCCGTTCATCGAACTCCGGCCTCTCTACGCCCGGTTGCGCTGGCTCATGGCGATCCTGCTGCTGGTAGCGATTCCACTCTGGTTCCTCGTCCGCACTGAGCAGCGCAAGGCTGCCCTCGCCAACGCCAAGCTCCAGGCCGTCAATGACGGCATTCTGCATCTCAACAACCAGCAGCGCAGCTATTCGGCGTTGATGCGCCAGCCGCAGAACGCGGCAATCCTCACCCAGGCCGTCTTTCTCAACCAGCTCTTCGCGCAGAAGGCCTTTTCCTGGACAGCGGTCATGATGGACCTCGAGAACGTTCTGCCCGCCGGCGTCCAGGTCATGAACATCGACCCGGAGATCGACAAATACGGTAAGGTGACCATTCGCCTCCGCGTCAATGGGCAGCGTGATCGCGCCGTCGATCTGGTGCGCAACCTCGAGCATTCCCGCCGCTTCCTGCAGCCAAGGCTGGCCAGCGAGGCGCTGGAGACCAGCACCACCGGCAACCAAAACAATTTCCAGTCGGCCAACGGGCCTGCCAACGTAAATTTCGACGTGCTCGCCGAATATAACCCGCTGACTGCGCGCGAATCCGCAAAGGGCGCCGGCAAGGAAGCGTCCACGGGTGCCGACTCCACCGCCGTCAAGCCGGAGACCAAGTCCGCACACCCAGGCACTGCCGCCCGCCACAGGCACACGCCGCCAATCGCGCCGCCTGCGCCGGCTCGGCCCCGGCTGACGCCGAAGGGGGCACAATGAAGCTAAGCGACCCCATCAAGCTGCCCACTGCCGCCCTTAACCAGCTCAACCTGCACATCGCCGGCGTGATGCTGCTCGCCATCGTGAATATCGTCTTGCTCGTCCAGCTCGGTTTGGCCTTGCGCGATCTTGGTTCCAGCCGCGAAGACCAGCTCCAGCAGGCCCAGGTGCAACTCACCCAGTTGCGCGTTCAGACCGCGCGGCTCAACGGCCTTCCTGAGAAGGTCGAGCAGTCCCGCACCGACGCCGACAAGTTCTACGCCGATCGTATTCCAGCGAACTACTCTTCGATCCTCGCCGAACTCGGCGCGCTCGCTCAGAAGAACAACATCCGCCTCACCCGCGCCGGCTACACCCAGACCCCCGCCATCGAGGGGCTGGCCCAATTGCGCATCGACGCCAACCTTGCCGGCGAGTATTCCGGCATCATGCACTTCATCAACGGACTCGAGCGCGACAAGACCTTCTTTGTCATCAGCGCGGTGACGCTTACCGGCCAGCAAGGCGGCCTGGTCAACCTCCGGCTCCGCCTCAACACTTATCTCCACGCCGCCGATGCCAAAGACCTCCCGCCCTCTTCCGACACTGACGCGAAACCCGACGGCGACCAGACCGCCCCTAAATCGGAAGGCGCAACCGATCAGTCCACCTTGCGCTCCGCTCCTCTACCCCGCGCTCAACCCGTTGCGGAGGTGCGCTGATGGCCTTGAAACTAGGTGTTCAGGAAAAGAAGTGGAAGATTTACGCGGCGGCTGCGTTAGGAGTGGTCGTAGTCGGTTTGCTCGTGAAGGACTTTTTCGGCGGGGACTCGGCCACCCCCACAACGCCGATAGCGGCCGTCGCAAGCCCTCCCGCGCGCGCCACAACGTCAAGACCGTCGACCGCTTCGACCGCTTCGCATGAAGCGACCAAGGTCGCCGCACCCGTGAATCTCGACCCCACGCTGCACCCCGAGCTCATGGCCCAGGCCGAGGCGCTTGAATACACTGGCAACGGCCGCAACATCTTCTCACTCACCTCCGTGCCCATCGATATCCCCAAACCGATCGCACCTGCCCGGGTTAACCCGAATCAGGTTGCCCAGACTGGCCCACCACCCCCCGCGCCCCCGCCACCGATCGATCTGAAGTTCTTCGGCTACTCTTCCCGGCAGGGCGGTGTGCGCCGCGCCTTTCTCCTGAAAGGAGACGACGTCTTCATCGCGTCGGAGGGTGATGTCGTCGACCATCGCTACAAAGTCGTCAAGATCGCGCCCATGTCCGTCGAGGTTGAAGACATTCCCTACGCCAACACCCAAAACCTACCGCTGATGGCAAACTGAGGCAGTGGAGCGAGATGCGAGCCAGCACAAAACCGACCGAATACCGGACACAAGCCTCCGAAGACGGATTCATCCTCATCGGCGTGCTTTTTCTGGTTGTCATCGTCTTAGTCATGCTCGCCATGGCCGCACCCAAGGTCGCCACCTCGATCAGGCGCGACCGCGAGCTCGAGCTCTATCACCGCGGCATGCAATACACCCGCGCCATCAAGCTCTACTACAAAAAGTTCGGGCACTATCCAACCACGCTCGACCAGCTTGAAAACACCAACAACATTCGCTTCCTGCGCAAGAAGTACAACGACCCCTTCACGGGAAAGCCCGACTGGCGCCTGATCCATGTCGGCGAAGCCAAGGTCGCCCCTACTGGCCTCTTCGGTGCGCCGCTCGGCGTGGCCGGCGCCGGAAACACCACCGGAAACAACGGCCAGACGGGCTTCGGCTCCAGCAGCAACGGGTCCAGCTTCGGCAATAACAGCGGGTCCGGCTTTGGCAGCAGTGGCGGCGGCTCGGGCTTCGGCAGCGGAAACGGCTCCAGCTTCGGCAATAGCTTCAGCAACAACGGAAGTGGAACAGGCAGTAATGGCCAGACGGGTTCATCCACCAACCCCAGCACCGGCACGGGCACGAACGGCACCGGTACCGGCCAATCCGGCTCCGGCTTTGGCAGCTCCAGCACCGGGGGCCCCGCCGGCCTCGGCAACAGCACCCTGACCTCCACCAACGGATCGCCCATCGGCAGTGCCGGCCCGATCATCGGCGTGGCCAGCACCTCGCCCAAAGAGTCGATCCGCGAATACGAGAAGCAAAAGCATTACAACGAGTGGGAGTTCGTCTACAACCCCCAGACCGACCTCGGCGGACTCGGCGGCAACACTGGCATGGGCGTCGCCGGAGGCAGCGGTGTCTCGATGAACGGCAATTGCGGAAGCTCAGCATCAACCTTTGGCAGTAGCTCCAGCTTCGGCAGCAGCTCGGGATCGAGTTTTGGCAGCAGTTCCGGCTCCAGCTTCGGCAGCAGTTCGGGATCAGGCTTCGGCAATTCGTCCAGCTCAGGATGCGGCACTACTTCGGGCAGCAGTTCGGGCAGCAATTCCAACTCCAATAACGGCAACTCCGGATCGAACGGCAATTCGGGCACCAGCAACTCCGGAAACCCCAATCCGACGACCAACCCCAATCCAAATCCGCCCGTCCAAATGGACCCGCCCCAGCAGTAGCTATGATCAGGTTATGCAAGTCGCACGACTCTTTGAATTCAACGAAATCGCGACACTGGCCAGCGGCCTGGTGCTGGTCGCCTCCTACCTTTGGATGAAGTGGAAGGTCCCGGACTATCGTTTCGCCCATCTCAATTCCCCCCGGCCGCTGCTCGGTCTCGTCGAAGCATACCGGCAGTCGCCGCGCCCCGAGGGCGAAAAGACCTGGGTGTCCGGGGTCTTCCGCGCAGCCCTCGCCGTGTTTCTCTTCTGCGCCGTGATCAGCTTCGCCGCCGGCTTCGTCGCGGCAGTGCGCGGACCCTCAAAATTGATCCAGTTCTAGCAATGAAGATTTGGAGCGCTCGCACAGCCGCTCGCTGAAAAAAGAGAGGGGATGGCAACGATACGACTTCGTTGCCATCCCCTTTGAACTTGGTTCTCTCCAGGACTCCAGCAAACAAGCCCGGCTCAGCCCCTCTCCACGAGTTACTGCGGATGTTTAGGGGCGCTTTGGTGCTGCTGCGGCGGGGGCGCCTGGCGCTGCTCTACTTGCTTTTGCTCGGTAGCGTGCTTCTGCTCCAGCTGTTGTGTCTGCTGAGCGTGGCGTTCCTCCATTTGCTCTTTCTGCTGGTCGCTGTAGTCTTTCTGTACCGCTTGCTGATGTTCCTTTTCCTGCTGCTGCTGCAGTTGCTGATGTTCCTGCGCCTGCTTCGCGGCAAGCTGGTCTTGCTGCTGCTGATTTTTCTTGTCAGCATCGGCGTTGCCGGTGGTTGGCGCCTCGTACTTGTGCGGCTGCAATTCGGTCGCATCCTTCGGAGGAGCCGAGGCCGGCGCCTTATATTCGCCGCCCGCCTCCTTGGTGGGCACGACACCGGTCTTGAAGTCGCCCGGCTTCGCAGTGGCTGCGATCGGAGGCACGCCATGATTCGCGCTAGCCCTTAACTCCGGATTACTGCGTGCCGCCTGAAGATGCTGCGTCTGGGCAGCCACCGGAGGAACGTGATGCTGACTGGCGTAGGACTGATCCTGCGCGGTGGGCCGAGCTCGCGATGCCGCCGTGCCACCGTTGTAGCTCACATGGTTGACGGTGACATTGATTAACTATGGTCGTGTTGTAGGTGTTGTGGATGACCGTGGTGTTCACGCGGTTCACATACGTGTTGTAGGCGAAGTGGCCGTTGTTCCAGCGTCCGCCCTCGTAGCCGACGCCGCCGTAGCCAAAGCCGTAGTTGATGCCGCCGTAGAAACCAACATGCGGGCCCCAGTAGCCTTCATGCAAGAAGAAAGCACCGCCACCCCAGCCCCAGTAACCCGGGGTCCACAGGAAGCCGACTTGAGGCGCCAGGACCCATGTTCCAGGCACCCAGTAGTAGCCATAGAGCGGATCGTAGGCCCAGTAACCCGGCGTCCAAAGGTATCCGTCTGCTGGACAGATTGGCTGCTCATAGACGGGAAGCGGTGGAGGACCGAAGTTTACGGAAATGCCAATGCCGATTTGAGCGAATGCACTATGGGAAAGAATCAGAGGATCAGTGAGAACAACAGCGAGCGAACAGCTATCTTAGTGCGCATATTTCCTCTTTCTGCCCTGCTCTACGCGTCCCGTAGATCGCCCGAGCCACAAGTGGTCCGAATTCGGCGTCTGGAGGAGGGGACATTGTCCGACAGCCCCACGAGATTGTACCCACTTCTGTAGAAAAAGTTTCTGCTCACTAAAGACCTCGCGGCGGGAGCAGTCTGAAATCCACATAGACTTCAGAATCGAGCGGGTACCTAACATACAGGCCCTCGGATGCAGGAAGTTAGAGGTGAGTTCGCCACTGAGGCAGTTATTCTGGGCGAGGTGCGGACCCTGGGCAAAATCGCCACTGTCGCGAGGAAATCGCACAAGATACCTCGGAACGCAAAAACGGCCCCGACAATCGTCGGGGCCGTTTTGTTCAGGGTCTTGAAAACCGATTAAACGCTGAACGAAGATCCGCAACCGCAGGTGCTCTTGGTGTTCGGGTTTTCAAACTTGAAGCCCGCCGCCTCGAGGGTCTCAACGTAATCCACAACGCAACCGTTGAGATACATCAACGAGGTCGCATCGACGAAGACCTTAAGCGCGCCGAAGGTGAAAATCTTGTCCATCATGCCGGCCTGGTTCTCAAACGACATCGAGTACTGGAAACCGGAGCAACCGCCGCCCACCACGCCAATGCGCAGTCCCGCGGGAAGCGGATCCTGAGTCGCCATAATCTCTCGAACCTTGGCAACCGCCGCGTCGCTAAGGGTCACCGGGGGAACAGTCTTGAAGGTGTCGCCCGCCGGGGGCGCAATCGTGGAAGGCTGGACAGTGGTGGTTGCCATGGTGGATATCTCCTGAAATTCCTCGTCACTTCAAGTGTAACCTCACTCGCCCGCAGTCACAACGCTTTCCAGCGAACGGGATGGTTTACCACTTGAACTGCAAATTTGTACTCCAGAGGATTGGATGCGCAACCCTGCCTGCCAGACTCCAAAACTCACCTGCGGCGGGGGTTATCGGGCCTGAACTTTGCCTGAAATCTGGTCAAACTGATCCTGGGTCAGCACATTCTTCATAACCAGGTCGCTGGGAGCGGAATACGGTCGCCCGGCCACGATCCGGTGCGCTCTCGCCGGAGTAATCCCAGGCAGCGTCTCCAACTGCGCCGGGCTGGCGCTATTCAGGTCGATCGCCGTAGACGGCGCGCCGCTGTTTAGTCCCTGTTTCACCCCTGCGGCCACGGCATTGATCTTGTCCTCGGCGTTGGCGGCCGCTGCGCGCGCCTGCACCGCAGCCTTCTGGGCGTCCTGCTTGACCTGCACGGTGGTCTCGGCCGCCTTCTGTTGCACCTGCTGGTCGGTGGGATGACTGCTGCACCCCGCAGCCAGCAAAATCGCCAGCGACATTCCGGAAACCAGTACCGTCTTCATCCCGGCTCCAATCGACTTGCTCATGCCTTGCCCTCATTTCGTCGAGCGGCCCTCAGCGACTATTTGCCTGGCATCCCCTCGACCGTCCCATGCGCCACGACGTCGATATCAACTTCCTTACCGACGCGCAGTACAAAGCTGCTCGGGTCTTTCATCCCCCAGGCCACATAAGGGACGCTGAAATGGGTCGTCGCGGTTGCCTGACTGCCCTCCAGTTTCACTTGAAGCTCCATCTTCAGCGGATGGTCCGCGCCATGGATATTGAATGTGCCCTCGGCCGTCACAGCCTGTGTCCCACCCGCTTTGAGGCCTCCCGTAATGCTGGTCGGATGGAAAAAGGCTTGCGGGTATCTGGCTGATTCGAGGACATCATTCTGCATCTTGGAGTCACGGCTCGAGTTACCGCTCTCGCCCGTGGCCAGCTCGACCAGCAGTTCCCCTTGCGCGGCACCGGTTGCAGGATCAAAGGTGACCTGTCCGCCCTTGAGCCGAAAAGTGCCGTGGGTGGTATGGGTGTTCCCGGAAAGTGTCCAGTGAATCTCGGTGGCCGCCGGATCGAAACGAACCGTGATCTTCTGAGTCTGGCCGTGAGCGGCAGCGGCAACAAACTGTACCGCCAGAAAAACGGCTAGGTACGGCGAACGGTTTCGAAATGAAGACCTACGACGATACAAACCCATCTGATTACTCTACTTCCTCGCAGTTCAGGCGGCGTCTCGGCAACCGGAGCAGATCTCCGGTGGCAGAGAGCCGTCTCGTGGAAACAGCAGCCGAAAGCCGAGCTGAAGTCCTTGAGTCGCCGCAAAATGCGGCAGGGACTCCCCGCCAATATGCACATCCAGGAATCTCGCAAAGAGATCGGGACTCGTGGACAACATCCGTAACACCCGATCCCGCCACCACGGATGACGGTCCATGGAGACCATCATGGATGCCATAGTCTGCGGCAATCGCAGGGTTGCACTATGACCTCGCTCATAGTCCGCGATTGCATTGCGGCCCAGCGAGTCCGCAAGCAGCATGCCCTCACGGAATGCCGAGGCAAGTCCAGTGCCGGTAATCGCGTCCGCCGACCCCGATGCATCGCCCACCAGGGCGATATTCCCCGAGGTCACTTTATGTAACTTGCGAGTCGTGGTTACGGCGCCACGCTCCCGGCCAACACTGGCTCGCCCACTGAGCTTGCCGCGCAGATACGGTAGACCACTGAGGATCGAATCGAAATGAAGCCCACTCCGGCTCGTTATCGCTGCCACGCAGACCTCATCGTCCGCGACCGGCGTCACGTAAGCCTCGCCCAGGTCGCCCCAGTGGACCTCAACCTCATCGCTCCATGGAGCCACACGATAATGCCGCCGGAAGCCAAAGCGTCGGCTGCGCAGCGAACTCCGCTCCAATCCGGCCCAGCGGCGAACTCGGGAAGCCTCCCCGTCGGCGCCCACCAGATAGCGATAGGAGACGGCGTTGCCTCCGATCTTCGCGGAGGTCTTCTCGTCTCCGAGATCGACGTGACAGCCCCACTTCATGCGGACTCCAATCGAAGCCGCGTGCTCGGTCAATTGTTGGTGCAATTCGGTGCGCCGCACTCCGAGTCCCGCTCCGGCGGAAAACTGCGCCGTAACGAGGTCTTCGTGGCCATCTCGTCGATTGGCAAAATGAATTCCCGTGAACCGCCGGCCACCATTGAGCTGAACGCCCAGTCGAAGCAGGTCCCGGCGCGCATCGGGCGTCAGACCCTCGCCACATGACTTGTCAATCGGCGGAATAAGGGCATCCGCAAGCACTACGTCCAGGCCGCGTTGACGCAGAGCAATGCTCGCCGCCAATCCCGCAGGGCCGCCTCCGACGACCAGGGCGTCGCATGTCAGCTGGCTCTTGCCTTTATTTGGGATTCGCACGCCGGGCGACAAGGGCAACCTCCTCTTCCACCCTCAGCGTATCGCTCATCTCAAGCGCTTCGGGGCGCCAGAACCCTAAATGACAAAGGCATGACGCTCGAGGGACATTGGAATGACATTTCGCCGCCTTCGTCCGCGAAGCCATGTTCCGACCATGAATCAGAAACAGGTAAGTTCGATTGACGGTCGCCGAAGGAGCGCCCTACCACTCCAGCAGCGACATCTCCGCGCAGAAGCCAGGCCCCATGGCCGCCAAAATACTCTTCGTTCCCGGAGCAGGCCTGCGGTTCTTCATCACCTCGTCCAGCACAACCAGCACCGACCCGGATGAGAGATTGCCAACCCGCTTCAGCGCCTGCCAGGAGACATCGAGTTCGCCGTTCTTCAAACCCAGCGCCTCGGCCGTAGCCTCGAGCACCTTCGGACCGCCGGTATGCATAATCCAGGAACCGATATCGGCGCGCGTCAATCCTCGGGTCGCGAGAAAGTCGTCAACGTTCTTGCCCAGGTTATTGAGAACGACATTCGGCACTTCCGGCGAAAGAACCACCTGAAAACCCTTCTCGGACACCTTCCACCCCATCACATCCTGAGTGTCGGGATAGAAGACCTGGGTGCTGGCCACGAGGTTAGGTCCGGAGAGCTTCACATTGGCCCCGGCGATGAGCACAGCCACGGCCCCGTCGCCAAAGAGTCCCGACGCAATCAGCGCAGCCGGATTGGTGTCGCCGCGCTGCCATGTCAGCGAGCACAGCTCAACGGACAAAAGCACCGCTATCTGGTCCGGATAAGCGCGAACGTAATCGGCGGCCCGCGCCAGACCGGCAGCTCCCGCCACACAACCCAGTCCGAAGATAGGGTTGCGCTTCACGTTCGGATTGAGCTTCATCTTGTTGACCAGCCGCGCATCGATCGAGGGACTGGAAACTCCGGTCACGGAAACGAAGAACAGCGCGCCGACCTGGTCCCGGCCTACCCCTGCGGTCTTGAGCACGCAGTCAATGGCCCTCTCGCCCAGCTGCTCGGCGACCTCGATCCAGACGTCGTTCATCTTGCCCCAGGTGTCGAGACTCTGGTACTCGATCAGCGGGCGGCAGTAATAGCGTCCATCGACGCCAGTCCGGAAATGCAGCCGTTCGAGGATATGGGCGCACTCCTCGCCCTTGTCCCAATAATTCCGCAAAGCATCGACCACTTCCCGCTGCGTGTAGTAGTACTGCGGGAAGGCGGTGGCTGTGTTGGCAATCCGCATAGTTAGGTTTCTCGGTTCTCCCTGGCTCTGTTCTTGAATTAGAGCAGCAGGTCAAACGCCTTCGCTCCCACAGCCATGTACAGATAGTGTCTTCTGGAGTATTCCATGCCATACCCTATATTGGGAATCATCTTCCGCGCCATGGATTAAGTTTTGTGACTGACAGGGTAATAAATGCGTTACTTCCAACCCGGCCCTTTTGTCGGCGTTAAGTCATCGTTGGCCGTCTCACCCTAACCCATAAATAATGTTTTGACAGGCGTCGAGGGCGACTCTCCGTCCGGAACTGTGGCTGGAATGGCCCTCGGAGGGTGTCACCGCCGCCCGCACATGCCTTCCCAGGCCGATCTCTCGACCGCACTGGACCGCTGCTATTCTTCTGGAAGTCCTTCCCCTGGAGGTTGCAACGTCATGAGATTTCTCTGGGTCGCGCTCGGCGGCGCCCTCGGATCGATCGCCCGCTACACGGTCGGCGCCTGGGTCGTCAGCCGCATGGGCACGCGGTTCCCCTATGGCACCTTCATTGTCAACGTCACCGGCTGCTTCATTATCGGGCTGGTGTTGACCATCCTCGATACCCATATGGAGCTGCCCAGCGCCTGGCGGCTTGCCGTTCCGATCGGATTCGTCGGGGCCTACACCACCTTTTCGACATTTGAGTTCGAAACCTATCGTCTAGCCCAGGACAGGCCGGCCGCCGCCCTGCTTTATGTTGGTTCGAGCGTTTTTCTGGGTTATCTCGCCGTCTACCTTGGCATCCAAACCAGCAAGCTTTTTCTCTAAACCCGCCCTTACTTCTTCCGCGCCTGGAATCGAGCCAGCACGCGGTCATCGAACTTGAGTTGCAAAGTGCCCTCCGTGATCTGATAGCTGGTAACCAGCTTCAGCGCCTTGAGGAACTCAGCCTCGCGTGCGGTAAAGCCCCCCTGGCACGCCATCAGGGTTTGCGTCACCGAGTGGAACTCGAGCGAGTTCCCGTTCAGATCGTAGGAGCCGAAAAATCGGTTGCAGCCGTCCGAGCCGCTGAGCTTGTCCTTATCCTGCTGAAGGTAGATGTAGACCTGGCCCTCCACAGACGAGACATGGACGGCGCTGCCGTTAAGCTCGACAAGGTTCCACTGCGTCTCGACCACCTTCGGCTGGGCCGTTTCTGATGCGGCCTCCTGGCTGCTCTCGCTTGGCTGCGACGTCATCCGGCACAAAGCCGGTGCAGTCCACACCACGCCGAGAATGCTGGCCGCAATACAAGCCATTGTCACTGCTCGCCTTCGCAACGGAATGACCGCCTTCCAGGAAAAACCACCTAAACTCCCAAAATGATATCGCAGGGTGTGCAGTTGGACGGTGTAATCCGTCGCCAACCGTTGCGAGTGATGCCGAAGGCCTTCTGTTCCAATTTGGGTCTGACCTCGGCTTAACTTTCAGAAAAATGGGCGGATATTAACCGTTGCCTCTTCGAACTCGGTACTATCGCTCCAATATCATCTCTTGAGTTTGGACGACTGGACTCGTTCCCGTCTTGGTAGCGCTGAGCGCGCATCCACTTCACCGCTCTGCATGTTAGAGCCCGGTGAGCGACGCGCCCCCTGCTCTGCTGCGCGGCGGGCCTCGTTGCGCAAACCCTGATCCGGGGACCTCATGCAGAGTTTCAACGTTGGGAGCGTTGCTATCCTCGGGGTTCCGATTGACAACGTCACCATGCAGCAGGCGCTCGGCGCCATCGAAGCCAGTATTGAGGAAGGCGGCTTCCATCAGATCGCCACAGCGAATGTGGACTTTCTCATAAATTCTGTCCACGATCTCGAGCTGAAGGAAATACTCAGCACCTGTTTTCTAGTGTTGCCCGATGGCATGCCGTTGGTCTGGGCGTCACGGCTGATGGGCGCTTCCCTCCAGGAGCGAGTGAGCGGCGCAGACCTTGTCCCGAGACTGGTGGAACTGGCCGCCATTCACGATTACAGCCTTTTCCTGCTGGGTTCATGCGAAACCTCATCGCACGGCGCAACTGGATGGATTAACCAACACTATCCCAGGGTCAGGGTGGTGGGCCGCTATTGTCCCGCGCGCGCGGAACTCGAGGAGATGGACCACGAGGACATCCTGCTCCAGATCGAAGCTGCGCAGCCGGATATTCTGCTCGTCGCCTTCGGCAGCCCCAAGCAGGAAAAGTGGCTCGCCATGCATCGCCATCGCCTTCGCGTTCCGGTTTGCATCGGGGTTGGCGGATCGCTCGATCTTCTCTCGGGCCAATTGCCGCGGGCCCCGCGGTGGATGCGCGAGCACGGTCTCGAATGGCTTTACCGCGCCTGGCACGAGCCCGGGCGGCTCGGCTGGCGCTATGCCCGGGATGCTTCCGGCCTGGCGCGCTACCTTACCGCCCAGCTTGCCGCAACTGCGGCTCAAAAGAAACGGCTTTCCCTCAATTCCCTGACCGGGGAGACCACCGGCTCTGCCACCGTTCTGCGCGTAGCCGGCAATCTGACCGGCGCCCCCGTTGGCGACCTCGAGCGCGAAGCCCGCATGGCCGTCGGCGCCGGCCATCACCTGGTGCTCGATCTTGCCGCCACTACCTATCTCGGCGCAGACGCTCTCGGAGCCCTCATTCATCTCGCCAATATCGCAAGACGGCATGACCGCGAGCTTTGGCTCACCGGCCTGCGTCCATTTCTATCCAGGTTGATTCAGGCGACGCAAGTACAGGACAATTTTCGCATCGCCCCTAAAGTCGCAGATGCCCTGCGCCGCATGACCCCGGCGCAAACGCAACTATGCATCGAAGCAGGCTCCAACTGGGCGGTCTGCCGCATTGGCGGCCGCTTTATCCCGCTTGACCGCGAAGAAGCCGAAGGAATCTGCCGGCAGATTCTCGAAATGATCGAACATCACGCCCTCGACGCCGTGGACGTGCAATCCGGAATCGCCGCGCACAAGACTGTGATCTGACCGCGCTCCATAGGGTCTCGTCCTGTGAAGCTCATAGAACGGTTTGCAGGTAGGTTCGATACCCCTCGTCTCCGATCGCGGTAAAGGGAACGAACTTCACCGCACCCGGACCGCTCCCGGCCAGCCACGCCGAGGCCCCCACGCGCTGTGCGGCGAGCATTTGCTTTGCCGTCAATGCCGTCCCATCTCCGCTGAGGGCAAAGAGCGCCATGGGGCCGGCCACCAGCGCCACGGTATCAGGATGCCGCGGGTGGATTGCTTCCAGGCGCGGCTGCAACGGCAACGTGAGCGCGATCTCATCTCCGTGATGCCATTTCCGTTCCGCACGGAAAAAGCTTCCAACAGCGATCGCACCCGGGAGTTGCTTCCCATTGATCGAAACCGAGGCGCCCTCCGCCCAGGCCGGAATCCGCAGCGATAGCGCAAATTTAGCGGAGTGCGCCCCGGCGTGATCGAAGCTCAGCTTCATCCGCACCGTCTCGCTCAACGGATACTCCGTCGTTTGCGCGAGCGAGACATTCTTGCCATCCACCATCCATCGCAAGGTCGACGGGAGGTAAAGGTTCACATAAACATCGCGGCCATCCCGAAAGTAGGTGCTGATGCGATAATCCGCCGCAACCTGCGGCAACGTCCCGGAGCAGCACGGCCAGATGTGGTCCGAATAAACGCGGCGCCCTTTGAAGTTATAGTCCGAGTAATAAAACGCCCGGCCATTTGGCTCCAGCGTTCGCGCGCCCAGCACAGTGTTGTAGAGAACCCGCTCCATGCTGTCGCCGTAGCGCGAATCCCGAGTCACTCGCAAGAGGTAGCGCGTCAGTTTGAAGTGCGCATATGCCCCGCAGGGAGTCTCAAAGCTCTGATGGGTCTTGGCGAGGCTCTCGAAGAGCGCGTCGCTATCCGGCGCGCGAAGCTGCTCATCCGGCCCCCAGCCACCAGTCGCAAAGCTTTGCGCCAGCAACATCCCATAGGCGTTCTTCACCGCCAGCAAATGTTTATCGCTGCCCAGCGCAAGATAGGCTTGCATCCCCGAACTCAGCGAATTCACCGTGCTGTAGGCATGCCTGCCCGCAAACACATTTTCGCCTCGCGAGAGCGGATCGAAGAAAGTCGAATCCATCAGGTATTTCGCCGCCATCTCGCGATAACCGTCGCCCGCGCCGCGCTCCCAGGCAAGAAACAGGTTCTCCGGCAGCGTGTAGGATTCGTCCCACCCAAAGCTGTAATCCTTGCCGGGACGCCACTGCGTGTCGCGTTCGATCGCCTTGCCCGGCAGATGCGGCGTGGCGATCTCCGTCACCTTGCCCAGCGTCGCGAAGGCCTCGGGATCGCCGGCAAATTTCTGCGCGTCGATCAGCCCGCAAACCAGCTTGTCGTAGGAATACGCGGGAAACCGCGTCTTCTCGAAATAGTCTCCGGAGATCGATTCGCCTAACAGCCGATTCAGCCGCAGCACCCTGTCCCGCGTCCCTTGCGATCCGGTGATCGCATATCCCCTCGACAGCGCCGAAACCCACTGGCCAAAACTATGCCCCGGACAAAATCCAGCGTCGTCCTTGCCCAGCACATAGTCGGGATCGTAGCGATACCAGCCGCCGATGTCCCGCCCGGGAGCAGGCTCGCCGGCCATCAAGCGAAATGGCTTCAAGAGAGCATCGTCGTCCAGACCCAGCAGGATCGCTTGCGTCTCCTCAAACTGGTTCTGGGGCAGACCCGCAGCCAGGCTCACATCGCCATACTTGAATTCCGTGAGTAGATTGGGCGTTGGGGCTACCTGAAGCGCTCCAACCCACGCCGGGGAGGCCGCTGCGCCAGCCACCAGAGCGCCGCCCCGCACAAACTCCCTGCGCGAAATGTTGCGACCCGCAGTCACCCGATCAGCTTACACCCGGAAAATCCTGAATTCCGGCCCTCGAGCCGCAGCCCCATTCCCGTAACATCAACGTCGCCACTGAATGGACCCGCATTTCACTATGCGCCCGGCCCATCTGCGGAGTAGAATTCAACCGGCGACAGGAAGCCGATTCGGGTTGGTTGATCTGCGCTGCCGGCAATGCCTCAAGTTAGCTCCCGGCGGTGACGATCTGATAGTCAGCCCCGCGACTGCATCAAGTCGCCCCTGGGACTTTTGCTCTCTCAGGTGAGGAGGCGGCTATGACGCTCCGTTCGCGCATGACTCTCTGTTGCAGCGTTGCTGCTGTTTTGCCTATGCTGATCGCGCCTTCGGTCCGATGCCAGTCGGCTCCCGCGGCGGTCCAGATCAGTGAAGTACGCCAGCCTTCGCCCGTGCCGCAAGTTCAGCCCTCTCCCGAAATGCAGGGCGATCTGCTGGCCGTGCGCCAGCACTATCTCGACGCCATCGCAGCCTATAAAGAGGCCCCCCAGGACTCCGCCGTCGTCGCCAACAAGATCGGCGTCGCCTATCACCACATGTTCGATCTGAACGACGCCAAGCTCTACTACGAGCGCGCCATCAAGCTCAACCCCAACTATGCCCAGGCGGTGAATAACCTCGGAGCGATCTACCACGCAGAGAAAAACTACAGGCAGGCCGAGCGCTGCTATCGCAAGGCGATCAAACTCGATCCCAAGTCACCGCTCTTCTACTCGAACCTCGGGACCGCTTATTTCTTCCAGGGAAATACCAGGAAGGGCGCTCAGGCTTACAGCCAGGCATTTGCTCTCGACCCCGATGTCTTCGAACATACCGGCGCTTCAAAGATCGAAGAGCTGAGTTCGTCCAAGGACCTGGCGGCGGTGAACTACGAATTAGCCAAGACCTACGCCAAAGCGGGCCTGAATGACCGCGCCCTGGCCTACCTTCGCAAAGCCCTCGGCGAGGGCTTCAACGACCGCAAGAAACTGATGAACGATCCCGAGCTGGCATCGCTCCGCGATACCCCTGAGTTCCTGCAATTGTTATCGCTTCGCCGCCAATAGGATCGCGCGCAGAAAACCCGGCCACCTCAAGAACGGCCAGTGACCGACCTCCGGGATCTGGCCATTTTTGGATTTGTACCTAACCATCGCAAAGACAATCTTCCTGCCCGCAATAAGAACAGCATTTGCAAGGCGCGAAGCGCAGGTGCCCGTGCGGCGAACACCCGCCGGCGATTGAGGGGATCACCAGCACTTCGTCCCCGTCCTTGAACGAATACTTCTCATTGCCCAGAAAGCGGATGTCTTCATCATTGACATAGAAATTGATGAACCGCCGCACCTGGCCATCGCCATCGCGCAGATGCTGCTTAAGCGCCGGAAAGTTGACCTCGATCTCCTCAATCAACTGCGGCAGGTTCGCCGCTTTGGACTCAATCTCTTTCGCGCCGTTGGTGTGTTTCTGAAATGCATTTGGCAAAAGAACCTTAATCGACATACTCATCTCCCACTCACTTCCACAACTCGATCATCCACCGCTACGCCACGCACCTCATGTTGCGCGACAAACTCCTCGAAGTCCGCCATCTTCGGGCGAATCGCTCGCTCCGTCTCATACCTGCCCGCAAGCGCATCCGTCGTCTTCAAGCCATTGCCGGTAATGCAGGAAACCGTCACATCGTCCGGAGAGATTCTTCCATGCGCATACAGCCGAGCCGTCACCGCAGTCGTAACGCCGCCAGCAGTCTCGGTAAAGATGCCTTCGGTCTCCGCCAGCTCCTGGATCGCCGACACAATCTCGACGTCGGAAACATCTTCCGCCCATCCGCCGCTCTGCTGAATCGCCCGCGCCGCATACGGTCCATCGGCGGGATTGCCAATCGCCAGCGAGCGCGCAATGGTATTCGGGCGCTGCGGCTCGATCTGGTCCGTCCCCGCCTTCACCGCCTTCGCAATCGGCGAGCATCCGGTCGCTTGCGCGCCGAAAAAGCGCACCTGTTTCTCCGCGACCAGGCCCAGCTCGATCAATTCATTGAACGCCTTGCGAATCTTGGTGATCAGCGAACCCCCGGCCATCGGAACCACCACGTTATCCGGAAGCTTCCAGCCCAACTGCTCGGCGATCTCATAACCAACCGTCTTCGATCCCTCGGCGTAGTAGGGGCGCAGATTCACGTTGACGAATCCCCACTTGTACCGCTCGGCAATCTGCGAACTCAGCCGGTTCACATGGTCGTAGTTGCCCTCAACCCGCACCAGCGTCGCGCCATAAACCTGCGTGTTGAGGATCTTCGCCGGTTCAAGATCGGCAGGCACCAGGATGTAGGTCTTGAAGCCCATCCGCGCCGCCTGAGCGGCCACCGCGTTCGCCAGGTTGCCGGTTGACGAGCAGCCCACAGTGTCAAAGCCGAAGATCTTCGCATTCGCCAGCGCGACCGAAACCACCCGGTCCTTGAAGCTCAGGGTCGGCAGGCAAACCGCGTCATTCTTGAGGAAGAGGTTCTTCGCGCCAATCCGCTGCGCCAGCCGCGGCGCTTCCAGCAGCGGAGTCCATCCCGCCGGCGTCGGAGCAACATAATCCTGCGGCACAGGAAGCAGCGATTGATAACGCCACATGCTCGATGGCCCACTCGCGATCGCCTCGCGCGTGAAGGTCCGCCTCGCGGCATCCATGTCATACACGACTTCAAGCGGCGAAAAACACTCGTCGCAGCTCGACAGCGGCTCATTCGCAAACCGCTTTCCGCAGTCCCGACAACGCAACTCGTAAGCTACAGCCATGTCACCCTCAATATCGAGAGGAACTAAGTCCACGGGCATTACGTGACGTAACTCAACACATCAAAACAACTACTGGAAATAGCGAGATGCGATCCGACCT
Source organism: uncultured Acidobacteriaceae bacterium (assembly GCA_963720245.1). GTDB lineage: Bacteria > Acidobacteriota > Terriglobia > Terriglobales > Acidobacteriaceae > Acidisarcina. Next base: position 33,823 of record CAVREU010000004.1, read on the forward strand.
CGGTTTAATTCGACAATGCCGAAGTCAGGCACCCCGAATCTCATGTTCCCCACTACTGGGAGAGAGTTGACACCGCTTCCTGAATTGCTCAGACCGGTTGTCGTGGCGTCACAGGGCCCGTCCCTCAGCCACTCTTCATGAAATTCAGGCCCGCTCACAAGGAGCAAACTTGAATGTATCCAACATTAGCACGGGTCCGCCGGACTTCAAGTGCTACAGCCCACTTCCGAAAACTAACGCCAAACTCTGACATCCGGCAACCTGACTCAACGTGATATCTTTCCATAAACTTAGAACTCACAAAAAACACAGCACCTGGAATTTCATGCCAGCATTTTTCCGAACGGCCGCCAGGCCGCTCTTTGCCAAAGACGCATCCATCTATCATCAAACGCTCCGCGCTTTGCTGCCCGCACTGACGGCATTACTCTGCCTCGGCCACAGTTCAGCCTGGACCCAAAACACCATCCACGTACCCGCCGATCAACCCACCATCCAGGCAGGCATCAACGCCGCACAAAATGGCGACACCGTCCTCGTCGCTCCGGGAACCTACAACGAAAGCATCGACTTCTCAGGCAAGGCAATCACAGTTATGAGCTCCGACGGACCTGCCACAACCATCATCGATGGGGGAGCACGAACCTATACGGTTCGCTTCCAATCCGGAGAACTCCGATCGAGTGTGATTCAGGGTTTCACGATCCAAAACGGTGGCAAGGTCCCGAATTTCTTCTCCTCGCTCGGCGGCATAGGAATGACTAACTCCGCGCCAACCATCGTCGGGAACGTCATCACCCGCAACTTCTGTTACGACATTACGTCATCCGCCAGTTCCCCACTGATTCAGAACAATGAGATAAGCTTCACACTCGATTCAGGTGATGTTTGCTCGTTTGCAGGCGGAGCTGGCATTTGGCTAGAAAGTGGCTTCGACAGTTCAGGGCTGCCCAGCTCTCCGGGGCCTCCTGTCGTCATCGGCAACACGATTGAGAACAATACTGATTCGGGCACCGAAGACGCCGGCGACAATGGTGGCGCTGGAATCGCCGTTTGGGGAGGTGTTCCTGTAATTGAGAACAACATCATTCGCGGGAACATCACCCAGGCGGGAACCGGAGGCGGAATAAACATCGTCTCGAGCGACGGTGTGATTGTTGCCCAAAACCTCATATATGGCAACGCGGCCGGCTGCGGTGGCGGAGGCGTCGCCTTCGGATTTGGAAGCAGCCAGGGCCTGGGCGATGTCGTAGGGTTTGTGGTTAATAATCTCATAGCCGCAAACACAACAAATAGGGAATGCGGATTCTCCGGAGGTGTCAACGGTTCCCAGGTCTATGTTTGGGCTCAAGCTAGCCAGGTCGAATTTGCAAACAACCTGATCATCGGATCCACATCAGATCCCTCCGTCTTTTGTGATCCAACCTGGTACGGAAACCTACAGGTATTCACTCTTTTCGATCACAACGACGTCTACAATCCCAACGGCGCCCTCTTTGCGGGCACCTGTTCTGACCAGACGGGAACATTCGGCAATATCTCTGCGGACCCGCTGTTTGTGTCTGCTTCCACAAACAACTACCGTTTGCAACCGGGCTCTCCAGCCATTGATCAGGGCAACAATAGTGCACTCCAGCAGTTGGCCAATAATGGCCTCACCCTGGCCAAGGACTTTGACAGCAATGCACGCCAGCAGGATGCCACCGGTAAGGGCTACCCAATCGTAGACATTGGACCCTATGAGTACGCAGGCGCACAAGACAAGAGTCCTACAACTCTGCTTCTCACACCGTCAGCCTACCAACTGGATGAAGGCCCTAACTTGACGCTCTCAGCCAAGCTCATTTCAGCGAGCGGAACACCCACGGGAGCCGTTACATTTTTGGAGGATGGCGATCAGATTGGAAGCGCCGAGATCGACGCAACGGGCGCTGCGATATTGTCGAACACCCTGCAGGCGCCCGGTCTCCACACTCTCTTGGCAACCTACCCGGGACAAGACGTATTTAGCCCGGCAATCTCAGTAAAGGTAGTGGTCCTCGTCGGTTTATACGGAGTGAACTTGACCCTGGCCTCTTCTTCCAACCCTTCGATTCTCACTCAGCCGGTTACATTCACCGCGAAAATCAGCGCCGAGGATGGCATCCCCACGGGCGCCCTCACATTTGTCGACAACACCTATACATTGCTGGGAACAGTGACACCAGATTCAAACGGCGTTGCGACCCTGACCACCAGTTCCCTCGCATTGGGGTACCACGATATCAACGTCAACTATCCCGGAAATACCACTCACTATGCTGTGAGTGCCGATGTGACCCAGGATGTGGTCAGCGGGCTCCCGACATCCACATCGTTGAACTCCTCAGCAAACCCCGCCAACCCGGGCCAGTCCGTCACCTTCATCGCCTCGGTCACCTCATCGTCAGGCGCGCCAACCGGCAACGTCGCCTTCACCGACGGAAGCACCCCACTTGCCACCGTACCCCTCAACACCACAACATCTTCAGCAACCTACACCGCAAGTTCCCTCTCCGCCGGCAGCCACAACATCACTGCCAACTTTCACGGAACCGGAGGCTACGCCAATAGCAGTGCCAATCTCAACCAAACCATCAACAGCATCCCCACCACGACCGCCGTTTCCGTCACTCCGACTACCATATATGCTCTCCAGCCGGCCACCATCACCTCGAGCGTAACCGGCACAGGCGGCGTCTCCACCGGCACGGTTACCTTCACCGCGAATGGCAGCAGCATCGGCACGACCGCCGTGAACGCCGCCGGGGTCGCCACCCTTAACTACTCGTTTTCAGCGCCTGGAGCGGAGAGCATCGTGGCGGCTTTCGGCGGCAACGGCAACTTTGGTAGCAGTACTTCGCCGCCAACCCAGATCAGCGTACTCATCAACACGTCTGCCACGAGCCTCACTGCGACCCCCAATCCGGCTCTGGCATTCCAACCGACCGTTCTCGTTGCAACTGTGACCTCGCCGAGCGGATTACCATTCGGCGCGACCCCAATTGGCGTCGTCAGTTTCTATGACGGAGCGAACATTCTCGGCACAGCAGCTCTCAATTCGACTGCAGTCGCATCTCTCTCTACCAACGCCTTGCAGGCCGGACCGCACTCGCTCACCGCGGTTTACGGGGGCGCCGTCGCATTTGCCGCCAGCACGTCCTCGGCTTACGCGCTGACGGTGAATCCACTCTCCACCACCACCACCGATCGCAGCCAAACCCAATCCCGCCGCTGTAGGCGCGCCCGTGACCTTCAACGCGTCCGTGACCGCGTTGACCACGGCGACAGGAACTGTCACCTTCTTCGACGGAGGCGCCTTACTCGGAACCACTTCGCTCGATACCAAAGGCAACGCCACCTTCAGCACTAGTTCGCTCGCGCTCGGAAGCCACACCATCACGGCGTCTTACTCCTCGACGCCCAATTTCGCTGCCAGTAGCTCCGCAACCTTGACCGAAACCATCGTCCCCTTCATCGGCATCTTCTCGATCAGAGCCGCGCCTGAGCGCCCAAACGCTGTACACCGGCGAGGCTGTATCGTATGCCGTCACTTCGTCACCCAGCGGTGGGTGGAATCAGAGCTGTTGCATTAACCTGCGCCGGTCTGCCCGCGAACACCACCTGCACCTTCACCCCCGCAACCATTCCGGAGGCAAGTGGCGCCTCCGAGCTAACGGTTCAAACCACCGCCCCCGCACACGTCGGATCAAAGCAATCCAGCAACATGAGGTGGCCCGAACAAACGGGAATCGCAGTCGTAGCTGCTGCCCTGCTCGTCTTCCCGTACCGAAGCCGGCGATTCGACGCCCGCTGGATGTTGGCTCTGCTGATTGCCTTCGGCGTATTGAGTGGTTGCGGAGCAGGCCCCATCGCCGGCGGAACTCCGCCCGGTGCCTACACCATCACAGTCAACGCCACCTCTTCCGAATACGGCCAAACGCTCGTCCACAGCACGAATGTAAAGCTGACCGTCAAATCGCTGTTTTAAGGAGAAACCAGTCCGCCGGATTACCCGATGATGAAGATGCCCACAATACGAGAGCTCCGCACAACGCCAATCGTTCCACTGCGTCTGCCCTTAAGGACGGCGCTGGGTTTGTTGCTGTTATGGGCGCTGCTTTCACCCCGGCATCTCGCCGCGCAAGCCGCTCCCGCCGTACTCGGCGGCGACCACACCCTCTGGGCTGGCGTGGAATACTCCAACTTCACCCCTGACTTCGGCCCTCCTCAGCGGCTCATCGGCGTGGGCGGTTACGTCGATTTCAACTGGAACAGCCGCTACGCCATCGAAGGCGAGACGCGGTTCCTTCGCTTCAACGGATTCAATGGTGAGTACGAGGACAACTATCTGGCGGGCCCCAAGATCAATGTCTTCGCCACGGAAAATTCCGCCCCTATGCAAAGCCTTCGGGGTAAGAAGAATCATTCGCGAACAAATCGGAAACGGCAGCTATTCGCATCGCCTCCCTGGTCTCTATTAGCGCTGACTAGCCGGATCAATCTGCGCCGAATATGAGTACCAATTCTGGCCCGCCGCGCCGGGCATTGCCGGAGAACCCAGCGACGGCCTCAAGCCCAACGGCTTCAGCGCCGGCTTCGCCTATCGATTCCGCTAACAGCAACTCGGCTCTTCCGAACCGCCTTCGCCCGGAGCCGCACCCTCGAAGAGTGTTTGGTCAACTAAATTGCAGTCGCGCTACTCCGTTCTTAACGCCTGCATCGGGTCAAGCCGCGACGCCCTCCACGCCGGCAGCAGACAGGCGAGTCCCGCCACCACCAACAGCGTCCCGCTCACCGCGACAAAGACGGCTGGATCCAGCGGCTGCGTGTCATAGAGCATCGAGCGAATCAGGCGCACCGAAACGGCACTCGCTCCAAGGCCGAGGACAAGCCCCAGCAGCGCAGGGCGCAGTCCATCGAACAGCATCACTCGCAGCACGCGGCCGCGTTGCGCGCCCGAGCGCGATCCGAATGCCAATCTCGCTGGTGCGCTGCGTCACGAGGTACGCGAGCACCCCATAAAGCCCGGCGGCGGCAAGCAGCAGCGCGATCACTGCAAAGGCCAGCACCAGAATGGAGTCGAATTGCGAATCGATCGTTGATTTGCCGATCGTCTCCCGCAGCGTCATCACGTTCCCTACCGGCAAATCCGAGTCCATCTCGCCGATGATCTTTTGTATCGGCACAGCAAGCGTCTCCACGTTATGCTCCGAGCGAACCACGATCGTCGCCACGCTATACCCGTTGCCATAAAGAGGCAGATAGAACGTCGGGCGCATGGGCTGCGAGATACTCCATCGCGTATCGCCGACTACGCCAACCACTTCAAAGGCCTGGTCCCCGGTGGTGATCTTCAGATGTTTGCCGATCGGGTCTTCGCCAGGGAACAACAACGCAGCGGCAGACTGACTGATGACCGCGACATGCGAGCACGATCTAGCCGTTCGTCCAGGGTAAAGATACGACCCCGCACCAGCGGAATCTGGATTGCAGAAAAATATCCCGGATCGGCGCCCCGGAACATCAGATCGAACCCCTCACCCTTAGGCAGCGGCGGATGTTCAACCACGCTCATCAGATTGTCGCCGTTCCAGCCTTGCCCCGGCGCCGCGCTCACCAATCCGGCCGCCTGCACGCCGGGAAGCGCGCGGACGCGTGCGATCAACTGCTCGAAGAAAGCGACGACCTTGGTGGGGTCCTTGTAGCGCGCATCCGGCAACGCGAAATGCATCGTTAGCACGTTATCGACCGGCACACCAAGGTCGGTATTGCGCAGCCTCTCATAGCTCTTCAGCAATAGCCCTGCCCCAACCAACAAGACCACGGTCAGACCCACTTCGAGAACCAGCAGGCCTTTGCGCAACCCGGCGCGCGCGCGTCCGCCGCTGTGCGCCCGCGACGACTCCTGCAGCGAAGCCAGAATGTCTTTCCCATTGCCGCTCGCCGCCGAGATCATCGCCGAAAAGAGCGCGCAAAATAGAATCGTGCCCAGCGTCGCCGCGACCACGACACCATCGATGTGAATCGCCTCGACCCGGTTCATATCGTGCCGCGTACGCACCAGCCACGCCAGAGCACCCCACGCCAGCAGCAATCCAAGCCCGCCACCGGCCGCCGAAAGCAGAAAGCTCTCCATCAATCGCTCGCCCAGCAGGCGCAGCCGTCCGCCGCCCATGGCGGTGCGAATCGCCAGCTCTTTTCTCCGCGCAGCGGAACGCGCAACCAGCAGGCTCGCCACATTAAGGCAAGCGATCAGCAGCACGCAGCCAGTCGCGGCGAGCAGCGCGTAGAGCGAAGTCTTATAGCCCTCGACAGCGTCATCGAGCATCGAGCGGCCCTGGACTGCGTCGTGAACTCCAGCCTCTGGATGCGCCGCCTTGATCTGCGCCTGCACCGCACTCAATTGATTGACCAGGCCGGCAAACGTCGCGCCCGGCAACAGGCGCGCGACCACCAGGAACTCATGGTCGCCAAAGGTCTGCATCAGCCACGGCGGCGCCTCATGGGCAACAGGCGTCCACGCCTGCACATTGCTGCCGCCCATCGAGCTCGAATACACGAACGAAGACGGCATCACGCCAATGACGATATAAGGATTGGCATCGAGCCAGATCTTCTTGCCCACGATCGCCGGATCACTGCTATACCGCCGCTTCCAGAAGGCCGACGAGAGAATGACCGTCGCCTCGGCGCCGGGCCGGTCATCGTCCGCAGTAAAACCTCGCCCAATGGCCGGTGTAACACCCAGCGTCGGGAAGAAATTCCACGAGCACCACGCCGCCTCTATCTGTTCGGGAAGCTTTCCTGCCTCTGACGAAACGTTGTATCCCTGCCACGGCGAGACCATCGCCAGTTGAGCAACTGCCGTCGCCGACCTCTTCCACTCGGCAAAGCTGCCCGCATCGACCGGCAGGTAAGCAGGTGCCGGCATCGCATCGCTACCTTTATGGTCCTTGGTGTTTCGCTCAAAGATCGTATACAGCCGCTCCGGGTCATGAAACGGCAGCGGATTGAGCAGCACACTGCGCACCACGGTGAACAGCGCAATATTCGCACCGATGCCGAGCGCCATCACCAGGATCGCAACAACCGCGAAACCCGGCGACCTCGTCAGCATGCGCGCCGCATACTTCAAATCGCGCCAGAGGTTGTCGACCAGACCGAAGGTGTTGTTCTCCCAAATGCCTTCGCGCACCTGCTGAGGATTGCCAAATTTCACGTAAGCCCTCCGCCTCGCTTCGCCGGCAGACATGCCTCGCGCGAGGTTCTCTTCCATCTCCGCTGCAAGATAGAGATCGATCTCCTGCGCCAGCTCGGCGTCGGCCCGCTTGCGGCGAAAGAACCTGCGCCAGCTCATCGCTCACCTTCGACGAAGGTCTTCTCGCCCATCACCAATCCGATAGCGCGCGCCATCTGCTTCCACCGGTTCGTCTCGCGAACCAGCTGCCGCTTGCCGGCGGCGGTCAACCGGTAAAACTTGGCCTTGCGATTGTTTTCGCTCGCACCCCAATAGGAAGACACCCAGCCACGGTCCTCCAGCCGGTGAAGCGCGGGATAGAGCGATCCCTGCTCGACTTCCAGAACATCCTCAGAGGTGCGCTCGATTACTTTGGCAATGGTGTGCCCATGTGCATCGCCAGTGACCAGCGTGCGCAGCACCATCATGTCGAGGGTGCCCTTCAGCATCTCCGCATCCGGCTCGTTCTTCTTTCCCAATCGCGATCTCTCCAATAGAAGTTCTATGGGAACGAGCCTACACCACTCGAACTTCTATGTAAAGGGCCGGAGTCTTCGCAAATCTTCATTCGGTCACGTGAGCTTGTTGTGTGGGAGTGATACCGGAATTGGCGGCACGAGCGAGCGAGCGAACGCGCCGCGCCCCGTTCCCTGTGCTCTGCCTTGTACTCTGTGCCCTGTAAGCTAAGGCGCAACGTAGTCGAACAAACTGCCCTTCTCGAGTGTCGCGATCACGTCATAGAGCGCGGTCTGCTGCGTCTCCGCCGCGCTGAGCTGCGTCGAAACCTGCCCATAGTCGGCCTGGAGCAGCGTCGTCTGCGCGGAGAGCAATTCCGCCGACTCGCTCTCCGTATAAGAGGCCGCGCCCTGAAGCGCAGTAATGCCGCCATCGAGCGTCACGCGTTGATCGCTGACATTTCCCAACGCCGTAGTCAGGCTCTCCGTATCCGTGCCCGCGGTCGCCGAGGGCACCCCGGTCGCAAAGTCGGCAATCAGGTTGTTCAGCGTCTGCAAGACATCGGTGCCCGCGACGCCGGTTGAAAATATCTGGTCTCCCGGAACGTTCAGTTGAATCGATTGCCCGTTCGGCGTCTGCAAAGACGTCGTAACGTCGTCGCCGTTATAGGTCACTGTCGCGGCTGCACCGGGCGTGGCCGGGGCGTTCAGCGTGAAAGGCGCAGTCGCGCCTTTGCTTCCGGAAAAAAGGTAGGTACCCAGATAGGTAGTATTGGCGAGCTGCAAGACCTCGTCGCGAATGCCGGTGATCTGGGTCGAGATGCCGGTCACGTTCGAGGCGCTGAGCGTGCCGTTGTTGGCCTCGGTCGCCAGCGTGATCGCCGAATTCAACTGGCTGATCACCGAGCCAAGCGCCGAATCCCCCACCTGCAAACGGCTCTCGGTGGTCGCCGCGGTTTGGGTGAAAGTATCGTCCTGCGCGATCTGCGCCGTCAGCACGACGTTGTCGGCCGCCGCCCCGGGATCGTCGGAGAGCGCGGTCACCCGCGAACCGCTCGAAAGCTCCTCGGACAACGTTTGTTCGCTCGCCGAAACACTGTCGAGCGAACCAACCAGATTGGGCACGTATAACGGATCGACACGCATAGCTCTTGCTCCTTAACTAAGGGTTGTCATTCTGAGCGAAGCGCCCGCAGCTTCATCGCGGTCCGCGGAGTCGAAGAATCTGCAGTTGGATCGACTAACAACAATTCTTACTCTGCCATTCCTCCGCAGACCCTGCGGGTATCGCGCGCCCTAGGTCACCGTCGTCTCGTCGCCCAGATTGATCGCCGAGGCAAAGATCTCGTCGAGAATGGTGAAGACCTTCGACGAAGCCTCATACGATCGTTCCAGCAGCGAAAGCGTCGAGGCCTCGTCATCGGTATTCACCGCCGAAAGCGAGTTGCGCTGCGTCTGCGTCTGGGTCAGCGAGGCCTGCTGCGCCGTGTTCAGCGTAGAGGTCTGCGCCACCAGGCTGCCCAGCGTCGCAACAAAGTCGGCCAGATAGTTCGTCGGCGACGCCGCCGAAGAGACGTTGTACGGATTACCCGCCTGGTTCAGCGTAATCAGCGGATTGTTCTGCACATTCGCCAGCAACACCGCGTTCGAGGCGTCCGAGGACCCAGCGCCGGCCGCCGACGCCGCCACCAGCGACGGATCAGTAATTGCGACGGTGATGCCGCCAGCCACCGAGCCAGGAACTCCGCCACTCGCCGGAACATTGAAGAGCGGAATCCCCGCCGACGAGGTCCCGCTCGCCGTCGAGCCCGATTCCTGGATGGAGTTCAACTGCGTCGCCAACCCGCCAGCCAGCGCATCGAGCGCGCTCTCCACCTGCGGAATGTCCTGATCGCGGGTCGTCAGATAGCCGCCAAGTTGTCCCCCGCCCGAGGCCAGCGTCGTGGTAATGTCATTGCCCAGCGCATCGAAATAATGCGTCACCCCGCCCGAGGGTCCGCTGGTCAACGCATAGGCCTTCCCCTCTGAGACCAGCAGCGCGCCGCCCGTCGTCGTGATCGTCAACCCGTTGTTCTCCGTTGTAATTTGGTTGATGCCGACCAGCTGCGAAAGCTGGTTCAGATCGTATTGGCGCTGGTCTTCAAGCGTCCCCGCATCGGTGTTCGGATCGAGCGTCTGGATCTGCTGGTTCAACCCGGCAATCGAAGAAGTGAGCGCATTTACCTGGGTGACCACGCTCTGGCTCTCGGCATCGAGCGAGGCCTGTTGCTGCTGCAACGCATCGACCGCGCCAGCGAAGCTGTCCGCCAGGCTCGTCGCCGCGCTCAACACTCCCTCGCGCAGCGAGGTGTCGCTGGGGTTGCCCTCAAGCGAGGTCACGGCGGTGAACAACCCGCTCAGCGACGAGCTGATGCCTCCATTCGCGGTCGTGGTGCTGGTCGACGTGGCCGAGGAAAAGACCCCTTCGACATTCTCGAGCGCCGCCAGGCGGGTCGCGCTCGCCGCCTCCGCCTGGGTCTGCTGATCGACACTCTGCTCGAGCACCCGGTCGCGCTGTGACTGGATATCCGTCACGCTCGCGCCCGTGCCGTAGCTCAGACCATTGAGCGAGAGTGGAACGTTCTCGTCGAAGACGGCCACCTCCCGGGTGTAGCCCGGGGTGTTCACGTTGGCCATGTTCTCCGCCGTCAGCTTCAGCTCGGCGCTGGAGAGGTCGAGATACTGCGCCAGCTCTCCGCTAAGTGGTGTTGAGATGTGCATCGTACTGACTCCTTGCCGCGGCCCTCAAGCCGCTAGCGGCCTGTTAAGTTGCAGCCAAATTCAAGTTGCGGCTGTGATCGGTCGATGAATGCTGAAGCAAGAAAGTCGCCATCGAATGCGAGAGCGGATAAGGGAACTCTCAAGAAACTCCGCAGCGCCACGCCTTCCCCGCCGCAAAACTAGCCCTCGCCGAACTCGATCTCCCCAAACTCAATCTCTTCGGCTCTGATCTCCGCCCGGTCCTCGGCCAGGATGTACCCCCGCTCGATCACATGCTCCAGCTCGCGCACGTTACCCGGCCAGTGGTGAGCCCATCAGCCGCTCGACCGCCTGCGGATGCAGCTGTTTCGCCGGCCCCTCCATCCCCAGCCGGCCAAGAAAATGCGCGGCCAACGGCGGCAGAGTCCTCAAGATGATCGCAGCAGCGCCGGAGTCTGGATGATGAACACCGACAGCCGGTAATACAGGTCGGCGCGAAAGCCGCCCGCCGCCGCCAGCCTGGCCAGCGCCTGGTGGGTCGCGGCGACAATGCGCACATCCACTCGCACCGGCTCGTTGTCGCCAATCCGCTGCAGCTCGCCGCATTCGACAAATCGCAATAGCTTCGCCTGCAACGGCAGCGGCATCTCGCCGATCTCGTCCAGAAACAGCGTCCCGCCATGCGCGGTCTCGATCCGTCCGACACGGCCCTGCACCGCGCCGGTGAACGCCCCCCGCGTATGGCCAAACAACTCCGCCTCGAGCAGCGCCTCGGGGATCGCGGCGCAGTTCAGCACCACGAACGGCCGCTGCGCCCGCGCGCTCAGCCGGTGCAGCGCCTTGGCCACCAGCTCCTTGCCCGTCCCCGTCGGCCCCTGAATCAGCACCGGAGTCGAACGCGGCGCGACCAGCCGGATACGGCGCGAGACCTCCAGCAGCCGGGGATGATCGCCCACAAACTCGGGCAGCCGATGCGCCGTGCCGGTACGCGCCACGAAGGGCGGCGGCGCTTCTGAAATCTCCGCTGCCCCCGCCGATACGGCTCCGGCAGCAGCTCTCGCCGATATCCCGCCCGCGACCGTCGCCTGTTCTCCGGAGACAGTCGCGTTCGGGCGCGGCCCAGAGGCCACCTGCGAAGCCTCCCCATCCTGGCCCGAGCGCAGCGCATGCAGCAGCTCATTCCGCCGCGGACTCCGCGCGAGCCGGGGCGAGCCGTTCGCCGCCCCGTCGACGCTTACCAGATCGACCTGCGGATAGCAGCCGCTCAAACTCGCTCACAAACTCGCGGATCTCAAGGTCGGGCAGCCACGAATCCAGAATCAGCGCCTCGGCCGGCAATGCCTCGAGCAGGGCCAGCGCCTCCGCGCCGCCCCGGCCTCGCGCACCTGCCAACGCAAACCGGAAAGAGTATCGCGCACCCGCTGCCGGAACGACAGGTCGGAGCTGGCCAGCATCGCAGTACGCGCCGGTGCGGCGCCGGGAATCGAGTAAGTATTGGGTGAGCGCGAGGGGGCGAAAGACGGCGTGGGCGAGGAGGCCATAAACGTGGACCTTTCTAAAGCAAGGAAGTGTCAGTAGCAATGAAGTGTCAGTTCAAAAGCGATGGACTGTGAAGCCGGCGGGTGAGCCTTAACCGACTGAGCGAATTTGAAGATGGCGCCACCATGCGCCCTCCGAAGATGGCCTGCGAGCCATGCCACAAGTCTGGCCATTTGGCCGAGTTCCAAGTCAGGAGATCAACGGCTCAAGCGCACTAAGGTCCGAACTCGGCGGCCGCTGCAAACTCGGCGGCCACCGGAATTGCGAGCGGCCGCGCCGGGATGCAGTACCCTCGCCCGCGCACCGTCTGAATGATCGAGTCCGGAGGGCTGTCGTGCAGCTTGCGGCGCAGATAATTTACGTAAACATCCACCACATTCGTCCCCATCTGCGCCTCCGACTTCCACACCCGGTCGAGCAACGTCACCCGCGAGACGCAGCTGCCGCGGTGCAGCAGCAGAAATTCGAGCAGAGCGAACTCTTTATTGGTAAGCGCGATCGCCTCGCCATCGCGACGAACGCTGTGGTCGATGCGGTTCATCTCGAGGCCCGAATGGCGCAGCACCAGGTTCGACTCCGGACGCCGCCGCATCAGCGCCCGGCACCTCGCCCGCAGCTCCTCAAGCGAAAAAGGCTTGATCATGAAATCGTCGGCTCCGGCGTCGAGGCAGCGGATCTTCACCTCGAGCTCCTGCCGCGCCGTCAGTACCAATATCGGATGCTCGTCGCCCATCGAGCGCAGCAGCCGCAGCACCTCGCCGCCATCGCGCCGGGGAAGACTCAGGTCGAGAATCGTCAGGTCGGGGATCTCGAGCACAAACGCATCGACCGCCGCGTCGCCGTCCGTTACCCAGCGCACCTCATGCCCATCGCCGATCAGCCCGCGCTTCACAAACAACCCTAACGCCGCATCGTCTTCCGCGATCAGTATCCGCATTCAGCCTCGTCTTTCCGAGACCTGCTAAGTCTGGTCTCGCCGTTCCTTAAGGAAGTCGTAACAAGAGCCCGTTCTCCCAAGATGGCCTGTCCGGGGATGAAACACAATGAAATGTGAAGGAACTTATTCGATGGGAGTTCGATAATGGGAATGCTGCTCGAGAAGTGTCCCAAAGCGGGAGAGATCGCCCCTCATCCCGTTACGTCAAAGATTCGCGATATCCTTCAAACTAACTATCGCCGGACAACCGGCTTGGCCGTCGCCACTGGAGAGAGATATTGATCCCTTTGGGACAATTATCTTGAGAAAATACTCACGATGCATATCTCTACGCAGTCCTTGGTCTACCTCGCGATCACCTTTGGGCTTCTCGTCATCCCCCGCGCCCTGCAGCGCTTCCGCCTGCCCGCGCCGCTCACTTGCTTTGCCTTTGGCATCCTCGTCGCGCTCCTCTTCAAGTCGCAGGTCGCGGACCGGGTCACCGCAGTGGTCGCGACCCTCGGCATCGCATCACTCTTCCTGCTCGCCGGCCTCGAGGTCGATCTAACCGAGATACGCCGGCAGCTCCCGCGCCTCATAGGCCATCTCGGCATCCGGGCCCTGTTTCTGGTCGCAGCGGCCTGGCTTGCCATCCGCTATCTGCACATGCCCTGGCCGCCGGCGGCGCTGCTCGGGCTCGGCCTCTTCACTCCATCCACGGGATTTATTCTCGATACCCTCCCCCACTCCGGCCTCGAAACCAGCGAGCAAATCGAGGTCGGCATCAGCGCCATCTCCGGCGAAATCGCGGCGCTCATCGTCTTATTTTTCGTCTCCAATGCCGACTCGATGCGCGCCCTTGCTGTCTCCAGCGCGATCCTTGTGCTGCTGATCGTCTTGCTTCCCTTCGTCTTTCTGGCCCTGGGAAAATATGTCGTCCCCTACGCTCCCGGCTCCGAGTTCTCACTTCTGCTCATGGTGGGCATCATCTGCGCCGTCTTCACCCAGGCGATTGGCGTCCACGTCTTGATCGGCGCCTTCGTCGCCGGCCTCGTGGCCGGGCTTCTCACCAAACGCCTCACCACCCTCGCCTCCCATGAAAACCTCCACGCGGTGCGCCTCTTCGCCTCGTTTTTCGTCCCGTTCTATTTTTTCCACGAGGGGCTCAACGTTCCCTCCGACGCGCTCGTGCTCAAAGCGCTCCTCTATGGACTTGCCATGGCCGTCATCGTCCTCCCCATCCGCATCGGCAAGAACTGGCTCGAATGCCGTTACTTCTCCCGCCGCTCGGCCACGGGCGGATTCCGCGTCGCCATCGCCCTCACCCCGACACTGATCTTCACCCTGGTCATCGCCGGAATCCTCCACGAGTCCTTCCATATCGACGACGCGCTCTACGGAGGCCTTCTCGTCTACGCCGCCATCTCCACCATGCTGCCGTCGCTGGTTCTTCCCAGATTCGCCCAGAACACGCTCAACCAACTGCCCGCCGAAGCCGAAGCCTAAGCGCTCCGATGCCCAGACCTAACGCACTCCATGAAATGTTGAATCGGTACGGAATTGTCGAAGGGGCAAGCGATTATCGAGGGGTCCCGCATCGTCAAAAGGGGCACCATCGTCGAGGGGGCACCATCGTCGAAAGGGGCCAGCATCCTGAAGGGACACGGCATCCTGACGCACCCTAGAAGTGCCCAGCATCCTGAAGGGGCACGGCATCCTGAAAGCGCACATTCCGAAGGGGCACAGCATTCCGAAGGGGCACGGCTTCAGCCGTGCCATTGAGTGTGCCCGGAAGAAGCGGCTTTAGCCGCTGAGGGAGAACGAAAACTGACTCTCCCCTTCACAGCCACAAGGCCTCCGGTCAAGGCGCATCCTTTAGTTGGCGGCGGACGCCGTTTCCGAGGGCTGCGCCTGAGACGGAGCCTGCGCCGTAGTCGTCGACGGCGTCGGTCGGATCGACTTCATCAGCAACTGTGCCTTGGACACCATGCACGCACAAAAGGAGTGGCTCTGACTGCTGGCCGTTCCCGGCTGGGAACCCACCACTACCAACACAAACAGGACGGTTGCGAAGATCGCGAAGCGGCGCATAGGGCGTCCTCCTGACGGAGGATACGGAGGCGGTGTCATAGAAGTTCCTCAAAACAACGCAGTGCGAACGAGCACGTATCCGGCCAGATCGCCGCGACGGCAAACCGCTCAGAATCAATGGAGATGCGCGCTCTCTACGAAACAACTTGTCCGCTTCAGCCTCTAGCTGTTCAGAACCGGACACTACAAAGGCCTTCGCCCGACGAAGTTTTTCTCCCAACCGAGCCACAACCCGGCAGTAACATGATCCAATGGCCGCGCCCCCACACGATGTCTTCCTCAGTCATAGCAGCAAAGACAAAGACTTCGTCAAAGAACTCTATCGCCGGCTGACCCGGGACGGCGTCCGCTGTTTCTTTGACATCGAGTCCATCGGATGGGGCGACAACTGGGTCAGGGCACTCGAAAGAGCAATCGATGAATGCAGCTATATTGTGTTCGTCCTCTCTCCCGACTTCTGCAATTCCGAATGGGTGGAAGTCGAACGCACCAGCAGCATCGCCGGCGATCCCAGCGGTCTAAAGCGTAAAGTGCGGCCGTTGATGTTGCACCAATGCCGGGATTTGCCCACGTTTCCGCGCTTCCTCCGCCAGGTCCAGGCGATTGACGTTTCCACCAGCTCGTTATTCGAGCAAAACTACCCACGCATCTGCCGCGAACTCGGCGGCGAACCGCAACCCGACCTGCGCGCCGATCTCGTCGCTGCCGATCGAAGCAAGCTTCCGCCAGTGCATCCGCTTCCCGAGCGTCACCGGATGCCCTATCACTCGCTCGGCGACAAATTCATAGGCCGGGTCGGCGCGATCTGGGACCTCTATGACTCGCTCTTTCACGACGGCACGACCGTTCTTCAGGGCACCGGCGTAGTGGCTGGAACCGGAGGCCTGGGAAAAACCCAGATCGCCATCGAATATGCCCATCGCTTCGGCCCCGTCTACACCGGCGGCGTCTATTGGGTAAACGCCGATCGAGGCCTCACTGAAATGATCAGCCGGATCAGCGCCGCATGCGGGCATCGACATCGACACCAAAGCGGAGGAGACCGACCAGGTCGCGCAACTCTGGCACGACTTGAACGCCCGCAATCTCCCATGTCTGGTGATCCTCGACAATCTCCCCGAAGACGTGGACCTTCGAGCCCTACCTGCCAACGACAGGACGAGTGCACACCATCGTCACCACCCGGCGGCAGGACTTGCAGCAGGCCACGGTTCGTCTGCCTGTTCTATCCGTTCAGCGAAAGTGTCTCAATTGCTGAACTCAGGAGCAAGGGAGGTCGGACAGTCCGCGGAAGCACTGGCGGAGCGGCTCGGAGGGACTGCCACTTGCCCTTGAGTTTCGAAGAGCTATCTGAACTACCGCAGGGATCTCAGCGTCGCCGACATTGATCGAGGAGATGAAGCGTGAAGGGGACCTTAGTGTCTTGAAGGAATTCGCATCGGAGTATAAGATCAACTGCCCAGTCGGCATGAGCTGGATGTCGTGTCGACATTTCAGTTGAGTTGGAATGATCGCGTCCGATCCGGCAAAAAAGATTCTTCGTGTCATGGGTGAACTGGCCCCGACGACCTGTTCCCAGAAAACTGTTGCGCACTCGTCCTTGAATCTTCCCTTGCAATCGCCTCTTCGCGATGAGTTAGGCAAAGGCATAAGTGACCTTGCAAGGCTGTCACTCGTCGAACTCTCCAGCAATGGTGACCCGGTGGCGCACCGCCTGGTTCTTGCATTTGCCCGGCACCGGAATGCTGTGGATAGTGCTTCGCCGTTCGATAGATGCGGTGAAGCTTTGTTAGAGCAGATGCAGAGAGCCAACGCTTGGATTCCGATGCGGGCACCATCCGTGAGCTGGAAATCTTCCTCCCTCATGCTGAGTTTCTGGTTGCAACGGATCAACTCAGCCCGGAAGATTTCGGGACGCTACTCGATCGAGTCGGAATCCACCATCAAACCATGGGCAGATTCACCGCGGCCCGGATGCCTTGTGCCACGGCGCTGGCCTCCGATGAGAAGTCATTCGAACCCGGCCATCCCTCCATCGCCACCAGGCAGTCGAATCTGGCGTTGGTGCTCCAGGATCTGGGGCAGTTGGAGGAGGCCCGCGATCTTCTGCGAAAGGCGCTGGCCTCCGATGAGAAGTCGTTCGAACCCGGCCACCCCTCCATCGCCATCAGGCAATCCAATCTGGCGCTGGTGCTCAAGGATCTGGGGCAGTTGGAAGAGGCGCGCGATCTGCTGCGCAAGGCCCTGGCCTCCGATGAGAAGTCATTCGAACCCGGCCATCCCTCCATCGCCACCAGGTCAATCGAATCTGGCGACGGTGCTCCAGGATCTGGGGCAGTTGGAAGAGGCCCGCGAGCTGCTGCGCCAGGCCCTGGCCTCCGATGAGAAGTCGTTCGAACCCGGCCATCCCTCCATCGCCATGGTCAGTCGAATCTGGCGCGGTGCTTCAGGATCTGGGGGAGTTGGAAGAGGCCCGCGATCTGCTGCGCCAGGCGCTGGCTTCCGCTGAGAAGTCGTTCGAGCCCGGCCATCCCTCCATCGCCCGCAGTCAATCGAATCTGGCGACGGTGCTTCGGGATCTGGGGCAGTTGGAAGAGGCGCGCGATCTTCTGCGCCAGGCGCTGGCTTCCGATGAGAAGTCGTTCGAGCCCGGCCATCCCTCCATCGCCATCAATCAGTCGAATCTGGCGCTGGTGCTTCAGGATCTGGGGCAGTTGGAAGAGGCGCGCGATCTTCTGCGCCAGGCGCTGGCCTCCGATGAGAAGTCGTTCGAGCCCGGCCATCCCTCCATCGCCATCAGGCAGTCGAATCTGGCGCTGGTGCTTAAGGATCTGGGGCAGTTGGAAGAGGCGCGCGATCTGCTGCGCAAATCCTATTCCGCTTTCCTGGAACGACTTGGGCCCGATCATCCGCACACGAAACCGCGTAAAAGACCATCTCCAGAATTTGCCGGAGCAGTAAACAGATTCTCTCTCTTACCACCAAAATCCAGGGGCATGCGAAGCAGAAGACGGGCCAAAATCCAGCAAACGGCAATCTGTCAAAATCCAAACTGTCTCACCCAAAGGGTTCACCCCAAAATCTGTCAATAGCCCCAGCCGAAAATACTCTGCAACTCCCTCATTCCATTGGGAAGAAAGTTGCATCAGTTTGGCGTAGTGAAAGGGTCCAACTTGGTACACTGGTAATAGAGGGTAAAGAAAAAAAGGGCGGCCAAAAGCCGCCCTTTTCTCATGCCCGAATTCTGCTCTCAAGCGTCCGACATTGAAAACAAAGAACTTAGCTCGGTCATCCCCGCAAGTCGCTGAAAACAGAGAACTAAGCTAAAAACCAGGGGGAGGGGGTACCTGGCCGAGCCAAAAAGTAACTAACCAGGCAAGCCCGCACCCAAATTACCACTTGCCATTCGCTTTTTCTTCCCTATAATTTCCCCATGGCTGTCACTCGCAGGCAAAAAGAGGTCCTCGACTTCCTCACCGAATTCGTCCGGAAGAACGAATACTCACCCTCCTACGACGAGATCGCCCGCGGACTCGGCCTCAAATCGCTCGCCACCGTCCACAAGCACATCACCAACCTGACCAACAAAGGCATCCTGCAGCGCGAGCACAACCGCAGCCGCTCGATCGACGTCATCCCGACGAACCGCCGCAACCGGATCGTCGAGCGCCTGCCGCTCCTCGGTCGCATCGCTGCCGGCCAGCCCGTCGAGACCTCCCAGCCCGAAGAAACCCTCTCACTCGGCGACATCGTCGGCAGCAAGGAGGCCTTCGCGCTCCGCGTGCGCGGCGACTCCATGCGCGATGAGCATATTGTCGATGGAGATTACGTGTTGGTCGAGCGCACCAGCGTCGCCCGCCAGGGAGAGATCATCGTCGCCCTCGTCAAAGGCTCCGAGACGACCCTCAAGCGCTACTATATCGAGGGCTCGATGGTGCGCCTGCAACCCTCCAACACCGAGATGGACCCAATCTACGTACCCATCCAGAACGTTGCCATCCAGGGCAAAGTCCTCGGCGTCATCCGCAAATACTAAGATTGTCATCTCGTCCGGAGCGCGCAGCGCGGAGTGGAGAGATCTGCGGTTTGCAGCGATCTCGGCCCAACGTGAGTGGAGCACGCAGACACACGAAAGGCCCGGAAACACTCCGGGCCTTCTCTAATTCTTAAGCATTGACGGTAACGCTCGAGCACC
Source organism: uncultured Acidobacteriaceae bacterium (assembly GCA_963720245.1). Lineage (GTDB taxonomy): Bacteria > Acidobacteriota > Terriglobia > Terriglobales > Acidobacteriaceae > Acidisarcina. The sequence goes on from CAVREU010000004.1 coordinate 53,016, forward strand.
TTGGCGATGCTCTTCTCGATCACGTCCTTAGGAACGACGCCCACAATCTGATCGGCGACCTTGCCGTCTTTGAACAACAGCAGCGCGGGAATGCCGCGGATGCCGTAACGTCCCGGCGTCGCGGGGTTCTTGTCGACGTCCATCTTCATTACCTTGAGCTTGCCCAGGTTTTGAGCCGCAATCTCATCGACGACCGGAGCGATCGCCCTGCACGGCCCGCACCACGCGGCCCAGAAGTCGACCAGGACTGGATACTCGGACCGCAGCACCTCCTGCTCGAACGTGCCATCATTTACCTCAAAAACTCCAAGTCCAGCCATGTTCCTCCTTGCCAATTATCTGATGATAACCCTGAATACCAGTCAATTAGATGCGATTTGCCCTTGAAAGTCGCACCCAGGTCATTTCGCCGCCAACGCCGATCGGACCACTGCGGGCGAAGTCTCAATTCCACAATCGAGCAGCTCCGCCGGCTCGCTCAGGCGGCTGGTAACCAACCGCTTAATCTCGTCGAGCTGCAACTCCTCGCCCGGCGACTTCCCATCAAGCAGCAACAGCACCGACGGCCCGGCGCCGCTCAACGCGACCCCGGCAATCCCTCCCGCACCCGCAAGTGGCAGCAAAGACGGCAGTAACGGACAGATCGCGCCGCGAAAGGGCTGATGCATCCGGTCCTGCATCGCCACGCGCAGCAACTCCGCGTTGCCGGTCGCAAACGCCGCCGTCAACAGGCTGGCGCGCTGGATATTGAAAACCACGTCGTCCTGGTCATAGCTGCGCGGCAGCACCAGCCGCGCCGCAGTCGTCGCCAGAGGCTGCTCCGGCACGACCAGCAACAGCTTCCATCCCGCCGGCGGCGCAAGACTCGCCGCGTGAACATGCCCGGCATCCATCGCCGCCACCGTAAACCCGCCCAGCCAACAGGCGGCGGCATTGTCGGGATGGCCCTCCAGCCGCGACGCCTCATTCAGAATGCGCTCCCGGCTCCAGCCAAGGCCGCCAAAATGGTTTGCCAGAGCCAGCCCGGCAAGGCGCACAACAGCCGAAGAGCCAAAGCCCATCCCGATGGGAATTTCGTTATGAATCTCAAGCGCGAGCGGAACAACTTCTACGCCGTTCGCCGCCAGCGTCTTCTGATAAACATCCAGCATCAGGTTGCGTCGCAGCGACGAGCAAACGTCGGTGTTGCGGCCTTTGGCGTTGATGGAGAAATCCGCTGCGCGGGTCGCATCGATCTCCAGCGCCAACGTGAGAGCCAAAGCAATCGTGTCGAACCCCGGCCCAAGATTGGCCGAAGTCGCCGGCAGCCGCAGATGCAGGCTCTCGCTCGAAGCGGCACTCCGCGCCGGCGCACCAGAGATCGCTACGCCGTTGGTTGTCGCCGCGCTCAACGTCGCACCCCGGCTTCCAATGCCTGCAGCACCGCATCGGCAGATGCCTCGAGCACAGGCATCTCCGATCGCAACCGCCACATGGCAGGCTCATAGCCACGCGATTCCTCGTCGGTCAGCAGTTGGCCGCGATGAAAGTCCAGGGTGTACTCCGAATCCTTCAGCGTATGTCCGGTTAGCAGCAACACAACGTTCTCATTCGACTTCACACGGCCATCGGCAACCAGCTTTTTTAGCCCGGCAAGCGTCACAGCCGATGCGGGCTCGCAGCCAATGCCTTCGACTCCGATCTCGGCCTTAGCAATCGCGATCTCGGCTTCTGAGACCTGCTCACAATATCCGTTGGTCTGCTCAAGAACCCGCACCGCCTTCCGCCACGAAGCGGGATTGCCGATGCGGATCGCGCTAGCTCGCGTTTCAGCGTGAACGGGAGTCAGTTCCCTGCCCTGCGACGTTTTCATCGCTGTATAGAGCGGATTCGCACCCACGGCCTGAATCACCGAGATCCTCGGCATCGCCGTCGTAAGCCCTAGATGCTTCATCTCCTGAAAGCCCTTGCCCAGGGCCGAACAGTTCGCCAGATTTCCGCCAGGCACAATTACATGTTCGGGAACATTCCACTCCAGCTCCTCAGCGATCTCCAGCGCCGGAGTCTTCTGCCCTTCCAGACGATACGGATTGACCGAATTCAGCAGGTAGACCGGATAGCGCTCAACCACCTCGGCCAGCACCCGCACACAGCCATCGAAATCGGTGCGCAACTGGCAGGTAAGCGCGCCATAATCCATTGCCTGTGAGAGCTTGCCCCACGCGATTTTGCCCTCGGGAATCAGCACCAGCGAGCGCATTCCCGCCCGCGCCGCGTAAGCCGCCATCGCCGCCGAGGTGTTGCCCGTAGAAGCGCACGCGACCCACTCGAAACCGCGCTCCCGCGCCACCGAGAGCGCCGCCGTCATTCCTGTGTCTTTGAACGACCCCGTCGGATTCATTCCCTGGTGCTTCGCCAGCAGATGGTCCACGCCAGCAATCTCAGCGCAACGCGGCATCCCGTAAAGCGGAGTGTTCCCCTCGCGCAGCGTCACCGCATCGTTGGGTTTATCGAGGATCGGCAGCAGCTCGCGAAAGCGCCAAACGCCGCTCTGATCGATCGGCAGCGCGGAATGCCGCCGTTCTTTCCACAGCCAGCGCAGCGCGCTCGCATTCGGCAGCCAGGCCCGAGGCTTCGCCGCAAGCGCCGCGCCGGCTACAGCTCCATTTCCCTCATGACCGTTGGCAGCCGCCACCTGCGCCGGAGCCGGACTCCACGCCGGATATTCCACCTCAAACAACTCGCCGCAATCGGCGCAGCGGAAGTTGCTTCGCGCCTCGCGCTGCGCAACCACACGCGCGCAACCGGTGCAGCGTAATTGATGAACGATGTCTTGCATGGCCGTGTCTCTAGCCTAGCAGCAAGAGAGGCGCATCGAGGCCTAGCCCAGCAGAACCGGCTCGCGTTCCAGCCTGACTCCGAACTTCTCTTCCACCTTCGTGACGATCTCTTCGCTCAGCTTCAGCACATCCGCGGCCGAAGCCCCACCCCGATTCACCAGCGCCAGGGTATGCCGGCTTGAGATTCCTGCACGTCTGTTGCCGTACCCCTTCGAAAATCCCGCCTGTTCCACCAGCCACGCAGCCGCCAGCTTCACCTTGCCTTCCGGCGCAGGATACTGCGGAATCTCAGTCCCCGCCGGAACTGCAGCAGCAATTCGTTCCAACGCCGGCCGGTCCACGATCGGATTCGTGAAGAAACTCCCCGCGCTGGCGCAGTCCGGATCGCCCTCGACCAGATACATCCCTTTCGAACGCCGGATCGCCCGCACCGCATCGGCGACTTGGGTCAAAGAAGGCGCGACGTTCCCACCCTGAAAATGCCGCTGCAGATCGCCGTAAGAAAGCGTAGGTGGACCGCCCGCCAGCAGCTCATAATCGACTCTGGTCACGAGGAACTGTCCCTTCGCCGAGGTGTTGAAGATGCTTTGCCGATAAGCGAATCCGCACTCCTCGCCGCTCATCTCCAGGAATTTCTCCGACTTCAGGTCCAGCACACGAACCGCAACGACGGTCTGCGAGACCTCTTGCCCATAGGCGCCAACATTTTGTACCGGAGTGCCGCCGACCGTCCCCGGAATCCCGGCCAAACATTCGATTCCCGCGCAATCGAGCGAGACAGCATGGCTCACCAGTTTGTCCCAGTCTTCGCCGGCCTCGGCCTGCAAGACCAACGTATCGCCATCGAAATGCTCCCGAATCCCGCGTAAGCCGATCCGCAGCACTAGCCCAGCAAAACCGGCGTCGGAGACCAGCAGATTGCTGCCGCCGCCCAGCACAAAGAGCGGCAACCCGCGCTCGCGGGCAAAACCCACTGCTTCAGGAATGTCGGATTCGCTCGTCGATTCGGCAAACCATCGCGCCGGACCGCCGATTTTGAAGGTGGTGTAGGGCGCTAAGGGAACGTTCTCAAGAATTTCCATCCCATCGAGGGTATCAGCCCAGGTATGAATCCAAGGCCGATCCCCGAGGCGTCTCATTGACTGAGGCTTTACAATAGGATGAAAGCAGTCGCCGAAATATCCGGAGGAAACAGAGAATGTATCCCGAAATGATGGTCATCCCCATGCGTGAAGAGCTGACGCGGGTAGGAATCAAAGAAACCAGGACCGCCGCCGAAGTCGACGCGGCACTGGCCGCGCCCGGCACCACCCTGCTGGTGGTGAACTCGATCTGCGGCTGCGCTGCCGGCAAAATGCGCCCCGGCGTGCGGCTCGCCCTGCAGCATACGACCAAGCCCGACCAGGCCATCACCGTCTTCGCCGGCCAGGACCGCGAGGCAACCGACCGCGCCCGCTCCTATTTTGTCGGCCATCCGCCGACGTCTCCCGCAATCGGCATCCTCCGTGACGGCAAGCTGGTTTACCTAATGCAGCGTTCCGCGATCGAGGTCAACACCGCCCAGGCGATCGCCGGCGAACTCGCTCGCGCCTTTGACGAGTACTGCGCCAAAACCACTGCGTAGAAGAAATGCGGGTACCCCAGGGTCGCGGAGCTAACCTGGGTTCTGCTAAGTTAACGCGAGCGCGCCGCGTCTCCAATGGAGATGCGGCGTTTTACAAACCAATCCTCCGGACCGCCTCAAACGATGACCCTCACCCTTTACTCAGCCCCCTGGTGCCGCGATTGCCGAGAAGCCAAGCGCTTCCTCGACCTGCACCAGATCGCCTATACCGAGGTCGACATCGAACGCACACCGGGGGCTGCAGAGGAACTCTTACGCAACGTCGGCAAGCGCGCCATCCCGCAGTTCGTCATCGATGGAGAGTGGGTGCAACCCTACCGCCCCGGCCGGGGATTTCTTCACGCCGAGATGCGCGAACGCCTCGGCGTGAGTTAGCGTTCGCCCGCTACTTTGCAAATTGTCATTTCGACCGGAGCGCAGCGGAGTGGAGAAATCTGCGGTTGCCCGACCTCCCAGTAAACTTCTCCGCTACCGCGGCTAAGACTTTTCTGGTTCCAAATCGCGCCCGGTGTACGAGCTGACCACGCCGGGTTCGCCGGTATCTTCGAGAATCGCCCGGGCATCGGCCTCGTCCTCGGGCTTGACTTGCAACTGCAGCGGCCCCAGACCCGGCGACAACATCGCGGCGTTTACGCCGGAGAGAAACGTCTCGATCCCGGCCGATTCCAGCCGCAACTTCGCCATCTCCGCTTCCATCGGTTCGGGAAACTCGCCCAAGGTTACGAGCTCCGGTAGTTCATGTGTTTCTTCAGCCATAGTGGTTCTGTCGTTCCTCTCGTTACAGCTCGATTCTACTCCGCAGATGCTGAACGGTGAGATGCGCCGAAAGCTACAATGAAGAGGCACGAACACGAGGAAAGCTAATTGATCGCACGATATACGCGCCCCGCAATGGGCGCCATCTGGACCGAAGAGAACAAATACCGCATGTGGCTCGCGGTTGAAAGCGCAGCCAGCGATGTGCTTGCCGAAGACGGCATAGTCCCAGCCGACGCCGCCAAGGCGATTCGCGAACGCGGCGAAATCGACGTACAGCGAATCCAGGAGATAGAGGCCGAGGTCAAGCACGACGTCATCGCCTTCACCACCGCAGTCGCCGAAAAGATCGGCCCTGAATCGCGGTGGCTGCACTACGGCCTTACCTCGAACGACGTAGTCGACACCGCCCAAGCGTTGCAGATCAAGGCAGCCTCCGCCATTATTGCCGAGGGACTGAACAAACTCGCCGCTGTCCTGAAAAAGCGAGCCCTCGAATTCAAACACACGCCGACCATCGGGCGAACCCATGGCATCCACGCCGAGCCTACGACCTTCGGCCTCAAGTTGTTGAATTGGTACTCCGAGACGCAGCGCAATATCGCCCGCTTCCACGCCGCCGCCGAAGACATGCGCGTCGGTAAGCTCTCCGGAGCCGTCGGCACCTTTGGCCATCTCAAGCCGGAGCACGAAGAGCGCATCTGCGCCCGTCTCGGCCTCGAACCGGCTGCAGTCGCCACTCAGGTTATCCAGCGCGATCGCCACGCGCATTACATCTCCACGCTCGCGATTATCACGTCGACCCTGGACAAGATCGCGACGGAGATTCGCCATTTGCAGCGCACCGAGGTCCGCGAAGCCGAGGAGTTTTTCTCCGAGAAGCAAAAAGGGTCGTCGGCGATGCCGCACAAGCGCAACCCCATCACCAGCGAGCAGATCAGCGGACTCGCCCGAGTCGTTCGCGCCAACTCGCAGGCCGCTTACGAAAACATCGCGCTCTGGCACGAGCGCGATATCTCGCACTCTTCGGTCGAACGCGTCATTTTTCCCGACTCCACCATCCTCGCCGACTATCTGCTGGCAAAGACCGCCGCGCTCATCGACAATCTGCTCGTGTATCCGGCGCGGATGCTACGCAACCTCGAAAGCACCGGCGGCCTGATCTTCAGCGGCCAGTTGCTGCTCGATCTCGCCGAATCCGGCATGGCCCGTGAAGAGGCCTACCGCCTCGTCCAGGAACATGCCATGCGCGCGTGGCGCGAGGAACTTGTCTTCCGCGACCTGGTTGCAAATGAACCCGCGATCACCTCCCGGCTCACTCCAGAAAAGCTGGCGCACAGCTTCGATCTTTCGCGCCAGCTCAAGAACGTGGATGCCATCTTCGCTCGGGTCCTGGCGTCATGATTTCGCCGACGAACTCCGGCTGGAACCTCACCGTCGCCATCACCGGCGCCAGCGGAGCCGTCTTCGGCCGCGAACTCCTCGCCGCGCTCAACAGCGACGAGCGGGTTGCACAAGTGAATTTCATTCCCTCGGAGAGCTCGCTGCGCGTGCTCGCAGAGGAGCTTCAACTGAGCGGCCGCAACCAGCTGGTGGAGAAATTGCTCGGCTCCCCTTCGAAGAAGATCGTTCAGCTGAACGAGACCGATATCGGCGCAGGCATCGCCAGTGGCAGCTATCCCTCAAACGGAATGATCGTGCTGCCCTGCAGCATGGGAACGCTGGGCGGAATCGCCAACGGCCTCGCTCGCAATCTCATCGAACGCGCCGCCGATGTCTGCCTGAAAGAGCGACGTCCGCTGCTGCTCTGCGTGCGCGAGACGCCCTTCAACAAAATTCACTTGCGAAATATGACGCTCGCGGCGGACGCCGAAGCGGTGATCTTTCCGGTCATGCCCTCGTTCTACAACCTGCCGACGGATTCAACCGAGATGGCAAAACAGTTCGCCTGCCGCGTACTCGCCCACATGGGGCTGCCGCAACCGGGCGCCTTCATCTGGAAAGGCGAAGAGTAATTGCCTAGTTGCTGCCGCCCGGCGCAACACTCGCTATTTCCGGGCTGATCGACATTGGCTGAGTCAGGCTCAGGACGATCGTCGAGTCTTTAGGAATCTTTACGTCCGCCGGATGCTGCACCAGGATATTCGTCGTCATCACTCCAGCGCCGATCAAACTGCCCACCAAAGCTCCAGGTGCGCCGCCAACAATCGCTCCCACAACCGCACCCGTGCCAACTCCCGCTGCTTCTTTGATGACATTGGTCTTCAACCGCGATGCCGGCTTGAGCGTGCCTTCGTCGTCAATGCGCGACTTCGTGCTGGTGTCGATCACCTGGGCGCGCAGCACATAGCGCGAACCGTCGGGCAACACCACCACATCGGGCCGCAGCCGGATCGTTGCCGGACTGCCAAAACGATGGCCCTCGGTAACCTGAACGATCTTGCCCACCACTTGCGCCCCCTGAGGGATAACGACCTTGCCGAGAGAGATTACATCCCCCGAAACCCGGCCGCTAAAATCCGCCCCAACCGTGGACTGCCCGGTAGCGATCTCCTGGTCCAAAGCGATCTTGATGACCGTCCCTTCCGGCAACTCGCCGGGACGCGTGGGCACAGAGGTCACAATGTCTGCATCGGCATCGGGGGACGGCTTCGGCTGTGCCGTCTCCGCTTCGACGACCGGCGCCGCGAGACAAGGATCGGGATCGCCAATCATGCGATCTTCAGAATTGCATGGCGCCTTGGCCACCACGGGAACACTCGGCGCTGCAGCCGGCGCTGCCGGAGCAACCACCGGTGCTGGCGCGGCCTGCGCCGTAGCCGGCCTCGTCACCAAGGTGGCGTTCTGCGTGGTCGTCGCGGGGGCATCGCTGGTAATCGTGTCATCCGGCGGCGGCTGCGAGACCCCGCTATAGGAGCTTGGCTTTTGCGTGCTCTGCCCATGCAGGCAGGGCGAGAATACTGCAACTCCGGCAACCAGTGCGGCCACAACTCTTAGATTTGTCATCATTCATCCACACTCCGGACAAGAACTGTCCTTCAACTTCTCATCACCTTCAATGATGCGGCAAAGAGAATGGCATGGCGCAGGCAAATCCTCGTCGCACCTTGGGAGTAACTGTGGCCCCGCAGGGGCTCCGATAAGGTGCAAACCCCGCAGCCTGCGCAAGTCGCGGAAAAACAAGCCGAAGACCACCCCGGACGGGGCTTGGAGTGCAAGCCCCGTCACGACTAATACCCGCTTGCTTTGTTAGAATCCAAACGAACCCTTATGGCCATTTTTCACCACCAAATCGCAGGGCGGAGACCAGCTTGGGGATGAGTAGTTTTATCGAAACCATCGGCGGCGCGGCGGGAAATGCGATCCCTGTCGACCGCCGCCCAAAGCTGAAGGACCGCCTGCAGCACCATATTGTTAGGAGCGAAATGACTGAAATTGCAGCAATTCACGCCCGCGAAGTTCTGGATTCGCGGGGAAATCCCACCGTCGAAGCTGATGTCGTCCTCGCCAGCGGCGCGATGGGCCGGGCGATCGTGCCCAGCGGCGCTTCGACCGGAGAACATGAGGCGGTTGAGCTTCGCGACAACGACAGGTCCCACTATCTCGGCAAAGGCGTCCTGCAGGCCGTCGAAAACGTAGAAACGATTCTCGCCCCTGAGCTCGCCGGCATGGACGCGACCAACCAGCGCCTGCTCGACGCCACCATGATCTCGCTCGACGGCACGCCGAATAAATCACGGCTCGGCGCCAATGCGATCCTCGCCGTCTCCATGGCCGCCGCCCGCGCCTCGGCCAACTCTCTTCATATCCCTCTCTATCGCTATCTTGGCGGCGTCAACGCCTGCATTCTGCCCACTCCGATGATGAACATCCTCAACGGGGGCGCGCACTCCGACAACAATGTCGACTTTCAGGAATTCATGGTCATGCCCATCGGCGCGGAGCGTTTCAGCGACGCGCTGCGCTGGGGTGCAGAGGTCTTCCACACTCTCAAGGGCGTGCTCAAGAAGCGCGGCTACTCCACCGCCGTCGGCGACGAGGGCGGCTTCGCTCCCATGCTGAAATCGAACGTCGAGGCCATCGAGGTCATCCTCGAAGCCATCGACCTCGCCGGCTACAAGGCGGGCGACGACATCGCCATCGCTCTCGATCCCGCGGCCAGCGAATTCTATGACAAAGAACGCGGCGTTTACGTCTTCAAGAAGAGCGACAAGAGCGAATACTCCAGCGAAGAGATGGCCCGCTACTGGGAGAGTTGGACGAAGCAGTATCCGATTATCTCGCTCGAAGACGGCCTGGCCGAAGACGACTGGAAGGGCTGGAAGTATCTCACCGAGTTGCTCGGCGAGCGCATTCAACTCGTCGGCGACGATATCTTCGTAACTAATACCGAACGCCTGCAGCGCGGCATCGATGAAGGCGTGGCGAACTCGATCCTGATCAAGGTCAACCAGATCGGCACCGTCAGCGAGACCCTCGAAACCATCCAGCTCGCCGGGCGCTATGGCTACACCTCGGTCATCTCGCATCGCAGCGGCGAGACCGAAGACACCTTCATCGCCGACCTCGCGGTCGGCACCGGCGCCGGACAGATCAAGACTGGCTCGGCCTCTCGCACCGACCGCATCGCCAAATACAACCAGCTCCTCCGCATTGAAGAAGAACTCGGCCAGGCGGCCGAGTTCCTCGGGCTCGAGTCCATCAACTTTGGCGAGTAAGGCTATCTAACTCGGATCCGCGGCTGCGGATCTTGCCGCGACGATATTGCACGGAACTATTGCACGAACATATTGGTACGGGAATACAGGAGAATCGAATGAAGTTTTTGCAGTGCGCACTCTATGGTCTTCTTCTTAGCGTCACCGCGGCCGCTCAAACAGCGCCCACTACCCCCTCGACCAAAGCTCCGGCTCAGTCCACTACCCCCGCGATCTCGCCAAGGATCAGCACCCTCGACGGAGATGAAGTCAAGGGTCCAGAACATCCGCTCACCGTCGACCAGATGAAGGCCCTCTACGTCGCTTTGGGCTACGACAAGCAGGTCGCCGAGATGAATGCAAACAGAGAGAAGATGATCGCCCAGAACAAGACCCGCAATCCGTACATGCCCGATGCGGTCTGGCAGGATCTCGACGCCACCTTTTCCAAGATCGATTATCAAGCTGCGCTCTACGACATTTACAAGAAGTACATCTCCACCGAGGACGCCGCAAAGCTGATCAGCTTTGCCCAGACTGAAGCCGGCAAGAATTATTTTACGAACGCGGCCGTTCTCAACCGCGAAAGCGGAATGGCCATCCAGCGCCAGCAGCAGCAGGCCAGTCAAGAGGTCCAGGCGCGTCATAAAGACGATATCGAAGCGGCGATGAAGAAATATCGCGACGAGCACGCGCCCAAGCCGGCTCCGACACTCGGTTCGCCCACACCTGCGGCTCCATCAGGCGCGGCCACTCCAAGCGCAACTCCGGCGCCACCAGCCAAGCCGGCGCCAACCACCCCGCAGAACTAAGTACGAAAGGCTGTATGTCGATCCATAAGAAACCCCTGGTCCTGGCCATCCTCGATGGCTGGGGCTATCGGGCGCAGGTCGAGGCCAACGCCATCGCGTTGGCCCGCAAACCCACCTACGACAAGCTGCTCGCCGAGTTTCCCAACACCCTCCTGCACGCCTCCGACCGTTTTGTCGGCCTGCCCGAGGGCCAGATGGGCAACAGCGAGGTGGGCCATCTCAACATCGGCGCCGGCCGCATCGTCCACATGGACATCACCCGCATCGACGCCCTGATTGAGAGCGGCGAATTCGCCTCGAACCCGGTAATTGCCGATGCCATGATGCGTGCCGGTGAGGGCGATCGCCAGTTGCATCTGCTCGGCCTGCTCTCCGACGGCGGAGTCCACTCTCACCAGCGCCATCTCTACGCCCTGCTCAGGGCCGCGGCCGAACAGCGCCTGAAACACGTCTTCGTCCACGTCTTTCTCGACGGCCGTGACACGGCGCCGACCGGCGGCGCCGAATACCTGGCCGCGTTGCAGCAGAAGTTCGCCGAGTACGGAGTTGGCCAGATCGCCAGCGTCTCCGGCCGCTACTACGCCATGGACCGCGACCGCCGCTGGGAGCGCGAGCTGAAGGCATTTGATGCGATGGTCAAAGGCCACGCCGAAGGCGGATCGTACTCCGACCCGATCGCGCGAGTGAACGAGTGCTATAACAACGGCATCACCGACGAGTTTGTGATTCCCTTCGTCATGACCGACAGCGATGACCATCCCGTCGGCCTCGTGCGCGACGAAGATGTCTTGATCAACTTCAACTACCGCGCCGACCGGGCGCGCCAGATTACTCGCGTACTCGCACGCAACAGCGGCCTGACGAAATTAGAGGGAAACGAGCTTCCCGGCGCTGAGGATCTCGACGCCACCATCCCGCGCAGCGACGTGCCGAGGGACCTGCACTACGTCTGCATGACCCAGTACGACAAGCAATTCACGCTGCCTATGGTCATCCTGCCAGAGTCGATGGAGAACCTGCTGGCGAACATGCTCGCCCAGGCGAACCTGCGCAACATCCGCATCGCCGAGACCGAGAAGTACGCTCACGTCACTTACTTCTTCAACGGCGGAATCGAGACGCCATTCCCTGGCGAAGACCGCTTCCTCGTTCCGTCACAAAAGGTCGCGACCTACGATCTTGCTCCGGAGATGAGCGCCGCCGGCATCGCCGACGCAGTCATCAAAGCCGTTGAAGATACCGCCTTCGATCTCGTCGTCGTCAACTTCGCCAACGCCGACATGGTCGGCCACTCCGGGATGCTCTTACCCACAATCAAGGCTTGCGAGACCGTCGATCAGCAACTGGGCCGTATCTATCAGACGCTCCGGCAAAAGGGCGGCGCGATGCTGATCACCGCCGACCATGGCAACGCGGAAATGATGGTCGACCCCATCACCGGCGGCCCGCACACCGCACACACGACGAATCCGGTGCCGTTTGTATTGGTCAGTGAAGACGCTAACAAATACACATTAAGGCCAGACGGATCCCTGCGCGATCTCTCGCCAACCATCCTCAGCATGCTTGGTCTCGATCAGCCAAAGCAGATGACTGGGGGCGATCTGCGGGTGCCCTACGCTTGATCGGTGTTCGACGTCCCTAACCGTGACCTATTGAGACCGAGGATGTACCGTCTGGGCTCGGATTCACGATAGTCCATCGATCGCTCTACAGTGTCGGTGTTGTCTGGGCTAACTACTTCTTAACTACTTCTTGATCGCGCCCCACTTGTAGACCACACCTACCGAGCCCGCAAACTCTTTCTGAAAGGCGAGCCCGTAGTGCGTAGGCTGGAAATCCGTGATCAGTCGAACAGACCACTGCGGCGTGAGGTTGCGGTCAAACGAGCCACCCGCCGCCGCCGCGAAGGCCAGCTGGTTGTTATAAAGGCGCAACACGTTCGGCTGGACGCCGCTGGGGAAAGAGCTGTTGAAGATTCCATAAGTGCCACCGAGCAGTACGTGTGCAGTGACGGTCCACTTCGGGTCGCGCAAAAGCCTGACCTCCGGCCCAAAGAGAAACAGGTGTTCGGAGATATTCGCGTGGCTCAGATCATATTCATTGGGCGACAGCGATACATTGCCGTAGTAATTGCCGGTAGCGGCCGTGATCCCGACAATCGGATTCAGCCAGCCTGTCGCCTGCCCCTTCCAGCCAAACAGGTTGGACTTCAAATTGACCCCGAGCGTCGTCTGGAAGCGGGCATAGCCAAAGCCGCCGTAGGCGTCCCAGCGATTGTTATAGTTGGCGAGATCGTTGCTCAGCGGGGGAGCGGTTGCCGTCACCTGCGCGGACATTTGCGAAACGGTGAGAACGAGAAAGGCACAGCACAGCGACAGACGAAGAAAGCGTTCGACAGAAGACACCCGAATCAACCACCCCTTACAGAAAATGAAAGCCTGAAAAGCATTGCGACCGGGCCGAAACGCCCTAACAGCAGCAACCTTAACGATACACGGTCGCTCGAAACGATGTCGCTGGAAACGATGGCGGGGTCGCCGGGCCCTCAGTTCATCCACTTGCGGTCGTTAGGGTTCTTCCCCTCGTCGGGGTCGACATATCGCCCCTCGCGATCAAAGTGGACGTCCCGGTTATGCTTTCGCATGTAGACCTCGAACTTCCGCGACGCGCGGCGCCGTTTCCAGCGGTAGTACTCGTTGCGCAGGCCGTAGACCCGTTCGCTTGCCGCAAAGCTCATGCCCCGCCCGCGCGCCCGCTTCGCGTAAATTAAGCCCATCAATCCGCCCGCCAGATAGACCACCAGCGGCAGGATGCTACCCCCACCAAATAGACTCGCAATCGCCACCAACAGGTAGATCAAAACAAGATATTTCGCCTTAATGCTGATGGGTATTGGGAAAAGAGTGAACTGCTGTTCGCCAAAGAGCACCGCAAAGGCGGCCAGCAAGCCAAAGATTCCTGCCTGCGCTCCAGAGGCATAATCCAGCGGCGAGAGTCGCGGGATCGGCGTAAAACTCAACGCCGTCGCAATGAGCGCGCCACCCACAACGGAGAGAAAATAAATCTCGCCCAGCCACCGGCTGCCCTTTACCTCTTCAATGTACGAGGCAATAAACCAGAGCGACAGCAGGTTGAAGAGCGCTTCCAGAATGCCGCGATGCACAAAGGCATACGTGACCAGCTGCCATACAAAGCCATGGGTCACTGCTCGCGGAGTGAGCACAAAAAATCCAAAGATCGTATCGCTCAGCGAACGATTGACCGCGCCCAGCACCAGCAGAACAAAGAAGACAACCAGATTGATCAGCACCAGACGCCGGGTGAGGCCCCGGAATGGCGGAAACATAAGCGAACTCGATCCGATGCGTGGCATAAGCGCTCCGCTTATTGTCTCAGAATCAAGGCGGCCTCGCGGCGTGGCTGTTTCCACCGCGTTACCGCAAGACCCGTCCTATCGCTCCGGAACCGGAGCCACCGCAACGCTTCGATGTCCGGCCGCGTCCACCGCGCGAACGCCAAAGATCACGTTGTCCTTGGAAACCGGAACGGTGATAGAGAATGTCTCCCCATCTGCCTGCGTCTTTGCCGGAAGACTCCGCTGCCAGTCCGGAGCCTGTGTCTCGCGCCACACCACTTCATAAGTTGTTCCATCAGGTGCTCCGCTGCCGGCCGCCCAGTGAAGCGTGGTGTTGTTGTCGAGCCTCTTGGTCACGATGCGAACCTTCTCCGGCGGCGGAGGCGCGGCGGCCAGTGTAGCCATTGTCGCGGCATTCAGCCGGGCGACCTTCGCCACATAGGCGAAGTCGACATATTGCAGCAAGTCGCCATATTGCACGCCATTCTCGACTCGCACGTCCTGATGCTGATGGTTGTAGTCCTCGCGCCACTCGGTGAACCGGACCGCCGGGAATCCTTCCTGGTTGAAAGACCTATGGTCCCCGCCACGCAGAAAGCGGTCTTGCCGAAAGATCAGCACCGGATGAAATGGCGGCACAAGCTGATAACTCCGGCCCACGTCGGCAATCGCTCGAGCCAGCTCTCGCGATGGCGAATCGCTCTCCAGCCCAAGCGCGGTGATCCGCTTGATCTCGTCCGGGGTCGCCGTCGCCGGGATGCCCTCTGAAAACACCCTTACCAGGGACTTGTCCTGCAACGTGTCGCCAGGAGTGGTGTTGCCGCCGACGATGTCGTTATTCAACACCCCCTCGAGCTGCCAGCCCTCGCTCTTGGCCAACTGCGCCAGGTGACGGCTGCCGTCAAGCCCCTGTTCCTCGCCCGCGACCGCGACAAAGACCAAGCGTAGCCGGCAGTTTCAGCCGCGAGAGCACACGCGCACATTCCAGGCTCACGGCGACTCCGCTGGCGTCGTCGTTCGCGCCGGGGGCTTCGGCTCTCGTCCCAATTGTGGAGTCATCCGTCGCCCGGTAGTGCCCGTTAATCGAATCGTAATGCCCGGTAACCAGGATCATGCGCGCCGCCTGTTTCGGATCGCTGCCGCGCAGCACCGCGTAGACATTGGTGATCGTCGTCGGCTTGAGAATGCGCCCCTGCGGCGGGGGCTCCGGCTCCTGGGTGAAGGTGTCGCGCTTGACCTCCAGGCAGCCGCCGCAATCGGCGGAGTAGCCCACAAGCTGCTGTGCGATCCAGTCCGCCGCAGCCGTCACTCCCTGCCCTGCCGGAACGCCGGTATCCATACTCGACAGAGTGCTTCGGTTATGAAAGCTCACCAGCTTTTCGATCGTGCGCCGAATCTGCCGATCGGAAATCTGCGCCAGCGCCGCCCGGATTGCGGGATCTACCGGAGCCGGCTGGATCAAGGCCCCAGTGGCATCCAAGTCGCGCGGATTGTCATCGCACCAAGCAGGCGTGCGGGCGGCGAGCACAATCACCAGACCGGCAAGTAGCCATAGACCGCAAGGCCGGCGAAGCGTGTCGTGGAACTGGGGTTTTGCGAGGCTGCTGGGCGGGGATCCGGCTAAATTCATGACCAATTCTAGCGCGGCGCTTTTCTCTGCGTGGCCGGCCGGTTTGCTTGACGGCCCGGGGCTTCCCTTGAACACTGGTTATAGGCCGCCGGAATCTTTCGCGTCTTTCCGAATGTGGCATCATCAGTCTAATAATCCGCAAGCGTGGAGAGGGTTATGGCGATTTGCTCTGAATGTGAAAGCCTGCTGGACATCGACGTCGATGATGTGGATGAAGGCGATGTCGTAGCCTGCGATGAGTGCGGCGCCGAATATGAGATCGTGGCCACCGAACCTCTCGAAATCAGCAAGATCGACAACGAAGGTTATGAAACCGAAGATATCCCGGTTCGGGATGAGGATGAAGAATGAGCTTTCCCGCAGTCCGTTGTCAGCAGCATTGCAAGTATCTTTTCCAGGCATTGATAGTTCTTTTACTAGCGTTGCCATTTCCCCTGCCATTTCTTGGATCGGCCCCTTATGCCGCAGCCCAGACTGGACAGAAGGTCGTCGAGGGCAAGGTCGTCGGGTCGAGCAATAAGCCGCAATCCGGAGCGATCGTCTACCTGAAGAACACCAAGACCCAAGACATCAAGAGCTTCATCTCCGTTGCCGATGGCACCTATCGCTTCGGCCAGCTCTCGCCCGACGTCGATTACGAGATCTGGGCGGAATACAACGGACGCAAGAGCAATACCAAGACGATTAGCTCTTTCGATTCGAAAAAACTGCTGGACTACCAGCTCAAGGTCGACACCAGCAAGTGATCGCCGGGCGGTCCGGTAATCGCCCGATAGCCTGTTTCCCCCGACGAAAGGTTGGCGATTTCAATGGCAGAAGGAAAACCCGGTATCCTGCTCGTCCACGGCGTCTGGAGCGACGGCTCCGTCTGGCGCGAAGTAATCACCAACCTCGCCCATCAGGGTTTTTCGGTGACCGCCGCGCAGATTCCCCTGACCTCGTTTGAGGAAGACGTCGCCGCGGTCAATCGCGCGCTCGACCATCTCGAAGGCTCGGTTGTCCTGGTAGGCCACTCCTATGGCGGAGGCGTCATCTCCGAGGCCGGCCACCACCCGAAGGTGGAGAAGCTCGTCTACATTGCCGCACTCGCGCCCCAGCCCGGTGAAGTCCTCGGAGCGATCCTCGGCAAACATCCACCCGCAGCTCAAGTCGAGATGCAGCCCGATGCTCATGGCTTCATCTGGGCAACAGCGGAACAATATCAGGACGCGATGGCCCACGATATTCATCGCGGTCTGGTCCATCTGGCGGTCGCTGTTCAGAAACCCTTCGCCGCCCAAATCTTCGGAGCCTCCGTCGACCTCGCCTGTCTGGCAGTCCAAACCAAGCTGGTACCTGATCGCGACCGAGGACCGCATCCTCAGTCCGAAGACCCAATACGAAATCGCTGCGGCCATCGGGGCGAAGGTTCACGAGACACCCACCAGCCATATGCCCATGCTCTCGAATCCAGAGGCCGTCGCCGCAATCATCGCCGAGGCCGCGCTGGCCTGAGGCATCGGCCCATTGTCGAAGAAGCTTCGCCGCTCAAAAGAAAAACGCCACCGCGAGGGTGGCGTTTTGCTTTCAGATATGAGTCGCTTAGCTGCGCTTCCAGTTCATCAGATCGCCAAGAGTAGTCGTCGAGCTCGAGACTGGGGCCTTGTAAGACTCCACCTCTGCCCGGCTGGCTTCCTCGCCCACGGCGCGGATGCTCAGACCGACCTTCTTCTCTTCCTGGTTCATCTTGATGATCTTGAAATCGTGCTCCTGGCCGGCCTCAAGCTTGATCGGCGCTCCATGGGCGTCGGCAGCTTCCGAGACATGGCAGAGTCCCTCCACGCCTTCCGCGATCTCGACGAAGGCGCCAAACTGCGCGGTGCGAAGCACCTTGCCCTTGACGACATCTCCGACACGATGCTGCGCGAAGAAGGTCTCCCACACATCCGGCTGCAGTTGCTTGATGCCCAGCGAGAGACGGCGGTTTTCCGGCTCCACGCCAAGCACGACCGCGCGCAGTTTTTCACCCTTCTTCAGCACTTCCGAGGGGTGCTTGACCCGCTTGGTCCAGCTCAGGTTGCTCACGTGAACCAGCCCGTCGATGCCGTCTTCGATCTCGATGAAGGCGCCGAAGTCGGTCAGGTTGCGCACCCGGCCTTCCACGATCGTCCCCGCCGGATAGCGACCCGACAGATTCTCCCAAGGATTCTCCTGCAACTGCTTCATGCCCAGAGAGATCCGGCGATCGGTCGAGTTGACGCTGATCACCACCGTATCGACCTCGTCGCCCGGCTTGACCAGCTTCGACGGATGCTTCATCCGCTTCGACCAGGTCATCTCCGAGACATGCACGAGACCCTCAATGCCCTGCTCCAGCTCGATGAACGAGCCGTAGTCGGTCACACTCAGGACCCGCCCGCGAACTCGCGCGCCAATCGGATAGCGCTCAACCGCATCGAGCCACGGATCGGGCGTCAGCTGCTTGAAGCCCAGCGAAACCCGCTGCTTTTCCTTGTCGAACTTCAGCACCTTGACCTGAATCTCGTCGCCGACATTCACCAGGTCGCGAGGATGAGTGAGCCGTCCCCAGGACATGTCGGTGATGTGCAGCAAGCCGTCGATCCCGCCCAGGTCAACGAATGCGCCGTAGTCGGTGAGGTTCTTGACCGTCCCGGTCAGGATAGTTCCCTCGGCCAGGTGCTCAAGAGTTTCGTTACGCTTGGCAGACTGCTGCTCTTCGAGGATTTCCTTGCGCGAGACGACCACATTGCCGCGCTTTTTGTTGAGCTTGATTACCCGGACGTCAATCGGCTGGCCGATATAAGCGTCCAGGTTGCGCACCGGGCGAACCTCCAGCTGCGAACCCGGCAGAAATGCCTTGATGCCGATATCGACGGTGACTCCGCCCTTGACCCGGCTGACAACAATGCCGGTAATCGGGGTCTTGTCGTTTGCCGCCTTCTCAATGACGTCCCACACCTTGTGCCGCTGCGCCTTTTCGTAGCTCAGCAGGTACCCGCCCTCGGCCTCTTCGCGCTCAACCACGACCTCGACGCTGTCGCCAGCCTTCAGCTTGGGCTGACCGGCATGGTCGACAACCTGCTCGAGCGGAATCAGTCCCTCGCTCTTGAGGCCGACATCGACGACGACGTGCTTATCGGTCAGCTTGATGACCGTTCCCGTCACGATGTTGTCATCGAATGCCAATGCAGCGGCCTCGGCGGCCTGCTCGCGATCGAACGATTCGAGCGCCGCGGCGAAGTCTTCCATCCCGGAAAGCTCGCTCTCATCGGTAGCCGTCGCAGACGCAGGTGTGCTCTCGGCCGCGGCCGCTATGGTCTGGGCGACGTGCGCTTCGGGCGCCTTAGCGGCAGCAGGCGCAGCAGAGGCCTCGGCGGTCTCCTGTGCGCGGCTATCGGCTACGGCGTGAAGCGAATCCAGCTCGGCGATCTCTTGCGACTCGGCTTCGGGGTTGTGGGCAAATTCGGCGGACGGCTCGGCGTGGTCCGTCGCGGCATCAAGGGTAAGTGTATCCATGTCGGTGCTCAGGGTTATGCTCTCGTTTTGTTCAGGATTTAGGACGTTTGCCATAGGGTGAAAGCTCTGGGAGTTCTCGGTCGACGGTCCCGTACCCGCCTGCGTCGTTCTATAGCGATGCTTATCTGATTAAGCATCGCCCAGTTCGTACGCATTTTTCCCGATTATTGCTATGAATTTTTCGCAACAATCGCGAAGCGTCGGGGCTCTGCCGATCTTATTCTTTGCTGACGGGCGACCAGGGGGGAGGGAGTGAGGGGCCAGGGTTAAGTGGACCGGCTCTACTTCGTCTCCAAACTGGAGCATTCGGCAGGCGGGAATATGTTAGCGGCGTTCGCAGGTCACGGAAGAATTCCCAGACGCAGACCTCTTTTGAGAATAGCAACTGGCGCAAATGAGTGTCAATGAAATGGTGGCGGATCAGGCTCAGGAGCCACGAAATCTCCGATTCCCCAATCGACCCCGCTGCGGTCGTCCCACCTCCGGCCCGCCCGGCGCTCCTAAACTACCCAGCCACTATACTTGCCACTATGGACCACCTTTGGACGCCGTGGCGTTATGCCTACGTCAGCAGCGCCGATGGGGCCGAGCGACAGGGCGTACCCCGCGAACTCGTCGCCTGGCCCGGCGACCACCACTGCGTCTTTTGCAACCTCGTTGCCGCCGTCGAGTACGCCGAACAGCACGGGACCTCGCCCGAAGATGCGGAGCGCGCCGCCGGAATCATCTTCCGCGCCGAGCACAATTTCCTCTGCCTCAATGCCTACCCCTACGCCAGCGGCCACCTGATGGTAGTGCCCTACCTTCATGCCCGCTCACTCTCCGCGCTCAGTCCCGGGGTCACCCACGAGATCATGGACCTTGCCCGGCAGACCGAATCCCTCTTCAACGAACTCTATGCGCCGCAGGGAATGAATTTCGGTCTTAACCTGGGCAAAGCCGCTGGCGCTGGCATCGCCGGGCATCTTCACCTCCACGCGTTGCCTCGCTGGACCGGCGACACGAACTTCATGACGACCATCGGCGAAACCCGGATTCTGCCCGAGTCCCTCGAGATCACCTGGAAACGGATGCGCGACTCCAGGGCATGGCAGCTCTGGAACGAAGATAGAAATCTTCTTTGAAAAGCTGAACAATTTGCCCATTTCCAGGCATCCAAGCGTCTAGTAAACAGTTACTATCTCTTCACCGCACAAGCACGGAGGCAGCCATGCCAACACGGTCAGCGACAAGCGCCAAGACGTCTCCCGCCAAGATCGATCCGAGGGGCGATTCAAGAACCCATGCGAAGAGTGTTCCCGCCTCCAGGCGGACGTCTTCGGAGGCGGCGCTCGAGGTACAGGCCGCCAGGACCCAGGCACCCACCTCGGTCCAGCCGGTCGAGCCGGAAGATGCGTACCTCACCGGCGTCAGCCGCTCCCTGCAGCGACGTCTACTGGGCCTCAACGTGAGCCAGGCCAAGCCGATCCCCGGAGCGCAGTCGCCGGGGATACATTCCACCGGTTCTTATACCGAAGACCAGGGAGTCAAGCCGGATAAATCCCCGCAATCCACCAGCCGCGAAAAGAGGTAGAGTCGCGGCTGTAGGCCGCGCCCCTCAACCGTCTTCCCGGATGGTAATCAGGTCGGGAGCTTCCAGTGCGGGCTCCTCGCCAAACTCCAATGCCCCGGCAGTCAATTCCGCCGGCAACGCCTTCTTCGCTTTCACGCCCATCCCTTTCAGCAGTTCGGCCTGTCGAACAAGGTTCCCTCGTCCGGTGCTTAGTTTCCCGTAGGCGTCGTCGTAGGAGTTCTTAGCCTGCGTGAGGCGCATTCCGACATCCTTCAAATCTTCGACGAAGCCAACGAACTTGTCATACAGGTCGCCGCCCCGCTTGGCGATCTCGACGACATTGCGCGTCTGTTGCTCCTGCTTCCACAAGTGCGCCACCGTCCGAATCACAAACAGCAGCGTGCTCGGGCTCACCAGCAGTACATTCTTGTTCCAGGCTTCGTTCCACAGGTTCGGATCTCGCGCGATGGCCAGCATAAAAGCCGGCTCGATCGGCACAAACATGATGACAAAATCCAGAGAAGTCAGCCCATAGAGCGATTGGTAGTCGCGGTCCGAAAGACTTCTCAGATGGGCCCGTACCGAGGCCAGGTGCCGCGCCAGGGCGGCCTCGCGCATCGCCTCCGATTCATTGCTGCTGTAGTCGCTGTAATCGCCCAGCGAAACCTTGGAATCGATGATCAGGTGCCGTCCGCCGGGAAGATTCACCAGCACATCCAACCGCGCGCCCCGACCGTCTTCGCGCTTCAGGCTCTCCTGGACAACGTACTCGCGTCCCTTATGCAGACCGCAGCTCTCCAGCAGGCTCTCGAGGATGTACTCGCCCCAGTCCCCCTGCACCTTAGAAGACCCTTTCAAGGCGCTCACCAGATTGGTCGCATCGAGGGAAAGCCGCTCATTGAGCGTCTTGAGCTGGCCGATGTGCTCCTTCAGCTCCGAGCGCCCGGCAATGCCCTCTTTCTGAACTTCCTCCACCTTTGATTGGAATTCGGTAATCTTCTCGCGTAGCGGCAACAGGAGCTGCGCGATGTTCTCGCGATTCTGCTCCGTAAATCGCTTGGACTTCTCTTCGAGGATCTCCCCGGCCAGCAACTTGAACTGATTCGACATCTCCTGCCGCGCCTCATTGAGGATGGCAAGCTTGTCCAGGGATTGCACCCGTTCTTCGGCTAACTGGGTCTCCATCATCGTCGCCTGCTTCTGGGCGGCCTGCAGAGCCGTCGCCGATTCCTGAAGCGATTGTTCCAGCCGCTCGGCGCGCTCGCGCTCCAGCTTGGCGGCCGACTCGTTCGCGCCCGCCGACGCGCCGGCAGATCTCGCCTCGTCCTGAAGCCGTTTGTTTTCGGAGGTCAGTCCGGCAATCGATGCCTGCTGCGCGGCCACTCTCCCCCGTTGGCTCAACCAGACCAGAACACCGCCAGCCGCCAGGGTAACCAGAGAACAGATCAGCAAAACCGGGAGAGGAACAGCCATCCCAATATCCTTCCACAAACCCGGTTCGCTCGCTCCGTCCCAGACGGAGGAAAACCTGTTCCCCGCACCTTGAACTTCAACATGACATGGCCCGATCAAAGGACTAACCTGAAGCAAGAGACACGAGCCATGACCTTGACCATCGAGATTCCTGATGAACTGGCCGTCGCGCTTCAAGCCAAAGCGAAGGCCGAAGGTGTGTCCCCCGACAGCTCTG
Organism: uncultured Acidobacteriaceae bacterium; assembly: GCA_963720245.1. Classification (GTDB taxonomy): domain Bacteria; phylum Acidobacteriota; class Terriglobia; order Terriglobales; family Acidobacteriaceae; genus Acidisarcina. The sequence goes on from CAVREU010000004.1 coordinate 75,470, forward strand.
TGGGTCGTGTGCTTGAAAAGACACTGGCAGACGCTCCGGCGCAGACCGTGCCAGTGCGACTCCCGCTTAAGGACTCGTATGGAATCCTCGCTAAGTACGGCCCGGCCCCGTCTGCCGAGGAGATTGATCAGGCCCGGAAGGAACTTTGGGGCGATTTCCCCGGAAATTAGATGAATTTCGCCGGAGTCGCCGACACTCACGCCGCAGTTTGGTTCGTTCTGGCGGATCTCAGACTCTCGTCTACGGCAAGATCGTTTATCGAGAACGCCACTCTCCAACGGGCTGAATATCGCCGTCTCTCCAATCAGCCTGGCTGAGATTGTCTACTTAGAAGAGAAGCGCCGCCTGCCAACTGGAGTTTACAGGGCCCTCAGGGATGTTCTCGCCGATCCGTGGCACGTCTTCAAAGAGGCCGCGTTCACCGTCGATGTGGCCGAAGCCATGCTCCAAGTCCCCCGAGAGGCGATTCCCGACATGCCCGACCGCATTGTCGCCGCCACTGCAATCCACCTCGCTGTCCCCATCCTTAGCCGCGACGGACGCATTCACACCTCCCGCATCCAAACCATCTGGTAGCCTTAGACGGAAGATGCCGAACCGCGATACCCTTTTCCTCGCGCCCTTCCTTTACACTGGGTTTGGTGCTCAGTAGACTTGGAATTTCGGGATAAGCTGCCCGAGCGGGCCGGATCCTCGTGCTTGGCGCCGTTCAGCTTTCGCGTTCGCCAGTGGGCTATGCGCTACGCAGACATTGCACTTATTTGACAGGAGAAGACATGGCAGCAGTGGAAGAAAAGGTTAAGCAGATCATCGTCGAGCAGCTTCAAGTGGACGAAGCCGAGGTGACTCCCAGCGCATCGTTCCAGGAGGACCTGGGCGCCGACTCGCTCGACGTCGTCGAACTGGTGATGCAGTTCGAAGAGGCCTTCGACCTCGAAATCCCCGACGAGGATGCGGAAAAGATCAAGACCGTAAAAGACGCTACCGAATACATCGAGAAGCACGCGAAGGCAGGCAAGTAACTTTGTCCAGGCGCGTCGTCGTAACCGGCATCGGGCTGATTTGCGGAGTCGGCAACACTACCCCCGAGGTCTGGAACAACCTGCTGGCCGGCAAGAGTGGGATGGCCCCCATCTCCGCTTTCGACACCACTGATTTCCCGGTCACCTTTGCCGCCGAAGTCAAGAACTTCGATCCCCTCCTATTCATCGATAAGAAGGAATCGCGGAAGATGGCGCGATTCATCCACTTCGCCATGGCCGCCACGGCAGAGGCCATGGCCCAGTCCGCGCTGAAGGTGACCCCGGAGAACGAGGAGCGGGTCGGCGTCCACATCGGTTCGGGAATCGGCGGATTCGACGTCATCGAGCGCGAACACAACAACATGCTCAAAGGCGGCCCGCGCAAGATCTCGCCGTTCTTTATCCCGGCAGCCATTGTGAACCTCGCCGCCGGCAACGTCAGCATTCAATACGGAGCCAAGGGGCCGAATGAGGCGACGGCGACCGCCTGCACCACCAGCGCACATGCGATTGGCGACGCCTACCGGCTCATCCAGCGCGGCGACGCCGAGGCGATGATCGCCGGGGGCGCCGAAGCCTCGATCACCCCGATGGGCATCGGCGGATTCGCCGCCATGCGCGCACTCTCCACGCGAAACGACGACCCTGAGCATGCCTGCCGGCCCTTCGACAAGGACCGCGATGGCTTTGTCGTCGGCGAGGGCGCTGGAGTCCTCATCCTCGAAGAATTGGAGTTTGCCCAGGCGCGGGGTGCGAAAATCCTCGCCGAGATTATTGGCTACGGCATGAGCGCGGACGCCTTCCACATCACCGGAATGCCGCCCGAAGGCGAGGGCTGCTTTCGCGCCATGCGCAACGCCGTGAAGAGCGCAGGCATTGAACCTACCGACATCCAGTACGTGAACGCCCACGCGACCTCGACGCCGCTTGGCGATGCGCTCGAGACCGCTGCGCTGCGCAAGCTCTTTGGCGAACACGCCACCAGCCACAAGCTGCTGGTCAGCTCCACCAAATCCATGACCGGACATCTGCTCGGAGGCGCCGGCGGACTCGAAGCCGGCATCGTGATTCAAGCGCTGCTCAACCAGACGGTGCCCCCGACCGCGAACCTCGTCGACCCAGACCCGGAATGCGATCTGAACTACGTCCCCAATGCACCGCAAAAGGCGGAGATCGAGATCGTGCTCTCTAACTCCTTCGGGTTCGGCGGCACCAACGGCTCGCTGGTCTTTAAGCGCTGGAGCGAGTAGGCCTCTTCACTGCAATCTGGACGCCCTGCCTCATACTTCCGCGACCGGTCGCGACGGCAACCTAACCCCGGAAAGCCGCCACACCTGCGCTGATGATGGTGATTAGCAGCCACCAGCCAACCACCGCGACCGCTGCCGACCCGCGTTTTACCTTGGCGACGATGGAACAGCCGATCACCAGAAGAATGACGGTCCAAATGGTGAATATGTCGATCGAGGTGCCCAGCGATATCAGCCATTTTGGGCTTTCCGGTGAGAGATAGTATCCCAGGTTCGTCCCGACCGGATTCTGCAGGTTGAAAGATTCCGCGCCTAATCCAGCAAACAACACGATGATGCTGAGCATCGACTTGATGATCCCCGGCAGTCCCGCATAGACGAAAACGGCGAATAACTGGCCGTATTTCGCGACGCCGCCAAAGCCGAAGTTCAGTGTGGCGAGCATCACCCCTGCGGCAACCACCCAATAGAGAAGCACAAAGGCAGGGAATATGTACGAGACTACCTTGTAGCCTATTACCATTCTTGAGCGAATCGTCGCCTGTTGGTCGGCTGGGGCGTTGCTGATGCTCTCTGCCTGGGAAGTGTTCGTCTTGAGAGAATTCTCCAGGACCTGGTCCCAGCCCACCTTCTTCTCCACGGTAAAAACAAAGCCGTAGCCGACGACAAGGACGATGAGAAACGGCAACCACCAGCTTTGACTGCGCAAAATGTCGGTGAAGGTCTTGGAAGGCGCGACGAACGCATCGATGACGCGTTCACCCTGACTCAGGCCGGCTGTCGATCCCGCTTCTCCCAAAGATGGAGCACCACTCTCAGTCATAACTCTCCCTGGAAACTGGTTTGGCTTCTGAGCGCCGCGAGCGGCGTCAATGGCGCGATTGTACTCTGGGACTGCCGGATTTCGAAAATCGACGCCTCACTGGACTTGCGCCGCCACTAAGGCCGCCGAAGGTGAATGATGCGAACTTCCCTTTGCGTTTTCCTCAACCACGCGCGCCTGCGGACGGTAGGAGCGGTATACCGTGATGTGGAAGCACGCCTGGTAAAACTCCTCCTCGACGTCGATCTTGCCCGCTGCCTGCAGCGGCTGCAGGTAGGCGCGCATCCAGCCGACCTCTTCCATCGAGAGCCCCTTCTTCGCAATGTCGATCGTCGCGCCCGTCAGGTGAGGGGAGGCCTCTTCACCCTCGGCCGGCGCGGCGTTGCCGTTCACCAGTTCCAGGTGGCGCTGATACTCAACCGTCCGTACCGCCGAGTTGACCTGCAACGCGCGATGGAATCGCCCGTAGTGCACTCGAGAGACATCGGAGAGAAATTGCGCCGTCCATGAGCGGCAGTATCGCCGATTGGCTGGAAGACGCTCATCGACAACCAGCGCCGTGCTGGTTGGCAGGCCGACCAGCTCCCCTCCGCGACGCATCGCCAGCAGGTCGGCGTCATCCTGGATCCGCGTCAACCCTTCTTCGTCAGAACGCACGTTTTGCCGCACCAGCGACTCGTGCGATCCCTTGAGGGGCGGCGGCGCCGCAAAGTGACCGCGTGGCACCGGGTCGATCAAAGCGGTCAGCACCGGCTGCGTCGTCTGCGGGATCGGGGGTGTGTTCTTCTTTGCTTCGCGCCGCGTAACTTTGTCAGCGGCATGGCTCTTTGACCGACCGGAGCGGCTGACCTTTTGGCTAGTCGCGTGAGGCGCGCTTACGCCCGATTTACCGTGGCGCGACTTTGTCGTCTTGCCGCTGTGCGTTGCACCTGAAGCCTTCGTTTTTTTCGCATGGGAATGCGTCGGCGTCGCAAGCAACGCCAACGGCAACAGCAGTCCCTGCAACATGACGATGCATAACCAGCGTCGGCGCATGGTTGGAGGGCGGAGAAGTCCAGAGCTTTACTAGAATATCGCCGGGCCGGGGCTATCAGAAGTGTCGAAGCTGGTTCGGCCTTAAGCGGACCCGTCCCTGCCTCGGCGTTCCGGAACGGAACCCCCTCCGAGGTAACAGCCGAGATAAACCGAAGATCATTCAAGTGATCTCCGCCGCAGCCGAAACATGGATTGAGGTTCCATGAGACCTCTCCACTCTTCACCAGGAGCGCAGCCATGCAGATTGACAGCATCGCTTCCCTTATCGCCGCCACTCCGCCGGCAGGAACGCTCGCCGCGACCACCCAGGTCGTCGCCAACGGAAAGCCGCAACAGGCGGTCGTGGAATACACATCCGGCGGCTATGAGGCCTACGTGCCCGACCAGATCGGCCCCGTCGCCAGCGGATCGAGCATCGCCGTGGCCGAATCGCGTCTCGACTCGAGCGTACAATTCCAGGCCTGAACCGCATCGCCCTCACGCTGGCCGTGAGGATTCCACGGGCTCTCTGATTTATCCTCAAAGAGACCATGTCGTTAGACCAGATTCCCCACCCGGCCATCCCGAGCCTGGCCGGCTTCGGCTCGGCCGACCTGGACGCAGCCTTCGCCAGGCTGGCCAGAGAAGTTGAAGATTCCGCGAGAGACCTTTCCGGCGCTGAAGCGGTCGAGCAATTCCGCTTGCACTGGCTCGGCCGCAAACAGGGCCGTCTCAAAGCCGTCAGCGACGCGTGGCTCAAAACCGCTCCTGTCGAAGCTAAAAAGCTTATCGGCCAGCGCTTTAACAAGCTGAAAGAAGAGATTGAACAGCGTCTGGATTCAGCCAGCGCCGGCGGCCCCACCTCGGCCCAACTCGCTGCCGAAGCGATCGATATCACCCTCCCTGGCACTCATCGTCCGCTCGGCGCCGAGCATCCGCTAATCCGCACCATGAATGAGATCGTCTCGGTCTTCCAGGCGATGGGCTACTCGGTCGGCGTTGGCCCCGAGGTCGAGACCGACTACTACAACTTCGAGTCGCTCAATTTCCCGCCCAACCACCCCGCGCGCGACACCCAGGACACGCTTGTCATCGCCGGACAGGAACGCAAGCCGCTCCGCGACCGCCTGCTGCTGCGCACCCACACCTCCCCGGTACAGATCCGCACCATGGAGCGGCAGCCGCCGCCGCTGCGCATCGTCATCCCCGGCAAAGTGCACCGCAACGAAGCCGCCGACGCGACCCACTCGCCGATCTTCCATCAGGTCGAGGGCCTCTGCGTCGACACCAACATCACCTTCTCCGATTTGAAGGGAACGCTCGACCACGCGATGAAGGCCTTTTTCGGCTCCTCGGTGAAGACGCGTTTCTTCCCATCGTTCTTCCCCTTCACCGAACCCAGCGCCGACGTGCAGATCAGCTGCATCTTCTGCGGAGGCAGCGGCTGCCGCAAATGCAAGCAATCCGGCTGGATCGAGCTCCTCGGCTGCGGCATGGTCGACCCCGCCGTCTTCGGATTCGTGCAAGGCAAACAACCTGGCTACGATCCCAAGAAGATCAGCGGCTTCGCCTTCGGCATGGGAGTCGACCGCATCGCCATGATGAAATACGGCGTCAGCGATATCGGGCAGTTATATTCGGGGGACGTGCGGTTCCTGGAGCAGTTTGCTTAAGGCTAGAGAGTAACAAGGAAGGTTAGAACGCGAATGTGGCGATGGCTAGGACGACTGCTTCTTCATTCCGCGTTTCTCATACTCGCGAACGTGGTCGCCATCCAACTTTTCACTGTCGCCTACGCCATCCTGATAAAGGCGGGAGCGCAATTGCCTCCGCATTTGTTTGGAACTCACATCCTATGGCGTTCGCTCATGGTCGGATTTCTTGCCGGAATTCTGCCAGTTGGCCTTTTATTAGCTAGCTTTGGATGGGTCAAGCCTCTCCAGGACCGTTTGCAGCCACAATCTGTCCAGGATCAACCGCAACTTTGGACCTGGATTCCCTACTCGGTTTGGATGCTTTTTGGCGCTGCATCTTGGATATTTCAGAATTGGGATCATAGCGTTCTAGCCACAGCGCCCGGGCCACCAATTTCTGAAGCATTTCGCATTTTTTTCACAGACCCATGCGGACGTACAGGCACGTGGGCAGACTTATTCGCCTGCCGGTACCAAGTTGAGTACACGGCAGTGTGGGTGCTCTCAATTGGATACTCGCTAGCGGCGATTCCCGTCTTCTTGCGGTCAGGATCTTTAACATTAACTCAAGACAATGAAAATCCTATCTAACTGGCTTCGTTCCTACCTTCCCATGCTTGCTGTCGATGACCGTCAGCTCGCCGAAGATCTTACCCTTCGCGGCATTGCAGTGGAAGGTATCTTTGACTTGGGCGCTCACGGTTCTCTCTTCGACATGGACATTACAACGAACCGCGTCGATGCGATGAATCACTACGGAATCGCGCGTGAAATTGCGGCTATTTACAATTTGCCACTGAAGCTGATGCAAATTGAATCGCGCGAAGGCTTGCCTGCGCATTCGCCCTATTCGGTCATCATCGAAACTCCCGAACTCTGCGGGCGCTTCACCGCTCGCGTCCTGCGCAACGTCACAATCACCCCATCGCACGGCATCGTCGCCGAATATTTCCGCCTGCTCGAACAAAAGCTGATCTCGAACGCCGTCGACGCAACCAACTTCGTAACTCTCGCGATGGGCCAGCCCACCCACACCTTCGACCTCGACAAGATTGAAGGCGGAATCGTCGTCCGCCGTGCCCGCAAGGGCGAAAAGCTCCGCACCCTGGACGGCGTCGAGCGCACTCTCGATCCTGAAGACCTCATCGTCGCCGACCACGCCAAGCCCCTCGGCATCGCCGGAGTCATGGGCGGCTGGGACTCGATGATCACCCCCGAAACAAAGAACATCCTTGTCGAAGCAGCATGGTTCGATCCCGGAACCGTCCGCCGCAGCTCCCGTCGTCACGGCCTGCACACCGACGCCTCGCATCGCTTCGAACGCGGCGCAGACTTCAACGCCCCGCCGATCGCCAACGCCGCCGTCTGCCAGATCGTTCTCAATGCGGGCGGCGAAATCGAAGGCGAACTCGTTGACGTCATCATCCCTGAGATCCAGGCGCGCACTGCGAACCGCTCCGCAATCAGCCTTAAAGTCAGCGAGGTCCAGCGCATCCTCGGCAAAACCGTAGATCCCGAAGGAATCACTGCCGAGACCACCGAATCAGTGCTCCAGGCCCTCGGATGCAGGCTCGAAAAATCGGCTGAAGGCGCCTACGCGGTAACTCTCCCCAGCTGGCGTCTCGATCTCGAACGCGAGGTAGACCTCATCGAAGAGGTCGCGCGCGTCTACGGCTACAACCGCTTCGCTAACACTCTGCCGTCCTTTGCCGGCTCGGTCACCGAACTGCCCTGGGCAGAAAAAGAATCGACCCTGCGTCGCACGTTGCTCGCGCTCGGATGGAACGAAGCCGTCTCCAGCACCTTCTGTTCGGCGAGCGACGCAGCTGCCTTCGCGCCACAACCCGACTCCACCATCAGAGTCGGCAACCCGCTCAGTGAAGAAGCCGGAATGCTGCGCCCCTCGCTCGTTCCGTCGATGCTGCTCATGCTGGCCGAGAATTTGAACCGCGACGTCGACGATGTGGCCCTCTACGAACTCGGAGTGGTCTTTTCCGGCAGTCTCGAAAAGGTCGAGGAACGCCCATCGCTGGCCTTCGGCGCAACCGGCCGTGCCGGGGCGAAGAGCCCATTCCAGCAGCCGCAACCTGTCGACTTCTACCTGCTCAAAGGCGCGGTCGAAGAGCTCCTGTCCAAATTCTCCGCGCGATCCAATTACATCGACAGCTTTCCCGTCGATTCGGGACTACTGCCCCAGTGGCTGCATCCCGGCCGCGCCGCTCGCGCCGTGATCGATGGGCTCACCGTCGGCTACTTCGGCCAATTGCATCCGTCTGAAGCCGAACGCCGCAAGCTCAAACAACCCGTCTTCCTCGGCGAGCTCTATCTCGATCGGCTTTACAAACAATCGCTACGCCCGCCCACCGCGCGAGAGCTCTCCCGCTATCAAGCCGTGCAGCGCGACTTCTCCTTCATCTTTCCCGACGCAGTGAAATGGGGCGAAATCGCCGCTGCGCTCGAGGCCCTCGCCATCCCCGAGCTGGTCTCCTACGAGGCCAAAGAGATACTGCGCGATTCAAAAGGCGAGCGCGCGCCCAAAGGCCACTATTCGCTGCTGCTCGGTACTGTCTTCCAATCCGAGGCTCGTACGTTGCGCGAAGAAGACCTGCAGAGCTACTCCGGTGCAATCTTGCAAGCTCTCGAAACAATAGGCGGGCGTCTGCGCTCATAGAAAGTGCAAGCGTTCATGCACCAATTCCGGCAATACTGCCCCGTTTTCCTCATCCAAACACACGTTATACTTTGAGAATTAGGAGGGTGTTTTGATGTCCACCTTCGCATTTCAGGCTACGGAAGCCACCGTCGAGGCCGATGATTTTGCCGCTCTCGAGCAGCGCATTCTGCGCGCCGTTGATCTGCTCAAAGCGGAGCGAAGCGCCCGCATCGCCGCCGAGGACCAGGTTGCCGAGTTGCAGCAGAAGCTCGATGCCCAAACCGCAAATTCGCAGGACGTCGCAGCCGAGATCGAGGCCTACAAAGGCGAACGCGAGCTCGTGCGAACGCGCATCGAACGCCTGCTTCGCCAGCTTGACGAACTCTCGGCCTGACTTCTTCATGAGCGAAAACAACGCAACAAATCGGCCTTCCTCATCGACCATCACGGTTGAGATCTTCGACCAGAGCTATCGTCTGCGCGGAGAGGACTCCGAATACATTCACCAGCTCGCCGCGATCGTCGACAGCAAGATGCGCCTCGTCGCCTCGCAGGGTAAGACCGTCGATTCGCTCCGCGTCGCCGTGCTCGCCGCGCTCAACATCGCCGACGAACTCGCCCGCTCCGAAGAAAAACTAAACGAGCTCAAAGGCAACCTCACCGAAACCCGCAGCACTATTCATAACCGCGCCAGCTCGCTCAACGGGCTCCTCGATTCCCTGCTTACCGACGACCGTCGCATCAGCTAACGCCTCTTCGCGCAGAAAAAAGCTGCCCGCGGCAAGCAAGCCGTGATACGCTCCGATTGATTTCGATTTCCCTTCGGAGAAGATTTGGTGTATCGCTGCCTTCCTCTGTGCCTTTTGCTGCTGGTCTCCGCGCACGCCGTCCCGCAATCCGGTCCAACCGACCCCAAGGCGCAGAAGTCCTACGCCGAGGCCGAGGACCTGCTCAAGCGCCATCAGAACGCCTGGGCCCTCGACGGATTTAAGAAAGCCGCCAAGCAGGACGGCCATTGCATCGCCTGCGACGAACAGATCATCAATCTCGGCCTTGAGATGGATGACTACAAGGCTGCCATGAGTGCAGGACAGCAAATCGTTACCCTGGTCCATCACCCGAAAGACATCGCGACCGCACACTATATGTTTGGAACCGCGCTCCTCCGCGCCGGCGCGGCCAAGCACAAAGACGATCTGCTCAACCAGGCCCAGCAGGAATACAAGGCGGCGCTCGAGGCCGACCCCACCCTGCAAACGGCGATCTTTGGCCAGGCCATGGTGCTGGCGTGGCTCAACCAGGACGATGCCGCCAAGGCCCGTTTCGCCGATTACCTCAAGGTCGCGAATCCGGCGAAGGCCGAGTACAAGCGGGCGCAGCGCTACAGCGATCGCCCCGAACTCGTTCGCGCACGCATGGCCCCGGCCTTCACCATCAAGACCATCGACAATAAAGAAGTTTCACTTGACGACCTCGCCGGCAAGGTCGTCCTCATCGACTTTTGGGCGACCTGGTGCGGTCCTTGCCGCGAAGCGCTGCCGCATGTAAAGGATATTGCTCATCGGTTTGCTGGACAGCCCCTGGTCGTCATGAGCATCAGTCTGGATACCGACGACACCAAGTGGCGAGACTTTGTCGCGAAGAATGAGATGACCTGGGTGCAGACGCGCGATAACGGCTTCGATGGTAAAGTCGCAACCATGTTCGGTGTTCACGCGATCCCAGCCACCTTCACCATTGATGCCGATGGAGTGTTGCAGGACCAGCATGTCGGCGACGCCGCGATCGAAGGTAAGCTGAAAAAACTCATCGCTCGCGCGCAGATGCCGCAATATCAAAATGAGGCGCAGGCGCGTGTCCCCGGAGGCTACTAGGCCCGATGACTCGCACAGGCTGCCGTCGTTCCAAATTGACCCAGCACACTTAAGTTTTGCGAATCGAGGAAGTTTCCCACCTTCTTCGCTTGCAATGCCGCGCATCTCCCGTTAGCATCCAACTCAGAAACCGGCCTGCAAAGCAGGTAGGTGGTCAACTCTGGTTGAACCTTTAATCATCGAACAGGGGCTCGACTCGATAATCGGTTCTGTGTGCCGCGTCCGCCAGTCCGGAATGCCTAATGAACCGCGGAGAGCCCCACCGTCTTAGGACGGGTTCACCAGAGTACTTACCTACGGCCCAGTGGGTCGGTTTTGTTCTTTGCTGTCTAGGCGCCGCGCAGAAGCGGCTGTCGCGACCTCATCGGATCTCAAGATTTGTCATTCCGACCGAACCCTGAGCGAGGCCGAAGGGGGAGTGGAGGAATCTGCGGTTTCAGCGATTTACAATCGCAACAGTGCATCCCCGCCTCTTCCAGTTTGGTTCGATAGCAATCCCTACATCAGCAGTCTTCACCGCCATCGCCATCGTGGCCGCGCTCTTCACGGCGCGAGCAACGGCACGCCGCCTCGAACTCGATCCAGAAAAAATCTGGGACCTCGGCATCCTCGGCGTGCTCACCGCGCTCTTCGCTCCGCGCCTGGTCCTGATCTTCACCAAGTGGAAGGAGTTCATCGCCCATCCGCTATGGCTGATCGGCGTCCTCCGCGTCCGGTCGGAAGTGGCGATGATCGGCGGCATGGCCGTTGCGATTGCCGTGATGGGGGCGTTTGTGTTTTTCACTCGAATGCCCTTCCGCCGCACCCTCGACGCCCTAGCGCCGTCATTGGCGCTAGGTTTCGCCATCGCCAGCATCGGAGCCTTTGCCGGCGGCTCAGACTTTGGCACGCCAACAAACCTGCCCTGGGCCGTCACCTACACCAGCCGCCTCGCATCGTTATGGAATGGCGCACCGCTCGGCACTCCGCTGCATCCAGTGCAGATATACGCCGCACTCGCCGAAATCTGCACCCTCGCGCTGCTGCTGGTGATGATTGCTAAACGGAACGAATGGAATATCCGCGGCGGCGAGGTCATGGGTGCTTGGCTCTTCCTCTCCGGGTTGAGCAGTTTCTTGCTGAGTTTCCTGCGCGGCGACCTTGCAGCAACCAACTTCTTAGTTCAGCAAAGTGTCGCAGCGGCCATGGTCCTCGCAGGAGGATTGCTCTCGCTGTTACGGCGAGTCAATGTGCCTATAGACTGAGGCGATATGATTCCCATCGGATACATGGCGAAGCGCGTTGCCAGAAGGCCGGAGTGGATCGCCGCTCCGAAAGTGATCGACGTTTATTCCGTCAGCGATTGCGTGAATGACAATTTCGCCGACTATATCCCGCATTGGAAGCACAACGATCAATGGTTCTTTGATTCTCCGGAGTCAATTAAGAGTCTTGCAGCCGAAATCCCGACGCATCTTGAGGATTGTGTTCTTTTCTACTACGAATCCTACGAACTGGAATTTGACGGCAAGAATTGGAATCCATACCGGCTTGAATTCGCCAACCCAATTAAGCTCATCCCGCCCTCGGATAAATGGTTGGAGGGCTTTGATGTAGTCACTTTCCGAGCCGGAAACTCGCCCGAGCACTCTCCTCTTTCGTGCAACTCAATTGCGGACGACCTTCCCACGAACAAACACTGTTTGTTCGACTCACTCGATGAAACCAAAAGCCACCTAGAAAACGAAGCGTTTGCAGAAGGTGAGCCCGGCCCACACCGAATCTACGCGGTGTACACAGTCGCATGGCCAGAAAGCGCTCAGTCTGCTACTGCTCTAAAATAGAAGAGCAGCCATGGCATACACCGAACAATACGAAGTAGTCGTAGTCGGCGCGGGACACGCCGGCTGCGAAGCGGCCATCGCCGCGGCGCGCATGGGCCTGCGCACGGCGCTCTTCACGCTGAATCTCGACCTCATCGCGCAGATGTCCTGCAACCCCGCCATCGGCGGAATCGCCAAGGGACATCTTGTTCGCGAAGTCGACGCGCTCGGCGGAGTCATGGGCGAGGTCGCCGACGCCGTCGGCATCCAGTTCCGCCTGCTCAACACCTCGCGCGGCCCCGCCGTCTGGTCTCCTCGCGCGCAATGCGACAAGCAGCAATATCGCGTGAAGATGCGCCAGGTGCTCGAGTCGCAGCCCGGACTCTTCATCAAGCAAGCCGAAGTCGTCGACGTCATGCTCTCCGAAGAAAATTCCGGCGAGCGGCAAAAGGTCGTCGGCCTCAAGCTCCGCGACGGACGCAGCGTCTTCGCCGGAGCCGTCGTCATCACCACCGGAACCTTCCTCAACGGACTCATCCACTGCGGCGAGCAGCAATACTCCGCCGGACGCAGCGGTGAGCCGCCCAGCATTCTTTTAGGAGAAGCGCTCAAGCGCCTCGGCCTGCGCGGATGCCGGCTCAAGACTGGAACTCCGCCACGCCTCGACGGCCGCACCATTGACTGGTCGCGCTTCGAGGAGCAGCCCGGCGACGCCGAGCCGACTCCCTTCAGCTTCCGCACCCGCGAGCTTCCCCAGCGCCAGGTCAGCTGCCATATCGCCCACACCACGCCCGAGACCCTGCGCATCATCCGCGAAAACGTCTCGCGCTCGCCGATGTACTCGGGGCAGATCCACGCCGTCGGTCCGCGCTACTGCCCGTCGATCGAAGACAAGGTCGTCCGCTTCCCCGACAAGGAGCAGCACCAGTTCTTCCTCGAACCCGAGGGCCTCGACACGCACGAGGTCTACGTCAACGGCATGTCGACATCGCTTCCGATGGACGTGCAGTCGGACATCGTCCACTCCATCCCCGGCCTCGAAAACGCCGAGATGCTGCGCCCCGGCTACGCCATCGAATACGACGCCATCGATCCGACGGAGCTCGATCGCTCGCTCAACGTCAAGAGCTTCGAAAACCTCTACCTCGCCGGGCAGATCAACGGGACCTCAGGCTATGAGGAAGCCGCCTGCCAGGGCCTGATGGCCGGCATCAATGCCGCGCTCAAGGTCCGCGGCGAAGCGCCATTCACCCTCGACCGCACCGAGGGCTACACCGGCATTCTCATCGACGACCTCATCAGCAAGGGGACCAACGAGCCCTACAGGATGTTCACCTCGCGCGCCGAGTTCCGCCTGCATCTGAGGATCGACAACGCCGACCGCCGGCTCACCCCCTACGGACGCCGCCTCGGCCTCATCAACGACCAGGCCTGGGCCGACTACGAAGCCAAGCAGGCCCGCGCCGTCGCCGTCGAAAAGCTGCTCGCCACGCGCAAGGCCGACTTTGCCCGGCTCACGGAACTGTTGCCCGAAATTTCCGCCACGCTCGGCAGCGCATCCGGGCAAAGTTACGCCCAGATCCTCAAGCGCCCCGAGATCACTATCGAGTCGCTATTGCCGGTCCTTCGCGAAGAGTTTGCCCGCGCCGAAGAAGCGACCACCCTCTTCGCTCCACTTCTCGAAGCAAACCAGACGAAGCTGCTCTCAGCGCAAATCCGCAACGAGCTCAAAGCTATCGAGATCGAAATCAAATACGCAGGATATTTAGATCAACAGCGCAAGTCGATCGACAAGCTCAAGAGGGCCGAAGGACGCACCATCCCTGAGTGGTTCGACTACGCCGCCGTTAGCGGCCTCTCGCGCGAGATGCAGGAGAAGCTCGCCCGAGTCCGTCCGCAAACGCTCGGCCAGGCCAGCCGCATTCCCGGAGTCACGCCTGCAGCGCTCACGCTGGTCAATGTCTACATCGAAATCCAGGGCAAGCGCCTGCCACAGCCTGTCTAAAGAAGCGAACGCTCCAGGCCCCGGTCCTGAGACACTGTCGCGCATCGTCACTCCTTTACATTTACCTCGGGGCCATCAAGAAACCACCGCTGCCAGCTTCTTGGGAACATGCCGGCTTGCCCCCACCTCTGGCCGGCATCTTTCGGCTTCAGCAGAAGGTAGAGAGATCCACACACCAGGTATAGAGCGAACAAGACCCACCCTGCCAGCTGCAACCAGCGCGGCAGGCTCGCCCCCGATGCGCCGTAAGCGATCGCGAAAACCCACGCGGCCGTCACCAGCAACTGGACCGGCACTCTTTTCATCTCTGCCCACCTACTGGGGCGTCGGAGTCGGCTGCTGGGTTGAGGCAGCCGAATTCGTCTGCGTCTCTGCCGGAGGAGCAGGGTCCGCGCCCTTGTGGAACAGCGGAATATGGAAGGGCAGCTCGGCGTTGCTCGTCTTGGCGCTTGTCGCCTTTGCCTTCGCAACCGCCTCTTCCTGCACGATCGTCCGCTGGGCGTTGATGCACTGCCAGTTCGAACGCGTCCTCTGGAAGACGTGGCTGTAAACACCTCTCTCCTCGACCGGATGCCCATTGACCCGCCGCTGCAGGACGTAGGTGCCGTTCACCAGGGCGACATCGCCCATGGTGCGCACGCTCACCACTGTCTGCTCGAGCGAAATCATGTCGGGAAACTTGTTGAGGACATAGGCAATCTCCTGGTTGCGCGATCGAACATCCCCTTCGGCGGAGATATTCACAAACTGCGGCGACAGCACCAGCTCCAGACCGTACTGGTCGCGCTTGGCGAGGGCAGCGCTCCAGGTGTCCTCGAGCTTCTGCATCACTTGCAGCTGGGTTGGGGTCTTGGCAGTCTCGTCGGTAGCTGCCTCTTGTGCGTAGGTAAACATTGCCGCGGGAGCCAACCCCGCCAGCAGAAACAACAGACTTCTCAGGTGCATTTTCATGGTGAGACGACGTACGCCTCTATTGTAGTGGAATTGGACCTCCGAGGCGCCATAGTTCGCCCCGAATACCTTTATTTCTTAGACGTACCCGCTGCCGCACAGGAATCAACAATGCACACAGCTAGGCGGTTTTCCTCATGGTCAAACTCCCTAAACTAAGAGCGTGGCCACCACCCCCGACATCGCCTTTGAACGCGGCCTGCCCGCCTCGATCGACGCCGAGCGCTCGATCCTCGGCGCCATACTGCTCGAAAACACCGCCTACAACGAAGCCACCGAGCGCATCACCGCTGATGATTTCGCCCTCGATTCCCACCAGCGCATCTTCGCGCGCATGGGCGAGCTCATCAACTCCGGACGCCCAGTAGACATCGTCACCCTGACCGACGAGCTCGGCCGCCGCAAAGAGGTCGATGCCGTCGGCGGAGTCGCATACATCTTCTCCCTCACCGAGGGTCTGCCGCGCCGCCTCAGCATTGAGGAATACGTCCGCATCGTCAAAGACCGCTCACTCTTGCGGCAATTGATCAAGCACTCGTCGCTCTCGATCACCGAGGCCCACGACCAGAGCGAAGACGCGCTCACCATCCTCAATCGCATCGTGAGCTCGCTGCTCGAGGTCACCGAACAAGGCGTCACCAACGGCTTCGCCAGCATCCCTGAGATCGTTCGCGACTCCTTCGGGACCATCGACAACCTCTACAAGCAGGGCAAGCAGATCACCGGGCTGCAAACCTACTTCGACGAGTTCGATAAGAAAACCAGCGGCCTCCAGCACTCGGAGCTGACCATCATCGCCGCCCGCCCGTCGATGGGCAAGACCGCATGGGCAATCAACATCGCGCAGAACGCGTCGGTGCGCGGCGGCAAAGTTGTCGCCGTCTTCTCGCTCGAAATGTCAAAAGAGTCTCTGCTGCGACGCATGTTGGCCTCTGAAGCGCTCGTCGATTCGCAAAAAATCCAGCAGGGCTTTCTGCTCCGCGAAGACCAGCAGAAACTCACCTCAGCACTCGAGCGCCTCACCGAAGCAAAGATGTTCATCGACGACACGCCCGGAATCTCGCTCGCCGAGATGCGCGCCAAAGCGCGGCGCCTGCGCCAGACGCAAGGCTCGCTCGACCTCATCGTCATCGACTATCTCCAGCTCATGTCGGCGACTCAGGGCACCGGCAAGTCCGCGAGAGGATATGAGAACCGGACGCAAGAAGTGTCAGCCATCTCGCGCGGCCTCAAGGCGCTCGCCAAAGAGCTGAAGGTCCCCGTCGTTGCGCTCTCTCAGTTAAGCCGCGCTTCGGAGCAACGGGCGGGCAAAGACAAGCGGCCCTTGCTCTCCGACCTGCGCGAATCCGGCTCGATCGAGCAGGACGCCGATGTTGTCGCCTTCATCCATCGCGAAAGCTATTACAACCGCGACGAAAACGGCCAGCCCGATCCCGAGACCGAAGGCAAAGCCGAGATCATCATTGCCAAGCAGCGCAACGGCCCCACCGGCACCGTGCATCTCGCCTACATGTCGAAGTGCACGCGCTTTGAAAACCTCGCCCACGGCGGCGGCGAAGAGGAGTACTAAACCAGTTCTTTTCGAGATATCGCGCGGGCAACCAGCGACGTGCCGAAACAGATCAGTACGCAGCGTATCAGCAGTTGCGCGTCATAGTTCCATGCGAAAGCCAGGAAACAGAGAGCCATCCCTAATGGGAATATCTCCCCAAAAACCGCGGGGAACCATGCTGGCCGCTCGCTGGATGCAGGCAACCGCGGCGCGAGGCTTGGCAGCCATCGGCTGACCTTCTGACAATATTCAACATAGGCGTCGCCGATTGTCGCTCGCAAAAAGGCTTCCTCGCCCCGCACCAAACACGCGAGGAATAAAGAGAACGCGACCACGAATAACAATGCGCCGCTCGCTGGCATCAGAATACTGACAGCCAACGCGGTCAGCATGGATCCTGAGTACAGCGGATTGCGGACATAGCGATAAGGCCCGCCTGCCATGACCTCGATTCCGTGCATCGTCTTTGCGGAGACGACGCTGCGGCCCAGAAATGCCGCGCCCCATATGCGAAGACCCGCACCCGCAACAGCGAAAAGGACTGCCAAAGCTGTTATCGAAAGATACGCATTTTGAATTGCGAAGACCGCTACACCGTCTTTCGCGGAAAAAATCTCGATATGCTGCGACTCGATCGCTAGCCACGACCAGAGTCGTATCGAATTCGACGACTGCACCAAGCGCGTCCACGGTGCCCAGAAGCCGATGAGATAGATAGCCGTTCCGATGATGAGCCGGAAACGAAACACAAACTTCGTAAAGCTCACTTCGCCGCAGCCTCATTCTTATAAACAACGCCCGACTTCATCACAAACGGAACCGTCTGCAGCGTCTTAATGTCCTTGAGCGGATCGCCGTTGACCGCGATAATGTCCGCCCACTTACCAGGATCGAGCGCGCCGGTCTTGTCCTTCCAACCAAGCAGGTCAGCCGCATTGATCGTCCCCGACTGCAACGCCGCCAGCGGCGTCATCCCAATCTGGTTCACATAAACATCAAACTCATGCGCATTCAGACCATGCGGATACACCGCCGCATCCGTCCCCAACGCGACCTTCACACCCGAATCAACAGCATGCTTGATGTTCTTCTTCGCGACCGCGCTGACGTCCTTCATCTTCTGCTCATAAAAGGCAGGCAGATGCCCGGACTCAATCATCCAGTCTTCCAAATAAAGCGTCGGCACCAGGTAGGTCCCGTCCTTCTTCATCTCCGCGATTCCCGCGTCATCAATGTAAGAGCCATGCTCGATCGAGTCGACACCCGCCTCGCTCGCCCATAGAATTCCCTGCGCTCCATGCGCATGCGCTGCGACCTTGCGTCCCAGCCGATGCGCGTCGGCGACAATCGCCTTCATCTCTTCGAGCGTGTATTGCGAAGCCTGCGGATCATCGCCCTTGGAAAGCACGCCGCCGGTAGCGCAGATCTTGATCAGGTCCGCGCCGTACTTAATGTTCTGCCGAACTTTGTGCTGCACCTCCGCGATTCCATCAGCCACACCGTCAGAGGTGACGTGGTACTCAAACGGCAGCAGGTTCTCGTCGCAATGGCCGCCGGTAATGCCCAGCGGTGGTCCCGACACCAGCATATGCGGCCCCGGAAAACGCCCCGCATTGATCTCGTCACGCAGCATCACATCGGAATAACCACTCGCGCCCACATTCCGCACCGTCGTGAAACCTGCCATCAGCGTCGTCTTCGCGTTGATCACGCCATTCAGCGCTTCCTTCATCGGCGTCGTTGTCAACTCCACATACGGGTCGAAGTCAGGATTGCTTGTCAGGTGCGTATGCGCGTCAATCATCCCCGGCAGCACCGTCAGCCCGCGAAGGTCGATCTCCTTGTCCCCAGTCTGTGCGGGCGTGGAAGCGGTCGCCGCAACCGCCGTGATCTTGTCTCCCGTGACGATGATCGTCTGGTCCGCAGCCTCATTGCCGGTGTGAACATCAATGATGTGCCCGGCGCGAATCAATGTCCGCTGCGGCTGTTGCGCGTTCAGTGCGACCGTCGTACACAACAAAATAAAAAGCAGATGCGCGCAGTCGCGCAGGGACTTCGTATGCTGGGCTTTCATCAATCGCTTGCCTTCACTCGTAGGATTCCGCAAGTGTAGCAGAGGACAAAATCCCCCAGCCGTCAGAATTCACCTAGCGCCATACGCAGATTTCCGCCCGCGAGACCCAGCCGCTCTTCCGCGGCTACTCGTGAAAGCCCGAGTCTTGCCATCATCACCGCGACCTTCACCGAACCCGCTTCGCCAAGCAAGGCGCCGGCACGCTCGCGATCCAATCCCGTAATCGCCGCGACGATGCGCCCGGCGCGATCGACCAGCTTGGCATTGGTCGGCTGCATATTCACCATCAGGTTGCCGTAGACATAGCCGGTCCGCACCATCACACCGGTACTCAGCATGTTGAGAACAAGCTTGGTCGCCGTGCCCGCCTTCAGTCGCGTCGAGCCGGTCAGCACCTCGGCGCCAGTCACAGGCGAAATGGCAATCTCTGCCGCCGCGCCAATCGCAGAATTCGGGACACAACTGAACCCAATCGTCAGCGCGCCGAGCCTGCGCGCATACTCGATCGCGCCCAAAACATAAGGAGTCCGCCCACTCGCCGCAATCCCTACAAGGGAATCCTTCGCGCAGAATCCGGCAGCCTTCAGGTCGGAAGCGCCAAGAGAAGCGTCATCTTCCGCGCCCTCAACGGCAGTGCGCAGCGCAACATCGCCGCCCGCCATAATTCCATGCACCAGGTCAGGAGAAACGCCAAAGGTCGGCGGACACTCCGAGGCGTCGAGCACACCTAACCGTCCCGAAGTACCCGCGCCGATATAGAAGAGCCTGCCGCCGTTGGCGATTCGCGCAGCAATGGCGTCGACGGCTGCGGCAATGTGGGGAATTTCCGCTCCGACCGCTTCGACAACCTCGTGATCGGCGGCATGCATGACGCCCAGCATCTCCGCCGTCGAAAGCTCGTCCAACCGTTCGCTCGCCGGGTTGCGTGCTTCGGTCGCCAGCGCCGCAAGCAAGGCCCCGTCGTTCTTTTGATTCACTCTGCTTGCCTCAATATAACCTTCACGATTGTCATCTCGACCGGAGCGCAGCGGAGTGGAGAGATCTGCGGGTCAGCGCTCACTCCCGTCAGCTTCTCGAAGTGATGGCCCAGTCTAGTGCTGCGGCGCGCCAGGCGGCGTAGTCGCTGGTGTAGCCGGCGGTGGCGAGGCCCCCGATTCCGGCTTCGCTCCGCTTCCGCCAATCTCCTGCCCACCATAGGTAACCTTGAACGTCGACCCGAATTGCTTATAGTCGGTGTACTTCACAAACTCGCGAATGTGCACATCCTGGCTTATGTAGCCGTTCCCGCCGGAGAAATGGAGGATGCCATCGCCCTTGGTGTACACCGGAAACCAGTACTTGCCATCGATCTGCTCACGATACGTCACAAACGGCGGCGACAAGTCTTCATGGCCTTTGCGCGTGTCGTCGGGAACGTTTTTGCCGTTCGTCACGACAATGAGCAGGTCCTGGTTATCTACCCAGATGCGGCCTTTGAAGTAGCGATGGTTCTTCTCAATGATTTTCGGAGCCACATCGAAGGCGTACGTCTCCAGATCGTCGATCTTTTGCTTGCCGACGTAGGTGATGTTGTACTGTCCGGCATCCTGGGTCGTCAGCACAAACGGCAGACGCTGCTGAATGTCCTGAAAGTCGGCCGGACTCATCATGATGCGTTCCAGGGTGCTCGCCGGCGCCAGCACCACGTGCTCCGTGCGCCGCCCGGTTGAGTCGAACGAAACGTCGGTTACCTCGTAATACTCGCCATCGACCTTGCCGTCATCATCCACCGTCTGCACCTTCACGCTGCGGCGGTACGTGTAATTGTTCAGCGCCTCGCGGAAGGCGCTCTCTTTGGCGGTGAACTTGGCGATGATCTGGTCCGGAGGAACCGGCGGCTGCGAAGTATCGAGCGGCCCAAATCCCTGGTCGAGTGGCATCGGCGTATAAGACACCTGCGCGAACGCCGCCCCCGCGCCTACCACCGCCAGGAACGCTACTCCCACCAGTGCACGGCGCACTCGTCCGAAACCAACCAACATTCCCATACTCACCAGTTTATTCCCAGCCGCACGGCATGTCGCGATCGCCCGCAGGTCGCCTTCGATCACGTCCACATCACTGCGCCGGGCGCGGGGCAGGTCCCTCTTTCCTTTCAACCTGCTCAGTCTCCAAGACGGAGACTCTCATAACTTAGACGCAATTCCCCGCAAATCCCCTCGACCGCCAACTCATGGTCCGCGCGCTGCGCTAACCCGGAGACGGTGACCGACCCAATCACCCCCGCCCCCGCCACGCGCAACGGAAAGCACCCGCCATGGCTCGCATACTCGCTCACCGCTAACCCATAGCGCTCCAGGAGGCTCGACTGTTTCGCTTCCATCTCGAGACCGAGCGCATACGAGCTGCGCAAGAAGCGCGCCGTCACGTTGCTCTTGCGCCGCACCCAATCCACGTTGTCAGGGGCGGTCCCGGCGAGTGCGGAATAGAAGAGCGGCTGGCCGAAGCGCCGCACATCGATCACGATCATGAACCCGCGGTCGATCGCCATCGAGCGCAGCCGCGAACCCAGCTTCCACGCCGTCTCTTCGTCGAAGCTCTTAAATTGCAGCTCCTGCTCCTGGAGTGCGATGCGCGTGAGATCTTCTGATATCGACATAGTGTTCAGGCGATGCTCAAATCACTGTAGCACCCGCGCGACTATTCAAATTTGCAGGGGATGAAGGAGCTTTCGACTTGACCGATCAACCGCTGCAGGATCCCGCCGCCATGACGCTCGCATCGCTCTTCGCTGCGGCTGCGTCAACCGCGCCAGTTCCCGGTGGAGGCTCGGTCGCCGCGATCTGCGGCTATCTCGGCGTCTCGCTCCTGCTCAAGTCGATCCGCGTCTCAGCCCGCAGGCAGCCCGACGTAATTTATCCCGACTTTGAAGGCAAGTTGCTTAAGCTCGCATCGCAGTTGATGGTTGCGGCGCAAGCCGACTCCGACGCCTTCGCTCAATACATCCGCGCAACGCAATTGCCCAGAACCAACATCTCTGAGCAAACCGTAAGGCAACAGGCCATGAACGCCGCCAGCATTGCTGCTACCGAGTCGGCGCTCGACATCCTCGATCTCGGCAACGCCGTGCTCGACTGCGCGCATCAGTTGCAGGAACGCGTGATCCCCGCGATCCGCGCCGACGCGCGGGCCTGTGTCGAGTTGGTCTCCGCTATGAACGTCATCGCCCGCGAAAACGCCCTCTCCAATCTCGCTGGCATCGACTCGGCTGAGGCACTTCGAAGGAGGCTTGGCACAGCTACAGATCGATACCAGGAGTTGATCGCCGCCTGCCACAGCTCACAATGAAAGCGATAAAGCTGAGAGGGGTCGAACACTGCCCGTTGGCTTTATAGTGAACGCAATGATGACCGCGATCCGAGGCAACTCGCCGTCCACTCAATTACTAACGCGTCTTTCTTTGCTGTCGGGCTCCTCGATGCCGATTTTCTACTACGGTGGGCAACTCGCCGCCGCTCCCTTTTATCCGGGATACAGCTTTGCGAATCAAGTTGCGAGCATGCTCGGCACCAGCTACTCCAGCGAACCGTGGATCTTCAATACGGCGCTGATCCTCACCGGACTCGCTGCGATATTCGGAGCGTTCGGCCTCTATCAAACCTTTCGCGTGAGGACCACTCGCCTGATTGGTCTACTCATCCCTCTCACTGCAATGTATACGGGTTACATGTCGGTCAAGGCCGGAATCTACCCCCTCCCCGATCATCACCACTTTGAGCTGAGGTTCGCCGCGACTTCGGCGTCACTCACGCCCCTGTTGATGCTCGTTGGCTTATGGGGGAATGAACGCCTGCGAGCTTTGAGAGCGTATTTGTTTCTCTCGGTCGTCCTTCTCATTCCGGTCATTCTTCTTTCGAAAAAACTGATGGTCATTGATGGACTCTCCATCGGGGTTGGCACTCTCCAGCGTCTCCTCGCTCTCGGAACCTATGTGCCTGTCGGAGTTGTGAGCCTGTACTTCTTCGTGCACGATCGACCGTCACGGGAACGGAGCTAGGCGTTAGCACAAACGATCGTCGCGTTCGACCCAGCTACATCCTTTGCTATGCTGCTGATTGCAAAAGCATTCTCCCCATGAAAGCAGAACGACCCATGACTGCACTCAAGACCTTCAAAGTATTTGGCGAACCAATAGAGGTCCTAGTCCCCGGCGAGGCCACAGGCGGTCTCTCGACAACTATTACGCAGACTTCGCCCGCTGGCGGAGGCCCTCCGCCCCACTCCCACACCAAAGAAGATGAAACCTTCTACGTGCTCGAGGGAGAGTATGAGTTCCTTGCAGATGGACAATGGCACAAGGCAGAACACGGCCGCGCGATTCTGGCGAAACGCGGCTCTGTCCATACATTTCGCAATGTGGGCACAACGACGGGAAAGATGTTGATCTTCCTCACACCGTCGGGGCTGGAAAAGTATCTCGAAGAAATCTCGTCACTCTCAATGCCTCAGGATGCTCCGCAGCTGATGGCCATCTCCGAGCGCTATGGCATTTCGTTCGCCCAGTAATCATCCCCGAGCCGGAACTCGCTCAGGCGCCCACTACCGGAAGCTTTGCCGCTTCCCATGCAGCGAGGCCACCGGCTAGCTCCACCAGATCGGTAATGCCGTGCTGGTTAAGAATTCCTACGGCAATCGAAGACCGGTAACCACCCGCGCAGTGCACCGCGATCCGTCGCCCTGGCGGCAAGCTGCCGGCGCTCTCTTTCAGATGAGCAAGCGGCAGATTCACACTGTCGCCGATGTGCTTCTGGTCCCACTCACGGCTCGAGCGAATATCAACCACCAGCGGAGGATTTGCCGAAACCAGCTCCTCTTCCAGCATCGGAGCACTCACTCGCCCCGTCGTCCGCACCAGGTCGGCACGGCCGGCAAGCGATCCCATCCCGTCCTTCAGATATCCGTTCACGCGATCAAAGCCGATCCTGCCTAACCGCATCGCCGCCTCTTGCTCTCGTCCCGGCTCGGCAATAATCACGATCGGTCGCGCAGCATCGAGCACCGTCCCCGCCCACGTTGCATACTGCCCACCTAGACCTATATTTAGACTGCCGGCGAGATGCCCGTTCCCATACTCGGCGGCATCGCGAACGTCCAAAATCTGGGCTCCCTCATCGCCCATCGCCAACACCTGCTCAAGCCCGAGCGGACGCAGTCCATGCTCCAGCGCCTCGTCCAGCGTCGCTCGCTCCCGCGTATTGAGCACGGCGTCATAAGTGAAGTAAGCGGGTGCCTCAGGCTGGTCGGCCGTCACCAGCCGGGTGAACTCCTCTTTGGTCATCGGCTGCAGAGCATAGTTGAACCGTCGTTGCTCGCCCAGAGTCGAGACCGTGTCCGAAGACAGATTCTTGCCGCATAGAGAACCTGCACCATGCGCCGGATACACCAGCGTCTCATCCGGCAATGGCAGCAGCTTGTGCCGCAGGGAATCATAGAGGTGGCCGCCCAACTCCTCAGCAGTCCAACCGAGCGAAGCGCGCAGGTCCGGACGCCCCACATCGCCAATGAAAAGCGTGTCCCCCGTCAGCACAGCATAAGGTGCGTCAGCGCTCTTCGCGAGATCAAAGACGAGAATCGAGATCGACTCGATAGTGTGTCCCGGCGTTTCCAAAACCTGCAAACGCAATCCCGGAAAATCCAAAGTGTCGCCGTCCTTCATCGCGACGAACGCATAATCGGCCTTCGCCCTTGCCCCCAGCCGAATCTCCGCCCCGCAACGGTCCCGCAGCTCCAGATGCCCGGCAAGAAAGTCCGCATGAAAGTGGGAAAGAAAGACGTAGCGAATCGCAACCCCTAAGCGCTCAGCCTCGGCCAGATATTGCTCGACGTCTCGCTGCGGATCGACCAAGATCGCAGTCTTGCTTGCCTCGTCGGCAATCAGGTACGAGGCATGGGCCAAACAGCCCAGGTAATACTGTTTGAGGAACATGGGCTAATTCTAGAACAACTTAGCGAACTTGGAATTCAGCTCATTCGGCAAACTACCACGCTTTCGCCCGCTCCGTGGAACCGGCATTGGCATACACACACTTCCGCTGCGCCTTCCACGACGTTCCGTCCACATAAGTGACCTGTGATAGCTCGATCCGGTCGAAGCCAATCGCATTCGCCGCCAGCCGGAGCGCCTGCGTCGCCTGCACGTCCTTGCCCAGCAGCGCCTTTCGCGACAGCTGAAGCGCCACCGAATGACTGACCGAGTCAAGCTGATAAGGATTGTCCTTCACCTTGATCCAACCCGTCAGCACCACCGATTCTATGTCCTTACCGCTGAAGTTGCGATAGTCCAGCCGGAGCGTTGGCGCGCTCTGCGCTCGCGAATGCGCCGTCAGCATGAATTCGGCAGGTCGCTCAAAAGATGCGTTCACAATCTGCACCGGGCATCCTGACTGCGAGCTGATCATGTTCTCCAGATCGATAGTGCTCCGCCCCTGAACCAGCCCCTGCTGCAGCTGGTCCAACGTAGCTGGAACCTGAAGCTCATGCATGCTGCCATCGGCGCCCTCAACCCAGACTGTCGCTGGCTGACTGGAATTCGTCTGAACTGCACTCGCCGTCTTCCGCGCCTCAAGCACAGCCTGACCCCACGCCGACACCGTCGCCGCCGTTGCCACTAACAAGAGAAGTCGCTTCATAAGTCACCTCGCGCTACGAAAGCAGGGACCATACTCGATGCCAAGAGAATATCCCTCCAATTGCAAGTGAATCAAGGGCTTTGGGCCGAGTCCGGCTCACTCCCCGACCGGCTCCGCCACTAACTCAACTGCGCCTTTCGTTTCAGGCACACTGCTATTCTCACTTTATGCTCAACCCAGCGGCGTCGGCAGACTCGGCCCTCCTTCTCACCGAGGAGTTCCTCGTCTTCGCCACTGTCGTCGGGTCGATCGCCACGCTGCCCACCTTCATCGAATTCATCTCCGAAATCCGCAAGCGTCGCGAACGCATCTACCTCTCGCTCGAAGACGTCGCCGTCTCCACCCTCACCCCACGCCTCGCCGGACTCGACGCCCTCATCACCAGCATCGCCGACCTCATCGACCGCGCCCGCAATCCTGCAGCCTATAAAGATCTGAAGATCGGCAACGAAGTGCTCGTCATCGGCCCCGTGCAAAGCGGCAAAAAAAGCCTCGCCGAACGCATCGCCCAAATGGCCGGCATGGAGCGGCTCGTCACCGTCTACAACCCCCGTGACTCCGACGCGCTCGCCAAGGCCAAGAGTATCGTGCGCGGCTATAAATCGAAGAAAGTCATGCTGCTGCTCCCCCGCATCGACCTCGCCTACAAAGAGAGCGATCCCGACGTGCTCACTGAGCTCGACGCCCTCATCGAGACCACCTCCGAACGCCATAACGTCCTGGTCGTGGCCACCACCGTCACCTTCGAAACCAACAGCGACCTCGACAACCTCTTCGGCATCAAGCTCAGCCTCCCCGGCGCCGAGGTCACGCACGGAGGCAGCCGCGAGCTTCCCGACGACGCCCGCGAGATGCTCGCCGAGGTCGCCGTTTTCTATCTGAAAGAGGCCCAGCGCCAGGGCTTCCGCCTGCAAGACATGACCGAAGAAGAGTTTCGCGGCCGGGTGCTCGAGTCCGCCATCAACCCCGCCGAGATCGAAGACATCGTCGTCCTCTGCCAGACAACAGCCCTCTATCGCCGCCGCACCGGAGCCGCCCAGGACCTCATCTTCACCCGCGAAATCCTCGAAACCGCCATCTCCCGCGTCGCCGCCGAGTAACGATCTCCTCCTCTAGCCAATCTTCGCCCAAAAACGTGTCATCCTGACGACCGCGGGAGAAGGATCCCGGCGAATCGTCGGCCTCAACTGATCCTTCAAGTCTCGCCGCAAATGAAAAAGCGCATGACCCCATAAGAGTCATGCGCCAAATACAACCAAAGTCAAAACAAACTAAACGTGGATCGAGTTCGAGTGACCCGCCGCGCCCGCCACCATCGGCTTCACGCGAAAGCGCTCCATCGAAATCTTGAGCGTCCGCTCAATCTTCTTCAGGTCGCCGCGCTCATCCGGCTGGGCAAAGGTATGAGCTACGCCCTTCTTGTCGGCGCGTCCGGTACGGCCAACGCGATGCACGAAGTCTTCCGCCATCTTGGGCATGTCGTAGTTCACAACGTGCGCAATGTGGTTGACGTCAAGGCCGCGCGCCGCAACATCGGTCGCCACGAGAATCCGGTGTCCGCCCTTCGAAAAGCTCTTCAACGCCGCGCTACGCTGCGCCTGGGTACGGTCTCCATGAATGCTCGTCGCCCCATGGCCCGAACGCGTCAGCCGCTGAGCAACCCGCTCCGCGCCATGCTTCGTGCGAACGAAAACCAGGAAGCTGCCTTCCTCGGATTTCAGCAAGTGTTCAAGCAGCTCCTGCTTCTTGTCCGAAGTCACCTCGAACGTCTGCAGGCGAACATTCTCCGCCGGCTTCAGTACCGAACCAATCTCGATCCGAACCGGGTTCTTCAGGTAGTCGCGAACGACCTCCTTGATCGCCGCGTCGAGCGTCGCCGAATAGCAAAGCGTCTGACGGTCGCCAGGAATTTCAGCAGCGATGCGCTTGATCGCCGGCTTGAAGCCCATATCCAGCATGCGGTCGACTTCGTCCAGCACCAGGATCTGCACTTCGTTCAGCTTGACCATGCGCCGCTTGATGTAATCCTCAAGCCGTCCCGGAGTCGCCACAATCAACCGCGCTCCACGGCGAATCGCCTGGATCTGCGGCCCTTCGGCCAGTCCGCCAACCACCAGCGCCACGCTATGCGAGGTGCCCTGGGTCAACGTGCGAAAAGTCTGTTCCACCTGCATCGCCAGCTCGCGCGTCGGCAGCAGAATCAGCGCCGTCACGTTCTTGCTCTGCGTCGCCTGCAGCTTCTCGATGATCGGAATCAGGAAGCTCAGCGTCTTGCCGGTACCGGTCTGCGCTGTCGCCAGCACATCGCGGCCCTCAAGCGCCGGAGGAATCGCCCCATCCTGTACCGGAGTGGGCGTAGTGAAATTACAAGCCGCCAGACGCTTCTTCAGCGAGGCGGAAATCTGAAAGTCATTAAATTGAGTCAAAGTTATCCCTTGGTCTCGGCACATCGGTTCCTGAGTCTTGCTTTGGAAGCAGACAGAGACCGGTCCGGGACGCGAGTTACTGTCTCGCGACGGCTTCATCCGTCCGTGACAGAAATTGTTTCTTTCGAGAGGGAGTGCCGGGAATCAGTAAGCCGGGGGCTGAAGTTACGTCCCTGGCTCGGCTCTGCCGCACGATGCCTTTTGCGGGGAAGCGATCAAACAACAAGAATGATCAAGGCTTCCACACGCCGCCACACAAATCGTATCTGAGGGCGATCACGCTGAGGGGCTTGGAGATACTGTGGAAGGCGATCCAGCTTTCCAGGGCAAGAACGGCTCACAACCAAACAACTGAGCGCAAGATAAGAATACCACATGTGTTAGATAATCGCCCAGTCAGGCCCCCACCCTGCGCTGTTTATCAGCATCCATTCGCATCAAGACCTTCTTAAAAAGGGAAGAAAATGCAGTCGTACTAATCTTGTTGTACATGCTCTGCGCAATTTCACTTTCAGACTTGCCGACGGGAATGTCCAAGACATTATCCGCTACCGCTTGGAAGGTAAACAGGAAGGCGTCGTGGTACGCTCCAGGAGTATTTTCAAGCTGCTGGCGACGGGCGGATCTTATGCGCCCAGTCCAAGTACAAGGTAAGGACGAAAGACGAGCTTGACACGATTATCAGCAAATTCAAGAATTTTGAGGCCTTGAGCGCTGCCCGCACTGAGGGTCGGCTGCCGTTTCCCGCGCTAGACAACGAGCCAGCACAGAATCCAATTCACACCTTTGCCCTTGCGACATCCTCTAAGTTGGAGGGTATTATCGCCAAGTTCGAAGACTCAACGCTCGCCTCACGTGAATATTACAACCGGCTATTGACCGAAGGCCGCCTCTTCATCGTGGACGGGCCTCGCATCCTGACCCTGTTGCAAAACCTGTACAAGAAAACCCATCTTATACCGTCAAGCATAGCTCTGTGCTCAAAGAATGAGTGGCACCAATGCGATGGCGTATATCTCGGCACAATTTCCGGCGCCGACTTGGTGGATCTCTATCAGGCACACGGCGACGCATTGTTTTTTGAAAATATTCGTGATTTCTTAGGTACGACTAGCGGCAGGGTCGTCACCACCCGATCCACTGTCAACGAGGAAATAATCAAAACTATTAAGACCGAGCCTGCCAAGATGCTCGCTCGGAATAACGGACTCACATTTCGGGCGGCGGGGGTAAGCATCGGACGGACGGTCGGGCCGATTTATCTATGGCCGCGATTGTCAACGGATGCCAAACAACGATGTGTCTCGTACATTGTGCTCCGGTCTCGGAAGAGTGCATGGTTCAGGTTAAGGTTGTAAGAACTACCGATGCATGGGATATCGCTAAGGCGGCGAACTACCAAAATCCCGTAACCAGGGTAGACCTCGACCTTGCCCGGTATCTGCGCCCCCAACTTGTTCGGAGAGTCGCAGTGACGCTGGGATACGCGGTGGAGGCAGAGACCAGCGTAAGCGCGTCATCTGTATTGAACACTATTTATCGCACAAAGGTAGATTACGACGAGCTTAAGGTCTTAGTGCTCGGTCTGTTTAGTCGGAAGCCCAACAACCTGTTCGAGGGCAACTATACAGAACTTCGAGGGGACATTTTAGAAAAACTATACGATCAGGCAGACGGAGATGAGGCGGTGTTTTCAGTGTTGCTCTTATTGCTCAAGGAGAGCAGGGACGCGCTTACGCTCTGTGAGCAAACTTTCTCAGGGGAGGAGTACGCTTCGATATTCCGGCGTTTTTACACAGATGACAAGCCTCGTTATCGCGTGTATTTCGCGATTGCCGCCCTGTGTGCCCTCTTGCGGGACGACTTATCAGAACGTTCAAGTGACACCTTCCAAGAGTTGGAACGCACCAACAGGTTTCTGGCCTCTTCAACGCCGCCTGTTGTTGGAGTGACAGTGTTGGAACACAACATTTCAGAACGTCTCCCAAGCTTCCTAGATTCTTTTGAAAACCTCACCGCTCACACCGCTGCACCTGGCCCGGCACCGACCCGCTCTACCTCGCCTACCACGACCAGGAATGGGGCCTCCCCGAATCCAACTCCCGCACCCTCTGGGAGCTCCTCATGCTCGAGGGCTTCCAGGCCGGACTCTCCTGGATCACCGTCCTCCGCAAGCGCGAATCCTTCCGCGCCGCCTTCAAACAATTCGATCCCGAAAAAGTCGCCCGCTTCAAAGAAGCCGACATCGAGCGCCTCATGCAAAACCCCGGCATCATCCGCGCCCGCGCCAAGATTGAAGCCACCATCCAGGGCGCGAGCATCTTCCTGGATATGCAAAAAGCCGGAACCAACTTCGCCGACTTCGCCTGGAACCTCGCCGGAGGCAAGCCCATCCAGAACACCGGCCCTGTACCCGCCTTTACGCCGCTCTCCGAAACCATCTCAAAGGAACTCAAGCAGCGCGGATTCAAATTCGTCGGCCCCACCATCGTCTACGCCTGGATGCAGGCGTCAGGCATGGTCAACGATCACGCACCAGACTGCTTCCGCCGCGAAATTTGTGCGAAGAAAAAACCAGGGAGATTCTCATGAGCGCCTACGCCATCTTCACCCGCGAAAAAACCCTCAACCAGGCCGAAATGGACATCTACCACCAGCTGGTCAAAGCGACCTTCGCTGGCCACGACGTCAAGATTTTAGCCTCCTACGGCCCCTTCGAAGACCTCGAAGGTCTACCCACCGAGGGCACGGTCATCGCCGAGTTCCCCACCATGGAAGCCGCCAAGGCCTGGTACGACAGCCCCGCCTATCGCGAGGTGCGCATCCATCGCTTCCAGGGCGCCATCTATCGCGCAACGCTGGTTCAAGGGGTCTAGCGGAATCGCCCGGAATAGGCGTCGCAATGGCTCACGCAATCATCGCCAGATAATCCACCTGATCGGCAATGGTGCGATAGCGATAGAACTTCGCGATCTTCCCATCCTTCAGATAAAAAACGCCCGGCATCTGCTCGGCATCTTCCTTGATCAACCCGATGCCATAGCTGCGAATCGCCCCCGTCATCCAGGCCTTCACCACTGTCGGCCGGAGGAAGTGGCTAAACGGATTGGTTTTCCCCAGCCCAAAGAGTGGATTCTGATACAGGCTCGCATCAGGATTGCTCACCCGCTCCACATCCGTCAGGTTGTAGTAATCGAAGTAAGGCTTCGCCCGCTCCCCGTTCCCAAATGCACAAAGACCGGATGAACACCTTTCGCTTCAAGCTTCCCACGCACCTGCGAAACCCGATCCAGCGTCTCCCGGCAAAACGAGCAGCCGAAATGGCGAAGGAACAGCAGCAGCACCGGCGACTCTTCGGTAATCTCCAGCAGAGTCCGCCCCGACTCAGCGCGATAAGCCCCGAGGATCTCCGCTAGACTGCTCTCGGAGCTCGATCGAATCGGATTGTCCAAGGTTTCAGCCATGGTTGAACGTGTTGCTGCGATTGCCAGATTGTAGCGCCATTAGCGACAACAACGACAGTATCGACGAAGAAGCGTCCAAGAGGAATCAGGCAAGAAACTTCGCCCGTTCGGCCGCTGAAGGCAGCGGACAGCTCTGATACCGCCCCGCAATCCGCAGACGAAACCTGGCCACCAGCGAATAGACGCCGTCGCGCAGAAATCTCGGCACCGCGCCCAGCACCCGGCCCAGCAATTCCCATCCTCCACCGAGCAGGCGCAACACTTGCACCGTGACGTCCGAGCGGCAGAGCAGTTGTTCGCCGGGCTGATCGTAGCTGAGGGCCAGATACACGCTGTTCGTGTCGAGCATCGCCTGGTGGTCGACTCCATGGCGGGCCAGCACGGTTTCGGCGATCGGGGACTGCTGCGGAACAAAGCGGAAGCGGTCATAGCGGTCCCGCTTGATCACCCAGCGCACGCTCCAGTTACAAAAGCCGCACAGCCCGTCGTAAAGCATGAGTGCTGCCGGGAGCTTGGGTTCCGCCGGAATCGGGCTGACGGTCTCCGACGTATCGGTCATCCCCAGCCTCCTCCATCATTCTAAGCCGCCAGAACGAATTTCATCGACGCCGAGTTCATGCAATAGCGCAGGCCGGTCGGCGGCGGCCCGTCGGGAAAGACATGTCCCAGATGCGCATTGCACAGCTTGCACTTTACCTCGGTGCGCTCCATGCCCAGAGAGTTGTCGCCCGCAACGCCCACGTTTTCTTTGGCGATCGGCTCCCAGAAGCTCGGCCATCCCGTCCCCGAATCGAACTTGGTCGTCGAACTGAACAAGGCCAGGTTGCAGCAGATGCAGCGGAAGATGCCCTTGCGATGCTCATTCCAGGTCGCTCCGGTATAGGCCATCTCCGTATCCGCGCGCCGCGTAATGTCAAAGGAGTTCTTGCCCAGCTGCTCCTTCCACTCCGCGTCTGTCTTGACCACCTGCGGAATCGTCTCCTTACCCAGGCTCTTCCCGTCGTCGCTGAAATTAACGACCGTCACCATCTTGGGGGTTTGGCTGCCCCCTCCGCCTGCCTCAACCACCGGCTCTTTGCGAAACGAGAAAAATGCCACGCCCGCTGCAGCCGCTGCCCCACCAGCGAGAAAAACCCTCCGTGTCACCTTCCGCGAATCCCTGTCGTGTACCAACTCTGAATCAAACATCATGCACCTCAAACCACAATTCATCCTGCACTCATCCGACTCAAATCAACCCTAAAAGTTACACACGCCACGCAGTAGCATTCTTCCGGTGGAAGCAGTGGGCTTTAGCCCACTGAAAGGGTAACGCCGGAGAGAAGGCCTTTAGGGCTGGGCTTTTGCGCTCTTAGTCTCGTGCTATTCGTCGCCCTTCGCCTCGGCCGGAAGTGGCGGGTTTTGCGCCAGCGGCTTGGTGATGTCGTCGAGATAGTCCGTAGTTCCATTCACCCGCTCCAACACCGGAAACCGTGGCCCGCCGTGATAATCCAGCTCCACTGTAGAAATAAACGTATCCGACTGCACAATCAGATGGATCGGTTCGGTTTTTCCCTTCGCTTCTTTGATGGCGTCCTTCAGCAGGTCCGCCGAATATATCTGCCCATTCACCGCGATGATCTTCTCCTCTGGGTGCAGCCCGGCCTTGTCCGCAGGGCCGTTCCAAAGGACATCGCGGATCGTGCCGTCGCTACCAATCAGCAAACCAGCCGAATACCAGGCATTCACCCCGCCGCCATATCGGCCCGCGTTTGCCGACATCGTTTTTGATCCTTCGCTCGGCTGGTCTTTGTAGACCAGCTTGTATCCGCCCTGTTCGATGCCGGCGAAATCGGCGTGCACGTTGATCTTGTCGACCCGGTCGTGCAGAAACGTAGCCCAGTCGTAAGGCATCACCTCGTTCAGGTCGGCAACCAGTTCGTCGAAGGTATACGGGACGATCAAAGGCCCCGTATTCCCTCCCTTGCCCAGGAAAATATGCTCGAAGTCGTTCAACGACTTCTTGTTGCCGGTCGTCTTGCGGATGAGAGTATCGGCATCGAGCCACAGCAGTTCGCCTTCGTCATAGTAGTCCTGGCTACGCCGCCAGTTGTCCCAAGCCGCAGACGGAGCGCGCAAAATGCTCGCCGCAACCGCCGTGTCCTCGGTCGGCCGCCATTGCCGCCCCGGCGTGTAATCGAGCTCCGCCGCCGAGAGCGCCAGCAGATCGCGGTACTCCGCCTGCGACTTCAGGCCGGAGCGCGCGGCCAGCACATTTCCAAGGTATTGGGTCATACCCTCATAGACCCACAACATCGCCCCCTGCTCCGGAGTGGCAAAGTCCGGCTGGTAAAGCCCTACGGGACGCCGGTACTTGCCATTCCACGAGTGCGTGAACTCGTGCGAGAGCAGGTCAGCGTCAGCCAGTTGGTGGCCTGGATCGGAGAATGCCTTTGCTCCCACGCCATTATCGGAAGACTGCCCATGCTCCAGACCCTCACCGCCGGCTGCATCCGAGACCGTCAGCAGGAAGTGGTAGACGTTGTAGTGGTGCGAGGCATACATCTTGTCCGCCTCGCGCACCAAGATTCGAGACCTCCGCCAGAAACGTTGGCCGCAGGTCTGAGTCTTCCGGCTGGTCAGAGACGACGTCCAGATAATGCTTCGGCGAAATCTCCGGCGCCAGGGGAAACTCGTGGAAATATTGCCCCGCGATCACCGGAGAGTCTTCCAGTTGCTCGACATTCGTCACCGCAAAGCGCGTCACCGCTCCAGCCGCCGGCACCGGGTACGCTCCCCCGCCCTCGGGCGTCAGCGCCGTGCCAATTCCCCAGCCGGCCGGCACCTTCAACGAAGGTTGGATCGGAATCTCCTTCACCGGAGTGTTCGCCGGATAAAGCAGCAGCTTCTCCCACTCCAGCACCGCAATCTTCTGCGTCACTCGCTCCGTCACGATGCAGTCGAGATGCGCATGGAGCGTCGTCACCCCCGCTGGAATCGTCAGGTGAAACTGGTAGAGGTCCACATCGTCGCGCCGCCAGGTAAGCGGCTGGCCGTTCGCGGTGAAGACCACACCGGTGATATCGTCGGCCGGCCCCTGCGGCATGTGCGTGCCGGGAATCCATTTCGGCGTCGTCAGCGTCAGCGGCCCGGCCGTTACCGGCAGATCGACCTCGGCGTGATAAAGCTTGCGCGGCGCGTCGGAAAGATCGGCGGTGATTTGGATCGGCGTCTGTTGGGGCTGGCTAAGACCGGTTCCGAGGAGCAGGCCATTGAGCATGGCCAAAGCGAACAGAGGACGGTACTTCAAAGGCATGGGCAAAATCCCTTCTTCCAATTAACGCTACACTATCGAAAAGGTCATATTCGGCCTTTACCTTATGGTCTTCGTCCTCGACAACTACGACTCCTTCACCTACAACCTGGTGCAATACATGGGCGAACTCGGCGCCGAGATGGTCATCCGCCGCAACGATGAGCTTTCTGTTGACGAGGTCGAGGCCCTCAAACCCGATCGCCTCGTGCTCTCGCCCGGCCCCTGCACACCGCAGGATGCCGGCATCCTCATCCCGCTCATCCAGCGCTTCGCCGGCAAGCGGCCTATCCTCGGAGTCTGCCTCGGCCATCAGGCCATCGGCGCAGCCTTCGGAGGCGACGTCGTCCGCGCCCCGCAGCTCATGCACGGCAAAACCAGCAGCGTCGAGCACGATGGCAAGACCGTCTTCTCCGGAATCGCCAGCCCAATGACCTGCACCCGCTATCATTCGCTAATCGTCGACGAAGACACCTTACCGGCCGAATTAGAAATCTCCGCCCGCACCCACAACGCCGACGGCACCACCACTATCATGGGCCTCCGCCACAAGAAGTTCGCCATCGAAGGCGTCCAGTTCCACCCCGAAAGCGTGCTCACCAGCGACGGCAAAAAGCTCGTCCAGAACTTCCTGGAGCTGTAACGAGTGCGTCGCTTACATCTAGTCTTGTCGTCCCGACCGGAGAGCTTTCCCCTTTTGTCATTTCGACCGAAGCGCTCTCACTTTTTGTCATTTCGACCGAAGCGCAGCGGAGTGGAGAAATCTGCGGTTTTTATCTTCGCAATGTGCAGCCCCCTAGTCCCTGCCTTACTGCTCTCCCTAGTCCCTGCTGCGGCTGCGCAGCAGCCGCAGCCCCAGCAATCCCCCATCGCCTACGTCCCCACCGCAGGCGTCACCCTCTCCGGCTCCCTCGAAGTCAGCAACGGCAAGGCAGTCATCGGCAACAACGGCTCCATCACCGCCGGAGACAAGACCGCGACTGTGACGCTCGCGCGCGGCGGCACGTTGCAGCTGTGCTCGACCACCACCGTCCATCTCTCCCGCGACCGGTCCATCGCCGACGCCCAATCCAGCGCGCTGATGATCTCTCTTGACCGCGGAGCCCTCGAAGCCAGCTACGCCACCGGCAAGTATTCCGACGTGCTCATGACGCCCGACTTCCGCATCCTCATCTCCGGCCCCGGCCAGACCGATCTGAAGATCCGCGTCAGTCCTAAAGGCGATACCTGCCTCGATAACCACGGCGCCGACGCACCCTACATCACCGTCACCGGCCTGCTCGAGGGCGGACTCTACCGCGTCCAGCCCAGCCAGCGCGTCCTCTTCGAACACGGCAGCCTCAACGACGTCGTCGACAACGAGACCGAACCCTGCGGCTGCCCGCCCGCCACTCTCGAAGCCGCGAAGGCCGCCCCTCAGCCGGTCGGAGGCCCGTCCTCCACGCCAGCCGACACCGCCTTCCCCCTTGCCCAGAGTGAAGGCCTCGCCGCCGCGCCGCCACCCCCAACAACCCCCGCCGTTCCAGCCGGACAAGCCCACGCCCAGGTCACCGTGCCGCTCGTTTATAAGGCCGACGCGCCGCCTCCTCTACCCCCACCCGATATGGCCCCTGAGACGAAACCGGCGACCACGGCCACCGCGCCCGCGCCAGCGCCGCCGCCAAAAAAGAAGCAGGGCGGATTCTTCCACAGCATCGGCCACTTCTTCTCCAAACTCTTCGGCGGCGGATAAGCTGTCCACCACAAAACGGAAATCTAGGATTTCGGGCAAATCCTCGCTTTGTCATTTCGACCGGAGCGCGCAGTGGAGAAATCTGCGGTTGCGCAACGATCGGGGTGCCCCATTCAAGCCCGTTTTTGGCTTGAGTGGGAGAACCAACTCCCCCGCGTGGCGCCCCATTCAAGCCTGAATTTGCTTGAGTGAAAGAGCGATCTACCTCGCACGCGATACTCTTGATCGGAATGGAAAATTTCCGTCTCCACGTCTTCCGCGTCGTAGCCCGCCATCTGAATTTTCGCCAGGCCGCCGAAGAACTCCTGCTCACCCAACCCGCCGTCACCCAGCAGATCAAAGCGCTCGAGTCTGAACTCTCCATCGCGCTCTTCGATCGCAGCGGAGGCCGGGTCGCGCTGACCGCCGCCGGAGAGGCCCTGCTCCCCTACGCCGATAAACTAGCCGCGCTCTCCGAAGAAGCGCGCGAAGCCGTCGCCGCAACAGCCGGAAGCTCCGCCGGAAGACTCGCCATCGCCGCCTCGCAAACAATAGGCCAATACTTGCTCCCACGCCTCATCGCCGGATTCTTGAAGGACCATCCGCGCATCGAGATCACCGTCACCGGCGGCAATACGCAACAGGTACTCGAAGCGCTCGTCGAGCATCGCGTCCAGCTTGCCCTCATCGAGGGCCCCGCCATGCGACGCGACGTCAAGATAGAGCCGTTCATGGAAGACCACATGGTCTGTATCGTCCCTCCCGGTCACGAATGGGCCGATGACGACGTCGATGGCGCCGACCTCCGCAACGCGGTCCTCGTCACACGCGAACTCGGCTCAGGTTCAAGAAGAATCGTCGAGCAGGCGCTCGAAGAGGCCGGCCTGCCAATCAAAGAGCTTCATCTCGGCATGACCTTCGACTCCACCGAAGGCCTGCTCAGCGCCGTCGAAGCCGGTCTCGGCATCGCCTTCGTCTCCCGCTGGGCAGTGCGCAACCAGCTTGCCCTCGGCACGCTGCGGCTGGCACGAGTGAGGGACTTGAAACTGGGCAGAATGTTTTCCATCGCCACCCTCGCCGGCCCCGACGCCACCGGCACCGCCGGAGTCTTTCGCCGCTTCGTCATGGAACGCGCCGAAGCCCTCGCCCCACGCGCCTCAACGCGCGGGAAGAGGGCAGAATAAGCCGGACGCCGTCGAGCTGCGAGGCGTGCATTTCGGTGGAAGCACCGGGCTTTAGCCCGGTGATGAACATCAGCGACGCTGAGGCCTTTAGGCCTGGGCTCTCCATCGGCACTTGAGATCTAGATCGAGATCAAACCCCGATAGATAAAGAAAAGCGAAGCACAAGCCACCACTATCCAAAGCGCAACTCCCTGAAGAAAGGGCCGAATTCCAACCTGTCGCACTGTGCGCGGAGAAAGACTCGTCCCAATCAGAAACAGCGTTGCCGTAAGCCCGATCTTGCCCAGATGGCTCAGCGTCCCATAGGTCGAGGCAAACCGTGGAAGATAAGTGTTAACCGCCGCCGCCACGCAGAAAAACAGGATGAACCAGGGAATCTTCACTTTGACGCCGGCTCCCGCTCCACGCGTCTTGCCCGTCAGCCGCGCCATAAAGAGTGCGGTCAGCAATGAGACTGGGACGATCCAAAGAGCGCGAGCCAGCTTCACCGTGGTTCCGATAATCAGCGCCTCATTGCCATATTTGGCCGCCGCGCCAACGACAGAACTCGTGTCATGAATCGCCAGCGCCGCCCACAGCCCAAACTGGTTCTGGCTCAGATGCAGCGCATAGCCAATCGCCGGAAAGATCAGCAACGCAATGGAATTGAGCAGGAACACTGTCCCCATCGAAACACTGATCTCTTCCTCGCTCGCATCGGTAATCGGCGCAACGGCGGCGATTGCGCTGCCTCCGCAAATCGCAGTGCCGGCAGTAATCAGAAATGAAGCCTTGCCGCCAATCCGCAACAGCTTCCCAAACAGCAATCCGAGCGCAATCGCCGCGCTGATGCTAATGGCGGTATACATGAACCCAGAACGCCCCGCATGCACCACCTGCTTCAGGTTCATCCCAAAACCCAGCGCAATCACCGAAATCTGCAGCAGCAGCTTCGCCAGCGAACTGCTCTCACTCGGGAACGGGTGCTCGACCGTAAACCCAAAGAGAATGCCAAGCGCCAGCGCAATCGGCGGAGAGATAATTCCGCTCGCGGCCACCAAAAGGCCGACAAAGAAAATATTCTTGCCATGAAGGGTCGTGATTCCACGTACGTCTGACACGCTGGAATACCTCTCATTCCAGCATCCGCGCTTCCCGAAACACAGTCCAAACAGAAGTACTTATTGCCAATAAGCAAATGACCCGGGTCGCACGCTACCGATTCCCGCTCATCAGGCTATAAATCAAAATCGCCAGCACCAGCGTGCTCACGCCGACATACAGCCGGTCTCGCTGCCGCGCAAAGCCGACCACGCAAAACACTACCCGCACCACCGGAGTCGCAATCAAAAGTAGTATCCCCAACGCAATCACGCTCGATGGGTTCAACCCCGCAAGGCCATGAAAAACGCTCGCAACGGTCGTCAGACGATCGGCACGGAAATGCGCATAGTCAGGCAGCGCAGTCCCATGAATCAGATACAGAATGCCGCCAAGAAAAACAACAGCCGCCGAGACGCTGACCCCAATGCGCAGCATCAACCCGATCTCGATCTCCATCTCCTTGTCAGTCAACGAACTCATCTAGATCCTCCCCGTCAGGCCGCTGTAAATCATCTCCACACCCAGCGCGACAATCACCACCGCAAACAATATCTTGAGCGTCGCGACCTTCGCTTTCATCAGCACCTTCGCGCCGATCATCGACCCACCCAGCACGCCCAGCAACACCGGCATCGCGAGCCCCGGATGAATATAGCCCCGCGCCAGATAAATCCCCGCGCTCGCCGCCGCCGTCACCCCAATCATGAAATTGCTGGTCGTCGTCGAGACCTTGAATGGCAGCTTCATCGCCTGATCCATCGCCAGCACCTTCACCGCACCCGAGCCGATTCCCAGCAGGCCCGACAACGTGCCCGCGCCAAACATAATGCCAAAACCCAACGGCACGCGCTGCGCCGTATAAGACACCTCGCCCGCCGAGGTCGGATAGGTCCCATGCATTTGAAGTCTCATCGCCAATGCATTCGGCTCTGCAGTCGCGTGATCGCTCTGCTTGCGAAACGAAGCGTAAGCCGAATAAAGGAGTGCCATTCCGAAGATGATCGCAATCCATTCCGGCGACACCTTGGCCGTCAGATACGCACCCAGCAACGCGCCCAGCGTAGTCGCAACCTCCAGAAACATCCCGATCCTGACGTTCGAGAGCCCTTCGCGCACATATGCCGCAGCCGCACCCGAAGAAGTCGCAATCACCGAGACCAGCGAAGCGCCAATCGCATAGCGGATGTCGACCTTGAAGATCAACACCAGCACCGGCACAATCACCACGCCCCCGCCCAGCCCGGTCAGCGACCCCAGAAACCCCGCCAGCAACGACGTCCCAAAGACCAACGCCGAGAATTCCGGCAAGTTCATTCATCCTCCCATGAGCGCCAACTCCATGAACTCGCCCCGCTCAAGCATATCGGGGAAAGCCCGCTTTCTCCTCTGCGGAAATAGGTTTATTCTTGGGGCGAACGAGAATTCATCTCGGGAGCCTCCCATGAGTGCTGCAGTGAAATACATCCCCGACGGCTATCATTCCGTCACCCCATATCTCTACGTAGACGGCGCCGCAAAGGCCATCGAATTTTATAAGAAGGCCTTCGGCGCGATCGAGACCGTTCGCATGCCTGGCCCCGACGGCAGGATCGGCCACGCCGAAATCAGGATTGGCGACTCCGTCGTCATGCTCGCCGATCAACACGAACAAATCGGAGCCTTCAGCCCGAAACACTACGGAGGCGTCCCCGGCAACCTGATGATCTACGTCGAGGATGTCGATTCAGTTTTCAAGCGCGCGGTCGATGCCGGAGCCATCATCAAGCGTCCGCTGGCCGACCAGTTCTACGGCGACCGCAATGGCGGCATCGAAGATCCCTTCGGCCACAACTGGTTCATCTCCACTCACGTTCGCGACGTAACCCCCGAAGAGATGAAACAGGCAATGCAGCAGATGGCCGGCGCCAACGCATAGTCCTCGTGGTTGCTGGATGTGGTTGCTTCTTGGGGGAAGCATGGGCCTTTAGGCCCACGACTAAGCCCGTGTCGTGCGATGCCTTCAGGCATGGGCTCTTTGCGCCTGCTAAGGCTGGACCTTCGCATATCCCGACCGGCGCGCCTCAACAAACACCTTGTCATCCAGCCCGGCAGGTGACCACGCCGTCACAATCGCCCTACTCAGCTTCGCGATGGTCAAGTCACCTTCATCATCGCTGCTCCAACTATGGTCGGCGTTTTCATAGGTAAAAGCCGAGATCACGATCAACCCGTTCTTCGAGGCGACCAGCCCAACATCGTTCCGCGACTCATCAACTGCGCCGGTCTTATTCGCAATCGCCGAAGCCGAGTCAGTCGAATCCAGGCCCTCGATATACCGGGGAATGCCGTCGCGATAGAACTGGTTGCGCAGCATCGTCAGCATCACATCGCAAAGCGCCGCATCCGAGGCAACAGCAGGATGCTCCGTCGTCCCTAACTGGCAAAGCCCGATCTTCGCAATGACCTTCGCCATCTCTCGCGGCGTCGTCTTGCCAAGGCCATACTTCGCCTGATCGGCCGGCACCGGAGGCACCGGAGGCTTGAAGACCTTTTTATAAATATAGGTGTCTTTCAGACCAAGCTCGCGAGTATGGGCATTGATCTTGTCCAGGCCAAAGCGGTCGATCATCAGATTCGTCGCCGTGTTGTCGCTGACCACGATCATCAGCGTCAGCGCGTCCTTCAGCGTGAGGGTCAGCGGAATGTCCATAAACTCCAGCATCCCCGACCCCTCAACCTGATCGTCTTTCTTGAGAACTATTTTCTCGTCAAGCGAAGCCTGTCCATTGCGAACCTGGTCCATCGCCTCAAGAAGAATGGTCAGCTTGATCACCGAAGCCGTCGGAACCACCTGGTCCGGATCGAGCTGCACCGTCTCACCAGTCTTGAGGTTCTCCGCAAAGAGAGCGACCTTACCGTGATGCTCAGCGACGATGGCGTTCAATTGCGCTTGCAGGCTTTGCTGGGCGACGAGGGAAGTCGCCGTCATGCCAAGTAAGAAAGACGCGGCATAGGCGAAGGGGAGCTTTCCCACTCAGGCACTCCGAAGTATCAGATCAATCACTGTTACAAGCTTCATACCGGTTTCGCCGCAACCGCGCCGAATCAACCTTCCTTAGGCACCCGCTCCAGCAGCCTATTCCAGTTTCGCTGGTTCCGCCGAAAGCTCTTCTTCAGGTCTTCAAGAATCCGCTCAAAATCCGTATGCGTCCGCAGTCGGTTCCACGCCGGATTCTTCATAAACCACGGATAATTTTCGTTTCCAAGATAGATGGCCCGTCGCAGCCAGTGCAACGCCTCGCTCTCATCACCCTCAACGGCAAAGTAAGTCGCCAGCCGATAAGCCATTTCGCTGTCGACCTGTGCCGCAGCCAAAGAGCCCTCTTCAATCAGAGAGGCTGCGCGATCGCGATCGCCGATCTGCACGTAGCAGATGGCAAGCGTCGGATACGCAATCCGCATACTCGCATCATCGCGAATCACACCCTCGAGCAACTCGATCGCCTGCCGCATATCCGCCTGGCGTATGCGCTGGTAGGCGAGAGAAGTCCGTAGCAAAGGATGCCTCGGCTCGAGCGACAGTCCCTTCTGCAACTCCTCATCGGCCAGTTCCAGCTGGTTCTGGTATTGATAAACCCGCGCGCGGTGGTTATAGATCACCGGCGCATTCGACGGATTGAGCCGCAGCGACCTATTGAACTGGTCCATCGCCTCGTCATACATGCCATCGAGGCGCAGCGTCACCCCGGCCACCATGTGCACATCGGAGTTGTTCGCCGAGGTCAACAACAAATGCTCAATGCCATGCCGCGCGCTCTCTTTCTCTCCGCGCGACAGCAGCATGTACACGCGATAGAGATTCGCCTCAACCGAGCCCGGATCGATCTCCAGCGCCTGATCGAAGGCTCGCCGCGCCGCCATCACATGCATCTGCCCGCCAAATCCATAGCGCACATATTGCAGATGCGTAATGCCCAACCCACTCCATGCGGGTGCAAAATTGGAATCCTGCTCAACGACCTTGTCAAAAAGCTCCCGCGCCCGGTCCAGGTCGCTCTTCGAACTCGTCCGCTGCATGAACGAAGACAGCATCGCTCGCGCCTGCAGATATTCTTCGGAGGTGGTATCGGCCAGCGTCTCGCGCTGCGCCGGCATCGGCGAAGTCTGCACAAACCCCCGCCCCAGGCCCTGCAACGACGAAAAGACCTCGGTGCAAATCTCGTTCTGCACCGCGACCAGGTCGAACGAAGGCACGCTGATCGCGCCTCCCGCCTTCACGCTCTCGCCGGGAACATCGAGCAGTTGCCAGTTCAGATCGAAGCCCTTCTCCGAACGGAAAAAACTTCCCGCCAGCACGAACTGCACCAGCAGCTTATGCCCGATCGACAGCGGATCCATCTGCGCGACCGGCACGCTCATCAGCGCGCTCGCCGGTCGCACGACCAACGACGACATCCGCGCCAGCCGCGCGCCGATCGCGTCCGCCAGCGCAAATCCATACAGCGGAGCAACGTCGGTCGGCCCTAAATTCTGAAAAGGCAGCACCAGCACCGTGTTCTGCTTCGACTGCGTCGCCGCCGACTCGCGAAAGCGCTCCGCCAGCATCGAGAGAAAACCCGTCGAACGCTTCTCCGCTTCCGCCGGAGACACCGGAAGATTCGCCGCCGCATCGCCAGGGATGATCCCGGTCTCGATCTGCAGCGCCTTCATGATCGTCTTCAGCGCCTCGCGTACATCCGCTGCCGACGAATACCGCTCCTGCGGAGTCTTCTCCAGACAGCGAAAGATAACGCTCTCCAGCTCCGCCGGAACCTCGGGGCAACACTCTTTGAACGAAATTGGATTCGCATACTGAATCGCCCGAATGCTCTGAAACTCATCGCCATCGGGCCGCGCAAACGGGTGCCGTCCGCTCACCAGCTCATACAAAATAATTCCCAGCGCCCACAGGTCGCTCTGCACGCTGCTCTGCCCGGTCACAAACTGCTCCGGCGCCATATAAGCGATCGTGCCGCCACGCGCGGTGTATGTTTGCTTCGGCCCACCCGGCCGCGGCGCCGTTGCACCCGGATCGAACTCCGCATCCTCAACCGGCAGCCGCCGCGCCAGGCCGAAATCCAATATCTTGACCAGCCCGCCATCGGTCAGCATCACGTTGGCCGGCTTCAGGTCGCGATGAAAGATGCCCAGCAGATGCGCCGCGCTCAGGCCGTCCGCAATCTGAATTCCCACCGACAAAACAAGCTGCAAACTCGCCGGCCCCTGGGCAATGATCTTGTCCAGCGACTGCCCCGGCACATACTGCATCACGATGTAGGCTTCTTCGCCCTCTTCGCCAACCTCATAGATGGCGCAGACGTTGGGGTGCTCGATCGCGGAGGCCAGCCGCGCCTCGCGCAGCACAGTCGTCCGCATCTGCTCCATCGGCAGCGTCGTCCGCCGCAGGATCTTCAGCACCACCGGACGCATCAGCTGCGTATCGTTAGCCAGATACACAATCCCGCTGCCGCCCGAGCCCAGTTTCCGGACGAGTTCGTAGTGCCCTATCACTCGTTTCATGTACTTACAGTTTACCGGGTTGAGATATCAGGGTCAGTTAGCCACAGGTAAATCAACGCCGCGAAAACTCCAAAATGAAAACTCGGCCGGCTCCGCTGTCCGCTCATGGACACGCTTCTTCGCTCCCGAACAGAGGGCCGCGCCGCATATACCAAGCCGATAATCGATT
The DNA here is from genome assembly GCA_963720245.1 of uncultured Acidobacteriaceae bacterium. GTDB lineage: Bacteria > Acidobacteriota > Terriglobia > Terriglobales > Acidobacteriaceae > Acidisarcina. Next base: position 119,719 of record CAVREU010000004.1, read on the forward strand.
CAAAGACTTAGCAGCCTCCAGGATGGCTGTCCGATTGCCCCTGATATAGCTTTACGCTTGGACCACGCGAGAGATACCAAAATGGGAAATCTGCTGCAGGATATTCGCTACGCCCTCCGCCAAATCCGCAAATCGCCCGGCTTCGCCATCACCATAATCGCGACCCTCGCCCTCGGCATCGGCGCCAACACCGCCGTCTTCAGCGTCATGAATGCCGTTCTGCTCCGCATGCTGCCGGTGCACGAACCACAGCGGCTCTTCTATCTCAGCCATGCCGGGGTCCCCGGCAGCATTAACAATAGCGGCGACTACCCCTATACCTTCGGTATCAACGTCTATCAGCGCCTCAGAGAAGATCGTTCCGCGTTCTCCGATGTCATCGCATACGTTCCACTGTCTTTTACCAAGACCGCCGTCCGTTTCGGCGAGACGCCCGAGGAGGTTAGGGCCAACGAAGTGAGCGGGAATTTCTTTTCTGCTCTCGGCGTGGGCATGGTTGCTGGACAATCCTTTTTCGCCTCCGACGAGGACAAGCACGCCCAGGTCGCCGTCATCAGCTACGGATACTGGACGCGCCGCTTCAACCGCGATCCCAACGTGATCGGCAAGCCGATCTACGTAAACGGCGTGCCGTTCACCGTGATCGGCATTAGCGCGCCGAGCTTCTACGGAGTGGAATCCGGCGGCACCGCCACCGACCTCTGGATTCCGCTCCAGGATCGGCCGGAGCTTAACGCGTGGGGAATGCCCGCCGTCGGCAACAACATCCTCTATGCGAGCCCGAATTGGTGGAACCTGATGCTCATGGCGCGTCTTAAGGACGGCGTCACCACGCAGCAGGCGCTGGCGAGGATAAATCCTCTCTTCGAGCACGCCACCTACGAAACCCTCGGCCAGGAAGACAAGAAGAACCTCCAAAAACTGGAGTTGAAGCTAGTCTCAGCTCAGGGACTCGGGACCTCCAGCAGCCAATACCGCGATCCCCTACGTGTACTCATGGGCATGGTAGCGCTGGTTCTGGTCATAGCCTGCGTCAACATCGTCATGCTGCTCGTCGCCCGTAACTCGACTCGCGAACGCGAATTTGCACTCCGCCTCGCGCTCGGCGCAAGCCGCTGGCCGCTCTTCCGCCAGTTGCTCGCGGAGAGCGCGATTCTGGTCACCGTCGGCGGCCTTCTCGGCTGGCTTTTCGCCGTCGAAGCCACGCGCCTGCTCGCCATCTGGTCGGAGCTGGAAGTCAGCCTCGCGCCCGACAAGCCGGTGTTGTTCTTCACTCTCGCCGTCTCAGCGCTCTCGGCGGTGCTCTTTGGACTTGCACCACTGCGGGCGGCGGCTGGCGCACAAATCGGCTTGGTGCTGAAGTCGTCCGGCACACAAACCACAAGCACCCGCAACCGCATGGTCACCGGAAAAGCCCTCATTGCCATGCAGATGGCCTTCTGCGTCGTGCTGCTCTTCGCCTCGGGTCTGCTGCTGCGCACCCTCCGCAACTACCAGAACGTCGACCTCGGCATGAGGGCCGACCGGGTGTTAGCCTTCGGAGTGCATCCAGTGGGCGCGCATGACTACGCCCAATCGCTGGCTTTCTACACACAACTCACCGAACGCCTCCGCACTCTGCCCGGCGTGCAATCGGTAACTCTCGCCGGACTTCGTCCCGGAACCGGCTGGTCGGCCCAGACCCTCCCGACTATCGATGGATGGCCTTACGCTTGGGACGGCGGCAAGAACATACTCAAAAGCAACAACGTCGGAGCGGACTTCTTCGCCACGCTTGGAATTCCAGTCCTTGCCGGCCGTGACATTCGCGACTCGGACACGCAGACCGCTCCGGGAATCGCGGTCGTCAACCAGACTTTTGGAGAGCGTTATCTCAAGGCGGCCTCGCCCATCGGCCACACACTCGGCGACCCCAAACATCCGGTCACCATCGTGGGCGTCGTGCGCGATAGCAAGTACGCCTCCTCCGACGAGGACCAAACGCCCATGGCCTGGTACAGCTATCGACAGGAAAAGTCCATCCCGAATATGGATGTCGAAGTCCGCGCCTCCGGCGACCCGATGGCGCTGCTACCCGCTGTCCGCCGAATCGTCCGCAACCTCGACCCCAACGCGCCGCTCGACAAACCTCAGCTTCTGCAGACCGGCTTTGAAGAGACCTACCTCATGCCCGCACTCTTCGCCCGCCTCGCCGTCTTCTTCGGAGCGCTCGCCGCGCTGCTCGTCGCCGTCGGCCTCTACGGAACGCTCGCCTACCGGGTTAATCGCCGCACCCTCGAGATCGGCCTCCGCATGGCGCTCGGCGCAGCCCGCCCCGAGGTCCTATGGATGATCGTCCGCGAAAGCCTCTACCTCGTCGCCGCCGGTCTCATCGTCGGGCTCCCTCTCGCCTGGTTCACCTCAAAGCTTATGGCCTCGATGCTCTTCAAACTTTCCACTCACGACCCGATCAGCTTCGCCGCAGCCGGACTCGGCACCTTGCTCGTCACCATCGCCGCCGCCTTAATCCCCGCTAGACGCGCCGCCTCGGTCGAGCCGATGCAAGCGCTGAGGTCGGAGTAATATTGGTGCAGGCCATTATAACCTGAGTTATAATCAAAGCATGACCACCGCTGTCAAAGTAACCACGGTCGGAAATTCAGTCGGCATCGTGCTCCCCCGCGAAGTCCTCGCCCAGCTGCAAGTCGAAAAAGGCGACACTGTCTATGTCACCGCGACGCCAGACGGAGTGAAACTCACTCCGTACAGCGAGGAATTCGCGACCCAGCTCGAAGCCGGCAAGCGAGTCATGAGAAAGTATCGCGATGCTCTGCGGAAACTGGCTGAGTAGTGCCCGAGCCAATCTGGATCGGGCGGGAAATAACGCTCGTCTTCCACGATCTCCAGCTAGCGGAGCACGGCGGAGCGTCGGGCGTTCGTGACCTTGGTCTTTTGGAGTCCGCGCTCGCCAAGCCGAAGAACCTATTCGCCTATTCCGACGCCGCTCTGATAATGCCTCGCCTGGCCGCTTCCTACGCGTTCGGTATAGCCGGAAATCATCCGTTCGTTGACGGCAACAAACGGACTGCGATGGTCGTCGCTTTTACATTCCTGGAACTGAATGGATATGAGATACTCGCCTCGCAGGAAGAGGCTTACTTCGCGTTTCTCGCCATTGCCAATGGCGAAACAACCGAAGAGGAGTTGGCAAAGTGGCTCGAAGAGCGCTCAGCCATCCGATATCCGGAGCCGCCAATCCCCTAAGCTACAATAAAACTTTGGGCACGGACTCCAACTCCCGTCCCACGGCCCCCAATATCCAATCAATGGGCCCATCCCAGCAACAAGCTGCAAGGAGCTTTACTTATGGCGATTCCCGCCACCCAGATGCGTCCGGGCATGATCATCAAGCACAACAACGAACTCCACGCCGTCTTTGCCGTCGAGCACCGCACCCCCGGCAACCTCCGCGCCTTCATCCAGGCCAAGCTGCGCAATCTCCGCACCGGCGCCATGTTCGAGCACCGCTTCCGCTCCCCCGACCCCATCGAGCGCGTCATCGTCGACGAAACCCCGATGGAGTTCCTCTACGCCGACGGCGATGACTACTACTTCATGAACCCCGTCGACTACGAGCAGACCACCCTCAAGTCGTCCACGCTCGGCGACGCAGTCGAATACCTCACCCCCAACCTCCAGATCAAGGTCTCCTACTTCGACGGAGTTCCTGTGGGCATCGAACTTCCCGGCACCGTCGAAATGACCGTCGTCGAAACCGAACCCGGCATCAAGTCCGCAACAGCCTCCTCGGTCACCAAACCAGCCAAGCTCGAAACGGGATTAGTGGTGCAAGTTCCTCCGTTCATCAACGAAGGCGAAAAAATCCGCGTCGACACCGCAGAAGGCGCATACCTGAGCCGAGCCTAAGGCAGTCAAATCTGATCACAAGGGCAGCATGAGTAAGGAACGACTCAAATGGATACTCGTTCTCGCCGCTGCCCTGACCTTGCTAATCGCTGGCCGCCTCTACCGCCTTCATGTTCGGAGAGAATGGCTCAAGCCAGTGGCGGTTGATCGACGAGGCTCCCTCGTTGACGTCACTCTGCCAATAATCTCCACATCCTGCGATGCCCACGACGGATGCGTCGTTGAAACCGATGGTCTCTATCAGGGAAAGCCCACCGGCCTCACCCTGAACTTCGCACCCGGCATGCGCGCCAGCACCTTCACCGACCGCGTGGAAACTACCCAAGTCTTTCCGAAGAAGGCAGGCATCACCTTAGTCGTCGAGCGTTCACGCGGAACCTCGCTGGTCTACCTCTTGGCCGACAGTTACGGAACTCCGGCACATCACCCAGACTTGCCGGTCACGATCTCCTTAATGGCGATACCCTTCGAAGGAGACCCCGCTAACATCAAGACCCAGCCGCTGAAGTTCAAGGCCGTGCACACCGGCGACCAAAATGCACCAGAGTATTTCGAGCTCTTCATCAATACGGACCTGGCCAAAGGCCAGGTCCAGCTAAGCGAAAAGGAAACCGACTATCGCCCCGCAATTCTCAAAGCATTCGGAGTCCAATAGCCACCGACGTGTCTCCGTTACTTACCTTCCTTCGCACCAAAGTAAAACAAAGCGCCGCCACCAATGATCGCGACAACGCCCAGCAGCGGCGGCAACGGCACATCGTGATGTTCGGTCTTGTCGATCTGAATCGGTCCCACATCGACAGCTTTCTTTTTCGTCGTAAACGTAAATCCTCCATAAATAAGCGCCGCCACTCCGGCGAGGATCAGCACCACACCTATAATTTTCACGAATGCTCCTCTTTCTTTGGATATCCTGCCTTGGATGCAGGTTGCGCGATCGCGCGCCTATCTGTTCGACGGAATCTGCGAAAGCGCCTGCCGAGGCAGCACCGCTTCAACTCCACGCATCCAATCGTCGCCGGTCACAAGCAGGGACCTGCCTTCATCCTGGCTGCGAAAGCTCGCGCGTTTCGCTCTACAACCTGAAATTCGTGATTGGAGATACTGCCGATGGCCGTAATGATGCAGGCCTTTTACTGGGACGCGCCCATCAAGGAAGAGAAGCAAGGCGAGTGGTGGAACTTCGTCGGCGAGAAAGTGCCTCAGCTTGCCGCCTCCGGAATCAATTCCCTCTGGTTGCCGCCCTTCTCCAAAGCCGCCGATCCGAACTCCAACGGCTACGATCCCTACGACTATTTCGATCTCGGCGACTTCGACCAGAAGGGCTCGATGAAGACCCTCTACGGCAATCGCGCCGAACTCGAAAGCCTCATCACGCTGATGCGCCAGCACAAGATGGGCGCCATCGCCGACATGGTCATCAACCACAACTCCGGCGCCGACGAAGAAGAAACCAACCCTCTCGACAAGCAAGAAGCGATGGACAAAATTCAATCCCAAGAGCGGCAAGTTTCCCCGCGACTGGAACTGCTTCCATCCCAGCCGCTACGAGCGGATCATGATCGAGGGCGAGAAGTTCGCCGGATTTCCCCACCTCTGCCATCGCAACCCGCGCGTCTACGAAGCGATGTTTGAATACGCCCGCATGGCGATCGAGGAGCTCGACTTCGACGGCCTGCGCTTCGACTTTGTCAAAGGATTCGGCGCCTGGATGATCGGTCTGCTCGCCAAATATCAATATCAGAAGAAGGACGGCTCTGAGTTCAGCCCCTTCGTCGTCGGCGAGTACTGGTCTGGGCCAGACGACATCGAGGGTTGGCTCGACGGCGTGCTCGCCGTGACCGACAAGCAGATCGCCGCCTTCGATTTCCCGCTGCGCTACAAGCTCAAAGACGTCTGCGACAAGCCGAACTACGACCTGCGCAATCTAACCGACGGCGCGTCCGTCTCCGCCGCGCGTCCATTCAACGCCGTCACTTTTGTCGAAAACCACGACATGGGCGGCAACGAAGTCGTCAACGACAAGATGCTCGGCTACTCCTTCATCCTTACCGGAGACGGCTATCCATGCGTCTTCTGGTGGGACTACTTCAACTGCGAGCTTGCGCGGCCCCAGGCCCCAAACGGCATCGACGCCCTCATCGACGTGCATCATCGCTATGCCGGCGGCGAATCGACCGTCCTGCACGCCGATCCCGATCTCTACATCATGCAGCGCGGCGGAGCCGAGGGGCAGAGCGGCCTCGTCTACGTGCTTGAATAATCTCGGCAATCAATGGAGCGGCACATCGGTCAAAACCAAGTGGCACAACCAGAAGTTCAAGCCCGTCGCCTGGGACGGTCACGACACCGCCCACCCCGACGAACGCACCACCGACGCGAAGGCAACTCCGAGTTCCCCGCCCCGCCGCGCGGCTATTGCGTCTACGTCCCGGTGTCCGAGTAGAGCGATCTTCGCAGGGAGGCGCCGACACGCGACCGCGTTACGCTAATTGGAGCTATGCAACAATGAGCTGTATGAAGAGGCCATTTGCAGCCACGGTCTGGAAAGAGGGCGATTGGTTCGTCTCTCAGTGCCTTGAACTCGATGTCGCCAGCCAGGGCGAGAGTGAGGAAGAGGCCCTTGCAAATCTGAGAGAAGCGCTAGAGCTCTACTTTGAGGCGCCGCAAGCCACACGGCCACCCATGCTCGGACCATTGAGGTTGAGGTTGGGGGGGCTTAACCCGTTACCTTTTCGCGAGGTCAAACGGCGGCTCGAAGTCTGTCGGGTTTCGTCGAGATAAGCCAGCGGGGCAGTCACGTAAAGTTCGCTCGAATTTCCCAAGAGCGAACAGACACCGCAATCGTTCCGAGAAAATCGGAAATACCAGTCGGAACCCTCCGCAGTATCTTGAGCCAAGCTTATATTCAGCCTGAAGACTGGGAATCATTAGTCATGAACTCGAAGACCTCGCCTCACCTTGCGCCCCACTCTCATCATCTGCAACACTGGCCTTGATCCATGGTCAACCACTACCTCATCAAAGGCCGCGTCCAGGGCGTCGGATTTCGCTGGTTCGTCCATCGCGAGGCCGCCGCGCTCAATCTCCGCGGCTGGGTCCGCAATACTGAAGATGGCCACGTCGAGGTCGTCGCCGCCGGCGACGAAGCAAGACCTCGCCGAACTCGACAAAGGCGATGCATCAAGGCTCGCGCGGCAGCCGTGTCGATGCAGTACTCGTGCAACAATTAGCTGAATCCGAAGCCGAAGGCCTCGGCCCGTTCCACATCGAAGGCGCCTGGTAGACGTTCCGGTTCACAGTCCTCCGGCTATGGCTCAGAGGAAGATCCCTCTACCGATTCGGCTTATATTAGTTAAGGAGTTCGTCCACTTACCATGTCTCTGCCGCCAATCGATTGCGAACCGCTCAAGGCGCTCATCCGCACCGTTCCCGACTTCCCCAAGCCGGGCATCCTCTTCTACGACATCACCACTCTGCTCAAAGACCGCAAGGGATTTGCCGAACTCATCGACGCGCTCGCCCAGCACTACATCGGCCGCGACGTCGATCTCGTGCTCGGCATCGAGGCTCGCGGATTCATCTTCGGCCCAGCGCTCGCCTATCGCCTCAACGCGGGATTCGTCCCCGTCCGCAAGCCGAAAAAACTTCCCGCGCCGACCGCAAAGGTCAGCTACGATCTCGAATACGGAACTGATTCATTAGAGATTCATCAGGACGCCATCGAGCCCGGCCAACGAGTGATCCTCGTCGACGACCTGCTCGCCACCGGCGGCACGATGGAAGCGACCATCAAGCTCGTCCAGCAACTCGGCGGCGAAATCTCCGGACTCGCCTTCGCGATCGAACTCGACTTCCTCAACGGCCGGGAAAAGTTTCCCGACTACGACGTCTTCAGCCTGCTTCATTACGACGAATAAGCGCATGCGGGGCGCGGCAAGCGCCCCGCTTCGTATGACGTTGCCGATCAAGCGCGCGACCCGCCGCGGAGAAAGTGAAAGATAATCGAAATCACCGCCAGAATCAGCAGGATATGAATCAAGAATCCCGCCGTATGAAACACCAGAAATCCGCCCAGCCAAAGCACCACCAGCACAATCCCGATAATCAGCCACATAAGTATCTCTCCTCCAGTCTTCCCGCCTCACAAACCGGACCCAGGTTGGGCAGCGTAAGTGAATGGCTTACGGTAAGTTGCGTCTTCCGGGCTGGGAGTTGTTTGGGTCTCGCAGAAATGAGCGGCAGAATGAAGCTTTAGATCGCTTCAACAACCAGCGACTCACTCGGATTGAGATATCCCTTACGCCGGAACCAGTCCTGCATCGCGCAGTGAGCGCGTCGAGCGGCACCCGAAACCCACCTCCAGCAAGCCATCCCCACCGGAAGCGTGTCGTCGAAGACCGCATCGTTGGTGAAATTCCGCATGGCAAAGTTATCGATCCAGGCAATCGGACAGCGGAGTCGGGTTGCGCCGTCGAGGTCAAGGCGCAGAACTCGCAGTCTTGCGGGCAAACATCCCGGAGTCTAGTCGACCAGCACCGGCAGGTCGGCAGCAGCGAGGTATGCTTCGCCTCGGCCAGCACCGCATCCAGATGCTCCAGCACCTCAGCGATGCTCATCGTGTACATCTCGCGGCCATTGTCGTAGCCTGACTCGATCGCCTGCTTGAGGTAATGGCCGGCGATCTGCGCCGCCAGCTGATCGGTAATCACGCCGCCGCTGCGCTTTTTCTGCTCCACCCAGGCAACCGCCGGCATCGCAATCCAAACCGGACGCTGGTTGACCTCGAACCGCACATCCACGGCATCGGCATGGCGGGTGGCGATGGCGACGATGTTTGCCTTCCACCGGCAGTGCAGGTCTTCGCCGGTCCAGCGGTCGGTAACGTGGAAATCTTCGTACATGGGTTCTAGCCTACTGGCCAGGATGCATCGCGGCAAGCCCCGGCTCCGTCTATTGCTGGCAGTGAATGTTTTTTCACGGCGCGGAGGCCGGGAAACATCCCTTTCCGCTCTTCTGCGTCCAATAGTGGATTATTCGCATTAATGAATTTTCGAAGGAGCAATGTGTAGTGACCCAATCGTCCATAGACCCCCGCCACTTTGAGGAAAAGCTTCTGCAACAGCAGACGGACCTTCAACGCGCCATGCTTACCGCCGTCGAGCAGGGACGGGAAACCACCGCCGACGACACCCAGGACGTCGCCGACCAGGCCGTCGCCTCCTATCAAAAAGAGCTGCTCTTCAGCCAGGGCACCAACGGACACGTCCAGCTGACCCGCATTCGCGCCGCTCTCGAGCGCATCAGCGAAGGCACCTACGGCGAATGCCTCAACTGCGGCAAAACCATCGGCATCAAGCGCCTCGAGGCGCTGCCGTGGACGCCCTATTGCATCGATTGTCAGGAAAAGATCGAGAACGGCGAACTCGAAGACCCCGTCCGCGCCGCCTGATCTAGTTCAGAAACTGAATTTGTCATCCCGGCCGGGACGCTATTATTGTCATTCCGACCGGAGCGCAGCGGAGTGGAGGAATCTGCGGTTTCAGCGATCTTCGCTCCACGCGCTATTTCGCCAGCTCCACCGGAGAAATCGCGTTCTTCGCCTCCGGCGCGCGCGGATTCACCCCAAAATCCCAAACCGCGGTGTTGAACTCTTTCGGCGACAGAATCTCCACCAGCGCATACTCATCGATGTCCAAAGGCTGCTTCGGAGTCAATTTCATCCAGTGCCCGCCGGGCAAAACCTCCGCCGTCGTTTCGATAATGTCCACTGACGGCTGCGACTTCGTGAGCATGCTCGCATCCATCGCGCCGAGCACGCGCGTCTCGCGCTTCACCTGCATCCGCACGATCGCATAGCGGCTCGTCGGCGCACTCTGCCCGTGCTTCTCCTTCACCGAACTCGCTCCGTGAGTATCGACCGTCAGCGCGCCCTGGCTCGCTTCCTCATCGTTCTTCGAGTCTTTCCCGTCGTCGATGCTCACATAAATCACGGGCTGGTTCACATGCAGTTGCGCCTTCGCTTTGTAACCTTCGAGCGTGATCAACTGCTTCGCGCTACGCCCCGGAATCGCCGCCCGCAACACGTTATGCGGAGTGCCGGTATTCAGGCCGCCGCTGTTTTGCCGCACATCGATCAGCTCCGGCTCGCCATGAAAGGTATCCAGCATGAAGACTCCGTCAAGGTCCGGCAGCCGCAGCCCCGGCTCGACGGTCGGCGTCTCTTCCTCGCGCGCTGCGCGGGCCTCCCGGTCAATCTCGGCGGCCTCCTTGTTGCCCGGCGGCGCCGCGGATTGGTCGCTAATCACCGGCGCCGCACCCGGAGCATGCGCCTTCGCCCACGCCTCGGTCGCCGCCCAATCCACCAGGCTGGCCGGCAACTCTTCCCAATCCCCGCCCCGCTCTGCGCTGATGTACCGTACCCGATCGCCAACCACCTCATACTGCTTCACGATCTGGTAGCTTCCGTCTTTGAGGATGAGGCGCTTGTTCGGCGTCTGAGCGAGCGCTGCCCACGACAAGGCAGTCACCAGGATTGCGATCGCGAAATGTCGAAATATTCGCATCTGGAAAGATTAGACAATTTTCCCCGGTGCTACGTCACCACCTTATCTTTACGTCATCGATGGCCGCATGTCGATGCCATATCGAATAACTGCGCAACCGCAGTCCAACGCAAAATTTTGTTACAATTTCCCCGCAAAAGCGCGTCGAGGTTTTGGAAGCGGCGCGAGAGAATCAGTAGCCCGGAGTTCCGCTATGAAACGCCAGATCGCAGTATCCTTGTCGATCGGAGCACTTTCCATCGCTCTGGTCCTATCACCCTCCTCTAGTGCCGGAAACGCGCAAGGCTCTCAGGCAACGAACCCGGCCCGGCCCGGAGAGCACGAGGCCATGCGCATGGTGCCCGCCACCGCGGTCCTTCTCCACCAACTCGATAGCAACAAAACCAAGCCAGGATACGAATTCAAAGCGCGTCTCGAGCATTCCGTTCACCTCGACAACGGCCCCGAACTTCCCGCCGGTACCATGCTCGTCGGCAAGGTAGCCGCGGATGACATGCAGCAGGCAGGCACCTCCAAGCTGGCTCTCCGCTTCACGCAAGCCGAGTTGAAGAACGGCAAGAGCGTTCCTATCAAAGCGACCATCGTGCAGGTAAGTCCGCCTCAGGCGCCAGACAACGCGTTCGCAACCTCTGTGCCCAATAGCTGGAACGACGGCACTCTGCAGGTGAATGAGATGGGCGTCATGCCCGGTGAGGACCTGCACAGCAAAATTGCCAGCACCAACTCAGGTGTTCTTGTTTCGACGACTAAAGATGATCTGAAGCTGGATTATGGAAGCCGGCTCGGGCTGGCGATCGCAGTCCAGCGAAGCGGCCAACAGAATATGTAGGACATCGAACAGAATCCACTAGAAGCCAAATGCTTACGGAACTAAAAGCACGCGGCGCATCCGCTGTCTTTTTTTGCCCGGGCGATTGGGGACTGCGGTGATACGCTGTTGCTGTTGGAGTCCTCGGAGGCTACAAGTGCGGCGAATCAGAACGGCATTGGTCATTACGGCATTTGGATTATTGGGCTGGTCCCAAGCAACGCTCGCGCAGCAGCCCGCAACCCCGCCAGCGCCACCTCCGCCCTGCACCGAAAACTGCATGGCTAAGGAGGTTCAGGGAAACTACGCTCGCGTGAAGGGCTTCATCCTGAAATCCGCCGATGAAATGCCCGCCGAAGACTACTCCTACAAGCCAACCCCGGACATCCGCACCTTCGCCCGCGTCCTCAACCACGTCACCGAGGCCCAGCAGCATGTCTGCTCCGCCATCAATCAGCCGGCTTCTAAGCTTAACGATGGCGTGGCGCATCCGGCGGCGAAGATCCCACCCGAGACTGCCGACAAAGCCACCATCGTCGCAGCTCTAAAGGATTCCTTCGCCGAATGCGACACGGCCTACGCCTCGCTCACCAACGCGAATGTCGGCGACATGATCCAGGCCGGCCCGGTCAAGCGCTCGCGAATCGGGATGTTGTGGGGCAACGCCTCGCACGACAACGAACAGTACGCAACGCTCGCCCTCTATTTGCGGCTTAAAGGCCTGGTTCCGCCCAGCAGCGAAAAATAGTGGATCAAACAACCCAGTGGACGATGCTGGTAAAACCACCTCGATTCGGATTCGACCCGTCACCCCAGCCGACGCCACAGCATGGGAAGAGATGCGCTGCGCCATGTGGCCCGACGGCAGCGAAGACCACGCCGAGGAGATCGCCTCCTTCTTCGCCGGCACCCTCCCCGAGCCCGACGCTGTAATGATCGCGGAGACCGAAGACGACAAGGCCATCGCTATTCTCGAACTCTCCATTCGCCGCGATATCCCCGGCTTCGAAGGTCAGCCAGTCGGCTACGTCGAAGGCCTCTACATCAAGCCCGAACTCCGCGGCAGTAAACTCGGCAGGCAGCTCCTCCAGGAGTCACGCAACTGGGCGCGCAAGCAAAACTGCGTCGGCTTCGCCAGCGATCGCGCCGGGCGCATCGTCATCGACCGCACCTTTTCGTGAGACTTCCAGCCTCCGATTCCATCGAATGAGAAGATCATTTCAGGAGCACCCAACCCAGGCATGACCCTCAAGCCGGCGATACGCATCGGCAAGCACTATCAAAATCTGGTGCCGACCTCAGTGGGCGGCCCGTCGATGATCTTCAAAGTCATCAAGCTCTATCTTCAAAACAGGGACGAGAGAACACCCAAGCAAAAGCTCGGCCCCTTCCACACCGACACCCGCATCTACCAGCAACCGCCGCCAAGCGGCCTTCGCATCACCTGGTTCGGCCATTCTTCCTCGCTCCTCGAGATCGACGGCATCCGCATCCTCATCGATCCCGTGTGGGACCAGCGCGCCGCCCCCGTCACATGGGCAGGCCCCAAACGATTCTTCGCCCCGACACTCGCCCTCGATCAACTGCCGCGCATCGATGCAGTCCTGCTTTCCCACGACCACTACGACCATCTCGGCGCTCGAACGGTCAAGCAACTGGCAACTATGAACTCGATGGAAACGACGCGCTGGATCACCGCGCTCGGAGTCGGCAATCGCCTCCGCAGCTGGGGCGTGAAGAACGAGCTTATTCACGAACTGAATTGGACCGAGAGCGTCAGCATCGGCCCAGTGAAGCTGATCGCACTGCCCGCACGCCACTTCTCCGGGCGCGGCATCTTCAACCGCAATAAGACCTTGTGGAGTTCGTTCGTCATCGACGGCCCGCAGCATCGCGTCTACTACGGAGCCGACTCTGGAGAGTGGACTGGCTTCGCAGAAATCGGCCGCGAATACGGTCCCTTCGATTTAACGATGCTCGAGATCGGAGCCTTCAACGCCCTGTGGGCCGACATCCACATGGGCCCCGACGGCGCCGCGCGAACTTTTCACGCGCTCGGCGGAAAAGGCCTATTCATGCCCATCCACTGGGCCCTCTTCGACCTCGCCCTCCACGCCTGGCGACAGCCCATCGAGAGAATCTTTGCCCTCGACAACCTGCCGCTCTTTTCGCCCGAACCAGGAGTGCCGACAGAGGTCCTACCCGAGACGCAGGTGCGTTCCGAATGGTGGCGATAATCGCTACTGAAGTTCACCCGCCATCTCCGCAAGCTTGGCAATCGTATTCATATTCCGGGCCGTCCCATTCTTTGCCGCAGGAATCTTGAGCTTCGATTGACCCATCCCATCCGGATAAAACGCATATATCTCCCGAAGCCCCATCCGAATCTCCTCCGTCGTCCGATTCGACACCGTCTTTAAAGCGTCCGCTGCTGGAGCGCCATCCAGAAAGAAAGCAACCGTCCGATTTCCAGGCATCTTCTTAAAAGGGTTCCGCGCCAGCACCTCAGCCATCTCCGCAGCTGTGCGAACCATCACGCCCACCGGCTTGCCCGCATAAGCGGCAAGCGACTTCTCCAGGGCGGCCTTCACTTGCGCTTCCGTCTTCTTCGCTTGAAAGACAACATTGCCGCTGGCGATATACGTCTTGACCGATTGGAAGCCGGCCGCCTCGCACATCGCCTTCAGCTCAACCATGGGAAGCTTGCCGGTGCCGCCCACATTCACGGCGCGGAGAAGAGCGACGAATGCAGTCACATTCCTATCCTCAAACAACTCGGGCCGATGTCTCGCAACATCAGTTCCCAGGAGTTTACATCCAAGCGGTTCGCTGTTGTCGCGCCGAGCGCCTGTTCGGAGCAGATGCAATAATGGCGGCTACGGAGTGCCGATGAGCGAACTGCTCCAAATACAACCATCCGGCCCGCAACTCGCCCAGCCTTGCCCCGTCTCGCCGCCGGCAAGTAGCCAGATCGTCGGGATGCAAATTCTCACGCTCGCATGGATGCTTTTTGAATGCTCCGCCTCGACCTATGCGGCCGCGAGAGCGCACAGTGTCGCGCTCTTCGCTTTCGGCTCCGACAGCTTCGTCGAGCTGCTCTCCGCCAGCATTGTCCTGATGCAATTCACTCCTCATTGGCGAATCCCCAGAGATACCGCAGCCCGTCTTACCGGGTGGCTGCTCTTTATCCTGGCGGGAGTTGTCGCCGTTGTTGCCGTTGCCTCCCTCTACACTCGATCCACGCCGGACAGGAGTCCCTTAGGCATAGCGATTACCGCAGCTGCACTAATTCTGATGCCCTGCCTTGCCCTGCTCAAGCGGCGAAAGGCCAGGGAGACAAACGACCGCGCTCTTGCCGCCGACGCCGCTCAGTCCGCGACTTGCGCATATCTCGCCGCAATCACCCTTTTTGCGCTCATCGTCAGCCCGATCTTCGGCGTTCGCGGGATAGATTCCGTCGCGGCGCTATGCGCTGTTCCGATCCTCATCGTCGAAGGCATTCGTACGCTGCGCGGCCAGGGCTGCGGCTGTTGTGGCTAGCGCGCAACCAGAGTTCGGCCCTGGTTGCACCCTCGCCTCAAAGAAACAGATCGCCAGCGAATCCAACTAGAGCAAAAGAACAGCTAGGTGCACCGCCCGGCAGGCGTTTTTCCCCAGAAAAACGCCTGCTGAGACAAAACTCCGCACATTACACCAACTGTACTTTTGCTCTAAAAGTGGAACCCAACCTCCGCCGTCAAAGCCCGCGGACTCACATAGTGCGTCCCGCTAAACGTCGAAAGGAAGTTATACAACGCATACTTGTTCGTAATGTTGATCGCCGTCAGTCTTAGGCTCCACGTGCGTGTGTCGCCATGGAACAAGTTGTCGTCCCCCACCGACATGTCGAAGAGGTTTCTAGGCTGAATGCGGGGCGGATTGTGGTCGTCGTTCTCCGTGCCCGGCGCCGGAACCTTCACCAGCGTCGAGGTCAACTCCGAAGCCAGGCAAGGAGTGGGAAGCGCTACAAAGGGCGTCGCTCTGATCCCTCCGCACTCGAGTCCCGCCTGAAACTCCTGATCGGCCGTCAACCCGCTCAGATCGATCGCGGGCTGCCCGTTGAGCGTCGTCGAGGGGCCACCATTGATCGGGTTGCACAGACTGTTTGGATCGGTCACGTTGTAGCACGGCACCGATCCAGCCACCAGACCGCTGTCATACCGCCAGTTGAACCCAAACCACGTGCTCTTCCCCAGCACGGTCTTGCCCCAGTGACTTCCGAGAAAGTCCGGAATCTGGTACTGGAGATGGGTCGTCTGGTTGTAGACCTCGTCGTGGTCGATGCGGAAGGGATATCCCCCATTCCCCACCGTTGCGCCCGCACCAGCCGACTGTGGCGGGAAGAAGCGCGCCGCCACCGAAGACATAACCACGTAGGCGCTGAAGCCGTGAGTGGTCGGCACATCCAGACGCAGCGCATAGCCGGGAATTTTCGAGTTATGCCAATCGATCGGGAACGTAATTGGCGTGTTGCCCAGCACGCTGAAATCGAAGGCGTTGTGCGTGTACTTCCAGATATAGTCCCCGCTGAACACCAGGTACCTTCCAAAGGCCTGCTGGAGTCCGGCATGAAACTCATTGCGATAGCCCGGTTGCAGCGTTCCCTCAACCCCCGGAGTGCATAACAGCAGGGGATTCAGCACATCGTTCGAGCAGCCCTGGCTTGAGAGCACCAGGTTCTCGTTAAACGGTGTCTCCAGGGTCCGCGCGTAGGAGACGCGCAACACTGTGTTCGTCTTCTGGATGTTGTAGGATATGCCCACTCGCGGCTCGGCCTGACGGGCCACTGCAAGGCCGTTATACAGGTCACCCCGCATGCCCAGATTGAAAAGCCAGTTCCTCGCCTTGATCTGGTCCTCGACATACATCCCCAGTTCTTTCACGTCGGTGTGGCCGAAATAGTTATAGAGGCCACCCCCGCGAGTAAGGTCATACGGCGCAAGAACAGAAAGATAGTTTGGATTCGGCTGCTCGCCCGCCGCAGCGCACTGCGATGGGTCCGAAAACCCGCTCAGCGGATCCCCGTTGACATCCACGCATGGCGCATTGAAGAGAGACGCAACCACCGCGAGGTTGTCGTGCTCCCTGAGGAAGGTCTGTTCATAGACAGCTCCAGCCTTGATAGTCTGGATTCCCTTCACATAAGAGACCGTCGCGAGCGCCCCGGCATTCGTGAGTGACCGGCTCTGACCGACCGTTTGGTTCTGAAGGTTCGGGGGTCCCAGGTCGGCGAGTGCGTTTCCGCTGGGGTAGTAGTTGTAAGCATCTTTCCGAACATAGGCCCCAAAATTCAAGACCGCATCGGCCCCAATCAAATGGGTAAAGGTCGGGGAAATGTCGAACGTCTCAATCTTCGATTTCTGGTCCGTGTTGCCTACGTTGCCAAAGACTGGGTTCGCGGTCGTGCCACCGGCAATCACATTCGAGACGTTCAGGTTGTCATACGCATTCGGCGTCTGGAACCACGACCGGCTATAGTTCAAATTCAGTCGAACCGAATCCGTCTGTGAAAACTTGTAATCGATGCGGTCGAAGACATTCTGCTCGTTGCCCTTGTCATGGAAGACCGTGAACTCCGGCGGGTCCAGAAACCGCCCGGAATTCAGCCCGTCCAGCTCAAAGAAATTCCCCCAGTTGTCTCCGCCGTAACTCAGATCGAGACCGCCCGAGACAGACCCGAACGTCCCATAAGAGGCCGTGATGTTTCCAGTCGGCGTCTTTACCCCCTCACCTGAGCGCGTTGTCACCACGATAACCAGACTGGTCTTGCCGCCAAACTCAGCCGGCGGCGCCCCCGAGATCA
The DNA here is from genome assembly GCA_963720245.1 of uncultured Acidobacteriaceae bacterium. GTDB lineage: Bacteria > Acidobacteriota > Terriglobia > Terriglobales > Acidobacteriaceae > Acidisarcina. The sequence goes on from CAVREU010000004.1 coordinate 136,841, forward strand.
CCTCCATCGACTGGATTGAATTCGACGGCAGCTGGTTGGAAAACACTTTGCTTTGCTGGTCGGTGATCGGTTGTCCGTCGACGTTGAACGAATTCGACGCATGATCCCCCAGACCATGGAACAACCCGTTCGAGTCCGCGGCCACGCCCGGCGACGACAGCGTCACCAGCGAACTCAACGAGGACGACTGGCTCTCCAGCGGCAATTTTTGAAACAGGCTGCGGTCGACGTCGGTGTGAAATGTCGGATCGTTCTCCACCAGGTCGCCGCCACTCTCGACTGTCACCGTGGTCGAGGATTCTCCCACTTTCAGCGCGCAGTTCACCTTGACCGGCACGCCCGACCGCACATCCGCGTCCTCGACAAAGGAAGCGAAGCCAGTCGCGGTCACCGTAAGGTGATAGGGATTGAACGGCACGTTGGCGAACTGATAATTTCCCGAAGCATCGGAAATCGCAGTTCGAGTGTAACCGCTGACCGAATTGGTGATCGTGACGGTCGCTCCCGGCACCACAGCCCCGGTCGAGTCTGTCACCGTTCCGGCAATCGTGCCCGAGTTTCCCGTCTGTGCCGGCAACTGCCGGGCTGCGAAAACAAAGAAAATAGCGGATAAAACGAATACGCCACGTCGCAAAGATGCGCGCATGCAACAACCTCCTGAAAGTCCCTGTATGAATGAAAATTGGCCCCTACGTTTAGGCGAACGCGGGCGCAACAGGAGGAGGGCGTATCGAAAGACGTATATCTAAGGTACGGCGGCAGAAGATTGGTTCCGGATCGGCCCACGTGGCCACCGGCCGCAACGCCACGGCAACCACGGTCGCCACCGTTGCCTGCACCGCCGAGTGGGCCGTCACGCAGAGCGAACAATCCGGGTGGATGCTACCCGAGTCATGCGTATGGACGAGCTCGGCGCTGGTCGCGAAAATCACCAGAAGAATGCAGAAGAGGCCTAACAACCGGCTCCAACGACCATTCTTTTGTGAATTAAGCAGACTCCGACCCATGTAGCTTAGTGTAGCGCATCGGCTCGCCAGACCCGTTTCGGGACGGGCCATTTGCAAATCTCATGAAAATAGTTCTCGCGCCAGGCAACCCAAACCTACCCTTTGCGCGTACTATCACCAGTGGGAAAGGCGGCTCCCCCGGCTCGCATGTCCCCAAAGCGGAGTCGGCCTAGACCTTCCGTCCGGTCGGCTCCGTCTTTCTCTGACTAAAAAAATAATCACACCCGATAAATCCATCTTCGCCTCCCTGCCGTACACGAGGCAGAGGATTAGGTTAGCCCTCTGCAAACGCCAAACGTTCTGCTGACGGGCGATCCTCTCCATGCCCTCCAGCACGCCATCGGTCACGCAAAATCCGCTTCGGACCGCTGCCCCGTTTCGCCGGGACTGCCCCGGGGCGTCTCACGATCGCACCCAGGAGGCACTACCTTGATACATGAAGATGAAGTGAAGGCTATTGACGAAAAAGTGAAGCAACGCCGGGCATTCCTTAAGTCGGCTGGCTTTACCGGCCTGGGCCTCGCCGCCGCGGGCCTAGCCGCCGGCAAACTCGGCGCCTTTGACAACACCCCCGTCGGCAAAGCCCTGGGCATAAAAGCCCCCACCGTGAAGGCAGCTGAAGATATCGACATCGCTATCCTCAACTTTGCCCTCAACCTCGAATACCTCGAAGCCGAGTTTTACTGCATCTCCGCCCTCGGTCAGCGGCTCGCCTACTTCGGCGGAACCTTCACCGGCGCCGGCGAATACGGCGACACCACCGGCGGCAGCAAAGTCGACTTCACCGTCCCCGGCAATTCCGCCCTGACCTCGCAAATCACCGCGATCGCGGAGGAGCTCGCCTATCACGAGATCGCTCACACCAAACTGCTGCGCGGCGCTCTCGGCAACTCGGTCATCGCCAAACCGGCAATCAACCTCGGCGCCCTCGGTATCGGCTACGCCAACCTCGGGCAGTGGATTACCCTCGCTCGTGCCTTTGAAGACACCGGCATGTCGGCATATAACGGCGCCGCGTCCCTGATTACCAGCACCGAATACCTCGCGACCGCCGCTGCGATTGCCCTTACTGAGGCCAATCACTCCGGCATCCTGCGCTATTTGTGTGCTCTTTTGTATGTCTTCGTTCCCAAACTCGACAGCATGGACATCCTGCCGCCACCGGCCGGAACCAGCTACGCCAACGTGACCATGCCTTACGCCCTCGCCGTGAGCCGCACTACCAGCCAGGTGCTTTCGATCGTCTACGGCAACAGCACCGCGGGCACAACATCCGGTGCATTCTTTCCCAACGGCATGAACGGCGCCATCAACACCGTCTAACCACCGCTTTACCTTGCCCTGACTACAGAGGCCGGCCCAGAAATTCAGGCTGGCCTCCTGCTTTTATCTTTCCTATTCCCTAGTCCCTATTCCCTAGTCCCTGCATTTTTGCGATAATTGGAAGTGCACACCCCGCACGTCCAACCAATCCCCACAAAATCAGGTGACGCGAACATGTCTGCAAAGTACATCTTTGTGACCGGCGGAGTTGTCTCTTCGCTCGGCAAAGGTCTTGCTGCCGCTTCCATCGGCGCTCTTCTCGAATCCCGCGGCCTCCACGTCAACCTGATGAAGTTCGACCCGTACCTCAACGTCGACCCCGGCACCATGTCGCCCTTCCAGCATGGTGAAGTCTTCGTCACCGACGATGGAGCTGAAACCGACCTCGACCTCGGCCACTACGAACGCTTCACCCACGCCCATCTCTCCCGCGAAAACAACCTCACCACCGGCCGCATCTACGAGCAGATCATCACCAAGGAACGCCGCGGCGACTACCTCGGCAAGACCGTCCAGGTCATCCCCCACGTCACCAACGAGATCAAGAACGCGATGCGCAAAGTCGCTGCCAACGTCGACGTCGCCATCGTTGAAATCGGCGGCACCGTCGGCGACATCGAATCGCTCCCCTTCCTCGAAGCCATCCGCCAGATGCGCCAGGAGCTCGGCCGCGAAAACACCGTCTTCGTCCACGTCACCCTCGTCCCCTGGATCGCCGCCGCGCAGGAGCTCAAGACCAAGCCCACCCAGCACTCCGTCAAAGAGCTGCTCTCGATCGGCATCCAGGCCGACATCCTGCTCTGCCGCACCGACCGCTTCCTCTCCCGCGACGTGAAGTCCAAGATCGCCGCTTTCTGCAACGTCGAGGACCGCGCCGTCATCACCGCTAAAGACGTCGATTCCATCTACGAATGCCCCCTCGTCTTCCACCAGGAAGGCGTCGACGCCCTCGCGCTCAAGTATCTCCACATCGACGCCAAAGAAGCCGACCTCAGCAAGTGGCAGGATCTAGTCCACCGAGCCTACAACCCGCAAGACGAAGTCCGGATCGGCATCGTCGGCAAGTATGTCGAATACGAAGACAGCTATAAGTCGCTCAAAGAAGCTCTAACTCACGGAGCCCTCGCCAAGAACCTCAAACTAAGAGTTACCTGGATCGAAGCCGAAGGCCTCGAATCCAAACACGAAGGCGATGAGAGTTATAAGTCCCAGTTACAAGGCTTCGACGGCATCCTTGTTCCCGGAGGCTTCGGCAAACGCGGCATCGAAGGCATGCTCAACGCCATCCGCTACGCCCGCGAAAACAACGTCCCTTATTTCGGAATCTGCCTCGGCATGCAGACCGCCTGCATCGAATTCGCCCGCAACGTCTGCGGCCTCGCCCACGCCAACTCCAGCGAATTCGACCCCGCCGCCCAGCACCGCATCATCTACAAACTCCGCGAGCTCACCGGAGTCGAAGAGATGGGCGGAACCATGAGATTAGGGGCCTGGACCTGCATCCTCCAACCCGACTCCCTCGCCGCCAACGCTTACACTGCTGCAGAGACGGAAGGAAGTGGCACGGCTTCAGCCGTGCCACTTCAAAACGAATTGTCATTCCGACCCGACAACAACTCTCACGATTTGTCATCTCGACCGGAGCGCGAAGCGCGTAGTGGAGAGATCTGCGTTTCCAGCGACGCCGCCCAAAGCGCCATATCCCAAGGCCAAAGCAGCCGCGACGACCACCACCACCAGGTGCTGGAAATCAGCGAACGCCACCGCCACCGCTACGAATTCAACCGCGAATACGAAGCTCTCCTCACCGGAGCCGGCCTAAGAATCACCGGAACCACCCCCGACGCCACATACGTAGAAATAGTAGAAATCCCCAGCCACCCCTTCTTCCTCGGCTGCCAATTCCACCCCGAATTCAAATCCAAACCCCTCGAGCCACACCCACTGTTCCGGGCGTTTATCGAGGCGAGCTATGGGAATCGGATCGAGAATCAGGCTGCGTCCGGGCATGAAGCGACCTTAACCGGGGCACGGTGAATCTATCGATAAGCCGACGGCAATCCGCCACTCGGAAAGATGTCGATCGGGCGAGCATTGCGAAGTAAACACCGACCGGTTTCGCTTGGCTGCCACAGAGTTAATTTTGCGACTGTGATACTCTAGATTTAATTCCGCAACGGATGGCTTATTGCTTTCTGGGCCGGAAGGGACGAAGACTGGCGCGGAAAAGCTTAGGAACGCAACGCCCGAAGCGACTAAGGATCTGACCGCATTTTAGCCCCGTCTATCGACCGGGATACTTCGAAATAAAAATGGAGCCAAACGGCTCCATTTTTATTTTGTAGAATGAGTCGCAATGACTCAGATCAATGATCCCTGGCCCGAAATAATCGCCACGGCCTTAGAACAAGGTCTAAAAACTTCCAAAGGTCCGGTACCTGGTGCGAAACTCCGGGAGCTCGTCGCGCGATTCGCACCGAAGTACGGGGAAATTTACCCCCCTGCGGGCCACGAAGACGAGAAATTTGCGCAGTTCCTTAAGCAATTCAATTCAACTGTAATCCTTCTATTCCGGGAAGGGCAGGACATACTTGTGGCTCCGGCGGCAAGGCCGGAGCTGCTGGTGGGGACGGAGGATGATAGGCAAGCCACGCTTCGGGACGACATCTTCGAAGCATTCACTCGAATCTCCCACGAAGACCCTCCTAAGGAACCATGGTATTCCCGGCGCGAGGACACCATTCGATGGTCAGCGTCTACAGAACCGCTGGACCCGATCGAATTCGCCAAGATCCCGCCCCCGACCAGATTTCAGGAGGTTGAAGACCGTAGAGATTTTGCCAACACAGCAGAGATGGAGAGACACAAAGACGCTCTATTGGCTACCCTGGGCCAGCATTCTGCACTGTTCGCCTTTTCTCAGACTGTCAAGGAATACGGGCTTGCGCGCAAATGGCATCTATTTCGCTTTCAGGCCATCGTTAAGCGCATTCGGAGTTGGTGCGAAAACGAAGGTGTGGAGTGGCGCGATGAATGGATTGGAGTGAAGACTGATAAGTCGGTCCCCCTGAGCCTAACTGATCTGTCGATCAACATCGCTCGCAAACCCGCGGGATTAGCAAAATTCATTGAGAGGCTCAGCGAGGACGACCTCAAGAGAGTCTCAGTCCCATTGGATATTGTTTTGAAATTGCTCCAGTAGTGCGACCTAACAAAATGGGAACGGCTATCCTTTTAGGAATTCCGCAGAAATATGTTGAGACGGCAAAGGCTGCCATCAAGCAGAACGGACGCCTGTTCACCGTATGGGATATCAAATACGCCCCATCCAACGGCAAGGCGACGGGAATGCTGCAACGAGACGTGGATCGCGTTGAGGCCTTCGCAGAGGAACGGCAAGATCTTCACATTCTCGGATTCTCATCGGAGAGCGATAGGCAAAATCTCGCTGCCAGAATCGCACCTTACTTTCGATTTCGTTGGTTTAAGCACCAGTATCTTAAGTGTCTGGGCAGCCCTGATCCCCCTCCCATTCGTCGCCGAGCTAGCATCAGTGCTATCAGAAGAGGCCGAATGGACGGAACGGGTGAAGCCCGCCGACATCAAATCGCCGTTATTGCTCCCGGAGTGCTCATTCCGAGCCGAAAAGAAACATCGAGATTTATGGCGGCATGCAAGCGCCTATGGAGACCCCCAGAACGTTGTGGGCGCAGAAAGAGCCGTGCAGGGCTTCCAGAATGTACATCATCGCAAAATTGAATCCGCTGGAGTCAGTAAATTCAAGTGGGTAGATGAGGTAGACCGAGTATTCGACCAAGATGGCGCGAGGCACGGTCGAGCCCCCTATCCGAGAGGCTGGAAGTTTTCTTACAAAATTGAAGACGGCTTCCATTTCGACGTGACCCGAATCGATGGAAGGCCATTCTCCGTGGACGACGTTTACGGACTACCAAATCATGTCAAAGCCGGAGGCCATCTAAATATCGACCCTCACGGGCATGCACGAACCTAGGCCATCCCTTCCTCACGCCGTTGGACGTTTTGCCGAAATATACTCCTGAGCGTATAGTAAGACCATGCCCAAAAACATCAACGAAATCATCGAGCCCCTTCCCACAGGCCGCCGCCGCAAGATCGAGAAGCTCGCCTCTCGCCTGATTGCTGAGGAGATGAGCCTCCAGGAACTGCGCCGTGCCCGCGAAATGACCCAAGTCAAAATGGCCAAGCGCCTCGGAGTCGCACAAAAACAGATCTCCGAAATCGAGAAACGGACCGACATGCACATCTCCACCCTCCGCCGCTCCATCGAAGCCATGGGCGGCAAGCTGTCGCTCGTGGCCCAGTTTCCCGACCGCGAGCCCGTCGTCCTCTCGGGAATTTCAACGTTGACGCAAAACCGATGAAAGACCAGTACGATTTCAGCAAAGGAAAGCGCACACGAATCGCTCCACCCGAACCGGAGCAAAAAGGCAAGACCCGCATCACCATCCGCCTCGACGAAGACCTCATCGACCACTTCCTCAAAGAAGCCGACGCCTCCGGCGGAGCCATCGGCTACCAGACCCTCATCAACGAAGCCCTCCGCCACCACGTCGAAGGCAAAGCCCCCCAGCTCGAAGAAACCCTCCGCCGCATCCTCCGCGAAGAGATCAAAGCCGGAATCTGATCTATCTCCTCCATGTGGAGGATAATAACGAACATGATGGATCGGACTATCCTCGACAGAGAGAGTCTCAGGCTGCGCAAGGACGCCGTCTATCACTTGCAGGTCGAGCTCGACCGGCATGCTCTTCGACAGTCCATCGAAGAGGCAACCGCACCGCTTAAAGGGTCTTTCTACCACTCTGTCGATGTCCCGATCCACGGACGCGCGGTTCGCTTCTTTGGCCTCCGCCGCTGTTCCTGGCGCGAAGGCGAAGCCCTGTTTTCGATACCCATGCTTTCGCCGACGGATGGATTCTTTGGCGGACCTTCCGGCATCCAGCAAAAGAAACTGCTTCAGGCCACTCACCTGGAGGTGTATCTCAACCGAGCGTCGTCCGACTTTGTCGCCACTGCGAACCATTCCATCGGAAGCGCGCCCCATTTTGTCGCTTACGAGTTTCATGTTCTCGAAGACGGCCCGACAAAAAAGCCGTTCATGTCCGTCGAAGAGATCGAAGAGAGATTGGCGCGGCGGGAGAAGAGCAGCGGCCTACACCCACGCAAGTGGTGGGAACTCTGGAAGGAGCGGCCCAGCGCGAAACGATACCCGCGGATTAAACCCGCGACAATTCTTGGCCTCGATCCCCCGCCTCACCGCCGCCCCCGCAGTTGAGAGTGCTGGCTGCGGAAGTACCCCTCGTCGACATACTGGCGCCGCAGGCAGTCTTCCTCCCCTCCCACCAACTTGCATTCCAACCCCACGCAAGCCTACCCTCAAAGCCTCCAATGCATCGGACTAAATGGAAGGGGCAAGTACGATGATCGACCGTTGCTTCAATCCAGACTGCAGAAGAAAACTCCACTACCTCCGTGATGGACGCGTCGTCCGGGTCATCACCGGCAAAGACGAACAACAGGTCCTCGAACACTTCTGGCTCTGCGGCCCTTGCTATGAGGAATACAACTTCGCCTTCCCGCCCACCGGAGAAGTCATCCTCGAGCACAAGCCAAAGATCAAACAATCGGAAGAGTTCCACTTCGGCGAAGTGGTGATCACTGCGGGAGATTAGCCGCGGCTATCCTTGCCCGCTATCCTTTTACGATGGCCTCAGCGCGAACCAGCTTTCGGCTCTCCACCATCCTCACCTTCTGGTTGGCCCTCACGCTGCCCGGCTGCCAAAGCTTGCCCGCCACCAGCGCTCATTCCACCGCCGCTGAAAATGCGACCCCCCCAGCCACCATCCTCATCATCCGCCACGCCGAAAAACCGACCGAAGGGAACCCCGACCTCTCTACGGAAGGCTACGCCCGCGCACAACTCCTCCTCAAAGACTTCATGCCGCTCGGAGTAAGACCCGACCTCCCGACGCCCCAATACATCTTCGCCGCCGCCCTCAGCCACCACTCCAACCGTTCTGCGCTCACGGTGATCCCGCTGGCAGACGCGCTGCATCTCCAAGTCAATCAGGACTTCAAAGACCACGACTACGCCGACCTCGCCGCCGAACTCCTCAGCGGAAAATACGCCGGAAAAGTAGTCCTCATAAGCTGGCATCACGGAAAGATCCCTCAGCTCGCCGCCGCCCTCGGGGCCAAACCCCCGTACGACCCCTGGCCCGAGGACCAATTCGACCGCATCTGGAAGATCGATTACGTCAACGGCAAAGCGATCTTGCAGAATCTCCCCTACGAGGCTGCACCCGCAGCATCGAGGTAAGCTCAACGGCAGCGAACGGTGATATCTGCCCTTCTCATCGCGCTATTTCTTGAACGTCCTGATGTACGAAACCAGGTTCCACATGTCATCCGGCTTGCCCCGGTCGCCCTCAGGAGGCATCTCGCCCTTCCCCTTCTGGATGATGTAGAACAGCTCTCCATCCGACTTGCCCTGCACCGAAGGATCGGCGAAGTCCTTCATCGGCGTTTTCATCGACGAGGCAATATCGCCCTTGCCGTCGCCGTTTGCGCCATGGCATATAGCGCAGTCGTAGCCGTAAACCTTCTTGGCATGGGCCAGACCCTCGGGCGTCGGCTTGACCGGATTCGTCTTCCCCATCAAGTCGGGTGGAACCACAAAAGGCGCCGCGGCATCCTGGGCCTCCATCGCCACCCATACCGATGAGACCGCCCCGCACAGCAATAATCCACGCGCCACCCAAGCAATGTTCATAACAGCCACCTCCGCACTGACCGAAAACTGTGACGGAGGAACTATACTCTCGCAACGCTGCCGCTCGCTGCGATAAACCGCACATCCTGAAGGCAGTTACCGCACTAGCCATCATTTGTGCTCTCATAGTTGCTGTGATTCAAGACTTCGAGATCGCCAATGTTCCCGTCGGCCGCGTCGGCGGCAAATCCAAGCTCTTTCTCATCGCCGGCCCCTGCGTCATCGAGAGCGAAACCCATGTCCGCAAGATGGCAGACGCGATCCAGCGCATCGCCGCCGACCTCGGCGTTCCCTATATCTTCAAGGCCTCCTACGACAAGGCAAATCGGACGTCCGTCCACAGCTTTCGCGGCCCCGGCCTCATCGAAGGCACCAAGATCCTCCGCCGTCTCGCCGAATCGACCGGACTTCCCGTTCTCACCGACGTCCACGAACCCGGCCACTGCGAAGTCGCCGCCGAGGCCGTCGACGTCCTGCAAATCCCCGCCTTCCTCTGCCGCCAGACCGACCTCTTAGTCGCCGCGGGAAAAACCGGACGCGCAATCAACGTCAAGAAGGGCCAGTTCGTCGCTCCCTGGGACCTGAAGCACACTGTCGAAAAGGTCGAGTCGACCGGAAATCACCGCATCTTCCTCACCGAACGCGGAAGCAGCTTCGGCTACAACAACCTCGTCGTGGACATGCGCTCCCTGGCGATCATGCGCCAAATGGCGCCGGTCGTCTTCGACGGCACTCACTCCGTTCAGACTCCGTCGGCTGCAAACGGAGTCTCCGGCGGCCAGCCGGAGTTTATCCCCCTGCTCGCTCGCGCCGCGGTTGCGGCCGGTATTGACGGATTATTCCTCGAGGTCCACGACGACCCGGCGAATGCCAAATCCGACGGCGCAAACGCGCTCCGCCTCGATCTGCTCCGGCCGCTACTCGAGACTCTGCTCGCGATCCACGCCACAGCGCAATAATCCGCAATAATCCTTGGTGTCGGCAGCAAAAAAAGGGCCCCTCAGGTGAGGGGCCAATCTGCCTTGGTTCTCTCGTTGTGTGAGAGCTTGGTTGCGATCCTCTATCTATTTATTTTGTGAGGACGCAAATCTCTCGAAGCCATCTGCCGGAGCCGATCATGCTTCTCACAATGTCTTATAGCATTTGAGTCGCCAAAAAACCCTGCCGCCCTCCTGATCGCTAGTAAGTGCAATAACATCATGCATATAGCCATATCATCGGAGTCTTTTCGCCCGCCAACGCGTGTCGTCGAGGAGGCAAGAAAAGGGGAACTTTTGCGCCACGATCACGAAATTTCTACTCGGCAGGCAGGCTAGACGGCCATGGTTACTTTGTTGAGGCCTGTCCTACAACGTGCACCACCCTCACCTCGGGATACTGTTGGTTCCAGTCCGGCGCCAAACTGTCGAAGATGAGCCGGAACTCGCTTTCTCCACCCGGCTTCAGAGGGGAGGCGCTGACCGGCTGCGTATCCACATACGGTTCCCGGGTGCGAATGAGGCTCAGCGGCAACGTCTCCTTCTGGGCGATCTCCTTCAAGTCATTGCGGAAGGCCACCTGCACGGTGATGGCGGTCAGCGTCTGGGTACCATGGTTGGCGATCTTTCCATCAAGATAAGTCACCTTGCCGCCGGCGAAATTGCTCGCTTCGCTCATCTTGAGGTCGGTGATCGCCAGATTCGAGGCGTAAGGGTCAGGCGGCGCCATTCCGGGCCCGGTCCCCACGGTCGTTGAGGTCCTATGGCCGCCAAACGCAATCAGCAGACCCAGGCCGACCGCTATCACCACGCCGGCGATCGCCCACGGCAGCCATGAAGTCGGTTCGGTCGTGGACTGGGTAAATTTCAGTTCCGGGTCGTCGTTGTGCTTCAACTCAGCCATAGCTTCCGATTTTAGTAGAAGGCTCGATGACGCGGCTTGAATGAGCGGTCTCGCCCCGCTCCCCGCCACAACGACTTCGGCGGATCAGAGTTAAGGCCGTGAGGCCCTGGGATCACTATGGTTACTGATTAAGGCCGAATTTAACGTGAATCCACTCAAGAAAAGTGCCAGAATCAAGGTCCGAAGAAACCAGTTCGGCCTTCGGTCCGTTCCACTGGTAATTCAGGCCTCATCGAGGGCCAAGGCGCACTTCACGATGACCGCGATCTCCAACAACTCGCATTCAGCGAACCCGCAACCGCGAAGCCGCGTTGTCGCCGGCTATGTCTACCAGGGCGCGACGATTATCGCCGTTCTGCTTCTGGTGCTCTCGGCCGCCGTCTAACGACGGCCAAATCCGGTCTGGCTCAATCCGGCTTCCTGATCTGCAATGCGCTCCCGATAATCGTGCCCGCGCATCTTCACTTCCCTGCACATTTCGAGCAGCCGCGAACGCATCCGGTCGCCGATGCGGTCGCCAAGCGTCATGCCCGCGCCGGCTGCCCCGGCGGGCAGGTTCTCAAAGTTCGTGGTCACAATGGTGACCCGCTTCTGGTTATAACGGGTGTTCAGCACCATCGAGACCATGTCCCAGACCCAGTCGGTAGGCTTGACCGCGCCCAGATCGTCAAGCACCAGCACCTCGGCATTGAAGACCGGCTCAAGCACCTGCAACTCGGTCGTTGCAGTCTGCGGGTTCCACGAGTTCTGAATGTCCTTGAGAAGCTGCTGGTAGTAGCAGAAAAGGCCGTCGCATCCCTTCTCCAGAACCAGCACCTTTAGAATTCCAACGGCGAGGTGGGTTTTACCCAGACCCGACGAGCCCGAAAACATCAAGGCGCGCCCCGGAGTCATCATTGCCGGGTAATCATCGGCGAAGCGTTTGGCAATCACCTGGGCCATCTGAAGTGAGGAATCCGCGCCGGCGAACCGGCTGTCATAGTTCTCCAGCGTCGCTTCTTCATACTTGGGAGGAATCTTGCATTTGCCGAAGGCATGAGACAGCTTGCGGTTCTGCCGGCAGTCACACTCCTCGGCAACTCGGCTTCCATCTGGGCGTACGACCACCCGCATCCCCATCCCGTCGCATCTTGGACATGTTTCCAGCATCGAATCTATTGTCACGGTAAAGCATGACGGAGCAGCGCGCCAGTCGCGCCACCGTTGCAAAGCGTGGAAAACGAAGATGGAGCAAGGCAGGCCGGTGGTCGCCTCGCGCTGGTCGTGTCTGGCTTTTTCATCAAGAAAGAGCCTGCATAATCAGACGACGGCGACTTTACGTAGACCCTGCTCTTGCTCTAAACTAAAAGCTCCGTCTAGAAAGGTTTTCGAGTCATGCCAAAAGAGGGAATTCACCCGAGCTATAACGAAATTCGCGTCATGTGCGCTTGCGGATCGAACTTTTCGACCCGCTCGACCCACAAGGGCGACATCCACGTCGAAATTTGCTCCGCCTGCCACCCGTTCTTCACCGGCAAGCAGAAGCTGGTCGACACCGCGGGACGCGTCGAGCGTTTCCGTCGCAAGTACGCCGCCTCCGACGCCGGCAAGGCGACCGCGGCCAAGTAACTCCGTAGAGCGGATTAGGAAAAGCCTCTGCTTCGGCGGAGGCTTTTTTGTGCCGAGGACTTATGGTTGTTAGCAAGTCCAAGTCAAAGCAGCCGATGGACGGCGACCTGACGATGCGCCAGTCAGTGGCAGCTCGCCTGGAGAGTAAGCTCAATGGGCTCGAAGTGCACTGGAAGTTCGGCCACGCTTCGTTCCAAACGGATGACGGTAAGGTCTTCTGCTTCGTGAACCGCGACGGCAACTCGGCGATGAAATTACCGGCTGCCAGGATTGCATCGCTGCTGGAAAACGGAGATGCAACGCCGATGCGCATGGGCCCGCGCACCATGCGGGAGTGGGTCGTGGTTGGCGAAGCTGAGTCGCCTCAGACCTTGAAGCTGCTGAGCGAAGCTAGAATCTATGTGGAATCGCTTCCGAAGGAAAAGCCCGCTCGGAGAAAATCCGCAACGAAGAAACTGAAGCAAAGCTAGTGGCTTGAGACGGCGATGAAGAAGAACTGGGACAATCCGCGCGAGCACACCATGCACGAGCATGCTCGCGTCCCAGCGTCTTTCAACATCGGAGGACTCGAGATCGCTCCGGCGACAGTTCTTGCACCGATGGCCGGGGTCACCGACACCGTCTTTCGCCGCTTCATTCGCAACGCGAGCCTATTTGCCACTCCGGAGCTTGAATCTCAGATACAGACCCCAACGTTAGCGTCGATGCCGAGATCACCAACCAGCAGTCCGGCTGCGGCCTGATCATGACCGAGTTCACCTCGGCCGATGGCCTTGCGCGCATGCGCGAGTCGAAACGCAAGCGCTACCTCACTTTCTATGACGACGAACACCCGATCGCCGCGCAGCTCTTCGGCTCTAATCCGGCAACACTCGCCGACGCCGCGCGCATCGTCGAGGACACCGGCTTCGACCTCGTCGATCTGAACCTCGGCTGCCCCGCCAAGCGCGTCGTCGCCTGCAACGGAGGCAGCGGCCTGCTCCGCGATCTGCCACTCATCGGCAAGATCTTCGAGACCATCCGCGCAGCAGTGACGATTCCCTTCACCGTCAAGTTCCGCCTGGGCTGGGACGACCGCAACCTCGTCCACGTCCAGCTCGCTCGCCTTGCTGAAGACTGCGGCCTCAACGCCGTAGCGTTGCACGCCCGCACGCGAGAGCAAGGATACTCGGGACAGGCGCGCTGGGAACACATCGCCGCGGTGAAAGACGCAGTCCGCATTCCGGTAATCGGCAACGGAGACATCCGCACGCCGGAAGACGCCGTCGCCATGGTCGCGCAGACCGATTGCGACGCCGTGATGATTGGCCGCGCCGCGCCTGCCAATCCCTGGCTCTTCCGCCAGATCGCGCAATACACTGCTCTCGGCCGCTACGATCAGCCAACCGAAACGGACCGCTATCGCATCATTCGCGCCTATTTCCAGATGCTGCTCGAGACCGCCTACGAAGCTGGCGATGACTCCGAAATGCAAGGCACCGGCTACGAAGGCCGCAACTACGCCCAGGGCAAGATGAAGCAGTTCGCATCGTGGTTTACGCACGGAGTTCCCGGCGGCGGCGCGCTGCGTAAGGCGATCTATGAATGCAAATCCGGGCCGGCGATTTTGGCCGCGGTTGAAGGGTTCTTTGAGGGACGGCTGAACGGCGAAGCAGCCGAGAGTGGGCTAGACGAGACCGAACTGCCCGCCTTCGCCGAATGCTCGTGAAGGCCTAATAGCAGGGCGTCATCAATGGGGCCCGTTCCGCCATTAGACATAATCTGCCAGGTGGCGACCCTGCTTGTCTCAGGAGTCGAAGCGAACTCGACACCAGGCGCAAACTGCAGGGGACGCCATCATGGCGTAGCCAGCGCCGTTCATCTCTCCGCGAATGCGCATAGCGATCGGCGCAACTTCCACGTCGGCGGCGCCAGGAATTCCATATTCGATAGCCTTTGGCAGCAAACTCGCCAAAGTATCGGCCACATAATCGTAAAGAGGAGATTCTTCGCGAGGATCTAGAAGTATCTCGTAGCGCATGTCGGGCAGCGGAAGTCCGGCGGCCTGGAAGACCCGATGCATTCGCGGTCCCAGATCGACGTGCGCGCCAGACCGGCGCAGGGTCTCGACGATGTAAGTGACTGCCATCTTGAGAGTGCTGTCAGGGCCAGGCGGCACTTGAAACCAGGGCTCTATAAAAGCCACCAGCCCTCCGGGACGGAGTTGCTTCACGATCTTCGCCAGGGCCGTTGCCGGATCGGCCTGATACATGAGCACATACCGTCCTACAACCGCGTCGAGAGGCGCATCCGAGACGTATTCCGCAAAATCGCAATCCACGAAGGCGATGTTGGCGGCCCCGGCTGCCGCAACCCTCTCGCGCGCGTGCCTCACTGCCTGCTCGTCGTGCTCGATACCGATTACGGTGCCGCCCGGTCCCACCATCTCGGCAAGCAGCATGCAAACATCTCCAGCTCCAGACCCGAGGTCGACAACACGCATGCCCGGCTGAATGCCGGCA
Organism: uncultured Acidobacteriaceae bacterium; assembly: GCA_963720245.1. Lineage (GTDB taxonomy): Bacteria > Acidobacteriota > Terriglobia > Terriglobales > Acidobacteriaceae > Acidisarcina. The sequence goes on from CAVREU010000004.1 coordinate 151,975, forward strand.
TCGACAAATAGGCGCCGCGTCATTGGCTTCATGATCTCAGCCTGTCTGGCGAGGCGCGCATACTCCTGCGGCGAGCGGCCAAGTGCGTAGTGTTCTTGCGGAACGCCCACGATTCCCTCCGGCTTACTGTTGAATGTAGCAACCGACTATATCCGATGTATCCGCAAGGAATCCAGACGAATGGCAGCAGAGGGCAGCAATTTATTACTGAGCAGCCAAGAATAGGGCGATAACTACCGCATTCAGAGGCGAGGTATATGGGTAATGTGTCCCAAAACGGCCCATAACTGTCAAACTCCTTCCCGCCAAGAAGAATTCCTTTGCAATCACCCACCGCAGTTCCTAAGATTCCCACCATATCTGCATAACTGCCGCATCTCTCCGGGAAACACCCGCTTCGGACTACAAGGCACAAGATCGTTCCGGGCCTTCCTCTCCGCATTGCAGCTGGCGCAGCTCTCTCAGAGCGAACATCTGGGCCCGCCGACCGCGTCCCTTCCTCGACCACCGATAGTTCCCCAGGAGAACGACCTCAATGAAGCTGCCATCCGCACGCCTTGCTACCTCACTCCCCTTGCTGCTTCTCTTGTCGAGCGGCGCCTCTGTCGCCGCCTTCGCTCAAGACGCCAGCGTCATTCCCACCAACAAAATCCTCGTCGTTGCTCGCGAATTCACCAAACCTGGCCGGGACCACAGCGCCCATGAAAAGACCGAGGCGGCCTTCGTCAGCGCCTCCGCCGCAAGCAAGATCTCTTCGCGCTACTATGCGGTGACCTCGCTTTCGGGACCGCAGCGTGCCCTGTTTCTCTACGCCTACCCGACGTTTGCAGCGTGGGAAGCCGAGAATAAGGCTATCGGCTCGGACAGTTCCTTGAGCGCCGCGCTCGACGCAGCCTATGTCGCCGATGGCGACCTGCTCTCTTCGACCGATGAGAGCGTGTGGGTTCTACGCGACGACATGAGCCTGAACCCCGGCTTTCGCGTCGGCGCGCGGTACGAGGAAATCACCCAGTTTCGCGTCAAACCGGGCCATGACAAAGACTGGGAGGACCTCATGAAGCTGGTCATCGCCGGCTACAAAAAGGGCGTTCCCGAAGCGCATTGGGGCGCCTATCAGGAGGCCTACGGCTCGCCCGGCGACGGCTTCATCTTCATCACCACGATCAAGTCGGGCGATGATATTGACTCGATGTTCGCCTCGGGAAAACGCTTCGAAGCAGCCATGGGCGAAGACGGCATGAAAAAGTTGGAGGCCCTGGAAGCCGTGTGCGTCGAATCCGAACAGACCAATCTCTTCGCAATCGACCCGAAGATGAGCTACCCAACAGACGCCTTCGTTAAAGCCGATCCGGACTTCTGGAAGCCGAAGCAGTAGTGAAGAAAGAGGCAGGCGACGAGCACGGACTCTCGCCTGCCTTCTCCTTGTAACTCCGCAACTACCAGCTATCGCCGCCCGACGGCGGAGGCCACGCGCCCGCCATCTGTCTCATCAGAACAATCCGTCCGAAGTGATACGCGTTGTGCGCCGCCAGGCTCTCCAGTTGTTCGCGCACCGTCATGCTGCGAACAGGAGCTCCCGGCGACGATGGACACCGCACCACTCTTGCCAGCTTCGCCGGGTTGCGAACCGTGGCTGCCGCCAGACCGAGACCAAGCAGGAATCGCTGGCAAAGTTCAGACCAGCTCTCCTTTTCGATATCCGCCGGAGCAGGAAATCCCTCCGAAGCATGCTCCGGATAAGGGGTCTCAACCCCATCATTCCATTCCAGCGTAATCTGCAGCCAGAAAGCGATATGCCACACCTCTTCATAGATCGTGCGTGGAGCTCCCGCGATCTCGCGATGAGCCAAGTCATTGCTGATGCCCTCGACGATGTACGCGGCAGGCGCGGCCGCGCCGTTGCCGATCAGAACCCGCTCCAGTTCATCCATCCTTGCTCCTCTGCGTAAGCCCACTCTGAAGCTCGGCCCGCGCGAATCGCGAAAAATTCGTGCCCCGTGTAGTATTACGCTGTTTCGATAAACCGATTTTTGAGGTGTCTTCGCTCTATGCTCTCTCACTCGTTAAGCCGCCGCCACTTCATCGCCCTATCCGCCGCTACGCTCGCCGCCACCAAACTTGCTCGGGCCTATCCTCTCGGCCTTCCTCTCGGCATGCAACTCTATTCCGTGCGCACAATGCTGCCCACCGATTTCGCCGGCACGCTGAAACAGGTCGGCGCACTCGGCTATAAGGAAGTCGAGGCCGCAGGCTTTTACGATCACTCGGTCGAAGAAGTGAAGGCCGCGATGCAGGCTGCCGGATTGAACTGCGTGAGTGCGCATTATCCATTGGGTACGTTGAAGCCCAAGCTGGATGACAACATCGCTTATGCAAAGGCACTCGGCCTTCAGTACATGGTGTGCAGTTCGGCAATGCATCGGGACCCCACCGCGGGGCGCGGGCCGTTGACTCTCGACGACTGGAAATGGGTGGCAGACCAGTTCAACCAGATCGGCGAAAAGGTCAACGCCGCAGGGATGAAGTTTGCCTATCACAACCACACGCCTGAGTTCACGCCGATCGATGGCACGATGCCCTGGGAACTGCTTGAAAAGAACACCGACCCCGCGAAGGTCAACTTTGAGATGGATTGCGGCTGGGTCATCGTCGCCGGCCAGAACCCTATCCCCTTCCTCGATAAATACGGAAAGCGCATCGTCATGCTCCACGTGAAGGACTTCAAAGGCAACAAGCCGCCGTCGGTCCCCCTTGGGACAGGCGACATCGACTACAAGCCGATCTTCGCCGCGGCCGCGAAACACGCTCGCATCCGCCACATCTTCGTCGAGCAGGAAGAGACCCAGACCACGATGCTCGATGCCCTGGGGATCGACGCGAAGTACATGGCCCAGTTCAAGTAAAAGGAAGAGAGAAGCAGCAGCGAGCTACTTGAGCCCTTCGACCAGATACAGGTCGGACAAGACTCGATGATAGCCATAGATGTACGACTTACCGTCCGGGGTCATGACGATGGGGCCGATCTGGCTCACCCCGGCGGGGTCGGCGGGAGAAAGACTCCGCCAAAGAGTGCGCTTGCCAGTTGCCAGATCAAGGTTCGAGACCTTGGCCGGAAACTCTCCGGGACGATACACGTAGAGTGATCTGCCGTCCGCCGACCACTCGATCGGTTGCTCTCCCGCCTGAAAACCAGGGACCAGTTTCGCCTGCCCTCCGCCGACGGGATAAAGATAGGCCAACGAATCTGGTCCGATCCCAGCCACTTGGCTGCCATCGGGGGAGAGCGCCATCGCGAGAGAATCCACTCCTTCCGGAGAGATGGGGTGAGCGGGTTCAGTGATCGACTTTTGCAGATAGATTTGAGCGCCGTGACCTTCGCGGGTCGCGGTGAAGACGAAACCTTTGCTGTCTGGCAACCAGCGCGCCCAGCTGTGGTAGAGATCGTCATGAGTGATCTGTTGGGCATCCCCCGCGCCACTGGGCAGGAGCACAAGCTGCGCCGGAGAAGCCATCGTCAGGGCAAGCGCCCATTTGCCATCCGGCGACAGCGTCACTGCCTGCCCTTCGCCGAGGCGCACTGCAGATTCTTCGGTGGTCTTGCGCAGATAGACCGAGTAACTCGCGCCGCCCCCGACGCCCTCTTCATCGAAAAACAGGTATTTTCCATCGGTGGAGAGCTCCGCGGGAAAGGAATAGTCGAGCCAGGAAAAATCCTGCTCTTTCTCTGCCCCGGAAATCAGCCCGCTCAACTCGCGCCTCGCGGTCTGCCGCGACAGCAACGCCTTGCCGTCCTGCCAGATGTCTTCCAGCTGCAGATTCGCGGGAACACGGGTGACGATCCGCTCGTTCCCGGTGAACGTCACAGCCAGCAGAGCGCGGTCGTTGGCGCCGTTCTTGCTCCCGGTAAACCAGACTTCCCGGCCACTCGGCGACCAGCTCAGGCCCTGGGCGCTCAGGAAGCCTTGAGAAAGTACCTTGTCGTTGCCGTTCCTATCCACGACATGAATACCGCCTGCATCGTCGCCCACCTGGGGATGCTCGATGAATGCCACATGTTCGCCATCGGGCGAAATCCGCGGGTGACTGATCCAGCCGGGAGTCTCGCGCAGCACCTTGCCGATCGGATATTCGAGGCGGTTCTTTCCGCCGACATCGCGAACCACGGCGAGGTTCTTGCCGTCTGGCGACCAGTCTGCCCACTGGACCTTCTCAAGGATGTCGCGAGGATCGCCGCCGTTGAGCGGCATCCGCGCCAGCGTGCCGACCTCGGTGTAAGTCCCGGTTGCATTCACGCTGGTGAGCAACGCAATATCGCCGGTCGACGAAATGCCCATCAGCTCTTCGCCGTGTCGATCTAAGGAACGCGACTGTGGGCTCTCCGGGCTGGTGATGAAGAGCTCCGTCGGTTTGCCCTCCCAGGCTGCTCCGTAGACTACGGACTGCCCGTTGGGGGTAAACCGCGCAGAGCGGATCGTTCCCCGCCGAAAAGTCAGTTGATGATAGAGCGGCGGTATGACGTGGCTTCGAGCCGCATGGACAAACCAGCCTATCGCCGCACCGGCCAACAGCGCTATTGCAATTGCCGCCAGTCCAAAGCGTCCCAGAAAGCCCGACGGCTCCTTGTGAGCCGAGACTTCCTGAACAGGCTCGACAACAGGCACGCTGGCGGCAATTCCACTTCCCGAAGACCGCGTAGTCGAGTGTGCCGCCGCGGAGCGCTGCGAATCCAGCGTCCGCTTGAGGATCTTCATCTCCGCGCGCATCTCTGCAGCGGATTGGTAGCGAAGTTCGCGGTCCTTCTCAAGAGCGCGATCGAGAATGCGCTCCAGTTGCGGCGGCAGATCGGGATTCAGTTCAAGAGACGACACCGGCTGCCGATTCAGAATGTGCTCGAAGACGACAGCTGAAGTGGTGCCGTCGAAGGCTTGCTTGCCGGTAGCCATCTCATAGAGCGATGCACCGAGCGAAAAGAGATCGGTGCGGCCGTCCAGTTCCTCGCCGCGCGCTTGCTCTGGCGACATATAGGCGATGGTGCCGAGAGCGCTGCCCGGGCTGGTGAGGTCGCGCGCCGTCTCGTTCCCGTCGGCGGTCACCCCGGGGTCGCGGCGATTGTCAAACTTCGCTAGCCCGAAATCCAGCAGCTTCGCCTGCCGATTGCGCGTGATGAAGATATTCGCCGGCTTGATGTCGCGATGCACGATTCCCTTGGCGTGCGCGGCATCGAGCGCATCGGAGATCTGGATTCCCAGCTCAAGCAGAAAGTCGATCGGCAAAGGCTTGCCATCGATGCGGTGCTTGAGCGTCTGCCCTTCGAGGAACTCCATCGCCAGAAAAGCGCGGCCGTCGTCCTCGCCAACGTCGTAGATTGTGCAGATATTCGGATGATTCAGCGAAGAAGCCGCGCGGGCTTCGCGGCGGAAACGCTCCAGCACCGGCAACTGGCGCGCGATCTCGTCGGGCAGAAACTTGAGCGCCACAAAGCGTCCCAGGCGGGCGTCCTCGGCCTTGTAGACCACCCCCATCCCGCCGCCGCCGATCTTTTCGAGCACCCGGTAGTGGGAGACAGTTTCGCCGATCATAGCTAGGTCGTAGACTAGGCGAGCCTCTATGCCAAGTCAATCAAAATACTGACCTTCGGCGCGGCTCCCGCCCCTTCTCGCCTGCACGTTCGCGAGGGCAGGTTGACTATACCAATTCATGAAACCGTTGTAAGCTGGCTTTTGCCCGGCTTTGCCGTTGTCCCGCTCGCTGGTAGACACCCGATTTGCTCAGCCGACACATATCCGGCCTCGTCCAAGGCCAGCGCAGTGGGAAGATTCTTAAGGGAGATGCATGTCTACATCGAGACGGGACTTTCTAAAGAGTTCAATCATCGCAGGAGCCGGAGTAGCGATCTCCGGCCCAGTTGCCTCGGCGTCTGCGACCGCTTCAACGACCGCTTCATCGGCGTCTTCGGAAAGCGCTTTCGCAGCGGCAGTTGAGGCGGCCACCGGCAGCCCTGGGTACACGCGCGGCATCGGTATGTATCCCGGCGCGCCCGATGAGAACTTCAGCCCCGAACTCGTCATCGACAGCACCACCTATCGCAATCTCGCGCTGCTGCGCCCGGCGTACCACTCCAGCAGCTACGACTACAACCTGACCGCGCAACTCATCACTGACGGAATCAAAGACACGCATCTTCCCGCGTGGGTCGCGACCTCGGCGAGCGGTCATGGCGTATTCTCCAAAACCGAACGAGAGTTGTTGCTCGACCACTTCCACGACACGACCATCGACCTCCGCGGAAATCACGCAACCGCTCAGATCCGCCTGGGCGGCGCGGACGCGCCCACCGTCGATCGAATTCGAGTCTTCGTCGTGACGCCCGCGCACACCGCTCCCGACACGCTCACCTTCACCATCTCAACCTCCGACGATGGCCGCACCTGGAAAGAGATGGGCAGCGCCACCGGCGGACAGCCAATCTCCCCGGACCCATATCCGCCCGACCTCACGCGCGGCGCGCAGCTCCTCCTCCCGTCGATATCGTTGCAGCAGCCTTCCCAAAGCCGTTACTACCAGCTGATGTGCTCGATGGCGGGAGCTCCCGAAGGCCCCTACGGCGTGGGCTGGCGCATCGGCGAAATCGAGTTCTACGCAGGCGACAAGCGCGTTCAAATCGGTGGCCCCTACAACTTCACCAGCGCCTGGATGGCCGCCGGACTCGACGAAGAGTGGGTCTACGTCGACCTCGGCGCACGCTGCGAATTCGACAAGATCTCGCTCTACTGGATCGCCCGCGCTGCCGAGGGCGCAATTCAAGTCTCCGACGATGCACAAACCTGGCGTAACCGTGCAGCCCTTGCCGACAGGCGGCGGGCTCGTCGACGAGATCAAGCTCACGCAGACAGCGCAAGCTCGTTACGTGCGCGTGCTCATGACTCGGCCCGCGACCGCCGACGGCTACATCCTCAGCGAGATCGAGGTTTACGGACGCGGCGGCTTCGATCGCGAAACCCAAGCCTGCCCCGAGCGTGACCAATGGCGCGCTCAATCTCTCCGGCGGCAATTGGCGACTGCAGCGATCGAACCTGGTCACCGGCGCAGGAGAAGCGCTCTCGAAACCAGGCTACAAAGCAGACGACTGGATCATCGCTACCGTCCCCGGCACAGCGCTCACCTCCTACTTCAATGTCGGAGCGATTCCCGATCCTAACTTCAGCCACAATCAGCTCTTCATCTCGGACTCCTATTTCTATTCCGACTTCTGGTATCGGACCGAGTTCACTGCCCCACCCGTCGCGCCCGGAGAGATCGCCTGGCTCAACTTCGACGGAATCAACTGGAAAGCCGATGTCTTCCTGAACGGCGAGAAGCTGGGCCGCATCGAGGGTGGATTCATGCGCGGGCGCTTCAACGTCACCGGCAAGCTGCTGCCTGGGGCTGTGAATGCACTTGCAGTAAGTGTCGAGAAGAACGCCACTCCCGGCAGTTGCAAACAGAAGACTCTTGAAAACGTCGGCAAGAACGGAGGCGCGCTCGGCGCTGACGATCCCACCTACCACGGCTCGATCGGATGGGACTGGATACCCACGATTCGCGGCCGCAACACCGGAATATGGGCCGATGTTTATGTCACCGTCACCGGCGCGGTCACAATAGAAAACCCCTTCATCGACACCACCCTGCCGCTGCGCGACAACTCCCGCGCCAATCTCAGCGTTGAGGTCGACCTGGTCAATCATTCGGCCAAACCCGTATCCGGAACCCTGCGGGGACAAATCGGAGACGTGAAGTTTGAGCAAAGGGTGACCATCGACGCCTCCGCAACCAGGAACGTGAAGCTCGATCCCTCAACCCATCCCGCCCTCCGCCTCCAAAAGCCCGAGCTCTGGTGGCCCGTGGGATATGGCGATCCTCACCTCTACGATGTCGAGTTGTCTTTCGAATCCACCCCTCAAAAGGTCCTCGACAAAAAGGCCTTCAAGGTCGGCGTTCGCCAGTTCACCTACAACGAAGACGGCGACGCGCTGCGCATCTTCATCAACGGGCGTCGCTTCGTTCCGCGCGGCGGCAACTGGGGATTCAGCGAATCGATGCTCCGCTATCGCGCCCGCGAATACGACGCCTCTGTCCGCTACCACCGCGAGATGAACTTCACCATGATCCGCAACTGGGTCGGGCAGATCGGCGAGCTGGCCTTCTATGACGCCTGCGACAAATACGGCGTCGTCGTCTGGCAGGATTTCTGGTTAGCGAATCCATGGGACGGCCCCATCCCCAACGACAACGATCTCTTCATGTCGAACGTGAAAGACCTGATCCTCAAGATTCGCAACCACGCCAGCATCGGCCTCTATTGCGGGCGCAACGAGTGGTTCCCGCCCGCGCCGCTCGACGCCGGCATCCGCAAAGACCTCGCCGAACTCCACCCCGGCATACATTACATCGGCAGTTCGGCCGACAAAGTCGTCAGCGGCCACGGCCCATATCAGGCGCTTACACCCGATACTTATTTCCGCATCACCGATCCCAAGTTCCACAGCGAAATGGGCATGCCCAACATTCCCTCGCTCGAGAGCGTCAAGCTGATCATGCCTGAGAGCGCGATGTGGCCGCAGAGCCTCGACTGGGGCATTCACGACTTCTGCCTCGATGGAGCGCAGGGTGGCGCCAGCTTCCGCAGCATCATCGACGAAGGCTACGGCGGCGCCGACAGCGCAGAGGAATGGATTTCGCTCGCGCAGTTCGTCAACTATGAGGGCTATCGCGCCATGTTCGAGGCGCAAAGCAAATATCGCATGGGCCTGCTGCTATGGATGAGCCACCCTTGCTGGCCGTCCTTCGTCTGGCAGACCTACGATTACTACCTCGAACCCAACTCGGCCTACTTCGCCTGCAAGAAAGCGTCGGAGCCGTTGCACATCCAATGGAACCGCCTCACCGACACCATCGAGGTGATGAACTTCAGCGGAGGAAACAACACCGGCCTCAGCGCAAAGATTGAAGTCCTGAACATCAACGGATCAAAGCTGTCGACCAAGACAGTCTCGGTCGACAGCCCCGAAGACAGCACGACCGCCGTCATGAAGATGGAGTATCCAACCGGCTTAAGCCCCGTCCACTTCATTCGCCTCACGCTAAGCCGCGAAGGCTCGGCCATCTCAAGCAACACTTATCTCCGCGGAGTCAACGAGGGAGACTATCGCGCCATCCGCGCCCTGCCCAAGGCGAAGATCGAGGCGACAACCACCGCGGAACAAAAGGGCGATCTTTGGCTGCTGACTACCGAAGTGCGTAACACCTCGGCGTATCCGTCTCTGATGACTCGATTGATTGCGGTGAGAGAAAAGAGCGGAGACCGAATCCTTCCCGCCGTCTACAGTGACAACTACCTCACGCTGATGCCCGGCGAACGCCAGACCATCCAGACAGAGCTGCGCAACGCCGACACCCGCGCAGAAAAGCCGAAGATATTCGTAGAGGGCTTTAACGTTGCGAAAGCTTAATTCGCGGCCTCCGCAACTCTAACGATTGTCATCCCGACCGGAGCGCAGCGGAGTGGAGGGATCTGCGTTTCTACGATCCCTCAAGCCACATAGTAAGCTGACTAACGACTGGCCTTCAGCAACACCGCCCCATGCATAGGAACCTGCACGGTGTAGCTTCCTCCACTCGCCGTCACATCTTTCCCCGCCCAGATATCATGCAGCTTCGCGCCCGATCCAAACCCGACGGACTTGAGATCGAGCGTAATCGAGGACGCCGAATCACCGCGGTTAAACAGTCCTACAGCCTTGGCGCCATCGCTCAACGGCTTCTCCCATATCTCCGTCGAACCCGCCGCCGAGACGCGATAGCCCTGCTTGCCAAGCTTGTCCTGGTCGACCGCAATCGCGTCGCGATTGGTGAGAATGGCCAGCGTGTCCGGAGTCATCTTGCTCAGGTCGTTCCCCGCGAGCAGCGGAGCGGCAAGAATCACCCACAGCGACATGTGGGTGATGTATTCGTCATGCGTCATGCCGCCGTTGCCGACCTCGAGCATGTCAGGGTCGTTCCAGTGTCCGGGCGCGGCATACGGCGCGAGATTGAACTGCATAAAACCAATCTCTGACATGCGCGTGTAGTTGTCGCTGATATCGCCAGTCGTGCGCCAAAGATTGCCGCCGACCTCAGGTCCCCACTTCCACACGTCGTCCCAGCCGTACTGGCAAAGGCTGAAGACGATTGGCCGACCGGTCGCAAGCAGCGCCTTATGCATCTTCTCGTAGACAGCCTTGTCGAGTTCGGCGCGCTTCCTTGCGTCGCCGTTGGCTTCCTTGTTGATGATCCGGCCCATGCTGCACATGTCGTACTTCAGATAGTCAATGCCCCAGTCCGCCCACATTTTCGCGTCCTGCTCTTCGTGCTGATAGCTGCCCACGTAGCCGCCGCAGGTCTTCGGGCCCGGTCCAGAATAGATACCGATCTTCAGCCCTTTCGAGTGAACGTAGTCGGCAAGAGCCTTCATGTCAGGAAATTTGCTGTTGGGGTGGAGCACGCCCTGCGCGTCCCGCTCGCCCTGCCACGCATCGTCGATATTGACGTAGATGTATCCTGCGTCGCGCATCCCGCTCGACACCAGTATGTCGGCACTCGCCCTCACATCTGCGTCAGAGACTTTGGTGGCGAAATGATTCCAGCTATTCCATCCCATCGGCGGCGTAGCCGCCAACTGCGTCGACTGAGCTGCGGCAAAATTCGCAGCCATGCCAGCGATCGCGATGAAACCGCTTACAACGGCAATTTGAAAAGGTTTCATTCCATGCATGATTTCTCAGGCTCCTCGGTTAACGAGCAAAGATACATTGACCGAAGGGGGAATTCAACCTCGGCGAAACGGCGACATATAACCTGCGCTATTGGACGGCGGCGTCGAAGACTCCAGTCTCGACCGTCGAGCCATGCTTCATTTGGATGAAGATCCGATAAGCGCCGGCTTTCGGGAATCCATAGGGAAACTCAACAGTGTTGGTGATGCGTGCCGAAGGCATACTCATGCCGGCTTCCATGCCGTTCGCCAGCATAACTGCAGGCATCGCCGCCGAACCCTCGGGATGAGTGTGCGCAAAGACCGTGCCATCCGTCTTCACAAAAGCCGCGTGGCCGGCCATGCCGAGGTAGGGCTGCATGTCGGTTGCGGGCGAGCCATCCGGCCCGAGCAGCCGGAAGCGGAAAGAGTATGCGGTATTTGCAGTCAGTGTCGCCGGCTTGTCCCAGACCATGCTGTAACCGTCCGGCAGCTTAAAGGCGTTGCCCAGCGGCCCCTGCTCGACCGCAGGTGGATGCGCCGAGGCATCGTCCGGGCCAAGCGGTCCCCCCTGCATATCGGCCGGCACTTCCAGCTTCGCCACCAGCGTCTCGGGGAATCCGTTGGCATGGACCACGTCGCCATACAGAGCGTATTCGCCCGGCGGCATCGCGGGCAGCGCGATGCGGAAGTGAGTGGGCGGGTCAAATTCCGGATGCAGATGATACGCCGCATCCATCTGCGGCATGCGAATCGCGTAAAGGTGCATGATCTTGCCATGGTCGAGCACCAGGGTCGCGCTCGATCGGTCGTCCCAGCGATCGCCTTCGCCGATGCCTTTGACGTGCAGGCTAAGATTGTTGCCCTTGAGAGTGGCGCCCACGACAGGCGGCCGGTAGATGCTCGAGGCGTAGTCCTTCGCCTCGGCGTGCCACCAATCGGCGCCCCCCCAGACGGCAAGCCCCAGGAGGACAAGAGTGACAGCCGTAGCGATGAGCCCGCGGCGGCGAAGCTTCGGAGAAGCCGTCTCGCCCGGCGGCAGGCGTGATTCGCGAACCGCGGCGGCAACCAGTCCCGCCATGCTGATCACCAGGAAGACTCCAAGTAAAGCCAGCGGGATGCCGAGTCCGCGCTGCATCTGCAGGGTCGCGATGGCCACCGCCGGAACCGGGACCGAGACCGTTGCCTCACCAGCGGCGCCAGTGACGAAGATCCTCACCTGCATCGAACCCGCGCTCATCATCCAGATGCCGCCCGTAAAGAAGTTTGCATCGACTGCCGAGGCCTTCATTGCGTCCGGCGTCGGCGGATGCAGCGATGCCTCCCCCGCAAGAGGCAACGGCGCGATCTGCAGGCCCTTCACCGGCGCCCCCGTCGAGCGAATTTCCACGTTCGCGATGCCCGGAATCACATCGGGCATTCGCACTGTTACAAATAGCTTGTAGGGTCCGGCGGTGACCTGTTGGAAGACGTCTTTGCTACCCACATGCGCGAAAGCGAAGTGCGGGACCAGGATCAGGAGCAGAGCAATCCAGCGAAATGCCTTCAACGCTGGACCTTCCGCATCCATCCTCCGAAACCAAGTCCGATCCAGGTACTGATCGAGCCGCAGATCGCGGCAGTGGCGAAACCGCGAAAGAGCGCAATCCCATGTTGAGGCTCCCAAAACTGCCGCAGCCTATCGACTCCCCAGGACGGTTCGGTGTAATCGAAATAAATCGTTCCGAAGAAGCGGTTGGCCGCCGCCGGCGTCATCAGAAAGCTCGCGAAAGGCCACTCCACCGCGCCCAGCACTACGACGAAGACCAGGCCAGACAGAAGCGCGACCTGCCAACTCTTCCAACTCCGCGTGCGCTTCCAGAGCAGATCGAGCGCCAAAGCGGGTGCTACAACCAGAATAGGAAAGTTGGTCGGAACCATATGGGTCACGGGAAAATAAACTGGCCCCAGCTTAGGCTGCGCCGGAAACAGAGGCAGGATCAGAATCTCCCCGATGATGTAGATCATGTACACCGAAGCGGCAATCGTCGCCGCCCACCGGTGCTGCGACGCGCGCGAAACCATCGCCAGAGCCACGGGAATACCGATCGCCATCGCCAAGTATGCGGCTGCTCCGTGCAGAAGGGGCTGCCAAGTGTATTCCATCAAAAAGAACATCTGCCCGGAGATGATCAGGCCGCCCATATACAGAAAAAGCCGCTGCAGGCTGTGAAAGGAACGCTCGCCGCTCGCGCCGGCTGCGTTGGCGCGATTCATCGCCGCAAGTATAAGGAAGAGCACTCCGACCGCGACTCCGCGAATGCCGAGAATCAGCAGCGTATGCGGCGGGCTCACGATCTTCACATCGAGCCCATAGGCGTTGTGCCACCAGTTGTCAAAGGGCGCCGAGGTGAGCATCGCGATACCGCCCCACGCGGCGAGAAAGGCGCCCAGCGGAGCGCGAAAACCGAGCACCTTCACCGACACTCGCTTCAGCTCTTCCGAACTGCCAAAGGTCGTGGCAAAGATCAGATAGCCGCAGGCAATCGCGGCCAGCACGCCGCAGGCGTAAATCGCCATATGCGCCGGCGTCCAGAAAGTGTCGCGACCGATGGAACGGTGCCACGAAACGTCCCACATTCCGCCAATCGAGGCCGACGTGACGGCAACGACGCCGCACCAGATGTACCAGGGCACCGCCGCCGTGCTCTTGGCCGCAGTCCGCGCCATCGCGCCGGCTGTGGGGGGCATACTAAGCGGGTGAAAGGATTCAGCGTTGGTCGACACAAAGCCTCCGCGAGAAACTCTCTACATTATCCCCGAAAGACTCTCTCGCCGTAACCTCATTCCGACCTCAGGGCGCGCATCGGCTCCACTCCCGCCGCTCGCCGCGCCGGAATCAACGCCGCAATGCAGGCAGCGGAGATAAGCACCAGAACCGTCACCGACAGCACCAGGGGGTCATAGGCCTTCACGCCGAACAACTGGCTCGCCATCGCCCGTCCCACGAGGACCATCGCTGCGATCCCAATCGCCAGCCCGATCCCGACTTGCAGGAAGGCGCTGCGCATCACCATGCGCAACACATTGTTTCGGTTCGCGCCCAGCGCCATGCGGATACCGATCTCGCTCGTCCGCTGCTCCACCGAATATGCGGTCACGCCATAAAGACCGATCGAAGCGAGAATCAGCGCGAGGACTCCAAAAAACGACGTCAGCTTCGCCACCATCGCCTGCTGGGTAAAATTCGATTTCACCTGCTCGGCAAAGGGATCGAAGTTGATGATCGCGAGGTCCGGATTGATCTGCGAGATCGCTCGCCGCACCTGCGTCTCGAGATTGGGCACCGCCGCGCCCGTCTGTATCTCGATGGCGTTGAGATACTGCGAGCTGCTCTCGAATCGCATATATTGCGGTTCGTTGTTGTGGACCGTCTGTCCCTGCGCCAGAAAATACATCGCGCGTATCTTGCTCGTTGGCCCCTGGTAGCGGGTGTTCTCGGTAACGCCCACGATCTCAAAGTTGCCGGGATGTTTCAAGTCGTCGCTGAAATGCTTCCCGATCGCGTGCCCGTCCTTGAAGTACTTTTCCTCGAAGAAGCGATTGACCACGGCGACGTTCTGCGTCGCGGCCGTGTCTTGCTCGTTATTGGCGCGACCTTCGACGATCTTCGTGCCTATCGTTTCAAAGTAATGCGGACTTACGCGCACCCATGACGCCCCGTGGTCGTGAGTTCCAGGGGAAGGCGGCGGTTCGCCTTCAATAAAGACTCCCTCGCCCCAGTTGTCGCCTTCCATGGGGCTGTACAACGAGAAGCTCACTTGTTTCACGCCCGGAATCGCGGCAATGTTCTCGCGCAGCCGGCGATAGAGCGCTTCGAGCTGCTCCGGTTTGTAGCCCGCCATCTGGGGATCGATGTGCAGGATGTATCGATTGGTCGTATCGAAGCCGAAGTTCTGATTTTGCATGTTGCTCAGGCTGCGGGTCAGCAATCCAGCCGCGCACAACAGCACCAGCGAGAGCGCGGCCTGCAAGACCACCAGGGACTTTTGCCCCCACCCCTTGCTGCGGCCTGTCGAGCGGTTGGCGCCTCGCAGCGCTTCCACCGGATTGGCCTGCGCAGTCATCCAGGCGGGGGCAACGCCAAACAGAACTCCGGTCAACACCGAGATGCCGAACGCGAACGCCAGCACCGGAAGAGAGGGCGTCGCATGAATCGGGACATACTCTTTCTGGAAGGCAAGATGCAGAATCACCCTGGTTCCTACAAAAGCGAGAACGATGCCGCCCACCCCGCCAAGGACCGCAAGCACCATGCTTTCCGTCAGCGCCTGGCGGACCAGCCTCGCTCGCGGCGCTCCCAGCGCCGACCGCACCGAGGTCTGCTGCTTGCGCGTCGTCGCCCTGACCAGCATCAGGTTGGCCAGGTTCGCGCAGCCAATCAGAAGAACGAACGAAGAGACCCACATCAACAGATGCAGTCCATCCTGATACTCATCGCGCATCATCTGCACGCCGTTGCCGCCGTGCGAAAGATGAAGCGTCTGCTTGGCGACCAGCGGCTTGTCGCGTTCCTCCACCTTGCTCGCCGGGCTGAGCAGAAACTGCCGCAATTGCACCTGCATCTGCGGTTCTATCGTCGCCATCTCCGCGCCCGGCTTGAGGCGGCCGATCAGGTCGAGCCACTGCAGTGACGCTTCATCGAGGATCGAACTCGTCGGCGAAATCAGCGGCTCGGTGTGGATCGGCAGGAAGAACGCCGGAGGATCGCTCTGCACACGATCTCCGAAGAATCCCGGCGGCGTAATGCCAATCACCGTAAAGGGCTGGCCGTTGATCACAAAGCCCGCGCCGACCACCGAAGCGTCGTTGCCGAACTTCTCCTGCCACGTGCGAAAACTCATCATCGCCACGGCGGGAGCGCTCTTGGAGTCATCGGCCGGGGCGATCGTCCGTCCCGCGTACGGAGGAATGCCGAAGGTAGAAAAGTAATTGCCCGAGACAAATTCGCTCTTGTAAGACTCCGAGGGCTTGCCGCTCCCATCGCGCCTCACCCCGATCAGCGTCTGCCCGGACTGAAAGGCCGCCAGTTCGGCAAATCCAGTCGTGTTCTCTCGGAATTCCTTGTATTGCTCATAGGAGAAGAGCGACCAATTGTCCTGCATTCCGCCATTCACGCAACAGTTCTCTTCATTGCCCACCCGGACCAGTTCCTCGGGCTTCACTACCGGCAGTGACTTCAGCAGGACAGCATGCACCAGGGTAAAGATCGCCGTGGTCGCCCCGATGCCCAGCGCCAGAGTGAGAATAGCGGTCGTCGTAAATCCAGGCGCTTTGGCAAATTGACGTAACGCATAGCGAACGTCTTCGAGAAATTCCACGGCGTGTCCTCAAGGCTCAATTCATTGTTGGAAGAAGATCGGCATCGACTGCATGGCTCTCCCCCAACCTGGGGCGTACAGGGCTGGAACCATGATCGCGATGGTTTGACGGAGATTCGACGTTCCGGTTAGGTCGGAATACGCAAGTTTATCGGCGCCGGTTCCCCGGCAAATGCGCGGCTCCTGCTTCGCTACTCCGCCACGCAAGAGAAATTGGCGGCGTCATTTGTGTCGCCCGTCCCCTTATATTTCGCGACCTGGGGGTAGGGACACAACGGCCGCGTCATCACGACCTTGTCCGCTCCGTCAGCGCCGGGCGCGTACTTCGTTGCCACAACGCTCTCCGGCGGCGTGCTCTTCTCTACCCAGTCGACCAGCGAATCGAAGATCCCATACTTCGCCGAACCCGTCGTTGCTATCCCAAGTTGTCCAAAGGCGGACGGCCCCGGTCCGCCGGCACAGTGCTCCACCCCCGGCGCCATATAGAGCCGTGCAACGGACGAAGCCTTCTCCGCACCCATCTCTTTTTCAACGCTCTCGTAGTAGTGAATGCTGTTCCAGGGTGAGATCGCCGGATCGTTCCAGCCGTGGTAGATAATCAGCTTGCCGCCGCGCGCGGCAAACTTGCTCAGATCGGCATTCGTCGCATCGAGCTCGGCCCCGGTTTTTTCCGCCGCCTGCTTCAGCGACGCATCGACATTCGCCGTCAGCACGTTCCACTTCGGATCGCCGCTCACCATGTAGCTGAAGTAATTCCGCACATAGCCGTCGCCTGACGCCGCTCCCGGCCCCATGCCGAGAACCCAGGAACCCCAGCCGGTCTCGTCGCCCAGCACAAATCCCGGGAAGATCGACTTCCCGTGCGAGTCCACGCCGCCTTGATAAAACTTCTTCAGCGAGTTCACCTCCGGCTGCGTCAGGCACCCAATCGAGTCAGTGCTGGATTCCTCGCCCTTGCACAACAACACCTCCGGATCGAAGTGACACTTCGCCGGATCGCTGATGATGCCATCCTTCACGCCATCCTGAGCGTCACACGCGGCAAGCGTTGCGCGTTGGATCGCAGGCAGCTTCATGCCCGAGATATACGCCTCAGGATTGCCTCTGGTCGCCTGGGCGACATCGACGCCCGAGCTCACCATATGCACCCAGTTATTCGCCGGCGCGCCGGCGAGAATTCCGTCGTAGTCCTCAGGAAAACGCTGCGCCTCCATCAGCGCCTCGCGGCCGCCATCGGAGCAGGAATCGAAATAAGACTTCGCCGCCTGCTTGCCGTAGTAGGCGGCGACAATATCTTTGCCACGCTCCGCCGTGAGATGTACCGCGCGCCAGCCAAAATCCTTTATCTTCTCCGGATGGCCAAAGGCCCACGTCGCGTCCTCCGCCTCCGCAGTATGGCCCGCATCGGAGCCCGCCGTGGCAAAACCTCGCTCCAGGTTCCCACCGAGCTGCCGATAATAAATCGAGCCCGCGAAGCCGCCGTTGCCAACCCCAAGGAATCGCCCATTCCAGCCGCTCTCCGGAATCCACACCTCAAACTTGATCTCCGAATCCGAGGTCGGGCGCAGCACTCCGGCGACGCGGCAGAACGCGGGCAGGCCGTGAAGCGGAGTTCCGATTTCCGGACCTTCGACGTCGCCCGAAGTCACGCGTGCAGCCATGGTGAGGGCTGTATCGGTGAGCTTGAGGTCTTTGAGCGCTTCACAATTTGCAGCGTGAAGCAGGCTGGCTGAAGAGCAGAGCACTCCCAAAGACATCGCTGTGCGCAAAGCTGTTTTCATCGTGGTGAGTCGACCTTCCTATCGGGAGAATTCTATAGCGTCGCGCCGCAACTCAGCTCGTGAGCCGATCGTCTGAGATCGCCTTCACGCCGGAAACGCTCAAGCTGACCCGCGACGCCGCGGGACCCTTCCAGGCAAGCTGGATATCGCCCGGCGAAGGCGTGAAGTCTCGCCAGGTGAGCGCCTCTCTGCTGTCGGCAAATATCTCGATCACCGATCCGTCGAACCACAGATGCACCGTAGAGATGCCGTCCCGATCGGGCGTCAGCGACAACGTCTTTGCGCCAACCGCCAGCGCGGGCTTGTCCGGTGCTCCCTTGTATTGAAGGGCCACCAGCGGAGCAGCCCCGGAATCGGTACGGAGCTCCAGGGCACAACTCTCGGCCTGTGGCTTAAATTTAAGCACCACCTCGCCGGCGCGACTCTTAATGGAGAACTTGGCCAGGCTCCCGTTCAGCCTCTCCGCGCTTGGCGCCTTGCTCACGTTCATCGTGTTCTGCCGCAGGGAAGCAAACTCCGGCGGCACGTCCATTCTCAACTTGTTGTCCTCGCCCAAAGTCAGCACCCGGGGCAGCGCCATCGATCCGGCCCAGCCCGCGGCGAGACATTCGTCAGCGGTGCGCGACTCCTCCACCCATCCCCAGAGAATCCGTCGCCCCTTTTCATCGGCCATGCTCTTGATCGCATAGTAGTAGCCGTGGTCCAGCATGCCCTTGGTCTCGGAGTGGAACTTCAGGTCGCTCTTGTCGAAGACACCCACCTCCCAAAAGACCTTGCGCTCGACCGAATAGAGCAACACATGCTTGCCGCCCAGCGGAAAGAAGTCCGGGCACTCCCACATCTCGCCCGTATCAACCGGATTGCTCATCGTTCCGCCGTTCCACGTCCCCTGCGCCAGCGGATGCAGATACTCCCAGTTGCGTCCATCGTGGGAGCGATAGAGCAGCACCGCTCCGCCAACCTTGGTAAACCCCGAACCAACTCCGAGATACCAGGTATCTCCGTCCTTCCACGGGCACGGATCGCGAAAACCGGTAACGCTCAATCCCGGCGGAGGCGTCGCGATCACCGGCTTGTCGAGTTTCGTCCACACACGTAAATTCGGATCGGTCGAGGTCGCCATGCACTGCACCTCATGCAGGCCCTCGCCGCGGATCGTTTCCGGCGCGGCCTTGGTCACCCCCGTATACAAAATGGTCGGCACCTCCGCGCCAGGCAGCACGCTGCCAGTAAAGCAGCCGTAGGCGTCATAAGAGCCCGGCGTGGGCGATAGCGCGATCGGTTGATGCTTCCAGTGAATGAGGTCCGGACTCGTCGCATGGTTCCAATGCATATCGCCCCACACCGCGGCGTGGGGATTGTATTGAAAGAACATGTGGTACTGGCCGCGATGAAAGCGCGGTGCGCAGGGGTCATTCATCCAGTTGGCGCGAGGCAGCAGATGAAACTGCGGCCGAAAAGGATCGTGCCTCAGTTTGTCGCGCAACTCGGGAGTCAGATCTCCACTCGCATCGCCCGGCTGCTCTAGAACTCCCGCAAGCGCTCGCTCCCGGCGCAAAAGCGCATACGTCGCCGAGCATGCCAAGGAAGACACCATAAAGCCGCGACGATCCATAGGTCGCTCCCCTCAATCCAATCCCGACCCGATGATACCCGTTGCAGGGCAACCGCCGGGAATAACGCCTTCGGCTTGCCGTCGCAGGACCTCATTTCTCGTCGTTGAGCGCCCAACACCGGTCTGCTCAAGATGGCTAGCGAAGCTGTCGCAATTACGCGCCCTCAACCCGATGCATCGAGCACCGCCAGCGCCCGCTCCAACTGCACGCCCCGCGATGCCTTGAGCAACACCGCATCCCCGGCCCGCAGCTCCGAGCGAAGCCACTCTCCCGCAGCCTCTGGAGTTTCAAAAAATATTCCCTCGGCTCCAGCAGCCTCTGCGCCCTCGACAATTTGCGCCGCCTTGCCGCGAACTCCCACAACAATGTCAACCCCCTTCTCCGCAGCAAGCTCGCCGCAACTGCGGTGCAGCTCGGACGAATCGCGGCCCAGCTCCAGCATCTCGCCCGCCACCAGGACGCGACGCGAAGCTTTCATCGAAGCCAGCGTCGAAATCATCGATTTCAGCGCCTCAGGATTCGAGTTGTAGCAGTCGTCGATCACCATCGCACCCCGGATCTGCCGCACCTCGCCTCGCTTCTTCCCCGCGGTCAACGTCTCCACCGCGGCAACAGACTCCGCCAGCGAAATCCCAGCCTCGAGGCCGACCGCAATCGCCGCCATCGCATTGGTGACACTGTGCCGGCCCATCATCGCCAGTCGCACCGTCGCGGACTCGTTGCCGGCAACGGCGCGAAAGCGGCTGCCCTCATGCCCAAGCTCAACCACATCGTCAGCATGGGGCTCGGCGCATGGCCCCGACCCATAGAAGATCGTCTTCCCTAAAAAGTTCCGCCCGAACTGCGAGACATAAGGATCGCTGCAATTCAGAAACGCGACCCCATCCGTGGGAAGCGCCTCGATCAGCTCATATTTCGCCCGGGCAATCCCCGAAATCCCATCAGGAAAGCTCTCCGCATGCGCCCATCCAACATTCGTCACCACGCCCCAGTTCGGAGCGGCAATCTTCGCCAGCGCCGCAATCTCCCCTGCGTGCGACATGCCCATCTCGATCACGGCGATCTCGTGCTCAGCCTCAAGCCGCAGCAACTGCAGCGGCAATCCGAAGCCGTTGTTCAGGTTGCCCTCAGACTTCAGCACCCGAAAGCGCGCCGCCAGCACCGCCGCAATCGCCTCCTTAGTCGTCGTTTTCCCCGCGCTTCCCGTAATCGCAACCACGCGTCCGCCCCAGTGCCTCCGCACCGCCGCAGCCAGTCGCTGCAACGCGTCAAGCGGATCATCGGAAACAACCAGCAGATCATCCCGCCGGATCGTCGCCGGCAGGCCCTCGATCGCGCTGCTCGAGACGACGGCGGCAATCGCGCCGCGCTCCATGGCAGCGGCGACGAAGTCATGCCCATCAAAGCGCTCACCCTTCACCGCAAAGAACAGCTCACCCGCGACAATCGTCCGCGAGTCGATCGAATATCCGCTCGTATCGCGGTCGGAAGCCGAAGCCGTCTCCGCTCCAATCCACTGCCGAATCTGCTCGAGCGCCAGCTTCATCGGGCCGCCTCTGCGTCAAAACCACGACCGGTAAGCACCCGCCGCGCCACCTCGGCATCATCGAACGGAATCGTCCGATCGCTCAGCACCTGCACCTTCTCATGGCCTTTGCCCGCCAGCAGAACGATGTCCCCCGGCTTCGCCTCGCCGATCGCGATGCCAATCGCCAATGCGCGATCGGGCTCAACCATCGCTGGAGTCCTCTTCGAATCCCATCCCGCCATGGCCGCCTCGATGATCTTCATCGGATCTTCGCTGCGCGGGTTATCTGAAGTGAAGACGACAAGGTCGCTGCCCTCGCTCGCCGCTCGCCCCATCAGCGGACGCTTGGTGCGGTCGCGATCGCCCCCGCAACCAAAAAGCGTGATCACCCGGCCACCCTTCGCCGCCACGAACTCCCGCGCCAGGGCGATAACGTTCTTGAGCGCATCATCGGTGTGCGCGTAATCCACAACAACGGTGAAAGGCTGCCCCGCGTCGACGGTCTGGAACCGCCCCGGCACATGATCGAGCGCCGCCGCGCCTGCAGCGACCTCTTCGAGCGTCAATCCACGCGCCAGAGCCGCAGCCGAAGCAGCGAGCAGGTTATAAACATTCACCTTGCCCGTAAGGCGCGTCTCGATCCTCGTACTTCCCTGAGGAGTGATCATCGAGAAGCTCATCCCCGAGGCCATCATCCCGATATCCTCAGCGCGAAAGGCCGAACGCCCCAGCCCATATCCAAAGACCTTCACGCCCGCATCATGTGCCGCTTCCGCGATCTCCAGGCCTAAGACGTCGTCGCTATTGATCACCGCAATTCGCGGCGCGGGGCCGTTGCCGCCGTCAAACAAACTGCGCTTCGCGGCAAAATAGTTCTCCATCGTGCCGTGAAAGTCGAGGTGGTCGCGAGTCAGGTTAGTAAAGATCGCCACATCGTAGTTCAGTCCCCAAACGCGACCCTGGGCCAGCGCGTGCGAAGACACCTCCATCACCGCCTCACTCGCGCCGCGGCTTACGCCGTCGGCAAAGAGCTCCAGCAAATCACGGGACTCAGGGGTCGTATGCGGCGACGGCCTTACTTCATCCGCCACATGATATTCAATCGTCCCCACCAGCACCGTCTTGCGGCCAACATGGTTCAACATCGCATCGAGCAGAAACGCAGTGGTCGTCTTGCCGTTCGTCCCGGTCACACCGCTCAGCGCCAGCTTGTTTTCCGGATTGCCAAAGAAATTCGCCGCCAGCCCGGCCAGCGCCTTTCGCCCATGCGCAACCTCGACCAAGGCGATCTGCGGAAAATCGCGTGCAGTGGAATCAAAAGCCGCAGCGGAGTCAGTCACAACAGCGGCCGCCCCTTGTTTCACCGCGGCAGTGATGTAACGATTGCCATCCGTGGTCCCGCCCTGCATTGCCACAAACAGCGAACCCGCTCCGACACGCCGCGAGTCATACTCGACGCCGCTGACGGCGACCTCAACCCCGCTGCGGCGAAGGTACGGAACCCCCTGCAAGAGCTGCTGGATGGGAATCATTGCTGTCAAGGATTCTAAGTCAGACCAGTCGTCAGCCGCGCAGGAATGGAATCAGCGCACGAATTGGACGACAACCGCCGTCCCTGCCGGAACCATCGTCCCCGCCGCCGGAGCCTGCTCCCGCGCAAGGCCGTCCCCCACCACCTTCACCGTCAGGCCCGTCGTGCCCGCCTCCTCGATCACATGGCGCAGAGGCTGGCCAAGAAACGAAGGCACGGCCACGCGTGTACTCGAGTTCACAACCACAGCACCCTTGACGCTGGGGGTTGCAGGCACAGGATCGAAGACCTTAGGCGGCGAATCCTGAGCGATCGGGATCGCAGACGCTGGCGCAGCTTGCACGGGATCCGGCTCCGGCGGCACCGTCATCGCAACCTGCGGCGCAGCCTTCAGCGGAGCGGCAGACCCCTGCGTCTCGTCCAACTCCCTCGCCGCCGGCGCCGTCACCGGCTGGCGCAGCGGATCATCTGCCGGCAGATTATTCACCTCGGCAAAAAGTTCCTGCACGTTCTCATCGGATTCAGGAACACGCTCTTCGGGAATGGCACTGGCAAGCTCCTTCGACGTCTCCGGCGTGGGCCTGAGCTCATTGTCATGCGGCACGCCAAGATATTCGAGGATCTCCTGCGCCAGCTCCTGGAAGACCGGCGCGCTGGCTTCGGCTCCAAAGTGCATGCTGTGATCGGGCGAGTCCATGATGATCGCGATCGTCACTGCGGGATTATTGACTGGCGCGAAGCCCACGAACGACGCCACAAACTTCGTCTTCGAATAAGTGCGCGTGCGCGGATCGATCTTCTGCGCCGTTCCCGTTTTGCCGCCGGCGCTGTAGCCATTGAGCTGTACTGCGTGCCGGGCGGTGCCGTTGAGCACGACGCCTTCCATCATCTTCCGCATCTCAGCTGCGGTCAGCGTCGAGATCACCCGATGCGCGCCGTCAGGCAGCGGATTGGGAATGTCATATTCAGGATGAAACGCCGCCGGCTTTAGCTTCGGGCTCCCTTTGACCTCATCGGTGCTGGCCAGCAAAAGGTGCGGAGGCAGATACGTGCCGCCATTCGCAATCGTCGAGACCATCGTCACGAGTTGCACCGGCGTCACCGCGACCTCCTGCCCCATGGGGATCGAGCCAATGGTGTCAGGATGCCAGCGCCGCACCGGCTTCAGGATTCCCCGCGTCTCGCCCGGCAGCTCGATCCCGGTACGGTCGCCAAATCCGAAGGCGCGAATGTACTTGTAGAACGTCTCCGGCTTCATCCGCTCTGCCAACCTGATGGCGCCCACGTCGCTCGACTCTTCCAGCGCTTTGGTCACGGTCACGTTGCCCATATGCTCGCCCGGCGCATCATGCACAATGCGCCCCGCAACATTGATCTGGCCTCCCCCGCAATCCACCATTCCATCCGGCGTCGCGACCTTTTCCTCCAGCGCCGCCGAATAGGTCACCAGCTTGAATGTCGAGCCCGGCTCATACACATCGCTCACCGCATGGTTGCGGCGAAGATCGGCCGTCGCATGGCGAAAATCGTTTGGGTTGAATGTAGGCCGCACCGCCAGCGCCAAAATCTGCCCGGTATGCGGGTCCTGCACCACCACCGTGCCCGTCTCCGCGTGCGTGCGCTCCATATTATGGTCGAGCGCCTGCTCGGCCATGAACTGGATCTGCGAATCGATCGTCAGCACCAGGTTCTCGCCGGGAATCGGCTCGCTCTCATGGCTCCCCAGCGCATGCCGCTTCGCATCCACATCCATCATCATGTGGCCGGGGGTGCCATGCAGGTCGTCCTCAAATTCTTGTTCAAGACCGCCCAGCCCGGTCGCATCGGTGCCCACATACCCCAGAACCTGTGCGGCAATCTGGTTGTCGGGATAGAAGCGCTTGAACTCCTTCTGCAGATGAACGCCTCTCAGGTTGAGCGCCTTCACCTGAGCAATCAGCGAAGGATCGAGGCCGCGAGCCACCCACGCATAATCGCGCGAAGCGTTGAGTCGCGCATCGATCCGCTCCGCCGAGGTAAAGTTGTCATCCGGATCGGTGTGCACCACCTTGGCAAGAGCAATCGCCAAAGCCATCTTGGCCTTGGCCACCTCAACCGGATGCAGCTCGGGGTCCTTGCCGTCCCACACCTCGTAAGGAACCACAAAGACCGAATCGGCGAGAGTGCTCACCGCGAGCTCGCGCAAGTTGCGGTCATACAAAATGCCGCGCCGCGGTGCGATTTCAAAGGTGTGCTGTTGCTGGTGTTGCGCTTTGTCCAGATAGTGGCTGTGCATCACCACCTGCAGCCAGACCAGCTTCAGGCAGATCGCCACCGTCCAGAAAGCAAAGAAGCCCAGAACGTAGAGAAACCGCGGGCGGCGAATCTTCGTCCGTGCCGAGGACTTGGCGCTGGCGCTCTGGCCACTCGCCCGGTTCGCGCCAAACGGCAGTTTTCCCGGGAGGAAGGACACAAGATTCACGGCGGCGAAGACCCCTCCCGAAGAGCTTTGACCGTTTTCACAACCGGTCTATTCGATTGCACTAACGAGAGCGCGGCTTTTCCGTCTGGAAAAGCCGCCCTGCACACAGCCCGGCACGGCATCTGCGAAAACGGGCCTAGCGGCGATCGCCCGTGGTGAGTCCGGACGCCGACGGCGACACCTGCGCCAGCACCGGCGTGCTCCCATCCGGAGCGCTCTCGGGACGAACAACCTGCCCCGGAAGCGGCGCCTGCAATCCGAGCGAACGCGCCATCGTGTCAATGCGCGCCGGAGCTCCAAGCTGTGCCTCGGTCAGCCGCAACTGCCGGTTCTGCTCGTTGAGCGATTCAATCTGTTGTTTTTCCGACTCGATGCGATAGCCGTATTCAATCGCGCTGAAGTGCTGCCAGCCATAAACCATGATCAGCGCAAACAGCAGCGCCATCGCCGTGGCAAAGCTCCGCATCTCCTGGGCCCGCCGTGGGTCGTTCGCCGTCACCAGCCGGGTGTTGTCGATCCGCTTCGTGAAGAAAACCTCAGGCGTCGGCCCCCGGCGGACGCGCGGCTGCGCGGCCAGTAGCGCCTGATTGCGCTCCCGTACCGTACTCGCATCGAACCGGCCCGAGTACACCGGCATTTGCGTCGCGATTGCTTGTGTCGCCATAGCTGCCTCTCCAACTCGTTGCTTAGTTGTCAGTTATCAGTAATCAGTTTTCAGCCAATATCCCGAAAATCATTTGATCGGCCTATAAGGAACATCTCAGCCACCAAGAACCAACAACTGAACACTAATAACTGACTACTGAAGACTCTCTGTACCCACCCCTTCACGACCGGGTCAGGGTCGCTAATTAGGAGGAGTGGTCTTACGTGGTAATCGTCTTACTTGTTACTTTCGCCGTTGTAGTGCGGTAGGACGACCCCGACCCGATCCTTACGTTCTTTTCCTAGTCCCTAGTCCCTAGCCGTTCCGCCGCCCGCAACTTCGCACTGCGGGCCCTCGGATTGCGCTCCATCTCATCCTGCTCCGCAGTCAGCGGCTTCCGGGTTAAGACTTCGTAGATCCCGGCCTGCGCCCCTTCGCGAAATGCATCCTTTACCAGCCGGTCTTCCAACGAATGAAAGCTGATCACCACCAGCCTTCCGCCCGGCTTCAATATCTTCGGCGCGAAATCAAGCAGCGCCTTCAACTCGTCCAATTCCCCATTCACATAAATCCGGAGCGCCTGAAAGGTCCGCGTCGCCGGATGAATCACATGCTTCCCTCGCTCCCGTTTCATTGGCGGGGCGCATCCCGAAACGACTCTGGCCAATTCCGCCGTCGTCGTAATCGGCCGCGCCCTGACAATGGCTCTGGCGATTCTCCGCGACCTCCTTTCTTCTCCGAATTCGTAAATCAAATCGGCGAGTTCTTTTTCTCCGATCTGATTTACCACTTGTTCGGCGGTCACACCCTGGCGCGGATTCATCCGCATATCAAGGTCTCCGTCCGCCTGAAAACTAAATCCTCGGCTGGCTTCGTCCAGCTGCATCGAGCTCACTCCGACATCGGCGAGCAACCCATCCACGCTTCCACCTTCGAGCCGTTGCGCCGCCTGCGAAAACTCCACATCATGCAGCTCAACCGCCGGCATCGCATCGCCCAACTCTTCCTTCAGCGCCTGCAATCTCGCGCTGGCAAACGCAAATGCCTCCGGATCGCGATCGAAGCCGATCAGCTTTCCATCCGGCCCCAGCAATCTTGCAATCGCGCTCGCATGGCCGGCGAAGCCCAGCGTGGCGTCCACATACGTCCCGCCCGGCTTCACACCTAAGTTCTCTATCGCAACTTCTAAAAGAACCGGCACATGTCTCGGGTTCTCAGCCATGTGCTCCCCCTGAGGGGCCTCTCAATAACTCACTACAACCCAAAACCGGCCAGCGACTCTTCGTCTTCCGTCGTCATCGGATTGGCATCCATGTTCGCCTTGAATGCGTCACGGTTGGCGATCTCAAAATAGGTCTGCATGCCAAACACATTCACATCGCCCGCTACGTTCAACTCTTCCCTTACCAACTGCGGGATCAACAGCCGTCCCTGCGTATCCATCTCCGTGCTGTGGCCGTAATAGTTAATCCGCTCCATCAACTTCTTCTTCGATGGGTTGAAGTTCGGAATCGCCGCCAGCTTGGCTTCAAACTTCTCCCACTCCTGCATTGGGTAAATCTCGGCGCGCTTGCCGTCCCTGCTGGTGACAAAAAACTGTGTTCCATAGCTCTCATCGATCTGGCGCTTGAACTCCGCCGGCAGCTTGAGCCTGCCCTTTTCATCGATCCGAGTTGGATTATTTCCGCGGAACACCGTGCTCTCACCCTGTCTTCGATCTCGATCTGTCGGCCAGCCAATCCCGCTCTAGTCATCGTCGAAAATCGCTGAATCGTTAGACTTTCAAATGCATTATGGCCACTTTACTCCACTCTTGTCCACTACTTCCGAATGCAAACTTCATGTTTTGGTTGTGCAAAATGTGAATTTTCTTCGGGAATTAGCGGAATTCAAACCAATCCTGTTACGCCCTTGATTAAACGCCAGGTGCGCAGTTTTGGCATTGGCAAACTAGGTTCAACTAGTAACCACATTGGTTCACGCCTCTGCTTCTGCCCTTGCCACAACTCGACGCATACGCTTAGGCCGTTTCGCGATGCCGGATCCGAGCGAAGCAAATATCAGCGGGCTTTACACGCTTGTCGGGCTTGACCTATGCCCAAGGCGCGCACGCAGCCTGTTCTGCACATAGAAGACAAGGTAGATCACCACCGCAATGTTCAACAGCAGGATGATGATCTTCAACCACGTTACGTGGCGAAGAATCTCAAATATCTCCCACGGCAGAAAACAAGCGGTCACGATCAGCGTCAGGTATTCCGCCCAGGGCTTTTCGAGCACCAGCCCGGTGCCTTCAATAATGTCCATCGCCGCGTAGCAGAAGATGAAGATGCTGATCTCCCGCAATCGATGAGGGTTGATCAGCGCGACCTTTTCCAGGATCAGGTTGACGAAATGGCTGTCCGTATCGAAATGGAGCGCGACGATAAATCGCGTCAACATATCGACCAGGTCTTTGTGCAACAGCCGCAGAGCGCCAAGGCCAGCAAGAATGAACAGCAGGGCCTTGAGCAACTTCAAGGCGCCGATCACGACAAGCCAGCGACTGTGGTCTGGATTGGCTTTAGACATTACTGGTCCGCATCTCTCCGTTCTGCCAGACTCTGTCCCGTGATCCAGACTCCATTGCGTTTCGCACTTGCCTTTGGCTCTCGCACAATTGTTCTACGTCACCTCAGCATATCCTGTTCCGTTTAGGGCCAGAAACGTAGTCCAACGGCAAGCCGGACACCTGAGCACTTGAGGGCTACTCGTAAACCTCGCGCCGATGTGCGATGCGAGTGACGGCGATGAGCTTCGCGGAGTCGTCGATGATATATATCACGCGCCAGTCACCGACCCGAAGGCGCCAATGATCTTTGTAGCCCTTCAGCTTCTTGCATCCCGCAGCCGCGGGCTGTCGGCCAGTGTCAAAATCTTTCGGTCTATCCGCATGAACACGGCGTCGTCGAGCGCATCCAACTCCCTCTGCGCCGACTGTTTGATCTCGAGAGCGTACTTACCCACGTGGGCGCGTGCGTCTCAGGCGGGTTGCGCGGTATTGCTCGTAGGGGACGCCCTTTTCCTTCCGCCGCGACTCGGATACGAAACCCTCCCAAAAGTCTTCCCAGAGGGCCCCGTGTTTCTTTAGGTCTATCAAAACACCAACCTTGCGACCCTTCTCATCGGTGACAAACTGGATTCCGCTCATGCCCTTATTGTCCCATAGGGAAATTGTTGTTTTCGCATGCCGCCGAAATGCGGCTATCTTCGCGCAACCGGGGAAGCAATCCATTTCCGGCCATGCTCCGTTCTTCCACCGTAGGAAAGAAGTTCAGTTTCACATCCGAAGGGAAACCTATGAAAAAGAACTACGCAGCCTCGCTCCTCGCTCTCGCCCTCGGCCTGACCGCCGTCACCGCCCAGGCACAGAAGGACCCCATGGTTGGCGGCTCCGCCATGTATCCCACCAAGAACATCATTCAGAACGCAGTCGAATCGAAAGACCATACCACCCTGGTCGCCGCCGTCAAAGCCGGTGGCCTTGTCGAGACCCTCGAAGGGCCCGGCCCGTTCACCGTCTTCGCGCCGACCAACGAAGCCTTTGCCAAACTGCCCGCAGGCACCGTCGATAACCTGCTCAAACCGGAAAACAAAGATACCCTCGACAAGATCCTGACCTATCACGTCGTCCCCGGTCGCCTCAGCTCCAAAGACATCAAGAAAATGATCAAGGACGGCAAAGGCAAGGCGACCCTCAAGACCGTTCAGGGCGAAGACCTCACCGCAGCATGGGTTGGCGGCAAGATCGTCCTCACCGACGCCAAGGGGGGCACCTCGACGGTGACCATAGCCGACGTCTTCCAGTCAAACGGAGTGATTGACGTCGTGGATACCGTTCTGATGCCCTAACGAATTTGAGCCCATCACAACAAATCCCGGAAAGGCGCTCACCAATGGGCGCCTTTTCTTCGTCAAGCCCTGTGTTAGTCATGCCTGTTGTTCGTCAGGATTGGCACATGCAACATTCCTTTCAAACCGCGCAGTGGGTCCCCCACCCCATCGGCAGGGTCTTCGCTTTCTTTGCCGACCCCGCGAATCTGCCCCGCCTCATGCCCGCCTGGCAAAAGGCACACGTCGAACGCCAGACCCTGGTCGCGCCGCCCGACCCAGTTCGAGACGTGCTGCAATTTACGCGCCCGGCAGCCGGAACCGGCTCGGCAATCAGCATCCTCTTCCGCCCATTTCCACTTTCGCCGATCCTTATGCGATGGAGGGCCCGCATCGTCGAGTTCGAGTGGGACCATCACTTCTGCGACGAGCAGGCGCAAGGCCCCTTCGCCTACTGGCGCCACTGTCACCGCGTCTCGGAAGAAGTGCGAGACGACACCCCTGGCACGCAGATCATCGACGACCTTGTCTACGAACTGCCTCTCGGCATACTCTCCGAGCCCGCCCACGCGCTCATCGTCCGCCGGCAGATCAAGGGAGTCTTTCGCCATCGCCAGCAGAGATTGCTGGAGTTGTTATAGCTCTCGTGTCTCCCCCTTCAACTTGCGGCCGCAACCCTCCCGAATTCTGGCGCGTTGACCCTGAAGAAGTCCTCCAACGTCTGCGCCGGGCTTCCCGTGACGAGGCGAATTGTATCGGTAACACCGGGAGCCTCTTCATCGCTCAGTCTTTCACTCGATCGAAAGTATCGCCAAAGACTCGACAGATGATCGAGCGCGTGAGGATTGATGTGGCCTCTGACGGCCTCGGCCCACTGCTCATCGGTGATGCCGACATACCGTATCGGTCGCTGAAGCGCTGCGCTCAGCGTGTCCACTATCCCCTGGACTGTGGGTGTCGCAGCGATCAGATCGTATGCGCGCGCGGCAGGTGCCTCTGAATCGGCCAGCAGCGCAGCCGCCACACGAGCAACGTCCTCTGCGCCCACCAGGCGGATTGTGGCGCTTCCGTCGCCCCATGGCAGAAACACCGTGTTCTGTTCCGCGACACTCTTACTTACGAGCGCCCGCACGTTTTCATAGTACGGCGGCGCGTGTAGATGGATCGCTCCCACCTCTGCCCAATCGAAGATGCTGTCTGCCAAGCCATGTTGCATATTGCGAAAGCTCGGCGCCTTGCGCGCGCCTGAGAGCTGCGAAGTTTGGAGTTGCGAATTGTTGACGACGAGCTCGATCTCCGCGTCGGCCGCGGCCATAGCGAAGATCGTTGTTGCTTCCAACAGCCCATCCGCCACGGGGTAGGTAAAATAAGCGCGCATTATCCCCCTAAGAGAATCGCGGACTGATTCTCTGTCCAACAGATCGCCTTGCACCACCTCCGCGCCAAGTTCTCTGAGAGCCTCGGACCTTGCATCCAGATGATGCACCAAGGCCCGTACAGGAATGCCTTCTTCGAGCAGCAGGGTCGCTACTCGGCGTCCTGTCGAGCCTTGCGATCCGCCCGCAGCACCGGTGACGAGTACAGGTTGAAGCATTGTTCTTCTCCTTTGTGAAGCGTGGTTCGAGAATCTGAATCAGGATGCGGCTGCATCGCTAACCAGGACAGAGCTGATGTTGGACCGCGGACGCACCAGCCAATACAAAGCAAGCAAGTGCGTGAACATTAGCATCGGCACATAAAGAATCGGGATCCAGTATGCGGCGCCCAACTGCCCCGCAACGGCAGGCAGACCGATCCTGATGGCGTGGTAGTAGTCGACGAGGATGTCGACCGTTCCCACGAGATTGAAGGCGACGACGAACGACCAAAACAACGGGCGTATTCTCACCGTGAGGAGAGCCAGGATCGCCAGGAGTCCGGCAGCAAAGTCGCCGTAGGCGGCGAATGTAGCAAAACCAGCGGGCAGATTCGGCCCGACGACGCCGGGGAGAATAAAGACCAACCCAAAGAAGCGGAAGCTGTGCAAGGTTGCGATGACCCGTTGCGCTTTCATCCGCTCCATCGCTCTGAGCCAGGGAAGAATATACGCACCGAAGCACAGCAGGCACGCGACATAACCTAAAACGAGATGGATGGGAAAAATGATTTGCGGCGACATATAGCCTCCCACCGCATAGGATTACGCACATCATCCCATCGATTCAGATTTTCTTCCAGCTGATCGAGGACAGAGTACGCCTTGAGATGATTTAGAACATCCTATAATGAACCATGCGCTACCAACCCGAGCACAAAGCCGAAATCCACCAGAAGATTGTGAAAGACGCCTCGCGCCGCGTTCGCGCCGAGGGCATTACCGGCGCCGCAGTTTCAGCCGTCATGCGAGATGCCGGCCTGACCCACGGTGGCTTCTACAAACATTTCGCAAGCAAGGACGAGTTGCTCATGGAATCGCTGAGCGAGGCATTTGAGGACATTGCCGACCGCCTTGCCCGCGCCGGGGAGAGCTCCCAGCCTGAGAAGGCGTGGAAGGCGATCGTGAAGACCTATCTGAGCCTGGAATATTGCGACCACGTCGAGCGCGGCTGTCCCCTGCCGGCTCTTGCGCCCGAGTTGGCCAGGGCCGATAAGGCGATGAAGCCCCAGATATTTGAGGAACTCAAGAAATACAGGAGTCGAATGCTTCCGTTTATGCCAGGCCGGGGAACTGCCGACAAAGAACAAGCCTTCTTTTCCATCTTTTCAACAATGGTCGGGGCCATTGAAATCGCCCGGATGCTGCCCAAGCCCGAGATGCGAGAGAAAGTGTTGGCGAGCGCAAGAGACTTACTTTTGCGCAGCTTTTGATTATTCAAATCGGCAGTCTTATCACTTCGGCATCGGAATCGACACAGCCTCGCCGGGGCCCATGGCGCCGGCTGTACTCCTCGTCTAGCGCTTGGCATGCACAACATGAACGCCGGCGCGTCCCGTCGCAAGCCCTTCAACGGCGCCCCCGAACCGCGACGTAATCTCTTCGTAATTGGCCTCTTCGACGACGCAAAATCCACGCGAGCCAAGAGTCGCTGCAATGCCGTCCGGCTCGAAACGGCTGGCAGAACGTTCACCCATTTTCTCCAACTGTTCGGCCCGCTGCTTCTCGATTTGCCTTAGCTCTTCCGAGAATGCCTCGGCAGGTTCCAGGTAATCGAACACAACCTCCGAGCTCTCGATAGACGCCATGTAGTCGAGGGTGCGGCCGATAGCCTCCAGTGTCAGATATGGCACAACCCCGAGCCACGTGAAGAAGGCGGGTGAGTTCGGCTGAAAGCCCGCGGAGGCCAGCTTCTTTCCCACATCGTCTCCCTCGAAATCGACGGGCACGAAAATAAGCCCCGGCGGAAGGGCGATTTGAGCTTCAGCCAGGCGCTGCCGCTTCCACGCCTGCGTCACCGGGTGGTCAACCTCATAGATACGAATCTGTCGTGCGCCATGGGGATTCCGCAAAGCGAAAGTGTCGAGTCCAGCGCCAAGGATGACGATCTGCCGAACCCCTCTTTCGACAGCTCTTGCCAAAGCATCTTCCGCAATCCGGCTTCGCGCGGCGGTGAGCAGGCGTCCGATGCTGGCCACGGGGTGTTTGTTCGCAGATTGCAGAACTTCCTTTTCGTCTTCACCCAGAATCGTCATGGCAAATGGGTCATAGAGGATCGAGCCATGGTCGAGCGCCTGGTGGGCAGCCCGCTGCCGGGCGAC
This sequence comes from uncultured Acidobacteriaceae bacterium, assembly GCA_963720245.1. Classification (GTDB taxonomy): domain Bacteria; phylum Acidobacteriota; class Terriglobia; order Terriglobales; family Acidobacteriaceae; genus Acidisarcina. The sequence continues at coordinate 185,274 of CAVREU010000004.1, forward strand.
GAACAGGGCCATCCGGCTGGGTTCATTGGGCTTCATCTTCGAGGTCTCCGTTCTCCTCAGTCGCGGACCGCATGAGTCGTCGCATGCGCGACCGGCAGGCATCTTTGAGCCCAGCCTCGATCGCCTGCAATTCGGAAGTTGGGAATCGGGGAACCGTCTCTATCGCGAAATCAGCGCGCGACGAGCTTCACCCGCTTGGTGCGCTTCAGATAAGGAGCAAGCTTCTCCATCGCCGCTTCAACGCTGACTCCATAGCGAGCCCGAAGTTGATCGACCTTGCCATGTTCGATAAACCGGTCCGGCCAACCGACGCGCACTACCGGAACATCCAGGTTCATCTCGCTCAGCGCTTCCAGAACGACGCTTCCGAAGCCGCCCATCAACACATGGTCTTCAAATGTAACAATGGCTGATACTTTCCTGGCATAGGCCTCAAGCAATTCGCGGTCGAGTGGCTTGACGAAGCGAGGATTGATCACCGCAGCCGAATACCCTTCGCGATCGAGCGCTGCGCCGAGTTCTTCCGCCATAGGAAGCAGCGCTCCCAAACCGAAGATGGCAACATCGTCGCCCTCGGTAATTACTTCGGCTCTCCCAATAGACAAAGCCACCGGATGCGCCTTCAATGGAGCGCCCGGCCCAACCCCACGCGGATAACGAATCGCCGATGGCCCATCATGCACCATCGCCGTATACATCATGTCCGCAAGCTCATCTTCGTCCTTCGGCACCATGTGAATGATGTTCGGAATGCCGCGCAGATAGCTGATATCGAAGAGCCCATGATGCGTCGCGCCATCGTCGCCGCTCAACCCCCCGCGGTCCATGCAAAAGACCACCGGCAGCCTCTGCAGACAGACATCATGCACGATCGGGTCAAAGGCGCGTTGCAGAAACGTCGAATAAATCGCGCAGAAAGGCTTATAACCCTGCGTCGCCATCCCCGCCGCGAAGATCACTGCGTGCTCCTCGGCAATACCAACATCGAAATATCGCTTCGGATGATGCGGCTTGAAAAGATCAAGCGCAGTGCCGTTCGGCATGGCAGCCGTAATCCCGACGACCTTCTCGTTCTCATCGGCAAGCCTGACCAGCGTCTCCGCGAATACCTCGGAATAAGTCTTCTGCCCAACCGGCTTGGTCTCGCCCGTCTCAGCATCATATGGTCCAAGGCCATGAAACTTCTTCTGCTTATCCAGCGCCGGCTGGAAGCCGCGGCCCTTCTGCGTAATCGCATGCAGAACGACCGGCTTCTCCTGCGTCTTGAGAAACTTGAAAGTCTCAATCAGCTCGCTCAAGCTGTGCCCATCAAGCGGACCGTAATAGGTAAGCCCAAACTCCTCAAAAAACACCGACGGCCACAGAATTCCCTTCGCCGCCTCCTCGGCTTTCCGCACCAAATTCACAGCTGTCTTGCCGGCCAACCGCTCCAGCACGCGGGCCGCGCTGCCATGCAAATGGCTCACGTGTTCGTTGGTCACGATTTTGTGCAGGTAGCGAGCAATCGCCCCGACATTGCGGTCGATCGACCACTCATTGTCGTTCAGCACCACAATCATCCGGTTGGTCTGGTCGGAGATATTGTTGAGCGCCTCAAACGAGATGCCATTCGTAAATGCGGCATCGCCAGCCAGCGCCACGACGTGTTCTTTCGAACCCCGCAGATCGCGCGCGACCGCCATCCCTAATGCGGCCGATAGAGCCGTGCCTGCATGGCCGGCGCCGTAGACGTCATGTTCGCTCTCGGTGCGCAGCATGAAGCCGTTCAACCCGCCCGGCTGCCGAATGGTGTCGAAACGGTCAACCCGGCCGGTCAGCAGCTTGTGCACATACGCCTGGTGGCTGACATCAAATACGAATTTGTCCGTCGGCGTATCAAAGACGTAGTGCAGGGCGATCGTCAGCTCCACCACGCCAAGATTTGGCCCCAGGTGCCCACCCGTCCGCGAGAGGGTTTGAATCAGGCGTTCCCTGACCTCGGTCGCCAGCGCTTCCAGTTGGACCGGCGAGAAACCCTTAATATCTGCCGGCGATTGGATCGAGTCGAGTAATTTCCCCATGGATTCTTCCGTCGGAGAGCCACCCAAACGCCCTGGCCTCTCAATATCCCCGGTTTCTCAGTATATAGTCCTGGCAGCTATCCTTAAGAAAGCAGCGACGGACCTGACGCCGCTTCGATCGCACACGAGGATATCCGCTGAATGAGACTGTTACTCGCGCCCGCCATCCCTCTGTTGGCCGCAGCGTTGTTCACCGTCCCGGCCGCCCCGGCGCAAATCGCCCTCAATCCCCTCGCCAAGCCCTCAGCAAACCCACTCACCGACCCCACGCTCTCCCCGGGAACCGCCTTTCTTTTCAATCTCGAAGCCAAATTCGCCTCCGACACCGCAACCGGCGGAGGCAAGGCCTTCGCCTCCTGGTTCGCCGACGACGCCATGACCCTCAGCAACAAGCAGGCCGCCGTAATGGGCAAGGGAAAGATCGCCGCCGACGCCAACTGGGACCCAAAGCAATACCAGCTAACCTGGACGCCGGAAAACGGCCAGATATCCCCAGCCGGAGACATGGGTTTCACCTGGGGACATTACCAAGGCACCTCCAAAGACCACAACGGAAATCCAGTAACGACGACGGGCCGCTACATGACCATCTGGAAGAAGATGCCCGACGGAAGCTGGAAGGTGGCGCTCGACTCCAGCAACGAAGAGCCCCCCTCAGCCGGAGATTGCTGCAAGATCCAATAGAAGGGGATCAGCCTGACTCAACGGAGCGAGAAGTCTACGTTGACCATAGTTTTCACTTCCACTGGTTTGCCATTCAGCACATATGGCTTGTAGTTCCAAGTCTTCACGGCGTCGAATGCAGCTTGTTGTAACATCGCTGGCCCCTGACTAACACAAAGGTCTTCCACGTGTCCGGAGTCCGATATCGTTGCTTCGAGGACAACGCGCCCATCGATACGGGCCTTCTTGGCGTCGGAGGGGTACTTGGGATCTTTTCCTCCGATCCTGTTTCTAGCCATCACTCCGCCCGACGCAGCCACCCATTTGTGAGGAGTTTGGGAGGGAGGCCCGTTCTCAACAGGACAAGCAATGGAAGGCGACGCTGGGATCGCGGCTGGATCAGAATTTTGGGCACAAGCTATCGCCGAGACAGCCATCAAAAGCAGTGCAGAGATAAACAGTCGAATCATGCTCCGAAGTCTATCTGACCAAGATCAATTCCTCACGGGAAGTCTTTCGGCTCACATCCGCGGAGGAAATCGAAGACTAATTGCTTTAGGGACGGCGGGCAGGGAACCCCTCTTTCAGATAACCCGACTTTGTAAACCGTTCGCTATTCTTGAAGAAGAGGGAGTTGTCGGAGATTGATGACATGGACGAGCGAACAGCTTTGCTAGAAAAGCTAGTGCGTGAGCAACACATTAATGTTGCGGAGCGTCTGTCTCTGGGCGCGATAGCAGAAGGCGAAGTAGCAAGAACCCTAAAGACCCATTTGCTGCGCCACGGGGTCTATCCTCTAAGGCCGGAACACGTTGCCGTCTACGAAGGCGCGACCATTCTAACCAAGCCCTCCGGATTTCAGATCACCTGGGAGAGAGGCTATCCCTGGGATCCACATACCGTAGCAGAACGGCATGTAGAGGTGTTCACGAGTATTGACATCGCTATCAAGGTCTTCATGGAAAGCGAATGGAAGTCTGGCATCGACGGAATCCAAATCACCAGCAGAGTTAAGTTCCGATCAGGCGGAGATGCGCACTTTAAGTGCAGATGGCAGCTAGCCCTGGGCATTCCGTTCAACAATGTTCCGGCATGGAAGGCGGATTACGAAAAAACGGCGTTTTAGAAGAAAATGACCGCTCCGAGGATCAGAGAAAACTACACAAAAGGCGGTATCCACGCTCTGCGTTTGGGGCGAAGAAAAAAGAAGGTCACAAGCGCCGGACCGCAGATGGGCGCGCCCTCTCGATTCGGGCTAAGAGTCTCAAGGGCGCCCGGGCAAGGCTACTTGACGACCTGCATAAAGCGAGGTGAGCTTGCAGGCGCGTGCTCGGGATCTCCGCTGTACTCAGCGATTACCCTGTGCGTGCCCGGAGCCAGCCCTGTGATCTTGAAATCCGCCTTCCTATTTGTCAGCGAGGTTTCCGCAAGCATCGTATTGCCTTCAAACAGCTTGACTGTGCCCCGAGGTTCTCTGCCGGTCTTTGTCTCGATCGTGACGACGAAGCTGACTGGCTTACTTGGATGCAACCGGGTTCAGCTTGGAAGAGAGCTGGACTGCACTCTTGACTGCCGCCGCAGTCACAGTGATCGACTCGCTTGCCGTGGCTGCGGCATAATTTGCGTCGCCGCTATAGGCTGCCGAGATGGTGTGGGTCTTGACCGACAAGCCGGTCAGGTTGATGGAGGCCGCACCGGAAGCGATTGTGACCGGGCTGCCGAATGCCGTCCCGTCCACGCTGAACTTTACCGTGCCAGTTGGCGCTGTTCCGCTCGCTGATGTCACGCTGACGGTGAACTTCACTGTCGTTCCGGAAGTAAAGCTTGCCCCCGCTGCGGGCGCGGTAATCTTGAATGTCGGAGCAGGCAGCGTCCCCGTGCCAGACAACAGCACCGTGTTGCCGTTGTTTACGGTATTGTCCAGGATCGTGAGGGCAGCGGTCTTTACGCCACCCGCTGGCGGGGTGAAGATGATGCCGACCACGCAGCTCTGCCCCGCATTGAGGGTGCTGCCTGTTGTTAGCAGACAGTTGGTCGTGTTCGGATCGATGGAAAAATCGCCCTTGTTCGCGCCGGTGATCATCGCGCTGTCAATCTCAAGCTCCGAATTGCCAGTGTTCGCGATCCTCACCAGCGTGGCCGCGCTCGATGTCCCCTTCAATTGCCCGGGAAAAACGAGGTCGCCGTTCGGTCCCACTTTGCGAACAGCCTGCGCTGTCGGTGACGTTGTCCCGCTGATGATGTAAACCTGCCCCTGCGAGTCCACCGCGATTCCGGTCGGGGCGTTCAGGTGCGCAGACGTTGCCTGTCCACCATCGCCCGAGGACCCTGCCGTCCCGGTGCCGGCGATGGTGCGAATGATCCCGGTAGCCCCGTCGATGCGCCGAACCCGGTTATTGGCGGTGTCGGTGAAGTAGAGATTGCCGGCGATGTCGAAGGTCATCTGTCCCACCGATGCGCCGATCTCTGCATTGCCCGCCTGGCCGCCGTCTCCACTGAAACCGCAGGTGCGTCCACCTGCCACTTTGGTGCTTATAGTGCCGATGGTCACGGCGTTTTCATAGGACTGCGCAAAGATTAGGCAGGAACCCGAGGACCCATAGTAAGAGTAGATGTTGTCGCTGGCATCGATCGCTATCGGCAGACTGCCCGTGTAAGGGTAGTTATATTGCAGATAGAGCGGTATCGCGTTCTCGAAGATGTCGTCGGGCACAGGCACGATCCTCAGAGCGCCATTTACATCGTTCAGGAATACATTTCCGTATGGGTCCGTCGCCATCCCTCCGGGAGAATCGAACGGTTGGCCGCCGAGGGCGCAGCTTGATCCGTACGCACAGGAAGTGGATCCGGCGTCATAAATAGTCGCCTGTCCTCCATAACCGAGCACTTGAACATCGTCGGTGGAGCGGTGGGTGAAATATACCGACCCTGAGATATCCGCCGCAATTCCAACCGGCGCGGCAATGCCGAACACGCTCGAAAGAGACTGTATCGCGCCGCTCGAATCCATATACCGAACAGCGTTGTTCCCGGTATCGGCGATGTAGAGCGTATCGCTACCGTCAACTGCCAGGCTAAGCGCACCGTTGAGCAAGGCGACCCCGGACGGGAGTGTGCCGGGCACGGTCGTGATCTGAGCCGGTGTAAAACTCACCACTGGCCCCGAGCCTTCGCCGAGCAAACCGATGCTCAGCGGCACGGCGCTGGCGGTGTCTGCGACGGTCAGCTTGCCGAGTCGGTGACCCGGCCCCTGCGGGGTAAACCGCACCACCACGGTGCATGTGCTCTTTGCCTCATACACATCCCCCTCAACGCAACCGCCCGGCTCTACCTGGAAGTCCTTGGTTGACGTAATTCGGGTTAGCTTAGTGGTCGCGGCAAAACGCAACGTTAGCGTCTGGATTTCGTTAGATTCTCCCACACGCGCCGATGCGAACTGGCGGAAGTTCTGAGACAACTTTGAGGAAGGATGGCCGGCAATGGCGCTGGCGACTTGCGGGACCACCGGATCGTCCAGGGTGATCACCGAACGGGTCGGTGGCTCGTAGACTCGGGGTGCTTGTCCGTAGACAGTGGAGACAAAAACACTCAGGATAATGGGCAAAGGAGCGCATACATTTTTGCAGAAGCGGGAAATGGACATTTAAGAACCCCTCGAAAGCTCTAAAAGTTGGTTGATGGATAGTGATGCCGGTACGTGCGGCGTTTCATTCCCAGATTGGCGAGATGGGAGCGGAGGTACTGGGAACCCGTCGAAAACTAATCCAGGAATTCGAGTCTTGTCAAGGCACGGCGGGGAAAGTAGGTTCCAGCCAGCACCCACAAAAAGACCCCGACAATCCCTCGAATGGGGTGCATCGCTTCCAAATAGCGACATCTCGGTGAATGCCGGTCAAACCGATTGTCGATAAGGCGCCGATCAGTTCATTCAGTCAGGAGAAAAAATCATGCCATCCGTTCAGGGACGCGCCGTACAAGTGCCATCCGCCAAAGCCGCCTTTGAATTAGTCCAGAAAGAGTTTCCTGAGCCCCGTCCCGGCCAGGTACGCATTCGCGTCCAGGCCTGCGGCATCTGCCACAGCAACGTACTCACCAAGGAAGGCATGTGACGCTCAGCAACAGGCAAACCGCCGTCATCCGCAAAGCAAAAATCGCCGCCGACGCGAACTGGGATCCAAAGCAATACCAGCTAACCTGGAAAATGGGACTTTCAAGGGTGGGTCCGAGTCCTTAGGAAGGCGATTATTGTTTCGGTGTTCCTGCGATATGGCCCCGTATCAAGCGGCGGAGATTTGTGCGGTATCGAACATACTTGACGCAGGCGAAACTGCGGCGTATATTCGCTATAGCCGTGACAGGGTTAGCGTTACTGTTTTGCGTCGCATTCATCGTCCGTACAGGAATGAACTCCGCCTTCGCAGACATTAAAACCAATAGTACCGTTGGACTTTTGCGAGAACGGGTCTCCGGTGGTTTTGGCCAATCGGTAGCAGAATTTGATTTTGTGCGGATGGCTAAAAATATCCTCATATGTCGCGCCATCCCCACACGTAGATGTTCGTTTTCTTCGCGGGAACATAAATGTCTTTGAAGTTGTCCGACGAAACGTTCTCATCGCTGAAACACAAAATGTTTCCTTTTGGAGGAAGATCGGCTGGATAGCCGCGATCCGGTTCAAAGTCGTGAAAGGAGTAATCCGAGGACAAGATTTGATGGAGCGCTTCGGCGTGGCAGTAAAACCTCAGCTTGAGGGTTGGGGTATTGCCGTAATTCGCGAGGCGGACATGAAAGAGGAGGTTATTAGCCTCTCCAGTTTTAATGTCTGGGGGAGCCAAGCGTTCGAATCCGAGGCTGGGGTCAGACGAAACGAAGGCTCTCTGGACAGACGTGAGATTTCTGTCGCCGATGGAATTAGCCTCGGACATTTTTTGCAGTTGGCATCCGTAAATCAACGCGGCGCTAAAAGTGAGAACGACCAATGCACAGGTGGCTATTGCGGTTATCCACTGCGGAGCCAAGGGTTCTCTCTTTGCCCACGCCCAAAATTCCTCAGCCAGATCGGCTATTTCCTCATCGGGCTGATCGGCACGATAGGTACGCTTTTTTCCCCTCTCCCGATCCTCTTCTGCGCTCATACGAATAGACCTCGACTTGCAAGAAAGGTACTGCTTTTAGCCTTAATCTGCTTTGCAACGGCGGTTTTCTCCGCAGCGATGTTTTATCTGGTGACCCTAGCTTCCGGAGGCTATCATGAAACTCCGTGAAATATCTTATTTCGAATCAAACGAGCATATTATTGTCCAGAACGAAGGGGGCAATAATCAGATTGCCTGAAAGCCCTAAAGGGGATCGCGTTTGGCTTGCACTTTGCACGGCTACAGGTGTCGCCGTGGATGTGACCCTAAATAAGTACAGCTCCTTATTGCCTTGGTATATAGTGCTGGGTCTGTGGTTTATTCCTGCAATCCTGCTCGTTATTTGGGCGTGGAAAGTAGACAAGTCCCAATCGTGGTTTAAACGGCAGTTTTTGGAGCATCCAGTGTCCTACAGTTTGATGTTTCTGATTCTCGTTCCCTTTGGTTACCAAGCTACTTCGAGAATGATCTCGACCTTACCCAATAATTTAATACCGCTAGTTGGGCAATCACCGGCCCCGACCTATCAGCAGGAGTGTCAGAACTGTGCACAGGCCCAGGGGCCCCACTCGACGGCCACTTATAACCAATATGGCGCTCCTCAGTTGGTTATGACCAAGGAAACTTTTGCCGCAGTAACTAAGGCGATGAAACCGTATGCTGGGAAGAAGGTGACCGTTCGAGGAGATCAGGCAACTGCGGATTCTATTAATTACGGATCCAACCTGGTTCGTGCGCTGCAAAATGCGGGCCTCAAAATCGTTGACGGGAATGGAGACCCCGCCGATCCGTCGCAGCCATTCGAGATCGACGGAACGATAATGACAGGCTTTCCCGCCGTAGGAGGAGTACAAATCTTTGCAGGGAAGAACTGTGCGGCTGAAGCCAATGCCTTAGCCGCAGCTATCGGGACAAAGAACGTGATTCATGAGGATAGGCAGGGGCCAGACCAATTTAGCGTTCTTGTACGTCCAAATAGATAGAGGATGAAAATGGAACACGAATGCAACGAGGGGCCTGAAACTCTTGAAGCCTTCAAAGCTTTGATGACTCGGGCGTTTCAGGCCCCAAAGTCGAAGACTCCGTTTGCGAAGCCAAAGGGACAAAGAAAGCTGGTACCAAGGCAGTTCCGAAAAAGCGGGTGCGGAGACAGAAGTCAGCAAGACGACGCAGGGTGATCTTCTTGCCCTTCCCTCCGTCTACGCTTGCTGGGGAAGTCGGCCCGTCTTGCCAGTAAGTGCGGCATAGGTTAGGCGTTTGCCGCCTAGTTGGTTCATGACGATTGCGAAGCGGTCGGCATCGTTTGACGGGTTGTCTTTTGTAGCACGATTGTTGAACCGGTAGACCTGTTCTGCGACGTAAGCGTCAAGGTGAAAGGGTTCCACTGAAATGTATGTACCGCCCAAACCGCGCTTCAACAGCGACCAAAAATTCTCGATGCCATTGGTGTGGATATGCTCCCTAACATAGCCTTCAACATGGTTGATGACTTCGTGGTAGTAGGTCTTTGCAATGTCCATGTAAACCTGTGCTTCATCGGTGATGATGTGAGAGTTTTCTTCCACGTTGGCGACACGACAGGGGCAATGTGCTTCTTGATGCGCCGATCTATTACCTGCGCTCTTACCTGTCCACCACGTTGCAGCATTCCCATCACGACGGCTTTGCCGTTACCACCCTGAGTGCTCATGCCGTGAAAGTTTTTTCTGATCTTAGACCTGTGCATGTTCTTGACCTTGCCGCCCACGAAAGTCTCGTCCATCTCGACAGGCCCACCCTGACCGCCAAGTTTGAACGACCCGCCGTCCTTCATAGCTTCCCGAAGACGATGCAGCATAAACCATGCCGACTTCTGGGTAACTCCAATCGAACGGTGAATCTCATAGCTGGAAACGCCGTTCTTGCTGGCCGCAATCATCCATGCCGTCATCATCCACTTGTCCAGTCCAAGCGGAGAGTCTTCCATGATCGTGCCGACCTTCAGGCTGAATTGCTTCTTGCACCCGTAACACTCCCAGATGCGCCGAGACTTCATAAACGAGTGACGCTCTGATCCGCAACGTGGGCAAGCAACCTTGCCGCCGGGGAAGCGAAGGTTCAAGGCGAACTGGAAGGCGCGGTCTGCGTCGCTGAAGTAAATGAAGGCTTGTTGAAGGGTGAGCGGCTCTTTCATGATGATTTAAATGTACGCTTATTCATCGCCTGCGTCAAGTATGTTAATCCAATTTGTGTTTCAGCGCATTCCGTGGCTTGGCTGAGATGAAGCCGGCTGAAACCCAAGAATACCGATCAAAGTTGAGCAGACCGGCGCTGAAGCGTGACGCTCAGGCCGGGAACTTGTGACCTGCAACATAAGGGCTTCCGCATCGCCAAAGTACGTGGTTTTGGTGGCAGCTCGACACGGTGCAATCCGCCCTAGCCGGGTGGGCTGACAGCGTGGTGTAAGACAGTCGAAAGCCTAAAGCCTACGCCTGAAGTCTTCGAAGGCCCACTTGTCTTTATAAGCTTTCCAGCTTTCGTTCCCCTCGTAGCGAGGAACCAGGTTGGCACATGCCCTTTCACACATCTTCCAATCGATATGAGAGGTAGGCCAGCCGAGCACGAGGAGAGTGGCGTAGCCTTCACGCAAAGTGCAGAGCTGGTCTTTCTCAATTGGTATTTTGCCGAGTTCCGGTAGCTTTCTCGTGTCGAAGATCAGCAGCGCAATGACCAGGACGACGATAAGCTGGGTCAGCGTGAGCGAATTATCTAACATGGTCGGATACCTCTCGAAAGTCCATAATCCGAGGAAAGCTCAAACGTTGAGGACCCAAAATGCTCACCGAGCATTGTCGAGCAACGAGCGCGGAGCTCAATCTAGAGTGAAGACCAATGGAGTCGAAGTCCTGCTTTGTGCGCGCCACGAAAAAGAGTACGCTCCGGCTGGTTGTCCGGAGCGCTCTTTGACAGAAGCACGTAGCCATCACGCTCTAAGAATGTGTTAACCCTACTCGCAGTGCGATCCCCGTGGCTCGATTTAATTGGTCAATTGCATAACTATAGTCATTGGCCACATTCGCGTCTTTGCCCGGCCTGGGCGCATGATCGGTATCCCGGCGAATAAACTGCAAGCCAGCGTTGCATCTACCAGTTGAGACCGCCGGGGTTATGAGAAACTTCGATTTCCAATAACGCACTCTCGCGCAGATTGGCGTTCGTGCAGAGCCCCTGGAGCGCGAATTAGAACTCCTGATGTGACGACCTGTCATTGGGGCATCGTCATTGACGCCTCACAAACCAGCATCCACAAAAAGACCCGGCAATCCCTCGAATGGGGTGCATCGCTTTCCAAATAGCGACATCTCTGTGATTGCCGGTCAAAGCGATTGTCGATAACGCACCGATTCAGTTCATTCAGCCAGGAGAGAAAACCATGCCATCCGTCCAGGGACGCGCCGTCCAGGTACCATCCGCCAAAGCCGATTTCCAATTAGTCCAAAAAGAATTCCCCGCGCCCGGCCCCGGCCACGTGCGCATTCGCGTTCAGGCCTGCGGCATCTGTCACAGCGACGTGCTCACCAAAGAGGGCATGTGGCCAGGCCTCCAATATCCGCGCATCCCCGGCCACGAGGTCGCCGGAATCGTCGATGCCATCGGCGCCGATGTCCCCGTCTTCAAGGTTGGCGACCGCGTCGGCCTCGGCTGGCACGGCGGCCACTGCAACTACTGCGAACCCTGCCGCCGCGGCGACTTCATGCTCTGCCAGAACGGCCAGATCGCTGGCATCTCCTACGACGGAGGCTACGCCGACTACGTCCTCGCCCCGGCCAACGCACTCGCCTTCATCCCCGACAGCCTCTCGCCCGTCGACGCCGGTCCACTCATGTGCGCCGGCGTCACGACCTTCAACTCTCTGCGCAATGCGGGAGCTCGCACCGGCGACACCGTCGCCATAATCGGAATCGGCGGTCTCGGTCATCTCGCCGTCCAGTTCGCCGCCAAGGCCGGCTACCGCACCGTCGCGATTGCCCGCGGACAAGACAAAGCTCCGCTAGCCAGCCAACTCGGGGCCCACATCTACATCGACAATCAAACCCAGGACCCCGCCGCCGAACTCCAGAAGCTCGGTGGCGCCAAAATCATCCTCTCTACGGTCACCGCCGCCGATGCAGTCGAGTCCGTCGCCGGCGGCCTCAAAGAAGCTGGCAAGCTTATAGTCCTCGGAGTTCCCGAGCGCCCACTTTCAATCAACGCGATCCCGCTCATCCTCGGCGAACGCTCCATCGCCGGCTGGCCCGCCGGAACCGGCATCGACTCCGAAGACACCCTCAACTTCAGCGCCCTCACCGGAATCCGCCCCCAAACCGAAGTCTTCCCGTTAGAAAAAGCAGCTGAAGGCTACGAACGCATGCTGAGCGGAAAAGCCCGCTTCCGCGCCGTAATCACGACTGGAGCATAGCTGTGTGAATGATTCAGTCCGGTGCGCTAAACCAGGCGCACCGGGCATGGGTACTTCGCTAGGATGCTGTCTGCCGTAACAAGCGTGATTCCTTCAGCGATCGCCTGAGAGGCGAGCATCCTGTCGAACGGATCTTTGTGGATTCCGGGCAGACCATCGACTCCGAGGGCATGCGCACCGGTGATCGTGAGTTCCTGGTAATTGCGCTCAATCAATTCACGCCGCAGAACATGTGGATCAGTACGAAAGCTTGGATCCTTTCCTCTCCGTTTGATCGCGATTTCCCAAAGACTCACGACACTAAAGACGAGTACATTTTCCGGATCGTTGATGAGGGCTTTTGCTTTAACCGAAAGTTCTTCCGACTCCTCGGCTGCCCACAACAGCACGTGGGTATCAAGTAGCAGCCTCATTTTTCGCCATAAAACATCTCTTCAATTTCCGCGCTCATCATGGTGTCAAAATCTTTCGGTACAGAGATCTGGCCTTTCATAAAGCCAGTCCGGCGCTTCGGTTCCTCGGCCTCAAGAGGAATCACTTTCACCATCGGCTTGCCCGCCTTTGCAATGATGAACGCTTCTCCTTTCGCCGCCTTCTCGACCAGACGCGACAAGTGCGTCTTCGCCTCATGGATATTAATGGTCTCCATTTCCCCCTCCTCGGTGAACTTAGTCCGTAGACTTAGTTTACCAAAGCCGTGCTCGTTTTAATACCTTAATACGCGTTCGCGTAGTCTATGAGCCAGAGCGAACCCATGATCCTCAAGCCGAGCCGAGCCCTGCTGCGAATTGCTTCTTTCCTTACCCTCTTATGTTGTCTCTCGCTAGCTCACACCCAGCAATCCCCCGTAATCGACACCAATCACCCCGCCAACACCCCCGCCCAGCAAGCCAAACATTACGTCGTTCTGGTCTCCCTCGACGGATTCCGCTACGACTACGCCCAGAAATACGACGCCAAAAACCTCCTCGCCTTCGCCAAACAAGGAGCCTCCGCCCCCGACGGCATGATCCCGTCCTACCCCTCAATCACCTTCCCCAACCACTACACCCTCGTCACCGGACTCTACCCCGAGCACCACGGCATCGTCGCCAACACCTTCTACGACCCCGTCCGCAAGGCGCGCTACTCCTACACCGACGCCACAAGCGACACCGACGGCTCCTGGTACGGGGGCACCCCGTTGTGGGTCCTCGCCGAGCAGCAAGGAATGCGCTCCGCCTGCTTCTTCTGGCCCGGATCGGAAGCCGCCATTCAAGACATCCGCCCCAGCTACTACCTCCACTTCGACACCCACTTCCCCGACGAAAAGCGCATCGACCAGGTCATCGAATGGCTCAAGCTCCCGCCCGAACAGCGCCCCCACTTCATCACCCTCTACTACTACGAACCCGACCATAGCGGCCATCAATTCGGCCCCGACAGTCCCGAAGTCCGCGCCGCCGTCCTTCACGTCGACAGCCTCGTCGGCAAGCTCAAGCGAGACCTCGACACCCTCCACCTGCCCATCGATCTCATCGTCGTCTCCGACCACGGCATGGCAAAAGTCCAGGGCACCTGGATCGACCTCGACCAATACGCCGACCTCTCGAACTTCGACACCGACGGCCCGCTCCTCTACCCCAAGGGAAACCCTGCCGACGCCGAAGCCGCCGCCGAAAAGGCCTACAACCAGCTCAAAAAAGCCGACAGCCGCTTCATCGTCTACCGCCGCGCCAAAGTCCCCGCCGCCCTCGACTTCAACCAGAACCCCCGCGAAGGCGATCCCGTTATCGTCCCCACCGGCCCCTACCTCATCCGCGCCCACGGCCCCTACGAAGTCACCACCCCCCGCCCGCCGCCGCTCGGCATGCACGGCTACGACCCCGCAACGATGAAAGATATGCGCGCCATCTTCTACGCCATCGGCCCCGACATCCGCCCCAACTCTACCGTCAGGCCCTTCGAAAACGTAAACGTCTACCCCCTCATAGCCCAAATCCTCGGCCTCGACCCACCCAAGGTCGACGGCAGCTTGAATGTGTTGTCGGGAATATTGATAGAGACCGCCGCCGAAACACCCGCTACGAAGTAATTTCTGCGTGCCCGTTCCAGCCAATTGAAGGCTTCAGCGGGGAGCAATGAATCGCGTTAGAGAAATGGTTCAGATTTTGTTATGATTTACATGAAGGTTGGAGAACAGCTATGTCGGCTCGCGATGAAGAAAAAGACGAGGCGGAAGGCTAACCTTCCTCCTCATCTTCCGAGAATTGAATAGTCCCTCTATTCGATTTTGAACCACTCTGCCCGCAAAGATATTTGTGGGTTGTCGAGCAAGCTGGGCACATCATGTGCCGAATAGCGCCAACCTGGCCATCCCTGATGGGACTCGATCGGTTCCAGAGTCTTTTGCGGTAAAAGCACGCCTGTTTCCTGGCAGGTGAGTCCCCCTCCGCTTCCAGGCTCGAGGTAGACCTCTAGGCAGTAGGACTTCAGCCTGTTCGCGCTATTCAAGCGAATTGTGTACTCTTCGAAGCCTTGTTTTGGCATTTGCAGCGCCATGCCAGGCCATTGATAAACCACCTCGATTTCCCGTTGATCGCCGGCCTCCACTCTGGGCAAGAAAAAGAAGCACGCCGTTTTGGTCTGTAACTCGTTTCGCGTAGGCAGATAGACGACTTCCTTACCTGCGTCGTGGCTGATGACCCTGAAATCAATGTCAACGAAGGTTTCGGCCGGTAAAGCATCTGCACAAACCGCAAAACTGCTTTCCCAGAAGTGGAGAGGACTGTCTCCAGCGCGTATTCGATAGCGGCGATGCACTTCCACGTCGAATTTTTTATTGATGTAATAGAGGTAATGCACAGCTTCGAACGATTTACCGCTGCCATTCGCCACAGGCGGGAACATCTGGTTGCGAATGCGGGAAGCCGCGCGTATGGTTCCATCCAGGGTTCGCTGTAGCTTATGCGCGCGTGATTCCAATGTGGTCTGAACCCGTTTCCGCTCCGTCATAAGCTCTTCACGTAAAGAATCTCGTTCTGAGGTCAGCTGCGTCCGTTCCCCTGCAAGCTCGTCGCGCTCCCTTGTCACGGCTGATTTTTCTCTGTCGGTTTGGGATTTGTCCTTAGTGGCCTGGTTCATGCTTTGGCGCAAACCTCTCGCAACCACGTGAATGGCTGCAGAGTAAATCGCGAGTGCCAAAGGTACAAAGATCAGAAGCAGAACCAAAATAACAAGCCAAACTCTGATTTCGTATTTGCCAGTCAACTCCGGGTCGAATCCCGTGCGCAACTGCTCTCCCATGAATTCACGGAAGCTCTTGAATCTTTCGGCAACCTCTATCAAAATCCAGATCGCTCCAGCGGAGAAACCACAGGCAACCAGTAGCGTGATGGTTTCGGGCTGACGGATCACACGGGCTAGACCAGCGATCAAAGAGTCCGGACTGTCGGGGATTTCGGTTGTCTCTGACTCGACAGACATGGCGCCATTGCTCCAACGGGACTGGTGGCCAGAGTCTAGCACATTTCATTGGGCAGCTCAGCACACTCCGCTAGCCAAGGGAGCGGATCAGAGAACGCGTTTAGAGAATAAGACTAGCGTCAGAATTGCCCGCCCGATCTTATCTTTATTTGGCTGCCGCCTCTTTTTGTTCCAGCAGGCCATAAACATCAACCCCATGCTTCGCCCCGACATGGACATGCCCATTCACGACAGTCGGAATAGTGAATTGGACCGCGAGTCCTCCTCGATCTCGGGAAGAATTCTGCTCGCTGTCGTAGAGCAATCAGGATCAACATCCATACCCATAGCGGCGGTCTGCTCATAACGCGCGCCTCCACTCGAATGACTATGGGAACAGGCCGCCCGCTGGATAGGCTCATAAACCTCCACCCGCTCATTGCCCAAATCCTCGGCCCCGACCCACCCGATGTGGATGGCAGCCTGAATGTGCTGTCAGGAATATCAGTAGAGAATCCAACCGCAGCGCCGATCCAGTAAGTCTCCCATCGGCAATCGCTTCGCGTCAGGATTCGCGCAACAATTGTGAGGGATCAACGGCAAGTGCGCGCCGCGCCGGGATCCAGGTCGCGATCAAGCCGAGCAGGGTCATGGTGAGCATGACTCCACACAAGACAAGAGGATCGCCGGGAGTGGCGAAAGAGACGATGTGGGCGAGGATGCGACCGGTGAGCAGGCCTCCGGCGATGCCGAGGGCTGAGCCACTGAACAGAATCAGGGCTGGCCGCGCGAGCGTGGAGCGCATCAGATCGGCGCGCCGCGCGCCTAACGCCATGCGAATAGCTTGCTCGCGCATTCGCCGCGAAACCGTGTATGACGCCATGCCGAAGATGCCAGTAATGGCCAGCACTGCGGCGAGGAGGCCGAGGATCCCGAGCGCGACGGCGGCGGTGCGAGCGGGAATGAGGGCGCGATCGACGGAGTAGGACCAGGGGCGCACGGTGAGCGGGATGCGCGGTTCGATTCCGCCCAGGGTTCGTTGCAGCGCACGGGCAATCTGGTCAGGCGGCAACTGCGAGCGGACTGACACGATTGTGTACTGCGACATCACTGTGCCGCCGACTCCCTGAGCGAGGGGCAGGAACATGATGGGGTGCGGCTCCTGATCGAGCCAGCCGTACTGGCCGTCGTCTACCACTCCCACCACCTCATATTTCGCGGTTTCCCACATGGCGAAGCGTTGGCCGACGGCGGAGTCGGTTCCGAATAGCTTCCGGGCGAAGGTTTGGTTGACGATTGCCACCAGGGGAGATTTCTGGTCGTCATGCCAGGTGAAGTCGCGGCCGGCGATCAGGGGTATTTTGGCGACGGCGAGGTAGCCGGGTGAAACCGCGAAGTTGAGCGCGGAAAAGGCCATGTGCGCAGGCAGAAACTCCGTCGTTCCCCATTTATAGATGAACCAGTTTCCGCTTCCAGCGGCAAATGGGGCCGCGTCGGAAACCGCGACGGCGGTGACTCCGGGAATGGCCGTGGCCGCATCGAGCATCTTCTTCTGGATGGGCAGGGCTTGTGCGCCGGAGTATCCGGCCATGCGGAGATCGGCCTCGGCGAGGGTGACTCCTTCTGGGTCAAAGCCAAGCGGGAGATGCATTGCGCGGACCATGCCGCGCACCGCGACGAGCGAAGCGGTGACGAGCACGGTGCAGACGACAATCTGAATCACGAGCAACAGGTCGCGCAACGCAAAGCGGCGATTCGAGTTCGAGAAGACATAGCCGCTCTTGATGGCTTGCACAACTTCAGTTCGCCAGACCTGACGCGCCGGCAGCAACCCGAAGAAGATGCCGCTGGCTACGGATAGGGCGATCGCCAGCAGATACACCCGCGCATCGGGGAGGATTGGCATCCGGGTGGGGAATCCGCCAAAAGGCTGCCAATGCACTAGAAGTCCGAGCAACAGCCTGGCCAGCAGGGAACCAATCACCCCGCCGATGATCGAGACAACGACAGCTTCCACCAGCAATTGACGCAGCACGGTCCAGCGGCTGGCGCCTATGGCGAGACGCACGGCGAGCTCGGAGCTGCGATCGGCAGCGCGCGCGGCAAAGATCGTGGCCAGATTGGCGCAGGCGGCGAGTAAAACCATGAAGGCCAACAGCATGATTCCGGTCAGCGCGAGCCGGGTTGGATCGCTCTTGCTTCCCGCCGGACCGGGCCGGCGTAGCTGGATGATGAGGCCGTCGTCTTTGGCATTCTCTTTGGCCATCTGAGTTGCGACGGCGTTGAGCGAGTCGGTTGCCTGGCGGGGAGTTATGCCCGGTTTGAGCCGGCCCATGATTTGAACGCTGATGTGGTCGCGGCAGCAGAGATCGCTCCAGCCGGTGACTTGCTCGGCGTTGACGATGGGAATCCAGTAATCGGCCCAGAAGAAGACTTCGGTGCCCCGGAAATCTTCAGGGGCCACGCCAATGACCGTGAATGGATGCTGATTGAGCAGGACGGTCGTGCCCAGCACCGAATCGTTGCCACCGAATTGGCGATGCCAGAAATCGTTGCTCAGCACGATGTACGGCGCCGAGCCGAGCCCATGTTCATCGCTCGAGTGAAAGAATCGGCCCAAAGCCGGCTTCACTCCCAGCACATCGAAGTAGTTCGCGGAGGCGGTGTAACCCCAGCTTGGTAGCGTGGCTTTGTCGATGGTAAGTCCGGCAGTGAGCGCTCCGTAGGCGATGAGGCCGCTCATCGATTTATCGCGGTCGCGAAGGTCCGCGTAGTCGGGATAGGAGTGGTAGTCGCTCGCATCTTTACCGCGCGTCAGCTGGAACATCTGCTCAGGGTGGGGAACGGCGAGCGGCCGTAGAATCACTCCGTTCAAAACGCTGAAGACGATGACATTCGCCCCGATCCCCAGCGCGAGCGTTGCAATCGCGGTAAGCGCGAATCCCGGCGACCTCCTCAGCCGGCGCATGGCAAACCGGATGTCTTCGAGAAGGCCCTCCATCTTCGGCCACATCCAGGCCTCGCGGCCTTGTTCCTCGATTCGCGTCACATTCCCAAACTCGCGCCTGGCCCTTAGCTCGGCTTCCTTGCGGCTCATGCCGCCGGCTACCAGCGCGTCCACCTTCTCGGCGAGGTGCTCCTCGATCTCCTCAGCCAGATCGCCGTAGATCTTGCCGCGCCGGAAGAGTTGCAGGAACCAATTCATACCCCACCCCTAAGACTCGACAGGAGAAAGAACCAGGTTGATCCCGGTGAGCATCTGCTCAAAGCTCGAAACCTCCCGCTCCAGATGCCGCAGGCCCGCGGAAGTGATCCTGTAGGTGCGCACCCGCCGCTTGCTGGGCGAGATCTCCCACTCCGCCTTGACCAGCTTTTCCCGCAACATGCGCTGCAGCGCGGGATAAAGCGACCCCTCCTCCACCTGCAGCAAATCGTTCGAGCGCTGCTGGATGTGCTGCACCAGCGCGTAACCGTGCATCGGCTGTCGGCGCAGCGATTGCAGAATCATCATCTCCAGCGCCCCGCGAAACAAGTCACGCTGCCCGGATTTCGGAAGATTGACCATTGGCATATTCCAAACATGCCTAGCTTAAAATAGGGTGTGGCCGTTGTCAACCGCCAAGCGGCCACACTCGTCCCGCCGCGCGCCCCGCCTGCTCGAGCTCGTCGCAAAAAATTTATTTCCAAGTCTTATTTTTTAGTGTGAATGACCGCGCTTGCCCTTAAGCGCTTTGCCGGAGTTGGTCAGCACCAGCTTCCCCAGCTCCACCCCGCGCAGCGCCAGCATGCGGTCGGCGATCGCCTGGATCTCTTTGCTGCGCCCCTTCATGATGATCACTTCCAGGCAGTAGTGATGGTCGAGATGCACATGCGTCGCCGCCAGCACCATCGCCCCGGCCCCATGCTGCGCCTCGGTCAGCTTCTGCGACAGGTTCGGAACATGATGGTCATACACCAGCGTCAGCGTGCCGACCACCGGCTTGTTCGAGTCAACGCTCTCCCCCAGCAGCGCCTCGCGAATCAGGTCCCGAATCGCCTCCGACCGGTTCTGATACCCCCGCCTGTCAATGAGCCGGTCGAACTCCCTCAGCAAGTCCTCTTCCAGCGAGACCCCGGTGCGGCTCAGCTGCGACATAGCGACCCTCCGCCCTCGATTGTAACGGCGGCCACCATCAGCAAACGCCGCAGCCCCAACAGCGGACACGACCGGCCCGCCCCGCGAAATCACCGCCAGAGCCGCCGCCCAAATCAGCTACAGAATCAACGCCACCAACTGCACCCAACGACGGCCTATTGCTTCACAACATCCAGATCGATCGTAAGCGACACATCGTCGCCCACAACCGTAGCCGGATAACCCGAAGCAATCCCAAAATCCGTCCGCTTCAGCGTCGTCGTCGCCGCAAACCCGGAGTGCGGCTTCTTGTCCATCCCGTTCACCGGCCCCGTCGGCCCCTCCACCTGCAGCGTCACCGGCTTGGTCACGCCATGCAGCGTCAGGTTGCCCACAACCGTCAACCCGCTCCCGCTCTTGCTCACGCTCGTGCTCACAAAAGTCGCCGTCGGAAACTGCGCCACATCAAAAAACTTCGCACTCTTCAGGTCGTTGTCGCGTTGCGTCACCCCCGTGCTCACCGTCGTGACATCGATCGTCATATTGACCGTGGACTTGGTGATGTCGGCTCCGTCCCACACGATCGTGCCGCTAATATTCCCGAAGTGCCCGCGAACCTTCGCCAGGCTCATATGCAGAATCGAAAAGTCGACCCCGCTATGCGCCTTGTCCGGAACCCAGGTCGAGGTCTGCGCCAGCGCCATCTGACCAGCCAGCGCCAATATTCCCAGCGCCACAATTCCATGCAGTGATACCAACCGTCTCTTCATGCAAAAGTCCTTTCAATACGTGGTGAACTCTGATGCCTGGTGAACTTCATAGATGGTGAATTCTACAGCGGAAGAATCGGCCGCACACGCCCCAAAACGCTGCCTTACCGCATCAGCCGCCACAGAAACCCGCCCCGCAATCCGCCTCTTTGTTATACACGCCACAGCCACCAAAATTGTCATCCCGAGCGATTGTCATCCCGAGCGGAGCCGAGGGACGAAGAACCTGAACAGCCTCCCCCCAGAATGCCCGGGGTGCCCCATTCAAGCCGTTTTTCGGCTTGAGTGGGATAGCGAATCACAATCACTCGCACCATCGCCACTCCAGGAACAAATGTCATCCTGAGGCGCAGCCGAAGGACCTGCGGTTCGACGCTTGAAGGGGCACGGCTTCAGCCGGGCCATCAGACCCCCACAAGAGAGCGGCTTCAGCCGCTGAGGGACTCGTTGCCGACTCCATTCACCGGGGTGGAGAAGCCTTCCGTTGGCTTGAGTGGGATCACAACTCGCGTGACTCAACCATCGCCACTCCAGGAACAATCGTCATCCTGAGGCGCAGCCGAAGAGCCTGTCCTGAGCGCAGCGAAGGAATCTGCGGTTCCAGCGATCTCAAAATCCGAACGATCCCCAGCCCCTAAAATTGTCATCCCGACCGAAGCGCAGCGGAGTGGAGGGACCTGCAGTTTCCTTCTTCGTCGCGCACCGAGAACTTCATCCTCGACCACGACCACATCCGCTTCGAAGAATACGAGTCCAAGGACGAAGGCAAAACCTGGACCAAAACCAACTCCGGCACCGAAGAGCGCACCGCAGGCTAGCGAACATCACGAACATGGGTGCCCCATTCTTCCGCGTTCTTTGCGGAAGGGTGGGAGTAACAAATCTCCCGGGCACTCCATTTTGGCCTTACGTTGGCTGAGTGGAATAGCGACTCCCACCCACTCGACCATCGCCATTCCAAGACCAAATGTCATCCTGAGGCGCAGCCGAAGGACCTGCGGTTGTTTCTTTCGAAGGGGCACGGCCTGAAGCCGTGCCAACAGAGCCCCTGAAGAAAGCCAAGGTGTCGCCTATTCGATCTCGATCAGTTTCCTGGTTTCAATTGCGAGGCTGCCCCTGCGGGTAATTTGATACCGTCCGCCGCTCAGCACAACGTAATCCTTGTCGTGCCCAAGCTGGGATAAGGTTCGATTCAGGTTGGCACGCTGACCGGGCTTGAGCCAGTCGGACAATTCGGCCGTCGTTGCGCCAGCGTCTGCGCGATGGTACAGCAATAGCAGGACTCGATCGCTAGGGCCTAGCGAAGGACGAAGGGTTTTCAGGAAGTCCCCGAACTCTTCTACCGCCGGAATTCGCCGTACGGTTATGGCTTTGACAAGCGCGAAAGCCCTGTCGGGCGATACCCCATGAGCGAGTCGGACAAATTCGGCCAAGACCCAATCGACTGCTGCCGACACGAAAGTCGAGTCTTGCAAATTCGCATCAATTCCGTCAGCAAGATGCGCTGCGTCCCGCTTATTTCGGATGTCATAGATCACACGAAGGGTCCGCGGAATGTGAAGACGGATCGAATCGCTGAAGCCAGATGAGGGCAAATTACCCAGGTTTCGAACTATCGTCTCTGTATCTAGCTGCGTGCCAAGTGGCGTAACAGGAAGACTTGCGGCGTGCTGTAGCATTCTGAAAGCCGCCTCCGCAAATCTCCCGCCTTCTACCTCATTCGGCCGCATTCGACCAAGATAGAAGTTTCTCCGCTGTTCCGAATAACACTCGATCAACCGATCGACCAAGGCGGCCGGGAAGCGGGCAGTCAAAGAAGCCTTGATGGCAGAATCGATCATCTCAGCCCTTTGTTATCTCTTTTACAAGGGCTGCTGCGCGCTTTAGTCCTGGCGCCGTCAGGGTCCATCCCTTATCCTTAGCTCCCGTAAACTCGTTGCCTTTGTCTTTGATGGTCGAAGAGTGATTCGCTGGGTCATAGCAGGCGAATTTCTCGCAAAGCGATCTAGCCGACTTGTCATCAAAGGCGGCCTCGCCAGTGGACAACAGCTTTGACAAGCCTGCGAGTACATATGCATTCAGCGTTTTCTCTTTTTTGTTCTTCCCTGGAACGTCCCCAGCGATTACATCCGCGCCATCATCCGCCAGATGGAAAACTTGCTGAATCTCATCGCTCGTAATACTGTTTTGCTTCATCCATGTGCGAGCTCGCATCGGCAGCGTGGATAACTCGCCCTCGGCTTCCCCTAATGAATCGCCGCCGCCGTCAACTTGCCGGGACCCGCAAGTAAACGTCTCACCTAGCAGCATCATCGACGCCTGCACAACACGGAGCCGTTCAGCCGAATCTATCGGCGTCAGCAACTCGACTATTTCAGAAACAATCTCAGTGCTTTTCTTCGTCGTCATCGTTCCCGTCCTCCGCGAAACATTCCAAAGCTTTTTCAGCACCCGCGCTGTAGAAGTAATTACCCCGTGGCTCGCGGTAAGTCGAAGCGCACGGTGCTATCACCATGATTAGTAAGCTTGTAAGTGCCCCGCTTGGACCCCGTCGCAATATAGTCGAACTTGCTCTTGGCATCCCGGAGAGCCTGAGAAACATACTTCGGCGGGCGAACATTCGCGCGGAGGTATGCCCGCCGAATGTCTTCTTCACTGAACTCCTCGATTCCCTGCCCGCGAAGAACAAACGCAAGGACGGTCGCTATCTCGTGATGGCCTCGTGGCCTTTTTTCGGCGATCAGCTGCTTTTCCTCTGGGCCTTGGCAGGGACGTCCTGCTTCAGCAGGGAGGCCGCCGGCGTCGCTGCCTATGGAGCGCACATTCGCGAATCTCTCGACCTGAGCTTGGACAAACTCCGACGGCCCTTCAAACGTGACTGTCGAGTTGCCTAGCGTGACCGTCGCCTTACAAGTTTCAGCCATCTCATCCTCACATTGATAACCTATTATCATTTCCATTGGCTGTCAAGGACTATTGTATTGTCGCTGGAAGCGAATTTCGAGGAGATTGCGCACCTCTCGCTAGCCTAAATGGGGAGACTCTTTCGACTCATCGATAGCTAAATAATACATAAGAAACGAAATATGGATCTACCTGGCAAGGAAAAAATGGGAATCGCTGGCGTGAGGATGGGAGTGGCGAGATGCATCGGAATTGCGTTACAGCTCAAGCTTTCAAGCAAAATAGATAAAATCAATGTACATCTAGTTAAATTCATTGATACTAAACAAGTTATAAACCTCAAATTGGTATGCTACTTTCAAGCCACTTGCTTTAAATTGATGATAATAATTTATTTTCGACGCACATCGCCGCATCAATACTACGACCGCGCTTCATATGGGAGCGACCTGCAACACGAGGGATCTAGGGCGCTGACCGAATAAATGGGTTTCTGTTTGCCATATTTTATAGATATATATAGTATTTACTAACACCTTAAAACTCACCCATACTCGACAAGTCTTCTAGAACCAGATCGAAGATAAATGGGAATCGCTGGCGTGAGGATGGGAGCGGAGAACGGCGTCGTATAAATAAGTGCGCGCCATACTTCAAGCGATAAGCTGTGTTAAATTTTTTAAATACATTATCTGCTTTGTTTTCAACACTAAATTTGTTTTGTGTAAAAAGTGACTGGCTTGATATTGAAAAATAGAATAGCAACTCTGTCCTCGACGCCAAGCCAATACTACGACTGCGCTGGAAATGGAAGGAGCCGACTCCAGGGCGGAGAGCTACAAGACGACCGCGCCTCGGTGCGGCCACAGCATCCAGGCAGCGAAACCCGAGCCTCACGCTAACCAGACCAGGCCAGGAGCTCCTCCAAAACCTGTCAAGTACCCAAAAGATAAACAGACCACCTAACTCCAACTAATCCAACAAGATAAATCAGCAACTAACTTGGCGTAGTGAAACCCCTCAACCTGATAAACTGGTATTAGAGATCAAATAAGAAAACAAAGGCGGCGAAAGCCGCCTTTTTCCATGCCCAAAAGACGGAGGAAGGCCATGTACAAGCTATGTAGCGAAGCAAAATCCGGAGGCGGCACTGTGGTGCGCCCGCGCTCAAAGGGAAATCCTACTGCTACTTCCACGATCCCCGGCGTCTGCTCGCCGCCAGGGCCGCCAGGATACGGTACTTTCTCGAAGTCCCGCTACTGGAACATCGCGGTGCGGTCCAGGCCGCGATCACCGAAGTGACCCGGGCGCTCGGCGCGAGAGAAATCGACTGCGAGCTCGGAGGACGCCTGCTCTACGCCCTGCAACTCGCCTCGTGGGGAAAACAACTGGGAACGTCGCCGGTAAAACAATCCTCGCCCCGCCGCCTGAAGATCGCTCCCGTCCCCGGCTTCAAGACAATCTTCGCCACCGGCAGGCCGCCCGCAAACCCGGCAACGCTCGCCTCCAAAACGGCGAAACGAAACTTCTTCCCCGCCGCGCGGCCAACAAACCCGCCACTTTCCCCGAAAGCGGTGTATTTTCAATGATTTGCGGCCAGATCCCGCATCGCACTGAAAATACAGAACTTAACAAGGTGGGGGGGATGGAGCGGGTAGGGGGAGGGGGGTACCCAGAGCGGCTCGCGGAAGGCGAACCGGAAGGCGAAGAAAAGTCCGCCCGCCGCCCAACCCCTGCCAGCCGGTTTCACGCACAGTCCCGGCCGGTTTCACTGCACAGTTAAAGATGCCGTTCCACTCACACTGCCCGAAGTCGCAGTAATCGTCGCGCTGCCCGAAGCCACTCCCGTCGCTAAGCCTGCGCTGGTGACCGTGGCGATTGTCGTCGTCGCTGGAGGTCCAGGTTGCCGAGGTGGTGATGACGTTGCGTGGTGTTGTTCGAGTAGGTTGCAGTCGCCACAAACTGTTGCGTGCTGCCGGTCGCGATGGTCGCAGTGGCGGGAGTAACCGCAATCGAGGTAATGGTCGCCGCCTGGCTGCTGACCGCCAGGTTGGTATTGACCACGTAGCACTGGCAGTTGCCGGAGATGGTTGTATTTCCAAAGGCGACCCCCGTAGCCAGGCCCGCGCTGCTGATCGTCGCGATCAGCCGGATTCGACGATGTCCATTCCGTCTGCGCCGTGACGTCGCCGGTACTGTTGTCTGAGTAGGTTCCCGTCGCCATAAACTGCTGGGTGGTGCTGGGTTGCACGCTTCCACTCAGCGGGCTGACTGCCAGCCCGACAATATCTTCAGCGTCTCGAAAGAATTTGCCACAAATGTTACATCCGCCAAGCTGTACGAGCAGCACCAGGAGACCGAGCGCTCGAACCACGTTCAGCAGCCGGAGTCTCGGCATGTCGCCCTCTCATCGCCCAGACAATCAGAGAGATTGGGGGCACTCGCTCGCCCGCCAAGCACCGTCTCCCGCAAAACGCCATCCTCACCCAGCACCACAAAATCCGCCCGCCGCCCAACCGCCAGCGAACCAAACCGCTCCTCCAGCCCCAGCATCCGCGCCGGATTCCGCGCCGCCAAGCCCCACCGCCGCATCCAGCCCGGCCCCCGTGAACTCCCGAAAATTCGCTCACCGCGCGGTCCATCGTCAGCGTGCTTCCGGCGATAACTCCGTCATGCAGACACTTTCCATCCTTCACTTCCACATCGAGGTTCCCAAGCTTGTACATTCCATCCGGCATTCCGGTCGCGCTGATTCCGTCGGTCACCAGGATCGCGCGCTCCGCGCCCTTCGCCTTCCAGAACAGCCGAACAGCGCTCGGATCGACATGGAATCCATCGCTGATGATCTCCGCGTAAAGCTTATCGTCATCGAGCACAACGCCCAGAATTCCCGGCTCGCGCTGGCTGAAGCTCCGCATCGCATTGAAGGTGTGAGTCGCAGTCACCGCTCCAGCCGCAATGCCAGCCTTCGCCGGCATCGGCGGTCGCATTGCTGTGCCCAATGCTGACGCGAACTCCAAGCTGCGGTCGCATGAGCGATCACCTCATCCGCATTCGGCAGCTCCGGAGCAATCGTCATCAGCCGGATCTGCCCCTCAGCCGCCTGCCAGAAGCGGTCGAAGAGCGCCACCGTCGGAGTCAGCAGCAGCTCCGGCGGATGAACGCCACGCTTCTCATGGGAGAGAAACGGTCCCTCCAGATGAATGCCAACCGGAACCGCCTCGCCAGCCCGAGCCTCCCGCCCGATCAGCTTCGCCAGTCCGCTCAGCGAGGTCAAGCGTCGCCTCAACCGAAGCCGTAACCGTCGTCGCCAGATAGCCGCCAACTCCGTGCTGCGCCAGAAACCGCCCGACGCCGCTCAGCGCCGCATCGGTCGCCTCCATCGCATCGAGGCCGCCACCGCCGTGAATATGCTGATCAAAGTACGCCGGAGCCAGAGCGGCATCGCCGAAATCGACCACTTCGCCGTCGCCAGGAAGTCCCGTGCCATCCTGCGAGAAGATCGCGGAAATCACCCCATCTTCGACGACCATGACGGCCTGGTTGACCGTCTCATCCGGGCCGAATAACGTTCTGGCCTTAAAGACTTTCTTCACATCTACCCTTTAAGAAACTCTCAAGCGAAGCATCCGCAAGTCTACCATCGAGAATATGTCTCAATTGGAATTGAAGCCAGAGCTAAAGCCGAAACGGATCGGCATGCATCTCTCAACCGCCGGAGGCGTCTTCACCGCCGCCGAGCGCGCCCAGGCCATGGGCGCGAACACCTTCCAGATATTCTCATCGAGCCCGCGCATGTGGAGGCCGTCAAAGATCTCCGCCGACCACTGCGAGCAGATGAAGCGGCTGCGCGTCGAATACGACTGCTCGCCGCTGGTCATCCACGCAAGCTACCTGATCAACCTCTGCAGCCAGACCGAAGAGGTGCGGCGGAACTCGGTCGCGGCTTTTCGCGGTGAGGTCGACCGCGCGCTCGCCTTGGGCGCGGAGTATCTTGTGCTTCATCCCGGCTCATGGAAGGGCATGACTCGCGAACAAGGGTTAGAGCTGGCAGCCGAATCGATCGAAGCGGCAATTGCGGGGCTTGCCTTTGACAGCTGCGACTTCCGCATCCTCATCGAGAACACGGCAGGCGCGGAGTTTTCGCTCGGTGGTTCGTTTGATCAGGTCGGGGAGCTGGTTCGCCGCCTGGAGAGCGTGGCGCCGGTGGGAGTTTGCCTCGACACTTGCCACACCCACGTCGCTGGCTACGACTTGGTCACTTTGGAAGGCTACGAAGCGACCATCTCGCAGATTGAGGCGCTTATTGGGTTGGAGAAGATTCGCGTCTGGCATATGAATGACGCGAAGGCGCCTCAAGGATCGAAGCTTGACCGTCACGAACACATCGGCGAAGGCACGATCGGGCGCGAGCCGTTTCGGCGTCTACTCAATGATGCTCGGTTTGCTCATTGTGCCTTTATTGCCGAGACTCCGGTTGACGAAGAGGGCGATCAGGAGCGGGATTTGTTGGCGCTGAAGTCTTTGGCGGCGAGGAAGGTCCCTATTTAGCGGTTATGCCTCAACGGAAACCGGTCACTCGTACACTTCCCAAGGCTTGAAGGTGTGTTCGAACCTGTCCATGTCTACTCTTTCCCCTTTGAAGCGGACGCCTTCCAGCTTGAGGCGCGCGCGCTGCTCCTTCGCGGCGTCTCCGCGGAGTTTGATCTCGCCGCCCGCACCGAGGACGCGATGCCAGGGTAGTTGATCGACCGGGTCTGTCCGTAGAAGCTTGGCTACAGCGCGGTGATATTGGGGATAGCCGGCGGCGGCGGCGACTCTGCCGTAGGTGCTGACCTTTCCAGCGCGGGATCGAGAGGATCATGCGGCGAAAGGCGATGTCGCGCTGTTCGTTTGGCCGCGATGCGTCTCGCAGCAAGCTCCGTTTAGCTCGTTGCATTGAGAGCTGGTCGGTGGCGATGGATCTCTTCAACGATTTCGGTTTGACTTAGCAACGGAGCTCATCCGTTCTGGTTAATTATCCGCCGGAGCAAACCCGTCGCCGGAAAATTTCGGAATGCCGAAGTGTCCGCGCAGGTGCAGCAGATCGATCGGGCTAAGGTCGCCCGTTAGCGCGACCACGTTCAGGTTGCGCGGGCTGGCTTGCATCACCACCATCCCGGTAACATCGGTGCCTTGAAACTTGATGAAGAGATCGGTATGCCCCTCGCTGCCTACCGCATAAGGCCCGGGTGCGGTCGGGAGTGGGGTGGCTCTGGGTGCTGACCAGGTGCTTCCATCCCGCAGCGTGATATTGCTGCCGGATCAGGTCGAGCTGGCGCGCGTCGTACATTCCTGGCTGGGCATAGCGATAAAGATGGACCGTAACGCCATCGAGCTTCGCGATCGCCTTCTGGGTGTCGACATCGCCGCCGTCGATGAGACCGCTCGCCATCTGCAGCATGGTGCGGTCAAAAGTGAAGTCGGTGTGGAAGGCCGCCGTCCGGCCGAGCTGCTCCACTCCAGCCGGAATCCAGTCGGATGCCGTCGTAGGCGGGGCATCGGAGGCGAGAGCAAAGAGAGGCGCCAACAACACGCACGCGAGCAGCCCGCTTTTCAGTTTTGGAGACAGCAAAGTCATAGAATCGACCTCGGAACAAAATTTTAAACCCGTTCCGCGACAAAAAGACGCGAATATGCCCATCGCCGCTCTCACCATCGAACTCCGCATCGAGCACGCGCAATCGCTCAAGGACCGCCGGCAGGTAGTCCGCAGCCTGAAGGAAAAACTCGGCCACGGTTTCAACATCTCCATTGCCGAACTGGACGAGGCGGTCACCTGGCAGAGCGCGACGATCGGCGTGGTCGCGATCTCCGGTTCGCGAGACTACCTGACCGGACTGATGCGCCAGGTCGAGGATGCTGCCACTCGCATCGCCAACGACCTGGGAGCCACGATTGCCGATTGCTGGTGGGATTTTCTCGACGGCGAACACGAAAGCGGCTAAGGCGTCACCGAGAAGTCGCGGAGAATAGCGCTTATTCCGCGGATGGAACGGCGTAATATCCTTTGCGCGACTGCACTTTCAGGCCGTCGCCCTGGCACTCAATGTCGAGCTTGCGATAACTTCCATCAAGCTTGATGTTGGTCGGCGTGTAGCTGGCGACGTATTGGGTGCGAAGTTCATCCTCAATTTGCTTGAACGCAGCTTCCAGCTTGGGGCCGTTGTTACCCACGTCGATCATGCGTCCGCCGGTTTGTTCGGCGAGTTGTTTCATCTCCATAGGGCCGCTGTAGCCAAAGCTCATACCACCGTAAAACCCGCGGTCAGCGATCAGGAGGACATAGATGATCGAGTTTGCCTTCTGCGCCGCGGCAATCGCATCCCGCAGCTTATAGTGGCTGCCCTGATCGCCGCCGTCAGTGAGCAGGATCATCGCCTTGCGCTCATTTTCGACGCGCATCTTCTCGTTTGCGGCGAGCACGACGGCGTCATAAAGCAGAGTGCCCTTGGGCGTACCGCTGACCGGCACTGGACCCTGGCCGATACCGGGGACGCCACCAGCGCCGTTGCCTCCCGCGGTGTTGATCTGGGCCTTGTTCATGGCGC
Organism: uncultured Acidobacteriaceae bacterium; assembly: GCA_963720245.1. Lineage (GTDB taxonomy): Bacteria > Acidobacteriota > Terriglobia > Terriglobales > Acidobacteriaceae > Acidisarcina. The sequence goes on from CAVREU010000004.1 coordinate 215,392, forward strand.
GCGAAAGCTCGCTGGCGCTACTCGTGAAGTCCTGGAGCAGGTCGACGTCGACATCGAACGAAACCAGGAAGGCCTCGTCTTTCGAGCGCAGCACGCGGTGGAGAAAGGCACTGCCCGTCTCCTGTTCGAGCGGGAGCACGTTCTGCTGGCTGCCGCTGGTGTCAAGCAGAATTCCCAGGGTCAGCGGCTGGTCGGTCTCGGCGGCCCAATTCTTGATCTTCTGCGGAACCTTGTCCTCAAGAATGGTGCAATCGTTCTTGGTGAGCGTCGATACCAGGCCGTTGTGCCTGTCGCGCACCGAGAAGTAGTTGCTGACCAGGTTGACGTTGACCTTAAGGGTCGTAGTAGGAAGCTGTTCGTCTTGCTGGGTGGTGTCAGGGGCCGTGCTCACTGGAGGAGCGTCGGGCGACGGTTCGGCTTGCGCGAAGGCCCGGCCGGCGCTCAGCGACAAAATTCCGGCGCCTGCGAGGAACACCGTCAAAGTGACAAAACGTAGTTGCATATCAGTATTAGACGAGAAACCCGATCAGATGGGGCATGACCAGTGTACGGCAGTTGTACCTGGCGAAGTCGCGGACGGTCGCGATCCATCTTGATCTGGTAGTCTGACAATTAGTTTCGAGCGGATTTCGCGGCAGTTTGCATCTATACGGAAGATGTCGTTTTCCGGGATCGCGAGTCTAGTAAGAGCGGCCCCGATCAGGGTATCGAAGAAAGTCTGGTGCACCGGTTCTTAGCTTTGGTAAGACCCGATTGCGGACTTGGGAGTTTTTGGAATGCAAGGTGCTTTCGCGATCCTTCTGGCATTGCTGATGTCAGGTCCACTACAACAGCAACAGCAACAACCCGTACCCGACGCGCCAGTACCGCAGGCCCCTCAAGGCCTCTCCGATCTAAAGAACGAAGTAACTCCCGGCAAGGCGAGTACTCCGGACGCCACGAATCCAGATCAGCCGCCGGCGGCGACGCCTGCGGCCGCGCAGGCACCGGCCGCTCCAGCTGACGACCAGCCTCAGCAAGAAGCACCCGAGATTGGCGCCAAAGGCTCGAATCCTTATATCTTGCCGCCTGCCGGGGTCAACATTGTTGTGGTTCCGGTAACGGTTCGGGACTCCAAGGGCAAGAGCGTGCCCGGTCTCACCTATCGCGATTTTCGCGTCTACGAAAATAAGGAACGGCAGAGGATCACTTACTTCAGCACCGACGCAGTCCCGCTTTCGGTGGCCTTTGTGATCGATCAGAGCGTCTCCTCCGGCACAATGCAGAAGGTCAACCAGTCCTTGAGCGCGGTAACGGGGGCTTTTACGCCCTATGACGAAGTCGCGGTCTACACCTATAACAATGGGCCGAAGAAGATCACCGATTTCACCGGAGCGCAGGGTAACCGTCTTTCCGCCGCGCTGGAAGCAGCAAAGCGCCCGGGGCGCGAAATGGGTGTCCCAGTGCTCGGAGGCCCGCTAGCGACTGGCCCCACGATCAATGGAAAAGATGTAGATCCAAATCTGGATCGAGGAGCAGCGGGCGGTATTGATGGCTTCCTGACCCCGCCCAAGGAAATCCACACTCTCAATGACGCGATTTTCTTTGCGGCCAAAGATCTGGCCCAGCGCCCCAGAGGCCGTCGACGGATCATCTACGTCGTGAGCGATGGCAAGGAGTCAGGCAGCAAGGCAACATTGAAAGAAGTAGTCCGCTTCCTTCAGGGCAACAACATCAGTGTCTACGCGACGCTGGTCGGCGACTCGGCCACATGGGGATACGGCTATCTCGACCGGATTAAGCTGCCGTTGCTGCCGTCCAATAATGTTCTTCCGAAATACACTGTCGCTACTGGCGGCTCTCTCGACGCCGAATTCCAAACCAATGGAATGGAACTAAGCTTTTCCAGGATCGCCAACGAGGTCCGTTCGCAGTACACCATCGAGTACCACACCAAGTACGGAGACCTGGATAGCAGGTTCCGCAGCATCGAAGTCACGATGCCGGGGCGTCCGGGTTACGACATCACCGCGAAGCAGGGTTATTTCCCGACCGCGACGAACCAGGGCACTCACTAGGCCCGGCTCGCCGGTTTCCTGCGTTTACGCTCGCTCTTCACACAATTCGCCCTTCACGCAAAAAGATACGCAGCCTTTCCGCTTCGGGATGAAACCGTAATCGGAGATGGCTGCGTATCTCTGGTGCGCGTGATAGCCGTGCGCGTGATGGAGAAGTGCGCAATTGGATAGTGCTTGTTCGGCGTGAGGCTACTTCACTTCGGTGACTTCGGTCTTGGTCGCGGGCGTCTCCGGCTTGGGTGCCTCGGGCGTGCCCTTGATCCCTTCCTTGAAACCGCGGAAGCCCTCGCCCAGACCCTTGCCAAGCTCGGGGAGCTTTCTGGGCCCGAAGATGAGCAGAGCGATGACCAGGACGACGATCAGATGAGTCGGTGTAAACAGATTATCTAACATGCTTGGAATCCTCCCGAGAGTCCACGGTTTGAGCGTCGCTCAACCGGTCCAGACCCGGAGCTTTGCTCCCTTCATTGTCGCACAAGGTGCCTATGGCGAAATGATTCGTCTAAAAGGAGAACGGCGTCGGGATTAAAACGGATGTGCGGCAGATTTTTCCTGATTCCCCGCCCCGATGTGTAGCCCCGAGTGTTCCCTGCCGGCCGCTGCCTCGAGGGGGCCGAACCGCGCCAGTCTCTGACAGAACTCGCGCCGCAATGTAATCTTGAATGGTTGCGGAATTTTATCGGAAGGCTGGCGAGCCAGCCGTGCATTGAAGCTTCAGGGGGTTGGTCTGGAAAACGGTAAGTTGATTTCTGTGGGTCGTTGGGTTGTTCGTTCGATCGTAGCGAACTCTTCATTTGGTCTGATAGCGGGTGGTCTCATCACATGGATGCTGGTCAGCGCCGGAAGCGCTCATGCACAGGTTCCCGTGTACACCCCGCCGCCGGTAGCGCCCAATACGTCGCTCTCGAATGTCCGGTATGACTATCGCTGGGAGATTTACGGTGGCTTTGCATACTCGCACTTCAACGCCGGGCCGAACCTGTTGCAGGGCTCGAACCTGGGCGGGTACGACATTCAGGCCGCACATTGGTTTCGCGAGCACTATGCCCTGGCGGTCAACGCTCGCCAGTATTTCGGGACCTCGGGCGTAGTCCCGAACATCTATGGCATTCGCGGACCGGGTGTCAGCGAACAGATGTATATGGTCGGCCCTGAGTTCCGCGGACCTAGCAACCCCCACTTGTCGATGACCTTCCACGCGCTGGTAGGCGGCGCTTACGGCCGCTTCAACTCCGCGCTGCAAGATCAGCAGGGAAATCCCGTTCCGCCCAACGCGCTTGGCCTCTTCAACAATCAATGGACCTTCGGCAGCGCCTTCGGCGGGTCAATCGATATCAATCGTTCGCAAAACCTCGCTCTGCGGATCTCCCCCGACGCGACCTTCACTGACTTTGGTGGGGCTGGGCTTCACGACCAGTTCGCCATTTCTGTCGGGATCGTCTATCGCCTGGATCAGGTCGGACACAAAAAGCATAAGTGATTTCGGTTAGTCGGAGGGGCGACTCAAGGGTTATCTGCTCCGATACCGCACTTAAGTGTTATTGCGCGGAACCAGACTCGTCAGGTAATCGTAGACTGGGATAACGGGTCGCCGATGAACCTCGCCGCGTTCGCTCGTCCGGTCCGCAATAATCTGAGCGTTTCCCGCGTCTGTACGAATTTGGACAATTGACGTTTGATTACGCACACCCTGGGCGGCATGGGCCGGGGCCAATCAGCAATTGGATTCCCGCTTGTAGAAGAATGATCGAATGATTGCTCACCACTTCGCCGTAAATGCGTCTGTTGGACAAGCAATAGAAAGCACCAGGGTCGTGACGTAATGAAGCAGTTCGCCTGTTTTCAACTCGACACGCAAAATGAGTGCCTATGGCGGAACGGGGAGCGCTTGCCGCTCACCCCCAAACCATTTGCCGTGCTGCGCTACTTGGTCGAGAATCCGCAACGGTTGGTGACCCACGACGAGCTGCTCGAAGCGCTCTGGCCGGAGACCTATGTGCAGCCGCAGGTGCTACGCACCTACGTGCTGGAGCTGCGCAAGATGCTGGGCGACGACGCCGGCAACTCTCGCTTCATCGAGACCGTCCCCAAGAGGGGCTATCGCTTTATCGCCGCGCTTGCTGAGAGCTCGGAATCGGTTGCCGGCTTCGAGCAAAAGGCGGGCGCGCCTCCTCCCTCGGGGCTGGTCGGCCGGGTCGAAGAGATGGGCGAGTTTCACCGCGCCATGGCTGACGTCTTCCGCGGAGACCGGCAGGTGCTCTTTGTCACCGGAGAAGTGGGGATCGGCAAGACCTCGCTCGTCGACGCATTCTGCCGCCAGTTCAGCACGGACGGGCAGGCCCGCATGGCCCGAGGCCAGAGTGTCGAGGGGTTCGGCGGCAAGGAGCCGTACTACCCGGTAATGGAAGCGCTCACCCAGCTCTGCACCGAGTCGGGCGACGGCAAGAGCCTTCGCGTCCTGCAGCAGAAAGCCCCGAACTGGCACGCCAAGCTGGCGGTAGTGGTGACTTCTGAAACGCACTCCGTCCCCGGGTCTTCCCTGCCCAGCGAACGATTACTCGGGGAGATCTGCGATGCGCTCGAGGCCATGGCAGCCGAGACGCCGCTGATCCTGGTCTTTGAGGACCTGCACTGGGCCGATCACTCGACGCTTGACCTCATCTCTGCGCTGGCCAGACGCCGCGCTCAAGCGAAACTGATGCTGATCGCGACCTATCGGCCCGCCGACATCAGCGAAGCTCAACATCCCCTCAAGGGACTGAAGCAGGACCTGGTCACCCGCAAGCTGTGCATCGAGATCGCGCTTCGCCCGCTTACCAAGGCCGCGGTTACGGAATATTTGGCGAGGGAGCTCGACCAACCGAAGCCCCCCTCAGGACTGAGCAGCTTCGTGCACCAGCATTCCGAAGGCAATCCGCTGTTCATGATCGCGGTGCTCGAGCATCTCATCTCGCAGAACTATCTGCGCCGGCAGAACGATCTTTGGCAGCTCGCCTCGTCGCTTGCCGAGATCGACATGGGCGTGCCGGCTGCGCTGTCAGAGTTGATCGAGTTGCAGATCGAGCGGCTCGATTCCGTCGACCAGAGGCTGCTCGAAGCCGCCAGCCTGATTGGCGTCATCTTTCCCGCCTGGGCAGCGGCGGCGGCCCTCAATGGCGACCTCGAGGAGATCGAGGACCAGTATGAAAAGCTGACCCGGCGGCTGCATTTCCTCAATCCCGCTGGTCACGACGAGTTGCCCGACGGCACCCAGTCGGCGTTTTACGTATTCGCGCACGGTCTTTATCGCGAAGTCTTGTACAAGCGCCAGTCGTCATCGCGCCGGGCGCGCCGCCATCGCCGCGTCGCGGAGAAGCTGCTGCGACTCTTCGCTGGACGCGAGCAGGATGTGGCTGCCGAAATCGCCACTCACTTCGAGGCCGCCGGCGATTGGGCCCTGGCCGCCGATGCGCTGATGACCTCCGCCCACGCCTACGACAATCGCGGTGACCAGGAAGAAGCGCTGCTGTTGATGCGACAGGCGGCCGGATTACTCGAGAACCTGCCCGAGCGGGAGCGGGTCGAATCCATGGGCCGAATTCATAAGCAGATTTCCCTGATCGGCAAGAGACGAGTGACGGCGATGTCTGCCTGATTCCGACATCTGTAACAACCCCGGTATTTTTTTTCATTGAATCTCCCTCTCAGCCTCATTCCCGGCGCGTCCCGTGCCGTCGTGGCCCTCTTTCCTACAAAGGGATATTCAATTTCAGGGTCCAGCCGTCACTTCCGCTAGGTTGCATCGGCTACTTGCGCGCCGCATTGCGAGTTCGATCCGTCAAGAAAAGTTTGACAACAACTAGACAGTTATTTGACACCAGAGTTCTGTGGGCCGAGGTATCGTTCTCTTCGTTGGAGGAAGTGAACATGCAGATCAACTTCAAGGCCATCGCATTTTCGTCATTCGCACTTTGCGCCACTGCCGCTTTTGCAGCCAACCAAGCCCGCGTGGATGTCCCGTTCGGTTTCACCGCAGAAGGCCACGCCTATCCGGCAGGAACATATGATGTCGCGCTGGACACGAACCGCAATGTCGTCACGATGGCGAGCAACATGGATCCGAGCCAGCACATCAGCTGGACGGTCGGCCCGGCCGATGCGGCAAATGCGCCGGCTGTCATCAAGTTCGACCACGTTGGCGCCGATTATGACTTGAAGACCATTCAGATCGGTGAGCATGTCACGCCAGTTCTGGACAAGAACATCCAGCAGAGCGTGAGCGCCACCACCTCGATTTCCGGTCAGTAACAGTCAACCCTCAATAACGAACTTCGCTCCAGAGGACACGGTTATGAAACTCACTTTGAAGACTCTCGTTGTTCCCGCCGTAGCACTTTGCGCCACTGCCGCCTTTGCAGCCAACGTAGCACGCGTCGACGTTCCCTTCAGCTTCACCGCCCAGGGCCAGTCGTATCCGGCGGGCTCCTATGAAGTTACGACGGACGCGAACCACAACTTTGTGACACTTGCCAACGAGACGGACGCTTCCAAGCACCTGACCTGGCTGGTGGGACCAGCGGATACCTCCAAGATGCCGACCGTGGTCACCTTTGATGAGGCCGGCAACGGCTACTCTCTGAAGACCGTTCAGATCGGCAACCGGATCACGCCGAACCTGGACTCCAAGTCAAAGGTCGGTATCAGCGCGACCACCTCGATCGGCGGTCAATAAACACGAGTTTGCCAGCCTGCGCCAAACGCAGGCTGGCCGATTTCCAAGCAGGGAGCCTGCGGGCGAAAGGCGCGTTCGGAACCATTCAACGGAGCGCCTCGTAGGCTCTCATTTTTATCAGAGGAAAGGCGCCAGAGATTCTGGCGCCTTTTCCTTTTCCTTTGCCTAAATGCGAATCGCGGCGAAGTCTAGACCTGGTTGCATCAATCTTGTCCGACCCCTTGAAATCGCGTCCCTCGGGGGCTGAAGCCCTGTATTGCTTGGCCTCTGACGGCACGGCTGAAGCCGTGCCCCTTCAAAAACGCTATCTATGCAACCAGTTCTAGACCTTGCGGCGGCCTGGAGTCAGATATTCGGGGCCGACCGGATCGAGTACCGTCTCCTTCACGATGGCGTCGATGGTCTGCATTGCCGACTCGTCCAGATTCCATCCGAGCACTTCATCAATTGCGTTGAGTTGATCCGGCCGCTTCGCTCCCCATAATGCGGCGCTCACTCCGGGCCGGTCGAGCACCCAACGAAGAGCCAGATGCAGGACCCGTTTTCCGTAGCGCTCTTGAGCGAAGGCATCGAGCTTTGCGACTGCTGACAGGTACTGCGCGAACCGGGGCGGCTGGAACTTCGGGTCGACGCTGCGGATGTCGCCTTTGGGGAATTCAGAATCGACGGTGAGCCGGCCGCCAAGCATGCTGCGGCAGAGCGAGCTGTAGGTGAGAACCGCTATGGAATTCTGCTCGCAATATGGAAGCACCTCTGCGTCGATGGCGCGTTCGAAGAGGTTGTAGGGCGGCTGGTTGGAGTGAAGCGGCGCGATATTGCGGAATGCATCCATCTGCTCGGCGGAGAAGTTGCTTACGCCGATGGCGCGGATCTTGCCTTCCTCGTAGAACTTCAAGACCTCGGCGGCCGCGGTTTCGATCGGCAACGCTGTGTCGGGCCAGTGGATCTGGTAGAGGTCGATGTAGTCGGTTCCGAGGCGGCGGAGTGAGTCTTCCAGCTCTTGCCGCAGACTAGCGGGTTCGGAGTTGGCGAAGACGCCCTGTTCGTTCCACTCGAGGCCGGCTTTGGTGGCGATGTAGAAGTCTTCGCGCTTGCCGTGCTGGCGGAGGGCTTTGCCGACGATCTCTTCAGCGCGGCCGTGGCCGTAGATTGGTGCGGTGTCGATCAGGTTGATGCCGTGGTCGAAGATGGAGAGGCAGGTGGCAACGCCATCGTCGTCGGTGACGTTGCCCCATTCGAGGCCTCCGATGGCCCAGGTTCCGAGGCCGATGCGGGAGACTTTGCTGCCGTTGAGCTGGAAGTATTCCATTAGACGAGTTCGAGTCCGGCGAAGAAGTAGCCGATCTCGAAGGCTGCGGTTTCGGGTGCGTCGGAGCCGTGGATTGCGTTCTCCTCGATGGATCCAGCGAACTGCTTGCGGATGGTGCCTTCTTCGGCGTTGGCGGGATTGGTTGCGCCCATGAGCTTGCGCAGGTCGGCGATGGCGTTGTCCTTTTCGAGGACAAGGGGGACGATCGAGCCGGAAGACATGAAGGTGGTGAGGGAGTCGAAGAAGGGACGCGCGCTGTGGACGGCGTAGAAGCCTTCGGCCTGGACTTTCGAGATCGCGATCTTCTTGATGCCGACGATCTTGAATCCGGCTTTTTCGATTTCGGCGAGGATTGCTGCGGTGTAGCCCTTGCGGACGGCGTCGGGCTTGATGATGCTGAAGGTACGTTCGGACACTGACTTCTCCTGGATCTTCACTTCTTAGAGATTTGTTCTCTATCCAGTGTAGTCGAGTGGTGTTGCGGGGATGTAACTGTTGCGGCGTAAGCTCATCTAATCAGAGGTGAGGAGAGATTGAGATGGCAGAGACGAAAGTAGAAAAGGTCGAGAAGACCGATGCGGAGTGGCGGGCGCAGTTGACTCCGGAGCAGTACCATATTGTTCGCGAAAAAGGGACAGAGCGGCCCTTTACCGGGGCGCTTTACCAGAACCATGACGACGGGATGTATCACTGCGTCGCCTGCGGGGCAAAGTTGTTCCCGTCCGACACCAAGTTTGAGTCGGGGAGCGGGTGGCCGAGCTTCTATCTTCCGGTCGACAACGCTGCGGTCGAGACGCATGAGGATAATTCGCTCGGGATGCGGCGGGTCGAGGCGACTTGCGCGCGGTGCGGGGCGCATTTGGGGCACGTCTTCCCGGATGGTCCGAAGCCGACGGGGCTGCGGTACTGCATCAATTCGGCTTCGCTGGATTTTGAGAAGGCGAAGTAAGGTTCGAGGAGGGGCACCCCCCCTCCCCCTATTTTGGCTAAGATCGAACAGATTCAACGAGTTATAATGAGTTCCAAGTTAAGATCATTGTTTTGTTGAACTTAGGTCCTATTTAGTGGAGTCGAGGGTCGGCTAGCCTCTTCGTTGCTGTTGCGTCCGTTTCGGTTGGTTATCGCTTCTGCGCCTTTTGGGCATTAGAAAGGGCGGCTTTTGGCCGCCTTTTCTTGGTTTTACTCTCTATTTCTATTTTACCAAGTGGAACCTTTCACTACGCCAAGTTTCGCCCACTTTCTTACCAATGGAATGAGTGAGTTACGAAGTATTTTCGGCTGGAGGCCTTGACAACTTTTGGGGTGAACCCTTTGGCTGAGACAGTTTGGATTTTGACAGTGTGCTGTTTGCTGGATTTTGTTTTCCATTCTGCCGATCTCCGCCAGAGTTGCTCGGTTGGTGAAGCGGAGGCGGGCTCTGGTGGAGACCAACCCGCCAAGGAATAGCCCGCCGGGTACTTTACTGCTTGTGGTCGCACTCGTCGGGCACCAGGTTTGCAATAAATCCGTGCATGACATTGTTCTTATCGATATAGGAACCGGTGATCTGGCCTATGTTGTTAATGCCGTGATTGGAGGTGGAAATTGCGTCTGGGAAGTCGAAAGAGATCTCCCGTTGCGACTTCCCATCGATCAGGAAGCTGTGTGGGCTGTCGGGATTGCTAAGGTCTCTACCCCAGGACCCGACGATGTCCCGCTGCTGATTGACTTTGAAGGCGAAGGTGAAGCCGATGCTGCCATTGGGATCAACCCCCGCGCCGGGAAAGTCGAACTGGGAGTACTCGTCGCCTTTCCAGCGAAGGCCGTGGAAGTTGCCGTCGCCATCGATGTACCAGCCAACGACCAGGGAGCCAGCGACGCCGTCCGCTTCAACGTATACGGGGCCCGGATTGGCGAGGCTCTCGAGGGAGAAGCCGTCGAGCCGGTAACCAAGATTCGCGAAGACAATGGGGTTGTAGTAGGAGCCGACGACGGATCCGTCGTCATCGATACCTACGGCCTTTCCTGAGGGGACGACCAGGGTTTGTCCGTCCTGCTCAAGATTAAGGTTGATGATACCTCCAACACCATCGAAGAATTGGAAGCCGGTGCCGTGTCCGAAGGCGTCGACGGAGCTGCCAACGGCGAGGTTGCTCGAGTTGATGTCGTCTAACTCGGTACTTGTCGCGGCGGGGAAGTCATAGTTCACGAACTCCCCCTTGTGATAGAGAAATCCATGTTGCACAGTGGCCGTGTCGACATAGAAGCCTACCGCGTAGCCATTTTCATTGATCTGATGGACTTCAGTCTTGGCCGCGCCAGGATAGTCGAGGGTCTTGAAGGTGTAGTTCTCAATCAAAGGCCTGGCCGTTGCGCTGAAGGCGACGCCGTCAAGTGCTCCGAGCGCCTTTTTGTAGTCCACCTTGTAGGTTTCGGCGTCGATGGCGTAGAGATTGAGCGATTCGAAGCTTGCGACATAAATCGTCTTGCCATCGGGCGAAACAATCACGTTGCGCGGGGTGGCTCCGACGGAAAAGTCCGCGACGATTGACTGGTTTTCTACTGAAATGACAAAGCCTTTTGATGGATAGGCGCAAACAGCATAGAGCCACTTCCCATCTGGCGAAGCGGCGACGGCTCTGGGATTTCCGGGAAGCGAAACGGTCGCGACGACTGATTGGCTCTTTGTCGAGAGGAAGGAGACTTCGCCAGCGCTGTAGTTCGCAACATAGATCGTCTTGCTGTCTGGGCTGGCGACAATTCCGACCGGCGTCTCCCCGACGGGAATGTTGTCAATTACCGTCGCCTTCTTCGTGTCGATCACCGTGACCACGTTGCCCGCCTCCGCGGTGACATAGGCGTATTTGCCACCGTCGCCGAAGGCCACCATGTGGGGATTTGTGCCAACGGGAATATCGCCTTTCAGCATGTTGTCTTTGGTCGAGACGATGTGGACGACGTTCTCGTTGTAATCCGGCACGTAGAGATATTTGTCGTCCGGAGTGAGAGTGATCTCGCGCAGCTCCGATCCAAATTGAAGTGTGGAGATCAGCGCGTTCGTTTCGGCGTCGAAGGCGTAGATGTTTTTGCCATCGAAGGTTGAGACGTAGACGCGTTTGCCATCCTGGGTGGCTGTTACGCCGAACGGGGTCGAGATGGTTGGCATGGATGCGATGAGAACGTGGTTGGAGGCACGCAGCACATCCACCTCATTTAGGGTCTCGTTGGCTACGTAAATGTATCCGGGATTCTGCGCCAACGCCGAAGTCATGGTCGTCGAGAGGAATAAGTAAAGGGCGACCCTCGCGAAGATACTGCCGAGTTTATTGGTCATGGTTCCAGTCTCCGTTCTTGGTGATTTGTGTCGAAGTTGTGTGAGTGCAGTGACACCGCAGTTGCGAAACGTTACAGAATTAGCTCCGAGGCGGACTGCGGGTGTTGCTTGGGTAAAACATTTTCAGGCGTGACGGCAAATAACGCATGTCAAGCTCCGGGGGCGGTGCGTGTCCCAAAAGAGGGTATGGTCGGGGTCGGAGCACACGCCAGTTGTCAGGCACGGATCAGTAAGTGAATGAACGTCCTACTGCTATAAGCGGAATCCTCGGGCCGTAAGGGCCACAGGCTTCCGAAGTCAATTTCCACGCAAACGATACCGACGACTCCGCAGGTCGGCGAAATTCGGAGCCATGCTATTCTCCTTGTGTTGTGGCTCTGATGGGTTCGCGAGCAGCCACCTTTCTTCGGCGAATCGACGGTGGTTTTACTTGCCGGGAAGTCCTCTCCCTTCTGATCTGCCCGGACCTTTCCGCACAGAAAATGATCGCGAACGACGATGACCCTACAGAGCCCTAGCGGTCGTGGTCTTTCAAAAACGAGCGGTGTTGTTCTGAGGTTGAAGAGTTTGGAAGTCTGGATGATGGGGATGGCGGCGAAGCGTTCGCCGAACTGAATTGGAAAGGTCGATTCTATTCATGCTTATCCGATTCCGCAGTAACAGCCAGCAGTGATTTAGGCGAAATCCAATGGCAAATGCCCGTCTCGAAATGGTAGTCAACGGTCGCCGTCACACGGCCATCAACACCACTCCGCTCGTTGTTGGCCCAGCTTTCCTGGGCAACGGGTTCCTCATGGAAGAACACGACCTGAGGACTTTCGAGTTACCAGATCATTGGATTCCCAACTATCTTGTTACATTTGAGCTCGCTCAACGACCTGGCAAACGGGTTCTTTTCGAAGCTGGAAGGGAGCGCGAAACTGTCATGGAAAGCGGGGACATTGACGTTGTCGCGCCTCAGGAAGTGAGGAAATTCAGGTTTGAGGGCGAGGCCAGGACGATCGTATTGTCAATCGAGCCCGAAGTCATGCAATCGATGATTTCGAGTCCTCGAGACGGGGATGCATTTGAGTTGATTCGGCGTTGGCGCGGGGCGGACCATTCTCTGCGAGATCTCTTGCTTAGACTTCGCTCCGAAATTCAAAGTGAATTTGCGGCGGGACCGTTCCTTGCAGAGCATTTATGCACAAAGTTAACTGAAGAACTTATTCAGCGCTATTCGATCGGGAAACTGAAGTTGGATCGATACAAAGGCGGTCTTCCGGGTAACAAACTGAGTCAAGCTATGGATTACATCGATTCTTCCCTCGACTGTAACTTGACAACAGGTGATATCAGCCGCGCCGTCGGCCTCAGTAAATACCACTTTGGAAAGGCCTTCAGCACAAGTACGGGGATGACGCTCCACGGTTTTGTGCTGGCTCGGCGAATGCGCCGATCACGGGAATTGCTTGCCGGCTCCAATCTGCCGCTGGCCCATATTGCCGCCGCGGTCGGATTTTCCAGTCAGAGCCATTTCACGACAGTGTTTTTGGAGCGGACAGGGGTAACCCCAGGACGCTATAGGAGCCTGCGTCGGCCTCGCTCGGTGACTGTTGGTCGATAGATATTGGGCGGAAATTCTAGAATGTTACCTGGACGAATAACCGGCCGCTCGGAAAACTCCCGGAAAGTCAGGATCGCGGTTCAGGACTACGAGTCCCCGCCTTCAAAATGACTTTCACGTCCAGACGAGCGGTGCTTACTCCACGCGCAGGGATTCCATGGGGTCTAATTTGGAGGCGCGGGTTGCGGGGAGCCATACGGCGATGAGTGCGACGATGCTTAAGATCACCGGTACGGCTACGAAGGCCATTGGGTCGTAGGGTTTGACTCCGAAGAGGAAGCTGGCGATGAAGCGGGTGACGGCGAAGGCTGCTCCGATGCCGATAATCGTGCCGGCGATGGTGAGCCTCATGCCCTGCCAGACGACCAGATTGCGAATGCGCGAGCGGTCGGCGCCGAGGGCCATACGGATGCCCATCTCCTGGGTGCGTTGCTGCACGGAGTAGGCCATGAGGCCGTAGATGCCGATGGCGGCGAGGATGAGCGCGGATGCTCCGAAGATGGTGAGGAGGCGCATGTTGAAGTCCTGGCGGGCGGTGGAATGAATGACCACTTCCTCCATGGAACGGACGCGGGCGACGGGGAATCCGCCGCTGGCCTGACGGAGCTGCTCGGGCACGCTGGTCATGAACTGGTGCGGGTCGGTGTGGGTGCGAACGAGCCAGACGACGGGGCCGATGCTGGCGTTGAGAGCGGTCATGCCGTCGGGCACCTGCGCCTGCGGGACGATCATGAGCGGGCGAGGGTCTCGGTTGAGGCCGCCGTCGTGGATGTCGCCGACGACGCCGATGATCTGTCGCGCGGGCTCGTCAAACTGCGGCCCGACGCCTTTGCCGATGACGATCTGCTGGCCGACGGGATTTTCCTTTGGCCAGAATTTCTTGGCCATGGCGTCGTTGATGAGGACGACTCCCGGTGCTCCGGCGACGTCGCTGTCTTTGAAGTCGCGCCCGCGAAGGATGGGGATTTTGAAGACGTCGAAATAGCCGGGTGAGGTGTTCATCCAGCCTGCTCCGCCGGTGTTGGGATCTTTGCCGTGGGGGCGGCCGACGACGTCGAAGGGCAGGCCGAAGCCTCCCTCGAGAGGCAGGCAACAGGTGGAGGCTGAGGCTTCGACTCCGGGGATGGCGTTGACGCGTTCGCGGCCGATCTTTACGAGTTGCGCGACGCCGGCGGTCTTTTGGAAGCGGTCGCCGGTGAGGGACATCTCCATGGTGAGGACGTTGTGCGGGTTGAAGCCGGGGTCTACATTGCGCAGGGCGAGGAAGGTGCGAATCAGCAGCGCGGCGCCGATGAGCAGGACGATGGCGAGCGAGACTTCGCTGACGACGAGCAGGGAGCGGACCTTGCTCTGGCGGAATCCGGTGCCGGAGCGGTTGCTGCTTTCCTTGAGCGTGGAGTTGAGGTCGGGGCGCGAGGCCGCGATGGCGGGGAACAATCCGAAGAGAACGCCGGTGAGTAGCGAGACTCCGACGGTGAAGGCGAGGACTCGCCAATCGATGCCGATGGAAGCTCCGTTTTCGCCGATGCGCGGGATGTCGCCGGGACTGAGGGCGAGCAGGCCGCGCACTCCGAGATAGCCAAGGATGAGCCCGAGCACGCCGCCGGTGAACGCGAGCAGGATGCTTTCGGTGAGGAGCTGGCTGATGATGCGGCCGCGCGTGGCTCCCATGGAGACGCGAATGGCGAATTCACGCTTGCGGCCAGAGGCGCGGACGAGGAGCAGACTTGCCACATTGGCGCAGGCGATGAGCAGGACGAGGCTGACGGCACCGAGCAGGATAAAGAGCGACGAGCGCACATCGCTGACGATGCTGTCCCGCAGGGGTTCGACGGCGAAGCCTTCTTTTGGCCCCATCGCCTCGCCGTCGGGGTATTTGCGGCGAAACTGGTCGGCGGCGACGTTCAATTGTGCGTTAGCCTGGGCGAGCGTGACGCCGGGCTTAAGCCGCGCGGCGCCGAGAAAAAAGTGGCCCTGGTTGGTGCTGTTGGGGTCGATCTGAAAGGGCAGCCAGATGTCGGCCTCGGGATCGGAGACGAAGGATTGCCCGAGGACTCCGACGATGGTGTAGGGCTCGTTGCCGAGCGAGAGGGCGGTGCCTACGATGTTGGGATTGCCTCCGAATTTGCGCTGCCAGAGGCCGTAGCTGATGACGACAGCCTTGCCGCCGTTGGGGGAATCTTCCTGCGGGGTGAAGGTGCGGCCGAGGATGACGGGCGCGCCGAAGAGCCGGAAATAGGCTTCGCTGACGTGGATTCCGTGGACCTGCTCAGGATGGTCGCCGGTGAGGTTAAAGCCGGGGCCGCCGAAGTCATAGGCGGTAACGTCCTGAAAGACGCTGGTCTGCTGCCGCCAGTTGTTGAACTTGGTGGGTGAGGCGCCGGCTCCTTTGCCATCGGGGGATGTGAGGAGAAATTGCACGATGCGGTCTGCGTCCGGATAGGTGAGCGGCTTGAGCAGCACGGTGTTGACGACGGTGAAGATGGCGGTGTTGGTTCCGATGCCCAGGGCCAGGGCGGCGACGGCTGCGAGGGTAAAGCCTGGATTCTTGAAGAGGCTGCGCAGGGAGTGCTTGAGGTCATGCCAGAGATTTGCCAAAGGGGTTTCCTTTTCCGCTCTTGGTTCTCATTGCTTATACGGAGACGTAAGCGAATCCGTTCTTGTTAGCTGAGAAAATGTGCCTTACCGGGCGGGCTGCCTTTTTGGCGCATTTTTGAAGGCGTTAACTAAAGCCCAGAAGGCCGGCTTGGGCTGCAGGTTGGCGTCGAAGGGCAGAGGCCGGCTTGGCTGGCCGTCGCTTCGTATGTAGTGCGGATCATATTTTGGATTGAGCCAGGTATAGCGGTCGGAGAGCCCCCATGTCACTACAGCCTTCACTGACTGATTTTCGAGAGCCGTGTCGAGCAATCGTGAATAGAGGTCGGCCACCATCTGGTCGCGGGTGGCGATCGATCCGGGCGTCTTGATGTCGAAGACGTCGAGCTCGGTGATCAGGATCAAGAAACCGCGGTCGGAGATATCGTTGAGGAATTTGCTGTAGATTTTCTCGTCGAAGGTGCGCCCCTCGAGCCTGAGGTGGGACTGCAGTCCTACGGCCTGAATGGGCGTGTTGCGCTTCTTGAAGCCGTCGAGCAGCCGGAGCAGGGCCTGCCTGCGGCGATCATCCCGGTCATCGGCAAATTCCATGGCGTAGTCGTTGTAGACGCGCAGGGCGTCTGGGGCGGCGTCTTTGGCGGCGTGGGCGGCGAAGTCGAAGTAATCCGTGCCGAATTTTTCGAGATAGACGGTCTTGCGGAGGCCGTCGATTCGGCCCCCGTCGTTTCGTTTTTCGTCTGGCTCGATTGCCTCATTGACCACGTTCCACGAGTAGAGGATGCTTCCGAAGCGCCGGCCGAGCTCGGTGATGTAGCGCACAATTGCGGCCTCGGCTTCTTTTGGGGTGAGGTAAGCCATCCAGGCCGGGGTTTCGCGATGCCATAGGAGATGGCCGCCGTTGAGCTTGAGTCCGTGCGCGCGGGCGAAGCCGATGTTTGGGTCTTCCCATACCTGGGAGCCGGCGGAGACCGCTTGCTTGTCGGAGTAGAGGAAGAGCGGCGCATAGAGCGCGCACTGCTCGGCAAAGAGCGCGGCGTATTCAGTCGAGCCGGCTGGCTGCTTGGTTATGCTGACGTCGCTGTCCGATCCGTAGATTAATCCGGCTGCGGCGGCGAGGTCTTTCAGATGTGGAAGCGAATCGGTTGTGGTTTGCGTGATGCCATGGCGTGCGGCGGTGAGTGCTAGCGCGGCTGATGCCGATTTCACGAGAAAATCTCTGCGGTCGAAGATCATTTTGGGCTCACTCGCTATGCTTCCGGAAGCCCACGTTTGCTCCCGCTGCGGGTCCCTGATGCGGCCTCTCAGGGTCAGTTTGACAGTGTTTCTCGGGACGGCAATCTTTCTCGGTACCACAGTGCTTCTTTGAGGGGATTCGTTGCTCCGACTCAAGCCGACGGCCGGCTTGAATGGGGGCACGCGGCGGAATCTTACTTACTCGCCGCTATATTTTTGTTCGGGCTCCAGTTGATTACGTGATACGTTGCCGGCGTCGTGCCGATGTTGCGGAAGCCGTGCAGGCTGTTTGAGGCGTTGAAGATTACGTCTCCCGGGCCGACCTTGATCCATTTACCGTCGGAGAGCGTCTCGCATTCACCCTTGTCCATGATGATGATCTCCTCGTTGACATGGCGGTGCGGCGGGTGCGACATGAGGCCGGGGTTCAGAGTCGATATGTGAATTTCGAGCTCATCGACGGTGGCGGTCGGCTGCTTCACGAGCGAGCGCACCTCGCCGGTCGACGTCTTGGTGACCTTCATGTCGTCCCATTTGAAGACGGTTGGCCCGAGGATGGGCTTGGCTTCGGCGGTTGCCTGGGGCGCTGATTGGGGCGGCGCCTGGGCCATCGATTTAGCTACTTCTCCGGCCATTGCAGCGATGCCGAGCGTGGCCGCTGCTCCGAACAATCCCACCATCAGATCGCGTCTTGTGATCATCTTCAGCTCCATTCCGGTCCACGGACAACACATACAACTTTTGCATCACCTCAGGCTTTCAAGGTCACATGGGTTGCCTGCATCTGCGCCTTGATGGAAAGCTCGGCAGCGAGCAAACACTCGGTCTGATCCTGTGCGGTGTGAGTGCGGTTCACGATGTCGGCGACGAACTGCGGGCCGAAGGGCAGCGGCATATTGTTGCAGTCGATATACCGGCTCTCCTTGGCATCGACGATGAACAGGTTGTTTCCTTCCTTCTTCACGGCGACGTCGACGTACTTGCGAATTTCGATATAGCCATCGGTGCCGAGGATGAACAATCGTCCGTCGCCCCAGGTCCCGAGGCCGAAGGGCGTAAACCAGTCGAGGCGAACGTAGCCGAGTCCAGCGTCTCCGCGGAGCATCATGTCGCCGAAATCCTGGAAATGGGGGAAGTTGGGATGGCGCACATTGGCAACCTGTGACGCTACTACTTCGGCTGAGGTTGAGCCGGTATAGAAGAGGAACTGGTCGAGCTGATGCGATCCGATATCGCATAGAATGCCGCCGTACTGGACATCGTCGTAGAACCATGCGGGGCGGCTTCCCATGCCGCCACCCCAGTCGCCGGGGCGCTGGTTGATCTGGTGCGGAGCGATGTTGATGGTCTGAATCACCTTGCCGATCGCGCCTTTCTGGACGAGCTCGCCGGCGTGGACAGCGGCCTTGACCTCGAGGCGCTCGCTGTACATGATGGCGTAGATTTTGTTGGTCTTCGCGATCGTGGCGCGCACCTGGGCGAGCTGGTCAAGAGTCGTGATTCCAGGTTTGTCGGAGAGGAAATCCTTGCCTGCTTCCATGGCGCGGATGCCGATGCCGGCGCGCTGGTTGGCTTTCTCCGAGCTTAGAACTAATTGGATGGAAGGATCGTGAATGATCTCATCCTGCGTCTTGACGATCTTTACGCCGGGATAGCGCTTGGCGAAAGCGGCGAGCTTATCTTCTTCGTCACCCCAGGCCGCGACCAGCTCGCCGCCGCCGCGAGTCACGGCGCCAATCATGCCGTAGATATGGTCGTGGCTCATGCCGCAGACGGCGAACTTGATGTGATACTTCGGCGGCTCGGCTGGCGGCGTCTGGATTGCGTCCTCGACGATGCTGCCTGTGGGCTCTCCGAGGGCG
Organism: uncultured Acidobacteriaceae bacterium; assembly: GCA_963720245.1. Taxonomy (GTDB): domain Bacteria; phylum Acidobacteriota; class Terriglobia; order Terriglobales; family Acidobacteriaceae; genus Acidisarcina. The sequence goes on from CAVREU010000004.1 coordinate 234,078, forward strand.
ATCCCGCCTTGCGCCATTGCGGCCATCAGGGCGGCTGAGCCCATCACTCCTGCCTGCTTTAAAAAATCCCGCCGATCTGTTGGTTGATTGCTCATGGTTCCCTCTGCTGTGCCCTCTATTGATTCGTGTATTCGCGGGGATCGCGATATTTCCCCTAAGGCCACTCAGCCGAAAGCGTAACAGATTGCGGAGGGTGGAGTGAAGAATGGTTCGGTGTTCGAACTAAAAACCGAGACTCGCTTCGTTTGCGAGGCAAGACGAGGGTGCGGTTAGAAGAAGGTGGTGGTCTTTGGGAAGAGAAAGCGCGCCTCGTGGTCGAGAAGTGCTCTGGCATGGTAATCGGGAAAGTCGTCCAAGAGGCGTTGTTTGAAGTCTTCTTCGGTGTCGGCGTCGAGGTAGGCTTCGCGGGCGACAGCGAGGTAGTCGCGCATCTCGTCGTAGAGATCGTGGCCTCCGGGGTCTCCGTGGCCGGGTAGGAGTTTTTGGTAGTGCAGTCTCTGCGTTCTGTTGAGGGCTTCGTGCCAGTTGGCGAAGGCCCTTTCTCCGACGAAGGCATGGACGTGGTTGTAGATCAGGTCCTGGGTGATGAGGATGCTGTGGTTGGGCAGGCCGATCATGAGCGCGTGTTCGGTTTCGGCGGAGGTGAGACGGATGAAGTCGATGGGCACTCCGTCGATGGTTTCGATACCGGGCTCGACGACATCGGTTGGACGCTCGGCGTGGTCGGGGATGGCATCGCCGTGTTTGGCTTGCTCCTCGGCAGCGATGAGATCTCCGGCTGCTTCGATTATGGCTATTACCTCGGCGAGGGCGTAGATAGGGGCCGAGAATGCAGCTGCGCCGAGAACGTGGTCGGGATGGTAGTGCGAGAGGTAGAGGCGAGTTATGGGTTTGGCGAGTTGTGTCGCGTAAGCAACGACCTCGCGCGCGTGGGGCAGCATGTACTGGGCATCGACGATGAGGAGCTGCGAGGGTAGTTCGATGATGTGGGAGTTGACCCTCCAGCCTTCGTCCGGAGCGGTGTAGGTGTGGACGGTGATGCCATCGCTCTGGGTTAAGGACAGTTTGCCGAGCATCGAGTCTCCTCTGCGGGGAATAGACGTTGGAAAGGAGCGTCAGGATTCGTGGGAGTCGCGGATATTGGTATTTCGGCGGCTTAGCCTGAATGTCCAGATTCAGGACGGAATCGCACTCTGAAGGGTTGACTTCAAATAGTGGCGTGGCGTAGGTTTTGGTGCGTCTTCCAATCCGGTCGCGGGCAGTTGCCCACGGATTATCCCAGCGTCTGCGTCACCTGATGACGGAAAGTTCAGGCCTTCATGGCATTCTGCGAAAAATGCGGCTCTTCGGTAACGGAGGGAGTCGCCTTCTGTCCTCATTGCGGCGCCCAGGTGGGCGTGGCGGTCCCGCCACCTCCGCCAGCGGCTCCGAGCTGGTCGGCACAGCCACCACCGGCTCCGCAACCGGCCCAAAGCTGGTCGACTGCTCCTCCGCCTCCGCCGCCGGCTCAGGGCTGGTCGGCTCCGCCCCCACCTCCGCCGTCAGCGGCGGGTTGGGCGCCGGCGCCGGGTATGCCGGCGGCCCCGGCGACCGGCCTTCAGGAAAACGTGGCGGGGTGCCTGTGCTACGCGCTGGGCTGGCTTACGGGCATTGTCTTCCTGCTGATCGACAAGCGGCCGTTTGTGCGCTTTCATGCGGCGCAGTCGATCGTGGTCTTTGGGGCGCTGAATATTCTGCGGATTGTGCTGCTGTTTGGTTTTTTTGGCGGCCGGTATTATGGGTTTTTCTCTTTCGTTGGCCTGCTCTCGCTGCTCGTGTCGCTGGTGACATTGATTGCGTGGCTGGCGCTGATGGCCTTTGCCTATCAAGGCAAGCGCTACGAGGTGCCGGTGGCCGCTGGGATTGCGAAGAGTATCGCCGGAAATCCTACGGTCTAGGTGGTTTTAACCAGTTCGAATCGTACTCAGGGAACTTGGGACTGGGAACATACACCCACCAGGGCCGGCGGCGACCTTGAGCGGGCAGCGGCATTTGAGCGGACGAAAAATCCATTCTTGCCTGGGGAAGGCGACGGCCTGCTTCGCGTCTGACGCATGGTATCTTGACCTAACTATTTCGTTATTCCAATATGCCGAGCCGCCATCGGGTCCCTGTCTGGCTTATGGGTCTAACCAACCTCTCCTATGGCCTCTATGGCGGAGTGGTTGCCTTTGCCGTTCCGCAGTTGCTCGGCGATCGCCATGTGCCCGAGGCAGCGATCGCGGGGTTGACCGCCGTCGCGTTTTCGCCGGGCTTCTGGGCATTTCTCTTTAGCCCGGTGCTCGACGTACGTTTCAGCCGCCGCGCCTATGCGGTCGCGCTGGGAGTGGTATCGGCGCTCACCCTCGTTGTGGCTTTTCTGAACCTTAATCATCTTGTGCTGCTGGAGACCGATGCTTACTGCCGGCTTTTTTGCCGCCTATCTCTATCAGAGCGCCGTCGGAGGCTGGCTCTCGTCGATCACGTCTGCCGAAGAGGAAAAGATCATCAGCGTGTGGATGACGATCGGCAATGTCGGCGGATTTGGCGTGATGGCGATCGGCTGCAACCAGATCGTGAAGCATCTCTCGCCGAGCGCAGTTGCGTTGGTTTTGGGGGCCTCGATCCTGTTGCCGATGATCGCCTTTCCGTTCATGCAGGCGCCTGGGCCCGACCGGCGCCTGGCCCGGGAGTCGTTCTCGCAGTTCTTCGGGGAGCTTGTCTCGCTGGTCAAGCGGCGCGAGGTACTCGTCGCCATCATCCTCTTCGCCGCCCCCTCCGCCACTTTCTCGCTGACCAACTTCCTGGGGGGCCGCGGCGGTGACTTTCACGCTTCGCCGGGCTTTGTGGGGCTGGTTGGAGGCATCGGCGTGGCCGCTGGAGGGGTCGCCGGCTGCCTGGTCTTTCCCGCGCTCAGCCGCCTGATGCCGATGCGATTTCTTTACCTTGCCGTGGGAATTGCCGGCGGCCTGATCACGCTTGGACTCATCCTTCTGCCGCATGTGCCGGCTTCCTTCGCCACGATTTTGATTTCGGAGAACCTCTTCCAGTCGCTGGCCATTACTACGAGCATCGCGGTCATTTTCGAGACCATCGGTCGCGACAACCCGCTGGCCGCTACGACCTTTTGTTTCATCTCGTCAGCGTATGGCTTGCCGATCTCGTACATGCTCTATGTCGACGCTTTTGGGTTTACTCATGGGGGAATCGCCGGCAGCCTGGCCGTCGACGCGATCTGCGGCATTCTCGCGAGTGTCCTGCTTGGGGCGATGCTGGTTTGGCTGGCTCGCAGATCGAGGCCTTTGGCGGCCTGAAGGGCATGGCGATGCCTTTTGGCGCATGTCACAGGGGAGAAGGCGCCCTTCCGCCAAGGTCTCGGGCGCCCTGCTCGACAGGCGGAGTGACGCCAAGATGGACTGTCCTTTTGAAACCGCGTAGATTGAGATTTCGCCGAAACATGTTTTTGACTCTGCTTAGGGAAGGTGATGAGCCGCTTTGAATCTGACCTTTATCGATTGGCTGATCATGCTGTTGTATTTCGTCTTTGTGCTGGGCATCGGCTTTGCGCTGAAGCGTTTCATGAAGACGAGCAAGGACTTCTTCCAGGCGGGGCAGGCGTTGCCGGTCTGGATTTGCGGGCTGGCGTTTATCTCCGCCAACCTGGGCGCTCAAGAAGTGATCGGGATGGGCGCGTCGGGGGCCAAGTATGGCATTGCGACGAGCCATTTCTATTGGCTGGGCGCGATTCCGGCGATGATTTTTGTGGGCGTCTTCATGATGCCGTTTTATTACGGGTCGAAGGCAAGGTCGGTGCCGGAGTTTTTGCGGCTCAGGTATGACGACAAGACGCGGGTTTATAACGCGTGTTCGTTTGCGGTGATGACGGTGTTTTCGTCGGGCATCTCGATGTATGCGATGGCGCGGCTGATCCAGACTTTGCATGTGTTTGATGGGCTGTTCATCAAGCTAGGGCTGCCGCTGGGGTGGATCTTTCATTTTGCCGTGGGGATCTCGGCGGTAATTGTGCTGGGGTATATCTTCCTGGGCGGCCTGACGTCGGCGATTTATAACGAGGTGCTTCAGTTCTTCCTGATCGTGGCGGGATTTTTGCCGCTGGTGTGGGTGGGGTTGCGGAATGTTGGCGGATGGGAGGGGTTGAAGCAGCGGCTTCCGGAGGCTTATTCGCATGCCTGGCAGGGGATGACTCATGCAAATACGAATCCGCTGGGGGTTGAGGTTTTTGGCCTCGCGATGGGGCTGGGGTTTGTGCTGAGTTTTGGATATTGGTGCACGGACTTCCTGGTGATCCAGACGGCGATGGCGACGGATTCGGAAGAGAATGCGCGGCGGGTTCCGCTGATTGCGGCGATTCCGAAGATGTTCTTTCCGTTCCTGGTGATTTTGCCGGGGCTGCTGGCGATTGCGACTCCGATGACGGGAAGCTCACCGAAGATTGTGAATGGAGTGGCCGTCGTGAATACGGCGGATGGGCAGGTGGTTCCGGCGGGCAAGGGATTGATTCCGGTGAAGGTGGATCCGGTGAGCGGCAAGGTGCTGTATGACCAGGCCGGGAAGCCGTTGCTGGACTATGACCTGGCGATTCCGAATATGCTGCTGCACTACTTCCCTACCGGGATTCTTGGGCTGGGGCTGACGGCGCTGCTGGCGAGCTTTATGTCGGGGATGGCGGGGAATGTGACCGCGTTCAACACGGTTTGGACGTATGACCTGTATCAGGGGTACATCAATAAGGGCGCGCCGGACTCGCATTATCTGAAGATGGGGCGATGGGCCACGGTCGGGGGGATATTGCTGTCGATTGCGGCGGCGTATGCGGCGACTTCGTTCAACAATATTATGGATACGCTGCAGCTCGTCTTCTCGTTTGTGAATGCGCCGCTGTTTGCGACGTTTCTGCTGGGGATGTTCTGGAAGCGGACTACGGGCCATGCCGCGTTCACCGGGCTGGTGAGCGGGACGTTGGCGGCGATCATTCATCATGGGCTGACTTTGCCGATAGATGCGCATCCGGGGATTCATGGCGGGTGGATTGCGGTGGTGCATAGCTATCCGAGCGACATGGCGCAGAATTTCTGGACGGCGATCTGGGCGTTCTCGGTGAACTTTGTTTTGACGGTGATTATTAGCTTGTTCACGAAGCCGCATGATGAGAAGGACTTGGTGGGGCTGGTTTATTCGCTGACTCCGAAGCCGGTGGAGCATACGATGACGTGGTGGTCGCGGCCTTCGACTTTGGCGGTTGGGTTGATTGTGCTTTTGGTGGGGTTGAATTTGATCTTTAGGTAGGGGTAGAGCTAGGGACGTAGGGAGTAGGATTGCAGGGCCTATTAGACTTGGGGCGATTGTGCAGGTCCTTCGACTTCGCACTTCGTGCTTCGCTCAGGATGACAAAGTTTTGTTGAAGGCTTCACTTGAGATACGAGGTTTAGTTGGGAGATTAGGGAGTTTGAGATGAATCTGGATCTTCGTATTCCGATGGGGTTGATGTTTTTGATTGTGGGTGGGCTTTTGACCGTCTATGGGCTGGTGACTATGGGCAGCCCGATCTATGAGAAGTCTGTCGGGATGAACATCAACCTGATCTGGGGCATTGTGATGTTGGTATTTGGTGGGGTGATGTTCTTTCTGGGGCGGCGTTCGCAGGGTCGTCCGGTGAAGCAGGTTGCGGGGACGACGCGGCCTTTGGGGCATGGTGGGCACTGATCAGGTATTCCCTCGGCGGCTGAAGCCGCGTTCTCTTCTGGATATGTGTGGTACGGGTTGAAGCCGTGCCCCTTCAAAAGCAAAGAACCCTTCCAGAACAAAGAGCCCAGGCCTAAAGGCCCCTTTGCTGCGCTCTCATTCGTGGGGCTAAGGCCCCGCGCTTCCACCGGGCGGGCTTCGCCCGCTTTGATGTTCGAATCGTTACGAACCTGGCTCCTCCCTCAGCGGCGGAAGCCGCTTTCTTCGCCACATTTATGGCACGGCTGAAGCTATGCCCCTTGTAATCGTGAGCGAGCGAAATGGCTCGTGTCTTCGCGTTTGCAATTCCTTTGTCTAGCCAATGAAACCTGAGTTATATTGGGTGCCTTGCTGGCGGGCGCCCTATGAGCAACATCAACGGCAAAGTCTATGCGATGAATGCCATCACTCCCATGAAGCCGTGGAAGACGTGGGTGTTGCGCGGGTTTTTCTTCATCCTGGGCCGTGTGAAGCCGCTGCAGCAAAATCTGATCGACCTATCCTTTATTGAATTTGCGCGCTGGGTGATTTTGCCGAGGCGGCAGTTCCCTTTTCTGGGGCGAGGTCAGAAGCAGGAAGCGCTGCAGTATGACTATCTGCTTTTCTTCAGCAATTTCAATGGGACGTGGAACCAATATATCGACGCGTTCTCAGCGGTGCTGAGTACGGGGCTGAACTTTATCTGGCGGTGGAGCGAGAAGTTTCCGGGGTCGGTTCCGGTGACTCCGTTCAAGAACTACATCACGAATTGTCAGTTCGATACGGACTATTACTACACCTCTTATCCTCACGCGGCGGCCAATGATTTGAAGGCCGCGCATATTGTGCAGGCTTCGTTTGAGGCCCTTAGTGCGAAGGCGGCGAGTTGCACTCCGGAGGAGTTTGGGGAGGCTTATAAGCAATTTGTTTTGCAGGTGCAGGCGCATTTGGGGGAGACGGGGGAGCCTCCGGTGGTGTTTTAGGGACATCTGCGTGGGTTGAGGACGGGAGAGTCGAGCAACCCACCCTTCCGCAAAAAACGCGGAAGAATGGGGCACCCAGATTTGTTGGGGATCCGTTGAGGACGAGACGGGAATGCAGGTCCTTCGACTTTGCACTTCGTGCTCCGCTCAGGATGACAAATATTACCTGGGATATTAAAGCTGGTGGAGTACACATGCCGAATGAGAGTGGCAAGGTTTATGGGCTGACGATTCTTTCGCCGATCATTGATGATGGTCAGGCGACGCCCTCGCATGACCTGCAGATCCGCAAATACCTGGCGGGGCTTCCGACCGATGAGGAGAGCTTGTTTGCGATTGCGCCGGGCACGCACCTTGCGCGGCTGGTGGTGATGGACGATGTGGTCTACGTGGGCATGCCGGCTTGTGAAGAGCATTTGAAATCGAAGTACCTGGTCTTTGAGTCCAACCTTGACGGCGATCTGGAGGGGTATCTGCGCGGGCTGGCGACGCATGTTCCCGAGCAACTGGATGCGATCTGGAGCCATTGTGTGGGGTATCCGGGGGCGCGGGATGTGGCGGCGTTTATCGCTTACATGAAGGCCTGCCAGATCGAGACGACATTCTATTTTGCGGCGGTCAATGACAAGTCGGTGCCGGAGACGCTGGTCGCTTTGCGGACGCAGCGGGCGGTGGCGGATTTTGTAGCGACGCACCAGGGGATGGAGCCGGCGCGGCTCCAGAAAGAGTTTGCGCAACTGGCTGCGGTGCTGAGGACGGAGGCGATTCCGAAGCCGGCGTCGGTTGGGCGGCGCAGAGAGATCAAGACGGGCGGCCGCAATGAGTAGGCTGAATGCGTCGGACATCCAGGGCTTTACTCTGCGCGGCTATAACCTGCCGGTTGCGCGCTATCTCTTCCTCGAATTTACAGACGCAGAGCGGGCCCGCGCGCTGATCGGGCGGCTACTGGGCCAGATTACTACCGGGCAGAAATGGGACGGCGGGAAGCCGGAGAGCACGGTGAACATCGCGTTCACGCATCGGGGGCTGGTTGCCCTTGAATTGCCGGATGCGACCTTGATCAGCTTCCCGGTTGAGTTTCAGCAGGGGATGAAGGACCGCGCGGACATTCTTGGGGATACGGGGCTGAACGATCCGAAACATTGGGACGCGGTCTGGCTGGATGGCCGAGTGCATGCGTGGCTGGGCGTCAATGCGATATCGGCGGGCGCGCTAGAGACGCGATGCGCGCAGGTCGTCGCGATCGCGCAGGAGAGTGGCGGGGCGACGGTGCTGGCCACGCAGGATGCAGCCGCTGCGGTCGTCAACGGCACGCCCTGCACCAAGGAGCATTTCGGGTTTACGGATGGATTTGGGAATCCGGATTACCTGGGCGTGGAGCGAAAGTCGCAGCCGGGACAGGGAAAGCTGATGCCGGATGGCAGCTGGGCTCCGCTGGCTACGGGCGAGTTGCTGCTCGGTTATGCCGATGAGGCGGGCGAGCTGCCGGTGGCTCCGGTGCCGCACCTTTTGGCGAGCAACGGAACGTTTATGGTGTATCGCAAACTGCACCAGAATGTCGCGACCTTTCGAAGATACCTCGACGAATATGCCGCTAAATATGACGGAGGCAGAGAGAAGCTCGCAGCGAAGTTCATCGGACGCTGGAGGGATGGAACCCCGATTGAGCTTTCTCCGGACCGGGCCGATCCGGGGATTGCACAAGACCCTGCGAAGAGCACGAATTTCAAATTTGGCAGCGATCTCGATGGGACGCGGTGCCCGATTGGAGCGCATGTCCGGCGGGTTCATCCTCGGGATGCTTTCGGATTCAACGGCAAGCTGATCGACCGGCGGCGCATCACGCGACGGGGACTGCTCTACGGGCGATTTGCCACGGACCAGGAGCCGGTCTCGGACAGTGACGATCGCGGGGTGATTTTTATGGCGCTGAATGCCAGCATCTCGCGCCAGTTTGAGTTTGTGCAGCAGCAGTGGATCGAGTACGGCAACGACGCGCACCAGGGGAATGACAAGGACATTCTGATGGGCAATCATGGCGGCCATGGGAAATTCGTCGTCCAGGGCGACGCCACTGCGAACAACCCTCCGCTGATCTGCAGCGGGTTGCCGAACTTTGTCGAGCTTCGCGGGGGAGATTATTTCTTTCTTCCCAGCGTCACGGCGCTGGGAATGATTGCGCTCGGGGTGGTGGACCCGCGGTAGATCCGACCTTATCGGGAGCGCTTGGTTCCGAACGACACAGAACTGCTGTCGCTAACAGATGGGGTGCGGAAGGGGGTTTCCGTCGCCTGTTCGTCCGATTTCGTTCTGTTCAAATGGTGTATTAAGGCTGTAACGAACATCACGACTGCGATGCCGATGCCTGAGAGTGCCTGCCAGGACAAGTCCATTTTCAGCCCTCCAACAAGATTATAGCGCTGAATTCCGCCACAACGCTCGAAATCAGAAGAGCTACAGAGCTGTTCGGCACCGCGCTCTGGTCCTCTTCGCGTTCTCTCTCAAAAACAGTAATTGGGAGGATATTCTGCGCACGGATGCTCTGGGTCAAGATTAGATTTTCCTTGCGCAAGTCGTTGGCAATCGGGCCGTACTGCAGTGCCGCCAAGGCAAGCATTCCCGCAGAGCAGATTGCAAGAAACAACTTTGTGTTGCCGCCCTTCGCGTTTGTGGGATCGAGGCAACGAAAGAGGGCGTCGGATGAAAAAGCAAATGAAATGACTAAGAATGCTCCGTCGAGAATCGCGCTCTGCCAAGAAGTCACGAAAAGCGGCAAAAGTGCGAAGACAACCGTCCCCGCCATAATCAGTAACCTGGACCTCAGCTTGGGTGTCATAGCCAGTCAGGTACCCCAAATCGAAACGAGTATACCCGAATCCACGAGCCTTGCGACTTCCAGCTCGACGGTCTCGTTGTACACGTCGTTCCGAAAGCGAATTTTCTGGTTTCGAGCCGGATGCCGTGGAAGGATACAGCTACGATCTGCGTTCTTGCCCATGGCGACTCCCGGTTGGAAAACTCGTGCTCTTCGCGTGGCGGCTGGTGCGGTGATCGTGGCGTTGGCGGCGTGGTACAGCCCGTTCATCGGCGCCGTGGGTTGGCATATCTTTCATCCCCGGGGATCGGTTTCGTATCGAGGCATGCGGGTGCTGGTTCCGTGGCCATGGACGGCGGAGACGGAATCCGACGATGGCGAACCGGTTGCCTCGCCGCAAGGGCTTGCGCTCAAGAAAACACCCTTTACCATGGACCGGCGATTGATCAACCAGTCCATTTTCGTCACGGTGATCTCGTCCGACGCGGGGGTCACGCCGGAGCGGCAACACGAGGCGTGGCTGGATGCGTTTCGCGTGAGCCACCCCGGAGCGGCGTTCGACAATCAGACGCCGGAGGCAGTTCCCGCCGGCGCAAGCTGCCTGAGCGCGCGGAGCCACTGGAACCAGACTGGAGTGGTGTGGACGTGCATCTCGGTCCGAAACGGCTGGGTGGCCGATTTTGAGGGATACGAGCGGGACGTGCCGGTATTTTTCAAGATTGTCGGGAATTTGAAGCCCTAGACCTGTAGCTGCCCCGAATTTTGCTGCTATCGATCTGGCCTCGATTGCCGTCCAACCGTTACGGTATCATCATTAGATAGGGTCCCTGCGGGACCTAGAGCGGTGCTATGTCTAAAGGTTTTCGGCGTTCGATCTTCGGATTTTCGGTGGTGTTGGTCCTTGTCGTTTTCCTGGGCGGCCTTGGGCTGCGGGGGGTGCGTGCGAACACGCAGAGCGACGACGGCGCGTACCGCGAGATGGGCGTCTACGAGGAAGTGCTGAAGAAGGTGCAGACCGATTACGTGGTCGAGCCGAATATCGACAAGGTGACCGACGGGGCGCTGCATGGGCTGCTCGAGGGTCTCGACGCCGACTCGAGCTATCTTTCGCCGGCTGAATATGCGGTCTACAAGCAGCATCAGGAGAGCTTAGGCAAGTCGTCGTCCATCGGCGTGACCGGACTGAATGTTTCCAAGCGCTATGGCTATGCGACGGTGGTTTCGGTGATTCCGGGCTCGCCTGCGGACAAGGAACAGATTGAAGATGGCGACATTATCGAGTCGATTGAGGGGCAGTCGACGCGGGAGATGTCGGTAGCGCTGGTGCGGCTGCTGCTGGAAGGCGCGCCGGGGACCAACGCGACGTTTGAGCTCGTGCGCCCTCGTAAGGCGGAGCCGGACAAGGTGACGTTGACGCGGGTGAAGCAGGCGGAGGAGATTCCGCCGCTGGGCGAACAGGAGTATGACAACTCGACGATCCTGTATTTGAAGCCGGTGGTGCTGACCAAGGCGCGGGTGGACGATGTGATCGGCAAGCTCAAGGCCGCGCCCAAGAACCGCAAGGTGCTGCTCGATCTGCGCGACGTCGCCGAGGGCGACGATCAGCAGGCGATCCGGCTGGCGAATGCGTTCCTGGAGACGGGGACAATCGCGACGTTGCAAGGACAAAAGTTCCCTGAGCAGACATTTACGGCGCTGAAGCCGGAGTTCATCACCTCGGCGCCGCTGGTGGTGCTGGTGAACCATGGCACGGCGGGGCCGGCGGAGCTGGTTGCGGGCGCGGTGCTCGATGACAAGCGCGGCGACGTGGTGGGCGACCGCACCTTTGGCGACGGATCGGTGCAGAAGACGCTGGAGCTGCCCGGTGGCGGCGCGGTGATTCTCTCGGTGGCGAAGTATGCTTCGCCCTCGGGCAAGAAGATCCAGGACGATGCTGTGACGCCTAATGTGATCGTGGTTCCGACGCTCGATGAGCAGATCGCGGCGGAGAGTGAAGAGAAGCCGGTGGGCCCTCCTCCGGCAGACGATCAATTGAATAAGGGTCTGGCTTTGTTGAAGGCTAAGAATAGCTAGCGGAAGAGCGGTTAGCAGAAGTCCGGTTAGCTGAAGTCCGGTTAGCGAAGGAATGGTGAGCATGATCTTTCATGTCTCGATGGAGAGGGCTGAGGATGGTTGGGTTGTGGTTGAGTGCCCGGCTTTGCCCGGCTGTATCTCGCAAGGCCGCGATGAGCAGGAAGCGCTGGTGAACATTAAAGAAGCTATCACCGCGTGGATGTGGGCTGAGGACCAAAAGGCCGTTCGGGCGTTGCCTCCTGAGCAAGTCGCGACCCTTGTTTCTGTCTAGACCGGGCAAGCAGAATTCTCACACCTCGTGATTGCACCTTTCCACCCACTTTTTGACTTCCTGTGTACTATGGCTTCCACCCTACGAGTGAGGGTCTTAGGTAGGTAAGCTCGTCAACATCTCTGGAAAAGAAGCTGTAAAGGCCTTCGGGAAGGCCGGCTGGGTTGCGGCAGGTCAAGTTGGGAGCCATCTCACCTTATCGAAAGTCGGAGTGCGGGCCAATTTGACTGTTCCTCAACACAAGGAGTTGTCGGTTGGAACGCTTCGGGCGTTGATTCGAGTTGCCGGACTTTCGGTGGATGAATTTTTGGAACTCTTGTAAATCCAATCTGCCGGCTCGGTCGGGCTTTCGATTCTCATCTCGCTGATTGCATTCCTCATTCAGCCAGTTTGCGGATAGTATGGTTGTTCGCGTTGCATTCCGAATTAACCGGAGCTTTCCTTGAACCGTAGAAAATTTCTCCAGGCGGGCGCCAGTCTTGCTGCTGCGCGCACTCTGCTTCCTTCCTCACTTGCGCTGTCAGAGACTTCCCTTTCGCCCGCTGCTTTGGGTCAATCGTCGCCGTCGGCGATGCCTTCGCTTCATTCGTTCCCGGAGGGATTTCTTTGGGGGTCGGCGACGGCCTCTTACCAGGTGGAAGGCGCGGTGAACGAGGACGGCCGCGGGCCCTCGATCTGGGACACTTTTTCGCATACTCCGGGCAAAACGCATGACGGCGATACGGGCGATGTGGCCGATGACTACTACCATCGCTACAAAGAAGACATCGGGTTGATGAAGGACCTTGGGCTGAAGGGCTGCCGGTTTTCGATCTCGTGGCCGCGGATTTTTCCGACCGGGACGGGCACGCCGAACCAGAAGGGGCTGGACTTTTACAAGCGGATGGTCGATGCGCTGCTGGAGGCGGGCGTCGCTCCGTACTGCACGCTGTATCACTGGGACCTGCCGCAGGCGCTGGAGGACAAGGGCGGCTGGCAGAGCATCGATACGTGCAAGGCATTTGCCGACTATTGCGCCTATACGAGCAAGGCGCTTAACGATCGGATTTCGAACTTCATGACGATGAACGAGCTGGACTCGTTCATCGAGTTAGGCTACGGCACCGGGATGTTTGCGCCGGGGTTGAAGGTGGGCCTGGCGAAGCTGGCGCAGGCGCGACATTATTCGGTGCTGGGGCATGGGATGGCGGTGCAGGCGATCCGCGCGGCGACCAAGGCCGGAACAAAGATTGGCCTGGCGCAGGATGCCACGGCAACGACGCCGGTCATCGAGGATGAAGCGAACATTCGCGCGGCGCATATCGCGTTGCGTGAAGAGAATGCCGCGTATCTGACGGTGATCATGGATGGGAAGTATACCGATGCTTATCTGAAAAAGCTGGGCGCGGACGCGCCGAAGTTCACGCCGGAGGAGCTGAAGATCATCTCGAGCCCGATCGACTTTTTAGGCCTGAATATCTATCGGCCTCAATTTGTACGCACAGCCGACAACGCTCTGGGTTACGCCGTGGTGCCAGACCCTTCTTCGTATCCGCACATGTATTCGCCGTGGCTTGATGTTGGGCCGGAGGCGATGTACTGGTTGCCGAAGCTGGTCTACGACACCTGGGGCGTGAAGGAGATGTACATCACCGAAAATGGCTGCTCGTCGGACGATAAGGTGGCTCCGGATGGGCATATCTATGACTCCGACCGGGTGATGTATCTGCGCAATTATCTGACGCAGTTGCAGCGGGCGATTACGGATGGGGTTCCAGTGAAGGGATACTTCCTGTGGAGTCTGCTGGACAACTTTGAGTGGGCGGATGGGTATAGCAAGCGGTTTGGGATCACCTATGTCGATTTCAAGACGCAGAAGCGGACGCCTAAGATGAGCTCTTATTTTTATAAGGAAGTTATTAAGCGAAATGCTTTGGCTTAGGCGCCATGTCTAACTGGGAGGTTCGTGGGAGATGATCCAGTAGATCGCCCCTGCGACTTCCGCAGCTCCGATCATGCGGGTCAGGGTTGGCCGGCGGCGCAGAGCCTGCATAAGATTGACCCAGGGCGCGGGACCGACACTCCAGGCACTTGCATCGCGTCGCGGGTTTACGATGGCCAAAACGCCGTCTCCGATGCAAGCCAGCGCGACGAAGTGCTTGAGCCGATTTTTATTCAAGGACATGAGCATTTGGTCCGCCTCTCGCGGGCTTTGGTTCTCTGCCCGTTGTTAGCTAGGATGCAGGGCGCGGCGATGGCGATTGCTTGAGGTGCGCTCGGGGCGCCATTCGCAGCAGGCCCTACATCTGCTCGGCGTAGCGGAGGGTCGGATGTGGCCGCTGGTCCTTCGACCGGGTTCCTTCAACATTATTTAGAGACCTATTGCGGACGCGGCAGGGTTGGCATCGCCGGGATTCTTCCTCCCTACGGTCGTCGGAATGACACAGTCTCTCAATTCCTACATCTGTTCGGCGTATTTGAAGGGCCGGATGTGGCCGCTGGTCCAGAAGTAGCCGAGGATGATGATGCTGGCCACGGCCGCGTATGCGCACCATACCGAGGTGAAGGCATATCGGCGCACTGCCATGGTGATGAGCAGGATGACGAGGTTGGCTGCTCCGAAGACGACCATTGGCTTGACCTTGGAAAAGAAGAGCGAGCCGCAGGTGCAGATCACATACAGGACAGCCAGCACCGTGTTGTTGGTGGCGTCGTTGATGTAGACGATGCTGTTGTGTTGGACGTAGACGCGCAATGGATCGGCCGTCAGTCCCCAGAGCATGTAGAGCGTGGTGAGCGCGCCGAGAATGGCGAAGGGCAACATGCGCCGGCGGCTGCCGACGTCAGGCTCGAAGAGGAGGACGCTGAGGGGCAGAAGAAATGGGAGCAGGCCCTGGGCGTAAAGCACGAAGGCCGCGCCCATATTGTGTGCGACCGAGGCAGGGAGTATTCCATCGAGGCCGAGCCAGACGAAGCCCTCGATGAACTGGTGGACGGCGAAGAGGGCAGGCAACGAGGCGAAGAGGAGTTCGCGGCGATGCTTGACCTTGGTGAGGGTCGCGATGCCGACGGCGCCGAGGACTCCGCTGCCGACGAAGTTTGCGGTTGCTGAGAAGCACATGCGGTCTGGCTCCTGAGTGCAGTGGAGACTTAAGGGTCTCACAACATCTCGCAGTTCTCACTTCTTATAGGAGCGAGGCCTTGCAGAGGATTTGGGCCATCCGGGCTTTGATTGGTTCAGCGCGGCGCGGCGATAGGGTTCTATATCCATTCTTCGGCCAGAGGAAGAGTCGCGAACAACGGGTTAGCCGTTGCCTTCCTTGGCCTCAGAGCGCTGGGGGCTTCCGAGCCGTTGATATCCGGGGTGGACCCCTCGGACGAGCCCCTGCTGGTCTGCAATTCTCAATAAGAGGGTGGCGAGCGTATTACGCTCCTCCGCATTGAGACTAGAGAGCAAAGCCTCCTGGTGCTGCCGCGCTACGCTGCCGATCTTTTCCAGGATTTTTCCCCCGGCTGGCGTCAGATGCAGAGAATACAAGCGCCGGTCGTCCGGATTGGCCCTGCGTTCGACGAACCCGCGTTTTTCGAGATTATCGAGTATCGCTACTAGCCGGCTTGGATGAATCTGTAGCCTCGCGGCCAGCTCCTGCTGGCTCAGTCCCGCCTGAATGCGCAGCATTCTAAGGATTCCCGCATCCGCCGGTGTGAGTTCGAGAACTCCTAATCTTTCAGCAAATTGCGACGCAGCATGCGCTCCGAGCTGGGCAAGCAGGAACGCCGGTTGGTTTTGGCCCATCTCGCTTTGGTTCATCTTCGATGAAAAAATTATTGCATATCTAATTCATTTATGTAATAAATGATTACATGACTCAATCGATTCCTCGTTTCCGTGGCCCATCGCTAATTTTGCTGGCAACTGTGCACCTGCTGATCTTCGTCGCCGGTCTCGTAACCGCGTCGGCGCTGCGGCATGGAGCGCATTTTGCAACGCCCTTTGCGACAGCGGAGGATTTGCGCGCATTCCTTGCGGTCAGCCCGACGGCTGTGCGGGTCGGCAATTTCTTCCTGCTTGGCTCGGCAATCCCCTTTGGGATCTTTGCCGTGACAACCGTCAGTCGGCTGCGCTTCCTGGGCGTCCGGGCCGCAGGTACCAACATCGCGCTGCTGGGCGGTTTGATCGCCACTATCGCTTTGCTTCTCTCCGGCAGTGTGGGTTGGATCTTGTCAGTGCCTGAAGTGTTGGCCTCCGCAGGGGTCGTAAAGGCGGTCAGTTTCCTCAACTTCCTGCTTGGCGGGGTGGTCTTCGCGGTTGGATTCGGCCTGCTGACGGCGGGCGTGTCGGTGACCTGCTACTTCATGCGGCTTCTGCCGCGTTGGGTCGTCGCCCTGGGAATGCTCCTGGCGGTCACAGGAGAAGTCTCTTCTCTTAGCCTCGTTGCGTATCCGGCGAACTTCTTTATCCCCATCACCAGGTATCTGGGCATTATCTGGATGTTTGCAGTGGCCGTAGCTCTGACCAGAGAGCGCAAAGGCGCACGGCCCACGTCCATCGACGACGCTGCATAGTTTGTCCCGGGACGCTACTTCTCTTTATCGCCTGACGCGGCGCCGTTCGTCAAAACATGGCGGAAGAGGCCCCGAGGAATGCAAGAGGGAGGAAAACAGTAAGGAAAATGATGAGAATGCGATCGATTGCAGAGCCGGAAGTCCTGGTCAGCGGTCGCAGACTCGGCCTCTCGCTCATCGCGGCTCTCTGCTGCGCGGCCGGAGTCGGATTCATCACCTATTACAGCCTGGCGAAGGCGATGGGCAGGTTGCTCGGAACGGCGCTGCCGCAGATCGTTACCTTTGCCGTGTATGCAACGCTTGCGGCTGTCCTCTGCTTCGCGTTTCGGCCGCCGGGTCGCCCCCCGATTGCGCTCCACTTTAGCGGCGTCAAAGACCTGGCGTTCGCAGTTGGTGCATGCATCGTTCTGATTGCAGTTTGTGCGCTTGCATACGCATCTCTCGGGCGCTTTTTTGATGGCTTCGTGCATCTGCTCACGCAATTGAGCGCCGTGGCAACTGACGCGAAACGCCTCCAGGGCCAGAGCTCGCCGGCATGGGTGATCGCAATTCTTCGCGGCTGTTTGCTCGTTCCGATCTTTGAAGAGGTCTTCTTTCGAGGGCTCCTCCTTTCGTGGCTGAACCGGCACATGCACTTCGTTCCTGCGCTCGTGCTACAGGCTGCGCTCTT
The DNA here is from genome assembly GCA_963720245.1 of uncultured Acidobacteriaceae bacterium. Lineage (GTDB taxonomy): Bacteria > Acidobacteriota > Terriglobia > Terriglobales > Acidobacteriaceae > Acidisarcina. The sequence goes on from CAVREU010000004.1 coordinate 251,174, forward strand.
TGCGGCAATGCACGTCTACGTGGTTGTGTTCCCCTATGCCTTCCTCTTTGGAATTGCCACCGGATACGTTCGCCGAGCGACTGGTTCGACATTCAACACGGTCCTGATGCACGCGATGAACAATGTCGTCCTTCTCATCCTCGGTTTGCATTTGTTTGCCCACTGAAATCGCATACTCTCATTGGTACAGGCCGCCTCAACGACGGGGATCATCGCCCGGCGAAAGCCATGCTGAGCTCCGTGAGCCACAGCCGGGATGGCAGGTTGGATCGGGGCGGCTGATTATTCCCGACAAATTTGAGTGCCGCTCGGGGGCTCTCCGCGACTAAGGTAGGAAGATGCGAGTGAAGACCCTATGAGACGGGCCGTCAAGGTTGCGGTGGGCAAGTATCGATCCGAGATACTGATGCTGGGCTTTGTCGCGCAGATGCTGGCCTCGCCGCTGGCGGACGGGCATCCGTTGATAGGCGGCTTGCTTGCGTTGACGCTGATGGTGCAAATCTTCGCCGGTGCGAGTTACATGGCGAACCGGAGAATCGTGCGGTTTGTGGCGATTCCGGTGGCCGGGATTTGGCTGGTGGCCCGGTTGCTGGAGGCCTTCACCGACCCGCGCCACTTTTATGCGCACCTTGCGCCAATCGCCGGGTTCTTGTTGTCGTGTTCGGTGCTCTGGGCGATTCTTGACCGCTTCGACCGGGTGCCGAGGATTACGCGGAGCGTGATCTCGGAGGCGTTCATCTGCTACCTGGTGATCGCGATCGCGTTTTCCCAGCTGTATTGGGTGCTGAACCGGCTAATTGCCAATCCCTTCAACCAGGTCATTCCGGAAGAGAGGATCGAGACGCTGCTGTACTTCAGCATGATTACTCTCAGTGGCGTCGGTTATGGGGGGATCGTCCCGATTAATCCCTATGTGCGCCTCATCGCTGCCCTCGAGAACATGATTGGGATCTTCTATATCGCGGTGGTGGTGGCGCGGCTGGTTTCGTCGTATCGCGCGAAGCAACACAAGATCGGCGAAGCAGACCACCGAGCCTGAGGGCGCGATGGATTTCAGGCGCCCCACTGCGGGACACTGCGGGCGATGTTCCACATCATATTGTCGAGCGCGGCGTCGATATCGCCGGAAGGCTGGGTGCGGGTGTTGGTGAGCGCGGCCCAGCATAGCCCGGTCGCTGTGCGCACCATGATGGTCGTCGATCCCGGCAGGCTGCCGCTGTGCCACCAGTTCCCTGCGCCGTTGTTGCGGACCATCCAGCCTCGGGCGTAGGCCTCGCCGCTGGTGCTGGGATAGACGGGCGAGGGCGTGGTCATGATGCGGATGGTCTCGGGCTTGAGCAGGCTGGGCATGTTTCCTAATCCCGTGCTGTTGGGATTGGGGACGTGATCGAGGAACTGGACGAGGCTCGAGGGCGAGGCGATCCAGCCGCCGTGGGAGTCCATGCGGGTGACGTTCATGTTGTAGGGATTTTCGTTGTACTGGCCGTAATAGACGACTTCGTTGGGGGCGCGCTGACGGAGGGTGTTGCCGGCGATGCGCATATCGGTGATCGCGCAAGGGGCGAGGATATTGGCCTGGACGTAGGATTCATAAGGCTGACCGGTGACCTGCTCGATGACGCGGCCGAGCAGGCAATATCCGAAGTTCGAGTAGGCCCAGTGGGTGCCGGGCGGATAGGTGAGCGGAAGGTTGGCGATCGTCCAGGTGATGAGCTTGTCGTGGTCCCAGCCATTGTGCTGAAACATCGGGTCGGTCGAGTCGTTGGGCCAGCCTCCGGAGGTGTGGGTGAGCAGGTCATCGACGGTGATGCCGGTGACGTATTGTTTGTAGGGCGGCTTGCCATATTTGTCTCCGAAGATGCCGGAAGATCCGAAGACTTTATCGGTGAGGTTGAGCTTGCCCTTTTCAATGAGGCTGAAGATAGTGACCGAGGTGATGGGCTTGGTGACGCTGGCGATGCGGAAGAGGCTCGCGGTGCTGACTTGCTCGGCATGCTCCTTGTCGGCCATGCCGCCGGCCTCGTCGTAGACGAACTGGCCGTTGCGGGTGATGGCGACGGAGAGCGCGGGCACGGAAAACTGCCGACGGAAGGCCCCGGAGATGCGGTTCATCTCGCCGCGCTGCCTTCCGTCGGGCTGGCCGGATGGCGTTTGGGAGAGCAAGCGCAACGGGGGCGGAACAATTTCGGCGGCGGCGGTGAGGGCGATGCTTCTGAGAAGTGTGCGTCTGTTCAGTTCCGTGGCCATGTTCAGATTTCCTCTCTGGTCGACGCCTGTTCCGGTTATCTTTGAGTGGAAATTATCTTGCGGTTCCACCAAAGGGTTGGAGAGACCATGAAGAAATATAACAAGACGCTGTTGTTTGCCTTCTGCGCATTCCTGATGCTCGTGCTGAGCAGTCGCGGAGTTGCGCAGCAGCCGCCGGGCGACAAACCTCCGGCGAACGTTGCGGGGAACTGGACTTTTTACACCAAGGGCGACGATGGAAAGACGGGGACGCACTATCTGCAAATCATTCAAAACGGCGAGAACCTGACGGGGCATTTCAAGGGCCCGAACCAGTCGGGCGGAATTCAGGGCACGATCAATCTGGAGCATGTCGTGATTAAAACAAAGACACTGCATGTGTTTACGTTTCGCGGCAGGGCTCAGGGCGATTCCATTCAAGGAAATTGCGGGATTATGGGGCACCACTGCACGTTTCAGGGTGTGCGAACGTCGGGACAGCAGTCGTCGGGGACGCCCGATTAGATTGTGTGGCTCGTAATTCCCAGAGTTCATTCCGAGCGAAGGGCAACCATCGGATCGACCTGGGCCGAGCGTCGAGCCGGCAGGTAGGATGCAACGATCGCGACCGCCAGCAATAATGCAGAGACGATGGCAAAACTTGCGCTGTCGATCGCATTCACGCCGTAGAGTGTACTGTGCATGATGCGTCCTAGGATGATGACCCCGACAAGTCCAACGCCTGTGCCGGCGAGGGCCAGCTTCAAGGCATCGGTGAGCACGAGCCAGACGATGTCCTGGCGTTGGGCGCCGAGCGCCATGCGGAGACCGATCTCGTGGTTTCGCTGGGCGACGGCAAATGCCATCACGCCGTAAATGCCGAGCGCGGCGAGCAGCAATGCCAATGCGGCAAATGCGCCGAAGAGGGCCGATCCGAAGCGGTCGCTGACGAGATCGGAGTCGACGGATTGCTGCATGGTGCCGACATCTTCGAGAGAGTATCCGGCGAGTGTTGCTGCCAGTGCGGCGCGGACACCGTGAGTGAGCAGGGCTGGGTCGCCCGCGGTTCGCACGGCGACTCCTACATCAGGGATGGGAACTTGCCAATAAGGGACAAATATTTGCGGGGTGGTCTCTTCGTTGAGGTGTTCGCCATTGCGAATGCCGTGAAAGACTCCGACGATCTGCCAGGAGGTTGGGGTTGCGAGCTTGTCTCCGGGCTCAGCGAGCCGCATCATCAGGCGCTGGTCGAGCGGGTTTGTTCCAGATAAATATCGGTCGACAAAACTTTGGCTGACCAGGATTACCTGGGGGCTGCCGATGCGGTCGCTGTCATCGAAGAGACGGCCTTTGATGAGTTGAACGCCGAAGGTGTCGAAGTAGCTTGGCGTCATGATTTCGAGATCGGCGACGGGCATATTCTTGTCATTCACTGGCTCGCCGGCGATGCTGAAGGGATAAGAATCGTGGCCGTGAAGCGGCATGTTGGAAGCGAGGGCGACACTCTTCACTCCAGGCAGCGAACTGATCTTTGCGAGGAGATTGCGAGCTTCCGCGATGATCTGATCGGAATGGCGAAGATCGGTTTTTGGCGGTTTCAAATTGCCCGTGAGGATGTGGTCGGTGCGAACTCCGAGGTCGATGTGGGTGAGGTTCCAGAAGCTGTGCAGGGTCATGGCCGCACCGGCGAGGAGGGTGAGGGCGAGAGCGAACTCGGCCATGACGAGGACCGCCTGAGTGTGTTTGCGACGACCGCCGGAGACGGAGCGTGAGCCTTGTTTGAGGGTTTCGCTGAGATTCAGCCTAGAGGCCTGCCACGCGGGAACACAGCCGGAGATCACGCCGGCTACAAGCGCGGTGATAACGGCGAAGGCGAGCACGGGGAGATTGAGCGCAACGAGTGCTTCCGATTCGAGTCCAAAATCGGGTAGCTGGGTCATTGCGATCTTCATCATGGCCCAACCGAGCGCGATCCCGATTGCACCGCGGCGATGGACAGGGCGAGACTTTCGGTGATCAGTTGCGCAAAGACTCGCCTGCGGCTCGCTCCCAGTGCGGAGCGGACAGCGATCTCCTGCTGGCGCGATGAGCCTCGCGCCAGCAGCAGATTGGCGAGATTGGCGCAGGCGATGAGGAGGACGAAGCCCACCGCAGCGAGCAGGAGCCAGAGGTTTCGGCCGAGCTTCTTATCCAGGAAGGCGTTGTGGAGTGGCTCTACGCTGATGGTCCATTCGCCCCTGTGCAGCCTGCCGGTTTGCGCGGCGACGAAGCGCCGGTCGATGATCGACAGCTCGGCTTGCGCCTGGGCGATGGTGACGCCCGGTTTCAGACGCCCGGACGTGCCACCCCAATGATGGGGATTGTGGCCGGGCGGATTGAGCGCGGCGGGAACGAGAAATTCCATCGGGATGCGATCGGCCATGCCGGCCGCGACGACGCCGACCACCGTGTAGGGCTGGTCGTTGACGTTGATCGACTTGCCGATGATTTCAGGATCGCCATGATAACGGCACTCCCAGAGTTTGTGCGTGATGACGATTACGTGATCGTTGCCGGGCACGAGCTCCGAGGGAAGAAAGTCGCGACCCATAGCCATCGGCAGTGAGGCTTTTTGTAGAAGCGTCTGGAGTGACTGCCATACCGCCGATCTCTTCAGCGATGTGATCGGGGCCGGTGATCGCGGGGGAAATGGAATAGGACCCGAAAGTCAGGTTCGAGAACGATTTGCTTTCCGCGAGAAATTGGAGATATTCGTCGGCCGGCATTGCATCGCGCTCGCCTTTGGTCATGTTCCAGATGACCACTATCGATCGGCTTCGGGATAGGGCATGGGCGCGAGGAATGTGGCATAGAGATGCTGAATATGGCGACGTATGGACCGATGCCAAGCGCGAGGACAAGAACGGCGACGGCGGTGAAGCCTATGTTTCTGGCGAGCATTCGCAAGCCAAACTGAATGTCACGCCACAGGTTGCCCATGGAATCTCACCTGCCACTCAGAGCAGAAGTACCTGGTGCTTCGCAGAGAGTAACTGTACTTCTGCTCCAGTATGCCCGAGTTCTTTCGCGGCGGGACGGAAATGTCGTTGTGGCAAACGTCCGGCGAGGCAGCACGCTCTCGGTAAAGGCCGTCGACGACGCCGTCGTCGTGGACGCAAATCGACTAAGCTCAAAAGAGTGATGGCGGTCATGGGCCTTGGCTTTGAGTTCTAAACAATCGCTTTCAGCCACGAGGAGAGATGGCGCCGGGGACGGGACGGCGTTTCGTCCTCCGCGCGACCGGCAGCCTCGGCGTGGGCAGAAGAAAGTTGTGGGACGGCTGGCGCTGCTGGTGCTGGTTTTGCTCGCGGCGGCTGCGGGTTCGCTGGTGGGGCTGATGCTGGTGTATTCGGTGCACCTGCCGCAGATCGATGACCTGGAGCGGTATCGCCCGAGCACGACCACCGAGCTTTATGACGTGAAGGGGCGCGCGTTCGGCTCTTTCGCGCTGGAGCGTCGGGTGGTGGTGGGGTATGAGGATTTTTCTCCGCTGCTGCGCCAGGCGGTTATCTCCATCGAAGACAAGAATTTTGAGAGCCACTGGGGCGTGAACGTCTTTCGCGTGGCGGGGGCGATTTATCACGACCTGACCTCGAAGGAGCGGGCGCAGGGCGCTTCGACGCTGACGATGCAGCTGGCGCGGAACCTCTTTTTGTCGAGCCAGCGGACGTTCGGGCGGAAGCTGCAGGAGGCGTTTCTTTCGATCCAGATCGAGCGGGCGTTTACCAAGCAGCAGATCTTCACGCTGTATGGGAACCAGATTTACCTGGGGCATGGCGTGTATGGGTTTGAGGCGGGGTCGGAGTATTACTTCAGCAAACACGCGAAGGACCTGACGCTGCCCGAGGCAGCGCTGCTGGCGGGCTTACCGAAGGGGCCGTCGGCGTATTCCCCGATTTTGAATCCGGAGAAGGCGATGCGGCGGCGCAACCTGGTGGTCAACGCGATGCTGGAGGACGGCAAGATTACGGCGGAGCAGGCGGCCGCGGCGCGCGAGGCTCCGCTGGGGTTGCAGGTCGAGACCGATCCGAACTCGGTTGCGCCTTATTTTGTGGAAGAGGTGCGGCAGGAGCTGGACAAGAAGCTGGGCGAGGAGGAGGTTCATTCGGCGGGGTTGAAGGTGTATACGACGCTGGATCTCGACCTGCAACGGGCGGCGAAGAACGCGGTGCTGGATGGTTTGGCGGCGTATGAGCGGCGGCATGGGTGGAAGGGGCATTTATTGAACGCCATCGCCGGGCGTGTGGGGCTGGCGGAGTTTAAGCATCCCGACTGGATTTTGCCGGTGGGGCCTGGGGATTATGTTCATGCAATGGTGACGGGGGTTTTGCCCTACCAGGTGACGGCGCGAATCGGCGATCGGCGAGTGCTGCTGACAGACTCGGACTGGGCGTGGACGGGGCAGAAGTCGCCGGAGAGTTTTCTGACGCCGGGAGACATTATTTATGTGCACCTGACCGCGCCGGCGGTGGGAGAGAGTGCATCGGGGGACCTGCACGGAACCCTGGAGCAGGACTCGGGCGCGGAGGGCGCGCTGCTGGCAATCGATAATACTTCGGGCGATGTGCTGGCGATGGTAGGTGGAAGAGATTTCAACCTGTCGCAATTCAACCGGGCGACGCAGGCGGAGCGGCAGACAGGTTCGTCGTTCAAGCCTTATGTGTATACGGCTGCGGTGGAAGAGGGTGTGACTCCCGAGGAGCGGATTTTGGACGCTCCGTTCTCGGTGGGCTCGTATGCGCCGCACGACTATGAGGGAAATTACCTGGGCGAGATTTCGGTGCTGAAGGCGTTTGCGGATTCGCGGAATATTCCGGCGCTGAAGCTGGCGGAGCGCGTGGGGATGAAGAAGGTGATCGAGGTAGCGCACCAATTTGGGATTACCTCGAGTATTCCCGCCTACCTGCCGGTGGCGCTGGGCGCTGTGGAGGTGACGCTGAGGGAGCAGGTCGCGGCGTATGCTGCGTTCCCGAACGATGGATTGCGGATCGCTCCGAGGCTGGTGCGGCGGGTTACGGATGCGGACGGATCGGTGATTGCGGAGGACAAGTCCGAGGTGAGCGAGGCGACGAGCCAGAGAACGGCGCGGACGATGATGGTGCTGCTACGCGAAGTGACCAACAGCGGGACGGGGGCGGCGGCGAAGGCACTGCATCATGAGTTGGGCGGCAAAACGGGGACGACCAGCGACTTCACGGATGCGTGGTTTGTGGGATTTTCTCCCTCGGTGACTTGCGGAGTCTGGGTCGGTTATGACAATCGCGAGTCTTTGGGCGATAAGGAGACGGGCGCGAAGGGGGCGTTGCCGATCTGGATGGATTTCATGAAAGCGGCGAATGTGGGGAAGGATGGGGAGAGGTTTGTGGGGGACCGTTCGGATTTGAAACATTAGTTTGGGGTGGGTAGCGACGAAAGTGAAGTGTGCCCCATTGGGATGTGATGGAGAAAAATCGCGACTCCCGAAATCCGGCGAGTTGACCTTGCGCATGGATGGCAGCGTCGCCTGGCCGATGGCGTGGGGGAGCAGCCCATCATCCAACTCCAAGTAAGGCTGATTACGCCCCTGACGGAGTCGGTTGCGCGTCAGATTAGGGACCAACTGAACGCCCTTTTGCCTGGAGAGTAGGTCACTAATTGCCTCCTTCCGGAAAAGCCGTGTTGCTTTGGCAGCTTCGGTGAATTCCCTGCTTGTCCAATCGCGCATCTATGAGTCCTTGCTGAAGGCACACCTCTGCCAGTTTGCGTGAGCATTGTTGCGGTCGCCATCGCCAATCTGCTTCTTCGCTAAATCCCAGAGGGCGGTGGTTTCCGTTTCGGGAAGCAGGAATTCTGCATCTCAAATCCCGAAAGCTGGGACAGGGTCGATGACAAAGATGGGCAAGACAGCACTGGTGCTTTCGATAAGCCTGGCGTTGGCAGGTTGCGCGAAGCAATCGAGGTCGCAGGCGGCCGCTGCCCAGCCAGACACTCCGAAGCCGGAGCTGAAACCGGCTCCGCCTACTCCGATCGCGGAGAAGAAGGAGGAGCTGGGCGCTCCGTCGTGGGACCCGCAGTGGGACCAGTTCGTAGAATCTTCTTTGCCTCCGGAGATGTTGTCTGCTGGAATTGCGCGGGATGTGCGGGGGTTTTGCCCGCGATTCGCAATGATGGGTGATGCGGATAAGCGGGCATTCTGGGCTTACTTCTTCCAGGCGCTTGCCGCCGCGGAGGCCGGTCTCAAGCCGACGACGGATGTGCGCCACACCGAGCCGGAGGTGGCCAAGCGGGACACTGTGACCAAACGCATGGTGCGCAGCGAGGGACTGCTGCAACTGACCTACATGGACGCGGAGCGCTACGGCTGCGAGTTCGATTGGGAGAAGGACAAAGCACTCCCGGAGAAAGACCCGGCAAAAACCATCCTGCAACCTCGGAACAATCTTGCCTGCGGCATCAGGATTCTTGAAAACCAACTCATCACCCAGAGAAAGCCGCTGGTTACGCGGACAAGCTATTGGGCCACCTTGCAACCGGGACGCCCAAGCTATCGCGTCTTTGTGAAGCAGATGGCCAACGTTCCAGGCGCGTGCCGACGGATTGCGGCGAAACCTTCCGCGCGGTGAGATCGGATAGGGACGCTTGTCCAGAGAGCACCCTCGGCTAAATCCTGTGACCTTCCTCTGCTGTTTCGGAAACAATTGTCTCGGACGGTCTTTCAGCGATCGACGGAGCGACGCGATGGCCCAACAGATGAACCTGCCTCTTCAGATAGAGCCGCTGACCTCTGTGCACTGGCCCGCGGTGCGCTCGATTTATATCGAAGGCATCGCCACGGGCGATGCAACGTTTCAACAGGCGACGCCGGAGTGGCGGGAGTGGGACGAGGCCCACCTGCAGATTTGTAGAATGGTGGCGACGGAGGGCGATGAGCTCGTTGGCTGGGCCGCGCTCTCGCCGGTTTCTCGAAGGCCGGTCTATGCGGGCGTGGCGGAGGTCAGCATCTATGTTGCGGAAAGAGCGCGGGGCCGCGGCGTCGGCAATCATCTGATGAAGAGATTGATCGCCGACTCTGAGGCGGCGGGTATCTGGACGCTGCAGGCGGGAATCTTTCCTGAGAATGCCGCGAGCCTGCGGCTGCATGCGGCGGCGGGATTTCGCGTGGTCGGCACTCGTCTGCGGCTGGGAAGTCTGCACGGCCGATGGCGGGACGTTGTGTTGCTGGAGCGCAGGAGCACGATCTCAGGCATATGAATGCAGGAGCATGCCGGAGAGCAAGCGAAAGCGCATGGAGCCGAAATTCTTCCCATGTATAAGGAGCTATGGAGTCTTTTACTCGCGACCTGAATATCGCCATTCGCCAACTGTTGAGGACCCCGGGCTTCACGTTGACCGCAGTGTTGATGCTGGCGCTGGGGATTGGCGCGACGACGGCGATCTTCTCGATCGTCGAGGGTGTGCTGCTGCGTCCGCTGCCTTTTCCTGAGCCGGAGCGGCTGATGGCGGTGGGCGAGATCCTGCGCGGAGCGGGCGAGACCGGCCCGAACATGGTGGGAGGAGTAACCGCTCCCGACGTTCGGAATTACACGGCGGAGACGCATTCGTTCACCAGCTTGGGCGGCTATCGGACGGATCGCGTCGAGCTCTCGGGGGTGGGTGAGCCGGCGACCATCACTGAGGGGCCGATGACCTATGGCGTCTTTCCAGCGTTGGGCGTCGCGCCGTTGCTGGGGCGCGTCTTTACCAAACAAGAGGACGAGCAGCAACAGCTGGTTGCGGTGCTCAGCTATCAGACATGGCAGAGCCGATTTCACGGCGACCCTCATATTTTGGGGTCGAAGATCCTGCTCGACCGCAAGCCTTACGTGGTGATCGGGGTGATGCCGGCGGACTTTGAATTCCCTTTGACGCCTGGCCACCTGGACAAGAGCGATCTCTGGGTGCCGATGAGTTTCAAGCCGGAGCAGTTCATCGATGAAGCCTCAAGCTGGAGTTACCAGATGGTGGGACGGCTGCGGCGCGGACTGACTGCGGAGGAAGCCTCGAGCGACGCGGAGCGGGTGGCCGAGCAGACGATGCGTGACTATCCGGCATATATGCGCAGCATGCACATTACGGCGCGGGTAAGACCGCTGCGCGAGCAGACGGTACGAGAGGCGAAAGCGCTGGTCACGACGCTGTTTCTGGCGGTCTGTGTGGTGCTGCTGATTGCCTGCGCAAACCTGGCCGGATTGCTGCTGGTGCGGGCGATTCGCAGGCGCAAGGATGCTGCGATCCGAATCGCGTTGGGAGCGAACACCGCGACGATGCTGCGGCAGACGATCATGGAGAGCCTGGTGCTGAGCGTGGCCGGCGCGGTGATCGGGCTGGGGCTCGCCGCAGGCGCGCTCCGATTGGGTTTGAGCCTGCTGCCGGAGACGCTGCCGCGGGTGAATGAGATTGGGCTGGATTGGGTGGTGGTCGGTTTTGCGCTGCTGCTGGCTTTGTTCACCGGTGTGGTTTGCGGCCTGGTTCCGGCGTTTGCGGCGATCCGCACCAGCGTGAGCGACACGCTCAAAGAGGGCGGACGAACAGGAAGCTCGGGCGGAGGGCATGCCCGGCTGAGGTCGGCGCTGGTGATTGCGGAGATTGCGGTGGCGATGGTGTTGCTCACCGCTTCGGGGTTGCTGCTGCGCAGCTTCGAGAAGATGCGCGCGGTGGATCTGGGCTTTCGTCCCGATCACACGGTGGCGGCGCGGTATTCCCTGCCCCGTAAACAATATTCGACGCAGGCGGTGGTGGACGGATTCGACAATGAATTGCTGCGCCGGTTGGGGCAGTTGCCGGGAGTCGTTGCGTTGGGCTTGACGACGCGGTTGCCTGCCTGGGACATCCATAGCAACAGCGCCTTTGTAGTGGATGGCTTCGTTCCTCCCAAGGGCACCAGCTTGATGCTGGGAAGTCCATCTTATGTAGAGGGAGATTATTTCAAAGCGATGGGAATTTCGCTCCTGGCTGGGCGGTACTTTACTCCAGAGGACAAGCTCGGCTCGCAGATGGTAGTGATTGTCAATCACAAGCTGGCGGAACACTATTGGCCGGGGCAGAGTGCGCTGGGCAAGCGAATGCGCATGGGGCTGCAGGAAACGCCGACGCCCTGGCTGGTCGTGGTGGGCGAAGTCAGCGACGTGAAGCTCGGGTCGCCGGATGAAGAGACTACGGAGCAAATGTATGAGCCGACGACCCAGGGGATTGCCGCCTACGGATCGCTCGCGCCGGCAGACGCCCTCACAGGCGACTTCGGATACATTACGCTGCGGACGGAGTTGCCTGCGGAACAGATGGAGAATGCGATGCGGGCGACAGTACGCTCGATCGATCCGCAATTGCCGCTGACGCAGATGCAATCGATGGAACACGCCCTCTCGGAGACCGAGGCCCCGCGGAAGTTCAATACCGCGTTGATCTCTTCGTTTGCAGCGGCAGCGGTGCTACTGGCGGTTTCGGGCATCTATAGCGTGATTGCATTCTCGGTGGCGCTGCGTGTGCATGAGATTGCGATCCGGATGGCGCTGGGCTCGCCGCGATCGGCGATCTTCCGGCTGGTGCTGATTTCGGGGACGAAGCTGGCGCTGGCGGGTTGCGCAATTGGATTGCTGGGAGCGTTCGCCGTATCGCGCCTGCTGCGGTCTTTTCTCTTCGAAGTGAGCGCATTCGATCCGCTGGTGCTGGGGTTGTCGGCGGTCCTTGTGCTGTTGCTTGCGTTGGCGGCGTGCCTTTTGCCGGCGATGCGGGCGGCTTCGGTCGATCCGATGGAAGCTTTACGCACCGAGTAAATGGTTGGATGGTGTCCATCTGCGGACACCATGGGTCAAATCCGGACAGCTTTCGGGCTGGCATGGCCCCTGGGTCGGGCTAACCGCCGATAGGACAGACGCTTAGCCTCCGTGGCTTTGGAGATGCGAGTGCAGGGAGAATCTCTATTGACTTGCTCCGGAGGCTTCTTTTGTCCCTCATTCGTGACCTGAAAATTGCAGTTCGCCATCTCTTGAAATCTCCGGGTTTTGTTGCCACCGCGGTGCTGATGCTGGCGCTGGGGATTGGCGCGACGACGGCGATCTTCTCGATTGTCGAGGGGGTGCTGTTGCGACCGCTGCCCTTTCCGCATCCGGACCGGTTGATGGTGCTGGCGGACATCATCCAGGGCGCGGATGTCGGCGGAAACGGCGAGGCAGGGGTGACCGTTCCCGACATTCGCAACTACACGCGCGACACGCACAGCTTCAGCAGCCTCGGCGGATATCAGCAGACAGGGTATGAGCTTTCGGGCCTGGACGTGCCGGCGTCGGTGAATGCGACGCGAATGACCAGCGGAGTGTTTCCAGCCCTGGGGGTTGCTCCTCTGATGGGGCGAGTCTTCACGCAACAGGAGGACGAGCAGCATCAACTGGTGGCGGTGTTGAGCTACTCGACCTGGCAGAGCCGCTTTCATGGGGATGCGGGGATTCTTGGCAAGAAGATACTGCTCGACCGCAAACCTTATGTCGTCATTGGTGTGATGCCGCGCGATTTCGAATTCCCATTGGTGGCGGGGCATTTGAACCAGAGCGAACTGTGGACCCCGTTCAGCTTTACCGAGCAGGAGCTGGCGACGTCGAGCGCGGCGAACTGGAGCTACCAGATGGTGGGCCGGCTTAAGGATGGGGTGACGCGGGAACAAGCGGTGAGCGACGCGGGCGGTGTGGCTGCGGAGACGGTGCGGAATTATCCGGCATTTATGGCGGGCTTCAGCATTAAGCCGGTGGTGCGTCCGCTGCAGGAAGAGACGGTAGAGCAGGCGCGGCCGTTGGTGCGGACACTGTTCCTGGCGGTGTTCGTAGTGTTGCTGATCGCTTGCGCCAACCTTGCCGGACTGCTGCTGGTGCGGGCGATTCGCAGACGGCGGGAGGTTGCGGTGCGGCTGGCTCTGGGTGCTCGGGCGGCGACGTTGCTGCGGCAGGCGATTTTGGAGAGCCTGGTGTTGAGCGTTGCCGGAGGCCTGGTCGGCCTGGCGCTGGCGGGGATTGCACTCAAGGTGGGCCTGAAATTGTTGCCGGAGACGCTGCCCCGCGTCGATGAGATCAGCCTGGACTGGCCTGTGGTGGGTTTTGCGCTTGCGCTCGCGGTGTTGACAGGAATCGTTTGCGGATTGGCGCCGGCCTTTGCCGCGATCCGCACGAGCGTGAACGACACACTCAAGGAAGGCGGGCGGACGGGCACCTCGGGCGGCGGCCATGCGCGGCTGCGTTCGGCATTGGTGGTGGCGGAGATCGCTGTCGCGCTGGTGCTGCTGGCCGCGTCGGGGCTGCTGTTGCGTAGCTTTGAGAAGATGCGCGAGGTCAATCTTGGATATCAGCCCGACCACACGCTGGTTGCGGCCTATAGCCTGCCTCGGGAGCACTATTCGACGCAGGCTGCGGTGGATGAGTTCGACCGTGAGCTGTTGCGACGGTTGCAAGCATTGCCGGGAGTGACGAAGGCGGGGGTGACAGAATTTCTGCCTGCGTCGGGAAGCAACGCCAATAGCGCGTTTGTCGCAGAGGGTTATGTTCCGCCGAAACCGGGAAGCATTGATCTTGCCACTCCGTCAGGGGTGCAGGGAGATTACTTCGAGGCTATGAAGATTCCGTTGCTGCGCGGACGGTTGTTTACGCAGGCGGACCAGGAGGGCGGGCAGCTGGTAGTGATTGTGAACCAGACGCTGGCGGAGAAGTCGTGGCCTGGACAAGACCCCATCGGCAAGCGACTGAGGATCGGCACTGACACGATGAAGACGCCCTGGGCGACAGTCGTCGGCGAGGTTGCGGATGTGAAGGAAGGATCGCCCGACCTGCCGTCGAAGCAGCAATACTACACGCCGGCGGGGCAGGAGATCGCGATGGCGGGTGAGCTGGCTCCGCCGGGAACCTTGGGCGCCAACGGAGGATTTATTGCGCTACGCACTAAGACACCGCCCGAGCAGATGGAGAACATCTTAAGGGCAACGGTGCGAGCAATTGACGCGCAGTTGCCGCTGACCCAGGTGCAGACGATGGAGCACGCGATCTCGGAGAGCGAGGCGCCGCGGCGGTTCAACACGGCTTTGATCTCGACGTTTGCAGGAACCGCGATACTGTTGGCAGTGCTGGGAATTTATAGCGTGATTGCGTTCACGGTTGCGTTGCGAATCCAGGAGATCGCGATTCGGATGGCGCTGGGCTCGCAGCGGGTGGGTATTGTCGGCCTGGTGCTGGCGTCGGGGCTGAAGCTGGCGTTGATTGGATGTGTGCTTGGATTGGTGGGCGCGATGGCGGCATCGCGATTGATGGGCTCGTTTCTATTCGGCGTGAGCGCGATGGATCCGCTGGTGTTGACGCTGGCGAGTTTTCTCGTGCTGCTGCTGGCTGTGGCGGCGTGTCTCTTGCCAGCGCGGCGCGCGGCTTCGGTGGACCCGATGCAGGCTTTGCGGGCGGAGTGATTATGAACAAGAGGGCTCTGTTGGCGATTGCGGTCGGCGGGCTGAGCGCCGGAATTTTGGACCTATCGCAGGCTTGCATTCTGTTTGGGTGGAACGTTCCACTCGCGATTGCGGGAGGCCTGCTTGGGCCGGCGGCTTTCAAAGGCGGCGCAGGAACCCACGCACTGGGCGTCTTTCTGCATTTCTTCATCGCCTTGTCAGCTGCAGCGACTTACTACGCAGTGAGCCGTGTGCTGGTTTTCCTAAGAGAAAGCTGGCTGGTCTGCGGGTTGTTTTTTGGCATCGCTGTGGAGTTGTTCATGCGCCTTGTCGTTTTGCCGCTGTCCGCGCTTCATGCGCATGGGCCTTACCAATATCATGATCTGGTTTTGGGACTGTTGGTGCATATGTTCATCGTTGGGTTGCCGATTTCGTTTAGCGTTCGGCGTTTTGCCAGATAGAGCCTGCGTCGCCCTCATCACGTTCTGTCGTAGTTTGTCATTTTGCGCGCGGATGCGTGCGGTCGTAGACCTGGGTGATTTGGGCGGTGGTTAGCTGGGTGTAGCGCTGGGTAGTGGAGAGGCGTTCGTGGCCGAGCAATTCTTGAATCGCGCGGAGGTCTGCGCCCTCTTCCAACATGTGGGTGCCGAAGGCGTGGCGGAGGGTGTGAGGATGGGTGTCGGGGGGAAGTCCGTTGGCGATGGCGAGGGCTTTGACGATGCGTCCGACGCTGCGGGTGGTGAGGCGTGCTTCGCCGTTTGTTGCCGAGCGAATGCGGGCGTTGAACAGGAGCGCTGGGCTGGATTTTTTTGCTTGACGTAATTTGGCTTCGCGCTGTGGGAGATAGCCGCGAATCGCTTCGGCGGCTGCATCTCCTAGAGGGACATAGCGCTGCTTTCGGCCCTTGCCGCGCACGAGGATGACTTCGTTGGGCCAGTGAAGGTCGGCGAGGTTGAGGCCGGTGAGTTCGGCGTTGCGGATGCCACAGCCGTAGAGGAGTTCGAAGATGACGCGGTCGCGCTCGGGCCATGCGGTTTCGGGATGAACTCCACTCTTTTTATGCTTTGATTTCTGTGAGGTGCCAGAGATTCCCTCAGCGGCTGAAGCCGCTTCTTCTCTATTCTCCGTAATGGCACGGCTGAAGCCGTGCCCCTTCATTTCCGCTAACGAGTCCACAGTCCGGTTCAATTGTTCGATTGAGGGAACGCGGGGCAGGTGTTTAGGGAGCTTTGGTGTGGCGACGAGCGAGGCCGCGTTCTGCTCGACGTGACCGTGACGGGCGAGCCACTTGAACCAGGAGCGGAGCGCGGCGAGAGCGCGCGCTACTGAGGCTTTGGAGAGCCCGCGGGCGTAGAGTTCGCCGAGATAGGCACGGATGTGTTTGTGATCGATGGTGTTGGGATTTGTCGATCGGCCGAGTCTTTCGATAGCGTAATCGGCGAAGTTGTGAAGTTCGCGATCGTAGGCGCGGAGGGTGTGGGGCGAGGCGGCGCGTTCGTGGGCGAGCGCGGCGAGGAAGTCTTCGGCGAGCTGGGTTAGTTTGGGTTTCGCGCTCATGGATTCCGCTCCGCCGTGCGGCGTGCGCGGGGATGATGGGCGCGGTGCACGGACTTGAGATGGCCGAGGGCGAGGTGGGTATAGACCTGGGTCGTCGCGATGTCGGCGTGGCCGAGGAGGATTTGTACGCTGCGGAGATCGGCTCCGTGCTCGACCATGTGCGTGGCGCAGCTGTGGCGGAGCTTGTGCGGGCTGGCGTTGGAGTCGCTGGCTTTGACGAGATGCCAGATCCATTGCCGCGAGAGTTGTTTGCCGCGTTCGGAGAGGAAGAGCCACGAATTGCCCGGCTTGGATTTTGCGCGGCGCGCGGAGAGATATTCCGCGAGCGCTCGAATTGCTGGTTCGCCGAGCGGGACGACGCGTTCTTTGTCGCCTTTGCCGAGAAGGCGGATGCGGCCTTCGTCGAGGGAGAGATCTTCGACGCGGAGGTTGGTGAGCTCGGAGACGCGAAGACCTCCGGCGTAGAGGATCTCGAGAATGGCGCGGTCGCGGAGAGCGGTTGTGCCGGCCTGGGGATGATTGGCTTGTGTCGAGGCGCGCTCCATGATGGAAGTCGACTTCGGACTCGGCGAGAGACTTGGGCAGGACCTTCCACATCGAAAGCGATTCGAGGTTCACCGTCGGATCGCGGTGAATGCGTTTGTCGAGGAGGAGCCAACGATAGAGTCCCCGCAGGCAGGAGAGTTTGCGCGCGGCTGATCGCGACTCGACTCCGTGCTTACGTAGATGTTCAAGAAAGCCGGAGATGTTATTTTGGGCCGCGGTCGCGAGGGTTGCATTTTCGGATTCGAGATATTCGGCGAACTGCGTGAGGTCTCGTTCGTAGGCCTCGCACGTAAGCGGCCGCAATCCTTTTTCGACGCGAAGGTAGAGGAGATATTCGCGGAGGAGTGCGGCGTTGTTGAGCATGGTCTCATTATCGGACATGGGATTTGGGCTGAGGGGTTAGAAGCGTGGAGGAATCGAGTTAGAGACTAGGGACTAAAAAGATTTGACGGCGGTTCCGAAATGAACGTGCGATCAAATTTGGGGCTGGATGTTGATCAGGGCTATACAGTTACGGCTTCGAATTAATGCAAATTCATCATTGATCGGAGACAATAGAGGCGTGGTCTTTGATGACACAAGCTTTCAACGTATCGGAGTGATAGGTTTTGACGATTCTTCAGACATTGCCGGCGGTCCGGCTGACAACCGCTGAGTTTTTTGCGTCGGTGCTGGCGACTCGTCCGGCAGTTGCGGTTTTCGATTGCGATGGGACCTTGTGGTCGGGCGACGCCGGGTACGGGTTCATGGTGTGGTCGATGGAATCGGGGCTGATCTCGCGCAATGCGAGCGACTGGCTCGACTCGCAATATCGTCTCTATCGTGGAGGCGAGGTGAGTGAGGCGGAGATGTGCGGCGAGATGGTGCAGGTCTATGCGGGCCTGCGCGAGGACGAGCTGCGGAAGGCTTCCGCTGAATATTTTCACACACGAGTACAAGCGCACATCTTTCCCGAAATGCGCGATCTGGTGGCGCAACTGCGCGCCGGTGGCACCGAAATCTGGGCGGTGAGCTCGACCAATAACTGGCTTATCGAAGAGGGCGTGCGTGCGTTTGAGATTCCGGTGGAACGGGTGCTGGCGGCCCGGGTGCGGGTGAAGGACGGGGTGATCACCAGCGCGCTGCTGGATGTGCCCACCGATGAAGGCAAGGCGCTTTCGCTCGAGCGGGTCGGAGTGACATCGCCGGACGCGGTCTTTGGCAACTCGATCCACGATGCGGCAATGCTGGCGATTGCGAAGCGGGCGTTTCCTGTGAATGCGACACCGGCACTGTTACAAATTGCAGGCGATAAGGGATGGCCGGTGTTCTTTCCGGCCGGCACTGACGAGTAAGAGGTCCCTCAGCGGCTGAAGCCGCGTTCCTTCTGTCGAAAATTCATGGCACGGCTGAAGCCATGCCCCTTCAGTCTTGAACCTGCATCGCTGTAAATGCAGGTTCCTTCGACTGCGCTCAGGACAAGCTCTTCGGCTCGCTTCACCGCGTGAAGCATCGCTCAGGATGACAACTTCTTGTTGGCAAATCAGCCGCTCAGCAAGACTTCTCTCGGGAGTTGACAGGCCTCCGAACCTAGATGGCTTTTGCGAAATGCTGGCGGCGGGCTTCCCACTCCTCGGTAGGAAACATGGTGGGGCCGGACTCGACGAGCCTTGGCAACATGTTGAAGACGGACACTGCGGTCCAGCGCTTCCCTTCCCTGGTTCGATAGCCCTTCTCATTCAAGTCGCTGGCGACGTTGGTGAAGGGGAAGTCCTGGACGAGGAGCTCCATCATCTCCATGAGGATGCGATTTTCTTCGGGGTCGATCTCGAGGCGCAGGCAGTCCTCCGAGATGCGGAGGCCGTAGGGGATTTCGTCAGCGTGGCTCTCGATCGGAGCGTTGCCGGGGAGTTCGCGACGCCACTCGATGGAGGCGACTTGCCATCCGGCGTCGGCGCGCTGGCGGAGGAGGTCATTGGTGAGAGGTCCGTTGAGAATGTCGCGAGTTCTTTCAAAGTACGCCATGTCTTGCCCTCCAAAGTGACTTTGGGTAGATGCAATTTTTGGGCCGCGGCGAAAGACTTGTAAGTGATTCATTCCTTGCGAGTCCGTGGCACTGCTGTGACTCTGTCTGTCCGATCTCCGGAGCTGGATGTGCGGATTTGGACGGTCCCTCAGCCCAACTCTCGCTAAGCATCAGAACTCCTCTAAGAGCCCTCAGCGGCTAAAGCCGCTCTGATTCTTACAACTAATGGCACGGCTGAAGGCCGTGCCCCTTCACCTCACGCCTGCCTTCTGTGCCCCTTCAACTCGCGGTGCTCGCCGCAGGTTCAATCGTGCGGCCAGCTGGAAGTTACTTCGTTTCTTCGGGGGAGAGGCGGAGCGACTCGGGGACAAAATCGCTGCTCAGCAGCTTTACGTTATTGGTCAGGTAGTAGGTGGGGATGTCGGGGTATTGCTCCTGGACGAGCAGAAGAGTGCGGAAGTCGAAGCTCTGCACGTCGGAGCGGTCGACCATGTCGGCCTTGACGATCTCTCCGCAGAGCGTTTTCACGAAGACGTCGGGGCCAACGGTGTGGTTCTTGTAGAGATCTGCGGGCGCATTGGGGTCCTGGTGTCCGGCGACGTCGGGGGGCAGGCGGTCGGGAAGAATCTTTGTTTCGAGATTAAACCGCACCTTGGCGCCGGCGGCGGCGTGCTCTTTCGCGCCGGGCGTGTTCTTTCCGGGGCCGCTCTTGTAATACGCCGTGTAGAAGCGGGCAAACTCGAAGAGTTGCGCGGCGTTGGTGGGCACGTATGGGCTGGGCAGCCCCTCTTTTGCGGCGAAGGCGACGGCGACGGGGGAGAGCGCGAGATCGTTCTTCTGCTCGGGGCCGAAGTGGAGCTTGTCGCAGATGAAGGTCTTCTGCGCGTCGACCATGGAGATGTCTTTGATGTAGACGCGGTTTTCCATGGTGTAAGGAGCGCCGTCCTGGCGGCGGCAGCTCTCGGGATTGAGGAACTGGTCGTGCCAGATGAGGGAGATTCCGTCGGTGGTGACCCCGGTGTCGGTCTCGAGAGTGACAGCTCCCTGATCGATGCCACTCTCGAAGGATGGCAGCGTGTTTTCCGGGCGCAAGCCGCGGCCACCGCGATGGGCCTCGACGTCGAAGCCGATGAGCTTATGGCCGGCGGCGCGTTCCTCAGCTACGACCCTCTGGAGGATGTCGGGGCGGTCGGAGATGATGCCGTCGACGCCGAGGGCGATGAGCGCTTTCATCTTTTCGGGGTCGTTGGTGGTCCACGGGACCACTTTGAAGCCGGCGGCGTGGAGGGTCTTCACGTTGATCTGGGGATTGTCGCCGAGCAGGGATGAGTCGACCGGCGAAAGCGCCGGCACGAATTTGTCTCCGTGAGCTTTGGCGTGGGCGGCGGCTTTTTTCATCAACGTCAGGTAGGGATCTAAGGTCTGTTGGGCGGAAGCTGTCTTCGCGAAGAGGACTCCAATCATTGCCAGCGCGTGTACGGTCACCTTTTTCATGGGATTATCATCGACGATTTCTGTGAATGGAGCGTTTCAGCGACCGTGGAAGATCTGAACGAGCAGCCACGCGTTGAGACCGGCGATGAGGATTGCGCTGGCCCATCCGGCAATGCGGAGCCACGCCGGGTTGACGAAAGCGCCCATCCGCTTGGGGTCGCTGGTAAAGGCGACGAGCGGAAAGACGGCGAAACTCAACTGCATGCTCAGGATGACCTGGCTGAGGACGAGCAGCTTGGCAGTACCGCTGCTTCCATAGAGCGCGGTGACGATGACCGCCGGGATGATGGCGAGCAGACGGGTAATGAGGCGGCGCAGCCATCCGGGCAACCTGATCTCGAGAAAGCCTTCCATGACGACCTGGCCGGCGAGGGTTCCGGTGATGGTCGAGTTCTGCCCGGAGGCAAGCAGAGCGAGGGCGAACATGGTGCTGGCTCCGGTGAAGCCGAGCAGCGGCGTGAGCAACTGGTAGGCATCGCCGATTTCGGCGACTTCGTAATGTCCCTGTCGATGAAAGACAGCGGCCGCAACGATCAGGATCGCCGCGTTGACCAGCAGCGCCATCATGAGCGCGATGGCCGAATCGAGGCTGGCCCAGCGGATCGCCTCGCGCTTGCCCGCAACGGTGCGCGGATAGGCGCGCGTCTGCACGATCGAGGAATGCAGATAGAGATTGTGCGGCATGACGGTCGCGCCGAGGATGCCGATGGAGATGTACAGCATCATCGGGTCGGAGAATATCTGCTTTGACGGGACGAAGAGGTGATAGAAGATTGGCGCCAACTCCGGCCTGGAGAGGGCGATCTGGATGCCGAAGAGCGCTGCGATCGTGCCAATCAATACCATCACCAGCGCCTCAATATAGCGGAAGCCGCGATGTTCGAGGAGCAGGATCAGGAGCACGTCAAAGCCGGTGACGAGTACGCCGATAATCAGGGGAATGTGGAAGAGGAGTTGCAAGGCGATGGCCGAGCCGATCACCTCGGCGAGGTCGCAGGCGCCGATGGCGATCTCGGCGATGAGCCATAGGGCGATGCTGACGGGCCTGGAATAGCTCTCGCGGCAGGCCTGGGCGAGGTCTCTTCCGGTGGCGATGCCCAGCTTGAGCGCCAGGGCCTGGAGCAGGATGGCGAGCAGGTTGGACAACATGATGACGAAGAGCAGGGTGTAGCCGTAGCGCGAGCCGGCCTGGAGATCGGTCGCCCAGTTGCCGGGGTCCATGTAGCCGACGGAGATGAGGAAGCCGGGGCCGAGAAAGCCGAGGGCGCGACGCCACATCTGCGGCGATTGCGAGATGGGGACACTCGAGAATATCTCCGGCATCGAGGCCCGGCCGGCGGCCTGTTCGAGTTGTGGAGTAGTGGCAGGCATGCAGATCGGGACAAATTGCAGACTATTAGGAGTAGTATCGCATGAATCTTTTGCAAGATTGCGGATAAATTATTAATCATGGTTATTATTTTTTGGTTACATAGCGCTTTGACGAACACTTTTGACCTAAAGATTAGGAAGTTGAGGAGCGCAGAACTCTGAAACCGCAGATCCCTCCGCTACGCTACGCTTCGGTCGGGATGACAAATCTGAGATTGGCTATGATGGGCGCGATCGCGACAAGACAACGAAGGTCAAAACATAAGGAGGGGACGAAGCGGATTAGCGGGCGTTGCGGCGTTTGACCCAGATCTTTTCGGCGGCCATCTGGCCGAGCGTGGTGGTCCGGGTCGGGGTTTCGATCGAGAGCGTCTGGTCGTAGTTCTTCTTTACGACCTTGACCCGGCCGCCGGGAGCGAAGCCGAGCTGATGGAGAAAGACGAGCAGCTTGGGGTCGCGCTCGTAGAAGCTGACAACGTTGTATTCGGCGCCTTCGACGGCGTCGGAGAGCAGGATGTGGCCGCGTTTCGCGCGTTGGGCGGGCGTCTCCGGCAGGACGGTATTGCCGTGCGGGCAGAGTCCCTTGTCGCCGAGGCGCTCGATCAGTTTCGCTTCAAAGGCAGGCGAGACAGCGTGCTCGAGGTGTTCGGCCTCGTTGTGGATCTCGTACCATTCCATGCCAAAGATTTCGGTGAGCATACGTTCGACGAGGTGATGACGCAGGGCGGTGCGGGTTGCGGTTTCGCGACCCTTGGGAGTGAGGCGCACGATGCCGTCGGCCTTGACCTCGACGTACCCGTCGCGTTTGAGGCGCTTGACCGCCATCGTCACGGCCGGCGCGGAGACGGCAAGCCAGTGCGCGAGCAGCGCCGGAATCACGGTCTTCCCCTCGCTCTCGCTCTCGAGAATTGCTTTTAGGTAATCTTCCTTAGAAACTGTAATTAAGTCGTTCATTGGAACACTGGTGTCAACAGACTACACTTGAAAGACGGCTTCGGGTGAAGGAAAGCTTCGTGATACTGGAGTTATCCCCATGACCGGAATAGAGAAAGGGACTGCATGGTAACGAGAGTCAGAGTTTTTGCGTGTGCGTCTTTGGTCGTGATTGGGCTGCTTGCTGCGGCTCCGGGATGGAGCCAGCCGGCCTCGACTGGGACCATACTGAATGCCGCCGAGGCAACCAAGCTGCTGCCGGGTTCGGTCTTTTTCAAGGGGCAATCGGCGCCGGTACAGGCGCGCAACTCGGGCGGGATCAAGTTCGGCGACGGGACGCTGGTGCTGGCGACGCTGGTCGATAACTCTGGATATGCGACCTCAATGCAGCAGAAGTATCAGAGCTATTTGATTGCTGAGACGGCCATCCTGATTAACGGTCATTTGCTGCCGCCGGGCGCGTATGGCGCGGGTTTTGTGGCGGGCAAGTTTGGGGTGATGGATATCGGTGGCCACGACATGTTCTCGGTCGACGCGACGCGGGATGCGGAGTTGAAGCGGCCGAATCCGCTGCAATTTATAGCAGGAGGCTCGGGGGGTGAGTTTCGGCTTTATCAAGGGCGCGACTATGTGGTGATCTCCGCGTCGCATCCGTAGGTTGAGGGCTGTAGTCTGATCGCCAAGGGCGCCAGGCCTAAAGGCCGCATCACTTCGTCCGAGTCATTCCCCGGCCTAAAGGCCGAAGCTTCCACCAGGTTTTGTTGCGATCAATCTTTTCGCGATGTTGTCTTTGAGCCGGTGAGCTCGACTACTTCGCCTTCGGCGATTGCCACTTCTTCTTTCGTCGGGCTTTGCGGAGCGTCAGCTGCTTCGAGAGGGACCTCCGGAGAAATTGGAGTTGTCGCGACAGCGGCCGCTGCGGTTTTTGATTCGGGTAGCTTGGCTTTGGGTTTCACTCCGTCCAGGCGGTAGTGAACGTCTTCCGCATCGAGCAGTTCGGCGTCGATGGCTTTGGCGAGCTTGTTGAGACGCTGTTTTTCGGCGGCAGGATCGATCTCAATCCTGACCAGCTCGGGTAGGGTCGACCACCAGACCATCTGTTGATGCGATTCCTTATTGAAGAACCATCCGGCAGTGAATTCACTAGAACCGGGGGCTTCGTGGAGACCGGTGAGCCAACGGACGTCGGCGTCGCTCCACCAGCCCTGGGTTTCGGTGTGCTTGACGCTGCGGCTTTCGGGAGCGCCGGGAAGCGATGCGACGCGGATGCGGGCGGCGGCGCGCCATGCGTCTTCGCCCTCGACGCCGATGAAGGCGAAGGACTCTCCGAAAGCGGTGCGGAGGCGGAGCTGGTCGTAGAGCGCGATGGCGCGCTTGTCGATTGCGGCGGGGGATGGCTTGGCAGCAGTGGCCGCTGTCTTAGCTGGAGAGGCTGGGGCGCCAGTGTCGGCGGCGTTTTTGCCGGGCGCGGAGGCTGACGGTTGGCTAGCCGTCGCCGCCGGATGCGCGCTGGCGAGCTCGCGGGTTTCGATCCACTCGGCGAGTACGTGGAGTAGCGCCCATCCGAGAGCGGGCGCCCAGACAGCCGTCGAGTCGATGCGCGGGCTGCGGCTGGGCAGCACGCGGCGCGCCTCGATCGACCACGGCGCGAGCGCTTCGCGCTGCTGGGGATAGAGGCCGTTTTCCATCTGCGGGATGCGCATGACCTTGCGCAGCAGGCTGCGCAGATGGATGGCGAGCTCGACGGACTCCTGGGGTTCGTCGATGGGGGCCGCGCCGGGCGTGGATTTCATTGCGTGACGGTAGGCATGGTGGAAAAAGGCACAGCCACGGTCACAAATCGTTTCGAAGAAGTCGTGGCGCTTTTTCTGGATCGCGCTGGACTTGAGGACGTGGCCGTCGCGCTCGGTGATGATGTCTTCGAGTTCGGAGATCTCGGCCATTTGGCGAATGAGCATAGGATCGAGCACGGCGTGGAGCGCGTCGCTCACAGGCTTCAATTGGAGCCTGACGAGCGCCTCGTTGAGATCGGGGACGCCACTTCCGTGGAGCGAATCGCAGAGCTTATCCCAGGGATGATCCTTATCCGCGTGTAGCTCGCGCCAGTCGAGCAGGACGCGGTATTGGTATGCGTGAAGAGAGAGGTGAAGTCCCTTGTCGCGCAGGTCTCTGGCGCGATGCAGATGCTCAAGGCCGCTTACTCTTTCGCGATAAGCGACGAAGGCCGAGTCGGAAGCGGGCAGCCCGATCGCGTCGTGCAGCGGGACCTGACGAAGGGTTCCGGTGGACTTGTCGGCGAAGGCGGCGGAGAGATGGATCGTGCCGCGCGTTTCGCCATAATGATTGTGGAAGACGACGATTGCGCGGCGATCACCGAGGCGGTTGGAGAAGGCGTAGACATTCTCGTCGACCTCGCCGTTGTCTTTGAAGAGATCGTAGAGTATGAAATTGCCGCTCTCGGCGAAGATCTTGCGCTCACGCAACAGCGGGGCGATCTCGCGCTGATGGCGGGCGACGAGGCCTTCGTTGGGTGACTCGTTGTAGCGCGGCTTGTAATACTCCATGCCGTATTTTTCGGTAAAGGCCTCAACCTGGCCGTGGCCGAACATGGGCAGGCCGGGAAGCGTAGCCATCATGGTGGCGACGCCAAAATATTTATCGCCGGTTCCGAACTGGTCGATGGCGGTGCGTTCGTCGGGATTGCTCATGAAGTTGACGTAGCGCTTCATGATGTCGGGATCGAATTCGAGCGTGTTCTTGAGAACGGAGCGATATTTTGCGTTGTCTTCATCGCGCAGCATGACCATGAAGGCGCTGTTGTATACCCGGTGCATGCCGAGGGTGCGGACGAAATAGCCTTCCATGAGCCAAAAAGCTTCGGCGAGGAGCAGGGTACCGGGGACCTCGGAGGCGACGCGATCGACAACTTCGCGCCAGAACTCATGCGGCATGAGCGCATCGAACTCGGCCTGGGTCATGCTGTATTCTGCGCGCGACGGGATGGCTCCGCCGGTGCCGGGGACGGGAAACCAGAGGCGCTGGACGTGGCGGCGGGCGAGGGTCATGGCGGCATCGAAGCGGATGATGGGGAAGAGGCGGGCGACCTTGAGGATGGTCTGGATGACTTGTTCGCGAACGACGGCGCTGAGATAGTTCAACTGTGCTGTGTCGTTCCAGGGAAAGCTGGTGCCGTCGTTGCCGTGATAGACGTAATCGACCGCGCCGGTGCGGTGGTCGCGGCGGCGAAAGACGACGGCAGCGTCGGATTGTTCGTAGTAGTGGTCTTCGATTTTGATTTCGATGTTGTGGTCGTTGGACAGATCGGGGCCTTCGAATCTGTAAACAGGGTAGGGTGAATCGGAGCGCTTGAGAAACCATTCCGGGTGCTCGATGACCCAGGTGGAATCGATGCCCATGTGGTTGGGCACCATATCGCTGGCGAGGCGGATTCCGCGTGCTCCAGCGCGATCGCGGAGGTTCCGGTAGGACTCTTCGCCGCCGAGATCGGCGGAGACATCGTAGCTTGCGAGCGAATAGGCGGAGGCGACGGCTTCGGGTTGGCCGCACAGCCGCTTGATAGTCTGCGAGGCGCGGCTGCGCTCCCAGAGGCCGATGAGCCAGAGGCCGTTCATGCCGCGGTCGCGGAGGGTGTCGAGCTCCTCGTCGGGAATCTGGTCGAGGCGGGTGATCGAACGTCCGTATTGCAGCGAGAGCTGATGCAGCCAGACATAGGTGCTCTTGGCGATGAGCACGACGTTGGGCATCCACTCGACGTCGGGGCTGAAGCGCTCATATTCGACGTCGGAGACGCTGAATTGCGGCACGTCGGCGTGGCTGCCCATCTCGAACTGGTGCCAGCGTTGGCGGCGCTCGCCCGCGCCTCCGCCGGCGTGGGGGTGAAAGCGCATCCAGATGGCGGTCTCTTCCTCTTTGAGGACATCGACGGCGAGCAGCAGACGGCGAATATCGGCGCCGAGGACTCCGGCCCATCGTTCGCGGAGAAAGGCGAGCTGGCCGGTGAGCGAATCGGGCGCGGCGAGCATCGGCGCCTGGAGCAGATCGAGCAGCGTGACTTTGGGGCTGGCGGGGTCGTTCTCATCGAGCTGGATCTTGGGACGGCTCGCGAAATAGGTCTGCAGCTCGGCGGTGACGGCGGGATAGTCGGTCGACTTGCCTAGCTTTTGATCGTCGAAGAGCTCTTTGAAGGGGTTGAAAGCGCGGTTCCGATTGGCGAGCCAGAGGAGCAAGATCTCTTCGAGGGCGGCCTCGCGGTGAGGCGTGCCTTCGGTCGAGCCGGCGAGCCATTGCTCGGGGGTTTCGCGGCCGCGGTAGACTTCGACATTGGGGAACTCGGTGACAAAGGTGCGGAGGAGCTTCTCGACGCCCTCGGCACCCACCTTGCCTTCGAACCAGGTAAGGGCGCGCTTCATGACCTCGGGATCGGTGTTCTTGCGGTAATGGGCGACGAGCGCGTGGCTGAGCTCGTCGATGAGGCCCATGGCGAAGAGCGCGGCGGGATTGACGGCGGAGGCGGGATCGCTGGCCGCGCCTCGTACTTCGTTGATCTTGCCGGCGAGGGCGCGGCTGGCGGCGAGGTCGGCGAAGACTACGTTTCCGGTATAGCTGAAGAGAACATCGTCCACCTGATAGCGAGTGCGGGTGGCTTGCGAGATATGGAACTCCATCATGGGGCTTCCCTTGGACAGACTATTGTTAACTGTTTCTCGGCGTTTCGGCCAGTGGCCAGGCATAGAGTCTCTGCTGTGAGATGCAACGGCGATGGAGAGATGCTGGTCCACGGTGAGAACACTGACTTTCAAGGAAGTGTCCGGATCGCCATTTATTTGGCCAAGTGAAGTCGCCGGAGCAGTCAAAGAGGCGGAATCGGCCAGGCAGTCAATTACCATGCGATAGACATACTCTTCGCTGCAACGGAGACTCCCCGATGTACCTGCTGCGGACATTTCGCCTCTGCGCCCGCCCCGCCTTTTGGCTTTGCTGTGTTCTATGCGCCACGATGGCTTGGGCGCAGGAGCCTGCGCCAATTCCGTACGACCACAATCCAGCCGCCGGAAAGTTCTATGACATCAACGGCTTCAAAATGTACACAGAAGTCTATGGCAGCGGCCCGCCTCTGCTTATGATTCACGGCAACAACGGCAATATGAGCGCCTTTGAGAAGAACATTCCTTATTTCGCCGCGCGCTACCAAGTCATTCTTGCCGACAGCCGTTCGCAGGGCAGATCGCTTGACCCTGATCATCCCCTCACCTTCGAGATGATGGCCGACGACTACGCCGCCTTGCTCGATGCCATGCACGTTCCCTCGGCCTACGTCATCGGTTGGAGCGACGGCGGCATCAACGCGCTTCTGCTCGCCATCCGCCATCCTGAAAAGGTGAAGCGCCTCGCTTCCACCGGCGCCAACCTCTGGCCCACGGCGGATGCCTTCCGGGCCGGCCTCTGGGACGGCGAGAAGAAGGAATACGACTCCGGTCTTCACGAGACCTACCCCACCGCCCAGAAAAAGAACGACCGCAAGCTTTTCCTCCTCGACTGGCAGGAGCCGCACATCACGCTTGCCCAGCTCCGCACCATCCAGGCCCGGTCGCTTATCATCTGTGGCGACCACGACGTCATCTCCATTCCCCACACCGTTCTCATCTTCCAGAACATTCCCCACGCCAACCTCTGGGTGGTGCCCAACTCTGGCCACGCGACCCTACGGGAACACGCCGACGATTTCAACTTACAGGTCGACAGGTTCTTCACCAGACCCGACAAAGACTTTCAATAGGCCCGGCACCACCCCGTCGTCACCTCAAGAGGTTGCTGAGATTTTGAGGCGACGCGTATAGGCGCTCGGCCTTTGTGTGACGGCTCACCAATCGGAGAGCGGCGAAGAAAAACAACCGAAAAGTGCTTGCCGAATGATCTGTCAGGAGAGTATTGTTTCCGCATTTCAAAGAAGCGGAATTTATATCACCGCGAAAATTGTCGTACTCAAACAGACACTAGAGACATCTCTGCACCGCAAAACTTTGATGAATCGATTTACTAACAACAAAGTTCGTGGTTACAACTATTTACTCCTCTGGAGGCTCGCTATGTACTCCCAAAAATGCTTGAGGAAGAGGCTATTCCACAACTCTCCCTGGCTCTCGATTTCACCGCTAACATCAGCAGTTGTGGGGCTCTTTCCCTGCAACCGTGAAGCATTAGGGAGACCGCAACTGTAACTCGCGCTCCGGGATTCAGATCAAAAACCATCGTGACAAAAGAATGAACGAGCCTGTATGGTGCTCGATGTGGGGTTACACCGCCGCACGCGAAACTGAATTCTCAGAGTCTAACCAAGAGGAAGAAAGTACCGACCGGCTTCAGCGCGCCTGGATGAAAAGACGCCGAGAGCCATCAATCACATTCGGAGGCAAGACAATGAAAAGCAAGTGGCTCCTACGTTGGACTCAATTAGTTTTGTTCACGGTTGCAATTATGTCTGCAGGCCGGCTAATGGCGCAGGCTGTGAGCGGAACGATCGTTGGCACAGTCGTCGATCAATCCGGAGCAGTGGTTGCCAATGCCGAGGTCACGATCGTTTTAACCGGACAGAACGAAGAACACAAGAGTGTAACGAACGAAAGCGGCAATTTCGCCGAGCCAAACCTGGCTCCGGGGACCTATACCGTGACGGTCGCGGCCAGCGGTTTTACCAAGTTGGCCCATGAGAATATCGTTGTCGAGACGAATACAACGGCGCGCGTCGACTTCTCATTGACCGCGGGCAGCTCGTCAGAGACGGTGACCGTTACCGCGGCGCCTCCGCTCCTTCAGACGGACCGCGCCGACATCTCGACCAATCTTGGCCAACGCGAGATTCAGGACCTTCCTCTCGCCAGCGGCAATAGTTTTCAGTCGCTTCTTGAGACCGTTCCCGGAATGTCGCCTCTCACGTTTAACAATTCTCAATTCTTTAATGCAAACAACGACATCTCGACGAATGCGAACGGCAACTCGACCTACGTGAACCTCTACCAGATCGAAGGAATCGATGATGACCAGCGCACTGGCATCCACATCATTCTCGTTCCGCCGGCTCCCGCCATTCAGAACGTCGATATCACAACCAATAATTTCGAAGCGGAATTTGGGCGTGCTGTCGGCACAGTGGTGAATGTCACGTTGAAGTCGGGGACCAACGACCTCCACGGCTCTGTTTTTTACAACATGGAGAACAACGGCATCAACGCCCGGAACTATTTTGCCAGCGGACCCAACGGGCGTTTGGTCTACAACTATTGGGGCGCGTCGATCGGCGGCCCGGTCATCAAGAACAAGCTCTTCTACTTCGGCGATTTCGTGCGGACCACCGATCACGAGGAGACTACGAACTTTGCGACCATCCCCTATTACAACGTCGCCGGCGGCGACCTGAACCTCTCGACCTATTCCGGCCAGGTATACGACCCAAATACGGGAGACACCGCAGATTGCCAGGGAGGCGCAAACTCCGCTCTATGCGGAACCGGCCGAACTCCCTTCGCAGGGAACATCATTCCACTCAGCAATCCCGGCATCAGCCCAATCGGTACCACCGTCCTTACCCAGGTAGATGCACTGGCCCGCAACCCTTCCACCAACCTCTCAGCCGCCAAGTACACCAGCGGGGTATTGACGAATAACTTTTCGCGGAATTTGCCCTTCCACAAAGATTTCTGGAGTTATGACGCAAAGGCTGACTATGCGTTTCGCGCCTCGGACCACATCACTGGCCGATTCGACCATCAGGCAACAAACATCTATCAGGCGCCGCTCTTCAGCTCGTTTCTTGGTGGCTCGGGTGGCGGCGGCTTTCAGGCAACCGGTAACGCGACAGCCTACAGTTGGGGCGTCAATTACGATCACACCTTTTCCCCTACCTTGCTGACCGAACTACGCTTCGGTGTCGCCCATCTTCGCAACATCGCCCAACAGACGGATTATGGCACCGACGACGCCAAGACCCTTGGCATCCCAGGAAACGGCCCGAACGGAACAAATAACTCCCTTCAGACCAGCGGCCAGGTTGCTTTCAATCTCAACACGTTCACCACTCCGTTTATCGGCTATTCGGCTTCCCTGCCCTGGTTGCGCGCCGAATCGAATATAGATGTCGCCAACAACTGGACGAAAATAGCAGGAAACCATCAAATAAAGGCCGGCGTCGATATCCGGCGCGTCCGCGACGATCTTGTGCAGGGCAACAACAACGCGGCGGCAGGCCAGTTCTATTTCGAGGAGAACCAAACCTCCGAACCCGGTGCGGCAAGCTTTAACGGAGCAGTCAGGGGACAGGCAAATGACGTTGCCAGTCTTCTTTTTGACGTTCCTTACCAGGTTGGACAGGACACGAATAGTACCAGGCCAGCTTACCGCCAGTGGTGGGAGTTCTTCTTCGTCGCCGATAAGTGGCAGGCAACATCGAAGCTGACCGTGGATCTCGGTCTGCGCTATGAACTTTACCCGCCGGCCACGCCGGCAAGAGCCGGGGGCTTCGTAAGCTACGACCCAACTACCAATCAACTGATAGCGGCCGGAATAGCTGGTAACCCATCGAACCTGGGCATGAAATTCGATTGGACTAATTTTGCCCCGCGGCTCGGCGCATCCTACCGGGCGACCGACAGCACAGTTATCAGGGCCGGTTTTGGCGTAAGCTACGTCCCATTCGTTGACAACACCTACGCATATAACTACCCGATCAAGACCAGCACCTATTACACATTCACGCCCACCTTCGGAGCTGCGCTGAATCCGGTTGGAGGCTACGTCAACTTCGTTACAGGTGTTCCAGCGACTCCTGAGGCCGCCTTTGGATCGGATGGGAAGCTTACGGAGACTGCCGCGAATGGGACGATTGGTCTGGCGAATCTGTTAATCCCTCTAAATTTCAAGAACCCCTACGTTAGCTCGTGGAATGTGGCCCTGCAACAAGCACTCCCTGGCGACGCTTCCATGCAACTCGCTTACGTTGCGAATCACGGAACGAAGATCAGTTCTTCTCAGAACATCAACGTACCCAGCGTCTTTGGCGAGAGTGCGGCCTCCGATCCTCTGAATATTGAGTTCGGAAAAACGGCCGCGGTGACCCAGTTTTTCAGAGGTTATTCCGCTAACTTCAATTCCCTGCAGCTGCAGGTTACCAAACGCTATACCAAGGGGCTGGCATTCACCTCAGCACTCACATGGGGCAAAGCGCAGGGCTATGTCACCAGCGGACAAGATGGTGCGCTCTTCTTTTACGCCGGCCCCATTAAGCGTAACTACACGGCGCTGGACTTTGACCGTGCCGTCAACTGGGCTCAGACAGTGACCTACGAACTGCCGTTTGGACGAAACCAGAGATGGCTGACAGATGGCCCTGCGTCGTTCATCCTCGGTGGATGGAAGGTCTCAGCTATCGTTACCGCAGTGACCGGCCTGCCATTCTCGATCACCACCAGCAGTCCGACTCCGGGAACGACACAAACGGCCAATCTCACCGGCGGCTATCAGGTGACCCATGCAGTCAGCGGCAAAGCCAACGTCGCATGGTTTAACCCAACCCCCTTTAGCAGTCCAGCCACCGGAGTTTTCGGAAATACGGGACGGAATCAGTTCCGCGGTCCCGCCGATTTCTCCGACAACATCTCCCTCTTTAAGACCTTTCCCGTCGGTGACCGATTCAACTTTGAAATACGTGGGGATGCCTTCAACGCGACCAATACTCCCGAGTTCGCGAACCCAACTGCGGCACTGGGATCAACGCTCGGCCGTATCACCGGAACTCTCGGAAGCGGCGTTGGAAACGTAAATGGCGTCGGCGGTCCACGTGTTCTCCAGGTGGCCGGAAAGATCACCTTCTAAGAGAGGCAGTTCCGAATCGTGTAAGCAAAAATCAAGCGGGCAGCCGTCGTGGGATGGCTGCCCGCTGTTTTCTTTGCATGCCCACCCCGAATTCGATCAAACGCCCATACGAAGCTTTCCTAAAAGGGTTGCCGACATTTTGAGGCGACGCGAAAATCACATTGGAGATAGACTCATCTCGATGAGATTTATGAGACAAACCGGGTTCATCGCAAAAAGCTTTCTCTCGGTTGGCGCTGCCGTGCTGCTCACCGCCGGGATCGCCAGCTTGCGGGCGCAGGGACCGGGCGGCGCCCAGGCTGCCCAGGCGCTATTTACCGCCCTCGATACCGACAAGGATGGAACGCTGACACGGGCCGAGCTCGAGTCGGGCTTCCACACCTGGTTTATAGCCTGGGACACGACGCATAGCGGGACGCTGACCCAGCCGCAGATTTTGGCTGGAATCAGTACGGTGCTGCCGCCTGCCGCCCGCGGTCAAGCCGGGGCAGGCCAATACCTTCAACCCGGCTGGCAATTCGACGCCGATCCCTGTTTCTCAAGCTGCGGTGGACGCGATGATGGCGGCCATGCCGACGACTCCCGGAGCCAGGCCGATGCACCCGCGAAGGGTTCTGGTGATGGCGCATACGGGCGCGGGCGGGTTCGTGCATGCCTCGATCCCCCTGGCTGCGAAGGCCGTCGAAGCACTGGGAAACCAGGGCGGATTATGGACGACCACGATCAGCTACGACGCGGCGGACATCAATCCCGAGAACCTCAAGAAATACGACGCCATCTTCCTGGACAGCACGACTGCGTGTTTTCTTGACGACCCAGACCCTGCTGTGACAGCCGCGCGGCGAGCGGCATTCCTGAGTTTCGTGAGAAGTGGAAAAGGAGTGGCCGCAATCCACGCAGCGACGGACTCGTACCACACCGATTGCCTGGCGAGTGAGGCGAACGCGGCGAAGGGAGGGCCCGGCTTAAATATCGGGGCGTTGGTTTTAGCCTCCCGGCTGGTCACAGCAGCCGATAAGGATGATGACGGAACCGTGAGCCCGCAGGAGTGGGCGGCGGTTGCCGACTCCTGGTTCCAAAAGTTGGATACAGGGAACACGGGAACGGTCTCCCGTGCCGATTTCGTGGAACACTTCAATTCGTTGTTGCCGCCTCTGGAGATGCGCCGTTTAGGACTGGATTCGAAGCCGGTGCTGCAATGGCCGGAGTTCAACACCCTGATTGGCGGCTACTTCAAATTTCACTGGCCCGATCCGCAACTGATTTATGTCAAGATCGATGATCCGAACAGCCCTTTGACGGCTATGTTCCATGGCAAGGAGTTCGAGATCCATGACGAGACGTATACGTTCGAGCAGGAATCCTTCTCGCGCAAAAACGTGCATGTGTTGACGAGTATCGACTACGCCAAGATGAGCGCGGAAGACAAGAAAAAGGAAGCGAATCCGCGAACCGATGGCGATTATGCCTTGAGCTATATTCGCCGCGAGGGCGACGGGCGAGTGTTTTACGAAGGGCACGGCCACAGCGATCGTGTGTATGCCATGACGCCGATGCTGGAGCATATTCGGGCCGGGATTCAATACGCAATTGGCGATTTGAAAGCGGACGATAGCCCGTCGGTGAAATAGGCTGGGTCATGGGAAAATGCGGAACGCTCTTTCCGAAAAGCTGACTTTTTGGGAGGACGCGTAGAGCTGCGAAGCTGGCAATTCAACTCGCGTGTCGGTCAGCTCTTCCAGGGCGCAGGTGAGCGGCGATAGTCAAAGTTAGGTATTGGTTTATTACTCTCGAACATTTCCTCTATCGCTTCTCTGTCATACCGTAATATTCCAGTCCTTATGAAGGTGATAAATCGGGCGGAGATCATCGATTTGCAGTGCAATTACATCGAGCCCACGATCGTCATACATGTGCAGAATCATGTTTCGGCTCTGATCACGAAGTAGACGTAGTCATTGACTCTGGGCCGTTTGGGCGGGAAATCACGGTGCATAATCGCTTCCAAAATGCGTTTGTATCCGATACGCCGGGGTTCGATCCTCGTCCATCAAAGGTGCCAATGGTTCGTGTATTCGCATCGTCGTAGGCAGTGACTCGCTGGCGTCCGGCGACCCCATGAAGTCCCAAATGCTCCTTTCCTGGAGGTAGCCTCTTCACCGCTGGTAAACCGCATGCTGGAGTCTAGCGAAACTCGGGCAAGTTTGCCCACTCTGCCGCCCCTAACTGTGAACTCTACAGTCGTGACCGGAGACCGAGAAGATCCGATATCAAACTGTTGAAATACAAAGCTGGACCTCGTAAAGAATCGTCGCACGGCTCAAGTATCGCTCCAATTGATCTGCCGGCTGTTCGTCACCCCAGGGCGCTATCAGGAGTAAGTTCGAAGCGCGACGCCTATCGTCCAGCTGTAAAGAGAGGATCGCGGGGCTCAGCGTAATGAATAGGAGCCAGGCAAACGAGTCTGCATGTAGTCGGGAAGTTGCATCTGTCAAGGGCAATTGCTCCCTAAAAACGCAGTTTTCGGCAATTGGGACGATTGGTCAGTCCCACTAAAGAGGAATCTTAGAGTGGTCGGCATCCCGTTCACGCGTCATTGAAGCATCCCTGCCCCCTAACCTTGCAGCGACTCACTGGTGACCATTTTGTGAGTCACATAGTTGTAGGGCGGGACGCTGCGTCCTCGCAGGAGCCCGAGTCCGAGCTCGATAATGCGGGGGCCGTACTCGTTCACTTCGTGGGAGATGGAGCCGATGATTGGGCTTCCCGGTTTGCGCATCTCGTCGATGACCTCGGGAATGCAGTCCTGGCCGACGATGACGACTTGTTTTTCACGCTTCAGCTCTTCGACGGCCTGCAGTGCGCCGAGGGCGCTGGTGTCAGTCGCGGCGGCGATGAGGATGCGGCGGTCTTTCGGATGGCGCTTGAGGAAGTCGAGGACCAGACGATAGCTTTTGTCGTGCATGCCGCGGCCGTCGATGCGGACGAAGAGTTCGGGGGGAACGCTGTCTAATTTCGAACGAATTCCCTCGAAAGCGCCGGTGATGCGGCTTTGGACAAGGGGTCCGGCCTCTTCGATGTCGAGGCCGAGTACCCAATCCACCTGGCCGCGCCAGTGAGTGAGGGCGTAGGCGGCGAGCAAGAGGCCGGCGTCGTAGCCGACGCGGTAGTTGTCGACTCCGAAGTAAATGGCGTGGGGGTGGGGAATGTCGATGGCGATGAGCGGGATGCCGGCGGCGGCGATGCGGTCGGCGATGACCGGGGCGACTTGCTGCTCGACCTGAAATTCGATGACGAGGTCGATGCGGGAGCTGACGAACTCTTCGGCATTTTTGAGCGCAGTGGCGGCGTCGTAACGGTTGTCGAGGACCATCAGATCGACTCCTGAAGCCGCTGCCGCAGACTGCAGGCTCTGGGTTACTGCCTGGGAAAACGGCATCTCGGCGCTCTGGCCGGCGAAGCCGAAGCGCAGCTTGAGCGGAAGGCTGACCAGGCGGTAAAGGCCGTCGCCGGCGCGGGCGACGTAGCCGCGATGGAGCAGCGTCTGGAGGATGCGGTAGACGCTGGTCTTGGAGAATTTGGTGCGCTGGTAGACGGCCTCGAGCGACATCGGGGCGCGTTCGGCCTGGAGCAGCTCCATGACGTCAAGGGCTTTTGAGAGGATCGGGATCAAATAGAGGCGCTTCGTCGTCTTATTAGGCAAGACACTCTCCAGCGGATGGCTTCGCAGGAGTATATCAGCCTCGAAACGAGAAAGCCCCTAATGAAACTATCAGTGCGCGGATTCGGCACATTGGAACCAGCGGCGAGGGGTGAGGCGAAGGTGACTTTGCGGATTTCTGCTCTCCAACGGCAATTGAAAACATCTAACGTTCATATTTCCCCGCGTGCCGCAGAGCTATATTTCTGATGATGCCGCGGCCACGGAGCGCGATGACGCGATTTGAAGAGAGGACCCGTAAGCTGGCCTACCTGAGCGAGCTGGTGGGCCAGTCGGCGACGACTCCGCTTGCGGGCGGAAGCCAACTGCCGACGCTGGCCCGAAGCCGGGAGCTGGGGATCACATTCATCGGGCATTCCTCATTCATGATTCAGATTGCGGGGATGAATGTGCTGGTCGATCCGGTCTTTGCCAAGTGGCTGATCGTGCTGCGCCGGCTGCGGCACCCGGGGGTGCTCATCGAGGGGTTGCCGGCGATCGACGCGGTGCTGCTCACGCATGCGCATATGGACCACCTGAATCGTCCTTCGCTGCGCAAGATCGTGGCGCATACGCGCAGGCTTACGGGGAAGGCTCCAGTGGCGATCGTTCCCTGGGGCGTCGAGGACCTGATCGAGGACCTGGGCTTTTCGCGCATTATCTCCCTGGAGTGGTGGCAGACTGCGGGACTCGGCGGGGTGGACGTGACGCTGACGCCAGCCAAGCACTGGGGCGCGCGGCTGTTCAACGATACTTACCGTGGATTTGGCGGGTATGTGCTGCGCGGGGGCGGCCACTCGGTGTATCACTCGGGGGACACGGCTTACTTTTCCGGATTTGGGGAGATTGGGCGGCGGCTGGCTCCGGAGATTGCGTTGCTGCCGATTGGAGCTTATAGCCCGGACAACTACCGGACCGTGCACACCAGTCCCGAAGACGCTCTGCAAGGCTTCCTCGATCTGGGTGCGCGATGGATGGTTCCGATGCACTTTGGGACTTTTCGGCTCTCCGCGGAACCGGTGAATGAGCCGCTGCCCCGGCTGCTGGCTGCGGCGCGTGCGGCTGGAGTTAAGGACCGCATTTGTGCTTTGGGCGAGGGCGAGACGCGGATCTTTGACGCTGACGATGCGGCGGTGCAAGCTGCTTCGGCTGAGTTGGTTGGGGCGGTCTGAGCAAGTTGCCGTGATACTGTTTTCGTATGTCTTGGGTTGACGAAAACGACGTAATCGTCAAAGACCCAGAGGTGCTGGGTGGCGTTCCTGTTTTTCGCGGGACGAGGGTGCCATTTCAGGCGCTGCTCGACTACCTCGAAGGTGGTCAGCCTTTGGGCGAATTTCTTGACGACTTCCCTACGGTCACCCGCGAAGCTGCTGTCAGCGCCCTTGAGCTCGCCAAAGCATCGCTGGTTGGCCATTTGCGATGAAGGTCCTGCTCGACGAGTGTGTACCACGCAAATTCAAGAGAAGCTTGCTTGGACACGATAGCTATACCGTTCCCGAAGCTGGATTTGCCGGCAAGACCAACGGAGAGTTGTTGTCTCTGGCTGAGTCGTCCGGCTTTGAGGTATTCCTTACCGTCGATCATGGCATTCCCTATTAACAAAAACTCGTCGGACGCAAGATAGCTATCATTCTCTTGCGGGCGAAGTCCAATCAACTTGTCGACCTTTTGCCACATGCGGATTCCTGCCTCCGCTGCATTCGAACGATACGGCAAGGAGAGATTGTCGTCGTTGGGTAGGACGACACTTTGGCGCGCGCTTCCTTTGAGCATCTTCACAGCAATCGACTAAAGTAGTGCTATGGCACGTCAGTCCAGCGCGCATTCGGAAATCTCGAAGCTGCAGGAGCGGATTGGTTATGCTTTCGCGAAACCCCAATTGCTGGAACAGGCGCTGACGCATAGCTCCCTGGCTTTTGAGGAGGGCGCGGCGGCCGTCGGTTCGCTCGATAACGAACAGCTTGAGTTTCTGGGCGATGCGGTGGTTGGGCTGATTGCGGCCGATTCGCTTTATCGCCGCTACCCCGAGTTGCAGGAGGGGAACCTGACCCGGTTGCGGGCCGGGCTGGTCAGCCGGCAGCATCTGGGAAAGGTGGGGCTGAAACTTGAGCTGGGCGCGAGTCTTTTCCTTGGCAAGGGCGAGGAGCGGAGCGGCGGACGCAAGAAGGCCGCACTGCTGGCGAACTGTCTCGAGGCCGTGATTGGGGCCCTCTATTTAGACAGCGGGCTGGAAGCGGCCCGCGTCTTCGTCGAGAAATGGGTCGTCGAACCTGATGTGAGGGAACTGCGCGGGGCGCTCGAACGCGGCGGGGGAATTGGCGACCATAAATCCGCACTGCAGGAGTTTTTGCAGGCCCGCAAAGCCGGGCAGCCGCAGTATTTTGTTCAGGGCGAGAGCGGACCCGACCATCGCAAGCGCTTCCTCGTCGAGGTGCGGACGCGGGCCGCCGACACAAGCTCCCGGGTCCTGGCCCGGGGGAGCGGGACAACCAAGAAACATGCGGAGCAGGAGGCGGCGCGGCGCGCTTACCAGAAGCTGCTGCGCGAGAGCCAGGGAGCCGGTGTTGACCTGGCAGAGGTCGAGGTGGAATCGACGGCTGGGGAGATGATCTCGTGAGCACTCCAGCGAGCGTTCCCGCAATTCCAGAGGCTGTCGAGACGGCGATTGACCCCGCGCCGATCGAGGCCGCATCGGACGAAGCGGCTGCGCTTGCACCTTCCGGCGAAGCTGCCGCCGGCAGCGGACTGCCGCATGCCGAGCATCCCGTCCACCACATTATCTTCCCTCATCTTTTGGATACGGTGCGCTCGTTTCTGTCGGTGATCGTGATTGCGCTTTTCGTGCTGACCTTTATTGTGCAGCCGTTCCGCATTCCCTCGGAGTCGATGGAGAGCACGCTGATGGTGGGCGACTTTCTGCTGGTGAATAAGATGGCGGAAAGTCCGCCGGGCAGCTGGTGGTTCTGGACGCTTCCCTACCGCGCGGTGCATCGCGGCGACATCATTGTCTTCCACTTTCCGGCAAAACCTTCGGAGTACCTGGTGAAGCGCGTGATCGCCGTGCCGGGCGATCATATCCGGTTAATCGACAGCGTGGTTTATCTCAACGGCAAGCCGCAACAGGAGCCATACGCGATTTACCGCGGCAGCTATCCGGACAACTTTCGCGACCAGTTCCCTACCGGCATTTATGGCGATCCTGGGGTCGATGTCCGGTGGTGGGTGCAGGTACGCGAGAACCTTGACCATGGCGAACTGGTGGTGCCGCCAGACCGCTATTTTGTGCTCGGCGATAACCGCAACAACAGCCGTGACAGCCGTTACTGGGGTTTCGTGCCGAGAGAGAATATCGTGGGGCGGCCGTTTCTTATTTACTTTTCGATTCGGGGTATATCGCCGTTGGACCCGACTCCGTTGCCGGGTGAGCGGCTTTCGCGCGGCAACAGTCTGTTGAGCGCCCTGCTCGATTTCGCGCGCTGGGACCGGATGTTCCAGATCGTTCGTTGATCGTCGACCTTACTCCGCTCTCAAGGCCCGCATAGGGTCAATTGAGGCGGCACGGCGGGCGGGTATCAACGAGGCGAGAAGCGCTATCCCGACCAAGGTCCCGGTTGCCAATGAGAATATCAGCGGGCTTATGGCGCTGGTTTCGAACAAGAGGCTGTCCAGGAGGCGGCTTAATGCGAGTGCTCCAGCGAGGCCGATGGCGACCCCGATCAAGATGATCCGGAAGCCGAATCCGAGGACCATGCGCAGCACATCGGCGCGACGGGCGCCAAGCGCCATGCGGACTCCGATCTCGGGAGTGCGCTGAGTGACGGCGTAGGCCATCGCCGCATAGATGCCGATGCAGGCCAGTACCAACGCGAGCACCGCAAAGCCGGAGATGAGGAGAGAACTCGCGCGGCGCACGGCGAGCGTCTGGTTGGCTAGAACAACCATGGGAATTGCCTTGAATACGGGCAGATCGGGATCGACGCTCCAGAGCGTTTGCTCCGCGGTCCTGG
The DNA here is from genome assembly GCA_963720245.1 of uncultured Acidobacteriaceae bacterium. Lineage (GTDB taxonomy): Bacteria > Acidobacteriota > Terriglobia > Terriglobales > Acidobacteriaceae > Acidisarcina. Next base: position 291,367 of record CAVREU010000004.1, read on the forward strand.
TGATCGCCGCTGGATCGCTTTCTGTGCGCAGCGTAAAGGCGATGATCGGGAAAGGATCTTGATCGAAGGGCCGGTAGATCTCTGCGTGAGTAGGCTGGTCCTGGCCGAAGGCTTTGACGTCGCCGGTTACACCGACGATTCGCCACCACTCGGGTTTGTCCGCGGTGCCGAGGTCGAGTTCCTGACCAATCGGATCAGTGTCTTTGAAATACTGGCGGGCAAAAGTCTGGTTAATCATAGCCACTTGAAGTCCGCCGGCTCTGTCTTCATTGCTGAACGCGCGTCCACGAAGCAAGGGGATTTTCATGGTGCGGAGATATTCCGGAGTGATGACGCGGTTGTCGGCTTCGGGTCCGTCGCCTTGTTTGGGTTGGGCCTGGCCGCGTAACAGGAAGTTGGTCGTTCCCCAAAATCCGGTTAAGGGGAGGAAATTCGTCGCACCAGCCGACTTCACTCCTGGCAGGGCGGCGAGGCGATTGACTACTTCGTCGACGAAGACACTCGTCTTGGTCTGGTCAGCGCGCGGGTAGCGATCGGGTGGGAGAAATAGCTGCAGCGAGAGAACGTGATCGGGTTGGAAGCCGAGGTCTGCATTGACTACTTTTTGAAAGCTGGCTACTACGAGGCCGGCGCCGGTCAAAAGCATCAGAGAGAGCGCAATCTCAGTCGCAACCACGGCGCTGCGCGCGCGATTCGATTGGCGGTTGGGCGTGCCGGCACGCGTCGTGCCATGCATTGCGCCGCCGGCTTTGGTTTTGACGGCCTTGAGTACCGGCGCGATTCCGGAGAGGAATGCGGTTAGAAGCGTGGTGAGGAGCGCGAAGAGAAAGACTCCGCGGTCGATCGGGATTTTGGTCACCGATGGGATGCTGAGATTCGCGACGTCGTTGGGAAAGAGGGTGAGCAGAAAATGCGTGCCTGCCAGGGCGAGCAGGATTCCGGCGACGCCCCCGATCGCGGCCATCAGTAGACTTTCCGTCACGAACTGCTGAAGAAGCCGTGTGCGGGTCGCTCCGAGCGCGAGGCGGATTGCGATCTCTTTTTGGCGCTCGGCGTCGCGGGCGAGGGCGAGCCCGGCGGTGTTGGCGCAGGCGATGAGCAGCACCAAGATAGCCGCACCCATGAGAGTGAGCAGGGGCTTGCGGATGTCTCCGTCGAGTTGCTGGCGCAGCGGAACCAGAACGACTCGATTGCCGCCGTCGGTGCCGGGATGCGCTTTGGCGGTTTGCGCTTCGACAGCGTTGAGTTCCTTCTGCGCCTGTTCAGGGGTGACGCCGGGCTTGAGACGCCCGAGGATGCGGACGTAAGTGTGATTGAAATCGTCGAAGGACGATGCTGACATGGCTGCTGGCGTCCAAACCTCGACGGAGGGCGGATAGCTGAAATCTTGCGGCATCACCCCGAGCACGGTACGCGGAGTGCCGTCAAGAGTGATGGCCTTGCCGATGATGGCGGGATCGGCGTGAAAGGTAGTGCGCCAAAGATGATTGCTGAGCAGAGCCACACTTGGGCCGCCGGGTTTGTCTTCCTGGGTGGTGTAAAGACGCCCGATCTGTGGCTGAACGCCGAGAATGTCGAGGTAGCTGGCCGATACTCCGTAGCCGATGAGCAATTGCGGCGCGCCCTGGCCGGTGAGTGTCTTTTCATCGTCGTAAGACGGCGCCAGATCTTCGAAGCTGTTGCTGCGCTGTTTCCAGATGGCGAAATCTGCGGGAGTGCTGGGGAGCGGTTCTCCGCCCTTAGCCGGATTGGTTGTCCATACCGCGACGATGCGACCCGGGTCCCTGTATGGGAGCGGTGCCAGCAAGACTGCTTTGACGACGGAGAAGATCGCGGTGTTTGCGCCGATGCCGAGCGCGAGTGTGAGCGCGGCGGTGAGGGCGAATCCGGGCGATTTGCGAAATTGACGAAGGGCGAAACGCAGATCGTGGGCTAGTGTCTCGAGGAGCGGCAGCCCGCGTTGGGTGCGGTAGGACTCTTTGACTTGCGTGACTCCGCCGAAGTCTCGCAAGGCAACTCGACGAGCTTGTTCGCGGGACATTCCGCGCTTGATGTTTTCCTCGATGGCGAGGTCGATGTGGGCGCGGAGTTCTTCGTCGAGCTCGGCGTCGAGCTTATGGCTGCGGAAGAGGGCAACGCAGCGAGTGAGGAATGTGCGAATGAGATTCATAGGCGGCTCCTATTCGGTTCTCAATGCCTGCATGGGATCGATCCGGACGGCGCGAAATGCTGGAACGCAACAGGCAAACAGAGTCGAGCTCATCAGCACCAATGACACGACGATGAACGTTAGGGGGTCGCTCGTTCGCACTCCGTAGAGTAGTTGCGAGAAGCCCGATAACAGTCGGGAAAGAATCAGCGCGGTGGCCGCTCCGATTGCAAGACCTGAAAGAGCCAGGCGAGTCGCCTTCCCGATCACCATTCGCAAGACGTCTGATCGTTTTGCTCCGAGCGCCATGCGAATCCCGATCTCCTGTACTCGCAGAGTGACGGAATAGGAAACGACGCCATAGATTCCGACGGACGCCAGCAATAGCGCCAGGACGGCAAACACCCCTAGCAAAAGCATGGGGAGCCGCTGCGCTACCATTGAATTCGAGACAACTTCTTCCAGGGTTTGCACGTTGTAAACCGGCTGGTCCTTGCCGGCTCCGTAAATCACGTTCTTCACCGCAGGCATGATGGACGCGACATCGAGCGAGGTGCGAACAGCAACGGACAAATCCCGGGCGAACGCAGGAATCCACTCATCGGAGAGCTGATAAAAGGAAATGTAAATCTGGCTTGGGTTGTAGGTGCCTGGGTCGCCCATCCCCCAGTGCCTCACGTGACCCACCACGCCGATCACTCGCGCGGTGCGCCAATGCGCGACGGTGATGGGCTGGCCTACGGGATCTTTGTCGGGGAAATAGGTGTGCGCGAGAACGCTGTCGATGACGACGACCGGTTGCGAATCTGAGGTGTCTGCCGAGGTGAAAAAGCGGCCTTGAAGCAGCGGTATTTTCATCGTCTGCAGATATTCCGGACCCGTCTCAAAATAGAGGGCATGCGGCGCATCCTGCATGGAGGCGGACTCCTGCGCGCCTACCCAGAAGGGGCCGCCGTTGTCCTGCTCGCTCAGCGGCACGATGTTTGTAAAATCCGCCGCCTCTACGCCGGGAATCTGGCGGATTCGATCGAGCAGCTGGCGATAGGCAATGCGAATGCTCGATGCCGTCTTCGTCAGCGAAGGCGAAAGCCCTACCTTGAAAGTAATGACGTGCTGGGAACTGAAGCCAGGATTGACGTTCCATAAATGGCGGATGGTACGCAAGAGCAGGCCGGAGCCCACCAGCAACACCAGCGTCAGCGCGGTTTGGATAATCACCAGAGCGCTTTGACCGCGAGTATGGGTACGCGTAGAGCCGCGGTCCCCTGGCTTCAGTGAGCTCTGTACATCGATGCTTGAACTCTTGAGCGCGGGCGCGAGGCCGAACAGAATCCCAACAGCGAGCGAAATGCCAAAGGAGAAAAACAGGACAGGAAGGTTCAAGCCAATGTTCTCAGTACGCGGCAGGCTTTGCGCCACTGTCGCGAGCACGAGGCTGGCTCCCAATCTTGCGAGGCCCGCACCGAGCACACCACCCGCGAGCGCCAGTATTACGCTCTCCGTCAACAGCTGCCGGATCATGCGCGTGCGGTTCGCCCCCAGCGCCGCACGAATGGCAAACTCGCGTGTCCTCGCAGCCGAGCGCGCCAGCAAAAGATTCGCGACGTTGGCGCAAGCGATCAGCAAGACCATCCCCGCCGCTCCCCACAAGAGGAAGAGCATTCCGCTTACATCCCCGACAATGGACTGCTTCAGCGATACGACGTTGACTCCCAGGCTTCGATCCGCAGCGGGATAGAGCCGGTCCAGGTTCTCCTGAATCGCGCCTAACTCTCCCCGGGCCTGGGCCGCGCTTACGCCGGCTTCAGGCGTGCAATACAGACGATCGAGTGGACGGTGCGGTCGTTATAGACCAGAGGATCACCCTGCCAGAGCGGGGTGAATACATCCGTGTCGATCCATATGTGGAATTTCGGAGGCAGGATACCGACGACGGGGGTTTCGACGCCGTCGAGGATTATGGTGCTGCCAAGCGCTCGCGGATTGGATCCGAATCGATCTTTCCACAAGCGATCGCTGATGAGAACAGCCGGCGATCCGTGCGGTCGATCTTCCGATGGAGACAAATCGCGCCCCAGAGCCAGGTTGACGCCCAGTGCAGTAAAAAGGCCGGAAGAGACTTCCATGCCATTCACGTGTTGCGCGACCCCGGGGCCGGTCAAATCGTAGTTCCGCTGGGCGAGCGCCACCATGTGTTCGAAGGAATGACTGTTGCGTTGCCAATCCTGAAAGTCGGGAACTGAAATATCCCAACTTTTTAAGGCTCGGGCGGCTCTCAGACACCAACACCAGTCGATCTGACCGAGGATAGGGCAACGGCGCCAGGACCACGCCCTGCACCACGCTGAAGATGGCAGTATTGGCGCCGACCCCAAGACCCACGGTCAGGATCGCGGTGAGATGCGAAGCCCGGCGAGTTGCGGAGTTGTCGCAAGGCATAACGAATGTCCTGCGCCAAGACCTCAAGGAACGGCAGTCCGCGTTGAGTGCGGTACGACTCTGTGACCTGGGTGACTCCGCCGAAGTCGCGGAGGGCGGTCGTTCGCGCTTGCTCGGGCGACATGCCGCGATTGATGTTTTCCTCGATGGCGAGGTCGATGTGGGCGCGGAGTTCTTCGTCGAGCTCGGCGTCGAGCTTGTGAGTGTGAAAGAGGGCTGTGCAGCGGCTTAGCAGGGTGCGAATCAGTTCCATTGCCAGCTCCTATTCGGTTCTCAACGCCTGGATTGGATCGATCGAAGCGGCGCGCTGGGCGGGAATGAATCCGGCAGCGGCTGCGCAAAGCGCGAGCACCGATATCGCCGCGGCGAGCGCAAATGGATCGTAGGCGCTTACCCCGAAAAGTTGGCTGGCCATCAGGCGCGCGGCCAGAAGCGCGATGGGAACGCCCAGCACGAGGCCGATCGCGATTTGCCAGAAGGCTCCGCGGAGCACCATGGTCACCACGCTGACTCGCGTCGCGCCGAGCGACATGCGAATGCCGATCTCGGCGGTGCGGCGCGCGACGAAGTAGGACATCACCCCGTAGAGTCCGACCGAAGCGAGGCCGAGTGCGAGCACGCCGAAGAGGCTGGTGAGCCGGGCGAGCAGGCGATCCTGATTGAAGTTGCCGGCGACCTCGGAGTCGTAGGTGCTAAAGCGGACCACCGATAGATTTGGGTCGATCCCGGCGAGCGTTTTACGAGCGAGTGCCTCTGCATCTGACTGCGGTCGAGTGAAATCGAGAATGATGAAACTGACGAACATGGAGCTCTTTTCCGCCGCATCCGCGTCCGGTTCCTGGTAGCCCGTGAATTGCTGGGTGAGAGGACGGAAGAAAAGCGGGCGAGCCTCGCCGCGTGGGTTCGTCATCTTGAAGTTGGCGAAGACCCCGGCGATCTCAAGTGTTCCGGAATATTGCGGCATGCCGACGCCGAAATGCTTGCCAACCGGGTCCTGGTTGGGGAAGAAGTGATTGGCAAAGGCCTGGTTGACGATGACAACCTGTTGTGAGGTTGCAGTGTCCTGGGCGGTGAAATTTCGGCCACGCACGATTGGCACGCCGATCGAATCGAGAAAGTGGGTGCTGGCGCGATCCCAGTCTGCGAAGCAATCCTCTTTAGGGCCTGGGGCGGGGTGACCTTGCGGGATGACACACGATCCCCACTGGTTGCCGCCGAGCGGAATGTACCGAACCAGGCTCACGTTGGCCATGCCGGGCAACGCGGAGAAGCGGGACTCGATCTCGCGGTAGAGTGCAGGCAATCGATCGAGGGTGTAGCCAACTCCTTTCGGGTCGAATTGCAACACGTAGCGATTTGCGGTTTGTATGCCGAAGTCCTGATGCTCGAGGTTGCGGAGCGATTTCGTCATGAGGAACGCTCCGGCCAAAAGAACAACCGATAGAGCTACTTGCAGGATGACGAGGCCTCGCTGCGGCATGGATGATCGGTCGCCGGTGGAGCGATTCACGCCGCGAAGAGCGTCGGCGGGCTTCGCGTGCGATGACATCCATGCCGGCGCGGTTCCGAAGACGATGCCGGTGAGAAGCGAAATGAGAAATGCGAAGCCGAGCACCTGAAGCGAAGGACTTGCCTGGACGGGCATATTCTTCGCGTTAGGAAAGGCGAGGGTCAGCATCATGTGTGACCCGGCGTAGGCGACGGCCAATCCCGCAGCGCCTCCAATGAGGCTCAACAGTACGCTCTCGGTAAGAATCTGGCGAATGAGCCTGCCGCGTGCGGCTCCGAGGGCGATGCGTACGGCCACATCCGAGCGCCGAGCGGTGCAGCGCGCGAGCAGCAGGTTGGCGATGTTGGCGCAGGCAATGAGAAGTACGACTGCGGAGAGAATCATGAGCAAGCGCAGACCCGCGCCGGTCTGCTGCTGGAGTTTCTGGATGCCGCCTCCGGCGGGCGCGAGGACGACGTGCTGACGCGGAACCAGCGCCGCTCCGCCATGGCCGGTGTACTTGGAGCGCGTGTGCAGCCATTGCTGCAAGGCTACGGAAAGCTTTGCCTGCAGGGCTGCCGTGTTCACGCCTGGACGCACCCTGCCCAGGGGGTAGAGCCAGAGTTCGTCCGCTTGCGTCACTGCGGAGTTCGCCCCTTCGATCAAGGGCTCGGCCGATAACGGCATCCATAAATCGGGCGGGTTTGAGATCACGCGATCGCCAAAGAATCCTGGCGGAGCGACGCCTGCGACAGTGAAGGGATGCAACTGCACATAGAGTGTGGAACCCACCACGGCGGGATCGGCGGCGAAGTCCGTCTGCCACGTTTGATAGCTGAGGACTAGGGTGGGCGCGGCTCCGGGCGCGTCATCGCTTTCGTTAAGCGGGCGGCCTGCGTAAGCGCCCACACCGAGTGTGGCGAAGTAGTTCCCGGAAACATACTCCGTCCGCATGGGCTTGGCGGGAGTGGAACCGCTGCGCACGCTGTAGGCATTGCCTCCGGCCTCGACTGCTGCCAGTTGCTCGAACTCCGGCGCCGATTGCTTTAGATGGAGATAAAGATCGTAAGAGAAGAGGTCGAAGTCGCCGTCATCGTTTTGGAATTGGTCCCAGTAGCAGCAATCGTCCTTGTCTCCGATGCGATAGAGGCGCGATGGATCGGACACCGGTAGCGACCGCAGCAGAATCCCCTGGACGAGAGTGAAGATCGCGGTGTTCGCACCGATGCCGAGGGCGAGGGTGAGGACCGCTGTGAGCGTGAATCCGGGCGAGTTGCGGAGTTGCCGCAGGGCATAGCGGATGTCTTGCGCCAAGACTTCCAGGAATGGCAGTCCGCGCTGGTTGCGATACGATTCTTCGACCTGGGTAACTCCGCCGAAGTCGCGGAGTGCCGTCCGCCGCGCCTCTTGTTGGGACACGCCGCGTTTCACGTTTTCCTCCATCGCGAGATCGATGTGGGCGCGGAGTTCTTCGTCCAGATCGGCGTCGAGCTTTTGTTTGCCGAAGAGGGCGGCGCAGCGGCTGAGCAGTGTGCGGATCAGGTCCATTAGCGGCTCCTATTCCGATGGCGCGAGGAAGCGCGCCATGGTTGCGGCGACGCGCTCCCAGTTCTCGGTCTCTTCTTCGATCTGCTTGCGGCCGGTTCGGCTGAGGGAATAGAACTTGGCGCGACGGCCGGTCTCGGAGGTTCCCCACTCGGCCTTGACCCAACCGCGCTGCAGCAGGCGGAGGAGCGCGGGGTAGATGGTGCCCTGGTTCAGGCTAATGCCGTTGCCACTGACTTGCTCGATGCGGCGAGCGATGCCGTAGCCGTGGAGCGGCCCCATGGATTCGAGGGTCTTGAGGACCATGAGGTCGAGGGTGCCTTGCAATACGTCAGATTTTTGTTCGGCCATCTGGCGCTTCTCCTGTTGACTCTCAACATATCAGCGCATATGGATAGGTTGAATGTCAACAGGTAGAAGAACGGACAGGTGAAATTTGACGGAAATTAGACGGGCCATCCGCGGATGGCCCGCGCCGATCAATGGCCGGCTTTAGAAGGCGGCTGCGCCTGCTGCGGCAACGGCGTGGTCTTGTTCGCCGGAGCCTCCGCTGACGCCGATGGCGCCGACAAACTTGCCTCTGGCTTTGAGCGGGATGCCACCGGCGAAGATCATGATCTTGCCGTCGTTGGAGGCGTGGATGCCGAAGAACTGGCCTCCGGACTGGGAGTGTTCGGCGAGGTCTTTGGTGGCGATGTTGAAGGCGCTCGAGGTGTAAGCCTTCTTGATGGAGATGTCGATGGAGCCGATCCAGGCGTTGTCCATGCGGACGTGGGCGATGAGGTTGCCCCCGGCGTCAGCGACGGCGATGTTCATGGGTTGGCCAATCTCGGCGGCCTTCTTTTCGGCGGCGGCGATGATGCGGCGGGCGTCTTCTAGTAGTACCTGGCTGCTGGGCATTTTGAGTCCTCGAATCGATTGCGGAAGATGAGTGGGCACGCCAACTGATGGTTCGTGGGAGCCACTCGTCAGGGTACAGGAAGACGGTGTAGTCTTGCCCGGGCGGGAGGCGAAAGGTGGGCTCGGTTGGCCTCGCTCGAGTTGGAAAGGCGGTTTCGGGGATGGATTCGCCACGCGAAAAGGAAAACGGCGCGGGAGACTTTGGTCTCCCGCGCCGTTTTGTACTTCGAAAGGCTACTCCGCTTCTTTGCGGGCCTTTTTGCGATTCCGTTTCCGCGCCAGCGCTTCTTTCACGCGACGCTTCTCACCGGGCTTCAGATAGAAGGAATGGCGCTTGACTTCCTTGATGATGTCTTCCTGCTGGACCTTCCGCTTGAACCGGCGCAATGCGTTTTCAAGGGGTTCACCCTCTTGAACTCGAACTTCCGCCAAAAGAAATACACCTCCAGACATCCCTGCGTGGGCTCTCTTATTTTACTGCAATGTGAGGGTCTTTAGGGGGAATTGAGCAGCTGTGGGCGACCGTGCTAACGGTCGGGAACCAGAGACTTGGGCTGTACACTTCGGATTGGCGGTTTTGCGCCTCGAGGCTTCTCATGATCCGGTCTTATCAGGGCCACACTCCGGTTGTTCCCTCTAGCTGCTATGTCGATGTATCTGCACAGCTTATCGGCGATGTGACGTTGGGCGAGAACGCCAGTGTGTGGATGAACGCGGTGCTGCGCGGGGATGTGCACTCGATTCGGGTTGGGGCAAACTCGAATGTGCAGGATTGTTCGGTACTGCACGGGATGCTGAACGAATATCCGGTGATTGTTGGCGAGTGGGTGACGATCGGCCACAATGCCACTCTCCACGGCTGCACTATTGAGGACGCGTGCCTGATCGGGATGGGGGCGATCATTTTGAATAACGCTCGCATCGGCGAAGGCTCGATCATTGCCGCTGGTTCGCTGATTCCGGAGCAGACGGTGATTCCGCCAAATAGCCTTTGGGCGGGTGTTCCGGGCAAGGAACGGCGGCGGCTCGACCCTTCCGACCGGGAGATGATTCTGCATTTCTCGAAGAATTACCTGACCTATACGGCAGCGTATTTGAAAGAGCAGGAAAATTGGGGCGCCTCAAGTTAAGCCACGAAGACGAAGGGGATTTGTCGTTCCAGCCTATAATCCCGATAACGCAACTGCTCGATGAGTTTCCCTCACTCCAACTCGGATGGTAATGGCGGCGCTGTCCTCACGCTCGTCCGCGTGCGCGTTTTAGGGAAGACAGAAACGCCGGAATTGGAGATGGAAGAGGCGCATTACTCCGATTGGGCGCCGAAGAAGACCCGATCGAACGGCATCTCCGGCAAGAGTTCGCCAGTGATCAGCGCGTCGCCGTCCGTAGTTTTCGTTGAGGACGGCGAGCTCTCACCTAGTGATCCCTGGATCAATGTGCCGTTTGCGATGGTTTCAGCGGCACTCTTCATTTACGCCGTGCCCACGGCGTTTGAGCACTTTGCGGCCCACCACTTTGGCCCCTGGGTCTCGACGATCCTGCCTGGAGATTTCACCGGTTGTTCCTGGCTGGTTTTGATCCTAAGGATGCGCCTGTTGAGATTGCTGCTTTACGTCTTTCTGACTGCCTCGGAAAGCACCTTATATGCCTTCAGGCTGATCGATGCCAGGCATTTGCTGTGGCTCACTGACCTCGTGCCCGCTTTATTTGTGGCAGGAATCATGGCTGCCCGTTCGAACCGATGGCATTTCTGAGTTCGGTCGTCGGACGCCAGCCGATGCAGTTGTGGTCAATTCGGAAGCGCTTTCCGTTGTACCGCTTCGTCTTCGATAAACTGAAGAAGATACAGAGAACCACGCTATGAGCACCTTAAAAGCCGTACGCGGCACGCGCGATCTGCTGCCGCCTGAAACTGAACTTTGGAACCGGGTTGAATCGACCGCTCGAACGGTCTTTGGGCGGTATAACTTTGGCGAGATCCGCACGCCGATCTTTGAGGACACGCAGCTATTTGCCCGAGGCGTTGGCGAAGAGACCGACATTGTTTCAAAGGAGATGTACACCTGGGAGGACCGGGCGCGGGCGCAGTCGGAGAAGGCGCAGTCGCTGACGCTTCGCCCGGAGAACACTGCGGGCGTGGTTCGCGCCTACATCGAGCATGGGCTGGGCGAGAGCGGGATGCTGCAGAAGCTCTTTTATATTGGGCCGCAGTTTCGGCGGGAGCGGCCGCAGAAGGGGCGTTACCGGCAGTTCTACCAGATTGGTGCTGAGGTGATCGGCCCAGCGAGCTCGGGATCGGAGTCTCCGCTGCGCGATGCCGAGGTGCTCGAGATGCTGGCGAGCTTCCTCGATGAGCTGGGCATCGCGGGCTGGAAGCTGCTGATTAACTCGGTTGGGTCGGCGAGCGATCGTCCGCGATATATTGCCGTCCTTAAAGAGGCGCTGCGTGCGGTTGCGCCGCAGATGTGTGGGGACTGCCAGCAGCGGGCGGAGAAGAATCCGCTGCGCGTGCTGGACTGCAAGGTCGCGGAAGACCAGCCGATTATTGAGACACTGCCGCGTATTGCGGATTATCTGGATGAGGAGTCGAAGGCGCACTTTGCGGCCGTTTGCGCGGGCCTCGACGCGTGCGGGATTGAGTATGAGGTAAGCCACCGGCTGGTTCGCGGACTGGACTACTACATGCGGACGACCTTTGAATTTCAGCACGGCGGACTGGGTGCGCAGAATGCCCTTTTAGGCGGCGGTCGGTATGACGGGCTTTCGGAGATGATTGGGGGGCCGAAGGCCCCGGGGATTGGCTTTGCGATTGGCGCGGACCGGCTGGTACTGACGCTGGAGGCACAGGCGGGGCAGGTTCAGGCGACGTTGGCTGATGCTTATGTAGCGCCGATCGGCGAGGGGTTGAACTCGGCCACGCTGGTGCTGGCGCGGGAGTTGCGCCGGGCAGGCTTGCGGATTGAGGTGGGCGACGGCTCATTCCGAATCAAGAAATCGTTCGAGACTGGAAACAAGGTGGCGCGCAATATCGTGCTGCTGGGCGAGGATGAGCTGCAGTCCGGTATCCTTACAGTTAAGAATTTTGCCAGCGGCGAACAGACGAAGATTGCGCGTGAGGCGCTCACGTTGGCGTTAACGAAGTAGGTTTACGCCCTTCGGCGGCGAGGTTTGAAGGGCCCAGGCCTGAAGGCCTCTCGATCTTGCTGTAATTCCGGGGGCTGAAGCCCCCGGCTTCCACCAACAAAAACGCGGGCCGTGATTGACCGCGACACGATAGGAATAGACTTGCTCGACTTTTTAGGAACGCTGCAACGCACGCATAACTGCGGAGAACTTCGCGCGCCGTCGGCCGGCGAATCGGTCATCTTGATGGGCTGGGTTAACCGGCGCCGTGACCATGGGAATTTGATCTTTCTCGATCTGCGCGATCGCTATGGCATCACGCAGGTGGTGCTCGATGCTGAGACCAGCGCTGAGGCCCACGCGAAGGGCGAGCAGATTCGCCCCGAGTACGTCGTTGCGGCGATTGGGCGGGTGCGGCTGCGCGGCAAAGATGTGATCAATCCCAAGATGGATACGGGGGAGATCGAAGTTGTCGCTGAGCAGTTGCTGGTGTTGAACGATGCGAAGCTGCCACCGTTTTCTCCGGCGGAAGATGCGATTACGAATGAAGAGGTGCGGCTGAAGTATCGCTATCTCGACCTGCGCCGCACCGAGATGCAGCACAACCTCAAGGTGCGGCACGACATTGCGCTCGCCATTCGCCAATATCTTTCGAGTCAGGGATTTCTTGAGATTGAAACTCCTTACATGACGCGATCGACGCCCGAGGGCGCGCGCGATTATCTCGTTCCGAGCCGCGTTCATGCGGGGCATTTTTATGCGCTGCCGCAGTCTCCGCAATTGTTTAAGCAGATATTGATGATCTCGGGTTGCGATCGCTATTTTCAGATTGCGCGTTGCTTCCGCGATGAAGACCTGCGCGCTGACCGGCAGCCGGAGTTCACCCAAATCGATCTGGAGATTTCGTTTCCGCAGCAGGAGACGGTTTTTGCGGTGGTTGAGGGCTTTCTCAATGCAGCATTCTCCGCGGCCGGCGTCGCGATTCTCTCGCCCTTTCCGCGGATGACCTTTGATGAGGCGATTCGACGCTATGGCATCGACAAGCCTGACCTGCGCCTGCCTGAGTTGCGCGAAGTCCGTGAGGTCTTTGCGGCTGGCGATTTGGAATCGCTGGGTGTCAATCCGGCGCTACCGGTGGTTGCGGTGCATGTTCCGGCGGTGGGCGAGCTTTCGCGGAAAGAGCGCGATGATTTGCGGCTGCTCTATCCGGCGAAGCTGGCCTCGCAAGGGACAAAGGTCTTTGACGATTTCAAGCGTTTGGAAAAGATGTTTCCGGATGCGATGGCGAAGGTGCGGGAGCTGGCGGGCGGCGTCGATGGCGATTTGTTCGCGCTGGTTGCGGCGGCGAATACGGTTGAAGCTACGAGCGAGCAGCGTGGACCTGGCGTGCTCTCGAGCCGTGAACGGCAGGTGTTTGAGGCGGCTGGGGCGGTGCGTTTAGCGATTGCACAGAAATATGCCGACCGGCATAAGCGCTTCGAGAAAAAAGGTAACAGCGACGATTACAAATTTCTTTGGGTGACGGATTTTCCGTTCTTTGAGTGGGATGAGGAGACGAAGAGCTGGACGTTTGCGCACCATCCTTTCACTTCTCCGCATGAGGACGATTTGAAAGCAGGGCGGCTTACCTCTGATCCGGGCTCGGTTCGATCGCTGGCTTATGACATCGTGCTGAATGGCACAGAGCTGGGCTCGGGATCGATTCGTATTCATCGCCAGGATGTGCAGCAGCAGATCTTCCGCGCGCTGGGCATGAGCCCGGAGGAAGCGAAGTCGCGCTTTGGGTTCTTCCTTGATGCGCTGGAGTATGGAACGCCTCCGCATGGCGGCATCGCGCTGGGTCTGGATCGGATTGCGATGATTCTGGCCGGGGCGCAGAGTCTGCGCGAGGTGATTGCCTTCCCGAAGACGGCGAAGGCTATCGATTTGATGGTGGATGCTCCGACGACGGTGAGCGACGCGCAGCTGCGCGAGTTGCATATTCGGCCCGTGCTGAAGAGCTAATCTCGTATTGCATTTTCCCTCAGCGGCTGAAGCACCACCTCCAGCCGAAGTTTATGGCCCGGCTGAAGCCGGGCCCCTTCAGAACGCATCTGTGATATCTGGGTACATCGTTGAAACCGCCGATCCTTCGCTACGCTCAGGATGACACTTTTTCTTACAGGCCTTTGTAACTTACGCACTAAAAAGAATGCCCGACCGAAGCGGGCAATTTCTAGATTTCTGCTTATGGATCAATCGGCGATGCCGGGATTTGGCGGGTCGATGCCGAGGGCTGTTGCCAGCGCGATGAGGTGGTCCTGTTCCTGGACGACGATATTGCGCAGGCTCTCAGTAATCGCGAATTCGTTCAGCGAATCTGCCTGAAGAATGCGGCGGCGGTAGTTGCGGATCGTTTCCTTTTCGTTTTCCAGGTCGAAGCGGAGCATCTCTTCCGCCTTCTCTGAGGTCTTGACCGGCTTGGGAGTGACGGATGGCATTCCGCCGAGATAATCAATATGGTTGGCGATCTGGAGGGCGTGGCTGAGCTCTTCGGCGGCGTGGACGGCAAGTTCGTCGGCGATATTCATGTAGGCAGCGCCCTTGAGCACCTGGGAGTAGTTCACGTAGGCGATGATGGCCTGATATTCGCGGGACAGGTCTTCGTTCAGGGCTTTGATCAGGTCTTCGCGGGTAAATGTCTTTGCTTCGGCTTTCGGCATACTTTTGCTCTCCGTCTATTGATTCTTCGCCAATGGCGTGTTGGGTAGGATGCAAGAACTCCGCCAGGACCCTCGGGAATGCAATTTGCCTAATCGGCTCTTGCCGCTGAGAGCGTGGATTTGACGGTTTAACAGACAAATTACATCTTTCCGCAGGGTTTGAGCGGCTGCTCATTGCAATGCGGACTAAACTTGTCGTATATTCCATTCAGTCGCGGGAAAAGGCGGCTTTCAGTGGCAGTCGGCCGTAAATGGATAATTTCGGTGGGCGAGCGCCCACAAAAACCACGAGCCTTTGCGGAAACTCTTGGCGGAGATCGCAAAGGCCCGAAGATAAGCGGAAGTGACGGCCGCCTGATGCCAATATAGGCCTGATTCCCTTCCGGTTACAACCAGCAGAAGTCTCCTAAAGCGTTCTCCAGCGCGTTGAAACTTGCTGCGCCCAGAAAGGGTTGTGTTTTGTCATTGAGGCAGATTTTCAAGGGCGGTTGCAACGCCGCTGACGCGATTACAGGCTTGCTGAACACGGTCTCTCAGAAGACCTTTTGGCTGGCAATCGTCCTTCTTCCCGGCCTTGTCGCGTGGGGCAGCACCAGTGGCGGCATCTCCGGGACGGTGAAGGATCCGGCTGGAAGAGTGATCTCTGGCGCGCGGATTACGGTGCGCGAGACGGCAACGGGGGCGGTCCATCAGACGCAGACCGACAGCAAGGGATATTATGCGTTGCCGGTGTTGCCGGTGGGGCGCTACGAGCTGGATATCCGGGCAACTGGCTTTGGCGTTTATGAGCGCAAAGACATCGTGCTCGACACCAATGCGGCGCTCACCGAGGATGCGACGCTTGCTTTAGGCGGTGTTGCGCAGACGGTCAGCGTGAGCGATAACGCGCTGCATGTCGAGACGGTCAGTACGCAGATGGGTGAGGTGATCAGCGGCAAGCAGATGACTTCGGTCCCCCTGGATGGCAGAAGCTATACCGATCTGATGGCCTTGCAGCCTGGCGTGGCCCCGGAGACGTCGATCACTTCCGACACCGTGCAGGACGTGGGTGCAGTGACGCTCTCGCCCTCGGGGACGTTGAACCCCGGGACGCTCTCGATCAATGGACAGCGCGAATTCGCGAATGTCTTCCTGGTGAACGGCAGCAACGCGGAGGAGGACGTAAATGAAGGCACGGCGATCATTCCCAACCTTGACTCGATCGCCGAGTTCCGGATACTCACTAACAATTTCGACGCGGAGTATGGCGAGTTCAGCGGCGGCCAGATCAATGTGGTCACCAAGTCGGGCACGAACAGCTTTCACGGCGGCGTCTTCGAGTTTCTCCGCAATACCGACCTGGATGCGCGCAATTACTTTTCGCCCACCCGCGGGGAGTTTGTGCAGAACCAGTTTGGCGGGACATTTGGCGGACCGATTCTGCGTAACAAGCTGTTCTTCTTCATGGATTATCAAGGGACGCGGCAAACGCAAGGGATCGATACCGGCAGCATCAGCGTTCCTTCGGCGACCGACCGCACCGGCAATCTGAGCGACGTGTCGAGTCAACTCACGGGCATTGTGAGCGGACCCTATTTCGCCAATCAACTGACGCAGACGCTTGGCTACAACGTGGTGGCGGGTGAACCATATTATGTGCCTGGCTGTGCGAGTTCGACGGTATGCGTCTTTCCCAATGCGACGATTCCGCAGCGGGCGTGGTCGGGGCCGGGGTCGAATCTGCTGCAGTATATTCCCGCGCCGAATACGGCGAATGGGACCTTCGCGACCTCTTCTTATAATCAAGGGCTCACCGACGACAAGGGTGCGGCGCGGCTCGATCTGGACAGCGGACGATTCGGACTGATCTCGGCCTACTACTTCATCGACAACTTCACGCTGGACAATCCTTACCCTGTCGCGCAAAGCGGGGCCAGTGTTCCGGGCTTCAATGCGCTGACCAATGGGCGCGCGCAACTCATTGCTTTGGGCGACACCAAGACCCTCAGCACAACTGCGGTGAACGAGCTTCACTTCAGCTATATGCGCGACTACACCAACCTTGGCGTTCCGGTTGGCGGATTGGGAGTGAGCCTGACTTCGCAGGGCTTTGTGAATGCGGATGGGTCGCCGAGCATCGTTCCGCTTGATCCGAAGGGTGAGGGGGTCGAGAACGTCAACTTCAACGGCTATTCGATTGGCGCGGCGGCGAACGAGCTGATTCAAACTAACAATACTTACGAGGTTTCAGATACCTTTGCCAAAGTCCTCGGACAGCACTCGCTGAAGTTTGGAGCGGACTTTCACGCCGACCAGGTCAATGCCGATCCGATTGCGCAGTTTAATGGGAACTTTGTTTTCTCCGGGAGCGAGACCGGGGTGGATTTCGCAGATTTCCTGATTGGCGTGCCGAGCCAATATAACCAGAGCCAATTGAATCCTTTCTACTCGCGGAACAAGTATGTTGGCCTGTTTGCCCAGGATAGCTGGCATGTGATGCCGAACTTAACGCTGAATTATGGGCTGCGCTGGGACCGTATCGCTCCGTGGACGGAGAAATATAACCAGATATCGACCTTTGTTCCGGGCGGGCAGTCGGTTGTTTTTCCGGGCGCTCCGGCGGGGATTCTGTATCCCGGCGATCCTGGCGTTTCGCGGACGCTGGCTCCAGTGAGCAATCTGAATTTCTCTCCTCGTGTG
The DNA here is from genome assembly GCA_963720245.1 of uncultured Acidobacteriaceae bacterium. GTDB lineage: Bacteria > Acidobacteriota > Terriglobia > Terriglobales > Acidobacteriaceae > Acidisarcina. Next base: position 308,393 of record CAVREU010000004.1, read on the forward strand.
GGCCTGGCCTGGTCGCCGACTGCCGACTCCGATAGCTTCCTGGGTAAGGTTCTTGGCTCGGCGGGGACGACCAGTGTTCGCGCCGGCTTTGGCAATTTCTATACTTCAATCGAGGCGCTGACGATTGGCATCCTGGCGGCGAATGCGCCCTATGGAACCACGTACAGCAGTCCCGCGCCGCCGCTGTTTGCGACGCCTTTTGTGACGGCGTCGAACGGGCAGGATTTCGGCCAGCCATTCCCCTATACCTTCGCGCCTTTAAATAGCTCGAAGAATAATCCGGACGCCAATTTTGACTGGAGCACCTTTGAGCCGATCAGCGGCATTCCCGGCTACAGCATCCATAACAAGATTCCTTACACAGAGGAATGGATGTTCTCGATTGAGCGGCAGGCTGGTCCGAACACGGTCTTGAGCGCGAGCTATGTTGGGACGTCGAGCCATAGTCAATTGGTGCTGATCGCGGAGAACTATGGCGACCCGGCGCTTTGCCTGAGCCTGAGCCAGACGAGCCAGGTGGCTCCGGGATCGGCGACCTGCGGCGCCTTTGGCGAGAGCAATGTCTATGTGACGGCCGCGGGACAGACGGTGAATGGGACGCGTACTCAACTGGGCCCGAACTTTGGCAGCAATGCGCTGCAGACCACGATCGGCCACGCCAACTACAACGCGCTGGAGCTGAGTGCGCGGCATACCAGCGGGCGGCTTGAGTATTTTGGCGCTTATACCTATGGCAAGTCGCTGGATCAGTCTTCAAATGTAGGTGAAGAAGTCAACCCCATCAATCCGGCGTTGAGTTACGCGCTTTCCTCGTTCGATGTGAAGCATAACTTCGTCGTCAGCTATGACTATCAGCTTCCCTTCGATGAGCTCTTCAAGCGCTCGAATCGTTGGACGACTGGATGGGACATCTCCGGCATCACGCGTTTCAGCACGGGCTTTCCGGTGTTGATGGTGAACAATGGCGATAACTCGCTGCTGGGGACGAATCCCAACGGGGTGAACAACAGCAGCATCGATGAGCCGGACTATAACGGCGGTTCTCTGCACCTGAACCACAATCCGAGGACGAATGGGAACAACTACTTCAGCACGGGCGCCTTCAGCATGAATGCGCTGGGGACTCCGGGCGATGCGAAGCGGCGTTTCTTCTATGGGCCGGGCTCGGGGAATTTCGATACCGCCGTTTCGAAGAACCTGGCGCTTACCGAGTCGAAGGCGCTTCTCTTCAGAGTAGAGGCCTTCAATGTCTTCAACCACACGCAGTTCTTTGGGCCCTCTTCGGTCGACGGAGATATTGGGAGCACGACGTTTGGGCAGGCAGTGAGCGCGGCGAGTCCGCGAATTCTGCAGGTTGCGGCGAAGTTTTCGTTCTAGGGCAGCGAGGCTGAGAACAATTCTTTAAGAGGCGCGCGGCCCTTGTGGTTCCGCTGGGTCGTCTCGGTCGTCAGTCCAGCGTGCATCGCAGTGGTTGCAAATCCACGTCTGCTGGCCGAGCGGAAGCGGCAGAGACAAGAAGTAGAGCGAAGCGAGTGCCGCGCCTCGCGACGACCCTTGAAATGTGATGTCGGTCGAACCGCATCGAGGACAGAGAGGCTGAGCGAAGTCTTCCTCCACGTCGAAGGGAACCTTGTCAGGGATGGGCTGACTCAATATCTCGGCTGCGGCAGCTTCGTCAGCGGGCTCAACCTGCAGCCGGATCCCTCCTATGAAATTGGAAATCTGCCATTCGAGGCGGACGAGATTCTCATCGCGCAGGTATGCGTGGATTCCCGCAGATTCCAGGAGCGAACGAGCAACGATCGCTTCGGAAAGATCGCGGTAGCGTTGGACGGTTATAAAGCCGGGGCCGACGTCGGCTGGAGTTACGATGTCGTCGATCGTCGGCGGATCGAGATGACGCCTGGCGAACTCGGCGCGCAATACAGACTGCGCAAACGAAGTCAGCGAGTCGTAGGAACGGGCGATGTCCATCAATTCTGACTCGCTCATCTGAGCGTAGTTGCTTGCGAGTTCTTCGAGGCTTGGGTTCATTCAGCTAACGGGCCAGGAGCTGCTCACTTTGCCGCGTAGGTCTTTGTCTGGTTCGTACGCGGGTTGAAGACGGTGAAGCTTCCCGCAGGGCTGGCGGTTAGCTTGAGGTAATTGCCAGCGTCCGTCCCGCCGGAGAGGTTGGCGATGTATTCCTCGGCGGTGTTGTGTTTGGCGCCGCCTTCATCGGAATAATGCAGCTGCCATAGCGTTTCGAGGCCGGGGGCTTTGCGGATGGTGTCGAGGGTGGGCGTCGATCCGCCTTTCTTCTCGCCGTTATCCATAATCGCAACGCGCGCGCCGATCGCATCGACCAGCGCGGGGCTCGAGCTCTGATACCAGCCGTGGTGCGAGACGATGAGAATGTCGATGTGGCCGATCTTGTTGTCGGGGCACATGAGCTGCATTTCTTTGTCCCAGGTGAGGTCACCGAGATCGAGGATCCTGAGTTTGCCGAAAGTGATGAGCGTGCCGAGGGAGCGCGCGTTTTCAGTCTGATCGGCGGGGCGGGTTTCTGACCTGGCGCAATACGGATTCGGCTGGCCTGCTCCGGGGAGCGGTTTGTCGATGAGGTTGCCATCGGCGCTGATGACCTGCACATGCAATCCCTCGACGGGCAGCACATCGCCGGGTTTGGCGGTAACGCGATTGATATGGGCGGTCGCGAGAGCCTGCTTGTAATTGTTGTAGTCGCCGGTGACTTGTGGGGTCAGCTCGCGGTTCTCTCCGTGATCGAAGAATTCGCCGACAGGGATGCGTTGCAGGAGTTGGGGTACTCCGCCGACGTGATCGACGTGATAGTGCGTGATGAGCGCATAGTCGATCTTTGTAATGCCCGCGCTTTTGGCGGCCGCAACGATGCGGTCGGCGTCGCGGCCGTTGTTGCCGGACCATCCGGTGTCGATGAGCAGCGATTTTCCGGCGGGGGTGACGAAGAGGGTCGATTGGCCGCCCTCGACGTCGATGAAGTAGACCTGAAGCTCGCTGGATTTCGGCTGTGACTGGGCAATCGCGGCGGTGAAGATCAGAGCTAGGGCTGTTACGAATTTGCGCATAGGTTTCCGCAGCCATTTTGTCACATTCCTACACTTGAGGAATATGGAGCCGACGATGCCCTTCAGAATCCCCAAGGGTGATAGCCGCGGTTTGGATCGTAGTCGAACTTGACCAATCCGTCGCGGTAATCGATGTGCATCGTAAGCAGGCCGAGAGTGTTGGCCCCAATCAGGCCTGAGACTTCAAGGCCAACGTTCTGGCTGATTTTGGAAACATCAAAGCTAACGATATCGCGGCCCTTCTGCTCGAGATTAGAGAAGTAAAAAGTTACGTTGTCTGCCGAGTAGACATCTTTTACTTCTCCACTGATGCCCTTAACCTTCATGGCGTTGCCATGAAGCTTGGTGACTTCTCGAGCGGCATCGGGCGAGATGGCGGTCGAGAAGGAACCCGTATCGAGAATGAAGAGCTTGCGCGGATTCGTGGCCTGATTCAGTGAGGTAGGGATCATCAACTGGTGCCCGACACGGAAGACGTTGGTATAGCTCTTCATCTCGGGTGCGATATAGCGGTCTTGCGGGCCCTTTGGTGTAGTGGCAGTGGCGACAGAGGGCCTTGCGGATGCATCCTTTGCGGCGGGCTGGTTGCCGCTGGCCGCGATATCGTCCTCGTCGTCGCTTCCTTCGCCGGTGTTGAGCGCTGGGGTCTGCGGACTCACGTCGGTCGGGCGCGTCGGCAAGGGCCCGAGTTCGATCTTGCGCATCGGATAGTCGAGGGTGACGAGAAAGCCGGCAAGCACGTCCATCCCGATCAGCCCGTCAGAGTCATCCATGACGTTCCTGGAGTTGACGACCTCGACCATGCAGTCATGGAACTCGAGCGACCCGATCTTGATGGAGTCAGCATACGCGGCGTAGCCTTTTCTCTCTCCAGCGGAGCCAATTCCGCCGACTTCGGTTTCGACGAACGGTTTGAGGCCGGCACGTTGCGCGACAGAGCGGCTGACGAGGATACCGCCGGCGCCGGTATCGATCTCGAGCCGGGCGTTGCGATCGTTCAACTTGACTTCGAGGCCGAAGGCGCGGATGTGAGTGGCGTCGGCCATCAGCATTGCGAAGGGTATCTCGGTGGAATTGGTGGAGGAGACCAGCCGGCAGCTCTTGCGGGGCTCGGTGACGCGCTTTTGGAGCGACTCCAGGTACGTCTTCAAGTTGCGAATCGCTTCAGGATCATCGCCGGTGGGAGACGCGAGATATTGTTGTAGCTCGGCGATACGCTGTTTGGTGGAAAGAGTGTTGATCCATGCGCGGCGAATCGCAGGATCATATGGATCGAGCTGGTGAGCGATGCGCAGCTCTTTCTGCTCGCTCGCGTAGAAGGAGCTCAAGCGTAAGAGACGAGCATGGACGAGATGAAGACGAGCATTACAGGGGTCCTGACGAACCGTGTCTTCGACGACATCTCCAGCGAGCCACGGAGTTCCCTGGCGATAGAGGACTTCGGCTTTGGCGGTCAACAAAACGGTTGACTTGGGTTGGGTGGCGAGACCCTTCTCGACCGCGGCAGCTGCCTGCGTGACCTTTTGCTGGCGGAGTAAGGCATTGACAAGTCCGTTGATGGTCTCGGGATCGTCGGGTTTGAGCTTCAACTGAGCCTGGTAGAGGGTCACGGCCCGATCGAAGTCGCCTTTGAGGAATGCGGACTCGGCTTCAGACGGGACATGCGCGGCAGCAACCTTGCAGGCAACTGCGAAGGCCGGGAGACCGGCTGACAAGAGAAGCCCGCACATGCAAATGCCTAACCAGGGGAGTGCGGATCGAGTGAAAAGAGAACGCCACACAGAGTCTTGCAGGCGCAGCATTGCTATCTCCAAATGAATTTTGGCAACTCTATCACGATTGGCGCGAAATCGAGAATTGCTAATGGCGCGAGGGCAAGCGTGGTTATGGTTTCGTGCCGGATGCGAAGCGGCCTCTCCACTTGAGCAGCGGCAGCAGCGAGGAGTAGTCGTCGCTCCAGAGGCGCAGGCCGGGGATCCGCCGGAGCGGCTGGGCGGCGTTGGCGATCTCGGGGCGGCGCAAGAAATTCGGGTCGGCGGTCATGAGCACCCAATCGGCGGCGAAGATGCCTCGCGCGTCGTCGGCATTGGAGTGGATGAGCACTGCTTGCAGTCCGGCGTTCTCGGCCTGCAGGGCGAGCTGGGGCGCCAGGTCGAGGTATTGGCTGGAGATGTGGATGGCGAGGATTCCGCCGGGTTGAAGATGGCGGCGATAGAGAGCGATGGCCTGCGCGGTCAGCAGGTGAATCGGGATTGCGTCGCCGGAGAAGGCGTCGAGCACCAGCACATCGTAGGGCGGCGAGGTTTTGTCGCGGGCGAGGGAGAGGCGCGCGTCGCCGGGAACGATGCGAACCGCCGCCTGCGAATCGCGCAGATAGGTGAAGAGCGCGCGGGCGAGGCGTTCGACGAGGGGGTCGATCTCGTAGAAGGTGATCTCGCCGCCGGGCTTGCCGTAGGCGGCGAGTGTGCCGGTGCCGAGACCTACGACTCCGATGCGACGAGGGTGATCTTCACCGCTGCCTGCGGAACAGCAAAGATCGAGGGCGAGGCCGACTCCGGAGTCGTGGGCGTAGTAGGACGAAGGCTGGGTGCGCAAACCGTTGCCGAAGAGCTGCGTGCCGTGCTGGATGCGTCCGTGATAAAGGGTGCGGGTGGTCTCAGCTTCGGGCGGCAGGTGAGTCTCGGTGACACGCAGCGAACCGTAAAAGCTGCGCAGCTCGACCAGCGTGTCTTCCCCGAGGACCTTCGCCTGGAAGAAAGCAACGTAGACGAGGGCGATAGCTGCGGAAGTCCACACGAGACGAGCGGTCCAGCCGGATCGCCAGCTGGCCGCGAGGGCGGTCGCCGCGACGACGATGACGGCTATCGCGAGATCGTGGTTGGCGTAGAAGATATTCGGCGCGACGACGCCGACCCAGATTGCGCCGAGCGCGGCTCCAAGCGAGATGAGCAGATAGTAGCGGGTGAGCGCCGCGGCGGACGGGCGAAGGCGATAGAGCTCGGCATGGCAATACAAGCAGGCGAAGAAGAGCGCAGCGGTGTAGATCGGGATGGATATTTGGAGAGGCAGCGCGGTGCGGCTGGTATAGAGCAGATAGGCAAAGATCGCGAGGGTGAGGGCGAGCATCCGCGCGGAGAGGAAGCGCGGCCACGCACGCTCCGATGTGAAGGCGATGATGAAACTGAGCAGATAGGCGGCGAGAGGGACGATCCAGAGCAGGGGGATGGATGCGATGTTCTCGCCGAGGTGGTTGGTGACCGCGCAAAGCAGCATCGAGGCGCAGGCCGGAAGAAGTATCCAGAGGACTGAGGCGGTGGTGTGAACTGGGGATTCGGAGGCTGCGACATTGGCTGGGACTGGCTCAGCGGCGGGGCTGCGCCGATGCTGGAGGGCCAGCGCTGCGCAGAGCGCGGCGAAGAGGCAGAAGCCTGCGTCCCATGCCACGACCTGCGATCGCAGCGCGAGAGCTGGCTCGACGATTGAGGGGTACAGCAGGAGCGCGAGCAGCGAGCCAGCGTTCGAGAGGGCGTAGAGCCACCAGGGTGCAGGGTTCTTGCGCCGGGCACGGGCGTGCCAGGATTGCAGCAGCGGGCTAGTCGAAGCCAGGGCGAGGAAGGGCAAACCGATCGTCGCCGTGAGCAGCCAGAGGAGCGCGAAGATGGGATGCCAGGTGATCGCGTCCGCGTTCGGCTTGAGGCGGACTTCCAGGCTGAGGATGGCCGCGGTCAGCACGACGATGTGCGTGACGGCCTGGGCGCGCGGAGTCAGGCGCGTGGCCAGCAGGTGGGCGTAGGAGTAGCCGGCGAGCAGGGCGCACTGAAAGAAGACCAGGCAGGTGGTCCAGACCGCGGCGGAACCGCCGAAGAGCGGAAGCAGTTGGCGGGCGGCGATCGGCTCGAGCAGAAAAAGGAGAAACGCAGAGAGAAAAGTAACGGTCGCGTAGAGGGCGGTGAGCAGCTTCATCCCGAGGCACGGCGACTGAAAGTCCGCCCGCCCAGCCTATATTTCGGAAGAAACGCCGTCTACTGCCGCGCCAAGGGGTGAGTTCTATTGGGGCAGGTGCGGCGGTGTCTTGAGCGCGGAGTTGGGGATGAACCTGCTCGGCGGCTGCGGCGGATTGGGGATAAAACGACCCGGGGGCATCGGAAGGGACGGCTTGACCACGGGCGCCGTGGCGGCGAAAGCGACGGCCGGCGCTGGAGGCACGGAATTCGCTGTGTGGGCAGCAGCCGCCGTTGGCGCTGGAGCTGCCGGAGGCGATAGCGGCTGAGGTGTTGAAACGGCGGCGACCGGTTTTGGCGGAGTCGGCGCCGATAGGGGCGCAGGCTGAGGCGGTGGTGGCTCGGCCATGTCGATGTGGCTGGCGCAGAAACCGGCGTTGACACCGGTTCGGTGATGGGAGCCGGGGCTTCGGCAGGCGGAGGCAGGGGCGCAGGTTGGGGGCGCTCAACCTTGGCCGTATCTGCCGGGGTTGCAACGACCGATGTCGCGACCGGGGTTGAGGCCACAACTGCCGGCGGATTGGCTGGAGGTACGGGGGGAGCTGGTATCGCAGCCGCTGCTGCTGTCGCCGGAGTTGGAGCGGCGACTTCCGTCGGGGTGGATTCCGCCGCCGCCGGGGCTATCGCGGCTGAGGCGGTAGCGGCTGGCGGAGGCATCGGCGTCGGGGCCAGCGCCGGAGAAGATATCTGGGCAGCACCGGTAGAAATAGTGGTCGCGCCTGTAGAGCCTGCTGGCGATCCGTTGTTCGCGGCATTGAGTACGAGCGGCGTGCGGTCGATGGGGTGTTCCTGCCGGGTCGCGGTCAGCAGCTTGCCGCCGGACTGGAAGGTCAGCGCCCAGACCTGATACGAGTTCTGGCTGCTTCGAATGGAGACCTGCTGGAGAATCTTTCCCTTATTTTCAAAGACCAACGTCGGAACAGGCGCGTGGATGGTTGCCAGGTCAGCCGACGAGGGGCCCAATGAGGCGGGCTCTTCTCCGACCATGGCGAGATAGCAGAGCGAGCGCAGGAGGAGCGGTTGGTTCCCGGCCTGGTCCGCCGACAAGACCTCGGTGGCGCTGGGCGCCGGAGAGATTGCGGCGTTGAAGACTTCGATCGAGTGGGGGTTAGCGATGGCGGGAATGAAGGGCACTATGCCAAAGTGCAAGATGGGGATGATTTGAGCTACCGGATGGCTCCCCGCAGTTTCCTCTTCTGCTCCGCGCCCCACGATGGCAGTGAAACGGGAGATCGAGCCATTCGCTGAAGCCGCCTCGTAGGCGAGCAGCAAATGCCGCGGAGCAGCGGGGCAGGCGATCTCGCGATAGGTGTAGGAAGAATCCAAGGTGTAACCGAAGAACTGCGCCGATTGGGCGATGGCCGGTTGCCAGCTTTGGGCCGCTGCCCGGTCTTCGGGGGCCATTTGCTGCGAGGAAATCAGGGGAACAGACAGCTGGGAGTCTTTTTGTCCGAATGAGGCTGAAGAGGTTTGCGCATTGGCGAGGTGCACCATGGCGGCGATCCCGAACGCAAGAAGAGTCGCGACAAAAGCGGCGCGGATTGGGATTGGGCCTGGCATCAGCTAAAAGACAGGAAAGGCAGCCATGCGGCTGCCTTTCCTGGTTTCGTTCTATGTTACCTGACGCCTAGTGATGAGTGGTGTGGTGAACCGGCGCTTTCTTCGGCGCCGCCGGAACCGAACCGCCGCTCATGATGATCATGGGCGGGGTCTTGGTGTAGGAGTCGAAGGTGGCGTCATACTTCACGCTGCTGCCGATTGCGGGGATGTCGGTCAGCGGCTTGGTCATGTTGACGGTGAAGTCGGCGGTCTTGGACTGTTGGGCGTCCTGAGAGACAGCTAGTTGCACCGAATCGGCGGTCGCCTGAATGACGACTCCGGGAACCTGGGTGAGGACACCCTTCATCGTTGCCCACACTGAGTCGGCGTCGGCCTGGTTGCCGTTGGCAAGAACGAACTCCTTGTCAGAGAGCGCCATGGTCTTGATGTCGGTGGGTGGCCCTGATGGCGGAAAGAGAGCATTGTGGGCCAACGTCTCCGGCGAGGGCGGCGGCGGCGCCGGGGTGGGCTTGTAGGACTCCGGCGGGGTAGCGTTGTCGTGGGCTAGCTGCTTGATCGCGTCGAAGCCGTCCATGCCGCCGTGGTATTTCTTGTACCAGTATTCGGCAGCCTGCTCGACGCTGTCTTTGGCGGACGCGGGCGCGTATTGCGCAGCGCGCTCGAGATAAAAGATGGCGGCGGGAAGATCTTTCGGGTCTTCCTGCACGTAGGCCTGACCGAGCATGTAGGTCTCATTGATACCGGGAGCTCCGGCCTGAGCGCTGAGGTCGGGATAGGACTTCAGCTCCGCCTGATAGTTGGTGATCGCGTCCTTGTAATCCTTCTTAGCTACATCGTCGGTGGCGACGGCGCTCAGAAATATCGGGGTGGTGGCGGCCTTCAGTTTGGCGAAATCATCGGGAGTGATACCGGAACATGGGACGGGCGCGGTGACCTTCAACGCGGCATCGGCGACTTTGGCGGCATCGTCGAACATCGGCTGGGCGCCGGCGGCGTCGGTCGCCGCTTTCGCTTTAGCCTGCTGGTTGGTGAGGTAGACATAGACCAGGGCAGCGCGCAGGCTGGTGGGATCGGCATCCAACAATCTCTTGGCGGTCTTGAGCATGTTGGGAGAGTCGTTGGCCTGCTGGTAGGTCGTGAGCAAGGTCGTCAGCGTAGTGCCCTTGACCACGGTATTGGGATACCGGGTCAGAAAATCCTCAATCGCTGCTGCCTTGGCAGCCGGGCTGCCCTGGCCTATCGCATTTTGATATGTGTTGAACTCAGCCGGATCCTTGATCGTAAGCTGGTCTGAACAATTGGGGGTTTGCGCATAGGCGGCAGGCATTGTGCCGAGTGTGCTGGTGGCGATAGCCAACACGGAAGCTAAAGCGAACTTCTTCATCTAACGCTCCTGGGAACTTCTTGTTTCACAGCCGCATGCGCGGTATGCGATACCGGAGAAACTTTAAAACATGAACCGACCGTCGGTAAACGTTCGACTCGGCAAGTTGATTGCTGGATTATATGAAGCACTGAAGTAAGTGACAAGCAAAGTGTTTGAGGACCGCATCTACCAATATCTGTGAGATGAACGATTCTGGCAACGGGAGATTCGCCGGAATGCTTATTTCTCACCTGGGTGGATGAACCCGATCGCTCAATTTTGAGACAAGTGGCAATGGACAAGGTGAATCAGTGATGACAGCTGCGGTGGGTGGTGAATTGGGCAAACAGGTGGCCGTGGTCACCGGGGCGGGCCGAGGAATTGGCCGCGCGATCGCTCTGCGTCTGGCCCAAATGGGGGCGACGGCGGTACTGGTGGGCCGCGATGCCAGCCGGCTTGAGGCGATCTGCGCCAAGATTATCGCCGGCGGCGGCGCGGCGGAACGAATGCCCTGCGATTTGCGGAGCCCGGAGGCGGTTGACGCGTTGGGGCGGCGGGTGCGCGCGGAATATGGGCGCTGCGACATCCTGGTGAACAACGCCGGGACGGGGAACCAGGGGCGGCCGCTGCATGAGATGGCTGTTGACGATTGGGACGCGTTGATGGAGACAAACCTGCGCGCTCCATTCTTAATGATCCGCGCGCTGGCGCCGTTGATGATTGAGGCGGGAGACGGCCACATCGTGAATATTTCGTCGCTGGCAGGCAAAAACCCGTTGCCAAACGGCGCGGCTTACTCTGCATCGAAGTGGGGGTTGAATGGGCTGACGTATTCGGTGGCCGAGGAGCTTCGGCCCTACGGCATTCGGGTATCGGTGGTGGCGCCGGGATCGGTGAACACGGGATTTGGGCGAGGCGGGGAAGGTGCGAAGGACCCGGCGACCAAAATCCAGCCCGAGGATGTTGCGGCGATTGTGGCGATGCTGGTGACTCAAGCTCCGCAGAGTTTTATCAGCGAGGTGCTGGTGCGGCCGACCAAGAAGTAATCGCGCTGTTGAGAAATTCACCGGTAATCGGCATGGGCGGAGAGTACGATCGGGAAAACTCGGGGACTGTTCGGTGCGAATCTGCGGTGATACCCGGATATATAGAGGTTGGGACGCCTTATCCACAAGATGTAGCGTTGTCCATGTTGACCCCGCCAATAGCGGGCGATAGCATTTTCTCAGGGGCATTTCCCTCGGCGAAGTCCATGAATCCCTTCCACAGAGGACTTTCGCAGAACAGGTTGTCGACGCATGTTGAAACTGAAAAAGATCCAGATTCTCGGGTTCAAGTCGTTTTGCGACCGCACCGAGGTGCAGGTTCCGGGCCACGGAATTGCCGTGGTTGTGGGGCCGAATGGCTGCGGCAAGTCGAACATCCTGGACGGCGTGAGCTGGGTGCTGGGCGAGCAAAGCGCCAAGTCTCTGCGCGGCGGCAAGATGGAGGACGTGATCTTCGCCGGTACGCGGGACCGGAAGCCGCTGGGGATGGCCGAGGTTTCGCTGACGTTGATCGATCCGGAGGCATACGACGGCCCCTTGCCGCTGGCGCCGGAGATCGAGATTCACGATGAGATGCCGGCCGACGTAGTTGAGGGCGACGACTGGAATGAGGAAGCCGTTCGCGCGGCGAAAGCGGCTGAGGCGGAAGAGATTATCGCTGAAGCGCAGCCGGGGCAGACCTTTGAGGGCGAGGCGAAGAGGTCGGATGGAATTTCCGGGGACGAAAACGCTCAGGCTGGCCACGAGGCCACTCACGAGGCCACTAACGACGTTGTGCTGAAGATTCGGCGGCGGAAGTTCCAGAGCACTCCGCAGCGGGGCGAGATTGTGATTTCGCGGCGGCTCTTCCGCACCGGCGACAGCGAATACCTGCTGAATGGGAAACTGTGCAGGCTGCGCGATATTCAGGACATCTTTATGGGCACCGGCCTGGGGCCGGAGTCGTACGCGATCATCGGGCAGGAGCGAATTGGACAGTTGCTGAGCTCGAAGCCGCATGACCGCCGCGCGATCATCGAAGAGGCTGCCGGGATTACGCGCTTCAAGACCAAGAAGCGTCTTGCTGAGTTGCGGCTGGAGCAGTCGAAGCAGAACCTGGCTCGCGTGAACGACATCTTTGAGGAAGTTTCGAAGCAGGTGGCTTCGCTGAAGCGGCAGGCGGCGAAAGCGGAGCGATATGGCGCGCTGCGTGATGAGATGCGCGCGAGGCTGCGCGTGGTGCTGGCCAGCAAGGTCGCGACGACGGATGCGGAGCAGGTAGCGCTGGCGGAAGAGATTGCCGCGTTGAGCACTGAGATTGATGGGCATAGCGCGCAGGTGGATGCCTTGCAAGGCGAATACTCGACCGGAACCGCTCGCGGTTACGCGCTGGATATCAGCGCAAAGGAAGTGTCGGCTAAGGCGAGCCAGGCGGCGGTTGAACTGGAACGCGCGGTCTCGCGGCAGAGTTCGAATGAAGAGCGGATCGCTGAACTCGACTCGCGCACGACGGCCGGTTCGGCTGAGCTTGGCCAGGCGAAGCAGCACCTGGATGGCCTGACTGCGGAGCGCGACGGGCAGCGGACCTTCCTCGAAACAGCGGCCGCGGAGGCGGCGAACTTCCGCGAGCAGGCGCAGCAGAAGCAGCAGCAGGTGCGCGATGTGGCGCAGGCTGTTGGTGCCGCTGAGCAGAAGCTGGAGACAGGGCGCAGGCAGGCGATGCAGTTACTGCAGCAGGCGGCACAGGCGCGCAACCAGACTTCGCAGGCAGAGGAGGCTTTGGCTGCTCTGGAGCGCGAGGCGAGCCGTCTGGCGACGGAGATGGCTGCGGCGCATCGCGATCTCGATGCGCTGGGCGCGGAGCGCGGGCAGTTGTCGATGAACTTTGAATCGGTGTCGGCGACGCTCGAGCGGTTGGAGCAGGAGATTGGTGAGCTGCGTTCTGAGATCGCCGCGAAGCGTAGCGAAGAAGCTGAGGCCAAGCGGCGCGGGGACCAGCTTCGCGCCGAACATGCGACGTTAAGTGGGCGCAGGAATTCTCTGGAGTCGCTGATTCGCGATCACAGCTATTCGACCGACACGGTGAGGAACCTGCTGCGGCAAAATTCGATGGGCGGGGCGCTGGCTCCGGCAGGGACGCTGGCCGATTTTCTCGAAGTGGATGGGCAATATGAAGAGGTCGTCGACGAATTTCTTCGCGACGAACTGAATTATGTTGTAGTGAAGAGCTGGGACTCAGCGAACGAAGGCATGCGGTTGCTGAAGCATGACGTGGATGGGCGTGCGACATTCCTGGTGCATCCGGAAGACGCGCAGGCGAAGTTTTCCTTTGCCGCCGGCGCAGCGGTGGGCAGTTACGCCGTAGCCGACAGCTATGACCAGCGCGGCGGCGTGGTGCGGCTCAAGGACTGCATTCGGGTGCTGGACGGTTTTGGATCGTCGCTGGAAGTGATTTTGCCCAAGCTGCGCGAGGGGTATGTCACTTCGGATGCGGAGACGGCGCGGACTTTGGCTCTGGAAAATCCGAATGCGTTTTTCCTTGCGCCCTCTGGCGAGTGCTTCCATAACGTGACCGTGACTGGCGGCAAGCCGAGCGTGGAAGGGCCGCTGGCGCTGAAGCGTGAGTTGCGCGATACGCAGAAAAAGCTGGAGACGGTCGAGGCGGAGTTGAGCGCCGCGGATGTGGCTGCGGCTTCGCTGGCGAAGGCGATCGCCGAGTTGACTCGAGTTTCCGAGGCGAAGAGCGAAGAGCGGCGCAATGCGGAGCGCGAGAGCGCGAACCACACCGCAGCGCTGCGGCAGATGGATGCTGAAGTGCGTCGGCTTGAGGGCCGCGCGCAGCAGTGGACGATCGAGACTGAGCGCAATAAAGATGCACGCCGGGTGAAGGACGAGTTCATCACGAACAGGCGCGAAGAGACGCGGCGGCTTGAGACTGAACACGAAGGTGCGGAAGCATTGCTCGGCGAGTTGCAGCGTTCAGTAGAAGAGTTGCGCGGCGCACGCGAGGCGGCGCAGAGCGAGGCTTCGGCGGTTTCGGCAGAACTGGCGGGACTGGAAGAGCGGCGGCGCGGCGCGGAGATGGGTTTCGCACGTATCGATCGCATGTATGGCGATCTGGCGCAGCGGGTGCAGCAACTGGAGCAGCAGCTAAGCGCGGCGAATGCTGAGCGCGAACAGCGCTCGCGAGAAAACGAGCAGCTTGGCGTGACGCGCGAGCAGCTTTCGCAGGCCCGTGAGCAGGCCCTCGAAGAAGCCGCGCGCTGGAGCGAAGAAGCGAAGGTGCTGCGGGTTTCGCTTACCGAGATCGAAGATGCACTGAAGGCGGCGCGTGTCCAGACCGAGGCGTTGCGCGAGACAAAGAGCGAGCGGAGCGCGCAGGCGGCGAAGCTGGCTTCGGATTTGCAGCATATCGAAGAGGCGTGTGTGAACGACCTGGGCGTCGAAGCGTCCGCATTGCGTGAGGACTCTGAGATCGCGCGCATCGAGGCGAGTGCGCTGCCCGAGGAAGAGGAAGCGTGCCGCGGCCTGAAGCAGAAGCTCGAAGCGATGGGCCCGGTCAACATGATGGCGCTCGAAGAGTACCAGGAAGCTGCGCAGCGGCATGAGTTCCTCGAGACGCAGCGCAAAGACCTGCTCGACTCGATCGAGAACACGCAATCGACGATCAAAGAGATTGACCAGATCTCGCGGACGAAGTTCGATGAAGCATTCGGCAAGATCAATGAGAACTTCGGCGTGACCTTTGGGCAGTTGTTCGGCGGCGGACAGGCGTTCATGAAGCTGACCGATGAGGAGAACTCTATCGACAGCGGCATCGACATCGTGGCTTCGCCTCCGGGCAAGAAGCTACAGAATGTGTTGCTGCTCTCGGGCGGCGAAAAGGCGCTGACCGCGCTGTCGCTTCTGATTGGGATCTTCCGCTATCAGCCGAGCCCCTTCTGCGTACTCGACGAAGTCGATGCGCCGCTCGATGAGTCGAACGTAGGCCGACTTGCGGAGATGATCAAGACCATGGCGGCGACGACGCAGTTTGTGATCGTGACGCACTCCAAGCGCATGATGCAGGCGGCGGACATGATCTATGGTGTGACGATGCAGGAGCCCGGCGTATCGAAGGTGGTCTCGGTGCGGCTTGGCGGCGGCGAGAGCGAACGTGGCGGGCGGCGTGGGCGCGGCGAGCAGCAGGTTGAGCGTTCTGCTGAGGCGCAGTTGGCGACTGCATAGTCGAAACGCGCCGACGATCAGCGTACGAACGGGATGTAGCCGGAGACGTGAGCGCGGTAAGCAACGAAAGAATCCTGGAAGCGCTCGGCGAGCAGGCGCTCTTCGGAATGGATTCGAATCTCGGTGCCGACCAAAAAGAAGATTAGCGCCGCAACAAACATCGGCCACCATGTATAGCCTGCACCAGTGGCCAGCAGCATGCCCAACATGGATGTGTAAATGGGATGCCGCACCACACTGTAGGGACCGGTGGTGATCAGTTCGTGATCCTCTCTTAGAGCCGCCGCGTAGCGCCACTGTTTGCCGAGATGTTGCGTCGCCGCCCATGCGAGTGCGACTGAGGGTGGAGCGATGATCATCGACCCGATCAAAGCGAGGTTGGATTTTTCAAAACCTACGGGTCGAACGTAGGTCCACGCCAGCGCGAAACCGACCATCTCTAGAAAGATTCCCCATTTGGATGCGGGTGCTCCGGCAGCTTTCGTGGTTCGGCGGCCTTTTGGCGAGGCCTCAAGAAAGCCATCGTCCATGCGACCCAGCAGAGACCGAGTTCCACGAGGGCGACGATCTGCAGCATGCGTCCGATTATATGTCCGCGGGATTCCTGATCGGTTTGCAACTTCAGATTGACTGCATTCTGCAGCGTTTTTTTCCTGCGTTGACAAAGTGCTCTGGCCACCGGACAATCGAATCTTCAGTTCATCCCCCGAGAGGCCTCATTCCTTGCCAGCTTTGCTCCAGACCGAATTAGCAGATTTGCATTTGCACGCCCGGGGCAAGGTACGCGATATCTATTCGGCGGGCGACTTTTTGCTGATGGTGGCGACGGACCGCATCTCGGC
Source organism: uncultured Acidobacteriaceae bacterium (assembly GCA_963720245.1). Classification (GTDB taxonomy): domain Bacteria; phylum Acidobacteriota; class Terriglobia; order Terriglobales; family Acidobacteriaceae; genus Acidisarcina. The sequence continues at coordinate 324,500 of CAVREU010000004.1, forward strand.
CTTCGATCATGTGCTGGCAAGCGGAATTCCCGACAAGGGAAAAGTTTTGACGCAGCTGTCGCTGTTCTGGTTCGACTTTCTTGCGGACACTGTTCCCAGCCATTTGATTACCGCGAACGTGGATGAATACCCTGCGGATGTAGCCGGGCATGCTGAAGAGATGCGCGGCCGGTCGATGCTGGTAGCCAAGGCGAATATGTTTCCGGTGGAGTGCGTGGTGCGTGGGTATCTTTCCGGCTCGGGATGGAAAGATTACCAGGCGACAGGTAAAGTTTGCGGCATTGCATTGCCTGCGGGGCTGAGTGAATCCGACCGGTTGCCCGAGCCCATCTTTACTCCTGCGACGAAGAGTGCCGATGGTGAGCACGATGTGAATATTTCCTTCGAGGAAATGACGGCGCGCATTGGTCGACAGGCGGCCGAGAACCTGAGGAGATTGAGCCTCGAGATTTACAACAAGGCCGCTGATTATGCGCTGACGCGCGGACTGATCCTGGCGGACACCAAGTTTGAGTTTGGCAAGACCCCGAAGGGCGTGATCCTGGCGGATGAAGCGCTGACCCCGGATTCATCGCGCTACTGGCCGCTGGACAGCTATGCACCGGGCGGCCCGCAGAAATCCTTTGACAAACAGTACGTGCGGGATTATCTGGAAGAGATTCGCTGGAACAAAAAGTCGCCGGCGCCGGCGTTGCCTGAGGACGTGATTGCGCGGACCCGCGAGAAATATTTTGAGGCGTACCGATTGCTGACGGGGTCGCCTCTGCATGTTTGAAAGACCGCCGAGGCGTGGCCGGGCATGGCGATAGTGGATTGGATCATCGCCGCGATCGTAATCCTGGCCGTGATCGGGGCGTGGAAAAATGGGTTTTTCGTCGAGGCGTTTTCGCTCGGCGGCGTGGTGCTCGGATTGCTGATTGCCAGCTGGAACTATCAGCGGTTGATGCCTTCGCTGTTGCAGATAGTGCATAGATCAGCGATCGCGGAAGCAATAGCTTTTCTGGCGATTGCGTTAGTGGTGATGATCGCAGCGGGTTTGGTGGGACGGATCCTGCATCGGACGGCGCACTCGATTGGGTTGGGTTGGCTGGACCGGTTGGCGGGCGCGGCGTTTGGGTTTCTGAAGGGTTGTGTTGTGGTGACGCTGGGCGTGATGGCATTGGCGGCGTTTTATCCGCAGAGCGGCTGGCTTGACCATTCGCGATTTGCGCCGTATTTTCTGTCGGCAGCGCACACCACGACGGCAATAACTCCCAGGGAATTAGGGGAGCGGATTCGAGAGGGCGTGAAGATCATTCGGGATGCGCAGCCGGACTGGCTCAAGCCGCATGCGGAGAGTTGGACGGGCGGCGCGGTCTTAGGATGAGTGTTCGGGGATGAACGCTCGGGGATGATCGATGGAATATCCCGGTATTGAGCCGGGGAGAAAGAAAAAGGCCGGGACAACACCGGCCAGAGAGAGGCTTCTTTTGAAGCGAGAGCTGGACAGTCTGGTAGCACACATGCAAGCGAGCGGCATCACTTATGCCGAAGGGGTGCGCGAGTTCAAGAAGCGCTTCATTCTGGAGGTGCTGGCGCGGCACCGTGGCAACCAATGCAAGGCGGCGGCCGAACTGGGCATGCACCGCAACACTCTCAGCCGCACGATTGCCGAGCTGGATCTGAATCCGGCGCAGATTCGCCATGGGCTGAAGCGTCCGGTACGCAGCGAGCGGCCTGCGCTCGGCCTGAAGCAGAGCATCGGGTCTTAAGTCCGGCTTCACGGACCGGGGGAAGTTCTCCCATAGAATGAGAAGAGCGGCGGGTGCGATGGTTGTCGTGCCCCTGCATTCCTCAGCATGGAGAACCGCCTTTTGATTTCGCCTACAGCCTCGCCGGAGACTGAGCCTGTTCCGCCTGCCAGGGAACGGAGCGTGGAGCCTCGGGTATTTCTTCGCGAGGGCTTCGTTTGGGACTCTGAACCGGCCTATCTTTTCGACATCGACGGGACGCTGCTGCGCAGCCAGGACCGGATCCACGTTACCTCATTCTTTTCGAGCGTAAAGAGCGTGATGGGGCACGACCTGGATCTGGATCCAGTGGTCCTGTCAGGCAATACCGATCCGGGAATTTTGCGCGATGCCTTTCGCGCGGCCCAGATGGAGGACTCCGCGTGGCATCCTCAGCTTGAGGACATTCTCGATGCGATGCGCAGCGATGTGCTGGCGCAGCGTGAGGCAATGGTAGTGCGGGTGATGCCGGGCGTTGAGGCTACGCTGGAGCATTTGCAGGCCAAAGGCGCGGCGCTGGGCGTTGCGACTGGGAATCTGGAGTCGATTGGCTGGCTGAAGATTGAGCTTGCGGGGCTGCGGGACTGGTTCAGCTTTGGCGGATTCAGCGACCGGTTTATCGTTCGCGCCGAGATGATCGCCCATGCGGCGGAGCTGGCGCGCGCGATTGTGGGCACCGATGCGTCAATCTGCGTAGTGGGCGACACACCGTTTGATATTTCTGCTGCCAAGGCAAATGAATTGCCGGTGATCGCGGTGGCAACCGGGCGCTATTCCTTCGACGAGCTGATGCAATGCAATCCAGACGTTTGTGCGACGACTCTCGAAGTTCTGCTGGACGAGACACGGCGCGGCGCATGAGGACTTGGTTGATGCTAAGTCCGCGCGGCCATGGCGGACTGACGATTGGAGCCTGCGCTGGGATGCTCGCGGCGGTCGCTTCCCTGCCGTTGTGCGGTCTTGCGCAGGCGCCTGCGGCCGCTTCCGCGGAGCAACAGCCGAGTCTCAAGGCGCACTCTCTCTCCGAGACGAAGGTGGAGGCTCCACTCTCAGTTGTTTTGGCACGGAAGAAGGCAGCAGACGGAACAGCCGGAACTTCTCAAGGTAGCAATCAGGGCGACGCCGATGCGCCGGACGTTGCTTCGCCACCTGGCCAGATGCAAAAGCTCTCTGAGACCACAGTGGAGCTTCCACTTTCGGCCGTTTTGGCGCCGACGAGCAGCACGACGACCACCATGCCGGCGGCTACGCAGAGCCCTGCTCCGCCAACCGCCATGATTCCGGCCGAGAGCCATGTCGGCGAGAAGCAGGAGCGCAAAGCAGAGAAGCTTTATCTGCAAGGAGCAAAGCTGCTCGATCAGGACGATTGCCGCGGCGCCTACCAGGCATTCACGGCGGCATCGGAGATCGACCCGGGGAACCGGCAATATGCGGCGGCGCGGGAGATCGCTCGCCAGCACCTGGTCACGCAACTGGTGCAGGAAGCGGTCAAAGCGCGGCTCGGCGGACATCCTGAGGTGTCGCGGCAAAAGCTGGAAGAGGCTCTGGTTCTGGACCCTAAGAATCCGGTGATCGCACAACATGTCGAGGAGTTGACCGACGACCGGAAGATGTTTGTCGATCAGGGTGACGAGAAAAGTGTGGACGCCGAGGGACCGATCGAGCTGACTCCCGCGAATGTGAAGAAGAGCTTTCATTTAAAGGGAACGCAGCAGGAGATTCTGCGCCAGGTGTTGTCGGCCTACCAGCTCACGCCGGTGATGGACAGTTCCGTACCGACGGGCACAACCCGGCTGGACGCTGACGATGTCGACTACACGCAGGCCGCACAGATGGTCAAGATGCTCAGCGGGACGTTTTTTGTGCCGCTCGATCCGAAGCGCGTGCTGGTGGCGAAAGATTCGAAAGAGAATCGGCAGAAGTACGAGCGGCTGTTGCTGGAGTCGGTCTATATCCCCGGCGTGACTACAACCGAGATGACCGAGATCACCAACGTGGCGAAGAACGTCTTCGACGCGCCGGTCGCGGTAGCACAGCCGACGAGCGGAATCCTGACGGTGCGCGCGCCGGAGAGCCGCATGAAGGCGCTGAACGCCACGCTCGATGAGCTGCTCGACGGCAAAGCGCAGGTCATGGTCGAAGTGCGGCTGATCGACGTCAACAAGGTGCGCACCACCGATATCGGAGTGGAGCTGCCCTCGCAGATGACGGTTTTCAATGTCGACTCGGAGATCAACAGCCTCGTGGCGGGCAACCAGGCGGCGATCAACCAGATCATCGCCAGCGGACTGGCCGCGCCAGGAGATTACGGCGCAATACTGGCGATCCTCATTGCCACCGGGCAAGTAACCAGCTCGATCCTCACTGAGGGGTTTGCGACCTTTGGCGGAGGGCTCACGCAATTCGGCCTGGTGCCGGGAACGGCTACCGCCAACCTCTCGCTTAACGCAAGCAACACTCAGACGCTGGACGATATTCACCTCCGCGTGCAGGACCAGGAGACGGCGACCTTCCGCGTCGGAACGCGTTACCCGATAGTCACCTCGACTGTCTCTTCAGGTGGCAGTGCGCTGAGCGCTTCTGGAATCAATACCGCCGGGCTCTCGAGCACGCTGGTCGGGCTTGGCTACAACGCCTCGAGCCTGAGCGCGCAGGTGACGATTCCACAGATCCAGTATCAGGACCTTGGCCTGACGTTGAAGGCGACTCCCTGGGTTCAGCATGGCACCGAGGTATCGCTCAAGATGGAGCTCGAATTCACCGCGCTCGGCGGCACGACGCTTAATGACAACCCGATCCTGAACAACCGCAAGTACACGGGCACGATCACCCTCAAGGACGGCGCGAGCGCGATGGTGGTGAGCAGCCTGTCGAAGCAGGAGACCAGGGCGGTAATCGGGATTCCGGGCCTCAGCGAGCTGCCCGGGCTGCGCTCGACAACCGACGACTCGAAGAACCTGAATACCTCCACGTTGCTGGTGCTGGTTACGCCGCACATCGTTCGCCGAACGCATACCGATGTGGCGGGGCGGGAGATTATTTTTCCGGTGCATCAGTAACGCGTTTCTGTTGCATGCCACCTAATTTTCTGGTGCATCGCGCAGGGTGATGTTCCGGTGACGCCGCGGTGCACTCGAGCTATGGGTGGATCACGCGGAGACCCAAGTGCCTTTCAAACGGATCGAAGTCGCGGTCGCGATGAAGTAGGAAGTGTCCACTGGAGATGCAGAACGTTGCGATACAGCAGTCGATTGTCTTGCGGACCGTGTGACCACTGTGACGCAAGTGTCTATAGTTTTGAGCCGCCGCGATTGCCAGGTCTCGTCCGCCGGTGTCGAAGACTGTGAATCTGGAAAATTCTAGTTTCACTTCGGAAAACATCCGATCGCGGCGGATCCCTTGAAGAACTTCACAGAGGATCATGTCGGTTAATGCGAAGGTCTCGGTTCCCAGCTCCTGGTCGAGCCAGTTTGTCTGTGGATTTTCAACATCGGCCAGGTAGTCGATCCAGACCGTCGAATCCACGATTACCACAGCTAGGCCTTGCTCCCCAAGTCCCAGTCACGACCTCGGCCGAGGCGTGATTGCTCGAGATCCCCCTCCCATTGCACTTTGCCGCGGAGACGCCGAATGGATGCCTGACCATGGGTTCGAACCAGGAGCCGCAACGCCTCTTCCACGACGGCCTTCTTGGTAGGGGAGCCGGTCTTCTGCATGGCCTCGTGAATCAGCTGGTCATCGATATCAATATTGGTTCGCATGAGTCACACCTCACGATGTGTAAGAATCTCATATTTATGTGTATGGAGCAAACGGGAGATAAAACACCCGCATTCATTTCACTCCAGGTGTACGCGCCACAATCGCGCATATTCCGGCGCCGGCGGCGGCTTTTTTGCAGCGGTCTAGGGCTTCGCCGTCGGCGATTTGCTGGTTGAAGGCGGCATGTGTGTCTCCCCACGCGCCTTGACCGTTCGTCGCGAATGCTTTGAACGGCGCACTGAGTAAAAACGCTTTCCATGACTGCAGGCTTTGGTCGCGGAGTCCGGCGGGCGCGGGGAGGTTGGGAGGTTGCGGTGCGGGCAAGACCTCGTCTCCGAGCGGGAGCAGGTTGTGCGCCTTCAAGAAGGCGTTGACGACGTCGGACCATGCCGAGATGTGGGAATAAAGGTGATGTCCTTCATCGCGATCGGGCGGCGCGAGGACGAACTGCTCGCTCGCGCCGTTCTTGTTGTAGGCCTGCTCGAAGCGTTGCGCCATCGCGGGAGTAAACCAGTGATCGTTTTGGGAGTAGATCCAGAGCATGGGCAGGTCGCCGTGCTTGTGGGCTGATTTTCCGAAGTCGCCATAGGCGCCGACCAGGCCGTTGAGATCGCAGTTGTGTGCGTGGCCGTCGGAGCCCCTTCCTCCGGCAAAATTGATGGCTGCCTTCAGGCCGGGCGACGGATTGGCGGAGAGCGCGACCTGAGCAAAACCGCCGGTCGAGATGCCGATGCTGACGACCGTATTCGGATCGACCTCGGGCCGCCCCTGGCCGAACTTGATGACGGTGCGCAGATCGTCGGCGCTCTCGTCTCCGGCCTCTTCGAAGCTGCCGCCGCGACTGTTGCAACCTCCGGAGTTGCCATCGCGTTTGCCTCCGGAACGGCCGTATCCACGGCGCGCTACGACGATGGCTACGTAGCCGCGGCGAGCGAACCACATGGCCTGGTTAAGCTGGGACCATGGCGTTACGTGAGCGCGCTCTTCTTCTTTGTCGGAGGTGCCGTGGGTGAGCACCACGAGAGGATGGCGTCCGGGCCGCTCGGCGTAGACTTCGATTGCGTCGAGGCCGTTGGGAAAGGCCAGCGGCGCGGGGACGAACATTTCTTTCTGGATGTAGCGGACGACGACGGCGTTTGCGGGGCCGGCTTCCTGCGATTCGGGCTCGGGTTCGCTGGGGCTTTGCGCGAAGCCTGTTGAGGCCATGAGGATGGAGGCCGTGAGAACAATGGGCCATGCGCGCGAGAGGTGACCGGCTGTACGCATGTTTGCAGTACAGCCGATTCCGGTTAGAGGGTCAACCACCTTTCGAGGGGCCTGCTACTTACTCGAAGATGCAGCGGCGGTGACACCATCCTGAACGGCCTGGTAGGAGACGATGGCCTTGAGCTGGTCGTACTGCATGCCGCCGAGCGGCACGCCGCGACCGTTGATGTAGAGCCACGGGGTCTCGCGGACTTCAAGTTTGTGGGCGAAGTCGAGCGAGGCCTGGACGCCGTCGACGCCGACCGGCGAAGCGGCACACGCGGAGATCTTGGCGGGATCGAGGCCGAGCTTGGTGACGACGTCCTTGAGTGTTGCGTCGGATGCTTCGGGCGTCAGGCCGGACTGGTTGGCGAAGACCGCATCGACGTATTTGAAGAAGGTCGCGTCCCCGGCGGCCTTTTGCACGCAGACTCCGTAAGCGGCGGCTTTGGGTGCTTCGCTATGCTGTGGCAGCGGGAAGCTCTCGAAGACAAAGCGGGCGTTGGGGAAGTCCTGAACCAGGCGTTCGACAGTGGGCTGGGCATCTTTGCAGTGCGGGCACTCGAAATCGGCAAACTCGACGATGAGCAGGTCTTTCGAGGCTGGGCCGCGCGCCGGGCCGGTGGCTTCGGTCTCGAGAGTCTTGCGCATTGCCGCGAAGGGATGAGAGCCGAAGGGGATGAGGGAATCCTGCGAGACGATGTGCTGGCCGTCGGGCATGGCGAAGAAGACGAGTTGCCCGACTTGAGAGGGGTTGCTCTTCTGACCAATGGCGACGGTAACTTTGCTCACACCGGCGACGTCGGTTTTGGCGATGGCCATCGTCTGCCACGCCAGGTTGGGGTCATAGCCCCAGGTCGCTTTGAGGAAGGCATTCACGTCATCAGGAGTGGGCTTGTCGGCGGTGAAGTTCTTGGGATCGGGTGCGGGGAAGGTGAGCGTTGCCGGGGCGCCGGCTGGTGTGGGCGCGGCGGGCGGCTCCTGTTGGGCGAGAGCGGCGGAACCGGCGAGAACCGCGAGGGCTGCGACGAAGGACAACTTATGGAGCGACGAGCTGAGTGACATTTAATCCTCTTTTTCTTGAAAGTTTGTTGCCGGCTGGCCGTGCTCCCGTCTGTCGAGTCGCGCTTCCTGGCTTTTGATGGCCCTGCGGATTGCGTCAACGTCAGCGAGGTCTTGCGGCCTGCCAGAGGCCAGTTTCGCGGCGACGAGGTCGTCGCGGGAGATAAAATTTGCCTTCAGGCCGCTCACCTGGTCAATAACATCTTCAACGCGGCGCAGCCATGCCGCGTCAAAGCTGACGCCGGGTATAGTCGTGAGAATATCGACGCCAATCGGATCGCGCCCAATTCGAAAAAAGGGACCTTCCTCGGCAAAATCCGCCGATGTCAGGCCCTGGAGCGGGGCTCCGAATTGAGTCAGGGCGGCGAAAACCGCCTCGGCGTTGTCCGCGTCCGCCTCGATAAGAATATCTATGTCTTTGGTTGCTCGCGGCTGCGCGTGAATAGAGACGGCATAAGCTCCAACCACAAGATATTTAACGCGATGCGCGTTCAAAACGGACAAGAGTTCTTTGAAGTCTGGGTACATCCGGAACAGCGCCCTTCATCGCATAGTGTTCCTGGGTGAGTTCGGAGACCGCGCCGACGCGCTCATGCACGGGCCGGCTCTGCCAATAGCGGTACTCGTCGGCCTTCATCTCGTCGAAGTTCGTGTATTTGCGGATGATTTTATCCATGCGTCTATCTCTAGCATACGCCGTTGATGGCAATGAAATCTGCTATATCCAGCCGGCAAACAGAGAGTAAACCATCCGGAACGCGGGTTCTGAGAGAAAGAGTTAGCCGATCCCGAGTGGGAGCGGCAGTACGCTTTAAACCTCAACCTTGACGGCAATGGGAAAACGGCGGCCCATTCCGAAGGCTTTTTCGGTGACTTTGAGCACCGGCGCGGCCTGCTGGCGCTTGTATTCGCTGCGCTCCACTAGTTTGACGACGGAGCGGACCAATTCGAGATCGAAGCCGTGGTCAGCGGCAATCTTCTCGGGGGTTTCGTAGCGTTCGACGTAGGCCTCGAGGATTGGGTCGAGGACTTCATAAGGTGGGAGCGAGTCGATGTCCTTCTGGCCGGGGCGCAGCTCGGCGGACGGCGGTTTTTCGAGGATGGCGGCAGGGATGATCTCGCGTTCGCGGTTGATGTAGCGGCAGAGGTCGTAGACGCGGGTCTTCATAACGTCACCGATGACGGCGAGGGCGCCCACCATATCGCCGTAGAGAGTGCAGTAGCCGACGGACATCTCCGATTTGTTGCCGGTGGTGAGCACCAGCGCGCCGGTCTTGTTGGACATGGCCATCAACAGCGCGCCGCGGATGCGGGACTGGATGTTTTCCTCGGTGAGGTCGGGTTTGGTGCCTACGAAGAGCGGCGCGAGGGCATCTTCGTATTGGCGGAAGAGCCCTTCGATGGCGATGCGGTCGAGGCGAATACCGAGGTTGTCGGCGAGGATTTTGCTGTCGTCGACCGAGCCAGTCGACGAATATTGGCTAGGCATAGTGATCCCGCGAACATTCTCTTTGCCGAGGGCATCAACGGCGATGCAGGCGACGAGAGCGGAGTCGATGCCTCCGCTCAAACCCACGAGGGCCTTGGAGAATCCACACTTGCGCACGTAATCACGAGTGCCGAGGACGAGGGCTTCGTAGATGCCGGCGTCCACGGTGTGGTCTTTAGGGCGGATGTCTCCGGCGAGGGTTTTAGTGTCGACGAAGACCAGGTCTTCCTCAAAGGCGTGGGCGCGGGCGAGAAGGTCTCCGTCAGGGCCGATTGCGAGGCTCGAGCCGTCGAAGATCAGAGAGTCGTTGCCACCAACCTGGTTCACCATAATTACGGGAACGCGATGACGTTTCGCGATGGCGGAGAGCATCTCGAAACGGATCTTGCGCTTGTTGCGCCAGTAGGGCGAGGCAGAGATGTTGAGGATTAAGGAGCCTGGGCCTTCGCCGGCCTCGCGCATCAGTTCGTCGACTGGATCGACGGCGTACAGACGTTCGGGCCAAAAGGTCTTGTCGTTCCAGGCGTCTTCGCAGATGGTGAGGGCGATGCGCTCGTTGTCGAGGCAGAAAGGTTTTTGGCTTTCGGCCGGAGCGAAGTAGCGCTGTTCGTCGAAGACGTCGTAGAAGGGCAGGAGCATCTTCGATTGGGTGAACTCGATTTTGCCGTTACGTACGAGAGCGGCGGAGTTTTTCACTCGCTTGCCGCTTCCCTTCTCTGCTGGCGTCACGAAGCCGGCGATGATGGCGGTGGGCAGCGCGGCGGTTGCGGCGGCGACTTCCTGCATGGCCTCGCCGGCGCGATCGACGAAGGACGGTTTTTCCAGAAGATCGGCAGGCGGATAGCCGCAGATGGCGAGTTCGGAGAAGATGACAAGATCGGCGTTGGCTGCGGCGGCCTGGTGGGCGAAATACACGATTTTGGCGGTGTTACCGCGGAAATCTCCGACGGTTGGGTTGATCTGTGCCAGCGCGATCTTCACTTCTTTAGTTTAGCAATGCAGAGCGGGCGTGCCGATGAGGAGACAACTGTGGTCGTTTATAAACTACAGTCTCCGTGATGGTCGAATTCAAGCAAACCGAGACTTTCCGCAAATGGCGGAGGCGGATTAAAGATGAACGAACACGCGTCATAATCGCGTCGCGGCTTGATCGCCTTGGATTCGGACACGCTGGGGACGCGAAACCCGTGGGCCACGGCATCAGCGAGCTTCGCATCGATTTCGGCCCCGGCTACCGTATCTACTTCCGTCGGTCGGGAATGACCATCATCATCCTGCTGTGTGGCGGCGACAAGAGCACACAGGCGAAAGATGTCGAGACAGCGAGCGCCTGTCGAAAGAATGGAGCGACGATGAAAAAAAAAGCTGAGAAACTTACTAACTATGACCCAGCCGAAGATCTGGGCTCAGACGAAGCCATTACGGTCTTTATGGCGGAAGCACTGCAAACCAACGACGCCGCGTACATCGCGCATGCGGTCGGCGTGGTTGCACGCGCTAAAGGCATGGCTCAAATTGCGGAACAGACGGGTCTGTCCCGCGAGCAGCTTTATCGTTCTTTCAGTCAAAGAGGAAATCCAACTCTGAAGACGACCCTGGCGGTGATGAGTGCTTTGGGCGTGACGTTGACGGCGAAAATCCTAAGGTAGCTTGACGCAGTCACCGCGCTCTACCTCAATGCGGGGACGGCTCATTTCTTGCACAAGCCTTTTGGTGTCCAGTTGTGAACCGGATGCCCGGCGGTGTCAGATGAATCGTAAAGGACAAGGACGACGCTTTGGCGCTTTTCTGTCCCGGTGGCAACGAGGCGCATTGGTAGGCCTCCAGCGATGATGACCGGCGTTCCGGGTCGCCCCATGGTGGCACCCTGCGGAGTTTCAAGGCATATCTCTCCGGAGATGGTGTAGAAAGCCTCGGGACCGGGATGATCGTGGATGGCGGAGGCCATACCCGGAGTGAAGACTGCCTCCATGTATTGCGCCGAATATTTCTTCGCAGTATCGATGGGCAGAGGGCCGATGGTTGCCACGTGCTCGCCGCCGGCGGGCGCTTTCCATGCGGATTCTTCGATCGATAGCAGCCAGGTTTTTCCGAGGGCGGTGATGACTGTTCCGCGTGATCCCTTGGCAGCCATTGCGGCCTCGCGCGTCGGGTAGGTATCGAGGTGCCAAAAAGCCTGCGATGTAGTTAGCGAACCCAGGGCTTGATCGGCGATGATCCAGCAGCCTAGCTCCTGGGTACGCCCGCTCACCGGCTGACAGTTCTGCGGAGTGTCGGCCTGTGCGTAAGCCTGATTGCATATGCCTACGGTGAAAAGCAACAGGGTCGCCATGGCGAGGAAACCGTAACAACGCTGGAGTGAGGACATTCAGAACCTCGATCTTACAGAGGCACCGATCTTATTATTCGCAACTCAAACCGGCAAGACCAGAGCGTCGAGTTCCAGAAACTGGCGGATGATGGGGTCTTCGCTCTTTTCCATTTCGGGCATGGTTCCGAAGAAGTGGGCTTTGGCTTCGTGGAGAAATAAAACGCGGTCGGCGAGCTTTTGGGCGAAGCGCATGTCGTGGGTGACGACGATGCTGGTGATCTTGAGCTGGTATTTGAGCTTCTGGATGAGGTCGCCGAGGAGCCGGCCCATGAGTGGGTCAACCATCGTCGTCGGCTCGTCGTAGAGGATTGCCTCGGGTTGCGATGAGAGTGCGCGGGCGATGGCGACGGAACGCTTCATCCCGGTCGATAGGTCGGAGGGCAGCAGGTCGGCCATGCCGGCGACGCCGACCATCTCCAAGAGGCCGTTGACGATCTGGCCGATCTGATCTTCGATGAGCTCGCCGCGTTCGCGAAGCGGGAAGGCGACGTTTTCACCGACGGTGAGCGAGTCGAAGAGCGCTCCATTCTGGAAGACCATGGTGACTTTCTTGCGGACGACCTGCATCTGCTCTTCGGTGTAGCCGGCGATGTTTTCTCCGGCTACGAGTATCTGTCCGGAGTCGGGTTTGAGGAAGCCCATGATCTGCTGGAGCGAGACTGATTTGCCGACGCCGCTGCGGCCGAGGATGCAGAGGGTTTCGCCGGGAAGGACGAAAAAGCTTACGTCGTCGAGAACGGTGAGACTACCGAAGGATTTCGAGACGTGTTCAAAGGCAATGTAGGGGCCCGGTTGTTCGGCTCTGCCGTTTGAAGATGCTTCCGGCGCGTCTTGCGGCGTGTGGAAGCCGGCGTTCTCGGCAATCGTCTCGATGGGAGGAGGAATCGGAATCTCGTCCGATGGCGGGGGTTCGTTCGAGGTGTGAACCTCGACGTCCTGGGAGGTCGTCTCGAGGAGAGGCGTCGGGGGAATTTCGTCTGGCGCCGTGAGATCGCTCGGCGTGTTCTTGGAGTTGCTATCGGGCAAGAATTCCTCGATCCTCACCGCAATTCTAGATCACGACGGATTGGGAGCTGCGGTCGGCGCTACTTGAAGGAGGGAGCGGGTTCGCGATAGACGCGGACGTAGTCGACGAGCATCTCCTGGGGAAAGCTGATGGTGGCGTCGGGATTGCCGGGCCAGCTTCCGCCGACAGCGACGTTGAGGATGAAGAAGAACTTGCCGTCGTCGAAAGGCCACTTTGCGGTGTTTGGCAGGTTCGCGGCGGTGAAGGTGGCGTAGATATTCGTTGGCGTGTCGAGATAGAACTGCATTTTTCCGGGCGTCCAGATCATGCCGTAGATGTGAAAGTCGGAGGCGAGCTTTTCGCCGTTGGGCAGCGTGTACTTCTCGGTAAGGTCGCCGCCGGTCATGTGGAGTGAGGAGTGGACGATCGAGGGTTCCTTACCGATGTTCTCCATGTTGTCGATCTCGCCGCAGGCCGGCCAGGGGACGGTGGCGATGTTGTCGCCGAGCATCCAGAATGCGGGCCAGATTCCCTGCCCTTCGGGTATCTTGATGCGGGCTTCGATGCGACCGTACTGGAAGCCTTTGAGGCCCTCGGTTTTCAGCCGGGCGGAAGTGTAGACGCCCTTGCCGAGATCGCGGGCGATGATGTGCAGGTAACCGTCGCCTCCGACAAAGGCGTTGGGATTGCTTGTGCTGCACGGAGCGGCGTTTGAAGCCCAGGCGCAGTAGTTCTCGAGTTCCTTGTTGCCCCAGCCGTTGGCTCCGGTGTCGTAGGTCCAGTTTGCGGGATCTGGCTGGCTGTGGGCGGGGCCGTTGAACTCGTCGCTCCAGACGAGGGTTGCAGCGCGGACCTGGCGCCTTAGGTTGGAAGTCTGTGCAAGCGCGGTGGTGAAGGGGATGGATGCGACGCCAGCGCATACGAAAAGGAAGAACTGAGTGGCCGTTTTCATTGCTGCCTTTCCGGGATAAATCGCTGACACCGCAGATTCCTCCACTCCGCTCCGCTCCGGTCGGAATGACAACCAAAATTTTGTTATTTGGGACGAAATGCTTTCTCGACTCCCTTGGTGACGAGACGGCGGGGCGCGAATCTTTGGGCGAAGACTCCGACCTGGCCCACGAGATAGGGGATGACCCAATGTTTTCCGCGCACCAGGCCTTCGAGTCCGCGGCGGGCGACGATGTCGGCCTTTTGGAATCCGCGCATCTGGTTGAGGCTGACCCCGGCGACATCGCCGAACTCGGATTCGGTAGGGCCGGGGCAGAGGGCGCTCACATGGATCCCGTATTTCTTGACCTCTTCGGCCATGGCCTCAGCGAGGAAGCGGTCGAAGACTTTAGTGGCTGCGTAGGTGGCGAGGTAAGCCACCGGCTGGTAGGAGGCGGTCGAGGCTACGAGCAGGATGTCGCCGCGGCGGCGCTCCATCATTCGCGGCAGAAAGAGGTTGGTGAGCAGGACGACGGCGGTGCAGTTGACCTGGACCATGGCGGCCTGGCGGGCGGGTTCGCCTTTGCCGAATTCGCCGTAGTAGCCGAAGCCGGCGTTGTTGACGAGGACGTCGATTGGGAGGCCGGCGCCTTCGGTTTCGGCGAAGATCTTTTCGGGTGCGTCAGGTTGTTCGAGGTCGGCGATGATGACTTTGACCTGAACTTTGTAGGTCGCGGTGAGCCGGGCGGCTATGGCTTCGAGACGCTCTTTGCGGCGGGCGGTGAGGACGAGGTTCGCACCGGCAGCGGCGAGTTCGACGGCGAAGGCCTCGCCGATGCCGGCGCTGGCTCCGGTGACGAGCGCCCATTTGCCTTGCCATGCTTTGCGGAGGATTTCGGAACCCTGGATCATGATTCTCCTGATCGTTCGTTCGAGCTCTAGTTTGAGTCGCCTGAAAAACCCATGTTAGCTTCGCGAACCTGGGGCCCCCGCATTCGTGAAATCCATCCGGATCGTTTCATGCGGGTTTGTCGAATTCTTCCCCGATCCAGTCCTTGAAGGGTTCGAGGCTTTGCGCGCGACCGAGGAAGTCGTGGACCAGCTGCTCGGCTGGCTTCGAACCTCCGGGTTCGAGGACATACTTGCGATAGCGGAGCGCGGCGGGGCCTTCGAGCAGATTTTCGCTGTCGAACTGGGCGAAGAAGTCGAGCGCGATCGCCTTGTCGAAGAGATAGGTGTAGTAGTTCGAGGAGTAGCCGACGAGGTGGCCGAAGCTCGCGTACATCTTGTTGCCCTCGATCCAGGCGTAAGGCGAGAATCGCTTGTATTCGTGCTGGAGCAGAGCGTCGAGGTCGATCGTCTGGGGATCGGTATTGTGGGTGTCTAAGGAATAGCTGGTGTAGACGAGCTGGGTGCGGATGCCGTCGGCGCGGCCGAAGGCGCTGGCGCGGTTCATGCGCTGGACGGTCTCGGCGGGAAGGGTTTCGCCGGTTTCGTGGTGGCGGGCGAAGGTTGCGAGGAGCTTGGGGTCGCGGAAGAACTCTTCGAGCATTTGCGAGGGCGCCTCGACGAAGTCCCATTCGGTGCGGATGCCGCTGATGCCGGCCCACGGTTGGTCTCCGCCGAGGATGGCGTGCATCAGGTGGCCGAATTCGTGGAAGTAGGTGACGACGTCGTTGTATTGCATCAGTCCCGGATCAGCGTCTTTGCCGCCAGGGAAGTTGCAGATGAGTGCGGCTTCGGGGTATTGGCGGCCGCGAATGCCGGGAATTAGGGGCGCGGCGCTGAACCATTTGTCTTTGCCTTCGCGAGGGTGCATATCGAGGTAGAAGAGGCCTATTTGCTTTGGATCAGCTCCGGCGTCGAAAACCTTCCACGCGGTGACGGAAGGGTGCCAGACTTCGGCTTCCTTATCTTGTTCGAAGCGGACGTGAAAGAGCTTCTCGGCGGTGCGCAGGATTCCGGGCTCGACCTGGGCATAGGGGAAATACGGCCGGACCGACTGCGAATCGAATTGAAAGGCGGAGCGGCGATATTGCTCATACCAATAGCCGCGTGCGGCAAGGTCGATCTCTTTCAGGCCGGGTTGCTGCTGGCGGGCGAAATCGAAGACCATGGCGAACTCGCGTTCGGCTCCGGTTTTTGAGGCGGATTCGAGTTCATTGAGAAAACTTTGCATGCGCTCGGCCGACTGCATCATTTGATCGGCAGTCGCAAGGTCGGCCCAGCTTTTGTAGCCGAGGATGGTGGCCAGTTCCTGGCGGATCTTGAGCAGGCTGAGAAGCAGGTCCTTGTTCTGGGGATAGGCGCGGGTCTGGTAGGCGAGGAACATGAGGCGGCGGACGTTGGCGTCTGTCGCGTAGGTCATCAGCGGCTGCATGTCAGGGAAATCGGTACTGAGCGTGATTCTTCCGTCTTCGGCTGGCGGATGCGCCTTGAGGTAGTCATCGGGCAGGCCGGCGAGATCGGAGGCGGTGACCCGGATGTGCTTAGCCCCCTCCTGCACGTTCCGGCTGAAGGCCAGGGAGATTTCGGTGGCTTTGTCCTGTAACTCTTTGATTTTGGCGCGCGTCGGGTCGTCGCGATCAACGCCGGAGAGGCGGTATTGCAGCAGGGTGCGCTCGAGATAGTGGCGGGTGGCCGGATCTCCGGAATCGAGATCGATGGCGCTCAGGGCTTTGTAGACTTCCTGGTTCAGCGAGAGCTCAGTGCCGATCTCGGACACCTTCTGGGTCAGGGCCTGGGCCTGGTCGCGAACTTCCTTCTTGGGATGAACGCTGTTGAGCAAGGATGACTGCTGGCCGACGGCGGCCAACTCAGCTTGTGCGTCATCGAAGGGGCGCAGGGTGTTCGCAATGGTCCGGGGGGCGGCGACGGCGAGGAGCTGGTCGACGCAGCGCTGGTAATGGGCGAGACGGCGGCCAGCCCAGGCTTCGAGACTGGCTGCGCCAGCTTTCCCATCGGTCCTCGCGGACCATGCGTGAGCAGGGTGAGGTAGAGAGATTTCGGGATCCGCGGCAGGAATTTCTGGGGTTACGACTGCTTCTAAATTCATAACAACGACTCCAACGGCCAGGTGACGGCCAGATTTCAAGATAGCCTGTTTTGCGAAGAGATATATAGGGCTGGTCGCAACGGGAAGAAGCGACTCCGCCGGCTCGAGCTTCAGACTGCGTCGCCGCTCCGTCGCCCGGTGCGGCGCCCGCTTGAGCAATCTGGAACGGGCGCACCGCCAGATCAAAAATATCTGTAATTCTTACCACGACAATCTTTAGCACTTTGGCCTATAATGCGCGCATGGTGAGGTTGCCAAACCCGGTTACCATCGCATTCTCGCCGCTGCAACATGCACGAATGTGCTTCTTCCTCGCCGTAATTCTGTTTCTGCTGGCAGCCGGCGCCGCTTACTGGAATGAGTCTGCACACTATCACATCTATCTAGGGCTGGGGGTGCTGTTTGCAGTGCTCGGAATCGCCCCATTGGTTGTGCACCTATTGCACCATAAGTCGAAATAGGTTCAGCACGGGCGTGAATGTCGGCTGTTATTCGGCGTCGGAGTTGCATCCGGGATGAAACGTCGGTAATATGCCGCAGTCACTTGATGAACTCTCCGGCCCAGTCGCTATCGCCCAATTACCTCCGTTCCCGGATCGGGAAGGTGTGCGTCGCCATCACCGGCGATAACGCCGCCGAACTCCTGGAGCGCGCGGAGGCCCTCTACCGGGAAAATTCGTTTCTGGAGTTTCGGCTCGATTACCTGGCCAAACCGCTGGCGGCGTTACCCAAACTGAAGGCATTTCTGGCCGGGCATCCCGAGGTCACCGCGATTGCGACCTGCCGCCGGGAGGCGAACGGGGGCAAGTTTGCCGGAAACAACGCCGCGGAGCTGGAAGTGTTGCAGAAGGCGGCCGCCGCCGGCTTCCACCTCGTCGACGTGGAACTGCAAACGGCGGAGCAGGTCAAACCCCAGGAACTGGAGAAGCTGCGGCAACGCGGAGCAGCGCTGATCCTCTCCTATCACGACTTCATGACTACGAAAGACCTGGACGGGATCTTTGAGCGGATGTCTCCGCTGGAGCCGGAGTTCATCAAGATTGTCTCAACGGCGCGGCACCTTGCCGACAATGTGGCGATGCTCCGCTTCCTGGAGCGGGCGCGCGACAAGGCCAACGTCGTCGGCATTTGCATGGGGGAGCAAGGCATCATCAGCCGGATTTTAGGGCCGCGCTCGGGGAGCTCCTTCACCTTTGCCTCCGTAGCGGTCGGCGAAGAGACCGCGCCGGGGCAGATTTCGGCGCGCACTTTGCTCGATCTCTACCGCATCGATCAGCTCGATCTCGCGACCAAGGTCTATGGCGTGGCCGGCAACCCAGTTGCGAATTCGCTCTCACCGGCGATGCTCAATGCAGCGTTTCGGCGGGAGCGGGTCAACTCTGTCTATCTGCCGCTGCAGACCTCGGGAATGAACGACCTGCGGACGCTGATTCGCGAAGTGCCGATCGCCGGGTTGAGCGTGACGATGCCGTTTAAGCAAGAGATTTTGAAGTATCTGCAAAAGACCGATCCGCTGTCGGCGAGGATTGGCGCCTGCAACACCATCATTCGATCGCAGGACGGGAAACTCTACGGCTTCAATACCGACGTGGCAGCGGTGGTAAGGCCACTGGAAAAGCGGCTGGCCTTGAAGGGGGCGAAGATTCTGGTGATCGGCGCAGGTGGAGCGGCACGGGCAGCGGTTTTTGGGCTGCAGGAAAAGGGCGCCGAGATCCACATTTTGAACCGGACGCTCCCGAAGGCACAAAAGCTAGCCCGCGAGGCCAAGGCGAAGTCGGTCAAGCGAGAACAAATGGCCAAGAGCAGCTTCGACGTGATCATCAATGCGACGCCGGTGGGCATGCGGGGCGCGAAGGCGCAAACCGTGCTGGAGCCGAATGAGATTAACGCTCGGCTGGTTTTCGACCTGGTCTATAACCCGATCGACACGCCCCTGATCAAATCGGCGAGGGAAAAGGGCATTCCGGTGATCACGGGCGTAGAGATGTTTGTCCACCAGGGCGCCCGGCAGTTTGAGATATGGACCGGCAAGCCGGCGCCGGAGGAAGAGATGTTGCGGGTGGTGCTTCACGAGCTGCGGCAGCAAGTCAAGAAGCCGGCCATGAATGGCACCAAATGAGGTCTCGAGTCGAATCTCGGGACGAGTTTTTAGCCTTCGCCAGTCTTGAGATTCCGCGCACCGAAGGGCCATGACCGATAATGACTTATGAGCAAAGCAACGAAGCCTGTGTCGGAGATCGACCGCCTGATCGAATTGGCTTCGGACGAGAAACCTCGCGCCGCGGTCCTTACGGTCGACGCACCACCTGAGCACTCCCTGTCTCTTGAAAGTCAAAAGGACTCTGGTCCCTCTATGTGGCGTGTCTTGATCCAATTGCGCGTGCTGCTGCCTTATCTGGCCAAGGTATTACCGCTGGTGGAACGGAGCCTGCTGGGCACCAACATCACGGGCCACGCCGCTCCGACGATCGATACCAGCAGCCTCGATCGCGGCATTGCCGGAGTAGGCGAGGGGCAACGGGACTTGAAAACAGCCTTGAACGGCCAGACCGCCGAGCTCCATCTCTTGCAGGAGCGGGTTGCCGCGCTAACCCGGTCGGTTGAAAAGGAGCTGTTGGTCAACGAGGAGATCGCCGCGAGCCTGGCTTCGATGCGAAAGCTGCTGACAACTTCGGTTTGGGTGATCTTTGTGCTGCTGGCGGGGCTGATCGGGCTGGTCGCCTATGCGATTTTTGGACATCCGCTGAGAATTGGCTAGCGGCCCTGGGCCGTTATCGCTTCTTCGTGGGAGAGGCAATAGGCCATTGATTCGTTCGCCCGACGGTTCCGCGCTCTAACTCAACCGCCCTAACTCAAAAGAGTGGCTTCCCAGGCCCTCCATTCGGGCTTTCCTCATTCGGGGATGATTCGTAATCTCGTAGCAGGTCGAAGCCTCCTTGACATCCCCTCGCTCTCGGGACGCGGGTAGTTCTTAATTTTCATCGCACTCGAGGGCAGGAGTCGCCGGTGATCACTGCTATGAATGGCCTTGAATACAGTACGACTCCCTCGGACTTTGCCGCGCAATCGCGAGAGGACGAATTTGCGTCCTGCCCGGACTGTGAAGCGCGGTTCCCGTTGCAGATAGTGGTCGCCGAGTTACTTCGCAAGAACCAGATGCTTCGCATGGAGTTGCAAGAGGCGCGAAGCCAGCTTTCCATCACGGAAGAGGGCTGACCGCGATCAGAAGCTGCTCGCTGGGTCTTCGAGGGTGATGCCGGGGGGTGATGCCGGCTTTTCTTAGCCGTCGAGGAAACCGCGCTTCATAGCGATGGTGACCGCGTGAGTGCGATCGCTCGCTTCGAGCTTCGACAGGATGTTCCGCATATGGCCCTTGACCGTCTCCTCGGAGATTCCGAGGCTGTCCCCGATCCTTTTATTCGATTTTCCCGCGGATGCGTTGCGGAGCACTTCGACCTCGCGCGCCGTGAGGCTGTCGGAATTGACATGCTCGGCGATGCCGGCTGCGACCTCGTAGGGAATGCGCCGCTGCCCGGCATGCACGCGGCGAATCGTATCGGCCAGTTCCTTGCGCATCGTCCCCTTGAGCAGGTATCCGGCTGCGCCGGCTTTGAGGGCGCGCGATGCCTGCACGTCGCCGGAATAAGTAGTGATCACGATGATCCGCGCGTTAGGGAATTCCCCTTTGATGACCAGCATCGCGTCGATGCCATTCATGCCGGGCATCTGCAGGTCCATGAGCGTCACATCGGGGCGATGCAACCGAAAGAGCTCGATGGCCTCTTGCCCTGTGGCTGCCTGGGCCACGACCGTCATGTCAGGCTCGGATTGGATGGAGAAGGTGATGCCGTCGCGGACGACTGCATGATCGTCCGCAGCAAGTACTCGAATGATTGGGGAATGCAGAACGCTTGCCGCCATCTGTTCCTCCGCGAGAGGTAGTACTGGAAGATTACGATCACTTCCTGCCCACGAGTATACTCGCGTCGCTCAATGCCTACTTCCCTCAAAAGTACTGCTTTTTCCCCCTCGAAAGAGGCTTTGGAGTAGGGCCGAAACCGACTAGATTCCATCGAGTGCAACGACTTTTCGCCACTTTCCCGGACGGTCAGCCTGGAGCAGCCTTGCTTCTCATGAGGCTGTCGCTGGCTGGAGTTCTGACCTTCCACGGGTCAGCCCTGTGGCAAGGGCCGTCGAGCTATTGGGTAACTGCGATCTGCGCCGGAATTGGAGTGCTCCTGGTCATCGGAATCTACACGCCGTTTACGGCAATTGCCGGAGCCGTCATCGGCGCGCTGGGTTTGATTCTTTGCACAAGCTGCGACCGGGTCAGCGCTGGCTTTGTGTTGGTGGTCATGGTTGCCCTGGGAATGCTCGGCGCAGGCGCATATTCGCTGGATGCGCGCATCTACGGTCGCCGTGAGGTCGTTGTGCCCGCGCGGCATGACCTATAAGCTCCTCTGGTAGGACGAAATATCGCACCGCCGGAGATGATCAAGAACGCCGATAATGTTCGGGGAAGCCCCAATGCGATCCATGGCACGTTCCATGATGTGCCGCGTGGCCAAATGCTTCCTCCTCGGCGCGCTGTTGTGCGCAACAGCGGCCGCCCTCGACCCGAGCAAACAGCTCACCCAATATGGCCACACCGCGTGGCGCACGCAGGACGGAAGCTTCAGTGGAGTGCCCCAGGTCGCGGTGCAGACTTCCGACGGCTATTTATGGATCGGCACCACCCTGGGTTTGGTCCGCTTTGACGGGGTCCGCTTCGTCGCATGGACTCCTCCCGCCGGCCAGAACCTGCTCGATCCTCGGATATTCTCCCTGCTCGCCGCGCGCGACGGTAGTCTTTGGATCGGCACCGGATTCAGCGTCTCCCATTGGGTCCATGGCCAGCTCATCAACTACCCCCAGATCAGCGGGCGGATTGAAGCGCTTGCCGAAGATGGGAAAGGAGCGATATGGCTCGCGCGCACGCAAGTTCCCGAAGGCGGCGGGGGACCGATCTGCCGCATCGACGACGCCGGAGTGAAGTGCTACGGAGAACACGACGGTCTTCCGAATTTCTACCCCGTGCATCTCGCGGTGAGCGATGCGGGGGATTTGTGGATCGGGGGCTATTGGGTCGGGGGCGACTCCGAACTCTGCCTCTGGCGCCCTGGCTCGGCTCCGCTCGAGGTGCGCCGCGGAGACAAACATCCGGAAGGCGTCTCCTCGCTCAAGGCCATCGCGCCCGGACGAGCCGGATCGTTGTGGGTGGCGATCGAAGATCCCGAGCTCCCTCTGCGTCTCGACCACTTCCAGAAGGGAGCCTGGACGAGCCAAAGCTTTCCCGACATCCACATTAATAACTCCGACGTATCGAGCCTGTTTGTCGACCGCGACGACTCGCTCTGGATTGCCACCGCCCATGATGGAGTGTTTCGAGTCAGGAATGGCAAGAGTGAACACTTCGGCAACGCCGACGGTCTCTCCAGCGACGCCGCCGGGCGCTTCTTTCAGGACACCGAGGGCAATGTCTGGACGGTAACGGCCGGCGGCCTCGATGACTTTCGCGATCAGCCCGTCACCAGCTACTCGATGCGCGAAGGAATGTCTGCCGCGGGAGCGGGTGCGGTGGTTGCCTCAAAGAATGGCGACGTCTGGGTCGCTAACTTTCAGGCCCTGGATCGCTTGCGCGATGGCCGATTGTCGGCGATCCTCGCAGGAAAGGGATTACCAGGTCAGGATGTCACCACTCTCTTTGAAGACCACGCCGGCCGGCTTTGGCTGGGGATCGACGATGGATTGTGGGTCTACGACGGATCTGTGTTTCGCGCGGTGACCCATCGAAACGGAAGTCCCCTCGGTGCGGTCTTTTCGATCACCGAAGATACGCAAAACGACATCTGGGTGCGCGCGGGAAAGAAAAATCTCGACCGCATTGAGGGTCTGCAGCTAAAGGAAGAGATCACCTCCCCGGAGGTCGCCACAAGCTACATCCTGGCAGCGAATCCCAGGGGTGGCATCGTGTTGGGTCTCGTGGACGGTGATCTGCTCTTCTACCAGAATGGAGCGGTGCAGAACTTCCCCTCTAACAAATCCGGTAACACCGCCCAGATCAGAGACCTTTTAGTGGAGAATGACGGTTCGGTGTGGGCGACGGACCTGGATGAATTGGTCCGGCTCAAGAATGGGAAGCGGGAGAATCTCTCCATCCGCAATGGACTCCCGTGCGACGGCATCTTCGCGCTGGTGCGGGACGCCGCCGGCGCCATCTGGCTTTACACAAAATGCGGAATCGTTCAGATTGACAAGTCCGAGCTCGATCGTTGGTGGCTGCATCCGAGGAGCCGTGTTGCCTACAAGCTGCTCGACGAATCCGACGGCGTGGAACCCGGGCTCACCTCGCTCAAGCCCCAGGCGGTGCGGACACCCGATGGGCGGCTCTGGTTCGTCAATGGCCGCATCCTGCAGATGCTCGATCCCAACCATCGGCGTATGAACCCGGTTCCGCCGGCGGTGAATATCGAGCAGATCGTTGCGGACCGGCAGACCTATCTGCCCGGCCAAAGCGTGACTCTACCCGCTCTCACCAGTGACATTAACATCGACTATGCCGGACTAAGCTTTGCGGCGCCGCAAAAGGTACGATTCCGCTACAAGCTGGAGGGGCACGACACTGACTGGCAGGACCCCGGCACGCGAAGGCAGGCTTTTTATAGTGACCTTGCCCCCGGGAAATATCGCTTTCGCGTGATCGCCTGTAATAACGACGGCCTGTGGAACGAGGCTGGAGCAACCCTGGATTTCGTGGTCCCTCCCGCGATCTACCAGACAATCTGGTTCAAAATCCTGCTGCTTCTCGTTGCCCTTAGTCTCACCTGGCTGCTGCTTCGTCTTCGCATTCGCCAGCTCACCGCCGACATTCAATCGCGCATGGCAGAACGGTTAGGCGAGCGGGAACGAATTGCCCGCGAGCTCCACGACACGTTGCTGCAAGGCTTCCACGGCCTGCTGCTCCGCTTCCAGGTGGTGAATCAACTTATCGCGAAGAACGAGAAGGCGCATTCCATCATGGAGGACGCCATGAATCGTGCCGACCAGCTGATGAGCGAAAGCCGGGAGCGGATTCGCGATCTGCGCGGCGAGACCGGAGCGATCGCGACTCTTCCCGAGGCACTGTCGGGAATTGGAGAGGAGCGGCGCATGGATGAGTCGATCGGATTCCGCCTGGTGGTCGAGGGCGCGGCGCGAGAATTAGATCCGATGATTCGCGATGAGATGTATCTGATCGGCCGCGAGGCGATCATCAACGCCCTCAGTCACTCGCTGGGATCGATGGTCGAGGTCGAAATCAATTACGACTCCTCGGGAGTGCGCCTGCGGGTGCGCGACGACGGCAAGGGCATTCCGCCCGACACCATACGCTCAGGCGGCGTCGCCGGGCACTGGGGGCTCTCAGGGATGCAGGAACGCGCCCTGAAGATCGGCGGACAATTCAAAATATGGAACCGATCGGGAGCCGGCACCGAAGTGGAACTGAAGGTTCCTGGCGGCCTTGCTTATCCGCGGGAAGCGAAGACTTCGTTCTGGGCCAGAATATGGTCGAACAATGGACGGCGGTAGGGCGTTTTCCGGCGGGCCGACTGGCGCCAGACCCGCGTGGAGCCAACTCCAAAGTGTTGTATGCGCGGGCTCCCATCGGGGCTTTTGCCGTCGCTCATTCCTCGCTACCTTGGAGACATCGGCGAGTATCCCGACGCCAAGTCGCGCCCTTCCCTACTCAAGGAGAAAGAGGATCACCATCATTGCAAAAGATGGAACGCCGATCTTAAGATTCAGCCGCGAAGAGGGAGCGACGCCACAGGAGGAGCGCAATCATGGAAGCAGTCGATGAACAGGAGTACGACCTCGTAATTCTCGGCTCCGGCGAGGGCGGCAAGTACCTCGCCTGGACCCTCGCCAAACAAGGCAAGCGGGTAGCCGTCGTCGAGCGAAAGTACATTGGCGGGTCGTGCCCCAACATCGCCTGCCTGCCCAGCAAGAACGTCATTCACAGCGCCAAGGTGGCCTCTTATTTTTTCCGGAGCGCCGAGTTCGGGATCAGCAAAGAGAATGTCCGAATCGACATGTCTGCGGTGCGCGATCGTAAGCGCAAGATGGTCGCCGGCCTGGTCCAGGCGCACGTTGACAACTACAAGTCGAGCGGAGCCGAACTGATTCTCGGTTCGGGGCGCTTCGTTGGCCCAAAAACTTTGGAGGTTGCACTCAACTCTGGAGAGACGCGGATAGTTCGCGGAAAACATATCGTTATCGGCACCGGTACCCACGCGACGCTGCCGGAAATTCCCGGACTGGCGGAGGCAAGACCACTCACCCACGTCGAAGCACTGGAACTCGATCACATTCCTGAGCACCTGCTAGTGATGGGAGGCGGGTACGTCGGGTTGGAACTGGCGCAGGCGATGCGCCGATTCGGCAGCCGGGTGACGGTGATCGACCGTAACGAGCGACTGGCCCACAACGGCGATGAAGACGTCTCTGAAGCCCTTCACGCACTCTTTCGCGATGAGGGCATAGACCTCGTCATGAATGGACATGTTCGCGGCGTCGAGGGAACATCGGGGCAGTCGGTGAAGCTTCACATCCATCAAGGCGGGATAGAACACGTTTTGGAAGGCACTCATCTACTGATCGCCGCCGGCCGCACACCGAACACCGCCGGCATCGGCCTCGAGTTGGCCGGAGTGGAGCTGACCGGCCGTGGTTACATCAAGGTGGATGAGCGGCTGCGGACGACCGCGCCCGATGTCTGGGCGATCGGAGATTGCGCCGGAAGTCCGCACTTCACGCATATCTCTTTCGACGACTTCCGCGTGGTTCGCGATGACCTTGCCGGAGGCCATCGCGTGACAACAGGACGGCAGGTGCCTTCCTGTACGTTCACCGATCCTGAACTGGCCCAAATCGGCCTCAGCGAGGCCGAGGCCAAGGCGAAAGGAATCGGCTACCGGCTGGCCAAAATTCCGATGGCCACGGTCCTTCGGGCCACCACGCTCTCTGAAACGCGAGGCTTCATGAAGGCCTTGATCGACACTGAAAGCGATCGCATCCTGGGATTCACCGCCTTCGGTGTAGGCGCGGGCGAGATCATGGCTTCGGTACAGGTCGCGATGATTGCGCAACTCCCCTACACCGCTTTGCGCGATGCGGTGCTGACTCACCCGACATTGACAGAGGGACTGCTTCCGCTCTTCTCCACGGTGCCGCAATCTGCCAAATCGTCGAAGGTGCACGCCGTGTCGGCAAGGTAAGAAAAGGACGCCTGCAATATGAAACGGGTCGCTGAAGACATTCACGGATACTCCTACGGGTTGGCGGAGGTTGCCGCATCACCGATTTCGCTGCAGGCGTTGGAAGACTTGAAGACCAGCGTAGGCTTTACTGACGAAGATCAGCGCTACTTGCGGCTGGCTGGCGAGGTGCTTGGCGAACAGACCAGGCAGATCGTTGCGCATTGGCGCAGCGGAATCATCGCCGGCATTCCAAACCTGGCCCGGCACTCGCGCTCACTGGAAGGAGAAGCGTTGCCCGGGTATCTGGAGAAAAGCAACCTTCGCTTCCAGCAATGGATTCTGGACACATGCCTGCGGCCTTACGACCGGGACTGGCTCAACTATCAACACGAGATTGCATTGCGCCACACCAGCATCAAGAAGAACCAGGTCGACGGAGTGCGATCGACGTCCCATGTGCCGCTGCGCGACATCATTGCATTCATCCCGGTCATGAACGAGACCATCAAGCCCTACCTTGCAGCCAAGGGTCATTCGAACGACGAGGTCGAGAAGATGCACCTCGCGTGGTGTAAGTCGATACAGCTGCAAGTGGCGCTCTGGGCCAAACCGTATACCGACATCGCGAGCCGGTCGAACGAATGGTGACGCTTTGTTTCAGAGGAGGATTCAGTGCATTACCAAGCGTGGCAGGTTGAACAGCCAGGCGGTGATTTCAAGGCAGTGCTGTTTCCCCGTCCGGCGCTCGGGGCCAACCAGGTTTTGGTCAGGATAGCTGCCAGCGGCGTGAATCCACTCGACACGAAAATCCGCGCGGGTCAGGCCGCGCATGCCCGGCAGCCGCTTCCCGCGGTGCTCGGCCTCGATATGGCGGGGACCGTTGAAGAGGTCGGGCGGAGCGTTACCGCCTTCAGTCCCGGAGATGAAGTCTATGGCATGGCCGGCGGAGTCGGAGGCCTGCAAGGCACGCTTGCCGAATTCATCGCAACCGATGCCGATCTGCTCGCGCCGAAACCGAAGAATCTCTCCATGCGCGAGGCCGCGGCTCTTCCGCTGAGCGTAATCACCGCGTGGGAAGGCCTCGTCGATCGTGCAAATGTGCGCGCCGGCCAAGACGTGCTGATCCATGCCGGAGCCGGTGGAGTTGGGCACATCGCCGTTCAGATCGCGCTGGCCTTTGGGGCGAAGGTCTTCGCTACCGTCTCGCCCGAAAAGAAGATGTTTGTCGAAGCGCTCGGCGCGACTCCCATCGACTATCGCGCGAGCCCGGTCGAACAATACGTTGCCGAACACACCGCCGGTCAGGGCTTTGACATCGTCTATGACACGGTTGGAGGCGCGACCCTCGATGCCTCGTTCGCTGCGGTCAAGCGCTACACAGGCCACGCGCTCAGCTGCCTGGGATGGGGTTCGCACTCGCTCGCGCCCCTCTCGTTCCGAGGAGCCACATATTCCGGCGTCTTCACCCTGCACCCGCTGCTCAGTGGCGAGGGCCGCGCCCATCACGGAGGGATCCTCGCCGAGGCCGCAAAGCTCGCCGAAGCCGGCAAGCTCAAGCCGTTCCTGAGCGAACGGCTCTTTTCAACCAGCGAGATCGGCGCCGCCCATGCGCTGGTGGAATCAGGCTCGCTGGGCAAAGTTGTCGTTGAGATAGAGACCTAAACTATGGCGGAGCCTATCAAAACTCGATCGAAGAAACTCCTTGGGTGGATTGCAGCGCTGTTGTTTGCCTTTGTCGCCCTGCAATTTGTTCGACCGCGAGTGACGAACCCTCCCGTCACTGCCGAGCTCAACGCACCGCCGGAGGTCAGGGCAATCCTCAGGAACTCTTGCTACAACTGCCATTCCAACGAAACGAAGCTGGTGTGGTTCGACCAGGTTGTGCCCGCCTATTGGCTCGTCGCCAGCGATGTGAAGAAAGCTAGAAAGCATCTGAATTTCTCCGAGATTGCCTCTGAGCCGGCCGGCGCGCAGAAAGCGGCGTTGTTCGAGGCGGTCAATTTCATCGCCCTCGGCGCCATGCCACTGCCGCAGTACAGAATGGTGCATCCATCGTCAGTCGTCACGCCGGAACAGCTTGCTGTGTTGCGCGCGTGGCTGAATCCGCCCAAGCCTGAGACTGCGGCAAGCGCCGCCGATGTTGCCGCAGCCGAATCACAGCGCAACGCCAGCCTCCAGACAGTCAACATGCCAGTGAAGGTACAAGATGAACCGAACGGCGTCTCCTTTTTGCCGGATTACAAACACTGGAGGGCGATCAGCAGCACCGACCGCTTCGACAACGGAACCATGCGCGTCATCCTTGGCAACGATGTCGCGGTGAAAGCGATCGAGGACCACCGCATCAATCCCTGGCCTGACGGGACGGTCTTTGCCAAAGTCACCTGGTATGAAGAACCGGATGGCACCGGATTCGTGAAGACCGGCGCGTTCAAACAGGTTGAGTTGATGATCCGCGACAGCAGCAAATATGGGTCCACCGCAGGCTGGGGTTGGGGCCGCTGGCTCGGAACAGACCTCAAGCCTCACGCCAAAACAGCCGGCTTCGTCGCGGAATGTGTCGCATGCCACGAGCCTCTGCGCAAGAACGACTATGTGTACACGATCCCGATACCGAGGCAGCAATGAACAAGATGGCGAAGTGTCTTATCAAAGCTGCCGGCCTTATCTTGATCGCCGGATCTCTGCTTCTCGCCGCATGTTCCAATCCTGTTCCGGCGGTGGTCTCCCGACTTAACGAGAGCGCCGCGCTGGGCGGAGGTCTCCCGGTAAATCCTTTGCACTGGCAGATCATTACTTCGGCGATCGACCACCGGGACGCCACCATGTACAGCGTCTTTGGCAACAACGATGCGGTCAACTATGCCCGGTCGCACGATGACCAGAATTACCCGGTGGGATCTGTCCTCTCGCTGGTGACCTGGAGCCAGACCGAAGATCCCCGTTGGTTTGGGGGCATGACGCCAGACAAAACAAAGTCGGTCGAGTTCGTCGAGATTAAGAGCGACGCCAATCAGGGCCGCTTGTATGCCTACGAGCGGTACACCGGATCGCCACTCGTGAAGGTTCTCTCTGAGACAACCAGCGAACCGAATGAACGCGCTGCTTATCTCCTATCGCAACGCGCCGCAGTCATGCCTTGAGGGGCCTTGATCGCGTACCCGAGCTCGGTGGTCAGACCTGTGCAGCCGGGAGCTCGGCGTTCTGAGCAGATTGGGCCGCACGCAGATGTTGTTCCATGAATTTTCGCGACTCAAGAGGCTTTCGTGCGCGGATGGCACGATAGATCTCGCGATGCATCTCGGCAGACTCGCGCAGGTCGCGAGCTCGCTCGACGGTCTTGCGGCGGGTATCGTACAAGGCCGAGGTGATCGTCTCCATAAGAGCAGCCAGGATTGGATTGCCCGAGGCCTGGGAAATGATGCGATGAAAAAGCACGTCGTGAATGAGGTATTCGGTAGGATTGTTCATGCTTGCAAACATCTCGGCTACCTCGTCTGCCAAGGCAAGGTGATGCTGCCGCTTACCGCGTTCGGCGGCCAGCGCGGCGAGTTCGCTCTCCAGCGTCAAACGCGCTTCAAACAAGTGCCAGGGCTGAAATCCATGAAGGGCCCCTATGAGGCCGAGGGATGCGTTTCCGATTTCGGGAGGGCCGTCGGCCACGAACGTTCCAATGCCGCGCCGCACTTTCACTATGCCCATCGCAGCCATATAGCCGAGGCCGGTGCGAAGGCTGGCGCGACTCACATGGAGCGACCTTGCGAATTCCCGTTCCGCGGGTATCTTGTCGCCGGGCTTTAATTTGCCCTTCTCAATGAGCGCACCAATGTGGTTGACCACCTGCATGGTCCGGTCGGCATCGGGGAACTCTTGTTTGAGCCGTGGCATAGCCAGTGCAACCCATTATGTTGCTTTTATATGCGAATAACAACAGACTACCATCCCGAGTCCGATAGCGGCCAAAGAATCTCTCGCCTTTCCATTGCCTGAAGCGTGATGTATGCTTATCTGGTCAGACCACCTGTCAAGAGAAAACCGCCACGGTTCCCTACTCTAACCCGCAAGTTCACGCTGTAGAGACTCAACGGAAGGATTCAGACAGATGACCGGCAACTTGGAGCTTCCAAGATTTTCAATCGGCGTTGGCGACCGGTTCGCTCACCAGGCGAAGGCGCAATTGCAAGCATGCATTCTGGCGGGGGCGGCGGGCGTCGAAGTAGCACCGGTGTGGAATAAGTCGAACCGTGAACACACCATCATCGGCTCGGAACCAAGCCAGACGCGCCAGGCCGCTGACGCAGCGGCGAAAGAGCTGGGCTGGGCGCAGCCCTATTTCCTGGATGCCGACCACATCAACCTGCATACGGTGGAACGTTTTCTCGAGCCGTGCGATTTCTTCACGCTCGACGTGGCCGACCTTATCGGCAAGCCGGCCGCCGCGGAGGATGTTGCGCGATTTGTTTCGCGGCATCCGGAGCTGCTTGGCAAAGTGACCATTCCCAGCGTTGACCTGCCATTCCACACCGATCGGGCCTTCCTGGAGAAGGTGGCCAACAAGTTCCTGGCTGCGGTGCAGCATGCGGGGGAGATCTATCGCCTCCTGCTGCAGAGGAAGGGTGCGGGAAGGTTCGTGGCCGAGGTCTCGATGGACGAGACCGATTCGCCGCAGACGCCAGTCGAGCTGCTGATCATCCTGGCGATGATCGCCGACGAGGAAATCCCCGTCCAGACCATCGCTCCGAAGTTCACCGGGCGGTTCAACAAAGGCGTGGATTATGTCGGAGACCTTGCTCAGTTCCGGAAGGAATTCAACGAGGACCTCGCGGCGATCGCGTTTGCAATCCAGACTTATGGGCTTCCTCGAAATTTGAAGCTTAGCGTCCACTCGGGTTCCGACAAGTTCTCGATCTACCAAACCATTCATGAAGCGGTGACCCATTTTGGAGCTGGCGTTCATCTGAAGACCGCGGGGACGACGTGGCTGGAGGAGCTCATCGGCCTGGCCGAGTCGGAGGGGGCCGGGCTTGAAATTGCCAAGGAAGTTTATGCCGAGGCCTATGAACACCGGGAGGAACTCTGCGCTCCCTATGCGACAGTGATTGATATCGATCCGGCGAAGCTGCCGTCGCCCGGCGAGGTCAGCCACTGGAGCGCCGGACAGTTCATCTCGGCGCTGCGCCACAACCAATCGAACCCCGCGTATAACCCAAGCTTGCGGCAATTGCTCCACGTGGGATTTAAGGTTGCGGCAAAGTTGGGCGATCGATATCTGCGCGCGCTCGAGAGCAATGAGGAAGTCGTCGCCAAAAACGTGACGGCCAATCTTTTCGAGCGCCATATAAGGCCCGTGTTTCTGGGACGCTAGTTTCCGGCAATTTCTCTCGGGCCCGGATCGTGGCGCGACCGGCGGCGCATCAAATTCGTTACTATCTGCCCAACCAGCCGCCGTCTACCGCGAGAATGTGTCCGTTGATGTAGTCACTGGCCGGCGACGCGAGAAAGACCGCTGCTCCGGCGACGTCACGCGGAGTGCCCCATCGGCCGGCGGGAATGCGCTCCATTATCTGCCGCGAACGAGTGGGGTCCTTCCGCAATGCCTCGGTGTTGTCGGTTTCCATATATCCCGGTGCGATCGCGTTGACCTGCACGCCTTTGCCCGCCCACTCATTGGCTAATGCTTTGGTCAATTGGGCGATTCCCCCCTTGGCTGCGGCATACGACGGCACCGTCACACCGCCCTGAAAACTCAACAACGACGCGATGTTGATGATCTTCCCCGACCCGCGCCCCAGCATGTGGCGCCCGGCGCTCTGGCTTAGCCGAAAGACGCTGGTGAGGTTGGTGGCCAGCACATCGTCCCAATCGGCGGTGGTGAAATCAATCGCCGGGGAACGCCGAATCGTTCCCGCGTTATTGACCAGGATATCGATCGACCCCAGCGCTGCGATGGTCTGCTCTACCAGTTCCGGAGCGTGGTCCGCGTCACGCAAGTCCGCAGTAAGCTGGACATGGCGCGCTCCGGTCGCAGCAACCTGATCCACCACTGACGGCGGGACGGCGCGCGAGCCGTGGAGAGCCACATTTGCTCCGGCGTCGGCGAGGGCAATCGCGATGGCTGCGCCCAGGCCACGCGATGAGCCGGTCACCAGGGCGTTTTTTCCGCTAAGTCGAAATGCATCCAGGATCATTGCTTTTCCCTTCGGGCCGTTCTCGCCGCATCTTTCAAAAAAGTTCCGGAATGGCCAACGCGTCCATATCGGTATACACCTGGTTCTCGCCACCCATCCCCCAGCAGAAGGAGTAGCTTGCCGTTCCAACTCCGGAATGAATCGACCAGCCGGGTGAAATGGCTACCTGCTTATTGGCGACGATCAGATGGCGGGTCTCGCCCGCCGGGCCCATTAAATGCACCACCCGGTGCTCGACCGGAAGATCGAAGTAGAGATACACCTCAGACCGGCGCATGTGCGTGTGTGACGGCATCGTGTTCCATACGCTGCCCGTTTGCAGCTCAGTGAAACCCATCACCAACTGGCAGCTCTTAATGCCTTCCAGATGAATGAGCCTGGTGATCCTGCGCAGGTTTGCGGTCGCCGGGTCGCCCAGCGGCGCCGCCGTTGCCTCCGCGGCACGCGCGATCTGCACCGGATACGCCGCATGCGCCGGATAGCTCAACAGATAAAACTCGGCGGGCGCATTTGCATCGTCGCTCGTAAACGAGATGTGGTGGTCACCTTTACCGATGTACGCGGCATCGCGCTTGCCCAGCGCATGGGCGTTGCCATTGATGTGCACCGCTCCCGAGCCGCCAATATTGAATACTCCAAGCTCGCGTCTTTCGGTGAACGCTGTCGCGCGTAACTGCGGCGGACAGGGCAGCTCCAGCCGCGATGCGAGAGGGACAGCCGAGCCAATTACGGTGCGGTCCAGATCGACATAGACCAGCTTGACTGCATCCGGCTCAAAAAGCTCCTCGAGAAGAAACGTGGACCGCAGCTCGGCGGTCGACATTTGTGAATACCGGACTTCATCCGCTATTTGTAACAGCCTCATGCACACATCCTTTTTTTTACTTGCTCCAGTTCACCTGGAGCGGATTTTGTTGTTGGAGCAGATAGAGCCGCAGATAGTCGTCCCACGCATTCAGGGTGGGCATATCTCCCTTGGACCATCCGGACCCAGCCGCATAATGAAATGTCTGGCCACTCCTGAGCGGAAAGATCATGAGAGCGTGGCCAGCCGCCAGAGTCGACCGGCGCCCGTCGACTGAAACCATGCCCGTCGCAATACGTCCCGCCGTGGGGTCTTGCGGTGTGTCCCACACCGAAAGCACTTGTCCGTCGTCGAGTTGTTCCGCGCTGGCTCCTTTGTGAATGGCGAGCCCGGCGGCCGCGTCGATGGTCTTGTCTCCGTCAAAAGTGAATGTCGAATCGATGCGGTTGAGCCGCGAACCGGCGTCGAGAGTGACGCGCTTGGTCTCGGTGACTTCAACTCCATTCGCGTCCCAGGGCGCGTAGCTCAGCTCGAAAGCAAAGCGGATCGGGCCTGTGGAGAGCTGTTTCAAGCGGGTATAGTTCTTCGAAACAAAAAGCTTTCCGTCGGCGAAGACCGCCGTTCCGCCGCAACCGCGTGAAGGGCCGACCTCGTAGGAGTCCAATCCCTGGCCGTTGTCTTTGTGGTATGAGAGCGCAGGGTTCTTCGTGCGCTGCCCTTCCGCGTCTCGTTGATAGAAGGTATTAATCACGAAATTCGGGACTCGCTTTGACCAGACATCGATGCCCGAGGTGATCTCGCCCGTTGCCTGCAATGCGGGCCCATAGACCCGGTACGCAACCAGCTGGTTTTCCCACGCAAAGTCATCCTTGCGTTCCGGGGCCTCGCGTCCGTAAACCAGGGGCTCGACCGGTGCAGGGTGCGCGTCGCGCTGAAACTTCAGGCGCAGCGTCGCGTGCGCCGGCACCTTGACCAACACGAGAAAACGGTCGGGGGCGACCTCAGCGTCCACCGTGCTGAAAAGCTGCGTGAGCAGGCGCTGCCCAGTCGATTCGTCAATCACCGTAAGTTGGTCCGCCGTCTTTGAGTGGGCGTGATGGAGCACCTCGGGGAGCGGCAGATCGATGACCTCATCTAAACGCTGGACGTTAAGCGGGTTGGTCACGGCAAGCCGTTGCGCCTGCACAGAAACAGCCAGGCAGAGCAGACCCGCAGCGCAGGAGAGCCATCGTCTCATACTCGGGTCCGCGCGTGGGCGGGGGACAGCATGCGCATTACTACTCATGGGCGTCCGTCTCGAGCGCCTTGATGACAAAGTAAGTCAGCGTACCGCCGGGCGGAAGCAGCATCTGGTGCGGCGTGTTCGCGGGGATATGCAGGATATCGCCCTTGTGCAGGGTCGTTCTCTCTCCGCCCTGAATCGATGCACCGCGCACCTCTCCAGGCCCGGTTGTCTTGGCGTCAGGAATCGTGCCACCCACGATCAGCGTGCATGTACCATCCAGGATTACGTCGATGTCGGCATAGTTCTTGTGCAGCTCGGCCCCCCCGCTCTGATCGCGAAAGCCCAACATCGTGAAGTGGCCGGGATACTTCTCCAAAACTACGCTCGCTGAGCCGGTTCCCGATTTAGCCGCCTGCTGCCGGAGGGCTTGAGCCTTTTCCATAAGCTGTTCAGGCGTATACCTATCAAGCCTCGGCGCACTGGTAGCGTCTACGGCCGCCTGCGCAAAGGCAAGTCCGGGAGCAAGCAGGCCAAGCAAGATTATCCTGCAAAGAACACCCGGGGCGATGGCAGCCTTTGCTGTCGTGATCCAAGTTGTCAATATCATTGGTCTCTCCTTTTCTGTTGCGGGCCATTTAGAGCTTAGCCGCGACAAATACAATTGTGTTTCCGTCGGGGTCTTGAATCGAGAGTTCCCCCTTGTGCTTGATGACTGGCATCTGGAGCATCTTAAGCTGCGCGGCGGTCCGCGAGAGATCCGGAACCGAAAACAACAGACGGAACGCCGGACCAGAGGCGTGAGGGAGAAACTCGATCTGTTCGCGTGATTCGCCGGGAATCTCGAGCCCGGCGAAACCCGGCTCGAATGCATGTTTGGCCGTATGAAATCCGAGCTTCTCCTCATAGAAGGAGGTTGCCGCTGCGGGATTTTCCATTTCGATTCCCAAACCGACAATTTGTTTGGAGATACGGTCCGCGCCGAGATGCGACCCTATATCGTTTGTGTGCTTCGATCCGGGCATGTATTGGGTGTACTCGATATTCTGCCCCTCCGGGCCCTGCATGGTGAAGAGCAGGTTCCCTGCCCCCGCCTTCCTGACCGGGATGGGAGCTAACCCGCGCGCCAGATAAATTCGATTCAGGGCATCCAGGTCTGACGACTCGAAACAGACATGCATGAAGCCGATCGCCTGCGATGGCTCATGCTGCGGGTACAGCTCGATAAACTGGCGATCGTTGACTTTGAGAAAAGCCTCGGTCGGAGTGCCTCCTTTGTCCAACGCGAAGGCTTCTTCAAAGCCGAGCTTCTCGTAAAAACTCCGCGTGCGGGCAAGATCGGAAACACGAATCGCGGCGTGCGCGATGCCGCTTAACGCCGGCGTCTGCGCAGTTTGCCCGCGCCCGAAAGCATTCGGCAGAAACGCAACCACCAGCGCCCAGCGGATCGCGCTTCGAACCATTAGCTGTGCCCGCAAGATGATGTTCCTCCCTGGGCTGCGCTGCGCCGCGCAACCTCGTGAACAGTCCCAATGGCGCTCGCCGGCATCAGGGAAGCTCCCGGGCCGCTGACTTTGCGTCCCAGTGGTCTGTGCCAGCCAGGAAGACCTCAGGACGAAATTGTGCGGCGGCCGCAGCATCGACTTGGTGGCACCATGCGACGCGTTCGGCGGGTCTTGCTCCGGGGCCCGTGCTGTTGAACTCCGCATAGTAAGCCTGTGGCTGGTCAGCGTTCTTGCCCCACCGGCTCCAACCCTGGGGGATAACGTCGGCGGGCAGCCACGTGTTGATGTAGACGACGCGCGAGTAGGGGCGCCAGGGCCGGCCCAGGCTGATCGTCCCTCTTGATTGCGCTTCTGTCGTTGATTCCGAAGCATGGTCGATGCCGCTCGTCACTCTGCTGTCAAGGATGACATAGCCGGTCGTCTGCTCGGGCGAGGTGCGGGATTGCGCGGTGACGTAGCCGGGGGCGTTGGCATGAATCTCTGAATGGTCAAAGACGGCGGTCGCGTTGCCGAAGATGAAATCGACGCCACCCTCAATATACGAGTCAACATAGTATTGCCGTCCATAGTCGGCGAAGAGCGTGTCCTGGTGGCCGAGGAAGCGGCAGTGCTTGAAAATGGAGCGATCGGCGCGCACAACAATGGCGACGGCCTGCCCCGTATTGCCCGCGGTATTTTCGAAGGTGAGATTGTCTGCCTCGAACCCTGGGCCGTTGACCTCGACGGTTTCAGTGAAGAACGTACCGCCGGCCTGCTTTGCGTTGAGGCTGTTGGTGATGACAACATCCTCTGGCGACTTACCCATGCCGATCAGCGTGATGTTCTGATGGTTCTGGGTAATGTTGACGCGCTCGCGGTAGGTGCCGGGTGCGATTTCTATGAACACGCGGCCGGGCTTACCGTCGAGCCCAGCTTCGGCGAATGGATGATGGTCCAGAGCCATTTGAATGGTGGGAAATTCACGTCGTTCCTTCGATCCCGGTTTTTACCTCGGGCGAGACTCGCACATGGACATCTTTCGCGAGGGCAAGAGCGGAGAGGAGCAGCGGCGCGCCGAGCATCATTGGGCGGCGCAGCAAAACCGCGAGGACATCGTTGCAGCTCAATTTTGTGAATGCTCCTGATTGCGTCTTCACTTTTGGATCGAAACCTGCGCAGTCTTATCCACTATTATCGCGTCGCCCTGGGTCACTTTCACGGCAACATGATCCATCGTCACCTGGGCAAACGCAATATTGAGCCCCTTGGTCGCGGAGATGGACACGTTCTTCATGGTTAACGCCTTGACCGGCGATTCAGGGAGGCCAATGATGACGCCCGCCCAATCGCTGCCGACGGCGGTGACGTTCTCGATGTGAATGTCGTGAAAGAACGGCGTCAGGCGGCCGATCGGCGCCGCCGCGACGTCGCCGTCGGGGAGCACTTTCGGATAGTATTCGCTGATCAGGATCGCCGTCCGCACATTTTCCATGGTGATGTCTTTGAAGCTGAGATTGCTTACGTCGTTGCCGCGATCGCGATTTGCCTTCACGCGAATTCCCTGGTCGGTGCCTTTGAAGTGAATTCGCTCGGCATGTACATTCTGGACTCCGCCGGCGACCTCGCTCCCGATCGAGAGCCCGTGGCCGGCCTCGAACTCGCAGTCGGTGATGGTGATATCGTGACTCGGCGCATCGGGTCCTGGCGAATTGATTGCTCCGCTCTTTATTGCCACATTGTCATCTCCGGTGCTGGCAAAGACGTGGTCGATCGTCACGTGGCTCGAGCTGAAGGGATCGATCGCGTCGGTATTTGGAGCGCCGCGCTGAGGCGCCAATATTCTTAAATTGCGAAAGACCAAATCGTCGGAGTAGTACGGAACGACCTGCCAGAATCCGGAGTTCTGAATGGTTACGTCTTCGACGACCACGTGTTTCGAGTGGTCGATGAGCAGCAGCATGGGACGCGGGATGATCGGTGCCGAGGACACCCGAATCCTTGACGCCTTTCACATAATCCCACCAGACCTTGCCCCGCCCATCGATGATGCCACCGCCCTTGATCGTTCACGTTCGATGCATTTGTAACGGCGATGAGCGGCTCGACCGTCTGTTGCCGCATCCTGACGGCCTTTGGATAATCGTCGCGATCGGCTGAACCCAATAAAACCGCGCCCTTTTCTACATCGAATTCGAGGTTGCTCTTGAGCTCGATGGAGGCCGAGACAAACATGCCTCCGCTCAACCGCACCGTTCCTCCGCCGGCGGCGGCACAGTCGTCGATCGCTGTTTGAATCGCCTTTGTATCCTTTGTGACTCCGTCGCCCTTGGCTCCGTAGCTTCTCGCGTCACATACTTTCGCATGCAGCCATTGCCGGAAGCGATCGAGAGCGCAACGCAGAACAGGCAACCCAACTTAGTCGCCTTTCGCTCCGCAGAGACATCTCGGCCGAGACGTCTCTCATGCCGGTTCACGATCTGGAAGTGCTCAAGCTTTTTCACAGCTATCTCCTTGCCCTGCAAATCTGCCGTGATCCTTTTTCCGCGATTGATAACTTCTGCTAGATCGCGATTCGTCGATTCGGTTGCACCTCAACTTCGCGCGGCGCCTTACCTGCCAGCCGAACCATGACTCTCTGCGGCGTATCGCTTATGCCCAGCAACGCCAGCGGTTTGTCAGTGCTATCCGTTTCCAGCCTTGCGGTGCCGGAGTCGATGCGGCCGAGTCGCTTTCCGCCGAGCAAAAGCTCGACCCCGTGCCCGTCGTAAACCATCACTGCGTCACGGCCCGCATCGGTCCGCATCTGGAAGCGCGCTGACTCCGCTGCTGGATGGCCGGGGCGAACATTCCAGTGCAATGCGTCGGGTGTTTCGATGATTCCGGCGAGCCGCCATGTGTAATCCATCATCACCAGCGCGCATGGTGAGTAATTGGGCGCGTCTTCCATGGTAAAGACTCCGCTTAGCGGATCAACCTGCTGGCGAAAGGTCATATCGCGCATAATCGCCTCGCACCAACGATTCATCATGAGGCTGAATTCTGCGGAGCGGTCGTAGTGATCGAACCACCGGCCTGCTCGCAGGGCCGTAAGCGCCTGTGACGCTCCGCCCCAGGAATTGCGGGGTATCGGGCGCACGAAATGCGGGTCGTCAACCGCGATCGACGGCAGTGGATATGCGGGCCAGAAAGCCTTCGGGTTGGAAATCTGCCGCGTCCACAGATCGTCGAAGAACACCTGATCGACAAGATGCTCGCCGCAAACGCGGGTAATGACCTCAGAGCGGATTCTTACAAATTGGTTCTGCGCGTCGAGATCGTAGAAGGCGGCATCCTGCCCCACGTACAAGGTAGATAGAATCAGCTTGCGAAGCTTCTCGGCGCTCTCCGTCCATTGGTCTGCTTCGGAATTCTTCCCCATCGCTGCCGCCATCGCCGCGAGCGCGACTCGCGCTCCATAGGTCGTAGCGGAAAGGTCGGGGCATAATCTGGGAAGGCTGGGCAGAGGGGGGCAGTTCTTTGCGTCCTTGTCCGGACAACTGTTGGGTATGCCTGCCCACCGGGGGCTATTGTCGTTGCCCGTGTCGTAGGTGCAGAAGCCCTCCGTGAGGCCCGTCCCGCGCGTGTTGCGATAGCGCATCAGCCAGGCATCCCACTTCGAACATGCGCTGTAAGCGGTGTGCAGCAGCTCGTCGTCGCCGGTCGCGTGCGCGAGCTCCCATGCGGTAGTGGCGATCGGCACCACCATCTGGATCTGTCCAAAGCCTGCTTCCGAGAGCTTGTTGTTCGCGGGAAACTGCCCGTCTGCACGCTGCAGCGCAAAGAAGGTTATGTGGCTGTTGCGGGCCACGTCCGGTCGGAACTTGCGGTACACAAGAGACTCATGCGGACCGCACTCCATCCAGATGCCCTTGTAGGACGAGCCCTCAAGGAGCACCGGCTTGCTGAAACGCGGCATCACCTGGACGTTGCTGGCAAGAACCGATAGCGCTGCATCGTAGGCAGCCTGCCAGCGGACGTTTGTCGTCTTGAACTGCGGCGCTCCCTCGGCCAGCGGCAAAGAGCCGAGTGCCGCCCTGGCCCTTACCGCAACCAACGCCCCAGCGCCTTGTTTCAAGAAGTCGCGTCGATTCATTTCGGCTCGGAGAACAAGGAATTCATCTCCACTTAGCGAAGCAAGGCCGAGGCTGCCCAAAGAACCGGGGCTTGTCCGTGAAAATCTCCGGTCCGCCGTTTGCGATCAAGATAATACTGCCGGTCGTTCTTCTTGCCTGTACCCTCGCACACGCTGGTGATGTCGCTGTTCTGATCGATGTATCCAGCTACTGCGATCCAGGCCTTCCGAGCGGCTGGCCCGTAGGTGGCCGCGTCGAGCCATCCATTCTTGACTCCCGTAATCATGGCAAAGGCGAACATGGCCGAGCTTGAGCTTTCCGGCCACGCGTCGTCCTGATCGATGAGCTGCCGCCACATGCCGTCTTTTCCCTGATATTTCAGCAGCGCCGCCATCATCGCCTGGTACCCCTTCATAATCCCTGCCCGTTGCGGATGGTCGGGCGGCAGATCGCGCAGCATCTCCGCCATGCCCGCGGCAACCCATCCGTCTCCGCGTCCCCAAAAGAACGGGACATCGGGGGCATGGTAGAAGAGTCCATTCGGCTGTTGCAGCTTGTCCAGATAAGACACCATCTCCTGCGCATCCCGGTCCAGATATTTTTTATCGTGAGTCGCCCGGTATGCCTCCAACTGAAGAATGGTCAGCATGTACATATCGTCGATCCAGTAGCGTGTCTCGGCCGAGAGTCCATCGGGCTGCGGATTCTCCCACTGCCGGTCCGCCCATCTCTTCCCTTCCGTCAGAAACCGAGCATCATTTGTCTGAAGACCGATCTCGAGAGGGACGATGCCGAAGATGGAGTCATCCACATGATGGCGAACCGGGATGCGGCTTGCTTCCGCACCACCGGGCATCAATGGCTCGAACTTCTTGATCAGCTCCGCTCGCAGAGCATCGTCATGAGTCAGTTGGGCGAAGGTCAACGCGCCATACCATGTTGCAACCTCTGAGTAGTGGATCGTCGGGCCGTACTGATGTGGACTGGTCACAAAGTGTTCGGCGACCCGCTTTCCCACCTCTTCGGGAGAGGTTCCCGCCGGCCACGAATCGAAGATTCCCGGTTGCGCGGCGAGCGGGGCGGACGGCGTTTCGCTCGGACGGATACAGCGCCGCGAAGCCGTCTGCTTCCTTGTTTAAGTCGCTTGCCGAGGGCTTTCCGGCGATGAGAAGCACGCGATATCGGAAGGTTGCGCTCTGGCCCTTGTTGAGGGTGTAGTCCAGCACCGACGTCTTTGGGGTCGAAGATGTGCTGGCCTAATGGATTGGCGGCGAAGAGGCCGTAGCCGCGCGCGTGCCAGTATGTGGGATAGTTTGGATTGCCGGGGTGGTCGAGAATGGCGATCGTGACTTCGTCGTGGCCGTTGGTGCCGCTGAGAGCGCACCATCGGCCACGGGTTCCCCACGCCTGATCGCCCTGCTTGCCTTCACTGGTGAGATAGACGCCAGTCGCGCCGGGCGAAGTCACATTGGGAACTGTGGTCTGCCGTCCGCTGGCATCGGTAAAGGTGCCGCCCTTCTCGTCTGGCGACTCAAGCCAGCGGGCGACGCGGATGCCAAGCAGACCCTCTTTGTCGTCGTGAAAGACCACTTGGTCGAGGGCCGTCAGGGTAGTGATCTGGTCTATGATCCGAGCGTTCTGGTGCCCCGTAAAGACGTAGCGCGTCGTCTCGCGGAGAATTTCGCGATTCGCGCCTGTGACCCAGACAGACTCGACGACCAGCTCTCCTTGGTCAGGAC
Organism: uncultured Acidobacteriaceae bacterium; assembly: GCA_963720245.1. GTDB lineage: Bacteria > Acidobacteriota > Terriglobia > Terriglobales > Acidobacteriaceae > Acidisarcina. The sequence continues at coordinate 366,017 of CAVREU010000004.1, forward strand.
CGCTCTTCGTCGACACGATCTTCTCCTGATTGATCGTGCCCATCTTGCCGCGATCTTCGGGCTTGATCGCGTCCGAGTTGTTCCAGAAATCGAAGCCGTTTGCGTTCCCATAGTTGAACCACATCCCGGCATGGTGTGGATGGTCAACGCGCTCGCCGGGACGAGGCGCAAGTGGGTAGCCGCGGCTCACTTCGATCCCTCCCGGCGCGATCAACGGATACAAGACCGGCTTTTTCAGAGTCGTCGGCCATACGTAAGAGGTGAAAGGCGCGCCGTCGATGGTGACGTCTACTCGACGTTGTTCAACATTGGGAGTGACTTGCACCCCGCCGCTGGAAGGTCCTGTTTGCGCACTCAATGAGGGCATTAGCGCGGGAAGTATCAGAGCGGCAGCAAGACAGCCGGGAAACGCCTTAGGCATATACTTTGCCCCCAACCATTACCTGTTGGGTGGCGTCGTTGAAGGTCACCTTCTGGCCGGTTTGGATCGCAGCAATGTTCATGCACAACGCCACCGAGTGGCTGTAGCCTGCCTCAATGCTGGCGTTTGGGGTCTTGCGCGAACGCACGCACTCCATCCAGTTGAGCATGTTCGCCGAGGTCTGGGGATCTCCGCCGGTATTCGCGGAGGTTTCGACCGCTTGGGAGCCATCGCTCAGCGAAAAGGACGCCAGTTGATCCGGCTGCATCTTCATCTCTGCGGCGTATTTTGCCGTGAGACCGCCGTCGGGGGTGACGCGGCCTTTGTCCATGTCGAGCATGCCGCCGTTCGAGTAGTAGAGCTCCTTAACGCCGCCGGCGGAGTTGGTGAACCGCGAAGAATACTGGACCTGAAATCCCTTGCTGAGGTCGTCCTCGGGGCCGTAATCGAAGACGGCGGTCATGGTATCCCAGTTTTTGCGGCCGTCTTTCCAAAGGTAAATTCCTCCGTTGGCGACGACGCTGCGCGGGTGCGGGTATCCGCTGAACCAGTGAACGGTATCGATCTGATGCACCAGCCATTGATCGGGAATCCCGGAAGAGTACGGCCAGAAGAGGCGGAACTCAAGATACTTTCGCGCGTCGAAGGGCACCTTGGGAAGGTTCAGCTGATAGCGATTCCAATCGGTGTCCTCTTCTTTCAGCAGGGGCACGACATCGGGTCGGCGCCAGCGGCCCGGCTGATTGACGTTCCATGTCATCTCAACCATCACAATGTCGCCGAACTTGCCCGACTTGATGTATTCATAGGCGCGCTGATAGCTCGGCGTGCTGCGGCGCTGCGTTCCCACCTGCACGATTTTTCCGGTTTTGAGAACGGCGGCGCGAAAGTTGCGGGCGTCTTCCATCGTATGGGCGGTAGGCTTCTCGACATAGGCGTCGCGGCCGGCGTTGACGGCCTCGATGCCATGCTGGGCATGCTGAAAATCGGCAGTCGCCACTAAGACCGCGTCGATGTCCTTGCGGGCATACAGCTCATCATTATTGCGAACCGACGCGATCGCGTTGCCGCTTAGCTTCTGAATATAGGCAGCGCCCTCGTCGCGCCGCAGGCTCCAGATGTCCGACACCGCGACGAATTGGAAATTCATCTCGCTTGCATGCTGCTGGAAGGCCGGGACCAGCGCCTGCTTCATGCGATCGCCGCAGCCGACGACACCGACCCGCACGCGATCATTTGCTCCGACGATGCTCGCGTAGCTGACGGCGTTCCATGAGACGGCCCCGCCGGCGAGCACTGCGCCGCCTGCCTTCAAGAAGTCCCTCCGGCTTGTCTCCTGTGGTGCCATTACCTCTCCTTAATGTTCGCGCTTCCAACAAACTCGATACTCGCCGGATCCTACAACAGAGCGAAGATCAAATCGCTGGAAGCCACGTGAGTTCGCCAAGCGCTCCCGTCGTAGCTTTCCCGAAAGCTACGACGGGCGACAGAGTACAGCCCTAGAACGTCAACTTTACCGCACCCTGAAAGACTCTGGCATTGCCCAGGGTCCCGGTCGAATTGGTCGATGAGATCTGGCCAAACGTTCCGTCGGTCAGCTTCGCGTCCGGCGTGCCGAAGTTCGGGTGGTTCAGCACGTTGTAGGCCTCCAGCCGAAGCGTCAAAGCCAGTCTCTCGTGGATAGGAAAGATGCGCGAAACCTGGGCATCAAACTGGAGCGCCGGGGTGCCGCGAAAGGCATTCTTGCTGATATCTCCGTAGGTCCCAAAGGCAGAAGTCGGGATCTGCGAGAAGGCCGCCGGGTTGAGGTACTCGCGGTTTGCCGCACCGCTTTGTTGACGAAAACTCACCTTTTGGTAAATCGGCACACCCGGCACCAGGTTCGGCCGGTCGTTGTTCACGTCGGTGAGGGAATTGTCCGCGCCCGCCGTTACGTTAAAAGGAACTCCGCTCTGGATGTGGATCAGTGGCGCGAGCACCCAATCGTTGATGATGGCCTTTTCTATCCTGTTGCTGACCGGGAAGTTGCTCTGAGCGACCAGAACGACGTTCTCGATGTTGCGATAGTCGAAGCCGCATGGGCCGTAATCCATTGCCGGGTTGTTGGGATTCTCGATGGTGGTGCCGGCGACGTCTCCCTGATTGTCCTCGACGTCGAGACACTTGGACCACGTCCAATTGCCCAGCAAGCTGAAGGTCGACGAAAGGCGATGCTGGATGGTCGAAACCAAACCGTTGTAGTTGGACCAGGCAGAATCGCCGATGAAGATGGAGCCGGCTCCGCCAACTGAATAAAACTTGCCCTGCGCCGGATTCGCACGCACCAGCGAAGAGCGCGCAATGTAGTTGGAAGAAGATGTCGTGGAACATGCGGTTCCGGTCTTGCCGACGGGAGTGATGCCGCCGCAAGAACCGGCTCCGTCCCACGTGCCGGGAATAAACTGGACCGGATTCAGAGGCAATCCGAGCTGGTCGTGGGAGCTCTTGTTGCCGATGTAGTCGAACTGAAGTTGCCATCCATGAGGAAGCGCCTGCTGGATGCTGGCTGTCCACTGCATCGTAGCCGCGGGATGGTACTTGGTGGGCAGCACGATGTACTGGAGGTTCGGGGTGAAGACCGCGGTCGCCGGCGTTGCTTTCTCGGTGAACGACGCTACCGTGGGAAAAGGATTGGAAGTGATTGTGGCGGTAGACTGCAAGGCCGCCGGCACATTCCAGGGAGAGCTGAAGGGTATATAACCCGCCGACGCCTGGCTGATGGCTGTCGCGAAGGGCGGGTTTTGCTGAACACGCTGACCGGTGAAGAAGTTCGGCTCGTCGTAGATATACTCCGCGCCGCCGCGCACAACGGTCCGGCCATTACCGAAAAGATCGAAGCTGAAACCAACGTTAGGGTCGAACTGCGCGGGAGAGTTCTTGGTGAAACCCCGTGGTACGCCCGGGTCCCCATAGTACAGCGAGCCCGCAGGGGCAGTCGGGTAGACTGTGCTGGTTTGGTTGGCGACAAAAGCGTTCATGCTGAAGATGCTGCCACGATTGAAAACATCCGCAGGCATGAATTCCGGGTCCCAGCGCAGGCCACCCACCAGGGTCAGCCGGGTCGAGGCATGGAAGGTGTCCTGGATGTACAGGCTCGGAATCGGAGCGCGCAGCGCGTTCTGCTGTTCCTTGCTCTGAACGAAGGCGGTCATCGTGCCCTGGAGGAAGTCCAGATCGCTGTCTCCAATCTGTTTCGCCTTGGAGCCTTGCACGCCGGTCGGGCCGTAGGAACTGAATGCGGTGGCGAACGTAAAGACGCCATTGCCCTCGAATGCGTTGCCAATGTTGAGTTGGTTCCGGACATATTCCCCGCCGAAGATGATCTGATGCCTGCCCCGGATCAGGGTGACGTCATCGTCGAACGCCAGGGTGTTGTCGTTGAAATGGGAGACCGAATTGGTGCCGCCCCCCATGGTGAATTTGCTGGTAGCCAGTTGCAGGCCCTGAGGCACGGCATAGGTGAGATCGACGCCGATAGCACTGCCGTTGATGGCGTCCGCATTGTATCCCCGATGATTAAGCCGCCGCAGCAGAGTGATATGGGCGGAGTTCACGGTGTTGGTATTGATCGTGTAGTTCCATCCCATGGTGAAAGTCTGCACCCGCTGCAGTGGATTTCCAGACTGGGTGGTGACGAGGATGTTGTCGGGATAGTAGAAGGCCGGAAGCTGATACCCGTCGAACAAGTACCGGCCATAAAAGTTGTTTTTTGCGTTGAGTGTGTAATCCACCCTGGTGACAAACTGTTTATCGAACAATTCGGAAGGAATGGCGTACTGAACGACGCCGCAGTTATATATGTCGACGTTGGAGTTGATCGCCGGGAGATATTTCTGGAGATTCAGCGATTGCGGGTTCCACGCAGGAAGAGCAGGACCTCCGGGTTGATTGTATTTATTGTCAGGCAGGGCGAGCCCGGTCAACGGATCGACGAGTTGGGTGGCTGTCGTCTGGCAAGCTCCGGCCGCCGATGCCGCAGCCTTCGTGTACGGAGCGGTTACCGAAAAATCGCCACCCAGGTTCGCAGCAGTAGGCACATGGGAGGTCGTATTGGCAGTGGCAGACTTGCTCTCGAGGTACTGGTATCCGACGAAGAAGAAGAGCCTATCTTTGCCATTGAACAGCTTGGGAATTATCACCGGCCCGCCAAAGGTGCCACCGAACTGGTTCTGGTGCAATCTGTCCTTCCCGCTGCCCGGGCCATTGGGAGGGATGACGTAGAAGTTGGTGGCGTCGATAAGGTTGTTGCGGATGAACTCGAACGCCGTGCCGTGATACAAGTTGGTGCCCGAGCGAGTGACCATGTTGACCATCCCGCCCTCGTGCATCCCATCCTGCGCGCCCAGTGCCGAGGATTCCACGCTGAACTGGCTCACCGCATCCGGGAAAGGAAAGGGAAGATTGCCGTTGGACATGTAGTCATTATTGTCGCCGCCGTCCAGGCGCCACAGAGTCGAGTTGCCCATACCGCCTGTTATCGAGATTGCGATGGTCTGGTAAGAGTATTTGCTGCCGGTAAAGTCGTTGCCGGCGGCCGGAGCGGTACCGCCTGAATAGGCAAGCAGACTAGTCAGCTGACGGCCGTTGAGCGGCATCTCGGTGATTGCATGCTGGTCGATGGTCTGCTTGAAGGAGGGGTCCTCGGTCTGAAGAGCCATCGTGTCGGTCTTGACCTCGATATTCTGGTTTGCGGCCCCGATCGTCATCTTCACATTGATGGCGATGCTGCTGCCGACTTCAAGGACGTTACCCGTACTTGTATAGCTCTCGAAACCGGGAGCGGTAACGCTCAACGAATATGTCGCCGGTACTATATTGGAGAAGACATAGACGCCGCTCGAATCGCTTTGGGTCGCGTGCTTCACCTGGGTCGCCGTATCTGTCAAGGTGATCGACGCATTCGGGATTACAGCCCCCGCGGGATCGGTGATAGTGCCTTGAATGTTGCCGGTTCCAGCTTGTTGCGCGTTCCCCAGGATGGGGAATACGAGCATCGCGGCACCCATGATCATGGTGAGTAAACAACGCTTAGCCGGTGAGCATGGGTTGGTTATATTGACTTGCATGGACCTGCCCTCCTCGGAAATAGACCTCGGTGCTCTTGTTCTGTATCCTGGGTGGCGTGACCCGGGTCCTCATCGGTCGTTACGAGGTCAGACCACCTGAAAAGAATGAAAACAGTGTGCGGGTGGCACAGTTCCCCTGTCAAGTGCTAATCCTAATCTCCTTAGTCTCTCTGTTTCCCAATCTCCTTTCAGCTGTGCCAGCCGCCTTCCCGGGAGATGCTCTTCCGCCGGAGCGCTCGCCTCAACTGTTCCGCGAGCCTGCTTCCGCTATGGACAAGGCCTGCCGCGCCGAGGGGGAAGTTGGCGAGCCTTGCCTTATATGTTGGAGACCACCATGCCTGCAGTGGTCTGACCAACAAATCAATTGTGGAGGGCTTGCCCGCGCACGGCGCGGAATTGACCGCGATGCGGTTTCCCGTTTGGTCGCGGGCGATCTCCGCAAATGGCACGATTAAAGCGACGCTCGGCAATGTGAACTCGATCTTCGCCTTTTATTCTCCCAAAACGGCAAAAACGCCGTAAAATAATTGAAGCAGCCCAGAGCGCTCAACCACTCAAAAATACTAACCGGAACAATCAAAATTGAGGGTGTGTTATGAATGCTTATTTCCCAGATCAATCGACCTCACACGATGCCGTATTCGCATCGCTTCGCACCAAGCTCTGCCGGGAGGTTGCTGGCAGCGCAATGCTGTTGGCACTTCTTGAGAGGGTGAACAGAATGCAGGAAACGCACACGGAGCCGGAGGCGTTCAAAGCGTCGTTCGATGACTTTATCTTGCGTGCTGATGATCACATCGGCGTCGTCAGGCCATTCTTCCCGATGCTTGTATGTTTCCTTCCAACCCGTTCAGGAGAGGAGGGTGAACCCCACGGTCCGGAATGCTTTGGCGGGGCAACGCGGGCAAGTGGTCTTACCCTGGCCTCGTAGCGAATCTCGCAGACCGATACACGCAAAAAGCGACTGGCGAGCGTGGTTGATGCCTACTCAATCCTATACAAATGCGTCTTTGGCAGCGGAAGCGTCTATGCAAACCTTTGAGACGACCGCGTAACCTTTCCAGAAAGAAGTTTTTCTGCAGTTAAGCGGTCCGTCAGAAGCACATTGATCCAGCCGCCACGAAGGGCGGCAAGAATTGCAGGAATTTTGCGGACTCCTCCGGCGATACCCACGACTCTTTTGGCCTTCTTCAGATCGGCAAGCTCAATTCCAATGACCCTGTCCATGAGCGGGGACGTGACCAGATTGCCCTCGTGGTCAAAGAAGCGCAGGCAAATATCTCCGACGGCTCCCTGATTGCTCAGTTCTTCCCGTTCAGTATGAGAAAAGACGTTACCACTACTACTGAGCAGTTTTGATGGCTCCATGGAGGAGATACCCACCAGCGCGAGATCGATCGATTCGAACAAACTCGAAGCTTGAAGGACCGCAGGATCGCGCGAGAGAACCCTTCGGGCTTCCGCCGTTCCCACAAGTCCCGGCGCTTGGAGCAAGATCGCCGTGGCATTAATACGTTTCGCAAGTTCCTGGGCGAGTTGGGTTGCGTGATATTGGGTGCCGTTTGCGACCGGTACATGGCGGAAGAACTGCCGGAACGGTATTCGACGGCGAAGTCCTACCGGTCGAATATCAAGAACTACCTCGAGCCCCCGCTGGGGCGATCTGCTCGACAAGATTCGACCGATGGCGGACGAGGATTGGCTGAAGAACCTCCCTATGGCTCCGAAGTCAAAGACCCATATCCGCAGCGTGATGCACCTGATGTACGAGTGCGCTACCCGCTGGGAGCTTTTCACCGAACGGAGAAACCCTATCGCCCTGGTCCGTATCAAGGGTGGAAGCAAGCGCCGGCAGCGCCCATCATTCTGACTGTGGAACAGTTCGAACTCATCGTCGCGACACTGCGGGAGCCGATCGCACGATGGTACAAATCGCCCAATGCCTCGGTCTTCGCGTGAGCAGGATCGCGGCGCTCCAACGGGACGACTTCGATTTTCCAAAGCATCAAGTCCTCGTTCAGAGAAGCTTCGTGAGCGGGCGAGTCGATGATGTGAAGACCGAATACTCTCACGACTACGTTCCTTTGCACTCGTCATTGACCAGGATCGTATTGGATTGGGTCAAGCAGGCAGTTCCTACAGAAGAGGGTTGGGTGTTCGCGAACCCCATGACGAACCGTCCGTACCACCCGACCGAGATTCAGAAGCGGCATCTTCGCCCTTCCGGATGTTGTTTGGTCGAGTGTCCGACGTGCGGTGCGACGCCGGGAATATGGTGCAGCCAAGGGGAGCCTACAGCGAACGGCAAGCGAGTCCCGATTCATGAGACACGCAAGGTCGCGGCTGGGAAGCTCGGAGAAATCGGTTGGCACACGTTCCGCCATACGTATCGATCGTGGCTGGACGAGACCGGAGCCCCAATGAAGGTGCAACAGGAATTGATGCGGCATGCGTCGATCCAGACGACGATGAATGTCTATGGACAGGCCCTTGCCTCATCAAAAAGAGAAGCGAATGGGAAGGTTGTCGAGATGGTGCTCAAGCCGATTTTGGCGAGCGCCTGAAAGGCGATTTTCCTTATTAGGAGTTATATGGGAGTTTGTCGGAGCAGCTATCAAATCGTAAGTCATTGATTTGATTGGTTGCGGGGGCTGGATTTGAACCAGCGACCTTTGGGTTATGAGCCCAACGAGCTACCGGGCTGCTCCACCCCGCACTCTTATATTAACAAGCGTTGAAGGGTGGGTCAAACTCTCGGGAAGCTGCAACTGGTCAGGTTTTGTCAGTTCGGGGAGAGCTTCGCTGAGCCGGAATTTCCGAAGCATCTACCGCACCGAAGGCAGCGCATCGAGCACCGTGCACGGTTCGGGGCGGACGCGAAAGTCGGCCTGCGCCTCGGCGAAGAGAATGGTCGCGTCCTGGGCGATCACAAAGGTCCCCGGCACAGGGAGACGCCACGAGTCGTCGCCGTTTACAAAGGGGATGTTCACCAGAATGCTGCGATAGTACTTTTGCATGTACGCCGGCAATACGTAGGTCAGCCCAAAGCGTTCGGCAACCTCGCAGCCGGGGTCAGAGAGCACCGGAAAGTTCAGCGAGTGCCGATCGGCGGTGAAATCGTTGTGACGCTGGGTCTGTGGAGATATCGCCACGAGCAAGGCTCCCCGGTCGCGCACCTGGCTGAGCAGATCTCGCCAGGCCTCCAGCTCGGTCGCGCAGTAGGGGCACCAGCGCCCTCGAAAGAAGCAGAGGACCAGCGGCCCGAGCGAGAGCAGGTCTGAGGAGCGGACCGGTTTCCCGGTGAAGTCGAGTAGTTCGAACGCCGGCGCTTTGTCGCCGACCCGCAGCGCCCGGGATTCGATGCCCGACAACATCAGCTCATTGATCGCACGGTCGCTGATCGCCAGCCGCTCGGGTTGCACTAGCTTGCGGGTGTTTGCGGTGATTTCGTCGAGCTGATCTTGAAGCAGGCTGACAGCGAGGCTCATTGGTCGATTCTAGCCTCGCCGAGGTCGCACGAAAAGCAATGTGGCCTGCCCGAGGCTTGACCGTGGAAGTCCACGGTAACGGTGACCCTGGGTTGGAAAAGCCTAGACCGCTGCTTCGACATGAATTAAGTTACCGGGAAGCCCTCTCTGGGGTTAAAGCGTCGCTTAAGTTCATATGGAGAACACGAATGCAAATATGCTAAACACCGGACAAAACTATGTGATTGTCATCCTGATGGTGACGGCCTCCCTGCTTTTTATGTGGGGGCTCAACCGGATCTGGCCCTGGGACAAGCGCCACGCGCACAACGATATCATCGGCTGGCAGCTCAGCATTCTGGGCACGACCTATGCGGTCATTCTCGGCTTCATGCTGTATACGGTGTGGACTGACTTCGGCGCAGCAGAGGTCAACGTCGACAACGAGGCCAACTCTCTCGCCAATGTCTATCGCCTCGCCGAGGGCCTGCCCGATCAGCAACGCGATGCGATACAAACGATGGCCCGCAACTATGCCGACACAGCTATCCGTGATGATTGGCCGGAGATGGCGGCCGACAGGCGACCCGATGCCAGCCGGAAGGTCAATGAAGACATGTGGAAGATGCTGACGTCAGTGAAGACCGCATCCCCTGCGGAATTACTAGCCGAAGACCATTCGATCTCAGAGCTAAGCGAGTTGAGCGAACATCGCCGCCTCCGTCTGCTCCAGAACGACTTTCGGCTGCCCACAGTGTTGTGGTGCGTGTTGATCATTGGCGGAATTGTGACTATCGCCTCGGCCTCGATGTTCGGCTCGGCCAATACTTTCCTCCACGCGCTGCAGGTCTTCGCTTTTTCCCTGCTGATCGCCCTGGCGCTGGTGGCTATCGCGGACATCGACCGGCCCTTTCAGGGTTCCGTTCATGTGACCAATTCTGCCTTCCAGCGGGCGCGACAAAATATGGACTAGGAAATCTACGATCATCCCTCAGGGAGTGGACGCGAGCTGTTTCTCTGAATCGGCGATCGCTTTGCGAAATGCGTCGACAGCCGGCACAGACGGCGCCTCAAGGGCGTTCTTTGCCGTGTAGCGCCAAACCGCCGGCGCATCGAGCGGCGACCAGTTCGGATCGTCTTTAATGCCGCCGCGATAAACAACAAACGTGTCCTGGGTTGGTCCGGCTTCGATCTGCGGCTGAGGCGCCGCCTGGTTTCCGGCATTCGACGGATCGTTGGGAATGCCCGAGTTTCCCCAGCGACCGCTCGCGTGGGTCGTAGTTTGATTCGAGTCCGTGGTCGAACCCACACTCACCGGAGGAATGCCGTTCACCGGCGTACCGCCGATTGTAGGTTGAACGATCTTGTTATTACCCTTACGCACCATGATGACGAGGTCGGCGGTAAATCCCTCCTGCACCGTGGTGAAGCGTCCCCACTTATACAGGGCTTGTTCCACGTCAGTCCGGGCGAGGCGGTTGGCGTTGGGATCCTCGACATCGACTCCGGCCGAGGGATCGACGATCACCAGGACGGTGTGCGCTCGAAGAACATCTTCCGGCAACGGGGCCTTTTTCTTGTCTTTCCCAAACGCGCAGAGTGCGGCGATGAGTAAGCCGACAGCCGCGGCGGATTTGAGACACTTCATGAGGAGCTTCCCTCCCTGGCGCTCAGTTTACTCCTCGAAACCCTTTGAATGTCAGTAGGCCTGCAACTGCTGCAGCGGCAGCCGCACCTGGAAGCAGGTCGCCCCAGGCTTGGACTCGATCTGTACAAATCCGCGGTGCTTCCTGACGATCCGCATCACGACATCCAGACCGAGACCGAGGCCGCGGCCCGGCGGCTTGGTAGTGAAGAAAGGCTCGAATATCCGGTCCTGGATTTCGGCGGGAATGCCCGGCCCATTGTCCCAAACCTCCACCAGCAGCAAATCGCCGGAGACTTTCGACTTGAGCTCAATGCGCCCGTGGTCTTCAATGGCATCGAGCGCGTTTTCAATCAACGCAGTCCAGACCTGGTTCAGTTCGCTGCCGTAAGCGCTAATGCAGGGCAAATCGGGCTCATAGTCGCGCGATACTTCGACGTGGGCCAGCCGCGATTGCAACATGCTCAACGTGCTCTCGAGCCCTTTGGGAATATCGATCTCCTGGATCGGCGCCTGGTCCATGTAGGAGTAGTCTTTGACCGCCTTGATCAGATCGAAGATGCGGGCGGTCGAGTTGATCATTGCTTCGGTCATGCGCTCGGCCCGGAGCGACGAAGCGAACTGGGACAGCACCACAGTGGTCGCGGAAGGCTCGAGCAGATTTGCCAGCGGCTCGAGATAGTTCGCGCATAAGCCGGCCTCGGCCAATTCGGGGGCGATTTTCCATGAATTCTGGATGCCGTGCGCCGCGAGCCATGCGGAGATGCTGTCTTCCTCGCCGGCCAGATTGATCGCGCCGTCGGCCTCGCGACGCCGGGCGACATCGCCTGCGGCTTTCTGCCACTCCCAAATCTTCGCCAGCTTCTCCGGGTCGATGCACAGCGATCCGAGCTTATATTTTTCGTGGCCGTAAACGCGAAGCTCTTCGAGCAGACCGCCGGCGGCTCTTTGCGCCGCAGAGGCCGGATTATTTAGTTCGTGGGCAAGGTTTGCCGCAAGCTTGCCGAGCGCCGCAAGCTTCTCGGTTTGCTGCTCTATGCGCGTGACCTCGCGAACACGGTCGAGCAACAGGCCCACGCATATCTGCGCCATGCCGGGGATCGCTGCGAGCATCTCGGGAAACAGCGACCGGTCGTATTCGATGACCCAGGATTCTGTTGCCGCGTAACCCAGGCCCCCGTACGACTTCATCCGTGAAAAGGGCATCACTCCGGTAATTAATCCGGAACGGCCGATAAACAGCGCCCCGCCCCCGGTCCGATCCCGGCGCACGTGGATTTCGCCCTTGAGTACGATACTCATCTTCGAGGCCGGCTCACCCTCGCGGAAGAAGATTGTTCCGGCGGGGTCGCGGCGCTGCGTGCCATGTGTCGCCAGCCATTCGTATTCCTCATTGGTGAGCCCGTTCAGCGGAGCGACCCGCTTCAGCGCACAGATCAACTCCGACACGGAGGCAAGATCGGCGATAACTGGGGGATTAGTGATGGCTGAGTTCTCAAGAACCGGATTCATGGCAAAGCCTCGATCTCACGATGTTATCGAAATGGTACGTTTTCGACGCGGCGGAAGTTGCGAATTGTCGATCTTCGCCCCTTGAACGGGAAGCTGGGCATCGAATGGTCTTGCGCGCGGTGTGATAAGCGCAGCCAATCCAGCTTTACCGGATCTGCCCTTTCGCTGGGGATGACGACCGTTCCGGCTCAAACTGAAATGGAGCGCCGCGTTTCTCGGCCAGCGACCGAACCGCATCGAGAAAACCAATGGCGGCGTGCGAAAGGTTCGCATTCTTTCGATGGACCAGCCGCAGTGTCCGCTCGATCTGCAGCTCCTTCACAGGAACTCTGACCAGCGCGCCGGAGTCGAGCTCCGGTTGGACGGTAAGACCCGGAACCAGCGCCACGCCATTACCGCTCGCCACAAAGCGCTTGATCGCCTCGAGGCTGGGCAGCTCCACGTCCATATTCAGCGTCGTCGTATGCTCGGCAAAAGTCTCGATGACCCTGCGGCGCAACGGCGAAGGAACGTTATGGGCCACAAATATCTCCTCGCCAAGGTCGCGGATCGAGAGCGACCGCATTCTCGCCAGGCGGTGGCCGGGGCTCACAACAAAAGCAAGCGCGTCCGTGTAGACGCGTATGGAATGGAAGTGGTCGTCAGGACGGTACGACATAATCCCGATCTCTACGTTGCGCTGCAGCAACTCGTCGGGAATCTTCGTGGCCAGCGAGCGCTGCACCGTCACCCCAATATGCGGGCGGCGGCGGCGAAACTCATCCAGAACCGGCAAGAGATAGAGGCAGGTATATTCGTTAGCGGTCAGCAGTAGCCGGCCGCGGTCGAGAGAACGCAACTCGTCGAGCGCATTCGTCGCCTCATGACGAAGCGCCAGCAACCTCTGCGCATAATCCCGAAGCACCTCACCCGCCTGGGTCAAGCTGCCGTCGCGCGAAGCACGCTCAAAGAGCAATTCCCCAAGCTCGCCCTCAAGCTTGCGGACGACCTGGCTGACCGCCGGCTGGGTTCGATGCAGGCGCGCCGCCGCGCGGGAGAAGCTACGCTCCTCGGCTACGGCCAGAAATGTTTCAAGCTGAAATAAATCCATACAATAGAAACCGGGTGCCGTGACAACGGCATCATTGAAATTGGAAACTTTAGCGGCAAACGAGAATCTTACCTACCATAAGTAATCGTTATGCGAAGTCAAAGAATTATAAACTTGAATTATAGTCCTTGGACTGAGAAACTCTTGAAGTGAGTTCTTTGCTGGGTGTTGCGCTATGGACCATTTAGTTCACGACCGCGATCGTCTCTACTTCTTCGACACCACCCTCCGCGACGGAGAGCAATCTCCGGGCTGCTCCATGACCCGGGATGAGAAGCTCACGCTCGCCCACGGCTTGGCCGACCTCGGCGTCGACATTCTCGAAGCTGGATTTGCCGTCTCCTCCGAGGGCGACTTCAACTCCATCGCCGATATCGCCCGGGCTGTCCGAGGCCCGAGGATCGCGTCACTCGCCCGCGCCCGAAAACTGGACATCGAACTCGCAGCCCGCTCCGTCGAGCCAGCCGACAAATCGCGGATTCACGTCTTTCTCGCCTCGTCCGACCTGCACCTGCAATACAAGCTGAAAATCAGCCGTGAAGAGGCGCTCGCGCAGGCGGGCGAGTCCGTCCGTCTCGCGCGCAAATACGTCGACGACGTCGAATTTTCCCCCGAAGACGCGACCCGTAGCGATCGTCAATTTCTGTGCCAGATGGTCACCGTGGCTGTCGAAGCCGGAGCTACCACCATCAACGTGCCCGACACCGTCGGCTACACCACGCCCGACGAATATGGCAACCTCTTTCGCATGCTGCGGGAACGCGTGCCCGGCGCAGAGAACGTGATCTTCTCCTCGCATTGTCACAACGATCTTGGCCTCGCCGTAGCGAACAGCCTCGCGGCGATCGAAGCCGGAGTCCGCCAGGTGGAGTGCACCATCAACGGCATCGGCGAACGCGCCGGCAACGCCGCTCTCGAGGAGATCGCCGCCGCGCTCCACGTCCGCGCCGACCGTTACCCAGTTGAGAGCAACATCGTTCTTGAGCGCCTCTATCCAGTGAGCCAGATGCTTGCCTCGGTGATCAGCTTCCGGCCCTCGCCGAACAAAGCCATCGTCGGCGACAATGCCTTCGCCCATGAAGCGGGCATTCACCAGCATGGCGTGCTCTCTAATCCGCTGACCTACGAAATTATGACGCCCGCATCCGTGGGCGTTCCCGGAAACCGTATGGTGCTTGGCAAGCACTCCGGGCGTCGGGCCATGGCCCATCGCCTGGCGGAACTCGGTTTTGATCTTGCCCCGGCTGACCTCGATATCGCCTACGTTGCTTTCACCGAGCTCGCCGATCGCAAGAAGGCGGTCTACGATCAGGACCTCATCAACCTCGTCTCCCACCATCGCCGTCACCACGATTTGGTCAGCGAGCTGGAGACCGGGCCCCTGGCCAAGACTTCATAGCCGATGGCGCGTATCGGCAATCCGCAACCTGACCTAGACGACCAATTGGAATCGACGAGATGAGTGCAAACAAGCAATTGAAGATATTGGTATTGGCCGGAGACGGCATCGGCCCCGAAGTCACGCAGCAAGCCATCAACGTGCTGCGCTCGGTTGCCGAATTGGGCGGCTACGATTTTGAGTTCAGCGAAGCGCTGATCGGCGGAGTCGCGATCAAGCAACAAGGCTCACCGCTGCCGACGGCAACCCTCAACGCGGCGCTCGATAGCGATGCCGTGCTGCTCGGCGCAGTCGGCGGCAACGAATTCAATCAGCTCCCTCCCGATCGCCGCCCTGAGGCTGGCCTGCTGGGCCTCCGCCAGGCGCTCGGAGGTTTCGCAAACCTGCGGCCCTCCTTTGCATGGCCTGCTTTGGCGACGAACTCTCCACTCAAGCCCGAGGTCGTTGAAGGCGCCGACATACTTTTCGTGCGCGAGCTTCTCGGTGGCCTTTATTTCGGTGAACCCCGCCAATGGGACCGCGAGAAAAATTCGGCCTGGAACACTCTTCGCTACACGCGAGATGAAGTGGTCCGCGTTGCACGCGTTGCTTTCGAATTGGCAGGCAAACGGCGCAAGAAAGTCACGTCAGTAGACAAGGCCAATGTCCTCGAGGTTTCGCAATTATGGCGCGCCACCGTCACCGAGGTCGCAAAGGATTACCCCGAAATCGCGCTCGACCACCAATACGTCGACGCCTGCGCAATGCACCTGATGAATACACCGCGCAACTTCGACGTGATCGTGACCGAAAATCTCTTCGGAGACATCCTCTCAGACGAAGCCGCAGTCATCACCGGCTCGCTCGGCATGTTGCCATCGGGAACGATCGGCGGCGCAGTGAATTTGTATGAGCCGGTGCACGGCTCCGCGCCTGACATCGCCGGAAAAGGCCTCGCCAACCCGCTCGGAGCAATCCTGACCGCAGGGATGTTGCTGCGCCATTCCGCAGGCCTCGAAGCTGACGCCGAAGCAATCGAGGCGGCCGTAAGACACGTGCTCGAACAAGGCTATCGAACCGCGGACCTCGCACGCGGCAACACGCCGGGAGTGCAGATGGTCTCCACGCAAGAAATGGGGAGACAGGTCAACGAGGCACTCAATCAGATCATCGACCGCAGCCAGGCTCTGCACGCCGTTTAGAGCTAGAAGCCAGGAGCTAAAAGCTAGTATGTCCAAACCGAAAACACTCTTCGAGAAAGTATGGGACTCGCATGTCGTCGTTGCACCGGAAGGCGAGCCGACGATTCTGTACATCGATCTCCACCTGATCCACGAAGTCACGTCGCCGCAGGCTTTTGAGGGCTTGCGGATCGCCGGGCGCAACGTCCGCCGACCCGATCGCTGCGTGGCCACCGTCGATCACAACGTGCCGACGATCAAAGACCACCGCCTGGTCATCACGGACCAGATCGCAGCCAAACAGATTCATACACTGCGCGAGAACTGTAAATACTTTGGCATCGAGCTCTACGACGTCGATTCGAAGGACCAGGGCATCGTCCACGTGATCGGCCCCGAGCTCGGCATCACCAAGCCCGGAATGACCATAGTCTGCGGGGATTCCCACACCTCGACTCACGGAGCTTTCGGAGCTCTGGCCTTCGGCATCGGCACCTCTGAGGTCGAACACGTTCTCGCCACGCAGACCTTGCCGCAATCGCGCCCCAAGACCTTCCGCATTAATGTCGATGGCGAACTCTCTGCAGCAGTCACCGCAAAAGACATCATCCTCGCCATCATCGGCCACATCGGCACCGACGGCGCCACCGGTTGCGTCATCGAGTACGGAGGTTCTGCGATTCGCGCGCTTTCGATGGAAGGCCGCATGACCGTCTGCAACATGAGCATCGAGGCGGGCGCACGAGCCGGCATGATCGCTCCCGACGAGACTACATTCGCCTATTTGAAGGGCCGCCGCTTCGCCCCGCAGGGCAAAGCATGGGACGAAGCCGTCACTCACTGGCGCAGCCTGGCTACCGACGAAGGCGCAACTTTCGATCGCGAGCTCGACCTTCGCGCCGAAGATATTGCACCGCAGGTGAGTTGGGGAACGAGTCCCGGCATGGTCGTGCCGGTAACGGGCGCCGTTCCCACGGCACCCCCCGATGATTCCGAAGCGGGCCGTCGAGGCTTCGAACGCGCTCTCACCTACATGGCGCTGAAAGCGGGCGCGCCGATCCAGGAAATCGCCATCGACCGCGTCTTCATTGGTTCCTGTACCAATTCCCGCATTGAAGACCTCCGCGCCGCGGCCAAGGTCGTCAATGGCCATCACGTTCACTCGCATGTCAGCGCAATGGTCGTACCCGGTTCCCAGGCAGTCAAAGCTCAGGCCGAATACGAAGGACTCGATCGCATCTTCATCGAGGCCGGATTTGAATGGCGCGAGCCCGGCTGCTCGATGTGCCTGGGCATGAATCCCGACATCCTTCAGCCCGGCGAACGCTGCGCCTCTACGAGCAACCGCAACTTCGAGGGCCGCCAGGGCGCCGGTTCCCACACTCATCTCGTGAGCCCGCAGATGGCCGCTGCGGCGGCTGTTGCCGGCCACTTCGTCGATGTGCGCGAGTGGGAATACGCCAATGACGGAGCGATTGCTCAAGCCAAGGAGCCAGCCCATGCAGCCATTTCGTAACCTCACGTCAACGGTGCAGCCGCTCGATCGCGCCAACGTCGACACCGACCAGATCATTCCCAAGCAATTCCTGAAGCGGATCGAACGCAGCGGCTACGAAGACTACCTTTTCTTCGATTGGAGAAAAGACCCTGACTTTGAGCTGAACCACCCGCGCCACAAGGGCGCACAGATTCTCGTCGCAGGCAAGAACTTCGGCTGCGGATCATCGCGGGAACACGCTGCGTGGGCGCTCCACAACTATGGATTTCGATGCGTGATCGCTCCGAGTTTCGCCGACATCTTCCATTCCAACGCAGGAAAGAACGGGATTTTACTGATTACGTTACCCGAAGAACAGGTCAAACATCTCCTCCATAAAGCAAAGCACAACGACGGTTACAAATTGAATGTCTCTCTTGAAGACAATACCATCTCCGACAGCGAAGGCTGGACCACCAGCTTCACCATCGATCCATTTCGCCGTTATTGCCTCCTCGAAGGCCTCGATGATATCGGCCTGACATTGCGCCATGCCAACCCGCTGGACGAATTTGAACGCAAACACGATCAGGCATTCTGGCTCGAGCCCAAACCTAGGCATTCCGCAAACAGTTTGTAACAACCGGAGATACAGATAGATCATGAGCAGTAACGGGACCAACGAAAAGCACAACCCCAAGCACAACTCCATCCCTCTCACCGAGGGCCCTAACCGTGCCGCGGCGCGCTCTTACCTGCGCGGCATCGGATTCTCGAAAGAAGACCTGCACAAGCCGATCATCGGCGTGGCCAATACCTGGACGGAGATCGGCCCCTGCAACTTCCACCTGCGCGAGGTCGCCGCGGCAGTCAAGGAGGGCATCCGCGCTGCCGGCGGCACTCCGATGGAGTTCAATACCATCACCATCCATGACGGCATCACCATGGGAACTCAGGGGATGAAGGCCTCGCTGATCAGCCGCGAGGTCATCGCCGACTCCGTCGAACTCGTCGCCCGCGGCAATCTCTTCGACGGCCTGGTCGCCATCGCTGGATGCGACAAGAACATGCCGGGCACGGTCATGGCCCTCTGCCGCCTCGACATTCCCTCGCTCATGCTCTACGGCGGCTCCATCGCTCCCGGCCATGTGACCAACGCCGAAGGCAAGATCGTCGACATCACCATCCAAAATGTATTTGAGGGCATCGGCGCGCACTCCCGCGGCCAGATCGACGATGCGGCGCTTGAGGTACTCGAGGCCGCAGCCTGCCCTGGCGCGGGCGCTTGCGGAGGCCAGT
This sequence comes from uncultured Acidobacteriaceae bacterium, assembly GCA_963720245.1. Lineage (GTDB taxonomy): Bacteria > Acidobacteriota > Terriglobia > Terriglobales > Acidobacteriaceae > Acidisarcina. The sequence continues at coordinate 384,592 of CAVREU010000004.1, forward strand.
TCACCGCCAACACCATGGCCATGGCCTGCGAATTTCTGGGAATCTCACCCATCTATCTCTCCGGCGTCCCCGCAACATCGCCCGACAAGCACGCCGCCTCGCGCACGGCCGGCGAACTCGTCATGGCCGCGGCGCGCAATGATCTTCGCCCCAGCAAGCTGATCACGCGCGTCGGCATCGAAAATGCCATTGCCAGCGTCGCCGCTTCAGGCGGATCGACAAACGCCGTGCTTCATTTCCTCGCCATCGCGCACGAGATGGGTATCGAGCTCTCGATGGACGACTTCGACCGCATCAGCGAGCGCACCCCTCTGATCTGCGATCTCAAGCCTGGCGGCAATTATGTTGCGATCGATTATCAGAACGCTGGAGGCAGCCGCCTACTCGCCAAACGCCTGATCGAAGCGGGGCTCATCGATGGCTCCGCCCCAAACATCTCCGGTCGCACGCTCGCCGAAGAGGCTGCGCTCGCTTTCGAAACTCCCGGCCAGGTAGTCATTCGGCCAATGAGCGATCCGATTAAGCCGACTGGCGGACTCGTAATCCTGAAAGGCAATCTCGCTCCCGAGGGCTGCGTCATCAAGGTCGCCGGACATAAACGCCTCGAGCATCGCGGCCCGGCGCGCGTCTTCGACACCGAAGAAGATGCAATGGCCGCAGTCGAGGCCGGCCTCATCAAGCCGAACGACGTTGTCGTCATTCGCTACGAAGGCCCCAAAGGCGGACCTGGCATGCGCGAGATGCTGCTCGTCACCGCAGCCATCGCCGGCATCGCCGAGCTCTCTGAAACCGTAGCGCTCCTTACCGACGGCCGCTTCTCCGGAGCGACGCGCGGCCTGATGGCGGGGCACGTCGCGCCAGAGGCCGCTGTGGGTGGCCCCATCGCTGCGGCCGAGGAGGGCGACACCATTCACATCGACATCCCCAATCGCAAGTTGACGCTGGAAGTCTCGCAGGGCGAAATTGAGTCGCGTCTCCGATCCTGGACCGCTCCGCCCCCGCGCTTTGCGCGCGGTGTCTTCCGCAAGTATGCAGACAGAGTTTCCTCCGCGGCACAAGGCGCCGTCACGAATTAAGCATTTGTAACGACGAGAGGCACATATTGCTTTTTGGGATTTGAGTCTATCTATGAGCGAAGCGAATAAGACGAAGCAATCCGCGAATCCAACTCGACTTACAGGCGCCGAAATCGTCTGGGCAACGCTGGAAGGCGAAGGCGTCCGCGAAGTCTTCGGGTACCCCGGCGGCGCGATCCTGCCGATCTACGATGCGCTGCGCAAGTTTCCTGTCCGGCACATTCTCGTCCGCCACGAACAGGGCGGCACACATATGGCCGATGGCTACGCCCGCGCATCGGGCAGAGTTGGCGTGATGATGGCGACCTCCGGACCAGGTGCGACCAACCTTGTCACGGGCCTCGCGACAGCGATGCTGGATTCGATTCCCCTTGTCTGCATCACCGGCCAGGTTTCAAGCAAGTTCCTCGGCACCGACGCGTTTCAAGAGGTTGACATCACCGGCATCACGCTCCCGATCACCAAGCACAACTACCTCGTCACACGCGCGGAGGAAATTGCTCCCGCGTTGCGTGAGGCATTTCTCATCGCCCGCTCGGGTCGTCCCGGCCCGGTGCTGGTCGACATCACCAAAGATGCGCAACAGGCGGTCGCCGATTTCGACTTCGAAGCAGCAGTGCCCGAAGCACAACGCATTCACCCCATGCTCCGTGTCGAATCCGACGCCGTCACCAACGCCGTCGAGTTGATCCTAAATGCGAAACGGCCGATGATCCTCGCCGGACACGGCGTACTTGAATCTCGCGCTAGTGATCAAGTTCGCACGCTTGCCGAACGCCTGCAGATCCCCGTCACCACCACGCTCCTCGGCCTGGGAGGCTTTCCAGCCTCCCACGAATTGAACCTCGGCATGATGGGCATGCACGGCGAATCGTGGGTCAACGAATCCATCCAGCAGGCCGATCTGCTCATCGCATGCGGCATGCGCTTCGACGACCGCGTCACTGGTTCGCTTGCGACCTACGCGCCTAAGGCGAAGAAGATCCACATCGAGATCGACCCCGCTGAGATCAACAAGAACGTCGCTGTCGACGTCGCGCTCATCGGCGATCTTCGCGAGGTGCTGGAGCAACTCCTTCCACGCATTCCGCCCCGGCAATTCAAGAAAGAAGGTTCAGAATGGTTGCGCTCGATCCGCGCACTTAAGGGCGATGCCTCAGTACGCGATATTCAAAATCTACCTGACAACGGACACCTTTACGCCGCGCACGTGATCAACGACATTTGGCGCGCGACCGGAGGCAAGGCCGTCATCGTCACCGACGTCGGCCAGCACCAGATGTGGGAGGCGCAATACTACAAGCACGACGAACCGCGCACACTGATCACCTCCGGCGGTTTAGGAACAATGGGCTTCGCGCTGCCGGCGGCGATCGGAGCCAAGGTCGCCTGCCCCGAAAAAGAGGTCTGGGTCATCGCCGGAGACGGTGGCTTCCAGATGACCTCGCCCGAGCTCGCCACCATCGCGCAAGAGAAGCTCGCCATCAACATCGCCGTCATCAACAACGGATATCTCGGCATGGTGCGTCAATGGCAGGAGCTGATCTACGACAGAAATTACTCATGCTCGCCGATCCTGAGTCCAGATTTCGTGAAACTCGCAGATGCTTTCGGAATTGCAGGAGCAACAGTTACAAATAGGTCGGAGGTGCTACCGACCGTTGCTCGCGCCCGTAACTCCGGTGGTCCATTCCTCATCGAGTTTCAGGTCGAGAAGGAAGATGGGGTTTATCCAATGATCGCCCCCGGCGCCGCACTGCATGAGATGATCCGCAGGCCTGATCCTCTTGTTGAAACGGCGGGCGATTGAGCGAAAGGAAGAAATGCTTCACACATTCGTAGCCCTGGTCGAAGACAAGCCCGGCGTGCTCACTCGCGTCGCTTCCCTCTTCCGCCGGTTGAACATCAACATCACCTCGCTCACCGTCGGCCACTCCGAGCGACCCGAGGTTTCGCGAATGACCATCGTCGCCGACGCGCCCACCGGTGCCGCGCATCGCGTCCGCGCCAGCCTCTATAAGCTCGACAATGTGCTCGAGGTCGACGACGTCGGCCAGTTGTCCTGCGTGGTCCGCGAGCTGGCGCTGATTAAGGTCGCCGCAACGACCAAGACTCGCTCGACGATCTTCGAGCTTGCCGAGGTCTTTCGCGCCCGCATCGTCGATCTCGCCCCCGAGTCGCTGATGATCGAGATCACCGGAGTATCCAGTAAAGTCGAGGGCCTGATTCAGGTCCTCAACGAAGGTGAGAGTAGCGGGGGCGAAAACAAAATTCTCGAAATCTCCCGCACCGGACGCATGGTCATGCGCCGCGGCGAACACACCAGCCGCGTGCTCGATGCCATGCGCATCGCCGAACCCGAGTCCGAGCCAGCTTTGCCGCTCACGGAAGAGGTCCACGGAGAAGACTCCGGCGGCGACCTCGATCTGGAATTGCTCGCAAGGGACCCCAACCATCCCGCTTAGCTCACCACCAACTTCGCTCTCTGCACTACCATGGGAACGACACTTCACGAACGAGGAAAAAATGCCCAAGACGTATCACGACCACGACGCCGACCTCTCTCTCATCCAGCAAAAGAAGGTAGCCATCATCGGCTACGGCTCGCAGGGCCACGCCCATTCACTCAATCTTAAGGACTCGGGTGTCGATGTTCGCGTCGGCCTGCCCGCCTCCAGCAAATCTATCGACAAGGCGAAGAAGGCCGGCCTCGAAGTGCTCACCGTCGCCGACGCAGCCAAGTGGGCCGACGTTATCATGATCTTGACGCCCGACCACTCCCAGGCGAAGACCTACACCCAGGACATCAAAGAGCATCTCACCGCTGGAAAGACGTTGATGTTCGCTCACGGCTTTAATATTCGCTACGGCGCCATCGTCCCTCCGACGGACATCGATGTCTCATTGGTTGCGCCCAAGGCGCCGGGCCATCGCGTTCGCGAGGTCTTCACCGAGGGCGGAGGCACCCCCGGCCTGCTGGCGATTCATCAGGATGCCACCGGCCACGCCCACGCACTCGGCCTGTCGTATGCCAAGGGAATCGGCTGCACCCGCGCCGGTGTGATCGAGACCACCTTTACGGAAGAAACCGAGACCGACCTCTTCGGCGAGCAGACTGTTCTTTGTGGCGGGACTTCAGCCCTGGTCAAGGCGGCATTTCAAACGCTTGTCGACGCCGGCTATCAACCGGAGATCGCGTACTTCGAGTGCCTGCACGAGCTGAAGCTGATCGTCGACCTGATGTATCGCGGCGGCCTGGCCTACATGCGCTACTCCATTTCCGACACGGCGGAATGGGGCGATTACATCACCGGCCCGAAGATCGTCACCGACGAAACTCGCGCAACGATGAAGAAAATCCTGGCTGACATTCAGGACGGGACCTTCGCAAAACGCTGGATGCAGGAGAACGAGACCGAAGCGAACGGCGGAAATGGCCGTAAGGACATGGACGCCTACCGCAAGAATGAGTCCGGCCTGCTGCTGGAAGAGGTCGGTTCCGAACTGCGCGCGGCGATGCCGTTCCTCGATCCGGTCAGCGTCAAGGATGGTCATCCGGTCAAGACGTCGGCCTCCCAGGCGGAGCCGGTAACGGCTTAAGTCCGACAGCCTCAAAACGCCATAGATGCGAGCTCACGGGATCGCAAAATAACGCCATCCCGTCGGGCCCTCCAGCTTTTTTTCGAGGCTCACTGGTTGCGATACTCGCCTGCTGCCGTCTAAAGAACATCCGGTGACAAAAGACCATCCAAGCCTGCGACAGGTACAATTACAAAATGGGCCGAAGCGGCCTGTAAAGCTTATGAATCGGCGAACGAAGAGGAAGATCCTGCGTGTCGTTGAGCAGTCAGGGGTTTAGGAAAGAATGAAAAAGGCCGCACTGTTGTTTGTTCTGCTGCCATTGTTGGCAGTGGCAGGTTTCGCTCAGGAGAGTCGTCAGGATGTAAGTCTGGGTGTCACCGGGATTTTCCCTCCTTACGTTTACGGTAATGCCGTTCAACAACATCCTCGCTACGGCATGGGCGGATTGGCGAGCTACCGTTACATGCTCACGCCGCGCAGCGCGGTCGAGGGCAACTATCAGTACGGGCAAAACGCTTACGGTTACACCCTAAGCTTCCTTCCCAACGTGCGTGTCCATACGCGGATGCAGGAGGTTTCTGCGGCCTACGTCTTCAGCTTCAGCTTCAAGAAGTTCAATCCGTTTCTAGAGGGCGGCGTGGGCGGCTATATATTCGCGCCGATCCAGGCGGGCACCACGACTCTCGACGCCAAAAGACAGACGAAAGTCGGCGCGTTGTATGGCGGCGGTATCGCTTACGAGATCAGCCCCAGCTTCGACATCCGCGCCGAATATCGCGGGATCGTCGTCAAGGCCCCGAACTTCAACCTTCCCGGCAACATCCTCAATACGAACCGCTGGTTCCCCACTTTATCGAATCCTGTGATCGGGGTCGCTTACCACTTCTAGGTTAGGCAATCCTCTCAATAAAAAGGCCCCGGTGGATTCCGGGGCTTTTTTATTGCGTCCGCAATGGCTGCATCGAATATTCCTAGAAGATACGGTACGCGGCGCCAAAGCTGAAGCCATGCGGCGTGAGTCCATTGCTGGGCAAACCGCCGCCCAGTGCGGTAGGCCAAATCTGGTACTCGTAATCAATCAGCCGGAGGGTCACCTTCCGATTGAGCCGATAATCCACCCCGGCGCCCGGCGCCATGGCGAAATACCCGCCGTGCCCATAATTGTCATTAAATTGCAGCTCCCCCGCGCCCATGAGGAACTTCACGTACGGAGTAAAGTTCTTGAAGTGCCGTGAGTATCGCGGCCCCACCAGGTAGTTGTCTTCGTAGCTGCCGTGGAGCTGATTGAACCTGAGCCAGCGAGCCTCGCCCTCGACTCCAAGCCGGCCAAACAGGTTCCAGTCGACGTAGACCCCGGCTCCGCTCAGGTGCACCGGGTTGTAGTCGGAGTAAAAGTTGGAATAGTAGCCGCCAGCCGTGAGCGCAGGAAGCCCACTACGAACAGCGGGAGCAGCCTGGCCCAGCAAGACTGCCGGGTAAAACGCCAGGACTGCGGCTAACATCATTCTCTTCATCGAGATATTCTCCTCGCTAACAGCAAGACCGTAGGTTCCCGGTCGCCAGGCCAACCAGCACAGCTCACTGCGGATTTGGAGGCGGTTGGGTGCCTCCAGGGTTGGCCTGCCCGGTGCCTGGCGCTGCCGCCGGCGGCGCCGCCCCGTTGTCCGGGGTCGTTGCCGGAGGCTCCGCCTCCGCATAACGGGCCAGGCGGAAGTAGATCGGCGTCACCTCAAATGGCATCTTGTCCCGCGCATTCAGGAATGGCACCGATTTCACGTTGAGGGGGAACACCTTGTCGTCCCAGGGATTGATTTTGAGCCGGCTGCCCAGAGGCAACGCAGCGATCTGGCTCAGGTTGTCCATGTCGAGTTTAGGAGCATTCCTGGTCAGGTCGACGAGCCACGGAGTGCCGTCGGCGCGCAGCAAGGAATCGCCAATCAGCGGCGTCATCAGCGCCTTCAAAGGCTTCGCGCGCGCCTGCAGTTGCAGGAAGAAGAGGCCAGCATTCGGCAGCCGGTCGTGGTAGATCGAGTTATTCAGAAACTCGATCGCCTTCTTCGCCGCCAGGTCGTCATCGCCGGGGCTGTGGCCCATGTTGATGTGCTGGAAGGTCGCCTCATCGGGAAAGAGGAGACGGTCGCTAAAGGCATAACGCGTGTCGATGTGGTGGCCCAGAGTGATATGGGCCAGCTGAAATGCCAGCACCGCGGCAAGGTCCTCTTCATAGGGCAGTACATCGATCAGCCCCTTGCTCAGCAGAATGGTATTGCCGACGGCCAGCGATTCCAGCGGGGTCGTCAACAGCACCCGGCAATGGATCGTGTCGGGCAGGTCGAGCTTGTTGCCGATCACGATGTTGTTGGTGACCTGCTCCAGCACCTTGTCAAAGTCGCTCGGCGGCGCCAGCAGCCCCGCCTGCACGAGCCGGTCGAGGACGTTGTTTTCCGCCTGCGAGACCCAGGCGCGGCTGGCCTGCAGGGGGCTCACGTCCTGCGCCGCATCGCTCTTGTCGGTCACATTGTCGATCTGGATGGTTGCATTTTCCGATTGACGGGCGGGCAGCTTCAGCGAGTAGCCCCAGAAGTAGGTCTGCGCCCGTACGCCGGTGTCTCCATCGTCTTTGGTACGGTGGGTCTCTTCAACGTAAATTGCCGCGGGCAACCAGAGGTTCTCCGGCGAGTTGGCCCGCCAACTGTCGAAGTGCAGATATTGGTTGTGGTCGAGGTCGCGGTTCGGATCTTCGTCGAATGAGCCGTTGAACCGGACCACCGTGCCATCCTGGTCTTCGACCCATATGCGCCCAATGAATCTGCCGTTCAGCATTCCCTTCTGCTTCGTCCTAGGAAAGACATCGAAGACCTGGGTGTGGATCGAGCCCAGAAAATCTCTGCGGACAAACTGGAAGTCGTAGTGATCGCGGTCAAAGCTGGTCGCGTCGAGAAACATCATGTCCATGAAGCCGGTCGAGGAGTACTCGCCCTCATCGAGGTGGAGGGCCTTCCCGATGTTCCCCAAAGCGCCGATAGAGTTCTTGAAAAAGCCCTTATTGACGGACTTTTCCTGGTAACCCTCAGCCTCAAATGTCTTGCTGAAGTCGACCCTGCTGAGCAGGTAGGTGTCCGACGCGGGTACCGAGGCCAGCTTGGGGTCGGATTTCACGTTCTGGATGTAGCTCTGCACAATGGGGATCCGCTTGCGCAGCTCTGTGACCATCAGCCGTTCGCGGGCCGCGGCCTTGTCGATCAACGCCGACTGCTCGGCAGTCAGCGGGGTCAGCGGTGTGGCGCGCGGTTTCTTGGCCTCGGCGCGAAAGGCCCCTGGGCCCAGCACGGTAATGCAGATCAGCAGAGCACAGAATCGCGGGGTTGCCACCCGCATTTTCGGAGAAATTGTTTTCATTATTCGATCGAACCCGTCGGTTTCTGTAAGGTTGCAGTGAAAAGTCAACATCCACCTTAAGCCAGCTGAAAGAGAATGTGAATCATGGTGATTTGGTCGACGGGCTGGCCGTTCCTGGCCGCCGGCTTGAAACGAATCTGTTGGGCCACGCGCTCCGCCTGCTCGTCAAGGCCATGTCCAAGCGCGCTTACCACGCGAAGTACCTCGACTTTGCCGTCAGCGCCGAACTTGACCTGAAGCGTAACCTCTCCCTGGATTTTGAGCTGCCGTGCTTCGTCCGTGTACTGAGGCTTGGGCTCTGAGAGTACCTCGGGAGCGACGAAGTTGACGGCTTGCGCCTTCGGTGCGGGTGTCGCGCTGGCGCCGACCGGAGAACCGAAGCCGGCCGTGGCGACGCCCCGGGAGCTCGCGCTGCCGCCCGGTGTACCGCCCACGACCCCGTTGTTGAATCCGGCCGCAGCCACCGCGCCGTGGCTGGTTCCGCCGTGAACCCCGTTCGCAACCCCACTGCTAAATCCAACCCCCTGGGCGACCCCGGCCCGCGCCGCGCCGGCCCCCTGGTTCGCGCCCGGAGCGGCGTTGAAGCTGCCGATCGTGGGCGTCGCCGAAGGGCGCGTTGCATTCGGATTCGCCGCCACTCCGGCGGGGTTGCCAAAGCCCCCGGCCTGCACCGTAGGCGCGGCCATATTGTTCGCCTGCGTGGTGGTCTTGGGGCTGGCGAAGAGGCCAACCTTGGGTTGCGGAGGAGCCACCACCGCCTTCGGCGCGGCCGGCGGAAGCGCCGGCATCGGAGTATTCATATGCACGATCTCCGGTTTCGGGGCTTCGGGTACCGGTTTTGGGAGCTCGATCTTCCTCGGAGCGTCGACGATCACGGGCGGAGGCGTCACCTTGATGTGAGGAACAGGCGGCAGCGGCTCCGGTGGCGGCGGAGGCGTCGCGAAGATCAGCTCCGTGCTCTCGTACCGGGGCACGGGCGGCGTCTTGTGCAGCTGCGCGATTGCCGCCCAGATGAAGAGGGCGCCCAGCAGCACATTCACTGTAACGCTCACGGTGAAAGAACTCAGGCGTCCGCGAGGCTCGGGAAGAAGTCCGAAAGAATCGCTGATTGGCGGACGAGACGCTTGTATTGCCATGTTGCTTGAATTTCCTTTTCGACCTAAAACGGTAGCTCGCGAGGCCGCGCCGTGCCGCAACCAGCATGCACTCTAGTCTACCCGGCCCAGCGGCAAGACTTCCCGCCCGGCAAAAAAATTCAACCTGCGTCTCCCGCTTTGGCACGTAGCGGGCACAATCCCATAATCCATTGACGCCAATGTCGCGTACTTCGCTCCACCCCAATCCGTGGCCTCGTGGCATGGGGCGCGACTTTCCCGGTGTCCAGCGCAGGAGGTCCTCAGGTTCGGATCGCCCTATCGCCACTCGGTGCAGGCCCATATACTCTTAAGTGTAAGAAGAATTGAGCCAAAAGCACATCTGGCCAACAACCGAGGGTCCGGTCGCAGCGGCCCGCGCCTCATAATTCTAAAACCATCTATAAATTACCAAAGAGTATAAGGAGTGTCGCTTGAGGGTTCTGGTCACCGGAGGTGCTGGTTATATTGGCGGGACGATTGCAAATGCCTTGATCAAAGCGGGCCATGAGGTCGTCATTTACGACAATCTCTGCCACGCCCGGCGCGACCTGGTTCCTCCACGCGCCGAGTTCATCGAGGGCGATATCGCCGACCGGACGAAGTTGGAACAGATCTTCGATGCCCGCCATTTCGACGGCGTCATGCACTTCGCCGCCCTGATTGAGGCGGGCGAAAGCATGAAGGTGCCGGAGGTCTACTTCCGCGCCAATACCGCCGCCACGCTCAGCCTGCTCGAAGCCATGATCGCAAAAAGGGTCGATCGGCTGGTCTTCTCCTCGACCGCCGCTCTCTACGGCAACCCGGAGAGCATTCCAATCCTCGAAGACGCGAAGCTTCAGCCGACCAATACCTATGGCGAATCGAAACTCCTGGTCGAGCACATGCTGCACTGGATCAACCAGATTCACGGCCTGCGCTACGCCAGTCTCCGCTACTTCAACGTTGCCGGCGCAGTGGTGGACGCGAGTGGCTCCCGGGGTGAGGCGCACGAGCCCGAGTCCCACCTGATTCCGCTGATTCTCGACGTTGCCCTGGGCCTGCGCAAGAGCATCAAGATATTCGGCCAGGATTATCCCACCTCCGACGGCACCTGCGTGCGCGATTACATCCACGTCAGCGACCTCGCCAAAGCCCACCTGCTGGCGCTCGACGCGCTCGGCACGCATAGCAAGCTCATTTACAACCTGGGCAGCGGGAAGGGATTCACGGTGCGCGAGGTGATTGACTCGGTTCGCCGCGTCACCGGGAGACCGATCGCCGTCGAGGAACTTCCCCGCCGCGACGGCGATCCTGCCGTGCTGGTGGCGAGTTCGGAGAAGATCGCCGCCGAACTCGGCTGGAAACCCGACTATCCGAATCTGGATGACATCATCGCGAGTGCCTGGGCCTGGCACCAGCAGCGTTTTGCAACGTAACCGGCCCCTTTTGTCCGGGAGACTTGCCTATGTACGACCACATGTTCCACCTACCGATTCCGCTGCTGGAAAAGGTCCTGCGTCCGATCATCGTCTACCTGGCGCTCATCCTGCTCTTGCGCATCTTTGGCAAGCGGGAGCTCGCCCAGCTCAACCCTTTTGACCTCGTCGTATTGCTTTCACTCTCCAACACCGTGCAGAACGCGCTGATCGGGGATGACAACTCCATCTCCGGCGGGATAATTGGCGCCTTCACCCTGCTGGCCATCAACTGGCTGGTGGTGCGGCTGCTGTATAAGTCGCCCCGGCTCGGGCGCATTGTCGAAGGCACGGATGAGACGCTGATTCTGGACGGGGTCATCGATCGCGCCGCCATGACCAGGGAAATGCTCAGCCAGGACGAATTGCTGGCCGTCATCCACCGCCAGGGCTTCGACGATTTTGACGAGGTTGAGGAATGCACCATCGGCCCCAACGGCCAGTTTTACGTGCGCGGGCGTCAGCCTTCGCAGGAAGATGAACGCCACGGCATTCTGCTCGCGCGTCTCGATGCGTTGGCCCGCGAACTTGGCGAGCTGAAGGCCCGGCTGCCGCCTGCCGGTTCGGTCCCGGCAACGCCCGTCTAGTCTGCGCACCACGTTGTTACCGTCAACCCGCGACGATGAATATTCATCTTCCCGCCGCATTTTGCTTGACCTGATTGCCCTCTATCGCGTGGCATGATGATCGGTATGACCTTCGCCCGTGGTCTGCTCGCCTTTTCCGTCCTGGCCCTAGCCGCCGCTGCTGCGGCCCAGGAGCCCGATGCTCCGACCGTGCCCGTCAGCGAGAGCACCGCGAAGCTCATTGGGATCTTCCCCGAAGTGACCGAACTGCGCAAGCTCTCCAGCGCCAATCCTCCCGCCGATCGGTGGGAGGTCCTCTGGCTGCACCAGCGCATCTACGAACAGGTCACTTCCCAGTCCCTTGAGCTGGATGCCACCATCTCACGCATCGATAACGAAATCACCCACGCGAGCGAACTGCGCAGCTACCTCTCAGACCGCCGCGACGAGGTGGTCAACCGCGCAAACTTGTTCGGAATCATTGTTGGCGGCGGCGCGGGAGCTGCCGGCTCTTCCATGCAATTCTCTTCTGACCACATCGCAAAAATCGGCAACGCCCTCAGCCTCGGTGGCGGAGTTCTCACTGTAGGCTTAGGCCTTGCCGGGCTTCACGCTCAGAACGGGAAAAGCATCCGCTTCGATTTCGATTCCAACATGCTTGCTGAGTTCTTTGACCGTCCCATCCAGCCCGACAGCCATTACTCGCCGATCATTTGGACCTTCCTCAACCAGCCCTCGCTCAATGATCCCGCCGGGCCCACTCGCAAACAGCAGTTGCTGCAGACATGGGTCCGGGTTCGGCGGATCGAATCCCTCGACGACGCAGCCAAGATCGAACGCCTCACCAGCGAACCCTCCGACGTGATCAGGCTCTCCATCGACGACCTCGAAGACCGCGTTGCCATGCTCGAAGACGTTCGCGCGCGTATTTCCATTCTGAAGCGCGATTTGGGCTATCTGCTCGGCTCGCTGCCCGACGATCCCCAGCTGTCGCCGCCAGATCTCAAGCCCGGACCGTAGCCAGATACGCACGGACCCCGGAACAGACGATCTGAATGCCAATGCACACCAGGATGAACGAAGACAGCCGCATAAAGACCTCGGTTCCGGTGGTTCCGAGCGCCTTCTCGGCGAGGCCTGCGTATCGATAGCAAATGTAGATGATGATGCAGATCACAACGATCCCCACCAGCGCGGAAATCAACACCGATGGCGACAGGACCGAGCGCACCTTCAGCGAATCGGTCAGGTGTGCGCCCAGCGTAATCGCGACGGAGATCGATCCTGGGCCCACGGTAATCGGCAAAGTATACGGATAGAAGGCGTTGCCAAGCACATCGCGTGGAGCGACCTTGCTCGTCGGCGTCTTGTCGTCGCTGGGACGATTCAGCAGCGTCCAGCCGGTCGCAGTTACGATCAGCCCACCGCCGATCTGCACCGCATAGATTGAGATCCCAAAGAAGGACAGTATCTCGGTGCCGCAAATCAGCGACACGACCAGGATGAAGAAGCTGTAGATGGCGATCTTCTGCGCCAGCAGTCGATTGAGGGCCGGTTCGAGGGTACCCACGAGATTGAGGAAGATCGCCGCGCTTCCCAGCGGATTGACAATTGGAAATAACGCCGCCACGACCAGAAAGGTGGCCTCGGCAATCGCCGGAATGTCTCTTGACAACATCGACTGGGAGAGCCCTCCGTCGCGTTTGGATACGAAAACACCGGAAAGCCGAAAGTCTAACATGAAGGCCGAATGCAAACGTGACAGCATATGCGCGCCGACGCGCCGCGGCCTAGAAATGACCGGTTAGAAATGCCTGTTCAGAAATGAAAGATCAAATCGCTCGCCGCGGTGAACTGGTTCTGCTTGCGCCCATTGTCATAGGCCTTGCTGTCCCAGGCGCGCTCAAATCTCAACTCGGGTCGTAGTTGAACGGTGGTTCCGAACCAGTGCCCCCACATGATCGCATTCTCTGAATACTTCGTCGCATAGCCCGTTCGCTGACCCTTTTTGTCGTCGAGAAAGTCGCTCCGAAACGACAGGTAGTCGTGCGTCGAGATCTCTCTTTGCAGAAAATTCACCGCCGCCCATTCGGGTGCGGTGCAACGCTCTTCGCCAGCCAGGCAATAGGCTCCGTTCGCCCCCTTTTCCGGCGTAACGCTTCCGAATATTGAAGGCACGTCGCGCTCATACATGTACCAGGACTCCGTCGCCATATGCCAGGTCTTTGAGAATTTGTGATACCAGGTCGCGTCGTACTGTTGCAGGTTGTTGTAGGCATACTTGCCGTCATTAATGCCGTTGGCGCAAGCGTAAATGTTGTCGTTCACCGACTTTGTCGTGAAGCTCACGCAAGCGATCCCCGAAGGTTTCGCGTCAGGCGTCCACAAGGCGACATCGTGTCCTCCGGACATCCCGAACTGCACCAGCCACTGATCGCTCACTTTCACCGTCGCAATCAGCCCCGTATCGGTAAAGGGATCAATTGCGTACAGCAGCGAATGACTGAAGATGTAGTTATTGGGCGCAAGCTGCGCTTCGATGCCGGGCAGCGAAATAAAGCGGCCCAAACGCAGATTCATGCCCTGTGCCACATGTGGAAGATAGAGATCGACGTATTCGAGGGTAGGATCGAATCCGTATTGATGATGATCGTCGAGTAACTGGTCGGCTCCGTAGCCCTTGCCGGTCGTGTACCGATAGTCGGTGCCGAAGAGCACGGTCAGGTGATAGCCCCAATCGACGTGGTCCTGCTGCACCGAATCCGGCAACCGCTCCGCATAAACGACAAGCTGATTCAGTTCGAAGCGGTTAGAGTAAACGTCGTTCGCCTCTGGTGCGTTGCTCGTGCCCGAGGTGCTGAAGTTCAAGCTTGGGTCAACCCATCCGTAGATCTTCGACCGGCTTTTGGCGCCGTTCACGGCCGTCATCAGGGGATAGCTGTTCCCATCCGGCTCCCCGATCACCGGAGAACCGCCGTACGACCAATCGGCGCTCGGAAACGGCGGCGAGTCGAGCGGCGACGGCAGACCGCGGCGCGGAGCCGACGGCGAAGCGGGCAAAGTGGCCGTCCAGTCCTGCCGGTAGTAGTCCGCCCAGCGAACGAAGAAATTCTTCGACGGAACGGCCTTCGGCGCCGGCGCGTCCGGCAAGGTAGACGTAGCAGTCCCGGCCTGTTGCGCCAGGCACTCCGCGCCGGAGAACAGATGGCTGAACGCCAGCAGCCATAGAACAACCGGAATGCGCCGTGACCTGCGATGGATATTCATCAAGGGGTGAGAGAGTCAAGTGTACTCACTCCGGGGCGCGGATGCCGACCTTGCCTTCCCATCCCCCACCCGTTACTGTTTTTCGAGGAGAGTAATTCGCGCGCGAAGCGGCCCTTGATTCGCTTTTGGCACGACCCACACCGTGGCCTCCCGAGGAAATGAAGAACACATGGCATCGACCACCACCCCGCTGAACCCGAACCTCGAATCCATCCTCCGCGAAAACCGTGTCTTCCCTCCACCGCCGGAGTTCGCCGCAAAGGCCAGGGTCAAGAGTCTTGAGGAATACGAAGCCCTTTATAAGCAGTCGGTCGAAGACCCCGAGACATTTTGGAGCGGCATCGCGAAAGAACTCCACTGGTTTGCGCCCTGGACCAAAGTGCTCGACTGGAATCTTCCCTGGGCGAAGTGGTTTGTCGGCGGCAAGATCAATCTCTGCTACAACTGCGTCGATCGCCACGCCCTCGACGACAAGGCGAACAAAGTCGCGATCCTTTGGGAAGGCGAGCCCGGCGAAGTCCGCAAGATCACCTTCGCGGAATTGCTCGTCGAAGTGCAGAAGTTCGCCAATGTCCTGAAAAGCCTGGGCGTAAAGAAAGGCGACCGCATCGCCATCTATATGGGGATGACTCCCGAATTGGCCATCGCGCTACTCGCCTGCGCACGCATCGGCGCAGTGCATTCCGTGATCTTCGGCGGCTTCGCGGCCAACGCCCTCGTCGACCGCATCAATGACGCGCAATGCACGGCTGTCGTCACGCAAGACGGCTCTTATCGGCGAGGCAGCGAAGTCAAACTCAAGCCCATCGTCGATGAGGCGCTCGTCAATTGCCGGTCCATCAAGAATGTCATTGTCTACAAGCGCACCGGTACCGCAATCAACATGAAGGAAGGCCGCGATCAATGGTGGCATGAGCTGATGGCGAAGGCCGCGCCTGAATGTCCCGTCGAGCAATTAGACTCCGAAGACCCGCTCTACATCCTCTACACCTCCGGTACAACCGGCAAACCCAAGGGGCTCGTGCATACCACTGGCGGATATTCGGTCCAGACCTACCTCACCAGCAAGGTCATCTTCGACCTGCGCGATGAGGACGTTTACTGGTGCACTGCAGACATAGGCTGGGTCACCGGCCATTCCTACGTCGTCTACGGACCCTTACAAAATGGCGCGACCATCCTCATGTACGAGGGTGCGCCGAACCACCCCGAGCCCGACCGCTTCTGGAAGATCGTCGACGAACACAAGGTCACCGTCTTCTACACCGCCCCCACCGCAATTCGCGCGTTCATCAAGTGGGGCGACCAGCACGTCGAAAAACACTCGCTCGAATCCCTTCGCCTTCTCGGCACCGTCGGCGAACCCATCAATCCCGAAGCCTGGATCTGGTATCAGCAGATGATTGGCAAAGGCCGTTGCCCCATTGTCGACACCTGGTGGCAGACCGAGACCGGCGCGATCATGATTGCCCCCGTTCCCGGCGCAGTCCCAACCAAGCCCGGCTCGGCGACCCGGCCGTTTTTCGGAATTGTGCCTGAGGTTGTTACAAAAGAGGGCGAGCCCGTCCCCGCCGGCAGCGGAGGCCTGCTCGTCATCCGCAAACCCTGGCCCTCCATGGCCCGCAGCATCTATAACGACCCCGATCGCTATGAGCAAGCCTACTGGTCCGATATCCCCGGCAGCTACTTCACCGGAGACGGCGCGCGTATGGACTCCGACGGCTACTACTGGCTCATGGGCCGCGTCGATGACGTCATCAACGTCAGCGGTCATCGCCTCGGCACTATGGAGATCGAGTCCGCGCTCGTCGCCCACAAGAAAGTCGCGGAAGCTGCGGTCGTCGGCCGTCCCCACGATCTCAAAGGCCAGGCGATCTCCGCCTTCGTCACTCTCGAAGCCGGCCACCAGGCTTCGCCCGAGCTCAAAGAAGAGCTCCGCGCATGGGTTGCCAAGGAGATCGGCTCTCTCGCCCGCCCCGACGATCTTCGCTTCACCGAACAGCTCCCCAAGACCCGCTCCGGCAAGATCATGCGCCGCCTCCTTCGCGAGCTTGCTACGAATGGAGAGATCAAAGGCGACACGACCACGCTCGAAGACTTCAACGTGATAGCCAGGCTTCGCGAGTCGGACGAAGTCTAGCCCGGTTGGCACATTTCTTGTGAAGAGGCGAAACTCATTTTGCTTTGAGGAATGATAATCAGCCAAACTGTAGCCGTATTCATGCAACCTCATGCCGTCTCGACCGAGTCCCACCTACAAGAGGTGGATTATGGCAATCGTCGTTGGAGCAACAGCACTTTGCGTAATTTTTGTTCTCGGAATCGCGCTTAGCGTCGCAAGCGGGCTGAAAAGAAAGACTTCTGCCGCGAAAACTCATACAGGATCCAGGGTCTCCGCAAGAATCTAGCCTGCAGCGCCCTGGCCTTCGGCCAGGGCGCTGGTGTTGAAGAGGAAGACCTTGCCCATTCAGCGCGTGAGAAAAGACCCCTGAGCAGCCACAGTGGAGATTTCCTCCCTAGCGTCAGGCCGAGTGCGGCCCGCTCCCTACCCCGCAATCGCGCTTCTTTCATCATCCCCTATCGATTCGGCTGCTATCTTACCTATGGATGACACTACGTCGTCGAGCATTTCACTAATCGCAGCAGAGGCGTCGGTTCATGCCGGAAGCCATAAAGATTCTCATCGCCGACAGCCACCCGCTCATCAGAGTCGGCGTTCGCGACGTTCTGAAGGCGAACGCGAAGATGACCGTAGTCGGCGAGGTCGAAGACGGCGACGAGACCATCACCGAGACGCTCGATTCGCAGCCCGATATTCTCCTGCTCGACCTCACGCTTCCGCGATTGCCGGGCCTGGAGGCGATGCGCGCGATCATGAGCGGCTGGCCGCGGATCAAAATCCTTCTGCTCAGCCGCCAGATACGGGCCCAGCACATCATTGAGGCCTTGCAGATCGGAGCGCGAGGCATCGTGTTACACGAGCGGCTCGCCGCGGATCTAGAGCCCGCGATCGCCTGCGTCTCCGCCGAAGGATACTGGCTTGGCGAACAACAAGTCGATGGCCTGGTGGACTCGCTTCACCAGCTCGTGCGCGAACAAGCCTCGCCCGACCAGAAGAACTACGCGCTGACTCGCCGCGAGCTGGAAGTGCTCCGTTTGATTGTCGATGGTTGCAGCAACCGGGAAATCGCCACCAGCTTCGGGTTAAGCGAAGAGACGGTGAAACGCCACCTTTCGAATATCTTCGATAAGGTCGGGGTCTCGACCCGTCTGGAGCTGGCGCTCTTTGCGCTCGCCAATCATTTGGTCAATCCATAGCAATGATTGCCGTTAGCGGCCTTTTCAAGGGCCTGGGCTAGCCCTCTTTCGCATCTTCCATCCGGTATTTCTCCGCGCTGCATCCTGCCCGGAAAGCGGCTCAAGCATCTTACCTACCTGAAAATGCGATTCCTTTGCCGGCCATTCCTGTGTGCACTCCCGGCAAATCACCAAATCCCCAGGAGGGCAAACAAGATGAAGATCCGTTACGCCACTGCTTTTCTTTGCACGTCGACATTTCTTGGCGCGGCCTTCGCGCAAGAGATGAATCCAACCGCCCAGCAGCCGCCGCCGCCACAACCGCAAGCGCAGATAGAGGGAGGCGTCCCCGTGTACCGCGTCCAGGTCGTCGGACGCGACATCCCCGCCATCAACTACTTTCACCGCAGCGGCGCAACCCGGATCGGCTTCCAGGGCACCAGCCTGCTTCCGCAAGGCAGGGGCGAGGCAAAGGTACAGAGCGAACGCGGCCGCATGACCATCGATGTGAAACTTCAGGGTCTCGTTCCCGCCAACAGCTTTGGCCAGGAATATCTGACCTATGTGCTCTGGGCGATCACCCCCGAGGGGCGCCCGGTGAACCTCGGTGAGATTCTGCCCCAGGGCAACAAAACATCCATCACCGTGACCACCGATCTTCAGGCCTATGGCCTGATCGTGACCGCAGAGCCTTATTTCGCCGTGACGATGCCGAGCAATCTGGTGGTTTTGCAGAATTATGTCCTGCCCGATAAGACCCAGGGAATCATCGAGCAGATTACCGCCCATGCCACATTGCTTCCGCGAGGCGCATATGTCGAGACCGCCGGAGAGCTTACGGTGTTGCATCCGATCAACCGCAACGACAGAGATCCTCTCGAGCTGTATGAGGCGATCAACGCCGTCCAGATCGCGCAGGCCAATGGAGCGGACAAATACGCGGCCGATACGTTTCAGCATGCCCAGCAGGACCTAACCAACGCCGAAGACATGCAAAAGAAGAGTGACCGCAAGGAGCAGATCACCTTCGCCCGCGAGGCCGTCCAGGCTGCGGAAGACTCGCGCATCATCACCCTCCGCAAGAAACAGGAACAGGACCGCGAACAAGCGCAGCAGGAGAAGAACGACGCCCAGCAAGCGGCAATGGCCGCCCAGCAGGCAGCCAATCAGCAGGCGTTGGAGCGGGCACAAGCTGACGCTGCTGCCGCGCACGCACAGGCTCAGGCTGCTGAAGCACAGGCTGCGCAGCACCAGGCGGAACAAAGCGCCCAGCAGGCGACCCAGCAAACCGAGCAGATCCGCGAAAAGCTGAAGGAGCAGCTGAACCAGGTGCTCGAGACGCGAGAAACCGCCCGAGGGCTGATCGTCAATATGTCCGACGTGCTCTTTGACACCGGCCAATACACGCTCAAGCCAGGCGCAAGAGAGAAGTTGGCCAAGGTCTCCGGCATCCTGCTCGCGTATCCCAACCTACAGCTTCAGGTCGAGGGATACACCGACAACGTCGGGGGGGAAGACTTCAACCAGACCCTCTCGGAGAAACGCGCCGATGCGGTCCGCGATTACCTGACCTCACAAGGTGTCGCCATGACCAATATCAGCGCCGCCGGATATGGGATGAGCGATCCCATCGCCAACAACTCCACCAGCCAGGGCCGCGCGGAGAACCGCCGCGTACAACTGGTCGTCTCGGGGAACTCGATCGGCGTGCAGGAAAGCGCTCCAGGGACGACGCAATCGCAGCAGAATATGCCCTCGCAGCCTCAGCCCACCGGGACCGCGCAAAACACCGGCATCTCGAATCCTCCCACCCGATAACTCCAACTCGGGCGAACGATACAAAGGCCGCGCGTCTTGCGGCCTTTGTATTTCAAGATCTGTATTTCAGGATCGGGAAACCGCACTTCGTTTTCAAAAGCGCATGGGAAAATGAGTGCATGGGAAAGTTGAACAGCAAGACAGTTTTCATTACCGGAGCAAGCTCTGGAATCGGCGAAGCCACGGCACGGGCCTTCGCCGCTGAGGGCGCGCGACTCCTTATAGCGGCACGGCGCAAAGATCGGCTCGACGCTTTGTTGCCCGAGTTGATGCAAGCCGGCGCGGCAGCGGTCAGTTCGATCCAGCTCGACGTGCGCGATCGTGAAGAAGTCGAGAGCGCGATCGCCGGGCTTCCCGCGGAGTGGCAGGCCATTGACATTCTGGTGAACAACGCCGGCCTCAGCCGCGGCCTGGACAAACTCCAGGAAGGCGATCCTGAAGATTGGGACGAAATGATCGACACCAACGTAAAAGGGTTGCTCTATGTCACCCGCGCCATCGTTCCGGGCATGATCGCACACGGCGCCGGACACGTCGTCAATCTCGGCTCAACCGCCGGCGAGATCACCTATCCGAAAGGGGCCGTTTATTGCGCCTCAAAGGCCGCGGAACGCGCCATCAACGATGGTTTGAGGCAAGACGTGCTGGGCACGCCGATCCGGGTGACCAGCGTCGATCCCGGAATGGTAGAGACCGCATTCAGCGAAGTGCGCTTTCGTGGCGATGCCGCGCGGGCGGCCAAGGTATATGAGGGTGTTACGCCGCTAACGCCAGAAGACATCGCCGACACGATCCTATGGGCAGTCACCCGGCCGGCGCATGTCAATATCGCCCGAATCGCGCTCACCACGATCGACCAGGCCAACTCGCTGCTCTTCAACCGCAAGAACTAGTTTTCAGTCTTCAGTTGTCAGTTGCAACTTAAAATCCACGGCTTCTGATAACTGAGGACTGATAACTGACCACTTGCTCTAGTTGAACGAAGTCAACTTGGCCTCGATATCGCTCAAAGCCGCCTGCAGCGCAGCGCGCCGGTGCGGGCTCGAGGTCCGCTCAGAGAGAATCCGCTCCCGCTGCAACTCCAATGCCTGTTGGTCGCGCTTCCTCGCCAATTCGCTCGAGGCTTTGCTCTTCGCGCCCTGTGACTCTGGATGTTCCTCGTGAATTGACATCTGTTCCTCCACGGACTTGCTCTCCCAGCCTCTGGCCATACTTCTATGCTACTGCGAAAACGTTAACTTTCGCGAGTCTTCCTGCGCCGCTCTTGGACAACCGCCTCCAGGCTGCGCTATGCTGACGAGTTTGCTTTGAAGCGGGAAATCAGGAGAAACAAAAATGAAGGGCTGGAGAATTTCATCCTTTGGCATTGACAACCTCGAGGCGTTCGAAGCGCCCATCCCCAGGCCGTCCGCCGGCCAGGTCGTCGTAAAGGTCCATGCGGCATCGCTGAACTACCGCGACCTGATGATGGTCAAAGGCTTCTACAACCCAAAGATGGCGCTGCCACGTATTCCCTGTTCCGATGGTGCTGGAGAAATCGTCGAGGTCGGCGCGAGAGTCACCGATTTCAAGCCCGGAGACCGCGTCGCCGGCATCTTCATGCAGCGTTGGATCGATGGCCCCCCTTCGGCCGCCAAGCAAAAAGCAGCGTTAGGCGGTGATGTCGATGGCATGCTCGCGGAATATGTCCTTCTCGACGCGACTGGCGTCGTTCACCTGCCCGAACACCTCTCTTACGAAGAAGGCGCAACGCTGCCCTGCGCCGGCGTCACCGCCTGGAACGCGATCGTGACCGCGGCCCACACCAAGCCTGGCGATACCGTGGTCATTCAAGGCACTGGCGGCGTCTCGATCTTCGCCCTCCAGTTCGCGAGGACGCTCGGCGCGCGGGTGCTGGGCACCTCCAGCAGCGACGAAAAGCTGGAACGCGCCAAGACCCTCGGCCTCGATGCCGGCTTGAATTACAAGGAAAACCCGGACTGGGCCGACTGGGTGCTCGCCCAGACCGGCAGCGAGGGCGCGGAGCTCATCGTCGAGGTCGGGGGCGCCGGCACTTTCGTGCAATCGCTCAAAGCCGTCCGCGTTGGAGGCACGATCGCGCAGATCGGCGTTCTCTCGCAGTCGAGCGAGCCGCTCCAGATCGCCCCCATTCTCCGCAAACAGGTTCGTGTTCAAGGTATCTTCGTCGGATCACGCGCTCACTTCCTGGAAATGAACCGGGCCATCTCGCTCAATGGATTGAAGCCCATCATCGACTGCGTCTTCCCCTTCGCCGAATCTCGCGCCGCCTTTCAACGGATGGAATCCGCCTCGCACTGCGGCAAAATTGTCATTCGGATCGCCGCTTAGGGGACGTTGGTATCGTAAGAGGCGATGGCTTCCTTCACAGTCGGTCTTTGGCGCCTCGCCGGCGGTCTGGCGCTCGCCTCGGCCTTTCTATCGATCGGCTGTGCAGCCACTGCCCCAGTCTCCGGCTATCAGATCGTCGCCAGGTTTCCGCACTCGACAGATAACTACACCGAAGGCTTCTTCTACCTCGACGGCCTGTTTTACGAAGGCACTGGCCTCAACGGACACTCTGCCTTGATGGCCATTCAGCCGGAGACCGGCAAGGTCCTCCAAAGGGTCGATCTCCCGGAGCAGTATTTTGGCGAGGGCATCGTCGACTGGGGGCCCAATCTGTATGAATGGACATGGCAATCGCACATCTGCTTCGTTTACGACCGCTTCAGCCTGCGGCTCATCAAGCAGTTCAGCTACACAGGCGAGGGTTGGGGAATGACCCGCACCGCGAGCGAGATCATCACGAGCGACGGCACGGCGACCCTCAGATTTCGCGATCCCGCCACCTTCAAGGAAACCCGCCATCTCCTCGTGACGGACGGCGGCAAACCGGTCAAGCAGCTCAACGAACTCGAATACATCAAGGGCCAGATCTACGCCAACATCTGGCACTCCAACCGCATCGCGCGGATCTCTCCACGCGACGGCCACGTCATCGCCTGGATCGATCTCGCCGGTTTGCTGCCCGACAGCGAGAAGATCAACGGCGAATCGGTGCTGAACGGCATCGCTTACGACGCGAAACACGACCGGCTCTTCGTCACCGGAAAGCAGTGGCCAACGATCTTCGAGATCAGGACCGTCAATGGGCCTCCCGCGAAAACGGCAGCCCACTGAGCTTGCGGCAATGTCGCGATTGGCGATGTACCCGGAGCGTCATTCGGTTCTAAGCGCTTCCATCGGCTCCAATCCAGCTGCCTTTCGCGCCGGCAGCCACGCAGCAAGCGCACCCACACCGAGGAGCAGCAGTGGCGCAGCGATCAGCGTCAGCGGATCGTACTGCGTCACGCCGAAGAGGAAGCTGTGCAGCAGGCGCGCGGTAAGCAGGCTGATGCCCACGCCGATCACGATACCTGTCACCAGCAGCGTACCCGCCCCGCGCAGCACCAGGGCGAGAATGTCCTCCCGCTGCGCGCCCAGCGCCAGCCGCAGGCCAAGTTCCCGTGAGCGAAGCGTGGTGATGTAAGTGAGCAGGCTATAAAGGCCGGCCAGAGCCACCAGCAACGCCAGAGTCCCGAGCGCCTCGAGCAGGCGGGCAGCGAGCAGTTGGTTGCCCATTGCGTCGTCCACGATCTGGTCCATGGTGCGAATGTTGCTTCCGGCGAGATCAGGGTTTAACTCGCGCATCGCCCGGTTCAGGTCGGGGACCAGGCTGCGGGCATCGCGGCTGGAACGCAGCACCAGCTCAACATGCGCATGCAATGTGGGCTGATAAAAACCGTCGGTCGGAAGCATCTGCGCGGCATTGATGTCGATCTCCGGCACCGAGTCTTCGGCGATGCCCTTCTGATGCAGATCGTCGACTACGCCGACAATCTTGAACTGGCGGGGCTTCTCCCCACTCTTGCCGGCCATGCCGAGGCTAAATTTGCTCACGTCCCCGTTCGTCGGCTCATAAGCTTGGCAAAGGCGCTGTTGACGACCGCGGTCAGCGGCGAATCAGGAGTGTCCTGCGCATTGAAATACCGGCCTCGCTTCATATTGAAGCCCAGCACTTGCTGCAACTCCGGCCCTGCTGCCCGCATCGTCGCAGAAATGATATTGTTGGGCGCCTCGACCACGCGCGTGGCAAGGTCCTTTTTCTCGCCATTCTTGGCCGGCCCGTTGCCCAACGCCAAGAGCAATCGCATATCGAATCCATTATCCAATGGAACGATCGTGGTAATGGCCGCCGCCTGCACACCCGGAAGACTCTTGATCCGATCAAGCAGCGGCTTATAGATGGCGTTATTCGTGTCCATCCCTTGATACTTGTAACCGGGCAGATCCGGCTCGATCACGAAGACATGGTCGGTGCGGAAGCCCAGGGGCACGTGGCGCAGCGCAAACACCGTCCGCAGAAGCAGCCCACAAGAAACCAGCATCGCGAGCGTCAGTGAAAGCTCGGCGACGACCAGGGTCCGCTGCAGCCGGTGTTGATGGCGGCCGGTACCGGCTTGCGCGCCATCCTGGCGAAGCGCCTGCTCGACGGCGACCCTCGAACCCAACAAGGCCGGTACAACCCCGAAGAGCACCGCGCTCGAAACGCTCAGGAAAAAGAGCGCGGCGATTACGCGAAGATCGGGTTGGAGAGAGAGATTCAAACTGAACTGGGTGACCAAGCTGTGGCGAAAGAAGCGTAACGCCACCTGGGAGAGCGCTAGACCGACCACGCCTCCGGCCACGCTAAGTAACAGGCTTTCTGCGAGCGTTTGCCGCACCAGCCTCCAGCGACTTGCGCCCAGCGCCGACCGGACGGCCATCTCGCGCCGTCGCGCCGCGGTTCGCGCCAGCGTCAGGCAGGCGACGTTGGCGCAGGCGATCAGCCAGAGCACCGCCACTGCTCCCAGCAGAGCCAAGAGCGCCGTCCGCTGGTCTTGGTCATTCAAACTGCGCCGATAGTCGATCGCCGAGACGTGCACTGGCGCCATGACCTTCTCGACAGGATCGGTATTGAGCGACGCCAAACCCTTCTGGATCGCGTTCATTTCCGCGGTCACAGCTGCGATAGATCTGCCTGCACGGCGGCGAGCGATCACGTCGAACGATGCGCCATCGCTGGCGCGGCGAATGTCTTTCGGCGCCGCCGCAGCCGGCAGCCAGACCTGCGCGGCAGACTCGCTTGCTGGAAAGACGAAGCTCCGCGGCATGACGCCGACGATCGTCACCTGCTTGTCGTCGATGCGAACCGTTTGCCCAAGGATTTTCGGATCGGCCCGGAACTGCGACCGCCATACCGCGTCGCTTAACACCGCAACCCGGTCCTTGCCCGGCTGCAGCTCTCCCTCGATAAAGGATCGCCCCAAAGCCGGCGCAACGCCGAGCATCGTAAAGAGGTTCGAACTCACTTGAACTGACTTAACCTTTTGCTCCGCGCCGGCCGACCGCAGGTAAGCCTCCCCGCTTTGGTAATAAGCGACATCGCTCAGCGTATGGGCGTACCGCCACTCCAGGATGTCGGCGAGGAAAGACCATGATGCGTTGCCCTTGGCGTCGGTGGGCTTGAGGCGCACCAATTCCCCCGCGTTGCTATAAGGCAGCGGACGAAAGAGCGTGCCTTCCAGCACTGTGAACATCGCAGCGTTGGCGCCGATACCGAGCGCGAGCACGACGATCACGCTTAGAGCAAAGCCACGCGCGTGGCGCATCTGGCGCAGAGCGTAGCGGATGTCCTGGGAAAACGAGCGCATGGTTTATTCCTCTCCACCAGTTTTGCACCTCTTCGGCCACTCGTTCCGGCCTGCAAATAACTGATATGGATGGTCACCTGATCGGAAGGGCGTCGCACGATGGCCAAAAGCGGCCAACTATCGTCCAAAAATGGACAGCTTTTTGGGGGGCGCAGCCGCCCAAAAGCTCTCTTAAGCCATTGATTATGTTCTACTCATGAAGCCAATGCGGGAAATCACGACCAGACCAGCGACTTTATTTCTTCGTTTCTGGTTGCAAGCACCACCCCTCTCCGCCTAAGTTAGTCCAAGGAAAAGATGAGTCCGGAACTGTTCTAATAAGTAAGGTCAGCGCCGCCAACGTCTTGAATGCCTCCCCATAGAACTCAACTCGTGATGCATCGAGCTACCGCTCTGGCCGCTCCGGTGCTGCTGGTCATCGCCGGTTGCGGCGGCGTTGTCTCCAAATATGTGCCCAGCCCGGTCAACGCCGTCTTTTCCGTTACGCCATCGGCGCGGGCGATTAATACCAACGGCCAACTCCGGATGACAGCGGTCACCTCATCCGGCACGCCCGCGGACGTGAAGTGGAGCATCGTTGGCGGCGACAACGATCCGGCCCTCGGCGAGGGTGCGATTGACGGCAACGGATACTACACCCCTCCCGCGGCCCTCACCCACGACTCGATTCAGGTTGAGATTCAGGCCCGCCTGCACAACGACCCGGCCACGACGGCGACTGAGGTCATCGAAGTCCGCCCGAGCTTTCTGCAGCCGCTCACGCCGGAAAACTCAACTCTGGCTGCCGGCGGCAGCGTAGAAGTGACGGCGCAACTGGCCGAGGTCGGCGGCGGCGCGGTGAATTGGCAGTTGGCTGCCGCTCCGACAGGCAGAAGGCGGTTGGGCAGCGCCTACGGGACATTCAGCCAGGAAAGCTGCCAGCACAATCAGCGGGACTATACCGTCTGCAGCGCCGTCTACACCGCGCCGGCCGCGATCCCCGCGTCCAGCAAAGAGGTCTATGTCATCGCCACGGTGGGTGGCGCCGAGGCGACGGCCTCAACGGCCACCAGCCGATTGCCGCTGCATATCTTGCTAAGCGCCTCAGGCACTTCGAGCACGCCGCTCACCAACCAATCCGTTCAGACCTCCCTGGTGCAGTTGGGCTCGTCCGGGGGAAACAATAATGACGCAGACACCTCAGACAACGCATCGGGCGGATACATCAACGATTGTTGCGGCGGAACACTGGGTGCGCTGCTCCGCGACGAGAATGGCGGCCAGTACATCCTGAGCAATAACCACGTGCTTGCCGAGTCGGACCAGGCGAAGATCGGCGATACCATCGTGCAGCCGGCGCTGATCGACCGCAACTGCGACCAGAATGCGGGACGCCCGGTGGCCTCGCTCCGCTATGTCGTTCCGCTCGCAACCAGCCAGACGAATGTCGACGCAGCGCTGGCCGAGGTAAGCGCTGGAACGGTCGACCCTACCGGGGCGATCTTGCAGTTCGGTTCGCCGGGCGCTGGCGTCAACGGTGCTATCGGCGCGGCCTCACCTGCCGCTGGCCTTGGCGAGGCGCTGACGCCGGAGTTGTTCGCGCCCGGCTCCGCCCCGCTGATGGTGGCAAAGAGCGGCCGCACGACCGGCCTGACCTGCTCCACCATCGACGCCATCGACCTTAGCGTCGAGGTCGACTACTACAAAGACTGCGCCGAAACCCAACCCTACTACCGCAAGACCTTTTCCGGTCAACTCGGCATCTCCGGCGAGGGATTCTCCGATAGCGGCGATTCGGGAGCGCTGGTCGTCGACGCCGCCAATGCCGAGCCTCTAGGCCTATATTTCGCCGGCGGCACTGACGATCACGGTGGCGGCCTTAGTGTCGCGACCCCGATTCAGGACGTCCTCACGGCACTCGACACCGAGGCCGTCCACCAGTTCAGCATCGTCGGCGGAGAGGAGCATCCGGTGTCCTGCCTCAACTATGGCGCGAGGTCGGCGAACGCTCTTGCCGTGACCGACGCATTCCGAAGGAAGGCCGAGGCAGCCATCCGCAGGAACGCCGCCACGATCATCAACCCCGCGCTTGGCATCCTCGAACTCGCTCCCGGCGCCAGCAGCGATTCGCCTGGCGATCCGGCGGTTCTCGTCTACGTCGATAAAGCGAAGGAAAACGTCACCGCCCCGCAAACCGTCGGGGGAATCCGTACGGTTGTAGTTCCCACCGACCAGCCCAGCCTCAATGGAGGCGTCGCGCCAAAATCAAATGATCTTGCCGACGGCATTCATTTGCCTGCCGAGGTCCTCGAGTCGGCGCGTCAGGTCCAGCATAGTTATGCGGCGCAGCTCATGACCGACCCCGCCATCTTCGGCGTCGGCGTCACCCAGAGCCGCGACAATCCGCGCGAGGCAGCTTTGCTGGTGTTGGTCGATCTGTCCCGCACTCCGCGTTCGATGCCGACCGTAGTCGGCGGACTCCGCACCCGCTACTTGTCGACGCACCGCTTTCACGTCACCCGCTCGAGGTATGCCGGAGCGCCTCACCCGTCCAGCTGCCGGCTCCGCTCGCTTTCCCTGGGGGCGGCGCCCAAAACCTTCGATCCGCAAAAGCCCCTCCCTCTTGCGCTCCCCTGATGCCGGCGGCGTGAGGCTCGGCGCCGCGACGGCAAGCGCTCCCTCTCGAAGAAAAAGGGAAATATGACTTAGACCGCGTTCGTGGATGCGGTTTCTATCTCCCGCCCATTCCCGGCGAGCGCGTCAAGGCTGGGCAGGAAGACCATGAAGACGGTCCCCGATTTCTCGTGCTCTACGGCGCTCCGGCTGCGCACGCGAACGCTTCCGCGATGTTTCACGACGATCTCGGCGCTGACCCAGAGGCCGAGGCCTGTGCCGGTCGTTTCTTTGGTCGTGAAGAATGGCTCGAAGATCCGCCGCTGCGTCGAAGCACTCATGCCGCAGCCGGTGTCCGCCACGACCACCCGAATCCCCTCGGCCGAAGGATCGGCCCAGGAGCGCGAATGACGGACTTCGACGATAAGGCGTCCGCCATGGCTCGGCATGGCGTCGAGCGCGTTGCCGATCAGGTTGGCGAAGAGCTGGCGCATTTCGCCCGAAAAGCAGAACAGGTCCACATCGCCACGGTACCGCCGCTCGATCTCCACCTGCAGGCCGCGCACCTTGCCGCCATGCAGCGAGAGCACCGAATCGAGGACCTCGTTGAGGTTGGTGACCGCAGGCCGAGTCGACTGGCGGTGAAAGCGCAAGGTCTGTTGAACGATCTCCGACATTCGCGCCACTTCATGGCTGGCGAGTTCGGCATAGGCCGTCGCCTGTTCGTCCAGACTATCCATCTTCCTGAGCAGGTACAGCAGATTGGTAATCGCTTCCAGAGGGTTGTTGATCTCATGGGCGATCGAGGACGAGAGCCGGCCCACCGCAGCGAGCTTCTCGGTGCGCCGTAATGCGTCCTCGGAACGCTTGATTCCCGTCGTATCGACAATGACCGCCCCCACCCATCGAACGCCATGCGTCGCGCTGCGCACCGGGTAGATGTTGACCAGCCAGGTCGATGCCTGCCCGTCTTCTTGCCCTTCGCCGAGGTTGATTTCCAGGTCCCGAACCGGCTCCGAAGTCGCGAAGACGGTTTGAATGCCGTCTTCGACGAGCCGTCCCGTCGCGCCCAGAAAAATCTCGGCCACCCCGCGCCCGATATGGTTGCCAATCGAAACCCCGCTCATCGCGGCCAGAAACTCGTTCATGCGAATGAACCTTGCATGGGTGTCGAAGAAAGCGATGCCGATCGGAGCGTGGGCCAGCATCGAGTCGAGCAGCCCGAGCGTATCGTTCAGCCCGGCGCGCTGTTCCTCGATCGCGGCGACCATCAGGTTAAAGGCGAGTGTCAGGTCCGCGACCTCTGCCGATGCCGCCGCATCCACCTCGACTCTCGACGTGTCGGCCGGATCGCGGATGATCCTGCGTGTGGCCTGAAGCAGCCCTGATAAAGGCCTGGTCGTAGATCGGGCCAGATATTCCGCCAGAAGCACGCAGCAAACCGCCCCAACCACGGCAAAGACCAGGGTCAGCCGTACCTGCGTATCCATCTCTTCTTTCTGGGACTGGTCGCTGGGGTAAATCCATACCAGGGCCTTCGGGCTTCCCTCCACCATCACGGGCGCGACGACCTCGGGCTGGCCATTGCCGTCCCGAAAGACAGTGATCCCCCTCGCCACATTTAAATAGGATTTCTCGGTCGGAGTAAGCTTATCGATGCCATTCAGGTGTGGATCGGGGTCGAGGATGGTGCGCCCCTGCATGTCGGTGACCTGGACGCCCCTGATGCTGGGCGCCTTCCTCATCTGCTCGATGCCGCGCTGCATGATATCCGGGCGTCCCTCGGAGATCGCCAGCTGGGCCAGCAGCGTGAACATGTTCGACTGATAGTCGAACCGGCGGTTCTCCCGGGCCTTGATCTCCCGGGCATGTTCCTGGATGACGAAAAACGCAAAGAACGAAATCAGAAGGATTTCGAAGGCGAGGAGCCCGGCAATCAATTGGCCGCGAATTGTGCGTGGTTTCAGCACTGAATGCCAGGGACGCGCATGTTCAAGGTCGTGAGTCTATCGGTAAGATGCTGCAAATTCGCAACCCGAGACTTGTCACCAGTCTAAACCCGCGCCAATCGGCCTTGGCGCGCCTTCAGGGCTTCGGCGATCTGGCGACCATGGAACCGTCCGTTCTCAATAAAAATCTCGTGGGTACGGTCGCCGGCAACGATCACCCCGGCCAGATGGATTCCCGGTACATTGCTTTCCAGACTCTGCGAGTCGAAGACCGGCTTGCGGTCGCGCCCTTCAATGCGCACTCCGAGCGAGGCCAGAAAGTCGAAGTCCGGATGATACCCGGTCATCGCAAAGACAAAATCATTCGGAATGGCAACCTCGCCTCCAGGCGTCGCAAGGGTAACGGTGTCCAGATCGATCCGGACCACCCTGGAATCGAAATAAGCCGTCACCTCGCCGTTCTTGATCCGGTTCTCAATGTCGGGCAAAATCCAGTACTTCACATGACGATGCATCGTCGGGCCGCGATGCACCAGCGTCACCCGCGCGCCGTGACGCCACAGATCCAGCGCCGCAATGGCAGCCGAATTCTTTCCGCCAATCACCAGCACGTCGAGATCGAAATAAGGATGCGGATCGGTGTAGTAGTGGTTGACCTTGGGCAGATCTTCACCCGGCGCATTCAGCGGATTCGCGAGGTCGTAATATCCCGTCGAGACGATCAGCTTTCGCGCGCGAAGCGAGCTCGGGCGCCCGAATTGGTCTTTCAAGTCAACGCGGAAATCGCCATCCTCGCCGGTCACCCCTTCGACACGCTGATATTGCCGGACCTCCAATTCATAGTGCTCGGCGACCTTGCGGTAATACTCGAGCGCCTCATTCCGGTTCGGCTTCGCGTTCGTCGTTGAGAACGGAATGTCACCGATCTCGAGCAGCTCCGGCGTGGTGAAGAAGGTCATGTTCGACGGATAGTGAAAGAGCGAGTTGCAGAGGCAGCCCTTATCGACCGAAACGGTGCGGAAGCCCGCGCGCTTCGCCTCAATCGCGCACGCCAAACCAGTCGGCCCCGCGCCAATTACAAGCACGTCGAAGATCTTTGATTCCGCGCGGATCGACTCTTCCAGTTCGCTCATAAGCTTAAGAATAGACGAAGGTCCAGCCAGCTCGTCGAACGGTGCGCGGGCGTACTGTTATCGAATCAGCAACTTCGTGGCTGTACCGAGCGCCATTATGTAGGATTGCCGCATGTGGAGACTCTCGTCGCTGGTTTTCATGCTGCCCTTCCTCGTCGCCAATGGGTTCGGCCAAGATGCGACGATACCTCACGCCGACAAGAATTGGGCCGAGGTCTGCCACGCAGCAAAAGCCCAACCGGAGCCAATCGCGCAGTCTTCCGGGCCTTGGCGACCGACCGGCTAGCCGATTGCGACGAGAGCGATTTGTATTACGGCTTCGGCAAAGCGTCCGACTATGCCGGAGCGCTCGAGTGTGGCTGGTTTCAGCGTGCCCATCCACAAAGCAAGGTGGGCAATATGTTCTACGGACCTGGAGTACTTACGATGCTTTACGCCAACGGAAAAGGCGTGCCACGCAACCTCGATCTTGCGATCCGTTTCGCATGCGAAAATTCCTGGGCCTCGGAAGCTGAAATGGCCTATCGAATAGGCCATCTGGAGAGCCTCCGAGATAGTCCGGCACGGGCTGACACCTTCGACCTCTGCGACGACATCACCAGCGGATTGAGCGACGGCATTTGTACCAGCATCCAGACGCAGAGGGCCGACGGGATTCGAAATGAGAGAATTGCTGCCGTCGTCAAAACGCTACCGAACACCGCGAAGAGATTGTTTGCTTCACTTCAGGCAGCAGAGAGTGCCTTTGAAGACGCTCGCGTACAAAACGAAGTCGATCTTTCAGGAACCAGCCGCGCAGCCTTCCAACTAGAGGAGGAGGCAATATTGCGCGACCAGTTTCTCATCAACCTGCAGAGGTTCGGGCGAGGCGATATCCCCTCTGCCTCGGCAGCGGACCTCGATGCACTTGATCAAAGGCTCAACGACGTCTATCGGGAGATCGAGAGCTCCCCCGCCAAGAAATGGGAATACGGAACCGTCAATCCTGAGGGTATCCAAAAAACCGAACGCGCTTGGGCGGCGCTGGTCAACGCCTGGATCGCCTTCGGGCGCGAGGCATATCCAAATCTCCCGGCTACGCGAATACGCGCTCAGCTGATCCGGTTGAGGCTACATCAGTTGCGATCTCTCGCGCGAAGCTAAGGGAATCCACAATGCTTTCCCTTGGCGTTTTCTGCTTGATTTGACGAGGTTGCCGAAAACCTTCGTGCCCGAGCTTGCGACTGCCCCACCCCGATATACTGAAGTCAGTCATGACCGTGATCCGACAGGAAGACTTCATCCAGAGTGTGGCCGACGCGCTGCAATACATCTCCTACTACCACCCGGTCGACTACATCACCAATCTGGCCAAGGCCTACGAGCGCGAACAATCCCACGCAGCCAAAGACGCGATCGCGCAAATCCTGATCAACTCCCGCATGTGCGCCGAAGGGCATCGCCCCATCTGCCAGGACACCGGCATCGTAAATATCTTCCTGAAGATCGGCATGGACGTCCGCTGGGAGGACGCAACCATGACCGTCGAAGATATGGCCAACGCCGGAGTGCGCCGCGCCTATCTCGACCCCGACAACAAGCTCCGCGCCTCGATCCTCGCTGACCCCGCCGGCAAGCGAAAGAACACCGGCGACAACACACCGTCAGTCGTCTCGATTTCGCTCGTTCAGGGCGGAGAGGTCTCCGTCGACGTCGCAGCCAAAGGCGGAGGATCCGAGGCCAAATCCAAGTTTGTCATGCTGAACCCATCTGACTCGGTTGTCGACTGGGTGCTCAAGACCGTCCCCACCATGGGCGCCGGATGGTGCCCTCCAGGAATGCTCGGCATCGGCATCGGCGGAACGTCAGAGAAAGCCATGCTCATGGCCAAAGAAGTCCTCATGGATCCAATCGACATGAGCGACTTGATCGCGCGTGGCCCCTCAGATTTCTACGAAGAGATGCGCATCGAGCTCTTTCACAAGATCAACGCGCTCGGCATCGGCGCCCAGGGCCTCGGCGGGCTCACCACCGTCCTCGACGTAAAGATCCGCCAGTTCCCCACCCACGCCGCCAATTTACCGGTCGCCCTGATCCCCAACTGCGCCGCAACCCGCCACGCCCATTTCGTGCTCGATGGCTCCGGCCCAGTGGCGCTCGATCCGCCCTCGCTCACCGATTGGCCAAAGCTCGTCTACGACGTCTCCAAAGCCCGCCACGTGAACCTCGACACCATCACCCGCGAAGAAGTGGCAACGTGGAAACCCGGCGAAGTGCTGCTCCTCAACGGCAAACTCCTCACCGGGCGCGACGCCGCCCACAAGCGCATGACCGACATGCTCAAGCGTGGAGAAAAGCTTCCCGTCGATTTCACCAATCGCTTCATCTATTACGTCGGCCCGGTCGACCCGGTTCGCGAAGAAGTCGTCGGCCCCGCCGGCCCCACTACCGCAACACGCATGGACGGTTTCACCCGCCAGATGCTCGAAGAAACCGGCCTGCTCGGCATGATCGGCAAGGCCGAACGCGGCCCCACCGCGATCGAAGCCATCCGCGACAACCATGCTGTGTATCTCATGGCCGTTGGCGGCGCAGCCTATCTCGTCTCCAAGGCAATCAAAAGCTCCCGCCTCGTCGCCTTTGAAGACCTGGGCATGGAAGCGATCTACGAGTTCGAGGTCAAGGACATGCCCGTCACCGTAGGCGTCGACTCTAAAGGAACCTCAGTTCACATCACCGGCCCCCGAGAGTGGCAATCCCGAATCGCCGGAATCCCGATCCTCACCTGAGCGCAGTTCCTGGTTTCTTTCCGAGCGTCGCTTCGGCTTCATTTGACCGCTCCGGCCAACGACGCCGGATTTGCTATCGCCCGATTTTTCCCTAAGCCTCAAAAGGTAGTGTCGTAATTTAGGACGCTGCCCGACTTAAGTTTCCCTTGACACTCCACTCCACTAAAATTCATGATTTGTTAACAGCTATTTAATATGCTCGCCTTGGCCGGCCGCGAGGAATCTCCCATGAAAAATCCTGCACACCACTTCGTTAGTCGTTTCTTGTTGTCGGTTTTCTTTCTGCTTGGTCCTGCGGCAAGTGCTTGGGCCCAGTCCTTGACTGTGCCGGCGACGGTGACGATTCACCCCGGCGACCAGAATGTGCCTGTACCCGTATCCCTGGGGAACAGCACGTATGTCGGTCCGATCCCAATTACCATCACCGGTCTGCCTTCGGGAATCACCGT
The DNA here is from genome assembly GCA_963720245.1 of uncultured Acidobacteriaceae bacterium. Taxonomy (GTDB): domain Bacteria; phylum Acidobacteriota; class Terriglobia; order Terriglobales; family Acidobacteriaceae; genus Acidisarcina. The sequence goes on from CAVREU010000004.1 coordinate 418,810, forward strand.
CTCGCCTCTGACGCTAACGGCCAATACCTCAGGAACTCTCTATCTCAGCGCCACAGTCTCCGCCGGCCAGGAGTTGTACAACCCAAATAATATTCAGGTGTACGGGGTGGAGTACGCGACCCCAAGGGTCGTGGCGGTTACCGGCCTGGGCCAAACAAGTGCCGCGTTTACCTTGGCGGTCTCAGTGACGAATCCTTCGTTTACGCCAGCGCCCTCGGCGATCAACCTGCCCGTGGTAAACATCAACACCAATGGCGTCGCCATTGTCGACAAGACGACGGATGTCCCAGGGACTATTACCATCACCTCCGCGAACGGGCAGACCTCTTACCTTCCTAATTCCAGCGACACCGACGACACAGCTACCTTCCATTTGCATGGCAACACGACGATCATCATGCCCAAGAAGCCCTATCACATCAAATTGAACACCAGTCTGGACTTGCTGACCGCCATGGGCCTCCACTGTCCTTATGTGACGAGTAAGGGTGCGGCGGTTTGCGACAAGAGCAAGAGCTATGTCCTGCTCGCAAATTACGACGACAAGACTTTCCTGCGCGACTGGTCTGCATCGGCCCTGGCAAATGCTATTCCGATTGGAGGCTCCTACCTCAACTCCCCGGCGGATTCGCCTACCCCGAGCGGTACCTCCACATTGATGCCCTGGGCGGCACACTCCTTGTTCGTGGAGCTCTATCTGAACGGCGCTTACCAGGGAAATTACCAGTTGATCGAGGAAGTGAAGGTCGATTCCCACAGGGTCAACATCAACGAGCTTCTGGAAACTGACGCCACCGATGACATTACCGGCGGCTATCTCGTGGAGATCGACGCGCGCCAGGATGAAGACTATGTTTGGGTCACACCTCAGGGTGTGCCGTTGGGATTAATCGACCCCGACTATACGCCGGAAGTCCCGGAACAGACCTCGTATATCAACAATTACACCGTCACTGCCGAAAACACCCTCTTTTCCCCCACCTTTACCGATCCGACCACGGGTTGGAGATCGTATTTCGACGACGCATCTGCAGTCAACTTCTACATCGTCAACGAATTGATGGGGAACGTGGACGGCGGAGACATGTTCAGCAGCGACTATTTTTACAAGAGCCAGGACAACCCGCTTCTATATATGGGACCAATCTGGGATTTCGACGTTAGTTCGGGCAACGTGAACTATCAAAGCATCACCAGCCCGGCGGTTCCCTGGATGGCGCAACGTGCCATCTGGTATCGGCAGTGGTTCAAAGATCCGAGCTTCCAGGCGGATGTCACCTTCCAATGGAACGCCTTGAAGAACAATGGTGTGCTCGCGAACTGGCTCGCCTCCATTCCCACCGAGGCCGCAACCCTCGAGCAGTCGCAAGCGAATAACTTCGGCCGCTGGCCAATGCAGGGTCTTGAAATCTGGCCAAATCCCGAAGCGTTCGGTACCTACAACGCGGAAGTCAGTTACCTGACCAACTGGCTCACCGTGCGCATGGGTTACCTGGATTCCACTTTCAATACCAAAACTTCAACATCGACGGCAATCACCGTGCCAGGCGGACCTTTCCGCACGGGCACGCCGGTCATTCTGCGGGCAACGGTTACGGGAGGAAACAGCCCAACGGGCAGCGTCGCTTTCCTGTCCAATGGCGTGGTTTTGGGCCTGAGTCCCTCGAGTGGAGGCACTGCGAGCTTCACAGCGAGCAGCTTGCCGGCCGGGACAGATGCCTTGCAAGCGGTCTACGTGGGCGACAATAACAACGCGCTCTCCACTTCGACCGCCAATTCGGTGACCGTTTCGCCGTCTCTGCTAACTGCTGCGACGACACTGGCCACTTCCTTAACAACGGTTGCTCCGGGCACCCCGTTCACGTTGTCTACAGTCGTGGTTCCGAACTCGGGCACCTCTACACCCACGGGCATGGTCAGTTTTGCCGCGAATGGCGTCACTCTCGCATCAGTCCCAGTAGGCAGCGGCGGCACCGCGACCTACTCGCCTTCCTCGCTTTCCAGCGGGAGTTATGCCATTCAGGCCACCTACAGCGGAGACGGAAACTTCCACTCTTCCACTTCCAATGTTGTCTCGGTCGCGGTCACACCGGTCGGAACGCTGGCCTTTAGCCTGCCCCCTGGAAGCTACGTAGGCCCGCAGAGCGTCTTCATTTACGGCGCCTCCGCTGGTGCGTCAATTTACTACACCTTGAACAACACGACCCCGACGGCAGGGTCTACGAAATACACCGGCAGTCCGGTTGCGATAACTTCGAGCGAAACTCTCACCGCAATCGCAATTCAAACCGGTTTCCCATCGTCGGCGACGACGGCGGCAGCCTACACAATCACTGCGCCGGTTGTGCCGGTCAATTTCAGCGGAGGCTTCGGAGAGTCCGCGGGCTCCATCCAGCTCAACGGCACCGCTGCCCTTGCCGGGTCGGCGCTCCAGTTGACCAACACCGTGCCCAACGCAGCCGGCAGTGCGTTCTTCACGACCCCGGTCAACGTTCAGGCTTTCACCACCGATTTCACCTTCCTGCTTACGAATCCCGGAGCCGATGGCTTTACCTTCACGCTGCAGGATAATTCGCCCACGGCGATCGGCGGTGCGGGATCCGGTCTTGGCTTTGTCACGATTCAAAACAGCGTGGGAATCAAGTTCGACCTCTACAACAACGCGGGAGAGGGCTCGGACTCAACCGGCCTGTATACCCTGGGGAATACGCCGACCGTTCCGTCCATCGACCTTACAAACACCGGGATCAATCTCCATAGTGGCGACGCCATGGCGGTTCATATGACCTATGACGGGACCATCCTGAATCTCACCATCACCGACCAGGTAACCCACGCTTCCTGGTCGAATGCATTCGTGATTAACATCCCCGGCAAGGTCCATGCCTCGACTGCATACGTCGGCTTCACCGCTTCCACCGGTGGCTTAACGGCAGACCAGGAGATTACCTCCTGGACTTATGTTGCCGGGCCGCCGGCGGTTCCAAACTATCCGGCGGGCATCTATCCTACGGGATTGGTGCTGAATGGCTCCGCTGCGCTCTCCGGAACCACATTGCAGTTGACCAACGGCGGCTCGAACCAGGCGGGAAGCGTCTTCTATAACAACCCTGTGAATGTTCAGGCCTTCACCAACAACTTTACCTTCCAGATATTGAATCCGGTCGCCGACGGCTTTACCTTTATACTCCAGAATTCCGGGCCGAATGCTCTTGGTGGCCCGGAAGCGGGTCTGGGATATGTGACTATCCAGACGAGCCTCGCAATCAAATTCGATCTTTACAACAATGCAGGAGAAGGACCCGACTCAACCGGCCTGTTTAAGAATGGAAACACGCCGACCGTCCCGGCAGTCGACATGTCCGGTTCGGGCATCAATCTGCATAGCGGCGATTTCATCAATGCCAATATGACGTATGACGGCACGACGCTAACGATGACCCTGACCGACTTACAAACGTCGGCCATCTTTACCCATGCTTGGACCATCAATATTCCTACCACGATCCACGCCAATAATGCCTTTGTTGGCTTTACTGGCGGCACTGGCTTCGGATCTTCGACGCAAACTATCACAAACTGGGTCTACACCCCAGTTACGCCCACCATCTAGTCCGTTGCAAACCGCGAAGGCGATCAGAGCTACGGCCTGATCGCCTTTTCGATTTCAAAGAGACGCATCCGCCGCTATCGACACCGGAGTAATCTCCGTCCGGATTGCCGGCCTCAAGAGGTGGCAATCCCGAATCGACGGATTTCCGGTTCTCCTCTGAGACGCCGATTTGGCGCTTCTTTCGCTCGGCGCCATAAATAATTTTCTCCGCGAGGCTATTTACCGATCCCACAATGGTCAAAATGCTTGTTTATCGGGACGACATGGCCTTATTTTTGAGGCTTGACTCGCCCAAAATGCGGTAAACTCATCCGCGTCGGCATGTACGCTGCCCACTTGTCCCCAGAAACAAATCAAAGCATTTCTAATTGAGGACCACCTCAATGGGTTTAGAGATCGGTCAACGGGTTGGCGAATACGAGATCCTTGCGCTGCTCGGCGCGGGCGGAATGGGCCAGGTCTATAGCGCCCGCAACGTCATCTCCGGCCGCGTTGAGGCGATGAAGGTCCTGCTCCCCGATATCAATGCTGAAGCCGAGGTCGCGACCCGCTTCACCGTCGAGATTCGTACCCTGGCAGCTTTCGATCATCCCAACATCGCGCAACTCCGCACCGCTTTCGAATACGAGAAACAGCTGGTCATGGTGATGGAATTCGTCGAGGGGACGACGCTGGAGAAGCTCCCCGGCGCGCGCCCCATGCTCGTCAGCGACGCGATCAATTACTCGACCCAGGTGCTGTCCGCGCTGACCTACGCGCACAGCAAAGGAGTCACCCACCGCGACATCAAGCCGGCCAACATCATGATCACCTCGCATGGGCTGGTGAAGCTCATGGATTTTGGCATCGCCAAGACTAATACCGATCATCAGCTCACCCGCCCCGGCACTACCGTGGGCTCTCTCTATTACATGTCGCCCGAGCAGGTGCGCGGAGATACCGTCGATGCGCGTTCCGACATTTATTCTTTCGGAGTCACGCTCTACCAGATGCTCACTGGCCGCCGCCCTTTTCATGGGGAAAGCGCTTATAGCGTGCTCACCGCCCAGTTGAACGAGGCGCCCGTGCCGCCGGCGCAGCTGAACCCAACTCTTCCGGCCGGCCTCGATGAAGTCGTATTGCGCGCCATGGCCAAAGCGCCGGAACAGCGATTCCAGTCGGCGGAAGAGTTCCGCCAGGCGCTGCTCAAAGCGCAGCAGGGAGCGGATTCCACCGCTTCGATGTCAATTCCAGCCGTCGCGGCTTTACCGCCCGTACAGCCACTGCCTGTGCCCCCAATGCCCCCTCCGCTTCCGGCCTATGCGCCCGAGAAGAGTCGGCGCGGCCTTTGGTTAGCCCTTGGCGCAGCGGCCGCGATCGTGGCAATTATCGCCGCCGCCACACTTCTGCCTCACTTCTTTGCGACCCAGGCCAGTCAGAAATCCGCCGCGCCTGTAACGGAAGCGCCCGTGGCGTCACCATCTCCCGGAGGCAGAACGGCAGGTGCAACTTCAAGCCCCCCGGCGGAGAGCCCTGCCCCTCCTCCACCAGAGTCACCCGTCGCGAAAACGGAGGCAGCGCCAACTCCCGTGAGCCCATCGCCGCAAACGCCGGCGCCCGTCGCCCGTCCGGCATATACCCCGGATGCGGGTAAACCAGCTCCGGCGACGCCGGATGCTCCACCACCGGGCCCATCGAAGCAGGAGATCGCCCAGGCCCGCGAGCGCATGATCCAGCTCGACTCAAATGCCGAAGCCGCCAGATCGAGCATCGAGCAACTGCGCAGTCAGCAGCAGGCGCAGGGGTTCGGATTGCGCGGAGACATAGCAAGTTCTTTGAACCGAATGAACGCCTACATCAGCGAGGCGAACCGCTCTCTCAACGAAGGCGATATAGAAAGCGCGAACGCCAATATGGATCGCGCCGAAAAAGAGTTGTCCACACTGGAAAAATTTCTAGGTCGATAGGAGAAGGTCTGTAATGCGCAAACTTGGTTTCAGTATTCTTTCCGTTGCCCTCATGGTTTCGACGCTGGTAGCGCAAACGGCGGCGCCGCAAAAGCGTAAGGTCACCGTCATGGATTTTGGCTACGCCACCGTGAAGACGCAAGTCTCGGCTATTTTTGGGACCGACGTGGACGTGGGTCAAGGAATTTCGGATCAACTGGTGCAGCAGCTGGTCAACGCCGGCGACTACCGGGTGATCGAACGGCAGGCGCTGGAGAAGGTGTTGAAAGAGCAAAACTTCTCCAATAGCGACCGCGCCGATGCAGCGACCGCCGCGAAGATTGGCGGTGTGTTGGGCGTCGATGCAATCATCATCGGCGATGTCACCACCTTTGGGCGGGACGATAAACACGTCGGAGTTGGCGGCGGCGGCAACAGCGGCTGGGGAGGAAAGTTCGGAGTCGGCGCAGTGGGACAGAACACCAATAAAGCGGTGGTCGAGGTCACAGCGCGCGTAATTGATGTGAACACCGGCGAGATTCTCGCATCGGTGACCGGCCATGGCGAGGCGCAAAGAAAGGGCATGTCGCTCGGCGGCGGGGGCGGCAACAGTTGGTGGAACGGCGGAGGCGCTGGAGGCGGCAGCGTCGATTTTGGAAGTTCGAACTTCCAGCAAACCATCATCGGTCAGGCGGTAAAAGGCGCTGTAACCGACGTCGCCACCAGCCTCGACACGAAGGCCGCAAGCTTGCCGCCGCCCACGGCCAAGCCTGTTCCTGCGGCCGCGCCGATCTCGGGCCTCGTCGCCGATGCATCGACGAAAGACATCATCATCAATGTCGGCAGTCAGGCAGGCCTCAAGGTCGGCGACAAGTTAGCCGTTGCGCGCGTGGTCCGGGTCGTCAAAGACCCCACCACCGGCAAACCGCTGCGCTCAATCGAAGACCCGGTGGGAGAATTGACGATCACCAGTGTCGATGCGAGCTCGGCGGTTGGCACATTCAGCGGCTCCGGCACACCGAAAGTCGGAGACAGTGTCAAGAATCCTTGACGGTTGTGTGGCTTTCCGCATTGGAAGGCCACGCATCAAGGTCTCTTAAGCGTGCATGGTGAGGAGAGACGGGCTACCGCTTCCCCCACCGGTACACGACTCCCACATTAAAGCCCAGATTGTTCTGCACGCTGCTGCCGTAGGTGGTCAGCAAGTAGAGCGGCGTCAGCCGGATCGCCAATCCGGGGCTCAGGTTGTAGTCCAGCGGCGCGCCCAGGCTCAGGTTAAACGCCGTTCCGTTGTTGTAGAGGCCCAGGTAGGATGCGGGCAGACCCCCCGTCCCGGTATCGAAGTTGCCGTGGCCGAAGCCCGCCAGCGCCTGAACGCTCACCGCCCACTTCGGTTTCATATAGACGCGGTACTGCGGGCCAAACAGGAACGCGTATTGACTGATCGCAGGCAGGAAGATGCCGTAGGGATTGTTGCCGACATAGGCGGTCCCATAATAGCCGCGGACATCGGCTGTGATCCCCAGCCGGGGCTTGATATAGTCCGTGAAGCTGATGTTCCAGTCCGCTTCGTTGTTGTGCTGCTTGGTTTCGCCCGGCTTGAAGTGCAGATAGCCCCCGCCGAAGTCAGCTTCGTATTTGTGGCCATAAGTCTCGCGAATGATCTGCTGGATCCGCGCCTGGCGGCGAGCGTTGATCCGGTCCTGCGCCTCGCGCAGGATACGGGCGCGTTCCTGGGGCGTCTGCACCGGCGGAGGCGGCGTCGTTTGTGGCGCGGCCGCCGGACTCTGTGAGGGCGCCGCAGCCTGAGCATAGGCAAGCGGGGAAAGCGGCAGCGACTGGGAAATCAGGAAAAGGGAGAAAAACAGGAGACTTGCCTGGCACACCGGCCGCTTAATGCAGCCCACTAACTTGAAAGCTTCCACTACTCGATTACCTCGCACACCTATGAAAGAGCACCATCCCGGATTATTCGGGAACCAACTAGTATTAAATCATCTGAGGCGCTGCAACGTCCGGTCTTGAGGCAATTTCGCCCCGGGAGCAGTGAGACTCAAACGCAAAATCGCCGTCTATGACAGGGATAACCAGGTTCGTGGTTGTGTAGACGGATTCAGAAACGACAAGGAGAGCGGCGGATGAGAGGGGTTCGTTTTGGGATTGATCCTCGGAGTGTTATTGGTGCCGGTTGGCCGGCATGCTGTATTTTCACTTTGGCCATCCCCCGGTTGCGGTTGCGGATTCGGCCTTCCCCATGGAAGAGCAGATCGTGCACGTCCCGCTGCACGCGCGAATCGATAAAGAAGCCCCAAAGAGTGCACCGATCGAGCCCAGCGCCGTCAACCTGCAGGCCGGCGCTCTGATCTATCGCCAGCAATGCGCCGCGTGCCACGGGATGTATCCGACAGCTTCGTCCTTTGCCGCGAACATGTATCCGGAGGCGCCACAATTGTGGAGGCCCGAAGGCAACGGCGTCGTTGGCGTAAGCGACGACCCTCCGGGCGAGACGTTCTGGAAGGTCGACAACGGCATCCGGCTGTCCGGCATGCCTTCCTACCGCAAAATCCTGAACCCTACCCAGGAATGGCAAGTGGCCCTGCTTCTGGCAAACGCCGACAAACCGCTCCCCCCGGGCGTGATTTCACTGCTCCAGCAGCCGCTTTACGCGGAGCCCGCGGCGACTGTTAGCGCGCCAACTGCGGTTACAGAACCAACACCTGCTGCGCCGGGAGCCGCTTCGAAGTAAATCGATCCGGCAGAAGATCACCTCTTGAACCCAGGCCAAAGCAGAACGGGGCGCGACATGATGTCGCGCCCCGTCTGTTTCGCTGCAGAAGCTTTACTTGCCTCTACTTGAACGCATAGGTGACGCCGGCAGTGAACTGGAAGGAGTTCCGCTTCACTGGCGGCAATGCCGTCGCCGGGTTGTTCAAGTAGGAATCCAGAGTGCCAAATGTCAGACTGAGCCGCTTATACGCTGGAATCGAGAAGGTATCCAGCTCGGTAAAGGAGTAGGCATGCAGGTTGTTCCAGGCCGGGATGTAAGCGACTTGCTGGTTAAACAGCATTCCCTTGGGCAGGTGGCGCAGATAGTTCGCCGAGAAAGTCGAACCGATCAGGTTCTGATTCTCGCCCGGAAGAGGGTCGATAAAATTCTGACGCTCATACTGGATCAATGCCTTCAGATCCAGAGTTTGCTTAGGATCCTTGATGATTGTGTAACCAACGCCACCGCCGTAGATCTGCTGGAATTGCAGGCTCTGCGAATAATTGTGATCGTAAGCCAGGGCTCCGAGATAGTAGAACCGGTCGGTCAAATATTCATCACGCTCAAAGTCATAGTGATAAATCGACGTCTTTACCGTGGTGGCTGCGACATTCATCGCCAGAGTCGGCGGCGGCCCCGGCGAGGTGGATGCAAGTACCCTGGATCTGTGATCTTGCCATAGGAAGCGCTGAAATCAGTCGTGGTTCGGTTCCGAGGCGCAAGCCAGGTCACGTCGGGAATTACGCGGGCCAGCGTGATAGCGGCATTAAACGTGTAGGTGTCTTGAGTCGCCTGCACAATGGTCGCGCCGCCAGTGGCGGCCCCATGCCAGTCGTGGAAGAATCCAGGATCATGCTCCACCTTGCTGTGGTAAGTTCCATCCTCGACCAGAAAATCTACGTTCCCCACCGGGATAGGCGCGGTTGCCGCGCCCGAATCAGGGTGAACCTGAATGCTCTGATCGGCGATCGTGACGGTACCCTGCGGCACCAGGCTGTCCGGAGACTTCCGGCTCGGTTTGACGCCCTTTTCGAGGACCGCAAACTTCTGCGAACTCCGGATCTCCTTGACCTTGGCCCAGTCGATGGTCAGGTCCCCGGCCATATCGCTGTGGAACGTTACGCTGCCGCCGGCCGAGCTCAGCAGCTTGCCAGTCAATTGATCGCCGTTGGTGAAGATCAGAACGTCGGGATTCGCCGGCGCATCGGCGGCAAATCCGCTGCTGGCAGCCATCGAAGAGATTAGAAATAGAAAAGCGAGCGGCGTAATGCGGCGACGGATCGAGCTCGAGCGGACAATGGATGAAATCATTTGACTGGCGTCACTCCTCAGGATGTTGTGGGACAACGGCGTAGAATTTAGTTCTCAGTTGGATCTGGCAAGCTCTTTTAGGATGATACCCCGGCTGGACATCTCCCTTGCGCTTCCCCCTAACAGTTCATGCGATACCCCGTAGAAATACGTGACGCCTCTTAATAAGGATGGTGAAATTTGCGCCATCTCGGGCGGGATTTACAATTCTCTTTGGTGGGATACACGATTTTCGCCGATCCAACGCATCGAATAAAGTCCTCTGCCGAAGAATTGGCGTTAGGGACGACACCGCATCGAACTCCAGGATGCAGCAAACAAAGGCTGAAGGATGTCCATGAAAATGCAGATTGATGCCGCCAGTCCGGCGGATTTGACCGCCGAGATCGCGGAGTGGCTTGAAGCTTTTGACGAAGTCGTCGTCGCCGAAGGGCCGGAACAGGGAGCGGAGCTGCTCGCAGCCTTGCGCCATCGCGCTCGCAGCGCGGGCATCTCGACTCGCGGCGAACTGACCACGCCCTACATCAACAGCATCCCCAAGCACGAGGAACTTCCCTACCCCGGCGACCTGCATCTCGAGCGGCGCATCAAGAGCCTCATCCGCTGGAACGCCATGGCGATGGTGCATAGCCAGAACAAGCACGATGCCGGCATTGGCGGCCACATCTCAACGTATTCGTCGTTGGCGACCCTTCTTGAAGTGGGCTTCAACCACTTCTTCCACGCCACGTATGGCGATCAGCCCGGAGACTTCGTCTATTTCCAGGGCCATTCTTCGCCCGGCGTCTATGCCCGCTCCTTTCTGGAGGGACGCTTCGATGAGGCCCGCTTGGAGCATTTCCGCCATGAGCTCCGCGACGCTCCAGGACTTTCGTCCTATCCGCACCCCTGGCTCATGCCCGATTACTGGCGTTTCCCGACCGTCTCGATGGGCATCGGTCCGCTTAATGCCATCTATCAGGCGCGCTTCATGCGCTATCTCGAGAACCGCAATCTGCTCCAGAAAACGCCGCGCAAGATCTGGGCCTTCGTCGGCGACGGCGAGACCGACGAAGTCGACACCCTCGGCGCCCTCGGCGTCGCTTCCCGCGAAAAGCTCGACAATCTGATCTTCGTCGTCAACTGTAACCTGCAGCGTCTCGACGGCCCTGTCCGCGGCAACAAGCGCATCATCGACGAACTCGAAGAGGTCTTCCTCGGCTTCGGCTGGAATGTCATCAAGGTCATCTGGGGCGGCGGATGGGACAAACTCTTCGATCGCGACCACAAGGGCCTCTTGCTCAAGCGCATGGAAGAGTGCGTCGACGGCGACTACCAGGCCTTCAAGGCTAAAGGTGGCGCTTACATTCGCAGCGAGTTCTTCGGTAAATATCCCGAATTGCTCGAGATGGTCAGCGACATGTCCGACGACGAGATCTTCCACATGATGCGCGGCGGCCACGACCCGGTAAAGGTCTATAACGCCTACAAGCAAGCGGTCGAGCACACTGGGCGGCCGACCGTGATCCTGGCAAAAACAGTCAAGGGATACGGCCTCGCCAGCACCCAGGCACGCAACGCTTCTCACCAGGAAAAGAAACTCACCGACGACGCCCTCGAGGCCTTTGTCAATCGTTTCGAGATTCCGATTCCCTTTGAGGACGCCAAGAAAGGCAAGTTCTACCGTCCCGCGGACGACAGCCCGGAGATCGTCTACCTGCAGGAACGCCGCAAGGAACTGGGCGGGTACATGCCGGTCCGCGATGCCCGGCCGCAATCGAGCTTCAAGGCTCCCGAACTGGAGTTCTTCTCCGAATGGACCGCCGGCTCCAAGGGCCGCGCCGTCTCGACGACCATGGGCTTTGTCAGCATGCTGCGCCATCTCATGAAGGATGATGCGATCGGCAAGCTGATCGTCCCCATCGTTCCCGACGAAGGCCGCACCTTCGGCCTCGAATCGGCGATTCGCCAGGTCGGCATCTACGCGCCCGAAGGGCAGAAATACAAACCGCACGACGTCGACATGCTGCTCTTCTACCGCGAAGAGCAGGACGGCCAGATCCTCGAAGAGGGCATCACCGAAGCAGGCTCCATGGCCTCGTTTACGGCTGCCGGCACCGCCTATTCCAACTACCGCGTGCCCATGATTCCCTTCTACATGTACTACTCGATGTTCGGATTCCAGCGCATAGGTGACATGGTCTGGGCCTTCGCTGACTCCCGCGGCCGCGGCTTCCTCATGGGAGGCACCGCAGGACGCACCACCATGCTCGGCGAAGGGCTGCAGCACCAGGACGGCCACAGCCACGTGCTCTCGAGCACCGTGCCAAGCTGCCTCAGCTACGATCCGGCCTACGTCTACGAGCTCGCAGTCATCCTGCAGGACGGCATCCGCCGCATGTATCAGGAGGGCCACAGCGTCTTCTACTACATCACCATGTACAACGAAGACTACGCGATGCCGCCAATGCCCGAAACGGCGTCAGAGGCCGTCCGCGAAGGCATTCTCCGCGGGATCTACAAGTTCAAAGCCGCCAAAAAGGGCAAGGCCACTGCACAGCTCTTCGGCAGCGGACCGATCCTGAACGAAACTTTGAAGGCCCAGGATATCCTCGCCGAAAAGTACGGCGTCCAGACCGATGTCTGGAGCGTGACCAGTTACAACGAACTCCGCCGCGATGCGCTGAGCATCGAACGCTGGAACCGACTGCATCCTGCCGAGCCAGAGAAGACCCCATACATCGTCAACGCTCTGCAGGGCAGCAAGGGCCCCATCATCGCTGCCAGCGATTATATGAAGACCCTCCCCGACCAGCTCGCGCCCTGGCTTTCCGGCCGGCTGGTGACTCTCGGAACCGACGGCTTCGGGCGCAGCGACAACCGCGAATATCTGCGCCGCCACTTCGAGGTCAACGCCGAGTCGATCGTCGCCGCAACGCTGTCAAAGCTCGCCCGCGACGGCAAATTCGACGCCGCCAAAGCGCAACAGGCCTTCGCCGAACTGGGAGTCGACACCGAAAAACGCGACCCCGCTGGAGCTTGATCGACGCGCGCTTTAGTTTGTCGCCCGCGATGGGTATCGCGGGCGATTTTGCGATTGACAGCACCGCACTCGGAAACTAACTTTACGCGGTATCGGAAAGAGATACTCGTGCGCCGGCTGCTAGCCCTTTTGGTAATAAGTCTAACGGCTGCCCTGCCTGTCTCGGGCGCGACCAAGGTCAGCGTGCAGCAGTTGGATAGCATCCTCGCCGACATGCACAAGCAATCCAAATCTGATGACGAGGTTGCGAATGCACTAAAGGAGATCGAGCTAACTGAAGAGTTGCTTCCATCGGTGATGAACGGTTTCGTCCAGTACCAGCCCGGGCCGCAAACGATCGTCCAGATTCGGGTACTGGCCCTTGAGAGCGCCTTACTTCCCCCTCCTCCCTCAGACTTGCCCGACACTCCGGCTCCCGATCAGCCTACCCAATCAGCAATCCTCGGTCGCGTCACGAACTATGTCGCCGAGCAGATCGCCTCGCTACCAAAATTAACATCGGTAAAACTCACCCTGCGCTACCAGAACGGGGAGGATTCGGTGCGGGCCCAAAATGGGGCTGGGTCTCACATGGGCCATACAGATCTTGGACTCGATCCCACTACTCAATATCTGCGCTTTCTCAGCCAGACCTCTACAGCGATCATCACCCAGGGCGGCGTTGAACTACCTTCCAAAACCAGCAATCAGGACCCCGGTGGTCCAAATGGCCAGATTTCGCCAGTTGGCGCTGGCCCGGCCCTCAGCAGCATCCTGCGTGAGGCGGGGCCGCAAAAGATGACCTGGCTTCGATGGGAATCCGTTGATGCCAAGCGGCTGGCTGTCTTTTCTTTTGCAGTTAACCGCAAACAGTCGCACTATCAGGTGAGCTATTGTTGCTTTCCCAAAACAGAGAATGTCGGCACCCATATCGGAATGACGCCGATGGGAGTAGGGATGGGTGGAGGAAAAGCTCCGACCAGTGAAAATCTCGGAACCGCAACCTCCTTTGAACCGTTCAAGACGACGGCCGGATATCATGGCGAGGTTTTCGTTGATCCTGAAACAGGAACCGTCGTGCGCCTGATTTTCCAGGCCGAACTGAAGTCCACGGACTTTATCCAGCAGGAAGACACACGCATTGATTACGGCACAGTCGAAGTGGGCGGGAAAGCGTATACCGTCCCAACTCGGAATATTCTGCTTACGACTATGGTTCCTAGCGGAAACTCTTTCGCCAAATTCACCACGCAACGTACGCTCTTTGACGTCAGTTATTCAAATTATCAGGCCGCCTCGCGGGTCGACGAACAACCTCGCGCCACGATTGTCCCGCCTTCCGTCCGTGCCCCTTCGCTGGCCGTACGGCCCAGCCGCTCCCCGCAAAAGACCTCGGATGTCAATGCAGCGGTCTTGGCGGCTCGCGCTGCCACCAAAGTCACGCACTATGCCGATGCAGAAGCCCTTATGCTGCAGGTCACCAGCTCTCGGCCTGAGCTCGTCGTTCCCTGGGTCGAGCTCGGCTTGGCACAACTCGGTCTAAAGAAATATCCCGAGGCTGAAAATAGCTTTAAGATGGCCGTCAGTACGGGTCAACAGACCGCCCGTTCTGGTGATACCTATCAACAGACAGCTGGAGGGGATGCAGTCGATGGGTTAACCCCTACCTCGACACGGGTCTCAGGCGACATGGCGACTCATACCGAACGGATTACCAATCAGCGTCAGCCCGACGTCCTGGGTGCAGCCTATGCCAGCCTGGGAGAGATCTATATTCATGAAGGGAAGTTCGCGGAGGCGCAATCTGCCTTCGATAAAGCGGCTCAGTCAAATCCTGCCCAGGAGGGGGCCTATCGAGAGAGTGAAGCGATCTTCTTTTATCAGGTTGGCGATACTGACGCCCAGTTGGCGGCGGCGGAAAAGGCGATTTCTGCTGAACCCAATCGCGCCAAACCCTATTTCTTCAAAGCTCAGGCGCTTGTCTCAAAGGCCACTGTCGATCCGCAAACACAAAAAATGGTCCTTTCGCCCGGCTGCGCCGATGCTTACCGCAAATACCTTCAGCTCGAGCCCAACGGTCAGTTCGCCGCTGACGCTCAGGGGATCCTGAGTGCGGCTGCTCCACCACCGAAATAGAGTTCGACAAGCTTCTCACAGGCGGAATGACCATTTGAGTTCCCACGCTTCAGAGCCAGTGACGACTGCAAAATACTTGGTAGTTCTTCTTCTTTCCGGAGTCTTCTGCACAGCTTGGACCGGGCCCATCGTCGAGGCATTCCCCCAGTCCGGCGGGAAGGCCGCTGTTCCGGCGAAGGCCGCAAATTCGGAAGCGAAGACGAGGCCCGGTTACACCGGCGACGCCGCCTGCGCCAAGTGCCACCGCGAAGAAAGCCTCTCCTACGAACACACCGCACACCATCTGACATCGCAGCCGGCCAACGACAAGACGGTGCTGGGCACGCTGCATCCACCCGGAAATATTCTGACCATCTCAGACGCGAAGAAGAATCCATCGCAACCCGCGCTCTACTTCAGGACTGAGATAAAGGGCGACAAGGTCGTGCAAAGCGCCGTAACTGGTTGGCCCGACCAGCTCCTGACGCGCACGGAGCAATTGGATGTCGTCACCGGCTCCGGAGTCCGCGGCCAGACCTATCTCTACTGGCAGGGCGACCGGCTCTTCGAGTTGCCGGTCAGTTACTGGACCGACGGCCACCGCTGGGTAAATAGCCCCGGCTACATCGATGGAACCGCCGACTTCTCCCGCCCCGTCAATCCCGGCTGTCTCGAATGTCACGCCACCTACATCCGCCCGCTCACCACCGATACGCTCACCAACAGCTACGACAGACAAACGCTGGTAACGGGGATCTCCTGCGAGACCTGCCACGGCCCCGGCGCCGAGCATGTCGCCAAATACTCCAACGGCGCGGCACATCCCGCCGAGAGCGCCATCCTCAACCCCGCGAAGTTCTCACGCGACCGCCAGGTCGACGCCTGCGCGTATTGCCACAATGGGATTCAGCGCGAGGCGCTGGCGCCCGCATTTTCTTTTGTGCCGGGAAAGCCACTGACCGACTTCTTCAAGCCGTTGCCAACCGAAGCGGCCGCGCATCCGGATGTCCACGGAAACCAGGTCGGCCTCCTCGAACGCAGCCATTGCTATCAGTCTTCACCGGAGATGTCTTGCTCCACCTGCCACAACACCCACGCTCCTGAGAAGACCGCTGCTTCCTACTCGCCGGCGTGCCTCAAGTGCCACCAATGGACAAGTTGCGGTGAGTCGAAACGGATTGGTCCCTCGATCGCGAAGAACTGCGTCGATTGCCACATGCCGGTCGAAGCGACGAATGTGATTGTCTCCGAGACCGCTGGCAAGGTCGTCCGCGCCAGAATGCGCAACCACTGGATCAAGGTCTATCCAGCATCTCAAATGCCCGAAATACAAACGCACTGATCCCGGCGTATATTGCTCTTGTACCCTCCCTCCAGGTGCGCCGGCGGCGCATTTCTTGAGCATCTGGACCATTCAATCTGACTGACTGGAATCGTGAGGTGGCCGAAACAATGCGATTTGTCTCGTTGACGAGATCTCTTTGGCCGCTGATTGCGGCCGGCATGCTTCTCCCGCACCTCGCGCATGCCCAGAACAACAACAAAACGCAGCAGGTCACTCTGGTCGATCCGACCCCTCGCCCAATCGATCCGAGCCTGCTTTTGGGTGACACCTCTCAACCTGGAACCGCCACGCAGCAAGCCGCGGAACAGCGTAATCAGAAACGCCGCGAATTGACGATATGGGCGGCCAACGAACTCGTGACTCTCTCGCAACATTTGCAAGCCGACGTCACCCAGCCGAAGACCACCGTCACCACGGCGGACGCCGCCGCCAACGCCCAGAAGATCGAGCTACTGGCAAAGAACCTTGCCACTGCCCTCAAAGCGCCATGACGAATCCGTTCGAACGATCGCCGCGATCCAGGGAATGTCGTCCTCTCCGGGGTTTCTTCATAGGAGCCTGCCTCCTCGCGTGCATGACGGGCTCTCTTCTGGCCCAGCAGAGTTCGGATGGCGCTACCGCCGCCAAATCCCCGGCCCCGGCTGCGCCACCGGCACAAACCGAGACAAAAAAAGCGCCCGCCGTCACCGATCCCCGCCAGGCGCAGATCGTCGCCGACACCCAAAAGCTGGTGAAGTTAAGCCAGGAGCTCAAAGCCGAAGTCGCCAAAAGCAACAAAGACACACTCTCGCTGACGGTCATCAAAAAAGCCGAAGAGGTCGAGAAGCTGGCGAAGACCCTCAAAGAGGAGCTGAATAAGACCCACTAGCCGTGCCGGAGATCAGGGCTGCGGCTTGGGGTGGTCTCCACCCATCTCCTGGGTAAGCGGCCTGCTGTTCTCTTTATTCATCGCGCTGGCGATGGCAAACTGTTCCCGGGCATCGTCCTTTTTGCCCATCGACTGATACAACTTACCCAAACGCCAATGCGGGGACACATCTTTGGGGTCGAGCGCGATGGCCTTGAGCAATTCATTGGTTGCATCCTCTTTGCGCCCTCCCTCGGCATAGACGACGCCCAAATCGCGATGGACCATGGCCATGGTCGTGGTGGATGCATCTCCGGCGGCGGCCTCTAAATCCGGCTGAGCCTGCTCATATTGATTGAGCTCAACAAGCGAGTCTCCCAGGTAGGCGCGCGTCCGTTGGTCGGCGGGATCGTTTCCCAGCTCGGCCTCGAATTCTTTCGCGGCCTCGTCGAAATGCTGCTCCTTCCATAGCAGATACCCCAAGCCAAAGTGCACATTTGGCTCTTTCGGTTCGGCCTTCGCGGCGTTGCGAAACTGCTCGATCGCCCCGGCGTCATCGCCCTTTTCGTCAAGCGCCTCGCCCACCAGCATGTCGGCCTCGGCCGAGTCCGCATTCAGCGCCAGAATCTCTTTATCGACTTCCATCACGCAGTCGTATTGTTTGCTCCACAAGCAGCTATGGGCGAGCGTCAGCCGCAACGGCAGGCTTTGAGGATCGTCCTTGATTGCGCGCTGCAGGTACGGGATAGCGACGAAATAATCCCCCATCGCGTAATGCGCCATGCCGAGCAGGATCGTCACCCGCTGTGACGCGGGACTCTCAGGCCGCTCCTTGTTGAGTACCGCAGTGAAAACCTTGATGGCATCGGGAAACTGGTTGGCTTTGAAGTAGGCGAGACCCAGATTCATCTCCAGCCCCTGCATCGACGGCGCCAGCTTGAGCGCCTGGCGGTAGTTCTCAATCGCGCCGGCGTAATTTTGCTGCCGCGCCTCTAAGAGGCCCATATGTGCAAATGGCTCGGGATTTTTGGGATTGGCCTCGGCGATCGCCTTCCACACCTGCTCAGCCTGGGCATTCTGGCCCTGTTGCTCCAGCGCGAGCGCCTCGGTACGCGAACTCTCTTGTGCCAAGACGAAGGCGCTTCCGAGGGGGAAACAAAGAAGCAGCAAGATGCAACGCCAAAACCCGGAAAACAACTGATCTCTTCCTCTCGAGTGTCCTGCCCTGAGGCTATGCCGCTTAACGGCAGGTTGGCAACGAGCGCGCACCCGCAAACAGAAAAGCGCGGCGGAGAGTTCCGCCGCGCTTCTGGTTTTTGCGAAAGGTTAGAAGTTCAGCTCGCCTCCCAGCTCAAGCACGCGCGGATCGTAGGTGCTGGTGATCTTCCCAAAGTTTCCGCTGCCGAGCTGGTTGCCGATGCCCTGGTATTCCGCATTGTTAAAGGTGTTGAAGGTCTCAATGCGAAGCTTGAAGTTAAGAGATTCCTTGATCGGGAATGTCTTGTAGAAGGAGGTGTTGAAGTTAGTCTGACCAGGTCCGAGCACCGCATCTTTGCGAGCGTTGCCAAAGCCCTGATTAAGACCGCCTGCCCACGCTGGGATCGGGTTAGCGAAAGCAGCAGGGTTGAACCACTCGTCTTGCTTCTTGGGATAGGAGATCTTGCCAACGATGTCCGGGCGGTTGGTATAGCCGCCACCCAGTCCGATCGGATCATAGTTGATGTTCAGGCCAGGACCCTGGTTAGAGACCAGCAAGCCAGACTCGGAGACAAACGTTCCGGAAATCTGCCATCCATTTGCGACTTCCTGGATGAACCTGTTATCCCCTGGATATTTGGGGAAAGCGTAGATGTAGTTGATGCTCAGGATGTTGCGCCGGTCGAGTGCACCGGAGCCTTTGTCGTATTTCAGGTTGTAGGGATTGCTGACCTGAGCTAGATCGTAGGTGGTGATGTCGATCTCATGCGAATAGGTGTAGTCGATCTCGCCGCTCAGGCCGTGCTTGTTCTGGGCGCGCAATCCGGTTTGGAATCCGTTATAGGAGCCGTTGGTGGAGTTCGTTTGGTTGGTGATGCCGGCAAACCCCGGATAGTTACGGAGCAGGTTTGGCGCCGTTGGTGACGCACCTCCGGGATTGGTGCCAGAGTTGTTGCTCGGGTCGCCGATATTAGCGCGGGTGTATCCTGCCAACCCGGGCGTGGTATTCACCAGCAGCGGAGTATTCAGCGAGTAGTTGTTGATGTTTTGTTCAATGTTCTGATGCCAGGCGAGGTTGCCTACATATTGCACGACCCAGATCAGCGAGGGTTGTACCTCACGCTGCACACCGAGGCTATACTGCACCACGCCAGGCGCCGGGTAGTAAGGGTTAAGTGCCGTTAGTCCCTGAGGCAATATCGGGCTTCCGGCAGCTGCCCCCGTTGTCCAGCTCACTGCGGGAGTGCTGAACAGGGCGTTGGAAGCCTGCGGATCGTTAAAGAACGGCTCGTTGGTCGCTGCGTTGTAGATATCGTTCCCCTGCAATCTCTCGTAGAAGGAACCGATTCCACCCCGTAGAACGGTCTTGCCATCGCCAAAGAGATCGTCTGAGAATCCGACGCGTGGTTGGAGGGTCTGATAGTAGTTGGTGACCAGCCCCTTCGGGTAGCCGTTCTGGCCAGCCTGATACAGGCCATTCAGATAAAACGGTACCGGTGAGCCGGCAACTGGAACCAACCCCGGGCTGTCTGCGTTGATTTGGCCGGTTGTCAGATTAAATGTTGCCGCATCGCTCGCTACATAGAGGGCCGGGTTGAAGTTTGAGATCTGGTTGTTACGTTCCCAGGCATGCGGCAATGCGTCGTAGCGCAGGCCGATTTGCACGGCCAGACGGGGAGTCGCCTTCCAGTTATCCATGGCATATGCGGACGTCGTGTTGTTCACGTAATGCCGGATCGGCAGTTGCTGCGCTTGGTCGTAGTTGCTCGAAAGTCCAAGCACCATGTCCATGAAGGAATCATTGGTCAGCGAGCCCCAGCTGAAGTCTCCGCCTGGGTCGCCGAAGATCTGCTGGTTCTTGGTGTAATGATTCAGACCACCGCCGAACTTCAACTGATGCTTGCCCGTCGTGTAGGAGATGCTGAAGTTCGGAGAGTAGTCCTGCGCGGCGTTCTTCCACGGTGCCGAACCGGGTTTCTCTTGAGTGCCATACGGCGCGCCCCAGCTCATTCCGGGTAGGTTCTTGGAGCCGTTGCTGAAGAAGGGGGTAACGCCCCAGCCGGCCGGGGTGTCTCCGTTCGCGCTGTTGGTGATATCGATGATGTTGCCGTCGTAGTTGAAGGTCGCTTCCGCGAGCAGGTTGGGCTTCAGCGTCGCGGTCAACTTGACCACTGCGCTGTAAGACGGGTTGTTAAGCACACTCGTGATCGTCGGATAGCTGTTGCCCGACCAGCCCAGCATCGGAGCCGCATAGGCTTGGTTCACGGCATCGTGCAGGTAGTGGCCGAGCAGCTGATACTTGTCGTTGATCTTGTGATCGACGCGCAGTACATAGTCGGTCACATAAATCGGCTGGTTCGCGGAGGAGATGTTTTGCCCGTTCGCGAGATTCGGCTTGGGGATGACACCGGTGCCCAGATAGAGGGCTGCATTCGGGTTGATCAACGCCGCCGGGATAGTTTGGTTCGGAAATGGCTCTCCCTGGACAAGACCAAGGGTTGCGAATTCCTCAGCTAGGGTGGGGTTGTTGGGAACCGTCGGCACTTTAATGATCGTGTTCGGCGCGAATGCCGGCGCTACATAGTGAAGGTCCGAGCCGACGACCGGATAGTCCGCTGCAGCCAGCGTCTGCACCGAGTTGGGAGAACTGCCTTGAATGAGTCTGCGCTCTTCCAGATCGAAGAAGAAGAAGGTCTTCGATTTGTCGACATTGTAATGATTCGGGATCCAGATAGGGCCGCCAATATTGCCGCCGAAGATGTTGTAGTTCAGCTTGGTGCGGGGCTGTACCGGGTTGGCCTGCTTGTTGAAGTAGTTATTCGCGTCATACGCCGTGTTGCGGTTGAACTCCCATAGCTGACCATGGAAATTCTGGGTGCCGCTCTTGATGCCCAGCGTAATCGTCGCGCCGGAGGAGATACCGTAGTCCGGAGGATAGTTGCTGGCCAGGGTCTCAAACTGCGCGATTGCATCCTGCGAGGGCATGATGCTCATGCCGCCGGCGCCCCCACGGTCATCGGCCTCGCCGCCGTCAATCAGCCAGATGTTGTGGCTCTGGCGAAGACCGTTCACGCTGAGGGTAAAGTTTGAAGCGACCGAAGTAGGAGTGTTGTTCGAGGGCAGCGCGGAGCTGACGCCGAGTCCCAAAGCCGCGAGAGCGGCAAAATTCCGGTTCTCGGTAGCGAGGTCGGCGATCTGATCGGCATTGATCAGCGTACTCACCACGTTCGAGTCGGCCTGCACCTGGATAGCATTCGCTGCAACGGTGACCGTCTCGCTTACCGCACCAACGGTCAACTGCGCATCGGCGCTGAGCGTCTGTGAGACGTTCAGCTGCAGGCCCTGCGAAACGTAGCCCTCAAACCCTGTGGCAACGACCTTGATATTGTAGGTTCCCACGTTCAGGCCGGGGAAGCTGAAAAGGCCTGACTCGTTACTGACGGACTCTCTAACAAGGCCTGTGCTTGGCTGGGTGAGCGTGACTTTCGCTCCGGAGACAACCGCGCCCTGCTTGTCGGTCACGGTGCCGATGATCTCTGAGTTTTGTTGCGCGTGGGCGGCGACAGTCATCACTGCCAGCAATAGCGGCAGCAATAACAACCTGGAATAGAGCCGATTTCTCAATATCATTGCGTTTCCTACCTCCCTGGAGTGTTGCAACAGCACAAATAGTTTCGAATCTTCTTGATAACGGAAGTTGCCGGCAAACGAGCCGATCCCATTTACGCATCATCGCGAATGAGATTCCGACGCATGTTGGCCCGCATTTCATCGCTACTAAAACACTTTATCTAGTACGGTCACGAATCCTAACCAGATGCTCTAGCGAGTGTCAATGCAAATTTTGAGGATAAGTTACTCGTATGGAACCCAGTCCCCGTCCCCCAAGGGGAAGTAAGCGATAACGACGGCATGTTTCGACAGATTTGAGTCTTCCGGAAAGGGAACAAATCGCGGTTGCGGCATGAAATACCTAATAAGTCACGCGCAATTCATCGGCAGGCAAGGCTGCCGCCTGGAATATCGGCGCGAATCGCGGCAGTATTGGCTACTCTAGCTGCAGGCATGTCGCTCAATCCTCAAGGCCGGCCTGCACAGAGCGCTGCCGTCGAGTCATCGGCCCTGTGTCCGGGCCTGGCGACAGAGTAAGGCGTGCCCGATAGGAGAGGTTCCAGCATTTGGAAGAGATGGCTGATCGGCGCCCGCGCAGGTTCCTCGCCATGTCGGTGATTGCGCTGGCGGCCTTCTCCTCGATGGCAGCGGGACAGGCCGCGGCGCCGGCCCCCATGGTCGCGGCACAACCCATGCCGTCGTTGCAGCCGCTCCTCGACTTCCGGAGCTCTGACATTAAGTTCAACCTGCAAAGCCTAATGTATGTGCTTCGCGACCGAAACCACGAAGACTGGGTGCTGGCCGCCTATCCCGACCCGAATACCGAACTCCCGCTCATCGGCGCCGGCTTCAGTCTCAACGTCGCCGCGAGCGAGCACCCGCAGGGCGACCCGCTCAACCCCCACCAGTTCCTGGAGCCCTCTTCGGCGCAGTTATGGCAGGCCGCCGGCCTCGACCCGGAACAATTGCGGCAGATCCTCGAGGAGTTTGACCGCAATATGGATACGTGGGGAACCAAAGGCTATCACCGCAAGATTCGCGCCCACACCTTGCGGCCTCAACTGACCGAACAGGAGGCGACCCAGCTGCTGCGGATCTCGGCAATCCAGGCGGTGGTCAACGCCCGGGCCTATTGCCGCAACTTCGACCAGCTCACCGGTCCCGCGCAGATGGCGCTCACCCAACTTGCCTTTCAGATGGGAATCAATCTGGAAGAGTTCGTCGAGTTCCTAAGTGAACTGAACGGCGACACCAGCCACCCCGACCTCTCCCAACCGGACGGCGGCATCGTCACCGCAGGCCAGCATTGGAAAAACGTGCAAAATGCGCTCATCGACAGCCAATGGGCGAGGCGCTACACGGTCCGCGCGATTGCCGTGATCGCAATGTTCGATCCGCAGTATGGAAGCAACCCGCGCGCCGCCGAAGCGCGAGTAATGGCCGTCCTCCCGCCGCCGGTGCAGCACAAGCATGGGCGCGGACGTTCAACAGCGCACCGCGCCCCACACGCGAAGACCCACGTCAATCACTGAATTACCATTACCCGCCGCGCAGGCCGGCTACCTGGCTCTCGCCACCTCGGCTTCGAGCGCCGACCACTCCTGGTCGCTGAGATGCACCCCAGCTGCGGCAGTGTTCTCCTCCAGATGCTTCACCGAAGAGGTGCCCGGAATCGGCAGCATTGCCGGAGAATGATGGAGCAGCCATGCCAGCGCCAACTGCGAGGCCGACACCCCACGTTGCGACGCGGCCTTGTCCAGAGGGCCGCCGGGATTGGCCAGCTTACCGGCTGCGACCGGGAACCAGGGGATGAACGCCAGCTTATGCTTCGCGCAAAAATCGACCGTGTCACCGTGCTTGCGATCGCCAATATTGAACTGATTTTGCACGCTGACGATTTCGATGGTCTTGCGCGCCCGTTCGATCTCCGCCGGCTTTACCTCTGACAGTCCGACGTGACGGATTTTCCCCTGTTTTTGAAGGTCCTTGATCGCTCCCAGAGATTCTTCAACCGGCACCTTGGGATCGATGCGATGAAGCTGCCACAGGTCGATCCGCTCTACCTTGAGGCGGCGCAGCGACATCTCGACGCACTGCGCCAGATACTCCGGCCGCCCGACCGGCAACCACTTGTTCGGGCCCTGCCTCGTGAGCCCACCCTTGGTGGCGATGACCAGGTCTTTCGGATAGGGGTGCAGCGCTTCCGCGATCAGTCGTTCGCTGACCTCGGGGCCGTAGGCGTCGGCGGTATCGATGAAATTGATTCCGAGGTCGATGGCGCGCTGTAGAACTCGGATCGATTCGTCGTGGTCCCTGGGTTCGCCCCAGATGCCCTCGCCGGTGATGCGCATCGCGCCAAAGCCCATGCGATTGACGGTGAGGTCGCCGCCGAGCGTCAAGCTTCCGCCCTGCGCAGCAATATTTTCAAGATTGATTGTCGTTGGAGTAGCCATACCCTTTTCGATGCGAGGGATGGCCCTGCAGTTACGCTATTTCAGTCCACAAAACGACCGCCGTGCGCGCTTAGGCGCGGACGGAGATGCCGGTGAACGACATCACGGCAAGCCCGCGCACCGGCTGGCCAAAGACTCGCGCCGGCTCAAAGACGCTAAAAAGCAACAGGTTCTCCAGCGCAGAACGCGTATTGGCATCGTTCGGTCCAGAGACGATGTGGTAGTCGTAAACCCGCCCTCCGCCGTTGATATAGGCCTCGACGATTACGGGATTATCGCGACCGCCGATCGGAACCGCCTCAGGTTCGATCTGGGAGTAGAGAAAATGAGGATTGGAAGCCATCCCCAGCGGAACATCCCGCGCCGCCAACGGCTCTGGACGGGCAAACATCCCGATCAGCAGCGCCACCGTGCCCAGCAGCAGGACGGTGCTCGCAAAACCGGCCGAGGCCTGCAATAAGAATGGGCCGAATGTATTCTGCCAACGCACTTTCAAAGCCGGCAAAAGATTCTCAGGCGTCCGGGCGCGCTCCTTGGAGATAGCCACGCGGAGCCGCAGGGCAAGATCGTCGGGCGCCTTCAGCGGGGCCAGCGACGCGAGCGCGGCCTGGGTCGAACGCAGACCCTCAAACTCCGTCGTGCAAGCCTCGCAATCGCGCAAATGCGCCGCGATTCGCTGCATGGCCACACCGGTCACCGCGCCATCGAGATAGCTGGAGAACTGCGCCTTGATCCTCGTGCAGACAACCTCGCCGCCGTTCATCGCGCCTCCTCTACCGCAAGACCGTCGAAACCGAGCACTCCGCTCTCGGCCGCTCGACCTGCCGATGCCGCGACCCGCGCCGGGGGCTTCGATGCCGCCTCGGCGAAGGGCGTCAGCAGCGTCTTCAACTGCACCCGGCCCCGCAGCAGCCTGGATTTGACCGTTCCGAGGTTCACGTTCAGAATCTCGGCAATCTCCTCGTAGGTAAATCCCTCAATGTCCCGCAGCACCACAACCGTGCGAAAGGGCTCTGAAACCAGCCGAAGCTGGGCTTCGACGTGTTGGCGAATCTGCTGTTGCGCAGCAGCGTCAAAGGGCGAAAGCTGACCGTCAACCAGAGTCTCTTTGTAGCTCAGCGGCTGGCCATCGCTCGATTGCTCCGACTCCGCCTCAATGGTCACCTCGCGGCGCTTATGGCGAGACCACCACCGGCGGCCGTTCAGCGCCTCATGCAGGGCGATGCGGTAGATCCAGGTGCGCAGGCTGGCGTCGCCATGAAATCCGCCTATGCCGCGAAAGATCTTGATGAATATCTCTTGGGTAAGATCAGCGGCGTCGGCGGGATCGGGGATCGTGCGCGCGACCAGGCTGTAGAGAGGCTGGTGATAGGTGGCGATGAGCCATGCGAAAGCCTCCTCAGAGCCGGCCTTCAGCTCCGAGACAATGGCGGCTTCCTCCGCTCTGACGACTGCAATTCCTGCCAGGTTTCCCAACGCGATTCCCGCTTGCATGAAGAAACTCCCCTTACAGTAACAGGACAGCAAGGCGCCTGTCGCCGGCGCGGATCATCGATGGTTTCCAACTCACCAAAACTACGCCGCCGGCGGCCGAGTGTCTCGCTCACTCTATTTCCTTAGACACCGGAGACAAGCGATTTAGTTCCCCGAAAATTGGACACTCATTCATGCCTCTCTACCCCGGCGCCACAAATCCGGTTGGCCAGCCGCCGAAGTTTGACGAACCGCGCCGACTCAACGAGAATAAGAAGGTTGGTCATTGTGGGCCTGTGGCGCAGCTGGGAGCGCGCTTCCATGGCATGGAAGAGGTCATCGGTTCGATCCCGATCAGGTCCACCAAACTCCATCAACAACATAGCGAGTGTGATTCGGAAACCGATCGCGTTTCTGAGACAAAGGAATTTCTTTGCCGCTGCCTGCCTGCCTCGTTCTGGGTGATTACCTAGCTTTCGTCGCCCCAGGCTTTTCTGATCGGCACTCCTGATTTAGCCCTTCTCAGACCAGTCTCGCAGCGGAAATCAACTCCGGCGGGATCGGCCGGCCGGTGTAATAGCCCTGAACGTCGTCGCATCCCGCGCCCCTGAGAAAGTTCATCTGGTCCCGCGACTCGACGCCCTCCGCAACCACCGATACTTTGAGCTGGTGAGAGAGGGCGATGATTGCGTTGGTCACCGCCGCGCTGTTCTCGCTTGTCGAACAGTCCTGAATGAAACAGCGGTCGATCTTCAGCCGATTCACCGAGAATCGCAGCAGATACGACATGCTGGAATAGCCGGTGCCGAAATCGTCGATCGCGATGCGGACCCCGAGGTTGCGCAGTCCCTCAAAAAAGGACTGCGCCTTGGGAGCGTCATTCATGAGCAGGCTCTCGGTGATTTCGATCTCCAGGCAACTGGGGTCCAGGCGGTTCACCTGCAACGCGTCCTCGATGACCTGCAGCAGGTCCGGCTGATCGAGCTGGCGCGCTGAAACGTTCACCGCCATGACCAACTGCGGTCCAAACTGTTCATGAAGTTTCGTCAACTGCCGGCAGGCAGTGTGGATGACCCAGGCGCCGATCGGAAGAATGAGCCCGGTCTTTTCCGCCAGGGGGATGAAGCGTGCCGGAGACACCACCCCGAATCGTTTGCTCGTCCACCGCAAGAGTGCCTCGAAGCCCACCATCTCGCCATCGGCGAGGGAGAACTGGGGCTGATAGTGGAGCTGCAGTTCGTTTTCGTTGAGCGCATCGCGCAGGGCGGCCTCCATGCCCCGCTGCTCCACCGCCAGCGCGGCGATTTCCTGGCTGAATACCTGATAGGAATGCTGACCGGAGGCTTTCGCGTGGTACATCGCGGTGTCCGCGTTTCGCATCAGCATGTCCGCGTCGGCTCCTCCGTCGGGGAAGATGCAGACACCGATGCTTGCGCTAACGTTGATGGGCTCGCGTTCGCCTAACACTAACGGCGGGCTCAAGGCGGACAAGAGTTTTTCCGCCACCCGCAAGGCGTCGGAAGAAGACTTGAGGTCGGTTGCCAATACGACGAATTCGTCACCGCCCATGCGCGCCACGGTGTCGACCGCCCGGACTGCCAAACTCAGCCGCCGTGCGGTCTCGGCCAGCACCATGTCCCCAACGTGGTGACCGAGCGAATCGTTGATGCGCTTGAAATTGTTCAAGTCAATCATCAACAGCGCACACGGAGCGGAGTAACGTTTCGATCGCGAAATCATCATGTTGAGCCGGTCAGCCAGCAGTTGGCGGGTAGGCAATCCGGTCAGCTTGTCGTGATGCGCAAGATGGGAGATGTATTCTTCGCGCCGCTTGCGTTCGGAGATATCGTACGCAGTAATCATGAAGGCGGTGGGCTGGCCGGATTTGTCCTTAAGCGGTGTGACCGTCACCTCGACAATGGTCTTCGACCCTCCGTTACGGACAAAGATCCATTCCCGTCCCCGGCCGGAAAGGTTTTCCCCGGAGAAGATAGCTTCCTCAAGGGAAACGGTGCACCCGCGTTCCTCTGAGAGCTGTCGGGCAAGCTCTTTGACCTCCGGCGCGTCGTAGATGGTTAACGGCGTCTTTCTGCCGATGAGTTCCTCGCGGGTATACCAGAGCAATCTCTCGGCAGCGGGATTTACGGCACTGATTACGTAATCCTTGCCGGCGACGATAATGGCAGCCGGTGAGTTCTCGATCATCGATTCGGTAAAAGCCCTGCTCCGTTCCAGGGCAATCTGGTTGCTCATCGCCGCTCTCGTCGATTTGAGGGCCAGCTGGCTTTTGACCCGCGCCCTCACCGCCGCGGGCGAGATTGGCTTGGTGATGTAATCGACCGCACCCGCTTCCAGCGCCCTGGCTTCGTCCTCCACTCCCAGAGACCCGGTGACGACCAGGACGGGCAGGTCCCAGTTCTCGTGGTCCGCTTTCAGCTGCCGGCAAACCTCATATCCGTCGATGCCGGGCATCATGACATCGAGCAGCACCACATCGGGCATCGAGGTGGCGGCGATCTCCAAAGCCGACTGGCCGTCGGTTGCCGAGAGCACTTCGTAGTTGCCGCCCAGCGCTTCAACCAGCAGGTCGATGTTCGAGGGCTCGTCGTCGACAACCAGGATGCGCGAGCGTCGCTTGACCGACCCGGGTCCGGCGGAGCTCGGCGCCGGTAGGGCCGGTCGACGCGCGCCCGGTGGTGTTGTGCCCATGGTGTTTACAGCAGCGATGGCCGGACCAAGGGCCCCTTCCATCGCTTCGAGCAAGGCGTCGAGATTTTCCCGTTGCCCGAGCCGCAGCGCGCTTTCCAGAGACGATGCGGCCTCAGCCAGATCCGTGGCCTCCAGTGTCGCGGCAACACCCTTCAGCGAGTGCGCCAGCCGCTCGGCGCCTTCGACCTGTCCGGCGGCAAGGTTCTTTCGCAGCCTGGAGACCGCATCGGAATATTTGTCCCGGAAGCCGAACATCATCTTGAGAAGCAGGCCGGTCTTGCCGTTACAACGTTCCAAAGCGGCCTGGATGTCGAATGGTGGCAATTCTTGAGGAATGCCATCGTGAGGCTGCACAGGCCGAACCTCCAATCCTGGTTCGATGTAATTCTGATTCTGAATTGCTTCTTTCGGTTGGTTCGCCGGCATCCATCGCAGCAGGGCATCGGTCAACCGGTTGGGGTGGATTGGCTTGGTGACATGGTCATTCATTCCCGCTTCGAGGCTTCTCTCGCGGTCCCCGCTCATCGCATGGGCGGTCATGGCGAGGATAGGCAGATCGCGATAATGGTCATCGGCGCGAATCGCCCGGGTCGCCGTCAGCCCGTCCATCACCGGCATCTGGATGTCCATGAGGACCAGGTCGAAGGGCTCCGCGGTGACCCGGTCGACGCCCTCTCGGCCGTTTACGGCGATGGTCACGGCTATGCCAAGATCTCCAAGAAGTTCGGCTGCCAGATCGCGGTTGATCTCGTTGTCCTCGACCAGCAGGACGCGGCGTCCCTTTAACGTCGTCGCGGCCTCAGCCGCGGGGGCAGGATCTTCTGCCGCGCCTGACGACTTCACTCCGAAGATGTTCGCGATCGTATCGATGAGGACCGATGCATTGACCGGCTTGGTCAGGAATCCGTCCGGCACAAACTCCTGCGCCCTGCCCAGGAATTCTTCCCTCTCAAAGGCCGTGACCATCAGGATCGCCGGCGTGTGGGAGAGATTTGGATCGCCCTTGATACGCCGACCGGTCTCGATCCCGTCCAGGCCTGGCATTCGCCAGTCCATCAGCACCAGTTCGATCGGCTCTCCGGCAACCGAAGCAGCCGACAGGCTATTCAACGCCTGTTCTCCGGAGGAAACCGCGTTCACCACAAAGCCGTTCGCAACCAGCATGGAGGTCAGGACGTCTCTTGCGCTTTCATCGTCCTCGACGACCATGAGCGACTTTCTCCACAGTTCGCTCAGCCGTGCCCGGGCCTGCACCTGGGGTGCATCGGCGGCGATGCCGAAGTTCGCGCTGAAGCGGAAGGTGCTTCCTTTACCCAGTTCGCTCTCGACGGAGATGCCGCCGCCCATCAGCTCGCAGAGCTGCTTGCAGATCGCCAGGCCGAGTCCCGTTCCCGCGTAGCGGCGAGTGATCGACGTGTCCGCCTGGGTAAAGGCCGCAAAGAGATGCGAGACCTGGTCCTCAGTCATGCCTACGCCGGAATCTCGAACGGAGAAGCAGAGCCGCACCGCGCCCTCCGTCGATGTCTCCACGGCTACGCGGACAAGCACATCTCCTCGATCGGTGAACTTGATGGCGTTGGCCACCAGATTGATCAGAATTTGCCCCAGTCTCAGCGGGTCGCCGATCAGGTAGGGAGGAACGTTGGGCACGATCGAAAATTCGAGCCTTATGCCCTTTTGCTGCGCCTTTTCGCCGACCATGTCGAGCACATGGTCCAACGCCGGCCCCAGCGAGAAGACAACGTGTTCCAGCTCCAGCTTGCCCGCTTCCACCTTGGAAAAATCGAGGATGTCGTTGATGATCGTGAGCAACGACTTGCCGGCATTGCTGATCTTGCTCAGATAACCCGCTTGCTTGGGATTTGGATCGGCGCGTAGCGCCAGATGAGTCATCCCGAGGATCGCATTCATTGGCGTCCGTATCTCATGGCTCATATTGGCCAGAAACTCCGACTTGACCCGGCTCGCCTCTTCGGCGACGCTCCTCGCCCGCCTTGCCGCGTCCTCCTGCTTTCGCTCGGTAATATCCCGGACCAGGCCGACAAATAATCCTTGGCTCTGATGAGAGACCTCGGAAATGATGAGCTCCATCGGGAACGTCCGGGCCGCCTTGGTCAGACCCTCCAGTTCCCGGGCCGCCCCGGTGACCTTCCTCGGGCCCGTCGACTGATAATGCGCCAGGTGGTCGTCATGTTTGCTGCGGTCGCCTGCGACCATCAATACTTTGATGTTTTGACCGATCATCTCCGAAGCTTCGTACTCGAACATCCGCACCCCGGCGGGGTTGACAGAAAATATGGTCCCTGAAGCGTCGAAGGTGATGACCCCATCGACAACGTTATGCAGGATCGCGCGCAGTCGCGCCTCAGAGTCCCGGAACGCTTCCTGGCTGGTGATTCTTTTCACCAGGAGCTCTTGAATCTGCGGCAAACACAAAGGCAGCGCCACCGCAGTGATCACCGAGGCGCAGGCGGTAATCAGCTGCATACCACCCCGTAGCCAGTAGAGCGGATACCAAAGCACGACGACGTCCAGCAACCGGGTGAATCCGCATGTGAGAATGAACGCGCCGAAGAGTACCAGAATGCCTTTGAACTGAAAATACCTCCGGATCCCCACCACCATGACAGCCAGCCTCACCCCTATGGCGAGGGAGCAAACGAAGATCACCGAATCCGAGACGACGTGCAGCCACAGTAGCCACGGGTTCCACTCAGAGTTCACGCCGCGCGGCTGATAGCCGGTGGACAACAGGTTGATTGACAGCCAAGGATACAGGCCAAGAGCGACCGGCAGCACCAGAATTGCGGCGGTAACAGGCAAGCGCTTGCCCATGATTGCGGTGACTTGCATAGCTCCGCGATTAGCCTCTAACGTCTCATCGGCTATTCAGGAAAGGAATTGAATCCCGCGGGAGTTTTCGGACCGGAAACGCGGCCGTCGAAGGCGCCCTCGCTGCCCAAACGGAGGGGTCTTCGCCGCCTGGAAGCACCTCAGACCAGGGATATGGGACGACGAAGAATCACCGGCGCGCCGCTCTACTATAATTCGATCGGATCGTCGCAGCGCGAAAACAGCAGCGCTTATTCCCCGGCCTACGATTGGAGCTCTTTGTGATTGTTCGCGCCCTCCGTTTCCAGATTCACGCCCTCACATTCCACTTTGCCTTCCTCGCCTGTGTGGCGATCGCGGCGCTTGCGCCCTCTTCATGCCCGGCGCAATCTGCCGATGAGGTCACTTCGCTGACCAAAGCGTTGCCCTCGGCCTCGCGAACCACCATCGACCGCCTCGCCGAACTCAACAACCTGCCCGTCGACGGCTGGCGCTTTCACGCCGGCGACATCGCCCACGGCGAATCCGTAAGCCTCGACGACAGCGCCTGGCCGATTCTTCCCGTCAAAGGCAACGCGACGAAGGACGCAGTCTGGTTTCGTCGCACCATCGAGGTCCCCAAGACGCTCCACGGCTACGACCTGACCGGGACCCGCATCTGGTTCCAGTTCCACGCCAACGCCAACGGCCCGATGCCCGAGATTGTCTATTTCAACGGCCGCCGCGTCGCTCTCGGCGACGATCTCGAGCCCATCGTCCTCTTCGACAACGCACAGCCGGGCGACAAGATCCTCGTCGCCGTCAAGATCCTCCAAACCGTCGACGACAAGCGCTTCAACGGAGTCACCACCAAAAT
This sequence comes from uncultured Acidobacteriaceae bacterium, assembly GCA_963720245.1. Taxonomy (GTDB): domain Bacteria; phylum Acidobacteriota; class Terriglobia; order Terriglobales; family Acidobacteriaceae; genus Acidisarcina. The sequence continues at coordinate 450,866 of CAVREU010000004.1, forward strand.
CGACTTCGCCGAAAACCGCCCCAGCCCCGACGACCTCCGCAAGGAGTTCCTCTCCGACGCCGTGCTCGTACCCTCGCTCGCACCGGGATCGTCGTCAGACATCGATACCCTCGCCAAGGCCATCGCCGCCGTCGATCTGAACGCACTCTCCAGCAGCGACCAGGCCGCCTTCGACGCCTCGCTCAAAGCCTCACAGTCTCAGCTCGAAGCGCTAAAGCCGCTGCTCAAGCAAGGCACTTTTCACCTCACCGGCAACTCCCACATCGATGCTGCGTGGCTCTGGCCGTGGACGGAGACCGTAGACGTCGTCAAGCGCACCTTCGGCACCGCCGCGCAGCTAATGTACGAGTATCCGAACTACACCTACACCCAGTCCGCCGCGCAATACAACCAGTGGATGGCCGACAAATATCCAGCCCTCAACGCCCAGATCAAGGAGCGCATCGCCCAGGGCCGCTGGGAAGTCGTCGGCGGCATGTGGATCGAGCCCGACCTCAATATGCCTGACGGCGAATCGCTCGTCCGCCAACTGCTCATCGGCGAGGCCACCTTCAAAAACCTCTACGGCGTCACCACCCGCATCGGCTGGAATCCCGACTCCTTCGGCTACAACTGGCAGCTCCCGCAGATCTACAAGCGCTCCGGACTCGACTACTTCGTCACCCAGAAGATGACCTGGAACGACACCAACCAGCTCCCCTTCAAGCTCTTTTGGTGGGAATCGCCCGACGGCAGCAAGGTGCTCGCCTACTTCCCGCATGACTATGCAAACAACAATCTCGACCCGGTGCGCCTCTCCGCTGACCTTGCCGTCGCGCGCGAACGCTCGCCCGGCATGACCGACATGATGGACCTCTACGGCATCGGCGACCACGGCGGCGGTCCGACCCGCTCGGTCCTCGACGAGGGCGATCACTGGAGCGACCCAAACAAAGTCGTGCCTAAATACCAGTTCGGCATCGCGCAGACCTACTTCACCACGGTCGAAAAACAGATCGACCCCGACTCGCCCACCTGGAACTACGTCGTCATGGCCAAGGGCGAGAACAAGCTGCCCACTCCACCCGCCGGCGAAATGGCCATCCCCACCTGGAAGGACGAGCTCTATTTCGAATACCACCGCGGCGTCTTCACCACCCAGGCCGATCACAAGCGCAACATGCGCGAGAGCGAAGAGTGGCTGCTCAACACCGAGAAATATTCCTCGCTCGCCTGGCTGCAGGGCAGCGACTATCCCGCCGCCAAACTCACCGACGCGTGGAAACAGGTACTCTTCAACCAGTTCCACGACCTCGCCGCCGGCTCCGGCATCGGCATCATCTATAAGGAAGCGCAGCGCGATTACGACCGCGTCCGCTGGACCAGCAACGAAGCCTCCCACAACGCGCTCGAAACCATCCAATCCAGAATCGACACCCGCACTAAAGACGGTGTTCCCGTCCTCGTCTTCAACCCGCTCGCCTGGGAACGCTCCGGCGACGTCATGGTCACCGCCGAACTTCCCGCAAAGCGCCGACTCCGTCTCGGTCCTCGATCCCAAGGGCAACGTGCTGCCGTCGAAGCTGCTCTCCCGCGAGCCTCACTCCAACATCTATCACCTGCTCGTCAGCGCCGGCCCCGTGCCATCGATGGGCTACAAGCTCATCCACGTCGTTCCCGGCAACAAGACCTTCACCAGCGATCTCAAGGTCAGCGGAATGACCATCGAGAACGCCAACCTCCGCGTGACCGTCGATCCCACCACCGGATGCATCACTTCCCTCTTCAACAAGAAGGCCAACTTCGAAACCCTCGCGCCCAACTCCTGCGGCAACGAGCTGCAGGCCTTCAAAGACACGCCCAAGGAATACGACGCGTGGAACATCGATCCCGGCACCCTCGACCAGCCGCCAACGCTGATCCATCAGGTCGATTCTGTCAAGGTCGTCGAAAGCGGCCCCATGCGCGCCGGAATCCAAGTCGCCCGCACCTGGCAGAAGCTCCAAATTCGTCCAGGAAATCTCCCTCGACGCCAACGCCGATCGAAGTCCTCGTCACCAACGACATCGACTGGCACGAAACCCACGTCCTGCTCAAAGCCGCATTCCCACTCGCCGCGACCAGCGACAACGCCACCTACGAAATCCCCTACGGCACCATCAGCCGCCCAACCACCCGCAACAACAGTTGGGAGAAGGCCAAGTTCGAAGTCCCCGCCATGCGCTGGGCCGACCTCGGCGACGCCAAGCAGGGCATGAGTCTCATCAACGAATCGAAATACGGCTACGACGCAGCCGGCAACGTCCTCCGCCTCTCGCTGCTGCGCTCGCCCGTCTGGCCCGACCCCGAAGCCGATCGCGAACACCACCACTTCGTCTTCGCCCTCTATCCCCACGCCGGCGACTGGAAGCAGGCAATGAGCATGCGCCACGGCTATGAGCTCAACTACCAGCTCACCGCAATGCAGGTCGATCAGCACACCGGAGACTGGCCGTCTGAACACTCCTTCGTCGGCATCGACGGCGACAACGTCGTGCTCACCGCAATCAAGAAAGCCGAAAACGCCGACGGATTGCTCTTCCGCTTCTTCGAGTGGGAAGGCAAAGCCGGCAACGTAACCCTACACGTCCCCGAGGGCGCAACTTCAGCAACAATCACCAACCTGATGGAGACGCCCGGAAGGCTCACCGCTCCCCGTCACCAGCAACCAGGTCACAGTGCCAGTCACGCCGTTCCAAATCCAGACAGTGAGGATCGACTATCCATCAACCGTGGCAAAGCAGTAGCACTACTCCACTTCGTTAGCTTTAGGGGGCGACTTTGCTCGTCGCCCCGTTCGATCGGGAGTTATCTAGCAAGGTGATTTCAATATGCTGACCACAGCTTTGGCGAAATTGGGATCGAAGACAGTCTTGGCTTATAGGCAGGCGCTCCTCTTTCGCCATAAGCATTCCTCCGATTCTCAACTTTCGCGCTGGGCTTCTGCCTCGGCCAATTTTTCTGGGAATTGTCGTGACATGGATTTTGATTCTCCATCAGAAACGCGACTGGAGTTACGGAGCGGCCAGAGAAGATGGGGTCACCTATCAGTCCTGGTTCACGCTCAAAACTATCTCATGGAACGAAGTAGCCAGCGTCAGCGCCAATGCCATAGCGATTCGCCTGGAGCGAAGGGGCAGCCGGCAGAGCTGAACCGCTCTCTGCAATTTAATCGAATTGGTGTTCCCCTTGACGCCTGCCTCCCTGGAGCGACGCAGAGTCAACTTCGATTTGCTCCAGCGTTGGTAGTGCGAACCAGCTAACGCTCAGCAATAGTTCGATAGTTGGATTGAACGGCTCAGGTGAGAGACAGGCTTAGTCCGCATCCTTAACACCCGAAACCAACCCCACCCGACCTGTCATAACTCGGAGCCATCAGCAACAGCTTCCCATGCTGATCATTCCGATAGGCCTCGCGGAAATACCAGATCGATCCCTGCGGCCTTCTCAGCTATTTCGTCTCTTGAATTGGGCGCCCGTTCGTCGGTTGAATCGGCCGCGCATTAAGCGGATAGAGCTTCACGAACGCCTCAAGCTGCTCCTTCGAAATCGTCGCATGGGCCTTCAGCACATACCATGTGACTCCCTCAGTGCACGGAGGCGTGGTCAGCGAACCCATGTAGGTGAAGTATCCACGATCGGCGGGCAGCAGGTCGGCGACATTGATCAAGATCGAAGAAATGTCCGCCTCTTTTTCTTTCTCGGCGGGAATGTTCTTCCACATCATATCGAGCAAAGGATTCGCAGCGCCGAGATCGAAAAGAACGGCGATAACTGCCGCGTGCCCATCGGCATCGGAGTGCACCAGGTGCGCCTCCAGCGGATAGACCTTACCATCAACGTGCTCCTCGCTCGGATGGTGGAAGTGGAACTGCTTCAACGCGTATATATGGCCGCCAACCGCTAAAGTGCTGCCGCCGGGATACATCACCTCAACCGTGTGGCCGTTGTCGACAATGGCCAGGGGAACAGCTTTGTCAGTCCAGAGTAAGCGGTGGCAAATCGGCCGGCGTCGCGTGTTCAATATCGATCGGCGACTCGGTCTTGCCGTCCGCACATTCAGCGTAGGCGCGGCCTAGCTTGGCCCATTCCTTCGGACCTTCCTTTCCGGAGTACGACCACTCCGGCAGTCTTAGTTTCCTGGCCCCGGCAGAGAGCAGATGAGTAAGACAGCACAAGAGACGACGCAATAAAAATGGTTTTGAAGAAAGTTTCTCCTCGCATGGGCTTCCTCCTGCCTTCTTGCCCTGCATCGAAAAACTGGCCAGCGCGCAGCGCTGCAGATTGTTATACTCCGCGCCCGTTAACCTGGCGACCCGCGCTACTCCGCATCCTTAACGCACCGAAAACCAACCCCGCCCGACCGGTCATAACTCGGAGCCATCAGCAGCAGCTTCCCATGCTGGTCATTCCGATAAGCCTGAGGAAAATACCAGATCGACCCCTGCGGCCGGTAATACTCGCCACCACGAAGAATCGCCGCCCGAGTGTGTTCGTCAGAATATTCATCCGTCCACTGCCAGACATTCCCCACCATATCCATTACCCCAAACGGACTAGCCCCACCAGGATGCGCATCCACATCATCCGGCCCACGCATCTTGCGCCCCTTATCAGGCACAGGCACCGCGTCATCCTTCCACGAATTTCCCCATGGATACACACGTAGCTCCGCACCCTGCGCCGCATACTGCCACTCCCATTCACTCGGCAACCGCTTCCCCGCCCAGGCCGCATACGCCCGCGCATCCTCTAGCGAAATCCAGGTCACCGGCTTCTTCCCCCATCCAGCCGGATAAGTTCCCTCACTCCAGTCCTTCAGAAAATTCAACGCATCTTTCGGCTGATAGTGAGTCGCATCCAGGAATGCTTTGAACTCCTCATTCGTCACCGGATACTTATCGATAAAGAAGCTCGCCACCTGAACCGCATGCTCGTGATATCGCCGCGGAGTGTCCTCCCACGGATACTGCACATCCACACCCGGATCATTCGATCCCTCAATCTCGATTCCCTCCACCTTGAAGAGATAAGCCCCACCCGGAATCCGCACCATACCCTCCGGCGCACTACTCGCCCGCGCAGTCGCCCTCACCTCAACCAGCGTCTGCAGCAATGGCTTCCATTCATGCGAATAACTCGATAGCGGAGTCGCCGTAAGCCCCTTCATCTTCGCCATCAACTGCTCGATCTGTGCGCTCGGCTCTCCGCCCGTCGCCAACACCGCCCCATAACCATGCGCGTCAAACGCAAAACTCAGCACCGACTGATCGCCCTCACGAACCGGATGCAGCTCCACCCCGTGATACAGATCGAAATACCGCATCCCCGCCTGATAAGGCACGCTCATCTGCCGCCCATCCAGGTCATAGTCATTGCGATTGACGATCGTCCATACCGTCTGCGACCCCAGCGGCCACCGGCTCGCAAAGACCCCATACCGAAGCGTCGGAGTAAAACGGCTCCCATTCCTGGCTCACCAAAAACGGCGCAACCGCCCGCTCGATAGTCGCAACCCGCCGCGTCGCCTCAGCGTCCCTCGGAGTGATCCCGTTCCAGATGCCCCAAACATTCTCCCAACTCTCCCAGCCCTCGCCATTGAAGAAGGCGAACTGCAGATCGTCAGTCTTGTCATGGTTCCACCGGTCCGAGATGTTGACCTCATGCCGCGGCTCAAGCCAGCGATACCGGTCGACCGTCGGCACAAACTGGAACTGATACTGCCCCCACGTCAGCACATTCCACGCCAGCGCCTCATCACTGCGGCCCACCCTCCGGCTCAAAAGCCAGCGGATGCCCAATCTTGTCAGCAGCCAGTGAAAACGCCAGCGGGACACCATCCTGCGTATCGCCATTGATGCCGTCCGCATCGATCTCCTTCATCAACTCCGCAATCGCATCCGGCCACGGATTTTCTGGTTCCCGAGTCCCCTGATCCCACATCATCATCGGAAACAACACCCTCACCCCACGGCGATGAAAATCCTCCACCATCTGCCGCACCCCAGCCACACCACCCGGCATCGAACGCACCATATCCAACTGGTTTCGATCGTCGATCCCCATGTTCGGATAAGTCGCCCACACCAACACCGCATCAATCCCGCCATACCGCTTGTCAAGATCGTCAACGTAGCGATCAACCGTATACTTCCCCGCCACCGGATCGTAGAAATACCGGTCCTGCACCATCATCTGCGGCTGAAAGAAACTCGACTGCGTCCACTTCAGCGCTGGCATCTCATACCGCGCTGGATCATACCCAACCCGAATCCGCCGCTCCATCCGCCAATGCGAAACATCAGCCAGCCAGTCTCTATGCGCGTTCTCCGCGCACGGCATCGAACCGCCCTCCCACGGCATATGCGCCACCAAACACCCCGGCCCAGGAATCTGCTGCCCCTTCGGTGCGTATTTCGTGTCCTGAGCGCCGCAACGCTGCGCCACGGCCCCCAGCAAAGCGAAACAACCCGCACAAATAAGCCCCGCGCCGAACCTCGCCGCCTTCTTCATTCCGACACCAAAGTCCGCACACACATCGCGCACAAACCCAGCGTAACGACGACAAAGATCAATGGACGAAAATCGAAGACATTCCCGATAAGAATTCCAAACCGGATCGACGAAGCAATATGGCAAAGGCCGCCAACCAGGCACAGCCAGCAAAGAGCCACATCCTTGTGCCGGCCTGCGCGAACCAGGTTCAACGCGCCCAGCAAAAAGATGAACAGGCTCGCCGACAGCGACCAAAGCAACATCATCGGATTGTTCTTATAGCCCAGAAAAGATCCAAACGTATGGCCCACGCCACCCAGAATCAAAATGCAACCCAGCACGCGATCCAGCACTTTCAAGACGACCTCCTAAGGCGCGAGTAAGTTGCAGTCTTTGTACCACGGAATGAGAGAAGAGTTGATTCCCGCCTCATCATCGTGCCGACCCAACTCGAAAAGGTAGAGACAAGCCCCGCCGCCCGCGGCCATAACAAATTTTGACGCCGTCGGATCAGAGTAAACTCTGAGAAGCGTGAGCACTCAATCCCAGCCTGACGCTCCAGAAGCGCCGCCCCAGTTACGCCCCGTCCGGCCGCTCTCGCTCGCCACCGCGCAAGGCGGGGGAAGCGGCAGCAGCCCAGTGCTCAGGGTCATCGCCGCCGCGGTCTTCGTGTTGCTCGTCATCGGCGCGTATGTTTACTTCAATGAGAAACCGCCGGTCGTCGCCGGAGAGATCCTGCACCTCACCGCCTACCCAATCCACAGCGAATCCAAGGCCAATGAATTCGGCACGCAGTCGATCGCCCCGGTCGAAACCAAGTTCGACGAAATCATCATCATCGCCGACGTTCGCCTGCACAACCGGAGCGAAGGACCCGTTTTCCTCGCCGACATGGCGGCGATGCTGAAACTTCCTACCGAGGAAGACCGCAGCCTGGCCGCAGGCACTGTAGACTTCGACCGCGTCTTCATTGCCTACCCTGCGCTCGCGGCAATGAAGCAGCAACCGCTGCTGCGCGACATCACCATCCCCGCAGGAGCGACCGTGGAGGGCCAGCTGGTCTTCAACTACCCCATCACCAAGGACCAATGGGACCAGCGTCAATCGCTCACCCTGAACCTGTCGTTCACCCACCAGAAGGACCTGGTGCTGCTGGCGCCACAGTAGCCCGGGATGTGAGGGTTGGAGATTACCTGGAGAAGAAGCAGTCGGCTAATTGCCCGGCAAGCGAGCTGCATGTTGATCCCGCAGTTCACTCGCGCGCGCCGATTCGAGGGGTAACGCCAAAAGGGCCTTTACGATGCCGGAAAGACGGCGAATCTCATTCGACAAATCTTGTCCCAGCGCCTTCCGGTCCAGCTCCGCGTTGCCTTCAGCGACCAGGTACGCGGCGTTGGTCATGCTTTGCAGCGGATTGTTGATCTCATGCGCAAGTTCGTTCGCCATCTTGGCTGCGGCGGCAATACGCGCTTGCTCGATCAGCCGCGCTTGCTGCTTCTGTTGCTTAAAACCCATCGCCGCAAAATCGGCCAGCATGGTCATCAGCCGCGCGTCATTTTCATCGAAGGCTTCCGTTCGCCCATGAGCCATGACGAAAATCGTGCCGCGGGTGTCTTCGGTCCGCCATGGCAGCAGGATGCCGTCGGTGACCAGCGGGGCCTCAACGCCAAGGATGTCGAAAAATCTCTTCGTGACGGTAAAGTGCTGTGCGTGTCCACGCTCTAAACACAGGCCACACGCGCTGGGATACCGCGGCAAGATCGCATTCAGGAACCCGGAATACGCTCCGGAGGTCGCTATCCAGTGATAAAACTCCTGATCGTTTCCGTCTTCCTTTTCGATACTGATGCCTGCGCTGTCGGCGCCGCAAAGATCGACCGCGGCATCAACCAACTCCTGCAGAATCGTCTCCGGTCGCTCCAGCAGCGCCTTGGATAACCGCTGGAGCCCAGCCATCTGAGTCGCGACATCGCGCACGTGCAGGCTCCGCGTCGCAAACGCGCCATCGCACCTCAGGTCGAGGACCTCCAGTCCGGTTTCCTCGAGGATGTTTTCCATGGAACTCCCATTATGGCGGGTGGGGACAAGCGGCGCCCATATAGCTTAACTCCGGACTGAAAAAACTCGATCTGGATCGAGTTTTTCAGTCTCTCAGATGCGAATCCCTTACGGAGTCACCGGCGCGGGCGCGTTCTTCGGCGTCGAGATATACCCGATCACCTGGTTCTTATTCACCGTATTCACGACCAGCTCGAAGAGCATGTTGTCTTTGCCCGTATAGAACTGCACCGGCTCGTTGGTGTCCTTGTTCTTCTTCTCGATTTTCTTGTCGTCGGCGACCACCACCAGCGTGTACTGGTTCTTCTTGGGATTGGCGTTCTTCAACACCAGGCTCACCGTCGAAACCGGCTGCGGGTTTTTCTGCTTGTTCAGCGTGAACTCGTAGTAATTCCGGTCGCCTTTGTGCTTCAGTATCTCGAGCTCGCTGTGGTTGGTCGCGATCAGGCCGCTCTGCAGGCCAAGGTCGCCCTTCATGCTCTGCATCTGCGCTTCGGCGGTCTTCAACTCCGTCTTCGTCGCCGCAACGTCGGTCTTCACCCCGCCGACATCGGTCTGCACATTCGACACCTGGCTCGAAACCGCGCCAATCTGCTGCGTCGCCGCCGCGCTCGCGCTCTTTTGTTCCGTCTCCAGCCGTCGTGCATCAGCCTGTTGGCGGCGAAGCAGATCGTCCGCGCGCGTCTCCAGCTGCTTCTGCGTCAGCCCAACGGATTTGCTTAGCTCCTGGGTCTCAACCTTCAGCTCGGCGTTGGTCTGATCGAGCGAGGCGCTCAGCTTTTCATTCTGCGCCTGCGCCGCGGTAAGTGCGGTCTCCGACTTTGTCAGCCGCGTCGAAAGCGTATAGCTCCAGATCAGCCCTCCGACGGCCGCCAGCAAGGCAGCCACGACCATCGCCAGAAATGCCCCAGAATAATTTCGTTCCACTACCGGTTCGTCCAGCGAATCACTCATCGATGTTGTTTCCCTTCCTCACTCATTAAATCAAAATTTACGAGAATTGCCCTTAATTCATAGACGCCAACCGCGCGTGAAAGTCCCGCGTCGCCCCGCACAACATAAAATAGACGTGTGGAAACAGCCGATGTAGTCATCGCCGGCGCGGGAATCATCGGACTCTCGCTCGCCCTCGATCTCGCCAGCCACGGGCTCAGCGTCATCGTCCTCGAGCGCGGTCGCGCTATGGCGGAGTCCTCGTGGGCCGCGGCCGGCATGCTCGCTGTCAGCGATCCTGAGGGCCCTCCACAGCTTGCCGAGCTCGCCAGGGCCAGCCTCGTTCTTTATCCAAACTACCTCGCCCAGATAGAACGTCTCTCCGACAGGAAAGTTCCGCTGCGTACCCAGGCCACGATTCTTGGCCTCAACGGCGATCGCGCCGCCACGCTCGGCAAGGCCCGCAAACTCACTCATTCCGAACTGCAAGCCATCACACCAGGACTCGAACTTCAATACCAACACTTCCTTTTAATCGAAGAGTCCAGCCTCGACCCGCGAGACCTCTGCGTCGCGCTTCCTCTCGCCGCCATCGCCGCCGGAGTCCGCCTCATCGAAGACTCGCCCGTCATCTCCATGGATCCCGAATCCGCCCGCATCGTCGTGCAAACACCCACCGCGGCGATCGCCGGGACCCACTTCGTCAACTGCGCTGGAGCATGGGCCGAGTCCCCCGCACTCGGCCATCTCCCCCCCAACCATCCGCGCATCGCCCCAGCCAAAGGCCAGATGACTGCCGTCCGCATGCGCGGTCCTGAAACCCTCACCCACGTCCTCCGCACTCCCGAAATCTACCTCGTCCCCCGCGGGGACGGCCGCATCATCATAGGCGCCACCGTCGAGCGCGCCGGATTCGACAAATCCGTCGAGCCGCACGCCATCGCCGCTCTTCTCAAAGCCGCCGCCAAACTCTGGCCGCCCATCGCCGATGCCGAAATCCTCGAAAGCTGGGCCGGACTCCGTCCCGGCTCCTCCGACGAACTCCCCCTCATCGGCCAAACCACCCCACTCAATACCTGGATCGCCACCGGCCACTTCCGCAACGGAATCCTCCTCGCTCCCGGAACGGCACGCGTACTCTCCCAGCTCATCCGCGGCGAATCCCCAGCCATCGAGCTCGCCCCCTTCGCGCCTAATCGAATCACGCCAGCAATTGACCGTCCACTCGACCGCATTGGCCCACCGCCAAGTGACAATCGCTCAACCGCTGCGCTATAAATCAAACATCGGCCGATTGTTCGCAACAATATGTCCGCGCGAGACTTTCGCGTGGTAATCGAAGTCTTTCTACCAGGTGCTCGACTCCGAAGAGTGGGCGGCCAATCTCATCGGCAAAAATTACACGGTAAAGGGAGAAACGCATGGCAACGGCGGCGCCAGCCAAGGTAGCAGGTAAGGGACTCGAAGGAATTGTCGCGGCAAACTCCGGCATCTGCTGGATCGACGGCGAAGCCGGTGTGCTCGCCTACCGCGGCATCGATATCCACGAGCTCGCGCCCAACTCCACCTTTGAGGAGACCGCCTACCTGCTCTGGTTCGGCACTCTGCCCACCAAGTCCGAACTCGCCGACTTTGCCGAACGCCTCGCCGAAGCCCGCACCCTCCACCCCGACATTATCGCCCTCATGCGCAACGCCCCCAAATCGGCCACGCCGATGGAGGTCCTCCGCACCGCCGTCTCCGCGCTCAGCTTCTACGACCCCGACGAAAAGGCCGTCGACCGCGAATCCAACATCCGCAAGTCCTTCGCCCTGACCGCTCAGATCGCGATGATCGTCGCCTACTACGATCGAATTCGCAAAGGCCTCGATCTCCCCAAGCCCGACCCCTCGCTCTCCCACGCCGGCAACTTCGTCTGGATGCTCACCGGCGAGAAGCCCACCGAAACCGCAACCCGCACCCTCGACGTCGCCCTCATCCTCCACGCCGACCACGAGCTCAACGCCTCGACCTTCGCCGCCCGCGTCATCGCCGCCACGCTCTCCGACGTCCACTCCGCCATCACCGGAGCCATCGGCGCACTCAAAGGCCCGCTCCATGGCGGAGCCAACGAGAACGTCATGCGCCTCCTCTTCGCCGCCGACAAAGAAGCCGCCGCCCAGGGCAAAGACCCCGTCGAATACGCCCTCGAATTCGTCGCCTCCATGCTCGCCCGCAAAGAGAAAGTCCCCGGCTGCGGCCACCGCGTCTACAAGACCGAAGACCCCCGCGCCACCCACCTCCGCAAGATGTCCGAAGACCTCGGCAACTCCAAGGGCGACGCCAAGTGGTACAACATGTCCCGCGCCATTGAGCTCTACGTCAAGAAGGAAAAGAAGCTCAACGCCAACGTCGACTTCTACTCCGCATCGACCTATACAACGTTGGGGATCGACATCGACCTCTTCACCCCAATCTTCGCCGTAAGCCGAATCGCCGGATGGGCCGCCCACGTCATCGAACAGCTAGACGACAACCGCCTAATCCGCCCCAGAGCCGAATACATCGGCCCCGAATACCCAGCGCCCTACATCCCAATAGCCCAGCGCTAACGATCTCGGCGACCTCCACAGGACGTGTCATCCCGATGACGCGCCTCGCGCAGAACCCGCGGTTTCTTTCCGGAGAGAGTCATAAGAGGCAGGTAATCTCAGTCCGCGACCCTAGCCTGGATTGGTCTCGTCCTTGAGAAAGGCGCGGCCGGTCGCGCCCTCGAAGACTTCCAGGAGCTGGCGCGCAAGGAGCTGAGAGATCATTTCTTCCATCTCTCTCAGGTCTAACCGGTTCTCTCTCCACGCCGCATCAGCCGATTCGAGCGCCCTGTAATATGGCGTGCGATCCTCAGCTATCTGATCTGGTATCGATCTTTTTCCTGGAAGCAGATAGCCCGCTTTCAAGCAGAGCACCAGGTACGATACTGCACGCGAGGTACGCCCGTTGCCGTCCGTAAAAGGATGAATCCAATTCAGCTTCCACATAACGTAGGCGGATAAATGCACAGGGCTCTTTTCCGTCCAATGATTATTGACGTAGTCGCACAGGTCCTCAATCATCTCCGGAACCTGATACGCATCTACGGGACGATGCAGGCTGCCGCCAATCTCGATTCCCGACGGTCTCCAAGTTCCCGCGTACGCTGATATTCCGTCGAGAGCATAGCGGTGCAGGTGGAGAATCTGCGACGGCCGAAAACGAAAGGGCCGCTCAGGATCGAGATGGTATTCAACCATTTCTTCCACAGCGTGAATTTGCCGAAGGCCATTGAAGACCTCGCGCTGCGCAAGCTTTTCAGGATCGGCGATCAGTTCCGCTTCGATGGCGTGACTGTGGCGCAGATTGTCGTCGCTCAACGCTCTTGGGCCTTGTTCAACAGTTCGGCCTGCTCGTCAACCATCTCCCGAGTGACGCGCGGATTCTCGATGCGGGTATTGCCGTAGGCGAAGCTTCTGCGCTGGGCTTCGCGCTCGGCAGCGGGAAACTTCCTGGAGCGGGCAGCCTCAATTAGCTTGTCCAGATCAATGGTCATATGTTCCCCTTCTCCTGACGGTTTTCTGATGGTACACCAACTCGTTATCTGCGGTCTGCCGCCGATTCCGAGAGGCCTCAGATAGGACTCTTGCGGCGTCAACGGCTGAGCCGGGTGCCCATAGCCTGCCCTGAGCTTGTCGAAGGGGCCGGGTTCTCGGACATGGGTTTTCACACAACAACACTAGGGTTGCCATCCTGAGCGGAGCCGCGCAGCGGCGCAGTCGAAGGATCTGCGGTTCGCACCAATAACAACGAATCCCGATGTTCACAACCGACCGTCCGCACATGGGTCACAGACGAACACGCGTGAAAATAAGGATGCGTCCCATCTCACGAGCACCAATCTGGAATAACATGTTCCTGAATCCCGTCTAGGGAGCGAGTGATGCACCCGTTTAGGATTGGGCTCTTCCTACTTGTTTCAGCTTTGGCCTTGGGTCAGAACGATGAAGCTGCGAGGCGAGTCTACGCCTCATCGCAGGACTCAGTTTTTCTCGTGTACCTCAACGACAGCACTGGAACACCCACGGCTCTCGGCAGCGCATTTCTCGTTGCACCACGAATTCTGATCACCAACGCCCATGTAGTCGACGCGGGGAGCCCTGTTTTAGCTGTAGGCCCTGTGAGAATTCCAGTTAAGGTCATTCGCAAAGACGAAAAAAACGATCTCGCGCTTTTGTCCGTTGACATAGATCTCACATCCAAAATCCTTCCCTTTGCAAAAGAGGTCGTATCGCCGGGCCAAGAAATATTCGCTATCGGCAATCCGGAGGGACTTGAGAAAACAATCAGTCAAGGGATCGTCTCGGGGATCAGGAGAGACGACAATCGAGACCTCATCCAGATCACGAGTCCTATTTCGCATGGATCGTCAGGCGGCCCGATCTTAAACACGAAAGGGGAGGTGATCGGTGTGGCCGTGGGCATACTGGGGGAAGGGCAAAACTTAAATTTCGCCGTTCCCGCGAGTTATGCGCAAACGCTCCTCGAGCAAAAACCGGATACAGCCATCGCAGTGAAGGATGTCTCTGAAAGCCTCAGCGAGGCGAGAGCCTTAGTTCAGAAAAGAAAAAATGAGGAGTATTCAGCAGACACTTCTTCGCCATACCAACAGGACACAAGCCAATTGCTGAGCGTTGTGCAGGAACTTAGCGCAAAGCCCAATCGAGTCGACGTGTTGAAGGAATTGACATGCTTCGGAACAGTCGCATATGTGCTTAGCGACTACGGGATCAAAGCCGCGCGAGACCTAGTCAAAGCAAATCCTTCGCCGGAAAATCGTGCATTACTCTCCTACATGCTGCTCGATCGTGCTCAGGACGAAGACCTTACAGCAGATTTCTCGTCAGACGGAAGTCCTGAGAAAGCAAGTGCCAAGCTCGCACACGATCAATACCTCACCGAAGCAAGCATCGAGGCCAACGAAGCGGAAAATCAATCAAAAAGCAATCATCCTTTGGTTGCAGACTACGTCTTAGGCAGCGCTGCGACACAGCGCCAGCAATTCGCCGATGCGATAGCGCCCCTCACTCGAGTCGCTAATGGAAAGCCCACTGTTTGCGGCGACGATTTGGCAGAAAGTGCCTACAGATCCCTGATCGCAGATACTAACAAAATGGGCTCAGCCGGCGAATCGGAGAAGTGGTTCAGGCGCTATGCCAGCCTATACGATCCCTCGCCGTATCAATGGGACCTAGAAGGAGATAGAAGAGATTCCGCTCATGATTACGCGCCCGCAGCCGACGCATACGAGAGAGCTGCGAAGGGCAGCACCTACTATGCATATGATTTTTGCTACGCGGCTGCAGAGCGTTATTTTGAGGAGAAAACTGATGCAGACGCAGTCCTCTCCGACGGCCGAAGCTGTGTTGATGCATCTGTCAAAGAAACCAATAAAGACAACCAACGCCTGATTGCTGCAGAATTACCTCTCGATTATCGACTCATGGCGACTGTTCTAGACCAGCGAGGCGTATACCAGCAAGCGCTAGAGTATGCTAAGGAAGCACTTGCAGCGAAGCCGGATGAGCCCTACGCCCTCTACACCGAAGCCACTATTTTTTCACATCTTGAGAGGTACACAGAGTGCGTCTCCGCGGCTCAAGCCGCGATCAATCAATCCGACGGAAAGTATGGCTGGATGCACTTCCGACTAGGTAACTGCTATTTTTCGCTGGAGAACTGGAGCAAAGCCGCCACCAGCTTCCAATTGGCTGCAGAGGCAGACAAGACAGATGCGGCCGCGGCCTACAACCTCGGCCTAAGCCTATCAAGACAAGGGTACTCAGCAGACGCCACGCGATGGTATCGCGAGGCTCTCTCACGAAATCCTGAAGGTGACTTACGAGCGCAAATACTAGCAGCTTTGAAGTGACGACTTGGCAGTACCATGGCGCTGTTGTCAACCTCCTCGAATCCCTAACCCACCACCAAGCCTGGGCGGACGCCACCCTCCTCACCGCCATCCAGTCCCACCCGAACTCCCTCCACGACGAACAAATCCTCAAGACCCTCCACCACATCGTCATGGTGCAGCGTCTCTACCCCGCCCGCTTCCTCAACCGGCCATTCGACAAGGAAAAGGAATCCCAGCGGCGCGAAAGTTTCGACCAGCTAGTCCAGCTCTACCGCGCCACCCACGAAGAGCTGCTGGCCTTCGTCACCAACCTCACCGAAAGCGATCTCGAGCGAAGATTCGAACTGCCCGTCGTGAACTTCCACCCCACCCTCGCCGAAGGACTCACCCAGGTCTTCATGCACAGCCAGAACCATCGCGGACAGTGCCTCACCCGCCTCCGCGAAAACGGAGCCAGGCCGCCCACCCTCGACTACATCCTCTGGGCCAAAGATCGCCCAGCACCCGCCTGGCCGCAGCAATCAGTCCCAACCCATATCTAGTGCCCGGTTTTGCCGTCAGAAAAAAATGTCAAGAGGCATCGCCGAAAATACTTTGCAAACTGCTCATTCCATTGGAAGAAAAGGTTGCCAAACTTGGCATAGTGAAAGGGTCTGATTTGGTATTCTAGGAATAGAGGGTAAGAAGAAAGGGTGGCCAATGGCCGCCCTTTCTCGTTATCCCATTGCTTCCAAGAGGTAACAATGATCCGCACATTGAAAACAAATAACTTAACCCCAAATGCTTCTTCAAGGCATTGAAAACAAATAACTAAGCCAAAAACACCGGGGGGGAGGGGGGGTACCTCACCCAAAAGAAAAGGCCCGCTCCGAAGAGCGGGCCTTTCGGTCCTGCAAACCTGCTTACCGGTGACCACCGCCACCGCCGTGGAATCCACCACCACCACCGCCATGGAATCCGCCACCGCCGAAGCCACCACCATGGAAGCCGCCGCCACCGGAAGGCGCATGGTAACCACCGCCAGAGGGAGCGCGATATCCGCTGCCACCCGCGTAGGCATTGCCGCGGTACGCGCCGCCTGCATAAGCATTGCCGTGATACGCACCACCGTTGTAGGCGCCGCGATATCCACTGTTACCCGCATAAGCCGTGTGACCGCCGTTGTAGCCGTTATACCCGCCGCGATACGGAGTCGCTATCGGACGACCGCCATAACCATAACCGGGATGGCCGTAGTAGCCGTGGCCATATCCATACCAAGGGCCGCGGCCGTACCAGCCGCCGCGATACCAGGGGCCGGCGCCGATGAAGATGCCGCCCGCAAACCAGCTCGAACCGTAGTAGCCGTAAGGCGAGCAGGCATACGGGTAATACGGATAATATCCGTAGGAACAGACTGGCGGTCCGTAGCCATAGCCGTCGCCGTAATAGCCAATTGGGGCGACCACCGGGCCGATCCCAATGCCGACCGACACTTGCGCATTCGCATGCGTAAAGGCCGCCGGGACCAGGGCCAGTAGACTGAGCAGTAAGAGAGACCTAAGAATACGCATCTGGTTTGACCTCCTCGCCACTTCCTCAGTTGCCGCTTTCTGGCAATGCTTCCGAGAGTGGCGCGACTCCGGAGTGGTTCAGCACTCTAAACGAAGTCTAACTTTATAAACATAAGATGCGCCAGAAAGTTGCGCGCCGCAATACCACCTTCAGGCCATCCGGCCGCAACCCCCGCATTTCACGGGTCCTGCTGCTAAAGTAGCTGAAGCGCACCGGCAGCCATGTTCGTAAAATCCCAACGCGTTCATTTCATAGGAATTGGCGGCATCGGCATGAGCGGAATCGCCGAGATTCTGCTCAACCTCGGTTACGCCGTCTCCGGCTCCGACCTGCGCCGCAGCGCAACCACCGACCGCCTCTGCAGCCTCGGCGCAACCGTATTCGAGGGCCACGCGGCGGGAAATGTCGTCGGCTCGGGCGTAGTCGTGGCCAGCTCCGCCGTGAATGAGCGAAATCCCGAGATCGTCGAGGCGCGCACCCGCAAGATCCCTGTCATCCAGCGCGCCGAGATGCTCGCCGAGCTGATGCGCCTGAAATACGGCATCGCCGTCGCCGGCATGCACGGCAAAACCACCACAACCTCAATGATTGCAACCGTTCTCGCCGCCGGCGGACTTGACCCGACGGTCGTCGTCGGAGGCCGCGTCGACGCGCTCGGCTCCAACGCCCGACTCGGCAAGTCGCAATATCTCGTCGCCGAAGCCGACGAGAGCGACCGCTCTTTCCTAAGGCTTTCCCCAATCCTTGCCGTCGTCACTAACCTCGACCGCGAACACATGGACTGCTATCGCGACATGGCCGACGTCGAGCAGGCCTTTGTCGAATTCATGGACAAAGTCCCGTTCTACGGCGCAACCACGGCCTGCCTCGACAATCCGCTCCTGGCCGCTGTGCTGCCACGCGTTCGCCGCCGCGTCTTCACTTATGGAACCGACTCCCAGGCGGATTTCGTCTTACGCACGCTCCCCCCGGCGGTCGGCAAGATCGACGACCGCGCCGCGCCAGTTCGCTCTCGCTTTGAGGTTGCTTTCGGCTCTGAGGTTCTTGGCCCCTTCGAGTTGATGGTTCCCGGGCGGCACAATGTCCTCAACGCCACAGCCGCTGTAGCCATTGCAACTCAGCTGGATGTACCTCCAGAACAGATCGCGCAAGGATTACGGGACTTCCGCGGAGTCGACCGCCGTTTCCAGCTCAAGGGTTCCACCCGCGGCGTGGCGGTGATCGACGACTACGGCCATCATCCGACGGAAATCGTCGCCACCCTCAAGGCCGCGCGGGATTGCGGCTACGCCAAGTTGCATGTCATCTTCCAGCCGCACCGCTACACCCGCACCCGCGACCTCTCAGCGGAGTTCTCGACTGCATTCGACGAGGCCGATTCCGTGCAGGTGCTGGACATCTACGCGGCCAGCGAAGAACCGATCGACGGCGTGAGCTCCGCGGCCTTGGTCAGTGCGATCGGTCGCGAGGCAGTGGCTTATGCCTCATCTTTCGAAGAAGCTGCGACGCGCGTTGTTGGCCTCGCGCGCGAAGGCGACGCCATCCTCACGCTAGGAGCCGGCAACGTTTCTCAGATCGCAGGGATGGTCATAGATCGATTGGGCTGATTGCCTGCCAGCACGAGCAGCTTTAGGCCTGCCGCCTGCAACGGGCGATGGTCTACGGGCCGGTACGGCTCCTCACGGACGAAACTGCGAGTGCTTCCGAATCCGCCTCTTCATCCAACTTCCGATGAGACCCCGGCTTCAGGTAATGGATGCATACCAGCAGCAACGAAACCCCGAGGCCGAGCATCCCCAATTGCACCAGATTTCCTATAAGCGACTGCATACATCAGACCGCTTCCCGTGACTCTCGATCACGAATTATTTGGCTTTCATCCCAATAGTGGGTCGAACCGCAGCTTCGTTACACAAGAACCGCTTGCCCGGTTTCCCACCTGGTGAGGATCCACGATGGCAACTCGCAAAGCGTGCTGGTGTTGTTATGACGCATAAGTGGAAGTGACATCGAGGACATCCACAGGCCTGAATCAAGCATCACTTCCAAGGTGTTTGATAACGTGAACCGGGTCAGCTCACCCCAATTGCGCTGGGACCCGACTCTTACTGGGGGCCAATCGCGGATATCAGTGAACACGAGGACTAAGAGAACCAGCTGAACCTGGAGCAAAACAACATTATGAAATGGACATATCGAAGTTCAGCATTGCCAGTCTTTACGCTCGCTCTCGCTCTGGGGGTCGCTGGTTGCAATAAGACTGCAGACCAGAACGCAGCACAAGAACAGACCGGTCAGGACCAGGGCGACCCCGCTAACGCCAACCTCGCACCGGTCACCGACGCGGGCGGCGACAACGGAGGAGCTGCGCAAGGGAGCTCCGGCAACGAGTCGGCGGCCCAAACGGCTCCTGCTCCGGCCCAAACGGCTCCTGCTCCGGCCCAAACGGCTCCTGCTCCGGCCCAAACCCAGACCTCCTATTCGCAGCCAACGAGCGCAGCCAGCAACGACCAGGCCGATTACAGCGAGGCTTCCTACGATCCTCAACCGGAAGACTATTCTCAGGAACCGCCGCCTCCCCTGCCCGACTACGAGCAACCGGCGATTCCGGGACCGGGTTACATCTGGACCCCCGGCTATTGGGGATGGGCGAGCGCTGGTTATTACTGGGTGCCCGGAGTATGGGTGGCGCCGCCTTACTACGGCGCATTATGGACGCCGCCCTACTGGGGGTTCTTTGGCGGCAGATATGGTTTCATCCATGGCTATTGGGGTCGCTACGTCGGCTTCTACGGTGGCGTCAACTATGGGTATGGCTACATCGGCCGTGGCTACCAGGGCGGTTACTGGCACGGCAACGATTTCTATTACAACCGCACAGTTAACAACGTCAGCAACGTTCACATCACCAATGTTTACAACCGGACCATCGTCAAAGACATCAACGTCACCAATTACAACCGCGCCAGCTACAACGGCGGACCGCACGGGGTTCAGCTTCGTCCCATCCCCGCCGAGGTGGCTGCGTATCGCGCCCCGCACGCGCCACCCATGAGTGGACAGCTCCAGCTGCGGCGTGAGGCGGCGGCCAACCGCGCACAATTCGCTTCGGTGAATCACGGCAAGCCCCAGATGTTTGTGGCCCCGAAACCGGTCGCTGCAGACCACGGAATTGCTCCCGCCCCGGTCATGCGCCCGGCGGTGTACAACCGCCCGCATCCGGCGAATACGATGGAGGCTAAACCGGGAAGCGCCATGGAGCCGAGGCCTGGCGCCACCAATCAGGCCAGGCCGGAACAGAAGCCGGAGCAAAGGCCGGAGCAAAGGCCGGAGCAAAGGCCGGAGCAAAGGCCAGAGAACACGATGCAGCCGCACCCCGAAAACCGGCCGGCTCCAGCTCATCCCGCAAATCAGCCGCATCCGGAACAGGCCCGGCCAGAGTCCCGCCCAGAGCCACACCCTGCGCCGGAAGCCAAGCCGGAAACGCGACCTGCGCCTGAGGCGCGTCCCGAACCCCGGCCAGAAACGCGACCCGCTCCAGAGCCACATCCGGCTCAAGAGGCCCATCCAGCGCAGGAGCCGCATCCTGCTCCCCATCCGCAGGAACACCCTGAACCGCACCAACGTTAGTCAGACATTGCTCTGCAATTAAGGCGCGGCTGCCATGCCGCGCCTTTTCCTTCTTCCCACGGAGCGTCAGGAGACGATCAGGACTTCGAGAAAACGAGGCCCATGCACACCCTTGATGCGGGTCATCTCAATGTCGGCCGTAGCCGAAGGGCCGGAGATGAATGTTGTCGGAAGCGTCGCTGTCGCCGCGAGCCGGTCGAACGCCTCGGGAACGGTCTCGACGATCTGGTCGGCGAAGAGAATGCAGAGATGATAATCGGGGATCAACGAGAGCTTACGCGGGCCTTGCGCAAGGGCATTTTGCAAAACAATCGTACCGGTGAGCGCGATGGCTACGGTGCACCCGGAGATCAATCCATCGAACCGGTCGAGCTCGACATTGGAGAGCACGTCGGCAGAAAGCAATTCAGCTTTACTAATCGAAATCGCAGAAGCAATCCAACTCGCGGGAATTCCGGAGGGAACGGCAATGCGCCGCGCACTGCGGCGCGATATCGCTGCGGCGACTTCCTCGGGCAGGGCCGACTGCGTCACTCGATGTACATGGGCGTCATATTCGGCGAGCCGCTCTTCAAACATGTCGAGTCGCTCTGCGGCGTTGAGGGAGCCTGCGCGGCCATAGGCCCGGGTTATCGACGCATATTCCTCCACAACCGCTTCGGAACTGGTCCCTGGGTGGGAGCCGCGTATGCGTGACAGAATCGCCTGGCGTGAGACGGAAGTATCGATCATGCCGCGCCCCCATTTTTCCGAGATTTCGATCTTTCCCGCTCGCTCCACCATTCGCGGAAAGACTGCTTCGGCAGGGGCGAGAGATCGCGGCTCTGCGTCCACCCGCTCAACATCTTGGGCAAATGTTCGATGAATCCGCTCTTAGCCACGAATGGAAACTGGCCAAGACGACCAAGCCGTTGCGCCAATTCCAATCGATCGCCGCTGACAAAGGCAGCGGCAGCGGCCTGCATCCCCATGTTCCAGGCGCCGAACTTTCCCGCAAAAGTCTCTTGGTCACGCTCTACAACCCTGCCGCGCAGATGAATGAGGACTTCAGGAATATTGATCTTGACCGGGCAGACCTCATAGCAGGCGCCGCACAACGATGATGCGTAGGGCAGCGAATCTCCCTCGTCGAGTTTGCCGTCCTTCGATTGATGCAACTGCGGCGTAAGAATCGCGCCGATCGGCCCGGAGTATACCGACGCGTACGCGTGACCACCTGTCTGGCGATAGACCGGACAGGTATTAAGACACGCGGCGCAACGAATGCACTTCAGCGTCTGCCTCGCTTCGGCGTCATGCAGGATTGCGCTGCGTCCGTTATCGATGAGGATGACATGAAACTCCTGCGGGCCATCGCCGGGGTGCACACCGGTCCAGATCGAGTTGTAGGGGTTCATGCGCTCGGCGGTCGCCGACCGGGGCAGCGTCTGAAGAAAAACCTCCAGGTCCTGATAGCGCGGAATGACCTTCTCGATCCCCGCAAAGGCGATCAATACGTCGGGCAGGGTGAGGCACATGCGTCCATTGCCTTCCGACTCGACGATGCACACGCTTCCCGTATCGGCGATGAGAAAGTTGGCGCCGCTCACGCCGATTTTCACCCGAAGGAATTTCTCGCGCAGATACCGTCGCGCGGCGGCTGTGAGGTCTTCGGGCGTGTCTCCGAGCTCGGCCAGCTTCATCTCGCGAATGAAGATCTCGCGCACCTGGTGGCGATTCTTATGGAGCGCAGGCGCGATGATGTGCGAGGGCTTGTCGTTGCCGAGCTGAATGATGAGCTCAGCAAGATCGGTCTCGACGGGATGAATACCCGCCGCCTCCAATGTTTCGTTGAGACGAATCTCCTCGGTGGTCATCGACTTGATCTTGATCACTTCATGGGCCTGGTGCCGCTTCACGATCTCCACGGCGATACGATTGGCGTCGGCCGCGTCGACCGCCCAGTGAACGTGACCACCGGCCGCGGTGCAGGCAACCTCGAACTGCAGGAGATAGTCGTCCAGATGATCGAGAGCATGCTGGCGGATTGCGCTGCCCGCATCGCGAAGCTGTTGCCAGTCGGACATCTCAGCGACGACCTTGGCGCGCTTTGCGCTTACGACGCTGGTTGCATGGCGCACATTCTTGCGGAGCTGCGAGTCCCGCATGGACTCGCGGGCCGCAGCTGGGAAATCCCCTTGCGGCCACTCGACGGGAGAGCTTTTGATCGCGATCAACTCCTGCGAAGCCGGCGTCACGGAGAGACTCCGTCGCCAGCCGATTCGCATGCGAGGATCTCTGCCAGGTGGGCCGTCTTAACGTTGATACGCTGCCGATGCAGCCCACCAAAAATGTGCATGAGGCAGGAATTGTCGACGGCGGTACAAACCTCTGCGCCCGCGTTCAACACCTGTCGCGTTTTGTCGGCGAGCATCGCGGACGAGACATCCGCGTTTTTGATGGCAAAGGTGCCTCCAAAGCCGCAGCACTGCTCGACCTCGGGCAGGTCGACGAGTTGAAGGCCGCGAACCTCGCGAAGCAGGCGAAGAGGAATGTCGCCAAGATGGAGGCTGCGCAAAGAGTGACAGCTGGCGTGATAGGTCACGCGGTGCGGATACGATGCGCCGACGTCGGTGATTCCAAGTTTGTTGACCAGGAATTCAGAGAATTCGTAGACCCTGGGCAGCAACGCTTCGACATCCGCCATAAAGGCCTGGTCCCCTGAGGCCATCGCTGCTTTTTGATAGTGGTCGCGAATCATCGCGACGCAAGAGGACGATGGAATGCAAATCGCCTCAGCATCGCGAAATACGTCGACGAAATGGCGAATGATAGGGAGGGCCTCGCGATGGTAACCAGTGTTCCAGTGCATTTGCCCGCAGCAGGTCTGGTCGGGCGGGAAATCGATGGTGTGACCGAGGCGCTCGAGCACGCGCACCACAGCTTTGCCGGTTTCTGGAAAGAGAGTGTCGTTATAGCAAGTAATGAATAGCGACACGCGCAAACGCGGAGTCCTCCTGGAATTCCTTGAGTGTATCTGGAGGACTGGAGACCTTCAATCGCCAAATGAGAATCTATTTACCAATAGAAATCGAAGCGGGGACTACTCACCGGCGGCCGACGAGGCTGGCCCGCGCAACTAATGTGGTTGACAAGTCTTTACTAAATGCATTTACTTGGAGCGATGGGGGCTTTTGCGCCTGCACGAACTCATGCCAAACTCAGCGCTCCGACGGCGGCGCGCTACCGCGCCTGTAAACTCTCTTTGTCCAGGATAACGTTTACTGGGCCCGAATCTGGGGGAGTATATGCAGCTGCGTGAATTGAGAGAGCAGGTGCTGGACGCCAATCTGGAACTCGTCCGCAAAGGATTGGTACTCTATACCTTCGGCAATGCCAGCGGTATCGACCGCGAGCGCGGCCTGGTGGCGATCAAGCCCAGCGGCGTCGATTATGAACGCCTTACGGCTGAAGACCTGGTGATCGTCGACATGAACGGTGGGATTGTGGAAGGCTCCCTGAATCCCTCCTCCGACGTTAAGACCCACCTGCTCCTCTATCGCGAATTCCCGACGATTGGTGGGGTGGTGCATACGCATTCCGAGTTCGCGACGAGCTGGGCTCAGGCAGGGAGAGCGATTCCCTGCTATGGCACAACCCACGCCGACTATTTTCACGGCGAGGTCCCGGTCACCCGGCCGCTGACCGACGAAGAGATTGAAGCGGATTACGAATTCAACACCGGGGTCGTGATCGCAGCGCGCTTCAGGCAGCTTGATCCTCTTGCAGTGCCCGGAGTTCTGGTCGCCAATCACGCTCCCTTCGCGTGGGGAAAGACGGCCGCTGGCGCAGCGTATAACGCAGTGGTTCTCGAATATGTAGCGAAGCTCGCGTTTAGGACTGTCCTGATCAAAGGCGAAGCTGCTACAGTTTCGTCCAGACTGCTGCGCAAGCACTATGAACGCAAACATGGGCCGAAAGCGACCTATGGCCAAAAACAAGATGAGTAAACTCGTGGCAAGTATTCGAGTCGGAGAAATGGCGTAACGCAAGGAGCAGGGATCAATGAAGAAGGCGGCTGGCACGAACGGGTGGTGTAGCGAATGAGCTTAGCAATGTTCGGACCATCAACCGGGAGAGCCTTGACCTCATCGCTCGCGTTCTTCCTCGAGGGCAAGCACCAGCTGGCCAAATTGTCGCTTCTCGATGTCATCGTCATTGCGATCTACTTCGCGATGGTCATCTGGATCGGCTTCTACCTGAAGCAGAAGGCCAACACCAGCGAAGAGTTCTTCATGGCCGGGCGCGAGATGACGGCCTGGATCGCGGGCCTGAGCTTCGTCTCTGCCAATCTTGGCTCGCTGGAGCTGATGGGATGGGCGGGCTCCGCATATCAGTATGGAATTCTCGCGGCGCACTGGTACTGGATCGGCGCGATTCCAGCGATGCTCTTTCTCGGCCTGGTGATGATGCCGTTCTACTACGTGTCGAAGACACACTCGGTGCCGGGCTATCTCAAGCTGAGGTTCGGAGAGTCGAGCCGGGTTCTGGCGGCCGTTTCGTTCGGCTTTATGACCATCCTCATGAGTGGCGTGAACATGTTCGCCATGGCGGTGGTGATGAAGGTCGTGCTCGGCTGGGACATCACCTTCAGCATTCTCATGTCGTCGCTGGCTGTCGCCGTCTATGTCACGCTCGGCGGTTTGCGCTCGGCCATCTTTAATGAAGTGCTGCAGTTTGTGCTCATCTGGGGCGGCGCGCTGCTGGTGCCGATCCTCGGCTTGATCGAGGCCGGCGGCTGGACCAAGTTGCAGGCCAACATCCTCGCCAATTATCACGGGCTCGATTACACCCACATGTGGCGTGGCCTGGCGCATTTTTCCAGCAACCCGATGGGCGTGCACTGGACGGGCATTGTCTTCGGACTCGGCTTCGTCATTTCCTTTGGCTACTGGACGACCGACTTTCTTGTCGTCCAACGCGTGCTTGCGGCCGACAGCCTCCGCTCGGCGCAGATGGCGCCAATTATCGCGGCGGCTTTCAAGATGGCCGTTCCGTTCATCGTTATTCTGCCGGGATTGCTCGGCCTCGTGATCCTACACAATCCCGATGGCACGCTCATGCACCTGGTGGGCGAGAACCAGGTCAATCTGCAGAATCCGCACAGCTACAACGAAGTGCTGCCACTCATGCTGGTGCGCTACTGCGGCCCCGGATTGCTGGGTCTCGGCATCACCGCGCTGATCGCCGGCTTCATGTCGGGAATGGCGGGCAATGTGAGCGCCTTTTCCGCCGTCTGGACCTACGATATCTATCAGCCGCTCATCAACAAGAAGGCAACCGACAAACACTATGTCGCGGTGGGACGCTGGGCAACAATCCTCGGCGTGGTGGTCAGCATCGGCACTGCATATCTGGTGATGCACGCCGAGGGCATCATGGATTACGTGCAGGCGCTGTTCAGCTTTTTTATCGCGCCGCTGCTGGGGACGATCCTGTTGGGAATGTTCTGGAAGCGCGCAACCGGCGCGGGCGGCTTCTGGGGCCTCCTTGCCGGAACCGTGACCTCCGTCTCGCTCTACATCTGGGTCAAGCTCGATCATGCAGCGCTGTCGATTGTGGCGTTTTCTCCGGACGCGAAAGACATGGCCGAGAATCTCTATCGAGCCCTCTGGTCCTTTGTCGTTTGCGTCCTGGTGACGGTCATTGTCAGCTACCTCGGCAACGCAAGGCCGATCGCTGAGCTGAATGGCCTTGTCTACGGTGCGACGGTCATTCCCAACGAAGGACCGGTTCCGTTGTACAAGAACCACTGGTTCTGGGCCTCGATCGTGATCGTCGTCTTCTTCGTTCTTAACTTGATTTTCTTCTAGCGGTGCGACCTTTAGAGGTGCTCTATGCATGGTTCTGGAATTTCGATCTGGTTTTTCATCGGGGTGCTGCTGGCGATCTATGGCTTCCTGATCTGTGGTTACGGCATTTATGAGGTCGCCACCGGCACCCACGCAAACGTTGAGCTTTGGCAACTGCACGCCCCGATTTGGTGGGGTGGAATCATGTTGGCGCTCGGCGCCTTTTACTGTATACGGTTCAAGCCCAGCAGAGGATAGCTGGCACAACTTAGAGGAGACAGAATGGCAGCCCCGAAATCAGTGACCTTTGGAGTGATCGTCGGCAATCGCGGTTTCTTCCCTTCCCACCTGGCCAAGACCGGGCGGGAAGAGATGATCGCGGCAATCGAGAAGGCCGGCCATAAAGCGATCGTGCTCGGCGCGGAAGAGAGCACGCACGGCGCCGTTGAGACCTACGACGAAGCGATGCATTGCGCGGCTCTGTTCAAGCGCCATCGCGAAGAGATCGACGCCATCATCGTCACCCTGCCGAACTTCGGCGAGGAGCGCGGCATCGTTGACGCAATCCGGCTCGCGGGCCTAAATGTTCCCGTGCTCGTGCAGGCGACCCCAGACCGCACTACCAACATGACCATCGCCTTCCGCCGCGACAGCTTCTGCGGAAAGATGTCGTTGTCGAACAACCTGATGCAGTACAAGATCCCCTACTCGCTGACGACGCTGCACACGGTCGATCCGGCGTCCGAGAAATTTCAGGTCGATCTCGCATGGTTCGCTGCCGTGGCACGCATCGTGAAGGGACTGAAGAACCTGCGCATCGGCGCAATCGGCGCGCGCCCCGCGGCCTTCAACACCGTCCGCTACAGCGAACGCATCTACGAGTCCCACGGAATCACCGTCGACCCGATCGACCTCTCCGAGATTCTCGGCCGTATCAACCGCATGGGCGACAACGACGACGCGGCACAGGCGAAGCTCGCGGCGATCAAGAAATATGTCTCCACCAACAGCGTTCCCGATGCGGCGCTGCTCAAGATGGCCAAGCTAGGCGCGGTCATCGATATTTGGATGAAGCAGAACCACATCACCATCAGCGCCATCCAATGCTGGACCTCGCTCGAAGAGTACTTCGGCGTTGTGCCCTGCACCATCATGAGCATGATGAGCGAAGACCTAATCCCCAGCGCGTGCGAGGTCGACGTCCCCGGTACGCTGAGCATGCACATGCTGGCCCTAGCTTCGGGTACGCCGAGCGCGCTGCTCGATTGGAACAACAACTACGGCGAAGACCCCGACAAGGCGGTCTGCTTCCACTGCAGCAACCTGCCCAAGCACTTCTTCAAAGATGTCAAGATGGACTATCAGGCGATCATCGCCGGCACCGTTGGCATCGAAAATACCTTCGGCACCTGCGTTGGACGAGTCAAGTCCGGGGCGATGACCTATGCCCGCTATTCCACTGACGACCGCCGCGGCGTGGTCCGCGGATACACGGGCGAGGGCCATTTCACCGACGATCCGCTCGAGACCTTTGGCGGCGCAGGCGTGGTAGAGATTCCAAAGCTGCAGTCGCTGCTGAAATACATCTGTCGCGAAGCCTTCGAGCACCACGTCGCGGCAAATTTCTCCCACGTTGGCCCCGCAATTCAAGAGGCCGCCGTGCGCTATCTCGGCTTCGAAAGCCACTACCATCCGAAGTTAGAGGACTGATCGCATGTCGAGAATGGTAGAAGAAGGCATCGTCTCGGTAGAAGCACTGCGCGCCGAGGCCGAAGAGAAACAGACTCGTCTCGACCGCCTCTTTGCCGAGAACGATATTGCAGCGGTGCTGCTGCGCCGCAGCGAGAACATCGCCTGGGCGACTTGCGGCCAGGTCGAAGCTCGCGTCCTGATTCCGTCGGAAACGTGGGTGACCTCCGTTCTGCATACTCGCGATGGGCGCAAGTACTATTTCGCCCCAAAGAACGAAGCCCCGCGGCTGGCCGCGGAAGAGTTCGAGGGTCTCGGCTATGAGCCGGTGCTTTATCCCTGGTACGACAACAACTGCATGGCCGCGGCGCAGAGGATTGCCGGAGGCGTCGAGCTAGGCTGCGACATTGCCGAGCCCGGCTTTGTGACCGTGAAGATGGCTCCGCTCCGTGCCAGCCTTACGCCAGCCGAGATCGACCGATATCGATGGCTGGGGCGCAATACTTCAGCTGTCATATCGGCTGTGCTGCAAGAGCTTGAGCCGGGAGTTACCGAATATGAAATGGAAGCGCTCGTCGCCGACGGCCTGCTCTGTGAAGGCATCATGCCCTCAGTGCTACTGATGGCCGTTGACGATCGCATCATGACCTACAAACACGCGGTCGCGCGCGGCCAGGCCCTGAAGCGCTACGGAATGCTGAACCTCTGTTCGCGCAAGTGGGGCCTGGCAATATCGATCACCCGCTTCGTCCACTTCGGGGAATTACCTGCAGATCTATCGGCCCGCTTCGCCTCTTCGGCGCGAGTGAATGCAGCCCTACTCGACTCCTCACGTGCAGGAAAAACCTCGGCGGAATTATTCAAGGTCGCGCAGAGCGCTTACGCCGCGGAAGGTTTTCCAGGCGAGGAAGAGTTCCACCATCAGGGCGGCCCTACTGGCTATGGCGAGCGGGAGTGGCTCGCCACCCCGGCCGGCACAGAAGTCATCGTCAACAATCAGGCCTTCGCCTGGAACCCGAGCATTCGCGGCGGCAAAGTCGAGGATACCGTAGTGTTGCGCGACGGCAAGATCGAGTTGCTGACGGAAACCCCGGAACTGCCCCTCGTTGAGACCCACTTAAACGGCACCGTCTATAGGTCGGCTGGCGTCTTGATTCGAGAGTGATTCTTAGCATCTCGACCGGCCAGCTTCCCCAGTTCGGATTTTTTTGTGACCGACGCTCTGAAATAATAGACCGATGGAGTTCATCGACCTAAAGTCCCAGTACAAGGGCATCAAAGCGTCGGTCGATCGCCGCATTCAGGCGGTCCTCGATCACGGGCAATACATCATGGGGCCCGAGATAGTCTTGCTCGAAGAAGCGCTCGCGGCGCACACCGGTGCGAAACACTGCGTCACCTGCTCCAGCGGCACCGACGCGCTCTTGCTCGCGATGCTGGCGCTCGGCATCGGGCCGGGAGACGAGGTCGTAACGACCCCCTTCAGTTTTTTCTCCACAGCAGAGATGATTGCCTTGCTTGGCGCCAGGCCCATCTTCGTCGACATCGACCCGGCCACCTACAACCTCGACCCATCGCTGCTGGGCGCTGCGATCACTCCGCGGACCAAGGCCATCATGCCCGTCTCGCTCTACGGCCAATGCGCCGACATGGATGCCATCAACGAGGTCGCCGGCAACGTTCCAGTCATCGAAGACGCGGCGCAAAGTTTCGGCGCGACCTGCCAGGGGCGCCAGTCCTGCAACCTCTCCGCGATTGGTTGCACCAGCTTCTTTCCGTCGAAGCCTCTCGGGTGTTATGGAGACGGCGGGGCCATCTTCACCAGCGACGACGAACTTGCGGTCAAGATGCAGATGCTGCGCAATCACGGCCAGGACCGCCGCTACCATCACCCTTTGATCGGCGTAAACGCGCGGATGGCAACGATTCAGGCTGCGGTATTGCTGGCGAAACTGGAAGTCTTCGACGATGAAGTAAGACGCAGGGCCGAAGTGGGATCGCGCTACACCGGGCTGTTGCGCGCGACGGTCAAAACTCCGCAAATCCTGCCCGGAAACGCCAGCGTCTACGCGCAATACACCATTGAAGTCGAGAATCGGGACGAATTCCAAGAGGAAATGAAACTTCGTGGAGTTCCTACCGCTGTTCACTATCCCGAAGCGCTTCATTTGCAGCCAGCTTTCATCCATCTGGGCCATCGCAGGGGCGATTTTCCAGTCGCCGAGGCAGCGGCGCAACGGGTCGTCAGCCTGCCAATGCACCCTTATCTCACCGAAGGCGATCTGATGGGCATCGCCAAGGCCGTGACGGCATGTATTGAGAGCGAGAAGAAGGATATGAGCCTCCGCAATCCGGCTCTCGTCTAGACATTTGGACGTCGAGGCGATTTATAGTTTTCAATATGCAGCCTGTTTACAAACGAGCGAGTGTCCTCGTCGGCTTTTTGGTCTTGATTCTCCTGCTGGCGGTCAACGCCTGGTATATCAAGCGCCAGCTCGATTCCCAGGTCGTCGACCATGATCGCTTGTCCCACACCCAGCAGGTCCTCCAGGAGTTGACCGAGACCGGTTTGTTGATCGACGACGCCGAAACCGGGCAACGTGGCTTTCTCTACACGGGCAGGCCAGTCTATCTGGAACCTTACGATCTTGCCACCAAGCAGATCGACCGTCATCTGGGTACATTAGCTCAATTGACGGCTGACGACCCCGAACAGCAAAAGAACTTGAACCAGCTTACGTTGCTGGCACACACCAAGTTGAAAGAGCTAAGAGAAACGATTTCCCTGTACAACGAGGGCAAAGCCCCTGACGCCCAGGACCTGGTTTTGACCGACCAGGGCAGGATCACTATGGACCAGATCCGCAAGGTGATCGCTGCAATGGAGCAGGAGGAGAGCGCTTTGGAAAGGCGCAGGTCAGAAGCCTATTCCAACGGTGTGCGATTCACCAAGTTAAGTCTTTTCTTCGCCACCGCTTTAGCGTTGATGGGCGCGGCGATACTGGCTTACTACATTCTGCACGAGATGGATCTGCGCGAGCGCCATGCCGCCCAGGTGCGAGCTGGCGAAGAGCGATACAGGGTCACCTTGACCAGCATTGGCGACGCCGTGATCGCAACCGATCGACTAGGAATTGTTACCTTTCTCAACCCGGTCGCGGAGCAGCTCACGGGATGGGTCGCACCTGCGGCGAAAGGAAAGCCGATCACCGAGGTCTTTCCGATCTTCAATGAATACACCCATGAAATTGTCGAAAACCCCGTCGAAAAAGTCATGTCGCAAGGCAGGGTGGTTGGACTCGCCAATCACACCGTGTTGAAGCATAAAGACGGGACACTCACTCCGATCGAAGACAGCGCGGCGCCTATCCGCGATGACCACGGGAGCCTGATCGGGGTCGTCCTGGTATTCCGGGACGCCACTTCGGGTCGAGAGGCCCAGGAGATTGTGCGCAGAGCGGAAAAGCTGGCGGCTGCTTCACGCTTGGCCGCCACCGTCGCGCACGAGATTAACAATCCTCTCGAGGCAGTGGGTAATTTGGTCTACCTCGCCAAATCGGAACCCGGAACACCGAAGCCTGTACTCGAATATCTGGCCTTCGCTGAAGAGCAGCTGGACCGCGTCTCGCATATCGCCAAACAGACTTTGGCCTTCTACCGTGAATCGAAAAAATGGGAGGCCGTTGATATGGCTGATATTGTTGAATCGGCCTTGAGACTCTACTCCAATAAACTGGAGGCCAAGCAGATCGCGGTTGAAAAGAATTATGCAAAGTCTTCTCCGCTCCTCGGCTCTCCGGGCGAGTTGAAACAGGTGGTCGCCAACCTCATTTCCAATGCTGCCGACGCTGTCGGCGCTCAAGGGACGGTTAGGCTCGCGGTATTGCCCGGTCCATCTTCCGCAGCGGAGGCCCTCGTCTTTCGAATAGAGGATACTGGGCCGGGAATCGCAGCAGAAAATCTCACCAGGATCTTCGAGCCTTTTTTCACGACCAAAGAGGATGTGGGTACAGGACTCGGCTTATGGGTGGCGAAAGAGATCGTCGAGCGGCATGGCGGGACCATCGAGGCAGGCACGTCGGTCCAGTTGACCGGCGCGGTCTTTACCGTGACTCTTCCCACCGCGGAAAGCGATAAGAGTCTCACCGCTTGATGAGAATTGCTAATCTCTGATCAGCAACGGACGATATTGTCCGCCACGATGCCTTTAGTGGCGTTGCGCGTATCAATGACTAGCTGAGACTCACGGACGATCCTGGGGTAGTCATAAGAGCTGTGGTCGGTAACTATCATCACCGAATCGTAGTGCCCCAGGTCATTCAGCGTGGCGCAATCCATGTTCAGATCGTAGTGCCGGCCGCGGCCCACCTTCGGAAAGAACGGGTCATGATAGGCAACGACAGCGCCGCGCTCCCTTAGCAACTCGATGATGGTCAGCGAGGGCGATTCGCGAAGATCGTCAATATCGCGCTTGTAGGCGAGCCCCAGCACCAGGACCTTGGACCCGTTGAGCGCCTTGCGCCGATCGTTGAGTGCCGCGATGGTCCGATCAATCACGTAATAAGGCATCGCGATATTCACTTCGCCGGCAAGCTCAATGAAGCGAGTGCGAAAGTCGAATTGCTTCGCCTTCCATGACAGGTAAAACGGGTCGATCGGAATGCAGTGGCCGCCAAGACCAGGGCCAGGATAAAAAGCCTGAAAGCCGAAGGGCTTGGTTTTGGCAGCGTCGATGACCTCGAAGAGGTCGATGTTCATTCGCTGGCAGAGTTGCTTCAACTCGTTCACGAGCGCGATGTTGACGCAGCGGTAGATATTTTCGAGCAACTTGGTCATCTCCGCAGCCGCTGGAGACGACACCGGAACGGTGCATCGAAAGATAGACCCATAGACCGCGCAGGCAAGGTCCCGCGCCACGGGCCCCACGCCGCCGACCACCTTCGGAATGTCGCGGCGCGCGACAGTATCGTTGCCGGGGTCTTCGCGCTCCGGAGAAAAAGCGACATAAAATCCGCGCTCACCGTGCGACCGCGCGACCCGAAGCGCGTTCGCACTTCCCGACTCAAGCAGCGGCACTAGAACTTCCTCCGTGGTGCCGGGATAGGTGGTGCTCTCCAGGACGACGAGTTGGCCCTCGCGCAGATATGGAGCGATCGACTTTGCCGTCTCCGTCACGAAGCTTAGATCGGGCTCGTGATAGTCATTAAGCGGCGTCGGAACGCAGATCAGCACCGCATCCATCGAGGCAATCTGAGAATAGTCAGAAGTGGCGCGAAAACCCGACCGGCGCGCGTGGCTGATCTCATCCGCGGTAATGCGCACGATGTACGATCCGCCGCCGTCCAGGGTCTCGACTTTGAAGGGATCGATATCGAACCCGGTGACCGGAAAGCGCTCCTCGCTAAAGAGCAGAGCCAGGGGCAGGCCTACATAGCCGAGGCCAATGATACCAATCCGGGCCGTGCGGGCCTCCAGCTTCTGTTTAATTTCCGCAATCGGGCTTGGAGCTTCGACAAGAGATGACATAGTGATCTATTTTCAGTCTACGCTGGCGGGATTTTTGTTAAGGCCTCTCGGCCCGCGCCTGGACAGTGACCATTTGAGCGCCACTGATGGCATATGAGATACTTCATCTGGTTGGACGCAGGAACTGTCGAGCTCTAGCCATCGCCGAGCACTAGCCTCGGCCTGTATTTCACCACGCCGGGATGGCGGAACTGGCAGACGCAGCGGACTCAAAATCCGCCGAGGGCAACCTCGTGGGGGTTCGACCCCCCCTCCCGGCACCAATAACATAAAGGGTTTACATTGAGATTTGCCTCTCAAAAACGAGAGGCAATTTCGTTGGTGGCTGTTCTGGTGGCTGTTCGTTTCTGACCTTCAGAAATATGGCTGTTTTGCGCCAATTACGCTGCAATGAGGCTCAGAGAATGACATTCCCCGGATGACTAGAGCGTAGCCGAGGTCGGATCGGAGTAAAGGCCGCGCATACGCCCCGCCGCGGTCACGGAGCCCTGACACCGAATCCTGAACCTCGGCAGACTGTCGGGGAATGTAATCACGGGTAAAAGCCTCGCTTTGGGCTTAGTAATTCAATCGCGGCTATGGCACCCGAATTAAGATGAACCGCCCGCGCTGAGCCATTTTTCGTCTTCGTCAAATCAATCATTGCAAAACAGCGGCGACGACTAACCGCTACAAAGCGTTTGTCTCGCTCTGTTATCGCGAGGGAGTTCGCAACGGCGAAGTATCTGTCAATCCGGGCCGCTTGCGCTTCCACACTAGAGAGGAGTACGACGCCCTAGAAGCCTCTCCGTTGGTTCTGTTGAGTTGTTCCGCGCCAAGTTGTATAGTCTCGCGAATATCCACCGAGGTGTGATTTATGGCCGAGAAAGAGAAAGACCAAAATGAAGGCGGGTTGAGTAACAAGCAGTATGCGAAAGAACTTCGACGTCTCCAGGGAGAACTTTGCAAGCTTCAGGAATGGGTGAAATACAAGGGACTGCGTGCAATTGTTATCTTTGAGGGCCGGGATGCCGCAGGCAAGGGCGGGACCATTCGCGCGATCACTGAGAGGGTGAGCCCCCGCGTGTTCCGCGTTGAAGCGCTTCCCGCTCCATCTGACCGCCAAAAGACGCAGATGTTTATGCAGCGCTATGTGGAACGTTACCCCTCCGGCGGCGAGATTGTCATATTCGATCGCAGTTGGTACAACCGGGCCGGCGTTGAGTACGTGATGGGCTTCTGTTCCAAGGAGCAACATGACATATTCCTTGAGCGCGTCCCTCTCATCGAGCAGTACATCGTCGATGCGGGAATCATCCTCATCAAGTACTGGCTGGAGGTGGGCCCAGATGAGCAGGAGCGACGATTCAAAGCCAGGATCAAAGACCCTTTGCGGCAATGGAAGTTGAGTCCAATGGATGTGGAGTCATTCCGTCGCTGGTATGACTATTCCCGTGCACGCGACGCTATGTTGAAGGCGACCGACAGTGAGCATGCTCCCTGGTTAGTCATTCGCTCCGATGATAAGAAGAAAGCGCGGCTCAACTGTATCAGCCACCTCCTGAGCTCGATTCCTTATGGAAAAGTCCCGCGAAAGAAGGTGAAACTCCCGCCCCGCGATAATCGGAAACGCTACGACGATCAGGCCTCACTCAAGAACGCTCATTTTGTTCCTGAGGTCTATTGACGCTGCACGGAAAGATACGTCGTTGCGTGTCGTGGCACGCGATCCGGCAGACAGACTTCCGAGGGAAATAGATGTCTCGTAGCGCGATATCTCGTTTTTTTCCGATCAGCGGCTGGCTGTCCGACTGCACGCCGAAGACGGTACGTGCGGACGTGATCGCGGGCATTGCACTTGCAGGTTTGCTGGTGCCCGAGGGAATGGCGTATGCAGGCATTGCCGGGGTTCCGCCGGAGATGGGCCTGTATGCGGCAATGGCGGGAATGTTTGTCTACGCATTGCTTGGGACTTCCCGCCAGCTCGCCGTA
This sequence comes from uncultured Acidobacteriaceae bacterium, assembly GCA_963720245.1. Taxonomy (GTDB): domain Bacteria; phylum Acidobacteriota; class Terriglobia; order Terriglobales; family Acidobacteriaceae; genus Acidisarcina. Next base: position 486,494 of record CAVREU010000004.1, read on the forward strand.
ACACCTACATCTTCATCCGCCGCGATGCTGGCTGCCCTTGTGGCTCCAATTGCGGTTGGCGATTCCACTCGATACGCCGTGCTCGCTTCGGGTGCCGCTATTGCCGCTGGCGTCATCTTTCTTGCCGGTGGCGTGCTCAAGCTGGGAGCCGTGTCGGAGTTCATCTCCAAGCCAGTTCTCAAGGGATTCGTCTTTGGCCTTGCGCTCACAATCATGGTGAAACAGGCCCACAAGCTCACCGGCATTTCCTCGGGAAAGGGAAATTTCTTTCACCTCGTGTGGCATCTGCTCACTTCGCTCCACGAGGCGAATCCGTGGATCTGCGGGGTCGGGGCAACTGCGATTGCCGTGATGTTCATTCTTGGCGCGCTTCTTCCACGAGTGCCTTCCGCTCTCGTTGTGCTGGTCCTCGGTGTGCTATCCGTCTCCTTGCTGGGGCTGAAGCAGCATGACGTGGAGGTCGTCGGTACGATTCAGGCGGGCATGCCATCGCTCAGCCTGCCAAGGATCGGGGAAGACGATCTTGCCGATTTGTTTGTGGGCGCCATCGGAATCGTGCTCGTACTCACCGCCGAGGCGCTTGCTGCCGGCCGGACGTTTGCCGCGAAGAATAAATACGAAATCGATCCGAATCAGGAACTCTGCGCGATGGGAGCGGCCAACATCGCATCCGGCATGTTCGGAGGCATCATCGTCGGCGGAGGCATGTCCGGCACCGCCGCCAACGATAGCTCCGGCGCACACACACAGCTTTCCACTATAACGTCCTCGATCTTTGTCGGGCTTACGCTTGCCTATTTCCTACCCCTCATCCGCAATTTACCGGAAGCTGTTCTAGGGGCGATCGTCGTTCATGCTGTCGCGCATCTGGCGGACGTCGAGACCCTTAAGCACTACGCCCGGCTTCGCAGCGGGAGTATCTGGATTGCGCTCACCGCCTTATTTGCTGTTCTGCAGATGGGAATTCTTAAAGGTCTCATCTTCGCAGTCGGAATCACGCTGGTTATAGTGATGCGAAAGCTCAGCTCTCCGCAGGATTCTGTTTTAGGCAGGCTAACAGGCTCCGGGAATTTCCTTGACGTAGACCATCACCCGGAGGCGAAGCAGATTCCGCATCTCTTGATCTTCCGGCCAAATGGAATCCTGTTTTTTGCAAACGCAAATCGCATTCGTAACCGAATCCGCGAATTAAGGCATTCGGCTAACGCGCCTCTCCGTGCAGTGTTGATCAACCTTGAGGCTTCTCCGGAGATCGATGTTACTAGCCTTGAAATGCTTGAGCAATTGAGGAGTGAACTAGTGGAGTCGGGTGTCGCGCTTTACTTTGCGCGGGTGGCCGACCGTGTTCGCGATCTCTTCGACCGTAGCGGATTTACAGAGCGCATGGGGGCGAATCGGATCTTTCCCGGCGTCGATTCGGCGGTCGACGCATTTCTCGGAGAGGGCCAATAACCCACGTACTGGGCGTCCCGATGGGTGGGAGCCAGCGTAACAAATCCTCAAACCTCGTCTGGAGCGGTTCATTGAGACTGGTGGCCCCGTGGGTTTGGGCGAGAGCCACGCCCCACAAGCCTATTCACGATCGCGAACAGGAGGCTCACGGACAGGCCACACATCAACACGCCGGTGACACTCTCCACGGGGCCCAGTATCCGCCACATTCGCGGAAGAACGAGATCTCCATAACCGACAGTCGAAAAACTGGTTATCGAAAAATACAAGGACTCTTCCCACGAAGAAAAACAGAACCGCCGATAAAACCCAGCCCAAAGCAGAATCTGCGACAGGTGCAAAGCAAAGAGCACCGTCGTAAACCGAATAATGAGCCTGGTGGAGCGTACTGCACTGAACCTGCCTATCCTGTGCGCAAAACCGGACCTTACCCAATTAATGAATGCGGCCATCCCTGCGCTCTGGAGACATATTGTGAGCGCTACGAGAATGAAACCTGCACCGGTTTGGCGGATAAAGTTCATCTATTTGGCCTAAAGCGGAGGCAATGGAGGCTCCGTCGAGCGGCTGAATCGCCTGCCAGATCACACCGATCGCTCTTTACTATAAAATCACAAATCGTTACTTGGGTTAGCCTGTAACGGCAGCGGTCGGCAATCTATTCTTTAGCCGGTGTCAGGGGAACGGTCGAGACGTTGCTGAATTGTGCCCAGAATGAGCGAGCGAGTCATGCCACATGAAAAACCGCAACACGCGCCCTTCTCATATTCGGAAGTGACTGAGCAAAGGCGTCTGAACGAGGCTCGTGAGAAAGGCATTCCATGGAAGAAATGGGGACCGTATCTCAGTGAGCGGCAATGGGGCACCGTGCGCGAAGACTACAGCGCCGATGGCAACGCCTGGGACTATTTCACTCACGACCAATCGCGGTCTCGGGCCTACCGTTGGGGCGAAGATGGAATGGCCGGCATCTCCGACGACAAACAGCGGCTTTGCTTCGCAGTGGCCCTTTGGAATGGCCGTGATCCGATTCTGAAGGAACGGATGTTCGGTCTCACGAACAGCGAGGCCAACCACGGCGAAGACGTCAAGGAATACTACTTTTATCTCGACAGCACCCCGACCCACTCGTACATGAAATATCTGTACAAGTACCCGCAAGGGGAATATCCCTATCGCGACCTGATAGAAACCAATCGGCACCGTTCCCGCGAAGAGTTCGAGTACGAGCTCCTTGACACGGGGATTTTTGATGATGACCGATACTTCGACGTCTTCGTTGAATATGCCAAGGCTGATCCGGAGGACACGCTCATCCGTATCTCAATCCACAATCGGGGCCCGGAAACGGCCCAGATTCATGTCCTTCCTACATTGTGGTTTCGGAATACCTGGACTTGGGAAGAGGGCGAGCAGAAGCCCGTCTATGGCGCAGCATGACGGTGGAACGAGTCCGCGCTTCCCATCCTACTCTAGGCGAATACACCTTGGAGTGCGATGGCGCGCCGGAACTTCTCTTTCACCGAGAATGAATCCAATGCGGAACGCCTTTGGGGACAGCCCGGTCCTTCGCCTTACGTCAAGGATGCCTTTCATCGATATGTCGTCTCTGGGGAGACGACCGCAGTCAACCCGGCGAAGATAGGGACCAAAGCCGCAGCGCATTATTTGCTCGACGTGCCTGCGGGGGGAAGTAAAGTCGTCCGTCTGCGACTGAGCGCCAGACCGCCAGCCGACTCATTCGATACGTTTGACCAAGTCTTTGCCAGCCGTCTCGCAGATGCCAACGAATTCTATGACCGCATCACTCCGAAAGAACTGAGCGAGGACGAACGTCGGATCCATCGTCAGGCACTTGCCGGAATGTTGTGGACGAAGCAGTATTACTACTTCGATCTCGACCGGTGGCTGACGGAACATAACGCGCATCCTCTGGTGGGCTCCGGCGACGGAACCGCGCGCAACGCTGACTGGTTCCACATGCTGAACAGCGACATCATTTCCATGCCCGATAAATGGGAGTATCCCTGGTACGCGGCGTGGGACCTCGCCTTTCACACGATTGCGCTTTCGCTGGTCGATTTCGATTTCGCCAAGGAACAGCTCCTGCTGATGTTGAGAAACCTGTATGCCCATCCCAATGGACAGATACCGGCCTATGAATGGAACTTCGGCGATGTAAATCCTCCCGTACACGCCTGGGCGACAATCTTTCTCTATCGGATCGAGTCAGAGTTGGGCAGGTCCGACCTTCGCTTCCTGGAGCGCTCCTTCCAGGGACTGATGCTGAATTTCAACTGGTGGGTTAACCGTAAGGATCCAGAGGGGCGCAACGTATTTGCCGGTGGATTCCTCGGGCTCGACAACATCGGCATCTTCGACCGGAGCGCTCCTCTTCCAACCGGCGGTTATCTGGATCAGGCCGACGGCACCGCATGGATGGCGTTCTATTGCCTGTGCATGCTGGAGATTGCGATCATCCTGACCGAGTATGACCAAATGTATGAGGAGATCGCCTACCGGTTCCTTGAGCATTTCGTCTGGATCACTTACGCCATGGATCGTATCGGCGAGAACCACGACGAGATGTGGGACACCGCCGACGGATTTTTCTACGATCTGCTTCATCTCCCTAATGGCGACGCTGTGCGTATGAAGATCCGCTCGATGGTTGGACTCCTGCCGCTTGGCGCGGCCGCCGTATTCGAACCGGGGACGTTTAAGAATCATCCGCGCATCATCGAACTGATCGAATTGTTCCGTAAGCGACATCCCGAGGTATTGCAAAAGATCGCCATAGCAGATAACAGTTTCTTGGGGTACGGCGGGCGAAGGATGGTCTCAGTCTGCAACCAGGAAAAACTGCGGCGCATTCTAGCGTACATGCTCGACGAGAACGAGTTCCTCAGTCCTTTTGGGATCCGCTCTCTATCGAAGTATCATCTCGAGCACCCATTCGTGATTCACGTCGGCGGACAGGAACACAAGGTGGAGTACCTTCCCGCTGAATCGAACACTGGCATGTTTGGCGGCAACTCCAACTGGCGCGGGCCGATATGGATGCCGGTAAACACGCTGATCATTCGCGGCTTGCTGGCGATGTATCCCTTCTATGGCGACGACTTCAAGGTTGAATGTCCGACAGGCTCAGGAACTTACATGACGCTGTTTGAAGTATCGAAAGAGATTGGCCGCCGCTTGTCGAGCATCTTTCTCCGGGACGAAAACGGTCAACGTCCTGTCTATGGAGGCGCGAAGAAGTTTCAAGACGATCCTCACTGGCGGGACTACATCCTGTTCTATGAGTACTTCCACGGCGACAATGGCGCTGGATTGGGCGCCAGCCATCAGACAGGCTGGACCGGGCTGATCGCCCGCACGGTTGATTTGTTCGCGCGTCTGAATCCGGAGGATGTCCTGCGGGCAAGCAAAGGAGTGCTGGCAGAGATGACTCGAGATCAAGTGCGAGGCAGAGGCACTGAATAACCGAGAATCGACGCGTCTCGCGGATCAGATACCTTGCTTTGTAGCTATTGGCCCCTCCAGCCATGCGAGAAAGAGCTTATAACCGACGGAGAGAACGATCGCCCCGACAAAAAGTCCGATCGTACCGATCGCCATGAATCCGCCGATCGCTCCCAGAAAGACGACCGCGATTGGAACGTCCACGCCACGGCCCAGCAGCATGGGCTTCAGGACGTTATCGATGAGACCGACCATGACACACCACAATAGAAACAGGACTGCCTTCGTTGTGCTAGCGATCGCAAACATGTAGATCACGGCGGGAACGAGTGCGACGACGCCTACTTGAAGTACGGCCGCAAAGAGAAAGATAACCGTCCACACTCCTGCTCCCGGCAATCCCGCGACCATGAAGCCGACACCGGCGAGAACAGACTGGATCACCGCAACCCCGAGAATTCCATTGGTGACACTCCGTATCGTGGATCCGGCGAGGTCTTCGAACTCAGGCCCTCGTTCGCCAAACAGACGGCTGGCCAATGAGCGCGTGGCTGAGGCGCATCCCGATGCATTCGCAAGCAGAGCTGCCGCAACCAGAATTGAGAGCACGAATTGCAGTCCAGTGAGTCCAATGCCGGCGGAAATAGAAAGCAGCCCGGGAATCATGGCTTTGATCTGAGGAGTCAGGCCTTGCAGCAGGCCGGTTAAGTTCGTCGAGGCCGTATTCCAGAAGCTTTGCACAGTTGGGCCGATGATCGGCCATGTTCCGACGCTGGCGGGCGGAGGCGGGATACCGATCGTTCCGTCCCTTACGCTCACGATCAGTCTTTGAATACCCTCCATCATGTTCTCGGTCAGCAGGGCAATCGGGACCAGGAGAACCGCCAGGAAAAGCAGCGCTAAAAGAACCGCGGCCAGTTTTCCACGGCCGCCGAGGATGCTCCGCAACCACCGGTACGCAGGATAGACGGCGATCGCAATGATAATTCCCCAGGCAACCAGCGGGAGGAAGGGACGCAGAATCATGAGACAGGCAACGGTCAGCAGGACGACCAGTCCGACGTGGATGGAGACATCGAGGGCGCGATGTATGTGTTCTTTATTCTGCGTCGGCTGATCCGTGGTCACGGCGAGAGTCCTCCTGAGAAATGCGGATGAGACTCAAATCCAACTTCGACCGGGTTTCCTCACTGGTCCTCGACAGGAGTCCAGGATTTGTCCGGGTTGAACAGCTCCATCTTCTTGAACTCATCCAGTGTGTTGGCGCCAAAGTCTTTCTGGTAAACCACGCCGTCATTGCTGACAATGAAGGTCTTCACTCCAGTGACACGGTACTCCGCCGGCGCTGCCACCAGGGCAAAACCCCCGATCATCGCGCCTCCGATTACGTAGTTCAATTGTCCGAGCGGCGCGTCAGGACCCTGGCCCTTCAATACCTTGAAGAAGTAGCCATGGTACGGTTCTTCCCGGCTGCTGTAGCCCTGGGCGATGGCCTTCGCAATGTTCTCGCCAACCGGCCCCCCCCACGTTCCGTCGGGATTTTGCCAGGCGAGGCCATCTTGTGTGCCCGGAGTGCTGACGATGCGCTGGGCGTATTGGTTTACTTGATAACCCTGGCGCGGTTCGAGAGAGTAATCCTGCTGCGCCTCGACGTAACCATTGCAGATTTGAATGGCGTCGAGTTCGTTGGAGCCGATCCGGCGGTATAAGAGTTCCTGGCGTCCGGCTTTACTGTCGAAATACCATTTGCCGCCCGATTTGACGAGTGGCACGGGAAACGGCCATTCCTCATTGCCTACGAGGAGAAATGCGCGGTTCCCGTTCTTCGGATCCACGGCAACGCTCTTCTTTTCGTGGGCCTCTGCGGAGAAATCGGCGGCGCGCTGCTGTTCCTGACCCGGTTCGCTGACGAGGACGATGTCGTCGAAATTGTGGCCAAATATCTGGGCCAGTCTCTCCTTGTTGTACGGGTCGGCGGCGCTGAGCAACGCATCGACTGCCTGCTCCGGGGTATCAAAGCCCATTGCGCCCGCAAACCGAGTAGTGGCAGAAGCGGCAGGCGGTTTTGCCGCGGACTGCTGGGCAGCAAGATGCACCGGCACAGATAGACATGCCCAGGCTACGACGCTGCCAAACCAGGCAAACCCGCGGAACCGATTGTTCGCATATGTTGACTTCATCTCAGTGCTCCTAGATTCCATGCTTTACCTCCGCCGACCGCCGCCGCCACGAGAACCACCGCCGCCACGAGATCCCATGCTGGAGGATCCACGGTTGCTGCTGGCGCGCGCGCTCGATCCATTGAAACCGCTGTTCCCCCCTCCGAAGGCGTCCCGGTTTCCGCCTCCGCCGCTCGGCACATTGCGGCCGCCGATACTGTTCGCTCCGCCTGCGCCTCCGCGATTGCCGGCGCCGCCAGCGCCACCAACGCTTCCACGGCCGCCAGCGCCTCCGGCGCCCCCAGCTCCGCCGCGGTTGGATCCTACGTTACCGCCCTGGCGCCCGATCTGGTTCTTGGCGCCGGCTTGCCGATTGGCCAGCGAGTCTCCACGGGCCGACCCGCCAAACCGGTCCGCCGTAGCCCGGTTACTATACGGAGCACCGCCGCGATGTTGCGGGTTGTGCTGCCATTTATTTCCGCCGGCCCCGCCAACTCCGCCAGCTCCACCAACCCCACCCACGCCGCCGGCTCCGCCAACCCCTCCAGCGCCGCCTACGCCGCCTACCCCGCCAGCCCCGCCGACGCCGCCAGCCCCTCCGCGAGAGGGTTGTTGTGACGGGCGGTTGCCCCCATTAACTCGGTTGCCCCCATTTACATTCGTGTTGCGGTTGAAATTGTTGTTGATGGTGATGTCGTTATTACCACCCCAGCCGCAACCATACCCCCAACCGCCGCCACCCCAGAACGCGCCCATGGCGACTCCGACGCCAAACGATATTGCCATCCCGGCCGCGTAATAGCCCGGCGGCGGGTAGTAGATCGGCGGATAGGGGTATATCGGTGCTCCGTACACCACTGTGGGATTGTAGGAGGGCACATACACAACTTGAGGATTGGCCTGTTCGACAACAATGACGGTCTTGCTCTCAACCGTCTTGGTTTCCACCTTCTGTTGCTCATTGGACTTCAGATTTCCTGTGCTTTGGGCCTTCTTGCGCATGCGTTGCACAGCTTCCATCAGGTCGTTTTGCTGCGCCAGGAATGCGTTGCCGAGGTCGGTAGTCCACTGGATATCGTCGGCCAGGCGCTTGACCAGGTCAGGCAGCCCAGCGAGTTGCTGAACACTCGGGTCCCACGGTTGCTTGGCCACGGCGTCGGACAGAGCCTTGTCCTTTAACTTGGGATTCTTGGCCAGCCACTGCTGGAGCTGGATGATTTCAAGCGGATAGGTGGACGCAGCCAGCACCTGAGCGAGCATCGGGTCAGGGAAAAGAGCGATGGGCGCTACCAGGGAATCGAGCTGATCTGCTGGAATCGTTGCCGCCTGGTCCTTTGGCGCGGATGCCTGGGTCTGCGGGGCAGACTGCATAGCCACCAGGCTGTCTCCCGGTACCAGGGCAATGACACAGACAAGCCCCACCGCACGTCGCAATCCTAACGCCAGCATTTTTGTTCTGGGATTCATGCCTACTTCCCTCCGCATGCTTTCAGAAGCTCGATGGATTCCACCTTTGCAGCCGCAATTTTAGATCACTCGGGCTCTTCGTGCATAGGTTGAAAGCGAGCGGTGCCCGGTAAATCATCACTCAGTCTTAATAACAATTCGCAGATGGATGTGCGCCGCTCTCTCGATTCTCCCTTCTGGGTAAGAATGAACATAGAATCCCGAGGAGGGAGCAATGCAATTGAGAGCGACATCCTCGGTCATCGATCCAAGCCCTGCCATCGAGATCAGTGGTGGTCAAAGCGCTCCATTGGGCGCGACTCCGGTGGGAAGCGGCGTGAACTTCAGCGTCTATTCGCGCGACGCGTCCTCCATTGAGCTATTGCTGTTCGACCGAGAAGACGATGCTCAGCCTTCCCGTGTGATCTCGTTCGATTCGTATATCAACCGCACCTATCACTACTGGCACATTTTTGTTCCCGGGGTGCAGGCGGGACAGATATATGGATATAGAGTTCAGGGTCCATTCAGCCCACCGACGGGAATGCGTTTTGACGGTTCCAAGGTCTTGCTCGACCCATACGGTCGCGGAGTTGTTGTTCCACAAACGTTCTCTCGTGAGGAGGCGCATAAGGCTGGCGACAACGCCGCGACTGCGATGAAGAGCGTGGTGGTGGACTCAAGCCTGTATGACTGGGAGGGCGACGCGCCGCTGGATCGTCCTACTTCGCGAACGATCATCTATGAGATGCACGTGAAGGGTTTTACCCAGCACCCCAGTTCGGGCGTTGGTGAGGAGACGCGAGGCACCTATCGTGGGCTCATCGAAAAGATTCCATATCTTGAAGACCTCGGCATCACTGCGGTTGAACTGCTTCCCGTATTTCACTTCGATGTTCAGGACTGTCCTCCGGGGCGCGTCAACTATTGGGGCTATGCGCCGATCTCTTTCTTTGCGCCACATCAGGCATATAGTTCGCGTCGAGATGCCCTCGGCCCGGTGAACGAGTTTCGCGATATGGTCAAGGCGCTACACCGCGCGGGGATTGAAGTGATCCTGGATGTTGTCTTCAATCACACCGCGGAGGGCGATCAAAACGGGCCCACCCTCTGCTTTCGCGGGTTCGATAACAACGCTTATTACGTTCTCGAGCAGGACCGCTCACGCTACGCAAACTACAGCGGAACTGGAAACACGCTCAACGCCAATCATCCGATTGTGCGGCGGCTGATCGTCGACAGCATCCGCTATTGGGTGGAAGAGATGCACGTGGACGGTTTCCGCTTCGATCTTGCGTCGATTCTCGCGCGCGATTCGCGCGGCCACGTCATGGCGAATCCGCCCGTGCTGTGGGATATCGAATCCGATCCAGCGCTCGCCGGAACAAAGATGATTGCCGAAGCCTGGGACGCCGCTGGACTTTATCAGGTCGGCAGTTTCGTCGGAGATAGCTGGCGAGAGTGGAATGGGCGCTTCCGCGATGACGTACGCAGCTTCTTCCGTGGGGAAGAAGGCTCGTTGCGACACTTTGCTGATCGAGTGCTTGGCAGCCACGAGATCTACAGCCACAAGGAACGCGAAGCGGAACAGAGCGTGAACTTCGTAACCTGCCACGATGGATTCACACTCAATGATCTGGTCTCCTACAACGAGAAGCACAACGAGGCTAACGGCGAAAACAACAGGGACGGCGGAAACGACAACCAGAGCTGGAACTGCGGAGTGGAGGGCCCGACAGACGACCCGGCAATTGAGCAACTACGGAACCGGCAGGTGAAGAATTTCCTGACCGTGACAATGCTATCGCTCGGAATTCCAATGTTCTTGATGGGTGATGAAGTCCGGCGGACTCAGCTAGGCAACAACAACGCCTATTGTCAGGACAGTGAACCGAACTGGTTCGATTGGTCTTTGCTCGAGAAACATGCTGACGTTCACCGATTCGTGAAGCTGCTCATTGCGCGGCGGCTGCTGCGAGATGAAAGCGCCGAGCGTCAGCGCATGACGCTGAATGAGCTGCTTGCCAACAGCGCGAAAGGCTGGCACGGGATCAAGCTGGACCAGCCTGACTGGAGCGACCATTCGCGCAGCGTAGCAGTTTACGGTGAATCGATCAACGAGAGGATGCTTTTCTATTTCATCTTCAACGCCTATTGGGAGCCGCTGATATTCGAACTGCCTAGCCCGCAAAACGGGAATTCCTGGCAACGGTGGATCGACACTTCTTTACCTACACCGCAGGACATCGCACCTTGGCAAGAATCACCCTCTATTGACGATCAGAAATATGAGGTCGGGCCTCGATCGGTTGTTGTTCTGTGGGCGAACGCCGGCGAGAATGCTGCAGCAGGCTAAGTGTGTCTCCGCGGATGACCCAGCCCTTGCCGGTCTTCGATAAGAGCCTGCTGCCTGTCTTCTGCGTCCACGAAGGCTTTGCCGATCCCGGCGTCTAACCTTCGTTGAAATTGTAGAAGTGGTCTGTGGCGCTCATGAGGCAACGCCGAAATCAAATCACTGATTAGGGCCTTCATCCGGCGCATGACCTGCACATTATTCCCGCCATAAAAGCGGATCTCCTCGAGTGACAGATCCAGGAAATCCTCCCATCTCGGACACGGAATCACCAACCGGAGGGCGCCATCGGCGTCGCGAGTAGCGTCAATCTCTAGCCGGCGTGAACCCAGGCGCCGGAGCAAATCTTCTATCTGATCGAGCGCCTGGACTGCCGTCGTGGGATCATTTACGGCCGGGGAGAGCGCCCTGATCGCAATATCGACCAACAATCGAAGGGCGTACTTGGGGTCCTGCTCAAACGTCCTGTCCCCTCCCATCCCGAATGCGTGTCTCAATGCCTTCTCATTAATATGCTGAGTTCCTCCGAAAACGCGCAACAGAACGGTCCCCTCCACGACGAAGTCTCCAGCTGGCGAGGCGACCTCTATGATTCCCCCTGCCGCCGAGGACAGGGTGAGCAGGGTTTTCTCATCTAACCATTGGATCGCACGCGGCCGTCCAAGGTGAAACACAGTTTGGGTCTCAGGATATCGTTCGAGCTCTTCCGTACTCGGGATAGTGATCGGGGCCTCCAGCGACGTATACATGCTCTCGATCACCAGCCTCCCATGGTCCCCGGTGAGACTGAGCATTCGGCGGACTTGGAACATAGAGATCCTGTCGACGAGCGCGACCAACATCGCCACGCTAGCCAACATGAGAACGATCACCAACCATCCGCTAAAAAACGGGCTGTTACCGGAGTGGTTGCGATCCAGCCAGGCGATGGCCCCGAGAGCATAGAGGAAAGTGGCTGTGAAGACGCCCAGGGAGTGCCACAGCACGCGGTCCCGAACGATCCAGTGAACCAGCCGCGGAGAGTAGGCGATCGCACTGAACTGGACCATCACGAACGCCAGCGAAAAAACCACGCCCGTCAACGCCATCATGCCGGACGCGACCGAAGAGTACATCACCACGGCTGCGACTGGGCTCATTCCAGAGTCGATCCTGGGCAGCCAGCGGTCTTCAAATCTCGGCAGCGTAAGCGCTACGACAACCGCGATGACCGCATAGGAAACGGGAATGCCCCAGTTGGGCATTTCGATCTTGCGACGCCGACGGGGTATAGATTCGATTAGCTGTCTCCGTTCGCCGGTTCTGGCAGGCACAGCTACTGCTGCATGCCAAGGTCGGCCAACAGCTTGGGATTGGCCTCGCCACTGATCAACAGGTTATGGCAGAGTGAACAGTCGTTGCTGATGCTCGCCCCGGCCTTGGTGTTATGGCTTCCGTCGTGGCAGCGGAAGCAGCCCGGGTAGTCATTGTGGCCAATGTTGTTCGGGTGAGTGCCCCATTTCACATTCATGAATGGGAATACGTTGTTGTCGTAGATGGTCGCTAGAGTCTTGGCGGCCTGGTCGATCTGCGCGCGCTGGCCGCTCCACACGGCTGGATATTGCGACTGATAATAGTTTTCGAGCCCCGTAGTTATCTTCTCTCGCGCTTCCTCCTGCGAAGCGTAAGACGCCTTCAGTAGCGTCAGCCCTTCTTTATGAACAAACGGCAGTGACGCACTTGGGCTGCCTTGCGCCATGTGGCGATTGAGCGCTTCTTCGGGTGTGGTGAAGGAGTGAGCGGCGCGGTTGTGACAATCGATGCAGTCCATGGTGCGCTTTTGCCCGGTCACCGGCCCCTTCTGGTCCGTAGAGAGAAACTCCGTTGTCGAACCATCGTCATTGGTCTTGCTCACCCAGGGAATGGTCTGATGAGTCGAGTCGGTGGCGATGTACTCCATATGGGCCATGTGAGCGCCGTGGATGCCGCTCAGATGAGAAAAGGAATCGCGTCCCCCGACGTGAACTAAGGTCAGTGAGCGGGTGACGGCATTCTTCTCGTCATCACCGTACGCCGCCGACACCACTAACTTGTCGCCGATATATCGGCTCGGATTATGGCAATGGAGACAGGTGTCCCGGGCCTCGGGAATCCTGTCCTCCTGCAGTATCGGCTTTGGATAACTATTCGTCAGAACCGCCAGGAGCTGTTTGGTGCCGTTAGCCTTGGCATTCACAAACCCCTGCACGCCAGGGGTGATGTGGCACTCAGTGCAGGCTACGCCGCCGTGCGAGGAGACGTGATATGCCTTCCACTCCGGTTCCATCACGTGGCACGAGGTACCGCAGAAAGAGGGAGTGTCCATATAAGCGACGCCCCGATAGCTGGACGTGCCAACGATAACAAAGTTGATGAAGGTTGCGACCACAACAAAAACGACGCCGCGACGAAATACCGGATCGCGCAGGTTGATCTCGGGAAAGTTCGTAGGAATTTTGCCGGCGGCAGCGAGCGAACGCTTCCGGAAGAATATTCCAATCGGAATCAGAATCAGGCCCAGGACGAACAGGCCGGGAAGAATCGAGATCGAAAAGAATGCCGAGATAGGGATTCGCGGAGCCACCGTGGCCGAAGAACTCAACGACCCAAAAGCCAAGCAGAGTGAAGGCGGAGGCGCTGGTGAGCGCTCCGCCAATCAAGCTGACGGGATTATTGCCGTAAAAGAGGAGCGGCCTTAACCGACCCTGGCTTTGTTGCCCCGGTTCCGCCATCCGCGCCTCTGTTATTTCTGCAATGTACGAATGTAAGCGACGACGTCTTTAATTTGCGCGTCAGTCAGCTTGCCGGCGTAAGCCGGCATCTTGCCTTTGCCCTTCTTGGTGTCCGCGATCAGATCGTCGTCGGACGCGCTGACTATATCCGGCGATTTGAAGGGCACGGCTTTCATGGATTTTCCGGCCGGTGTATTACCCGAGCCGTCCGCCCCGTGGCAGGAGGCGCATTTGGCCTTGTAAGTGGCGGCTCCAGCGTCTTGTGCATGACTGACGGCGGCTCCCGATACTGCAAGGGCGCCGACGAGTGCAACTCCGATTAAATGCCTCACGGTTCAATCTCCTTCATTATGATTTGGAACTGCCAGATAACTCTACCGCTAAAACTGGTAATTGACTGCAAGCGTCCATATATTGCTGTTGAAGTTTCGCGGGAGCGTCGGCCCAACCGGCGTTCCCTCACCATAGCCGTAGTAGTTGTATTCCCCCCGCCACTGCCAGTTTGGCGCAATATCGACAACCACTTTCGCATACGGCGACTGGTACAGCGACTGCAGCGACCCCGGCACCTGGCGAATATTGACTGCCTGGGTATTTCCGTTCACTGTTGTCGTACGATATCCGCCGTTGAAGTGAACCCGTTTTATCGGCGTAAACATAAAGCCGACCGAGCCGTACTGGACGGGAGCGTTGTAGTAGCCCGTGCTCAGGTAGGGCGTACCCGCGTCCACGCAGACGGGTGGCGCCACGCCCGCCGTGGGTGGCGCTGGAGTTGACGCATAGCACTCAATCACGCTCGAATAGGCGTCGTCGTAGCCGTAGTTAAGATCGAGCGACCAGCGCTCGCCTGGAGCGATCGTGCTCCCAAACGAATAATTACGATTGTGGGCCAGATAATTGACGGTTGCGACGTTGTCGCGCTGTTCCAGAATATTCACTGCGCCAGTAAAGGTAAGCCAGTTTCGCGGTTTATATGTCGACCGGACGACGTAGTGCTGAAGTTGACGCGGGCTGATGCGAGTATAGGATCTGTCAGCGTACATGGCTTCGACATTGAAGTTGACCCGCCACTCCGGCGTGGGACGAAGCGCGGCCCCAAAGAGCCCCCAATCCTCATGAATCGGAATAAGGTCGCTGTCCGATTCGCCGATCAGGCGGGAGCGATAGCGGAAGCCGACCGACAGGCTGGCCCGGGCAGCCGCATCCCAGGCGACAACGAAAGTATTGGCTTTGGTCTTCTGGTTGAGGAACTGAGCGTCGGACGTTGTGGTTGTAGTGGTCGCACCGGGAGGGGTGAGTAGAGTGGTTCCAGCGTAATCGGTCTCGGTAAAAGTGTTGTGTCCCGGCGTCGTAAAGTCCCAATAGCTGAAAAGATTCGTCGCTGTGATCTTTGGCGTGACCTGCCAGGCAACGGCGAAGTCGCCATTCACGTTGATGCGCTGGGTCTTGGCCGAGCCGGTCACCAGTGTCTGGCGGACCGCCGACTTAGATACGAGACCGTTGAACAACTCGTAAAAGTTGTTGAGAGTGCTGTTGGCTCCCGTATAGAGCAGTCTTCCGTTCATGGTGAAGTGGGGCAGCGACGTGCTCTGGAACAGTAGCCGCTCGGTGGGGAAGATCGCACGCGTAGGTGCGTACCGATCATAGGAAAGAAATGAGTTGCAGGTCGGATTTACGGTTCCGTCCGCAAGAAACGGAGCGGCGCAGGGCGTGCCCCATACCGAAGAAAGCTCAACGCCCAGGCTCACGGGCGTGCCGTTGGCGAGCTGATAGTTCAAGCCGGTGAGATGCCAGCTGGTGTCGCCCTTGTATTGGGTGACGAATTCGTCGTAGCTGAGAACTGTCTTTGGGTTCAGCTTCCAGTCGATGCCGGCGTCGTAATTATTGGTAAGGTTTTCCCAATCCTGGGTGAGCAAAGCGTCAGTGCCCACGTGGATCGTGCTGTAAGTGGGGCCTTCGTTGATGTTCCGGTAGTAGGAAAAGCGAACGCTGATCGGCGATAGCGGAGCAATGGTCAGCGCGAGGTCAGTCATTCGCCGCACCGTGTTGTAGAGGTGGGGCGACTGCAAGCTTGGTACGAACGGGTTCGACGCTGGAGGTATCAGGGGATTGGCCAGGAGCTCGTAGTCGAAATACTGCCGGTAGCGGCGGAAATTTCCCCGGAAGTCATAGATCTTCCCTTTGGAAAAATTCAAAATAGTGACGTCGATCGGATCGCCGCCGTACCCGAAGCTGCTCGTGAACAGGTGGTCGAACAGCAGCGCTTTGGAGGGATCGACCGCCCGCATATCCAGAGACTGGTCCAGAATGCGCGGCCCGGACTGCAGATTGACCATCGAGTCGTAGACTGATTCGTTCCCGTATTGCTCCACAATGCGGCCACCGAAATCGATCGATTGGTGGATGGTGTATCCATATCGAACATTGTCGCCGGGGGCGGGCGGAGTATCGTTGGCTGCCGGGGCAGACGGCGCGGTTGTGGGTGGCGGCGTGGTTGCCTGCGCGACAGCGATAGTGGCGGCACCCAGCGCGAAGGCACTAGACATCCAGGAAGCAAAAAAGGCCGTGCGGGGCAGTTTGAGCAGGAGCGGCGGCAAAGTGAACGCGCTGATCATCCTAGTCCCCTTCTACTTGAAGTAACTGCTGTCCGCGTTGGAGCCATGTATTTGAACATGGCAAACCGTACAGGCCTGGTATTGATTGGCCTGGTTATGGAACGAGGGCGTGCCCGGCGCGTTGAAGTTCATCGACGCCGTATGGCACTGCATGCATAACGTGTTGACATTGTTACGAGTAAGTAAGCGCGCGTTGATCGACCCGTGAGGGGTATGGCATGAGACGCAGCCATCGATCTTCACCGGCGGATGCTCATAGACAAAAGGCCCCGCGGTGTCGGCATGGCATTTCACGCAAACTGCGTTCTGGTCCGCGCTGCTCTTCAGTAGATTGGTCTTAAAGGTGCCGTGCGGATTATGGCAGTCTGTACACTGCATAAGCCCTTCGTTCACCTTGTGATGGAACGGCTCTTCGAATGCTCCCTTGACGTCGGTGTGGCAGCCATAGCAGAGCTTTGGCTGAGCGACCTTAAGCAATTCCGTGTCGGCCACGGAAGTATGCACGCTGTGGCAGCCGGTGCAACCGACTTTGGCCTCACCATGGGCGGTACGCTCAAAGTTGGGGTGGGCCGCTGCGTGGCAGCCGAGGCAGGTGGAGTCGATCTGTTTTACTGAGGCTTTGGAGAACTGAAAGATCTTTGTTACGTCCCCCCCGCCATCGACGTGCTCTTTGCCCGGACCATGGCAACCCTCGCAAGTTACTCCGTTTCCCCCGTGGGTGAGGGCAAGTTTCCAGTGGGGGTTAGAGCTGAATTTCTTGGCGACGTCTTCATGGCAGGCAGCGCACGTTTCTGCTCCGACGAAGTTGTCAGGATTCACCGTAGCTTTTGAGGGGGTCGTAGCGGTCTGTGCGTGGACCTCGCTACCCGCCTGGCCCAAGGCCAAGTAGCCGCTCGCGCTCAACAGCACAAGTGTCGCTACGACAAGGAGGGGACGCCGCATGCGTTTTGGCCTCAAGTAGTGGTCGCAAATAGAATGACTACTGCTTCCTCACATGTCAACCCGTTATTATTTTCCGGCGCTCACTTGGGCAACATACTACCAGACGCGGCAAATCGGCTCTGACACACGTCACAAGTGGGCTGATACGGTCTGTCGCCTTGACGACATACCGCCTGTGTTGCGAGCCAGCATTACCCGTTCGGACTATGAGTTCAGGCCGGCATGAACGACCATGCAGGCGACAGCGCAGGAAGCCACACGCGACTCCGGCAAATCGGCTCGACTGGTCAGGATGATCGGCACCTTGGCGCCGACGACAATTCCCGCCAGGCGCGCGCCACCCAGGTATTCCAACTGTTTGGCAAGCATATTGCCGGACTCGAGATCAGGCACCAGCAGGATGTCGGCTTCACCGGCTACCGGCGACTTTAGCTTCTTCACGATGGCGGCATCTTTGCTCACGGCGGTATCGAACGCCAGCGGTCCGTCGAGAATCGCCCCTGTTATCTGGCCCCGTTCAGACATTTTGCACAGCGCGGCTGCGTCGAGGGTAGAAATGATCTTTGGATTCACGGTCTCAATGGCCGACATAATCGCGACTCTGGGTTCAGGCACGCCAAGCACATGGGCGAGATCGATCGCATTTTGCACGATATCGATCTTGTCCTCCAGGTTGGGATAGATATTGATCGCGGCGTCGGTTATCAATAGGGCGCGGTCATAGAGTGGAGCTTCCAGAATGAAGACGTGGCTGATTCGCCGGGCAGTCCGGAGGCCACCCTCCTTCTGCAGAACATGTTTCATCAGCAAGTCGGTGTGCAGACTTCCCTTCATCAACGCGAGTGCGGCGCCGGAACGGCAGAGTTCCGTGCAACGGATGGCAGCTTCCTGCTCTGAAGAAACATCTTCGATCTCATAAGCAGCAAGGCTGAGACCAAGTCCCGTAGCAATCGCGCGAATCTCGCGACTCGGCCCAACCAGTTTCGGACGAATCAGCCCTGCCTCGGCGGCCTCGATCGCTCCCGCGAGAGATACCTCGCTGCACGGCCAGCAAACCGCGACCGGAATCGGCTCGCGGCTCTTGCACTCACGAATAAGCCGGGAGAAAAGGTCGGGCGATTGCGAACCATGAAGATGGCCTCGAGCATCGGACAAAGCGCTTTGCACTATCGGGTCCATACCCATCCCTCTTATGACCATGTGCCTGGATTACTGAGAGTCTACTTGATCCCAGTTACCGAGGATTCAGAGTTTCCAGACTCACGACTCGATCCTGGCCTCGCGCCGCTTCCGCGCGCGACTCCAATCGTCATAAACTTCGTATCTATCGACTTTCCAACCGGTGGAGGATATTACATAGGTCCCGGCGTCGGCTACTAGGGCGGGGCAGGCCTTTGCCTGCTCCTCCTGATCTACGTGCTGTATCAGTTACCTGGTAGAGGCAGTTCACGACCTTAGTCCCGACACGGTCGCCGCAGCGCCGCCGTCTCGAGCCGAAGACGTTTGGAGTTCGAAAGAATGTCCGTGAGATGCACGGGCCTTGTCGGGAATGCAAATTTGCGCGTGTCTGGGCTTATTTTTGGCCCTATTGATCTGCCGTAACCGGTTGGCAAAAGCATGGCAGACCTCACATCTAGAGCAGATTATGGTGTCTCGGATCGCTAGATTGATGCTTGGAAGCCCTAGCACAATCCATTGGAAAGGAAAAGATCGGGAGGCCGCGTCAGGCGCTATCTAGCGCTTCCAGGGTTGGAGAACTAGACCGGTGCAACCGCTTTATGCAAATTATCGCTAGTGGGCAACGCCCCGCAGTCGACGATCGAACTCTGGCCACTAGCTTCGTTTTATTGAACTGTAGGAAAGTGGGACATACGTCAATTTCAGTTGTGCTGCAGATATTTCGTCCTCAAGGACAATTCGCGCCAGCTAATTTATTCTCTTGGGGTGCGAGTCTCTGGGATCATCGCCGTTGGCATGTTTGCCCTTACCCTCTTTGTGGTCGCCACCACTTCCATCGCCAACTACTTTCGGCGTCGCGGAACCTGGAGCTATGTTTTGTACTGGATATCTTAAGTTGTGATATTTATTCTTTTGCTTTGGAACCTGGCGGTGGTGGCTCTGGTCTACTCTTCGCCAGATTGGCCGTTAGCTCGTATCGATTCAAGTTCAGTCAATAAACCTCTCATCGCATTTGTTCGCCCCCAGCTGAGATTCGCGAGACCACTACGGTGCTTCGCACCGGATGGAAAGTGACACGTCATCCCCGAATGGGTCCTGTGGAGCGTCGATTTTGACGGGCATGTCAAGGTCTTCAGTTTCAATAGAGCGTGTTCTGGCGTTCACCTGCGTAAACATGCCATGTGACTGGATCTGCATGACCATCAATCCTCATGATCCTCCTATCCGGTAGATCGCTTATTGAGACACTCACGACGCTGAGCGCATCAAAGCGATTATTAGGAAAGTTCCAGCAGGTGGTCTTCGCTAATGGCCTCTCCCGACAGCAAGCTGCAACAGCCAATGACCTCCGTTCCAAGTTTATCGACAGCGACCGATGCCTACCGCGTGAAGTCCATCGCTACTCGCCTCACCGAGGCGGAGCTTTCCGAGATTGAGTCAGCCGCTTCCAAGACCGGTGAGAAGGTTTCCGAATGGTTGCGAGACATCTCCCTCGGCCAGTTTCGCGGCCCACAAGAGGAGCGAGCGTACCCGTTCTTTTGGCGGAGATCTTGGGCATGAAGTTCCTCATTCTGAATCTGTTTGCCAAGGCATCGCAAGGGCCACTGAGCATGGAAGGCCTGCGCAAGATGTCTGCTTATGCGGACTCGGTAAAGGATGATAGAGCCGTGACAAGATCGAAGCGGTGCTGCAGATAACAGTATTTATGTAAAACAGATCGCGCGGAGGTCGCTCCGGGGAGGAGCCTTAGCATCCCTAGTAGGGATCATGGGGAGGGGCGTTGTAGTTGTCGCCGAACTTGTTCTTATGGTGACTCATCATGTCTCCGCTTGACTGGAGATGAAAGAAACCCAAGTCGGTTTTCTGGGGTGTGATTTCAACGTTCCGGGAAAGCGCGTTGAGAGCATCGTTGGGCACGTTCTCCGCCCAGACATTAAGGCGGTAATTTCCCGGGGGGACAGCGTGAATGACGACAGTGCCGCTGGCCGCCGACACACCGTAGTAGGGCGTACTAAGCGATATGACAACTGCTCCCATCTCCGGGTGAATATTGCAGAAGATATAAGAGACGCCCTCGCGGTCGAAACGCACCGAACGCGTGCTGTGCGACTCGTATAGCCCGAGGTCAAAGCGCTTCCCGTTAAAAAGCGAGAATACATTGTGGTAGAAGGGATCAAGATTCGGGAAATCGACACTGCTTCCTGTTCGCACAACCAATAGGTGGGGGATAAATTGCTTGCCCTGCTGGGCCAACGTGTAGCCGGCGGCCTTGGGAGGCGCGACAGGAATAGATGCTTCTTGTTCCGGAGTCAGCCACACGACGACATCTTCAGAGGAGCCATGCTCGGGCGTGCTGCGTTCGTGGCGATGATCTACTTGCATGCGAGCTGTGACCTCAAGCACCTGCGACTGCGCGAGAGCGGGCATCAGCATCAAAGAGAGAAGTAGTGCTTCGATACGCGCCCTCAAAATATTGGCCACCTTCTCCCCTTCCAAGCGATCACTATGATTGCTCTCTGATATGCGGTTCGGATCAGAACTGGTAACCCACGCTCAAAGTGAAGATATTCGCGACGTTCGCTGGCCCATCGTAGGGCCAAGTCTCCAAGTGTCGATATTCCGGAGAAAAAATCAGGTACGTCCTCGGACGATAGATGAAGTTACCCACGAAGGAATTATTGCGAGCATATTGCTGCAGCGAGTTGCCTCCAGGCATCAGGACGAGTCCCTCAAAGCTGCTTGTCATGGCGTCGTCGATGCCGAAACCGGCGTTGGCCTCGAGTGTCGGGCTGAAGCGGACCTTCCATTGGCTCCAACCGCCGACCGTCTCGACCCCATTCGTTTGCGGAAGACCCGTGATCACGTTGGCGCCAGTGAGCGTGTCTTTATACAGACCGCCGCCCAGACCTCCGAGTGCATTTCCGCGATAGAACTCTCCGCTGAGTTCGAACCATTTGAAGAGCGGGACCAGCCAGTCGGCGGTGACCGCCCAGGAGTGAATTTGCGTGGAGCTGTTGTAATACTGACTGGCGGAGTAGCCGCCGATGCCGAGCGCGAAGCGGTGGCCAGTCCCGGTCGTACTCTCGTCGCCCCGATAGGAAACGCGACCTTCGTAGCCGGGATGGCGGGAGGATTCGACAGGGCTATCGAGTTGGCCAGAAGTATAACTAGGAGATTCCGGATAGAGCAGACCGGCTTCGAGTCCGATACTGTGGTCTTCCGATAATGGAAGCCGCTGTTCAAGTCGCACCTGCGGCGACCAAGTCCAAAGATTTCCCGAGGCGGCGAAGCCGGGCTCGGCTACGGTCGCGTAAGACGTTGGCGAAAGAGGCGAAATTAGCGGCCCTGTGTAGGCGGCTTGCAACGTGGTATTGCGCCAGTCCAAAGCAATCTGCGACTGGCGCATGCGCACCACACCAGAAGTAGTGGTGTAACCATAGTCGTTCGTAGTGGCTCCGCCGAAGAAATCCATGCTCACGGCAGCTGAACTCCGGGCGCCGGCAAATGTGGGCCCGGTCGCTTCCAGGCCAACGAGAGTCTGGCTCATCGTGGCTCCGGTACTTCCGTGAGAATAGCCTGGCTGGCGCGGCAGCGCGAGAGTTGGCAGTTCGGTGTTGTCGACTACTCCGGCATTGGAAAATGCATTGAAGAGGATCAGGCCAGTTAGCCGAACCGGATATTTTGACGAAGACTCAACTTTAATCTGCTCATGCTGCTTAATCTCTTCCTGCATGGCGTCGACCTGCTCGTGCAATGACTGAAGATCATCCTTGGGTGTATCGTTGCCGGCTGCGACGACAGGACCATTTATTTCACCATTAACTAATGGGGGGGCACCGGCGGCCTTTGCGATGGCTGGAGTCTTGGAGCGCAGGGCATCAAGTTGAGCGCGCAGAGTCTGTATCTCCAACATGGATTTCTGTAGTGTCTCCTGGGTCTTCTCAAGAGCGTCCGTGACGACATCGAGTCGATTTTCAATGTCGGCCATATGTTGAGCGTCAGTGCCGGATGTTGCCTGCGCGGGCCGTGACCCATTCGAGGTTTGACCGGCGAGGGTAGTGACGCAACAAAACGATAAGAAGAGCCATGTTATTCCTGGATGGGAGAAAACACGATAAGACGAATGAGCCGGTAAGCGGTTCACAGCTGCTCCTGTCTGGACTCTCTGTCGACAACGCCGGGAGTGCCCTCTTGCCCCTGGGAATTTATGTTTGCCGGCTCCGAATGCGTCCGCGCGAGCGTCTGCATCGCTTGTTTGTATAGCAGGATGCTGAATACGGTTTTGCCCGGAGCCGATTCTTCCAGCCGTACTTCACCGCCATGTTCCTGTGCGACATGCTGGGCGAGAGTGAGACCAAGTCCGGTGCCATTCTGTTTTCCGGCGCTCACGAAAGGTTGAAAGAGGGTCTGACGGATCGTTGGTGCGACTCCCTGTCCACTGTCGCAAATTCCGATCCGCAGTTTCTCCTCGTCCTCGGAGAGGGTTACAAGAACGACCGGGTCGGTGCCGCCCTTCCTGGCAGCCTGGCAAGCATTGAGCAACAGGTTATAAACGGCCCTTCCCAGCTTGCCGCGATCGACCCAGGCGCTCACCTGCTCAAGGTTGCCCATGAGGATGCGAACGTCGCGACACTCCGGATGCCGGCAGACCGTATGCACCGCGTGTTCAACGAGTGCAGCGATGGGTTCGTAGTTTAGGTGGAGCACCTGACCCGTCTGACTGAAGAGCAGCAATGACTCGATAAGATCGGTCATATCCTGGACGGCATCTCGAACTTCCCCGAGCAACTCTGCCCGCTCCTCGCCACCGGTCTGGGAGAGGCTCATGAACTCTGCGTTGGCATATATTGCTGAGAGATGGTGGCGAAGATCGTGGGAGACCGAGCTTGCCATGCGGCCAATCGTCGCCAACCGGTCCGATTCAATGAGTTCGCCCTGGGTACGTTTCAACTCATCCCTCATTCGATCAAAAGCAAGAGCCAGTTCACGTACTTCGATCGCGCCGTCGGTGCTGAGGTGATAGTTGAAGTCACCTTGGCCAAGTGCCCGCGAGCCGGCTACCAAGGCCTCCAGAGGCCGTGTGACCGTGCGTGAGATTGCTACGGCCAACAATATCCCGATGGCCAGGGCAGAGAGCCCCAGCGCCAAGACCCATTGATTGACGCGGTGAAGATATTCGCTGGCCCGGTCATAGGACTTGAGTACGACCAACCGGACCTCGGAACGACCTACGGCAGAAAGCGTGGTCGCGGTTGCCACGTAGGCTTCGTGGCCGATTTGAATCCTTTGCGGAGCAGGGTTCTTTGCTTCGAGAGTCTCCCTGCGGAGTCGAAGATCGGAGAGTCGCGCCTCAGGCAGGGTCGTTGCGGCAACCTCGCCGTCGATAAGAAAGGCCACCTCGGCAGCCGAGGCATCGCTCACTTCTCTTGCCACCTGGTGGTCGATAGCATAGCCGAGGATCACATAACCGAGCTGTGAGCCGTTCTTTGGCGGACCGAACGAGAGCGGCTGGATCGAGAGCTCGTAAAGGCTCTGACCAAAGGCGATCATGCATGGATCATCGGAGCTGGACATGCAGGACTGGAGGCCTGGCACGACCAGGGCGTTATCGAGCCGGTCGCCTTTATTCGAATAGGTGAAGAGCTTTCCAGTTGGGCTCGAAAGAGCGAAGAAATCGCTACCGCTTATGGTCCAAAATTCCCCGCTGCCATCTTGAATCGTATGCGCGTCCTGAGTGCTGAGAAGGGCCTTGAGGCTCGGCAGATCGGCCAGAAGGGCTGCCTCGCGGGAGAGCATTTGATTTCGCTGATTAGCGATGTTGTGAAATGTGCTGAGGGAGTGGTCGAGATCCGAGTCGAGACCCTTGCGTATCTCCTGTTGGACGCTGATCCGGATGATCAACAGACAAGTCGCCGTGAGCCCAAGCGAGACGGCCAGGAGCGACACCATCAGCGTCGTGCGCATCCGCCAATGCTTCATAAACTCCCGATCGTATCGAGACTCTTCTGACTCTCAAGCTTGCTGGACAAACCTGTAGCCTATTCCATGAACCGTTTTGAAATGAACTGGATTTGCCGGATCCGGTTCAAGTTTCTGACGAAGCTTTAGTATTTGATTATCCACCGTGCGAGTCGTGAGGTGGAAATTGAGCCCCCAGACATCGCTGAGCAGCTCTTCGCGGGCGACGACCCGGCCCGGATTATCGAGAAAGAAGCGCAGCAATTTGAATTCGTGCGCGGTGAGCGCGACGAGTTTTCCGGCCTTGTGGATCTCCATGGTTAAGAAGTTGATCGAGACGTCTCCAAAGCCATCGGTGCGACCTCCAATTTTTTTTCCCGCTCGACGCATCATCGATTGGACCCGCGCTAGAAGTTCGCGAGGGCTGAAGGGCTTTGTCATGTAGTCGTCCGCGCCGGTTTCAAGCAAGAGCACCTTGTCGGCGACTTCGGCCACGGCACTTAAGACGATAACCGGCGTGTCGTTGGACCAGGCTTTGATCTCTTTGCAGATTGTGCGGCCAGAGAGACCAGGCAGCATCAGATCCAGAACCACGGTGGCCGGCCGCAAGCTCTTACAGGCAGCGAGGCCCGATGGCCCCTCGCCCTCAACATGAACCTCATAACCTTCCGCTGTAAATTGCCTCCGGAGCGCCCTCTGGATGCGAGGATCATCTTCGATGACGAGGATCAGGCTCATGCACATCTTCTCCAACTTGGTTTAGGGAGACCCCAAAATGAGGTCTCTCTATCAGTTTCCATTATCAAAGACGCCGATCCTGACCGAAATCGCAAAATGACAAAGAAGTGACATTTTGAACCCCGAACCAGAGAACGTTTATTCACAGCAAGTGAATAGCCAAAATCCGAGCTTTCACGGGGTCGCGGATCGAGGATCGGCGAATGTCGCTGGCTGTGTTACTTGAGCTTCCAGACCAGGCGGCGGCGGATTGGAGCGAAGGCCGGTGAGTTGCAACGCGATGTGCCACATGAAAGCTGGGTTGTTCCGCAGATAACGCTTCCACAGATGCTTAGGGTCCTGCAGCAGGCGGTGAAACCACTGAAGGCCCGCGAGCTTGATCCACTCCGCGCAATCGGAGATGCGGCCGGTATGAAAATCGAAGGCAGCGCCGACTCCAAACATAAGTGTCGTATCGAGGAGAGGCAGGTACCGCGCCATGAAGCGCTCTTGTTTCGGAGTACTGATCCCGATCCAAACGATGTCGGGCCGCAAGCGGCGGACGGTAGCGACGAACTCTTTCTCCTCCGCCGATGACATCGGCCCGAAAGGGGGTGTGTGGACGCCGACAATCTGCACCCAGGGATATTTGGCGTGCAATTTATCCCTGAGTTCTGCGGCGACGCCGTCTTTGCCTCCACAGAAGAAGTGTTTGTAGCCGCGAAACTCCTTCCGGCGAAGGATTTCAAGCATCAGGTCAGGACCGGTGACGCGCTCCATTTCGGAATTGCCCTGATGACGGCCGACCCAGACGGTTGGCATTCCGTCAGGGACAACCAGCGACGCTCCCGCAAACGCTCTCGCTACATCACGATCGCGCTGCGCTTCCATAATTCCGTGGACCCCGCAGAGGCAGACGTAACCTTTACTGCGCGACTGTAACTGCTGCGCGATTTTCGCGACTGCCTGGTCCATATTGATGGCGTCGATGGCAATGCCAAGGACATGCGCTTTGGGAGCCTTTACTACGGCGTTCATGATTGCCCTTTCCTTAATGGAGGAATCGAAATGTGGTAGCCGCGCTCTCTGCTGACGGAGTGCGCCTCATAAAGGCGGGTATAGAGCCGCAATGACGCCTCGGCAACGACGGCACCCGAAAAGCGCTCCGTTGCGGGCGGGCGTGACCTGACGCGTATCAATGCGAAGCGAGCGGCATCGCAGAATGCTTGTTCGGCTTCCGGCCCCAGCCAGGCATAATGACAGTAGGAACCGCCGATCTCCCGAAACGCCGGGATGTCGGAACATACGATCCGACAACGGTGGAACATTCCCTCGACCACGGGAAGACCAAAGCCCTCGACCAGAGAAGGAGCCAGAAGCAGCTGGCAATGTCCGTAACACCATTGCAGTTCTGCATCTTCTACCCCTTGCAGCAACACGACCCCGTCCTCTAAGCCAGACTCCTGGATGAACTGTCTAATTCGTGACGTCTCGGGTCCAGTGATTCCAATGACCACGAGACGGGTCTGAGGAAGAATCTCTCCGCCAAGAAGTAACTCTTTGAAGACCTGAATCGCGAGGACCACATTCTTGTTGCGGCGATGTTGGGCAACGCAGAGCAGGAATGGTTCGCCCCTCCATGCAGGAATAGGACCATTCTTGGCTATGCCCGGGGGCGGCTCGACGCAGTTGTAAATCGTGACAGCCTTCCCGCTGATCGCAGACGAAGCATGGATTGCAAGAGCCTGCCTTGTGCTGTCTGAGACGCAACTAATGGCATCGACCGATTTCAGACACTGCTGCAGGATTACGCGATTGAAGAACACTTTCGGAAAGCCAAAGTTCTCCGGAATGTCATACGGATAGAGATCGTGAAGAGTGACTACCGTCGGACAATGGAACGCGTTCCGATGAAGCGGGACCGGATATGTGAGGTGAACGATGTCGGCTTCGAGCCGGGCGGCAAGGACCGGCAGTTTTCTGTAGAACCACAGATTTCTACTGAGCGAGCTTCTTCCGATGGAAACCGTTTGAAGCTGCAACCTGACATCGTCCGTCGGGAGAACGCTCTTGATAGCATCGACCTGCCATTCAGCGACGACCAGATGTACAGCTGAAACATCCGCATTGGCGACCAGGCATCGAGCGAGGTTCGCAGCATGGCGGGAAACTCCGGAGATATGTGGGGAAGCAGCCACTGCCGCGATCAGGATTTTCATGAGGGATGATCTCCCAACAGGGTCGGCACCACGGAGGAGGATTCAGTTCGTGCTAATGTCACGCCGATCAGGGTGATCGCCCAAAGCGGGAGAGAGAGATCAAAGGCCTCGGTGTCGGCCAGTCCGCGAACGATGCCAAAAGTGAACAGGCCGAAGAGCAAACTCTGCACCGGGCCCGTTGAAAGCTTCCGGATCTGCCGGTAAAAGCTTGCGTAGAGCCCAATCAGGATTGCAACGCCGGCGACGCCGTAGGCATAAAACTGCTGCAGCAGCTCGTTGTGCGCATGTCGAGGTTCAAATTGATCCGGACCAAAGGGCGGGATAACCTTCCACACCGAATGAAAGCCGTGGCCGATCCACGGCTGTTCAATGGCCTTATCTAAGATGATGGCCCAAATCCCGAGCCTTCCGGTCAGCGTCTCGGCCTGATTGCCAGCGTTGCTATAGATCTCAAAGTAAGCACTCAACAAATTCCAAAACACGGCGACAGACCAGCAGGGCGCCAGCGGCGATCACCAGCTTCGTCTTCGGCGGCAATGGATCGGTCCTTTGCCAGCAAGACCACCTCGCCGGCGATAAGCGCAACGATCGTCGTTTTGCTCAGACTGCGCAGAACTGTGATCGCCAGAAATGCCGCAGGCAGCCTCCAGCTTCCGACGCACGCCGATTCATGAGATATTGCGCAAGGAATACGGCGAGGCCGCAGACATAAGCAATTTGGTTTGGTCCCAGAAGCTCTTCATCTCCCAGACGAAGGTCGGATTGTGCAGGGAGTATCCAGGCAACAAGCGCGACGCAACAAGCGCCGATGACGTAGCCCTCCATGAGAGAAGTGGTCATCTCGCTTTCTGGGCCGGTGCGAAGCAGGAGTACGACGATCATCACGTCTGCTGCCATGGCACACCAGTATGCGAACGCGGCTGGTACCGAGACCGCCGCGGTCCAGAAGAGACTGATGAAAGAGAAGCTGAGAAATACGACGACCCACCGGAACGACCGAACTTTGAACGTTGACATCAGAGTCGCTGGCGCTGGACCCATGGAATGGAATGCGACCACAACGAGTAAAAGCAGGTTGAAGACTATGTTGATTGCGGCCGCGGACTGCGCATCCAGCTGCAGGAACCGCACCGAAAGAAGAACGGTGAAGACGCGGAAGGAGAAGAAGAATCCGACCGTTTTAGGAAGCAGCATTGCCCGCGGCGTGCCGGCATAGCTCAAGGCCATCGATCTGGAGTCGGCGCTCATCGTCCCTCCCATACGACGCCCGCGCTAGTAGTACCGGCCGGAGTGATGAGCCTGCCACGGAGGATGCGAATCACCGGAATATAGAGGAGCACTGTGGCAGCGCCACATGCGAGGCGAGCCAACGCCGCGCCGCGGGCTCCCATGATCGGGAGGAGCCAGACCATCAACAACAGCATCACCGCACCGCCGGCTAGACTTACAAAGGTGACTGTGCGCACACGTCCGAACGCAAGCAGGGTGTAGTAGGCAGTTACATTGAGGCCGAGTAACGCAAAGCTCCATGCAATCGGTGCGAGCAGGTTGGAGGCGTTCCGCGCGATAGCCTCGCCTACCCATAGGCGAAGGACTTCGCGTCCGAAAAGAAGAACAGCTGCTGTACTCGCAAAGACAAACAGCAGGTTGGCGCAGAACGCGGTTAAGACTGCCGTTCTCAGCTGCGTCGCGGGAAGAGATGCCTGGCGTCCTGAGAGATACGGAAAAAAGAAGTGCAATCCTGAACTTGCAATCCCGTAGATCGGTTGCGCAATCTGCACGCTAAGCGCGTAAGCAGTGACAACCGATGCGCCGAGCGAGACGCCAAGAACCAGCCGATCGACCTGGCTGAAGATGACGCTCGCGACCGCCTGGAGCCAGGTAAATATTCCGAAGCCCAGCAGCGCGGAGGTCACATTTTTATCAAACGCAGGGAAGAGAGAAGGGATGCCGAGATGATTCCGTATGCGGGCGAGCTGCGCGACCGTCGCTAGCGTCATGATGATCGCTGTGAACACCATGATGCAGACGACCCCGAGTCCTCGAAGCGCAAGTATCACGGCGGCAGCCTGGGTGAGCAGACGGCCGAGTATGCTGATGCGCACGGCTGCGCCATAACGCTCAAACGCGCGCTGTGTGCTGATGCAGATACTCTCGATGGCACGCACTAACATGAGCAGGCTGGCGATGCGCAACGACCACAAACACGCCAATTGGAGCTCCGCATTCAACGGAACGATATGGCGCGCCAACAGTGGTGAGAGCGCCCAGGAGATCAGCGCGCACAGTGTTCCGAGCAACATATTGATGCCGATCATGCTGCGCACCGCATGTCCGAAGGCATCGGCATTGCCTTGTCCTCGTGCGCTGGCCACGTATTGGATATTGGCGTCACCGAATCCCGACGCGATGATGCCCCCGGTGCTTACTGCGGCGGTGGTTACGACCCACACCCCGTACTCGGCAATGCCCAAATGCCTGAGGATCACCGGTGCAGCCAACAGCATTGCGGCCGGATACGCGGCATAATCAACGACGCCATAGAGTGCGTTCGAAAGATGGGCCTTCATCGCGAGCCCCCTGGGACTCGAAGCCGGCGTAACTGCCTTCGCATGCTGGTAGCAATCTCTTCGGCGAGCATCTTGCGCGGATCGACGGGACTTACTTGTCTCCAGCCATTCCGCACGAGGAGGAAGATGGATGCGATCCCCACTGACACCGCGGTCAGCAGCAGAATAACGAGCAGACGCGGAGGAAATGACTTCTTCTCGGCAACCAGGGGTACATCGATTACGCTGACGACCGGAGTGTCCTTTGCTTCCTCGATCCGAGCCATCTCATATTGCTGCGAGAGAAGTTCGTAGACTGTTTCCTGAATGCGAACGGTGCGGTATAGATTGGCATACGGCACCGCCAGCCGGGGAAGCTGGCGCAACGAAGGATACATGCTTCCGGCCTCTGCGCTATCCGGCTTTGCATCGGTTTCCGGGAGAGCTGCGCTGGTACCGCTCATCTTTGAGAGTTCGCGCTGTAGCTCACCGATGCGCGCGCGCGCTGCTTTCACGCGCACGTTTTCGTTGCCGTAGATCTGTTCCAGAGAATCCAATTCAGACTGGCCTACGATGACCTCTGCCTGCAGCCTCGCGCCGGCCTCCACCATGGCATGCGTCTGCTCCTTGATGTCGAGAGTTGTGTTGACACTGGAGAACTCGCTGAGAGCCTTCTCTGCCTGCAACAGGTCTGCCTGCACGCTGACGAGGCGCTTCTCAATGAACTCGCGCTCGCGGCGAGCAGATGAGGTGTTCGATCGAGTAAGAAGACCGTTCAATTCATCGAGATAGGCTTGAGCAATCGCCCTGGCTCGAACGGGGTCGGTGTCGGTGTAAGTGAGACTGATCACTCCGCTCTTCTTGTCTTCAACGATCACGGTGTGGCGGGAGAGATATTTCTCGGTGTCGATGCGGTAGCGCTTGCGGTACACCTTCTGCAGGTCGAAGTGATCTATCAGTTTGTCGCTGACCGTGCGGCTGCGAAGGAGATCCATATAGAGCGCGCCCGAAGTTTTGCTCATCAGCAGGCCACCGGCCAACGAGCCCAGACCGCCAAGAGAGCGGCCAGCGAGGGCGGCGAGCATGGCTGCGCCGGAGTTGCCCTGGTCTGGCGGCATGATGCGACCGACGGATTCGTATTGTTTTTTAAGGACGAGAAAAGCGATCAGCGTACTTAGCAGAATTGCAACGCCCGCAACCCGCGCGAGTGTGCGGCGGTGCGCCCACAACAGAGAAGCGTTCGTGACCCAGTTGGGTTGGTGTACCGGCTCCAACTCCGTCGGCGCGGGAATCAGCTCTACGCTTAGCACTCTCTCTTCTTCTTTCAGCATCGCGTCTTAGAAGACCCCCGCGACGGCAGCCGTAAACGCGATCGAAGAAGACAGTTGAGCGACGGTGAGCAGATTTCTCCAGAAGACCGAACCGCCGATCTTTTGTGGGACGACGATGACGTCTCCGGGATCGAGGCGTGTGGAGAGAACGTTGCTGTTGTACCATTCGCCGGAACGCCGGCCAACCACTGACCCGTTGGCTCGGATGACGAAGATCTCTCCTCGATTGGCGACTTCGTTGGTTCCACCGGCGTGACGCAGATACCAACCTGCATCTTTGTCAGGAACGTAGGTGATGGCCGATGAGTTATAGACCTGGCCGGTGACGAGCACGAAGCTGGGGCGTTTTGGAATTGTCAGCAAGTCACCGTTGCGCATTTCGACATCTGCGTCAGTCCCCGCCCAGCTGTTAATGTCTGTGCTCACGTGAATGACCAGCCGGCCACTAGCTGGCTGGGTGCGAAGCCGTTGCAAGGCTTCGTTCTGTTGTTGTGCAGCCACCTGTAGGGCGGCGGCCTGGTCTTGATTGCTGAGATTGGGCGCAAGCCTGGCCGCTGCAGAGGTGGTCTCAATCTGGCGAATGAGTTCGGCCCGACTCTTTTCTTCGAGCTCTCGCACCTGAATGCGCACAAGGACGGCGCCGGCAGGATAAGCGGTGCCGCGAAAGCCGCCCGCGCGTCGCAGAACCGAACTTAAACGCTCTCCCTCTTGCAAGCCGTAGCTTCCGGGATAGGTGACTTCACCGTCGAGCGTGACTGACGAGCCAATGTCGTTCCACCCTGATATCTGATGGATGGTTAACACATCTCCAGCCTTTAGAGGAACATCGCTGGGCGAATGGATGTCTCGCACGGCTTGGCCGATGCTGACCGGCATACGGTCGCTGATGACCTTCTTTTCGTCCTGGATGGTGTAGCTGGTCAGGTCGGCAGTCTCGAGCAGCGCATCGCGCTTGAATCCGCCGGCCATTCTTACGAGCTGTGCCGCGGTCATGCCCCGGGAGAGCGCATACGTGCCGGGGCGCAGCACCTCACCGCGGATCGCGACCTGCGGCGCATCCGACTCGTATCGTCCGTAAATTCGGATTGTGTCAAAGGGCTGTAACGAGATCGAAGTGTTGCCGATCAGAACGTCGGCTACATCGAATTGAATAGTTTCGGCATGAAGATCGGGCGGCATGAGCCGAATCAGGTCGCCTTTCACCGCCGGCTCAGGCAGCAGATCCTGATACGTGCGGACCACATCACTGAGCTTCATGCCGTCCTCGTATGCATACTTGCCGGGCCGAACAACGTGCCCCTCTACGTAAATCGCGCGTTCGCTGTGAGGGGTGATTGGAGCCACACGTATGCGATCTCCGTCTTTAACGGCGAAGACTGCAATTGCTTTCTGAGTGACCTCGGCGGTGCTTGATGCAGGCAGGTCGAGCGTTACCGTCTCGCGTTCGCGATTGGGCTGAATGCGTTCGATCGTGATGTGATTGAGCGCCGCAGCGACGGTCGCACCACCTGCATCCTGCAGTACTTCCGCGAGCGTCGAGTTGCCTTTTAGCTCATAAATGGCAGGGCGCTTGACCATGCCGGCTACTGCGACCTGTGGCCCCGTCGGTGGCACGAGCAGAGTGTCGCCAGGCTCGAGGCGCTCGTCATCCATTCGCGACCCGTTGAGCAGAAAATCATAGAGATCGACCTCGCGGACCAGTTGCTTGCCGCGATAGTGACGCACGATACGAAGAGAACCGATGCTGGTGGGACCGCCAGCCGCGTAGAGAGCGTTGAGCGGTGTCGAAAGGGAACTCAGGTCGTAGGCCCCTGGCCGTTGTACATCTCCTACAACGTAGATCCGAACGGTTCGCAGGCGCGCGATAGTTACGTCGACTTGCGCATTGCGAAATTGTTGTTTCAGTGCGTCGGCGATGGCATACTTCGTTTGCTGCAAGGTAAGGCCGGCGACCACGATTGTGCCGGCCTCGGGCAAGACGATCTTGCCTTCGCGGTCGACCATGCGCGTGAGGTTCTGCGATATGCCTCCCCAGATATTGATGGTGAGGCCGTCCCCGGTGCCGATCACGTAATCAGGGCCAATGGGTAGATCGACGGGCATATCACGCGGCCCGAAGCCCGCGCGACCGGTTAAAGTGTCGTCGCGGTTGAGGAATACATCCGAACCGAAGCGTTTGAGCTTGACGTTGTCTTGCGGAATCTGGGTGTACAGGTCACGCAGAGCCAGCAGGTTATAGGGAGCAGGCAGGCGCAGGACTTCAGGGGCATCCGTGACATTAGGTTGCGCGGGCTTCTCGACACTGCGTGGTCTCGAGGTGAGGGAGTTCTGCGAACCGGAGCGCGACATCGACGATCCGTTGGCGCCCGGCACAGAGGTCGAGGAGCGGCCCTGAATCGAGTCAGTACCCGGCAATTGTGTCAGCGTGTCAAAGGTTTGCCTCGACGCTAATGCGCTTTGATCGTCATCCGCGTCGGTGTTGGCGAGCGCCAGGGAGCGCTGAAGGTCGGCGTCGGAGACATAGCCCCGGGCGCGCAGCCAAAGAGTGATGTTGGAGCGAAGATCGGCGCTCGATGCAATCTGGCTGAACAGCATCTCGTCGGTAATGGAATCCGCCTGAGTGTTGATTCCTTGCTGGGTCAACTGGTCGGCGACCAGCGACTTGAGCTCCACGACGATTTCAGGCTTTTGTTGCAGAACAGCATTGATTTGCGCCGCTGTCAGAGCATTGCGTGGATTCGAGTCCGCGGTCGTAGAGTTTGCCGGGTCGGAGGCGACGATGCTTGAACCTGCCGCATCCGTGGGCACTTGCGGCGAAGAGGAAGCTTGCTGTCCGTGCAGAATGCCGAGACGCGACACCAGAATGAGCGCAAGCAGAAGCAGCTTGGTCCGTGTCACCCGGTGATTTGTAACGTACATGGTCATTCAATCGAGCCTTACTTTTTGGTGCCCACAACGACGCGGCTTTTCGTGCCGCTCGGAGGAGTTGCTAAACGGCCGTAGCGAACAGGCTGCTGCGGCCGAAGCGAGGTGAATCGAGAAATGCATGCCTACTCCGTCACGTGAAACGTCATCTTCATCGATCCGTGACCCGAGCCACAGAAGGTTGCACATTGGGCGGGAAATGTTCCCGTTTGATTTGGAGTGAAAGCGAATTCTTTGCTCTCACCCTTCTTGCCTTTGATGAGCACGTTCAAGCCAGGGACTTTGAGCCCATGGTCGGCATCTTTGCTCGTGAGTACCAATACGACGGGCACACCTTTCTTGAGCGTGACGTCACTAGGCGTGAAGTCAAAGCGCTTGGCAACGATCTCAATACGCTGCGGCGAACCTTGTGCCGAGGAGTGAGGGGATGCGAAGAACGTTAGAGCGATTGCAAAGACACCCATGACCGAAATGAGAGCTTTAAAGTTCATGTTGCGAGTCTCCTCATCGCGAACCAACGCGAAGAAGCGGGGATAGAGTTCTCTTCCATCCACACGCTAACAACTCGTGCAAATGGGAGTGTCAGTGGGCTGTCATGCCAATGTCATCGGTTTGTAAAGCGGCGGTTGTTTCGTGCACTGAGATGTTCTGCGGAGCACTCGATTCTCAGCAATGATCCGGTGCATTCTGCA
Organism: uncultured Acidobacteriaceae bacterium; assembly: GCA_963720245.1. Taxonomy (GTDB): domain Bacteria; phylum Acidobacteriota; class Terriglobia; order Terriglobales; family Acidobacteriaceae; genus Acidisarcina. Next base: position 521,246 of record CAVREU010000004.1, read on the forward strand.
CAGATTCGTACAAATCAATGACAATCCGCTAACAACTGCCGCGAGCAATCCTCCTATATTCAGCCTCAATGAGAAGCAAATCTTTGACGAAGAATTTGAGAGGTGGGCGTGTGAGCACCAGTAGGTTTTGGTCGATATTTGGCTGGGTGGGCGACGTTAGTTTTGCTACTCGTGGCAACGGGCGTTGCACAAACACCTGGGACGGGCGCAATCGCCGGCACGGTATATGACCCATCGAGCCATGTCGTCGCAAATGCCGACGTGCTGGTCGTGAATGATGCGACTAATGCTTCTCGGGCGATGACCACATCGGCTACGGGTCTCTTTCGCGTAGCACTGCTGTCGCCCGGCACTTATACGGTTACGGTCAAAGACGCCGGATTTGCGACTAACACCTCAAGTGCGATCGTTGTCAGGGTGAGCGAGACTAGCTCGTTGAACGTGACGCTGGCCGTGGCGTCGGCGAGCGCAAGTGTGCAGGTCAGCGCGGATGCAGAGGTAGCCGACCTCGAAAGCTCGACGCTGGGGTTCGTGGTCGATGAAGTCGCCATCGAGTCTCTACCGTTGTCGAATCGCAACTACACGCAGATACTCGGGCTGGCGCCAGGGGTAATAGTGGACCTGCCGAATGCGGCGCAGCTCGGACGAGGCACACAGAACGTGGCCTCGAATGGTGCAACACCAACTGCAAACAACCTCCAGTTCAATGGCGTCGATGCTAACAATCTGTATGAGAACTCGGCCTCGAACGCCGAGAGCGCTATCGTTGGGACGGCGATTCCGGCTCCGGATACGATCCAGGAATTTCGAATTCAAACCGCGAACTTCGACGCGGCCTATGGGCGCGGCACCGGTGCGAACGTCGATCTGGTGAGCAAGAGTGGCACGAACAGATTTCACGGGAGCGCCTGGGAGTTTGTGCGCAACAATATTTTCAATGCGAACGACTTCTTCTCGAAGCTCGACGGGCAGCCACGTCCTGATCTGAAGCAGAACCAGTTCGGCGGGGCCATTGGCGGTCCTATCTTCAAGCAAAAGACGTTTTTCTTTGTGTCGTATCAAGGCTTGACCGAGGTCAACGGCCTTGGTGACGAGCAGCATCCGATCATTCCGCTCTTGACCTCCGACCGCTCGGCGACAACACTTGGAGCGCAATTCTGCCCCGCGGGGCACCTGAACGATCAGGGTCAGCCGGCGACTGGATATCTAACCCAGGCTGGCGGGACGCAGGTTGCATGCGACGGATCGAACATTAATCCAGTCGCCGTCGCGATATTGAACACGAAATTGGCGAACGGACAATTTGCTGTTCCGAGCCCGCAGACGCCAATCCCCAACAGCGGGCCGGACCCAACCGATCAGTTCCCGGTCGGCACCTCTACCTACGCGATTCCAGCACATTACCGCGAAGACCAGTTCACCGTGAACCTTGACCAAAACCTGAGAGACAACAACCTGCTCTCGGGCCGATTCTTTTATTCGCGAGCGCCCACTACGGAGCCCTTCTCACCAAATGGCGCGGCAAACGTGCCGGGTTGGGGTACCGATGCGCTCGACCGGAACACAATGTTTGTGCTGGCGGATACGCAGACCTTCCGCTCGAACCTGGTCAACGTTGCACGCTTTGGCTACATCCGATTTGATGGCCTCTCCGAAGTGCAAAACCCAATCACCGCACAGGAGATCGGCATCGGTACGCCAACCGGAGCGGTGGGCCCAACACTCAGCGCTCCCGGAATATCAGTTGGCGGGTTCACCATCGGGGATGCGGGAACGCCTTCTGAATGGCAGGTGACGAACTCGTTCATCTACCAGGACACGGCTTCCTTAACCAAAGGGAGACAAAACGCGCGCTTCGGAATCGAATTCAAGCGGCACGAAGTCGACGTCGATTCACCAAATGAAACCGACGGACTTCTCAACATTCCTACCTTCAACGATTTCCTGCTCGGGCAGAGTGCGGCGCAGAACGGTAGTCCGTTTGGAGCTAGCAACGTCGCCATAACACAGTCGGGGGGAGGCATCTTCCGCAGGAACATCCGGTTCACTGACTTCGCGATCTTCGCGCAGGACGATGTTAAGGTACTGCCGCGCCTGACCCTCAATCTCGGCCTGCGGTACGAGATCTTTGGCGCTCCGACAGAGACCGGCGGACGACTCGCCAACTTTGACGCCGATATCGCCACCCAGGGGCCTGTTCCAGCAACCTACAACGGATTTACTGTGCCGTCGAATTTTCAAAGCACGATCCCGGCAGGCGTCGTGCAGAACTCGTATGCCGGTCTATGGAAGACACCGCATGGCGATGTCTCGCCGCGGCTTGGCTTCGCATGGCAGTTAACGGACAGGCCCGTTATTGTGATGCGCGGCGGATTTGGTGTGTACTACGATCAGCACTCAGCCGGCATTGTCGAGTCGGGCTTGTCGCAGCCGCCATATTCGACGGGCAATTTCATCCAAGGGACTGCCAACGGGCCGGCAACTCTTCAGAGCCCCTATGTTCCCCTGGTGCTGCCAAACTCGGCTTATCCCATCTTTGTTACGAGAAGCGCAGCTTCGCCCCTTCCGTTCACGCAAGGCACGGACCCCAATATCAAAGACGCTCAAACGCTCGAGTACAACTTGAATTTTCAGTACGCTCCTGGGCGTGACTGGGTGGCGCAGGTGGGCTACGTGGGGACACGGTCGGTACATCGACCGGGGCAACTCGAATTTAACCAGTCGCTGCTGGCCAGTCCGCAGAATCCGATCAACGGAGAGACAACCAACTCGGTCAATAATGTGACTGCCCGGCAACCCTATCAGGGCGTGCCCCAGGGTTCACTCTTTGCAAGATCGATCTTCACGGGAAACTACAACTCGCTCCAGACCAGCATCACCAAGCGGATGTCTCATGGTTTCCAGCTGCTGGGCAGCTACGTGTGGTCGAAGAACCTTGACGAGCTCAATGGTGAGGGAGGGACCGATACCTTCGAGACTCAGATCCCCAGCAATAACCAGCGCGATCTGAGACGGTTTTCGTATGGCCTCGCGGGGGATGACCGCGACCAGCGAGCGGTCGTTGCCTTCATCTGGTCAGCGCCGAAATTTGAGACGATGTCGACTATCCCGCGCCATATCCTGACGGACTGGCAGTTCTCAGGTATTGGCGTGATCCAATCGGGAGCCGCGCTCAGCATCTTCGACGGTAACGCCGGCTCGGTCTATGGAAACTTCAACAACCGCGCGCAAGCTACCGGTAGCAATCCATTGACCCACGGGTCGTTATTCTCACGAGTGGTCGGTACAGGACGCTACCTCGATGCAACTGCCTTCACTCGCGCGCCTGAGGCGCCATTTGGAACGAGTCTCGCAGATCAGGATTTCGGCAACAGCAGCGTAGGTTTGGTGCGCGGGCCGGGACAGCACAACGTGGATGTGGCGATCCAACGCGCGTTTCCGGTAACCGAGAGAAGCAGCTTTCAGTTCAGGACCGAGTTCTTTAACTTGACGAACACGCCCCAGTTCGCCAATCCAAATACCGGTCTGGGCTATGGCGATCCTACGCTTCCCGTTCCTACAGCTAGCTCCTCGTTCGGCGAGATCACGAGCACTGTGACGAACCCGCGAATCATCCAGTTCGCGTTGAAGTATCAATTCTGATGCCGAGCGGCGGAGAGAGCGGATGCTGACAATTGAGGAACTCGAAGCCGCCTGCGACGAGTCGCGCACGCTGGACTTCTCTCGTGCCGAGCCGCTGCAGCTCCCTGAACTCCCGTTGCATGAAGTCTTTTATCCGCTTGGGTTTCCTGCGGAGGTGAGGACGAACTCCGCAGAGGTTCTTTCGGAGCTCGCGAAGATTTGGGGGATCTTCGAGAAGAGGTTCAACACTGCGGCGATGCAAGTGGACGTGCACGTTATCGAGGACGACTCATCGGAGTGCCCTCCCGCACCGACCTATCGCCTCATGAAGCCGCTGCTGATGACGGTGGCCGACAAATACAACTATGTTGTCGCCGATCTATCGCAAAACAAGACGCAGGCGAAGCTTTCGACCACGGCATTGAAGCACAAACTGTATCTGCGGTATTTCCTTCTTGAGCCAATGGTTGGCCATCATATTGCAACGCGGCACGCGACGCCTGTGCATGGCGGGTGCGTTGCTCTGGACGGACGGGGCGTCGTGCTGCTCGGAGACTCGGGCGCGGGTAAGTCTTCGCTGTCATATGCGTGTGCCCGGGCGGGGTGGACGTATATCGCCGACGATGCCAGTTTTCTCTTGAATGGCGGCGGTGAGCGCATCATCGTTGGCAACTGCCATCAAGTCCGCTTTCGTCCAACGGCGGCGGAGCTGTTTCCTGAGATCGAAGAATTGGCGATCACCCCGCGCGCCGCCGGAAAGCCTTCGATCGAGATGCCGATGGCATCGATGCCGCACATCGTCTGCGCTCCTACCACGCACGTTGACTTTTTGGTCTTCCTCAACCGTCGAATGGGAGGGCCGCCGGAACTTCGATCTTATCGGAAGGACGTCGCGCAGTCTTTTATGCGGCAAGTGCTCTTTGGATTGCCCGAGACGCTCGCTACGCAGTATGAGGCCATCGATCGGCTGCTGGCGGCGGATGTCTTTGAACTCCGCTACTCCGATCTGGACTGGGCGACCGCGCGTTTGCAAACTCTAGCGCGGCAGGGGTGCTAGTGGAGCAACTCTTAGAGTCAGAAGTTGCCGGGACGAGCGACGGGAAGAGCTCCTCGATCTGGAGAAATCCTGCTGCGTGGCTGCGCGAGCAAAAACTCGGCGGAGGCTTTTGGATATTCTTTACCGCAGCATTCTTCTTCGATTTCGGATTTGCCGTATACGCGTTTTTATTTAATCTCTATCTGCTCGACCTGCACTTCAACGAACGGTCGATGGGGCTGATCGGCGGCGCTGCGACGTTAGGGTCCGTCGTGGGAACTCTGCCGGCGGGCTTCCTGGCGCGGAAGACTGGATTGAAGCCGCTACTCCTCGTCTGCTTTATCGCTGCACCTGTGTTGTGCAGTTTGCGGACTATCGAGATGTGGCAGGCGGCCCAGATCGTTCTGGGATTTCTGTCTGGCCTGGCCATGTGTCTTTGGGGAGTCTGCTTCCTCCCAGCGATTGCCCGGCTCACGACCGAACAGAATCGCACCTCCGCATTCAGTCTCATATTCTCTGCCAGCATCGGCACCGCAACCTTGGGCGGAGTGGTGTGCGGCTATCTGCCTCAATGGTTGAAGATGGCGGGATTTGTGATGCAGCCCTCTGAGGTCAAGCGGCTAATCCTGTTGGCTGCCTGTGGCATTGCCGCGGCGGGAATCTTCGCCGTAATACGCCTGAAGCTGCCTCTGACCGAGACATCGGACGAAAGCGAAGCTACCGGCATCGTGGAGAATTCTGAACAACGCTCCCCTGGTGCACGTAAAGGCCGGCCGTGGTGGAAGATTCATCCGTTTCTGCTGAGATTCCTGCCTTCGATGGCGCTTTGGACGGCGGTCGTCGCCTCGTTCACTCCATTTGCCAACGTATATCTCTCGCGCGAGTTGCACCTTCCGTTAGCGCAGATCGGGTTGGTCTTCTCCGTTGCGCAGATCGTGCAATTTGCGGTGGGATTATTGACGCCAGTGCTATTCCGCGTGCTGGGGCTCGTGAAAGGAATTGTCGCGACGCAGCTCATGACTGCCGTTGCGGTTGGTTGCTTAGCCGGTATTCGCAACGCGCAGCTGGCAATCGTGGTGTATCTCCTGTTCTCTGGCATGCAATGGATGAGTGCGCCAGGACTCTATAACTTGCTGATGAGTAAAGTGCCGGACGAAGAGCGCAGCTCGGCAGCGGGCATGACGATGTTCTGCAACGCCGTGATGGGGTCGGCTGCGACAGCCGGTGCGGGTATTTTATTTACCCGCTTCGGATATCCGCCAGTCCTGGTCGGGATCGCGGCGCTCGCAGTCGTCGCAGCGGTCCTGTTCCGCTCGCTGGTTGGTTCCATGCCGGGCCGTGCGCCGGCGCAGCTCTAAGAACTCGCTGAAGAGGTCTCTGCGAGAAAACAGCAGTCAAGAGCATCCGCTGCTGAGATTGCCATATCTGAGGTACAAAGTGAAACGACTCTCCGCCCTGCTTCTTACGATCCTTGCCACTACTGCAAATGCCGCTGCGATACAGCCGGGCGGCGTTCAACTGTTGTGCCATCGCACCGCGAATAAAGATGTGCCGGAAAACACCCTCGAATCACTTGAGCAGGCTGCGTTGCTGGGGTGCAATGTAGTCGAGATCGACCTGCGCCGGACACTGGATGGCAAGATCGTGCTGAACCATGACGGCATCCTCGAGAGGCTGACCGACGGCACAGGGGAGGTCGAGAACAGCTACTACGACGATCTGCGGATGCGTGATGCCGGCTCGTGGATGGGGGAACGCTTCGCCGGAATGCGGATGGTGCTCTTCGAAGACGCCTTGCGGATGGCGCGCCAGAGAGATATCCGGCTCATTCTAGACATTAAGACGAAAGACATTGGCGTTGACCTGGTGCCCCTGCTCCAACGCGAGGGGATGCTGGAAAGGGTCGAGTTTAGCGGCGAATCGAGCGATGTAAAGCGGTTATATCCCGACGCGAACATTGCAGGCGCAGGAACGGTTGGGGTGCAGCCGGGAGTGACAGCGGAACAGGTGAAGGCACTTCACCGGGAAGGCAAAGCGGTAGTGGCAAACTTCTCGGCCAACGACCATGAGATGGATCTTGCAGCGATGAAGGCCGCAGTGGCCGCGGGAGTCGACGGCATCAACGTGGACTATCCGCGTATCGGCGCCGACGCCGTGGGGCGGCCAGTAGAACGAAAGCTACGTGCTCTGACTGCTCAAGCCTCAACCGGCGAATCCGGGGCACGAGCTATGGCCATTCTCGAACTTTCGCGCTATCGCGGGTTTCCGCTTCAGGATAACTTTGCGCGTTGGCTGCTCGATCCCGAGGACCGCGTCTCTCGGGCCGGGGCGTTGGCTTTAGTGAACGCCAGGCCGCGGACATCTATTTCAGTGTTTGGCGAGGCGACTCGCTCAGAACATGCAGATGCGCGGGCAAATGCAGCATGGGCATTGGGTGAGCTTGGCGCTCCGTCGAGTACTTTGCTGCCGCTACTAAACGACAGTGACCAAGGGGTTTTACAGCAAACGCTGATGGCGCTCGGGCGAGCTCCGGGCAACGTGAATGCGGACGTTCTGCTGCCGTTCCTGGGGAGTGAAAGCCCCGCGATTCGCGGCGCAGCAGCAGTGGCGTTGGCGCGACATCAGCCTGAGGCTGCGCTTCAGGCGATCCCGCCGCGACTGAGGGTGGAGATGAAAGAAGCGGTGCGACTGGGAGACGACTATGAACGACGCGGCCGGCCGCAGCTGACGCAAGCGGAGACCGATGAAATCATGGGGCACTTCCGCTGCCAGATGAAGATGATGCAGGCGCTGTCGATGCTCAATGTTCCGGGATCGATGGAAGTATTGGAGGAGTTGGCTTTTCGCCCTGGTGAGGACTCTGCGGAGTTCGATTCCATGATCGCGGGCTTTCAGCTATGGGACCGCATCGCCGGTGGATCCGCTACCCGCCATCAAGGCGTTAGGATCAGCCGACACAACGGCCGCAGAATCGCGTCGAGTGGATGCTGGTGAACGCCGGCCCGTCGGTGTTGCCGGAGGTTCGAAAGGCGCTTCGCGATGACAATGCGGCTATCCGCGACAGGGCCATAAACATTGTGGCCTGGCAGGGTGATGCAGGGTCGCTGGAGATACTGCGAGCTATGCGGAAGACTGATTCTGCGGATTCTTCCCTCGAAGACTGGGCCATCGAGAAGATCGAAAGCTTCCATCCCAAGGCATGAATGCCCTTTACCTGTGAACCGCGACATCCAACCCCTAAGGATTAAAGAAGCGCATCAATTCTTCCTCATCATGTTTGCTGAGCGACGCGCGGACCCGCATGTGACGCAATACCGTCCCGGAGATGCGGGACGAGAAGCCATCAGGGGCGTTGTGACAGCGGGAACAGTTCTGCGCAAAGATACGCTCGCCTTCGCCTTCGGTTTCATGCGGTGGGGGGGTCTGGGTTCCGGTCGCGGTCTTGCTCGCTGGATGTTGTGCAGCTGCGGATTTGTCCTGAGCAGCTGCCTGAGTGCGGCCTGGCGTGGCCGATGAAAAGGCCAATACAGTGGCAGCAACGGTAAGGAGAAGTGGTTTCGAGTTCATGATCATTTGCCTTTCCATGCCGGGAATAGAAAGCGGTAGACAATCCCTGTCTCCCAAATGTTGTGATCGCCGGTTGAAGAGAACTGCCGTGAATAGCTGGTGAGGATTCTCGTGTTGTGCGGCAGGTTATAGTCGAGGCCAAAGTCGGCGCGTTGGCCGTTAACGAGCGACACACCGTCGCCGTTGGTGCTGTTATCCAAATGGAAGGTCTGCTGCATGCGGAAGACCGGCTCGAAGCGGCCGATCCAGCTCTCCGCACCGCCGAACCGTTGAAGGCGGTAGTCGGCTTCTATCCAATAGCCCTGTGCGTGCTGGCCGCGATTGAATTCCGACCGAAGGCGCAAGCCGGTGTCTTTTGGCTCCCACCAGACGTGCGTGGCGAAAAAATTCTCGTGGACGTCCTGCAATAGACGGGCATAGGAAAAACCCACTTCCAGCCGCTTGTCGGGCAAATAGAGGTCCACACGACCTCCGGAAGATCGTTTCGCAGAGAATTGAGAGTTCGTACTGAGCGCCGAGAAGTAGGCAGCATAGTCGATCGAATACTTGGGCCGAGAGAGTGCAGAACCGCGCACCATGCCGCCCACTCCCGTGCCGGTCGACATGAGCCCGATATTGGACGAAGCGGGACCATCTTGAAAATTGCTGATCCAGATCGGCGAAAGGCGTTCGTTGTAACTGCCGAAAGGCAGCAGGAAGCTGCCGCCAACCAGGGTGAAGTGCCGCGAGGCAAGGTAGTCTCCCTCCAAGTAGGTGAGGCCAATGAAGTGAGTGTGATCGTAACCCGATTGACCGTCGCCCTTTGGCGCCCACGTCTCGAGTAGGGCCGCGCGAGATTCGACGAGAAAGTGCTCACCGATTGGCGCGGCCAACAGCGGTTCGATGATCGGCATGAAGGTTGATTTTCCGTCAGTCGTATTGGTAAAGAATCCAACACCGCCGGAGAGGAGAGGTGTCTCCTGCGCCGCGCCATAATTGACCGCAAAGAGCATCGTGAGAGCGAGGACGGTTGACCGAATCAACCGCGCCTTGAGAGACTCCAGGTTCACAATTGCATGCTGCATAGTTGCAAGCTAGCAGCTGCCGCTGTCAGAGCTGTCATCGGAGCGTCTGTCCTTTGTCAGCCGATTGTCGCGTCGCAACACATCTCCTTGGCTTGTCGAACTGAATCGCAGAGATCCTTTGGAGATGTACGGTCGAGACACCCTGCAGCAAGACGCCTGAAGATCTGGGTGGCCGCAAAATCCTGACAAACCGATTACAGAGATGTGACAACCGAACGCCATGCGCCAGCTAGAGTTGGAAGACGTTGCGACGACTACCGAAGACTTAGCGGCGCTTCTGGAGATCCGCGGAGTCTGAAAGGCGGTCGGCAACACGGAGCAACAATGCCCATTGCCTCTTTTTCGAGTCCTCTTGCCTTGCGTCGATCTTTATCTCGCGTAGTTACGCAGCCAATCCGGCCGGCGGAAACGAGACACCGTCCTCCTCTGAGCCGCACACAACAGATGCGCGAAGCCGTGCTTTTGGCTTTCTGCGATCCGTTGCCGCCCGAGTACGGGCGACTCTGGCGTCTCACCAAAAAGGAATGGCATGGGCTGTTGTACTGGCTCGATACCAGTGGCCTGGCGCTCTATTTCTTTGACCGGGTAATCGAGCTTGGCCAGCGCAAGATGCTTCCACCATCTGTATTCGCGCGTCTGCAACGAAACGTCGAAGAGAACACGGCGCGAATGGACTCGTTGCTCTGCGAGCTGATCGAAGTCCACCAAGAGTTTGAGAGCGCGGGTCTCTCTTACGCCGTTCTCAAAGGAGTTTCGCTATGGCCAATCTCGGTTCCAAAGCCGGAGCTGCGCTCACAGTTGGACCTGGATTTCCTGATATCCGAGCACAGCGTCGCTAAAGCCCGGCAGATACTTGAGGCCAGAGGGTATCATCTGCATGCAATCAGCGGCAGAAGCTGGGAATTCAAAGCGAACGTAAGTCATGCCGGTTCCATTAGAGACCTATACAAGGCTACTCCGCATCGCACTCTCGAGCTGCACGTTGAAGCGGTTGCCCTGGGACAGCGGTCGCTGCTTTCTCGCTGCGGAAGACAGACCCTTAACGATGTTGATGTTCCGGTTCTGTCTCCCGTGGATTTGTTTCTCGGCCAAGGGCTCCATCTCTACAAGCATGTGGCGAGCGAGTTCTTCCGTGTCGCTCATCTGATCGAATTTCGGCGCCACGTGATTGCTCGCTACGACGACACAGCATTTTGGAGCGAGTTGCGAGAGCTTGCAGAACTCGACAGTCGCGCCTCAATCGGTCTGGGCGTTGTGATCCTTCTGGTCACTCAGGAAATGGGGAGCTTCGCTCCAGAGGACTTAACCTGCTGGACGGTAGATCGTCTGCCCTTGGCAGCGAGGCTTTGGGTATCTCTGTACGGACCTAACGTTGTGCTCGCGAGCTTTCCTGGCTCGAAATTATATTTGCTCTTGCAAAAGGAACTCGCCGCGGCTTTTCCGGGGGGGCGACCGCTACAACAGCAGCTTGTACCTCGGCGGCTGCCTCCAGCTATCGCCCTCGCCTCATTGGGAGACTCGCTGCGCGTGCGCATCCACCTTCATTGGAGGCAAATCCAATATGTTCTATTTCGGCTTCGCTTCCATGCTGTCGAGAACATTCGTTACCTTGGCGAGTCGTCTCGGTGGCGTCGGCATATGGGAAGCTTGAGGGCTCCCGAGGAACCGACGAGCGAGCGGAATATAAGGGAATCGAGTTCCACAAACACTGATGTCGTTGCAAGTGTTCCCTTGCCTCCAAATATCCACAGGGGATGACAGCGAAATGAGCTGATCTCAAGCGCCGCACCCCACACGATGCGATCCGACACCGTTATCATCGACGGCTTTATAGCTCGCCATTCTTGCTCGTGACGCACGACTTGCAAGTTATTCAAAGCCCATTCAACTCAAGGCACAGCATTTGAGCCGCTACCCTAATGGGTGCAGCGCGGGGAGGTCCTATTGCCAGACGTAATCTGGCCTCGCGGCTCGCAGCTGGAAGCTTGGTGATTTCTTGCGTAGATAATGCTAACATCCATCGAATACACAGGCACATGCATGCCAGAAGAGGATATTACCCTCCCGCTTTCATCCGAGCCCCGCCGCGTGGCGTTCCAGCCGCCAATTCTGGAGGAGTTCATCGGGCCCTATCAGATTGATGCACGACTGGGAGGGGGAGGTATGGGCCTCGTTTTCCGGGCCAAGGACACGCGGCTGGGCCGTCACGTCGCCATCAAGATTATTCGTCCGGAGACGCTTAGCACGGCCACGCGTGCGGCCTTTCTTCGTGAGGCGCAGATGGCCTCTTCGCTGAACCATCCGGGCATTGTGACGATTCATGATCTGCTGACGCACCGCGACATGGAGTGCATCGTCATGGAGTTCATCGACGGTGTTTCTCTGTCGTCGATGATTGCCAAGCAGGCAATCTCTCCCAGCACAGCAGCGCGTCTGGTGGTGGAGATCGGACAGGCACTGAATGCCGCTCACCGTGCAGGAGTCATCCATCGCGATCTGAAGCCAGGCAATGTCATGGTGACTTCCGATGGCCGCATCAAGATCGTCGACTTCGGTCTCTCCTTTGCAAAACGAGGGTTGGACGAGCCGACCGGCTCGATGTCGATTTTTTCCGGGGTGGTGGGCACCCTGGCCTACATGGCTCCGGAACACGCTGAGGGCAAAGCTGTCGACCACCGCGCCGACATCTTCGCGCTCACGATCATCCTGCATGAGTTGCTCACCGGCCGATTGCCGTTTTCGGCTCCGAATCCGGCAGCGCTGTTGCGCGCTCTCCTCTTTGGGAAGCCCTCGTTGCCTTCTACGGTTCGACGCGAGCTGGCGGCCTTTGATGCGGTAGTCGAGCGAGGCCTGCGCAAAGACCCCGAGAGCCGCTACCAGAGCGTCGATGAGATGCTCGCCGATGTCGCGCATGCCCGATCCAATTTCGAGTCTGGAAAAGTGGTCACCGACGAGTCCATCCGCGCGTTTCAGGCGGTGGACAAGGCCTCGGCCATCTCCTCCGCTTTTTCGTCGAGCCTCAGCGGGCCGCCAACAATTGGCAGTGAGCGCGCTTCGATCGCCGTGCTTCCGTTCAGCAGCCTTTCCCGAGATCCGGAGGACGGTTACCTGGCCGCCGGTCTCGCTTCCGAACTGGTAAGTGCGCTAACGGGCCTGAACGGACTTCGCATCGCTCCGCAGGTAGCCGCGTATCGCGAGCACGAACGCGGCGCCGACCCTATTGCGGTCTCGCGCACGCTGAATACGCGCTACGTTCTGACGGGGAGCCTGCGCCGGGGCGGCGACCGTATTCGCGTGGGCGCCGAACTGACTGATGGGGTGGCCGAGGCTGTTGTCTGGACGAAGAGTTACGACCGCCTCGGCAAGGACATCTTCGAAATTCAGGAGGACATTGCCCGCTTGATAGTGAAATCGGTTGGCGGCCATCTCATTCGCGCCGCGACCGATTTCGCTTTCCACACACCGACTGACAACCTGGACGCGTGGGGGCTGCTCCGCAAGGCCTATCACATTTGGAACTATCAATTCAGCGTGGAAGGGGTCCGCACCGCGATTGATCTCAGTCGCCGCGCCGTCGCGCTCGATCCCAACTACTCGAGCGCTCTCGCGAGCCTCTCGACATACCTGATCCAGAGCGTGATTCACTCCATCTCCACGTCCCCTGATGCCGACCGCGCGGAATCGATGGCGGCGGCGGACCGCGCCATCGAACTTGCGCCACAGGACCCCGAAGTGCTGGCGGCGGCAAGCATCGTTCTCATTCACACCGGCCAGTATGAGCGCGCCGTCGTCAATCTGCGTCGTGCCGTTCGCGTGGCGCCCTACGATCTGGTGCCGTGGGGTTATCTGGGATTCGCACATGCCTGCGCCGGGGAACGCCCGCAGATCGAGGAATGTTCCCGCGTGCTGAGACACCTTATCGCCGATGCACCGGACCATCCGTCGCTGGCTTACTGGCATCAGTTTCTGTCCATCGCGAGTCTGCGTATGGAGGACTTCGAAACTGCGATCGAAAGCGCAGGGAAGGCGGTCGAACTGCAGCCCGGCTTTGTCTTCAACCAGGTTTTTCTTGGCGAGGCGCTGTGCCGCGTTCAACGCCAGGAGGAAGCTCGCCAGGTGGTCGGGTCCATCCGGCTCTATAATCCAGCTTTCACCATGTCGGCCTTTGAGGAGGTGGCCCTGGCGTGTTGCCGGAAGCAGGAATATGTCGAACAACTGTGCGCGAACGTGCGAGCGCTAAAGATCCTGGAGTAGCGACGTTTTCCGGACCAGGACTGGTCTCGGATCGAAGGGAGTTGCTTCATGTCCTTCCGTACTTCTGAGTTCACAGAGATCGCCTCGGGTCTGGGATACCCCGAAAGCCCCGTCCCGTTGTCTGACGGCGGTTTTCTCGTGGTCGATATCAAGGCCGGTTCGCTACTCCGCTATCGTCTCGGGACTGACGGTGGCTATAAAGCCGATCCGCCGATCGACCTTCGCGACCCGAGCGGAAAACTTGGCTCCGGGCCCAACGGTGCGGCGATTGGACCCGATGGCTGCGTTTATGTCTGCAACGACGGGGGCAAGAAATTCCTCGAACTTCCAGTGACCCGCAAGAGCGACGGCATGAAGTGGACCGTTAGCGTTACTGGCGACGCGGCCCTGAACTACGCCGGTGGCTATATCCAGCGGATCCATCTCGATACTGGCGAGGTCGAAGTATGGTGTGCGCCCAATTCGGTGGGTAATCCGGTCCCCAATTGCTCAAATGAGACATATCCAAGGATGGAGCTCAGTTCTCCTGACGACATTATCTTTGATTCGAGCGGCGGCTTCTGGTTCACCGATTGGGGTAACTCGAAGGAACGTTCTCGCGAGATCACCGGGATATATTACGTAGCTGCCGGTTCACGGACTCCGGTCGAAGTAATTCCCTTTCGATCCGCCCCGAATGGTATTGTGATCTCACCCGATGGCAAGCGATTGTACGTTGCCGAAACCTACTCCCGGTGGGTCGTCTACTGGGAGCTGTGCGTAGACGCACCTGGCAAGATCAAGTGCAATCCGCACACGCTGGATGGCGCTTACATCCTGAGTGCGGCGCTGCCGGGCGGCGCGATCCTCGATTCGATGAGAGTCGATGAAGAAGGGAACGTCTATGTTGCCACCATGCTCCCAGATGGATTGGATCCGCTCAAGCCCGGCGGCATTGCCGTCATCTCGCCTGACGGCGAGCTTCTGGATGACATCGAGCTCAACATTGGGATTCCAGAACCGTTACCGTCTAACCTGTGCTTCGGCGGCCCGGATCGCAAGACGGCTTTCATTACCTGCGCCGGAACCGGGCGCATCCTGAGTTGCAGGATGAAGATACCAGGCCTGCCGGCGGCGTACAGCATTTAAGTAAGCGATTGGACGGAGAGACTTCCACGGAGAACGACACAGTGGATCAAACAAGCGGATTTTGGAAACGTTTTTTTGCTGGCTTGGCTGCATTCCTGGAGCACCCGATCCAGGTGACAAGAAGAGCATTGATCTTCCTCTGGCGGGTTGTGCCGGCGTGGCTCTATCTTCGCTTGCGCGGATTCGGCGGATGGATTGCCGATCTTCCACGTTCCCGGGGTTTCCACGTATTTCTCGCCGTCTGTCTCCTGATCTGCATCGCTTACTCCACGCTCTTCTACTGGATCGAACAGCAGGTGCCGAAACCGATGCCGGTGGACCAGTACGTTTACATGAATCAGGGTTGGGGGGACAGCGGGACGAGTGCCGACCGGATGCTGTATTACTATTCGCCGCAAGGCGCCCGCGTGAGGGACATCCGCTACGACTGGTTTGTGAACCTGGAGCGTCCCTGGAAGAGCGACCGGTTCGCCGATTCGGTTTACATGCGCGGCTACGGGTTCATCGTTGACCCTTCTCAGACCGACCAGAATCCGGACAATCTCCCCATCGGTTTTGCGCGCCAGTGGGATGCCCGTTCCGCGAGCATGATGCTCGATTTAACGTGCGCCGCTTGCCACACCGGCGAACTGCAGGTGGTCAAGGACAACAAACGGATCGCCGTCCGCATCGACGGCGGCCAGAGCATGCAAGCTGTCACGTCGACAAAGATGGGAAGTTTTGGCACGGATGTGCTCGCTTCTCTGTCAGCGACGACGATCAATCCAGCGAAATGGACCCGCTTCGCCAATCGCGTTTTAGGGCCGGACCACACTCTGCTCAACGCGTGGCACCTTTGGACGGATATGGTTAAGGTGATCTACGGGATGGCCCATCAGGCCGCTCTCGAGAACCGTCTTCACCTGTATCCCGTCGAGGAAGGCTTTGGACGGACCGACGCACTCGGCCGCATCGCCAATAATGTCTTCGCGACAAATCTCGACCCCAAGAACTACAGGGTTGCCAACGCTCCGGTAAGCTATCCGCCGGTCTGGAACGCGTGGAAATTCGACTGGGTCCAATACACCGCTTCTGTTGCACAACCTCTTGCGCGAAATATTGGCGAGTCGCTCGGCACCGGAGCGCAGTATTATCTGCTCGACCGCTATGGCAAGCCGGTCGAAGAGTCCGAGCAGTATCAAAGCTCCACCGATGTACCAGACCTGATCCACATCGAGACGACGCTGCAAAAACTGACGCCGCCCATGTGGAACGAAGATCTCTTCGGAAAGAAGGACGTCGCCAGATACAACGCAGGCAAAGAACTCTTTCAGACGCTTTGCCAGCATTGTCACGGGCCTTACTATTCCTCTTGTTCCCAAATGGAGATCGAGGCTCCTCTGAAGGATTCCACCAAGAATCACTGGAAGATAACAACGATCCCGATCCAGGATATTGGCACCGATCCGACGACGGCGATTAACTTCGTCAATGACCGGTACGATCTGAGCTCGACCGGCATCGATGTGAGCCACCTTCGTGAAGTTCTTGGGTTTTATTACAAGGAGAGGTTCCGGCGGATTAAGAAATATGGCGGCGACGCCGCCGACCAGCAGAGTATCGCGGGCCGGACAGAGGACACTTACGCACAGGAACAACTGTCGGGCATCGACCTCTCTCACGTGTCGAACGGCGCGGGTCTAAGCTACATCATTGCGCTGATCCGGCAGCGGGCCTATGAAGACATGGACATCACGGACGACTTGCGTCGACGCAAGGTCGTCGATGGATTTGGGCAGCTGGATATACCACAAGTGATCGCAGAATACCGAGCGAGACCCCTGGAGGGCATCTGGGCGACCGCTCCATTTCTTCACAACGGATCGGTCCCGAATCTCTACGAAATGTTGTTGCCGGCTAACCAGCGCAGTAAGACGTTCTATCTGAAGGGTCGCACCTTCGATCCGGTCAAGGTTGGGTTGGTCACGAATCCGACCGATCCGGCGGCTTTCCTTTTTGACACCACCATACCTGGAAATTCCAATAGCGGCCACGAATTTCGGGCGGGTTACCGCCCTTATAAGGAAGGCGATCCTCCTTCCTGGGGGGTGATCGGGCCCGAGCTCACCGATGAGCAGCGCTGGTCAATCATCGAGTTTCTGAAGTTTATGAAAGATGAAGATGTCGCGGTGCCGTTTCCCGGAGAAAAACCGGGCGCCTGTCCCCGTGTGCCCGAGACAACGCCTGTTCCGGATGAAGGGCTGACTCTTCCCTCTGAGCCGCCTCCACCTCCACGCACGGTTGCCAAGGGAGGCGCTAAATGAGATTTCTTTTTGCTGTACTGCGCTGGGTCGCGGCATTCGCAGTATTGGCGTTGATCTACGTGGTTGGGGGCTTCGCGTGGTCGTACTACATCGGTGACCGCGCGCCTAAGTCCGCGCCCATGGTCGAGATGATCGACAAGAATGAAGACTTCTACACGGCCCGGATCATTGAGTCCGCTATCGCACTCTCGATGAGCAGCCGGGACCAACTCATTCAGTCGTCCAAGGATTCGACGATTGGCCTCGATGCCAACGGCCACCTGGTTACGAGTGCAAAGACCGCTCCGGGATTTCAGACGCCCACCTACAGGCGGGATGTCCACGCGAAGAGCCATGGCTGCGTGAACGCGACGTTCCAGGTGGCCAGCGACCTCCCGGATCGCTTTGCCTGGGGCATCTTTGCTCATCCCAACAAGACATACCAAGCCATCATTCGCTTCTCCAGCGGCAAACCACAGCTAAATTCCGATGGCGTCCCCGACGCCCGCGGCTTCGCCATGAAGCTGCTGGGCGTGACCGGAACGAAGCTCCTTGACTTCGAGAACGATGACGATACCCAGGACTTCATCATGATCAACAGCAAGGTGTTCTTTATCCGGACGATCGAGGAGTACGCGGCGTTCAGCAGCGCGCTTGGGCAAGGGAATGCCGCGGTGGTCAAGTACTTTTTCCCGTCCCTGGCGCCTTCCACCTGGCATGCCCGCGAGTTCGTACTGGCGAACTCATCGTTTAAACAGCGGCCGGAGAGCCTGGTGACCGAACAGTACTATAGCCTTTCGGCGTACAAGCTTGGCCCGCGCGAATATGTGAAATACAGCGTTCGTCCGTGCCCAGAAAACCAGCCGCTGCGTCCTCCCTACGCATCGGCGCCAAACATCTTTTCGCGGGTATGGAAGAAGCTGCTCTGGCCCTATGCGTCTCTCTCCGCGACCAGCATGGACCCGGACACCTATTACGATTACCTGCGCCAGGAGCTCTCCAACCAGTCAAATCGCGGCGGCGCCTGTTTCGACTTCCTCGTTCAACCCCAGGTTGCCGACAAGAACATGCCGATAGAAGACACCACGGTCGAATGGAACGAGAAGGTGTCTCCCTATGTGCGCGTCGCCAGGATCACCATCAACGCGGGGGCGGACAACACCGCCGACGCAAATCGGACGTGCGAAGCCCTCTCGTTCAACCCATGGCACGCCCTGCCCGAGCATCAGCCGGTGGGTGTGATGAACCGCGTCCGCAAGGCGCTGTACCAAAGCATGGGCCTTTATCGCCGAACGAAGAACTGCCAGCAGTTCTGTCGATCCGGATGCGCCGCGGGCGCCGACGGGCAGTCCTGCAAATCCGGATGTTACGACTCCTGCATGGACAAGTGCCCGCTGCTGAACGAACCCGCAACGGAGGGTCTTCCATTCCCCGCGAATGCCTGCCAGTCTGTGGCGAAAACAGTGACCACCGATGCGCACCCGCCTTTGACGACGAGCGCGGCCACTGAAGCGCAGGGCGCCTCCAGCGCGGCGAAGAAGAACTGACATCCCGGCCCTCGCTCAATGGGATTTCAGCAAAACGCTCCGCAGGCCGCGGTTGAGGTTTTGACGTCGCCCTCGCTGAATGAATACAGTTTATGGATAACTGCATGCAGCTCAAGCATATATGCTGTTCATTGAGGCCCTGATTTCTCGGGTCCAGTCGGCATCCGGGCAGTGCCCATTTAGGGTGGCCCGCGCTGAAAGTGCTTAATGAATCTGCAAGCATTGCGTTTTCTTATCATCGCCTGTCTTTGGTGCAGCGCCGGAGTTCTGTTTGCCCAGGTAGGTTACGCCACGGCGACTCTGCAAGGTACGGTCCTCGATCCGGACGGCCGTCCGGTTCCGGGCGCTCAAGTGACTGCGGTGAATGAGTCCACCGGGACAACCAGCAAGACTGTCACCGCCAGCGGACAATATCTGATTCCAGCATTAGCTCCAGGGACCTACCGAGTGGAAGCAGAGGGCCCGGCCTTCGCAACAACTGTGGCTAACGGAGTGGTTCTTACCATCGGGCAGCGTACGCAATATGACATCCAACTTAGGCTGACGTCCGTAACGATGAGGGTCGAAGTCAAGGCCCACATCCCTGTGGTGCAACCCGACCAAAGCCAGCAGGCCAATGTCATCGACAACGTTCAGGTCGAAAACCTTCCCAACGTCAGCCGTAACTTTGTCGAATCCATATATACCCTCCCCGGTGTGGTCAACTCCTACGCACCAACGCTGCAGGACCCTGGGGTCGGCACAAATTTTCTCTCTTCAGGCTTTTCCATCGGCGCGAGCAACGGAAGAAACAACCTCGTAACGATTGACGGCGGAGAGAATGACTACGGATCGGGTGCGATGCGGGATGTGCATGTGCCGATCGACTCCATCCAGGAGTTCCAAGTCAACCGCAATGCGTTCGAAGCGGAGTTCGGATTTACGAGCGGCACCGCGATCAACATGGTGACCAAAAGCGGAACCAGTCAATATCACGGGAGTGCGGGGGCTTACTTTCACGACTGGTACACCGATGGCGGAAATTATTTCGACAAATTAGCGGGCGACGGCGCCAAGCCGTTCGAGCAGAGCGCGATCTTCAGCGCTACCTTAGGCGGCCCCATCCTGAAACACCGTCTCTTCTTCTTTACTGCGCCCGAGTATCAGATATTGGATTCGTCCACCGTCCAGGACCTCGCCGGGGAACAGGAATTTGAGAGCATAGATTCTCAAACCAACGGCTATAACGGAACGTGTCCCAACCAGAACACCCCGCAGCAGCAAGTGACCCAGCTCTGTTATCTCACGCAAATGGCTGATTCCGGCAATCCGGTTAGCCCGCTCGGCGAAGCACTGCTGGCTTCGCCCGTCTTTGGAGACCCTTTCGACAATCCGATTCTCAACTCCCTTGTGAAGGCGAATGACGGGACCTTCGACGGCATCCCGGCCACCTCGGGCTCGGTCGTACGGGGCCTTCCCGGCTTTAGCACGCCGCGCGGCAGGTACTTCAACTGGGTATCGAGATTGGATTACTCGATGACCCGGGATACTCTTGCGCTGCGTTTTGCTCTGATGCGGGAAAACGACAGCATTGCTCCGCGGCCGCCTTACTCGGTCAACGAATTCCAAACCGATTACACGCTCTTAGGATCATGGACGCGGACCGTGAGCCAGAACCTCCTCAACACGGTTCGAGCGCAGGTGGTGCCGAGCAACACGGCCTCTCTCCAGGCGCCTGAGCCTAACGGCTCGGAGATCGATCTTGGAAACAACATTCAACTCGGGACCCCGTATTCCTATCCTTACTTCTCGCGTATCCGGAGATTTCAGTTCGACGATGGTCTCTCCTGGATCAAAGGAAATCACATCTTCAAATTCGGAGCCTCCTGGCGTCCCGACGACTACAACGTGGCGGAAAAACTCTGGTTCGGAGGCGAGTGGGAGTTTACGGATGGGACATTCTCGATCCTGGATATTTCAGGCGCGGAGGCCGCCGAGCTGGCGAGCTATAACCTGAGCCAGGGGTATCCGGCCGGCGGTCCGCCCTCGACCAATCTGACCGCCGTGCAGTCGTATCTGGCGGGGACGCCGACGCTGTTGTTACAGGCAAATTCGAGTTCAAATTACATGTGGTCCGGATGGCTCAGTCAACTCGGCCTGTATGCGCAGGATTCGTGGAAGGCGCTGCCCCGGCTGACGGTGAACTATGGACTCCGCTTCGACTACGATCACAATCCGCATCCCGTGCCGCAGAGCGCTCGATTTTCACCCCGCCTGGGAATCGCATGGGTACTGGATCAGAACCAGAAGACCGTGTTACGGGCGAGCAGCGGAGTTTTCTTCGCCCCCACCTTATTCCTGATTCCGTTTTATGCCAATATCCTGGGCACCAGCGGAAAATATGTGAACCAGAACGCTCTGGTCGCAGGTTTGCCTGCTCCCTATCCTTCTATTTTCGCCGCGTGGGACGAACAAGAGAGCAGCGCGACGGTGGCCGAACCCAACCCTACGCTGACGCCTGCGCAGCTTGCATCTTTAGGCATCACTATCAGTCCGCCCGGGCCTGACGCTTTCGGCAACTTCATCTATACGATGGCGCCACACTTCCAGCCGGCGTATACCGTTCAAGCGAGCTTGAGCATCGCGCATCAATTTGGGTCCAATCTCTCCCTGGAAGCGGGTTACATCTTGTACAGAAGCCTGCATATTGAGCAGGCCCTCGAATCAAACTTCGTTCAGGACACATCAGTGCCGATCGATCCTTTCGTGGGACCGCAATACGTGCCCAAGCCGGGTACGACCGCGGGAGAGCCGAATAGTTCGATCTTTCAAAACAATGCCTATTCCTCCGTGGGTTCTGGAATCTATAACGGCGCGACACTCTCACTCACTAGAAGATTCGATCGAGGGTTGCAGTTCCAGGCGAATTACACCTTCAGTCGCGCCATCGATGACACCAGCGACTTCAGTTCTCTGAGCACGCCATTTCGACCCGGCCTGCTCAACCTCGATTACGCGCTTTCCGACTTCAACATCACACATAGTTTCGCGGTCAACGCTGTGTACACAACGCCGCGAGCGACTGCGGGCGCGGCTGTTCTGGCACAGTTATTCTCGAACATCACCATCTCGCCGATTGTTTACGCACGGAGCGGAGTTCCCTTTACGTCCCTGGTCCCGGGGCTTTCAAACGGCACCATCGGCCATAACGCCAACGCGCGCCCCTGGCACGAAGGGCGCAACAACGGGTATGGCCCGGCCTTTGTAAGCGGGGACCTCAGAGTTTCCAAAACGCTGACATTCGCCGAAGGGCGGCAGAGCCTGCAATTGATCGCTCAAACGCAAAACATCCTGAACCACACGAATTTCGCGGCGGTCAACAACAACTTTCCGGCGAACCCGGACTATCCGCTTCCCGGCGGCGGCACACTTGAAAATGGCCCATACAATTTGAGAGGCTTCGAACCAACTTCAGTCTCGCAACTCAGCGAGCCGTTGTCGTTCACATCCTCGTATCCCGCGCGACAGATCAGTTTTGCCATTCGCCTGGCATTCTGATGAGTCTTATCTGAGCGCTGCGGTTTGCGTTGCCGGCCGCCGTGTTTGAGTAACGATCTCAGAGGCAGCCAAATACGTCGCCTGAACGTGCCGGCCAAAATCTTCGAGCGAGCTACCGTTCCAGCCGCGGCAAATCTCATGCAGCGTGTGCAGGCCCAGCATGCGGTAGCTTTCTGTCTGCGACTCATTGAACCACTGGTTGCCGGTACCCTGATGCGGGAACGACGGATTCTCGGCAGCGTATGCTTCCACGTCAGGGGGCTCAGTACCGAGCAGCATCGGTTTGATGTAAATCAATTGGCCGTCTGGCCACGTAGCATCCACGGCAGAATAGCGGATCGTCGCGACGGCGCAACGGCGTTTCTTTTCTCGCATCGGCTGCATATATTGATCTTCGAAGTCGATGGGCACGTTGAGATCGATTCTTACCTTGCGCAGCGCATTTCCCAGATCTTCATAGGTGAAAGCAGGATCGCAGCCTGCGTCGAGCACCACAATTTGCCGGCACCGCCGCAGGACCATTTCATAAAGGGCCAGGTTTTCAAAGTGCCCGCCATCGGAGAGGTACACATAAGCACTGGTGTTGTTGGTAAGTCCCAGGGCCTCTTTAACCAGCGAACTTACGGCAGAGCGAGGGCCTTCCAGTTTCCATGTCCGCTCTCCCGCGTCCCCGGGATTTCCCAGCCACGCCCCCAGTCTCGCATTCAGCAGGGTCATGACAAAACCCTTCAATGAGGACGAGTGATAACCCATGCTTGGGCTGGCTGCGGCCCCTGAGATCGTAACAGCGGTCCCCAAAGTGATGCCGTCCCGTCCGCCGTATTCGGCCGAATCACGGTAGCCAAGTTCATGGTTGCCGCTGTGCAAAGGCGACACCGTGAAGGACTGCGCCTTCCTCTGCTGCCATGCCAGCCGTTGGCCGGAAACAAGATTGAGTGCGACATTCACCACGTGAAATGGCTTAAGCCCCTTGCACAAATCATGCATGGGCAGGTTGTCGTTAGCGGCAAATCCTGTGAACCGGCTGGCGTTTCGTCTCGGATTGGAGGCGCCCAGGTACGCTCTGATCAGGCGGTTGCGGTACATCGCATGCAGAGAAAACCGGTTGATGTTGATGTATCGGGCCATCACCCGGCTGAGGATCAGAAGTAACACCATGAAACCGAGAGCGAGATACCACGGCGTATGTTCTAGGACAGATTGGTGGTCCGACCAGCTCGCAACCACTCCGTCGGTGCGGCTCCGGACCAGGCCCGTGCTGCACAGCAACCAGTTGGTGAAAATAGACAGGCCGACACCAAAAGTGACAAGGAATATTGCCGGCGCCAGCTTAATGAGATACGCGAATATCTTCCTGCTGGAGCCACGCTGCTGACCTCCAAGGAAAGCTTCCGAGCCGCCAAACCGGCTCAACCAGGCGCTGACCACCGTGATCGCGGCGAGCAGTTCCTTGCCCCACGTTTTCCAGTGAAACGCCCATCCTGGAGCCAATAGCACCAGCACACACGCCACAAACCAGGAAAAGGCAAGCATCTGGTTCCACGATGAAGCACGGGCGAGCCACTCCCGGTCATCGTCCTCAAGAACGGTGCTCGACAAGCCCGTAAAGATCGTGCCTCCGAGGTCGAAAGCCAACAGCAGAAGCGGCGGAACAATCGTGACGTAGTAAGTCCAGCCCGGCAACACGATATTGGTGAGTCCAAAGGCCATTGCTTCGGTACACGCGGCCACCAGAATCAGGGCAAGTGACAGCGGACCGAATAGAAGCTGGAACCGGCGCTTTATCCCTCTTACGCAAAACAGCAAAAAGACCAGCCAGCCGGCCGCGCAAGGCAGGAAAACCCAAAAGATCGCGCCCCGCGATTTCGCGATGAGATTCAGATCTGTGTCACCACCAGAGACGCTTACGAAGCCCTTCATCGTGATATTGGGATCGCTCACTCCAAACTGGAGCGAGTCATAGACCATGAAAGCCAGAATCGCGCACGCCAGCGGAGCCAGGACCTTCAGGAGAAAATCATTTTGTGAGTGGTCCCGGCCTCCGGCGCTGGGGAGGTAGCGGGCCATATTGAATATGGCAAAAGCCAGCAGGAGGCTGACAAACAGCGGGAAACCTCTTCTTTCCATCCACGACGATGTAATCGTCGACCCTAAACCCATTTCCCTGTAAGTCTCTCCCAGCCGGAAGACCGCAACCACCAGCCGAGGAAGCATGAGGGCCAGCATCAGGAGCGGAACCAGAACCAGCCAGTTGATCAGAATGTTGCGCACCATGGTGGCCCCAAGCGTCCAGGCATCGGCTGAGAAGAAGCCCATCTGGGGCGATAGGTAATTGTTGTACTCGCGCAAGTGCTGGATGGGATCGACTCCACCTGCGGGAACTCGCTCTGCCTTGCCAGTGAGGTGCGGAATGACTTTCTCGATCCCGCCTGCACGCTTGATCCAGGCCGTCAGCCAGCTTCCAATGTATCCGCCGCCAGAGACCGTCGATAGGTAGTCAAACTTCCCGAGGAGGCGGTGCTCGGCAAGCGCTTGCAGTGCGCCCAAAGCGAAAGTGGCGCTGCGTATGCCACCGCCGGAGATGCACAGAGCGCTGAGAGGCTGCTCTTGCTGGCGAAGCTTATCCAGGACCTCAGGCGTGTTCTCGCCGGAGAAATCAAAGCCCGGCCGCAGGGTCTGGTATTCCTCGCGCAGCACTTCGTGCAGCCTCAGCGGCCCTGCCGGCATGGTAGTACCTCCCCGTCCTTAAAACGATGCGAGTACCTAAAC
Organism: uncultured Acidobacteriaceae bacterium; assembly: GCA_963720245.1. GTDB lineage: Bacteria > Acidobacteriota > Terriglobia > Terriglobales > Acidobacteriaceae > Acidisarcina. The sequence goes on from CAVREU010000004.1 coordinate 546,051, forward strand.
TCCACGATGAAGCTCTTGAACTGCGCCCGTGATAGCCGGCCGAAGCCCCTCACAGTAAGAACAATAGTTTTTCTACCTGTAAGTCGATTTCAACGCCACTTCAAAGATACAAGGCCATCCCATTGCTGCGATGCTTATGGCCCGCCATCGCCCAATGTTGTTCTCCCCGGCTGCACAGCTCGTTGCTGCAATCCCCAAAGAGCCTCAGCGGCAGAACACCTATCGGACCATGGGCCGACCAATACCTAGGTATATATCAATACCAAAGTCGGATACATTTCCTTTCGCTTTTCCGGTGTCATTCTTCTAGAAAGCGGCGGCGACTCCTGATGCCCAGTCTCCAGAGAAGTTGCGCGGGATCGATCGGAAATGAAAACGATAAGAGATCAGAAGGACGAGCCAAAATCTATCCAGCAACGGCCCCGTATGCGGTGCGGATCGTGGAGTAAGCTACTGCTGCTCAGTTCTGCCCTTCTCAGCGGAGGAGCGGCCCTTGCACAGTACAACCCGCCAGCAACGCCCGCGCCCTACAATCCGATCTCTCTAGCCGAAGTAACAGGAACACCGCGAACCGCTGTTCAAGCTGGGCAGAGTAGCTATCAAAGCCTGGCGCAGAGTCCCTACCTCGGAGGAGTTCCTGTGGGAACACTCAGTGCAACGCCCGTGGCGCTATCCCTCGACGACGCCGTCACCCTTGCGCTTAAGCAAAATCTGGCTGGAGTGCTGGCCACGGATGCCATCACTGATGCGCGGGGAGAGCGCTGGCAAGCACTGAGCGAACTGCTTCCCCACGTGATCACCGATACGCGTTTTGGAGTTCATCAAATCAATGTAAAGGCGGCCTTTGGGCTGACCATTCCCGGGCAACCTCCGATTATTGGCCCATTTGGCTACTTTGACTCGCGAGCTTATCTGACACAAACCGCCTTTGATTGGGCATCGATCGAACGGGCACGCTGCTGTGCGCCGGAAGTAACACCTACACCGCCTTGCGGAGTGCGGGCGCACTGCCAGGTGACCTCGTCGCGGTACAAGGGATCGGTGGACTCGGCCACCTCGGAATTCAGTTCGCCAGCAAGTTTGGCTACAAGGTAGCTGCGGTCGGCCGCGGCTCGCAATTTGAATCGCTGGCAATGAAACTCGGCGCCGATGTGTATATCGACAGTCAAGTGAACAACCCAGCACAGGAGCTACAAAAATTAGGCGGCGCAAGAGTCATTATCGCGACGGCGCCGAACTCCAAAGCGATGGCCCAACTGATCGGCGGTTTGGGTCCGAACGGAAAGCTTCTCCTGATCGGCGTAGCCACCGATCCAATCGAGTTTGCTCCGGTTCAACTCATCAGGGGCGGTAAGACTATTGAAGGATGGGCCGGGGTGACCCCGGCGGATTCGGATGACATCGCTTCGCTTTGCCGAAATGCGCGGGGGTGCGCGCCATGATCGAAACCTATCCTCTGGATAAGGCTGCCGAAGCATATGCCCGCATGATGAGCGGTAACGCCGAGTTTCGCGTGGTGTTGACGATGTGAATGAAGTGCGGGGAATGTAAGGCAATGTGATTTTACCCTGGGCTTTCGGTTATTCTTGGCGGGCCGACGTTACGATAAAGCTGTCGCTCGCTCAACCACTAAGGAGAAGCTCTAATGGCGCCCACGGAAAGCCTTAACACCAATCAGAAAGCGCTCGGGATCAACCTCGATCCGAGCAGCTATGGCTCCTTTGCCGAAATTGGCGCTGGCCAGGAAGTCGTGCGATGGTTTCTGGTTGTAGGAGGAGCCTCGGGGACAGTTGCCAAGTCGATCTCCGCGTATGACAAGGAAGTCAGCGACGATCTGTACGGTTCTGGTGCGCGCTATGTTTCCGGAGAACGCCTCCAGGCCATGCTGGATAACGAATGGGAGCAACTCATCAACCAATTGAACAAGAGCCGCGGATCGAGCACTCGCTTCTTTGCCTTTGTCGATACCATCTCCGCCCGCAACTACGCCGGAACAAATGAGGCTCACGGCTGGGTCGGCCTGCGGTTCCAGCTGCAACCTGGAGGTGAACCGAACGACATACTTCTCCATGTCAACTTGCGGGACCCTTCCAATCCCCTCCAGCAGGAGGCTGTCGGCATCCTGGGCGTGAATCTTATCTATGCCGTTTTCTTCCAACTGGAGACGAAGGAGTCTTTTTTCAAGGGTGTCGCTCAGGACATGGAGAAACGTATCGAGATCGACTATGCGGAAGTGCGTGGCGGCGCCTTTGAAGGGTGGGACCTGCGCGCGATCCTGGCTCACCTGGTGTGCGCAGGGCTTGCTGAAGCCGTCTGTTTTCCGCGCAGTGGGGGACCCGTGCCTCCAATCGACATCCTCCACAAGAAGGCTACCGTACTCGCGCCCGGATCGTTCCAACACGTAGATGCCGATCATGCGGCGATCCATCATCAGTTGCTGGCCTCAGGAATCCAACAGCTTAGGGGAGAATTAGCGGAAAAGGCTCCAGAACCTATCGGCTTCTTTTGCTTCTCTGCGACGCCGATCAGAGAAGGAGATCCCCAACCTGAAATCTCGAGCCTGTTGGAGCGGATCGATGCGCTCCACGCGCATGGCGGTGATGTCTTGCTGTTCCGTGAGCGAGAACTCTATGGCATGACCGCTCTGGTTAACCGCTACACAAAGGAACCCATCCGTTTCGTCGTCGGTCTGTCTCTGCTCGTTCGCATATGGGAATATCGCTACACTCATCTCGCCGGCAGCTTCCTTGAAGCTTTGTCTCGCCTCCTGACGCAAAACGTCCGCATCTACGCCTATCCGATGACCACAAAGGACCTGGAGGAAGCTTTGCAAAGCATCTCAGCCAACGACTGGCAATCGAGCGATACGAACGGATGGGTCTCTGCCGCCCAGCTTCATCCTCCGTCGCCTTTCGGTCATCTCTACGACTATGTTCTCGCCAGCAACTTCCTCGTCCCATTGGAAATTCCGGGAGCCCTCGAAACTCCCGAGTAGCCGCGCGGGCCGGGAATGAACACCACGGGCCTCAGAACGGATACCAATCCTGTATCGTTCTGGGCGATGACTCGGGTGGTTTATCGGGTGCAATGCCCAATGGCTAGAGGCCGAGATCGCTTAATCCCGGATGGTCGTCTGGCCGCCTTCCCAAAGGCCAATGGAACTTCCGATCGGCTTCGGTGATGGGCAACTCATTGATGCTCGCATGGCGGGCATACATCAACCCCTGTTCGTCGAACTCCCAATTCTCATTTCCGTAGGCGCGAAACCAGTTCCCTGAGTCATCGTGGTATTCGTAGGCAAACCGTACCGCGATACGATTGCCATGGAATGCCCACAGCTCCTTGATGAGCCGGTAGTCCAACTCTCTCGTCCACTTTTGCAAGAGGAATGCGACGATCTGATCTCTGCCAATTGGGAATTCGGCGCGGTTTCGCCAACGTGAATCCACAGTGTAGGCAAGTGATACCTTCTCAGGATCACGCGTATTCCAGCCGTCTTCGGCGAGGCGGACCTTTAGAACAGCCGTCTCTTGCGTGAACGGAGGCAGTGGGGGACGTGAAGTCATGGCAGTGGCTCCTTTCCGAACCGGTGCAACTACAACGACGTGCCTTAGACGATCAAAGATCCACTTCGACCGCGCTTACCGGAGTCGCGCAACAGATCAAAATGTTTCCGCGGACAGGCCGGTCGAGCGGCTCGGGTGCATAGCCGACGGTTCCATCGATCAACCCCGACTCGCACGTGTGACAGACACCCACTCGGCAGGCCCATCTGACGGGAACGTCGCAGGCTTCCGCGAGTTCGAGAAGACTTCCATACCGCGAGTCCCACGGAACTGTGAGACCGCTGCGCGTGAAAGAAACTTTCGGACCGCCGCCGATGCTTTCGGCGGGCGGATGCGGGGGGAAGGATGTAGTGCTCGCGATTCCTGGTGTTCTCGACGGCTCAGCTCCGAATACCTCGGAGTGGATACAGGTGATAGGCACGCCCCAGGACTTCAAATCACCGGTAAAGTCGAGAAGGAAAGCAGGCGGTCCACAGAGATAGAAGTCCGCATCTTTCGGCACTTGAAGCCGTTGCAAAGAGGAGAGATTCAGATGCTCCGCGGCATCATAGTCCTGACCTTGCCGATCGGCGGCCTCTGGTTTGCTGTAGGCGACGAACGCACGGCTGCGCGGAAGGCTCTTGAGCAAGGCGCGCGCTTCCGCTGAAAATGGGTGCTCCTTGCCATTGCGAGTACCGTAACACCACCAGACCTCTCGGGCTGAATCTGTGCCCGCAGCAGCGATCGAGTGAAGCATTGAGAGAACCGGGGTTGCCCCGATACCTGCGCTGAGCAAGACAACAGGTTTGTTGTCCGGCGCGAGCGTGAAGCTGCCCCTCGGTGCGCTCACCTGAAGCATGTCGCCAGCCCGAACCCCGTCATGAAAGTAACGGCTTCCTTCGCCAACAGATCGCTTCACGCTGATACGATAGGTGCCCTTGCCCGGCGGACCGGAGATCGAATAACTTCGCAGGATTGGATCCGATTCCTTGTTCAGTTCTAGTTTGAAGATTAGAAATTGACCGGGAAGAGACGCCGGTAACGGGCCCTCGTCCTTCGACTCAAGAACGAAGGAGAGCACGTCAACACTCTCGCGTTGTATCGCCGCAACTCGCAGCGAGCGAAACCCGCGCCACAGCGAAGGTGGCGCGGAAGACGGGGCAAGGCCGGCATTGCCGCTCTGCCCGTCTTTCTCTTCGGCAGCGGCCAGCGCTGAGAGCGACCCCTTCCAGCCGGGGCTGAGTGCCGGCACGCGCAAGGCACGCTGCAGTTGCTCCAGCTTCCGGTCGGGCAGGTAAAGCAGCCCATCGATTTCCTGAACGGTAACCTTCTCCGGCCCGTCGGCAACCTTTACGATCTCGTCGCCCGCGCCGATCTCCCCTTCTTCGATGACCCGGCAATAAAAGCCGGGTCGCTTCTGCGAGACCAGCAGCGCAGGCATCTGCGGGTTGTTCATCCGTATGCCGACGCGGTAGCAGGTGACGCGCGGCTGCGTGACCTCAAAGAGAGCGCCCCCGATCCGATAGCGGTCTCCGATGCAGACCTCGCTATCGGGCAGGCCATCGACGGTCAGGTTCTCGCCAAACTGGCCATACTCGAAGTCGTGGCGCTCGAGGTGAGTCTCCCAGTAGCGATAGGAGTCGAGCTGATAGACCATCACAGCGCGGTGCTCTCCACCGTGCCCGGCGAGGTCGCCCTGGCCATCGCCGTCAAGATTCAGACGGCGAGCCATCACCCTGCCCGCTGCAGGCTGCTTCCAGACAGCGGTGTGTACGATCTTGCCATGCCAGGCGATGTCGCGTGGCAGGCCGACGTTCACAGAGACGAGCAAGCTCACGGAGCAACTTCCTTGCGATAAAAACTACGGGCACCTCGTCTTATGAAGCGCACGGCATGGCCGCAACTATCTTTCCCATCCGGGCTGAATCTCCGTGTCACGCGATCTGCTGAACCCATTGCCTTCGCCACGCCGGCGCATCGAAGGGGTCCGCGAAATACTGCGTCTCATGGACGACCTTGTCATCTTGAAACTCCATAATGCTGACGGTGTATGCCGGCCGTCCCTGGTAGGTGATTGTGTATTCCGTGACCCAGAGATCGTCCTTTCCAAGGATTCGCTTGATGTTGAAACCCGACGGCTTGCCTGGATGATGACTTCGCAAGGCCTGCAAGTTCTTTCGCCCGAGAATTCGTTCGCCTGACTGGGGATAATCGCAGACGGCATCGTCTGCGTAAATATCGTGCTCTGCGTTTGCATCGCCCTCTGCCGACGCCTGCCAGTGCGCATTCAGCGCTTTGCGTATTCGTTCCTCTTGCATGGGCTGCTCCATATGCTGCTTGATGATCATCTACCTCGCGGAATAAAACCTGGGGAACCGGTATTCACCACGTCATTGAGCCTCCGTCTTATCTGAATGCGGTTGATCTCGTCAAATGCGTCTTCTGGTAGAGCGGAGACGTTGAAATTCTCCTCCGCGCGGGACGCAGCCGTCGTTGTGACAAGGAAAGCTGTGCCACGCTGCGCGGCCCATGCCAACAACACCTGCGCGGGCGTCTTTCCAACTCGCGCGCTTATTGCCAAAATGACCGGATCCTCAAGTGGCCCCGGCCTGATTCCGTGGCCCAATGGCGCGCCGGCTAAAAAAACGATGCCCTCCTTCTTGCAGAATTCCAAAAGCTCCGTTTGCGGAAGATATGGATGCGCTTCGACCTGGATTACGGCCGGCTTTATTCTCGCCGATTCATAGATGGGCAACAGCCCGTCCAAGGTAATGTCAGACAGCCCGATGGCCCGGCACCTGCCACCGTCTACGAGGCTTTCGAGCGCCCTCCACGTGTCGATCAAAGTCACCTCGCGGTCGTAAATGATATTGCCGTTTCGATCTCGCGGATCATGATCGTCCCCCGGTTGGAAAGCAAACGGCGTGTGAATGAGATAAAGATCGAGATAGTCGAGCCTGAGTCTATCAACACTGGCCTCGAACGCCGGCCCCACTCGCTCCGCCCGGTGATTGGTATTCCACAACTTCGTAGTGACGAAGATCTCGTCGCGCGGGATCCCCCGAGCGGCAAACCCCGCCTGCAAGGCCTCGCCTACTTCACGCTCGTTTCGGTATCTCTCCGCGCAATCGAAGTGTCGAAATCCCGCTTCCAGTGCCTCTTTGGTCGCGGACATCGTCACGGCCACATCACGAATCAGGGTTCCAAAGCCAAGTATGGGCATTCGGCCAACGCCGTGGTTGAGAGGGATTCTCGCATTCCGAAAATCAGAGGATCCAATCATGATGCCCCTCGACACTACCTCCCGCGCAACCGCAACGAAGAACTCCTTGTTGCGGTTGCGCGCATGGCCTAACGCATGGCCGACTTCCGTCCCGCCAATCGACTATCTTTCGTTCTGCGGCGTTACTTCTCTCAGTTCTCCTGTTGACAAGTCGTAAACGAATCCACGAATCACCACGTCCGAGGGAATCCACGGATGCGACCTGAGCTTCAGCACTTGCTTTTGCGTCGCCAGATTTACATCGGTATAGCAGTGGAACTTGTCCGGAGATACTGACCACACTCCGCATTGTGTGTGAATATGGTTCTCGAACTCTTCCTCCGAAAAGATTGTCATCCCGCAACCAGTATGCCCGACGATCATGACTTCTCGCACCTTCAGAACGTGAATTGAGAACATCAGGGACCGCACAACATCGTCCGTTGCCGCCGTTCCTACGTTCCGAATCACGTCCGCATCGGCGGGCTTAATGTCCAGCAATTCGAGCAGTTGGTTCAGACGGGGGTCCATACAGGTGAGGATTGCAATCTTCGGAGCCGGCTTGTTTGCCAGCGAAGGATCGTGGTGTTGTGCGCTCTTGCGGTTTGCGGTAATCGCGTGTTCGATCAAGCTCATTTCAATTCTCCTGAATCGCGCCGCAAAACTCCGGAATCGGTTTGCGAAAACGCCTGGTTTTGATGCTGTTTATGCGAAGTCAACCCCCTCATACGGGCTCCGCAGTCTGTTGTCACAGTTCTAGAGAGGGTGACGCCTCAAAAATCACTAGCTTTCGGCTCCAATGGCATTGGTCGACTTCACGTGACTCTGGTTGTCTGACAACTCGCATCCCATTGCGCGCTCCTGGCGGCGCGGGCCGGGTCCAGGCGCGCACGCGCCCGGGAAAGCCTTGATTTCACCGCGGCCTCGGATATGTGAAGCGCCTGAGCGATCTCCCTGGCCGAATAGTTACAGTTCATCTTCATCTCAATGACTTGGCGAAGCCGGGGCTGAAGCTTCCTGATGGATCGAAGCGTATGTGCGTATCGCTGGCTGTGAACGCAGATGTGCTCGGGGCTTGGGCCGGTATCCTTGAATTCGAAAGCTGGGGTGTCTTCTTCTGTTTCACCAGGCCGGTCGAAGGACACCTCGGAGCGGATACGCCGCCTGCGAAGGATCATCAGCGCAGAGTTGATCGCGATCGTAGTGACCCAGGTATAGAAGCTGGACCTTTCTTCAAAATTGGGCAGCGCTTTGTAGGCCCGCAGAAACGTGTCCTGCAAAGCGTCCTCAGCGTCTTCCCGGTTTTTGGTAATGATCAGGAGCTTTCGATACACTCGGCCCGCATAGAGCTCCCGGAGTTCGGCGAATGCCGCGGCCGATCCCGATCGCGCAGCCGCAACCAATTGTTTGCTTCTTAACGGCTCGATCTCTGGCGAAACGACTCCAATCGAGTCCTCTGCGTCGCTGATCATGTCTGTCTCCTTTCAAGGTCAGTCTTCGTGTGCTGGCATGGCATAGTGCAAACCGCAACTTACTTCGATATTTCGTTGTCAGCGCAGGGGACGGAATGACGCGCGAATCTCCTCAGCAAAGAGTTGCGGTTGCTCCCACGCCGCAAAGTGGCCGCCCCTGGGGAGCCGGTTATAGTAAATAAGTTTCGGATAGGCCTTTTCCGTCCAGCTCTTTGGGGCTGCATAGATCTCGTCGGGAAAGACGCTCACGGCGGTCGGAACCAGCACACCTTTCGGAGCAAAGAAGGGCAGCTTGCTCTCCCAATAGAGACGAGCCGAAGACACCGCCGTATTCGTGAGCCAATAGAGCGTGATGTTGTCGAGGATGTCGTCTCGCGTCAGGCCCTCCGGGTGTCCGTCGAAGACGCGGGCGATGAGAGCCTGGCTGCGCGCATCATGATCCAGCATCCAGGCGGCCAGGCCGATCGGCGAATCCGCAAGCGCATAGAGCGTCTGCGGCCGGTTCGCCATTTCGAGCGCGTATCCCAGGCCGTGCTTGTAGAAGAAGTCAAGCTGGTCCCACGCGCCCTTTTCCTCAACTGACAGGCCCAACGGCGGCGGCTCGCCGAATTGCAGGGCCCTCGCCACGTCGGCCGGGACCGTGGCCGGCATGTTGGTATGGATGCCGATCAATCCCGGAGGCGCCAGCAGCGCCATCTGCTCCGTTACCGCATTTCCCCAATCCCCGCCCTGGGCCACATATCGGGTGTATCCGAGCCGCTGCATGAGCACGATCCAGGCGCGCGCGATGCGGATCGGGTCCCAACCCGTCGCGCCTGGCTTTCCTGAAAACCCGTAGCCCGGAAGCGAAGGAATTACTACATCAAAGGAGTCGGACGCTTTCCCGCCATAGGAGGTGGGATCCACGAGCGGGCCGATGATCTTCAGCTGTTCAATGATCGACCCGGGCCAGCCGTGCGTGATGATGATCGGCAATGCGTTCGCATTTTTCGAACGGACGTGAATAAAGTGGATCTCAAGTCCATCGATCGTGGTGACGAATTGCGGCAGCGCGTTCAGTCTCGCCTCGACCTTTCGCCAGTCGTAATCGGTTCCCCAATAGCGGGCGAGCTCCTTCATCGTCGCAAGCTGAACGCCTTCCGTCGCATCGTTCACCGTTTCTCGCTCAGGCCACCTGGTCGCGGCGATTCGCCGGCGCAAGTCAACCAGTTGCTCTTCCGGGATGTTGATGTGAAAAGGGCGAATCGAATCGTCCCCGGCGTCGCTATTTTGACTCTCGGAGGACACGCTCGCATACGAAACCTTCGCAGCGGCCGCTGCCCCCGTCTCAGCGGCGCTGTGGGAGACGAGACTTATCAGGCCAAACGCGCCCGCACCGAGCAAGGTAAGTAACCTGCGCTTCGCGGGTGACAACGTCATTCTTATATGTGCGGGCATTTCATGCTGGGCCACCGCGTTACCTCTTTGACAAAGGATGGTTATGACGACTTCGGCTTCTCTAACTAGTCACATTGCGATTAAGCCAGAAGATAGAAGGCCGATCCATTGGACGAAAGTATCGATCAATACCTTGGTATCAGGCAGGATGAAAGGCTGAGTCGACGCCTGGGCTGTGCCACAGGCTGCCTGAGTTGGGGCGAGCGCGGCGGCGTTCAAAGAAAGGTCGAGCGCATTGCACATTCCCATCTCTCACCGTTCAACTGCACGCTTCGTCCGCCGCGAAACCGATCAACCCGACGTGGTAACCAAGCCGGGTTTCAACGTCGCCAGGCAAGTGAAATCCCCGTTCAAACAGGGCACGGATTCTCGCCTGAGCCGCAGGTCGCTCGAGAGAAGCTGTAAAGGCTTCCCACTCTGGCGCAATCTCCGCGTCCGGTGGCAGGCTATTCACGTCGACCAGCCGCTTCGTTTCTGCAATTGCCTGTTTGTCAAAGGATGAGATTCTTTCGGCGAGGGCATCGACAAATGCATCCAGTTGATTGTCTGGCAGTGACCGATTGACATAGCCGTACAACTCAGCCAGATCACCGTTGACGTCGTCGGCGCCCAACAAGACTTCTAATGCCCTTCCGCGGCCTATCAGTCGTGGCAGTCGTGCCATTGGGCCGCCCCCGGGGACCAAGCCCGCTCCAACTTCCCATTGCGAGAGGACCGCTTTCTCCCTGCTCGCAAAGCGCATATCGCAAGCGAGAGCGAGTTCGCTGCCAACGCCCGTCGCACGCCCGCGTATGGATGCAATCGAGACGACGGGAGCACGGCTTAATCTGGCGAGCATGTCAGGGAGCGCCTGCAGGCCAGTCCGTCCCACGGGAAATGCAGTCGACTCCTCCGGCTTTGCCAGGAAGTTATAGTGCGTTAGAAAGAACCCCTCCACGGCGCTATCGAAGACGACAACCCGGACCCGATCGTCGGATTCGAGCTTTGACACGATTGCTTCCAGCGGTGGGATCTGCGCGGGACCAAATATGTTGAGTGGCGGCAGATCCAGCGTGACCCGCCAATATGCGTCAGAATGCCGAGTAAGACGTATTTGTTCGTCGTTGCGTGCGTTTGTCATCTTCATCTCCTGTGCTCGATTGAGCCAGAAGCGCGAAGCAGCGGCAATTGGACGATAGTATCGGGGATACTTTGGTATGTGCCCGCGAGCGCTTTGAATTGATGACTATCTCGTCAACTCTGCGGACGGGAGGAAATTGCACCGAGCGACCAGTTTCCCATCTCCGCTCCAGCACCGCCGTCAGGCGTGAAGTTCAATCGAGCTCGCCGCTCGAGAGCGGACGCCAGGTCCAAGAGCGAAAGACACAAACGCATTTCCGTGTGCATCCGCTGCTCTTTGTCTTCTTTCTCTCTCTCGATCGAGACTTTCGCACGAACTTCCTGCATGCCGGCATTCCATTGCGAGAGCTCTTCAACCGACTCTGTTTCGATTGCATTCGATAATCGATGAAGCACGCTGGAGGCTTCCTCATCGACCTCCCGAATAAGCACTTCTTCCATCTTTGCGACCGCCAGGCTTCGATGCTGCACAAGTCCGGCCTTTACGAGCAGAAATGCTCGTAATTCCGGTAGAAGAGTTCGAATACTTCGATTCACCAGGCTCTCGCGTCGCATTTTGGGAAACGATTCGAAGGCGTACATCTCTGCGAGATCGCGCAGTTTGTCGAAATCCAAGTTGATTCTCGAGGATTCCGCAACCAAACGCAGTGTTGCCTCTTGAGAGGAATCCGCCGCGACTACCTTGAAGTTCGCCACATTATGCAACGTCCCCAGGAACAGGCTGCGGACAGATGCACTCGAAGTCTGTGCCCAGAGATGGTCAAATACCAGCCACATTGCGACAATGCCCAACACGATACCAAGCACTGCATCACGAGAGGGCACAAGGGAAGTATTAATGGTGAACTTGTTCAGGTTCACCAGGCTATAGGACAAGACAATCTGAAACCCGGCGAATGCTATCCGCGGCCCGGAGGTAGCGATCCAGGAACCAATCCAGACGACCGATGCGAATAACAGTGCAAACTCCGCGAGGCTGTTGAGCTGAGGAAGAATGAACACCTCGGTTCCCAATCCGATAACGCCGGCTCCTATGATGAATCCCGCAAATCGGAGCGTCTGCCTGTACCGGCCTGCGCCTGTCAGTCGACGGGCAGTAAGCGTGCACGTGAGCAGCGACGACACAAGGCCCGTCCAGCCCGTGCTCATGTAGAACAGATAGCAAAGAAGAGCAGAAAGGGTGCCGCGCACTGCAAACTTCGTATGCTCCGTATTTCGAAAGGCGTCAACGACAAACCGACTGATCGACGTCGCCGGAACCGTCGTGGGCGAGAGCCAGTGGACGCGAAAACTCTCACTGCAAAAGCTCTGACCGATTAAATATGTAGTGCGTTCGATCTCCATCAATATCGGGTCTACCGCCTGGCCCGTAAAGGGAAGGTCCCTCCATTCCGGACATTCCATGCGCCCGAGGCTGGCACGAATCGAGGCCAGATTTTGCGTAATCTCTCGACACCGTTCCTGGTCCTCTGGGGATAAGATCGGGGCCAATTCTGCCAGATTTGAGCCCAACTCCACGATTTGCCGCGTGAGAGCGATCGCCGTTGCGAGCAAATCGCGAAGCCCTGCGGCATAGCCGGAAGTCGCGAGGAGCGCCCGCAAGTCATCTACACCTCTCGCGGCGGAACGAGCGAGCAGCACCGTCATCGTTGACGACGGGAAATCTTCCGCCGAGGCTCCGCCCAGGAACGTTTCCATCAGATTCAAGCGGCGCGAGATTCCCTCGAGCACTGCGTCTGGCGGATTGTTCTTTGAGAAGAGAGTTTCAATCAGGACGGAAACCACACACCCTATAAGAATCGAGAGCAAGGTGTAGAGCGTAAGCTCCACCCGCGCTTCAGCAGAGATTGGATAATCCCATAGCCGGATTGCAATTGCGACCACCGCGCTGAGGGTGAGAGACGCATTCACAAAGTTCAAGCTGCTGATTGCGTAAAATACCGCGAAGAGGCTCGCCACCACCCACATCACATGGAGAAAAGGCGAACCGGCCGTCAACATCCCGCCAATGATTACTTCGGCGCTTCCGATGGAACAAGCCAGGCCGATGTGAAATGCGGTTTTCCGGGTAGCATTCAGATTTTCGCGTGAGATCAATATCGGGAAGCTCGCGCCCAATACCGCGCCGGGAAGCCGAAAGATCAAGGCCAGCACCATTACGCTCGTGCAGGCGAGTACGATTCTCCCCACAAGAGCGGGCCGCCCCTGGTACCACGCGAGTTCGGCGCGCAGCATCTCACTAAAATTCTGAATCGGAGGCCTGGAGGCGCGATAGGTTGCCATCGCGTCCCTCAGCGGTCTCGGCTGAGAGGCCGCATTACCGCGACTGCGACCTCGCCGACTCGAAGCGTGCCCGGAGGCGGATCGATGATCCTGATTCGCACCGGGTAGCGTGACGCAAGGCGGACCCAGTTAAGCGTACGCTGAGCATCCGGCAATCCCTCCGTTAGCTTTCCCACTACGTCGGGATCGGGGGTGACACCAAAGCTCACGCTCTCGACGACGCCACGATATTTTACGGCCGTATCGGACATGAGGAACACGTCCACGGGCGTTCCGGGGCGGGTATGGGAGATTTGGGACTCCCTAAAATTTGCGAGCACCCACCATGTCCTATTGTCGATGAGCGTAAACAATTGCTGGCCCACCTTGACGTATTGTCCCTCGGATGTGGTGAGGTTAGTAACCCGGGCATCGAATGGAGCTACCACGCTGCATTGCTCATAGTTGTATCGAGCCAGGCGGACCGCGGCCGCCCTTTGTTCGCGCTGCGCGAGCAGGGGCGCTAGGACCAGGACCGAGTGCGCCGATTCTTTGACCTGCGCTCGGCTCTGCGAGATCTGGGCCGTGGCTTGCTGCTTTTGAGCGGAAGCGGCAAGCAAAGCCGCCTTTGCCAGTTGCAATTGGGACTTTGCCTGGTCCACCGCCGCCGTCTTCGCGTCGGCTATGGTTCGAGCTTTATGGACATCGTCCTCGGTCACGAACCCCTTTGTGAGCAGCGGCTCGATACGATGAAAATTACCTATGGCGTAACTTTCATCCGCCTGCGCTTGCTTGAGCGCCGCCTCCGATCGTGCAATTGCTGCTTCGGCGATCTGGATTTCATCGGCAGCCCTGGTCTCATTCGCCTCGGCGCTTTGCTCACCTGCGTTCGCCACATCGACATTGTTGACCTGGGACGAGATCCGACGGGATTCATTCTCAATCTCGCCCTCGAGCTCTGACTGTGCAGCGAGCGCGTTCTGCAGCGCATACAAATAGGGCCGATCGTCGATTTTGTAGAGCAGCTCGCCCTTCTTGACGAGGTCGTTATCGTGAATGGGCAGCGCCACGACGGGGCCCTCGACCACGGGCGCGATTCCGATGAAGTTTGCCGTTACCTCGGCATCGTCAGTGCGCGGATAGAGCACCACGCCGCGAAGTACCGTCCCTGCCGAGATGAGAGCGGCTACAACAATGGCCGCGCTGATCAGCGACCCCTTGCCTCGAAACATGGATTTTCGAACTGATAATTGCACAGAGGTTCCCCCATCATTCGAAGAAGATCAACCAGAGAGTACAGCTGAAGAAACAAAGAAGCGATGAATAGACAACCGGCAGAGGCCAAAGCTGGTCCGCAAGGTTTCTTCTTGTAATGAACGCGTGAGCAAAAAACGTCAATACAATCGACATCCCCAGACACACGAGCCATGATGGGAAATACGATCCGAGGACGTTAAAGGTCGGAGGGCTGGAGCACCCCGAAGTCGCCAGTAGAATTAGGCCGATCGCGAGGCCCATCCAAACTCTACGTGTCTTCGGGAGGCGCGCGCATGACAGGTGATTGGAACTCATGGGTTGTTGCCTCTCGGATGATTTGCCAGTAATTCGCCAGTTTCGAAATCGAGATCAGTGAAGGCTTGAAGCACCTGAGTGCGGGCGGTAACATCAATCGCGCGGGCTTGCGCCAAAGCGTTTTCCGCCGCCAGCACATCCAGGAAGTTGCGCACGCCATCTTTGTACGACTCCAGCGCCGCCGAGTACGACTCGGACGAGGCACTTAATAATGCCGCCGACGCCTGCCTCTGCTGGAGCGCCGTTTCCGCGCTGGTGTAGTCGTTCCAGACTTGGGTCTTGATCTCGTCTTGCCGGTCGTGAACCTCATCCGTCGCTGCTTTCTCTTCTGCCTTAGCCTGGCTGATGCTGTTCTCCCGGCGGAGCCCGTCGAAAACCGTCCATCTCAGGCCGAGGGTCGCATCATAGGTATGTGTTTGCGCGTAGACACCCGGGTAGCCATGTTGCTCGCCGAAGGCGCGGATCCAGCCTTTCGAACCGTCAAATGTCAACGATGGGTAATACGAAGCCTGTGCATGTTTGACTTCGGCCTTCGCTGCACTCACGCGAGCCTGGTCGGCTTGCAGATCGGGGCGGTCTTTGAGCGCCGTGTTGATCGCATCCTCGACCGATTGATCGAGCTTGTCTGGAATTCTCAATTGATCGAGAGGTTCTACTTTCAAGGGATTGAGAGGACTCGTGGCGATGGCCCTGGCGAGATTTCCTATTTCGACTTTTTCGACTCCGATCGCGCTCTGCAGATCATAGGCCGCTTTCGCTGTCGCAGCTTTGGCCTCCAGCACCTCCGGCACGGTGGCGAGCCCGTTGTTACGCCGTTCTTGAGCAGCGGTCTCTGTGGTCTTCGCATCGTTCAGCGAAACCTCTGCAGCTTCCCGCAATCCTCTCGCTTTGAGCAGGTTGAAATACGCTTCGCTGACTTGTTGGATGAGAATCAGATGCTCACTGTTGAACGACAGGTTTGCGGCGACAAGTCGTGCCTGAGCTGCGGTAATTTCCGTCCGTCGGGCACCGAAGTCCACAAGCGTATAAGCCAGATGGACTCCCGCATCAAAGACGCCCAGGTCCTGCTTGGTAAATGATTGATAGAGGAGCAACGGGTTAAGATAATTTCTTCCCGCCACCGTGGCGATGATTGTCGGATAAAGCTCGCTTTTCGCGATCCCGACCGACGCCGCAGTCGCCTTAGCACGGTTCCACGCAGCCTGCGTCGTTGGGTTGTTCGATTCCGCAATATCAATCAGCTCGCCCAGTCCGTAAACGTGCTCGGCATCTATCGATGCCTCATGAGGGGGAACGGGGCTTTCGTAGCGATGCAATACACGTTCGTCGGGGACCCAGGGCGCATTCGGCGTGCTCGGGGCCTTTTGGCCCCATGTTCCAACGGGCAGAAAGCATGTCATCGCCAAGCCAAACGCAAGCAGCCGGATACGCTCTAATCGAGCCATGCGAATTGTTCGGACAAAATGCACATGGTGATTAAGACAGAAGGAGCGGGCAGGCATCTATTGGACGTTGGTATCGATCGATACTTTAGTGTCGGTCGGAGAGGATTAGATTGGACATACCTCTGTAGAGCCAGCGTTCCCGGATGGTCCCAGTTCGCCGTCACCATCGAGTGGTCCGCCCCGGCGTCAATCTAGGGACATGGCGATAAACATCGCTGCTGTCCGAAGCACTTTGGGACGTTATTTGGCCGCAGAGGCAACGGCCGCGGGCGACCGCGGAAGACGAAGACGAGCCGCCATGTGAACCAACTCGGCCAGAGAATCAGCCTTCATTTTCCGCATCATGCAACCGCGATGGGCCTTCACGGTAATCTCACTGATGCCCAATTCACCTGCGATCTGCTTGTTCATGAAGCCGACTACCACCAGGCGCATTACCTCGCGCTCACGGGGAGTGAGCCGAGCGTACTGATTTTTTAACGAACGAAGCTCCTCGTCGCGGGCCATAACGGCCTTGCTACGCTCAACCGCATTCCGGATGGCATTCAACAATATATCGTCCGAGAAAGGCTTGGTCAGGAATTCGACTGCGCCCGCCTTCATCGCTTGCACGGTCATAGGTATGTCGCCGTGGCCAGTGATAAAAATGATCGGCATGTCCCGCTGTTCACTCGAAACGCGTTTCTGCAGCTCGAGACCGTTCAGGCCGGGAAGAGAAACATCCAGAACCATGCAGCTTGGTGCGGATATACGAGGATACTCAAGGAACTCTAGGGCGGAGCTGAAAGTCTGGACCTCCAGACCCTCGAGGCGAATTAAGGCTTCAAGAGATTCGCGAACGGAGATATCGTCATCGACGACAAACACGATAGGTGGAGTTCGTGAAATGAGCTGCGACGCCATTTGAGCACCATATCCACTTGCGGAAATCATTTTACCCCCGCAACATAAGCCGCATCGCCAGTCAGCCGTCACTTGACCCGAAGCGCTGCATTCAGTGCATCAAGCAGGGCCGTATCGGTGAAAGGCTTAAGTAAGCATTCCGTCGCTCCCTGTTCGACCGTGTCTCTTCGCACTCTCTCATCCTGATGTGCAGTGATGAAGATAATTGGCGTCTGTATTTGGCGGCGCTTCAATTCGCGTTGGAGTTCCGGACCGGTCATGCCGGGCATCGCGATGTCCAGGACCAGGCAGCGGGTCCTTAAGACGGTATCGGATTCCAGAAACTCCTCTGCCGACGAGAAAGCGCGGGCTGCGAATCCCAATTCCCTCAGCAAATCGGGTAAAGATTCGCGGACTGATTCATCATCGTCCACTACCGATACCAGCAAACGCGTATCCGTCATGCAGTTCCCATTCCGTGCTTAATCACCACTTGGAACGCCTGGTCCAACGGCTTATCCAGGGAGGAGACGCGCCCCAAGAGTGCGCAGCAAAATTAGATTTCGGAAGCAGACCGACTACGCAGCTGAGTCTTTTTCGGGAAGTCCTGTTTGTGGCAACACTCTAGTGACGATGATGTCCGATCCTCCCGAAAACCGCCATTGTACTTTGGTATTGGTTCTGTTCTGACGCAAGGGAATTGCGCATCCGTCAGGGAGTGTTGCCGACCTGAAGCCCGGAATCGCAGGGAATAGAAAAAGCGAACGTCGCCCCGGGGCCATCGTTTCTTGCGGCCCATAGACGGCCGCGATGGGCCTCGACAATCGAGCGGCTCAAGGAGAGTCCGATGCCCATTCCTTCCCGTTTGGTGGTGAAAAATGACTCGAAAAGCCGTTCACTCACTTCTGGGCTGAAGCCAACTCCGGAATCCTCAACCGAAACGGTGACGTGATCGCCGTTCATTTCCGTCCTGATGACTAGCTGCCTTGGCTGGTCGTTGACCGTGTCCATAGCGTCTGACCCATTGCGGATGAGATTCAGGATGACCTGCTGCAGTTGAACGCGGTCCCCGTGAACGGTCGGAAGACGATCGTTGAATTCCTGTATCAAAACTACGTTGTTTCTCTGTAGTTCGCCGGCCAGGAGCGCGATGACCTCGCGAGTCGCTTCATTGAGGTCGAGCGGCTCGACGTCAATTTGCTTCCTGCTGAAGAGCGTTCGTAGTCGAGTGATCACCTCTGAAGCGCGATTGCCGTCGCGTATCGTTCGCTGTACCGTCTCGCGCGCACCATCAATATTCGGAGGAACGCTCTTCAACATACGAAGACAAGTGCTCGCATTCGTGATGATGCCCGATAGCGGCTGGCTGACCTCATGTGCAATGGAGGCGGTCAGTTGTCCCATCGTCATCACTCGCATCATTCTTGCGAGTTCCGCCTGGGTGTTGCGAAGTTCTTCTTCGGCCCGTCTCCGATCGTCGATATCGGTATTCGTGCCATACCATTTGACGATCGCGCCTGATTCATCGCGCATTGGGGCAGCGCGAAACAAGAACCATCGATAGTAGCCGTCAAAGCGTCGAAACCGGACTTCAATCTCACCCGACCCTCCGCTGGTCATCATTGATTGCCAGTACTCGGTCATCCGGCCGAGATCTTCGTGATGAAGTGCCTCGGCCCATCCCCGCGCCGGCCCGGGAGACAAGCCCGTGTAATCCAGCCATCGCTGGTTGAAGAATTCGACGGTGCCGTCTGGAAGAGCGGACCATGCGAGCACGGGCATCGTATTGATGATTTGGCTCAGGTTTCGTTCGCTTGCAAGTATCGCTTCTTCGGCGCGCTTCTTTTCCGACATATCTCGAATGAATCCGGTGAATACCTTTCGCCGATCCGCAGTCATCTCCCCGAAGGAAACCTCCGCCGGAAACTCTTCACCATTGGCGCGCAGTGCAATCAACTCAGTTCCCTGCCAGTTCAGGTGCCGCACTCCGGTTTCCAGATATCGCTTGAAACCCACCCCGTGGAGCTTGCGCATTGCTCCCGGCATAAGGACGGTAAGAGCTTTGCCGATCAGCTCTTCCGGGTCATATCCGAAGACTCGCTGCGTCGCGGGATTCGCGAGAATGATGACTCCGCTTGCGTCGATACTGACCACCGCGTCGCTGGCCGTTTCGACCACAAGCCGGTATCTTGCTACGCTCCGCTTGAGTTCGTCCTCGGTCCGTTTGCGATCATCGATATCGGTAGAGGTACCGACAAATTTGATGACCTTTCCCTCTGCGTCCCGCAAGACCACGGCTCGATTGAGATGCCAGCGATAGGTCCGGTCCCGAGCGCGGAGAAACCGCGTTTCCATCACAAAGCCCTGTCCCGATCGCACTCCATCCCAAAAGCTCCTCGACGCGGTTTCCCGATCCTCAGGGTGCACCGCATTCACCCAGGCCTCGGGGTGCGACCGGACAAAAGCGGCAGTCTGACCGGTGTACTCCAGCCAGACCTGGTTCACGAAATCCGGGGTCCCATCAGGCATCAGCGTCCAGGCGGCCACAGGAATACGCTGCAACAGTCCAACCTGGAGTTGCAGCTCCTCGTTGGTTTCGGCAAGTTCCCTTGTCCGCTCTGCTACCCGCCGATCGAGTTCCGCTGCAACCCGCTTTTGTTCATTCAATCGCAGTGCCTGCTGCAACTCGATCGCCACCTGATTTGCCGCTACTCCAAGCACCAGCCTCTCGGTTTGTTCCGGAAAACCTGGCCTCTGAGATCCCGCCGCGATGAGTCCGAGCTCGCCCTCGATTCCCATCTTGATGGGAAAGATCGAAATCTCCTGGCCCCGATGCCTGAGTGCTTGTTCATCTTCTCCTGACCACTGATCGAGAGTCTGCCTGAGTTCCTCAATGCCATAAGCCGTTTCTGAGAGTTGGTTCGCCCGAAGTGCATGGATCGGGGCGGCGTGCGAGTCAAGTCGCACTCGCGCATAGAGGAAGTCGAGGTCAAGCATCGCCAGAAGAGCGTCGAGAAACGTCTCCAGAATTCGATTCGGTTCGCTGACGCTCCAGACGGCGGGAAGAGCGAGGACGCTCACCAGATCGTTGATGCAGCGCTGCAGGCGTTTGACCTCAGACGCAGCATCCGGCTGTGGCTGGTGCATGTTAGTCCGCCGCTATAGGGGGTTTGACCGGCCAGCGCGCCGTTTACGGTACTCGGGAAGAAATTCTTCTGGCGGCATAAAAAACGGATTTTGCTGCAGATGCCCCCCAATAATGACCAACGGGTGCGTCCGCATGATGTCGATGACCGCATCCCCGCTGAGCTTCGCGAGATGGTAGGTACAGATGACGGCGTCGTCGTAGCGGCGCCAAACATCGTTCACCCGCGATTCGAACTCGATCACATCCTCGATATGAGACTGATCTCCCGACGCCCAATCCATGCGGCACACGATACGGCTCATCGGGAACCTTTCCGCGCTCCTGGCCGAAGCCGCCATCTCTTCGAATGCCGCCAGCATTCTGTCTTGATCGAAACGTCCGTCTCGCAGGTAGACTTCGGTATTGATATGGATCTGAAGCTGTCCACTTTGCTGATGAGCGGTTGAGTCGATGCCGGCCTCGGCGAGGCGCTGCAAATGCTCCTGGCGTGCCTCGGGATTGATGACCTGTACGGCCTTGTCTCCAGAGGAAAGACCCTCCCGGATGAAGGGAAGCAATACGCGATACTCTTCGTCGTCGCTGGCGAAGAAAGCACAAACATGACGTACGACGCCGAGTTGAGATCCGCCGAGAGATATGGGACGCAGAGGTGGCGCCATTCGCTAGTCCTCCCACGAGAAGTCGTTCCGCGGGGCGCCAGCAATCTTCCAACGCAGGCGATTTATGAGCGATTTCCCTGCCCATCACTATAGAACAAATGCTGAGATCGAGAGTAAAGAATCGCAGAAGTTTGGGGGTCGAGTCTCGTGCGATAAAGCCATGCATGGCCATACAAGTGACGACTATGTCAACAGGCTTTCTTTTAGATCGAGTTCGCGCTCGAGGTTGTGGTGGACGCTGTCTCCAATTCTTCCATTGGAGCGCAGGTGATTGAGTTCGCCGCGTTGTCTCCTGATGGTTTCGAGGAGCAGATGATTCGCGGTGATTCCGTGCGAGTTTCTTTCCAGACTGCTTCCGTCGGGGCCGCACTCTTCGATGTCTTCGAGGCGGTGCTGGTACTGGTGGAGGAGATCGTCATAGAGGTGCCGCTCGTGGTCTGCCTTGACCAGCTTCCGGCGTTCGCCGAGGAAGTCGATCGCGGCCTGGAGCAGGAGGTGCCTGGCCTCGCCTTCTTCGCAGAAATGGGCGTTGCCGGCAGACAACCCGAGCACGCGCACCAGCCATGGCAAGGAGAGCCCCTGGAGAACCAGGGTGACGAGGATCAGGGAAAAGGTGAGGTAGATGATCATGCTGCGCTGCGGAAACGGGCTTCCATTATTGAGGGTGAGCGGCAGCGAGTTTGCCGCGGCGAGGGCGACGACGCCCCGCATCCCGGTCCAGCCCATGACAAAAGCCTGATTCGATTTCGGCCTCTGGTAGGTCTGGTGGAGAAGATGAGTGCGCACCCACCATGTTGCCTTGGTGGCCGGATACATCCAGGCGAGGCGGAGCAGGACGAGGATGGCGGAAAAGACCAGCGCATATTTGAGCAGGCCGAGATGGTCGTGCCCGTGAATGCCGTCGAGCACATATGGAAGCTGCAAGCCGAGGAGCACAAACACAAGCCCGTTCAGCAAAAACTCCAGCGCGTCCCAGACAGCCCACGCCTGCAGTCGCACTCCGGGGTGAAAAGAAAGTCGAACTACGGCGGCTTATAAACAAACCGCAGACCACGACGGCGATCACGCCGGAACCTTTCACAGCGTTACCCATGAGGTACGCTGCGTATGGCACGATCAGCGATAGGGCGATCTCGACCGGTCCATCGTCCACCCAGTGCTCCAGCCAGACTACGAGCAATCCGATGGTTAGACCGACGAGCGCACCTCCGATCGTCAGCCATGCGAAAACGGCTACGCCATAGCCCACGGTAGGGGACGTCCCCTGGACGACCATCTGCACTCCAAATTGCATAGCCAGCAGCCCGGTCGCGTCGTTTAACAGACTCTCGCCTTCCAGCAAGTCCACAATGCGTTGCGGCATGCCTACCTTGCGGGCGATCGAGGTCGCAGCGACGGCGTCGGTGGGGGAAACTACGGCCCCGAGCAGAAAGCCGAGTTGCCAGTTGAATCCCGGCAGCCACCACTTGGCGGCAAAGGCGACACCGAAGGCGGTGAAGAACACGAGCAGGACCGCGAGGCTCGAGATCGATACCAGGTTGAACTTGAACTCACGCCACGAAGTCTGCCACGCGGCCGCATACAGAAGCGGCGGCAGAATGACCAGGAAGACCAACGACGGGGAGAGCTGAACGTGCGGGACGTGGGGCAGCAGCGAACATAACAGTCCGAAGATCACGAGAACAATCGGGTAGGAGACCGCAAACCGGCGCGCGAGACCGGCGACGGCAGCGACGGCACAGAGCAATCCGATCAGCAGCACCAAGATGTAGTTCACATGGTCCATGGGGCCGAGGGTTCTCCTTCACAACAATAGTGTCACCAGGCCAATGCGATGAACAATGATTCCGCGGGGATGGTCAAGAATGTTCCGCGTTTCCGGCGAACAAGGGCAACGGATACGAAGGTATCGCCAATACCTTTGTCTCATTGCGCGGGCGTTTGCTTTCTGGTGAGATCGTTCCGACGCGGCCGATTTGAGTGGACGCTGGGGAAACAAGGATGTCTTCAACACCAACCATCAGCGCGCCTAACGCAGAGACCCGGACGTGGCCGTAAGGAGCTACGGCGGTGAGCCTGGTGCATCGAGCACTGGCCGAGCTTTAAGAAATCGAATTCATCCCAAGGAGCAACGGGCATGCAGATTACGGCGGAACAGGCGGAGCGGGTGTTGAAGGCTTCCATACTGAAGGCGCGCGAGCTGGGGATTTCAGTTTGCATCGCAATCCTCGATTCGGGAGGGCACCTGAAAGCATTTCATCGCATGGATGGCGCGTGGCTGGGCGTGATCGACGTAGCCATTAAGAAAGCGAAGACGTCCGCCCTGTTCGAGATGGAAACGCAGATTCTGGACAACTACAGCAAAGCGGGGGCAGACGCGCATGGAATTGAGCTCACCAATGGCAACCTCGTGACGTTTGCCGGCGGGATTCCGTTCAAGGACGCCGATGGAAAGATCATCGGCAGCATCGGCGTCTCCGGAGGGCAGGTAGCTCAGGATTATGCGGTCGCTCAGAGCGGTCAATCGGCATTGAAAGCCTAGCCAAAAAGAGGAGGAACACTTACATGCAGGAAATATTGATTACGGGAGCCGGCTCCGGATTTGGCGAAGGAAGCGCTCTGGGGCTAGCGAAAAAACGGCATAGCGTAATAGCAGCCGTTCAGACCTGGCCACAAGTCACAGCTCTGCGGGAAAAGGCCAGCACGCTTGGCCTCGAAACACTACGAGTTGAGAAGCTCGATCTGCTCGATGCTTATGACGTGGCGCACGCGCTCAAGATCAAATTTGACATTCTGGTCAATAACGCGGGCATCGGCGAGGGTGGGCCCATGTCCGAAATTCCTGTCGAGCTGGTGCGGAAGAATTTCGAGACAAATGTCTTCGCAGCCCTGGATTTCACACAGGGCGTGGTGCGGAATTGGGCAGCGGCAGGGATTCGCGGAAAGGTGGTTTTCGTCTCATCGGCTGTTGGGCTGCTCACGGTGCCGCCGATTCCCGCCTATGCTGCCAGCAAACATGCAGTGCAATCGATCGCCGAAGCGATGTATGAAGAGCTAAAACCCTTCGGGATTCAGGTGCAAACGATCAATCCTGGACCTTACTTGACCGGCTTCAACGAAACCGTGGTTGAGGCGGGCCTGCGCTGGCTGAACGATGACGTGAACTTCATCAAGCGCGACGCCTTCCTGAAAGTGGTCGACGGGCTGCTCGGTAAACCGGAGGGGAGACTCGATCCAGCAGACATGATCGCAAAGATGGTCGAGGTGATTCCTTCCCGGGAGGGAAAGTTCCTCAACATCTTTCCTCCTTCCACCGAAGACTGGGTGAAGAGTTACCAGCAGCAACTCTACGAGCGCACTATCTAACCAGCTCCCAGGGCGGACGGTGACGATCAGGCCGTCGTTGTCGTTCGCCGTATTTAGCGACTGGATCTGTTCCCCCGCGACCTCGACAAGCGAAGCCAATTGCCCGCCAACGCTTGGACGGGGCGACGTTTCGCTCATTTAACCAGCCGAATGAATCCCTCTTCCGAGGGGGCATTTTCCAACCGAAAAAGCATCGAAAACGAACCTCGATCTGGGGATTCGCTCAGGAAGCATCAGGCGCACACTCTTTTCATCGCCAAGCAGAGTCTGATCTTGGCCACTATCTCGAGGTGATACTGTGATGCACACTTCTACGCCAATCGTGTTCGTCGTCGACAGCAATATTTCGGTCCGTCAGTCTCTGACGATGTTGATTCAGAGCGCCGGATGGCAGTCGCAGACATTCGCATCCGCGACCGAATTCCTTGCCCATAAGAAATCTCCTGTCCCTTCCTGCCTGATACTGGACTCGAGTCTTCCCGATCTCAATGGACTCGAAGTGCAGGAGCGGGTCTCCTCCGAACGCGGCGACTTGCCGATCATCTTTCTTTCCAGTCAGGTTGATATATCCATGGCGGTGAAAGCAATCAGGCGAGGAGCGCTCGAATTTCTGATTAAGCCGTTCGATCCTGGTGTGCTGTTGAATGCGGTCCGCCATGGAATCAAGCGTAGCGAGATAGCTTTGAGCCGCGAAGTGGAGTCTCATAGGCTCCGCGCCGACTATGGATTACTGACCCCTCGCGAACGGGAGGTAATGGCAAGGGTGGCCTCGGGATTACTCAACAAGCAAGTCGGAATGGAACTGGGGATCAGTGAAATTACCGTCAAGGCACATCGTGGCAATGTAATGCGGAAGATGAAGGCAGACTCCTTTGCCCATTTGGTAAACATGGCCGCGAGGCTTCGCGTAGTCCGCTATTTGACTCCGAGCGCCGCTTAGAAGCGCGCTCGGAGGCCGGCCGGGTCTTTCAACACTTGACCCTCTCCGCCGCGCCGTTCACCAGCGAAGCTAATAACTCGTTCACTCCTGGGCAGAGTGCGAGGTTCGCGCTTTGTCCCGCCCACAACGCAAGAAGCTCGGCGTTGCCGGCTTTCTGGGCCGGCAGCGCAAGATTGCGCATGAGCGCCCGCTGCAGCGGATAAGGAAGTACCTCTGTGCCGGGTCGATTCAAAGATTCCAGGAGTTCGTTGTGGATGCCGCGAGCGAGCCTGCCTGTGAATCCGCGCGTTAGCGAGGTGCGTCCCGCCCTGCCGCTCAGGATTGCTTCCCGATGAAGTGGATGCGCCCCGGACTCTTCGCAGACCAGGAATGCCGTTCCCATCTGCACTCCTTCGGCGCCGAGCGCGAACGCTGCTGCGATACCGCGTGCATCGGCGATACCACCTGCCGCGATTACAGGGACCTTTACGGCGTCTACCGTCTGCGGCACGAGTGAGATCGTTCCGGTCAGCGAGTCTTCCGAGGAGCGCAAAAACGAGCCCCTGTGGCCGCCGGCCTCAAAGCCCGAGGCAACAACCAGATTCACCCCGGCTTCTTCCAGGGCAATCGCCTCATCGGGAGTGGTTGCCGTGCCTACGGTGACGATATCTTGCTTCCGCGCCTCATCAAGAATCTCGGTGGGCGGAATACCGTAAATGAACGAAAATACCGGTACTCTGGCGTCGAGAAGAACCCGCGCCTGGTCCTCAAAACGAATCGGTTTGTAGGGCGTGAATTCGGGCTGCGTTCCTCCCACCGCTTCGATGTGCGGTGCGAGATGCGAAAGGGCGCGATGAAATGCTGCGGCGTCGGGCGCAGCCGCTCCCGGATCTTCCATCGAGACCCACAAGTTCATGGCGAACGGTTTCGATGTCAGCGAACGTATCTCCGCAATCCGATCGGTGATGGCCTGGGGCTCAAGACTGTGACCGCCGAACGAACCCAATCCACCGAAGTTCGAAACCGCCGCCGTCAGCCGCTGCGACGAGAAGCCGCCCAGGGGCCCCTGGATGATCGGATACTGAATCCCAAGGGCAGTAGCAACGCGTGTTTGGTTCCATGCCTTCGACATATCAACCCTCATGAAAGAAGAGGCGGTATGGTTCCGCCTCTTTTACTCTTGGACTTCGAGCACGACCTCAAGCTCTACCGGCATGCCAAGCGGGAGGCTCGCGACGCCCAAGACTACGCGAACGGGCAGTTTGTCGGCTCCAAAGACATCGCGGAGCAACTCCGACGCCGCATCGGCAACCTTTGGCTGTGCGAAGAAGTCTCCCTCGGTCGCCAGATACACCGCGAGCTTCACCACCTTGGTTACCTTGTCGAGTGAGCCAAGGTGCTTTCTTGCCGCTGACAGTACATTCAATGCCGCAATTCGCGCCGCCTCGCGGCCTTGTTCGACATCGAACTCCTTCCCCAGCCGGCCAACGAACTGGGGTTCGTGGCCGACCACGGGAAGCATGCCGCTGAGGTAGAGCAGGTTACCCGTCTGAACGCTCTCAACATAAGCGCCAAACGGAGTTGGCGCGGGCGTCAGTTCGATTCCAAGCTCGTGCAACCGCCGCTCCGCGTTTCCCCGCTTTGCACCGTCTTCGCTTACCATTTGCCGGAGTGCGCACCGCCGTCCACGTGCAGCACCTCCCCAGTCACATTGCGAGCTTCTGTGAGATACACGACCGCCTCCACGATGTCCTCCACGCTCGAAATTGTACCCATAGGCGAGAGAGTTTTTAGAAAATCCTTCGGGTTGGTTGCGTGCATTGGCGTGTCGACGATACCGGGCGCGACGGCGTTGAAGCGGATGTGCTCCTTCGCATACTCGCTTGCCAGGCTGCGTGTCACCGCTTCGAGGCCGCCCTTGGTGATCATCGGCACGGAAGCGGCGACGCCGGCGATCGGGTTGACCACCATTGAGGTCGTGATTGTTACCACGCTTCCAGCAGACTTCTGCGCGAGCATCTGCTTCACCGCACCCTGCGTGACATGAAGAAAACCTTCGAGGTTGACCGAAGACAGCGCCTTGAAGTCTTCTTCTGTGTAGTCCGTAAACGCTTTTGTGAAGAAGATGCCCGCG
This sequence comes from uncultured Acidobacteriaceae bacterium, assembly GCA_963720245.1. Taxonomy (GTDB): domain Bacteria; phylum Acidobacteriota; class Terriglobia; order Terriglobales; family Acidobacteriaceae; genus Acidisarcina. The sequence goes on from CAVREU010000004.1 coordinate 573,273, forward strand.
TTATTCACGAGCCCGTCAATTGAGCCGAACTTCGTGATGGCGGTCTCGACGATCTTCGCGGCCACAGCGCTGTCGCCGATATTTCCGTCGACCAGCGCGAGTTTATCTGAAGCCCTGAACGCTCCCGACTTGCTGATGTTGCGTGAGTTCGCGACCACGTTATATCCGCGATCGAGAAAGGACTGCGCGACGCCCGCTCCGATTCCTTGCGAAGCGCCGGTTACGATGATTGTCTTCTGCTTGCCTGCCATTTTCGAGCTCCTTGCTGCGACGGCCGCTGCCGCCACACACAACAAGAGACTCTGCCCGAAGCGACAGGATGCGTCGCAAGTTTCTATCGCGCGATAGGTTTTCGTTATCGATCAGGCAAATTTCATTATCTGGCGAATGGATGGCAGTTCTTCGTCCAGAAGATCAAGGAACGATTGGAGCACCACGGACGGTTCCTTCTTTGGCCACGCTGCGACAAAGTCTATCCGGACCTCATCAGGCTGAAGCCGAAGAAAAGACACGCTGTCGGCGCGCAAATTACTCGCCGTCGCAGGAACGATGGCGACTCCTTCGCCTGCCTCGACTGTGGCGAGCACCGAGTTCATGTTGTTCAACTCATGGTGCAGGCGCGGTGAAAAGCCGTTCTCATTGCACACGCGGACGATTGTGTCGAAGACCTCGGGCGAGCTCGAGCGCTGAAAGACTACGAAACGCTCTGCCGCGAGATCTGAAATGCAGACCCGTTTCGTCGTCACTTTGCGGGCTCGGGGAAGGGCCGCGACTAGCGGCTCCTGAAAGAGCAGGCGGGACTCATACGATGAGCTTCGATCGGCCGAAGGCGGCCGCGTGAAGCCGATGTCGATCTCCCCGCGATCGAAAGCTACGTCTTGCCCGTGAGGCACATCTTCGACAAGGCGTAACGCTACTCCTGGATGACGGGCTTTATATTTCCTCAGCAGTTCGGGCAGAAAACGGCAGCTGGAAAACCCCATGAAGCCGATACCGAGCCTCCCAATTTCACCCTTGGCCGCCCGCTGCGCGGTTGCGATCGACCTCGCGGCCTGTGCCAGGGTCTTGACCGCTTCCTCGTAAAACGCCTCGCCTTCGGGTGTGAGCCGCGCGGCTCTTCCTTCTCGCGAAAAGAGCTTGATGCCGAGCTCGCTTTCCAGGTCGGAGACAGCTTGACTGATGGAGGGCTGAGCGACATAGAGGTGCCGGGAGGCTTCCCGATAGCCCTTCCACTGCACCACCGCGGCAAAGTAGCGAAGATGTCTTAGCTCCATCCGATAGTCGTTCCCTATCGGTCGATTAGAACATACGGCTATTGCCGATAGGGCGAGAGCCTGGCTTTGTCCCGCAGGAACCCGCATGAGCCTTCTCTCTCTCGGCGGGAGATGCTGGCAGCTGGATCCCCGTCATTCCTCTTGACAATAGTTGTTGTAAGGAGTAATATCAGTGAAGATGAAGGCCATTGTCAAACCCGATCTCAAGCCCAAGCCAGGCTCCTCCCCAGAGGAAGTGGCTCACCTTGAAATGATGCGTACGATGGAAGCTCTGTCCCACCGGTTTGCACAGGTCCTGAAGGCCGAAGATCTTTCTTCAACCCAATACAACGTGCTGCGGATTCTGCGCGGAGCCCCGGAGGGACTTGCATGCGGGGAGATCGGCAACCGTATGGTCACGCGGGATTCGGATATTACGCGTCTGCTGGACCGGCTCGAAAAGCGGTCCTTAATCTCCCGTTCCCGGGAGAGCAAAGATCGGCGAACAGTGTGGACGCGGATTTCGCCGGAAGGGCTGGAACTGCTGGCGCGGCTGGATGAACCCGTGCGCGCGGCCCACCGCGAGCGCCTGGGGCACCTTGGGCCGAAGCGGTTGAATCTTCTGGCGGACCTGCTGCGGCTTGCGCGCCAGTCTTCTGATTAACATTTTTTTTTTGCATTATATTTGTTGTAACAAATATCGTCGTAACGCATCAAACGATTCGTAAGCATAATTCGGACCACCTGAAAGGAAGCACTATTATGAGCACAGTTACAGCACCCGCCATCACTACCTGGAACGTCGATTCCACGCACTCCGTTGTCGAGTTCAAGGTCAAACACATGATGATCTCCAACATGAAGGGTCAGTTCACCGGCGTCACCGGGACGCTTGCTCTCAATGAAGCTGATCTGACGCAGTCAACCGTGGAGGCCGCCATCGAGATTGGGTCGATCCACACTCGGGACGAGGGTCGCGATGCCCACCTCAAGGGCGCGGACTTCTTCGACGCCGAGCAGTTCCCCACCATGCATTTGAAATCGACGCACATCGCGCTGAAGTCGGATGGGGAACTCGTGGTGACCAGCGACCTGACGATCAAGGGTGTAACCCGCAGTGTGCAATTCGCGGTGGAAGGGCCGTCTGCGGGAACGAAGGATCCGTGGGGCAACACGCGCATTGGCGTGGCGGCAACGACGAAGATCAATCGCAAGGACTTCGGGTTGACCTGGAACGCGGCGCTCGAAGCCGGCGGGGTGATGGTCGGCGAGGATATCAGCATCACTCTGGATCTGGAGTTTGTAAAGCAGGCGTAAGGGACGGCGTTCAGCGTTAGTAAAGGTAGTCGGTCGCCAGAGCACGGCATCAAGGCATGTTCTGGCGGCCCACCTTCTGTTTTTGAGAGCTTTTTCTCCCCATCGTTGTCGGAATGGTAAAAGCTTGACCGAAAATCCCAGCCCGCCGCAGGTAAGGTCTATCCAGACGTCGCCAGCGCGTCAAAGGGATTGTTGCCTTTTATTGAACAGCGCAAGCTTCCAATTTCCTTCCTCCATCATCTGAGGAGCATGCCAAAGTTGTGGCTCCGACCGCGAATTTACCTGCCCACGCCAGGGGAAAATTAACCGTTAATGTTGCGTTAACTCCGGCGCCGCACGAGTAGCGGCCCTTTGGCTATAATGATTTCCGCTTAGATTTGGGGAGCGAAACAAATGTCTTTGGCCTACGCAGATCCTCTTATCAATGAGGACGAAGAGAAGGAAGAACTAAAAGCGGTCCTTCAGTCCGGGATTCTGAAGCGGGCGCCCAACCTTCAACACTTTTTGGAATTTGTCGCCGACGAATACTTCGCCGGAAACGCGGACCAGGTGAAGGAGTACAGCATCGCGGTCCACGCGCTGCATCGTCCCGAACAATTCGATCCGCAGTCCGACACCATTGTTCGAGTGACGGCCTATGCCCTGCGGAAAAAGCTGGAGCAGTACTACGCAACCGACGGCGCCAGCCACGAGATACAGATTCAGCTTCCCGCGGGAAAATATATCCTGCAGTTCGTTCGCAAAAACACCGGCCTCACTCCTCGTTTGGTTGACAAAGCGTTGGTACTGGATTCCTCACCGCTGCTGGAGGAGAGTCCGGCGAAATCTCTCCTGGAGAAGGCTCTCAAGCGACGAGTCTGGATATTGTCGGGAGTGGTCGCGGCAGGGATTCTGGTCTCGCTTGGCGTCTATGTCGTCAAGCAGCGGCGGTCGGCGCCGGTTTCAAGGACGGCCAGTCCTGTGGCGGCGGGCGAGCAGGGTTCTGTCACGCATATTCGGTTTGGCGAGAGCCAGGTTCCCTACGTCGACTCCGCCGGCCAAACCTGGCTTGCGGACCATTATTGCAAGGGCGGCTCGACGTTCAACCGCCCGGCCCACGACATTCAGGGCACCGACGATCCCGCAATTTTTCGCGAGGGTCGGAAGGGCAAGTTCCAATGCAGGATCCCCGCTTCCCCAGGCATCTACCAGCTCCAACTTCTCTTCGCCGATACCGCGGGCGCCAAAGTGAACGCCGGATACGTGGACTTTACCATTAACAATCGGGTCGTCGGGGCATTCGACATAGTCGACGAAGCCGGCGGCAACGACATCGCGGTCGGCAAGGTGTATGAGGGAATTCGGCCAATGAGCGACGGCACGATCCACCTCGACTTCGGCTCCGACACTTCATTTGTTAACGCCGTGGAGCTGACGCGCACCCAGTCTGATACCGGCCCGCCTCTGCGCATGCTGGCCGGACCCGGAGCCTTTCGCGACGATAGCGGCAACGTTTGGCGCCCGGAACGGTTTTTCCTTGGCGGCAGGCGAACCTCTCATGCCGATGGTTTGCCCAAGGTCGCAAATGCCGGGATCTACGGATGGGAACGCTACGGGCATTTTCGTTATATGCTTCCGGTCGTTCCGGGACGGAAATATACCGTTCGCATGTATTTTTTCGAATCATGGTTCGGGACCAAGAGCGGCGGTATGGGCGGGGTGGGCAGCCGGGTCTTCGACATTTATTGCAATGGCACAACGCTCGCGAAGGATTTAGACATTCTTCACCAATCGGCGAGCGGTACGACGACGGTGACGATCCACCATGTAGACCCTACCCCGCATGGCATGCTGGAGTTGTCCTTCACCCCCGTAAAGAATTACCCGCTCATCAATGCGATCGAAGTAGAGCCGGAAGAGTAGCCGGTCCCATTCGATCCGAAGTAGTGCGCCCTCCGGTTTCCCGCCAAGTGCTTTGCCGCCGCGCCTTCGCCACTCATCGCCTAAACTTGAGTCCGGTTACTAATCTGGCCTCCAAAGTAACCAGAAAATTGGGTATTAACGCCTTCGTTAACAGTTAACAGTCCATCCAAAAGTGCGAATTCGTGAGATCGCCGCAGGTCTCACTCTGGCCAACCTAACAATAAGAACAAAAAGCACTTAGCTCTGGTGAAGAGGGCGTCTTAAGCACATCATTTTGCTCTTCGGGCCTCGACTCGCAGCCAGTCTCAATCCCGCTATCAGTGAATGAACTGCGACTCACTTGCCAGCATTGCACTCGGGCGCGGATTGTCTCCGCATTGCATTCGCCAGCCCTTCGGGGCGGAGTCTTGAGGCGCTTGCAACCGGAGCGCTCATGGATTTCCTCAGGTCTTTCGTCGCCGACACCCCATCACCGCTGGTTGAAGAGGTGGTCAGTCAAAGTCTGGACTCTCAAGAAGGCGTTTCCGCGAGAATTCGGCATCTTTGGAAGATTCTTGGCCGGCACAGGTTAGTCAGGGCAACGGCCGTTCTTCTCGGCCTGACAGTGGCCGGAGTGCTCTCAGGAACGCAGTTCGCCTGCGCTCAAAACAGCACGATCTTCGGTCCCAACGTCTACGTTTTTACGCCCAGCGATTCGGTCTCCTCGATCAATTCGACACTCAATACTCTCAACGCCAACACCCAGTTCAGCACCAATCGCTATGCCGTGCTGTTTGAACCCGGCACGTATACGGGCGTCGAAGCCGAGGTTGGCTACTACGAGTCCGTGGCAGGCCTCGGCGAGACGCCCAGCGCTGTCACCATTAACGATGGTTACCTAACCTCGAACCAGACCGATTCCAATGGCAATTTGACCACGAATTTCTGGCGTTCCCTCGAAAACATGTACATCACGCCCCCCTCAGGAGATGTTCTGCAATGGGGCGTGTCTCAGGGCGCTGCCTTCCGGCGCATGTACGTGAACGCTCCAATGGAACTGACGAACACCAACTGCGGCGAGGCGAGTGGCGGATTCATGGCCGATACCGTGGTCAACGGGGCCGTAAATGCCTGTTCTCAGCAACAGTGGTACACGCGCAATAGCGCCATCAGCAGTTTCAGCGGGAACGTATGGAACTTTGTCTTCTCCGGCGTCACCGGCGCCCCAGCACAGAGCAATCCGTTCAGCAACGGATCCAATGCGAATACCGTGCTGCCCACCACTCCGATAAGCCGCGAGAAGCCCTTCTTATATATGGATGGCAGCGGCAACTACTGGGTCTTTTCTCCATCCCTGCGGACGAACTCGTCAGGCACCAGCTGGTCGGGAGGTGGTATCGGCAGCGGGGATCCTGGCACCTCGCTGGCCATCAGCACGTTTTTCATCGCCACCCCCTCAAGCACGCTGGCGCAGATTAATTCGGCGCTGGCTTCGGGCCAGAATCTAATTCTGACCCCAGGCATTTATCAGTATTCCGGCGCCATCAATGTCACCAACCCCAACACCGTCGTTCTGGGGTTGGGCTACGCGGACCTGGTTCCGCAGTCGGGAACCGCCGCGATCACCGTGGCCGATGTGAGCGGAGTGCAGATCGCCGGGCTGCTGATCGATGCCGGTCCGGCTAACTCGCCGGTACTCTTCCAGGTTGGCGTCGCAGGAGGCTCGCGCGTGAGCCACGCCAGCGATCCGGCCTCCATCAGCGATGTCTTCTTCCGGATTGGCGGAGCTACCCAGGGTACCGCAACCGAGAGCATGGAGATCGATAGCGACAACGTCATCCTGGACAACATCTGGGCGTGGCGCGCCGACCATGGACAAGTCGCCGTCGGGTGGACAGTCAACGTAGGCATCAACGGACTGGTCGTCAACGGAGACAACGTCACAGCGCTGGGCCTGGCCGTCGAGCACTACGAGGCAGAGCAGGTGGTGTGGAACGGCGAAGGTGGCGAGACCATCTTCTACCAGAGCGAAATGCCGTATGACGTGCCCAGCCAGGCCGCGTGGATGAATGGCAGCGTAGATGGCTACGCCTCTTACAATGTCTCTCCAACGGTCACGACCCACTCCGCCTACGGAATCGGCGTCTACTCCTATTTCAGCCAGGGAGTCGATATCATCGCCAACAGCGGGATATCGGTGCCCGTCGCCTCTGGAGTGACAATTACCGATGCGCTCTCGGTCTTCCTGGCCGGAAGCGGCCAGATCACCTACACGATTGCCTCGGACAGCCCGACCGTCGATAACGCCGGCACCGTCGTAGATTCCGGATCGATCCTCAGCGATGTGAGCTCCTACGGGGGCTCGAGCGGCGGCTGCTCCGCGGCTCCAACCGTTCCTGGAACGCCCTCTGGAACCGGAACCTCGGCCAGCCAAATCAACGTGAGCTGGGGAGCCAGCACCGCTGGCGCGTCCTGCACGGTAAGCTATAACCTGTTCCGCAGCACAACCTCCGGATTCACACCTTCCTCAAGCAATCAGATAGCTTCGAGCCTGGCATCCGCGTCCTACGTGGACTCTGGTCTCGCGGCCTCGACAACTTATTACTACGAGGTCGAAGCGGTTGACGGGTACGGTACATCGGTAGCCTCGGCACAGGGAAGCGGCGCTACTGAGGGCGGAACTTGCAGCGCGGTTCCTTCTGCACCGGGTGGCCTAACGGCGACGACGTCCTCATCGAGCGCAATTGGTCTGAGTTGGTCGGGAGTTACACCTCCGGCCAACTGCTCCATTAGCTCGTACAACGTCTACCGCAGCACGACCAGCGGGTTTACTCCGTCTTCGAGCACGCTGATAGGCTCGGCGACGGGAACCACCTATTCCAGTACCGGTTTGGCTACTTCCACCACTTACTACTATGTTGTTGAGGCGATCGACGCCGAAGGAACGTCAACGGCATCGAATCAAGCCAGCGCGATGACCTCAGCCGCTTCTTGCACGACGGCACCCTCGGCTCCGACGGGATTCACGGCGACAGCTTCTTCGTCGAGCGCGATCGGGTTGAGCTGGAGCGCGGTAACTGCACCGGCAAACTGCACCATCAGCTCCTACAGCGTCTATGGCAGCACCACGAGCGGCTTCACACCGGGCTCGGGCAACCTGATCAGCAACGCGGTGACCAGCACCAGCTATTCCGTGACCGGGCTCTCGGCTTCCACAACTTACTACTACGTGGTCGAGGCAACCGATGCCGAGGGCAACTCAGCGGCTTCGCCGCAACAGTCGGCCACAACCCAGACAGCGGCCTCGGGCACGGAGATCGTGGCCATCGCGGCCGGCGGTCTAGCTCAGAGTAACTCTGGCGGCGGAGACTATTCCTTTGTCGCCGATGAAGACTTCAGCGGCGGCGGGCCTAACAGCCCGGTCACGGCCACCATCAACCTGACCCAACCGGGCGCAAACGCAGCGCCGATGGGGGTCTATCAGTACGGGCGCGCCGGAGCCTTCACCTACACGATTCCGGGCCTGACGGCAGGCAGCACTTATACGGTTCTGCTGCACTTCGCCGAGACTTATTTCACCTCCGCCGGCAGCCGTGAGTTCAACGTGGCCATCAACGGCACGACTGTGCTCACCAACCTGGATGTCTATGCCACGGTCGGCAAAGATGCAGCCCTGCTCGAAACCTTCACGGCCACGGCCAACACCAGCGGCCAAATTGTGATCACCTTCAGCCTGGGCGCGGCCAACCAGCCGCTGGTGATGGGGATTGAGATCCGGAGCGCCTTGGGCGGCAGCTGCAACGCCGTTCCTTCGGCACCAACGGGACTGACCGCAACGGTGTCTTCTTCAAGTGCGATCGGGCTGAGCTGGGGTGCCGTAACTCCTCCGGCGAACTGCACGGTCAGCTCGTACAAGGTTTACGGCAGCACGACCAGCGGGTTCACTCCTGGGACAGGAAATCTGCTCACAACAACTACGGGCACGACTTACTCGAACACCGGCCTCGCAGCTTCGACGACTTACTACTACGTCGTCGAAGCAGTGGATGCGGAGGGCAGCTCTGCCGCATCGACACAGGCTAGCGCCAAGACTTCCGCCGCGTCGTGCTCGGCGGTTCCTTCGGCGCCGACTGGGTTGACGGCGACGGCGTCGTCTTCCAGTGCAATCGGGTTGAACTGGTCGGCGGTGACTCCACCGGCGAACTGCACGATCAGCTCGTATAGCGTCTACGGCAGCAAGACCAGTGGGTTCACTCCGGGGTCGGGCAATCTGCTTACGACCACTACTGGCACGACTTACTCCAACACAGGCTTGACGGCTTCGACGACTTATTACTACGTGGTCGAAGCGGTCGACGGTGACGGGACTTCGGCGGCATCGGCGCAGCAAACCGCGACGACGCAGGCAGCCAGTGGCAGCACAGAGGTCGTGGCGATTGCGGCCGGAGGTCCGGCGCAAAGCAACTCTGGCGGCGGCGATTACTCCTTCGTTGCCGACGAGGACTTCAGCGGTGGAGGGGACAACAGCCCGGTCACCGCCGCTATCAACCTCGCCCAGCCCGGAGCCAATGCCGCTCCCACGGGAGTCTACCAGCGTGGCCGCGCCGGAATTTCGACCTACACAATTCCGGGGCTGACGGCGGGAAGCACCTACACCGTCCTGCTGCACTTCGCCGAGACCTACTTCACCGCAGCTGGTAGCCGTGAATTCAACGTCGCCATCAACGGCACGACTGTTCTCACCAACCTTGACGTCTATGGCACGGTCGGGAAAGACGCGGCCCTGGTGGAGACCTTCAACACCACAGCTAACAGCAGCGGCCAAATAGTCATCGCCTTTACCGCCGGGGCCGCAAACCAGCCCGTAGTCATGGGTATCGAGGTACGAACCAACTAAACCGATAAGAACGATTCCATGAAAGCCGGACCGGCGGTACACACACTCACCGGTCCAGGATTCAGCCATCGTGGACAGAGCATTTTCACAACACGGCCATCAACATAGTTTCTTCAAGGAGCTTTCTGTGAATCAGCATATCCCCCCAAGCCATGCCGCGGGCCTTTCACACCGGGTATCTCGACTAGCGACGATCGTTGCCGGCAGACTTAACTCAGTCGCGCGCACACTTCTTTTTCTTGGCGCCATTTGCGTTCTCAGCCCAATCTCGCTGTACGCGCAATGGACGCAGGTCTGGGGCGGAGACTTCCCCGGCGCTGCGGGGACGACGTATAACCATGCCGATTGGTGGAACAACGTCCAACCCACCGCAGTATGGGGCGATGGCACCATACAGAACACGAGCGACAGCCTGCAGAACGTCTATCTGGACGGCAATGGCGACCTCGTGATCGCGATGACCTATAACCCGAACAACGCTGTGCCTTACACCTCGGCAAGGTTGACCAGCACCTATAACGCTGGACCCTACGGGCGAGTCGATGCCCGCATTCAGAACCCATCTGCGGTGGGCATGGGTGCGGCCTTCTGGGCCCTGGGCGCCGATGCTTACGGACCAGGCACCGGGCCAGGTTCAGCGGCCCCCAGCACCACTGGCGGCATTCCGTGGCCGTGGTGCGGCGAGTTGGACATGATGGAGCTACAGGCTTCGAATAATCAGCACAATGGTTCTACCGTCCACGGCGGACAGACCGATGGGCAAACCTACTATGAATACGGTGGAATCAGCTCGGCCGTCAACCTGACCGGAAGCGCAACGTTCGACAACGGCTTTCATATCTTCAGCACGGAATGGGCGCCATATTCGTTTACCTACTTACTGGACGGTACTGCTTACGCCACGGTAAATCTAGCGAATATAGGAGCCACTGACCAGTGGGAGTTTACCCAGCCGATCAACTTTATCCTCAGTTCCGGAGTCGGTGGCAATGGCGGAACGCCAAATGGCCAGGGATTCCCTTCGAACCTCGTCGTTAACTACGTGAATTACTCTCAATGGTCCGCTGGCGCTCCTGCCCCGGTGACGGGACTTACCGCAACAGCAAGCTATAGTAACGCAGTCACGCTGAATTGGACGGCAAGCGCAACTTCTGGAGTCACCTACGATATCTACGCGACAACGACCTCGGGCACTGCGCCAACTTTGTCCGATCTCGTCGCGCAGAATGTTACGGCGACCTCCTACGTGAATACCGGCCTGATGCCGAGCACAACCTACTACTACACCGTAAAAGCAGCGAACTACGGGGGCGAGTCCACCGCTGCCAATGCGACGGTGACCACCCAGGCTCCGGGAAATAGCACCGGCATGCAGTTGAGTGCTGGCGGATATGCCGTGGGCACATATATGAACTCCAATCCCCCGCAGCCTGCTGTCGCGGGAGCGGCGGGGCCGGCCCCGATGGTACTTGGCGGATCCACAAATTATCACTGGAGCGCTGGTCCACCCGCGGGTCTTACTGCTGTCAACACCTCGCTGGACACCAACCCTCCACCGCAGGCGATACTCAACGTCGAGCGCTGGGGCGCCGCGGCATGGACGATTCCCGGCTTGAACCCTCTGGGCGGTTATAACGTCCGTCTGCATTTTGTGGACTTCGGTTCGACAGCGGCGGGACAGCGTCAGTTCAATGTATTGATCAATGGCGAGCAGGTCCTGACCAACTTCGATATCTTTGCGCATACCGGAGCCATCAGTACCGCCATCGCGGAGGAGTTTTATACCACTGCCGACGAAAACGGCGTGATCGAGATTCAGACCACCGTCGGAGCCGCCGACCAGCCCACAATTGAGGCAATCGAAATTATCCCTACGACCGGCAGCAATCCTGTAGGGGCAACACCTGGCACAACGACCGATCTGGCCATTAATTCGGGCGGCACTGCCGAGGGTAACTTTGTCGCTGACGAAGACTTCAACGGCGGCGACACGGCGACATCGACTGCCGCCGTTACCACTAACGCGAACTCGGCGCCTGAGGCTGTCTATCTCTCCGAACGCTATGTGCCATTTACCTACGTTCTCACCGGCCTGATTGCGGATGCCCCGTACACCGTCAAGATGCATTTCGCGGAAACCTACTGGACCGGAGCCGGCGACCGCATCTTCAGCGTCGGGCTGAACGGAAAGTATGTGATCAACGATCTCGATGTATTCAAGACGGCAGGCGGCGAAAACATCGCCTATGATCCCCAATTCAGCGCGTCCGCCGATAAGTTTGGCCAGATCATCGTCCAATTCATCTACGGTGGCGCAGACCAGCCATTCATCAGCGGAATAGAAGCTGTTCAAAGTGGCAGTCCTGCGTGCTCCGCAATTCCATCTGCGCCCGGCGGATTAACGGCGACGGCGTCTTCTTCGAGCGCGATCGGCCTGAGTTGGACGGGGGTTACGCCACCGGCCAACTGCACTATCAGCTCGTACAACGTCTACCGCAGTACCACGAGCGGGTTTACTCCGGGCTCGGGGAACCTGGTTGCCTCGACTGCCGGAACGACTTACTCCAATACCGGCCTGGCCGCTTCGACGACTTACTACTATGTGGTAGAAGCGGTGGATGCTGAGGGTTCTTCGGGCCCATCGGGGCAGCAGTCCGCAACCACGCAAAGTGGCGCGGGGAGCTGCGCCACGGTGCCGTCGGCGCCGAGCAGGGTTGACGGCGACGGCGTCTTCGTCGAGCGCGATCGGGTTGAGCTGGACAGCGGTAACTCCACCTGCGAACTGCACGATCAGCTCGTACAGCGTTTATGGAAGCACGGCCAGCGGGTTCACGCCGGGCTCGGGCAACCTGATCGCGAATGGAGTGACGAGCACGAGCTACTCCGTCACTGGCCTCTCCGCTTCGACAACTTACTACTACGTGGTCGAGGCAACCGATGCCGAGGGCAACTCGGCGGCTTCGGCGCAACAGTCCGCCACCACCCAGACAGCGGCCTCGGGCACTGAGATTGCGGCCATCGCAGCCGGCGGTCCAGCGCAGAGTAACTCTGGCGGCGGAGATTATTCCTTTGTCGCCGATGAAGACTTCAGCGGCGGCGGGCCTAACAGCCCGGTTGCGGCCACGATCAACCTGACCCAACCGGGCGCAAATGCAGCGCCGATGGGGGTCTATCAGTACGGAAGGGCAGGAGCCTTCACCTACACAATTCCGGGCCTGACGGCAGGCGACACGTACACCGTTCTGCTGCATTTTGCCGAGACCTATTTCACCGCCGCCGGCAGTCGTGAGTTCAACGTGGCCATCAACGGCACAACTGTACTCACCAACCTCGATGTCTATGCCACCGTCGGGAAAGACGCGGCACTGCTCGAAACCTTCACGGCCACAGCCAACAGCAGCGGCCAGATCGTGATCGCCTTCAGCCTTGGCGCGGCAAACCAGCCGCTGGTGATGGGGATTGAGATCCGCAGCGCCTTGGGCGGCAGCTGCAACGCCGTTCCTTCGGCACCAACGGGACTGACCGCAACGGTGTCTTCTTCAAGTGCGATCGGGTTGAGCTGGTCAGGCGTGACTCCGCCGGCGAACTGCACCATCAGCTCGTACAAGGTTTATGGCAGCACGACCAGCGGGTTCACTCCTGGGACGGGAAATCTGCTCACAACGACTACGGGCACGACTTACTCGAATACCGGCCTTGCAGCATCGACGACTTACTACTACGTCGTCGAAGCAGTGGATGCGGAGGGCAGCTCTGCCGCATCGACACAGGCCAGCGCCAAGACTTCCGCCGCGTCGTGCTCGGCGGTTCCTTCGGCGCCGACGGGGTTGACGGCGATGGCGTCGTCTTCCAGTGCAATCGGGTTGAGCTGGTCGGCGGTGACTCCGCCGGCGAACTGCACGATCAGCTCGTACAGCGTCTACGGCAGCAAGACCAGTGGGTTCACTCCGGGGTCGGGCAATCTGCTTACGACCACTACTGGCACGACTCTATTCCAACACCGGCCTGACGGCTTCGACGCACTTATTACTACGTGGTTGAAGCGGTCGACGGTGACGGAAGCTCGGCGGCATCGGCGCAGCAAACCGCGACAACGCAGGCAGCCAGTGGCAGCACGGAGGTTGTGGCGATCGCGGCCGGAGGTCCGGCGCAAAGCAACTCTGGCGGAGGAGACTACTCCTTCGTCGCTGACGAAGACTTCGCGGGTGGAGGAGTAAATAGCCCGGTCACGGCAACTATTAACCTAACCCAGCCCGGAGCAAACGCAGCGCCGATGGGGGTCTATCAATACGGACGGGCCGGAATCTCGACATACACGATTCCGGGCCTGACCACGGGTAGCACCTACACGGTACTATTGCACTTCGCCGAGACCTATTTCACCACAGCGGGGAGCCGTGAATTCAACGTCGCCATCAACGGCACGACTGTTCTCACCAACCTTGACGTCTATGGCACGGTCGGGAAAGACGCGGCCCTGGTGGAGACCTTCAACACAACCGCTAACAGCAGCGGCCAGATCGTCATCGCCTTCACCGCCGGCGCTGCGAACCAGCCCGTGGTCATGGGTATTGAGGTGAGGACTAACTAACACCCGGCGAGAACAATTCCAGCTATTGCAGGCCAAGGCTGATTCCGCCCTGGCCTGCAAAGGAATCGCCGCAACTACATTCGTGGGTCTCTCGGCGCGCTGAGCATCCAGCCACTGGCCAAAAGGAGCATCATGTATACCCCATGCATCCGAACCGGAAGCCTCAGCCGTCGACCGGGTTTGAAATACTCCGGTCTTCCGATCGATGGTGTGACAGTAGAAGCCACATCTGCCAGCAACTTCGCGCAAGGACCCGGCAGGCCATGGTTAGTGCTGATGGCGGGGCTGCTGTGGATTGCGGCGATGGGCTTGACCAAGGCGAACGCGCAGCCGACGCCGCCAGCGTCGAATCGGATCACAATCAATCTCTCGCAGGGAGTGCCGAATTTTGTTGGGAACGCGGCTGCGACTGACCCGGCTGCCGCTCAACCTCAAAGTAATTGGTGGTACGAGAACAATCAGGATTCCACCCCGACTTCGTCGTCTTTTGCGGCTCCCGGTTATACCGAGGTCGCTACGCCGACCGCCGACTCCGGTCCTGCCTGCGGAAGCACCCTTTCCGCCCCGAACTGGACACAAGTGGGCATTCCGACCGACGCGAATATCTGGCGGACGTTTATCAACCAGGCTGCGGGAGGCGGCCAAGGGTCTGTGTGCGGGCAGAACAACTGGTATCGCCTGCACTTCAAGGTCGATCCGGCGTATGCGAACAGCAAGATCATGGTCGAGTTCGAGGGTGCGCATACCGGCATGCAGATTTACATCAACGGCACGCTACTGCCTGGCATCAGCACGATCGCCGCCGATTCGCAGGCGTCGCACGTGGTCGGTTTCATTCCGGTGATCGCCGACCTTACGCCCTACATAACGACCGATGGCAATACCGAAAATGTGCTGACAGTGAGCGTCTCCAGGGGCAATTCATGGTTTGAAGATCCTCAATTCTCCGAGGTCTTTCGCTTCGGTCAGGCCATGGCCGGATTGTTTCGGCCCGTAAAGATGTTTATCACGAATAAAGTGCACATTCCCGTCAATGTGTACTCCAATCAGGCGACCTGGGGCACCTACGTGGCAACGGTGTCGGAGGTTCCTTCTTCAAGCAATCCCGCGCAGGCTACCTCGGCTGTTGTTCAGGTGGAGACGAATGTTCTGAACGAGACCACTTCGTCCCAGCAAGTAACCCTGACGACGCAGATTGTGGATGCGAATGGAAACGTAGTCGCTACCGGTGCGCCGCTTACTCAGACAGTGGCTCCGATGACTAAGGGCAATTTTCCGTCGACTGCGACGCCAATGTTCAGTGAGCAGATTACGGTGAATAACCCGACGTTATGGTACCCAAACAATTCGATATACGGCACGCCGTATATGTACACCGTTAATCACATCGTCAGCGTCAATGGCGTGGTGGTCGATGTGGCGCAGAGTCCGCTCGGTATCCGCACTATCACCTGGAATACGAATTACCCAATCTTCAATGGCCATCCAATGAACTTATGGGGCGGCTCCGGGCGCTACGATTATCCGGGGTTGGGATCGTCCGTTCCCGAAGAACAGCAGTGGCGGGACCTCTCGCTGCTGGCCACGGAGGGCGGCAATATTTATCGTCCGGGCCACTCAACAAGCAGCGAGGAGTTTGTCAACGCAGCCGATGCCTATGGCATCATGATCGACCAACCAAGCGGAGACAACGAAGAAGCCTTCGCCGCCGCAGGCGACCCATCGGCCGACATGATCACGCTGAAGGAAGAGTTGCAGCGCGACATGATCATTCGCGATCGCAACCATCCGTCGATTCTCGACTGGGAGTCGAATAACGGCACGATGGAGGAATCTGTCGGCACAGCCCTTCTGGCCATCAACTCGACGTGGGACCCAATCAATACGCGGGTTGCAGCCGATCGCACGCCGGACAATGTCAACGGCTACTTGCTTGGCTGCACTCTGGAAGGCTGCGAGGTTGGCGTCAAGGAGACGACTGATTCTGCGCTCGGTCAGAATCTCACCAACAACCCAGCATGGGGCTCGGAGTATTGGGGCACCGGCACGGCACGCGGCCTCGCCTGGAATTACGAGCTTGCCTTTGTTGCGCCTTTCCTCGACAACTGGCGCCTGGGTAAGGCGGCCAACACTATGGGGATGGCGCAATGGTACCTTGCGGATACTCCTGGCGAGACGGGCCAATTCATCGAAGCCGGCAACAGCACCACCGCTCCTGGGAACTCGAATGAGGTTCGCTCGTTGGGCGCTTCCTCGCTGGATCAGAACCGTTTCCCGAAGTTGCTGTATTACGTCTATGAGGCCGCCTGGATACCCTTCACAATCAAGCCCGTCGTTCACTTGTCGGGCCACTGGAATCTTTCCGGCGGAAATGTCCAGGTGAATGCCTTCAGCAACTGCCCGTCGGTCGAGCTGCTCGTCAATGGCGTGCAACAGGGTTCGATTGAGACGCCGAACCCGTGGAACTCGAACGACGAAGCGAACCAGACGCAGACCGCAACGCAGATACCTTTCCAGACGTCGTGGATGGTGCCCTGGGCTTCAGGGACGGTG
The DNA here is from genome assembly GCA_963720245.1 of uncultured Acidobacteriaceae bacterium. Classification (GTDB taxonomy): domain Bacteria; phylum Acidobacteriota; class Terriglobia; order Terriglobales; family Acidobacteriaceae; genus Acidisarcina. The sequence goes on from CAVREU010000004.1 coordinate 589,765, forward strand.
ACGGCGGAATGCCTGAACGCGTCCGGAACTGTGGTAGCGACGGACAGCAGGACGACCGCTGGAGCCGAAAACAAGATCGTGCTGACTATGGTTCCCGAGCTGACCAAGCCGAATGGCACGGCCTTCGAGGTTACGGCTAACGGCTCCGACGCAGCCTTTGTCACCGCCACAGTAGAAGACGCAAATGGAAATTGGGAGCCACTTGCCTCCGACACACTCACGTTTTCGCTGACCGGCCCGGCCACATACCAGGGCGGAACACAGCAATATGTATCCACCAATACAGACGCGTACTCGAACGCAAACTCAACCTATGTAAACGGCGTGCCTGACGCCTTCTATATGGCGCCTGGAGACCCTCAATTGGCAGTTGAGGGCGGCATCACCAGAATTGCCCTTCGCAGCCAGTTCACGACGGGAACCGTGACTGTGACCGCTACCGCTCCAGGTCTGACGAGCGGTTCCGTGTCGTTTCCGATTGTTTCGGTGCCGGATCCTCGCACAACAACCAGCGATTGCACTGCCGTTACCTCAGCGACTGGCGGGCTGACGGCAACTGCCTCTTCTTCCAGCGTCATCAGCCTGAGTTGGACTGCGGTGACCCCTCCGGCCAATTGCACCGTCAGTTTCTACAACATCTACAGCAGCACCACCAGCGGCTTCACGCCTTCATCGAGCAACCTGCTAGCGAGCGGCATCACAACCGCCGGCTACTCTGACACCGGCCTGCCGGATCTGACGACGTACTACTTCGTTGTTGAAGCGGTTGACGCGGACGGAACCTCCGCGGCTTCGGCACAGGTTCACGCGACGACGCCAGTCACTCCGCCGTGCAGCGCTGTTCCATCGGCGCCAACCGGGCTGACGGCGACGCCGTCCTCTGCCAGCTCCGTCAACTTGACCTGGACAGCCGTGACGCCCCCGGCCAACTGCACCCTCAGCTCCTACAATGTCTATCGCAGCACGGCCAGCGGCTTCACTCCCGGCTCGGGCAATCTCGTCGCAAATGGCGTGACCTCCGCGAGTTATTCCAATACCGGGCTCGCCCCTTACACGACCTATTACTACATCGTCGAGGCACTTGACGCGGACGGCACTTCGGCGGCCTCGGCGCAGGCAATCGCTACCACGCCACCTGCGGATCTCGTATCCATCAACGCCGGAGGTCCTGCCGTAAGCAATTCGGGAGGCGGCGACAACTCCTTCGTTGCGGACGAAGACTACAGCGCCGGGGGCACCACCTATTCGATAGCCATACCAATCACCATACCGGCAAATATCGCGACCATCGCTGCTCCCGCGGCGGTTTACCAAACGGCGCGGCAAGGTGCGACGACCTATACGATTCCTGGTCTCAGCGCTGGAACCAATTACACCGTGCGCCTGCACTTTGCCGAGCTTTATTTCTCTGCAGCCGGAAATCGCGAATTCGATGTGGCCATTAACGGCACCACGGTGCTGACCAACTTTGACATCTACGCAACGGCCGGCGCGACTGACACCGCTGTAGTTCAGGAATACATCGTGCCTGCCAACAGCGCCGGCGATATCGTGATCGCCTTTAACAACGGCGCCGCTAATCAACCAATGTTCAACGGCATCGAGGTACTCGGCGACTCCTCCATTTGCCCAACTGGTCCCGCAGCGCCAAACGGGCTGACGGCAACGGCCACTTCCTCCAGCATCATCGGTTTGACCTGGGCCGCGGTGACTCCTCCGGCAGGCTGCTCGATCAGCGGCTATAACGTCTACAGCAGCACCACCAGCGGGTTCACTCCATCCTCGAGCAACCTGGTTGCAAGTGGAGTCACAAGCTCCAGCTACTCCAGCACCGGTCTCGCGGCCTCGACGACTTACTACTACGTCGTAGAGGCGGTCGACTTGTATGGAACATCCGCGGCTTCGACGCAAGCGAGCGCGGAGACGTCGGTGGCCTCGGGATGCGACGCCGTTCCTCCAACCGGGCCAACCGGTCTGACGGCGACGGCATCGTCCTCCACCACCATCGGGTTGAGCTGGACGGCGGCTCCCGAAAACCCTCCCTGCACCACTAGCTCTTACACCATTTACCGGAGCACGACGAACGGCTTTACTCCATCCGCGAGCACTCTGGATGCGAGTGGGGTGACCGGCACCACCTATTCCGACACCGGCCTTGCAGCGTCAACCACCTACTATTACCTGGTTGAAGCGCTTGACTCGTTCGGCGCATCCGCTGCATCGAATCAGGCCAGCGCCGAAACGCAAACCGGCACCGGCGGCACTTGCAGCGCTGTTCCCTCCGCCCCGACAGGTCTCACGGCAACGGCGTCCTCCTCGAGCGCAATCGGCCTAACCTGGGTCGCAGTTACTCCTCCGGCTAATTGCTCCATCAGCTCCTATAGCGTGTACGGCAGCACTACCAATGGGTTCACTCCATCATCCAGCACGCTGATCAGCAATGCCGTTACGGGAACGAGTTACTCCAACACCGGACTGTCGGCCTCGACGATTTACTACTACGTGGTCGAAGCGACCGATGCCAAGGGTAATTCTGCGGCATCGACACAGGCATCGACGGAAACCGAAGCGGCTGCGTCCGGCAACGAGATCGTGGCTATTGCCGCCGGCGGTCCGGCGCAGAGCAACGCGGGAGGCGGCGACTACCCCTTCGTTGCCGATGAAGACTACGTTGGCGGCGGGGATAACGGTACTGTCACGACGACGATCAACCTGACCCAACCCGGTGCCAACGCGGCGCCGATGGGGGTATATCAAAACGGTAGGGCCGGGGCCTTCACTTACACGATTCCAGGCCTCACCGCAGGGAGCACTTATACCGTCCTGCTACACTTCGCCGAAACTTACTTCACCGCCGCAGGCAGCCGCGAATTCAACGTGGCGATCGACGGTACCACCGTGCTCACCAACCTTGACGTCTACGGGACTGTGGGAAAAGATGCAGCTCTGGTCGAGATCTTTACGGCCACAGCCAACAGCAGCGGCCAGATCGTAATCGCCTTCACCGCCGGAGCCGCAAACCAGCCTCTGGTGATGGGCATTGAAATCCGAAGCGCGTCCGCGAGTTGCAGCGCTCTTCCGTCTGCGCCGACCGGCCTCACAGCTACCGCATCCTCGTCCAGCGCAATTGGCCTGAGCTGGTCAGCGGTGACTCCTCCGGCGAACTGCTCGATCAGCTCCTATAAGGTCTACGGCAGCACGACCAGCGGCTTTACCCCGTCGGCGAGCAATCTGATTGCAACCACTACGAGCGCTAGTTACTCCAACACTGGTCTTGCTGCATCGACGACTTACTACTATGTCGTCGAAGCAGTTGACTCCGACGGCAGCTCAGCGGCATCGACGCAGGCTAGCGCGAAAACGTCAGCAGCCTCATGCAGCGCCGTTCCCTCGGCTCCGACGGGGCTAACAGCGACGGCGACTTCCTCTACTGCGATCGGGTTGAGCTGGACGACAGTCACTCCACCGGCAAACTGCTCGATCAGCTCCTACAACGTGTATGGCAGCAAGACGAGCGGCTTTACACCCTCGTCGAGCACGTTGCTGGCGAGTGGAGTCACGGGTACGACATATTCGAACACCGGCTTGTCGGCGTCGACGACTTACTACTACGTTGTCGAGGCACTCGATACGAACGGCACCTCTGCGGCCTCGGCGCAGGAAGCGGCAACTACACAAACCGGTTCCGGAGGCACTGAGATCTTGGCGATCGCGGCGGGCGGTCCAGCACAGAGCAACGCGAGTGGCGGAGACTACTCCTTCGTTGCCGACGAGGATTTCAACGGCGGCGGCGACAACCAGGTCAGCGCGACCGCGATCAGCCTCGCCCAACCAGGCGCGAATGCAGCGCCGATGGCGGTCTACCAGCACGCGCGCGCCGGGGTATTCACCTACACCATCCCAGGCCTGACGGCGGGCACCCAATACACGGTGCTGCTGCACTTTGCAGAGACCTACTTTACCGCCGCCGGTGACAGGGTCTTCAACGTGGCCATCAATGGAACGACCGTGCTCACGAACTTCGACATCTACGCCACCGTCGGGGTCAATGCAGCGCTGGTTGAGACCTTCACCGCAACGGCCAACAGCAGCGGACAGATAGTCATCGCCTTGAGCGTCGGCACAGCGAACCAACCCGTTGTCAGCGGTATCGAAATTCGGTAAGACGAGCAGGAAATAACCACCATTACGGCGCAGCCAGTAGCAGAGACAGGAGAATGCAAATGTCAAAGGATGATTCGATACTCTGGGGCAAGGCGGTTCTTAGGGCCCTCTTTGCAATGGCGGTGGTTTGCGCTCTCGGCATTTCTGCTCCGACACGAGCGGTTGCACAAGAGATAGTCGCGATCGCCGCCGGAGGCCCTGCGGAGAGCAACTCGAGCGGTGGAGACTACTCCTTTGTCGCCGACGAAGACTTCTCCGGTGGTGGCGACAACCAGGTCAGCACGACCACGATTAGTCTGACGCAACCGGGAGTCAACGCCGCGCCGATGGCCGTCTATCAGCACGCGCGTGCCGGCAACTCCACCTACACCATTCCGGGTCTGACTGCAGGCAGCCAATACACAGTCCTGCTGCATTTTGCCGAAACATACTTCACCGCTAAAGGCGACCGTGAATTCAACGTCGCCATCAACGGCACCACGGTGCTCACTAACCTGGACATCTATGCGACTGTCGGCGTCAACGCAGCCTTAGCCGAGACTTTCACGGCAACCGCGAACAGCGGCGGCGAAATCGTAATCGCCTTCACCGCCGGCGCCGCCAACCAGCCGGTAGTCAGCGGCATTGAGATTCGTGGAACATCGGCCACTTGCGGCGCTGTTCCTTCTGCGCCGACCGGGCTGGCCGGAACCGCATCGTCTTCAAGTGCGATCAGCTTGAGCTGGACGGCAGCCACTCCTCCGGCTAACTGCACGGTGAGCTCCTACAACGTCTATGGCAGCAAGACCAGCGGCTTCACTCCGGGGTCGAGCACTTTACTCGCGAATGTAACAACAGGCACCGCCTACTCTGCCACTGGCCTCGCCGCTTCGACCACTTACTACTTTGTCGTCGAAGCGCTTGACACCGATGGATCCTCTACTGCTTCGACTCAAGCCAGCGCCGAGACTTCCGCTGCGCCTTGCTCCGCAGTGCCCGCTGCGCCAACCGGGGTGACGGCGACGGCGTCTTCTTCGAGCGCGATCGGTCTGAGCTGGACGGCAGTGACACCTCCGGCGAGCTGCACGATCAGTGCTTACAGCGTATACGGCAGCAAAACCAGTGGCTTCACTCCATCTTCCAGCACCTTGATTGCCAGCGTGACGACGGGTACGAGCTATTCCAATACCGGCCTCACGGCTTCCACGGCTTATTACTACGTGGTAGAAGCAGTCGACGCTGAGGGTAACTCCGCGGCATCGGCGCAGGAGTCGGCCACGACGCAAGCGGCGGCTTCGGGTACTGAGATTGTCGCCATCGCCGTCGGAGGTCCGGCCGAGAGCAATGCGAGCGGCGGAGACTACTCCTTCGTTGCCGACGAAGACTTCAGCGGCGGCGGGGCCAACAGCCCGGTCACGGCCACGATCAACCTTACCCAGCCAGGCGTCAACGCGGCGCCGATGGCGGTATATCAATACGGGCGAGCGGGAATCTTCACTTACACCATTCCCGGCTTGACCGCGGGCAGCCAGTACTCGGTTCTGCTTCACTTCGCCGAGACCTATTTCACGGCCGCCGGGGGCCGTGAGTTCAACGTGGCCATCAACGGCACAACCGTGCTCACCAACCTTGATGTCTATGCAACCGTGGGGAAAGACGCAGCCTTGGTCGAGCAGTTTACAGCCACCGCCAACAGCAGCGGCGGGATCGTGATCGCCTTCACCGACGGCGCGGCCAACCAACCCCTGGTGATGGGAATCGAGGTTCGAGGCAGCTCCTCCGGCAGCTGCGGCGCCCTCCCGTCGGCCCCAACCGGTGTGACAGCGACAGCGTCCTCTTCCAGCGTCATCGGATTAAGCTGGAACGCAGTCACCCCTCCAGCGAACTGCACGATCAGCTCCTATAGCGTCTATCGGAGCACCACGAACGGATTCACTCCTTCGGCGAGCACTCTGATCGCAAGCGGAGTTGCGGCGACAAGTTATTCCAACAGCGGGCTGGCAGGTTCGACGACTTACTACTATGTTATCGAGGCGGTGGATTCGGATGGTAGCTCGGTAGGATCGACACAGGCCAGTGCGGAAACTTCCGCGGCGTCGTGCACCACGATCCCATCAGCGCCAACCGGGTTGACGGCCACGGCGTCTTCCTCCAGTGCCATCGGCCTGAGTTGGACGGCGGTGACCCTCCAGCTAATTGCACGATCAGCTCCTATAGCGTCTACGGGAGCACGGCAGGCGGGTTCACTCCGTCGTCAAGCAATCTAATTGCCAGCACGACCGGAACCACTTACTCCAACACCGGCCTCACTGCCTCGACCACCTATTACTACGTGGTGGAAGCATCGGACGCAGATGGCGCCTCGGCTGCTTCAACGCAGGCGTCCACAACCGACCAAGCAAGCCACGGGCTCCGTGGGTTATGTATCCATCAACGCCGGCGGTCCGGCGGTGAGCAACGCGAGCGGCGGCGACAATTCCTTCGTTGCTGACGAAGATTACAGTTCTGGTGGAACTACCTACTCGGTCACGAATGCAATCACTATTCCCGCCAGCATTGCCGCCTCCGCTGCCCCCGCGGCAGTCTACCAGGACGCGCGGCAAGGAGTCGTGACTTATACGATTCCCGGCCTGACCGCAGGCACCAATTACATAGTTCGTCTGCATTTTGCCGAGCTGTATTTCTCGGCATGCTGGCAATCGTCAATTCGATGTGGCCATCAACGGCACACAGGTGCTCACCAACTTCGACATCTATGCAACCGCCGGTGCGGCCTACACGGCTGTGGTTGAGCAGTACACTGAACCAGCCAACAGTAGCGGCGATATCGTGATCGCCCTCACCGACGGCGCCGCGAATCAGCCCATGATCAATGGCATCGAGATACTTGATGCAACTCCCTGCACCACGATTCCCTCGCGCTCCGACAGGTCTGACGGCGACCGCGACCTACCCCAGCGTCATCAGCTTGACCTGGAATGCGGACACGCCTCCGGCTAACTGCAGCATTGGCTCCTACACCATCTACGGTGGAACGACTCCCAATCCGACCGCGTTGGTTGCGAGCGGAGTGACCGGCACCACCTATTCCAACTCGGGGCTCTCTGCATCCACGACTTATTACTACGTCGTAGAGGCAGTGGATGTGGAAGGTAAGTCGGCGGCATCGGGGCAGGCTACCGCGACGACGCCAGCCTACACCGTAATCGCTGGCCCGACCAGTCTGACGGCGGTGGGGTCTTCCTCCCAACAGGTCGACCTGCGCTGGGTTGCGAGCACTGCTCCCGCTCCAAACACCGCCCCAGTAAACTATTCGGTTTACCGGAGCACAACCACTCCCTTCACGCCGTCGGCCGCCAATCTGATGGGAACTACCATCGGAATTACCAACTATCTGGACAACAACTATCCGGCTACGCTTACTCCCCCTGCTGGTCCTGGAGTCCAGCCTTCGACGACCTACTACTACCAGGTCGTGGCGTCTACCGAGTCGGGGGCTTCGGCACCTGTTTCGGCCTCGGCCACAACGCTCCCGGCGACGCCGTCGAGCACTGCTCCCGCCGCTTTGACAGGATTGACCGCGATGGCAGAGAACGCCAACGAGGTCGATCTGATCTGGAACTCGACTAACTCCGGAGTAGGCACGGTCGTGACGGAGTATTACATCTACCGCAGCACGACATCCCCATTTACGCCATCCACCAGCAACCTGATCGGCACTACGAAGAGCAACTGGTTCCAGGATGCACTCGGTACAGCGTCGACCAAGTATTACTACCAGGTCCTGGCTAACAACTCGTTGGGAGTTTCGCCGTCCAGCGCAACGGCCACCGCGACAACCCCCGCACTCAACCCCAATCTCTGGGGAGGCGCGCCCTTCTGGGATGCCAGCAATATACCTGCCTTGCCCTCCGGGGACACCGTAATGATGAAGTTCCTGAACCGGACGAACGGGGTCTTTACGGACGACCAGATCACCTGGACCGCAACCATCAACGGAGTCGCAAGCGCCTACACGTTTGCGCAACAGCCGACCTTCGCTATGCCGCCCAACTCGTCAGGACGTATGTACTTCTTCCTGAATGATCCGACTTTGAACGAGGACAACACCGACTACTGGGACTATATCGAGTTCACCGCTGGCCCCACCTCCATCAACATGGACACGACTCGCGTCGACGCACTCGGGGTCAAGATTGCCTTTAACCTGAGTTGCAGCGACGGAACGAATATAGCGCTCGGTGAAAACCAACAGACCTTTACCGAAGACCGGTCGGTTACATTCCAACGCTATGCCAATGCCGCCCCTTCGACAGCCGGAGGCGACTTCCAGTCGGACCTGATCTATGAGCCCTATCGGATCATCGAGCCGGGCGGGGCCGGCTTCAATGCCGGCGGACCGGACCAGAACTACTACGCCAACTACATCTCTGACATCTGGTCGTTCAATGGAATTACCATTCCGCTCGCGGGGCCAAATGGTTCCGGTTTAGGCGCCAATCCGGATCTTTCCGCCGCGATCTTCCGCCATACCGCTCCCATCTCAAGCACGCAGGAGTTTAACTCGGCAGGCACTCTGACCAACCAGGGAATGTGGGGAAATCCAGCAGCATTCTATCAACTGGAGCCCTATGATCACTATGCACAATGGATCGAAGCCCAGGCGATCAACATGCAGCAGTATGCCTTCCCCTACAACGATGCGGGGGGATACTCGAGCGACATTGGCTGCTCAGGCCCGAAAACCCTGTTGATCGCTATCGGCTGGTAATGCGAGAGAGTGACCCGGTGATTCCTCCGCCTCCAACGCGCGGGAACCACCGGGTTGATGTTCAATCCCTCTTTCTCCTCCAACCACCACAAAAGCCCGCCTGGCTTCCCTTCGGCGAGCTCGTTCACGATGCACCGATATCCCGCAGGCCCCTTCGAAATACGCGCCTGCTGGAGCCAAGAATCCCCCAAATGGCGTAAGCGCGGTACTCTAAGGCAAAGACTCCCGCCACCGGCGTCGGCGTTGGGAATGTGGTCTTGCTGAAGTACCGGTCTATCGATCAAAGGGGAAAACATGATGAAGCATCTAGCGGTCGCGGCGCTATTCCTGGCAATGGCTTCGAGCGGCGCATCGGCGCAGGTTAATGCGGGTGAGCAGAAGTCCGAACCGAATCTGCCCTTCAACGTGACCGAGGTCACGACCCTGAGGCTGCCGTGGAAGATCGCTTTCCTGCCCGACGGGCGGATGCTTATCACCGAGAAGGTCGGCGGTATGCAGCTTGTCACTCAGCAGGGAGCCAAGACGCCGGTTGCGAACACTCCGGCCGTTCTCTGGAAGGGTCAGGGTGGAATGCTCGGCGTCTACCTCTCGCCGCACTATGCCAAAGAGCACAATGTTTACCTGACATATTCCGAGCCCGGTGACGGCGGTTCGAGCCTCGCGCTCGCGCGCGCCAGGCTGAAGCTTAGCGGCGACACGGCGAGCCTGGAAGATCTCAAAGTCATCTGGCGCGACGGCGAGAGAGGCGAGGGCGGCCAGTTTGGCGCCGAGGTCGCCTTCTCTCCCGACAGCAAGTATCTCTTCCTCTCCGTTGGCGAAAGACAGCGCTTTACGCCGGCACAGGACCCCAACCAGCCGCTCGGCAAAATCCTGCGTCTCACGCTCGATGGCAAGCCAGCCCCCGGCAATCCCATGGCCGGCAAGATAGGTGCGCCCACTGTGCCAATCATTAACCCGCCTGCGGACACCGAAGCCGCCAAGACGGCCGCTGTCGTCAGAACGTATACCTTTCCTGGCCCGAACCTCACGCCTGCGGAGACATGGGCCACCGGTGTCCGCACCCCCTACGGCCTGGCCTTTGGGCCCGATGGACGGCTGTGGGAGGCGGAACATGGTCCACGCGGCGGCGACGAATTGAACCTGATCGAACCCGGCAAAAACTATGGCTGGCCGCTGGTCTCCTACGGACACAACTACAACGGCGTTCCCATCCCCAGTCCGGATACGCGACCCGACCTCACCAAGCCCGTCATCTACTGGGTCCCGGTCATCGCGCCCGGCAACCTGATGTTCTACAAAGGCGCAATGTTCCCGCAGTGGAACGGGTCGGCTTTTCTCAGCGGCCTGGCGACCAAGGCTCTCGTTCGCATCACCTTTGACGGCAAAGGAGGCGCGCAGGCAGTCGACCGTTGGGACGTAGGCCACCGAATTCGTGACGTGGAAGTCGCACCTGACGGAGCGTTATGGATGATCGAGGACGCCAACCCGGGTGGTCTCTTCCGCCTGACGCCCTTGGGCATGGCTGTCTCCGCCACAATGGCACAGGCATCAACGCCTGCCGCGCCCCAAAACGCTCCAAGTAGCGGAGACGTAAAGACCATCATTGCAAACAACAGCTGTCTCTCCTGCCACCGTATCGGAGCCGAAGGCGGAGAAATCGGGCCATCGTTGAACGGGGTGGGAACGCGGCGCACGCCGGACCAGATAAGAGCGGCGATCCTCACGCCCCCTTCAAAAACCAGCGCCGGTGCCGCTAATCCCATGCCTTCCTACAAAGGAAAGATTACGGAAGAAGACCTGAAAAACCTGGTGCGTTACCTCGGCACGCTTCCCCCGTCACCTTGAGGGGTTCTGTGCCACCAGAGATGTGCCACCCCGTGCCTTGACAAACTGGCAGTCTATACGATTGCCTTAAGTAAATCGCTTTGTCGGGTAAGGCAAAGCGGTGGTATGGGAGAGTGGCGTGTCCCGCTTCTTCAAGGCCCGTGTCTTTAGGCTATTTCTCGTCTGTGCGTCGGGGACTCTCGACGGCCAGCTCGCATCGCGACGGCGCAACAACTGGGGCCACACCGACTCACCCATAACGACGTGCTTCATCCAATGGGCGGACAAGTTCATCCGACCCAGGCAGACGCAACCCTAGAATCGCGGGTTTTGGCGAGGTGACATTTATTCGGCGCAACTGTCTCATCTCTTTCGCAACATCGCTAACCTGGGCCATTGCTTCGCTTCCGGCCTATGCTCTTGGCGCGCCGCAATATGTCTCGAATCGTCCGTCAACCGGCGCGTTCGTGCTGGTGGATCACGCGGTCGCAGCACCACTGCTCGTGAGTGACAGCGATTGGCCGGGCGTCCTCCGCGCCGCAGGCGATCTCGCGAGCGATGTCCAGCGCGTGAGTGGTGATCAGCCTGGCATGCTCCATACGGCAGCGGAGATTCACGGCGGCGACGCCGTCATCGTCGGCACCATCGGCAAGAGCCCTCTCATCGACGAACTGGTTCAACACAAAAAGCTGGATGTGAGCGCCATCGCCGGCAAGTGGGAGGCAGCGGTGACCACTATCGTCGAGCATCCAATGCCGGGAATCCGTCGCGCTCTGGTCATCGCCGGCAGCGACAAGCGGGGCACGATCTTTGCCATCTACGATCTCTCCGAACAAATCGGCGTCTCGCCCTGGACGTGGTGGGCCGACGTCCGCGTTCCGCATCAGGATGCCCTCTTCGTGGAACCGGGGCGGCACATTCAACCCGTCCCGGCAGTGAAGTATCGCGGCATCTTTCTCAACGATGAAGCGCCCGCGCTCAGCGGTTGGGTAAACGAAAAGTATGGTGGCTACAACTCAAAATTCTACGTGCATGTCTTCGAACTTCTTCTCCGGCTCAAGGCGAACTTTCTCTGGCCGGCGATGTGGAATAGCGCCTTCGCCGCGGATGACCCACTGAACGCGAAGCTCGCTGACGAATACGGCATCGTCATGAGCACCTCCCATGAAGAGCCAATGATGCGCGCGGAGAAGGAGTGGAAGCCAGCCATCGACGGACCGTGGAATTACGTTGCCAATCAGCAAAGGATCGACGAGTTTTGGCGCACCGGAATGGAGCGCGACAAGAACTACGAGGAAGTCGTCACCCTTGGCATGCGCGGGGTTAACGATACCCCGATGTCCGCCTCCGCGAACACCGAACTGCTCGAGAAAATCGTCGCCAACCAGCGCCAGATTTTAAAAGAGACCGTCAATCCCGATCTCGAAAAAGTGCCGCAAGTGTGGGCGCTGTACAAGGAAGTCCAGACCTACTACGACAATGGCATGCGCGTGCCTGATGATGTGACGTTGCTGTGGTCTGACGACAATTGGGGCGATCTTCGCCGTCTGCCCACGGCCGAGGAGCGCAAGCGCTCCGGCGGAGCGGGAATCTATTACCACTTCGATTACGTTGGCGGCCCGCGCTCTTACAAGTGGCTGAATACCACCTCCATCACCAAAGTCTGGGAGCAGATGAACCTCGCCTTGAACTATGGCGCAGACCGCATCTGGGTGGTGAACGTCGGCGATCTGAAACCGATGGAGTTCCCGATCGAATTCTTTCTCACCATGGCGCGGACCCCCGGCCGCTGGAACCAGAACAATCTCGATGAGTTCACGCGTCTCTGGGCAACGCGCGAGTTCGGTCCCGAGCACGCCGCCGAAATTGCAGCCGCCGTGGAGAGCTACACGCGGTACAACGCCCGCCGCAAGCCGGAGTTGATCGATCCCAACACCTTCAGCTTGACCAACTACGGCGAAGCGGAGCGGGTAGAGCAGGAGTGGAGTTCGCTGGCGGCGAACGTGGATAAGCTTGCTACTGCACTGCCCGAGGAAGAGCGCGCCTCGTTCTTTGAGCTGGTGCAATATCCGGTCGACGCCTGCGCGAACCTCACCGAACTCTATATAGCGGCGGGGCGCAACGCGCTCTATGCGCGTCAGGGCCGTGCGAGCGCCACCAGCTACGCCACACTCGCCCATACGCTATTTGCGAAAGATGCCAGGCTCTCCGACGAATATAACCATCAACTTTTGAACGGCCGATGGAACCACATGATGGACCAGACGCATATCGGGTACACCTTCTGGAACGAGCCTCCGCTTAACGCCATGCCCGCAGTAACCGAGGTGCAACCAGCCGAAGCCGCAAGCATCGGCGTCGCTGCTGAAGATAGCCTTGGCTTTCGTCCCTCGCTTGGCCAGTTCGATTCCGTAGCCCGGCAAACCCGCACCTTGACGCTCTTCAACCGCGGCCTCACGCCGGTGGACTTCCAGGTAACGACCAGCGATCCGTGGATCACCGTCAGCCAAAGCGCCGGCACTATCGACAAGAACGACCTTCCCTTGCAGGTGCAAATTGACTGGGCCAAAGCTCCGGCGGGATCAGCCAAGGGCAGCGTAGTTGTCAAGCAACACGGCGCATCGCCCTTAACCGTGCCGCTGCAGACGCTGCGCCTGGCGGACGTCACGCGCGAGAATGCCCAGGGATTTGTCGAGAGCGACGGCTACGTCGCCATCGAAGCCGCCGACACCACAGCGCGCACCTCGGACTCTGCCGCACATTGGGAAGAGTTGCCCGGCTATGGCGAGACCCGCTCTGCAATGACCGTCTTTCCCGTCACGGCTGACAGCAACGCCTCTTCCGACGCGAGTCTTCAGTACCGCATGTATCTCTACGATTCCGGCAACTTTGAGATGGAGGCAGTTCTGTCGCCGACTTTGAACTTCGTCCCCGGGCGCGGTTTACGCTTCGCGGTCTCGATCGACGACGGCCCCCGCGTGGTCGTCGACGCACTCGAACACAATACGCAAAGCGATTGGGAGCGGGCAGTCAGCGACGGCGTCAGGAAGGTCACGGTCCCGATTCCGATCCCGTCTGCCGGATATCACACGCTCAGGCTCTGGATGGTCGACCCGGGCGTGGTGCTGGAAAGGATCGTGCTTGCCAACGGTAATCTTCGTCCCAGCTACCTGGGCCCTCCAGAAAGCTTTCACTCTACGCTTCCACCCGCATCGCCTCCTGCAGGCGGCTCTTCTGCCTCCCATTGAATCGGAGCTCCGGGATTCAGGACGTGAACGGATCGACCATTTGGATCGAGCCATCCGGCCCGAAATGAAGTTCCGTCACCTTCACATTGCGCAGATGGTTCTTGTTGGAGAGCTGTGTGTCGGCATAAAAGAGCCACCACTTGCCACCCCATTCCACGATGGAGTGGTGCGTCGTCCATCCCTGCACGGGAAGTAGAAAGTGACCACGGTATTGGAACGGCCCCACCGGCGACTTTCCCGTCGCATACGCAAGGAAGTGTGTGTCGCCCGTCGAATACGTGAAGTAATAAACACCGTTGCGTTTGAACATCCACGAAGCCTCAAAGAAGCGTCGCTCATGGTCGCCGCCAAGCAGCGGTTTGCCGTCTTCGCCCAATATCACAACGTCGCCGGGTGTCCCCGCAAACTGCTTCATGTCGGGGGTAAGCCTGGCCACCTTCGCCGTCAACGCCGGCTTGTCGTCCCGGTGTAGATCCGACGTTGAACCCGCGACGAAACTTCCGGTCGTCCAGTTCTCGAGCTGCCCGCCCCAGATGCCGCCGAAATACATGTAGCTCTTGCCATCGGCGTCCGTGAAGACCGCAGGGTCGATGCTGAAGCTGCCGTGGATCGGCTCAGGCGCAGCTTTGAATGGCCCCATAGGGTTGCTTGAGGTCGCGACTCCGATGCGGAAATGACCTTCCCTGTCACGCGCCGGAAAATAAAGGAAGTAGCTTCCATTGCTGTAGGCAGCATCGGGCGCCCACAACTGCTTCGACGCCCAGGGCACATCTTTTACATCGAGCGCCACCGGGCCAATCGTAACCGGGGCGCCAATCCCGTCCATCTTGAGCACTCGATAGTCATGCATCGCGTACTCGCTGCCAAGGTCATCGTCGGGAATGTCCGTCGGCACGTCATGAGATGGATAGACGTAAATCTTGCCGTTGAAAACGTGCGCTGACGGATCCGCCGTGTAGATGGAGGTGACCAGGGGCTGAGACAGATAATGCCGGCCGTTGGGCGCTGTGGGCCCGTCTGCCAGAACGGCGGTCAACGGCAACACTCCCGCGAGCACCAAACAACTCGTCCACTTCACGCGATGACCTCCAGGCCCTCTTAGTGCGAAATGATGATATCAAGCCGACGACAGAAGAATGTCTCGGAGCGATAGTTCATTTGAAAAACGGAATGACCTGTTTCACAAAGGCTGCGAATTCCGTTTCCGTGCGAAGCGGATCAAATCTTGGCTCTACTCCAATCCAAACCAGATCGGGCTCGCGCGCTTCTAGAGCGACTTCGAGCAGATCGATCGCTTTTTCCCTATCGCCGAGGGCGATGGCAAGAAGTGCTTGCCGGTATTTGCGGAGTGAAGAGTCTGGTGCAAACAGGTGAAGATCAGAAGCAATCTCTCTTGCCTCTCCGGTTTCCCCGCTCAACGCCATGACCTCCGAGATTCCCGCCATCATCGCGAGTTGAGCGCCCGAATCCGGTCTTATGCTTTCGACAAGCCGTCTCGCATTCTCCATGTCGCCGAGCGCGACGGAGATTAGTGCCTGATAAAGGTGCACTTCGAGAGGAAGCGTTCCGTGGATCAGGGGACCCGACCACAGCCGCAGCGCCTCCGAATAGCGGCGGGTGAGATGGAAGAATTTCGCGCGGGCGACCTTCTGCCGATGTGAGAAAGGATCGAGGCGCTGCGCGGCCCCCAGGTATTCCGACGCCTCATCAAAACGGTTTAAGGCGGTCAGATACAGCGCGTAATCCCGCAGCGCCGAGGCATTATTTCCGAGGTCCAGCCCATGAAGAAAGCTCTTCTCCGCGGATTCCCAGTCCCACTCCAACGCGAGTGCGCTCCCGAGGGTGGCGTGGGGATCGACCATCTCCGCATCCAGTTCGATCGCACGCAGAGAAGCGCCTTTGGCCAGCGAGACAGATGTCGACTTTGAGCTGGCTCCGCGCATGAGAATCTCAAGATGGCAACGCGCGATCCCCGAATACGCCCGCGCGTACCGAGGCGCCTGCTCGGCCGCTTCTTTGAACTTCAACAGTGCTGCCTGCAGCTCCGAGGCTGGACCCTCGTCGAGCAATTTCTCCGCTTGCGTGATCAGCGGGTAGACGGACATGATCAACGATCCAGCGCCCGCGCGGCGCCTGCGTATCATCGAGACCTCGGGCCGGACGCGGCTGACGAATGCGGTCGCTATCTGCGCTTGCGCCTGGAAGACCGTTTCTTCGTCTGCCTCAATTTCAAAGCGATAAGTACTGATCTGAAAGCCGTCGGCGCCCAGCAGGTTGACGGTAATTCGCAGCCGGTTGGTTTCCTCGCGAATCGTTCCTTCGATGACGAAATAAACGCCAAGCCGCCTGGCCAGCGCGGGCAAATCACGAATGTCCTCACCAGGTTTCGCAACGGACGCCGAGGCGACGACGCGGACTCCATCCGTCGCTGCTAGGACATGCACGATCTCATCGGTCAGGCCCTGCGCGCACAGCCTGGAGAGCCGTCCGCCGGACAGGTCGAGAAAGTGAAGAACCGCTACCGGAACTCCAGGCTCGTCGATGAGAAATTCTTTGTCCGAGGGCGATTTCGCCGGCCAGGTGGCGCTTGCAGCGGCTTCGTTTTTCCGAAACACTGGAAGGTAGGACCCCGGCCTGAAGTAGATGAAGACCGGATCGTCCTTCCCTTCCCCTTCGTAATATTCCTTGAGCTTCGATCGAAGACGGCGCGCCTCGGTGCGCACGATAGAGTCCTGGCTAGGATGATAGGGAGGTCTGCGGTCATAGACCTCCACTCCTATCAAATATTCCTTTAGGGAATCGCCCTGGCCGGCGATCGCTGCATCCACCGTAAAACGAAGAAACCTTGCAAGCCGGTCGGAGTTGACGAACGGAGAACTCTGCAAGACGCGGGCAAGTTCGACGCGAATCTCCTGCTCAGAACAGGTTAAAGGTTTAGGCTCTTTGAGCAAGGTTAAACGATTCCTCAGAATGAGTTGGCACTTCTGACGAGAGTCTATCTGAAGTACGTGACTTGCAGCTTCGATCTATGGGTCGATATGTGCTGATATCACGGTCATCTAACAGTTATTCCCTTTCAATGAGAGTTGCAAACTGCCATCCTCATGGCGAGGTCGGCGCTCATTGTGAAAAGCCGTAGCACCGATGTGCGAATCCTTGCAGTCATTTCAAAGCAGCTCCAGCAGGCGCTCTTACAGCAGCTGGCTCCCTTGAAGATGACCGTCGTATGCGCTGAGCGCGCTCTGGAGGTCGGCCAACTTGTCAGCCAGGGAGCTGTCTTTCAGGTCGCTATGCTGCCGGCAGCATCCTCTCATGCCGAGTGGTGGGCGCTATGGGGCGAACTCTGCCAGATCGATCCGCGACCCGAAATCCTGGTTTATACGCAGGCCACTTCCTTTCAATTGTGGACCGGAGTGCTGGATATGGGAGGGTTTGACGTCATCGTCCAGCCCTTTTCGGATATCGAGATTCAAGGGGCGGTCCAACGAGCAATACAGTCCTTCGAGGCGAGAAAGGAGGGGAATGATTCGACGGAGTGAACATGCATCAACATTTCTCCTCACAGTGAGGTGACTGCTCCTCACCGTGCCTTTCATTCGAAAGCCTGACATTCTCTTGGGGGTATCATCGCAACGGCCGATCGTCACTCGAGCGGAGGAGAGATATCCAACTCTAAAGGGGTGTATGCCAACGGCGCTTAAAGGGGTTCAACCTCGAGACATTTCCCGGTACCCTCACGTTCACCGGCCTGAATTGCTTCGCGATCTCAGTGACGATACGAGCAAGAAGTCGTCAGCCTGCAGGCTTAGGCCCCTCTATCGCGGTTTCGGAAAGGAGTAAGTCGATGTTTGAACCATATCTGAGTTGCGCCCGAGAAGACGAGAAATGGCAATCCGACGACGCGAGCGACGACTCCTTGGTCCTGGTGGCGCAATCCGGCGATCACGACGCTTTCATGGAACTGAGAAGGCGCCACGCAAAAAAGCTTCTGCCCAGGATCTACCGCATCACCCGAAGCTGGGAGGACGCGGAAGATGTCCTGCAGGACTCCTTTCTGAAGGCATTTGTGCACCTCAAGACTTTCGAGGGCAGGTCGAGCTTCTCCTCTTGGCTTACGCGCATAGCTATTAATTCGGCGCTCATGCTGTTGCGTAAGAGGCGCGTCGTTGAGATATCGATTGACTCTACCGCCATTGAAGGTGAGAGCTGGTCGGGATGGGAGCTCGCCGATCACGCGAAAAATCCGGAAGAAGCATATGTACAGCGGGAGCTGGAGCAACATCTTCGATCGGCGACTCGCCGTCTCCGTCCCGCCCTCCAACGAGTTGTTCACCTGCGGCGGACTGAGGGCTATTCCGCGAGCGAGATTGCGGCGGTATTGGGAATCTCTCCTTCAGCCGCAAAGTCGAGGTTGATGCGGGCAAAGATGGCGCTCCGCGCCTCGATGTCGTGAGGAGAGTGAAGAAGTTATGTTTAAGAAAATTGTCGTCGCATACAACGATTCGCATGAGTCGGAACGCGCTCTCCACGCAGCAATCCAGCTCGCCAAGAGCCTGAACGCGGAATTGCACGCGGTCACCGTCATGACTCACCTGCCCGCGTATACCGCCTTTGCGGCAGTTGATGTTTCATTGCCCCAGGTGCTCCAGGAGGATCAGGCCCGGTCCCACGAGGTGCTTCAGCAGAAAGCTCTCAAAGTGGCGCGGGAGAACGGGATAGAACTCCGGAACCACGGTGTCGAAGGTCACGAAATCGATGTCATTGTGGATTTTCTACGCCGCGAAAAAGCAGACCTGCTGGTCGTGGGGCTTCACAAGCGGGACCTCTATATTGCACGGCTGTGGAGCACGGTCTACGAGTTGGCGCAGGAGTCTCCTTGCAGCGTACTAGGAGTGCACTGACTCCAGTTCTGATCGCGTTAGGGGCTAACGCGCGGATGCTTTCCGTGACGGTCCTCAAAGGGAGATTCCAAGACGATGCCGAAGAGAGCCATCCTTATTCCACTCGCGATCCTGGTTGTCGCCGCATGCTTGTTTTTCGCGATTAACGGGCACTGGACCTCATGGGAAGGCGGTAGAGGCGAGCAGAAGACCGATGACGCCTATGTGCGCGCGGACCTGGTCCCGCTCAGCACGCGCATCTCCGGCACCGTCCGCAAGATGGATGTCCAGGACTTTCAGCCTGTAAAAGCCGGCCAACCGCTGGTCGAACTCAACGACGAGGACTTTCGCGCGCAGGTGGAGCAGGCGAAGGCAGCGCTGGCGGGCGCCCAGGCAGCGCTCGAAGACAACCAGGCGGCAAAACGGATCCAGGAAGCCCAAATCCAAAACGCCGAGACGGTTGTCGCACAAGCGGAATCATCGGTCAGCGCCGCCCAAGCCGGCATCGCCTCTGTGCAGCCAGAGGTGGAGCGGGCAGCCCTTGAGCGCAAGCGCCAGGAGGCGCTGATTGCTTCCAAGGCGACCACTCATCAGACCCTCGAAGGCGCGGTGGCCGACGCCGACCAACTCTCGGGAATGCTGGTTAGTCGCCAAGCGGATCTCAAGAAGGCGCAGGCGTCGCTCAACAGCAGCCGCGCGCTGCTCGATGCGCAGAAACTGCAACTCGCCGCGCTCGGCACCCGCGATGCCGGCTACCGGGCAGACATTCAGGCCAAACAGGCCGCCATCATAGTTGCCGAGGTCAATCTTGGCTACACCCGCATTGATGCCCCAACGGATGGCGCAGTCAGTGAGCGCCACGTGCAAGAGGGCCAGCTGGTCGCGCCCGGAATGCAGGTGATCGACCTGGTCAAGGGTGACGTCTGGATCCAGGCCAACTACAAAGAGACGCAACTTACCAATATCCGGCAAGGGGATAGAGCAGACATCCGCATTGATACCTTCCCCGGCGTCGTGCTCCAGGGAAAAGTCGCAGAGATCTCCCCCGCCAGCGGCTCGCAGTTCGCGCTCCTGCCTCCCGACAACGCCACCGGCAACTTCACCAAAGTAGTTCAGCGCATCCCGGTTAAGATTCTGCTCGATCCGGACCACCCGCTGCAGGGCAAGCTGCGCCCCGGATTCTCTGCCGAAGTGATCATTCACGCGTCAGGCCGAAATTCTAAGCAGGAGGGTTCGCAACCTTGAGCACTCCCCCGCCTCAGCCACCCCCTGCACCAGCCGCGTCGCTGCCGTCGGTGATCACGACTCACCCGATCCTCGGCGTATTCGGAGTCCTGCTCGGGGCGATGATCGCGACTTGTACGGGACGGCTCATGAGCGTAGGCCTCGCCGACCTGCGCGGAGCCTTGCATCTCGGGATAGATGAGGCCTCGTGGATCGGCACTTCATTCAATGCCGCCCTGATGTTCATTGGCCCATTCTCTGTTTACCTCGGCGGCCTGCTCGGCGCCCGCCGCGTCTTGCTGGCCTGCGCGGCCATTTTCACGATCGTTAGCGTATTGCTTCCGTTTGCTTCGAACCTGTCAGTGATGTTCGTCCTGCTCGTGCTTGCCGGCCTAACCGCAGGAACTTTCTACCCGCTGACGCTCTCATTCGTACTGCGCAATCTGCCCATGAAATATGTCCTCCTCGGAATTGCGATGTATGCGATGGACATCGTCTTCACCACCAACATGGCAACCTCGCTCGAAGCCTGGTACATGGAACACCTGTCGTGGCATTGGATCTTCTGGAACAGCGCGGTCCTCACGCCGATCATGATGGTGCTCATCTACTTCGGCATTCCCTGGCAACCGCTTCCCAAGCCAAAAGAGGGACAGCCGAGGCCGAGCTGGCGGGGATTCCTCTACGCGAGCCTTGGATTTGCGCTCCTCTACATCGCGCTCGACCAGGGTCAACGGCTCGACTGGATGAACTCGCAGACGATCATCGCGCTCACCGTCACAGGCTCTTTTCTGCTACTGGCGACCCTCGGACGCCGCCTGAGCATGCCGAACCCGCTGGTCAATTTCAAGTTCCTCCTGCGGCGAAATACCGTGCTCCTCGGCGTTGCCCTGATCTTCTTCCGTTTCGTGTTGCTGGCGACTGTCGTTGTCATTCCCAGCTATCTCGGATCCGTCAAGGGGTATCTTCCCCTGCAAACCGGACCCGTCCTGCTTTGGGTCGCATTGCCGCAGTGCATCTTTGGGCTACTTGCGATGTATCTGCTGATCCATATAGATGCGCGCTTGATTCTGACCGCGGGATTCACGCTCGTGGCCATTGCCTGCCTCATGAATGCGCAGCTCTCCTCCGCCTGGTCGGGATCGAACTTCTGGCTCTCGCAGGCGGTCATGGCGGTAGGGCAGGCGCTGGCATTCAATTCCATCGTCGGCGCGATTGTGCTGGAGGTCATCAACACCGGCGCGCTCAGTCGCCCAATCGACGTTCTCACCTTCGCCGGTTACTTCCAGACGGTGCGCCTTTTCGGCGGCGAGGCAGGTGCGGCATTCATGCAACACTTCATCGCTGTTCGCGAGCAGTTCCACTCCAACATCCTAGGTCTCGGCATTAACCTTGGCGACCCCGCCACCACTCAGCGGCTGCTCGGTCTGCGCGCGGCGATGGCGGCAAAGTCATCCGGAAGCGACGTGGCGCTAGGAAGGGCTGGAGAGATCCTCGGGCTGCAGGTACGTCAACAAGCCTTCACTCTCGCCATCACCGACAGCTTCACGCTGGTCGCCTGGTCCGTCGTCTGTTGCCTGGTTGTCGTGGCTTGCATGGCGCACGTCCCAACCCAATATCAACAGGTGGTCGCCGCGCCCGCCAAGGCCGCCTGAGATGAACCAAAGCCTTTTGAGGAAGTCCGATATGCGGCTGAACATGAATTCACTACCTTCGCGCAGAACGCTTTGGCTGCTGCTCCTCGCCGTGTCGTCGCAATTCCTCCTTAGCGGCATTGCTCTCGCACAGACCAATGCCCCGATGGAACTGACGCTCTCCCAAGCCATCGATCTTGCGCTGCAGCAGAACCGCCAGATCAAGCTAGCGCAACTGGCGGTCGTCGATAGTGAACACAAGAAGACAATCGCCCGCTCCGCTTACTTTCCTCAGATTAAGAACGAATCGACGGTGCTGCACATCACCGAACTCGAAGGCGTCAGCTTTCCCGCCGGCGCTTTCGGATCTCCACCCGCAACCGGCCCGATTCCGTCCCAAAGCCTGGTCATCGATCAGGGCGGCCTCACTGCTTATACCAGCGGTACTGGATTGGCCCAGCCATTGACGCAGATGTTCAAGATTCACGAGTCCAATCGCGCTGCGACTGCCGACATCAACTCCGCCAAAATCCAGGTGAACCAGGCCGAGGACGAGATTGCATTGAAGGTGCGACAGCTTTACTACGGAATCCTCATCGCTCAGCTCAAAGAACAAGCCGCAAAGGGTGAAGTGGACGCCTCGCAGGTGAAGCTGCAGGAGAGTACAGATGCAGTCACGCAAGGCAAAGCGCTTGAAGTGGTGGCACTAGACAGCCGCGCGGCACTTCTCGATGCCAAACAGACCGTCCTGACGCAAAGTCTGCAAGTCCAGGACCTCACCCTCGAACTGAATGATCTTCTCGGTCTCCCGCTGACCACGCGACTCCAGCTAAACGAAGACCCATCGGCCTCAGCCCTCTCGATTCCAACCCGCGAGGAGTGCGTCCGCATTGCGCGCGAACAGAGCCCCGACATCCGCGCCGCGCAACAGGCGGTCGAGAAAGCAAAAGCCGGCCTGGCAGCGGCCAAGGACGCCTACATTCCCGACATTACTGGAATCGCCAGGTACAGCTACCAGAGTGGAGTTCCACTGCTCGTGCATAACTTTGGCACCTTCGGAGCTACCTTCACCTACGACCTCTTTGATGGCGGACGCCGCAGCGCACAGATCAGTGATTCGCGGACACTGCTCGCAGAAGCCCAGCTCAGTCTCGCAAAGGTAGAGGATGAAGTTGAGGTTCAGGTTGAGACCGCCTACAACAGGATGGAACAGTTGCAAGACCTCGTCGGAGTGGCTGGGGAAGTATTGAAGGCCAGGACCGAAGCCGCGCGAGTGACCGATCGCCAGTTCGAACAAACCGCTGCGCTGCCTTCGGCGCCAGTCGAGGCAGCAGCAAAAGTGAGCTCGGCCAAAGCCTCTCTGCTTGAGGCAAATCTGGGACTCTCGTTGGCCCAGGGCGAACTCAAACGCGCGATGGGACAAATCCCGCGTTAAGCCAGCAACCTGCAAACTGAGATTGACGGCTTGACTGTGCAAAACCGCTAATATCCTGCTTCAGCATACGATTGCCGTCACAGGCGAGAGAAACTGCGACCATGAGCAGGGATTCTCATCTGACTTAGTGCGCCCATCTTCGCAACCTTTACAATTGATTCTCATACTGACTACGCACAAAACGATGCTCGCCTGTCCTCATCGACCCTGTCCTCATCCCCTTGGGCCGATGCTGGTCTGGGCACATCGTCAAATGGGGTCTTGCGCTTCGTGAGTGGACCCTGGTCCTTCTTCCATCGCATCTTCAGGGCCTTTCGATACCGTGATTTCCGGATCATGTGGCTGGGAGCGTGTGTTTCCACCATCGGTACCTTTGTGCAGCAGTTCGCACAAAGCTGGCTTGTCTACGACCTCACCAAAGATCCTTTTTACCTCGGCCTCGATCTCTTCCTCGGGCAGCTGCCCATCATTCTCTTTTCGCTTGTCGGTGGCGTCTTTGCCGACCGCCTCGACAGAAGGAAGATGTTGCTCTATTCGCAGTACATTCAAATGACCTGCGCCTTTATATTGACAGCGTTGGTCGCCACTCACGCCCTCAGCGTCTGGCATATTCTGACCCTGTCTTTCGTTGTTGGCCTCGGGCAGTCCTTTGGCGGGCCCGCTTATTCGGCGCTTTTGCCGACGCTGGTGGCACCCGAAGACTTCGCCAATGCAATTTCGATGAACTCGATCCAGTTCAATCTTGCACGCATCGTCGGCCCGACGCTCGGCGGCCTTGCATATACCTTCTTCGGCCCGACATGGTGTTTCGCTCTGAACGGAGTCTCCTTTATTGCAGTGATTATTTCTCTTATGGCGATCACGGTGCGATTTGTGGCGCCTAAGACAAATACATCCGTTTTGGCGAGCATGAAGGAGGGGATCCGGTTCATCAAAGAGCGCGAAGGGTTGACCCCGCTCGTTGTGCTCGCATTTTGCACCACGCTGTTTGGTTTTTCGTTGACGGGATTTCTTCCCGTGATCGTTCGAACGATCTTCCACGGAGGCCCGGAGACCTATGAGCTCTTGTTGGTCTTCTCAGGCGCCGGATCGATCTGCGGAGCTCTGCTGGTCGCCGCGATGGAGAAGCTGAAGGGGCAAGGCCGCATGGCCGTGCTTGCCCTCTTTGCCCTTGGCCTGACAACGGCTGGATTTGCCGTCTCGAAGTGGCTCCCCGTCTCCTGCGTCCTGATCTTCCTCGCCGGCGCCGCAGTGATGTCCTGTGCTGCTCTGATGCTGTCGCTCGTTCAGCTCCTCGTTGCCGACTCGATGCGTGGCAGGGTGATGAGCGTCTACAATCTCGCCTTTCGCGCGGGGATACCTTTGGGAGCCCTGACTCTCGGCAAGTTGATTCCCATCCTCGGCGTCTCAACCGCGGTTGCGGGCTTCGGATTCGCTCTGGTGGCCGTGGCCTGCTACTTCCTGATCGTCATGGCCAAAACCCCGACCTTTCAGCGGCATATAAAAGCGACGGGTTGATTGATTCGAATCTATGCAGACTCTGTCGGCTGAACCAACATTTTGCCATTCTTCACAGTGAAACTCCGCCCTCGCCACTGAATCGTCGTTCCCGCATAGCACCAGGCCCACAGCGCGAGCCCGATGAGGTCGCGGGGGGGCAACAGCCAAAGGTTGTTGAGCGTTTTGCGATCGCCGAGCAGTTCCCCGCCGACGAGCAGCGCCACCGAAACTCTGGCCGCAATCGCGATGCTCAACAGAGCGAGGCTCTCCAGGCTAAGGCCGGAGGCAATCACATTCAACAGCGCCCACGCCAGGCCAAAGGAAAAGACCACTCCGAAGTAGCCAAAGGGACGTGCGTCGCGGACGGTGCGGACCCAGCGAAGCTGATGAGCTAGAAATTCACCAAAATTGTATGGCGGCACCGAAGTCTCGACGACCTCCCGGCTCAACACGATTTCAAATCCCGCGGCGTCGATCCGCGCGCCCAGGTGGTAATCGTCGGCAACATAATCGGCCAGGGGCAGTAGACCACCAATGGAATCGAGGGCCTCGCGTGAGACGGCCAATGTCGAGCCCAGTCCGAAATGAGTGCCGCCTTCGAGCAGGCGAGCAGTGAGCACGTTTGGAGCGAAGTCGGTCGCGATGCCCAGCGCCTCCATCCGCGACGGGATGGTGCGATAGGCCCTGCCGCGGTAGAGAGCGGTGACCATCCCCACCCGTTTTTCCGTCTTCGCGGCCATAAAACCCGCCATGATTCGGCGCAGATATCGAGGCGACACCAATATGTCGCTGTCACTGATCAAAACATGATCGAATCTCGCATGAGGCAAAGCCTGCACCAGGCTGCTCACCTTGCCATTGGTCCCGAGCGTCTCGGGGCATAGCACCAAGCGGATGCTGCGTTCCGGGAATTCGCGTTGCAACCGTTCGATCGCCTCGACCGCAGGATCCTCCGCACCGGCGGCGGCAAAGATGATTTCATAATCGCCGGGATAATCCTGCCGGCAGTGACTGGCAAAGCTCTCGTACATCTCGGGATCAAGTCCTCTGACGGGTTTTAGAATGCTGACAGAGGGATGAAAGTCCGGCAACGCGTCGCGTGTCGAACGCACAAATGCGCGCGCGCTCCACAGCGCCAGAAGATAGTAGCCGCATCCAACGAAGGCGAGAAGCGTGGTGACGCCGGAAACAATCACAGGCAGAGTGGGCATGGGCTGGATTCATTCTAGGTCAAGCCCACCAGGAATAGCGGCCTTGTCACTCGTAACGCAAAGCCTCGATCGGATTCAGATTAGCGGCCTTCCACGCAGGATAGATACCAAAGATCAACCCAATTGCGTTCGACACCACGAACGCCACAAGCACCCACATCATCGAGAGGGCAGCGTGAAGGAAGCCGACCGCAAAATGCAGAATCAGAGTAAACGTCGCACCAGCAAAAATCCCGATGATCCCGCCGACTGCACATAGCGTCATGGCCTCGACGGTAAATTGCAGCAGGATGTTGGCCTTGGTCGCACCGATGGCTTTGCGCACTCCGATTTCGCGCGTTCGCTCGGTGACCGAGACCAGCATGATGTTCATCACGCCCACGCCGCCGACCATCAGGCCAACGGACGAGACCGCAACCATAAAGAGAAACAATCCGCTGGTCAGAGAGTTCCAAAGGCGGCTGAGCGAATCAGGCCCGAAGATCGCAAAGTTGTCGTCGTCCTGCACCCGGACCTTGCGGCGTCGGCGCAAAAGCTCTCGGATCTCATCGCTGACCAGTGCCTTGTTCTTCGCGTCGTCGTACTTGACCCCTAGCCAGTAATCCTTGATCTCGGGATGGATCTTGCGAAACGTCTCAACCGGGAAGAATGCCGAATTGTCTTCCGTATTCCGCCCGCCACCGAAGGGTTGGGGGAAGTTGTCGAAGACGCCGATGACAGTAAACACATCTCCGTCGACCTGGATCTCTTTCCCGATCGGGTCCTCATTCAGGAAGAGGTCCGAGGCCGCATCATGCCCAAGCACGACGACATTGGCCCGGCGCGTCTCTTCATCCTCTGTCCACAAACGCCCCTTGACCAGGGTGACATTGGAAGTCTTCGCAAGGTCAGTGCTGTCCCCGCCAAGGATCGTATTGTTGATCTTCTGCTTGCCGTATTTGATCGAGACCGCACCGATGCCAAGCTGAAAGTCCTGATAGCGCAGCGCAGGATCGACGGCAACCACGTGAGGCAACGCGCGGATCGCCATCGCATCTTCGTAGGTGAGTTGCTTGCGGTTTAGCAGCTCCGTCGAGGGGCGGCCACCGAATGGCTCGAAGCGAAAGATCCAAAAAGTGTTCGTACCTAGCGATTTCACGAAGCCATCAATGTTGCTGTTCAGGCCGTTGATCGCCGAGGAAATCAGAATCACGGTCGAGATGCCGATCGAAATGCCAAGCACGGTCAGGCCGGAGCGCAGCTTGTTGGTGCGCAGCGTCTCAAAGGCCATCCGTACCGCTTCCCGGGAGTCCCGCAGCCGCATCTTGACGCTCCAGTCTCAAAGTTGCCGAGTCCGCTACTCGTAACGCAAGGCCTCGATCGGATTCAGATTGGCGGCCTTCCATGCAGGATAAATGCCAAAGATCAAGCCGATTGCATTCGAAACCACGAACGCCACAAGCACCCACACCATCGATAGAGCGGCATGAAGGAAGCCGACCGCGAAATGCAGGATCAAAGTAAACGTGGCCCCAGCGAAGATCCCAATAACGCCGCCGACCGCACAGAGCGTCATGGCCTCGACAGTGAACTGTAGCAGGATGTTGGCCTTGGTCGCACCAATCGCCTTGCGCACTCCGATTTCGCGCGTTCGTTCCGTGACCGACACCAGCATGATGTTCATCACGCCCACACCGCCGACCATCAAGCCAACGGACGAAACGGCAACCATGAATAGAAAGAGTCCGCTGGTGAGTGAATTCCAGAGCCGGGCTAGAGAGTCCGGGCCGAAGATGGCGAAGTTGTCGTCCTGCTGCACGAGTACCTTGCGGCGGCGGCGCAGCAGCTCGCGGATTTCGTCGATGACCAGAGGCTTGTTTTTCGCATCGTCGTACTTGACGGATATCCAGAAGTCCAGGACTTCGGGATGAATCTTGCGGAAGGTGTTTAGAGGGAAAAAGGCGGAGTTGTCCTGCGTGTTCCGCCCGCCCCCGAAAGCCTGGGGAAATTTGTCCAAGACGCCGATGACGGTAAACACGTCGCCTTCTGCCTCGATCTCTTTTCCAATTGGAGACTCGTCGCGAAAGAGCTCTTCGGCGGCATCGTGACCCAGAACCACAACATTCGCCCGCCGGGTATTCTCGTCCTCAGTCCAGAGGCGGCCCTCGGTAACGTTGATGTTCGAGACTTGGCCGAGATCTGTGGAGTCGCCCCCAAGCGTGGTGTTTTCCACCTTGCGGGTTCCGTATTTGAGCGTCACCATTCCGACCGCAGGTCCGAGCTGAAAGTTCGCATACCGCAGCGCGGGATCTACGGCCACGACATGAGGCAGTTGACGGATCGCCATCCCATCCTCATAGGTCAGCTGCTTGCGATTCAGCTGCTCGGTGGTGGGGCGGCTGCCGAAAGGCTCGAAACGAAAGACCCAAAGGCTGTTCGTTCCTAGCGATTTAACGAAGCCGTCAATGTTGCTGTTCAGGCCGTTGATCGCCGAGGAGATCAGAATCACGGTCGAGATGCCGATCGAAATGCCAAGCACGGTCAGGCCAGAGCGCAGCTTGTTGGTGCGCAGCGTCTCAAAGGCCATCCGTACCGCTTCCTGGGAGTCCCGGACATGCATGCTAGAGCTCCGATCTCAAGGCGACTATGGGGTCCAGTTGGGCCGCCTTGCGCGCCGGGTAAACGCCAAAGAAGACGCCCACGCTCGTAGCTACGAAAAGGCCGACGAGCACAGACCAAAGTTGCACCTCAGACGGAAAGCTAATCAGCAAAGTGATGGCTTTGGCGACGCCGATGCCGCCGATCACCCCCAGCATGCCGCCGAAAAGCGACATCGTCGCCGACTCGACCAGGAACTGCAGCATAATGTCGTTGCGCCGCGCGCCAAGCGCCTTGCGAATCCCGATCTCGCGCGTCCGCTCCGTTACCGAGACCAGCATGATGTTCATGATGACAATGCCGCCAACCACCAGCGAAATGGCGGCAATCGCGACGACCACCGCGCCAAAGCTGTTCAATATCTGCCCCAGAATGTTTTGAAAAGTCGCGCTGGTATCAATAGAGAAGCTGTCGGGAACTCCCGGCAGCAAGGTGACGGCGTCCCCGCATAATCGTGCGCAGCTCATCAGAGACCCGCTCCACTGCCTCGCCCCCGCCACCGGCGTTGACATAGATCGTCAGGCTGACATTGGCGCCGTAGGACTCGATGAAGGCATTCAGCGGAATCGCGACCCAATTGTCCTGGCTGGCTCCCAGGGTCTTTCCCTGGCGCTCGCCGACTCCGATGATCGTGTAGGGCTCGCCATCGACCCGAATCTCCTTGCCCAGCGGATCGCCCTGACCAAGCAGATTATCGACAATGTCGTAACCAACAATGGCAACGTGCGAGCTGTGTTCGTCCTCCGCCTCGGTAAAGGAACGGCCCTGGACAATATTCAGGTTCGACATGGGCGGCATCGTCCAGGTCCAGCCGCGAACATCGGTGTCGGTACTGGATTTGGTCCCGTAGACAATTTTTCCCGAGGCGCTGTTGCGAAGAGCTCCCACCGAAACACAGCTCTTACAGTCTTCCTTGATGGCCTGATAGTCGTCCATCTTGATGTCTTTACGTTTCTGAAAGGCCAGATACTCTTCGATCGTCAGGAAGGTCTGCGGCGTCTTGCTGATGGTGACAATGTCCGCGCCGTAGCTGTTGAGCTTGGTGGTGACGTATTGCTTGGCGCCGTTGACCAGGGTCACCACCATGATCACAGAGGCGACGCCGATGACCACACCGAGCAGCGTGAGGATCGAGCGCAGCTTGTTCGCCCAGAGCGACTGCAGGGCGATCTTGAATCCCTCAATGAATTCCATCGCATACCCCCGGCACGGCCCAATTGAAGTTTAGCAGCGCAATCGACCTGGACCGGGCCAGATTGAGCAGACGTGGCTCATCGTGCTTAGTTTTACGAGAGTCGACGGTATATAGTTCCGCCCGGGCGCGTTTCACAAAACTTGATGGCCCCGCAACTCCTTTCAGAGCGGCGGGGCCATTTAGAGAGCTGCCGGTAAGCCGAATTTTGTCCAGGACCGTAAAGTCCCGTGACGATCATTCCTCTAGGCGCGGCATTACTGACGCGCTCCAGCGACCTACCCGGAGGTTGCGGCGACCACTCAACCCGCCTGAGCGCACCGGACCGGCACGCAACCGCGGCCTGGGTCTGGCCGCGGATTCCCTCCCTATTTGGTCTTGCTCCGTGTGGGGTTTACCCTGCCCCCGACTTTACAGCCGGGGCGGTGCGCTCTTACCGCACCTTTTCACCCTTACCCTCGTTCTCTCGAACCAAGGCGGTATCTTCTCTGTGGCACTAGCCGTCTTCAGGCCTTGAAGCCTGAATCCCGGACGTTATCCGGCACACTGTCCTGCGGAGTTCGGACTTTCCTCCCCCGGAACGAATTCCGGCAGCGATCGTCTGGCAACCCTACTGTCCTTAATTCTACGTCAACGCGGTTATGCACGACCCGGTTCATGGCGTTTCATCCAACATCGCCACATACTCCGCAGGGGTTCGGACAAGTACGCCCCCTCTAGACCTGGCAGGATAGTGCTTCAGGTTTCCGGTGATCACCCATGCGCCTGCGGTCTTTGCCAGAGAGAGAAAACACGCATCATCCGGATCTGGCAATGGATGCGGCCACAATCCTTCATCCGGGAAGCGCAATGCGCCTTCAACCAGGAACTCCAGCCACGCCGGAGGAAAGCCGAATTGCGCGAATTTGGAATACTGAGAGACTCGCCTGTATTCCGCTACGATGGAAGGGCTCACCGCGATTTGGATGTTCGCCTCTTGAATGACGCTCTGAATGATCCGGGCGGGAAAACCGCTTGGCTTGATCCCCGCCGACACAATCACATTCGTATCGAGAACGATCAGTCTCATCGCGAACTTTTGCGCTTTGACTTCTGCTCTCTCTGCTTGCGGATCTCTCCATCAATCTCCTCGTCGGAAACCTGGTCGAATCCTTGATTCTCGGCGTAGCGCCAGCTCTCCTGAAGGCTGGCCATCGCCATCGCGCGGCGTAGTTCCTTGTCTCCGATCGCAATATCTCCCTGCACTGGCACAAGATAATAGACAGGACCTTTCTGTCCTGAAAGAAGAACGACCTCTCCCTTCGGGACCGATGCCAGCGCCTTTTCCCCTCTGATTCTGAATTCGCGCAACGGGACCTGTCGCATAATGGACCTCTCTCACCATTGTAGCCGAAACGGCTACATGACCCAACTGCACCAGAGACGAGCCGGAGACAACAAAGCGGATTTATCCGGCCGCACTTGCCGGAGAATGAACCTCCGCCAAACCCGCCGCCCCCACCGTAGCCTTCAACATCGCGTCAAAGCCCATGCAGGAATTAATCATGAGATGATAGAGCCGGTGATTGTCCCACTGCTGATCGTAGAACTGTCGCACATACTCGGCGCGGCGCTGATCGGTGGCATCGAGTTCCGCCTCAGCGTCCTTCATCCGGTCGGGAAAGTTCTTCTGGAACCACTGCAGCTTGCGCTTCCGCGAGGCATACACAAACATGTGGAAAGCGCCCGGATAGTTGGACAGCACGCAGGCCGCGCCGCGTCCGACGATGACCGCATGGCCTTCCGCTGCCACTTTCAGCAGGTAGTCCCGCACCAGAACGGTCATCCGTTCGCTATCAAAGATCGTCCCTACCGGCGGCGCCGGAAGCCGGTCGATGCTGCCATGCCAAAACGCCTTGCCAAAGCGGTGATACCAGGGATCGAGTTGCTCGTCACAGCGCGTCACCTGGGATTTGGCGACCCCCGCGCGCCGCGCAATCTCTTCGATAAGGCAGCTGTCGATCAGCTTCCAGCCCAGCGACTCAGCCAGTAGATGCGCAAACTCCGCGCCCTGGCTTCCATATTCGCGTTCGACGGTGATGACTTTGACCATAGCGCGACCTCGCTGCGGCTAGACTTCCAATGCCGCGATGCTAGCACCGAGCGACTCCGAAATCCATAGCGAGCCAGCCCGAAAACCTACAACTTTAGTTCAGCAACCGTCGCCCCTTGGCCGCCCTCATTATGCGGAGGCTCGCTCACCGTCGCAACCTGGGGATGGCGCTGCAGATATGCGCGCAGCGCCTTGCGCAGAATCCCCATCCCCGTGCCGTGCACGATCCGCACCCGCGGCAATCCAGCGAGAAATGCCCGGTCGAGGAATTTCTCAACCTCGTCCGTCGCCTCATCCACATTGCGTCCGATAACGTTGATCTCCCAATTAAGGTTCTCGTCCGGATCGGCGACCGAAACCGAGACCCCGCGCTTTCGAGCCGCCTGAAGAGGCGAAATGGCCGGCTGAGGATTTCGCACGACCTCGGCAATATCCTCGCGGTTCACCCGCATCTTCATCAGCCCGATCGAGACCTCGAAGACGTTGTCCTCAACCTGCCGTTGCACCACCGCCGTCTTGCCCAGAGACTTCAGTCTCACCGTATCCCCAGTGGCCACATGGCGAACAATATGCGGCTGGGCGTGAGCGTCACCGCGATCGGCGCCCGTATGTCCGGCGACCACCGAAGCGTTGAACTGCTCGCTGAACTCCCGCCGCAGCTTGGCAATACGCCTCTCGGCTTCCTTGGATAGCTTCTGCTGCGCGGCCCGGTCGTCGACCGCTTTGACCGTCTCGCGCATCTGGTATTCAAAGTCCCTGAGCAGCGATTGCAGCTTCACTTCCATCTCGCGGACCTTCGCGCGCCACTCCTTCAGCCCCTCGACATCGAGCCGGTTTTTCTCCCGCGCAACCTCCTGCTCGCGGTTCCTCGGAGCCGCACGCTCAGCGGTAATCGCCTCTATCTGGCCATGCAGCTGATCGAGGAAGCGGCTAATGTCCTGGGTCTGCGTATTCAACCGCGAACGCGCCGAGTCGATGATTTGCGCATCCAGCCCTATCCGGCTCGCGATATTGATGCCAGCAGAAGCTCCAGGCACGCCCTGGCGAAGTTCATAGGTCGGAGCCAATGTCTGCTCGTTAAACCCGACCGCGGCGTTGATCACCCCCGGAGTATTCGCCGCATAGACCTTCAGCGAAGTATGGTGGGTCGAGATCAGGCACCACGCCCGCGTGTTGAGGAAGTGCTCAGCAATGGCAACCGCCAGCGCAGCACCCTCTTCTGGGTCAGTCGCCGAACCAAGCTCATCGAGCAGAACCAGCGAATCGCGCCCCGCGACCCCTGCAATGCGATTCAGATTCACAATGTGTGCCGAGAAGGTCGAAAGATTCTGTTCAATCGATTGTGAGTCGCCGATGTCGGCTAGAAACTCGTGAAAGAACGGAAACACCGCTTCTTCCGCAGGAACAGGAACGCCCGCCTGGGCCATGATGCCCAGCAACCCCGTAGTCTTCAACCCAACAGTTTTGCCGCCAGTGTTCGGACCACTGATGATGAGCTGCCGATCAGCTCCTGTCAGATGAATCGAGATCGGAACAATGCTGCCGCCGCCCTTGCGCATCCGTTGCTCAAGCAGTGGATGCCGCGCCTGCAGGAGCCGCAACTCAAGCGACTCCGCGGGATCGCAAAACCGCGGCCGAACGCACTGAAAATCCTCCGCAAAGCGCGCGCGGATCACCAGCGATTCGACCACAGTCAGAATCACCGCACCCTCGCCGATCACCTGCGACTGCGCGCCAATCTGCCGCGTCATCGCAAGGAAGATGCGATGGATCTCCGCCTGTTCTTCCTCAAACAACCGGACCAGCTCATTGTTCTGCTCGATCGTCTCGAGCGGCTCAACATACACTGTCTGCCCGCTCGAGCTCGCGCCATGCACCACACCTGGAACACGCCGTTTCGACTCGGCCTTGATCGGAATCACGAAGCGCTCCCCGCGAATCGTGATCAGCTCATCCTGAACGCCACCGCCCTCGGCAAGCCGTCGCATCGTCTGGCGCAGGCTCTGCTCGATCTGCCTCTGCTGCCGTTCGATCTCGCGGCGGATGCGGTTGAGATTCGGCGAGGCGTTGTCGGCAAGCGAGCCATCGGGCAACATCCGCGAACGCAGCGACTCAACCAGCGGCCGCAAAACCGCCGCCATGAGCGGTGCGCTCAACGACATCAGCTCGGGGATCTCATCCTTGACCGCATCGGGAGGCGTCTGCATGATCGCCTGCCACGCCGTGATGTCATCGATCAGGCTAAGCAGATCGCGAATCTCTTCCGCCTCAAGCGCCGCGCCTTCAATGCGCGATTTATCGAGCAGCAGAGCAGGATCGAAGAGCGACCTGAGCGCAATCGAAACGCGCTGCCCAAGCAGGCGACGCATCTCAGCAACCTGGGCATGCTCCCGACCCAGAAATTCGCTATCAGCCGACGGCGTCAGGCCAAGCGCCCAACTCCGCCCGACCGGCGAATGCGAATATCCGGCGAGCATCTCAAGAAAACGCGGCCACTCCAGCATCGTTGGGCTGAAATCAGAGATCGGCGACGGAATGGGATTCAAAAGAGCCACTTACCTATGGTACTTGGCGGCGGCGCTTTGGCTGCGCATCCACTTCAGCCGTTAGATGGAACCGCTTCCAGCCCGCGGACGTAGGATCTTATGACAGTACGGCCAGGCGCCCACAACCCATGGATCAGCGGCGTCCGGCAATCGGAGGCCCTCTATGTTTTGCAGCGGCTGCGGTCAACCCCTTGCACCCTACCAACAAACTTGCGCGCATTGCGGCAAGCCCGCGATTCCGCCTCCGCCCGCGGGCTATTTCCCCTATTCCCGCGTACAACGGCATGTGCACACCCTGGCGATCCTGTGGCTGGTCTACTCGATATTTACGATCTTGGCATGGTTTGTCGCGATTCCTTTCCTGGGCTTCATCTTCGCCCACCACGGCATGTTCCACGGCGGGAACTTCCCATTCCCAATGTCCATGGGCTGGATCATCCCCTTCGTCACGGTCGTTCTTTACATCCGGTCTGGCCTCGGGCTCCTGGTAGGCATCGGGCTCCTGCGCCGGGATCGCTGGGCGCGTCCACTTGCCCTGGTAGTCGGGGTTCTGATGCTGCTGAAAGTTCCCTTCGGCACCGCGCTCGGAATCTACACGCTCTGGGTGCTCGCACCAGTGCAATCCGGCCAGGAATATGACATGGTTGCCGTGCGGTAGCACCATGGCTCAGATTCGCAACAGCTCCCGCTGAATCTTCCCCGTCACTTCAGCCTTGTCTGCGGAAGTGATCATGTCGATCTCGCTGCGCACCCCAAACTCCGGCAAATAGATTCCCGGCTCGACCGAGAAGCAAGTGAATGGCAATAACAGGCGCTGATCATGCGTCTCCAGGTTGTCGAGATGCGCGCCACTGCCATGGATTTCACTCGCAATATTGTGTCCAGTGCGATGCGTGAACCATTCCCCAAATCCCGCCTCGCGAATCACCCCCCGCGCGGCATCATCTGCCTCAAATCCGGCAATCGACCGCCCGGCAGCAAAGGCCGATTGCACCAATGCGATGGCCGCATCCCGCGCATTCCGCACTGTCTCGAAAACCAGTTGTTCGCGCGCGGAGGGCTCCCGCCCCACCACTCCCGTCCAGGTAATGTCATAGAAAATCGACTCCGGCCGATTCATCCGCCCCCAGATATCGATCAGCACAAAATCCCCTTCGCGAATCGTCTTCGTCGCCTCTTCGGTCGCCGCATAGTGCGAATC
Organism: uncultured Acidobacteriaceae bacterium; assembly: GCA_963720245.1. Taxonomy (GTDB): domain Bacteria; phylum Acidobacteriota; class Terriglobia; order Terriglobales; family Acidobacteriaceae; genus Acidisarcina. Next base: position 625,303 of record CAVREU010000004.1, read on the forward strand.
AGAGGTGTTTTCATTCGCCGCAACATCCGGCGCATTCTCCCAGATCAATCCAGCCCGACGCATCGCCTCCGAAAGCCACTGCACCATCGCGAATTCGGTAGCTGCCCGCAGGCCCGCCATTCGCCGGTCTCACACGACGGCCAATCTCGCGAAACCCCTCGGCAAGCACATCGTCAATGATGCGTTGCGCCTCATAATGGCTGGCAATGCGCTCCTCGCCCAGCACCGCCTCAAAATAGCTGACCAGATCAGAGGAACTGACGACCGTCTTGCCAAACTCGCGCAGCAACTCGACGGTCCCAGCATCGACCATCGAGACATACATGATCGCGTTGCGCGGCGAATACTGCATCGCCAGCCGCTGATACGGCTCGAGCATCGTCTTCAACTGCCCTTCCAACTCCTGCCATGATGAATAAACGGACTTGGCTCCGGGCAAAGTATCCAGACGTCCAGCCTCGATGCGGTGGACCAGTTTCTTAGGCTCGCCCATCGGCGGGAATCAGGTAATACCAGCGCCGGGTCACATGCAGAGACTCGCTCAGCCCGAGAATGCGGTAAGCAATCGGATCGCGATGATGGTGATCGTAGAAAAGCCAGCCGTCCAGCTTCTGCTCGCGCAGCGCTGATTGAATTGCATCCAGATTCATGAGCGATAGTCTAAACGACTGCCAGAGCGTCCCGCATCCGCCGGCCATTCAAATCAGTGCACGTGCGCCTCATCGTCGTTCATCGAGAAGACGCTCTTCATATCGCTTTCATAGGGAAAGACGTGGACCATCCAGTTGAAGATGATCGGGTAGAAGGTGCCGCCCTCGGCCTTGCAGGCCTCCGCAGTATGGATCGAGCCAAACATGCCAAACTTCGGCGTAGCGCCATGGTACTCGCTGATCTTGTTTGCCGGCGCCGCGCAAAAGTTGATGTGCTGATGCCACCGGGCGATGCTCAGCGGAATACGCTCGTTCAACTGATCTTCAGTAGCGTCAACGTCGTCCGTATACATCACGCCCTCCAACCGGTAGCGTTGGTAGGCAGTGTGGAAATACAGCAGCGCAGTGGGCCGAGTCGGATCGAATTGGGTGTCGGCCAGTTTAGCGTTGGCAGCGTTCATGAAGTGATATTGGGGCATATCTACATTTGGATTCGCGATCGTGTATCCGTCGGCCAGCGCCTTCTTATAGTCCTTGTACTTCTCCATCACCGCCTTCACCTCGGCGACGAGCGCCTTTGCCCGTTCTTCATCGCCAGGTTGCTGGGGCCGCAGGGGAGTCATGCATAAGTGGGTTGCCATCGCGACCATGCTCACGCCCATGACAACAGTCATCGCGCCCATGTGGCTCGTGTCATCGCACGCCCGGCCGTTTACGTTGGCGCTCATTCCCGGCATGCCGGCCATCCCGCCGCTCTGACTTGCCTGTCCCCACGCACACGCCGGCAGAGCAACGAGTGCCACGGCCATTACGCTGAATATCGATGTGGTCTTGCGGGAAAGTTTTCCGAAGAACATTCTGGTCACCCCTGAGCTTGAGGAAGTAGGCAACATTTACCCTGATGTAACTCCACTGGAGCGAACCGAGGCAAGTTGTCAGGCACTTTCACAGCAAAGTGGTCAGGTCGCCGTATGAGTCGGCGCACGACCCTTCTGTGCATCGCCTCCTCCCGGAATGCTAATCTAGCGTCGCGCTAGAGCTTTTCACTTCCGGTGCATACAAGGCAACCACGTTTGTCGTGGCTTTTGCCCCAGCAAAAAGCCACTCTTCGTGACTCTGGCCAGTGCATACTAGAAGTGAAAATGCTTTAGAAAATGCATTTACTTCAAAGAGGGACTTGAAATGCCTTTCCTGGGAATTGATGTTGGCACCGGCGGAACGCGCGCCGTAATTGTGGACAAACAAGGCAAGGTCGTCGCCTCAGCTTCGAGTGAACATCATCCCTTCCGCGTCGACCATCCCGGCTGGGCCGAGCAGGACCCCGAAGACTGGTGGCGCGCCACCCAGGAAGCAATCAACGGCGCGATCTCCGCCGCGGTCCACGCCATCGGCGAGGCCGGTGCAAAGATCGATGCCGTCGGCCTCACCGGGCAGATGCACGGCGCAGTCATGCTCGACGCAGCCGGAGAGGTTCTACGCCCATCCCTAATCTGGTGCGACCAACGCACCGGCCCGCAATGCGACTGGCTGCACGCGCAGATCGGCCGCGAACGCCTGATCGAGCTGACCTGCAATCCAGCCCTGCCAAACTTCACCCTGACCAAGCTGCTCTGGGTGAAAGAGCACGAGCCGGAAATTTTCGCTCGCATCGCCCACGTCATGTGCCCGAAGGATTACGTCCGCTATCGCCTCACCGGCACCTTTGCCATCGACGTCCATGAAGCTTCAGGCACGCTGCTCCTCGATGTGACGAATCGCCGGTGGTCGACCGAGGTAGCGCGAATATCTGGAATCAACGAAGCATGGCTCCCGCCCCTCTACGAGTCACAAGAGGTCTGCGCCCACATCTCAGCAACCGCCGCGGCAGACACCGGTCTGACCCAAGGAACTCCCGTAGTAGCCGGCGCTGGCGACCAGGGAGCCGGCGCAGTCGGAATGGGCATCCTGAAGCCCGGCGCGGTCAGCGCAACGATCGGTACCTCAGGCGTTGTCTTCGCCGCAACCGACAAGCCTACAAAAGACCCTGGCGGACGCCTGCACACCTTCTGCCACGCCGTGCCCGGCCGCTGGCACGTCATGGGCGTCACCCAGTCGGCGGGACTCTCGCTGCGTTGGCTCCGCGACACATTCGCGGCAGGGGCCAGCTACGACGCCCTGAGCGACGCGGCCTCAAAAATCCCCGCCTGCAGCGACGGCCTGCTCTACGCGCCGTATCTCCTCGGCGAACGAACCCCGCACCTCGACTCCCACGCCACCGCAGCCTTCGTCGGAATCACCGCCAGCCACACGATGGCGCACTTCACCCGCGCCGTGCTCGAGGGCGTGGCCTTCTCCCTGCGCGACAGCTTCACCCTCTTCTCCGAACTCGGCATCCCGGTCAGCGGCGTGCGTCTCGGCGGAGGCGGCGCGCGCGGTCCGCTCTGGCGTCGCATTCAAACCGACATCTACGGCCATCCCACCGAAGTCCTCACCGCAGAAGAAGGGGGCGCTTATGGCTCAGCCCTGCTCGCCGGCGTCGGAGTAGGCGCATGGCCCGACACCGATACAGCTTGCGAACAATCGCTCAAGGTCGCAGAAAGCTTTCAGCCCGATCCCGCAAACGGAAAGACTTATGACGAAGCCTACAAACACTTCAGGGCTATCTATCCCGCAACGCGCGCCATTCGCGAAGCAAACTAGCTCGCAAATGCACTCCGCCTCAGCTTGGGGAATATGAGAATGAAGTATCCATCGAAGATCGCCGCCAGTCTGCCCCTCCTGCTGTTCGCCGCCACCGGGTTTGCCGACGTCAAGCTCCCCAAAGTCCTCAGCGACCACGTCGTTCTTCAGCGCGAGTCACCGGTTCACATCTGGGGTTGGGCCGATCCAGGCGAACACGTCACCGTCACCTTACTTTCCTCGAAGCAGACCGCCACGGCGGACGATCTCGGCAAGTGGAGCGTCTACCTCGCCCCGCAACCGGCCGGTGGCCCCTACAGCATCACCGTTCAGGGCACGAACACGGTCACAATCTCCGATGTGCTCATCGGCGACGTCTGGTTCGCCTCCGGCCAATCGAACATGCAGATGCCGCTCAAAGGCTTTCCCAACTCAGCGGTTCTGAAAAATGGCGCGGAGGAAATCGCCAACTCCAATCAGCCCCAGATTCATCTGCTGCGCGTCCACGACCGCGCCTCCGACCATCCGCTGCCCGATCTCGCCGACCCCGACGAGGTCTGGACGCTCTGCACCCCCGACACCGCCGCCAACTTCTCCGCCGTCGCCTATTTCTTCGGCCGCGAGATTCAGCAGCAGGAAAAGGTGCCAATCGGCCTCATCGACGATACCTGGGGAGGAACTCCCATTCGTGCATGGATCAGCCTCGACAGCCTCACCGCCGATTCCTCACTCATGCCTGTCTTTCGCGACTGGAGCGAGATGGCCGACACCACCGCGGACATTCCGGCGATGCGGGCGAGGGAGAAACGCGAGGACGATGCGGCGAAAGCGGCCGGCAAGCCCGTGCCGGAACATTCATGGCATCCAAACCCCCTCTCCTGGGCGCCCGCATATCTCTACAACGGCATGGTCGCGCCGCTGACCGAGTTCCCGATCAAAGGAGCGATCTGGTATCAGGGCGAAACCGACAGCGCCATCTCCAGAGCGCCAATGTATACCAGGGAGTTTTCGACGATGATCGATGACTGGCGCGACAAATGGGCTGAAGGCGACTTCCCCTTCTTCTACGCGCAGATCTCCAGTTTCACCTCGACGGAGTTTGAGAAGTGGGGCATCATCCGCGACGCGCAGCGTCGCACCCTAAGCCTCGCCAACACCGGAATGGCGGTCACCCTCGACATCGGCCAGGCCGACAATGTCCATCCGCCAGACAAGCAGACCGTCGGTCACCGCCTCGCATTGGCTGCTCGCGCAGTCGCCTATGGCGAACACATCGAAGACTCCGGCCCGCTCTTTCGCCAGGCCGTATCCGAGGGCGCAGACATGCGCGTTTGGTTCGATCACAGCGAGGGACTGACGGCGAAGGGCGGACCCCTGACAGGCTTTGAACTTGCCGGCAGCGACCACAAATTTGTCCCGGCAAGCGCAAGCATCGACGGCGCGAGTATCGTCGTCAGCGCCTCCCAGGTCGCAATGCCGGTCTACGTCCGGTATGCGTGGGCCAATTTCTCGACGGCCAACCTCTACAACAGCGCCGGACTTCCGGCCTCGACCTTTTCCTCCGAGAACACGATGGATGCTGGGACCGTGAGGTAGCAGCTAGGCCCGCTCTTCATTCTCCGCAGGAACGGTTGTCATCTCGGGTTCCTTCTCCGGCTCTGGTTCAACGAGATCCGGCTGCCCTGACGGCTCCGCGGTCTCGTCGGTAGCCCCGATGATCGGCTCCAACGAATCCGTACGGCGCGGAAAAACGAAATCCCTCGGAGAGCGGAGAAACTCCTTCAAAATAAATTTGAATATCTGAACCTGCTCCGCGCGAGGCACACTATAAGCGCGCAGCGCAACAATCGAGGCGATCGAGAAGCTGACGCCGAGGTTGAGCACGAACGTGACCGCGACCCCGGCGGCCGCCATGTAAAGCCACCCCTGTTGGAAAGCATCCCTGCCAAACTGCGCCGCCGCGAGCGCCACCATGCCGGTATTCAGCGTGACGTGGCGCACGTCCAGAGGAATTCCGAAGAACCTTGCAATGACCGGGGAAAGTCCGAGCAGGTAACCGAGCACGATGCTGTTACTCCAGGCGGCCACGTTGCGCTCCAGCCACTCGGCCAGACGGTGCATGTTGCGCACGCCGACTTTGAAGCCCAGAGGGTGCTGAACGATTGCTTCTGGAATGCGGTTAAAGACCACGAAATTTTCGGCCCACCCGCCGACGAGTCCCCCCGCCCATAAGAGGACGCCGGTAAAGGCGGCGAAGATCGCGGTGCCTGACTCCAGCGGATTCATGCCGTGGTAAGCGTGCTCGGCGATTTCATGGGAAAGAAAATAGCCCCCGGACACATGAAGCCATATCTCTTCGAAGACGATCCCCCCAAGACAAACCGCAATGACATTCCCAAACGCGGCTGCGAGTTGGGTGCGGGAGATCTGCGCGGCATAGGCGGAGATCTTGCTCCAGCGCGAAACTCCGCGATTTTCCCGCACGATGCCCGCTAGCGCCGCCGCTGTCATCGACGGCTGCTTGGTAGCCAGCGCCAAGTGGAATATCTGCATGATCACAAAGGTGACGGCATAGTCCGTCCCCACCAGAAAGCCTTCGATAAACAGCGGCAGGTGAGCGCCGACGATCTGCAGCTTGAGCGCAGCCGTAATCACGGTCAGCAGCCCGCCGCCGGCAGCGGCTCGCCACATCTGCCAATATTCGCCATCGTTGCGGGCGACATAGTGCTCGCCGCTATGGCCCGTCCGCTCAACCGTCTTGCGCGCGAGCAGGGTAAGGTTCTGCCGGAAGAGGATCGATAGCCGGGTATCGTCCACCCGGCCGCGAACCAGCGTATTCACCAACTCCCGCGCGGAGGTACCGGCGCCCGAAGCTTCAGGGGTGCGCTCCTCCGCCGCAAAAACCGTCGCGAGCAGCTCCATCCGTTCGAGGACCGCTTCGATGCTCCGCAGGTCATAAACCAGCGCGGAGCTGACGCCGGCGTCCTCCATCTGCTGATGAACGTGGTCCAGCTCCTTCCGGCATAAGCGGACCGACTCGTTCCACAGCATCGCTTCGGTCAGGATGGCGTCGCGCCCCGAGACTCGGGCTTTGTCTCGCGCGTAGTCTGACTTTTGTTTCACCACAAACATCTCAGTGGCAAAGATGAGCCGGTAAAAGGGCGAGTCGTGCACGTCGCGAGTAGTCCCGCGTTCGCGCACCGCCGCCGTCACTCCGCGGCCGGCGACACGCGTGGCGAGCAGGCGCAACGCCTGACGCAGGTCGTGCTGCAGCCGCAAGGCGGCCTCAAAGCCTTCCGGCGGCCACAGCAGTGCGACCAGCCGCTGAAATGTCTCCTCGGGCATCGAACTGAAGCGCGCAACGGCCTGCGGCGACGAAAAGATGCTCGTAAACAGAAGCCCGGCGTCGGAGGCCTCTCGAACCGTGGGCAGCACCCGGGAAGAAAGCCGGCGAACGATCTCAGGAAGCAGGCCGGCATGGGCCGGAAGTCCCGCTTCGGCAAACAGCGGGGTCGAGTTCAGCTCGCTGAGCAGCAGCACCCACGATTTGCGGAAGCGCTCGCTCAGCGCCGCGTCCGCCTCCATCATGTTCAGCCAGCTCGTCAGCCGCACATCGGAATCGCGATCGTCGCCCTCCGACCAGACAAACGCAAACAGGTGACCGGCGCGTCGAAGCCTTGCCGCAAGCGCGCCGGCATCGCAGAACTCGACCGTAAGCTGCCGAAGCTCATCGGACCCGTGCCCGAAATGCATCCCGCCGACGAGCCGGCGGTGACGCAGCAGATTTCGGGCAGTTTGCAGGAATGCCATGAAATGAGAATAGTCACTTTCACGGCGAAACGCGCTGAAAAATCAGTCGGTTCCAACGCTGAAACCGCGACGTGATCGACCGGCAGTTGGAGAGCGGAAGGTGCGGCTGTTCCCGGCAGTTACTCCTGAATAACCGCTTTGACGAGGTTGCGGGGATTGTCCACATCGATGCCCCGCAGGATCGCACTGAAATACGCGATCAGCTGCAAAGGAATGACTTCCAGAATGGGCAGCAGATATTCACTCGCCTGGGGGATGCGAATGACATGCGGCGTAAGCTGGGCGATCTCCGCATCATCCTCAGAAATCAACGCAAAGATCTCCGCGCCCTGGGCGTGCATGTCGCGCACGAGCTGCAGCGTCTTTTCGTAGCGCAGCACGGAATCGGGATCTCCCGCATCACGCGTAGCAATCACCACCAGCGGCGCGTTCTTGCCGACCAGCGCATTCGGCCCATGCTTGAGCTCGCCAACCGGATAGCCCTCCGCCTGAACATACGCTGATTCCTTCAGCTTCAACGCGCCTTCGCGAGCAATCGCGTAATGAATCGCCCGGCCAAGGTACAACACAGCGCCCGCGCCCTTCATCGCCCTGGCAAACTCCTGCGCACTTTCTTCCCATGCCGGAAGAGCGGTCCGGATGTCCGCAACAACGTCATGGATCTGCTCACAAAATCCCGCCACGGCATGGCTCGTCATCCTGCCCCGCAGCCGAGCGAGGTAGAGCGTAGTCAGGTAAAGCACAACCAGTTGCGTCGTGAAACTCTTCGTCGCGGGAATCGCCTTCTCATTCCCGGCATACGTAGGCAGCGAGGCGTCTGCCTCTTTGGCCATCGAAGATCCCGCATGATTGGTAATCGCGACGGTGGCGAGACCGCGCGCTTTTGCCTCGCGCAAAGCTGCCAGCGTGTCTGCTGTCTCCCCCGATTGCGAAACGACGATCACGCCGGGATTCTGCAAAGTATGAGTCGACCGGTAGCAGTACTCGCTGGCGTATTCCACATCAACGGTGAGGCCGGCCAGATCTTCGAGCATGATCTCCGCCGCCAACCCGGCGTGTCGGCTCGATCCGCTGGCCGCTATCACGATCCGTTCGTGCCCGCGCAGCGCCTCCGCAAGACTCTTGAATGCCTCGGCATTCAGGCTGCCGTCAATCAGGTAGCTGCGGAGCGTCGCCTCGATCGCCTCCGGCTGTTCATAAATCTCGCGCAACATCGCGTGCGGGAAGACGCGGGCCTCCAGGGCAACTTCGATCATTGAACTCTCCAACCTTGAATTTGCGCGTGCGACCGATCAAGTCTACCGCTGTCATTATTGTAACGATTCAATGACGCGTGGGCAGGTGCCGCCAACTCAAGACGAAAGCACGGCAAACCGCCCGCATCGCTATACTTACCGAAACCCGGAATTCCGGGTTTCGCATCGCCCATTCCGCCGGAGTCGACACCCATGACCGCCGCAACAGCAACTTCTCAACCTGTCTTAGTCAAACCGGCACGGATGGTTTCCCTCGATGTGCTGCGCGGATTGACCATCGGCTTCATGATCATGGTCAACAACAACGGCGACGGAAACCTCGCATATTGGGCAATGAAGCACACCGCCTGGAACGGCTTCACCCCCACCGACCTGGTCTTCCCGACGTTCCTGTTTCTGGTTGGAATCTCGACCGTCTTCTCCACCCAGGCGCGCCTCGCGCAAGGCGCCACAAAGCAATCGATCTTCCTCCACACGCTCCGGCGAACGGTGATCCTCTATCTGCTCGGACTCGTCGTAAACAGCTTTCCGTTCTTTAACCTCCACACAATGCGCTTCTACGGTGTGCTGCCCAGAATCGCAATCTGTTACTTTGTCGTCGCCACGCTCTACCTATTAAGTCCAGGGTGGAAAGACAAGTTGGCCCTGATTATTGCCGCGTTGATCGGCTATTGGCTGCTCATGCGATTCGTTCCCGTTCCCGGCTACGGCCTTCCGGGGCGCGATGTACCCCTCCTCGACCACGACGGCAACCTGACGGCGTGGCTCGACCGGCAGATCTTCTCCGCACCGCATTTGTATGAGCGCACCCGCGATCCGGAGGGTTTGTTGAGCACCATTCCCGCACTGGGCACCGCATTGATCGGCCTGCTGACCGGACTCTGGCTGCGAACCTCGCGCACGCTCGCGGAGAAAGCGCGCAGCATCGCAATTGCCGGCGTCACCGGCGTGGTCCTCGGCGGAATCTGGAACGTCTGGTTCCCGATCAACAAAAAGCTGTGGACCAGCTCCTACGTCCTTTTCGCAGCAGGGCTAAGCCTCTTGCTGCTCGCTTTATCGATCTGGATCGTCGATATTCGCACTCAACGCAAAGCCGATTCCGACCCGGCGAAGCGCTATCGGCCATTCATGCCTCTGCTCGTCTTCGGCGTCAACGCAATCGCCGCCTATGTTCTATCCGAACTGCTGCCCGGGATCTTCGAGAACATCCAAGTGAGACCGGGCGTCAACTTCCTCCATTGGTGCTATTTGGGAATCCTGCATGTCGTTCCCGATCCCGCGCTAGCCTCGCTGATATACTCGTTCGCCTACGCGGCGGTCTGCTGGATTCCGATGTACGTGCTCTACAAGAAGCGCATTTTCATCAAGATTTGAGGTCCATCGGGAGTTCCCGCCGGGTGCTCTGGAAAGTGGCATCCGGCCCTCAAACCGACTCCGGTCGGCGGGCCCGGCTTTGAACTTTGTACAATATCCGCTGAAGACGTCACCGAAGGAAGACCACGCTCATGGCAGTTTCCGTTATGGCAACAATCCCCGTTCTCAAAGAGACTTACACCCAGCTCAAGGCGCGCATGGACAAAGGCGTCCAGGCATTCCAGGCGGAACTGGCCTCGACCCGCACCGGGCGCGCCTCCGTGCACATGCTCGACGGCATCCGTGTGCTCGCTTACGGCGCAGAGACCCCGCTCAACCAGGTCGCGCAGGTCAACGCGCCCGACGCCAATCTCATCACCATTCAGCCCTGGGACCCATCCATCGCCGCGGAGATCGAAAAGGCCTTGCGGGCCTCCGATCTTGGTTTCAATCCGCAGAACGACGGCAAGATGATCCGCGTCCCCATCCCGCCCATGACCGAAGAGCGCCGCAAAGATGTCGTGAAGCACCTCAACAAGGAACTCGAAGAGCGCAAGACCGTAATCCGCAATATCCGCCGCGACGGCAACGAGGCGATCAAGAAAGCCGCCAAAGACAAAGCCATCTCTGCAGATGAGGAGAAGCGCTCGCTCGAAGAGATCCAGAAGCTCACCGACGACGAGATCCGACGCATGGACGAGATGTCCCAGGCCAAAGAAAAAGAGATCATGCACATCTAGGAGCTGCTTGGCGATATTCCGAAGCGCTTCCCCCCTGTCTCCACAGGCCTACGGTGTGGCGCTTGTGTGGTCCAGGATGATCTTCCATCCATCCTCCGTCTTCTCCCAAACCAGCGAGAAGATCCCGCTCGAATCACCGCCACCGGCAGCGGTGCGAGTCAGATGAAATTTCCCCGTCACGACAGCATAGTTCGCGCCTAACTCCCGCACCGTGAGCTCAGAGTAGGTCAGCATGCCCATCGCGTCCTTGCTGGAATAGGTCTTCTTATAACGCTCCAGAATGGGCCTGTAACCCTGCGCGACGCTCTTGCCGATGAACGTAGTGTCTGGCGAATCCTTGTAGGCGCGCATAAAGGCTTCGACATCGCCCCGGTTCCAGGCCGCGGCCTGATCGTCCAGCACTTGCCGGATGACAAACGCTGGAGCCGCTTCAGCGGAGCAAGTCCTCGCATGCGCGAACGACACCGCAAGCGCCACCATCAGTCCTATTATTTTTACCGCCTTCATCGTCGTCCCTATCCTCGTCGGATTCCCACCGTCTAAATCTCCAGCTAGGCCCAAAGCATAGCAGGCTGTCAGCCCTGAATCTTCCTGCGCGTCCGACAAATCCGCCCTCGTCCGATAGACTAGAGGCAGCTTTGCCCATGCGGAGAGAACGATGTCGCTTGCGACCGGTTTCAGATGCGCTGGCTGTGGAGAGTGGAATGAAACCGTCGTGGATGTATCCGCGGGCAGCCGTCAGGCCTACGTCGAGGACTGCCAGGTCTGCTGCAAGCCAAATGTGCTTGCCGTCGAGTGGGACCGCTATGCGAGGGAATACGGCATCTTCGCCGAACTGGAAAGCTGACGCGGAAGGCTCCGTATCTCTCCGCGCAGGTATAGCTGGATGATCGTGGTTAGAGGCGGCGCCAGCCGGTGCGAGGGGCAAAAGTTGGGAAGTGACCCCTCCGTCACATATAATCGACCTTTCCGCAGCGTGGATAAGATCTTGTGCAGTAGGGGTGTGCCCATTTTGCCCGTTAGCTTAGGGAGCAGCAATTCCCAGATTCAAAAGCAGCAGCTTCCGCGCCGTATTTTTGGCTCGACGTACCGGTCCTTCACCCATACCTTAGCGCTATCGCTCCTTTGCCTGGCGTTTAGCCCGGCGTTGACGCCTCGCGCCCATGCCCAGGATTCCACCGCGCAGGCCACGCCGGGAGCGACTCCCGACGTCATCGACGACATTCGCGTCATCGGCAACCGCCGCATTCCTAAAGAGACCGTGCTCGCCCGCCTGTATTCGCATCGCGGCGATACCTATGACCCGATCACCGTCGAGCGCGACTTCAACTCGTTGTGGAATACCGGATACTTTTCCAACGTCCGCATCGAGCGCGAAGACACGCCCAAAGGCGTCATCCTGAACGTCTATGTCCAGGAGAAGCCCACCATTCGCGAAATCAATCCCAAAGGCTTGAACTCCGTCTCCTGGTCGGATGTCCTCGACCGCTTCAAAAAGGAAAAGGTCGGACTGACGGTCGAGAGCCAATACGATCCGACCAAGGTCGAGCACGCCGTCGTGGTGCTGCGCGAGTTGCTCGCCGAGCATGGCCACCAGTTCGCCGTTGTGAAAGTCGACGTCAAGAAAATTCCCCCGGCCTCGGTCTCGATCAACCTCAATATCAAAGAGGGGCCGACGGTCAAAGTAGGCAAGATCGAGTTCACCGGCAACGACAACTATCCCTCGCGCGATCTTCGCCGCTCGATGAAGAACTTGAAGCCGATCGGCATTCCACACTCGATCTTCCTCGAAAACCTCTTCGCGAAAACCTACGACGCCAGCAAGCTCGAAGAGGACGCCGAGCGCGTTCGTCAGGCCTACCATGACAAGGGCTACTATGCCGCCAACGTCGGCAATCCCGAGACCCGTCTCCACGACGAGTCCGGGCTCTCCCTGATCACCTTCAGGCCCCGCAAGGGCAAACGCATCGACATCACCCTTCCGATCGAAGAGGGCGAGCGCTATCGCCTCGGCGCCATCACCTTCAGCGGCAACAAGGCGGTAAGCAATACCAAGGCGCTGCGCGCGCAATTCCCGGTAAAAGACGGAGATTGGTTCAACGCCACAGCCATCGGCAAGGGTCTCGAGAACCTGCACAAGGCTTACGGTCAATTGGGATATATCAACTTCGTCGGTATTCCCACGCCCTCTGTCGATGAGGCCAAGAAAATTGTGAGCCTGAACATCGACATCGATGAAGGCAAGCAGTATTACGTCTCACGGATCGAGTTCACCGGCAACACCCTGACCCGCGACGCGGTCATTCGCCGCGAACTGCTGCTCGAAGAAGGCCAGGCTTACAACAGCCATCTTTGGGAGATCAGCCTTCAACGCCTCAACCAGCTTCAGTACTTCGACCCGCTGAAGGTCGAGGAAGACTCAACGCCGATCCGCGATGACGATAACGCGACGGTGCAACTGCTGTTGAAAGTCAAAGAAAAGGGGAAGAACAGCATCGGCCTGAACGGCGGCGTGAGCGGTCTCTCCGGCGCCTTCCTGGGCCTCAACTACCAGACCAACAACTTCCTCGGTCTCGGCGAAACATTGAGCGTGCAAGCGAGCATCGGCAGCATCTCCCGCAACCTGCTCTTCGGCTTCACCGAGCCTTACCTGCGCAATCGGCCATTGAGTGTCGGCTTCCAGATTTACAGCAACAAGACGGACTACAACGCCTCGAAACAGTACAAACAGACCACCGGCCAGTCTCTGAATGCGTCGGCGGCGACTTCTTCGCTGTTGCAGAACTATAACCAGGCGACTACCGGACTGAGTTTCTCCGCCAACTACCCGATCCGCCACTCCTTCAAGCGGGTCGGCTTCACCTACACCCTGAACCGGTCGAACGTCACCACATTTAGCGCCGCCTCCAACAATCTTTTCCAGACCCTGAACTTCCGTAGCGGCATCCAGGGACAGAATGCGCTGGACGGCATCATCAACAGCATGGCGTCATTCAGCTTCTCAGAAAACAAGATCGACAACCCTTACAAGCCGCGCAACGGCCGCGAACTCTCCGCCGCCTTCCAGATTGCCGGTTTGTGGGGCAACGTTCGCTACATCAGCCCCGTGGTGGAGTTCAAGCAATTCCATCCGGTACAGGGCTTCCGCTTCACTCCGACCGGGCGGAACGTCTTTGGCTACAAGCTGCAGCTGGCCTATGTCCAGGGCATTTCCGGCGCGGTAGCTCCCCCGTTCAATCGCTTCTACCAGGGCGGCGAACAGGAACTCCGTGGCTTCGACGTTCGTTCTGCCACGCCCTACGGTTATGTTCCGACCCGGGTGCTGTTCACTTTGACCAACCCCGACGGCACGCCCGTCCCGCGCGATCCCACCAACCCCAGCAACGGGAATATCCAGGTCCCCATCCCGGTCTATGGAATCGCATCGATCGGCGGCGATACCCAGTTCACCAGCAACGCCGAGTACCGCATCCCCATCGCCGGCCCGGTCACCTTTGCCATCTTTGATGACTTCGGCCTTGACGTCGTGCTCGATAAAAACCAGTTGAAGCAAAGCGCCCAGGGTATCGCGCAACTCAATTCGCCCCTCTACGGCTGCCCCAATTACTTCAACGGATCCTGCCAGGGCGGTCAACAGATTCAATTCGATACGCTGATTCGTCCGATCTACGGAACCAACCTGGTGCCGCGCATGTCGCTCGGCGGCGAGCTGCAAGTGATTCTGCCCGTGGTCAATGCTCCCTTCCGCATTTACTACGCCTACAACCCGCTGCATCTGTATACGCAGTTCCAGGGCGAAAACCTGATCACCCGAAGCATGTTCCCCGCAGGCGGAGCAGGAGACTACAGCTACGCGGAATCGCAGCAGCTCTATGGTTCTCTCTATCAGTTGCACGAGCCCAGCAAGACCTTTAGGTTGACTGTTAGTACGACCTTCTAACTTGGCGCGGCAGGCTTAAAAGTGTACTTTTAAAGCCTGTCGCGTTGACCTTCCTAAGCCGTCAACCTATAATTTGGGTGTTCCTGTGAATGTCCTCTGTCCGTGTCTCTTCTCCGCGTTTTCGGCCTCCGGCTGAAAAACATTTCCAAGAAGCGCGCAGGAGATTGACCAGGGAGCGAAGTTCGCTTCCGCTACAACGCGGGCGATTCAATAAAAGTAATCAAGGAGTTGTAGATCTCATGAAGCGTTCGTTCACATTCGTTTGCATCCTGGCGTCCGGTTTTGGTGCGACCGCCCTCGCCCAGGCGAGCAGCGCCGCCATGCCCAGCGCCCCCGTACCGGCATCTGCCGCCTCTGCCACCACAACCGCGCCGGTTGCAGCCAAAATTGCCATCATCCAGTTCCAGCAAGCCGTTGGCGCGACCAATGAAGGTCAGCGCGACTTCGCGGAGCTCCGCAAAAAGTTCGAGCCGAAACAGACTCAGCTCAAGACCCAGAGCGACGCCATCGATGGCCTGAAGAAGCAGCTCCAGACCCAAGGCGCGACCCTGAGCGAGTCAGCCCGCGCCGACCTGACGCGGCAGATCGACGACAAGACCAAGTCGCTCCAGCGCTCCGCCGAGGATGCCCAGAACGACTTCCAGACCGAGATGGGTGAGACCTACCAGAAGCTCGCCGAGAAGGTCTACCAGGTCGTTCAGGCCTATGCTACCCAGACCGGTTACACCCTGGTGCTCGACGCCTCCGCTCAGCAGAGCCCGGTGCTTTGGGCAAATCAAGGGACGGATATTTCCCAGGCCGTCGTGGAGGCCTACAACACGAAGTCGGGCGTCCCGGCGCCGACCGGAGCTAGTGCCGCTCCTTCGACAGCTCCACGCTCGACCGCCCCGGCTCGTACCCCAACCAAGCCGGCCACAACTCCTCAGTAAAGCCGTTCGATTCCTACCAGCAAAGCAGGCCCCGTCTAGACGGGGCCTGCTTTGTTTCTGCATCCGCGGTCGGGTCGGGCGGCCTGTGGAAAAAATGTGGAAATAGACAAGCCTGCCTGAAGACGCGCCCGCTAGTCGCGTGCAGGACGCGAATCTCCCGAAACGGCTAGGCGTAACTCGCTGATTCTACGTCGCAATTTAACAAGAAACCGGCGCCGCCTGTCAGGGGCTATTTGGCCGGGAAGAACTGTACCGTCCGGATCTTTCCACAATGCCGATTAAGTGCGCATGACAGTATGCCATGCGCAACTACCTTACCGTGAGCTGTCCTCGCCGATCTTCAACACCGCCAGGAACGCCTCTTGCGGAATATCGACCTTGCCGATGCGCTTCATCCGCTTCTTACCTTCCTTTTGCTTTTCCAGCAGCTTGCGCTTACGGGAGATGTCGCCGCCGTAGCACTTCGCGATGACATTCTTCCGGATAGCCGTGACCGTTTCCCGCGCCACGACCTTCGCGCCAATGGCCGCCTGGATTGCAACTTCAAACATCTGCCGCGGAATAAGCTCCCGCATTTTAGACACCAACGCGCGGCCGCGATCATAGGCAAAATCCTTGTGAACGATGATCGACAACGCGTCGACCGGCTCCCCGCCCACCAGGATGTCCATCTTCACCATCGGCGAGACCCACGTTCCGGCAAGCTGGTAGTCCAGCGAAGCATATCCGCGAGAGACACTCTTGAGACGGTCATAGAAGTCGAGGACAATTTCATTAAGCGGAAGCTCGTAAGTCAGCATGACCCGAGTCGGCGTGACGTATTCAAAATTCTTCTGCCGTCCACGCTTGTCTTCGACAAGCTTCAAAATCCCCCCGACATACTCTTCATTGGTCAGGATCGTCGCGTTAATGACCGGCTCTTCGATCTTCTCGATCGCCGTGGTCTCCGGCCAACGCGAAGGGTTATCGACCTCCAGCACCGATCCATCGGTGAGCGTGATGATGTACCGGACGCCCGGCGCCGTCGTGATCAGATCAAGATCGTATTCGCGCTCCAGCCGCTCCTGGATGATCTCCATGTGCAGCAGGCCCAGAAATCCGCATCGAAAACCGAACCCCAGCGCAGCCGAGCTCTCCGGCTCGAAGAAAAATGAAGAATCGTTGAGCCGAAGTTTCTCCAGCGCATCGCGCAGCAGCGTATGTTCGTGCGAATCGACGGTATAGATTCCCGCGAAGACCATCGGCTTGAGCTCTTCGAACCCAGCCAGCGCCGCATAGCACGGGCGCTCGTCTTCGGTGACGGTATCGCCAATCTTGGTATCGCCCACATTCTTGATCGTGGCGACAAAAAAACCTACTTCACCCGCAGTCAATTCGCCGATCGCAACTGGCTTCGGAGTTAACACTCCCATCGAGTCAACGTCGAAGACCTTGCCGTTCGACATCAGGCGGATCTTCATCCCCGTCGCCAGCCGCCCGTTAATCACTCTAACCAGCACCACAACACCGCGATAGGGATCGAACCACGAATCGAAGATCAACGCCTGCAGCGGAGCAGTCGCATCGCCAGTAGGAGGCGGCAATCGCGTCACAATCGCTTCCAGCACGTCGGCAACGCCCAGGCCGGTCTTGGCGCTCACCGGAAGCGCATCTGTCGCATCCAGCCCCACCGCCGACTCGATCATCTCCTGCGTGCGCACGACGTCCGCGCTGGGCAGATCTATCTTGTTGATCACCGGGATCATATCCAACCCGTTGCTGATCGCAAGATAAGCATTCGCCAGCGTCTGAGCTTCTACGCCCTGCGAGGCGTCAACCACTAACAACGCGCCTTCGCACGAAGCGAGCGAACGCGAAACCTCGTAGGAGAAATCCACGTGCCCCGGAGTATCAATCAAATTGAGCTGATAGGTCTCGCCGTTCTTCGCCTGGTAAGCCATACGAACGGCATGCGCCTTGATCGTGATGCCGCGCTCCCGCTCGAGGTCCATTGCATCGAGCACCTGCGCCTGCATCTCGCGCGAGGTCACCGAGCCGGTCAGCTCGAGCAAGCGGTCGGACAATGTGCTCTTGCCATGATCGATGTGCGCAATGATGGCGAAATTGCGGATGTGCTGAATGTCCATGAGTCGTTCAAGAGGAGTTGTTGTCGCGAGAGACTGTGCCGGATGGGGCTGGCCGGCAGTCCTTCCAAGCAAGCTTCGACGGAAGACCTCAGCCAGTGCGCGAAAACTTTCCTAAACTTCAATCTTAGCATCGGAGTCAGCGGCCAAGGCCCTACAATAAGGGCAGTACCGAAACGCAAGCATGGATGTTTCCCGACTCGTTTGCGCCGTCTGCATCGCGGCCACAATTCTCTCGACCGGATGCGATCCCGATCAAGCTGTCGCACTCTCGGCAAACTCGGCGCCGCTGCTGGCCCAACAAGATGCCGCGCCGCCACAGCCCCCCCAGCAGGACCGCAACCTCCAACTCCGGAACCAGCAACTCATCGACAATGCCGAACAGGCATACCGCGCGGGAGTAGACAACTACCACGCCGGACATCTCGAGGCGGCGAAAGCAAGCTTCGACTACGCTGTCGACCAGATGCTCTCAAGCGGCCTCGATCTCAAGAACGATCCGCAGCTCTCGGCCGAGTTCGAGCACCTCGTCGATGCCATCAATACGCTGGAGATGGAGGCCCTCAAACAGGGCAACGGATTTGAGCCGCGCACCGAACCTGCGCCGGTCGATGTCGCCAACGATGTCACCTTCGCCGCCGATCCCGCGCTCACCGCCCGAGTCCAGGCACAGTTGAAAACGACCCAGTCGGACCTTCCCCTGGTGCTCAACGATTACGTCGCCAGCTACGTCAACTTTTTCGCCAACACCAAGGCAGGCCACGCCACGATCGTCCACTCGCTCACCCGCGCGGGCCGCTACAAGGACATGATCCAGCGCATCCTCGCTGAGGAGGGCGTCCCTCAGGACCTGATCTATCAGGCAGTCGCCGAGTCCGGCTTTCAGGTACGCATCATGAACGGCCGCGGCAGCGGCGCCGGAGGCATGTGGCAGTTCATGCCCGGCGACGCCTTCGCCCCGGCGCGCAGCGCCTGGTACGATCAGCGCTTCGATCCCGAGGCGTCCACACGCGCCTACGCCCGCTATATCAAGTACCTCTACAAGCAGCTCGGCGACTGGTATCTCGCCATGGCCGCCTATGACTGGGGTGCGGGAAATATCCAGCGCGCCGTGCAGCGCACCGGCTACGCCGATTTCTGGGAGCTCTACCGCCGCAACGCGTTGCCGCAGGAAACCAAGAACTACGTACCCATCATCCTCGCCGCGGCGATTGTCGCTAAAAACCCCAAACAGTATGGCCTCGACACCCTCGTAGCCGATCCGCCGCTGCTCACCGACACCGTCACCACCAACTACAGCGTGGACCTCCGCCTCGTATCGGATATCGTCGAAGCGCCGCTACAGGAGATCGTCGAATTGAACCCAAGCCTGCTCCGTATGACCACGCCGCCAGATGATGCATTCGCTCTGCATCTGCCGGCAGGCACCAAGCAACTCTATGCCACTCGGATCGAAGAGATTCCCGTCGATCGGCGCAGATCATGGCGCTTCCATAAAGTCGCCGAGGGAGAGACTCTCGAAGCAGTCGCGAAGCAATATCATGTGAGCGCCACTGAGCTTGCCTTTGTGAACCAACTCGGTGCGGTCAGCGATTTAAGCGGTGTCGAGAGTCTCGTCGTCCCAGCCGCACCGGCCAGCGCCTCCGCGTCGCGCTCCACTCGATACACGTCCAGGAAGGGCGACACGCTCGTCACCGTTGCCGACCGGTTCAATGTGTCGGTCGACGAGCTGCGCGGCTGGAACCATCTCAAAGGCACGACCCTTGCTCCGGGGCACACCCTGTATGTGTCGGAACCAGCGCGAATCGCTTCGACGCGTGGCCATCGCCGCGCAACCACCGGCTCCCACACAACGAAATCAACGCACAGCCCGGCGGCGAAAACCGGATCGTCCGCTTCGGCAAAATCAAAATCGACGAGCGCATCAACGGCAAAGAGACATCATTCTTCTGCGCCGTGATGCACTTATCGCTTGCGTTCGTTGGCTACACGTATCATGCTGTTGCTATAATCCGCCGCAGGCGAGGGTTTTGATTTCCGCCGCGTTGTGCGGAGAGACCTTCTGATCTGCGACCGATTATTTTGACGCCCCGGAGGGCAGAAGACATGCAGGATGAGTACAAACTTTATGCAAGCGGCGATGGCGAGCCGGTCCACAGCGCAAGCGGTCCTGCCGCAGAGATCGAAGACGATTTCAGCGAAGATGAAGAAGAGGAAGTGATCATCAGCCTGACTTCGATGGACGACGACGAACTAGGCACGCTCGACGACGAAGATGCAGAGGAAGAAGTTGCGGCAATCATCGTCGTGGCTCCGCTCCCAGCGCCCGCAAAAAAAGCAACCCCGAAAAAGGCTGCACCGAAGAAAGCGCCCGCTAAGAAGGCCGTAAAGAAAGCGGCAAAGAAAGCGGCAAAGAAAGCAGTCAAGAAGGCTGCGAAGAAGGTGGTCAAGAAAGCCGCGAAGAAAGCTGTAAAGAAAGCGGCCAAGAAGGCAGCCGCCAAAAAGGTTGCGCCCGCGAAGAAAGCCGCGGCAAAAAAAGTTCCGGCCAAGAAGGCCGCAAAGAAGTCGGTCGCCAAGAAGAGCGGTAAAGGCACTCTCGGCGGCGGCAAGGCTGCGAAGAAATTCGCAGCTTCGAAGAAGAAGAGTGCCCCTACCAAAAAAACAACCAAGCGAGGTAGTACATTGGCCGTTAAGAAAGCAGCAAAGAAGGCAACCAAGAAGGCGGTAGCCAAGAAGGCCCCCGCAAAGAAGGCGGTAGCCAAAAAGGCTCCTGCAAAGAAGGCAGTCAAGAAGGCTGCGAAAAAGAAGTAACAACCCAGTAGTAAACAGGCAAGCAAAAACGCCCGGCAAAGCGCCGGGCTTTTTTGCGTCCAAAATCCGATCGTGCAGCCGCCGCATGCTGTCCCATAACTGCCCAGGCCATGCCGGCTGGTGGTCTTTGCAATCGGATTTCGGCTCTCCCGCAATTTGATTTGAGTTAAGATCAGGCATCGCCATGGCTTGATTTCGAGGGAGACTGTGGAATCGAGATGAGGACCGGGATCACCTGCGCATTGCTGCTGACGGGTTGCTCCGCCGGGATCGCCCTGTGGACTGCAATCCCGCTCCACGGAGCTGGCGGTTCCTCGACCTCGGGCGCCGGCAAATGGAATCGCCAGGCCGCGGCAACGTATCTCGATAGCCGCGAAGTCTGGTGGCAGGGCTGGCCCCGCGCGCAGAAAGACCATGGAACTCTCTGTATCTCCTGCCACACCGTCGTTCCCTACGCAATGGCGCGCCCGTCGCTCAGCCATGAGTTGAGCGAGACCGGCATGTCGCCCGCCGAAAAAACAATGTTTGACAGCGTAGAAAAACGCGTCAGCATGTGGTCCGAGATGGTTCCCTTCTACTCCGACGCCAACAACGGCCCGGGCAAGACTGCGCAGGCGCACTCGACCGAAGCGGTTCTCAACGCTGTCGTCCTGGCGAGCTACGATTCACGCCAGGGCAACCTTCGCCCGATCACCCGCAAGGCCTTCGACGCGGCCTGGGCGTTGCAGCTTGGTTCCGGCGACGATGCCGGCGGCTGGCTCTGGCAGGACTTTCATCTCGCCCCGTGGGAATCGAACCAATCCGCCTATCAGGGAGCGGCGCTGCTCGCGGTTCAGGTCGGCAACGCGCCCGACGGCTATTTCAACGAGCCGGCTGTCCAGCCCCATATGCAACTCCTGGTTGACTATCTTCGCCGGCGCTATGCCTCTCAGCCGTTGATCAATCAGATCTATGTTTTGTGGGCCAGTGCAAAGGTCCCAGGGTTGCTCAGTGCCGACGAACGCAAAACCCTTATCCAGAAAGTTCAGGGCCTGCAGCAGGCTGACGGCGGATGGAAGCTGGCCTCCCTAACCCAGTGGAAGCGTATCGATGATTCGCTGGAGCCAACCGAAAGCGACGGCCTCGCGACCGCACTCGCAGTATTGGCAATGGAAGAATCGGGAAACGAAACCCGCGGTGAAAGTCTCAATCGCGGCCTGGCATGGCTGGAGCAGCACCAGCAGAAAGATGGCGACTGGCGCTCTGCCTCGCCCAACAAACTACGCGACCCGGAAAGCAACATCGGCCGCTTCATGAACGACGCCGCTACCGGATACGCAGTGTTGGCCCTCGAGAATGCGCGCTAAGCGTGCGCGTAACCTATAGCTAGTCCGAGATCGAAGATGACCGTCCGCGAACCGGTCGTATAGCATCTTCTCGTAGAGCGCCTTCTTAGGAGTAAGGACGATGGCCCAAAATCCCTGGTCGACGATTGCCACACTCCTTGCGTGTGGCGTGGCCTTTGGGATCGCCCCGCTGGCCCTCGCCTGGGCCTGGGCAAAGCTTGTCTCCCCGCAAAAGACCGGCGCAATCAAACAAGCCACCTACGAATGCGGCCTCGAATCCAAAGGCGATGCCTGGATTCAGTTCCACCCTTCGTATTACATCTATGCCATCGTTTTCCTGATCTTCGATGTGGAGACCGTATTTCTGTTGCCCTTCGCAGTGGCGTTCACGAAACTTTCCGCCGGCGCATGCCTGGCGATGCTGATTTTTCTGCTGTTATTGTTGGAGGGCCTGGTGTGGGCGTGCGGCAAGGGTGTCCTAAAATGGGCCTAGCAGAGAAGTGAGGACTCAATGAGTCAAGACCCGGCCCCGAGCGAATCCGAGCGTCACAGCTCCCAAGGTCTCAATCCGACGACCCCGCCGGAGCTCGCGGCCCTTAAAACCGAGCTCACCAGGCACGGCATCTTCACCACCACCTTTGAAGAGCTCTACAACTGGGGCCGCAAAAACTCAGTATGGCCGCTCACCTTCGGCCTCGCCTGCTGCGCCATCGAAATGATCGCCACCACCATGGCCCGCTACGATCTCGCCCGCTTCGGCGCCGAGGTCTTTCGCCCGTCACCCAGGCAAGCCGACCTCATCATCGTCTCCGGCACCGTCACCAAGAAGATGGCGCCCATGATAGTTCGCCTCTACGACCAGATGCCCGAACCAAAATACGTGATAGCGATGGGCGCTTGCGCCATCTCAGGCGGCCCGTTTCGCGACGGATACAACGTGCTCAAAGGCATCGACCGGTATATCCCCGTCGATGTGCACATCCCCGGCTGCCCACCGCGCCCCGAGGCATTAATCAGCGCGTTCATGACCCTGCAGGAAAAAATTACCGCGCAGCACATAACCGGCGAAGACCGTCCGCGTCATCTCAAGGCAGACGAACCCAGCGAATTTCCGGTGCCCGGCTACGGCGAGCACGATCTCGACCCGCCAAGCAACACCGCCGTCTTCGCGGCAAACAATCCGCTGAAGGTGATTCAGTGACCGGAGCGCCGATGACGCCCTTTCCGATGACGATTGAAGAGATCAAAACGGCGATCGAAGCCGGGGTTCCCGGCTCCATCGTCCGCCTCGTCAACAACGGCAGCCCCTCCGCGCAACATTCCCTGCACATCGACTCCGAACACGCCCTCGACACAGCGCGCTTCCTCCGCGATCACCCCGCGCTGCGCCTCGATTTCTGTTCCAACATGACCGCCGTCGACTGGCTCGACACCGAGCTGACCGAAAAAGTGAAGGCCAAGAAACTCGTCAATGGAGTTGAGACCGAGACCGAAGAGACACGAAAGACCAAAATCCCCGGCTACCTCGAAGCCGTCTACCATCTCTTCTCGATGGAAAAGAAGCACGGACCGGTAATCATGCGTCTGCGCACCAAGAATCGTGCCGACGAAGTGCACCTTCCCTCGCTAACTCCAATCTGGCGCAGCGCGGAGTTTCAGGAGCGCGAAGCCTTCGACCTCTACGGCATCGTCTTCGACGGCCATCCTGACCTGCGCCGCATCTTCATGTGGGATGAGTTCACAGACCACCCCATGCGCAAAGATTACGTCCCGCCCGCCGACGACGAAGTCGGGCTCATGGAGGGCGCAAGGCGGTGAACCTCGAGATCATCGACGAAGTGGGATTCGAGCAAACCGCGCAGCCACCCGCGCAAAGCGGCATCATGGACATCTCCATGGGCCCGCATCACCCATCGACACACGGCGTCTTCCGCATGGACGTCCAACTCGACGGCGAGCGAGTCGTCCGCCTCAAGCCTGTCCTCGGCTACCTCCACCGCAACCATGAGAAGATCGCCGAGACCTGCAACTACCTCGGTTCGATTCCCTACACCGACCGCCTCGACTACCTCTGCTCGATGACCAACAACTGGGCCTACGCCCTCACCGTCGAGAAGCTCGCCGGCATCCAGATCCCCGAGCGCGCCGAATACATTCGCGTCATCGTCGGAGAGCTCACCCGGCTGCAAAATCACGCCGGAGTCGTCGGCTTTCTCCTGCAGGACATGGGAGCAATGGGCACGCCGCTGATGTACGCCTTCCGCGAACGCGAAAAGGTCCTCGACCTCTTCGAAGCGCTCTCCGGAGCGCGCATGATGTGCAATTACATGCGCTTCGGCGGCGTCCGCGTCGACTGCTCACCGGAATGGCTGCGAGCGGCGCGGCAGATCGTCTCCGCATTTCCCCACTTCCTCGACGAATTCGAGCAGCTCCTCGGCAACAACGAGATCCTGATGGCCCGCACCCAGGGAGTCGGCGTACTCTCCCGCGAACTCGCCATCAACGCCGGCGCGACCGGCGTCACCCTCCGCGCCACTGGAGTCGACTACGACATTCGTAAAGTCGACAGCTACGGAGTCTACGACCGCTTCAACTTCCGCGTACCCCTCGGCGAACACGGCGATATCTACGACCGCTATATGTTGCGCGTGCTCGAGATGCGCGAGACGCTCAGGATTCTCGAACAGGCGATCGACGGCATCCCCTCCGGCCCAATCATGGACCCCAAGGCCAAACTCCGCGGTCTTCGGCCGAAGCCCGGTGAGGCTTACGCTCGCATCGAGTCTCCCAAAGGCGAGCTCGGCTTCTATCTCATCAGCGACGGCACGCCCAACCCATATCGCTACCGGGTGCGTCCGCCCAGCTTCATTCATCTCACCGTGCTCGAAGACATGTGCCTCGGCCGGAACATCGCCGACGTCGTCGTGACCCTTGGCAGTATCGACATCGTAATGGGCGAGGTGGATAGGTAAACACATGCTGGGCGAAGGCATAATTCAAGGGCTGGCCGAGACAGCGCGCAACTTCCTCGGCAGCTTTGTCGAAAAGGATCGGCTCACCACCGTCCAGTTCCCCGAGGAACGCCTCAAGCTCGCCGAGGCCACCCGCCAATATCCGTTTCTGCTCTTCGACGGAACCGACCCGGAAGCTGGCCTGCGCTGCGTCGCCTGCCAGATCTGCGAAAAAGAGTGCCCGCCGCGCTGCATCCACATTGAAAAAAGCACAGACAAAAAGCCGGACTTCGTCGGCAAGGCGCAGTTCTACCCCGCCGTCTTCGACATCGACGTCTCCGTCTGCATGAGCTGCCAGATTTGCGTCGAGGTCTGCCCCTTCGACGCTATCCGCATGGACAACGAGTTTGAACTCAGCACCACCGACCGCTTCGGCGGTCTGCTCTGGTCAAAAGAAACCCTGTCGAAGTCCAACGAATACTACCAATCGATCCACCCCACCGAAGCAGCCGAAACCGATGAGCGCCGCACAAAGGAACTCGCAGACGCGCAGGCCAAGGCCGCCGCCAAAGCCGCTCAAGCCGCGACGCCAACCGCACCGGCCCCCGGAGCCGCGCAATGACGTCGCACCTCAGCCTCCCGTACTTCAGCCTCCCGGTTGTCATCTCGACCGGAGCGCAGCGGAGTGGAGAGATCTGCGTCGCCAGCATCGCAGGCCCTCTGGCCGGGATGGCAGAGACCACCGACCAGATCTTCGTCATCCTCAAGCAATGGCTCGTCACCCACTCGCCCACGCTGCTGCAACCTGCTGTTTCAATACTGGCAACCGTCATCCCAATTCTCATCGTCTTCCCCACTCTCTTCGCGCTGACCACAGTCCTCGAGCGCAAAGGCCTCGCCAGAATCCAAAACCGCTACGGTCCAAATCGCGTCGGCCCATTCGGCGTCCTGCAGCCGCTTGCAGACGCACTGAAGTCGCTCATCAAAGAAGACATCGTCCCCACCGAGGCGGATAAGGTCGTCCACCTCGCCGCGCCGCTGGTGCTGGTTGTCGCCTCGTTACTCGCCTATGCAGTGCTGCCGATCGGCCGCAACATGGCTGCGGTCGACCTCGACGGCGGCCTGCTCTTTTTCTTTGCCATCGGCGCGATTCCTGAGCTGGCGATCTTCATGGCCGGCTGGTCAAGCCGCAATAAATATTCAATGCTCGGCGCCATGCGCGCCATCGCCCAGATGATCAGCTACGAGGTGCCGCTGATCCTCTCATCAATCGCCGTCGTGATGACCGCAGGCACGCTCTCGCTGGTCTCGATCGTCGAGAAACAGGCCCAATATTCCTGGACGCTCCCGCACTGGTACGTCCTCACCCCCTGGGGTTTCGCCGGCTTCATCCTCTTCATGATCGCCGCGGCAGCTGAGGTCAATCGTAGCCCCTTCGATCTCCCCGAGGGCGAATCCGAAATCATCGGCGGCTATTTCACCGAATATTCGGGCTTCAAGTTTGCCCTCTTTTTCCTCGCCGAATACCTCGAGATGTTCGCCGTCAGCGGCCTCGGTATCACGCTCTTTCTAGGCGGCTGGTCGGCCCCGTTTTCGTTCCTCACCTGGGTTCCCTCATGGATCTGGTTTTTCTTGAAGCTCGTGGCCTTCATCTGCGGTTTTATCTGGGTCCGCGGCACGGTTCCGCGCCTCCGCATGGACCAACTGATGAACCTCGCCTGGAAACTCATGCTGCCTATGTCCCTGGTGGTGATTCTCGCCGCCGGCCTGTGGCGATTTTTGCCCGAAGGTGTCGGTCCGTTGGGCGGTCTGTACGATCCTCGTCGCCGTCCCGTATGTGTTCTTGGCCCGAACGTTAGCCGGCGGCAAAGCCATCGCCAAAAGAGTCTACCGGTACGCCGATTGATCTCGGAAAGCACCAGGAAGCGAATGAGCTTTAGTTCTGGAAGGGCAAGGCTTCAGCAGTTCTGAAGGGGCACGGCTTCAGCCATGCCATGAGTGAGGCAAAAACGCCCGGCTTCAGCCGCTGAGGGAACCACTTCCGCAATAAAATTCTGGTCATCGGTATGAAAAGTATCAGCGATTGCGGAGACACCGCAGACCTTCGCGAGAGGGTACGATACTAAGGACGCAACGAGGACCCTCTTCGCGGTCGTGGAAACTTAGCGCGAAGCCACCTGGATCACTATCCTAAGACCGATGACTGTTCTCATCACGATTCTCGCCGCAGTGACATTGAGTGGTGCCGTCGCCGCGATGACCCTTCGCAAGCTCGTCCACTGCGCTCTCGCTCTCACCATCGCCTTTGCCGGACTCGCCACCCTCTACCTCAGCCTCGACGCACAATTCGTCGGGCTCGCCCAGCTCCTCGTCTATGTCGGAGCCATCGCCATCCTGATCGTCTTCGCGATCCTGCTAACGCCGAGCGCTCCAGAATCCGCTCTCGAGTCAAAAACGCATCTCTCGTCTTCCGGACTCGTCGGCTGCGCGCTCGCCGTCGGAGTCTTCGCCATTCTCGCCTGGTCAGTGACGCACAGCCGCGCTGCAAGCTCCGCAGATGCGACAGACGCGCCAGCTGCCAACATGCAACAGATCGGCGAAACTCTTATGCACAGCTACATCCTGCCGCTTGAGGTCATCGGCCTCATGCTCACCGCCGCATTGATCGGCGCCGTTATCGTCGCGATGAAGGAGAGTCAAGCGCCCCGGTGACTCCTCTGACCGCTTACCTCCTGGTTTCTGCTCTGCTCTTCTCCGTCGGCCTCGCAGGGGCGCTGACCCGCCGCAGCGCCATCCTCGTGCTCGCAGGCGTGGAACTGATGCTCAACGCCGCGAACCTCAACTTCCTCGCCTTCTGGCGCTTCGGTCCTCATCCGGAAGCGCTCACCGGATTTCTCTTCGTCATCTTCTCCATCGCCGTCGCCGCAGCGGAAGCAGCAATAGGGCTCGCGCTCATCCTCGCCATCTATCGTCACGCCAACACCTCCGACGTCAGCGAGATTACGGAGATGAAGGGCTAGCCATGGCATTCATCGTGCAAAACCTCTGGCTCATCCCCGTGCTACCAGCGCTTGCAGGGGGAATCAGCGCCCTGCTTCGCCAAAGCCAGCGGCGCCTCTCCGCCGGACTCGCAATCGGCTCCGTGGGAATATCACTCGCGCTTGCCCTATGTGCCCTCGCGGAAAGCCTCGCCGACCCAAGCCGCCAGATAGTCAACTTCCGCTGGATGCAATTCGGCTCCGACTGGATAAGCCTCGGCTGGGCCCTCGATCCCCTCACCGCCGTCATGCTCCTAATGATCGCCTTCGTCGGCCTGCTCATCTTCATCTATAGCACCGGCTACATGGCGCACGACGCCAACGCCACGCGCTTCTTCTGCTTCCTCTCGCTCTTCGCCGCAGCAATGTTCGGCGTCGTCATCTCGAACAGCCTGCTGCTCCTCTTCATGTGTTGGGAGGTCGTCGGCCTCACCTCCTATCTGCTCATCGGCTTCTGGTATCACCGACCCGCCGCTGCAGCGGCGGCAAAGAAAGCCTTCATCACCACCCGCATCGGCGATCTCGGCCTGCTGCTCGGCATGGTCTGGCTTTACGCACAAACCGGCACCCTGCTCTTCTACGACCACGGCGCGGGCTGCCTCGAACACGGCGCGCTTAATTCGATACTCGGCGCTGCCTCAGTCGCTGGCATACCCGTCTTCACCGCAATCGCCCTGCTCATCTTCTGCGGAGCCGTCGGCAAGTCCGGCCAGCTCCCGCTCCACGTCTGGCTCCCCGATGCCATGGAAGGCCCAACCCCGGTAAGCGCGCTCATTCACGCCGCGACCATGGTCGCTGCCGGAGTCTATCTCGTAGCACGTGTCTATCCGCTCATGAGCTTGTCGCCAGGCGGCATTGCCACCGCGCTCAAAGTCGTCGCATGGACAGGCGCCATCACCGCCGTCTTCGCCGCCAGCATCGCCGTCGCGCAAAACGACATCAAGCGCATCCTCGCCTACTCGACCATCTCGCAACTCGGATACATGATGCTTGGCCTCGGAGTAGGCGGCGTCTCCGTCGGCATCTTCCACCTCATCACCCACGCCTTCTTCAAAGCGCTGCTCTTTCTCGGCGCCGGATCGGTGATCCACGGCTGCACCGAAGAGCAGGACATCCGCTATCTGGGCGGTCTCCGCCGCCTCATGCCGATCACCTTCGCAACCTATGCAATGGGAACTCTCGCGCTGTGCGGCTTTCCGCTGCTTTTCTCAGGCTTCTGGAGCAAAGATGAAATCCTCCACGCCGCTCACGGCTGGAGTGTCTCGCAAGTGCCCTTCTATCTCGGAGCGATCGGCGCGCTGCTGACCGCTTTCTACATGACCCGCCAGTTCTGCTACGTCTTCTTCGGAGCACGCCGCGAACCGCAGATCGCCGAATCACCCCGCGCGCCCGAAGAGTTCTGCATTCTCCCCGAGCCGCATGAGAGTCCATCGAGAATGACGGCGCCGCTAGCAATCCTGGCCGTCTTCGCCGTCGTCCTTGGGTTCATCAACACTCCGGCGTGGCCCTGGTTTACTGCGTTCCTGCACCATCCCGAAACGGGCGTATCGTCTGCCGCCACCTCCGCCGCCTCCGCCTCCTGGATTCCAGCCCTCGACTTCGCCCGATTCGCGGAGGCCGGCCTGTTGCCGCTCATGCTCTCGTCGTCACTCATCGTCCTCGCGGGCATCGGACTCGGCTGGTGGTACTACGGACGCAAGCCCATAACCCAAGCCACCGACCCCGATCCACTGGAGCAGCTCGCGCCGCCGATCTTTCATGCGCTCCAACAGCGGCTCTATATCGACGACCTCTACGAAGCTACGATCATCCGCGCCGCTCGCTGGACCGCACACCTCTCCGCATGGCTCGACCGCTGGGTCTGGAGCGGCGCAGTAAACGCCATCCGCATTCTCGTAACCGGGCTCGGACATGTCGATGAGTCGATCGACACTCACGCCGTGAACGGAAGCTTTGACGAGGGCTGCCGACGCGTGTCGGGCAGCGGTCGGCTGTTGTCGCACTTTCAAAATGGACAGGTGCAGAACTATCTCCGCGTAATTGCCGCCGCGCTCGTCGTGCTCGCGGCATTGCTGCTCTGGCGGAGCGCCGCATGAACGCAGTCGCTTCGGGAGCATTTCCCTGGCTCACTCTAATCACCGCCTTACCCCTCGCCGGAGCAATCGCGGTGCTGTTGTTCAGCCGGTGGCAAGCCGCCAAAGCCCGTGGCCTCGCCATCGCTTTCGCAGCCGCAGCGCTCGTGTTGGCAATCATCATCTGGCATCGATTCGACTCCACCGCGCCAGGCATGCAGTTCCAGGAGTCGCACGCCTGGGCGTCATCATTGGGCATCTCCTACCATCTCGGAATCGACGGCTTGGGCCTGTTGATGCTGATGCTCACCGCGATCGTAGTGCTCATGTCGCTCGCAGCTTCATGGGCAAATCCCACCCAAGGGCCAATCTACTTCGCCTTGGTGCTGCTGCTCGAGGCCGGCCTCTTCGGAACCTTCACCGCGCAGAACTTCATCCATTGGTTCCTCTACTGGGAGTTAAGCCTGATTCCGGCATTCTTCCTCGTGAGGCTATGGGGTGGCGCAGGCAGTGCGCGCGCCTCGACGCAGTTCTTTCTCTACACCATGGCCGGCAGCGTCGCGCTACTGCTGGCATTTCTTGCCATCTTTCTCGCGACCGGCAGCTTCGACTTCGCCGAACTCGCCAATCTCGCCCGCACGGGCCAGCTCTCCACCTCGCTCGCGCAACATCTCGGCGCAAACGGCGCGATGCTACTCTTCTGGGCGACCTTCTTCGGATTCGCGGTGAAGACACCCGCCGTCCCCTTCCACACCTGGCTACCAGCCACCTACGCCGAGGCACCCAGCGAGACAACGATGCTCCTCACCGGCGCAATGTCAAAGATGGGCATCTACGGATTCCTACGCATCCTCCTGCCCATCTTTCCGGAGCAGATGCACCGCGCCCTCACGCCGCTCCTGTGGCTCGCCCTGGCCTCGATTGTGCTCCCGGCCTTCGCCGCCTGGGCGCAGACCGACCTCAAACGGATCTTCGCCTACTCCTCAATCAATCATCTCGGCTACTGCGTGCTCGGAGTCTGTGCAGCCGCGAAGCTGACCGACCCCGACTCCCCGCTCGCAACAGAAAAAGCCGCAGCCCTCACCGGAGTATTACTCCAGATCTTCAGCCACGCCCTCACAGCCGCAGCTCTCTTCTGGTTCATCGCCCTGCTCGAACGTCGCAGCGGCAGCCTGCGTGACCTGAATGACTTCGGAGGCCTGCGCAAAACCGTCCCCGTCCTCACCGGGCTGATGGGCATCGCAATCTTCTGCTCACTCGGGCTGCCGGGATTGAGCGGCTTTCCCGGAGAATTTCTCATCCTGAAAGGAGTCTTCCCGTTAGCCCCTTGGGCCGCATCGCTGTCGCTACTCGGCCTGCTGATCACCGCAGTCTTCCTGCTCACAGTCATCCAGCGCGTATTCTCCGGCCCCCTCAACAGTCGCTGGGCCGCAATGCCCGACCTGACTACGGCTGAACTGCTAATGCTCGCGCCCGCCATCGCCTTGATGTTCATCCTCGGACTCTATCCCCAACTCATCGCCGGCCCCATTCACGCGACGGTGATGCAATGGGCCGGACAGGTGAGGTTCTAATGCTTGCCTGGACGATCTATCTCTCATTCCTCGGCGCCCTCGCCGCGCTCCTCGCGGGCAACAAACGCCCCCAAGCAGCAAGAATGATCGCCTTGCTGACGGCGCTCATCGGCCTCGCGATCTCAATATCAGCCGTTGTGCAATATCACCCCGGTGAAATCCTCACCATCACCCGCCTGCCCTGGATCCCCCAACTCGGCATCGAATATCACCTCGCCGCCGACGGCATCAGCCTAGTCCTCGTCCTGCTCACCGGAATCGCAGCCACCGCCGGAATCCTCTTCTCCTGGAACATCAGCCATCGCACCGCAGAGTTCTTCGCCTTCTACCTCACCCTCATCGGCGGCGTCTACGGCGTCTTCCTCAGCTTCGATCTGCTGCTGCTCTTCGTCTTCTACGAGATCGCCATCATCCCAAAATATTTCCTGATCGCAATCTGGGGTTCTTCACCACGCTTGGGACAAAAGGGCCACCCGGGGGTTCTGCGCGAATACGCCGCAATGAAGCTTGCGCTCTACTCCTTCGCCGGAAGCGGACTCGTGCTCGCCGGAATCATCGCCGCCTGGGTAGTCGGCGGCCACACAATGAGCCTCCAAGCGCTCGCGCACACCTCATTCTCCGCGCATTTCCAGATGTGGGCCTTTCCGCTTGTCTTCGTCGGATTCGCAGTCCTCGCCGGCATGTGGCCCTTCCATACCTGGGCCCCCGGCGGCCACGCTGCCGCGCCCACCGGAGCATCGATGCTCCTCGCCGGAGTAGTCATGAAGCTCGGCGCTTACGGTTGCCTTCGTGTCGCGATGATGCTCTTCCCCCGGGGCCTCGATCCGTGGAGATTTCACTTCCTCGGCTTCGGATCCTGGAGAGATGTCTTCGCAGTCCTCGCCCTGATCGGCATCGTCTACGGAGCAAGCGTCGCACTCGTGCAGCGCGACTTTAAGCTCGTCATCGGCTACTCGAGCGTCAGCCACATGGGATTCGTGCTGCTCGGCCTCATGACGCTCAACCAGGTCGGCCTCGATGGAGCCGTCTTCCAGATGTTCTCTCACGGGGTCATCGCCGGGCTGCTCTTCGCCGTCGTCGGGCGAATGGTCTACGACCGCACCCACACCCGTGATCTCAACGAACTCAGCCCCATGCATCTCGCCCGCGCCATCCCATTTGCCGCAGTCGTCTTTATCCTCGCGGCAATGGCGTCGATCGGACTACCCGGCTTCAGCGGCTTCATCGCCGAGTTCCAAATAATCATCGGTGTCTGGCGCTCCATGCCTCGGATGACGGCAATTGCCGGTTTCGGCATCGTCGTCGGCATCGCCTTCACCTGGAGAGCGATGACCAAAGCAGTCTTCGGCGAAGGCCCAGCACACGCCGCCGAACACCCGCTACCTCCCATCACCTTGCCCGAGCGCCTCGGCGCGTTTCTGCTGCTCGGAACAACCGTCGCGGTCGGTCTTTACCCCCGCATCCTCACCGATCTCATCCTGCCCAGCATCAACTCGCCCCTCTTCGAAGGCCTCCGCACAGGAGCGTGGCGATGACTTCAACCAGCTACCTCGAACTCCTCCGCTTCACGCTGCCCGAGATCGTCGTCACCCTCGCCGCCCTGCTCGCGATCACACTGGACATCCTCCTGCTCAAGCGAGCAGCCTTCAAGGCTCGTCTTCACGTCGTCGTACTCATCAGCTGTACCGGATGCCTCGCTGCGATAGTCCTCGCTCACAACTCACCCGCCGTCAGCCTCGCCGACGGAATGCTCGTCCTCACCCCGCTCACAAAGCTCGTACAAACATCGCTCCTCACTCTGACGATCCTCACGCTGCTCCTCTGCGACTCCATCCGCTTCACCGAGCACGTCGGCGAATACGTCGGACTAATCCTCTTCGCCACCGTCGCCATGATGTTCCTCGTCAGCACACACAATCTGCTGTTGATCTTCATAGCGCTCGAGTTCCTCAGCCTCTCGCTCTATCTGCTTACGGGTTTCGACAAGCAGCGCCGGCAATCAGCTGAAGCCGCACTGAAGTACTTCCTCTTCGGAGGAATGTCAGCCGGCTTTCTCCTCTTCGGAATCAGCCTGCTCTACGGAGTAGCGAACTCCCTCGACCTTCAAGTCGTCGCCGTCGCCGCAAGTTCGCCCAAGCTCGATCCCTTGATGCTCGTCGCGATCGTGGTGGTCGCCATCGGCTTCGGCTTCAAGGTGGCTGCCGCCCCATTCCACTTCTGGGCGCCGGACGCCTACCAGGGCGCTCCAACCACCAGCGCCGCCTTCATCGCATCGAGTTCCAAAGTCGCAAGCTTCTTCATCTTCGCGCAAGTGGTCACCATCGGCCTCGCCGGCGCTGCCGGCTCCGCTAGCTGGCCCGCGTTCAAGCCCGGATGGGTGCCCGTCCTCATCATCCTCTCCGCGCTCTCAATGCTCGTCGGCAATCTGGCGGCCATCGCGCAATCCAGCCTTCGCCGCCTCCTCGCCTACTCCGCCGTAGGCCACGCCGGATACATGCTTCTCGGCCTCATCACCCACACGCCCCAAAGCCTCAGCGCTCTCCTCTACTACCTTCTGACCTATGCCCTCGCGGCACTCGGCGTCTTCGGCGTCTTGCAAGCCCTCGATAGCGAAGCCGTCGACACCCTCGCATCTCTAGCAGGACTCTCCCGCCGCTCTCCCAGCCTGGCATTCTGCCTCTTGATCTTCCTGCTCTCCCTTGCAGGAATTCCGCCACTCTCCGGCTTCTTTGCCAAGTTCTTCCTCTTTGGCGCCGCATTGAACACCGGTGATCACTTCGCACTGCTTTGGCTCGTATTGCTGGCAATCGCCACTAGCGCCGTCTCGCTCTACTACTACCTGCGCGTACTGAAGCAGGTCTACGTCGCGCCACCCTCGGAGGGTGCCGAGCCAATCGCAACTTCACCACTAACCATCGCAATTGTCTGGATCATCGCCGCGCTAGTCATCCTCTTCGGCTGCGCGCCCAATTTGCTGCTGCGCTGCATTGAGCGGTCGATAGCAGTCGGCCTGCATCCATAGCAAGAAATCTTTACAATTGGAGCGCGCCAGGATCGCGTCTGTTCGATTTCCATCCAACGCGGTCATTTTCAAGCAGAGTCAAGTATAATTCGTACTTGCTATTAAATAAGACTGGATCCGGCTATGAGTTTGTATTGCGCCGTAGGAAGTGTCGACACCGATCTCTCGCCGTCCCAACTGAATGATCTCCTCGTAGAGAGCCTGGCCAAACTCGGCGACCGCAAGAACGTGCTCGCGGTTCCTCCCGACATGACCCGCTTCCATTCCCGCGCCGGAGATCTCACTCGCTACGCATGGAAGCACTACGGCGACCGCATGAAAACAGTACTCCCAGCACTCGGCACCCATTCGGCCATGCAGCCCTCGCAGCTTCACCACATGTACGGCGATATGCCGACCGAACTCTTTCGAGTCCACAACTGGCGCACCGATATCGAGACACTCGGCGAGGTCCCCGCCGAGTTCATCAATCAGCAATCCGAAGGCAAGTTGAACTACGCGTGGCCCGCTCAGGTGAACCGTTTGCTCTCGCAGGGCGGCTTCGACCTGATCCTGTCCATCGGCCAGGTCGTGCCCCACGAAGTCATCGGCATGGCCAACTACAACAAGAACATCCTGATCGGGACCGGTGGCCGCGAAAGCATCAACCGCAGCCATTATCTCGGAGCCGTCTACGGCATGGAGCGAATCATGGGCCGAGCCCACAATCCAGTCCGCAACGTCCTCAATTACGCCTCCGACCACTTCCTCCGCCACCTGCCGATCGTTTACGTGCTCACCGTCGTCGGCCGCCGTGCCGATGGCGGACTCGCCGTGCGCGGCCTCTTCATCGGCGACGATGTCAAGTGCTTCGAACTCGCCGCCGCGCTCAGCCTCAAGGTCAATTTCGAAATGCTCGACAAGCCCATCCAAAAGGCCGTCGTTTATCTCGACCCCGAGGAGTTCCACAGCACCTGGCTCGGCAACAAGGCCGTCTATCGCACCCGCATGGCGCTCGCCGACGGAGCGGACCTGATCATCCTCGCCCCCGGCGTTAAAGAGTTTGGCGAAGACCCCACCATCGACCTCTTGATCCGCAAGTACGGTTACCGAGGAACGCCCGCCACGCTCGAAGCTGTCGAGAAACACCCCGACATCGCTAATGACCTAAGCGCCGCCGCCCACCTCATCCACGGCTCCTCCGAGGGACGATTCAACATCACCTGGTGCCCCGGCCACTTAACCAAAGACGAAGTCGAGGGCGTCGGCTATCGCTACGGCGATCTCAGCTCAATGCTCGCCCGATACGACCCCACAAGACTCGCCGAGGGCTACAACACGGTTGACGGAGAAGAAATATTCTTCATCAGCAACCCAGGCCTCGGCTTATGGGCGCACCGCGACAGATTCGGCAACATGTAGTCTCACCGCCATTGAAGAGAATCGCGACAGGAAGAGGAAGACAAAAATGACAAGCTCCCGATGGAACGTAATCGCAGCGATCGCCTTTCTCTCGCCCTGCCTCTCGTTGGCAACCCCGGCCAACCCACCAGCCATCGCCCCCTCGACGATGCCCAAAGTCGGCACGATCAACGAGCGCTACCAGTCTTACAACATAGAGATGGTCGAGGTAACGGGCGGCCGCTTCTGGAAGCCCTACGCCAGCACCGCAGCCGCTCCCGAGAAGCCGACCGGAAATCAACCCGCCGGCATGGACCCTTCGCTCTACGAATACCGCCCACCCATCGACCTCTCCAACCCGCGCCTGCGCAAGCTCGCCGCCGCCCTCGGCCCAGCCTATGTGCGCGTGAGCGGAACCTGGGCCAACACCACCTATTTCCAAAATACTGACGCCCCTCCGCTCGCCACGCCACCCGCCGGATTCAAAGCCGTGCTCACCCGCCCGCAGTGGAAGGGCGTCGTAGATTTCTCTAACGCCGTCAATGCTGAGATCGTTACGTCCTTTGCCATCAGCGCAGGCACTCGCGACAGCTCTGGCGTTTGGACGCCAGCCCAGGCCTCGCAAATCCTCTCGTACACGCAATCGGTCGGCGGCAAGATCGCCGCGGCAGAATTCATGAATGAGCCGACCTTCGCCTCCATCGGCGGAGCTCCCGCACGGCTACGACGCCGCAGCCTACGCCCGCGACTTCGCCGTCTTTCACGCCTTCGCCAGGCAATCCGCTCCCGGCATGTTGATTCTCGGTCCCGGCGGCGTCGGCGAGGGCTCGCCTCTCGTGCCCGCGTCCATGCAGATGCACTTGCTCTCGAGCGAAAGCATCCTCCAGGCCACCGGCCACAACATCGACGCTTTTTCTTATCACTCCTATGGCGGCGTCTCCAGCCGCTGCGCGCCTCCCGGGTCGCCGATGGCAAATTCGCCCGACGCAGCACTCTCTGCCGAGTGGCTCGCCAGGCCCACCGCCATCGAAGAGTTCTACGCCAAACTGCGTGACAAGTACGAACCCGGCAAGCCCATGTGGCTCACCGAGACCGCCGAAACCGCCTGCGGAGGCGATCGTTGGGCATCGACATTCCTCG
Source organism: uncultured Acidobacteriaceae bacterium (assembly GCA_963720245.1). Lineage (GTDB taxonomy): Bacteria > Acidobacteriota > Terriglobia > Terriglobales > Acidobacteriaceae > Acidisarcina. Next base: position 662,075 of record CAVREU010000004.1, read on the forward strand.
ATAGCTTTCGCTACCTGAACCAGTTGGGACTGCTCGCCAAGCTAGGCGTACAGACCCACATGTACAACACCCTCGCATCGAGCGACTACGGCCTGCTCGATGAAAAAACCTACGAGCCTCGCCCCAACTACTGGGCCGCCCTGCTGTGGCATCGGCTCATGGGCACGACCGTCCTCGACGCCGGCGCATCGCCCGAGCCAAACCTGCATCTCTATGCGCAATGCATGCGCAATCATCCCGGCGGAGTCACCCTGCTCGCAATCAACGCAGATCGCACCTCCGAGTATTCGCTCGCAGTGCCTCTCGCCTCAGAACGCTACACCCTCACCGCCAAGGCGCTGAGCGATAAGCAAGTGCAACTCAACAAAACCGGCCTCATGCTAGGCGCCGACGACGCGCTGCCGCATTTGCAGGGAACCGCAATCAGGCCCGGTCAGGTGACCTTCGCCCCCGCCAGCATCACTTTTCTCGCCATGCCATCGGCCCACAACGCCAGTTGCAGGCAATAAGCTGGCCCTGCTTATGCTCTAATTGCTTTCCAGCAAATTTGGAAGCAAGCGAGGTCCCTCTCCAGGATGTTTCAACCCGCAACCTACGCCATCACGCTCGCCTTCATGATCATCAGCATGTTGTGCTGGGGCTCATGGGCCAACACCGTCAAACTCTGTCCCGGATACCGCTTCCAGCTCTTCTATTGGGACTACGTCATCGGCCTCATCCTTGGCGTCCTCTTCTGGGGCCTCACTCTGGGTAGCGTGGGACTATCAGGCCATCACTTCCTGGTCGCTACTCGACGCAGTCAGGCGCATCGAGCATCGGATACGCCATCCTCGGCGGCGTCATCTTCAACGTGGCGAACCTCCTGCTCGTCGCCGCCATCGACATCGCCGGCCTCGCGGTCGCATTTCCAGTAGGAATCGGCGTAGCCCTCGTTGTGGGAGCAGTCGCCAGCTATCTCATCTCCCCAGCCGGAAACCGCCTGCTCCTGTTCGGCGGAATCGCCTTCGTCGTCGCCGCCATCCTCTTCGACGCCGCTGCCTACCGCATAAGGGACACCGACAAGCTCGCCATGAGCAAACGCGGAGTCATCATCAGCGTCATCTCCGGCCTGCTCATGGGCAGCTTCTACCCCTTTGTCGCCAAGGCGATGGATGCGGCCGATGGCCAGGGGCCTTATGCCACCGCGTTCTTCTTCGTTCTCGGAGTGGCGGTCTGCGCCCTGCCCGTAAACTATCTCCTCATGCGCAAGCCGCTCGACGGCCGCGAACCTGTCGGCATGCAAGGCTATTGGCAAGCCAACCGAAGCTGGCACCTCTGGGGCATCGTTGGCGGCGCAATCTGGTGCACCGGCGCGGTGCTCAACTTCGTCGCCTCGCGCAGCCAGACCGTCGGACCCGCAATCTCCTACTCCATCGGCCAGGGCGCAACCATGATCTCTGCCTGCTGGGGCGTCTTCGTCTGGCGCGAGTTCAGCCAAGCACCCGCAAAAGCGAAGGCCTTCCTCGCCGTCATGTTCGTCTTCTTTCTCATCGGACTGACCGCCATCGCCATCGCGCCTCTTCACTAACGCCCTCCGTCCATTTGGAGAAATGCTCGTGCCCAGCCCGAAACCAATCGTCGCTAAGCCTATCGTTGTCGTAGGCAGCATCAACGCCGACCTCGTCGCCACCGTCGAACACATCCCAGTCACCGGCGAAACCATCACCGGCACCAGCTTCCAAACTCACCCCGGCGGCAAAGGAGCCAATCAGGCCGTCGCTGTCGCCCGCCTCGGCTATCCCGTCAAGATGATCGGCAAGCTCGGCAACGATGCCAACGGAGACCTGCTCCGCTCCCACCTGCAAACTTCCGGAGTCGACACCACCGCCATCCAGACCACTCAGGGAAGCTCCGGCACCGCCCTCATCCTTGTCTCAAGCTCTGGAGAGAACTGCATCGTCGTCATCCCCGGAGCCAACGCCCTAGTCACCGTCGCCGACATCGACGCCAACATCGCAACCATTCGCGAAGCAGGAATGGTCCTCGCCCAGCTCGAAATCCCGATAGAAACCGTCGTTCATCTCGCCGAGGTATGCAGCCGCGAAGGCATTCCCCTGATGCTCGACCCCGCCCCAGCCGTCACCCTGCCGCGCAAACTGCTCGAAAAGGCAACCTGGTTCACACCCAACGAGACCGAAGCAGCGTTCTTTCTTCACGACCTCACTCCATCAGCCCACGCAAAAAGCCCCAGCGAAATCGCAACAACCCTCAAGAGTGCCGGACTACAAAACATCATCCTGAAACTGGGTTCCCGAGGCGCATTCCTCAGCAGCGAAACTACAGAAACACAAATTTCATCCTTCGCGGTAAAGGCCATCGACAGCACCGCCGCGGGAGACACCTTCAACGGAGCCTTCGCCACCGGCCTCATGCTCGGCAAGACCGAGGCCGAAAGCGCCAGCTTCGCCGCCGCAGCCGCCGCAATCTCCGTCACCCGCGCCGGAGCCCAACCCTCCATGCCAAGCCTTGCTGAGGTGAATGCACTCCGAAGCGGAGCCGTCCAAGACCGTTAGATCGGAACCTGACGACCTCGCCAGTGCCTGCAACGATACGAGTTTGTCTTAGTTGAGGAGTGGATGGTGGGCCCACCAGGACTTGAACCTGGAACCAACGGATTATGAGTCCGCTGCTCTAACCATTGAGCTATAGGCCCTTCAAGCACTTACGGGCAGTTCCGAAATCGATGTAGCGGAAACTGTAGCGGGTAGCTGTCGAATCTCCTGTTCGAGGGTCGGAATTTGGCCTCCCTGAGCACTGAGTGTTTCGAGACGATGAAACGCCCGTTCCACTGCTTCCGGTGTCGGATGCACGTAACGCTGACTCACAGCGACGCTGCTGCGTCCTGCGATCCTCATAATTGTAAACGCCTCAGACCCCGCCTCGCCCAGCCGGGTCAGCATGGTGTGCCGTAGGGGGTGCAGGACAAACTCGCAGTCGCGCCTGCACAAAAAAGGCGGCTGAGACATCAAGAGTCGATGGCCGAGACATTCCCACGGTGTTCGAACGTTAGATATGATCTTCTCTGGATCGAAGCGAAATCGAAAGATCATATCAACTCCAACGTGATTCATAGTCGTGGCAGCTAGGCACTGACTCATTCACCCTTAACACCGCGACTGGGAATTAAGGCATGGACACTTTTCTACTGATCTTTTGCGCAGGGCTGATTGGTTTCCTGGGAGTGCTTTGTTATTTTGATGTTTCTCCGCGGGCTTTCGTCTACAAGACCCTTAGACGTTTCCATATGCGTCCAGAGAAGCTTCGCCCAGTGACCAGGGATGCCCCCTTTCATCGGATACGGAAAATTACAACTGGACTCCATAAGCCAGTTTTGCTGAGTCTTGAAACGTCAGATGGATCGGGACAAGCGTGCCATCCAGATGTGGTGCACATCCCCGGCGGGTTTGGAAGTGCCCGATGGCCGTATTGGATGGTTTGCACCCCTCATCCATACGAAAACGAAAGAGTAGAAAATCCCGAACTGTTCGTGAGCCACGATGGAATCACTTGGTGGATTCCTACGGGCCTAACAAATCCTATCGTTGCGCCCCCTGATATCAAAGGCGACCACCACTCAGATCCTGACATGATTCACCACGACGGAGAATTGTGGCTGTTCTACCGAAGGAGCTTTCGCAGTCACACGCCAAAGCAAAATGTCCTTTATTTAACGAAGAGTAAATGTGGCGTCACCTGGTCCCAACCAATCGAAATCCTTAGGGATGCTAGCGGTCGAGAGCTGCTGTCTCCAGCTGTGATTTATGACGGAAAACGATTTGTGATGTGGACGGTCGAGATAGAAGCCGAAAGATTCAAGCTTATTCGCAGGACCAGCGTCAATGGGATTCAATGGAGCGGCCCCGAAATAGCGACCGTGGCCGGAATGGATGCTGAGAGACATCTTTGGCACATCGATGTGGTAATGGAAGTTGACCGGCTCAGCGCCATACTGATTAGCTCTGCCGGCGGAGGCGGGGGCGCCTCACGAATGCACTACGCCTATAGCCAAGACGGTGGCCTGAACTGGCAGATGGGTGCCTACCTCTTCGAGCAGGCATACGAGTTTGAATCACAAAGGCAGTACCGCGGCAGTTTGAGAAAACTGGAGGAATCTGAGCTGTCTTACGAATTGTGGTACTCCGCAGCTAACCGGGCGAATATGTTCTCGATTGCTTATCTACGTTTTCGTCGCCCAGACGACGCGCCGATCGCAGCGAACTTACCCCGCTGAAAATTGTGCTTCACAACAGGTAACGCCCCCTCCTTCAGCGCCGCCGCTATTCCGCACAAAGGACCTCCTCGAAACTCGACAACGCACGTTCATAGGTTAGTTGGCGAACAAACTCATATCCATTTCTCGCCAATTGGATGCGTAGCCCCGGATCTTTGATCAGGCGGAGTATATTTTCAGCGAGTCCTGCCGGAAATTGGACGGGGCTGGTAAGTGCGGTTTTTTCGTGAAAGGCGAATTCTCTGTGTCCACCGATGTCCGTGGCGACCAGGGCAGCTCCGCAAAGTAGTGCCTCGCAGCCCGTAAGTCCCCAACCTTCCGTCCTGCTTGGAGCCACGAATATAGCGGTGCGATTGTATATTTCGCGTAACAGCTTGGAGCAGGGCAAGCGGTAATACTCGATCCAGCCAGGAAGGTTTGTTGGGCGTGCTGGAACTCCAAACAAAATGGCGCGCGTCTCGGGATCTCTCTCGCGTACCAGGGAAAGCGCCACTAACCCCTCTGCGCATCCCTTCCACGCACCATTGTGATAAAGCATAGTCAACTGATTGACCCGCCGTTGCTCGGACGGAGTTTCAATCTGAAAGGTCTCAAGATCCAAGCCGTTGGGAATATAGGCCGCACCTTCCCCGACCTCCCCGGCGATACTGGCCAGCCATTTCGAGGGAACTATTTTCCTTAATGGTGCCTTCCAGGTTGCATACACACGGTCCTCTGGTCCGTTCCACGTTTCCAGTCCTTGGATGAAATAAAAGCCACGGCCCTTTGCTTTCGAGTATCGGCTGACCACTTCGGCTGTTTGCCATGCTGTCGCTATAACGGCGTCTCCGTCCGGGACGAAGCGTTCAGTGAGAGAAGGCACACACAAAAGCCGCACTTTCGGGTCCATTGTTATCCAGGTTGCGGGGGTGTAGCGCCCATCAATCTTCCTCAGGGCATAACGAGCGGCATTCTTCAGATGGTCCAGCGCGCTTGGATCGATGACCAGGCGCCCAGGATGCACAATACTAACGTCGTGACCGCGGCGCGATAATCTGTTCGCGTATTCGTAAACAATACGACCACCCCCGCTCGGCCACTCGCCTGTTCGCGACAGAATGAAGTTAATCTTGAGTATGCGATCCATATTTCAGGTCTTAGGGTGTAACCGCAAAGCGATCCGGCGCCTTCTCTGATGATCTGTATTACTGGTGGCGCAGCCACGCCAGGATGTAGCGGATACCAGCTTAGACTGCTTTGTCTCCAGTAAGTGGAGAACTTGGCACGTTCCTTGGGATACAACCGCCTATGAGTGGATACAAACGAGTCCAAGTCCACGTTTGCGAGATTATGAGTCCGCTGCTCTAACCGTTGAGCTATAGGCCCTCGAGCAGACTATGGCCGCGTCACCAGCGGGTGCGCCTGCACCCCGTTCGTCAAGCCTGGTAGGCGTTGTATGGAGAAGAGCGTGCATCACGAAATCTGCGCGATTCAGCCTCTCCACCGCCGGACTTGGAAAGGAATGCTCACATCTCTCCCGCAATCCGCTCATTCCATCGGTAGAATTCTCTATGGCCACGCGACGCAATGCCGGCGAGCCCGGCCCGACTCCGGTTCCGCACACTCTGCTGCCCACGGTTTGCGTGGTCACCGAGGACGTCGAGTTTCTCGATGAGCTCATCCCTGAAGTTGTCCCCTGGTTTCAGGTAGTCATTCGCCCGGACTATTTAGACCTCGCCCGCTGGACTCGCGAAGCGCGCGTGGTGGCGGTCCTTCTCGACATCGACACCGACGGGCCTGAAGAATACGGCGGACTGCCCGTCCTCAACGAGCTTCGCCGTCTCAACGAAAGTCTGGTGCTCATCTCGTTGAGCCGCTCGCGGACGCGCTCGGTTGAGAGGCAGGCCCTCGACGCTGGGGCGGATGCCCATTTTCGCCGCCCGGTCGACATCGCGGAATTGCGCCTCGCGCTCGCCGATACGCTGCGCTGGCGCGCCGACGAAGCAGCCCGGGAAGAGATGAGGCGCCAGGCCTTCGAGCGCACCCGCTTTCAGGACTTTGTCGGCGCGAGTGAGCCGATGCGCCTGGTCTATGACGCGATTCAGCAGGTGGCCGGCAGCAGCGTCAATGTGCTGGTCCGCGGCGAAAGCGGCACCGGCAAGGAGCTGGCCGCGCGGGCCATCGTCGCGCTGGGTCGCCGCGCGGAGAAGCCTTACATCCGGCTTAATTGCGCCGCTCTGCCTGAGAACCTCATCGAGTCCGAGCTCTTTGGCAGCGAACGCGGCGCCTATACCGGGGCTACCGAAGCGCGCCCCGGTCAGATCGAGCTGGCCGACGGCGGAACCCTCTTTCTCGATGAGATCGCCACCCTCACCCTGTCGCTGCAGACCAAGCTGCTGCGTGTTCTTGAGGACCACCAGGTGCAGCGGCTCGGCGGTCGCGCGCCGCGCAAGGTCGATTTTCGTCTCATCTGCGCCACCAACGAGCCCCTTGAGGAGATGGTCCGTACCGGGCGCTTTCGCGAGGACCTCTTCTACCGGATTCACGTCATTCCGATTCAACTCCCACCACTGCGGGAGCGGGCGGGCGACATTCCCCTGCTCTGCGATTACTTTCTGCAAATACACTGCATTGCCAACGGGCTACCCTTGAAACAGTTGACCGCCGACGCCCTCACCGCTCTTGAGGAGCACGATTGGCCGGGCAATGTCCGGGAGCTGGAAAACCTGATTCAGCGGCTCGTGATTACCGTGCGGGGCGAGCAGATTCAAGCAAATAACCTGCCGCCGCGATTGCTTGCCCATAGCGCCACGGTTCAGGAGGCGGCACTCTTGCCCGAGGGCGGCGCCGACTTCGACTCCGAAATCGAGCGCCTCGAGATCGCCTTGCTCACAGCCGCGCTGCGGCGGACTCAGGGCGGCAAAACCGCTGCGGCAAGACTGCTGCGGCTCGAAGGGCAACGCATGAAGTATCTCTGCCGCAAGTATTCCCTCTAGAGAAGTGCCGAGAATGGTTATTTATTAACCTATTATTGGTCACTTTTTGACCATCCGAGGAGCCCGATGCAAAATGTCCTTTAAGCCCGGCTTCCGCAGAATTCCTGCAAATTTAAGCACTTACGAGATTTTAGCCCTCCGCGCAAAGTTTGGCATGCTGCATGCTCCAAGGGAAGGCGCAGGACGGAATCAAAATCCGATATTCGAGGAACAATCCAATGGCCGTCATCAAGAAATCGCTTGTGAACAGCGGTACCTCCGCCAAGACTACCAAGACCAAGTCAGAGAAGACCACCGGTGCGGTCACAGCCTCCAGCATGAAGCCCGCAGCCGCATTCCGGCCGGCAGCCGCATTCAAGCCGGCAGCCGCAATGAAGCCAGCAGCCGCGTTCAAGCCTGCAGCGGCATTCAAGCCTGCAGCGGCGTTCAAGCCGGCAGCCGCGTTCAAGCCGGCAGCCGCGTTCAAGCCGGCAGCCGCGTTCAAGCCGGCAGCGGCCTTCAGGCCAGCAGCGGCCTTCAAGCCAGCTCGCAATGTTTTCTAAACTCTTGCTGCCAGTCCCCTTCGGGCAATAGAACGGCGATCGCCCCGGCGGTCGCCGTTTTTATTTACCAGACATGCGCGCGGGCCACGTTCATCGCCACCGTGTAGACGCGCTCGGCAAGACTGCGCCGCTTCCCAAATATCTTTGCCTCACCGGAGAGGCCCAGAGGCAGATTTCCCGCAGAAGCCGGCAAATGCAGCCGAGCGAAATAAAAGGTCGGCAGTTGAAGACCCTTATAGTCCTGCTTGCTAACCAGCCCTGCGGGTAGATCGACCGCCTCGCCCTCAATTGGCGGCAGCCTCATACGCAATACCGTGAAGTGGCCCGGCAGGGCGAGCGCGACCTCGGCATCCGGCGGGATGCGGTCCAGCGCAGACGGGGGCACAAAGACGCGGACCGAGCGCGGACCGTCATCGGCAATAGTTAGCAGCAGTTGGCCCGAGCCAACGTCCTGCCGAACCAGGGACTCAGGGTCCGCAGTGAGCACAACTCCATCCGCAGGCGCCGCGAGCAGCAAGGAAGATTGTGCTTCATGGGCAAGCCTCGCATCACTCGCAGCTTCCGCGGCGTCTCCGGCGGCGGACGCCCCGGCGCTTTGGCCATGCAGCTCGGCCTCAAAGACGCGAGCGTCAGCCCCGCTGGTCTCGGCCTCGGCGCCCGAGCGCATCGACGCGGCGTTGGTGCTGGTCATCGTCAGCAACGGCTGGCCCGCTCGGATCCGTTGTCCTTCGCTGACAAAAACAGACTCCACCCGTCCATCGACACCTGCATGCAAGGCAGAGGAGCGGCCCGGTTCGACGACAAAGAAGGCATTCTCGCGGTCGCGCCAAAGAGGAACAAAGAGTATCGCCAGCAGCCCGGCGGCTATCAGGAACGGCACCGGACGCCAACGCAGCAACGCGCTGGCACTGTCATTCCATATCCTCACCACCAATTCGCGCAACGAGCGGATGCGAGAGCGAAACATGGTGAAGGCAAGCAGGCCGGCAGGGAGGATCGCAGACTCCGCCATCCAATGCGAAGTGACGTTATAGGTGAAGCGAATGAATGTAAACAGCAGGAGATAACTGTAGGCGCCGGAGGCAAGCGCATAAAGAACGAAAAGCGGGGCACGCCGCCGTGGAATGGAAATCACCTCCACCGGAAGACGAAGGATGTGATGCTGAAACCACCCCGAGACAAACTGCGTCGAACGCTCCTTCAAATCAGGGATGCCGATAAATTCGGTCAGGAAGTAATAGCCGTCGATCTTGAGAAGCGGGTTGATGTTCATCACGATCACCGCCAGGCCGGTTAGCAGGATCATCTTGTAAGTGAGCTCGTGCAGCCATTGACCCTGCGGAGTGTTCAACCAAACCAGCATGGCGAAACCGCAGATCACCATCTCACTCCAGACACCCGCGATGATCGTGGCCAGCCGTTGCATCCTCGTGGCGGAGACCCAGCTCTCGGTCACGTCGACAAAGAAGCACGGCACAAGATACAGAAACATCAACCCCATGTTGTGCACTTCGCCTCCGAAGTGCTTGCAGGTGATGCCGTGGGCGGTCTCGTGGATAAAGCCCATAACCATGAGCAGCAGCCAGAACTCCACAAGGTCGCCAAAGCTCTTGTGCGTGAAGTTGAAGTAAAGCGGAACATCCGGGCCGATGATGTTCCATTTGGATACAAAAACCGAGGCCTCAAAACAGAAGAGCAGGATGACGGCAAGAACGCACCAATTGCTGTAAATGAAGCCGCCAAACCGCCGCTCGAGCCATGTCAGGTAGCGGTCCGGTTCCCATGCGGAAAAGTAGATGTGAGCGATGTTGACGCTCGACGTCTTTTGCGCGCGGCGGCTGCGCTGCGCCATCAGCTTCTCGCTCAGCGCAAGGTTCTTTTCCTGCGCTGACTTGTACCACAGACCCACCTCGTCCAGATTGTCGGCAAAGCTCCGGACCTCTTCCGGAGCGAGTTGCGCGCCGGTCTCTTCGTTGTAAGAAGCGGCAACCTCCTCAAAAGTCCGGAAACCATCGAAGAGCTCCGCCAGCCGCCATTGGCTCGGAGACAGGCGAAAAAAGCTTCCCTTGTCCCGCTGCAAGACGCCGACAATCGGCTCCCCATCGAGCGTGTCTTCGCGAATGATCAGCTCCGGATCGAGGCGCGGCAGGCGGTCGCGCGTATAGCGCGCCTTGGGCATCTCCGGCAGGGCCGCATCGAGCGCCTCGCTCAGGTTCATGGAGCGAGCCGGACCTGCATCGACATGCCGGGCTTAAGCAGCTTCGAGGGCTGGACGACGGCGGCGATCACCTGCACGCTGCCGCTGGCAGGATCGACCACCGGGCTGACTCGAAGAATACGCGCCGGCTGGCGAAGGCCGGGGTAGTCAGCGGTGCTCAACTCCAGCGCCGCGCCCGCTGGGAAGGCCGCCATCGCCGTCTCCGGCACGGTGAAGAGCACGCGCAACGGAGCCTCGGCGGTGATCCAGAAGAGTACATCTCCCTTCTTGACCTCCTGCGCCAGACGGATCGAACTGCGCCCCACCACTCCATCAAAGGGCGCCGCGACCCGGGACTGCTCCAACTGCAGGTTGGCTGATCGAAGGTCGGCTTCGGCAGCGGTCTCGTCGGCGCGATAGCGGACCACCTCTTCCATCGTCTCGTCCAGCTTGTACTTCGTATGCTCCCAGTCTTCCTGGCTGCGGATGTCGTCTTTGAGCATGATGTCCATGCGCCGAAGATCGGCCTCCTCCGTCTTCTGTTCTGACTCCCACTCCTTCACCTGCGCCTGCAGCGAAGCCACTTTGGCCTTCTGCGAATCGACCGCGGCCCGCAGCGCACGGTCGTCCAGCAACGCAAGCAGTTGGCCGCGCCGCACCCGGTCCCCGATCTGCACCGCGACTTGGGCCACGAGTCCGTCGCGCTCGACGGCCACGTCCGCCTGCTGCTCGGCTACCAGGGGGCCGGTAGTGGTAAAGGCTTCGGATCTACGGTGAGACTCGGCGAAGTTGGCGCATTTGCCGCTGGAGCGGCCGGAGCGGGCAATGTGGATGCTGGCGCGGCGCTCGCCTGTACAGCCGGATGGTCGTCGCAGCCCGCAAGTGACAGCGCCAGTGCCGCGCTAAGACTCCCGATCGTCCAGATTGTTGCACGCGCGCTTCGAGAGCTCATTGCCGTCACCAACCTATCCAGTCCCACAAAGTTTGCCACAGCCACAGTGCGGGAACCCGGAGCAGCACGTATCCCGCGGGCCGATAGCCGATGAAGACCTTGCCCCGGCCGCTCATCCCGCTGCGTAGTACGGCCTGGTCGTTGGCCAGCGGAACACGCGCCGCAAAAGTACGGTCTCCGTCGACGGATTGCGCCTGGGGGCTGACGATGGCCACCCTTCCGTGCCAGGAACGCTGGGGATAGCTGTCCAGCTTGATCGCCGCCGTCTGACCCGGAACCAGCAGCGCGGCGTTGCGCTGTGGAACGGCAATATCGACAACCGCGCTCGACAGGTCCAATACCTGGGCAAAGGCGCCGCCGGCGTCAAGGTGTTCGCCCGCGGCATTCTGCAACTCGGGCGTGATCACAATGCCGGCAATGGGCGAGCGAAGCTTCGCACTCTCCAGCCGCGCACGGTTGCGCGCCACTTCCGAGCGGAGATACTCCATCTGTGCGCGGTCCGCTCCCGCCGACGCGGCGCCTCGGGCCAGATCGTTTTCCATGCCCAACTCAGCGCTTCGATACTTGGCCTCGGCCGACGCCAGATTCATGCGCCACTGCCAGTCATTCATCGTCCCCAGTATCTCTCCGGCGCCGACGCGCTGCCCCTCGTGAGCGAAGACTGCCGCGACATTGCCGTCAACCGGTGCGGCGATCGTCACCACCTGCTGCGGTGCAACCGTAGCATCGCCAGAGATCCGCATAGGCAACGGACAAAATATCAGGAACAGCGCCGCTACAGCGATGCCGACCGCAAAGCTGACGCGCCGCTTCCGCGTGGTGCCTAATAACGCTCGCTTCCGCTGCGCCAGCGGCTCCAGCAGGCCGATGAGCGGGACCTCGCGGTAAAGCAAAGCGTTGCGGATCGCCACGGTCGCCTGGCCGGCGAGGATCTTGATCATCTCGGTGTGCGGCAGGTCAAGGAAATCGGGATCCGTCGCCTCGTAAAGCAACACCCCGACGCGCCCCTGGTCGTCGGCCAGTGTCCGGGAATACAACGCCCCATAACCCGTCGCCTCGAAATGCTGCACGACGGCCTCGGGAAGTTCGTCTGCGGTCTCCGCCCCGTCCTCACGGCGCCGAAGATGCAAGGCGCCTTCCTGGGTCGAAAGCCAACGCAGAAGTTCGTTCAGCTGGGACACCTGGGCGTCGCCCAGCGGAAGAGATGTCATCCCCGAGACCGCCTTCAACTGCAGGCGACCGCGATGGTCGAGCGCAATCGCGCAGCGTTCGAATGGCAGAACGTTTTGCGGGCTATTGACGATGATCTGCAAAAGCCGCTCGAGCCGCAGAGTCGAAGTGATCTCCGAACTGATCCGAACCAGCGCTTCAAGAATCTCCAGCTTGCGCTCCGCGAACATCAGGCTCGCATTTTTGAGCGCGCTCGAGACGGTCTCCGCGATGGCGGTAAGAAAGAACTGATCGTCGTCGTCGAAGGGAGCGTCTCCGTCCTTATTCACCGCCTCCAGCACGCCAATCTCCGCATCCTCCTGCATGAGCGGAACGAGAAGCGCGTTGGTAATCGGCGCGGTCACAGGGTCTTCTCCTAGAGCGGCATTTCGCAGAAGCAACCGCTCATCCTCCGCATCCACAATCAGCACCGACTCGCCCTCTTCGGCCATATCGGCGACATAGCCCTCGCCCGGCTCCTGGTCATGCGAAGCTCGACCGAGTCATCCGTTCCGCTCGTCGACATCAGACGCAAGTGCGCGCCATCGAAGAGCCACAGATGAACGGCCTGGCACTGCAACATGGCAACGGTCTTCTCCGCTGCCAGCTTGGTGACCTCGTCCAGTTCCAGGGTCGCGTTGAGCGACTTCTCCAGGTCGTACAGCTGGGTCATGCGGTGGATCGAATCGAGAAGGTCCTGTCGGCCGTGATCAAAGTCTTCAGCGGCCAATAATGCGGCGGTGCCAGCTGCGCGATAGGATCCAGCGTGGCCAGGTCCGCGGAACTTAATATCCCCACAAACGCAATAATTTCGATAGCGCCCAGTAAGCTCTCCCGGTCGAACAACGGAAGATATGCGAGCGAGGCAATCGAGCGATTGACGTGGAGATGAGCATAGTCCTCGCGCTGTAGCTTGCCGCCCGTATAGATCGCCCCAGTGGGCTCCTCCGCGAGCAAAGGGGCCAGCAGCCGGCTCTCAGTCGCCATCGAGAGCAGTTCCAGAGAGACGTCGCCGGCCACGCCGATCGCCGTCCAGCAGGTCTCGCCATTATCGGGCCGGAATCGATGAACGACGCAGGCGCACTCGGGAAGCGCCTCGACGACTGCTGCGGCAACCAGCGCAGATCGCGCCGCTGGGTCGTTCGCGGCCAGGAGTGAAGCGGCTAGTTCCAGGCTGGCATCGGTTGACGGCATCATCGTTCATCAGAGGTCTGCCCGCCAGGCCACTTGACGGCAGACACTGGGGGATGGATGCTGAAGTAGCCGAAGCGTAACAAGGGGCAACCCTGATGTAAAGCAATTTTTCGCCCGGCGGGAACGCGTGGACCTCGACATCAAGCAAAGCGGCAATATCTGCACGTTGAAGGTGAAAGGGCCATTCAAATCCGGCCCCTCAGTCGATGAATTCAACAAAGCTGTCCAGTCCGCGCTCAACAGCGGGCACATCTATATCGTTCTCAACCTCGAAGCGATGCCTGTCCTGGATTCCTCGGCCATCGGCGCTATCGTGAACGCCTTACGCATGTCAAAAAAGATCGGTGGAGATGTAAAGCTCGTCAACCCGTCCTCCTTCACCGAAAAGACCTTCAAGATGGTTGGCATTCTGACCCTCTTCTCCGTCTACGACAGCGAGGACAACGCAGTCGCGGCGTACGGTTGAGAATCGCCGCTCCGCACATAGCTACTGACTCACCCTCCACCCCATCCCCGGACTCTAGTCCCGAGCGCATCGGCATCGATCCGCTTCTGTAGAATCGACCCATCCCCGATGCCCGGCGCCCCTTCCGTATCCGTGTCGTATTGGCAGCGCGCGGCGCGCATCTTTCGCCCCTCGCACCGCCATACCGCGTTCACCGCAACCCTGCTCCTGATGCTCTCGGCCTTTCTCTCGCGCATCATCGGCCTGGTGCGGGTCAAATACATCGCCTACCTCTTCGGAGCAGGCCCGCAAACCGACGCCTTCAACTCCGCCTTTCAATTGCCCGACATGATCGCGTATTTTCTCGTCGGCGGAGCGGCGTCGGTCACCTTTGTGACCATCCTCAGCCGCTATCGCGACTCAGGCCGTGACGAAGAGGGCGCGCGCGCGATGTCGGTCATTCTCACCTCGATGCTGCTCGTATTGGGCGGCGCGATCCTGCTCGCTGAAATCTTCGCACCCTTCTATGTCCGCTGGTGGTTCAAAGGCTTTTCCCCGGAACAAGCCGCACTCTGCACCGCGATGACCCGCGTCCTGCTCCCCGGTCAACTGCTCTTCTTCGCCGGTGGAGTCTTCGGCTCCGTAATGCTGGTGCGCAAGCAGTTCGCCCTCCAGGCCGTCACCCCACTGATCTATAACCTCGGCATCATCTTCGGCGGAGTCTTCCTCGCCAGGCTCATCGGCATTCGATCGCTCGCCTGGGGAGCCCTCGCCGGCGTCTTTATCGGACCGTTCCTGATGAACGCCATCGGCGCCCACCGCGCCGGAGTTCGCTATCGGCCCATCCTCGACTGGTCCAACCCCGGCCTCCGCGAGTGGGTGCGCCTCTCGATCCCGCTGATGTTGGGAGTTTCCCTGGTCTCCTTCGACAGTTGGATCATGAACTACTTCGCCTCCGGCGACCATGGCGCGATTACCTTGCTCGCCTATGCCAAGAGCCTCTTCACCGCGCCGGTCGCCCTCGGCCAGGCCGCGGGCGCTGCAACACTTCCCTTCCTCGCATCGCTCTTTATAAAGAACGACCCCGACGCCTTCTCCCGCAATGTGAACTCATCGCTCTCGCGCGTAGTCGCCTTTTCGCTCCTGCTCACCGGGTGGATGATCGGTCTCGCCTTCCCGCTCGTAGACCTCATCTTTCGCGGCGGCCTCTTTCACCGCCAAAGCGCCCGCGAGATGGCCCTCTACTTCGCGATCTTCTCCGTCTCGCTCTGCTTCTGGTCGGCCCAGACCCTTTACGCCCGCGCCTTTTACGCAGCCGGCAACACTCTCGCCCCAATGATTGCGGGTACTCTCGTCGTTCTGGTTTCGCTGCCCATCTACTGGTCTCTTTATCGCGCAAAAGGGGCTATGGGGCTGGCCATCGCCTCTGATCTCGGCATCGTGATACAGACCGTGAGTCTCGCAGTCCTCCTCCACCAGAGAAAAATGGTCGCGCTCTCCGGACTTCATTTCAAAGACTCGCAAGGTCGGCCTTCGCCGCTCTTGCCGGCTTTGGCTCCATTTACCTGGTGGAGCGCCTCATGCCCCCAGCCGGAGGGCGATGGAACGACCTGTTTCTGCTGGTGGTTGCTACAGTGGCTTGGACTGCGGTTTCGGCGGCAGTGCTGCAACTCACCGGCTCAGACCTTCCGAAGCAACTCATCGACCGGTTTCGCAAATCCCCGGCCTCCACGGCAGACGCAGATCTCCAAAGTTTGGGTTGACTCTTCGGTGCATCTGCGCCACACTCTCAAACATTGCCTATGTCTGCCATCCGCTAGTTCGGCCTCTTTGTAATCTCGCAGCGCGATGCTCCTAAGCCCGCGCTGAAGACAAAGTCTCGCCCAACCGGAAAGCGGACCCACATGAACATTGAAGCAACCAAGCCCACTCTCGCAGTGGAAGCACCAACCCCAGACATCCTCACCCCTCGCCTCGAACTGGTCGCCATCACCCTCGACATGATCCACGCTGGTCAGGCCAAATCTCC
>CAVREU010000005.1:0-86109 GCA_963720245.1 uncultured Acidobacteriaceae bacterium
GCGCGCAGATCCATCTCATCGGCGGCCACGGTGAGCTGGTCGCCGAGACTGGGCCTGACGGAGCTTTCAAACCCCGTCGCCGCCCGGAAACTATCAGCTCGCCGTCGTCATCGCCGGAGTCGCCCACAACGCGACCGCACCCATCGATCTCACTGCGGATTCGCCTTCCGCTACCATCACCCTCGACCAACAAGGCACCGTCACCGTTACATTTCCGGGCCTCCCCGGCGCACCGTCGGGAAAACGACCGGCGGGGAGCAGCTCTCCAGCCAGACCGTCAGCGCCATCCCTCTAAACAAGCGCGACTTCAGCCAGTTCCTGCTTCTCGCCGCCGGCACCATGACCGACGCCAACGGCGCGACCAACTTCACCCAGCAGTTTGCCATCAACGGCCAGCGCGGCGTCGAGGCCACCTTCGCCATGGACGGCGCCGACACCAGCGACCCCGAAATGGGCGGCGCGACCTTCTCCAACTTCAACGTCGACGCCGTTCAAGAGATCAATCCCCTCCGGCTGGATGCCCGCCGAGATCGGCCGCGGCGCAGCAGGATTCACCAACATCGTCACCCGCTCCGGCAGCAGCGGCTTTCACGGCTCGATCTTTGAGTTCCTGCGCAACTCCGCGCTCGACGCCCGCAACTACTTCGACCACGCCACCATCGCCGACCCAGGCAGAATCCCACCCTTTCGCCGCAACGAATTCGGCTTCACCAACGGCGGCGCCGGTCGTCATCCCCCACATCTACAACGGCCGCGGAAAGACATTCTATTTCGGCCAATATCAGGGCTTTCGCCAGGTCCTCGGCACCACCCAGGTGCTGCCCGTTCCCACTCAACTCGAACGCGATGGCTACGACGCCAGGGCCTATCCCGGAGACGTCTGATCATCACTCCCGATCCGCAAATCGCCGCGGTCCTCGCCCGTTACCCATTGCCGAACAACCCCACCGGCCCTTATGGCGCGAACACCTACGCCGCCTCATCCAAAGTCGTCACCAATGCCAACCAGTTCTCGATCCGCCTCGACCACCAGCTATCCGAGAAGTCTCAGCTCATGGCCCGGTTCAACTTCAACAACCTCTTCGGACCAACCACCAATCCCGATCAGACCGCCATCGACCCAAACTTTGGCGTCGTCTACGTCGACCATCAGCGCAACGGCATCGTGACCTACACCCGCACCGTCTCTCCTCGATTCACCTTCCAAAGCTCAATCAGCTTTACCCGAACTACACCGCAGTTTCCCACTCCCGACCACACCGACCCGGCAGTCAAGTTCAACGACGGCCTATACGAAGGATTCAACACCGCAGGCGGATCGGTAATGTCGGCCTACGGCAATCTCTTCCAGGGCCAACAGAACTTCACCATCATCGCCGGCAGGCACACCATCAAGACGGGCGGCGAAGTCAGGCTCAACCGCGACACCACATACTTCGGCATCAGTCCCAACGGCGAATACGATTTCGGAGGCGGCACCACCTACTCGCCCGTCGACATCCCCTCGCAAAGTGGGACCCACGACATCGCCGCCGGGCAGGCCCTCCCCGACACGCTCTCCGCCTTACTCACTGGAAGGCCCTTCGTCTACACCGTTGCAGTTGCTCCGCCCTACACCTCAGGCGGATACCACATCGGCCCTGCAGCCATCTCCCGCAACGCCGGCGGAGTCTACGCACAGGACACCTGGAAGGTCTCCGACCGCTTCGTCTTCGATTACGGTCTGCGTTGGGAGATTTATTCGCCCATCACCGAACGCGCTCGTCGCACCTCGGGATTCCTGGAGGTCAACCCTCCGGCCGGCCAGACGCAGCAATACCTCGATAACCCGCAGCCCGGCTACAAGACCAACCTCGACAGCTTCGGCCCACGCGTCCAGGTCGACTGGCTGGTGACCCCCAAACTGCACCTCCGCGTCGGTGGCGGCATCACCACGATCCCCCCCAACATCTGGCAGGATAACTTCCTTACCGGCGCAGTCCCGTTCACGATCTATCCGCACCTCACTACCTCGCAGATCGCGCCCGTCAACTACGGCTTCCAGATCACCTCCGGAGAACTGCCCAACTTCTACACCCCATCCGGTCAAAACGTCTTCGCCAGCGGAAAGACCAACACCGTCCCCGCCAACACCGTGCTCGATATCGAGCGTTACCAGCGCGACCTCGCCGCGCTCACCCCCGGAGCGCAACTCACCCCGCTGAACCTCGCCGGAATCGACCGCCGTTTCGGCAACGGCTATCTCCAAACCTGGACGCTCGGCCTCGAGCGCGCCATCGGCAAAATGACCGCCGACGCGACCTATATCGGCACCGCCGCCGTGCGCATTCCTCGCTCCTATTTCCCCAATGCTTACTCCGGCGCAGGCGCAGGCTTCGCACGCTACACCCAGTTCGGTCCCGACGGCAACGCCATCGGCGGCTTCGGCACCGAGCAGGTCATCGAGGCGACCTCCCACTCCAGCTACCACGCCCTGCAAACTTCGCTCCAAGGCACGATCGTCGAGAACGGGCCAACCATCCAGGCGAGCTACACCTACTCGAAATCCCTCGACGACGCCAGCGGCCTCAACCCCAACGGCAACGCCACCGGAGCGGTTTCGATCCCGTTCCCGCAAAACCCCTTCAACACCCACTCGGAAAAGGGCCCATCCGCCTTCGATGTTGCCAACGGCTTCACCCTCAGCGCCGCGCAAGACCTCCAGATTGAGAAGGCGCAGTTCCTGCAACCCGTCAGCCGCCGCATCACCCAGGGTTGGGAGCTGCTCAGCATCTCCACCATCAGCAGCGGCGCGCCCTTCACCATCTATTCCGGAATCCAGCAGACCGGCGCCGGCTCCAACGGTGTCGACCGCCCCAACCAGATCGGCATCCCGCAGCTCTCCACCGCGCGCAAGGTCCGCCAAGACTACTTCGGCATGGGCGCCAACAACGCCTCCTACTTCTCCATCCCCATCAACCAGCCCGGAGGCACCGGCCCCAACTCCGGCTACTTCGGCGCGCTCGGCCGCAACACCTTCCGCGGCCCCGCCTACTATGACTTCGATTTCTCGCTCATCAAAGACACCCCCGTCGGCAGCCGCGCGAGCGGAGGAGAACTCTTCGACGTCCAGTTCCGTTCCGAGTTCTTCAACCTCTTCAACATCGTGAACATGGGCCTGCCCACCAACACCATCCTCGCCTCCGGCTTCGGCCAAATCAGCCGAACCGCCGGAACCTCCCGCCAGATCCAGTTCTCGCTGAAGATTCTGTATTGAGACCAAGCCCAAGATTAGCGGGACTCACTCAAGACCGCATCGCCACAAGACTCTAGTAACCAAAGTAATATCTAGAGTTCCATTTCGGCATCGCAGCCTTTCATCGCGGCGTCAGAGGTGTTAGCGTTTTTATCAATGGGTTCGGCCCGATGAGCGCGAGGCCTTGGAACCATTTGCCGCCTTGTCGTCATTCGGCGCCATTCGGTTCGATGGGCCGATCGATCACGTAGGCCTGCATGTGCGAATTGCCTTTTGAAGCTCCTTTATCCCCTTGATGCCGGCTTCCTCCTGGCTTGTACGCTCTCGGCAGCCACCTTCTCATCGCAGCGAGTCTTCGGACGTAGTCGTGTTACGACTTGTCGAGACTTTGACTATTCAATATTCTCCCGCGTCGAGTTGGTTTCCAGACTATGAGCATGTCTATCAATTTGGCCCGGATTGCGCTATGGGATCGGCGCGCGCGCCCGCTGGCTAACGTGAGAGTTGCGTTCGGGCTGTCCGCCTTCACCTGCGGGTCAGCTCTAATGGGCTTCATCCTCCTGTCGAGTTTTCAGCCTTCGCCAGCCAGAGACTTTATCTTTGGGATCGCACTTGGTTCCGTCATTACAGCAGTGCTTGCCCTCTTCGTGCGATCCAAAGCAGGTGTGAAGAAAACGGAAGCCGCCACCACCAGAAACCTGGCGTTCGACAAGGCATTCACCATCAGTTCTCCCTTTGCGATCATTGCCGTGGATCTTGACGGCATCGTCTCCCAAATGAACCCCGCAGCCGAACGAATGCTCTGGTATGACAAAGAGGAAGTGGTCGGGCGCAAGAGTCTCTTTCTCTTCCATGACTCCCAGGAAGTGGCACAACGCGCCGCCGAGCTAAGCCGGGAATTTCGAAGCCATGTAAGCCCTGGCATGGAAGTCTTCAAGATGATTGCCGGCCTCGGCCTTACGGCTAACACCGAATGGACTTATATCCGCAAGGACGGTTCTCAGCTTGACGTTCAACTCATCGTGTCACCACTCACAGACGAGGCAGGAAACATGCTGGGGATCTTGAGCGTGGCTTATGACATCACGGAGCGAAAACGCGTCGAAGAACACATCTCCCATATCGAGCGCCACGATGCGCTCACCGGCCTGCCTACCCGCACCCTGCTTCGTGATCGCCTGCATGTGGCGCTCGGTCAAGCCCGGTACAACCAAAGCAGCGTCGCGTTGCTAATGGTGGACCTGGACAATTTCAAGCACATCAACGACACCATAGGCCATCATGCCGGAGACGCAGTGCTCGTTTCCATCGCCAACCGCCTTCGAGCTTCGCTTCGCCGCTCCGATACGGTTGCCCGCATGGGCGGCGATGAGTTCGTCGTGATGCTTCAGGACATATATTCCGTCGACGAAGCGGAGCATATCACCCGGAAACTTCTCGAGGCGATCAGGCAACCCATCACGATCAACAGTGAAATCCACTCAATGACAGCAAGCATCGGCGTCTGCATTTATCCGCAGCGCGCAGACGATGAAGACACCCTGCTCCGCAACGCCGACGCCGCAATGTATAGCGCAAAGTCCGACGGACGCAACTCCCACCGGGTCTTCTCCGAGTCCATGGCTTTGGCCAATGACAAGAAGCGCATGATGAAAAGTGCTCTGGACTGCGCCCTTGCGCAAAATGAGTTCGAGCTTGTTTATCAGCCTCAAATTTCTCTGAACAACGGCGAGGTCATCGGCATCGAGGCCCTGCTCCGTTGGCATAGCAATAAGATGGGATCCGTTCCCCCAAATGACTTTATTCCGCTCGCCGAAGAAACTGGTCTGATCCTGCCCATTGGAGAATGGGTGATACGCACTGCTTGCCGTCAGGCTGCACACTTCAATTCGAGGTTGGGACGATCGCTCATCGTCGCCGTCAACCTGTCTCCGCGACAATTTGAGCAGGATAACTTAGACAAGGTTATCGAAGAGGCATTAACGGAAAGCGGCCTTGAACCGGCCCTTCTGGAACTGGAGATTACGGAAAGCATTCTGGTAAGCGAATCGCCAAAGGTGATTCGCGCCTTGGACCGTCTTCGTAACCTTGGTGTGCGAGTTTCTATCGACGACTTTGGCACCGGGTTCTCCAGCATGTCTTACATCCTGCGTTTCAAGGTTGACCGGATCAAGATCGACAGATCGTTTATCTCGAATATCAATTGCGATCTCAATAGTGGCGCGGTTGCGCATGCAATCATCGCCCTCGCTCACGGTCTGAATATCAACGTTATCGCTGAAGGCGTGGAGACCTCCGATGTCTGCGACATTCTGCTCGACAAAGGTTGCGACGAAGCCCAGGGCTTTTACTACTCCCGGGCCGTCTCTATGGATGAGTTGCTAAAGGTAGTCAGAAGGATCGAGGTATCTGAGACCTGGAAACCCTTGGCCGAAACGGAAGCGCAACTCTCTCGATCGATTCTGCCTGGCGTTACGGCTGAGGCCGTCCTGCCATGAGAACTGAAACTGTCGGGAACGGAATCTTTCGAGGCCTGCGTGCTACTTTCACAAAGCGGAAACACGAGGCATCCACCGCAGTACCGCCGCCGACCGATGTCGGCCACGCTCGGGAAAAGATGGAAGTTACACCGGCAGATGGGCCAAGTCGCCTTCAGTTCCTCGATGTTAGAAATCTGGCTAAGGAAGCTGTCTTCCACGCGACAGGTCAAATCGTCTCATCCCAAAACACCAATTCTGTCCTCACGGGGGTATACCCGTTGGGATGGGGCCGCAACCGTGATGAGTGGATCACGATTGCGAAAGGCGACACCGGGCAGATATTGATCGCTACCATTGGTGAGGTTTACGCCGGTTCTTTATTCCACATGGCGCTCATTCAAGCAGGCCCTTCGGCCGAGCGTCACTGGGCGCGATGGAACGCGAAAGATCAACTTCCGCTGCCTCGGTTTGGACTCAGGGTATCTATCATTGCCGAGGGTGCGGAAGAACCCTGGACCGGCTATTTCTCGGTCACGCCGGAGAACCAGGAGGGCGTTGGGGTCCGGCTGATCTTCAGGGGTCGACAGAGCGCGACAAGAGTGCTGTGACCCGCAGGAGCTGTTCTCCTTCGCAGATGGCGAATCAGACCTCGCCGCGATGACACTAGACGCCTTTAGTCTCCCCGCCGTCCATCCGCACACACGATCCCGTCATCCACTTCGCCGCAGGAGACACCAGGAAAGCCATCAGATCGGCAATCTCTTCCGGTCTCCCGAAACGGGCGATGCCCGCTTCCTCCGGAAACTTCTTCATCGCTTCCTCAACCGTCAGGTTGTGCGCCGGCGCCCATTTCTTGAAGAAAGACTCCCGGCGACCGGTCATGACTGCCCCCGGAACCACGCTATTCACCTGCACACCGTCCTTGATGCCTTGCTCGGCAAATGCCTTTGCCAGCGCGATGATCGCGGCGTTGACTGCCGCGACCGCCGCGAAGCCCGGCTTAGGATCGAGTGCGGCGCTTCCCGAGACCAAAACAACCGACCCTCCTGAAGCCTTCAGCGCATCCCAGGCCAGCACCGTCAGACGGCGGGCGCCGTGAAGCTTCAGCGCCAGGCCATCGTCCCACTGCGCATCGGTCATCTCGAACAGGTCGATCTGCGGAACTGCGCCGGCAATGTTGAGCAGCGCGTCGATTCGGCCAAAGCGGTCCAGGGAGCCCTTGACCACGACCTCGGCCGCGTGGGGTTCGCGCAGGTCGAGACCGAAGACCAGCGCCTCGGCGCCCGCGGATTTCACCGCAGCAGCAGTCTTCTCGAGCTCGCCCTCATCTCTCGCGGCAAGCACAACCGCCGAAAAATCCCGCGCCAGCCGCACTGCAGTAGCGCGGCCGATCCCCTGGCTGGCGCCAGTAACAATAGCAACGGAGTTGGTTTTCATGGGTTCCTCATTGGTTTCATCAGCCCCAGCTACATCGCCGGAAACAAAGCTGCAGCCCCAGCCTGCAAGTGCCGGCTACAGGCGTTCATTGGGCAGCTTCCAGAATCACGTCCACCACCACCTCTGGCGCCGTGTACATCGGAGTGTGATCTACGCGGTGCGAGCGCACCGTTGCGCCCATCCGCGCCGCCATGAACCGCTGCGTCTCGGGAGGAATCATGCGGTCCTCTTCGGCGACCAGATACCACGAGCGCGTCGTTTTCCATGCCGGCGCGGGCGCCTTCTCCTGAATGCATTGCACCGCGATCGGCCGCTGCACCGCCGCCATAATCGCGAGTTGGTCCGGCGATGCCTCGTGAGCGACAGCATGGCCAAATCCCTCTTCCGGCATCCAGATCAATCCATACGCATCAGGCGCGAGCTTGGGAGCACTGGGATGCGGAGGGGTCCGATAAAAGACATCGGCAACCGTCTCCCCCTCATCGGGCGCCAAAGCGGCAATGTAGACCAGCGATCGCACTCGCTCGTCATGGGCTGCGGCGATCACCGCGCCCGCGTAAGCGTGCCCTGCCAGGATGACCGGCCCACTCGTCCTCTCGATCACGCGGCGAAGAGCGTTGGTATCGTCCGTCAGAGAGGTGAGAGGAATAGGCGCGGTGGTGACTTTCAGTCCCTTGCGCCGCAACGGCAGAATAACGTTGCTCCAGCAGGATCCATCCGCCCAGGCTCCATGCACCGCCACCACGGTAGTGTCTTGAAGAGAGGAAGTCATCGCCCGCTCGCCTTATCCGTCCGGCGCCCCACACCCGCATTCTCAAGAAACTCCTTCATCGCAGCGGCGATTTCGACCACGTTCGTCTCCACCGCAAAGTGGCCCGTATCCAGAAACTGCACCCGGGCTTGCGGCAGGTCTTTCTGAAATGCCTCCGCTCCCGCAGGAATGAAGAAGGGATCGTTCTTGCCCCAGATCGCAAGCAAAGGCGGCTGTGACTTGCGAAAATACTCCTGAAACTTGGGGTAAAGCTTCACATTCGAGGCATAATCCAGAAACAGGTCAAGCTGAATCTCCTTGTTTCCAGGGCGTTCCAGCAAAGCCGTGTCCAACGTGTAAGACTCAGGAGCGACGGTTTCCGGATCCTTCACACCGTGCGTGTATTGCCAGCGCGTGCCTTCCAGGGTCAGGACGTTTTTCCGCAGCACCTCCCGGTTTTCCTCGGTAGGCTCGGCCCAATATTTCCGGATCGGCCCCCACGCGTCGCCAAGCCCCGCTTCGTAGGCATTGCCGTTTTGGGAAACAATAGCCGTCACCCGTTCCGGGTGAGCCATCGCCAGGCGAAAGCCCGTCGGGGCCCCGTAGTCAAAGACATAGATCGCATGGCGCTTCAAGCCCAGCGCATCGGTAAACGACTCGACCGTCCGCGCCAACGCGTCGAATGAATACTTGTACTTCTTCGGTACTTCCGTGAATCCAAAACCCGGCAAGTCGGGTGCAATGACTCGAAACTCGTCTGCCAGTCGTGGAATGAGTTCGCGGAACATGAACGACGATGCCGGAAATCCATGCAGAAGCAGCACAACCGGTGCACTCGGGTCGCCTGCCGCACGGTAGAACACGTTCACTCCGTCCGCCTCCACCCGATGTATTGAGGTCGCAGGGACGGAAGACTGGGAAAGAACGGGACTCATAACCCCTCCGCGCAGTCGAGCTTCCTTGCCAACAGGCTCGATCGCTTTACGGGCATTGTGAACGAAAGGCCCGATCTTGAAATCCCCAGATTGAGCGCCATTCGGATGCCTCTTTTGGGTCGAAGAATTCCAACCCTGCCGGACTGCCAAGAACCAAACCATCTCACGAAGACGGCTTCGCCATTCCGCGGCTCAGCATTCGGCAAATCGGCCGGACCGCAAGGAACCTCACGGCAGGTCCAGCTTTCGCCGAAGATTTTTATTCGGATCGGTCCACCAGAGTCTGCTCGGAGGGAATCACAGGGTAATCGACAAGCTTTTATCCCGCCTTCCGCAGAAGGAGCAGAGCAGATCGCAAAGCGCTCGACCAATCTTTCCCAGCTGACTGCTCACCTTTGCCGCTTCATTTCCCCTTCACATCGACGATCAGCACCACATCCGAGCTGGACTTCACCCGCATCACCGCCAGTTGCTTGCCGGAAGGCGACCAGCCAAAGTCGCGAATGGTTTCCGGCACCGGGTCGATCATTGTGTGCGGGGCCGATCCGTCCAGTGGCTGATACAACAGCGTCCTGCCCCCGCCCCGAACGACCCCCATCACCACCGCCCGGTTGTCGGGCGAGAAATGGCTAAAGGCGTGGATGAGGTCGCTGACATCCTGGGGAACGTCGGGAAGAGTCCGGCCCGTGGCCAGGTCAAATATCTTCCAGTGAGCTCCCGGCAATACATTGATGCTGCAGATGGCCAGCTTCCCATCCCCTGAAACAATGAAACCCGAGGTATTCTCCAGCGGGAGCACTTGCCGTGGCACTCCGCCTGCCAGAGCGACCGCCCATAGTGTGGCGCCGTTTCCCCCGCTCTCAGCAACGCTGTAATACACCTGCTGACTGTCGGCGGAGCATTGCGGACCCCGTGCGATTCCGCTGGTGGTCAGCTGAGCGATGTTTCCCCCATCCGCGTCCATCCGGAAGACGCGCGCCTCCGGCGCTCCCTTGGGAAAACCGGTAAACAGGATGTGGCCGTCCGGGCAGCGGGAGACAGCGTTCCCGAGGTCGATCTCCCCGGCATCGAAATTTTGCGTGCTGCCGGTTGTTCGATCCATCGACCCGATCGCAATGCGCGGAACGATGAAGAGCAGGCGGTCTTCATCTATCCAGGCGATTCGGTTCGGGGTAATCCGTAGCGGGACGGTAGAGAGCGGCGCTCCACCCTCGGGCTTGTAGTAAGCGATGCTGGAAGCGATCTCCGTGAGTACCGTGGCCAGCGTGTGCCCGTCGGCGGAGAGCGCCAACTGGCTGTAGGAGTTGACGTCGTTGGTCACGGGATGAAACTCGCCGGAAGGCACGGTGACCATCCCAATCTGGGCGTGGTCGGTGTGCGGCTTAAGATAAAAAAGCAGCAGGTGGCTGCCGTCGGGCGTCCACTCCAGGTTCGTCTCCCCTCCGGCAGAATTCTGGAAACGGCTATCGCCCGGCGCCGCAATCGTGGTCACCTTTTTCGAAGAGATCTCGAATAGCTGCAGCGCATATTTCGCCGCTGGCCCGACCGTACCAATCCATGCGAGCCGGCCGCCGTCCGGCGACCATACCGGCGGGCCGGCCTCTTCCAGGGTCGTGTAAACCAGCTGGTTGTTGCTTCCGTCCTTATCGGCGATATGAATTTCGGAGTACTGGTCTTTGCGCTCCGGGGTCCATTTGGTATAGGCGAAGCGGTTGCCGTCAGGCGAAAAGCTGACGATGCTGTCGATGTCGTAGATTAACTGCTTCGGCGTGCCTCCGAAGACGGGCATGACGTAGAGCACGTGCAGCGCGTCGTTCTCTGGCGTTCCCCTGGTGAAGTAAAGATAGTTGCCATCCGGCGAGAAGGTGATCCCAACGTATTCGTTCCCGAAAGCGCTCTGGATCTGGGTATCCGTATTGCTCACGGTATTTCTCACCCAGAGGGTTCGCTGTCCGCCCTCGTTTTTGACCTCGGCTAGAAAGCGCCCATCGCCGGAGAGCGCAAGGCGTTCGATCGTCCCGGCATTGGTGACCTGGCTGATCGAAACGTCGGCGAAGGGCCGAGTCCGCGGCCAGAAGCGCCACGCGGCAAATCCAGCCGCGGCCAAAACAACCAGCGCAGCTACGGCAAGAATCGGCCAACGCGATTTCGCACGCGGTTGTGCAGGAATCACACCAGCCGCACCCGTGAATCCCGATGCCTGGTTCGGCGATGACGTTCCGGAAGAACTTCCGTCTGGCAAAGTCGTGACCGGCCCGTTTGTCCCCGAGCTAGGGATTGGCGATGGTGGCGAGGAGGAGGTTCCTGAAGAAGGAGCATTGAACGGAGCCGGTGAGGCAGCAGACGAATGCGAGAAGGAAGCGCCGCCCGAACTGCTCTTGCGCTGTAGCCGCTTCAGGTCGCCGCGAAGCTCGGCAGCCGCCTGGCAGCGCAGCTCGCGGTCTTTCTCCAGCGTCTTGTTGAGCATGTCTTCGAATTCGACTGGCAGTTGCGCGTTCAGAGAAACCGGAGCGACCGGCGCATGGTTCAAAATGCGATCGAAGACCACCGCGGTGCTGGCGCCGGTAAACGGGTGCCGGCCGGTCGACATCTCGTAGAGCACGACGCCCAGCGAAAACAAGTCGCTGCGCGCATCCAGCGGCTCCGCGCGCGCCTGCTCCGGCGACATATAGGCGACGGTGCCCACCGACGATCCCGAGCTTGTAAGCGGGTCCACTGCGGTCGGAGAGTCGGGGTCGGCTCCCGCATTGGAATCGCCCGTGGCGCTCTCCAGCTTCGCCAACCCGAAATCCACCAGCTTCGCCTGCCCCGAGTTGGTGACGAAGATATTCGCCGGCTTGATGTCGCGATGCAGAATCCCCTTACGGTGCGCGGCGTCGAGAGCGTCGGACAATTGCACGCCCATTTCCAGCAGCTTTGGATAGGGCATGGGCTGGCCGCGGTAGAGTTTTTCCAGGCTGTTGCCTTCGAGCAGCTCCATTACGATGAACGGCGTCTCCGCCGACTCGTTCAGCTCATGGATCGTGCAGATGCCGGGATGGTTGAGCGAAGAAGCAGCGCGCGCCTCGCGCCAGAACCGCTCCAGAGCGGCAGTGCTGTCGCGGCTGGCTTCGGTAAGTAGCTTGATCGCGACATGCCGGCCAAGCTTTTGGTCGACCGCCTCATACACCACGCCCATACCGCCCTGACCCAGGCGGCAAACGATTTTGTAATGACCAAGGAGACTTCCAGGGGACAGTTCTTGCACCTCCCAATCTTGCGCTTAGCAACGGAATGCAGCAAGGGATTCTTTTGAGATATCGATTTGTGTGAAAGCCACCCCGCGATGACGGCCCCGGCTAAAAGCTGTCAAGTGTCAAAGTGGTAAATGGACTCCCCAACCTCAAACAAATGATCGAGATAGTCACTACCTAACTTGGCATAGTGATACGGCTCAATTTGGTAGAATAGAGATATAGGGTAAAAACAGAAACGAACCTCAGCCAAACTGGCTCCGACTAGACCACTGGCTTTTCTTACTTAGCTTCGATCAACCATCGGTTTTGGGCCACGGATTCAGCCATGCCAATAACTGCCTCAAACGGGGAGGATTTAGCCGAGGAGGGAAAGACGACACCCCGCCAAAGAATTGTCAAAACGGGCGAAAGCCCTCCCGGTGGAAGCGTAGGGCTTTAAGCCCTACGAATAGGAACCCAGCCAGAGAGGCCTTTAGGCCTGGGCTTTTTCCTTAATTTCTTCACTTTAAGATCGACCCACGAATGCCCTCGTGAAGGGGAGGACGTTTGGCCACGCCATCAACTTAACCCGAACAGGGGGCTCCAGCCGCAGAGACGGATCCCCACATTGAAAACAAATAACTTAGCCGAAAGTTAATGACCCAAGTCAATGACAAAAAAGAACTTACCCGAGATTCACCACCCAAGTTACTGAAAACAAGGATTTAACCAGAAAACCCCGGGGAGAGGGGGGTCTACTTCATACCGCCCAGAATCGACCCGACAATGCCGCCGACCACCCCGGCCTCGGTGCGCTGCTCTCCCGAGCTGGGCATGTACTCGAGCAGCGCATGGGCCAGCTTCGAGATCGGCAAGGATTGCAGCCATACCCGGCCCGGCCCCGTCAGCGCCGCCAGAAAAATTCCATCCCCGCCAAAGATCATGTTGCTGATCCCCGGAATCCGAGCAATCTGGAAGCTCACACTCGTCTGGAACGCCCCAACATGTCCTGGATGAACGCGCAACGTCTCGCCCGGACGAAGGTCCTTCGTCACCACCTCGCCCGAAAGCTCGAGCCACGCAGTGCCAGTGCCATTGATATGCTGCAGCCGGAACCCGTTGCCGCCAAAGATGCCCGCGCCCAGCGACTGCTGGAACCCGATGCCGATCTGCACCTGCTCCGTCGCGCACAGGAAGCCATGCCGATGCACCATATACTCATAACCATTCCCAACCGGAACCGGCAGAATGTGCCCCGGAACCTTGGTAGCAAAGGCCAGCTCGCCCGCCGCGCCATAAGCGCGATACTCGGTCATGAACAGGCTGCCGCCGCCAGCCACCCGCCGAATCGCCCCAAAGAACCCTCCGCCGCCACCCATCTGCGTGTGCGTCGTCATCTGGATCGAAGCGCCCATCCAGGAAAGCTCCCCGGACTCGGCGATGATCGCATCATTCGGCTCGAGGATAAACTCGAGCACCGGCATGGTCGTACCAATAATATTGCTCTGCATCCTGTAACTCCTTGGAGCTGTCGTGCGTCTCTGCCAGTGTAGTACGCTCTCGGCAAAACCGCCGTTCCCATGGCGGCCCAGTATGATCTCAATCAAGCACGGAGGACAAAATGCGGAAGTTAGCAATCTTTCTTGGAATCTATCTGGCAGCAGCGGTCGGAATAGCGGCGCCGGCGGACAGCGTCTACAACTTCACCATGAACTCGATCGACCACCAGCCGGTGAGCCTCTCCAGCTTCCACGGCAAGGCCCTGTTGCTGGTGAACGTAGCCAGCAAATGCGGCTTCACCCCGCAATACGCGGCGCTCGAGCAGCTCTACCTGAAGTACAAAGACCAGGGACTGGTGATTGTTGGCATTCCCGCCAACAACTTCATGAGCCAGGAACCGGGCACCGACGCCGAGATCAAGACTTTCTGCACCAACAAATACAATGTCACTTTCCCGATGATGTCCAAGGTATCGGTCAAGGGTGACGACCAGGCGCCGCTCTACGCCTTCCTCACCGAGAAGTCGACCGATCCGAAGTTTGCCGGAGACATCAAGTGGAACTTCACCAAGTTCCTCTTCGACCGCAACGGCAATCCAGTGGCCCGCTTTGAGCCTGCCGTAAAGCCCGATTCGCCCGAGGTGATTGCGGCGGTCGAATCAGCCTTGAAATAAGCGCTTTTGACTACCCTGTCAGCACGAAGAGAAGACTTTGCCCCTGTCGAATCGACAGGGGCATTACTCTGCAGCGAAGGCTACCATCGTTCTATGAACGCTCTCGACGACTGGGGCGCGGTAGACCCCATCGCCCGATATCACGAATGGCTACGCCAAGCCGAAGTCAGCGAGCCCAACGATCCGAACGCCGCGGCCTTGGCTACGTCGACAGCGGATAGCGAGCCGAGCGTGCGCATGGTGCTGGTGAAGCATGTCGGATGAGAACGGCTTTTGCTTCTTCACCAATGCCGAAAGCCAAAAGGGCATCCAATTGGCCGAAAATCCCCGCGCGGCCCTTTGTTTCCACTGGAAGTCCTTGCGCCGGCAGGTACGGGTCGCAGGAACAGTCACCGAACTCCAAAGCAGTGAGGTCGACGCCTACTTCCACAGCCGATCGCGCAAGAGCCAGATGAGCGCAGCAGTGTCGGCGCAAAGTCGCCCGCTTGGGAGCCGTGAGGAGCTGGTCGACAAGGTGAACGCCTTCGCGCAGCAACATCCCGATGAAATACCAAGGCCGCCGTTTTGGCGAGGCTATCGCGTCCGTGCCGAGCGGATCGAGTTCTGGATGGACGGCCCCGACCGTTTGCATGACCGCATTCTCTTCACTCGCGACGGCGCCGGATGGTTGCAGACCCGCCTGTACCCGTAACACGGTCCTATCGTCCACGGGCATTCCCAAATAGACATAGCCTTTATAAGAAGCGAAGCTCCGAGCCGGCATCTTCTGACGCACGTCTTCGGTATGCGATACTTCAAGAGAATGTACAAACGGGTCGTGCTCAAACTTTCGGGCGAAGCTCTGGCCGCAGGCCGGGGATTTGGCGTCGACGTCACCAAGATCCACGAGATCGCCGGCGAGATCGCCGACGTTCATAAGCTTGGCGTAGAAATCGCCCTCGTGGTGGGCGGCGGTAACTTCTTTCGCGGCGTGGCCGAGCAGGCCAAGCATATGGACCGCGTCTCCGCCGACAACATGGGAATGCTCGCCACGGTCATCAATGCGCTCGCCATCCAGGACGCAATCGAGAAGCAAGACGTCTTTTGCCGGGTAATGTCGGCAATCGAGATGAACCAGGTCTGCGAGCCTTATATTCGACGTCGCGCCGTGCGCCATCTCGAAAAAGGCCGCATCGTCATCTTTGCTGCTGGCACCGGAAACCCGTATTTCTCCACCGATACCGCGGCTTCGCTGCGCGCGATGGAAATCAAAGCCAACGTTTTGTTGAAGGCCACAAAAGTCGATGGCATCTATGACTCCGACCCGGTCATCAATAAAGGCGCGGTGAAATTTGACGAGATTACCTATATGGAAATCCTGCGTCTAGGGTTAAAGGTGATGGATGCCACCGCGGTGAGCCTGTGCAAAGACAACAATCTGCCGATGATCATCTTCGATATGAATCAGCCCGGCAACATCCAACGCGTGATCTGCGAGGAGAAGATCGGCTCGCTGGTCACGGCCTGAGCGCGGCCGCCGCCGTGCACAAAACCTCGTCTGCGCTTCTCGACACTCCCGCCGAGACACTCCCGCAAGTCCCGCAGCCGAACCTCGACGCACAACCAGTTCTCAACTCGCCAGTAGCCAGGAAATCCCGGCTCCCCGCTTTGAGCGGACTTCGCACCTTCGCGGCCCTCAACCTGGTCTTCTTCCACTTCGGTGACCCAAAAGACTTCGGCTGGCTCGCGCCGGTCGTCGACAATGGCTACACCTCGGTCAGCTTCTTCCTGCTGCTCTCAGGCTTCATTCTTACTTATAACTACTCTGACCGCGCGGCCAATGGCGGAATGGAAGTAGGAAAGTTCTGGCTGGCGCGTTTCTCGAGACTCTATCCGGTTTATATCTTTAGCCTGATCATCTCGCTGAGCATGCTTGTTGCTGAATTCCACGCCCATAGCCTGCCGATCTTCATCACTGGTATCGGGTCAACCCTGCTGCTCGTCCAAGGCTGGAGCCCGACCCTCGCAACCTTCTGGAACACCCCCGCATGGACAATGTCCACCGAAGTGTTCTTCTACATGATCTTCCCACTCGCCATACTCTGGAAGCGCCCCCG
Organism: uncultured Acidobacteriaceae bacterium; assembly: GCA_963720245.1. Lineage (GTDB taxonomy): Bacteria > Acidobacteriota > Terriglobia > Terriglobales > Acidobacteriaceae > Acidisarcina. The sequence goes on from CAVREU010000005.1 coordinate 16,323, forward strand.
CAAATTCGTCTGGTTGCTCGCCCTGCTCGGTGGCCTCTGGCTCGCAGGCATGGTATGCCCCGCGCTCTATACCTGGTTGCACCCCGACGGCGATCTGCATCCGGACCGCTATTCGAACGGATGGTGGATTCGGGCCCTGAAATTTACGCCTCCACCCCACCTGCCGTCGTTTCTCTTTGGGGTTGCTCTCGCCGACCTGAACAATCGCTTCCCGATCAAGAGCCGATGGCGACTCGTTTGCGGCGTGACCGGTCTGGCCGCTCTGTATTTCGTTCTCGACCACGGGCAGCGCCTTCCTTACGTCTTCCTTCACGACGGCGCGCTGATGCCCCTCTTTGGGCTCACTGTCCTGGGTCTTGCCGGAGAGAATGTGCTCACCAGATTCTTTGGATTCGTTCCTTTCGTCCTGCTCGGCGAAGCGAGCTATTGCCTGTACCTGCTGCATTTCAACCTCTGGACACTCATCCATGATTCGGGCATCTTGCAGAAAACAGGGCTGATTGCGCTGGATCCCTGGTTCAGCTATTTACTGTTGGTTATTGCAGCCGTCCTCACCATGAAGTTGATCGAAAAACCTGGGCAACGGCTGATTCGCAGGCTTGCTGGCGCCTTCTAATCCTAAGCCTCGCGCATCGATACGACTTGCGACCAAATCCGAGCCAAAAACATCTATTACTTGTAAAGATATTTGTTACAACAACTATGTTCCGGAGGCTCTCCCAATGGATATCGGCATTGACAGCTTTGCGGCCGCGATTGCCGACCCGCGCACGGGCGCCGTTCCAACAGGCGCAGAGCGCCTGCTGAACCTCGTCGAAGAGATCGAACTGGCCGATCAGTCGGGCGTCGACGCCTTCGGAATCGGCGAACATCATCGCGCCGAATTCCTCGACTCAGCTCCAGTCGTAATTCTCGCCGCCGCAGCCGCGCGGACGAAACGCATTCGCCTGCACAGCGCCGTGACGGTGCTCAGCGCCGCCGATCCCGTCCGCGTCTTTCAGGAGTTCGCCACTCTCGATCTCATCTCCAACGGGCGGGCCGAGATCGTCGCCGGCCGTGGCTCCTTTATCGAATCGTTTCCGCTCTTCGGCCTGGATCTTGACGACTACGACTCGCTCTTCGCCGAAAAGCTCGACCTGCTCCTGAATATCCGTGAGAACATCAACGTCACCTGGTCGGGAAAACATCGTCCCGCGCTGACTGGTCAGGGAATTTACCCGAGACCGCTTCAGAACCCGTTGCCCGTCTGGCTCGGCGTCGGCGGAACACCCCAATCGTTCGCTCGCGCGGGCGCGCTCGGCCTTCCGCTCATGGTTGCGATCATTGGCGGCGAGCCGCACCGCTTCCGTCCGCTGATCGACCTGTACTACGAAGCCGGCAAGCGCGCTGGCCATTCCCGCGAGCAATTGAAGGTCGGCATCCACGCTATTGGCTATGTTGCCGACACAACCGAGCAGGCCGCCGACGAATTCTTCCCCGGCTACGCCGACGCCTTTACCAAGATTGGCAAGGAGCGCGGATGGCCGCCGACAACCCGCGCCCATTACGACGCCTTGCGCGGCCCGACCGGAGCCCTGATCGTCGGTGATGCAGCGACGGCGGCTGAAAAAATCCTGCGCATCAGCGAATCGCTGGGCGGCATCGCCCGGCTGAGCTTCCAGATGAGCGTCGCCACGCTGCCACATGCGAAACTCATGCGGGCTACCGAGATCATTGGCGACAAGGTCGCGCCCATGGTGAAGAAGGCGCTCGATTCCGGCTCCTGATCGCCTCTCCGTCCTACTTCCTTTCTGGACTTGTAGATATAAACATCAGGTATGATGCGGCATCGGGCTACTTCGACAATAATGAGCCCGCTGTGGCAACTCGCCAGGAAGGTCCGCATCGATCCTCATGCCAAAAGACAAAAAGAAACACGACACTAAGAAGACATCCGCAACGAAGACTCCCGCAACCGAGAAGCTCTCCGCAAAAGACTATAACCGCGAACTCACCAAGCTACAGGCCGAGTTAGTCAAGCTGCAGTTCTGGATCAAGGAATCCAAAGCGCGCATCGTGGTCATATTCGAGGGCCGCGACGCCGCCGGCAAAGGCGGCGTGATCAAGACCCTTACCGATTGCGTGAGCCCGCGCGTCTTCCGTACTGTCGCGCTGCCCGCACCAACCGAACGCGAAAAGACCCAGCTCTACTTCCAGCGCTATGTCGAGCAGATGCCGGCCGGAGGAGAGATGGTCGTCTTTGATCGCAGTTGGTATAACCGCGCCGGCGTCGAGCATGTGATGGGCTTTTGCACCGAAGAGCAATATGAAAACTTCCTTCAGGGCACGCCCATCATGGAAAACATCATCATCGATTCCGGAGTACTGCTGATCAAGTATTGGCTCGAGGTCAGCATGGAGGAACAGACGAAGCGCTTCGAAGCAAGAATGAATGATCCGCGAAAAATCTGGAAATTAAGCCCGATGGACCTGGAATCCCACCGCCTTTGGGACGAGTACACCACGGCGCGCGATGCCATGTTCCGCGCTACCGACACGGAGAAATCGCCGTGGCTCGTTGTCGACTCGAACGACAAGCGGCGCGCCCGGCTCAACTGCATTCAACACCTGCTGAGCACGATTCCATACAAAGAGGTGCCGCTGCCGCACTTCAAGCTTCCCAAACGCAAGAAACAAAAAAATGCCAAACCGTTGCCGCCCCATCCGCTTCGCTATATCCCGAAGATCTTCTAGCGCGTGAACGAATGGAAACCTGTCGCGCGTTGAAATCGACTCGGCACTCCGTCAGGCGATGCGGTTGATTAGCGTCGCAACATACGCAGCGCCGAATCCGTTGTCGATATTGACGACCGTCACGTTCGGCGAGCAGGAGTTCAGCATCCCGAGCAGAGCTGCGAGGCCGCCGAACGACGCGCCGTATCCAACGCTCGTAGGCACCGCAATCACCGGAGCCGCGACTAGTCCACCGACGACCGACGGCAGCGCTCCTTCCATCCCGGCGCAGACGATCAGCACCTTAGCCTCACGCAGGCGCGAATGCTGCGAGAGCAACCGGTGCAATCCGGCGACGCCGACATCGACGATGCGCTCCACCGTATTCCCCATGAGCTCAGCAGTCACAGCGGCCTCTTCGGCGACCGGCAGATCGCTCGTACCCGCGCACACTACGCCAATAACGCCGGCCCGCGATGGCCCTGCATGTTGCTTCAAAGTGACACACCCTGCAATCTCATGAAAGATCGCCCTGGGCTCAACTGCCAGCACCGCTTCGAACTGCTCCCGGCTCGCCCGGGTCGCGAGAACATTCGCGCCCGCTGCACTCATGCTGGCAAAGATCGCGGCCACCTGAGCAGCGGTCTTGCCCTTTCCGTAGATCACTTCGGGCATCCCTGTCCGCAACGAACGATGATGGTCAACCTTGGCGAATCCGAGATCTTCAAACGGAAGGTTCTTCAGCCGTTCGCACGCCGCCTCGGGGCTCACCTGGCCCTCGCGAACAGCTTCCAACAGGTTCTGCAGTTGCTCAGGATTCACGCCGGCGACCCCAATGCAGGTGATCCAAGGCTGCGCCATGCCGCGACGGCAGCTTGCATCACCTGCTTCAGCGGCACTCCGTGCTTTTCCGCGATCGCGCGGCAGTCTTCATACTCGGGCGCATAATTCACGACTTCGCCATCAAGCAAGCCGATCTTGATCCTGATCGCGCCCCACTCCGTCTCGACCGGGACAAACTTCCGGGCTAGGCTCTTCTTCTCTTCCTCGCGATAGCGAAGGCCGAGTGTAGTCGCCTCCAAAAAGACCACCTTTTGCAACGCCTCGGCCTTCGCGGGAGAACACAGGATCGTCAGCTGCATACCGGCACGGCCCTTTTTCATTTGCACCGGAGTGCGATAGACATCCGAGGCGCCAGCAGCCAGCAGGCAGTCGGCGACGTAGGACAATAGCTCCGGTGTCGCATCGTCAATCGTGGTCTCGATGATGCCCACGCGGTTCTTCGCCGTGCCGTTCGTCTGGACTGCTGTTACGGTTGCATCGCCAACCACGAGCCGCAAGACATTCGGCTGGCCCGCGATGTCTTTTGATCCCGCCCCGTATCCAGTGGCGCTCATACTCATAGCCGGGAAGTTTGATGAAGTCACGTCGAGCGCACGCAGCAGCGCCGCACCGGTCGGAGTGACGAGCTCTTTCTTCAATCCAGAGGAATACACGGGCAGGTCGCGCAATAGCTCCAACGTCGCGGGCGCGGGGACGGGAAACTTCCCGTGAGCACAATGCACATGCCCCCCGCCAACGTTGAGCGGAGAACACATCCAGCGTTCCACCCCCAGCCAATGGCATCCCGCGGAGACGCCAACGATATCGGCGATCGCATCCACTGCGCCGACTTCATGGAAATGAATCATCTCGACCGGGACGTTGTGGATCTTCGCCTCCGCATGACCCAGGAGGCGAAAAGCCTTGAGCGCAATCGTCTTCACGCCGTCGGCAAGAGTTGACCCGCCAATGATCTCCTCTATCTTCGAGAGCGACCGGCCATGCACGTGAGGTTCCCCGCCGCCGTGTGAGTGTTCATGAGGATGATCGTGGCCATGCGAATGACTATATTCATGATCGTGAGAGTGGGAGTGTTCGTGACCGGCCGCCGAAGCGGCATGAGCTACCTCGACGAGCTCGCCTTCGGAAGTCAGGACATCGATTTTCGCCGCGTCAATCCCACTGCGGTCGACGCGCCGAAGTTCTAGCTTCGCCCCGAGGTCGAGCGAGCCGACAGCATTCTGCAGTACTTCAAGAGGGACGCCCGCATCGACCAGAGCGCCAAGAAACATGTCTCCGCTGATTCCGGAGAAGCAATCCAGATAAGCAATCTTCACGACCCGGACCCGCCGTTTTTCGCTCCGCTCATGGCAATCTCCGAGGCCGGTAGCAGCGCATTCATCGAGCCGGAGCGATACCCTTCAAGGTCGAGGGTCACATACTTATAGCCAAGCCGCTTGAGCGCCGCGCTCACATCAGAGAACATGGAAAGAGAGAGCATACGCTGGAGCTCTTCACGCGCGATCTCGATACGCACCAGCTCGCCATGATGCCGCACTCGAAACTGGCGAAAGCCCATCGCAAACAATATCTCTTCGCCTCGTTCAATTGACTCAAGCGTCTCGCGCGTGACCGGCAATCCATAAGCGATCCGCGACGAAAGGCAGGCCGAGGCCGGCTTGTCCCAAACGCGAAGCCCCTCGTGACGAGCCAGCGTGCGAATGTCGTCCTTTGTAAGCCCAACTTCAGCCAACGGAGCCAGCACACTATGGTTCGCAGCCGCCTTCTGCCCGGGCCGGAAGTCGCCCCGATCATCCACATTCATCCCATACGCAACATTGTTGAAATGCAGCGGAGCACCGACCTGTTCCATTACCTTAAAGAGCTCGTCCTTGCAATGAAAACAGCGGGTGCCATCGTTCTTGGCATAATCGGGATTTTCCAGCTCATTGGTGTCGACCACCTGCAACGGAATACCCTGCTCCTCGGCAAACTCGACCGCATCGCGCAGATGTGCGCGCGAAAGACTCGGAGAATCAGCGATGACCGCGAGCATCTCATCGCCTAACGCTTGATGTGCCGACATGGGCGAGGAATGCTGAGTCGATACCGCCGGAGTAGGCCACCATCAGGCGGCCGATCCCCAGCAATCGGTGATCAAGCGCCTCACGCTTCTCGACAAGCACCGGCGGCAGCGACCCTTTTGTTTCAAGCTCGGTGGAATTCGGAATTTCGGGCGTCATCGCAACCCCTGGCGGACTTCTCCATAGTAACCCTTACGCGTGGATATGTTGGAGTTGGATGCAGAGACCGGCCTTCGCACCACTTCAGCAAAATCTTGCCCTCAAGCGTTGGCGAACACCTGTCGCTGCGCGCCCAAGCCTTCTATCTCCAGATCGACCACATCGCCAGCCTTCAGATATTGCGGGGGCTTGAAACCCAAACCCACTCCAGGCGGCGTCCCCGTCGAAATCAAATCCCCAGGCTCGAGAGTCATGAACTGCGACAGATAGTGAATCAAATAAGCCGGATTGAAGATCATCGTCGAAGTATTGCCGCGCTGCTTCGGCTCGCCATTTACTTTAAGGGTCATCGATAAATTAGCCGGGTCGGCGATCTCTTCCGGCGTCGCCAGCCACGGCCCCAGCGGATTGAAAGTGTCACAGCTCTTGCCCTTCGTCCACTGGCCGCCGCGTTCCAACTGAAAGGCACGCTCTGAGACATCGTGCGAGACACAGAAGCCGCCAATATGTGCCGCAGCAGCACCGACCGATGCGACATACCGGGCCTCGCGTCCGATCACCACACCGAGTTCAACCTCCCAATCGGTCTTCACGCTGGTGCGCGGAATCAAAACCTCGTCATAAGGCCCAACCACCGTATTCGCCGCCTTGAGAAAGACAATGGGCTCTTCGGGCACCTGCATACCCGACTCCTTCGCGTGGTCGGAGTAGTTCAGGCCGATGCAGATAACTTTTCCCGGGGCGCGCGATGGGAGCGCCCCAACGCTCTGTCTCCGGTACGGCGGCCAGTGCCCCCTCGCGATTCAAAACCATGTCTGCCAGCTTCTGCAGACCATTCTCCGCAAAGAAGGATGAATCCCAATCGCCGAACTTCCCCGACAAATCAAGCCGCGTCTTTTCGCTAGTCAGGATTCCCGGCTTCTCTTTGCCTTTAGCGCCAAATCGAACAAGTCTCATCTGTCCTCGGTAGATCTCAACCGCACGTATCAGTTCCAAAGGGCAAGTATAACTTCGCTCCGCTTTCCCTGAGCGACCCCAATTCGCAGCGGTCTGGCTGAACCATATTGTGGAAACGCCCTCATAACTTCAGTAGAGTGTTCGCAGACTCTTTTCCGAGGTGGCGATGTATCGCACTCCGCTCGCGCAGATCACCGCAAAAATTGCTGGGCCTATTTTTCTTTCGTTTTGCATGCTTCAAGGCAATATGTGGGCGCAGGCTAAGGCTGCTCGCTCGGCGGGAGTCGAGGCAGGGCTCGACAAAGCAAAACTCCAGGAGATCAAGCCCCGGCTCCAGGATCTGGTGGATCAGGGCGTGATTCCCGGCGCGGTCTATCTCGTTGCTCGCCATGGGCAGATTGTCGCTTATGATGCGGTCGGGCTGGCAGACGTCGAGAACAACAAGCCGATGCGCAAAGACACGCTCTTCCAGATCATGTCCATGACCAAGAACTTTACCGGAGTCGCGGCGATGATGCTGGTTGAGCAGGGCAAGCTTGACCTTCGCCGCCCAATCAGCTATTACCTGCCCGAGTTCAAAGACATCCCCGTCGAAGAGCGGCTGTCCAACGGCAGTTTAGCCACTCACCCGCCGAAAAATCCGCCCACTGTCTGGGAACTGATGGACCACACCTCAGGCCTCGAATCCGACCCCGTCGGCAATATCGCCGATAACGAACAGACCCTCCGCCTGAGTCTTCAGGACGCTGTAACCGCCTACGCCCATCAGCCACTCCGCTACGAGCCTGGTTCAAAGTGGATGTACTCCAACGTAGGCATCGCCGTGCTTGGCCGCATCATTGAGGTCGTCTCGGGCGAGGACTATGCGCAATTCGTTGCCAGCCACATCCTTGAGCCGCTCGGCATGGCAGACACGTATTTCACCATCCCTGAAGGCGAACGCGACCGTCTTGCTTATGTCTACAAGCACGTCGACGGCAAGCTGGTGCTCTCAGGGCCGGGCATCCTGGCTGGCGACTCGACAAAATTTCGGCCTGACATGAAATATCCGGCGCCGGAGTTTGGCCTCTACTCGACTGCGAGCGACTTGGATCGCTTCTACCAGATGCTGCTCAACGGCGGCACTTACAATGGCGTGCGCTTCCTCTCCAGGCAGTCCATTGAGACGATGACCCGGGTATTCACGCCGGATGATGCAAAACCCAGTGGCTGGCTCGGCGGCACCGGCTACGGCCTCACCTTCGAAATCGTTGACGAGCCTGAAGGCACTCTGCTATTGCATTCGCCAGGAACCTACGGCCACGGCGGCGCATTCGGCACCGAGGGCTGGATCGACCCGAAAAACGACCTGATCCGCATCGTACTTGTGCAACTCTCTGACGGAACAGGCGCGGCGGCGCGATCGGTCGTGATGCAGATGGGCGAAGCCGCTGTAGAGAAGTAAGCCGGACAATTGGAGTCCAAGGCGGAGCACCGGACTCTACCTGCGCCATCCCTCCTATTGCATTCCCATAGAAGCTGTGCGATTATTTCTATGGGAAACCAATAGGAGAGTTCATGGCTGATAAAGCTGATGTCTGGCAAGGCACGTTGGCATTGATGGTTTTGAAGACCCTCGAATCCATGGGCCCGCAGCACGGTTACGGCATCGCCCGTCGCATCGAACAGACCAGTGGCGAATTAATCTCCCTCAATTACGGCACGCTCTATCCCGCCCTGCTGAAACTCGAGCAGGAAGGCTCAATCTCCTCCGAATGGGGCACATCAGAGAACAATCGCAAGGCAAAGTTCTACACGCTCACTCGCGTCGGTCGGAAGCAGCTCCAAAAAGAATCGCAGGACTGGCAGCAGGCCACCGCGATCCTCGCCCGCTTCCTCACTCCGGCCGAGGAGGCGTGATGCGACAGCTGAGGGCTTTGTGGATTCGCCTGAAAGGACTCCGCGGCACGTCAAAAGCAGACGCAGAATTTGCGGCTGAGCTCGAAAGCCATCTACAGATGCATATCGACGAGAACCTCCACTCCGGCATGACTCCAGGCGAAGCCCGCCGGCAAGCGGCCATCCAACTCGGGGGCATCGAGCAAACCAAACAGGCTTACCGCGAACGGCAGACGCTGCCCTGGCTCGAAACCCTCGGCCAGGACCTTCGCTTCAGCCTGCGCATGTTGCAGAAGAGCCCCGGCTTCACCTTCGTGGCGATAGCAACCCTCGCGCTCGGCATCGGCGCAAACACCGCTATCTTCTCCATCGTCAACGGGGTGCTTCTCAATCCACTGCCTTTCCCCCATCCCGACCAGCTGATGATGCTGCATCAGAAGGAGAAAAACTTCGAATTTGCTTCCGTCTCCTATCCCAACTTTCAGGACTGGCGCAAGAGCAACCACACCTTCTCATCGATGGCCATCTCTCGTGGCTATTACTTCAGCCTCCTCGGCTCGGGAGCGGCGGAACAGATCGATGGCCAGTTCACATCCGCCGGGTACTTTGAAACCCTTGGCGTGAAGCCGCTGTTGGGCCGCACCTTCACGGACGCGGAGGCTCTCCCAGGCGCAGGTCCTGTCGTGCTGATCAGCGAAGGCCTGTGGCGGCGGAAGTTCAGCGCCTCCTCCGCCGTGCTCGGCAAAAGTATTTCGCTCGAGGGCAGGAACTTCACGATCATCGGAGTGATCCCGGCCAGCTTCCGTCTCTCCGCCGGCAGGATGTCCAACCGGGAGATCTACGTGCCGATCGGGCAATGGCGGGATACGGGACTGCAAAATCGCGGCACTGGAATGGGAATGCGCGTGATCGCGCGTCTCGAGCCCGGCGTAACCCTCGAGCAAGCCAACGCCGATATGGCGCAGGTAAGCGCGAACCTCGCCAAGGCATACCCGAATGAAGACAAAGGCGTCGGTACAAAGCTAGTTCCCTTGAAAGAGCAGATCATCGGCGATGTCCGCCCCTTCCTGCTGGTGCTGATGGCGGCCGTCGGATTCGTCCTGCTCATCGCCTGCGTCAACGTCGCGAGCCTGATGCTCGCCCGCTCCACAGGGCGCATGCGCGAGTTCGCTGTACGCACCGCTCTCGGCGCGAGCCGTCGCCGGATGGTGCGGCAACTGCTCACCGAAAGCCTCCTGATCTCCGTCTCCGCCGGCGCCCTTGGGCTGCTCTTTGCGCTTTGGGGCACCCACGCCGGCTTGAAGCTTCTGTCTGACGCTTTACCTCGGGCCAACGAAATCGGCTTAAATCTCCCCGTCCTGCTCTTTACTACCACTATCTCCCTTCTAGCCGGCACCCTCTTTGGTCTCGTTCCGGCTCTCAAGTCCTCGCGAATCGATCCTCAGGCCGCACTCAAAGAAGGTGGACGTGGCGCCAGCAGCATCCGTCACCGCGCGCAAAATGTCTTCGTCATCACCGAGATGGCGCTCGCCTTGCTCCTCCTCGTCGGAGCAGGACTGATGGTGCGTAGCTTGCAGCGTCTTTGGAGCGTCGACCCCGGATTCAACCCCAAAAACGTTTTGACTTTTGGCTATACGCTTCCACCCTCGATGTTCACAGCGAATCCCGAAACGATTCGCGCCGCCTTCCGCAACTTCGATGAGCAGTTGAAGTCAATCCCCGGCGTGGAAGCGGTCTCGCAGTCCTGGGACGCAATGCCTATGGATAGCGACGGCGAGGCGACGTTCTGGCTTGATGGCCAACCGAAGCCAGCCAGCGTCGACGCGATGAATAGCACGCTGGCCTACAACGTGGGGCCGGATTATCTCCGCGTCATGGGCATTCCCCTGCTCCGCGGACGCTTCTTAACCCCCCACGATAACGAAAATGCAGCAATAGTAGGGGTGATCGACGACCTTTTTGCAGCAAAATATTTTCCCGGCGCCGACCCCGTAGGCAAGAGCATAGTGCTGGATGGCACGCCGGAACGGAAGATACAGATCGTAGGAGTAGTGGGCCACGTAAGGCAATGGGGTCTCGAGAACGACGATGCCCAGCCATTGCGAGTGCAGCTCTACACGGCATGGATGCAAAGCCCAGCCGGTCCCACCCAACTCGCCCCAACTGGAGTCAATGAAGTAGTCCGGTACAAGGGCGATCTGGCGGGCGCTAACGATGCGATTCGTCGCGGTATCGGACAAATGAGCAATCAGCAGATCATCTACGACCTCACCACCATGGAAGCCATCATTGCCGACACACTCAACTCTCGCCGTTTCGTCATGGTTCTGATGGCCTCCTTTGCCGCCCTCGCTTTGCTGCTCGCCAGCATTGGCATCTACGGCGTCATCGCCTACATCGTAGGGCAGCGCACCCAGGAGATCGGCATCCGCATGGCGCTCGGTGCCCACCGCATCGACGTCTTGCGCTTGATGCTTTGGGAGGGGATGCGGCTGGCGTTGATGGGGGTCGCGCTGGGGGCCGCTGCCGGCCTTGCGCTCACCCGCCTCATGAACAACATGCTCTATGGAATCAGCGCTACCGATCCCATCACATTTTGCGGAGTAGGTGCTCTGCTCACGCTGGTCGCCCTCGCGGCCTGCTATTTTCCCGCACGAAAAGCCGCTCGGACAGATCCGATGCAGGCCCTGCGTTCCGAATAGGAGATACCATGCGAAACCTTCGAGCTTTCTGGATTCGACTACGCGGACTCTTCGGCAACCGCGATCGCGAAGCTGATTTGCAGGCTGAACTCGAAAGCCATCTGCACATGCACATCGAAGACAACCTGCGCGCCGGTATGACTCCGAAGGAGGCGCGCCGCCAGGCTGCGATTCAACTTGGTGGCGTCGAGCAGACCAGGCAGGCATACCGCGAGCGCGCTACGCTTCCTGGTCTCGAAAGCCTGCTGCAAGACCTTCGCTATGGCCTGCGGATGATGGCTCGTAATCCCGCCTTCACCGCCGTCGCCGTGATCACGCTTGCCATCGGCATCGGCACCACAACGACCGTCTTCAGTTGGATCGATGCCGTACTCGTGCGCCCGCTTCCGGGAGTTGCGGATCCGGACCGTCTCGTGGCGCTCGAATCGCTCACCCCCGGCGGCGAAATGGTGCCGAACTCCTACCCCGACTACCAAGATTTTCGCGACCATCTTAAGCTCTTCGACGGCATCGCCGTGACCCGTCCCGCGGCCTTTAGCGTGGGTCAGGAAGATCACGCCGAACGCGTCTGGGGCGAACTTGTCTCAGGCAACTTCTTCGCCGTCCTCGGGGTCGCGCCCCAGACCGGACGAGTCTTCCTGCCCTCGGAATACGGCGATAAGCCCGGGGCCTTTCCCGTCGCAGTTATCAGCGACCGCTACTGGCGTTCGCACTTTCATGCAGACCCCGAGATCGCCGGAAAAACCATCCGCGTGAACCAACATGAACTGACTATCGTCGGCGTCGCACCGCCCAACTTCCAGGGCTCCATGCCGGCAACCGCCTTCGATCTCTGGGTGCCGTATATGCAGCAACCGGTGCTGAACGGAGTTGACGAGCGCATGCTCCGCAACCGCCAGAACCGCAACATGCTGGGCATCGCCCGACTTCGCTCTGGCGTCACTCTCGATCAGGCGCGGAATGAGCTCGCCGCTCTCGCAACGTACATGTCGGTCGCGAATGCCGACGTCAGCCAGGGCATGAGCGCAACTCTGCTGCCCTTATGGAAGTCACCTCACGGACCCCAGGCATTGCTCGCCGCGCCACTCAAAATCCTGATGGGGATCTCGATTGTCGTGCTTCTGATCGTCTGTGCGAACGTCGCTAACCTTCTCCTTGCCAAGGCAGCCTCGCGCGAAAAGGAGTTCACCACCCGCCTGGCGCTCGGCGCGGCGCGACGCCGGCTCACCCGCCAGGTGCTCACCGAGAGCCTGATGCTCGCCCTCGCTGGTGGCTTAGCTGGCATTGCCTTGACCACCTGCCTGAACCACTCGCTGAAATATCTGCTCCCTTCCGGCCATCTCACTCTGGCGCTCGATCTCCGCTGGAACGGCCACGTTCTGCTTTTCACTCTGGCCATGTGCACGATCACCGCGTTGCTCGCGGGAGCCGCTCCAATCCTTCATCTGCGCCACCTGAACCTCAACCAGCGCCTCAATGAAGGCGCGCGCGGCGGAAGCGGCGGAACGCGCTCTAACCGCCTGCGCTCCCTGCTGGTTGTCTCCGAGGTATCTCTGGCTCTCGTTGCTCTCATCGGGGCCGGACTCTTCGCTCAAGGCTTCCGCGCTACCAGCCAGATCAAGCCCGGCTTCGATCCCGACCACGTGCTGGTCTCGCAGTTCTACCTCGCCACCAGCGGCTACAACCTCGAGCAGCGCGAGGCATTTTGCCGGAGGCTGGAGGAGAAGATGGAGTCGACTCCCGGCGTCGTGAACGCAGCCTATTCGGATGGAATCCCGCTCGGCTTCGAGCCCAGCTGGTGGGAAGACCTAAGAATTGAGGGCTACACCCCAACGCCGGGCGAGAACATGAAGATCTTCCGCAACGTCATCTCTCCCAACTACCTCGATGTCATGCGCATCCCGCTCGTAGAGGGCCGCAACTTCACGGAACACGACAACGAAGACCCCAATTCACCGAACGTTATGATCGTGAACCAGGAATTCGTCCGCCGCTTCTTCGCAGGCCGGCTCCCGATTGGCAGAAAAATTCACGGATGGGGGAGTTGGTTTACCGTCGTCGGCGTCGCCGCCAATAGTAAATACCACTACCTCGGCGAGTCTCCGCTGCCATACACCTACTTTCCGTTCCGCCAGGTTTATCGCACCGACATGCAGCTCGCTTTCTACGTTCGAACACAAGGCGATCCTCAGAGCGTGGCGGCAACACTCCGCCAGCGGGTCCACGAGATCGATCCCAACGTCACGGTCTTCGACGCGGCCCCGCTCAAAGAGCTCATTGGAGCATCACTTTATCCGCAGAAGGTTGCAGCCACGTTGCTCGCAGTGATGGGATCGCTGGCCGTTTTCTTCGCCGCGATCGGCATGTACAGTGTCATGGCTTATTCGGTGGTCCAGCGCACTCGCGAGATTGGCATCCGCATCGCCCTCGGCGCGAAACCAGCCGATGTCCTGTCCCTTGTCGTGCGGCAGGGCCTCGCGCTTGCCTCCGTGGGGCTGTTGGTAGGCGCCTGCCTGACACTGGGGCTTTCCCGTTTCCTCGCCAGCGTTTCGTTTACAGGAACCTCTATGGGAGGGGGCGGAAAACTGCTCGGCGGGAGCGCGACCAACCCCCTGATTTACCTTGCTTCAGCCGCTCTACTATGCGGAGTCGCTGCTCTGGCGGCATATATTCCGGCAAGATGGGCAGCAAAGGTAGAACCTATGATTGCTTTGCGTTCGGAATGAAGGCGATCAGCCTACTGGTCGATTGCCTTCATCTGGGCAGGAGCATAGCGGTCGCCCGCAACGGCTTCGACAGGGACTACGGTTTCTAGCTCCGCCACATCCTCTGCAGTCAGGCGGATATGGACCGCACCGGCATTTTCTTCAAGATATTTCCTGCGCTTAGTACCCGGGATCGGCACCACTTCCTCGCCCTTGGCTAGCACCCACGCCAATGCAAGCTGCCCCGGCGTCGCGCCTTTGGCAGCGGCAAGCTCACGAATCCGCCCCACCAGCGCCATATTCTTATCGAAGGCGTCTCCAGCAAAACGCGGCATCCGCACCACGCGGGAATCGGTCTTGGGCAGATCGCCTGGGTTGATCGCCCCAGTCAAGAGGCCGCGCCCCAAAGGGCTGTAAGGCACGAATCCGATGCCCAGCTCGCGCAGGGTAGGCAGAATCTCTTCTTCCACATGCCGCTCAAAGAGCGAGTATTCGGTCTGCAGCGCGGTAATCGGATGCACCATGTGCGCGCGCCGAATGGTCGCTGCCGACGCCTCAGAGAGGCCGAGATACTTCACCTTGCCAGCCTTGACCAGCCCCGCCATTGCGCCAACCGTATCTTCGATCGGAGTCTCCGGGTCGACGCGATGCTGGAAATACAAGTCGATGTAGTCGACGCCGAGCCGCTTCAGCGAAGCGTCACATGCCGATTTCACGTACTCCGGCTTGCCACTGATCGCAAAATGAGTCGGATCCTCTTTCTTGCGGATATTCGCAAACTTCGTCGCCAGAAAGACCTCATCCCGGCGGCTGTGGATCGTCTTTCCGATAAGCTCCTCGTTGTCGCCGATCCCGTACATGTCGGCGGTGTCGAGGAATGTCATCCCCAAATCCAGGGAGCGCAAGATCGTAGCCGCCGACTCCTTATCGTTCCGCTCGCCGTAAAAGTCGCTCATTCCCATACAGCCCAATCCCATGCGGGAGACGACCGCGCCCTGCGAACCCAGCTTCACGTGTTTCATGCTCATAGTCCTGTTGGATGAACTTAAATGCTACGAGTTGCAGCATTGTCAGGGTGGTCGAGGCTTCCAATACGGGCTTTTCTGGAGAAGTCGACGCGGCCTCCACCCCATGACAAATTCACAATCCTTTTGCATTTCCTTTGCCATGATGGGATACGCTGATGCTGTCCGGTGCGGTGGTTTCACCCTTTCACCATGCGCCGGCAGAGGAAGAACCGGTTGAGCCAAATAGTGTTTGTTCTGGAAGACGACTCAGACATCTCGCGCCTGGTGCAGCATCATCTGGAAGCCGCAGGATTCACCGCTCGGGTCTATGGAACCCCTACCAACATCGTTGCGGACGCGGAGCGCCAGCCTCCAGCACTCTTTCTTCTCGACATCATGGTTCCCGGCGGCGACGGCCTCGACGTATGTCGCCGTCTCCGCAACCACTCCAGCCTAAGCACGATCCCGATCATCTTCCTGACCGCGCGCGCGGGGGAAAATGACCGAGTGCTTGGTCTCGAGCTGGGCGCCGATGACTACATCACCAAGCCTTTTGCCACCCGCGAACTCGTCGCGCGGGTCAAGGCAGTCTTGCGCCGCTTCGAGCGTCCCACCACTCCTTCGGTCATTAGCTTTGAAGAGATAGTCATCGACGCCAGCGCCATGCAGCTCAAGGTCCGCGGCGAACTTACAACAACAACTGCCACCGAGTTTCGCCTGCTCGACTATCTTGCTCGCCATCCCGGCCGGGTCTTTAGCCGCGATCATCTGCTCGATGCCGTCTGGGGCGATGCGCGCTTCGTGACGCCGCGTTCGGTTGACGTCTATGTCCGCCGCATTCGTGAGAAAATCGAAGGCGACGCCGAAAACCCGCGCTATCTGAAAACAGTGCGCGGCGCCGGCTACCGCTTCGAAGTTCCTCGGTCCGCCTGACGAAGAATCTCTCAACCCGACCGAAGCGCAGCGGAGGATCCGTGGATCGCACGAAGTCCAACCCATGCTGTGATCGCTCTGCGCACTACCGCTTCGGGTACCGCCGCCACGGGTACCGTCTATGACCGGCCGGGTCTTCTCAAAACTCTTATTTTCCTTTGTGCTGGTCCTCTTTGTCGGGACCGCGATCCTCGATTTCTCCCTTCGTCGCATCCTCGAGCATTCGCTCCGCCAGGCAAAGATTCCTCTCGCCGACATCGCTGCAACAATGCACCTGCTTCGCCGCGATGTGCTGACCGCGAGCTTGATTTCGCTGGTGTTGGCGACCATCATCGCCGCTCTGCTGGCCCAGCGTTTTTCACTCCGGCTCCGCCGCATCGTGATTTTCGCCAGCCGGATTGCGGCCGGGGAGCTCTCCGCCCGCGTCGAAGAAGGCAATCTCGATGAGATCTCCGAGGTCGCCCATGCGCTTGACGCCACCGCGAGCCGGCTCGAGCAAAGCTTCCACACGCTCGAAGCCAATCGCCGCGAACTGGAGGCGTTGCTCGACAGCATGCAGGAAGCGGTAGTTGCGGTCAACGCCAACGGCCAGGTCAGTTGGTCCAACGCCGTAATGCAAAACATCTCGGTAAGCCCGGTACGCGAGGGACGCTCTCTGGTGCACACCATTCGCGACCCCGAGGTGCTCGCCTGCGTGGAGGGTGCGCTCGCCAACCGGCAGGTACACCGCGCGCGAGCCACGTCGGTTTCGCCCGGACGCATTTACGAGGTGAGCGCCGCTCCCACTCCTGGTGGTGGGGCGGTAGCCGTGCTGCATGACGTCACCGAAGTCGAACGCGCGGAGAAGACGCGGCGCGATTTTGTCGCCAACGTCTCCCACGAGCTGCGAACTCCACTTACTTCTATTTCCGGCTATGTCGAGACCTTAATCGACGGCGGCCATTCCGAGAAGGACACTCGCGATTTTCTCTCCATCATCCTCAAGAACGCGACCCGCGTGAACCGTCTTACTGAAGACCTGTTGGCGTTGGCGAGCGTAGAGTCCGGAGACTACAAACTGCGAACACATCGAGTCCGGGCTTCGGAACTCGTTCGTGACGCGATCGAGTCGCTCGCAGGCATGGTGCTCGATTCGGATGTGAACCTGGAAGCGGCGGAAATCACCGAAGAATTTGTCCTTGCCGATCCCGATTCGCTCAACCAGGTCTTCGGGAATTTGATTGAGAATGCGATGAAATACGCCAAGGGCGGGCAGCGCGTCTGCATAGGTGCCCGCAAACTTGAGACCGAAGTCGAGTTCTTTGTCCGCGACTTCGGCCCAGGTATTGCATTCGAGCACCTGGACCGGATCTTCGAGCGCTTCTACCGGATCGATAAGGCGCGCTCACGAGAATCTGGAGGCACCGGGCTGGGACTCGCTATCGCCAAACATATCGTGCTCGCCCATGGTGGTTTCATTCGCGCCGAGAGTGAACTCGGCGAAGGGGCGACGTTTCTTTTCACCCTGCCTCTGGCAGCTCCCAAATCGCAGACCGCAGCAACACCTCCACTGCATGTGGACGACTCGGCCACGCTGCCAGTTGAACAGTAGCTGGGATCAAAGAGCTTTCGACCTAAATTCACCCCTCCGTAAACTTGCGTTCACAAACACCCGCCACGATCTATAGGAACTCATTAAAGGACGAATCTATGAAAAAGCTCTGGGCACTGGGTGTTCTCTGCCTACTCTCGGCTACATGCCTGGCCACCGCTCAGGAAATCACTGGCGCTGGCGCGACATTCCCCTA
This sequence comes from uncultured Acidobacteriaceae bacterium, assembly GCA_963720245.1. Lineage (GTDB taxonomy): Bacteria > Acidobacteriota > Terriglobia > Terriglobales > Acidobacteriaceae > Acidisarcina. Next base: position 34,069 of record CAVREU010000005.1, read on the forward strand.
TCCTATTTATTCTAAGTGGTTTATCGAATACAGCGCCGCCCATCCGGGAGTCAAGATCAACTACCAGTCAATCGGCAGCGGAGCTGGAATCCGCCAGGTCACTGCTGGCACAGTGGACTTCGGCGCGGCCGACGTTCCGATGACCGACGACCAGCTCGCGGCCTCCAAGGTGAAAATCGTCCACATTCCCACCGTTCTCGGTGCGGTTGTGCCGATCTTCAATGTCAAAGGCGTTACCAACCTCAAGATCGCTCCTGAGGTACTTGCCGATATCTACCTTGGCAAGATCACCACGTGGAACGACTCGCGCCTTGCTCAAAGACAATCCGGGCGTCAATCTGCCAAACGAACCGATTTTCATCGTCCATCGCGCAGAGGGCAGCGGAACGACCTTCATCTTCACCGACTATCTCTCCAAAGTCAGCCCGGATTGGCTGGCGACGGCGGGCAAGGGCGCTGCGTCTCCGAACTGGCCGGTTGGCATTGGGGCGAAGGGCAATGAAGGCGTTGCCGCCATGGTGCGCCAGGTTGAGGGCGCGATCGGCTACGTTGAATTGATCTACGCCCTGCAAAACAACATCAACTATGGCTGGGTAAAGAACGCCTCCGGTGTATGGCTCAAAGCGACCACCGAAGGAGTGAGCGCCGCGGCGGCCGGGGCGAAGATTCCAGCGGACTACCGGGTCTCTATCACCAATGCCCCGGGGAAAGACGCATACCCCATCTCCAGCTTTACCTGGCTGCTGATTCCCAGCCCGCCCAAAGACTCGAACAACGGCGCGGTCATCAAAGAGTTCCTGAACTGGATGCTGGACAAGGGCGAGGCGGAGACGACCGACCTTCACTATGCACCGCTGCCGCCGTCGGTCGTGACTCGCGTCAAGACGACGATTGGGCAACTGAAGTAGGCGGCAACTTGTGACTCGATGCTTGGCTTTTCCGTCGCTGGGAATGCTGCTTCGTCCCCAGCTACGGAAGGGGCGAATCCACGGTCAAGCGTGATCCTTCCGCTTCGCTTCAATTCCTCTCATGACCCTGGCAGCCTCCAGATTGCCTGGAGTTCCGCTTGCCTCCAGGCCGGCCAGAATGCCAACCCGGTCCTGCTGAGAGGAGCGCTGATCGAACTTCCATTTGCCTTCCAATCGCGAGATCGGAAGTTCGACCCCGATAATCCTGGTCAGTTGCCCATCGACATAGTCGGGCGGCGCGTCGGTCACCTTCCAAGGCTGAGCGTTGCCGGCTTCGTGTTTGTCCGTCAGCCGAGTCACTAAGTCTCGGAGCCACTCAGCATCGTCGATAAACTTCACCGTTCCATAAGCATGTATGGCTGAATACATCCAGGTAGGTACGACTTTGCCCGTCTCCTGCTTGCTTGGATACCAGTTCGGCGTCACATAAGCGTCAGAAGCCGTAAAGATTGCCAGCGCCTCCACCTCTGGCTCGCTCTCAAGCCATTGGGTATTGCCTCGCGCGACATGCCCGTACAGCGTCCCATAGTCGCCGGTTGAGGAATCGAGCATCAGGGGCAGATGAGTCGCGACCATTCCGCCGCCGGTGACCGTCACCAGGGTGGCTAGCTGGATCTTCTGCATTTCGGCGTGAATGGTCGGCAAATCGTCTTCGCGAAAAGCGGGCGGTAAATACATTCAGAACAACTCCCAGGCAACGTTGGACTGCCTCCAGTCTAAAGACTTCACCCGCTAAACACGAAACAACACCGCAGCTGCTCAGCTTGAACCGTCGCGCTGGCATTGGCAGGTAAACTATTGGCAGCGAAAGATTCGCTCTCAATTGAGGTAGCTGTGGATCATGTCTATGTAGAACGGGTCGTCGATCTGACCGATCCCGACGCGAATCAAATCTTCAATCTCACCGTTGACGAAGCTCGAAACCTGCTTCTGGAGAAGCCTGCAGAAGCGGTCCGAAATATACAGGGTTCCTTTGCACTCCTCGCCCGCGCCGGCAAGACCGTCAAGATGGCGCGCAGCCTGGATCGGCCAATGCGCTATTTTCTCGCCAAACGGCAGGAAGGCCCCGCGCTTGTCGTCGCGCATCGCATCGACACGATTTTTGAGTGGCTCAAGTCCGAGGGACTCGAAGGGCAGTTTCACCCCAGCTACACACGCATGGTTCCGGCGCACTACGTGGTCGAAATCCAGCTCATCGGCTGCCCCGATCCCGACCCCGTCTACACCCGCTTCTTCGATCCCCCACCTGCAACGCTACCTGCCGACCTCGATGTTATTGGCCGGACCTATGTCTCTGCGCTTGCCGATGAGATATCGCAGTGGCTGCAGGCGATTCCCAGCTGAAGAACCAATCGGCGTCTGTTTCTCCGGAGGCGTCGATAGCGGCAGCGTCTTTCTCACCACTTACCATGTGATGCGTAAGCTCGGTATGAGTCCATCCAGGCTGAAGGCCTTCGTGCTCGACCTTGGCAATGGGCCCGACCTGCGCCAGGCGCAAAGCTTTCTCGAAGAAGTCGGGCTTTCCCTCTTTCTCGAGCCGATTGAGGCAGAACCCTCCTCTTTGGATGCGAGCGAAACGATTCGCCTGATTGAGGACTACAAGCCTCTCGACGTCGAATCGGCGACCATGGCGATCGCGCTCTGCCGCGGAATTCGCGACCGTTATCCGGATTGGAAATATCTGATCGATGGTGACGGAGGCGACGAGAACCTCAAGGATTATCCCATCGAGGAAAACCCCGAACTCACCATTCGCAGCGTGATCAACAATCCGATGCTCTACCAGGAAGGCTGGGGCGTGGGAAAGATCAAACACTCCCTCACTTATAGCGGAGGGTTGAGCCGGTCTTATACCCGTACCTATGCCCCGGCGCATCAATACGGGTTTAGTGGCTTCAGCCCATACACGCGCCCGAGTGTTATCGCAGTTGCCGAGGCCATCCCGTTCATCGATCTCACCAAGTACGACGTCTCTCAGCTCTACGAGCTTAAAGGCGAGATCGTCGGGCGCGGCGTCGCCGAGGTCACCGGCCTGCGGATGCCCGTCTTTCCCAAACGCCGCTTCCAGCACGGGGCTATACCCGTCGATGGCCTGCGCTATCGATTGCCCTTTCAGGAAGCCGAATACCGCAAGCAGTTTCTCTCTCTTTACGAATGAGCGCGACCATACCGGCAATCTATCCCGAGAATGGCAGCGATCGAGATCGCTGGATACTGGATCGCCGTCAGCAGCGCAACTTGCTCGACCCTTCGCGCCCGTACGGTTTCTTCGTGGAGGAAGAGCGCTCGGCTGCAGGAGAACTTGTCTCGGTCACCACGATCCTGCTAACCAACCGCGAATGTCCGTGGCGCTGCCTGATGTGCGACCTGTGGAAGAACACGTTACTGGAAACCGTACCTATCGGAGCAATCCCGGCCCAGATCGAGTTCGCTCTTGGCCAGCTTCCTTCGGCGCGTCAGATCAAGCTATACAACAGTGGCAGCTTCTTCGATCGTCGCGCAGTTCCGATTGAAGACCATCCGCGAATCGCACAATTCGTCGCGAACTTCGAGCGCGTTATCGTGGAATGCCATCCGGCTCTGGTCGGCGAAGACTGCTTTCGGTTCAATGACCTCATCGAGGGAAACCTGGAAGTGGCCATGGGATTAGAGACCGCGCATGCGCAGATTCTCGAAAAGCTGAACAAGCGGATGACCTTAGAACAGTTTGCCTCAGCAGCAGAACGTCTTCGCCGCCACGAGATATCTCTACGCGTCTTCATTCTCGTGAAACCCCCTTTCATGGAGGAAGACGAGGCGCTCGAATGGGCCTGCAGGTCCGTGGATTTTGCTTTCGACTGTGGCGCGACGGCGGTCACTCTGATTCCAACTCGCTCCGGGAATGGAGCCCTGGACGCACTCGCCAGGATCGGAACTTTCTCGCCACCGAATATCGACGCACTTGTGTCTGCCGTTGAATATGGTTTGGCACAGCGGCGTGGTCGCGTCTTCGCCGATCTTTGGGACACGAGCCAATTGCAGGGCTGTCCTCACTGCTTTCACGGCAATATTGAACGACTGCGGCGGATGAATATCGAACAGAGAGTCCTGGAAATACTCCCATGTGAAGTTTGTGGAGACCCTCTTGGCCGCTGACTACGATATCGCCATAGTAGGTTCCGGATTTGCCGGCTCGTTGATGGCTATGATCGCCAAGCGGTTGGGCCGCTCGGTCGTGTTGATCGACCGGGTGAGGCATCCGCGTGTTGTGATTGGAGAGTCATCTACCCCGCTTGCGAATCTGCTCTTTGAAGAGCTCGCCATCCGCTATGACCTGCCTGCCCTCAGGCCTCTCGCAAAATGGGGAAGCTGGCAGCGCTCTTACCCCGAAATTGCCTGTGGCCTCAAGCGCGGATTTTCGTTTTACCACCACGATCTGACTCGCCCCGTCGTATCGAGGCCGGATAGAAGCAGCCAGCTTCTGGTCGCCGCAAGCCCGAACAATCAGATCGCCGACACACATTGGTACCGGGCCGATTTTGATCATTTCCTCGTTCGTAAAGCGCAGGAGCTCGGCGTCGATTACTTCGATGAAACCCAACTGACTACTCCCATTGAGGACGAGCGCGGCTTCACGCTTCAAGGGACGCGTAAGGGGACTGATTTGAGACTCTCAGTGAAGTTCCTCATCGACGCATCCGGTCCGCGAGGCTTCCTGCATAACGCACTCGGATTAGAGGAGGCAGAGTTACCGGGCTTTCCCTCCACGCAGGCGCTTTACTGTCACTTCTCCGGAGTCGAACGACTCGACCAGCTGCCTTTCGGCGCGAGCGACGAGCAGCCGCCATATCCAATTGATGATGCCGCCGTACATCACGTCTTCGATGGTGGCTGGATATGGGTACTCCGCTTCAACAATGCAATCACGAGTGCGGGTGTCGCTGCGACCGACAAGCTTGCGGCGGAGCTAAGTCTCGCGGAGGGGGCGGAAGCATGGCGCCGACTGCTGCAACGGATTCCCGCGCTCAAAGAGCAATTCAAGAGCGCAATGCCTACCCGGCCCTTCACTCATATACCGCGGCTCTCGTTCCGCAGCAAGACACTTAGCGGGCGTAACTGGGCTATGCTTCCCTCCGCAGCAGGATTCGTCGACCCCCTGCTTTCCACCGGCTTTCCCTTGACCCTGTTGGGAGTTTCGCGACTAGCTGAGATCCTTGGAAATGACTGGGATTCAGACTCACGACCGGCCCGACTCCAAGACTATGCCGCGGAGTCCGAAGGTGATCTACTGGCTGCGTCCAGATTGATCGCCGCCCTCTACGCCAACATGCACGATTTTAGAGTCTTCTGTGCGCTGTCGCTTCTATACTTCGCGGCCGTGAGCTATGCCGAGACCGCTCGCCGCCTCGGAAAGCCGCATCTCGCCAAAGGTTTCCTGCTGCGAGACAGGCTTGATTTCAGTGGTCAAATGAGCATGCTGATCCAACGCGCACACCTCCCTCTCTCGGAGCGTGAGTCTGTGGATTTGATCGATGCTATCCACGATGCGATACAGCCTTACAACCTGGTTGCCTTTGGCGACGATCTGCGCAGGAACTGGTATCCCGTGCAGGCTGGAGACTTGCTTGGCGCCGCGCGCAAAGTGAAATCTACCGAACACGAAGTAGCATCGATGCTTCAGAGGTGCGGCATCGACCTGCCGTCGAACGAGGCATCGCCGGATTCGGACACGTCGCTGGCTACCGGGGCGCAGCACTAGCCGCTTTCAGCGCTGGGTTGAAGTCGATGGGATGCCGATCCACAATCCCCTTGCCCTCCTGAATGGTTACAGACTGATTCGGTTTGAGGTTGGCGACGGACTCTTTTTTGCCGCTCGGCCACACCAGTTCAAGGCTGACAGTCCGCGCCTCGTCAGGCTTGCCGAGGCCAAAGGTAATAGGCAATTCACTTTGCGATAGGTAGCTGGAACCGCTTTTAACAATGGCAAACTGCCGAGCACCTTTGGTGTTAGTGAGCGTGATCTTAGTGCCAATACCGTCCCGATTCGATCTCGTGCCCACCACCTTGACCCGCAACATGTCGTTCTGATTTCCGTTCTCGTTTCGTAGCAAACGTGCGGGTCCATTGTTGGTCATCAGTAGCAGGTCGAGATCACCATCGTTGTCGATGTCCGCATAGGCCGCGCCGCGGCCGACGACCGCCTTCTGCAACGCGGACCCCAGGTGACTGGTTACATCGACGAACTTGCCTTTGCCTTCGTTCCGAAAGAGCAACGGAGGTTCCGCATATTTAAGCGTTGGGCGCAGGGCGCTGATGTCGTCCGCCACGTGCCCATCGAGCGCGAAGATATCGAGCAGTCCATCCAGGTTGTAATCAAAGAAAAAGCTGCCAAAGGTCAGAACATTTATCGAGGGTTCGTTGACCCCGGAAGCCAGTGACTGGTCGCTAAACAGCCCGGTGCCGTCATCGCGATAGAGGGTTAACCCCTCATTGGTAAAGTTTCCAACTACCAGGCCCTGCTTGCCGGAGTGGTCGTAGTCGCCGGCATCGGTACCCATGCCAGCGCGCGTTCCACCCGATTCTCCATAAGCGACGCCAACCAGTTCGCCATTTTCAGTGAATGTGCCGTCATGGTTATTGCGATAAAGCTTGTTTCTCTGCGTATCGTTTGAGACAAAGAGATCCATCCAGCCGTCATTGTCGTAATCGAGCAGCGCCACGCCGAGCGACTTGCTGCTCGGGTCATAGAGTCCGGCGCGCTTGGTTACGTCCGCGAACCTTCCATTACCCAGATTGTGATAGAGGGTCGCGCTTTCGCCTTTATAGGCGTCTGGGGTGCAATAAGACTTGTTCTTGCCGTCGAGAGAGCAATAAAGGTCCTTCTCCCGCGACCAGTTCACGTAGTGAAGAACGTAGAGATCGAGCTTGCCGTCATTGTCATAATCGAACCAGATGGCGCTCGTCGAGAATCCCGGGCTGCTCACCCCCGCCTTCTGGGTAACATCCGTGAATCCTCCCTTTCCGGTGTTGTGGAAGAGGCGGTTTCCGCCAACCGCGGTGATATAAATGTCGTCAAAGCCATCATTGTCATAGTCCCCGACTGCACAACCCATCCCATACATCTCGACCGCCAGCCCCGCCTCGCGAGTGACGTCGGTAAAGGTCCCATCTTGATTGTTGTGGTACAGCGCGGGATAGGATCGATGGGTCTTGTGGTCAGGCCAATCCGCCGAGTTGACCAGAAGAATATCCTGCCAGCCGTCGTTGTCGTAGTCGATGAAACAGGCGCCGCTACCCATCGTCTCGGGAAGATATTTCTTCCCGAAGGCACCGCTGTTGTGTTTGAAGGAAATGCCGGCCTGCGCAGTCACGTCAACAAACTGGATTGGTCCAGACGGCCGCTGCTTCGCTTGCCCGGTCTCAGGGGCGGGCTGCGCTGGGACTTGCAGTTCTGTGATCGCAGGCTTGGCTTCCGGGCCGGGCTGCTCTGCTGGCTTCGATTTACATCCTGCGAGCGCGGCCGCCAGCAGAAGGGCAGCGCATATTGTTTTTCGTTGCACTTCGAAACTTCCTTTTCTAATTTGCAGAGACGTCGCTCCGCCTAGTGTAGGCGCGCTTTTTAGGCGGTCGCCAGCAGTGCCTTCTGACTTCGCGACTGCTTCCACATTTCGAGAAGCAGCGCCGTCGGGCCGACCAGAAAAAGCGCGTAGAAGGGAGCGTAGACCACTTGATTCAGCCGCAGAAGCATTTCAACCAACGCGACTGAAAACGCTACAAGGCATTGTCCTCGAACGCTGCGGACTGTCGTCTTCGGATCAGTAATCATGAAGAAGATGTAGAGCTGATACTCGGGACCGGTGAGCGGCGCGACCTCAGCCTGCCACGGGTTTCCCGTCATCCACGAGCGTAGGAGCGCGAAGACCAGAAAAGACACGACATAGGTCGCAGTGATATGAAAGCGCTTCACGCGCCATACGATAATGCTGCCCAGCGCCCAGATGACGACCATCGGCAGCAAATAGTTCCCCCACTGAATGCTTAGGCTCGCTGCGGCGTCTCCTGCGAGAAACAATAATGCGGAGATCCCAAAGTTGGAGGGATTCCAGAGATGACGCCCCCGATATCTCAGAACGTATTTTGAGGTTATAGAGAGAAGCGCGCAGAGAACGTAAGGCCAAAATGCGGGCGAGCGCACGAGAATCCCTACGCTGATCCCCGTAATGTAGGCGCTCGCCAAATGGGGCCATTTCCCCGTCATGATGCGGCTGAGAACCAGCTCCGCGCAAATCGCTGTCCCAATAGCCAGCAGGGTCTTCTGATAGCTCTCCAGCATCCCAAATGAGACTTGGCCCACAAGCAAGATCAACGTAATGAAGATAGGTGGAATATAGCGATTCTCCACGCTCACGAACCGTCTCCATCGCGATTTGTCTTTGGATGCGGGTGGAATCTCTTTAGCCAGCGTCGGTTGCATCATTGTGGTTCTGTCACCTTATACAGTTTTCCCGGCGCCAGGTCTTCGAGAGTCTGTGTGCTCCCCGAAGGCCAGCGGATTGTCGCCTTTTCAATTTGCGGATTCTTGCCAAGGCCAAAATGCACGCGGCGATCATTTTGTGCGGCAAATCCGCTGCCGCCAGACACCTCCTGCGCCTGCTCTTGTCCATTCCAGTAGAGCGTCACCCTCGCGCCGATCGCGCTTCTGTTGCTCTTTGTCCCCTCGAGCGAGAATTCAATCCACTGGTTTTGTGTTGACACGGTGTTCTTGTAGATCAAGAGCGGCCCTCTTTGATTTGCGACAATCACGTCGAGGGCCCCGGTGTTCCAGAGGTCGGCGAGAGCAACCGCCCGCCCGTCATATGTGTCGTTAACCCCAACTGCCTGCGCCACATCGACAAATTTCCCCGCGCCATCGTTAAGCCACACATGCTTCTGTTGGTATCCCGATAAACTCCGGCCATTCATCGCGGGCCAGTTTCTGGCGTCTCCAATGATAGAACTGTTGCCTCCGGCAACGTGCGAAAAGTCGTACCAGTAGCTGCGATTTCTATCGAGCGAAACATAGCCGTTGGTGAGGTAAAGGTCGAGTGTTCCGTCGTTGTTCAAATCCCCGAACTGCGCCCCGAAGCTCCAACCGCCCAGCTCAACGCCAAGGTCGCGCGCAAGATTCTCATAGGTCGTCGCGGCACCTTGAGTTCCCTCGCGCGGCACCCACAGATTATTACCTTGGATGAGCACGCCCTCTTCGGAGATATTCGAGACGTACACCGAGTAGCGCCCCTGGTTGAAGATGTCGCCGAAAGCGACATTCATGCCGCTCTTGGGTGCGAAGCCCACGCCTGCCTGCTCGCCCGCCTCGTGGAAACGCTTGCCGTCGTTGAGGTACAACTCGGACACCCCGTAGTCGTTGGCAATGAAGAGGTCAGGATGCCCTGTACCGTAGAGATCTGTAGCAGAAGCGGCCAACGCCCACCGGCGGCTATTGATGCCCAGCTTCTCACTCACCTCTTCAAACTTCCCGTTGCCGAGATTATGAAAGAGATATTTTCGTCCGCCGTTCTTGGCGTACTCAAAACTATCGGGCATTATTTTAGTCGTGTTGAGGTGCCATAGATCGATGTCCTCGGAGTAATAACCACCTATAAACAGATCGAGCAGCCCATCGCCGTCATAGTCGAACCACACCGCGGTGTTTGCATTGATCCACTTCGGCAGCCCTGCCGTATCTGTGACCCTCGTGAAGCCATGGCCACCGTCGTTGTGAAATAGCTCGGGCCGGCCCCACTTATAGAGCAATAGATCTTCGTAGCCATCGTTGTCGTAGTCGCCCCACACGGCTCCCATCGAAACTCCGGTGCCGGGTCGATTCACATCGGCGATACCAAGTTCCCCGGCGACATCCTTAAATGTGCCGTCATGCTGGTTGCGATATAGGCAATTCTTGCTGCCAATCTGACTATTAGTGACATAGATGTCTGGCCACCCGTCGCGGTCATAATCCACGATAGACACCGATGCACCCATCGAGGCGACCTGCGGCATGATGCCTTCGAGCTTTGCATCGAGGACGGGCGCCTGATGAATGAAGTTCACCCCGGCCTGCTTCGATACTTCCTCGAGATAGAACCCATGACGCGCAAGCGCCGCGCTCTTATCGAGATGCGCAGTCTGCCCAGCGGAGACGCGGCGAATGATAGCCGGCGTTGCGAGCAGGCCGACGAAGAATATGGTCAGCACGGTCCGCGCGATTCCAGGGTGCTTCATTGAGCTGCTCCCGGTTCGAGGAGCGTCAAGAACCTGCTCGGCGTGATATAGCGGGTGTGATAGTTTTCCCAATCCTCGGGATGCTTGCGATAGACGAACTCATCTTCGAGCTTGCCGGGAGGTGTGTCGTAAACGGTCCTGGCATGATATGGCAGCGGCAGCACCGTCTTCGAGTAGGTGGAGTTATAGTCCCCATCTTTGATCCATCCGTCACCGGCTATCACATAGTCGCGGAGCCATCCTGGCTTTGGCGGCGCCGGCGCCTGAAATCGCAGCGCCATCTCGTCTCCCGCATTCATGATCACATATCGGTCATCGATCCCATCTAGCAACTCGCGCACTTCTCCATACCGCGTGTAGTAGCCCTCGAGATCGCGCCAGGGTTGCCGCGCTCCGGTCAGGCGGTTGTAATCGGGGATTTCCGGCGACGACGCGTTGGCTTGATGAATCGTCGAATAGCCTCGGTAGTGAAGATCCGCCGAGGTTGGTGCAAGCTGCGTGATACGCAGCGGTATATCGGGCCTTCCCTGCGCCCACTCAATCGAATCCCAATAGACCTCGAGGTTTGTCCCCAACCGCACGATATGAGCAGTGCCAGGCAGAAACACATTGGTAATTTCAATCACGCAGGTCTTCTTCCTGCCCGCGGGAAAGCCGAGGTTCGGCCGCACAACAACCCATCCGCCCCGACCATCCGGGACCTCAAGACTCAGAGTCCGCGCCGGTTCGTGGCTGCCCTGGCCAATCGCGACATTGACTGACGAATCCGATGGATGGAGCCAGCCCTTGGCGATGAGATACACCGGCCCTTTCGCGGGAAGATTCTCGCCCAGGTCGACGTCAACATAATGGTATCGCGTGATTCCCTGGTATTGACCGCGCCCGAAGGTATCGAGGTAGTTGCCATCCGCGTCCCGTACGACGTTGGTAACGTCATTGCCGAGGTCATCGACAGCACGCTTTATTTTATGGGGCTCGTCGGTGACGATGATTCTCGGCTTGACGGCGGGAACCACGAAACGCTCATCCGTATAGATCTCGGTTCCGGCGGGATGGTCAACTACCTTCAGCGAAAGATAGTCATAGTAGTAGGTTTCCCATAACTCTCCGGTAAGTCGCAGGTCATAGTAGCCTTCATGCGGAGCCAGTTGGTTGCCGGAGATCTTATACCACTCTTCGGTGGCCGCGATTTTTGCCGTCCCCTGATTGTCGATCCGCAAGCCGATCGCCGATCCCCACGGAACAGCGTCTTTCACAAACTCCAATTTGGAGCCGTTGTAGGCAAAGAGGAAAGGACATGAACCCTTGAGCCGCTGCTCGGTGACGACCTGCTGGTCCGCCTTGAGCGCGAATTCTGCGCGCAGGGTGCCATTGGGCCACAGTATCCTCGCAACGTCGGTGCGATCTTGCTCGCCCAGCCCGAAGTGCACCTGTGGCCCCGTGATGGGCTGCATCTGCACCAGCAGGCCTGAGCGAATCTCGATCTCGCCCCCGACGCCGAAAGAGTTAATCCGCTGATCTCCTTTTGCCAGCAGAGCGCGCGGTCGAATGATCTGCCAGTGGTAGTTCCGCGTGCTCCGGTTGATTCCCTCGATGGGCTGACCATCGCTGCCCAGTCCAAGCAAATCGAAGCGGCCTTCGCTGCTAAAATCTGCGGCGGCGAAGATTTTCGCTGGAGCCATAATCTTCCGCGCCGCAATATACTTGCCTTGATCGTCGCCAAGCCACAGAAGAGCGCCCGGGAGGTTACTCGTTTCCGTCCCGGCAACGCGCCCCAATAGCAAATCGATTGCCCCATTGTTGTCCAGATCGACGGCATGCAGTCGGACTTCGTCCGCAAGGTAGGTGGATGCATCGGGAACCTGCGCGATCTCGGTCGAGTCCCATCCACTCGCGTCGAGCCTTTCCGCCATGCGAATCACCGCCCCGTCAGACTGTACGGCTATCAGATCAAGCACGCCGCGGTGACTCGCGTCCGCTACGGCAATCGCTTTCACCTGCCCAATATCTGCCGGCAATGAGACTTCGGAGAATTTTCCGGTACGTTGATTGGCGAATACTCGAAGATGGTTAGCGCCGTCGATGAACGTAGCATCCGGGTTGCCGTCTCCGTTCAAGTCCGCCCACGCAAACCCTCGCACTCCCGCGATTCCGCTGAACGCAGACGTCTTGGTGAAGGTCCCGTCTCCGTTGTTACGCAAGACCGTGGGCTCACCGGTCTGGGAGCCAAGCACAATGTCCAAATCTCCGTCGGCTTCGATATCGACTGCCCAGCCTCCTGTATAGCGGCCATTCAAGACCGCGACGGGCAACTTGGTTGAGGAAGTGACATCGGTAAAAGTCGAAGGACTATCCTGACGGTAAAATTTCACTCCACCGGCGCCCACCAACACCAGGTCGGTCTTGAAGTCGTAGTTGAAATCAACGGGAACAATGCCTTCGGGCGAGGGAGACTCGTGAGCCGCGCCTCCGGGAAACGAAAATTTTGCGCCACTCGCCAGCCAAACTTCGCTGCCGTTGGCCTCAACGATTGTCGGCGTACCAGCATCGCCTAGAGAAATCGCACTAATCCACGTCCACCTTGTCTTATCGGGATCAGGCAACGGCTCTGCCTCAAAGTGCATTGCCGTATCCGCAGGCGCGGGGGTGAACTTCGGTGTCTCCATGCGTAGGAATCGGGTGAATGGCTGCGCCTCATCCCCCGGTTGGGGTTTGAATGCTGCGAGGTCTTTTCTGAATGCAGGCAGCCGCATCAGCACATTGCGGAGATAGGTGGTGCGCAACGCCGCAGTCCTCGGCTCCGGTCCGAGAGCCGCAGACTGCAATGCTTCAAACTGCTGCTGGACCTCCGGCGGCCACGACTGAGACTCACCCCTGATGCTGTCGACGACGCGCTTGAGCGTGGCGATATCTCCGCGCTTCGCCGCGACTCGACCCAACTCAAGCAGAGCGGCGACGTTATTCGGTTGCGCATCGACAATCTGCTGCATCAATTTCTGAAACTCTTCGTCGCTGTTGGCGTCTCCCTGGCGCTCTGTCTCTTCCGCCAACTGATAGCTCGCGGTCAGGTTCTTAGGATCAAGCTCGATCGATTTCTTAAAATCCGCGATCCCTCCGCTGAATGGCCTTTGCCGATCTCGACCAAGCCGAGGAGATAATAGATGTGACCATTCTGCGGAGCAAGCTTCTTTGCTCTCTCGAGTCTTTCTGACGCAGCATCAAAGTCCCGCTGCCGCAGACGCAGAATTCCCCAGTTCGCCCAGCCAGCTGGCTCGCCCGCCACTAACTCCGTCGCATGGCCAAGTTCTTTCTCAGCGCGAACATCGTCGCCGACCTGGAGCGCAGCCAATCCCACGTAAAAAGTCGAAACATACTCTCGATAGGTCGGCGAAGATGGCTTCGGCAGGCCGCTCCGGCACCCGACGCCGCATATCGCAACAACTCCGGCCAGTAAGGCAGTTCCCCGGGCGACGCGCCGAGATAGTCCCGAGCTGTCCGCCACAGACCACCTGTCCATTCGCCCACACCTACCTGACATATCCGTCTTCCACTCAATTGCTTCCTGCAAACTAATTACGCGCTGCATTCAAAGATTGCGTTGGAACCGGTTTCGGTTTCCTGCGATGTTTGCGCCTCATCGCCTTGAACCAGAGGAAGCCTGCACCCAAGAAGGGCAAGAGATACAGCAGCATGTCCCATCTGCCAAAACCAGGGGGCGTCACCTGAACGTTGGCGACCGCTTCTCCGCCCCCTTCGGCGCTGCTGAGACTCACTCTCACCCGCCACATCTCCTGGGCGTCAAACCGGACCAGTGCTTTGTATTCCACCTGCCCACGCAGGTTTTCCCGCGATGCCGCGTAGCGCTGTTCCGGCAGGCGGCCGGTCAGCGGCTGGACGGCCACGTCAACTTTGAGGTCGTTCGGAATCTTGCCTCCCGCACGCGGATCGACCAATACGAAGAAGCTGCCGGTGCCCACGTCGGGATTGGTCCACACCGAAATGGTGACCGGCCCCACCGCCCGATTCTCGATGATCGGAAAGGGCGGCCCGTTGTGCGCAAGCGCTCGCGGACCCATCCCGGCCAGCAATACGGCCAGCAATGCCCAGCGTGGCCCCAGGAGACTTCTATTCGATTTAGAAACCGGCGACAACATCCTCCTCAACCATAACGGACGGGAACCCAGCCATGCACCCTTCATCAGCCCTGAGGGTTCACCCGCTCATCAACATCGCGCGCATCTCCATCGGCTGCAACATCAGCCAGATCGAACTCGCGAACAGCAGGACGCTCATCGCCGCCCAGGGAATAAAAGCGCGCATCGGATGCTCCGCCGCATCCTCCTCCGCTAAACGGTAGGCGACCATCAGAGAGCCGGCAAGACCCAGCGCCAGGAACCCTAGATCCAGCGGCTGAACAAGGCTCTTGGGAAACCCCGTTAGCCTCCATAGGGGTTCGCCGAGCAGCGGCCAGCCCAAATCCGCCAACGCGCGCTGCGTGACCGGGATAATAGTCAGCAATCCCGTAAGAAAATGAAAGCAATAATGGGCGAGCCACATGCCAAAGCCGATCGGCACCAGCGAGTAGCTATACCGCACCGCCAGCGGAATCGCACCACGCCGCACGCCGGCCCATCGCGAGGTGGTCCAAGTGGCCACGGCTACAAGTAAGACAGGCTCGACGACAATCCCAGCCGTAAAGATCAGGGCAAGCACAGGAGCTTCGTGAGTCACATGCAGCAGACGGCCGAGCCAAGCCTCGAGAACATACACCGGGCTCACCATGCCAAAGGCATTCACCAGAGCGCCAAAGCTGAAGACGATCGCCAGCGCTGCCAGGTCCTTGCGCCGCGACAACATCCCGATGCCTGACCTTACTGGATCGACCATCAGTTCGCTCGCTGGCAGACGAGCAAGAATCCCCACATTGTCCTGCGGGCAGGCGTGCACACAGTCGAGGCAAAAGGTGCAGTCCATATTGCCGACCTTGGCCGGCTGAAAGAGGGCGAGTTCGCAGCCTCTCTGCACGATGACCTCCTTCGGCGACGATTCTCGCGTCCCTCGAATGCAGTCCTTTGTATGGCAGTCCGTACAAACCTCTTTATCGCGCACCGCGACCTCTAGCGGAGAGAGCATCGACGCAACGAAATTGAACTGACCGATCGGGCAGACAAATTTGCAGAAAGATGCATGTTTGAAGAGCCCGTCGACAATCAGTACCGCGGTGAAATAAGCGACGATCAGCCACGCCGTCCACCACGGCGAGGCCCACAGATCGAAGAGCTCATAGCAGAAGAGAATCAGCACAAATAGTCCGGCCGAAAGCCACTTGTTCCGCAGTGCGCGCGGCCAGATCAGGCGAGGATGAAGGAATTTTCGCGCGAAGTTCCGCACCAACATAAATGGGCAAGCCATGCAGAAGAAGTTTCCCGCGCACAGGAGCACCAATACCAGTGCTCCGCGGAAGTGCACCCAGCTAAGCACCGTCGCGAGGTTCTTAGGCGCCAGGCCAGGTCCAAAGAGACCGTGGGCGATCATCGCTCCGCTCACCAACAGCATCGGTATCGCGAGCGCGGTGCGAGAATGACGCCACTCGAGAAATGTTCCCAGTCCGGGAACCCGCAGCAAATCGAACGGATGAGGGTCCGTTGGAACAGCAGGCGGGTTGGATACAGATGTTGACAACCTATTCCTATTTTGCTCGCACATCCTTCACATCGATCTGGCGCTCGACGGTTTCACCGCCCGGCAGTTTGATGTGCAGCAGTACCACCCAATCGCCCGGCATCGCGAAATCGACATCAGCCCGGTAACGACCGCTCGCTACCTCTTTCGATTCGGCAAAAACCGGGCTCATGCCGGGATGCGACATATCGCCCTCAACTGTCACCTTTGCATTTCTCACCGGATGCCCTCCGGCATCCGCCAGGCTGACCGTTACCGCCGCGGAACCTACGACCGGGGGCTGAGGTGCGATTTCTGCCCGTACCGAGGTAGAAGAAACCGCCTCCTGGGGTCGATGACACGCAGTCAACGACAAGAAACAAAAGGCGAGCCAACAAAGCAAAATTCCAAAGAACTGGCGACTTCTCCTCAAGCACAAGCCGGATCGGCCGCCCCGTGCCATTCGCAACTGCAAGTCGCCGTCCGCGCTTCGCCCGGTGGCGGGAACATGTGGTAATACATCGCAATCACCATCGGAATGAATACGATCGAGTTGTAGAACAAATGCAATTCTACCCTCGGAAAGACCAACTGCAGCACGCTGCACGGCACCGGCTTGCCCCACAGATTGTGATGAAAGGTCGCTTGCCCAATTAGCAGCAGATGTTCGATGTGGTGCCAGAATTGAATGACCAGGGCTACCGTCCACCATTTGCGGCTAAGCCCGGTGAATCCCTTGCGGAGAACCCAGAGGAAGATCAACATTACCAGGGCGTAGCCATAGTGCAACACCTCCGACTTGATCAGCCAGGGGTACCACAGCCCGAGGATTCCATTCGCCATCGGGCGCGGCCAATGCAGCGCATAAATCTGCCAAGCCTGCACCAGATGCTCGCCCCAATGCGCAAGCACGATCACCATGAACACCTGCAAAGCCCGCTCGTGCCACTGCGAATTCAACTTCTCATACAGACTTTGTCCGTCTGACGACGGTATATGGATTTGCGGGACACTCTGGCTGGATGCGGCCATCGATTTCTAACCTCCGGTTCGGCTGTATCTGCTTCGGCGAACCGTCACAACCCTAATGGCCCGCAATGACCTTCGTCTTCAGCGCATCGATGGAGGAATGCCTACAACTTTCGATGGAGTCTGGCCGGCCGTCGAGCGCGGCGGTGTACTTCTCGCGGTCCGATGGCTTGCAACGCGCTCGCAGCCTTCAGGAGCGGTTCGATGCCATCCCTAAGTTGCAGAGAAATGTCCACCGCCAGATGGTTGACCGGGGCCGCTCGTTCTGTGAATCTTCCCATCACGAATGATTGAAAACCAGCGGTCTTCCGTTCGCCTTGCCGACATTGGTTCCGTCGCATGGAATCGAGCAGGCGCGGAAGTCGAGACCGAACTGGAGAACGAGATTAGCCCTTTCGGAGGAGAAGTTTGCGCCGTTTCATCTGTTTTGCCGTTTTCTCAGCGGGTCTGGCAAGCACCTCGGTCCTCGCCCAGCAGTCGCCATCCAACATCCCCGCATCCGCGCAGAGATCGCCGGCCACCACCCACTCTGTAAATTACTTCGTCTATGAACGCGCCCGAATGGCAGCCTGGGAGTGGTTTGCTGCGCCTCCGTACGAAAACTCCTACCGCTTCGGCGAATCGCTGCTCCGCTTCGGCGTCTCCCAGGAACTCACCCGCTGGGATTGGAAGATCGAAGCGACTCAGGCCACCGTCCTCGTCGCGCCCAACGATGCCGTCAGCCCGGTTACCGCGCAGGGGCAGCTGGGTTTCGGCGGCACCTACTACGCCAGCAACGGGAATAACGAATTTCCCGCTGCCCTCTTCCTTAAACAGGGCTACGCCCGCTACCGCTTCAACCAGCATGACAAGAATGCCCGCATCGGGCGTTTTGAGTTCTTCGAGGGTCTGGAGACAAAACCGAAAAACGCCACCATCGCATACCTTCAACCGAATCGCGTGGCGCAGCGGCTGATCGGTAACTTCGGCTTCACCGTCGCACAGCGCAGTTTCGACGGCGTCGACGGCCATTATGGGCAGGGCTCGTGGGACATCACCGCCATGGCAGGGCGCGCCGACCAGGGTGTCTTCAACATGAACGGCAATCCCGAACTGAACGTCGACATTCAGTACCTCGCATACACCAAATCCGATTGGCAAGACCGCTTCCTTTGGCGCGTCTTCGCCATCGGGTATCACGACGGCCGTACCGGCATTACCAAGACCGACAACCGGCCGCTCGCCGTGCGGCAACAGGACCACCAGAACATCCGCATCGGCACCTACGGCGGCGACTTCATCACGGCCATTCCAGCCGGGCCCGGTCAATTCGACCTGCTGGGTTGGGGAGTTCTGCAAAACGGCCAATGGGGATATCTCAACCAGCACTCGGGTGCTTATACCGTCGAGGGCGGCTACCAGCTCACTCACGTTGCGTCGACACCCTGGCTGCGCGGCGGCTGGTTTCGCAGCACCGGCGATAATAACCCCAACGACAACAAACACGGCACCTTTGTCGAACTCCTGCCCACTCCTCGCGGCTATGCACGGTTCCCCATCTACAACCTGATGAACCTTGAGGACGGTTTCGTGCAGCTCATCGATCGCCCGAATCCAAAATGGGAGCTGCGCACCGATCTCCACTGGCTACAACTTACCTCGCCTAAAGATCTCTGGTATCAAGGCGGCGGTGCCTTCGACAACAAGGTTTTTGGATTCACCGGCCGCCCCAGTAACGGGCATTCGTCGTTCCTCACCGTGGAGGACGTCAGCTCGGACTGGCATGCCACGCCATATCTCGACCTCAATGCCTACTACGCGCATGCGGTCGGAAAGACCGTGATTGGAGCCATCTATCCCGCCAACCGGCGTGGACAGATGGGATATCTCGAGCTGGTCTTTCACTGGAATACCGGTCAACCTCGCCCTTAGCAAAGCGCAGAGGCGATGACAGACGCCGCATTTGTAACCTGAAGTCCGGCCGGCTCTGACGGTGGCTCGAAGGGGACTCTTTCAAGGCAATCGGACCAGCATGCGCAATTTCCAATAGAAAGGAGGTAAGAGATGTCTGACAGCGAAATCGTCTCGAATCAAAAAACCATCCTGCAGAATCAAGCAACCATCGTTGCGAACCAGAATTCGATTCTGCAAAACCAGAATGTAATCAAGAGCAATCAATCGTCGCTCGACGCGATACTAAAAAATCAGGAATTGATTCTTGCTGCATTAAGGAAGTAGTTCCTGGGATTACCTCAGAACTCGTGATGGTCGTCCCCGCCGGCCATCACGCTGGGGCGCTGGGGCGCTGGGGTGCGTACAGCCGCTTCATCGCTGGGACGGTCTTCCGCCTGGGCTCTCACTCGCGCCACAGTCTGCCAATTGTCTTTGTGCGGACGATCCGCCAGCCACGGCGGTAGCGGCATGCACAGGTGCCGACTCATCGCCTCTGCATAACCCTCATATAGCCCGCGCATCTCGGCCAGCCGTTCCATCGACCCGTCATAGCGGCAAACGCTCACGCCGCTTTGGCACAGAAGTTTGTACATCGCGTCATAGGTCTCCACCGGAAGGCGGTCCGGCAAATCCTTTGCCGGCACCTGAGAGAAGACCTGCGACAGATCGACCAAGGCGTGCCGTGCCATCGCAAAGGTGAGCTGTGCCTGCCGTGGAGTATGTCCCTTAACGCCCGCAATTAACAGCGCTGACGCATCAAGGATCGCGGTGAGCGCGCTAAGCCAGCTTTGGTTGGTGTGCTGCGAGCGAAAGTAGCACAGCAGCGGGTAAGAGATATGGCTCTCCATCAACTCGGCTGCCCAGCGCTCCCACTCTTCCAGCAGCGAGGTGATGGCCGCTTCTCCGCCGTCAAAGGTGTGCCGGCGAAGAAGCTCTACCGCCGTAGGCGGCGAACCGGCGCGCGCGTCCAGAAGCGAGATATTGACCTCGCGCCGAGAAAAGGCACCATACAGCACTGGAAAGTAGCCGATCACGACGGCCACGAATCCCAGGCCCATGCCGGATTCCAGAATAATCATCTCGCGCGTCCAGGGATTGCGCGGAACCACGTCGCCCAACCCGAGTGTGAACAGCGTCGTCCCGCTCACATACAAATCGGTGCGCAAATCGGCTTTAACGCCAAGCGTGTCGGTAAAGTGCGAGCCCAGCCCGTTGTACATAAGGGCAAAACCAAAGACCAGCGCCGCCGCCCAGGCGACAATCAGGAAGACCAGGGAAAGCGGCCCGTAAAAGCTGAGCGCCGTCTCCCGCTTGCGTGGATGCTTGATTCTCGAGGCGATCGCAGACCAGGGAGTCCAGGTGAAAACGTAAAAAAGCCGCGTGAGCCGGAACCTTCCAGTTGCACGGCGCGGCAGGATGACCGTCTGAAACGCGTCCAGGAGCGCGGCGAAAACACAGATAATTCCGGCAACGAAGGTAAAGGTACGCATGGCGGTATCTGCCCCTGGCGATTCGAACAAGCTCTGAGAAACTAGCAAAGCAGGAAAGTCGCCGTCGCGTCAATGCGGTGACATCGAGGATTCGCGATACACTGACCCTTCTCGACAACCACTGCGGATCTGGACTCAGACAGAGCCATTCTCGACGGATCGCGGGATATTGCCGGAACGGAGAGAACAAGATGTGGGAATTTATTAGGCGCCATGGAAGACTGAGGCTGGTGCCGATTACGATGCTGACTTCCATGTTATCGACGACAATTCATTCCGGTGCACAGGCGCCGGTGGAACAGCCCGACAAATATCAATGGTTGGAAGACGTCAACGGCGAGCGATCGTTGGCGTGGGTCCGGGCAGAAAACGAGCGCACTGCCAAGGTGCTCGAGAGCGATCCCCGTTTTGCCGGCTTGCAGGCCGACGCGCTCAAGGTGCTGGAATCGCCCGATCGACTCCCCATTCCTGTCTTTCGCGAGGGTGAAATCTACAACACCTGGCAGGATGCTCAACACGTGATCGGGATCGTGCGCCGAACCACTCTCAGCGATTACCTCACCGCCCAGCCGCACTGGCAAACCGTTATCGATTATGACGCGCTAGCGAAGCAAGACAACGTGAAGTGGGTCCAAAAAGGGCTGAATTGCCTCTATCCGGGGAACGGGCTTTGCATGGTCGCTCTCTCCGCCGGCGGCGAAGACGCGACCACTCTGCGCGAGTTCGATCTAAAGACAGGCAACTTCGTCGAGAACGGCTTCCTCCTTCCCAAGTCCAAGCAGTGGGTAACGTGGGTAGACAAGGACACCCTGATCGTGGCGCGCGATTGGGGTGCGAGCACCATGACCAAGTCGGGATATCCCTTCGTGGTCAAGTTGTGGAAACGCGGCGATCCGTTGGACGAAGCCAAAGAGATCTTTCGTGGCGCGGAAACCGATCAACTCCCATCCGTCGCCCAGACTTTGCACGACGCACAAGGCAATCGTGCGGTCCTTTTGACTCGCAGCCCGACGTTCTTTGAACACGAAATCTCTCTGCTCACCTCTGAGGGCCCGAAGCGGGTGGCCTTACCGGGCAAGATCGAGCTGAATGGCCTCCTCGATGGCCAAGTCATCCTTACCCTGAATCAGGACTGGATTCCCGCGGGCATGACCACGACCTTCACGCAGGGCTCGGTAGTCTCAATCGATCTCAAGGCGCTGGAAAAAGACCCCGACCGGCTGAAGCCAACGGTCGTCTTCGCTCCGAGCGCGTCGGAGTTTGCGCAGGAGATCGACACCACCAGGAACCATCTCCTTCTTACGACGCTGGAGAATGTTCAGGGCCGCGCCTATGTATACAGCCTTGACAGCAAAGGCAGTTGGACCCGGAGCCGCATCGAGGTACCTGACAACGAATCGGTCGGGATTGTCACCGGCAACACCTCCGATGATCATTTTTTCGTGTCGTTAACAGGGTTCCTCACTCCCTCCTCGTTGCTCCTTGGCGATGCCACGGGTACGGCGCTGAAGCCGGCCAAGGCCCTCCCGCCACAGTTCGACGCCTCGCGCGATGTGGTCGAACAATTCCACGCAGTCTCAAAAGATGGCACGAGTATCCCCTATTTCGTCGTACATCCCAAAGGCATGAAGTACGACAGCGCCAATCCCACTCTCCTTTATGCCTACGGTGGCTTCCAGATTTCGTTGACGCCAAACTATTCGGCGACGATCGGCAAACTCTGGCTTGAGCGTGGCGGCGTTTATGTGCTGGCGAACATCCGCGGCGGCGGTGAATTTGGCCCAGCCTGGCATGACGCAGGACTGAAAACCGACCGGCAACGGATCTATGACGATTTCGCGGCGGTTGGGCAAGACCTCGTGACCCGAAAGATCACCTCGCCGCGCAAGCTCGGCATCTGGGGAGGATCAAACGGCGGCCTCTTAATGGGCGTTGAGATGACCCAACACCCGGATATGTGGCACGCCGTCATGATCGACATCCCTTTGCTCGACATGTTGCGCTTCGAGCATATCGCCGCCGGCGCCTCCTGGGTCGGAGAATACGGAACAGTGTCGAATCCCGAGCAACGCGCCTTCCTGGCATCGATTTCGCCCTATAACCAGCTGAAGGCCGATGTGACCTATCCCGAACCCTTGATCTTTACGACCACCAAGGACGACCGCGTCGGGCCCGTTCACGCCCGAAAGTTCGCTGCCAGGATGGAAGAGCTGGGAAAGCCATTCTTTTACGACGAGATCGTCGAAGGAGGCCACGGCGCGGGAGCCGACCTAAAGGAGCAGGCGAAGACATCTGCGATCCACTTTACCTATCTCAGTCGGAAATTGATGGATTAGTCGTAGCGGGAAATTGAATCCGTGGCCTGGCGATCTTGCCGATCATTGCTCGACCGCCAGGCCGTTCGACGTTCTGCCTTGTTTCTTATGGCTTAAATTCGCGATCTTCCTGGTACGCCGCTTCCAGCGCACGCATGAGCTGGTCAGCGAGTCCGGCAATATAAGGTTCGCGGAATATGTCGTCGTGGCCGCCATAGACTTCCTGGCGATCGAGCTTCCCGGAGATGAAACGTGCCCACCCTTCGGCGAAGTCCGGAGTTTCAAAGTCCAAAGAAGTGCTCCGAAACGAGATTGCCGGTCCCGCGTATGGCCCTGGAGAGTAAACCCGAATCGCCCGGGTGAATGCCTCATGCGGACTCAGGAACTCAGGATGCACTCCGTCATGGGCCTCGGCACGGCCAGAGATCTTACCCAGCAACAGCCAAATCATGATGCGAATATTGACGCCCATGTTACGCAACTTCTTGCCCAGCACCGGGAAAAACCCTTCGTCCTTGATGCTGCGCCAGCTTACCCTTAAGGCAAGCAGCGACATTTTCAAAGCCCGCCGGGAGTAGAAACTCTTCAACCAATAGCCGCCCGCCGCCTCGACGTAGGAATCGAAAAGCGCCAGGAACGGGACGCGCTCTCCTGCCTCATGCAGTTGCCGAGCCATTTCATAGGCGACCAGACCCCCGGCAGAGAACCCCCCTAGAAAATACGGCCCAACGGGCTGCAACGAGCGCACTTCTTTGATGTAGTGCGCAGCCATCTCCGGGATGCTTGCAAACGAGGCCCTGCCCGTGTCCAAACCGTCCGCCTGAATGCCGTATAAAGGCTGGTCGCCCGGAATGTGGTGCCGCAATCCATAAAACGTAAGCACGTTGCCGCGCAACCCATGCACCAGAAACAGCGGAGGCTTGCTGCCTTGCTCGTGAATGGGCACCAGGACCGACCAGTGGGAAGTCCAGCCGTCTGCGCGGATCACCTCGGCCAGCTTTTCGATCGTGGCGCCGCGAAATAAGGTTGCAAAGGGCAGTTTCTTTCGTAGCTTGACCTCAATCTGAGCGAACATTCTCGCGGCTAACAGGGAGTGACCGCCGAGATGGAAGAAATCGTCTTGTATGCCGATGTGGGTCACGCCCAAAACCTGCTCCCAAATCTCGATGAGCTCTACTTCCAGAGTGTCGGAAGGGGGGACGTATGAATTTGGACGCGAAACATCTCGATTGCCGGGGGCGCTGCCATTGCTTGACGCCTTGGTTCTCACCTCCCCGCTCGTCAGCGAGGGCGCGGTCTCCAGAGATCTCTGATTCTCGGCCGCAGGAATGGGCAACGAGGCCCGATCGAGCTTGCCATTCACCGTGGTCGGCATCTTCTCCAGCACGATGAACGTGGATGGCACCATGTATTCCGGCAGTACCCGCGCCAATCGATCGCGAACGCCCTGCTCCTGAATCCGGACTCCGCCTTTCGGGACGAGGTAAGCCACTAGAGCGCTTATCTCCCGGTTTGTCCTCGCGCGCGATCACTACTGCCTCGCGCACACTGGAGTCTTCGGTTAGCCGAGCCTCAATCTCTCCCAACTCAATGCGGAAGCCGCGAATCTTAACTTGAAAATCGTTGCGCCCCAGGTACTCGATGACGCCTTCCGGACGCCAGCGGCAGAGGTCACCGGTGCGATACATCCTGCCGCCCTCCAAGGGGGCAAACCGGTCCGGCAAGAACCGTTCGGCGGTCAGTTCCGGTCGCCTCAGATAACCGCGCGCTACCTGGACACCGCCTATATACAACTCACCAGCCACTCCCGGCTCGACGAGGTCCCCATAATCGTCCAGGATGTAGGCCCGCGTGTTGGCGATCGGCCGTCCAATGGGAATGTTGGTAACTGTTGAATCAGAGATGCAAGTCCAGGCAGTAACGTCCACCGTTGTCTCAGTCGGCCCATACAAGTTGTGCAGACACACCTGCGGCAAAAACTGCTGGAACTGGCGAACCAGTGAGGCTGGCAGCGCTTCTCCGCTTGCGAATACTCTGACAAGCGAAGCACAAAGCTTGGCGTCCGCATGGTCCACGAAGACTTGAAGCATCGATGGAACAAAGTGAACGGTCGTAATCTGGTACTGGCTGATCGCCTCTGCAAGATACACGGGGTCCTTGTGACCCTCGGGGCGCGCCATCACAAGCCGGGCACCCGTAATCAGGGGCCAAAAGAATTCCCACACGGACACATCGAAACTGAATGGAGTCTTTTGTAAAACGGCATCCCGGTTGCCGAGACCGTAGACGTTCTGCATCCAGACGAGCCGGTTCACCAGACTGCGATGTTCTACCATCACTCCCTTCGGCTTGCCGGTCGAGCCGGAGGTGTAAATGACGTAGGCGAGATTGCGGGGATGAAGGCCACAATCGGCGGGGGACAGATTGCTATCGGGTTGATCGCGCCATGCAGGAACCGCAGCAGTAAGGTCGACTATGTTGCCGACCGGCCGTTCCCCGGAGAAACGTCCCGCCAGGTGACCTTGGAGAAGCAACGCAACCGGCGCGCTGTCTTCCAGCATGTATCCGAGGCGGTCGGTCGGATAGGTGGGATCAAGCGGCACATAGGCGCCTCCGGCTTTCACGACGCCCAACAAAGCAACCACCATTTCCACGCTTCGCTCCGCGCAAATGGCGACCAGCGATTCGGGCCCCACCCCCAGAGTCCTCAAGTAGCGCGCCAGCTGGTTCGCGCGCCGATTCAGCTCTGCATAAGAAATGGTGCAGTCCTCGTAGACCAGGGCAATCGCATCGGGACTCTGCGCCACCTGTTCTTCGAAGATCTCGTGCAGGCACTTGTCGCGCGGGAAATCGGCCCCGGTGTTGTTCCACTCGGACAGTCTCCTCTGCCATTCGAACCTGCCGAGCGACGCGACCTCAACTTTGCCGGAATTGACCACGAGCCTCTCCCGCACAGCAGAAAGAGATTGTGAGTCTGCAGGGGCAGCTACCGGCGTGGAAAGCTCGATCGTGGACATGCGTTTGATCAACAGAAAACCTTTGTGATTGGACGTTCGCAAATGCCCTTAAGAAACCGTCGGATGAACTTCGCTTCCCTGACTCCCTCAATATTCACGATACTGGTTTCTGATTCACTCTATCGGCACTTGCGGACTATAAAATAGCCTACGTATTAATCAAATCATAGATTAGCCGGGGACTCATTATTACCAAAGAGTGACGCCACCCCGGTTGATTTGATGGGACTTCACGCTGGCTTTGTCCTTGGGTTTCCTCATCTCATCCCCTGATTCAGGCCGCGACGCAGACCCGGCCCCGCTTTGCATCGCCTTAATGGGCCCGTCGGGCGGCTTCGCCGCGCTCAAGTCCCTTCTGGCGGCAGGCTCGGAAGAGGCTTGAGGCCCTCCTCGCGTCTCGAAATTTGGAGCGACTTGCGAGAACTGCCCAGGGATCCGTTCGCCATGTGCCGGACAACTTCTCGTCGAGCCCCGACTTTGCCGCGTCCGCGCATTGACGATGCAATAGCTCCTTAATCTGATTTCCGCTGCGTGGCCACGCCGGCATTTCTTCTGCCGCAGTTTGTGGCCAGCCGTGAAACTCAGAAAACCCGGACGAAAGCTGAAACGCTTTGCTGGGCCGGGTGTTCACGCAAATACGGCGCTCGCAAGCGTAGCTTCAAAAGAGTTCAACCCGTGCAAACCAAAATTCTCCCGCCTGATGAGAGATTTATTTCCGGGTTCACGCTCGGGCAGCCGTCGAAACGCTTTTGTTCCCGGATTTCTGTTGGCTGTCATTCGCCGTTCGAGCAACGTCGCCGATGACTTCGCTCGCGAGATCTAGATGTTTGCGAACGGCCTCATACTCGGCGCTCGCGACAATTCGCCGCGCAAGGTGCTGGCCGCACCTTAACCATCCTGTGCGCTCTTACGCGGAGAGCCGACAGCCATTCGCGACAGAAGATAGCTTGCAATGGCAATCAATAGAAAATACTGATGCGCCACATAAGTCGTATTTCTTCGGCCAAGAAGCATACTCCGGACACCCAAAAAAAATCAACACACACTACTATTTATTTCTTGCAATTTTATCTATTGCGCCATTAGTTTGAGTTATGTCCCTCAGCTATCGGCGTTGTTGGTCTGCACTCAGGCCCTAAGCGTGACTTAGGCGAGCCGGTGCCAGGCCTTTAAGTGAAAGTCTGGCACCAGCCTCCACAAGGTTCTTACATCCTCGTCTGCATCTGCACTTCCTTTCGGTCTTGCGGATGCTGAAGACGACCCGTTTTTTTTTGAAAACTTCGGAGGTCTACTATGCGTGTCGAAGGACGTTCCATCCCCGTCTATCTACTCTTTGCTCTTCTCATCATGTGCGCTGTCTCCGCGTCGGCACAAACCTTCCGCGGTGGCATAAGCGGCGATGTGACCGACCAGTCTGGTGCGGCGATTCCCAATGCCACTGTCGTAGCTACTGAAGACGGCACCGGTACAAAACATGAGACGATCTCATCGAGCGCTGGGGAATTTGCTTACCAGGAAATCCCCATCGGTTCCTATACCGTGACCGTGACTGCATCGGGCTTTCAGGTAGCAAAGATCGATAAGGTACCGGTCGCAGCCGGACACATATATACGTTGCCAGTCAAATTGAGCGTAGCGCAAACTGCTGAGACCGTTGAGGTCAATGCAGCGGCCATTACTCTCGACACCACCTCGACGACCCAGATAGCCGGAGTCGAAGGCAAGCAGCTACAAGACACACCGCTCAACGGTCGCGATTTTACCCAGCTCATTATTGTTACTCCCGGCTTCGCTAACTCCGGCGCGGGTGGGTATGGAGCGCTGAACGGAACCCGGGCGAACCAGATTAATTGGCAGATTGACGGAATCGATAACAACGATCTTTGGCACAACATCCCGGCAGTGAACCAGGGCGGCGTCTCCGGAATCGCCGGCATCATCCTTCCAATCGACGCCATCGAACAGTTCTCCGTTCAGACCCAGGCTGGCCCTGAATCCGGCCGCAACCCTGGCGGCAGCGTGAATCTCTCTCTTAAGGCGGGAACAAATCAATGGCACGGAACTGCCTACTATTTCAACCGCAATGAAGCGCTCGGAGCGGCCAACCCCTTCACGATTGCCGCTGACGAACCGAAACAGGTAGTGCGCAACTACAACTATGGATTTTCTCTCGGCGGACCCGCAATCAAGGACAAGCTTTTCGGCTTCGTTACCTACGAGCATCAGCGCTTCAAGATTGGTGTTCCGGCGACGGCGACCGAGCCGTCTGCAGGTTGGCAGGCGGGAGCGCAGGCCGCGCTGGCCAAATTCGACGTTCCCATCAATCCCGTCGCCACCAACATACTGAGCACCCTGTATCCGTCGAACGTCACCGGCGCTCTTCCCGGCGATACGGCGACCACGGGCGCGGTTAACAATTACCTCAACAGCGACCCGGAATATGGATATAGCTACAACGGTCTGGCCAAGATCGACTGGACGATCAACGAAAAGAACAGCCTGTCGGCGCATTGGTTCGTCGGCCAGGGCAATCAGGTTGCGCCGGTGGGATCGCAGCTCCTGTACTACTACGAAGTTGCTCCGATCCATGTGCAGAACTATGCGATCGTCTATAACCATGTCTTCACTCCAACCATGACGAATCAGCTGCTGCTTGGCGTGAACTATTTCAACCAGGTCTTCAACGACTACAACACTGATTTCGACATGGCCGCGCTGGGACTCGTCACCGGATCGGTTCTCCCTGGCGCAGCCAATATAAATATCGGTAGCTTCGATGTAACCGGGGAAACGCCTCCCGAGGGCCGCAACGACATCACTGGTCACCTCACTGACGATTTCTCCTGGGTCATCGGCAAGCACACTATCAAGCTGGGCGGAGAGTATCGGAATGCCCAACTGGACGAGTTCTATCACCGCCATGCCCTCAGCAGCCTCACTTTTAATGGCTCACAAGGTCCGGATCAGGCAAACGCAAACGACACGTGGGACACCGGAGATACCGGCAACGCCTACACCAATTCGTTAGCCGACTTTCTTGCTGGCCGGTTCTACACCGCCTTCGTCGCCCTCGGAGACCCGGACCGCCAGGTCTTCGTGAACACCTACAGCTTCTTCGGACAGGATGCTTTCCAGGTCAGCCCGAAGCTGAACATCAACTACGGACTTCGCTGGGACTACGAGGGCCCGCTCCATAACCAGTGGAAGAACCTCTCGGTCTTTCGGCCGGAGTTGACTAATGCCGCGACACCGGGCATCGGCTACCAGGGCAACGAGATCGGCAACCTCTACGATCCGAAGTACACAAACTTCAGCCCCCGCGTCGGCTTCTCCTATCAGATGTTCCCGCGTACCGTGCTTCGTGCCGGCCTGGGCCTCTACTTCGATACCCCGAACCTCAACCCCTTTCTTGACAACCGTCCCGGCAACGGCGCCCCCAACGGCGTTGAAGGCAATCCCGGCGGTCCAAATCCTGTTGTAACCGCCACTGACAACGCCGGTGTCATCGTGCCCAATGTCAACATCTTCCCCAACCCCACAGCCTCAAGCAGCATCTTTTCCATCGACAAGAACTTCCAGCCCTCCCACGACATGAACCTGACCCTTCAACTGGAGCAGTCGGTCACTGATAAGGTCTTCTTTTCGCTTGGCTATGTCGGCAGCGAAGGTCGGCACCTCCTCTCCATTCTCGACATCAACCAGGCTGCGCTCTCGTCCGATCCCAGCGCGCCGATACAATCCACTCGCCCCTACTATTCGCAGTATCCGACCTACACCTACATCAACCAGATCGAGAGCATCGGAACTTCCAACTACAATTCGCTCCAGGCAGTAGCCCGCATCTCCAACTGGCATAGTCTGAGCCTACAGGCCGCATACACGTGGTCGCACAGCAATGACGAGGTCACCGCCTACCGCGGCACGCTGCCGCAGGACAGCTTCAACTTCAAAGGTGACTATGGCGCGAGCGATTTTGATCAGCGCAACATCTTCACCGCCGCAGGGACCTACACAATCCCTGGCGGCGAAAAGTGGAAGTTGCTCACCAACGGCTGGGAGCTTAACACGCTGATGACCTTCCACGGCGGTATTCCGATCACGGTACTTAGCCCCTCTGATACTTCGGGCACCGGCGAAGGTACGCAGCGTGCCGAGTTGACCGGGGTCAGTGCCTACGCTGGCGCGCGGAAGGAGAAAGCCGGTGCAAACTGGCTGAATCCCGATGCCTTTACCAGCCCAGCTCCTGGTACCTTCGGTAACTCTAGAAGGAACAGCTTCTACGGGCCAGGTTATTCTGACGTCGACTTCTCCGTCTTCAAGAACACACCCATCACCGAGAGAGTCAGCACACAGTTCCAAGTATCGATGTTCAACCTATTCAACCGCTATAACTACGCCTCACCGGGCGGCTATAACCCGAACGACATTGGCGCTACATCTTTGGCGCTGACGACAACTATCGGCAGTTACAACGGCGCGCCCGGTATCGGAGCCGGCGAACCGTTCAACACGCAACTTGCTTTGAAGATTATCTTCTAACCCTCCAGTCACGAACTGAGAGCTGCGGCACCTACGTTGACTCGTAGGTGCCGTTTCATTTCGCGCTGCAATTACACTCAGTAAACAGCCTTTCCCAGAATCAGGAGTCAAGTTTCAATGGCAGTCACTCGAAGAGATTTTCTTATGCGCGTCGGCCAACTCGGCGGATACAGTGCAGCTTTTTCGCTCATGCAGTCGCTCGGCCTTCTGCCCGCCCAGGAGATCACCCATGAAGTCGCAACCCTGAGAAAGGTCCCCGGTCACGGCACCACGGTCGTAATTCTGGGCGGCGGCATCGCCGGTCTGGTTTCAGCCTATGAGCTCGGTAAGCTCGGCTACCGATGTACGCTGCTCGAGGCCCGCGCGCGCGTGGGGGGCCGCAACTGGACCGTCCGCGGCGGAGACAAAGTCGAGTTCACCGACGGCTTCAGCCAAAACTGCTCATGGGAAGAAGGCAACTACCAGAACTTCGGGCCCGCCCGGCTGCCTTCGATCCACGCCACGATGCTCGGTTATTGCCGCGAGTTCGACATTCCCCTCGAGGTCGAGGTGAACAGCTCTCGCAGCGCTCTCGTGCAATCCGACAAGCTGAATGGCGGCCAACCTGTCGAGGAGCGCCGGATGGTCAACGACGCCCGCGGCCATATCTCGGAACTGCTCGCCCGATGCATCAAGAAGGGCGCGCTCGACGAGGGGGTCACCACCGAAGACAAGGAACGCATGCTTGTCTTTCTTCGCGAATACGGCGACCTCACCCCCGACTACCTCTTTAATGGGACGCAGCGATCGGGCTTCACCATTCCGCCCGGAGCGGGCAAGGAAGAACCGACCGCCATCGATCCCCTGCCGATGCGCACGCTGCTCGATGCGCGGCTGTGGCAAGGGCTGATGTCTGAGGACGCGGTCGACTGGCAAGCCACCATGTTTCAGCCTGTCGGCGGCATGGACCACATTCCCAAAGCCTTCGCGAAGCGGCTTGGCGAGGTCGTCCGCTATCAGGCCGTGGTCAAGAAGATTCGCCACGATAGCGCCGGGGCAACCATCACCTACCTCGATGCGAAAACCGGAAAGACGGAGACCGTCAACGCGCAATATTGCATTTCCAACATCCCTCTCCCCGTGCTGAAGGATGTAGACGCCGACTTCTCGCCCGATGTCCAGAAGATCATCGACAACTCGGCCTTCGACCAGGCCTCCAAGATCGCATGGGAGTCGCGTCGCTTTTGGGAGCAGGACTACAACGTTTACGGGGGACTCTCGTACCTTGACCAGCCCGTTGAGATCGTCTGGTACCCGAGCGCGCGGATGTTCTCACAGACCGGCGTCATCGTCGGCGGATATGCCGACAACGAACCCGGCACGCCCTTCGGCGATCTAAAGACGATTCAAGCCAAGCTCGACGCCTCACGCCACGCGATCGATCTCCTCCATCCCGGCCACGGCAAAGAACTGACGAATCCGGTCTACGTCAACTGGGGTAAGATCCAATACGCCCTCGGCGGCTGGCTGAGCGACTACAGCGGCAAATCAGTCGAGCGCCTGCTTGACCCGGACGGCTGCATCTATTTCGTCGGCGACCAGACCAGCAAACTCAGCGGCTGGCAAGAGGGCGCCGCGCTCTCCGCTTACCGTTGCATGAACCAGATCGGAACCGAAGTCGAAAAGAGGAGCCCACATGCTGCATAAACTGAATTTGCGTTGCTTCCGGATCGCGGCCGTTCTCGGCGCCGTCCTTGCCTTTGCGAGCATTTCTTCGGGTGCTCAGATCGTCCGCATCCCCTTGCCGGACCACTCCACCTTCCCAATCTCAGAAGGCGTATGGGTGGGCAAGACGCTCTATCTCAGCGGAACGCTCTCGCCCACGCTCGACGGCCCTACGCCAGGAGACACCAGGACGCAAACTATAGGATCCATCAAGGCAATTGACGCAACGCTCAAGGCGCAAGGGCTCACGTTGGGCGACGTTGTGATGATGCATGTCTATCTCGCCGGCGATCCCACAAAGGGCGGGAAGATGGATTTCAGTGGTTTTATGGCTGGGTATACGCAGTTCTTCGGAACCAAAGAACAGCCGCATCTCCCGGCGCGCAGCGCCATGCAGGTCGCGGCGCTGGCGGAGCCAACGGCGCTGGTAGAGATTGAAGTCATCGCCATTAAGCCCGACTAGAGCAAAAGTACAGCTTGCGCAGTGTGAGGAGCACCGCCCGGCAGGCGTTTTTCCCCAGAAAAACGCCTACAGCGACAGACTGGGCACATGATACCAACTGGACTTTTGCTCTAGCCTTGTTTCCGGCGCTGTTCATAAAGCTTGGCGTCGACCAAGAATCGGAACCAGAATGTTTGCAGCACCCAGAAGATGAAGCCCTCAGTCCCATCCAGAAAGCCGAGACGCACCACGTAGCGATAAAAGAACAAGGCAAAGGGCCGGACGAAGAGCGGGGCATTGTTGTACTTTTGCCGCCAGTAACGCTTCTTCTCGATAGGGTTGCCGGCGAGATTCCCGGCGACCCGGCCGGCAGTCGAACCGGAAGTCAGCTCGCGCACCTCGCTATCCGACCAGCGATTGTGGCGAGCCGTCCACTCAGAGAGCGTCATCCCGATGTCGTCGATCATGGAGCCCTGCAGCTTAGCCGCCTGGCCTCGCAGCAGATAAAAGTGCTGGTCATACTCCCGGTTCTCGCAACGGCCGGCGCCTGCGCGAAAGAGTCGAAGATGCCACGTAGGTGACATCCCGCCATGACGAATGATGCTGCCCATGAATTTGAGATATCTACCCAAAAGAAAACCTTCGTTGGATGGTTCGTCAGGTAGAGACTCGATGGCCCTGATCAGCTCATCATCCATCACCTCGTCGGCGTCAAGATGAAGTTGCCACCTGTACTTCACCGAAAGCGAATCGATCGCCCAGTTTCTCTGCGCGCCGTAGTTGACAAACGCATGCTGCACCACCGAGGCGCCCATGGCTTTGGCAAGGCCCACTGTATCGTCGGTGCTGAACGAGTCGACAACGTGAACGTCGTCAGAAATGGCAAAGGCCTTTTCGAGGGATGCGCCCAGCGTCTCAGCCGAATTAAATGCGAGAAAGATGACCGAGGGGCGCATGCACTCGATGTTAATTCATCGCCGATTGAGCTCGTGCCGCGAGGCAATCCTATTGGTTTGCGATAACGAACCGATAAGTTCCGGGGATTAAGTCATAGGCGCTGTGCCCACTCTCGTCCTTACCGAGTTTCACTCGCTGGCTCTTCTGCAAGGCAATCCCGCCGAGAGTAACCGACTTACCTTGAGCGAACGACGATGCCAATTGGCCGTGCACATTCGGTGGAATGGTAATCGTCCAGGTAGTCTGTGATCCCTGAACGGACCATGAAGATTTGATCGGGCCATAGAGAGAGGCATAAGTAAAGTCAAGACTGCCCAGCCGCGAATCAAAAGTCGGATGCAATTGAATGGTGTGAAAGCCAGCGTCCGCCGCCGTCGCATCGATGCCCGCACCGTAACGATAGATCCAGTCGGCGACCGCGCCGTAAGCGTAATGGTTGTAGGAGTTCATACTCGGGTCGCCGCGCATCTGGTCCCCGTTCCAGCGCTCCCACATCGTCGTTGCCCCATGATCGACCAGATAACCCCACGACGGATATTCCGTGTTCAACAGCAGCCGATACGCAACGTCGCTGTGGCCGGTATCGACCAGCACCGCGAGCAGATAGGGAGTACCCAAAAATCCGGTGCTCAGCTTCCAGCCGTTTTCCTTGATTTTTGCGACCAGCTTGTCCGCTGCCGCCTGGCGAAGCGAGTCGGGGACCAGGCCCATCTCCAGCGCGAGCACATAGCTCGTCTGGGTATCGCCTCCTCTGGCTTTGGCGTTCGGATTATTGATCTGCCCAAAGGGAGACGGCCCATTATCTGCGCCGGCAATGAAGCCATCGGCGTGGACAAACTTCTTCTCAAAGGCTTGCTGGATCTTCCCGTAGAGTTCTGCGTACTTCGTCTCGTCTTTAATCCGGCCAACGGCGTGCGCCATCTGCCGCATCAGCGTCACGTCGTATGCCCAATACGCGGTAGCGACGAGCGTCTCAAGCGTCGGCCCCTCCGGAGAGAGCCAGTCCCCAAATGGAATACCCGAGTTTTTCGCCCATAAATAATCGGGATTATCGACCTCGATCGACGCGAGATACTTCGTCATAGCGTCCCAGTTCTCTTCAATGACCGCCGTGTCGCCGGATTGCAGCCATGCCGTCCATGGAACAATCACGCCGGCATCGCTCCATCCTGCTCCGTAGCCAGGATTTGGCTCACTCGTTCCCGGAGCGAAGATCCCGTACTTTTCCGTGCCGTCTTGCGTGCCCCGAATGTCCGCCGCGTATTTCTTCGAGAACTGGGTCAAGTCCATGTTGTAGGAAGCGGTGCGCCAGAAGACCTGCGCATCGGCGGTCCAGCCAAGGCGCTCATCGCGCTGCGGGCAATCTGTCGGTACGCTCACGAAGTTCGACCGCTGCCCCCACAAAATGTTCTGCCAGAGCTTGTTGATCATCGGGCTGCCGGTCTTCAACTCGGCGGTAAAGGGAGCGTCGCTATGCAAGACAAGCGCCTTCACCGCCTCGAGATCCCGGATTGGCAGGCAGCCCCGTCACCTCAACATAGCGAAAGCCGTGGAAGGTGAACTTCGGTTGATAAGTTTTGATTCCCGTCCCGGCAAGGATGAAATGGTCGGTGGCCTTTGCTGTGCGCAGGTTGTCGACATAAAGGGTGCCGTCGGGATTCAGCACCTCGGCAAATCGCAGCCGCACATCGGTTCCCGCTGGTCCTTGCGCGCGCAGGCTCGCAACCCCTGCCAGGTTCTGGCCAAAATCATAGATATAGGTGCCCGGTTTCGGATTCGTAATCGCCTTGGCCGTCAGGGTCTTCTCGACGCGCACCGGAGGAAAGAACTGCGCGACGATCGCCGGCTCTTTCGGAGCGATCGCCTGCGCCGCTTTCCAACTTCCATCGCCAAACGAAGCTGTGTCCCACCCCGGCTGCTCACGCCGCGCATCATAGCTCTCGCCGTCGTAGATCTCAGCCTTCAGGATTGGCGAGACATCCGCCTTCCAGCTCTCATCCGTCGCCACCCACTCGACAGAGCCATCGCCATGCACAATGCGCAGCTGTGCCTTAAGCGCCGGCGGCGTATCGCCATAGTTAAAGCCCTGACGAAACCACATCAGCGGAGTCGTATACCACCCCGGGGCCAGATATGCGCCCATCGCATTCTTTCCCGCTTTGACATATTGCGTCACGTCATAGGCCTGATACGCGACATGCTCTCTGAAATCCATCCATCCCGGAGCAAGCACCTGGTCGCCGACCCGGTGTCCGTTGATATGCATCTCATACGCGCCTAGCGCCGTCACATAAAGCCGCGCCGACGTGATCTCGCTCTTCACCTCAAACTCATGCCGCAGCAGCTTCACCGGCCCAGTCGGCCAGGGATTGCCGGGTGCTGTATCGTTCATCGATCTTGCCGACGGTTTGTAGGGCACGGCAGCCAGCCAACTCGCGTCGCTCGTTGCCGGCAGTTGCCATCCGTCCGGGGCACTCATTGTTGCTTTCCAGTCTGCTCCGCTCTTTAATACGCGAATCGAACCGTCCGCCATCTCCAGGTAGAGGCACGCGCTCATCGGCGTACCGTCATGACTGGCCGCTGACAGGCCGCTGGGGTTTGCCGAGTACAACAGCACCTCCACTGCCAGCAAATTCCGCCCCGAATGAAGGTCGCCCGTCACCATCGTCGTCGTATAGGTCTGCCACGGGAACTGCTTCCACGGCGGCATGGGCATTGCCGTCACCACTTGTTTCCCGTTCACCCACGCGGCCGCCGTATCTCTGCCCGTCACATAAAGGACTGCCCGCTTCACCGGCTGCGTTAAATCAAATCCAAGCCGGAAATCATGCCGCGTCGGGCTGCTCCCCTTGAAGTTTTCGACCGGCGGATTCGTGATCCACTCCGCCCCGGATTCTCGAATCCGCCGCTCCTCTTCGGTCTCGTAACCGATCCACTTCCCCTGCCAGTTCGCAGCGGCCATCAGCCCGGTCTCCCACCAACTCACGCCGCTCACCGGATACGGCTTGCCATCCTTGTCCCAAACCTTCACCCGCCAGTAGTAGCGTGTCTCCGCAGCCAGCTCAGGTCCCGCGTAGGCAACCCCTACCGAGCGATCGGAGACGACCTTACCGCTGTCCCACACATCCGCTTTGCCTGTCGCGAGCAAGGCCGCTTTGGTCGCAACCTCTACCTCATACGCCGTCTGTCGCGCCCCGTCCCTCGAGTCCCGCAGCTGCCAGGAAAGCCTGGGCTTGGCATCATCCAGCCCCAACGGCTCAATCTGTGAATCGCAGGATAGCCGGGCCGGCTTCATCGAGGTTGCCACAGTGGCCGCCATGAGGCTGATGGCCGAGACCGTTGAAAGCAGGCTAGCCACCGCAATACGAGGGAGAGTGCGTTCGAAAGAATTCAAGGATCAGAACCTCCGTGCCGGTGCAAACGTCCGGTTGAATCCCTTTGGACAATAGTGGAGCAACAAACCGATGTCAACGGAAAACATTTTCCTATTGAAACAGCGCCGCCGATAGATGGATATGCTAGAGACCGGGCCTTTTGAAGGCGCCCCGGTAGGAGCATTTCTCAAGAAATGGGCGCCGGCGCACAACCTGACGGTTGAGGAAGCGATGAAGAAGTTTCCGGAGGAAGCGGGCATCGCCCGTTTCGGGAGACCGGAAGAGATCGCCGATCTGATGGCTTTCCTGGTGTCTCCTGCGGCGAAGTGGATGACGGGATCGTGTGTGCGGATGGACGGCGGGGAGACTAAAGGCGTCTAGTGTCATCGCGGCGAGGTCTGATTCGCCATCTGCGAAGGAGAACAGCTCCTGCGGGTCACAGCACTCTTGTCGCGCTCTGTCGACCCCTGAAGATCAGCCGGACCCCAACGCCCTCCTGGTTCTCCGGCGTGACCGAGAAATAGCCGGTCCAGGGTTCTTCCGCACCCTCGGCAATGATAGATACCCTGAGTCCAAACCGAGGCAGCGGAAGTTGATCTTTCGCGTTCCATCGCGCCCAGTGACGCTCGGCCGAAGGGCCTGCTTGAATGAGCGCCATGTGGAATAAAGAACCGGCGTAAACCTCACCAATGGTAGCGATCAATATCTGCCCGGTGTCGCCTTTCGCAATCGTGATCCACTCATCACGGTTGCGGCCCCATCCCAACGGGTATACCCCCGTGAGGACAGAATTGGTGTTTTGGGATGAGACGATTTGACCTGTCGCGTGGAAGACAGCTTCCTTAGCCAGATTTCTAACATCGAGGAACTGAAGGCGACTTGGCCCATCTGCCGGTGTAACTTCCATCTTTTCCCGAGCCTGGCCCACCTCGGTCGTAGGCGGTACTTCGGTGGATGCCTCGTGTTTCCGCTTCGTGAAGGTAGCACGCAGGCCTCGAAAGATTCCGTTCCCGACAGTTTCAGTTCTCATGGCAGGACGGCCTCAGCCGTAACGCCAGGTAGAATCGATCGAGAGAGTTGCGCTTCCGTTTCGGCCAAGGGTTTCCAGGTCTCAGATACCTCGATCCTTCTGACTACCTTTAGCAACTCATCCATAGAGACGGCCCGGGAGTAGTAAAAGCCCTGGGCTTCGTCGCAACCTTTGTCGAGCAGAATGTCGCAGACATCGGAGGTCTCCACGCCTTCAGCGATAACGTTGATATTCAGACCGTGAGCGAGGGCGATGATTGCATGCGCAACCGCGCCACTATTGAGATCGCAATTGATATTCGAGATAAACGATCTGTCGATCTTGATCCGGTCAACCTTGAAACGCAGGATGTAAGACATGCTGGAGAACCCGGTGCCAAAGTCGTCGATAGAAACTCGCACACCAAGGTTACGAAGACGGTCCAAGGCGCGAATCACCTTTGGCGATTCGCTTACCAGAATGCTTTCCGTAATCTCCAGTTCGAGAAGGGCCGGTTCAAGGCCGCTTTCCGTTAATGCCTCTTCGATAACCTTGTCTAAGTTATCCTGCTCAAATTGTCGCGGAGACAGGTTGACGGCGACGATGAGCGATCGTCCCAACCTCGAATTGAAGTGTGCAGCCTGACGGCAAGCAGTGCGTATCACCCATTCTCCAATGGGCAGGATCAGACCAGTTTCTTCGGCGAGCGGAATAAAGTCATTTGG
This sequence comes from uncultured Acidobacteriaceae bacterium, assembly GCA_963720245.1. GTDB lineage: Bacteria > Acidobacteriota > Terriglobia > Terriglobales > Acidobacteriaceae > Acidisarcina. The sequence continues at coordinate 72,471 of CAVREU010000005.1, forward strand.
GGGAACGGATCCCATCTTATTGCTATGCCAACGGAGCAGGGCCTCGATGCCGATGACCTCGCCGTTGTTCAGAGAAATTTGAGGCTGATAAACAAGCTCGAACTCATTTTGCGCAAGGGCGCAGTCCAGAGCACTTTTCATCATGCGCTTCTTGTCATTGGCCAAAGCCATGGACTCGGAGAAGACCCGGTGGGAGTTGCGTCCGTCGGACTTTGCGCTATACATTGCGGCGTCGGCGTTGCGGAGCAGGGTGTCTTCATCGTCTGCGCGCTGCGGATAAATGCAGACGCCGATGCTTGCTGTCATTGAGTGGATTTCACTGTTGATCGTGATGGGTTGCCTGATCGCCTCGAGAAGTTTCCGGGTGATATGCTCCGCTTCGTCGACGGAGTATATGTCCTGAAGCATCACGACGAACTCATCGCCGCCCATGCGGGCAACCGTATCGGAGCGGCGAAGCGAAGCTCGAAGGCGGTTGGCGATGGAAACGAGCACTGCGTCTCCGGCATGATGGCCTATGGTGTCGTTGATGTGCTTGAAATTGTCCAGGTCCACCATTAGCAAGGCGACGCTGCTTTGGTTGTACCGGGCTTGACCGAGCGCCACATGCAGGCGATCACGAAGCAGGGTGCGGGTAGGCAGGCCGGTGAGCGCATCGTGGCGCTCGATATGGGAGATGTGTTCTTCGACGCGTTTTCGCTCCGTGATGTCATAAGCCACGCTCAAGATCCCCAGCATGTTTCCTGCCTCGTCTGTGAGTGGTGACACGATGAGTTGAACGTCAAGCTGAGAACCGTCCTTGCGGATATAAGTCCATTCGGTGTTAGCCGTAAGGCCGAGGCCGGCAATCATCTTGAAGACTTCCATGCCAGGGCTTACATGGCTTCGAAATTCCCGGCTTAGCTCGGCGGCGCGTTGTGCCACTTCCTGGGAGTCATGGAAGAGAAAGAGACTCTTGCGCCCGACCACTTCCTCTTTGTCATACCAGAGCATTCGTTCGGCTGCGGGGTTCATTTGGGAGACGATGCCGTCAAGATCCACGGCAATGATCGCAAAGGGAGAACTGATGGTGAATGCCTTGTCGAACGCCAGGTTTCTGGTGGTGGCGGCTTCCGTTTTCTTCACACCTGCTTTGGATCGCACGAAGAGGGCAAGCACTGCTGTAATGACGGAACCAAGTGCGATCCCAAAGATAAAGTCTCTGGCTGGCGAAGGCTGAAAACTCGACAGGAGGATGAAGCCCATTAGAGCTGACCCGCAGGTGAAGGCGGACAGCCCGAACGCAACTCTCACGTTAGCCAGCGGGCGCGCGCGCCGATCCCATAGCGCAATCCGGGCCAAATTGATAGACATGCTCATAGTCTGGAAACCAACTCGACGCGGGAGAATATTGAATAGTCAAAGTCTCGACAAGTCGTAACACGACTACGTCCGAAGACTCGCTGCGATGAGAAGGTGGCTGCCGAGAGCGTACAAGCCAGGAGGAAGCCGGCATCAAGGGGATAAAGGAGCTTCAAAAGGCAATTCGCACATGCAGGCCTACGTGATCGATCGGCCCATCGAACCGAATGGCGCCGAATGACGACAAGGCGGCAAATGGTTCCAAGGCCTCGCGCTCATCGGGCCGAACCCATTGATAAAAACGCTAACACCTCTGACGCCGCGATGAAAGGCTGCGATGCCGAAATGGAACTCTAGATATTACTTTGGTTACTAGAGTCTTGTGGCGATGCGGTCTTGAGTGAGTCCCGCTAATCTTGGGCTTGGTCTCAATACAGAATCTTCAGCGAGAACTGGATCTGGCGGGAGGTTCCGGCGGTTCGGCTGATTTGGCCGAAGCCGGAGGCGAGGATGGTGTTGGTGGGCAGGCCCATGTTCACGATGTTGAAGAGGTTGAAGAACTCGGAACGGAACTGGACGTCGAAGAGTTCTCCTCCGCTCGCGCGGCTGCCGACGGGGGTGTCTTTGATGAGCGAGAAATCGAAGTCGTAGTAGGCGGGGCCGCGGAAGGTGTTGCGGCCGAGCGCGCCGAAGTAGCCGGAGTTGGGGCCGGTGCCTCCGGGCTGGTTGATGGGGATGGAGAAGTAGGAGGCGTTGTTGGCGCCCATGCCGAAGTAGTCTTGGCGGACCTTGCGCGCGGTGGAGAGCTGCGGGATGCCGATCTGGTTGGGGCGGTCGACGCCGTTGGAGCCGGCGCCGGTCTGCTGGATTCCGGAATAGATGGTGAAGGGCGCGCCGCTGCTGATGGTGGAGATGCTGAGCAGCTCCCAACCCTGGGTGATGCGGCGGCTGACGGGTTGCAGGAACTGCGCCTTCTCAATCTGGAGGTCTTGCGCGGCGCTGAGGGTGAAGCCGTTGGCGACGTCGAAGGCGGATGGGCCCTTTTCCGAGTGGGTGTTGAAGGGGTTTTGCGGGAACGGGATCGAAACCGCTCCGGTGGCGTTGCCGTTGGGGTTGAGGCCGCTGGCGTCGTCGAGGGATTTCGAGTAGGTGTAGCTCGCCTGGATGGTTGGCCCGTTCTCGACGATCGTGCCTTGGAGCGAGGTTTGCAGGGCGTGGTAGCTGGAGTGGGAGGTCGCCTCGATGACCTGTTCGGTGCCGAAGCCGCCGATGGCGTTGCCGTCGGGACCGAACTGGGTGTAGCGTGCGAAGCCTGCGCCTGCGCCGGAGTAGGCATTGGGGAAATAGGAGCGAGGAATGCGCACGGCGGCGGTGCCGATATAGGTCGCGTCGGCGGTCATTTTGCCGATGGCGCGCTCGAGGCCGAGCGTCCAGGTTTGCAGATAGCCGTTGCCGAAACGGCGGTCGATTCCGGCGAGGTTCAGCGGGGTGAGTTGCGCTCCGGGGGTGAGCGCGGCGAGGTCGCGCTGGTAACGCTCGATATCGAGCACGGTGTTGGCGGGGACGGTGTTGGTCTTTCCGCTGGCGAAGACGTTTTGACCGGATGGGGTGTAGAAGTTGGGCAGTTCTCCGGAGGTGATCTGGAAGCCGTAGTTGACGGGCGCGATCTGCGAGGTAGTGAGGTGCGGATAGATCGTGAACGGGACTGCGCCGGTGAGGAAGTTATCCTGCCAGATGTTGGGGGGGATCGTGGTGATGCCGCCACCGACGCGGAGGTGCAGTTTGGGGGTCACCAGCCAGTCGACCTGGACGCGTGGGCCGAAGCTGTCGAGGTTGGTCTTGTAGCCGGGCTGCGGGTTATCGAGGTATTGCTGCGTCTGGCCGGCCGGAGGGTTGACCTCCAGGAATCCCGAGGTGCGACTAGCGCGTTCGGTGATGGGCGAATAAATCTCCCAACGCAGACCGTAATCGAAGACGAAGCGGTCGGAGACCTTCCAGGTGTCCTGTGCGTAGACTCCGCCGGCGTTGCGGGAGATGGCTGCGGGGCCGATGTGGTATCCGCCTGAGGTGTAGGGCGGAGCAACTGCAACGGTGTAGACGAAGGGCCTTCCGGTGAGTAAGGCGGAGAGCGTGTCGGGGAGGGCCTGCCCGGCGGCGATGTCGTGGGTCCCACTTTGCGAGGGGATGTCGACGGGCGAGTAGGCGGTGCCGCCTCCGAAATCGTATTCGCCGTTGGGACTGATGCCGAAGTATGTGGTGTCGCGGTTGAGCCTGACTTCGCCGCCCGTCTTGATGGTGTGCCTGCCGGCGATGATGGTGAAGTTCTGTTGGCCCTGGAAGAGATTGCCGTAGGCCGACATTACCGATCCGCCTGCGGTGTTGAATCCTTCGTATAGGCCATCGTTGAACTTCACTGCCGGGTCGGTGTGGTCGGGGGTGGGAAACTGCGGTGTAGTTCGGGTAAAGCTGATTGAGCTTTGGAAGGTGAATCGAGGCGAGACGGTGCGGGTGTAGGTCACGATGCCGTTGCGCTGATGGTCGATGTAGACGACGCCGAAGTTTGGGTCGATGGCGGTCTGATCGGGATTGGTGGTTGGTCCGAAGAGGTTGTTGAAGTTGAACCGGGCCATGAGCTGAGATTTGTCGGATAGCTGGTGGTCGAGGCGGAGTGAGAACTGGTTGGCATTGGTGACGACTTTTGATGAGGCGGCGTAGGTGTTCGCGCCGTAGGGACCGGTGGGGTTGTTGGGCAATGGGTAACGGGCGAGGACCGCGGCGATTTGCGGATCGGGAGTGATGATCAGGACGTCTCCGGGATAGGCCCTGGCGTCGTAGCCATCGCGTTCGAGTTGAGTGGGGACGGGCAGCACCTGGGTGGTGCCGAGGACCTGGCGAAAGCCCTGATATTGACCGAAATAGAACGTTTTCCCGCGGCCGTTATAAATGTGCGGGATGATGACGGCGCCGCCGTTGGTAAAGCCGAATTCGTTGCGGCGAAAGGGTGGGATTCTGCCTGGGTCGGCGATGGTGGCGTGGTCGAAGTAGTTGCGTGCGTCGAGCGAGGAGTTGCGCAGGAACTCGAAGAATGAGCCGTGGAAGCCGCTGCTGCCGGAGCGGGTGATGACGTTGGTGAATCCTGCTGCGCCGCGGCCGATCTCGGCGGGCATCCAGCCGGAGGAGGATTTGATCTCTTGAACTGCGTCTACGTTGAAGTTGGAGAAGGTGGCGCCTCCCATTTCGGGGTCGCTGGTGTCGGCGTTGTCCATCGCGAAGGTGGCCTCGACGCCGCGCTGGCCGTTGATGGCAAATTGCTGGGTGAAGTTGGTGGCGCCGTTGGCGTCGGTCATTGTGCCGGCAGCGAGAAGCAGGAGCTGGCTGAAGTCGCGCTTGTTTAGGGGGATGGCGCTGACGGTCTGGCTGGAGAGCTGCTCCCCGCCGGTCGTTTTTAGAACAGGTGCGCCGGGGAGGCCCGGAAATGTAACGGTGACGGTGCCTTGTTGGTCGAGGGTGATGATAGCGGAAGGCGAATCCGCAGTGAGATCGATGGGTGCGGTCGCGTTGTGGGCGACTCCGGCGATGACGACGGCGAGCTGATAGCTTCCGGGCGGCGCGGGGATTTGAAAGCTGCCGTCAGGCCCAGTCTCGGCGACAAGCTCGCCATGGCCGCCGATGAGGTGGATCTGCGCGCCTTGAATCGGAGCGCCGCTGGCGTCGTGCAGGACGCTCTTCCAGATGCGGGTGGTCAACTGCTGGGCATTCAGAGCAGGTGAAAGAAGAAGGATGAGAAGAAGCCGGGCCGCAGTCTGCATTATCGCGGTCAATTATATTGGCGCAGACTGCGGCTCCGGGTGCTGAACAGTAACCGTCGGGCTTCTTGGCCTGATTCAGAAGTGATCAGTGCATTCCCTCCCGCCATTTGCGAAAGAGGATCGTTCCTTCCTCCGGTCCGGGACCTGGGCCGACGAACTGGAATCCGTTTTTGGCGAGGACCCCCTTCGATGCCTCCAAGTGGGGAAAGGTCTGCGCATTGACCGAACGAACGTGGGGATGGGTGAATATCCATTCGATCAGCGCGGCGACTGCTTCGCTGGCGTAACCGCGCCGCTGGTAGGCGGGAAGGATACCGTAGCCGATCTCGGGATCGTCGTTGAGTTCGATGGGGAGGGTGGCTCCGCAGGTGCCGATGAGGATCCGGCGACTTGCTTCAGTCGACTTCAAGGCGATATAGCGTCCCCATCCGTGCGAATTGGGGTAGCGTGTCATCTTGTCGACTACGTATTCGTAGGCGTGATCGTCCCAATCTTCCGGGGGCCAGCCTTCGGGCAATTCGGCGTTGACCAGCTTTGCGAAGTTGGGAGATTTGGCCTGACCAGCGTGAATCATGTCGAGGGTGATGGCGATCAGTTCGAGGCGAGGGGTGAGGATGTCTGGGGTTGGTGCTTCCACTGCGAGAGTGGGCTTGGTTGCTTCAATGTTCATGTGGGGTCCGCTTTCCGGTTGGGCGAGACTTTGTCTTCAGCGCGGGCTTAGGAGCATCGCGCTGCAAGATTACAAAGAGGCCGAACTAGCGGATGGCAGACATAGGCAATGTTTGAGAGTGTGGCGCAGATGCACCGAAGAGTCAACCCAAACTTTGGAGATCTGCGTCTGCCGTGGAGGCCGGGGATTTGCGAAACCGGTCGATGAGTTGCTTCGGAAGGTCTGAGCCGGTGAGTTGCAGCACTGCCGCCGAAACCGCAGTCCAAGCCACTGTAGCAACCACCAGCAGAAACAGGTCGTTCCATCGCCCTCCGGCTGGGGGCATGAGGCGCTCCACCAGGTAAATGGAGCCAAAGCCGGCAAGAGCGGCGAAGGCCGACCTTGCGAGTTCTTTGAAATGAAGTCCGGAGAGCGCGACCATTTTTCTCTGGTGGAGGAGGACTGCGAGACTCACGGTCTGTATCACGATGCCGAGATCAGAGGCGATGGCCAGCCCCATAGCCCCTTTTGCGCGATAAAGAGACCAGTAGATGGGCAGCGAGACCAGAACGACGAGAGTACCCGCAATCATTGGGGCGAGAGTGTTGCCGGCTGCGTAAAAGGCGCGGGCGTAAAGGGTCTGGGCCGACCAGAAGCAGAGCGAGACGGAGAAGATCGCGAAGTAGAGGGCCATCTCGCGGGCGCTTTGGCGGTGAAAGAGGCCGCCGCGAAAGATGAGGTCTACGAGCGGGAAGGCGAGACCGATCATCCACCCGGTGAGCAGGAGCGAAAAGGCGACTACGCGCGAGAGCGATGAGTTCACATTGCGGGAGAAGGCGTCGGGGTCGTTCTTTATAAAGAGCGATGCGAGGAAGGGAAGTGTTGCAGCGCCCGCGGCCTGGCCGAGGGCGACCGGCGCGGTGAAGAGGCTCTTGGCATAGGCGAGCAAGGTAATCGCGCCATGGTCGCCGGAGGCGAAGTAGTTCATGATCCAACTGTCGAAGGAGACCAGGGAAACTCCCAACATCAGCGGGATCGAGAGGCGCACCCACTCGCGGAGGCCGGGGTTGGACCAGTCGAGGATGGGGCGATAGCGAACTCCGGCGCGGTGGGCGCCGATGGCGTTCATCAGGAACGGTCCGATAAAGACGCCGGCGAGGGCTCCCCAGGCGAGCGATCGAATGCCGATGAGCCTGGCGAGGAAGACTCCGCCGAAGATGATGCCGAGGTTATAGATCAGTGGGGTGACGGCCTGGAGGGCGAACTGCTTCCGCACCAGCATTACGGAGCCCAAGACTCCACCGGCGAAGAAGAGCAGTTGACCGGGGAGCAGGACGCGGGTCATCGCGGTGCAGAGTGCGGCTTGTTCCGGGGAAAAGCCTTTGAACCACCAGCGGACATAGAAGGGTGCGAAGATTTCAGCGAGCAGGATCGCGCCGCCCAATACGAGCAGCATCGAAGTGAGAATGACCGACATCGCGCGCGTGCCCTCTTCGTCACGGCCTGAGTCGCGATAGCGGCTGAGGATGGTCACAAAGGTGACCGACGCTGCTCCGCCGACGAGAAAATACGCGATCATGTCGGGCAATTGAAAGGCGGAGTTGAAGGCGTCGGTTTGCGGGCCTGCTCCGAAGAGGTAGGCGATGTATTTTACCCGCACCAGGCCGATGATGCGCGAGAGAAAGGCGGAGAGCATCAGGAGCAGGGTTGCGGTGAACGCGGTATGGCGGTGCGAGGGGCGAAAGATGCGCGCCGCGCGCTGCCAATACGACACGGATACGGAAGGGGCGCCGGGCATCGGGGATGGGTCGATTCTACAGAAGCGGATCGATGCCGATGCGCGCGGGACTAGAGCTGGTTGCTTCAACTTCGACCCTTAAGGGTCCCTCGCCTCCCCCCCTAGAGTCCGGGGATGGGGTGGAGGGTGAGTCAGTAGCTATGTGCGGAGCGGCGATTCTCAACCGTACGCCGCGACTGCGTTGTCCTCGGTGTCGTAGACGGAGAAGAGGGTCAGAATTCCAACCATCTTGAAGGTCTTTTCGGTGAAGGAGGACGGGTTGACGAGCTTTACATCTCCACCGATCTTTTTTGACATGCGTAAGGCGTTCACGATAGCGCCGATGGCCGAGGAATCCAGGACAGGCATCGCTTCGAGGTTGAGAACGATGTAGATGTGCCCGCTATTGAGCGCGGACTGGACAGCTTTGTTGAATTCATCGACTGAGGGGCCGGATTTGAATGGCCCTTTCACCTTCAACGTGCAGATATTGCCGCTTTGCTTGATGTCGAGGTCCACGCGTTCTCCCGCCGGGCGAAAAATTGCTTTACATCAGGGTTGCCCCTTGTTACGCTTCGGCTACTTCAGCATCCATCCCCCAGTGTCTGCCGTCAAGTGGCCTGGCGGGCAGACCCCTGATGAACGATGATGCCGTCAACCGATGCCAGCCTGGAACTAGCCGCTTCACTCCTGGCCGCGAACGACCCAGCGGCGCGATCTGCGCTGGTTGCCGCAGCAGTCGTCGAGGCGCTTCCCGAGTGCGCCTGCGTCGTTCATAGATTCCGGCCCGATAATGGCGAGACCTGCTGGACGGCGATCGGCGTGGCCGGCGACGTCTCTCTGGAACTGCTCTCGATGGCGACTGAGAGCCGGCTGCTGGCCCCTTTGCTCGCGGAGGAGCCGACTGGGGCGATCTATACGGGCGGCAAGCTACAGCGCGAGGACTATGCTCATCTCCACGTCAATCGCTCGATTGCCTCGCTCGCATATCTTCCGTTGTTCGACCGGGAGAGCTTACTGGGCGCTATCGAAATTATTGCGTTTGTGGGGATATTAAGTTCCGCGGACCTGGCCACGCTGGATCCTATCGCGCAGCTGGCACCGCCCGCATTATTGGCCGCTGAAGACTTTGATCACGGCCGACAGGACCTTCTCGATTCGATCCACCGCATGACCCAGCTGTACGACCTGGAGAAGTCGCTCAACGCGACCCTGGAACTGGACGAGGTCACCAAGCTGGCAGCGGAGAAGACCGTTGCCATGTTGCAGTGCCAGGCCGTTCATCTGTGGCTCTTCGATGGCGCGCACTTGCGTCTGATGTCGACGAGCGGAACGGATGACTCGGTCGAGCTTCGCATGATCCAGGAGCCGGGCGAGGGCTATGTCGCCGATATGGCCGAAGAGGGCGAGTCGGTGCTGATTGTGGATGCGGAGGATGAGCGGTTGCTTCTGCGAAATGCCGCTCTAGGAGAAGACCCTGTGACCGCGCCGATTACCAACGCGCTTCTCGTTCCGCTCATGCAGGAGGATGCGGAGATTGGCGTGCTGGAGGCGGTGAATAAGGACGGAGACGCTCCCTTCGACGACGACGATCAGTTCTTTCTTACCGCCATCGCGGAGACCGTCTCGAGCGCGCTCAAAAATGCGAGCCTGATGTTCGCGGAGCGCAAGCTGGAGATTCTTGAAGCGCTGGTTCGGATCAGTTCGGAGATCACTTCGACTCTGCGGCTCGAGCGGCTTTTGCAGATCATCGTCAATAGCCCGCAAAACGTTCTGCCATTCGAACGCTGCGCGATTGCGCTCGACCATCGCGGTCGCCTGCAGTTGAAGGCGGTCTCGGGGATGACATCTCTTCCGCTGGGCGACGCCCAGGTGTCCCAGCTGAACGAACTTCTGCGTTGGCTTTCGACCCAGGAAGGCGCCTTGCATCTTCGGCGCCGTGAGGACGGGGCGGAGACCGCAGACGAACTTCCCGAGGCCGTCGTGCAGCATTTCGAGGCGACGGGTTATGGGGCGTTGTATTCCCGGACACTGGCCGACGACCAGGGGCGCGTCGGGGTGTTGCTTTACGAGGCGACGGATCCCGATTTCCTTGACCTGCCGCACACCGAGATGATCAAGATCCTCGCCGGCCAGGCGACCGTGGCGATCCGCAACGCTTTGCTTTACCGCGAGGTCCCGCTCATCGGCCTGCTGGAGCCGCTGGCGCAGCGGAAGCGAGCGTTATTAGGCACCACGCGGAAGCGGCGCGTCAGCTTTGCGGTCGGCATCGCTGTAGCGGCGCTGTTCCTGATATTTTGTCCGTTGCCTATGCGGATCTCTGGCGATGCTACGGTTGCACCGCAGCAGGTGGTGACGATCGCCGCACCGGTTGACGGCAATGTCGCGGCAGTCTTCGCTCACGAGGGGCAGCGCGTCGGCGCCGGAGAGATACTGGGGACGATGAATGACTGGCAGTGGCGCATGAATCTGGCGTCGGCCGAGGCCAGGTATCAAAGCGCTGAGTTGGGCATGGAAAACGATCTGGCCCGAGGCGCCGCGTCGGCGGGAGCGGACCGCGCACAGATGGAGTATCTCCGCTCGGAAGTGGCGCGCAACCGTGCGCGGCTGGAGAGTGCGAAGCTTCGCTCGCCCATTGCCGCATTGTGATCACGCCCGAGTTGCAGAATGCCGCGGGCGAACACCTTGACGCCGGCGGCGCCTTTGCCCAGGTATTGGACCTGTCGAGCGCGGTTGTCGATATTGCCGTTCCACAGCGCAACGCCGCGCTGCTGGTTCCGGGTCAGACGGCGGCGATCAAGCTGGACAGCTATCCCCAGCGTTCCTGGCACGGAAGGGTGGCCATCGTCAGCCCCCAGGCGCAATCCGTCGACGGAGACCGTACTTTTGCGGCGCGTGTTCCGCTGGCCAACGACCAGGCCGTACTACGCAGCGGGATGAGCGGCCGGGGCAAGGTCTTCATCGGCTATCGGCCCGCGGGATACGTGCTGCTCCGGGTTCCCGCACTGTGGCTGTGGCAAACTTTGTGGGACTGGATAGGTTGGTGACGGCAATGAGCTCTCGAAGCGCGCGTGCAACAATCTGGACGATCGGGAGTCTTAGCGCGGCACTGGCGCTGTCACTTGCGGGCTGCGACGACCATCCGGCTGTACAGGCGAGCGCCGCGCCAGCATCCACATTGCCCGCTCCGGCCGCTCCAGCGGCAAATGCGCCAACTTCGCCGAGTGTCACCGTAGATCCGAAGACCTTTACCACTACCGGCCCCCTGGTAGCCGAGCAGCAGGCGGACGTGGCCGTCGAGCGCGACGGACTCGTGGCCCAAGTCGCGGTGCAGATCGGGGACCGGGTGCGGCGCGGCCAACTGCTTGCGTTGCTGGACGACCGTGCGCTGCGGGCCGCGGTCGATTCGCAGAAGGCCAAAGTGGCTTCGCTGCAGGCGCAGGTGAAGGAGTGGGAGTCAGAACAGAAGACGGAGGAGGCCGATCTTCGGCGCATGGACATCATGCTCAAAGACGACATCCGCAGCCAGGAAGACTGGGAGCATACGAAGTACAAGCTGGACGAGACGATGGAAGAGGTGGTCCGCTATCGCGCCGACGAGACCGCTGCCGAAGCCGACCTTCGATCAGCCAACCTGCAGTTGGAGCAGTTCCGGGTCGCGGCGCCCTTTGATGGAGTGGTGGGGCGCGGTTCGATCCGTCTGGCGCAGGAGGTCAAGAAGGGAGATGTCTCTTCTGGATCACCGCCGAGGCTCCGTTGCGCGTGCTCTTCACCGTGCCGGAGACGGCGATGGCGGCCTTCCCAGCGGGCGCGGCGCTGGAGTTGAGCACCGCTGACTACCCGGCCTTCGCCAGCCAGCGCGTGTTCTTCGAGTCAGCCCGGTGGTCGATCCTGCCAGCGGCAGCGTGCAGGTGATCGCCGCCGTCGTCCAGCCCTCGAAGCTGCTTAAGCCCGGCATGTCGATGCAGGTCCGGCTCGCTCCATGAACCTGAGCGAGGCGCTCGATGCGGCCCTGCCGGAGATGCCCAAGGCGCGCTATACGCGCGACCGCCTGCCGCGCCTCGATCCGGAGCTGATCATTCACGAAGACACGCTCGATGGGGAGCCGATTGTCGGCGTCTTGCAGCGGGACAAGGGGAAGCTTTTTTCGCCTGTCTCCGAGCCAATGGCGGCTGGCGGAGTCTTCGATGGTTTCCGGACTTTTGAGGAGGTTGCCGCTTCTTACAACGAAGAGACCGGCGCGCAACTCACTCCGGAAGAGGTCCGGAGCTTTGCCGACAATCTGGACGAGGTGGGTCTGCGGCACAAGTCAGCGCAGGAAAAGCAACCTTGCGCTGAGCGAGAAGCTGATGGCGCAGCGCAGCCGCCGCGCGCAAAAGACGTCGAGCGTCAACATCGCTCACATCTACTTTTCCGCATGGGACCCGGACCGCTACCTGACATGGCTCGAGCGGCGGTTTGGCGGCTTCATTTACAGCAATTGGTGCGTTCTTGCCGTCATCCTGCTCTTCTGTTTTGAGGCCTCGGTTTTTGTATCCAAATGGAACATCATCGGCCCGGATGTTCCGCTTTACTTCAACTTCACGCACAAGAGCTTTGGCGACCTTGTGGAGTTCTGGCTGCTGCTCATGGTTATGGGCTTTATCCACGAGACCGCCCACGGCATCACCTGCAAGCACTTCGGAGGCGAAGTGCACAACATGGGGTTGATGTTTCTGTATCTTGTGCCGTGCTTCTTTGTCGACGTGACCGAGAGCTGGGTCTCCGCCACGAGGATGCAACGGCTGGCCACGATCATCGCGGGTGTCTGGAGTGAGATGGTGATCTGCGGTTTCGCCATGCTGGTTTGGTTGAACACTCCGCAGGGTCAATGGCTGCACGAGTCCACTTACAAGATGATCCTGCTAACCGGCCTGGCGGTGATCGTGATGAACATCAACCCGCTTCTCAAGATCGACGGCTATTACTTCCTGACCGAATTTATCGGCATCCCTGATTTGAAGGACCGAATCGACGCAGTTTGCTCGGGGCGGTTTCAGCATCACATCCTTCGTCTTCCGGTGGAGGTGATTTCCATTCCACGGCGGCGTGCCCCGCTTTTCGTTCTTTATGCGCTTGCCTCCGGCGCCTACAGTTATCTCCTGCTGTTTACATTCATTCGCTTCACCTATAACGTCACTTCGCATTGGATGGCGGAGTCTGCGATCCTCCCTGCCCCCCTGCCTGCCTTCACCATGTTTCGCTCTCGCATCCGCTCGTTGCGCGAATTGGTGGTGAGGATATGGAATGACAGTGCCAGCGCGTTGCTGCGTTGGCGTCCGGTGCCGTTCCTGATAGCCGCCCGGGCTGCTGGCGATACTCTTTGTTCCTCTTTGGCGCGACCGCGAGAATGCCTTCTTTGTCGTCGAACCGGGCCGCTCCTCTGCCTTGCATGCAGGTGTCGATGGACGGGTGGAGTCTGTTTTTGTCAGCGAAGGACAACGGATCCGAGCGGGCCAGCCGTTGCTGACGATGACCAGCACCAACGCCGCGTCGATGCGCTCGGGCGCCGAGGCCGAGACCAGCGGGGCTGACGTCGTGCCTTTCTAGGCCGAGCTGCATGGCCAAAGCGCCGGGGCGTCCGCCGCCGGAGACGCCGCGGAAGCTGCGAGTGATGCGAGGCTTGCCCATGAAGCACAATCTTCCTTGCTGCTCGCGGCGCCTGCGGATGGAGTTGTGCTCACTGCGGACCCTGAAGTCCCCGGTTCGGCAGGACGTTGGCTCGGGCCAACTGCTGCTAACTATTGCCGATGACGGTCCGCGCTCGGCTCCTCGTGTTCGCGCCCCCGTCTGCGCTGGACCGCATCCCGCCGGATGCCGAGGTCGCGCTCGCCCTGCCGGGCCACTTCACGGTATTGCGTATGAGGCTGCCGCCAATTGAGGGCGAGGCGGTCGATCTACCCGCAGGGCTGGTTAGCAAGCAGGACTATAAGGGCCTTCAACTGCCGACCTTTTATTTCGCTCGGCTGCATTTGCCGGGCTTTGCGGGAAATCTGCCTCTGGGCCTCTCCGGTGAGGCAAAGA
>CAVREU010000006.1:0-992776 GCA_963720245.1 uncultured Acidobacteriaceae bacterium
ATCGAATCCGCTGGCGGCAGAGTGGGGATCGATAATTGGAGGCCGTCCGGAGCCACAGAACGGGACATTCACGGGAACTTACACCAGCCTGGTCTACTGGCAGGATATTGTGTTGACGCTGCGTAACTATGCGCGGGAAAAGTACAAAAAAGAGATCTACATTACCGCCAATGGCGTTTACCCATTCGTCGACTTCCAGATGATGGGTCTTTGGGGCGGCAATCCCGATGGGCCGGGTGGGTCTTCAGTGAATTATTGTCCGCATACGGCGGACGGTCATCTGGATGGAACGCAGTCGCTGCTTGCAGCATTTATGGCGCTCAAGCAACGATCCGCGAGGATCGACGGACGCGTGGTTCCGATGGCTGCGTTCATCGATTGGCCGACTGATGTGATGACCGACTATCTATCGCTGCCTGCTTCGGAGAAATTGGACTACTGGCGGATGTATGTGCCGGAGGCCCTGGCGGCGACTGTGTATCTGAATATGCATCTGGCCGATACGATGGGCGACCCGACGGCAACGCAACTGGGGTTGATACCGCTCTTCGAACAGACGACGGCGTTCTACAAGATGCCGGCTCATGCCGCTCTTTACCACAACACCACAGACCTGCCGGGGAGGGTGACGTCATCCGTAGCGAATATCGGCACCAATCTGACGCAGTTGAGCGATGGGCGCACGGTGGCGCACCTGATCAATCACAACTATTCACGGGGATTTCAGGAGCAGGATGGAGTAAGTGTCAGCTTTCCCGTTGCCAAGGCTCCTAGGAGTGTGACGCTTGTCTCGCCCGATTACGGAGCGGATACGGCGGTGGCATTTACCTACTCCGGAGGGCAGGTGCAGGTTACCGTGCCCACACTTGTGGCGTATGTCGCCGTCGTTTCGAACTGAATTACTCGGCCAATTCGAAGTTGGACGCAGGGTTCAGGAACTTGCGATCAAGTATGTGCTTTAGACAGCATTCCATGCCTATGCTGCTTATGCTTGTTGTTGCTACTTGCTTGCTGCTCCATTGTTGTACGCCGCATTGCAAACCCCTGTCCAATTTCACAGTCTGTCTTCATAACATCAGTTTGTACGACCGGATGGGATGGATCGCTAATCCGCGTAGTAGAAGCGTCGCTGCGGATCAGTCCTGACAAGTTGGCTTCTCGTCAGCAATCCAGCCCCGCAAAATGGGGAAGGTCATCGCCCAATCGACGAGCGTCTTCATCGCCGGACAGAGCGTTTTGCCAAACTCGGTGAGTTCATATTCCACCTTTGGGGGGAATTGAGGATGAACGGTTCGCTTCACCAACCCGCAATTCTCAAGGAAACGAAGCAGTTGCGGCAGCATACGTTGTGAAATGCCGGGGACGGCGCGTTCAAGCTCCGAGAATCGCCAGATAGGGCGCGCGAAAAGCCGGTTCAAAATAACGATCTTCCATTTGCCTTCGAGAATTGAGAGCGCCGCTTCAACCCTCTTGGCTCTCTCGAACTCGAAGGGAGTCACCCTGAGATCGGAAGATTCGGCGATTTCCTCCGTAACTAACAAGTCCGTTCGTATACTCATCCCGCATCCAATCCCGAGTTTCAGAAGTTTCTCCAGAATATCCGGGTGGTTTGCTTCGATACAGGAGGACGAATGGCGCAGGTATGGTTAGTCACCGGCAGCTCTCGTGGTCTGGGTCGCGCAATTGTTGAAGCGGGCCTTGCTGCGGGCAATAAGGTATTGGCGACAGCTCGGGGCATTGAGTCGCTGGCTGACCTGCCGGAACGATATGGTAATCAGGTCAGGCTCTTCGCGTTGGATGTTACCGACGAAGCAGCAGCAGCAAACGCGGTAATGTCGGCGATCGATCTATTTGGCTCGCTGGATGTGGTCATCAACAATGCGGGATATGGCAATCTTTCATCCATCGAAGACACGCCTCTATCGGAATTCCGGGCACAGATCGAAACAAATCTCTTCGGAACGATTATTGTGACCAAGGCAGCTCTTCCGTATTTTCGCGAAAAGAAAACAGGCCACTTCATTCAATTTTCGTCGGTGGGCGGAAGGATTGGCCCTCCGGGACGTGGGCCTTATTCAGCGGCGAAATGGGGTGTCGAAGGCTTCTCTGAAGTGCTGTCGCGCGAAGTAGCACCACTCGGCATCAAGGTCACAATTGTTGAACCCGGTGGGTTCCGCACGGACTTTGCGGGGAGTTCCACCGAACTGAGCGAAGGTCATCCCGCATACGACTCGACTGTTGGAGCTACCGCAAGATTTCAGCGCAATTACAACGGGAAGCAGCCTGGTGATCCGAAAAAGGCGGCTCAGGCGCTCCTGCATCTGACGCAGGAGCCAAACCCTCCATTGCGACTGTTGCTCGGCAGCGATGCGTACGCCGCGGTGGAGAAGAACGATCTCGCGCGATTAGAGGAAGCACGAATATGGAAGGAACTGAGTGTCTCTACCGATTTTGAGACGGAGTGACGTAGCGGCGGATATCAGCCCTTAGTTGCAAGGCGCAGATTGGCGATCTATCCCACCCCGGGTCGATACAATTGAAAGTGTCGTCCTCAACACGAACGCCGATCGGGAAGAGAGAAAATCCATGAGCAGTTCAAATGCAGAAAAGAACAAGGCGATCGTGTTGAAGGCATTCGATACCTTGTTCAACAAGCGAGACTACGTTGCCGCAGAGCGCTTCTGGTCTCCCCTGTACATTCAGCATAGCGCTCACATCGAGCCCGGACGAGACGGGCTCTTCAACCTCGTTAAAGCCGCGCCGCCATCGCTTAAGTATGAACCCGGAGTGGTTCTTGCTGCAGGCGACTACGTCATCCTTCACGGCCGGTTCTCCAATATTGGCCTTCCTGTGAACTGGATCGCAGCGGACGTCGTTCGCCTAAAGGACGGAATTCTCGCCGAGCACTGGGACGTCATTCAGGACGAGGCCACCGACCAACAATCCAAGAGCGGGCGCCCTATGTTCGGCGACTCGTTTCCGAAGTAAGCACAGCGGAACACCACTCGGTACGATCAATCACATCCCGCGAATCAGCCGCATGAAGGCGTCGATCTTGCTCGTAATTTTCGCCCGGTCGGGACCGAAATTCTGCTCCAGGCAAATTCCGCTAAAGAACGTGACGACCAAGCCTGCGAGAGAATCGTTGTCGTCCCGAGCTCCGCGCGCTGCGGCTAGATTGTCGATGAGCAGGTGATGAGCTTTCATTGCGCTCGCGACCATGATCTGGCGGGCCTTTGGAGGTAGGTCTGCGAACTCGCGCATAGAGTTCACCGAGAAGCAGCCCTTCTGTCCCCAACTCCCGTAGCAGACCTTCAGAAAACTCTCAACATTGGTCCAACCCAGAGGCTGCTTCGTCAGGTGTCCGCGTGCCATCAGGACGTGGAAATACCTGCGCAGGCTCTCCACGAACAGGTCTTCTTTGTCCTTGAATTCCGCATACAAGCCCGATTTGCGCACACCGGTGGCCTGTTCAAGGTCCTGAACACTCGTCTCAGCGAGGCCGTGCTTCCAGAAGATGGGGATCGCTTTGTCGAGGACATCTTCTCGGGTGAACAGTTTTCGTCGTCCCATTGCAACATTATCGGCCAGTTCACTTGAGGACTTGCAAATAAAAGACCAAATAGTCCACTATTTCAGAGGGTGAACTTGTCCGTGGAGGAGCCATGCCCCCTAGCCGTAAACAGCAGGTCGTCGATCTCTTGAAGTCGCTTGAGACTAAGAATCCAGTCCCGTTCGTGTATGTCAACCCGAACAATTACATCCAGCACAACCTACAGGTGGGACCTGGCCCTGAAGGTGTAACCGCCCTCATTCAGAACTTGCCGCCCGATACGTCAGTCAACACCATCCGTGTCTTTGAAGACGGCGATTATGTCTTCGCTCACAGTGAATACAACTTCTTCGGGCCACGCATCGGCTTCGACATCTTCCGCTTCCAAGATGGTCTGATCGTCGAGCATTGGGACAATTTGCAGGAGACCGCGACCGAACTCAGCCCCAGTGGCCACACGATGATCGACGGCCCCACCGCGGTATCTGATCTCGACCAGACACAGGCGAATAAGGTGCTCATGCAACGCTACATGGACGACCTGCTCGCAGGCCGTCGCGAGACCTTTCCGAGCTACTTCAACGGTACCGCATACATTCAGCACAATCCATGGGTCGCCGACACCATCCCGGGACTGATTGCGGGTTTACAGGCTCTTGCCGCTAAGGGGCAAGCAGTCGTCTACAAGCGCGTGCATATGGTACTTGGCGAAGGTAATTTCGTCCTCGTCGTTGCCGAGGCTACGTTTGGTGGTGTGCCCACCGCCATCTACGATCTATTCCGCATTGAAAACGGCAAGATCGCTGAACACTGGGACACGCTCGAAGCGATTCCACCTCGCGATCAGTGGAAGAATAGCAACGGCAAGTTCTAGTGCAGTGCGAGGCAGAACATATGCTTCAAGGCATGTTTGGAAAAAGAATGGCGAAGCATTTTTCTCTGCTGGAGTCTTCCTCACTTGTGCTTGGTCCCAAGGGAAGCTCTCAGGTTGTGTTGACACGTATGCGCATGCCGAACGGTTTTCCTGGGCCTACTCCCCATATCCCGCCAGAAAGGGCTTTTTCGGTATCGGTGCACCTCCGTCGTCCGGAGAATATCAAGGGGTGGGGAACGTGGCTCGATGATCGCTTTCTTCGTGTCACCGAATGGGACGCCGGCGGAATTCAGATATTCGATATGGAGTCGGAACCCGTCGCACTGCGAACTTCAGGTTTCGACTCGGTTCACGTCTATATACCCCGGTCAATAATCAATCGATTCAGTGACGAAAACGGGCAAAAGCGCATTCGCAACTTGCATTGCACACCGGGAACCAAGGATGACGTGATTCTTCATTGGGCCCGGATGATGTTACCGTTCTCTGATCGTCCGCTTCAGCTTCCACGCTTAGTTATCGACGAAATGATCATGATGTTCTGCGCTCATCTGAGCCGCACATACCAAGGCCGGAGCCAGCCGCCGGAGGTTGTTACCGGCGGGTTGACGATCTGGCAACAGGATCGAGCGATCGAGGTGTTGAATGAACATCTGGATGGTGATCTGGCGCTTGCCGATCTTGCAAAAGAGTGTGCGCTATCGGCAGGTCGTTTCATGCGCGCTTTCAAAAGGTCGTTTGGTGTTACCGTCCGGCGCTACTTGCTCTGTAAGCGAGTTGAAGCCGCAAAGTCTCTCTTGTTGCACTCGAACGACTCTTTACTAACAGTCGCGTTGGAAGTCGGATTCACTGACCAGCCAGCTTTCAATCGAAGCTTCCGTGAGATTGTTGGAACTTCGCCCGGACAGTGGCGGAGAGCAAACGCACCGATGCCGAAGGCGTTCAACCTCCCCGCGCCTGAAGAGAAGTGAAGGCCGTCACTCGCGTTTCCCACCCACTAAAGCCAAACAGAAACGCCAAAGTGCGGCATTTTCAATCAAGACAAGGATTGAAACTTCCAAAACAATGGGAGCGGCGTAGTTAGTCACAAAGGCGTCCTCTGACCCAGCTCTGTCTCGCGGCATAGAACCAGGATCGCGAGCAACGGCGAATTTCAACCTGCCGCTTGTCCGCAATCCTTGTGAACGACGGCACATGGGTTCTTCCAGATCGATAGGAGACGAAAATGGGAAAAACATATAAGGCGGTCGAAATTACTAAACCCGGGACTTTTCGCCTCGTCGAGAAGCCTGTCGTCGCGCCGGGTGAGGAACAGGTACGTATCCGGGTAGAGGCTTGCGGTGTATGTCACTCAGACGCGGGCACCGTTGAGGGACAACTGCCCGGCGTCGAGTATCCGCGTGTGCCGGGCCATGAAGCAATTGGCCGCATCGAGGAGGTTGGCCGGCGTGTTACGACCTGGAAGGTCGGCCAACGTGTAGGAGTCGGGTTCTTTGGAGGCGAAGACGGTACCTGCGAGACCTGTCGCCGAGGCGACACGGCATATTGCCAGAACCCCATTATCACTGGCGCGACGACTGATGGCGGCTATGCGGAAATGATGATCGCAGAGGCACGCGCACTGGCTCTCATAACGCAGCATGTTCGGGTTCGGGAAAATGAAACGACGTTCCAAAACCTTGTGCAGCGTCTCTTAAGGGAACGTGCCGAGTTTCTTGCTCAACATCAAAAGATCGCTAGTCGACAAAATGTGGATCCAGAGGGCCAACTAGATCCAGAGGGCCAACTAAAGGAGGCGCAAGGGGACCTTCGGCGGCCAATGCAGGAGTTTGTAAACGCCAAAATTATGCGACAGGGAATCGTCGCTCGATGTAAGCATTGCGGTTCGCGCATTTGGAGAGAGATTTCGGAGTTGGAACGAGAGTTCAACTGCACTGGCTGTGGGGCTATTGTTCGATCCCCCGTCGAGTCGACCTGGTACTACCGTCTCAACACCTTGGTTCGCAGCGCGATCACGGAGCATGGAACTGTAGCGCTCATCCATGCACTCGCGGAGGCGCGTGAACAAGCGAGACACAGCTTTATTTATAGTCCAGGCCTCGAATTCTACGAGGCTTTTGAGGACACAAAACCCGTCACAGAGATTGACGCAATATGCCTGGTTGACGGCTCCCTATGGATTGGCGAAGTTAAGACCAATGCCAGCGAATTCAAACCGCCGGAGATGCAGAAACTAATCCGGGAAGCGCAGAAGATGAACGCCGACAAAGCGTTCGTCTATGCGCTAGAGGGAAACCAAGAGGCGCTGAGCAGGCGTTGCGCGGAGGTATCCAAGGAAAGCGCCGTACCTGTCTTTCACTTGCAGTCTGGCTCATGGGCGCTCGCACCGTCGTTTCATATATGACTATGGCCTTCCGAGCCCGCACCGGCCCGTACTGCCAAACGCCTCGGCTCCGGGAGCTCGCTCGGACCGCAGCCCAGCGGAGGGGACAATGTTCAGGTCGGCATGCAGACTTGTGTAGGATCTTTCCAGCAGTCGGTTTGTACATGGGCGGATTTCGCGTCACAGGGCCCCCGCGGTTCGGTGACCGCCGCTAGAATTTACGAATCTTGTCGATATGCTCAGAGCTAACAGCAAATTGCGCCAAGCCCTAGGACCCGCAAGAGTCGACTTTCTGGAGTATGCTGCCCAAGCGATAGAGCGCATCCTACCTCACGTTCAAGTGGCTCCCTGGCGGGAGTCTTCTTGGGCGAAGCAGGCGTCGGTGTGGGCTTCTCCGAATCGGACAGCAATACGAATCACTCTTGCGGTTGGGCGTCGCGAGGACGCAATAGGCCGCTCCCTCACGGCCGAGGTTATACGACGTAACTTAAGCATCCTAGGGGGGGCTGCGAGAGGCACGCTAGACGTGCGGGAATTCGACATTTGTAGACGCATCTCGGTACGTATCTCGGAGATCCTCGGATCGCCCATCGTTGACGGAAGTGAGGCGTCAATTAAAGCGGTTCGAGATGCTTTTGACGAGTATGTTATCGCCCAACATATCGAGGCCCACTACGACCTGCCACCGCTTTCGATAGATTCGATTTTCGCGGCTCTACATACACTTTCAGAACAAAGCTATGAGAATAAGGCGCTGACATTCGGCTGCGTCATTGATTCTCAACGAATGCTGGGCGGGGAGGGTGCCCGGTTTCCAGGAGATTTCCTGACTCTGAAGAAATACAAGGCCCTATCAGACGGGTTTCACACAGCGTATTATGTGTCGGGCGACGGGAAGATCCTGAATTTTGTCGATCTCAATCGATTGGAGAGGCACGGTCTTACTGAAAAACACCATTACCCCTATTGGGCGGAGCCGATCGCCCGAGCAAGTCGAAAAGGACGTTGTGGAATCGCATTAAGTCGCCAAGGCGACATTCTAGTGCTCGATGAAGGAACTCTCCGTTTTACCTACAGATATGGTAGATGGCACTATTGGAACCATGTGCACATAGTGCATCTTCTGCGCGACCTTGCCCGTACCCAGCACGTACGCCCGCAGATTCTCGGACGGGTTGTTGGCGCGATTTATAGAGCGGCGCTCGACGTATCGTTTCGCCGCTCTGGAGGTTTATTTGTTATTCTGCGCAATCGCAATAGCTTAAATCAAGTCGTACGTCTGGGCGAGGCCATTGCAGATACAAAGCGTGACAAAAGGGATTTGGAGTTTGATGGTGTGATCAGCAAGCACCCCATCCAATCGCTCCCAAGAGCGATCGCAGTCGAATTGGCCGCGTTGGATGGCGCGCTAGTCTTCGCCAATTCAGGGTGTCTGCTTGCCTATGGGGCTGTACTCCAACCCAAGAAAGCGGGCAAATTGCGTGGTACTGAAGGGAGTCGCACCAAGGCAGCAATCGGGGCGTCCAACTACGGTTTGGCTATAAAGGTTAGTTCTGACGGGGACATCACCGTATATAGCAAGGGCAAGTCGTTCATAACGATGTAGAGGCTTCTTAGGCCGGTCCTAAGTGAGTTTTGGCGAGCCCGCGAGTCGCATTTGCCCGAATTCCCCGAAAACTAAAGGTCGACCCGAATCCATAGTACTCCCGTCGAGATAAACTGCCACCGTCCATCAACGTGATAGGCGGCCACTCTTAAAGTGGCGACTTCAGTACGATGCGTTCAATAAATTCGGGGTTAGGATCGGCATGCGCATCACTCCCTAAAAAAGCCCTTGGAACTTGTGATCCGGGGCCGGGGTTTCTCGACTTACGGCAAGTCGCCGAGGCACTCATTGACAGCCGCGAACAACCCTTTTTTTCAGGGTTGCGGTGGCATCACGGATACACCGATACTGAAATGGAACGTGCTGTGTGAACCGCCCATGGGGAGAATTTCCAAGAAGATCGACTTTTGGCGCTGCGATCAGTGTGGTCATGTTTGGCCTCTACGGTCCGGATTCAGGCCTCGTCAATGCCGCGGATGTTGGAGTCGACTCTGGGACTATGGAGTACCGAAACCCAGGCGGTTGCGTGCCGTCCAACAGGCCCGCTTGACGGCCGCCCAGGTGATTCAATCAATTGACACCACCACGGAACAGGGCCGGTCCGACCTAGATGCATTCTTATCTACTCTGAAGAAGGCTCAATCCAAGGGGTAGGATCGCCAAACCCGCAACATAGGGGCTGCCCACCTCCGCCAATCCCCATGATTCTTGCCCAATGGCTACCAGTAGTGCAGAATCGCTTCATCGATTATCAAGGATTTGGACACTGCCTTGCCCACACCGGAAGAACGGGCCAGAGAAACAATTGACGGACTTCTCACTGCCTCCGGGTGGGTCGTCCAGAATCGTGACCACGCGAACCTGGATGCAGCCCGAGGAGTGGCAATCCGAGAGTTTTCGCTAGGACATGGCTTCGGTGAGGCAGACTATCTGCTCTTTGCGGACGGGCAGGCAGTCGGAGTGATCGAGGCCAAGAAGGAAGGCAGCACACTGGTCGGGGTCGAGCTCCAGACTCAAAAATACAGTGAAGGCATACCAGCAGCCATCCCTGCTCCCCGCCGTCCTTTGCCGTTCTGCTACCAGTCAACTGGCATCGAGACCCGCTTCACGAACCTCTTGGAGCCGCAGGCGAGCAGCCGAAACGTCTTCTGCTTTCATCGCCCTGAAACCTTTGCCCGCTGGCTCAAGGATGAGCTTGCGAATCCCGATTCCACACCGAAAGGCCGCCTTGCTTCGATGCCGATTTTGCTCGAAGAGGGGCTTCGCCCAGCCCAGATAACCGCCGTTCGCGCATTGGAAGACTCCTTACGGCATGGCCGTCCCCGAGCCCTCGTGCAGATGGCAACTGGCGCCGGGAAGACTTACACCGCCTGCAGCCTACTCTACCGGCTCATCAAGTTTGCCGGGTTCAATCGCGTCCTGTTCCTTGTGGATCGGGGAAATCTGGGCCGCCAGGCTCTGAAGGAGTTCCAAGCCTTCCGCACGCCGGACGATGGCCGCCTCTTCACGGAGCTCTACAACGTCCAGCATCTGCAATCGAACCGCATCGACCCGGTTGCGAAGGTCTGCATCTCCACGATCCAGCGGCTTTTCTCGATGCTGAAGGGCGAGGAGCTTGACCCGACCCTGGAAGAGCAGTCGGGAGCGACGCTAGAAATGCTCCAACGACCGCCGGAGCCGATCAGCTTCAATCCGGCCATCCCGATTGAGACCTTCGACCTGATCGTCGCCGACGAGTGCCACCGCTCCATCTACAACCAGTGGCGGCAGGTGTTGGAATACTTCGACGCATCCCTGATCGGCCTTACCGCCACGCCTTCTCGGCAGACGATGGGCTTCTTCAACCAAAATCTCGTCATGGAGTACCCCTACGAGCAAGCCGTCGCCGACCGCGTCAATGTGGATTTCGATCTCTACACCATCCGCACCCTCATCTCCGAGCACGGCAGCATTATCAACGCTGGATATCAGGTTGATTACCGTGACCGGCAGACGCGGAAAGTCCGGTGGGAGTCGGCCGACCAGGATATCCCCTACGACGCCGACGAACTCGACCGCCGCGTCGTCGTCCCAGACCAGATCCGCAAGATCATCAGCACCTTCCGAGATCGGCTGTTCACCGAGATATTTCCCGGACGCACCGAAGTCCCCAAGACCCTCATCTTCGCCAAAGACGACACCCGACGCAAGAGCACCAGACGAGGGCTGTCGAGCGCATGGAGCAGTTTGTGGCGGAGCGGAGGCTGGATTCAGCATTGGCAGCGCGAGGAATCGGAGCGGAACTCTTGCAATGAGAAACGACAGCCACCCGCTACAGTTTCCGCTACAGTGGCTTTTTGAGCGATTTTGGAAACTCACGCAAACTGCTGATTTGATTGGAGGCGCGGGTCGGGATCGAACCGACGCATAAAGGTTTTGCAGACCTCTCCCTTACCACTTGGGTACCGCGCCCCGTCTGAAACTAAACCCACGACCATACAACTACGACCGCGCTGTTGCGATTGCACGGATTCCAACTCTGCTTTGCCAGGGAAGGGAGCACAGGCTGCGGAGATTGGAGCGGGAGACGGGACTTGAACCCGCGACCCTCGCCTTGGCAAGGCGATGCTCTACCACTGAGCTACTCCCGCGTAAGTACTCTGTGAGTATATCGGGAGGGTCTGAGCGCGGTCAACGTTGAGGGACGCCGATCAGGCCTGAGTCACAAGTTCGGCCTCGACTCCCACGGACATCATTTGACCGTCGCGCATATGCAGGATGCGGTCCCCAACAGCTGCAGCTTCTTCATTGTGGGTGATCATCAGCACCGTCTGGTTGAATTCGCGGTTGGAAAAACGCAGCATCTCGAGCACCGCGTCAGAATTTCTGGTGTCGAGGTTTCCTGTGGGTTCGTCGGCAAGGATGATCGCCGGGCGCGTGATCAGCGCACGGGCGATGGCCACGCGCTGTTGTTCGCCGCCAGAGAGCTCGGAAGGGCGATGATCGAGGCGTTCCCGGATGCCGAGCATCTCGGCTAAGTGCTCTAAAAAGGCTGCATCGAGAGGTTCCGGCCGCTCCGCGATGTCGTACCCGATCTCAATATTCCCGCGAGCCGTAAGCGTTGGCAGCAGGTTGAATTTCTGGAAGACAAAGCCGATTCGCGCCTTGCGCATGCGGGTACGCTCGGCATCATTCAGCGCAACAAAATCGATGCCGTCGATAGAGAGCGTACCCGAGGTCGCGCGGGCCAGTCCGCCGAGGATGTAGAAGAGCGTCGACTTGCCGCTGCCGGAGGGCCCGACGACACTGACAAACTCCCCGTGATCCACGGAGAAGGTAACATCGCGAAGTGCCGGGACTTCAATTTTTCCAGACTTATAGGTCTTGCTGAGGCGTTCTGCGTTGATGATGGGCTGCACTTAAAGATTGTAAATGCAGCCCAGATCGTAGCCGGAGCGCACCGGGTTAGTTCAATCTGGCTTCCGCAGACGAAAATCCAACTAGGAAGCGAAGGCCGGCAGAACCTGACCGTGAGACCGGTCGAATTGCCCTGGCTGGTTCGCGGCGCGCGGCGCGACGAAGCCGCCTTTCTTCGGGCCGCGCTTGCGCGCCAGCATCATGCGAACGCGCTCCAACACGTCGAGTGGCGAGCACGCGCCTTTAGGCAGAAAGCAATCGCCGCAAGTAGCGCGCTCATAAGCCTTCACCGAGCCGCTGATCAACAGGATTGGGACCTCTGGCGTGATCTCCTTCATACGGCGTGCGAGTTCGTTGCCGTCCATGCGCGGCATGGTCAGGTCACTTAAAACCAGATCGATTCCACCCTGGCGAAAGAGTTCGATCGCCTCCTCCGGGACCAGGGACGCGAGTATGCGATAACCGCGCGTTTCCAACATGAACTTCCTGACCGAAAGAGCTTGTTCGTTATCGTCAACGCAGAGAATTGTCTTCTTGGGGCGCATAGTCTTCCTGACTGCTCCTCGTGGTTGCGGGGGCGGTGAGGCAGGCACACATCAAGTGGGCCCGCGAGGTTGCAGGTGACCGCAGCCGGTTTTCGGCAGGCAAGAGCGGCGCTCGCGCGAGATGACTGCCCAATGGGGAGCAGCGCGAAAAAGGCGTGAGCCGTGGCTTGCCGGTCGATGGACCGGGAGGCGGAAAACTAGCTAAGTGTGAACATCGTCCTGGAACCTGCACGCAAATTCGGTTCCCCCTGGCAAGGCGCAATGGCCTTCTAAGGCAGGGAGAAATTAAGCGTTCGGGCCCAGGCTGAATGCGGCACGCTGTAGCTTTTTAGTTGTGGATCACTCGGCGAAAGTGAATGCTCTCTTTCAAGAACGTTTCGCAAGAGTACGAAGAGGAACGCACTCTCGCAATGGGGAACAAAGAGAGAAGACAGCGTTACTTTTTTGTTGGAGATTCACGCAATATTGTTGTTTCGCGATAAACATTGGCGTTTACTCCGATTTTGCCTGTTGAAACTATGTGAATCGCTCAAGGAAAACCAGACCTTTTGCCACGGGAACAGTGCTGCCTCCGACCCGCACCTGCTCGATTCCATCGGCGGTCCTCTTTGCACTCACGTACAGATCGCTGGCGCGACCGATCTCGACCCCTTGGCGAAGATGGATCTGCTGCTCCGATTCCGCGAGAGAATGCGCGACGAGGTAGGAAATTGCGCAACCTGCAGCGGAGCCGGTCGCCGGGTCTTCCCCGTTGTAGAACTGCATGCGCGCCTGCCAGGTGTTCGGTTGCCCTGGAACCGGCGCGAGGCAATAAAAGAACCTTGTGCCCAGTGCTGAGAGATAGGCCGTCGCCTCGTGCTGGGGTATTCGCAGTCTGCCGAGCACCTCGAGCGAGCGCAGAGGGACCACGCAATAAGCCAACCCCGTAGAGACCGTCTGCGGGACCGCGCCAGGCAACAGGTCATCAACGGACAAGCCTAGCGCGACAGCGGCCCTGACGGGCTCGTGGAGGGCTGCGAACGCTGGCTTCGCCTGGGTCATCACCCCATAGGGCAAATTGCCTTTTTGCTTTTCAGGTGAGAACTCGACGGGGATCTTGCCGACATTCAGGTCGAGTCGTATCTCTTCCGCTCCGGCGTACTCCGGAAAGAAACTGCGAATCGTGCAGGCGGTGCCCAACGTCGGATGGCCGGCGAATGGGAGTTCCTCCTGGGTCGTGAAAATACGGACGCGCACTCCTTCGCGGCGTTCAGTTTCGGGATCGCGACGAAGGACGAACGTTGTCTCGGAGAGATTCGTCTCGTTCGCCAGCTTTTGCATTTCGGCGGAGCTCAACTCACCCGCATCTTCGAAGACAGCTAGCTGGTTCCCTTGAAAAGCGGTCGACGTGAAAACGTCGCACAAGCGGTAAGGGAGCTCGAGACGCCGCGACGACTGGGCTGAGTTGGAGACCTCACTCAAATTGACACACCTCCTGTCTGGCTCTATTCTTTGAAAACGAGAAACGGGATGATGGAAACGGTCATCGGAGACTTCGATTTTGCGCCGGACACTAGCTGCTGTTGTTGCAGCTCGGCGCGGAATCGTCCCCAGAGTTGATTATCTCTGGCTTTAAGACGTTTTCACCCGCCCGCCGCGCGACGCCCAGGCGGGTTTTATATTGCGCGGTGAAATAATGGAGCTATTATCCGGCCGAAGGCTAACGGCGGCTGAATAAGGTTGTATTCCCTCCTCGCCCATCATCGTGCGGGCCAGGAGCAGAGCACCGGTGGCGAAGTGGCTAACGCGCTGGTCTGCAAAACCAGTATTCGCGGGTTCAATTCCCGCCCGGTGCTCCACACATTCTAAAGAAGTTAGCCAACTGTCACCCATTTCGTCGTGCAGAAGGGACATTTTCTCTCTTACGCACACGAGCCAGCAGTTTGCGCGACGGGCACGAGATATCTATTTCCCACTGTCCGCGGTCTTTCGGCTGTCCAGCGAAAACATCCCTGCTCCCATCAGCAAAATCGCGATTAGACCAAGGAGCATGGAGAAATCCGCGCGTGCCTCATGTAGCGTTGCCCATAGTCTTTGCTTTAGCAGCATCGGGAACTTGGTTGTGGCGATCGCCACTGCAATGACGATCAAAAGAAGCATGGAAGCCAGCGAAGTAAACAAACCGAGAGTGACGAGCGTGCCGCAAACGATCTCCAGTAGGCCTACGAAGGGAGCGGAGTATTGAGGCCAGGGAATGCCGATCTTCGCAAAACGACCTGCACCCAAAGCGGCCGGAAAGAGGAACTTCTGGATGCCTTCGGAGAGAAAGACCCAGCCCACAAGGACGCGGACCAGCAGGATGCCCCACGAGAGTCGGCGCAAGGAATCTTGAGGAAACATCGGCATTGTGAACCTCCGAGCAAATTTGGCTCAGTGACCGGAGAACGACATTCTTTCAGAAAAGATCGACGATGGGGGGAAATGTCAGCAACAGGCTCAACCCGAGCAGCGCGAGAGCAGAAGCGCTGATCCGCCTCAAGGCGACCGTCCTGTTTCGCCAACGCCATTCCAAAATCCCCCAGGTGACAAGCCACACAAGAATCGCAACCGTGCTCACGCCGGAGAGAGGTCCGGATGGCTTATAGAAAGTCCGTGAGTTTGCGGATGACATGCGTGATGGCAAGTTCATTCTGACAATCGGTCGCCGGATGCAGTTGCGTGACGCAGCTGAGGCGCATGTTCTGGGGCGGAAAGGCGGAATTGGAAAGATTCTGCTGCTAGCCTCGCATTCGTAGGTCTGACTTCTCTGATTGACCGGGCGCACCCACACTCCGTAGACTGCCCCAAGCCGCGAGGCAAGGACACATGGTCACGACTGTGGCTCGCCCGGCAAAACACGCGCCGACGGCTCTCGGTTGTCCGTGTCGGCGCCCGGGATTCAGGCGCCGTTACCTGCAAATAGCGAGCGGATTCTGGGGCCTATCGCTGCGCCGAGGAGGTCTAGATTCTCTGGATTG
Source organism: uncultured Acidobacteriaceae bacterium (assembly GCA_963720245.1). GTDB lineage: Bacteria > Acidobacteriota > Terriglobia > Terriglobales > Acidobacteriaceae > Acidisarcina. The sequence continues at coordinate 15,354 of CAVREU010000006.1, forward strand.
GCCACCTTTACTTCGGGAAACAGATTCCATTCCTCGGGGAGCCGCGACGACCCGCGCGTCGACTTGAGTCGTGCGGCCGCTGCCCAGGCGCTCAGTTCCGCTCCGTGCTCGATCGGATCAAGATGGTTGCTCCGTTCGAACCAGGACATTCACCCTTGAGATACTTATCCTTCAACAGGTCATCGCAAGCCTTGGCGGCATGAGACTTCCACAACAACTCGTTGCGAATTGCGACAAAACACCTGAGCGCACGGCGTGGATGAACCGTCTGCCTGTTTTGCTTAGGCAGTTGGAAGTGCGATGGTCTCTCCGACTTGGCGAACCCTTTGACCACACTGGTTCCTGTTCATGGGTTGCACCGGCGACGTGCGCCAATGGCGAGCCAGCAGTATTGAAGCTCGCGATGCCGCATATGGAAGGACAGGATGAAATTCTTGGTCTGCGTTTTTGGAACAGCGACGGCACCGTCAAATTGCTGGAGGCCGACCTGGAATCAGGTGCGATGTTGCTGGAACGTTGTCTGCCTGGAACTACGCTGCATTCTGAATCGGAGACAAGGCAGGACGAAGTTGTCGCGAACCTGCTTAGGCGAATGTGGAACCACACGCGGAGTGGATACGTTTTTCCGAATTTTCGTCCGCTATCGCTAATGGTCGAACTCTGGTCCGGCGAAACCATCGCGCAAAGACATCTCTGGCAGGATGCGGAACTGGTTAACGAAGGATTGCGAGTCTTCAAACAACTTGCCAGACCCGCCTTGACCGACGGGCTTCTGGCCACGGATCTTCATGCCGGAAATGTCCTCCGATCTCAACGAGAGCCTTGGTTGGTGATTGATCCAAAACCATTCGTTGGCGATCGCGCGTACGATCCCGTGCAGCACCTGATGAACTGTGAAACACGGCTTCATCATGATCCGATTTCACTGGTTGGTCGCGTTGCTGATCTTGCCGAGGTCGATGCGGAGCGCCTCCGGCTTTGGACGTTTGCTCGAGCAGCAGCCGATCCCCGAGACGATTGGAAGAATGATCGCTGGATGAGGACCGCTCGGGCGTTGGCGTTGTAATCCTCCCGTCCCAATTGCCTTAGAAACGGGATTTTGAGCAACTCTGTGTTTCCAACATCCTGGAACTGCGTAGCTGACTTTTAAGTCAGCTACGCAGTATCACTTCCGGGTAGCCGGTTAGAACGAAGCCGCTGGCGCGGCGGACTGAGAGTCGTCGTGTAGCGAAGGAAGTCCTGCAGGGCTAGGGTGAGTGGTCATAGGAAGGAGATTCCCATGACCCCACTTCGCGAGCGCATGCTGCACGAGCTTGAGCGGCGCAACTATTCACCTTCTACGATCCGCGGCTACCTCGGTGCGGTGCGACAGTTTGCCGAACACTTCCATTGCTCGCCGGAGCAACTGGGCGCTGAGCACCTGCGGCGTTATCAGCGATACCTGCTGCGGGAGAAGAGGCTTGAGCCGAGCACCGTCGAGATGCGCGTCTCGGCGCTGCGGTTTCTGTACAAGCGCACGCTGAAGCGGCGTGATCTGGCCTTCGATGATCTCATCTTCCCGAAGGTGCCACACAAGCTGCCGACCGTGCTTAGCCAGGATGAAGTCGTGCGGCTGATCGAAGCCGCGCCCAATCGCTTGTACCGCATGATTCTGGTGCTGCTTTATGCCACCGGAGTGCGTAGGACCGAAGCAGCACAGATCAAGGTCGAAGACATCGACAGCCAGCGCATGGTGATTCACATCCGCAGGGCAAGGGCGCGAGAGACCGCGATGTGCCGCTCTCCCCGAAGCTGCTCGAAGAACTGCGCAGCTGGTGGCGATGGAAGAAGCCGCGTGGCTATCTGTTCCCCAGCACTGCGGGCCAGCGTGGCACCCACCAGCCAATTTCCGACAAGACCGTGTGGCACGCCTGCCGCGCAGCAGCTACGCGCGCAGGGCTCACGAAAAAGATCCATCCCCATACACTGCGGCACAGCTTTGCGACCCACCTGCTCGAAGCCGGCGCCGACCTGCGCACGATTCAGCTGCTGATGGGCCATGAGCGGCTCGAGGACACAACTATCTATCTCCAGCTCTCGCGGCGTCACCTCCATGCGGCCATCAACCCGCTGGAGCAGATCTCGCTTCGCACAGAACAGCAGGACAGGAAGCCATGAGCCGGCCGCCCTTCGAAGTGGCCGACATAGTTCGCATCAGTGGCGACAGCTTCCGGCGCCGGTACCGCGCTTCGTTAACCTGGCCGCAGCGCAAGGTGCTCGGTGCGATCGCTCGCTGCCGTACCGCCGCGCTCGGTGGTCATCGCGATGCATGCGTGAGCTGCGGACATCTGGCCATCTCGTATAACTCCTGCCGCAACCGGCACTGCCCGAAGTGCCAGACCGGTGCACGCGATCGGTGGCTGGCCAAGCGCCATCAGGAGCTTCTGGATGTGGGCTATTACCACCTGGTCTTCAGCGTTCCACATGAGCTTGTTCCATTAATGTGGCAGAACAAGCGGCAACTCTTTTCCTTGCTGTTCGAAGCCAGTGCCGCCACACTGCTCGAGGTCGCTGCTGATCCGAAGCATCTCGGCGCACAGCTTGGCTTCCTGTCCGTTCTGCACACCTGGGGTCAGACGCTCACTCCGCATCCGCACATCCACTGCGTGGTGCCTGGTGGCGGGCTCGCGCCGGACCACTCGCGCTGGATCGCTTCCCGTTCCAGCTTCCTGCTACCGGTCAAGGTGCTCGGCCGCGTCTTCCGCGGTAAGTTCCTTGCCGGACTGCGGCGCCTCTTTGCCCGCCATCAGTTGCGCTTCTTCGGAGAGTGCATGCAGCTTCATGAGGAGAAGCACTTCGCCCTCTTCCTGCGCACGCTTTATCGGCAAGACTGGGTGGTCTATGCCAAACCGCCCTTCGGCGGCCCCGAGCACGTGCTGCATTACCTGGCCCGCTATACCCATCGCGTCGCCATCTCCAACCATCGTCTGCTCTCGGTCTCAGCTGCCGAGGTCCGCTTCCGCTGGAAAGACTACGCGCACCACAGCAAGCAGCGCACGATGACACTTGCTCCCGAAGAGTTCCTGCGCCGATTCCTCGAGCATGTGCTACCGCGAGGCTTTCCGCGCATCCGCTACTTCGGCTTGCTCGCCAATCGAAGACGAGCCCGGATGCTGCCTCTCTGTCGCGCTCTGCTCCACCAGCCTCCCGCTGAGACTTCTTCCGCGGCACAGCCCACCACACTATGGAAGTGTCCCCGCTGCCACGGGTTCATGCACCTTGTCGCACGGCTCTCGGTCGCACAACTCTTCTTCGCTCAACCAACGGAGGTATACCTGGTTGACTCTTCCTAGACGCCAGCTCCAAGTGGCGATCATCGTGTGCTTCGCAGCATGCTTACTGGAGGTGTGTCTCACGGCCCAAAACAGCGCCTCTTACTCGCTCTATGACCCCCGCCGCATCATCCCCGTATCCAAATGCGGGTGGCTACCGAGAAGGCTTCGCTCCACTTGCCGGACTTCACTCATCCCGTCGACCCAGCCCAAAGGGATTAAAAACCCATAGCCAACATCCTCTCCCGACCGCACCAGCGCCTTCCTTCAAACCGCTCTATCCGACCTGCTCCGCTCTCACGCCACTGCTACACCACACACTCGCGCCCGCGGAGCAGCTCCGATAGAGTACTGACGTGTTTCGGCCACTTGGATTATTTCCGAGCTGCCTGGGCCGGATGATGGTTCGACGTCTGGTTAGTGAGACCGATCAACAATTCGAAATGAGCGTGGTCCTCAGGGGATAGGTCTCACTACCGTCTTCATCGCGACCCAAATCGGAAGACGATGCCTGCGCTTACGCGCAGATTATTTTGGTCCTGATTGACTCCGTTGGGAAAGCGTGTGTAGAAGTACTCGACTTGTCCGGCTCTTATGGCGACGCGCTCCGTGATCGCAATGTCGAGGCCGCCGCCGAGGGTCAGGGCGAAAGCGTTCGCTGAGGTGGAACTTGTGCTTCCCGACGGGAAGTATCCGTTGCTGGCGTGTGCTCCTCCGAGCAGCACCTGCCCGTAAGGGATGAACCTGCCTTGCCGCACCCGATAGGTATAGCGCGGTCCGAAGAGGTAGGAGACGAGCGTGGGGCTGAGTCCGCTCGAATTGAGATTGCCGGAATAGACTCCGGCAAAATCTCCGACGACGGCAAAGCGGTCGTTGAAGTGCAAGGCCGCCGCGGCGCTTCCGCCATTCCAGGAGAAGCAGCCGCAGCCGGCTGGAGGCGCGTTGCTGTGGACATAGGTGTAGTTGAGCGCGACCTCCGCTCTCGTACTGGATTGGGCGATAGCTGCAACGCCGCTAACCGCCAACAACAAGACCAATAATGTGCGGAGTGCTCGCATGCTCGCTCCTATTCGACCGTCAGCGTGACGCTGGTTGAGTGTTGATCGGTACCGCTGGTTCCGGTCACTGTGATCGTGTAAGTGACTGGGCTGCTGGCCGTGGTGGTCTTCGCTGGCAAGGCAAATCCTCCTCCGCATCCGCTCAGGCCAGCGGCGCATAGAGCTCCGAAGGCAACTGCGAAGAGGACGGCCATCTTCGGTGGCCAGCGCTTGCGGCGGCGGAGGAAGCCCAGGCACAGGGAGGCCATTGACGCTGTGGTCAGATACCAGGGTGTCTGGCGAATGCCGGGAGGAGATGAGGAGTTCGTTTTGGCTGAGGCGGCGGTTTCGGCGGTCTGAATTGTGAGAGCGCTGCTTGCTCCGCTGCTTCCCGGAGTGACCGAGGCCGGGCTGAATGACGCGGTAGCGCCGGACGGGAGTCCTGAGATGGTAAGTGCGACGGCGCTGCTGAAGGGACTCTCGGAGGACGCGCTGGCAACAGCGATGGTGTACTGTACCGAGGCTCCGGGTTGGATCGTTTGCGCGGTTGTCGATGATGTGACGCTAAAGTCGGCCGCGGGCGGCGGGGCAACGCCGGTCCCAGAGATCGCGGTGGTTTGTGGCGAGCCTGCGGCGGTGTCGGCTATCGAGACCGCGGCTGAGAAACTGGCCGCACCGGCTGGCGTGAAGGTGACGGAGATGCCGCAGCTGGCGCCGGCGTCCAGCGTGCTGCTGCAGGTCGTAGTTTCGGCGAAGTCCGACGGATTGGCGCCGATGATGGCGATCCCGGTAACGGCGAGGGTGGCATTGCCGGGATTCGAAAGCGTAACTAATTGTGCGGTCGCGGTGGTGCCATCCGTGGTGCTGGGGAAGGTGAGAGTTGTCGGGCTGAGCACCGCTTGAGGAACTGGCGGCGCTTTGCCCGTGCCGCTCAGCGTCGCGGTCTGCGGCGTGTTCGCGGCGTTGTCGGCTACTGAGACCGTGGCTGAGAAACTGGCCGCGGTGGCTGGCGTGAAGGTGAAGGAGATGCTGCAACTTGCGCCCGCGGCAACAGTTCCGCCGCAGGTAGTGATCTCCGCAAAGTCCGACGGGTTCGCTCCGGTGAGCGTAATGCCAGTGATGTTGAGCGTGGCATCACCGGGGTTCGACAAGATGATCGATTGCGCGGTTGCGCTCGCGCCGACGGTCGTGTTGGGGAAGGCAATGCTGGTCGGGCTGAGCACTGCTTGTGGGACCAAGGGTGCCGTGCCGGTGCCGCTTAGCATCGCGGTCTGCGGGGTGTTCGCGGCGTTGTCGGCGACTGAGACCGAGGCCGAGAAACTGGCCGCGCTGGCTGGCGTGAAGGTGACGGAGATGCTGCAATTGGCGCCTGCGGCGAGGGTTCCGCTGCAGGATGTGGTTTCGGTGAAATCCGAAGGATTGGCGCCGGTGACGGTAATGCCGGTGACGTTGAGCGTGGCATTACCGGGATTCGATAGCGTCATCAATTGCGCCGTTGCGGTCGCGCCCACGGTCGTGTTGGGAAAGGCGATACTGCTCGGGCTGAGCACGGCTTGAGGGACCAGCGGCGCTGTGCCGGTGCCGGTTAGCATATCGGATTGGGGAGTGTTGGCGGCATTGTCAGCTACGCTCAGCGTTGCGGAAAGCGATCCAACTGCATTGGGGGCGAAGGTTACGTTGATGGTGCAGTTCGCGCCAGCCACCAACGAGGTCCCGCAGTTGTTGGTTTCACTGAAGCTTGGAGCGCCGGGTCCGGTAATCGTGATCCCATTGATATTCAGGGTCGCGTTGCCGTCGTTCGAGAGCAGGATTCCCTGAGCTGGACTGCTCGAACCTTCCGTCAAGCTACCGAAGGCTGTCGCTGGAGCCAATACTGCCAGCGGCTCGGGCGTGCCGCCGGTACCCGTGCCGGTCAGCGCAACGACCTGCGGGCTGCCGATGTCGCCGTCGGTGAAGGTCAGCGTTCCGGTTTGCGCCCCGGCGGTCGTTGGATCGAAGGCCGCGTTTATCGTGCATGAAGCGTTCGTCGCCAGGCCGGTTCCGCAATTGTCGCTCTCGGTGAATCCTGCGCTCGGCTCAATGCTGGAGATGGCGAGGGTGCTACCCAAGGTGTTGGTCAGTGTGATGGGTTGCGTCGCGGTCGTGCTACCCACTGGCTCGTTGCCGAAGGCCAGGGTCAGCGGTGCGAGATTGATGCAGCCCGGTGTAACAGCTCCAGCTATAACCTGAAAGAATGGCACCGGCCCGATGCCGGCGGGAACGCTGGGCGAACTCTGATAAGCGTTTGCGGTGGGAAAGCTCGCGTAGTCGGTGGTTACGGTGTCCGCCAAAAAGAACCCATCCAGGGATAGATTTCCTTGTTGGTTCAAGCTAAGGTTCGACATCGAAACCTGGAAATCGGAATTTGTATAGAGGGACGAGGAGAAGATGAGTCCTGCCTGTCCCGGAATTCGGGTATTCAAGACGGCGGCGAAGGGCGGGAAAACCAAAGAGATGTTTGAGCTTTCGACCGCACCCGCGATTGGATAGACGAACGGAAAGGCAGCTGAATCCAGCTCGCCGGTGATCGCCACTGATCCGCAGCTATTGCTCGCGATTTGGGTGCGGGTCTGAGGCTGTACGCCTTCCAGTGCGCTCGAATAAACGAGAGAGGCGGCTCCTGTCTGTGTCGTATCGAAGCCGGTGACGAATTGCCCCGCGTACTGGGTGGTGGCGGCATCGGAAACGGTGAAGAGATAACCATTACCGACGATGGGCAGATCAGTGGCGGGTTCGATTACGCCTTCCAGGTAGGCATGGCCGTCGGGGTCGGCGGCGATTCCGCCGATTTGTAGCGTTTGGTCGTCGAAGCTGGTGAAGGGAGAGAAATAGGTTGCGTAGGCAACTTTCCCGCTCGTGTCCAGCTTCATCATGAGCCAGCACGGCGCTGCAGGCGCGGGCGGCGCGGTGTCGTAGCCGTTGAGCGGAATCGGCGTCAGCCCTATTCCGGGTTGCAGCGGGTAGCAACCGCTGGCTGTCGCGTACGCGTCGCCGACGCCGTCGATCGCCAGAAAGAATGCCGGTCCTCCAAAGCCGGAGGTGGTGTAGCCGAACTGCTCGAACTCCTCCGAATAGATCAATCCGGCGCTGCCGCTCTGGGTAGTATCCAGCTTCACGATGGCCGCGCTCTTGCATTCTGGAACGCCGTCCACCGTATAGCTGCAGGGCAACCCGTTGGTTACGGGAAATCCGGCTGCGGTATCGACCGCCACGTAGACCTTCTGGCTGTTATCCGCAACGATTCCGAAGCCAATCGAAGGAAACGTGGTGATGCCGAAGTTCGGAAAGCCCGATGGCGCGGGCACCGGCGCTCCAGCATTCATGAAGGTCGAATACAGGATGGTGGTCCCGTCGGGACTGATTTTGCTGATGTAGGCCGCTGGGACGCAGTACTCTTTCAGCGGATCGTTGGGATTCATGTTGCAGGCGGGCTCGTAGCCGGTCGCCGTGGTGGGATAGTTTGGATTGTCTGTCGAGCCGGTGATGTAAATGTTGCCGCTCGAATCGAGCGCGAGCGCAAAGGAAGGAAAGAATGCCTGGTTGCCGTCGTCGCCGACCACCGAACCGTAGGTTGCGTAAGGGCCATAGGCACTCCCCAGTGCATTGGCCTGAAGGTCCTCCGCGGCGACTGCGGGGATCAGCGTAGTGTAGACGAGAGAAGCCGCCCCCGATAGATTGGGGTTGAACTTCATGATGAAGGCGTTGATGCAACCGCCGGCAGGGCAGCTTCCGGTTGTGGTCGCTCCCGCTCCCAGCCGCTGCCCAGGATCGTAGCCATATATATAGGAGTTGCCGCTGTTGTCCGTGGCCATGCCCATAATGACTACGGTGTCCAGGTTATAGTCCGGCGGGGTATAGATACCGCTGAAGAAGGTCACGTACTGCAGCACCGGGTCGATGATCAGCGGACGCGTGTGGTCGTAAGCTTCCACGCGAAACCCGATGTCGCCGCCATCCTTCAGCAGGTAGGAAACCTGGACGGGGGTTCGGGGAGATCCGGGACCGGCGCCGTTCTGATAGGCGATAGGGCGCTTGAGCTTCACTTCGCCTGCGCTGGTGGCGATGACCAGGTTGCCGACTGTATCGAGCTTCAACCCCGAGCTCCCGTCGAAGTTCAGCAAGACGCCATTCGGATCCGCGCCGGCCGCCAGGTTGAAGTCGTATTCGAGCTGCCGATCGTTGCCGTAATAAACGACATCCACGCCGGGCAAAACATCGTGCACTGCAACCCGCTCGAAGTTTGGGATATTGGTGATCCACTTCGAGGAGTCTTTACCGAACAGGTAGTTCGTCCTGGCCGGAACCTTGTCCAGCCCGACCGCCTCTGCTCTCGGATTGGCCCCCTTAAGAGCCATGTGCAATTCAACCGAGGCCTCTTTTTTCCTTTGGAGAGAAAACGTCGCTCCGCTCGGTGCCAAGATAAGCCGGTAGCCGTTGGCGTTGGCGATGAAGCTGACCCCCTGCTCGCGCTGCCCCCGGTTTTGTTCAAAGAGCAACGGCAGGCTGCCCAGAAGGCGGTCTCCTCTCTCCTGCGCAGCGGTTGTGATCTTTGCGGGAGCAGCTGCCTTCTGGGCAAACGACGGCAGCGTGAGGAGTGCCACGACCGCCAACTGGAGTTGCCCGCGGCGACTTGGACAAAGCCTATTGCATGAATTGCGAAATGCTCGCAGGGACGGCCGACTCTCAGGAAAGAACCCCATAACGCTCCTTCACGCCAAAACAACAGCCTTGCGTTGGGTTACAGGAAACGCCCAATTGCCTGAATTTGTCTTTTGCCCGGGATGAAGAGATATGATTTGTTCTGAATGCTCGTCATGTTATAGAAAACAAAGACTGATTTACGGAGCTGGTTCAGGGAGTTTTCGGATGAATCCGGATGGGTCAAGGGATATGGAGCAGAGAAACACGTCTCCCGCGGCGGATTCCTGAAAGTGATATTTTCCTTTTTCAATACGGCGATACATTTCGCGCCGCGTAATGCCAACCGTTACCGAGGCGGCTTCCGCGGTGAGCATGAGCACCTCGCGTCCACATTGTGGACAGATGCCGAGGTAGCAGGCGCCCGGCTGGTAATGCACAGTCAGCACCTCGCGCTCAACGGTGACGTCAATCCGGCGGTAAGTTTCCTCTGTCTTGGTCCCTTCCCCGGCTGCTAAAGTGTGAAAGCGCGGCTTCATGTGTGCACCTTGGCGGCAGTAGATTCCAACCGCGCACAAAAGTCTTGCAAGCCAGATGTACGGAAATGAATTGTTCTGAAGAGCAGTTATGTCTCTGGTAGCACAGCGAAATTACCGATTTGACCAATTCGAGCTCAAGGTTGGTTCCCGTGCGTTATTCCGCCAGGGGCAGGAGGTCGGGGTAGGCTCGAAAGCCTTCGAAGTGCTCGTTTGCCTGATCGAGAGCGCCGGAAATGTGGTCACCAAAGACGATTTGATCAAGACTGTCTGGCCCGATTCTTTCGTAGACGAAAGCAACCTCGCCCATCACATCTTCGCTTTGCGCAAAGCCCTGGGTGACCGTTCGGCGTTCATCAAGACGATTCCGGGCCGCGGCTACCAATTTACTGCGATCGTCCAGGAAGTTGTCGACCGTCACGAACGAATTGACGAGGTCCCCGTAGCGGTTCCGGGCGGAGTCACACTCCAGCGAACTCGCGAACACGCCCATGTGGTGATTGAAGAAGGCAGCATCACCAAGCAAAAGCCGAATGGGCATAAATGGAGAATCTACTTATCCATCTCGTGTGTTGTCCTGGCCATGGAGGCGTTTGCGGTATGGAAAGCGCTTCAAACGAAAGCTTCCCGCGGATATGAGCGCATCGTAGTAGCGGAACTTACCAATTCCACCGGAGATCCAGCCTTTGACCGTTCCCTCAATCGGGCGCTGGAGATTGATCTCGGCCAGTCTCCGATCTTCGGTGTGATGAGCGAGAGCGAAGCGGGGGCTGTCCTGAAGCTGATGGGCCGCAGCGGGGACACTCACCTGAGCGGTGATGTCGCGCAAGAAATATGTGAACGAGATAACCGGGATGTTCTGATCTCCGGCGCGATCGCCCAGGTGGGCAGTGTATATCTACTTACGCTGCAAGCTACGGACTGCCACTCTGGCAAAACGCTTGCCAGCGCCAAAACCCAGGCTAATTCAAAAGAAGGCGTTCTACGCGCTATTGATATCACGGCGGACCACATACGCTCGCAACTTGGCGAGTCGGCGCAATCTGTCGAGAGTTATGGGTTGCCGATCGCGCAGGTAACTACTCCTTCGCTCGATGCGTTGAAGGCCTACTCGACCGGCCGCTCGATGCTTTACCAGGGTAAGGATCCAACCGAGATACTGCCGTATTTTCAGCGGGCTATCGAGCTGGATCCGCAATTTGCCATGGCCTATGCTTCGATCGGGACCAATTACTACAACACGGGGTCAACCTCACTTGCATCGCAATACTTCCGCAAGGCTTTTGATCTGCGCAAGAATGTCGGCCCGAAAGAGTCGCTGAGCATTGAAGCGCACTATTATTCCGACGGCCTCGGAGACATCGAGCAGGGTATCAAAGCATACAAGGAATCGGCTGCGATCTATCCCTACGAAGTTACGTCCTGGCTGAACATAGCCAACGGATACACCGAGCTCGGTCAGTACGCTCCGGCCATCGAGGCTGCGGAACAAGCCTTTAAAATCGCTCCCGAAAACGCCGTCGCCTATAACGTACTCATGCGCGCCTATCGGAAGCAAAACCGCCTCGCGGATGCCAAATCCATCGGCCAGCTGGCCGTGGAGCGCGGGAAAGGGTCCTTATGGATTCACGCCATGCTCTATGAGATCGCGTGGTGGGAACAGGACAAGGCGGCGATCGCGCGCGAACTGGCATGGAGCGACGCAAATCCCGGTTACTTTTACTTCCCCTACGACAGGGGTAAGTCGGAGTTTTTTGCAGGCAGGTACAAAGAGGCGAGCCGACTGATCGAGAGTTCGCACGAAATCGCCGAACACGCAGGCCTCTCGGAGTCGGCGAATGCTGTATTTTGCGATCGCGCAACCTGGTCCATTGAATACGGCCTGGCGGCCGAGGCGCGCGAGACCCTGGAACGCGTCAAGCTGGACCCGACCGCGGCAGACATCGCGATAGCCCGGATTCGATTGGGCGACCTGGCTTACGGACAGAAATTTGTCGAGCAGCAGGAGGCAAGCGCGCCTCAGGGAACGCTCCTGAGATTTGTTGATTTGCCCAGAGTTCGCGCTGCTTTACTCATGGCCCAGAACAAGCCCCAGGAGGCTGTGGCTGCACTCGAGCCCGCGCGGCCCTATGAGCTGTCCAGCTTCCATGTCCTGATCGAACGCGGAGAAGCTTACCTCCAGGCCAACCAACCGAAGCCGGCAGCCGCCGAATTCAGAAAGGCCCTCGATCATTACGGCATCGATGTCATTGCGCCCGAGATTTCTCTCGCACACCTCGGGCTGGCGCGCGCCTACGCGATGGACGGCAACTCAGCCGGCAGCCGCAGCGAGTATCAGCAGCTCTTTGCACTATGGAAAGATGCCGATCCGGATCTGCCGATCCTGGCGCAGGCTCGCGGCGACCACGCCCGCTGAAGAAGTAATAGTAGCCGAGAAGGAATTGTAAGCAACTCTTGAGATTTGCCGTGTCATGGGCTGTCACTCGAGTGTGCCTCTGACGCCAAACGGTCAACGAACTCGTCGACAACTCAAAACGATCCGAGTGGCCGACAAATGGGATGAGCAGGTCCTCCGAAGGAGGAGCAGACTGTTCCCATGAAGAAGCCACCGCAGCACCTCATCGCTGAAGTCCCACGCAGACAGGCCAAGGTTGAGATCACGATAGGGATCGACCTTGGCGATGTCTGGAGTCATTACTGCACCCTCAACCAGGACGGATTGGTCGTCGATCGGGGCCGGTTTCGAACGACGCCGAAGGCGATCGAGAAGTGGTTCACCGACGTGCCTCCAGCACGAGTTGCGATGGAGGCCGGGACACACTCGATCTGGATCAGCGCACTGCTGCAGGAACTAGGACATGAGGTCATCGTGGCGAACGTCCGCGAGTTGCGTGCGATCTCGCACAGTGATCGGAAGAGCGATCAGGTCGATGCTGAGAAGCTGGCGCGATATGCCCGGCTTGATCCGAACATCCTCCGGCCGATCGCCCACCGTACCGTCGAGCAACAGCAGGCTCTGACTCTGATCCGTGCGCGAGCGCTGGTAGTGCGACTGCGCACGGCTGCGGTGAACGCCGTTCGCGGTCTGACGAAGTCCTGCGGCTATCGTATGCCCGCCTCCGCCACAACGTGCTTCGCCCAGCGCAGCCTTGCCGTTATGCCGCCTGGACTGGTACAGGCGCTCGGTCCGGTGCTTCAGCAGATCGCGGAGATGACAGTAAAGATCAAGCTGTACGACCGGCAGATCCAACAGCTCGGCCAGACCGAGTATCCGGAGACACAGGCGCTGCTTAAGGGTACACGGCGTCGGCCATCTCACTGCCCTGACCTTTGTACTGACCCTCGGCAGTAAGGAACGGTTCGGACGAAGTCGTGATGTCGGTTGCTATCTTGGCTTACGACCTCGTCGAAGTCAGTCCGGAGATCATGATCCTCAGCTCGGCATCACCCATGCCGGCAACGCCTATCTACGAAGTCTGCTGATCGAATGCTCCAACCATATCCTTCGACCGCATGGATGAGACTCGGCGCTGCGACAGTGGGGTCTGCACTTAGCCGCTCGAGGTGGAAAGCAGGCCAAGAGTAAGGCCGTCGTTGCCGTAGCACGCAAGTTAGCCGTGTTACTTCATCACCTCTGGAGCACTCAAGACCCGTACATGCCGTTCTACGAACAAGCAGCCTGAGAGATCAACATGTTTACCCGTTGCGACGACACCGTGTTCCGATGACTGCGAGCCGACTTCGGCCTTCGAGGCCGACCGATAAATGGCAGCATCGACTTTCCTCTCGAACCCCAACCGGCACCGAGCTTGCTTCAAGACAGCTCATCTAGAGTGCGAATAGAAACATGGTGGAGAGCAACGAATCAAGAGCAACAACAAAAGCAAAAGCCCTATGAAGAAAAAAGCAAAGAACAAATCTTGACACCAGTGACCTGCTCATAGAAAATCGGCTTGTCGCACACTTGTCGATCCTCGGGAGTCCATCGTACGAGTCGCCGGTTAGATCGGCATAGGGGCGGCAGTCACCTGCCGACCCGTGCCACACCACCGTGCGAACGGGTCCGTACACGGCGGTTCGAGAAGTTGAGCTAGTAGTTCTCGAACAGTGAAGGAAGGCCGAGCGAGCGGAAGTATGCATTCGAAGCTCCCACGGAGAGAGCTTTGGAGCGGGCCAGGTACCAGGGGCCGCGACCACTTCCGGCGGTATTGGCAGCCAGTTGCGAACGAAACCCCAGTTGCAGCAACGCAGCCCGGCGACGACGTGGGGTTTTCCACTGTCGCCAGAGCGCGCATCGCAGCCTGAGCCGCACCCAACGAACAAGGCCGATCAGCACCTCGGGGGTTTCGCAAAGGCCGAAGTAGCCGCGCCATCCCACCATATAGGTGGCCAGTCGCTTCACTGTCGTCTCGATGCTGATCCCCTTGGCCTGTCGCGTGATCTCACGGATTTTGTCTTTGAAGCGCGTCAGAGCCTTCGGAGCAATCGCTCGTTTGATCTCTGGGGCTTCCGTAAAACTAAATCCGAGGAACTTTCGCTCCTGCGGTCGCGCTACCGCGCTCTTGGTCTCATTTACCTTGAGCTTGAGCCGCTGAGTGATGAATCGCGTAATGCTCTTCATCACCCGGTGACCCGCACGTTCACTGCGCACATAGATATTGCAGTCATCTGCGTAGCGGACATGTCGGTGTCCCCGGCGCTCCAGTTCGCGGTCGAGTTCGTCGAGCACGACGTTGCTGAGCAGTGGCGAAAGAGGACCTCCTTGGGGAGTCCCTTCCACGCTTGGGCTGACCAGCCCGTTTTCCATCACCCCGGCGTTCAGGAACGCCCGGATGAGTTTCAGCAGCCGCTTGTCATCGACGCGCTTGGCGATCTGAGCCATCAGTCTGTCGTGATTGACTCGATCGAAGAATTTCTCCAAGTCGAGGTCAACCACCCAGCCATAGCCTGCGGCGATATGCCGCTGTGCCTGTGCTACAGCATGATGGGCCGATCTCCCCGGTCGAAAACCGTAGCTGTGATCGGAAAACTCCGGGTCCCACCGCCGTTGCAGAACCTGCATGACCGCTTGCTGGATGAATCGATCCAACACAGTCGGAATGCCCAGCTTGCGCACTCCGCCGTCCGGCTTCGGTATCTCTACCCGCTTCACCGGCTTTGGTCTGTATGTCCCGCTCAACAGTTGTTCCCGGATGGCTGGCCAGTGCTGTTTCAGGTAGCGGAAGTTATGGAAGTGAATGCCGTCAGACCGCACTTTGCGGGCGCGGACTTCGTGGATCAGCAGAAGATCGAGCCGTTCTACCGTGTCAGGCATGCTCGGCAGAAAACCACCTTTCTCCCAACGCTCTTTGGGGGATAGTTTGCCCTCTGAACTGGGGCGGCGATGGTAAACCTCCAACAAGAAGGTGTGGAACTGCTTCTCGAGGGAATCGAGCGTCAGAGTCGGCTTGCGTGAAGTTCGCGCTGTGAAGCCATCCAGAACGAATAAGAACATCTCGTTCACGGTACGGAAGAAGCGTTCAATCCTGCCTCTGCCCTGGGGCTGGCCTGGCGTGGAGAATACAAGTCGCATTTTCAAGTCCGCAGCGACCTGCTCAAGATGTTTCGATCGAAAGTCCGATCCGTTGTCGGTGTACAGAACGTCTGGAATACCGCAGATTTGCCAGTGGGGATCACCCTTCCGCCAAATGCCCTGACGTAAGGCAAGTGTCGTTCGGAGGGAAGAAGGGGGCTCAAAGCCGAGATAGTAGCCCGCCACCGCACGACTGTAGTCATCGATGACAATAGTCAGCCAAGGCTTTCCGATGGACCCATCGTCGCGCAGCAGTTTGATGTCGAGTTGCGCGTGATCTACCTGCCATATGGAGTTCGGCTTTAGAGCCTCGCGCCGATGAACCAGATCGAAGCCTTCGCTATACGCCTTATTACCCTGGTGGGCGAGCATCAGCATGCCTGCTGGCAGGTTGCGCACGATCCGACGGACCACCGCATAGCTTGGCTTACGCTCTTGAAGAGTCTCAGCCATGGCGCCCGCTTGCCGATGTATGGAACTCATCGGAAGCGGCGGCCGCTCAAGCGCGAGCCCCTCAATTGCTTGTATCAGGGTTTGAGAGGCAAGCCTCCGTCCTCCCTGATCGGTTCGGGTCTTACGGACCAAAGCAGCCAGCCCATTCCTGCGGTATCCACCTACCCATCTCAGTGCTGTTCGATAGGGAATTGATGCTTCAGAAGCCACGGTGCGTAGCGGACGGGCCTCTTCGAGGTGTGGTCGAAGCAATCCAAAGCGGTGCAGTGCGACTTCACGGGACGATGGCGGAATGGCAGAAAGATCGTCCACACGCATGAGTGTGCCACATAATTAGAAAGAATGTATGCCAAATAATTAGCAAAACGGCAGGCAAGGAGCAGCTCTACTTGCCCTTAGATTCGCAATTACCCGGCGCCGTAGAGCGATCGTTGATCCGGTGAAGATTAAGGGGTGAGGAAATTATGCAGAATTGCGATTTGAAGCCCAATGGTTTACGGAAGATCCTGATCGGTTAGCTTACATGCTTGAGATATTGAGCGGCAAGACACTGTTGTATCCGATCCTCGGTGAATCAGCTTCGAGAGGTCGACTATGCGCGAGATCGCGGCGGCTGCCGATGTAGCCGTTGGCGCAGCGTACTACTACTTCGACTCAAAGGACACGATTGTGATGGCGTTCTATCAACAGGCCCAGGAGGAGATGGCGTCTTCGCTCCAAGCGATTCTAGCTACGACAAAAACGCTGGAGACCAGCCTTCAAAGTGTTATCGACTACAAGTTCGAGTATTTTCTGCCTAACCGGGCGCTGCTCGGCGCACTTTCCGCGCACGTCGATCCCGCTCATCCCCTCTCTCCATTCAGTCAGGAAACAGCTGCCATCCGCGAGCAGGACATCGGCTTTTTCGAGCTGATCGTCGACCGCTCCAAGGTCAAGCTCCCGCCGGCCATCCATCCCTACCTGCCTCGCCTGCTCTGGCTCTACCAGATGGGCTTGCTTCTATTCTGGGTTTACGACCGCTCGCCCGATCAAGCTCGAACCAAGATTCTTTTCGAGAAGACCCTGAAGATGATCCTCACCGGCATTCGGCTCGCTAGGTTGCCGTTCCTTCGTCCGGTCCATCGACTTGCCGGAGAACTGCTTGAAGTGATCTTCGGAAAGGCTTCGACCTCGTCCGGAATGGAGAAACAGCGATGAGAGTCCTGATATGCGCGACGGTCATTATCCTTCTGTCAGGATGTCCGGCATCTGAGGGTCAGCAGAGTGTGCTCACGACAACTGCGGACACAGCGCCTCCGCCGTCGCAGAGTTTCCCGGAAAAATGGTATCCGCCTGAGCCCAACAAGATCCCCGAGGCCGCAGGTCCTGTGCGGAACGCTCCCTTCACCGCCATCCCGGTGACGACTGCAAAGTTTCCGAACCCGGAGACCGGAAAGGTCGATGTTCAGGTGCGCAAATCTTTCACCGCGCGTGACAGCGAAGGGAGGACACGAACCGACGACCCGCCCGACTATGGGCATGGCGGCGGCGTTCTTGCCCATGATGTCCGGGTCGTGGACCCCATCTCTCACTGCAGCTTCCATTGGGTTGAACCGGATGTCACCACACCAGGCGGACCGATTGCAATCGTCGAATGTCTTCCGCGTGTTGTCCGGTATATAAGCTTTGACCCATTTTCTCAATTGAACTTCACATCACAGCGAGACTCAATTTCCGAACGTGGAACCGAGCACGGAGAGCCGCTTGGAAAGCGCATATTCGGCGAGGTCGAGGCCGTCGGCGTACACAACACGAACACTCTCAGAAATTCCGAGCCGGGTCAGATGGCCACGACCGGTGTCCAGGTTTGGTACGCCCCGTCCATCAAAGAAATTGTGGAACTCTCCGACGACCTAGAGCTGCCTGGCGGCGCGCCAGACATGGAACTCAACAATATTCACCTGGGCGAACCCTCCCGTGATCTCTTTTACCCGCCTCC
This sequence comes from uncultured Acidobacteriaceae bacterium, assembly GCA_963720245.1. Lineage (GTDB taxonomy): Bacteria > Acidobacteriota > Terriglobia > Terriglobales > Acidobacteriaceae > Acidisarcina. The sequence goes on from CAVREU010000006.1 coordinate 32,918, forward strand.
CGGCTATCGAATCCTCACCCTGGCTGAACTGAACGTAGCCTTTCCGCCTCCGCCAGTTACCGACAGGAACCAGCCGCAATGATCCGCTTTGAAGAAACCACCTTGATCGACGCGCCGATCGACAGGGTCTTCGACCTGTCCCGCAGTGTTGAAGTTCATCTGCTGGCCAACGTCCATAGCCAGGAACAAGCCCTCGCGATCAGCGGAGTCACCAACGGCCTGGTCGGACTCAACCAGCAGGTCACCTGGCGCGCCAAGCACTTCGGCTTTTGGCAGACGCTGACCAGCAAGGCAACAATCGTGGAACCTCCGTATAGTTACCAAGTCACCATGGTCGACGGCATCTTTCGATCCATGCAGGCCGATCATCTGTTTCGGAGCCTGCCTTCCGGGACGACTGAATTGCGGGACATCTTCGCAATCGCGGCTCCTCTTCCAATCCTGGGCCCAATCGCGGAGTTGCTCTTCCTTCGACGCTACATGCTGCGGCTCAACCGCGAACGCAATGCCGTCATCAAGCGAGTCGCCGAATCCAATGAATGGCAGCGCTATCTCCCAGCACCCCGGAGAGGCTTATCCCAATGAAGATTGTCATTCCCGGCGGCAGCGGGCAGATCGGCACCGTGCTTGCCCGACACTTTCATCACCATGGCCATCAAGTCACCGTGCTGAGCCGCGCCCCGAAGCCGGCTCCATGGCGGGTCGTCCTTTGGGACGCTCGGACGGACGGCGCCGCCTGGACCTCTGCTTTGGAGGAGAGCGAAGTGTGCATCAATCTCACCGGACGCAGCGTAAACTGCCGCTACTACGGAGAGAATCGGCGCGAAATGTATGACTCGCGCATCGTCTCGACTCGCCTGCTCAACGATGTCATTGCGTCGCTAAAACATCCACCGAGGCTGTGGCTCAACGCGAGCACCGCTACGATATATCGCCACGCGCTCGATCGCCCCATGGATGAGGCGACGGGAGAACTCGGTGGAGAGGAACCAGGCGCCCCCGACACCTGGAATTTCTCCATAAAGATCGCAAAAGACTGGGAGGCGGCTTTCTTCGAGACGCAGACGCCGAAGACCCGCAAGATCGCCATGCGTAGCTCCATGACCTTCAATCCGGACAAAGGCAGCGTCTTCGATGTGTTTTCCAACCTGGTGCGCCGTGGGTTGGGAGGTGCGCAAGGTTCCGGAGACCAGTACGTTTCCTGGATTCACGAAGCCGACTTCGTCCGCGCCATCGACTTCCTGATCGCAAGCGAGAGTGTGAGCGGCACGGTCAATATCTGCTCACCAAACCCCTTGCGAAACCGCGAGTTCATGGGGGCACTTCGCGCGGCGTGGGGTCGACGCTTCGGCCTTCCAGCTTCTGCTTGGATGATCGAAATCGGGAGCTTTGTGCTACGTACCGAGTCAGAGCTGGTGCTCAAGAGTCGATGGGTTATTCCAGGCATTCTCATGGATTCCGGCTTCACGTTCACCCATCCGGACTGGACGTCCGCCACGCAGGAACTGGTTTCCCGTTACCGAAGACGAGAGATGTCGTGATGCGTGCAATAGACCGTGTTGAAGTTCTTTTGAAAAACTGTGTGTTGAGCAACTCTGTGCCGATCGGGGCGCCTCCAACCCACTCTTTTCCAAAACCTGACTTTCCGGCAGCTACCCCATATGTTGCACACGGTAGGATCAATGGGTTCATGGTCGCGATCGTAGGAACCAATCAGGTGAAGACCGTACTCAAAGGCGAAGACTCGAAGCGCCATGGCGCTCACGGAAACGCCGATAACGGTCAAGAAGCGATGCTGGTCCGCGGGCCCGGAGGAAAACTAGGTTTCCCTCGAAACGTTTCTCGTCGATGATGGCTCCGCCTTCGAGCGAGGCAATGATGGAACCTTCCGATTGAGGAAGCCGGAAGCTGCCTTCAACCACTGGGTCGATCACGAGTGCAGCATCAATGGCCATCAGGAGTTGTTGAAGGCCGGTGTGCTGAAGCGAGGAGACTGGAACTGCTTCGCGATCGCTTGAGAGGTGAGCCAGCTCCTGCTGCGAGACGATGTCCACTTTGTTCAGTACTTGAATGACGGGCTTGGTCGAGACTGCAAGCTCGTTCAAGACTTTTTCAACCTGAGCTTTCTGCTCTCCGCGTATAGGGCTCGCCGCGTCCTGAACGTGCACGAGAACTTCGGCTCGCTCGACTTCTTCCAGAGTCGCACGGAAACTAGTCACCAGGGTATGAGGGAGGTCGCGGATGAAGCCGACGGTGTCGGAGAGCAAGATTTTACGGCGGGAAGGCAGCTGTAGCTGCCGGAGCTTGGGGTCAAGAGTCGCGAACATCCGGGCTGATTCGAGTACACCAGCCTGAGTGAGCGCATTGAAGAGCGTGCTTTTACCGGCGTTGGTGTAGCCCACGAGAGCAACCACGGGAACCGGAACTGCCTCGCGGCGTTGCCTTTGCTGATGGCGAATGCGGCGGACGCCGGTCAGCTGGGTCTTGATTAGGTCAATGCGGAGGTTGATTTTGCGCCGATCGGTTTCGAGCTGCGTTTCCCCCGGACCGCGTGTTCCGATGCCGCCGCCAAGCTGAGACATGGCGCGACCGCGTCCGGCAAGACGGGGCAATTGGTATTCGAGTTGCGCGAGTTCTACCTGGAGCTGCCCTTCGCGGGTTTTGGCGTGTCGCGCGAAAATATCGAGGATGAGTTGCGACCGATCGATAACGTGGCAGGGGAGACGGGCTTCAATATTGCGGAGCTGGGATGGGGTGAGGTCGTGGTCAAAGAGGACAAGCGACGCGTTGGTGGATGTCACGACCTCAACGATTTCGTCGAGCTTACCCTGACCCACCAGGCTGGAAGGATCGGGCTTCTGCCGCCGCTGGACGAGTGTGGCGGCGATGGTCGCCCCGGCTGATCGAGCGAGTTCCTCAAACTCTGCACGGGTGGCATCGAAGTCGAGGGTAGATGCTGCGTCGCCCGAAGTCTCTTCTTCTGCGGCCGTAATTGCGGCTGCGGAGCGGGCGAGCCGGGCGGCGGCGTTTATCTGCTTGCGCCTGCGGAGTTCGCCGGTGAATTCGACTACGACGATCACGGCAAGTTCCCGTTGAGTCTCCGAGGTTCGGAGCTCGCCGGCGAGGAGTGCCGCATCCTGTGCCTCACTTGCCTGAACAAGACTGCGGCTGATTGTCTTTGCGCGATTTCGGCGTGACTTTGCTTGATCCGGAGTGGCCTCAGGCGAGGTCTTCTTACTGCTCAAAGGTTCCCTGACTCGAGAGTCGGATCTCTAACAGACTCTGCCCCAATGATACTGAATGCGTCGTTATCTGCTATCAGGGCTCCTTCTCCGACTTCTTTGCTGTGTGTATGTGATGATCCCCACATCGCAGACTCAGTCTGGAGATGAGTCTGCCTTCTTTGCGGCCTTCGATTCTTTCTTCGTTGGAGGCGTTTTCTTGGACTTCTCGGCGCTGCTTTCAAAAGCGTCCTCAACGACCTGCTCGACAACCTTTTCCGTGACGCCCTTGTGTATAGCCTTGCGGAGGGCTTTACTGACCTTCTTTACAGCCTTGTCCTTCGCCTTCTTCGTCGCCATTGTGCCTTCCTTAGCCTCTATCGAGAGCATGTTCCCGGCAATTCGGAGTTATAGATGCGGGCGTTGCACGCTTTATGTCCCTCACCTCTTCGGGCGGCCAGCCTTCTTCGTAGGCACCTTCACAGCTTTCTTGGCGCCCTTCTTAGCCGGAATCTTTTTGACCGCAGCTTTCTTCGCCGGAGTTTTTTTGGCGACGGCTTTTTTAGCATCCTTCTTGGCAGGGGGCTTTTTCGCAGCTTTCTTTCTGGCGGCTTTCTTCGCTGGTTCCTTCTTCAGAACCTCTGTAACCGTGGTTACCGCCGCCCCAAATGCTGTTTTGATGGCACCTGCCACATCTGACGCAGCCGCAATTCCGAACCCAACCGCCATCCCGGCCTTATCCACTATGGTTTTCTCAGCCATTCTTCGACCCCTCAGTACTACGCTCGTACGCAGTAACGAATTGTACACATCGTTTGAAGTTGTCCGCGTACTTCGAGATGACATCTACTTCAGCTCGAGCCAGGCGATAGGGCAGGAGTCGGATTTTCGCGATTTCTCTGACTTGTCACCGGCGAATAAGAATCGCTCTGGCAGCCGGTGGACCTTGCCTATCCCTTTCAATTATTGACGACGAGTTTGCTTCCCGTGCGCGCTCAGTCTATCCAGGACGCCTTTGAGCGCATCGAGCTTTTGGCCAGCCTCGCCAAGCCTGCCCGCGGCAGTGAGGCGCTGATAGTCAGCGAAGTCTTTAGCCGCTTCAGAAATAAGTGCGCTGACATCTGAAGTGGGTTGAGCTGTTCCCTGGGATGCAGGCGTAGATTGTGCCGCTTCGCTCGCATTAAGCGACGAAACCTCCCCTCCAAAAAGGGAGCTCAGGGCTGCCTGGAATGTAGTGCCGTACGCAAGCTTGTCCTGTAGCGCAAGCACGACCAGCCGCAACTCCGGCATGGGGCTTTGTTGCGCCTGAAGATAGATCGGCTCCGCGTATAACAGTGCTCGACCAGACGGAATCACCAGGAGACTCCCGCGCAGAACGTGGGAGCCCTGTTGATTCCACAGCGTCAATTGTCCTGAGAGTTGTGCGTTCTGATCGATGCGAGCTTCTATCTGTTGCGGGCCATCAATGAGTTTTGTCTTAGGGAAGTCGTAAACCACGGCTGTTCCATAGTCTGAGCCGTCGCAGCGACCGGCGATCCACCCAATCAGGTTATTGCGATTGGCAGGCGTGAAAGGAAGGATCTCAACGAACTCCTCGCCTGTGCCTCCTGGGAGTTTCATCAGTACGTAATTCGGCTGCATCATCTGAGTCGTCTGTTGACCGTTACTATCGGTCGCGGATTCCATTGCGACTGTCCAGAGGTCTTCGCGATTGAAGAAGACCGCCGGATTCGTCATATGGTAAAGACCATAGACTTCCGCTTGCACTTTGAAGAGGGCTTCTGGGTAGCGTACGTGCCTGCGCAAGTCTGGCGGCATTGCAGCAGCGTCTTTGAAGAGATCCGGGAAGATACGGCGATAGGACGCAAGGATAGGGTCTGTAGAGTCGAAGACGTAGAGCGTTGTAGCTCCGGTATAGGCGTCCACGACCACTTTGACGCTGTTCCGTATGTAGTTGACTGAAATGTCTCCGAGATTGTAGCGGGTCGAGTACGGATAGTTGTTCGACACTGTAAAGGCGTCCATGATCCACGAAAGCCGCCCATCGTCGGCCACCACCATATAGGGGTCTTGATCGAAGGTAAGGAACGGCGCTAGCGCCGCAACACGTTCGCGGATATTGCGCCGCATCAGGAGCCGACTCTGCGAACTGACGTCGTCACTGAACGGTAACTTTCCGAGATCGCCACGGTCGATGGCTAACATGATCCGCCTCAAGAGGCAGCCCAGTAAGATGCCGCCATCGCCTTCATAGGAGGTGAGGTTGTTGTTCTGACCCTGCGGATAGTCGAACTCCTGCTGCCGGGTCTTCACGTACACGTCGGTGTCAGTGAGTTCGCCGAAATAGATCTGAGGCCGTGTTACCTGGAGACCCTGGACTGTACTCTGGACAGGCATGTTGCTCAGCAACAGTGTTGGCAATCCTTCTGCTGTAAACCCATTGACCGGGTTCATTGTTACTCCGTAGCCGTGGGTGTAAATCAGCTTTTCATTGATCCAGTTGCGGCTACTGATGGGCAACTTTTCAACGTTCAGTTCGCGTGCCGCAAGCATTACCTGACGTGTCGTGCCACCGATCTTGTATCGATCGATGTCGATGTCAGGAAAGTCGTAGTAGGTGCGGATCTCTTGAACCTGGCGCAGCGTGTCCTGTAAGGCGTGCCAATCCCATAGCCGGATGTTCTGGAGGGTCGGCTGGTTGTTCGCCGCGTCAGCCGCAGCGACCGTCGTCTCCGCAGGAAACTCGCGCTGCGCAAAGCGATTGAGCCCGTAAGCCTGCCTGGTCATCTCAATATTGTGGGCGATAAAAGGTTCTTCGCGAACGAGTTCATTGGGCTTGACGATGAAGTTGCCCACGTACCAGCCGACAATTCCCAGGGCGCCATAGCAGATTAAAGCGGGGAGGATTGCGGTCACGATCCATCGACCACGGGAATGCCGAACCGCGTTGTAGATCAAGACGATCGCACCGAAGACCAGGGCGGCGCAGACAAGAAGAAGTCCATAGATCGTTATGTGTGCGTCGGTATAAGTAATGCCGTCAAAGATCGTGTGATGTTCGAGCAAGAGCTGAAACCGGCCCACATACACGTTCATCGCGAGGACAAGGAGAAGGAATGCGACCGTAATCGAAAGTCCACGCCATGGCGACGGGGCATAGGTGATCTGCCGTTTAGATAGAGAACGAGCACCACTTGTGATAATGAGGAACAGCACCGCGACAACGCAGAGCGCAATCGCTAGCGTCAGGAGCCAGTTATCGAAAAGCTGCCACGCAGGTAAGGTAAAGAGGAAGAAATTCAATGGCTTAGCAAAGATCGGATCGGTTACGCTGCCTGTTACATGAGGTGCGTACCAGAACAGTGCCAGTGTCGGCCACTCCTCCATCATCGCCAATCCGGTCACGCACGCAATGGCAATGGCGATGCAAAACGAGATCACGCGCAGAACTGGTTGCACTGAAAGGCTTATTGGCCTTCCTGCGATGATAATCGAGCGAGCTTTCGGCAAATCGGCTTCATGAGAACGTCGAAGTACTGAAAACGCACCATACAGAATTAGAAACGTGGTCCCCGAGAAAAACACAAAATCTATGATCTGCAGACTTGCCGATTTCCAGAAGACCCCACCATATCCGAGGGACTCAAACCAGAGAAGGTCAACCCAATAAGCCAATCCGATCCGGCCGCAGACTAGGATGCTTAGAGCTAGAGCAGCCAGGACAACGATTCCGCGACGCCGCCATGTTGAACTTCGATGCTGCGTCGAATCTATGAATTCCGGCAATCTCCCCCCGAACTGGACCGTATTAGAACAAGCACTCAAATTGTAGGCTTCTTACAAATGCTACCCGCCGCCACGGGCGCGGCTTGTTTCTGGAATCAGGACATGGCGGATTGGGTTTGTGCGGGACTTTCCATCCTTCGATTGGTCTGCGTGGATGTATTTGCCTCACTGGGCGCAGCGACTTGGTTGTCGGTCGCGATGAGGCGCTGAGGAAGCGGGATTTTATTTCTGTCCGCGTCGCCTTTGTTTGATTCCACGTAGAACTTAACGAGATTGGTCGTTCCGAAACTCGTAGTGATGGCAACGTCTGCAGCATCGCGGCCCGTGGCCATGAGTATTCGGCCGAGGCGCGGGTAATTGTGACGAGCGTCGAGGTCGATCCATTGCCCGTCGAGAAACACCTGATACCAGGCACTGAAGTCGCCGGTGCCGCTGAACGGTTGACGGATATCTCCGATGTGAAGCCTTTGACGATGTCAGCCTTCTCAACTTGGCCACTTTCGTCAACGCTCTGATGGTGAACTCGCTGATGGGTCTTACGGTCGATCTGATGAAACTCGACCTGGCTGCCCGGGTTGGTGGCTGGGAAGACCTTAAACCGCAATCGAAACTAACGAAATCTGGATTGAACCTGCCCAGGTCGGTCGTGCCATCGTCTCTCCTTGTTGTTACAGGACGTTCGACGCACCAACACGGACGGAGCAATTCTGGGAGGGTACAAAGCAACATCAGGCGGCTAATCGATTTAGTTTACGTAAGATAGGTGATCGGACATAAGTGCTTTAGAATCTATTGCTTGCGAGATTTATAATGGTAGCATAGTCGAGGTGAGCTTGTGTCTTCACACGGTGATATCACGCAGCGGCCTAGTGTTGCTGCATGTTCATCGTCGACGATAAGCTGCCGGACGACGTGCTTCGAAAGCAATCCTCGGACAGGCGTCATGCGCTTTGCTGTCTGGATTGCGGCTACGAGGCGGGATTCGATCCATCGCTTCAAGGCTCTATCGGCCGTCCTCTTTACGAGCTGCTGAGGCACAATTGTCCAACCTCTGGAGACTAAGCGGACCTCAGTGGCAGCGTAAACGGTAGGCGAATATGAAGTCATGTGTGGCCGCTACTACCGGCAATCGGACAAACAAAAGATCGCGGAGACCTTCCACGTTGTTAGGTGGGCGCCTCTCATCCTCCACTGCACACCTTTTCTATTGTGACCACCGAGGGGAACGAACTGACTGAACTGATTCATCACCGCATGCCGGTCATCCTGCACTCGCGCGATTACGATCGCTGGCTCAGCGACTACGAAGAGTTTCGGCCTCCGCTCGACCTTCTCCGTCCGTTCGATATGCGAATGACGCCGGCAAACCGGTTGGTAAGCAACGTCCGCAATAACGGACCAGAAATGCTGAATAGCACCTAATTCCCTGCTCTCTGGTCGACGTATTAGACGGTCTCGACCGAGCCGCAGCCGCTTTCTCTGTCAACTTGAGGAATTCCCGAAAGGAAACATGGACGATCTGGCACGACTTAAAGTTTCCACGAAGAAAATCTAAATCCTGCTTTTCAGGTTCGTGATGAGTGGATAGTATGCAGATGTTCCAAAAACCGATTTATCTCTAGCGCGTAACCGATGTTCTTAAGACTCTGAAGCAACGCAGTTCACCTCGCCTCTGGCTCGGAGCGTTTTCTCGGGTAAGCGTTTACCCGATTTCCGAGGGGTGACGGGCGCGGGCCGGATTGTTCAGTTCGCAGTATAGTTCCACGAACGTGTCAGCAGAATCGGAGCGGCATAAGATCTAGCCGATCCGGAGCTGGAGCATGGAGAAACGATGCACGTAAAGAAATTGATGTTCGCCGCAGCGGCATTGTGTTTTGGGAGCAGTGTCGCCGCGATCGCACAGCAGGCGGATCCGGCCGTTCCTCAACGGTTGCAGGTCACCATTGACACACAAACGACATCGGCGCCGGTCTCGAAGTACCTCTACGGGCAGTTCATCGAGCACATCGGCAGCACCATGTACAGCAGTCTTTGGGCGGAGATGCTCGATGACCGGAAGTTCTACTTTCCAATCAAAGCGAAGGAGCCGGAGGCCGCGCCTCAGCCCCGTGGCGGCGGCTTCGGCGGGCGGCTTCGCAAGTGGTACCCGGTCGGTCCCGAAGACGTAGTTTCGATGGACAAGAGCCAGCCGTTTGTTGGTGATCAGAGCCCGCGGATCACCCTCGACGCCGCAACACCCCACGGGATCCGGCAAGAGGGCCTCGCTCTGCTCAACGGCAAGAAGTACACCGGAAGAATCTATCTGCGCGGAACGCCGGGCAGCAAGGTCAAGATCTCGCTGATCTGGGGCGCGGGCGCAAACGACCGGCAGACCATTACTATTCCTGCACTCACCAGCGAGTACAGGAAGTTTCCGCTGGCTTTCACGTCTAAGGCTGATGCTTCAGACGGTGTCTTCGAGATCTCGGGCACTGGCGCGGGAAACTTCCATGCAGGCACGGTATCGCTCATGCCGGCCGACAACATCGATGGCTTCCGGCCGGATACGACCTCTCTTCTTCGTCAGATCAAGATGGGTTTCTGGAGGTATGGCGGCAACTACACCTCGGGGCTCATCTGGTACCACATCGTTGGCGACATCGACAGGCGTCCCCCGGACTTTGACCATGCGTGGGGCGCATTGCAAACCAATGACCTCGGCCTGGACGAGTTCATGACCTTGTGCAGGCTCATCAATGTAGAGCCATACATCAGCGTCAACGCGGGCTTTGGTGACAGCCACTCGGCGGCCGAAGAAGTAGAGTACATGAACGGGGCGCCCAACACGTATATGGGAGCGAAGCGCTCGAAGAATGGCCATCCTGCGCCTTACCATGTGAAATTCTGGAACATCGGAAACGAGCCTTGGGGTACCTGGCAGCTAGGTCGCACGGACCTCAAGTACTACATGCTGAAGCACAACGAATTTGCCAAAGCGATGCGCGCCGCGGACCCGTCGATCACGCTCGTCGCATCCGGTCTCATGCTGCAGAACGATAATGTCCCTCCGGGCGAGCGCGCCAAGTACGTCGGCAATCTGGGGTCTCTATACGGATCACCCGACTGGGATTGGGACGCCGGCTTCATCAAGGACTGCTGGGGCAACTTCGATATCATCGCCGAGCACTGGTACGCGAGTGGCGGCCATCACTGGGACCTTGAGAAAGCCAAGACTCTCGCAGCGGATAAGCCCAACGACGATGCTTATGTAAAAGTGGACCAGACACTGCTCGAGGCATCTCGTTATCCCGCCGACACCGTGCGACTGAAGGCCGAAGAGTGGCAGGGATATCAGAAGCGCTTCCCGCAACTGGTTGAGAAGAAGATTCCCCTTGCGATCGACGAGTACGCCTACTTCAACTTCGGCGCCGGCGGTGGTCCGTTTGCCGGCGAGAACCTGAAGCAGGCTCTCGCCTATGCAATGGTCCTCAATGAGATGGCCCGCTACACCGAATTCCTCACCATGGGGGCACAGACCACGGGCGTCTCATTGATCGACTTCAACAAGACGGCCTCCACCTTGAACGGGCTGGGGCTCGTGTACAAGATGTACGGCGATCACTTCGTCGGCGCGATTCCGGTCGCTCTCTCGGGCAACTCGCCCCAGCCGGCCCCGAAATATCCCGCTGGCAGTCCCGACCAACCGGAAAAGAGTTCCGGAAGCCCCACCTACCCGCTCGACATGTACGCGGCATTCAGTCCCGATCGCAAATATCTGATCGTCTCCGTCGTCAATGCGACCCAGGCGGAGCAAAAGGTAGATCTGAGCGTCACCGGTGCGCATCTGCGCGGCCCCTCCATTCTGTGGCAATTGACCGCCGACAAAGCGGACGCCGTCAACCATGTCGGACAGCCGGCCCAGCTGGCAATCAAGCAATCTTCACTGGGCGACGCTCCGGCGACGATCACCATTGCTCCCATCAGCGTGAATATTTATCAATTTCCCGTAGTTGAGACAGCTCGGTAAAGGTCATCCGCACGGAGCAAGTCACATGGAGCGTAGCGAAATGAAACGAGCGCCGGCTGTCAGCGGGCACATACATCTCGAAGGACAGATCGCGTTACCCGAAGGATGAGTACGGTCGACCGCCATGGGAAAAGAGGGTTTTCGAATGATTCAAAGCAGGTTCCTGCTTTTGCTCCTCGCAGCCGGGTGTGCCTTTAGTGCTATACCCGCTCGGGCGGAAACTTCCTGCGCCGATCTGAGCCATCTCAAGATGGATGGCGTCGAGATCACGAAGGCCGCCGAGGTATCTGCCGGCACAACGCTTCCGCCTCCGTATCCTGGCGCGCCAGCCATTGGGCCGTTGCCCGCGCATTGCCGCGTGGACGGCGTCATCGATCGGCGCAAAGGCGTTGACGGCGAGGAGTTCGGTATCGGTTTTGCGCTGGCGCTGCCTGAGCCGGCCGCATGGAATGGTGACTTCCTGATGCAGGGTGGCGGCGGTGGAAATGGCGTGGTCTCCTATCCGCTGGGAGCGTCCTACTCCGGCGACAAATCCGGCTTGGATCGCGGCTTTGTGGTGGCCAGCACCGATACAGGACACAAGTCGAAGACCGGTCCATTTGATTTTTCCTTTATGCGCGACCAGCAGGCCTATCTCGATTTCGCCTATCTCGCCAATGCCGAGGTGGCGGCCGTGGCGAAGAAGGTCATCGCGGAGTATTACGCGAAGCCTGCCGCGTATTCCTACTTTGTAGGTTGTTCGACAGGGGGACGCGAAGGCATGATCCTGTCGCAGCGCTATCCCACGGTGTTCAATGGCATTGTCTCGGGAGATCCCGCGATGCGCACAGGCCTGTCGAATCTGGCAATTGGCAAATGGATTCCGATCGCATACAACCAGGCCTCTCCGAAAGACTCGTCAGGCAAGCCGCAGCTTGATAAATTCCTCAACGACAGCGAACGCAAGCTTTTCATGAGCGCGCTGATGGACCGCTGCGATGCGAAGGACGGCGTGACCGATCGGATGATCTCTGATCCGACGGGCTGCGATTTCGATCCCGCGGTACTTTCCTGTAAGTCCGGCCAGAGCGATGCCTGCATTGCGCCGGAGAAGGTTGCGGCGATCAAGAAAGCCTTCGCAGGGCCAAAGAACTCGTACGGCACCCAGGTCTACCCGGGCTTTCTGTATGACACTGGCATCGCGGAAACAGGCCCGGTTCCGGGATTGCTCTCGCTTGGACAAAGTGGTCTCTTCGGTCCGTATCCAACGACGACGGAGATCGATGTTGACAAGGAGGCTCTGCATGCCTCGGATACTCTGGTTGAGCCCGCTTCAACGAATCTCACAACATTTTCTGGGGATGGCGGAAAGATCCTGTTCTTCCATGGAGACAGCGATCCGTGGTTCTCGCCACTGGATACGCTTGACTACTACCAGTCTCTTGCGGCGGCAAACGGCGGAGCAACGAAGGTCTCAGAGTGGAGCAGAATGTTCCTGGTGCCGGGGATGCGTCATTGCGGGGGAGGCCCCGCGCTCGACCAATTCGACATGCTCAGCGCAGTGGTGAAGTGGGTCGAGAAAGGCGATGCGCCGCAGTCCGTCATTGCTACAGGAAAGGCATTTCCTGGCCGAAGCCGACCTCTGTGTCCATATCCTAAGCATGCTCAATACTCCGGGCACGGAGACACGAACGACGCCGCTAATTTTAGCTGTCAGTGAGATGAGCGCAATGCCGGAACGGTGTGCTTACTTCGCAGCAGAAGTGAAGAGCGGGCAACTTGGAAGGATTAGAGTTCGTGCGATGAACTGGCGTCGCCATAAGAGGAAACAGTCATGAGAGGCTGCAATTCGAGGGTTTTGTTTTTAGTGGTGCCCGGGGTATTAGCTTTCGTTGCGGCGATGGGCGCGGCCGGACAGCAAACGGCGCCAGCTCCGGCGCTACCGCCGATACCGGGGCTGCAGGTCACGCCCAATACAAACCTGGTATCTCCGGAAGTACATGCTGATGGGACGGTCACGTTTCGGCTGTGGGCGCCGGACGCGAAGGAAGTAAAGCTAAACTCCGAAGGCGAAGAGTCGGTCCCTGGCGCTACTCAGGAACATGTCATGGCAGGAATGAAAGGCGTGGCGCTGACTAAGGGCGCCGATGGAGTCTGGTCCGCCACGGTAGGCCCCTACCCCGCCGGAGCCTATCGATATACCTTCACCGTCGATGGCGTGAGCACCACCGACCCGAAGAACGCAGCATCGAGCGAGTCGCTATCTTCGGTCCGCAGTCTGTTTCTCATCCCCGGCAACTTCGCGGACGCAAAAGAAGTGCCGCATGGCGATGTGGCCCTCGTCTATTACCAGTCAAAGACGCTCGGCAGGCTGCGGCGGATGCACATCTATCTTCCGCCTGGATACGAGAAGGGGACAGAAGCCTACCCTGTTCTTTATCTCCTGCATGGCGGAGGGGACTCTGACGATTCGTGGACCTCGGTTGGGCGAGCCAATTTCATCCTGGATAATCTGATCGCGGAGGCTCGCGCAAAACCGATGATCATCGTCATGCCCGCAGGCCACGTGAGCACACACATGGATATGCGATCGATGGGCGCAGATGTTGCCTCCGACCCGTTTTCGAACGATCTCCTGAATGACGTCATCCCCTTTGTCGAAGGACATTATCGCGTGGTTGCAGACGCGCCGCATCGTGCGATCGCCGGTTTGTCCATGGGTGGGGTACAAGCGCTCAACGTATCGATAACCCATCCCGGCTTCTTCTCTTACATCGGAGTATTCAGCTCCGGCTGGTTTCCTCAGGTACGATCGCAGTTCGAGCAGACAAACCTCGCTTCATTGCAAAGCCCGGACAAAAGCAAGGTGAAGCTCTTCTGGTTTGCGGCAGGCAAGTATGACATCGCCCTACCCAATACAGGCCCCACGATCGACCTCGTGAAGAAGTATGGGTACAGTCCGGAGTTCCATCCGAGTGAAGGCTTCCACGCATGGAACAATTGGCGCGACTATCTGCACGAATTCGCGCCTCTGCTATTTCAATGAGGACCTAGCGGGTTGCACTACTTCCTCTATCGGGTACGACGCAGCTGAAGCTGGCTGCAGAGCTAACGGAATGTTCTCCGTCCCAACGCGGAGTCTGCGGGTAGGGACATAACGGACGGGAAAAGATTGCAGCTCCATTCTCCTGGTGCGTCGCCAGCAGACGATCGGGTGATTTGCCCGACGATACCCACGTATCGAGCGCTCCGAGAGCGTCGAAGGTGCTGGCGCCAGGGCCGCCGCCACAGTGGTACATTCCCGGCACCATAAAGAGCCTAAGGAAATTGTCTGTGTCTCCGCCTAAACGCCGTTCGACGCCCTCGTAATATTGGATCGTGTTCTCCGGCGGTACAACCGGATCAGCCCACCCGTGATACATCAGCAGCTTGCCGCCACGCTTCTGAAAAGCGCGCAGATCGGTGTCGGTCGCCTCGACGTAGGGCATTTCCTGCCGGGCTTTCGCGATCGCCGCCTCTGGCTTGAAAGACGCGACCGCATAGCCCGGATCGTTGTAGACCCAAAGCCTCCAGAACACAAACCGGACCGGTTCAGGAGGATTGACAAGATAACTGCCCCAACCCGCTTCGCTCGATCTGGACCATCCGGGATAGATCGGTTTCCCGTCTCGCCCCAGAACAGGCCCTGCGTACAAATCTTGCACCGCTGTCACCTCTGCATCGGTCAGACAGCTTAAATCGTTGGTTCCGGAGGGACAACGAAGCGACGCAGGATCAAAGCGGCACGTGCGCGGATCGCTGACAATGCCGTCGGCGACGCCATCGTCTTTGTCACAGGCCGCGATAGAAGCCTTGTTGAGTGCGGCCAATTTCCTGACGTCAAATTTAGGGCCGCCATCAGGATGGGTCACGCGCCAGCTCTCTACGAAATCGGCATTCAATAGGATTCGATCGTTCCCAGGATCACCGGCAATGATTCCATCGAAATCATTCGGATATCTCTGCGCCTCGCTGAGCGCCTGCTGTCCCCCGGTTGAACATCCGCTGAAATAAGCACGTGCCGCCTGACGGCCATAGAAGGCGGAGACCATCGCGCTGCCAGCTTGTGCCAACACATGCGTGCTGCGGTATGCCCAGTCCCTGATCTTCTCCGGGTGCCCGACTCCGAAGGACAAGTCGTCCCCCTGATGCCCAGTGTCTGAGCCGCCGACGGCATAGCCATGCGCCATTGCTTCGGCCATCTGGTCGTAAGAAAGATTGCTCGAGTAGCCGCCGTTCCCCGTCCCAAGAAACTTACCGTTCCACGAGGAGCCCTCCGGCAGCCAAAGCTCAACCCCAATATCACTGTCCGCTGAGGGATGGGCAGCGAGCTTCACAATGCAATGCCCGGATAGCGGATACTCCGTCGTCTTCGCGCTAGGGTATGGCCTCGGCGGCGTATAGGCGCCAGCCACCACCCATGATGCCGATAACAGCTCCGTCTTTTCGAGATGCGGGACATGCAAGCTCTCACAAGCTTGCTTCGATGCCTGGGCAAATCCGATCGAGGCTACTGGGCTGCAACCGGCCATCAGGATCATGAGCGCAAGGCGTCGAAGATTGCGACGCAAGAAATTTGAGCGCATGTCAGATCTCCATATTCAACAGAACGAAACTCAGGGTCTTGCCGTGCGCATCGAGCGCAAGGGAGCGCGTCACGCTTTCGCTCGCCGGTCGGTGCAGCACAAAATTTAGAGCGCCGAGGCCCGGGATGCAAAAGCGTTCGACCGGGCAAGTGATCAGCGAAGCGAAGAGTTCGGTGACCCGCTCCACATTCACTCGCTGCTCGAGCAACGGATAATCGTCCTCACGATAGGCAATCAGCGAGATGTTGACGAGATTGCCTTTATCGCCAGTGCGAGCGTGCGCGATCTCTCCGAGTTTCATGAAGCCACCTCAATGCCAATCGTCGGTCGAACTAGATCTCGAGGGAGGAAAGTCGCGTCCATCGCAATGTTTTCGCGCATTGAGGTAACGACGCCGCCCCCGCCTGCGGGGCCATTGACGTAAAGACTCTCCACTTCGTGCATCAGACGGCGAGCGTCGCTCTCGTCAAAGAACCGGCCAGCCGCACGAAGGCGAACTTCATAAGGCTCGCAGCCGGTCTCGGAAAGGGCTGCTCCATGCATGGAATCGATGCCGATGAAATCTATGCGCAGGTCGCCAGGTGAAATCCACCGCAATCGGCTCTCAAGGATCTGGCGAGCAAGTCGAGCGCGTGGCAAGGCCCCGAGTCCGGCATAGGATATCTGGCCTTCCGCAATCGAACCCGCGTCAAAACCGGCAGACACCTTCAGGTTCATCGGCCGCTCGACCCCCCGCGCGCCTGAGACATGGACCCTGTTGGGGCCAAGTTCGGTAAACCGGATCGAACTGAAGTCGGCGGTGACGTCTGGAGTGAGGTAGCGCGACGGATCCTGCACCTCGTAGAGGATTTGCTCCTTGCAGTTGCGGACGGTGAGCGCGCCTCCCGAGCTGTCAAGCTTGCTGAGCAGCGCTTCTCCGGTTTCGCTGACTTCGGCAATCGGAAAGCCGAGCCGGTCAAGGTCAGGCACATCTTTGAAGCCCGGGTCAGCGAAATAGCCGCCCGTGAGCTGCCCCGCGCACTCCAGCAAGTGGCCAACGGCAGTTCCCTGCCCAAGACGAGTCCAGTCGTCCAGCGCCCATCCGAACTCATGCACCATCGGCGCGAGGAAGAGCGACGGGTCTGCAACCCGTCCGGTGATGATGACGTTCGCCTCACCGCGTAAACAATCGACAATCGGCTCGATGCCGAGGTAGGCATTCGCCGATACAAGGTGCTCCCGAGAGTCGTGCGAAGAATGGTTCTCAAGGAGATGCATCACATCGTCTCCTGAGACCCACGCTACACGGATGCCGGAAAGACCGAGCGATCGAACGATCGATATCGTTTCGCGAGCGGCGGCCTCCGCATTAGCCGCACCCATGTTCGTGATGATGCGGGTGTGATTGGCGACGCAGAATGGGAGCACGGCTTCCATACGCATGCGCAACATTGGGTCGTAGCCGGGGCTGCGATTCTGGCGCTTGGCCAGTTGTGCCAGGGCGATGGTCCTCTCGGCGAGGCACTCGAAGACGAGGTAGTCGAGCTGGCCTTCGCGAGCAAGATCAGTCGCAGGATCGATGCGGTCTCCTGCAAATCCCGCTCCTGCCCCGATACGGATCGTCTTCATGAACCCTCACGCTAAAAGGAGAAAATGCCGAACGCCACAGCAGCCAGCGCCATCACTACCGACGCCAGAAAGAGGAACGGTCCGGTGAACCGCTGATGCGCACCAAGGTCGACTTCTGTGAGGCCCGTCACGAGGAATGTGGCCGGAGTAAGCGGGCTGACGGGAAACCCTGTAGTGTGCACGCCGAGGAGCGAGGCCTGTGCAACCGTCGTCGGAGCGACCCCATAGGCACCAGCCGTGGTCGCAATTACAGGAAGCACTCCGAAGTAAAAGGAGTCGGGGTCAAAGACAAGGCTGAGCGGCATGGCAACAAGCGCCAGCAGGAACGGAATATGCGTCCCAAGCCGTGCGGGAATCACATGCACGCAAGCAGCCGCCATGGCCGAGAGCATCCCCGTCCCTTTGAGGATGCCGGTGAAGCAGCCCGCTGCGCAGAGGATTGCAGTCATCGTGATCGCCGCTTTCGCGTGCGCCTCGATCTGAATGCGCTGCCGCTCGGCGTTGGGAACGTTGACAATGAGCGCGAGCACAGTTCCCACCATGAAGCAGACCGCGGGTTCGACCTTTCCGGTGACCGCTGCGGCCAGAACGACCAGCGTGAGCGCAAGATTGATGCCGAAGCGAACGCCGTTGCGGGGCTGCGCAGAGACCGGCGAATGAATCACCCCACCATCTTCAACGAGCCCAAGACGACGTCCCTCCCGATAGCCCAGCCACGTGCAAATACCCAAAGCAAAGAGCAAGCCAACGATCTGTACGGGAAGCAGCGGCCGAAACAAGGAGATGGTCGAGACATGCAGCGATGCCGCGGCCCGAATTGTAGGGCCAGTCCAGGGAAGGAAGTTCACCCCAGCGGCGAGCGATGCAGCACACGCGAGAATGCGTCTGTCAATGCCGACCTCGTCGTAGAGAGGCAAGAGAGCCGGCATTGTGATAAGAAAGACCACGGCGCCCGATCCATCAAGGTGAATCAGCAGCGCAAGCAGAAACGTCCCTGGAACGATGCGAATAGGACTTTTTCCAACGATACGAAGAATCCAGTGGATCAGGGGATTGAGCATTCCCGCATCGGTCAGCACTCCGAAAAAAAGAATGGCAAAGACGAACATGGAGATGACCGAAGCCATGCTCTGAATACCGCTGACAATGAAGCTCGAAGTGCGCAGTCCGAAGCCGCTGGCCAAAGATGTCAGGACCGGAATGAGCACCAGCGCTGCAAGCGGAGAGAGCCTGCGGAAAAGAATAGCCGCAAGCACGCCCGCAATCGTTAGCGCTCCCCACAATGCCACCAGCGACACGGTCCTCTCAATTCCGCAGAGTCGAAATCGTGCTGAGTATAGAGACGGCAGGGCTTATCTGTACATTGAATATTTCGCGTCGTTATAATCGCGTTCTTCGATGAGACACGAACTGCGCCATGTCCGTGCATTCCTCAAGGTCGCCGAGCTGCAAAGCTTCACACGCGCGGCCGCGGAGCTGCACGTTTCGCAGTCAGCGCTCACCGTGCAGGTGAAACAACTGGAGGAAGAGCTGGGCGTGCTGCTCTTCGACCGGAACAAGCGTGGCGTCGCCATTACAGCGGCCGGTCGGGACCTGCTGGGCCCGCTCCAGCGCCTCGTTCTGGACTCTGAAGCGATCGTGGGCTACGCCCGGGACATATCCGCCGTGCGCACTGGCAACATCTCACTGGCGGCGTTGCCAACGATCACCGCCGATCTGCTGCCGCGCGCAATGCATACATTCCTGCGAACGAATCCCGAGGTTCGCATTACGGTGCAGGATGTGGTCGCCGACCGGGTTCGGGAACTTGTCACCAAAGCCGCGGTGGATTTTGGCTTAGGCACGGCCAGTCGGCAAGATAGAGACCTCCAGGCATATCCGCTATACCAGGACCATCTCGCAGCCTTCGTGCCGGCTTCGCACAACCTGGCAAAGAGGGACGAGGTCACACTCAGAGAGCTGGAAGACTGTGATTTGATCCTGCCCAACCGCGAGAGCAGCGTGCGTAGGATCGTCGAGGGCGCGTTCGCGCGCGCACATGTCAACGCCGCAGTTCGACATGAGACGAATTACATGCCGACCGCACTTGCGCTCGTGCGGAGAGGCCTGGGGGTTGCGATTCTGCCGGAGTCGGCTTGGGACGGCAATCAGGAGCACGTAGTCCGCGTGCCCATCCGAAAGCCGGCGATGGGCCGCCAAATCTGCCTGCTTCAGAGAGTGGATCGTAGCCTCTCTCCCGCGGCGACAAGCTTTGTGCAGACACTTCGCGCGGAGATCGCAAGCAGGAATACGCAACGTCGGATGGTTCCGAATCCACTTCCGGAAAAGCGATGAGTGTATTGAGAAAACCGCAATATACGCAGCCATCGCCGCGGTCGTATAGTAGGCAATCGAACAGGAGACTTGATGACCCCTCGATCTTCGCGCAGACTCGCGATCTCGTGGCAACGCGCCGGATGGCTGATCTCATGGATACTGTTTTCGTGCGGCCCTATGACGATGCAGGCTCGGGTGGTACGAGTCGTGGTGGAGTCGCAGGCACCTGAAGTTGCACCCGGAACGTCCACAATTGCCTATGAGCGAATCCGCGGGGTGATATACGGAGAAGTAGACCCTCGCAACCCCCTGAACGCGATTATTCAGGATGTCGCACTCGCTCCCCGCAATGCGCGCGGCATGGTGGAGTATGCGACGACCTTTACCTTGATCAAGCCAACGGCAATGTCGCAAGCCAGCGGCCTCTTGCTCTACGAAGTTGTGAATCGCGGCGGATCGCTTCTTCCGAGGGATTTATCGTCAGGCGACACCTTTCTGATGAGCGGATGGCAGGGCGATTTACCGTTTCGCGGCAAGAGTGTGTACGGAACGGACGGAGAGACCATCCAGGTGCCGATCGCGCGAAACGCAGATGGCAGTTCGATCACCGGCCCGGTGCTATTGCGCTTCGCAAATATGAAGCAGGGCGTGTCTTCCGTTCCCACGCATTCGGCCGCGGGTTACGCATCCTCGGGCGCTCCTCCTCTGCCCGTTGATTTGGAGACATCCCACGCTATGTTGACAAGCCGCAGCTTTGAGTCCGTAACCGGAGTGCCTGGCGGAGTGCAAACGATCGAGAGCGCGGATTGGAGCTGGGGCGACTGTTCAGAAACCCCTTTCCCCGGTCGCCCCGATCCGAAGTTTATCTGTCTTCGTGACGGGTTCCTCGCAAGCCGGCTCTACCAACTCAGCTACACCGCGAAAGACCCTCTGGTGCTTGGCCTGGGCCTCGCGGCGATTCGTGACGTCGTCACATTTTTTCATTACGCATCGAAAGACGATGAAAACTGGTCGAATCCGCTCGTAGGAGCAGTCCGATTCACGATTGGTCAGGGCGCTTCGCAGTCGGGCAATTTACTGCGCACCTTTTTGAACCTTGGGTTCAATCAGGACGAGCAAGGCCGGCGCGTTTTTGATGGAGCCATGCCGACCATCGCGGCGCGACAGACGCCGATCAATTTCCGGTTCGCGATTCCTGGAGGGGCGAGCAGTCTCTACGAGCCAGGGAGCGACGGGACCGTCTGGTGGAGTCACTGGCCAGACGCCACACGCCATCAGAAAGCGACGGGCTTGCTCGATCGATGCACCGCAATTCGGACCTGTCCGCTCATCGTAGAAGTGCTAGGATCGTCGGAGTTTTGGTCCTTGCGTGCGTCCCCAGACTTCGTGGGAACCAACAACGCGGAGGATATTCCGCTGCCGCAGAATGTGCGACGCTACTACATCGCTTCGACGCAGCACGGCGGGGGCCAGGGCGGGTTCAAATCAACCATCACTCAGCCAGGCACAAGCTCGCAGGGGCCGTTGACTCCGGCTGGTTGCGTGCTGCCGCCAAACCCAAACCCTATGCGGGAGATCGATCGAGCGTTACTGGTCGCGCTGAAACAGTGGGTGATGAACGGTACCGCGCCGCCGCCAAGTGTGTATCCAACTTTCGCAGGTGGAATGCTGGTGGCGGCGAACGCCGATGCCATGCACTTCCCATCTGTCCCGGGATTGCCTCAACCCGACGGCGTGGTGAATCCGCTTCTCGTCTACGACTTCGGAAACGACTTCAAAACGGAAGACCTGAGCGGAGTGATTTCCGCCGAGCCGCCGGCCATCACGAATGTGATCCATCCGCGAGTGCCGCGCGTGGACGCAGACGGGAATGAACTCGGCGGTATTCACACCGTCCTGCAGCAGGCTGCTCTAGGTACGTACCTCGGATGGAATGTAACTTCCGCGGGCTTCTTCAAAGGGCAGTACTGCTCGCTGACCGGAGGGTTTCTACCCCTTCAAACGACTCGTGCTGAGCGCGAGGTTGCGCATGATCCCCGGCTCTCTCTGGAAGAGCGATACGGAACTCATCAGGGTTTTCTTTGCGTCGCTCGGCGGGCAGCGAACCAACTGGTTGCGGAGCGCTTCCTTCTGCAGGACGACGCAGACCGAATCATCCAAGAGGCGGAGGCAAGCGAAGTCCTTGTCAGCGGCAACGATCCAGGTGGTGAAAACCAGGCAACGGAGGCACGCCTGTGTGCCATGCCGCATGCGAGATAAATGGCCGAACCTCGAGATGGTTCGGGAAAACCGATCAGTGTGTTGGGAAAACCGCAATTTACGTGGGTATGCACCGGGTCATATAGTAGGCACTCGAATAGCGAAACGCAGATCAATCAGGTTTAGGAGTTCCATGCAAAATCATTTCGCTTCAAGGTCGATCCATCGTATCGGCATTTTCTTCGCGGTCGCGACCTTCGTACTGCCGGGAATATTGAAGTCGCAAACGGCCAACACAGAATCCGGCCCGGTGAAAGGCGCGACTGCTGACGGAGTCATCTCCTATAAGGGAATTCCGTACGCGGCCCCACCGGTCGGAGCTCTCCGTTGGCGCGCCCCGCAGCCTCCGGCAAAGTGGTCCACGCCCCTCGCCGCGGCGAGCTATGGCCACGATTGCATGCAGTTGCCTTTCCCTAGCGACGCCGCGCCACTCGGGACCACTCCCGCCGAGGATTGCCTTGTCTTGAATATCTGGGCGCCCGAGAAACCCCAGGCTAAGAAGCTACCCGTGATGTTCTGGATTTACGGAGGCGGCTGGGTCAATGGTGGCAGTTCACCGGCAGTCTATGACGGCAGCCAGTTTGCAAAGGGCGGAGTTGTTCTCGTCAGCTTCAATTACCGACTCGGCCGCTTCGGCTTCTTTGCTCATCCAGCTCTCACCAAAGAAAACCCCGCCGAGGCGCTGGGCAATTACGGATACATGGACCAGATTGCTGCTCTCAAATGGGTCCGCCGCAACATCGCCGCCTTCGGTGGAGACCCTGATAACATCACCATCTTCGGCGAATCGGCCGGTGGCTTTTCTGTCCACATGATGATGACCACCAAGCTGACCGATGGCCTCTTCCAGCGAGCCATCGTCGAGTCCGGCGGAGGCCGCGCCGGTCTCAACAGCCCGCGGCTTCACGAGGCGTCTCCAGGTGGCCACCCCTCCGCCGAGAGCATCGGCCTCGCATTCGCCAAGAAGAACGGGATTGACGGCGAAGACGCCGCGGCACTCGAGAAGCTCCGCGCGCTGCCCGCCTCGGCAGTCGTCGACGGCCTGAACATGGCCAGCATGGGCCAGGCGGCGGCCACCTACTCCGGACCATGCGATGGCGTCATCGTGCGCGACGAGCTCGGCACAAGTATGCGCGGCATGGGTACCAATGATCGTGGGCGCCAACAGCATGGACATCGGCTTCGCCTTCGCCAAGACCAAGGAAGAACTCTTCGCCACCTTTGGGCCCAATGCCAAAGCGGCCCAGCAAGCCTATGATCCCGACGGCACCGCCGATCTACGCCTCGTGGCATTCGAAGTAGGCGGAGACCAGTTCATGGTCGAGCCCGCCCGATTCGTCGCACGCGAGGTCACCGCCGCAGGCCAAACGGCATATGAATTCAAGTTTTCTTATGTTGCCGACTCCATGCGCAAAGAATGGCCGGGTGCGCCCCACGCGACCGAAATTCCGTTCGTCTTCAACACCGTCAGCGCCAGATATGAAAAAGCGCTGACTGATAGCGACGAGAAAATGGCCAGCAACGTCAACGCCTATTGGATCAACTTTGCCAAGAACGGCAATCCTAATGGGCCTGGTCTCCCAAACTGGCCGGCGTACAAAGCCGATTCTGATCAGCTCATGAACTTCACCAACGATGGACCGAAAGCTATGGTAGATCCCTTGAAAGCTCGTCTCGACGTCGCAGAATCCAAAGCGAAGTGACGGGCAACAAATCACTTCAGCAGATGGGCCTCCATCGGACCCAGGACCAAACTGCCCTCAACGACTCGATTGCTGATAATTCCTTCCTTCGACGTAAGCGTGAGCGCTGTCTAGCGCTTCCCCGGCAGATCACTTCCGTCGGGGTTGAAATTGTCATACTGTCACCTTGCGGGACGAAACCAGCCCACAAAGCCTCCGCGTGGCGCGAGTTGAATGTGAAGAGTATCTTTCTGCGTCGCCTCGCCGCCATCTCGTTTCCAGGCATCGGGACGACTTGGGTCTTCTCGCAACTGAACTCCATTCCACTGTCCTTGGCCGAGAAATTCCAGCGGAATGTCCAGGCTCGTGGCATCGCTCCCGCTCATCACTGCAACGAACCATTGCTCTCCTGAGCGGCGTGCCTCTGCGACGATCTTGCCGGGCTCACTTCCTTTCAGGACGCGGGTCTCGTCCCACACAGATGGGATTGCGCGAATCACGTCACGTGCCGGATTGTTGAGATAGCTCTCAGGATGTCCGCCGAAGCAGAGGAAGGGCGAAGTGAAAATGATCGCCTGCGCAAGCTCATGACCCCAGGTGTTGCCTTGTAGTTCGCTCGGAGTGAACACGGTGGGTGTGTAATCGCCTGGGCCAGCGATATAGCGAGTGAAGGGCAATATCACGTCATGATCTGGTTGCAGAAGCCGTTTGTATCGAGTTATCTGATACTCATGGCCGCGCACGCCCTCGCGAGTGAGCACATTGGGCCAGGTGCGATCCATACCGCTGGGCTTGTTG
Source organism: uncultured Acidobacteriaceae bacterium (assembly GCA_963720245.1). Classification (GTDB taxonomy): domain Bacteria; phylum Acidobacteriota; class Terriglobia; order Terriglobales; family Acidobacteriaceae; genus Acidisarcina. The sequence goes on from CAVREU010000006.1 coordinate 57,198, forward strand.
GCCCCATGGAAGTCGACGAGAAGGTGGACATCGGCGGCGTCTTTCGCAGTTTCGAAGTACCAGTTGGCGACCTTACGGCTCGCCGGCGGAGGAAAATCGATCTTTACACCCACCACACCCGCTTCGACCGTCTTGCGGAAGAACTCTTTGCGCGCCACAGGTTCACTTACGAAACGGCTGTGCACCCATATCCAGACTTTGACGTTTTTCGTCTTCGCATAGGCAACAGTAGAGGCGACCGCTGTCCATGAGTCTGGCCACTTCTCCCAGCCTTCGTCGATGAGGTAATATTCGAATCCGATTTGATTGGTCCAGTCCACCCACTGGTGCTGATCCTGCTCCTGCGGATCGCCGATCGCCAGCCACTGCCATGTCGATCTTCCGGGCTTGATCCAATCTGCGTTGGCCAATTGAGGAGTTACGGGCGGGTTGAGATTTTGCACGAGCGTGGTGTTCACCAGGTCGTTCAAATTGCGCGCGACAACGGTGACCCGCCAAGGCTGCACGACCTCGTCATCAGTCGTCCATCCCTGAGGATCGGCGTAAAGCTGCCCTTCTAATGCGCCATCGGACCCAAGAGTCAATGCCAAGTCTCCGTAGTCCTTGATGAGGGCTTCCGTGAGCGTGAGATAAACGTCTCCGACGCGGGCGGTGATCGGCATGGCAAACAAGCCTGTGCCAAGTTGCTTGAGAGTGGTGGTGTGGTACGGGCTCTCATAGGAGTTATCAAGCTTGGCAGCCCACAGCTCGGGATCGCCATCGAGCGTCCAGGCAGAACGGTCAGCCTGCACTCTTCGTGCCAGTCTTGGCCGGAAGGCGCAGACGCACGCCCACACCATCGTTGGCCACGTGGATGTCGACGAAATAAGAAACGCCGTGGGATTTTGCCGGGATTGCCGCTTCATTGGCCAACGTTGATTGCTTCCGCATGTGCACCGAGAGAACTTGTAGTGCTCGTCAATCTTGCGAACCTTCCCGGAACCGAGAGTTACATCCATGCCGAGTTCTACATCGTCGGCCTCGATCCCCAGCCGGGAGGGGGCAAGCACCTGCTTTCCATCGACAAGCACGCGGTACTTAAGAGTGCCGTCCGACGCGCTGAGTTCAGCTTTCACCTTGCCGTCAGGACTTGAAATGGTCACCGGTTTTGCCTGGGGAGTTTGCGCTGTGAAGGCAGGTAGAGAACCTGCAATAGAAAACAAAAGCACATTAACTGCTTGAATCATTTTCACTTCGGTATCACCTCAGATTGCGAGCTTTGTCGTCATCTATGAAGGGTGGTTTTATCTTAGCCAAGCCCAAAATATCTATACGCACCAGGCGATTCATTCAGGCGCGCAGCCATCAAAATGATGAAGCTAGAGTCACCCCATTTTCGATCTCAATTCCGGAAAGTACAGTCCGGAGGTCAGATTGCGGTTGAACCTGAGCAAGCCGGCAACGTGGGATGATCAAGTCAAGATGATCTTGCGAGCCGCTCCGTCTGGGTCATTTACCATGTGGCATTCGTTATCCCAGATCATGGTCGTGTTGGTTTCGGGATCGGTCGGAGCCCACTTCAAGCCCGGTATGCTGGGATTTCCGGTCGCGGCAAATGCGGCCCAGGACGCTGCCATCTTCTTCGCCAGAGCCTGCGCCTCAGGGGTATTTCCCGTTCCTTGTTCGCACCGCTTTGTATTGTCGAAGCAGAACTGAAGATCGGCTGTATGCCAGGCGCCAGGTACGCCGTCTAGCATCGTCGTCTGCCAGGTGAGGTAGTAGGCATAGGCCGGAGCGGCCTTCAGTTCATTCTTTAACCGCGCCATCTTCACTACGTTATTGCGCATCGAGAGCCCGTTCAATCCTGGTCGGCCGCTGCACATGTACGACAAGGTTTGAATCTGCTTATGCGGATAGGCTTTCTTTAGCGTACTTACGATTGCGGTCGCTTTTTCATTGCCGTACATCTTAGACAAGCTGTCATGCCACTCCTCTTCGGTTGGTCTTGAAGACATCTGATTGCCTTCTTCGCTGACCGAGCCGATCAGGATGGGCACGTTCTTGGAAATCTCCGGAGCAGCGTCGAAGAAGGAACGCGTGTCGATCACCTTACCGTCCACGCATGGTGACCACCCGACCCGCGGCTTGCCTGGAGCCCCCGGCCCCATCACGGGCGGCCCGGCGGGATTGATTTTGGTCACGGCAGCATTGCCGGCTGCGATTAGCTTGCTCCATTCCATCTTCTGCAGTGATGCGATGTCATTCGATGGGAGTCCGAGGTCTTTCATCATCACCCGGGCAACTTCTGTTTGCTGCTCCCTGCTTGGTATGTTGCCTCCGCCACCAGACTGAGCAGCTGCCCGATGGATCAGACCCACGGCCGAAGGCATACCCATCAGCGTCGTTACCTTCGATCCTCCGCCGGACTGCCCATAGATCATCACGCGATCCGGATCGCCGCCGAAGTTCTCAATGTTCTCGTGGACCCAGCGCAGAGCTGTCACCAGATCCGTCATGCCAACGTTGGCGGAGTCCTCATAGGCAGACCCGCCAATCTCGGCGACGTCGAAGAAGCCAAGGATGTTCAGCCGATGATTGACAGAGACCTGCACGACGTTGTGGTGTCGCGCCATCTGCGCGCCCTCATGCGAGGGCAGTTCATACGAAGACCCGAAGCTGTACCCTCCGCCGTGGAAGTAAACCATAACTGGAAGCTTGCCCGTCAGGCTGGGCGTCCAGATGTTCAGCTTCAGCATGTCCTCGCTTTGCCAGCCATCGTCCCAATCGAAAAGAAAGGTCTGCTCGATGGCCGTCCAGGGATGCAGAGTCTGAGGGCAATTCGCTCCGTACACGAGTGCTGGATATTCATCCGTCCACGGCGCAGGCGGCTTGGCAGGAAGCCAGCGGTTCTCCCCGGCCGTAGTTGCGCCGTAGGGAACACCTTTGTACGTGAAGACTCCGCCATCCAAAAACCCGCGGACCTTGCCATACTGTGTCTTTGCAATCGCAGAACGCGGCGTTGAACAGTTGCCGGGTTCCTGATGTGCGGCAGTCTTGATACTGTCGGAACCGAACGCGGGTCTAGTCAGCGCCGCGCCCAGGCCTGCAGTGGTCGATAAGAGCAGCGCCTCACGCCGAGTGATACGAGTGCCATTTTCTGATTTGAGACACGACTTCTGAATCTCCTTTGCTTTACCGTGCCAATCGCGACATGCGAGTCACGCGATCTTCCTGCTTTGCTCGAATCTCCTGAAGCTACTCGGGCAATGCATACTGTCCGTCTACATGAAATTTGCCGGTGAGGCCCGGCGCTCCGGTATCGGGCTGCCCTCCGCCGATGCTGATCGCGTAATCGCCTTGCGCAATGATCGGGTTGCCATTCTCAGTTACCATGCCCAAGTCACGTGGCGTCAGATCGAAGTGCACCTTCTGTGTGGCGCCGGGTTCGAGGTGAATGCGTTGAAACCCACGGAGAGCGATGCGCGGCGCGCCCTTTTCAGACGGAAATTTGAGATAAAGCTGCACAACCTCGTCTCCCGCTACGTTCCCGGTATTGGTCACCGTGGCATCAGCACTGAGGGGTTGTCCGGCGGCGATCGCGGAAGTGGGAACGCTCAGATCGCTGTAGCTAAACTTTGTGTAGCTAAGACCGTACCCGAAGGAATAAAGCGGCTTTCCCTCGAAATATCGATACGTTCTGTTCGCCATCCCATAGTCTTCGAAGTTCGGTAACTGATCTACGCCCTTGTAGAAGGTGACCGGCAGTCTGCCAGAAGGGTTGTTCTTTCCGCTCAATGTTTCCGCAATCGCGGCGCCCCCTTCTTCGCCCGGGTACCATGCCTCAAGCACGGCGTTGGCATGCTCATGAATCCAGTTAATGGATAAAGCGCTTCCGTTCATGAGAACGACGGCAAGGGGTTTGCCGGTAGCTGCTAAGGCTTCCACTAAGTCCTCTTCGGGTCTGGGCAGGTCGATGCTGGTGCGATCTCCGCCGAGGAAGCCGGGTTCGCTGACGGGCATCTCTTCACCCTCGAGTTGGCTCGTGATTCCGACCACGGCGATGACGACATCCGCGCTCTTCGCAGCGGCAACGGCCTCGGGCGATACCGCATTATTGACGCGTGCCCAGAACAGCTCGGCATGAGTTTTACCGTTATTGCTGCCGTAATTCATCCGCAGTGCGACTTTACGACCCTCTTCGAGATGAACACGCCCTACGACCGACACGGGCTCATTTCCTCCACCGTAGGTCAATGCAACCGGCTTATCGTCGACCGTCAGTACTCCGAAACCCAGAGTGCGGATGCCGAGAATATAGTCGCCGGTTTCATTCGGCGTGAGGAAGCCGGACCACTGCACGCCGAACGATTTGTTCTCTGCCACCTTCGCCGGCAGGCTCTCTTTGGTGAGATCCACATTGGCCTCAGTGCGGCTCATGATCGGAGTACTCTTCCTCTCCGAGCCTGGCCCCCACGCATCCCGTCGTTGTAATCGGCCTTCAGTCCTGGCTTGCCATCTGGCGTAGTCAGAAGAGCATTGGGTATGGGTGTGCCTTCGGTGCGAAGAAACTGAGTTCCCGGCACGAAAGTGATGGATGCGTTCGGGAAATTCGGCCTTGAGGCCATCCATGATCGACACGATATGCGTGGGCTGCCCGGCATAGTTGCCGATCAGCGGCCGGGTTTGATCGGCGAGCGGGCCCACGACGGCGATTTTCTTGATTTCCGGTTTCAGCGGAAGAGTGCCGTCATTCTTCAGCAGCACCATCGACTCATTCGCCAGCTTGCGCGCCTGCGCGCGGTGTTCCGCGCTGTCCAGTTCCTTCTCATCGATCTTTGCGTATGGAACCATCTCAGGCGGGTCGAACATGCCCAGCTTGATCCGTGCAGTAAAGAGGCGAATCAGTGCTGTGTCGAGCGTGCTCTCCGGCAGGTATCCCTGCTGCACGGCATCGATATAGGCTTTCTCAACCGGATCACCGTAGCGCGAAGTGAAGGTGACGCACTCGTTGTCCATACCGCGAATCACCGAAATGGCCGCACCCTGTGCCTGTGTCGGACGGTAGCGATGATTGGCGGCAACATCGCGGACTGCATCGCAGTCAGACACGACGTATCCCTGAAATCCCCACTTGCCGCGCAGCTGGTCCTGCAGCAGGTATTGATTTGCGCAGGCCGGCTCGCCATTGATCGCGTTATAGGCGCACATCACTGATCCCGCCTTGCCCTCAACAACGGCAGCGCGGAATGCCGGCTCATAAGTATCCACCTCGTCGTGCTTGCTCACGTCCACATCTGCGAAGTGCCGCGTAGGTTCGGGCCCGCTGTGCACCGCGAAATGCTTCGGTGTCGCAATGGCGAGATAGTATCTGGGATCATCGCCCTGCAATCCGGTCACATACGCCACGCCCATGCGGCTAGTGAGAAACGGATCCTCGCCATAGGTCTCCTGCCCGCGGCCCCATCGAGGATCGCGAAAGATGTTCAGGTTCGGCGACCAGAAGTCGAGGCCTCCCATGATGCCTGTGTGTCCTTCGCGCAGATTTTGCACGTGCTTGATGCGGCCCTCGACGCCTATCTGCGCGGCCATCATATGGATGCCTGGCGTGTCGAACGTCGCAGCAAGTCCGATCGGCTCAGGGTACTCGGTCACACCCTCATTAATGACTCCGTGGAGAGCTTCGCTCCACCATTGGTATGCAGGAATATTGAGCCGGGGCACAGCTGCTGAATTGTTCTGCATCTCGGAGGCTTTCTCGGCAAGCGTCATCCGCCGCACCAAATCCGTGGCGCGCTGCTCCGCCGAGAGTTGGGGATTCATGTAGGGGAGATTCGCTGAGTCCTGCGCAAGACCATTGTTCGTGACAGAAAATAAGAGCAGCATACCCATACAAGCAACTATGCATTCGAATATTCGTTTTACACGGCGATTCATGAGTTTCTCCAGATTCGTTTCGAGCTCGAACGAACGTCTACTTTCCGAAAACAGCGTCGATCCTGCTTCCTATTGCGAAGTGCTCTGCTGAAACAGCAGCGGCGCAAACTGATTCAGGTAATCTCTCCAGTTGTTCCAGGCGTGAAAGCCGGGGCTCTGGTGCTGGTCGACATTGATGCCGGCCTTTTTCAGAATGGCAACCGTGGCATCGCTATTCTGAAGCGCAATATCGTATTGGCCGGCGTTCACCCAGAAAGAGACGGAATGGTTTGCCGGAGGCACGAAATTGCGCCACATCCGTGTCCTCCTCTTCCTTCTGTGAATTCGGAAACCAGCCTGAGCTGAAGATGCCCACATAAGCAAACTCTGCCGAATCATCGAGCGCGATGTTCAGGGCCTGAAGGCCCCCCATGGAAAGACCGGCAATGGCCCGGTGATCACGGTCGGCGACCGTACGGTAGTGCGCGTCGATGAAAGGCAAAACCACGCTTGTGAGATCGTCATTGAAGGCGTCATGCCCCATCCGCACGCCTGGCGTTAGCCGGAAGTCGGTTGAGATGTGCCCTGCCGGCATCACGATCATCATGGGAATGGCCTTGCCTGCAGCAATCAGATTGTCGAGGATTGCCCCCGCCCGTCCCACGGTACTCCAGGAATCATCGGAGTCGCCGCCGCCGTGAAGCAGATAGAGCACCGGCAGTCGGTTGTTCCCGTTTTCATAGCCGGGTGGTGTATAGACGTGCATACGGCGCTGGCCGCCGGTCGCTGACGAGTCATAATAGACCGCCGAAATGGCGCCGTGTGGTATTCCCGTCCTGTACTCCATAAATTCCGCGCCCGGAACTTCATACATGCTTGAAGAGTGAGTTAAAGATTGGGACGTGAGTGGGTTGCGTGGATCTGTGGTGCTGACCCCATCCACGGTAAAGGTATAGCGGTAGGTCCCGGGTTCAATGGGACCGATGGTGGCATCCCATACGCCCTGATCTCCTTTCACCATCGGCACCCCGGCCTGATACTTGTTCGTCTCCTGCGGAGTAATACCCGGCGTGGCCTCTGGACCCTCGGCATGAACCTTCACCTCCGTGGCATTGGGCGCCCAGAGGCGAAATCGTACGTGATGATCGGCCATCACCTCGACGGATTTGAGAGTGTCGTTCGGAGTGGGCGCGGGCATCTGCATTGCCGGCCGGTTGGGTGGCAAGGGTGCTGCTTGACCAGGCGCCGCTTGAGCACACGCCGGAAGAGCGAGACAAAATCCCGCAATCACCGAAAAGCTGAAGGCGATGCGATCACTCATCCTCATTCTTCATCTCCTTGTAATCCGGAAGCCCACCTCGGAAAGCTCTGCGCGGTCAGGCTTTGAACCCGCTAGTGTTTATCAACGGCAGCCCTCGGTAAAGCAGAGATTCTTGTTGAAGAACGGCATCACATGGTTCTGGAAGCGATCGGCTACGGCGCTGGTATGCGTGCCAGAGTAAATGTCAAAGCTGTTTGCAACCCCGTAGTTGTCGAGAACTTCGTGCAGCTTGGTAGCGTCGAAGCGCAAACCATCCTGGTCGCCGACATCCATTGCAATCGCCCTGTACCGCTTGAGATTGCCGATGTATTGGTCGACAAAAGCCAATGGTGAGTTGGCTGCATATTTCGCCACGATCTCCGGCACGGGTACTCCATCCTTAGTCGGCAGATCGAAGTAGAGCGGCGGGTTTTTAGGATCGGGAGCCCAAGCCGCTGCCGTCGCGTATTGCGCCGATTGAAAACCGGGCGATTGCGCTGCCAGTTCGCCTGGAGACTTGGCCGCCGCAACTTTCTTCTCGCTCGCAATCGCCCGCTCTTTGATTTGATCCGCGGTACCCGGTCCGCCGCCAGCCATGGAAGAGAGGCAGCAGGGACTCATGATGTAGAGCGCCCCAAAGACGTCAGGATGCTTCATGCCGATGCGTGAAGCACCGTAGCCGCCCATCGAGTGGCCGACTAATCCTCTACTCTGTCGATCCGGTATCGTGCGGTAGTGCGCGTCGATGTAGGCAACAACGTCATGAGCGACGAAGTTTTCAAAGTCGCCATTCGTCGCAGAGCTTGAATACATCGAGCCGTTGTAAATTGTTTTGGAATCGGGCAGAACAACGATCATCTCCTTCGCTCCTTGCGCAAAGGCCCCTTCGACGGTCTGCGGAACTTGAATTTCGTGCGTCCACTGCTCTGCTCCGATGGAGTAACCGTGTAACGCATAAACGACCGGATAACGCCGCTTTTTTTCTTTCGCGTAGCTGGGCGGAAGAAAGACGATCACCTCGCGGTCCACAGCGTCGCCTTCAAGATTGCCCTCAAGAGCTGCCCCATGGATTTTGATGTGTTCAACCGTGACGGGTTTTGCGCCGGCAACCGGAGCGGGAACGATGGTCTGCACTTGGGCGTCAAGTTGAGCGATGGGTACAATCGTCGTCGTGATCGCACAAGCAAGCATTAATTTCGTCGATATCATCTGCGGGCCTCGCTCGAGCTACTGCACCGGACAGGAGTTAATGATTTTCAGCAAACGTTTTCTGCATTCACCCTCTACTCGCGATCCTCCGAAGGATCAACGACCTTCATATCCGGAACCACACGACTATACAAAGGGTGGGATGGCAAACACAAGCCAATAAATCGCTTTATTATTAGGACTCCGCTGGTATACCATTCGGCTGCTTATCTTTGCGGGGCGAAAACGTGATCAACCGTCCCGTGATCCAGGTGCATCATGCGAATAGTCGGAATCGCAATGTTGTTGAGTTTGAGCCTTCGTATTGCCCAGGGCTCAGGTGGCATCAAATCGGTCTCATCGAACAAAGGACAAACGGAGGTATCAAAACAAGTCGAAGTCCTTTGGTATCGGACGCCGGCGCCCATTTGGGATGAGGCGCTCCCAGTGGGCAACGGCAGGCTCGGAGCGATGGTCTTCGGAGGAGCGAACACCGGAGCGAACACGGTGACCTTCAGGCGTCGGCGAAAAATGCAAACTTGATGGATGGTTCCGAGACCTCCGGAGTTGATGAGCATTTACAACTCAACGAGTCCTCGCTATGGCAAGGCGCACGCGCGAACCGGCTGAATCCGGGCGCGCATGAGGCGGTCCTACAAATTCGAAGCCTCCTTCTTGAATCCAAGGGGCTCGACGGCGCAAAAATCTCCGCCGCAGAAAAGCTCGCCCAGCAGGACATGATCGGCATCCCTTCCGGTATGCCGGGCTACAGCACCTTGGGCGATCTCTATCTGCGCTCACTCGACAAAAGCACGATCACCGACTACCGTCGGCAACTTGACCTCGATACCGGCGTGGTGCGCACTACTTATACGATGGGCGGGGCGCACTTCATGCGGGAGGTCTTTGCCTCCGTGCCCGCCCAGGTTATCGTCGTGCGCCTCACCGCCGATCGCAAAGGGCTCATCGGGTTCCGCGCCACCATGGATCGCCCATCCGACTTCAGTGTCCGCGCCATCGGCCAGGACACACTCCTGTTACGAGAAGGACCGGAGCATAAAGACCAGACTCGCTTCGCCGGGGAGGTGCTCGTGCTGCCGGCCGGCGGCGCTGTTCACGCTGAGAACTCAGAGATCATAGTTACCGCAGCCGACTCCGTCACGATCCTGATCGCAGCAGCCACGGACTTCAAGGGCGGTCCTTTCGCCGGCGGCGATCCGGAGGCTAGCTGCGAGCGCGTTCTCGCGTCAGCGAAGACGCGCAGCGCGATCGACTTGCTATCGCGGCAGGAGCTTGTCTACCAACCGATCTTCCAGCGAATGACATTGCATCTCGCCGACCCTTCCTCGGAACACAATAAGCTTCCCACCGATGAGCGAATCAAGAGGGTCAGCGCGGGAGTCGACGATCTAGGCCTGCAGGAGCTTTACTTCCAATTCGCCCGCTATCTCCTCATCAGTTCTTCGCGTCCTGACGGCCTCCCCGCAAATCTGCAAGGAATTTGGGCCGCGGGTGTCAGCAATCCGTGGGGATCGAAGTACACCATCAACACCAATACCGAGATGAACTATTGGCTCGCGGAGCCCGCCGGTCTTGGCGACTCTACCCTGCCACTGATCAACTTGATTGACATCGTCAGGACACCTTCGAGCGGGACAGGCGCCCTGGTCGCGAAGGACTATTCCCCCGCATTCGCTACTTCGGCTGGCTCTCCAACCGCAGACGAACCCGGATGTTGCCGCTCTGCCGCACCCGGCTCAACCAGGCTCCTTCTGCGGATGTGCCTTCGATCACCACATCAACTCTACGAAATTGCCCGCACTGCCATGGCCTCATGCATCGCGTCGAACCGCTCTCGGCCGCCCAGCTCTTCTTTACCGATCGAAAGGAGTTCCTCCCCCCTTGACTCCTCATAGAAGCTGGACCAGCGTGGCGACGATTGCGTGTTCCCAGACATGCCCACTCCACGTGCGCCTCCAGACCGGAAATAGCCTCTCGGCAGGCCTTCCACTATCCGTCCGGTCCTACTTGAGCTGCTCTTCGCCTCCTTCTTGCACACCCTTCCGCCCGATACGCTATCCCACTCAACTAACTGCGTTGCCCGCCAGGACGATTCAAACCCCATAGCCAACACCCGTTGCCGCCGCACCACCGGCTTCCTTCAAACCGCTCTATCCGACCTGCTCCGCCCCTGTCCTCACCGCGCTGCGCAAGTCCCTTCTCGCGGAGCAGCTCCGATAGAGTACTGACGTGATACATCCGGAACCCGCGAAGCGAAAGGAACAAAGAACCGCATCATTCTCCTGAACGACGCACACACAGCGCACGCATACTGTAGCTGAAACCAAGAGGGAAGGTGTCTCCAGGCTTCTCATTGGCGAAATTGAAATGCCATGGCCCCCCCGAAGCATCTCCTTGAGAACTGCTCCAGTGCCATCCGCTGAGCTTGAGATTCCCGCTAACGTGCACGCCAACGACAGAACCCTCATCAAACACTGCTTGTACACTGGCGCTGGGATCATCTATCCCTTGCAACTCATCTATGGTGGGCAGGCGCCAGTCGTTGTAGCCCGCAAGCTGTAATTTGGTGCAATACTCGCTGGCCTGGTTCCAGTTCACATCCGAGCCGTTGTCCTTTTTGGCCCACATCAGCCCGGTGTCGGGGTCGGTCCAGGTGGGATGCAGCGCGGCTTCGGCCTCGGCTTGTTTTCTGATTGTCTCTTCTTGCTGCCTCTTCAGTTCCTTATCGTGTTCATCCTTCAGTTGGATCTCGACTATCTTCTGGCCCTGATCGACCTCCGCTTTAATGCGACTTTTGGTCACACCATCGGCGGTAGCAGCCTGGATGAGATGTTCGCCCGGTGAGACTGGAACGACCTTGGAGTTGACGGCCTTGAGCGGGTCCATGGGTCGCCCATCGAGCTTCCAGTTGCAGTCCATGTCGGTTTTTACAAGCAACTTTACACCGGCTTGCGCCCCTGCAAGCGTCGAGAGGCAAAGGCCAAGGAAAAGAAGCGGCATCCTACAGATGCTTTTCATGAAAAACTCACTTTCCTGAAAAATCCGGCCCTTGCCGGGCAGCCCGAAAAGCAAGACCAGAAAGCCAAAGAATCGAACTACTAAGGCATCATTCCCCAGAACTACAAACACAGCGCATGTACGTGGGAATTTATCCAATGGACGCTCAAGCCTTCCTTTCCGCTCCAAGGAATGTGACGAAATCGCGGCTCTCGCTCTCAAGGGAGGCCATCGAGCTTTGGGAAAACCCAGGTGTTTGAGACGCCTCTAATTGCTTCTTTTGGGTGAATTGTCTGCGATACGGAAGTAACGTCGGTGCGGACTCATAGATTCCGGTTGGCCCGTCATACGTCCAGAGCGCCGAACCCAGGAGGTTCTTACGCTGACAAAGTTCGCTGAGTGCGTTTGCGATTTATGGACAACTGATAATGCTCATTCCTCCCTGAGCACCTGCATTGGATCGACGCCAGCGGCGCGCGCCGCTGGAATGGCGCTGGCCGCTATGGCGATAATCGTTAGCCCGATGGCCGCAAGCACCAGCGTCAGTGGATCGATCGGCTTGAGCTCAAAGAGCATCCTCCGCGCGGCGCTTCCCGCTGCCGCAGCCAAACCTGTTCCCACAACCAGGCCGATGACAAGCAGCACCAATGCCTCGCGCAAAATCATTCCCAGAACGTTGGCCTTTCCCGCTCCGAGCGCGATGCGCACGCCAATCTCATTTCTTCGCCGGACCACCATGTAGGAGATGATGCCGTAGATGCCGACCATGGCGAGGACGGCCGCGAGAACTCCGTAGAAACCGGACAGCGTGGCCATCAGCCGCTCCCGCGTGAGCTTTTCCAGAACCGATGTCCTGAAGACGCTAAAGTTCAACACAATGGCGGGGCTGGTTTGGGTCGCCATGTCTTTCAACGACGCAATCAGGGCGGACGGAGCCAGGTTGGAGTGCACCAGGAACGTGGAATCCGTGCCTGGATCGACGATCTGGTACTCGTCCACGAAGATGATCGGGACGGGATCCTCGTGCAGATCGCGGTACCTGGTGTCTCCGACAAGGCCGATGACACGGTAGACCAAGTTGGGCTTTCCGCCACTTCGTCTGCGCTCGAAGGTTTTGCCGATGGGGTTGGAGCCGGGGAAAAAGCTTCGCGCGAACCGCTGGTTGACGATCGCCACAAGCGGCGAAGCGAGGCGTATCGGTTTCGCTGAAATCCCGACCGACGATCATGGGGACTTGCAGCGTCCCAAAATATCCCGGGCTCGTTCCACTGAAGTACACCAGCTTGCGGGAGATTGACGCGGCCGGAACATCGATGAATTCATTCCATCCATCACCGTTCAACGGAACAATTGAAGTCTCCGCCGCCGAAATGACTCCGGGCGTATTCCTCACCTTCTCCAGGAGCTCGCGCTTATATTCGAGACGATTGGACGCAGCAACCTTGAGAGGCGAAAAGTCGAAATCGGCGACGAGAATGTTGTCCTGCCGAAAGCCAACATCGAGATTGAGCAAGTTCCTGAAGGTGCGCACAAAGAGAAGCGCCCCCACCAGCAGCACCAGAGAGAGCGCAACCTGCGAAACTATCAGTCCTCTGCGCAGCAGGAAGCGCTCGCGTCCCGCGGTCAACCCGCGTCCGCTTGCTTTCATCACCGTCCCAGGATCGGCATTGGCTGCCTGGATCGCGGGCGCTACTCCGAACAGCACGCAGGTCAACAGCGCCACTCCAAACGTGAAAGACAGAACCCGAAGATCGGGGTAAGTGGGAAGAAAAACAGAATCCTGAGAGCCGCCAATGTAGGCAACCAAAACCCTGACCAACACCTGGGCCAACGCGATGCCAATGGCTGCACCGGTCAGCGCAAGCAGCAAGCTCTCCGCAAGCAACTGCCGGATCAGCCGCAAGCGGGAGGCGCCGAGCGTCACCCGCAAAGCCATCTCTCGCTGCCGCGCACCTGCCCTGGCCAGCATCAGGTTGGCCAGGTTTGCACACGCAATCAACAAGACCAGTCCAGAGATAGAGAGCAGCACCCACAGCGGTGCTGCATATTGCTTACGCAGGGGTGAAGCGCCTGTGGCTGCGGGCTCGGCCTGCAAGGAAAACCGCAGATAATCTTTCCTCTCCGCCGCGTCGTACTCGGCGGGGAGGGTAGCGGCAAAGATTCCGGGCGCGACTCCGGAGAGCTGCGCGGAAGCCTGCTTGAAGCTCCATCCAGCTTTCAGACGCCCGATCGCAGCCAGCCACCACGTGGTCGAGTCCGCGGTCCACTCGCCTTCCCCGTGAAGCACTGGCTCGCTGCAAAGGGGCAGGGCAACATCGAAGTTGCGACCTACCTCAAGGCCGTAATAGCTCGGCGGTGTCACACCGAGAATCTCAAAGGGATGTCCGTCGAGCGAGAGCTTGCTGCCAACGACGTTGGAACGGCCGCCAAACTCCCGCTGCCAAAACGCGTTGCTGATCACAGCTCCGCGGACGCCGCACCCGCGATAGTCGTCGCTCTCGGCGATCAGCCGGCCAAGCATCGGCTGCACCTGGAGAACCTGAAAGAGACTGCCGCTGACCCACATCCCTTCGGCGTAGCGCGCCTCGCCGCCCTCTCCCAGGTCAAACCGCTCCGTGCTCCATGCGGCAATGCTAGAGAAGGCTTTCTGCTGCTGCCGCAACTGGTCCCAGATAGCGAAGGAGAATTCTTTCTGCCGTGCAACCGTGCTGCCCATGCGCCCTCCGTGAATCTCCTGGATATCGGCTAGTTGCTGCGGCGAGGGCACGGGCAAGGTACGCATCAATACGGCGTCGATCAGCTCGAAGATGGCGGTGTTGGCTCCGATACCGAGCGCGAGCGAAAGGACCGCCACCGCTGCAAATCCCGGATTGAACCGCAACAACCGCAGTGCCTGGCGCACGTCATTTCCGACTCCGGCAAGCATTCGCTCGCGCTTGTCGATCCCTGGAACTGCGGCCTCCGGCGATGGCGAGAGCAGCGGCTTCAACTCCGCAACCAGGGTGCCGTCGTTAAGTTCCGCCTTCAGGAGTGCGCAGGCCTCAGCATCGTCTACGCCATTGGCGCGCAGCTCGTTGTAGCAGTCGGCGAGGTGTTGCGACAGCTCTTCGACCAGCGAGGATTCTCAGTGCGGCGTCCATCTCCAGCCTGGCGATTGCGGCGCGAATCTCCAATGTCCAGTCAAGCATGCTCGCCTGCCGTGATGCGATCGATTGCGTTGACAAACTCAGCCCAGGAACTGCGCTGCTCCTTAAGGACCGTCTTGCCCTGCGCCGTGAGACCGTAATACCGGCGTCGTCGCTGGCCGGCCTTTTCCACCCAGCGCCCGGATATGAATCCGCGCTTCTCCAGCCGGTAGAGCAGTGGGTAAAACGAGGCGACATTGAACTTGAGCACGCCTTCCGATCGCTGCTCGATCAGCTTGCTGATCTCGTACCCGTGTCGCGGACGGTGCTCGATCAACGACAGGATGAGCAGTTCCGCGCTGCCCCTTTTCAGTTCCCGATCGAACAGTTTCACCCGCATATGTTGCATAGCAATATATAGTGACCATATCGCTTACGAATGTCAACAACGTTGGTATCCTTTGACGCGAACCGGCCAACACGCTCATTCAACCGGATCGAAGGTCAGATTTCAGACTACGGTTGAATCGTCGGCAACCCGGAAGTGATGCGGTTTTGGACGTCGTCGAGTCTCGACGAAGTCGGGATTTACGGAAACTTCGTGTGAAAGCGACTAGGCCTTCCGAACAAAGTACCGTTCGAACAGTTCTCGCGATTTTTCCAGTCCTTCTTCCGTCATCCTCACAGACTTGGCCTTGTTTTTTGGATCGTCAATATAACCGGCTTTGTAGAGACGCTCCATGGCAGCCCAGTCTTGCCCCTTCCAGGCACGCATACTAGGGCCATCTTTGAACGTCGTCAGGTGCAAAAGCGCGAGAACCATCTCGTCGATGTTTCCTTCATCATGTTCCATAGAAGCCTTGATCTTTGCGGCGGTTTCGATAATCCCTACATTGTCCCAGCGGATGGCTTGAGCAGAAAAACTGACGCAAGGCTACAGTAAACCTACCGAAATCTCGACTTTACAGAAGGCTCGGGCAGCTTTCGAATAGCCGGTTTGTCGGCAACTTGCCGAAGAAGCAGATCGATCTGAGCAGGTCAAATGAGTGATTTGGCCCGTTGGCAATAGCTGAGAGTCCGATGTAGCATGTCTGCAATGAATAGGGCGAAGCAACCGTCTCGGTTCGGTCAATTTGCTTGGGCGATGGTGGTCATGTGCACCGTCGCTTTTGTACTGATGCTGTCGGTCGCCACTGCATCAAGCCTAGGTCATGCTTTTGACCAGGTGACGCTCGCGCTGCCTGTCTACTTTGTGCTTTTGTTCCTGGCCGTGTTGATAGTCGGCTGGCTCCAAGTTGAAGACTTCTTCCTCGAACCGAAGCCACGGCTTTCCGCTTCTCTTACCCGCGGTCCCCCGCATAGCTCTCTTTCAGACATCCCTGACGCCAGTCGCTCTTTAGCGTGCTGACGTGCATCGTGCGGTGCCGACAACTGGTAAATCCAGGAAGGAAGAGTGTCCCATGTTCGACCAAAAGGTTGAGAAGACGTGTGTCGTCGTTACGAAGGTAGAGACTGGAAGAGTCCAGCCCATAACGGAACCTCTTAAATTTAGGGCAGTTGTGCAGCAAGAAATGAGCCCCATAAATCTTCCGAGCTGGCGCGTATTGCTACGAAATCGCTTCTGTTTCGGCGGGAAAATCCGAGATCGGATATTTGAAAGGATACTTTCGGAGGAACGATCTAAAAATCCCGACTTACATCGATTGATTCGCTCATTCGGCACCGCATTGCTGTTGTTCCTGTTGGCAGCGACTCCAACAGTAAGCCGCGCTCAATCGCAGCAGCAGGCGAAGCCGACTGGCTCAGAACCAATTCCAGAGCCTGCTGTACCTTCGATCCTCGCCGCCTTCGACAAATACGAAGTGGTTGCCATGCCACAAGGCCACGGGATGCAAGATTTGAACGACTTCATCTTTTCGCTGATCCGCAACCCTGCGTTTGCGGAAAAGGTGAACGACATTGAAGTTGAGTTCGGCAATTCACTCTATCAACCTATCCTGGACCGGTACATAGCCGGAGAGAATGTCCCGTTCACGGAAGTCCAGAAGGTATGGCGAAAAACTGGTCAGCCGGCAAACGGGGCGTCGGAATTTGTTGAGCAATTTTTCCCTCTAGTGCGGGCACTGAATCAGAAGCTACCGCCAGAAAGGCGACTCCGGGTTCTGGCTGGCGAGCCTCCCATTGATTGGGATCAGATCAAGAGTAACGACGACATCATAAGACTTGTTCACCGGGACGCTAGCGCTGCTTCCGTAATGGAGAAAGAAGTTTTGTCGAAACACCGCAAGGCGCTCATGCTCTACGGAACGTTTCACATGTTTCACATGAACGAAGTACGCGCCAGCGCTGTTTCGATGTATGAGAAGGACTATCCGAACCTCACCTTTGTCATCAGCGATCTCGGCGTGTTCGATACGAGCGTGCCCACCCTGTCGGGCAGCCCATTTGCAACCTGGCCGATCCCATCACTGGCGCGGGCCAAGGGAACCTGGCTAGGTGCGCTGGAGTTAGGTCGTTTCCTGCCGCCACCAATCCGGATTGATCAGGACTGCAATGTTCATAACGAATTTCCCAAGATGCTACAAAAGCCGATGGAAGACCTGGTGGACGCATTCCTTTATCTCGGCCCACAGGATTTGCGGCTGGAAGAAAAAATCCCCGCCGATATCGCTTTGGATTCCAATTACAAGGCAGAATTCCAGAGAGGAGGAGCCATGTTTGGATTTCCTGACGCGGCTTCTGAAACGCCGCAGGAATTCGATCAGCAGATTGTAAAGAGTGCCGAGGATCCTCTCTTTGCCATCGCGAAGCCACCGGATCCCAAAGTCATCAAGGCTGAGGTGCAAAGCTGCCTCGACAGGAAGGGCCGCGAGTCGCGTAAATAGAAGAATTGCACCCGAAGCGCTGCGGTGCAGTTTACTGCAGTTCTATTTCCCGACCCCATGTCAAATCGCCACGTAGCCCGGCGACTAGGATCCCTGCTGGGATCTCCGGCCGCCCTCTGTCCGGCGAAGTGGACAATGACTAGTTGGCGGATTGTCGCCAACTAGTCATTGACGATGCGTTTCTACATGGACGTGTAGTCGGCTACTCGGACACTCGCCGGCTAACGGGTGCAGCTGGCCGAGTGGCGGTTACTTGAGCTTTCACTGCCCAGAAGTTTGTAGGCACACAATGCGGTGCATCTCTTCAGTTCAAAGGGCAAACTCAAGAAATGCACCATACTAAGCATGGTCTCTAAACATGGTCTGCAACAAGGAAAGCCTGATTCTTCTCCATCGACTTCGTCAATTTCTGAAGATCGGCCTGAGTGAGTTGAGCGGGCAGGTAGTCTGTCCTGCCATCCGGATGCACCGCATCCTTCATCATTCGCTCGTGGTGATACGTTGACACACTCAGCATGCGGCAAGGATGCTCACTCTTGTTGAAGAACGTGTGAGGCGCATTGGGCTGCACCATCAGACTTTCCCCAGCTTCGCACGCGTCCCACTCAGTGACGCCCTGGTTGTTCCAATATCCGATCGACAGATTGCCTTCCAGCACATAGAAGAATTCTGGAAAGGGGTGTTTATGAAGCGGAATACCCGTGCCCGGCGCGAACGTGCTCTCAAAGATAGAGAACGTGTAGCCCGTGTGTTCTCCTAAGGCCCTCCAGAGTAACTTCATTTGCCCGACATCAAGCGTCGGGCCGCCTGTTTTGTTGTTTTTAATAACGTTATGATGAATGACTTCTTCAAGCGGCGTAGGGAAGTTTGACATAATAAATATCCTTTCGTGAACGAAGTTGTGCTCTGGGGTGAACGCCCGAGATTGTGACTTGCGCAGCTAGCACTCCGCTAGTTCCGTGAGTTTCCACAGGTATCTGTCGCATGAATTGTTACAGGCCTTTACACAGCCGATCGGATTGCCTTGACAAGAAAGCTGGCTGGTCCTCGCCCAGGTCTTGCTATGTGGTCGTCACTGTCACGGCCTGACGCACATACCGGCTGCTTTCCAGTTGCTGCACGATGAAGGCTGCCAGATCAGCCCGCCCAATCTTGTGTGCCTTCTCGCCGCCCTCCGTGCTTAGCACCTTGGCAACGCCGGTCTTTTCGCGGTCGGTCAACATCGGCGGTCGCACGAGCGTCCAGTCCAAGTTGCTGCCTTCGATCTCGGCTTCCATGCCCGCCTTGTCTATCAGCAGACCCCGCAGAAAAGTCCGCATGAGTACGTGCTCGTTGAAGAAGCCAGCGTTCTTGACGCTCTCGCCCGCACCCACCACTGAAATCTTCAGCAAGCGCCGCACGCCATTGCGCCGCATCGCGTCCACAATATTGTGTGCCGCGCTCGTTTCCATCGTCGTCACTTTCCAGGGCGTCTTGCCGCCCAGCGCGTCGATTACCGCATCCTGTCCGGCGACCGCTACATCGACCGCGGCCGCGTCCAGCACGTCTCCCGCAACAACTCTGACATTCGCCTTCTTGTACTGCGCGGCCCCACGCACGAAAGCTGTCACCTTATGCCCAGCAGCCAACGCCTCATTGACCAGAGCCTCTCCGCTCTTGCCCGCTGCTCCAATCACTAGAACTTTCATCGCACCCTCCTATTGCCTCGTATATGGCCGCCACTCCAAATATGCGACCTAACAATTAGAGACCATAATTAACCAATGGTTGCAAAATAAGCAGTGGTTGTCTACCAATGGTTATAAATCAACATTTGGTCGCTTGAAGCGTCAAAACGAATTAAGCTAAACGAAGTGACATCCACATCACCAAGTCGCCGGTTAGAGCGCAAGGAGAGGTTGCGGGGCGAAATCCTTGCGGCTGCCAGCAAAATGTTTGCCGATCGCGGATACGAGGCCGTGACGCTTCGCGAGATCGCCAAAGAGATCGGCTATACCCACGCCGTTATCTATCAGCATTTCCCCGACAAATGGCACATTCTTGCGGAGTTGAGCAGCGAGACGATCGAGCTGATGGTTCAGAATTTCGACGCGATCGCCGCGAAACATCTTGCACCGAAAGAGCGTCTTTTTGCGACTTCACGCGGCTTGATTCAATTCTGCATTGCCCATCCACAGCAGTTCCGTAACGTCTTCTTCGGGCCCGAGAACCGCAACGGCGTCCGCGCTGGACAATATATCGACGACATGGGCAGGCCGTTATTCGAGCGTTTCGTGCAGCTCTTTTTCGACGTTGCCGGGGCTGAAGGATTGCCAAGCAAGGACGACACAGTGGTAGCCCACACGTGGTGGTACTCGATCTTTGGCCTCGCCACACTCATGGTTATGCAAGGGGTTGTGCCCAACTTGCCTGACCAGGTTCTCGTGGTCGAGCAAACGATCGCAACGCTTTGGGCGGGCGTCCAGGTTGTTCCGCGATTGCCGAAGAGCGCAATCACTAAGCGATCCAGCCGATCCAGTGCTCCCCAGCACTAGGCGTAAGCGTTCAATTGGCAAGTTGCCGTATAGTCGGCATCTCGTACACTTGCCATCCGCACGAGTGCCTCTTCTCTGCTGAGGGCGATGAGCTCGAATGGCCGGTTACCGTTTATGCGACGCAGGTGGCGCTCCCGGTCAACTCGAGGAGGTGAAAGCAAGATTATTGCTTCGCCTGCCTGACCATCTCCACAAGGATGGTCCGCGTGTCTTGCGGACTGGACACCTCCCGAGGAAAATTGATTCGGGTACCCTTCATCCCATCGTCCGTTTTCAACCGAAGATTGAAGCCCAAACGGTCGACGGCAGTCATCGTCGCCTCTGCCGCTTCGATGTGCGCTTGCGAACGGGCCAGCAGCACCATCGAATCGACGTGGTCTGCGTTCATGTGACCCAGGATTCCGGACGCGGCTTCCGCGAGCGGGTCAGGAGCGGCATCTTCGTAGTCCTTCGCTTCGACCCATCCCATCACCCCAAAACCGCCGACATAATAAAGGTCAATGGGTTGAAGCCGGAAGAAGCCGAAGTCGGAGAAGTCAGCCCAATAACGGCTGTTTTCATGGCGGCCAAGGTAGATTTCTCGGACAGATGCAGTCTCGTGTTCGCCGACCGGTTCGGCATGACCGATCATGGTCGCCCGCGAGGCCCCGAGCGGATCTCCGTCGGCTAGAGGTTGCCCAATGAAGAGGCTGCACCGCGGATTGGTCTTAAGGTTCTGAGTATGCATGGCCATATTGCTAATGAGGAAAATTGGCCGACCAGCAGGATCGAGTGCGAAGGGCATCAAGGACCCGAAAGGAAATCCCGAATGCTTTCGGGAGAGGGTCGATAAAGTGGCGACGGAGGCAAGAGAAACGAGTGTACGCACGCGCTCGGCGTGACTGGGTTCCGGCAGTTGCGGTTTAGTGGGGCCGGTCGAAGCGTGTTGGCGTGACGCAGGGATTTCGTTCAATGACATAACGTCGCCTCACCGTCCATCGTACCGGTTCTAGGACGCAGGCTTCGGCCGCGACGCCTCCCAAAGCTCTGATTTGCCGAATCGACGTTAGGCGCAATTGAGTTCGAAGCGTACGTTTCAGACGTTTTGGTCCAGCAAGGCATCGCCATCGACTCCTTGGTCATCCACACTATGCAAGACAAAAAGGGGAATATCAAATGTCCGAGCATCACGATGCACCAAAAGCGCACGAGCCGCACACGATTCACGAAGAACACACAAAGGGTCCACATGATCCGAAAGAGATCAATCCGAAAATGGCATCTGATGTTGCCTACTGGTCCAAAGAGTTCGGCGTCACTGGAGATCAGCTCCACGAAGCCATTCGCAGTCACGGTACCCATGTAGAGAAAGTCCGGGTTGCCCTCCATCCCAAGTCGGCGTAGCGCAAACGGATCGAAGAGACGAGGGGCAGCGTGCGAGTCAACCCTTTACTTGGCCGCCTTTCGATTCCGACTATCGCCCGAAGACCAGCGGAAAATGTCATCTGAGCCTGCGATATGACGCAAGTCCACGGAGGTTCCGCTGTTAAGCGGCCTTCTTCGCCTTCTTAACTTTTGCCCAGCGCGCTTTTTGCGCAGCGGCAATTCTCGCACGTGCCTCAGGCGACAGGATGCGTTTTGCCGCGACGGGCGCGATCACTGCAACGCTGGCCTTATTGGGACGGCCGCGTTTTGCCCGGGTGGTAGTTGTACCGAAGAGGATGCTCTTCACTTCTTGCAGGCGAGCAATTTCGGTGTCTAGCTGAGCGATTATTTCGTTCGTATTCATTCTTTGATGATAGCCCTACGCGCTCCCACGGGGCAGCCGACACGGCAAGGCCAGCCGTGGGTTCCTCCGCGGCGGCTCACCGTCGAGGCAGCCCGCTGCAGCCCTCTGGCGATCTCACGAATCGAAGAACCGGAAGCAAGACCTCGTGAGATGTCTTCCCCTTCGGCCAGCGTGAGCGTTCGCAGCGAACGCTCACGCGCAGGCGGAACAATCCCGCCGCGCTGCGATAACAAGAACTGAATAGGAGTATGCGCTCCTCCTGATTGCCCAGAATCCGAAAGCCCTCTCACGTCAGCCTCGGAATTGGCTCTAAAAGGTGGCTACCCAGGCAGGTTCAACACAACGAATGAGATTCGCGGCTTCGCCGTCACAAAGCCTGTACTCGGTGATGACAGGGCGGTAATACCAATTCCTTTCTACTATTCGGAAAACATCACTATTGCGGACGAGACGCTCACTTACCGCTCGGCGGTGTCAGTGCAGAACTGGAGTGCGGGACAGCCTTATTCAGTTCGCTTCTTCCTGTTCCCGAAAGGCCGCCTTCACCGATCAACACAGGATTCATTCGTTATCTCCAAACCAGCTAACAAGCCTGAATGATTTGGTCACACTGTCGTGCGAAATCGTGCGACGTGCCATAGCAGTCGTGGCAACTATGGCACCCGTGGCAATCTGAAATCAGTAACTTACGCCGTATCAACATCCCGTCAGGGTTCAATTCCCGCCCGGTGCTCCAAATTCACTGTTGCTTCATTCCCTGCTACTTCGCTGGCTGCTTGGCGATGATCATGCTGCTGATCTTGCTGTAGGTTGCGGCTGGAACGATCCCTTTGGTTTTCAGGTCGGTCTTCGCATGATAGGGCCGTCCATCGATGATCTTCTGCGAGTACACGTCCCCGATCCCAGGAAGTGAGCTGAGTTGGGCTTTGGTGGCAGAGTTGATATCGATCATTTGCGCCGTCATGGCGGTGGAGGCCGTCGACCCAGCCGGGGCTTTGGCGGTGCTCTGGGCGGCGGTGGATACGGTCAGGGCGCCAAGAGTGAGCATGGAAGCGATTACCGCTGGTGCGATTCTTCTGAGACAGTTCGTCATCTTCATTCCTCGAATGGCTTTCTTTGCGGGGTTGACAACTCGACTGAAAGCATAAATCTCTTTTTCCCGGCTGTCTCCGGTTGTTGCGCGAAAATCCTCGCGGCCAAAGAACTATGTGGGGCTATGCGGGAATTCGCTGTGGACTGACGAGCTTTTTCCACGTCTTCGAAACGGCGCGCCAGATCCAATGCGCCGCGAGGATGGCGGCGAGCGTGAAACCGGCGGCGACGCTTCCCGCGATCAACGGATGATGGGTGGCTGTCCAGGTGAGGCCGATGGCCGCCGCGTCTTCGCCGGTGCTGAGCGCGATGTTGGAGATCGGTTCGGGGCTGGGGGTTATCAATGTCCGCGCCGCCGTTTTTGAAGAATGCGCGGCCGCTGCGATCAGCGCGCCGCCGACAGTCGCGAGCAGCTGCATCTCCGGCGAGAGCTGCAGAGAAGCGCGGTAGGCCAACAGCGCCGCCAGCGGAATCCGCACAAAGGTGTGCAGGGCATTCCAGATCAGATCGAAGGCGGGAATCTTGTCCGCGAAAAACTCCAGGACAAACATCGTCGCGCTGGCTCCGATCACCCAGCCATTTGCGAGCACCTCAAGGCCGGGAGGAAGCTCGACCCAATTCACACGAGCGAGAATGCCCAGCGTGAGCACCGTCGCATAGACGTTAAGCCCAGCGGCGAAACTCGCGGCGATTACCAATCCGGCGATGGTGGAGGGAGTGAAGGTCATTGCCTGAGATGCCGCAGATAGCATGCGGCAGAATCACTGCTCAACGCTATAACAAACGCAGAATATCAGCGACCGGTTCCGCGCTGCCCAACTGCAGAAATGCAATCGAAACCGGAAGAGAGAAGCGTCGCGGGCCGGCGCTTCCCGGGTTCAAATAGAGAACGCCCTTTCGGCTCTCGATCACGGGCTGGTGCGAATGGCCGCTGATGACGATGTCGAACCCCGCGGCGGCCGCGTCAAGATCGATGTCCTCGAGGCTGTGCAACATGTAGATCGTCGACCCGCCAAGGTCCACAATTTCGGCTGCTGGAAGACTCGCGCAAAGCCCGGTGCGGTCGATATTTCCGCGGATGGCTGTTAGCGGCGCAAGTGCCGCGAGCGCGTCGAGAATGGCGGGGTCGCCAACATCCCCGGCGTGAAGGATGTGGTCGACGCCACTGAGCGCGGCCACAGCCTCTGGCCGCAACAGGCCATGCGTATCGGAAATGACGCCAACTCGCATGGCCGTTCAGAGCCCGATTGAGAGACGCGTGCGCGGATCGAGATAATCGCGCAGCGCGTCGCCGAGAAAGTTGAACGCCAGCACACAGAACATAATCGCCAGCGCCGGAAACAGCACCATATGCGGCGAGTCGAAGAGATGCGACCGCGCGTCGTTGAGCATGTTTCCCCAGCTCGCGGCTGGGGGAGGCACTCCGAGGCCCAGGAAGCTGAGCGTCGCTTCGGCAAGCACGACCCCCGCCATGCCGATCGCGGCCTGGACAATGAGCGGTTGCAAAATATTCGGCAAGATGTGACGCGTGAAAATGCGCAGGTCCGAGGCGCCAATCGCCCTGGCGGCCTCGACGAATTCCTTTTCCTTGACAGCGAGCACCTGGGCCCGCACCAGGCGGGCGTAGCCGACCCATCCGCCGATGGAGAGCGCCAGTACGAGGTTTCGCATCCCGGGCCCGAGGAAGGCAACGAAGGCAATCGCCAGCAGGATGCCGGGTAGGGCGAGAAAAGCATTCATGAGAAAGACATTCAGCGCGACGTCAAGCATCCCGCCATAAAATCCGGCAATGCCGCCGAGCACCAATCCCAAAGTTAACGAACAACCGACGACGGAAACAGCGACGAAGAGCGAGATTCGTGCGCCAAAGATCGTGCGGGAAAGAATGTCGCGGCCCAACTCGTCAGTGCCGAACCAGTGCGCGGCCGAGGGCGGGCTCAAACGTTGCGTGAGGTCGATCGCGGCCGGGTCGGCCGGGGCGAGATGGGGGGCAAAAATCGCCGCACTCACAAATACAACCAACACGGCCACGCCGAAAAGCGCCAGCGGTTGCCGGCTCCAGCGCGTCCAGACACTGGAGATTGCGGACACTTCGAGCGGGGCGTTGGCTGGGGTGCTCAAGAAAGAATCATCGCATAGCTGCGGTTGAGCGAGCTGCCCAAACAGCATCCAGGCTCGAGAACCAAGGGTCCGGAAAGAACTTCTTATGCCAGAATCTCTTACGCTGTCCCGGTGGAATGCATCCAAGCAAAAAGGCAACGACACGCCGAAAAGACGAACACCTGACGCGAGAGAAAAATAATGCTTCCAACTGCAGCAATCCAAAAGCTTCTCCGGCGCGGGGCATGGTTACCACTCATTGCGAGCGCGGCAATCTGCGTAGCGCAGTCAACTGTTTCCGCCCGATCTTCCGCGGAGCAGGATCTCTTCAATATGACCAACGCGGTTCGCACCGAGCAAGGGCTCGCGCCATTGCAATGGGACGATTCGCTTGCCCAGGCCGCTAAGGCACATGCAGACCTCATTCTTCAAAACGGGCAGCTGTCTCACGGCTTTCCCGGGGAGCCGAGCCTCGATGCTCGCGCCGGCCAGGCCGGCGCGCACTTTCAGACCATCGCGGAAAACATCGCGCAGGGCTCGAGCGCGGAGTCAATCCAGAAGGAGTGGATGAATTCTCCTCCGCATCGCGCCAACATTCTCGATGGCAGGCTGACTGCGGTCGGCTTCAGCGTCGTTCAGCGCGGCGACACGCTTTACGCTGTGGCCGATTTTGCGCGCATCATTCCCAACCTCTCCGACGACCAGGTAGAAGCGGCAATCGGGAAGCTGCTCATGGTGCGTGGAATCCAGGTCGAAGGGTCCAACCCCGACGCCAGAAAGACCTGTGAAATGGACCACGGCTCTGCTGGTCCAACCAAGCCCGCCTTTATCATGCGCTGGCAGGGCGCCGATCTGTCAAAACTGCCCCCCGAGCTCGAGGAGCGGCTCCAAACGAAGAATTACCAGCGCGCCGTGGTCGGCGCATGTTCCAGCGCAAGCGGAGGCTTCTCCGGCTACACCATCGCGGTGCTACTCTACTGACGCTTTCTCCAACCGACCTTGCCTGCGTCTGACCCTGCCTCCGCCGCAGCGATGAGGGGGGAGCTGGAGTAGGGAAATTTTGACGCTGCGGAGTGCATTTGAGATACTCAAAGAGCACGCAAAGGCGAGCGCGCAAACGCCAGTTTGCGGCTAGCGACACTCCTCAGTAGCTCAATGGCAGAGCATTCGGCTGTTAACCGAAGGGTTGTAGGTTCGAGTCCTACCTGAGGAGCCAAAAAATCTGCACCTTCCTCATCGACAACTGGAGCCGTTAAACACGCCCGGGCAAGCCTCGTGCTACTATGCCTGCGTGTTCAATCTTGGCAAACCCAGGACCGCAGGAGACTGGATCGCCCACGTTGTCCTTGGCGTCGTAGCGCTGTTTCTCATCTGGTGGATGATGCACACGTTCTTCTAAGAGCCTTTGTGCATCAAATTTGTATCGATGATTTCCCGCGAGGAAGGGAGGAAACGATATGCCCGCATATGGCAAAAAGTCCGAGCCGCCGCGCAAGGCAATCAAGGAAATGAAATCGAAACAGGCGGAACACTCGAGCAAAGACGCTCTTCACCGTGGAGTCCGTCACCCTCCGGGTACGGACAAGCGGACTAAATAGAGATTTCGAGGTTGTGTTTTTCGCGTTACCGACTGCATAGCCGGTGGCCGCGATCCAAACGCCTCGGCAAAAGCCCTATTAGGCCCGGGTTTATCACTGTACGAGGGGTGTCGCAGCGAAAGTATCTCTGCCTTCCAACGCTTGGCTACGACGCCTTCTTCTCGGGTTTCTGTTTCGACCCTGTAGCCGGTTCTTTGACAACTTTCGATGAGAACTCTCCGGTCTGGGGCGGCTTCGGCTTTCCGAGGATTCTTATCTTGCTGGTTGCTATGGCCATGGTTGCGCTCCTGATCAATTCCTTGGATTCCTTTTCCGGCGTGGCAGATGTCTTTTCGGCCGAGGAATGACCAGAATTACCTCCGCGTCAATCTCGGGTCTTGAAGCTGCTCAGCTTGCCACCCTCCAGATACTGTTCAGCGTCGACCCGTCCGAAGAGATCGATGAGCTTCGCGATGGCGCCGGTCCATCCAGTTTGGTGGCTGGCTCCCAGCCCGGCGCCGTTGTCTCCATGAAAATATTCGTAGAACAGCAGGTAGTCCTTCCATTCCGGATCGGTCTGGAATTTCTCCGTGCCTCCGAAGACCGGGCGGCGGCCTGACTCGTCGCGCAGAAAGATGCTGGTAAGCCGGTCGGATATCTCGCGCGCTACTTCGAAGAGGTTCATTAGATTTCCCGAACCGGTCGGGCATTCGATCTTGAAGTTGTCGCCATAGTACAGATAGAACTGCAGCAGGGCGCGAATCAACACACCATTCACCGGCAACCACACCGGACCCCGCCAATTGGAGTTTCCGCCAAACATCCCGGTATCCGACTCGGCCGGAAGATAGGTCACCCGGAACTCCTTGCCTTCGACATTGACGACATACGGATGGTCTTCGTGATAGCGGGAGAGCGCACGGATGCCATAAGGGCTAAGGAATTCCTTTTCGTCCAGCATGCGAGTGAGGATCCGGCGCAACCGCTCCTCGTTGACCAGCGCTGCGATACCACGTTCGGCATGCCCAAAATGACCTTTTCCGGTGGTATGGATGCTGTGGCGCAGCTCGGGCATCTGGTTGATTCGTCCGCGCAGGTGTTCCAGTACACGCGGAACCCGTTCGCGCTGCCATGGCTCGATGACAGTGGTCGCGCACAAGGGTAGCAACCCGACCATTGAACGCACTTTCAGGCGCCTGGCGCTGCCGTCGGGCAGACGCAAGACGTCGTAGTAGAAGCCATCCTCCTCGTCCCACATCCCGTCCGGCCCGGTCTGGTTCATGGCGACGGCAATCCAGATGAAATGTTCCCCAAACTTCAGCGCCATGTCCTCGTAGAACGCGTCATGGGCCGCAAGCTCGACCGCAATTTCCAGCATATTCTGAGCAAACATGCTGACCCATGCCGTGCCGTCGGCCTGCTCGAGGTGTCCTCCCGTAGGCAATGCCGCACTGCGATCGAAGACCCCGATGTTGTCCAGGCCGAGGAAACCGCCTTCAAAAAGGTTGTTGCCCTGGCGGTCTTTGCGGTTCACCCACCAACTGAAGTTCAGCACCAGTTTGGCAAAAGACCGCTTGAGAAAATCGACGTCGCCTTCGCCGTGGAGGGCCTGTTCGGTGCGGTAGAGAAAGATCGTGGCCCACGCATGGACGGGCGGATTCACGTCGCTGAAGTTCCACTCGTAAGCTGGGATCTGGCCAGTCGGATGCAAAAAGAACTCCTGCAGCATCAAGTCGAGCTGTTCCTTGGCAAAGTCCACGTCGACGGCCGAAAGAGCAATCGCGTGAAACGCCAGGTCCCATGCCGCATACCACGGATACTCCCACTTGTCTGGCATCGAGATGATGTGCCGGTTGACCATATGAAACCAGTCGCGATTCCGCACATCACGTCCGCCCGGCTTCATCGGATCGATGCCGTGCTCGTCCAGCCATTTGTCGACATCGAAGAAGAAATACTGCTTCGTCCACAGCATTCCCGCCAGAGCCTGGCGCATCACCAGGGCCTCATCGGCGCTCGCCTTGGCCGGAGCAAGACCTTTGTAGAACTCATCGGCCTCGCGCAGACGCTTCTGCAGCGTCGAGTCAAAGCTCTCGAAGGGGTGACCGATCGCGCCGGGAGCGACATTCGAGAACCGCAAACGGATTGTAGAGCTCTGCCCCGCTCCCACGATCAGCCGATAATGGGCTGCAGCTTTTGTCCCGGCATTTTCCGGATTGACTGCGCTTTCTTTTCCGGCGATGACATAGTCATTTATTCCATCTTTGACGTAGGGCGAGGGGTTGGGCGTGCCGAAGATCCGCTCGTTGTTGGTCTCATTTTCCGTGAAGAGCAGCCGGGCATCGCCCTCGCAATACAGGTATTGGTCGCCTGACGTCGAGTGGGATGCTGCAATCACCTGCCAGCGCCCGTCGCCGGCAACCTGCTTCAACGAGGGTTTGGGAGTGCCCGGCCACCACGTCCAGGTGTTGCGAAACAACAGCGTGGGCAGCACATCGATCGAGGCCGATTCCGGCCCGCGATTCGACACGGTGATCTGGATCAGCATGTCTTCCGCGTCCTGCTTGGCATACTCAACAAAGACGTCGAAGTAGCGGTCCTGATCGAATATGCCGGTATCGAGCAGCTCATACTCCATCTCGCTGCGCGACCGGCGCTTATTGGTTTCGATCAGGTCTACATACGGATACTCCGCATGCGGATACTTGTACAGGTACTTCATGTACGAGTGGGTCGGGGTGTTATCGAGGTAAAAGTAATACTCCTTGACGTCCTCTCCGTGGTTGCCCTGGCTGTTGGTCAGGCCAAACATTCGCTCCTTGAGAATCGGGTCTTTGCCGTTCCAGAGGGCGAGGCTGAAACACAGAAGCTGCTGGTCGTCGCTGATCCCTGCAATGCCGTCTTCGCCCCAGTGGTAGGCGCGCGAGCGAGCCTGGTCATGGGTGAAATAGTCCCACGCGTTCCCATCTGCGCTGTAGTCCTCGCGGACCGTGCCCCACTGGCGCTCGCTCAAGTAAGGGCCCCATTTTTTCCAGGGTTTCCTGGCTGTGCGCGCTTCTTCCAATCGGGCGGCCTCTGGATTCTGTTGCATTCCGTGGTCTTCCTTTCCTGGGCAATGCCGTTGTACGGGAAATCATTGGAAGGCGACCGCAATCCGCGAGCCGCTCCGCAACCAATTCTATGGGCGGAGGAGGCCTGAGGCATGATTTTGGGAGGTGCCGGCAAAGACCCCGGGTCGCATTTGCCGCATCCATAACGGTAGCGGGTGCGTGAAGACGCGGACCTGCAAGAACTCGGGAAGGGCAAAATTCGGCCCCTTAACCGCTAAACGATGGCTAATTATGTAAGATATGTGCGCGACTACATTTGTGCGCGGCAGCGTTGATTTCAGGCGAACCAGAAACACTTCGGATTGGAGCGATCTATGCAACTTGGAATGGTGGGTTTGGGCAGGATGGGTGCGAACATGGTTCGGCGCCTCGCGAAAAATGGCCACGAATGCGTGGTTTTCGACATGTCACCGAAGGTCGTCGAAGAACTGGCGAGCGAGAAAAAAGAGATAACCGGATCGAGCTCCCTTGAAGATTTTGTCAGCAAACTGACCAAACCTCGCGCGATCTGGCTGATGATTCCCGCGGGATATGTCGACCAGACCATCCACCAGATCGTGCCTCACCTCGAGGCCGACGATATTCTGATCGATGGCGGCAACTCCTACTACATTGACGATATCCGCCGTTCCAAAGAGCTCTCCTCCAAGGGAATCAAGTATGTCGACGTCGGAACCTCCGGCGGCGTCTGGGGGCTGGAGCGCGGTTACTGCATGATGATCGGCGGACCCACCTCGGCCGTCGAATATCTCGATCCCATCTTCAAGACCATTGCCCCCGGCAAGGGAGACATTCCCCGCACCCCCAACCGTGAAGGCATTAAGAGCACAGCCGAAGACGGCTACCTCCATTGCGGCGAGAGCGGCGGCGGCCATTTCGTGAAGATGGTGCACAACGGCATTGAATACGGCATGATGGCTGCATACGCGGAAGGTCTGGGTGTGTTGAAAGCCGCCGACATCGGCAAACACGCGGGCGAAATCGATGCCGAGACCACGCCACTTCGCGACCCAGAGCACTATATGTACGACTTCAATCTCACCGAGGTGACCGAGGTCTGGCGCCGTGGCAGCGTCATCGCCTCGTGGCTACTTGATCTGACGGCGGCCGCGCTGGCCGAGGACCCCGCGCTTTCCAAGTTTGGTGGAAGAGTCTCCGACTCCGGCGAAGGCCGCTGGACGATCAAGGCCGGCATCGATGAAGGCGTGCCGATCCATGTGCTGACCGCTTCGCTTTATGAGCGGTTCAGTTCGCGCGGCGAGGCCGATTACGCGAACAAGATTACCTCGGCGATGCGCTATGCTTTCGGCGGCCATCTGGAGAAACCCGAGAAATAGTGTTCGTGGCAAGGGCGAATTTTCCCGACCGCGCGCCGCGAGGCTCCCGCGCTTGCCCATTGGCATTACTGCCAATGGGCAAGCGCCAAACCGAGGGGTAGCCTCATAACCACGCATTCCATCGAAAGCAGAGGATTTTATATGCAATTCAAGTCCGTCCGAGTTCACGCGGTAGCACTGACACTGGCCGGTTGCGCCGTAAGCTTCGTCCCTTCCACCTCGGCCTATGCCCAGAATGCCGAGATGGCGCAGAAGCTGCAGGAGGTCAAAGCGGCCTCCGCGGCCAACAAAGCGGCTCTCGCCCACTACACCTGGCAAGAGCAAGAGGTCATCAGCCTCAAGGGTGAAGTAAAGAAAACCGTGCTCTACCAAGTGAGCACCGGCCCGGACGGACAACAGCAGAAGACCCAGCTGAGTTCCTCTCCCGCTCCGGCGCCACCGAGCGGCGGCCGGCTCAAGCAGCGAATTGTCGAGAAAAAGACGGATGAGTTTCAACAGTACGGCCAGCAGGTCGCCGCATTGGCGAAGCAGTATCATCCAGATCCTCAGTTGCTGCAGCAGGCCTATCAGAAGGGCAACATTTCCTTGCAGATGGGCGGTGCCGCCGGCACCACCAGCCTGGTCATCAAGAACTATCTGAAGCCCGGCGATCAGATGACCCTGGTCTTCAACAGCGCGAAGAAAGCGATTCAAGCGATGAACGTCTCCAGCTATCTGAACGATCCGAGCGATGCCGTAACCATGACGGTTCAGTTTGCGACGTTGCCGTCCGGCGTGAACCATGTAGCCAGCACTCAGGTAAATGGAATCAGCAAGCAGATGACGGTGGCGATCACGAACTCAAACTACCAGATGGGCCAGATGTAGTCTCACTGGAGAAGAGAAATGCCATGCGACAGAATTGTCGCATGGCATTTTTAGTTTCACGGTGAACTGATTTCGGTAGCGTCCGATTTCGTTTTCGCTCTCGGAGCGCCGAGCTAAGCGGTCCGGCCTTACTTGGTAACGACCAGTTCGGCGCTGGCGTTGGCGCACATCCCATTCAATGCGCCCGAAACGCAGGCGCCCACCGAGTATTTGTAGCAGCCGCTGGTCTTGGCAACCACAGTAGCGTCCTTAGCGCTTCCGCCAATGATGGCGCCGCCCGGATCGAACGGAGACGCGTCGCTGACATCAACGACAAACCCGGTGTTTTTCGAAGTGCTCTTCCATGTCACCGTTGTTCCCGGTCTGATGCAGAAGAGAGAATTTCCCTTAGCGCCGGGGATCAGAGGGGTGGCAGAGGCCGCATAGGGGGTCCGCTTCACATCCACTTCGCAGGGTGCGGAGGGAGACCCGCAGGTATTGCCGGGGTTACAGAGCGATTGCGGGTTGGGCTCGTCACAGCTGTATTTGGATTTTTTCGACTGGGCGCCAGCCGAGCCGACTACCAGAACCAGGGGCAGCACCAGCAGGGCGCGCCCTATTGCGAAGTGCCGATAATTCGTCATAGCTTGCCTCACGATCTATTTATCACGTTGCCGCGCACGTGCATCGCCGATGATTCCGCCGACGCCGAGTTAGTCACGCTCTGTAGCTGCTCCGGACTAGTTTTGGCCCGGTGTTCCCGACCAGTCGATGATGCCAGAGAGCCTCCAAGGATTTTGATTGAGCTCCAGGGTCAGCGCTCCGGTCTTATCCAGGGCCAGCTGGGCCAGCGGATAGAGCTGGCCAGTGCTCTTGCTCTTGTCCTGAGTATTGATATCGATTTCGCCGGCGGTGAGATTGAAGTTCTGCGACTGGGTGTCGAAGTAAGCCTCGCCGAACCGGATTTGGCGGTTGGTGACAAACCGGATTTTCTTACCGGTAGGTGTCTCGATCAGCCGGATATAGCTCAGATCGTAACCGAGGGTGCCGGTGATCGAAATGCGGCCTACCGCAGGCATCTTGGTCAGTGCGTTGACCAGACCCTGGTTCTGCCCTTTGGTGAAGGCGTCCACTAATATCTGCCGGTCGGCGGCGGTGGAATAGTCGTAAATGATGATGGTTATGCCGATGTTCTGACCCATCTGGGTCCCAGTGCCAAACGCCTGGGCATCGATAGTTTCGTACTTGTCTCGGGCAAAACTATGACGTGCGCCGATCAGCAACGCCAGTAGCGAAAGCCCTGCGAGAATGCGGTGGAAGGTTCTTCTGTTCCCAATAGTCATATCTCTCTCCTTCAGGCCTGGTGGCCGTGACCGGGCCGCCTCAGCGTTGCATGAACTTTAGTCTGCACTGATGACTGCTGTTATTGGCAAAAGTAACAACTACGCCGCAAAGCAAACGAACTCCTTGCCAGAGGCCGGGAGCGGGATATCTTTGCCCTGTTAGTTCTGCCAATATCGCCGCAAAGATAACTCTGTTGAGAATATCTTGACGGTTTCGGTCGCGGACGACCGAAGAAATACTCGAATCAGGCACTCAGAACCGATGCCCATCGGAGAGAAGAGTACACATATGAGAACCACACTGCAAGGAAGATATACGCAGGCTGTAATCCTCTTCACCGCCATTCTGGCAGGAGGCGCGGTCACCGCCCACGCCCAAAACGTTCAGGGAGTCATTACCGGGCGGAGCGGCGCAACCATGACACTGCAGATTGCGGGCAGCCCGAATTTAGTGGTTCTGCTCACCCCGAACACCGATGTTGGTGAAGTCCAGGGCGTCTTTCATGGGCGAACCAAGCAGATGGCGATGACCTGCCTCATTCCCGGTCTTCCCGTCACGGTGCAGGGAACGACGAACGATCAGGGTCAATTGGTCGCGAACACCGTAAAGTTCAAGGGCAACGACCTGAAGGCCGCCATGGACGCCCAGGCCGGGCTGCAGCAGACCGTCGAGGCCCAGCAGGCGCATGAAGCGCAGATCCAGCAGAGTGAGCAGGAACTCGCCGCTCAAAAGGCGGCTCTGGCCGCGCAACAGGCGCAGTTGAACGTCGAGGACCAGAAGATCGCTGCCAACAAGGCCGCCATCGCCGCCGCCAACAAGCGCTTTGGCGAGCTTGCCGAGTACAACATCATGGATGAGGTCACGGTTTACTTCGCCAACGGCAAGGTCACGGTCGATCCACAGTATTTTCCACAACTGTTGAAACTGGCGGAAAAGGCGACGACGATTACCGGCTATGTGGTCCAGGTGAAAGGGTATGCCTCGGCGGTAGGGTCGGCTGCGCTGAACCAGAAACTCAGCGTCGAGCGCGCCAATGCCGTCTCGCAATTCCTGGAGCAGGATGCCAGCGTTCCCCTGACCAACATGCTGGCTCCCGGCGCAATGGGCACCGCAAACCAGGTTGCCCCGGACACTACCTCGGAAGGGCAAGCTGAAAATCGCCGAGTGGTGGTCATGGTGCTTCAAAACAAGGGTATTGCTGGAACCTAAGCCGCTAACGAGGCTCGCGGCGTGCAGGATCAACGTTACTTCTGCCGTGTGTGATTCAGACAGAACGGCCAGCGGGCCTCGCGATCAACAGAGTACCGATTTTTTCCGCTTGCCGAACTCCGGCCTTCCCTATTCAATTAGGTACGACTGGTCGCGGTCGATTTGAATCGCCGCCAGGAAGGCCCGAAAACAATGACTCCTTGGTATCTCCGCATCTTCGGCCGTTCCGCGGCTCGTTCGATCCTTCTCGTCGCGATTGCCCTGGCTTCTGTGAAACAGTGTTGCAGCCAGGAGATGGGCTGGCCCCGGGAAAAGACGGTCAACGGTGCACGACTTGTTTATTACCAGCCGCAAGTGGATGAATGGAACGATTTCAAGCTACTCAATCTGCGGATGGCGATTACCATTACGCCGGCTGGCGGCAAGACGCAGCCGGGCGTGATCACCGCGGAGATGCAGACCGACGTCAACGTCGACGCGCATACCGTCCTTTTGAGCCACCCGCTGATTACGGGGACCTACTTTCCGTCACTCGACGCGGCATCTTCGGCGAAGCTGAGCCAGCTTGTGGGGTCTTTTCTGCCCCCGACCGCGGCGATAACCATGTCTTTGGATCGGCTGGTCGCCAGCGCCAATAAGCCAAAGCCCAAGGTGGAGGCCGTTGTCAGAAACGATCCCCCAGCCATTTACTTCAGCTTCAAACCGGCGATCCTGCTGCAGTTGAACGGCAATCCTGTGAAAGTGCCGGTCTCGAACTCGCAACTCGATCTAGTGGTGAACGCCAACTGGCCTTTATTCCTGGATAAGTCCACCTCGTCGTATTACCTCTTCAATGGCGCGGGGTGGATGATCTCGGCCAATCCGACGACGGGTTGGAGTCCCACCCCAGTTCTGTCGCCGGAGATGGCGAAGGTTGCGGCAGACCCGAACTGGAAGGACCTGAAACCCTATATACCACCCCCGCCGGGCAGCGCCGGCAACGCTCCCGTGGTCTTTGCCAGCGCCACTCCCGCTGAGATCGTGATCTTCTCAGGTATGCCGAAGTTCGCCCCGGTTCCTGGCACACAACTGGCATACGCGACGAACACCGAGAGCGATGTCTTCAAGTACATGCCCACGGGCGCTTTTTACTATCTGACGTCGGGTCGATGGTTCAGCTCACCGACGGCGCTGGGCCCATGGTCTTTTGCCAGTAACAACCTTCCCGCCGACTTCGCCAACATTCCCCTGGAGAGCCCGCCTGGGCGGGTCCTTGCATCGGTGCCCGGCACGCCAGAAGCCGAAGACGCAGTCCTGCTGGCGCAGATTCCCGTCACTGCCCAGGTGGATCCAGCAAAGGCTGCGGCAACCGTCAATGTGGTCTACTCTGGCAGCCCCCAGTTTGTCCCCATTCAGGGGACCACCCTTTCCTACGCCACCAACACGCCGAACCGGGTCATTCAGGTGGGTTCGCTTTATTACCTTTGCTTCCAGGGGGTGTGGTTTATGTCCACCACGCCGCAAGGCCCGTGGCAGACGGCGCCAACAGTTCCACCGGAAATCTACACCATCCCGCCAAGCTCTCCGGTCTATAACGTCACCTACGTGACGCAGACGACCGTG
Source organism: uncultured Acidobacteriaceae bacterium (assembly GCA_963720245.1). Lineage (GTDB taxonomy): Bacteria > Acidobacteriota > Terriglobia > Terriglobales > Acidobacteriaceae > Acidisarcina. The sequence goes on from CAVREU010000006.1 coordinate 93,125, forward strand.
AACGGAGTCATCGTGGCCAGCTATACGCCCGGATATTATGGCGTCTACGTGACGCCGGTGGGAGGGACCGTCATCGTCACGACCGGAACAGGCTATATCTATCCGCCCGTGGTCATAGTCGGGGTAGGACTCTACCCGATCTATTATCCGTACCCGATGACTTATGGAGTCGCGACCTTCTATAGCCCATATACCGGCGCATATGGCGTCGCGCACACGGCCTATGGGCCTTATGGAAGCGCGACCTGGGGAGCAGCGTACAACCCGGCGACAGGAACCTATGCGCGCGGGGCAAGCGTATCTAACGCCTACGGAACTCAAAAGGTCGGCGCAGGCCTACAACCCCTATACCGGCAACTACGGTGCAACCCATCAGGGATCGAATGCCTACGGCTCCTGGGGAAATTCCGTTGTGAGCAACGGGAGCAATACGGTCTATACCCAGCACCAGACCAACGCCAACGGAACCGTGGCTACTGCCCAAAGCACTGCGGGCGGAAAAGCCGCCGGCGTCAGCACGGCCAACGGAAATACGGCTGCTGGCAAGACGGCGAATGGCGACATGTATGCCGGCCATGACGGCAACGTCTACAAAAACACCGGCTCCGGTTGGGAGACCTATAACAACGGCAGCTGGGCTCCGGTGCAGAAACCGACCAGCAACACCGCCACCACCCCTGGCGAGACGAACCAGCAAAAGCTGCAGAGTAATCCTAATTACGCCTCGGACCAGCAAAAGGTGCAGAGTAATCCGAACTACGCCACTGCTCAACAAAAGGCCCAAAGCAATCCGAACTACTCCGCGGACCAACAGAAAGCCAAAAGCTACGGGCAGCAGACGACCTCGAATGGCGCGTACAGCCGGCCTACCGGATCGCAATCCACTTCGGACCTGAATCAACAGGCGCAAGCCAGACAGCGCGGCACTCAGCAGAGCCAGCGGTATTCGCAATCACAGCGGAGCGGGGGTACGCGCAGCTACGGCGGCGGCAGTCGCCGCTGAGGTGGACAAATGATCGTTGCAACGGCGGAATGAACCTGTCGGAGTGCCGCTTCCTCAGTGCGAGACTGTCGAGCTTGGGTCTCGTCTTGCGGACAAACAGGTCGCTGAAGGCAGGGTCGCCCATCACCCGGCGAATCTCCCACAGCGCAAAGAACGGAATAAACAGGCAGAAGCAGATGACCGCCAGGCCCAGCAGCGGCCATGAGGTACCGGCGAGTGTTTCGCGAAAGGCGTCCGCGATGCCGCCGCCGTGAAAGGCGTCTTTCACGAACTCTTCAATCCAATGAAAGGCCGCTACGAGCAAGGCAAAGAAAGCGGCTTTGTAGATAGAAGTGAGCAGAAGCGGTTTATGGTCCATCGCCTTGCCCGCGCGCACGAAGCCACCGAGCAAGATCACCTTCGCCAGGACAAGTGTGTTAATCAGGGCGCTGATATAGGTAAACTGTGCCTTGTCAAACTGGTGCAGCAGATACATTTTGTAAGTCGCGAAAGCGAAGAAGAACAATCCGAAGAAAGCTGAGATCAAAAGCATCTCCTCGAATTCATGCCTGATCTTCGCCTTTAAGCTCTTGGATTTCGATTCCTCGCTCGCCATAACGTCCCCTGGAGTATTGCTATAGATTGTTGGTGCTCAGCCGAACTCGGCACTCCGCCGATGTTTTTCGTAAGAGTGCCCCAAGTTCGATCACGCGCAGATTCACTGAAGAACAGGAATGGACGAAGCCAGTTGTAAATCAACGAGCAGGTTCAGGCGATTGTCGATCTGCAGGAACTTTGCGGCTTGCTTGGCTCCAACAACCTTTTTGAACTTCGGGTAGTAGTCGGACTGGAGCTTCAGGCGGGCCTGCCAGAACTTCAATTGCCGCTGGGCCAACCCGTCGGCGGTCGCGTCGTCCATCGTGTCGTAGCTGTTGGCGTAGTCCTTAATCAGGCTCACACGCTGATCGCCGATCTCTTGCTGCTTGGTCGTATATTCGCGATAGAGAGGCCAGAATGTCGCGCCTTGAGCGTCGGTGAGTTTCATCTCCTGGGTGACGACCGCTGTCCGCCGCGTCTGCACGTCTGAGCGCAAAAGGGTGATATCGCTATCGATGCCCGCCTGGCTTGGAGTGGTAGATTGAGCCGTGGTTTGGGCCATCGCGCCGGCGGCAGCCATCGACGCGGCTAAGACTACTGCATATTTCGTCACTTTCACTCGTTCGTTCCTCTTTTCAATGGCCGCGCTCCGGTTGTTGGAGTCGCCGAATTGCGATCGCTCCCGGAGTGCGGCTACATCCCCAACATCCTATCTTGAATGCGATGTCCGGGGTATTGGTAATTATGCCGACGGCAGGTTATCGTTCGCGCGATCCGGCTGCAGAAATCCAGCCAATTCGACTCGACCTGCAGCCGATTCCAATAAGCTGTATTCAAGGCGCGCGCCACGCTTTGGCGCGGTGGGCCAGACAAGGAACTGATGAAACGAAGCTTCTGGAGAGCGGTCACCGAGATTGGCTTCATCATCTTTCTCTTCTACGCGAATCTGCTGATGGGGGAATACACGCGCACCCTCATGCATCGCGAGCGGGGCCTGGTCTTCGCACTCGAGGACATCTTTACCGAAACGAATTTTGCCATTGCAGTCGGCGCCGCGATGATCGGCTATCTGATCTTCGAGTTCCTACGCAGGAAATTCTGATCATCTTCGGCAGGCCCGCCGGAGACTCAAGCCTGACCAAAATCGATCGTCAGCAGGGTGATGTCGTCATGTTGGTTTTCGCCTCGCGGCTGCTTCGACCATTGGGATAATGCATCGAGGACCGCATCAGCGAATCCCTCTCCGGCAAGCTCCCTGTTCTGATCCAGAAATGCGAGCAAACGCCCCGTACCAAATTCCTCGCCGGCGGGATTTGGGCATTCCGAGACGCCGTCGGTGTTCAGAACCACCCGGTCGCCGGACTCAAAGGGCACTTCGATGAAGGTGTAGGTCTCCTCAGGAAACTGGGCGAGCAGCAGGCCATTCTCTTCGAAGGCCTCCGCCTTGCCACTCGACCCTCGCCAGATCGATAGAGGAGGATGGCCGGCGCCGCCATAGCGTAGCACGCCCTGCTCGAGATCGAGGAATATGTACGCGGCGGTGACGAAATGGCGATCGAACTTGCCGCATAGAGCATCGTTCATCCCACCCAGCACCTTTGCCGGGTCCGAGGCGTGGGGGGCCTGCTCGGCGAGGACAATCTTCAGCATCGAGGTGATCAGCGCCGATGGCGCGCCATGGCCAGAGACGTCGGCAACGAGTATGCCTATATGTTTCTCGTCGATCGGAAGATAGTCATAATAATCGCCGGCAATCGTCGTCATCGGAAGGTAACGCGCGGCAACGCTGAGGCCGGGAACAGCGGGAGAACGGCTGGGTAAGATCGACAACTGGATATGGCGGGCCATCTCCAGTTCATGGTTAACCGCCTGCACCTGGCGGTTCACCTGTTCCCGCGAGTCGCGAAGCAGCAGCTGTGTGCGAACTCGCGCTTTTACGATCGCGGGAGAAAACGGTTTGCGAATGTAGTCCAGCGCTCCCAGCTCTAAACCTCTGGTCTCGTCCTCGATCTCGGTGCGCCCGGTAAGAAAAATTACCGGAATGTCGCGCGTCTCCGGCGCCGCCTTCAGCTGCTCACAGACCTGGTAGCCGTCAAGGCCGGGCATCATGACATCGAGCAGGATAAGGTCTGGATGAGGCTGTGTCTTGACCAGCTCCAGGGCTTTTTCGCCGCTGGTGGCGACCCTGATCTTGTATTCATCCTTGAGGATCGACTGCACTACCTGAATGTTGGCAGGGGCGTCGTCGACAACCAGCAAGGTTTTCTTAAGCCCGGCGGGGGCCGGAGGAATCTCTGCCATCATCCTCTACTCTATGCATCCCTCGATTGCCGCAGCTGGAACCAGAATCGAGGGTGCATCTCAGCGTTACTTGGGCGGATGTGCGGCGAAGTACTGGTCCATCCCCGATGCGATATCGTTGGCGGCCATCTGCACGTTCCGGTTCAACGCCGCGACCACGTCGGAAACCGTCTTCGCGCCGATCGGCTCGTCATGGTTGTAATAAGTCTGCCAGACGGTATCGCCTGTCTTTGTATTCTGAAGTTCGACATCGAGGGTCAGCCGGCCCGTCAGGCCGCTACCCGAGTCGACCTCTTTGAAATCATAAAGGCGTGTCCGTAACAGATAGTCGCCGCCCGCCTTGCCTTGCGGAGTATAGACGCCCATGTAGCGACCAGAAGAACGCAGGTTTCTCAGGATCACGTCACGAATCAGCTCTGGGGGTGGTCCAATCCAGCGTTCGTACTCGTAAGCGCCGATCTTCTGGTCGCCAACCGCATAGACCACCCGGTTGTCGCGATAAAGGTCGGGAGCGGCAGGCAGGCCAACAATGATGCTGACCGGGAGCGGCTGCGCGCTGGCCGGCGCATTCGCGCTCGGATTGGTCAGCTGGTAGTAAGTGATCGGACGCGATGCTCCGCAACCCGCCGTGAGTCCAAAGGCCAGCAGAGCGAGCGCCGCTCCTCCGAAGCTGCCATAGCGTCGGCGGGCCGATCTTGCCTCTTCGAGGCGCTGTCTGCTATCTATCTGGCCGTCCATAGCGTTGACGATCATTTGTGGTCTCCTGGCTTGCGATCGCGTGGGGTGCTTGAGTTGATGAGCGAAGATGGTCTGGTCTTCAGCTCGTCGGTCAACTGGTTGAGATTGTCCGTGATCTCGCGAATGTTGTTCAGGGTCTCGTCGATGTTGTCGGAGTTGACGTCCAGAGTCCGGTTCAGGGAGTCGACAAGCTGGTTCGCCTTGTTCAACGTGAGTTGCAGCTGGAGAATCGTCTTGTGGATCTCCGGCCCGTTCTCCTGGACCAGGGCATCAACATGGCCGATGGTCTTGTTGGCGTTATCGGAGGTTGCCTTCACATTGTCGAGCAGTGGCGAGATCTTCGCACTTGCCACATTCAGATTATCGATCGTCGATTTGATCTTGGCGCGGTTGTCGTCGAGTAGCCCTCTCACCTGAGTGAGGGAGGCGGAGAGGTTCGCGCGGTTCTGATCGTTGAGCAGATCATTCACCCTGGCGATGGTCGTCTTTAGTTCGGCGACGCGCTCATTGAGCTGACCGATCAATTGCTGCGCGCCCGGCGCTAGATCATTCAATTTGGCGGTCAGCGCGCTGAAGTCTATATATGGATCGGCGGTGAGGTAGGACCCGGGCTTGGCGAGTGGAGCGGCCGCGGTACCGGGCACAATCTCAAGATGGTTGTCGCCAAGCGGGCTAAGGCTCTGGATTTTGACATGGCTGTCGGTCTTCACCGGAACTTTCGGGTCCACGCTAAAAGTCACATCGATCATCGAAGGGTCATTGGGATCGATGGCCACTCCGGTGACTCGTCCGTCCTTGGGGCCGCCCGAGTAGCGAACTTCCGCGCCTGGCTCGAGGCCGCCGGCGAAAGGAAACTTGGCATGGAACTGCGGCTCCGCGCGGCTGAAGAAACCGGTCAACGAAAAGATAGTGACCAGAAGCAGCGCCACGGCAACCAGAACAAACAGGCCTACGAATGCCTGTTCTCGTTTTCCATCCATTACGCACCCCTCTTCTTGGCCGTATTGCGCCCCGGCCGATTGTCTTCGGTGAGCATTTGCAGATAATCCATTTCGTCCGACACGGCAGGCTCAGGAACTCGATCGAGAAATTGCCTCACCCGAGGATGGTCGCTGGCGCGCAGCTCGGCCATCGTGCCGAGAGCTGCGATGTAGCCCTTATCGATGACCACGGCGCGGTCTGCGATCAGGTAAGCGCTGGCCAACTCATGCGTGACCACGACGATGGTCATGTGAAAGGCCTTCTTCAATTGCAGGATGAGCTCATCGAGACCGGCGGCAACGATCGGGTCAAGGCCGGCCGAAGGCTCGTCGAAAAACAGGATTTCAGGATCCATCGCCAGGGCGCGAGCAATGCCGGCGCGCTTTTTCATGCCACCGCTTAGCTCCGCGGGCATGAAGTTTTCAAAGCCAGCCAAACCCACCTGGTCGAGCTTGAGACGGACGATGATTTCGATCGTCGAATCTTCGAGCTGCGTATGTTCCCGAAGAGGCAGCGCAACATTTTCGCCGACGGTGAGAGACCCGAAGAGCGCGGAGCCCTGAAAGGACATCCCGAGCTTCTTGCGAATTTCGTCCATCTCTTTATGAGAGATGGCGGCGATGTTTTCGCCCTTTAGCCAGATTTCGCCTGCCGAAGCTTTTTCCAGACCGACAAGGGTGCGTAACAGAGTACTTTTGCCGGAGCCCGAGCCACCCAGGATGACCATCGTTTCTCCGCGGTGGACATCAAACGTGACGCCGTGCAGGATCTCTCGCGTACCGTAAGCGACACGGAGGTCCCGGATCGAGATCATGGTCTCGGGCTTTTGCGGCGTCGCGTTATCGAGTTCATCCATGCAGGCTACCCTGACCCTTACTGGGGGGTTAAGAAGAAGAAAATAGCGGTGAAGACTACATCCACCATGACGACGAGGAAGATCGACATAACCACGGCGCGGGTGGTGTGACGCCCCACTTGTTCAGCGCCCGAGCCCGTAGACAAGCCCTCGTAGCAGCCGACCGCGGCGATGGTGATCCCGAACATCAGGCTCTTGATCAACCCAGTCATGATGTCGCGCAGGAAAAGCGCGTCGAGCGAAGCCTGGATATAGCTGGTAAAGGTGAAGCCGGCGCCGGTGATGCCGAAGACCGAGCCGCCGATAATTCCCATGAAGTTGGCCCAGATAGTCAGGCACGGGACCATCACGATCATGGCGATAAACTTCGGAGTTACCAGATACGGAATCGGGCCGATGGCCATGGTCTGAAGCGCGTCCAGCTCTTCAGAAACCTTCATGGTGCCAATCTCGGCGGCAAATGCAGATCCGGAGCGCCCGATGACGAGAATTGCCGTGATCAGCGGGCCGAGTTCGCGGGTCATTCCGAGCGCAACTGCGGTCGCTACGAGATTGATTGCGCCGAAGGTGCGAAGCTCATACGCGCCCTGCAGGGCCAGAATTAATCCGATGAAAAAGGTGATAAGGGAAAGAATGGGAATCGCCCTCACGCCAACTTCCATCGCTTGTGCGATCGAGGAGCGGAGGCGGAAGGGCTGACCGCGGAAAGGCCCGATCACGGTGAAGTAGCCGGCGCGGCCGGTCAACAGGGCGAGAGAACCCACGTAAGCTAATCCGCCGGTGGTGACATCGCCAATTTGACTGAGGAATTCCTGCACGCGCTCCCTGGCCTGCTTTCAGTTTGAGCAACGGATGGGCTTACTCCGCAACTGCCTGCTCTTCGTTGTCGACGATCTCGAAGACCTTGACCAGCTTCGAGAGTTGCATCACTTCGCGCACGGTCTGGTTCAGACCGAATAAAACATACCTAACCTTGGCGTCGCGCGCGGCCTTCAGGCCTTCGATCAGCGAGGCGATCCCTGAGCTGTCGATATAGCGCACCGCCGTCAGGTTCAGCGCAAGGCGGGAGGGCTTGGCTTCCTTCAGCTCCTTCAGCAGGGCCCCGCGCAACTGCGGCGAACTTGAGAGGTCGATGTCCCCTGAGATGTCGATAACAGATATTTTCGCCAAACGGCGTGTGATTGCCTGCACGTTAGGTCTCCTCTTCTTCTGTCCCGCTGGGTTTGGCCGGTGTAGGGGACTTTATCAGACGGAGATAGTTTCGTCCTCCAGCGTGCCGAAACGTTACGGAGTCCATAATCTCACGGATGAAGTGTAGCCCCAAACCGCCCGGCCGGATATCGTCGAGCGCCCTTCCAACCAATCGTTCGGATTCGACCGGTACCCCGCGATCCACGATTTGAATCTTTAGAGCATCCGGCACGCCTTCGCCGGACTTGACCAGGCGGTAGAACGAAACCTGAATCGGGCGGTCGATGGCGCCCTGATACGCATGCCGGATCACATTGGCCAGCGCTTCGTCGATTGCCAGAACGATCGATCGCACCTCCGCATCCCCAAACCCAAATATCACGGCAATTTCGCCAACTGCGGCGCGAACCGTGCAGAGCAACTTGGGGTCGCTCAACAGCGTCAGCTTCAGCATCAATGTGCTTCGATTCAATTGAACAAGATCCTTGACTTCGGCAATTCAATATGGAAACGCTCATCCGGACGCAGGATGTATCGCTCCAGGCAGAAATATTACGAGGGTCAGCCAAGAATGAGAAGCGTCAAGCCGCCAGAGCTATCCGCCAGACAACCTGCATGCCCTTGGAAATCTCAATGTTCACTGCCACGGTAACGCGAAGTTGGCCTCGTGGGAACTGTTATTTTTGTCAAAGATTCCTGCTGATCGTGCGCCTGACGGCTATTTCTTCCCTGAGGCGAAGTACAGATTGACGATCAGCCCGAGTTGGCTCAGCTGCTGATTGGGGTCTTTTCCGGTGTTGTTCTGGTGGCAATAGTAGGGGCTGATATCGAGACGCTTGCCTACAGGAATGGTGCCCCCGGCATAGAGCGCAGTGGTGCTCCACTTCTGGTACTGGCTCTCGTAAAACTCTTCATCGCGGATGTAGACCCTTGGATGGTATGAGCCGAACTTGACGGCCTTCTCCAGCGAGAGCCTGTTTCGGTAACGCCACTGGAACTCTCCGCTTTGCCAGTCCAGATCGGCTCGGTTCCGGTCTGACAGCAGGAAGCCTCCGCGCAGGGGAAAGTTGGCGGTCGCAACGAGCTCCCATCGGTTGGTTGTGGCTGCGCCGGGTGAGACCAGAACACGATAGCCGGTCGTAAAGACCAGGGCCCGCTTTTTGGCTTCGTCCTGATCGAAGATTGTTGCATTGTGAAGCTTCACCCAGGGCTTGAGATAGAACTCGATGCTGGGGCCGATTTCCGCCTGAGTGGGGTCCCCGCCCTCTCGTGTCTGTTTGGCTTGAAAACTCGTTCGCAGCAACGGGTTGATCGAGTAGTAGATGTCGATCTCGGGTAGAAACTGGCTGGATTCCTGCGCCCGTGACAATGCGGAGGACGCGAGGCACAACCAGAGGCCCAGGCACGCGAACCTCCACCGTCCTCGCTTCAGAGCGGCCAGACAATTGGAATGCAATGCAGGCGTCCTTGAGAACCAACCACTAACAAAGATAAGGGTAGAGAGAACGCCTAGCTGCCACAACTGTTAGTTTTACCGATGTCAGGGCCCCGGCGTTGGCCGTATCTTTACCTTGGACTGAGAGATGCGCCGCCGATGCATGGTGGCTGCGGCAGTATGATGCTAGTGAACAATCGCCAGGCATGCGCTTTGACTTCCAGTCGCCGGCGATGGAGAGATTACCGGTGCTCGCCAATCTGAAGATTCGGAACAAGCTGCTGATCGCGCTCATCCCGTTGGGGACCATGGTTCTGATTGGCGGGAGCCATTCCACGTTCGAGATGTTTCGGGCGGACAACCGGTATACGGCAATCATTGAGGACAACGTCACGGCGCTGCGAAGCGTCGTGATTGCCCGAGGATTGTGTCACACGTTCAACCTGGTGCTGTACCGGGAGATCGCAGAGACCGATCAGGCGGCAATGCTTCAAGACGACGCGGCCCTCGATCAGATCGCTGCCGAATTTCGTTCGTATATGGAAGAGGCAATCCGTGAACGGCCCACCCATGCCGGGGAGATCCGGAAGATCGCTGCGGAGTTCAATCAAGGTGTGTCTCTCTCGAGAGGTCCGTGTTAAGGCGCTTAAGAACGATGACCAGGCCGCCATCGCTTTGATGCGCGCACAGGTGGATCCGAAGCTGGACGGCGCCCGTCAGGCGATGGAGGACATGCTCGATGCGACGAACAGATCCATGGACCAGGAGTCCGACGATCTAACCAGCAAGATGCACCGAGCGGTGTCCCTGACATGGTTGGTCGCCTTGCTGGGACTCGCCGGGACCGCTGCTTTTGCGGTCTACATCGTTCAAGAAGAGGTCGTCAATCTCCTGCAAAAATTCCGCGGCCACATTCTGGATGTGGCGGAGGAGCGCTGCGACCGGCCCATCCCCTATCAGGACCGCACTGACGAAATTGGCGAGATGAGCCGCGCTTTGCAGACCCTGCAAAATGTAGCCAACGAAAAGGGAATACAGAGCTGGGTGAAGGCGGAGGTCGCGACCACCACCGAGGCGCTGCAGGCCTCAGAGAATTTCTCCACTTTCTCGGCGAACCTTCTCTCGCGGATTTCTGAATCTGTAGAGCTGCTTTACGGCGTCGTATACCTGGCTGAAGCCGACCACCACAGCTTCACCCAGGTTGGGGGCTTTGCCCTCGATCCGTCCCTCGAACCGCGCAAATTTGCCCTCGGGGAAGGATTAGTTGGCCAGGCCGCGGCAGAGCGCCGCATGCTGACGGTTGCGTCTACAACCGAACACGTCGTCAACATCCCCGCCGGGCTCGCGACGGTAACCCCGAGCACCTTGTACTTCTTTCCGCTGGTGGCGCATGGCGCTGTGGTCGCAGTGATCGAACTGGCCCCCTGCGGAAAACTCACCGACCGGCAAAGGGCGCTGATCGATGCCCTGCTGCCGACCGTCGCTCTCAGTACCGAAATCCTGGTGGGATCGATCGAGACCAAGAAACTGCTGGCCCGCACTCGCGAGCAGGCGGCGACGGTGGCTGCGGCAGAGGAGCGCTCGCGGCTGATTCTCGGCTCTATTGACGAGGGAATTAGCGGAGTGAATACCGAAGGGCTGCTGGAGTTTGTCAATCCCGCCGGGGCCAGGATGCTCGGCTATGAGCCGGAGGAGTTGATCGGCCAGGCGATGCACGGCCGTATCCACTACAAGTACCCCGACGGTCGGCCGCTTCCTCAGGAACAATGTTCGATTTACCAAACCGCCCGCGACGGTAAGGCCCGTGTCGTGACCGACGAAGTGTTGTGGCGGAAGGACGGCACAAACTTTCCGGCAGAGTACACCGCAACGCCAATCTGCCGGGGCAACGAAGTGGTGGGAAGCGTCGTCGCGTTTCGCGACATCACCGCGCGGCGCAAGGCGGAGAAGCGGCTTCAATTCACGCAATATGCGGTTGACAACGCAGCGGACGCAGTCTTCTGGATCAACCCCGTCGACGGCAAGATCGAGTACGCCAATGAAGCTGCCTCGCGGAGCCTCGAGTTCTCCCGCGAGGAGCTGCTGACCATGAACATCGCGGACATCAATCCGGATGTCACGCCACGGCGTCTAGCTGAACGGTTCCAGGAACTGCGGGAGAAGCCCTCGCTCACCTGGGAAGGCAAGGCGCAGTCGCGCAGCGGACGGGTATTCGACACCGAGGTCACGGTCTTTCTTGCCGAATACCTCGACCGTCAGCTGATGGTTGCCAACGTTAAGGACATCACCGACCGCAAGCAGGCGGAGGCCGAGATGGTCCGCGCCAAGGAGATGGCGGAATCGGCGACCAAGACCAAGTCGGACTTCCTGGCCAACATGAGCCACGAGATCCGCACCCCGATGAACGCGGTGATCGGTCTCACGCATCTTGCGCTCAAGACCGATCTCACCCGCAAGCAAGAGGACTATCTCACCAAGATCAAGTCCGCCGCCCAGGCGTTGCTCGGCATCATCAACGACATCCTCGACTTCTCCAAGATCGAAGCCGGCAAGCTGGATATCGAGAAGGCCGACTTCCAGTTGGAAGATGTGCTCAACAATCTGTCCTCGATCGTCAGCCAGAAAGCACAGGAAAAGAACCTGGAATTCCTCATCTCCTCGCAGCATGACATTCCCCATAACTTGATTGGAGACCCGCTGCGCCTCGGACAAATATTGATCAACCTGGTGAACAATGCCGTGAAGTTTACCGACAAGGGCGAGGTCGTAGTCAGTGTCGCTCTCGAAGAGCAGGTCGACGATCGGGTCAAGGTTCGATTCGCGGTGCGCGACAGCGGGATCGGGATGACTCCGGAACAGAGCGCACGCCTCTTTCAGGCCTTCGCCCAGGCGGACACCTCGACTACGCGGAAGTACGGCGGAACCGGCCTTGGACTATCGATCTCGAAGAAACTGGTCGAGATGATGGAGGGTTCGATCTGGGCCGAGAGCGAATATGGCAAAGGAAGCAGCTTCATCTTCAACGTATGGTTTGGAATCGGAAGCGAAACCGCGCCGAAGAAGCGCTTCATCCCCGATGTCGCCGGGCTGCGCGCCCTGGTGGTCGACGACAACGAACAGGCGCGCGAGATCCTCACCGAGAATCTGCGCCTCTTCGCGTTGCGGGCTGAATCGGTGTCCTCGGGCGAAGACGCCATCCGCGAACTAGTTGCAGCCGACGCGAGCGATCCCTATGGCCTGGTATTGATGGACTGGCAGATGCCGGGCATGGATGGCCTCGAGGCCAGCCGGATCATCAAGCGTGGCGGCCGGCTGAAGCATATCCCGGAAATTTCCATGGTCACCGCCTTCGGACGAGAGGACATTCGCGCCAAGGCCGCGGAGATCGGCATCGACAACTACCTGCTTAAGCCGATCAGCCCGTCGATCCTCTACGACAGCCTGATGGACATCTTCGCGACCGCCCAGGAGGACAAGGGGGCCCGGCACCGCAAAGAGGTGACTCCGACGGCCGACGCAACCGGCATTCGCGTCTTGCTCGTCGAAGACAATGAGATGAACCAGCAGGTTGCCACCGAACTATTGGAGAGCGCCGGGGCGATCGTCACCATTGCCAACCACGGCGGCGAAGCCGTCGAGATACTCACCGCCAAAGAAGAGCCGCCGCCCTTCGACGCCGTCTTCATGGACATGCAGATGCCGGTCATGGACGGCCTGACCGCCACGAAACTGTTGCGCACCAAGCCATATCTTGAAAAGTTACCCATCATCGCGATGACCGCGCACGCACTGATCGAAGAGCGGCAGCGCTGCCTCGACGCGGGAATGAACGATCACGTCAGCAAGCCGATCGATCCCGATGTCCTCTTCGCAACCCTGACGCGCTGGGCCCATGCTCGTCATCTTGAAAGCGCAGCGCCGGCGCCAGAAAAAACCGAGGCTCCTCCGCTCGCGAAACCCGTTGCGGCTGCCGGTGAATTGATTGTCCCCGAGATCGATGGGGTCGATGTCGCTGGCGGTCTCAAACGCGTCGCCGGCAACAAGAAGCTCTATCGCAGCCTGCTTACTCAATTCGCGGAGAAGCAGGGTGATGCCGCCACGCAAATCTCCGAGGCGCTGAAGAGTGGAGACGCCAATCTCGCGGAGCGAATTGCGCACACCGTCAAAGGCGTCGCCGGCAACCTTGGAATCAACTCGGTACAACAGTCCGCCGCGTTGGTTGAGAAGGCGATCCGCGAGCGCGATCCGGCAACGGATACGCTGGTGGCCGACCTCGACAAGGTTCTCCGAGCCCAGGTGGGCACTGTGGCGGCAGCCTTAGGCGCGACGCAAACGGAAACGGCGCCCGAGGTTACCACCAAACCCTTCAACGCCGAGGCCGCTGCCGATGCGGCGACACGTCTCAAGGCCATGCTCGACGCCAGCGATGGCGATTCCGAAGAGACCTTCACGAGCTTGCGCGATGCGCTCGTCGGCAAGGTCGACGCGTCGGCGCTGAACGCTCTCGGCGACTCGATTCGCGATTACGATTTTGAGGCAGCGATTTCAAAGCTCGACAAGATCGTTCAAGACCTGGGGTTGAACGCTGGAAAGGCAACGGTATGACCGACGTCGCAAAGAAAGTCATTCTGCTGGTGGACGACACGCCAGCCAACATTCAGATTGCGCTGTCGATCCTCAAAGACCTCTACCAAGTGCGCGTCGCGACCAACGGCGAAAAGGCGCTGGAGCTTGCTGCATCCGATCCCGCTCCAGACCTCATTCTTCTCGACGTCATGATGCCCGGCATCGACGGCTTCGAAGTGTGCACCCGGCTCAAAGCATCACCGAAGACCCATGACATCCCGGTGATCTTCCTTACCGGCCAGACCGAAATCGAGGACGAAACCCGGGGATTTGAAGTGGGCGGCGTCGATTACATCCACAAACCCTTCTCGCCCGCCGTGGTGAAGGCGCGCGTGCATACCCATCTGGTGCTTCGCGGGATCCGCGAGAAGCTGGCCCAGCAGTTGGCGGCGATGAAGAGCGAGCTCGAGACCGCGCGCCAGATCCAGCTTTCGATTCTGCCCCGCGAGATGCCCAGCGTCTCGGGAGTCGATGTTGCCGCGCGCTACATTCCCATGACCGAGGTCGCCGGCGACTTCTACGACTTTATCCTGATCGATGACAAACGGTTCGGCGCCTTTGTCGGCGATGTCTCTGGCCACGGAATGCCGGCGGCGCTGATCTCGTCGATGCTCAAGATCGCGCTGGCGGCGCAAGCGTCCGTGGCCACCGAACCGGCACAAGTGATGGCCGGACTCAACCTTGCCCTGTGCGGCAAGTTCAAAGGCCACTTTGTCACCGCGGCATATATCTATATCGATACGGAGAAGAAAATCCTTCGCTATGCCGGCGCCGGCCACCCTCCCCTGGTTTTGAGCGGAGAAACTCCCGGTGCAGCGCAAGCATTCGAGGAAAACGGGTTGATGCTCGGCGCCTTCTCCTTTGCTACCTATACCTCCGTCGAGAAGCCCTTCCACGAAGGCATGCGCGCGCTGCTATATACCGATGGAATTCTCGAAATGTCCAACGCCGGCGGAGAAGAGTTTGGCATCGATCGGCTCACTGAGTTTGCGGGCAAGCACGAAGATGCCCCTGCCGAGAATTTTGTTGAGGAACTCTTCCAGCGTCTGAACCAATGGGACGATCGTCACTCCGGCCCAGACCGGGAAGACGACCTCACCGTGCTGGCGGTTCATTTCGCGCCAAAATCCTAACAGCGTTAAACCCCGGCGCTAAGAGGCGACAAGTCTCTTCGCTTTCCCTTGCTGCCCCTGATGAGAGGCGGAACGACCCACGCTGATGTAACCGGAAGCGTTTTGTGGTCCCTTCCGTCATGCGTAGAACTGGCGGTGATGCAAAAACCGCCGATTTTACTGGCGCTGAGCACGCGACTCGCCCCCGTCATCCTGCTGGTAAGGCGCCGAGGGTTGATGTTTATTCCGTAATAAATTGTTCAATGGTGTTGACTTTCTAATAACTAACGGGCATCGTTGTCATGCTCGCACGGGGAGCCGGAATCGGGCCACTTGGGGTCCGAGTGTCTCCTTCTTACAACCCACATCTCTCGCACGACATCAATCAGACTCCCGGAGTCCGCGATGAAAAACCCGTTGCCTGCCCTAGTGTTCCTGAGCTTTTCTACCGCCACCGTACTTGCTCAAACCACCCTGCCATTGGCAGGCAACGCCACTGATTCCTCCGGAAACAAATTGAATTCTCCGGTGGAGATCAATTACGGAAAGCTCCCACTCAGCTTCGAAGCCAATCAAGGACAAACAAATCCTAAAGTGAAGTTTCTCTCTCGCGGGCTGGGTTACTCGCTCTTCCTTACGGATACTACTGCCGTGCTATCGCTCACCCAGGGAGAGAGTCCGAAGCCTCGCGCCCAAGACTTAAAGAACCTCGCGAAGGACGGGGGAGCACCAAAACTGAAGACCACTGATGTAGTGCGCATGGAGCTTGTTGGGGCTTCGACCGATCCGCGTGTCGAAGGCGCAGATCAACTGCCCGGAAGGGCGAATTACTTCACCGGCAAAGATCCCTCGAAATGGCGCACCGGCGTGCCCACCTACGCCAGGGTGAAGTACACCGGCGTCTACCCCGGAGTCGACCTGGTTTACTACGGCAATCAACGTCAGCTTGAATATGACTTCCTGCTGGCCCCGGGCGCTGACCCCAAACCTGTCCGATTGCACTTCGAGGGCGTCGACCAACTGAGAATTGAAGGGGACGGTTCTCTCGCGATCAAGATCAAAACCGGCGAGATTGCGTTCCGGACGCCGGAAATCTACCAGATGAAAGATGGCCGGCGGCAGCGGATTGATGGCGGCTTCACAATCCTGTCGCAAAACACGGTGGGATTTCGCCTGGGTGAATATGACCACAGCCGCGAATTGGTGATTGATCCCGTACTCGCGTATACCAATCAGTTTGGCGGAGGTGCTGCCGACATCACCGCACTCGCGGTGGACGGAAACGGATACGCCTACATCGCGGGGACTGAGTATTCGGCTACTTTTCCAACTACCAGCGGAGCGTACCTCTCCAGCAGCAGCAGTAATCAGGGAGATGTCTTTGTCGCCAAGCTGAACCCTGCTGGGTCGGCCGCCATCTACTCAACCTTGATTGGGTCCGCTTATCCGCGCTCTTTGGCCATCGATAATGAAGGAAATGCGTATATCGCCGGGACAGCCGGTGGGGGGACCGGATTCCCGACCACGACCGGGGCCTTTCTAACGGCCAACATGTGCGCCGCAAACGCTTCCCCTTGCGACGGTTTCGTTACCAAGTTGAATCCCACCGGGTCGGCCCTGGTCTACTCGACCTACCTCGGCGGCGGCAGCACCATCGGTGGCCAATACAATGAGGGCCTCGCCGTGGACCATTCAGGGAACGCATACGTGGGCGGCTCGACAAATTCGCCAGACTTTCCGGTAACTGCAGGTGCATTGCAGAGCGCGTGCACCGTTACGCCGGCGGATTATTGCGGCACCGGGTATCTGAGCGAGCTGAACCCAACCGGTACCGGGCTGGTCTTTTCGACCTTCCTGGGAGGGACTCAAATGGCCGTTGTCACGGCCGTTGCCGTTGACAGTGCAGGATCGGTGTACGTGGCCGGCACTGCTGGTTACGACCTTCCCGTCACACTCGGCGCCTTCCAGCAGGCGAACCGCGAATACGCTCCGACCGGATTTGTGGCGAAGATCAAACCCGGAGGCACGGCTTTCGATTATGTTACTTATCTTGGCGGCAGTCTCGCTGGCGGGGGAGACTGGCCATGGGCTGATATCTGTAATGCGATTGCTGTAGATCCTTCAGGCGATGCGTATGTGACCGGACTTACCCAATCCGAAACATTTCCCGTGACCCCTGGGGCCTTCCAGCCGGTCAGCCGTTTTGGAACAGACTCGTCCGGCGCAAGCTATGGAGGCTCGAACGCATTTGTGACCAAGTTGAATCCGGCCGGTTCCGGCCTCGTATATTCCACTTACCTTGGCGGTAACTCCGCAGGCAGCGAACCCGGAAATTTAGACTCGGCGGGTGACGAGGGTTATGGAATAGCAGTCGATTCTGCTGCGAACGCCTATGTCACCGGTGTCACACCCTCGACAAACTTTCCCGTCACCAGCAATGCCTACCAGGGGACCAATCCGTCCGGCGGCTTTCCGGCATTTTTCACCGAGGTAAACGCTGACGGGACCGCGTTGTTGTACTCAACCTACTTCGCCGGCGGCGGTGGGTCTGCCATTTCTCTCGACAGCTCCGGCGACGCCTACATTGCCGGAGGGGCTGCCGTCTCCAAATTCTCCTTTGGCAGTCCGACCACCACTACCCTGGCCACAAGCGCCAGCCCCCAGGTGGCCGATGCGAACGTCAACCTCACCGCGACAGTCACCCCGACCAGCGGCACGGGAACTCCATCCGGCAGCGTGGACTTTTTTGTGAATGGCGTCTTCGCCGCCACGATTGCTCTCGATAGCGGCCAGGCGGTCTATTCGACGAGTGCCCTTCCGGTTGGCGTCAACTTGGTCGCTGCAATCTATGAAGGCTACCAAAGCCAATATGCACCCAGCAGCGGCAGCAGTGCCACGCAAACCATCCAGGGAGATTTGGCGTCGCCGGTAATCTCCCCGCCAGGAGGCAACTTCAGCTCCATCTATGGAGGTGGCGAGTATTCTTCGGCGCAGCTGGTGACGATCACCGCCGGGGCAGGCGCGAAGATTTACTACACTCTCGACGGCTCGACGCCTACAACGGCTTCCGCCGTGTACACGCAGCCTTTCCCGCTCCAGATTTCGGCGACCGTGAAGGCGATCGCAGTTCTCGCCGGAGATATCCCGAGCGCGGTGGCCAGCGCGACCTTTACCCTGGCGTCAACCATTGCCGTCCCCTTCGGCGCCGGCTTCTCATCCGCGCTCCCTGCGCTCCAGCTCAACGGCAGTGCGCAGATCGTTGGTTCGGGTATTCAGTTGACTGACGGCCTCGAGAACCAGGCCGGAAGCTTCTTTACCAAGACACCTGTCAACATCGACGCCTTCTCGACGGACTTCACGTTTCAAATCACAAATCCGGTCGCCGACGGCTTCACCTTTACTCTTCAAAACACCGGGCCCACGGCTCTCGGCGGTGCCCAGGCCGGTCTGGGCTACGTTGGGATTCATCAGAGTCTCGCAATCAAGTTCGACCTCTATGACAATGCCGGAGAAGGATCGGACTCGATCGGAATTTTCACTGCGGGGAATTTGCCGACCGTTCCGGCCGTAGACATGACCGGCAGTGGAATCGATCTGCACAGCGGCGATCCGATTCATGTCTTTATCACCTACATGCCGTACACGCTGACCATAACGCTTGTTGACCTCAAGACCGGTAAGTCGTTCAACTACGGCACGGACAACGTGTATATCCGTAACGATGTGCACGGTGATACGGCCTACGCCGGCTTTACCGGGGGAACCGGCAGCGGCACCTCGACGCAGACGATTTCCTCGTGGACTTATGTCGAGGGCTATCCCGTTCCTCCGAATTTCCCGAACGGCTTTACTGCGGCCGGTCTCGCGCTCAACGGCAGCGCTGCCATTGCGGGGAATGTCTTGCAGTTGACGAACGGAGGACAGAACGAGGCTGGCAGCGCCTTCTGGGCGACGCCGGTGAACATCGATGAATTTACCACCAATTTCAATTTCCAAATCATCGACCCGGTGGCCGATGGCTTCACTTTTACCATTCAGAACAGTGCCCCTTCGGCGCTCGGCGGACCTCAAGCAGGCCTGGGGTACGTGGGCATCCATCAGAGCCTCGCTGTCAAGTTTGATCTTTACAACAATGCCGGAGAAGGACCGAACTCGACTGGCGTCTTCACCGCGGGCAACATTCCTGCGGTGCCGGCTATCGACCTGACTGGCTCCGGCATCGATCTACACAGCGGACATATCATCCACGCGCAGATATTAAATTACTTTGTGTTCCTCAACCTCACGTTGACTGACACGACGACCATGGCGAGTTGGACTCACACCTTCGTACTGGATGACCCAATCTCGACCATCATCGAAAGCAACACTGCTTATATCGGCTTCACCGGCGGGACCGGTTCGGGAACCTCAACCCAGACCATTCAGTCGTGGACGTATCTGCTGCCGCCATTTCCGCCGAATCCCGAATGATCGGCTCAGCGCCGGCGATCCCGTTGCGGCAGGTGGCTCCACAGGTCGGCACATCATCCCCACGGCGGAATTCGCCGCGTTCGGAACAGATCATGCAAGGCATTGATTCGATTGGTGGGCAGTGAGGGACTCGAACCCCCGACATCCTGCTTGTAAGGCAGGCGCTCTAACCAACTGAGCTAACCGCCCCCCGGTGCCGAGGAAGTCTCCATAGCAATGCGGCGGAGTGCCACTCTGCTTGCACATCTCCCACGACGGAAGGAGCCTTCAGTTTACCACCCCGCGGAGTTCATTCCCTGGATCTCACTCGCCCCGCATTGCGCCCCGGGCTGCGCAGACTGGATTGATAAACTCGGAGCAGCATGAAGCGGCTGATCATTAACGCGGATGACCTGGGCCTCACCCCTGGAGTCAACCGGGCAGTGCTGGAGCTGGGGCGAGCCGGCGTGCTGACCTCGGCGACGCTGATGGCTGCGGCGCCGGCGACTGAAGAGGCCGTAGAGGCGACGCTGCATCAGCCGTCTTTCGGCGTTGGCTGTCACGTGGTGCTGGTCGATGGGCAGCCGGTTTTGCCGGCAGAGAGGATTCCCACGCTGATCGATTCGCGCAGCGCCAGGAACGCGCCGCGATTTCGTCCGACACTTGGGGCGCTGGTCGCCGACCTGCTGCGCGGCCGGATAAGCGAGGCGGAGATCGAGGCCGAGGCAGTGGCGCAGATTCGGCGCTTGCAGCGGCTCGATCTGCAGGTCACCCACGTCGACACTCACAAACATACTCACGCCCTTTCGCGGGTGTTGCGCCCCTTGCTGCGGGCGGCGGTGCTGTGTAATGTGGCCTGCATTCGCAACCCCTTCGAGCCGGAGTGGAGCGTTGCCGCGGCAGATGGCTCCGGGTTGAAGCGCCGCCTGCAGGTGCGCGCGCTCAATACGCAGCGAGCTTATTTTCTGCAGGCGACCGAGCACATCGGCGTGATCACGACCGATGGATCTCTGGGCGTTGCGGCGACCGGCTCGATGAACGCAGAGACACTGCGGCGCACGCTTGAGGCGATGCCCGAGGGCACCTGGGAGCTGGTCTGCCATCCGGGATATTGCGATGCGAGCTTAAAGTCCGCGGGCACGCGGCTGCTTGAGTCGCGCGAGATCGAGCGCGAGACCCTGCTGAAGGTCGTTCCCGACATTGCCCCAGATGTCTCGCTCATTCACTTCGGCCAATTAAAGACCGCTGGCTTTGCAGCCGTCATTTAAGGCACGCGGTGGTTTTGGCCGGCGCAGATGCTGCATCTCTGCATCTCTTTAAGGACAGCCGCGTCCAAGACTACTGCGGACCTCTATGAAAATCGGCATCACTTGCTATCCGACCTACGGCGGCAGCGGAGTCGTCGCCACCGAGCTGGGCATCGAACTCGCTGCCCTTGGCCACCAGGTGCACTTCATCACTTACTCGCAGCCCTTTCGGCTCACGGGTCGCGAAAAGGGGATCTTTTATCACGAGGTCCCAGTCTCGAATTATCCGCTGTTTGAATATCCGCCCTACGATTTGGCGCTGGCAACGCGTATGTCAGAAGTCGCGGAATACTACGAGCTCGACCTGCTGCATGTGCACTATGCGATTCCGCACTCGGTGAGCGCGCTGTTGGCGCGGCAGATGCTCGCGGCGCGAGGACGTAAGCTGCCTTTTGTGACGACGCTGCATGGCACTGACATCACTCTGGTCGGCCTCGATCGCTCTTACCTGCCGATTACCCGATTTGCGATCGAAGAGAGCGATGGAGTGACCTCGATTTCGCAGTATCTGAAAGACAAGACGTTGATCGAATTCCAGGTGAAAAACCCGATCGCGGTCATTCCAAACTTCGTGAACTGCGATGTATACAAGCCGCTTGACGATCGGGAGGCCGCGCGCGCAAGGTATGTTGCGCCCGGCGAAAAGATCCTCATCCATCTCTCCAACTTTCGACCAGTCAAGCGCGTGACCGACGTGGTGAAGGTGTTTGCGCGAATTGCGAAGCAGGTTCCGGCACGGCTGTTGCTGGTCGGCGACGGTCCAGACCGGTCGTCGGCGGAGTGGCTCGCGCACGGTCTCGGCATTCAGGATCGCGTGGTGTTCCTGGGTAAGCAGGAGAGCGTCAACGAGTTGTTACCCGTTGCCGACCTGATGCTCATGCCGAGCGAGCTCGAATCTTTTGGATTGGCAGCGCTTGAGGCGATGGCGTGCCGGGTGCCGACGATTGGCACGAGCGTTGGCGGCGTTCCGGAACTGATCGACGACGGCGTAACAGGAAGACTCTTCTCCGTCGGCGATACCGATGCGATGGCCGATGCCGCGGTCGAGCTGTTGAGCGATCCCGAGCGGCTCGAAGAGATGGGACGCGCCGGACGCGCCTCGGCGCAGGCACGATACTGCGCCTCGCGGATTATTCCCTTGTATGAGAAGTATTACGAGGAAGTGCTCACTCGAGCGGCTGGCTGACTTCGCAAGCCAGGCGTAGCCGCCAGCACCGGATCGCCGTTTTCGTTCATCATTACGGGGATCTCGAGGCTGACTCGCGTTCCTCTCCCCGGCCGGCTCGTCACGTCGAAGCGTGCGGTTTCGCCGTAGAGCACTTCCAGGCGCTCCCGCACGTTTTTCATTCCGATGCCGGTTCCTTTGCGCGGCACACCGCCGGCGGGGGGACGCGACTCGACCATGCCGACGCCGTCGTCCTCGACCTCGATCAACATGTTCGTCTCGCGCAGCCGGCTGCGCATAGTGATCGTGCCGCCGCTGATGCGCGGCTCGATGCCGTGCTTGATGCTGTTCTCGATGAGCGGCTGCAGCAACATGCTGGGCACGAGCATTTCGAGCGTCGCCGGATCGATATCTTTTACGACATGCAGCTTGTCGCCGCCGAAGCGCACGACCTCGATCCCGAGATAGTCTTCGGTGAAGTTGAGCTCTTCGCGCAGCGCGACAAAGGCATCGTGGTCCTTGAGCAGGGCGCGCAGAATGTTCGCCAGGCGCACGATCATCTCGCGTGCCATCTCGGGGCGGAAGCGCACCAGCGAGGCAATCGAGTTCAGGGTGTTGAAAAGAAAATGAGGATTGATCTGGCGCTGGAGGGCGTCAAATCG
Organism: uncultured Acidobacteriaceae bacterium; assembly: GCA_963720245.1. Taxonomy (GTDB): domain Bacteria; phylum Acidobacteriota; class Terriglobia; order Terriglobales; family Acidobacteriaceae; genus Acidisarcina. The sequence goes on from CAVREU010000006.1 coordinate 115,530, forward strand.
CGCTTCGAGCAGCAGCCTTTTTTGCTCTTCAAGTTTGTGTTCGATGCGGATCGCGTTCCATATCTTGAGCTGAATGCCGACCACCATCGCCGAACACGCCCAGACCGCGAGGCGAACCGGCCAGGTCGGCGCGACCAGCGCGAAGAGCCGATCAGGGTAGGCTTCATGGATCGACTCGCGACCGATTTCCATGCCCAAAATCAAGATCAGCAGCAGGATTTGCCGGTCGAAGCGCGGCTTGCGCAGGTTGCGCCGCACCCAGCGGTAGATGCTGAGATCGACAAATGGTGAGAACGACCAGACCTCTTCCGCGGTCACCAGGCGGCCATAGGTGCCGGCGATCAGCGCAACAGCGAGATTGAAGGGTAGCGTCAGATACTCTTGATGAAGCATCGCGGGCACCGCAAGCAGGGTCGCGCCCGCCATGGCCGAGAGCGGCCCAAGCAGCACTCCCAGAATGATCACGGTTTCAAAGGCGATGTCGGCTGCATAGAAATTAGACACGATCAGCCGCACCCATACGCCGAGGGTGAGCGGGACGCATATCCAGGCAAGCAAACCTATTGTCTGTGTGCCGCTGCGGTCTTCCTGAAAGAGCAGGTTCTGAAAGCTGCGGGAACGCGCGAGCGCGCTCGCGACTGAGGCGGCCACGCCCAGCTTCACCAGCAGAGTAATCAGAATCAGCTTGGAATCGAACACACCCTTAATGTACCCCTTTCGCCTGGGGAGCTTTGTTTCTTCTGCTTATCAAGCTCTTCCAGCCCTGCCGTCATTTCCGCCCAGGTCAATTACATGAATATGCGTGTCCGGCGTAACGAATCGCGTGTTCGGCGCACTATTCGGCATAAGCGGTATTAGCGGAAAGAACATAGGTCATTCAATGAACTCCAATTTCCCAGATCGTAGCAAGAGCACCGATACCCCTCGCGATCGTGTTTTCGACGACTTGCGGCGAAGGCTCGCGCAGGAAATGCAGTGCCGGAGGCTTGCCGACCTGCTTGAGAGCGTGAATGCAATGCAGAGGGCCCGAAGCGTACCCGGCGAGTTCGATCTTCGTTTTGAGGAATTCGTCTACCGCGCAGAAGACTACATGGCAGCCGTCAGGCCGTTCTTTCCTGCGCTCGTGGTCTTCCTGTCCTCACGCGGGGTCGGCGATCGAAGGGCCCCGGTCGCGGCGAAAGCTGAAGTGGTGGTCAGTGCTGAAGTGGTGGTCAGTGTTGCCTAGCCAGGCTTAGGCGCGCGTGACCGTGATATTCAACTGCTCATATGGGCGGGTCAACGCCTCGTCCGCTTCCCGCTCGGTGATGATGCCGCTAATCTCGTCGAGCGGAACCACGGCGTAGGGCGACGCAGCATTTAGCTTCTCGGAAGACGCAAGCACGATGGTTTCCGCCGCGGACCGGCTCATGGCGCGCTTCACTGCCGCCTCTTCAAAGTCTCCGGTCGTTAGCCCGGTCTTCGGATGCACGCCGGTCACTCCCATGAAATAGGTGTCTGCATGAATGAGCCCGATGGCTTCGATGGCCGCGGCCCCGACCGCAACCACAGAATGCTTGAACATGCGGCCGCCAATGAGAATCACCTCGACTCCTGGGTGATTGACCAGCTCCAGCGCAATCGTCGGACTGTGCGTGACGATCGTGGCCCGCAAATCATGCGCCAAGTGGCGGGCCACCTGCCTAGCCGTTGTTCCGCCATCGAGAATCACTACCTGGCCTGGCTGGATAATCCCTGCCGCCGCACGGCCGATAGCGGTCTTCCCTTCCGGCGTCAGCAGCTCTCGTCCGGCGAAATCCGCCATCGCCGGCGACGCCGGTAGAGCGCCCCCGTGAACGCGCTGCAACAACCCTTCCTGCGCGAGCTCTCTCAAATCGCGCCGAATGGTGTCTTCAGAGACCCCCATCGCCTGGCTTACTTCCTTGGCGATGACCTGTCCGTTGCGCTTGAGGAGTGCGAGTATCTGTTGCTTTCGATGAGTGGTCAGCATGTCTCTTTTCTTGATGATACTTGACAATGCACGATACTGCACGATATTTTCGACATCTCCGGAGATATTTCGCCGGAAATTGCACGAATATCCGAGGAACCACCTTATGTCATCTCAAACCCTCATGATTCTTATCGCCGGCCCCTACCGGTCCGGCACTGGCGACGATCCGCAGCTGATGGAAAAAAATCTGCGCTCGCTGGAATCCGTAGCGCTCCCGCTCTACCGGGCAGGCCACATCCCGGTAATTGGCGAGTGGATCGCGCTTCCGCTGCTCCGCGAAGCCGGATCGAAACGTCCCGGAGACTCAGTCTACGACGAGATTCTGTACCCGATTGCCAACCGCCTCCTAAGCCGCTGCGATGCGGTGCTCAGGCTTCCGGGTGCTTCCAAGGGGGCCGACGAAGACGTTCGGCTGGCGAAGGAACGCGGACTTCCCGTCTTCCAGAATCTTGCCGACGTCCCAGGCTGTAGTTGAGCCGCGGCTGCGACCAAACTCCTTCGCCCGCATCCGTATACTTAATAGATATGCCATTCGAGAGCGTTCATAAGGTAGCGGAAGCGGATTTTCCGACCCGCTGGGGTCATTTCCGCATCCTCGGCTATGAGGGGTTGCTGGTGGGGCCGAAGCCTTGCTGCGAACACTCGATCGCGCCAGCGACGCTCAAGGAAGAGATGGTCGCCATCGTCATGGGCGATATTCACAGCGCTCCTCCGATCGTGCGCATCCACTCGCAGTGCCTCACCGGCGATGTCTTCGGCTCGCTGCGCTGCGATTGCCGGCTGCAGCTGGAGCTGGCGCTCAGGGCGATTGGCGACGCGGGCGCAGGCATTCTGCTCTATGAAGAAAAGGAAGGCCGCGGCATCGGCCTGATGGCCAAGCTCAAGGCCTACGAGCTGCAGGACCAGGGCATGGACACCGTCGAGGCGAACCTCGCCTTGGGCTTTCGCGCCGACTGCCGCGAGTTTGAACTGCCGGCCGAGGTCCTGAGAGACATGGGCGTCACTGCGGTGCGGCTGATGACCAACAATCCCGAAAAGGTCGAAGCATTGGAACTCGCAGGCATCGAGGTGGTGGAACGCATCTCCGCCGAGGTCGAGCCGCTCGAATCGTTCGAGCGCTACCTGCAGACGAAGCACGAAAAGATGGGTCACATTCTCGACAGTCTTACGGAACGCGCAGTCGGAACTTAGCCTCGTCAGGCGCTAACGTTACATAGTTCGTATGTAACTTCTTCCTATTCGAGCCCATCTTCTCGCAGTACCTGTGTTTATTGCCTTTCGGGTGACGTTGGGCAACTCTTCTCACAGCAACAAAATCTCATAAGCGGCGTTAGTAAGAGACATGCAAGCGTGGCCTCCATCGAGAAGCTTTCGAGGTCCAAGAGCTAGTTAGAAGCCGCCCCATCCGCGCAACCCGCTGCAACCTGGCAATCTTCGGGCACCGAAGGATGGTCCGGAAAGGACATCCATGAAAAAAATATCTCGTTACCTTTGCACGCTGCTATTCGCAGCGATTGTGCTCGCTCTCCCGTCCGCATCTTTTGCCGGTGTCTTTGTCGGAATCTCAGTGGGCATCGCGCCACCGCCGCTGCCTGTCTATGCACAGCCGGTGATCCCCGGCCCCGGCTATATGTGGACGCCCGGCTACTGGGCGTGGGGCCCGGGCGGTTATTACTGGGTACCGGGCACATGGGTGCAGCCACCAACGGTTGGCTTGCTATGGACCCCTGGCTATTGGGGCTGGAGAGGCGGCGTGTATGCCTTTAACGCCGGCTACTGGGGACCGCACATTGGTTTCTACGGCGGCGTCAATTATGGCTATGGTTATGGCGGAGTAGGCTACGAGGGCGGCTACTGGAACCACGGCGTCTTCGCCTATAACCGTTCCGTGAACAACATCAGCAACGTTCATGTCACCAACGTCTACAACAAGACGGTGATCAATAACGTAACTGTCAACCGCGCCAGCTACAACGGCGGCACTGGAGGTATTCAAGCCCGGCCAACCGCCCAGGAAGAGGCGGCGCTTCACGAGGACCATAGGCAACCGACCTCTGCGCAGGTTCAGCACGTGAACGAGGCGCAAAACAATCCCCAGCTGCGCGCGGCGGTCAACGGCGGCAAACCAGCCATCGCCGCGACTTCGCGACCTAACGATTTCAAGAACGCGGTCCCAGCTCGGCAGGCCGGCGGAGAGGTGAATACAGCCGCATACAAAGCGGCCGCCGAGAACGGCGGCAAACTGCCTTCCAACATGAAAGACCCAGGTGGCAACGCCAATCGTCCAGCCAACTCCACAACCGCCAGCGTAAGACCGGAAAACCGTCCGGGCACCAACGGGGAGAGCGCCCGGTCAACATCGAAAGATCGTCCTGACGCGGCTAAGAAGCCCGAGCCTGCCGCAAAGCCCGAGGCGCCGGCCAAACCTGAATCGGCGGCTCGGCCCACAACGGAAGCCCGGCCTGCTCCGGCGGAACGGTCTGAAGCGAAACCGGCTCCCGCTGAGCGGCCCGAAGCCAAACCTGCTCCGGCGGAACGGCCCGAAGCCAAACCTGCTCCGGCGGAACGACCCGAAGCCAAGCCTGCTCCGGCGGAACGACCCGCACCATCGGTAAAACCGGAGTCGCCGCGGCCAGAGGCGAAACCCAAGGCCGAACCCAAGGCGGAGCCGAAAGCTCACGCTGAGCCGAAGCCGGAGGCCAAGCCAAAAGCTTCAGCGAAACCTTCATCGCACCCGCAACAGCACTCTCAGTCGAAGAAGGAGGGTGCGTCGCACGAAGAGAAACCAAAGGACTAACCCGCCGGCGCTGATCGAGCGGCCCACCGAAGTCTGGTGGGCCGTTCTTTTTTTTGGGTCCTATGCCTTGCTAGAGCAGCTTGCCGGCGGCCAGATCGCGAACCAGGTTGCGGTCCGCGGCGAGAAAGTCATACCTCGGCAACTCGGTGAGGTCGCACCAGCGCAGATCGTTGAATATCCGGTTGGTAATCTCGCCGCCAAATTCGTGCACCGCAAAGAACTGCAGATCGACCGAGCTGCCGCTGCGGTAGGTGTGCCGCATGCGGATGATTCGCGTGCCGATCTTCGCGTCGATCCCGAGCTCTTCCTCCAGTTCCCTGGCCAGGGCCTCTTCCGCGCTCTCGCCCGGCTCCATTTTGCCGCCGGGGAACTCCCACTTCAGGGCCATCGGCTGGTCCGGCCGGCGCTGACAGATCAGGACCTCGTGTCCGCGCAGGATAAGAGCTACGACGACGAGCTTGACCAACCTCTCGCCGGAGTCTGGTTTTTGCCCGGCTTCAGGAACCGCGTCAAGCTCAGTTTTGTCTGCATTTGTCACTGTCATCCAGTTTAGACGTTTCGACAACAAAAAATCGGGACAGCGCGAGCAACGGGCTTTACGAGACACCAAAATCGACGGCCACGAATAATTCGGGATGGATCAATTTGGCCAGGGCATAGAGCCCCTCCACCAGGCTAGGCGCGGGGGTGTTGAGCAACTCGTCAGGAATGCAGGCCACGCGTCCCGCCCGCACAGCGCGAAGCGCATGCCAGCCACGCATCTCAATCACACGCTGGACGGGGACGCGATCTCCCGCTCCGCACCAAGCCAGCGCAATCACCTCGGGGTCGGCGGCGGCGACAGTCTCCACGTCAGTGACTTTGCCGGCTTCTCCGAGAAAGACGCCTCCTGCGGCCTCGACAAGCTCTTTCACCCAAGGCTGCGAGTGGATCAGCGGCTTGCCCCACTCCTCGCAATAGACAAGAGGCTGGTGATTGGACTGCGCGGTTAGGCCGCTCACCTCGGCAATCGCATGCTCCATTTCATTGACGACTTCCTCTGCACGAGCGTGTTCGTTGACCACGCTACCGATCAACCGGATGTCGGAATAAATATCCTCGAGACGATGGGGCGCCAGCGCCAGCACCGGAACTCCGGCCTTGAGGATCGCCGCCACCGATTCCTGCCGATAGGGCACGGAGGCAATCACCAGATCCGGCTTCAACGCAACAATCTCGCCTGTCTCGCTCGACCAGGAGTCGCGGATGATCGGGAGTCCGCTCGAACGAAGCTCGGGGACGGCGTCGAGGCAGTAGCGCGTGCAACCGGCAAGCATGTCCAATCGCCCCAACGACTGCAAAATCAGGCTGATGCTCGGCTGCAGGGAGAGAATTTTCATCGTCGGCGGCTGATCTCGCGGAGGGGACGTTCGAAGGCGGTTAGCGGAACTGGCCTCTTCGCTCACTGCCACTGGTTCTTGTGGCGCTCCAGCCACCAGCAGGGAAGGTCGGAGTTATGGGGAAAGATCGACTTCACGCACGGCTGATCGGCCGAGCCGAGGTAGTCATACTCTTCCTTCTGCCCTTTCAGCGGAGTCGCGAGATATTGGCTTACACTGACGCTGCCTATGCCGGTATGGCGTGCCAGCTTGACGGCCAACGCCGCCCAGTCAGCGAAGTAGACGACAACTGCGCCGATGAGGATGTACTTCAGAGCGCGAGCGAGGAGGGCGATCATCTCGAACTATCTTAACTTTACAGTTTGATGGCGTTTTATGCTTGCTATTGATAGCTAGTATTGCTATGTCAAGCGAGTGAGAGTGAAGGCCGTCCAAAGGGAAACTTGAAAGCAAATGCATTCAATCGGTGCTGGAAAGCAATAGGCTCAAAGCTCATTCCCAGAAAACTGTACACGTGGAGTGCCCGGGGCGAGCGAGAGGACATTTTGACGTCGTCGCCATGAGCGAGCGGGGAATTACAGTCGCAACACCACGCGGCGAGCGCATCGTCTGTCGTCAGGATTTTGAGTCTCTTTTTCGCTTGTGGAAGGAATACAAGTCAGGCCGGGTTAAGCGATTTGAATTGCGCGACATGAGTTTCAACTCGACATACGTTGTCAGCATTATTCATTGGCTGGAGATTCAGCCTGATGTCTCAGACATTTTTGCTTTGTGGAGTTCGTATGACCTCGGATCAGATTAGGAAGTACACACGAGAAAAGTACATTGAGCCCGCAGTCGCAAATGGAAAACGGGAAATCCAAGTTCGTGCGGGCGACGTCCACAAGGCCCTGGCGCTGAGGAACCGCGTTCCAGTTGTGTGTCAAGCGCTCGAATCAAAGACCTTCCTCCGGGAGAACAACCTTGTTCTGGAATCGAAGGAAGGCCCACCATCCGGGCTGAGCACGAGCGTGGTCTTCACGTATCGTGTCGCCGACAGCAAGCCGTCCGCACAGAACCCCGCAGCGGCGGAAACTCCATCTTCAGAAAATCCCAGCGCGCGGTTTCTTGGCTTGCTGCAACTGAAAGGAGTCGGCAAAGAGCTCTTTGCCTCTCTCGGCGGCGGCGAAAACTTCATTCGCAGTGAACGCAAGGCCTTCGCAGAAGATATCGAGAAGAAAGACCGCGAGCGCGGCCTCCTATGAGCGTTGTTTATTGGGACGCTATGCTCTTCGTGTACTTGATAGAGGAGGACCCCGACCACGGTGAGATGGTGGAGCGAATTCTTCACAAGATCGTCGAACGACGGGACACAATTTGCACTAGCATTTTTACTCGGGGCGAAGCACTTGTTGGGGCCTATAAGAAGAACAACCAAATCGCGGCCCAAAGACTGCAGGACTATCTTCGGCCGCCCCATGTCGACATTCTCCCCTTTTCGCTGGAAACCGCCGAGCACTATGCTCGCATTAGAGCTACGAACAAGGTCGCTCCAGCCGATGCCATCCATCTCGCCAGCGCAGCCGCGGCGGGAGTCGATCTCTTCCTAACTAACGATCGTTCGCTGCAACGCATGATCGTGCCGGGAATTCAATTCGTCGCCGGCATGGACGTCGACCTCTTTTAGTAGTGCTCCGCTCGGGACTATACTGACTTCAGAATTCCCCTAAGGCGCTCGCCGGACGGGAGGCGTGACCGTGCTCCGCGAACTCGCCAAAGTTGCTGCACTGATCCTCACCATCATCTCGATCTATGCTCTTCTGATGAGCGCGTTTTTCGTGCCCGGAAGCCCCTGGAATCAGCGGTTGTTGACCTCGGTGGAGACGCTGGCAATGACCGGCTGCGTCTGTTTCGCCAGCGGGCTGCTCTTTCGCCTCACTACTCAATCCGCCAGCGGCCAAAAAGAACCACCGGTGACTCGAACCTTGCCGGTACAGCTCTTCTTCTGGTCGGTGGGGGCGACGGTGTTGATGTTCCTGCTGTCGCGTTACCTTGAGGTCTATTACATTCCGACGATCTGGAAGAACCAGCCTTATTAGGAGTTCGGCGGCATTCGGTGCGGATGGCGATTCAGCGGCTTATGTTCTATCCGCAGGAATGCGTTTCGTATGATCAAGGCTCCAACAGCGAGCCAGATCACCGCGAATGCTATAAGCCCGACAGAATGTTGCTCTATGCCAATCAATATGAACGACAAACCCGCGAGGGCGTAGAGTGCTCCAAGAACAAAGACGCCGGCCCGCTGTACCTTGGTCGCCGTTGGTGATCCTTTGAAGACGAGCTCATCCACGCTGCTGGCATTTCTCATCGCATCCGGCCAGGTTGTATTCCGCTGCCGAGCCTGGACTTCCTCGTACAGTTTTGCGCCGGGGTCTTGATGTTTTGACATCGATCTCTCATGAAGAGTATCGCGGCTCCGTTGTAAATATGCCACTAAAAAGCTGCTCCCTCTTCCGCACTACCGCAACCTCCAACTGATAAACTTCCCCCCAAGGAGTCCAGTCATGGTTGAAGTGCTTCCCTCCATCCTGTCCGCCGACTTTGCGAACCTGGGCCGGGATGTTGCCGCGGCCGAACGGGGCGGCGCGAAGATCATCCACGTCGATGTGATGGACGGCCATTTTGTGCCCAACCTCTCGCTGGGCCTTCCGGTGTTAAAGTCGCTCCGCAAGGCGACCAATCTCACCCTCGACTGCCATCTGATGATCGAGAACCCCGACATATTCATTCCCGACTTCGCCGAGGCTGGGGCGAATTGGGTGAGCGTCCATTACGAGGCCTGCCGGCATCTGCATCGGACGCTTCAGCATATTCGCGACCATGCCATGGAGCCGGGCGTGGTCATCAACCCGGCGACCCCGGTGGACTTCCTGATAGAGGTCCTGCCCATGGTGCATCATGTGTTAGTGATGAGCGTCAATCCCGGCTTTGGCGGGCAGAAATTTATTCCCTTTGCCCTGGACAAGATTCGCCGGCTCCGCGAGATTCGTGGAGAATATGGCTGGGATTTCCGCATCGAGGTCGATGGCGGGGTCGATGACGAAACCATCAAATCCGTAGTCCAAGCAGGTGCGGAGCTGCTCGTCGCGGGCAATGCTGTTTTCGGCAAGGGCGACGGGGAGAGCGCGACCCGCGAACTGACGCGGATGGCTCGCGAGGCCGCAGCAGAACCGGCCGGCAAGGAGCACGCCGTGGCCTAGCCGCGGGTTGGCCCAGTCAGAATGGTCCAGCGGGGAATTTTCGCCGCACTATGCATGGCTTCGGGGTTATGCAATAGACTAAAGATGCAGTCGTTTTGAGGTGCTATGCAGCTTTTTTTTCTTCGTGTCTCCAGTACCCTGTTGCTCGCGGCGTTGGTAATGCCCGTTCAGGGGCAAATCCCGATCTTCGGCAAAAAGAAGTCCGGCAAAGCGCCCAACACGAGCAATCCGCTCGCCGGCCTCGACTCGAAGCAGCCCGATAAGGAGCTGTACGACAAGGCGATGGCAGCCCTCAAGAAGGGCCATTATGACGTGTGCCGCCTCGATCTGCAGACCTTGCTGAACACCTATCCCGACTCCGAATTCCAGATGCGTGCCAAGCTGGCGATCGGCGACAGCTGGTTCAAAGAGGGCGGATCGGCCGCATACAGCCAGGCCGAGACCGAATACAAGGACTTCATCACCTTCTTCCCCAACGTGCCTGAGGCCGCCGAGGCGCAGATGCGCGTCGCCGACATCTATTACATGCAGATGGAAAAGCCCGACCGCGACTACACCAATGTGCAGCGCGCCGAGCAGGAATACCGGCAGATGATCAACCAGTTCCCCGACTCGCCGCTCATCCCGCGCGCCCAGCAGCGGCTGCGCGATGTGCAGGAGGTACTGGCCCAACGCGAATACGAAATTGGCACCTTTTATGCGGCGCATGAGAACTGGTCCGCGAGCATTGCCCGGCTGCAGACTGTCTCCGACACCTATCCGCTCTTCAGCCACAGCGATCTGACGCTGATTGCGCTGGGCGACGATTATGCCGCGCAGGCACGCGCGGTGCAGCTGCCCACCTTCCATATTCCGCCGGCAGCCAAGGAAAAGCTGGTGCAGATTTACCAGGACCGGGCAGCAGCCGCTTATGCCAAGGTAGTGACGAAATATGCGATGGCGCCTCACGTGGAGGATGCCAAGGATCGTCTGATTGCCCTGGGCCGCGCCGTACCCGAACCGACCAAGGAGCAGCTGGCCGAGAGCCAGGCCGAGGAAGAAAGCCGCGTGCCGGTCAAGCTGACGCAGCGTGCAGTGCTGCTCTTCTCCGGGCGTCCCTCGACGGTGGAGGCCGCGCACGTGGGCGACGCCACCATGAAGGACCCGCCACCCACCTATGCGACACAGGTGAGCAAGCAAACCCTCGCGGCCTACAACGTTGCGATGGGCAAGACGCCGGAAACTCCGGTGACCCCTTCGGCCGCGATTGAAAACGGGACCGCGCCGCCGCGCAGCGACCAGCCTGCTCCGGCGCCCCGGCTTGAAAATGTACCCGATAGCGGAGGCACCGGCGTAGGGGCAGAAATCGTGACGCCTTCGAGCAACAGCGGCGGCACCGAGGGGGCTCCGCCGGCGGCCAATCCGCCCGCTGCAACCCCCCCGGCGGCCGCTGGATCTCCGGCTCCAGCAGTGGCAACTCCGGCAACGGCCGTTCCCGATAATGGCGGCCTGAAAGCGGTCGGACCTGCCGACGCAGCTGCGCTTCCCGCGGTCGACAAACCCGCCGAGGCGCCGTCGCAGGTTAACGACGTCAAGTCTGCGCCCGCCACAGTCACCACCGGGACCACCTCTGCGGCAGCCGACAAGAGCAAGTACGACGCGAGCAAAGAGTCCTCGAGCAAGCACAAGAAGAAGAAGGGTCTCGACAAGCTCAACCCGTTCTAAGCAGAAGAAGATCCTGAGCTGAAAAAGGCCGCGGATTGCGGCCTTTTTCCTGCTTACGACAGCAGATGCCTCACACTTGTGCTGTGCTATCGTCAAAAAGTTGATCAGCGGAAAGAAGTAGACATAATGCCACGCGAACTGCCAAAAGCCTACGATCCCGCGACAATCGAGGACCGCTGGGCCGAGTACTGGGTCAAGGAACAGCTCTTCGATGCACAGGCGGAGGATCTTGCGAAATCTGGCGCGCATCCCTTCACCATTCTCCTGCCGCCACCTAACGTCACTGGCCGGCTGCACATGGGCCACATGTTCGAACAGACCGAGACGGACATCATCATCCGCTGGCGCCGGATGTTGGGCGATCTGGCCCTATGGGTCCCGGGAACTGACCACGCCGGCATCGCCACCCAACTTATGGTCGAGCGCCAGCTCGCCGAAGAGGGCAAGACCCGGCAGCAGTTGGGCCGCGAAGCCTTCCTCGAGCGCGTGTGGCAATGGAAGCAGCTCTACGGCGGCGCGATCCTCGAGCAGATGAAGCGGCTCGGCGCGAGCGTCGACTGGTCGCGGGAATATTTCACCATGAGCGAGGAGCTCTCGGTCGCGGTGCGTGAAGCTTTCGTCCGCCTGCACGAACAAGGGCTGATCTATCGCGGCGCTTACATTGTGAACTGGTGTCCGCGCTGCCAGACAGCGATCTCGGACCTTGAGGTCGTTCATGAAGAGCAAAAGGGGAGCCTCTGGGAGATTCGCTACGAGGTTGTCGAGGAGCCTGGGAGCTTTATCACCATTGCAACCACCCGCCCCGAGACAATGCTGGGTGATACTGCCGTCGCCGTACATCCCGACGACGAACGCTATCTGCATCTGCACGGCAAGCGGCTTCGCCTGCCGCTGGTTGGGCGCGAAATCCCTGTTATTACCGACCCGTGGGTGAGCCGCGACTTTGGCACCGGCGCGGTGAAAGTCACGCCCGCGCATGATCCGAACGATTTTGCCCTGGGCCAGCGCCACGGCCTGCCATCGATCAATGTGATGGACGAGACTGCGCATATCAATTCAGAAGGTGGCATCTATGCGGGGCTCGATCGTTACGAGGCCCGCAAGCGTATCGTCGCCGATCTTGAGGCGCAAGGTTTTCTGGTAGCCGTCAAAGAGCACACGAACAGTGTTGGGCGCTGCGACCGCTCCAAGGATGTTGTCGAGCCGCGGCTGTCAGCCCAGTGGTTCGTGAAGATCCAACCGCTCGCCGACAAGGCCATCGCCGCCGTCGAGCAGGGCTACATCAAAATCGGCCCGGAACAATATCGCAAGACATACCTGGAGTGGATGCGGAACATCCATGACTGGTGCATCTCGCGGCAGTTGTGGTGGGGCCATCGTATTCCGGCGTGGCATTGCGCGACGTGCAATCAGATCACCGTCGCACGTGAGACGCCCAGCGCCTGTGCTCACTGCGGCAGTAGCGAGATCGCTCAGGAAACCGATGTGCTGGATACCTGGTTCTCCTCCGGCCTGCTGCCCTTTACCTGCTTTGGATGGCCGCAGATTACCGCCGATCTTCAGACTTTCTATCCAACGCAGCTGCTGGTGACCGGCTTTGACATCCTCTTCTTCTGGGTCGCGAGGATGATCATGCTCGGCTGCCATTTCATGCTCGATGTGCCCATGCCTGACGGTTCCGAGCGGACGCTGAAAGACGCAGTCCCCTTCCGGGAAGTGCACATCCATGCGCTGGTGCGCGACGCCGACCGGCAGAAGATGTCGAAGACCAAGGGCAACGTCATCGACCCGATCGAGATCGTCAAGCGATTCGGGACAGACGCAGTCCGCTTCACCCTCGCCGCAATGGCCTCGCCCGGCACCGACATCGCCTTCAGCGAAGCGCGCACCGAGGGTTATCGCGCCTTTGCCAACAAGATCTGGAACGCCGCGCGCTTCATCTTCATGAACATGGACCGCGCCGCGGACGTTGGCCTTACCGTCGACCCGGCGAAGCTGCTCGCGGATCCGGTGCTCGGGCCGTCGAGCCCGATCGAGGCGCGCTGGGTCGTCTCCCGCCTCAACACCACCGCCGCTGAAGTCAACCAGGCGCTCGCCGATTTCCGCTTTGATGAGGCCGCGAACATTATTTACCAGTTCTTCTGGGGAGATTTCTGCGACTGGTATCTCGAAATCGTGAAGCTGCGGCTGGATTTCAGCGAGACCGCTGACAAGAATGCCACGCAATCCGCCCTCGCGACTCTGATCGGAGTCTTCGAATCGGCCCTGCGCCTGCTCTCGCCATTTATGCCGTTTATCACCGAAGAGATCTGGCATGCGCTCTACGATCAGCGCGCTCCTGCGGCGTCGATCGCGCTCACGCGCTATCCGCAGCCAGTTGCTGAGCATATCGATGCTGAATTCGAGCGCAACATGGCGCTGCTGCAGGAACTGATCGTGACGCTTCGCGCTCTGCGCAAGGATCTCGATGTTCCCGAGCGCGAACATGTTCCTGCATACTTCCTTTCATCGAATGGCGCTGGACAGTTCCTGAAGTCGAACGACGATATCGTGAAAAGACTCGCGCGCATCTCATCTCTCGAGCCGGAAACCTCCTGGAGCCTTGCTTCGACCAATACCAGGACCACAGCAAACTTCACGACCGGTCTGCTCTACAAAAAAGAGATCGACGTCGCCGCCGAGCGAGAGCGGCTGACCAAGGAACTGGCGAAATACGAAAAAGAGCTGCAATCCAAACAGGGCCAGCTTGGCAGCGAAGCTTTTCTGGCCAAGGCTCCGGCAAACATCGTTGAAGGTCTCAGGGCGCGCGCGACCGAACTGATTACTTTGATAGCCACGGTGCGTCAAAGCCTTGACGACTTGTATTCAGAAATGTAACCGTATCGAGCACATATATGGACTGGAAGAGCAAACGCGTCACCGCACTTCTCGAACAGGCCCTGCGCGAAGACAAGGCCACCAAAGACGCGACGACTGCGATCACCATCAGCCCCATGCTGCGCGCCTCGGGCACGATCATCGCCAAACAGGACTGCGTTCTCGCCGGTGTAGGTTGCATTCCTCGTTTTCTCGAAATCTTCGGCCAATACGATACGCACCAGTCAGGGCGCTTCGAAGTCATTAGCCACCCCGAGATCTTCGATGGCGTCCGCCTAAGACCCGGGCAGGCGATCGCCGTAATTCGTCACAATGCCCGTGTCATTCTCGGATGCGAGCGAGTGATCCTCAATCTACTGCAGCATATGAGCGGCGTCGCCACGATGACGCGGCGGTACGTCGATGAAGTGAAGGGCACGAAGGTCAAAGTCCTCGATACGCGCAAGACCATGCCCGGCATGCGCGTTCTCGACAAGTATGCGGTCCGCTGCGGAGGCGGAGAAAACCATCGCCTCGATCTCTCCGACGGCATTCTGATCAAGAACAATCACATCTCGCTCGGCGGCGGCCTCGCGAAGGTGCTGGCTGCGGCGCTCACCAACCGCGAACCCGGCAGGAAGGTCGAGGTAGAGGTCCGCAACTTCGACGAGCTTCAAGTAGCGATGGAAGGCGGAGCTGAGGCCATCCTGCTCGACAATATGACGCCCGCCGAGATCAAGAAAGCGGTTGGCATTGTTCGCGACCGCGGCCTGACGATCCCACTCGAAGCCTCAGGCGGAATCGTTCTTGAAAACATTCGCAAATATGCGGTGGCAGGGGTGGATTTCATCTCGGTCGGGTCGTTGACCCACTCCGCCGCGGCCGTCGATCTGAGCATGAGGATCACCGCCGAGCTTTATTAGCGGCGCAGAATCGCGGCACGCCGGAGAGTTCGAACTGGGTGGCCGTTATGAAGAGCACTTGCATATTGCTCGCCTTCACGCTGATCGGAGTGAGGCCGATCGCCGCGCCCGCATTGACCCGCCAGGACACGGGCAAGACGTTCAACGCCGCCCAAACGGCGCCCGATTCCAACGGGATCTATCGAGTAGGAAGTGGCGTTACCGCACCACGCGTTCTCCAATCAGCCGATCCGCAATACACTGAGGCGGCAAGCAAGAAGAAGATTACGGGCAGCTGCGTCATGGAGTTCGTAGTGGACACGAATGGAGTTCCTCGTGACGTGCACGTCACCAAGTCAATCTCGGAGGGGTTGAAACCAAAGCTGAAAAAGATTGCGGAGGGCCTGGATCGAAACGCTGTCGAGGCCGTAACCCGGTACCGTTTCGCGCCTGCGGAATATCAGGGGAGACCTGTACCGGTCCACACCTCAGCCGAAGTCACCTTTAGTGTTTATTAAGCACTTAAGCACCAGCCTCGCGCAGTATGTATCGGGTATGAAATACTTCCCCTATCGGTCGGAGCATCCCTCGCTCAAAGGTCTAATATCGGCATGAGATTTTCGAAGCTCGTAGTCGCTCTAGCATTCGCCGCCTCGCTCCCCTCCATGGCAACCGCTCAAAACGTCACCGACCAGTGGCTGCTGCATCCGCCAGCCGATAGCTGGCCTGGATTTCACGGCGACTACTCCGGGCGACGGCACAGCCCGCTCACTCAGATCACGCCGGCCAATGTGAATGACCTCGGCCTCGCCTGGGCCTTTCAGACGAACCAGAATGCCAGCATCAAGGCGACGCCCATTATGGTCGATGGCATCGTCTACTTCACGGTGCCGGACAATATTTGGGCGATCGACGCGCGATCAGCGCACCTGCTGTGGCACTACCAATATCCGCCTAACAAGGGCGACCATATCGGCCAGCGCGGCGTCGCGATCTATAAGGATTCGGTCTATTTCATGAGCCCGGATGCACATCTGATCTGCCTGAATGCGAAAAACGGGATCGTGCGCTGGAAGGTCGAGGTTGCCGACGTCGAAAAGGGCTATTGGGCGACCAATGCGCCGCTGATCGTGGGGAACCACGTGATTACCGGCATGGGCGGCGACCTCGACAATTTACCCATGTACCTGAAGTCCTACGATCCCGAGACGGGAGCCTTGCAATGGACCTGGGACGTCGATCCGCCCGAGGGCACGCCAAACCGCACCACCGGCGGCACCACCTGGATTACCGGCACTTACGATCCCGACCTCAACCTCGTTTATTGGGGAACGGGGAATCCTACCCCGGTGCTTGAGGGCAAGACCCGGCCCGGCAACGACCTCTACACGTGCAGCATCGTTGCGCTCAATCCCGATACTGGAAAGCTCGTCTGGGCATTCCAGATGTCTCCACACGACACCCACGACTGGGACGCGGTCGAGGTCCCGGTGCTGGTAGACGGCGACTTCAACGGCAAGCCGCGAAAGATGCTCATGCAGGCGTCACGCAATGGCTATTACGCAGTGCTCGATCGCGCAACTGGAGAAAATCTGCTCACCGTGCCCTTTGGCCCTACGAATTGGACGCTGGGCATCGATAAGGAAGGGCATCCCATTCCGAATCCCGCCAAAGAGCCCGCGCGCGACGGACGGCTCATCGCACCCGACGAAGGCGGCATGACCAACTACCGCTCGCCGAGCTTCGATCCGAAGACTGGTCTTTTCCTGGTCGATGCGCGCAGCGCATACAGTCTCTACTTTGCAAAACAAGCCGATGGGGACTACGGCTGGGCCGGCGCCGATTACGGCCTCTGGGGTAAAGCAGAGCTTAGGGCGATCGACTACCAGACGGGAAAGATCCGCTGGACCCATGAGCTGGGCCCGTACGGCGCGGGCGCAGGCGTGCTCACCACCGACTCCGGCGTCACCTTCACCGGAGACGCCCGCAGCAACATCCTCGCGCTCAACACCAGCGACGGCAAAACCCTCTGGCACGCCGGACTCGGCTCCCAGATGCAAAGCTCGCCCATTACTTACATGCTTGATGGTCAGCAGTACGTGCTCACCGGCAGCGGCAGCGTGCTCTTTGCATGGAGATTGCCGGAGAGCGAAGCAGCCGTGACACCAGCTCCGAAGGCCTCCGGACAGTAAGCTTCCGCTCTTCCGTACCGCGGCAACCCGCGCCAGTCCGCTTTTGTATAGTGGACTGCAATGGTTGTCGCCGGAAATTCTCCGATCCGCTATCGCGGCGTAATGATCTCCAGTACCTTCACCGATCTGGAGCGCCACAGAACCGCCCTGATCAAAGCTGTTCACGGTCAGGAACTCACTGCCGTCGCGATGGAGAACGACTCGGCCAAGGCGGATGTCGACGTCATCGACTCTTCTCTGCAGATGGTCCGCGACGCGTCGGCCTACGTTTGTCTTATTGGGAAGAAATATGGGCAGATGCCGGTCTCTCCCGACCGGAACCCAAACAAGGTTTCCATTACCGAGCTTGAATTCAATGAAGCACTGCGTCTCGAACGGCCCATCCTGCTCTTCATCATGGGGGATGAGCATCCGCTCCGCGAGGCGGACTTTGAGATCAATGCCGCCAAGCGAAAGAAGCTGAGCGCATTTCGTTCGCGTGCGAAACAGATGAAGCCGGGATCGACGGTGCATCGCATTTATGCGACCTTCAATTCACTCGAAGAGTTAAATTCAGAGGCCATCCAGGCAGTGGCCGGCCTTCGCCGTTATCTCGACGAGTTGGATCAAGACTCCGGCTCGGATACGAACGGTTCACAAGCCGCAGTACCGGCGCCGGCCAAACACCTTCCGCAGCGCAAGGCGCTATTCATCGGGCGTGAAACAGAGATTGAAATCCTGCGTCGCCAGCTACAGGAGCCGGGAGCTCTTGCATATATATCCGGAGTAGCGGGCCGCGGAAAGACGGCGCTGGCGCTCGAGTATGCCCACCGCCATAAAGCCGGCTTCGAATCCGTTCACTGGATTCCCTGTCAGGACCGCAGCCTTGTCCAGATGGCGGGTGAACTCGCGTGGCAACTCGGGCTTAAACGTGAGGGCGAACTGGATGTCGTGGTGCGCGAGCTGAACAGGCATTGCGCGCAGAAGCGATGCCTGCTGGTGCTGGACAACGTCGACGACGATGTTCCGTCGCGGCTCATTCCAGGTGGACAAACATCGGTGCTGGTCACGACTCGCCTGACCAATCTGCCCTTTCTACGCCATCATCAGCCGCTGCAACTGCCGCTCTTCAGTGAAGAACAATGCTTCGAGCTCTTCCGGAAAGAAATCGGCAAAGAGGAGGTAGATAGACACGCAACCGACGCGCGCGGGCTCTTTCAACGATTGGGTTACCTACCCATAGGCATCTCGGTTGCGGCGAGCCTCGTCCGGGAGGACGTGCGCTACACCATCGAGGGTATGGCTAAGAATCTCCCGGCCGGCGCGTACGCCTTACTTCAGGAAGCCGTGGCCGCGCTCTCTGCGCCCGCCCAGACCCTGCTGGCATCGATGGCAGTGTGCGCGCCGGAGGGCTTCCGGCTAGGCCTTGCGGCAGAGATCGCCGAAATGGACGAGGCAGCTGCGCTCGACGCTTTGCAGGAGATTCATTCGCGCTCACTGGCGGAGGAGTTGGACCGCTCCACCAGGCGCTATCGGCTTCATGCGCTGGTGCGCGAGGCTTCGGGGGCGACGGATGCATTGCGGCTGAAACAGGCAGAGCGCGTGGAAAGTGAGTTTCAAAATTGGGAGAGCGATTGGCGGCGATGCGAGGAGGACATGGCCGATTGGCGGGTATCCTTCGCCTGGGCCTTGGACCAGGCCAGGGACGATGGTGCGTGGTCGCTAGCCTGCAACCTGGCCCAGACGGGCCACTCATTGGCCTATCGGTTGGGTCGGTTATCGGAGGCCTACGAGATATGCGAGCGCATGGCGCACGAAGCGGGCCGCAAAGATGACGCGAGCCGCCTTCAGTCCTGGTATAGACGTAAGGCACTCATCCTTGACGATTGGGGGCGGTTGGAGGAAGCGATGGCGTTGCATAAGAGACAGGAAGCTATCTCCATAGAGCTGGGCGATCGAGACGGCTTGCAGCGGAGCTATGGGAACCAGGCATCAATCCTGCGGGATTGGGGGCAGCTGGAGGAAGCGATGGCGCTGCATAAGAGACAGGAAGCTATCTCCATAGAGCTGGGCGACCGAGATAGCTTGCAGAAGGGCTACGGGAATCAGGCACTGATCCTGTGGGATTGGGGGCAGCTGGAGGAAGCGATGGCGCTGAACAAGAGACAGGAAGCTATCTCCATAGAGCTGGGCGACCGACATAGCCTGCAGAAGAGCTACGGGAATCAGGCACTGATCCTCAGAGCTTGGGGGCGGCTGGAGGAGGCGATGGAACTACACAAACAAGAGGAAGCCATCTGCCTCGAGCTGGGAAGTAGGAGTGGTTTGGCTTATTGTTATTGGAACTGGGGGATGCTGGCGCGCGAGCAAGAAGACAGCAAAGCCGAACGGGAGAAGCTGGAGCACGCGCTCGCTCTCTTTACCGAACTAAAGATGTCACTCCAGATAAAGGCCGTCCTGGAAGATTTGGACGAGACGAAGAGCAGTGGTTAGAACTCTTAACCGACTGGGCCTCTAATCGTTCCGCAACGCCACCATCGGCTCCACCCGCGCCGCACGCCGCGCTGGCAGCCACGCTGCCACAACCGAGAGCGCAGCAAACAGCACTGGCACCAGCGCATAAGTAAGGGGATCAGCGGGGCTGGTCTCGAAGAGGAACCTGCGCAGAAGCCGGGTTACTGCGAAGGCCGCAGCAATGCCAACCACCGATCCAGCAATGGTCAGTGCGAGGCTTTGGCGAATGATCAGCATCGCCACCTGCATCCGGTTTGCGCCGAGAGCCATCCGCAGGCCGAACTCGCGGGTGCGCCAGCTTACCGTGTAGGCGATCAGGCTGTAGACGCCGATCGAGCCGACGCCGATCGCCAGCACCGCAAAGGCGCCGAGCAGCAGGGTGAGCGATCGCGGCGCGGAGGTTGATGCCGCGATCACCTCATCCATGGTGCGGACCTTGGTGACCGGAATCGCAGGATCGATTTCGGCGACCACGCGGCGCAGGCCGCTGGCGATCTCGCCGGCGCCGGCGCTTGAGCGCACGACGATGTTCATCACCGGCTTCTCATTGCCCGGGCTCAGTGGCAGGTAGACCTCAAAACTCGAGCTCTGGTCGAGGCTTTCATTGCGGGTCGCGCTGACCACTCCCACTACTACCGAGGCGGCGTTCATGTCCATCACCGTGGGCGAAGTCTCCTTGTCCAGCGCGATCAGGTGCTTGCCGATGGGGTCCTGTTTAGGCCATAGAGCGTTGGCCATTGTGGAGTTGATGATAATCGCGCGACTCGCGCCCGAGGAGTCAGAGGGCAGGAAGAGCCTTCCGCGCTCGAGACGGATGTTCATCAGCTTGAGATAGTCGGCGGAGACGATCCGGCTGAACCCTTGCGGGGCCAGTTCGCGCGGGCTGCGCGGATGGTCCTGAGCGTCGAAGTTGTACTGGGTGTCGAATCCGGTGAGGGGCAGCGCATCGACAAGCGCGGTCCCGGTCACGCCTGGCAAGCCTTGCGCGCGGTCCAGCAGCGTCTGATACAAGGTGGCGCAGGCGCCCGCTTTCGCACACGCGTTGCGGTCCAGCGAAATCTGTGCGCTGACAATGCGGTCGGTGCGAAATCCGGGATCAGTGCTGGAGAGCCGTGACAGGCTGCGCAGCATGACCCCGGCGGCGGTGATGACGACTACAGCCAGCGCGATCTGGCCGACGACCAGCAGGCGGGAGACGCGGAAACGGCGCGCCGTGCCGAAGACATTCGTTTCGTTCAGTTTGAGCGACCCCTGCAAGTCGGAGCTTGAGGCATTCCAGGCAGGAGCAAGGCCAGAGAGCACCCCTGCAAGCAGCGAGACGCCGGCGGCAAAGAGCAATACCTCCCCGTGCAGGGAGATGTTGGCGAGCCGCGGAGTATCGGGAGGCAGCGCCAATTTGAGCGCCTGAAGGGCCGCCGCGGCGAAGATCACACCCATGATGCCGGAAAGGAATGCGAGCGTCCCGCTCTCGGTGAGCAACTGCCGCACCAACCGGCGCGAATCGGCGCCTAAAGCGGTGCGCAGGGCCATCTCACGCTGGCGAGAGGCGGCTCGCGCCAGCATCAGATTCGCAACATTGGCGCAGGCGATCAGCAGCACCAGCCCTACCGCTCCCAGCAGCAGCAGAAGCCTGGGGCGGGTGTCTCCGACGACCGCCTGAAGCATCGGAACGGCAGTCACGTTTGCCGCCCAGCTGTCGGGCATAATCCACGGAAAGAGGGGGAGCATCTGGGTGTGAAAGGAGCGTAATTCGGCCTCGGCAAGTCTCGGCTGGACTCCATCTTTCAGGCGCCCGATGGCGCGAAAGCCGAAGTCCGCCCAGAGATCGTGAATGTCGCCGGCCTTGAAAGAGATGGGCGTCCAGAACTGTGTTTCGGGGTCCGGAAACTGGATACCTTTCGGCGCTACGCCGATAATCTGGCGATCGACGCCGTCAAGCAAGATATTTTTCCCGATCACATTCGGGTCGCCGCCAAAGTGTTGTTGCCAGTAGCCGTGACTGAGCACGACCACTCGGTCTCGTCCAGGCTCTTCTTCCGGCTGGAGGAAGAAGCGGCCGAGCGCGGGGCGCACTCCGAGCGTGTCGAACAAATTGGTGCTGACCGAGCTACCGAAAGCCCGGTCCGACGCGCCCGCGCCGGCAACGTTGTATTCCGCGTTCAACGTATACGCGGAGATCGAGGAGAAGGTCGTGGCGCGGCGCTGGTACTCGCGGATCCATCCCTTGGGGTAGTTGTAGTCGGGCTGCGCGTCCCTGGTGTCCACCAACTCCACCAGTTTGGCCGCGTGGGGAAACGGCAGCGGCTGCAGCAGGATCGAATCGACGACGCTGAAGATGGCGGTATTGGCGCCAATACCGAGGGCCAGGGTGAGAATCGCCACCGCGGCAAAGCCGGGATTTCTGGCCAGTTGGCGAAGCGCATAGCGCAAATCCTGAATAAAGCTCTGCATCCCGCATATCTCCTGTCGCTGGCTATAGTGTGCACTCGCCTGACCAAACCAGGCCACGCCATAAGTCATTCCAAAAATGGCCCTTAGAGTTGTTGCTGCCGCTCCGGACTGCCAACTGCATGTCCAGATTCAGCGCGAGTGTTCGGTTTTGAACAGCGATGCGTCAGCGGAGGTCCTTCGGCGCGCTTTCAGGAATGCGGCAGCACGCAAGCTGGAGATTTGCCCCGTTTACTCGACCGTGGAGAAACTAAACTCGGGAGTGATCGTTACACTGGAGAAAATGCCGCTCGACCCCAGGCCGCTGGACAGGAAATATGCAGTCATTGTTCCGACATGGAATGCGGAGCGCCACTGGCCTCGCTTTCTGCCCGCTTTACTTGCCTGTGCGCCGCCAGAGCGGGTCGTCGTTGTCGATTCCGAGTCGACCGACCGCACGCCGGAACTCGCCCGAAGCGCGGGGTTTCGCGTCCTGAGCTGTCCGCAGCGCGAGTTCAATCACGGTGGCACCCGGCAGTGGGCGATTCAGTTTACCGGCGACGCGGAAATACTGGTGTTCATGACGCAGGACGCAATTCTAGCGGGCCCTCACGCTCTGGAAAGGCTTTTGGCGGCTTTCGACGATCCTGAGATTGCTGCCTCTTACGGCAGACAACTGGCGAGGCCTGGGGCGGGTGCGATCGAGGCCCATGGGCGGCTTTTCAACTACCCTTCCGAGGGCAACCTTCGGTCGCTCTCCAGCCGGGAGACTATGGGTTTCAAGGCGATCTTTCTTTCCAATTCCTTTGCCGCCTACCGACGGATCGCCCTCGACGCGGTCGGTGGATTCCCGACGAATGTGATCCTCGGTGAGGACACGATCACTGCTGCGAACCTGCTGCTGAAAGGATGGAAGATCCGGTATGTCGCCGACGCGGAGGTCTACCATTCGCACGATTATTCGGCATGGCAGGAGTTTCAGCGCTACTTCGATACCGGCGTGCTGCACTCGCGGGAGAGCTGGCTGCGTGAGACGTTCGGAAAGACCGGCGATGAAGGCAAACGCTTTCTGCGCTCCGAACTGGCCTACCTCTGGAAGACCCGCCCATCAGCCATTCCTTCCGCGTTAATGCGGACTGCCGCGAAACTGACGGGCTATCGACTTGGCCGCATCGAAAACAAAATTGCCGTGCCGCTGAAGGTCCGCCTCAGCATGCACAGCGACTTCTGGAAATCAGCGCCCTAGCAGAATTCTCCAAAGCTCTCCCCAGTTAGCGGAGAAGGGTTCCGCGATCGGTTTCGCCGACTGGTGAAGAAAAACGCTCGTCGTCATTTACAGCCTTTCTCATCATCTCAGCCAAAGCGGCATCGTCCCCGATTGAAAAGAATGCAGCTTTTTCGTAGTCACCGACGGTTTCGTGGGCATAGGGCAGGTCTGCGGCCAGAATCGGTTTCCCGGTAGCTTTGAATTCGGTTATCGGTATACCCCAGGTCTCCAGTTTGGATGGGAACAGGAGACAATCGGCCTCACCATAGAGCCGTATCACCTCGCTCCGCTGCAGAAGTCCCATCCATCGCACCGTGGCCAGGTCCGAATAATTCGACTTCATCTTCGCCGCATAAGGCGTCTCCGACCCATTCATCGTTAGCCATATTTCAAAGCGGTCAAAGCCGCTGCGCTCCAATTTGCGCGCGGCCTCCAGGATCTGCTCGATGTTTTTGAAGGTCCGTGGATAAGCGGGATAAATGAAGCGATAGCGCCGGCCAGAACCTCCGGAGGTCGTCCCTCTCTTGATCGAAAGATCCTCTATCGAAGGGTGGGCAACAACCACCCTGCTGACGCTGTAGCGCGACTGAAACTCCGTTCTGAGCCAGTCCTGCTGGACCACGACAAAATTGTTCGCCTTGATGTTGATCCCATACAGGAACCTGTACAGCACTGTAAAAAAACCGAATTTCCAGTCGAGAAGCGCCTCTTTAAGGCTAAACGGGTAAAAAGGAGCGGGATTATGGCAGTAAACAGCCCGAATGTCTGCACGTACCCGCGGCGTGATGTCATGCATTGCCAGCCAGAGTCGCGGGTTGATCTGCTTGCTGATGGCGAGACAATCGTTGTACTCAAAACGCAGTCTTTTCCGCCACGAGGACTTTATTTCCGGATATTCCATGTAGGTGACACCGGGGACGTCGAACAACGATTTCCGGTGTACCAGAGCGAAGATCTCGTAGCTGTCCCCGTAGTCCCTAACCAGAGAAGTTAGTGCCTCTTTGAAGACGATCAAAGGGCCCATTTCGGTGAAGTTAACTCCCGAAAGTACTAGAGCCGGCTTCTTCAAACCCGCTCCCACGCACTGTCGGTAAAGTTAAACTTCTTAATCACCCGGGCCGGGCTTCCGACCGCAATGCAGTAGGGCGGAATGTCTTTTGTCACCGTGGACATGGCGCCAATGATTGCTCCCCGGCCGATACGAACTCCGGCCAGGACCGAGACCGACTCCCCGATCCAAACATCGTCCTCGATGACAACAGGAGAACTGAAAATGGGCCGGTCCCAGGGGGCGATGCGGGGATCCGTGTGTTGACCGTCTTTGCCATATGCACCATGGTCGTGATCGGAAATAAACACCTTGCTCGCAATGAGCACGCGGTTACCGATCACGACTGACTCGTTCGCTCCAATATGCACATAATCGTTAAGCGCTACATCCGATCCAAATTGAATGAGAGGACCGGCTGTGGAAGCATGGCCGAGAGCATCCAGGCGCAGTCCTCTACCGCAAGTGAGACGGGGCCCCCACACAATCCAGCGCCTGCCGCGGATGTAGTAGGGTCGGCGTATCAATCTTATTTTGCGGAATCGGATGCGCGACATCGCCACATCGAATGCCAGTGAGGCCAATCCCGTCAACCCATAGATGGCCCACATCCCACCGTCGGGCCGACTTGGAAACTGCTTCATCCGTTCCGACTCCTTCGTTTGTTGGCGCGATTCAGCGTTTTGGCCCACCGCCTCTTGTCCGTCCAAGGTGAACTGGCCAAGAAAAGCAGCCAGTGTCACCGCCCACATGACGCAGATGATTGTATCCGGCCAACACTACGGTCCGGTGACTCGGATAAATAAGGGCTGGAGAGAAAACGCCGTCTGCCGGTCTTTCGACGCAGAGGTCGAGCGCTTGGTCTAGCGCAACGCTTCCCTTTCGCTTAGCTCGATCCGACTACTTCTTGTAGACATGCGGGTTAGAGACGACCCCCTTCTTGAAGACCTTTCGGACTCCCTGGCGAAGGGCAAGGTCCCCAAGAAGCACAAGATCTCGAACGGGCTGCTCGGGTCTGCCGCGAAAGGAAGTGACATGAAAATACTCCCGGCCCTCAATAGGCCTGGGCGAAAAATAGTAATTGGAGACGCAGCAACGGCTCCGGTCCACTTGGACTTGATTCACTGAATGCCACGACCCCTTGTGAGTAGCCATCAGAACGAGACGATTGAACTTGCTGACAAATTCTCTTGGCTGTCCGGTCGGCCCGTCGTCCCAGAGCTCAAGGTTTCCGCCCGATTCCTGGTTCCAGTCGGGCGTGACATAAAAGAGCAGGTTCAAAACCCGATACATGTTCCGGTCTTTATCGTGCGAGTTGTCGAGGTGCGGATTAAGGAAATTGTCCTTGGCCATCAGGCTGATTCCCCCCGCATAGAGATGCTCGTCCGGATGCATATCGTCGATATTTGTGATCTCCGTCACGATGCGCACGACTTCTGGTTGCTGAAAGGCATAAATGATCTCCTCCAACACCGGGGCGTATTGGTCCATCTGGGCCGCAACATACTTGTGTTCGCGCAGGCTCTTCTTGAGCATCATCGTGCTCTTGTCGGGAAACGACGCGCTAATCTGCCGCACTTCTTCGACGGGTAGAAGATCGTCGATATAGCAACTCTGAATCGTGTGGCTATGAAACTCCTCTCTCAGCCTTTCCTTCTCCGCCGTAAGGCGACTCTCGATGAGAGCTCCAAATTCACTTCTGTTCATCGTTCTCCCTCCCAATCAGACCTGATTTAGCGGATATAGTTCGCGGATAGCTAGCTCCAGGCCACAACGCCGGCGACGAGCAAACCTTCTTCCAACAATCACCCATCTTACCGGATATGGCTGCAGCCCAACCACGCCAGGCCGATTTGCGGCATTGGCAATCCGCGAGGTCATCTAGGGCTTTTCATTCGATCCTTGGCCAACCTGTGCCTGGCGCGGAGAACCTCTGGATCCTGCATTGGACACCTGCCTGGTTGATAACACTCCGGGTGATCGCGATAGTCACGGATCGGCGGCATGACTGACTAACCCGCCATGTCAGCGTGGCCGAGCCGGCGGCTCGATCTGCTAGAATTTTTCAAAGCGCTACCGGTTCATTTTCGTTTGGGGGTTTCTTGGGTTCAACACGGCAGAAGGTCGTTCGAATGCTCCGCGTTCTGGGACTGCTGACGATTGTTGAGAGGGTGCACTATCTACGTGTCGTTGCTAAACACAAGCGGCGAAACGAAGCTTTTTATTTGGCAAATCCCGACTTCAAGGTGCCTCCTCAGTTCCTTGCATACGATGCTTATTCCGCTCCTGACTGGGATTTCTACAAGAAGAGCGGGTGGGAAACCGCGGTCTTTTTGTCGTCAATCGCTCATCGGCACTTGCCGGCCGAATCCACGCTGCGGATCCTGGAATGGGGTTGCGGACCGGCCCGGGTGATTCGCAACGTTCCCGAGGCGTTCGGTGCGAAAACCGAGGTTTATGGTTCCGACTATAATCCCCAAACAATTAAGTGGTGCAGTGAAAATATTCCCAAGATCAGTTTTGTCGAGAACGGCTTGCACCCACCGCTTCCATTTTCTGCAGGCTTCTTCGATTTCGTCTATTCGATTTCTGTCTTTACACACCTCTCAGAATCTGTCAGCCATGAGTGGATGTCTGAGCTGTCACGAATTACGCATACCGGATCGATCCTGATGATTACTACAAATGGGGATTCGTTCGTCACCAAACTGGCGCCTGACGAGATTCAATCTTACGAATCCCAAGGAACCGTCGTCCGTGGCCAAGTCAGGGAGGGGACCAGGATCTTTAGTGCGTGTCACTCTCCTAACTATGTTCGAGAACGACTTTTTAAGGGTTTCGAAGTGCTGGAATTCGTACCGGCGAGTTTTCCTTATACCGATCAGGATATGTGGGTAATAAAGAAACTTTAACGAAACGTGCCAACTCGGCCTCGCTGGCTCTGCACCGCCTCGCGGCATAATTTCACCAACTCGCACGCAGTGCTGTCCCAGTTGAGGCGCGTTTTGTATTCGTTAAACGCACCCTTACAGAGGGCGATATAGCGCGTCGCGTCGTCCAGTATCTCTTTTATCTTCCGTGCAAATTGTTCGGGCCCGCTGTCGAGCGGGAAGCATATTCCGTTAACTCCCTCCCGCACATAATCTTCCA
The DNA here is from genome assembly GCA_963720245.1 of uncultured Acidobacteriaceae bacterium. Taxonomy (GTDB): domain Bacteria; phylum Acidobacteriota; class Terriglobia; order Terriglobales; family Acidobacteriaceae; genus Acidisarcina. The sequence goes on from CAVREU010000006.1 coordinate 142,974, forward strand.
CGCCGCCAGTCTTGAAGGCGATGGATGGAACTCCAAAAGCACTCGCTTCGCAGAAGACGATGCCGGCTGCCTCGGCCCGCGTGGGTAGAATGAAGAAGGTGGCTTTTCTGTACAGATCCTGCATTTGTCTCCGTCCCTCAGAAGAACGCTTGTCGATGAAACCGAGAACGTCTGCGGACGCCGGCAAGTCTCCATCAGGCTGGCAACCCACTATCGTCAGTTTGGTGCGGACACCCATCTCGTTCAACAGTTGCGCCGTTTCGACGGCAATTGCGCCTCCTTTTCTTGACCAGTCGACACCGATAAACAACAGTTGACATTCCGAGGCCATTCTGGAAGATCGTTCCTCCGCCCACTGACAGACGGCCTCTAGGTCGTGATCTATCTGCATGCTCGCACCGAAGGGAACGACCCGTATCTTGTCCGGCCGCGTATACTTGCGGGCGGTTTCGGCAGCCCAGTTCGAGGCATAGACCCCGATGGTGCAACGCTCGAGCGCGGTCTCCTCCTGCCAGGTGCCCCTCCTGATGGCGCCCTGACTGAGCCGGTCCAGATTGCCCCCATAGTATCCCAGCATCAGGTGAAAGACCGCGTCAGTGAAGAAGACAATAGGTTCCGCGCACTCGAGCAAGGTGAAAGGCGGCGTGCCGACGGACAAAATGACATCGACAGGATTTTGTTCCATGCGTTGCTTTACTTGCCTCGCATAGGAGCGCAAGGCCAGCGGGAAGTGATTGAGCAAGACGTCGCTCTTTGAAAGTCGCGCAGCAATCTTAAAAGGCGCAAGAAGGTATTCGAAGTCACGGCTCAGCGGGCTGAACACCTCGATCGCCACGTCCCGCCTGCGAAGGGCTTCGAGCAGATGATAGGGGATTCCAGACCAGGACTTGACATCGTTGGCGTCATCCATCGAAACAAAACCAATGCGAAGCTTATCGCTCATTGCTCAGTCCTGAACCCGATTCTGGTTCTTTTCGAGGTACGGTGCCAGCTTCCGGTTCGTCTACCGAGGGCGCAATTTGGCGTTCAATAGGCCCCACCCTCAGCCGTCTGCAAAACCCACCACACCTCGATCGGCGACCGATCGGACTTCCTGCCTACAGCGCCGATGATTCAACACATAAATGAACGCGTAAAAGAACTGCTCAGGCGCAAAATAGGCCCCGTCCCGGATCAGTTTAACGAAGAAGCATGTGAGCAGCGCATTGCTTATGGCTGCGCCTGGACCGCTTCCTCGCACGTGAAAGTGGAATACGAAAATTAGGATTCCCAAATAGCCCAACAGGCCCAACTCTGAAAGAGAACGCAGCGTTAGAGATGACGCCTCGGTCGCATTTATATCCGCAGTCCCGGCGTCAACAAACCCCTCTACTCCGGGAATGTCGCTTAGGAAACGCGCATGGGAAATGGGATGCGATCCCAATCCGTTTCCGATAATGGGACTCTCCTTGAGTACCTGAAAAGTGACAAAAGCATTTGAGATGAGCGCATAGGTGCTCAAATTGCTACCCGTTACATCCTCGGTCGAGATCGCAACGACCATGTCATCGACCCGTGACTGGAAAAAAGGCGAAGCAACATAGGCAAGGATAAGGAGCCCACCAACCACCACGGGGACCGCGACAAAGTGCTTTATGCGCCCCGAAAGCAAAAGCACTGTGCCGAACGCAATGCCGAGATAACCCAGCGACGAAGCTGACAATATCATCGCAATGGTGAGTACGGCAGCCTCTCTACCGTGTCTGCGTGAGCTGAAGTATGAGCCGGTGAACCAGTACCAAGCAGGCAAAGCCAGATAACAAAAGAGGGCAGGCTCGGAGTTAAGACCTTTAAGACGATCATATCTTTGAAAATAGATGCAGCTAGCTATCCACAAAGGAAATGCGATGACGGCGAACCAATAGGAGACCCTCGCATACGTCTTGAAGGCGCGCTCAAAATCGTTGCCTATCATCCGGAAGAAGTAGCAGAAGTACACCACGCTGACGGAAATGCCCAGAAATTCCTTGGCGACCTGGACGATCGTATCCGTCCCCCGTAGAATTCCCACCGTTCCGCTAAGGGCCAAATAGAAGACCAGGGAGGGGATCCAAATCGGGATGCGTGCGAAACCGACAATCAGAGACATGAGCACGAGATTCGACAGCATGATCCCGTCGAATAGCCTGATCGCTACGGGCACTCGAATCAACGCCGAACCGCTGAAGATCCCAAGCATCGTGGACCAGTAGATGTAGTTGCGCAAAGATGCGTAACCATACTGCGCCAAGCCATGACTCGGATGAGTCGCCGCTCGCATCAACTATTCAGCTCCGCTATTGATTTTTCCGAGCGCATGGCGCAGAGGACGCAAGGCAAACTTGGCATTGGCGAAATGCATTTCCAGAACGGCAAGCAGCTTGTTCCTGCCTCCGGCGGCGACCTTCGCACGTGCCTGCTCAACCAGAGCCTGACGAGCGCCGCTCACCCCACCTGCCCTCATCAAAACGGTGACCAGAGTCATATATGCTGTGTTGAGCCGGCTCCGGGCCCGGAGAAGGAGCTCATAGTCCCCGACCATGCGGTACGAGATGTCGTAGTTTCCCAGCCTGTCAAACAGCGTTCGACGATGCATGCTTCCCGGGTGCGCGGTGCACATCCATCGAGAGAAACGCCTCCATTCCCAGGGACCGCCGATAATCCTCTCGTATCCTGAGGGATGGAGCCACTTCACTCGCGAACTCAGGTACTCGGCCTGCGGGTTGTTGGCGGCGAGTTTCATGTATGCACTGACGGCCCCGGGCAGAAACTCGTCGTCCACTCCAAGAAAGCATATCCACTCGCCGCGCGCCTCGAGCAACGCCTTATTCCATGCGTCGTAAACTCCTTTGTCAGGCTCGCTTTTCCAGAACGCTACTCGCTGGTCGTATTGCTGGAGCACATCGACAGTCCCATCCGTCGAGCCTCCATCGATCACGACATGCTCGAGGTTGGGATAGTCCTGGCGCAGCACACTTTCCAGGCAGCCGGCCACGTGGGGCTGGCCGTTGTAGATGCACGTGATCACGGTAACTAGCGGCAACTTCCCGACACATTGACTCGTAATTCCCGCGATCCGTTGCCCCCCGCACAGAGGCGATCGCTTGGCGAGCAATTCTGTGCTCTCCGTCCCCATTACACCACCGCAGTAGTCGCGGCCTCGCGGCCGGCGACATACTCGGTGTAGACCTTTCCGAGTCCCTCCCGGAGCGAGATGCGAGGCCGCCACCCCAGCGCTGTCATCCGCGAAACATCCAGCAGTTTTCGAGGTGTTCCGTCAGGCTTGGAGGCGTCGAAAGTCAGGCGCCCTTTGAACCCGACAACGTCCCGGATGAGCTCGGCAAGTTCCCTCACTGTCAGGTCTTCCCCGCACCCAACATTGATCATGGGTGCGTGTGATTCCGATTGAACGATGCGCCCCCACACGTCTCCCCGTAGACCCATCAGGAAGACGCACGCATCCGCCATGTCATCGGCGTGCAGAAACTCTCGCCTTACCAATCCGCTGCCCCACACTTGCGCTTCGCCGGCCGCTGTCTCCTTCGCCTCATGAATCTTCCTCAGCAGAGCGGGCAGCACGTGCGAGTTGGCAAGATCGTAGTTGTCGTTGGGCCCATAAAGATTAGTAGGCATCGCCGCAAGAAACTGCGTCCCATATTGGCGGTTCAAGGCCCAGCACAATTCAATGCCCGCAATCTTGGCAACCGCGTAGGGGCGATTGGTCGGCTCCAGCGGGCCCGTGAGCACGTACTCTTCCCGAATCGGCTGGGGACAATCTCGCGGATAAATGCAGCTTGACCCGAGAAACAACAGCCGTTTCACGCCGAAGTCCCGGGCCGCGCCAAGGACATTGGTTTCGATGGCGAGGTTCTCGCGGATGAAATCCGCCGGCTGGGTATTGTTGGCCACGATGCCGCCCACCTTCGCCGCAGCAAGAAAGACGTAGTCGGGTCTTTCCGCAGCAAAAAATCGGACGACCTGGTCCTGATCCGACAGGTCGAGCTCTGCATGGGTGCGGGTCACGATTGCGGCGCAGTTTTCCCCCGCCAGGCGCCTCACGATCGCCGAGCCTGCCAACCCTCGATGGCCGGCCACATACACCCTGGCGCCGGCGGCCAAACCGGCGCTACTCGTGATACTCATAGGCGTCGTATCCATGCTTCTTGACGAGTTGATCCCGCTCTGCGGCGACCAGGTCCGCATCCACCATTTCTTTCACCAGGTCTTGGAAGCTCACCGTTGGCTTCCATCCCATTCGTTCGTGGGCATAACTGGCGTCGCCCAGCAAGGTGTCGACCTCCGCCGGGCGGAAGTACCGGGGATCGACAGCGACCACAACGGATCCACTTTGGTCGACGGCGGTCTCCCCGGCGCCATGGCCCCGCCACGACAACCTAATGCCCAGGCGCTGGGCTGCAAGGGTCACAAACTCACGCACGCTATGCTGCACTCCGGTTGCGATCACAAAGTCCTCCGGAGCCTCCTGCTGCAGCATTCTCCACTGCATTTCCACATAGTCCTTTGCATGACCCCAGTCTCGAAGGGAATCCAAATTCCCTAAATACAATTTGTCCTGGAGGCCCAGCTTGATACGCGCCAAAGCCCGGGTGATCTTGCGGGTGACGAAGGTCTCTCCACGGACGGGAGATTCATGATTGAAGAGAATGCCGTTGCAGGCATACATCCCATATGCTTCGCGGTAGTTCACCGTAATCCAATATGCATACAGCTTTGCAACGGCATAGGGGGACCGTGGGTAGAACGGCGTGCGCTCGGTTTGCGGAACCTGTTGTACAAACCCATAGAGTTCCGAGGTTGAGGCCTGGTAAAAGCGCGTCTTCTTCTCGATGCCGAGGATTCGAATCGCCTCAAGAATACGCAGCGTCCCGATACCATCAACGTCCGCCGTGTACTCCGGCTGCTCGAATGATACCGCGACGTGACTTTGCGCACCGAGATTGTAGATCTCATCGGGCTGTACTTTTTGAATTATGTGCAAAAGGCTACAGGCGTCGGACAAGTCTCCGTAATGCAGGACGAATCGCCGGTCCTCGAGGTGCGGATCCTGATAGATGTGGTCGATCCGGTCGGTGTTGAACAAAGAGCTTCGCCGTTTAATTCCATGAACTTCGTAACCCTTGCCTAGCAGCAAGTCGGCCAAATAAGAACCGTCTTGGCCGGTGATTCCGGTGATCAAAGCAACCTTTGGCATGGTGAATCTTATCGGCCAGCGTCTGTTTCCTATAGGCGATGATATCGCAAGCCGAAGTGAAGGGACAGTTCAAGCGGCAAGCCTGTCGGGAGCGCGTCGTTGCGAATGCGATATCGACGTTCACCCGCAGGAAGCGGACTCCGTTTCGCGGTGGCACCCGCAAGCCGACGATTGCCGAGTCAAGCTAGCGGAAAGTTGCCCTTAACGCGGCGCGGCGTTCCATTTCTGAGGGATTCGTCTTCCACCGTCGTAGCCCCTCTGCGAAGACGACCCAGGCGCAGCTCCCGAAGAAACCAACCAGCAGCGCTCCGATCATGGTCAAACCGGCTCTCGGAAAGGAACGCTTGTCGGGCGTCACCGCCAGGTCGACAACTTGAATGGCCGCTCCCTGACGTGCCTCATCCAGCTTTGCCATCTCAAGTTGCCGGGCAACGAGTTCAGAGATCGTATCGTAGAACTTGACATCGCGAAGCCTGCGGACGTACTCCATCCCCGCTTCGGGTATCTTGCCCTTCAGGGCGATCAGGCTGGAATCGGAGTCCTGATCGGTGCCCGCGAGCTTGGCCAGCTGGGATTGCAGTGCGATCAGTTCCTGCCTGGTCTCTTGCATCTCCGGGTTGTTGTCAGTGGCATAAGAACGCATGCCCTGAAGCTGGACCTCTTTTGCCACGATCTGTGCGCGGAGAGCGGCGGCGGACTCGATCATCGAACGTGTCTGGCTGTCGATTTGGAGAACGCCGGTTGATTCCTCAGTCCTTTTCATCGCTTCTTCGGCAGCTGCAAGGTTCTCTTTGGCGTCCAGCAACTGCTGCTGAAAAAAAATGCGGCGTTGCGATGCCTCGGTAATCGCCAGGTTTGCCGAGAATTTCTTGAACTCTTCGACATATCCATTCGCCATCTGGGCTGCGAGTTTAGGGTCCCAGTCGGTGACGGTAATGGTGATGAGCCCATCCTTGGGGCCCAACGTTAAAGAGGAGTGCCCCTCGAACGCTTTTCGCGCGTCGGACATTCTTTTCGATCGGTACCTGGCCAGCAGTCCGAAGCGTCGAACCACCGAATCTTCGACCGTCCGGCTCCGGAAAAGCGCCATGTACATATCGCCCGGATTCTTGATACCCAGGCTCGCTCCAGCCGCGGAGGCCAGGGCGCCGGACCCCGCCGCCTGGCTCAAAAGAGCAGAGCTGACTGCGGAGTTGGAGCTCGGCGGCAGAACCACCGTCTCCGCAGTGAACCGGTTGGGCAGTAACTTGAGCGCGATCGTGGCTAGTATTGCCATTCCAAGAGTGCAAATAAATATCAAGCGGCGGTTTCTGGAGAGCAGGATCAGAATATCCAGCAAGTGAACATCCCGGCCCGACTCATCTGGTCTTTCCAGTTCCGTGGCCTGGTCAATGGTCGCTTGCGATCGCATATAGCCTCTTCATTTCGATTATAAGAGCGATAGGCTCCGGCCAGTGTACGTCCACGATTCTCCGCTCGATATGCTACGTCCCGACTCTCGCGCAGGTTCGGGCGCGATCGGTCCCGCCAACCCCAGCCAGATGTGGCCTGGCTTTTGGCAAAGGTATCATTATGGGAGCAAACTTCACGATGAATCAGGCGGCCAATTTCACGTAACGCCGGCGCAGCTTCTATCCGCCTCGGTTTTCACGCCAATGCTCCGGAGCAACGATGCTTAAGAAAATTGCTAAAACCATCGCAAAGCGGTGCGGCTATGAGATTCAGGGAGCGCCGCGCGCCTTCGCCGCAGAGCGATCGTTAGCCGGGCTGCTTCAACAGCAGAAAATCAATCTCGTTCTGGACGTAGGCGCGAATTCTGGGCAATTCGTCGAAGAGCTAATCGCCGTGGGATACACAGGACGCATCATTTCTTTCGAACCGCTTAGCTCGGCACACCAACAGCTAAGGCGGAAGGCGGAGCGATATCCGAATTGGACGATCGCCGACCGCACCGCTCTCGGCGCCGAAACCGGTTCAACAGAGATACATGTCTCCGGAAACAGCGTCAGCAGCTCGATCCTCCCCATGCTTCCCACACACTCTCAGGCAGCACCGCACTCGGCCTACGTCGGGGTCGAGGCAGTACCCGTCCATCGTCTGGACGATCTCTGCTCCTTGTCTCCAACCGATCGGGCAATCTTGAAGATCGATGCTCAAGGATACGAGAGACAGGTGCTGGAAGGGGCGTCTTGCGTGCTGGCGAGCTGTCGAGCCGTTATCACCGAGATGTCGCTTGTACCCCTCTACGAGGGCCAGGTGCTGGCCCGGGAGCTGTGGACACATCTAGCGGGCCGAGGCTTCGATCCGTGGTCCCTGGAGCCTGGTTTCCGTGACCCCCAAACCAGTCGAATGCTGCAATGCGATGGCATCTTCGTCCGCGCTGAATTGGCACCCAACGCGTGACGCACCTGGTTAATGGCGGGGCAGTCAGATCGGCAAACGCCATCCTGCGCAGTGCTATGTTAAAGCAATGGTTTTAACGGAGTATGCGCGGAACCTTCGAGCGCAAGGCACGAGCCTTACGATCGAAAAATTAAGCTGGCGGCGGGAACGGACAACCCTATGCAACCCATGTCCCAATTCAGGTTGGGGTTGCTGCAGCCTTCCGACCGAAATCGCTGATCGCATTCGGTCCGGGACCTTCAGCACCTCTGAGTTCACGAAGGCAAAGGCTTAGCCTCCAGGCATTGCGAAATCACTTCCTAGGATGCTGAATTTATAATCCGGAGTATCAAATAGATGGTTTTACCTCGCAAGCTCCGAATCGCGCTTGAATGCAGAATCGCTGATCCTCGTTCAGGCATTGGATCCGCCATTTTGTCCCTCGCTCATGCGCTGTCGGAGTCGCCGATTGAAGATCAGGAATACACTTTCATCGTGCACGAGACAATGCGGGAATGGTTGAAACCCCATATTTTTGGCCCCTGCCGCCTGGCTGTCATCGCGAAGTCGCCGCCATCCAAATTCAGGCAGGTGCTCAAGAGGGTTGGATTTTTACGGAAAGCCTTGAACTCTATCGGGACAACTAGATTTCACCCGCTACCCACCTCTGATGGGTTTGTCGAATCGGGGCAATTCGATCTTGTTCACTTTACCTCGCCGGCCGCTTACCTAACTTCGGCTCCGACAATCTATCAGCCATGGGATTTGCAGCACGCGCACTACCCCGAGTTCTTCACTAAGCTTGAGTTTGCGGTGACGGAAAAGTTTTATCGGGCGTTCTGCGAACAGGCGAACGTTGTCTGTGTACAGACCGAGTGGTGTAAGCAGGACGTGGTACGGCACTTCAGGATCGCACCGAGCAAGATCGAGGTGGTCCGCTGGGGATCGGTTTTCGATGCCTATCGCGAACCCACGTCCGATGAGAAGCGTGCCGCACGCGAGAAATTCAAGCTGCCGGCGCAGTTTTTCTTCTATCCTGCGGTCACCTGGCCCCACAAGAACCATGAGGATATCCTGCGCGCCACGCATCTGCTGAGAACTAGGTACGGAAGAACAGTGGAGGTGGTGTTCACCGGCGGCCAGACTGCCTTCCATCGCACCCTGGACTCGCTCGCGCGAGACCTAAAGGTTGAAGACCAGGTTCGTTACCTCGGCTTTGTCTCCGAGGAGGAGCTGCAATCGATCTTTTGCGCGGCGACTGCGATGGTTTTCCCAAGCAAGTTTGAGGGCTTTGGCCTTCCGATTCTCGAGGCCTTCCATATGCGCCTTCCCGTCATTTGCTCCAACGCCAGTGTGCTTCCGGAAGTGGCACGGGAGGGGGCTCTATTTTTCACTCCCGGTTCCCCTGGCGAGCTTGCCGATCTAATGGTTCGGATTCTGGAAGAAGAAGAGCTTCGAGAGACAATGGCGATGAAGGGGCAAGCGGTTTTGTCGACCTTCTCGCTCAAGGACATGGCCAACAGCTTTAAGCGCCTCTACGCCCGCACGGCCGGCAGAGCTATAGCTCCTGAGGACGACCCCGGCAGAATGCCGGTGGAAAGCATTGCGGAATGAATGGATCCTCGCCACGGCGCGCTCTTGTCTGCGGCATCTCCGGCCAGGACGGAAGCTATCTTGCCCGCCTGCTGCTGGACCGGGGCTATGAAGTCTGGGGCAGTTCCCGCGACGCTGAGATGAACAGCTTTGCGAATCTGCGCCGATTGGGAATCTGCGAAAGCGTGCGCCTGGTCTCTTTGAACCTGGGTGACGTCGGCGGTATGTTGGGCCTGTTAAGACTGGTGAAACCCGATGAGGTCTTCAGCCTCGCTGGGCAGAGTTCAGTCGGATTGTCCTTCGACCAGCCGATGGAAACTATGGAGAGCATTGCCCTGGCTACGCTGAACTTGCTGGAGGCGATCCGGCTCTCCGAGCTTCCCATTCGTTTCTACAATGCCGGTTCTACGGAATGCTTTGGAGACACGGGTGACGGCCGCGCCACGGAGAGCTCGCAGTTCAGCCCCCGTAGCCCCTACGCCGTTGCGAAGGCCTCAGCGTATTGGATGGTCGCGAACTATCGGCAGGCCTACGGCATCTTCGCGTGCACGGGCATCTTGTCGAACCACGACTCCCCGCTTCGACCCCGGCGCTTTGTGACGCGCAAGATCGTCCACGCGGCCGCGCTGCTGGCCACTGGCCGCGACGGCAGGCTTACACTCGGAAACCTGAGCATCGAGCGGGACTGGGGTTGGGCGCCGGACTATGTCGAGGCCATCGCGGCAATGCTGCAGCAAGGGGAACCGCAGGATTACATCATTGCAACCGGTAATAGTCACTCGTTGATCGAGTTTGTTGAAATCGCTTTTCGACTTGTGGGCGAAGACTGGCGTGAGTTTGTTAGCGTCGATGAGACGCTGCTGCGGCCCACCGATATCGTCAAAAACAAGGTAAACCCGTCGAAGGCGGCCGAAGAGCTTGGCTGGAAAGCCTCACACTCCATGCACGATGTCGTGGCCAGGATGCTGGAGTGCGAGATCGCCGACCTTGGCGGGACGGAGGCGCTCGATTGACGAATAGCGCATCAGTTCGCACCCGCGCCCTGCTGATCTCCATTCCTAAGAAACCTCGATCATCGGAAGCGGCTCGAGAATGGCCAACTCTTCCGCTTCGGTCAGGAACGCAAGCGAGCCGCTCGCGCTGCGGGACTCGCGAAACCGCGAACGCACGAACCCTTGGGCACATGATATCTCCGGCAGGCTGGACGGCCTCGATTCATCACGCACAAAAAATGCGTTCAGCCCCGTCGTGTTGCACCCGACAAACGAGTAGCCTCTCCGCCTGCCCAGTTGACACAATGCGGCCAGAGACGCTCCATAGTAGAGGTTGGAGTAGTGGGCGCGGGACCTGAGAAATGCAGGGTCGTAGGGTACGGTCACGGCCTTATGCGGTCCGAAGCGGGCGTTGTACTCGACCACAACCACTGTCGGGGAGACTATGTCGATCGCTTCCCACACCCAATAGTCGTTTCCATCTATGTCGATCGAGAGCAGCCCGATCTCTCCGCTGATGCCGTTCCGTCGAATCAGCTCATTGATATTCTCTCTTGTAATGAAGGCGCTCTCCGCTTTCAGATTGTAGCGCCAATAAATCTCGTCATTCTTGATGTAGTCGACATTTTTCGAGCTTCCATCGATCACCAAACCTGCCCAATTGTCGTGCATTAACAGGTAGCGGGTATTCGACTCCGTGTAATTCTCCACACCAAACTCGACAAATATTTTTCGGGAGACTGCGACGTGCCGGAGCAGGTGCTGCAAAATACCATCCTCCCCCCATTGAGAAAAAACCCTGAACTCGGCGGCCTGGATTTCCGCCGCTGGCAGGTTCTGTAGTTGTCTCCCTTCAATCCTTCCTAGTGCTTCCTGTATCTTCTTGCAACGCTCGTCAATGGAGCGAAAACGGGCCGCCGTGGCTTTTAGGGACGAGAACCAGGTCATCCAACTCCTTTCCAGAAAGCTCTCTACTATGGGATGCTGAGCAGCATCGAACCACATTCCACGAAAATCATTTTACGCGAACGGCTGAAATGCTTGTGGCTTCGGGCCTCGCGGGTTCAACTCGGGTTTCCAATTGATTTGGCAGGGTCCTTAGCGACCGCATAAACACGCCATCGTTCGTCCCGACCCAGCCGGTTCGGACGACCCCTCTGTGCTGTCGCCGTCACCATAAATTCAAATGCGTCGCCGAAGCCTGAGACGCAGGCCTTAGACTCCCAGGCGAATGGTACCCTTGGGCGAGCCCTTTCTAAAATAGCGTCGCAAGTACCAGGAATAAGGAACTAAAACAATAATCAGTTGGCTAAAGATAGAGCCAAAGACCACGCCCGGGATGCCGATTCGCAGCGTCAGGTAGATGGAGATTGCGAGGTTCGCTGGGGCCGCCAAAAGGGCAACTGCCAGCTGAAAGCGCACCACCGAGAGACCATTCAAGAACATCGCAACTGCAGCGCTCACCGGCATCAGCACGGCCCAGATCCCCAGCCCTGCCAACAACAGGGGCGACGCGGCGATGCCATTGCCTACCCACAGATGTATGATCCTGTTCCCGAAGGCGACGAGACACCCGCTCAAGGCGATGGAAACTCCTGCGGCAAGCGTCATGGAACGGGAAAGGGTTTGCCGGATCCAGGGATGGTCTTGCCTCTCTAGCGCTTCTGCATAGGCTGGCCATAGTGGCGAGAGGAAGAAAGATGTTACCATGGCGACCACACCGAAGAGCTTGCAAGGCACCGCATACTGCGCAACCGCCAAAGGCCCCATGATCCTTGCTAATACAAGGTTGTCCGACGAGTAGCAGACTGCGACGGCGAGTTGTAGGACAAAGAATAACCCCCCGAGCCTTGCAATCTCGACGATCACCTTCCGATCGACCAGCCCGATGCTCGGCCGCAAATCGGGTCGCGCGAAGCCGAAGAATTGAATGGCATTCAGGCCGGTGGCGAGAACCGGACCGCCAGCTAAAGCCGCAATCAGCGTCGGTAAACCCACATGAAGCCAGACGCCGCCGACCACCCCGATGAGCCCCAGCGCGCTGCCGGACAACTGCCACAGACTATAGCGATACCCCTGCTGCAGGCCGAGCTGGACACGCTGGACGATGTCGAGGGGGATATTGAGCGCAAAGCAGGTGGCGAAGACGATCAGCGCTGGACCGGCTTCCGCGCGGGCCTGGAGCGAACTGACGCGAAAAACGTCCGCCCATGGGATGAATCGGAAGGTGGCGTACACCATAGTCAACAAGGCGATGCAAATGGTGCCCAGTACGGCAACTCCGCTGGAAGCCGCCCGTCGCACACCCTCCATGTCGTCCCGGCCGAACGCCTTGGCTACCGTGTTCAAGACCCCGTTTCCGATGCCGAAATCGGCGAAGCTCGCCATGGCGAGAACAGAGGTGATGGTCATCCAAAGACCAAACCGCTCGTTCCCCAGATAGCGAATGACGATGGGAATGGTAACAACAGTAGTCCCCACTTGGACGACCCGGGCAATCGCTCCAGTCGCGCCGGTAACCATCGCCCGGACATTGCGCGAAGAGGCCCGCTCCTGTGCGGCGGATGCGGTTTCGATAGGGGGCAGAAGCCTACGCCGTGCATGATTCAGAAACGCGACTAAGCTCATTAGGTGTTGGAGTTTGCTCGCTCTGTGTTCACAATAGTGACCTGAAACTAACGAGGCCGGCATTGACCCAATGGCTCTCCTGATAGGTCATAATCTCCGTCCAATGAATTCCGCGCGGAACGCCAGGTTAAAGTCTCAGAATAGCTGAACTTGATTATATTGGGCTATTGGGAGCGCTCGAGCGGTTGCCAGGTTGGGTAAACGATCTCGCCATGCAACGCTTATCCTGAATCGACTCGACTTTTTATGTCTTCGCTGAAAGGAAGAGTACTTCCCTCAATACCTGGTTCGGGGGCGGAAGCAGAATCACGTAAGGGGACCTCTTCACTGGAAAATTGTGCCGCAATCCAGGATTGATCATGTGCACCGCGTTGGGTGGCGCGGAAGTACCATAATGGCATGGTCGCCGAGCCGACTGCGTTCATCCCCATCCAAGCTCTCGCAGCCCAGAGACGGAGAGACCTCTTCGAATTGTCCGCTGGCTACGGCCTGATCCTTCTCGTGATCTGGACGCCGAATCCCTGGCAGCGAGTTCTCTACTGGGTGGTTGCCGCATTTCTTCTGGCCGTCTCCTGGCGCTCCTTCGATGGATGGTCGGGGATGGGGTTGCGCAGGACCAATTTACTGCACCCTCTTTGGATCGTGGCGCTCGGGCTGGCGGGCGCGGCAATTGCCGTTATGATTGCTTACCACATGGGGACTCTGCGCCCGTGGCATGGCCCGATCGAACTCGTTCGCCGCTTTTGGGGCTACGCAATCTGGGCCTTCATGCAACAGTTCTTGCTTCAGATATTTTTCCTGCGGCGCATCCTGCGGCTTGTTGCGAGCAAAACGCTGGCGGTCTTGCTGGCTGCGGGAATCTTCTCCTTTGCACATCTGCCAAACCCGATCCTGACGTTGGTGACGCTCCTCTTCGGCCTCGTCGCCTGTGTGCTGTTTCTTCGCTATCGCAACCTTTACCCGCTGGCCATCACTCATGCCATCCTGGGCATTTGTATCGCGGTCTGTTTGCCCGGCCCGGTGACGCACAACATGCGGGTCGGCCTTGGCTATCTCGAATACAAGCCAAACCATTGGCGTCCTCATCGCATGGATCGTGCGCCTTCATCTCTAGCGCAGCCATAGAGACCAGATGGTGTCGACGCAGGCGTGAGTGATCGCCGAGGCCCCGACGCGCCGTTGCTGACGCCAGGCGCGGCCGTAGAAGATGCCGGCGAGCGCGGCAAGCAGAACATAGCGCCAGTTGAAGTGCACCGCGCGCTTGTTGAAATGCGAGAGCCCAAAGAGCGCCGCGGTTAGAAAGAGCGCCGGATACCGTCCCATGCGGCGTTCGAGCAGGTTTTGCAACCATCCGCGAAAGAAGAGTTCTTCGGGCACTGCAATGAAGAAGAACGTAAATAAAAATGCCTCGATAGCCTGCGCAGGACGCGGCCATCCCGGATGAAAATGTAGAAATCCAAGGGACAGCCCGAGCAACAGCGCGATCGGCGTATAGAGCAGCACCTCGCGCAACCCGACGCCGGCATCGCGAAGTTTCAGCCTTAAGTTGAATCCGACGCCATCGAGCTGCCGAACGGCGAGAAATCCGTAAATGCCGGCATCGAGCAGAAGCATCTTGCTGAAGATGGCGAGATGCGCCGGCCACGCCGACTGGAACCAGCGCAGATCGACTGCCAGCCCCAACACCGCGAGCACGAGGAAGTCCCGCCAATTGCCGCGCTGGCCGGGATCGATGACGCGGGCATTCCAAAGCAATGCGGCGATGGCGACCGGCAGTGTTGCGTATAAGGCAAACCAGCCCCAATGAAAATCTCCGGCAGACGCCGTGACGAGCGCATAAGGAACAGACAAAACAGCGGGGCGAAGAACTCGGACCCACGTCGGTAAGCTTCCCGAGTGGCGCGCAATGCTCTCACCGAAGAAGGCTGCGGCCAGAAAAGGCAGCAGCGTCAGGAGGGCCGCGATAACGATGGGAGGGCTAAGCATTATTGGAGAGCGAGTCACATCTCTCCCAAAGCTTATGACATGCTCGATCGCCGCCGCTCTTGGCCATGGCCCTGCAAGTTGAACGCGGCGTTTACCAGCGCAATATGTGAGAGGGCCTGGGGGAAGTTGCCAACCAGCCGTTTCTGGTCAACGTCGTATTCCTCCGACAGCAATCCTACGTCGTTGCGAAGCTGAAGCAGTCGATCAAAGAGCTTCCGAGCGTCGGCTTCGCGGCCGATTCTTTGCAGCGCACTGACCAGCCAGAAGCTGCATGCGATGAAGAGGCCTTCGCCCGGCGGCAGGCCGTCGTCTACCTTGCTGGTGTCGTAGCGCATGACCAATCCATGAGGCATCAAGTGTTGCTCGATGGCCTCGACAGTTCCAACGACGCGCGGATCGTCGGAGGGCAGAAAACCAACCAGCGGCAGTACGAGCAACGAGGCATCCAGTTCCGTGGAACCATAGACCTGAACAAAGCTGCCCATTTCGTTGTTGAAGCCCTTCTCGCAAACCTCATTGTGAATCGCGTCGCGGATTTGCTTCCAGCGATCGACGGGCGCATCGCAGCCGAGCTGCGATGCCGCGCGGACGGCCCGATCAAAGGCCACCCAGGCCATGACCTTGGAATAGGTGAACTGCTGCGGTTCACCGCGAGATTCCCAGATCCCCTGATCGGGTTTATCCCAAATCGTTTCCAGGTGCTCGACAATATTGCGAAGCAGGACAAAGTTCGAGGCAGCCTCGCCATCCATCTCCAGTGTCGCGTGGAGATAAGCATCCATCAGCTCGCCGTAAACATCGAGTTGCACCTGAACCGAGGCTGCATTGCCGACCCGAACGGGTTTCGACCCTCCGTAACCGGCCAGCCACACAGCCTGCCACTCCAGCAAATTTCGTTCTCCGCTGATGCCGTACATGATCTGAAGCTGATCGGGACTTCCGGCCACGGCCCTCCGCAACCATTCCTTCCACGCCTTTGCTTCGTCGTAATAGCCGCCGTTCATGAACGCCAGCAGCGTGAATGTGGCGTCGCGCAACCAGCAGTAGCGATAGTCCCAGTTGCGAGAACCACCGAGCGCCTCGGGTAGCGAGGTGGTCACGGCGGCGACGATGCCTCCGGTGGGCCGGTAGGTCAGCGCCTTGAGGGTAATCAGCGATCTCACGATGGCTTCGCTATAGGGGCCATCGCTCTTGCATTGCCCTGACCAGTCCCGCCAGAACTTTTCCGCCTCCTCAAGGGCCTTTAGGGCATCGATGGCGTGGGGTGGCTCTTCGTAAGAAAGGCCATAGGTCAACACGAAGCTCACGCTCTCGCCTTCCTGGATAGTGAAGTCAGAGACGGTCTTCATATCTTCGCCGCGGTGTTCGACCGAAGTGCGAAAGACGGCCATATCCGGACCGGCAATCGCAACCAGGCCGCCGTCGACACGTTCGACCCAGGGAACGATCCGTCCGTAATCGAATCGCAATGCCAACTCCATCCGGATCGAAGCCTGACCCTTGACGCCCTTGACGATACGCACGACGTCCGAGTGACGGCCGCGGATTGGCATGAAGTCGATCAGCTTAAACGTGCCGTCGCTCGCCTCAAAGGTCGTTTCAAGAATGAGTGTGTGGTCGCGGTACCTGCGGGTCGTCTTGAGGGTGTTCGTCGCCGGAGCGATACGCCAATAGCCGTTGTTACCGTCTCCCAGCAGCGCGGCAAAACAGGCCCCGGAAGAGAATGCCGGCCAACAGAGCCAGTCGATGGAACCGTCGTTCCCAACCAGTGCGGCGGTCTCGCAGTCGCCGATGATCGCGTAGTCTTCGATACGAAGCGCCATCAGCTATTGCTCATGGTAGTTGCGGGAGAGTCCGCCATCGACCGTGAAAGTCGAGCCGTTCACGTAGGATGCGGCATCCGAGGCGAGGAAGACAACAAGATCAGCGACATCATCGGTCGAGCCGAGACGTCCGAGCGGAATATTCGCCAGCAATGCATCGAGCTTTGGCTTGTTCTCGAGCAGGCTCTTGTTCATCGGCGTCGCAATCGCTCCCGGCGCAACGTTGTTGACCGTGAATCCCTCGGGACCAAGTTCCACCGCGAGCGTGCGCATCAACATTCGCAGGCCGCCCTTGCTTGCACAGTAGCTGGCGAATCCTGGAAACGCGACGTCTTCGTGCACCGAGCTGATATTTATGATGCGGCCTGGCTTCTTGGCGCCGCGCAGTCGTCTCACAAAGGCCTGAGTCAGAAAAAATGCGCCCTTGAGGTTCACGCCGAGAATGCGATCGTAATCCTCCTCGGCCACCTCCCAGAAGTCGGCTTTCTTCTCCATACCGGCGTTGTTTACCAGGATGTCGATCGTGCCAAAGGCCTCCCATCCCCGATCGATCAGGGTCTGGAGTTCAGCGAGCTTCGAAACATCGGCCTGCACGATGATTCCGCGGCCCCCGGCTGCCTCGACCTGGGCCAACGTCTGATCCGCGCCGTCGCGACGGCCAACGTAATCGATGATCAGGTTAGCGCCGGCCTGGGCGAGTTTGACCGCGATCGCCTGGCCAATCCCCGAGCTCGAACCAGTAACAAGGGCGACTCGATTTTCCAGCGACTTCATGACAAATTCCTTCGCGGTTCGCTCCCTGGATCAGATGCTCTTTGGATCAGATGCTGAGATGCACCAAGCCGCACGTCTTGCAGGAGGCTTTATTAGAGAATCCCCTCATCTCTCCACAGAGCGACGCCGCCGAGCAAACCGTCTTCGTTGGATACAGTTTTCACCGTTTCCGGCAACTTGAACGTGATCTTCTTCGAGTTGCCGCCGCCGATGTAGAGGGTGTCCCAGTTGAACAATTTGGAGGTGCTTTGGATAGCTTCCTGAACCAGCGCGTTCCACTTGTCGGCGCCGTACTTCTCAAAGCCGCGCTTGCCGAGGTAATCCTCGTAGGTGCGATCTTTCTTGCGCCAGATGTGGTGCGCCAATTCCAGGCCCGGACAGAGATGGCCGCTGGTGAAGAGCGCCGATCCAAGGCCGGTCCCAAGAGTCAGGATCAGCTCTACATCCTTTCCCTGCACCGCCGCATAGCCTTGCACGGCGGCGTCATTGCAGACGCGCACCGGCTTCTTCCACTGCTTCTCGAGCGTCTCTTGCAAAGCGAAGCCGACCCAGCTCGGATCGAGGTTGGCGGCAGTGAAGGTCTTGCCGCGCTTGATCACCCCTGGAAAGCCGACCGAGACGCGATCGAAGGCCGGCATCTGTGCGCGGAGCTTGTCAAACTCGGCGATCACCGCAGTTGTCGTTGCGGGGGCAGGGGTTGGAACACGGACTCGCTCCGTAAGCGGCTTCCCGTTACTGTCGAGCGCCATCATCTTGATTCCTGTGCCGCCGGTATCGATGGCCAGCGTCACTATTTCCTTGGTCGATCCTATTGTTTTCGTAGCCATTTGTCTGGGGACTCGCTTCGCCGGAGTTTGTACAATCCGCAGTCTATTGTGCCTGAAAGAGATGCATTCCTGCATCAGGACCTATGCTGCACGCAAACAATTTTCCGAGTCCGAGAACGCCAGGTCGTTGCGGACCGTCTCGCGCCGCCGGAAAATTGCGGTCGGCCACGCAGCCTATTTACGAGCCGGCGGTTTGATATTGCCGGCCAGCCAGTGGTGCAGCTCTGCCAGTTTGATTCGCACGCCCATATAGAAGCTGCCAAAGAGCGCATAAACGGCGCTGACCTCGTCGAAGCGCATCTCGTAGATGAGCTTCTTGAAGACAACCGGATCGTCGGCGAAGAGGTCGACGCCCCATTCGAAATCGTCGAAGCCGATCGAGCCGGAGATGACTTGCTTGACCTGGTCGGCATAGCGGCGCCCGATCATGCCGTGCTCGTGCATCATCCGCTGGCGGTCGCTCATGGGGACGGTGTACCAGTTCGACTGCTCGCCTCGGCGACGGTCCATCGGATAGAAGCAGAGATATTTCTTGGCCGGGATTGCGGGAAAAAGCCGCGTGGCCATGGCCTCCGATTGGCGTTGAATGACTTCCTCGACCGCCGCGTTCCAGGCCGGCGAGAAAGGCTCGATGCCTTGCTCGGCGAACTGGGCATAATGCTTGGCCGAAGAGTCGTACAACCCAAGCTCGACCACCGACAAATAAGAGTGGGTTGGTTCGAGATATTCGTAGAGGTCGGTCTGCGCGAGTTCGAGCTCGAATCGGTTCAGATCTTCGACCGTATCGCGGAAGTGAATCATCATCAGGTCGCCCTTGTGACCCACCATCGAATACAACGCTGACTGGTTGGGCCGCGGCGAACCGTGGCCGTGCTCGGCCCCTTCAAGTAGCTCGACGGCTTCGTCGATCACACGCTCTCGCTCCGGCAGCGACAAGGCGCGCCACGCAATCCAGCGGAAACGGAACATCTGGTGAAGGACGCTCGCACCCTCCAGCGTCAACGGCATCGGCGTCATATCGGACAAGCGAAGACCCCCGGGCAGGCGAGAACCCGCCGAACCTCGATGATAGCCTTTTCAGCGGCAGCTCGGCAGCGGCGATTGCAGCCTCGGGTCAATTCGATCGCAGGCAGGCGCGGTTAGACCGAGCCCTCGAACTCTAGCCGATCGAGCGAAGGGCGAGCACGGCATTCAATCCACCAAAGGCGAAAGACTGGGACAGCGCGAACTCGACACTGGCCGGGCGCGCCTGGTTGGGAATCACATCCAGGTCACACTCCGGATCGGGCTGGGTAAAGTTGGCGGTGGGCGGAAGTATGCCTTTATCCAGGGCGAAGGCGGTAGCCGCAACCTCGATCGCGCCAGCCGCGCCAAGGGTGTGGCCATGCATCGATTTGGTGGAGCTGATCGGCAGCCTGTCGGCGTAAGCGCCAAAGACGGAGCGGATGGCCGCACACTCCATCTTGTCGTTGGCCTCGGTGCCGGTACCATGAGCGTTGATGTAGCCGACTTGCTCCGGCGTCAGGCCGCCGTCCTTGAGCGCGCCGCGAATCGCCCGGGCAGCGCCCTCGGCAAGCGGCTGGGTTATGTGACTCGCATCGGACGACATGCCGAAGCCGACAATCTCGGCGATCGGACGCGCCCCTCGCGCCAGCGCCGCCTCGAGCGGTTCGAGCACCAGCATGGCTGCGCCTTCCCCAAGGATCATTCCACCGCGATCGAGGGCAAAGGGACGGCAGGTGTCCTGACTGACGACGCGCATCGCCTCCCAGGCTTTCATGTTGCCGTAGTAGATCGGCGCATCGGCGCCGCCGGCAAGCGCGAGCGGCGCCGCTCCCGAGCGGACCATCCAGAATGCGTGCCCCAGGGCGTGCGCCGAAGACGAACAGGCAGTCGAAAAGGTAAACGTGGGGCCGTGAAGGCCAAACTCCATCGAGACCTGGCTGGCCCCGGAATTGGCCATGCCGAGCGGTATGGTCAGCGGATGCACACGATTCTTATTCAGCCGAAAGAGGTTCCAGTAGCCGGCCTCCTCGGCGATGCGCCCGCCGATGCAGGAACCGGTGATCACGGCGGCGCGTTCCCGCAGGTCCTCGTCCCATTCGATCCCGGCATGGTTCACAGCTTCGCGCGCCGCAATCACCGAGAACTGAGCGAAGCGGTCCATGAAACTGACGTTTTTGTCGGGAAAGTAGTTCTCAGGCTTGTAGCCGGGCACGAAAGCTGCGTTCCTGAAGCGAATCTGCCCGTACTCGGGCTGTTCAAATTCGCCGATCCCGGATTTCCCCGCGGCCAGCGATGCCCAGAATTGCTCCCGATCGAGACCCAGCGCGGAGATTACGCCAATCCCGGTTATGGCGACACGGACCATTTAGGATCGGATCCTCAATTCGCTTGCGAGGCCTTTTCCTTCGCTTCCAGCAACTTGGTCACGCCATCGATCATTTCGTGGACGTACCGGATATGCCGTGCCTGCTCATCGTCGATCTCGATGTCGAACTCGCTCTCCAGGTCGAAGAGGATGTTGATGCTATCCATCGAGTCGATACCGAGCTCCTCGAATGAGCTTTGGGGCGACACCGTTTCCACGGGAATCCGCTGCGTCTTGGCGATAACCTTCAGTACTCTCTCTTCGATCGATTCAGACATATGTTTTCATACCCGGACAAACCGCCCGGTTTCCATGACGCGAGCGCCTTTCGGCTGCGATCCCCATGATAGAACGCGCCATCGACGACTCCCAATTCTTCCATGGTGCGGGATGCGCATAGTCATTGCAAGCACATTCTAGAGCATTCCTACTGTTGCCATGCACCGGATAACACGACCCCGGTGCGGTCCTTCTTTCCTCACGCATCACGCTGTGCCTGGCTCGTATGTTGACAGTCCGGAAGAACCTTGCAGCCAGGCAGGGCCACTGCTGATAATACACAATTCGCAAGCGACCCTTCCGTCGATATTTGCTGAAGCGGCGGCGATGGGGAGCGTTACTATATCCTAGGTTGTCTGGCCAGACGCCCGGCGCAAGGAACATCTTTTGGAAAATCAGCGTGCCCGGCGAGGTCTGATCGCCAGCGAACCCGTTCTCCTGTTGGCAACCGTGATCGCCGTGCTGTATTTCGCTCGGGCCATCCTGATTCCGGTCGCCCTGGCGCTGACCCTGAATTTCCTCCTCGCGCCCGCAGTGCTTTACTTGCATCGCTTCCGGTTGCGGCGTGTGCCCGCCGTAATCATTGTCGTCGTTCTCGCCGGGGCGGTCCTCGGCGGCATCGGCTGGGTGGTGGCCAGCCAGTTGGTTCGGATCGCCGAGCAACTGCCCGATTATCGCGTGAATCTGCACGCCAAGCTGGAGACCCTGCACACTCCGACGTTAGGTCCGATGGGCCGGGCGATTCGCGGCATGCGAGAGGTTGGGCGGGAGATCTCTGCCCCTGAGACCCCCCAGACTCCAACCGCAAATCCTGCAAACGCTCCAACCGGAACATCGGGGGAAAACAACTCCGCCCACCGCAAGGACCACGCCGGCGCGACCAGCCCGCTCGTTACCCCCGCGGCGGTTCCCGCATCGCCAATCCCAGTCACCGTGGTCCCCCCGAGCCAGGGCATATCGGAACTCCTGAGCGCCCTCGGACCCGTCGTGCAGCCTCTCGGCGAAGGCGTCTTCGTGCTGGTGATCACGGTCTACATGCTGATCAAGCGCGAGGACCTGCACAACCGTTTGCTGCTGCTCGCGGGTATGGGCCGGCTGAATATCGTGACCAAAGCGCTGGACGATGCCGGGAAGCGTATCACCAGCTTTCTCACCATGAATTTCCTGGTGAACGCCGGCTATGGCGTGTGCTTTGGAATCGGTCTCCGCGTGATCGGTATCCCCAACGCAACGCTCTGGGGGGTGATCGCGAGCGTACTTCGCTTTGTTCCCTACATCGGCACCTCGATTGGCGTATTGTTGCCGTTTGTCTTCGCCCTCGGTGTTTATCAGCCATGGGGGCCGGCGCTCGTGGTCCTCGCACTCTTTGCCGTGCTGGAGTTCTCCGTCAGCAACGTTCTTGAGCCCTGGCTTTATGGCTCGCAAACCGGCATCTCTACGCTGGCCCTTCTCGTCATGGCCGTCTTCTGGACGCTTCTCTGGGGCTGGCCGGGCCTGGTGCTATCGACTCCGCTCACCGTCTGTCTGATCGTGATGGGTCTGCACATGCCGCAGTTGTCGTTTCTGCATATCCTGCTCGGCGACGAAGCACGGCTCGCGCCGGAAGCTAAATTCTATGAGCGCCTCCTGGCCATGGACCAGGCTGAGGCCCATGTCATTGCAGAGGGCTTCCTTTCCGAACACCCCCTGGCCGAACTCTATGACATAGTCCTGTTGCCGGCCTTGTCGCTCGCCGAGCGCGACCGGCATCAGGGTGCACTGGACGAAGTCCGCGCCAGTTTCGTCTTTCAATGCGCCAACGAGTTGATCGCCGAGCTCTCCGACACCGCGGTGCTTTCGCCGGATGGCGACCCGGTCAATCCGGCAATGCCTCGCAAGTCATTCCCGGTCATTTGCGTCTCTACACAAGACCAGGCTGACGAGATTGCCGCAACCATGCTCGCCCAGCTTCTCGAGCAGTCGGGAAATCGAGCGTTGCAATTGCCTTCCAGTGCATTGTCCGATGAGATCCTCGGCCGCCTCGCCGAAGAAACGGAAACTGTGATCTGCATCTCGGCGTTGCCCCCGTTTGCTTTTGCCGAAACCCGCTCCCTTTGCCAGAAGGTTCGCCACCGCTTGCCGCGCAATCGAATCATGGTGGGTTTGTGGGACCCTGGCCTCGACGCCGAGCGCATCCGGGAACGCCTGAGCACCTGCCGCCCCGATCGCGTGGTCACCAACCTGGCGCAGGCGGTGCTCCAGGTGCGCGAGTGGCAAGGGCATTTCCTAGCACCCGAACTCGCCACTCGATCCCAACGCTAGGTCGTTTCTCGGACTCGATTCCGCGCAAAGCTTATGAAGATGCCGCAGCCTGTTCCCGCTTCTCTTCGGCGTTCTTCTGTAATACCTTCACGTCGGTGTGATGTTCCATGTACCAGGGAATGTTGATCACCAGGATGCGCTGGTTGCCGCGCAGCAGCAGCAGCAGCTTGAGCAGGTTGGCGCGCTGATTGTGCAAAAGGTTTTGGTACCAGCGCCGTACCACCAGCTCGGGGACGAGCACAGCAACCTGCCGGTCTTCGTTATGCCGCTCGATCTCCAGCACATAATCGACGACCGGTTGAATGACAAACCGGTAGGGCGAGTGCAGCAGCACCAGTTCGGGGACAATCATGTTCGCCTCCCGCAGCGGAGCCGCTATATTGGCTTCCCACATATTGCAGACGCTCTCCTGGTCTTCTTCGCAATCGACGTGCACGGCGCGGACTTCTTTCGACAGCATCAACGCGAAACGAAGGCCCTTCTCGGTGATTCGGCTCCATCGGTCTACCGGGATCACCACGATCGGCTCGGAGATATGGCCGAGCTCGATCGGGCCTTCCTTCAGCGTCTCCTTGTCGACGCGAACGTAATGGCGTTTGACTGCAGCCATGATCGCGATCAGGATGGGGATAAGCAGCGCCGTGACCCAGGCTCCGGCAGCAAACTTGGCCACCAGCACCACCAACAGTGTGATGCCGGTAGCGACCGCGCCAAAGCCGTTCACCATCATCCGCGGTAGCCAACGGGAGATTCGATTTTTCCACCAGTGCACCACCATGCCCGCTTGCGACAGGGTGAACGCTAGAAATGCGCCAATGGCATAAAGCGGAATCAAGCGGTCGGTGACGCCACGAAAGAGCACCAACAGAGATCCGGTCAGGAAGACGAGCGCGGCGATGCCGTGAGAGTAAAGCAAGCGCCGTCCTCGAATCACGAATACGTGAGGCAGATAGTCGTCGAGCGCAATCGCCCGCGTGAGGCGCGGGAAGTCGGCAAAGGCGGTGTTCGCAGAAAGCGACAGCACCAGCAGAATGGAGCCGATCGAGACGTAGTAGAAGACTCCTCGACCCATAACCGCGCCTATCAGTTGCGACAGGACGCTTTGGTATCCGCGGCCCTCTGGATCTGTTGCGCCGACGCCATAGGCGTGGCAGAGAAACGCGATCCCCGCCAGCAGCAGAATGAGCAGCGCGATGATGATGGTCAGCGTCTTCTGCGCGTTCTTCGTGGTCGGCGCGCGAAAGGCCAGGACGCCGTTGCTGACCGCTTCCACTCCGGTCATTGCCGTGCAGCCGCTCGCAAAGACCTTTAAGACCAGCCACAGGCTTATCGCCGCGGTCGCAGCGGGAAGATGCGGCGGCGCAACGACCGGTGCGGGATGCCCATGGCCCATCAGCGCCCGCACGGCCCCGACTACGATGACCACCAGCAACGAGCCTACGAAGAGATAGGTTGGGACGACAAAGACGTAGCCCGTATCACGCACGCCCCGGAGATTCACCAGCGTCAGCACCAGGAGAATGCCCAGGCACAAGCTGAGGGTGTGGGCTTGCAATGATGGTACGGCGGAGATCAACGCTCCCACGCCGGCGGAGATGCCGACCGCTGCGGTCAGCACATAATCGATCATCAGCGCGGCCGCCGCGAGCAGCCCGGCGCGATGGCCCAGGTTGTCGCTGGCCACTGTATAGGAACCGCCACCGTGAGGATAGGCCTCGATCGTCTGCCGATAGGAGAAGTAGACGATGATCAGCAGCGCAATGATCGCCGCGCTGATGGGCATGATGATATCGACGCCTTCGAGACCCAGCGGGATGAGCAGCGTCAGTGCGGCTTCCGGGCCGTAGGCCGCGGAACTGAGCGCGTCCAGGCCGAAGATCGGTATGCCCGCTGAGCAACCGATGTGCTCGGCGCGTTCTTCCGAGGTCGCCAGCGGTCGTCCGATCAGGAGATTGGAGAAGCGCATCGGTAGTCCTGAGTTTGAATCACGAGCAAGAATATGTCATTACAAATTCAAGGTTAATTTCCTTGGATGCGCCGACGCTTCCCGAACACCTCCGCAACCAGCAGCTTCCCGAGTTTGAGCGCAACATCCGGAGTGCGCCGAGTCGGCGGAAGCGCGAAGCTGATAGGAGAAGTTATCTTTATCGGAGGATGCAGGATGGCGACGATGGCGGTGAGCAGGACAACTCAGAGCGCGGGGCCGATGGCGGAAATCTGGTCGCGGGCTTGGGAGATGGTGGAGCACCGCAACATTGCTGGCGATGCGCTGTTCGTCTATGCGGTGAGGACGACTGGGATCTTCTGCAGGCCTTCGTGTCCGAGTCGTCGTCCGCTGCGCGAGTCGGTGGAGTTCTTCGCCACCAGCGAGCTGGCGCGTGCGGCTGGATATCGCGCGTGCAAGCGCTGTCAGCCTGGCCAGGAACATCCGCAGCAGAAGCTGATTGGGCTCGCTTGCGAGTACATCGAGCGCAACCTGGAGACGACGATCACGCTCGACTCGCTGGGCAAGGTGATGGAGCTGAGTCCGTTCCACGCGCAGAGGGTCTTTCGGCGGACTTTGGGCGTGACTCCGAAGCAGTATCAGCAGGCGAAGCGGATGGAGCGGTTTCGCGGCGAGCTCGCGAATGGCGCGAATCGGAGAGCGAGTGTGCCAGCAAGAATCACCGACGCGATTTATGAGTCTGGATTCAGTTCGGGGAGTCGCGTTTATGAGAATTCGGCGGCGGAGATGGGAATGACTCCGACGGAATTTCGGAAGAACGCTCGAGGCGTGAAGATCAGCTTTGGGATCGCTGAGTCTCCTTTAGGGAAGGTGCTGGTTGCGGTGACCGGGGCCGGGGTTTGTGCGGTTGCGTTCGGCGATCTGGAGAGTGAACTCGAAGACGATCTCCGTGGTCGCTTTGCGCTAGCCGAGATCCGCCGCGACGACACCGGGCTGGGCGAGACGCTGCGCCGAGTTGTCGCGCAACTGAGCGAGCATCCACTGGCAGCGGAGTTGCCGCTCGACATCCGGGCGACGGCCTTTCAGCGCCGTGTGTGGACGGCGCTGCAGGCGATTCCGCGCGGCGAGACCCGCAGCTACGCCCAGGTCGCCTCCCAGATCGGGCAGCCGACCGCGGTGCGGGCGGTGGCACGGGCCTGCGCTTCGAATCCGGTAGCGGTGGTCATTCCCTGCCATCGGGTGGTGGGCAGCGACGGGAAGCTGACCGGCTACCGGTGGGGAGTGGAGCGCAAGCGGCGGCTGCTGGAGCTTGAGCGAGCGGCACAGGCTTCGGCTTGAGGGGGTACCCCCCTCCCCCCCGTTTACTGCCTTAGTTATTTATTTTCAGCCACTTAGCTGTGATCCGAGCTGAATCTTTGGCTCTACTGACTGCAAAATCCCTGTTTTCAATGACATAGCGGGAAGTGCCGCGATTTCGAGCTTGGATTTCCAGGGGGAATGAGAAAAGGCGGCTTTCGCCGCCTTTTCTCTTTGATCCCTATATTCAGGAACAAAATGGCGGCGGCGGTGGCACCTTGTGTGGAGGGAAGACGGGATTGAAATATCTGTGCATCCAGGAGCATGATGGCGCCTTAACCATGTGGCGGCGGCGGTGGCACCTTGTGTGGAGGGAAGACGGGATTGAAATATCTGTCCATCCAGGAGCATGATGGCGCCGTAAGCCCAGTCGCCGGCAGCGCGAATATTAAATGTCTCAATCTGAGGAGTCGTGAAGGTGATGACCGTGTGATAAGCGATGTTTGTGGTGTTTCCCCCGCACGAGTTCTGGTTGGAGTATCCGGAGGCGGTGGTCAAAGTGGTCGTGCAATAACCGGTGCTGGGAGATGCGGCGACTGAGGCATCCCAGATAGTCGAGTAGTTGTATGGCGAGGTGAAATCAGAATTGGCGGTTTCTGTCGGGGTGATGGACGGGCTGCCCGGAAAAGCCTGGTAATAAGCGGTTTGAAACTTGATATCTGGCGAGCGCTGCGGTGCTGAACAAAACTAACGCCGGTGGGAGGAAAGAGAGAAATGTCGCTGGCGAGCGCGGCGGTGCTGAACAAAACCAACGCCAGTGGCAGGAAAGCGCGCATACGCGCCAAGGCAGACATTTTCATCGAGGCTTCTCCGACTTACGGGGCCGTTCTCTATGCAATTGTGGGGCTTGGCGAGTTTAGCACGACTTGGATAGGAACCTGGCGAGGAAATATCGGGTGAGCAGCGATGCTTAGGCGGCTGCTGTTAAACACTTAGGCATAGAGCGAATGGGTTGTTATTAACTTACTGCGAGTCGATTGCGGCCGACTATGTTCGTTGGGCTAAGTGCGTCGTCCATGCGACTTAGGCTGACGGATTGACTGTGAGGAGCGCCTTAGGCATAGAGCGAATGGGTTGTTATTAACTTACTGCGAGTCGATTGCGGCCGACTATGTTCGTTGGGCTAAGTCCGTCGTCCATCCGACTTAGGCTGACGGATTGCCTGTGAGGAGCGCCCGAGTGTGCGACGTACGACCATCGCCAACTGCAGGTCCCTCGGCTTCGATCGGGATGACAAATCTGGTTGATCGCGGAGAGTTGATCCTCCCACCCTTCCGCGGAGTACGCGGAAGGATGGGGCACCCATTTTAGTGGTAAGGCGACAGTTGCTAACCGCAGAGTCCTTCGGCTTCGCTCAGGACAGGCTCTTCCCCTTCGGGATTGCTTAGGGTCAGGATGCGATTTTTTCTTTCAATGAGCTGAGGATGACCGCCTTTAAGAAAATCCTCGTGAAGACTGGTGGTTCAGCCTTCGTTGAAGTTGGTGTTGTGCAGGTCTTCGATAAGGGTTGGGTTGCCTTTGGGGTTCCAGCCGAAGCGTTGTTGGGTTTGGGCGCTGGAGGCTGGGGCGTCGATGCTGGCGAAGCGGGCGAGGAAGCCGAAATGTTCGGCGGCTTCTTCGGGGGTCTTGCTGACGACGGGGAGGTTGAGGCCGCGGCCGATGGATTCGGCGATGTCGCGGGTGGCGACGCCCTCTTCGGCGACGGCGTGGTAGCGGTCTCCGGCTTTGCCTTGCTCGATGGCGAGGCGGTAGAGGCGGGCGGTGTCGAGCAGGTGCGCGGCGGCCAGGCGGTTGCGGCCTTCGCCGATATAGGCGGAGACTCCCTTTTGGCGGGCGATGGCAGCGAAAAAGCTGCAGAGGCCGGCCTTGTGGGTGTCGTGGATCTGGGAGAGGCGCATGGTTGACGCGTTGACTCCCTGCTCGACGAGCGCGATGGCGGCGGCCTCGGAGGCGCGAGGCATCTGCGGACTGACGGGCGGGTGTGGGTCAGCCTCGGTGGCGAGGCGGCCGGGCGCGACGATGGCGACTCCGCCGGTGACGATCAGGGGGCGGTCGGTGCCTTTGAGGGCGGCGCCGAGGGTCTCGATCGCGAGCTTGTCGGCGTCGGAATTTGCGGCGAACTTCGAGAAGTCGTGGTTGAAGGCGAGGTGGATGACGGCGTCGGACTTGGCTGCCGAGGCGCGGAGGAGTTCGAGGTCTTCGATGGTGCCTTGCTGGGCCTGGGCTCCGGCGGCGGTGAGGGCCTTGACTCCGGCCTCGGAGCGGGTGAGGCCGAGGACCTGGTGGCCGGCCTGGATGAGTTCGGGAACGAGTGCGGTGCCGATGAAGCCTGCTGCTCCGGTGACGAAGATTTTCATTGTGAGTGCTCCTTTGGTTTGCTACTTTGCTGCTCTACTTCGTTTTCTTTTGTCTGGAGAAGTTCCCTCAGCGGCTAAAGCCGGGTTGTTTTTCTCCTTTTATGGCACGGCTGAAGCCATGCCCCTTCAAGAACAGGACCTTCCACTAGAACTGCGGTCTTCCGCCAATAGCTAAGGCCTTCCACAGTTCGCGGAGCCTCGGCGGTCTGGCTATTCACTAGATGGATGGGGAAGGAATACGATCTAGCTAGAGAGTCCGTATTTTCTTTGCGATCGTCCGGAGTTGGTTATGGATCCGCTTTCTGATGTTTTGTCATTGTTGAAGCCGCGGAGCTACAGGTCTGGTGGCTGGGATATGGGTGGGGCGTGGTCGGTGAAGTTTGGCGCGCATGATGGGATCAAGTGCTATGCCCTGGTTTCGGGGCAGTGTTGGCTGGTGGTGGAGGGTGTTGCGGAGCCGGTGCGCGTGGTGGCGGGCGACTGCTTTATTCTGCCGCGGGGATGGCCGTTTCGTCTGACGAACGATCTGGGGATGACTCCGGTAGATTTTTTGGCGTCGGTCGGGGGGCCGATGAATGGCTCCGTCGCGACGGTACAAGGCGGCGGGGATTGCTTTGGGGTTGGCGGGCATTTCGCGTTTGATGGCGCGCACGCGAGCATCCTGCTTGGGGTGTTGCCGCCGATTGTGCATATTCGCAGAGAGTCGGACAAGGCAACGATGCGGTGGTCGCTGGAGCGAATGATGGAGGAGCTGCGGGAGCCGCGGCCGGGGGGCTTCCTGGTGGCGCAACAGCTTGCGCAGATGATGCTGGTGCAGGCGCTGCGGCTGCATCTGGCGGAGGGTTTGCGCGGCGGAGTTGGTTGGCTCTTCGCCTTGGCCGACGGGCAGATGCGCGCGGCGATGACGGCAATGCATGAGGATCCGGCGCATGGATGGACGCTGCAGGAGCTGGCGGAGTGCGCGGGGATGTCGCGATCGACGTTTGCGTTGAAGTTCAAGGAGACGGTGGGGAGTTCGCCGATGGAGTATCTGACGCGGTGGCGGATGTTGCTGGCGGGGGAGAAGCTGACCGGGTCGAGCGATCCGGTTTCGGTTGTTGCGCGGTCGCTGGGTTATGAGTCCGAGAGCGCTTTCAGCACAGCGTTTAAGCGGGTGATGGGGTGTTCGCCGCGGCGTTATGGGCGAGGTGGGAAGGTGGATTCGCGCGGCGAGGACGCTGCGGCTGTGGGCGAGCTTGCCGGTGTTGCGAGTTAAAGATCGCCATCCCACTCAAGCCAAAAGAAGGCTTGAATGGGGCACCCGATGGGGTTGAGGCGTGCTATTCTTCGCGTGTGTCGGCCGAAGGACGGGTGGCCAATTCGAGGACTCCGCGCCATGCGGGGTTGGTGCGGATAACGCACTGGCTCACGGTCATTGCATTTCTTGGGCTGTTGATCAGCGGCGGCGAGATGGTGGTTCCGCATCCGCGGTTTTATTGGGGCGAGACGGGCAATGTGATGGTGCGGCCGCTGTTCACGCTGCCGATTCCGGCATCGAGGAAGACGGTGCCGACCAGGTATAACTTTGTCGCCGAAGATCAGAATGGCTGGAGCCGGTCTCTGCATTTCCAGGCGGCCTGGCTGGCGGTGCTGACGGGGCTGGTCTATGTGGCATTCCTTCTGTGGAGCAGGCATCTTCGCGATGACTTGCTGCCGGCGCCGGCGGATCGTAAGTGGCGGGCTTATCGGGAGGTGATGGCGAGGTATCTTCGCCGCGCGCCGCCGGATGAGGCGGAGGGCCATTCGTATAACGTGATGCAGCGGACGCCTATTTGGCGGTGATCTTTGTCTTGTTTCCGATGATGATCTGGACGGGGCTGGCGATGTCTCCTGCATTTACTTCGGTGGCTCCGTTGAGCGTGACTCTGCTGGGCGGAAGACAGACCGCGCGGACGCTGCACTTTTTCTGACCTGGGCGCTGGTGCTGTTTGTTGTGGTCCATGTGACGATGGTGGTGATGGCCGGGTTTTGGAGCCGGGTGCGGGCGATGATTACTGGTCACGTGGATGCGCAGAAGAGCGGACAAACTATCGCCGCGCCGACGGCGCAGGCCGCGTCCGCAGGGCAGATTGGAGAGCGCGCATGAAGCCGATCTCGCGGCGCAGGCTTCTGACCGGCGGCCTGGCCGCTACTGCCGGAGTAGGGGGGTTGGCGGTGGCTGACCGCCTGGCGCGGCGTTATGGGCTGATTCCGCCGGACTGCGGCGGATTCTACGGGCCTGGCGAGACGCTCACTTATGCTGCTCAAAGAATTCTGACGACGCATTCGCTCGCCCGGGAGTTCCCGCGCTCGATGATCTCGAAGTCGCCTTTCGCCAACGCAACCGCGCCTCCCACCGATCGCTTCAAGCAGCTTGAGGCGAAAGGATTTTCGAATTGGCCGCTTGCCGTGGACGGCATGGTCACGCATCCGGCGTCGTTTTCGCTGAGCGAGCTGAAGAGCTTTCCCGCGCGCAGCCAGATCACCGAGGTCGCGTGCGAAGAGGGCTGGTCGTATGTAGCGGAGTGGACGGGCACGCCGCTTATCAACATCCTGCATGCGGTTGGGACGTTGCCGCAGGCGCGGTATGTGGTCTACTTCACCACCGACAGCGACTGGTGGGAGAGCATCGATATGGCCGATGCGGTGCATCCGCAGACGCTGCTGACCTGGGGGATGAACGGCGGCGATCTGCCGGTGCCGTTTGGCGGGCCGCTGCGATTGCGGGTGCCTCGGCAGCTTGGCTACAAGAGCCTGAAGTATGTCACGAAGTTGACGGTCACCGACAACCTGAAGAAGTTTGGCTCGGGTCTTGGCTCGACGGAACCGGATTATGGGTATTCGTGGTATGCGGGTATTTGATGGGCTGCTCTCGATGCGGCACATTTGCTCTTGAGGAAGAGTTGCCTGCAAGGGGGGAACGCGTAACCGACTTATCGGCACCAATTCGCCGTCGACGAGCGCCTCGGCGATGATGCGCTCGCCCGGGCAATATCAGTACAGCCGAATCCGTCTCGCTGGATTAAGCCGTCTATCTTGGGAACTTCTCTTAATTCGAGATTGTGCCAGACTGCGGAGAGCCAACTGCAGCCGTTGCGAACGGCGATAAGGGGAAAATGACTTGGCACGTTCCACCGCGAGCCATCCGGACTCAGATCGAACTGGCGTGCGCCGGAATGTTGATGCCGAAGCTCCAGACCCAGGTATCTCCGCGCCTGACGTAGAAGGATGATGTCCACACCGGGATAACGGGTTGACCGAAACAGCTTCCGTCCACGGTGGCATACAAGGTGAGGATCCCGAAGTCCGGAGTGAAGACAGTCGCCCGGGCATCAGCAAGCTGGAAACTCTTGACGTCGCAGCCTTGCCCGGACCAGGCACTGAGCACCTCGGCCCGCGTGGCGATGTGCGTGCCGAAGATATCGATGAATTGAACCTGCTGCGGCATCAGCGCGTCGAGCCGTGTCGCATCCCTGTCTTTCCACGCATCCCAAATGGCTTGCTCGCGACTCAGCATCGCCTCGGTCTTGGCATCATGGCTGGCCGACCGGCCCGCTGCGATCATGTCCACAGTTCGCTTGGGCAGCTTCGCGGGGTCAACGATCGCCGATCCGGCGCGGAATACCGCCTTCCAGCGCGTCCCTTCGAGAACGTAGGCTGTCGCTGTCCAACTCGCCTTCGGGAGCCGGTTGCCGCCGCAGGAACCGTCCACGATCGTCTTATGCGTGATGACGGCGGCCTCGGGTGTCAGCCGGCTCAACTGGGAATTGGAGATTTGGTAGCTGTCAATTTTGCAATTCATGCCGCTCCATTCACGGATGGCAGCCGCTTTGTCGATTCGACCCGACAAGCCCCAGCTGACGAACTTGTCGGAGAGGAAGGTATACCAGAACTTCGTGTCGTTCGACTGCCGCGCGCGATATGACTCTTCCTCGATCCCGCTGAGTACTCGTATCAGATCTGTTGTACCATCGTGTCCCCGGCCGGGGTCAGGGGCCTGTGCGTTGAGATGAGAAGAGGATGCCGAGCCGAAACCAAGCACGAATAGCACAACGGTGGTCATTCCGAACCGCTTAAGCATTTCCATGCCTCGCAAACTGGGTGTGGTTGTTCGAAAAGGCTACATCGATACCGGCAACTCACGCAACACAACGGGCGCTAATGACGGAACAGAGAGACATGGGATCCAGCCTAAATTGATGCAATGAGAAAATGCTCTTTCACTTGGCGAGAACAGTCATTATGGAGTGACCGGCGCGATGCGCTGACCGTGGATTAAGCTGTGAGTTCGCATAGAACCGCAGTTCAGAGCCACAAGCGGAAGGAGCCGGTCATGAAGGAGAAGTTACGATTTCTGGGCATGGATGTCCATGCTGAAACGATTGCGGCAGCGATAGCCGAGCCGGATGGCGAGGTACGAAGTCTCGGCACGATTCCCAACCGGATGGAGTCGGTGCGCAAGCTGATCAAGAAGCTTGGCCCAGCTGAGAAGTTGCGGGTCTGCTATGAAGCTGGGCCGACTGGCTATGTACTCTACTGGCAGTTGGCGGAACTAGGTGTGGAGTGCGAGGTGATCGCCCCGTCATTGGTCCCGGTGAAGGCTGGCGACCGGGTGAAGACCGATCGGCGCGACGCCGAGAAGCTGGCGCGAAGCTACCGATCCGGCGATCTGACAGCGGTCTGGGTTCCGGATGAAGGTTCTGAGGCGTTGCGCGATCTTGTGCGTGCGCGTGAAGCTGCGAAGCAGGATCAGTTGCGAGCTCGTCACCGGCTGGGTAAGTTCCTACTGCGCTCGGGTCAACGTCCGCCGTCCGGAGTGAGAGCGTGGACACATCTCCATCTGATTTGGGTCTCGCAAATACGATTTGCGCAGGTGGCTCAAGAGTCTACGCGGCTGGACTATCTGCACGAGGTCGAGCATATGCGAGAACGTGTTCTGCGACTGGAGCAGGCCATCGCCGAAGCGGTAAAGCTGGCTTCGCCGGCATTGCAGGAAGTCATCACGGATCTGCAGGCATTGCGTGGCATCGCGCACATTTCGGCGGTGACGATCGCGGCTGAGTTAGGCCAGGTCTCTCGCTTTCCAGGTGCTCGAGAACTGATGGGTTATTGCGGTGCTGTGCCGAGCGAGAACTCGAGTGGCAAGCGGACTCGACGAGGCGGCATTACGAAGACGGGCAACGCGCACCTGAGACGGATCGTCGTCGAAGCGGCATGGAGTTATCATCGTCCTCCTGCCATCTGGGCTGGATTGCGAAAACGGCAGCAGAGTGCTTCGGAAGAGGCAAAAGAGATCGCGTGGAAAGCACAACACCGGCTTCACAAGCGATACACCCGGTTGGCGGCCAAAGGCAAAGATAAGAGAAAGATCGTCACCGCCGTGGGCCGCGAACTATTGGGCTTCAT
Organism: uncultured Acidobacteriaceae bacterium; assembly: GCA_963720245.1. GTDB lineage: Bacteria > Acidobacteriota > Terriglobia > Terriglobales > Acidobacteriaceae > Acidisarcina. The sequence continues at coordinate 177,242 of CAVREU010000006.1, forward strand.
CTGGGCAATAGGAACCAGGGCGGAAGCAAAAACTGCGCAGCGACTGGCAGCCTGAGGAAAAGCAAAAGCATACCTCCCCAAGAATAAAAGCAAAAGCACACCACCAATGAACAGCAACCCACAACTCGAGGACAGAGCCAGCAGCAGCCGGAGCAAGCACGAAGGAGAATCCTCGTTTGGCCTATGCGACAGGCTCAGCCGGACTCGCGATAACAGTCAGAGGCAGCTCCCGACGGATCAAGATTATGCGGTTTCGACCCGCGAATATCAGACTGATCAATCGTCGCTGAAAACTGCTGCGACTGCTGCTCGCTCTGTCCTCGAAAAACGACGAAATCAACGACAACAACACCCCCCGGATTGCTAGGTTGACACGGTCACTCCATATCAGACCAAAGCGCTCATCGAGGAGCCATTGGCTCCTGTTCCGGGTGGATGGTTGGCAATTCGGAAGTAACCCTGCAGTGAATCGCTTGCGGAGTGCTTTGGAGTCGAGAGGCATAGATTGGAGGCAGGGGTATTCCGATGCTATACAAGAAAATCAGTGTGGAAGTGATCGTCGTTGCCGATGAGGCCGAGGCCGTTGTCGCGGATCTGAACGCCGCGCTCGATCGGCTGGAAGACAGCCATGCACTTTTCGGGGGTGACATCGAGACCGTCGCTTTCGAACATCCTGGAAAACGAAGGAGATCGGCACTGGCCCACACGATCGCCGCCGGTGCGACGGTCGCTGGGGCCCTCAAGACCGCACGTGACAGTATGGCGGTCGCGCTTCGCATAGTCATCTGATGTAGGCCTTCCCGCGAGCGAAGGCCCATAGAACACATCGGCGCACCGAACTCTCAACTGTTAAGAACAGGCCCCATCGCGTTTATAGGACTGAGTGGCGTCGAATCGCGCTTCGGCGATGATGCACTCATCGAAACACCTGGAGTATGGATGCGGGGGCCGGTTTGCTGTTTCTCAATGATCATCTGGCAAGGTTGGCTGCACACTTCTTTTCCGCAGACTTAACGGAAATTCTCGACCATAATGATTGCGCTCGTCTGCTTGTATTGCACGAAGAGGAGAGTTCGACCATCCGGTGAAGACGCGAGATTAGCTGCCCAGGGCAGAGGAGTCTTTGGTAGCGTGAAGACCGGTTTGAGCTGGCGATCGCGGAAGCTGTAGAACAGGATCTTGGCTGCGCCTGGTTGGTCAGTATCCATTAGATAGAGCCCATCATCACAGACGGTGAACCAGCCCCAATAACCCAGGCGAGGTGCATCCGTGAGTCGCCGCTCCTCACCACCGCCAACCGGGACAGTCCACACTCCAGAGCCTCTGATTTGTGAATAGTAGAGTACTTTGCCGTCTAAAGACTCCAAGCCACCGAAGCCACCGCGATACGTGACCTGGGTTTCTTTTCCTGACGCGAGCTCCTTTTTCCACATCTCGTACCGGCCTGTACGGTCTGAGGCGAAGTAGAGCCATCGCCCGTCTCGAGAGAAGCTCGGTACGACATTGTTCGATTGGTCCGAAATGAGTGCTTTTGGGTTACGCCCGTCCGCATCCATCACATAGATCTCGGCATGGGATCCCGGGCGATTGTCAAAGGCTATTTTGCTTGCATCCGGCGACCAGCGAGGAGTGCCGGCGTTGGTGCCCAAAGAGGTTAACTGCTGTATATCTGAGCCATCCTTGTTAATCTTCCAGATCTCGCTACCGCCAGAATCCTCATCGTCGGCCGGGTCGGACTCGAAAGCGATCTGCTGTTCATCGGACGAGAGCTGCGGGGAGTCGTTCAGATTCGCCGAAGCGACAGCGTCTTGAACCCCGAGTAATCGTCCGCCCGGTGCGGAGAGCCTAACCTCGCTGATGGTGGTGGGCCAACTTCCCTGGTTCTTAATAAAGGCCAGGCGGCGGCCATCGCCGCTCAACGAACCGACATCGGGGTAAGAGGTCTCCCGTTCGATGGGACCGCCGGACGCGGGTACGCGCCAAACCTGGGCCACGCCGGTGCGGGAAGAACGAAAGATGAGGCTCTGCCCGTCCGCCGACCACATGAGCGCAAGAACTGCTTTGCCCTCGGAAGTGAGCTGATGCAGCGCGCGGGTGGAAAGGGAAAGACTAAAGATGTCGGAATGGCCAGAAGGGGAGATCCTCACGAACGCCAGCGATTTCTGATCGGGGGACAGAGTCAAAAGCGCATCTCCCCCGCTCTCGGCAACTGGCTCGGAGAGGCACTCCTTGTGGCCGGTTGCCAAAGAGAGCTGCACAACGCCAGTCGGCCCGTCCGGGTGGCAGGAGTCTGCAACGAATATCGATTCCCCGTCGCCGCTCCAGACCGGCCATCCTTCCGCGAAGCCCTCCCCACAGGTCAAATCGGCCAGCTTGCGCGGATCGCCGCCGAGGGTCGGAACCATGAAGATAGAGCCGCCATTGTCCTCGCAGTGGGCGTAGGCGATGTTGCGTCCATTTGGCGACCAACTAACGCAGCAGATCAAACCAGTCAGATCATGGGTCAGTCGTAACGGCTTCTCGGCGCCTACTAGTTGCACGTAGACGTCCGACCGGCCGGGGTTTTCGCCATCCCAGGCGTAGGCTATCTCTTTGCCATCTGGTGAAAACGCGAAACTTTGAATGCGGCCGGCGACGCTAACCAACACATCACTACGCATCTGCGCAGTATGCGAGGAATCGCGGCTTCCAGCTTCGCGGTGCCCGCCCCGCCGGCTCCAGATGATCCCAGTCCCGACAACGAGGATCAGTGTTGCGAAGGCTGCGACCAGCGGAACAAGACTCGATGTCACGCGGCCAGGCGCTGTGGATGCCGGCTCCCCCGCGGAGGCCGCGGGAGGCGGGGAAGCACTCGTCTGATTCGGTTCAGACAAATCGACTGCGGCGTTGGTAGAGACCACAACATCGCACTGCAGTCGGTATCCGACGGTCGGCACGGTCGCGATGTAGCGCGGTTCGCGAGAATCGTCTCCCAGCAATTTTCGCAATAGAGCGATGGCTCGCGTGAGCGAGTTCTCAGACACTGAGACGTCGCCCCAGACCGCATCCAGCAGTTCCTCTTTCGATATAAGCCGGCCGGGGTTCTTCAGCAGAAACAGAAGCACATGAAAGGCGCGGGGTTCGACCGGAACGACCTCTCCCGCCTTGGCCAGACGGAACTCTCCCTCTCGAACCTCAACGTCTAAGAACTTGAAAACAATAGAATTATAGGCCATAGGAGAATCATCACAAGTGCTCATCAAATGATCACAAGTCGATCATGACCGTGCGGATCCACGAGTCAACAGTTCCCTCAGCCAACCCGGCTGAGGTGGATCTGAATGACCTTCGTCAAGATGCTTATTTGTACCGGCCTCGCTCTAAACATGGTTCCGACGGCCTATGCGGGGCATCAATGCCCTGGAAACATCGACAGTCTACACCTGCGAATGCTCGATCATTCGTTGATTGTGGTCTCTGTCCGCGTCAACCAATCGGGCCCTTATGATTTCCTTCTCGATACTGGGGCCCAGATATCAACGATCAATAGCTCTCTGGCTGCCGCGCTCCACCTGAAAGCCGAGGGCACAACTGGTGTGAGCGGGATAGCGACTTACTCTCGCAGCGCCTACACTCATATCGATTCAGTCGAGGTAGGGGGACATTCCGTAGCAAACTCTCTGGCTGTCATACAAGACTTGCCAGAACTCGAAGCTGAAGACATCCGCGTCCGGGGAATCCTTGGAGACAACTTTCTTGAACACTTCGACTTTCTTATCGATTACCGCCAGCAGGTCCTATGCCTCGATGAAGGCAAGTCACTCGCAGGCGCGATCAAAGCACGTCATGCTCCCCTGGAACAGCCTCGCGGATCGGAGCCCGATCTGCCATTTACAAGACCCCTTGATGTGTCTGTTCATCTAAGTGGGCGAAGTGGAGGTAGCTTGCTGCTGCGGTTGGACTCGGGCAGCAATGTACCTGCCCTTTTCGCAACCAGGCGCGACATTTCGATGTCGCCGAGCAATCAAGGAGCATTACTCACGCGGGTAGTCAGCGGAGTCGAACAGGATTTCGCTCCTATGAAGCCTCAGGATCTTCAGATCGGCGCCAGTGTTGTGAGACAGGTTTCGTTTGTGGCCCCGGTGAACGCGGTGGGGGATGACTTAGATACTCGAGAAGATGGAGTTCTTCCCACGGCTGCATTTCAGCGGATCTTCATAAGCTACTCTGGAGGCTACGCCGCCTTCGATCTCTGAGTCCCGTAGCTGCTGCGACCTCTGAACCTATCGTGCTTCTTTGTTGCTATCAGCCCAATGCGCTACTGAACCCAGATTACGCGCATTTCTCTGGATTAATCGTGAGAACGCCCTTCTGTCACTGGTCATGAAACAGCTTCGCGGAACCTTCCATACGTCGCTGGAGCTTACCAGAATTGATCCATTGATCCATCGATTGGTTCCCTTTGAATCCATCATGGGCGCAAGGAGGCGGCGTTTATCCCTGCCTGGATCGCTGGCCCGAGTTCCTCTCCCTGTAGATCGGGTCTTTGCGCTTGCAGATTAGTTTGAGCGAGGCGATAGTGCGTCAATGCGTCGTCCCACTGCTGTTGCGAGGCGAGCATGTCGGCGAGCTGGAGTTGGGAACGGGGTGAGCCGGGTGCGAGGATGACTGCTTGTTGTGCGAGGTGCAGCGCCTCGTCACTCTGGCCTGCTTTGGCGAGGTCTTGGGAGTGGCGGATGTCGACCCAGGCTGAGGCGAGTGGCACGGCAAATTTTCCCTGGTAGACGTAGACGCCGTCCTGAAGGATCGCGACGGGTTTCTGATGGCGGAAGGAGTCGTAGGGGTTGAGGACTCCGTCGCCGGATTCGACGCCGTCGAGATCGCTTTCGCTGATCAGCACGGTGCCGTCGATCTCGGGCGGAACGTTCATAGGCAGATTGAGCCACCACAGGGCGCTTGGCGTCGGGAGGCGCTGGCAGTGGATGCCGTAGTCCTGGGGCTGCACCGCTCCGTCGGGAAAGTAGGCGAACCAGCAATTGGTGATGTGGTTTTCGTCGAGGTATTGCTTGACTGTTTTGAGCTGCTGGCCCCAGTCGACGTTCGCGTCGCTGAGGTAGTTGCGGACCTGGAGGGGACCGCCCCAGAGTTCGTTGCCGTAGGCCATGTAGTTCGGAGCGACATTCACCGTCGTGAAGATTTGAAAGGCGAGCAAGAGGACCGCGAACGCGCCGAGCGTGGGGCCGCGGCGGATCAGGCTTGCGGCTGCTGCTCCGGCGATGAGGTAGAGAAATGGGTAGACGGGCATGAGATGCCTTGCGCCGATACAGAAGTGCGAGGTCATCACTACGCCGAAGTAGACGACGACGGGAAGCAGCAGGAAGATGAGCTCGCGGGTGTGTTTGCGCATGAAACCGCGCTCGGCCCAGGGTGCGAGAAGCAGCAGGATGAGCAGAGGGAGCGTGGACTTGATGAGGAAGGCTGCGGGAAAGTATTGCCACGGGCCGTGGCGATAGACGCGTCCCCAGAAGTAGCTGGTGTACTCCCACTCGGTGTGCTTGGTGTTGGCGAGTCCCCAGATGTAGGCCTGCGGCAGCAGATGGAAGCGCGCGATCAAGGCGAGTTTGACGCCGTCTTTTGGATTGGGAAGGGAGGCCAGATAGGGGCCGAGTTCCGGCGAGAGTTGCAGGCCGCCGGGCGCCGGGGCATAGTGGAAGCCGTAGAAGCCCCAGATGACGACCCATCCGCAGAGGAGAACGCCGATGCTTGCGGAAAGGGCTTTGCCGAAGGATACGAGGATGCGTTCGCGAATGCCTTCCGCAACTGCGAGCAGTATGAGTATCGGCGCGACTAGAATTCCGGTGAACTTTGCGGACATGGCGAGACCGGCGAACGCACCCGCGACCAGGAGAAACCGCCAGTTTTCGTCGAGACGATACCGATAGAAGGCATAGACGGTGGCGAAGATGAAGCACGCGCTGGCCATGTCGGTCGAGATGAGCGTGCCGTGCGCGAGCACATTCGGATCAAAGGTGAAGAGTAAGAGCGCGCAGAGGCCGGCCGTTGGCCCGAAGAGCTTGCGGCCCGCCGCATAGATCAATAGCGCCGTCAGCAAGGTGAAGAGCATGCAGGCGAGGCGCGCGGGGAAGAGCAGGCGGTCGCCTCCGTTGCCGAAGACGAAAGTGCGGCCATCGACGAAGGCGTTCGTCGTGTGCGTGGAACCCAGGTCGGCTGGGAGTGAGGGGTGAAGTGGGAGCAGGGGCAGAGCGGCTGTGATCTTTACCAGCGGGGGCACCTCGGCATTGAGCCGGTAGTCGTGCCTAGTGAGGATGTTGTAGCCGTCGTAGAGATGATGGGCTTCATCCCAGTTCGCGGAGTAGAGGCGCGCTACACGAACCAATTGTCCGGCAAAGAGCAGTAGAAGGAGCCCTACGAGGGCCGGAGCGACAGCTGGTTTCGATCTGAGGAACGCTGCGGCGGACGAGCTCTTGCTCATGAAGCAATATTAGAACTCCCCGGTTGGGGCGGTGCTGCGTTTCATTCTTGACAACGGGCACCTTTCGCCGTAACGTCAGGTCGCCTCGCGTCACTATGCTTATGCTGTCGCAAAACGTATCCCCCATTGAGGAGACTTTATGACCGTGAATCAAGTTGGCCTGGTCGATATGACCGGCGAGATCGACGCCGATCTCGTCCACTCCGCCGCGATTGCGCTTAACCTTCAGGTCACCCGCGATCTGCCGCAGTTCTGGCCGGTCTCGGCTTCTGTGACTTACCTTCCCAATCCGAAGAAGATCCCCGCAGGCATCTGGCCGGTTCAGCTGGTGAAGAGTCTTCCGCCGGGCGAAGGCGGATTCCACTCCGACAAGCACAAACAGCCGTATTCCAAGGTCATCGCCTCGAAGACGGACCCGACGTGGACGATCGACGCGAGTCACGAGATCCTCGAGATGCTGGTCGACCCCTATGGCAATCGCATGCAGTCCTCTGTCGCCATCGAGGTCGTCAAGGGAAAGATCGAGGACGGCACGGGGCAGTTCGGCTACCTCGTCGAAGCCTGCGATCCGTGCGAAGACAACAGCTATGCCTACACCATCAACGGTGTGGCCGTCTCCGACTTCATCACGCCGCATTACTATGACCCGCTCGTCACTCCCGGCACGCGCTACAGCTTTACCGGCGCCATCAAGGGCCCGCGCCAGATTCTGCCTGGCGGGTACATCTCGTGGGTCAATACGGAGAAGGACGAGTGGCAACAGTTGATGTATGTCGATCCGTCGAAGCCGCCGACCATCCAGAACATTGGCAAAGCCGACAGCAGCAAGAGCTTGCGCGAGTGGATCGACGGCCTGGAACAAGCAAGGAAGATGACCAAGGCGAGCCGCGGAGTGAAGACGCCCAAAGTCAAGGCGCTGATGAAATACTCCGCCAAGCGTGTCGCCGCATTAGACAAGTACTCCATCGCCCGGGCGAAGCTTTACAAGTGAACTTCGCGACGAGAGCGAGTAGGTGTCGGTGCCGAGGTGGTCGATGCCGACCGCGTCGACCATTGCCTTGATACCGCATTGAGCCATGCCGGTGCGAGCAGCATTGCGCCACAGTCGCCGGCCGCATTCGTCAGGGAATTCTCGTCGCGAAGGACGAAGGACCGCGAAGGTTAGGTTTCGAGGCAGTCTTAGTAGGAGGCGGCTGCCACCATAGAGAAGTGGCAGCGCGGCCCCATATTGTGCTTTGCGCCCGAGAACGCGCAACTTACTCCTTGGAACCCGCCTGATTCCAATCGATGATGTTGACCAGCTTCCAGGGATTCCTGCGCAGTTCAAACTGAAGCTGTCCGTCTTTATTCATAATCAACTGCGCAGCGGGATAGAGAATGCCGGAACTCTTGCTCTTGTCGGAGTCGTTGAGGTCAAATTCGCCTGCGGTCAGGTTGTATTCCTTGCTTTGGGTTGAGTTGTAGGCCTCGCCAAAGCGTATCCTGCGATTGGTGACGAAGCGGATCTTGCGGCCGGTCGGAGTCTTGATGAGAGCAATGTAGCTTAAGTCGTAGCCGAGCGTTCCGGTGATGGCAATGCGACCAACCGACGGCGCCTTTTCGAGCGCGTCCACCAGCCCTTGATTCTGGCCCTTGCTGAAGGCCGCGACGAGGACCTGTCTTTCTTCAGGAGTAGAGAAGCGGCTGATCGTCACCTTGATGCCCACGTTCTTTCCCAGCTGGGTACTGGTTCCCATCGCAGTCGCATCAATCGTCTCGACCTTTCTATCCTGGGCGGACAAAGCGGGGACGGCGCCTATCATAAGTGCCGAGACGATGAGAATACTGCTAAAGCCATATGCCATGGATCTGGAGTTCCTGTTGCGGATCATCGAATTGTTCCTTTCTGATTGCTTCTTCATTTTTCGTCTTCGAATTGAAAATCCTCTTCGGGAAGAGCGGCATGGTCAGCCCTTTGCGAATTTGCTGGAGTGCGATATGCCAACGAGGCACGCACTACTGTTTTGAAACGAGTTCCGATGGATCATTCCTTACTTGCCATGCGAATTCGTACAGAATCCCTGGAAGGTGCTGGCTTGGCGGAAAACGCGAAGCAATCATAAATCGCTCACACCGCTTTAGGAAGGCAATTGATGAACAGACGCGCACATCCCGGGGGGCGGCGGTCTGGCGCATGTGACCTCGGACGGGGCGGAGGAACGGAAGATGTCGGGAACCCACTTGTGGCTGTATACATAGGTATGACTTTTTTGCGTCACGCCGTACCGCTCTCTCGCAGCCGCAGGTCTCACCCGTATCCAAAGGCCGGATTGGCGAATTGCGCCCTTGGGACGATTCAAACCTCTATCGCTTTGTTGGTGCTGTTGTCGCTGTCGATTCCAACGCGGGCTTTCGCAGCTGCTCCCAATTTGGACTCCGTGCTGACCGCCTCACGCCAGCGCCTTCAGAAATTAGACTACCGCGCGACCGGGCGGCTCACGCAGGTGGGCGCCGATGGCAAGCGCACCAACTACAAGATGGCCGCCAAGGCGCACTGGTTTCCCGATGGCCTGCGCATGCTCTTCGAGTTCGCGGGCGCCGGCCCAGACAAGACGAGCCTGCTGCTGCGCATGAGTACGAACGGGCGCCTGGCCATCGAAGTGATGAAGCCCGGCGACAAGGCCGCGAGCGTGGTGCCGTTCGAGCATTGGAACGATCCACTTCTCGGAACGAACTTCTCTTATGAAGACATGATCGAGAGTTGGTTCTTCTGGAAAAATCAGGAGCTTCAGCCGTCGACGAAGTATGGCGCGCGGGACTGCTTCGTGCTCAAGAGCGCGCCCGGCCCGCAGGACAAGACTTCGTATGATTCTGTGACCTCGTGGATCGACCAGGGGATCATGCTTCCGGTGCAGGTGGTGAAGACGCTTCACGGCAGCGGACAGCAGAAGCAGTTCACCGCCTTTGGGCTGCGGCAGAACGGGGGCATGTGGTCCGCGTCGCAAATGGAAGCGAAGCTGCCGGGCAAACCCGGCTCCTCGCTGCTGGTCATCGAGGGCGGCACGCCCAAGGCAAATCTTACCGCCAAGGACTTTGTTATCGGGGCGGCAGCGGCGAAATAAACCGCGCCTCAGGCCTGGGCAACGACATAGTTAGCAAAATGACTGGAGCTTTACTTTGCGACGGCATCCCTTCGGGCAGCCGCTTTGATTCTGGCCAAATGAAGCACCCCAAATCCGCCGCCGACTGTCGCGCAGTCCTTACCCGCTTTTGCTTTGCAAAATGGACAGATCAGCGAAATCGGACTGACAGCAAGAACCGGGGGGATTGCCATTGCCACCAAGTCTAGTCCTCAGTCGGCAGGAACGCTCAGAACTTCTTCCGATTGCGACTTATTGATCAGTAGCTGAATATCCTCGCCCGGATCAGCGCTATTGGGCGAGCTCTTTTTCAGGCGCTACCGAAGCGCCATATAGGCCAAGCGGCCACCAGTTCCAATCACCGGCAAGTTGCAGCAGCGCCGGCCCGACGATCATCCGCACCACGGTGGCATCGATCAGCACGGCGACGGCGAGCGTAAAGCCCAGCATCTGGACGACGAGAAAACCTCCCAACGTGAATGCGGTGAAGACGGCAATCATGATTGCGGCGGCACTGGTGATGAGCCCGGCGGTCCGCGCCAGGCCCTCGACGACCGCCAATCTCTCCGAGAGACCGTTGCGCCGCTCTTCGAGGACGCGGGCGACGAGGAAGACCTCGTAATCCATGCTCAACCCGAAGACGATGGCAAAGGCGAGGATGGGTACGATGGGAAATATGTTGCCGGTGGGACCGTGGAGGCCGAATATCCTGCTGCCGTAACCTTGCTGAAAAACGAGGACCAGCGCGCCGAAGGAAGCGCCAACCGAGAGCAGGTTGAGCAGAATCGCTTTGATCGCCGCGAACAAGGAACGCAGCCCTACCAGCAGGGCGGCCAGACTGCCAAGCACGACGATAAGGATGATCTTCGGCAACCGCTCTTTGACCACAGCGTCATAGTCTGCATCGCGCGCAGGCACGCCGCCGACCCGCAGCGTGGCTCCGGGCACGCCGGTGATCGCCGCGACGTCGGAGGAACGCACCTCGCGGACCCACTTTATCTGTTCGTTGGGCGTGAGCGCGGAGGTGGGCAGCAGTTCAATCAGGGTGGCGTGGCCATCGCTGCTCAGAAAGCTCTTGCGGATTCCTTCGGGCACCTGGTCGATCGCATCGGGTGTGTCGGACATTCCGGTGAGGGTGGGAAGAGACAAGACCTCATCGGCCCTCGGATCGCCCTGGAAATGCTTGGTCAGATTGCTGACGGCGAGCCAGCCAGCGGGGGAGAGAGGCGCGGATTGCGGCGGCAACTCGAGAATCACGCGCAGAGATTGCACAATGCCCGAACGCCCCATGGCCTGAAGGGTATGTAAGGCCTTTACCGACTCGGCCGATTCCGGGAGCGAGTTATGGTCGGGAAGCCCGGGAGAGATCTTTCGCGCCTGGTAGGCGAGCAGGAGTAGCGGAAGTCCGGCGATCAGAAGAGCTGCCCAGGGCCGGCGGGTCACAATGTTGCCCCACCGCTCCCAGCGCTCGCTCGGCGCGCACAGGCTCTCCCGCGATTTGAATCGTTTGGCGGGAATAGGCACTCTGGCGGAGTTGATGCGATGGCCCACCAGGCCAAGGATCCACGGCAAGATGAAGGTGCACAGCATGACGCTCAAGACGGTGACCAGCAGGCCGGCGATGCCGATGGAGCGCAGTTCGCTGATCGGCACGGTGAGCAGCGCGGAAAATCCGATGAGAACGGTGGTGGCCGAGATGAGTAGCGTCTTCCCCGCTTGCTCGGCGGCAAGATCGGCAGCGCAGCCGGTGTCGCATCCCTCGGCCAATGCTTCGCGAAAGCGGCTGACCATCAGCAACGCGTAGTCGATGCCTAAGCCGAGACCGAGCATCGTCGCGAGGTTCTGCACCAGAATCGAGAGATGCAGGTGCGTCGATAGCAGCGCGGCCGCGCCGAGCGCCATCGAGATCGAGAGCACGCCAACGCCGAGCGGCAACAGCGCGGCTATCAGGCTGCCGAAGGCCAGCAGGAGCAGCAAGAGAGTGACCGGCATCGCTTTTTCTTCGGCATGCCTGACGTCATCCGCGCTAACTTTGCGGAGGTCGAAGTTCAACGGCGTTTCGCCGGTGATCTGCAGTTTGATGTTCGGATATTGAGACTTAAGCTGGCCTTCCATCCAGTCTGCTTTTTGCCTGAGCTTAGGGACCAGCGCCTCGACGGCAGCACCGCGGGAATTGACTCCGACGATGATTAATGCCCCGCCATTGTTTCCGGTGAAGAGAGGGTCTGGCCAATCCACGCTCGAGATCGCGCCTGCTACTCCAGGCACGGTCTTTAACGAAGTGGTCAGGAATCCCAACGCCTCTGCGCCTGCTGCTCCATCCGCATCGGGGAGGCCGCTGATCGCCAGAATCAGGCGATCGGCGTAGGGCGACTGGAAACGCCGTGCTAATTCCTGGTCAACAATTTCGGACTCCGCGCCCTTGATGTGGACCGCTGTCTCGAGGCGGCGTTCCACATGGTAGGAAAAGGGGAGCAAGGCGCACGCCATGGCGAAGCCCGACATCGCCAGCCAGAAGCGGCGGCGATAAGCGCCCTCTCTACTTTTCAGGTTCAGCATTGCCATTCAAACTCCGCGGTGTTTCCTGGTCCGTCTAAGAGCGCGCCAACAACTTCGGTCATTGGGCACAACCATAATATAGGCTTGGGCCGGATATTCCTTGCGTTCGTCATTGAATTCAAACCGGGAATTCAATCTGGCGCAATACTCATTTCCCGCTTTGATGCTCCTGTCACGCAATTCCGCGTACCATGAAGGTCATATCCTGAACCGTATCTTCCGGAGAAGCGGCATTTCGCCCGCGCCGGGCCGAAGTGAGAATGAAATGACTAAGGAATGATCCATCCTTGCGAGCAGTCCTCTGCCGAACGAACGTCCGTAGTCGATAGGGAGACTGTGAGCTCACCGGCTGCTCTGCCGTTTGACGGCAAGCGCAACAATCAGCCCGGACAGAACCGGTTGAATTGGGAGATCACGCCTGTCCTGGTGTCCTTTCACATCGGCGCCGTGGCGGCGCTTTTTTTCTTCTCCTGGCAGAGGCTGCTGGTCGCGCTATTTTTGTTCTGGGTGACGGGCGGACTGGGGCTGGGCATATGCTTTCACCGCCTGCTCACCCATCGCTCGTTCGCGACGCCCAAGTGGTTTGAGTACCTGCTGACGATTTTCGCGGTGACGGCCCTCGAAGGCGGCCCGCTGCTATGGGTGGCCACGCATCGCAAGCATCACCAGTTCGCGGACAAGGACGGCGATCCGCACTCCCCGCGCGATGGCAAGTGGTGGTCGCATGCAGGCTGGATCTTCGTTGGAAACCAACTGCGCCAGGACGTGACGACGCTGAAACGCTATGTCCCCGATCTGGCCAAAGACAAGGTACACGTCTGGCTCACGAAATACCACCTTGTTCCAACGGCCGCCGTCGCAGTCGCGTTGTTCGCTATCGGCGGATTTCGTTTGGTACTGTGGGGGACTTTCCTGCGCACCGTTGTGGGTCTTCATGCGACGTGGCTGGTCAACTCGGTGTCACATATCTGGGGGTCGCGCCGCTTTGAGACGCGGGACACGTCAACTAACAATTGGTGGGTGGCGCTGATCAGTTTTGGAGACGGATGGCATAACAATCATCACGCGTATCCAGTGTCGGCCCGGCACGGGCTGCGGTGGTACGAGGTCGACTTCAACTGGTACACCATTTGGATGTTCAAGCAGGTTGGACTTGTGTCACGGATCCATGGCGTTCCGCTAGCGGCCCGTGCGAGCGTGAAGCTGAGTTAAATCATGCCGCTTACAATCGGGTTGATGACCGGCAAGCACATCATTTCGATTGCCCTGCAGCTGTCGGCCTGGGTTGTGGTCGCAGGGGTGCTGATATCTTTTTGGGGCGGCGCAGACAAACGGAGGAAGGCCCGCACGCTACAAAGCGGAGAAGTGGAATTCGCGCCGAACAGGCGTTCGTACTGGGTGTGGCCTGTGGTGGTGGGCTATTTAATCTACGCCACCGTGAGGAGACTGATGCATATCCATGCTGGCTGGTTGAACCTAGATACAGCAGTCACCTTTGGAGGGCTTGCGGTCTTGCTCGCCATCCAGTTTCCAGGGGCCATACTCGTTACGGCTGACGGCTTAGAACAGGTTTCCTGGCTTTGGAAGAACAAGCGAATCCGATGGGAAGACATCGCTGAGATTAACACCGGAGAAAAAAGTCATACGGTGACGATTACTGCCGTAGATGGAACGAAAATCATCCATAACCGCCAATTGCCAGACAGGGCGCGCCTGTTGACGGAGCTCAAGCACTACTGTGGTGGGAACCTGCCAGCAGATTTTCCTCGAGAGCCGGCGCCGAGCGGTTCCTCAGAGTGATTCGGCCTTTCGCAACCGTTTAGCCGGTTGCTCTTTCGACTGCGGCGGCCACGCGAAAGACGGTTCCTTCGGCGAAGTGCTTGCCGAGGATTTGCGCGCCGATGGGTAGGCCTTCGCTCGAGTTCCCGCAGGGCACGGAGATTCCGCAGATTCCGGCAAGGCTCGCCGTTACGGTGTAGATGTCGGCGAGATACATGGCTACGGGATCGTCGGTCTTTTCGCCGATTTTGAAGGCGGGGGTTGGGGCGACCGGGGTGACGATGGCGTCGACCTGGCTGAAGGCCCCGATGAAGTCGCGGGTGAGCAGCGTGCGAACCTGCTGGGCCTTTTTGTAATAGGCATCGTAATAGCCGGCACTTAAGGCGTATGTCCCCAAGAGGATGCGGCGCTTGACCTCGGCGCCGAAGCCTCCGTCGCGGGAGTGCCGGTACATGGCGGAGAGCGTGTTGGCGTCGGGTGCGCGATAGCCGTAGCGGACGCCGTCGAAGCGGGCGAGGTTGGAGCTTGCCTCGGCTGTCGCGAGCACATAGTAAGCTGGCACGGCGTAGCGGGTGTGGGGGAGCGAGATGGGGCGGATCTCGGCTCCTTCGGCGCGAAGCTTCTCGATGGCCGCTTCCACGGCGGCGCGCACCTCGGGATCGAGGCCTTCGGCGAAATATTCGGCAGGCACGCCGATCTTGAGTCCTTTGACTGGTTTGGCGAGCTCGGTAGCGTAATCGGGGACGGGCTCCGTGGACGACGTGGCGTCGAGCGGATCGTGTCCGGCGATGACGCCGAGAACCGTGGCGGCGTCGGCGACGGTGTTGGTGAGCGGGCCGATGCGATCGAGCGACGAGGCGAAGGCGATGAGGCCGTAGCGGGAGACCCGGCCGTAGGTGGGGAGAACGCCGACGACTCCGCAGAACGAGGCCGGCTGGCGGATGGAGCCGCCTGTGTCGGAGCCGAGGGTCGCGATGGCCATGCCTGCGGCGACGGCTGCGGCGGAGCCTCCGCTGGAGCCGCCGGGAACGCGATCGAGGGCGCGGGGATTGTGCACCGGGCCGTAGGCGGAGTTTTCGTTCGAAGAGCCCATGGCAAATTCGTCGCAGTTCAGCTTGCCGAGGGTGACGGCGCTGGCGGCATTGAGGCGTTCGATGACGGTGGCGTTGTAGGGCGGGCGGTAGCCGGCGAGGACCTTCGATCCTGCGGTTGCGGGAAAACCCTGCATCGAGAGCACGTCTTTAATGCCGAAAGGGACACCGGCCAGAGCGGGCAGCGGGGCTCCGCTGGCGGCGAGCTGGTCGACATTCGCGGCCTGGGTGAGGGCGGATTCGCGATCGACGGCGAGCCAGGCGTGGATGAGGGGGTCGTCGGATTCGATTCGCGCAAGATGCGCCTCGGCGATGGCCGCAGCAGTCGTCTTTCCCGCCTTAAGCGAGTCGTGAACCTCGGCAATGGTGCGAGGCCCGGTGGCGCCGTGTTCCGTTCTGATTACTAAAGACATGTTGTCAACGGTCATTTTATCGGTCATCGTATCGGTCAGGTCAGCGATCGATGACTTTGGGTACGCGAAAGTAAACGCCGTCGGAGTCGGGGGCGCCGGACATCACCAGGGTGCGGTCGAGGCATGGCCTCTCCTCGTCTTCGCGATACAGCGTCGAGAGGGATTGCTCGCCGGCCAGGATTTCGCTGACCTGGGCCATGGCTGGAACCGAGGAGGTGTCGAGCTCGTTCAACTGCGCGACGTGATCGAGGATCGAGTTAAGGTCACGGAGCATCGACACTTCTTCAGCCGCGGTCAATTGAAGATTGGCAAGCTCGGCCACGCGGCGAAGATCGTCGACGGTTACTGGTTCAGATCTGGTCATTGGTCAATGTCGATATACCGGTGTCGATGTGCCGGGACTCTTCGCCCCGGCGGGAACCTGAGTCCAGTATAGCGGCTGGGATCAGTACGCGCCGTTGCGGTTGAAGACCTCGCGAGGCGTTTTGAGCAGGATCCAGATGTCCCGGAGCATGCTCCATTTGCAGACGTAGGTTTCATCGAGGAGGGTGCGGGCTTCATAGGAGAGGTTGTTGCGCCCGGAGACCTGCCAGAGGCCGGTGATGCCGGGGACAGCGGCGAGGTAGTAGGGGAAACGGTCGGCATACTTTACCGCCTCGGCGCGGACGATCGGGCGCGGCCCGACGAAGCTCATGTCGCCGCAAAGGACGTTCAGAATCTGGGGCAGCTCATCCATGCTCGTCTTGCGCAGTACGCGACCGATCCGGGTGATGCGCGGATCCAGCCGCAGCTTGTGGCACTCGTTCCATTCTTCCCGGGCGCCCGGGTTTCGCTTGAGATGCTCGGCCAAAATCCGGTCGGCGTAGGGATGCATGGTGCGAAACTTCCAGATCCAGAAATCGCGCCCATGCTGACCGATCCGCCTTTGCCGGAAGAAAATCGGACCGTCCGAACTCAGGGCGATAAAGGCGCCAATGGCCGCGATCAGCAGCGCGAGCGGCGGGAGGATGACAAAGGCCAGACCCAGATCGAATATCCGCTTGCCCAGCTCATACCTGCGGCCGTGCGTCGGCAAGAGATCGAGGTTGGGCCAGCGCGCGAAAAGATCGACGGCTTCGGAGCCTGCGTTGAACGGAGCGGCCGCGCCGACGGAGAAGCGGCTGGCAGCAGGCTCTCCAGAACAACCATTCCGGTCGAATTCCAGCAAGTGGGATTCGACGCCCTGAGATTTCAGGCCATCATTACCGGTCTCCGATTCGACAGGAATCGTGACGATACGCCCGCCGGTGTTTGAAAACAGGATTGACGAAGCCAAATTGTTCCCCCGAGAGGTTGTCCGGAAGCAGCTAGTACTCTGTGCCGCGCCGCCCCACAATTAGTTATATGAACCACACTACCGATCAAAAATATCGACGGCTGCTATCCTTACCAGCTGGGATCGCTCTTGGCTTCCGATCTCGACAACCCGCTGGTTCCAATGAGTAAAGACTCCCCGGAGCTTCGTTTTGCTTCTTGCGCTATACCCAGAACTATCATCCGGCAATCACCAAATCAACCTAATTCGCAGACAATTTGTCACATATTGACACCCGATACGACACTGCTGCTGAGTTGAAATACCCGATTGTTTGCTCGAAGTTGCGCGATTTCCGGCCCCAGGTTATGGAAATGTCTCGGCGGTTTCCCATGGAACCCTCCCTAATACGGATTCCGTTTCGAGGAATCAGGATGCCCAACTTCCAGACTTCGCCTTCACGCCTTCGTGCCGGATTTCTGAGGCGCCAAACTTGGCTGCTTAGACCGGTTTTCGCATTTGGTGGTGATCAGGCGCGCTTCTTAAGAGAACGCGCCTGCTGAGATGCTCCCTGCATTCGCAGCGGTATTTTGTTCTAGTCGTGCAGCACGCTGATGGCCGCAGCGCCCAGCGCCAGTTGGGAGAAAACCTGCGACCAGTTGATGAAGTTGCGGAGAACCGAGGTGCCCAACACCTTCTCGGGAACCACGATGGTGTCGCCGGGGTACATGAGAGTCGCCGCAAAATTGTTTCCCCACAGACCGTTAGCGCGCTCCCGGCTGTAAACCGAGCCGTCGGCGCGAATGATGAACATGTGGCCTTTATCGGCGTTTCGATTGGGCCCGCCGGCCAGTTGCATATAATCGCCCAACCGTCGGGGAGACTTGTAGAGGAAGGAGTTCTGATCGTAGACTGCGCCGACGACATTCACGGTGGCGGGCACCGATGGGACGGTGAAATGGTCGTCGTCCTGGAGCTGGATGCCGGGAATGCTGGTCAGCCCGGCGCTGTCGGGCCGGACCTCGAGGACAATCCTCCCGGTTGCTCTGAGCTGATGGAGCCTGGCAAGCAGTCCCTGCTCATTGACACTGGCGGAGCTGACCGCCGCGGTGTCCTGGGCGGAGACGGCCGAGGCCGCGGCATTGAGCGTGCTACGCTGGATCTGCAACTCCAGCGTTTGCAAATACTCGTCGAGCCGTTGCTGTTGGAAGACGCGCGTCGATTCTCGGGTGAACTCGGAACCGAAGAGGTAGGCGTTCGGGGTCAATCCGCCGGCGCGCTGTACGACATCGCGCAGCGTCTCGCCGGGCGCGACGCTGTAGACCCCGGCGCTGGCGATCTCGCCGTCGAGGCGGACAAATTTCGTCTGGTCGCTCAGCGGCACGCGAATATCGGCCTGCGAAAAGATCGTGACGACGTCGCCCGGTTGAAGGACCAGGTCCTGGCTGGGATCGTGATTGATGACCAACTTGCCGAGATTGAACGGCAGCAGCGAAGTCTTCAGAGTGTTGGGATCGAGACGCTCGATCACGGCGTAATCCCAGTCGATCTCCGGCGCGGAGAGGGTCACGCCGATCTTGGGGCCGGCGGTTGCGATGTTCTGGGTGATGATCTCGCTTTGCTGTCCGGCGAGGGTTCCCCCGCCAGACTCATTCTGCGCGTTAACGCCGTTAGGACGCTGGGAGTTGGAAGGGTTTGAATTGTCCGGGCTGCCGTTGGCGGGTTGCCCAGTATTGTTGGTGGACTGACCGTTGTAGTTGGGCTGATCCTGCCATCCCGGAACAATGTCCGGAGAGTAGGGCGGGATATTGGCGCGCTGGTTGACGCCCGACGCCGAGGAACCTGGGACCGACGTCCCGGGAAGGGGAGCGCCATAGATCGTCGAACCTGGTTGGTTGTCAGCGGGCGACGGCATCTGGCGGGGGAGATATCCCGGCGAGGCTGGTTGATAGAGCGTTCCGCGTCCACTGAGAGGCTCAAATTCGGGGCCGGGGAGTCCGAGCTGGGCCCGTCGCCACCAGTAATTCCGGGTGATAAGCGAAGGGCGGTCGGGAACCAGCTCGCTGAGCTTCATGCCTTCATGCCAGGCGAAGCGGCCCGGATTGGCGAGATTGCCGCGCAGGGTGACGGTCTTCTGGAATGCGGGAACGATGGAGAGGACGCGGACGACGTCGCCGTCCCGAAGCACGGTGGTCAGCCCGGCGGGGTCGAGGGCCACCTCGACGGTCTCGCGGTCGCGATGTTCATCGATGCGGTCGATCGACATTCGCGAGCCCGCAGCGATTGTGGAGAGGCCGCCGGCGTCGTCGATCAACTGCTGCACGGTGTTCACAGGTTGAGCGCCGGAGCTTGCGCCGATTGCGGGGTTCAACTCGTAGATCGCCGGCTTGCGTACGCTGCCGGTGAGCGCGACCTGCGGGCCGACCACCGGGATGAAGATGACGTCACCCGGAAGCAGCCGCGCATCTTTGGATTTGTCTCCGCGAAGCAGTAGGTCATAAAAATCGAAGGTGGTGATGATCTTGCCGTCGCGTTTGAGCTGGATCTGGCGCATGCTTCCCTGCACCGAGGGGCCGCCTGAGGCGAAGATGGCGTTGACCAGGGTACTGAGAGAGCTAACCGTGTAGGCGCCGGGGCGGCGCGCCTGGCCGACGACAAAGATCTGAATCGAGCGCAACTGACCAAGATCGACGGTGAGGTCGAAGTTCCGGTAGACGCGCGCGATCTGAGTTCGGACCTGCTGGCTGAGGTCGGAAAATGCGGTACCCGTCACGTGGATTCGACCCACCTGCGGCAGGTAAATGTCGCCGGAGCGATCGACTTTCACGTCGGCATTGAAGTTCACCTGGCCCCAGACGCGAATGCGGATTTCGTCGCCCGGCCCGATCACGTAGTCGGGGGTCACGGGTATCTGATCCACGGGAGCGAAGGTGGATGGGACGCCGTGAAACAGATCCTGGCCGAAGATGGGGAGCACCTGGCCGGTGGTCGACGCCAGCATTCTCTGGAACTCGGTCAGGGGCTCAGGGGGACCCGGCAACATCGTCGAAGCCGCCTGGTTGCGCGGGTTTCCTCCATTGTCGAAATAGGTCGGCCCATTCTGAGGAGTGTTATTGAGCGTGGGCCTGCCGGATTCCTGGGTCCCGTTGGTTCCAAACTGTTGACCGTTGGAATAGGGGTTTTGCTGGTTGATTTGGCCGTTTCCGGATTGGCAGGCAATGCTGCCGGCATTGATGGGATCGGTGCAGTCGACGCCTTGCTGTGACTCGGTACCCTGACCGGTTGGGTAGGTTTGAGCAGAACATATGAGAGAAAGGCCGATAAGAGCGGAAATTGTCAAAAACCTGAATCGATTTGGCATACCGTCGTCGATGGGCGACTCCACACGCGAAATCGCGCACAGAGTCCTCCCTGGGCAAACCTCTCCTTACGCCGTGCGGAATGTCTCCGCAGCTTTACTGCAAACCCGCACATAGAGTGTAGAGCTTTCGCGGGGCGAATCAAAACATCACAGGCAAATTGCGGCAGGTCATTCGACGACGTGCACCACGAACTCCATGTCGCGGTGGCCGCTGCCGCAGTAAAACATGCAGGATCCGGGAAAGTCTCCGGTGGCCGTGGGAGTAACGACCAACTCCGCCGGATGACCCGGGATGATCTGCGCCCGGAGGCCGAGACCGCGCACTGCCAAGCCATGGTGGACATCGTCGGAGATCAGGACGAGCTTTACGGTTTCACCTTTTTTCAAGGTGATGGTGTTGGGGATAAAGGCGAATTTTCGCGCGTGGATGACGATGGTCCGGGCGGGTTGCGAGGCCAGTGCGCGCGGCGCGACCTCGCCCAGAAGCAGCGCCAGCGCCAGAACGACCGCTGTCCTTATGCGGGGTGGGGAGATTGCTTTTGATGCGGACAGTGGCACTGTTCCTAGGGTTGCATTGATGCCTCGGGATGTAAAGTTGGCTGCGGCAATGAATTTTTGTGCTGCGTGCGGCCCCGGGGCCGGAGGCTAGTCGACGATGAGTGTCAGCGTGACGTTCTCGCTTATCCCAGGGCCGGTTGCGGTGATCAACGGGTTGTATGTCGCGGAGGTTGTGCCGGTGGTAGTCGTGCCGGTAGAAGAGCCGGACGAGCCGGACGTGGAGGTGACTCCACATCCGAGACAGATGAACAGAACGAAGAACAACGCGACGACCGGGAGTCGATTGCGGCGCCTTCGCCGCGGGAGCAGCAGCAAGGCTATAGGTATGAATCCGGGAGGCAGGCATCCGCCGAGGAAGAGCAGCGGTTCGCCGGGTCTTTGCTGGCCCGGTCCTTGCTTGCCGGGCATTGGTTCGCCCTCGAGCCTGGTTGCGGCGATGGTCGCGATGGTTACCGTCACCGAAGTGGTGACTCCGCTGGTTAGCTGGGCCGATGCCGGATCGACGGTGCATGTCGAGCCTTTTGGCGCGGCGGCGCAGGTAAGGGCCACAGGTCCGGCGGAGCCAGTGGCCGGCGTGAGCTGCAGCATGTAAGTCGCGGTTTGTCCGCTGGCGATGATGACGCTGGATGCGCCCTGGGCGGCAAAGGTGTAAGAGAAGCCATTGCCGCCGAGCGCGATGTGAAAGGCCGGCGATGGCGAGGAGCTGGCGATGGTCAAGGTACCGGTGCGGGGACCGGCCTTGGTTGGAGCGAAGACAACCTCGATATTGCAGCTTGCGCCGGGCGGGAGCGTGCTGGCCGAGGGGCTGAGCGCGCAGGTGCTGCCGGTGGTGGTGGCAAAATCGCCGGTGGTGGCGAGCGTGAATGCGCCGAGCGGGACGCCTCCGCTGTTGGTGACCGTCACAGCTTGCGCGGGGCTGGATCCGGAAAGGCCCCAGGGGCCGAAGTTGATCATCGTCGGCAGGGCGGAGATGCCTGCTGGGGCTAATCCTGATCCCATCAGGGCGATGGTCTGGGGACGCCCGTACATATCGTCGATGGTGAGGGTACCGATCTCGGGGCCGACTTTGGTCGGCACGTAAGTCACGATGATTGAACAGGTGGCATGGCCGACGAGGGAGTTGCCGCAGGAGTTCACCGCCTGGAAGTCGCCTGTTATCGAGACGGAGATCGAGGTGAGCGGGGCGTCTCCGGAATTGATGAGGGTGACGGGCTGTCCGGCGCTGGCAGTGCCGACGACCTGGGCTGAAAAAGACAGGGCGGGCGGCTGGATTGTATCGGTCGCGGGAGCAACGCCGACGCCCGCCAGCGTTGCCGTCTGCGTGCCCACATCGTCGGCGATGGAGAAGATGCCGGAACGCGAGCCGGAGACCGTCGGCGTAAAGGCCAGCGCCACAGTGCAGCCGAAGTTTGGAGCGAGGCTGGCCGTACAGGTGTTGGCAACAATGGCGAAATCGCCGGTTGCGGTCGGCGCCTGGAGGTTCACCGCGACGCCGCCGGTGTTGGAGATGGTGATGTTCTGGGGCGGCGTGGTGGTGACGCCGATGAGGCTCGATCCGAAGTTCATCGAGGCCGGCAGCAGCACGATCGCTCCGCCGGGTATGCCGGCTCCGGTGAGTGGGACGGTGAGCTCTCCGCCGGCGATGTTGACGTAGAGGGTCAGGGTTGCGGAGCGAGCTCCGGTAGCGGTGGGGGTGAAGGCGACCTCGACGGTGCAGGTGCCTCCGACGGGAATGGAAGCGGTGCAGTTATTCGTCGCAGCGAAGTCGCCGCCAGCCGAGACTTGCCTGACCACCATGGCGATCGTGCCGGTGTTGGTGAGGGTGACGGATTGCGCGGAGCTCTGCGTTTGCACCTCCTGCGGCGCGAAGGTCAGCGAGAGAGGGACGACGGTCGCGGTGGTGACGGTTGCCGTCGCGGTGATCAGCGGAACCTGCCAGATGCCGCGGCCATACGTTCCTGCGCGGAGGAGCGACTTACCGCCGCTGTTGAAAGCCGCCAGCTGAGTGATGGGCGAGTTGGGCAGGCCGGTGCCGTAGAGGCTCCAGCAGTTCGCGGAGCCACAAGTGGTAACGGCGGTCGTGACGTACACACCGGTATCGAGCGCGACGTAGACAGTGTCTGCGTCGTTGGGATCGATGACGAGGCCGTTGGCCGGCGCTGAAGGGAGGTTGGCGGTGATGTTGGTCCAACTGACGCCACCGTTGGTGGAGACGTAGACGGTTCCGGTGGGAGTCTCGAACGAGCTGAAGCCCTCGATGGTGACGTAGAGGGTTTGCCCGCCCGCGTCGTGAGCGTCGACGGTGACGCTGGAGATGGAAAAATCCTGCGGATTGAAGCCGCTTGCCGCGTTGACGACGGGCGAGAGCCAGAGATCCGTCCAGCTCGACGGAATAGGGGACGCATCGCTCACCGCGGCCGAAAACAGATGGCCGGCGTAGGCCTGGGGGCCCTGGATGCCGATTCCCGCCAGACCGGCGTAGAGATATTCGGTGTCTCCGGGCGGAATCGAGACGGTCCCCGATGCGGCGATCGATTGGATCAGGGCGTTGCCGTCGCACTCCGGGCCTTCGTCGGGGTAGAGGTCACCCAACAAATTCGCGACCGACCAGGAGTCGCCGTCGGCGGGGCCGCGCCAGAGATGGCAGGTGCCGAGAACCAAATTGGAACTGTTCTGCGGGTCGAGCAGAAATGGAGCCGGCTCGGGAAAAGCGTAGGCGTCGGAACCGACCTGGGGGTAGCCAATGACCGGCCACGCAAAATCGGCGGGAGTGCAGCTTGAGCCGTTGGGACAGAGATCGATGGCCACTCCGGAGGAGCTTTGCGCGAACCAGTTCTGCGGATTGACGGGATCGATGGCGACATAGCTTCCGAAGCCGTCGAGGACCTGGGGCCAGATGGTTTCGAGTGCGGTTGCCGAGGCGGCGTTGCCGTTGACGCCGAGGCCGGCGAGCAGAATGGCGCTGTTGCCGGGGTCCTGGGCGAGACCGTGGATCTCGGCGAGCGAGCCGAGCCCGGCGTTGAGGTTCTGAAAGTGGTTGGCGTCATCGGGGCTGCAAGGTGGCTGGGTCTGGCCGACGTTATCGGTCGAGCGCCACAGCCCGCCGTCGTTGCCGAAGTAAATCAAAGAGAGGTTGGCCGCGAAGGTTGTTTCGAAGGCATGTTGCGAGGGCGCGACCATTGCGGCTGCGCAGGTGGCAGTGTTGGTGGTGTTGCGAAAATCGCAGCCCGCGGCGAGGCTGCAGCGAAAAACGTCGATGGCGCCGGTGAAGAGAAGCGTATCTCCGGAGGCGGATGCGGAGGAGACCGGTACGGCGGCGAGCGAGAGGTTGTAGTCGCCGAGGGGAATGTGGCCCGAGCCGTCTTCGAGAGCGGTCGAGGGAAGCTGCCGGGCAAAGGTCACGGTGCTTGAAGCGCAGGTTCCGGATCTGACCTCGCAAACGTCCTGCCAGAGCCCCTGGTCGAGCAGGTTGATGTCCACAGTGAGCGCGAAGAGATCGCCGCTGGCGGGCTGCGCGGCGAGCGCGCCGCGGAAGATTGGGCAGGCAACCGAGCCAACGTACGAGCTGTGCGTGGGACATTCGGTGGTGGTGAGGCCGGCGCCGGGCTGGTTAGCGAGGCGCGTGAAGGTGATGCCGTCGAGAGATTCGTAATAGCCGTGAAAGCGAATGGCGGCGTAGAAACGTTTGCGGATGGGGCTCCAGACGACGGAGGTCGCCGCGTTGCCGCCGTCGCTGATAGCAATGTTCGAGGTCTGGACCACCTGGCCGGGGCCGTCGGTAATGGTGGCGAGATACCATGTCTGGCCGGCGTCACTGGAGTAATAGAGTCCCATGACGCTGAGCTGTTTCTCGTACTCGGTTGCGGCGAGGTTAGCGGCGACGATATTGCCTTCGGCGGACGAGGCAACGGCTGCGACGACCAGGTTGGGGGTTTGCGCGCTCCACGCAAAACCGGCGAAGGCCAGGCCGAAGAAATGGAAATTAGCCAGGGCGTTGACCGAGAGATCGTTGGATTCGGGGATGAGGCTCCAGGTGAGTCCACCGTCGGCGGAGCGCAGCAGGCCTGCGCCGTAGTAGGAGTCGATGGCGTTGTTGGGGTCTCCGGTGCCGGCGAGTATGACCCCTGTGCCGCCGGGCTGGACGGAGATTGCTCCGATGCTGAGTGAGGGAATATCGCCGCTGGTGAAGGCGGGAAGATTGTCGGTGAGCGGAGTAAATGTGGTCGAAGCGGACGGGCCGGCAGCGTTTGTCGACTTCCAGACCCCTCCACCGGTGGTGCCGAGATAGACGGTGTTTCCGGTGGGATCAGATGGATCGGCGGCGATGCTTGTGACTCTTCCAGTTACGAGGCCGTAGGCAGTGGTCGAGACCTGCGCGGGCCCGAGTGGCTGCCAGGGCTGGTTCAATAAGTTGGTAGCGTAGGCGGGAGAGTCGGCCGATGCGCGGGAGGGTTTCGCAGTGTGCGGGACCTTGGCCCGCGTTGCACGGGCATGGGGTTGGGGCGCAGAGGGCTGGGCCGCCAGAGGCAGCGTCGCGAACGCGAGCCAGAGCGGGCAACCAAGCCGGCGGAGTACCGTGCGGAGCCGTCGGCAGGTCACCATACGCCTATGCTTCCAGCAGCCTCGATGCACATGCCGCGATCGCTCACAGACTGCAGCGAAAGCGCGGCGAGCAGGAAACTACAAACCAGATTCCGGGAGTCGGAGAGTTGGTGTGATTATGAGGCGCAGCGATTGGGGACGCTAGCGGATTCGGTGGGCGGCTCTGTTGCGCGCACGCGCGCGGTTCCATTTTGGGAATGCAGGGAGGCGGTCTAGCTGAGTTGATTTGCGGCGAGGAGTGGCGGTAGCGGCTCCTCCAGCACATTGCGGATGTAGCGCTTCGAATCGAATTTCTTTCCGGTCGATGCGCCGGACATGTAGCGGATGGAGCCGAAGATGGGGCGGTCGAACCAGGGGCGATCATGGACTCCGGCGATGGCCCACGCGATACCCGAGTAGCCGTTGGGGTCGCGGCCGTCGAGCTCGTATTTGTCGTTGAGGTAGACGGCGTTCTGGAAGGCGACGGCGGGGCTCGGCGACCACTCGAGGATCTTCTTGGCCCAGTACATGCGCATGTAGTTGTGCATCCAGCCGAAGTTGACCATCTGCATCTGCGAGGCGTTCCAGAGCTCGTCGTAGGTCTGGGCTTTTTCGAGTTGATCGAGGGTGTAGAGCGGATCGCGTTTGTCGGCGGCGTGTTCGCGAAGGGTCTTTTGCGCCCAGGGCTCTGCGCAGTCGATGGTGTCGTAGCTGGGGACGAATTTGACGAAGTTGACGGCGAGTTCGCGCCAGCCGATCAGCTCGCCTATGAAGGAGTCGTAAGCGGTCTGGGTGACCTTCTTTGCCTTCAACGCTTTCTGCGCTGCGAGCGTGATGGTGAGCGGGCTGATGTGGCCGAAGTGGAGATACGGCGACATCTGGCTGGTGCCGTCGGTCTCGGGATGGTTGCGCTGCTCGGGGTAATTGGCGAGGCTGTGGTCGATGAAGTGCTTCAGGCGCTTGAGCGCGGCGTGGGTGCCTCCGGTCCAATAGTCGACGGGCTTGACGCTGCGGTCGAGGTCTTTCCAGCCTTGGGTGACGTCCGTGCTGACGTCGAACGACTCGAAATTCTTGGGGCACTTCCATTCGCGGATGGGTTTGAGCTTCGGCGAAGGTACGAGATATTCGGGAAAGTGCGCGTAGAGTTTGGGCCGGAAGTGGTGAAGCGCAAAGTAGTGTTTGTCGAAGAGATTTGACGGGACGACGACGTCAGCGTCGACCGTCCAGAACGGAATCTTCAGCCGCTTCGCGAGCACCTTGCGCCAGCGCTCGGGTTCTCGGCAGGGATTTTCGTCGCCAATCACCGTCGCGGCGTTGACCTCGGCGAGGAGCGCTTCGAGCGAGTTGCCGGGAGGGCGGCGGACGATGAAGGCGATGCCGCGT
The DNA here is from genome assembly GCA_963720245.1 of uncultured Acidobacteriaceae bacterium. Classification (GTDB taxonomy): domain Bacteria; phylum Acidobacteriota; class Terriglobia; order Terriglobales; family Acidobacteriaceae; genus Acidisarcina. The sequence continues at coordinate 203,852 of CAVREU010000006.1, forward strand.
TCGGCGAGGTCGGCTTCGATGTCGCGGAGGCCCTGGTTGAGGAAGTAGTAATGGCGGAGGTTGGCGCTGGGGAAGTTCGAGATGGCCGAGAAATAGACGATGACGGGGAGATTGAGTTCGTTGGCCACTTCGATGGCGGTGTCGAGGGCGGGATTGTCGAGAGCACGCTCGGCGCGCTGCATCCAGTAGACGATGCATTTGCCGTCTTTGGCAGGGACGCCGGGACGACGCACTGTGACTCTGGGATTTTGGGAGAGGGCTTCGATCGCAGAAGGGAGAGCGGCGGAGAGATGGTTCTGGAGTTTGGTCATGTTTCGCACAAATACCATCTCAGGGTAATGCGCGAACCGACGACGCGAAGCTGGTTTTAGAGGTCCGTGTTGGCGGGACTACCAAAGACCCCAGGAACGGCTCATGTAATCACTAAGGGTCATCATGATGAGCACGATGAAGGTGAAGAAGCCGGCGCCGACGGTGAGTTTCATCAAGCGCGAGCTGAAGTAGACGTGCATGAAAAAGAGGATGACGATGACGCCCTTGAAGCAGGCGATGCCCAGGGCAAGGACTGGGTTAAATTCCTTGAGGTCGATGAAGGCCGCGCCGGTGGTAAGGCCGGTGGCGATCAACAGGGTGATCCAGACCGCGATATAGGTCCTCGGGGTGACGATGTGATGAATCGCTTCCGGATCCTTGGGATCGAAGTTTTCCTCATCAAGGTTGGAGTGTGCCATAGTCTCGCCTTCTTCAGTGCAAATGAGTCGCGGTCAGCGACCTGGGTGCCGGTTAATGAGGTAGAGCAGTGGAAAGAGGAATATCCACACAATGTCGACAAAGTGCCAATATAAGCCGAAATATTCAATCGGCTGCACGTAGCCGTCGGTATAGGCACCCTTCTGGGCGTGATACAGCAGCCAGAAGAGGATGACGATGCCGATGATCATGTGCAGGGCGTGCATGCCGGTCATGGCGAAGTAGAGGGAGAAATAGATCTGCGTCTTCTCGGCCATGTCGGGCGCGAGCGGTACTTCGTGCGAGGCCGCCGTTGGATGGACGAACTGGGCGATCGAGAAGCTTGCGCCGGGAACGTGGTGCAACTCAAACTTCTCGCTGTACTCGCGGTACTTGATACCGAGGAAGGCGAGTCCAAAGATGATGGTGAAGATGAGCGACCAGACCAGGCCTTTGCGACGTTTGGTTTCGGCGCACCAGACGCCCATGGCCATGGCGAAGCCGGAGGTGATCAGGATCGCGGTGTTGGCCGTGCCGAGGGTGATGCTGAGGGTGTTGCTGGCCGCGGCGAAGGCCGGGTAGTACCAGTTGCGATAGATCAGATAGGCGCAGAACATGCCACCGAAGAACATGATTTCGGTGAGCAGGAAGAGCCACATGCCAAACTGCGTGGCCTCGCGCTGCTGCTCCACTGTCTCGAAGTGGTGGCGCAGGTATTGCGGATGCGCGTGATCGTGCTCATGCTCGAGTGCGGAATGGTCGGCTGTGGTGGCCGCGATTGCGTGGCTATCCAACGGTCGTCACCTCGTGCTTGGTTTTGTTCGCGAGCCAATCGTAATCGTAGGCTTCGTAGTCGACGATGGGTGTTTCGACAAAGTTCTCGGTGAGCGGCGGAGATTGCGTCTGCCATTCGAGTCCGGTGGCCTGCCACGGGTTGGGGCCGGCGATCGCACCGTACTTCAGCGACCACGTCAAATAAAGTATCGGCATGAGATAGCCGATGCCAAGCACGGTCGCGCCGGCGGTCGAGAAGACATTGAGCACCTGGAACTCCGGCGGGTAGGCGTGATAGCGGCGCGGCATGCCCAGATAGCCGACGATGAACTGCGGGAAGAAGGTCAGGTTGAAGCCGATGAAGGTCACGATGGCGGCCAGTTTCGACATGGCCTCGGGATACATGCGGCCGGTCATCTTGGGCCACCAGAAGTGGACTCCGGAGAGGAAGGCCATGAGCATGCCGCCGACCATCACGAAGTGGAAGTGGGCGACGATGAAATAGGTCTCGGTGAGGTGGATGTCCATGCCGAGCGAGCCGAGGAAGACGCCGGTGAGGCCGCCGATGGTGAAGAGGCCGATGAAGCCAAAGGAGTAGAGCATCGGGGTCTCGAAGGTGATCGATCCCTTATAGAGTGTGGCCGACCAGTTGAAGATTTTGATCGCCGAGGGAACGGCTACGAGCATGGTCAGCAGCGAGAAGACGAGCGCGGAATAGTTCGAGACGCCCATGATGAACATGTGGTGCGCCCAGACGAAGAATCCAAAGAGGGCAATCGCGACTGAGGAGAAGGCGACGGCAGTGTAGCCGAAGACGCGCTTCCGCGAGAAGGTGCTGATGACCTCGGAGATGACTCCCATGCCGGGGAGAATCATGATGTAGACGGCAGGGTGCGAGTAGAACCAGAAGAGATGCTGGAAGAGGAGCGGATCGCCGCCCTTGGTGGGATCGAAGACGCCGATGCCGATGGTCCGCTCAAGAATGACGAGGACGATGGCGATGGCCAGCACCGGGGTGCCGAGCACCATGAGGATCGAGGCGGCGTAGTTGGACCAGCAGAAGAGCGGCAGGCGGAACCAAGTCATTCCCGGCGCGCGCATGCGGTGGATGGTAACGATGAAATTCAGGCCGGTGAAGATGGAACTGAAGCCGGCGACGAAGATGCCGAGCGCGGCCGTGACGACGTGGGTATTAAGGTAGTGGGTGCTGAGCGGGGTGGTGAAGGTCCATCCGGTGTCGACGCCGCCAAGCACGAGGGCGGAGATGGTGAAGGTGCCGGCGATGACGTAGAGGTACCAACTCATCAGGTTGATCTTGGGGAAGGCGAGGTCTTTGGCGCCGACCATCATAGGGATGACGAAGTTGCCAATTGTCGCAGGCACTGACGGCACCAGGAAGAGGAAGATCATGATGACGCCGTGCATGGTAAAGAGCTTGTTGTAGGTGTCGGAGGCCATCAGGTCGCCCTGAGGAGTGAGCAACTCAAGGCGGATGAGTCCGGCCATGGCGCCGCCGATAAAGAAGAAGAAGGTGATCGAGACGAGATAGAGCATCGCGATCCGCTTATGGTCGCCGGTCAGCAGCCAGCTCTTGATGCCTAGTTCCTTGTTGAGATAAGTGACCTTGGGCAGCGTCGCCGTTGCCTGGTCGGGAAGTTTCACGATTGTGCTCATTGCTTCACCATCCCTGGCGCCGGGGCGTTCGTCGGCGCTGTCGATGTACTCGGTTGGACGCCCGTCTGCGCGGGCGATACCTGGGTCGTATTCAATGTCTGCTGGATACGGTAGTTCGAATTGAGTTTTTTGATGTATTCGACGAGGTCGATGAGGCCCTCTTCGCTGATCTGGCCCTGATAGGTCGGCATGATGGGCGCGAATCCGGCGGTTGTATGCATCGACGGGTTCAGGATCGTGTCGCGCAGGAAGGCGTCATCGACGATCACGGATCCGCCGTTGGTCAGCTGAAGTTTAGTGCCGTAGACCTCGGCGAGGTTGGGTCCGCGGGCGTCGGCGGCGCCGGAGTGGCAGGCGTTGCAGCCGAGGCTGGCGTAGAGGCGCTCGCCGTTCTGTGCGAGCGAGGCGCCGCTGGTGCTGCCCGCTGTCCAGGCTTGATAGTCGTCAGGCCGCATCGCGGTGATGGTTCCGATCATTTGCGAGTGCAGGGTGCCGCAATACTGGGTGCAGAAGAGGTGATAGTTGCCCGGGGTTGTGGCCTCGAACCACACCGTCGAATAGCGGCCGGGAATGACCTCGCGCTTCACCCGGAAGGCGGGGATCGAGAAGCTGTGGAAGACGTCCTGCGAGATCATCGTCAACTGGACGGCGCGGTTGATGGGCACGTGCAGGGCGTTGATCTCATGCTGGCCGCCGGGATGCTCGGCCTTCCACATCCACTGCTTGCCGACGATGTAGATGTTCATCGCGTTGGTCGGCGGGTTATAGATGCGGAAGTAAAGCAGGGCGCCCCAGACGAAGGTGACCATGAAGAGCGCGAGAGGGATGATGGTCCAGGTGGCCTCGAGAATGGTCGAGCCCTCGATGTGGGTGGCGACGGGGTTCTTCTCCGCACGGTAGGCGATGGAGAAGCCGAAGACCAGAATGCCGACCAGCACGAGGCCGACCAGCGAGATCAGAATGAGAAAGAAGTAGAGCGCGTCGGCATAAGGCGCAATGGTGGAGGCCTCCGGCGGAAAGAGCGCGAAGTTGGTCAACCACTTAACCAGAAATTCCCAGAGTACCGGACTAATAAAGTGCATAGTTCCCTTTTATCCCGCTTTCCTGCTTCGGGCTTTCAATCCTTTGCCGAACCATCGGCTACACCATCCGGTCATGGTTCGACCGGCTATATTTTCTTAAATCTTCGTCGTCCTGCTTCAGGTCGCGCTTGAAGTTGACCACCATAAAACCGCCGAGACCGATCATGGTCAGGAGGCCGCCGAGTTGTACGACCCTGGCGACGACCAAGCTGTGTTTGTTCAGCTCGGGGTCGTAGCGATAGCAATAGGTCAGGATGTTGTCGACCGGCGAGCCGATGGTGTTGTGCGACGCCTCGACCAGGCCAAGCTGCAGGTCCCGGGGCGAATATTCAACGCCCATGTAGTACTGCGCGAGCTTGCCTTCGGGGGTTACTATCTGGATCGAGCTGGCGTGGGCGAACTGGGTGAGGCGGCCGTCGGGGCCGGGCACGCGGGCGTAGCCAAAACCCACAGCCTGGGTCAGGGCGTTGATCTCGGGCTGCTGGCCGGTGAGGAAGTGCCAGCCTGCGGCGGTCTCGGGGTGGTCGTAGCGCTTGACGTACATCGCTTTCTTTTTTGCGGCGAGTTCGGGGCCCTCGCTCGGGTCGATGCTGACGGCGACGATGTCGAAATCCTTACCGGGGCGGAACTTGACCATCTCGAGCGCGCCGACCATGCCGTTCAGCTCTTCAGAACAGAGCATCGGACAGGAGTAATAAACGATGGCGAGCAGGACCGGGCGTTTGCCGAAGTAGTCGCCGAGCTTGACGGTGGCTCCCGTCTCGTCGCGGAAGTTCTGGTCGAGCGGAAGCTGATTGTTGAGCCGCTGGTGAACGTAGACTCTATCGAGCAGCGCCGGCTTTTGGTCGGCGCGCTCGCCCATCTGCTTGTCGCCGTAGGAGGAGACCTGGGCGAAAGCGGGGATTGCGGCGGCGGCGGCCAGGGTGACGGCGAGCAGCGGCAAGAAGAGCGAACGCGGGAAGAGTCGACGCGTGGACGCCGCTCCTGCCTCGCCGCTGAACCGACCTGATCGCTGCATCGACATCTAGTTTCCTGACCTCTGTCCTTATGTTAACTGTCCGCGAAACCCGCCGCGCCTGTTGGAGCGGTGGCTTTCGCGGGATGAAGCAGCTTCGTCGTGCCTTGCCTGCCGGCTGCTCATGCCGGCTTAACCCCTATTGATGCTTGTCGCCCTCGGCCACTTCCGGGGCTTTGCGCATCGTCGACAGCTCCTGCTCATATCCGGTGGGCGCGAAGCCATCCGTCAAAGGGGCCGGCGGCAGCACGATGTCGCTGTTTGCCGTATCCATCGGCGCGCCCTCGGGAGTTTCGCCGTAAGTCGGCAGATGTCCGGGCTGCGCACCGGGGATAACCGGCAGTGCGTGTTGTGCGACCAGGAGTTCCATTGCGCGCTCAATCGGGATGCGGACCTTGCCCTGGCTGCGATCGATCCAGCTGTAATGGTCGAGCAGCAGGGACTCGCGGACGTGCAGGTCGGCGAGGTCCTGGTTGCCGTCGTCGGTCTCGAGCCGCGGCGTCGGAAACTTCTGGGTCAACTGCTGCAACTGTTCCTGCTCCATAGCTGGATTCGAGGCCATGTTTTTCGGGACCTTCCCGGAGCCGTATTCCAGGGTGTTCCATTTGTTCGAAGGCCCATCGCGCTTGATCAGCTGGTTGTTGATCACGCTGCCCATGCCCCAGCAGAACACGAAGAAGACGACGACGAAGGCCAACAGCGAGGCGAGAAAAACCGCGATCCCGGTCGCGCTGACGTCGGAAGCCTCGTAGCCCTGTTGCGGCGTCGAGGCGTCGACCGGGTTGTTCGGGTCACGCTCCTTAGAATTACCTGTTGGCGGATTATGCGTGGGCATGATCGGGCTCCAATATCTCCGCGAGGTGCGGGTCGTTGACCGGGACCAGCGGACGCTTCTGCAACTGGGTGAAGTAGTACGCCATCCAGAAGGCGATCATCGCGGTAGGAATGAACGCATATTCAAGGATTCCGATGCTGAAGTGCAGGTTGCGGCGGGCGTCGGCAAAGTTTGGCTCGATGAGCCAGAACATGTCCCAGCAGCGGGCAAAGATCATCAGCTTGCAGACCGTGGCGAGGCGCTTCTGATTGCGCTTGAGGTCGCGCGAGAGGAGCATCGCGAAGGGCAGCAGCCAGTGGAAGATGAAGTCGAGCGTGGCAACGACGCCCCAGTTGCCGCGGATGCGGTCGAGGTACCAGGGAATCTCTTCCGGCAGGTTGCCCGACCAGATGATCAGGAAGGCAGAGAAGGCTAGGTACATGTTGAGCATGACGAAGGCAAAGCAGAGCTTGCCGAGGTCGTGCTGCTCGGTGACGCGAAGAACGGTCTTGATGGGTTCGGCCTTGGAGAGGCCGATCAGGGTGAGGACGACGAGGGCCAGAACGCCGTAGCCCTGGCCGACGAGGAACTGCAGTCCGTAGACCGAGGAGTACCAGGTCGGGTCGAGGGACATGACGCAGTAGATGGCGACCGCGGTAAGAGTGATGGCGTAAACGACGACGCCGAAGCCACTGAGGTTTTCAAAACGCTTCTGCCAGAAGGGAACGTTGTTGACGCTCTCGCGCGGAATCTCGAGGCCGACCTCCTGGTCGCGCTGCAGCGACCACTTGTTCAGACGCGAGTCATAGAACCACCAGATCGCGAAGCAGATGAGCGAAACGATCCAGAAGGTGGGGATGTTGAGCATCGGCCGTTTGTAGTCGAGGGCATGCTCTTGGATTTCATTCAGCAGGCCTTGCTTCACGGCGGCGTGAACCGAATCGGTGGTGGGGTACATCGCCCAAAGGTAAAGCTGTTTGACGAAGATTCCGATGGGCAGGAAATAAAGGAAGGCCACCGGCAGCGAACGCGACATCGCTTCGAGCGGACGGCGGACCAGCAGTCCCCACTTGCCGCCGGAGAGATACTGCACCATCAGCAGCGCCATGCCGCCGATTGAGAAGCCGAGGGTGATCATGAAGCCCAGCAGCCAGGAGCGGAGCAGGTGCTGGAAGTGGTCGCCGGCAAGGAACGCGAGAATGAGGCCGATGACGCCGAAGATCGCGCCAACGGTCAGCGCGCGGGTGCGCCAGGCGCTGACAAACGCCGGCGCGCTGAGGTCGGCGGGCAGTGTCTTCATGTGGGTTGCGTGTGCCATATCGTTCTTATTCCTGCGTTTCCAATCCTAAGTTTCTCGCCATGGTGTCGCTGCTTAACTTGCCAACATTCCTAACTTGCTTTTTTTCTTTACCTCAGTTCCCGCTCGGCGCGAGGGTCTTGCCAGGGTTCTCGGTAGGAGTTCTTACCGGTAGATGATTCTGGATCTTCGGATTCGTAGGCTGCGCGGGCGCTCCCGCCGCTGGAGCTTCTCCGGGTTGAATCGCCTGCACGTTGGTGCTGGTGGCGAGCGGCCAGGGGCCGGCGAAGCTCGCGTCGTAGCCTTCGCTCACCGCGATGTCGGCCAGGCTGTCGATTTTGGCGCCCGCAGGCACAGCGGCGGCACTCGCGCTCTGGCTGTACTGCAGGGCGCGGATGTATGCGGCGATGGCCCAGCGGTCTTCGGGGGCGATCTGCGCCGAGTAATCGGGCATCGCGCCATAGCCGTTGGTCATGACATAGAAGTAGTGGCTGATCGGCTCGGCGAGACGCTTGGCGTCGTGGAAGTTCGCGGCCGGCTTATAGCCGCGATCGACGATCATTCCCTCGCCGTTGCCGACGCGGGAGTGGCAGGGCGTGCAGTAGATGTTGAACCGTTCCTGGCCGCGGGCCATCACCTGGGCGCTGACCGGGAAGGGCATCGCGTCCTGCTCCTTGCCGTTCAGCAGGCCGGTATGGAAGTAGTCATCGACATCGACTTCGTTGCGGGAAACTGTGCCCTCGACCTGCGGGCGCGCGGAGCGGCCGTCGTTGAAGAAGTGGGTCCCGCGCTGAGAAATCATCTTGGGCTGGTCCTGCATGTCCTGGCGGCAGCCGGCGACGAGGGAGAGCGCGGCGATTCCTGCGAGAGGCAGGATTTTGCGCAGACGGCTCGAAGGCATCGACCGGCTCGCGAATACGGTACGGGAGGTATTAATGATCCACCTCCACGACGGAATTGGGGTGGTGCTCTTCGAGAAACGCCCGGGTATTGGCGAGCGAAAACATGGGGTCGGTCGCCTCGAGGCAGAGAAAGAACTTGTCGCTGGTTGCGCCATTGCGGAAGTTCGGTGCATTGAAGAGCGGGTGGTAGAGGGTTGGAAGTCCATTCATGGCGATCATGCCAAAGGCCGCCGCCAGGCCGGACCAAAGAATCGTCCACTCGTAGGCGGGTACGACAAAGGCCGGCCAGGAGTAATACGGGCGGCCGGCGATGTTGAGCGGATAGCCCCAGACCGAGACCCAGGTCTCCATGCCGAACATGGCGCAGCAACCAAGGATGCCGCCAAGCAGGCAGATGAGGGAGACGTGGTTGCGGTGGAAGCCGATCGCTTCCGCCGCCTCCTCGACCGGGTAGGGAGTATAGCAATCCATGCGGCGATAGCCGGCGGCGTAAGCGGCCTCGGCAGCGCGCACCAGCTCGGTGGGCGTGTCGAACTCGGCCAGCAATCCGTAAGTGCCTTCTTTTATGGGCATCAGTCACCTGCCTCGTGTACCGCTTCCGACTCAGGCTCGACCTTCGCCTGGGGAAGCATCATGCGGATTTCAGACATCGGGATCATGGGCAGCAAGCGAATGAAGAGAAAGAACAAGGTGGTGAAGAGGCCGAGGGTCCCGATAAACGTTGCATAATCCCAGCGCGTCGCCTTGTAGGTGCCCCACGACGAGGGCAGGAAGTCGCGGTAGAGGCTGGTGACTACGATGACAAACCGCTCAAACCACATGCCGGTATTCACGATGAACGACATCACGAACATCTTCGCCGGATTGCTGCGGAAGGAGCGAAGCCACATCAGCTGCGGCAAAGCGATGTTGCAGGTGATGAGTATCCAATAGGCCCAGCCCATCGGGCCGAACATGCGGTTCCACATCATGAAGAATTCCCAGTGGCTGGCCGAGTACCACGCCATGAAGACCTCCATGGCGTAGCCGTAGGCGACGATGCCCCCGGTGGCCAACATGACCTTCCCCATATTGTCGATATGGCGAATGGTGATCATGTCTTCCAGGTGATAGAACGTCCGGATCGGTATGGCCAGGGTGAGGACCATGGCGAAGCCTGAATAGACCGCACCGGCGACGAAATAGGGCGGGAAGATCGTGGTGTGCCAGCCAGGGAGATTGGCCACCGCAAAATCGAAGCTGATGACCGAGTGCACCGAGAGCACCAGCGGCGTGGACAGGCCGGCGAGCAGCAACGATGCGGTCTCATAGCGCATCCAGTGGCGCGCCGAACCGCGCCAGCCAAGGGAGAGAATTCCGTAGAAGTACTGCCCCAACTGCGACTTCGAGCGGTCGCGCAAGGTGCCCAGATCGGGAACCATGCCGATATACCAGAAGACGACGGAGATGGTGGCGTAGGTGGAGACCGCGAAGACGTCCCAGAGCAGCGGGGAACGGAACTGCGGCCAGACGTTCATCGAGTTCGGATAGGGGAAGAGCCAGTAGGCCAGCCACGGGCGGCCGACGTGAATGAGCGGGAAGAGTCCGGCGCAGACCACGGCGAAGATGGTCATCGCCTCGGCGAAGCGGTTGATTGAATTACGCCACTTCTGCTTGAAGAGCAACAGGATGGCGGAGATCAGGGTGCCGGCGTGGCCGATACCGATCCACCAGACGAAGTTGATGATGGCAAAGCCCCAGGCCACCGGCTGGGTGATGCCCCAGATGCCGACGCCCTTGAGGAAGAGCCAGGTCACCGCGATCATGACCAGGGTCGCCACGCTCGAGGCGAGCAGGAAACCGCCGAACCAGCCCAGCGGGGTATGCGAGGTGAGGACGATCCGGGAGATTTTTTCGGTCACCGACCTGAAGGTGTGACCGGGCGCGAGGACGCTCCGCTCACCGGTGATCGGGTCCAGCATCGGGTCTTTGACCTTTATGTCTTTAGTCGCCATGCGCGCTTTCGCCCACCTGTGTTGCTATTGGAGATCCTTTGTACGGGCTATCCATTTGTGGCACTCTTGGCCGGCTCGGATTCATGCTCGATGCGGGCCTGTTCGAAATCGTGATTGAAGTTGAAGACTTCAGCGACGTAGGTCGTGCGCGGACGCGTATTCACGTCGGCCAGCACGCCGTAGGTCCGCGACTGCTTCTTGAGCTGCGCGACCTTCGAGCCGGCATCGTTGATGTTGCCGAAGGTGATCGCCTCGGTCGGGCAGGCCTGTTGGCAGGCGGTGATGATCTCGCCGTCTCGAATCTCGCGATTCTCCTTGTCGGCGTGGATCTTGGCTGCGCTGATGCGCTGTACACAGTAGGAGCACTTCTCCATCACGCCGCGACTGCGCACGGTCACGTCTGGATTGCGACCCAGCTTGTAGCTTTCGGTCTCGAAATCGGAGAAGAGCAGGAAATTGAAGCGCCGCACCTTGTAGGGGCAGTTGTTGGAGCAGTACCGCGTGCCCACGCAACGGTTGTAGACCATCATGTTGAGGCCCTCGGGCGTGTGGATCGTGGCGCCGACCGGGCAAACCTGTTCGCAGGGAGCGTTCTCGCAATGCTGGCAGGCCATGGGCTGGAAATGGGCGCGGGGCGCGGCGAGATCGCCTTCGAAATAGGTATCGATGCGCAGCCACTGCATGTTGCGCCCGATCTTGACCTGCTGCTTGCCGACGACGGCGATGTTGTTCTCCGCGTAGCAGGCGACGATGCAGGCGTTGCAGCCGACGCAGGAGTTCATATCGATCGACATGCCCCAGGCGTTCTGCCCGGGAGCGTTGTACACATACGCCGGGAACATGCTTTCGTCGGCTTCGGGATCTTCGTGGCCCTCGCCCTCGTGGGCAAAGTTCGGATCCTGCTTGAACTCGTCGAGCGTGGCGTAGCGGATGATGCCGCGCGTCTCGGCTTCGTTGGTCTCAAGCGAATTGTTGCCACCGCCCTTGCCGCCGGCGAGCTTGCCGCGATCGTCGTGATAATGGCTCTTGGTGATGGCGAGGTCGTAGGTCTCGCTGGTCTTGGTGATCGTCGCGCCAGTGGCGATGAGCGGCGAGACCGAAGAGCGAATCGCGTAAGCATCGAAGCCGGTACCGGTGCCGACGCGGCCGGCCTTGCGGCGTCCCTGGCCGAGGTAGACGGTGATGCTGTTGTCGGGATGGCCGGGAACGACGAGTACCGGCGCCTTGACCTTCTTGCCGTTCAGGCCGACCTCGATGACTTCGGCCTCTTCGAGCTTGTACTTGAGCAGGGTGTTGTTCGAGACCAGCGCGGCATTGTCCCAGGAGAGATTGGTGATGGGCTTGGGCAGCTCCTGAAGCCAGCCGACGTTGGCGTAGCGTCCGTCGTAGAGCGAAGGATCGGGACGGAAGATGACCTCGATCGTGTCGGCGGGGACGGCCGCCGGGGCCTTGAGGATTCCGCTCTTCGCGGTCACCGTCTTGGGGTCGTAAGCGGTGCCGTCAATGAAGCCGTCGTGGAGCGCCTTCCGCCAGTTCGATTCGAAGTCGCCCTTGGCGGAGAGCTGGTCTTTCCAAGTGGCGCGAACCGCGTCGTAGGGCGAGACCAGCGGTTGATCGACCATCATCGCCTGGATGACTTCGTGAGCGCTCTTGCCGCCATAGAGAGGGTCGATCATCGGCTGGACGATGCTGACCATGCCGCTATAAGCGCGGGCGTCGGACCAGGATTCGAGGTAGTGGGCGCTGTTGATGTGCCACTCGGCCAGCTCTCCGGTCTCGTCATAGTGCGAGCCGAGGTGGACGAGGGTCCCGACTTTGCCCATGGCGCTCGAAAAATCGAGGTCGGCGGGCGCGGAGTAGACCGGATTTCCCTCGAGGACGAGAAGCCAGTCGACCTTGCCGGCGTTCATGTCGGCGACCAGCGACTGGAAATCCGCATTCTGCTGCGAGGGCAGCGGATTGACCGTCTCGGTATAGACGACCGTCTTGCCGGTATTGCCGAGGGCCTCGTTGATGGCGATGGCGGCGAGGTGCACCTCCATCGGCTGCTGCTCGCCGGGGATGACGGCGGATTCGCCGGCGTTGGCCTTGAGGTCCTTGACCAGGGCTTCGAGGAACTTTTGCTGCTCGGGCGTCCAGGTGTAGCCGGTCGGCGCCGGGCTTCCGGCGATCTCGGCGGCGAGGGTCGCGGCAAATCCGGCGACGTCGCTGGCGCGGAGCCCGAGACGGTGCTCGGCCTTCATGCCAGTGGTGGTGACCGCGCTCTCGATTGCGTAGAGGCGGTTCATGTCCGGCTTGTCGCCATCGAGCTTGCGACGGCGCGCGTAGTCGTTCGCGAGCTTGTTGAAGCCGGGCTGGGTGATGCCGGAGAGGAAGTCGGCGTCGAGCGAGACGATGACATCCGCGCCCTCGAGCCAGTATTGCGTATCGACAGGAGAGCCGAAGGCCGCAGCGGTCGCCGCATAGGCGGAGTCGCGATTGATGGGATCGTATTGCAGGAACTTGGCGTTAGGCCACGCGGCCTGCGCCCGCTTGATCTGCGCGGCGAGGGTTGGCGAGGTGACCGTGTTCGAAAGAATGTAGACGCCCGCGCCGCCGTCGGTTTTTTTCACCGCCAGATGCGTTTGGAAGGCCTGGACGAACTCGGCCCACTCGCGGTTTTCTCCGCGGAAGCGTACATGCTGGGAGCGGTCGGGATCGTAGAGCCCCAGTATCGTTCCCTGGGTCAGCGGATCGGAGCTGCCACGGTTCATGGGGTGGTCGGGATTGCCGTCAACCTTGATCGGGCGGTAAGCGTCGCTCTTGACGAGAAGGGGAACTGCGCCGGTATTGAAGGGATGGGCGCTGGCAAAGTAGTTGGGCTTGCCGAGGATGAGGTCTTCGGGCGCCTTGATGTAGGGGTAGATCGGCTCGTCGGGCTGCTTGGTGCAGCCGGAGAGGCCGGCGAGCGCCATCGAGGCGCCCATGATCTTGAGAAATCCGCGCCGCGAGACAGGATCGATCCACTCCGAGGCCTGGCGGGGAAACTCGCGCTGCAACATCTCGTCGAAGCCGGGAGCGTCGGCGAGTTCCTCGAGGCTGCGCCAGTAGCGCTTGCCGCCCTTGCCGGTGAGCCGGGCGCGCGCTTCCTCCAGAGTCAGACCCTTGGAGGTCGACGCCTTTTCCAGCACAACCAGCTCGGCGTTTTCGTTTGCCATTCCAGCCTTATCCCCAGCCTTGTCCATCGACCCGAGTCTTTCTCTGTCTTGCGCCCAGATGTCCGGCGCTAAACCGTTCGCTGCCATTGCGTCGCTCGCCGTTTTGCCGGTCGTCGTTTTCATCGATGGCAAACCTCGCAGCTGCTGAGCTCATGCCCGTTGCGGATGTGGTACTGATCGGCGAGGAAGTGGCCCAGCCTGACCTGATCGGTGTACTTGACATAGGTGAGGGGCGCGGGCGGCAGAGTGGCGCTTCCGGCATCGCTCACCGCAGCGGGCGCGCTGGCCCCAGCCTCGGGCGCCTGCAAGGCGGCGACGTTCACGCCGCTGTCGGCCGGATTGGTAGTTGTGCAGCTCACCGTCTGCGCGGTGGGCACCCCAGTCTTAGCCCCGGCGGCCGCGCACCAGACGGGCTTGTCGGTCGACGGGCCGGTCCAGGCCATGTTGTAGATTTCGCTGGTCGGGCGGAGGTTGGTTGCGGGGTTGCGATGGCAGTTCAGGCACCACTCCATCTGCAAGGTGTTCTGCTCATACATGATCGGCATCAGATCGACGCGGCCATGGCAGGAGGAGCAGCCAATCCCCTTATTCACGTGGATCTCGTGATTGAAATAAACGAAGTCGGGAAGATCGTGGACCTTGGTCCAGGTGATCGACTCGCCCGTTGCCCAGCTGTGCCGGACCGGTTCGAGCAGCTGCGCGTTGGTCCAGATCTGGGAGTGGCAGTTCATGCAGGTCTTGGTGGGAGGGATGCCGGCGTAGCTGGATTTCTCGACCGTGGTGTGACAGTACTGGCATTGCAGGCCGAGCCCCATAACGTGGTGCTTGTGACTGAACGGCACCGGCTGATCGGCGCGCTGGCCCTGCCGGGTGACCCACGGCGATCTTTGCAGAGAATTCAGCGTGAAGCCGAGGGCGATGACAATCAACCCCGACAAAACCAGGCTCGCCCGTGCCAACGCGTTCGAGCTTCGGTCAAAAATCTGCGCCATGAATGCGTTCCTGCTTCCTCAAGTTACACAAGCAAAAGAAATTCGACGCCCGTGCGCGGGAGGTCTCGGCGCGCTTTTTCGAGACCGGCTTCCGCCGCGGGAATCGTACAGGGTGAAAGATGAATATAGCAGCAGAAAAGGCCTTTGCAATCAGGCCCCGGCGCTGTCACGGAAAAAATTCGTGCTTCGGCTTTCCATCACAAAACCATCCTGAAACAAGGACTTATTTGGTCGTAATTTGTGATCTCCTTTGCCTGCGCGGGTGAAGCCGCTGCGAGCGTTGGGCGTGGCTCGTCCCTGAGGGAAACTCGCCCGCTGCGGATCACATTTCCAGGACGGGCGGAAGGACGGGTAATCGATTGGTTACCGATTGAGGCAGCGGAGCAGTACTCGAGCCGGCGGTGTATCTCCTATCCGGTTCGGTTACACTTGGCTACCATGACTGACGGACGGCGACCGGTACGCTACGATTCCGCCCAGGCCTGCCGCGAGCTGGCCGCAGCCGATCCCAAGCTTGGCCGGGTAATTGAGGCGGCCGGACCATTCCTCTTGACGCTGAAGAGCTCGCACTCGCCGTTTGAGGCGCTGCTCGAGGCGATCATCTATCAGCAGCTCAACGGACGCGCCGCAGCGACGATTCTCTCCCGTCTGCTCGGTATTTTTGGCGATATTCATCCGACTCCGGAGATGATCATTGCGACCCAGGATGAGCTCTTTCGCGCCGCAGGAGTCTCCCGCGGCAAGACACTCGCCTTGCGCGATCTTGCAGCAAAGACGCTCGATGGCACGGTGCCGACGCTGGCAAAGATTCGCCGCATGAGCGACGAAGCGATCATCGAACATCTCACCCAGGTGCGCGGCATCGGCCCGTGGACGGTGGAGATGCTGCTCATCTTCCGCCTGGGGCGGCCGGACATCCTGCCGGTCAGCGACTACGGCGTTCGCAAGGGTTTTGCGCTGACGTATCGGCGCATACCGAAGAACAAGCCGTTTTCGAATGACCTGCTGCCCAAGCCCGAGGAGATGCTGCGGCGGGCGGAGAAGTGGCGTCCGTGGCGATCGGTGGCGAGCTGGTATCTGTGGCGAGCCTGCGACCTGGCGGGGAAGGCTTCGCCGCCTCCAGAATAGTGCGGAATTGGCGCGTCCCTTCCGTGCTAAAGTCGGTTCATGGAGATCACCGTCCATCTACCCGACGATCTGGCGCAGCAGGCTGATCCCGGCCGCCACGCTCTCGAAGCGTTGGCTTTGGATGGATATCGCTCCGGCGCATTCACGCAGTACGAGGCCGCGCAGGTTCTTGGCATGAGCAGGCTAGAATTTGAAGGGCTGCTCAAGCAACGGAACGTGCAAGAAAATGCGTACGATGTCGAAGACTTCGAAGATGATTTGCGCACCGCGAATTCTTTAAAGACCGACCCAGCCATCGCGCGATGATCGTCGTCGCCGATACCTCTCCGATTCACTACCTTGTTCAATTGGGCGAAGCTGAATTACTCCCGGCACTTCATGGGACAGTCCTTTTGCCTAGCGCGGTTATCGAGGAGCTTCGCCATCCGAAAGCAGCCGCCGAGATTGCACCCTGGCTGGCGAGCCTGTCTGTGTGGACCAGCGTTGAGCCTCCAATTCCAAACCCCGACCCCAAACTCGCATTCCTCGATCCGGGCGAGCGAGAGGCTATTCAGATCGCTGAAGAGCACCGCCCGAGTTTGTTGCTCATCGATGAAAAGAGAGGCCGTCGCGAGGCAGCCCGACGAGGTCTTCCTTTCACCGGAACTCTTGGCGTGCTGGCCGCCGCCGATAAAATTGGCAAGATCGACGGCGTAAAGATGTATTCGAGGTTGATCTCCGAGACCTCCTTTCGGTCCTCGACTGTGCTCGAGAGGCGCTTCATGGAGGAACTGCTCAGGACGCATCTAAGCTGAGTGAGACCCTGTCCACTGCGATACTTTTGTTTGGACCCATTGGAGAGCCCTATGCCCGACCCCTCAGCAACTACTACGCCAGCGAAGCCTGCGGCGGCGGAACGCTACATTACGATTCACGGCCATTTCTATCAGCCGCCGCGCGAGAATCCGTGGCTCGAGACAGTAGAGACGCAGGACTCGGCGGCGCCCTATCACGACTGGAACGAACGCATCACCGCGGAGTGTTATGCGCCCAACGGGGCGTCGCGAATCGTGAATGGCCAGAACCAGATCGTCCGCATCATTAACAACTATTCGCGGATCAGCTTCAATTTTGGCCCGACGCTGCTCTCGTGGCTCGAGGAAAAAACGCCGCGCACTTACAAGCACATCCTGGAGGCCGACCGGCGCAGCCGGCTTCGTTTCGGCGGACACGGTTCGGCGATGGCGCAGGTCTACAACCACATCATCATGCCGCTGGCGAATACGCGCGACAAAGTGACGCAGATTCGCTGGGGCATCGGCGATTTTGAGGCGCGCTTCCATCGCAAACCCGAGGGCATGTGGCTGGCGGAGACGGCGGTAGACAGCGAAACGCTGGAGTTGCTGGCCGAGAATGGCATTCTCTTCACGGTGCTGGCTCCGGGCCAGTGTGCGCGGGTGCGGCCGCTCGACGACCTGCCTCCGGAGAAGCCGAAGCGGAAGACCAAAGCGGAGAAGGACCAGGGAGCAGCGGCGAAGGGCAATCCCGTTCCCTGGCAGGAGACTCCACACGGAAGCGTGGATACGACGCGGCCCTACGTTGTACGGCTCAAATCGGGCCGCAGGATCGCGATCTTCTTTTACGATGGAGGGCGTTCCCGGGCGATTGCGTTCGATGGCCTGCTGAACAGCGGGGACGAGTTTGCCAACCGGCTGATGAGCGGCTTTCGGCAGGAAGGCTCGAATCCGGATGGCAAGCAGCGCGCGCAACTGGTTCACGTAGCAACTGACGGCGAAAGCTACGGCCACCACCATCGCTACGGCGAGATGGCTCTCTCGTGGGCGCTCAAGCAGATCGAGGCCAAGGGAAACGCCAAGCTCACCAACTACGGCGAGTTTCTCGCGAAGTTTCCGCCGCAGCACGAGGCCGAGATCTATGAGAACACTGCGTGGAGCTGCTTCCACGGCGTCGAGCGCTGGCGCTCCGACTGCGGCTGCAATGGGGGCAGAGCGGGATGGAACCAGAAGTGGCGCGCTCCCTTGAGAGGAGCGCTCGACTGGCTGCGCGACACGGTGGCAGGGTTGAGCGAGAAGGCCGCAGAGGGAATCCTGACCGATCTATGGAAGGCCCGCGACGCCTATATCGAAGTCGTGCTGGCGCGCGGCGAAGTAACCGCGGAGCATGCCGATATTGAGAGCGCCAACGCGGACAAATTCCTGGATGCGCACGCGACCCATGTGCTCGACACCAGCGAGCGGACCCTGGCGCTGAAGCTGCTCGAGATGCAACGCCAGGCGCTGCTGATGTACACGAGCTGCGGCTGGTTTTTCGACGACATCTCGGGTCTTGAGACAGTGCAGATCATCGAGTACGCCGCGCGAGTCGTTCAGTTGGCACAGGAGGTCTTCGGCGCCGAGGCGGCGGCCCTTGAGCCGGGTTTCGTAGAGCTGCTGCGAGGCGCGAAGAGCAATGTTCCCGACCAGAAGGACGGCGGCGAGATTTATCTCCGCCGGGTGAAGAGATCCGAGGTGGGGTTGGAGCAGGTCGCTGCTCATTACGCGATCAGCTCCGTCTTCACCAGTTATCCGGAAAAGACGCGGCTCTTTGGTTACTCAGTGGAACGGCTGGATGCCGAATCGCTGACCACCGGGCGAGCGCAACTTGTCGTCGGCCGGGCAATGATCCTTTCCCTGGTGACCGGGGAGCTGGAGCTGGTCTCGTATGCCGTTTTGCACTTCGGGGACCAGAACATCAGCGCTGCGGTAAAGCGCTGGGTGGAGGCAAGCGAGTCGGAAGCGACTCTGGAGCGCGAGAAGCACACCGCATTGCTTGAAGCGGTGCACGACGCCGTCGACCGCGCGGATATTCCAGCGGTCGTGCGCCTCTTCGACCGCCATTTCGGCGAAAGCATCTACTCGTTGACATCCCTTTTCAATGACGAAGAGCGGCGAATCCTCAAGATCATTCTGCGGCCTACGCTGATCGAGGCGGAGAACACTTTCAGCGCAATCTATGAGCGCCACTCCTCGCTGCTGCAGTTCCTGAGCCAGGCGGGGCTGCCCAAGCCGCCGGAGCTCACCCTGGCTGCCGGCTATTCGATCAATTCCGCGCTTCGCCATGCGCTCGAAGAGCACCCTATCGACCCGGTGAGGATCCAATTTCTGCTGGGCCAGGCAAAGGAGATCCAGATTGCCCTCGATGAAGCGCAGCTCAGCTACCTCGCCAACCAGCGAATGAGGGACGCGATGAGCGCACTTTGCGAGCGCCGCGAGCTGATGACCAGCCTCGATCAGGCAGTAGAGATGGCCGAGATTGTGAGCAGCCTGCCTTTTGAGGTCCGGCTGTGGCACGCGCAGAACATCTGGTACGAGGTGCTTGAGAGCCAGCAGAAACAGACGCTGGCACTGGCGGCCAGCGAGGCGGCGAGCTGGGAGGCACGGTTCAAGACGCTCGGGCGTCGCCTGGGGATTGCCGTCGATGACCTGGTAGTCGAAGACGACGAGAAGTCAGTGAGTAATCCCGCGGTTGAGAAGGTGGCTGAAGGGTAAACAGGCTTTCCGCCGAGGTCAGTAGAAGGCTGGGTATAGAGATCTAAGGTTTGCCGGCGAGGCTGAGTCTAAAGAGCCCGGCGGGATCGAGGTACGCTCCTTGCCACCGCGCGGCGAAATGCAGATGCGGGCCGGTAACGCGGCCGGTCGCTCCGCTTAATCCGAGATGTTCGCCTTTGCGAACCTTCTGGCTTGCGGCGACGTCGATGCGCGAGAGATGCATGTAGATGGTGGTGAATCCCAGGCCGTGATCGATGACCACGCAGTTGCCCTCGTAGAAAAGCTTCTGCGCGAGCACGACGGTGCCGGAGTTGGCGGCGGCGACGGGCGTACCTGAGGGAGCACGGAAGTCCATGCCGCGATGAATGCTGGCGAGCTTGCCGTTGAAGGTGCGGCGAGTGCCGAAGGAATCGGTTGACGGCTCGTTGACTGGTTTGGCGAAATCTCCGGACCATTCAGGCGCGTCGGCGCTGTGAGCGAAGATGCGGTCTTTGATCTCTTTGGCGGCGGCGATCTCTTTCTGGGCTGCTGCGTCGGGCTCGACGAAGTTGGGCGCGACGGTGATCGTGCCGGTGCGGTATTTTGCTGCTCCGACTGCAATCTGGATCGTGGCTTGAAGTGGCTTGCCGTCGGCAGCGGTTGCGTCGATGGTGAGCGGATAGCTGCCTGGTGTGGCCTCGACATCAACGCCGGCGAGTGCGTACCACGTCTCGTTGCCCTGCTGAGATTTTCCCCGGAAGAACAGGAGGTCTTTGCCCATCCAGTTGCCTTTGATCTGGGTGAGCTTGGTTGCCGGCGCGACCGTGAGGAGAAATGGTGAGCCGTTGTCGAGCGTGGCGGGCGTGGTGGCGATGATTCGAAAGCCGGGCGTTTCGACGCCGAACGCGCGATGGCCGGCGGAGAAAACGACGACAAGGAAAGCTGCGACGCAGAAAGACAAGAGAGTGCGCCTTGCGAAGCGGTGCAATGAGATTGCAGGCATTACTTCAGCATCGCCCCTGAGCGCACTTAGTACAACTTGTTTGCCGAGGTGAGACTAATCCGCGCCAGTGTGCGTCTGGCTTTGATATTCTCAACTTTCCCGTTTCAATGGAGGAACCTGATACCCATGCCTTCCCGCATTCGCCGCGCGCTGTTGTTTAGCAGCCTTGCCATCCTCACAATCACTTCTCTAGCTGCCGACAAATCAAAGACGGACACTCCCGCGTGGGAGCAGCCGCAACCCGCGGTCGAGAAGCTCGACCTGAACATGTACATGCGGATTCGCGAAGAGGGTCTGCAACACTCGCACGTGATGGAGTATGGCTCGGCGCTGGCCGATGACATCGGGCCGCGGCTCACCGGCTCGCCCAACCTGGCCAAGGCCAATGCATGGACGCGCGATCAACTGACGGCGATGGGCTGCGTGAACGCGCACCTCGACGACTGGGGCGAGTTTGGAATGGGCTGGGTGCAGCTCAATACCTGGGTGCGCATGACCTCGCCCGATACGGCAATCTTCAATGCGCAGGCGACGCCGTGGTCTCCGGCAACCGTGAATGGAGGGACACAGGGCCCGGTGAGCGGCCCGGCGATCTGGGTGAATATTCAGACCGAGAAGGACTTCGATCAATACAAGGGCAAGCTGGCCGACAAGATCGTCTTTCTTGGCGAGATGCGCCCGGTGCCGGTGCCGGACAAGCCGTTCTTCACTCGCTATACCGATAAAGAGCTGGAAGACATGGCGAACGACGCAGGTACAGGCGGTCGCGGCGGCCCAAACAGCCCGGAGTATCAGGCGCGGCTGAAGGCGTACATGCAGCGGATCGCGCTGGCGGACAAGATTCCGCAGTTCCTCGCCGATGAGAAGGCGCTGGCGGTGATTCGCCCGGCGCGCGATAGCGAGAATGGCGGCGGAACGGGAATTCTTTTCGATGACAACGGCGCGGCGCTGGGGCGCAGGCCTTACACCCGCGAGGGTGCGGTAAAGATTCCGGTGATCGTCGCGCAGATCGAGAGCTGGGGACGCGTCTACCGGCTGCTGCAGGCGCATGTTCCGGTGACCATCGAGGCCGACGTCGAGACGAAGTTCACCGGCGACCACGAGCACGGCTTCGACACCATTGCCGAGATTCCGGGCACCGATCCTGAATTGAAAGACCAGGTCGTGATGGTCGGCGGCCATCTCGATAGCTGGATCGCCGGAACCGGCGCGACGGACAACGGCGCGGGGACGATCGTCGCGATGGAGGTGATGCGCATTCTGACGGCGCTCGATGTGCATCCACGGCGCTCGATTCGCATTGCCCTGTGGACGGGCGAGGAAGAAGGGCTGTTCGGTTCGGTGGGATATGCGAAGGAGCACTTCGGCTCTGCGCCGGAGACGACCGATCCGGAGCAGTTGAAGCTGCCGTCATTTCTACGCGCGCCGGGTGGGCCGCTCGAACTGAAGCCGGAACAGAAGCTGATCTCCGGCTATTTCAATCTCGATAACGGGACGGGGAAGATCCGGGGCATTTATCTGCAGCAGAACCTGGCGGTAAGGCCGATCTTCGAGCAGTGGATGGCGCCGCTCAAAGACCTTGGCGTCACCACGATCACGGCGCAGAATACGGGCGGCACCGATCACCTGTCGTTCGATGCGGTCGGGATTCCGGGCTTTCAGTTTATTCAGGATCCGATGGATTACGAGACCCGCACCCACCACTCCAACATGGACACCTTTGAGCGGCTGCAGGCGGCCGATCTGAAGCAGGCGGCGACGGTCGAGGCGATCTTCGTTTACAACGCAGCGATGCGCGATCAGATGCTGCCCCGCAAGCCACTTCCGCACCGCGAGCTGGAGAAACAGAAGACGGCGCCGTTGCCGAATTTGTTCCCGGGTGCGGAGGCCACTAACTAAGTCCGCAGGCGCAATCAGATTGCGGTTACGTTGATTTCGAACTAGGTGTACCGTCTGCTTAGAGGTGATCTATGAAGGCAATCTTTGAGGTGGGCGACCATGTGTGTCTTCCCGGCACGGCCTGGGCGGGCGTGGTGGTCGAACTGGGAGGAATGAAAACGACGGTCAGTTGGGCGAACGAGGGTGGAAAGACAGGAGGCGTTGACACCCGACGATTGCGTCTCGTCTCCAGGCCAACTGCGCACAACTAACGAGTCACTAAAGGCTTGGATTACGGCTCGTCTGGCCTCGTGGCTTGGAGAGTTTCCTGCATCGTTCGCTCCAAGAATCGAAGCGTCGTCTTGTCTCGAAATTCCCTTGCGATCTCGATCTGAGTAGTGATCGTAAACATGGGAATGAATCGAGCGACGAACTCTCTGTCTTCGTAATGGGACTCACCTGAGGTAAGATGATCGGCGACAGGAATGGCGATTAACCTAGATAGCATCGAAATGTCATGCCGATACTCATTGAATTGCGGAAGTTTCGATGCTTGCGGTTTCCATGTTTGGTACTCTGAGCGCCTCTGCTCCTGCTTGCACTCTTCAAGGACTCGCAGAGGGCGATCTGTGGAGACACGTCGAGCCCGGCGGACATCCTTGGAAGAGATGCCGGAGCGCAATGCTCTATTACATCTAAAGGATGGTGCGTCAAGAAAATAGCGAAGACAGAACATCTGGTAGCCCTTTAGGGCGTCGTAGGCGAGGCGCATTACCATCGTCGCCTGTAACGGCTTGAGTTGGCTTTTGCTTCTCAACTTCCTAGACCACAGCATCGACCATCGTTGCGCGCGCTCGAGTCAAATCCGCGTGCTATCGTTGAGCGTGCATTTGCCAAGAACGAGCGAGTGCAGAAATCCCAAAATGAATAACCTTGGATGAGATGCATGTTATCGCACTGATGTAGGACTTGCTGCTGATCAGCGGGGCTGCGCCGTGGTAGGCGATGACGCCGACGCTTCAAAGACAAACGGCCCATGAGGAAACTGTTCTCATCGGCGAATGGGTTGAAGGCCGCGCCGATTCCCGCAGCCATGGCCGCGGTATTGAAACTATTGACGAGATCGATGGCCGGACGATCGACCGCGGCCGAGCCAAGCGCACCGCGCAGGAACTCGACGTGGAGCAGCTCGTCGTTGGCGATCTCAAGGGCGTAGGCCTTGATGGCGGGGTTGGTGAAGGTGACCTGGCTGCCGCCCGTGACTGCGCCGGGTTTGGTCCCGATATTCGCGCTCGACAGGCCGGCGCCGGTGGTCGCGCGAAGGTAGTATTCCGCCTCGAGATACTCAAGGTTGAGGGCGAAGTTCAGGATGTCTTCATCGCTTGAGCCAGAAGGCGGAGGAGTAGGAGTCGTTATGGGACGGAGCTCGAACCGCAGCCCGCGGCCATGGTGGCGACAGCGGCCGTCCCGGCGGTTACGCCGAGCCCGGCAAGGAAGTTCCGGCGCGACAGCCGGGACCTTAACCGATCTTCAATATTCACGAGTTAGCCCTCTTTGTGTCTCTGTAGGTGAGGCTCCTTCATTTACCGAACCTCCGCCATAGACGACGCCGAGCGCCTGGTTGGTGCGAGTTGAAAGCGATGGCTTTGGGCGGGCACGGCCACAGAATCCCTTAGAATAGGGCAAAGGTTCGTGCCCACAATGAATTCGTCGGAATCAGCAGTTATGAGCAAGCCGGTTGTCGCAAAGATTCAAGTCAAATTGCCGGATGGCAGCTTTCGGGACTATCCCTCGGGGACGACCGCGCTGGACGTGGCCAACAGCATCTCGCCTCGCCTGGCCGCGGCGTCGGTGGTCGCAAAGATCAAGCCGCTGGGCGCATCGGTCGCCGCACCAGAGAAACAAGAGCCCGATGAGGCCCCGGGCGAGGCCGAGATGTATAGCGCGGCTGCGAGTTCTGCCGAGCGGCTGGTCGATCTGCACGAGCCTATTCGCGAGGACATTGAGCTGCAGCTTTTGCGCGAGAACGACGCCGAGTCGCTGAAGGTGGTGCGGCACTCCGCGGCGCACGTGATGGCGACTGCGGTGCTGGAGCTTTATCCGGAGACAAAGCTGGGCCACGGGCCGGCGACGGATGCGGGATTTTTCTACGACTTTTATCGGCCGACTCCGTTTACCCCTGAGGATTTAAAGGCGATCGAGGCGCAGATGGCGAAGGTCGTGGAGCGTGATGAACGCTTCATTCGCGAATATGAGAACCGCGATGAGGCGCTGAGTGCGTTTCGCGAGAGCAATGACTTTATGAAGGCGCATTTCGTCGAGCGCTTCACGAAGCCGGGCGAGATGATCTCGCTCTATCGCAATGGTCATTTCATCGATTTTTGCCGCGGGCCGCATGTGCCCTCGACGGGGCGGGTGAAGGCATTTAAGGTGCTGAGCCTGGCGGGCGCGTATTGGCTTGGCGACGAGAAGAATCCGCAGCTGCAGCGCATCTATGGGACCGCGTTTTTCTCGCAGAAAGAGATGGATGCGCACTTTGCGCGGCTGGAGGAGATGGCCAAGCGCGACCATCGCCTGCTGGGCAAACAGCTCGATCTGTTTTCCATTCAGGAAGTCGCCGGCGCGGGGTTGATCTTCTGGCATCCCAAGGGCGGAATCATTCGCAAGCTGATGGAAGACTGGATGCGCGAAGAATGTATCCGTCGCGGTTACAGTATGGTCTACACCCCGCATGTGATGCGCCGCGAGCTGTGGAAGATCAGCGGGCACGAGGGCCACTACGCGCAAAACATGTATACGCCGATGGAGCTCGACGACGCCGAGTACCGGCTGAAGCCGATGAATTGCCCGGGGCACATCCTGATCTACAAGAACTCGCCTAAGAGCTATCGCGACCTGCCCGTGCGGCTGGCCGAGCTTGGCAATGTCTACCGCTATGAGCGCTCGGGAACGATGCACGGCTTGCTGCGCGTGCGCGGCTTTACGCAGGACGATGCGCATATCTTCTGCACTCCGGAGCAGATTGAAGATGAGATGGCCGCCTGCGTCGAATTCGCCGAGGCGGTGCTGAAGACCTTCGGCTTCAAGGAGTTTCAGGTCGAGCTGTCGACGTGGGACCCGAAGGACGCCAAGAGCTACGACGGCGATCCGGAACGATGGGCGCTGGCGACCAAGGCGCTCGAGAACGTGCTGCAGCGCAAGGAGATTCCCTACAAGACGATCCTCGGCGAAGGCGCATTCTACGGTCCGAAGATCGATATCAAGCTCGTCGATGTACTGGGACGGCTGTGGCAGCTTTCGACGGTGCAGTTCGACTTCAACCTGCCGGCGCGCTTTGAACTTGAGTACGTTGGCGAGGATGGCGAGCGGCACCAGCCAATGATGGTGCATCGAGCGCTCTTCGGTTCGATCGAGAGATTTTTTGGTGTGCTGATCGAGCATTATGCTGGCGCGTTCCCGTTGTGGCTGGCTCCAGTGCAGATTGGATTGGTGCCGATCAGCGAGCGCCACCACGCCTACGCGGAAAAGATACAGCAACAGTTACAAAAGCTTGGCTTTCGCGTAGAACTCGACGCGCGCAATGAAAAGATGAACGGGAAGATCCGCGATTTCACCATGCAGAAGGTGCCGTATGTGCTCGTGATGGGCGATAAGGAAGCGGAGGCTAATTCGGTGAGCGTTCGTGCGCGAGGCAAGGGCGATCAGGGGTCGGTGCCCTTCGAGGAGTTTGTGACGCGGATTCAAGGGTTAGTGGAGAGCAAGTCTACCGAGGTATAGCGGGAGCTAGAGGCGCCCGCGCGGGAACGCAGCCAGATTTCGATGGCCAGCGTATTGATGGAGAAGCCGATCCAGAACGCAATTCCGAAGAATTGATTCGGGGGGAGATGGGTGAGGCGGCTGGTCGCGAAGAAGATTCCCATCACCGGTCGCGTCGTTGCGATCCCGAGCAGGACGATGATTGCCCGGAGCATCCATCTTCTTTCCTGCTGAGAGTCGCCGCGCTGCATGGATCGCCACGCGCGAAAAAGCTCGAAGAGGAAGAGGCTGTTGAAGAACAAGACAGCCGAGCGCTCCACCCATCCGCCGACGGGGAAGATGCTCATCGCGTAAGCGGTGAGGCCGACGACTAACCCGATGGGAAAAATGAGGCGCTCGGGCCACGCGGCATTTGCGGGTTTGCGGAAGATTACCAGTGGTGCGATCAACACAAAGGCGAGCGCGGGCAAGATGTGGGCCAGGGTGAGAGCGGCGTGCGATGCGAAGACTGCATCCAGGGCGGCGAGTTGTGGTGGCGCGGAGTTTGGAGGATTGAGAAGCGCAACGATCCGCCGAATGACCACCGCAACAGCAATCGCGGTGCATGCCCAGAATCCGATGCGGAGAATGAGCGCCGACTTCGGTTGTTCCGGCAGCTGAGCGGACTGCGGGTTCTTCAATCCAGCCATTGGCCACTCCTGGCCTAAGCTACGCATCTGGCCGGCTGAATGTTCGATTGGGTTGGGCGTTCTCGACCCGGAATCTGCCTCTAATTCAAGCCTTGGCCGGAGCCAGCTTGACCCCGTGTTTTGACTTCAACAGTACCTGCCAGTCTTTTTGAGTTTGTTCGGCGTAGGCTTCGGCGAACTCGAGGACGGCTTCATCAAAGCGCCTGCCGTTGCCGATGTATCCGGCGATCACGCAGGCGTCGGCGGAGCGGGCGTGGCCACGCGCGAGCAGTTCGCCGCAGACCTGGCCGTATTCGATAAGACCCTGGCCTTTGAGCTCGGTGAGATCGAGCGATCCCTTGTAGTCGTTCAACTGGCGGACGAGGTAGTCGCGATTGCCGATGGTCGTCCAGCCGAGGAATGGGTCTGATTGCAGCTGCATGGCGCGTTGTCCTTCGGCGACGCGCTGGCCCTGGTGATGGGGTCCGAGGAATTCCCCGCTGCTCGATTGAAGATATGGCGCATAGGCGGACCGGGCTTCCTCTTTGATCTGCAGGAAAAGCGGGTCGCCGGGGCCGTTGCCCTGGAAGTAGATCACGTAGTCGCGCAGTCCGACGCTGCCGGTGCCGACGACCTTGAAGGCCACATCCATGGGCTGGTAGAAGCTGAGAAAGTGGCGGCGCTCGGGAAGGATAGATTCGCTGTATTCGGGGAGCGAAGCGAGCACCTCGCGTGCCTTGGCGCCGGTGACGCGGGTGAGAAATGGTTTGTTCTCTTTGAAGATGCGATCGCCGGCGAGGGGCTTGCCGGCCTTGGATTGTGTCTTGGTGTCACTGACCGGGACGGTCAGGCTTTCGAGCGTGTGTTGTGGCGTGGCGCGCTCGGCTTTGAGCAATACTCTCGAGATCGGGTCAACGCGGTGCAGGCCGTGCACCAGGTAGCGGGCGGCGACGATAACGGGCAATTTCGCGAGAGCCTGAATCATGCGGCGATAGGTCTCGGCGGCGGCGAGGATGGCGGGTTCGCGCTGCGAGGCCTTGCTGCCAATCTCCATTCCGGCGAGGACGAGGCTGGTGGCGAGCCGCTTGACGTCCCACTCGAAGGGCCCGCAGATGGTCTCGTCGAAATCGTTGATGTCGAAGACGAGGCGGCCGTAGGGGGAGGCGAACGCTCCGAAATTGCGCACGTGGGCGTCGCCGCAGAGCTGAGCGGTGATGCCGGTGTTGGGCAGCGTAGAGAGATCGTAGGCCATGACCGGCGCCGCGCCGCGAAAGAATCCGAAGGCCGATGCCGACATGAGCTGATATTTGAGCGCGACCAGCGACGGGATGCGTCCGCGCGAGGAAGCCTCGAGCAGCGCGATCGGGTCGCGATGCGAGATCTTGATCTTGCCGTGATGCTGCCGGGGCATTTGCTTGCGGCGAAGCTGGCCGGCTTTGCGGCGCTCTTCGGGGGTGGTGTAGTTTGGCATCTTTCCTCTATCCAAAATCTTTGGCGACGATACACCGCCGCAGTATTCGCCGCAAATGCCTGGGTGGAATGGGCTTGGATAGTGGGTCTAACTAGGCCATCTCTGGATTCCTGAAACGGGACATCCCTGCGCAATTTTCCCGGATTGGGCTCGTTTTCCGTCCTGACTGTGGCTGGCTTCGGCTGCTATGCTTAACTACATGGCGGACGATAAGGGAAACTCGGCTGCGACGAAGGCAGACCTGGCGGAGCTCAGGGACGAACTCAAGGCGGACATCGCAGGCTTGAGGACTGCGACCAAGTCGGACGTGGGGAGCGTTAGGACGGAGCTCAAAGCAGATATCGAGAGCTTGAGGATTGCGACCAAGGCAGATATCGAGAGCGCCAAGATGGAAACGTTTGAGCGAATCGAACGCTCCGAGACCACTCTGCTCAAGGAATTCCGCAAATGGATGAGCCGTAACGATGCGCAGCTCAAGCTTCACGGCGCGCGGGATATCTCCTACGATCAGCGCATCTCGTTGCTCGAAGGGCGCGTCGCCGAGCTCGAAGAGCACCGTTAAACCAACTCAACCCTGCACGGCTGCAATAGCCTTTTCAATTTCTTTCCGCTTCTCTTCGGAGAGTGGTGGCATCGCTCCGGCTTGCGAGGCGACCCACGATCCCCAGCGATTTCCGGCTTCGTTGAGTACGGGCAGCGGAGCACCTTGCAGGTAGTAGCTGGTGAGCGCAGCAGTGAAGGCGTCGCCCGCACCGATAGTGTCGACGAGGTTGATCGGGATTCCGGGATGCTGGTCAAAGGTCTCTTGCGTGACCAGAAGGCTGCCGCTTCCGCCCATGGTGACGCAGACCATTTGCAGCGGAAACTCGTCCAGCAAAGTACGCGCGCCTTTGCGCAGCGTTGTTGGATCAACTTCCGCCGCTGAGGTTCCGCCGTCGAGGTTGAGCAACTTCAGCACCTCGGGCATCTCCGCGTCGTTCAGCTTGAGAATGGTAGCTTTGCCGAGCGAATCCTCAAGAACGCCGCGGGTGTAGTAGGGCTTGCGCAGGTTGACGTCGAAGACGCGAACGCACTCCTTGCGAGTCGCCGCGAGGAAGGCGTGGATGGTCTTGCGCGAGACCGGTTGCCGCTGGGCGAGAGTGCCGAAGCAGACGGCGTCCGCTTCGGCGGCGAGCTGCTTCCACTGCGGAGTGAGCTCGAGAAAATCCCAGGCAACTGGTTCGTGGAAGACATACTCGGCCTGGCCGGCGGTGAGAGTCACGCTGACCGCGCCGGTGGGCTGCTTCGCGTCTTCCTGGATGGAAGCAAGATCAGCGGGGAGCGGGGCCAGGTACTGGCGCGCCTCGCGGCCGAGGACGTCGTTGCCGAGGCGGCTGGCGATGACGGCGCGATTGCCGAGCCGGGCCGACATGACGGAGAAATTGGCCGGCGCGCCGCCGAGTTGCTTGCCCTCCGGCAGCAAGTCCCAGAGCAGCTCTCCAAGGCCCACGATGACTTTTGGACCGACGATGACTTTAGGTTGGGTGGTCATTTGGCTTCCGATCTGCCGCCGTGGGCGATCACGTCCTGCATGAGCAGGTAGACGGCGTTGGTCCAGCCGAAGCCGACGACGTTCATCTTGTAGCCGGTGGCGACGTCGACCTTGGCATTGCCGCTCACGACGTTGTATTTTTCGCGGATGGTGCCATCATGGGCAAAGCCCTCTTGAATGGTCTTGCTGAATTCCTCAGAGGTGCGGACGGCGTCAGACCTGTCGCCGACCAGCACCATGCCGTCGATGGCGATCCAGGTGGCAGGCGCCCAGCCGAAGGGCAGGTCCCACTGCACCCCAGAGTCGTAGTCGCTCATGGCGATGCCGCCGGGCTCTTCAATGAGCTTGAGGTTCTTTTCGACGCCGGCGATCTGTTCTTCGTTTGCTGCGCCTGCCCATAGGGGGTAGAAGGTAGTGATGTAGACGTAGGTCGCCTGCTCGCCCTCTTCGAAGTCGTAGTCAAAATACATTCCCCTGGCGGCGTTCCAGAGATATTTGTCGATCGCCGCTTTGCGAGCGTCGGCCTCGGCATCCCATTTTGCCGCATCGGCCGGCTTGTGGAGCTGGGTCGCCATCCAGGCCAAGTCGCGCTCGTATTTATACAGCAGGCTGTTCAGGCAAACGGGGGCGTAATGATGGGTCGATCCGTCGAAGGGTCCCCAACGGAACGAGGGATCGAAACCGGATTCGCGCATGGCACGGTCGCCCTTATAGAAGTCCGCGGTGAGCCAGTGGCCGTCGACATGGGCGCGGGCACAGACATGGGAGAAGCGCGGATCGCAGCTCAGATTGGCGAGCATGGACTTCTCTCTTGCGTTAGGGTTGTCGGGCGCGTCGATCAGATAATTCGTCTTCACCTCAGGATGAGCCAGCAGCCAGCGAATCACATCGGGGTAATAGCTACTGTCGTCCTCCTGCTCAGGGACCGGGCCTTTGCCAATATCGTAGTAGCGCGCGAGACCGGTTTTGCCCGCGGCATGGATGGGGCTGGTCCAGAGCGCGTGGTCCTGTTGCGCGTAGTCGTAGGCCCGGGCGAGCCAGACCCTCGCTTTGGCCCGTTGCGTAGGATTGGAACCTGCGGCCTCGTAAACAGCGCGAATCATCGAGCTCAAGAAAGGCGGCTGCGATCGGGTGAAGTAATAAGTGCGGTTGGCGTTGAGGATGCCGCCGTAGTGCTCGATCTCATAGAAGAAGTTCTCGACCATGCCCTCGGCGAGGCCGAGCTTTCCTTCGCGAAGCAGGCCGAGGATGATGAAGTAGCTGTCCCACCCATACATTTCATTGAATCGTCCGCCGGGGACAACGTACTTATTCGGCAGATAGAGCAGTCCGGGCTTGGGAATGTTGTTCAGCCTTAGTTCCCCGAAGCTGGTGATGACTTTAGGCAGGTGCTCGACATCGACGTTGCACTGCGTTTTCAACGCAGCCACATTGCCGGGGGTGGTCACGTCCGCAGGCAGATACAGCACGGACGGCGCACCATTGAGCTTGGGAT
Source organism: uncultured Acidobacteriaceae bacterium (assembly GCA_963720245.1). Lineage (GTDB taxonomy): Bacteria > Acidobacteriota > Terriglobia > Terriglobales > Acidobacteriaceae > Acidisarcina. The sequence goes on from CAVREU010000006.1 coordinate 234,758, forward strand.
CGACGAGCGAATGGCAGTCGGTCATCGAGCGGGTGAGCGTATCCCAGCTGGCATGGATGTAGTCGAGGATCGAGGCGGAGGGCGGCGCCTGGTTTATTTGGGCGAGGGCGTTTCCGGTGAGGAGCAGGGCCGCGGCGAGAAGCCGCAGGAAACAAGTTGGCAGCAGTCCGGCTTTGCGCGGGGAGCGAGATGTGGAATTCATCATCGGTCAGCTATCCTAACGCGTTTCTCCGGTGGCGGACCCTCAAACGACCGTGGCTAGGCGACTTTTATTACGGAAAGCGACACAACGGTCTATTGTTCTGTCTACATCTACTGGAGAGTGACTCTGAACAGTTTGAACTGAAGTGGAGCGCCCTTGGTTCGGAGAAAATTGCAAATGCCGCGCCTTTGGCGTCCAACTGTGAAGTATTGTCGCTGAAAGCGGGTTTGTCTACGTGGGAGAAGTAATGGAAACGACCGAAGCCCGGGCGAGCGAAGAAAAGCCTCGCAGGAGGATGAGGCGCGGAGGCCGAGTGATGCTCTGGATAGTGGCTGTACTCCTGGTGGTTTTGATTGGCCTTGGCATCGCGGCCCAGATAGCGCTGGACCGCGCGGAGCCGGTCCTGCGGGCACGGGTGCTCGATACGCTGGCTGCCCGTTATGACAGCCGCATTGAGCTGGACAAGTTCCACGTATCGGTCATTCGCGGATTTGAGGCTGAGGGAGACGGACTGCGCCTCTATCCGAAGCGGTTCCTCACCAACCAGCCGTTCCTTGCGATCACGAAGTTCACCTTCAGGGTCTCGTGGCTGAGCCTCGTGCATACGCCCATGCATGTCGGCCAGGTCGCCGTCGAAGGGATGCTGATTAACATTCCGCCGAAAGAGCAGCGCGGGCAGGCGGCAACGGCATCCCCATCGTCTCCCGCGACGACATCGCCCGAGGGGGAGGCGCGAGTGGCGTCGACGCCGGCAAATTCGAAGACCGGCCATCCGCCGGGGATCAAGATGTATGTCGATGAGGTGATCATCCGGAACCTTCGCATCCTGATCGGCACCAGCAAGCCGGGCAAGCTTCCGCTTGACTTTGAGGTCAGCGGGATTACGCTGCACTCGGTCGGGCCGGGGAAACCGATGCAGTTCGAGGCCACGCTGGTCAATCCCAAGCCGATCGGCGACATTCAGTCGAGCGGATACTTTGGCCCCTTCAACCAGGAGAGCCCAGGGGATTCTCCGGTATGGGGATCGTATTCGTTTACCCACGCCAACCTGGCGACCTTCAAAGGGATTGGCGGGATGCTGGCCTCGACCGGCAAATACCAAGGGCCGCTGAATCATCTGACCGTTGACGGCGTGGCGACGGTGCCGGACTTTCGGCTGGACACGGGTAGCCATCCCATGCCGCTGCATACGACCTATCACGCGATCGTGGATGGGATGACCGGCGATACCTACCTGCAGCCGGTGCAGGCGCAACTGGGAAAGTCGCCGTTCCTGGTGACCGGGTCGATCGTGAAGGTGCGCGGCAGCGATGGCCAACTCCACGGCCACGACATCACCCTCGATGTCACGATGGACCGGGCAAGAATCGAAGACTTTCTCAGGCTGGCGGTCAAAACCGATCCGCCGGTGATGGACGGGAACCTGCGCATGAAGGCGCGGATATTTGTCCCGCCGGGAAATGTTCCGGTTACCCAGAAGCTGAACCTCAACGGGAACTTCGAGGTGAGCGAGGGGTATTTCAGCAGCGACAAGATCCAGGACAAGATCGATCTGATGAGCCGGCTGGGGCAGGGCCATCCTAAGGACCCCGATCTGAAAGTAAACCCGCCCCAGCCGGAGCCGAAAGCGCCCGCCGATGTGCAGGGCAACTTCGTTCTGGCCAACGGCAGTATGAGCTTCTCCGATCTGAACTTCAGCGTGCCGGGCGCGCTGATCGACATGACCGGGGTCTACACCCTCGACGGCAGCAAATTCGACTTCCACGGCCACGCGAAACTCCAGGCCCATGCTTCGCAGATGACGACCGGATGGAAGTCGGCGATGCCAAGTTGGTCGACCCTTCTTCGCCAAACAGGGCTATGGGACGGTGGTTCCGATCGAGGTCCATGGCACCAAGTCAGATCCCCACTTTGGTTTGGACTTTGGCCGTAAGTAATACCTGGATTAGTTAGCACTGAGCATCATTAACTTGTTGTCCTTATCTAGTTTGTAGGCAATATGGTTCCCGTCCTTTTCGCATGCCAGAAATTGTGGATCGTCCGGCGGTATAACAAGTCTGGAGGAAACACTCCCGTCTTGGGGCCGCAGTTCAGAATAGGAGTACGTTTTTTGGCTGAACGCGGAATTTTCAGCAGCCCCTTGAATGCGGAAGTGGGCAACCCAGCGATCGTTAGCCGGAACCATCTCTACGAAAACGAATCCTGATGGAACCTGAAGAGGTACCTCGCGAACAGCACCCCCCGAACCAACCTCCAGGACCGGGTCATTGCTTCCGCCTCGCCAGACGAGGATATCCTGGTCGTAGGGGGTGAGAGCTATAGAGCCAACGAGATTTCGTGCAGCATGAGCTGCCTCAATAGAACCATACGGGGCCTCCGCTCCCGCGGATGTCCGCGCGGCAGGGATATCGAGGGTTTTCGAGACGTGACCGGATGAGTCGAGTAAAAGCAGCCGGACTGCCGCATTTAGCTGGTCATAGCCGACAACCAAAAATTCGCCCGAAGGGAAGATCGCAAGACGTGATAGCGGATTTGAGATAGGCAGCTCGACCGACTCTCTGTAGGTACCGTCGAGATTAAACTCGGCAACGTAGTAGTGGTAGCTGCTCCAGGAAAATCCGGATGGAGACTTACCCGACCCAGTCCCTCCTCCAGGTGCCTCCTTCGTCCCGCGCACCAGAAAACCGACTACCGACTTGGTGGGGTAGAAGCCCAACACAGTAACATCGTGGAGATCGGAGATCAAAGAAGGGTAGTAGGTCCGACTTTTATTTTCGTAAAAGGACACCAAGGTATGCTTGTCCAAGTCCTTCGGATCCAACATGTCGATGAAAAGTGAGCCGTCTGAACTGCACTGAGGAATTGAGGTTACCGGAGAAATTGAAATTGTAGGATCCGACTTCACGAGCGAAAACTTCAAAGTTCGCTCAGGGGCGACTTCGGTTTCAGACAATTTCACTCCGTCTACCTGTTTCTGTGCTTGCGCCGAAGCAGGCGATTGCGGGAAGGCGGGCATCGTCAAGGCAGCAACGGCAATAACGAACGCCCGTCTCGATATATGTCCCATGCCGCTCATCCCTAGTTGATCTCAATCTTCATCTTCGCGTTAAGTGATCGGATTATGTCGAAATGGCTTGACACCTGCTCGGCGTATGGATCGTACCCGCCTGCACAGTTGCGGATGAGCAGCGGTTCAAGTGCTGCTGCGGCTGAGAGTGAAGCCTTGGGTATGGGAGCATACTCGTGGGTTCCGCTACAATGCCCCGCCTCCGTAAACGATGAAACATATCCATCGCAACAATAGACCGGGAATGACGTTATATAGAAGCAGCAATCGTTCGGAAGGGGCGTAGTGACCGATATCGTTTGGTTGCAATTGTTAGAACCGCTGCACGTTGTTTGCCGCGCCTGTAGCGTACTACATTGCGCATGCGACTTCTGCCGTCGCTGCTATAAGCAGCGTCCCGATAAATAAAAGTCTGCCTAAGCGCTTCATCTTTGATTCTCCTTTTTCACATTTTGGCCCGAAAGCGACAGCCCAAAAAAGTAACAGCCTCGGGTCACACTGTCAATTAAATTATTGGTTACTCTCGTGCGCATATTGCCGAATAGTAATAAGCTAATGGCGAACCACAAATCCGCCTTTCGAGGCTAGCGGGCTTCCTACGCATTCAGCCAGGTACATATGCAAAGATTTCTTTGGCCGATGGCCTGCTTTTTATCACTCCTCGTTGTCTTTGCCCCAGACCCCAAATAGGAATGGGTGGGGACCCTGGCGCTACACGAATTTCAACGTTTCAGGGATCGAATCTGGGCGGCTCCAAATGGGAATATCGATTCCGTAGCCGGCATGACAGAAGCACTGATTTCGTCGAGCGATCCGGCAAACCGCAGTGAGTTGAGCATCGAGCTTCGCCTGATGCGAATTCGGGCAAACTCGCGAAAAGCCTGACTGTACAACTGGCGATTTCAGGCAGCGCGGGCTTTATTGTAGTAGTTTCATTCACTTGGGCATGTTCCACTCCGGGAGGCCACTATGTACTCATTCAGCAAAAAGAAAGTGATGATCTTCACGCTTGGCGCCGCGATAGCAACCGCGTCGGTCTTTGCGCAGTCGCACCCCGCGCCATCCACTGCGGCCGCTGCAAAGGCCGACACCGACTGGTGGAAGGGCGCGGTCGTCTACGAGATCTATCCGCGCAGCTTTCAGGATTCGAATGGCGATGGCATCGGCGATCTGAACGGAATCACCTCGCGGCTGGATTACCTGAAGGTGCTGGGCGTCGACGCGATGTGGCTTTCGCCGATTTATCCTTCGCCTCAGGTCGATTTTGGCTACGACATCTCGGACTACGAGAACATCGATCCTGCGTACGGAACGCTGGCCGACTTTGACCGCCTGGTCGCCGAGGCGAAGAAGCGCGACATCAAGATCATCATGGACATGGTGATGAACCACACCTCAGACAAGCACAAGTGGTTCATCGAATCGGAGAGCTCGAAGACGAATCCAAAGGCGGATTGGTATGTCTGGAACGATGGCATTCCTGCCAACAGCCCCAACCTCAGCTCCACCCAGACCAAGAACACGCACACCGGCCCGCATGACGAGGTAGTCCCGCCCAACAACTGGACCTCGATCTTCGGGGGCTCGGCCTGGGAGTGGAACGACGCCCGCAAACAGTTCTACTACCACAAGTTCTATATCCAGCAGCCTGATCTGAACTGGAACAATCCGGCGGTCAAGAAAGCCATGTTCGACACCTGCCGCTTCTGGATGAAGCGCGGCGTCTATGGCTTCCGGCTCGATGCCATCCCGACACTCTATGAGGCGAAAGATCTTCACAACGAACAGCCAGTGCTCGACGAGAACGGCAAGCCGAAGATCAACGCGCAGGGCGATCCGGAGTTGCAGACCGATGGCGTAACCGACAACCTGCCCGAAGTGCATGACGTTGAAAAAGAGCTGCGCGCAGTTATCAACGAATTCCCCGGACGCGTCCTGATCGGCGAGACTTACTTTTCAAAGATCGCCGACCTGCGCCGAACCTACGGCGTCAAGGACGATGAACTCCAATTGCCCATGGATTTCCAGGTGGGCATGATCAACAAGCTCGACATCGGCAAGTTCCGGCAAAATATCGACGATGTCGAGACCAAGATCGACAACAATGAGCCGCTGCTGGTCTTTGACAACCACGACAATCCGCGCATCGATGCGCGCTACGGCGACGGGGTTCACGATGTAGATATCGAACGAATGCTGGCCACGGTGCTCTTCGCCAGCCGCGACACGTCGCTCTTTTACTACGGCGACGAGATTGGGATGAAGACCACCCCGCCGACCCGCAAGGAAGATGTCAAGGACCCCATTGGCATCACCGGCTGGCCCAAGGAAAAGGGCCGCGACGGCGAGCGCACTCCGATGCAGTGGACGCCAGGGCCAAATGCCGGCTTCACGACCGGCACGCCGTGGCTTCCGATTCCGCCGAGCTACGTGAAGGTCAATGTTGAGACGGAGGTCTCCGACTACGACTCGCTGCTGAACTGGTATAAGCAGCTGACCGAACTGAGGCGTGCAAATCCGGTGGTCAAGAGCGGCAAGAACGTGATGCTCAATACCGGCGACGCCAACGTACTCGCCTGGGCCCGTCAGATTGACGGCCAGCCTACGGTGGTCGTGGCATGCAACTTTACTGCCTCGCCGCAGAAGTTCGCCTTCGATCTTTCGGGAACGGGCTTGACGAGCAAGCAGGCCAAGACGCTGATGAAGACTCCCGGAAGCAGCGATCCTCTTCGCTGGATGAGGTGAACTTGTTGCCTTATGGGGTTTATATCGGGCAGGTGCAGTGAGAGGATGGCGGGTTCGCTAAATTGTTACATGCTCGATATAGAAGACGGTCGTTGGAGCACCTTCTCGGGCGGGTACCGACTCCCTTTTGATGCTCGCCCCATGCTCAGACAATTGGCGAAAGAACCGGATTCAGAACCCATGTGGGTTGCGCTCTCTCAAGAGCTCTATCACCGGGCGATTCGAGAAGCCTCTTACGCCGTAGTGCCCTTCGATCGTCGATAGCTGCATTCGTCTTGCAGACCGAGTATGTAGACTTCTAGCCCTGGCTGGTTTCATTGAAGTTACCAGAACGACTCCCGGAAATCCACCTGTTCCCGCATGGCTTGAGCGAGACTATTATGCAGCCATCAAGACCCTCGCCGTCTTGAGCATCGCTCGGTTATCCGAGCAAAACAGCAGGGACGAATTGCGAGGTATGCTCAGCGTTATCGCTCTTTGGAAAGGCCTCCGGAGACGTATGGGCTTGCGTTGCTTAATATACGATGAAGATGAGCTGAGGTGAATTGCTCCCACTCTGACACAGCTACGACGTAGCCCGCACCGGCGCGGTTTTTGGCGCGGTGACGAGAGCCGAAGTCGTAGGCGGAGTACACGCCTTCGAAGACTGCGTCCCATGAGGCGTTCAGGGCATATTGGCGTGACGGCTTCTCGCATTCTGGCGTGGCGATGCGGATCACGGAGGACCGAGGCGATGGCTGCGGCGAAGTTCTTGTCTTCTGCTATCAATCCGGTTTCGCCGTCGCGGACGATGTGGCACGGGCCGCCGTCGGGAGTGACGACGGCGGGAACACCGGAGGCCAGGGCCTCGAGGACCACGTTGCCGAAGGTATCGGTGTGCGAGGGGAAGACGAAGAGGTCCATGTTGGCGTAGGCGCGGGAGAGCTCTTCACCGCGCAGCACGCCGGGAAGGTCGGCCTTGGACAGATTTTCCCGCAGCCAGGCTTCTTCAGCTCCATGGCCGATGATGAGGAAGCGATAGTTGGTCAGACCGGCTGCGTCGAGCTGCGCGCCCACCTGTTTGAGCAGGGTCACATTCTTTTCGATCGAGAGACGTCCGACAAATCCGAGCACGAATGGGCCATCGTGTGTCCTCCGCTCGCGGTGTTCCGGAGAAAAAAGCAGGGTGTCGACGCCGCGCGGCATGAGCCTGCAAGAGCGGCCGGTGCGGCGCTGGAGCAGCTTGCACAGTTCGGCGTTGGGGGCGAAGAGGACCTGCGCACGCCGGTAAAAACGAGCCGTAGCCGCCAGGGTGATCTGCTTGATGTGCATCGCCGCGGCGGTCGAATGGCCCGGCGGCAGGAACCTCAGGAACCAGGAGGAGCGTTTGGCGGCGTATTCGTGGACATTGGTATGCCAGGAGGCGACCAGCGGAATGCCAAGCTGCATCGACAGGAATGCGCCGATGAATCCGAGTTCGCTGGGGCCGGTGATGTGGATGATATCGGGCTTGAACTCCCGCACGGTGCGGGTGATCAGCGGCAGATGGCGCAGGAAGCCGAGGTCGATGCGGAGGTCCCTTTCGAGGGCAAAGGACAGGAATCCGCGCCTGAGCTCGAGACTGGCGACGCGGGAGTCGCGGAGATACGGCTCCGAGCGATCGCCGGCGCGCACGGAGAGAAATGGGAGATCGCGCCGCTGCGCAAAGGCCTCGAACTGACGGCTAGTATGCGCAACTCCATTCACTTCGTGAAACGAGTCGGGAAAGTAAGCGACGCGCATATGGCTAAGTTTAGATGCTTTGACCCCGGCTGCCTTTAAGGCCACGTAAACTCGAAGGGTGACTTGAAGTGGGGTTCCAATTTTGACACAATCAATCACTTGATTAATTAATCATTTGAATGGTATTCTCGGGATATGAAGTCGAGAGCCGCTCAAACCCTCATTCCCGCAATCACCGAACAGGTCGACCGGCGCAAGAGCCTGCTACAGGCCGCCTTCGACGTTATTGCCCTGTCGGGATTTGAAGGGTTGCGCACCCGGGCGGTCGCCCAGCGGGCCGGGGTCAACATCGCTACCCTGCACTATTACTTTCCGACCAAGCAGGCTTTGATCGAGGGTCTGGCCCAGTTTCTCTCGGGGATTTTCGCCAGCCTGCATGCGCCGTCGCCGGCGAGCACCGGCCGGCCGGCGCTCGATCATCTGCGCCAGGAGTTCATCGACGCACGGTTCTATCACGAACATTACCCCGAGCTGGAGGTCGTGCTCCAGGAGCTCTCGCTGAGAGCAAATCGCGATCCAGCGGTCAGATCGGCGCTCGCTTCCCTGATCTCGTCGTGGCGCGCGTGGGTGGAGCGCTTCGTTACGGAGGGCGTGGCGGCCGGGACCTTCCGCCAAGACCTCGATCTTCAAGCGACGATCCCGATGTTGATGGCGGTGTTCGCCGGGGACAGTTCGGTGGGGATCGAAGAGCTCGAAAACATTCAGCGCGGCGTCGAGGAGTGGTTGCTCGCGCCCGAAATCAAGACAGAACTCGAAGGAGTGAAACCATGACCAACAATTTGCATGTGCTCGTAATTGGCGGCGGCATCGGCGGGCTTTGCCTCGCCCAGGGCCTGAAAAAGGCTGGAATCAGCGTCGGCGTTTATGAGCGAGACCTCTCGTCGAGCTCTCGCCTGCAAGGGGTTCGCATTCACATCGATCCCGATGGCAGCACCGCGCTTCACGAATGCCTTCCCGACAATCTTTGGGAGATCTTCGACTCGACTGGCGGCGACTTTTCGCGTGGATTCACAATGCTCAACGAAAAGCTCGAAGTGCTGATGAATTTCCAGCAGCCTCCAGCGATGGGCAATTTGGTGGCGAGACATCGTTCGGTGAGCCGCATGAGCCTGCGTCAGATTTTGTTGGCCGGACTGGGTGATGCGGTCCATTTCGACAAGCGCTTCGGGCGCTACGAACGTCGCGCGGATGGGCGCATCGTCGCCTTCTTCGAAGACGGATCGACCGCAGAGGGTGACGTGCTCGTCGCTGCAGACGGAGTCAATTCCCGCGTTCGCCAGCAGTATCTGCCGGGCAACGATCCTATCGACACCGGGACGATTAGCCTGGGCGGCAGGATTCCGCTGACCGACGGGGTCATGGCGATGCTTCCCCCGTGCCTGCTGGATGGGCCGGCGATGGTGTTGCCGGCCGCTCCGGCGAACCTTTTCATGGCCGCATGGAAGAGGTCGACCGAGGCGAACGAACGGGTGCGCGCTCTTACTGGATCTCCGGCTAGCGGCGAATCGGCCGCCGAGGACGCGGGCGAAGAGGGGAGCGGCTACCTGGTGCTTGCCTTGGGCGCGAGGCGCGAATTCTTTGGTTTCTCGAAAGATCCCGACGCGATGACTTCGGGGGAGATGCGCGCAGTGCTGCGAAGCAAGATGCTGGACTGGCACCCTAACCTGCGCAAGCTGGCGGAGATGACGACTGACGATCTGGGATTTCTGCTCATCCGCACTTCGCAGCCGGTTGCGTCGTGGACGCCATCGAACGTGACCCTGCTCGGGGATGCGATCCATAACATGACTCCCTATCGCGGCATCGGGGCAAACATTGCTCTGCGCGACGCAGCGCTGCTGTGTTCGAAGCTCGTAGAAGCGCAGAGGTCCGGAGTTGCCGTGGCAGGCAAAATTGGAGAGTACGAGGCGGAGATGCGGCGATACGGCTTTGCGGCTGTTGCCGCATCGCGGAAGTCGCTGGAGCAGGCAGTGGCGCCGAAGGGGTTGGGATTCAGGCTGGCAATGTCAGGGATGCGCGCGGCCACCAAGGTTCCGGCGCTGCGGCGACGAATCCTCGAAGAACGCGTCACGCGTCCAAGCAAGACTCTGGCGCAAGCATCTTGAGAGCGGCTTATTCTCCTAGCGCAAAGCCGAGTTCGCGGGATTCATCCCAGGCTCGGCGCAGGCTGCCGGAGATCGGGCCGCTACCCATCAGACGCACGGCGTTGATCACGAACGTGAGGTAGGAAGGTGCTTCGCCGCTGTCCCATAGCTCGCTGACCGGGCGAACGACTCCGTTCTGGTCGGGGTGGTAGACGCGTTCGTCCCAGCGGCGCGAACCCTGCGGAAACTCGGGGTAATCGCGAATGGCGTCGAGGGTCGATTGCAGGATGCGGTGCTTCCACGGCTCGGCATATTGGGGCATGAAGAGCACGTTGCTGATGCCTTCGTAGCGCACTTCATGGACGAAGTCAGTGAAGCTGGTCGCGTTCGAGAGGTTGATGTTGGCGTTAGGCTCGACGCCGTGCCGGTCGCCTCCGGAGATGAGCAGCTTGCCGTGCTGCGCGGCCAGACGCTTCACTGCGCGGTTCTCTTCCCAAATTCTGAGGCCATTCAACTCGAGTGCGTGCATGAACTCGCCGTTCTGCTTCATGAACTCATCGACATAGATGCGGTGCTTCTGTTCGCCAATCAGGTAGAGGTCCCACAGCGGATGATTGAAGATGATCAGAACATTGGGCAGCGCGTGCAGAGCGGAAAGGATTTCAGTGAGGCGCGCGTTCGAGGGGTTGGCGGTGTACTCCTCAAAGGTGCGCATCCATTCGGCGCCGGTGTCGCTGGGCAGGTTGTGAATGCCGAGATGGAAGGACTGTTCGCAGCCGCCGTCGGGGCCGAAGAACGGAGCGCTCCACTCGACCGATACGGGAATGTGCCGCGCGGCGGCAACGGTGCGCAGCAACATCGGGGCGGTGATGTTGTCGTGATCGGAGATCGAGACCAGCGGAGAGACGCCAAGCTTCTCAATCTGCTTGCTTTCAAGATCGAAGGCCAGGCGCGGGGTCAGGGGCGGCGTCCAGTAAGCGGCGGCGTAATCGACCCTGAATCCGTACCGCTCGGCGGCGCGCGCCTCGCAGAAGCGCAGCAGCTTCCGGATCAGATGAGACCGATTGCCCAGATTTGCGAGGAAATCCAGCGTCTCCTTCGATTGGCTGGTGTGGCTGTGAAGGGAAACACCCGAATTGAATCCTTCGGCTGCGTGGGGGTTGCTCCAGAGGTACGAGATTTGCGATCCGGTCATGACCCATCTCCCTGATGCTCGTGGTGTACTCACCCTTTACTTCTGAGTATGTTCTTGCACCATGAATGCGACATTACGGGCATAAAAAACCACATTCACATTGACCGGGTACCCAAAGTGGCACTGTGCGGGCATTTCTGGCCCCGCGGACCCGCTGATGGCCGGTCCGATGCGCGTAGAAATGGACAGGCGTTCTTTGGACATCGTGATAGGTTGGATAGCAAAGCCGAATCGAGCTTGCTCGCCCGTACAGATGGCCTTGAGTTGATCGTATGCAGAAGATAATCGGGCCGTATGAAGTGCTCGAGCAATTGGGCAGCGGCGGCATGGGTGTCGTCTACCGCGCGCGCGACGCTCGCCTGCAACGCGACGTCGCGATCAAAGTCTTGCCGGACGGCCTGCTTGGCCCCGGAACACCTGGCCAGGGCACCCACGAACGCTTTCTGCGCGAGGCGCGCTCGGCGTCTTCGCTGAACCATCCCAACATTTGCACCATTTACGATGTCGGCGAGCAGGACAGCAAGCCGTACCTGGTCATGGAGCTGCTCCAGGGCGAGACGCTCAAAGAGACACTGAAGGCCGGGGCGCTTCCTCTCGGGCAGGTGCTCGAATTTGCCATCCAGATCACCCGCGGACTCGAACAGGCCCATCACGCCGGCATCATTCACCGCGACATCAAGCCGGCCAATATTTTTATTGTTCGCAGGCAGCAAGACAGCGATCAGGCCAAGATTCTCGACTTCGGGCTGGCCAAGCAGGCCAAACCGAACGATACCGAGGCGACCTCCGACTCGACTGGAGCATTCGACCACTCACTTACCAGTCCCGGCTCGACCGTGGGCACTATTGCTTATATGTCGCCGGAACAGGCGCGAGGCGAGCCTCTCGACGCGCGCAGCGATTTGTTTTCGTTGGGTTCGGTGATCTACGAGATGGCAACCGGCAAGCTGCCGTTTCCCGGAACCTCCACTGCCGATGTCTTCGCATCGCTGCTGAAGAGCGAAGCCGAACCGCCGCGCAAGCTGAATCCCGGCGTCTCGAAAGAGGGCGAGCGGATCATTCTCAAGCTGCTGGCGAAAGACAAGACGCAGCGCTACCAGACGGCTACCGAGGTCAGGGCAGATTTGGAACAGCTCGCCGCGCGCTCCGGCTCGTCACGCACTGCGGCGACCTCGGCTGGAATGGGTGCGCCTTCGCGCCGTGCTTTCGCGGTATTGCCTGTCGCTGCAGGCGTCGTTGCCGTTGCTCTGGCAGTTGGCGGGTATCTCTGGTGGCGCGGCCATCAAGGGGCCTCTCACTTCCGAAAGATCGGGGCTGCCACTTTCGTCATCCACGAACGAGATTCCGTTATCCTCTCCGACTTCACTAACCAGACCGGCGATCCGGTCTTTGACACGACCCTCACCCAGGCCCTCGAGATCCAACTGGAGCAGTCGCCTTTCCTCACCGTCATCGGCCAGCAGCATCTGCGGCAGAGCCTGCAATATCTGGGCAAACCGCCGGACGCCAAGATCACGCCCGAGATCGCCCGGGAGATCGGCATCCGCGAAGGCATCAAGGCGATCATCAATGGAACGATCTCCCGGCTCGGCAACGATTACATCGTCACCCTTGAGGCGCAATCGACGGCCAACGGAGACTCGATCGCCAGCGAGCAGGCCCAGGCCTCCGACAAGGAGCATGTCCTCGCCGCTCTCGACCAGGCGACTACCGCCCTGCGCGGCCGCCTTGGCGAGTCTCTGAGCTCCATTCAGAAACTCGACACCCCGCTCGGCCAGGCGACGACGCCATCGCTTGAGGCGTTTCGAGCATACGCGCTGGGAGATGTGGAACACCTTCAACAAAAAGATATTCCTGAGGCCGAAGGACATTACAAGCGGGCCATCGAGCTGGACCCCAAATTTGCCATGGCCTGGGCGAGGCTGGGAGTCGTATACGGCAACTCCGGGGCCGCTGGAAAGGCGATGGAATATTTTCAGAAGGCCTACGACCTCTCCGCCAATGTCAGCGAACGCGAAAAGCTCTACATCGACGGACACTACTATGACCAGGTCACTGGCGACCTGACCAAGGAAATCGAAACTCTGGAGCTGGCGACTCGAACCTATCCGCAAAGTGCGACCTACTGGGACAACCTGGGAGAAGCCTATTCGACCGTCGGCGACTACGAAAAGGGGACGGCAGCCACGCAGCGCTCCCTCGACCGGCAGCCAGACGACATGATCGCGCGGCAGAACCAGGCCGTAAACTACGCTGCACTGAACGAGTTCACCAAGGCCAGAGAGATAACCGACCATGATCTTCGGCTCGGCCTCGCAGACTCCGTCGAATATCGTACCGTCTTGATACCGCTTTACTTCCTGCTAGGCGACCAGGCTGCAATGCAGCAACAGATCGACTGGGCTGCTGGCAAGCCTGAGGAATATCTCGTTCTCCAAAACACCGCCCAGGTTAGGGAATTCGAGGGGCGCTATCGCGACGCAGACGCCCTTTACCAAAAAGCCTTCGATCAGGCTGAACAGCAGAGACTTCCAGATGTCGCAGCGAATATTCTGTCGAGTAAGGCCCAGGGCAAGGCCCTCGCCGGCATGTGCAAAGACGTCCCAGCGCTCGTAAAGCAGGCCCTTGCCCTGGACAAATCCAAGGCAACGGTGCGCAACGCCGGTTTGCCGGCGGCGCTCTGCGGAGAGGCCAAATTGGTGTTTCCCCTGCTTGAGGAGCTGTCAGCGAAATACCCCAACGATACCCTGCTCAATACTCTGTATCTGCCTCAGACCCGTGCCGCCGACGAGCTGCTTCATCGACATCCAGATCAGGCCCTGCGCGACCTCGATGCAATGGGCAGCTACAACCTGGTCAGCCAGCAGGAGTACCTTCGCGGTCTGGCTTACCTTGACCTGCACAACGGCGCCAGCGCCGCCGATGCCTTCCGCAAGGTCGTTGCCGCGAAAGGAGCGACGATGATGAACGGTCAAAGTCCCCTGCAGGATTATCCCCAGGCCCAGCTCGGCCTCGCCCGCGCCCTCGCCATGCAGGGAGACACCGCCGGAGCCAAGCAGGCGTATCACGATTTCTTCAACACCTGGAAAGACGCCGACCCCGATCTTCCGCAGCTTGCGCAGGCTAAGGCTGAATTTTCCGCGCTGAAATAGGGTGCCTCCCTCTGGTTGATAATCAAAGCTTCCCTATGCCTTTCCTTCTCGAAATCAAGGGACTGTCGATCTGGTTTCGCTCGCGTGGCGCGGAGCGGTTGGTCGTGTCCGATTTAAGCCTTTCGATCGCGGCAGGTGAAGTGCTCGGGTTGGTTGGGGAATCGGGTTCGGGCAAATCGGTGACGGCGCTCGCGATTCTTCGCCTGCTCGACGCGGCGGCGCGGGTGGAAGGGTCGATCTCGTTCAACGGCGTCGACTTACTGGCGCTCCCGAATGAGGCCATGCGAAAGCTCCGCGGACGCGAGATTGCGATTGTCTTTCAGGAGCCGATGACCGCGCTCAACCCCGTCATGACCATCGGCGAACAAGTGGCTGAGGCGATCCGCGCACACCAGTCTGGGCTTTCGCAGAAGCAGGTACGCCAAGCTGTGGTTGAGGCGCTCGATGCGGTCGCGATTCCCGAGGCGGCGAGCCGGTATGGGCATTATCCGCACCAGTTCTCGGGTGGGCAGCGGCAGCGGATTCTCATTGCGATGGCCATTGCCAACCGGCCCAAGCTGCTCATCGCCGATGAGCCGACCACGGCGCTCGATGTGACCGTGCAGGCGCAGATACTGGAGCTGCTGGCCGATCTTCGCCGGCGGTTTGGATTAGCGATGCTCTTTATCTCTCACGATCTGGCGGTGGTCTCGCAGGTGGCCGACCGGGTAATGGTGATGCGGCACGGCAGGTCGCTCGAAAGTGGTTCGGCGCGCGAGGTCTTCCACCATCCGCTGCATCCATATACCGTGAGCCTGCTGGGCGCGGTGCCGACGATGGCGACGGACAGAAATGCTCCACTGGCGACGCTGCCGGGCGAGGCGGAAGCAGCACGCGGGCCCCTGGTCGAGCTGGCGCCGGGGCGTTGGGTTCGGCAGGCTGAATAGCCGGGCCGCGAGGTTGAGAGAGCACGGGGGTAACATGCAAGGCGTGGAAGCAATCCTGTAACATTGCAGAGAACCGGTCTCATAGATGGGCAGGCGCTTTGTATCCGTCTTCATGCGGCCCGCTTCGATGGCGGCCGCATCCGTGCAGCAAGGTTCATTTGCCCGTTTATGAGACCCGTTCAAGTTGCTTGTTCCGGATTCACCCTGCCATGCGCGTCCTGATCCTTTCCGACATTCATGCCAATATCGACGCGCTCGAGGCTGTGCTCGAGGCCGCTCCGGCGCACGACACGGTGTGGAACCTGGGCGACACAGTTGGCTACGGAGCGAGCCCCAACGAGTCGATCGAGCGGGTGCGCAATCTAGGCGCGGTCTTTGTGCGCGGCAACCATGACCGCGCCTGTTGCGGGCTGATGTCGCTCGAGGACTTCAACCCCATCGCCACGCGCGCCGCGCAGTGGACGCAGACGAACCTGAGCGCGGAGCACACAGCATGGCTGCAGGCTCTCGAGCATGGGCCGCTCGACCCCTACGCAAAGTCGGGGAATGGTTCGGGCGGCGGCAACGGCAGTCACGCTTCCGAGGTCAGCGTGATGCACGGGTCGCCGCTCGACGAAGACGAATACATTCTGTCGATGCGCGATGCGTGGGACCCGCTGCAAATCACCTCGGCACGGATCAATTTCTTTGGGCATACGCATCTGCAGGGGGGCTTTGCAACCGATGGAGAGACGATGTTCAAGCTGAATCCGCATTACACGACGCGTAACGGCGCGGAGGAGTGCGAGATCGAGCTGCGCGCGAGCGCGCGCTACCTGATTAACCCAGGATCGGTAGGGCAACCGCGCGACCACGACTGGCGCGCCGCGTGCGGGCTCTTTGACGAGGAACGGATGACCATGAGCTTCCTGCGCATCCCCTACGACGTGCGCGCGGCGCAGGTGAAGATCATCCACGCCGGATTGCCCGAACGCCTGGCGTATCGGCTGCGCGAAGGCCGCTAGCTCATTTCGCCACAGCGGCAGTTGGCGGTACGACGTCGTATTGCGGCTCTGCCGTGCCCATCAAATACTTGTCGAACCAGTTGATGATATTTTCCAACCGCTCGACGCGATGCCAGGGCTGGCCGCTGCGTGAGAGCTCGTGACTCTCGCCCGGAAAGCGGACCATCACCGTATCGATATGGCGATATTTGAGCGCTCGAAAGAAGTCTTCGCCGCCGGCGGTTGGCGGAGTGCGATAGTCGGCCTCGCCGAGAATAAACATCATCGGGGTTTTGATGTTGGTCACGTAGGTGATGGGCGAATGCTGTTTGAACTCCTCGGTCTGCTCAAACGGCGCGCCCTTGAACCACGTCGGCTGGAAGAGCGTGAAGTCGGCGGTGTACCACCAGTTGGACCAGTCGGTGATGTCGCGCTGTGCGACCGCGGCCTTGAAGCGATTGGTCTGGGTGACGGTCCAGTCGGTGAGCAGGCCGCCGCCGCTGCCTCCGGTAACGCCGAGCTTGTTCGAATCGACATAGCCGAGCTTCACCACCGCGTCGACGGCGTCCATAAGATCGTGGAAGTCGTCGCCGGGATAGTTGTATTGGATGACGTTGGCAAACTTCTGCCCGTAGGTGGTTGAGCCGCGCGGGTTGGGATAGACGACGACATAGCCCTTCGCCGCAAACCATTGAAATTCCTGGTCGAATACCCATCCATAGGCCGAGTGCGGACCGCCGTGGATGTCGAGGATGAGCGGATATTTTTTTGCGGGATCGAAGTCGGGTGGACGCTGCACCCAGGTTTCGATAGGGTGGTTGTCGATGTCTTTGGCGTTAACGGTCGGCGTGACCATGATGTCTTCGGGCATGGTCAGGTTCAGTTGCGAGAAGAGTGTTTCGTTGACGTGGGTAAGCTGAGTCTGCTGCTTCGAGCCGTCGGGCACGATCGAGAACAAGTCGCCGATGTTGATCGGAGTCGATATCAGGGCGAGGATTCGCTTGTTGTCCGGCGAAGTGCTGAAGCCCTGGACGGCTTGCTTCTCGGCGGTGAGCTCGGTGACGGCGCCTGAAATTGCATCGACGGAGACGAGGATGGCGCTGCCGTTCTTTCCTACGACATCGATGAGGGATTTGCCATCGGGCGACCACTTCAGAACGCTGCGCCCGCCGGCTCGCGGTGCAGCATTGTCGCCTCCGACGCCGGAGCCCATCTCGTAGTCATAGTCATCAGTAAGGTGAAAAATATAGGGTTTGTCCGGGGTGGATTGCGCCACGCCGAGATCGAGGATGAAGAGGTCCGATTGCTGATGGGAGCGTGGCGGGGAAGGCTGGTTCTCCCCGTGAAATGCGATGCGATGCCAATCCGGCGACTGCGAGAAACCGTCTGCTCCAAAAGGAATCTTCGCGACCAGCGTGCTTACCTGCTTCGCCGGCACCTTACCGGCGGCAGACGCTTCAGTCGAAACCTGATAAAGCTCGGAGTGCGGAAGCTCATAGTAAGGCTCGTCGACGTGTTCCGAGGAATAGTCGATGCGCCCTCCTCCTGGAATCCAGAAATACTCATCCACACCAAAGCGGTCGTCGGTGAGCTGCGTGGCCGGCGCTACCTTCTCGCCGGGCGCCGGAATCGAATAGAGAAAGAGCTGCGTCGCGACTTTCGTGTCGATGTACCCCTCGCCGTTGAACCGATAGACGGCCTTGGTGATGATGCGCACGTCGCTCTTGTGCTCTTCATCCTTAGGCTTGGCGCTCTTGTCGTCGGGCTTGGCGGCGTCATCGGAGTTGTCTGCGGGCTTGTCTGCCTGGTCTCCAGTTTTATCGCCTGGCTTCTCCCGGCTTCTCCGGAACGAGCGACACCTCGCTGACCACGGCTAATGGACTTTCCGTCGGGAGACCACTGCGGCGAGACCGCGCCTTTGCTCAGCGAGCTGAGCTGCATCGGCTCGCCGCCGGCCATGGGCAGCACGAAGACTTGCGCCTGGCTGGGGCTTGCCATCTTTCTCAACGGCGCGAACAAAGGCGATTTGCTTGCCGTCGGGCGACCAGCGCGGCTGGCTGTCGTGCGGCCCGTTGGTGAGCTGGCGCGGCTTCGCGCCCGGCTGCGTGAGATCGAGAAGATAGAGCGCGGTGGCGTAGCCGTCGTGTTTCGCATTGACCGTGGTCTGGACGAAGACAGCGCGACTGCCATCGGGCGAGACCTGAGTATCGCCGACCCAGACGAAGCTGAAGAGGTCCTTCTCCGTGATGTTGCGCTTCTGCGCAAAGGCCGATCCAGATACAACGAAAAACACCACTGCCGCGAGCCACAGGTTTCTTCGCATGTCACCTTCTGGTTTTGCTGGATTATAGCGGACGGCCGCGGAGAAGCCGCGATCTAATTGCGAGTGGCGGCTGCAGCCGGCTGGATCACCTGCGCGGCGAAGCGCTCCATCTCTTCCATCTGCGGGCTGGACTGCAGTAGGACAAGATCGACTCCTGCGGCGGTGAACTCCTCGAGGCGGGCGCCGATCTGCTCCGGCGTTCCGACCAGGCCGCTGCGAAGGCCGCGATTGGAGACGGAATAATCCTCGAGCGAGATCTTCTGTTCAAGGTTCGAGCCGGTGATCCACTGTTGGTAGTTCGCGTAGCCACGCGCGGACTGGCGGACGTCGGTGATGCGGGCGAGCTCCTTTTGCGCCTCGGCTTCGCTGTCGCGAACGATCGCGTAGGCGGCGACGCCGAATTTCAGCGGCGGCAATTCGAGCTGTTCGCGGCGTCGGCGCATATCTGTAACTTTAGCTGCGACAATTTCTGGAGGATCGCCGTGCATCAGGTAAGCATCGCACTTCGCGGCGATGAGCTGCTTGGCGGTTTCCGACTCTCCGCCGGCATAGAGCGTAGGCCTCGGCTGCGCAACTGGCTTGGGCGAGAGGATATTGTCACCGACACTGTGATATTTGCCGGAGTAAGTGAAATGCTGCTGCGACCAGCAGCCGTTGACGACATCCAGCCACTCCGAGGTGCGGGCGTAACGGTCGCCGTGCTGTTCGAAATGGACTCCGTATTTTGTGGCTTCGTCGGCCCACCAACTGGAGACGACGTTGAGCGTGAGGCGACCGTTGGCGATGTGGTCGATATTCGCGGCTTGCTTGGCGAGGAGCGCGGGATTGTGAAACGTAGGGCGCACGGCGACCATAAGCTCGAGCTTCTTGGTGACGGCTGCGAGCGCGGCGGCGGTTGACCAGGCATCGAGCGATGGCGCTTCGACTCCTTTGATGTCGTTGAGGTTCAGCTCGGCGATGAGGGTGAGGTCGTAGCCGATCTCTTCGGCGCGCTGGGCCAGGCGACTGGCGTAGTCCCAGGTCGGCTCCATCCGCTCTTCGTCTACATTGCGTAGCCATCCGCCAAAGACAGGGAGCCAGAATCCGTAGCGCATTTATCTCGCCTCTTGCGCGACGAGCTGGTGACCTGAGGCTTTGGCAGCTTCGGCTTCGAGCCAGTCGACGAGCTTGGCAAAAGGATCAAAGCCGATCACACGAGGGCCGTCGGCGACGAAGTTGGAGAGCGCGTTGATGTCGTAGTAGTAGCGCTGGCCGTCGCGGTCGTCGGTCATGTATTCAACGCCGCCGAGCTCGATGCCGGAGTGGCGCATGATGCGTTCGACATCGGCGATGACTTCGGCGGGAGGCGTGTAGGCTTCGACGCTGATTCCTGTCTTAGGCGCATCAATGGCGCAGGCTCCGCGATTGAGATCGACACCGTCGGTGGTCCGGCAGATGTCGGCCGGGCAGAGATCGAATGTCTCGCCCGTGATGTGGACCTTAATCGCGTAGAGATAGCGGCCGTTGAGCACCTCGACGCGAACAATATGCGCATCGCGGGCGGGAATGAACTCCTGAACTAGCGCGGTGGAGTCGAGCCCGAAGACGAGAGCGTTTTCAGAGACCGCAAGCGCGAGACCCTGGGCAGTGTCGAAGCGTTTGACGCCTGCTCCGCTGCCGCCAATGTTGGGCTTAACAACGATGGGCCAGCGAAGACCTTCGGCAGCAGCAAGCGCCTGGCTGGCGCGGTGGATGACGCGTGCCTTGGGACCGGGAAGGTCGAGGCTGTCGAGTAGAGATAGCTGCGCGGCTTTGGACAGTTCGGTGCGATAGGCCTTGAGGCCGTTGATGACGCGGACTCCGCGGCGCTCGAGGTGTTCGAGATAGCCGAGGGTGTAGAAGATGGCGTCGCCGTGGTCGCGGTTCCAGGCCGAGGGGCTCATGCGGTTGACGACGAGCGAATATTCTTCTTCGGGATGGTCTTCGGCGGAGTAGGAATGCTCGACGGCGTTCAGGCGGACGTAGTTCGTGCCGCGGCGGTCGAGTTCTGCGAAGAGAGGTTTGAACCAGTGCTGCTGTTCGTAGTAAATCGCGAGGGGCTTGTCGTGATGCGCGGCCATGTAGCTATTTTAAAGCGCTTCTATGCGAGAGCGATCCGATATCAGGCTTTGGTCGCATCCCAGTCTGACGGTTTGAGTTGCGGATGCTTCTCGTATAGAGGTTCCAGAATGCCGAACACAATGACATAGAAGATGTCGCCAATTTTTTGGCGGTAGGCTAGAGCGTCGGCATCACTGCAACTCGCGTTGACACGCAATATCGATTCACCGAGAGAATCGAATGTTCTCGTTAGAAGTTGACTGACATCAGCAGCCAGTTCTGGATTTTCAATCATCTGGAAGACCCACTCCTGACGCCGAAGCCGAGGGCGGCTTCTAGGCCGCCCTTGGGTGGTGCTTAAAATTAGACCGCGTCTTCAGCCTTTACAACGACCTTGACGTGCGCGGTAACTTCGCGGTGCAGGCGGACCGGCACCAGGAAATCGCCGAGCGACTTCAACGGCTCGTCGAGGTGGATCTTGCGGCGGTCGATGGTGAAGCCCTTCTCTTCGAGCTGCTGCGCGATATCGGACGAGGTGACCGAACCGAAGAGGTGGTCGTTTTCGCCGGTCTTGCGGGCGAAGGTGAGGGCGATGGCGTCGAGCTGCGCGACGAGCGCTTCGGCCTCGGTCTTCTCCTTGGCCGACTTGCGGACAGCCGAGTTCTTCATCTGCTCGATGACTGCCTTGTTGTTCGCGTTCGCTTCCATCGCCAGATTCTGAGGCAGCAGGTAGTTGCGGCCGTAGCCGGCGGCTACCTTGACCACGTCTCCGCGATGGCCGAGGTTGTTGACGTCTTCTTTCAGAATGACTTCCATAACGAATCTCCAGGTCCTAAGTTCTTACTTCGCCGGGATGAATGCTCGAAGCCTCAGATACGGAACCTGCGGCACCCAATTGTTTCGATCCCTAACACTCCACTGCAACCGCAGATCTCTCCACTCCGCTTCGCTCCGGTCGAGATGACAAAACGGAGCAGCGGTTCGACACCAACTAGAAGCGGGCGGCGAAGGGCAGCAGGGCGATGTTGCGGGCCTGCTTGATGGCGCGCGTCAGCTTGCGCTGGTGCGTGGTGCAAACACCGGTCAGGCGGCGCGGGACGATCTTGCCGCGCTCGGCGACGAACTGCTGCAGCAGGCGAACCTCGCGGTACGGGATCGCATCGATCTTCTCGGTGCAGAACTTGCAGACCTTCTTGCGGCGGAAGAACTTGCGTCCGCCACCGCCGGGGCCACCGGGGCCGGAGGGACGACCGCCGCCGGGACCGCCAGGACGCGGGCCGGAGCTGTGTCCCTGGTAGCCTGAGCCGGAATGGCCGGAGTTCGACGGGCCGGAATGTTCGCTCCGCGCGGGAGCGTCAGTTCTTGGTGCTGGTGCTGGGGTTTCGTCAGCCATAATTTCCTCATTCCTTCTTTGGTCGAGATGCCTGTCGGGGTCTCGACAAATTTCGTCAGCAAATCTAAAGCAAAGGGCGCTTCACTTCCAAAGCGCCTGAAAGTCTAGACGGCAGCGGCAGCGGTTTCTGCCACTGGCTCAGCAACCACCGGAGCAGCCTCAGCAACAGGAGCAGCCTCAGCGGCGACTGGCGCCGGAGCAACGGGCTGGGCGCTGAGCTTCTTGCGGCTGGCGCGCAGGGCCTTGACCTTGTCGAGGCGCTTGGTCTCTTCGTCCATGCGAACGGTGATGTACTTGATCACCTGCTCGATGACGCGCAGACGGCGCTCGACCTCGGCGATGAGCTTGCCATCGGCGTCGACGGTGAGCAGGACGTAGTTTCCGTCGTTGAACTTGCGGACGGTGTAGGCGAGCTTGCGGCGACCGAGCTTTTCGATCGAACGGATCGCGCCTCCGCCAGAGGTGATCGTGGTTTCAATGCCGGCGATCAGCTTGTCGAGATCCTCGTCGAGCACGTCGGGACGGACGATGAACATCACTTCGTAAAAACGTTGCACCATTTCGCTTCTCTTTTCTCGCCCCCGTTTATGAATATGCAATATTCGCCACGGTGACAGTTACATTTCTTGCCCAGGCCTAAAAGCCCTTATTTCCTTGGCTTTATTCCGTGGCCTAAAGGCCACGGCTTCCACCATTAAGCAGAGCTGTTTTGCTCCCGCTTATTAAACTCATTCATCGCGGCGCCAACGCCTTGCGCCAGGATCGTTTCCACTGCCTTCGACACCTTATCGAGCACGCTGTCCAGTACTTCCAGCTGCGCCTTGCGAAAGGGTGTCAGAACATATTCCTTGCGCTGGCGGCGGGCCGATTCCGCGGCTGCCGGCAGCTCAGGAGCAACGCCGATCCGGATGCGAATCCACTCTTCACTGCGCAATGCCCCGGAGATGGACTTCACTCCGTTGTGGCCTCCGGAACTGCCTCGTTCGCGGACGCGCAAAGCTCCGAGCGAAAACTCGACCTCGTCGTACAGCACGATGAGGTCCTGCTGCGAATCGACTTCGTATTCCCTAACCAGCGCCTGAACAGCAGTGCCGCTCAGGTTCATAAATGTCTCGGGTTTGGCCAGAACCACGTCTCTACTCGCGATCCTGACCGTCGCCGTTAATGACCGGCAATGCCGGTTTGCTACCACCGCGCCGTGCTCACTTGCGATTCTGTCGATCGCGAGAAAGCCGGCATTGTGCGGTGTGAACTGATACTCAATGCCCGGATTCCCCAAACCAACCACCAGCACTTTTCCCGACCCCCCGCCTGATCGATGACCAGGTTCGGTATCGGAGGGCCCGGCTGGCTGGCTGATCTGTTCCGGAGAATCCGCCAAGGTTTACTTCTTCGCCGCCTTCTTGTCGCCGGCCGGAGCAGCGGCTGCGGCATCCGCGTCCTGCTTGCCCTTCTTGGCGACTTCCGGTTCGGCCGGGGCTGCGGCCGCGACCGCATCTGCTGTCGGTTCGGCTTCAACCTTGATCGAGACTACGTGAGCAATCGTCGCGTTCTCGTCATCGAGGAACTTGAACTTGCCGCCATGAGGAAGATCGGAAACGCGCAGCACATCGCCAAAGGCCAGGTTAGTAACGTCGACGTTGATGTGGCTGGGAATGTCCGCGGGCAAGCACTCGATCTCGACCTCGCGCAACACCTGGTCGAGGATGCCGCCACCGACCTTGACGCCGACCGGGATGCCGTCCAGCATGACCGGCACCTGGACCTTCATCACCTTGTCCATGGCGATTCGCTTGAGATCGATGTGGATGAGGCGGTCCTTGATCGGCTCGTACTGCCAATCGACGATCATCACCTTGGTTTTGATGGATGATCCTGAAACTTCCAGGTCGAAGATCGAGTTGTGGCCCGACTCGGAGTGCAGGATGCGCAGCATCTGCTTGGGATCGAGCTCAATAGCCTGTGCGGGTTCTTTGGCGCCGTAGACGACGGCCGGAATCTTGCCCTGAACGCGAACGCGACGCGCGGCGTTCTTGTTGAATTTTCCCTCACGCGGGGTGGCTGCTACTACTTCAGTGATTGACGGCATATTCTTTCCTTTCGGGCACGGCCGGAACTGAAGTTTTCAGTTCTCAGTTTTCAGTCTTCAGATTTCCATCTGAAGCTGTACCGCTCCCTTTCTGTTTCGTTTCCTACCAAGCCGTCTTGTCTTCACAGAACGAACTGAGGACTGACAACCGACGACTGACAACTAGCTGAACAGCGTGCTGACGCTGGTTTCCATGTGGATGCTTTCGATGGCGCGGGCAAGCAAGCCGGCAATCGAGAGCACCTTGATCTTTTCCACCTTCTGCGCCTCTTCGCGCAGCGGGATGGAGTTTGTCACCACCAACTGCTCTAATCTCGACTCTGAAATGCGTTGGATCGCCGGCCCCGACAGTACGGGATGCGAGGCGCAGGCGTAGACCCCGGTTGCGCCGCTGTCGAGCAGCGCATCGACGGTCTTCACCAGCGTACCGGCGGTATCCACAATATCGTCGATGATGAGGCAGGTTTTGCCTTGCACATCGCCGATCACATTCATCACTTCGGTGACGTTGATGTCGGTCCGCCGCTTATCGACAATGGCCAGCGGAGCCCCCATCTTCGTCGCAAAAAACCGTGCGCGCTCCACACCGCCCGCGTCCGGCGAAACCACAGTCAGGTTCGGCAGATCCAGCTTCCGGAAGTAGCTCACCATCACCGGACTGGCGAACATATGGTCGACCGGAATATTGAAAAAGCCTTGTATCTGCGCCGCATGCAGGTCCATAAACAGGGCCCTGTTCGCACCGGCGGTGGTGATCAAATCGGCGATCAGCTTCGACGAAATCGCGACGCGAGGCCGATCTTTGCGGTCCTGCCTGGCATAACCGTAATAAGGCACGACCACGGTGATCCTTCCGGCCGACGCCCGCTTGAGCGCGTCGATCATGATCAGCAACTCCACCAGGTGCTGATCTACCGGATTACATGTCGGCTGCACCACGAAAACGTCGACACCGCGAACGTTCTCGAGCAGCTGGAAGTAAATCTCCCCATCGGCGAAGCGCTGCATCTTTGTTTCGCCCAGCGGCAGCCCGATGATGTCGCATATCTCTGCGGTCAGCTTGCGGTTGGCCGACCCGGAAAATATCTTGAAGCGCTTGTCTTCACTGCGCGAAGACCGTTTCTTCTCCGCCGGTTTGGTGCGTTGAGCCGATAACTCCTGCGCGCCCGCAATTTCAGGGGCAATTTCGAACAGTTCCGCGGTTTCCGCTTTCACTAGAACCTCCCAAGCTGGTTTGCGTTGGTTGTCCTGCTGCCTGGTTTTACCCGGCCCTTTTGTGCCGGATTCCTGCAACTCGAGAGAAAACTTCTACTTCCGAATGTCCGAAGCCCTAAAACTCTGGCTGGGCGACTAGGATTCGAACCTAGACGAAGTGCTCCAAAGGCACTTGACCTACCATTAGTCTATCAATCGCCCAGTAACCAGCGCCCAGTGGCCGGAACACCTGTAAGTGTAACTGCTCACGAATCAGGGTGTCTTGTCCGATCTTGCTGCGAGAGCTAACTCAATCTCATGTTGCGCCAATACTCCGCTCGCGGCAGCGTTCGGGTGAGATGGGTGGTTACGCCCAACTGACCCAAGCGATGCTGTGCCGATTTCGCTGCTTCCGTGGTTGCGTAAAGCCCGAAAACGGCTGAACCCGAACCGGAGAGTGCCGCGTAGAGAACCGACTGCTCCGATGCTTCTGGATCAGGAACCGCAAGAATGCGCTTGATGTTTCCGAGAAGGGGGTATTGAGGAAAGACGACCTTTTCGAAGTCGTTTTCAATCCCGGTTCGGACAAGCGCGAGAAGCGGATTCTCGGCCAGGTCTCCCCGTTGGGGCGAGACACCGGAGGAGTGCGGCATGCTCCATGCAGAAGCAAGAGACCGACTCAACTCTTTAAGAGTATCGGAGTAAGGGGATGAGGTCAAGTTTTCAGCGGGATAGGGCTGTACGGTAGCGCGCTGGTCCCAGTCGCGAAAAGCCTGAGGCGTGGAGACGCTGACGTCGGGAATGGCGACCACGCATTCATAAGAAGGGAAATCGGGGAGCGGGTAGACCTCCTCGCCGCGGCCGAGGCCGAGGACGGCGCCACCGACGAGGAACAGCGGTACGTCGGAGCCGATCTCGGCGGCGAGCGCGAGGCGGTCTGGGCCAGATAGACCTGAGCCGGATAACTGGAGGCCGAGCTCGTGTTCCAGTCCGATGAGAGCGGCGATCGCGTTGGCCGAGCCGGCACCCAGGCCACCCTGGACCGGCAGACGCTTGTCGATATCGATGTGGACTTCGGCGGCGACGCCGAGTTTCGTGAGAGCTTTTTCGACCATCCGCCAGGCGGTATTACGGTTGTCGGTGGGAACTCCGGGATGGTTGCAGGTGATGCGGATGCTGGTAGGCTTTATTGATTCGAGAAGGGTTGCGTTCACCGTGACCAAGTCGTGGAGTTCGAGGGTCTGGTAGAGCGTGGTCAGGGCATGGAAGCCGTCCGGGCGGCTCGGGCCGATGGCTAGGCCGAGGTTGATCTTGGAATGGGAGCGGACGCGGGTGGACATAAGAAGTTGAGCTTAGCCGTTCGATTTCTTCAATAAGACTAAATAACCTCCGACTGCGTCGGGCGTACTTTATTCCGCCTCCCCACGGGTTAAGGCCATTATCTCGTCCATGGTAATAGGGCTTCAGCGATCACGCGGAGAGCCTCTATCGCCCTTTGTCCCCGAGATTTCGTGCCGACGGGCCGATGCCTTCCGTATCTCCGCATGGTCTCCAAACAAGTCGAAACTCGGCCTCGGTGTGGGGCAAGAAGCCGAGTTGTTCGCGAATCTCCCGCGGAATCGTTACCTGTCCTTTGCTAGTGACCTTCACTGTTCTGCTCCTGCAAGTGAGAAAAGCAACGACTTCGTACTGTATCGGCAGTCGTATGGCGCGGAAGAACGTTTTACCTTGGTATTACCTGAGTTGGGGTAGAGTGATGAGCGTGAGCACATTCAGCCGCAGAAAATTCATTGCTATGACGGGCGCTGCCACTCTATCGACCGCCCTACGCACCCCACTATTCGGTCAAACGACCGCGAACCCAAATTCAGGAGTCGAGGACTTCACCTTCCTCTTCATCACCGACACCCACCTCGAGCCGGAGTTGAATGCGGCGCAAGGCTGCGACCAGTGCTTCAAGAAGGCGCGTACGATCAAGAGCGACTTTGCCATCCAGGGTGGAGACCATGTCTTCGATTCGCTGGCGGTGCCTCGCGAGCGCGCGTCAAGCCTCTTCGATCTCTATGGCAAGACCGAGCAGGATCTGGGCATGAAGCTCCATCACACAATCGGGAACCATGATGTTTTCGGGGTCTATCCGGCGAGCGGCGTTTCGCCGACCGATCCGCTCTATGGAAAGAAGATGTTTGAGGAGCGCTTCGGCAAGACCTACTACTCCTTCGACCATAAGGGAGTGCATTTCATAGTCCTCGACTCGATCGGCATCACCGAAGATCGCGCCTACGAGGGGCGGATAGACGCGGCGCAACTGGCGTGGCTCGCGTCCGATTTGAAGGCTTTGCCCGCAACGACGCCGATTATCGTTTCCGTGCATATTCCGCTGGTGACCGCTTTTGACTCTTACCTGCCAGTCCCTGCGACGCCGCCGAAGCATCATGGCCTGAGCGTGGCCAATGCCAACGAGGTGATTGCCCTCTTCGATGGACACAATGTCCTCGGCGTCCTCCAGGGACATACCCACATCAACGAAAGAGTGGAGTGGAAGGGCGTGCCCTACATCACCAGCGGGGCCGTTTGCGGGAACTGGTGGCATGGCACCAGGATGGGAACGCCGGAAGGATTTACCGTAGCGCGGATCGAGAACGGCAAGCTCTCGACGCATTATGAGACTTACGGATTTCAGAGCGTCGATCCGCAAAACACTTAAGCCGGAAAATACCTAACCCGGGAAAATACCTGAGTGGGGCGAAGATCTCGGGTTACAATCCCTGCTACGATGCCCCTCGCGATAACCTTTCGAAACATCTCTGTTTTCACAATCTCGCTGACCCTGGCCGCCAGCCCGGTGGCCGCGCAAGGGCCGACTGCCGACTATATGAAAGAGCAGCCGGTGCGCACCCAACATGCGATGGTGGTGAGTGTTCACCACCTGGCGGCCGACGCCGGCGTGGAGATCATGCGCGAGGGCGGCAACGCGATCGATGCGGCGGTCGCGACGGGCTTTGCGCTGGCGGTCGTGCATCCCGCGGCGGGGAATATTGGTGGCGGCGGCTTCATGCTGATTCGCCTGCACACGGGGAAATCGACGTTCATCGACTATCGCGAGAAAGCCCCGCTGGCCGCGACGGCCAACATGTACCTCGACGCCAAGGGCGATGTGATCCCCGAGGCAAGCATCGTCGGCTACAAGGCGATCGGCGTGCCCGGCTCGGTGGCCGGCATGGTTTATGCGGAGAAGAAATATGGCCGCCTAGACCTGAAGCGGGTGATGCAGCCGGCGCTGCGACTGGCGCGCGATGGCTTCGTGCTCTCGACCGATGAGGCCGAGGACCTGCACGACAAGGAGCTCTCGCTCTTTCCTGAGTCGAAGCGCATCTTTCAGCGCGGCGGGAACTACTACCGGCCGGGCGAATTCTTCCGCCAGCCGGAGCTGGCGCGCACGCTCCAGCGCATCGCCGACAATCCGGACAGCTTTTATCACGGCGACCTAGCGAAGGAGATCGCCAAAGCGATCCGCAAAGACGGAGGCTTGATCACCGAGCGCGACCTGGCAAATTACCAGGTGAAAGAGCGCGAGCCGCTGACCGGGACCTACCAGGGCTACACGATCATCAGCTCGCCGCCGCCATCTTCCGGGGGCGTCGCGTTGATCGAGGCGCTGAACATTCTCGAGGGCTACAACCTGTCGCGGCTGGGCGACCGGATGCCAGCGGAGATGCACCTGATCGTCGAAGCGTATCGGCGCGCGTTTATGGATCGCGGCGACTATCTTGGCGATCCCGACTTTACGACGATTCCCGTGGAACAGCTGCTGGACAAGAAATATGCGGCGGCATGGCGCCGAGGCATTGAAGAAGACCAGGCGACGCCGTCGGCAAGCCTCAAGCGTCCCGCTGGATTTCTGCCGCCTCCGCCGAAGGCTGCGGGCAAAATTCCAGACCATGGGAACACCACCCATTACTCGGTCGTCGACTCCGACGGAAATGCAGTCGCTGTAACCACGACGCTGAATAACTGGTTCGGCTCGGGTGCGACCGCAGAGGGATTGGGCTTCGTGTTGAACGACGAGATGGACGATTTCGCGGCGAAGCAAGGCGCGCCCAACATGTATGGGCTGATCCAGGGACCGGCAAATGGGATCGCGCCGGGCAAGCGGCCGCTGTCGAGCATGACGCCGACGATCGTGTTGAAAGACGGCATGCTGCGGTATGTGCTCGGATCGCCGGGCGGCTCGCGCATCATTACCACGGTGGCGAATATCTTTCTGAGCGCGGCGGAGGAAGGCCTCAACATCCAGCAGTCCGTCGATGCCCCACGCTTCCACCATCAATACCTGCCGGACAAGTTGTATCTCGAACCGGGCTTCTCTGACGCGACGATGGCTGGGTTACAGGCAATGGGGTACAAGCTCGATGGCGGCGAACCCGACGATCGCACATGGAGCGATGGTGAATGCATCGCGGTCGATCCGCGGACCGGGATGCTAGAGGGCGGCCACGATAACCGCCATGGCTATGGCAAGGCGGCTGGTTACTAGGTTACCCGGCGGTGACTACGGCAAGTCCAGCACGAATCGTGCGGGAGTGAGAAAATAGGCCCAGAGCCAATAGACCGCGACGATCGAGCTTTACGTGGCTAGTCGACCGATATTCTTCTTATGCTGAAAGCCATTTCCACTCATGTATTTCTTCGCCAGCGGTTGCATCCCGGACTTTTGGATGCGCTCGCCCGGAGCGGCGCCGAGGCGATCGAGATCTACGCGGCGCGGCAGCATTTCGACTACACCAGCCGCACCCATATTCACGAACTGGCCGAGTGGTTTCGTTCCAATCCGGTGCTGCCGTTTTCGATGCATGCCCCGCTGCACTCGAACGAAGACATGGGACGCGATGGCGCGCCGGGCGTGAATGTGGTGCATCCGGAGAAATCGCGCCGCATTAACGCGATGGACGAGATCAAAAGGGCGATTGAAGTCGCGGAGCAGATTCCGCTCAAGTACATGGTGGTCCACCTCGGCGAACGCCACGATACCTGGAGCCCGCGCACGCTGGAGCATTCGATGGCGGCGCTCGAGCATCTGCGCGCCTTTGCCAGTCCGCTGGGGGTGAAGCTCAACGTCGAGAACATTCGCAACGAAGTGACAGAACCGGCGCATTTGAGAGAGATTCTGACGACTGGTCACTTTAGCGATATCGGCGTCTGTTTCGATAGCGGCCACGCCAACATCACCAGCAGCGTAGAGGCGATACTGGGCGAGTTGAAGGACCACGTCCGTTCCACGCATCTGCATGACAACCACGGCGAAAAAGATGAGCACCTTTGGCCGGGCGACGGAACCATCGACTGGAAAGAAACAATGGCCGGATTGAAGACCACGCCCAGGGTCGAGGCAGGACTGCTGGAGATCCACTATTCCCTGGAAGACACCGTGGATGCGGTTGCGGACAAGGCGCGCAAGGCCTTTGAGCGGCTGGAGATTTGAGCCTGTGCGAAATGTATTCGCGCCGGCTTCGCTGAAACCGCAGATTTCTCCACTGCGCGCTCCGCGCTCCGGTCGAAATGACAAACATCGGGAAAAAGAACATGGCAGACGAGACAATTTCAGAATCAGTAACAGCGGCTGCGACAAATGCGGTCTTGGCCACAATTGGCGATATCGGTAAGCATGAAGGGCAGTCGGTAATTCTGCGCGGCTGGCTCTATGCGCTGCGCGAGAGCGGCAAGCTGCTCTTCCCCATCTTTCGCGATGGGACAGGAACAATCCAGGGCATTGTGCCCAAGGCCGCGGTCACGCCTGAGACCTTTGAGACGATTCGGCAGCTGACCCAGGAATCAAGTGTGATTGTGACCGGCAAAGTCCGCGCCGATAAGCGGGCTCCCGGCGGCTACGAGCTGGACGTGGAAGCAGTCGAGGTAGTGCAGCGCGTTCCCGATGAAGATCCGTTTCCGATCACACGCAAGGAACATGGCGTCGACTTCCTCATGGAGCATCGCCATCTGTGGATCCGCACGCCGCGGCAATCGGCGATCTTGCGGATTCGCGCCGAGATCATCAAGGCTGCGCGGGATTATCTCGATGACAACGGCTTTACGCTGACCGATCCGCCGATTCTTACTCCGGCGGCCTGCGAAGGTACGAGCACGCTCTTTCCTGTCGATTATTTTGGCGACGAGGCCTTCCTCACCCAGAGCGGGCAGCTTTATATCGAGAGCACGGCGCTGGCGCTGGGCAAGGTGTATTCGTTCGGGCCGACCTTTCGCGCAGAAAAGTCGAAGACCCGGCGGCATTTGACCGAGTTCTGGATGGTCGAACCGGAGTGGGCTTATGCCGGCCTCGACGACCTGATGGAGCTGGCCGAAAACTTCATCAGCTTCATTGTCGAGCGCGTGCTGACTCGCCGCGCCGCAGATATCGCGGTGATTGGCCGCGATGTGACGAAGCTGCAGGCGATCAAGGCTCCGTTTCCGCGCTTGCGCTATGACGACGCCGTCGCGATGCTGCATGAAGCCTACGACAAAGGGCTCGCGCCCGATCTCATCCAGAACAGGTTCGAGTACGGCGATGACTTTGGCTCGCCGGATGAGACGTATCTGTCTTCACAGTTCGACCGGCCGCTGATGGTGCATCGCTATCCTGCGGCAGTGAAGGCTTTTTATATGGAGCCAGATCCGATCGACCCGAAGTATGCGCTGTGCGTCGACGTGCTGGCGCCGGAGGGTTATGGCGAGGTGATCGGCGGCTCGCAGCGAATGGCTTCTTATGAGTTGCTGAAGAAGCGCATCGAGGAGCACAACCTGCCAATCGAGGCCTTCCAGTGGTATCTTGATCTGCGGCGCTATGGGTCGGTGCCCCACTCCGGATTTGGCATGGGAATCGAGCGTGCCGTGGCGTGGATATGTGGCCTGGAGCATGTGCGGGAGACGATCCCCTTCGCGCGGACGCTGAACCGGATGTATCCGTAGCGTTCGGCGATCGGGCAAGATTGGCAGGGTGTATGGCAAGGTCGACGGCAGTTCTCGTAGACCAAGACTCCGACGCAGGTCGTCGCGCCGGAAGAGAAGAGTTCCAGGGTAAGGCGACGCCTTTGCGGCAGATTCGCATCCTTGGCGTGCCTCTGGATCTTGGCCAGTCTCGCCGGGGCGTGGACATGGGGCCCTCTGCGATGCGCGTCGCGGGACTTGCCTCCCGCCTTGAAGCGCTTGGCCACACCGTGACAGATGGCGGCAATATCTCTGTCGCGATTGCCGAGACGAAGAGTTTCGGAGCGACGAATGCCCGCTATCTCCACGAGATCACCGATACCTGCACGAAAGCAGCGGAGGCGGTCGTCAAGGCCCTTCAGGAAGGCGTAACACCGATCGTGGTGGGCGGCGATCATTCGGTGGCGGCGGGAACGGTCTCAGGGGTCGCGCAGTTCTACCGGCAGCGCGAGCAGAAGATCGGACTGATCTGGATTGACGCCCATTCCGACATCAACACGCCCGACACCTCGCCAAGCGGCAACGTGCATGGCATGCCGCTGGCGGCGCTCCTCGGGCTTGGACCGGAGCCGTTAAGCAATATCCTCGGATACTCGCCGAAGGTCTTGCCGGAAAATACCGTGATCATCGGGGTTCGTGACATCGATGGCGCCGAGAAGGAAAACATCCGTCGCGCGGGCGTTACCGAGGTCTATACGATGCGCGACATTGATGAGCGCGGGATGCGCAGCGTGATGGAATCCGCGCTCAGGGCCGCAAAGCGCGGGACGGCGGGCTATCATGTCTCGCTCGACATGGATTGGATCGACCCTGAGGACGCTCCCGGAGTTGGCACGCCGGTACGCGGCGGAGCGACTTATCGCGAAGCGCACCTGGCGATGGAGATCATTGCCGATCACGGCGGCATGTTAAGCTTCGAGATCGTCGAGGTGAACCCGGTGATCGACGAACGAAATCGCACCGCAGAGTTGGCAGTGCAGCTGACCGCGTCGGCGTTTGGGAAGAAGATTCTCTAACGCCTCAATACAAAGCCTGACTGGCTATAAATTCCTCGGGGGTTCCGTCTTGGGGATTCACGAAGACGACGTCTTTGGGATCGCGCCGCGGGGTGTCGACGGAGAAGACGACGAAGGGTTCTTCGAGGAGTTCGCTGGTTCCGTGAACGGTACCTTTCTTGAAGAACACAAGCTGTCCTGGGCCGAGTTCGAATGGCGGATCGTTGCCGAAGAAGAACCGCGCGCGTCCTGAAATCACCAGCAGATATTCATCGCAGGTGGCGTGATAGTGCGCCGGCACCGGCTTATAGACGCGAAAAACTCGTGCGCTGGCTTCCGGTTCGTCGGTAAGCCGGGTGTCGATGAGCATTGTGCTTGCCTCGGCGGGGAAAGCTTTGGCGATGGAGTTGATGTTGAAGATTGCTGATTTATTTGGCATTTTCTACCTCGGCTCTTCAGGTCCAATGTTGGACTTTGGTTCTACTCCTCGTCTAGAAACGGCTTTGTCGACCGCTTTGCGTACCAATGGCAAGCGAGCAGGAATGCTGCTCCGGCTGCGTAACTCCATGCGAAGGCCGGTGCGGCGAAGAGACCGACCCTGATATTCACGCCGTCGGGAGCGAGGGTGTAGGCGTGGATGAATCCGACGCAGGAGAAGACTGCCGCAGCGGCCATCCACAGAGCGGCCTTGTGGAACTGGCGATCGATGGTCATCGCAAGCGAGGCGGTCCAGATCATCGAGACCAGCAACGCTCCCTGGCTGATGGCGATGAGGCCGTAGATCGAGAGTTCGCTGCCAAAGGCGGATGCTGTGGCGAAGAGCGTCGAGCCGGCTTTGCGGATGGAGAGATCGACGAGCTGGAGCGTCCATGAGGCGAGCATCGGCACGAGTCCGAGAGCGACGGCGACGGCATGGGCTTTGGGCACATCGCGAAAGGTCTCGCCGACCATCACCAGGCCGACCCATACGATGACGATCGAGACCGCCTCAAGCGGAACGATGTGGAGGACGAGCGGCACGAGTCCGGTGAGGCAGACGAGCATGGTCGCCGCTCCACTGAGAGCCGAGTAGCCGGAGCGCGCGCCGAGCGCCTTGTATGCGGAATGACCAAGGTAGAGCGAAGTTGGGAAGGGACTGCCGAAGGCCGCGGCGGCTATGGTGGCGAAGCCATTGACGAACAACGAGGGACGGGTCGGATAATCGTCGCCCGCGATCTTGACGCTCTCCAGTATCTGCAACGAGACAAGGGTATCGAGGATGCTCATGGGCAGAATGATCGAGAGATATTTCCAGCCCTCGGCCTGGCGCAGAAAGGTGAAGACGTTCATCGGGCGCGGCAGATGAAGGCCTATCCCCGTGATTGGCGGCGCCTGCACCGTGTAGAGATGAAGCGCGCGCAGCACAGCCACGAGCACCGCGGCTACAATCAGGCAGAGTAATCCGCCGGGCATGCGAAATGGCAGGCGCAGGCGCGAGGAATAAACACCAAGCAGGATGATTGCTGGAAAGAGCGCGATCGCCGGCGCCTGAAATATGCCGAAGATGAAGCCCAGGCAGAGGAACGACATCGCGATTCCGGCAAGCGGACAGAGTAGGGCGGCGCGGGGAATCGTTTTGCGCATCCAGTCGGTACAGAAGGCGCCGACGGCCTGCACGACTCCGCTGAGCAAGCTGGCGAAGACGCCGACCTGCCAGGTGAGCGTTGCGTCGTGGGTGCGCTGATAGACCGGGACCATGATGAGGAAGATGTAGGCGAAGATGGTCGGCGTGTTCACGCCAAAAGGGATCGCGGTGACGTTGGTGCGGCCGGTCCGCTGCGCGAGTTGGTGGGCCTGCCAGGCGTAGAAGAGATTTCCCGCGAAGATAGAGATAGCGACGCCAGGCAGGATTCGGGTAACAACCAGCTCCGCAGGGAAACCGCAGAGTGGAGCAAGTCCGGCGATGAGCAGCAGGTCGGGAAGGCCGCTGAAGAAGAGTCCGAAGCAGCCATCGAGATCGCCGGCGACGAAGCGGCGCGGGCGGTGGATCGGCGGCGAGTGGGCAGTTGTCGAGATTGTGGCTCTCCTTTACGTGGTCACGCTATCCCGTACACCATCCCGATTTCTTTCAGCCAGCGGCGGTAGGCGATGGCCATGCGGTCGGAGCGCAGATGCAGCTCGGCTTGCAGATCGAGCGGCAACAGCTCGGGACGCTGCGATTCGACGATGGCTTTATCTTGCAGGCTGACCTTGTCTTGAAAGCTGCGGAGTTCTTCGTCGCTGGCGTCGTCGGCGTAGTTGAGCGCGAGCACGACCCAGGCGAGGCTTTCATCAACTCGATCGGCGCCTCCTTCGATCGGAGTGACCGTATCGAGCATGGTGAAGCATTTGCCTTGCTGCCGCTTGCGAAAGCTGGCGGTGAGCGGGCGTTCGACGGTGTAGTCGTAGAACACCTGGGCGGGATTGCCGGTTCCATCCGGATCAGGCTGCCAAATCTTGATATCGCGAGCAACGACGCCGTTGGGGGTGGTCGCGACCTCGTAGTCCTGGATCTGCGCGCGGCTCGGGTCGCCGAGCAGGCCGGCGTGAACAAAGGGCAGATGAGCGACATCGAGAAAGTTTTCGATGATGCGCGGCCCCTTGGCGCGGAAGCGATAAGGCCCGGCGAGCACCTTGCGAAACGAGGGGTCTTCGCCCTCGGGAAACGATGGAATCTCATGCGATGGCGTATCGAGCGCGACCCAGACTATGCCATATTTCTCCTGCGCGTGAAAGACATTCGCGCGGGCCTTGAGCGGCGGCGGCTGATCGGGGTGCGACGGAATAAAGACACATTTGCCCGAGGCGTCGTAGGTCCAGTGGTGGTAAGGGCATACCACGCAGTCGTTGCGCACTTGGCCGAGCGAGAGCTTGGCGCCGCGATGAATGCAGAGGTCCTCCCAGGCATGAATGCCGCCTGCATCGCGCCACAGCACCACGTCGCGACCGAGCAGACGCACCGGCGTGAGTTCGCCCGCCTTTACGCTGGACGACCAGCCGACGGCGAGCCACTCGTGGTGCAGAAGCGCGTCTTCGGTCATGGTCGAGGATGTCATTTGAGCGCGCGCAACGATACCCGAGTATAAACAGGCCCCGCTTTTCGTTCCGTACTCGCGCTTCGTGCCAGACTACAGAGATAGCGGAGGCAAGGAGCGTCAGTGGTGAAAGGCGGAAGGCGGCGGATGTTGCCCGGTCTGCGGGTGAAGGATGGCTTTCTGCGCCATCCGTTTGACTTGGAATTTGGGACGCAGACCAGCGGGCTGGTCAGTGGGCGGCATTTGAAGGCGGGTCATGCTCATGACCGCCATAACACCGCTTACTACGGCGTCGCGCCGTCGATCTTTCGCGACATCGTCGAGCGGTGGCGCGAGAGACCGCCGGCATTTCCTGCGGAAGGCTACAGCTTCATCGACCTGGGCGCGGGGATGGGTCGGGGCCTCTTGCTGGCCGCGGAGATGCCGTTTCGCGAGGTGATTGGCGTCGAGCTGAACCCCGAGCTGGCTCGCATGGCCAAGAAGAATGTGGCCGCCTGGCGGGCGTCGGGAAGAGCGCGGTGCCCGATGCGCATTCACAATCAGGACGCGACGGAGTTCCAGTTTCCCAACAATCCTTGCGTCGCGTTTCTCTTCAATCCCTTCGGCGCAACCGTGCTGCGACGGCTGATCGATCGGATTGAACGCGTCTTCGCCGGCCGTCCCGGTGAGATCGATCTGCTCTATGTGAATCACGAGCAGGAGAAGGCGTTGGCGAAGCATTCCGGCTTCATGCAGGTTTTTAGCGGCGATATCTATAAGGCGCGCCAAGACGAGGAAGCGGACCGAAAAATACTGCTCAATCAACCCGAGGGCGAATATGCGTCGAGCGAATATGAGTCCTGCTCAATCTGGCGCTGGGTTGGGAGCCCGAAAGGTACATCGTCAGCCACTAGCGGTGCACCGCGAAGACCCGTCCGCGGCTCGTACAATCAAGGTCGCATGTCAAAAAGAGAGTCTGGAAAACTACGCGTTGGAATCTTGTTTGGCGGACGCAGCGGCGAGCATGAGGTCTCGCTGCTCTCGGCCGCCTCGATCTTGAAAGCCATCGATCCGAAGAAGTACGAGGTCGTGCCGGTTGGCATTACCAAGGAAGGCCGGTGGGTGACTTCCTCTAGCGCCGAAGCACTGTTGGGGGGCACCGTAATGCCGGCCCTGGGCGAGGCTTCGAGCGCTCAAAACAAAGCCCTATCGGCCACGGCCGCCGGATCGGGGATCCAACCAACCGCCCTGGGCGAATCGCTCAAGGTCGATGTGATCTTCCCGATACTGCATGGCACCTTTGGCGAGGATGGGACGATCCAGGGGCTCTTCGAGCTGGCAAATATCGCCTATGTCGGCTCGGGAGTGCTGGGCTCGGCCGCGGCGATGGACAAGGACATCATGAAGCGGCTCTTTGCCGCTGCCGGCCTACCAACGCCGAAGTACGTGAGTTTCCTGCGCAGCGACTGGCGTTCGTCGCCGAAGAAGATCGTCAAGCTGACGGAATCGGCGCTGAAGTATCCGATGTTTGTGAAGCCGGCGAACCTGGGCTCCTCGGTCGGCATCAGCAAGGCGCATGACCGGACCGAGCTTGGCCCGGCCATCGATCTCGCCGCCAACTTCGACCGCAAGATCGTGATCGAGCAAGGCGTCGGCGGGTCCAGCAAAAATCCGGGCGGCAAAGCCCGCGAACTGGAGGTTGCCGTGCTCGGCAACGAATCTCCAAAGGCTTCCGTGGTCGGGGAGATCGTACCGGGCAAGGAGTTCTATGACTATGAGGCGAAGTATCAGAGCGATGCTTCCACCCCGATTATCCCGGCCAAAATCACCCGCGCGCAGTCGAAGCTGATTCGCGAGATGGCGATTGCGGCCTTTCGCGCCTGCGACTGCACCGGCCTGGCGCGAGTCGACTTCCTGATGGAGCCCGAGTCTAAAAAGGGAAAGCCTCCGCGGATTTATGTCAACGAGGTGAACACGCTGCCGGGTTTCACCAAGATCAGCATGTATCCCAAGCTTTGGGAGGCGTCGGGGCTTCCCTATTCGCAATTGATCGACCGGCTGATCGAGTTGGCGCTCGAGCGGCGAGCGGAGCGGGACGAGACCAGCTTCAGCCGATAAGACTCTTGCGGCGGCTAGCCCGAATGACTAGAGTCAATGCTATGAGTATTCAGGTTGTCGAACCTCAGCTTCTCGTCGGGACTTGGCGTCGCTTCGGTCGCACTGGGCCTGTATACGAGATTCTCGCGCAACGCGGACCCGCCGGCGGCGGTGACCAAATGATGCGTATCCGGGTGATCGAGAGCGGCGAAGAGCTGGATTACCCGCTGGATGAGATCCTTGACGACCCGCGTGAGCGCTAATGTTTGCCATCGCC
Source organism: uncultured Acidobacteriaceae bacterium (assembly GCA_963720245.1). Classification (GTDB taxonomy): domain Bacteria; phylum Acidobacteriota; class Terriglobia; order Terriglobales; family Acidobacteriaceae; genus Acidisarcina. Next base: position 273,333 of record CAVREU010000006.1, read on the forward strand.
TTCGATCTGGTCGTAGTCGAAACGGCGAAGCATCATCCTAGAGGCGTTTCCCAGGCATACGGGGACATCGGCACCGTGCTGGCTGGTTTTGGTTTCACGTGGGTCCAGGGCAGCCTGTATTTAACCGACCGGGACGATCTTGCTAATCTCTTCGCCGCAATACACTGGTCTGACTTTACCCAGCTCATTAGGACTTAGCGCGCGCCAGGAACCAGCTTTGGACTTGCGGTGTCATAGTAGAGTGGAAGTGTTCTGGACGCGCTGGCTTCGAGTTGCATCAAAACTAGAGGAAGTTCAAAAACAATGACGCTGCTGGATGCACCTAAATTTGACGAGAAAGCGGCCAAGCGGAACCGCAACATCGGAATCGGCGTTTTAATCGCATTTGGCGTTCTCATCGTCGTCTACGTGGTTCTCTGGAACGCCGTCTTTCATAGCTTTGAGTTCTGGGCGTGGCCGGCCGAGCATCGGCTCAGCTCTTTTATGAAGACGGTCGAGGCCGGGGACTTCAACCAGGCCTACGCGATGTGGAACCACGATCCAGACTGGCAGCAGCATAAAGAAAAATACTCAACCTATGACTTCGACCAGTTCAACAAGGACTGGGGCCCGATGAGCGACTACGGCAAGATCCGCAGCCACCAGATCGTCATGGCGAAAGCCTACGGCAACGGAGTCGTGATCGGCATCTACATCAACGGCGGCAAGACACCGCTGTTTATGCGCGTCGACTCCAAAACCAAGGAGATCGGATTCTCGCCGGTCGAGCTGTACGTTGGGCCTTGAAAGAAGTTGTCAGTCTTCAGTGGTCAGTCCTCAGTGCTGGCTCTTCAGTCGCTGAGACGCGAATATGTTCTTTGCTGACAACTGAGGACTGAAAACTGTCAGCTGTCCTTCGAATTCATCGCTTCCAATGCATGTTCCAGAGTGGCGCTGTCCTGGACGTGAGCGTGTTTCTGCTCGCGGTCGATCTGGCGGATTAGTCCGCTGAGCACCTTGCCGGGACCGACTTCGAGGAAGAAATCCGGCTTCTCCGCAATTAACGCCTGCATTGACTCCACCCAACGGACGGTCCCCGTGACCTGACGGATGAGCGCATCGCGCAGCGTTTCGGCATCGGTCGTCATTTTTGCATCGATATTGACGACGACCGGCACTGTGGTGTCTGCGAACGGCAGCGCCTTAAGCAGCTCTGCAAGACGGTCCTGTGCGGGCTGCATGAGTGGGCAATGGAATGGCGCGCTGACGTGCAGCATCACCGCTTTCTTTGCTCCGCGCTCTTTCGCGAGCACGACAGCACGCTCAACCGCCGATGTTGCTCCGGAGATTGCGATCTGGGATGGCGAATTGATGTTGGCGGCGGTAACGACTGCGCCCGTCTCGGCTGCGGCGTCTTCGCAGGCCTTGAGCACTTCGTCGGCAGCCATACCGAGAATCGCCGCCATCGCGCCTTCTCCGGCAGGCACAGCTTCCTGCATATATTGGCCACGGCTGCGCACGGTGCGCACCGCGTCGGCGAAGCTCATGGTTCCGGCGGCGACATTGGCGGAGTATTCCCCCAGCGAATGCCCGGCGACGCAGCTCGGCGTGATTCCGCGCTCGGCAAGCACACGCTGCACGGCGATCGAGACGGTGAAGATGGCCGGCTGCGTGTTTTCGGTGAGGCGAAGCTGCTCTTCGGGGCCGTCGAAACAGAGCGTCGACAGTGGGAAGCCGAGTGCGTCGTCGGCCTCCTCAAAGGTCTGGCGGGCGATGGCGAAGTTGTCGAAGAAATCGCGCCCCATGCCAACATATTGCGATCCCTGGCCGGGGAAAAGGAAGGCTACTTTCTTTTCGTTCATGTCAGTGGATATTGGAACGGACTTCGAACCGGGATGCAAGTTTAGAAGGAAAACCAGGTTAGCTTCGCGAACCTGGGCACCCGTAATCGTTCTACTTCTGCAGCAGCGCGACAGCGACCGAAGTCATGGCAATGACTCCGGTCCGTAGGGTTGGTTCAGGATCAGGTTGGAAGTGGCTGTTGTGCGGCCCCGGCAGCACGGTTCCGGCGGCTGTGGCGGCGGCAAATTTCTCCGGATTCATCGCGCCGAGGCGGAACATCACCGTCGGAATCCTGTGGCCGGCGAGGCCGAAGACGCCGAAGTCTTCGCTGCCCATGATCGGCGGCTCGTCGAAGACGTTCTTCGCGCCAAGCGCCTGCACCAGCGCGGCCCTGACGCGATCGTCGAGCGCGGGGTTGTTGTAGTTCACCGGCGTCGATTCGTTGTCGAGCACGGTGACGATAGGGTAGAGATTGTCGGGCACTCCAGCAGAGACGGCGACGCCGCGCGCCGTGTTTCTAATGCCGTCGAGAATGATCTGGCGGGCTTTGTCGCTAAAGGCGCGCGTGGTCAGCTCGAGCTTGACCTCATTGGGAATGATGTTGCGCTTCGTACCTCCCTCGATATGGCCTACCGTGACCACAGCAGGATCCTGCGGACTCTCCTGCCGGCTGACGATGGTCTGCAACTGCACGATGAACTGGGCCGCCATCACGACCGGGTCTTTGGTGAGTTGAGGCGCAGCGCCGTGGCCGCCGATGCCTCGTATCGTCACGTCGACCGAAGTAGAACTCGCCTGCGCAGCACCGCTGGTTACCGAGACGGTCCCGGCAGCGAGGGTGTTGGAATCGTGCAGGGCGACGGCCATCGTCGGCGTGCCGAAGCGTTCATAGAGATGATCGGCGAGCATGGCCTTCGCGCCGTCGATGGTCTCCTCCGACGGCTGGCCGATGAGCATCACCGTGCCATGCCAGCTGCTCTTCTCGGCGACGAGGGCGCGGGCGACTCCAATCATCGTGGTGATGTGGATGTCATGCCCGCAGGCATGCATCACGCCGACTTCCTCTCCAGCAGCGTTCTTTGTCTTTACGGTGCTGGCATAGGGAACGCCGGTCTCTTCGACGACGGGAAGCGCATCCAGGTCGGTGCGGATGAGCAGCGTGGGGCCATCGCCATTCTTGAGGATCGCGACGACTCCGTAGGCCTGGCTGCCATCCGGATATCTGCCGACGGGCGCTGTCACCGTGTAGCCGGCTTTGCGGAGTTCTTCAGCGAGCAGGGCAGAGGTGTGTTCCTCGTGGTGCGAGAGCTCGGGGTGGGCGTGGATTCCCTTGTAGGTATCGACCAGGCCGGGCAGTTCGCTGTTGACGAAGGTGGGCAGGTCTTGCGCGAACAAAGGAATTGCGGCAACGCCAAAGAGCGGCAGGGCTAGGTAGAGGACTTTCATGGAATCTCCTGCGGAAGTCTTCCGAGTATACAAGCGGCATCGCCTGGTCTGGCTTGCCTTCTCCTGCAGGATGACGTTTGTCATCCCGATTTGCTGACAAAGGCCTCTACCTGCGGCGTCCCGGGCGCCGCCATACTTGGTTTCAGGTTGAGAGCAGACCGCAGGAGGCAGGCCATGAAGGAAATCGCAGTGCAGATTGGCGAAATAATGCAAGGCGGCAAGACGGCAGAGGCGATTTCGGGCCGGGCAATGGGCGTTCTCTTCTTCGCGGGCTTTGGCTCGCTGTGGCTCTACAACGGGATCTCGGCGATGCATCGGCTCAACCCCATCAGCATGGCGGCGATAGGCGTGATCTTTGCCGCCCTCTTTATTCCGGCGGTGATGCTGTTGAGGTCGATGTCCAAGGCGCCGCATGGAGCTGGTTCTCTGGAGTCGTCTGAGGTGAAGCGCACATTTTTCCGCGTGAACATCATGCAGTGGGCGGCGATTATCGCCGCCGTCGTGCTCTTCAACACAATCCACAAGCAGGAATTTCTGGCTACCGTCATCACTTTCCTCGTGGGCGCCCACCTCATCCCGCTGGCCCGGCTCTTCCAATACTCCGCGCACTATGTGACTGGAGGACTTCTGATGGCGTGGGCCACGATGGTTGCCATCGCGTTTCCCGGAGAGATGATGCCGACGGTCGGCGCGCTCGGAACGGCGACGATATTGCTGGGGAGCGCAGCTTACACGCTGGCCCTGGCGGGTCGCGCAGCGAGGTCAGGTTTCGTCTCGAACCCGCTTTCAATCCACGGAGCTTAATTGTCAGACGGGATATCTCGCCGGAGATTTGTCAGCGAGCTACTGTACGAGCAAACCGACTCCGTCAGCGGAGGTTGGGGCAACAGGCCTCTGAGTAAATTCCTGCTCGATACGCTGATTAATACCAGCCTGAGCGAACTCGGCTGCGACGCGAATCCCATTCATAATGGCGCGGTCGTTCGACGAGCCATGGCCGACGATGCAGACGCCGTGGACGCCGAGCAGCGGGGCCCCGCCGTATTCGCGATAGTCGAGGCGCTTCTTGAATTCGCGAAGGGCCTTGCGCGAGAGCAGCGCTCCGGCCTGGGCGGTCACCGTCCGGGTCAAAGAGGCGCGGAGCATCTCGCTGACCAGGCGCGCGAGCCCCTCGGAGGTCTTGAGGGCTACGTTGCCAACGAATCCGTCGCAGACAACGACGTCGGCGTTGCCATTGAAGATGTCGCGACCCTCGACGTTGCCAACGAAATTGATGGGCAGTTGTTTGAGCAGGCCGTAGGATTCGCGGGTGAGCTCGTTGCCTTTGCTTTCCTCTTCGCCGATCGAGAGCAGGCCGACGCGGGGGCGGGCGATCCTGAGCACGCTACGCGAGTACATCTCGCCCATCACGGCGAACTGTTCCAGGTTGTGCGCTTTGCACTCGACATTCGCGCCCACGTCGAGCAGCACGCAGGGCGAGCCGGATGAGGTAGGCAGGATGGCAGTCAGGGCAGGGCGGTCGACTCCGGGTAGTGCGCGGAGGACCATCTTGGCGGTCGCCATGGCTGCGCCGGTGTTGCCGGCGGTCAGGAAACCGTGAGCTCGCTTCTCGCGGACAATCTTGAGGCCGACGCGCATTGAGCTATCGAGCTTGTTGCGGACGGCGACGGCCGCCTTTTCGTCCATGCCGATACGTTCCGTGGCATTGACGATCTCGATGGGCAGACGTTCGCCCTGGAGATGCTCGTTGAGCAGCTGACGTAGCCGGGCTTCGGGACCAACAAGATGCACCCGTACCGGATATTCGCGGCAGGCGAGAATCGCGCCACGAACCTCGGGGTCCGGCGCCTTGTCCGAACCCATAGCGTCCAGAACGATGTCGGTCAATTGGTTCCGACCGTTCTGAGGTGACGCGTGATGGGTGATCGGGGGCGGTCGCAGCATGGATGCGCGGTCGAGCTCTAGCTTGCTTCCTTAACTTCCAGGACGTCGCGGCCCTTGTAGGTGCCGCACTTGGGGCAGGCGCGATGAGGCTGCTTCTTTTCGTGACAGTTGGGGCACTCGGCGAGGCCGACCGCAGTCAGACCGTCATGGGCGCGGCGCTTGGAGGTGCGGGCCTTGGAGTGGCGCCGCTTTGGATTTGCCATTACAGATTTCCTTTCCTACACGCTTCCCGGGCGGCATGTCGCGCCAGCGGGCGAGCGGAACTACTGAATTTCACTCGTTCTTCCCGAATGCTCGTCTAGTGTTTGACCCGGCTGCGCAAGCTTTCCAGGGCCGACCATCGCGGATCGGACACCGTCGCGCTGCAATCGCATGTCTCGGAGTTCAAATGCTTTCCGCAATGCGGGCAAAGCCCTTTGCAATCTTCGCGGCACAGGGTCTTGGCTGGCAGAGACAAGAGCACCTGCTCGCGCAGGACGTCCTCCAGAAGAACACCGTCTCTTAAATAGTACCCGATTTCGGTCTCCGAAGTGGTGATGGAATGCTCCGAAGCTTCGCCATCCGCGCCGGTTGGGCGAAAAAGCAAGTCGAAGTGCCCGTCGAGGGGGTGTTCGACCGGATCGAGGCAGCGGGCGCAGAGGACCTCAAAGCGGCCTTTGTAGGTCGCCCGGACACGGATGTCATCGATCGTCTCGTTCGGCCCGCGGTGCTCGACGATCAGATCGGCGCGGCCCTCGACGGCGAGCGGATCGAGCTGGCGGATATCGAAGCCGTACTCAATGCTGCCGGGTTCGTAGGCGAGATCGAACTCGAGGGGATCCCGTTCGAGGTCGACAACAGTAATCAGCATGGCAGCGTTCCCCGGGGATGGAGTGCGGAGGAGGTTTTGGTCTCTCCTGTGGGTATGGAGGTAGATTAACACCTGGTCGCCCGGGCAGCGCGGAGCGCTGCAGTCGCACGGCGGCGGGTCCAAGGGGAGTTTAGGATAAGGCCATCGATCAAGAGGCGCACTCAAGGGTCGCATTCAAGGGGCACATTTGTCGAATTCAAAACATCTGTTGGCGACGTCCGGCCCTGACCAGTTGCTCTTTGCGGCGGATATTGCAGGCACCCTCGTCTTCGCGATCGAGGGCGCGATGGCTGCGGTCAACGGCAATCTCGACTTCATCGGCATTGTTGTCCTGGCTTTCTGTACCGCGCTCGGTGGCGGCCTGGTCCGCGATATATTGCTCGGCGCGCTCCCGCCAGCGGCCTTGCGGGACTGGCGGTATCCCACCATCCCCATCGTTGCCGCGGTGCTGGTTTTCTTTCTGCACCGTTATGTGCGGACGATCCCGGCGGCGATCCAGGTGCTCGATGCCGCCGGACTCGCGCTCTTCGCCGTCGCGGGCACGGTCAAGGCCCGGCTGCACAAGATGAATGCGCTGGTCGCGATCATGCTGGGCACGATTACCGCTGTCGGCGGGGGCACGATCCGGGATGTCTTGCTCAACGTCGTGCCTAACGTGCTGCGCGTTGAGGTCTACGCCACCGCCGCGCTGGTGGGCTCAGCCTGCATGCTCGCCGCGCGGAGGATGAAGTTGTCCTCTAATGCCGCCGCGGCGATTGGCGCCGGAGTCTGCTTCCTGCTGCGGATTCTAGGACTCTGGCGGCACTGGAACCTGCCTAAGGCGCTGGGGCACTAAGCGCCGCCAATCTTGCCCCTCGCCTGAGTTCAGGAATAAGCGAATGGCCGCGATGCCTGCGGCCCCGGCGGCGATGCAGGCGGCTACGTTTTCGAGCGTGACACCGCCCAGCGCGAGGACGGGAAGTTCGGGTTGCGGCGCGGGCTGGCGGGCGGCGCGACAGGCTTCAGCGAGGGATTCGAGTCCTTGTCCGCCGAGATTGAGGGCGCCGGGCAGCGTCTTTTCAAAGACCGGGGCGAAGAGGGCGACGGTGGCCCCGGCGGCGCGGGCTGCAGCGACATCGGCGGCCGTGTGGCAGGAGACGCTGATCGTTGGGTCATCTTTCGATTTGTGGTGAGACTTCCAGTCTTGCCGGATTTGTGCGACCGCCGCCGCAAGCTGCTGCGGATTAAGTCCGCCGGGAAGATGGACTCCGTCGGTGCCTGACTTGAGGGCGATCTCTACCGCCTTGTCCGGATCGCTGTTGATGAGCACCTTAGTCGTGCTCTCGGTGTGACGAGCGGCCCGAACGATTTTTGTCGATAGCTGGAGAAGTTCGGTGTCAGCGAGATCTCTTTCCCGAATCTGTATGAAATCCAGGCCCTCGGTCGCCCAATGAGCGGCCAGGGCGACGAGCTTTTCGGCTCGTTCGGCCTCAGTTTCGGCGAGAAGAATGCGGCTGGTGATGGCGCAGAGGAGCATCTGATATATCGCGGTCTAGTCCTTTGCCATGATAAATGGTATCTGCCATACTCTATGGTATGAGAGTCAGTATCGATACCGCAGGGAGAGTGGTCGTGCCTAAGCCAGTTCGCGAACGTCTGGGTTTACGTCCGGGCGTGGACATTGAACTTAAGGAGACGGCACAAGGAGTTTTACTCAGCGTTGCGGAGCCTCTGCCCACTCTGATTCGCGAGAATGGGGTCTGGGTGTATACGGGTGAAGTCCCGGCTGGTCTCGACAGCGTTCAATTGGTTGCGGACGATCGCGAAGAACGAATGCGAAAGATTGGCGGGTGGTAAAGGCCTATTTCGACTCAAACGTCCTGATCTCGGGATCAATGCGTACCCATGAACACTACGGCAGAGCTGTTGAGGTTCTGAAGCGTGTTTATGAGGGGAAGATATCAGCCTACATGCTGGCCCACGGCATGGCAGAGATCTATTCGGTGATAACGCGAGGTCCTTTCAAGCCGAAGATCGATCCGGAGCAAGGCTGGAAGATTGTGTCCTCGACGGTACTGGAATTCTTCCAGGTCGTTCACCTATCAACTGATGACTATCGAAAGACGCTTCGATCAAGCTCTGAAGAAGGCTTTTCGGGAGGACTCATTTTCGACGCTCTTCATATACAGGCGGCGCGCAAGGCGGAGTGCGAACGAATTTATACCTTCGATGTGCGCCACTTCCGCCAATTGGCTCCCGATCTGGCCGACATCATCGTCGCCCCTTAGCACGCATTTCCCAACTCCGGCCAACCCTTTCAATACTTTACGAATATTCACGAGATACAAAGAAACCGGGGCTGTAAGATGGGCCCATTGCGCTTATATTTCCCTGTGGCGGCTGGAGCGCCCTTCTTTTCGTCTGTCTGCAGGCACGAGATAGTCGATAATCGGTAGAAAGCTCGGTAATGCGATCCGGATCACCCGCGGTTGCTAAGGGTGAGTGGAGATTCTGGTCCTGCTATGAACGAATACGATTTATTAGTGATCGGCTCCGGACCTTCCGGACAGCGGGCGGCGGTAGCGGCGGTGAAACGCGGCAAACGGGTCGCCTTGATCGAGATGCGCGATGTAGTCGGCGGCGTATGCATCAACACCGGCACGATTCCCAGCAAGACGATGCGCGAGGCGGTGCTGCATCTCTCCGGGTACAACTACCGGCAAGTCTACGGGATGAATTACCGCGTCAAGGAAAAGATCACCATGGCCGACCTGGCGTTCCGGGTGCAGCATGTGATCAAGACCGAGGTCGACGTGACCGAGGCGCAACTCTCCCGCAACGGCGTGGAAGTAGTGGTCGGCGTTGCCAGCTTTGAGGATGCCAAACACGTGCGAGTGACCGGCTCGCGCGGATCGAGCGTCTATGGCTCGGAGAATATTCTGATCGCGGTCGGCACCACGCCTGCCTTTTCTAGCAAGGTACCCATCAATGGCCGGACGATCATCAATAGCGACCAGGTCCTCGATCTTCCCGAACTGCCGAAGACGATGATCATCGTTGGCGGCGGTGTGATCGGCGTTGAATACACTTGCATGTTCTCGGCTTTAGGAGTGCGGGTGACGCTGATTGAAAAGCGTCCCAAGCTGCTCGAGTTTGCCGATCAGGAGATTGTCGAGGCGCTGAGTTACCACCTTCGCGATACCCGTGTCACGATGCGAACCGGCGAAGAAGTGGAGAGCGTGGAGGAACTGCCCGACGGCAGCGTGGTCGCCAATCTCGAGAGCAAAAAGCGGATTGGCGGGGGCGCGTTGCTCTTCGCAGTCGGACGGCAAGGCAATGTGGCCGAGTTAAACCTCGCCGCAGCCGGGATTGAAGCCGACAGCCGCGGGCGCATCCCGGTAGACAAGGATTTTCGCACCAGGCAGCAAAACATTTTCGCCGTCGGCGACGTGATCGGTTTCCCCAGCCTGGCTTCGGTCTCGATGGAACAGGGGCGCATCGCGGTAGCGCGCATGTTCCATGACGACACGGTGCACACCAACCCGAGCGTCTATCCGTATGGGATTTACACCATCCCGGAGATCTCTTTCATCGGCAAGACGGAAGAACAGCTCACCGACGAGGACGTGCCTTACGAAGTGGGCGTGGCCTATTACCGCGAGATCGCGCGCGGCCAGATTCGCGGCGACACTACGGGGCGGCTCAAGCTGATCTTCCATCGCGAGAACCGCACGATCCTCGGCGTGCACATCATCGGCGAGGGCGCGGCGGAGCTGGTGCACATCGGCCAGGCCGTTATGACCCTGAATGGCACAGTGGATTACTTCATCGAGACTGTGTTTAACTACCCAACGCTAGCCGAATGCTACAAGGCCGCCGCGTTTAACGGTATTAACCGCCTGTCGAGATAGCGACGGCGAAGCCGGCAGATTGCCGGGCAGCGAAGAGAGGTTGATTGAGTATGGCGAAATCCGTCGGAGTAGTGATGGCCGAACGGCTGCATGTAGGGCTGATCGAGGACCACAAAATTTCCGCCCTGCGGGAGTATCCGGAAGACACCGCCGAATACGGCGGCCTGGTGGAGATACCTTCGGAAGACTTATGCGACATCATCTGCGACCAGATCGTGGCACTCGTTCCAGAGAACGAGACGATCGAGGCGGTGGGCGTGGCGTTGCCGGGCATCGTCCGCAACGGGGTAGTTGAAGACTCGCCTAACCTCGGGCAGCTCAAAGGCGCCCGGATTGTCGACTGGATCCAGGAGACTTTGCAGGAGAAGGGCCGGCACTACTCGGTGGGCGTTTTTAACGACGCCGACGCGGTTGCTGCAGGACTCGCCGCGATCAAGGGACAGCTCGACCGGCTCATCCGCGTGTGGACGATCGGCAACGGCATCGGGTTCGGACGCTTCCCCTACGCCGAAGGCCCCTGGGAAGGCGGTCACACCACGATCTCGCTCGACCCCAAAGAGAATTTCTGCGGGTGCGGCGGGCGAGGCCACATGGAAGGCATCATGGGCCATCGCGCCATGCGCCTGCGCTTCATGGACATGGAGCCGGACGAGGTCTTCGCCGCAGCAAAGAAGGGCGACAAGCGCTGCGTCCAGTTCGTCGAGCTATGGCATCGCGCCCTGGCCGCGGCGACCGCGACCCAGATCCATCTCGAGGGCCCGGGCCGCTTCTACTTCACCGGACGCGACATCAACCGCCTCGACCTCAGCCTGCTGAAGCAGCATCTCTGGGAGATGGTCAAGATGAGTCCGCTGCAGAGCTACACGCTCGAAGTCGTGCAGGAAGATTCCGAGCTGTCCATTATCGGAGCGGCTGCGGCTGCGGCGCATGTGCGCAGCAACGCTTAACGGCAGCCGTACTCGATCCACTCCGGGGGCCTGGTATCGATGATCGAGAGTGAGCGCACCGAGCGGCTGGCCAGAGTGACCTCTGCCGCCGAATACGTGTTTGATGACGCGGAAGACGCTCGGCAATGGCTGACGAAGCCGCATCCAGAACTGGATGGACTCACTCCGCTACAGGCCGCCGAAACTGAGCCTGGTGCCAGCCGCGCTCAGTGGGTGCTGGACGCGATCTTCTACGGCCTGCCTGTGTGATGCCATCATATCGCGTCGCGCATTATCGATAGCTGCGCTGATAAGTGCGGCTGATGCGGTCGTGCCATCCGAGCCGGTCGTCGTCGAAGAACGCCCATAGAATCCCCAGCCCGAACGGAATCACGGAAAGCAGCAACGCTGCAAGACGGCGGCGCACGGCATTCCGGTTTGGATTCTCGTCGTCGAAGGTGCACAGCGCTATCTTGGCGTAGCGCATTCCCGGCGTGTCAGTCCCGAAATTGAAGAAGAGCAAAAGATAAATCGCCGCGAAGGCGCAAAGCGCGACTCCGGCGGCGATCATCGCTGGTTTCCCGGCCGGCGGATGCACGGTGCAGGCGACGAAGACCAGGACAAAGACCAGGAATCCGCCGACGATCAGCGCCGCGTCGACCAGGCCGGCCATGAGGCGGTCTTCGAGCGAGGCGGTCTGGAGCGGCAGTTCGAGGCCGGAAGCGGGGACGCGCTCTTTGGCGGGCTCCGGAACCGGGACCGATGCGTGGCGGCTGATCCAATCGTGAACCGGGAATGTTGGCGACGTATCCAGGCGAATTGGTGTCCAGTCGGTCAGGACAGACTCTACGACGGGCGCAGTCGAGATCGTCTCCTGCTCGACCTCAAAGATGCGCAGCTGCGAGGCGGAAGAGTCGCGGTCATATTCCTCGCGAAGCGGACCCTCGGCCAGCCGCGGACGGGCTCGGCGCGCGGCCACCAGCTCGCGAGGGAACTCGAGCAGCTTGGCGGGCAGCGGCTGGATGGCAGCGATCGGCTCTTCTTCCTCCGAGATTTCTTCTTCGTCCGAAACTTCGGTGATAAAAAAGCCGGGCCGTACCCGCGAGTGGATCTCATGATCGCGGGGCGTATCGCTCGAGACCCGCGAGGCGATGGATGCTTCGCGCAACGGGACGGGTTCGGCTGCAGTAAAGTCTTCGGCATCGCGATCGACATCCAGGCCGACCAGGATGGCCTGGGCCGCGTCGCGTGCTTCGCCCGCAGCAACCGCAGCGGCCTCGGCTGCGCGTGCGACATTACGCGCCTCGTTGGCCAGCATCTCGCTATAGGTTGGGGCCTTGGCGTAGCGCGCGGCAACCCGGTCCGCGACGTTCCTGTTTTTCGCCTGGGGCGGATGCTGTTGGTGCTCGACCGCGTCTTCCATGCCGGGAAGCGCGCTTTGTAGGCTGGCGCGATCGTTGCGCCGGGCGCGATGGATGGCAAGGCGCCGATTGGCTTCCCGCTTCCATTCAGGCGACGGCTGCTCGGGGGATTCAAGCGGCGTATCCAGTTCGGCGCCTGCGGATGATGCTCTCAATTCAATTCCTCTACGTTGCTCAACTTTCAGTATGGCGTGATTTCCGGTAAGGCTTTGCTATCCTGAAGTCGCTCCAGAGCATCTTGTATGCGTGACCGAGCCCCGGAGCGGCCAGTCTGTTGCGCTTAAAGAGAGCTGCACCAAAACAATGCCGGACCCCAGTAATCGTGCAGTTGCTCGGCTGAGAATGACGACCCGCTTATTTTGGTGTATCACGCTGTACTGCCTTTTTCACCAGCAGCTTACCGCGCAGACGTTGACCAATCAGCTTCCCCCCGCCGCAACTGGCCCTCAAAGCGCTGCACAGAGCGGCGGCACGCAAGCCGACGCCGCTGCGCCAGAGCAGATTCAAGACCAGATTCCAATGGCGCAGGTTGTTCCCCCGATCGACCAGGGAGTACCGGTCAAGATCACCGCGAAGGAGCAAGGCAAGCGCGGCGACGTGTGGACGCTTACCGGCGAAGTGGAAATCGATTACCGCTCTTACATCGTCCGCGCCGACAAGGTGACCTACAACGAGGCGACGAGCATCGTCGAGGCCACCGGGCATCTTCATCTTGAGGGCGGCCGCGACGACGAGCTCATCGATGCCGACCATGGCACCATGAACCTCGATCAGGAGACAGGGCATTTTTTCGATGTCTCGGGCTCGATCGGCGAACGCAAGACGTCGTCCGCGACCGCGAACATGCCGACGACTTTCAGCAGCACGCCGCCGGCTTACCGGGGCTACGTTTCCAACAATCCGCTGCTGTTTACGGGGCGCGAACTCTACAAAGACGGCCCGGAACGCTACCGCGTGATCGATGGCACCATGACTTCGTGCCGGCTTCCCGATCCGGATTGGATATTGCTCTCGTCCAAGATCAATGTCGCCGACGGCACGGCCCGTGCGCGCAATTCCTGGTTCAAGCTGCTTCACGTGCCGCTCTTCTTTCTGCCTTATGTGAATCACCCGGTGAATGCGGAGAGCCGCCAGAGCGGCTTCCTGATTCCGACCATCGGCACCTCTTCGACCAAAGGTTTGATCCTCGGCGAGCAAATCTATTGGGTCATCAACCGCAGCGCCGATCTGACCTTCGGCTCGGAGTACTACTCCAAGCGCGGCTTTGCGCCGAGCGCCGAGTTTCGCTATCGCGGCACCGGCACCGATTTCCTGACCGTTACCTATCACCAGCTCATGGACCGTGGCCTTCCATCGGGGGAGCCCGGCGTGCCGCCCACCAACCAGGGCGGCGAAGACGTGATCCTCAATGGGAGACGCGATTTCAGCCCCGAGACCCGTGCGGTCGCCAACATCGAGTATCTGAGCTCCTACGTCTATCGCCAGGCATTTGCGGAGAACTTCTCGATTGCGACCAGCTCCGAGGTCAAGTCGGACGCTTTTCTGCAGCACCAGGATCGCGGCCTGGCGGAAAGCGTGTATTTCGGGCGCTATCAAAGCTTTCAAAGCGATACCGAGGGAGACGAGATCCGCATCCTGCATCTGCCCGCTCTCGAGGCGGAAGCAGTCGATCATCCCTTGAAAGGGACTCCCTTTTTGTGGGGCTTCCAGAGCTCGATGGACATCCTGACGCGGTCCGAGCCTGAGTTTCATGCCCGCAATGCCTTCCGCTTCGATTTCTACCCGCACATTGCTCTTCCTTTTTCGCTGGGCGGCTGGACTTTCCGTCCGGTGGTCGCGGGGCGGGAGACGTTTTACTCCAAGTCGGAAACGCTTCCCTCGTTCTTTGACGGCAGCACCTCGCCAACCCTGGATGGCGACGGTCTGAATCGCGCCGATTTTGAGGCGGGGATGGAAGTGCGCCCGCCGGCAGTGCAGCGCGACTTTTCAAGCCCGCTACTGGAAAAGGTCCTCGGCGGCGATGTGCGCCACGTCATCGAGCCCGATGTCCACTACCAGTATGTGACCGGGATCAATAACTTCAACTCGGTGCTGCGTTTCGATGAGATCGACGTTGCGAGCAATACCAACGAACTCGAATACGGTCTGACGCAGCGGCTCTTTGTGAGGCACAAGAAGCTGCATCCCTGCCGCGACGATGAAGCCCAGACTCCCGACGGCCTCTGCGGCGAAGGAACGATCGAGTGGCTGACGTGGAGGGTGGCGCAGAAGTATTTCTTCAATCCTAACTTCGGCGGAGCAGTGCTGCCCGACGAACGCAACGTGCTGACCACAACGCTGAACTTCACCGGCACGGCATTTCTCGATGGGCCGCGCGATTATTCTCCGGTCATTTCGAGATTGCGGCTGCGGACGACTTCGTCGACCGATTTCGAGTGGGACCTCGATTACGACACCAAGATGGGCCGGATCAATTCGAGCAATGTCTTCGCCGGGTACCACCGTGACAACTGGTACGTGGGCATCGGCGACTTCAAGCTCAATGTGCTCGCGGCTCCGACCTCGGTCGAGAATGTGACGGCAGCGGTGACGAATTTCAACCAGATGCGTTTCCTCTTCACTTATGGCGTCCCCACCCGCAAAGGCTTCAGCTTCGGCACCAACGCGGGATATGACTTTGTGCAAAGCGCGGTACAGTTCGGCGGCGTCGAGATGAACTACAACTGGGACTGCTGCGGTTTCAGTGCAGAGTACCGCCGCTACGCGCTGGGTTCGGTGCGCAATGAGAACCAGTACCTCTTCAGCTTCAGCCTTGCCGGTGTGGGAACCGCGGGTAATCTGCGCCGCGCGGTCAGGATTTTCTGATACTCACCGGGAGCCCCCACCAGGCGCGAAATGAGATAATCGAAGATGCGCCTTTTCGGGCGCCCAGTGAAAGGTGGTTCGCGTGTTGCGTAGTCGACTTATGCTTTGCTGTCTGCTCGCCCTGGTGGGTTCGGGCTGTCATGCCCAGAGCGCAGCACCCACGACTGCGCAGGATGCCAAGCTGGATCGGAAGATCGAACTGCTGGTGCGCTCGCAGCTCCAGGTGCCGCCGGATTACGACGTAAAAATTGGCGCCAAGACCAAGAGCGCCTTTCCCGGCTACAGCACGCTGCCGATCACCTTTTCGCTCGCCTCGAAACCCGCCGCCAAGCCGGCCGTCGTCGAGTTTCTGCTTTCGGACGACGGCAATACGCTGGTCCGCATGATGAAGTTCGACCTGACGAAAGACCCGGCCAACGTCGCGCAGCTCGCGAATCGCCCGGTACGCGGCACAGAAACCGCCAAGGTGACGATCGTCAATTTTGACGACCTCGAATGCCCTTATTGCGCACGTATGCATCAGGAGCTTTTCCCGCAAACGCTTGAGCGCTACAAGGGTCTAATCAAGGTGGTGTACAAGGACGATCCGCTGGTCGAGATTCATCCCTGGGCGATGCACGCGTCGGTCGATGCCAATTGCCTCGCCGACCAGAACGGCACCGCCTACTGGGCCTATGTGGACTATGTGCATAGCCATGGCGATGAGATCAGCGGCCCCGACCGCGACGTGGCCAAGGCAAGCGCAACCCTCGACCGCCTCGCCCGGGAGCAGGGCGCGAAGGGCAACGTCGATTCCGCCAAGCTCGACGCCTGCCTCAAGAAGCAGGACAACGGAGCGGTGCTCGCCTCGATGCAGGAAGCCGATCATTTGAACATCGACGGCACACCCACGCTCTTCGTCAACGGCGAACGGATCTCCGGCGCGCAGCCGATCGACGAGGTCTGGAAGGCGATTGATCGCGCGCTGGTGGCCGAGGGCGAGAAGCCCCCTGTCGCCAGCCCCGCGCCAGCGGCGGCCCCGGCAGCAAAAACCCCGAGCGGCGGAAACTAGCGCGCCAACAGGTTCCCCAGGAGAATGCTTTTGCACGATCGATTTGTAGTGAACTGCCGAGGAATGCAACCGGCGTCAGTATTTTCCACGATCCAAACGGGCGGCGCCCTGGCGTTGCTGGGGCTGATGACCCTCGTTGGCATGTCGGGATGTACCAAAGAGCACGGGCCGGACGTAGTCGCGATGGTCAACGGCAAGCCGATCATGCGCGCCGATACGGAACGTCTGTACAAGACCAACCTCGGAGAATCCAAGCAAGAACCGCCCAAGGACCAGGCGGATAACGTCCGCCTGAACATCGTCCGCGAGCAGATCGATGAGGAGATCGTCGACCAGCGCGCCGCCAAGCTAAACCTCACTGCGACCGATGATGAGGTCGAGACCAAGCTCGCCGAGATGAAGGCCCCTTACACTCAGGAAGAGTTTGACCAGAGGCTCAAGAGCGAGCACCTGACGCTCGACGACCTTAAGAAAGAGATCCGCCGCAGCCGCACCGAGGAGAAGCTCTTCAACAAAGAGATCAACTCCAAAATCAACATTACCGACGCCGACATCACCAACTACTACAACACCCACAAGGCGGACTTTGACCTGATCGAGCCGCGCTACCATCTTGCGGAAATTGCAGTGACGCCCCAACCCGCCCCGCCCCAGCAACAGCAGCAGCCGATCAATATGCAGAACAGCAAGGCGACCAACGACGCCGAGGCAAAGAAGAAGATCGAGGGGCTGCACAGCCGGCTGGAGAGCGGCGAGGATTTTGGCACATTGGCGGCAAACTGGTCGGAAGACCCGAGTACGTCCAGCAATGGCGGCGATATGGGCGGCATCGTCGAGTCGGCGTTGCGCAGACAGCCGGAAGTCTTCGACGCAATCAACAAGCTGAAGCCCGGCCAGATCACCCCGGTGCTCGCGCTCCCGGCTGGGCCCGGATCGAATAAGGTCGGGATTTATTACATCTTCAAGCTCATCGATCGCGAGGCCGCGGGGCAGCGCGAGATCAACGATCCGCGCGTGCAGCAGACGATTCGGGCCGAGCTGCGCCAGGAGCGTTCCACTCTGCTCAAGAACGCCTACATCGAGATGCTGCGCGACCAGGCGCATGTCGAGAACTACTTCGCCGAAGAGATTTTCAAGAACGGCGCCCAGTAAACAATCCCGGAGAGAGCATCGATGGTTCGCTACGGAATTCTTGGCTTCGGCCATCATGCGGCAAAGCGGCTGGTCCCAGCCTTTTCATCCGCTCGCCTATCGAGTCTGACCGGATTGTGGCGGCGGGACTTCGCCAAGGCGCAGGCGAACGCACACGATTTCAAGATCGAACACGCCTTTGAGACTGCTGAAGCGCTGTGCGCTTCGCCGGAGATCGACGCAGTCTTTGTCGCTTCGCCGGATGCTCTTCACTTGCATGATGTGCTGCTCGCGCTGAAACATGGCAAACCGGTCTTGTGCGAGAAGCCGCTGGCGATGACTGCGGCAGAAGTCGAGACGATGCTCGCCGCACAGGCGAAGGCAGGCGTTGCTTTTGGCGTGGCGCAGAATATGCGCTATAACGCGAGCACGGAGTTGATGCGGCAAGGGATCGCAGAAGGACGGATCGGGAAACCGCAGCTGGCGAATGCGCAGTTCTGCTACGCAGCGGATCGAAGCCCGCGACAATGGATATATGATCCGACGCTCGCGTTAGGCGGCCCGATCGGCGACGTTGCTATTCATTGCATAGACGCGCTACGCTTTCTGCTCGATGGTGTGCAAGTGACCGAGGTAAGCACGCTCGCGCATACCGACGCGGGTTCCGGCGCAGTTGAATCTCACGCAGTCGTCGCGCTGGATTTTGCGAGCGGTGCGATGGGTTCCGTCACCGTGACCACTCGGGGGGAATATCGTTCGCTGATCGAAGTCACGGGCGGGAGCGGCGTGATCGTCTGCGAAAACGGCATGACCGTCGACCACGATGTCGAGGTTGTGCGCTATCGCAAGGGAGCCGTTGCTGAGCGGGCGACGGTATCGAACGCTGACGCTTACACGAAGATGTTTGACTCGTTCTCAGCTGAGGTTGAAGGGACTGGGAGTTATCTGGCTTCTGGGATGGATGGGTTACATAATCAGCGGATTCTGGATGCTGCTTATGCGAGCTGGCGGAGTGGGGCGAAGCAAACGGTTAGCTAAACGGCAATCGTTGCCTGTCTTCCTCATTCAATATCTATCGCTCTATCGCAACGGATTGAGCCACTACTGCAGAATATCTGCAGCTTCATTACTCTCGTCAAAATACGGTCCAACGGTGAGCGTCAATCCGTAGAGCTTTTGGTTGAGCTTTTCTGCCCATTCGGGTGTAGCGGGCAGATTCACTGGCGGGACGTTCCATTTTGGTATGACGGCTCCTCCGCTCCGCGCCATTTCAACCCATCGAGTCATCCCGCAAATGTAACTTCGGAAGGCTTGGGCTGGCGATTCACAATCGCACAGCGGTAAATAAGCTGGAGGGATGTCGCCAACCATTGTCCAAATCCACGGATCTACATCCGGACGGCTCGGACGAATCCGAAGGAAGAACACGGCGAAAATTCCACCTACGCCGCCGCCAAAATACGATTCGCGAATGACCTCGCACCACGAAAAAGAAGAGACATACGTAGAGGCGTCCTCTGACATTTTGCGGAGAAGCGTAGTGTCTTGCTCATCGTCGCCTTCCACAAGGGACGATGGCACGAGACCAAAGGCGACTTGCTCTCCCTTAGACTCCGACTCCATGGCTTGCCTCATGAGTGACCGGTAGTTGGCTATCTCAGATCTGAATGTTAACCAGCTCTGGCGCTGCTTCCGCCGCTCCGGGTGTAATCTGCCGCGTCTGCGGGGCTCTCCAGTGGTCGATGTAGGAGATTTGGTGGACGCAGGAGATGGTGCAGTTGGGGGCGCAGGATTTTTCGGTGAGGAACTCGCGCTTGAGGTCTTCGCGGGTGTACTCCGCGAGCGGTACGCCAGGATATCCGCGCTGTTGCGAGCAGTAGTGGACCAGCCCGTTTTCGCAGATGTAGAGGTAGCGGGAGCCGGCGCGGCAGCGCCAGTCGTTGGGCTCGCCATTGGCGATCGCTTCCTGGAAGTGGTTGAAACGGGAGTAGTTCTTCTTCTTAAAGCCGCGCATCTCCGACCAGACGCGACGCTCTTCTCCGCCCAGCGGCTTCAGCTGGCCATCTCCGTCGTGGATAATGCCGATGGTCGAAGTGAATCCGAGACCACGAGCGCGGTTGCCGATGGTGAGCGCGTCCTGCGGGTTCTTGATGCCTCCGCCGACGACGGAGTTGATGTTCACGTGAAAGTCGGCGTACTGCGAAAGAAATTCAAGCTTCTTGTCGAGGACCTTCAGGCTCTTCTTGGAGATCTCATCGGGCTGCACATTGTCGATCGAGATCTGCATGTGATCCAGACCGGCCTTGTTGAGGCGCTCGATGCGATCGGGCATCAGGAAGTAGCCGTTGGTGATCATCCCGGCGATGCGGCCGTGATGGCGAATGCGGGCGATGACCTGATCGAGATCGGGATGGGTGAGCGGTTCGCCGCCCGAGATGGTGATGATGCTCGTCCCCAGCCGCGCCAGGTGGTCGATGCGGCGCAGCATCTCGTCGATGGGCACCGGCTCCGAAACCTTATCGTACTCATTGCAATAGGCGCAGGAGAGATTGCAGAAGCGCATCGGCACGATCTGGGCCATGACCACGTGGTCGGTCGAGGCCAGGGCATGGGCGACCGTCGCCACTTCCCGCACTTTGCGCGAAGCTGCGCTCAGGCGGCGCGCAAGCGGCTTTGCGGGTACGGGTGTGGAGGCTGCGGCCATGCTCTAACTATTGAATCACAGCGGCGCAGCCCGCTGCGAGTCGCCAGGGCGGAGTGGCGGCTATTGGGGTTTGGACGGCGTCAGAGGTTAGTCCATCTGCTGCAGCTGCATAGACTTGAGGGAGTCGCGCAGGTTTTGCATCTGTTGCAGGAGCTGCTGGTTGCTTTCTTTCAGCAACTGACGGCTTTGCTCCATTTCCTTGTCGATCTCACTGGCGTCAATCAGCGTGTTACCCGGCTTCTGTGCCTGCTCCAGAAGCGCCTGGGCGTCACGGGCGTTCATCGACTGCTGTATCTGGTTGGCGAGGCCGTTGGCGTCGATGCCCTCGAAGCTTCCACTTAACTCCGCCAGCGTATTGGCGTCGGGTTGCCGCATTTCCGGGATTTCCAGTTCGCCCGTGCCCTTGGTGACCCCGGCGATCATGCTGAGCGTCAGCTCCCGCCGCTCGCGGATGATCGTGACCTGCACCCGTTTGCCACGGTTCGCGTGGATGGCCTTCTCCCAGTCAGAAAGGGTAACGATGGGCTGGCCGTTGACCTTTTGGATCACGTCGGCAGCCTTCAGTCCGGCTGCGGATGCCGGGCTGTTGGAGAAGACATTTCCGACCAGAACCCCATTCCGCGCGCCAAAGTAATCGGCAAGGCCGGTGGGCAACGGCTGGATATCGACCCCGACATAGTAGCGATTGCGAGAGAGGCTCCCGAAAAAGCCACTCGAGCGCGATCCGCTGGGAAGCACAATGGTTTGCGGCGGCTCGTCCGCGCTGACCGCGGGCGGATCGGTCTCGAGGTCCACGATGATCTGGGTCGCGAGTTGAGTGCGGTCGGCGAGCTGCACGCTGAAGTTCTGCTGCTGCCCGTCGCGCATGGCCACCAGCGTAATGGTGCGGCCGGGCGGGATCTCGTGCAACATGCGCCGGAACTGCTCAATGCCCTCAACGCGCTGGCCATTCATCTGGACGACAACGTCATGGACCCTCAGCCCCGACTTGAAGGCCGGCGCGTCTTTGTCGAGGCTGGTGATTTCAGCGCCATGCGGGTCTTTGAGCTTGAGGGCGCCGGCGCGCTCGTTGTCCACATCGCGAAGACCAACGCCGAGATAGCCCTGGGAGGAGTTGGAAAGCAGCAGATGGGTAGCGTCGGAGGCCGGGTGCAAATCAGGCCCCGCTGCGTTGGCGAGCGGCACGAGCAGCGCTCCGCTCGCGATCATAGTCAGCGTTCCCAGCCTCGAAAAGTGCTTCACAGGAGTTCTCCCACTTGATTTTGCATCTCAGACCTGTCCCGGTCTATGGAAATAACTGGTGAAACATGTGGCCAAACGGCTACTGGATCTCCGGCAGCCCGTTCAACATCTGCCGTGAGACCGTCCGCAGATACGGATTCTGGTCGGTGTCGGCGACGTTATGCAGCGCCTGACGCACGCTGCTGTCGCTGTCGACCGGCTGCAACAGATCGACGGCCTTCATCCGCACATTGGAGTCAGAGTCCTTAAGCAGCGCGTGCAGCACGACATTGCGGACGTTGGTGTCCTCGGCGACGTAGGGCTTCAGGCCGTCAAGCGCCTTGAGCCGGACGCTCGGGTCCTTATCGCGACGCACGGCAAGCATCAGCGCATCGCGCACCGGCCCGTCATCGCACTGGTGGCCGGCGAGGCATTCTCCTGCCAGCAAGTCGACCGAGTGGGCGCGGACATCGGGGTCGACGCGGCCCTCGGCGCCCTGCAGCAGCAGCTCGCGAATCTCAGGATTGTTAAGCGACCCGGTCATCGTCTCCGGCACCAGGCGCTGGTAGCCGATCCTGACGTTCTCCGCTCCGGGCTTGTTATTGAGCACCTCGACGCTCTGGATGCCGGCGACCGGAATCCCGCCCTGGCCATCATCCTGACCGGCGGCGATATGTACGGGCGGGGTTGGCGGCGGCACGGAGTTGTGCCCCGCGCGGAATCCGGCGAAGCCGCCGGCGCTCAGTCCTAGAACCAAAAAGAACGAGGCCATCACCGGAGCGGACTGGACGCGGGCGATGCCATTAAAAAACCGGTCGACCACCCTGGTCATCCAGCCGCTCCGCGGAACCGCGTCGAGCGCCTCTTCGAGGCGAAGCCGGGTGCGGGTAAGCAGATTGGGCGAGGGGTCGAGCATGGGGTAGAGCGACATTGCCTGGCGCAGGCCCTGGACGGCCTCCAACTCCTGCCGGCAATGGCCGCACTCGGCCAGATGGTGCTCTAAGCGATGACTTGCGTCATCGGGGAGGTCCCCATAGACGGCCAGCGCTATATCGCGTTGCGCGGCCTCACACTGCCGGGATGCGAGTTTCTCCGGCTCGCGACTTCCCAACTGATAATTTCCGAGATTCATTTGCTTCCTGCCTCAACGTAAAGTCGCCAGATTTGCTCTTAGTTTTTTTGTCGCCCGGAAGAGCGTATTCTTGGCGGTCTCTTCCGTGGTGTTCAGCATTTCGCCGATGGTCCTTAACTTCAGGCCCTGATAGTGCTTCAGTTCAAAAACCATTCGTTCGCGCGGGGTCAAAGTTTCGAGCGCGGCCTTGATCTTTTCACCAAGAAACTTGCGCTCGAGCTCGCGGTCGGGGTTGGCCATCGAGCGGTCGTCCGACACGTTGCTCAACATGTCGATCTGTTCGCCCGAGGCGTCGATCATCACTGCCTGGTCTTCGCGACGGGACTTGCGCCGGCGCAGATGGTCAAGGCAGAGATTCGTAACGATGCGGTAAAGCCAGGTGTAAAAGGAGCACTCAAAGCGGAAGTTGCCAATGTACCGGTAGGCCTTGAGGAAGGCCTCCTGGTGCACGTCCTGGGCGTCCTGTTCCGAACCGGTGAGGTGCAGCGCCAGGCGCAGCACGGCCTGGTCGTACTGCCGGACCAGGGAATCGAAGGCGGTCCGCGAACCCTGCTGCGCCTCGCGAATCAGGTCATGTTCATTTTCGCGTGCCCGGCTGTCCGTCGCCATGCC
This sequence comes from uncultured Acidobacteriaceae bacterium, assembly GCA_963720245.1. Taxonomy (GTDB): domain Bacteria; phylum Acidobacteriota; class Terriglobia; order Terriglobales; family Acidobacteriaceae; genus Acidisarcina. The sequence continues at coordinate 296,347 of CAVREU010000006.1, forward strand.
TGAGGAGGATTGTACCCTCCGCGGTTTGGTTGCCGCCTGGGAGGGAAGTCGAAGAGTGCCCAGAGTCTGTGCGTTGGCGGACATGCGATCGCGCTCCTGTGTGGTTAAAAGACGGGTTGGGGACGAGTTGGTGAGCATGGGATGCCCGATTTACTCCGGAGAATGAGTTAAAGACCCGTGCGGTGGGGAAAAGTTACCAGTGGTTAGTTCAGAACCGGCCAGATTGGCTAGTTGCCAATCCTCACCGGTCGCCTGGCGTCGGGCGCTAAGAACTTCACCGTTTTCGTTCTAAACTCGGGAGATGGCACCACGGATTAACGAAGAAGGCGGCCTTTTCGCCGCCGCTGCGACAACATCGGGCCCATCGGCCGGCTGGATTACCGCCTATTGCGACGGCGGATCGCGGGGAAACCCTGGGCCTTCAGGGTTTGGCGTCTACATCCAGGACGAAAACGGCAAGTCGCTGGCCGAGTTGAGCGAATTTCTGGGCAAACAGACGAATAACCACGCGGAGTATTCAGGCCTGCTGGCGGCGCTGAACTTTGCCTTGGAAAAGGCGCACACCAGGCTGCGGGTGGTCTCGGACTCCGAATTGATGGTCAAGCAGATCAAAGGCCAATACCGGGTCAATAGCCCGGAGCTGCGTCCACTCTATGACGAGGCCAAGCGTCGAATCGGACGGCTCGAGCAATTCCGGATTGAGCATGTGCTCCGAGGCAAGAACAAGGAGGCCGACCGGCTGGCGAACGTAGCCATGGATCGCGGAATGGGCAGGCCGTCGGAGCAGGTTCCCGAACGGATTCCCGGCCGGGCTATGGATTTTCGCGCGGCTGTAAAAGCGGCGTCCGGAGCGGCGACGCCAGCCGCAAAGCCCATCTCGACAGCGAAACCGTTGCGAGGGCTGGTCAAGGGCGGAGTTGTTCACCTGCTGGAGGGCGAATTACCGGAGGGAACTCTCGTCCGGGTCACGCTGGAGGGAAAATGATTCTTCAGCCCTGCCGGGCCTTCAGGCGGTACTGAACGGATACAGCGCCGGAAACCAGCGATCGACCACCATCAATGGGAATCCCAGCCGCACCGGCGACTTAGGCCCGGAAGAGATGAGCATTCCCAATTCGAGCAGCCGCGCCAGCACGCTCCGCGCCATACGCTCCTTATAGCCGGTGAGCGCCGGGGCCTGGCCGCGGTCGAACTCCCCGGCCAGCAGCGCCTCGCGCAAAAGGGCAAAACTCCCCCTGGGCAGGCGGCCGGCGCGAACTTCGTCTTCGACATAAATCTCCATACGGCGCAGCAACTCCGACGGCTCCAGGACGGAACGCATATAGTCCACCTGATCGACGCAGGTCGTAAGGAAGAACCGGCAGAACTCGATCAGCGCGGCCTGCGAGAGGTTGCCACGTCCGTCAAGATCGTTGCGCCTTGGGCCATCAGCGGCCATCAGCAGGGTCTTGTAGAGGCCGGCATTGCGAGCCAGTCCGCGAGAGACCGACCACAGCCCGCTGCCCACGCCAAGCCGCTTCAGCATGGCGTGAGACATCAACCGCGCCACTCGGCCGTTTCCATCGTAGAAGGGATGAATCCAAAGAAAGCGATGATGGGCGGCGGCGATGGCGACGGTCTGGCGGACTTTGGAGAGATTCCTCGGGTCATAGGCCCGCTCGAAGCGGTCGAGAAAGGCGGGCAGCGCGGCTGCCGGAGGGGGCAGATGCCTGCCGACCGAGACCTCGCCATCGCGGAGCGCACCCGGCTCGACGTGGACCGAACGGCGCGACTCCGGATCGGCGACCTCAAGCAGCTCCTCCGGAAGGCGTCGGCAAAATTCCCGATGCAGCCAGATGGTGTACTCCGCAGAAGCAGGGAAGGCTGGATCGTCCTCGCCGGCATCGATCGCCGTCTGTACCCCAATGTGGGCCACGGCCTCGAGTTGCAAAACGCGGCGCTCGGGATCATTCGAATAGTCGCGATGCAAAGCGCGGTCGATGTCGCGGGGATGAGTATTGTGCCCCTCGATGAGGTTGGAGTAGTAGCAGTTCATCGAGCGGACGAGGGCGCCAACCGACGCGGTAACGATCGGATGAATCTGTCCAGCGAGCGAACTGGCCCTCGCAACCAGGTCAAAGGCAACGTCTTCGATTTCGCGCCGGCCGTCAGGCGGGAGCATGGGCTCCATCCACGCGGGGGAAGGGCGGGAATCACTCAATTCTTCAAGATGTATTGCCGCTTCCATTGCCGGATTAAGTATATCTGGAATGATGGGATTGTCCCATCATTTCCAAATTATTTTGCCGGTTGGATTGCCGGTTGCCTTTCTGATGTCGACGCCTATTTCGCCAGCCGCGCCTTGACCGCCTCGCTGACCACCTTGCCGTCAGCGCGAATTCCAGCCTCCTTGATCCGCTCCTGCACAGCCTTCATGACCGCGCCCATATCTTTCGGGCCGGGATCGAAGCCGCTCACCGCAAGATCATCGATCGTCGAGATGACCAGCTTGCGGATCTCCTCCTCGCTGGCCGCCTTGGGCATATATTCCTCGATCAGGGTGATCTGAGCGGCCTCGTTGGCGGCGAGTTCGGGGCGGTTGCCCTTGGTGAACTGCTCGATCGAGTCGCGGCGCTGTTTGATCATCGTCGTGAGCACCTGATAGGCCTCAGCATCGGTGAGCGGCTCGCGCTTTTCAATTTCTTTGTTCTTGAAGGCCGACTTCATCATGCGGATAGTCAACAGCCGCTCCGCATCCTTGGCCTTCATGGCCGCGATCATGTCCTGGTCTACTTGCTTGACTACGCTCACAGCTGCTCCGTTCTTGTACGTCACGTTCCAGTACAAGCCCTAAGCAGCCCGGGGGTCAACTTCCCGAGAGTCAACTCTATGACGCGTGGCGAGGTCGCTCGAGACTTCGGGATTGCGGTCATTGGCCAGCACGCGCAACTGGTCGCGGAGTTGCTGGTTCTTCTCCAGCAGCTCGACGACCAATCGGCGCAGGTTGGAGTTCTCCGTTTCGAGCAGCAAGACCGCCGCCACATTTGCGGAGGTTCCGGCATCCAGTTCGGGAGGTTTCTCTTCCAAATTCATAAAGCTCCAGTTCGTAATAGCGTGATCGCGCTCTCCGGGCAGGCGGTAATGCAGACTCCGCACGCCTGGCAATCGTTAGCTCGTACCGCAAAAGCCTGGCGATTGCCGTGGATCCTGGCTTTGAAGCGCGAGAAGAACGGCATCGCGGCCTTGTCGGCTTCGCTGAGCATCTGCATTGCAAAGACGCCGCAAGGGCAGGCAGTTACGCAATCCTCCTTGCCCTCGCAGCGGTTCCGATCAATGACCGGGATGAACCGGCCTGCAGGCTGAGGGCAATCCTGCGCGGTCTGCGGCGCGGCTTTCATCAAGACTCCGCTTTCTCCGGACCGGGCCAGCATCCATGCCGGCCGAAGCGCGCGCCCATCCCGCGGCTGAATTTCTCCCGCTCCTCGGGAGACATATGCTCCCATTTCTCTCTCATGCGGCCCCGCCAGTGCATCCGGCGCCCGCCCCCCCCCCGCGGAACCCTCCAAAGAGGACCTTGCAGAGCACCAGCAGGCCGACCGCCTGCCAGAAGGTAATCACATGCCAGCCGAAGATCGGCGGGATGAGGCGATTCCACAGGGCCATCACCACGAAACCGAAGACCGCAACGGCGACGATCGCGATCAGGATGACTGAGATGACCTTCCCGATTTTTCTTTGGATCATTTCTTGAGATCTCATCAATTTCTTTACCTCATTTCTTTCCGGACTTCCCTTTACATCACTTCTTTCCAAATTCCTGATAGATCGACTGCAACCGCTCGCGAAGATGCAGCACCGCGTAGCGTTTGCGCGAGAGCAGGGTGTTGACGCCCACGCCGGTCTCGGCGGCGAGTTCTTTAAAGCTTCGGCCCTCCAGCTCGTTAGCAAGGAAGACCGCCCGTTGTGCCTCGGGAAGCTCGTCCAGGGCCTCTTCGAGCTCATCGAGCAGCAGGGCACGAGCGTAGGCCGCCTCCGGACCCTCGTCGGGGGAGGGCAGCATGTCGGCGAGGGGCACCGATTCTCCATCCTCGGAGCCGTAGACCTCGTCGCTCAGCGAATCGGTCTTCCGTCCGCGAAAGAGATCGACGATACGGTTTCTCGCCACGCGGAACATCCACGCGCCGACCTGTTCAATCGGCTTCATCAGCCGATAAGCCTCGATGAGCTCGCAAAAGACCTCCTGCAGGACGTCTTCGGCAAGACTGCGATCGGCGATGTGGTTGCGGATGTAGCCGCGAAGGCGCGACTCCTCCTTTTGCATCGCCAGGGCGATGAGCTGGTCCTGATCGGCAATCTGGCTGGCTTCGGACATTTCTGATCGCTTAAGTAGGTAGACGGCTGTGCGGCGGAAATATTGTATGGATTCCGAAGCGGGACTTCCTTCGGCGCTCTCCGGGGCCGGCGAGACCGCGTTTCGGTAGAATGAAGGCAAAGGACTTTTACCCACAATGATTCGTAAAACGAGACTTTTTACTCCTGGCCCGACCCCTCTTCTTCCTGCAGCTCAATTCGCCATGGCTGCCGCCGACATTCATCACCGCACGGCCGAGTTCATTGCTTTAAACAAGAAGGTCCTCGCGCAACTCAAGGACTTTGTCGGCACGAAAAACGATGTGATCCTTATGGCCGCCTCTGGAACCGGGGCGATGGAAGCCTCAGTCTCGAACCTGACCTCTCCCGGCGACCGGGTGCTGGTGCTCACCGCTGGGAAATTCGGCGAGCGTTGGACCTCGCTGGTGAAGGCTTTTGGTTGTGAGGCGGACGTAGTGAGCGCGGAATATGGCAAGACATTCGATTTAGAGAAGGTCCGCGAGGCGCTGAAACCCGACACTCGTGTGGTATTTATGCAGGGGACCGAGTCCTCGACCGGCGTGCGGCATTGCGTGCAGGGAGTCGCCGAGGTGATCAAGGCTGCGGGAAGCGATGCTCTCTTAGTGGTCGATGGCATTACGGGCCTGGGCACGACGCATCTCGACATGGACGGCTGGGGCGTAGACGTGCTCATCGGCGGCTCACAGAAGGCCGTGATGATTCCTCCAGGACTCGCGTATCTCGCGGTCAGCGAGAAGGCGTTTTCGCGGATGGCCAGCACCAAAAATCCGCGCTACTATTTCGATCTGCTGAAGGAGCGCAAGAGCGCCCAAAAGGGCGACACCTCCTACACGCCGTCAGTGGCACTGATCGCCGGACTTGGCGCGGCGCTCGACTACATTGCAGCGCAAGGTGGAGGCGATCTCGCCGAAGGCCGTAAGAAACTGATCGAGAACGCGGAGACCTGCGCGGCGATGACTCGGTCGGGCGTAGAGGCTTTGGGGCTGCGGTTGTTTGCTCCGGATGCTCCGGCTGCAGCAGCAACGGCGGTGCTGGCTCCAGAGGGCGTTGATTCAGGTGTGGTCGTGAAGGAGTTGAAAGCTCGTTTTGCCGCGATCATCACCAACGGCCAAGGCGAGATGCAGGGCAAGCTCTTCCGCATTGCGCACATCGGATATTTCGACTACATGGACACGATCGCAATTGTCGGCGCACTTGAACTGGTCGCGATCGAAACGCTCAAGCTGCCGGGCGTGAGCTACGGCGATGCGCTTGCTGCCGCGCAGAAGATCTTCGCCAAGCGCCGGCCCGATGAAGCGGCGCGGATGGAGTGTTCCTGCGGGCAGAAGGAAGGGCATCTCGCTCTGGCTGAAGCCGCAGCCCGCTGAGTCAGCGAATCAATGGTGAATGAGGGATAGGCGATAAACGCAAATCCCTCCTCTGCACCCCGATCCCGCGTAATGTCTTCAATTTTCGCGCAGCACAGAGATTTTGTAAGGGAGCAGGATGAAGATCGTATTGGCGGAGAAGGTTTCTCCCGCGACGCTGGCTGTATTCAAGGAAGAACTTGGCTGGGACATCATCAGCCCTGACCAGATCAAGAGTGGGCTCGCCGCCGAATTGGCCAACGCCGATGCCCTCGTGGTCCGTTCCGCAGTGCAGGTTGACGACGCTCTGCTCGCAGCGGCTCCGAAGTTGCGTGTAATCGGTCGCGCTGGAGTCGGCGTGGACAACATCGACGCCGAGGCGGCGACGCGGCGAGGCATCGTGGTGATGAATACCCCCGGCGCCAACGCGATCGCGGTTGCCGAGCTGACTATCGGGCTGATGCTGGCACTTGGCCGCCAGCTACCCAAAGCCAATATCGGAATGCACGCCGGCAAGTGGGAGAAGAAGTCGCTCAGCGGCACCGAGCTGCGCGATAAGACGCTGGGAATCCTCGGTCTTGGCCGGGTTGGCCTCGAAGTTGCTAAGCGGGCGAAGGCCTTTGGTATGACCCTGATCGGTCACGATCCGTTTGTTTCGGCGGCGATCGCGCGCGAGGCGAATATCAAGCTGGTGTCGGTAGAAGAACTTTTTAAGGCGTCGGATTACCTCACGCTACATGTCGGCCTGACTCCGCAGACCGCAGGCATCATCAACGAAGCCTCCATCGCGTCGATGAAGAAGGGCGTGAAGATCGTCAACTGCGCGCGTGGAGAGTTGATCGTCGATGAGGCGCTGGTTGCAGCGGTGAAGAGCGGCCACTTGGGCGGAGCAGCGCTCGACGTCTTTCGCGAAGAGCCCCTCAAAGACTCGGCTTACACAGAATTTGAAAATGTGATTCTCACTCCGCACATCGCGGGATCGACCGCCGAGGCGCAGGAAGCAGTCGGCGTGCAGATCGCGATGCAGGTGCGCGAATATCTCAAGCACGGCGTCGTGCAGAATGCTGTCAACCTGCCATCGCTCTCGCATGAGGAGTATCAACAGGTCGCGCCGTATCTCGAAATGGCCGAGCGCCTCGGCGTCTTCCTCGGCCACTCGCTGAAGGGGAATATCGAGAGCATCCATCTGACCTACAGCGGACGACTTGCCGAGACAAAGACCGACCTGGTGCGCAACGCCGCGATCCAGGGGGTGCTCGCGCACTCCGAGGTCGTGAATCGCATCAATGCGGCGTCGATCGCGCAGGAGCGGGGCATCCGCATTCACGAAGAAAAGAACAACGCAGCGATTGGCGGCGCCGGCAGCGTGCTCAAGATTTCACTGCACAGCAACGCCGCCGAGGCGACGGCCAGCGCCACGGTGCTGCACGGGACCTCTCCGCGCCTGCTGAATCTGGACGGCATCGACATCGAGGCTCCCCTCCAGGGAACGTTGATCTCGCTGCGCAACAAGGACGTTCCCGGCGTGATCGGGCGGATTGGCACCATTCTCGGCGAGCACAGTGTGAACATCGCAAACTTCGCTCTCGGACGCCCCTCGCGGCGCGGCCACGGATCGCACGGTTCCGCGATGGCTGTCGTGCAGGTTGACGGCGAGGTCACGTCCAAGGTGCTGGACGCCCTGCGGAGTGCCGAGGGAATCCTCGAGGCTGGTTTGATCAACCTCAACGGTGCTTGATTTATTGAATTTGCCACAGTATTAGTTACAGAAGCAGGAGCAAGACAGAATGCCCCTTTACGAATATCGCTGCAAGGCTTGCGGCCATCGTTTTGAAAAGATACAAAGCTTCAGCGCGCCCGACGAAAAGGAATGCCCGGTGTGCAAGGGCGAGGTGGAGCGGCTAATCTCCGCTCCAGCGGTGCACTTCAGCGGATCGGGATTTTATTCGACCGATTATCCGTCGAAGTCGTCCGCAGCGCCGAAGGCATCTTCTTCGGAGAGCTCGTCGAGCAAAAGCGAAGGCGGCAAGGATTCTTCTTCAAGCTCCTCCGGCGACAGTAGCGGCAAGTCCAGCTCGGAAAGCTCTTCGTCTGCACCCGCAGCGGCTTCGACGGCAGCGTCCAGTACGAGCACGACGCCTTCCTCAACCAAGAGCTAGCTCCTTCAGGTCAAGATGAGGCCCGTTCTGAAGGGGCATGGCTTCAGCCATGCCGTACGTGATACTGCATCGAGACGGCTTCAGCCGCTGAGGGAGTTACTTCTTCCAACCATTACTGTCGGCAATTGGAGCCTTGGCTCTATTTGCTCTTAGAAGGCTTCTTCGGCGCAGGAGGCATTTTTGCGCCCGACTTGCGCGCCTCAGACAATCCAATAGCGATAGCCTGCTTGGGATTTGTAACCTTATCGCCGCTACTCGATTTCAGTTTGCCTTCTTTGAAGGCGTGCATCTCGCGCTCGACCGATTTCGAAGCCTTGGGGCTGTACTCGCGTCCGCTGCTCTTCTTCGCGTCCTTCTTCGTCGTGGATGTTTTCGCGGCGGCGCCCTTCTTCGTGGCCATGATGGTTCCTCCACTCGTATGTGAAGCCCGCGACGGCCCCGGAGGTTGTCCTGCTTCTAAAAACGTAATTGCGGGAAGAGGCTACCTGACCCATAACCACGGCGTCATCCTGACGACCGCAGGGAGGAAGGATCCCGGCGAAGAAACGGCCTGAACCGGTCCGTCAAATCTCGCGCGAATTGTCTTGGGAATCACGTTCTTAGGTCGAGAGGGACCGAAGTATGCGGAGAGCAGCTATCATCGTCTTTAACGAACGCCCGCGGCCGCGGGCAGTATCTCTTCAACATCGACCCATTGCGTCGGATAGATGCCGGTATAGCAAGCGGTGCAGTACTTATTATTCTCAACCCCGTGACAGGCCTGCTTGAGGCCCTCAAGCGAGAGATAGGCGATCGAGTCGGCCTCGATGAACTGGCGGATCTCTTCGATCGAGTTGTTCGCCGCGATCAGCTCCTGCTTGCGCGGCGTATCGACTCCGTAATAGCACGGCGAGATGGTCGGCGGACAGCTGATGCGGAGATGAACTTCAGTTGCACCCGCCTGGCGCACCATGCGTACGATCTTGCGGCTCGTGGTTCCGCGAATGATCGAGTCGTCGATAAGAATGATTCGCTTGCCCTCGAGCAGATTGCGGACTGGGTTCAGCTTCAGCTTCACACCAAAGTCGCGAACACGCTGTTCGGGCTCGATAAACGTGCGGCCGACGTAATGGTTGCGGATGAGGCCGAAGTTAAACGGAATCCCGCTCTCGGCAGCGTAGCCCAACGCGGCAGTCACACCGGAGTCGGGCACGGGCACGATGAGATCGGCGGGAACGTGCGATTCGCGGGCAAGCTGGCGGCCCATCTGGTCGCGGCTCTCCTGCACCCAGCGCCCAAAGATGCGGCTGTCAGGACGCGCGAAGTAGACGTGCTCAAAGATGCAGCTCGACTGTGGCACTCCGGTTGAATAGTGGCGCGAGGTGACGCCATCGCGAGTGACCATGACGAGTTCGCCCGGAGCGACGTCGCGCTCGTATTTCGCGCGCAGCAGATCAAAGGCGCAAGTCTCCGAAGCGAAGACGATCGTGTCGGGGCCGTCGGGGTTCGTAATTCGCCCCATCGACAGCGGGCGAAAACCCTGCGGATCGCGCGCGGCAAAGACGCGGTCGCGAGTCATCATCACGATCGAAAAGGCTCCGTCGACCTGAGAGAGCGAGTCGGCGATAGCGTCGACCAGCGTATTCGCGTGCGAGTGCGCAATAAGCTGGACAATGATCTCGGAGTCGCTGGTGGTCTGAAAGAATGCGCCTTCGCGCTCGAGACGAGTGCGAATGTTGCCCAGGTTCACCAAGTTGCCGTTGTGGGCGATCGCGATGAGGCCCTTGGTCGAATCGACGCGGATAGGCTGCGCGTTGAGCAACGCCGAGTCGCCAGTCGTCGAGTAGCGAGTGTGGCCGATGGCCATCTCGCCGGGCAGCTTGGCCAGAACTTCGTCGGTGAAGATGTCGGCGACCAGGCCCATGCCCTTGATGTTCGAGAGGTTGGTATAGTCGGCCGTCGCAATGCCCGCGGACTCCTGTCCACGATGCTGAAGGGCATAGAGCGCGAGATAGGCTTGCCGTGCGGCGTCTGGATGGCCGTGGACGGCAACAACTCCGCACTCTTCATGAAGGGTGTCTTCCGCGTCCTCCGCGTTACTTGTCATCCTGAGCGGAGTGGGGTGCGACAGCGCCCCACGCAGTCGAAGGACCTGCAGTTCCAGCGACTCCTCGTCCGGAACGCCTTCCATCAAGAGGCGCGGGGCCTTCACGCGTGAACCTCGGTGAGGAGGCATTCGAGGGCGGCAGACCAAGCTTGCTTGAGATCGGCAATCGTCTCAGAGATTAAACTCTGACCGATCGATAGAATCTCGAGCGAATCGTCTTGGGTAAGGCCGATGCCTTTTAGTCCTCCCAAGTTTGCATTGGCGATCACGCTCTTAACTTCTTCGAGTGAGGCTCTTGGACAGGTTATCAATATGGAGCAGGCTGACTCTCCGAATAACGTAACTGCATTGCGACTCGCGCCGCCATGCCCAAGGCTACCGATGTCGATTCTCGCCCCAATGCCTGTAGGAAATGACGCCTCAGCCAGCGCGACAGCCAGACCGCCGTCGCTGAGATCAGACATGGAGGACACTAGCCCCTTATCCGCGAGAACCTGAAGTACTGCGTGGACGCGAGCGTCGAACTCAAGAAAAATCCCCGGAGGCGTTCCCCACAATTCGTGCAATATGGTCGCAGCGAATTGGGAGGAGCCGAAGGTTCGCTCGTACAGGTAGCCGTCGCTCTGTTCGTCGTAGTCCGCGGAATATGGTTGCCACACCAGGACGACCTCATCTGCCCGAGAAAAATGGCTGGGAACAGCCTTCGTCACATCATCAATAATCCCAACAATTCCGATTACCGGCGTCGGATAAATCCCCTCACCCCGAGTCTCGTTATAGAGCGAAACATTCCCACCAGTGATCGGAGTTCCCAGCGCAGTGCAGGCTTCGCCGATGCCGTCGATGGCGGCGGAAAGTTGCGCCATGATCTCGGGTTTTTCGGGATTGCCGAAGTTGAGGCAGTTCGTGGCGGCTACCGGAGTGGCGCCGGTGCAGGCGACTTTGCGCGCGGCCTCGGCGACGGCATGCATGGCTCCGAGTTTGGTGTCGAGATAACACCAGCGGCTGTTGCCATCGAGCGCCATCGCGAGGCCAATCTCGTGGCCCGGCGTACCGCTGCCTTTGATCCGCATAACACCGGCTTCGCCGCCGGGACCCTGCACCGTGTTGGTCTGCACCATGGTGTCGTATTGCTCAAAGACCCAGCGTTTGGAGCAGATGTTTGAGGACGCGAGCAGCTTCTTAAGGTCAGCGGTGTAGTCGCGCGGCTTTTGCAGCTCGGCAAGGATCTCGGCCGGCGGATCAAGCGGAACAGGAGCCTTCCAGGTGCCGACCGGACGGTGGTAAAGCGGCGCGTCGTCGGTGAGCGATTCGTTGGGAATATCGGCGACCAGCTCGCTGTGATGGCGAACGCGCATGCGGTTCTCGGCTACCACCTCGCCAGCTATCGTCGCGTCGAGTCCCCACTTGGCAAAAACGCTCAGCACCTCGCCTTCGCGGCCCTTTTCAGCGACGAGCAGCATGCGCTCCTGCGACTCACTCAGCATGATCTCGTAAGAGCTCATGCCGGTCTCGCGCTGCGGAATGTGGTCGAGCTCAATCTCAACGCCAACCCCTCCGCGCGCGCCCATCTCGCAGGTGGAACACGTCAATCCTGCAGCGCCCATGTCCTGAATGCCGAGCACCGCGCCGGTCTTCATCGCTTCGAGGCAGGCCTCGAGCAGCAGCTTCTCCATGAACGGATCGCCCATCTGCACATTGGGCCGCTTCTGCTCGGAGCCTTCCTTGAACTCCTCGCTGGCCATCGTCGCGCCGTGAATGCCGTCGCGCCCCGTCTTGGCCCCGACATAGATCACCGGATTGCCGATGCCCGTCGCTTTGGCATAGAAAATCTCGTCGAGCCGAACAAGGCCCAGCGCAAATGCATTCACCAGCGGATTGCCCGAATAACACGGCTCAAAGCGGGTTTCGCCGCCGAGGTTGGGCACTCCGAAGCAGTTGCCATAGCCGGCGATGCCGCTGACGACTCCTTCCATAATGGAGTGGTTCTTGCGGATGACTTCGGGCGACACGTCTGCGGCCTCGTCAGGAGAGATCGGCCCGAAACGGAGCGAATCCATCACTGCAAGCGGACGCGCATTCATCGTGAAGATGTCGCGCAGAATGCCGCCGACTCCAGTGGCAGCGCCCTGAAACGGCTCGATATACGACGGATGATTGTGCGACTCGATCTTGAAGGCGCATCCCCATCCATCGCCGACGTCGATGATGCCCGCGTTCTCACCCGGCCCCTGCACGACGCGGCTGCTCTTGGTCGGCAGGCGCCTGAGGTGCACGCGCGAAGATTTGTAGGAGCAGTGCTCGCTCCACATCACGGAATAGATGCCGAGTTCAGTGAGGCTTGGCACGCGTCCGAGTGCGGCGAGTATCTTTTCGTATTCCTGAGCAGTGATGCTGTGCTGCGCCAACAGCTCGGGAGTGACCTGAGTGGGCGCGGGGGCCGCAAATTGGGAAGTCACAGGCGGCGACTCTAAGTTCATAGCGGTATCTTTATTGTCGCATGGGTGACATGCCCCGAAAATCCGTAACGGCGAGGACTGGGACTTTCGACGAAAGGCTACTGCGGAGATTCGTCAGGACCGCGTTTCGGTCGGCGTGTCCCCAAAAAGCCCAAGACGAGCGCTGCGGCGAGTGCCCACAAAATCGACGGTGTAAACGACTCTGCAGCGATTCGGCCGAGCTCGCTCCAGACATAATTTCTATCCGCGGAACGGCGTCGAGCGCGTTTGGCTGCTTCTGCAGCTGCGTCAACGGGCTGAGGCTTTGGCTCCATCATCATTTTGCGAACTGCTCGTACGTGCTCCGGCCCCGTGCGGCAGCAGCCGCCGATGATCTGGGCTCCCGCCTGACGCCACTCCCGCGCCGAGTCCGCAAATCCAGCTGAATCGGCTTCACCCGTCCAAGAGCGGGCACCCGCGTCCCAACCCTCACCGGAGTTGGGGTAGACGACGATCGGCTTCGTCGTCGAGCCCTTCAGCGCCTGAATGAGCGCGGTCACAAAGACCGGAGCCGTGCAATTGATCCCGACCGCCACGACCTGCGGCACGGAATCGAGAAAGCGGCCGCAATCGGCGATCGGTTCGCCGTGGGCGGTGTGCGCTTCATCCCGGCAAGTGAAGCTCACCCAGGCGGAGATCTCCGGATATTGCTCGAGGGCGGCGACGATGGCCCGGGCTTCTTCAAGCGAAGGCACGGTCTCGAAGGCGACGATATCGGCGTTGGTTTCGGCCAGCACGGCAACACGGCGGGCGTGGAAGCCGACCAGCTGGTCAACGGAAATGTCGTAATTGCCATGGTATTCAGCGCCATTATGGAGAGCGGCCCCAAAGGGTCCGAGCGAGGCCGCGATCAGGATTTTTCGAGGCGACGTCTGTAAGAAATCAGCGCGAACAGCTTCTGCAATGCGTACGGATTCCCGGAGACTGGCGGCGGCATCTTCGGCCAACAAACCGATCTCGGCATAGGCCTCGCCGGAGACCTGGTAGCTGGCGGTGAGAATGCAATCGGCTCCGGCAGCGAGGTAGCCTGCGTGAACCGCGGCAATCCGCTCCGGCTGCTCACGCAGCACCTGCGCCGACCAAAGCGGCCCGGAAAGATCGCAGCCGAGCTTTTCGAGTTCGGTAGCCATGCCTCCGTCGAGAATGCGGATACCGGCGAGATCGATCTGGCTGGCTGGAGTCATGTGTTTCGGCGTCTATCTGCCCTGCTTTGATTGTGACAGAGCCGCAGGCCAGTGCGTCTTCCAGGGAGGCTCCTGACTCGTTCGAAATGCCATCTCTCTGCTACACTTAAACCTGCTTGTGGCAATTGGGATCCTTTCTCCTGTAGGTGGAGTCCAACCGGGTAGGTTAAGTGTGGCCTTTCTTGAGGAAAGCCCACGCGGAGACGATCGCGGTTGGTTGAAATTTCAGGAGAAATGATCGACGGGCCTTCCAGGAGCCCGATGCTCGAGCATCCTTTCCACATGATCGGGGCGTAGCGCAGCCTGGTAGCGCACCTGCTTCGGGAGCAGGGGGCCGGAGGTTCGAATCCTCTCGCCCCGACCAATCCATCCGATCGGCAAATCCTTTACAGTCAAGATGACTCAGCCTAAGGGCGTCATTCCTGCATCTCTGAGCGAGGAGTAATTGCCATGAATGTAGTCCTCTTCGGCGCAACCGGCATGGTCGGCCAGGGCGTCTTGCGCGAATGTCTGCTTTCCGACGACGTGCGGCGGGTGGTCTCGGTGGTGAGGAGCCCATCTGGGCAGCAGCATGAGAAGCTGCGAGAGGTCATCGCCGGCAACTTCCTCGATCTCTCGTCGATTGCGCCGGAACTGACCGGCCTGGACGCTTGTATCTATTGCCTGGGAGTCTCGTCCGCAGGGATGACCGAGGGGCAATATACGAAAATCAGCCACGACTTCACGATGGAGGCGGCGCGGACACTGCTCAGGGCCAATGCCGCGATCACCTTCCTCTACGTTTCCGGTGCCGGAACCGATAGCAGCGAGCGCGGACGGACCATGTGGGCGCGAGTGAAAGGCAAGACCGAAAATGCGCTTCTCCGGCTGGGCTTCAGGGCGGCGTACATGTTTCGGCCGGGTTTCATTCAGCCGCTGCACGGCATTCAGTCGAAGACGAAACTCTATCGCGCAATTTATGCCATTACGGCGCCTCTCCTGCCCGCCCTGCGGACGGTGTTTCCGCAGTATGTGACGACGACCGAGCAGCTTGGGCGCGCAATGTTGCGCGTGGCGAGAGATGGGTATGCAAAACCCATCCTCGAAATGCGGGATATCGGCAAATTCTAAAGCTGCCGCCGGAATAGGGCTGAGAATTAAGAGCCTACCCGCGCGGCGCAATTAAGATTAAGCCGGCACCGAGGGCAATCGCTTCCATGAATCAATCTTCTCTTGATCTAACCGGCACTTCCCGCTCGCTGACCAGGCGGGCCTTTCTGGAACGCGCGACCGCCGCAGGTGCGGGCGCAGTAGCGCTTCCTTTGAGCGCGGGCGCGGAGAGCAGCTCAACGGCGGCGGGTAGACCGTCAACATATGTGGAGCTGCTTCGAGCGCCCGATCGCGTCACCGCCTATTGTGGGCTTGGAGATTCGTTTTCGCTAAGCCGCAGCGGCGAGCGCTGGACGGGGCGAAGCGTCGCCGTCACGACGACTCCGGCGAAGGACGAGCTGGCCATCGGTCTCTCGGCTCCGAAAGATGCGTTGACCCACGTCCACTTTGCGCTGGGCCGCGCCTGTTTCGAACTCTCTGCTCTGCCTCGGCGATGCCTGGGAGCGCAGCTACGGAGAGCTGGCGTGGCGCAGCCTCGTGCCGGAGCGGCCGATGCCGTGGTATTTCGCCAGCTCGGATGGCGCGGCAACCCACTGCTATGGCGTGAAGACCGGAGCGCGAGCTTTGTGTTTCTGGCAGCTCGATCCTGAGGGCATTTCGCTGTGGCTCGATGTGAGTAATGGCGGCAACGGAGTGGAGCTCGGCGAGCGCACTTTGGCTGCCGCGACAGTTGTGACGCGCCAGGGCCACGCCGGGGAAGATTCGATCGAAGCGGTGCGCCAGTTCTGCCGCCGGATGTGCTCTAAGCCGCGACCGTCTCCTGGGCCGGTTTATGGTTCGAACGACTGGTATTACGCCTACGGAAACAGCTCGCAGGAGGCGATATTGCGCGATGCCGACCTCGTCGCGTCCCTTCGTCCGGCAGCGGGCTCTAAGCCTTTCACCGTGATCGATGAGGGCTGGGAAAACAAGGCGAAATTTCCAGACATGAAGCAGCTTGCCGCGGAGATTCAGCGCCGAGGGGTGCGTCCGGGCATGTGGGAGCGCCCGCTTCGCGCGCCGCAGGGAACGGACCCCGGCTTGCTCATGGCCGCGGCCCGATTTGGCGAGCGGTCGGGCCGTGCCGCGGAGTTGGCTTATGACCCAACGGTTCCCGACGCGCTGCATCTTGTGATGGAGAAGGTGCGGACGATTCGCTCATGGGGCTATGAGCTGCTCAAGCATGACTTCACCACCTATGACCTGCTCGGGCAGTGGGGATTTGAGATGGGAGCGCAGCCGACGCTCCCTGGATGGTCCTTCCACGACCGCAGCAAAACGAATGCCGAGATCATCCTCGACCTCTACCAGGCGATTCGCGCAACGGCCGGGGAACAGATGCTGGTCCTCAGCTGTAACGTCGTCGGCCATCTGGGCGCGGGCATCTTCGACATCCAACGCACCGGAGACGACACCAGTGGCAAGCTCTGGGAGCGCACCCGGCGGATGGGAATCAACACGCTCGCCTTTCGCCTGCCGCAGCACGGCAGTTTCTTCGCCGTGGACGCCGACTGCGTAGCGATAACGCAGGCGGTGCCGTGGCCGCTTACCAAGGAATGGCTTGAGTTGGTGGCGAGCAGCGGGACGGCGCTGTTTGTTTCTCCGGAGGCCGCGGCGATTGGAAACAATCAGAAAAAGGCGCTGGCGGAGGCCTTTGCAAGGGTGACGGCGTCTGGAACCGCGAGCGCTCCGGCGGATTGGTTTCGCAGCACCACGCCGGAGGTCTGGCGCGAGGGCGCGACCAATGCCGAGAAGCGTTATGAGTGGTGCGCCCCGGATGGGGCGTATCCCTTTGGCGCTTGAGAGGTTTGCGACTGTAGCCATTTTCAGCGAATGAACGGCGAGTAATTCCAGGCGCGACAAGCGTCGCCCCGGCGTTTTAGCATGAGTCCCAGATCACAGGAGGCTGCCATGTTCGGATTCGGAAAGAAGGAAACGCCGGAGCAGAAAGAAGCTGACAAAGAGGCTACGGCCCTGGCCAACAAGCTGGCCGATGATACACCGCCAGACCAGCAAGTGGGTCTCTATCCGGAGACGCCGCAGCTCGGGCCGTTCGGAGCAATACCGTCCTCAACCGGCGCAGACGGTTCGTTCATCGACCGCAAAGATAAAGCGTGATCGAGTCGTCGGGCCGGCTTACAACCCCAGCAGTTTGCGATTGAATGCCGCGTCGGTCGCTGCTCCGGCGAAATCATCAAAGGCGCGATCCGAGACGCGGATCAGGTGCTTCTCGATGAAGATCGCGCCCTCTTTGGCTCCGTCGTCGGAGTTCTTGATGCAGTCTTCCCACTCGAGCACCGCCCAGCCCGGGTAGTCGTATTGCGCGAACTTGCTGAAGACCGCGCCAAAATCGACCTGCCCATCGCCGAGCGAACGGAAACGTCCCGGACGATCGATCCAATCCTGATAGCCGGCGTAGACTCCGGCGCGGCCATTGGGCCGGTATTCCGCGTCCTTCACGTGAAAGGCGCGAATGTAGGGGTGGTAGATGTCGATGAACTGCAGGTAATCGAGCTGCTGCAGGATGAAGTGGCTGGGATCGTAAAGTATCCGCGCGCGAGGGTGGTTTCCGGCTGCCTGAAGGAAGCGTTCGAAGGTGACGCCATCATGCAGGTCTTCGCCAGGATGCAGTTCAAAGCAGCCATCGACTCCAGCCTCGTCAAAGGCATTCAGAATCGGGACCCAGCGCTTGGCGAGCTCGGCGAAGGCCTCCTCGATCAGCCCTTTCGGCCGCTGCGGCCAGGGGTAGAAAAACGGCCACGCCAGAGCGCCGGAAAACGTTGCATGCGCTGTCAGGCCCATGTTCTGGCTCGCTTTGGCCGCAGCGCGAAGTTGCTGCTCGGCCCATTCGCGGCGAGCGGGTTCGTTGCCGCGGACTCCTGCCGGAGCAAAGTCGTCAAACTGCGCATCGAATGCGGGATGCGAGGCGATCAGTTGCCCTTGAAGGTGAGTAGAGAGCTCCGAAATCTCGAGCCCATACTCGGCCGCAATGCCGACAACCTCGTCGCAATAGGTCTTGCTCTCCGCTGCCGTCAGCAGGTCGAAGAGGCGAGCGTCCCAGGTGGGTATCTGGATGGCCTTGAAGCCGAGGCCAGCCGCCCATTGCGCCATTGCCGGCAAGGTGTTGAACGGCGCAGCGTCTCCCGCAAACTGCGCCAGAAAAATTCCAGGTCCCTTGATTGTTTTCATGCCACGACTATCGTACCCAAAGTTAGAGCAGAAGTGCAGCTGCATGACAGCAACCGCAAATCTGTTCTAGTCGTACCAGGCGGGTGAAAGTTCGGTGGTGGCTGCGGAGTGCTCCGGGCCGAGAAAGAGCTGGTTCCGGTCGCCGGGAAAGAAGCCCTTCATCGTCTCCCGAACCGAGCGCCGCTCCATGAGTGAGGCTGCCCCGAACAATTTCCTGAAAAACTTCGGGGTGTCGTTCGGCCAGAGCTTGCACAGCGGGACCATCTCGCCGGTTTGGCTGGGGTGATAGGTACGCTCGTCCCATTTGCGCCGGCCCTCGGCAAACTCGGGAAACTCGCGAACGATATCGAGGAAGTTTTGATACAGGCGAAGCCCCATCGCCTCTTCATATTGCGGCATGAAAAGCACGGTGCTGCGCCGTTCGTTGCGGATCTCGGAGATGAACTCGTCGAAATCCTCGGCGCGGGTGAGGTTGATGTTCGCGTTGGGCTCACAGGCATGGCGATCGCCGCCGGAGATCAGCACTTGGTTCCATTTTGCCGCCAGGTCCGCGACCTTCTGATTCTCTTCGCGGCCGCGCAAGCCGTTGAGCTCAAGGGCGTGCACAAACATGCCGGCATCGGTCAGCAGCCGGTCCAGCTCCGATTGGAAGACCTGGGCCGGCAAAGCATAGAGGTTCCACAGGGGATGATTGAGCACGATCAGGACTGACGGCAGGCTGTTCAGCTCGCCGAGCATCTCGCGGACGGCGCCGTCCTCGCGTTTGGCCGTACAAGCCCTAAGGCGATCCATCCACAGCTCCGCTTGGCGGCCAGGAAGATTGTGCACTCCGATATGAAACTTCGATTGCCCAAAGGGCGCGGTCCACTCGACAGAAACCGGGACATCGGAATTTTCCGGCGACTCTTTCAGCGCGATCGCCGCATCAATGTTGTCATGATCGGACAAAGAAACGATGGGGCGCAGTCCGATGAGCTCGATCTGCCGCCGTTCCAACCCCAGCGCCAGAGGGCCATCGAGCGGCGGGGTCCAGTAGGCATGGTTCAAATCCATGACCAGGCCGGTTACATGTTTGCAATGGACCTCGCGGCGCTCCAGCCACTCTCGTATGGGCCGCTTCTTGCGCAGGATCGCGGCAACAAAACTCAGGCTCTCGCGGGAGTGGCAGGTGTGACTGTGCAGCGAAACCCCAGAACGAAAGGCCGCAGCAATGCTGCGATCCCTCGACAAATATTCAAGTTGACTTCGCAATAAGCCTCCGAGCGTTCTCGACGGCAAGGTTCGAACGCCAACCTGCCTGGCGGAGACGCCCACTTGTCACAACGCTAGTTTCTTCCATTAGAGTGCAAAGTGAAGATAAATAACAAGTGCTGTTTACAGCAACCTCTGCGGCGCGTCGGAAAACCTGTCTTCCGCGCGGGTTTCAGGCTGCAATCACCTGGGCAGCGCCTGTGTACCATTGACGTGGAAATGCCCTTCGAGGACTCCTGCTCCATCGCCGGGCTGCGATCCTCCGACCGATAACGCGTAATCCCCGGTCAGAACGGTACGACTCCCGTCCTGACCCACCGAGCTCAAATCGCGCGGGGTGAGCGAGAACTGCACCTTCGTCGATGCGCCGGGAACGAGCGAAATTCGCTTGAATCCCTTGAGCGCGCGGATCGGGGCGCCAGCCTCAGCCGGCGGGTTCAGATATAACTCCACCACCTCGTCGCCCTTGACCTTGCCGGAGTTCTTCACCGTGACGCTGACGCTGACCGGCGAACCCGCTTTCGACGACTCCGGGCTTACCTTGAGGCCGCTATAGCCAAAGCTGGTGTAGCTCAGTCCATAACCAAAGGAAAAGAGCGGTTTTCCCTGGTAATAGCGGTACGTACGGTTCTTCATCGAGTAGTCGTCGAACGGCGGAAGGTCTTTGACCGAAGCGTAGAAGGTTAAAGGCAACCTGCCGGCGGGATTATTCTCCCCGGCCAGCGTTTGTGCAATGGCCGTGCCACCCTCTTCGCCGGGATACCAGGCCTCGAGGATCGCCGCCGCATGCTGCTGCGCCCAATCGATCGCGAGCGCGCTGCCATTCATAAGCACGACCACAAGCGGCTTGCCGGTTGCGGCCAACGCCTCGAGCAGCTGGCGCTGCACCGCTGGCAATGCAATGTCTGTGCGGTCGCCGCCGCTGAAGCCCTCGACGTGCACCGGCATCTCTTCGCCCTCAAGATCGGGCGAGAGGCCGACGAAGGCCACGATGACATCGGCTTGCTTGGCCACGGAAACGGCTTCCTCGCGAAGGGCATCGCCGTTAGGCTGCCACTCGAGTCGAACGCCTCCGCCACGGCGCGGGCTATCGTGCGCATATTCGATACGCACGTCATGCGTCTGGCCGGCATCGAAGTGGACTGTGAACGAGCCGCCTTTGCTTTGCCCGCCTTTCTGGCCCAGCTCCAGCGCCTGCTTGCCGTCGACAAAGACGCGATAGACGTTGCTGCCCGAGCAGGGGTAGCAGTCGGAGTTGCGGAAGGAGAACTTGTAATCGCCAGGGCCTGGTGCCTGCATAGCTCCCGTCCAGCGGACTGAGAATTGTGTCGAAGATAACCCCGGAACCGGGGAAGCGCTCTGCCAGTCGAAGTCCAGATTCTGGTCAGTGCGGATAGCCACAGGCGTTCCGGAAAAATCGGCAGAGCTGAAGTATTCGCCCTTCAGTCCCGAACCAAAGATCGTCAATCCAGAACTAAAGACTGTCGGCGGAACCACCGCCGACAGCTCCGAAGTGAAGACGGAGCCCTGCGCATAAACGATCTTGGCCTTCCCGGCGTAATAGCTCTCCATACCCTTCAGCGGAACGACGGGCGCCGAGGGAATTCCGTTGTAATTGCCCTCGATCGATGCAACGTTGGCCGCGTTTGGCCCGACCACGGCGATGATTCCGACGCTCGAGGCGAGCGGCAGGGTGTGGTTGTCGTTCTTCAGCAGGACAATCGATTTCTGCGCGGCCAGGAGCGCGGCCTGCCGGTGCTCGGAAGTGTTGTTCTCCGAAAACGGAATCTTCGCGTAAGGCACGCTGTCGGCCGGATCGAACATCCCCAGCTTGAATCGCGCGGTAAAGAGCCGCGTCACTGCGGTATTGATCTCGGCCTCGGAGATCCTTCCGTCTTTCACCGCCTGCACGAGGGTCGGATACTCCGGATGGCCCAGGCCGCAAGTGGTGTCGGTTCCCGCTCTCACGGCGAGCACGGAAGCAGCCGTCTGGTCAGCCGCAAACTTGTGGCCACCGGAGATGTCGGCGATGGCTCCGCAATCGGAGGTGACATAGCCCGTAAACTTCCAGTCGCCGCGGAGAATGTCTTTCAGCAGCATCGTGTTGGCGCAGGCCGGCTGGCCGTCGATCGAGTTATAGGCGCACATGATCGAGTACGCATGGGCCTCGGTGATGGTGGCGCGGAAGGCCGGCAAATACGTGTCCCAGAGATCGTAGGGCGAGACGTCCACGTTGGCTGTGTGGCGCGTCGACTCCGGCCCACTGTGCACCGCGTAGTGTTTGGGAGTCGCGATCACCTTGTAATACTTCGGGTTGTCGCCCTGCATGGATTCAACAAAGGCGACTCCCAGACGGCCAGTAAGATATGGGTCTTCGCCATACGTCTCCTGCCCCCGGCCCCAGCGAGGATCGCGAAAGATATTGATATTCGGCGACCAGAAATCCAGACCGTAGTAAATGCCATGATTGTCGTGAGCGATCGCGTCGCCGTATTTCGCGCGAGCTTCGGTCGAGATGATCTCAGCTTCGTGATGAATCAGGTCCGTGTCCCAGGTGGCGGCCATCCCAATCGCCTGCGGGAAGACGGTGGCGTATCCCGAACGGGCGACGCCATGCAGCGCCTCGCTCCACCAGTCATAGGCGGGAATGTTGAGTCGCGGGATGGCAGGCGCGTTGTTCTGCATCTGCGAGACTTTTTCTTCAAGGGTCATCTGCGAGACCAGGTCGGCAACCCGCTGCTCGGTGGGCAGAGCGGGATTCTTCCATGCCGAAGCAGTCTGCGCCAGCGCTGCCATCGAAAAACACGAAACGACACTCAGCGAAACCGGGATAAATGCTTTTACTAAAGGAAATTTCCGCACACGCACCTCGCCAAAAGTTCTACGCAAGCATCTTTCTACGAGATTGCGGATGAGTCAACTGGGACTCCCAATGCCAACGTTGGTCAAAAACAGATGCGTTGAGTATTAAGGCCCGGCCCATTAGGATGGACTTGATTGTTGCGAGCATCTCCCCATGAAGCCATCTCTAGCTCTTGAACTCAAACGCAGCGCCGTGCGTGAGGCGCCAGTGCGATTTCGCGCCACGAATCCGCGTGTTTTTGGATCGGTTCTCCATGGCACAGATCAAGACGGCAGCGACCTCGACTTGCTGGTGGACCCATTGCCTGGTGCTACTCTCTTCGACCTGGGTGGCCTGCAGATCGAACTGGAAGAGCTTTTGGGAGTCGGCATCGACCTGCTCACGCCCGGCGACCTGCCGCCCAGATTCCGCGATCAAGTGCTCGCAGAATCGCAGCCGGTATGAATGAAGGTTTTCTTGCCCATTTCGTTGACCAGATGCGACAAGCGGCGGCCGATGCCTGTAGCTTCGTGGACGGTTTGAGCAAGGAAGCGTTTCTTTCAGACAAGCGCACACAGAGGGCAGTTGTCATGAGTCTCGTCATCGTTGGTGAAGCCGCGATCAAGATCATGGACCGCTTTCCGGATTTCACCAGCCAGCACCCACTGATCCCGTGGCGCGGAATGCGAGGACTGCGAAATCGCATCGCCCACGGCTATTTCGATCTCGACCTGGATATTGTCTGGGAGACGGTCGATACTGCGTTGCCGGAGTTGTTAAAGCAACTTTCGGATATTAGCGGCAATCCGCCTGACGGCAGCGATAGAAGTGAGACCTGAAAACCGACGCTTTCGGTCAGACTGGGCTGCGATGTTCTTTTGCCTGCATCTTCGCGCTTTCCGAATTCATGCAGGTTCTTATAGAACGCGGTGGATCGCCGCCTCCTTCTGCGCGGCGCTGCTGACGTACTTGGCACTCGGCCAATCCCAGGAACCCTCGCCAACCCTGAAGCAGGCCGACGCCGACTATCGCGCCGGTGTAGCTGCCCTCGGCCACAGCGATCTCAACTCCGCGCTCGCGGATTTCGAAAAAGCCGTCCACCTCGCGCCGTCCGTAGAACAGGGCCATAGCGCCCTGGGCGCAGTCCTCGTTCGAATGGGCCGCACCGACGAAGGAATTCGTGAGCTGGAGAAGGCGCTGTCGATCCAGTCCACCGACAGCATCGCCCAGACCAACCTGGCAATGGCTTATGAACAGAGCGGGCGCGCAGCCAAGGCGCTCCCATGGTTCGCCAGGCTAGAGGCAGGCGCGCACGCCCAGAACCGGGGTCTTCCCGCCAACGTCCTCGCCGCCTACGCGCGCGCGCTTGCGGCCAACCGGCAAATCCCCGCAGCGGTTGCCCACATGAAGGCAGCGATCGCGGCCGACCCCAAGAACGCGGAGTGGCACGACGAACTCGGCTCGCTCTACGCGCAGCAAAAGGATTGGCCCAGGGCGCAAGAAGCCTTTGCGGCGGCGATTGAACTCGACTCCAACTTGGCTATTGCCCATATGCACCTGGGCATCGTGCTGAGGTCGCAACAGCAGCCCGGCGCGCTCCCCAATACGCTCCCCGATGCGCTCAACGACGCGCTCAACGAACTCGCGAAGGCATATCAACTGGCGCCCCAAAGTCCCGTCGTCGCCGTCGAGTATGGCGAAGCATTAGCCGGCGCGGGGCAGGATGAAAAGGCCATTCCAGTGCTGCAACACGCCCTCGAGCTAAATCCAAATTCGCCCGGCATAACCTACCAGCTTGGCCTGGCGCTGCAACGCAGCAACCGCGTGCCGGAGGCGATTCCGCTCTTTCAAAAAGCGGCAGCAGCGGAGCCCAACAATGCCGAGATCCTCACTAACCTGGGTATGGCGCTCTGCCAGGCGCAGCAAGCGAAAGACGCGGTGCCGATTCTGCAACATGCCGTCGCACTCACTCCAGACAACGCCACGGCCCATCAGAACCTTGCTGCGGCCTATATTCAACTCAGCCAGTTCGACGATGCCATCACCCAGCTGCGCGCCGCGCTCAAGCTCTCGCCCAATGCGCCGCAGCTGCATTACGACCTGGGCCTCGCGCTAAAGAACCAGGACGACGCGGCAGCCGCCATCCCCGAGCTCGAGGCCGCGGAGAAGCTCGATCCAACACAGCCCGAGTCTCCGTATCTGCTGGGAGTCTTATATCTGCAGGCCGGGCGCTACGAAGACGCGGCCCGGCAGCTGAATCTCTCGCTCAAGCTGCGCCCTCAGAACGGCGATGGATGGGCGACGCTGGGCAGCGTCGACAACAACCTGAACAAGCTGTCGGAGGCCGAATCCGCCTTGCGTGAAGCGATCCAGCAACTGCCGCAACAGCCCGATCCGCACCTCACGCTGGCGGCGGTGCTGGCAAAGGAAAACCAACCAGCCGAAGCAACTGCCGAGCGCAAAAAAGCCGCCGAGCTGATGCGCACCAACATGAACCACCAGCGCGCCGAGGTCTCCACCAACTCGGGCAACACCCTGCTCAAGAGCGGCAAGATCGACGACGCGATCACCGATTTTCGCGAGGCGCTGAGCTTCGATCCGAACTACGCCGAGGCACACCTGGGCTTGGCGGAAGCTTTCGAGCAACAGGGCAAGGCCGCCGACGCAGCCGTCGAACGGCAAAAGGCACACGCCCTTCAAAATACTTCGCAATAAGAGCTTCGACCTGATTGCGCGCATGCAAGTCGCGTCTGCAATGCGGCCCCGCTGGATATACAGGTGGCGATTGGCTTCGCTATAGTTTCAGGGTAGGGCTCTGTGGCTTCTCGACCGAACACTCTGCCGCTACGAGGCGAAGCAACGGCTTCCTTCGGTGTATCCGCATATGTTGAGTCTTGTTCGGCGCGTGCTCATTCTTGTCCTTGTGGCAACGGGAATTTCGTTGCTGTGTTTCAAGGCCATCCACGGAGCTGAGGACAAAGTCGCCGAAGAGGCCAGCGCTCGCAAAGCCTACGCGGACAAAATTCGCGAAACCTACACTTTTCCCTTCGGCAAAGACAAGCTTTCGATGCCCGGCAATGCCGCCGCGGTGGGCGGCGATTTTCTTCCCGCCAGCGCCTTTCCCGACGCGGCCTACTGCGGCCATTGCCACCAGGAGGCCTACCACGAGTGGCGCCAGGCGCTGCATTCCAATTCCTTCCGCACCCCCTTCTACCGCACCAGCGTGAACATCGTGATGCGAACGAAAGGAGTCGAGTTCGCGCGGCATTGCGACAGTTGCCACAACCCGATCGCCGTTCTGGCCGGAGGGCTGAATGAGAACGCCACGATCAACCGCTCCTTCGATCGCGACGGCGTCACCTGCACCACCTGCCATTCGATTCAAAGCGTCGACACCAAGCTGGGCAACGGCAGCTTCGTGATGGGCGTGCCGGCGGTGATGGTCGACGAGCAGGGTAACCGCATCCCCGGCATCGTGCCCGACGACGGAGATACTCGCCAATCTCGACCGCCATAAAGAAGCGGTGATGAAAGACATCTACAAGACGCCCGAGTTTTGCTCGGCGTGCCACAAGGCGAACCTGCCGCCCGCGCTGAACGGCTATAAATGGATTCGCGCCTTTACCGCGTACGACGAATGGCAGAATTCAAAATTTTCGGAGCGCAACCCGCTCACCTTTTATAACGCCGACTTCACCACCTGCCAGAACTGCCACATGAAACCGACCGCGATCACCTTGCCGGACTACGGCGCGAAAGATGGCAAGCTGGCCTCGCATCGCTGGCTCGCGGGCAATACGGCGGTTCCGTTTTACTACGGCTTTGACGAGCAACTCTCGAAGACCATCGAGTTCCTGAAGAGCGGCAACTACCTCAACGTCGACATCTTCGCGCTGAAGAAGATGGATGGCCCTGCCAACGATCCGTTGATCGCGCCGCTCGGGACGGAACCCTTCACGCTCAAACCGGACGAAACAATCCAGGCCTACGTCGTCGTGCAAAACAAGAACATCGGGCACTCGCTGATTCCTGAGGTTCGCGACTTGTACGAGGCCTGGGTGCAGTTCACGGCAAAGGACGCGACTGGCGCGGTGATCTACGACAGCGGCTTCCTCAAGCCCGATGGAACGCTCGAGCCCGGCGCGCACAGCTTCACCAACCGGCCCGTCGATGTGATCGGCGACTTCGTCGACAACCACCGCGTCTGGGCGATTCATTCGGTCGCGTACGACAACACCATCCAGTCGGGGCGCTCGGCGCTGATCCGCTATCAGTTCCACATTCCCGCCGATATCAAAGGCCCGCTGACGATCACGGCCAAGGTGAACTACCGGCACTTGCGCCAGAGCTATCTCAACAACATCTTCGGGCCGGACCATCCCGCGTATCCGGTGGTCGAGATCGCTTCGCGCACGCGCACGCTGAATCTCGGCGATAATCCCGTCACCGCGCCGCTGCCCACCGACAATCCGGAGTGGATGCGTTGGAATAACGTCGGCATCGGCTACCTCGACGAATTGCAATACGACGAAGCCATTCACGCCTTTGAGCAGGTCGTTCGGCTGCGCCCGGACTATAAAGACGGCTACGTCAACCTCGGGCTCACCTACATCGAGTGGGAGAAATATACCGAGGCGCGCACGCCGCTCGAAAAGGCGCTGACACTGCATCCCGACGATGCCCGCGCGCTGTATTATCTCGCGCTCGTCGAGCGGCGGCAGCGACATTCGGAGGCCGAGATCGCCGATCTGCAAAAAGTGGTCGCGCAATATCCGCAGTCGCGCGACGCGCGGCGCGAACTGGGCATCTCCTTCTACCAGCAGCATCGCGCCGAGGAGGCGATGGAGCAGTTCAAAGCCCTCCAAACGATTGATCCCGACGATCTCGCCGCGCACTATAATCTGGCAGTTCTCTATCGGCGGATGGGCATGAAGAAGGAGGCCGCGGAGCAGTCCGCGCTCTACACCGCAAAAAGAATCGATCCCGGGGCACCGACGTATTCGTTGGAATATCTGCGGAACCATCCGGAGATCTCGACCGAGAGCGTTCCGTGGCACGTGCATATGGAATCGATGCACGCCGCCCCCAGCGCTGCGGGGCAACCGTAAGTTGTGAAAGATAGTGTCTGATGAAAGATGGTGTCTGATTGGATCGTCGCAGCTTTCTCCGTTCTCTGAGCCGCACCTCGCTCGTCTTGCCCTTCGCCGATATTCTGGCGCTGGCTTCGCCGTGGCAGGAAGCGCAAACTCCGCAAAAGCTCGGCGCGCAGGAACGCTCTTATGACGCAAAGCCCGCGCCGCCGCCTCCGGGGCCGAAATCGCCCATCGAAGGAACGCCGCTGGGCCTGAGCTTCGTCGATGTGGCGAAGGAGTCGGGACTCAATGTCGAAACCATCTACGGCGGCCAATACACCAATACCTATCTGCTCGAGACCACCGGCTGCGGGCTCGCCTTTTACGACTACGACGACGATGGCTGGCTCGATCTCTTTCTCGTGAATGGCTGGCGGCTTGAGGGTTTTCCTGCGGGCCACGAGCCGCATTGCCACCTCTTCAAGAACAATCGCGACGGCACCTTCACCGACGTCACGATCGGCTCCGGCCTCGAGCACAAGACTGGCTGGGGACAGGCCTGCTGCGTCGGCGACTACAACAACGACGGCCGCGACGATCTCTTCGTCACCTACTACGGGCAAAACGCGCTCTATCGCAACAACGGCAACGGCACCTTCACCGACGTCACCCAGCAGGCGGGATTGATTCAGCCCGGGCCAAAGATTCGCTGGAACACCGGCTGCACCTTCGTCGATTACGACCGCGACGGGCACCTCGATCTCTTCGTCGCCAACTACGTCGACTTCGATTTGAAGACCGCGCCCGTTCCGAAAGACGGGCCCTGCACCTACAAGGGAATCCTCGTCGCCTGCGGCCCGCCAGGGCTGCCGGGCGGACGCAATATTCTCTATCACAACAACGGCGACGGAACCTTCAGCGATGTCAGCGAAAAATCCGGCATGTGGACCGCGGTCGGCACCTACGGCCTGAGCGTCGCCGCATCGGACCTCGACAACGACGGCTGGCCCGACATCTATGTCGCCAACGACTCCGCGCCCGCGACGCTCTATCTCAACCAGAAAGACGGTACCTTCCGAGACATCGCCATCGAGGCCGGCGCGGCGCTCTCGGCGGAAGCGAAGCCGCAGGCCGGTATGGGCGTCTCGATCGGCGACTACAACCGCGATGGCAACCTCGACGTGGTCAAGACCAACTTCGCCGGCGACACCGACTCGCTCTACACCAACCTCGGCGACGCCTCGTTTGAGGACCGCACGTATCCCGGCGGCCTCGGCGTCAACACCCGGCTGCTCGGATGGGGCGTCGGCTTCTTCGACATGGACAACGACGGATGGCTCGACATTCTCATGTCCAACGGCCATGTCTATCCCGAGGTCGATAAGTCCAAAGCCGACTTGAAATATGCCGAGCACAAATATCTCTATCGCAACCTGCGCAACGGGCGATTCGAAGAAGTGACGAGCCAGGGCGGCCCGGGAATCCTCGAGAATGCGCCCGCGCGCGGCTGCGCTTTTGGCGACTACAACAACGACGGCTATCTCGACATCGCGGTGAACTGCATCAACTCCACACCGCAGTTGCTGCGGTGCGACTCGACCCTCCATCGCAACTGGATCAAGATCAAGCTCGTCGGCGTGAAGTCGAACCGCACCGGAATCGGCAGCCGCGTCGTGGTGACGGCGAAGACCGTTCCGGGCGCCGACAAGCCGCTGGTGCAGATGGACGAACTGCGCAGCGGCGGCAGCTATTTTTCGCAAAACGATCTGCGCATGCACTTCGGCCTCGACCAGGCAAAGAAAGTCGATGCCGTCGAGATCAAGTGGCTCAGCGGACAGATCGACGAGTTCCAGGATCTTGAAGTGAACCGCCTATACGTGATCCAGGAGGGCGGCAAGATTCTGAAGTCCGACCCGCTCACTCCGGCGAAGGCCAAGGCCTAGGCACGCTATGCGGAATCGCCTGCCCCTGTTCGTGATTGCGTTGTTGTCTTCGCCGATGGCGTTGTCGGCCCAATATACAAATCCCGCGCCCCAGGCCAGTGCGCCGCAAGCAAAGCTGCCGCCCGCTTGTCCCTGGCTCACGCTGGGCACGGCGGCAAAGATGCTCGGTGGCGATGTGACAGCGGTCCTGAATGTCTCCGACTCGGGCGAGGGTAGCTGCAAGTTCTCACGGATACAAGGTTCTCCGGAGGTCCTGGAAATCGTCGTGAAGAAAGCTGATTTTCCCGGCTGCCCCACCGACAGCGTTGCCTTGCGAGGCATCGGTAACGAGGCCGCGATCTGCCGGCACGCCGGGCCCAATGGCGAAGTTGTCCAGATGGTCAGCAGCCGCGTGCGCGATCAGCATTTCGTTGTGACCATGACCTCTCGCGCACATGAGAAGGCTGTCAAAGCACAAGACCCGCAGGAGGAGCCGGTAGCAAGAATCGCGGAACAGGTTGCCGGAAGCCTCTTCTAACATGGCTGCGAGGCAAGGCCAGGGCCCTCCGCGCTGAACTTTCATCTAGTATTGGGCAGAAGCTGTCTGAAAGAAAACCGTGCGGATCTTCTATCGAAGCCTGACGACCCTTCAATCTCGCGCGACGTGCCTGCTGGTGTGGCTGCTCGTCTCAACCGGCATGGCGCTCGGCCTCGATCCGCAAAAAGACTTGCGCCAGTTCGGTCACCGTTCATGGCAGACCGATAGCGGGCTCCCTCAAAACACCGTCCACGCCATCACTCAGACAAGGGACGGCTACATCTGGCTTGGAACCGAGGGCGGCCTCGTCCGTTTCGACGGCGTGCAGTTCGTCGTCTATGACAAGCAGGCTCCCGCGCATCTGCCCAGCGCGACGATCAACAGCCTCTTCGAAGACAGCGAAGGCAATCTCTGGATCGGGACCGACGACGGCCTCGTCCGCCGGCGCGGGATCGCACTTCGTAACTCTGAGCACGGCAAACGGATTGCCTTCCAACACCATCTGGTCGACACTTCAGGATCGCAATGGAGCGCTGTGGGTCGTCACTCCCGACGGACTCGCACGCTATCGCAACGGCAGCTTCGATGCCTTCCCCGTCGCGGGTGGAATTACCAATCCAAAAAGCGTCGTCGAAGCCATGGATGGCTCGCTCTGGATCGGCACGAACTCCGGCCTCGAGTCGCTTAGGGATCGGGAAGATCGAGATGCCCGACTCTACTGCCGGGTGTCTGAAATTCAAACGCTCGCAGCCGACCGGGACGGACGCATCTGGGCGGGCACGCAGATTGGTCTGTATTCGATCGAAGCAGGTGCAGCAAAGCCTGTCGGCCCATTGCCGGGGCTCCCATCGAACGAGATCACCGCGCTCGCAACGGACAAACACCGCGGCCTTTGGATCGGCACCGCCAAAGGCCTGGCGTACTTGAGAAACGGCGCACTCGCCACCTACGCCACGCACAACGGCCTTCCCGCCGAGCGAGTGGGATCTATCTTCGAGGACCGCGAAGGCGCGACGTGGATCGCGACCAGCCGCGGACTAGCGCGCGCCTTCAACGGAAAGCTCGACGCTGTTGCAACTCCTGACGGACTCTCGTCCGAAGAGGTCCTGTCGATCTTTGAAGATCACGAAGGCAGCCTGTGGCTCGGCACCGAGTCGGGCGGACTCGAGATGCTGCACGACCAGAAATTCACCAGTTACACCACCGCCGACGGGCTCACCGACGACCTCGTCCGCGCGGTCTTTCAGGACCGCAGCGGTGTCGTCTGGGTCGGCACCGGCGGTGGCGGCCTCAATCGTTTTGAAAACGGCAAGTTCAGCCATCTGACAACGGCGAACGGATTGTCGAGCGACATCGTGCTTGCGCTGAGCGGCGATGCCTCCGGCAACCTCTGGGTCGGAACCCCCGACGGACTCAACAAAATCCAGAACGGACATGTATCGGTCTACACCTCCGCCGACGGCCTCGCCGACGATTTCGTGCGCTCACTTTACTCCGCCTCAGACGGGTCGCTGTGGATCGGCACGCGACGCGGCCTCTCGCGCCTGCAGAACGGCCGCTTCACCAGTTATTCGGCCATGGATGGCCTGGGCAACGACCTCGTCGGCGCAATTGCCGAAGACAGCTCGCACACGTTATGGATCGGCACGCTGGGCGGCCTTACGCAGCTCGATCACGGAAGATTCTCGACGTTGACCACCCGCGACGGGCTCACCAGCAACGTCATCACCGCGCTCTATCCCGATCACGACGGCAATCTCTGGATCGGCACAAACCAGGGCGCACTCAATCGCCTCCGCAACGGCAGGATCACAGCCTATCCGCCGCCGAAGACCGGCTTGCCCGAGAGCATCTACGCCATTCTCGAGGACGCGCGCGGCAACCTCTGGCTGAGTTCGAAGACCGGCATTTACAGCGTCGCCAAGCACGAGCTGGATGATTTCGCCGCCAACCCCTCGTCGCCCATAGCGGCCACCAGCTACGGCGCAGCCGATGGCATGAAGATCAGCGAGGCGAGCAGCGGAGGCCATCCCGCGGCGTGGAAGCTCGCCGACGGCACGATGTGGTTTGCCACGCTGAAAGGCATCGCGGCAGTCGACCCCGAGCACCTCAGCCGCAACATCGTGCCGCCGCCGGTCGCGATTGATGAGGTCTTGCTCGACGATAAGCCGATTGCCTACAAGTTGACGGACGCTCAGCCGGGCGATGCATCCGCACCGCTGACCGTTGCGCCGGGTATGCGGCGATTTGAATTTCGCTATGCGGGCATGAGTTTCATCGCTCCGCAAAAGGTCCGCTTTCGCTACAGGCTCGATGGATTTGACCACGACTGGGTCGACGCCGGCACGCGCCGCACGGCCTACTACACCAACCTGCCGCCGGGCAACTACAGTTTCCATGTCTTGGCCTCCAACAACGATGGCGTATGGAACGAGACCGGCGCGAGCTTCTCATTCCGGTTAAGGCCGCACTTCTACCAGACGCTTTGGTTCTACCTGGCGATCGCACTGGGGCTGGCGCTGTTGGTTTACGCGGTCTACCACTGGCGGCTGCGCCAGGTTGAGCTGCGCTACGACGCTGTGCTCTCCGAGCGCGGACGCATTGCGCGCGAGATTCACGACACGCTCGCGCAGGGATTGGTCGGTATCTCCGTCCATCTGGAACTGGTGAACCGGCTGCTGTCATCTTCGGTGGAGAGCGCGAGAGAGCAGCTGGACCACGCGCGCAACCTGGTGCGCGGCAGCCTGACCGAGGCGCGCAGCTCGATCTGGGACCTCCGCTCGCAGGCCGCCGAAAGCGAAGACTTCGCCACAAGGCTCGGCAGCATCGCGGCCACGGCAACCGAGACTGCAGTGCCGAAGATCCGCGTGAACTCAAAGGTCTCTGGCACCTATCGCCCGCTCGCCCCAAAGACCGAGGCTGAGCTGCTCAGGATTGCACAAGAGGCCGTCGCCAACGCCGTGCGCCACGCGAAACCATCGCACATCGCGATCGAGTTACGCTTTAGCGCACGCGATCTCGAGATGACCATTCAGGATGACGGTTGCGGATTCGATGGCCAGCCGCATCCGCAATCGAGCGGCCCCGACGGCCACTTTGGGCTCACCGGAATGCGCGAACGCACCGCCGGGATCGGCGGCTCGCTCGACATTGCCAGCGCGCCCGGCAAGGGCACCCGCGTCACGGCGACGGTGCCATTGGAGAACTAGCTCTTCGGCAGTCATGCCCTCTCCATCTTTTGATTGAGGCCCATTTCCACACGAAGGTCTAAGATTAAGTCGCCAGCATATGACCGAAGCTATCCGCATTATGGTCGTTGAAGACCACCACGTCGTGCGCCAGGGGCTGATGGCGCTGATTAAAACCGTTCCCGGCATGCAGGTTGTCGCCGAGGCCGCGGACGGCAACGAGGGAGTTCGCCAGTTTCGCCAGCACCAGCCGGACATCACCCTGATGGACCTGCGCCTGCCGAGCCTCGCCGGCGTCGACGCGATCACCGCGATCCGCAGTGAATTCCCCGCCGCGCGCATCATCGTGCTCACCACCTTTGACGGCGATGAAGACATCTACCGCGCGCTGCAGGCCGGCGCCCGCGGCTATCTGCTCAAAGGCATGGACGCCGATGAGCTGATCGACGCAATCCGCGCCGTGCATGCGGGCAAGACGCGAATTCCCGCGCCAGTAGCGCAGCGCCTCGCGGGGCGAATGGGCGGCCAGGAGCTGACCTCGCGCGAAACCGAAGTGCTCAAGCAGATCGTCGCCGGCAAGAGCAACAAGGAGATTGGCGCGGTGCTCTTCATCTCCGAGGCGACCGTGAAGACCCACATCAACAGCCTGCTCGGCAAGCTCGGCGTCACCGACCGCACCCAGGCCGCAACCACCGCCCTCCAACGCGGGATCGTCCACTTTGACTAAGCTCTTCTCGCCCACGCTGCGAAGCTTGCTCCTAAAGGTGGGCTGCGCCGTGCTTCTCGCACTTGCGCTCACGAGTCTCCACGCGCAGCAAGCATCCGCCTGGCACACAGCCTCCGAGGCTGACTTGAGGGCATTGATCCCAGCCCGCGCCCCGGTCGTGAAAGAGCGTATCGAGACGGAGTTCCGCACCGCCTCCGGAATCACCGATGGCGAGCATCGATTCATTGCGGGCGTCGTGCTCATCACGGCCGGCTACTCCGCCGAGGGAAAATACTCCCACTTCCTCATCGTGCAGGCGCCGATCAAAGTTGGAGCGGGGCTCGGAGCAACGCAACTCGCTCCCGGCCAGTACGTCTTCGGCTGGACGCACAATGAAGATTCGCTCACGGTGAAGTTTTACGACGCGGCGTCGGGCAAGCCATTGGGAGACGTAGAAGCAACTCTCAACCCGTCGATTAAGAGCGTAGCGTCCTTCCGCGTGTGGCCGCCCTCCGAAAAATCTGTGATGCAGATCGGGCGATTCAGCTTCCCTTATCAGATCGAGCCTTAGGCGCCGGCGCTTATTGCGGCATCTTCGCGTAGTAGTCCTGAAGCACGAAGAACGCCTTCTTCTTGATGCCCTTGTTGGAGATCACGCCCTTGCGGTTGTAATAGTCCTGCACATTCGGCAGCAGCCGCACCGGCGAACGAAAGTCCATGAGCAGCCACGGCGTGGTGCCGGCGAGAAACGGAATCTTGCTCAGCATGATCAGTTGCTGCTTGTAGATCTCCGCCTGCATCTCCTCGGTGAAGCGACCCGTGATCTCGCCATGCAGGCCCGACCTCGCTCCGCCGCCCCATTCACTCATGATCAGCGGCTTGTTGTAGGGGTTCTGCCACGTGTACTCCGGCGCGGTGTCGGGCTTGCCACCATACCAGCCGATGTATTCGTTCGACCCCAGCACATCGAGATACTGGCCTAGCGGGTCGTCAAGGATTCCGGTCTTGCCATCCATATGCGTCAGCAGCGCCGAGGTCACGAGCCGCGTCGGATCTTGTTGATGTGCCTCGTCGACGAGCGCTTTTAGAAAGACCAACCGCTCTTCGCTCTTCGGCGTCTCATTCGAAACCGACCACAGAATCACCGACGCCTTGTTGTGGTCGCGGCGAACATTCTCGTACAGCTGCTGTTTGGCCGACTCGAGCGCGTGCGCGCCCTTCCAGTCGATCGACCAATAAGTCGGAATCTCCGACCAGACCATAATGCCGAGCTTGTCGGCCTCGCGCGTCATGTGCTCGTCGTGCGGATAATGCGCCAGCCTCACAAAGTTGCAGTGCAGTTCATGCGCCCAGCCAAGCAGCGTCGCCGCATCCTGCTCCGACCAGGCGCGGCCTCCACGATAAGGCGCCTCTGCATGAATGTTGATGCCGCGCAGAAAGACCGGCTTGCCGTTGAGCAGTATCTTGTCGCCCTGCACCTCGATAGTGCGGAAACCGATGTCGTCATCGAGGCTGTCCGCGCCGGCTTTCATCTGAATGCGATAAAGCTTCGGATGCTCCGGCGACCAGCGGACCAGGTTCTGCGCCGCGAACGAAAACTTCGCATTGCCGTCGCTGTCGGTCTCGGCTTGCTTCGCGAAATTCAGTTCGGGAATGCGCAGCGAAACCGCCGTTCCAACGCTCGCTCCGACGAGGTGAACATAGCCCTCGATCTGGTGCCCGGCGTCACCCCCTTTTTCACTTCTTTGGAGTTGAAGGGAATAATCGTCGATGTAGCTCTGCGGCACATCGACCAGATAAACCTGGCGCGTCAGTCCGCCATAATTCCACCAATCCGTCTTCAGCGCCGGAACGGTGTCGAAACGGCGCGAATCATCGACGGCAACGACAACAAAATTCTTGCCGTCAGCCTTGAGCGCCGCAGCGACATCGCAATCGAAGGGGGTAAACCCGCCCTCGTGATCGCAGACGTGCACGTCGTTCACAAAGACCGAAGCGCGATGATTGGCCGCGCCAAAGTGCATAAAGGTCCGCATCCCCGGCTTCGGCTGATAATTGAAATCTTTCTCGTACCAGAGCAAGCCCTCATAAAAAAACAGGTTCTCCTTCTGCGAATTCCAGTCGCCGGGAACCTGCAGCACGGGCGAGGTGGCGAAGTCGTATTCAAGCAGATCGGTGCCGTTGAAGTGGGCGTTCTTGGCGAAGCCGTTCAGGTTCGGCTTGTCCGGATCGTCGCCCCACCCATTGCGATAGGGATCGACGATGTAATGCCACGCCCCATCAAGGCTCACCGCGGGGCGATGATCGATATCGACAAGCAACGTCGTCGCAGAGGCCGCAGTCTGGCCGTGACCAGGGAACGAAACGAAAAACGCCAACCCGGCGGCGAGCGAAGCCGTACAACTGGCACGGCGGAAAGGCGAAGGAGACATGCCCACCATGATAGTGCCGCAGCGGGTCGCTTAGTCGCCGGTTGGAATAATCCCGGCATTCTCGACCATCAGGATGACCGTCCGCTGCGGGGCGCGCGTGCGGTGCGGCACACCCTTCGGCACGACGAAACCCTGCCGCGGCGAGAGTTCGACAACGCGGTCTTCCAGGTCGATCAGCAGTTGCCCCTCGACGACATAAAAGAACTCATCGTCGTCGTTGTGCTTGTGCCAGTGATATTCGCCCTCGATGATCGCGACGCGCACGACGGATTCATTGACCTTGCAAAGCGTCTGGTTAAACCACTTGAATTCACAGGCATCAGAGAGCGCTTTTTCGTCGATCGTTTCCAGCGGCGGGTGCAGGATGTTGAGGCGGGTTTCGTAGGGAAACGTAGTGACGGAATCAGACATAGCGGTCTCCGATTTGCATGCGATCACAGAATACATCCCGCGGATTCAGTCGCGACGCGACCAGTTCGCGCGAAACCGATTGGCGAGATCAAATTCATCGCGGAGCTCAGGCGTTTTCAGATGCTCGCGAAGATGCGTCAGCCGCTGCTCCAGCACAAGCAGCGTTTCGGCGATGGCCTCGGTGTTGGTATGCGCCACGTCGCGCCACATCGAGTACGGACTCGCGCCCAGCCGGGTCATCTCGCGCAGCGCGCGTCCACCAATGGCGCGCATGTCTTCATCACCCGCAAATTTGTCCTCGAGCATCGCGCTCATTGCAGTCGAGAGGAACTGCGGCAGATGGCTCACCCAGGCGCAAAGTTCATCGTGACGCTTCGCATCGAGGTCGAGAGTGCGGCAGCCGAACTTCGTCACCCATTCGCGCCATTCGGCCTCAAGGCTAGTCGCCGCGGAAGACGATGCCAGCGGAGTGAACAGCCACACCGCGCCCTGAAAGAGCGCTCCCTCGGCGTGTTCCGCACCGTGAACTTCTTTCCCCGCCATGGGATGCCCGGGAAGAAACCGCGCCTGCCCCTCACCGCCAAAAGACCGGGCCGCGCGTTCGCTCACCGCGCCTTTAACGCTACCCACATCGGTGACCAGCTGATGCGGACCGAGCACCGGGCCCAGTTGGTCGGTCCACTCAAGAATGCTGAAAACCGGCCCAGCCAGCACAATCAGATCGCTGCCGGTTGCCGCGGTAATGGGGTCCTCGACGGCGTGGTCGATGGCGCCGCGACTAAGCGCAACGCCAAGTTCGGAGGGATTCTTGTCCCAGCCAAAAATCTCTCCGCCGAACTTCTGCTCACGCAGCGCGAGGCCGATCGATGCCCCGATCAGCCCCGTGCCGATGATAGTGAGTCGATTCATAGTTATCAGCTATTAGTTCTCAGTCCTCAGTTGCCAGCTTTTCACACCTGGCCTTCAGTCTTCAGTTCTCAAACTGACAACTAAGGACTGAAGACTACACCGGCACCTGCTCCGCAACCGAAACCGGCGCAGCGATCTTCCTGCCGACCGCCGGGGCAATGATGCGCAGCTCCTCGACCAGCTTTTCAAACTGATCGGGGAAGAGCGACTGCGCGCCGTCAGAGATCGCCTTGTCGGGGTTCGGATGCATCTCCATCAGCAGCCCATCCGCACCCGCGGCCAGCGCGGCCTTGGCCATCGGGGGAACCGTGTCGCGCCGCCCGACTCCATGCGAAGGGTCGCCGAGAATCGGCAGATGCGAGAGCTTATGCACGACCGGGATCGCGGAGATGTCCATCGTATTGCGCGTGTAGGTCTCGAAGGTGCGAATGCCGCGCTCGCAGAGCATGAGGTCGTAGTTGCCGCCAGCGAGAATGTATTCCGCCGAGAGCAGCAGCTCCTCAATCGTCGCCGACATGCCGCGCTTCAGCACGACGGCCTTGCGCACGTGGCCCAGCTCGCGCAGCAGGTTGAAGTTCTGCATGTTCCGCGCGCCCACCTGGAAGACATCCACGTACGGCAGCATCAGCTCGATCTGCGAAATCTCCATGACCTCGCTGATGATCAGCAGTCCGGTAGCATCGCCGACCTCGCGCAGCAGCTTGAGGCCCTCGAGCCCCATGCCCTGGAAAGAATAAGGCGAGCTGCGCGGCTTGAAAGCTCCGCCGCGAAGGAACTGCCCACCCGCCGCCTTGACCAGCGCGCCGCTCAGGAAAATCTGTTCGCGCGACTCGACTGAGCAGGGGCCGCCCATGACAACGACTTCGCTGCCGCCGACGGTGACGCCATTGGCGAACTTGACCACCGTGCCCTCAGGGCGAAAGCCGCGCCCGGCAAGCTTGTACGGCGACGAAATGCGATACGCCTCGGCGACCCCGGCCAGCAGGCCAAAGTCCTTCACGTCAAAGGCGCCGGGAGTTCCAACTCCGGCGAGAATGGTTTGCACGGCGCCGGTGGTGCGGTGCACGTTGAAACCAAGGTCGGTCATTCGCGAGACTATTTCCGCGATCTGTTCTTCGGTAGCGTGTTCCTGCATTGCGATAATCATGCTTTTATCTCCGTCTCGATCGTGGCTTCGGCGGCCGGCCTCTGCGAAGCCAGCTCGTTCTTCTGCATCGCGCGCATCACGTCGATGATTCGTTCGTAAATGTGGGTGAGTTCAATATCCGGCAGCGGACCATGGTTCGCCGAACGCACGTTCTGAAAGATCACCTTTTCGCGGTTCGGCTCATAGATCGGCAGCGCGTCCGTCTTCTTCAACAGGCCAATCGCCTGCGCCGCCTGCGCGCGTTCGCTGATCAGCGCCACGATTTGGCGGTCGAGTTCATCGATTTTCTTTCGCCAATCTTCAATGTCCATGAGAACCCTCTTTTTGAGCGATGCGGGCTTTGCCTGCGCAATTGCACGACAGGCAGAACGGCTCGCCAGTTCAACTGATTTCGTCGCTTTAGGATACGCGGTCTTAACGCCCGCGAGAAAGGGAGGCTACCGGGTCAGCACCGCGGCATCGGCGAGGACTGGGCCCTCGCGAAGGCCGCCAAGCAGACCCTTGATAAATCGCGCGATCGAGCTGGGAGCTTCTTCACGCGAAGATTTCTCAATAATGGCGACCAGCGCGCTGCCCACAACAGCAGCGTCGGCAAACTCAGCAAGCGCCGCGACATGCTCCGGCGTGGAGACGCCGAAACCAACGGCGATCGGCAGATTCGTATACCTGCGCAGACGCCGGACCAGCTCTTCGGCATCGTTCGTAAGCGTCTTTTGCGCTCCGGTAATTCCCGTACGCGAGATGGCGTAGACAAACCCTTGCGAAGCCGCGGCGATCTTCTTCAAGCGCGCGTCGGGGCTGGTCGGCGCCGCAAGAAAGACCGGCGCAAGATTGTGTTTACGCAGGTGGACAAGAAATTCATCCGCCTCTTCGACGATCATGTCGGTGATGAGTACGCCGTGGACTCCAGCTGTTTGCGGCAACCTCGCAGAATCTCTCCA
This sequence comes from uncultured Acidobacteriaceae bacterium, assembly GCA_963720245.1. Lineage (GTDB taxonomy): Bacteria > Acidobacteriota > Terriglobia > Terriglobales > Acidobacteriaceae > Acidisarcina. The sequence goes on from CAVREU010000006.1 coordinate 335,667, forward strand.
GCCCAAAGCGCAACACGGGGTTGAAATAGGTGAAGATCACCAACCCGGCCGCAGGCCGCTCCGCATGTAGCTCCGCCGCCAAGCCGAGCACATCGACGAGCCTGGTTCCGCCCGCAACGGCACGTTCGCTGGCGCGTTGAATAACCGGACCATCGGCCAGCGGGTCGCTGAACGGCACACCAAGCTCAATCACATCCGCACCAGCGTCAATCGCAGCCAGCGCGATCTCTCGGCTGGTCGCGAGATCGGGGTCGCCTGCGGTGAGGTAGGCGACCAGTCCCGGCTTGGTGATGAAACGAATCGGCATGGTGTTGCTGTTAGGCCCCTCGCAACTTCAACTCGCGCGACAGGATGCCAATATCTTTATCGCCGCGTCCGGAGAGGTTGATCACCAGTATTTCATGCCGAGCCATCTCAGGCGCGAGGCGAAGAGCCCCGGCAACCGCATGAGCGCTCTCAAGCGCGGGGATGATCCCCTCCGTCCGCGCCAGCCGCAGCGTGGCGGCGAGCGCCTCCGCATCCGAGGCGGAGATATATTCAGCGCGTCCGGAGTCATTCAGCGCAGCATGCTCCGGCCCCACCGAAGCATAGTCAAGGCCTGCCGACACGGAATGGGTAAGAGCGATCTGGCCGGCTTCATCCTGCAGTACATAGGAATAAGTCCCCTGCAAAACTCCCGGCGAACCGCCGCCATTAAATCGGATCGCGTGGTCGCCAAGCGTCATGCCGCGCCCACCGGCCTCAACGCCGATCAGCCGTACATTCTCATCTTCAAGGAACTCAAAGAAGGCCCCGATGGCGTTCGACCCGCCGCCAACACAGGCGATGACCGCGTCGGGCAGGCGTCCTTCCTTTTCGAGAATCTGTCCGCGCATCTCCTTACTGATCACGCGATGAAAGTCGCGCACCATCGTCGGGTACGGATGCGCACCAAGCACGCTGCCGAGCATATAGTGAGTGGTGCGAACGTTGGTCACCCAATCGCGCATCGCCTCGTTGATCGCATCTTTGAGGGTTTTCGAACCGGAGCTGACGCCGCGCACCTCCGCGCCGAGCAGTCTCATGCGGTAGACATTCAGCTCCTGCCGCCGCATGTCCTCTTCGCCCATATAGACGACGCACTCCATGCCAAAGAGCGCGCAGACGGTTGCTGTCGCCACGCCGTGTTGACCGGCTCCGGTCTCGGCGATGATGCGGTGTTTGCCCATGCGCCTCGCGAGCAGCCCCTGGCCGATACAGTTGTTGATCTTGTGCGCGCCGGTATGGAGCAGGTCTTCGCGCTTGAGATAGATCTTCGCGCCGCCCAGCTCTTCAGTAAGGCGCGATGCTAAATAGAGCGGTGTGGGGCGGCCAGCGTAGTCCTTCAGCAGAGAGTCAAGCTCAAGATGAAACGCCGGATCAGCCTGCGCGGCTGCATATGCGGCCTCGAGCTCCTCGAGCGCGGCCATCAGAGTCTCGGGCACATAGCGCCCGCCGTAAGCGCCAAAGCGTCCGGCTACTTGCTTCGTTTGGCTCGGTAGGGTCGCTGTGCTCATGGCTGGCTCCTGAACTTAAAGAATAACGCCGGACTCATCCGCTACGCTTCGGCCGGCTGTTTTGCCCTTTCAATCTCGGCGGCAGCAGCCCGCACAGCGTTCACAAATGCTTTCATCTTTGCCGGATCCTTGCGCCCGGGTTCAGCTTCCACTCCACTGGCAACATCGACACCCCAGGGCTGCAGCGTGTAGATCGCGTCGGTAACGTTCTTGGAATTGAGGCCGCCGGCGACGATGAGGCGCAGATGCGGTGCGCTGTGCAGGAAGCTGTTTTGCGCCGCGCGCCAATCGAAGGCAACCCCGGTGCCCCCGACTGCCTTGGCAGTGCGGGAATCGATCAGCACCGCATCGACGGCGTGATCGTTTCGCAGCTCGCCGAGCTGAGCATCGAAGTCAGAGGCGTAGTGCATCACGCGCAAGATACCGAGGCGTCCGCGAGCCAAGATCGAATCGAAATGCTCACGAAGACGCAGAGTCAGACCCGGATCGGAGTTAGTATGCAGCTGAATTCCAGTGAGGCCGCACTCGACAACGGTCGCGACAATCTCATCGAAAGCCGCGTCGACGAAGACACCATACTTCTCGATCCTCTCCGGCAGGCGCGGCGCAATCTTTTTCACCTGTGAACGCGTCACCCGCCGCGGGCTCTCTGCAAAGACGAACCCAACAGCATCCGCGCCCGCGTCTACAGCTAGCTGAGCGTCTTCGAGACTGGTGTTGGCGCAGATTTTGATCCACATGGCGCTAACCTCGACCCGCAAACAGCGCAGCTTTCGTTTCGTCGGCGCTCGCCAGAAGCTGCCGCAACGCCGCACCCGGATCGGGCTGACGCATCAGCGACTCGCCAATCAGGAACGCATCGAATCCAGCCGCGCAAAGTTTGTTCAAGTCGTCGGCATTGTGGATACCGCTCTCCGCCACGCGAACCGCTCCCGACGGCAGCTTCGCGGCGAGATCGAGCGATACGTCAAGGCTCACGTCGAAGCTGACCAGGTCGCGGTTGTTCACGCCATAAGCGTCACATCCAAGAGCCGCCACGCGATCGAGCTCCGCTCCGGTATGGACCTCGCAAAGAACATCAAGACCCAGCCGATGAGCTTCTTCGTTAAATCGGCGCAATTCGGAATCACTCAACGCCGCCACTATCAGCAGGATCGCGTCCGCATGGTGCGCCCGAGCCTCTAGGATTTGAAATTCGTCCACGATGAAGTCCTTGCGCAAGCAGGGAATTTGCGTTGCCGTTGTGGCGACCTCCAGATTCGAAAGGCTACCCTGAAAGAACTTCTCTTCCGTCAGCACGGAGAGGCAGGTCGCCCCACCGCGCTCCAGCGACTTCGCCAGCAACTCCACATCGAAATCCGCTCGGATCAGCCCCTTCGACGGCGAAGCCTTCTTCAACTCGGCAATAATCGCCGGCCCCGACTGCGACCTTTGCCGCAAAGCCGCCGCAAAGCCGCGCGGCGTGTGCGCAGCGGCCAACGCCTCAAGCGCTGCCCGGTGCGAGACGCGCTTACGCGCTTCGACAGACCTTCGAGTTTCGGCGAGGATCGGTTCCAGATGCATATCAGCCGCGGCTCTCGCGTTTCTTCAGTATATCGGCCCGTCGATGCAGGCCGAGACCGCATCCCTCCCACAATTTCGGCGCTCGCGTTTATGATCATCCGAACGTTCTCTTCACTTAAGAGCCCGCCCGATCTTGCCCGGAGAAGATTCCATGCCTGTCGCCAAAGGTACCGCTCTTGCCTTGCTGCCGCTGCTGGTAGCAACCACTCTTCCGAGTTATGCCCAGGAGGCCCCTACAAAAGCGGAGATCACTCCGCTGGCCGGCTACTCGGCAACCGCCTCGGCCACCGAGCGGGAGTGGGAGACCAAATTCCGCGCTCTCCCCTCGGCAGATAACCAGCGCGAATACATGCGTCACCTTACCGCGCACCCTCACCACGTCGGCTCGCCATACGACAAAGAGAATGCCGAATGGATCCTTTCCCAATTCAAAAGCTGGGGACTCGACGCCGAGATCGAGACCTTTTACGTGCTCTTTCCCACGCCCAAAGACCGCGAACTGGAGCTGCTCGAGCCAACCACCTTCAAGGCGAAGCTGCAGGAACCTCCAGTACCCGAAGACCCGACCTCGAATCAACAGGCAGAGCAGTTACCCACCTACAACGCCTACTCGATCGACGGCGATGTGACCGCGCCGCTGGTGTATGTGAACCAGGGCGTCCGCGAAGACTATGACCGGCTCGACCGCATGGGCGTCTCGGTGAAGGGCGCGATCGTGATCGCCCGCTACGGCGGGGCGTGGCGCGGCATCAAGCCCAAGGTCGCCGCCGAGCACGGCGCCATCGGCTGCATCATCTACTCCGACCCGCGCGACGACGGTTACGCGCCCGGCGATGTCTTTCCCAAAGGCGCATTTCGCCCCGAGCAGGGCGTGCAGCGCGGCGGCGTCAACGACACCTTCTATAGCGGCGACCCGCTCACCCCCGGCTATGCGGCGACCAAGGACGCCAAGCGCCTGCCCATCAAAGACAACCCCGAGATCACCAAGATTCCGGTCATGCCCATCTCCTACGGAGACGCAGAGCCGCTGCTCGCTGCCATCGGCGGCCAGACCGTCCCTCGCGAATGGCGCGGCAATCTGCCCATCACCTACCATGTCGGCCCCGGCCCAGCGAAGGTCCATCTCAAGGTCACATCCAACTGGGACATCAAGCCAATCTATGACGTCATCGGCCGCATTCCCGGCTCCGAATTTCCCGACCAGTGGGTCATTCGCGGCAACCACCATGACGCCTGGGTCAACGGCGCCGAGGACCCTATCTCCGGCCAGGTCGCCTTGATGGAAGAGGCCCGCTCGATGGGTGAGTTGCTCAAGCAGGGCTGGAAGCCCAAGCGCACCATCATCTTCTGCGCATGGGATGGCGAAGAGCCCGGCCTGCTTGGCTCGACCGAGTGGGTCGAGATGCATCAGGACGAGCTGCGCAAAAAGGCCGTCATGTACGTCAACTCCGACAGCAACGGACGCGGCTTTCTTGGCGTCGACGGCTCCCACACGCTGGAGCACTTCATCAACAACGTCGAGCGCGACATTCCCGACCCCGAAACCAAGCTGACCGTCTGGAAGCGCGCACAGCTTTACCAGATTGCTCATCCCGAGGGTGAAAACGGCCGCCAGGAGGCGCGCGACCGCGAAGATCTGCGCGTCGGCGCGCTGGGCGATGGCTCCGACTATGTGCCGTTCGTCCACTTCATCGGCATCGCCTCGCTCGACCTCGGCTTTGGCGGCGAGGGCGGCGGCGGCGTCTATCACTCGATCTACGACGATTTCTACTGGTACACCCATTTCGCCGACACCGACTTCGTCTACGGCCGCGCGCTCTCGCAGACCGCGGGCACAGCGGTCATGCGCATGGCCGACGCCCAGATGCTGCCCTTCGACTTTCACAACTTCGCCGACACCGTACACATGTACGTCGGCGAGCTCAAGAAGCAGCTCACCGACCAGCAATCCAAGATCGAAGAAACCAACAAGGAGCTCGACGAAGGCGTCTTCACCGCTGACGCCGACCCGAAGAAGCCCAATGTCCCGCCGGCACGCAAGGTCGTGCCTCCATATCTGAACTTCGCTCCGCTCGAAAACGCCGACGCCACGCTCACCCGCAGCGCCGACCGCTTCACCAAGGTAGTGGCAGCCGCGCGGGCAAAAGGCGATTTAGCCATTGATCTGCAGACTCTTGCCGAGGTCAACACGCTGATGATCCAAAGCGAGCGGAAGCTCATTTTGCCCGCAGGACTCCCCGGCCGTCCGTGGTACAAGAACCAGATCTACGCGCCCGGGGCCTACACCGGCTACGGCGTGAAGACCCTGCCCGGGGTCCGCGAAGCCATGGACCAGGAGGACTGGAAGGTCGCCGAAGCCGAGATTCCGATCGTTGCGAAGGTGATTGAAGACGAGGCTGCGCTGATCGATAGCGTAAGCGGGTTGCTGGGTGGGCCAGCGTCAACATCCGGTAGATAGCTGCGGACGCTCTCTGCAAAGGTGCGGGGAAGCTCGTCCCGGTTTCCGAGGGCTTACTTGAAAAGCGATTCGATTCCTAGAATCAAGCGATCGGCATCGCCGTGAAAATCGGGGTCGGGCCGAATCGAGATTCCATTATGGTAAGCCAGCCGCGCGAGTGAAGCCGGTAGCTCTTGGTCAGTAGGTACTTTTACGCCATCCACGAGAACCGGGATGACTGGAATGCCGCGTGCAAGCGCGGTTTCGATTTCAATTCGCACGGAATCCCGGGGGTCGTCCAGCCGGCGACGACCGGGTGGGGAGGATGATTCCAGCTCTCTCCAATCACCGCAAGAAGCACGGAGCAGTTCTTAAGCTCCTTGTTGATATGGTCACGGAAGTCGATGCCGATAGGGATGTTTTCCACGTCCTTGAAGACAGCGCTCTTTCCAAATTTGCTCGTTAGCTTGTCGTATATCCGCCCCGTAATATGCGGACTATCCTGACGCCTGTAGGAAATGAAAATAGCCCTGTCAGATGTTGGAGTCGACTTGGGAGCTGTCATCCTGACCGGGCCTGAAGCCGGCGGGATTGAAGCCGGTGGCGGACTTGAAACCGGTTTTTTCTTAAATAGCCACCGGAAGATAGCGACGATAAGGCGGAGGACGACGACGGCTAGAACCAGGAGCACGACGAGCATCAATAGGGCCCGGGCGCCCCCACCGCCCATGCTGGAATGCTGGGCGAACAGCGGTAGAGCACCGCAGAGTGTCGCGGTCGCTATTGCAAGTCCTCTACCGAATCGTCGAGCCAGGTCTGCCATCCAGGTCGTCCGGGGGATCGGTCTATAAAATGCCTCCAAATAATACACTGCTGTTTCCAGTCCTGACCCTCGAAGAAGCACGGGTTCCGCGTCTCAGCATCGTGAAGGGAACCTTCATCGCGTTGTGCCAAGCGTAAGCCCGGATTTCTCGCAATCCGCTCCAGAATTTAGGATAGAGATTGCCCTCAGGAGCCTGAATGAATCATCTTCGCTGCGTTGCGCCGCTTTCACTTGCCTTTCTAGCCAGCTTTGCCGTCCTGTACGCGCAGAAAGGAGTACCGTCGCAGCCGGTGGTTAACGGAGTCGCCGTGGCTCCAACAATCAATGGCGTTCCCGTGAACCCATTCTTGAGTGGCGTTCCTCTCAACGTTCAAAAGGCCGCGGAAAGCATCGACCCCGAGAAAATTCGCGCACACGTAAAATTCCTCGCCGACGACCTGCTCGAAGGCCGAGGCCCCGGCAAGCGCGGCGCGGAGCTCGCCGCAAAATACATCGCCACTCAGTTCGCGCTCTACGGCCTTAAACCCGCTGGCGACAACGGCACATACTTCCAGAAAGTCCCTCTCTATGCCGTGCACACGGTCGAAGACCAGACGACCTTCAGCTTCGTTCCGACCTCCGGAGCGCCAATTCCGCTGAAATACAGCGACGAGATCGTCGCCAAAGATACGACAGGTGAAGACTCAGCTGACATTGACGCCCCAATCGTCTTCGTCGGCTACGGTGTCGATGCTCCCGAATACAAGTGGAATGACTACGCAGGGGTCGATGTAAAGGGCAAAGTGCTGCTCGTCATCGTGAACGAGCCCCCTCCACGGATCCGAATTTCTTCAAAGCCGAGGCGCTGACCTACTACGGCCGCTGGACCTACAAATACGAGCAGGCCGCGCGGCTCGGCGCAGTAGGCGTTCTCATCATCCACCGCACCGACCTCGCCAGTTACCCCTGGGATGTCGTCCGGAACTCCCAGGCAATCGAAAAGTCCTACCTGCAGGGCGACCCCGCAGCCAAACTGAAGGCCGCCGCCTGGATCCAGCATGACGTCGCCGACAAGCTGCTAGCCTCGATCCACATGACCGCTGACCAGGCCATCGAAGCTGCCGGTAAACGCGGGTTCAAGGCCATCGATCTCCCCGTCAATCTCAAGGGCCACATCGTCAGCAAGGTACGCCGCTATGAATCCGACAACGTGATCGCGATGGTCTCGGGAGCCAACACTACGCCCAGCCACGACCAGGCGGTAATCTACTCCGCGCACTACGACCATCTCGGCATCGACCCCGACGCCAAAGGCGATGGCATCTACAACGGGGCCGCCGACAACGGAACTGGCTGCGGCATTCTGCTCGAGCTGGCGCGAGCGTGGACCGAAGTCAAGCCGCCGCACTCGATCTACTTCGCCGCGGTCACCGCCGAAGAGCAGGGCCTGCTCGGCTCGCAATACCTGGGCATGCATCCGCCGGTTCCCCCTGCGCAGATCAGCCTTGACCTCAATTACGACATGCTCCTCCCGATCGGCATTCCAACGGCAGTCGAGGTCGCGGGATCGGAACGCACCAGCTTTTACCCCGTCGTCGAATCGACCGCCAAGGCCTTCGGATTCACCATCCAACCCGACCAGCAGCCCATGGCCGGCCACTACTACCGCTCCGACCACTTCAGCTTCGCGCGCGTCGGTATTCCGGCTTTCTCGATCGACCAGGGTACGCTCTTTGAGGGCCAGACTCCGGCATGGGGCAAAGCGCAGTCTGAGGATTACGTCGCCCACCACTACCACCAGCCCTCCGACGAGTACCATGAATCGATGGACTTTCGCGGAAACGCCAAGCTGGCGCGCTTCGGGTTTATCCTCGGTTGGAAGGCTTCGTCGCAGCCCTCAAGCGTAAGCTGGCAGCCCGGAGACGAGTTCGAGGCGGCCCGAAAGAAGAGCGAGAACTGATTTTGAAAGTCGCCATGGCCATTCTCTTTGTAATGGCGGTCGCATTCTTGAGCCAGGAGGCACAGGCGACAGTCGTCCCGCCGGTCCTCCATCAACGCCCGCTCCTCGTGGCGCCAATCTACCCATCTCCAATCGACCCGTCTGATGACGACAACGTCGTCTCGACCTGGAAGCGCGGCGCGACCGACTTCCCCGCCGAAGCTACCGGCTTCTACCGCTTTCACGACGACACTCAAGGGATCAGAATCATCTCCCACGACGGCGAGATATCGGGCTACCTGCTGAAGTTTGGCAAGGGAATCAGCGACAAGGACATGGTGCTGGGATTCGATTTCAGCGAAGTCGCCGGCACCCGGAACCAGCTTTACTTCACCACCCGGCAAGTGCACGGCGTTTGGTACGGGTTTGAGGGCCAGGTCGTTCAGCACCACGGCTTGAGCCGGGACGACCAGGCCAATTACATTCTTCAGGGAACGCTCACCGAGCACGACGAAGCGCAGAAAACCACCCAAAGCGCCGCGATCCGCTTGCGGTACGAGGGCCCGCACTGATCCGTTGCCGGTACAACCGGAGACCTCCTCATGACCACGACTCTTTTTCCAACTCTCGCGCTGACGATCGCCCTGCTCGGCGCGCAGCAGCAACCCGAGAACCCCGGCCTGCAACATCGTCCCGCCGGAGCTCCCGCCGACCAGAGCGTCAAAGTGACGCTCGAGGGCGGCAAGACCGTGCTTCCCGACGATGCCTTTGGCCTCTACCGCTACGCCGACCGCGAGGGCGAGTTCGGCGAGGGCCTGCAGATCAACCAGCAGTTCGGCGAGGTCTCAGGATATTTTTCCGTCTCGCTCGGACCGAAAAGCCACGGCAAGCTGCAGACATATTTTCTCAGCGAGGTCGAGGGAGGAGACCCCAGCGGCCACTTCACCTTCACCACCCGCCAGGTGCACGGCGTCTGGTACACCTTCGACGGCAAGGTCTTCCGCGGAACCGGAGCGACTGCCGCAGCCGACGGCTACTACATGATGGACGGCACCCTAACCACCCACGACGACGTGCAAAAGACCACCCAGAACAAGACAATCAGCCTGAAACTGACGGCGATGCACTAATCGCCAATCGGCATGCGCCAAATCTTAACCGAATCATTGTCCGGAATGGCGCATCGTAGCTTAGGCAGTCGGTTTTTCAATCGCAAGACCAACCGTAAGACCAACACGCACCACCAAAGGAGTTCTCATGGAACGCACAGCAAGCGCCGTCTGGCATGGCGGACTGAAAGACGGCAAGGGAAGCATCACCACCCAGAGCACGACGCTCAAAGACACCCAGTATTCGTTCGGCTCTCGCTTTGAAAGCGGCGTCGGCACCAACCCCGAGGAACTGATCGCCGCCGCGCATGCCGGCTGCTTCACCATGGCGCTCAGCGGCCAACTCACCGCCGCCAACCTGGTTCCAGAGTCGCTCGAAACCACCGCCAGCGTGAAGCTTGAAAAGGTCGAGGGCGGATTCGGTATCACCGCGATCCACCTCGTCACCAAGGCCAAGGTCCCCGGTGCGGACAAGGCAGCCTTCGACACCGCCGCAGCCAACGCCAAAGCCGGCTGCCCCATCTCGAAGCTCTTCCACGGCAACGCCGAGATTACCCTCGACGCAACGCTCGTCTAAGGTAAATTCGATCACCCGCAATGAAAGCGGGGCCGGTTCATTAGAACCGGCCCCGTTTGATGCTCTGCACATCACTTACGGCTGAAAAACCAGCCGAACTCCTGGCTCCTCAGCATTCCAGACCGATTCCACATCCTTGAGCGGCACCGCTTTCGCCTTGAAGTGAAAAGGTTCCTCCGCCGCCATCTTGAAGAACTCCGCTACCGCCTTGACAATCTCTTCCAGCGAAGCGCTCCCGAAGCCGCTGCCCAGAATCTCAATCGCCGAACTGCGCAACGTGGCCGCCTGAAGCGAGATCGCCGGGGCGGCAACCGCGCCAATCTGCACATATCGCACCCGCGGCGTCGCCTTCGCGAGGCCCTTATGCGAGAGCGCCGCGAGCAGCGCCTCGGCGGGAGCGCCCCAGAGATAATCAAGCACCACATCCGCCGGAAACTGGCTCAATTCATCACGAAAGTCCGCCACCAGCGCGCTGTGCTCCTGTTCGAGAGAGATGGTGGCGTCGGCGCCAAACTGCTTCAACTGCTCGAGCGCCTTCGGATTGCGCCCCGCCGCAACGACCCGCCCCGCGCCCAGGCGCTTCGCAAGCTGCACCGCCATCTGGCCCGCGACCCCGGTCGCGCCAAGAATCAGCACGCTCTCGCCGGCAACGAATTTGGCACGGTGAACCAGTGCAACCCACGACGACATCCCCGGATTTGCAATTCCCGCCGCGGTCACGTCATCCAGGCCTTCAGGCAGATCGATCGACATCCAGGCCGGCGCTAATGCTCGCTCGGCAAAGGTGCCGTACGGGCTGCGCCCACCTCCGAAAAAAACTCGCTTGCCATCCTCAAGCCGCCCTACGCCATCGACTCCGGGAATGAAGGGCAGCTCTCCGGTGCTGCCATAGTGGCTTCCATTGGCGAGTGACCTCACGATCTGGTGCAGCCCGGCGGCAGTTACCGTGACCAGCCTCTCACCCTCACCCGGAACCGGGTCGGGGAAGGTGGAATAACGCGGCGGCTTCTTGAAGTCGTCAACGACAGCTGCATTCATCGATCTCTCCGCAAGTATGGTTCTTGGTTCGGTTGAAGCCCGCTCGCGAAAGCCCTGCGACCTGGCGATTTGAGCGAGGCCCCTAGCGGATCTCGCCCGCCTCCGTGCGCAGCGCCTCGCGCAACTGGCGGTTGATCGTCGTGGCTCGTTCCACGCCGCCGTTGAGCAGTTGATGCCACTGCTTCCCATTCTCACCCAGGTCGAGGGTGCCCAGCAGGAAGCTGCTCTGCATGATGATCTCGAGGGCGTTGCCTAGATCATGAGCAAGCTCCCTGATCCTCTTGTTCGCAGGCGGGAGCGGGTTCGACAAATTGTCCGGTGTGGTCATAGCGGTCGATGGATCCTCCATCTTGCTTGCCGCCCTTTAGCTTACTGGAGAAGGCTGCCCGGCAACAACAGACACTGTATCGCGCAAGCAATGCCTCCCAAACCAGATGCGGACGGCCGCGTAAGAGTAGCTTCCTTTGCGTACAATCGCTCGTATATGCGAAAGCTTCTTGCCTTGTTTGTGCTGGCTTCGGCCGCTCTCTGCAGTGGCCTTTGGGCGCAGCAGGTGCCCGCTGGGATCGACGCCGACCCTCCCGCGAACCCGAAATTTCCCGCCACGATGGAATCTTTCCAGCTCCCCAGCCACGGCGCACAGTTGAACGCGCTCACCTACATCGCCGCCGGAGCGGGGCCGCATCCCGTCGTCGTCCTGCTCCATGGCTTTCCCGGGAATGAAAGGAACCTCGACCTCGCCCAGGCGATCCGCCGCGAGGGATGGGATGTCCTCTATTTCAACTATCGCGGTTCATGGGGCTCGCCGGGAGATTTCTCCTTCACCCACAGCACCGAAGACGTCGCCTCGGCGCTCGCCTACCTGCGCGACCCGGCAAATGCCGCCAAGCTCCGCGCCGACCCCAGGCGCATCGTCCTCATCGGGCACAGCATGGGCGGCTTTATGACCGCCTATGGCGCGGCCCATGACCCTGCGGTCGTGGCAGCGGGAATTATCTCCGGCGCCGACTTTGGTACCGCGACCTATGCCGCTCATCCTGAGATGACCGAGGCGCAGGTCGTCGCGAAGCTCGCCCCGCGGCTTGCGGAGGAGGGCATGGCCCCGCTCAGTGGCTGCACTCCCGAGGGCCTTGCTACCGAGGTTTGGACAAACCGCGCCCAATGGAATTTCCCCGCCCTCGCGCCTGGGCTGGGCATGCGTCCCGTGCTGATCGTTACCTCGGACGACGGCCTCGCGCCCTCCGGGCAGGCGCTTGCCGACGCCCTCAAACAAGCCGGGAACAAGCAAGTCGCGGTAAGGCACTTCGCCACCGATCACGCCTACTCCGACAAGCGGATCGGCTTGGAGGAGACAGTCCTCGCATGGCTCGCGACACTGCCCTGATGGGCTATAAAATCGGGCTTGCGGTGTTTCTGATGGAAAATGTCGCTCCGACGACAGACAAGCCCCCCCCCCGCGAAGCATACTCTCCGCATGGAAGGAACCGCCGACCGCATAATCCTCTCCGCCGACCGATCTCGCCGCGGTGTCTTCATCTCCTTTGATGACGGCAAGACGGCCCTGTTCCCACCCGCCTTTCTCTACGCCTCTCTACATCGGGCACAGGAAGTTCGTGACGAGGGCCCGGAAGAGCTGGTCGAAGAGGAATAGGCGCAAAAATCGAAGACCCGGAAGCAAGAAATCCCGTCGCCTGGGAGAAGCGCGAAGACGGGTTATTGTTCCATTTCGACGATGGGTCGTCAAAGTTCATTTCCAGCTGGAGTCCCTCCGACCCCGAGCCGGAAGCTGCCCACCAAGAGCGGCAGAAAAAGCACCCAGCCGGCATAAGCGCGGGTTTGACTTGAAGACGGCGGTTTGGGACACTAGAGTTGCCGCCGTATCCGCAAAGTTCACGCCGGATACCACACAGCATTGCCGAAGTGGTGGAATTGGCAGACGCGCATGGTTCAGGTCCATGTACTCGCAAGGGTGTGGGGGTTCGAGTCCCCCCTTCGGCACCAAATATCCCGTTCTGAAATCAACAAGTTACAGCCGCGTTTTTCCTTTGTGCCCAGAACGTGCCCAAAGACACGTGGCGGCGTTCAGTCTACGGCTGCTTATGCGATGCAATAGCCAGTGACAAATTCGTGAGCAGTGGGTGAAACCCGCTGAAGTCGATAGAACTCGCGTTAGGTACAACGACGCCTTGAGCGAAAATCTTCTTGCCATAGTGCGTCGCAGTGTCGAATTTATTCCGGACGTCGAAGCTCTTTCCACCGACCACGGTAGCTTTGACCGAAGCTTCAAAAAAATCCTCGATCTTCGATTCTGTTGCACCGTTGACGAGTGGTGTCGCCAATACGTAGAGATTTCTGACTACATGGGCGAAAGGCTCAGTTGGCACTAGCGGCTTCTTGGATAGCCACCCCCGTATATTCGTGGTTTCATTAACCGCGTCAACCCGATTCGTGGTTTCGTTAACCGGTTCGTGGTTTCAAAAACCAAACCCATAGATTCGTGTTTTCGTTAACCAAAATTCGTGGTATCGGAAACCTTTATTCGTGGTTTCATTAACCAAACTTCGTGTTTTCAAAAACCAACGATAGAGATTTTTGTATGCAAGCCAAGGCGTTAGGTATCGAATTCACTCGCGTAACACTACTTAACACAGACTCTAACTTCTATTAACACCAGGCAGCCACTATTTGTAACTGTGCGGACTGACCCGTATCGAAAACAAAGCAGCGATCATGCGGAACCGGGCAATAGGAAAAGAGTTCGGGGCTGTCCACTCAATCGTCTGTCTGTTTCACGGGGATCATTTGAACTAATCCGCTACCAAGTTCACCGTTCGCAAGCTGACTGATTATGAATCGTGATTTTGGACGAGGAATTTTCCCTGCGTCGAGATCCAGTTGATCAAGGCGATCTTTTCCTCACCGCCAGGAATATGATCTTCGCCAGTTGCGTGTGCCTTGAGCAGGTCTTGCGACTATGCCTGCTGCAAAATCGGGAATGCTCAACAGATCGTCAAGATGACTTTTGTCCGCGAATGACTTTCCAAAACCGACGAGATCAAACTTGTGCCTACAATACAAACCCAAGGTTCGGGCGAAGAGATTTTGGGTGTCCGTAAATCTACGCTCCTGACCGTCTTCGTTTATCGAATCGTTGTCGCAATACCAGAGTAGGCGCTGATTTTCGTGCGTCGTCAGGGCAGTAAACAGCGCAATCGCGTGACAGACGCGAAGAACCTTCTCGCTTGTCTCACCCTTCCACTTGCCGAGACCTGCGTCCTCAAGTTGCTTTTCTAGGAACGCGTGGGTTTCCGGTTTTGAATTCCCGAACACTGTCCCGATTTGCTTATCGATTGCGACGGTGACGACCGCGCCATGGACGAGGTTGTCGACGAGCTGCAAGAACTCCGACAAAGCCCGCCTTCGCGGGCCATAGGTCAAATCTTTGAATGCAAATTCGCTGTAAGGTTCCGATAAACTGTGTTTTCGTCTGAGTTCTTCGATCTTCACCTGGAACGGGCCCGTTTTGTTGTAGGCCATGATGAGAAATGAATAGGTATTGAAACGGGCTCCTTTATGTTCGCCGCTGAAGTCCGACATGACAGCAATCTTCGTATCCTCGGAGAAATCGGGGAGTTCTGATCGCCGATAGCGCGGGCGAGCAGTGGGCAAAGTAGGGGTGCTGCGGCGTTATCGCTGAAAGATCAAACGGCGGGTGTTTCTTAATCTTTTGATAAACGCGGATATCAGACGTTCTTAATTTTGACCTCACGCGCTGACCTCATCTGATGATTGGTCGGCTAGTTCCCAATCTTCCGAGATCAAGTCGGAAATCAGGAGGACGAACGGCAAGCCGTGAGACGTGTAGAGATGTCGCTGATCAAAACTCACAAGCCACCCTGTCAGTTGGCACAATAGCAACGCCGTGCTTTCAATCGAGCGCATCTCGCCAGGCGTCACTTTGGTCGTAGAGTTCGTCATGCGCGAATTCATGGCGCAGCGAAAAAACCCGATCTAGATCGGCTTTCCAGCCCGGCAACATCGTCAACCGTGCAGGGCCCGTCCGTTGCGTTGATGAAACTTCGCAAACAAGCTCGAATTTTTCGACTACATCGAAGAATGGTTCGGAGAAGAAAATCCTAAAATTCTTGTCGTATTGCCGCCGCACTTTGAAAGGAGACCTGCGCGGAAGCGAATTCCTCTGCGGACAGACCAGATGCGAGATATTTCGGCAAATTCTTCGCGGACTCGCGGAGCCCATTATCAGAGAGCGCTTTTTCAACCAGGAGACGGATCTGCTCGCAGCATGAACAGATAGAAATCGCGAAAGAACGTTTCAACGCAGGCTGCGATTCCGATGACGTCAGGCCCGCATCGCCGTCTGAAGAATGTCCTCTTTGCCCAGGTCGAGGCGGCAGGAAGGAATGCATCAGACGGGCAGGGCCGCTGTAATTGACCATACAATTGAGTACAAGCTCTTGCGGGTCGCCGCGATGCGCCTGGCGCTGCTTGAGGATATCCGCTTTATTCATGACAGAACGTTAGCCCGTCGAGGTGGTCAATGACCACATCGATCCTAGTATGCGGCTTTTTAGCGGTGTGCCCAAATTGTGCCCAAAGACTGCATTTCTGCCTGTTTAAGCTCCTTTGGAGCATTGCAGAATGAATAAGTTACACGGGATCAATGGGGGCACGAAGACCAAGTCCCCCTTCGGCACCAAGTCTAGCTCAACCCCAAACCCATCCTAAAATGACGGGCTAGCGCGATTGCCTCGGTCGTGATCGTCTTGGCTCGGCGTTGACGCTTCGCGCCGTGGACTCCCTCGCCGCCAGGCGCGGCTGCAGAATGATCTCCCGGTAGTCGAGAACTTTCTTCTCCGCTTTGGCCGCGAGAATGTCCAGGATCAGCCGGGCCGCGCGCTGCCCAATCTCCGCGCTGCGCTGATCGACGCTCGACAGCGGCACGCGAATCTCCGAGTGATAGTACATGTTGCCGCAGCCGATCACGGCCAGGTGCCTTGGCACCGCAATTCCCTGCTCGAGCGCCTCGGCAATGACCCCCGTCGCGACGACGTCGTTGTAACAGAAAATCCCGTCCGGCGGCCGATTCAACTTCAGCAGCGACCGTAGTGCGGCGGTCCCGTTCTCATGCCCGTCCACATCGGGGCGCGGCGCCTGGATTACGTATTCCGCCGGCATCTCGATGCCGTGCTTTTTCAGCGTCTCGAGGTAACCCTTAAGGCGGCGCTGGCCGACGCTGTTTTCCGGCCCGCGAATGTGGGCGATGCGCTGGCAGCCGATGTCCAGCAGGTGTTCGGTCGCAAGCTTTCCGACTGCGATGTCGTCGGAGCCGACAAAGTAGGATGGTAGCTCCCGGAAGGAACGGTCTAGAAGAACCAGCGGCGTATCGCCTTGCTGGATATTGCCCAGCGACTCGGCGCTCGACTGGCAGGTGGCGACGATCAGGGCGTCGAGGCGGTGCGCCAGCATCTGCTCGATCTGTTCGCGCTCGAGCTCCGGGTCCTCTTCCGACGACGAAACGACCAGAAAGTATCCTTGCTCGCGCATCGCCAGCGAGAGGCCCCTCGCAATGTAGGTGAAGAACGGGTGGATGAGGTCGGGAACGATCAGGCCGATAAGCGATGATCGTCCTGTGACCAGGCTGCGAGCGGTGAGGTTGGGGCGGTAGCCAAGCTCCTTGACCTTGAGCAGAATGCGCTCGCGGGTCGCTTTGCTGATGTCGGGATGGTCGCGAAGGGCCTTGGAGATGGTGACGACGGAGACGCCGAGCTCGCGTGCAATGTCCTTCATCTTGACAGGCATATCCCGAACTATACACAGTCCGGAGGGGTTTCCCGGTCCGTTTTTCGGCTATTCCCGGCACTTGCTGTGGACATCGCCAGTTCCACGCAATACGGTGGAGCGATGCGTGTTTGTTTCCTGTTGCAGGTCCGTGCCGGGCGGCTGGAAGAGTACAAGCGGCGCCACGCGCAGGTGTGGCCGGAGATGCTCCAGGCGTTGCGCGAAACGGGATGGCACAATTACTCGCTCTTCCTCCGCGCCGACGGCCTGCTGGTGGGTTATCTTGAGACGCCGGATTTCGCCCGCGCATGCGCCCGGATGAAGGAACACCCGGTCAACGCAAAGTGGCAGGCGGAAATGTCTCCGTTCTTCGAGACGATCGCCGATGGCGGCGCCGATGACAATATGTTTCCGCTCGAAGAGGTCTTTCATCTGGACTAACGCGTGCGGCGCAAACGCCCCATCATTCTGTTATCGTTCGATAGCGCGGAGCGTGTATTCTAGCGGTCAGACCACTGAAAAGCCCTGGGCCGCGAGCGCCGGGATGGTCTAACCTTTCAAGATAGCGAGCAGCGACCTTGACTCTTCTTCACCAAGACCGGCTCTTTCCCGCCGACCCCGAGACGCGCGGTGTAGCGCGTCGGCTCTATGAGAGCATTCGCGAACTTCCCATCATCAGTCCCCATGGACATACCCAGGCAGCATGGTTCGCCCACAACGAGCCCTTCCCCAATCCTGCCAAGCTCTTTGTCCAGCCCGACCATTACGTCTACCGCATGCTCTACAGCCAGGGCGTCTCGCTGGAAGATCTGGAGATCGGCGTCGCCGAGATGAAAGATCCGCGGCGCGTCTGGCGCATCTTTGCCGACCATTACTATCTCTTCCGCGGCACGCCGACGCGCATGTGGCTCGACTATGCCTTTCAGGAGCAGTTTGGCCTCACCGAACGCCTGTCCGCGAAGACCGCGGACCACTACTACGACACCATCGATGAAAAGCTCTCCACTCCCGAGTTTCTGCCCCGTGCGCTGTATGAGCGCTTCCGCCTCGAGGTGCTGGCCACCACCGATTCGCCGCTCGATTCGCTCAGCGATCATGAAGCGGTCCGCGATTCGGGATGGAAGGCCCGCATCATTCCGACCTTCCGGCCCGACTCGGTCGTCGACCCGGAGTTTGCCGGCTTTCACGCAAATATCGCCAGGCTGGGAGAAATCGCTCGCGAAGATACCGCTTCTTTTTCCGGATATTTAGAGGCCCTGAGAAAGATCCGGGCACGCTTTAAGCAGCTCGGCGGCACGGCGACCGACCATGGCCACCCCACCGCCCGCACCGCCAATCTTTCCGCCGAGGAAGCCGCGGCGCTCTTCAGCCGGATTCTCGCCATGACCGCCGACGCCGAACAGCAGGAGCTCTTCCGCGCCCAGATGCTCACCGAGATGGCGGGCATGAGCGTTGCCGACGGCCTGGTGATGCAGATCCACCCCGGCAGCGCGCGCAACCACAACCGGCAGATCTTTGAGAAATACGGGCGCGACACCGGCGCCGACATGCCCACGGCCACCGACTACGTGCACGCCCTGCGCCCGCTGCTCGATCGTTACGGCAACGAGAGCGGATTCACGCTGCTCCTCTTCACCCTCGATGAGTCCACCTACAGCCGCGAGCTGGCACCGCTTGCCGGCCATTATCCCTGCCTGCGGCTTGGGCCTCCGTGGTGGTTTCAAGACAGCCCCGAGGGCATGCTGCGCTTTCGCGAATCGGTCACCGAAACCGCGGGCTTCTACAACACCGCCGGCTTCAACGACGATACGCGGGCATTTCTTTCCATTCCGGCGCGGCATGATGTGGCGCGGCGAATCGATGCGGCATTTCTCGCCAGGCTGGTCGTCGAACACCGCATCGACGAGGACGAAGCGTTCGATCTGGCATTTGACCTGACTGACAAACTGGTCCGCAGTGCGTACAAATTGTAAGGACAAGCATTCCAGGCGGGTACATGGCTCCGATCGGTAAGTCCGCGGTCAGTAAATCTGCGGACGGCAAAGCTCTCGAGATTGATGACGAGGTCGACTCCGGCGCGCCCATGGGCAGGGTTCGCTGGACGATCTGCGCGATGCTCTTCTTCGCGACCTCCATCAACTACATGGACCGCCAGGTCATTGCGCTGCTGAAGCCGACCTTGCTCGCCTCGGGAATGCTGACCGAGATCAGCTACGGCCAGGTCGTGGTGGCTTTCCAGATTGCCTACGGCCTCGGCCTGCTGATTGCCGGCCGCGTAGTCGACAAGATTGGGACCCGCATCGGCTACATCCTCATCATGGGCGTGTGGAGTCTCTCCGCAATGGGCCACGCGCTCGCCAGCACCGCCTTCGAATTTGGCATCGCCCGCTTTTGCCTGGGGCTCGGCGAGTCGGGCAACTTCCCCGCCGCGCTCAAGACCGTTGCCGAGTGGTTTCCGCAGAAAGAGCGCTCACTGGCGACGGGCATCTTCAACTCCGGCACAAATGTAGGCGCAATCCTCGCGCCGCTGATCGTCCCCTGGATCGCCGTGCACTACAGTTGGCGCGCCGCCTTCCTGGTCACAGGCGTCTTCAGTGCGATTTGGATCGCGTGGTGGTGGCGAAACTACCGCAAACCCAGCGACCACCCGACCCTGACCGGCCAGGAGCTGCGCCACATCTACGAGCAGGCCGCCGCGCAGATGGGACCGCAGATGCCGTGGCTCAAGCTAGTTGGCTTCCGCCAGACCTGGGCTTTTGCCGTTGCGAAATTCCTCACCGATCCTATCTGGTGGTTCTATCTTTTTTGGCTGCCGTCGTACTTCAGCGCCCGGTTTCACCTGAACCTGTCGCACCTCGGCCTGCCCCTGATCATCGTGTACAACCTCTCCGCGGTGGGCAGCATTGCCGGCGGCTGGCTGCCGGCGCCCTTCCTCAAGATGGGATTGTCACCCGCTGGCTCGCGCATGGCGGCGATGCTCTTGTGCGCCTGCCTGGTGGTGCCCGTCTTCACCCTCGCCACCGTGAATTCAGAGTGGACGGCGATCGGCCTGCTCGGCCTCGCCGCAGCGGCGCATCAGGGCTGGTCGGCGAACCTCTTCACCACCCCATCGGACATGTTCCCCAAGAGCGCAGTCGGCGCCGTGGTCGGAATCGGCGGCATGGCCGGTTCGGTCGGCGGAGCGCTGCTCGCCTACTTCACCGGACACACCCTCGAACGCACCCACAGCTACTCCGTGCTGTTCATTCTGGCTGCGAGCGTCTACCTGCTTGCACTGCTGATCATGCGCCTGCTCGCGCCGGGATTGAAACCGGTTGAGCTTAACGCCTGAAGCTACTGATAGCCCGGACGCGCTACGTCAATCGACGGAACTCATCTGGGCTAACCCCAAGCTGGTCCAATATTCTGTTGTAGAGTGGAGGTCCAATCTCACGGCCGCCGTGGATTGGTATTGTGGTCGCTCGACCGTCTGGATGAATCCATCTTTCATGGCTCCCAGTTTGCCGAGTTCTGACAAAGCCGAGCCGCGCGGCTGCACGCCGAAACTCTTCGGCACGCGCGCTAGGCATGAACGATTTCGGTTGTATCAGTCGGCAGCGCGACGTGCCTGTCGCGATATTCCTCTTCCAGCATCCTGAAGACAAGCTCGAGTTCCGAGAGGGCCTCTGACCGAGTGGGCATGAGGGCATAGCAACCGGGAATCGACGGCACCTCGGCAACCCAGCCTGTCGGCTGGTTGCGATAGAGCACGACCTTGTAATCGTCGAGTGCCATGGCTTCACTAAGTCTATCGCAGAGCTACTTAACGGCTCGATAAAGCCCAGCTACGCCAAATGTATACGGCGTCCACGAAACATCGCTGAAACCCACGCCCAACATAATCTCCCGCATCTGCTCCGGAGGCGGAAAATTATGCACCGAGTTCGGCAAATAAGCATACGGCCCACTAACGCCCGAGAGCCGCGAACCGATCGCCGGCAGGATGCGCCGAAAGTAGAAGGCATAAAGCTTGCCCAGCAAACCGCCAGGCTCGCTGAAGTCGAGAATGCCAAGCTCTCCGCCCGGCCGTAGAACGCGATAAAACTCCTCAAGCCCAGCGCGATAGTTGGCAAGATTACGAAATCCAAAAGCACTCGTAATCAGGTCCACGGAGTTGTCCCCGAGCGGAAGATGCAGCGCGTCTGCCTCAATCGCAATGGCTCTTGCCGCACTCTCCGGCCGCGCGCCGAACTTCGCCGCGCCACGCACCAGCATCGGATGGGAGAAATCCGCGGCAATCACCGGGCGCGAATCCGCCGGGCGGCGATGAAGCAGCGCCAGCGTCATATCGCCGGTGCCGCAACACACATCGACAACCACAGCCTCCGGTCGTGCGAGCACGTCGCGAAATCGCCGCGCCGTGCGCCACCACCACCAGCGGTCGATATTCAGCGAGAGAACATGGTTCAACAGGTCATAACGCGGCGCAATGCCGTCGAACATTTCGCGCACCGCCGCCGCCGCAGTCGCCTCATCGACTGCGCCCGCCGGCTTGGCGCCAAGAGAAGGTGAGCTCGGAGAGACAGCCATCACAACCCAGCCAGAACCGGCTCGACGATCTCCCGCGCGCTTCGCAGCATCGACTCGGCAGCGGAATATAGCTCAGTGTCGGTTACATTTTCCACGACAACCGCATTGCCGATGCCCAAGGGAAGAATAAATCGCCGCACGCCGCTGCGATTTTTCTTGTCGCGAGTCGCGGCGTCGAGCAGCCGCTCGATGGAAAGGCGCAGCGCGGGCAGCGGGCCATAATCGAAGATCACCTTTTCAATGCGACCAGCCTGCGACTCCGTGATTGTGCCCCGGGCAAGGCCGAGGCGCGTGGCCGCGATCATGCCCCACGCGACGGCCTCGCCATGCAGCAGCTTCTTGTATCGGGTCGCGGCCTCAATCGCATGGCCGAGGGTGTGGCCGTAATTGAGAATCATGCGCAACCCATTCTCCATCTCATCGATGCCAACCACTTCCGCCTTCATCCGCACCGAGGCGGCAACGACCTGCTCTATCAACTCGGGGTCCCGCGCGCGGATCGCTCTGGCATTGCGTTCCATCAGGCTGAATAACCGGGCGTCGCGGATGATACCCGCCTTGACGCTCTCGAAGAGCCCCGCGCGCAGCTCCCGCGCCGGCAGCGTCTGTAAAACATCGGTATCGGCAAAGACGGCCAGCGGATGATGGAAACTCCCCACTAGGTTCTTGCCCGCCTGCAGGTTGACGCCGGTCTTGCCCCCAACCGAAGAATCGACCTGGGCAAGCAGGGTCGTCGGCACCTGGATGTAGTCGATGCCGCGCATAAAGATCGCCGCTAGAAACCCGCCGAGGTCGCCAACAATGCCGCCGCCAAAAGCAATCAACAGCGAGGAGCGATCGGCGTGGCTCTCCGCCAGCTGCTCGGCAAGCCGCTCGACGTTGCGCAGCCGCTTGTGTTCTTCGCCTGGCTCAAGGAAGAGCACCGTAGGCGGGTCGTTATGAGCGAAGGATTCAAGAAAGGCATCAGCCCAGAGCGACCAGATTTCCGGGGAAGTGAGCACGAAGAGACGCTGATTTTTGCGGCCGGTGAGCTTCGAAATCCGTCGACCGAGGCTCGATAGAAGGTCCCGGCCCACGAAGACAGGGTAGTTCGCGCTGCCGGTCTTTACCTGAATCGTCCGCACACTGGCTTCATCGTATCGCACTCGCGGCACAGAGAGATGGGTCTCGACACTGCTGCGTTCAGCCGGCAAGCTTGGTCAGCGCTGAGCGCGCTCAGCCATCTTGGAACGCCTCTTCTCATCCACCAGCGAAGCCACAATAAAAATCGCCAGAATCCCCACAATCACCGCCAGCGAAACGCCCACCTGGACATGCACCCAGCGCGAAAGCAGCATCTTCATCGCCACGAAACCCAGGATCACGCCCAATCCGTAATGCAGCAGCCGGAAGCGATCCAGCATCCCCGAGAGCGCGAAGAAGAGCGACCGAAGTCCCAGCACCGCAAAAATGTTCGAAGTGTAGGCAATAAAGGGATCACGCGTAATCGCAAGGACCGCAGGAATCGAGTCGAGCGCGAAAACCAGGTCGGTCGCCTCAACCGCGATAACAATCATCAGGAAGGTCTTCGCGGTCAGAGAGATGTGATGCGCTCCCGTCTTACTGGCGACCGGCGCCGTCGTCGCGTGGGTCTTATCTTCCTTGACCGCTGGCCCGCTGCCCGGTTTAGCCCCCGATTTGGTTAGCGATTGGCGCTGAATCCAGGCCACCAGCGCCGAAGGCTTGCCGTGCGGCCCCTCCGGCTTCATCAGGCGGACCGCCGCGATCAGCAGGATGACCCCAAAGACGTATTCAATCCAGTCGAAGCGCGCCAGCAGGCTCACGCCCGCCGCGATGAAGAGCGCGCGCATGAGGATCGCGCCGACCACGCCCCACAACAGAATCCGATGCTGCTGCGGTCGGCTAAGGTGAAGCGAGCGAAACATGATCAGGAAGACAAACAGGTTGTCGACGCTCAGCGACGTTTCAATCAGGTAGCCGGAGAAGAACTCGAGCGCGTGCTGATGCCCGTCCACCCGCAGCAGCCAAAGCGCGAAGCAGCCCGAGAGGCAGGCGAGAACGATCGTCCAGCCAACGGCGAGTCTCTGCGCGATCTTCTCGTCCTTGTGGCCGAGAAAGAAGAGATCGACGACCAGCAGCGCCAGCACGAGCGCGTGGAATCCAATCCAATAGCTGGTGGGCGCGCTGGCGAGCATCTCTCGATGCTACTGCATAGGGGCGAAACGGAATTCCATCGCCGGGAAAGGAAGATCAGCGCTGATCGAGCAGCCGAATCGATTCGAGAAAGACGTCCCCATCGATCGTCAGGCTCTTCGCGCTGATTTTGTCGAGCGTGTCTTCGGGCGTGTGGTGGTAGCCGTCGGGGTGAGCGGCATCATGCGGCCCATAATCGTCATCGATCAGGTCGATCGCCGGCACGCCGCGCTGGATGAACGGCAGATGGTCGTCTTCCATCGCGCCTTCTGTCTTGAAGAAATGGCGCTGGTCACCCTCGCGGGTTGCAGCCTCTTTGACTAGGTTGACCAGCCAGTCAGGCGCGGAGCTCTCTCGCAGGATATCCAGGTCTTTGTCGCCGATCATATCGGCGAGCAGCATGGCCTTGATCTTCTTGAGCGTGCCATCGTTGGCCCACTTGGCGGCGGCATGGCGGCTGCCATAAAGCGAATCCGAATGTGACCAGCTTTTGACCGCCTCTTCGCCGTCAAAAAAAACAATCCACACGCTATAGCCATCGCGGGGCTTCCCGCCAGACGCCGCTCTAAGCCGGTTCGCAATTTCGATCAGCAACCCGGTGGTCGCGGCGCCATCGTTCGCGCCCACGAAGCTGGTGTCTTTAAGCCAGTAGTTCGTCTCGTAATGGCTCGCGAGGAGGATGATGCCATCCTTCTTACCGGGAAACTTCACGATGAAATTGTGCAGCGCCTGCGGGCCGGCGGGAGTGTCGACGACAAAGGTATCTTCAGTAAGATCGTCCTTCGCGAACTGCTTCCTGAGATACGCCTGCACCTTGGCAAGCGCTTCGCTGCCGTTATAGCGCGGCCCAAAGGCCACAATCTCGCGGGCGTACTCGAGGGCGCGCGCACCGTCGAAGTGACCAACCGTCTGCGCCGTCAGAACGCTCACAGCGATGACAAGAAGTGCGACGCCGATGCGACGCGACGAAGCTCTCCCCGTCACGCAGCGCTCTCCAGCTTCTTGCGGCGGCGCGCCGGATGCACCAGGAACGAGACCCCAATGCTGATCAAATAAAGCACCAGCATCGGGCTGGCGAAGACGCACATCGTCAACACATCCGGAGTGGGCGTAATAATCGCCGCGATGACGAAGATGATCAGAATGGCGTAACGAATGTTCTTCCACAGGAACTTCGGGCTGACGATGCCGAAGAGCGACAGAAACATGACCAGGATCGGCAGCTCAAACGTCAGCCCCAGGCCCAAGATCACGGTGTTGAAGAGGTCGGTATATTCGCTGATCTCAATCAGCGGTTTGAACTGCTTCGAGTAATCGAAAAGAAATCCCAGCGAGCCCGGAAATACAAATCGATAGCCAAAGAAAGCCCCGCACAGAAACAAGCTCACCGTGGCGATCATGAACGGCGTGACGTATTTCTTCTCGCTCGCATACAAGCCCGGCGAGATGAACAGCCAGAGCTGATAGAGAATGTACGGCGAGGCCAGGATCACCCCTGCGGTGAAGCTGATCTTCAGGTACATATTGAAGCCGTCGATCGGGTTGTGAATCACCAGTTGATCGGGAAGATGGTTTTTTCTGAGCGCCTCAAGCACCGGCGCCTCCATGTACCCGAAGATCTTTTCGTGAAAGTAGTAAGCGACAAAGAATCCGACCACCAGCGCAATCGCCGAACGCACCAGCCGCTGGCGCAGCTCGTTGAGGTGCTCGATCAGGCTCATGCCCGGCAGTTCGGTTTGGTCTTTGCGTTCGGTAAGCGCCGCGCGGGCGCGATCGACGAGATCAACCATGGTGGACCGCTGCTTCCGTCTTCTGGACGCCCGAGCCGTTCCGATCTGCAACTGCCGCTTCCGTACCGGAGGGCGAGGGAACCAGCATCGATTCGGCAGCAGAGATCTCGGCGATCTCCCCGTTCGAGGCGGTGTTCAAGCCCGGATTAAATCCATGTTCCTGTTCGGGATAGGCGCTGACTTCCGGCTGCGCGCTCGGCAGTGCCTCATAGCTGCAAGTCCCGGCCGTGCTGTTTATAGGATCGAAGTCCCGGTTCACCGTCTCCCCGGTGCTCGGAGGCGCAATCACCGGACCGGTCGATACGCTGCCTTCGTTCGCAGAAACCGTCGCCTCGAGCGCCGGGACGACCGCCGGAGCAATTGGCAGCATCGTGGTAGCGGCGGTAATCTCTT
The DNA here is from genome assembly GCA_963720245.1 of uncultured Acidobacteriaceae bacterium. Taxonomy (GTDB): domain Bacteria; phylum Acidobacteriota; class Terriglobia; order Terriglobales; family Acidobacteriaceae; genus Acidisarcina. The sequence continues at coordinate 361,411 of CAVREU010000006.1, forward strand.
TCTGCCGCTCCGCCTCTTCCGATGCCCGCAACTCCTCTTCTATCTGCATCTTGAATTCATTGCTGGCACGCCGGAATTCGACCATCAGCTTGCCGATCTGGCGGCCGATCTCCGGCAGCTTCTTGGGGCCGAAGATGATCAGCGCCAGACAAAAGATAAAGATGGTATCGCCTACGTGCATCGCCCCTCATGATAAATGCCTGACAAGCTCGTCACAAATGACCGACAGTAACCGCAATCGATTGCGGAGGAGCCGAGCGCTGCCCATCATCCCAATTGAGTCTTGAGTATTACTGGTACGCACCTGCGCCGCGGACGGATGTAACAAGCGGTCGGCGGCTGTTTCAAGATCTGCGGCGTCATGAAATATTGGGCGCGAGCGCGGTTGGGTCGTATGCTGGAGATGAAGGTCCGGTTACGGCCCCGTCTCTATGAAGCTATTCACCCTCGACGAAGCACAGGCGCTCGTCCCGGTGCTCGAGTCGCTGCTCAAACGCGCCATCGAAGCCAAGCACGATGCCGAAGAGATCAACGACCAGCTGCAAACCCTTACCCAGCGCATCTTCGTCTCCGGAGGAATGCACGTTGACGTGGCCAGGGTCGCCCGCCAGCGCACCGAGATGGAGGCCCATATCCAACGCGCCAAAGACGCCGTGCAGGAGATCGACGCCATAGGCGTCCAGGTGAAAGACCTCGACACCGGGCTGCTGGACTTTCCCTGCAAGGTCGACGATGAGATTGTGCTGCTCTGCTGGAAGATGGGCGAGGCCAGGATCACCCATTGGCACACCGTGGAATCTGGTTTTGCCGGGCGCCAGCCATTGGATGAGCGCTTTGACGGGCGCTCGCGCCGCAGCAAGCCGGAAAAACCGAATTGAGCATCGACTGACCGGCGCGTCCCGGTCACCCCCCGGCTCTACCGGGAATAGGTAAAAGTCCCGCAAAGGCTGCTGTTTGTCGCAAGGGCCTCGGCGGAGATCTCCGGCATCTTCTTTCCCGAAAAGAAAGCCAGCTGAAGGCTCCGGCCGGAGGCGAAGCTGACCATCCAGTCCGTCTCGTCACCGCCGCATAGGGTGTTCTTGTGTTGGAACTTCTGCGCCGCCGGAATGCTCACCCGGTAGACGTTCCCGTTGCCCACGGTGCCGGGTTCGACAGGGAAGAGCGCGACCGCCTCGGCGTCTTTCAAAGTACGGATCTCCGCGATGGGAAACGTCGCAAAATCGATCGTGACTTTTTCGCCGCCAAGGGTCACATCGCCGGTGATCGACACAGCCGTTTTACTATCCGCTCGCCACGTTCCCTTGTCTTGAACGACTTTATCTTGTGCTGACGCGCCGAGAGCCAAGGCTAGCGCCAGCAGGAAGGTGAATTTCTTTCGCTTCATTCCCTGAGAATGTCACCTTCAAGGAAGGAGGGCAATCCTCGTCGTCGCCATCATCGACTAAATGGCCCGCAGCACCCGCACCGGCAGGAAGATGATCGCCGCGACCAGCTCCAGCGCGCCATGGACCGCGATTCCCACCAACCGGAACGGCAGCAACAGCAACCAGACGATGGGATAAAGCACCGCCGCAAGCAGCGCCAGCGGCCAGCAAATGACCAGCAATAGACACCAGAGCAGGAAGCTCAGCATAACCATCCCTCCTCAGGCCGCAAAGGTTTGAGGCCCCGCGTTCTTCACTAAGACCTACGGAAATCCTTCCGGTTAGGTTCATCAAGAAATTCTCATTGCGCTGATTTTATATACTGTGTATACTCAGTATATAAAGATGCACAGCGACATCGTTATTTCCCAATCCGATGGCCGCCCGATGTACCAGCAGATCATGGAACAGATCAAGCAGCGGGTCGCGGTCGGCGAATGGGCGCGGGGAGAAGAGATCCCCTCGATTCGCCAACTGGCGGTAGCGCTCCAGGTGAGCGTGATCACGGTGAAGCGCGCCTACCTCGAGCTGGAGCGCGAGGGGGTCATCCTCACTCAGCACGGCAAGGGATCCATCGTCGCGCCCGACCCCGGCCTGGGTCAGCGGCTCTATGATGAAGAGCTCGCCGCACACATCGATCAGGTCGCGCGTCTCGGCGCGCTGCTCGGCCTCGGCCCTGACGAACTCGCCTCACGAGTGCAGGAGGCGACCGACCAATTCATCGCCGCAAGGCTCGCCTCGCAAGGGGCGACCACGGCAGCAATTAAGGAGCAGCTATGAACGCAATTGCAATGCACGACGAATCAGCGGTGCACTTCGAGGGAGTCAGCAAGCGCTACCGTCACTTCACGCTCGAGAACATCAGCCTCGAGCTGCCGACCGGCAGCATCATGGGCTTTATCGGGGCGAATGGCGCGGGCAAATCCACGACCATCCGCATCCTGATGGGTCTGGTCCACCAGGATGCAGGCGCAGTCCGTGTGCTCGGTCACACCATGCCCGGCGAACAAGCAGCCGCAAAGATGGACATAGGCTTCGTCTCCGAAGACATGCGGCTCTACGGCCCCGCGCCGATTCGCTGGCACATGGAGTTCCTCCGCTCCATCTATCCACGCTGGGACCAGCCCTATGCCGAAGAACTGCTGAAGAGCTTCGACCTCAAGCCGGAACAAAAGGTCAAAGGCCTCTCCCACGGGCAGCGAGTCAAGGCCGCGCTGCTGCTCGCGTTGGCGCGCCGTCCGCGCCTGCTGGTGCTCGATGAGCCAACGACTGGCCTCGACCCCGTCGCCCGTCACGAGGTTCTCGCCGAGCTGATGGCCGTGCTCGCCGACGAAGACCGCACCATCCTCTTCTCCTCCCACAACACCCTCGATGTGGAGCAGATCTCTGACCAGATCACCTTTATTGATCGCGGACGAATCATCGATTCCGACAATAAAGAAATGTTCCTCGACCGCTGGCGGCGTCTCCGGCTGCAACTTCCGCCCGATGGGGCCGTGCCCAAGCTGCCCGGAGTCATCGACGTAGGCGGAAGCGGACGCTTGCCGGTGCTCACCACCAATCGCTTCGAGCCCGCAATGGTTTATGCCTGCAACGAGCTCGGCGCGACCGTGCAGGCGGTCGACACCATGACGCTCGAAGAAATCTTCGTCGCCAACGTACACCGCAGAAGAACGCAAGAGGGCCAAACTCCGGATGGCCGAACTACAAGCGGCCAGATTCAGGACAGAAGGGAAGAGGTAACGGCATGAACATGAGCATGGTGAAACGTCTCATCCTGAAAGATTGGTATCTGCAGCGTCTCCCGATCCTGCTCGCGTTGCTGGGCGGCGTGGCCGCGCTGGCCATTCTGTTATTCGGCGGTAAGGCCGGATTCATGATGGGGCTCATCCTCCTGATAACCGTCCTCGTCACCACCAGCGCAATGTTGACGATCAACCTGACGGTGCTGGAGCGAAAGCAGCAGACGCTGCCCTTTGTGATGTCGCTTCCCATCTCCTATCGCGAATACACCGCAGCCAAGCTGCTGGGGATTCTGGGTATATTTCTGATCCCGTGGTCGCTGTTCATGGCCGCCAGCGTCGCGATACTGTTGCTTTCGCCAACACATTCGCAGGGGCTGATCCCGTTCGTAGCGATCATGGGAACCGAAATTCTGGTGAGCACCTGCCTGATCACCGCCGTCGGTCTGATCACCGAATCCCAGGGCTGGGCGATCGCCGCGATGATGGTCGGCAACGTGGCGCTCAATGGCGTCGGCTACCTTGTCGCGCATCTCGACGGCGTCTCCCGGTACATGTTCGGCCCAGTCGTGCGATGGACACCGATGTCGTCAGGTCTGCTCATCGCCGAATATGCAATGATCGCGCTCATGCTCGGCGGCACCTTCTTGGTGCAGTCGAGGAAGAAGGACTTCCTGTAATCGATCCGGGCCATGTGAGCATCCAGCAGACTTCCTGCGTCTACCCTTTTGGCACTTATCCGGGCAAAAATGGGCTGCGCGCCGCCTCGGGAAGCGCCGCGCCCGGCACCACCCGCAAAATAGGGATTAAGCTTGCAGTGAGGCGGCAGGTTCGCCGAGAGGAAGTCGAAATACAACCCATCATGCTGAATTTTTGGAAGAAGTTTCGTGCGGTGACCCTGGTGCTGGCGCCGTGCCTCGCGGCCGTGTCTACGGGATGCGGCTTTTTCCCGCCGCTGGACAAATGCACCACCAATTGCACCACCACCACCGACTTTATGTACGTGGCTAACACCAGCAATTCGTCGGCGAGCCCGCCCAGCATCGCCGGCTTCTCGCTGACCACCACCACGACAGCGGCGACAAGCACCACCGCGGCCACATCGACGCTCACCCTGGCGGCGACCTCAGGATCGGCCTACTCCCTCGGCTTCATTCCCGCGTCAATGTCCGTGACCCCGGGCAACAAGTTTCTCTACGTCGCCAGCCTCACCGGAGGAATCTACGTCTACGCGATCAACACCAATGGCTCGATCACCGTGCAGAATAATGGCACCGCGGTCGCCAGCGGCTTTATCGCCTCCGCAATCCAGGTGGACACCACCGGCGCGTATCTGATCGTAGCCAGCGCCAGCCTGAGCACTACGAATTCGGTAGTCACCGTCTATTCCATCGCCAGTTCGACCGGGTATTTGACCTCTCTGGGAAGTTTGACGGTGAGCAAGCCGGGAGCCAGTAATCGCATGACGATCGCCGCCAACGACGTGAATGTCTTCCTGACGCTCGGCACCGGCGGCACCGAGGCATTTACCTTTAATTCGACCACCGGCGCTCTGACCGACGTTGGCAACCTCCCGACCCTGGCGGCTACCAACTCCGACCAGAGTGTCACGACCAACCCGAGCGGGACCTTCGCCTTAGTGACCGAGACGGGAACCGCTGGCGTGCGGGTGCTCACCATCGGAACCAACGGCGGCCTCACCGAGGTCTCCGGATCGCCCTTCGCCGCCGGAACCGGCCCCACCGGGGTGCTGGTCGACTCCTCCGGAACCTATGTCTACGTGACGAATCGCACCTCCAATACCGTCAGCGGCTTCGTGCTGGGAGCCAACGGGACTCTGACTGCAATCAGCGGCTCGCCCTTTGCCACCGGAACCACCCCAATCGACATCGCCGAAGACGCGACCGGCATGTATGTCGGCGTGGTCTGCAACGGAGGCGGCCAGGACCTGGAAGTCTACAGCTTCGACGCCACCACCGCCGGCAAACTCGATGCCGCGGCAAGCGCCACCACGGGCACCGATCCGACACTGCCGATCGCCATTGCCGCAACCCACTAGCGCCGTTTTCTCATTCGGGGGCGGTGCTATGCTCAAGCTGTCGGCAAACTGATCGTGTTGCCCCGTCGTCATCCCATGCTGTTCCTGCGTCTTTTCCGAAAGTCAGCCTCTCTTCGGGCGGAGGCCGCCCTTCTGTCGGTACCCGTTGCCTTGCTCGCGGGCTGGGGGCTCTCCGGCTGTAACCGTCTGCGTCCGCAACCGAAAACGGAAATCGTCTACGTCCTGGCCAAGGAGACCTTCCTCCGCGACCGCGTCGCCGCCGTCTCCAACCGCGTGGCGATGGTGCAAAACGGCGACCGGTTGGAGCTGCTCGAGCGCGACCGCCGCTTTCTGCGCGTAAAAACCGGCAAGGGTCAGATCGGCTGGATTGAAGAGCACGCCGTGGTCAACCCGGATGTCGTCAGCGGCTTCGAGCAGCTCAACAAGGCCCAGCAAGGGGACCCGGTCGTCGCGACCGGCGTCTTGCGCGATGACGGCTACCTGCACCTGAAACCGGGGCGCGACACCGACCGCTATTATCTGCTCGCCGAATCCGACAAACTTCAACTGCTGCTGCGCGCCTCGGTGCCCAAGGCCGTCGGACCGCAGGCCTCCGGCACATCGTCTTCGATCGCCAGCGTCTATGCTGCATCGGAGAAAAAAGCGGCCGAGAAGATCCATGCGGCTCACGAAAAGGTTGCCGCCGAGAAAGCGGAAAACAAGAACCCGCCGGCGCTGGCCTATAACCCGCCTCCGCCTCCGCCGCCAGCCGAAGGAATGGAGAACCCCGAGCCGGTTGCGGGCGGCGCGGCGCCGGGCGCCATTCCTCCAGCGACTGCACCCCCTCCGCCGCCGGCGATGGAGGACTGGTGGCTGGTTCGCGACAGCCAGGGGCGCGTGGGCTGGATGATGGCCAAACGCATCGATGTCGATGTCCCAGACGAAGTCGCCCAATACGCGGAGGGGCAAAAGATGGTCGCCGCCTACCTGTTGCGCAAGGTCTACGACCCGGGTTCAAGCTTTGCCGACAAACAGGCGCCCGAATACGTCACCGTCCTGAACCCGTATCAGGAAGGCCTGCCCTACGACTTCAATCAGGTCAGGGTCTTTACCTGGGACACTCGGAGGCATCGCTACGAGACCGCATTTCGCCAGCACAACCTGCAGGGCTATCTGCCGGTCGTCGTTACTTCGAAAACCGGAGACAAAGGAGATCCCGAGCCGGCGTTTCAAATCACCCAGGGCATCGGCGACTCGATCAAGATCGATCCCGACACCGGAGTCGTGCGGCCAACATCCACCGAGGTCTCGACTTACGTTCTCCAGGATGAACGGGTCAGAAGAATAGGGCCCGAGACTCCGTCGGCCGCGCGAGCCAGCGCGCCTGCGGCAAACGCAGGCAAAACGGGACGGCACGGTACTCGGAGAAAGGGCGCAAAATCGCAACATCGCCAATCCCGGTAGGGTTCTGTCAGCTGCCAGGATTGGCAGAAAAATGGCTGGACATACGGCTGCTCGAGTTCCGGGAAGCATCCCAGTACTGAACTACCTTTTTTGGGTCGCACGGTACTTTCGATACAGGGACGGTTGATAAAGCAGCCCCAGCCGTTTATGTTGATAGCAATTCTCTAGTTTGGCTGCACCGTATTGCAGCTGTTTTCGTTTTCTGTGTTTCTTAAGCAGTTTGTTCCAACAAACAAAAACCGACGCGGGGAGATCGGCGCAAATGGATAACAAGCCGGCACAAAACATTCAGGACACGTTTCTTAATACGGTCCGCAAAGATAAGACACCTATCACGATCTACCTGGTCAGCGGCGTCAAGCTGACGGGCAAGATCCGCTCCTTCGACAAATACTCTGTGTTGCTTGAGAACAACAGCCAGGAGCAGTTGATCTTTAAGCACGCCATCTCGACCGTTGTCAGCAACCGGTCGGTGATCCATGGCGAGCATCGGGTTGCGATGGGCGCCGGAACGAGCACAGGTTCGAGCACCGGGATTCCGGGCGCGCCGGCTACGCCGACAAGCGCACCGCCGGAGCTGACCCCGGGAATCTCGCATTCCTGAGGACCCGGTTACGGTCGCGAAACCTGGCGTTTCCATTGGCGCGGAGCATTTTGATCGAGCTTCGAGCGGCGGGGTGCGCCCGCAAAGCACCCAGGCAGCCAGCGAACGAGCACTCTTGGTGGCTGTCGAGATCGGCTCGCGGAAACAGGCGCTCTCCCGCTCCGCCGCCCTCGCCCGAAATGCCGCTGCGCTACAGAGGGAATCCGGTTCCGCTGAAGACGGCGCCTCGACCCCGCTCGCCGTGCCGGATCGCGACATGGATTTCGCGACCTCGCTCGCCGAATTCCGCGAGCTGGTGCTCAGCGCCGGTGCGGAGATCGCCGCCGAGGTCACCCAGAAGCGCGCCAAGGCAGACCCGGCGACCCTCCTCGGCAGCGGCAAAGTCGAAGAGATTGCCGCGATCGCGGGCTCGGCCAACGCAACCGTCATTCTCTTCGATCACGACCTCACGCCTACCCAATTGCGCAACCTCGAAGACGCTCTGCCCTGCCGCGTCGTCGATCGCACCCAGCTCATTCTCGACATCTTTGCCCGCCACGCCCGAACTCGCGAGGGCCAGCTCCAGGTTGAGCTGGCGCAGCTCGAATACATGCTGCCCCGGCTCGCAGGGCGCGGCAGCTCTATGTCGCAGCTCGGCGGCGGTATCGGCACCAGGGGCCCCGGCGAGACCCAGCTCGAGACCGACCGGCGCAAAATCCAGCGCCGCGTGCTTCAGCTCAAGAGCGAGCTCGAATCGGTACGCAAAGTCCGCAGCCAGCAGCGTCACCGCCGCGAAGCCGTTCCCGTGCCAACGGTCGCGCTCGTCGGCTACACCAACGCCGGCAAAAGTACCCTCTTCAATGCATTGACCCACGCCGGGGTGCTCGAGTCGTCGCGCATGTTCGCCACGCTCGACCCCAAACTCAGAGCGCTGACCTTGCCCTCGCGGCGTAAGATTCTCCTCTCCGACACCGTTGGCTTCATCCGCAACCTTCCCCACACGCTTATTACTTCGTTCCGCGCGACCCTCGAAGAGGTGCAGAAGGCCGAAGTGCTGCTGCATGTGCAGGACGCCTCAAGCCCCAGCCGCGACGAACACAAATCCGAAGTGGAAAAGGTCCTCAAAGAGCTCGGCGTCGAAGACAAACCGCACATCGAGGTCCTGAACAAAGTCGATCTGTTACCGGAATCCGAGCGATCGATCCCCGGCAGACCAGGGCGTAGCGATCTCCGCCAAAACCGGCGAGGGTCTCGACGATCTGCTCCAGAGGATCGACGCCGCGCTACTCATCGATCCCATCGTCGCGCAAGGAGTTGACTGGTTCCGCAGGACGAAGGCGGGGTACTGGCAGCCCTCGAAGCCGGCGGGATCGTCCATGCACGCGAGTTCATCGAGCAAAACGTCCGCCTCGAAGTCTCCGGGCCAACATCGCTGCTCGGGCGCTACCGCCGATTCTGGAATTCTGAATAACTTTGGGGAATTTTAGTAGCGGGCCGCCAACCAGAGAGCGGTGTCGATTCCCTGGCTGGCGGCCCGCCTGACCCTGAACCGGGTCGGGATGTTATCCTCTAGCTTACGCTTGAAATAGTCGCCGTCAAGCCGCATTTGCGGCTGAGGCAGCGGTTTGTTTCGCGGGGGCGGCCGCTGGTTTCGCCTCTGCCTTAATTGACACTCCGCCGATCTTTGTAAGAACCTAGTATTCCGGCAAACAAACAAGCAAATTACCCACCGGATGCCGGTGAAGGCCATGGACGAAATACTGCAACAACTCGTACCGCTTCTGCTCGGCTCGGTCCCGACGATCCTGATCTTTCTTACCCTTGTGCTGAGCTACAAGTTCATCCTGCACGACCCGCTGCTCAAGACGCTGGCCGAGCGCCGCTCGAGGACCGAAGGCGCCGTCGAGCGCGCCCACGCCGCCATTGCCGCCGCCGAAGCCAAGGCCCAGGAGTACGAAGCCCGGCTCCGCGCAGCGCGTGCGGAGATCTTCCGCGCCCGCGAGGCCCGCGTCAAAGCCTGGAATGACGAGCGCGAAAGCGCCCTGGCCCAGGCCCGGCACGCCGCGCGCGAGCATGTGCATGGGGCAAAGGCCGAGTTAAGCGCCCAGTTCGAGGCTTCTAAGCAAGACATCGAGCGCGGCGCGGATGCCCTGGTTGCCGACATCCTGAAAGCCGTACTGCCGGCGGACCTTTCCCCAGCCCTGGCCGAGGGTTCCCGTTGAAAGTTCAAATTCTTAAGTGGCTGACACTTCTTTGCATGACCGCCTGCCTGGCGTGGCAGGGTGGCCAGGCCGCCTTCGCTTTCAGCGAACCGGCATCGCCCCAGGCTGCCTCCGCTTCGACCGCGCACGAGCAAAAGCAAGACCCTGAAGAGATCAACCAGTTCCGTCACGCGCCGATAGTCCAGGCGATCGCGCACACCCTAGGAATCAGCACCGAAACGGCGGCGCGGATCTTTGAGATCGTCAATTCCGGCATCCTGATCTTCACTATCCTCTTTTTCCTCGCCAAAGTTGTCCCCAAGGCGATTCGCAGCCGGTCGGCTAATATCCAGAAAAAGCTCGACGAGGCCCGCCTCGAGACCAAGACGGCCAATGAACGGCTCGGCGAGGTCGAGGCCAAGCTGGCCAAAATCGGCGACGAAATCGAAGCAATTCGCCAGCAGACCGATCGCGACATGGTGCAGGACGAAAAACGCATCAAGCAGACCCTCGAAGACGAGCGGCAGCGCATCGTCCAGTCCGCCGAGCAGGAAATCGAGTCCGCCGGCGCCGCGGCAAAGCGCGAACTGAAGAGATTTGCCGCCGAGTTGGCCGTCGACAATGCCGCCAAGCGCATTCAACTGACTTCCGACTCGGACAAAGCCCTGGTGGAGCGCTTCGGTAAAGATTTGGCCTCCAACCACGGCAAGGGAGGACAGAACTAATGTCGCTCTTCGCCGCACGTTACGCGCGCGCCTTTGCTGAATCCGTCGCAGCGTCAAAGCTCGATCCGGCAGCGGTCAGCATCCAGTTGGACGACTTCGCTGCCGCCTGGAAAGAAAGCGCGGACCTGCGCCAGTTTTTTGAAAGCCCCGCATTTCCGCCGGCCCAGAAGGTCGCGTTCCTCGACAAGCTGAACGAGAAGCTCGGGCTGACGCCGCTGGTCCGGAATTTCCTCGCCGTGCTCATCGATCACGATCGCATCGGCGCGGTAAACGAAGTAATTGAAGCCTATCGCCGCGAGATGGACCAGCAGCAGGGGATTTTTGAAGCGGAGATCGTCTCCGCACGAAAACTGGACGAGAACGAGCGCCGGCAACTCGAGGCGCACGTCGCCCAGGTCGCCGGAGGCCGCGTGAAAGCGAATTACCGGGAAGACAAGAGTCTGATGGGCGGTGCGATTGTGACCATTGGCAGCACCGTGTACGACGGTTCGGTGCGCGGTCGCCTGGACCGGCTCAAAGAGCAGTTGGTGGCAGGCTAAGGCTGCTTTATTCAAGGGGAGCCGGGGTTGTGTAGACTCTCAGACGTTAGAGAGAAAGCTCCTCCGCGAACCCAGACACAAGATATTAGTTGGGAAAGTGACGAATGGCTCAGATTAAGGCAGACGAAATAACCCAGCTGCTGCGGCAGCAGATTGAAAACTACGACGCCAAAGTGGAAGTCGACGAGGTCGGCACGATCCTCTCGCTCGGCGACGGAATCGCGCGCCTCCACGGCCTCGACAAGGTCATGTACGGCGAGCTGCTCGAGTTCCCCCACGGCATCGCCGGCCTCGCCATGAACCTCGAAGAGGACCAGGTCGGCTCCGTGCTGCTCGGCGACTACACCCACCTCCGCGAAGGCGACCAGGTCAAGCGCACCGGCAAGATCCTCAGCGTGCCCGTCGGCGACGCGATGATCGGCCGCGTGGTCAACGCACTCGGCCAGCCCATCGACGACAAGGGCCCGGTTGCGTCAAGCCAGAACAACCCCGTCGAGCGCCTCGCTCCCGGCGTCGTCGACCGTCAGCCCGTACGCGAGCCCATGACCACCGGGCTCAAGGCCATCGACAGCATGATCCCGATCGGCCGCGGTCAGCGCGAGCTGATCATCGGCGACCGCCAAACCGGCAAGACCGCCGTCGCCCTCGACACCATCATCAACAGCGCCAAGAATAACCTGATCTGCATCTACTGCGCGGTCGGCCAAAAGCGCTCTTCCGTCGCCCAGGTCGTCCAAACACTGACCGAATACGGCGCGATGGATTACACCGTCATCGTCGCCGCGACCGCCTCCGAACCCGCGCCCATGCTCTACATCGCGCCCTTTGCGGCCTGCGCGATTGGCGAATATTTTCGCGACAAAGGCAAGCACGCCCTGATCATCTACGACGATCTCTCCAAGCACGCCGTCGCCTACCGCGAACTCTCGCTGCTCCTGCGCCGTCCCCCCGGACGCGAGGCATATCCCGGCGACGTCTTCTATCTCCACTCCCGCCTGCTCGAGCGCGCCTCAAAGCTGAACGACGAAAAAGGCGGAGGCTCACTGACCGCACTGCCCATCATCGAAACCCAGGCCGGAGACGTCTCCGCCTACATTCCGACCAACGTGATCTCGATCACCGACGGTCAGATCTATCTCGAAACCGATCTGTTCAACTCCGGCGTACGCCCAGCCGTGAACGTCGGCCTCTCCGTAAGCCGCGTCGGCGGCAGCGCGCAGATCAAGGCGATGCGTCAGGTGGCCGGAACGCTGAAGCTCGACCTCGCGCAATATCGCGAGCTCGCGGCCTTCTCTCAGTTCGGCAGCGATCTCGACAAGGTCACGCTCAAGCAGCTCAACCGCGGCAAGCGCCTGACCGAACTCCTCAAGCAGCCGCAGTTCTCGCCGCTGCCCACCGAGAAGCAGGTCATCATCATCTACGCCGGCAACAACGGCTTCCTCGACGATCTCGAGGTCGAGCAGATTCGCAGCTTCGAAGATGGCCTCTACAAGTACCTCGACTCCGCGCAATCGGCGCTGCTGAGCGACATCCTCGAAAAGAAGCAGCTCGACGACGACCTCAAGAAGCGCATCGACGGCGCGCTCAACGAGTACAAAAAGAATTTCCAGGCCGAACACAACGATGCCAAGCAAGCCGCTGGGGCGGCCAAGTAGGCGTAAGCAGTCACTATGGCAAATGTCCTCGATCTAAAACGGCGCATCCGCAGCGTAAAGAACACGCGGCAGATCACCAAGGCCATGAAGATGGTCGCGGCGGCCAAGCTGCGCCGCGCGCAGGAGCGCGCGCTCAACGCACGGCCCTACGCGCAGATGCTCATCAGCATGCTGCAGTCGCTCAAGCGGCGCATCGAGCTGATCGATCCGGAGACGGGCGAAATCCGTCATCCGCTGCTGGTTACCCGCGACCCAAAGAATGTTCTCCTTGTCGTCGTCTCGGGCGACAAGGGATTTGCCGGCGCCTTCAATGCCAACATCCTGAAAGCGTCGAACCACTTTCTCGTTTTCATGAAGGAACGGCAGGTCGATATCGAGCCGGTGGGCCGGAAGGCGCGTGATTTCTATAGCAAACGCTATCCGCTGGCGATCATTCCCAAAGACAAGCCCACCGAGCAGCGGAACCGCGACGAGTTTGGTCAGCCCGCGGATAAGTCGGAAGACACGCCCGAGCAGCCAGTGCCACGCGCCGGAAAAATACAAGTAACCGGCGACCATCCGGGCATTCTCGACAAGCTCGAGTACAAGCGCGTCGACGAACTCGCCCGCGACATCGTTCGCCGCTATTCAAAAGAAGAGATCGACGCGGTTTTTGTGGTCTACAACGAATTCAAATCGGTCATCGCGCAGCGAGTCGTGGTGGAGCGCATTCTGCCCATCGTCGAGATCGGCCGCCAGGACATCGCGCAATCCGAAGAGCAGACCAATGAGCAGCGCGAGCGCGCCGCCGAGGCGGCGAAATCCGCGGGAATCGCCATCACCGGCCTCACCGAGGAATCGGAAGCCGACACCCAAGAAGCCGAGGACGAGGCCAAGAAATTCGGCACCTCCGAGGTCGACTACATTTACGAGCAGCCGCCCGCAGAGCTTTTCGCCGGCCTGCTTCCGAAGTACGTCACGACCCAGCTCTATCACGCGATGCTCGAGTCGGTCGCGGCGGAGCAGGCGGCTCGCATGACGGCAATGGATTCAGCCTCGAACAATGCCAGTGACATGATCGATTCGCTGACGTTGAAGATGAACCGAGTTCGCCAGGCGGCAATTACGAAAGAGATTATCGAGATCGTTAGCGGAGCTGCGGCGTTGTCATAAGTCCGGCGGCACGGTGTCAGGTCGAGACGATCAAGGGGTCTTAGCTCGACACAGTGGAAGCCGAGGGCTTTAGCCCTCGGAACAAGAGATACGCGAAAGAGGCCTTTAGGCCTGGGTTCTTTCTCGCAGATGAAGTAGGAAACGAAAGATATTTATGGCAGAGAACATAGGAAAAGTAATCCAGATCTCGGGCCCGGCCGTGGACGTGCAGTTTGACGAAGCCACCATGCCGCCCATCTACCAGGCGCTCCGCGTTACCAGCGAAGGCTTCAACGTGCCCAATCCGGTCAACGTCATCCTCGAGGTGCAGCAGCATCTCGGCGAAGGCCGCGTCCGCACCGTCGCCATGGAGGCGACCGAGGGCATGGTTCGCGGCATGAAGGCGATCGACACCGGCAGCTATATCATGGCCCCCGTCGGCCGCGCGACCCTGGGCCGCGTGCTCAACGTGATCGGCGAGCCGGTCGACGAGCTCGGGCCCGTGAACGCGACCGAGTATCGCCCCATCCATCGCCTCGCTCCTTCTTTTGAAGAGCAGTCGACGAGCGAGGAGATGTTCGAGACCGGCATCAAGGTCATCGACCTCATCCAACCATTTCTAAAGGGCGGCAAGATCGGCCTCTTCGGCGGCGCGGGCGTCGGCAAGACCGTCGTCATCCAGGAACTGATCAACAACGTCGCCATGAAACACGGCGGTTTCTCGGTCTTCGCTGGCGTCGGCGAACGTACCCGTGAGGGCAACGATCTCTGGCGCGAATTCCAGGAGTCCGGCGTCATCGACCTCAAGGACTTCCAGAAGTCCAAGGCCGCGCTGATTTACGGCCAGATGACCGAGCCTCCAGGTGCGCGTCTTCGCGTCGCGCTGACCGGCCTCACCGTCGCCGAATACTTCCGCGATGAAGAGGGCGCCGACACACTGCTCTTCATCGACAACATCTTCCGCTTCACGCAAGCGGGCTCTGAAGTCTCGACGCTGCTCGGCCGTATGCCTTCCGCCGTCGGCTACCAGCCGAACCTCGCCACCGAAATGGGCGAGCTGCAGGAGCGCATCACTTCAACGAAGAAGGGTTCCGTCACCTCCGTGCAGGCCGTCTACGTGCCCGCGGACGATTTGACCGATCCCGCCCCGGCGACCACCTTCGCCCACCTTGACGCAACGTCGGTGCTTTCGCGTCCGCTCTCTGAGTTGGGCATCTATCCGGCCGTCGATCCGCTCGCCTCGACTTCGCGAATCTTAACTCCGCGCATCGTCGGCGAAGAGCATTACAACGTCGCGCAAGGCGTAAAGCGCATTCTGCAACGCTACAAAGACCTGCAGGACATCATCGCCATTCTCGGCATCGACGAGCTCTCTGACGAAGACAAGCAGACCGTGAACCGCGCCCGCAAGGTGCAGCGCTTCCTTTCGCAGCCCTTCCACGTCGCCGAGGTCTTCACCGGCGCGCCGGGACGCTACGTCGCCGTCGCCGACACGGTGCGCAGCTTCAAGGAGATCATCGAGGGCAAGCACGACTCGATTCCTGAGCAGGCGTTTTACATGAAGGGCGCGATCGAGGAAGTGCTCGAAGCCGCCGAGAAGATGAAGAACTCATAGTTTGTTTGCAGCACCACATGGCGTCATTCTGAGGTCGCAGACCGAAGAATCCATGCGATGTATCCTTGCCAGGATTTCAGCAAGTTTTGAAGCACAGTATTGAAACTCAAAACTTGCCAGAGATCGCAGCTTTCGAGACTTCCTAGGGATTCTTCCTCCCGTTGGTCGTCAGAATGACCCTTCGATGTTTTGGGAATACGGATTGTAACTATGGCTGACACAAATCAAATTCAAGTCCGGCTCGTCACTCCCGATCGCATCTTGGTAGACCAGGGAGCGTCCGCAGTCGAGCTACCCGGGCTCTCCGGCTACATGGAGGTGCTGCCCGGCCACGCGCCTCTGCTCTCCGAACTAGGTTCAGGCGAGGTTCGCATTCACGGCGGCGAAGCCGGCGAACAAAAATACCACGTCTCCTGGGGATTCGTCGAAGTGCTCCCCGAGCGCGTGACCATCCTTGCCGACGAAGCCCAGAAGCCGGAGGAGATCAACACCTCAGCCGCGCAGCAGGAGCTCGACGAGGGCCACAAGATGTGGAATGAAGCCGGCGACAGCGAAGACAAATACGCGGATGCCAACGAAGTCATCGCCGACGCCGAATCCAAGCTCGCCAGCGCAAGCGGCAAAGCATAATTTGCTGGAAGGGGCACGGCTTCAGCCGTGCCATAAGTCACCCAAAATAATTGCGGCTTTAGCCGCTGAGGTATCGAATACTGATTTGCCGACGATCTGAAGGCCGCCTCTCGGGCGGTCTTTGTCATTAAGCGAGCGTCACTCTGACGACCGAAGGGAGAGCCTGTCCTGAGCGAAGTCGAAGGAAAGAATCCCTGCGATACATCGGCCTCAGCAACTGCGCCAAGTCTTGAAAGTGTTCCCGATTGTGCGTTGACAACCGCCAGTGATACCCTGAGTTTCCCTTCACCTCGAAGGCAAAGACAATTCAGTCGGCTGAATATTCAAGGAGATTTGTCATGGGATTGCTCGAAGATGCAGAGAAAATCGCGGGGGCGGTAGTTGCAGTCGAAGGCATGAAAAAACTCGACCCGGACGCAGGCTTCATCACCGAAGCTGCGACCGCAATCACCGGATTCGAAGGCGCAGGAGCCATCGCCGATCATTTCGAGAAGAAGGACGGCGAGCAGAGCTAGCCCCAAGTCCTTTTCTGAAGCTACGCCCCGAAGGTACCCCCAGAGGCCACAGCCACTGCGCCTCTGAAATGGGTGCGCGCTCCGATTTCAACCGTAACGAAGACCGCTCTCTTTAGCACTTGGATTGGATCGCCTGACCGGTTGCCCAATGAAAAGCAAATTCATTTTGCGTAAGGATTGCGATGACCAAGACTATCTTGACTACGTCGCAGATAAACCCCTCAGTCACATCGCCGGTCGTGAATTTACCCTTCACGATGAGCTTCCGTTTTTCGCCGAGAAGCTTTCGTTCTGATGCAACGGCGTCGCGAGTGCGGACGCTATAGACCCGAAAGGCGCCGGAAATTCCTCCTTCCGCAGCGATCCACCCTTCTATCCACTTTTGGGTTTGAGCGGGTGCGTTCGGAAAAAACTCTGGATAGCCAGTCGACTCCTTCGACGCCTTCTTGACAATGGGCTGCAGCGCCAAAACTGCATCGGGCACCATAGACAATAACCTATCCATTCTCTTAGACAGCTCGAGAATCGGCTCACGATCCTGGGACCGGATCTTAGAGGCACTTTGCAGGAAGCCGGTCCATATTTTGTCGGAGTCAATCAGTTCTTGCAGAGAGCCCAAAATACGCAGAGCTGCCACCTGGTCCGCTAACGATATCTTTGCCATACACGCTCCCGGGATAATTTCGTCCGGGCGCAAGTATAAACTCAACCTGCTCTATGAGGAAGCAGCCCAAGGTGGCGGGAGCTGGAAAATTGGTCTCGTTTGCGCTCGCCTATCGGAAAAAACCTAATTCACCTCGGGGCTTAGAGGTCGATAGGGTGCGTGCGGCGCCGCATGAGCCGGGAAGCAATCCTAATTCCCGGCGCGCATTCGCGTTGAAGCAAGACTCCAGGCTTAAGCAGCCTTAGTCGCAAGCGCCTTAACGCGCGCATTCAGCCGGCTCTTGTAGCGCGAAGCAGTATTGTCGTGCAAAATGCCCTTCTGAACGCTCTTGTCGAGCGCAGAAGTGGTCAGGCGCAACTGCTCCTGAGCGGCCTTGTGGTCGCCCTTGGCAATTGCCTCGCGCAGGCTGCGCAGGCTGCCGCGAACACGGCTCCGGTTGGAACGATTGACAGCCGCCTTCTTCTCGGTCTGACGGGCGCGCTTGAGCGAAGAAACATGGTTCGCCATCTTGAAAATCCTTATCTAGAACTGAAATTTGTGGGTCTGGGCTCTAATCAAAGAGTGCGGGCGGACAGACTTCTTCCCTCATGCCACGCAAACCTCAAGTTTATTGGATTTTCGGGATTGGGTCAATCTCATGATCTCGCCGGTATCGGCCCGGAGGCTGCCCAAACTCCCGCCTGAATGCCCGGCTGAACGCCGCCTCCGATTCATAGCCCACGTCCTCGGCAATCTCCGCCACTCCCCGTGACGTCCTCTCCAGCGTTCGCGCTGCCAGTTCAAGCCTCCAGCGGGTGAGATAGGTCATGGGTGGTACTGAGAGGTAACGCGTAAAACGCTCGATGAGGGCCGAACGTGAAATGCCCAACTCGCTTGCCATCTCGGCAATCGTCCACGGATGGGCAATCCGGCTGTGCAACAACCCGAGACATTTGCCCACAATTGGATCGCGCGTCCCGGCAAGCCATCCCAGTTGATGTTCGGGCAGGCTTGCGATGTAACGCCGCAGCGTTTCGACGAACAAGGCCTCAGAGAGTTTCGCCAGCATGGCCTCGCTGCCAACCTGCCCGGAAATACCCTCTTCCACCAGATAGAGGATAGAGTTCTCGAGCCACTGCCCGGAACGGTCGGTCCTGAGGTTCACTTTGAATATAGGCGGAAGCCCGCTCAGCACAGGGCGGCAGGAATACGGATCGCAAGTCAGATATCCACACACGAACCGGGAGAGCGCTCCGCCCCCGCCGGCACGCAGCGGACGCAGGTCGCGCGACTGGATCTTCGCGCTGATTCCGTAGTTGGGAAACGGCCTGGTCGCTCCTTTGCCGCTGCTCATATGGTGCGCTTCGGCTCCAGGAAACACGACCACATCCCCGGTATTCAGCTGAAGGGTTTGCCCATCTGCCAACTCGATAAGCGCTCCTCCATCGAGGACCAAATGGAAGAGGATCAGGTGCTCAGCCCCCGGTGCTACTCTGGCGGTCATGATATTCGAGGCCGGAACCGTAAGTCCCCACGGGGCCGAAAACTCCGCCGTAAAGTACACGGCTCCTCGCAGTCTGACCCCACTTAGTATCTCGGAATATGCGTCCATCGGCTTTCTGGACTTTCTGCAGAGTCTCGCGGACTTCCCGCATGGCGAATTGCTTAGGAAAGACGATCGAGCATATCATGGCGACGCTCGGGTATAGATGGATGCACCACCCCAAGGCACAATGGTAAGGCTGAATCGATCAGCCAGGGAGCCGTCACACTATGAATCAAGCCGTCGCGAATCCGAACAAGGCATTGTGGGAGAAGGGTGACTTCACTCAAATCGCAGGCTTCATGCGCCAGTCCGGCGAGGCCTTGATTGACTCCCTGCTCGTCAGCCCTCAGCTTGACGTTCTCGACCTCGGTTGTGGCGATGGAACAACCGCCATCCCCTTGGCAAAGAGCGGCGCCAAGGTAACGGGAATCGACATCGCCCGCAATCTGGTCGAAGCCGGCAACAAGCGGGCGGCGGCCGAGGGTCTCACCCGGCTCAAGTTTCAGGAGGGCGACGCCAGCAATCTGGAAGGAGTTGCGAGCGATTCCTTCGATCTCACTCTTTCCGTCTTCGGCGCCATGTTTGCGCCGCGGCCTTTCGATGTTGCCAGCGAAATGGTGCGGGTCACCAGGCCAGGCGGGCGCATCGTCATGGGCAACTGGATCTCGAACGATCCGACGTTTGTCTCGCAATTGCTGAAGATCAGCTCCGAATTCACCCCCCCGCCGCCGGAAGGCTTCATCAGCCCTGTGACCTGGGGCATGGAAAGTCACATCGTCGAGCGGTTCGGCAAAGCCGGAGTGCCCGCCGAAAATATCTCCATGGTCAAAGACACGTTCTATTTCGCCTCGACCGATAAGAGCCCGACCGAGTTCATCGAGATATTTCGAGATTTCTACGGCCCCACGATGAACGCATTCGACGCAGCACGCAAGAACGGCAGGGAGGAAGAGCTCCATCAAAAGCTTCTCGAACTCGCTCACGCCCAGAACAAGAGCGGGAATGCGGGTACCTTCATTCCAGCCACCTTTATGCGGGTAGCGGTGACCAGGTAAAACGAAGGCCCGGCAAAACCCGTATCCTTTCCCGTATCCTTTGTCGCCATTCTGCGTCGAATGCCTGAAGGCATCGAGCCGGGCGCTTCGAATCGCCGCCGTTTGCCGAAGGAGTCGTAAGCATCGTGCTCTTGGTCTTCCTCGCATACCTCGGCGGCGTTCTCACCATCCTCAGCCCGTGCATTCTCCCCGTCTTGCCGTTCGTCTTCGCGCGCTCCGACCAGCCGTTTCGCAAAACCGGCCTGCCATTGCTCGCGGGCATGGCCATCACCTTCGCGCTCGTCGCATCTTTAGCGACCATAGCGGCGGATGGGCAGTCCGCGCCAACCAATATGGCCGAATCGCGGCGCTCATCCTCTTCGGCCTCTTCGGCCTCACGCTCCTCTTCTCGTCTCTCGCGGACCGCCTCTCGCGACCGATCGTCCAGCTCGGCAACCGGCTCTCCAGAAACTCGGGTCCCACGCAAGACCCAGCCTCTGGCCCCGGAGCCTTCAACTCCTTTCTCCTCGGCATCGGAACCGGCCTGCTCTGGGCGCCCTGCGCAGGCCCGATATTAGGTCTCATTCTCACCAGCGCAGCCCTCGGCGGAGCAACCGCCCACACCGCAGTCCTTCTCCTCGCCTACGCAGCCGGAGCCGCCACATCTCTCGCTCTCGCGCTCCTCGCCGGCGGACGCGTCTTCGCCGCCATGAAGCGTTCGCTTGGAGCCGAAGAGTGGATTCGCCGCATCCTCGGCGTCGCGATTCTCGCCGGAGTGGTGGCCGTTGCTTTCGGACTCGACCGAGGCCTGCTGACGCGGCTTTCGCTATCCAGCACCGCCAGCCTGGAACAGGGCCTCGTCGACCGCTTTCACCCCCACATCCAAAGGACCAGCGCGTCGAACAGCCAGGATGCGGCCGGTCAAGCAACCGGATCCGCCAACAATGGGCCCGCACCAGCGTTTCCCGAGCTCACCGGCGCGACCGCCTGGATCAACTCCCCGCCACTCACTCCGGAGTCGCTTCGCGGCAAGGTCGTTCTCATCGATTTCTGGACCTACTCCTGCATCAACTGCCTTCGAACCTTGCCCTACATCAAGGCGTGGTACGAGAAGTACAAAGACGATGGCCTCGTCGTCATTGGCGTCCACACGCCAGAGTTTCCCTTTGAGAAAGATGAGGCGAACGTCCGCAAAGCGGTCAAGGACCTCGGCATCACCTACCCCGTCGCGATGGATAACGACTACGACATCTGGGGCAATTTCGACAACGAGTACTGGCCAGCGCATTACTTCGTCGACGCCACCGGACACATTCGCTACCACCACTTCGGCGAGGGCGGCTACGACGAATCCGAAAAATGGATTCGCACTCTTCTCGAAGAGGCAAACCACAAGCCACTTCCCGACGCCGCGACAAAAGTCGCCGCCACCGGCACCGAAGCCGCCCCTGACTCCAACGACGTGGACTCCCCTGAAACCTACCTCGGCTACGCCCGAGCGGCAAACTTCTCCTCGCCCGGTGGCCTCAAACACGACCGGGTGCAGCTCTATCAAGCCCCCTCAACGGTCAAGTTGAACGAGTGGGCATTCACCGGCAAATGGAAAGACGAGCGCCAGGTCGCCACTTCTCTTCAAGCCTCCGCGAGCATCGCCTATCGCTTCCACGCCCGCGATCTGCACCTGGTTCTCGGCCCAGCAAAAGACGGAAAGCCGGTCCGCTTCCGCGTCACCATCGACGGCAACGCTCCCGGCGCCGATCACGGAATGGACATCGACGCCGACGGATACGGCGTCGTAACCGAGAATCGCCTGTATCAGCTGATCCGCCAGAACGGAGCAATTCAGGACCGCACCTTCCGCGTCGAGTTTCTCGAACCCGGCGTGCAGGCATATTCGTTCACCTTCGGCTGAGGAATGTTACTGGCGTGGCTCCGGATTGCCGGCATCGGCCAGCGGCAGACCCGCTGCGCGCCAAGCATAAAATCCCCCAACTATGTCGGTCGCGCGCCGCAGCCCAATATCCTGGAGGGCTGCAGCCGCGAGGCTCGAGGCGTAGCCTTCCGAACAGAAGACGATCACGTGAAGATCATGGTTGGTCGCGACCGGCAGCCGCGCGCTCGAGGCCGGGTCGAACCGCCACTCGAGCACGTTACGTTCGACAACCAGTGCGCCCGCAATACTGCCCTCACTAGCGCGCTGGCCTTCGGGCCGAATATCGACGAGTACGGCCTCCGCTTTTGCCGCCGCCTCATAGGCCTCCTTGGGAGAGAGCCGCCGCAATCGGGCACGCGCCGCTGAAAGCACCCGGTCAATGCTCAGGATGGCGCTCAAGCTCGCGGCTCACCCAACCAGGGGCTGATCGCGTCGACAACAGCGAAGCCGGGGGAACGCCATGGACTGACGCTAGCATGACGCCAGAAATCGGGTCAATCTTGAAACATTCGGCGTGGGCGCCAAAGGCGCATTCGTCTGAGCAACGCGGTGCGAACCCGCAAGGCGCTAACCGCCGTCGCTCAGAATGAATTTTTCTCTCCTAACCAGGCTCGCATTTCATCGTCTAACCGAGGCGAATGACGGAACAACAGCGGCCTGGGCAGCGTCTTTTCTTTTAACAATCACGGCGCCGCGCTTCGCGGAACCAAACGAGAGCAGGAGAACCTATGGTGCGAGAGTTGCGGTTTGCCGTCCGGATGCTGCTCAAGCAGCCCGGCTTTAGTCTGATTGCGGCGCTGACCCTGGCGCTCGGCATCGGCGCGACCTCTGCGGTCTTCAGCCTGATTCAGGGCGTGCTCCTCACCCCGCCCCCCTACCATAAGCCGGAGCAACTCATGCTCGTTCCCACGGCGCGCACCGACGGACAGAAGTCGGACAGCCCGCGCGGCTGGGCGGCGGAACAGTGGATCGATTGGCAGAAGCAAGCGAAATCGTTCTCCGGGATCGCTGCGTATGACTGGACATTCAATTTCCTGGTTCGCAATGACGGCAGCCAGTCCATGCAGGGGATGGAGGTCTCAAAGGATTACCTCCAGGTGATGGGACTTCGTTCGGCGGCGGGGCGCGGTTTCGAGGATTCCGATTTCTCCCCGGGGCCGGTGAAGTCGATTGTGCTGGGATACGAGTTCTGGCAGCACGCATTTGGGGGCGATAAGGACATTATCGGCAAGACCGTACGGATCAGCCGCTGGGATGTGCCGCCGACGGTGATTGGCATTATGGAACCCGGAGTGCGCTTCCTACCTTCGCCTGGAGCGGCCAAGGAACCGAACTACGACGTCAACGCGACCGTGGATTTCTGGGTGCCGTCATATCCCGACCCGAAGTATCTGAAGGAGCCATACTGGAACGTAGTCGCGCGACTGCGCGACGGAGCGAGCCCGCAGCAGGGGCAACAGGAACTGGCCGTGCTGACCGCAAGAGAGGTGCAGACGGAGAAGAAGTTTGAAGGCTTCAAACCACAATTAGAGCCGGTAACCGACGAGATGAACCGCGACGGGCAGCGAATTCTGTTTCCGCTGCTGGGCGCGGCGGCGCTGGTCTTGTTGATCGCGTGCGGAAACGTAGGAGCGCTGCTGCTCGTGCGAGGTCTGCAACGCCAGCAGGAATATGCCGTGCGGAGCGCGATGGGCATGGGCCGCATCGCGCTGCTAAGGCAGGTTCTCACCGAGAGCGTGCTGCTCGCGATCATCGGCGGCACATTTGGAGTCGGGCTCGCCTTTGGCGCCGTAAAACTCTTCAAAGTCATCGCCGGGCACGCCGTCCCAAGGCTCGATGGAGTCACAGCCGGATGGGCGGTCCTCGGCTGGGGACTTGGCGCAGCAGTCTTCGCGGCATTCCTGGCCGGAGTGATTCCTGCCATTCGAGCCTTTCGCCTCGATCCAATGGAGGTGCTCAAGAACGCCGGCCCCAAAGGAACAGCCGGAGCCGGCGAGAGGCGGTTGCTTCAAGCGGTCACCATGCTGCAGACGGCCCTGACCCTGGCGCTGCTCGTCGGCGCAGGCCTGCTGATCCGCACCATGGTAAAAATCGCGCAGGCGCCGTCCGGCTACAACACCGGGCGAATCCTGACGATGAGTGTGACCGACGTGCAAGCCTGGTCGACTTGGGGCAGCTTCCACCGTCAAGCCCTGGAACGCGTTGCGGCAATTCCCGGCGTCGAGTACGCTGCCTTTGCCTGGGGAGTGCCGCTAACCGGAAACAATTGGCCGGGGACGATGGACATTGAGGGCCAGCCACCGGCGGTAAAAGAGGCCGACAAGACAGTGCTGCCTCTACGCGCAGTCACGCCCGACTATTTCAACTTGATGGGAATTGCGTTGACCGACGGTCGACAATTTCGATCGTCTGATGACGATAAAGCCCCCAAGGTGGCTATCGTGAACCAGGCGTTTGCCGGCCGCTACTTTCCCCACGGCAATGCGATGGGAAGAAAAATCTGGTTCAACGGACGCGATAAACCAGGAATCGAAATTGTTGGGGAGATCGCGAATGGCCGCACGGATGATTTGACGCAGAAGGCGGCGCCGGAGGTGTATCTCCCGCTCTGGCAGGCGACCGCATTTTCAAAACACCTTGTCGTGCGAACAAAGGCAGATCCGCGCACAGTAGTGGCCGCGGTGGAGCGCGAACTGCGCTCCGTCGATCCAACCGCCGCCATCGAAAACGTAAAGACGCTGGATCAGATTCGAGACGAATCCCTCGCCTCCCGGACCTTCGCGATGAATCTGCTGACCGGGTTTTCGGTCGTCGGAAGCGTATTGACGCTCGTAGGAATTTACGGTGTGCTCTCGCTGTCAGTCGCCTCCCGGCGCAAGGAGTTGGCCATTCGCAGCGCTGTCGGCGCGCAACAAAGCGACATTCGCAAGTTGATCTTCGGCGAAGGATTCAGGTTGATAGCCGGTGGCGTGCTCCTCGGCGGCGTACTCGCGATTGTATTGTCGCGCGTGCTCAGATCCTTCCTGTTCGAGGTGCAGCCGGGCGACCCCGCGACGCTGCTCACCGTGGGAGCGTTATTCATAGGAGTCGGACTCCTGGCCTGCTGGATGCCGGTACTGCGGGCAGGGAAGGTCGATCCACTCGAAGCACTGCGATACGACTGAATCGCGTCACCATGCTGAATCGTGCCGCTCTATGACAGTTAATCTCATTTGCTATAACTAACTATGGCGTCGATACCCCACGTCCAGCTTCCGCTCACCGCGACCAATCTCCCGCTCCACTGCACCTTTGACGCCGACGATTGGGCAAAGCTCGCCCGTCACTGGTACCCCATCGCGCTCTCCCGCGAAGTCGTCGACGGCCCCGTAGCGGCCAAGCTGCTCGACGAATTGCTGGTTGTCTACAGACTCGGCGACCAGGTGGTCGTCGCCAACGATCTCTGCCCCCATCGCGGAACCCCGCTCAGCATGGGCAGGCACGATGGCAAGGGCGTCGCCTGCGCCTATCACGGACTTCGCTTCGGCGAGGGCGGCCGGTGCAACATGATTCCCGCGCAGCCTCACGACGCCATTCCGGAGAAGCTGCACCTCCGCACGTATCCTGCGGTGGAATTCTACGGCCTTATCTGGACGTGTCTCCGACCCGATGCAGACGCAACCGAACCCGACATCCCGGAGATGCCGCACTGGAACGATCCCCGCTTCCAGCAGATTACTTGTCCGAGCCTCGATATCTTAGGATTCGCCGGCCGCCAGATGGAGGGCTTCCTCGACGTAGCCCACTTCGGCTTCGTCCACGCCGACACCTTCGGCGACCCCAACAACACTCTGGTTCCTCCCTACACTCCCAAGCCCACCGAGAAGGGCTTCGAGGTCGAATACTGGAGCTCGGTCGGCAACTATCCCATCGGGATGGAAGAGCGCGGAAAAGCGGGCTTTGAATGGCTCCGCCATTTCCGCGTGCATCTGCCCTTCACCGCAACACTCGAAATTCACTTTCCCGGCGAATCTCGCCTGGTAATCATGAACGCCTCGTCGCCTGTCTCCGCGAAAGTGACTCGCCTCTTCGCGCCCATCGCGCGAAACTTCGACACCGATCTCCCCGTGCAGGACGTCTACGATTTCAACGACAAGATCTTCCGCGAAGACAAACGGATCGTAGAAGCGCAGAAGCCCGAGTGCCTGCCGCTCGACCCCAGGCTCGAAGCCCACATCATGGCCGACCGCAGCTCCATAGCCTATCGCCGCGGACTGCGCGACATGGGCCTCAGCCGATTCTTCGTCGCCTAGTCGCCCTTGTCTTTTTCCTCTTGGACGTACCCTTGGCCGCCAGCCTTTAGTCTTGTTCCCCGATCGTCTGCGCGTAGGTTTGGCCATAAGGGTAGAAGAGATCCTTCTTGCCTGCTTCCCAAGCGGCGCGGAGCTCAGGAGTGGTGATGTCCCAATCCGGGCGGCACTTTTTCGTCACGGCGCGAAGATCCTGGCGAAGCTCCTCCATCGTCGGCCGGCCCCAATACCAGTAACCGTTGTAAATCTTGTAGATCACCAATCCCGGCTCAAGCACAATCACATGAGGAATCATCGGATTGTTCTTGGTGTCGGTGTACTCGGCGATGTCGAGGTCTTTCTGCACGATCCGCCCGGCGTCAGAGAGAAAAGGCCAGTGCGCGCTCACTCCGGTGCGGTACTCGTTGGTGAGCGTGATGTTGTCGGTGCTGATGGTCACCAGCCGGCAATAGGCGACCTCGAGCTCGCGATGCAGTTCGACCAGACCCTCGGCCTGGCGGCGGTCTTTGGGGCAGTAGCCTCCGCGGCTCAGCACCAGCACCATCGGATGCGGCCCCTGAAGCTCCGCGAGCGTGTGCCGCTTCGCGGTGTGGTCGGTGAGTTCATAATCGGGAAAGACCGCGCCGGGAACTATGTCAGCTCGCATGGTTTTTTCAAGGCCTCAAATTTCTGATGCGCGCCGGCTAATTGAGACGCGTACAAATCTGTGTATTCCCTCCGCCGGATTCTGTCACGTTATATCTTTGCAGCAGCGCGAATCCCGCTTCAACCGGTGACCGGCAATGACCCCAAGAATCGTATTTCGATCGGCGCGCGTCTTCGACGGCGAGTCGGAAACGCTGCAAGCGAACATCAACGTCTTCGTCGAGGGCGATCGCATCGCCGAGATTTCTGAGCGCCCCGCCACCGGCGGTGACGAGGTCGTCGACTGTGGCGGACGCGTCCTGATGCCCGGACTGATCGATGCCCATGTGCATGTGTATGCAGCGGGATTGAACATCCCCCGGGTTGTGCAATCTCCTATGTCTTATCTCGCGCACTTCGCGGCGCAGTTTATGCACGCGAGCCTCGATCGCGGGTTTACGACCCTGCGCGATGTTGGCGGCGGCGACATTGGCCTGGCGCAGGCCATCAAAGGCGGCCTGCTTGACCGCGTGCCAAGGTTGTTCTACGGCGGCCGTGTTCTCTCCCAAACCGGCGGCCATGGCGACTTCCGCCCTGGAGATCACTCGCTCGACGCCGGGCATTACTGTGGCTGCTCGTTCCACGCCGATCAGATGGCGGTCGTGGCGGACGGCGTCGACGCCGTCCGCAAGGCGTGCGAGAGGAACTCCGCCGCGGCGCGTCGCACATCAAGATCATGGCTTCGGGAGGAGTCGCGTCGCCCACCGACCCGATCGACCGCTGCCAATATTCCGACGAAGAGATTCGCGCCGCCGTCGAAGAAGCCGACCGCGCCGGCGCTTACGTCGCAGCCCACTGCCATCCGAAGGAAGCCGTCCGCCGCGCCGCAGCCCTGGGCGTGAAATCGATCGAGCACGCTACGCTGATCGATCAAGCGACTGCCGATTATGTCGCCGAGAAAGGCGCTTTCACCGTGCCCACGATGGCGGTGCTCTTTGGCCTACTCGAAGAGGGCGAAAAGCTCGGCCTGCCCGCGGGCAGCATGGAAAAGCTGAAACCCTTTGGCGAATCCGCGCTGACCGGCCTGCAGATGATGAAGCAGGCAGGCGTGCGAATGGGATTCGGCACCGATCTGCTGGGCAGCATGCACGTGCGCCAAAGCACCGAGTTCACGCTGCGCGCGAAGGCGCTGCCCGCTATCGACATTCTGCGCTCGGCATGTACTGTCAATGCGGAGCTGATGGGGCAAACGAGAAAACTCGGGTGCATTCGCGAGGGAGCGATGGCCGACATCCTGGTAATCGACGGCAACCCACTCGAAGACATCTCGACCCTCGCCTCAGGTGGCGACCATCTTTCCGTGATCATGAAGGACGGGATCTTTCACCGACGGACGATCTAAGGCGCAGCCGGCCGCCGCCTCGCCCCTGTGCCGTTTTTATGCAGCGTTGCGCACCATCAGAACCGGGCACCGCGCGTGGGTCGCGATGTTATAGGCGAGCGGTCCGGGAAGATGGGACGACAAGCCGGGATGGCTGGTCTCCTGCACCGGCAGCACGATAAGCTGAGCGCCGCGGGCCGTCGCGGCTTCCAGAGTAAGCCTCTCCGGCGGCCCGAAATCGATCAGATACTCCACCCCAGGCCCTGGTTCCTCGTGCGGCAGGTCGTGTTCGCGAAGACGCATGCGACAGAAGTCCTCGGCGGCCATCCTGGTCGATAAAGGGTCTTTGTACACGTCTGCCGTTGCGTGGAAGACGCACAGACGCGCGTGATAGGCATGGGCCAGAGCCTGCGCGTATTGCAATGCACGGCGCGACTCGGGAGCGAAGTCGATACTGCACAGGATGCGTTCGATGCGCACTTCCTCCTCCGGCTTGACCGAGACCTCAGGCCCGACCAGCAGCACCGGGCAGCTCGCGACCGTGGCGATGGCTTCGCCGACCGCCGGGGAGAAGAGTTTGTAAAGGCCGTGCTTTCCATGGCTGCCGGCAACGATCCAATCGATGTCGTAATTTTCGACCAGTGCGGAGATCACCGCCGCCGGCTCTCCGTGATCGAGCAGGATCCGAAAAGGAATGCCCGCGAAGTGAGAGCCGGCGAGCGCCGCGGCGATTCTTTGCCCGGCAGACTCCTTCATCTCGCGCAAAGAGGATTCAAGCTGCTCCGCCGGAATGTGAGAATAGGAGTCCTCATGGACAACGTGGACGGCAAAGATCTCCGCCGCGAACCGTCGAGCGATGGCCGCGGCATAGGGCAGCGCCATTGCGGAGGTCGGCGAGAAATCGGTGGCGAAAAGGATCCTCCGCAATCGAATGAGGACAGGCGCGACGGAACCCGGCGTTTCCACCCTAAATTGGTATTGCATCACAACGTCCTTTCTAATGCGGCATCGCCACCTCGGGAATTGATTCTACGTTCTCCTGCTCCTTCGGGATTGGCGCGAGGAATTTCTCCAATGGCTCCCGCGCCCCGGGCGTGGTGATCATGATCAGGCGGTCTCCGCCACGGAGGATCGTGTCAGGGTGCGGCAGCAGCACATGCTCTCTCCGCCTGATGGCGATGATCTCGAACTCCGATTGCTCCATCTCGCGATAGAAGGCATCGATGGTCTTGCCCTCCAGGCCTCCCTCGGGCCGCACCTCATTCAGGGAAATCTCCCTGCCGCCGGGCAGGTCGAAGTGCACTCGCGATCGCAACAGCCGCAGCAGGTCGAGATGGCCCAGCTCATTGAAGGCCGGCAGGTTCCTGCGCCCCAGCAGCCCCAGGGCGATCTGAATGTGCTCCAGATAGTGGGCCGGCGACTCGCGCCGCGTCGCCACCTGGCCCTCATAGAGGCTTCGGTATTTGAGCCGCGAGGAGAGCCTTCCCTGTAGTAAATAGGCGATCATCACCGCCATGCCGGCCGGCACCAGCAGGTGAAAGCCGCCCGCCATCTCGGTGACCATCAACATGGTGGCGATCGGCACTCGGGCGGCGGCGCCGAAAACCGCCGCCATACCCACCACCACAAACACGGCGGGGAGCTGGTGCAGCAGGACCGCAAAAACGCCACCCAGCATGGCGCCCACAAAGAGCGAAGGAGCGAAGACACCACCCGAGCCACCCGAGGACACGGTCAGGGCGAAGGCGGCGATTTTGGCAAATACCAACACCAGCAACAGGCGCAGGGCGAGCTGGCCATCGATGGCCAGCTGGATCCATCCGTAGCCGCCCTGCAGGACCTGGGGAAGCCACAGCGCCAGCACCCCGACGCCAAGGCCGCCCAGCGCCGGCTTGGTCCAGAGCGGCACCGGCAGCGCGCGAAAGAGATCGCGCATCCCGTAAAAGACGACCGGCAGAAGCGTGCCGATCACGCCCGCGGCCAGTCCCAGGGCCGCGTAGGCGGCGTAGTCGGTAAAGGCAGGCGTGGGAATCGATGGAATCCTAAAGAGCGGCGCAAAGCCCACAAACAGCCCGTTGACCGCATAGGCAACCGCCGAGGAACACATCGTGTACAGCAGCGCGCCGACCTCAAACTCCATGTTTCCGTAGAGCACTTCGATGGCGAAGACCCCGGTGCCCATCGGCGAACGGAAGATCGCCGACAGCCCAGCCGCCATGCCCGCAAGCAGCAGCAGCCGTCGCTGCTGGTCGGTATGCTTCGTCAGCCGGGCATAGTAAGAACCCAGCGTCGCGGTGATGAGCGCAATCGGGCCCTCGCGGCCGGCCGCGCCGCCGGAGCCGATGGTGATGGCCGAGGCCACCATCTTGATCGGTGCTACCCGGGGACGAATGACCCCCTCATGGCGATGAAAGGCGTCGACGGCGGTGTCGGTTCCGTGTCCCTCCGCCTCCGGTGCGAAGCGATAAACAAGGATGCCGGAGAGCACGCCCCCAAGCGTCGTGACCAGCGGAACCAGCCACAGACCGTGAGGACCGATATGTTGGACGAGTCCCGCACGGCCCTCCAGCTCCGGGGGCGTATAACCGGCGAGCTGCTGCAGCATCAGCCGGCTGCAGCCGCGCAGCATCCACATAAAAAGCTGGGCCGCCAGCGCGCCGACAACGCCCAGAATCGCCGACTCCAGCAGGAGCCGTGGCTCATCCTCGTGTTTTCTTAACATTTCGCCGCCCGTGCCTGGCGTCCACGCCTGCAGTCGACGCCTCGCCGTCCACGCTTCTTTGAGGGATGCAGATGTAAGCCTCTGCGGCCATATCCCAAAGCAATTGGTCCGAAATGTTAGCGCGGAAAAACCCTCGTCTCTCCGGCTGGTTTTCGTTACACTTACGTTTTCCGCAACAAATCTTTGTTTTCGATCTTTAACTCGGAGCCCGGTCTCATGCCGCTTTCGAAAAGGTCTTTGTCCGCCGTTGGGCTGCTCGTGGGTATTGCAACCGCCGCTGCTGCACAAACCCCACCACCCCACGACATCGTCATCTCCAACGCGACGGTCATGACCGTCACCCACGGCACGATGGAGCACGCCAGCGTCTGGATACACGACGGCAAGATCGCCGGCTTCGGTCCGACAGTCAGCGCACCAGCCGACGCCGTCAAGGTCGATGCCACGGGCAAATTCCTCACACCCGGAATCATCGATCCCCACTCCCACTCCGCCCTCGACAGCGACGTGAACGAAGCAACCAGTCCGGTCACGCCGAGCATGATGATGATCGACGCCTTTGACAATCGCGACAAGGCGCTCTACCAGGCACTCGCAGGAGGCGTGACCACCGAGCTCTTGCTGCACGGCTCGGCAAACATGATCGGCGGCCAGGCCGTAGTCATCAAGAACAAGTTTGGTTTCGAGCGCGACGCGATGCTCTTCCCGAATGCGCCGCGATCGATCAAATTCGCCAGCGGCGAAAATCCCAAGCGCGTCTACGGCAGCCGCGATCAGCTTCCCTCGACGCGCATGGGCAACTTCGAGGTAATGCGCCAATCCTTTGAAGATGCCAAGGCATACATGGCCAAGTGGGACACCTACAACGCCAAAATTGCAAGGGGCGATAAAGACGTCGAAAAGCCGGCGGTCGATCTCAAGCTCGAAGCGCTAGCCGATGTGCTGCGCGGCAAGCTCTATGTACAAATCCACTGCTACCGCGCCGACGAATACCTCACCGAAGAGGCCATCGCCAAAGAATACGGCTACAAGATTCGCGCCTTCCACCACGCCCTCGAGATGTACAAAGTCGCGCCGAAGATCGCCGCCGACGGAACGGCGATCGCCACCTTCGCCGATTGGTGGGGATATAAAGACGAAGCATGGGACGCAATTCCATGGAACGCAGTCATGTCGATGCGTGCCGGGATCAGGGTCGCGCTGAAGAGCGATTCCAACGACTACGTGCGCCGCCTCAATCAAGAGGCCGGCAAGATGGTCCGCTACGGCGGAGCGACCGAAGAAGAAGCGCTGCGCATGATCACGCTGAATCCGGCATGGATCATCGGCGTCGACGACAAGGTCGGCTCGATCGACGTGGGCAAAGACGCCGACCTCGTGATCTGGAATATCGATCCCCTCTCCACCTACGCACGCACCGAGAAGGTCTACATCGACGGCGATCTTTTCTTCGACAGCAGCCTCCCCGGCTTCTGCACCACGCACTTCAACGGAGTCATGCACGACGCCGGCGGCTTCGGCGGCGAAGACGGCGATGACGAGCTCGGCAAAGGAGGTAACTAATGCAGAAGCCTCTCAACCGATCAGCGAACGCGATGGCTCTTGAAGGGGGCGGGCTTCAGCCCGTCCATTCTGGTTCACAGAGAAGTGCGGCTTCAGCCGCTGAGGGAATGCCGACCTCAGGGGCTAGAGCACATCGCCATCTGCCCGCCATATTCCTTGCACTCACCGCCGCGTCATGCTTCGCCCAAGCCGTCGCGCCAACCGACCTCAGCACTCCCGCCCCAACCATCGCCATCACCGGCGGCAAGCTCCTCACCATCACTCACGGAGTCATCGAGAACGGCACCATCATTCTCTCCGACGGAAAGATCGCCGCAGTCGGAGCGGCCGGAGCAGTCAAGATTCCCGCCGGAGCACAGATCGTCGACGCCAAGGGAATGACCGTCTATCCCGGCCTGATCGATTCCGAAACCAACCTCGGCCTGAGCGAGATCGAGGCCGACGAAGCCAGCAACGATCTGGTCGAGACCAGCGACGAGATATTTCCCAACATGCACGTCTACGACGCCTTCCACGCCGAGACCGAACACATCCCGATCACCCGCATGAACGGCATCACCAACGCGATCGTCGCGCCCGCCTCAGGCGACACGCTGCCCGGGCAGGACATCTTCATCCAGCTCGCCGGACACGACCGCGACCAGATGATTCTCGGGAAAGATGTAGCGCTGGCGATGAACTTCTCCGGAGAGCAGCGCCGCCGCGGCAAAGATCGCAAATTTCCCTCGACGCGCATGGGCCTCGCCTCGCAACTGCGCCAGACCTTCATCGACGCGCAAGCCTACGCCGTGACCAAAGCCGATTACCAGGCCAAGCTCGACAAATGGCAGAAGGGCGATAAAAAAGACCCCGCGCCAACCGCGCCCAAGGTCGACCTCAAGATGGAGGCGCTGCAACCTTATCTCCGCGGCGAACGCCCCGTCGTGCTCGCCGCCTACCAAGGCTACGAGATCGAGGTCGCCATGCAGATCGCCCAGGAGTTCCACCTCAAGGTCGTGCTCAACCACGTCACCCACGGCCAGGAGATTCTCGACAAGATCGCCAGCTACAGAGTTCCGGTGATCGTCGGGCCGATCTACGCCTTTCCCTCGGCCAACGAACGCTACGACGCCGTCTTCTCTCTCCCCGCCGAGCTCCAGAAGCGCGGCGTGAAGATCGCTTTTTCGTCAGCAGGCGACGAAAGCGGAAACCCCGGAGGCTTCGAACGCAATCTTCCCTACGCCGCCGGCTACGCAGTCGCCTACGGCCTGCCATATGACGAAGCGCTGAAGGCCATCACTCTCAACCCCGCCGAGATCTGGGGAGTCGCCGACAAGCTCGGCTCGCTCGACGAGGGCAAGACCGCCAACGTCGTCATCGCCAACGGCGATCCGCTCGACGTGCGCACCGACGTGAAGCAGATTTACATCGAGGGCCACGCCATCCCAATGGAATCACGCCAGACCAAGCTTCGGGATGAGTACAGCAAGTAGCCGAGCCGGTCAGTAAATCTGAAAGTTCACCTCGATATTCACCTCAACAGGCACCGGCCTGCCCTGATATTCAGCGGGTTTGAACCGATATTGCTCCACCGCCTGGATCGCCTTCTCATCAAGGCCCATGCCCAGATGGCGAATAACATGAACACGCCGCGGCATCCCAGACGGATCGACAACCAGCGCGACAACGACGATGCCGGTAAACTTGGCGCGGCGCGCCTCGTCAGAGTACTCCGGATCGACCGAGGAGAGCACCAGGGGCGCCGAGACTCCGCCGCCCACATGGTAGATTCCGCCACCAGTGCCGCCGCCCGACCCAGGGCCGTATCCAGCACCGTTTCCTGATCCAACTCCGCCGTCATGGCCGCTGCCCATGCCTGCGCCGGAACCCGATCCGTTCGAGGCCATCTGCACCTGGCTTGACGTTGGCAACCCGAGGTCGGGCGGCTGCGTGTTCGGCAGCTGGATGTTCTTCGGCATCACAATCGTCGGCTCGACCGCCAGCTTCGGGTTGTCGTTGCGAACGATCTGCGGAGGAACAATCTGTCGCTGCGCCAACTGCGGCAGCCTGCCTTTGGAAACGTCGACCAGAGCGTGGTCGCCACCACCTCCACCGCCGCCCATGGTGTCTTTGGAGTGCGGCGTGACGGGGAGCCAGGGTTTTATGTCGATTGCCGCATTTTGAACCGAGATGGCTTTCGTCCTGACATGCGTCTGGATCGCCGCGAACAATATCAAAGCCAAGACCGCGCCGTGCGCAACGACCGCAAAGGCGAGCGAGGCCGGCGAACGACGGCCCGTCGTCAATCCCTGAAAGGGCTGCGCTTCGGCGGGTTGGGTCGGCGCGCCTGGGAACAGCCTCTGCCAGAGTCGCGCGGCTGTCGTCCATAGGGAGTCGCCCTCTAAAGGATGCGGAACCGCCGCGCCGGGAAGAATCAGACCGGTCGCCGCACCAGCCGTCTGCAAGGCGAGCTGGAACTGCAACCGCTGGGCAAATCCAGGTGAAGGCGATTCGCGGCGCAGCGCGATGCGCATCGCCTCTTCGAGCTGAATCTCAACTCGATCTGCAAATTCGTTCATGGCTTGGTCCCTCCCACTTGCTTCAACAACTGCTCTACTTCAAAACTCGCGCCGCTTTCTCCCGCAAGAGCCGCAGCGTACGCTGTAAATGGCTCTTGACGGTCGCGATCGGCATCGACAACATCGCCCCAATCTCCTCAGGAGTCAGGTCTTCCTGGTAGCGAAGCACGATCACCGTGCGCTGAACCATCGGCAACGACGCCACCAGCTGCCGCAGTTGCCGGCTCAGCAGCGGATCGCCCGGATCGTCATCAATCGCAATCTCCGGCAACTCGTCCGGATCGCAAGCCTCCTCAGGCCGCCGCGCCTGCCGGCGCACATAATCGATGGCCCGGTGCGCGGCCACTTTGCGCAACCAGAAGAGCACATGCTCCGCCGAAGCAAGCTCAGCCAGCTTGCCATGCAGCTCAAGAAAAACGTCCTGCGCGACCTCTTCGGCAGCCGCGCGGTCTCCGACAATCCGCAGGGCGATGCTGAAGACCATCGACTGGTGCTCGAGCACCAGGTGAGGAAACGCTTCCGAACTCCGGATCAAGTGGCGCCCGTTTCTCTGCGTACTACTGGCTTCGGATAAAAGGACTACAGTGGCAATTCGACGGCGCTGAGGGCGATTTGTTATGAGTTCGAGTGCCCTGTTCTCTGCCGCTCACTTACCTATACGTTGCGGGCCGCCGGAGCGAATGCAAAAGTTATCATCGCGAGTCTTCAGCGCCTTCTCTAGGCGACATCGTTGGGGTAGAATCGGCTCGTCCGGCGAACGACGGGATCGACGCCGCCAAGGATTTACATCATGACTGTTACGACCTCAGAGTTGTTAGCCTCGGCTTGCCGCCAATTACGCGCGGGTGAGCCGTTTACCGGCAAGCAGGGGTTGCAGTACGCCGTCGGCATCTCCGCTGAGTCGGTCGGGGCGCGGGCGATCCATATGCAGCTGCTTACCATTCCGCCGGGTGGACGCGCCTTTGCGCACAAGCACGCGACCCACGAGACTGCGATTTATGCCCTCAGCGGCGTTTCGCATGTGTGGCATGGCGAGCGGTTGGAGCATCATTCGATCGTTCGACCGGGAGACTTCTTTTACATTCCCGCCGACGTGCCTCACCTGCCCTACAATCCCAGCGCAACCGAGCCGGTGACCGCCGTGGTCGCCCGCACCGACCCTAACGAGCAGGAAAGCGTCATTCTGCTACCGGAGCTTGAAGCGATTCATCCGGCGTAAACTTTCCTGGTCCGGTTAAACAATCAGATTCCCAAAGTGACCGTTGGATGGGATTCGTCACTAATTCATCGAATAGCTGTTGACGATAAACTCCGCGAGCGCTAGTCTGAGCGCATCAACGGGAAATATTTGGTGCTCACCGCCAATCCGGCCCGACTCTCCCCGACAATTCATCTCGGCTGTCCGTTTGGTCGGAGGGATTATTCCGCGCTGTCCGTTTCCCCGACGCCCCGCCTGACATCCAATTCAACGAACAATTCACTGTGTGGAGGGAATTTCACCGCTTGATGAAAAAAGCGCTGGACATCACGCCGAATCTTGAGCCCCTGTTTGGGACCCGCGATGAAAATCTCAGGCTTATGGAAGACAGCCTCAACGTGCGCATCGATCTGAAGTCGGATGCGGTGCATGTCGAGGGTCATCCGGACAGCATCACCCTGGTACAGCAGATTTTCGCCGATTTTGAGCACTTGCGGCGCGCCGGCGTGAACCTCCATAACGGAGAGCTTCACGGCATGTTGAAGCTGGTCGTCTCAGACCCTCAGATCACCCTGCGCAGCCTCGCCGAAACCGGCAAACAGCGCTCCGCCGGCATCAAGCGAATGGTGCAGCCCCGTTCGATCAATCAGCGGCGCTACGTCGAGGCGATCGAGCAAAACGACATGGTCTTTGGCATCGGCCCCGCCGGAACCGGCAAGACGTACCTTGCCGTCGCCATGGCCGCCTCTGCGCTGCTGGCGAAGAAGATCAGCCGCATCATCCTCGTCAGGCCGGCAGTCGAGGCTGGGGAACGGCTTGGCTTCCTGCCCGGCAGCCTGCAGGAAAAGATCGACCCCTACCTGCGTCCCCTTTACGACGCGCTCTACGACCTGCTCGACCAGGAACGTGTCGACAAAATGCTCGAGCGCAACGTGATCGAGGTCGCGCCGCTCGCCTTCATGCGCGGACGCACCCTCAATGACGCCTTCATCATCATGGACGAGGCGCAGAACACCACCAGCGAGCAGATGAAGATGTTCCTCACCCGACTCGGCAACAACGCCAAGGCAGTCATCACCGGCGACGTCACCCAGATCGACCTGCCCAACGCAAAGAAGTCCGGCTTGATCGAGGCGATGAACATCCTCAACGGCGTCGACGGAATCAAGTTCGTCGAGTTCGAATCCGGCGACGTGGTTCGTCACCACCTGGTGCAGCGGATCATTGTGGCTTACGACAACTTCGGCAAGGCGCAGCAACAACTGCCGCTAACCATGACCGAGCCACGGATGGACGAACGGCGCGGCGACCCACCAAACACCAAGCCGCAATAACGCAGAACGGGTGCGATACCATAGCAACAGGAGGGCTTTCGCCCTCCTGTTGTTTCTTGAGCTAGCCTCACCAAATGGCGTCATTCTGACGACCGGAGGGAGGAAGAATCCCGGCGATCCGTCGAATTCTCAATAACCGCCGGCAAGCTTTTTCATCGTTCCATTCGTAAGATGATCCTTATCGAACCTCCTCGATCCACGACCGCCACTCGCCGCGAACCGCTGAATAGGCGAGAATTGGCGCGGTTTGCTGCGCTCGCGGTCAAAGCCGCCGAATGCTCCGGGCCGGTTTCCGTTCTGCTCACGAACGACGAGCGCATTCAGGAACTCAACCGCGAGTTTCGCGGCAAGAATTCTCCAACCGATGTCCTTTCCTTCCCGGCAGTCGCATGGGAGTTCGAGGGCAACCCCAAGACTAAGACCGCCGGAGATCTGGCAATCTCACTCGAAACCGCGGCGCGCCAAGCGGCAAGCCTCGGCCATTCGCTCGCCACCGAGGTCAGGGTCCTCATCCTCCACGGAGCGCTCCACCTCGCCGGATACGATCATGAGACAGACTCGGGAGAGATGGCCCGCAAGGAGATCCGACTGCGCCGCCAGTTGGGACTGGCCTCCGGCCTGATCGAGCGGAGTGTATCTCGGGCACGACCTGAGCCAATGACCAAGGCAATCAAAAAGCCAGCAAGAGCCGGAGCTACCCCGAGCCGCAAGGCCGCAAGAGGCCGCGCATGATGACGATCCTGCTCGCCTTATCGATCGCCCTGCTGCTCTTCACCTTGACGCTGGCCTCCTACGTCGACCGCCTCTACTTCGAGATGGGCAAATTCCTCGCCCGCGAATTTCAGGAAAACATCGATGCCTGGGAACAGAAGGTCGAACCGCGCCTCGGCTCCAATCGCGAACGCATCGCGCTCTCGGCCGCGGTGCTAACCCAGCTCTCGCTGGCCTGCGTCACGCTCCTCTTCGGAGCGATGCTCTTCGACCGCTCATCGCTGACCGACCGGCCCACCTTCGGCGAGATCGCGCAGGTGGTCTTCGGCGTCATCCTGGTGATTGTGATCTTCAACCGCCTCTTGCCCTTCGTCTTCTTTACCCGGACGCGCGGCTTGTGGGTTGTCCGCTTCCGGCTCGTGCTCCGGTTCCTCTATTTACTCGTGTCGCCGGTGACCTTCCTGCTCAGCTTCCTGCTCTCGATCGCCGCGCTTGCCGAAACTCCTGAGGCCGAGGAAGACGACACCAGCTCCGAAGCCGTCGACGCTCTGATCGAGGCCGGTGAAGAAGAGGGCATCATCGAAAAAGGCGACCGCGACCTGGTGCGTTCGGCAGTCGAATTTGGCGACAAGGTCGTGCGCGAGGTGATGACCCCGCGACCGAAGCTCTTTGCCGTCGCCGAGACCACGACGCTTGAGGAGTTTCTTCAGCAACTGGTGACCCATCCTTATTCGCGCGTGCCCGTCTACCGCGAGACCATCGACCAGATAACCGGAATCGCCTACTCCCACGACCTGCTGCAGATCGCAGACAGCGTTGCTGCCAAGCGGACTGTGGCCAGCATTCAGCGCCCCGCAGCCTTTGTCCCCGAGGTGAAAAAAGTCAACGAGCTGCTCCGCGAGATGCAGCGCGCCAAGCACCACATGCGCATCGTGATCGACGAGTACGGCGGCGTCGCCGGTCTCGTCACCATCGAAGACCTACTCGAAGAGATCGTCGGCAACATCACCGACGAGCACGAACAGGATGCCGAAAAAGACGAGCCCATCGCCGAGCCCGGAGGATCATGGATCGTCCCCGGCAGCCTCGACGTCGAGCGCCTTGAAGAGCTAATGGGCGAGACTTGGCAGAAGCCCGATGACTACGAAGCAACCACCGTCGCCGGACTGGTCAGCGAGACAGCCAAACGCATCCCGTCGGCCGGCGAAGTCGTCGAGGACGAGCATTTGCGCTTCGAGGTCCTCGCCTCGACCGACCGCCGGATCGAGCGGGTGAGGGTCTCGAAGAGAGCGGCTGCGAGCTAGAATTCTGTGCGACGGGAATATCTCCCATGAAGACCCTCTTGCTTCTTTCGATGGCTGTCCTCTGCTGTTCAGCCTCGCTTGAGGCGCAGGATTTGAAAAAGGCGTGCGCCTTCGTTAACAGCGTTTATTCGCAATACGATAGCTGTTTGACTCCCAATTCGGACACTTGTGGGAGCAACCTGGATCCGAGTTGGTTCTCGAAATCGCTGTGGCATTTGATCACTGCGGGTCACCGCCTCTCAAGGTGGCGTAAGATGGTCTTACCATGGAAACGAGGGTCTCCAGCAAGGGTCAGGTCGTGCTTCCGGCATCCTTTCGCCGCAAGCTGGATCTGCGCGCCGGCGACGCGATGGAAGCTCATATTGATGGAACCAGCATCGTCCTGACTCCGCAACGTAAGCGGGCAGGCGAGGTAAGGATCATCACCGATCCCTTGACCGGATTCCCGGTTTTGGATGTAGATGGCGATGTGCCCATGTTGACCAGCGAGGCGGTCGAAGAGATACTCGCGGATTTTCCATGAGATATCTGCTCGATGTGAATGCGCTGGTGGCTCTTGGCTTTCGACGCCATTTTTTTCACACGCGCGTCGCAACTTGGGTGGCGGGTCAACAATCTGCGGAGTTTGCAAGCTGTTCGATCACCGAACTTGGCTTTGTCCGCGTGTTAAGTCAGGTCTCAGCATACGGACTGACGATTACTCATGCGCGGGAGCTGCTGCTCCGGCTGAAGACCGATCGCCCCTCTCTCACCTTCCTCCGGGACGGCCACGACATCTCGCATCTTCCTTCCTGGGTCGCGGCTTCAAGGCAGACAACCGACGGGCACCTTGCACAACTGGCGGTGGCGAACGGCGCGATTCTCGCCACGTTCGACCGCAGGATCCCGGATGTCTATCTGATCTCTTGAACGCTCGAATAACTTGAAGGCTACAGTTTTGCGAACTCTTCTAATGAGGCACTTCTTTTGAAATCCGGTTTCGTATCCATCCTCGGCCGTCCCAACGCCGGCAAATCGACGCTCCTCAACGCGCTCATCGGCGAAAAGGTCGCCATCGTCACGCCCAAGGCGCAGACCACCCGCACCCGCATCCACGGCATCTACGACGTGCCCGCAAAGAAGGGTAAGCACCAGGCCGCGCAGATTGTCTTCGTCGACACCCCCGGAGTCCACACTCCCGGCACCCTGCTCGACAAGCGCATGATGCAGGAGGTCCACGACGCGCTCGAGACCCGCGACATCGTCGTGCTGATCGTCGACGCCACGCGGAACTTCCATCTCGCCACGCCGGGGGCCGCTCCGGCCGAAGAGAACAAAAGCCAGTTCAGCAAGTCCCAGAAGGAACGCGAGGAGGACGAGTTCGTCTTTCGCCTCGTCCGCAAGCTCGATTGCCCGGTCTTCCTGCTCATCAACAAGATCGACCAGATCACCAGCGAAAAGCTCGCTCCGCTCATCGCGCAACTCAGCGCGCAGCATACCTTCACCGAAGTCATCCCCATCTCAGCGACCAAGCGCAAGGGTCTCGACATCCTCGTCGAGAAGCTGATCGAGCACCTGCCCGTCGGCGAGCGTTACTTCCCCAAGGACCAATTCACCGACCAGCCGGAGCGTTTCATGGTCGCCGAGCTGATCCGCGAAAAAATCCTGCTCGAAACCGGCGAAGAAGTCCCTTACGCATCTGCAGTAGTTGTTGAGAAGTTCGAGGAACCACCACCGCCGCCAAAGAATCCCAGGCCGCTGAAAGCCGGGCAACTTCCTCCGAAACTTCCGGTGACGAAGATCGCCGCCGCGATCTATTGCGAACGCGAGGGCCAGAAGGCGATTCTCATCGGCAAAGGCGGCGTCAAGCTCAAAGCCATCGGCACCGCCGCTCGCAAAGAGATCGAGTCGCTGCTAGGCACGCGCGTTTTCCTCGAGCTGTTTGTTGTGGTTCAGGAAAACTGGCGCGAGTCGCAAGGGTTCCTGGCTACGCTCGACTGGCGCAACCAGCTCGAAGAGCTGGCCAAGCGGGAATCCTCCGGAAGCCCGAAAGCGAGCGAGCCGGAGGAGTAGTGCGCTCCCGGCGATCTTTCAGTGCAATCGCGGGGTTTTAGCCCTACGAAATCAATCCGCCTACGGCGAGGCCTTCAGGCCTGGGCTCTTCAATGCATCGCATTTCAGGGCGTCACGCTAGCTGGTCTTGACCACCAACGTCACCGGCACGGTTGCGGTCGACAGGCTGCTGCCCGTTCCCGTAGTCCCGGTAATTACCACGGTATAAGTGCCAGCCGGAGTTCCGGTATTCCCCTCCGGCGGACGGTGGTAGTACTTGTAGCGTTGCGCGCAGGAGCTCAGCCCCATACTGCTGGCCACCAGCAGGAAGAGAATCGCAATGATCTTCGCAGAGCCTCGCCCGTTGCCCTGGCCCCAGCGCCTGCCCGCCAGGCCGAGTCCTGCAAGCGCAAAAAGTCCTGGTGCCGCGAACGCATAGAAGGTCTCCTCATGCCCGGCGACGCCTGGACGGCGAAAACCGGGTTCACGAAGTTCGCCGCCAGAGTAAGCGAGGGTCTGAATGGCCAGGGTGCTGATCACGGCCGTCCCATTGGGGTTGGCCTCGGTCGGGGCGCCGGGTGTGACCTGGGCGGGAGTGAAGACGCAAGTCGTCGTGGCGTAGGGAATGCCCGAGCAGGAAAGGGAAACTCCCTGGTTGAAGCCGTTCTGCGGCGTCGCAGTAATGACCGTCGACACCGTGTTACCCGCAACAACCGACAGCGAGCTGTTGCTTGCGGTCAGGGCAAACGCGGGAACGCCTGTGCTTGCAGCGGTCACCGCCGCGGGGGTCGAAGTGGCCGCTCCAAAATTGTCGTCGCCCTGATAAACGGCGGTGATCTTCTGTTCGCCGCCGGGCAACGAGGCAACGCTCAACGTTGCGCGGCCCTGGTCGTCAAGAAATGCTGCGCCGATGGAGTGTTCCCCATCCATAAAGCTCACGCTGCCGGTGGGCACGGATGCGGCTGCGTCAGAGCCTTGCCCAGCCGCGCCGGTTACCTGCACGGTA
Source organism: uncultured Acidobacteriaceae bacterium (assembly GCA_963720245.1). Classification (GTDB taxonomy): domain Bacteria; phylum Acidobacteriota; class Terriglobia; order Terriglobales; family Acidobacteriaceae; genus Acidisarcina. The sequence goes on from CAVREU010000006.1 coordinate 403,550, forward strand.
AAGGTCGCGCTGTTCCGCGCCTGACCCTCGGCGCCAGAAGTAGTGAGAATGATGCGCGCGGGAATCCGCTCCGCCGATTGGGCGTGTGCCAACTGGCCCCGGACCGCCTGGAGAGATGTGAGCGCCAAAATAGCCAGGAACACCGGCCGTAGAAGGAAGGTTGGAAAAGCGCTGCGAATGCGGCTTGCGGAGAGATTGACTTCCGAACCCTTGCGCACAACTGAATCTCGAACCAGGCGTGCCTGATGCCTGCAAATCTCTAAGCTGCTTGACTTCAAATCCATCCCTCAAACTGAATGCCAACGCCCTGTGTGCCAATACTTGATCGCGCCGCCCGCTAATCCTGTTCCCAGGCGGACGGTCCGCTTTCATGCAGTTGCATCTGCGTCTCGCATCTCTGCGTGTCTTAGACTCTATTGTATCCGCGCCGGGTAGCGGGGGCGAGTGGAAGGCCTTGCCGGGGGCGCGAAGTCAATAAAAAAGGACCCGCAGCGGGGTCCTTTTTCGGATCGAGCCTGCTGCGGGCGGTCAAATCCTCATCGGCATAATGATGTACCGATAGCGGTATTCCTCATCAGCATCCTCAGGCCTCACCTGTCCAGCAGACTGGGCATCTTTGAACTCCAGCCGAACCTCGCCCGCGCTGCCCACCGCTTTCAAAAAGTCGATCAGGTAAGAAGAGTTAAAGCCCACCACAATCGCGTCGAAACTGTAGGGAGTCTCGATCGTATCCTCCGACTCGCCCGAATCGGTCGAAGAGGAAGAAATCTTCAACTCATTCTGCTCCAGGCGCATCTTCACCGCGCCCGAGCGTTCGTCGGCAAACTGCGCGACACGCTGAATCGAAGCCATCAGATCTTCGCTGCGCACAACAACGAACTTGTTGTTGTCGCGCGGCAAAACCGCTTCATAGTTAGGGAACTGGCCAGTCAGCTTGCGCGAGGTAAGTGTGCGATGGCCGATGCGGAAGAACAGAGTGTGGTCGTCATCGGCAAAGTCGATCTGCTCAGCATCGCTGTTCGAGAGCAACGACTGCAACTCCGAAAGCGCCTTGCGCGGAATCAGGGTCTTCTTCTCACCGCTGATGTTCGTCAGCGTCTCGCCCGATTTCTCCACATGCGCGAGCCGGTGACCGTCGGTCGCCACCATCGCTAAGCTCTCCGCCTTCAGAATCAAAAGAGCGCCGTTGAGCGTGTAGCGCGACTCCTCGTTCGAGATCGCGAAGATGGTTTTGCCAATCATGTTCTTCATCGACGCCGAAGCGAGCTTCGTCAGGCCAGCCTCCGGAAAGGCCGGAACCTGGGGGAAGTTCGCCCGCGCCATGCCCACCATCTTGGTATTCGACCGGCCAGAGCGGATCTGCACCCAGTGGTTGTCCATCAGCTTGATCGAGATGTCGCCGTCGCCCAGCAGCTTGATGTAGTCGTAAAGCTTGCGCGCAGGAATCGTGCAGGCGCCGGGCTTCTTGACCTTGGCCACGCACGAGGTCTTGATGCTCTGGTCCAGGTCGGTCGCCGTGATGGTCAGCTTGTCGTCAGCCGCCTCGATAAGGAAGTTCGACAAGATCGGGATGGTCGTCTTGCGCTCGACGACGCTCTGCGTTGCGGTCAGCTCGCGCAGCAACTCGGCGCGGCTGACGGTGATCTCCATTGCTCCCGTGGCTCCGCTGGTCCCCACCGGCTTCTCCTGCTCCACCTCTAAGCCTGGCATATCGCTTCGCCCTCCCCTTTTTGACTACTCTGGTCGACTACTCTCGTTGATTGCGCTGATTGACTACCTTGATCGTTTTGCCACAATGTACACCACTCGATGCCCCAAGGCACAGCGGCGTTTACGGCGGATATGATCTGGCATCCATTCTAGTGAGAATTTGCACCGCCCGCGCTGCGGAAAACTCGTCAATCCAGTGGAAACGTGTGGTTGCCCTGTTCAGCGCCGTGGATGCCCCATCCGACGCGGCCCTATCGCGTAGAGCCTGCCCTGAGCCTGCCGAAGGGGTGGGAGGATCAGATATCCCGGCCTTCACTTCTCATCCGGATTACGCGCTGAGCACTCCATACCACTGCTTCTAAGACTGATTAAATTCATAGTGAACTCAGTAGCAGTAGTAGTTCGGCGTGGATATGTGGAAAGAGCGCCCCGAGCCATTCCGGAGCGGGGTTTAGGAAGGTCCGGGTTTTAGAAAACGTGGCCCGCAGAAAAGCACAAGCAGGAAAACGAGCATCGCTTGTCCGCCAACGTCCCCGATTTGCCGCAATCCGCACAGCCTCCAGCCAGGAGCCTATGTGGAAAGATACTGGCCGAAGTGGAAAGCGCAGTTCCAGCCGCAATTGACAGCCTCTACAGAGGTTGCCAGTTTGCACAGAAGACGCCTTTTCCAAACTTTCCTCAACGCCGGCGTGGAACTCGTGAGACAACAAAAAGGACCAAGGAATCAGGCTATGGCAAGCACGAAAAAGATCGCACTAAAGAAGCCAACGCGGCACGACCTGCTCCGCGAGCTCGACTCCGTGGCCGACGAACGCAAGGCCCAAAATCTCGCATGGTTCTTCAAAACCGGCCCCGGCGAATACGGCGAAGGCGACATCTTCCTCGGCATCACCGTACCCGTAAATCGCAAGATCGCGCTCCGCCACACCCATCTGCCCCTGACCGAGATCGCCAGGCTGCTGGCATCGCCGATCCACGAGCACAGATTTGTAGCTTTTGAGATTCTGGTCGCTCAATACGACAAGGGCAACGAAGAGCAACGCCAGAGGATCTTCGACTTCTACCTCCAGAACACTCACCGCGCCAACAACTGGGACCTCGTCGACACCTCCTGCCGCTACATCGTCGGAGAGCACCTCGTCACGCGTCCCAGACCCTATCGAAGCGAACTCCTGGACAAGCTGACGTTGTCACCCATGCTCTGGGAGCGGCGCATCGCCATCGTCTCCACCTTCGCCTTCCTGGCCCGAGGCGAGACGAAGGAAACCTTCCGCATCGGACGAAAGCTACTCAGCGACAAAGAGCCGTTGATTCACAAAGCAGTGGGGTGGCTGCTACGAGAGGCGGGTAAGGTCTCGCGAGCCGGAGCTGGAGAGGTTTCTGGAGAAGTACGCGCCAAAGATGCCGAGGACGACGTTGCGCTATGCGATTGAGCGGTTTTCGCCAGAGGAGCGAAAGTTGTGGCTCGAGATGGGGATCGACTCAAAATTTCCGGCGCTATCATAAGGGAAACTGGGCTCAAGACTTCGTCCGACGCTGACAAGTCAAGGATTTTTCCGCGCCGCCGGTCTTTTTCCCATTCGAAATGGTGCCGGCATAGACCGCCGTGGGTGGCTGGGCATTTTGTGGCTTTATCACCGTACCGGCCCGCCACGCCGTTTGAGCGGGATCATTGGGTTGATGAATGCAACTTACGTCCCACAGGGTGCCGTCGCTGGGTTGGGCGGCCGGCCATTGCTGGCAAGTCGGACGCCATCTGGACCCGCCGCTGGGTCCCGATGCCTCCGCATAGAGCAGGTACGTTTGTCCAGCCGGCACCACGGTGCTTCCCGCCATGTCAATTTGGTAGGCGCCGGGGCCGATGACGAAACAGGTTGCATCGGAGATTGATACCGAGACTAAGGTCGGCGAAGGCTGGGTTACTGGAGGGATCGCGATCCCCCCAGCGGCTGCCGCGGGCGTAGGCCCTTCCGGTCCGAGTGACACCACCAAATCGACGGGGCTTCCAACGTCCACTTTCTTGCCGGGTTTGGGGAACTGGTCCAAAACGATATTTTTCGCCCCGTCCGGGCTGGCTTGCTGGGATATAGTACCGGCCTGAAGCTGTAGCGCGCGCAACGTTTCTTCGGCTGCGTTGAGCGGCTTTCCCCCAAGAGATGGAACCACAACCGCCGCCGGCCGCGTATCGCGTATCGGCCAGATTTTATAGGCTATCCCTGCGGCGACCCCGCCGGCGGCCAAAAGCAACGCGAAGGTGCCTGTTCGAGACTTCCACCACGAAACCTTGCGCCCGTTGGCATCGTTGCGTCCTTGTCTATTTTCATCCCGCCTGAGCGGGTTGGTGTCTATTTCAGGAGTTCCCAGCGCGGCTTCCAGGCCCTTGATGAGCACCTGAAGGTCGTAGGACCACCGCGCGTGAGTCAACTCGACGCCGTTGCGGTATGCAAGTTCCTTGAGGTTGTCGGGTAGTTGCTCATCGAAGGGCATTTTGGCTCCCTGAACGAGAACCGGAATCACCGGAATGTCCCGCTTCAGAGCGGAGGCGATTTCGAGACGGACGAAATCGTTCGGATCGTCGAGGCGCCTGTCCCCACTCTCATTCCTTGCGTCAACCCAACCCTTCCCAATAATGGCCAGCAGAACGCCGCACGTCGCGACGCTCTTGTCAATTTCCTTCCGAAAATCGCGCCCGATATCGAGAGCGACGACATCCATGAATATCGAGCTCTCGCCAAAACGATTGGCCAGGTCGGAGAACAAACGCCCTGATTCACCTTCAGCGTCGCTGCGACGATAGTTGATAAAGATGGCTCGCACGGTAAGCCACGTCCTTCGGTTCCATACGCGCTTCAGAAAAAATCCAGCCAGGGTTGGTGGGGAGCCTCCCAGGGTGAATTTTGAGATGTTGCCAGTGTTGCACACTTATATCCCGACTAGCGCCGGAAAGTATCTGGGGCGCGGAGAAATTCCTGGTTACGGACAACGAGGCCAATGACTTCCACTACTCGGATCGCAAAAGGGAACTTTTCAACACGCTTCCTTTGCCTGGCTATCCGTTCAGCGTCTCCATCAACTTAGTCAGCGTCCGGTTCAGGTCCTTATCATTCCGCTTCATCTCATCGATCTTGCCAATCGAGTGCATCACCGTAGTGTGATGTTTCCCACCAAACTGACGTCCAATCTCAGGCAGCGAAGCCTCAGTCATCTGTTTGGCCAGGAACATCGCAATCTGCCGCGGCACAACGACCGAGCGGGAATTATTCTTCTGCTTCAACTCCGCAACCCGCATACCGAACTGCTCGGCTACCGCACGCTGGATCGACTCGATCGTGATCTTGCGCACCTGAGTGTCAATGAAGGCCTTCAGGCACTGCTGCGTCGTCGCCAGCGTGATCTCCATGCCATTCAATCCGCACCAGGCGATCAGGCGCACCAAGGCACCCTCGAGCTCACGAACGTTCGTCCGAACATTCGACGCAATAAACAGCGCAACATCGATCGGCAGCGTCGTCTGTTCGCTCTCCGCCTTCTTTTGCAGGATTGCGACTTTGGTCTCGAGGTCGGGCGGCTGGATGTCGGCGATGAGTCCCCACTCGAAGCGGCTGCGCAGGCGGTCCTCGATCTCGGGCAGCTCCTTGGGCGGACGGTCCGAGGCGATGACGATCTGCTTCATGCTCTCGTGTAGGGCGTTAAAAGTATGGAAGAACTCTTCCTGCGTCCGCTCCTTCTGCGCGAGAAACTGAATGTCATCGATCAAAAGCAGGTCGACCGACCGGAACTTGTCGCGGAAGCTCGTCATGCGGTCGTTGCGCAGCGAGTTGATCATCTCGTTGGTGAACTTCTCGCTCGAGACGTAGCAGATCGACGACTGCGGCTGGCGCAGTTTCATCTCGTGACCGATGGCGTGCATGAGGTGCGTCTTGCCCATGCCGGTGCCGCTGTAAAGAAAGAGCGGGTTATAAGCCTTCGACGGCCGCTCCGCGACAGCGCCGGCCGCGGCACGGGCAAACTGGTTTCCGTTGCCGATCACAAAAGCGTCAAAGGTATAGCGCGGGTTGAGCTGCGCCGCCGAGGTCCAGTCGAAGCGCCCCTGCTGCGCGGGTACGCCCGAGCGCAAGCCGTGATTGCGCTGGCCGCCATTGAGATGTCCATTGGCATGCCCGGATGGATGGCCGTTATGCGGACCGTTCCCCGCATGGGCCGGCTGCGGCGCAAACCCTCCGTCTTCGCGGACCCGCGTTGCGGCCGGGTCCTGTTCCGGAGTCACGAACTTGACCTCTTCGAACTCCATCTCCAGCGACTCCATCGCTTCCTGGATGATGTCGCAGTAACGGTCGCAGTCCTGCTGGATGTCCGAATTCGGTACACGCACGAAGAGTGTTGTGCCATTTGCGTGGCTGAAGCGCGTCGGCTTCAGGCAGGCGTCGAACGAGTGGCGGGTGACTTTCTTTTCGAGGGCCCCGAGGATTCTGACCCATGGGTTCGGTGCGACGGCGGGCGTAGGTGCGAATGACATTACACTTCCTTGCTCAGGGCGGCCACCGCTCGATAGCCCTTGCGAAAAAGCGAGAGCAAATGCGACAAAACGCCTGGCGGTGTGGGCGCCGGGTGTGCCGTGGTTCTCTCGTGTGCTCGGAGCTTGCATCCGACTGCTGAGGTCGGTTTGCTTTCAATCGATCGGCAAAGAGACAGCCTGACGTGCAGATTTCTCTCTTGAACGAAACCGATGCTAGCACGATTCACACGCCCTCGTAACGTCTCTTTCAACGAAAATTTTCTTTTATTTTTTAGTTGCACCAGTAGTAGTGAAAACGCGAAAGGCGACAGCATTTTTGCGGCGAGCGGGGGTGATCGTTTATACTGAAGTTCTCGATTAAGAGTGAAAAAAGTCGCAGGCACACCACCGCGATAAATTACTAAAAGAGAGTTACCCAGAGGAGCGCACTTCCATGCCGAAGCGCACATTTCAACCCAACCGCCGTCACCGGTCCAAGACCCACGGCTTCCGGGTCCGTATGAAGACCAAAAGCGGCGCCGCCGTGTTGTCCCGTCGCCGGGCCAAGGGGCGCCATCGCGTCTCCGTCAGCGCCGGGTACCGCGACTAACCGAAACCGCGACTAACTTCTGACCCGCCGCATCGTTCGCGGCGCGTGATGGCAGTCAAGCCTGTTTCGTCTCATACCAGCGGAAACAATTTCATCAAGGGCGCAAGTGGCCTTTCTAACCCACTTGCGCCTTGTCGCGTCCGTAGATTTTCGATTCGCAAACCGCGCCGCGTCAACACCGCCGCCGCTGCCGCACAATAACCCGCTGCCCCAGTCAAGATAGCGGATAGATAATAGAAGTGTGTCTAAAAGTTCACCCCAGCTCGCGCCCGCGCCTACGCTTGAGGTTGTCGCCGATCATCGGTTGCGAAAGCACGCCGATTATCAGCGCGTGTATCGCGAGGGGCGCAAGAACTTCTCTGCTTCGATGAGCTACTTCTACGCACTGCGGACGGCCGAATCGCAAACGCCGCCCGGCCCGCGCATCGGTCTCACTGCAGGCAAGGTGCTCGGCAAAGCCGTCGAACGCAATCGCATCAAGCGCCGCATGCGCGATATCGTGCGACGTCACAAGTCACTCGTCCTCGCCGATGTAGACATTGTGCTCCATCCCCGCCGCACGGTGCTGACCATCGAGTTCGCCAAACTCGAAAGCGAAGTGACGCGCATCTTGACCACCATTCAAGTCGCAATCGAAAAAGGCAGCGCGAAACAGAAAGCCTCGCAGGTCTCGTTGTGATCGACGCCCCCGTCCAGTCCCGGTCGACTCGCGGCAACGTAAGCCATGCACTCTTATCCGTTTACAAGCGAGTGCTGTCGCCAGTGCTTCACGCCGTGAGCGGAAGCGCGGGCGCATGCCGCTTTCAACCCAGCTGCTCAGAGTACGCGGCACTCGCCATCGAGTATCACGGCATCCTGCGCGGAACTTGGCTCGCGCTCCGCCGCATCTCGAAATGCCATCCCTTTCACGCACCGGAGTTCGATCCCGTACCGGTGCCCATCCCTGTTCCGCACTCTGTTGCGCGGTCGCTCTCGACCGCCGCTCCCATGCAGAGTTCGCCCCCGCCAGTTACGATAGAAGAAGGAGGGTTTCGAGACCGTGCGGCTTCGCAGTCGCCAGCGTCGAACCTCTCCGACGAACCTCGATAGGAATCTCTTTTGCCAGAAATTAAGAACCCGAATCAGCAGGGCGGTGGTGGGGATTCAAGAACCCTGCTCGCCTTCACCGCCATCTTCATCCTGATGTTTTTTGGCTTGCAATATTTCAAGCCCCATACCGAGCCAAAGTCCGCCCCGGAAGCCAAGCCCCAGCAACATCAGCAAGCCAGCGCGCCGATCGCAACTCCGGCCGCTGCCGTTGATGCCCCGGCGCCTGCTCGCGCAAAGTCTGCGCCGGTGAATGCAGTGCAGGCGGCGACCGAGACGCCGACCATCGTCGAGAATGAGCTCTACCGCATCCAGTTCTCCAATCGCGGCGCCCAGGTCACCTCCTGGATCCTCAAGAAATATAAAGATGCCGACGGCAAGCCGCTCGACCTGGTCAACAAGCAGGCCGCGGCGCAATTTGGCTATCCGCTCTCGCTCTTCACCTACGATGCGGGGCTGCGCGACAAGCTCTCCCACGCGCTCTTTGTGCCCTCGGCGACCGGCGATGTGATCGCTCCATCTACCCTGACCTTCACCTGGTCGGAGGGCGGCGTGACCGCGCGCAAGACCTTCACCTTTGACACCAGCTACGTGATCCACGCCGAAACCTCGGTCGAACAGAACGGCGCACCGGTCACCGCGCTGCTCTCCTGGCCCTCGGGCTTCGGCGATCAGGAAACGCTCCCGCAATACGCCAAAGGCACATTCAACTCGATGCAGGGCGGCAAGTCCAACTCCGACGCCTACAAGAAAGTCGTTGGCGGAGCGACGCTGAACGGCCCCTTCGACTGGGCCGGTGTCAGCGACCTCTACTTTGCCGCGATCTTCCTGCCCGACGCGCCGCAGCAGGCGACCGCCCTGCAGATGCACAACGAAGTCACCATCCCGCGCAACTTGAAGAAGCCCGATCCCAACGCGACCGAGCGCGCGCCGGTGCTGGGCGCGGCCGTTGGCGAGATTGGCAGTGCAACGTCAACGCGGCTCTACGCCGGCCCCAAACTCATCGATGTGCTCAAGAGCGTCAAGGCGACCGGCCCCGACGGCAAAGCCAATGGCGCGGACATCGAGCCGATCGTCAGCTTCGGCTGGATGCGGTTGATCTCCGAGCCGCTCTTCCTGGTTCTGCGCTGGATACACGAGCACGTCGTCTCCAACTGGGGATGGTCGATCCTGCTGCTCACCCTGATCATCAACATCGCCATGCTGCCGACGCGCATCACCATGATGAAGTCGGCGCTCAAGATGCAGCGCATCCAGCCGCAGATGGAAGCGATCAAGGAGCGCTACAAGAAATACAAGACCACCGATCCGCGCCGCTCCGAGATGAACCAGGAGATCTTCGCCCTGCAGAAAAAAGAGGGCGCAAACATGTTCGGCGGCTGCCTCCCGATGCTGATCCAGTGGCCTTTGCTGTACGGCTTCTACGACATGCTGTCGGTGGTCTTCGAGCTGCGCCAGGCGCACTGGCTCTGGCTGCCTGATCTGGCCTCGCCCGACCCGCTGCACATCCTGCCCATCTTCTTTATTGTCTCGATGTTCCTGGTGCAATACCTCACGCCGTCGCCGGGTGTCGATCCGGCGCAGCAGCGGATGATGGCCTTCACCATGCCGGCCGTATTCGGCTTCATGACTTGGAGCGTCGCCTCGGGGCTCGCGCTCTACTGGGCCTGCGGCAACATCGTGAATATCGTCCAGCAGACAGTCATGAACCGCACCAAGCTCGGGCGGGAGATGCGCGAGATCGCCGCCAAGCGCGCCGCCAAACGGCTGGGCAAGCCCAGCCCGGGAAAACGGTGAACTTTCTTAAGTGGATAAGCGTCTCAACAAGGCGAGTGTCCGGAGCATTGAGTAGCTGAGGGTTGCTGGAGCTTCGAGATCAAACCGGAAACAATGGCGGGGGCAAGAGACCCGCGAAAAGGACCACAAGAACAATGCCCATTGAAGATCACGCCGCCGCCGCTACGAAGATAGCCGCCTTCCTCCAGACCCTGGTCAAGACCGGGGGACTTCGCGTGAAATATCGCATCACCGCCGGCAGCGGCGCCGCTGATCCGGACGGCCTCGAAGCCCGCGAAATCTACGTCGAGCTCGCCGGCCCCGACGCCGTGCTGGTCACCGAACGCGGCGGCGAAGTGCTGCGCGCGCTCGAGCATGTAGCCGCGAAGATCATCCGCCTCGAGCCCGAAGAACACGACAAGGTCTCTTTCGACGCCAACCAGTTCAAGGCGCTGCGCGCCCGCGAACTCAAGCTCACCGCCGAGACTGCGGCGGAAAGCGTCACCCGCACCGGCCAGCCATTCAGCTTCGCCCCGATGAGCTCCCGCGAGCGGCGCATGTTGCATCTCGCGCTCAAGGCCTTCGACGAGATCGAGACGGCCAGCAGCGGCGAGGGCCTCGGCCGCTACGTCGTTGCCTATCCGAAGGGCTCGCCGCTGGCGCGCGCCGCCGCCGAAGCGCCCCGGCGCCCATCCGGATTCCGCGGCGATTCGGGTCGCGGCTACGGCGATCGCCGCTCCGGTCGAGGACCTTCCGACCGCCGGCCCTCGCGCCGCGACTAGACCCGCGAGTAGACTAATCGCGTGACGTCGTCCTCAATCGGAACAGCAGCAGGTGCGAACGGCTTCTCATAGAGAGATAACCGGCGCTCGACCAAGCGCGCTGGGTAAGGATTCGACTATGACTCACGCCGAAGCCGTCGTTCTCGCGAGAGGACTCACGCCGAGATTTCTGGAGGGACTAACCCCCTCGGAATGCGCTTTGCTTTTCGAGGCCGCTACCGCCGAGGCATTTGAGCCGAGTTCTCTGATCACTCGGCAGGGATTTCCCGGGGCCGTTATCGCGCTTTTAGTACAGGGGCGCGCCCGCTTCACCTGCACAACCCTGGCGGGAAGAAAGCTGAACCTGCGCTGGATTTACCCGGGTGAGGTTTGCGGTATGGCGGCTCTATTGGCGCATCAGCGCAACTATTTATTGACTGCGGAAGTGGTAAGGCCCAGCGTGGCCCTGGTTTGGCGTCGTACCGCAATCCGTTCTTTTGCAGAGCGTTGCCCCCGGTTACTCGACAATGGATTGTTGTTGGCGTTTGAGTACATTCGCTTGTACCAGATCGCTCACATCTCCGCGACCAGCCGCACGGCTCGTCAACGGCTCGCCCTGGTCCTCGGAGCCGTCGCCGAGGGAATCGGGCAACAGGTGGAAGACGGCGTTGAAGTGGACGTCCGGAATGAAGATCTGGCCCATGAAGCCAACGTCACCGTCTTCACCGCGAGCAGACTCTTAAATGAGTGGCAGCGGGAGGGACTTCTCGTGAAGACCCGTGGCAAAGTATTGCTCCGTTCGCCGCAGGCCCTCCTTCATTAAGGAGGGTGACCAATCGATTTACTTGCCTAAATTCCTTTCGCGCTTCTTGCTCTGGAGCAACGACGCAAACCGGAATCACTGTCACTCTTAAAGATGGTGTAGTTCGCCCGCGGCCGCTTCCGTGGGTGGAGCGAACCTGAGGTCGGCAGGAGGATTCTGTAATTGGCATCGGTAAAGATTTTGATCGTGGATGATTATGAGTTCTGGCGCTATTGTGTTGTCTCGATGTTGAAGGACTATCCCGAGTTCGAGATCGTAGGCGAGGGTTCCGACGGCCTCGACGCCGTTGAAATGAGCGCGGAGCTGCGCCCCGACATCGTGTTGTTGGACATCGGCCTTCCCGAGCTGAACGGATTTGAGGCTGCTCGCGAGATTCGAAAAGTGTCTCCGGCTTCGAGCATCGTCTTCCTGACCCAAACCCGCAACGACGAACTGGTCAACGAAGCTGTAAAGGTGGGGGCGCAGGGCTACGTCGCGAAGATGGAGGCTGCCTCTGAGCTCGTACCGGCGATGAAAGCTGCGCTCGCGAATAAACGGCCCCAGCGAAACCACTAATTCACAAGCTGGTTGCGGGCTCCGGCAGCGCTTGAATCCCCTAAACTAAAGTCCGTGACTCAGACCGGCACAGAGACCATCGTTGCGATCTCGACCCCGCCCGGTCGCGGAGGCATCGGCATCGTGCGCCTCTCCGGCCCCGGCGCCCTCGCCATCGCCGCGCCCATGCTGCGTCTCAAGAGTCCGCTCGCCCACGCCCAGGCCCGCTTCGCCGAAATCCTCGACGAGCGGGCGCCCCTAGTCCCTGCCTCGTCGAGCATCGACGAAGCCATCGTCACCCTCTTCGCCGCACCGAACTCCTACACTGGCGAAGACATCGTCGAGATCGCCGCGCACGGCTCGCCGGTAGTTCTCGACATGCTCGTTCGCCAGGCGATCACGCGCGGCGCTCGCCTCGCCGAGCCGGGCGAATTCACCCAGCGCGCCTTCCTCGCCGGACGCATCGATCTCACCCAAGCCGAGGCCGTCCGCGATCTCATCGACGCGCAGACGCTCTATCAGGCCCGCGTCGCCGCCAGCCAACTCGGCGGCGCGCTCTCGCGTCGCGTCCAACCCGCAAAAGATGCGCTCATCACGCTCATCGCCACGCTCGAGGCCGGCATCGACTTCGCCGAAGACGACATCGACGTCATGCCCAACGCCGATATTCTCGAACGCATCGAAGCGCTGCGCGCGCAGCTCTCCCCAATCGAATCATCCTTCGCCCAGGGACGCATCGTCCACAGCGGCCTCACCCTCGCCATCGTCGGCCGGCCAAACGTCGGCAAATCGTCTCTCTTCAACTGCCTCGTCGAACGCGAGCGCGCCATCGTCACCGCGACCCCCGGAACCACCCGCGACCTCGTCACCGAGCAAGTCGCCATCGGCGGCATCCCCGTCAACCTCATCGACACCGCCGGTCTCCGCGAAGCGACCGACGAAGCCGAAGCCATCGGCATTCAGAAATCGCGCGAAGCGCTCGCCGACGCCGACATCGTCCTGCTCGTGATCGAAGCGCTGACCACGGAGTTCGAGATGGAAGCGGAGCTCCTAGCCACGCTCGAAGGCCGAAATGTCGTCAAGGTGCTGAACAAAGTAGACCTGATTCAAGCCGCCGCGCCAAAGCGCCTCCCACAAGAGCGGATCAGTGACGAACCCCTCAGCGCCGTCGCTCCCGGAATTCCCGTCGATTTGTCGATACTGCACGGAGCAGTTCCGGTCTCAGCAAAAACCGGCGCTGGTGTCGACCGGCTGCGCAGCACCATCCTCGAACTCGCGCGGGGCGGCGCCGCACAAGACCAATCCGGCATGATCACCAACCTGCGCCAACACCAGGCCATCGCCGAAGCGATCAAATCCCTCGAAGCCGCCGCGCACTCAACCGCGCACCGAATCCCGCACGAGATGGTCATGCTCGACCTCTACGCCGCCCTCCGCAACCTCGATGCGCTCACCGGCCAAACCACCCCCGACGACATCCTCAACCAGATCTTCTCCACCTTCTGCATCGGCAAGTAGCGAGCGCTGCGGGCCGATCTAGAATTGGACATGACCACCGAGCTCGAAACGCCGCGCCTGCTACTCAAGCCGCTCGCGCTCGCCGACGCCGAGCAGATTCAAGAGCTCTTCCCGCACTGGGAGATTGTTCGTTTCCTCACCAAAGCCGTCCCATGGCCGTATCCGCCCGACGGAGCTCTGACCTTCCTCCGCGACATCGCCGTCCCCGCAATGGAGCGTGGCGACGCCTGGCACTGGACGCTGCGCCTCAAAGAAAATCCGGAGCAGCTAGTAGGAAGCATCGGCGTGATGAAGGGCGACGCCATTAACCGCGGCTTCTGGATTGGACTTCCATGGCAAGCGCAAGGCCTGATGACCGAGGCCAGCGTTGCGGTCACCGACTACTGGTTCGACACGCTCGGCTTTCCGCTCATGCGCATTCCCAAGGCCATCGACAACGTCGCCTCGCGCCGCATCTCCCAGCGCCAGGGCATGCGCGTTGTCGCGGTCGAGGACCACGAATACGTCTCCGGAACCTATCTCACCGAAATCTGGGAAATCACAGCGGAGGAATGGCGAGCACGCCCCAGGTGATGCTCCATCCCTTGAAGTGGCCCAGCTTCAACCGTCCAGGAACGCACCACAAGCGGGCAAAGCCCGGCCGGTGGAAGCGTAGGGCTTTAGCCCTACGAAAAAAGCCGACACAAAAAAGGCCTTCAGGCCTGGGCTCTTTATCTCAAAACAGGCCAAGCACTCTTGAAGGGGCTCAGCTTCCAGCTGTGCCATCATCCTCGACCGAGAAAGCGGCTTCGGCCGCCGAGGAACATCGTCACTCGTCCCGAAGCACCCGCATCGGATCAACCCGCACCGCATTCCAAGTCGGAACCAGACAAGCCGCGATTGAAGTAGCCGCCAGCACACCCAGAATGACCGAGTATGTCCCCGGCTCAAACCACGAAACGCCAAACAACATAGGCCGCATCCAGTCCGAACTCGCCAACACCCGCGAAGCGAGAAGCGCAGCCGTCCCGCCAAGAATCAAGCCAACCACCAGCAAGGTCGCAGCACGCCCCAACACCAGCATCGCAACACCGCTACGGTCCGATCCCAGGGCCATGCGCAACCCAATCTCTCGCGTGCGCGCAGCGACCATCGCCGCGAGGGTGGCATACAGTCCCATCGCCGTCAGGCACAAAGCCATCGCCGCAAAGGCGCTCACCAGAACAGTCTCAAAACGCTGGCTGCCATACACATCATCGATGTGCATCGTGACGCTGCCCTCGCTGATGAGGAACAGCAGCGGATCGATCGACGCCACGGCGGCCTGTGCCGATTTCTCATAGGCCATCGGATCGCCCGCCACCCGCATAACAACCCGAGGCCGCCTGAACGTGGCTGCCTGCGCGTAAGGAAAGATCGCCATCGGCTCCGGCGGGTCCATCGCCGAATCCTGCGGCGTGTCGCCCACCACCCCAATGATCTCCCGCTCGGTGTGGACCTTTGCATCGATCGCGTTGCGATCATCCGGCCCCTCTGCAAGGTCGGCTCGGATATGCCGTCCGATCGGATTCTCGTTCGGAAAGTATCGCTTCACGAACGCCCGGTTCACGACCGTCACGTAAGGCGCCTTTGCATCATTGTCGGCAACGGTGAATGTGCGCCCGCGCAGCAACGGGATTCCAAGCGTCTCAAAGAACCCCGGCTCGGCCTGGCCCACGCGGACCGTTAGCGATTGATCCGCCGGGGTGGGCTGGCCATCGATCTGCAGTGGAACATCGTGGTAGTAACCCCAAAACGGCATCGGGTAGCCGCCCGAAACGCTCCGCACCCCCGGCAGCGCCGCAAGCTTAGGCAGCAGCTCGTTATAGAAGGCGATCTTCTTATCGTAGGGATACCGCGTCATCGTCAGCGGCACATCAAACGCGAACAGATTCTCGGTATTGAATCCCGCAGTCGGCATGGCGAACATTCAGAAATCCCCGAATCAGCAACCCCGAGGCGAGCAGCAGCGCAAAGCCAAGCGCAGTCTGCACGACGACCAGCCCATTCTGAAATCCATGCGCGCGACGCCCCGAGGTCGCGCCTTTGCTCTGTTCCCGCATCGCGTCGATCGGCTGAGCCGAGGCCAGCTTCCATGCTGGAAACAGGCTGCTCAAAACAGCACAAGCCAGCGAAACAGCAACCGTGAAACCAAGCACTCGCCCATTGATCCCGACCTCGCCAATGCGAGGAATATCCTTAGGCACAAGCGGAAGCGTGAGATGCAGCAGAATAAAAGCCAGCACCGCGCCGCCCACGCCGCCCAGCAGACCCAGCAAGGTCGATTCAATCAGCAACTGCCGCCACACCCGCCACTGCGACGCTCCGAGAGCAGTCCGCAGCGCCATCTCCCCGCGCCGCTTCATCGTGCGGCTCAGCATCAGCCCGGCAACATTGGTGCACACAATCAGCAGCACCGCCCCAACCGCCGCCATCAGCATCAGCAGCGCCGGGCGAACATCCGCCGTCATGTCCGCAACCTGCGACTGCACCGACGTCCCGGTCCGGTATCGAATCTCCGGATAGCTCTGCGCCAACGCGCCCTGGATAGCAGAAAGATCAGCGGCCGCCTGCTTCGCCGTAACGCCCGCTTTCATCCGCCCAACGATCGACGCGAAAGCATCCCTCCGGTCTTTGCCGTTCGGGTTCGCATCCAGGTGGTAGCTGAACGAAGTCCACACCTGCGGCGTCTCCGTCCCGCTCGGATCGATAAACCCCTTCGGCATCACGCCCACGATGATGTAAGCGCGGTCGCTCACATAAATCGTCGAACCAATCGCCTTCGGATCAAGCCCAAAGACCCGCTGCCAATAGTCATATCCAATAATCGCCACGCGCCGGCCAGGCTCATCCTCATCCGCAGCAAAGTTGCGCCCCGCAATCGGCTGCACCCCAAGCACATCGAAGTAGTTCGCCGTGACGAAATTCATCGGCAGCACAGCGCCAGCGACTCCATTCGGCAGGTTGATCAGCCGATCGGAAATATCAACCGCCGCAATACCGCTGAACGTATGGTTCCGCGCCGCCCAGTCCAGATAATCGGGATAGGAACTCTGATCGTCCCACGGCCCGCCGCCCGGCTGCTGCACTCGCGTATGCACCGCAACCAGCTGTTCCGGATGCGGCAGCGGCAAAGGCCGCAGCAGCACTCCATCGACCAGGCTATAAACAGCAGTCGTCGCGCCAATGCCCAGAGCAAGCGTGAGCACCGCCGCCGCAGCAAAGCCCGGAGACTTACGCAGCTGGCGCAGAGCGAAGTGAAAGTCGGAACGAAGCGAGGCGAAAAAGGAGGTAAGCGCAAAAGGAGCAAGCATAGACGGCCGGTGCATTCACGCTAACATTGCCAGACGCGCCCGCCCCTCACCTCAGCCCCAAAATTATGAAGAGATCACCCGCGCGCATCAAGTTCGTCTACTGCGGCGATTGCGGGGGCACCGGCAAAGGAGCAGTCCCATGCGGCGGCGCATCCTTGAGATAAGCCTGATACTGCGTGTCGATAATGCCCAGGTTACGCGCCAGCCCCAGCTTTGCCTGGTTGTAGTTGTAGACCGTATTCACATACTGCGACTGCGCGTCCGCGAGAGTCGACTGCGCCTGCACCAGCGGCAGGTTGTCGTCGATGCCTGCCTGGTAGCGTTGGCTGGCCTGGTCGAGCGCGGTGGTGGCGAGGTCGAGGTTGCTGTGCGCCACCTGCACCAGCTGCTGCTGCGTGACCAGGTCGAGCAGGCTGTCGCGGAGCTGCTGGTCGATCTTTGCCTTCAGGTCCGCCATCTGCGAATACTGGCTGTTGAGCTGTGCGCTCGCCGTCTGGCGATCGCCGCGGAACTTCGCTTCCTGGAAGAGCGGCACCAGAAGCTCACCCTGCGCAGCGAAGACGCCATGATAGATGCTGCCAGTGATGCCCTGCACCCCGTAGAATCCGCCAAAGCTCAGCGTGGGCAGGCGCTCGTGCTTCGCCGCGCCAAGCGAGAGCTGCGCCTGGCGGATCTGGTGGATCATCGACTGATAGTCCTGCCGGTTCGCATACGCCTCCTGCTTGGCCTGGTCGATGGTCGTGGCCTCGAGCTCGGCATAGGGTGAGGTGTCGGTCAGCTGGATCTTCTGCATCACCGAGAGGCCAATCTCACGCTCCAGGGCGATCTTCGCCTTCTCAAAACTGTTCTCCTGCGCGATCACCACCTGCTGCTGGCTCTGGTACTCCACCTGCGCGCGCAGCTCGTCGAGCCTGGCGGCGGTCCCGGCCTCATGCTGGGCGACCGCCTGATCGAGCGCGACCTTGTCGGTCTTGAGCAGCTCGCGGGCATAGTCCAGCTGCGCGCTGGCCGCCAGCGCCTGCAGATAGGCGGTCGCCACGTTCAACACCACCAGCCCCCGCGAAGACTGCATGTTGTAATAGCTTGCCGTCTCACCCTGTTTCGCCGCCCGGTATTGCTCAATCGCCGGCAGGCTCACCAGCGTCCAGTTGAGATTGCCCTGGCCCTGGGTGACGGTCACCGTGGGGACGAAGTTAAGCTCTGCGAATTCTTCCGGCGGAACCCCGAACTCGGAGGCTAGCCCGCCGCGGAAACCTTCAGCAGCAAGGTTGTACTGGTGGACGCCGTTCTGGCCCTCGAGCGTAACAACGGGCAGCAGGCCCTGCATCGCTTCCAGGCGCTGCCCGCTCGCCGTCTTCTGCTGGTCGCGGGCGATGGTGAGCGCGAGATTGTGCTCCAGCCCCAGCCGAATCGCGTCGTCAAGGGGCAGCGGCAGCACCGCGTCCGTCGCCGGCACGGTCGTCACGCTACCGTAATAGGGATTCGTCGCCGAACTTTGCTTCGCGCTCTGGGCCTGCACCGGCGCCATAACAGCCGCCGCAAACGCAAGAAAACACCCCAGATGCGCGGTTCTTCCGATTCTCATCTGTCTCAAGATTACTTGTTCCCGCTCTGCCTCAGTTGTTCCTGTCCAATTAGATAGGATTGTCCGGCTGAGGTTGCCAAAAATTGACCGAATCCGGCTTCCCAGCCCTCAGCGCAATCCCTGAATCAGATCGCACGCGCGCTCAAGCTCCACATCCCGCTTGGCAAAGCAGAATCGCAACAGGTCTTCCCCACGCCCATCGCGAAAGAAAGCGGTCCCCGCAACCGCAGCCACGCCGCGTTCGCGCAGCAGCGTCCTGGCGCGCTCCTTGGCGGAGGAACCGGGTATCGACGACACATCGGCCAGCACGTAATACGCCCCCGCCGGAATATACGGCGTAAATCCAGCCGCGGTCAGCGCCGAGCAAAGCATGTCCCGCTTGACCTTATATTCAGCCGCCAGCCCGGTATAGAACGACATCGGTAGCTGCAGCAAACCCGCCGCCGCGCCATATTGAAACGGCGACGGAGCGCATACATAAGTCAGATCGTGGAAATAGGCGATCGATGGCATCCACCGCGGGCTCGCCGTGAGGTAGCCGATCCGCCAGCCTGTAATGCTGAAAGTCTTCGACAGCCCCGAGATCGAGATCGTCGGCTCCGCCATGCCCGGCAGCGTCGCCGGACTGATGTGCTCCGTCCCGTCATACACGAAGTACTCATAAATCTCATCGGTAAAGACAAAGAGGTCATGTTCCTGCGCAACCGCGGCGATGGCCTCAAGCTCAACGCGGGAAAAGACCTTGCCCGAGGGGTTCGACGGCGAATTCACAATGATCGCCCGCGTCTTCGGCGTAATCGCCGCCCGCAGCCGGTCGAGATCGAGCTCCCAGCTACCCCACGCCAGCGGAACCACCACCGCCTGCACCCGCAAAGCTGCCAGCGTGTTCAGGTGATAGCCATAAAAAGGCTCGAAGAGCACCACCTCATCACCCGGATCGAGCAGCGCCAGCGCCGCCGCATAAAGCCCCGCCGTCGCGCCCGAGGTCACCAAGACCTCAGAATTAGGATCTACGCTGAGA
This sequence comes from uncultured Acidobacteriaceae bacterium, assembly GCA_963720245.1. GTDB lineage: Bacteria > Acidobacteriota > Terriglobia > Terriglobales > Acidobacteriaceae > Acidisarcina. Next base: position 422,801 of record CAVREU010000006.1, read on the forward strand.
TGATTGTCGCGCTCGAGCTTCTCCGCGATCGCCTCGCGCAGCGGAGCCACGCCATCCAGCCGCGTATAAATGTTGAACCCATCCTGAATCGCCCGGATCGCACCCTCAGCAACCGGAGCGGGAAGCTCCGTGTCGCAGACCCCCTGCGCCAGGTTCACGCCGCCCACCCGGTCACATTCCATCGTCATGGCGCGGATTTCCGATTGCACAAGGTTCGGAGCGATCTTGCTAAGGCGCAGGTTGGCGGTCACGGTTCCCATGAGCAATATGTTTACACGCCCGCCGCACTTTTGCTCAGCAACCAACCCGCCAGGAGCCAATCGCCGACAGTTTCCGAAAGCCCCGTTTTCAAGGAACAGCGGGAGCGAGAACTCAAGCAGGCCTTTGGGCTGTATCCTGACCGCATGACAATGTTCGAGTTGCTCACACAGACTGCGGTATCGGATAGAGATTTGCTCATGAAGAACGACAAGGCGGGCGACGTTTTCAGCAAACCGCGTGAAGTGGATTTTGCCTTTGAGGCAATCGAACGCCGTCGAGCCGAGGACTTCGCCGAGTTTGTGGCAGGCAAGAATTATGGAAAGGCGGAAGTAAGCGAGATCGAGCCAGGCCGCATCCGCGTTCTTGTGCTTATTACCATGCTCATTAACCAGCACATTATCAATTCGGTTTCAGGCTTCATGCTTTGCCTCAGCCGATTATTCCAAATCGACTATCAAGGCTGGGGATCGGTGATTCAGAATTCCTAGGTGAAATCACCAAGGATGGGACCGAAGTCGACGATTGTCGAGGCGGAATCGCCTAAGCACCGGGGCTCGAGACAAACCTACGCTATCGACTTTCCACTTATTCTCATTCAGCGAATGGCTCTTTCTGAAGGCAAACCCGTCCCACACCCAGCAAAACGTGCTTTGCCACCAATCCATCGGCTTGTTTCGGTTGAAGTTCCGGACAATGAGCGAGCCTACACCTAATTCCTGGGCCTTTTTCCTCGCCCCACTCAAAGTCCGGCAATCCCAACACTCGCCTATGTCGCGGACATAATCCGGGGAATAGATCGTATAGTCGATCCTTACGCACTTCATGGACACAGTGTAACGACATGTTTGTTTCGATCTGCATTGCTTCTAAAAAGTCGCATTTTCGGAAAGAGCAGGCTATTCGGTCGAACCTGGCCCCGGCCACAGCCCTACAAATATAGTTACCTCGCATCGGCCACATTGCTGTATCTTCTTCTGACTGGCAAGGGGAAGACGATTGCAAATCCATACGACCGCATCCTGGCCCGCGCGGGAAGATCGCCGCGCTGCGCTGGTCTGGCTCGGCATCTTCTGGATCTTCGTAAGCGTCGGCTTCGGCTTCGATCTGCACAACTACTTCCATGAGAAGCCGGCCGTACCCATAATCGTCCACGTCCATGCGATCGCCACCACGCTCTGGCTGCTCACCGCAACCGCGCTGGTGCTCATGGTCGAAACCGGCAACGTCCGCCTCCATCGCCGCCTCGGCTGGTTTGCCGCCGGCTACGCCGCTCTCATCCTGGTGATCGCCCCCTGGTCCGAACTCAGTTGGCAGGCCCTGAACCTTCCCACTCCCGGCGCCCTGCCTCCCGAATTTCTCTCCATCGCCTTCAGCGGAGTCCTTTGCATGGCAATCCTGCTGCCGTCGGGAATTCTCCTGCGCCGCAATTCCGCCGCCCATCGGCGCCTGCTCATTCTCGCCACCATCTGCATCAGCGACGCGGGTTTTTCCCGGTTTGCGGGTCTCTTTGTGCCTCCGCCCACTACCTTTCTCGGCACCTACCTGTTCTATGAGGGCGGGAATCTGCTCATCGTCCTTCTCATGTTTCTCTGGGACTGGAAACGCAACCGGATCATGAAACAGTTCCTCTGGGGAGCCTTCCTCGTTCTCGCAATGGGCCTGACAGCCACCGGCCTCTACTTCAACGACACATGGAGAGCGATCACGCGGTCATGGCTGGAAGCGTGGGCGCGGCACATGCTCTAAACCTCGCGTCCTGAAGGGGCACCGCTTTCAACCGACGCGGCTGCCCCAGAGCCTGCCCTGAGCCTGTCGAAGAGTACGCGAAGCTTAACGGGGCTATTCGGACAGCGGACGGATCACTTGGTTTGCGCGAGGCTCGCGGATTTCGCAGTTGGGCTCTCGTTGAGAAGCAGAGGAACTTCCAGGGTACCCGCTCTACCCGTCTCCCAGTCATAGACGCCAGTCTCGAGATAGATGTCCTTGTCCGAAGGCACATCGATCTCCACATGCGCCGGCACACCGGATTTCTGGATCGCGGCAAAGACGTCGGGCTTGAGATTCATCGCCTGTACCCCGCCTGCCCAGTTGAGAGCATTGCCGGCGCGATCGTAGGCGAGCGTTTCAATCTGGAGCTTGCCCGTGTGGTTTCCATCCGGAGCCGCATCGAGTTTCACATCCGTCCAGCGAATCAGGAAGTCGATGGAGTAGCGCGTTGTCGGCCCCGTAAGTTTGGCGTTCTTCCCGGCGTGCGGCGTATCGGCAGCTGGCTGCGGATCCGACGGAACCACCCGTGCCGCATACATAATCTCAGTGGCGTCAGGCATTCCCCGCATCATGATGGTGTGCAGTGGGTTGACCTCGCTCGTCCCGGCCGCCGCCTGCGCCACATCGTCGGCATTGTAGCCATGCCGGTAGGCAAGCCGGTATTTGCCATCCGTCACTTTTACTTCGATGCGCCGATAGCTCCCGTCCATCTTCTTGTTGGTCGGTGTGTAGGCGATGGTGTAGTAGTGTGAGCCGTCGGCGATTGCCTTTTGGGTTGCCGCGTTCAAGTCGTTGGTGTTGAAGAAGGCCTTGCCACCGGTGTCGATCGCGAGCTGTTCCATGGCCATGATCTTGTCAGACCGGGCGCTGCCTTCGTGCATGTAAGGACCCGTATAGCTTCCTTTGCCGCCCTGCCCTGGTTCGCCGCCTTCATAATCTATTCCGCCCCGTTCCCAGACCTCCGCCTCCGCGACGTGCTCCGACATCACGCCTTCGGCGCCAATAGGGTATACAGCAATCTTAGAGATCGTGAGCATGTCTGCAGTCTCGCGGATGGCTTTGTTGTAATCACGCGGGTCGGAGGTATTCATCTGGTTCGGGTGTTGGCTCCCCCTATTTGGAAAGACCGATATAGGGAAGCTGCTCGAGAACCAGATCAGGTTTTTGCGACCAGGCACCGCAGAAAGATAGCGTGAGAGAGCCTGAAGGGCCTCAAGGGTCATTCCAACCCGTTGCCCCGCCTGCACGCTGGCAAAGTCATGCTGAAAGGAATCGACGGCCTCGATTCCTGCCGTCCAGTGCCCGTTATCCATCATGACCATGGTATTGATGTGGCGCACATCGTCTTTCTTGTCCTGCATGGAACGCGATTCCGTAGGTTTGGTGATCAGGTCACCGAACCTTGGATCGTTCAGCGCAGCTACCAGAGCGGAGGAGTCGGAAGTGAATCCCTGCACCATGCGCAGGCGGGACGAGAGCGTGAAGATCGCAGTTCGGGTTCCCGGCTGCATCGTTTTCAGGAATTGCATGATCTGGTTGCGAACGTAGACCTGATCGTCTTTGTCGGTGTTCAACGCATCAAGTAGCAGCACATTGACCGAATCATTCTCCGGTGCGGGAGGGACATTGGTATACACTCCGGGAGGCATCTTGGGCACCGGAGCCACTGCTCCAGCTGGGAGGGTGTTTGCGGAATGCTCTTCGAAGAAGTCGACCGTCTGCGGCTTGCCGTCCTCGAGGACCTGGAAATCCTGCTTACGCAGGCCAAGGATCGGCTGGTCGCCCTTGGCAACGACGACATCGACGACTACTGTGCGCGCCGTGCTGCGATAAGTTGGTTTTTGCTGTGCGGAGGTTTGGCCGGGTCTTCCAGAAGCCTGCAGGCTCGTGGCCGTCGCAATGATCGCGGCAATGCCGAGGAATGGGCAAAGGCGCATAAGGCCCTCCTGCGCTTGGCCGTTCCAGTATAGACGTGCACCGCCTTCACTCGTCGACTAGCCTGTTTGAATGGGACGCGCAACCAGCAAGATCCCGCCAAACCAAAGCCCCCGGACGCTAAACCGGCCACAAAAAACGCAAAAGATATCGATTCCGTGCCAGCCGGAACCCGTCAAGCCGCGTTTCGCTCGACGGGCATCGACGGCCCCCTTCGCCTCAGAGATTTTAGGCACGTAATTAATAAGGCACCCCCCTTTCGCCCTGTTGAACAAATATGTAACACTCTTGCGTTGGTTAGAAAGCTGCCTCCACTGCTGACAGAAATTGCGGAGCGGGCAGAGGCCTCTTCATCGTGGACAACCGTAGATATCGCAACATCCGCAGATCCCGCCATTGTGCCCTCCTGTACCTCCGAAATACGCTGGTTGGCATCGTCACCGCCGCCCTCGCCGGGTGCGGAGTCAGCATGAAGCCTCAGGCTGCGCAGACCATCACCTTCACTCAGAACCCTCCAGCCAGCGCTCCCTTCGGCGGCCAGTTCACCGTCGCGGCCAGCGCTAGCTCCGGTCTGGCGGTGACCTTTACATCCTCAGGCGTCTGCACCAACTCCGGAGCCACCTACACGATGACCAGCGGCGCTGGCGTCTGCTCGATCATCGCGAGCCAGTCCGGCGATGCCAACTATACGGCGGCCCAAGCCACTCAAACCGTAGCCGCTACTCTCGCTGCGCAGACCATCGCCTTCACCGCCAACGCTCCCGCCAGCGCTCCCTATAACGGCCAGTTCACCGTGGCAGCCACCGCGACCTCCGGCCTTGCCGTGGCATTCACCTCTTCCGGCGCTTGCACCAACTCCGGAGCCACCTACACGATGACCAGCGGCGCCGGCGTCTGCTCGATCATCGCGAACCAGCCCGGCAATGCCAACTATGCGGCCGCCCCGCAGGTCACCCAGGCCGCAGCCGCGACCCTCGCCTCGCAGACCATCGCCTTCACCGAAAACCCACCGGCCAGCGCTCCTTACAACAGCCAGTTCACCGTCGCCGCCGGCGCGACCTCCGGTCTTGCCGTGACGTTCACCTCCTCAGGCGCCTGCACCAACTCCGGAGCCACCTACACCGTGAACAGCGCAACCGGCGTCTGCTCGGTCATCGCGAACCAGCCCGGCAATGCCGACTATGCCGCCGCCCCGCAGGTCACCCAGGCCGTGGCCGCGACTCCCGCGTCGCAGACCATCACCTTCACCACCAACGCTCCAGCCAACGCTCCCTATAACAGCCAATTCACCGTCGCGGCCAGCGCGACCTCCGGTCTTGCCGTGACCTTCACCTCTTCGGGCGCTTGCACCAACTCCGGAGCCACTTACACCGTAGCCGGCAGCGCCGGCATCTGCACGGTCATCGCGAACCAGGCCGGCAACGCCGACTACGCCGCCGCCCCGCAGGTCACCGAGACTGTCAATGCAGCCGTGCTAACCGCCAACGTTTGCCCCGCCGGGCAGACCACTCCGGCACCGTGTAGTGAGAATTTCACCCTCGCGTTCAATATCCCGGCCGGAACCACAATCGCCAGCGTCAACATCCTGACCTCCGGCGCTCCAAATCTCGACTTCCAGGCCGAGGCAGGCGATACCAGCACCACCCTTTGCATCCCTCAGGCTTATCCCGACGCGACTACCTGCACGGTGGACGTGACCTTTGCGCCGATCTACCCCGGAGCACGCAGCGGAGCGGTGCAGCTCCTCAGCAGCAACGGGAGCGTCGTCGCGGGAACCAGCGTCTCCGGAATCGGGCTAGGCCCTGCGATCGTATTTACACCCGCCAATCAGTCCGCGTTGACCGGCGGCCCCGGCTTCACCTTTGGCGAACCGGCGAGTATCGCGGTTGATGGGGCCGGAGATCTCTTTGTCGCCGACTTTGGCAACGACGCGGTCTATGAAATGCTGGCCGCAAGTGGCTACACCACCATCAACACGCTCGGCGGAGGATTTGCCTTCGGCGGCCCTGCGGGCGTGTCACTGGACGGCGCCGGCAATCTCTTCGTCGCCGATTACTACAAGGCAGCTGTGTATGAGCTCCCCGCCGCGGGCGGATACAGCACCGCCAATCCGCTCGGCGCCTTACCCTTTGGTCAGCCCACCGATGTCGCCGTGGACAGCAACGGAGACCTCTTCGTCAGCGACAGTAGTGGCGCGGTATTTGAAGTCCTGGCTGCGGGCGGATACACCACCGTCAATCGCATCGCCACCAGCTTCACCTTCGGCCTGCCCAGCGGCCTGGCGGTAGATGGCGCTGGCAACGTCTTCGTAAGCGATTCCAATAATGTGGCCGTCTACGAGATTCTGGCCGCCGGCGGCTACACCACCGTGAATCAGCTCGCCGCCGGCTTCGCATTCAAATCGCCTCTCGGCGTCTCGGTAGACACGGCAGAGAATGTCTTCGTCGCCGATGGCGATTTCACTACAGTATTCGAGATTCTGCCCACCGACGGCTACACCCAGGTCGTGCCGTTGGGTGCTGGCCTGGGTTCGCCCTGGAGCCTGACTGTAGGGGCCAACGGAAACCTTTACATCGCCGACGTCAGCAACACAGGCGGGCCCTCGTCCATACAAATGATCCAGCGCGCACAGCCGCCGGCGTTCAACTTCGCCTCCACCGCAGTGGGCAGCACCAGCACGGACAGCCCGCAATCGGTGTCCATTCAAAACACCGGCAACGAGCCGCTCAACGCCATCCCTCCCGGACTCGTCGTCACCGGCCCGAACTTTGTCCAGGTCCCCGGCTCCGGCACTCCAGCGGACTGCACCGCCAGCTTCACGCTGACGCCGGGAGCAACCTGCAATCTCAGCCTCAGCTTCGAGCCGCAGAGTGCCGGCCCACTCACCAGCACCGCCGTCTTCACCGACAACACGCTCAACGCCAACCCGGCCACCCAGTCGATCACCCTCACCGGCACAGGCACCAACGCCCCATAGGATCATGTCGAGAGGTCATGTCGAGGGCGCGATGAAGAAGCACGGCTTCAGCCGCTGAGGGTTCATTCTCGGGCAGCCACCCCATTGGGGATGAGCAGTTTTCAAGGAGCTTCCGATAACCCCGTTTGTCGGGAACATGGGGGCCGCTTGTCCGAGAAGCCGACCACACGGCCATGTGACGTGCTGGCACTGGTCGCGGAGTGAGTTGGCGATTTGCAAGCTTTCATAGAGCGGTTGAATAGGTACTGGCCGCCCTTGGAAATCAATCGACGACATCGACGCGCCTGCGCCGCACAACGCGCGAGCCGCCACCGCCCCAAGCGCAGAGCAAAGCGATAATGTGGAGCAGGAGCCAGATGGTGATGCCCTGGTCCTGGTAAATCCAAAAGAGGATGAGGATGCGGGGGAGTAGCACCCAGACGATGATAGGGATGAGGCCGACCGAGGGGGGAATGAACTGGTTCATGCTGTGCTGCAGCCATGCGACGAAGATACAGAGGCGCGGGAGGAACAGCGACAGGATGAGGAACCAAAGTGGGATCGAGTGAATGGGGAACGAGAGAGATAGCTTCATGCGTTAACGCTTCGATTTCGCCAGTCTACGCCTAAAAAGAGCTGGAGTTTCCCAAAGCCCGTTTTTCGCCAGCTACAGACACCGTTCCCGCAAAGCGGCATTTCAGAGGGTTCCTTTTGGCACCAGCAGAGCAGCTGCGTTAGATCCCCCCAACAACCGGTGTTGTCGTGGGTATCAGCTAAAATCCCTGCGAGGACATCGTGCAAAAGAGAAGTCGTATCGGAATATGTAGCGGGTTAATGTTTGCCTTTGTATTTATCTCATTGCAGGGGCCAGCAGAGAGTCAATCAGATGATCACGGCACAGTTAATGGAAACATCTATGCCGACGCGAGATTTGGCCTTCGCTATGGGTTTCCTGCAAATCTAGAGGTTCAAAGCTCTCTTAACGGCATGCCCGTCGGCACCGGACAAAAGAGTGGGACTAGCGAGTTCTTATTCTCCGCGATGGAGAAGCCCAACGGTCACGTAAGAAGCGGAGTTTTTATCACCGCTGACCCTATTGGAGCCCGAGGAATTAAAGAAATTCAACCATTTCTGAGGTTCGTGATCGCCAACGGAATGGGCGTGAAGCAGCCGGGCGAACTTACTAAGGTTGCGATCGCAGGCCGGGACTTCTACCAGGCCCGCGTTAATATCCCGGGTGCGGTCACTATTTACGGAGCCCAACTGGCTACTGAATGCAACGGCCACTTCCTTGTGTTCTGGTTCTCCGCAGCTTCACCGGACGAAGTTAAATCGCTCGTTCACTCTTTAGATGGGCTAAGGCTGACTTGCTCGTCCCAGAAAGGGTAAGTTTTGACCCGCTGCCTCCCCGCCCTGTTTTCAATGGCCTGCGCGGGACATAAGGCAGGGACATATTTGGCGGGATGAGTCGGCGTCTTATGGACTCCTGAAAAGTCGGGCGGTCTCAACCGGTCGGTGCAACATCATCTGATTTAGATATTTTCTAAGGGGTGGTGCTGATGAGACAAGGAAGACAACATGGTCTTTCTGCGGAGCAGAAGGCTGATATCTGGCTCCGTTGGAAGGCGGGCGATTCGCTCCATGAGATTGGTCGTGCTTTCGACAAGGACCATGGCTCGATTCAGTTCCTGTTAGCGCAGCACGGCGGGATCGCTCCGGCAGTCCGTCGCCGCTCGCAGCGAACACTCACGCTGGCGGAGCGAGAAGACATCTCGCGAGGGATTGCTTCCGGCTCGTCGATTCGCGAGATAGCCAGAGGATTGCAGCGGCCGGCGTCGACGGTGAGCCGAGAGGTGGCGCGTCATGGTGGGCGCCCCGTGTATCGAGCCAGTGAGGCTGATCAACGAGCCTGGAAGTCAGCTCTGCGGCCTAAGCCGTGCCGGCTTGCCAGGCACAGGAAGCTGCGCTTGATCGTGGCCAGTAAACTGATCCAGGACTGGTCGCCGGAGCAGATCTCCGGTTGGTTGAAGAGACGATATCCCAGCAACGAGAGCATGCGCGTGTCCCACGAGACCATCTATCGCAGCTTATTCATCCAGGCCAGAGGAGTGCTGAAGAAAGAGCTCATGCAGCATCTTCGGTCCAAGCGGCAGATCCGCCGCTCGGTGCACGCGAAGGCTGCCGGACAGTCCCGAGGTCAGATCGTCGATGCCATCTCCATCAGCGAAAGGCCTGCCGAGATCGAAGATCGTGCCATCCCGGGTCACTGGGAGGGGGACCTGCTCCGCGGCTCCGGTAACAGTCACATCGCAACCCTGGTGGAACGGCACTCGCGCTTCACCATCCTGGTGAAAGTACCCGGCAAGGACACAGCCACCGTCGTTGACGCACTGACCCGGCAGGTTCGCAAACTCCCTGCGTCGCTAAGACGCTCGCTGACCTGGGATCGAGGGCTGGAGATGGCCAAGCATAAAACCTTCACCATAGCCACCAAGGTGGACGTCTACTTCTGCGATCCGCAAAGTCCTTGGCAACGCGGCACCAATGAGAATACTAACGGCCTTCTAAGACAATACTTCCCAAGGAAGACCGACCTATCAGGCTACTCCCAGGCAGACCTCGATAAAGTAGCCCAGCGCCTCAACCAACGCCCAAGAAAGACGTTGGGCTTTGAACTCCGGCAAGTAAACTTCAAGCCAGTGTTGCATCGACCAGTTGAGATCGCCCGCATTATCGGAAAGAGCGACCGCCTATTCGCTCACCAGTCTTCCTGAAACCCTCAAATGCTAAACTGACCACTGAAAAATATGCCGCAAATATTACTCATAACCGGAGACGCCGGCGAATCCTACGAAACCCTTTACGCGGTCCATCGCTTTCGCGAGGAAAACTGGGGCGTCGCCGTCGCTGCCCCATCGGTTCGTCGCCTCCATCTCGTCATGCACGACTTTGAGCCCGGCTGGGACACCTACGTCGAGCGCCCCGGCTACGGTTTCGAGTCCGACCTCTCCTTCGACCAGGTAGATGTCGCGAAGTACGACGCCATCCTCATTCTGGGCGGACGCGCCCCCGAATACCTCCGCAACGATCGGCGCCTGCTCGACATCGTCCGCGAATTCGACGCGCGGCAAAAATGGATCTTCGCCATCTGCCACGGCATCCAGGTACTCGCCGCCGCCGGCCTCACCAAAGGCAAGCGCGTGACCTGCTACGAACACGTCCGCTTCGAAGCCGAGCAAGCCGGAGGAACATTCGTAGACCAGCAGGCCGTTCGCGATGGCCGCATGGTCACCGGCCAGACCTGGCAATCGCACCCCGAGTTCTATCGCGAGATCTTCGCCTGCCTCGCGCCAAACCGTCCGTCCTGAAAACCAACCGCCGCCACCCAATAAAAGATCGATTACCCTGACAGCAGGCCGTCGACCCCATGAAACTTCTGCTCACTCTGGTGGTGCTGATTATCGTCGCCGGCTCCTTCTACGCCGACTACCGCTGGAAGCGCTGGATCGCCAAACAGCGCGAGCAGCGCGAGCGGGACCATCCGGAACCGTAGACGAGCCAGTCTCAGTTCGCGCTCGCCACAATCCCCGGCGCTCGATCCAATACGATTTCACCACCGAATCAGCGGCATCAGCGCGGAGTAATCGTCGGTCCAAACCTTCAGCCCCGGCCTCGACTCTGGCACTCGCGCCACCGCGGACACTTCCGGCTGAGCGAAGAAATCCTGGTCGGCGGTCACCAGAATCCACGTCGAGCTGTACCCGCCCGGCTGCAGGGTCGAGCCGGCAGAGACGCGCCGCGCCTGCATGCCGGCCGCGTCGGCCAGCAACGCGATCGCCGGCCCAAGATCGACGTGCCGGTTTGAGATGTGGAAGGCAAGAATGCCCTGCGGAGCAAGGTGGCGCCGATACAGATCCATGGCCTCCGTGGTCAAGAGATGGATCGGGATGGCGTCGCCCGAGAATGCGTCCACGACCAGGACATCGAATTGTTGCGGCGCCTCCCGCGTCAGCGAAGTGCGGCCGTCCCCTTCTACGATCTCCACCTGCGCCGGAGAGTCTTTGATAAAGGTGAAAGAGTCTTTGGCAATTGGCGGAACAGCCGGGTTGATCTCATAGAAGCGGATGTCGTCGCCGGCGCGCCCATAGGCGGCCAGAGTGCCGGCTCCGAGTCCGATGACGCCGATCCTGCGCGCGCGGCCCGCGCAGCACAAGCGAATGGCAAGGCCCACGCCCGAGCCGCTCGTGTAATAGCTGGTCGGGGTGCGGCGCAGTTCTTCGTTCCCCAGGATCTCCATCCCGTGGCGGATGCTGCCGTTCAGCAGCGTGCGCACCGTGGTGGCGCCCGGATAGCTCGATGGTTCCTCGGTCACGCGCAGGCTGGCGTAGAAATTGCGCACAGAGACGATCGTGTTGTGCAGGTAAGCGTGGCGGACCATAAAGACCAGGACGAGCATCGCCGCGCTGGCGACGCCCCACAACAGCCGTTGACTCCAGGCCCCGCTCCAGTTCACCGCCAGGGCCAGCAACGCGGTGACCAGGAACGTGATCGGCAGATCGAGATTGAAGTGAAACAGGGACGGCGCGGCAATGCCGATCAGGAACGAGCCGAGCGCGCCTCCAGCTGCAAAAAGCAGGTAGAAAAGCGTCGCCTCTGATGCACGTTGCGGTCGCAGGCGTGTGGCCGTGGAGTGGCAGAAGAAACACGCGAAGAACAATTCCACCATGAAAAAGAGAAGCGAAAGCCACAAGGGCCATTCGCCATTGGCCTTGGTAAGCGCGTACGCGAGCGCCGCCAGCATCACCACCATGACCCGGGCAATGACGCTCCACGGCAGCTGAATACGAAATTGGAACGCAAGAATTATTGTGATCAGGTAGACGGCAAGCGGAAGAATCCAGAGCAGCGGGATGGGCGCGATGTTGGCGGTGATATAGCTGGTGACCGCGCTCAACTGCATCGCCGCGCCCATCGGCAGCAGAAGCCAGAGAAGCTTGTCTCGGCCCGGTGCGCGTGGAAGGGAGAGGTCCTCGGGCATCACCCCGGCAGGCGCAACCGTGCTCGAGCGCGCTTTGACGGCAGCCAAAGCGCTGAGCACCGCGAAGATTGCGAATCCGCAACACCAGCCCACGCGTTGAGAGTGGAGCGCGAAGCGGGGCTCGATCACGCTCGGATACAAGGCCAGCGCCAGCAGCGATCCGACATTCGAAAGCGCATAGAGGCGATAGGGAATTTTGCCCCCCTCAACCCGCGCCCACCAAACCTGGAGCAACGGGCTCGTCGCGCTGAGCACAAGAAAGGGAAGACCGATCGAGAGGCTTAGAAAGGAAAACACGGTGAGGATTGGATGAGCAGCTCCGTTCTCGATCGGCAATGCTTTCAGAATCGACAGAACGGCGGCGCCAACGGCCAGCAACAGCACCGCCCCATACACCAGGAACGAAGGCCGTCCGGCAAGCCAATGTGCATAGAGATATCCGAGCAGTAGCGCGATCTGGAAAAAGACCAGGCAGGTGATCCAGACAGCAGCGGATCCGCCGAGAACGGGCAGCAGTTGGCGCGCTGCGATCGGTTCCACTAGAAACAGCAAAAAAGAGGCCAGGAACACGACACTGGCAAAGAGAAACCGCAATCGAGTCATGGAACCCCTGGTTCGAAAGGACCGCGACGCCAGCCAATCCGCAAGCCCAATGGATCAAAAAGCGGATGTTACCACAGTAGACGCCCCAGTCTCCCTCCCCCGTCTCCCCTTGAGCAAGCACGCCATCTCCGGTCTAGTCGCGGGCCACGAGCACTGCCGATGCATCCGATTCTCTCCACGGCAGAAGCCATCGGAAGAGAGCAGTCGCGGCAAAGGCTCCAACCACCTGGGCCCCCACAAACGGTAGAACGTCCGCCGGCCTTATGCCCGCAAACGTATCGGTCAAAGAGCGCGCAACGGTCACCGCAGGATTGGCAAACGAAGTCGATGCGGTAAACCAATAAGCCGCCACGATGTAGGCGCCTACCGCAAACGGTGCCGCCGACCGCCGCGTCCGAACACATCCCCAGATCACCGAGAGCAGGCCAAAGGTGGCAACGAACTCGCTGAATATCTGCGCCGGTCCCGAGCGCGCGTGAGTCGAGGCCATAAGCATCGGCAAGCCGAACATCAGGTGCGCGCTCACGACTCCGGCAAAAGCTCCGGCTAGTTGCGCGACAACGTAAACCGGCGTCTCGCGCCAGGCCACGCCGCCCATCCACGCGTCCGCAAGCGTTACGGCGGGGTTGAGATGCGCGCCTGAGATCGGCCCGAAAGCCAGGATGAGCGCAATAAGCGCGGCGCCGGTCGCAAGAGTGTTCGCCAGCAATGCCAGAGCGTCATTACCGCCAGCAAGCCGCTCCGCCATGATTCCCGAACCCACCACAGCGGCAAGCAGAAACAACGTCCCGGTAAACTCCGCGACGGCGCGGCGCACCAGCGTGTGCTTCACGAGCGCCCAATGCTTTCTACCTCGCGCTGCAGGGCAAGCCGCTCCAGCGCCGAGTGCGGAAGCGCCAGGAAGAGGCCGATCCGCCGGTCAAGCACAGTGAAGGCATCTCGGTAGGCGCGCGCCACTTCTTCGGACGTTCCTTTCACTGCCGCCGGGTCAGAGACGCCCCAGTGCGCGGTCATCGGTTGACCGGGCCAGAAGGGGCAAGGTTCGTTCGCGGCGTTGTCGCACACGGTGAAGACAAAATCCATGCGCGGCGCAGCGGGCGCGGCAAACTCATCCCAGGACTTGCTGTGCAGGCCCTCGGTTGAGATTCCGGCGGACGCAAGCTGCTTCAGCGCCTCGGGTCGAGGCGCTCCCGACGGATGGCTGCCGGCGCTATAGGCCGTAAAGGCGCCTTTCGCCTTATGGTTCAGAAGCGCCTCCGCCATGATCGAGCGGGCGGAGTTTCCGGTACACAAAAAGAGGACGTTGTAATGATTCGGCATTGCGGCTAACCTTTCTGCGCTTCTGTAGCTGGGGGACAGCAGCCAGGTTCACAGCAGGCTGCCGCCGGTTTCGCCGCTCGGAGGAACGCACTCAAAAATCTGCCCTCGACCTGCGGCGCAATTTCGTCCACGGCGATGCCGGCCTCGGTGAGGAACACCCGCGCATCCTCGATGTCGTAGACCCGGGTTGGTTCGAGATCGACTTCAATGAACCCGGCATCGAGCAGCTTCGCGCGGTAGTCGTTTTCCTCCAGGGCCCCCGCAATACAGCCAACCCAGAGCAACATGCTCTGCCGCACCGCCTCCGGCACCTCGCCCCGGACAACAACGTCCGACACCGCAAAACGGCCTCCCGGTCGAAGCACACGAAATGCCTCCCGCAAAACCCGGCCCTTGTCCGCCGAAAGGTTGATGACACAGTTGGAAATCACCACATCGACCGAGTTGTCCGGCAGCGGAATGTTCTCTATCTCGCCTTTGAGGAACTCGACATTAGTTGCTCCAGCCTGCCTCTGGTTTTCCCGGGCCAGCGCCAGCATATCGTCGGTCATGTCGAGACCGTAGGCGTTGCCCGTCGGACCGACCCGCCTCGCGGACAGGAGCACATCGATGCCGCCGCCCGAGCCCAGGTCCAGGACTGTTTCGCCAGGCCTCAACTCGATCAGCGCCGTCGGATTGCCGCAACCCAGCGAGGCGAGCACCGCCTTCGCGGGCAATTCTCCTTTTTCTCCATCGCCGTACAGGTTCTTCGTGATCGGATCGCAGCAACGCATCGCTGGATCGCAGCACGCCGCCGCACTCGTGCCGGTCACGCTCCGAGCGATGGAGCCGTACTTTTCCTTAACGGCAGTTTGATTGGACATACGATTACGCCCCTTTCATATACGCTAAAGCGAATGTATAGGCAGGGATTATATCTGTCAAGACGTATATGATAAAAGCATGAGACGCTCTCCCCGGCCCTTCGACATGGCTCGCATGTTTGCCGCTCTGGCCGACACCACGCGCCTGCGCCTGCTCAACTTGATGAACGGCCGCGAGGTCTGTGTGTGCTACTTCGTCGAGATACTCAAGCAGAGCCAGCCCAAAATCTCCCGGCATCTCGCCTATCTTCGCAACGCTGGCATCGTGAACGCGCGCCGCGAGGGAAAGTGGATGCACTACAGCATCCAAAGGCCCTCCGATGCAAGGGCGTGCGCCATTCTCGATGCGACTCTGGCCTCCTTCAAAGCCGACAGCGAGATGCAGGCGGATTTAGCCAGACTCGGCAAGGCATGCTGCGCGCCGCAGCGAATCGTCACCTTACTGGGGGCCCCGCTTCCAATAGGGTTAGAGACCTTGAGCGAAAACTAACGCGCGGCTTTCCCTTGTCCTTAGAATCCTTTCGCGCTCGAGGTCAAAATCCACCTCATGAGCATGCGAGCTGCGTAGTAATTCTGTTTCTTGGCGCGCTCCCGAATTCGACATTCAGGATTTCGATACCTCGCCCGAAGGCCGTGATGTGGTCATCGAACCAGTGCAGGAACGCTCGAATCTGGTGCTCCTGGATCTGGAGCGCCCTTGACTCAGTGCAATCCGCGGTCTCGGGCCGCGAATATCCGGCTCACCAGCTACGAATCATTATGGCGTTCACTCGTCCCACCAACACGGCGAATCCCAATGCGGTCCAGCAATCCCTAAACCTTAATAACGGAAAGCTCAAGCGCCGCTCAGTGTGAAACTGTGACATCGTATGCCGTGCGAAGAGGCAGGTAGATGCGTACCGTTGTTCCGTGTTCCTTCGCGCCTTGTTTGCTCTCAAGTTCGATTCGGCCACCATGGCCTTCGACAAACTGCTTTGCAACGAATAAACCGATGCCGGTTCCGATCGCGCTTCGCGTCGTGAAGAAGGCGTCAAAGACCTTTGGAATATCGTGAGGAGCAATCCCGACGCCCGTGTCCTGAATGGTGACGACGATGGCACAGTCTATTCCCTTGGTATCTTCAACGGAGACGGACAACGCGCCTCCCGTAGGCATCGCATACATGGAGTTCGCGATCAGATTCGAGATCACTTGCATCATTTCTCCGCGTCGCAGCACTAGCTTTTTCGTCGACCCGAGAGACTTCTCGATCGCAATCCCGTTGAGCATACAGCGCGGTTCATAGATCGTGATTGCATGTTGCACAAGCTCTGAAACCGAAGCCGAGCTTGCCGCTGCGTGCTCGCGATAGAACCCAAGAGTCTGTTTGGCTATATGGGAAACGCGCGCAATTTCACTCTCAGCCGTTGCCAGGTACTCGAGACCGGCAGGATCGGTAACGACGGACCGCAGCAGGTAGAGCAGATTTGTCACGGCTTCGAGAGGATTGTTGACCTCATGCGCGATCGTCGCGGCCATTCTTCCTGCGGCGGCAATCTTTTCGGACTGCAACAGTGATTCTTCGACCCGCTTCCGGCCCGATATGTCACGCAGAATCTTGGAGGCGCCAATCACTTTCCCGCGCTCGTCTTTGATAGGCGAGACCGTGATTGAGACATTGAGCCGGCGACCCTCCTTCGTGAGGCGCACTGTTTCGAAATGCTCGATTCGTTCGCCTCTGCGTACCTTTCCGATGATGATCCCCTCATCGGAATGCAGTTCTTCAGGAATGAGTTTCAGGATCGACTGACCAACCATCTCTTCGGCGTTGTAACCAAAAATCCGGCTGGCAGCGCCATTCCAGCTGGTGATGATGCCATTTAGGTCCTTGCTCAGGATGACATCGTCAGACGAGTCGACAATAGCCGCCAACTCACCCAGACGCCGTTCCGCCGCTCTGGAAGTCGCGAGCGCCGCTTCAAGGCGGGAGACCGCATTGCGCTGCTCTAGCAATCCCTGTACTTGCCGGGCCAGCGATTCGAGAGCCGCGATTTGCACAGCTGAAAGCTGACGCGGCTTATTGTCGAAAACGCAGACCGTCCCAAGGATGTGCCCGTTCGGGGCCACAATTGGAGCACCGGCGTAAAAGCGAATTTGCGGTCCACCTGATACAAAGGGATTCTTCGAAAAGCGCGGGTCGAGAAGGGTGTCTTCGACGATCAGAGTTTCCGGGCTAAGGATCGCGCAGGCGCAAAAGCCATCGGAACGACTAGTTTCGCTCGTCCCAAAGCCTACTTCAGACTTGAACCATTGGCGGTCTTTGTCCACAAACGTGATGGTCGAGTATGGAGTTGCGCAGAAGTACGTCGCTAACGCGGTCACGTCCTCGTAGCCAGGCTCAGCCGGAGTATCGAGAATTGCGTACGAGTGTAGCGTCGCTAATCGTTCCGCATCGTTCTCCGGAATAGGTGCGGAAAACATCAGGCCTTCTCCGATTGCCTCTTTATTAAACCAGCTTGTCCGCAAAGTAAAATAAGGAATTTTTAGCCTCCGGAGGGTCCTGACCTTTAACAGCCGGCTTCTCCTCACCTGGCCAGGAAAACGGCTGCTCTGACCATTCCCGCAAAGCCTGCTTTCTGATAACTTCAACCGGCAATTCCGCTCGAAGTTGTCTATAACCTCTGCCGAAAACACTGCGCACCCCGACTCAATCGGCGCCGCGCGTGAAACGCAGGCCCAGAGAGTCCGGGGATTTTCTCGCGCGCAACGTTAAAATCCACCTCATGAGCATGCGAACCACCTTAGCGATTTTGTTTTTTTCAGCAGTCCTGGAAGCCGGCGGCGATTTCTTCGTTCGTTCCGGACTTCACGCCCAGGCCATCGCCACCAGGCTGCTCTTCTTCGCGCTGGGCGCGGTCGTCTTATTCGGCTACGGCTATGTCGTGAATTCGCCGCCATGGGACTTCGGCAAGCTGCTCGGCGTGTATGTGGTCTTCTTCTTCGTCGTGGCCCAGTTGATCAACTGGGTCTTCTTTCACCAGCGCCCAACGGGCCCTATCCTGCTCGGCGGCGCGCTGATCGTCGCCGGCGGCGCGGTCATTTCCTTTGCTTCCTTGCGCTAGAGCATTTTCACTTCCAGTGCTTACAAGGCAACCAGCTTCGGCGTGGCTTTCGCCCCAGCAAAAAGCCACTCTTCGCCACTCTCGTCTGTTCAGACTAGAAGTGAAAATGCTCTAACCGCGGGCCGCGCGCGCCTTGTCTGGAAAAAAGACCCACATCACGATCAGCGCGACCGCACCGTAGAGCACAATGTTCGCCAACACGCCGGCCGCGAGCGCCGTGGGCTGGTCGCGCAGCGGAGCCTGCGAGCCCCGATTAAACGCAAGCTGCACCATGTCGCCGAAAAAGAGCAGCGGCGGCCCAAAGTCGAGCGAAGCCTCAAAGAGCCACGAAAAGGGCCGTCCTGTCAGCAGGTGCACGCTGCCATACTGCGCCGCCGTCAGCACCACGACCGCGACCGCAACCCACAGAAGCACCTTCAGAGAGCGCATCGACACCCCTCATCGGAATTCTATCTTCTGCAACCCTGCGCCCGCTCGCTCCCCGAGCGCCTTACAGCGGTCCCTATTGCCGGCAGCGATTCGGTACAATTTAAGCAGTAGCGGAGTCTAAGTCTCTATGTCTGTTTTGCCACGAATTCGGGCCTTTTTTGCAATCGCCGCGCTCGGCGCATCCTTGGCCGCCCTCTCGCTGGCGCCCGCGCTGGCGCAGTTTTCCGGGAGCCCCACCACCCCCGTGGGAGACAAATCCCTCCTGCGGCCGCCCGCCGGGGCCCGGGTCGCGATCTTTGAATTCGAAGACCTCGAGTGTCCCGATTGCGCGCGCGCCTACCCGCTGCTCAAAGAGGCCGCCACCAAGTACGACATCCCCTGGGTCAAACACGATTTCCCCCTGCCCTTCCACGTCTGGAGCTTCCAGGCGGCGGTGAACGCGCGCTGGTTCGACTCCAAATCGAAGAAGCTCGGCGACGACTATCGCGAGGCCGTCTTTGCCAACCAGCCCAGCATCGCAACTCTGGACGATCTGCATAACTTCACCGAAAAGTTCGCAAATGACCATAAAGTGGCGCTTCCTTTTGTGATCGACCCGCAGGGCAAACTCGCCGCCGAGGTCAAGGCGGACTACGCCCTCGGCCAGCGCATCGGCATCGAGCACACCCCAACGATCTGGGTGGTCACCAACCGGACCGGCGGAAACGCGCCCCCGTTTGTCGAGGTCGTCGACCGCACCAAGCTCTACGACATCATCGACCAGGCGCTGGCGTCGACCAAACCGGCGCACGCAACGACCGCCTCCATCAAGCACTAGGGAGAGCGGGCATCAGGAAAGCCGCACGGGAACGGCAACTCCAGGATCCGCGGCGCGAATGCCGCTGTGCGCCCTACTCGATCAGCAGGAGAACCTCGCCTGCACTGACAGTCGCACCGGCCTCGGTCTTGATCTCTGCGACCTTCCCCGCCCGCGCCGCCTTCAATTCATTCTGCATCTTCATCGCTTCGATGACGACGACGCCCTGGTGCGCAGCGACCTCCTCGCCAGCATGAACCAGCAATCGAATGATCCTGCCCGGCATAGGCGCTTTAATGACCTGCTGCCCGGCCGAGCCGCCCGACTTGCGCCGCCTCGCCGTCAGCGAGCGCGGATCATCCACCGAGAAAATGAAGCGCTGGCCGCCGGTTTGAACCGCGGTCTCAAGCGGTCCCTCATCCAGCACGCATCGAAAGGAATGTCCATGAACGATCAGGCTCAGGACTCCGGGCTGAATGAGCCGCGCGTCAATCTCAATCGGATCGCCATCCAGCGTTCCCGACCAGACGCCCGTTCCAATCCCATCATCGCCTGCGGCGCTTCGGGAGAGATCAAGGCGGCGAACTCTGCCATCGATCTCTATCTGGATGCCCGCCGCCGATCTCTCGAGGCCAGGTTTCTCGCCGGCGCTCATGATCGCAGCCCCTCCCGCCGGCCTAACCGCTTCCACGCCGACTCCGGAGTCGTCGAGGGAGTCGCCGCGCCATTCTGGTTCGAGCCGCCAAGCTTGCGAAATACCCCCGCTGCCACGGCAGCGATTTGTTCATTCGCCGGCCGCGCTTCAGTCACTGAAGGGCCTGCCGCCCGAGCCGGATCCTCCCCAAGCAGGCGATCAAGGTAGCTCGTATCGAGATGTCCCTCCTCGAAGTCCGGATCGTCAAGGATCCTGCGAAAGAGGCCAATATTGGTGCGAATGCCGCCGATCGCATACTCCCCCAAAGCCCGTCGCAGGCGCGCGATGGCCAGCTCCCGCGTGGGGGCATACGCGATCAGCTTCGACAACATCGGATCGTAGTCCATCGGAACGGTCCAGCCCTCGTAGATGCCCGAATCCTCGCGGATGCCCGGCCCCCCAGGCTGCAGCAAGCGCGTAATCTTGCCCGGCGATGGCATGAAGCCGTTCTCGTGGTCCTCGGCATAGATGCGGCACTCGATCGCGTGGCCGCGAATGGTTACCTCTTCCTGCGTAAAGGGTAGCGCTTCGCCATTCGCAATCGCGATTTGCAGATGCACCAGGTCGAGACCGGTGATCAGCTCGGTCACCGGATGTTCAACCTGAAGCCGGGTATTCATCTCGAGAAAATAGAAATTCCCCGGCATCCCGTTTGCGCCGCTCTCGAGCAGAAACTCAACCGTACCGGCGTTCGTGTATCCAGCCGACTTCGCCAGCCGAACCGCAGCCGCGCCCATCTGCAGACGCAACTCTTCGGCGACCACCGGCGACGGAGCCTCTTCGATCACCTTCTGATGACGCCGCTGCACGGAACAATCCCGTTCTCCAAGATGAAGGGAGTTGCCATGTTCATCAGCCAGCACCTGGATCTCGATATGCCGCGGCCGCTGGATCAGCTTCTCCAGATAAACTTCGCTCGATCCGAAGGCCCGCTCCGCCTCGCTGCGCGCACCGTTGTAAGCGCTCCCCATTTCGCCGGCAGCGAAGATGGCGCGCATGCCTTTGCCGCCGCCACCCGCCGCCGCCTTGAGCATCACCGGATAGCCAATATCAGCCGCAACCCGAAGAGCCTCGTCGAGATCGGCCAGGCCGGTAGTCGAGCCGGGAACGCGCGGCATTCCTACGGCGTCCGCCGCCTGCCGCGCACGCGTCTTCGATCCCAGCGCGCGCATCGCCTCCGCCGGCGGCCCGATGAACTTGATTCCCGCCGAATCGCAGGCCTCGGCGAAGTCGGCGTTCTCCGAAAGAAAGCCGTAGCCAGGATGAAGAGCATCAGCCCCGCTCTTGCGGGCGATCTCCAGCACCAGGTCGCCGCGCAAGTAGGAGTCCACCGAGGGAGCGGGACCCAGACGATGAGCCTCAGTCGCAGCAAGCACATGCGGAGCGCCGCGGTCGGCATCCGAGTAGACCGCAATCGAATCGATCCCCAACTCGCGGCAGGCGCGGACGATGCGCAGCGCGATCTCGCCACGGTTCGCAATCAGGATCTTGCCGATTCGTCTCATGCTGTCTTCATCCTGAGGAAGCCGTCGCCCTTCACAATCACTGCTTCACTGGCGAATAAAGAAAGCCCCCGCGAGCGGGGGCTTTCGGTAGAGCATTTTCAAACGCTACTTGGAGTTGTCCATCACAACGCCGCCAGGAGTCTGTGCCGCCTTCTTCTCCTCGTTGGCCTTGCGTGTGCCCATGGCCTTGGTGTTCCAGTCGATGGCCGTTTGCACGATGGCTTTGCGGGCGGCATCGTTGGCGGGGCCGCACTCCAGGTCCGCCTTGCGCCGGTTGAGCAGGTTCATGTAGGCCATCGCATCGTCATAGTTCGGACGAATATCAACCGCCTTCTGCATGTACTGCAGACCCTCAGTCACCAGGTTGGTGTTCAGCTCCTGGAGCTTGGCACAGGTCTGCTTCGACATCTTCGGGTTGCCATCGGCCTGGTCGGTCAGACCCTGGCTCTGCAGCTGCTCGACGGCGTTGCGATATGCCTGCCGCCAATCGATATAGCCAATCGTGTAATAGGCCTCGGCGTCCTGAGGATCGGCCTGGATCGCCTTCATCTGCCACGCCTTGGCGTCGTCGAACTTGCCGATATTCAGGTAGAGAGCGGCAATCCCTTTGATAGCGCCGGTATCTTTAGGATCTCTGTCGTAGACCTTCTTGAATCCCTCGATGGCCAACTGCGCGTGTTGGAGGTTCTCTGGGGTCTGCAGGTCGGGAACGACGGATTGTGCGTAGGCTGTTGAGAGATAAAGCTGCGCTGAGGGATAGGTAGGATCCAGCCGCACCGCCTCCTGAAAATGTTGGATGGCCTCTTCATACCGCGCATTCTTGTAGGCCCTGACGCCCTTATTGAGCTGATCGCGGGCCTCGAGCTTTTGACACCCGGTCATGAGGGGCAGCAGCGAGAGAGCGGCGGCCGCCGCCAACACCGGAAAACGTGCGATTCGATTCATTCTTGTTGTCATCTCCTTCGATCGCCCTGGTCGTTCCAGGCTTCGGGCAGGCCTTCCTGAAAGATTGCCGGACATTTGCCGGCGAAAGCTATCCGAATTGCGATTGTAACTGCTTTTGGCTTCCCCGCAATTCATTGATTTCTCATTCCCTCAACCCGAATGAGCCGGACGCCGTTCGTCACTACATCTTACTGCCCCGCCTCCAGCTTCGGAGTCATCAACCCAATGTGGTCTACTCCTGCTGCGTGGCCAATGTCAATTACCTCGGCAACTTCGCCGAAATCGACGTTGTCGTCCCCTTTTACAAACATCACTCTCTCCGCACGAGTGGCAAAGATTCCTGTCAGTCTCGAGAGAAGATCGCTCTTGGCAACCTCTTCCTGATTGATCTTGTAGGTCGGTACGGCGGCTCCGGCGTGGGAGGTGACCTGAACGACGATGGTGTCTGGCGTGTCCCGGGTGACGTTGTTCTTAGGTGGTTGTGGTACCGAGGCGTCCACTCCTTTGGGAGTTACGGGCACAATAACCATGAAAATGACAAGCAACACCAGCAAAACGTCGATGAGGGGAGTCACGTTGATCTCCGAGGAGAAGCCGCCCTTCTGACTGCTGCCCATTGCCATGATCGACCCTCGCTTTTCGTTCTGCTTTCCGTCCCGCTGCGGAGTTTATTGCCCAGCTTCGATCTTCGGAGTAATCAACCCAATATGGTCTACACCCGCAGCATGGCCAATGTCTATAACTTCCGCAACATCGCCAAAATTGAGCTTGTCGTCGCCCTTCACGAACATGACGCGCTCCGCGCGGGTCGCGAAGATCGTCGTCAGCCTGGTCAGCAGGTCGGCCTTGGAGACGTCGTCTTCGTTGATCTTATAGCCGGGATCACCGCCGCCCGGCCGCGAGGTGATCTGGACAACGATCGTCCGGTCATTCGGCTGGTCCTGGTTGGGGTGTTTCGGGGGCTGCGGCACCAGCGCGTCGAGGCCTTTTGGGGTGACCGGCACGATGACCATGAAGATGATCAGCAGCACCAGCAATACGTCGATCAGTGGGGTGACATTGATATCCGATGAGAGACCACCCGGTCCGCTTCCACCGCCCATTGCCATAAGTCAATTCCTCGGTTCTCTTAATTTCCCGTTCTTGAATTCAAAACTGCCAAACAACTTATTGCGAACTTTATTGTCCGCCCGCAGCGGCCGGAGGCTTGGTCAGCGTCTGGCGCTGCTCGGTCAACAGCCCGACTTCATCGACGCCCGCAGACCGCACGTCGTCGATCGCATCGGTGACGGTGCCATATTTGGCCCGGGCATCGGCGCGGATGTAGATCTCTTTGCTGGTCTTGTCTTTCAGAGCGTCAGCCACCTTAGAGCTCAGGTCGGCTTCGGAGACCTGGTTCTGGCCCAGGAAAATCCGCCCGTCGCGGGTCACCGCGACGACCACGGCGTCTTCTTTGTCGGCATCCGCCATCGGCGTCGGGTTGTCGACCTTGGCCAGGTCGACGTTCACCTTGTTCTGCAACATAGGGGTGATGACCATGAAGATGATGAGCAGCACCAGCATGACGTCGACCATCGGCGTCACATTGATGTTGGAGTTGACCTTTTTTCCTTCGTCTCGCTTAGAGATTGACATTACTGCGCCCCATGCTTTGGTTTCTGGTCTACGCGTGAAGAAGCTGGTACGAGCGAATCATATCGGTGGTTAAAAACCGGGGAGTGGACCGCCCAGGGGCGACCCACTCCGCACGATGATTCTCACCCACATCTGCGCTCGTCGCCTGCAACTACCGCCGGCTCTGCTTGATGAAGTAGTCGACGAGCTCGCTGGAGGAGTTATCCATCTCGACGTCGAAGGACTCAACCTTGCCGGTGAAGTAGTTGAAGGTCATAACCGCCGGGATCGCGACCAGCAATCCGAAGGCGGTAGTGACCAGGGCTTCCGAGATACCGCCGGCGACCGCGCCGATACCGGAGGTCTTCTGGGTTGCGATCTGTTGAAAGGCGTTGAGGATACCGACCACCGTTCCGAAGAGGCCGATAAACGGCGCCGTCGACCCGATCGTGGCCAGTCCGCCCAGTCCGCGCTTCAGCTTGGCGTGAACGATTGCCTCTGACCGCTCGAGAGCGCGTTGGCTGCTCTCGATCTGCTCCTCGGTGATCGCGCCGCCGCTGCCGAAGTTGCGGAACTCCTGCAGGCCCGCGGTGACCACTTCGGCCAGGTGCGACTTCTTGTTGCGATCGGCGACCTTGATGGCCTCATCGAGCTTGCCTTCTTTTAACGCGCCGGCAACCCGGGGAGCGAACTCGCGGGATTGCTTCTTCGCGGCGGCAAAGTAGAGGGCGCGATCGATGATGACGGCCAGCGACCAGATAGACATGATGAAGAGGACAATGACCACGCACTTGGCCAGATTGCCCATGTTGTGCCAGAGGTCGAGAGGGCCGAAGCCGACCACCGCCTGGTCCTGGAAGAAGCTGAGAGTTGCCGGGTGAAATGCGATGTGAGTTAGGTGAGCGAGAATCACTGAATCTTTCCTCCTGGGGTGTTCACGTGCTGGATGTTACTTTCCGAATCTGACCTACTGCGATGGAATGGAAAACCGTTGCGGCGGACCGCACCTCAGCGGCGCATATGCGTTACCTCAGCCGCCCAGGCTGAATACTACGTTGATCGTGGTTCCCACCTCGACTGGCTCGCCATTGAGCAAGTAAGGTTTATACCGCCAGGAACGGACTGCGTCCAGAGCCGCTTGCTGCAGCATCGGCGGACCACTTAGCACCTGAAGGCCTTGAATGGTGCCTTCCTTGGAGATGGTGGCCTGGAGCACCACGGTTCCCTGGATGCGCGCCGCCTTCGCAATCGCCGGATACTGCGGCTGAGTCTTCACCAGGATGTTGCCGGCGATGACGCCTCCAGAGACGTTGATTCTCTTCGGCGGGGCCGCTTTCACGACCGGCGCTCCGGTGCCGATGCCGCCGAGGATGCCGCCCATGACGCCGCCCGCTGAGCCATTTGGATCGCCGCCCATGCCGGCCACGCCGCCCGAAGACGGAGGCGGAGCCGCGGACTCGGTAATCTGCTTAATGACTTTGGGGATCTTGCTCGGCGCCGTCAGTTGATTGTTCATCATCTCTGACTTGATCTGAACGACCTTCACGGCTGGTGGCGGAGGCGGGGGGGGGGGCGGTGGCGGCGGTGGCGCCGCAAGCAGCATGGCCTGGGCCTGCTTCGGCAATGCTTCGGGGTTGATCAACGGAAGCAGGGCAAGCAGGACCAGAATACTGCCATTCAAGATAAAGGCCCCAATCGCCCAGTACTTGCTCTTCGTCTTTAACCTGCCGCCCGATTCAATCAGGCTGTCTTCGAACATGGCCTACCTCACATAAGACGTTCGGTTCTGAATCTTGTAGACACCGCTAGAGAACTTTTTGATCCCGAAGCCGGGAATCCCACAGAAGTTGTAGAAAGTGGATTTTATATTACCCCGGCAAGATGTCAAACCCGAATCTGAGGCTGCTTTAGGCACGGCTCCTTTTGGCTGCGGGAAGGGCTGGTGTGCGCCCCTTGGGCGCGCGCGATTGTTGCCAGGCTACGAGCATGGGCGCGGCCACCGCGATCGACGAATAAGTGCCGATCAGGATTCCGACGACCAGGGCAAACGAGAACGGGTGCAGCACCTCGCCGCCGAAGAAAAACAGCGAAAGCACGGTCAGGAAGGTCAGTCCCGAGGTGAGCACCGTCCGGCTCAGCGTCTGGTTGATGCTGCGGTTGACGACGTCGGCCAGGCCCTCGCGGCGAGAGGTCGCCAGGTTCTCCCGTATTCGGTCGAAGACGACAATGGTGTCGTTCATCGAGTAACCGATCAGGGTGAGAATCGCGGCGATCACGGTCAGCGAGATCTCGTAATTGAAAAGGCTGAAGAAGCCCAGCGTAATCAACGTGTCGTGGAAGACCGCGACGACCGCCGCGACCCCATAGATCAGCTCAAAGCGGAACCAGAGGTAGACCAGCATGCCGGCCAGCGAATAGCCGGTGGCCAGCAGCGCCTTGTTGCGCAGCTCCGCCCCTACCTGGGGGCCGACGATCTCCACGCTGCGGACTTCGGCTTTGTTTTCAGCGTAGTTCGTGTCCAGGGCGTTCAGGATGGCGGCGCGCCCCGCATCGAGGCTGATCTCCTTCGTGTCCCGTTGCGGCAACGCGATGATTACTTCATTGCTGTTGGTCGCGTTGGCTGCGGACGCAGTGTACGTCGTGATGCGGCTGTCGCGAAGCCCGGCCCGATCGGCCGCCACGCGGATGCGATCGATGTCCGGCTTGTGGTCGAACTTGACCCGCACCTGCGTGCCGCCCTGGAAGTCCACGTCCAGGGGCAGATGATGCCAGAAGAGAAGGCTAAGCACGCCAGAGACGCTGAACAGCAGCGAGAAGGCGAGGAAGTACCACTTCTTGCCAAGCCAGTCGATATTTACGCCATGAAACAGTTCCACGAATTCCGCCTATAAAAAACTTGATTGAAATGGCCCGGCAACCGAAGCTGCCCCGCCGGCCTTTCTCTAAATCGACAGCGCCTCTCCGCGCTGTTTGCGGTTGAGGTTGGCATCGAATATCACCCTGGACACAAAGACCGCAGTAAACAGGTTGGCCAGCAGGCCAATCGTCAGCGTGACGGCAAAGCCGCGCACCGGGCCGGTGCCAAAAATGAACAGGATCGCCGCCGAAACGATGGTCGTCACGTGGGTATCGATGATCGTCGTCCAGGCATGAGCAAACCCCTGGTCGACGGCCGCGCCCGGCGACTTGCCGGCGTGCAGCTCTTCACGAATGCGCTCAAAGATCAGCACATTGGAATCCACACCCATACCAACGGTGAGGATGACCCCGGCGATGCCCGGCAGCGTCAGGAACGATCCGCTGTAACCCATAAAGCCCAGCAGAATGACGAGGTTCAGCACCAGAGCCAGATCGGCATTGATGCCCGCCCCCCGGTAATAGATCAACATGAAGACCATCACCACCAGCATGCCGACCACCGATGCCATCACGCCCTGGCGGATCGAGTCCGCGCCCAGCGACGGGCCAATCGTGCTCTCTTGCAGGTAGCTGATCGAGGCGGGAAGCGCGCCGGTACGCAGCAGCATGGACAAGTCCTTGGCCTGCTGCTCGCCCATCGAGCCGCCGGAGATGGTGCCCGTGTCGCGAATCTGGTCGCGGATAGTCGCGACCTCCCGGATCTTGTTGTCCAGAACGACGGCCAGAGACTTTCCCTTGTTTGCGCCGGTAAACTGCGCGAAACGGTCGCCAGCGGCCGTCGTCAGGTAAAAGACAACCTGCGGCTCATTGGTGTTGGGGTTGCGCCCGGTCTGCGCGTCGCGAATATCGGTGCCGCCGACCTCGGCCACCTTCTTGATCTGGTAAACCTCGTCGGGGCTGCCCGGGGCCGCAGTTCCAGCCAATTCGTGCAGCAGCACCGAATCGTAGGGCACAGATCCACCCAGGGCCTGCAGTGCGGAGGCTTCATCCGGCCACGGCCCACCCTCCACGGCATGGATCTCAAGCCGCGCGGTGGATTGAATAATGTCGTGGACGCGCGCCAGATCGCTCACCCCCGGCAGCTCGACCAGGATCTGGTTGCTGCCCAGGTTGTATTCCTGGATCACCGGCTCGGTCACGCCCAGCGAGTCGATGCGGGTGCGGATGACCTCGATCGCCTGCTCGAGCGTGCGCTGCTCGAGGTCCTTGACCGCGGTCCCCTTCATGGTCAAAGTCCAGGAGCTCCCGCTGGCCGAGGCGATGTCGTAGGTCGTGCTGTAGCTGTTGTTCAGCGTCGTGCGAATGTCACCCACGCGATCGGGCGGAGCGCCCTGAATCTGGATGACGTCGGCATGCGCCGGGTCCCGGGTCACCGAACCAACCGTGATTCCGGCCGTCTGCAACTGGTTCTGGATGCGCGCCGCGTCGGAGTCGGTGGTCGTGCCGACCGCCTCCTCGACATGCACTTGAAGAACAAGATGCGTGCCGCCGCGCAGGTCGAGGCCCAGGTTGATGCGGCTGGCGATGGCCTCTTTCAGCGCTTTCGGGGTGACGCCGTGAGGAACGCCAATGATGCCGAAGATGCAGACAGCGATGGCCGCCAGGATAACGATGATTTTGGTATTGAGATTCTTACGCATGGAATTTTCGCGGCCCGGCCTTACGCGCCTTCCTCTGGAGTGGTGACGGAGGCGATCGCGCTCTTCGCGATCTCGACCTTGATATTGTCAGGGGGCAGGCGGAGCTGCACGGCGTCATCGCGAAGCGCGATGATCGTCCCCCGCATCCCGCCGGTGGTGGTGACCTTGTCGCCGGGCTTGAGATTGTCGAGCATCTCTTTCCACTGCTTCTGCTTGGTCTGCTGCGGGCGGATCATCAGGAAATAGAAAACCGCGATGATCAACGGGATGTATAGAAAAGACACCATACCGGGCGGCAGGGCGGGAAGCGCGAAGGCGAGGAGCGACATCAAGACACATTCTTTCTATCGAGAGGTGCGCTCAACCGAAGAGCCTCACCCTCCCGTTCATAAGATCGTTTGTAACGGCGGAAGGCCCTGAACTTATCCAGCGAGTGCAGGCACAATGGCACATCGGCTGGTCGATGGCGCCAAGCTGCAAGGGACTGGGCAGTCTTACAAGGCTCGGAGGAGGGCGCTGGCACCCCGGAAAACCACCCGGGAAACCGCTGGACCCGTCTGCCTGCTGCTTCCTACATGGTCGATCCGGTCAGGACTTGCTGGCTGCGGCGTCCTTCGTGCGAGCGCGCACCCGTGCAAGCAGGGCCGGAAGAACCCCTAACTGAATAGCATCGCGTACCGATTCCATCGTGTCAAGGTAGAAGGCCAGGTTGTGAAGCGTGTTCAGGACCGCTCCCAGCAACTCCTGGGTAACAAATAGATGGCGCAGGTAGGCGCGGCTATACCGCGCACAGACCATACAGCCGCACTCCGGATCGAGCGGCCCTTGGTCCTCGGCAAAGCGCCGGTTCTTGATGTTGAGCCGACCTTCCGAGGTGAAGAGCAGCCCATGGCGCGCCGCCCGCGTCGGCAGAACGCAGTCCATCATGTCAACGCCCATCGCCGCATATTCCACGATCTCTTCGGGATAACCCACCCCCATCACATAGCGAGGCTTGTCGACCGGCAGATAGGGAAGCGTCGCCTCGATCATCTCCCGGGTCAGCGCGCGCGGCTCGCCAACGCTGAGGCCGCCGATGGCGTAGCCGGGGAAATCCATCTCGACGAGCCGCTCTGCAGCTTCGCGGCGTAGATCGGGAAACATACCGCCTTGAACGATTCCAAAGAGGCTTTGCGTCTGCCCAGCGAATGCCTCCGGCCCACGGCCTTTCTTCCTGATGGGCGGCGAAGTGGTCCTTGCTACGCTGAGCCCAGCGTAAGGTCAGGTCGAGAGACTTGCGGGCGCGAGCATAGTCAGCCGGATACTCGGTGCACTCATCGAACGCCATGATGATGTCGGCGCCGAGCGCGATCTGCACATCGATCGAATGTTCGGGTGAGAAGAAATGCGACGAGCCATCCAGATGCGAACGAAACTGCACCCCGTCTTCGGTGACCTTGCGCAAGTCGCTCAAGCTAAAGACCTGAAAGCCTCCGGAGTCGGTCAGCAATGCGCGAGGCCAGCTCATAAACCGATGCAGCCCGCCAAGCTTGCGAATTAGCTCATGTCCGGGACGGAGATACAGATGATAGGTATTGCCAAGAATGATTTGCGCGCCCAGCTCTTCGAGCAAATGCTGCGGAATTGCCTTCACGGTCGCCTGCGTCCCGACCGGCATAAAGACCGGCGTTTGCACCGTCGCATGGGGCAGAGTCATGGCGGAATCGGCGCGCCGTTCCCGAGGTTGTATGTATCTGGAAGTTCAAGATGGTCAGAGAGTAGTCTAACTTCTAAGGTCGATTGGAGGGCGGGATGATCAGCGTGAAACTCGGGCCTGAACGGGAAAGCTTTGTGCAACAGAGAGTCGCCTCAGGACAGTTTGCCTCAGCGGATGATCTGGTAAACGAGGCGGTAAGGCTGATGGAGGAGCGACAACGCTCCATTGCCTCGCTCAGCGCAGATATACAAGCCGGCTTTGACTCTCTGGAACAGGGCCGCTGGGTAGATGGAGAAACCTTCATGGATGAACTATTGAGGGACCTGGCTGAGCCAAGCGGTTCAAGGCTGTAAGTGAAAGCGTATAGGCTTTCGGACGAGGCCCAGAAGGACTTACGCGATATTAAGAAGTATCTCGAGAGTGCGTTCGGTAGAGAGAAGACGCTAGAGCTCTTGAGAGGAGTCACGGACGCGTTCGCTTTTATCGCGAAAAATCCGGGAGTGGGACACGTACGACAGGATCTAACCTCGCTACCGCGTCGGTTCTGGGTTGTGCATCCCTACCTCATCATTTATTCAATCGGAAAAGGCTATATAGGAATCGCGAGAGTTCTGCACGGCAGCCGTGACGTGGCGAG
This sequence comes from uncultured Acidobacteriaceae bacterium, assembly GCA_963720245.1. Classification (GTDB taxonomy): domain Bacteria; phylum Acidobacteriota; class Terriglobia; order Terriglobales; family Acidobacteriaceae; genus Acidisarcina. The sequence goes on from CAVREU010000006.1 coordinate 453,520, forward strand.
CATCCTGCATCGCGACTAAGGCGCACCGCTTATTCACCCAGCCGAACCCGAACGCCAAACCTCCCCACAATCGGCGTTCCCAGTGTCAGCGTAGGAGTCCGCCCGACCTCGATCGCGCGGTTGAAAAGATTCTCCCCCGTCGCAAAGACCTCAAATCGCTTCCCAATCTGCCGCGAAGCATAACAATCCAGCCGAAAATAACTATGCAACAGGTAGGTGTTGAGGTCGTTGTCGTACTGGCTTCCGCTGATGCGCCCCTGCAGGCTCAGCACCCCAATCTTCGGATAGCTGAACCTCGCCTGCAGCGTACCCATGTTTTGAGCGACCTGCGGAATGCGGCAGCCAACCAGCGTGGTATCCGGGTGCCCGCAAGCGACCATGAGCGGCTGCTGCGAAAACTTGGTCACCGTCGCATCGGCATATTGATACCCGCCGATCAGCGAGAGCCAGTGCATCGGAGTCGTCTCCGCGTCCAGCGAAACGCCGCGGCTCTCGATCTGGCCCAGGTTCTCGCGTACCTCGGTGATCAGCGTCGGCGTCGTGCTGACGGTGAGCGCCGTGATCGGGCGATTCACCTGCGTCCAGAAATAGCTGGCGCGCAGGTAGGTGTTGTACCGAGTCATCCAGGTGACGCCGGTCTCCCAGCCCGTTGCTCGTTCAGAGCGTAGATTCGGATTCGGCTTGGTCAGCTCCTGGCCCACCTGGCTGCTGCGGTAGAGCTCATTCTGCGTCGGCGCGCGATAGGCGCGAAAGGCTGAGGCGCTCAAGGCGAAATTGCTGGTCAAGCGTCGAGATACACCCAGGCGCGGATCGAAGACCGTCTCCGAGATATTGGGAAGGCTGTTGTGCGCGAGCGGCGGGTTCGTCCATTGGTTCGCGTCAAAATTGGAGAAGTGGTCGATGCGGCCCCCGGCGCTGATCGTCCATTTGGCCGGCGTCCACAGTCCCTCGGCATAGATGCCGGTCTGCCGCTGGCGCGCGCCGGTATCGACGGTGCCGGTGGGCAGGTTCAACTTATAGCTGGTTTCATAGTCGGTCGCGCGCACATCATGGGTGTCGGCCCCACCCACGACAACAACCTTCGCTCCAATGGGCTGCGTCCAGTGCGCCGCGGCCCCAAGCTCCTGCGCAGGCGTGTAAGCGCGCTTGTTCAACGACTCCGAGTCGCGGTTCGTCGCGATGGTCGAGAAACTCTGCCGGTAGTTTTCATCATCGCCAAAGACGCGAAAGACCAGGCTGCCTCCCGACGAAGCAGTCCAGTCCGCGCCCGTCGCATAGCGCCAGAGCCGCGTTGCATTGTTTTGAATTGGAGTTCCATTGCAGCGCGCCTCGTTTAAAACACTGCCGCGCAGGAACGCCCTCCCGGTAGAGAGAAAGCTGCGATCGATCTCCACCAGGCCATTTTCTGCGTGAATATTCGAAGGAATATCCACCGTCCCGCGCTCGTAAGGCGCCGTCAAAATATAGCCATCAGTGCGCACCAGGCCACCTGCGGCAAGGCCGCTCCACTTGCCCGATTGCAGCGAACCGAGAAAGCCGTCATCGGTGGTGTTCTGCCCTCCATAGCTGCCCAGCAGGTCGAGCGAATTGCCCGAGGGCCGCACCGGAACAACGTTGATCACGCCCCCAATGGCGCTCGAACCATAAAGATCGGAGACGCCGCCCCGCACCACATCGACCGACTTGATGCTCAGCTCGGGAAACTCCTCCCAGTGGACCCACGCTCCATAAGGATCGAGCACCGGAATGTCATCGCTTAAGACAAGCGTCCGGCTCGCCGAGGTAGAACCGAGACCGCGCAGCGAAATGCCCTGCGATGTCGGGTTGGCCACCAGCGAGCTCGAGCGCCGAAACAGTTCCGCGCCTGGAATCTGCCGGATCTTGTCATCGAGCACCGGCGACGCAGCCTCGTTCAACTCGGTCGTCGTGAGATTGCGCGTGCTTGCCGGGCTGTCGAGCAAGCCAACCGGAGCGAGATATGCGGTGACGGTGACCGATTGCGTCTCCGCGACCGGCTTCAGAGTGATCTCGGGAAGAGCCGATCCGCTAATTGTAACTGTGACTGGGCTAAATCCAACCGCGGTCAATTCGATACTCGTTGTGCCGGCTGGAACGCTGAATTGTCCACCGAGGTCAGTGACCGCGAGCACGCTGCCATCCGTCGCCGTGATCCGCGCTCCCGCAATCGGCTGGCTCTGCGTATCGACGACATGGCCGCCCGTCCAGCGCGTTATGCCCGGCTTCTCCGCCTGAGCGAGCACGGTGGATGACGCCCCAGCAAAGGCGAGGCTCATGCACAGAACGCTCAAAGCTCTTCGGATACGAGTCATGTGAGTTTAGGATAACCGCCTGAACAGCAGACGCTTACGAAATGTAGACGGCTGCGACACGGTTTTGGCCTTCGTCGCGAAGCTCTTTCAGCAAGGTCGAAATGGTCTTGCCTGCAACCGGATGAACAATCTCCGGCGCGATCTCGGCCAGTGGCGCCAGCACAAAGCGCCGTATCGCCATCTCTGGATGAGGCAGCGTCAGCCGGTCTTCATTGAGCACGCAATCACCCATCAGCAAAAGGTCGAGATCGAGAGTGCGCGGCCCCTTCGCTACCGAGTGAGAACGATCGCGACCAAACTCGCGCTCGATCGCCAGCAGCCGATCGAGCAATGCGAGCGGCGGGAGCTCAGTCTCGACCGCGACCACGGCATTGACGAAGCGCGGCTGGTCAGCATCGCCGACCGGCTCCGCCTCATAAAAAGAAGACCGCGCCGACACCGTGCCCAGCGCCCCGAGCCGCTCAATAGCGGCAAGGAGCGTCGCCTTCGAATCGCCCGCGACAGAAGACAGATTAGAGCCCAGTCCGATATATGCAGTCTCGATAGCCATAGCTCAGATGCCGACGCTGCGATCCGCAACAGGGGACTGCTCCCAATCGTGCGCGACATCCATTTAGTATGAGGCTTGATGCGCATCGCGTTCTTCGGCGGAAGTTTCGACCCTCCTCATCGCGGGCATCTGGCGATAGCGCGCGCGGCGATCGAGCGGCTTGCGCTCGACACGGTGTGGATGGCCCCGGTCGGCGTGCAGCCGCTCAAACCCGGCGGATTCTCCACCAGCTTCGCCGATCGCCTCGCAATGGTCGAGCTCGCCGCTGCCGGCGATCCGCGAATCCTTCCATCCACAATCGACGCACCGCGCAGCGACGGCCAGCCCAACTACACCATCGACGTGCTCACCGCGATTAAGGCCAGTCTCACTTCCGGCGACGAGCTCTACTTCCTCTTGGGAGCCGATGCCTTCCTCTCGCTAAAGCAGTGGCACGGCGTGGAGCAGCTTCCTTTTCTCGCCGGCTTCATCGTCGCCGGCCGCCCCGGTTTCTCGGTCGAGGACCTCCCCGAAGCGCTCCCCGCTTCCATCCGCGCCGAACGGGAGCCCCCCGGCAACAGTCCAGCCGGGGTCGTGACCTGGTCCCTCCAGAATTCAGAGCGGAGCGCAATCCCACCTTTATCTAATGCCCGACCTGCACGAAGACATCTCCGCAACCCACATCCGCTCCGCGCTCGCCGGCGAAGAGTCGGAAGAAGGCGTCTTGTCTCCCGCCGTGCAGCGCTACATTCGCGAAAAAGGCTTGTATCACTGAGGCCACACATCATTCCCGATTGGCGTTCTTCATTCACCGCAAGATACGATGGAGTTTGACTTGAGGAGAGTCGTCGAGAGTTGATGGCAACAGCGGAAACGAGAAAGATGGTGCTGGCCGCAGCCGCGGCCGGTGAAGGAAAGAAAGCCGAAGACACCCGCATCCTGGAGCTCGACAAGAGCGAATCCGGCTTCACCGATTTTTTCCTGATCATGAGCGGCGCCAACACGCGCCAGGTCGTCGCGATCTCTGACGAGATCGAGTTGCGCATGAAGCGCGAGTTCGCCACTTATCCCAACGCCGTCGAGGGACGCCGCCTCGGCGAGTGGGTGCTGATGGACTACGTCGACTTCGTCGTCCACATCTTCGTCGCCGAGAAGCGCGCCTACTACGACATCGAGCGGCTCAGGAAGTCGGCGACCAGCCTGGACATCGAACAATTGAAGACCGCGCTGAAGGAAAAGGTCGCGGCGGCGCGCAAGAAAGCTCCGGCCAAAAGCGCAGCGAAGAAGGCGGCGAGCACAGCCAGCGCCGCGCCGAAGAAGACGGCCGTCAAAAAGACCGCTGCAAAGGAAACTGCGGCAAAGAAAAAGAGCGCCGCGACGAAAACGGTCGCCGCCAAGAGGGTGGTCAAGAAGGCGGCGAAGAAGAGCGGCTAGCTGCCGGCAGGCCTTGGTTCTCTTTCACCTCTGCCAGCACCAGCCTGGAAACCTCATCGGGACACTCTTCCAGCAGCCAGTGAGACTTCCCGGTCAATCGCTCAAAGCGATACGGGCCACTCACATACTTTGCCGTCGCGAGCGCCGCGACTTCGCCGAGCGCCTGATCCTGATCGCCCCAGATATAAAGTGTCGGCACCGTGATGGGCCCGATCTCGCTGCCGCTGCTGCCCAGGGCGGAGGCGCGGTACCAGTTCAAAGCTCCAGTCAAGGTTCCATCGTCGGCAAACCGGCGCACATTGGCCTCGACCTCGGCTGCGGGCACCTTACCCATATATGCCCCGCGCAGAAGCCTGGCATCGTCGGCTAGCAGCGCCTTTTCCGCCGCGTGGTTCGGCGCTGTAAACAGTGCGAAATAGCCCGAAAGCTCCTGTTGCTTCGGGTCCGTCCTGAGCGCAGCGGCGAACGCATCGAGGTGAGGCGTCGAGAGCACGGACAGGCTCCGTAGCCGCTTCGGATAGGTAGCGGCCACCTTCCACGCCACCGCGCCGCCCCAGTCGTGACCCACAAGATGAAACTGCGGAGTATCCAGCGCATCGGCGAAACCCACCACATCCGAGGCCAGCTTATCGGAGGTATAGTCGCTTACCGGAAGCGGCCGCGCACCGTTCGAATACCCCCGCTGATCGACCGCCACCACCCGATAACCAGCCGCTGCCAGCGGACGCATCACCCTCGTCCAGGCGTCCGCAAATTGCGGAAAGCCATGCAACATCAGGATCAGCTGCCGATCTTTCGGCCCCGCCGCAAGAGCGTCGAAGGTGAATCCGTTCGCCTTCAGGACAATCCGCTCGGGACCAAACTCTTCAGTCGACATGCTCGCCCTATTCCGGCTCGCAAGCACTCCGGCCGCAAGCGCAGTATCGACCAGAAATTGCCTGCGATCCATTGTGCCCCTTCGTGCCAGTGTCGCCACATTGTCTCACGGCTTCAGCAGGGTGCAGATCTTTCCAGTCGGGCCGTAGCGACGGTCGTGAGCTTGAGTGTTGGTATTTCGCTACGCCGGATCTGCGAGCTATCTAAGAATTCAAAGGAGACAAGCATCAAACAAAAAGGCCGGGAGCAATCCCGGCCCGAAGTGGTTCTGTCTTGCTTGCCTCAGAACTGCAAACGCAAGGCAAGTTGGATGTTGCGGCGTTCATCGTCAGGTGTCGGGATTCCGCCCGGAGCGCCTTTGGCAGCCTGGACCGCGCTGACTTCGGCGATGTCGGAGTTCCCGCCATTCACATAAAGATTGTGGTGGTTGAAGATGTTATAGAATTCGCCGCGGAATTGGAGGGTATAGCGTTCCTTAATCTTGAAGTTCTTGTAGACGCCAGCGTCCATGTTCCAGAAAGCCGGCCCATACCATTGGTTGCGTTCGAGGCCGGGTTCGAGGTAGCAGTTATTACCGTTGCAGGTGGGCATGTCGCTGCCGCCCGCGATCGGATCCATGTACGGGTTGAACGAACCGTTGGGCAGAGTGATGAAGTTGAAGGCGTTTGGTTGACCTTCTTCGGCCTGAGCAGTTCCCTTGAATTTGAGACCGGGGGAATTAATGACCCGCGGGCAGGTGTAGTAAGCGAAGGAACAGTCGTAGACAGTGAAAGCCGTACCGGAATTGGCGGAGAAGATGGGCGCGATAGTCCATCCCCCTAAGAGGGACTGAACGACTTCAGATTTGCCACTGAAGGTCAGGAACTTCGGCTCATAAATAGCCGCCAGAGCGAGCCGGTTGCGGGTGTCGTAATCGGCGTTGCCGCGGTCATAAGCGACATCGAACGGATCGATGTTCCCCAGGTTGAAGTTGTTGCCAGACTGGCTGAAGGTGGAGCTCAGTGTGTCCATGGCACGGCCACGCGTGTAGTTGGAGATGATCTGTAGGCCCTGGTTGGCGAAGTTCTGGGACTCGAGCCGGAGATTCAAGGCGTTGTAGTAGCTGTCGCCATTGGCTGCGCGGTAGTTGATGTTGGAATACTGGTAGTTCAAGGCATTGCCGGGCGAATTGTTGGGATCATCGCCGAGGAAGATGTTGCCATAGTATTCCCGGTTGATGTTGTAAATGGTGTATTGGTGGATGCCTCGGGTGCCCGAGTACTCGAGGGAAACGGTGGTTCCGGGAACGATCTCGTGAGAGACATCGAGGCTGTACTGGTTCGCATAAGCAACCGGTATCTTGGTGTCAACTGCGCGCAGGCTCACTCGAGGCAGCGCTTTGCTTCCGGTCCCGGCGAGAGGTCCGGCATTGTCGTTGGAGATGGGCAGGGACGGAACGTCTACGCCGTTGATTACCGAGACGACGGCGTATCCGGGCGGGTTCTGAATGACGTTGTAGGTTACGTTGCCGAAGTTACGTTCGTAGCTGATGCCATACCCGCCACGAACCGACCATTTGCCGTCGCCGAAGACGTCCCAGGCGGCGCCCAGGCGAGGAGCCCAGTTCTTCAGGCTTTTGTCGATGATGCCGCCGGATTGGCTCGTTGTTTCCACCTGGCCGTTGCGGATCTGCTCGTACAGATTACTGCCAGAACCAAAGAAGAAGTTCGATTCGACGGCGGGGTTGTGATTGTGTTGAACACCATAGTATTCCCAACGAATCCCGGCAGTGAGGGTAAGTCGCGGGGTCGCCTTCCAGGTGTCCTGCCCGTAGAAAGACCCGTCGTTAAAAGTGTTCTGCCGGGTAAAGCTGGGTGAGCTGACGGGAAGAGTCAAGGTGCAGGCCGGAACGATGTTTTGGGTGGTCACGCCGGTAGCTGAGTTATAGGTATAGGTGCAGGGGTATTTACCCTGGGGATCGACTGCGCCCTGGAAGTTGTAGAGGTTACCGCTGATCAGGTTGGCGATGCCGCTGGTTGCGAAGCTGCCCGAAGTTCTGGCCAGGCCTTCGACAGAATTCTCATAAGCGCCGAATACCCGGTTGTCGCGGAGCTGATCGAATGCGCCGCCGAAGCGGAGGCTGTGCGCTCCCTTGATCCAGGTGAGGTCTTCGCCGTATTGGTAAAAGTTTTGCGGGCCGCCAAAAGGGATCGCGTCGCCGGGGGAAAAGGGAAGATAGCCGGGGAAGGCGATGTCTGTGCCGTTTATCGAAGTGGTGGAACTACTGTTGGTGTAGAGCGTAGGCCCGACCGGCGCAGTGCCGAGCGGCTGCTGGTCGTTAAAGCGATTGTAGGAGAGCTTGCTGGAGCTGATCAGGTTGGGAGTAAAGATGTGATTGAAGCTGAGCAGGATGGCCTGATCGTAGTCCGATTCTCCGGTGTCGTAACCCGCATATGGACTGGAAGCCACGGTACCGGGAAAGAAGAAGAAGCTGTCGAGCCCGTAGCGGGCAAAGAAGGTCGATTTGTCGGAGATGTTCCAGTCGACGCGATTGAGCGTCTCCCAGGTGTTTTGTGGAGTTCCGGCCCCGGCGTCCGACGCGACCGTATAGCTGACCTGCTGGAACTGGGGTAGGTCAGGACTGACGGCTCCGAGAACGGCGTTGGGGGCCAATTTCCCGTATTCGGTAAAGAAGGCCTGGGTATTGGGGGCGGTGGTCGCAAGGAATGCCTGGGTGGGAATCAGAGCGAACTGCTGGCCGGCGCTACGGACTCGTGTCCACTCGGTGTTGGAAAAGAAGAAGACCTTGTCCTTGAGCTTGGGCAGGACCGGGCCTCCGAAGGCGTATCCAAACTGGTTGCGAACGAAGCGGTCATGGGGCAGGTTGGGTTCGCCGGCAAGGCGGTTGTAGTAGTTGACGGCGTCTTCGTTGTAGGTGTTGGCGGCGAGAGCGGAGATACGGTTGTATTCGTAGAGAGCGCCATGGTAAGTGTTGGTGCCGCTGCGCGTGGCCAGATTAATGATGCCGCCGGAGGCGCGGCCATATTCAGCCGAAAAACCGTTGGAGATCAAGCGGAATTCGGCGGCCGAATCGAGGGGTATCGTTTGACCTACATTGGCGCCGAAGAGGTTGACGTTCTCCACGCCATCCAAAAGGATCTCGGTGCTGGCTGACCGTAGACCGTTGATCGCGATACCGACGCCGTTTGGCGAGGTTGCGCCCATGGAATCACTGGATACGTTACCCGAGAGGGCCGCAAAGTCGTAAGGGTTACGGGTCAGGCTGGGGAGGTTTTGCAGCTGGCTGCTGTCGATAACCTGGGCAACTTCGGGAGTCGTGGTGTTAATCTGCGCGATGCCGGAGACGGTGACCTCGACCTGGGAATTGGTGCTCTGCACGCCCAGCTTGGCTTCCACTGATACCGTGCCGCCAACAGTCACCTCAACTTGCGCCGTAAACGGGTTAAAGCCCGCTGAGGTGACGGTGATCTTGTAAACGCCGGTAGGAACGCCGGGCAGAGTGAACTCGCCGGAGCCGTTTGACTGGGCGGTGCGTTCCAGGCCCGTGTTGAGATTGTGGATGAGAACGCTGGAATTGGCTATCGCGGCTCCGCTGGGGTCGGTGACGCTTCCCGTGATCCGACCGGCGTCGACCTGGGCGAAGGAGTTGGTGGAAAAGCCTATTCCGAGGAGCAGTGCGGCGGCGAAGAAATTCTTGCAGATACGTAGCATAGTGTCCCTCTCAATCGGTCTTGAGTTCTTTGGAGGGGCTTATTCCGACCCATCCCAAGCAAAAGATGCATCTAAGCGACAACCATTTACTGTCTATTTGTCTTGTTGAGCGGGGTGGTGAGCATGTTTGATGCCAAAGCGCATGGGAACGACAAGAGTTTCCATTTCTTAATGATTCGAGCCATTCTTAGTGCTGGCCTGATCTCAAGTAACTCCCGATTCGCGGAATTTGCTATGGAATTCCGTAGGACCTTTTCGACGCCCCTCGGTTTCAGCCTGCGCCCCAACGTTTTGTGCGACCGGGCGCGCCTCGGATGCCGGGTTTTCAAGGGGCTGGCTTTTTCCAGGCAACGGGCGCGAAAAAAGGGCCGGAATCGCTTCCGGCCCTTAGCATCCTCGCAGGCTTGTCGTCAGAAGACGATCTTGCCGCCGAGGAGGAAGAAGCGATTTCCCGAGGTGTTGCCGGGCACCGAGCCTGAGCTGTTGAAGTCATTGGATGTAAATGCCCCGGATGCCACTGGAGCGATGCCGGTTCCGAGATACATCTGGTTGAGCACGTTATAGGCGGCGAGCGATAGCTGAAGATTGACCCGCTCGGTGATTGGAGTGTTTTTGGTAAGAGTCACGTCGAAGTCACTGAACGTCTGGCCACGCAGAAGGCTGCGGCTCCAGCCGGGGTAGGCATTTCCAACCGCGCTGGCATATGCCTGGTTGTTGATGATCCAGCGGGTGCTGGCGGGATCGATCGGCGTTCCCGGGTTATACACGCCATCGGAGTTGAAGCCGTCGGAGTTGTAAACGACATATTCCGGCGTTCCCAGCGTTGGATTGCCGTTCTCATCCTGTGGGCCGGTGTAGGGGTTCAGGTAGGCAACCGTGTTGATGGCCGCCTTCTTGTTCGATTCGACCAGTCGGCAAGTGTCCACTCCCAGGGTCGAGGCGTTAAAGGCAGCATCGCAGAAGCTCGAATCGCCAGTGTTGCTGTCCACGGCAAGGAACTGATACGGGGTGTAAACCTGGCCGCTGTTGAATCGGTAGATTCCGCTGAACTGGAAGCCGCCGGTTGCCTTGGAGAGCAAGCCCTGGCTCTTGACGAAGTTCGGCACCGCGTAGAGGAAGCTGATGCCGACGACATTGGGGAAGTCATTGCCGCTCAGGCCGCTTTCCCCCGAACTGGTGTTCAGCGGGTTCTGCGGGTAGGCAATGGAGCTACCCGCGCCGCCGGTGCTGCGGAATCCGTCGGTCGCGTTGTTGATCGATTTGCTGTGCGTGTAAGAGGCGGTGAAAGTCAGGCCGCGATAGGCCTGCGTGGTCAGGTTCAACTGCAGGCTGTTGTAGTTGGCCCAGCCTCCGTTGGTGATGCCAGAGACATTTCCGTAGTCGCAGTTGGGGCGTCCGTACCCAGTCGCGGTCGGATCGGAGCACAGCGTCACCGGGGCGTAATTCGGCAGCGCCTGTTGCACCGGAAGCAAGTAGGGGTTTTGATCGATCGACTGGAAGTCTTTGGTGGTCTTTGCGCCGACATAGCGAATTTCGCCAACCGCCGCTCTGCCTAGCTGATGTTGGATGCCCAGCGTATAGGTCTGCACATAAGGGTTGCGGAAGTTGCTGGGAAAGGCTTGTTCTGTGGCCTGCCGTGGATCGCCGGCAGGAAGAAACGGCAACGCTGTCGAGCGGACATTGATTCCGGTGATAGTCCCATTGCCGGGAAGGCAAGCCGTGTTGCCGCAGATGATCGAGTTAGCATTGACCACCGGCGAAGCCGCTGAGGCGAGGATGTACAGGTTGTAATACGCCGGATTGCCATTGATGGCATATCCAGCGCTCACCACCAGCTTCTTGTCCATGGCCGGGTTCCACGCGAAGCCGAGCCGCGGTTCGAATCCCTTGTAAAACTCGTTGATTGAGGGGAAGACGCGGACTGAGAGCGGCAGGCTCTGATCCCAGATCGCGGTCTCGGGATTCGATTCCGTCGCTACGGTCTCGTCGTGGAGCTTGTTCAGGCCCTGGCTGAAGAACTCCCAGCGCAGACCAATATGTGCGGTGAAAGAGGGCGAGACCTTCCAGTCGTCCTGAACGTATCCGGCTGCGTCCGGCTCAGTAAATGGGACCGATGGGAAGCCGTTGGCAATGGTGATGAACGCCTGATTGCCGGCGGGCCCATTCTGAAGGAAGTTATTGAATGTCCCGAAGTTATAGAGTCCGTTGTAATTGAAAAGGCCGGCGATGGGCGAGTTTTGATAATCAAACTCTCCGCCGAAGAGAAGCGTGTGCTTTCCGTGGGTCCAGACGGCGTTGTTCTGGACCTGTGTGACCTTCACCGTGCGGCCCTGGGGAAAGGCAGCGTCGACGCCGAACCCAAGATCGTTGTTGCCGCCGTTAAAGCTTACCTGTGCCGGGCAGTCGGCGATCGTATTGACGACGCAAGTCGGATTCGCGCCCCCCTGGAAGTAGACCTTGCTCTCCTGGAAGCTGTAGCGCAGTTGGTCGACCCAGTTTGTCGAGAAGGTATGCGACCAATCTGCGCCGACGGAATAGGAAGTCGCGGGGACGTCGACGAAGTCTCCAGCGGCGATGCTGGTGCCCTCTATCCCCGTCTCCAACTGGTTCTGGTAGAAGTAGCGAACAAATAGGTGGTCTTTTTGGGTCGGCTGCCAGTCAACGCGCGCGAGCACCTCCTCGTCGTTAAACAGCGACGGGATGAGCCTCTGCACACCGGCAAACTCGACGGGAACAGTCGTCCCGTCTGGGCCGGTGATATTCTCGATCACCTGGCTGTTTGGAACCGGCTGAGGATTGCCTTGCTTCACGCCATATGGGCCCTGCGCCGCGAGGGCAGCTACTGAGGAATTGCCGGGGAAGGCTGCCTCCAGCTCTGCGATGCCGGTGGGATCGGGAGTCAGGCTCGGCAGGGAGATCGAAGGCGCCGCTCCGGTGCGGACACGGTCCCAGAAGGTGCTGCCAAAGAAGAAGAGCTTGTCCTTAAATATCGGGCCGCCGATGGTGCCGCCGTAACGGTTTTCGACAAAGCGCGGAACCTGCGGCACGGTGCAACCGGTAGTGGTCGGGTCTTCGCCACCCGTGCAGTAGCCGAAGAGCGGGTTCTTCTGTTCATTCTGCAGCGAGCTCATGAACGAGCCCTGATAAAACTCGAAGGCGCTGCCATGAAACGAGTTGCTGCCCGACTTCGTGATGTAGTTCACCACCGCGCCGGCGTTGCGGCCATATTGAGCGCTGTAGTCGTTGGTGATGACCTGCAACTGGGCGATCGCGTCCTGGCTGCCGAAGAAGATCTGCGGTCCGCCAATCGTGTTGTCGTTATTGGATTGCCCATCCAGCTCGAAGTTGTTGTAGCGCCCGCTCTGACCGTTGACCGAGAAATTGTCTCCATTGGTGTTGGAGAAGTTGTCGCCATGTGTGCTGACGACTCCGGGAATGAGCTCGGTTGCGGTATCGAAGCCATTGTTCAGCGGCAGGCTCTGTATTTGTTCGGTGCTGAAGGTGGTGGTGACCTGGGAGTCGCTGGTCTCGAGAAGGACCGCATCGGATGCATTGACCTGCACCTGCTCGGATGCGCCGATTTTCAGTGCCAAAGCGCCGAGATCGGTCGTTGCGCCGGCGCGCACCAGCACGTTGTCGGCTTGCGTCGAGCTGAAACCATTGGCTGCAACCGTGAGTTGGTAGCTCCCGATAGGGACCTGGCGGAGGGTAAAGGCTCCGTCACCGCCGGATACTGCGGTGAGTTTCGCTCCCCGGGTGGGGTCGAGAGCGGTGATTGCCGCCCCGGAGACGACGGCCCCGGAGGGATCGGTCACCGTTCCGGAGATACTGCCGGTGGTGATCCCCTGGCCGAGCGCCGAGCTTCCGGACCAGCAAACTGCAAAGGTGAGAATTGCCGCGAGACAGAGAGAAAGGGTGCGCCTGGGAAAAGTCTGCATATTGGTGGCTCCTGAAGTGTGTTCTTTAGCTCTTTTGCTTTCAGTCAGCTTGCCTGTTTACTAATTTGCAATTAAGTGACCAAGCAAAGAACTATCGAAAAAACTTCGGACCTGACTGCTGCAGGCCTTTATAACCAGGACTATCCGCCGTTAGTTACGAAAACGGCGCAGGTTCTGTTCCCTCGCTTCACAGTACGCAATTACGGAGCGTGCTTCCGAAATGTGAAGAAGAGGTAAACACCACAGATAGCGTACAGCTAAACTCTACACCATGCGTGTTCTCCTGGCAGCGGTTCGCAAGGGCGGCGCCAATGCCGAACCCGCCCGGTCGCTCTCCCGGGCGGCAGGGTCCTATCTCGAGCGAATCGAGAAATATGCGGCAGTCGAAGCCGCCGACTTCGCTTCGGAAGAAACTCTGCTCGCCGCGATCGAGAGGCTCAAGGGGCGCACCACGCCGGCCGTAGCGCTCCTCGATCCCGGCGGCAAGGCGATTTCGTCGGAAGAACTGGCAACCTGGATCCGCAGCCACCGCGACAACGGCGTGCAAAACATGGTCTTCGCGGTAGGGCCGGCAGACGGCTGGTCGAACGCTGCGCTGTCGAGGGCAAAGGCCGAAGCCCGCGCCGGTACCGGGCTGGTGCTTTCGCTCGGAGCGATCACCCTACCTCACGAATTGGCGCGGCTGGTGCTGGCAGAACAGATATATCGGGCCTTCACGATCCTCGCCGGACATCCTTATCATGGCGGGCATTGAGGCGACGGCCCATCGCGGGCAGCATTACACTCCGAAAACAGCGCCACTTTGGTCGGCGTTGGCACAACGGGGAGGCTTGCAATCCAGAACCAATATCAGGGTGTCATTCTGACAACCATCGGGAGGAAGAATCCCCGGGAATTCTCGGCCTCTGTAAGGCTTTCAAGTCCCACAGCAATTCTAGGCTTACTCGTTCAGGATCCAGAATCCAACGCGCCGCTGTCCAAGACAGGCATTTCGAAAGAGCTTACGGAATTTTCGCGACCGGCGCTTCGCCGGGATTCTTCCTCCCTACGGTCGTCAGAATGACGCTTGCTCGGGAGTGAAGAGACAAAATCGAACCAAGTCGATGCCGAGTCCAGCCCGAGCGCCTGAGAGGGTCGTTCGATCAATTAGACTAGGAGCTTGTGGTGGAGGCTCGGCGTGGTCGTCCTCTGCGCGGATCGAGAAAGGTTTTTCGATGTCGTGGTTTAAGCGTCAGGAAAGTAACGGGGACGACAATCAGGACGGCGCGCAACCGGGGGACGACGCTTCAGGCGCGGCTTCAGCGGGCGAAAAGCGGGTCAAGACCGAGGGCCTCTGGATCAAGTGCGAGGGCTGCAAGACCGTCTTATGGAAGGCCGATCTGGAGGCCAACCTGCAGGTCTGCCCCAAGTGCGCGAAGCACTTTCGATTGGGCGCGCGGGAACGTGTCGCCAGCCTGCTCGAACCCGGCTTCGAGCTCGTCGATCTCGAACTGAAGTCGACCGACCCTCTGAACTTCGTCGACCTGAAGCCCTACAAGGCGCGGCTGCGCAAAGCCCAGGACGAGACCGGGCTCAATGACGCGATCGTCAATGCCGTCGGCCATCTCAATCATCATTCCGTCGTCTTGAGCGTGATGGAGTACGCCTTCATCGGCGGCAGCATGGGCGCTGTCGTTGGCGAGACAATTGCCCGCGCGATCGACCGCTCGCTGGCTACGCGGCATCCGCTCATCATCGTCGCCGCCTCAGGCGGGGCGCGGATGATGGAAGGCATCGTCAGCCTGATGCAGCTGGCCAAGATATCGAGCTCGCTGGCGGTGCTGGACGATGCGAAGGTGCCCTATCTTTCCGTACTGACTGACCCGACCACCGGCGGCGTGACCGCCAGCTTTGGCATGCTGGGCGATCTGAACATCGCCGAGCCGGGAGCGCTCATCGCCTTCGCCGGCCCTCGCGTGGTAGAACAGACGATCCGGCAGAAGTTGCCGGAGGGTTTTCAGCGTTCCGAGTTCCTGTTAGAACATGGCATGCTCGATGCGGTCGTCGATCGGCGCGAATTGAAAGATTACCTGATCCGGGCGCTCGACTTTATGGGGCAGAGCGCGAAGCTACGGCTTAAAGAGCAGAATAAGAGCAGATGAGTTATTCAGCCGCCATCGACGGATTGCAAGCGCTCGCCGGTGAGCTCGTGACAAGTCCGGGCGCTCCGCGGCGGAAGTTTCGGCTGGAGGAGATGCGTACGCTTCTCGCCGAACTCTAGGCAATCCGCATCAGCGCTTTCCTGCTGTGCTCATCGCCGGCACCAATGGCAAGGGCTCAACCTCGGCGACGCTGGCCAGCATTCTCGCCGCGGCCGGCTACAAGGTTGGCTTGTATACCTCGCCGCATCTGGCGCGGGTGAATGAGCGTATCCGCATTCTGAACCCGGATCGCCGGGCGCAAGGCACAGAGCACAACACCGCCAGCGAAGACATTGCCGACGATGCTTTCGCGGCGCTGTACTTTCAGGTCGACGAGGCCGCCGCTCGCCTGGCGGCTGACGGACGGCTTCCCGATCACTCCAGCTTCTTTGAGGCGATGACCGCTCTGGCGTTTCTGCACTTCGCCGACGAGGCGGTAAACATTGCCGTTCTCGAAGTAGGCATGGGCGGACGCCTCGATGCGACCAACGTCGTCGAGCCGCTGCTCGCGGTGATCACCGATATCTCGCTCGACCACACCGAGTGGCTCGGAACGACCATCGACGCGATTGCGCGCGAGAAGGCCGGAATCCTGAGGCCGAATGGCGTCATGATCACGCTGCCGCAGCATCGCGAAGCCAACGAGGCGCTCGGCGAGATCGCGGTGGGCCTCGGAGTTCGCGGCGTGAATGCGGCCGAATATATTCCCCCGCCCGGCCCGTCGCAGGAACTTGGGCCGGAATCGCTATGCGGCGTGGGTGATGGGCGAGGCGATCGAGATCGATTCTCCGCTCGCCGGCCAGCACCAGCAACGCAACATCGCGCTGGCGATCGCCGCAGCGGCGGAATTATGTAACAGTCATAGTTACAATATATCCGCAGCCGACGTGGCCCGAGGCGTGAAGGCTACCCGCTGGCCAGGGCGCCTGGAGCTGTTTCGAGGCGAGGGCCGTCGCGCTGACGTCCTGCTCGATGTCGCCCATAATCCTGCCGCCGCGTGGGCGCTGCGCTCCGAGGTCTCGGCGATGCTCGACGCGCAGCCGGCACGATCCGCAACGCTGGTCTTCGGCTGCCTGCGCGACAAGGCAATCGCCGACATGGCGCAGATTCTCTTTCCCTTGTTCGACCAGGTGGTCGTGACGCCGGTCGACTCTCCGCGGACCGCCTCAACCGGCGACCTGCTTGCCGCAGCTGCTGCCACCGGATGCCTGGCAATTGCGGCCGAGGATGCACCACAGGCGCTGAGCCGGGCCTGGCAGGCGACGCCAGCGAATGGACTCGTCGTCGTGGCGGGCTCTGTTTATTTGGTGGGCAAGGTCCGCAGTCTCCTGGCTGGAGGCGCGATTTGAAGAGCAGCGCTCCGGTGCCGCGTCCCGACCCCCTGCCGCTCACCTGGCGGATCGCGGGGAACTTCCTGCAGGCGCCATTGTTCTTTGGCCTCACCTCTTTTTTTGGCACGCTTTCGCTCACCGCCTCGCTCTTTGAAAAAGACGGGCGCGTCCAGCACCGGATTGCGCGGGTGTGGGCATGGGTCTCGATGCGGATCGCGCTCTCGCCGGTCACCGTCATCGGAGAAGAGAATCTGCGGCGGTATCCAGTCGCGGTCTACGCCGCAAATCATCTCTCTTATATGGATACGCCGGTGCTCTTCAGCTCGGTGCCATTTCAGTTCCGGATCCTGGCGCGCCAGTCGTTGTGGTCGATCCCATTCATCGGCTGGCATCTGAACCGCTCCGGCCAGATCCCGGTCGATACTGAAAATCCCAAGGCCTCCACGCTCAAGGCGGGAGTGAAGGCGCTGAAGGCGGGAATGCCGTTGATCATCTTTCCCGAAGGCGGCCGCACCAAAGACGGGCATCTCGCCGCCTTCATGAGCGGACCCGCCTTTATGGCGATCCAGGCGCGGGTGCCGCTGGTCCCTATCGCGATTGTTGGAACCTACGAGCTGCTGCCCATGCACACGCGGCAGTTCTTTCCGCAGAAGGTAAAGCTGGTTGTCGGCGAGCCGATCGATACCAGCGGCTACACCTCGCGCCAGGTCGAGGAGCTGACCGAGCGGCTCAAGAAAGAGATCGGCCGTTTGTATTATGCTCATTCTCATTTGGCCGCCGACGGGGCATTGAACTCGGAAGACCCGGCTTTGAATTCGAAGCAAAAGACGCTCGCTACTTAAGGACTGACTATGGATGGATTGCAGCAGCGGTTGAACGGGTCGACAGTGCGGATCGCGTTACCGGAACCAACCTCAACGGATACAGCTTACAACCAGCGCGCCTGGGCGCCTTACTTCCATGCCTTGCTGTCCTCGGGCGCGATCGGCGTGCCGATCCCCCTGGACGCTTCGCCGGCGACGATCGCGAAGCTGGCCGGAAGCTGCTCTGGAGTGTTGTTGCCGGGAAGTCCGGCTGACGTGGATCCGCGGAAATATGGCGAAGCGCCAATTCCGGAGTGCGCCGCGGCCGATCCGGCGCGGGAGGCAGTCGACGAGATCCTGCTGCGGGAGGCGTTTGCCCTGAGGAAGCCACTATTTGGTATCTGCTACGGCGCCCAGGCGCTCAATGTCTGGAGGGGCGGGACTTTGATCCAGCATCTTCCGCGAGTCACGTCGATCGACCACGATCCCGGGCCGGGAATCTTGAGCGCACACTCTGTGCACTTGACGCCGGACTCGAAGCTGAACGCGATCGTCGGCGGCGATCACGACCTGGTCTCGATCACTGAGCCTGCCGCAACCGTCGTGAACTCGAGTCACCACCAGGCAGTCTCAAAGCCCGGCGAGGGTCTGCGGGTGACCGCGCGCTGCTCTGAGGACGATACGGTTGAAGCGGTGGAGGGCGAAGCCGTGGAAGGAACCTCCGATCACCATTTTGTGCTGGGGGTGCAGTGGCATCCGGAGCGCAGCTTCGATGCCAGCGCGGCCTCGCGGCATCTCTTCCGCGCCTTTGTTAAGTCCGCGGTGAAATACCGGCCCCGCGTGGTGGCCGAGTCGCTGGCGTGACCGCGTCAGGCGGCGGCCTTTCCACCGAGAGGATTGCCCAGTCCGTTGAGCAAGCTGGACTTAAGCCTTTATCCGGCGGTGTTGCCGAGCAGTTCTCCCGGTTCTACGCCCTGCTCGAGCAATGGAACTCCAAACTCAACCTGACGGCAATCCGCGACCCTGAGGATGTCCTGCGCCGGCATTTTGTGGAGTGTATCTTCTGCGCCCAGCATCTGCCGCAGGGGATTGCCTCGCTCCTTGACTACGGATCGGGTGGGGGATTTCCGGGAATCCCGATTGCACTGTGCCGGCCGGAGATTCACGTCACGCTTGCCGAGTCGCAAGGGAAGAAAGCCAGCTTCCTTCGTGAGGTGGTCCGTTCGCTGGGAATTGTTGCTGAAGTGTACTCGGGGCGGGTCGAGGATATGCGTGCCGGCCGGAGCTTCGACGCAGTCTCGCTGCGGGCGGTGGACAAGATGCAGGCGGCTGTTGAGAGCGCAGCGTGGCGGGTCAAGCGCGGAGGATGGCTGGTATTGATGGCCAGTGCGGGGACTGTTGAGCTACCGGCGGGTTTCGCGGCGGACGACGTTCCCATTCCCGGCTCCCTCAATGGGGCCTTGATTCTGGCGGCGAAGGGCTAGTGTTCCACGTGGAACGGTCGCCAGGGAATGTTCCACGTGGAACATCTCGGTTTACGAACCGCTGCTTGAATGCACTGTTCCGTCCTCGGACCGCTTTGCAAGACGGGCCGATCGCGCTTTCTCGCGGATTGTTCCACGTGGAACAATTGGGAGATTTCCACCGGTTCTATTTTTTTGAGGCGAAATTTTCCCGAATGCCGGTGGGCAGCGCATCTTGAAGCATTCTCAAGGCTTATCCGGTTTTCTCCTGGGCTTCCCGCGAACGTTCTCCACAGATTGGGACTACTTCTTCACAACCCCATTCCATTGCTTCGTCCGGCTGCAGTCGCTACCCTTGCATGATGTCCCGAGTGCTTGCGGTTGTGAATCAGAAAGGTGGCGTCGGCAAGACGACCACCGCTATTAACCTCTCCGCGGGACTGGCGATGGAGGGTTTGCGCTGCCTTTTGATCGATTGCGATCCGCAGGCCAATTCGACTGGAGGCTATGGCTTTAGCCGTGACGACGAACGGGACTCGACCTATGACGTACTGTTAGGCGACGCCACGATCGCCGGAGCGGCGCTGCAAACCGAAATCGAGACCCTGAAACTGGTTCCGTCGAGCAAAGACCTGATTGGCGCGAACGTCGAGCTGATTCAAGTCGAGCGCCGCGCCTATCGGCTCAAGGATGCCGTCGAAACCGTCCGCGCCGACTACGACTACATCGTGCTCGACTGCCCGCCGGCGCTCGATCTGCTGACTTTGAACTCTTTGGTGGCTGCCGACCGGCTGCTGGTCCCGATGCAGGCCGAATATTTTGCTCTCGAGGGGATCAGCGAGCTGATGAACACCCTGGAACGGGTCCGCGAGGCCTTCAATCCGGGGCTCGAAATTGAGGGCGTCCTGCTGACGATGTACGATGATCGCACCAACCTCGCGCAACAAGTGACCGAGAACCTTAAAGAGTTCTTCAAGGAGAAGTTGTTCCAAACGACGATTCCGAGGAACGTGCGTCTGGCCGAGGCGCCGAGTTATGGCAAGCCGGTGCTTCTCTACGACCCGAAGTCGAGGGGCGCGGAAAGCTATATGCAGTTGACCAACGAACTCTTAAAGCGGCACGAGGTCGAAAGCCCGAAGAAAAGGGCGCGCCAAGCGGCGGCGATGAGCGAAGTGATCGTGAAGTTCTGGCCGTATGGATAGGCCCGCAGCCCGCCAACCACGAAGTGATTGAGTGATTTAGCAATTGATAGAACGATAGGACATCTGAGATGAGTACCGTAGCTGAACCCGCCAAACGACGCGCCCTGGGCAAGGGGCTCGAATCTTTGCTTCCCTCCCGACCCGCAGCCTCACCCGCGCCAGCAGCGCAGGCGGACGCCGCGGAGACCGGGAAGCCGCGCGAGATCCCGCTCCACCAAATAGAGCGCAATCCCTTCCAAACGCGGAAGCACTTCGACGACCAGCAACTGGTGGAGTTGGGTACGTCCATTGCCGCGACCGGGGTGGTGCAGCCGATCCTGGTGCGGCCTTTGCCTGGGGACAGATATCAGTTGATTGCAGGGGAACGGCGGTGGTTGGCCTCGCAGCTGGTCGGCAAGCCGACAATTCCAGCAATTGTGCGCAACGTCTCTGACGAGCAGGCGATGGAGATCACGATCGTCGAAAACCTGCAGCGCGCCGACCTCAATCCGATGGAACAGGCACGCGCCTTCGATCGCCTGGGGCGGGACTTCAAGATGACCCAGGAGCACATTGCGCAGCGCACGGGCAAGAACCGGGCGACGATCGCCAACTTCCTGCGCCTGCTGCGGTTGCCGGGGGATATCCAGGGGAGCGTCGAGTCAGGCGAGCTGAGCTTTGGCCATGCGCGGGCGCTGCTGGCGCTCGAGACTCCGGAATCGATCTTGAAGGCGGCCAAGAAGGTTTTGGCGCTTTCCATGTCTGTGCGGCAGACGGAGACTCTGGTGCACGGATTGCTTCATCCTGAAACGAAGGCGAAGTCGGATGAGGACGCCAAGGCCGAGCCGGTTGACCCGAACGTTCGCGAGGCGCAGGAGCGGCTGCAGCGGGCGTTGGGGCTCAAGGTGCGAATCCACGACAAGAACGGCCGCGGTCAGGTGATCATCGAGTATGCACGGCTGGAGGATTTTGACGCGCTGCTCGAAATGATCGCGCGGTAGGCGGTTTGCTTCTCTGGCCGGGTCGGACCTGTCAAGGCACAAACGTCATTCTGACGACCAACGGGAGGAAGAATCCCGGCGGAGCGTCGGCCGCAAAAAACGCCCCAAAACTCTTCCCAAAAAGGTTCCGACGAGGCGCCACGGAATTGGCGCCTCAAGTAAGCAACCCTGAGAACGTCTTGGAGAGACTTGAAAGATTGGCAGAGGCCGAGAAATCCCGGGGATTCTTCCTCCCGTTGGTCGTCAGAATGACGCTCGCTCTGGATGGGAAGGTCAAATCAAAACAAAAACACTGGCTGACGGCCACGCTGGACCGAAGCCCGCGGATGCTAGGATTTGGCGATGGCCCTGGTGGAATTGCGCGAGGTCTCGAAGAGCTATCCCGGCGAGCGCGGCAGCCGAACCACGGTCGTCGAGGCGGTAACGCTCTCCATCGCTCGCGGTGAGACGCTGGGTCTGGTGGGCGAATCGGGCTCCGGCAAGAGCACCGTGGCGCGGATGCTCCTCGGGCTGGTCGTGCCGGATTCGGGCAGCATCTTCTTCGGCGGCGTTCCAGTCTTTGAGAATCAGCGGACGGGGCCGGCTTCCGGCATGCGCAAGATTCGGCGGCGCATGCAGCCGGTCTTTCAGGACCCCTTCGCGGCGCTCAACCCGCGCATGCGGGTTGCGGAGATCGTGACCGAGCCGTTAAAGATCTTTCGCCGCGATGAGGGGATTGATGCGACTCCTGCCGGGCTGCGCCGCCAGGCCTCGGAGCTGATGCGGTCGGTGGGCCTGGACGAGTCGGCGCTGGGCCGCTATCCGCATGAGTTTTCCGGCGGCCAGCGGCAGCGCATCAATATCGCGCGGGCGCTGGCGTTGCGTCCCGAGTTGCTGGTGCTCGACGAGCCGGTCTCCGCGCTCGATGTGAGCGTGGGCGCGCAGGTGGTGAACCTGCTGCGCGATCTACAGAGTGAATTTCACCTGACCTATCTCTTCATCTCCCACTCCATGCCGCTGGTGCGATATCTGGCGACCAACATCGCGGTCATGCGGAAGGGCCGACTGGTTGAGGCGGGCGACGCCGTGACTATTTGTCACAGTCCCGGTGACAAATACACCCAAGCGCTGATCGCGGCCACGCCCGCGATTGCCTAGCCGCTTTATTATCAGTAGATTAGCTCGTCACTAATATGTAACAGCAGTTGTGACGTTTGGAGGCGTGAGCCCTTTTACGATGATCGGATGCACCTCGTAAGGGTGAAGTAAACAGACACTGCCCTCGGTAATCGTATAGAAGTTATTGAGCGCCGCGGTCGGGCTGAAGTTCGCCGGTGCGGCCGGAATGCTGAAGAATCCCTGAATCGCGCTCAGGCCCTGGTCCGCGTCGAGGGCCTCCAGCAAACTCGCTACTTCGGCGGGGGTTGTGTTCGCGAGCGTTTCGGTTCCGGGTTTGCAAAATGGGGTCGTTCCCATCTGGCAGGCATTGAGGAAGTCCAACTGCTGCTGTTCGATAGCGAGCGCCTGGCCCAGATAGTATTCGAATTCGGCATAGGTCTTGGAGTTACTGATCGCGGGCGCGAGAACGGAAGACTTATAGATATTGCCGTTATTGAGATAGCTGACAATGACGCCAAAGTTCTGCGCTCCGGCGGCGCAAGCGCTCGCGGGCGGCACAGTGAGGGGAATGGTGGGGGTCAATTGAGCATGAAGAGCGGAACACGAAAAAAGCGCTAGCACCGTACCTAAGAATGCGGACTGGGATTTCATAGAAGAGCACCTCCGTTGAAATGTCGCTCAGGTGAAAGTGGGGGAACACTATCGAGTGAATATGGATGCGAACTTCGGGCAGGAGGATAACGGGGACAGTGAAAGATTACGATAATTGTAGCGTCCGCCCCTCCGAATGGTCGATTTCAGCCCTGTAGAATGAGCGGAGCATGCCTCTCAGTCCAACCTGGCCCCATGCGTGGCTGCTCATTGCGTCCCTGCTGGCCGGTGCACTGAATGCGATGGCCGGCGGCGGATCGTTTCTGTCGTTTCCGGCGGTGCTGGGGACGGGAATTCTTCCCATCCAGGCAAACGCGACCAACACGGTGGCTCTGTGGCCAGGCCAGTTCGCCTCGATTGCCGCCTATTGGGAAGACTTGAAGCACAATCTTCGCCTGATCTTGCCGCTGGGCGCGGCGGCGCTCGCCGGCGGTCTTGCGGGGGGCGTGGTTTTGCTGCATACCGGCCAGACCACGTTTCTGGCGCTGGTCCCCTGGCTGCTGCTGGTGGCGGCGTTGCTGTTTGCGGTGAGCACGCCGATCTCGAAGTGGCTGCAGCGGCGAACGGCCGAACGGGCGGCGGCGCGGTTGGCGACCGGCGCCGCAGCCTCCGAAGCGCATCCTTCGGTGGCGCCTTTAGTCGTGGGGATGGCGGTGGTTTGCTTCTATATCGGCTACTTCGGGGCCGGCGCGGGGTTTCTGGTGATGTCGGTCCTGGCCATCTTCGGCGTCGAAGAGATCAACCAGATCAATGCGCTCAAGGTCGTCACTACCTGTCTGGCGAATGGGATTGCAGTCGTCACCTTCATCGTTGAAAAGCAGGTGGCCTGGCGGTATTGCTTGTTGATGATGATTACGGCGGCGATCGGCGGCTATTTTGGCGGACACTACGCCCGGCGAGTCGATGCCAAGTTAATGCGGGCCGTGGTGGTCGCGATCGGGCTGGGGATGGCGGGGTACTTCTTCTGGAAACAGTTCGCGTAGATTCAGGGCGCAGGGTTCAGTATCCAACTCAGGCCAACTGAAGGCTTGCAATGCGGCAGGCGTTTCTGCTTACTGCGATAGCTGAGCGGCGAGCATCCCGGCGGCTCCTATGTTGGCCATCATCTCTTTGGGAAATCCGTGCCGTTGCTGGAGATAGGCGGGGTCGTTCCAGGAGAGCCATACTTTGCCGTTTCCGTCTTCGGCGATGAGGATCTTCAGCGGCAGATCGATGGCGAGGTTGGGAGCTGCGATCATGAGCGGCGTTCCGCCCTTGGGATTGCCGAAGATAAAAACCTTGGTCGGAGGCATGCTCAACCCCGCGCTCGCCGCCGCGCCGGAGTGGTCGATGATCGTGAAGAGGTGAATGCCTTTCTCTTTGAGCAGCGCTTCGAGTTTTTCGACCGTCTCCGCGAAGGAGTAACGGCTTTGGCTGGTGACGATTCCTTGCGACATGGCTTCCTCCGGCTGATATCGAGGGTTAGATGATTATGTTGGCGAAAAAGAGCCATTGCTAGTGGGGGATGACCCACTCCTCTTTTTTGGAACTTGACGTCTCTTTGAACCGTACTACAGTCTTAGTACAGATGATGATTCGCGTCCAACCCGGGCTGGGCACTCCTATCTATCTTCAGATTGAGTCGCAGGTGAAGCATGCGATCGCGGCCGGGGCGCTCCATCTCGATGACGTGTTGCCGCCCGTTCGTAAACTGGCGGCCGAGTTGCGCATTAACCCGAACACCGTGGCCCGCGCTTACCAGAACCTGGAACGCGATGGCGTGCTGCGTACGGTGCCGGGAGGCGGCTGTTATGTGAGTGGGCAAAGTCCCGGGCTGCTGAAGTCGGAGAAGCTGCGCCGGCTTACTCCGCTGGCGACGCAACTGGCGGTCGAGGCGAAACAGCTTCGCTTGCCGCGAAAAGAGCTGATGCAATTGCTTGAGACTTCTTACGACGAACTGGATACGAAGAGCATGGGAGAGGTGCAATGAGCGATCTCGCGATTGAAACCCATTCGCTGCACAAACACTATGGCGAGCTTCATGCCGTGGACGGACTGGAGCTGCGCGTCCCGCGAGGCTCGATTTATGGATTTCTGGGCCGCAACGGCGCGGGCAAGACGACGACCATTCGCATGCTTGCCGGTCTTGTTCATCCCACGGGCGGCGAGATGAAGGTGCTCGATCTCAGCCCGCAGACGCAACGCGTTGCCATGCTCGAACGCACCGGCTTCATGATCGACCGCAAGGTGATTCCGTCGATGACCGGCAACGAGGTGGTGCGCTTCAATCGGGGATTCTTTCCGCGCTGGAATGACGCTCTGGTTAGCAAGTATGCCGATGCGCTGGAGATTCCCATGAACCGCAAGTTTCGCAAGCTCTCAACCGGAAACCAGACCAAGCTCTGCCTGCTGCTGACGCTGGCGCAAGGGGCGGAGCTGCTCGCTCTCGACGAGCCGACTGCGGGGCTCGACCCGGTGGTCACCGATCAGTTGCTTCGGGCGCTGATCGATGACTTTGCCAATGAAGGACGCACGCTGTTCCTCTCTTCGCATCATCTTTCCGAGGTCGAGCGCGTGGCCGACTGGGTGGGCATCATCGACCATGGCAGGTTGCTGCTGGAGGCGCGGCTGGATGATGTGCGCGCGAACTTCCGCCGAGTGCGTGTTGTGGGTGAGAACCTGCCGGACATCAATCAGTCTCTTGGCGCACGCGCGGAGATATTCAGAAGCAAGACCGGTGATGGCACGACCGAATATATTGTGCGCGCCAACGCGGATTCCTTCATCGCGGAGTTACGCAGCCAGGGTGCGACCGTGCTCGACGTTTCGCCGATGAATCTGCCCGAGATATTTCTTGAAGTGGTTGGAAAGGGGGAAGCGAATGTACCTGTGGAAGTACTGGCGTGAAACGCGCATTGCCTTTTGTGTGAGCTTGGTTGGCGTCGCCCTCTTGCTGCTGATGGTTTTGAAAAGCTCAATCATGGTTACCGGCGGCGGCGCCCCCTCGATCGATCAACTGCCCAAGGTCTTGGTTGTCCTGCTCATCGTTCAGTCGATCCCGCTGGGCTTTCTGGGGTGGATCTTAGGAAGCTTTGGCGTAGGACGCGACCTGGGCGACGGGAGCGGCTCTTTTGTGTTCACCCGACCGGGCAGCCGCGCGTCTTTTGTCTGGCGCGACTGGTCGTTTGGCATGGCGGAGCTGTTGACGATCACCGTGTTGTTGAACCTGGTTATCGGGGTACAGCTTTACAAGCTTTTCGCCGCCGGCGGGGCCGCTAGTCAAGGCGGCGCGCTGCTCGCAAGCCCGGCTGTCTCTCCTATGCTGAGCGTCAGCCTGACCTGCTTTACCTCGTTCCTTTTGACGGCGTTGATTTTCAGTGTCACCTATTTCTCGACGATCCTGCTCAAGAGCTCCAAGGGCGTGATGCTTGGCGCGGGCGCGTTGCTCGGTTACGTCATTCTTCGGTCGGTCATAGCGCATTACTGGCCGTCGGTCCAACTCCCTGGGCTTCTTCCCGATCTACCCCTGCTTGCTCAGACAGTGAGCGGCATCCCGGGTGGGCTGTGGCTTTCGATGGCACTGCGCACCGCGGTTGTTGTGCTGTTCCCGTTTGCGGCGCAGCTTGTGCTCGAGAAGGCTGACCTGTAACGCCGGCTAGCCAAGGCTGTCTAGGCACGCTGCTTCCTCGTGGGCGAGAATAGAGTTATGAGTCACGAGGGAATCCGGTTTGTGAATGAGGACGAGGCGAAGCGTGCGCAGCTCGCCCACGAGTTGCCGAAAGAGGCCATCGACCCGGCGCGAGTGAAGGTGCACAAGACCGAAGGCACGGGCATGGAGATCGACTGGAAGGATGGTCATCACAGCTCGTGGAGTTTTCGCTGGCTGCGCGATGCCTGCCCTTGCGCGACCTGCAATGAAGAACGCGACAATGACGGACGCAGGCCGGGTGAGCCGAAGCCGGCTCCGAAAGAGTTGTTTGCCTTGTATAAGGCTCCGCCACTGCCGGACAATGTCACGCCGATCGGGCGATATGCGATCAGCTTTGCCTGGAATGATGGGCATGGGAGTGGGATTTATTCCTGGGATTATTTGCGGCGGCATTGCCAGTGTGAGGTTTGTTTGGTGAGGTCTTGAGGGTTTGTTCCTACGGGCCTACGCAATGGATGTCGACTCATTCGTGTCCTGCTTCTGCTGCAAGGCTTGAGGCGGTTGTGCCGGGGGAGTATCGCAGGGATCCTTCCTCCCGATGGTCGTCAGGATGACGCTTGCTCCTAAATTGAGAGTTCTATCTACCCGGAAATGAGTGTGAGCCAGGGCTAGTTCGAGGCGGCCCAGGCCATTCCGTCGGGCTCGGGGCCGACTTCGATCTTTCCTACTACGGTCAGCGTTTTGAGGTCGAAGACGGCGATGTAGTCGTCGGGTGAGCAGGCTATGAAGGCTCGCGCTCCACCGGGCTCGATGAGAATGCCGGCTGCTCCGTTGCCCATGGGTACGGTCTTGATTGTCTTGCGGGTTGCGGCGTCGATGATGGTGAGGTTCGGTCCGCCTAGCGTCGATACCAGGACGAGCTTGCCATCGAGGGTGAACTTGAGCCGGTTGACGCTCTCGACATCGGCGTGAAGGGTCTCGGTCACGACTTTGGCATTGGGATCGATGATCGAGATGGTGCCGTCCTGCGCGTTGCCGACCCAGACTTCCTTGCCATCGGGCGAGACGTCGAAGCCTTCGGAGCCGTTGCCGACCTTGATCACGGTCTGGTTCCAGTCGAAGGTTGGCGGGCCTCCGCCGCCGGGTGGTGGGCCTGGAGGCATTCTTCCGGGTGCCGCCGGCTTTGCACCCGGCGGTGGGCCGGGAGGTCCGCCTCGGCGCAGCGTCTTCTCGAAGATGCTGACCGTGCCGGAACTGACATTCGTGGTGATGATGCGCTTCAGATCGGGCGAGACGTAGATCATGTGCGTCCGGTTCTGCCCGGTGCCCATCACCCAGTCAACTTTCTTGGTCGCGGGATCGTATCTGCCGATCACCTTGGCTCCCTCGGCGGTGAACCAGGTTTCTCCGGCGACGAAGGTCAGACCGTGGGGGCCGTTCAATGGGCCGAGGTCGACTGGCGGCAGCGGCTTCTGTGCGACGAGATCGACGACCGAGAGGGTGTGGTAGCGTCCGCCGCCGTAATCGGAGACGTAGGCGGTTTTGCCGTCGGCGGAGGCGATGACTTCGTGGGGGTCCTCGAGGACGGGGACTTTCGCGATCACCTTCAATGTGGCGGGGTCGACGATGGCGAGCGTCCGATCGCGCTTGGAGAGCGCGAGGAGCGCGGGGTTTGGGGTGGTCTGGGCGCTGGCGAGGGGAACAACGACTGTGAGGGTGCTGCAGTAGAGGGTGATTAAGAATTTTGCGCCCAGCTTCATGAGGAAAACGATACGCTGCGCTCGCATCATAGGGAAGTTAGACTCGGCTTCGCCGGGGGAACTTGGTGGAATCGTGAAGGCCGATAAATCGCCGGGATCCTTCCTCCCTTCGGTCGTCAGGATGACGCTTTGCCTAGGTCATGGTCGACTAGGATGAGATTTGTTTGGAGCGTCAGGGTGAAAACAGAACGGACTTGTCCCAACCCACCCTACCGAAGAACGGTAGATGGGGCACCCACATCGCTATCGATTAAACTAGAGAGATGATCCGCAAGGCCTACGCCAACTGGATGTATCGCTGGGAGACGGCGCTGACTACGCGGGACGAGAACCGTATCGTTCGCCCGCTCGAATGGGGCTTCGACTGGCTCGGCGACTACATCGATCGCCGCAATCTTCGTGCAAGCTTTTTGGGCCGTCGGAAGATGCGCCGGAGGACGACCAGGTCGCGAACCAGGCGATGCTGCGGCTGGGCGACGACATTATTCAGAACGGCAAGACTTTCTTTGGTTATCGCGTGCCGACGGATTTTCGCCTGGAAGAGCGCCATCCGCAGCTCTTTCCTACCAATGTTCGCCCCGAGACGCTGCAGAAAGATGCGGAGCTTCGCGAGCGCGCCGAGAGCGGGAAGCTGTCCAAGGCGGAGTTCCTGCGATTTACCTCGCCGGTGAGAACGATTCATCCGGAGAACGACCAGGTGAATGCGCGGTGGTATCCGGCGCCGGCGGAAAAACAAGTGGGCAAACCGAAGCAGGCCATCATCGTGATGCCGCAGTGGAATGCGGACGCCTTCAGCCACAATGCTCTCTGCTCGCTCTTTAATCGCTTCGGCATCTCGGCTCTGCGTTTGAGCAAGCCGTATCACGACATTCGCCGGCCGGCGGAGCTGGAGCGCTCCGACTACGCGGTGAGCGCCAATATCGGGCGCACGATTTCCGCTTGCCGCCAGGCGGTGGTCGATATTCGCTGCTGCCTGGATTGGCTTGAGTCGCAGGGCTACGAGCAGTTCGGCGTGCTTGGGACAAGTCTGGGTTCGTGCTACGCCTTTATTGCCAGCGCCCACGATGCGCGGCTGCGGGTGAATGCCTTTAACCATGCTTCGATGAACTTTGGCGATGTGGTTTGGACGGGGCAGAGCACGCGGCATATTCGCCAGGCACTCGAGCCGGTGATGACGCAGCAGGGCCTTGCCGATCTGTGGCGCTCGATCAGCCCGGTCTCTTATCTGGACAGCTTCGCGCATCCGGAAGAACTTGCGTGCGGACGCCGGCGGAGAAGTCCGGAAGAAGGTGCTGGTCATTCACGCGAAGTATGACCTGACCTTTCGCGAGGAGTTCTCGCTGCAGGTGCTGGAGAACTTCCGCCGGGTTGGCCTGGACTTCGTCTCGAAGGTGCTGCCCTGCGGGCATTACACGACGGGCGAGACGCCGTACAAGTTTATGGATGGATGGTGGCTTGGCTCGTTTGTGTACTCGGCGTTCAAGGGGATTGGCGGCGAACCGATTTCAATCGGGAGTAGGGAAACGGCGAAAGCTCCGCAACTGGTTGCCGATTGACCCCGCAGGGTTTCGGGACACATTCCCTATAACGAGAAAGGCTCCCTGATCGCTCAAAGATCAGGAGCTTTTTTACTCTGCCCCTACTGGGCGAAGCTGCCTAAATACCCCCCGCCATCGCTGGTCAGGTAGGCCGCTTCGGTGGGTGAGACGAGGTAGAAGATTCGCGTCAGGCCGTCTGGAGTGGTGACCACGACCCGGCCGGTGGCGTCGACGGAGTAGGTGCCGGCAACGTTCTGATACTCGACCAGCCCCCCCGAGCTGCTTCGGTTGGTGGTGAAGAGGAGGTTGCCGTCGCCATCTGCGGTGACGATTCCGGCCTCGTTGAGCACCGCCGTATCGACGAGGGTCAGGCTGCCGCCGAAGTAATTTCCGCTGAAGGAAGTGTTGGCGAACGGCGAACCCGACTGCAGCTCGAGGATGCCGGAGCTCGACGAGCCGTCGGAGCCGAGAACGAAGGCGCGCGTCGCGTCGATGAGATAAAGCTTGGGCCCGGGAGTTGAGCCGGAGGTGGTGGGGGTGCGGCCGGTGACCGGATCGACCGTGTAGGTGTAGCTCTGTTGCTGGCCGGAGCTGAGCGTGCCGTTGTACTCGTCATAGCTGAAGCCCAGGTTTCCGGCGCCGTCGGCGGTCCCGAGCCCGAGCGTGATGTCGGGGACGTTGCCGGTGGGCTCGGGGGCGAGGCCGCTCAACTGGATCACCGAAGTGCCGTTGAGCGACGCGGCGCTGAATGGGCCAGCCTGCTGCTGGACGACCGAACCGCTGACCAGCGGAGAGTTCAGCGTGGCCGGATCGAGCGAGATGGCGAGCCACTCTCCCGGAGAGACCTCGTAGAAGCTGTAATGGAAGAAGGTGTTGTCGTCGATCGGGCCGGCGCCGAGGACGAACTGGAAGAGTCCGTGGCCGTTGGCGTCGACCGAATAGGAGCCGTTGACGCGGGGGAAGGCCACCCTGTCGCCGGCCTGGTTCGAGTCGGCGAGGCCGCCGGTGATGTTGCCCGCGCCATCGGTCTGAAAGGACCCGATCAACGCCTGCTCGTTCTGGTCGAGGTCGCTGCCGCTCAGCAGGAAGGCGAAATCGCCGGAGATTCCGGAGGTGACGGGATTGGGGAGAGCGGGCTTCAGCACCCCGGAGCCGCGCGTGCCGGAGCCGTCGGCGTCGTCGAACTCGATGATGCGCATGGCCGTGTCTTTGCCCTGGCTCGACGAGGGGGGAATGGCAAGTGAGAAGGTGAAGGCGCCGGCGCCGGATTTCAGCACCAGCGTTCCCAGGCCGTTGGCGTAAGCGGTAAGCGAACCCCCCGAGATCGGCTGCTCGACCTGCGCCGGAACGGTGTTGGCGTTCGAGTCGAGGAAGCCGGACAGCACCGCGCCACTCTTGACCGCGAAGGTCCCGTTGATAGCGATGGCATTGGTGACCGTGGGCGTGCCCTGGGGCGAAGTTCCGCCAAAGACAAAGGCATACTGGCCGTCGGGGATCGAGGCCAGCGCCGGCTGTACGAGCAGATTGAGCGGCTGCGAGGCCGCATGGCCAGCGGAATCGACGGCGATGAAAATGGGGGTCGAATTGCCGATGCCGGTAGGCGTCCCGGAGAGAAGGCCGGACGAGCTCAAGCTGATTCCGGCGGCGATGGGAATGGCGGTGTTCATCGACCAGGCGTAGGGCGGCACTCCGCCCGTGGCGGCCAGTTGCGCGCTGTAAGCGACGCCCTCGGTGCCGGTGGGCAATGCCGTGGTGGCGACCGCCAGAGTTCCTCCGCTGATCTGCAGGGTGAATGGCGCCGTCGCGCTCTCTGGCGTGGATGCCGAGTCGGTCACTTGCGCAGAGAATAAGCTCGTTCCATAGGCGGTGGGGGTTCCGGAGATCACCCCGGCAGCGCTCAGGGTCACGCCCGCGGGCAAGCTCCCGCTGGCGACGCTCCATGTATAAGGAGGAGTTCCTCCGGCCGTCACCAATGTCGAGGTGTAAGCGATTTTGAGCATCCCCGGGGGCAGCGGCGAAGCGCTGGTGATCGACAAGGCGCTGTCAACGATCGTAATGACTGCGGTCACGGACCCCTGGGCGGCAGGGGTTGCCGAATCAGTTACCTGAATGGTCACCGTGCTCGAGCCGGCAGCGGTTGGAGTTCCCGACAACACGCCGCCACTGCTGAGGGTCAGGCCCTGAGGCAGGGTGCCGCTGATAACGCTCCAGGTATAGGGTGAGACGCCGCCGCCGGCGGTCAACGTAGCGTTGTAGGCGACGGTGACGGCGCCGGAAGGCATGGCCGAACCGATGATCAACGTCGCTAGATCACTCGAACTGCCGCTAACGCCACAACCTGCAAGTGCTGCTGCCAGCACGATTCCGCAACTTAAGCCCAGACTTTTCAGGCGCATAAATCCCACGGCTCCTTCAACCTGCTCGAATATCGGCCCACCTCGCGAGATTCGCGCAGGGCCAGTGTGCAGCCTTGGGAAAATAAACCTGACCACAAAACGGTTTTCTGAACTTAGCTGTGTTTACTATTTGATCAAATATCGATCCAAAATCCAACCCACGCACCTAGTCTCGCAGGGCGCATCAGCGCCTGTCCTGCCCCGGCGCAAAAATACCTGGGCTTGGTACCGAATTGGCGCGGGAAGCCCAAAACGGTAAACGGCGCGAGGTGGGCGCAGTTCTCGCCATATGCGGCTCGCCGGCGAATTCCAAACTCTCTCCAAAGGCCTGCGGCGAGGGAACGGCGAAACCGAATAGAATGTTTTTCATGACCGACCGCCTCTCTCTTTCGCTTGCCGAATCCGACCCCGCCGTTGCCGCCGCGATCGACCAGGAGGTCCGCCGCCAGCATGAGGGGCTGGAGATGATCGCCTCAGAGAACTTTGTCAGCCAGGCGGTGCTGGAGGCGGCTGGTTCGGTTTTCACCAACAAATATGCTGAGGGGTATCCGGGCCGGCGGTATTACGGTGGTTGTGAATTCGCCGACGTGGTCGAGAACCTGGCCCGCGAGCGCGCGAAGGAGCTTTTTGGCGCGGACCACGCGAATGTGCAGCCGCACTCCGGCTCACAGGCAAACGCTGCCGCGTATATGTCGGTGCTGAGCCCGGGCGATACCATACTGGGGTTGGATCTCGCCCATGGCGGACATCTGACGCATGGTCATAAGCTGAACTTTTCGGGCAAGCTGTACCGCGTGGCATCGTATGGAGTCGAGCGCGATACCGAGGTGATCGACTACGACAACCTGGAGCAGATTGCGGAGCGCGAACGCCCCAAGGTGATCATCGGCGGCGGCAGCGCCTACCCGCGCACCTTTGACTTTGCGCGCATGCGGCAGATTGCGGACAAGGTTGGCGCGATCCTCGTGGTGGACATGGCGCATTTTGCGGGACTGGTGGCGGGCGGCGCGCATCCGTCGCCGGTGCCGCACGCGCACATCGTCACCACGACTACGCATAAGACGCTGCGCGGGCCGCGGTCGGGATTGATTCTTTCGCAGCAGCAGTTTGGCGCGGCGATCGACAAGTGCGTCTTTCCGGGGCAGCAGGGTGGGCCGCTGGTTCACATCATTGCGGCGAAGGCAGTGGCCTTTCGCGAGGCGCTGCAGCCGGAGTTCCGCGAGTATGCGCGGCAGGTGGTCTCGAACGCGAAGACGCTGGCGGCGGCGCTGGCCGGTGAAGGGTTCCGCGTGATCAGCGGTGGGACGGACACGCATGTGATGCTGATCGATGTGTTCGGCCATTCAGGAGCGGGCGGGGGCATGCTGGGGAGTGAGGCAGAGACGGCGCTTCATGAGGCCGGCATCACGGTGAATAAGAATGCGATTCCGTTCGATACGAATCCGCCGCTGAAGCCGAGCGGCATTCGCATTGGGACGCCGGCTCTGACTACGCGGGGCATGAAGGAAGCGGAGATGAAGACCATCGCCAAATGGATTGGCGAGGCGCTTACCGAACGCGAGGACCCGCAGGCGCTGCGGTGCATTCGCGGACAGGTGCTGGAGCTGGCGGAGCAGTTTCCGCTCTATGGATGGCTGCGCGAGCCTCAAGCTGTTGCCGCGCGGTAATCCTGCGCAACGAACGCATCCTGAATTTCATCTCGACCGGAGCGTAGCGAAGTGGAGAGACCTGCGGTTCGGCGATTGGGCAGTACGGCGATTGTTCCGGTCACGGCTGCCGCGCTTTTCTTTTTTGCGCTTGCTCCGGCGTGGCTTCGCGCGCATGGTGACACGATTTCTGCACTTGCGATCGTTGCCTTCTTCAGCAAACTCTGCCATCAGCGCGCGGACCGGTCCCTCTATCTTTTCGGAGCGCCGACCGCGGTGTGTTTTCGCTGCCTGGGGATTTATGCGGGAGCGGCGTTGGGCGGGCTTCTTCAACTGCGCCGGAGGAGCGCGCTTCGCTGGCTCGGGGCAGCTCTGCTAGTCAATATCGTCGACGTTGCCGCCGAGTCGACTGGCCTTCATGGCAATTTGCCACTGTTACGGTTACTAATTGGCGCGGCGCTGGGAGCTGGCGCGGGAGCGCTGCTTGCTGGTTCCCTCGAAGGCGAGGTTGGCGCTTGCGAAACGCGCTTCTAGTTTTGCTCGTGACCTTTGGCGCGATGATCCACTCAGCATTGGCTCAAGCTCCGGCGTGCAAAGAGGGCAATTTTAGCAGCGAGTCCAAGCCGACCCAGGAAAGGCTGACGGCGTTTTTGATTGAACTGCAGAAAGATGTGGCAGGCGACGATCGCCCCGCGGTGGCGGGGCTGGCCTCTTACCCCGTAACAGTGTCTACGCTCGCACGACGGTTGAAGATTGCCGATCGAGCGGAATTCGTCGCGCGGTACAGCGAGATATTCCCTGCCGAACTCCAGAAGTTTCTGGCGGCACAGGATTCGACCTGTATCAGCCGTGTTGGAGCACAAGGTTTTACTGTGGGCCAAGGCCAGATTTGGTTTGATTTCAATCCGGACGGGGTCGTTGAGTTCTTCACCATCAACCCGGTGATGTTCGCGCAAATCACTACGGGGAAGCACTAGATCAGCGCGCGATACGCGACGCGTCCTTCGCTGATCGTCCATCGAACCTCACCCAGCATGGTCCAGCCGTCGAAGGGCGTGTTCTTCGATTTGGATTTCGAGTTTGCGGCGCGGAAGGTCCACTCTTTTTTCGCGTCGAGGATCACGACGTCAGCGAAGGAGCCAACCGCCAGGGTGCCGCGGCCTTTGAGGCCGAAAACTGCCGCCGGTTGGGTGCTGAGGAGATTAATGACGCGGCCGATCGGCAGCCGATGCGCTTTATGAAACAGTGACAGTGACAAACCCAGCGCGGTCTCGAGCCCGGTGATGCCGTTCGGCGCGCGTTCGAACTCCTGCTCCTTCTCATGCGCCGCGTGGGGCGCGTGATCGGTGGCGATGCAGTCGACGACGCCATCGAGAATTCCCTGCAACATTGCATCGCGATCGGCCTGTGCGCGGAGCGGCGGATTCATCTTGGCGTTGGTGTTGTAGAGGCCGACTGCTTCCTCGGTCAGCAGGAAGTGATGCGGCGCGACTTCGCAGGTTACGTGAAGTCCGTTGCGTCGGGCTTTGCGGACTGCCTCAAGGGCGGCCTTGGTCGAGAGATGGGCGACATGCAGATGGGCGCGAGCGCCGTTCACGCTGGCCAGCAGGCGCAGATCGCGCTCGACTAATCCTGACTCTGCCTCGATGGGCATGCCGCGCAGCCCCATGCGAAAGGCCATGGCTCCGGCGTTCATGGAGCAGCCGCCGGTGAGGCGCGTGTCTTCGGCGTGCTGGATGACCGGCAAACCCGCGCGGGCAGCGGCGATGAGCGCCTCATGCATGATCGCGTCGCCGAGGATCGGCTTGCCGTCATCGCTTACGCCAATGGCGCCCGCGGCTTTGAGCGATCCGTACTCGGTGAGCTTTTCGCCCATGCTGCCGCGTGTGGCGGCGGCGATAGGAAAGACGCGGATCGATGCGCCGCGCTCGGGGCTGAGCATCCAGCGCGTGGTCTCGGGTGAGTCGTTGACCGGGACGGTGTTGGGCATGGCGCAGACGCTGGTGAATCCGCCGGCCGCAGCGGCTGCGGTTCCGGTCGCGATGGTCTCTTTGTAGCCCTGGCCGGGCTCGCGGAGATGGACGTGAATGTCGACCAGGCCCGGGGCGACGATCAATCCTGTTGCGTTGATGGTCTCGGCTGCTTCCTGTTTGGCGAGCGCTTTGAGTTTGCCGGGCGCATCGACGGCGGCGACTCGGCCGTCGCGCAAGAGTACATCGCGCTCGGCGTCGATGCCTGCGGCGGGATCGACGAGGCGTCCGCCTTGAATGAGAGTGGCGCTCATGCGCGCCTCCTTTTTTTTGCTGGCCGCAGGCGCTTTGCTCGCCGCGGACGCTTTGCTCGCTACGAGCGCTTTCTTTGCCGGCTTGGCGCTGGCCGCCGGCTTCGCGCTTGTTGGCTTTGCGGTGGATTTCGTTTTAGAAGACTCGGTTCCGGCCGCGTTTAACGCTCGCGCGACTAAGGCCATGCGGATTGCGACGCCGTGGCTCACTTGCTCGGCGATCAGCGATTGGGGGCCGTCGGCGACTTCGCTGGTCAACTCCAGCCCGCGAATGATGGGCCCGGGGTGCATCAACAGCGCCTTTGGCGCATGCGCAGCCATGCGGGGCGCGTTCGCCTGGTAGCGGCTCTTGTAGTCTTCGAGGTCGAGATGCATTCCGGCGAGACGTTCGGCCTGGATGCGCAGCATCATGACGGCCTGTGATGCTGCCAGCGCTTTGTCGAAGTCGCGTTCGATGGTGAGGCCGGGTCCGATGGTGCTTGCAATCTCGGGCAGCAGTGCCGACGGGCCGCAGAGAATTACGCGAGCGCCGAGCCGTGGCAGCAGAAGAGCGTTCGACCGGGCGACGCGGCTATGCAGGATGTCGCCGACGATGGAGATGGTCACACCGTCGAGCGTCTTCTCGGTTACGTTGGTCTCGCCGTTCTTCAGGTGGGCGAGGATCGTGCGTAGATCGAGCAGCGCCTGCGAGGGATGTTCGTGGGTGCCGTCGCCTCCATTGAGCACGGGAAGGCCGGTTGCCTGCTCGAGCAGATAGGGCGCGCCGGAGGAGAGATGGCGCAGGATGATGCACTCCGCGCCGAGTGCCTTGAGGGTGATGCCGGTGTCCTTGAGGGATTCGCCCTTCTCGATGCTCGACGACTGCGAACTGATCAGCGCGGTGTCGGCGCCGAGCGCCTTTGCGGCGAGCTCGAAGGAAGTCCGCGTGCGGGTGCTCGATTCGTAGAAGAGCAGCGCGACCTTGCGTTTGAGCAGTCGCTGCATTCGCAGGAGCGGGTCTTCGCTCTCGAGCAGCGTGGCCAATGTCAGGATGTTGCTGATGTCTTCGAGAGAGAGGTCGAGGACTGAGATTACGGAGCCATGAGGTCGAGGGGTTTTGAAGGGAACAACTTCGGCTGGCCTGGATGGCGGCAAGGTGGACGCGGCGGCTTTTCTGGTGGGCATTCGAACTCACACTTCGGCAGAACAGCGGGAGATTCTCCGCGGCGATGCGCTCTCCATTACGAGTATTGGACTTGAGTTACAGCAGCTTTGGTTTTCAAATCCGGAGAACTAAAGCCAAGGGGATCAGAATTTCTGACGACCGCCGCTAAGTTTGATACAGCGTGGAGATAATGTCAATTGGTGTATTCAGTCGGCAAAGGCGCAATTCAATTATCAATGCTCTGCAACAAGGTGGCTAGCGGATTCAATACACACAAACTGCATTGCGCCTTTACGCTCCGGCGTAAAGGGACACACCTCAAAGTCTCCGTAAATGTCTTTGCCGGCGCTGGGAAGGTTCATGGCTTTGGGGTAAATGGGGTTCTCTGCATCGTTAATCTCCGGTCCATTCGATACGCCCAGCATCGTTTGGGTTCCAACAGGCCAAAGGCGCAATTCAACGGTGTCTGCACCTAAGCTCAAACGTCCGTGAACCGAATAACACGCCCCGATAACCTTTGCGTTCCCCTTACACTTCGGCGGCCCTTCTGAATATCCAGTCGGCTCTAGTAGCACGAGGAAAAGAGGGACAAACAACGCGGTGACTTTCATGCTGGCCATGCCCCCCGCGCGTTCAGTCGGTTCGTTCAACCAGCAGCACCTGTTCGTCGTTGTCGACTTCCTGCAACTTCACTTCGACGATCTCGCGCTGAGTAGTTGGAACCGCCCGGCCGACAAAAGTTGCTTCGATGGGGAGCTCGCGATGTCCGCGGTCGATCAGCACCAGGAGCTGCACGCGCTGTGGGCGGCCGTGATCGAAGAGCGCGTCGAGTGCGGCGCGGATCGTGCGTCCGGTGTAAAGCACGTCGTCGATGAGGATGATGTCGCGTCCGTTGACGTCGAAGCCGATATCTTCTTTATTCACGACCGGACGCGCACCGTGCGTGGACAGGTCGTCGCGGTAGAAGCTGATGTCGAGGGTCCCGTGGTCGGCGGGACTCTTCTCGATCGCGCCGATGATTTTCGCCAGGCGCTGGGCCAAGGGCACGCCGCGGCGCTTGATGCCGACGAGGCCGAGATTCTGGCTGCCGTTGTTCTTCTCGATAATCTCGTGGGCGAGCCGGACAAGGGTCCGCTCGATCTCTGACGCCGACATCAACCTGAGCTTTTCGCGCAGAAGGGGCTTCTTGGCTGGGGTTTTTTCTGACATGACTCTCTCGCCGGATGATACGAGGCTTGGGGCCGCGGAGCAAGTCAAGGGGTTTTTCGGTAGTGGTGCAGTTTGAAAATGGGCATCCGGGCATTTCAGCGTCTAGAGAGACTCTCGCGCTTGCTTCTATAATTCGCCATCATGGGCCGATTGCGCTGGTTATGGTTGGTTGTCGCATCGCTGCTCGGCCCCGTAATGGTGGCCGTCATCGTCTACTTGGTTTTCTTCAAAAGCTAAACAACGATCGTGACGCGGCAATTCGATCATCTCTCAATGGTCTTGATTAGGAATTTCTACTGCTACCAGCCTTTCAGCTTGATCCGGCAACTTTGAACAGTGTCGGAAAGATTTGAAAGATTGACGAAGGCTGCGAAATCCCCGGGATTCTTCCTCCCTGCGGTCGTCAGAATGACGATTGCTCTGGAAGTGGCGTTCGCTCTGGATTAGTGGCTGGGAACTTCGTCTCTTGCTTCGCCGTATCCCACTCAGGGTCGCGAAAGCGCCGGAACCTGCGAGGCTGTCCGCGAAAAAGGCCCTGTTTTCAGGGCTTTCGTTATAAGCTGGTTGCACTCTCGACACTCGATCGCGTTGACCATATCTGGAAACGCACGTCCCACCAGGGAAGGGGAATCTGCTTGGCGCTGACCATTACCGGACTATCGAAGACGTATCCCAATGGGGTGAAAGCCCTCAAGAATCTCTCCCTTACGATCGGCAACAATATGTTTGGCCTGTTGGGGCCGAACGGCGCGGGCAAATCGACGCTGATGCGCACCGTGGCCACGCTGCAAGACCCGGACAGCGGCACGATTTTCCTCGATGGCATCGATGTGCTCAAGGAAAAGAACACCGTCCGCAAGCAGCTTGGCTATTTGCCGCAGGAGTTTGGCGTTTATCCGAAGCTCTCGGCGCTCGATATGCTCACACACCTGGCGGTGCTCAAAGGCATCACCAACGGTGCTGAGCGCAAAGATATTGTCGACACGCTGCTCAAGCAGACCAATCTGTGGGACGCGCGGAAGAAGGCGCTGAGCACCTACTCCGGCGGAATGAAGCAGCGTTTTGGCATTGCGCAGGCGCTGCTTGCGAATCCGAAGCTGATCATCGTTGACGAGCCGACGGCCGGGCTCGACCCTGCCGAGCGCAACCGTTTTCTCAACCTGCTTAGCTCGATTGCGAGCAACGTGACGGTCATTCTGTCGACGCATATCGTGGATGATGTGCGCGAACTCTGCCCACGCATGGCGATCATCGCGAGCGGCGAGGTGCTGCTTGAGGGCTCGCCGGCCGAGACCCTTGCCGCGATCGAGGGGCACATCTGGAGCAAGGTGGTGAGTACCGATGCCGAGCTTGTGGAGCTGGAGAAATCGGTGAATGTGATCTCGACGCACCTTGTGGGCGGCAAGCACGAGGTCAGGGTTTACTCCGACTCGAGCCCTGGCGAGGGCTTCAAAGCTACCGACTCCGATCTTGAAGATGTTTACTTCCTCAACCTGGCCCGCCAGACGAAAAACTAGGGGATGGTGAAGCTTGAGAGAACCGCAGATCTCTCCACTCCGCTGCGCTCCGGTCGAGATGACAAATCTGAAGGTCATTTCTGGGCCGGCGCCGGGCGCTTTGAGGGCAGATCGGTAAAGGAAAATTGATGGGACAGTTTTGGGAGTTTTTCTCGTTTGAAATGAAGTTCCGGCTGAAGAGCCCATCGACCTATGTTTACTTTGGGATGTGGTTTTTTCTGAGCTTCCTCTCCATCGCGGCGGAGGACTTTCTCAATGTCGGCAATGACAAGATTTATTTGAATGGCCCGTTTTCGACGACGATTCTTTACATCATCCTGACGCTCTTCGGCACGATCGTGATTGCCGCGATCTTTGGCACTTCGGTGCTGCGCGACTTTCAGAGAGACACTTACCAACTCATCTTTACCAAGCCGATTACAAAGTTTGCCTATCTCGGTGGCCGCTGGCTGGGCTCCTTTGTGACCACGGTCGGTTGTTTCAGCGGCCTGGTCTTTGGACTGCTAGCGGGGAAGTTGGCCCCGTGGGCTGACCATACGCGCATTGTCTCAGGCCATATCTGGTGGCAGCTGCAGCCATTCCTTTCGATCACAGTGATCCAGATATTCTTCCTGGGGTCGCTCTTCTTCTGCATTGCCGCGCTTACGCGGAAGATCTTCATCGTTTATCTGCAGGGCGTCGTGGTCTTCATGGCGTACCTGATTTCGAATATTGTCTTCCAGGCGACGCGTTCTCTTGAGCACTTCTGGTCGGCGATCTTTGACCCGGTTGGCATTCGGCTCTTCGACAGCATCACCCGCTACTGGACGGTCGCTGAACAAAACACCCTCCTGCTGCCCTGGTCGGGGATATTCCTTTACAACCGCCTTATCTGGACGGGCGTTGGCGTTCTCTCCTTGATCGTCGCTTATGCGTTGTTCCCGTTGTCGGTGGAGGCGCTGACGGCGAAGTCGCAGGGACGCCGCGCGGCCAAAGCGAAAGCGACTGAGGAGGAAGATTTTCGTCCGAGGCGATCGCTGGTTGCTGGCCGGCTGCCGGTGGTCCACCAGGTTTTTGGGCCGGGAACGACGTGGGCGCAGTTCTGGTCCCTTACGCGAATGCGCATTTCGAACATCACTCATGAGCTGCCCTTCTGGGCGATCCTCTGTGTGATGGCGATCTATTCCCTGATCGGCGGGCACTTTGCCGGGAAGGTGAACGACCGCAACGTTTATCCGGTGACCTTCCTCATGGTGCAGTCGATCGAGGGGCGGGCGACGCTTTTCTTTCTGGTGATTGCCGGGCTATATGCTGGCGAACTCATCTGGCGGGAGCGCGACACTCACTTCGAGGGCATCCACGATGCGTTGCCCATGCGCGAGTCTACCGACTGGCTCTCAAAGCTGGCCGCCCTGGTTTTTATCGAACTCTTTCTCACGACCCTGGTGATGATTTGCGGAGTCATCATGCAGACCGTGGGGGGCTATTACCACTA
Source organism: uncultured Acidobacteriaceae bacterium (assembly GCA_963720245.1). GTDB lineage: Bacteria > Acidobacteriota > Terriglobia > Terriglobales > Acidobacteriaceae > Acidisarcina. Next base: position 494,639 of record CAVREU010000006.1, read on the forward strand.
CGAGTTTCTTCAATACTTCAAGGAGCTTTATCTCGTAACCTTCCCGCAGATACTCACCTTCGCACTGCTGGCGCTCTTCCTGCAGACGATTTTGAGCAACAAGTTCATCGCCCACGGCATAGTAATCGGCGTCTTCGTTCTGGATATCGTGCTCTTTGGCTTCGGCTGGGAGAACACGCTTTATCTTTTCGGCAATACTCCGCCGTACACGTATTCGGATATGAATGGCTACGGCCATTTTGTGCCGGGGCTCTTCTGGTCGCTTGTCTACTGGCTGGCGATTGCGGCCGTGCTGGGCGTGCTCTCGATCGTCTTTGCGCGGCGCGGCTCAGACGATTCCTGGGGTGCTCGTCTGCGGCTGGCTCGCGAACGCTTTCCACGACTGGCTCCAGCCGGAGTTTTATTCCTCCTGATCGCGATCGGCAGCGGTGGCTGGTATTACTACAACTCCCACGTCCTCAATGAATATCTCAACGCCAAAGCGCGCCGCGATATTCGCGCCGAATATGAGCGTAGCTTCAAAAAGTACCAGGGGCTTCCGCAACCGAAGGTCATTGCCGTCGACTCCAACATCGACATCTTCCCGGAGAAGCGGGGCTTTTCCGGTACCGGCCATTACGTTTTGCAGAACAAGACCGCCGTGCCTATTTCGCAAATCCACATCTTCAATGGAGCGCAGGCAGTCTCGAACGTAAAGTTTGACAAGCCGTTTCATCTTGTCTCATCGAGCCCGCGCGACTTGTATACGATCTACGCACTGGAGCAGCCCCTCGCACCGGGCGAGAAGCTCAATATGAACTTCAACGTCGGTTACGAGCCAAGGGGATTCACCGACGGCAACGAACGCCCCGAGCTGGCCTACAGCGGTACATTCTTCGACTACAGCTATTTCCCCGGAATCGGCTACAACGTGGACTTCGAACTCGACGATCCGCGCCGTCGCCGCGACGAGCATCTGGGTCCGGTTACTGACTTGCCCGCTCGGGGCGACGCCGTCGGCAGCGTCACCAATCTCTTTTCGCCGCAATCGGACTGGGTCACCTACCGCACCGTCGTCAGCACCTCCGACGATCAGATCGCGCTCTCGCCCGGCTATCTGCAGAAGGACTGGCACCAGAACGGACGCCACTACTACGAATACAGCATGGGCGATACCCCCATGGCCGACTTCTTCTCTTACGTCTCGGCCCGTTACGAGGTGAAGCGCGACACTTATCCGGGCGCGGGCGGCAACATCAACATCGAGGTCTATCACGACGCTGCACACCCTTATGACGTCGACGACATGATCGCCTCCTCCAAGGCGGGTCTTGCTTACTACGAGAAAAACTTCAGCCCGTTCCAGTACCGTCAGTTCCGAATCCTGGAGTTTCCCCGGTACCGCAGCTTTGCGCAGTCGTTTGCGAATACGGTTCCGTACGCGGAGGCGGGCTTTATTGGACGAGTCACGAATCCCGACGATATCGACTACACCTACTTCGTGACCGCGCATGAACTTGCCCATCAGTGGTGGGGCCATCAGCTCATCGGCGGCCGCGTCGCCGGCTCAAACATGATGTCGGAGTCCCTGGCCGAGTACTCCGCGCTGCGGGTGATGCAGAAGAAGTACGGCGACTACCAGATGCACAAATTCCTCAAGAATGAGCTTGACGGCTATCTGCGTGGCCGGGCGGGCGAGAGCCGCAAGGAGCCGCCGCTCGACCTTGTGCAGCGCGAGGCTTACGTCTGGTACCAGAAGGGATCGCTGGTGCTTTATGCACTCTCCGACTACATCGGCGAAGACAAGCTGAATCTGGCGCTGCATAACTTCCTGATGCAGTATCGCTACGCCAACGCGACCGACTCACAGAGCGGGCCGTATCCCGACACGCGGCAGTTTGTGCAGGCGCTCCGCGAGCAGACTCCGCCGGAGCTGCAGTACTACATCACTGACGCCTTCGAATCGATTGTGCTGTATGACAACAAGGCGGTGACGGCGACCGTCACTCCGACGGCGGACAAGAAGTACAAGGTCACGCTGGTCGTCGATGCGAAGAAGTTCAAGGCGGACGGGCTCGGTGCGCAAACCCCGATGGCGCTGAACGACTACATCGATATCGGGGTTTTCACCGGCAAGAAGGACCATGAACAACCGCTCTCTCTGAAGAAGGAAAAGATCACCCAGGAGAAGCAGACCTTTGAGGTGGTCGTCGACCAGATGCCGACCCGGGCGGGGATTGATCCTTACAACAAGCTGATCGATCGCATTCCGGATGACAATATGATCGATGTGACGAAACAGTAGCGGCTCCGCTGTGGGGAATGGTTTGGAAGAGCTTTGAGGGTTTTGGTGGACGCTGCTTCGCCGGGATTCTTCCTCCCTGCGGTCGTCAGAATGACGCCGTGCTGCTTGAGGGACTTGTCCTACCCACCCTACGCGATGGAGCCGCGTAGGATGGGGCACCCACATTGCTGGGATTGCTCCATCCCTTCAACGACGGCGGTAGTTTTGTTGCTTTCTGCTACCATGCAGCCCAGAGTGTGACGCATGCGCAGGGCGCGAATCCAACTCGTGATGCTGGCGTTGGTTGCCGTAGCTTCGGCGACCTACTACGCCGCCTCGGTCGCCGGCACCATGCGAGAGATCTATGGCGATCGGGTGGCCCAGGCGCCAACGACTCATGGCTATCGGCTGAACGTCGTCTCAGGACTATCGCCCGCGGCAAGTGAAGCAGGCATTCAATATGGCGACCGGATCCTCGCGATCAACGGTCACCCTTTCACTGGCAATAACGTCTATCTCGAAGAGTTGCGCAAGTCTCACGCCGGGGACTCGATCGCGCTCACGATTCAGCCCCAAGGCTCCTCCGACGGCCGCAACCCCACCTCCACCGCGAACCGTCGCCGTCCGCCTCGCTCCTGTCTACGCGACGCGGCCCGGCTTATTGGACCTGCTCGGTCGCGTCTTCTTCCTCAGCGTCATCTTCCCCTTTGGTTGTCTTGCCCTTGGCGTCTGGGTCGTTGCCGCTCGCCCTCGCGACCGGAATGCCTGGTTTCTATTTGGCATCTTGCAGTACTTCATCATCATCTTCGGGGAAAACCGGTACTGGCCGGGGGCGATTTACGCCTTCCAGAATTTTTGGAGCACCCTGGGATTGATCGGCGGGCCGCTGTCGATCATGTACTTCGGCATCTATTTTCCCGAACGTGCGCGCCTCGACGTCTCGCTTCCCTGGATCAAGTGGGTATTGACTGGATTGCTAATCGCGCTGCTCCCCATCTCCCTTTGCGATGCCCTGGGATTTGCGTTCTCCTTCCAGGCGATTGCATGGCTGGTGCCAGCGTCTCCGACGATCTTTCGCAGCCTTACCTTTCTCGCGATGGCATCGATCAGCATCTATTTCTTCTGTCTCGCGCAAAAAGCCGCCACCGCCACTTCGCCCGATGCGAAACGGCGGCTGCGAATCCAGTACGTCGGCTCGACCATCGGCAATGCGCCGCTCTTTCTGCTGATCCTTTACTCCCTGTTTACTGGCCACGATATTGGCTATGGCGTCCCTCCGTGGTTGATCATCAGCGTGCTCCTCATCTTTACGCTCTTCCCTATCTCGCTCGCCTACGTCGTCGTCGTGCATCGCGCCATGGACCTGCGAATCATCATGCGCCAGGGCACAAAATATGCATTTGCACGTTCCTCACTCTGGGTCATCCGAATCCTGATCGGATACATCCTCGTGACCGCGGCCATCAAGGTCTACCTCCACAATTCGTTGAACCCGGCCAGCGTGGCCCTGATAGCAGGCCTGGGCGCTCTGCTGCTCTTCTTCCGTTTTCGCACCAGCAAGCAGCTTTCCTCGTGGATCGACCGCAAGTTCTTTCGCGAAGCCTATTCGTCCGATCAGGTGCTCAGTGAGCTTGCGAACCAGGCGCAAGGATTTACCGAGACGCCTGCTCTCATCCAGACCGTCTCCGACTGTATTGCGAACGCACTGCATGTCGACCGCATTGCGGTGTTGTTGCGCCAGGGCGATACCTTCCGGCTGCAGTACGCGCACGGCATCGACATGGGCAGCAAGGTGCTGCTCAGTGACAACTCGAAGACGATTACCAACCTCGATATCGTCAAGAGTCCGGCGAGTGTTTACCTCGACAGTCCCGATGACTGGCTGCTCGCGGCGACCGATTCCGAGCGCGCCGCATTGCGGGAGCTTGGCACCGAGATGCTGATCCCCCTGCGTGGGCGCACCCGCTTGCTAGGCGTGATGGCGCTCGGGCCGAAGCGTAGCGAAGAGCCTTATTCGCGCACCGATCGTGGACTGCTGCAATCCGTCGCCATGCACACCGGCCTGTCGATCGAGAACACCCAGTTGATGCACTCGCTTGCCGCCGAGGCCGGGCAGCGGGAGCGAATCAATCGTGAGATCGAGGTAGCGCGCGAGGTCCAGGAAAGGTTCCTGCCTCAGACTTATCCGGCGATTTCAGGGGTGGAGCTTGCGGGGGCGTATCGCCCGGCGCAGACGGTTGGCGGCGACTACTACGATTTCATCGAGATGAAGCAGGCGGGCGCCAATCGGGAAGACGGCGGGGTTTCGCTGGGCATTGCGATCGGCGACGTCTCGGGCAAGGGAATTTCGGCGGCGTTGCTGATGGCCAGCCTGCGAGCATCGCTGCGCGGACTCACGCGCAACTGTGACGGCAATCTCGCAGAGATGATGCATGAGGTGAACGAACTGGTCTACGAGGCCTCGGCCAGCAATCGCTACGCGACATTCTTCTTCGCGCAGTATGAGCCCCTGAGCCGGACGCTCACTTACGTGAACGCCGGCCACAATGCGCCCGCGCTGATTCGCCATCATGCCGACCGCAAGGGAGAGCCGGAGGTCATTCGCCTCGAAGCAGGTGGCCCGGTGATCGGGCTTCTGGAGAACTCGTACTATGAGCAATCCACATTAGCGCTGCAGCCGGGAGACATTTTGCTGGCCTTTACCGACGGCATCAGCGAAGCCATGACCGTCGATGGCGAGGAATGGAGCGAAGACCGGCTAATTGAGCGCCTGGTTCAATGTCCGGACCTGCCCGCCGCCACGCTGGTGAAGTGCCTCTTCGATGCGGCGGATGAGTTTGCCGCCGGAGCGCCGCAACATGATGACATGACACTCCTGATGCTCAAGATGCTGCCCGCCGCGTTGTCTCTGCCTGCGTCCATCTGAATTAGCGGGCCGCGCCAGCTCGCTCCGCCGCCTCGATCGCTTATGCGGGGACGACCTCGAAGGGGCGCATCATCTCGTTGTCTTCGTGTTCGAGCAGGTGGCAGTGCCAGACGTAGCGCCCGGTGTAGCCCTCGAAGCGCATGATGATGCGGGTGATCATGCCGGGATCGACCTGCACAATATCTTTCCATCCGGCTTCGGGGCCGGTCGCGGGCATAGGCGGGGCGAGATAGCGCACCGTTCCCTTCGACCTGAACTGAAAGACGTCGAACTTTCTCCGGTCCAATATCTGGAACTTCACGAGATGGATGTGGATCGGGTGCGCGTCTTCGGTCAGGTTGACGAACTCCCAGATCTCGGTGGTGTTCAGCACGGGTTTTTCGGTGACCGGCATGTGCCAGGGGGTGTTGTTCAGCAACATGCCCATCGACTGCTGGACCATGTCCATGTTCTCGTCGAGGGTCAGGCGGCGCGTCTTGATGGCTTGCGACTCGGGAATGCGGGGCACGGGCCGCAGCAGCGGCGCCAGGGCGGCGTCTTTATTATCGATTGCAGTCGCGGAGACGCGGAACTGCAGGAGGTCGAAGGAGTCGCTCTTCAACAGGACTTGCTGCCCGGCATGAGCGCTGAAGTCGAAGACCATATCGCTGCGTTCGCCTGGGGCGAGCTCGAGTCGTTGAAGCGGGAGCGGCTCGGCTAGCAGTCCCTGGTCTGAGCCGATCTGATGAAACTCGAGCAGGCTTCCGAAGGAGAAGCGGAAGAACCTGCTGTTGGCTCCGTTCATGATGCGGAAACGATACTTGCGCGGCTCGACCTCGAGATACGGCGCGAGCTTGCCGTTGACCAGCATGGCGTCGCCGAAGACCTCGGGGACCCAGGGAGACTTGGCGTCGCCCGAGGTCGGATACTCGAGCGATCCGTCGGTGCGCAGCATGCGGTCGCAGATCAGCAGGGGCACTTCGTACTTGCCTTTGGGCAGATTGAGCGAGTCTTCGTGATCGTCGCGGATGAGAAAGAGCCCTTGCAGGCCGGCGTAGATATTCAGCCGGTTAATGCCCATGGTGTGGTCGTGATAGAAGAGCATCGTCGCATCCTGCTGGTTCGGATAAAAGCACGTTGCGGATTTTCCCGGCACGAACCATGACTCGGGATAGCCGTCGCTCTCCGGCGGTGTTTTGCCGCCATGCAGGTGGACGACCGCGCGCACCTCGGGCTTGTCTGCCTCGGCGCCGTGCAGGGTGTGGTCGATGGGCAGAAAGTGTTTGGCGGGCAGTTCGTTCGCCCATTCGACGAGCAGGCCGCTACCGCTGCGGGTATCGAAGATCGGGCCGAAGAGCGAATCACCGTAGCTCCATACGACGGTTGGCGGCAGATCGCGATGCAGCTTGACTCGCATCTCGCGCATGGGGATGCGGTAGTACGGGATTTTGACGGCGGGGTCGTCGGGATTGGGGCGCATCCCGCTGCTCTTTGCCAGCGGAAGTAACGGGAGCGGATCGACCCAGGGCTTCAATGTGCTTGCGTTGAGCGAAGCGGCGGGCTTGATTTCGGTGGCGATAGATTGTTGGCACACTGCGGCCCCGGCCATCAGCAGACCGGTCTGGCCGAGGAACCTGCGGCGGGTGATCAATTCAGAGATACCTCAACTTGAAGAATAAAGAGGAAATCACAGCAAGTAGAAGAAGTCAGGGGTCCCGGAGCAAAAAGCTCCAAGACCCCTTTAGGTGAACACTACATCACCATGGAATGCGGCAAGGCTGCTGCGGCAGGCCTTAGGGTAGTGCAGGGAAAACCGGGAGAGCTGGCGGCGTAGCTATCGGCGTTCCCAGGTTCGGGTCGAGATAAAGGATCGGGTTGACGGGCTTGTAGTCAAAATTGAACATGAAGTACAGGGTGCCCGCGTAGCTGTCGAAGGATCCGTGGCCGATCCGTTCGCCGTTGAGCCAGTTGTCCTCAATGAAGTGAGGTATCGAGCTTTGATCGGTCGTGGTGTGATCGACAAAGTTGAGCTTCGCCCAGGGCGAAACCGCTACGAGAGGAAGACGCGGGCCAAAGCCGCAACGACCTTGTGCGTGGAGCTCCCGGCGCAACGCCGCCGAAGCGCCTGCGTGCCGTCGCCGCAGAGGCCAGGACCGGTGAGAGCGTCCTGCGTCGTGGCGGAGGTATTAACGAGCGGGCTCATCTGGTGGTCGTACCAACCGTCGGAGTCGTCATAGGTGATGAGGACCGCGGTGCTGTTCCAGTCGGGCTGCTGCTCGAGGAAGTTGATGACGTTGACGATGAAGGTCTGCTCATCCAGTGGATCGGAGTAGCCGGCATGGGCGTCCTGATAACCCGGGGCCTTGAGGTAGCTGACCGCGGGAAAGTTTCCGGCGCTGACTGCATCGAAGAAGTCGTGGATGTCGTACTGGTGGTTGGCCGCGTCGCCGGGCTGGCCGATCATTGCCACCGAGCTGGGGCGAGTGTGCGTGGGGTTCGCGGTCGAGGCGTAGTACTGGAACGGCTGGTGGTGGGGGATGTAGTCGGCTTTCTTGGTCGTTGGTGACCGCGGAGGTGGTGCTGCGGTTGCAGCCGGTGGTGCCGTTGGCGTTGGTGAGCGTCAGGTCGAAGCCGCCGGAGAAGAAGCCCCAGGAGATGCCCGCCGCATTCAACAGGTCGCCGATGTTTTTTCCGCTCATCTTCAGATTGGAAGAGGTGCTGGAGCACATGTCGCCGCCGGGGTCGGCGTCGCTGGTCAGGGTGAGGCCGCTGTAACCGTCGTCTACCGTGGATGACAGAGCGGCGGTGGTCGCGTCGATGACGCCGTTGGTCTGCCCGGAGATCACGTTGATGGCCCCGTCAGTCGATGGACCGAAGTTGGTGTCGTAGAAGTTGTCGCTCATGGCGAAGTGGTTGGCGTAGTTCCAGAGAGCGGTCACGGTGTTGCCGTCATAGTAGCCCATCACCAGACCGGTGGTGGTCAGGCCCGCGGGAGGCGGTCCGCCGGTGCCGGTGTAGGCCGGGAAAGCGTCCATCAAACCGTGGTCAAAGGCTTGTTGTTCGGGGGTGTAGTCGTGGTCCTGGTCGGCGGTGGCCGCCTGGGAGCGGCTTAGCCGGAAGGGATTGGAAGCGCCTTCTCCGTTGACCGCGGCGAGGTTCGGATTCTTGACCTTGAGGAGAGTGTTGAAACCGTTCACCAGGGGAGTGAGATTGCCCTTGGTGAAAGCAGGCTCGTTCGGAGGATTCAGCGCGTTCGGATAGGTGCCAAAATAGTGGTCGAAGGAAACGTTCTCCTGGAAGATCACGACCAGATGTTTGATGGGCGTAGCGGTGGGGTAACCGGGGTCGCTTGCGTGAGCGGCGACTGGCGACAGCATCTGCCCGGCAACAAGCACGGACGCTAGAGAACATGCAGCTAGTTTTTGCATCACTACTCCTTCGGCTGAAAATTTCAGATTTTCAGCCGCGCCACTCTTTATAGGTTCGCGAGTGTGAAAGGACAGTGAGAGGGTTATGAATCGGTTAACTATTTACCAGTTATTCAACGGGCGTTCAACAAGGAGGCTCGGATCGCTGTTTTGGAGCCTTCGATGCGAGAGAGAGTGATCGAGAGGGCCGACGCCGGCGCTATTCACATCCGCCGGGATAGCACTCGGGAGAGTCAAGGCTCAAAGCGATTATTTTGCCCTGGCTATCGAAGCCTGCCGTGAGCGTGAACTCGATCGGCGTCCATTGCACGACTGCCGTCTCCACCCCTGGAACGGAGAGGAACGGATCGATGGTGACTGGGACATTTGCCTGTTTGCTCAATTGAAATCTGTTGCCGTAGAGCTCTTTCAGCGTGTCGAGGGTGTCGCCCAGCTTCAGGCCCTGGCCCGTCGAGGGAGGCGGAATCGTCCAGACCGATGCCGGAGATTCGCCATTCATTCGCACAATGGTGATCCTGCCGAGGTAATCCCTTGTCCTGCCTTTTGTGACTTCGACCTCGAGGCGCATATTTGCGGTCTGCCAGAGATAGCCCGTCCAGCCGGGATTATTCGGCGCCTTGATCGTCCTGGCCGGGGGACCGAACCTGCGGCGCACCTCGTCTGGCGTGTTGGTCTCAAGGCTGATTCCGGCGAGGGTGCTCTCCGGTTTGCCTCGCGCCTGCAGCTTTGCGGGCAAATGGTCGGCAATTGCCATCGTAGCTGTTACAAATAGCAGGCACAGCGCCGCAGCCTTGTTCATCGCAACTCCCTTCAGGCGGCTAATCGCCGGTCCCGTCACCGATCTCCTCGCCGGATGGTCCGCTGCTGATGACCTTTATGACCGCCGGCCAGGGTTTCATCTCATATTCATTCGGTGGGAGGTCGTTGGCGAGATAGCGCACAAAATAATCCCAGCGGCGGCGGGTCATATACTGGGACGCCGCGCCGTAGCCGTGGGCGGCGTTGGGAAAGAGGATAAGGTCGAAATCCTTGTTGGCGTTGACCAGGGCATCGACAAGGATCAGTGTGTTGTTGGGCGGAACGTTGTCGTCCATGGTGCCGTGGGCGAGCAGCAGATGGCCTTTGAGGTTTTTGGCGAAGTTCTGGTTGGCCTGCGAATCGTAGTTGCTGGTGCCGTCGGCGTTTTTCACCGGAAGGCCGGCCCACTTCTCGGCCCAGTCGTCTTCGTAATCACGCTGGTCGTGGTTGCCGCTCTCGGCGATGCCGACCTTGAAGAAGTCAGGATAATGCAGCATGGCCGCGGCGGTGGCGTTGCCTCCGCCGGAGTGGCCGTACATGCCGGCGCGGTCGATGTCGATGAAGGGATACTTCGCCGCGAGCTGCTTCATCCCAGTGATCTGGTCGGGAATGGTGTTGTCGCCGAGATTGCCGTAGTAGGCCTCGTGAAAGCTCTTGGAGCGGAGGTTGGTGCCCATGCCGTCGATGCAGACGACGATGAAGCCGAGCTCGGCGAGAGACTGGTCGTCACGAGCGCGCGGCCTCGAAGGTGCGAGGGCCGCATGAGCCGACCTGGGGGCCAGGGTATACGTGGTTGACGATCGGATATTTCTTCTTCGGATCCAGGTGGGTGGGCGTGAACATCATGCCGTAGAGATCGGTCTTGCCGTCGCGCGCCTTGACGGTGATCGGGGTCAGACGGCTTCCAGCCGTAGGCGACGAGTTTTGAGATGTCCTGTTTGGCGACATCCATAACCAGCTTGCCATCGCTGTCGCGCACGACCGTGGTCTGCGGCTCGATTGGCGTCGAATACGAATCGACAAAATAGCGGCCGTCGCCTGAGAGCTTCACGATATGATCGGCGTTTTCGGGGGTGAGCAGCTTCTGTCCGGTGCCGTCGAAGTGAATGCTGTAGAGGTGCTGAAAGTATGGGTCGCGGCCCGGTTCTTTGCCGACGCCGATGAAGTAAATTGTGCGGGTCGTCTCGTCGACGCGCAGCACCTGGGTGACGTTGCCGTCACCGTGCGTGATCTGGTTCTTGAGCTGGCCGGTGGTGAGGTCGTAAAGGTAGAGGTTGCCCCAGTTATCGCGTTCGCTGAACCAGAGGACTTCGTTCGACTTTGGCAGATAGTGCCAGTTGACCATGTTGTCGCCGCTCTCGTAGAACTTGGCGACGGTCTCGCCCATTACCTCGCGGACTTCTCCGGTTGTGGCGTCGGCGACGCGGAACCATTCCTGCTTGTGGTCGCGCGAGGTGGAGACGAAGGCGAGATGGCTATCGTCGGGCGCCCACTCGACGTCGTCCCAGACCGCGCCGGTTCCTCGGCAGGTGATGTCATCGCAGATCGTCGAGCGGTGTTGATCGGGCGGCATCTTGAGGCGAACCGATTTTGCGGGAGTCGACATCGATAATCACGCGCTCGATCATGGTGACGTTTTCGTCGCCGACCAGCGGATACTTCCACGCCTTGAGCGTGGGGTGACCGTTGGTGACGGGGACGAGATACATCTCGCCGGTCTTGCGCTGGTCCTGCTGGAAGGTGGCAATCTTCTTCGAGTCTGGCGACCAGAGGAGGATGGCGGCGTCGGATTGCTTCCAGCCGGCGTTGTCGGTGGCGTAGCCGTAATCCTTTACGCCGTCGGTCGTGAGCTGGGTTTCTGCGCCGGTGGCCATGTCGCGCACCCAGAGGTTCCAGTCGCGAATGAATGCGCCGAGCTTCTTGTCGGGCGAGAGGGTGAGCGACGGCTGCTTCACAGGCGCTGCGTTTGCGTCTGTGGCCCTATCTTCCGGCGTGAGCCGCTTGCAGGTATCGCCTGCCGAGGAGAGCCGGCAGCCGTACGCGACCCCGGCGTAAGTCAGGTTGAGCGCGCTGCCGTCCTGACTCAGCGAGTCTATTTGGAGCCGGAGATGCCGAGCATCGTCTTTGATGTCGCCGTTCGACGCTGCGGCCAGCGCGGCTGCCAGCCTGCCCTGATCGAAGGCGGGGGTGCGCGTTCCCTTTGCGGGATCGACGACCATGAAGGTGACTCCGCTATCGTCGACGGCGCGGTACCAGAAGCGGTCATCGCCGAGCGGCTGTGCGCGCACGACTCCCTCGTAGGCAAGCGGATTGACGTTGTAGCTCATGAACTTCTCGGCTGCCGCATAGTCCTTGTCGGTGTACTGCCGCGGCTGTTGGGCGAAGGCGAAGGAACAACACAGGCTGCCGGCAGCGAGAGCGAATGCCGCTCCCGCTAGAACTGAATGCTTTCTTACGAACATTACTTAGACTCCAGGGAGGGTTCGCTCGCGTGCGGGCAAAGAGCCAGACGCGGGTTTTGTGCCCATTTCATTGTGGCGATTGCCAAGTGTGACAATTCTAAATGTCGGCCATGGCTCTGACTCTGTAGAATCGGTGCACCGCCGAGGCAGAGCGCCGAACCACCCATTGAAAGAGAGAGCGACGATGTTGGTAAGTCAAGAGTCAGGCACAAGCGTTGACGAGGTCGCAGCAGGCATTTATCGAATCAGTACGCCGCTGAACGTCATTCCGGGCGGGTTCACGTTGAACTCCTACCTGATTGACGATGCGGAGCCCATGTTGTTTCACGCCGGCTACCGGAAGCTCTTTCCCACGACGCTGGAAGCAGTAGCAAAAATTATGCCCGCTGAAAAGCTGCGGTGGATCGGCGGTTCGCACTTTGAAAGCGATGAATTCGGCGCGCTCAACGAGTTCCTGGCCGTCGCGCCGAACGCTACGCCGTTTGGCACGGAGGTGGGCGTGATGACGTCGCTCAACGATTTTGCGACGCGCGCGGCCCGGGGCTTTGGAGACGGCGAGGAGTTCTCGATCGGCGGGCGCAGGATGAAGTGGCTTTACACGCCGCACGTTCCGCATGGATGGGACTGCGGCGTGCTATTCGATCTTTCGACCGGCACGCTGCTCTGCGGCGACCTGTTTACGCAGCCGGGTGCGGGGATGGCGGCGGTGACGGAATCGGAGGTGCTCAGCGCCAGCGAAACGATGCGCGGAATGATGGACTACTACGCCCACGCGAAGAGCACGACGGCGATTTTGGAGCGATTGGCGGCGCTTAACCCATCGATGCTCGCCTGCCAGCACGGCAGCGCCTATCGCGGCGACGGCGCAGCGCTACTGCGCGAGCTTGCCGCGACGATCGTAGGCGGGAAATAACAAGTGGGCGAACGACCGCAAGCTGTGCCTGCATAACGAAAATTTGACCGCCGCCCGACATGCCTGTTCAAACTATTGCCGATGTGATCTCTTCGCTGGACGAGATTGTTCAGCAGTCTTATGACGAAGCCAGCCGCCTGGGCTACTTTGCGGCGCTCTACCGGCGGGTGACTTGCGCGGTGCGAGACGGCATCGCCCAGGGGAGCTTTGATAATGGTCCGCTGATGGAGCAGTTGGATGTCGTCTTCGCCTCGCGATATCTCGATGCCCTCGCGACTTATCAGACCGGCGGGACGCCTAGTCGCAGCTGGGTGGTTGCATTTCAGGGATGCGATGACGCCGACCTTCTGATCTTGCAGCAATTGCTGGCCGGCATGAATGCGCACATCAATCTCGACCTTGGCGTCGCCGCTGCCCAGGTGAGCCCTGGGGCGCAGCTTCCGTCGCTCAAGGCGGATTTCGACCAGATCAACGGCGTGCTGGCCAGCCTGGTCGGCATCGTGGAAGCGGAGATTGCCGAGGTCTCGCCGCTGATCGGCGATCTTGAAATGATCGGCTTGCAAGACGAGACCTCCGTGGTCAACTTCGATATGACCGCGGCGCGTGATGCAGCATGGCTCACCGCGCTCCGCCTGGCGAACGAAGCATCCGCGCTGCACGAGGCGACTATCGATGGGCTTGACCTCGCGATCTCTCTCGATGGCCGCGCGATCCTATATCCGCTGGTCGGTGGTGATGGGCTGGCTCTCATTCAGCAGGCCGAGACCAAGGACGTGCGGCGGGTGATCGAGATCCTGTCGACGCCGGGTGTTGAGAGCGCGGCGTCTTCCTAGAACTGGTTGCATAAATCTTGTCGGACCCTTGAAATGGCGTCCCTCAGGGGCTGAAGCCTGTATTTCCTGGCCTCTGACGGCACGGCTGAAGCCGTGCCCCTTCAAAACGCTATTTATGCAACCAGCTCTAGCTCTACCAGACCTTGCACATCTGCGCATTCACCATCGGCTGCCCCGCTTTGCAGCCGAAGGCCGCGGCGAACTGTGGCATGTTGCTGACGATGCCATTGACGCGGTAGATGCCTGGGGAGTGAGGATCGGTGACGGCCCTCATCCGCAGGTCTTCGGGGCGAATATTTTCGCACGCCCACTGCGCGTAGCCGATGAAGAAGCGCTGGTCGGGAGTGAATCCGTCCTTGGGCTGCAGGTTCTGTCCCTCGATTTGCTTCTTCCATGCGATATAGGCCAGTAAAGTGCCGCCGAGGTCGGCGACATCTTCGCCGCTGGTGAGCTTGGAATTGATGTGGATGTCGTCGACGACGATGTACTTCGCATATTGGTCGCGCTGGCAATTGATGCGGTCTTCGAAGCCCTTGGCGTCCTGCGGCGTCCACCAGTCTTTGAGATTTCCCTGGGCGTCGAACTGGCGGCCCTCATCATCGAAGCCGTGGGTCAGCTCGTGACCGATCGTCCCGCCAGTGTTGCCGTAGTTCGGCGCGTCGTCTTCCTTCGGGTCGTAGAGCGGAGGCTGCAACACTCCCGCGGGGAAATTGATGTCGTTCATATGATCGTTGTAATAGGCGTTGACCGTCGGCGGCGTCATGCCCCATTCCAAGCGATCGACCGGCTTGCCGACCTTGGCCCAATCGCGCTTTTCCTCGAAGACATGCGCGCGAACGACGTTGCCGAAATAGTCGTCGGGCGAGATGGTCAGCGAGGAGTAGTCGCGCCATTTGTCGGGATAGCCGATCTTGTTGCGCACGGCGTGCAGTTTGAGAATGGCCTGCTGCTTGGTTGCGTCGCTCATCCAGTCGAGATGCTCGATCTCCTGCTGCATGGCAGTCTCGATCTGTTCGGTCATCAGGACAACTTTGGCTTTGGTGCCGGGGCCGAAGGTGCGAGCGACGAACTCTTGGCCGAGGGCCTCGCCGAGATCGTCGTCCACCTGCTCTTCGCAGCGTTGCCAGCGTGGCTTGATCTGGGGAACTCCGCGCAGGTATTTGCTGTAGAAATCGAAGCGCGCATTCACGAAAGTGTTGTCGAGGCTCATCGCCGCGTTGTTGAGGGCATGGACGCGAAGGTAGGCCTTCAGCGCATCGAGCGGCTGATTAGCGAGCGTGGTCTGGAGTGCCGCAAAGAACGTGGGCTGAGTCACATTGATGCTCGTCAATATGGCCGGGGAGAGATTTTCGCCGTGGAGGTATGCGCCAATCTCGAGCGCCGGGGCGAGCGCATTGACCTCGTCGAGCTTCATCGGATGGTAGGTCTTGTAAGGATCGCGCCGCTCGACGCGGGTGAGCGAGGCCTCGGCCAGCGCGGTCTCGATCTGCATTGTGGACTTCGACTCTGCGTCAGCAGTAGCCTGGGGTTCGCCGGCCATGACAAGGAGTTGCGCGAGGTAGGCCACGTAGCGTTTGCGGATCTCTTCGCTCTTGGCGTCGGTCTTGGTGTAGTAGTCGCGATCTGGCAGCCCGAGGCCGCCGGCGAAGAGCCCCACGATCACCATCTCAGAGTCCTTGGAATCCTGTTGCGAGCCCGCGCCGAAGAAGTACAAGCCGCGGCGGTCCGCGCCCTTGCGGAGAAACTCCGCCACCTGCTTGCGGTCGCTAATCGCGGCGATGCGGTCGAGCTCGGGCTGTAGCGGCTTCAGGCCGAGCTTGTCGATTGCATCCGTATTCATGCAGGCTGTGTAATAGTCGCCAATCTTCTGCTGCACCGGGGTGCGGTCTTTGAGCTTCGCGTCTTCCTCCAGAATGCCCCAGAGAAACTGGCTGTTTTCCTGGTCGAGCTTGCCGTAGACGTCCCAGCTCGCCTGGTCGGGCGGGATGGGATTGTTCTTCATCCAGCCGCCGCAGGTGTATTTGTAAAAGTCGACGCAGGGGTCGGCGCTGCGGTCCATGCTGTTCAAGTCCAGGCTGGGTGTGTAAGGAATCGCGCTGAGCGGCTGCAACGCGGGCGCGGGCGTAGAGCTCTGCGCAAAGGCTGGCGAGACACAGCTCGCGGAGATACAGGCTGCAACCAGGGCGGCCCTTGAACAACGAAAAATCATGCGAAACTCCAATTGAGACATTGTATTGAAGAGTCGTCTGGCTCATCGCGACAGGGTTACAATTCAATCAGGCCATATGAAACCTCGGGACTGCCAACCCGCTCGTATCGACCCTCCTTATGCCGGGCATTTTTACCCCGCTATCCGACGCTTTCGCCGTGGCCGTCCGGATCGTGGACGAATTCTCTCCAACTAACTAAGCTTGACTCGCCGAGGAATTCCGCCCTGGCTGCGCCGCTCTGGTAGGAGCGCATGGCTTGTGTTCGTGCGCGAACCATACTCTGGCGAAACCGGCCACTAACAGAGCCGCGGGCGACCTCGCTGAGTCGGGGGCTCGCAAAGGAAGGGAACCAATGAACAGCTTTGGCAGTCAATCGCAACTGAAATCGGGCGACCACGCCTATGAGATTTTTCGGCTGGATGCTCTCACGGGTAAGGGCGTGAAGCTTGGCAGGCTTCCGTACAGCCTTCGCATTTTGCTGGAGAATCTGCTGCGCCATGAGGACGGCAAATCCGTTACCGCTGACGACATCACTTTCCTCGCCAACTGGGACCCGAAGGCGACGCCCTCGCGCGAGATTGCTTACATGCCGGCGCGCGTGCTGATGCAGGACTTCACCGGCGTGCCCGCGATTGTCGATCTTGCCGCGATGCGCGACGCGATGAAGCAGCTGGGCGGCGACCCGGAGAAGATCAATCCGCTGCAGCCGGCGGAGCTGGTCATCGACCACTCGGTGCAGGTCGATGAATACGGGACGAAGGGTTCGTATGACATCAACGCAGCGCTGGAATTTTCACGTAACCGTGAGCGTTACGCATTCCTGAAGTGGGGGCAGTCGGCGTTTCGGAATTTCTCTGCTGTGCCTCCGGGAATGGGGATTTGTCACCAGGTGAATCTCGAATATCTTGCCCGCGTTGTCTTTACCACTGAGGTTGGGGGCAAGCTGCGCGCTTATCCCGACACGCTGGTCGGCACCGACTCGCACACCACGATGATTAACGGGCTCGGCGTGCTTGGATGGGGCGTTGGCGGTATCGAGGCCGAGGCCGCGATGCTGGGGCAGCCGGTTTCCATGCTGCTGCCGCAGGTGGTTGGATTCAAACTCAGCGGCAAGCTCAAAGAGGGCGCGACCGCGACCGATCTGGTGCTCACGGTTACGGAGATGCTGCGCAAGCTTGGCGTTGTGGGCAAGTTTGTTGAGTTCTATGGCGCGGGCATCAGCGAGCTTTCGCTGGCCGATCGCGCGACCATTGGCAACATGGCCCCGGAATATGGCGCGACCTGCGGCATCTTCCCGGTCGACGCCGAGACGCTGCGCTACCTGCGCCTGACGGGCCGCGGCGAAGAGCAGATCAGGCTGGTCGAGGCCTATTACAAGGAGCAGGGGCTCTTTCACACGCCTGACGCCGAAGAGGCCGAATATTCGCAGACCATTGCGCTCGATCTGTCGACCGTGCAGCCGAGCGTGGCTGGGCCGCGGCGTCCGCAGGACCGCGTGCTGCTGAGTGAAGCGGGCGCGAGTTTCAAGCATCAGCTTCCTTCGCTGCTTGGGCCGACGGCCAACAAGAATAGCGAGCGGCAGGTAATTCGCTGGGAGAGCGAAGGGGGTCATCCATCGCTTCACGGCAATCTGGAAAGCCCCGAAGGCGAGCCGGAAAAGGGCCCGATCACTTCGGTGAAAGAGCGCTTCAATGTCGAGGTCGATCCGTATCTCGATCATGGATCGATTGTGATAGCGGCGATTACGAGTTGTACCAACACCTCCAACCCGTCGGTGATGGTGGCGGCGGGAATCCTCGCGAAGAAGGCGGTGGAGAAGGGGCTGTCCGTTCCGCCGTGGGTGAAGACCTCGCTCGCGCCGGGATCGCGCGTGGTCACCGACTACTACGAGAACGCCGGGCTGCTGCCCTACCTTAATAAGCTGCGCTTCAACGTGGTCGGTTATGGATGCACGACGTGCATCGGCAACTCTGGCCCGCTGCCGACCGATGTTACCCAATCGATCGACGATCATGGATTGGTCGCCGTCTCGGTGCTTAGCGGCAATCGCAACTTTGAGGGCCGCATCAGCTCCGACGTTCGCGCAAACTACCTGATGTCGCCGCCGCTGGTCGTTGCCTACGCGCTGGCGGGGCGCATCGATCATGACTTCGAGACTGAGTCTCTGGGCAAGAGCCAGACGGGCGACAACGTTTATCTGAGAGACATCTGGCCGACGCAGCAGGAAGTCTCCGACGTGATTGCGAGCGTGATGAATCCTGAGCTTTACACCAAGGAATACGCGACGGTGACGGACGGCGACTCGAATTGGCAGGCGCTGAAGTTTCCTGCGGGGCAGGTCTATGAGTGGGAGCCGGATTCGACATATATCCGCAAGGCTCCTTACTTCGACGGTATGTCGGCGACGCCTGCCCCGGTTGAGGACATCCATGCCGCTCGCGTGCTCGCCGTGCTTGGCGACAGCGTGACCACCGATCATATTTCACCGGCGGGGTCGATCAAGCTCAATGGCCCGGCGGGAAAATATCTGACCGAACATGGCGTCAAGCCGGCCGACTTCAACAGCTATGGCTCGCGGCGCGGCAACCATGAGGTGATGGTGCGCGGCACCTTTGCCAACGTTCGGCTGAAGAACAAGCTTGCTCCCGGCACCGAGGGCGGCGTCACGCGACTGCTGCCGGAGGGGGAGGGCATGAGCATCTTTGACGCGAGCGTGAAGTATGCGGAGCGCGGCGTGCCGCTGGTGATCCTTGCCGGGAAAGAATATGGCTCGGGTTCGTCGCGCGACTGGGCTGCCAAGGGACCTAAGCTCTTAGGAGTGCGCGCCGTGATCGCCGAAAGCTATGAGCGGATCCATCGGTCGAATTTGGTGGGCATGGGAATTTTGCCGCTGCAATATTTGGACGGCGAATCGACGGCCAGCCTTGGGCTGGCGGGCGAAGAGGTTTATGACTTCTCCGGTCTTCGCGATTTGCTTGACGCGAAGTTCGCCAACGGCAAGGTGCTTACGGTCGAAGCGACCGCTTCTGATGGCAGCAAGAAGAAATTCCAGACGACTGTGCGCATTGATACTCCGCAGGAGGTTCTTTATTACGAAAATGGCGGGATTTTGCAGTATGTGCTGCGGCAGTTGGCGGCGAAGGGCTGATCGCTCCGTTGAGGTGGGGTTGCCGGAGAGTTGCGGATAACCCCGCTGCGGTTCTTTATACCTTGGGGTTCTTTACACCCTGGATAGTTGTAGTAAGCTCCATTATCGTGCGCTTCATTCCTCTGCTGGCATTTTGCGCGTTATCGCTGCCAATCCTCGCCCAGGATGTGCAGTCGTCAGCATCATCGTCAACCGTGAAAGCCGCGGGAGCAGTGCGGGCCGATTTCCCCGCCAGCGTTCTCGATGCACGGCCCTGGAGCTTCGGCGTTTTTGCGGCTGGCGGTTTCGCGTCGGCCTATCGTTTCAGTGAGAAATTCACAGGCTCCGATCCCCCCATAGAATTATCGGCCCCGCTCGATCTCGAGCTCTACAATGCGGGCTTCGCCGTCAGCAAAGTGCTAACCCAACCTGCCGGACGTTCGTTCCTTCGCGGCCAATTTGAACTCGGGGCGGAGTTTCTGCCCTACTGGCAAGCGCACTATCCGCGGCAGTCGCTCACCTATCATGTCGAGGGCGGAGCCGAGCATACGGGCCTGCTCGATGGCCAGAACCGTTTTGGCATGAGCGTCACGCCTTTGCTTTGCCGCTGGGATTTTCGCGGCTCGAAATGGCTTGTCCCCTGGGCCCAACTAGGCGGAGGTTTGTTGTGGACGAACCACAAGTTTCCGCAGTATCCGTTGAGGACGGCCGATACGAGCGTGATCAACTTCACGCCCCAATTCGGCATCGGGGCGAATCTCTTTCTACGACCGCATCAGAGCTTGTTTTTCGCGGTGAATGCGATACATATTTCCAACGCAAGCCTTGGAGATATGAATCCTGGGGTGAATATTACGACCCAATTCAGGGTCGGATATTCCTGGTGGAGATAGACGTCCTTGAAAGCCAGTTTCGGCAACGGCGGCCAGGAGTTCCCGAAAGCCTCGTTTGTTTGGACAGCGATTAGCACCGCAGTTGCCGAACACAAGCGATAGACTCTTGGGAATGAAGAAATGGATCCTTGTTCTCGGCATCTCGGCGGGCATCTTTGCGCTTGCTGACTTGATCCATGGGCAACACAACGGAGACGTGCACAGGTTTTATATTCATATCGCCGAATTTGTCTCCTTCTTTGGCTTCCTCGGCCTTTTAGAGATACAAGCATTCAGGTTAATGACGAAAAAGGTCGGCCTCGGTCCCTGGCTGGCGGGTATCTGTATCTCAATCGTGTCCTTTCTTGCGGGATTCGCGCTTTTCGCTCTAGCTGGCGGCAGCGCTCACGGCGACGGCGGTCCTCTCGCTGTGGGTTTCGCATTGATAGGGAGCATCGGCGCGATCGGTATGCCCATCTGCCTTCTTGGTTTCCTCGTTGCCATGATTATGCGCAAACGCAATGCTCCCTTGTATCGTGAACTATGAAGCGCCTGCTAGAGAACCAATTTCCGGGGAACCCGGGTTTTCGGCGAAAGAGCTCCCAGGGCACTTCTGGCCGACTCGGGATGCTAGCAAGACGAAGTTCCAGACGACTGTCCGCATCGACACTCCGCAGGAGATTCTCTCTACGAAAATCGCGGGATTTTGCAGTATGTGCTGCGGCAGTTGGCGGGGAAGAACTGACTTTTCCGTCGGGACGGGTTATCGGAGAGTTTCCGATAACCCCGTTTTTCGCTAGCTGCGTGACCCACTTGGCCGGAGATGCTGACTGAACGGGTAAAAATCTGTGAGTGGAATGGCGATTATGCGGTCATTGAGACGGCGGTGGTTGCTTCCACCGCTGGACATTCACGCCAAATACTAGAAGCCACAGCGTCAACGAGCCTTCGCCAATGACCCCTGGGATCGCAATCCATGGGAAAAACAGACGGCTTCCGAGGCTGGGCCACAGGAAGATGAGATAGCCCAGACCAGCCAGCGCCATCAGGACGCCAAGAATCCGAGGAATAAACGCTGACCTGAAAATCAGACTGCCGATAAGGAGGCAATGGAGTCCGAAAGGCACCATGGCGATGCAGTATCCGGCGTTGAAAGCCGCCGGTGAGTGAGGAGCGATTTGGGGCAGGGCCGCGCCAAAGTAGCTAAGTGAATTGACGGCCATCACAGCGACAAATATGAGCCTAAAGAGCGCTGCAAGCAGAGAAAGGCTCTTGTTCACCGGTTTGAACAAATAATAAAAAATGGTTGCGACGCCGGTATCGCAGGCGAGATTGACGATCATCTTCGTCGGAGTGGCTGTAGCGGCCCCGCTCGGGGCTGCGATGAAAATGAGCAAATACAGCAGGCCAGCGATTCTGGCTTCGATGAGCGGGGACGCACCCGCTAGCGACTTTGTGCTTGCATTCCTGTTCATGCCTTCTTTTCCCTATGCCAAACGGCGCTGGTTCAGTGCCTACGGGAGGAAACGGGCACCGCCGCTGTGCGGGCTTGCAGGTTCCACCGTTGACGGTTTAGCCCGATCAACAGAAGCCAGAGCATGAGCATTCCTTCTCCTGTGAAACCAGCGATCACGTTGTATGGGACCAAGTGGTCAGTAAGGGGCATGGACAAATCGGTTAGCCAGGCCAACCCGGCTACGGCCATCATCGTGCCAAGGATTCGCGGCACGAAATCTGATCGGAAAAGCAGAAAACCGATCAGCAGGCAATAGAGCCCATGAAATATCAGGGCGATGTTCGCGCCCCAAAGATGAAATTCGAAAGCCTCTAAAGTAAGGGAAACGAGGTTGGAGATCGCTGCGAGCGAAGCAAGGCCTCTGTTTACTGGTCTGAGCAGCCAATAAAGCATCAGCGTGACAATCGCGAAAGAGAGGACCGGAATGAGCCCGACCGCATAGAGCAATCTCCCTCGGACGAAGACCTCGGTGAGTACCGCCGATAAAACGGCAAGCAAATAGAAGCCCCCCGCAATTCTAGCTTTGAGCATGGGGGACGATTCTCGAATCCGCTGTATCACGCCATAACTCCCGGAAGGTCCCACTCCGCGGGCAACAGTTAACTGTGCCTTTGGGAAATGGTTTTGCACCTGGAGTCTTATACGAAAGCTAAACTCGCTGGTTCCATTTCTCGGTAGCGGGGCAGACCGCTGATCCAAGCTCAATAGGACGGCTGCCAAAACACTTCTTATTGAGCGTTTTCGATTGTCTTATGTCCCAACAAATTGCCGAAAAACCGGCCGGTTTTCGGCAAAAGCATTCCCAAGTTTCCGAGAACTCAGTTTTCGGAATCGCTGATCGCCGCTTGTCCGACGTGGCGACTATCCATCCCGGCCGGCCCTTTCACTTTTTCCCGCTTGCGTTCAATATGGACGTGGATGAATTGGGGGACTATGCAGAGCTCTGAACTGAACAAGAAACGTTTCGTTGTTTTCGCGATGGCAGCCGTTTGCCTTCTCAGCCTTCCCTGCCTGGCGCAGGGGACGGCTCCTGCGACTGCACCAGCAGCCGCGCCGGCAACTCCGCCAGCGAGGTCGGAAGCCTCGCTTTATAACGGCTTTCGACCGCAGAGTATCAAGGATGGAGTTCAGATTCAGACTGCCTATCGCGAGGACATGGTCGCGATGGAGGATGCGATTCCGACCACGGCTCCGGCAAAGCCGAAGCAGCCGCGCAAGGTCCTGGTGCTATGCAAAGCGGCGGGGTATGTCCACTCGTCGATTCCGCTGGCCGCGGAGACGGTGAAGGCCATGGGAGAGAAGACCGGGGCGTATGCGACGACCATCAGCTATGACTCAGCCGACATCAACGCGGCGAACCTGGCGCAGTATGACGCGATCTTCCTGGACAGCACGACGCTGGCGTTTCTGGATGACCCGAACGACGCGGCTGCCACCGACGCCCGCAAGAAGGCTTTGATGGATTTTGTGCGCGGCGGGAAAGGACTGGTCGGGATCCATGCCGCGGTGGATTCGTACCACACCTCGGAGCGTGGGGCCGATGCGGCGCCTACGGGAACGTGGCCGGAGTTCAATACGATGATTGGGGGATGGTTCAAGTTTCACTGGCTGTATCCGCAGGTTTTGACGGTGAAGATCGACGATCCGAAGAGTCCGCTGACGGCGATGTTCCATGGCCAGGAGTTTCAGATCCACGACGAGACGTACACGATGGCGCAGGACTCGTTTTCGAGGAAGAACGTGCATGTGCTGACCAGCATCGACTACTCGAAGATGAGCGATGAGGACAAGGCGAAGGAGAAGTTCAAGCGTACCGACGGAGACTATGCCTTGAGCTGGATTCGCCGCGAGGGCAAGGGCCGGGTGTTTATCGAGGTGCTAGGGCACAGCGAACATATCTATGAGAATACGCGGATGATGGAACATGTATTGGCGGGGATCCAATATGCGTTGGGAGATTTGAAGGCGGATGATTCGCCGAGCGTGAAATAGGGGGATTGCTTCGGTACTGATATCGAGTCTTTCACCGGTAGGTATGTGCAAGGGGGAAACTGCTGATACCGCAGATTTCTCCACTCCCGCTTCACTCCGTTCAGCGTCCGGTCGAAATGACAACTTATGCGGCGAGCTTTCCGGAAGGCGCAACGAGGTCAAGTGGCCTCGGGCTTGACTGTTTTATCGCTCTCTTCCCTTCGTCGCCCTCGCAATTCCAGAGGCGAAGCTCCTCGTCGGGGAGCGGTTCGAAGAACTCGGGCCCAACCTCGAATACGCCTTTGAACAGTCCGAGTGGCCGGCGCTGCGCCTCTTTGGGTGCGACAGCCTCGATCCGAACAATACGTTTCCGGTCATCCTCGGAGACGATGAAAACCTCTTCGCCACCGAGCGCCCGCTCGACGAGCGATTCCAGAGTCTCTTCGGCTTCGGCCAGCGTTACTTCAATCATCCGAGAGGCCTCACTTGTAGCCTGTGCCCGGAACTAAATCCCCATGCCAAATTCGCCCACTGCGGCGCGCTTGTCGCCGGCGTGGGCGAAGCGGTCGTAGGGCGTGCGGCGGTTGAATTTGTAGCGGGAGCGGAACTCGCGGCCTAGATACAATCCAAGCGCGGCGGCGCCGAGGGCCACCGAAGCCAGCCCGAGGATTTTGAATGAGAAGCCTTTCTCTTTCTCTTTTTTCTCGATCCTCTCAATCAGGGCAGAGTCGGGGATCAACAGCACGGCTTTCTTTCCTAGCCATAACAGGCGGCGAAATCCAGGGCGCTTCATATCGACATCATAGCGCAGCTTTACTGCGGCTGGCTCAAGCCAGCGGGTGCCGGGGCGGCTGCCAAGTTTCATGAGGGGAAAATTTCCGTACTCGAGTTCCCGGCTAGGGAATCGCGTCGAGGCGGTGGAGGTACTTCACTTTTTCGGCGGGGGGCAGAAAGCTGGCTTCGAAGGAATTGGCGGCCAGCTCGCGGAGGTGCTCGGCGCTGAAGCCGAATTCGCGCTGGGCGAGCAGGTATTCGGCCTCGAGGTCGCTCTCGAACATGGCGGGGTCGTCGGAGTTGAGGGTGATCATCAGGCCGGCGTCGAAGTAGCTGCGCACCGGATGCAACGCGGCGGGAACGCAGCAGCCGGTGCGGACATTCGATGAGATGCAAATCTCGATGGGGATCTGGCGCTCGGCGAGGATTTCCATCAGGTCAGGATCTTCAATTGCAGTCAGGCCGTGGCCGATGCGCTCGGCGCCGATATTGAGCGCGGCCCAGATGCTCTCGGGGCCGACGGTTTCGCCGGCGTGGGCGGTGAGGCGCAGCCCGGCTTCGCGGGCCTCGGCATAAAGGTCGCGAAAGGGCTCGGCTCCGGTGCGGCGTTCGTCGCCGCCAATGCCGATGCCGACGATCGATGGAAACTCGGTGCGCATCTCGGCGGCCTTGCGAAAGACTCGGGCAGCCTCTTCGACGCCGAAATGACGGACGGCGTCGAAGATCCAATAGACGCTTACGCCAAAGTCGCGCTCGCCGCGAATTCGGCCAGCTTCCATGCCGCGAAGGATACGGTCCCAAAAGGAGTCGAAACCCAGCGGATCGGCCTCAAACTCGGCCTTGCGCCAGTAATAGACGACGCCGACCGAGACATAGACCTCGGCGTGGACGACTCCCTGGGCGGCGAGTTGCGCCATCATCCGGTAGGTGATCAGCTCGTAGTCTTCCGCATTTCGCAGCCGCTCGGTCACCGCTTTGAAGGCGAGCATGAAGCCGCTGAAATCGTTGTAGTGGTAGAGGGCCTCGGCTTCTTCGATAGACAGCAGATAACCAGCCTCGCCTCGACCGGGGACGGAGCGCCGGCTTAGCTCGACCAGCGTTTCCGGGCTCACTGTGCCTTCGAGATGAAGATGCAGCTCGGCTTTGGGAAGGCGGCGCAACCAGGCGCGCGAAACGGGGACTACTCCGCCTGCGGTGCTGGTCGTCATCTCATCCCCTGCTTCTCATTCTCGGTTCGCGGCGTTTTTGGCGCAGAACTCGCTGCGGTGCCGACTGTAGCTAAAGTAAATCACGAGGCCAATCACCAGCCAGATTACGAACCGCGACCAGGTGATGATGGGCAGCCCAGCCATCAGCAGGACGCAGAAGACGATGCTGAGCGCCGGAATTACCGGGCCGCCGGGAACGCGGAATCCGCGGTGGCGATGGGGGTCTTTCGCGCGCAGGATGAGGACGCCAATTGATACCAGGACGAAGGCAAAGAGCGTCCCGATATTCGAGAGATCGGCGAGCGTGCCTATATCGAAGAGTCCGGCGGGAATACCGACGACGAAACCGGCGATCCAGGTAGCGATGGCTGGAGTGCGGAAGATGGGATGGACCTTGCTGAACATTCCCGGCAGCAGCCGGTCGCGAGACATCGCAAACCACACCCGCGACTGCCCCATCTGGAAGACGAGGATCGAGGAGATCATGCCCAGCATCGCCCCGATCAAAACTACGAGGCGCACCCAGTGCAGGCTGTGGCCTCCGGGTTGGAGCGAGAGCTTCTTGAGCGCGTTGACGACTGGAGCTGCGTCATCGACCATCGACTGCCACGGTACCAGTCCGGTGAGCACCACCGCGACCGCGACGTAGAGCAGCGAGCAGATGACCAGCGTCGCGATAATGCCGATGGGCAGGTCGCGCTGCGGGCGCTTGCATTCTTCGGCCGCCGTTGAGACCGAGTCGAAGCCGATGTAGGTGAAGAAGATGATGCTGCCGCCGGTGAGCACGCCGGACCATCCGTTGGGGTAATACGGGTGGTAGTGGCTGGGCTTGATGAAGCTCGCGCCCGCGATGACGAAGGCGAGGATCGCGACGATCTTCAGCAGCACCATGATGTTGTTTGCCTCGGCTGACTCGCGAATGCCGCGCACCAAGACCACCGTGATCAGCATCACGATCAGGAAGGCGGGAATGTTGAAGCCGAAATGCCATCCCGTGTTGTAGATGACGTTGCCTTGCAAGTCCTGTAGACCCGTCGGCAGATAGGCAGGCGAAATCCAGGTCGCCGGCGGATGCAATCCAAACCAGTCCAGCAGGTCGACCATGTGCGCGGCGAAGCCGACGCTGACGGTCATGTTGCTGCCGGCGTACTCGAGGATGAGGTCCCAGCCGATGACCCATGCAATGAGCTCGCCGAGCGTCGCATAGGTATAGGTGTAGGCGCTGCCCGCGATGGGGATCATCGAAGCCAGCTCGGCATAGCAGAGCCCGGTGAGCGCGCAGACGATCGCCACCAGCACAATCGAAACCGCGATCGCCGGCCCCGCGCCGGGACGCCCACTGAGCGCGGTGTGATGCATCAGGTAGTCGAGCAGCGGGGTGTTGATGATCGACGAGGTATCGAACTTCTCGCCGGCAATCGCGGTGCCGATCACGGTGAAGATGCCCGAACCGATCACCGCACCCACGCCCAGCGCGGTCAGCGACAACGGCCCCAGTGTCTTTTTGAGAGCGTGGTCCGGCGACTCCGAATCGGTGATCAGCTTATCGATCGACTTTGTCGCGAAGAGTTGTGTCGCCAGGTGCGTGGCTCCTGCAATCGAATTGTGTGCGGCAACTTCTTAGAGCACGCGGTCTGAATGGTCTCAATCGAAGATCAAAGAGACCGCAGATCTCTCCACCCGCGATGCGGTCGAGATGACAAACCTAAGCACCAACTACCGCTTGCTGGCTCCCTTGCTTGCCTTCTTCAGCTTCTGCTTGTTCTCGCCGCGCGCGCCCGTCCGCGGAGCCTTGGGAGCGGCCTTCTTCCGCGCCGCGCGCTTCAATGCTTTCCGTTCTGACTTGTCTTCGATCTTCGTGGTATTTGCCATGTATCCTCTGGCGGGGCGGGCCCCGCGCTGTTTTCCTTACAAAGTTTCCTTAAGACTAAATCAAAGCGCAAAGATTGCCGCGCGAATTCGGATTGCTCTCTCGCCGTCTGCCAGCAATTTCCCTTACCAACCCCAACGCACCAACTAACCTCTTCCTCTCTCGACTCACACCTCGCAGCAAAGACTGCAAATGATTCTTCGGCCCGGGCTGTACAAGCTAGTGCCGTGGCGCCCTCATCGCGTATCCTGCTTGGGAGGGGCTAGTCAGCTGGCGTTGCCCGACGCCATGGTTTCCTCACTGGGTCACCTGGATCCGGCGTTGAACGTTACGAACGATTTCAAGGCTATGCTCTAAAACTAAGATGTTCACAAGGAGAAGCGAAGGAGATGCAAGCCAACCTGAAGGTCCGAGTCCTGATCTCCTCGATCCTAGCGTTCTGTCTCGCGGTCTACCCGCCAATCCAGGCCGCGCTCCTCGGCGGCGTCTCCGCCATCACGTCACTCTTCGCCGCTGACGCCTTTTACTACCTCTCTATTGCCCGGAATTCCACCGTCGGGTGGTATTCGTTCGATGGGGTGCGGGCGACTAACGGCTTTCACCCGCTTTGGGAGATCGTTCTTCAGATTGTCGTCAGTCACCTGCAGGTAAAGACCGGCCTGCAACCTATGGTCGCGTCGTTTGCCCTCTCTGTCGCGGCCGTCGGGATAGGACTCTCCTGGCTCGCAGGCGGCCTGACTCGCTTAACCAAGGCGATCTGGCCCGTTCTCCTCCTATTTCCCGGCACCTATTTCCTGATCGTAGCGATGATCGATCCACGGTTTGGATCGCCCTGGAGCTTCATGAATGGGATGGAGAGTCCCTTCAGCATTTTGTTTTTTGGCATCTTGTTTTTCTTTCTGGTCGGTGGCCGGGATTTGCATAAGCGCGCGAATCTCCTCATCCTTTCCCTTCTTTCTCTGGCCGTTCTCTTATCGCGTTTGGATGATGTGTTTCTGGTAGGGACGCTGGGAATTTGGCTCCTGCTCAATCAGCGAAAGAAGTTCGGCTGGAGCGGAGCCCTAGGAAGGATTGGGTTCTTTGCTGTACCCGTGGGGATCGGGTTGCTAGGCTATTTAGCCTTTAACTTGAAGACTGTCGGAGTTCTGCTTCCAACGAGCGGGATGGCCAAGTCAAGCGGGCTTGCCCTGATTAAGAACGTAGGTTGGCTGGTCACGGTCTTTGCTCCGTTCACCTCCAGCTTTCTGCATAGGGTCTCCAAGACTTCGAATCAAACGCTCGGCATCTCCCTGGCCTGGCGTTTTGCCCAGATGCTCCTGCCCATGGCGGTCGCCGCCTTTCTTCTGAAGCGCCGCGACCTGCTCAATTGGATCGCGCAGGGCGAGAGCTCCACCTTTGCGATGCTGCTCAGCTATGTGCTGGTGAAAGGCAGTTACAATCTCTTGTTCGTTCCAATATGGAATCAGGGACATTGGTACTTTCCCCTTTCCATTCTCATCGTGGATGTAACACTGGCGCTGGCGGTCGCTCGATTTGTGCAGGAGCAAAGCGCTCCGGGGAGCGCGCTTCCGTGGCTTGTTTCTATCCCGCTACTAGTTTTTGCATGGCTATCGGCCACTACTCTCGTTTGGAGGACGCTTGATCCCACGTTCCAAAACCTTCCGAATATACAAACATTAGCGCGCGGCGAGCTCATACGCTCGGAATTGACGGCCCGTGTGGGGGCTCTCCACATCATCGAGTTCGATGACGGGATTCTGAACTATGCGCTTTCGACTCCGACGCTCAGCGGTTTCGGATTGGCCTCGGATGCCCATAGCCTGAAGGCTTTACGCAGCGGCACACTGCTCTCTCATGCGGCGGAGGCCGGATACAACTTGATCGGAAGCGTGAACTACACGCCGGTCGGAAGCGATCCACTGACCTCCGATCAGATACGCGAGCGGCTTACCCAGTGGCCTTATCTTCGCAGGGAGGTCGATCTAGGCAGCTTCGACTACTCCATTGTCTATATCGATCCAGTTACCCATGCTTCCTTTATAGGGTTCAGGCGGAAATAGCCGTGCCCTGCTCTTTTTGCTGGATCCGGCGACGCTCAAGCGAAAGGAAACCAAAGACCTCGGCAAAGACTTTCGCCCCGCGTCGAAGCTGTTGCCCGGCATCCGCTTCAGCCTCGCTCCTGACGGCAAGAGTTTCGTCGATAGCAAGAGTCGAGACGACCTCTGGATGCTCACCGGCGACCGCCAGCCCGGCGGGTGGAACCAGATCAAGGATGGCTTTCGCTTTGGCGCTTCCAAGTAACCTGTCGTTACACTTGAATGATGGAGCCGATACATCCAGGAGAGCATTTGGCTGAGGAATTAAATGAGCTGGGCCTGAGCGCGGCGGCGTTTGCTCGCCAGATCGGTGGCCCACCAACCGCGTCACGCAGATGTTGAATGGCCAGCGGTCTATTACTGGCGACACTGCTTTGGGGCTGGCGCACTTTTTCGGCACGAGCGCCGAGTTCTGGCTGAATCTGCAGTCCCTTTACGAGATCAGAATTGCGGAGCGGAACTCGGGGAAGGCGATTAGGTCTTTGCCGACGATGAAAGACCTTCAGTTGGTCTGAATCCAGATATTTGCCCCTAGACCTTTTGCAGCTTGGCGAACTTCTCTACGAGTTTCTTTACTCCAAATTTGGCGAACTGTACCGTGATCTTTGTGGAGTCGCCGTCGCCCTCGGTGCGGAAGACGATTCCGTCGCCGTACTTGGGATGGCGGACTCGTTCGCCATGCTTGAATCCGGTCGCGCCGGTGGCGGAGGGGATCTCGAGCTTGGGACGGGGCGTGTAACCGCCGTTGCCTTTTGTGGTGAAGAACTGTGCGATGTTGTCGAGCGAGCCAGCTCCGCCGCTCGCTGCCCCGCCGCCCCTTACGGCGGGTTTCGGCGTGAAGCCGCCGGAGTAACGTGAGCCGGGAGCGCTGGAGGCGGTGAGGCGGGCGCTTTGGTCTTCGTCCTCGTAGGAATAGTGGCGGCCTGACTCCATATCGTCGTCGCCATATGGTGAGCGGCCTCTGCCGTTCCAATCGCGATTCCCGCCGCTCCAGCTCTGGGTGCGCGAGCGGACGGGGCTCATATCTTCGATCAGGTCTGGAGGAATCTCTTCGAGGAAGCGCGAAGGAAGGCTGGCCTCGGGCATGTCGTTGCCGTAGCGGCGCCGATAGCGGGCGCGGGTGACGAGGAGCGTGTCCATCGCGCGCGTCATGCCGACGTAGCAGAGACGACGCTCCTCTTCCATTTGGTTCGGGTCGTTCAGGGTGCGCGAGTGTGGAAAGAGGCCTTCCTCCATGCCAGCCAGCAGCACCAGGGGGAATTCCAATCCCTTGGCGGCGTGGAGAGTCATCAGCGTTACGCGCGAGCTCGGATCGTACTTGTCAACGTCGCTTACCAGCGCCGCGTGGTCGAGGAATTCGTGCAGCGTTTCGCCGCGCGCCTGCGCGTCTTGGGCGGCGTTGGCGAGCTCCTTCAGATTCTCGATTCGGGAGAGCGATTCGGGAGTGGCTTCTTCCTCGAGCGCGCGAATGTATCCGGTGCGATCGATGAGGAAACGAATCAACTCGGGCAGCGTTGCCGGGTCGCCAGGTTTGCGGAAGGGTGCGGGGTCTTCGGAGGTTGCGAGCTGGGCGAGGGTTTGCGCGGCCGCCCGCGCATGGGAGGCGCGCTCGAGCGGTGTTGGGCCTTTGCCTGTTTCTGGAATGACTTCGAGAAATTGGTTGAATTCGGTCGCGTCGACGCGTAGCTCTTCACCGGCGAACTCGGGCGATAGCGGCTCCAGTCCGAGGAGGCCCTGACCATCGTCGTCGAATTCGGCGAAGTCGAAGCTGGTGTCTGCTTCTTCTGAGACCATCGCAAAATCCGCTGCGGCTTCGACCTCGACTCCATCTTCAGAGGCATCGGAGAGTTCGACATCGCTGTCGAGAGCGGCGACATCGGCTGCGAGCTTCCCGTCGAATCCTGGCGCGAGCATTGCGCGCGCATCCTGAATGACGCGGCGGAAGTTCTCGAGAGCCAGGACCGCTCGCGCTGGAAGCAGCCGCTCGCGCACCGCGCGTCCTGTCGCCGTCCACAGGCTCGAACCGGTTTCGAGCGCGAGCCGCTCAATGGTCTCCATCGTGGTCTTGCCGATGCCGCGGGGCGGATTGTTGACCACGCGCTGCAGCGCGATCGAGTCGTCGGTGTTCTGGACGAGCTTGAGATAGCTGAGCAGGTCTTTGATTTCGGAGCGGTCGTAGAAGGAGAATCCGCCGACCATGGTGTAACCGATGGAGTAGCGGCGAAGCGCTTCCTCGACGAGTCGCGATTGCGAGTTGGTGCGATAGAGAACGGCGGCGCGGGGTAGTTCGCCCCCTCGTGCATCAGAGCCGTTTTCTTCGCCCGCCTTGCGCAGATATTTATTGATCTGATCGGCGATGAAGAGGGCTTCGTTCTCGCCGTCGGGGGCTTCGTAGTAGCCGATCTTCGAGCCACCTTCGCGGGCCGTCCAAAGATGCTTGCCCTTGCGCTGGGCGTTGCGCGCGACGACCGCTCCCGCGGCCTCGAGGATCATCTGTGTCGAGCGGTAGTTCTGCTCGAGGCGAACGGTCTTGACGGTGGGAAAGTCTTTCTCGAATTCAAGAATGTTCTTGATGTCGGCGCCGCGCCAGGAATAGATGCTCTGGTCTTCGTCCCCGACGACGCAGACATTCTGCGCGGGGCCGGCGAGCAGCTTCATCAGCTCATACTGGGGGCGGTTGGTGTCCTGATATTCGTCGATTAGGAGATAGCGATAGCGCCGGTTGTAGCGTTCGCGTACGTCAGCGGAGGACTTGAGCACGCGCACCGCTTCGAGCAGCAGGTCGTCGAAGTCGAGCGCGTTGGCCTTGCGCAGCTCCTGTCGATAGGCCTCGAAGATGTGCGCGACCTTTTCGCTGGTCGGGTCGGCGGAGCCGAGGTAATATTCCTGCGGATCGAGCATGTGGTTCTTCGCCCAGGAGATGCGCCCGAGCACGACGCGTGGCGTGAGCTGCTTGTCGTCGAGGCCCATGCGGCGCATGACCTGCTTGACGAGCGACTGCTGGTCGGATTCGTCGTAGATGGCAAAGGTGCGGGTGAGGCCGTCGTTGCCGATTCGCAATGCCTCGATGTCGCGGCGCAGCAGGCGCACACAGAAGGAGTGGAAGGTCGAGAGCAGCGGCTTGGCGAGCGAGCCGTGGGCGAGCAGCTTGTCGACGCGCTCGGCCATCTCGGCGGAGGCCTTGTTGGTGAAGGTGACCGCGAGGATCGAGTCGGGCGCGACACCGCGCTCTTCGATGAGGTAGGCGATGCGGTGGGTGATGACGCGGGTCTTGCCCGAGCCGGCTCCGGCGAGGATGAGCACCGGCCCATCGACGGCCTCAACCGCCTCCCGCTGCTGCGGGTTCAATTTGTCGAGTAAATGCTGCAAAGACTACGTCCGGCTTGAGAGGAGTCGCGTCGGCGAGAATCGAAGACGCTTTCCTTAGTGTAATAGCTCGCGAGAGCAGGAAGTGGGATCCGCCATCGACCTTCGGATTCCCGCTAAAATAGAGGAATGCTTCAACTTTCAGGCGCCGGAAAACGTTTTGGGACAAAACTGCTTTTTGAGAACGTTAACTGGCTGATTACGCCAGATGAGCGGACTGCCCTGGTCGGCGCCAACGGGACCGGCAAGTCGACGCTGATGAAGGTCCTCGCCGGGAGCGATGCCGCCAATGACTCTTTTGGGGGCGGTCTTGATTACGGGACGATGCAGCGCACCAAGGGCATGTCGATCGGCTATCTGCCGCAGGATGGGCTTTCGCTCTCTGGCCGGACGGTTTTTGAGGAGTGCCTGACGGTCTTTGACGAGCTGCGCGCGATGGAGGCGGAGCTGGAAGGGCTCTACGCCGCGCTGGCTGAGCTTGACCCGGAGAGCGCTGAGTATCAGGCAGCGGCGGACCGCTTCTCGGAGATCGATTCGCGCTTTACGGCTAACGATGGCTATGCGCTCGATGTGAAGGTTGGCACGGTGCTGAGCGGGTTGGGTTTCAGCAAAGAAGACTGGCAGCGGCGGACGGAGGAGTTCTCGGGCGGTTGGCAGATGCGTATCGCGCTGGCGAAATTGCTGCTGCAGAAGCCGGACCTGCTGCTGCTCGATGAGCCGACCAACCATCTTGATCTCGAGACGCGGAACTGGCTTGAGGAATATCTGCGGACTTATCCCAAGGGCTACATCCTGATCTCGCATGACCGTTATTTTCTTGACGTGACGGTCGAACAAGATCATTGAGATATGGAACAAGAACATCCACGTCTATCACGGCAACTACGAGAAATATCTGACGCAGAAGGCCGAGCGGCGAGCTGCAGCTGGAGAATGCCTACAAGAACCAGCGCGACCAGATCGAGCATCTGGAGTCTTTCATCAGCCGCTTCCGCTACCAGGCGACGAAGGCGAAGCAGGTGCAGAGCCGCATCAAGGAACTGGAGAAGATCGAGCGCATCGTGATTCCTGAGGAGGAGCCGGTGATTCACTTCACCTTTCCGCAGCCGCCTCCATCGGGGCGCACGGTGGTTGAAGTGAATCATCTTAGCAAGGATTACGGGCCGAAGAAAGTTCTTGAGAACGTAAGCTTCACCATCGATCGCGGCGATCGCATCGCGCTTGGTGGGCGCGAATGGCGCTGGAAAATCAACACTCATCCGGATGCTTTCCGCGCAAGAGGGGCCAACGAGCGGATCGATCAAGCTGGGACATAATGTGCTGGCTGAATATTTTGCGCAGGACCAATACAAGGTGCTCAATCCTGATGCGCGGATGCTCGACGACATCAGCGGCATCGCGCCGAAGATTGCGCAGACGGAACTGCGCAGCCTCCTCGGGTGCTTTCTTTTCTCCGGCGACGACGCGTTCAAGAAGCTTGGCGTGCTCTCGGGCGGCGAACGCAACCGCTATGCGCTGGCGAAGATACTGGTAAGTCCTGCGAATTTCCTGCTGCTCGATGAGCCGACGAACCATCTTGATCTTCGCGCCAAAGATGTCTTGCTGGAGGCGGTCAGTTCCTTTACGGTACGGTCATCTTCGTCTCTCACGATCGCTATTTCATCGATCGAGTCGCGACGCGCGTCTTCGAAGTCGAGGGCGGCCACATGCATGTCTATCCCGGCAACTACGAAGACTATCTCTATCGCAAAGAAAACGGCCAGGTGCTATCGGGCGCGCTGCCGTCGTCGAAGGTTTCGGGGGGAAGTCCTCAAGCCAGCCGTTGAAGCAGCGCCCGAGCCGATCGCCGAACCCGCCAAGGAAGTCAAAGAGGTCAAGCGGGTGAATCCGATCAAGCTGAAGCAGATGCAGGACCGCTTCTGGTTCCTTGAGGAAGAGATCCCGCGGCTGGAATCCACCATCACCGCAACCGAAGCTGCGCTTGGCAACTACTCCAGTACGGCCGAAACGCAAAGGCTCACTCGCGAACTCGATGACCTGCGCGAGAAACAGACGGCGCTCACCGGAGAGTGGGAAGAACTGATGGAGCAACTCGAAGAACAATCGGCGCTGACTTAGTCGTTGCTGGCAGCACAGACCCCCGATCCGACATCCAAGTCTTATTCGTAACTGTAGGACTGACTTTTTTCGCAATCGCGCTTCTGTATCACTTGGTCGATATTTCGGAGGCACGATGATATCCGCTCGAATGGTACTTTCCCGCATTTCTGCATTGGCAGTCTTTGCAACTGGTTCCATCATCTTCGTCACCGGTCTTGCCAGCGGCTGCTCTTCATTCAAAGAGCCGAATGAAAAGAACTTCATGGTCGCGCTCAACGCGTACTACTCCGCTCATGACCAGTGCCTGTTCACCAACACGCTGCGCTTTCCTTACGAGACCTCGCGCAGCGATGAATCGGGCGCGGGCTCGAAAGGGATGGACGCGCTGACTGCCTCAAACCTGATGAAGCGGCAGGAGGCCAAGCTGATCGGCGTGAATCGCTACATACTCACCCCCGCGGGCGAACGAGCCGGCGGCCGGTTCTGCTATGGCCATCGCGAGGTCACCGCGGTGCCCAGCTTCACTCCGCCGGTTGCCGTCGACGGCCAGCAGACAACCACCGTCACTTACCGGTACGTCATGCGCGATCTGCCGACGTGGGCCAATACCGATGCGATGCGCGCTGCTTTTCCGGCGTTGGCAAAATCCACTTCTTCCGATCCGCAGGGCACTGCGAAGCTGGTTTTGACCATCAATGGCTGGGAGATGGCCGACAAGCAGTAGTGCGCGTTCACTTCATCTCCAAGTTCGCTCAGGCATAATCGAACGTATATGCCACCCCTGTGGAAACCTGAAAACTGGCCGTCGCGCCTGGCCGAGCTTGAGGCCCGCACGGGCGACTTGAAAGAAGCTCCCTTGCGGCGCGATGTGCGCTCGTTGGGAACGCTGCTCGGCGACGTGCTCCGCGAGCAGGTGGGCGACGATCTGTATAGCAAGGTCGAGGAGCTGCGCCAGAGTGCGATCCGGCGTCGCGAGGCGCAGGCCAGCGACGGCGTCGACGAAGCGGCGAAGCCCTGATGCGGAAGGCGGTCTTTGACATCAGCGGCGTCTCCGTCCAACAGGCTTACCAGCTGAGCCGCGCTTTTGGATTTTATTTCGAACTCATCAATCTGGCCGAGACCAACCACCGCAAACGGCGCAGGCTTTCAAGCCGGGTCACTGGCGACACTCATTCGCAGCGCGGCACTTTGCGCGGGACGCTCAGCGCGATGAAGTCCGCTGGAATCACGGCAGAAGAAGCGCTCGAATGGTTGCGGCGGATTTTTATCGTGCCCGTCTTTACCGCGCATCCGACAGAGGTCGCGCGACGCTCGGTGATGTTCAAGCGGCGACGCATCAGCGAGCTGTTGGAGGAGCTTGATCAGATTCCAATTTCGGATGAAGAGCTCGATCGCCTGCAGCAGCAGCTGACCGCCGAGATCACCTCGCTGTGGCAGACCGACGAGGTTCGAAGCCGCAAGCCAACCGTCTACGACGAGATTCAGATGGGGCTCGACTTCTACGACTCCTCGCTTTTTGCGACGCTGGCGCCGCTCTATCAGGAGATCGCCGACGCGCTGCGCTGCGAATACAGGCTGAATATCGAGGTCGCCGATCTTCCGCTGCTGCTCGGTTTCGGTTCTTGGATCGGCGGCGACCGCGACGGCAATCCATTTGTCACGCCGCAGATCACTCGCGATGCGATCCAACTGGCGCGCACTCATTTGCTGGGCGAGTACCGGCGGCAGATTCAGCTGGTGATCGATCTGCTGACTCCTTCTTCGCAGCAGGCTCCGGTCAGCGATGCGGTGCGGGCGCGGTTGGCGGAGTATGTCGCCGCGTTGCACCTGACAGAGGAATCGGTCTTTGAAACCAAGTCCGGGGGAGCGCAGTTTGAACATGAGTATTACCGGCGACTGCTGGCTTGCGTGCTGGCGAGGCTGGAGAAGACGCTCTCGGCGGAAAAGGCTGTCGGCGAGGACTCCGCTGTTCTGGAGAGGCTGCCTCCGTACCAATCGGCGAGCGAATTTCTCGACGACCTTCACCTGATTCGCAGCAGCCTGGTTGAGAATCGCGGGTTGCGGCTGGCGCGCGCGCTGCTCGATCCGCTGGTGCTGCTGGCGCGGACTTTTGGTTTTCATCTGCATACGCTGGACATTCGCCAGCACGCCAAGCTGCAGTCGGCAGCGTTGAAAGAAGCTTCGGCGTGGAGTGCGAAGGCCGCGGGCAACGGAGTTCTCCCCGCTGCGCTCAGCGGCCCGTCGGCAGACGTGATCGAGACCTTCCGCGCGGTGGCCGAGATCAAGGCGCAGGACAGCCCGGAGACGATCCGCTGCTGCGTGATCAGCGGCGCAACCAGCGTGGAAGATGTGGTGAATGTGGTCTGGCTGGCGCGGCTGGCGGGGGTTCGCGTGGAAGGCGACGGCGATGGGCGGCAGAATGCGGGGCTTGTTGCGGACCCTGGATTGATGCCGGTCCCGTTGTTTGAGTCGATCGAGGACCTGCAGAATGCGCCGGCGATCTGCCGCGAGCTGTGGAGTGGCGCGGAGTATCAGCGGCTGCTGGCGTCGTGGGGCAATCGGCAGGAGGTGATGCTGGGCTACTCCGACTCGAATAAGGATGGCGGAATGCTAAGCAGCACATGGGAGATATTCCGC
Organism: uncultured Acidobacteriaceae bacterium; assembly: GCA_963720245.1. GTDB lineage: Bacteria > Acidobacteriota > Terriglobia > Terriglobales > Acidobacteriaceae > Acidisarcina. The sequence continues at coordinate 531,988 of CAVREU010000006.1, forward strand.
GCCCATCGCGCGCTGCACGAGGTGGCGCGGGAGTGCGGCGTGCATCTGCGCCTCTTTCATGGGCGTGGCGGCACGGTCGGCCGCGGCGGCGGGCCGACGCATCGCGCGATTTTTGCCCAGCCGTTTGGCGCCTTTGAGGGCGAGATTCGCATCACCGAGCAGGGCGAGGTGCTCAACTGGAAATACGCCGATGTCATTCTCGCGGAGCGCAATCTTGAGCTGATGATCGCGGCCTGCCTCGATGCGCTGGCCCGCCCTAACGCGCTCGATCCGAATGGTCATTACACCGGGGTGCTGTTGCCGGAGTGGGAGATCGCGCTCAACGAGCTTTCGGCGAATGCTTTTGCTTTTTACCGGGCCAATATCATCGACGATCCTGAGGTGTTGCAATATTTCGAAGCGACGACGCCGGTCGGCGAACTGGAAAACGCGAAGATCGGTTCGCGTCCGGCGCGGCGCAAAGGGGCGCTCGATTTCAGCAACCTGCGCGCCATTCCGTGGGTCTTTGGCTGGACGCAGAGCCGGCTGCTGGTTCCGGGGTGGTTTGGCGTGGGCCATGCGATCGAGCTTTATGCGCAGCGGCCTGAGGGCCTCGCGCTGCTGCGGACGATGATGCGTGAATTCCCGCTCTTTATCGACCTGATCCGCAATGTGGAGACGGCGCTGGCCAAGGCCGACCTGGGCATCGCGCGGCTGTACGCGGAGCTTGCGCCCGACGCCGAAATGCGCGAGCGCGTTTTTACGAAGATCGAGGCAGAGTTTCAACGGACGCTCGAAGCGGTGCTGCGGGTGACCGGGCAGAGCGAACTGCTGCAGACCAACCAGGTGCTGGCGCGGTCGATTCGTCTGCGCAATCCGTATGTCGATCCGATCAGCCTGATTCAGGTCGATCTGCTGCGGCGCAAGCGAGGCGGGGAAGATACTCCCGAGGTCAACCGCGCCATCGCCGGCACGATCAACGGCATCGCTGCTGGGCTGCGCAACACGGGCTGAGGCCGCCATATTGGGCCGGCCGTGAGCCACTCCTCCCAATATGAAACGAGCTGCCCTCATAAAGCTACGAATTCATTCCGATCGCGCGGACTGCGGGGTTATTCTCTGGGCATGCATGGAGCGCCGAGCGGAGCGGGGAACGCCGGAGTGGAAACAACGGCGGAGGGACTGGACAGCGTCCTTAGCCGTTTTCAGGACTGGAACCGGACGCGGAACTGCGAGCCGGCAACAAAGAGCGCTACGCCTGCGGCTGGCGGCCGCGGCAGTTCCTCGAACAAAGTGAACCCGGCGAAGAAGGCGAACTTGACTGCCGGGGCGCGGGAGCTTAGCTATGAGCAGGCCCTGCGCGCAAGCAGCTATCGACGGCCGGGGTATCAAGGGCCCGCGCAGACGGCTGCTGTACAAACGGCGGCTGTACAAACGGCGGGTGCAGAAATAGCGCGGGCAACAGCCGCAAACCCTGTGGCGGAATTGCTGGCGCTCGATTCCACGGCGGGAGCGGCCGACAGGGGTCCAAGCGTGGCGGCGGCGAAGGCCCGTTCGACGCCCTCGCCCAAGCTTTCGAGCAATAAAGAGCAGCGAGCCGGACGCCGCGCTCAAATGACCGAGTCCCCTGCGGTAGAGATCGCCGCCGCTGCGGTCGGCGCAACTGCGGCTTCGCAACGCGCGATGACAGCGGAGACCTACGGACGGTTGCGGGTCGAGGGTCGAAGGCCAGCCTCGCGCCGAGAGTCAAAGACGGTTCGGGCTGCGATCGTTCAACCGGCGACCGCACAGCCCGGGTTCCGCGAGGTGCTCGAGCAGACTGCTGGTCTGGCCCCGGCCGGCAAAGACGGCGTCGCGCTCGCAAATAAAACGGTCGCGCTCTCTTTGCGGGTTTCTGATGCGGAGCAGGCCCGCATTCAGGCCTGCGCGGCGCGCGCCAATGTTTCGGTGTCGGCATATCTGCGGCAGTGCGCGCTGGGCGTGGAGGAACTGCGCGGCCAGGTAGAGCTGGCGCTCGGCGAGCTGCGCAGGCATGAGCAGCCGCCGCTGCCGGGGTTCTCGGCGATTCCGCGGATTCTGCTTCATGTGGCGGGGGGATGGTTTCGCAGGCTGCGCGGGCACTCCGAATACAACGGGTTATCGCTGCGTTAAGCCCGCGAGTCGGGTCAGGCGATTGGCTGCTGCAGCGATTCGATCGCCGGCTCGGCGTCGGCGGCCATCAGCGATTCGGCGGTCAGCGTGTCGGCGCGGCGAAGCGAGGGGAAGAGCATGCTCCATACTCCCGTCACCACCAGCGAGCCGATTCCGCCGATGACCACGGCGCGGACCGCGCCCCACCAATGCGCGGTCAGTCCGCTCTCGAACTCGCCCAATTCGTTCGAAGCGCCGAGGAAGAGAGAATTCACCGCGCTTACGCGTCCGCGCATCTCGGGCGGCGTGGCCAGTTGCAGCAGCGAGGAGCGAATGACGACGCTCACCATGTCTGCGCCGCCAACCAGCATCAGCGCCAGTACGGAGAGCGGGATGCTGCGCGAGAGGCCGAATGCGATGGTGCCTACGCCAAAGAGGCCGACGCAGAGGAACATCTTCCTTCCCGCGCGGCGGCCGAGGGGGCGGAAGGCCAGCGAGATCGAGGTCGTGAGCGCGCCTAAAGCCGGGGCGGCGCGCAGGATTCCCAGTCCGCGCGGCCCGGCGTGGAGAATGTCCTGGGCGAAGATCGGCAGAAGCGCTACAGACCCGCCCAGCAGCACGGCAAAGAGATCGAGCGAGATCGAGCCGAGCAGGATCTTTCGCTGCCAGACATAGTGGAAGCCGGCGAGCACCACATCGATCGAGGTGGCACGCTTTTCCATCCTGCCGGGACGTATGGAGAGCATCAAAATCAGCGCGAGGTAGCCGGCGAGTGTGACGAGGGTAAAGAGGAAGACGGCGCTTGCTCCGCTCAGCTTGCCGCGCAGCGGCAGCGTAAACAGGATGCCGCCGATCGCCGGGCCGACGATATTGGCGATCTGGAAGATCGTCGAACCCCAGGTGACGGCATTGACGAAGTGGTCCTTAGGCACCAGGTGGGGCACCAACGCCGAGCTTGCCGGCCCGCTGAACGAGCGCCAGGTTCCAATCAGCGCGAGCACCGTGTAGATGGGCCACACGCTGCGGAGTCCGTGCCAGGAAAACCACAACAGGGCCGAGGTACAGAGCATCTGCAGCGAGTAACAGACCAGCAGAACCGCACGGCGGTCGTAGCGGTCGGCGACGTGGCCCGACGGCAGAATCAGGAGCACCCCGGGCAGAAAAAGCGCCAGGCCGGTGTAGCCGAGCGCGAGCGCGCTGTGGGTGATCTGGTAGACCTGCCAGGCGACGGCGAGCGCCTGCGCCTCCGCGCCGATGATGACCGAGGCGCGCGCCATCTGGTAAAGCCGGAAGTCCCGGGATAGGAAGGCGGCAGTGCCGCGAGTCGATGGTTGTTCGGCCATGCTGAGTTTGCGAGGGTTGAGGCAGTGTTCGGGGGCGTAAGACCCAGCCGACGCGGCCGAAGTGCCCCTGTTCTTATTCTAAGGGACGCTGGTGAGACGGGTAGAGTCTCGCACCCTCGGACGTGTGGATCGGGCGCTCACCAGAAGTCGTTTCGTCCGGCAGGTATACTGCGGGGACTACCGCTGCAGGAGAATCCGTGTGCGTCTGCTTATTCGACTCGCCCTTGTATTGGCTGCGACATCGCTGAGCCCGCTCTATCCCGCCTGCGCCCAGGCGCCGAGTCAGGCGACGGCCGCAGTGAAACCCGCCACCGCAGTTGCCGGCGCGACGCCGTCGAAGACTCCGACGATCGACCAATCGCTGGAGATGCAGAGTGTCTCGTCGCCAAAGATCTCTCCCGATGGGCGGCAGGTGGTCTATGAAGAATCGCGCACCGACTGGGAGGCCAACGCCTTTGAGACCGATCTCTGGCTGGCCGATGTGGCCACCGGGCAACGGCATCGGTTGACGGTGATGGAGAAATCCAGCGGCAACGCGAAATGGTCGCCCGACGGCCGCTGGATCGCGTTTACCTCCAATCGGCCGGCGCCGATGGCAAAGTCTCCGGCCGACAAGCAGCAGATTTACGTAATGCCGGCGGAGGGCGGCGAGGCGCAGCAACTGACCAAGATGGAAGACGGCGTCGATAACTTTGAGTGGATATCCGACTCGAAGCGCATCCTGGTCTCCGCCGAGGCCCCGGAGACCAAAGCGATGAAAGATCGCAAGGAGAGCTTCGGGGACTACGAGGTCATCCACGCCGATTACAAAATGGTGCACCTCTGGCTGGTCGACCTGCCGGTGACCGACGCCGCTGGGCGCATCACTCCTGCGGGCGAGCCAAAACTGCTTACGCCAGGGGAGACCTTCAGCGTCGGCAGCTTCTCCATATCGCCGGATGGGGCACGGATCGCCTTCAGCGCAGCGCGGGACCCCGATTTAATCTCTGGATTTTCAAGCGACATTTACACCTTGAAGATCGCCGATGGCGCGATCAAGAAGATCGTCAGCACGCCCGGGCCGGACGACAACCCGCAGTGGTCTCCTGATGGCAGCCAGATCGCTTATGAGACCTCCGATGGCGCGAAGTATTTCTTCTATGCGAACCAGAAAATCGCGGTGGTTGCGAGCGACGGCGGCACGCCGCGCGTGGTGAGCGGTGGCTTCGACGAGGACGCCGGCCTGTTGCGATGGGCGCCGGAGGGCATTTACTTTTCCGCGCTGCAGAAGACTACGTCGAGCTTATTCCTGCTCGATCCGGCGACGGGAGTCGCGAAGCCGGTCGAGATGCCGGGCAGCGAGATTGCGACGCAGTTCTCGTTCTCTGCGGATTTCAAGCACGTCGCTTATCGTGGAGCGGGCCCGAACCAGTTCGCTGAGATTTATGCCGCCGACTTGCCTGCAACCGCGCCGGTGAGGCTGACGCGCGCCGCGGAACAGTTGGCGGGCTTTGATACCTCCAAGAGGGAGGTGGTGAGTTGGAAGTCCGGGGACGGCACGGTGATCGAAGGGGTGCTCTACAAGCCGGCGGACTTTACGCCAGCGAAGAAGTATCCGTTGCTGGTGGTGATTCACGGCGGCCCGACGGGGATCGACATGCCGGCGGTGACCGCGGACCGGTATTACCCGATCGAGCGCTTCGTCGCCAAGGGCGCGTTGGTGCTGCGGCCGAACTATCGCGGTTCGGCGGGATACGGCGGGGCGTTTCGCGCACTGAACGTTCGCAATCTTGGCGTGGGGGATTATGCGGACGTCATCTCCGGGGTGGATTCTCTGATCGCGCAAGGCTTCGTCGAGAAAGACCGGGTCGGCGCGATGGGCTGGAGCGAGGGCGGGTATATTTCGGCGTATATTACAGCATCGAGCGACCGATTCAAGGCGGTCTCGGTAGGCGCGGGAATCTCGGACTGGATGACCTACTACGTGAATACGGACATCACTCCGTTTGCGCCGCAGTATCTGCACGCGACGCCGTGGGACGATGCCGCCATTTATCAGAAGACCTCGCCGATCAGCTACATCGCCCACGCGAAGACGCCGACGCTGATCCAGCATGGCGGCTCCGACCGGCGGGTGCCGATCGCGAATGGGTATGAACTCCGCCAGGCGCTTGAAGACCATGGCGTGCCGGTGAAGATGGTCGTCTACGACGGCTTTGGCCACCCCATCAACAAGCCGAAACAGCAGCGCGCGGTGATGGAAGAGAACGAGAACTGGTTCGATCACTACATCTGGGGTGATCCGCTCGCGCCCGCGCTGACGCCGGTGGTCAAGCCAGCGAAACCCGACGAAAGCGAAATGACGGCCGATACTCTCCTTGTTCTCAATGAAGATGATGTCCGCGCTGTGCTTACCTACCAGGATCTGATTCCGGCTTTGCGCGCTGCTTTTATGGCGTATTCATCGGGCCGCGTACAGCAGCCGTTGCGGACGGTGATGCGCGTCGGGGCCAATACCGGATGGTTCGCGATGATGCCTGCTGTCTTTCAAAGTGAAGAGGGGGGCGGCGTGATGGGCGCGAAGCTGGTCACGTTCTTTCCCAGCAATGCGGCGCTTGCGAAGCACACGCATCATGCGATGATTCAGCTCTTCCGCGCGGAGACCGGCGAGCCGCTGGCGGTGATGGATGGCCGGCTGATTACCGAGATGCGCACTGCGGCGACCTCGGCGATCGCGGCCGATGTGCTTGCTTCTCCCGAGGCGAAGGTGCTCGCGATTCTTGGCAGTGGGGTGCAGGCGCGTTCGCATCTGCGCGCGCTGAGGGGCATTCGTGAGTTCAGCGAAGTGCGGGTCTGGAGCCGTACTGCTGAACATGCGAAGAGGTTCGCTACCGAGACAGGGTCGTTGCAGATGGGTTCCGTTGAAGAAGCCGTTACCGGGGCCGATGTTGTGCTGACGCTGACCAGCTCTGTCGAGCCTGTTCTGTGCGGAAGGTGGCTCAAGCGAGATGCTGTCGTCTGTGCCGTCGGTGCGGTCACTCCCGATCGCCGCGAGCTTGATGATGAGGCGATGCGCGGTTGCGTGATCGTCGAGTCGCGCGAGGCGGCGCAGAAAGAGCCCGGAGATATTCTGCACTCTGGCGCGAAGATTACTGCCGAGATTGGCGAATTGCTGAACGGGGCGACGTTTGACCGCGGCGATCTTCCGGTGGTCTTCAAATCGGTCGGCATCGCGATCGAAGATATTGCCGCGGCGAAACTTGTTTACGAGCGCATAACCTCACTCTAGAATTTAGTTTCACCCACAAATCAAATTTGCAGCGGTTTCTCACGAGCAGCTGAGCGAGAGAACGGTCAAGCCGGAGAAAGTCTCGATGCCTTCTGAAGCAGTGCTCGAAGCCGGCGCACCTCGCACTTCGCTCTCTCGCATTCTCGGGCTGGGCTTCGGGCTGGCGGTGATCTTTGGCGGCACTGTGGGCGTTGGCATCCTGCGCCTGCCGGGAGCGATCGCCGCGCAGATGGGCAGCTTTTGGCCGATCATGCTGGTGTGGATCGGGGGCGGCATCTATGCCATGCTTGGCGCGATTTCGATCGCCGAACTCGGCACGGCGATGCCGCAGGCGGGCGGCTTCTATGTTTATTCGAGGCGCGCCTTTGGACCCGCGATGGGGTTTGCGGCGGGTTGGGCGGACTGGTTATGCAACTGCGCGGGAATCGCGTATGCCGCAGTGGCCGCCGCGGAATATGCCGGGGCCCTCGCGCCGAGTCTTTCCTCGCATCCGGTGGCCGTGGCGCTGGCGCTGCTGTTGCTCTTTTCCGCGTTGCAATGGATTGGGCTTCGGCTGAGCAGCTCGATTCAGCAAGTCACGAGTTCGGTGACCGCGCTTACGTTTCTGCTGCTGGTCGGGGCTTGCCTGCTGCATCCGGCGCATACGGATGTTGCGCCCGCGCCTCAAAGCATTGTGCATGCCGGATTTTTTGTCATGCTGGCGCCTATCGTCGCAGCGCTGCGCGCGATCATTGTCGCTTACGACGGCTGGTATGAGGGAATCTACTTCACCGAGGAAGATACCGACGTTACGAAGCATCTGCCGCGCGCGATGATCGGAGGCGTGGCGATCATTCTGGGACTGTATCTCTTGATGAACCTGGCTTTTCTTCACGTGCTTTCGATCCCTTCCCTGGCCGCTTCCACGCTGCCCGCGGCGGACGCGGCCAGGGTGGTCTTTCCGGCGTGGAGCGGGAGATTTGTGACCGTCCTTTCGCTGCTCACGCTGTTGAGCCTGATGAATGCGGTGCTGCTGGGAGCGCCGCGGATTCTCTTTGGTATTGGCCGCGATGGCCTGTTCAGCCGGCGCGCGACGGAGGTTGGCGCCGACGGCACTCCCCGCGTGGCGCTTCTGTTTACCGCGGTTGGGGTAGCTGCTTTTATTGCCAGCGGCAAGTTCGAGGAGATCATCGCCGTCACGTCGATCCTGATCGCGGCCCTCTACTTCGTGAACTATCTCGCGCTCATCGTGCTGCGCGTGCGCGAACCCGGCTTGCCGCGGCCGTTCCGCGCGTGGGGCTACCCCGTGACGACGGGGCTGGTGCTGGTTGGTTCTCTGCTCTTTCTGATTGCAGCGATCCATGACGATCGCGCTACCGCTCTGCGGGCGGCGGGGTTCCTCTTTGCCGCTCTACCGGTTTATCTTTGGATTCGATGGCGGATGCGGTGGAGGCAGCCAACCGTCAATCTTTGAACCACGCAAGGACCGAGAGCTGCGCGGACTGTGTCACCATCTTTGAAGAGGATTCCCTGATTGTTCAAGCACGCAATTGTTCGTCTGCCTGGAACCAACTTTGCCGAGGGACTGACCACCGTCGACCTTGGCGCACCGGAACTTGAGCTCGTGCTTGAGCAGCATTCGGCTTACTGCCAGGCGCTGCGGGAGTGCGGGCTGGCGCTCACGATGCTTGAGGCGGACCTTCGCCATCCCGACTCGACGTTTGTCGAGGATGCTGCGGTGATCACGCCGCACGGCGCGGTCCTGACGCGGCCGGGCGCAGCGAGCCGCGAGGGCGAGGTTGAGGCGATCAAGCCGGCGATCGGGAGCTTCTACCCCGTCATGCTGCAGATTGATGCTCCGGGCACGCTCGATGGCGGCGATATCTGCGAAGCGGGAGAGCATTTTTTTCTGGGGCTCTCGCACCGCACGAATGAGGCTGGCGCGGCACAGTTGGCGGCACATCTTGCCGGCCAGGGCTACACTTCTTCAACTATCGATGTGCGCCAGATGACCACCATCCTTCACTTGAAGAGCGGAATTTCGTACGTTGGCGAGAACACGCTGGTGGTGATGGAGGAGATGGCCGCGAACCCCGCCTTTGCCGGCTACGACCTCATCAAGGTGTCGGTGGCAGAGAGCTACGGGGCCAACTGCGTTCGCGTCAACGGCCGCGTGCTGGTGGCGAAGGGATTTCCGGGCCTCACCGGCGAGCTGATTGCGCGCGGGTTCAACCCGATGGTGCTCGATATGTCCGAGTTCCAGAAGATGGACGGCGGCCTGAGCTGTTTATCGCTGCGTTTCTAGCAGAGCGGCGCCCTACATCGTCTTCAGCAAGCCAACAAGCCGCGTAAATCCCTGCTCGCGGGCGGTTTTGTTGCCGGGGACGGTGTTGGTGGGGTCTTCGCCGGCGCGCATAAATCCGTGCCCGGCGCCTTCGTAGGTGACAGGTTCATATTTCTTGCCCGCTGCTTTCATTGCGGCTGTCGTTGCGGGGATGGTCGCGCCGATGCGATTGTCGTTCCCGGCGTAGAAGCCGTAGACGGGAGCGGTGATGGTGGTTACATCCGCTGGGCCCGGGCCGTAGAAGACGAAGGCGGCGGAGAGATCTTTGCGGTGAGCGGCGAAGGCGAAGGACTTTCCGCCTCCCCAGCAGAAGCCGATGACAGCAATCTTGCCGTTCGCCGAGGGAATCTTCTTGCCGTAGTCGGCCGCGGCGTCGAGGTCGGCGTTGACGACGCCGGGGTCGAGCGCGGAGACGGCTTTGATGGTGGCGTCCTGGTTGGGGAAGGCGCTCGAGCCGCCGCCGTTGGGGCCGAGGCCGCTGAGCAGGTCGGGCGCGACGACGATGTAGCCTTGCGCGGCGAGCTCGTCGGCCATCTCTTTAGCCCAGTCGGTCAGGCCGAAGATTTCGTGGATCAGGATGATGACCGGGACGTTGCCTTTTACCTCGGGATAGACGACGAAGGCGTCGACGGTGCGGCTGCCGTGGGTGAGCTTCACATATTCATGGTGGCGCGGCGAAGCGTCGAGGCGGGCTTTGGCCCAGTCCTGGGCTTGGGCGGAGAAGACGGCTGCGAAAACGATTGCGAGGGCGGCGAAATTCCGGAGGGCCTGAAGGGTCGGATGCTTCATGGCGAGAAGTTTAGCTGCTTCGGGTGGGACTCACAAGGCTGGAGCAGGGCTGCATTCGGTGTGGCTGGGATTACATCGCAGGGATCCTTCCTCCCTGCGGTCGTCAGGATGACGATTGTTCTATTGATGAGGTCGGGATGACGTTTGTTCTATTGATGGAGAGGAAAGATATGGCGGAGAGAGGGAGATTCGAACTCCCGATACCCGTAAAGGTATGGCTGATTTCGAGTCAGCTGCATTCAACCGGGCTCTGCCATCTCTCCGCGGCCGCTGACTCCTTCTAGTTTACTGACGATGGTCGGGCTAGGCAACATGCGAGAGGCGTTCGATGCGCCTGTCGCTCTTCGTCGACGCCCGCTTGCACGTTGACTGCGGCATAGAGTTCGCGGGCCGCGCGCCATAGCGCGACCGCCTTCTGCTTCTGGCCGAGTTCTTCCTGGAGCAGCGCGTAGCCCCGAATTGCGTTTGCCAGATCGAGCGGAGGGGTCTCGGGGTGGGCGCGGTAAATCTCCAGTGCCTCGCGATAGCTCGACCCCGCCGGCTCCAGTTGCCCGCTCTCGCGCAGGATGTCTGCGACGTGCCGCACGGTGTGGGCGAGCCTTAGCGGATCGTCGAGCTTGCGATAGACGGCAGCGGCTTCTTCGTAGTGGAGCAGCGCTGCGCCGGTCTCGCGCAGATCGCGCTCGACGCGCCCAAGATCGGTATAGGCCTGCGCGAGCCAGGGGCGGTCTTTTGACAGACGGGCGGCCTCGACTGCTTCTACGAAAATGCGTTTGGCGTCATCCAGACGACGCTCGCGCCGGGCCTGGTGGCCTTGCATCAACAGCGTTTCCGCTCTGCTGGACATAACGATCGCCTATTACTTAACTGGCAAATACTTCTCGATCGCTGCGACAATCTCTGCTCGCTTGTTGAGGTCGTATGTTGCCAGCGCCGTCTCGAGCTTGACGACATTTGTCTCTGCTTCTTTGCGGTCTTTGTTGCCGGGCTTCTGTCCCGGCTTCATGGTGTCGTGGGCGAGGAAGTAGTGTCCGGGAACGGCGCCGGCCTTCCATTCATAGTCCGCCTCGAAGCCATAGACCATCCAGTTGGGCGATGCGGGCACCGGTTCCTTTGACAGGTAGGCAGGCTCTTTCTTGAGGCGCAGATCTTCGAGGTAATCCGTCTCAAAGTGATTGACCCATCCGGCGATGAAGGTGTCGAGATCGAGCAGCTCGGCGATCTTTTCGATGGGGCCGGCACTGCGCTGCTCGGCGAACTTTTTCAGCGCGTATTCCTTCACCAGGTAGCGCGGCAGGGCGTAGACGTCGGGCAGAAATGAGCCTCCGGAATCGGGCATGACCGAATGCGGCGACAGGATTCCGGCCACCATTCCGGGATAGGTCGGAAAGGCGTCCGCGTGCCCCTGGATGAGGATGCCGAGGCCGGTGTCCTGGACGGCGTCTTCAGCGGTCTTCCAGAGCTTTTTCTTGGCCGCTTTGTCTGCGCCGAAGGCCATGACTGCTTCCATCTTGGGAATCATCTGGCTCAGTTCGGTGATCGCTTCGACGCCGACCGGAGATGCTGCCCATTGCTCAAAACTTGCCTCTGCAATTCCGATCAAGACCTTGCTGTTGATGGCCATTCATCCCTCTGGAAGTGAAGCTTGCAATCGTCCGCAATGTCGTTGCGGCGGGCACAGGTACTATAACAAACTAGGGACCAGGGACTAGCCTTGTTCACCCCACTCAAGCCAACGGATGGCTTGAATGGGCCACCGTGTCTTCACACGTTCCACTGAATGGGCCAGCGGCGTGGCGGTCTATGCGGCTCGGCGGCGGCGGCCGCTGCCTTCACCCAAAGCCTCGCTCATCAGAGGACTCTTGATCTCAGACCGCGGCCCGGAGGCTCGGCGGCGGAGCGCGGGTGCGCGGAGTGGGTCCGCGAGGGCAATTCCTTCGAGCCTGGGGATTGGGTCGAAGATGATGTGCTTCTGCTCGGTGTCGTTGTCGGCCACGAGCGCGGTCAACTCGAGCGTGCCTAGCTCGACGATCTTGCGGTCTTCCGGCCAGTGAGTGGTGGCGTCATCGACGACATCGCCGATGTTTGCGGCCTGCACGAGAATCTTGTATTTCACCGGGCCGGCTGCGATGCGCTGCTTGATCTCATCGAACAGGTAGTCCGGAGTTTTCGCGGCGGTGGCGGCGTCGTCGAGATGGGCGAGGCCGGCCTCGGGAACGATCCGGTAGCGGCCGAATTGTTTTGCACCCTCGGCGTTGATGAACTCGAAGGCGGTCACGCCAAAATAGGCTTCAGTCGCGAAGCTGACCGGAGCGGGCTTAGGAGCCTGGACAAAGGCGAGCGCAGCGGGATGCGACCCGAGAAACGCTCCGAAGGGCGATGCGGGGATATTCGAGAGGTCGCTTGAGGCCAGCGCTTTCAGAAATTCTAGAAACTCGTCACCGGTGCGGGTGGGGAAACCGTCCGTCGAGTGGCTCACGATGTCGGTGTGGACGTGCTCGGCGAGGTTGAAGCGAATAGCCATCCCGCGCGGGTTGGCGTTGGGGTCGTTGTCCGGAATTACCGGCACGCCGGTAGAGTTTGAGAAGCGCACCGTTACCGGCGTCGTTGGCTGTGTCAAATGCTGGGCCTTGCTCAGCGAGGCTGCTGCCGGCGAGGCGGTGAAGGTGCCGGTGAACATCGTGCCCTTGGCATGAGCGGGACGAAAGCCGGGGTGTGCACCAAAGATTGTTTCGAACATTTGAAGCAGGCCGTTGCTTAGCTCGATGATTTTGGGGTCAGAGGGTAATGGCATGGGAATCGCTCCTCGAAAATCTGTTGGAAGATCGGCTGGATGGAGAAAACCTGAGAGCTGCCATTGTTGCATCGCAATCCGAGGGAGGCGACCCTCTTTCGAGGTGCGGTCGCCTCCCTCGATGTGGCGTTTAGCCCTGGCGCATGAATTCCGGAGAAACGGGACTTTCGTAGAGCGAGTAATCGCGCGCGACGACGGTCAGCCCCGAGGGAGTGACGAAGTAATTGCGCCGGTCCTCGGCCTGGTCGTAGCCAATCACCGTTCCCTCGGCGATCTTGACGTCGCGGTCGATGATGGCGCGTTTGATGCGGCAGTGACGCCCGATGTCGACGTGGGAGAAGATGATGCTCGAGTCGACCTCGGAGTAGGAGTTGATGCGCACGTCCTGCGAGAGCACGCTGTTGCGCACCACCGCGCCGGAGATAATGCAGCCCGCCGAGATGGTCGAGTTGATCGCCATGCCAGTACGGCCGGGCTCGCCAAAGACGAATTTTGCCGGAGGATACTGGCGCACCCGCGTCCGCATCGGCCAACTGGCATCGTACAGGTTGAACATCGGCGAGACCGAAGCTACATCCATATTCGAATCGTAATAGGCGTCGAGCGTTCCGACGTCCCGCCAGTACAGCGTTTCCTTCTTGTTTTCGTCGACAAAGTTGTAGGCGAACATCTTGTATTTGCCCAGAATGCTGGGAAGGATGTTGTGCCCGAAGTCGTGCTTCGATTCGGGATCTTCGGAGTCCTTAATGAGCGCGGGCAACAGGACGTCGGTATTGAAGATATAAATGCCCATGGAGGCGTCGACCATCTCAGGGTTGAAGGGCGAGCGCAGCTCGGTGCTGGCCGGTTTCTCGAGGAAGCCGATGATCTCGCCAGTCTTGCCCACCTCGACGACGCCGAAGCGTTTGACTTCGTCCGGCAGGATCGGCAGCGTGGCCAGGGTCACGTCGGCTCCGGTGTCGACATGGTGCTCGAGCATCTTGCTGTAATCCATCTTGTAGATGTGGTCGCCAGAGAGGATCAGCACATGCTTGGGCTGCTCGGCGCCGATCGAGTAGATGTTCTGGTAAACGGCGTCGGCGGTGCCCATATACCAGTTCGCGCTTACACGCTGCATTGGGGGCAATATCTCGATGAACTCGCCGAGTTCCTGAGCGACGATCCCAGTCCAGCCTTCGCGGATATGCCGGTTGAGCGACAGGGCCTTGTATTGGGTGAGGATGTAAACGCGGCGCAGCCCCGAGTTGATGCAGTTGGACAGGGTGATGTCGATGATGCGGTAGTGGCCGCCGAACGGCACCGCAGGTTTGGCGCGATCGCGCGTCAGCGGAAAGAGTCGTTCCCCGGCTCCGCCCGCCAGTAGCACTCCAAGCGTATCCCTCATGCTCTTGTCACGCCCCTGGGAATTTGATCAGACCCGCCGGGTCCTCTTGCGCGTTCCCGTCGCAGTATAGCTCTCGACGATCGAACGTGCGAGTGTAGCACACGGAAGGTGACTGCAGGATTTACGGATTGCGAAGGCGGACTACGCGCTCCGGTCTGCCCGCCGGAGATCGACGGGCGTCGTTCGGGAGGATGGTCGCGGCTAAGACTAGCTGTCGATCGATTCGGCTGTCGAAGTACCGGCCTCGGACTCGACCGCGATCCGCAGAGAGCGCAGAAAGTCGACGTCCTTGATGGTAAAGCCGGTCGCCGAGTCCACCTCACCTGAAGTTGCGTTGGCGGGCAGCTGTTTCGGTTGCTGCTCGACTTCGTTCAATCCAATCGTGGCTTCCAGCATGAGAAGCACGTCAAAGCCCTGTTTGCGGATGTCCTGCACCACGCTGGCAATGTCTTCCGATTCAGAGACGGTTTCGTGGATCGCCTCCCCCAGTTTCTGGATCAAGCTCCGCAGCCGTTTATTCAATGGCCCGCCCCGTTTCCGCCAGCCGGACTGCGCTTGCCCGGCGAGCACCCTATTTCCAATACCTTACTTATGATGTCACGGCACCGCAATCCGAATCAGTGAGAAAGAGGTACTTTTCGGTGCCACTGCTAAAATTTTGGCATGGGAGCGGAAACTGCCGGGCGAAAACTGGGAATCGGCCTGCGCCTGGCCGCGCGTGCCGCCAAGCAACGCGTCGCGCAGGCTGGCACCGGCTCGCCCCTGTCTGGCGGTGGCTCCGCACCATCACCAGTTCGACTCAATGCCAAAGCCGTGCCAGCTGCCGCGGCGCAGGTGAGCTCCAAGGCCAGGGGTATTGCTGCGGGGGCAAAACGATTTGGCGAGGCCGTCTGGGGGCCGATGGCCCACACCGGTTCGGTCTTGTGGCTTGAGATTACCGGGCTGTTTTTTGCCCTCTTTGCGGCATTCTTTGGCCAGAGCGCCTACAAATTCCGGGGGAACTGGAAGGCTGGTTCCGACCACACCCATTTCGTCATTTATGCGGCCTTGACGGTCTTATTCTCGGTCTTTACGGTAAGTCAGTTCTATAAGGCCAGGCAGAGAGAGAAAAAAAACCGCGCTCGCCGCGCGGCTGTCCGTTGATTCAGAGATCGCTTTTGCGCTGCTTATGAGTGACAAGCCGTTCTTCACGCAGCACGACCTCGACGATGCTGGCTTCGATCCCGAAAAAGCTCTTGGCGAACCCGGCAATTTCCCCTACACCCGGGGCATCCAGCCGACGATGTATCGCGGCCGGCTGTGGACGATGCGGCAATACGCTGGCATGGGCGACGCCGAGGCGTCGAATCTACGCTACAAGTTTCTGCTTGCGAATGGGACTGCCGGGCTCAGCGTGGCATTCGATCTCCCCACCCAGATCGGGTACGACTCCGACGATCCGATGTCGCTTGGCGAAGTCGGCAAAGTCGGCGTCGCTATCGACTCCATTGAGGACATGGAGCGCCTGTTCAGCGGCATTCCCCTCGATAAAATCTCCACTTCGATGACCATCAACTCGACGGCCAGCATCCTGCTTGCTCTGTATGTTGCAGTTGCGAAACGCCAAAATATTCACCTCGACAAACTTTCCGGTACTGTACAAAACGACGTTTTGAAGGAGTACATCGCTCGCGGAACTTATATCTACCCGGTCAGCCACGCGCTGCGTATTGTGACCGACATGTTCGCGTGGACGACCGAGCACGTTCCGGAGTGGAACCCGATCTCCATCTCCGGCTACCACATGCGCGAGGCCGGATCGACGGCCGCGCAGGAGGTCGCCTTCACGCTTGCCAATGGGATGGCGTACGTGCAGGCTGCGCTCAACGCCGGGCTGAAGATCGACAATTTTGCCCCGCGGCTTTCCTTCTTTTTCAATGCTCATAACAATTTCCTTGAGGAGGTCGCGAAGTTTCGCGCCGCCCGCCGCCTGTGGGCGCACATCATGCGCGATCGAGTTTGGCGCCAAGAGCCCTCGCTCGTGGATGCTTCGTTTCCATACACAGACCGCCGGTTCGACGCTCACTGCGCAACAGCCGGAGAACAACATCGTTCGCACTACCCTTCAAGCGCTGGCGGCCGTCCTTGGAGGCACGCAGTCGCTGCATACCAACGGATTCGACGAGGCGCTCGCGCTGCCGACCGAGGAGGCTGCGCGCATCGCCCTTCGGACACAGCAAATCCTCGCCCATGAGTCCGGCGTCGCACAAGCGATCGACCCTTTAGCGGGTTCTTACTTTATTGAGATGCAAACCAACGCGATCGAGCAACAGGCGAAGGACTACTTTGCGCGGATCGAAGCGATGGGCGGGATGCTGCGGGCGATCGAACGCGGATGGGTGCAGCAGGAGATCCAGAATGCGGCTTATACAGCGCAGCAGCAGGTTGATTCGGGCGAGGCGGTGGTGGTCGGCGTCAATCGGTTTGCTCAGGAGAGTGAGGTGGAAATCCCCACCCAAAGAATCGACGAGTCGTTGGAGCGTGCGCAGGTGGAGCGGGTGAAGGCGTTGCGGCTGGGACGGGACCCGCGTCGATGGCGGGCAGCGATGGACGGAGTTGCCGATACCGCTCGCGGCGGCGTCAATCTGATGCCGGCCATCCTGGAAGCCGTCGAGAGTCGCTGCACCGTGGGTGAAATAGCTGGAGCGATGCGGAAGGTCTTTGGGGAGTATCAGGAGACGGTGGTGGTCTAGAGGGAAAAACCCAAGCGCGATTAGGCTAAAATGAAATGGCATCCATTCGTCTTGCAGGAGTGCGATTCGCGGCTTACTCCAACGATCATCCGCCACGTCACGTGCACGGCATTCACGGAGATACCGAAGTCATCGTCGATCTTCGCGAGGACGGCAACGTGAGCCTGGCCGAGAGAACAGATTCGATCAGGCCGTCAAATGCAAAGCGATCGACGGTGAGACACATTTTGCAAACTGCGGCGGAGAATTACGAATCGCTTGCCGCGCTCTGGGACAGGGTCCATGGCAATCCCGCATAGAGTCATCACCACCGACGAACAAATCGACCGCGCCATCGCGCGCGCCGCAAGCCTGCCGATGGAACCGGGCGCCGTAAGCATCGAATATCGTCCCGGGCTGGACCTCTTCATCGTTAGGCTGAGCAACGGGGAACGCCTCGTCCTGCAGCGTGAACTGCTAGAAGGCCTTGAGTCTGGAAACAGGCGCCAGCTTGCGAATGTCGAGATTACGCCACAGGGATCGGGTCTCCACTGGCCAGATTTGGACGTGGACCTCTATGTTCCCAACTTGCGGAGGCACGTCTATGGGACTAAGCAGTGGATGTCCCGGATCGGAAAGTTAGGCGGTGGTGCGAGAACCAAATCCAAAGCCGCAGCCTCGCGGATCAATGGAAGATCAGGCGGAAGACCGAAGAAGGCCCTTTCGCGATAGCTCCACTAATGCGCACCAGCCTCCACCGGCGCCTTCGCTCTTGGCGGCGGCTTTCTCATGATGAAGGGCAGCGGAATCAGGCAGGCGATGATCACGCTGAGCAGCCAGAAGGCGTTCATGTAGCTGAGCATCGACGACTCGCGCAGCATCTGCTGGTAGGCGTGGCCGATGGCCAGTTGTCCGGCTTGGGCGGAGCCCTGGCCGAGGGACATCAGAGCGGCGGTGGTCTGGTCGATGTAGTGGCGATAGGCCATGGTGCCGCCGGTGTTCTGGGCGAGCGTGTTCTGGTGGGTCTGGGCGGTGCGGATCAGGAAGGTCGTCAGCATTGCCGTGCCCATGCTGCCGCCGAGGTTGCGGGCGAAGTTGGAGAAGCTTGAGATCTGGTTGTTCTTGTCGCGCGGCACTCCGACATAATTGAGCGTGCTGATCGGGATGAAGATGAAGGGCAGCCCGAGAACCTGCAGGGCGCGCCATAGCGTGATCTGGCCAAAGCTGACGTTCAGGTCAAGGCGGGTCAGGTTGAAGATCATGATCGCGGTGATCGCGTAGCCGATCGAGACGAGCAGGCGCGCGTCCATTCGGGAGACGAGGATTCCCGCGACTGGCATGAGGACCATCATGAGAAACCCGGCGGGTGATAAGACCATGCCCGAGCGCTCGGCCGTATAGCCGAGCAGGACTTGCAGGAATTGCGGTATGAGCACGGTGGTGCTGAAGAGCACGATGCCGAGAATGAATTGCAGGAAGACGGCGGTGCCAAAGTTGCGGTTCTTGAGCAGCTTGAGATCGACGATCGGGTCGGGGTGGTTCCACTCCCAGAAGACGAAGAAGACGAGCAAAGAAATGGCGACGATAAAGAAGCCGGTAATCATCGGATCGCCAAACCAGTCTTTCTCCTGGCCTTTGTCGAGGACGAACTCGAGGCAGCCGACCCCGATGGCCACGAGTCCGAGACCGGTAAAGTCGACCTTGGGCTTCTCCCTCATGATTCTCTGGCGCTCCTGTTTGAGGAAGGGCGGGTCTTCGACCATGCGGTTACTCAGGAACAGCGACAGCAGTCCAAAGGGGATGTTGATGAAGAAGATCCAGTGCCAGTTGAAGTTGTCGGTGATCCATCCGCCGAGCGTCGGCCCGATCGCGGGCGCGACGACGACTGCCATGCCGTAGACGGCAAAGGCTTGTCCGCGCTTGGCTACGGGAAAGGTGTCGGCGAGGATGGCTTGTTCGCTGGGCGCAAGGCCACCGCCGCCGAGGCCCTGCATGACGCGCGCCAGAATGAGAATGGGCAAGCGTTTGCGCGATGCCGCAAAGAAACGAGCAGATGGTGAAGATCACCACGCAGGTCATATAGAAACGTTTGCGGCCAAAGCGGGTGGCGAGCCAGCCGGAGATCGGGAGAACGATGGCGCTGGCCACGAGGTAGCTGGTGAGCACCCAGGTAGCCTCTTCGGAACTCGCGCCGAGCGAACCGGCCATATGCGGCAGGGCCACGTTGGCGATGGAAGTGTCGAGCACCTCCATAAAGGTCGCGAGCGTAACGGTGAGCGCGACGGCCCAGGGGTTATGGCTCGGCTTCCAGTCGTGAATATCCGGCACTCGAGCCTCATCCGGCCTCGCGAGCTGGGCATTGCCCGAGCCAGGGAGGCGCCATTCCAATCTTTGAGAGTATCAGTCTGCTGATACTATATCAGCAGACTGATATGTCCGTAAGTCATGCAAATGAAAATTCGAGCAGTTACCCGATAACCACGCTGGTCAAGCGAGTGCTGCATCTGTTTCGGGACGGGCTGGACGAGAAGCTGCGCCCCTGGGGAGTGACGGCCGCACAGCTCCACGTGCTGGCCAAGCTGGAGTATGAGCCGGGGATCTCCGGCGCGAGGCTGGCGCGGGCCTGCATGGTGACTCCGCAAACGACCCAGGTGCTGCTGCGCGGCATTGAAAAGAACGGCTGGATCCGGCGGACGAAGCATCCGGAAAACGAGCGCATTCTGCTGGCGAATCTGACGCCGTCGGGCAAGCGCGTCCTTGCCAGGTCGCGGACCGCGGTTGGGCAGGTTTACGAACAGATGCTGGATGGCCTGGCAACGAGGGACCTTCGCGCTCTGGAAGCTCTGCTGACGCATTGCGCGACCAATCTTGAGGCAGGCCGGACGTCCGCTTCGTCGTCACGATAAGAGATGGCACGATAAGATACGGATTGCTGGCTTCCAGCCTACGATTCGCATGCAAATATACCGCCAGCGTTGGAGATGCGGGCTCGTCCTGCTGTTGCTTCTGTTCCCTCAGCGTGGTTGGCCGCAGTCTTCGCCGGCCCAGCAAGCAGCCCGGCAGGAAGAGCTTCATCAGGCCGATGTAGCCTTTCATGCCGGCTACGCGGCGGTCGAGAGCGGCGACCTTGCCGCGGCCCGTGACGACTTTCAGAAAGTGGTGCAGCTTGCCCCGGAGATTCCCGAGGGCCATAGCGCGCTGGGCTCGGTGCTGGTGCAACTCGGCCAGGCGGCGCTTGCGATTCCGGAGCTCGAACGCGCGCTGGCCATGAAGGCCGGCGACCGCACGACCGAGACGAACCTTGCCGTTGCGTATGAAGAGACCCAGGCCTATGACAAATCGCTGGCGCTCTTTCGCACGCTCGATCAGGACGCTTCGGACCCATTGCCGCCGACCGCGGTGATCAGCTATGTGCGGGCGTTGAGCGCGACGGGAAGCGCCGACGCTGCGATGGCGCGGATGCAGAAGGCGGTCGCCGCGGCTCCAGCAGGATCGGCCGATGCTGCGACGCTGCACGATGCGCTCGGCTCACTCGAAGCGCAGAAGCAGGATTGGCCCGCGGCTGAGGTGCAGTTTGAAGCGGCGCTTGCGATCGACCCCAACTCCGCAGCCGCTCACCTGCATCTCGGCATCACCCTGGCGGCGGAGGGCCGCGCTACCGATGCGATTCGCGAGCTGACCACCGCGAGCCAGCTCGCGCCGACCAATGCTTCCGCGCAATTGGAATTGGGTCGCGCGCTGATCGCCGCCGGGCAGGACGATCAGGCGATCCCAACCCTACAGGAAGCCGTCAAGCTTGCGCCCGATTTTCTCGATGCGAAGTATCAGCTCGCGCTGGCGCTGCAAGGCACCGGGCAGGAGGCGGAATCGATTCCGCTCTTTCAGCAGATGGTTGCCGCGCAGCCGCACAATGCAAGTGCGCTCACCAACCTCGCGCTGGCGCTGGTGCAGACGGGCAAATCGAAAGACGCGATTCCGCTGTATCAGCGCGCTCTTGCCGAGTCGCCCAAGGATGCGCTCATTCACCAGGACCTGGGCGTCGCCTACCTGCAGGAGAGCGACCTCGACGATGCGATTCGCGAGTTTCGCGCCGGGCTCGCGCTCAGCCCCGATGCTTACGAGCTGCACTACAACCTCGGCCTCGCGCTCAAGCTGAAAGACGACATCGCGGATGCAGAGGTGGAGCTGAAGCAGGCGGCAAAACTCAATCCGCAATCGCCCGATCCGCCTTTTACGCTGGGCATTCTGAAGATGCAGACCGGCCACTTCGCCGAGGCCGCGGAACAACTCAGGCTGACGCTGAAGTTGCGTCCCGACAACGGCGACGCGTGGGCGATTCTGGGCAGTGTTTACAAGCAGGAGAACGATCTTGCCAACGCCGCCGATGCGCTGCGCCAGGCGATCAAATCGCGCCGAACCAGCCGGGGACGCACATCACGCTGGCCGGCGTGCTTGCCGAGCAAGGGCATAAAGACGAGGCCGCTGCCGAGCGCAAGATCGCCGCGGACCTTACGCGCGCGGCCACCAATCGGCAGCGCGCTACGTTTGCCGTCAACTCGGGCAACCTGCTGATGCAACAGGGAAAAATCTCCGACGCGATCGAGCGCTACCAGGATGCGGTGACGAGCGATCCCACTTATATCGAGGGACATCGCGGGCTGGCGAGTGCCCTGGCGCGCGCTGGTCGCACAGCCGAGGCCGAGGCGGAGCGGCAAAAGATTGCGCAGCTTGAAAAGTCTCAGCCGTGAAAGTTAGCGCTCATGAATTTCTCGAAGTAACGCCAGCTGTGCATGGCGTCTAGCGGCGTTTCGATGCGCCGCCGAGCAGCGAGCCCATCAGCCCGCGCACGAGCTCGCGGCCGACGGTCGTGCCCATCGTTCTCACTACCGATTTGGTTGCTGTCTGGAGAATGCTGTCGCCGCGACCGGTGGCCCCAGTTCCCTCGGTTAGCACGCTGTACCAAGGCTGAGACGGAGGCTGGGATGCGGGCTGCGATTGCGAAGCCGTCTGCGTCTGGCCTTGCTGCGCTGCGGCAGGTGCCGGAGCCGCTTGACCGGCGCGGGCTTGCAGCAGCTCATATGCGGATTCGCGATCGACCGCCTGCTCGTAGACTCCGGCGACCAAAGAGCTGGCGATGATCTGTTTGCGCTGTTCGGGAGTAATTGCGCCGATCTGGCTGCGCGGCGGACACACGAGGGCGCGCTCGACGATATTGGGCGTGCCTTTTTCATCGAGAAATGAGACCAGCGCTTCGCCGACGCCTAGCTCGGTGATGGTGGTTTCGATATTGATCTTTGGATTGGCGCGGAAGGTCGTCGCCGCGGCGCGCACCGCCTTTTGGTCGCGCGGTGTGAAGGCGCGGAGCGCGTGCTGTACGCGGTTGCCGAGCTGGCCGAGCACTTCATCGGGGACGTCAATCGGATTCTGTGTAACGAAATAAATCCCGACGCCCTTGGAGCGAATCAGCCGAACTACCTGCTGCACCTTGTCCTGAATGACCTTGGGCAGGTCGGTGAAGAGCAGATGCGCTTCGTCGAAAAAGAAGACGAGCTTGGGCTTGTCGGGGTCGCCGGCTTCGGGGAGTTTTTCAAAGAGCTCGGTCAGCATCCACAGCAGGAACGTCGCGTAGAGCTTGGGTGAATTGATGAGTTTACCTGCCGCGAGGATGTTGACGACGCCGTGGCCGTTGGCGTCGGTCTGCATCATGTCGTCGAGGTTGAGCGCCGGCTCGCCGAGGAATTTGTCTCCGCCCTGCTGCTCGAGCGCGACGAGGCCGCGTTGGATCGCTCCAATACTTGCTGCCGAAATATTGCCGTACTGTGTCTGGAATTCCTTAGCGTTGTCGCCGACGTTGCGTAACATCGCCTGCAGGTCCTTCAGGTCGAGCAGCAGGAGCTTGTTATCGTCGGCGATCTTGAAGACCAGCGACAGTACGCCTTGTTGCGTATCGTTGAGGCCGAGCAGACGGCTGAAGAGCAATGGGCCCATCTCGGAGACCGTGGCGCGAATGGGGTGACCCTCTTCGCCAAAGACGTCCCAGAAGGTGACCGGACAGCCGCCGAAGGCGAAGTCGGTCAGCTTCATCTCTTTCACGCGCGCGGCGATTTTGGGGTTGTCTTTGCCCGGCTCGCTGATGCCGCTGAGGTCGCCTTTAATGTCGGCGGCAAAGACCGGGACGCCGATGCGGCTGAAGCTCTCAGCCATGACCTGCAGCGTGACCGTCTTGCCGGTGCCGGTAGCGCCGGCGACCAGGCCATGGCGGTTGGCCATGTTGGACAGCAAATATAGCGGCGTTTCACTTTGGGCGATCTGTAGCGATTCCGGCATGACGGCTCCCGTGCGCTTGACTCGAACAATCGTAATCTACAGCATTTCGAGAGCAGTGACTCTGGGCGTCTTGAAACCTACGGGACACGAGGGCTAGCGGCAGTTACTTCCAAGGGCGCGCTAGTGCTCTTTCTCTCTTTTCTGCCTCCGTCAGCCCAAATGGACCTGTGGGATCAACACTCTGGCCTATACGGGCGTACAGAAAAACAAGTACCAAAGATTCCGGCAAGAAGCCGACCAGAATCAATACTGAGGATTGCAACGGAAAGATATCTCTGATCAAAAACAGGAAAGCAAAGTGAAGCACGGCCAGCCCTGCAGCAATGAATTTTTGCGCTTTACGTTTGAGACTTACTTGAAGCTCGATGATCGAGTAGCCGAACAATAGCGCTGTCCAGAGTGCCATCTGGAATATAGACCGCTCAGCTTTGTACCCTGAGACGAAATCGACATAAATGGCCCCAACCGCAAGTGCGCAGCCCAAAGCAATACGCTTGATATGCTTCCGGGCTTCTGTCGTTGGAGCTGTCTTTCTTTTCATGCAGGATCACTTAGATAGCGCTTTGCGCACCACAGTAGCAGAAGTAAAGACTCGCATCTATTGCTGCTGTTGAGCCTGCTGCAACTGCAGTAACGGCGCCGCTGGTGGTGGGGGCGGCGCTTGTGCCTTTTCCACTAGCATCGACCAGTCTTCTGGAATTGGCAGGTCCTGATCGAGCGCCGGGGGCTCTTCTGACGCGGTCACGCGCACTGCGACGTAGAGGTCGCTGCTTGTGCGTCCGCGGTATGTGCCTTTCGTTGGAGGAACGTCGGCATAGTCGCGCCCGATCGCGGTACGAATATGCCGGTCGGTCGCCACCAGGCAGTTGGTCGGATCAAAGCCAACCCAGCCGAGATGGGGCAGCAGCGCCTCGACCCATGCGTGCGTCGCATTCGAGGTCGAGCGGTCGGCCATCTCTTTGCTGTGGTGCAGGTAGCCGCTCACATAGCGGCAGGGAATGCCGAGCTGCCGCACTAACGCGATCATGATGTGGGCGAAGTCCTGGCAGACGCCTTTCTTCGATTCGATCGCGACATCGATGGGAGAGTCAGCCTTGGTGGACTTGGGCACATAGTCGAAGTAGTCGTAGAGCCGCTTGTTCAGCTCGTGCAGCATGGTCAGCGGATCGTCGCGGCGCACGACGCCGATCTCGTCGGCGAGATTCTTCAATGCGTCGGTAGGCGTGGCGAATTCGCTCGGCAGGAGCATCTCCCAGTAATCGCCGCTGGCGACGATGGCGTCGAGCTCTTTCCATGCGCCTGGATCGAGACTTGTAGGGATAGCAGCGAGCGGCTGTTGCTCGACGAGGGACTCGGCGACGATGACGAGCTGTTCGTGTTCGCCGGGGATGTCGAAGTGATGGATGTTGTTGCCGAGATGGTCGCGATAGGAAAAGACGCGGCAGCGCGGGCTCACGGAGAGCGAGAAGCTCAGGCAGCGCTGGTTCGAGTCGCTGCGCGGGTGCATGCGCATCTCCATCACGCTCTCGCTGACGGATTTGCCGTATTGAAATTTCGTCAAGTGCCGTATGGAGTAAAAGAGCATTCAGCGTTTCTCCTGATAAAGTCCGCTAAACCCCACTCAAGCCAAAAGACGGCTTGAATGGGCCACCCCAGTCAACAGTGGGGTTGAATGAGGCACCATGGGTCTTGCTATCCCACTCAAGCCAACAGCGGGCTTGAATGGGCCACTCTCAGTGTTACATCGCGAGCGCGGCCTGCACCGAGTAGCGGATGTACACCTCGTAGATCAGTTCGTGGATCTGCAGGCAGCGATCGAGGATCGTGCGCAGATAAATGCCGGCGTCGCGCTCGAGTATCTCCGACACCTGGCCGTAGCGCAGCGAGGCCTGTAAGCGACCCGAGAGCCGCATCAGTTCTTCGGCATGATGTCCGCGGCCATCCTGCTGGACGGCCTTCAACGAGTGCACGAGAGTGTCGATGCAGAAGCGAATGGAGTGCGGAAACTCAGCGTCGAGAACGAGGAACTCGAGGATGCGCTCGTAAGTGAGGTCGGCGGTGTAGACCTTGCAGTAGCCTTCAAAGGCCGTACAGGTTCGCAACAAGTCCGATCCATTCCAGGTAATCGAAGGCGTCGTGCGCCTCGTCGGGCGACTTGAAGCTGTCGTGGTGGTAGACCTCGAGCAGCCGCGCGGTCGAGGAGGCACGCTCGATGTAGCGGCCGATCTGAATAAACTGCCATCCCTCGCCGTGGCTCAGGGTGGTGTCGGTGACGCCCTGGAAGAGATGGATTCCATCGACGACCGAGGGAAGAAATTCCGAGAGGCGCAGTTCGGAGCGGTCGGAATCGGTCTGCCGCGTGACCTCGTGAAAGAGGCGGTTCAGCCGCTGCCATTGTTCCGAGCTGATCTCCTCGCGCACCTGGCGGGCATTTTCCCGCGCCTGCACGATGCACGAAACCACCGAAGCCGATTTCTCTTCATCGAAGCAAAGCGAATCGACAAACTCGAAGACATCGCCTTTCCACTCGCAGCCCTCAGGCTTGCCGATGGTGGCCAACACCCGCTGCCAGCGCCGCTCCGAGCTGGTCTGGGACTTGTCGAGCATCAGGTCCATATTGATGTTCAACAGGCGCACAGTATTTTCCGCCCGCTCGAGGTAGCGGCTCATCCAGTACAAACTGTCGGCTACGCGTGAAAGCATGTGTGTCCTAAAGAGCAAACAGCGGTGGAGGAGAAGTTGTCAGTCCTCAGTGGGTTGCCACCGATTGCTTTTACTGAGGACTGAAGACTGAGAACTGATAACTTGCTTCAATAACTCAATACCCAGGTATCCTTACTGCCTCCGCCTTGCGACGAATTCACTACCAGCGAACCCTTGCGCAACGCGACCCTCGTTAATCCACCAGGGACGATCGTTACTTTGTCGCCGAATAAGATGTACGGCCGCAGGTCCACGTGTCTGGGTTGGATACTGCCGTCTTCCTGCAGGCAGGGAGCGCGGGAGAAATCGAGCGTTGGCTGGGCGATGTAGTTGCGCGGATTGGCCTCAATGTGGCGCTTGAATTCTTCCTGCTGCGCCTTGGAACTTTGCGGGCCGATCAGCATTCCGTAGCCGCCGGACTCGCCGACTGCCTTGACGACGAGCTTGTCGATGTTCTCGAGCACGTACTTCTTCTGCGCCGGGTCGGTCATCAGGTAAGTTTCGACGTTGTTCAGGATGGGCTCTTCGCCGAGGTAATACTTGATGATCTGCGGCACATAGGCGTAGAGCGCCTTGTCATCGGCGACGCCGGTGCCGAAGGCGTTGGCGAGCGTGACGTTGCCGGCGCGGTAGGCGTTGAAGAGTCCGGCGACGCCGAGGATCGAGTCGGAGCGAAAGGCCAGCGGGTCGATGAAGTCGTCGTCGACGCGGCGATAGATGACATCGACGCGCTTAAGGCCGCCGGTTGTGCGCATATAGACGATGTTGTCGTGGATGACGAGGTCGCGGCCCTCGACGAGCTCGATGCCCATCTGGCGGGCGAGGTAGGTGTGCTCGAAATAGGCGGAATTGTAGACCCCCGGCGTGAGCAGCACGATCGACGGCTCGGGACGGCCCTCGGGCGCGATCGACCGCAGCGTGCTGAGCAGCGCCTGGGTGTAATGCTCGATCGGCCGCACCGCGTAGGAGCGGAAGAGCAGCGGAAAGGTCCGCTTCATGATGCGCCGGTTGGTGAGCATGTAGGAGACGCCGCTGGGCACGCGCAGATTGTCTTCGAGCACGACGAACTCGCCGCTTTGCAGGCGCAGCAGGTCGGTGCCGGCGACGGCGATGTACACATTGCGAGGCACCTGCAGGCCGCGCATCTGGCGGCGGAAGTGCTGGCAGCTATAGACAATCTCGCGAGGCACAAAGCCCTCGTTGAGGATCTTGCCCTCGTTGTAGATGTCGTGGAGGAAGAGGTTGAGCGCGGTGATGCGCTGGGTCAGGCCCTTTTCGATGTGGGCCCACTCCTGGCTGGTCACGACGCGGGGCAGCAGATCGTAAGGGAAGATGCGCTCGGTGCCTTCTTCTCGGCCGTAGACGGTAAAGGTGATGCCCTGGGTGAGGAACGAAACATCGGCGGAGCGTTTGCGGCGCTGGAGCTCGTCGCGGGGAATCGAGGTCAGGGCGTCGAGCAATTCCTGGTACTGGGGGCGAATCTCACCGTGACCGGCGAACATCTCGTCGAAGGCGTGGTCGAGAAAATACTCCGCCAGAGCCGGATTTTCAAGATGCCCGGAAGACCTGGTTTCGCTCATTTGGCTGCACTCATCGAACGACCCGGTTCTCGTATCCAGTCACGCCGCCATTGCTTCCCGGATCGCTCTCCGCAATTTGACGGGCTTCTCTTGCATCGCTTCGCCCGCTTGCCACATCTACCATTTACGCATCATACTTTGCCCTTTTTCCGGGCGGGGTCTTTTTCGGTCGAGCATCCGTCAAGCCTAAAGGCATGAGGAAGTTCCGCACACGACCTCAAT
Source organism: uncultured Acidobacteriaceae bacterium (assembly GCA_963720245.1). Taxonomy (GTDB): domain Bacteria; phylum Acidobacteriota; class Terriglobia; order Terriglobales; family Acidobacteriaceae; genus Acidisarcina. Next base: position 559,541 of record CAVREU010000006.1, read on the forward strand.
CTGCGCTCTTATACTGTTATCGAGGTCACTAATTCCAGGCACTTGTATGAGGCGTACTTCGTTGTAGCACGTAGCGCCGCCCCCAGCAAGAAAAACGCACGATCCTCCGCCGGTCGTCCCCAACGCATACCCCGTAGGTCGGCACTGGAGCGTAGTGGCGGAACAGAGAATTCAGCGGACACGCGGCAGCGCCGCCGTCAGCAACGGCGCGGTTCAACAAGATTGGCGCTTTTGAGGATTCAGGAGAAACTTTAACAAATGTGGATTGTCCGCCTTGCTCTCCGACGGCCTTACACCTTCGTCGTTTTCGCAATTCTTCTTTTGATCCTGGGGCCCATCTCCGTCCTCAATACGCCCACCGACATCTTCCCCAATATCGATATTCCGGTGGTCAGCATTGTCTGGCAGTACACCGGGCTGTCGCCGGACGACATGGCCAGCCGCATTGTCACGCTGAGCGAACGCAGCCTGACGACCACGGTCAACGATATCGAGCACATCGAGTCGCAGTCGCTCAACGGCATTGGCGTGATCAAGGTCTTCTTCCAGCCGCACGTGCAAATCGGCACTGCCGTGGCCCAGGTGACCGCGGTCTCGCAGACGCAGCTACGGCAGCTTCCGCAGGGGACAATGCCGCCGCTGATCATCCAGTACAGCGCCTCGAGCGTGCCGATCCTCCAGTTGGGGCTCTCCGGGCAAGGCCTCTCGGAGCAACAACTCAACGACTTTGGCCAGAACTTTATCCGCACCCAGCTTGCCACGGTGGAAGGCGCGTCGATCCCATATCCCTATGGAGGCAAGCAGCGCCAGATACAGGTGGACATCAATCTGCAGGCCCTCCAGGCCAAAGGGCTCTCCCCCTCCGATGTGGTCAATGCGATCTCGGTGCAGAACCTGATTCTGCCGGCGCGGCACGACCAAGATCGACAAGTTCGAGTATGAGGTGGAGACCAACAGCGCGCCGACCACCATGGAGGCCCTGAACGATTTGCCGATTCGTGCCGTGAACGGCGCGATGGTGTACATCCACGATGTCGCTCATGTGCGCGATGGGTTTCCGCCGCAGACCAACATCGTCCGCGTCGACGGGCAGCGCGCCTCGCTGTTGACGGTCCAGAAAACGGGCAGCCTCCTCGACGCTCGACATCATCAAGAGCATTTACGCCAAGCTGCCGGTCATCGCCTCGCAACTGCCGCCGCAGTTGAAGATTACTCCGCTTTCCGACCAGTCGATCTTCGTCCGCGGGGCGATCAGCGGCGTGGTCCGGGAGGCGGTGATCGCCGCCTGCCTCACCGCCGTCATGATCCTGGTCTTCCTGGGCAGCTGGCGCAGCACGATCATCATTGCCGTCTCCATTCCGCTGTCGATTATCTGTTCGCTGCTCGTGCTGGGCGCGCTGGGCGAGACGATCAACATCATGACCCTGGGCGGCCTGGCGCTGGCGGTCGGCATTCTGGTCGACGACGCTACGGTCGAGATCGAGAACATCAACCGCAATCTCGAGGAAGGCAAAGAGATCGAACAGGCCATCCTCGATGGCGCGGCGCAGATCGCGATCCCCGCCTTTGTTTCGACGCTGGCAATTTGTATTGTCTTCGTACCAATGTTTTTCCTCACCGGCGTTGCGAAGTATCTTTTCGTTCCGCTCGCCGAGGCGGTGGTCTTTGCGATGCTCGCCTCGTACCTGCTCTCGCGGACGATCGTGCCGACCATGGCCAAGTATCTGCTCAAGGAGCACGATAAAGAGGCCGAGGCGCTGAAGAAGCGCAGCCGCAACCCGCTGATCAAAGGGCAACAGTTATTCGAGCATTACTTCGAAAAGCTGCGAGTGGGGTATCAAGGCGTGCTGGAGCTATGCCTGGAGCACTCGGCCGTATTTCTCCTGCTCTTTTTTGTTTTGCTGCATCGGATCGTTCGCGCTGCTCTATCCGTGGTTGGGGCAGGACTTTTTCCCCTCGAGCGACAGCGGCCAGTTCAAGCTGCACGTGCGGGCGCGCACCGGCACGCGCATCGAAGAGACCGCGCGCCTGTGCGACGAGATCGACAGCACGATCCGCGAGCAGATTCCGAAGGCGGAGCTGGTCACGATCATCGACAACATCGGCTTGCCCTATAGCGGACTCAATACCTCTTACAGCAACTCCGCGGCCGTGGGAACCGCCGACGCCGACATCCAGGTCTCGCTTGCGGAGAAGCATCGCCCTACCGACGAGTATGTACAGGAGCTGCGCGCGAACGCTGCCGGAGGAATTTCCGGGGGTGACGTTTTACGCATTACCGGTGGACATGGTGACGCAGATCCTGAACTTCGGACTTCCGGCGCCGATCGACATCCAGTTTGTCGGTCCTCAGCAGCAGGCCAACCGCGTATTGGCCGAGAAGATGATGAATGAGATCAAGTATGTGCCCGGCGCCACCGACCTGCGCATCCAGCAGCCCTTTGACAACCCGCGGCTCGACGGTCGACGTGGACCGCACGAAGGCGCAGTTGCTGGGCCTGCAGCAGAAGGACGTGGCCCAGAGCATGCTGGTGGCGACCAGCGGCAGCTTCCAGACCGCGCCCACCTTCTGGCTCGACCCCCGCAACGGCGTCAGCTACAACATCGCCGTGCAGTCGCCGCAATACACCCTGGACTCGCTTGAGGACCTGAACAACATTCCGCTCACCGCGGCCTCAACCAGCCCATCGGCGGAATCGAACGCCACATCGTCGAACTATCAGCGCGGCGGCGCACCGGTGCAAATCCTGGGCAACGTCTCGACAATTGTCCGGGGCCAGGACCTGGGGACGGTCAGCCACTACAACATCGCCCCGGTCATCGACATCTACGGTAACGTCGTCAATACCGATCTCGCCAGCGTGGACAAGAAGATCGAGGTAATCGTCGACCGTTACCGCAAACTGTTGCCGCGCGGCACGCAGCTGATCGTCCGCGGCCAGGTGCTGACGATGAAGTCATCGTTCGTCGGCCTGCTTGGCGGCCTGGCGTTCTCGATCCTGCTCGTCTACCTGCTGATCGTGATTAACTTCCAGTCGTGGCTCGACCCGTTCATCATCATCTCGGCGCTGCCCTCGGCGCTTTCGGGCATCGTGTGGATGCTCTTCCTCACCCATACCCACATCAGCGTGCCCGCGCTTACCGGCTCGATCATGTGCATGGGGGTGGCGACGGCGAACTCCATCCTGGTGGTCAGCTTTGCGCGGGAGCGGCTGGAAGTGAATGTCGGCGACGCGTGGCAGTCGGCCCTCGACGCCGGATTCACGCGCTTCCGCCCGGTCATTATGACCGCCCTTGCAATGATCATCGGCATGGTGCCGATGGCGCTGGGGCTCGGCGACGGGGGCGAGCAGAACGCGCCTCTGGGGCGAGCGGTCATCGGCGGCCTGCTCTTCGCGACCGTCTCCACCTTGCTCTTTGTTCCAACATTTTTCAGCGTCCTGCATGGACGCCTGGAGAAAAAGCGCCTCCAGACGGTCATCCAACGTCATTCGGTAGATGATGAGTAAACCGAGTCACCAGTGCGGAGTACCCATGAACGGAGATCGCGGCTGCATGGTTTTGGGGCGGGACATCCGGCGACGGAACGCAGGTCCCGGCTGTTCTCGAGGCCCGAACGGAGGAAACCAACGATGAGCGAACAGCCGCCTTACAAATCGGAAGACACCATGGGCAAGGCGCAGGGGGCAAAAGCGCTCCCCACGGGCCGAGCCATTGTGCTGTTGCTGGTCGTTCTCGCCGTGGGGGCCGTGCTCGCGGCGACGGGAATCATCGGGCGCATTCATGCGCGCGCCGCGGTCGCGGACAACACCAACGCTCTAGCCGCCCCGACGGTCATCGTCAATACGCCGGGCCGGGGGCAGCCTCAGCTGGAGGTGATTCTGCCCGGGAACCTTGAGGCATTCACCGACTCGCCCATCTATGCCCGCACCGACGGCTACCTGAAGAAATGGTATTTCGATATTGGCGCGCACGTCCGCAAGGGCCAGTTGCTGGCGGACATTGAATCGCCCGAAGTCGATCAGCAACTCGCGCAAGCGCAGGCCGACCTTGCCACCGCCGAAACCAACACCGCCAACGCCCATATTCAGTCCAACCGCTATCAGGAGCTGGTGAAAACCGACTCGGTCTCGCAGCTGGACACGGATAATTTCAAGACCCAGGCGGCAGCCGGAGACACCGCAGTCAAGTCGGCACGCGCCAACGTGCAGCGGCTGTCGGAGCTGGTCGGCTTCGAGAAGGTCTATGCTCCTTTTGACGGCGTCGTCACCGCGAGGAACACGGACATCGGCGCGCTGATTACGGCTGGATCGGGCAACGGCACCGGCGCGACGGAACTCTTTCACATGGCCGCGTCCCAGACCCTTCGCGTTTACGTGAACGTGCCGCAAATCAATACGCCGGGGTTGAAACCAGGATTGATCGCTAACCTGACCTTCCGGGAGTATCCGGGTAAGACCTTCACCGGAAAACTTGTGCGCACCTCGCGGCAGATCGATCCCGTCTCGCGGACGTTGCTGGTTGAGTTCGACGTCGACAACCGCAGCGGCGAGCTCTTTCCCGGCGCCTATACCGAGGTCCACTTTAAGGCCAGCGAGAGCGCGCCATCCTATATTGTTCCCGTCTCGGCGTTGATGTTCCGCTCGGAAGGGCTGCGCATCGCCCTGGTCGACGAGAATAACAAAGCAAAGCTCGTGCCGGTGATTCTCGGGCGTGACGACGGCGCCACGGTGCAGGTGATCAGCGGACTCGATGCAAACGATCGCGTGATTCAGAACCCTCCCGATTCGCTGATTGAAGGCGAGAACGTGCAGATCGTGAAGCCGGCGGCCCAAGATGGAGGCGGACAGAAATGACCGCCGTGCACAGGACGAAGGCTTCCGGCGGCAGAGGCGCGGGCCAAACCATACTGGCTGCGGCGTTATGCCTGTTGATCGCCGGTTGTACGGTCGGGCCGAACTACAAACGTCCTGACGCGCCCGTTCCGCCAGCTTACAAGGAGAACAACGGTACGCAGGCGACGGTGCCGCCGCCCAATCCCCCGGGCGGAACGTGGAAGACCGCTCAGCCAGCCGACGACGTTCTGCGCGGCAAGTGGTGGGAGCTGTATGGCGATTCTCAATTGAATGCGCTCGAAGACAAGGTCGCTGTCTCGAACCAAACGCTCAAGGCCGCGGTCGAGCAATATCAGGCTGCGCGCGACCAGGTGAAAGTGAGTCGCGCCGCTTATTATCCAACTTTTTCGGTCGGGCCGTCGATCTCCCGAAACCAGGTATCGCAAAACCGGCCACTCCACGCGGCTGGCACCAATCCTGTCTATGGCGATTTTGTCGCCGCCGGTCAGGCCTCATGGGAGCCCGATCTGTGGGGAAGCGTTCGCCGCAGCGTCGAGGCCGCGCGTTCCAATGCGCAAGCCAGCGCGGCCGATCTCGCCAACGTGGAACTCAGCATTCGCGCGGAGCTGGCCACCGACTACTTCGAAATGCGGGGTCTCGACACCGACCAGAAGCTGCTCGACGACACCGTCAAGAGCTACCGCACCAGCTACGATCTGACCGTGAATCGCAAGAAGGGCGGAGTGGCTACCGAGTCTGACGTCTCGCTCGCCGAGACGCAATTGCAGTCGACCATCTCGCAGAGCATTGATGTAGGCGTAGCCCGCGCTCAGTATGAACATGCGATCGCCACGCTGATCGGCGTTCCGGCCTCGAGCTTCAGCCTGCCGGCGGCGCCACTGAACCTCGCGCTTCCGCAATTGCCGACCGGCGTTCCCTCTGCGCTGCTTGAGCGGCGTCCGGACATCTCCGTCGCCGAACGCCAGGCGCAGGCGGCCAACGCTCAGATCGGCATCGCCATTGCTGCGTATTACCCCAACGTCACCCTTACCGGCGGCGGGGGCTTTGAGAGCCAGAGCATCACTACGTGGTTCCAGGGGCCGAGCGCTTTGTGGGCGATCGGTGGCTCGGCTGCCGAGCTCATCTTTGACGGAGGCCGCCGCCACGCGCTCAGCGATCAGGCCCGTCACAACTACGAGCAGTCCGCGGACAACTATCGCGAGAGCGTGCTTAACGCCTTTCAGGAGGTCGAAGACAACCTGGCGGCGCTGCGAATTTATCAGAACGAGGCGGCGAGCCAGCAGGCGGCCGTCTTCTCGGCCCGCCGCTCGACCGAGATCTCGACGAACCGCTATAAAGGCGGCGTGACGACGTATCTCGAAGTGCTGACCGCGCAAGCTGCGCAGCTCGCCAACGAGAGGGCGCAGGCCGATCTAACGACGAAACAATTCGCTTCGAGCGTTCTGCTCGTCCGTGCGCTGGGCGGAGGATGGGACACTTCGCAGCTGCCTAAGTTCTAAGGTAGGCGCGGGTTCTCAGGGAGGGGATCTCTGGTAGTATTCGCAGACGATGCTATCGATGCGAGTGATAAGAGAGGCAATCGCGGGAATTGGGCTGCTTTGCGTGTGTACCTCTCTGCCCGCGAATTGGAATGATCTGCCATCGCGAGTGCCGGTTCATTTTGGATGGAACGGGCAGCCCGATGGATTTGGCCCAAAAAGCATTCTCCTGGTTCTGCCGGCGACGGCCCTCATTCTTTATCTTGTGCTCAGCGTAGTGGTACGGTTCCCCGAGTATTTCAATTTTCCAGTTCCCGTCAACGACAGCAATCGGCAAGCCCTGCGCGATTTGGCCATCAACATGATCGGGTGGCTTAAAGCGGAGGTGATGTGCATCTTCGCCTGGCTTATGTTCGCGGCGATTGCGACGGCCGAGGGCCATAGCCCGGGACTCGGTGCGGTATTCGCTCCCCTTATTTTAGGGGTGATCGCGGCAACCATCGCGCTCTTCTGCTATCGCATGTTTCAAACCCGAACGAGGACTTAGCCGCACGCGCTCCACAGGCAAGCTCTCGCCGTTTCGCGGGAGGGTCGCGCATTTGGGTATAACTGTAGGAGCCATCAAGATGACTCCGCTTCCCCAGCACGCACCCGCCGCCGAATCGCTTGGCAAGATCGGCCTTCCCGTCCTGATATCGGAGCTTGCCTCGCGCGCATGGGACGCGATCGTCGTCGGCGCAGGGCACAATGGCCTCGCCTGCGCCACGTATCTCGCCCGCGCCGGCAAGCGCGTGTTGGTGCTCGAGAGCCGCGAGCGTATCGGTGGGGCATGCACGATTGAAGAACCATTTCCCGGAGTGCGTATGTCGCCCTGCGCCTATCTTGCGGGGCTGCTGCATCCGCTGATCATCGAGGAACTCGACCTCGTGCGGCGCGGATTTACCTGGACACCCGCCGTCAACGGCCTCTTCGTTCCGTTTCTCGATGGCAGCAGCATTCAGCTTTGGGATGACGACGAGCAATGCGAAGCCGAGGTCCGCAGCTTCTCTCCGAAAGATGTTGAGGGCTGGAAGGCAATGAATGCCGTGCTTCGGCGGCTGCGCGACAAGCTGCGGCCCGCGGGCGATCGCGATCTGTGGATCGGCGACGCGCCTACCCGCGGGCAGATTGACGAGCGTCTCAGCAACGATGACGAAGCGCGCGCGCTGCTCTTCGAGTGGTCGATGGCGGAGTTCGTCGAGCGCTACCTGAGCGACGAGCGCCTGCAGACCGCGTATCTCGGGCAAGGCGTGATCGGCACCAACGCGAGCCCTTTCGATCCTGGCACGGCTTCGATTCGTTTCCACCACGCGTCGGGCCGCCTCGGCGGCATGCCCGGAATGTGGGGCTATGTGAAGGGCGGGATGGGCATGGTCTCGTTCTATCTTTGCGACGCCGCGCGCGAGGCGGGCGCCACCGTTGCCGCCGGTGTTCCGGTCGCGAAGATAGTGCCGGGCGAGGGCGTCTTGCTCGAAGGCGGCGAGCGTATCGATGCGCCGATTGTGATCTCGAACGCCGATCCGCATGTGACGAGCGGCCTGCTTGGAGATGCTGCAGACCCGGGCTGGGAGGCGCAGGTGAAATCGGTGCCGATTCGCGGCTGCACCGTGAAGCTCAATGTTCTGCTGAGTGAGCTGCCGAATTTCAAGGCGCGCCCCGGGATCGACCAGCCGCATCACTACGGCCAGATCAACGCGCCGCTCACCAAGGCGGAGTGGAAAGCAGGCTTCGCTGCCGCGCGCCAAGGCGAGGTTGCCGATCATCTCTGGTGCGAGCTCTATTTTCAGAGCGCTCATGACCCCACAGTGGTTCCGCCCGGGCAGCACACGATGAGCGTCTTTGCGCAGTACGTTCCCTATGCATTCAAACAAGGGTCGTGGGATGACCATCGCGACAAGGTGAAGCAGCATGTTTTCGCGTCTTTGGCACGCTTCGCAAGCAACATTCCCGGCGCGGTCATCGATGCGCAGGTGCTCGGCCCTCCGGACATTGAGAAGAAGGTCGGACTCACCGGCGGTCATATCTTTCAGGGCGAGTGTCTGCCGCAATATATGTGGTCGAATCGTCTTTCGCCGCGCACGCCTATGACCGGCGTCTATCTCTGCGGCGCGTGCACCCATCCCGGCGGCTCGGTCATCGGCATCAATGGCCGCAATGCGGCAATGGCGGTGCTTGAAGACATCCAGGACTGACGGCCACTGTCGACGCGAAAGATTATGCGAGAGTTTGGAGAGCAGCAGCCAAGTCTGCAATTAAATCGGAAGGTTCTTCAAGTCCAATATTGAAGCGCACAATCCTGCCCGCATAGTTTCCGGTTGGCCGCTCAAGCCCGGGGAAGGCGACTGCGAGACTATGAGTGCCACCCCAACTGAAGCCGATGCCGAAGAGCTTGAGTGCATCGACGAAGGAGTTCACCTGCTGCGGAGAGACGCGGTGCTCGAAGACAATCGAAAAGACGCTTGCCGATCCGGAGAAATCCCGTTTCCAGAATTTATGACCGGGACACGAGGGCAGCGCAGGGTGCAGAACGGTCTCGATTCCGGGCTGGCCCTGCAGCCATTGCGCGACCGCGAGCGTCGAGCTCTCCAGCCGTTCGAGCCGCACGCCCAGCGTCTCCAGGCCGCGCAGCGCGAGACTGCAATCGTCCGGAGAGACGGCCATCCCAAGCTGCGCATGGGCCGCGCCGACTGCGTTGTAACCGGCTTCATCGCTCACCGAGACCGTTCCCAACAGCAAATCGCTATGTCCGCCGACGTACTTGGTGAGCGCCTGCATGCTCACATCCACGCCAAGCGAAAATGCATCCAGCAAAACGCCTGCAGCATAAGTGTTGTCGAGCGCAACGGGAACAGCCCTCTCATGCGCAGCGGCAACGATCGCGGGCAGGTCCTGGACCTCCATGGTGACGGAGCCGGGGCTTTCGCACCAGATGAGGGTGGTATTCGGACGGATCAACGATGCGATTGCCGAGCCTGCCAACGGGTCGTACGGCTCGACCTCAATCCCCAGAGAGCGCAACAGACCTTGCGCCAAATGCCGATTGGGACCGTAGGCGCTGGTTGGCACAAGAGCGTGGCTTCCGGCGCGGCAGAAGGCAAGGTAGATCAGCGCGATCGCGGCCTGGCCGCCAGGGACGACGAACGTGTATCGCGCGCCTTCCAACTCGGCGATACGGGCGCCGAGCTCGAGCACCGTCGGGGTCCCGTAGAGGCCGTAGGTGTAGCCCGATTCCGCTTGACGCCAATCGTCATTGACGTCTGCCTGCTGATCGAACAGGACCGTCGATCCACGATGGATGGGCGTCGTCAACGAGCGAAAGCCTTCCGGGGCCTTCGCCTGGGAATGAAGAAGTCTGGATCTCCAGTGCAATGCGAGTCCTCTTTGCGCGCCGCGTGTTGTGCCTGCTCTATTTCTATCGCATCAGGCCCTGCTTACTCATTGCCTCTCCAGCTTGAACGCCGCCGCCTGAAAATCTCCCACTAACTCCGGATCGAAGCCATGCGACATCCAATACGCGCCGCTCGCCGTCTGCGGCGTGTCCTTTGCCGCCTTCCCCGCGATCGGAGACATCGTGTATTCTGCGCCCGCGTCCAACCCCTGCAGAAATACGCGCGGATACGGATATCCGAAACCGCTCGAATGCAGGAAAGTGAAGACCACCGCTTCGTGCCGATCCATTGCAACCGACTCGGTTACAGATTGTTCGCTCCCATTGCGGGGCGACACTAAGCGATACAGCGATCCGTGTTGGATGGTCTCCCGCACCAGCTTGTACTGCGCGATCAGCGTCTTGACTGTCTCCAACTCTTCCGGCGTCCACTTGTTCAGATCGCCGCCAAGACCGAGCGAGCCTTGCATCCCCGACAGCATCCTGTATTGCATGGAAGTCACTCGATGATTCATCGAGCTGGGGCTGTCCGGCACCCGCTGCATCATCACGCCCGGAGTGTACGCGTAAGTGAATCCGTCCTGAATCGTCAGCCGGTCGAACGGATCGCTATTGTCCGAGGTCCACACCTGGTCGGTGTAACGAAGAATGCCCAGGTCGACGCGGCCGCCACCGCTCGAGCAGTCCTCGATCTCAAGCTTGGGATGCTTCGCCCGCAGCTCCGCCAGGATCGAATAGAGGTTCTCGGTGTACTTCACATAGACTTGCTTTTGTTCATCGGGAGAGACTGCCGGCCATCCCGGCTCAGACCACACGCGGTTGTAGTCCCACTTGAAGAAGGCAATGTCGTTCTCGGTCAGCAGTTTGTCGAGGAAATTGAAGACATAATCGCGAACGTCCTGCCGCGCAAGGTTGAGCACAAGCTGATTGCGGCCTTCGGTGCGTGGCCGCCCGGTGAAATTCAACACCCAATCGGGATGAGCGCGATAAAGGTCGCTATTCGGATTCACCATCTCCGGCTCGACCCAGATGCCAAAATCCATTCCCAGCGAATGCACCTTGTCGATCAGGGGCTTCAGACCATTGGGAAATTTCTTTGGATTCACCGTCCAGTCGCCAAGTCCCGCATGGTCGTCGTTGCGCGCCCCAAACCAGCCGTCGTCCATCGTGAGGCGCTCGACACCCAGTGCCGCTGCCTTCTCCGCCAGCGCAATCTGCCCAGCCTCGCTCACGTCGAAGAAAGTCGCCTCCCACGAGTCGTAATCGACCGGTCGCGGAGGTGGATTCGGTCCCTCGGGCAGGATCTTCGTCACCTCATACCGATGTAATAGGCGCGAGGCTCCGCCGACTCCGTCCTGCGAATAGCCGCCATAGAAAATCGGCGTCCGGAGCGATTCGCCGGGCGCGAGTTTGTAGCCGAAGTCGAATGGATTGAACCCTCCCGTCACTCGCACCTGCTGGTCAACGTCCTGTTCGACGGTGATCCGCCACGAGCCGCTCCAACCAAGCGCGCCAAACCACACGCTGCCCGAGTTCTGCTCGTCCGTCGGGCCGCGCTCGATCGCAAACCAGGGATTGGTCTGCGCGCCGCTTGATCCGCGACGGCTCTCCAGTACGCGCGCTGTCGGGGTCAGCTTTTCATGCTGCAGCGCATCCTCAGAGGCCCAGCGCCCGGTCAGGTAGTAAAGCGAATAATCCGTACCCCGAGGAAGATTCCACGTTGCCGCCGCCGCCTGCTCGATGACCAGCGGCTCTTTCGTCTTGTTCTCGATCTTCGCCGACCGGGCCAGGATACCCGTCACCGGGTCGACTTCATAACGAAGCTCGACGAAGACATCGCGCGAAATGTCCTTCACCGTCACCGTCAGCTCCGCGCCATCGATGTGATGAGAGACATAGTGCAGCACCAGGTCCCGATTTCCGTCCGGGAAGGTGATCTTCAAGCTTGGCTCGAGCACGAGCCCGCCGCCCCAGCCGGTAAACTCCTGGGGCGTAATGTTGATCGAAGTATCCTGCCCCGACCATGGACGGGCGGAGTGCGCCATGGGTATCGTGTCTCTCGGCGCAAGTTTGCGTCCCCAGTAAAGCGCTTGTAATTCGTCGTTTTCGTTCAGTCCGAAGACGTAAGAGACATCCGCCGTCTCGATGCGGAAGACCTTGGTCTGTTCGTTGTAGGTGATGGAAGCGTTTGCATTTTGGGCGAAAGATCTTCCCCCCATCAGTAGAACGATTGCGCATCCAGCGCATCCCAAAACTCTCAGACAACGCTCCGCCATCCTCATCCCAAACTCCTTCTGCGAACCTGTTTCCCAAATGCGAATCTTACATCTCTTGCGGCGTCGGCTCCGGCACCGGTTCGATACTGCCCAGCAGGAAAATATAACTCACCACGCCAATCGCCAGATAGATCGCCGCGACGCCAAACGCCCAGGCGAACGAGCCCGTCGCATGCACGACGTACCCCGTGACGATTGGCGCGGAGATGGCGGAGATCTGGGTGACGAAGTTCATGATGCCGCCGACGCTGCCCACGCTTTCGCGCGGCGCGATCAGGCCGGGAATCGACCAGCCGACCGAAGCGGCCGCCGACAGGCCGCCGATCGAGATGCTGATCCAGAAGAGCGCCCAGGCGGTCGAGGTCGCGAAGGCTGCGCCGAGGATCCCGATGCCCAGGGCCGTTCCCCCGATCAGCACGAATTGCCTGACGCGCACAGAATCACGGCCGGCCTTTACCAGCGCGTCGACGAGCCAGCCGCCAACCAGCAGCTCTACAACGGTGGCGAAGAGCCAGGGCACGCCCGTATAGAGCGACGAGTGCGACGGATCGAGGTGCATCGACGAGGACAGGTAGCTCGGCAGCCACGTGAGCAGCAGATAAAACGTGTAATTGTAGGAGGCGAAACCGATCGAGACGCCAATGACCTTTTTCTGCCGCGCCAGATAACCTAGAGGCGCGCCTTTGTGGGTGCGCGTCGCCTGCTCCGGCCGCGCTCCGCCTTCGCGAATGAACTCCCGCTCCAGTTCGGAGAGATGCTTGTCTTCGCTCGGATTGCGATAGAAGCAATAAAAGAGAGCGAAGTAGCAGAGGCTCAGGACGCCAGTGGCGGCGAAGCTGAAACGCCAGCCTGTCTTGAACATCAGGTAGCCGATCAGCGGCGCCCCGATTGCCGGAGCGAACTTGGCCGAGGCGTCGAAGATCGCAGTGGCGAGGCCGCGTTCCTTGACGGGAAACCAGTATCCGGTCGCCTTTGCGTTGCCGGGGAAGGTGGCAGCCTCGCCAACGCCAAGCAGCAGCCGCGCTCCAAAAAAACCAGTGACCCCGGTCGCCACGGCGGCGGCGAACGAGGCAATTCCCCAGACGAAAGTACTGACGCGTCCAACTAATTTGACGCCGAAGCGGTCGAGCAACACTCCGCTGGGCAAGTTGCAGCAGTGCGTAGGTCCAGCTATAGGCGCTGACCAAAAAACCAAATGTAACCGTGGTGATGCCAAATGACTGCTCGAGGTAGCTCTGGGCCACCGAGACGTTGACGCGGTCCATGTAATTGACCAGGACGCCAATGCCTAAGAGCAGCGCGATCCCCCAGCGGCGGCGAGGGATTTGCGTGTCCAGTGGGCCGCCATGGGCGTCGATATTCAAGGCAGTCGGGGATCCCTGAGCATAAGCTTGCGGCAATTGTAGTGCGTCGGGCGGGTGTTTTGATACGGCCCGGAGGGCGACATGGGCCACCGCGAGCTTATTGGGTCGGTGCCCCAACTGGGGGAGTATCGGCCACGCGAGTGATGAGACACTTCGCGGTTTTTCCTTTGGCGCTCTTGACCTCGCCGTTTCTACCGTTCGCGGTAAAGGTCACCGAGGAACCAACCACAAATTGTGTAGCGTCGAGCTTCTTGTTTTCCGGAGTTCTGCAGCCATAGCTATGGTTGGCGGTGACGATCGAAAAGTCGAATTGCTGGTGCTGCTTCTTGGCCACCGCATAGTTGGTGGGCTGGAGGTCCTGGATCGTGCCAGGCGCAGTGATTTTTTCCGCAAACGCGGATGTTCCCACTACCATCGCCATCAATGCAATAAAAGCAAAATTCCTCATTGTGTTCGCTCGATTCTCTTCAGCCTGTTCGCCGACGTGCGACAAAGCGATTCCTCAGGGCTGATGTGCACTGAAAATACTAACCCATTTCGTTGAAATCCGACGCGCGCGAGGGAGTGATTCGGCAACAATAGGGCTACGCTCATGATTTCTTTTGCCCCCAAAATCCATGTCCACGGAGTCGATCTCGATCCCCACACCCGGTGCGCGCACTACCACAGCGCGGCGGACGTCATCGCCATCAAGATGAGATGCTGCGAAAGCTACTACGCATGTATCGACTGCCACAGCGCGCTCGCTGGACATCCGGCCAGGGTCTGGCCGCGCAGCGAGTGGCAGGCGAAGGCCATACTGTGCGGAGTCTGCGGCGCGGAGATGACGATCCTCGAATATATGGATTCGGGCAACCGCTGCCCGAGTTGCTCAGCGCCCTTCAACCCCGGCTGCCGCAACCACTACCACCTTTATTTCGAAAGAGTCCCGGCGGAGGAAGCTTCGAGGTAGCTGCCGATCAACGCGGCGCAGCGCTCGACAAAGGCGCGATCTTCACCGCCAAAGGCCGCGGCGGTGTGGCTATCGATATCGATCTCGCCCACGATTTCGCCGTGTACGCGAATCGGCACGACGATCTCCGACTTGGTCTCGATCGAACACGACAGATAGCGAGGATCGGAGCTCACATCGTCGACGACCACCGTCTCGCCCTGCGCGACGGCCGCGCCGCAAATCCCCTCGCTCACGGGAATGCGAGTATGCTGCGTGGGCGCGCCGGCAAAGGGGCCGAGCTCCAGCATCGAAGGGTCGGCCGGATCGAGCATGTAGAAACCGACCCAGTTGTATTCCGGAAGCCGAGTATGGATCGTGTCCGAGAGTTGCTGAAAAAGCTGCTGCGAAGGTGTCGATGCAGCGATCGCGCCCTCAAGCCACGCAAGGATGGAAGCCTGTTCTGGATTGTTCAAGATGGTCTGCGTTCCCTGTGCCCATTTTACGGGACGGCGATTTTAAGGGACAACGTCGGTGGCCGTCGCATAGCTCAACTGATGGATCGCCATCCACGTCTGCGCATAGGCATTGAGGGCGTTGAGCCTGGTGGTGCGGTCGTCCTGGACCGCGCTCAGGTAGTCGAGCAGCGCCAGGCCGCCGTGCTCGTAGGCGAACTGCGCAATCGAGAGGACGTCTTTCGCCTCGTCGAGATAGTGGCCGTTATAGCGGTCGGCCAGGATCTTTGAGGTGGTGTAACTCACATATGCCTGGTCGACGTCGGAGTAGACCTGATTGCGGGCTGCGATCTCGGTGAAGCGGCTGGCCTGCGCGACAAATTTGCTGGTCTCTTTGTTGCCCTGGTTGCGGTCGAAAATGCGCAGCGGAATGCTGATGTCGAAGCCGGCGGAGTTCGCGGTCCCGGAGCGATCGTACTCGCCCTCGAGCGTGGGGTCGGTGGTGCCATTGGCGTAGGCGAGCTTTACATTCGCATCGGCTACGCGAATGGCGTCCTGCGCAGCCTTGTAATCGGGGCGTCCGCCCAGCGCCTTTTGCTCGAGGTCGGTCAATGAAGAAGCGACCGCCGGGGGCACGATGTCTCCGGCGATATCGAAGCTGTTCCCGGGATGATCGATGCCGATGAGCGTCTGCAGCTGATAGCTGGCCTGGCTGAAGCTTGCTTCGGCGGTCGACTCGTCAGACTCAAACTGCGCCAGCTGCAGGTCGAGCCGCTCGTAATCGAGCTTGCCGATGTCCCCGGCGTCGTAGCGCGACTTGCTGATGTCGAGTTCGTGACGGAAGTCCTTGAGGTTGTCCTGCGCCAGCTTGAGCGCGGACTTCGCCAGCAGCATCGAAGTAAACGCCTGCTTCACGGTAAGGACGGTCTGCTGCTCGAGCAGCGTGAATTGGTCGCGCGTCTGATCGGTGGTCGAGGTCGCCGCGTCGAGCCGCCAGCGCCGCTTCTGTCCACGCTCAAAGAGCCGGGAGAGTTGAACGCTATAGAAATAAGGGCCAGAGGGGCTCGTCGTGGATATGGTCACGTTCGACCCTTCAAGCGCGAGGTAAGGGTTCTGGCGAACGCCTGCCTGAATCTCTTGCGCTTTGACCGAGAGCAGATTCTGCTGCGCCGCGAGCAGGGTGGGATTCTTTGCCTTCGCCTCCTCGACTACCTGCTGCAGAGTAAGAGCGTTTGCCGCGGAGGGTAGCGGAGTTGCGCTGCTTTGCGCCGAGGCGGCGGCGCTTGCGAGTACGAGAACGATCGCCGCAATTCCGCGCATAGAGGGAGCACAGGATCTGCGAGAGCAAGTCTTCCGGTCCGGTCGAAGAAGGAAATGGAGTCTGGACATTAGTTTTCAAACTCCGTCTCTGGGGTTGGCAGCACGTCGCCGTCTCCCGCGATCCAGACATACAGCGTCGGCAGGAGGAAGACGTTGATGCTGAGAGCGGCGAGCAGCCCGCCGACGATTACGATCGCGAAGGGCCGTTGCGAATCCGAGCCGATGCCATGCGAGGTTGCCGCGGGCAAGAGGCCGAGCGTCGCCACCAGCATGGTCATCATGATGGGACGAAGCCTGAGCACCGCGCCCTCGACCGCCGACTCCTCGATCGACCGGCCGCGTACGCGCAGTTGGTTGATGTATTCGAGCATGATGACGCCGGTTTGCACCGATACGCCGAAGAGCGCGAGGAAGCCAACCCCCGACGAGACGCTGAAGTTGGTATGGGTCAGCCACAGCGCCAGCATGCCGCCCAGCGGGGCCATGGCCACGTTGGCCAGGATCAGCAGCGCCCACTTTCCCGAACTGAACATGGTGTAGAGGATCACGAAGATGATGATGATGGTGATCGGCAGCACCAGCATCAGCCGTTTCGACGACCGCTTCTGGCTCTCGTATTCTCCCGCCCAGTCGAACTTGTATCCCGGCGGAAGCTTGACCTGCGCGTTGACCTTCTGGATCGCCTCTTCGACAGTGCTGCCCAGGTCGCGTCCGCGCACGCTGTACTTGATGGCGACATATCTTTGGCCCGCCTCGCGGTATATCTCTTCGGCGCCGTCTTCGGTCTTGACCTTGGTGACCTGCGCGAGCGAGACGCGCTCGCCGGAGGGCGACAAAAGGCGAATGTCGCTAATCGCCTCGGGAGTGTCGCGATAGGGCTTCTGATAACGGACCACCAGGTCGTAGCGGGCTTCGCCAATGAGCACCTGGCTGACGGCACCGCCGCCGACCGCGGTCTGGATCGCGTCCTGCACATCGGAAACATTGATGCCATAGCGCGCCGCCGCCTGGCGATCGACGGTGTAGGTAAGGTTTGGCTGCCCGATTACGCGGAAGAGTCCCAGATCGGCGACGCCCGGCACCTTGCTCATCACGTCGACCACTTTATTGGCGGTCGCTTCCAGGGTCTTCAAGTCGTCGCCATATAGTTTGACAGCCAGCTCGCCCTTGACGCCGCTGACCGCCTCTTCCACGTTGTCCGAGATCGGCTGGGAGAAGTTCCAGATCACGCCCGGCATCTTCTCCAGCTCACGATCCATGGCGCCGATTAATTCTTCCTTGTTTTGACCGAAGACCGGCCGCCATTCGGCCTTCGGCTTCAGGTCGACGAAGTATTCGGTATTGAAAAAGCCGGTGGTGTCGGTGCCGTCGTCGGGGCGGCCGACCTGGCTCACCACTTTCGTCACCTCGGGAAAGGCGGCAAGAATCACACGCGCTTTGTTCATGACCTCGATGCCCTCAGACGGCCCGGTGCTCGGCGCGAGCGTGCCGCGCACCCAGATCGCACCTTCATCGAGGTGGGGGAGGAACTCCGATCCGATGACTCCACTGAACGCCATGAAAGCAGTGAGGCAAAGCGCGAAGACCGCGCCCCCGACGGTGGCCAGAGCGATGCTCGATCGCCCAGGTCACGGCGCGCCGATAACGGTCGGTGAGCCACGCCATGATGGGGTTGTGCCATTCCTTTGCCCCTTTACTGAAGAGAAAGCTCGAGAGCACGGGGGCGAGCAGGAGCGAAAAGATCAGCGCTCCGAGCAGGGCAAAGGCGACCGTCCACGCCATGGGCCGGAACAAGCGCCCTTCCACCGCCTGCAGGGTAAAGATTGGCAGGTACGCGGTGATGATGATGCCGATCGCGTAAAACACCGGCCGCTGTACTTCGTGGACCGCGTCGCGAATCTGCTCCAGCACGGTCTCATGTTTGTCGTTGCGCCGGTTCAAATGGCGGACGATGTTTTCGACGATGACCACCGCGCCGTCGACCACCATGCCGAAGTCGAGCGCGCCGAGCGACAGCAGGTTCGCAGGAATATGGCGAAGGCCAAGGCATATGGAAGCGAAGAGCAGCGAAAACGGAATCGTGATCGAAACGATCAGCGCGGCGCGAATGTTGCCCAGAAAGAAAAACAGGATGATGACGACCAGAACGATGCCCTCGGTGAGGTTGTGCATCACCGTGTGGGTCGTGAAGTGCAACAGGTCGCTGCGGTCGAGGAAGGGGACGATCTTCACTCCCGGCGGCAGGAAGTGATTATTGAGCTCGTCGACCTTGGCGTGAATGCCCTCGAGCACCTGGTCGGAGTCGTCGCCCTTTTGCAGCAGCACGATGCCTTCGATGGTGTCGTCGAGGTCGACGATCTTGCCGTCGACCCTGTGGATCGCCTTGCCGATCTGCCCCAACCGGACCTTTGGCCCCTGCACCACTGTGGCGATGTCGCGCACGCGCAGCGCCGTTCCGGCCTGCGTTTTGAGCACGGTGTTCTCAATGTCCTGGACGCTCTTGACCAGCCCAGCCTCCTGGACGTTGATCTGCTGCATGCCCTGCTCGATGAACTGGCCGCCGGCATTGATGTTGTTGTCGGCCAACTGCTGCTCCACCTGGCCGATGGTGATTCCGTAGGCGATCAGCTTATCGGGGTCGACGCGCACCTGGTACTCGCGGGTCATGCCGCCAAAGCTGGTAACGTCGACGACACCGGGAACCGACTTGAACTGCTTTTCCAGCTGCCAGTCCTGGATCGACTTCAGCTCCATGTTGTCGTACTGCGGATTGGTGCTGGTCAGGGTGTACCAGTAAATTTGGCCGACCGGGCTCCAGTCGGTGCCCATCTGCGGCTGCAGGCCGGCCGGCAGGGTGACCTGCGACAAGCGCTCGAGCGCCTTCTCGCGGTTCCAGTCGTTCACCGAATCATCGTCGAAGATCAGTTTGATGTCGGAAAGGCCGGCCAGCGAAAACGAGCGCAGGTGCTGCATGTGAGGGATCCCGGCCATCTGGATTTCGATCGGGATCGTGACCTGCTGCTCGACGTCCTCTGCCGAACGCCCCGGCCACTGGGTGATGATCTCGACGTAATTGTTGGCGACGTCGGGGTAAGCCTCCACCGGAAGGTTATGAAACGACACAACCCCCCACGCGAAGAGCAGGATGGCAAAGCCGAGCACCAGCCAGCGGTTATTGAGCGCAAAATCGACGAGGCCTTTAATCATCTATCCGGCCTCATCTATTGGTCCGCCGAGTTTTCCAGCTCGAGCGCGTTCGATACCACCTGCTGGCCTGGGTTGAGCCCGGAGGTGATCTCCTGCATATTGCCGGGCAGCATGTCGCCGCCCTCGACGGGCACGCGCCGGAACTTTCCATCGCCTGCGGGAACAAAGACCGAGTCGCGATCGTGCAGATGCAGGACCGCTGCGGCCGGAACCACGGTGCTGGCCTCCAGCTTCTTTCCATGGAAGGTCGCGGTGGCGAACATGCCGAGCCGCATCAGGTTGTCGGGGTTCTCGAGCTGAATACGCACCTTCGCGGTGCGAATCGCGGGGTCCAGGATCGCGCCGATGTCGGAGATGGTTCCTTTGAAGACTTTGTCGGGATAGGCGTTCAGCCGGATCTCCGCCTCTTCGCCAACATGGACCATCGCCAGGTCGTTCTCATAGACATCGCAGATGATCCATACGTGAGAGGTATCGGCAACGGTGAAGGCGTTGGCCGAGCCGGAGTAGGTCACTCCGGCGGCCGCGGCCTCGGTCACGTTCTGTTGGATGATGAAGCCCGATGCCGGCGCATAGACCTTGACGGTCGCGCCGGGTTGGTTCTTGTCGATGCCCAGTACCTGCAACTGATGTTCGGCGGCAGTGAGATCCGCCTTGGCGTCGTCTTCGCCGGCCTGCGCGATATCGAGCTGGCTCTTGGCGATGGCGCCCTTGTCATAGAGGATCTTTGCGCGCTCCAGCTGAGTATTGGCGAGGTGCTCGTCATTCACCGCCTTGAGATATTGATTGAAGGCGCCGGAGACGTCGGTGCTCTGCACCTCCATGATCAACTCGCCCTTGTGGACGTAATCGCCCAGCCGCACATGCACGGCCACGACCCGGCCCGAGGCGATCGAGACCACGGGAATCTCTCGCGAAACATCGGGATTGACCGAACCGGTCACATTCAGGCTCGAGGTCGCCTCATGCGCCGTGGCTTCCACCAGGGGAAAGCGTTCCGGCTTGTCAACCTTCACCATGTTCTGATCGCTCTGGCTCTCGACGACTGCCGGCGGCGGCGCCTCTGCGGCAGGATCTTTCTTCGCCTTATCGCAACCGCAGATGACGATGGCGGCAAGCGAGGCGGTGAGCAGGGCCGCGCACCGCGGCGCAGCCTTTGCCTTCCATATGTCGTGCATCATCAATAAGCCTCGCAACTCATGGAAACAGTTCAGGTTACCCCAGCGACTCTAGCTCAACTCTAGGGTAAGAGCCGAAGCGTAAGGAAGGAATAAAGACACTCACAGCCAGATTTTCACGAAGCTTTCTCATTCGGCGCCGGGGTTGCTGCGACTCTCTCTGCTGAGGATCGTCCCTCTCGAAGCGGCTGGCGCAGTGCCTCGATTCGTGGCCACTCCCCGTAGCCAGGAAACGGCCGCCGCGTGCGATTCACTCTTCGGTCCACTCTTCAAGTGTATTCGCCGCAAGATTCGCCACGAACTATCTTTTGGCTACTTCGGCGCGATTTTCGACGATCGCGAGTCTCTGTTGCCGGTCTTGTCCGTATCCGGAGTTATGATGCTTGTTGCGCTTGGAGACCCTTGCGCATGGCCCGCTCGCGAATCGCGGAACGCACTTCAGCGATGAACTCCCAGGATGGACAGCAAAATCAAGTTGATGTTGGTTGACGACCACACGCTCTTCCGCGAGGGCCTGGCAAGGCTGTTGGGAGCAGAGCGCGGACTTGACCTGGTTGGCCAATTTTCTTCCTCCCACGAGGCGCTTGCCGCGGTCGATCTCCGTTCGGTCGATGTGGTGTTGCTCGACTTCGACCTGGGCGAGACGCAGGGGCTGCATTTTCTTCGCGAGGCGGCGGGGAGGGGCTTCGCGGGGAAGGTGCTCATGGTCACCGCCGGCATGTCGCACCTGGACGCATTCGCGCTCTTGCAAAGTGGCGTCTCGGGGATTTTTCTAAAACACAATGCACCCAATATCCTGATCGATGCGATCCGTCGCGTGGCCGCGGGAGAACCCTGGCTTGACGCGACCAGCCTGGACTCGTTTGCCGGCGCAGCCTCGAGCAAAAGCAAACCGCCGACGAGCGCCGCGCTCAGCAAGCGCGAAGGCGAGGTCCTGAAGGGCGTCTTCGAAGGCATGACCAACAAGGAGATCGGCGCGCAGCTCGAGATCTCCGAGAGCTACGTCAAAGCCGTGCTGCAACAGCTCTTTGGCAAGACCGGCGTGCGCACGCGAAGCCAGCTGGTGCGGGTCGCCCTTGAAAAGCATCTCCGATAGCGAAGCCAAACGAGTGCCGGCGTCCGTCCGTCGCTCAAGGTGCTTTGGCCGGTTCGTTGTTGTTGCCTCGAAGCAGCGCGTCAGTTTCCTCAAGCCCTGCCGGTGAACCTATCTCGTAGAAGCGATCCGCAACTTCATAAGCTGCGAGCTGCCCCTGATCGAGCATCGCTTCATAAAACGAAGCAAGGTCGAACGGGTCGTCGGCGGGCGCAAATGCCGACAAGGCCGCGGCGCGAACGCAGCCCACACCATAATCGATATGCCGCATCGCCGCCGTCGGCGTCTCCTTGTCATAGCTCCGGATCTCGCCGTCACCGAATTCCACATTGCTCCGCCCCCATCGATTGTCATTGCGGAATACCGTCATCAACGCCGACTTTCCCGAGCCGATGAAACGATTCCAGATAGGAGCAAGCGGCGCGCGAAGATAGCTGTCGCCGTAGATCGCCATAAAGCCGTCGCCCAGGAGCGGGAGCGCGCGGCACAGCGCACCGCCGGTGCCGAGAGGCTGCTCGCCGTCGAACGAATACCGCACGCGACAGCCGAACGCAGATCCGTCGCCGACGAAGTCCGCGATCATCTCGCCGAGGTGTCCGGTGCAAAGCACGACTTCGTAGAAATCCTGGCGGTGGAGTTCGCGTAGCTGATGGCGGATAAACGGTTCGCCGGCAACTTCGATCATCGACTTCGGGACGCTCGCAGTGAGCGCGCCCAGGCGCGTGGCCAGGCCGCCCGCAAGAATCGCGATCACAGGTTGGGATGCTGCCATGAGCCCTTCTATACCGGCGCGCCTTTCAGGAGCAATATATTCGCCTGGCGGCGCAGTCGGGATTGGGCCTCATATCAATTCCGGGTGCTCGAGGACAATCTGCGCCGCATCGGCCAGATCGGCGGCTTCAAAGTCCGCTTCGATCTCGCCGGCCCAGCGTTGGGCGGGATGATCCTCAGCCACGCGAATAGTGCGCAGCCCCGCGACGCGGCCACATTCGATGTCGGTGACCCGATCGCCGATTATCCATGAGGCAACGAGCGAAACGCCGTGTTCCTCTCTCGCCTTGTAGAGAAAATGCGGCGAGGGCTTGCGGCACACACAGGGCCCGGAGTATCCAGCGACCGTGCCTCGGGGGTGGTGATAGCAGTAATAGGAATCGGCAAACGAGATTCCCGCCGCATCGAGCTCCCGCTGCATCTTGCGGTGAATCGCGGCGAGTTCTTCGAGCGTGCTCTTGCCCTTCGCATAATTGGGTTGATTGGAGATCAGAAAGAGCGGAAAGTGCCCGCGCTGCAGGGCAAGCAGGCCGGCGATGGCGCTCGGCGCGAGATGAAATTTATCTGCGGTTAGCGGTGCTCCATATTCACCCGTAGCCGGGTCGAGGACGTTGCTGTTGATCACCCCGTCGCGATCGAGGAAGACGGCCGGCAGCAAGCTCACCGCGTCGACTCCCACTTGGTCTCGTTGCGCCGGAGATCGGGGTGCGAGACGATCGCGTGCCAGATCACTACCTGGAACGACTCAGTCAATGCGGTGACCATCTCGGGCGCATGCTGCGGAATCCGGATGGCCGCATCGGCCAGCGCGGCGGTCGATCCGCCCGAGGGGCCAACGACGCCTGCTATTTTGGCGCCCACTTCCCTGGCCAGTTGCAGGCTCTCGACGATGTTGGCGCTGATGTTTTTCGCCGCGTCGCCGCCGCCTACCGAGAAGACGAAGAGCAGGTCCTTTTCATTGAGACGGCTGCCGCGGAGCCAATTCGCGTAAGCGGTCGCCCATCCGTCGTCGTTGATTCGCGCGGTGAGTTCGGCGATGTTGTCGCTCGGCGAATAAGATTCGATAGCGGCGATCTTTCTCAGGTCGTTGACCGCGTGGCCGGCGGTGCTGGCCCCACCGCCGACGCCGAGGAAGAACACTCGCCCACCGCCATCGCGGATCGCGCACAGCAGTTCGACGATGCGGTCGATCGCGGCAGGCTCGATCGCGGCGGCAATCTCCTTCACCGCCGTGAGATATTTTGCGGAGTAGGTTGCGGGGGTCAAATCATGCCTCAAGGGCCTCAGCTTCCGCCACGCGGAGGGCCTCTTTTGCCTTGATCTGGCTGGGCACGCTGAGCGAGGTCCCAAGAAATTTCAGGTACGCCTTCAAGGACTTGACGCGCGTGGGCGCGGGGTCGTTGGGGGCCATCAGGAAATCGACGTCCGACTCCACCATGTGGCGAATTGCCAGCAAGGGGATAGGACTGCGAAGGGGGCGAAAAGATTTGTTTCTCAGGCCGGGCGTTGGGCTGAAGGGATGAAATTCGCCCAGCATCAGGCCTTCGCGCACGAAGCTCGGCTTGAGCTCGCGCTGCGAGGGGTCGATCACCAGCGGCGCCTCTTCGTTGGCGACGTCGGGAAAGATGAGGACCATCGAGCCGAAGATATCGATCTTGCCGTCTACGCTCTCCCGGTTTACAAAGTGTTCGCGGCAGGCGTCGATCATCTCTTCGATCTCGGCTACCGCCTCGACCCCGCGCCTGGTGAGAGCAACCACGGCGAACTTGAGTGAGCCGCGCATCATGGCTTCGGGCACGAATGGACAGACGTTTCCGCTGCGGCCTACCAGGCCGCTCGGTTTGCCCAGAAAGTTCTCGCACCAGTCGACGATGGTGAGCAGCTCGCGCGGGGCATCGGGCCCCAGCGCGCGGGCCTCGTCGCCGCTGACAAAGTCGGCCCTCAGCCCCGACCCGGTCACCACGAAGTCCGTCGATTGGCGAACCGTCACCGCCTCCGTATGCATGGCCTATCCCCGGTGATATTCGAGTTGGGGATGAATCAGCGGCTTCCGGGTCTCGTTCCTGGTCCGGGATGCCGCCCGATCCTCGGGTGGATTAGACGAGCGCTCCAGCCGTCTCGCCAATTCTCTCGCCAGCACGGAGACGTTCGGCGCACTGAAGATTGTCTGGTGCGACCCCGGCACATTTTGCACGGAGAGCCGTCCTTGCAGCAAGCGCGACCAGCCTTGTCCGACCGAGTCTGAGGCCACCTCGTCTTCAGCGACGAACAGGACGCCCTCCACATCGATCGGCTGCGGCTCATACCGCTCCGCAAACAATGCGATGTATGGGTCCATGCCGAAGAGCTGCGGATGAAAGCTCCCATCGCTATAAGTGCGCCGCAGCAGCCAGATTTTGAACATCAGCTGGTTGTATAGGATCTTCCTCCACGTGGTGATCACGATGCCGCTCTCGAAGAGGCGGGAGAATTTCTTGCGCCAGCGCAACGACAAGTCGCGAAGAGAGGTGGCTTCGGCGGGAACTTCGTTGTCCGCGCGCTGGGCATCCTTGAGGGCGCAATCGAGCAGCGCCAGGAGGCCGATTTCTTTTCCCTTGCGCAGCAACTGCGCGGCGATCTCGAAAACCAGCAATCCCCCGAGCGAGTGACCCGCCAGATAGTAGGGGCCGACCGGGTCTAATGAGCAGATTTCCTCAACGTTGCGAGCGGCGATCGCCTCAAGACTGAGCTGCTCCGCTTTGGCGGTGGCAGGCGCTGCCAATTGAATTCCATAGACTGGCTGATCGCTGCCGAGTTCGTCGCTAAGCCCCCGGAAGAGCAGCAGGTGGCTGCCCAGTCCGTGAGAGATGAACAGCGGAGGCGAGCTCCCGTTTTCGCGCATCGGCACCAGGCCGAGCCAATCGGTTTCGGGCTGATCGCGAAGATAAGCGGCCAGTTCGGCCACGGTCGGGTTCTGAATCAGCACGGAGAGCGGGACCTTACGGCCCCTGGTCTTTTGAACCTCGGCGAACATCCTAGTGGCCAGCAACGAGTGGCCTCCCATGTCGAAAAAGTCATCGTGCGGCCCGAGGTTGCGGACCTTCAACAGGCGCCGCCAGATCGTCAGCAACTCGGCTTCCAGGTTGTCGGATGGGATGGCGCTCCCCGGCTCCGCGCTGTCCTCAAGCGCTATCCGGACCGCCTGCAGGGCGCTGCGGTCCACTTTGCCATTAATGGTCATGGGCAGCGATTCGAGCGGGATGAGCACCGCGGGCATCATGTAATAGGGCAGCCGCTGCCGCAGTGCGGCCCGCAAATCGGCCCCGGCCACTTTCTTATCGGCGAAGAAGTAGGCGACCAGACGCTGGTCATCGGGTCCATACTCGACCACCTCAGCGACCGCCGCGTGGACGCCCTCGAAATCGCGGATCGCCGACTCGATTTCTTCCAGCTCGATGCGGAAGCCGCGCAACTTGATCTGGTTGTCGACCCGGCCCTGGAAGTCGAGACGCCCATCCGCGAGGCGTCGTCCCAGGTCTCCGGTCTTGTACATCCGCGCCTCTGGATTGTCTAAGGCCGGGTCTGCAAACGGATCGGGCAGGAATGCCCGCTTGGTCATTTCCGGCCGGTTGCGGTAACCGCGCCCGACGCCGGCGCCCCCGATATAAATCTCGCCCACTTCGCCGGCGCCTACTGCCTGCAGATCTTTGTCCAGCAGGTAAATGCTGACATTGTCGATAGGCCAGCCCAGGGTGGCCTGCGCGTTGTTGGCGTAAATGCGCTCGCGTGTGGCGCAGATGGCCGTTTCGGTTGGGCCATAGTGGTTCCAGACGGCCCGCGTCATGCTCGCGAGGGTCCTGGCCAGCGACAAGGGAAGCACTTCTCCGCCAACGATGACCTGCAGCTTAGGGTCTCCCTGCCAACCCGCCTCGAGCACCAGCCGCCACGAGGTGGGAGTACCAAAGACCAGGCTGGGGCGGCTGCGGCGCATGACTTCGACGAGCTTTCCGCCGTCGGCGACAAACTCCTGCTCGAGCAAGTGCACCGAGGCGCCGGCGGTCAGGGGGAGGAATATTTCTTCGTTGGCAATGTCAAAGGCGACCGTGGCACTGGCAAGAACCACATCGGACGGCTGCAGCCCGACGTCTTTTCCGATGGATTCGATCAGGTTGCTGAGAGCGCCGTGGGGAACCTCGGCCCCTTTGGGCCGGCCCGTCGATCCTGAAGTGTAGATCACGTAAGCAAGCTGGCCGGGCTGGGGTTGTGCTGGAGCCATCGAGGTTTCACTGGCAGGGTTGTTCTCCTGCGCCGCCGAAGGGAGGTCCTCGACGCACAAAACCGTCCCGCCGCTGGGCGGCAGCGAGCCGGCGAGCGTTCTTTCGGTGAGGACAAAGGCGACATCGGCGTCTTCGAGCGTCGCGGCCACCCGTTGCCGCGGATTCGTCGGGTCGATAGGAAGATAGGCTCCGCCAGCCTTCCAGACGCCCAGGAGGCTGGCTATCAGCGCGGGAGAGCGTTCGAGGTAGAGCGCAACGAGGGAGTCGCGGCCCACGCCGGCATGGCGCAGCAGCGCGGCGATCCGCTCGGCGTGCTCGTTGAGGCGGCCATAGGTCACTCGCCTTCCGGCGAAGGAGACGGCAAGCGCTTCAGGGCACTCCCGAGCTCTTTCTTCAAACTGCCTAAGCACTGACGTAATCAAATCAGTCTTGCCTCGCGCTACAGAAGAGTTTCCGGATTACAGCTTCCTCGCCCGACAGAGCGCTTTCACGCTGCATTCGCGGGCTTCTCAGGCGGGAGCGGTGACGACAGAGGACGCCTTTTGAAGTTCGCTTACATTCCACATCGGCTCAGGCCAAATTGAATTCAATTACGCCCGTAGCGATTTCCAACAACGGCCAATTTTCTCTCAACCCGGCGGCGGCTCGCACTGCTACTTTTTCCATCGCAAATCGCAGCAAAATTGCGACTTAGCTCCGTCGATTTTCTTTTTACTGTACACACCTGATCGCCGATCTGATATTCAAACGCCTCTCTGTGGGATGGCGAAAGTAACTACCGGGAAGGCCTGAGGGAACGAGGAAGATCGCCGGAACCAGGAACCACTGGTAGAAACCCTGACGCCGCTCATTTGCCGCAACACCTGGCAGCACGCCTTAACGCTATGTTAACAAGCCTGTAATCAATAGGATAGTCGGCAAAGCAAGGCGGCGAAGACGCCGGCTGCGGAGTCCGGGGATGGCCGGCTACGGTGTGGGGTCGGGATTACATGGGGGTCCGGGCAAAGATCAAAGACCGGCCGCCCGGAAATGGTTCGGCTCCCGCGCCCTCAGCCGGGCATTTACTCGGCGAGCGCGTGTTCCAGCATCGGCGCCGCGCGGGTTACGCGCTTCTGCGGAAAATACGCGTTCAATACATACTGCCCGAGCATCCGCTGAGTGTTGAAGAACGAGCCATTGAGGGCAATCGTGGAGCGCATGACCTCCTGCCAGGATTTCGGCTGCTGGTAATACATGGGCAGGATCGTCTCTCCGAGGCGCTCGTAAATCGCGGCGCTTTCCTGGGCTTCGTCTTCAAAGTCGGGAATCGCCCAGCCGGTCATTCCTTCAATGCAGCCCTCGATCCACCAGCCATCGAGAACGCTGAGGCTGGGAACGCCGTTGAGCGCCGCCTTCATGCCGCTGGTGCCCGAGGCC
The DNA here is from genome assembly GCA_963720245.1 of uncultured Acidobacteriaceae bacterium. GTDB lineage: Bacteria > Acidobacteriota > Terriglobia > Terriglobales > Acidobacteriaceae > Acidisarcina. The sequence goes on from CAVREU010000006.1 coordinate 587,569, forward strand.
TCATAGGGACGCTTCGGGTTATTGAGCCACAGATCGACGCCGCCGGTGAGCAGGCCGCCTAAGATCCATTCATAGTTCTCGAGATAGATGATGTGGAGCTTGGCCGAGTTGAGGCCCTTTGCGAGCTCGACCACGCGGCGAATCAGCGCCTTGCCCGGATCGTCGGCGGGATGCGCCTTACCGGCGTAGAGGATTTGCAGTCCGCCAAATTTTTCGGCGAGGGCAACAATCTTCTCCGGTTGCGAGAACAGCAGATCCGCGCGCTTGTAGGTCGCCACGCGGCGCGCGAAGCCGATGGTAAAGACGGCGGGATCGAGAGCAATCCCCGTCCTCGATGCGACTTCATCGAGCAGGGCGCGCTTCGACACGGCGTGCGCCGCGGCTATCTCTTCCTCGGGAATATCGATCGCGTAGCGCAGCGCGAGGTTGTCGGTCCTCCACCGCGGGAGGAACTGATCGAAAACCTTTTGGAACGAGGGCGCTGTCCAGGTGACGGCGTGGACTCCGTTGGTGATCGCGTCGATCGCGTAGTCGGGGAACATCAATCGTGAGACGATGCCATGCTGCATGGCCACGCCGTTCACAAAGCGCGAGAAACGGAGCGCGATGTAGGTCATGTTGAGCAGGCCTTCGTGACAACAACCCAGCCGTTCGAGCGTCGCGGCACAGTCGTCGCCGAGGATGCGCCGTGCCTGGTCCATCGAGAAGCGATCATGGCCGGCGGGCACTGGAGTATGGGTGGTAAAGACGCAATGCTCGCGGATCGCGGCGACATCCTGCTCCGCGATGCCGGCAAGGTTCCCGCCCCCCAACTGTAGATTCATCAGCGCCACAGTGAGCAGGGCGGCATGGCCTTCGTTCATGTGATAGACCGCAGGGCGGTAGCCGAGCTCTTCCAGAAACAGCGCGCCGCCGATGCCTAGCACCGCTTCCTGGCGCAGGCGGTAGTCGCTGTCCCCGCCGTAGAGGTAGTCGGTCAGCTTCCGGTCCTCTTCGTGGTTCACGGGCAGATCAGTATCCAGCATGTAGATGGGAATGATCTTGCCGGTGACGCCTTCCATCTCATAGCGCCACGCCTGGATGGCAACCGGGCGACCCTCGATATTGACCGTCACCAGCGCGCTCTCGCGCGGCAACGTGGCCTCAGGAGACCACGGCTGCTCGACCGCCGACTGGTTGCCGTCCGCGCCCAGCAGTTGGCGGAAATATCCTTTGCGGTGGACCAGAGTCACAGCGACCAGGTTCAGGCCGGCGTCTGCCGCCGAACGCAGCGTGTCGCCGGCGAGCACGCCGAGGCCTCCGCTATAGGTGGGCATGGAGGGCAGAATCGCGATCTCCATCGAAAAATATGCAACCTTGCCGTTCTCGTCGCCGATATCCTGGGACGCCACTTCCTCCGAATGAATAGGAAAACGCATTTATATATTTCTCCGAACCGCAGGCTTAAACACGGCAAAATCTGGTGCAGGCCGAGGCAAATGAAGGTTACCCGTCATAGGAATGAAATCTACATCTCCAGCTCGAAGGGTTTTGGGGGTTTCCCCCGGCGTCCTCTATCGAACGGCTATTCCTGGTTCCCGCTGTGCTCTGGAAGTTTAACAATTTCCCAACCCGGAAGGTATGGGAAAAAGTCGCAGGAGATATCTCCTAGGAACCCCCGTGGCGGGGGCCATTTGCGCCGGATCTTCGCCTGTCGCGGCGAATTGCCCTGGGCCAGGGCGCGCGCTTCAGTCCGGAACGGCCGTGACGCTAGAGCTGGCGCGCGCCGGAAGCCGCCTGACAGTGGTAGAGCTCGGCGGCGATGCCGGTGGCGGCGAGATAGGCCTCGAGCATTCGCCGGCCAAATCCATCGGCCTCGAGAGCGCGGACGAGATTGATGGTGCATCCTCCGAAGCCGCCGCCGGTCAGCCTTGCCCCGATGCAGGCGGGTTCGCGGGAGGCAAGGTCGACGAGGATGTCCGCTTCCGGGCAGCTGGCCTCAAAATCATCGCGATAGCTGGCGTGAGATTCGGCCATCAAGCGGCCCAGGGTCTTGAGGTCGCCCTGCTCGAGCGCGTCGGCCGCGGCGACGGTGCGCAGGTTCTCGGTCACGACGTGGCGGCAACGCTTCAGCACGTCGGGCAGCATCTCATCGCCCCAGCGTTCCAGGTCCGCAACCGTTACGTCGCGCAGGAAGTTGACTTCAGGCCGATGCATGCGAACGATTTGGGTGCCCGCCTCAATCTCGGCGCGCCGGGTGTTGTATTCGCCGCCGGCGTGCGAGTGCTTGACCATGGAGTTGCAGATCACCAGCCTCAGGCCCGGCGGAATCGGGGCCAGGCGGAAGGAGAGGTCACGGCAGTCCAGCAGGAGCGCGTGACCTTGCTGGCCGCAGCAGGAGACGAACTGGTCCATGATGCCGCTCTGGGTGCCGACGAAATGGTTTTCGGCGCGCTGACACAGCCGTGCCACTTCGGGCGGAGAAAATTTGGGCGCTTCGGAATGGACGCCGAGAATGGCCAAAGCCGTGGCGACCTCGACCGAGGCCGAGGAGCTCAGGCCGGAGCCCAGAGGAACATCGCCATGGAGCGACAGGCTGAAACCGGCCGGCTCAACTCCGGCCTTGCGCAGAATGGTCAACACCCCGATCGGATAGTCGCTCCAGTGGTGGCGGGGATGGTGGGGCAGATAGTCGAGGTCGAAGACCGACTCTTCGCCAAAATTCTCAGAATAGATCGCGATTTGACGGTCGCTGCGCGGGCTGATCGCCGCGAGGGTCGCGAAGTCGATCGCCGCGGGCATGACGAAGCCTTCGGAGTAGTCGGTATGCTCGCCGATAAGGTTCACCCGGCCGGGCGCGGCATAGACGGCGGGCAGGGCGCCATAGCGGCGGCGATGATTCTCTTTGAGACCGGTTACATCGACCATTTCACCCTTTATACAAACTAAGAGGACGCGAGTCTATGCGGCAAGGATTTTCCGTAGAGTTTCGGCTTCCCGCCGATCGCAATTGTCCTGAGGCTAAATGGGACGGGTCGTCAGAATGGCGCTCGCTCTCGATAATGACGTTAGTTCTGGTGGCGACGAGGTGCAAACGACGTCTGCGAACGAGCGGGATCAGTCCGAATCAAGCTAAGATGCGGCCAGGACTTCAATCTCAATCTTCCACTTCCATTTTGCGCCAGCGGCGAGGGTTTGGCTTCGCCCCCGCTCGATGGCCGTCGCGAGCGAGTCGACTGGCGCCGTGCACGGCTCGAGCGCGATGCAATGCTGGCGCTGCGCCTGTCCCTCCGGCCAGCCGCCATATGCGAGCCACAGTCCAACATAAGGGTTTTGGACAGGATCGAAATGCACCCTGATCTGCCGGCGCAAACGGTGGCGGTCGATGGCTATCCAACCCTCGGGCGGCGCAGAGGCGAAGAGCTTGTCGCCGACTCCGTCCGCGGCCCCGCCGGCGAGGCTCAGATCGATCGTGTCGCCGTGTTTGTCCCTGGTGTAGGGCCAGGAGTGGGCGCGGCCCGGCGCGCCCAGTCGCGAGTTGGCGCTGTACCACACGGTGACCTCGGCCATCGATGGAGGCAGGACGACCCTGTCGCCCGCTTCCACGGCGAAACCCGGATGCGCCGACCATAGGAACGGGACCGAGGTTTCGCCGGTATTGCAGAGGACATATGCCATGGTCAGCCGGTTCGCGCGCAGGCTCAGCCATTTCTCGAAATGCAGCGGAAGGCTGAATCCATCGGCGTCCAGAACCAACTCGTCGCCGTCGCGACGGTGGCGAAACGGGATGCGCCAGAAATCTCCGTGGTCGGGAAATATCGCCGATTCAATTTCACAGCCGGAAACGGTCGGAATGCACTCGTCGATGCCGCTCGCGTCTCCCGCCTCAAAGGCCATGGTGCGGTCGCGGGCCGCGTAGGGCCGGAGAGGCGCCTGCAAGAGCTCTTCCTCAAGATCGGGCAGCCATAGCGATGAGATCTTGGCTCCCAGCTCGGGGAGCACTTCGATACGCAGAGCGTCGTTGACCAGAGTGAGTGTTTCGAAATCCATGCCGCCTGCCCTTCGACTGCACACCCTGCTGTTTGGATCTCTATCTACGGCTTGCGTCGTTTCACGACGCTTCGTGACACTCGAGCATGCAAGCCTCAAAGGCCGCGATCAAAATATCCCAGATGCGTTCGACCCAATCCAGATGCTCCGGCTTCATCAAGACCGAACGCAGGCAAGTCACCGTTGAATGCGCAGCCGCATCCGGCCACGCCGCTTCGGGGAAGAGCGCGACGGGTAAATGCGCGAGCGCCAGGTGCAGATCGCGCTTTGCCGCCTCGTCGAAGATTGCCTGCGCGAGGCGCGAGGCTTCCGCGACGGAATTGGCCTTTACGCCCCAGAAGAGAATATCCAACTCAGGTTGAAATGCGGTGACAAACCTTCCGTCGCACGCAATCCGCTCATACATGCGCAAGGCGGCCTCGCGGCATCGTCCCAGGCCGCGGGCAAACTCGCCATCCAGAACCAGCGGCATGAGCCGCTGCGTCGCCCACAGCGCGACGGCTGCCGCGCCTGCGCGCGAGCACTCGAGCGTGATCTCGCCGAGGTGCAGTTCCGCCGACGAAAAGTAGGTATAGGGAGAATCGTGCTTGTAAAAGCTGCCCACCGCGGGATCGCGAAAGAGCACGCAGCCGCAGCCGTAGGGCTGGAGCCCGTGTTTGTGCGGATCGATGACGATCGAGTCGGCCTCTCCGACCGCGGCAAAGGCCCGGACCGCTTCGGGCGAAATGCCTGGGACGAGTTTGAAATACCCCCCGTAGGCGGCGTCAACGTGAAGGCGGAATCCATATTTCCCGCGCAACGCCACGATGCGATCGAGCGGATCGACCGAGCCGATGGCTGTCGTGCCCAGCGTCGCGACTACGGTGCCGACATCTCCCTTGCGCAGTTCGTCTTCGAGGCGATCGAGATCCATGCGTCCGCGGTGGTCGACGGCGATCGGCGAGAAGCTGAGCCCCAGCACGCCGCTGATGCGGCCATGGGTGTAATGCGCCTGCGACGAGGCCACGATGCGTTTGCCGGGGTGGAGTTGGCCGGCGACCCAGAGCCCCTCGAGATTCGCAACCGTTCCGCCGCCGGTGAGGTGGCCGAGTTGACCCTTCCAGCCGAACATGGCGGCGATCTCGGCGACCGCCTCGACCTCGAATCGCGAGCTGGCGCGCCCGCCGTCGAGCGAATGATTGTTGGGGTTGATCCACATCGCCATCCCGTAGGCGGCGCGCGCGATGGGGTGCGGCGGCTTCATCATCTGGCCAGCGTAGAGCGGGTGGAAATAGGGATAATTGTTGGCCATCCGCGAGGCGACCTCGGCGAGGACGGCGGACATCGCCGCAGGGTTGTCGGGCCAGCCGCTGGCGGTCGGACCTGAGGGAAGCGAGGCAAATTCCTGCTGCAATTGCGGTAGTGCTTCTGTGATGAGTGCGTAAAATGAATCGTCAGCCATAATCTTCGACCACCAGAATACGCGGGCCCCGTCCACCGCTGTCATCCTGAACGAAGTGAAGGATCTGCGGTTTCAGCGATGCACTTGGAAAAACATCGACCAGGTCAGCTCAGCCGACGCAAAGAGATTCACCGTCAGGATCACTATTATCGGCTCCAGCGGATGCCGAAAGCGCGCCCCGGCGGTCACAAAATAATATGTAACTGGGATGAGCACAAAGGCGGCTACGAAGAGCCATGTGCCGGGAATCCTTTGCCGAATGGCCAGCAGAAGCCCCAGCCAGCCAGTGATGCTGAGCAGACAGAAAACCGCCTCCCGTCCGAATTCCAGCAGCCAACGCTTCTCCGGCGGGTGCGGCACGTTCACCCAGTAGAAATAAACTCGCTCCAGCGACAGACTCATGAAGCGTTCCGGGTGGGCACGGATGTATCCCATCGCCAGCTGCCCCCGCTCCCTAACAAACGCTACCTCGCCTATCGTCGTATAGCGTTCCAGGTCGGGCTGAGAAAAGATGGTGATTCCCCATGGAAAACCGTTCGCGCCTGGGCTGTTTCCCATGTGTAATTCGGCGCCGAAATTTCCCCGAACGGGAATAAAGGCGTGAAAGACCTGCCAGTTGCGCCATGCCCAAGGGGCGGCGCAAGCCAGGAACAGGATCGCTGCGAGCGCCGCACCGGCGAACGCCTCCCGCTTGTCCCGCATCCCAGCCACAACCCAGATTCCGCAAACTGGCAAGAACAATAGCGGAGTCGCATTCGACAGCGCAATCATTCCCCACAGGACGCCAAACCCAATCCAAAGCCCCGCTCGTGAGCGCCCGACGCTGACACCCCCAACCCCTCGCAACCGCAGCGCCACTACCAAGACCCATGCAAACAACATCGTGGTCAAAGACATCTCCCATATCCAGCGCACCGAATACTGCATCGTCGCCGGATAGAGGGCCCAGATCCACGCCGACCAGAGCGCAATCCTGCGCCCCCGGTGCGCATCGTCGCCCGCTCCGAAGCAGCGAAGGGCAATCTCGTAGATGGCGGGTATGGTCGCCGCTCCGCAAAGGCTGTTCAGGGCCAGTAGCACCCATCCTGAGAGCTGCGTATAAATCCCGAAGACGCGAAAGACTGCTCCAATCACAAGCGGATACAGCGGCGGCAGCCACGCCGTCGGGCCTGTTCCTATCGGGATGAACGGGTCGGCAAAGCCATGGCCCAAAGCCAGGGACCGGCCGACGCGGCCGGCCTCCCAACCGAACTCGAAGTGATCATCGAGCGCGTGGAAGCGGTAACTATGCGCCGCGGTGATGTAAACCAGGCGCACCACCAGGGCCACCCAAAAAATCGCCCACGGCGTGGTCAATCGCGGAGAGGGGTGCGATGAAAAGGATTCTGAAGCGGGTTGGGAGGATATCGGCAAGATGGCAGTTTTGCGGACGCTAGCGACAGGGATACACTTTCGCTAGCCATTATCATTCACTCGTTCGGGCGCCCTTCCGGGTGAGCTCATCCATCGTAGTCGATCGCCATTACCGGAAGACCCCAGCATCGCACTGCGATCCCTTCGTGTCCGGCGAAAACCGCTCGCTTGTCACGGCCAGCCGGGGACTGTACAACCAGACAAGCCGCAGTTTTGAAGGAAACACGCATGTCCCGCTCCGTAATTGTCCTGCCCGATGACACTGGAAAGCCGATCGTCGACGCCATCAACGCCGCGACCAGGTCGTTGCGCATCAAGATGTTCCTGTTTTCCGATCCCGATCTAATCCAGGCGGTCATCGACGCCCATCGCCGTAACGTTCGGGTCCGCATCATGCTCAATCCCGCCCGGCGCAGCGGCGAGCAAGAGAACGAAGAGACCCGCAAAATCCTGACCGCGGCCGGAATCGAGGTCCTGGACAGCAATCCCAAGTTCGACCTCACCCACGAGAAGTCGATGGTGATCGACGATACGACCGCCTATGTAAAGTCGTTGAACTGGGAGACCAAGAACCTGACGGTAACCCGCGACTATGCCGTCGTTACCTCCCATAAGCACGAAGTCGACGAGATCATCGAGTGTTTTGAGGCCGATTGGCATCGGACCGACTTTACGCCCGGCGACCACTCGCACCTGATCTGGTGCGTCGGCAACGGGCGCCAGCGGATGGGTCAACTCATCGACGACGCCAAACATTCCCTCTTCCTGCAGAACGAGCGCTATCAGGATTCGGTCATGATCGAGCACCTGGTCCGCGCCGCCCGCCGCGGCGTGCTGGTCCACATCATGGCCCGGCCGCCGCACAAATTAAAGAAGGCAAAGTTGAGCGAGGGCGTCAGCGGGCTCAGAATTCTGCAGGACGTTGGCATCAAGGTCCACAAGCTCAGGCATGTGAAGCTGCATGCCAAGCTCCTGCTCGCCGACGGAGATCGCGCCATCGTCGGTTCCATCAATCTCGCTCCGGGCAGCTTCGACACCCGCCGCGAGCTGGCCATCGAGGTCAGGGACGAACACGTTACCAGCCGCATCGATCAGGTCGTCCGGCATGACTGGGAAAACTCCAAAGCCCTCGATCTCTCCGACGAGGCCCTGTTAGAGGAACTCAAAGACGTCGACAAGAATGCCGCCGAGGACCTGGCCATCCAGAGTCACAAGCACCACGAACACGGAAAGAAATCCTAGCGCCAGCCCAGGGTCTAATTAAAGAGGGCGCATAAGTCTGGAAGGTATGTGCAGAGAGGGGAAATTGCTGAAACCGCAGATTTCTCCACTCCGCTACGCTCCGGTCGAAATGACAACTTACGCGGGAACTTCCGGGGCGGCGCTCAAGGATTTAAGCGCCTGACAGGCTTAGGCGGTGAAGCTCCGCCCCAGCCCTCGCGCGGCCAGCCCCTTGCGGTAGGTAATCGAACTGCGGTCCGCCGGGAAATGCGCCTCGGCGTGGAGATCGATCGGCAGGTCTTCGGGATATTGGTTCTCAACCACCGCCTTGTCCTCAGCGAAAACCATGCTGTTGAAATCGAGCGTCGCCTGCAAGGGAGCGTCGCGATCGAAGTTGCGGCATATGGGCGCGAACATCCGCGTCTTCCGCGCCGAGATCGGTGACGCCGTGTTGAGGATGTTTAAGCGGCCGTCGTTGGGGAAATAAATGGTGAGCTTCGCGGTGAAGGGAAACCACACCTGGAAGCGGCGCCGCCAGGGGAAATCCGCCGCGGCGAGGTGTTTGAAACCATGCGCGTAGTTGCTGACGGAGCTGATGTAGTCGGCGACGAATCCGCTTGCCGTCTTCTCGACCGGGTAATCCGGCACAACGGCGTTGTCGGCCTCTCCAAAACTCGAGGTATGGATGAAGGCAAAATGCGCCACGTCCAGAAAACCCTCCACCTGCCGCCCCGCAGAAGCTGCCAGCATGACGCTCTCCGGCAAAACCTGAATGAACTCCGGATCGTTCCACTCCGAGAAGTCGGGGAAGTTCTCCTCGCCATCATCGACCAGCCGCACCCAGATCAGGCCGTACGCCTCGCGTGCTCCATAGGTCGTCAGGTGCAGCCGGGGCGAGATCGCGCCCTTAGGATGCGCCGGAATGCACACGCACTGGCCGCTGCGGTCGTAGCGAAGTCCGTGATATTTGCAGATGATCTCGTCGCCCTCGACATGCCCCATGCTCAGCGGAACGCCGCGATGCAGGCAGATGTCCCGCGCGGCAAAGACCTTGCCATCGCTCAACCGGTAGACCACCACGCGCTCATCGAGCAATCGCACCGCAACCGGTTGCGCGCCAACTTCATGCGCGAAGGCCACCGGATACCAATAAGGCGCTAACGCCCGCCAGTCCGACTCGGAGAAGGTGCATTCGCGAGGCAGCACGGCGGTCGCGGAGGATAGGATGGGCAAGGTCGCGGTGGAGTCGGCCATAAGAGAAATATCCTGTCGTTTCAGATGCGGTTATTCTGTAGGTTCGGGGCGAAGCAGTGGTTTTATGATCGTCCTAGTCTGACTTGGGAGCAACAAAATTCCCGCTGCCGTCTCCGCAAATTCTCGGCCTGCGAACCACACTTCGATGCTCGCCGTCGCCCTCAACGAGGCGCGCATCGGCCTCGCCGAAGGCGGCATCCCCATCGGCGCAGCTCTCTTCCACGCCGACGGACGCCTGCTCGGCGCCGGCCACAATCGCCGTGTCCAACACGGAGATCCGTCGGTGCACGGCGAAACCGACGCCTTTCGCAACGCAGGCCGCCAGCGCTCTTACCGCGACACCATCATGGTAACTACGCTCGCTCCATGCTGGTATTGCAGCGGACTCGTCCGTCAGTTCAACATCGGGACGCTCATCGTCGGCGAGAGCCGCAACTTCGCCGGGGGCCTCGACTGGCTGCGCGCCGCCGGCGTCAACGTCATCGACCTCGACGACCAGGAGTGCGTTGCCATGATGGCGAGTTACATCCGCGAATTCCCCGCCGTCTGGCACGAAGACATTGGTGAGGAGTAAGGGCTAGCGTGCGAGCTTCGCGGCTTCGATCCGCCGCGAGGCCGCAAACCACACCAGCCCTGCAATGAGATAGGCGAGGTATAGGTAAGGCAGCCAGTTATACGGCGCAGCTGGCACCGGATAGAGCGTTCCAACCAGCACCAGCACCATCGCCAGAGTTGCCGCGATCGACAGCAGCAGGAACGGCGCTGTCAGAGTTTGCTTAAACTTCAAGTAGAACGGGAGCGCGAACGTCACCTGGCCGTAGACAGTGATGAATCCATAGGTCGCGAGCGAACCCATCCAGCCATAAATATCGGAGCCACTCACCCCGCGCATCGTCAGCACGGCGGTGGGCAGCAGCATGAGCAGTCCGATAACGAGGACCGCTCCACCGGGAGTGGAATTTCGTTTGTGCGTTTGCATCAGCCGCTTGTGGGCGAGTCCATGATGGGCCATCAGCATCAGCACTCGCGCCGCCGCCGTGATACAGGCGAGCACGCAGGCAAACATGCTCACCACCGCACCCACATCGATCAGCGGGCCGAGGAAGCGCGCTCCGACTTGAGTGGCAAGGTAGCGCAGCGGAGCGGGGCTGTCGCCAAAGCTCTGCGCCGAGCCGTGAAAGCCCATCACTTCCGCATAGGTGCAGACGAGGAGAAATGCCCCGGTCAAAATCGCGCTCTGAATCACGGCGCGAGGAATTGTCCGCAGCGGCTCGCGGGCCTCGCCCCCGAGACTGGTCGCGCTCTCAAAGCCGACGAAGCTGAAGAGCGCGAGCACCATCCCCAGACGCACGCTCGCCGGCGTCACGCCCTTGAGCGTCAGCTGCTCCGGATCGAGGTGCAGGCCATGCTGCCACAAGATCAGCCCGACGACGATGACAATCATCGTCACCGAGACCGCCTCGATCCAAAGCATGAACTGGGCGGAGATCTTCACATCGCGATAGGCGATCGCCGTCGCGCCGAGGATCGCGATTGCGGCCAGCAACGTCGGCGAAGCTTGGTGGCCGATATTGGCCTGCAGCAGCACGTTCGAATAATTGATGAAGCCGCCGGTCACCGACCCACCGGTGACGATATAGGCCAGCAACAGCGCCCATGCCGAGACCAATCCCCACCACGTCGAGCGCGGCTCGCCTTTCTTGCTGCGAAAAGCCGCGGCGGCGTAGGAATACAACGACCCTGGTGACGACGAGTCCCGAGCGAACCGCGCGATGCACAACGCCACCAACAGCACTCCGAGGATCGCGAAGACGTAGGAGAGCCACGTCCCGTTTCCCGCGAGCGCGAAGACGAGCGGAATGGTCATCGTCGGCGAAGTGGTCGGGGCCATCGTCGAGACCGACTGCGCCAGCGTCTCCATCGGCGAGAGGCTGTGTTGCCTTAAGCCGTAAGACGGCGATCGCTGCGAGTCCAGAGGCGGCGCGAGATCGACAGCTCCCGTTTCTACAGATGAAGGTTGGCCCATCAGAGTCCTGGTTTCTCCTCCTGGCGTTGCACTCGCACTTTGTCTCTGGAAAGCGTGGCCGGTTGACTAGTACTTTACTTGAAGCTGGCTGGTGACCCACGCATCGAAGTGTTCCTGCGCCGCGGGCAGCCGCAGTTGGGTCATCTTGAGCGTGCGCTTGTCGGGTTCGAGCGAGATTTCGTCGTAGATGAAGGCATCGTCAAAGCCGGCCTCGGCGGCGTGGGCCCGGGTATTCGCATAATAGACCGCGGCCGGCCGCGCCCAGTAGAAGGCGCCGAGGCACATCGGGCAGGGTTCGCAGCTGGTGTAGATTTCGCAGCCGTCGAGCTGGAAGGTGCCCAGCGCCTGGCAAGCCTTGCGGATGGCCATTACCTCGGCATGCGCCGTCGGGTCGTTATTGGCAGTCACTGAATTTGCAGCGGCCGCAATCACCTTGCCGTCTTTGACCACGACCGCGCCAAATGGGCCGCCCGCGCCGGTCTGAACATTATTCATCGCCAGGTCGATCGCCATTTCCATGAACGCGTGGTCTGCCATCCGATAGCTTCCCTCTCGATGCGATACGATTTGTCTAGCTGGTCAGGTCTGCTGTCTTCAGAGTAAGGAATTGCGTATGGTTCGCCAAGCATTTCTTTCAACCCGCGTGGTTCTTCCCGAGGGGATTGGTCCCGCGACGGTGCTGGTCGCCGACGGCCGCATCGAATCTGTCGCTCACGGCCGCAGCATTCCCCATGGCTACTGGGTGAGCGATTGCCGAGACGACTGCATTCTGCCCGGCCTGGTCGATACTCACGTGCACATCAACGAACCTGGACGCACGGAATGGGAAGGCTTCGCGACCGCGACCCGGGCAGCGGCGGCCGGAGGCTATACCACGCTGGTCGACATGCCGCTCAACTGCGTGCCCGAGACCACCACCGTTGCAGCGCTTGAAGCGAAGCGCGCCGCCGCGCTCGGCAAGTGCCACGTCGATTGGGCCTCATGGGGCGGGGTCGTTGCCGGAAACCAGGGTGATATTGCTGGGCTTGCCGCCGCCGGCGTTCCGGGCTTCAAGTGCTTCCTCATCTATCCGGGCATCGAGGGCTTCACCATGGTCGACGAAGCGCAGCTTCGCGCCGCGTTGCCGCATGTCGCTGCGAGCGGCCTGCCGCTCCTCGTCCATGCAGAATTAGCCGCCCCGCTTGATGCCGCCGCCGCGTCGCTCGCCGATGCGGACTGGACGAAGTATTCCACCTACCTCGCCTCTCGCCCCGATGAGGCGGAGTTGGCGGCGATCCGGCTGATGATCGATCTTTGCCGCGAATTCAAGTGCCGCATTCACATCGTGCACCTTTCTTCTGCGGATGCGCTCACTCTGCTGGGCAACGCGCGCTCCGAGGGGTTGCCGATCACCGTCGAGACCTGCCCGCACTATTTGCATCTCGCCGCCGAGGAAATTCCCGACGGCGCGACTCTCTTCAAATGCGCTCCGCCAATCCGCAGCAAGATCAACCAGCACTGCTTGTGGGAAGGCCTGCTCACCGGCGTCATCGACATGGTTGCCAGCGATCACTCGCCTTGCCCACCAGCTATGAAACGGCTCGATACGGGCAACTTTCAGCAGGCGTGGGGCGGCATCGCCGGCCTTTCCGTCAGCCTGCCGGTCATGTGGACGAGCCTGCGCGAGCGCGGGCGTCCGCTGCACTGGATTGCGCGCTGGATGGCCGAGCAGCCGGCGAAGCTCGCCGGCCTCAACAGCCGCAAAGGAAGCATCGCCGCCGGGCACGACGCCGACCTGGTCATCTTTGACCCTGAGGCGTCGTTCACGCTCACCGCCGATCAGTTGTACTATCGCCATCCGAACTCCCCTTACGTGGGCGAAAGGCTTTGGGGGAAGGTGAAGAAAACTTTCCTGCGCGGTGAAGAAATATTTTCCGAAGGCGTCTTCACCGGCGAGCCTCGCGGTGTGGAGCTTCGCCCTTGAGTCTTGCAGCCATCTCCCAAACACAATCCCAGAGAGTTGCCCGCCAGGTGATGGACGTGTGCGACGCGATTGCCAGGTTCAGCGAGACGCCGGACAATCTCACCCGCACCTATCTCTCTTCGCCATTTCACGGGGTGCACGAACTCCTCCGCGACTGGATGTACCGGCTCGGCATGACCTCGCACGTCGATGCGGCGGGGAATCTGCGCGGGCTTTACTCCTGCGGACAACTGCGCGCGCCGCGCCTCGTCATCGGCTCGCACATCGATACGGTGCCCGATGCAGGCGCGTATGACGGAGTGCTCGGCGTCGTCATCGCGCTTGCCCTGATTGGGAACCTGAACGAACCTCTGCGCTACGACATTGAAGTCGTGGCGTTTTCAGAAGAAGAGGGCGTTCGCTTTGCGGTTCCGTTCATCGGCAGCCGCGCGCTCATCGGTGACGTCGACGAGGCTCTTTTGGCGCAGACTGACTTGCGCGGCATCACGCTGGCCGAAGCAATCCGATCTTTCGGCCTTGACCCAGCCAGAATGGCGGAGGCAGTTCTGCATCCTGATAGCTTTGCTTTTGTCGAGTTTCATATCGAGCAAGGGCCGGTGCTCGAAGACCTCCACCTGGCCCTCGGCATCGTCGAAGCCATAGCCGGACAAAGCCGCTATGAGCTTACCTTTCGCGGCAAGGCCAACCACGCGGGCACCAGCCCAATGCATCTGCGCAAAGACGCGCTTGCCGGCGCCGCTGAGTGGATCACGGCTGTCGAGCGCCATGCTCGCGCGACCGCCGGGCTCGTCGCCACGGTTGGTCGCATCGAGGCTTTGCCCGGCGCAACGAACGTTATCCCCGGCGAGGTCGGCGTCAGCCTTGATATTCGCCACGCCTCCGACTCAATTCGCCTTGGCGCTCTTAGCGCATTGCTGCAGGAAGCGGAAAGCATCGCCTCGTCGCGAGGCCTGAGTCTCGCCGCCGTCCAACAGTTTCACGCATCGGCGGTACCCATGAACGCCAGTCTCGCCGCCGCCCTCGAAGCCGCGGCAGGACCGACCGGCGCCGCGCCACATCGTATGATCAGCGGCGCAGGACACGATGCAATGGTGCTCGCAAGAAAACTTCCGGCGGCCATGCTCTTTCTGCGCAGTCCTGGAGGGGTGAGCCACCATCCCGACGAGTCAGTACTGCTTGAAGATGTGCAGGCGGCGTTTGACGCTGGCTTATACTTTCTCAAACACTTGGAACCCGCGACTCTGCTCCCTCGCAAATCCTGAGCCGCGCCACCACAAGAAAGGCAATCCGTGCAGCATCTCGGGGCTACCCGCAGTGTATCGACCTCCACCCATCTCTTGCAGACGCCGGACACCTTCGTCCGCACTCGACTTCCTGGGATGGAGCGGGCGATGGCAATTGTTCACACGTCGCCCGCGATCGGCGCGCGCTTCACCCAATACACGGCCGAGATGGAGAGCGGCGGTCGATTGGGAGATACGTCCGCACAACGCTTCGTCTACGTCCTAAATGGCACCGTCACTGTGACAATATCCGGTGACGCGCAGATTTTGGAGACTGACGGCTTTGCCTACCTTCCGCAAGGCAGCGACCACACTATCGAGGCCACGACCGAATCGAGGATCGAAGTCTTCGAAAAAACGTGGATTTTCGTCGAGAATCAACCCGCGCCTCCGCAAGTCTTCGGCAATGAAAAAGACGTTCCGTCGCAACCGCTCATGGGCGATGCCGATCTGCAGGTGCGCTCTTTGATGCCCGACTCCATGGCTTACGACTTTGCCGTGAACACGATGGAATATAAGCCGGGGGCCGCGCTGGCCATGGTCGAGATGCATGTCATGGAGCATGGCCTGCTTATGCTGAGCGGGGGAGGCATCTACCGTCTCGCCGACAGCTGGTATCCCGTGACGGCCGGCGATTTTATCTGGATGGCGCCCTACTGCCCGCAGTGGTTCGGGGCCCTGGGCAAGCAGCCGGCGAAGTACCTCATCTACAAAGATTGGAACCGCAACCCACTCGATTAACGATGAATCTGCAAATAGATCAGCGACAGTTACAAAACGAGATCGACGAGCTCGCCGGCTTCTCGTCTGAGCCATCGCCGGTGGTGACGAGAGTGGTTTTTTCGCCCGCGGACCAGCAGGCGCGCGGATATGTGAATAAGCTCTTCGAGGACGCCGGCCTGCAGGTGCGGTCCGACGCCGTCGGTAACACCTTTGCGCGCTGGATCGGCAGCAAGCCTGAATTGCCGGCCGTCGGCACTGGCTCTCACATTGACGCAATCCCCAACGCCGGCAAATACGACGGAGTGGTGGGTGTGCTGGGAGCGCTTGAAGCCATCCGCGCCTTACAGCGGTCAGGTTTTCAGCCGAAGCGCTCGATCGAAATTCTGCTCTTCACCGCGGAAGAGCCAACTCGCTTTGGCATCGGCTGCCTCGGCAGTCGCATGCTTTCCGGCACGCTCACTGCCGCGGCCGCGGGCAAATTCCGCGATCCCAATGAAAGATCGCTCGAAGATCTGCGCGCCGAGGCAGGCTTCACCGGCCGGCTCGAAGATATGGTGCTTCCGCAGGGTTACTACGCGCACTTCGTTGAGCTCCACATCGAGCAAGGCCCGCTGCTTGAGCGCGAGGGCCTGTCGATCGGCATTGTGCAAAGCATCGCTGCGCCGGCTGCGCTGAACATCTCGATCCACGGCGAAGGCGGCCACGCCGGCACCGTGCTCATGCCCGACCGCAAAGATGCGTTTACCGCCGCCGCAGAGTTGGCTCTCGCCATAGAGTCGCTCACCTGCAAGACCGGCGGCATCAACACGGTTGCGACGATCGGGAAATGCGATGTCTTTCCCGGGGCCGTCAACAGCATTCCCAGCCGCGTGAAGCTCACTCTCGACTTGCGCGACACGGATGGGCCGCGTCGCGATGCGGTGCTCGACGGCGTTTTGGAGGCGTGTGCAAAAATCGCCGCCCGGCGCGGGGTGAAGATTGAGACTGAACAACTCAACGCCGACGCCCCCGCGCATTGCAGCTCCAGGATCGTCGCGACGGTGGGCGAAATCTGCAAAGCTCGCGGCATCATGCATCGCAGCATGGTCAGCCGCGCCTACCATGACTCACTCTTTATTTCGCGAATAGCGCCGGCGGCGATGATCTTCATTCCCTGCCGTAACGGCTACAGCCACCGGCCGGATGAGTATTCGTCGCCGGAACAGATTGCGACCGGGGTGCTCGTTCTGGCGGAGACGCTCGCCCGCCTCGCCGATGATGAGGCGACGGTATGACCGCCCTTGCCGAGTGGAACCAGTTACCCGAGAGCGACGCCCTTGCGCCGGTGCTGGCATGCTGCGGATCGCAGGCGTTTGCCAGAGCGGTTGCGCGTGCCCGGCCTTATCCTGACCGCGATTCGTTGTTGGCCAACGCGGACGAGATATGGTGGTCGCTCAGCGCACGCGACTGGCTGGAGGCCTTCGGCTGTCATCCGCGCATCGGGGAATCGGCGGCCAATGCACCGCATCAGTTCTCAGCGTGGTCGACGGAAGAGCAATCTCAGGCGCGCATCGCCGCCGGGCCGGTGCTCGATTTGATTGCGAGCAAGAATCGCGAGTACGAGGCGAGGCATGGCTTCCTCTATATCGTCTGCGCGAACGGCAGGTCGGCCGACGAGTTACTCGCCATTCTCGATCGCCGGCTTCATAACAGCACGGAAGTCGAACTCCGGGAAGCAGCGGAGCAGCAACGGCAGATTACACATCTTCGCATCGGAAAGTGGCTGGCATCATGAGCGGAATCTCCACGCACGTTCTCGATCTATCGCAAGGCAAGCCCGCTTTCAATGTTCCCGTCAAGCTTGAGCGCTTTGAGCTGGGCGGCTGGGTTGAAGTTGCCTCCCGCTTCACGACGACGGATGGGCGCTGCGACGAAATCCTGCCGCCCAACGCGGTCAGTCCGGGGAAGTACCGCTTGATATTCGACACCGCGGCATATCAGGATGCCAGCCTATATCCAGAGGTCTTTATTTCTTTCTCCGTGACTCCCGGCAGCGTGAACTACCACCTGCCTTTGCTGCTGAGCCCCCACGGCTATACCACTTATCGAGGTTCGTGAACGATGGCGCTGCTGGCTGACAACCGATACGGAAAACACAGGGTCCGCGTAGTCAAGGTCACTCGCGAGGATGGCGTACATACCGTGCGCGAGTGGAGCGTCAACGTGCTTATCGAGGGCGATTACGAAGATGCCTTCCTCACCGGAAGCAACGCCGACATCCTGCCGACAGATACGATGAAGAACACCGTCTATTCCATCGCCCGCCGTTCCGGCGCCACCTGCATCGAGGAGTTCGCGAAAGATCTGATCGCACATTTCCTGACCAATTACAGCCACGCGGATTCGGTTTCGATAGGTGATCAGCGAAAAGGCGTGGACTCATCTCGATGTTGCCGGCAAGGCTCATCCGACGAGCTTCCAGCAAAGTAGCGGGGAGCTGCAGACGACATCAGTTACTGGCTCGCGCAGTGGCGGAGTCATGGTCGTTTCGGGACTCAGCGATCTGGTTATCCTCAAGACGGCCAACTCGGCGTTTGAGGGCTATATCAAAGACCCGCTGACTACGCTTCGCGAGACCAGCGACCGGCTCTTTGGCACCGATGTGACGGCGAGCTGGAGTTATAAAGCGAACGATCTTCCCTTTGCCGCGCTTCGTGCAGAGATTCGCAACTCGCTCCTGGCCACATTTGCCGCTCACCAAAGCCTCTCGGTGCAGCACACGCTCTTTGCCATGGCGGAGGCGCTCCTGGCGCAGGTCCCGAGCGTAGTTGACATCAAGCTGACCATGCCCAACAAGCATTGCCTGCTGGTCGATCTCTCGCCTTTTGGGCAGGACAATCGCAACGAGATTTTCGTTCCGATCGAGGAACCTCACGGTTACATCGAGGCCAGAGTCACGCGCTGATCGGGTTAGACTAATGGCGTGGGCGGCGCGATCGGCAATCTCGACCTGAGTCAGTTGGATCTCTCCGCGAGCGCGGTGCAAGGGCGCGACCGCGAAGACCCGCTCACGGCGCGCACCTATCCTGAAAATGTTCACGCCTATCGCACTCCTTTTGAGCGCGATCGCGGGCGCGTCACTCATGCCCGATCTTTCCGCCGAATGGCGGGCAAGACGCAAGTTTTTAGCAACCGCTCTTCCGACCACTTCCGCAGCCGCCTCACGCACACGCTCGAGGTCGCGCAGATTGCCCGCACCGTTGCCAAGGCGCTGCACCTCAACGAAAACCTCAGCGAGACCCTCGCGCTCGTGCACGACATCGGTCATCCGCCCTTTGGCCACGCCGGCGAGCGGGCGCTCGATGCCGCGATGCGCGAACACGGCCTGCGCTTCGACCACAATCTGCACGCTCTGCGTATCGTCGAACATTTCGAGCAGCGCTACGCCGCCCATCCAGGGCTTAACCTTACCCTCGGCGTGCGCGAGGGAATCGTGAAGCACTCGCGCGACTATAAGTCTTCAGAGCACCCCGATCTGCGCGAATACTTTCTCGACCAACGCCCGCCGCTAGAGGCGCAAATCATCGATCTCGCCGACGAGATCTCTTATTTGACCGCCGACATCGACGATGGGCTTGAGGCCGGCATTCTCGACCTTGAGGACCTGCGCGACAATGTTTCGATCTTTGGCCGCGCCTATAGCCGTATGGTGCAGGCGCATCCCCACGCGGCCCCGAAGTTTCTGCTCGCCGGGGCCCTCACGCGAATGTTGAACCGACTCACCGGGGACTTGATTCGTGAGACGGCCAAACGCGCCCACTCCGCCGCTATCCGAAGCCTTGAGGATGTGCGCCGCCACCCCGAGCGGCTTGCCGCCTTATCCGTTGAAAGAGAAGCCGAGCGAAAACAGGCCAAGAGCTATCTCCACGATCACTTATATGTGTCGGAGGAGATACTCAAGAACCACGAACAGGCCGAGCAGGTGGTTGGTGGTTTGTTTCGCGAGTGGGTGCGTAATCCGGAGCTGCTGCCGAGTGCCTACTCCGCCCTGGTTGAGAATGACGGAGCGCCACGCGTCGTCGCCGACTACATAGCCGGTATGACCGATAGTTTCATCCTCGATCACTGGCGCGAGCGCTAAGTGCGCGCCCTAAGTGCATAGGTCTCGAATAACAGCAGCCAATATCTCAACGCAACGCACTAGCTCGCTTCTCGGTACAAACTCTCGAGGGCTATGCGCGGACAGCATCGAGCCGGGGCCAAAGACCACGGCTTCGGCGCCCATCTTGTTCAGCCAGGGCGCTTCCGTGCCAAAGGCCACGGACTCGGCCTCATTCCCGCTGGCCCGCAGGACGGAACGGAGGAGTTCGCTGCCGTCATCGAGCGCAAAGCCTTCCTGCATGCGAAGCACTTTCAGCTCGCAGTGATAGGAAGGGTCAGCCACAACCAGCGCTGCGATGGCGGACTGGACCATATTCGCGACAAGGTTGGGGTCTTGGCCGGCTATCGGACGCCATTCGAGCAGAAAACGGCATGATGGCGCAACGATGTTCTTCGCCAGGCCTCCGTGAATCTCTCCGATATTGATGGTCGTCCACGGCGGAGAAAAGCCTGCGGCCTGCAGTTCTTTTAATTGCGTCGCAATCTTTTCGATCGCAACGATCATTTTCGCGGCATCGTAGATTGCCGAGCGGCCCTTGTCGGGAAAGGCGCTGTGCGCTTCGCGGCCACTTACAATTACCTCGGCCACGCAGTAGCCTTTTCCCGCGCGAACCGGGCGTAGCGATGTAGGTTCGCCCACAATCGCATATCTTGCGCTCACTATTTTGTTATCGACAGAGATAACGCGCGCCCACGCAACCTATCTCTTCGTCCGCGGTGAGGATGATACCTAGCGGCTTGCTGAGACTCGCGGTGTCGAGCTGCAGTGGCGGCGGCGAGGATGCATGCAAGATGTCCCTTCACATCGCATGCGCCGCATCCCTTGAGGTCCTCGCCATCCTCGATCAACGTCGTCGCATCGGCCCAATCCTCGCGATAAGGAACAGTGTCGGTGTGGCAAACCAGCGCAAGATGGAAGGCTCCATCGCGTGGAGGCTCGTTGCCGGGCCACGCGATGAGATTGATCTTTTCGACGCCGGCCGGATCAAGATATCCATGTTCCTGAAAGCTCCAGCCCGCCTCTGTCAGGATGCTTTCGGCAAAGTCGATGACGCCGCGATTCGACTCTCGCGAGACCGACGAGATCGAGACCAGCCTGCGCAGCAGCTCGACTACATCGCTCATGGCGTCGCTTCCGTCCGCTGCATAAGCGCGCTGTAGTCTCTGACGATGGCTTCCTGCATGGGATGCCTCCGGTCCTCAACTCTCAGTTTTCCATTCACTGCGACTTCGCGCACCGCCGTTTTTGATGAGCCGAATACGATGCTGGCCAGCAGCTCGCCGGGATCCGTTCCGGCAATCGAGGGATCGTCCATGTCGACGGTGAAGAAATCAGCCACGTTGACCGCCTGAATGCTGCCTCCTGGCGCTCCGACCGATGCGGCGCCGTGCAGCGTCGCGCAATCGAAGAGCCTCTGCGGCAATCCCGAGTCGTCGATCGTATCCAGCACCGCGCGCTCAAGTTTCTGCAACCGCAGGTTGTACTCAAGCTCGCGCGCGTTTTCGAGCGGATCGATCTGGGTCAGACTGTCGCTGCCAAAGGCGATGCGAACTCCTGCGCGCATCAACTCGTCCGCGGGCAGGATGCCATCGCCGAGGTTGCGTTCGGTCGTCGGACAAGCGCCGATGATCGAGTTCGCCCGGCCGACCGCGGCAATCTCTTCGGCGCTGAGATGAATTCCGTGAATCGCAGTGAAGCGGTTGTCGAGAATTCCTTCGCGATCGAGCAGTGCAAAAGGGGTGCAGCCGTACTCTTCCATGCAGGCGGAGTTCTCCGCAGGCTGCTCGGCGACGTGCATGTGCACGGGAAGCTTCGCCACGCGCGCCCACGCGGTGACTTCGCGAAGATATTCGAGCGGCACCGCGCGAATGCTATGCGGCGCAACGCCAACCCAGGCTTGGCCGCCGCTGTTGGCTAGCTCCGAACGCAGAGCGTCGGTGTTGGCAAGAAATTCCTCCGCGTCGGGCTCGATGAATCGCCGCTGTCCTGGGTCAGGCGGTTTGTTATATCCAGCGCGAACGTAGGCGACGCGCAACAGCGCAATCCGGATGCCCACATCTTTCGCGGCCTGTACAATCTGCAGGCCGATCTCGTTGGGGTTGGCGTATGCTGAGCCGTCACGATCGCGATGCACGTAATGGAATTCGCCAACGGTGGTGATGCCGGTCAGCGCCATCTCGAGAAACGCCATGCGCGCAATCGTTCCCAGCTCTTCGGGATCGAACCGCCCGGCGGCGCGGTACATCGCATCGCGCCACGACCAGAAATTCGGGCCGGCCTTTTTGCGCGACTCGACGGTGCCGCGGATGGTGCGCTGAAAGCTATGGGAATGCACATCCACCATCCCCGGCAGCATCGCGCGGCGCGGAAGCGGAACGACTTTGGCGCCTTCCGGCGGCGCAGCTGCGCGGTCTTCGAGACGCAGGATCTTTCCATCGTCGGAAACGATGACGGCCTGGTTCGCTTCAAAGCGGTGGCCGGTGTAAACAAGTTCGGGTTGATAGACCGTTTTCACAAATACGCTCTCCGAGCGGCGCTAATGCGATGAGCGGCTTTTCTTGACGGAAAAGCCGCGCCGAATCTGTCTCAACCGGATACACCAATTGTGAAAACGGTCTAGACGATCGTCACAGCCCAATCATCTCATTTCGCCGGTCTCTCATCGGAGCGCCGCGGGTTCCTCTAGTGCAGCGTCTGCACGGCGCAATTCTCCCGGTTCACGACTCCGCCGGGGGCGGTCATCTTAAACATGAAGTTGCACTGCAGAGCGGAGTTGCCGACCATGGCCCCGCGGTAGACATAGACCGTCTTGTTCGATGGCTGGTAGACGAGCAGCGAGCTGTTCTCGTTCACGCCCTGCAGCTCAAACTGGACATCGTCGCTCGACGCATGCACCGCCCTCGCTCCAGCCAGCCAATATCCCAGCGCGAAGACGCCTGCCAGTGCCAGCAGGTTGCGCAATATTTCCTTGGCTCGTTCCATCTTTTCGCCTCCAGAAAGACTTATTTCTGGAGCTATCGACGCCAAAGCGTGCCATTTCGCTTGGAAATCCGGCCGAACCTGCCCTGTTTTCGGGTCGCTAGGGGCGTCTTCGGAAAACTCGGCTGCATCCGCCCTACCCGCAAAAACATCTAGACTAATGAGATGGCAGATCAGCTTTACCTTAGCCTTTGGTTTCCTAACTTCCGCCTGGTTGGCCTGGCGCCGGCGTTAGTGTCGGTCATTCGCCAGTTCGGTGTCGTTGGCGCCTCGTCTCGTATCGCCGCTGCGACGGCGTATCCTATCTCGCGCACTGAGTCGCCGGCCTATCAGCGCATCTACTCCGAAAACGAGCTGGAAGAGTCCATCCCCGAGCTCGCTGTCGCCGCCGCGACTGAAATGCTTCATGACGATTTCGCTTACGAGTTCGAGCTGACCTGGGAGCTTTGGTCGCCCGAGGCCGGCGGCGGCCTCGACCCGGTGTGGAAGAAGGAGCCCAGCCGCGTCACCGTCATCGGCTTCGGCCCCGAGTTCGACGAAGGCTCTTACGAGCAGAATGGCCACATCCGCGTGGATTTCGGCATCGACACTCCGTTTCTGTACGAGGAGGTCGATCTTGACCACGAGGCCGTTTCGCGCGTCAAAGAGAATGTGCAGATGCTGGTTGCCTTTACCAACGCCGTGCAGCAGCATTGCGGCATCTCCAGCCGCCTGCTTTGGTCGGAATCGGGCGAGAGCCTCGCGCAGAAACTGGTCGACCGCCTGCAAAGGGTGAACTAGGGCCAGAACAGCCGCCCGGCAAAGAAATGACATCCAGACCGATCTGCGGCACCAAAGAGCGTCGGCCATGCGCATAACCATCGCCAGCCTACGCCTTTGGATCGTCATCCTCGCCGTCTTGCTGGTGGCGGCCCTGGCAGGTTTCTTTGTCTACGCTCGTTATAAGGCGCATCACCTCATCGCCGACCTTCCCGGCAAGCTGGGTGTGGAGATATCCCGCTCCTCCAACGGCTTTACCATCTCCAAATCGGAGAAAGGGCATACCGCCTTTACGCTTCACGCTTCGAACGCGGTTGAGTACAAGGGCGGAGACCGCGCGACGCTGCACGATGTGGTCATCACCCTTTACGGCGCGCAGGGCGGCCGCAGCGACCGCATCTCGGGCAGCGAATTCGACTACGACAAGAAGACCGGCATGGTCACGGCCAAGGGCGAAGTCATGATCGACTTGCAGGGTGCCGATCTGACCGGCTCGCCGGTCACGGGCTCTCCGGCAGTGACCCATAACGACGCCGTCGCCGCTGCGGCGTCGGCGGCCGCGGCCGTTCCCGCGGCTCAGCAGATCATTCATATCAAGACCAGCGGACTTGTCTTCGACCAGAACAACCAGATAGCGACTACTACTCAACACCTGGAATTCAGCACGCCGCGCGGTGCCGGGCAGGCGATCGGGGCGGTCTACGACGTCCACAAAGGCCTGCTGATTCTGCAGTCCGCTGTCGAGCTCGACTCCGACCGCAACGGGGAGCCGGTGGTCGTGCATGCCTCGCATGCCGAGTTCCTGCGCCCCACCATGCAGGCCTTTCTGCTGAACCCGGTCACCCGCTACAAGACGGACCAGACCACCGCCGACCAGGCGATCGTTTACTTCCGCAAAGATGGCTCCGCGGAACACATCGACGCCCAGGGCCACATCCATCTGAAGACCGATGCCGGGCAGGATCTGACCTGCACCGTGGCGAAAGTGCTGCTCGATTTGAAGGGCCAGCCGCAGCGCGCCGACGTGAGTGGCGGCGTCAACTTCGTCTCGACGGGCGAAGCATCCGCGAGCCAGAAACAGGTGAGTGAGAACAAGGGCGGCCCGCAGCAGATGCACGGCAACGCGGTCGAGGGCACGGTCACCTTTGCGCCGGGCGGCATCCTCAGCCACGCCCAGGCACGAAACGCGGTCAGCTTCGTCGATCAGCAGATTGGATTGGCCGACGATCCGGGCGGCTCGGCGACTCGCGAATTGCGCGCCTCCCAGGTCGATGTAGATTTCGTCACGGACGCCAGGGGCCATGCCCAGGCCGAGAAGGTGCTCGCCGCAGGCGGAGCGACTGCCGTCATACATACGATCCATTCGAAAGCAGCTGCGCAAAATACCACCATTAAGGGCGATCAGCTGCTGGCGACGCTGCGCGATGGGCACACCGTGACCAGTCTCTACGGAACCGGCCATACCAGCGTGCTCGACGTCTCTCCCAACGGCGCGACGAACCTCAGCTCGGGCGATACGTTGCTGGTGAATTTCAATCCAGCCGGCGCCAAGTCGGCCACGCCGGCGAAGGCCAGGTCGAGCGCCGGTTTGGACTCGACGCAGATTCAGTCCGTGGTCCAGGAAGGCAACGTCGTGATGGTGCAAACACCGGCTCCAGGGAACGACCGGAACGAGAAGACCGCGGCAAAGACCTCCGGCCCCGATAAACTGCAGAACCCCGGCGCGCCCACCAAGGCTTACGCCCGCCGCGCCGACTACGACGCCGCGACCCAGTTGCTTCATTTGACCGGCTCGCCGCGAGTCGACGACGGAACCACCGACCTGACCGCCGACACGATCGATTACCACCGCGACACCCAGGCTGCCAACGCCAGCGGCAACGTGAAAGCCACTTACGGGCAGAGCGCAACGGCTTCCTCGCCGGGCAAGGCCAATCCTGCGGCTCCCGCCCCGGGTCTTGGCGGCAGCGGCCCGACGCATGTGATCGCCGCCAACGCGTTGCTCGATCAGGCCCGCGGCCTGGCGGTCTTTCGCGGGCAGGCGAGGCTATGGCAGGGGGCAAACTCCGTCTCCGCGCCGATCATCGAGCTCGAGAAGAATCCCGAAACATTAAAGGCCTACGCGGAACCAGCGGCCACCAACGCCGTCACCACGGTGATCGCCTCGACATCTGGCCCGCAACGCCAGGCGACCGTCTTTCGTGTGCGCAGCCGCCAGTTGATCTACTCCGACGCCGACCGCAAGGCGATCTTTACCGGAGCAGTCACCGCTGACGACGCTTCCGGCGTCATTCACTCCGACCAGGTGGAGGCGCTGTTGCTTCCGGCAGCTCCCGCTGGCCACGCGCCTGCCACCTCGGCCCGAGGCTCAAGCCAGATCGACCGCATCCTCGCGACCGGGCATGTTGTGCTGCAGCAGCCGGGCAGGCGCGGCACCGGCGAGAAGCTGCTTTATACCGCTCAGGACGGAAAGTTCGAGCTCACCGGAACTTTTTCCACCCCACCGCATCTTTACGATCAAGTCCACGGCGACGTCTCAGGAGAAGCTTTGATTTTCAATAGTCAGGATGATAGCGTCAGTGTGACCGGAGGCCAGTCTCGGGCGGTAACGAACACCCGGACGGCGAAGTAAATGCAAAGACTGTCAACCGACGAGATTGGCAAGTCCTATAAAGGACGAGAGGTTGTGCGCGGGGTCAGCCTCGATATCTGCCAGGGTGAGGTCGTTGGCCTGCTCGGCCCTAACGGCGCCGGAAAAACCACCAGCTTTTACATGATTGTCGGCCTGGTGCGGCCCGATGCCGGGCACATCCTCGCCGATGGCGAAGACATCACCAAGGTGCCGATGTATATGCGCGCCCGCCAGTACGGCATCAGCTACCTGCCGCAGGAAGCTTCCGTCTTCCGCAAGCTCACCGTCGAGGAGAACATGCTGGCCGTACTCGAGGCGCAGTCGATCTCCGGGGCGGAGCGCCGCGCCCGCACCGAAAAGCTCATCACCCAGCTCAACCTCGGCCATATCCGCAAGACCCGCGGCTACCAGCTCTCCGGCGGCGAACGCCGGCGTGTCGAGATCGCCCGCTGCCTGTGCATCCAGCCTTCGTTCATTCTGCTCGACGAGCCCTTTTCGGGAATCGACCCCATCGCCGTCACCGATCTGCAGGAAATAATCTTCGACCTGAAGACCAGCGGCATAGGAGTATTGATTACCGACCATAATGTGCGCGAGACGCTTTCGGTTACCGATCGGGCGTACATTATCAACGAAGGCCGTATCTTCCGGACCGGAACGCCCGAACAACTGGGCCGCGATCCTGAAGTGCGGCGCGTGTACCTTGGCGGCGGTTTCTCTTTCGACTGATTTACTTTTCTGCCCGCGTCTGCCAAGCCTGATTCCCCGTCTTAATCCGGGAAAGGTACACTGAAGCAGAGTCAGAACAGCCTAACCCGCGGCAACATCACTGAACTGGATTTTTTATCAAGAAAAATCCAACTTCGCAGGACTTGGCCGGGTACGCCTATTCTGATTCTGCTTTGAAAGCTACTCCGGGACTCGCTGGCGACCCCTATGGCATTGCTGCAACCAAGACTGAGCTTGAAAGTCGCTCAACGGCAGATACTCACACCTGGCCTGATGCAGATGGTGAGCGTGCTCGCCCTGAACAAGCTCGAGTTGAAGGAGATGATCAACACCGAGATCGTCGAGAATCCGGTGCTCGAGGAGCTCGAAGAAAACGTTCCCTTGCTCGACGATGTGGCCAGCCAGGAGGCGGAACGCGAACGGCCGGCTGAGGAGATCGTCGGCGACGCCCAGCGCGAAAAGACCGATCCCTTTGAAGAAGTCGACTTTGGTTCGTATTTTCAGGAGTATCTCGACCCCGGCTTCCGTTCCCCGAATAACTACGAGTTGAACGAGAAGCCTTCCTTTGAAAACTTCCTCTCTCAGCCCAGCACGCTCACCGACCATCTCTTATGGCAGCTAGGTTCGCTGACATTGAAACCGGAAGTCCGCGAGGCCGCCGAATACCTCATCGGTAACATCGACGAAAGCGGATACCTGACCGCCTCTGACGACGAGCTGCTCGAGGGCTACCTGCACGAGCAAAAGCCCCCGGTGCTGGCAATGCCGATTGCTCCCGGCAAAGAATCTGCCCCATGGTTTGAATCCAACACCGCCTCTGGCGTTCCCCGCTCCGGCGATCCTGTTGCCGTCCCGACCGGGTCAGCGTTGACCGGCGCCCCGGGCAATCTCAGTCATCATCGTGCGGTGCTGGCGCTTGCGCTGCAGACGGTCCGTCAACTCGACCCCGTGGGAGTGGCGAGTCGCGACCTTCGCGAGTGCCTGCTGACCCAGATCCAGGTTTATTGCCGCGGACTGTCGGTTGCCGGCCGGAACGCTTTGCCACGCCGGCAGGCAACGGAAGAGGAAGAGCACGAAGATCCGAAAACGGCCGCTGGAATCCCCCGAGCCGCAATTCGAAGGGGGCGAAATTCTTGCCGCCGCCGACATCGAGGCGGAGTTGCCTTCGCCTCTCAATCCCCGCGTCGAAACCGCCCAGACAGCCGAAATTATCATCGACAAGCACCTGCATTTGCTGCAAAAGCGCGATCTGCGGGAGCTGGCGAAGGCAATCGGCAGATCGGTCGAGGAGACGCAGGCGGCATTTGACCTGATACGAACGCTTGACCCTCGGCCCGGCCAGCGCTACAACCGCTCCGAAGCCCGCTTGATCGAGCCCGATGTCGCCTTCGTCAAACGCGACAGCGAATATGTTGTGGTGATGAATGAGGACGATCTGCCCACGCTCCGCCTCAACCAGGGCTATCGCCGCATGCTCAATCAGAATGGCACCGAAAAAGACGTCAAGGAATACGTCAAAGAGCGCTACCGCTCCGCGCTGCAACTGATCCGCAACATCGAGCAGCGCAAAAATACGATCCTGCGCACCTGCGAATCCATCGTACGCCGCCAGGGCGAGTTCCTCGAGCGCGGCGTCGAATATATGAAGCCGATGATGATCAAAGAGGTAGCCGAAGAGATCGGCGTCCATCCCTCGACCGTCAGCCGCGCCGTCTCTAATAAATACGTCCATACCGCTCAGGGGGTCTTCGAGCTGCGCTTCTTCTTCTCTGAGGGCGTCAACGGCCCCGAGGGTTCGAGCACTCCGCTGATGCTGCTCAAGCGCAAGGTAAAGAAGCTCATCGACGAGGAAGATGCCCGCAAGCCGCTCACTGACGACCAGCTCGCCCACATCCTGCAGACCCAGGGGATCGACGTCACCCGGCGCACCGTGGCCAAGTACCGCGAAGACCTGCGCATTCCCAGCACCCACCAGCGGCGCAAACGCGACTGACCCCCGCCGCGGCCGGGAAGGCATCTCACCCATATACGGTTTTTGATGTAATATCGGGATTTCCCGAAGAGGATTTCCGTCTTCTTCGGACGAGGTAGAAGCGATGCAAATCGAATACACCGGAAGACAATTCACCATAACCAAATCTCTCCACACCATCGGCGACGAAGGCGTCGAACGAATCGGCAAAATCCTGGGCAGAATTACCACCGCGAAGGTCGTCCTTTCCGCCGAGAAATACCGGCAGAGCGCGGAAATCACGATCAACACCCGCCTGCAAAGCATCGTGGGCTTGAGCGAGTCGACCAGCATGGAGATCGCCCTCCGCGAAGCAATCGCCAAGGCCGAAACCCAGGCGATCCGCTACAAAGACCGACTTCGCGCGAAAAAGCGCAAACCAAAGGAAGAAAAGATCCACGAGGATTCCCAGCTCGCCCGCACCCGCCGCACCGGGCGCGCCATCGCCATCGCGGCCAGCGCGGCCAAGCCCGAAACCAAGTCCCAGGCCAACGCCCGCGCCGCCAATGGCAATGGTCACGGCAAGTCTCCAGCCCCAGTCACCGTGCACTCCTTTCCCGCGAAAACTCCAATCGCCGAGCCCCACATTGTGCGCTCGATCGATTCGATCGCCATGCGGCCCATGTCCTTGGAAGAGGCAGTGAAGGAAGCCGAATTCCGCGACCGCGAAGTCTTTGTCTTTCGCGACAATCAAGGAGGGCTCAAGGTGCTGCATCGCAAACGCGACGGCAAGATGGAGCTCATCGAAGTGCCGTAGCCCACGAAGCCGATGCTAGCATGAGCCATGGCCCGCAAAATGATTCAAGACAAGGCGAAGCCGGCCAAACCCAGGCCCGCGAAAGTCGCGTCGGCAAAACCTGAGGCCAAAGCCACTCCAGCCCGTGCCAGCGAGCTCGTCATTCTCACCGGACTTTCCGGTTCAGGCAAAGCCTCGGCGCTCAAGGCTTTCGAAGATCTGGGCTATTACTCGGTCGACAACCTGCCGCTGGAGTTGCTGCCCCGCTTCGCCGACCTCGTCCGCCAGTCCGCCGAGATCGATCGCGCCGCTCTCGTCGTCGACGTTCGCGAAGGCCAGACCCTCGAGCAATTCCCCGCCATCCTGCAACAGATCAGGAAGTCCCTGGCGACGACCGTAATCTTTCTCGAGGCCAGCGAAGCCGCGCTGCTCCGCCGCTACTCCGAGACTCGGCGGCCGCATCCGTTGGGAAAATCGGGAATGGTGCGCAGCGCGCTTGAGTCCGAACGCGCCCTGCTCAACCCCATCCGCAACGTGGCCGACATAACTCTCGACACTTCCAACTTCAACGTCCATGAACTGCGCGCCCACTTGCAGGCCAAGTTCGAAAGCGAGAGCGCCGGACGAAGCCTGCTCATCTCCTCCATCAGCTTCGGCTACAAGAATGGAGTGCCGCTCGAAGCTGACCTTGTCTTCGACGTCCGCTTCTTACCGAATCCTCACTTCATTCCCGAGTTCCGCAAGCTCACCGGCAGGCATTCCAAAGTCGCCGCCTACGTGCGCAACTTCCCCCAGACGCAGGAGTTCCTCAACCGGGTGACCGAGATGCTGCTGTTTTTGCTGCCGCATTACATCCAGGAAGGGAAGAGCTATCTCACCGTCGCCTTTGGCTGCACCGGAGGCCAGCACCGCTCCGTAGCCATCGCCGAAGAGGTCGCGAAACGCCTTGGCAAGCAGGGGTATCGAGTCAAGGCAGCCCACCGCGATATGCCAAGATCCGCTCGAGGTTAGTCGCGGCTGAATTCCCAAAATGGAGAGGCGCGGGAGCTTTCCCGAAATGGCATCCTAGCAATCTCAATTTCCGCAATTGGATTATTTCCCAGATTCAGGTCTGTAGACTACCTTCACATCTCCACAGAGCGGCACGCTAATCGGGAAGAACCGGACCCTGATCGGCTTAGGTTTTCGCCCTGAAAAGCGGAAAACCAGACCTTCAATCCCGCGAGGGAAAGAAGGTCTGGTCATTTCAACTGCGGAGGTTAGCCTATGCGATCTAGCGATAGATCGGGGCTACGCATTGCCATACACATGGACCTGATCCTTGTGTGGCCGTCGTGGTCGTAGTAGCGGTGTTGTTGAAACTGCTGCTCTAGCGCTGTAACAGCCCCGAAGCGGATGCCGTCCGCCTCGGGCAAACTTGATTAAAGGCTCTTCTCCCCAAGCGGTCAAGGCTAACGAACTCAAAAATTCCCGATTTACCCAATTTGGGCATGAAGTGTCCTGATCCAGGACGAACGAGCCACATGATTCCGACGCACGCCGCGTCAGGCGACCTCGAGCGATTTGGAAGCGGTCTCGCCACGGTGGGTACAATATTCAAATGACAGGATCGGCGCAGGCCCGGAAAGAACTCAGGGCCGCCTTTGAGGCGCAAAGACTCCCGCGATGACGAAATACCTCCGCCTGCTCCGCTATCTCCGGCCATATTCTTTGCAGGCGTTTCTCTCTGTCCTTCTCATGGCAGCGGTGGGCCTGCTCGAAGCCTTCCGGCTGCTGCTGATCAAGCCCATCTTCGACCGCGTTCTCGATCCCCACGCACCCAACGGCGCTATCTCGCTCTTTGTTATTCCAGGCACGCATTACCAACTCGATCTGCGCCAGTTTGTACCCGCGAGCATCCACAACGATTGGAATGTAGTCGCGCTCGCGCTCGTAGTCTCGACGATAATCAAGGGGCTCTGCGACTACGGCGGCACTTATCTGGTGAACTACGCCGGATTCGGCATGATCACCGACCTCCGCGACGATCTGTATGAAGCCATCCTGCGCCGCTCGGTCTCCTTCTTCCAGAAACACGCCACTGGCACCATCCTCTCGACGCTCATCAATGACGTCGAGCGAATCCAATTCGCAATGTCTTCGGTGCTGTCGGAGTTCCTGCAGCAATTCTTCACCCTTATCTTCACCATCGTCGTAGTCATTGGCTACGGCGGCAAGCTCGCCTGGATATTGCTCATCTTTCTGCCCGTCGTAATCGGTTCGGCGCGCAAGATCGGCCGCCGGGTGCGCCAGACCACGCGCCGCGGCCAGGACAAGCTCGCCGAAATCCAGAACATCCTGCACGAGACCGTCACCGGCAACCGCATTGTCAAAGCCTTCAACATGGAGCTGTGGGAGACGCTGCGCTTCAAGAAGGCCGCGCGCCGGCTGTTCCGCGCCAACCTGCGCTCGGTGCGCGCACAGGCGATCAGCTCGCCACTCATGGACTCGATCGGCGCCATCGCCATTGCGCTCCTGCTCTATGTCGGCCGCCTGCAGATAAAGC
The DNA here is from genome assembly GCA_963720245.1 of uncultured Acidobacteriaceae bacterium. Classification (GTDB taxonomy): domain Bacteria; phylum Acidobacteriota; class Terriglobia; order Terriglobales; family Acidobacteriaceae; genus Acidisarcina. The sequence continues at coordinate 619,454 of CAVREU010000006.1, forward strand.
ACGGAACGATGACCGAGGGCGCATTCTTCGCCTTCATCGTTGCCGTCTTCAAGCTCTACGATCCGGTGCGGAAGTTCGCCCTCTTCTACAACAACTTCCAGACAGCGCTCGGCGCATCGTCTGAAATCTTCAACTTTATGGATGAGCAGGACGACGTGTGCGAAAAGCCCCGCGCGCTGCACCTCAAAGGCTTCCACGAAAGCATTCGATTTGAGAATGTTGGCTTCGCCTACAGCAGCGCGGAAGGCGAAAGCGAAGTGCTGCACGACATCAATCTGGACATTCGCTGCGGTGAGGTCGTTGCCCTCGTCGGCCATAGCGGCGCGGGCAAGTCCACGATGGTCAATCTGGTTCCGCGCTTCTTTGACGTGACCAGTGGGCGCATCACCATCGATGGCCACGACCTGCGCGATGTCAGTCTGCGCTCCCTGCGCGAACAGATCGGGAAAGTTACCCAGGAGACGATCCTCTTCAACGACTCCGTTCGCAACAACATTGCTTACGGCCAGCCGGACGTCTCGCTGCCGCGGGTCATGGACGCAGCCAAAGCCGCGCTCGCCCACGACTTCATCCTGAGTCTCCCCGAGGGCTACGACACCGTCATCGGCGAAAAAGGCTTTCGCCTCTCCGGCGGTGAACGCCAACGCCTCGCGATCGCCCGCGCCCTGCTCAAGAACGCGCCAATCCTCATCCTCGATGAAGCTACCTCGGCGCTCGATTCCGAAAGCGAAGCGCTCGTGCAGGTCGCGCTCGCCAACCTCATGGCGAAACGCACTTCCATCGTGATCGCGCATCGCCTTTCAACCGTGCGCCGCGCCGATCGCATCGCGGTCATCGAGAGCGGTCGCATCACGGCGATTGGGCCGCACGAAGAACTACTCCAGATATCTCCGACCTATCGGCGCCTCAACCAGCTGCAATTTTCCGCCGAGCTCACCTCCACCGGCGAGCGCGAATATGCCACTCTCGCCGCAGCGAAGACGACACCATGATGCCAAGCTCCCCACCTTCCACTTCGAGCCTATCCGATCCCAAGCCCATCTATTCCATGACCGGCTTCGCCCGTGTCACTGGCCGCGTCTCCGACAGCTTAAGTTTCACACTCAGCCTGAAGAGCGTGAACCACCGCTTTCTCGATCCGCAGCTCCGCATGCCCTCCGGCCTGGAATCGCTCGAGATGCGCATCCGCCGCCTGCTCAAGGAGAAACTGGTGCGCGGCCATGTCGAGTTCACCCTATCTCTCGAACGCAATACCGAGAAGGCAACGCAATACAACAGCGCGCTGGTTGCTTCCTACATTGCGGCCTTCCGCGCCGCGGCCGCGGAGCACGCCCTCGATCAGCAGCCAGATTTGAACGGAATCCTCCGCCTGCCCGGCGTGCTCTCCGCGGAGACCTTCTCGATCAAAGACGAAATCGATGCGCTCGAAACCGCCGTTCTCGCACAATTTGAACCTCTCGTCGCAGCGCTCAATCTCATGCGCGCCCAGGAAGGCGCTTCGCTCGCCGCTGAGCTCGGCGCCTGCCTCGATCGCCTCAGCGTCCTGATCGATCAGGTAGCATCGATGCGCGAGCAAGTGCAGGGCGCTTACTTCGAGCGCATCAGCCAGCGCGTCACTGCGCTGCTGGGTGGTGAATTCGAACGCGACCGAATCTTGCAAGAGGTCGCTCTATTGGTCGAGCGCAGCGATGTGGATGAAGAGATCGCGCGGCTGCGCATCCATATCGAGCACTTCCATTCGCTGCTGCGCGCCGGTGGCGAGATCGGCAAGAAGACGGACTTTCTCTTGCAAGAGATGAATCGCGAGGCCAACACGCTGCTCTCCAAGACCAGCGGCATCGCGGGAAACGCCGCCGGCATCACCGAGCTCGGCCTGGGCATGAAGGCCGAAATCGAAAAGGCTCGCGAACAAGTTCAGAACCTCGAATAAGATGTTGTTTCTCGGTGGAAGCCAGGGGCTTCAGCCCCTGGCTTCATTGCACAAAGAATAGAGGCCTTTAGGCCTGGGCTCTTGCTCAACATTGCAAAGGAAAAGAACGTTTGGCGGGAATTCTTTTTATTATTTCGGCGCCGTCCGGCTCCGGCAAATCGACGCTCGTGAACCAGCTGCGATCGCTGGTCGACAACCTTGAATTCTCCATCTCTTACACGACGCGCAATCCCCGCGGATCCGAGCAGCAGGACCGCGAATATCACTTCACCGATCGCGCAACCTTCGAGCATATGGTCGCCGAAGACGAGTTCCTCGAGCACGCCGAGGTCTTCGGCAATTACTATGGCACCGCGCTGCAATCGTTGCGCGACGCTGAGGCTCGAGGCAAAGACCTGCTCCTCGACATCGACGTGCAGGGCGCTGCGCAGGTGCGAAAGAAAATCCCCGACGCCGTCAGCATCTTTGTCATGCCCCCGACGAAGGAAGTGCTCGCCACGCGATTGCGCAATCGTAGCCGCGCCGAAGGGCAAATGACCGCGGAGACAGAGAAGATCATCGAGCGCCGGCTTGCCCAGGCCGCAAGCGAGATTGTGAATTATCGCCAATATGGATATATTTTGGTCAACGACGTCCTCGACCATGCAGTAGAAGAACTGGCGGCCATCGTTTCGTCCGAGCGTATTCGGCGAACGGGCCGGGAGACGACTCCAGAGGAACGGCGGTGGATCGAACTGGCTGAAAGCTGTCGTCAGGTAAATACAATGGCGCGCTTGCGGCCGGTGCTTCACTCTTTCGGTCTCTTGGACTGAAAAGCGGTTTCGACCTAACAATGACTTCTCAAGCCTATAGAAATAGGCCGTAATTAAACTTTCGGAGGAGTACCCAATGAACGTCGAAAACGGAGTCGGTAGCCACTTTGGTTATGTCATGGTCGCGGCGCGTCGAGCGCGGCAACTGCAGAATGGTTCCCAGCCCCTGATCGCCACCAGTTCCCGCAAAGCATGCCGCGTCGCCCAGGACGAGATCGCTGCCGGTATGGTTGGCTACGTCAAGCCTGCGGTGCCCTTGCACAAACCTGAAATCGAGGCCCCAATCATTCCGAAATTCGTTAGCTAGCCGCAGCGAAGATCGATCTGAAGTTTCCTTTGGTGCAAGCAGGGCCGGTGGCCTCTCAAGGTAACGTCGCCTCGAGAGGCGTCTGTTCCTGCGGCTGATTCTCGACCGCCCGGAAATCCACCGCGCCGACCTGTTTTTGCGCAAACACTCGCCTGTAAACGGCCCATGAGTCAGGCGTACAATCTGGCTATGAAGGTCACTGTAGGCGTCTCCGGTGGAATTGCGGCGTATAAGGCCGCAGAGCTTGTCCGCGCCCTGCAACGGCAAGCCCTCGACGTCCACGTCGTCATGACCGAGGCGGCAAAGCAGTTCATTCAGCCGCTGACCTTCGCCTCGCTCACCGGCCACGAAGTGATCACCGGCATGTGGGCGCAAGCCGGAACTCCGGAAGAGACCTCGGCCTCATCGATCCAGCACATCGACGCCGCGCAGACCACCGATCTGCTGATCGTCGCTCCGGCTACCGCCAATGTGCTCGCGAAATTCGCGCACGGCATCGCCGACGATTTTCTGACCACTCTCTACCTCGCGACTAAAGCTCCAGTGATCGTCGCCCCGGCGATGAACGTCAACATGTGGGAGCATCCCGCGACCCAGGCCAATCTTCAGACCCTCGAGCAACGCGGCGTGCGGATCGTCTCCCCAGGCAGCGGCTACCTTGCCTGCGGCATGATCGGCAGCGGACGCCTCGCCGAAAATGACGACATCGTTCGCGCGGCCCTTGAAATCCTCAACCATACCAACGATCTCGCAGGAGAAACCGTTCTCGTCACTGCCGGAGGCACCCGCGAGGCCGTCGATCCAGTGCGCTTTCTCGGCAATCGCTCCAGCGGCAAGATGGGTTACGCCATCGCAGAGGCGGCGGAACGCCGCGGCGCTCGCGTCATTTTGGTGACTGCGCCGACTGCTCTCCACGCGCCTTACAACAGCGAAGTCGTCAACGTTGTGACTACAGCCGAGATGCGCGCTGCGGTCCTCGGTCGCCTACCTGAAGCAACCATCGTGATCAAGGCGGCCGCCGTCGCCGACTATCGTCCGCTATCGATGGCCGATCAAAAGCTCAAGCGCTCCGGCCCGCTCACACTCAACCTTGAACCAACCGAAGACATCCTCGCCGAAGTCGTTCGGCAGAGAAAGACAGGAACGCTGGTGATCGGTTTCGCGGCTGAGACCGAGAACCATATCGTCCACGGACGCGATAAGCTGCTGCGTAAAGGCGCTGATGCCATCGTGCTCAACGACGTCTCTCGTGAGGGCATCGGCTTCGACTCCGATCGGAACGCTGCGACCTTTCTCACCCAACAGACCTCGATCGAACTGCCCGAGATGAGTAAGCGCGAACTCGCCGACCGCATCCTCGACGAGGCGCTCACGCTTCGCCGCCCGCAGTCGGTCATCGACGAGACGGCGCCGAGCCGGCTCGCTTCTCCATCCTCTGGAAGGCGCTAAGCGGTGGCGCTCGACCCGCAGTTGCAAGGCGCAGTCGCCGCGCGCATTCGTTACTTTCGCGATCTCGGCGTCTTCGACTTTTATCGTCGTGGCGAAGCGCTTGCCGCTGAAGAGTCGCCAATTGTTTTGCAAACTGTAACCGCAACTGCTACAGAATCCCTACCGCCCAGTTTTTCCGAAGGCAAGCCAGAAATGCCCAAAGCCGTATCCGCTGTTCGTCCGCTCGTTCCTTCACCAGATCTTCCCATCCTTGCTCCCGCGCCAATTGCTCATGAGCTGCGCGCCGCCGCGCTCCAGGCCATTCGCGATGAGATTGGAGATTGCCAGCGTTGCCCACTCGCGCCCACCCGCAACAAGCTTGTCTTCGGCGACGGCGATCCGAATGCGCCACTGATGTTCGTTGGCGAGGGGCCGGGCGCCGATGAGGACGCGCAAGGCCTGCCCTTCGTCGGGCGCGGCGGCCAGCTGCTCAACAACATGATCAATGCAATGGGCCTGAAGCGCGAAGAGGTCTACATCGCCAATATCGTGAAGTGCCGTCCGCCCAAGAACCGCGTCCCCGAGCCGATCGAGGCGAACACCTGCAAGCCGTTCCTCTTTCAGCAGATTGAGGTCATCCAGCCAGAGGTCATCGTCGCCCTCGGATCGACCGCAGCAACCTATCTGCTCGGAGTCAAGGCTTCGCTCAGCAGCCTCCGTGGTCGGATACACCATGCTTTCAATACGAAGCTGATCGTCACCTATCACCCAGCGTTTCTACTGCGTGATCCCACGCAGAAAAAAGAGGCATGGAAAGATCTACAGATGGCGATGGCTGAGTTGGGGCTGTCGCCGAAGCGTCCCGGATAAACTCTCCCTTTATAGGGTTGTCAGTCTTCAGTTCTCAGTCGTCGGCAAACGCGTGCTGCAGACGATTGAGAACTGAAGACTAACAATTGGTATCTCTCCCATGCCTCTCTTCTGCGACGTAGCCCTGCCAGTCCCGCTTGATCGCGTCTTCACCTATAGCGTGAATGACGAAGCGGAACCGCCTACCGCCGGATGTCGCGTCATCGTCCCTTTCCGCAATGAGAAGCTCACCGGCATCGTTACTCGCGTGCATGACGAGCCGCCTCCAGTGGAAGCGAAGCCGATCATCGCCCTCCTCGACGCCGCGCCGTTGCTCGGGCCCGATCTGATGGAACTCGCTGCCTGGATCAGCAGCTATTACATCGCACCGCTCGGCGAGGTCTTTCGCTCCATGCTTCCGCTCATGGCTGAGGTCAAGCATCAGACCCTCTACCGCATCGCAGACAAAGGCCGCGAAGCTCTCTACGCCAGCGCCAACCAGGGATCCTCGCGCCGCAGCAAAAAGTCCGCAGCCGACCAGGACATCGAATACAACGTGCTGAACTATCTGGAAGCCGGAGAGGCCGCAAGAGTCGCCAAATTGCGTTCTGCAACTGGAGCCACCGCCGAGCTGCTGCAGGGGATGCTGCGCAAAAAGTGGATCGCGCGCGAAACCTCCGCCGTCCAGCGCGACGCACGCCGCACAATCCGCTACGCCGTCCTCATCCCCGAAGTCCGGATTCCCAAGCTCAACGCCAACCAGCAAACGCTGCTTGCTGAACTGGCCGGGTCCGGAGGCGAACTCGCGATCGCCGAACTGCGCCGTCTTGAGCTTCCCGACTCCACGCTCGGCACATTGGTACGGCGCGGACTCGTCCGCATCGAAGAGCGTCCCGCCGACTTTCATCTCTCCTCGCTGAAGACCTTCGGCCACGACATCGCTTATACCCTTAACCCCGCGCAGCAAGCGGCTCTCGAAGCCATCACCGCCTCACTCGCCGGGCGCGGATTCAAGCCGACCCTGCTGCACGGAGTCACCGGCTCCGGCAAGACCGCCGTCTACCTGGCAGCGATGCAGACAGCACTCGACGCAGGACTCTCTGCCATCCTGCTCGTCCCTGAGATCGGCCTCACGCCGGCCATGGCGGCGCAACTGTACACCGCCTTTGGCAGCCATGTTGCGCTCCTTCACTCCGCGCTTACCCCTGAGGAGCGCGCGGAGCAATGGCATCGCATTCGCGCCGGAGACTCCCGCATCGTCGTCGGCACTCGCTCCGCAGTCTTCGCGCCCGTCTCAAAACTCGGCCTGATCATCGTCGACGAGGAACACGACGCCTCCTACAAACAAGAGGAAAATCCGCGCTATCACGCTCGCGATGTCGCGGTGATGCGCGCCAAACTCAACTCCGCAGCGGTCGTGCTCGGCTCCGCGACGCCATCTCTCGAGTCGTGGCGCAACGCAACGGCTGGCAAGTACTCGTTGATCGAACTGGCACAGCGAGTCGCCGATCGTCCGTTGCCCGTCGTTGAACTCGTCGACATGCGCAAAGAATTTCAAGAGACCGGCCAGGAACAGCTCTTCTCTCGCCAGCTCATCGAGGAGACCCAGGCCACGCTCGGTCGCGGCGAACAAGCCATCATCCTCCTCAACCGTCGCGGCTACTCTTTCGTCGTAATGTGCCGCGCCTGCGGAGAAAAACTGCAGTGCGAAAACTGCGCCATCTCGCTTACCTACCATCGACCGATAGCTGACGATCAGGATCCGTCACCAACCGGCCAACGTCTGCAATGTCACTATTGCGGTTACAAAAGGACCGTCCCCAAAGTCTGTCCCAACTGCGAAAGCGAGCATCTGCATTTCCTTGGCGCCGGCTCGCAGCAGGGCGAGCAGCGCCTGCAGGAGATCTTCCCTCACGCCCGCATCGGCCGCATGGACCGCGACACAGTGCGCGGCCGCCACGACATGGAGCGCCTGCTGCATCGCCTGCATTCCGGCGAGATCAACCTGCTCGTCGGCACCCAGATGATCGCCAAGGGACACGACATTCACGGCGTGACCCTGGTCGGCGTGGTCGGCGCGGACTTCGCCCTCGGCCTGCCCAACTTCCGCGCCGCCGAGCGCGTCTTTCAGCTGCTCACTCAGGTCTCAGGCCGCGCAGGACGAGGCGAACTCCCTGGCCGCGTGCTCGTCCAGACCTACAACTCCGACCACTACGCCATCCACTTTGCTGCCGCGCACAACTTCCACGGCTTCGCCGAGAAGGAGCTGCACTTCCGCCGCTGGATGCACTACCCGCCCTTCGCCACGCTCGCTAACCTGATCATCCAGAGCCCGCGTTTCGAAGAAGCCGCAGCCTGGTCGGCAGAGCTGGGCAAATGGTTTCAGAATACCCAACTCGAGGGCGCGCGGGTCCTCGGCCCGGCAACAGCGCCGATCAGCCGTCTGAAGCGTATCTATCGCTTTCATTTCGTGATCAAAGCGGACAAGCGGGCTTCGCTGGCTCGCACACTCCGCGCCGCACTCGCACAGGCGGAAAGGCTCAAGATTCCTCAGCGAAATCTGGTGGTTGACGTCGATGCAGTGAATCTTATGTAGTGCGCTTTTCAGCCAGCTACGCCAGGAAGCCGATCTTCCGTTTCCTCGGGGGCGGTAACGCCTTCATCAGGCGAATTTCCTTCGCGACCCGGTCGATGTCCTCGACCAGGATCTCGATCACCGATGCGGTCCGCTTCTGGCCTCGCTCCAGCTTGTCGACTCTAACCGCGATGTCTTTGTTGGCTGCGATAAGCTCACGCATTCGGACGAAGGCGCGGATGATTACGACGTTGACCTGGATAGCGCATTCGCTCTTAATCACTGAGGAGAGCATCGCGACACCATGCTCGGTAAATGCGTATGGAGGAGTTCGACGACCGCCCCGAGTTCCGTTTGCTATCACATTTTGTGATAGCAAACGTTGGGTCTCCGCGAGAGTGAGCCTAGACATGAAGTCGGTTGGGAACCGTCCGCGGTTCCGTCGAACGGCTTGATTGAGCGCGCTCGTCGTTACCTCATAGAGTGCAGCAAGGTCTGAATCGAGCATGATCTTCTGGCCGCGCGCCACATGGATTTGGCGCTCGATTGGGGCCGTGGAGACGTGTGCCTTTCTCACTACTGACATAGGCAATGCAGATCGGGGGAGTTGAAAGAAACTGTAGTCGTTCGGAGATATTCGCGTCAAATGGTTTCTGTTGCAGATTGCAACGACACGTTTGAAATCACAAACTGTGATTTCAAACGCTTGCGACCCCAGTTACCAAACGGCGTGAGATGGCAAAGACGGCTGGGCATCGCCATTGCTTCCGTTTTGCGTTTGCTATCACAAACTGTGATAGCAAACGTTCGCAGTCAGCTACCGCAAAAACTCCAGCAATCCCGCACCTTGAAATGGAGCCGGCAGAAAAGTCAGTGCCAGAAGCAGGAGCCCGATCCAGCCATAGATTCTCCGCGAGCGGCGCAGCCTGGGGACGGAAGGCACATAAGAATGCCGCATTGCGGGAATCAACAGGATCGCTCCCCATAGCAGCCACCCTACCCACAAAGTCAGCCCCGCAATCAGCAGGAGCACGGGCACCCCGATCGTGAACCAGCGATGCCAGCGGCGCGAGATGGCGTAGAGAATATGTCCCCCATCCAGCTGTCCGGCCGGAATCAAATTCAGTGAAGTAATGAACAGCCCCACCCACGCGGCGATCAGGACCGGATGCCAGAGAAGATCTCCGATGGGCGGAAAAGACGGCATGATCCATCGCATCGGCGCATACAGCATCTGCATGGCAAGAGGCGCCTCCAGCCGAATGAGCACGGCTTGCGCAGGCGCCGCTACGTTCTTCGAAAGCAGCAATCCAAGAAGCGTTGCCGCCATTGCCACGACGAATCCGAAGATAGGCCCGGCCACGCCGACATCCATCAGCGCGTCGAGCGAAGGTATTCCAAAGCGAATGCGGATCACTGCGCCGGCCGTGCCGCTCAGCGTCGGCGCAGGCAACAGATAAGGCCAGGAAGCCATGATCCGATGTCGCGCGCACAGCAGCCAATGGCCAAACTCATGGGCCAGCAAAATGCCGAGCAGCGTAATGGAGAAAGATAGTCCATTGGCCAGTTCACCGGGATGATGAAATATCCATACAAAGGGGACAAAGTCTTCTGCAGTGGCAAACGCCGGAATCCCATGGCGGAAATTCCACATGTAGAGCGCGCCGGTGCTGGTAGTGGTGAAGAGCGTGACAAGAAAAAGAGCGATGGCCAGCCAGCGCTGTCGGGGCGTGACGGGCGCCGGTTGAAATCCTCTGGCAAACTGGCGGAGTCTGGGCAAAGATCAGCCGGCGAGCTTATTCTTCTTTAGCGCCATCGGCGTGAGGAGCGTCATCGGTGGCGATAGCGCCGTCGGCGAGGTGCAGCTCCTTGCCGGGTTTGAAACGGACCGCTTTGCCGGGACTGATCGTCACCTCGGCGCCAGTCCTCGGATTTCTGCCGATACCGGTCTTGCGCGGCCTTACATTGAAGACGCCAAATCCGCGCAGCTCAATGCGATCTCCGCCGGCAAGCGCCTTTTTCAGGCTTTCAAAGACTGTATCGACTGCAGCTTCCGCCTTATTGCGCGGCAGCCCGGTCCGTTCGATCACATTGTGGATGATGTCCTGCTTGATCAACGCGCTCACCTCGGAAAATCAGCGGGTTCGTCTCTCCACCCTGGACCGCTTTCGCAAATGCATCCCCAGCGGAGCGAATGCGCGCCGAGTCTGTCTCGACCGGACACGCCAATTGCGAAAGCGGTCTACGCCGATGCTAGAGAGCTTCCATTCCATTGTCAACGCATTGCCTGTCCCGTAATATGCTGATTTCAGACACATAGTTCCGCCGTGGCTTTGCACCGGCGGAAGCCGGGCGCAATCATTCCCATGGCCGCGGCGAGGAGAGAAATGTCCATCAAGAGTGATCGCTGGATCCGTGAGCAGGCCTTGCATCACGGCATGATCGAGCCTTTCAGTGAAAAACAGGTCCGGGAAGGGGTGATTTCCTACGGGCTTTCCTCCTACGGATATGACCTGCGGGTCGCCGACGAGTTCAAGATCTTTACCAACGTCAATAGCGCCGTCATTGACCCTAAGAACTTTGATGAGCGCTCGTTCGTTGCGGTGCAGAGCGAGTCCGTGCTCGTTCCGCCGAATTCCTTTGCCCTTGCCCGCTCGATCGAATATTTCAAGATTCCGCGGGATGTGCTGACCATCTGCGTTGGTAAATCGACCTACGCACGTTGCGGCATCATCGTCAATGTCACCCCCTTTGAGCCCGAATGGGAAGGGTTTGTGACGCTCGAAATCTCCAATACCACTCCCTTGCCGGCCAGGGTCTATGCCAACGAGGGCCTCTGCCAGATCCTCTTCTTCCAGTCCGATGAGGTCTGCGAGGTCAGCTATGCCGACCGCAAGGGGAAATACCAGAAGCAACAAGGCATCGTGCTGCCAAAACTCTGAGCTCTCCATTAGGCGCCAGTTTTACCATTTTGGAACGCGCGCGGCAGCTTCGCGACCCATGGTTACCTTAGTGCTCTTGCGGTAACTAGCTAACAAGCCGATAGTCGGGAATAGAAACAACGCAGATCTGGGGAACGGGGAAATAAGGGCTTCGCGGCCCTTACTTCCCCGACTTTTTGTCTGCCATCGAGTGCCCCTCCCTCAACCCTATCGGTACAATCGGCATCAAAGCCATTTGTACTGGAAAACCTCGCGGTTCTCGTGCCGCCTTCAAAAATCTAAAGACGTCCAACTCCGGGGAGCGATCCTCCGCCGGACGAGATAGGGAAAGAAGAAATGAAAAAGTTGATAGCAGTACTTTGCCTTGCCGGGGCAGCCACTCTGTTGGCTCATGCCGAGGCCGACAAGGCCACACTCGACAGCCGTGTTCAGGCTGCAACCGATACCATTCAACAAATCATGTCGGTGCCCGACAAGGCCGTTCCTAACAAGATCGCCCAACAGGCTACCTGCATTGGAGTCATCCCCGGTATGAAGAAGGGCGCCTTTATCTTCGGGGCGGAATACGGACGCGGCCTGGTGACCTGCCGCACCGGCCATGGTTGGAGCGCACCGGTATTTATTACGCTGGGCGGCGGCTCGTTCGGTTTTCAGCTTGGCGGCGAATCGACGGATGTGGTCCTCGTCGCTGTCAATGACAAGGGATTTCAGGACCTGTTGAAGTCGAAATTCAAGATTGGCGGCGATGCCGCGGCGGCCGCTGGCCCGGTCGGACGCAACTCGCAGGCGGCGACCGATTGGAAGCTCAATGCTGAGCTGCTCACCTACTCGCGCAGCAAGGGGCTCTTTGCCGGGGTCGATTTGACCGGAACTTCGGTCACCCAGAGCTCCGACGACACCAGGACCTTCTATGGTGTCGACCACACAGCCGACGACATCCTTAAAGGCAACGTGCCGGTCCCGGAGGATGCAAAGACGTTCGTTCGCACCGTGGCTCGCTACTTCGCCTCCGTCCAGAAATAGCTGTTTCAGAATCGCCCTTTTTGCAAAGAGAGCGGCCCCGGCCGCTCTCTTTGCTTTGGGTAGTGGCTCAGTTTCAAACTGAGCCACTACCTTGCTTTGCGGTCTGCTCCTCACGCCGGCCCCGATCAGCTACACTTTGGGTTATCAATCTCTGAAACGCCCACATGCGCAGAAAGCTTGAGTATTTCGCCGTCCTGCTCCTCATTCGAGGTATCGGCCTGTTGCCTCGCGGGCTGGCGCGCCATATCGGAGCTGGAATTGGCGCTCTCGCCTTTCTTGCGCTGCCCCGGCTGCGACGGGTCGGCTACCGCAATCTGCAAATTGCCTTTCCCGAACTCTCCCGCGCCCAGCACACCGCAATTCTCCGCGGCGAATATCGCAGCCTCGGCTGGCAGCTTGGCGAATTCTGCCAGATGCGCAAGTACACTCCCGAAAACACAAAAAACTTTCTCCGCTACGAGGGTCTCGAAAACTATCTCGCCGCTCGCAATGCCGGGCAAGGCGTTCTGATTCTCACCGGGCATCTCGGCGCATGGGAGCTCTCCAGCTTTTATCACTCGCTGATGGGATATCCCATGAGCATGGTCATCCGCCGCCTCGACAATGAGCTCGTCGACCAGCTTGTGAACGGCATTCGCTGCCAGCACGGCAATACAGTCCTTCACAAAGACGACTTTGCCCGAGGCCTTCTCTCCGCAATGCGCCAGGGCGAGACCGTAGGCATTCTCATGGACACCAACATGACGCCGCCACAGGGACTCTTCGTCGATTTCTTCGGCACCCAGGCCTGCACCGCCTCAGGAATGGCGCGGGTTGCGCTCAAGACCGGCGCTGCGGTCTTGCCTGGATTCCTCCTCTGGGAGGAATCTTCGAAAAGCTATGTGCTGCACTTCGGCCAACAGCTCGAGCTCATCCGCAGCGACGACCACGAAGGCGACATCGTAGCCAACACCGCGCTCTTCACCAGCGTCCTCGAGGACTACATCCGCCAATATCCGGGCCAATGGCTGTGGCTTCATCGCCGCTGGAAGACCCGCCCCGAAGGCGAACCGCCCATGTATTAAAGGAAGAGCAAGCAAGTATGAGAGCATGGCTGGCATGACCAAGTGGCCGACATCGAAGTCTGCACAAGCAGGCCTATCTCTTGCCTGTGCCATCTTTCTTGGTTATCTCGCATACAAGATTGCTTCCGTGATCTCCCTCGAGCACTTGGTCAAAGAGTATCCGCATGACGGACAGGTCGGACTCGGAGCGATGATGCAAGGACTTGAAGCGGGAGCGCTAGTAGTCTGTTTAGCTTTCCCTGTCCTATTTGGGATTCAGCGGTGGTTCGTGGGGCGAAACTAATCTGTCGTGCAAAAAGCATATTTATGCCCTGATAAGGTTTTCCCAGTAGTCGACAGACAAAATGATCACTCTCGAAACCCTCGCCGCCAAACTCGGCCTTGAACTCCGAAACGCTGCGCCACAAGCGGAAGTAACCAACGTCGCCAGCATCTCCTCGGCCCGGCCCGGCTCAGTCGTCTTTGCCACCGATGCAGGCTCGGCTTCTGCCGCGATCCAATCCGCTGCCATCGCGGTGATCCTGTCCAAAGACCTCCTCGAAGAAAGCGTAACCACCAAGGCCATGCTGCTCAGCGCCAACCCCAAACTTGACTTCGCTCGCGCCGCTCAGCTACTACGCAACGACAGGCAGCCCGTAGGAATCCATCCCACCGCAGTCGTCAGCCCAGAGGCAATCGTCGCAAACTCAGCCTCGATCGCAGCCGCCGCCGTAGTCGCCGCTAACGCCGCCCTCGGCGATCGCACCATCATCGGCGAAGGTGCCGTGATCGGCGAAGACGTCACCATCGGCGCCGACTGCCACATCTATCCCCGCGTCGTCATCTATCCCGGAACCATCCTCGGCGACCGCGTCATCGTCCACGCCGGCGCGGTCCTCGGCAGTGACGGCTTCGGATATGTAAGCGATCCGGCCACCGGCAGATACATCCAGTTTCCGCAGCAGGGAACGCTGGTGATTGAAGACGACGTCGAGATCGGCGCCAACACAACGATTGATCGAGGAGCTTTGGCGGAGACGCGAGTCTGCCGCGGAACGAAGATCGATAATCTCGTCCACATTGGTCACAATTGCCGCATCGGGCACGACACCGTCATCGCCGCGCAGACCGGAATCTCCGGCTCATGCACAGTAGGAAATAACGTCATGCTCGGCGGCCAGGTAGGCATGGGCGATCACGCTCACATCGGCGACGGAGTGATTCTCGGCGGACAGGGAGGCGTGCTGCCGGGAAAAACGCTGGAAGGTCCAGGGGTGGTCTTCTGGGGAACGCCTGCTCAACCCGTAAAGCACATACTCAGAGAGTTGAGTATTCTGAGACGGCTCCGGCGGAGAGAAAAAAACATAGACAAAGGTTAGTCTCGACGCCTAGAACATCCCGAAGGTCAGAAAGCTAGAAAGATCATGTCAGCCCCCAGCCGCCAGTTAATGATCTATGAGATAAACACCTGGGTCTGGCTCACCGACCTCAGCAGAAAATCGAACGCCCCAGTCAACCTCAGCTCGGTACCACCCGCCGAATGGGATGCTATTGCACAATACGGCTTCGATGCGGTGTGGCTCATGGGGGTCTGGGAGCGAAGTCCGGCCGGCATCGCCATCGCCAATCGCGATCGAAATCTGATGGGTGACTTCCTTCGCGCCCTCCCTGACTTTCGCTCCGAAGACAACGTTGGCTCAGCCTATTGCGTGCGCCGCTACGTGTCCGACCGGCATCTCGGCGGCCCGAACGGTCTCGCTATTGCGCGGCAGGAACTCGCCAAGCGCGGCATGAAGCTGATCCTGGATTTCGTGCCCAACCATATGGCTCCCGATAGCCCATGGATCGTGGAGCATCCCGAGCACTTCATCCAGCTCGACGCCGACCATCTGCAGAACGAACCGGCCGCCTGCGCCCGGATAGGCGACAAGATCTTCGCCTGCGGCAAAGACCCATACTTTCCAGCATGGCCCGACGTGGTGCAGGTCAACGCCTTTGAGCCGGGATTTCGTGCGGCGGTCATCGAGCTCCTGCTCGGTGTGGCGGAGCAGTGCGACGGCCTGCGCTGCGACATGGCCATGCTGCTGCTCAATAATGTCTTCAACCAGACGTGGCGCGAACGCGCCGGGGAGATACCGACGACCGACTACTGGCGCGAGGTGATTGCGGCGGTCAAGCGGCAACATCCGCACTTCCTCTTCATGGCCGAGGCTTATTGGGACCTGGAGTGGGAGCTGCAGCAGCAGGGATTCGATTTCTGCTACGACAAGCGGCTCTATGACCGCCTCGAACATGACGATGCGGAGGGTGTTCGCCTGCACCTCAATGCCGACGCAGGGTATCAACAGAAGCTCGTCCGTTTCATCGAGAACCACGACGAACCCCGAGCTTCGGTCGCGTTTCCCGCTGGCAAAGGCCAAGCCGCCGCGATCGCGATTGCAACGATTCCGGGCGCAAAGCTCTTTCATGAGGGACAGTTCGAAGGTCGAGGGGTAAGAGTGCCTGTTTTTCTGGGCCGCCGTCCTGAAGAACCAATCGATCTGGCCTCACAGTTCTTTTATACGAAGCTTCTAGCGGCGATCGACAGCCCGGTGTTTCGCGAAGGAGAGTGGACACTCTGTCAATCTTCCGGCTGGCCCGACAACACCAGCTTCCAGAGGCTGGGCGCGTGGGCCTGGACCAAAGGCGATGATCGGACTCTGGTCCTCGTCAATCTCAGCGACAGCGGCCTGCAGGCGCGCGTCCACCTGCCATGGGAGGAGCTGCGAGGAGAGACATGGCGCCTCGCTGACGCCTTATCCGACGCGAGCTATGAACGCGAAGGCGATGAGATGAAGAACGATGGCCTCTACATCGACCTGGCGCCATGGGCCGGACAGATATTGACTTTTCACGCGAACGGAAGTCCCACCGAGCGTTGATTTACAAACTGCCTTTTGCGAAACGAGTTCTGCCGTGGCAAAGATTTCTGTGCGAACGATACGCCCTTCTGTTTCGAAACTTGTTGCAGCATTGCTTTGCGCAGCGTTCCTGCAATGCGTTTATGCGCAAACTGCGGCAACAGACACTTCGGTCCCGAGCATATTCAATTTCGAGGCAGACACACCTGGCAAAATACCTGCAGGCTGGCGTGGCGGTCCTGCCAACACTATCTCGGTCGATGATTCCGTAGCCCACTCTGGCCGGAACTCCCTACGCCTGACGATCGGCAAAGAGGGTGAGCACCCCTCCTGCAACGTCGCCATGCCAATTCAGCTAAACGGTTACTCGGGCAATATGCTCGAACTCCACGGCTTTCTTCGCACCGAAGGTGTCTCCGGCTTTGCCGGTCTATGGATGGGCGAAATGCAGGACGGAGCGCCGGTTGCCTTCGTCGACATGCAGAGCCGTGCGCTGAAGGGCTCAACCGATTGGATTGAGTATTCGATCAAGCTTCCTCTGCATCCGGGCGCACAAGTCCTCAACATCGGGGCGCAGCTTTCAGGAACTGGAAAGCTTTGGGTGGACGACCTGCGCCTAACGCTCGACGGCAAGCCCTTGTCGACAGCCCCCGACCGTTCGACCATCAATTCGATTCTGGTTCAGGCATCGCACTGCAGCAGTTAAGCCCAATCCAGATCGATAACCTGGCGTTGCTCGGCAAGGTCTGGGGATTTCTGAAGTACTACCACCCTGCGATCACAGCCGGACAAAAGCACTGGGACTACGAACTATTCCGCATCATGCCGGCGATCCTTGCGGCGTCGGATCGGGCGGGAGCGCAATCAGTGTTGGCGAAATGGATAGACAGCCTCGGCCCCGTAAAGCCATGCAATCCCTGCGTTGATCTCGAAAAAGATGCACTGACGCGTCATCCTGGAGAGTCGCCCACACCGAAGACGGAAGACGAGGCGATCCTCGACAAGAGTTTGAGGCTCGTCGGTAGGATATAGCTGCTCCGCCCCGACCTCGCGTGGCTTCACGACGAGAAGCTCCTCGGTCCGCAATTGAGCCAGTCCTTCCTCTCAATCGAACACAATCGAGTGGCAAATCAGCAGTTCTATGTCTCCTTGGTCCCCAACGTCCACAACCCGTCCTTCGAAAATGAGCCGGGCTGACGCTCAGGTCAAGCTCCCCGACGCTGGCTATCAGCTCCTCGCGATCTATCGCTTTCTGGAACATCGTCGAGTATTGGTCACCGAACCGCGAGATCGTCGGCGAGGATTGGAACGGCGTTCTCCGCGAATTTATTCCACGCGTCGCGCTTGGCAAAGGACGCGACCGAATATCAGCTGCAGATGATGGCAACTCATCGCCGAAGCGCACGACGGTCATGCCGTCCTCTTTGGTTCGTTCTTTACCAGACCGCCGACCGGCACATGCCGCCTGCCGATGTACGTGCGTTTCATCCTCGACTCCAGCGGCAATAATGTAGGCCGTAATCAAAAGCTTCCCCTCGCCCGATGGAGAAGCCTCTGGTCTGAAGCGTGGCGACCTGCTCGATTCGCTGGATGGAGCGTCGGTCGCGACGCTGATAACAAGCTGGTCGCCCTACTATGCGGACTCCAATGACACGGCACGCCTGCGCGACATCGCGGATTCGATGACCAATGGCGAGTGCGGCGAAGTCAAGCTGGGAATTCGGCGCAAAAACGAAGCCTTGCAAATCGTCGCGATGCGGCTACCCTCCAAAGACATCAAAGCCATTGGGTACGCTCACGATCTGCCCGGCGATACCTTCCGGCTCCTGTCCCCGGATGTCGCGTATCTGAAACTCTCCTCAGCCAAGACCGCCAATATCGATAGCTATCTCGAAGCGGCCTCAAAAACCAAAGGGATGATCATCGACATCCGCAACTATCCGTCTGAATTTTTGCCCTATGCGCTCGGCGGACATCTCGTAGACAAGCCAACTCCCTTTGTCCGAGCCACCACGGCGGACCTGTCCACTCCCGGCGCCTTTCATTGGTCTGATCCTGAAATTATCCTGCCCACCGAGCCTCACTATCCAGGCAGAATCGTCATCCTCGTTGACGAATTCTCCCAAAGCCGGGCCGAATGGACCGCCATGGCTTTTCGCGCCTTACCCAATGCAATTGTCGTCGGCAGCCCGACCGCTGGGGCAGACGGAAATGTCTCGGAGTTCACTTTACCCGGCGGCCTCAAAACTCAAATCAGTGGCATCGGCGTCTTCTATCCCGACAAAAAGCCAACCCAACAAATCGGCATCATCCCTGACAAGGTCGTCTATCCCACCGTCGAAGGCATTCGCGACGGAAGAGATGAAGTGCTCGAAGAGGGAATCCGTCAAATTCTCGGGAACGACTATCCGCTTCCCGCCATTCAGAAAATGATTCCGTCCAGTAAGTGAGGCAAGTTGGCTAAGGCGACACGGCTGCGCCAAGCGTGGGAAAGCAGCATCCGTTGTACGATTAAAAAGAGGGCAATCCCATGGCGAACCTCGAGACTAACGTCGACGCAGATGTAGAGGTCGACTGGATGGCTTGCGAGTTGATCGAACAAGTGCCCGGCAAAGTCTCCGGAAGGCCGGTCGTGCGCGGCACGCGCATTCTTCCTGATGCAATCCTGCATAGCTACGAGCTCGGGGAAAGCATTGAAGAGATTCACGAAGGTTTCCCGACCCTTTCCCCTGCCCAGATCAAGAGGCTGATCGAATTCGGTCTGGAACAGCTCAAGCAGCATCGCGCGTGAAGGTATTGCTCGATGAAAACCTCGACCGCAGATTGCGAAACAGTCTCAGCTCGCACCAGGTTTTCACCGCCAGTTACAAAGGATGGGGCGGACTCAAGAATGGCAGACTTCTTGAAGCTGCAGAAAACGACGGCTTTGAGGTTCTCGTCACCGGGGATCAAACCCTTCGATACGAGCAAAATCTGAGCGACAGGAGGCTCGCGGTTGTGGTGCTCTCCACCGTCGAATGGATGATCCTCAAAGACCACTTGCCGAAGATTGTCGCGCCCATCGACAACGCTACAGTGGGCTCTGTGCAAGAAGTCTTCTGCGGTATCTTCACCCGACGGAAGGACTCGGAGAAGTAGTCCTCTCGCTAATGGGCAAGCTAAGCACGTAGTACCCTCCGGTGTATCTTGGCTTATGCTCACCAACTTGCGCTTCCGCTCAGCGGTTGCCCTGTCGCTGCTGTCGGTTCTCTGCCTCGCCCAGGAGGCCGCGCCTACTCCGGACCAAGCCGCCGACACCGGCAAAGTCGCAGCCAAATCCGCATGGCTGATGCTGACCCCCGATCAGAAAACCGAAGTCATGCACTTCGCCGATCCCTACAAGGACTATCTCCGCCACGCCAAGTCCGCCGAGCTCTCCGATGCCGAGTTAGTCCGCCTCGCCCACGCCGCCGGCTTTGAAGACTTCACCTCGCCCGCGCAGGTCAAGCCGGGAGCGCGCCTCATCCTCAACAACCGTCACCGCTCCGTGCTCTTCGCGGTCATCGGTACCGACCCGATCGAGTCCGGCTCACGCATGGTCGCCGCGCACGAAGACTCGCCCCACATCAACCTCAAAGCGCGCCCGGTCGTGAATGCCCCCGGGTCGGTCGCCCTCCTCAAGACCATCCCCTACGGAGGCATCAAGCGCTACCAGTGGTCCAATCTGCCCATGGCGCTGGTCGGCCACATCGACACCGTCGACGGCCGCCATATCGACATCAACATCGGCTTCGCGCCCGGCGATCCCGTCTTCGTCATCCCCGACGCCGCGCCCCACTCCGACCGCCTGCTCCGCACCCGCACCTACACCGAGGTTCTCGGCGGCGAAGAGATGAACCCGGTCATCGGCAGCATCCCCGGCCCGAAATCGACCGTCGCCGAAGAAGTCATGGCCACCCTCCGCCAGCGCTACAAAATCCACGACGAAGACCTCGTCGCCGCGGAGCTCGAGCTCGTCCCCGCAACCCAGCCCGCCGACGTCGGCATCGACGGAGGACTCACCGGCTCCTGGGGCCAGGACGACAAGCTCTCCGCCTACTCGGCCTCGCGCTCCATCTTCGACCTCAAGGGAACACCCACCAGGACCGCCTTCGCCTACATCACCAACTTCGAAGAGATCGGCTCAGTCAACAACACCGGAGCCGGCTCGCAGTTCCTCGACTCCGCGCTCACCTCGCTCCTCGATGCCCAGTCGATGCCAAAGCCTGCAACCGCGCTCGCCGTGCGCAATGCGCTCCGCAATGCAGCCGTGCTCTCCGCCGACTGCAACGACGGAGTCAATCCGCTCTTCCCCCAGAACTCGGAAAACTCCAACGCCGCCATCGTCGGCTACGGCGTCGCGATCAAGCGCTACGGTGCCGGCTTCGACCCCAACTCCGAGTTCACCGCGCGCGTCCTCAAAGTGCTCGACTCGAACCACATCGCCTGGCAGACCCAAACCCCCAAAGTCGACGTCGGCGGCGGAGGCACCATCGGCGGCTTCCTCTCCATGCGCAACATGGAGGTGCTCGACGTCGGCGTGCCGCTGCTCTCGATGCACGCAACCTATGAGATGTCGTCCAAGGTCGACCTATGGTCGTTCTATAGATTCATGCTGGCGTTCTATTCAATGGAGTAGTCCCCCGAAGTCAGGCGCGAGTCGACCTAAGCTCCGATCGTCACTGCAGAGGAATGCGATAAAGATTCCGATGCACGCTCTCGCGCAGCCAGACATACTGCCCCGCCGCCGGCCCGGGAATGATGGAATTGTCCACAACCTTCGCGCCTTTGATCGTCACCGCTTTGCCGTTCACCTCAAGTCCTTCTTCAGGGAGTCGAGGCACTCCCCCGTCGGGACCGACCGGCGCGAGGACCGTTTTCGCTGCCCCCATATCCGAAAGCTGAACAACGAAGACCCTGCCATGATTGCTCCATCCCGCCGTGCAATAGTTGGGGCAGACGAGCACCGGGTCTCCCCCGCCGAGCGGAATTGCCATCGTGTCAAAGGTGGTTTCCGGATTTTTGGAGGCGGCCAACCCTGCTATCGCCCACTTTCCGTCGGGAGAGACATCGTTGAACTCAAAGATCGCGCCTGGCCATACCTTTTGCCGTTCGCTCCCATCTTCCTTCATGCGATACAGAAAGTTCGTCCCGCCCTCGGATGCGCGGAAATAAATGTTGCCCGCATCGTCGAAGGACGGCTGATCTTCGTCAACCGTAGAAGAAAATTGACGCGGCGGGGAGCGAAGGTCGAACTCCGCAATCCAAAGCCGCGAGTGACCCTGCGTATCGGAGGCGGAAAACACCACCCGCTTCCCATCCGGCGACAGTGCGTATCCGGTCATGAGAACACCAGGCAGCAGGTGCTCGTTGCTGGCGCTCTCCAGGTCCGCGCGAAACAGTTCTCCACTGGTGAACTGATGTCCGCCGGCGCCGCGAGCGGGAACCAGGTAGTAGACATACTTGCCGTCCTCCGAAAACTCGGGGCTCTCCGCATAGCTTTCCGAAGAGATTTGCCGTTCCCCCTTCGCGTCATGCAACATCACCGTGCTCTGCACCGATCCCACCGAGGTGATGAGCGAGCGGCCATCGGGAACGACTGCAATACCTTCTTCTTCTGTAGCTCCCGACGTTATTTGTTGCGGCTCACCATCAGGAAAGCGCTGCCGCCAGATATGAAAACGGCCGCCGGCATCGGAGCTGAAATACATCCACGCCCCATCCGCAGACCACGCCACATATGTGCATCCCCCGGTCTTTGGGCCCACCAAGCGACCCTCGGAAGCGCCGCCGAAAGGAACCACCAGGCAGGGCAGCCAGCCACCATTATCCATATGTGCGATCAGCACCCATTTATGGTCAGGGGATATTGCGGACCGGTGCGCCATGCCTCGATCCCGGGGAGGAACATAGACCGCGCGGCTGTCGGCGCGGTTCTCGCCGGCGGTCACAACCGACATGTGCATCCCTTTTCCGAGCTCGGAAAAAAGCAGCGTCTTCGCATCGATCCAGCTCAGGCCCTCCGCATTGGCAAGCATCAACCGCGGTTCGCCACCCAGAACCGGAACTACCCATGTGCTCCACTCCGGTGGAATCGCCGTGTACGCGATGCGCGCACCGTCGGCAGAGAACTCCGGACTCATCTTATGCATCTCGTCGTGGGTCAGTTGCACCGGCTCTCCATCGGGCAACAGCTTCGCGTAGATTTCACCTGCGCCGACGAAGGTATCGTCCCCGCGGATAAACGTAAGCATGCGCCCGTCCGGCGAAAGCGCGGGCGCAACCGCCGAATCTGCGAAGTCGGTCACCGGAACCCAATCCGTAGCGCTTGCCGCCACCGGCGCAGCGGAATGCGGGGCGCGATAAACATAAGCACCGACTCCAATCGCTGCAATCGCCACGGCGGCGGCCAATCCCAGCCCCGCATAAAGCAACACGCTTCGACTTGCAGGCTCGGCGACCGTGGCAGCCTTCCCCGACTCCGACTCCCTCCGCAGCCGCCTCAGGTCGGCTCGCAGGTCAGCAGCGGACTGATAGCGCTCTTCGCGGTCCTTCGCCAGGGCTTTCATGACCACTTGTTCCAGCCCCGCCAACAGCGCGGGGTTAAGCTGCTGCGGGCTGCGCGGCTCTTTATGCAGGATGCTGTCGAAGATCAGCGCCAGCGTCGCTCCTCCAAAAGCCGGGGTGCCCGTGCACATCTCATAGAGCACCGCCCCAAACGAGAACAAATCGCACCGCGCATCGAGCTCCTCGCCCCGCGCCTGCTCCGGAGCCATATAGGCCGCCGTCCCCAGCGCCGTGCCCGGACTCGTCAAGCCTTCCGGCGGCATCGCTGTCGCGGACATCCCCGACGATGGCCCGGTGGGACGCTTCTCGATGCTCGCAAGCCCAAAGTCAAGCAACTTCGCATGCCCCTGTGCGTCGACGATGATGTTGGCCGGCTTGATGTCGCGATGAACAATGCCCTTGCTGTGCGCGGCGTCGAGCGCGCCGGCCAGTTGCAAGCCTATCTCGAGGATCTCCGCGCTGGGCAGCGGCCGCCCGGCGATCCGCTGCTGCAAGTTGTCGCCTTCGAGGAACTCCATCGCAATGAAACTGCGCCCGTCGGCCTCGCCAACGTCGTAGATCGTGCAGATATTCGGATGATTCAACGCCGACGCCGCCCGCGCCTCACGCTTGAACCGCTCCAGCGCCTGCTTATCATCGGAGAGCTCTTCGGGAAGGAATTTCAGCGCAACAGAACGCCCCAGCCGCTCATCCTCGGCGCGATACACTACCCCCATGCCACCGTTGCCGATGGCTTCCACAACGCGATAATGGGAGATAGTTTTACCGAGCACAGTGTCCCTGCTTAGCAGAATAGTTGGTTAGCTTGCGAAGGGTCTACGCTCTCAGGCCTGGCGCATCGAGTCACTTCTTTTTAGCACAAGGCGGCTCGTCTCATGAGACAACGCCGGCTTTCGCCTACCTCGCTTAATGACATAGTGTCTTGAACGGCTCGCTCATATCTGAATTTCAAAAGAAAACCGGCGCCGTGTTGATCGCAAGAATCTTGCCAACCGCATACGTTTTTGCGAAGCTTGTCTCACAAATGCCTTGAGGAACTGCCGCGATGGGGCCCGCGATGTTAATCGACCGGCAAGACGTTCTCTACGCAGTCCGCTCCGCGCGCCGAACGCCGCTGCTGACGTTTGTTGTGGTGCTCGCTCTGTCCGTCGGAATCGGACTGAACGCGGGCGTTTTCACCATCCTCAACTCCTTATTCCTCGAGCCTCCGACCAGGAAAGACCCCTCCAGCTTTGTCCAAATCTACCCTCGCTATCAAGGCTGGTATATCGGACGGCCTCAGGACTCCTCCTTCAACGCCGAAGACTACGAGGCGATTCGCGCCCAGTCGCAGTCGCTAGCCGGCCTTGCGGCATGGCAGAAGATCTCAGTCACCCTCGACGACGCCCGCAAGCAGAGCGACTCCACGCTCGCGACCTGCAACTACTTTCGTGTCTTTGGAATCGACCAGCCACTCATAGGCCGCTTTTTCAATCCTGATGAGTGTAGCCGCGGGACCTCGGTGAGAGTCGCCGTGCTCAGCGAGCATTCCTGGAAAAACTATTATTCTTCCGACCCACACATCCTTGGGAAGGTGATTCACATCAGCCATCAGCCGCTGACCGTAGTGGGCGTCGCATCCGATAGCTCCGCCGGCCTGGCGGCGGGAGACATGTGGATGCCCTATACCCTGCAACCGATCTTCAACCATGGCAAGAATGCCTTCCAGAATCCCAACTGGGCGTGGCTTTCGCTCGCCGGGCGTTTGCGTCAGGGATATTCGCGCCGGGATGCAGCGGCGGAGTTGCAAACGATCCTTCATCAGCGCGACCGTTCCTACCTCGAGCAAAGAGTCTTCACGCTCGACCGGAAAACTTCTCTCACGGTCACCGATGGGTCCTTCATTCGCAACCCGGTGTTGAAATCGATGGTGCCGGTTATGATGGCGTTGATGATGGGACCGCTCGCCCTGGTGCTGCTGCTGGCATGCACCAACGTGACGATGCTCTTCCTGTCACGCTCCATCAAGCGCCGCGGAGAGATAGCAGTCCGCCTTGCGCTCGGCGCTGGACGCGCGCGGTTGATGCGCATGCTGGCCCTCGAGAGCTTTCTTACCGCTGCCGCCGCCGGCCTCATCAGTATCTATCTTGCCGCCCGCTTTCCTTCGCTCCTCTTCGGGATAGTCGATCCTACCGGGGCCAACGCCACATCGTTCATACAGCCGGACTGGAGGGTCTTTGGCTATCTTGCCGCCCTGGTGCTGATTGCCTCGGTTGTTTCTGCCCTTGCGCCGATGCGCGAGTCATTTCGATTTGACTTGGTGACCGCGCTCAAAGGCCGCGAAGGCGCAGCTACTGCGCGCTCGCACACCACAAGCGCGTTGATCGTCGTGCAGCTGGCAATGAGCTTCGTGCTCCTCGTCGCCGCTGTTCTCTTTGCGCGTCTGCCTTCGCTCATCGCCAACGCCGATCCAGGCTTTGAAACCCACCAGACAATGATGGTCCCGCTCGATATCGACATGCCACCCTACACAACGACCTCCGCGCTGGCCTTCTATCGCTCGCTGGAATCGCGCATCCTCGAAATCCCCGGCGTGCAGTCACTCGCTTATGAAACCGCCGCGCCGTTTACTCAAGCGCCCATCAGCGAGCTCCGTCTCGAGAAACAAACTAAAGGGCAGGGCCGCCCCGCGGCCATCGATAACGTATCGCCGGATTTCTTTTCCACCTTCGGAATCGCCCTGCTGCACGGCCGCCTTTTCCAGCACTCGGACGTGCCCGCCACCGGAAGCGCTCAGGTAGCCGTCGTCTCCCAGGTATTCGCGAAAGCGTTCTGGGGCGACAGCGATCCTGTTGGCAAGGTGCTCGTCACGCCCGACGACCGCCGTCTCGTCGTTATCGGAGTAGCAAGAGATACCCGCTCCGAGCGATTCAGCATCCTCGACGGGCCGAGGCTCTATACGCTGCGTGACCCGCAATCGCTCGACGGCCAGCTCTTCGTGCGCTTCACCGGCAGCGCCGCACCCGTTTCCACATCGATCGAGGCGATCGTCAAGGGCCTGGACCCAACCCAGGAAAGTTCTCCATCGACCGTCTGGGATTTCCTTGAAGAAGGCGCCACGTCGGTGAAGTCGCTGGCCAAAATCATTCTCTTCATGTCCGGTATCGCTGTGCTCCTCGCCATCACCGGCGTCTATGGAGTGATGACCTTCGCAATCAGCCAGCGCATGCGCGAATTCGGCATTCAAATGATGTTGGGAGCAACCCGCCAGTCGCTCTTCCGATCGGTCATGACGCGAGGTCTTCGCCAGATCGGCCTGGGTCTTCTCTTCGGACTGGTACTTGCCATGCCCGCCGCGTGGGCTTTCATGCGCCTCACCAATAACGGATGGATGCGGGTCGATACCTTCGATCCCCTCGTCTACGGCATCTCCGCGCTCATCCTGCTCGCCGTCTCTCTGTCCGCAATGTTTCTCCCCGCCTTCCGGGCAAGCCAGGTAGATCCCATACAAGCGCTGCGCAACGAATAGGCGAAGCGTTCTCCTCGAAGTACCGAAATCGGCTCAACATGTACAGGTAAACTTTACAGTTTACCTGTACACATGAAATATTGATCTGGTGAGCCACCGAAAGCCTCAGACACAGAACGACGTCGCTTCCACACTCGCTGCCGAGATCCGCGCGGTATTCGGCAAGATCAAGCGCCGCTTACGCGACCACGGAGTCGGCAACGATCTAACGCTGTCACAGATCTCGGTGATCCTTCTACTCGATAAAGATGGCTCTGCGACGGTTTCAAGCCTCGCGCGAGCCGAAGGCATGCGTCCGCAATCGATGAGCGCTGTCGTGGAGTCGCTGCAGCAATCCGGTCTGGTAAAGGGCGCAGCCGACCCAAGCGACGGCCGTCAGACCCTGATGTCGCTAACCCCCAAATGTCTGAAGTGGCTCCAGGAAGGCCGCGCCGCTAGACAGGACTGGCTCGCCACGACCATAGCGCAGAAGCTTTCTGCCAAGGAACAGAAGAAGCTTCGGAAAGCACTCGAACTACTAACCCGGCTCGTCGACGAATAAGGCCGGCCTGGCCGCCGGCACTCACCGCGAGAGACTTCGCCAGAAAAAGGGAGCACCACATCATGAATTGGCTATGGCTCGTCTCGTATTTCTTCGGAGGCATCTTCGCCACAAACGCCATCCCCCATTTCGTCTCCGGCCTGATGGGACGCGCCTTCCAAAGCCCCTTCGCCAACCCGCCCGGTAAAGGCCTCTCCTCATCCACGGTCAACGTCGTCTGGGGATTCTTCAACGCCGTCGTCGCCTATCTCCTCATCGTGCGCGTTGGAGCCTTCGATCTCCGCACCACCAGCCACGTCGTAGCCCTCGGCCTCGGAGCGCTGCTCATCAGCATCATGACCGCGCGCCACTTCGGCCAGTTCCACGGAGGCAACACCTCCTCGCCCTCATGAAGAACCCCATAACGGGCACCTTCCGCTCGCTCCGAAGCTTCAACTTCCGCCTGTGGAGCATCGGCGCCCTCATCTCCAACATCGGCACCTGGATGCAGCGCGTCGCCCAGGACTGGCTCGTGCTCACGCAGCTCACCCATCACGACGCCTCCGCGCTCGGCATCGTCATGGGCCTCCAGTTCGCCCCGCAACTGCTGCTCCTGCCCTGGACAGGCTCAGCCGCCGACCGCCTCAATCAGCGCAAGCTCCTCATGCTCACCCAAGCCACCATGGGCGTGCTCGCGCTCGTCCTCGCCGCGCTCACCCTCGCCGGAATCGTCCAGCTCTGGCACGTCTATCTGCTCGCCTTCCTCTCCGGATGCGCCGCAGCGCTCGACGCGCCCGTCCGCCAGACCTTCGTTGCCGAAATGGTTGGCGACGAAGATCTCCCCAACGCCGTCGCCCTGAACTCAAGCTCATTCACCGCCGGAGGGATGATCGGCCCCGCCGTCGCCGGCCTGCTCATCGCCAGCGTCGGCATGGGATGGGCCTTCCTGCTCAACGGCCTCTCCTTCGCCGCGGTCGTGATCTCGATGTCCTTCTTCCGCCTCTCCGAGCTGCGCACCAGCGCCCGCGCCCATCGCACCGCCTCCGGATTTCGCGAAGGCCTTCGCTACGTCTGGAGCAGGCCCGACCTCCGCGCGATCCTCATCATGCTGTTTCTGATCGGCACCTTCGGCTTCAACTTCCCCATCTTCATCTCGACCATGGCCGTCAGCGTCTTCCACACCGACGCCCGCGGCTTCGGCCTGCTCTCCTCCATCATGTCCGTCGGCACGCTTGCCGGAGCCCTCTTCGCCGCCGGCCGCAGCCGGCCAAGCCTCGCCTCTCTCCTCGCCGGAGCAGCCGTCTTCGGCCTCGGCTGCACCCTCGCCGCACTCGCGCCCGGATACTGGTGGTTCGCCGCGGCCCTCATACTCACTGGCGCAGCGGTGATGATCTTCACCAACGGCACCAACAGCATCATGCAACTCTCAACCGAGCCAGCCATGCGCGGCCGCGTCATGGCCCTCCGCGTCGCCATCGCCCTCGGAGGAACACCCATAGGAGCACCCATCACCGGGTGGGTCGCCAACCACTTCGGAGCCCGCTGGACCCTCGGCATCGGAGCTACGGCGGGGTTCGCCGCCGCGCTGGTCGCGACTTACGCTCTAAGCCAGCGCAAGCAACCGCTGCTTGTTCAGTAATTGGTTCGTCGGTCTTTGGGGATTAAACCGGCTTTAGCGTTGCCAACGACGCAGCCTGTCGTAGGACAAGCACAGACCCGTGACCGCAAGCACGATCGCACCCAATGCCGAGATGAATGCGAGGCTCTCTCCGAACCAGCCACCGGCCTCTCCGGTGTGGGTGAAGCGCACCCAGGCTCGCCATTGTTGTCCGCGGCTCATCGCGGCGAACGGTTCGCGGCGGACGACTTCGAGGCTCTTCGCGTCAATGGTGACCTGTTCGCGCTCGTCCGGATGGCCGCCTTCACTGCGATCGATGGTGAAAGCGAGGCCTTTTCCTGACGGCAGTCGAAGACTTGCACTCTGCCAATCACCGATGCCGCTGGTGGCCGTGGCGAAGGCTTCGTCGAGGTGCGCTGGAAGGAGAGACGGCGAGCCATCTCGCGCACCTTCTCTAGCCGCGAACTGCTGCGGCGTTGCCGGGGCGTTGCGGGACGGGGCTTCCAGCGAGGCGAAAGAGCGTTGCATTCGCCCACGGATACGCCATGATGATGCCGGTGATGGCCATGACCAACAAAGGAAGGACAAGCCAGAAGCCGGTCGTCTTGTGCCAGTTGTAGTTGCGTGTCCGGCCTTGTGCGTCGAAGCGGGGTATGACTCCCCCAACAATCGCCGACCGCGTCCAGCGTTTTGGCAGCCAGAGGATTGGGCCGGTGATGAGGACGAGAAGAAATATGAGGACGGCTGCACCTTTTATCGCGGTTGCAGTTTGGTGACTGGCGTTGCCCATTCCGAACCATCTGTGCAGCGCGGTGACCTTCGCGAAGAAGGCGCGGAGATGCGGCGATGCGGGGCCATGCACGGTGCCGGAATACGGATCGACCAGATATAGGTCGCGGTTCTTCGTCTGCACCTCTAACGGATGTTTCGGGTCGGAATAAACCGTCACGGTGTCGGCGGATCCTGGAACCTTAGCGACCAAGTCAGCAAGCGGAAGCCGCGTGTTACTGCCGCCCGTCTCGGTCGAATAATAATGTCGATCGGCAGCGTTAAGGATCTGTCGCTCAAACGCAATCAGCGACCCGGTAACTGCGAAGAAAATCACAAGCAGGCTGATGAGCACGCCCGCACTGAGATGTATCCAGAAAAGTATCCGTCGCAAGCCGCTACACCTCAGCCCATTGGCGCAACAGGTTGTGATAGATGCCTGTGAGTTGTACCGCGGCAGGGCTGGTTGGTATATCGCGATTGACGATCTGTGCGGCGTTGTCCAGATCGAAGAGCAACGTACGCTGCGCATCGCCGCGCACCATGCTTTGAATCCAAAAGAAGGAAGACGTACGCCGCCCGCGAGTAACGGGCTCGACGCGGTGAAGGCTCGACGACGGATACACGACCATATGCCCAAGCGGCAGCTTGGCGCGGTGGATACCGTAAGTATCCTCGATGATGAGATCGCCGCCGTCGTATTCCTCCGGCGCGGTGAGGAAGAGCGTCGCTGACAGATCGCTGCGAACGCGGTGCGAGCTGCCCTTCACATGGCGGATCGCATTGTCGACGTGCGTTCCAAAGGACTGGCCGCCTCCATAGCTGTTAAAGAGCGGCGGAAAGACCTTCATCGGTAGCGCCGCGGAGATGAAGAGCGGATTCTGTCCGAGCGCGGTGAGAATCATGTCGCCGATCTCCGTCGCGGCGGGATGGCCTTCGGGAATCTGCAGATTGTCCTTCGCCTGCGCGGATTGATGGCCGGCAGTGACACGGCCATCGACCCACTCGGCCGAAGATAAAACCTGCCGCGCATGGATGACCTGTGCAGGAGTTAAGACATCAGGAATCGTAATCAGCATGTTGCGTTTTGCCCCTCCTTCGAGGCGGCGTTCCAAGTGTGTTCTCTAGAACTTGAAGTTGAGACCAAACAGACCAGAGGTACCCGCGCCGGGAACGAGGTGAGCAGGGTGTATCTGGTCGATATAGTTTCTGTTAGCGAGATTGAAGATGTTGGCCTGGAGCGAGAAATGGTCAGACAATGTGTAGCGCGCCATAGCATTGAAGATCACATATCCCGGCACTTGCTTGATGAGCCCCGTCGTTGGATCAAGCGGAACCGTCGAGCTGGCCGTACGGCTGGCGACATAGTTACCACCTCCGCCAATCATCAGGCGGCTTATAGGTTCGTAAGTGGTCCACACGTTGAAGAGATTGCTCGGCACATTCGCCAGCCGATAGCCAACCGCTGCCGGATAATACTGCGAGTCGACGACGTCGCTATGCATGAAGGTGTAGCTCGAGAGTACCTGCCAACGGTTGTTGATCTGGCCGTTGACGACTGTTTCTGCGCCGGTCACGCGCTGGGTTCCGGCTAGGACATACAACAGAGAATTAGTCGGAGATGCCTCACGCGCATTGAGCTTCGTCGTACTGAAGCCATCGGCGCGAATCGACATGTGGCCGTTGTTGAGGTCCCACTTCGTGCCGAGTTCATACGATTTGTTTTCTTCCGGAGCGAGGTTCGCAGTCCCGCTTCCCGCCGGACCAACAGTGAGGGAGAGCGCCTCGGCTGAAGGATTAAACGATGTTCCTAGGTCGAAGTAGATGCTGCCATTCGCAGCAGGCTTATAGACGAGCGCTCCACGCCAGCTTGGCTTCTGGTCCAGGCGCGAAGGATAAGTGATAACCGGAGGTCCCTGCGTCAGCGGCCCGCCAACAACGGCCTGCACAGGTGTCGGATAAGCAATGCTCTTCTCATCCGTATCGAAGCTGTCAAAGCGGATGCCGGCGATCACCTCCCATCGCGAGCCAAACTGCATGCTGTCGAGGAAGTAGATTCCGTAGCTGTACGAACTCACGTGGACGTTCGTCGATGGGAAGGCGTTGCCATTCGCGGCATCGTCTTCATTGGGATCGAGCAGGTTGGTCGTCTTGACAGAATTAACCGTCTTTCCCGCCGGGTTCACATAGTTGAAGGTCGGCCGCACCGGGTCAGAAGTCTCCTTGCCGCCCTCCGCACCCGCCACGATGATGTGGCGAATGCCCCAGGTCTTCGCATGGACAGTCGCGTCAAGCTGGTCCCACAGAAACCCCTCATTACTCGTCACCGTGATCTGGTTGCGGTTGACCATGATTTGATCGAGCGGAGTCGCAGGCGTGATCGAGCCGGCGTCGCATTGTTCAACTGCGGCTCGGTAATGCGCGCATCGCGCTCATTGTTCGCAATCCGAAAGCGGTTGCGCAGAATCGCCGAGTCAGAGATATCATGCTCCATCTTCAGCGTGAACATATTCACGTTGGTGCGCAGATAGTTATCGTGTTTGAAGCCGTAGTAGTTATGCCGCGCCACCGGAGCCGGCTTGTTGAAATACCACGGAATGCCATAGTCCGGAATGTCGTCTTCCTGGAAGTGGAAGTAGCTGCCGAGAAGCCGGTTGGAAGTCCCCTGACCAAGCGCCAGGCTGGGCGCCACTCCAAAGCGACGGTTGGTCGTGACATCGCGTTCGGCCACGTTGGAATCATTCACCATCACATTGAGCCGAACTGCCGCACCGGGCCCCAACTTCTCCAGCGGTTGATTCATGTCCGCCACGAAACGCCGCGTGATGTCGGTGCCGAGATCGCCTTCGCCAGTGATGAAATGCTGCTGAGCTACCGGCGTCTTGCTCTCCTGATTGATCACCCCGCCAGTCGATCCACGACCAAACGTCACCGACGACGGCCCTTCCAATACCTCGACCTCGCGATAGTTAAACGAGTCGCGATAATAGCTGCCGAAATCGCGCATGCCGTCCAGGAAAATATCGTTGCGAGCGGTAAATCCGCGCAGCGTCAGATTGTCCCCCTGCGAGCCGCCCTCGCCCGCCGCGAGGCTGATGCCCGGCGCATTGCGCAGCGTGTCCCGCAATGTCGTCGCGCCCTGCTCCTGAATCGTCGCCGCCGAGATGACGGTGATCGACTGCGGAGTATCCAACAGAGGAAGCGGAAAGCGATCCAGGCTTATGGTCGGGATTGTGTCTTTCACCGTTACCGACTCGCTCGCCTGCACTGAGATTGTCACCCGCCCCGTGCTGTCAATCTGATATGAGAGACCAGTGCCGGCCAGGATCGCACGCAACGCCTGGTCCTCGGTATAGAGGCCATTCGCCCCCGGCGATCGGAAACCAGCAACTGTCTCCGCCGGGATGGAGAACGTAACTTGAATTCCAGTGAGCTGCTCATAGGCCGTGATCGTCGCATCGAGAGCGCCCTCAGGAATATTCAGCCGCCGCACGGTCAGACCTTGCTCTTCCTGCGGCTTGCCGCCGCCCTTCGACGCATCCACCGCCTGCGCCCAGATAGAAGTAGGCCTGGCAATCGATACAGCCGCGTATGCTGCGATGGTGCCAAACGTCAGCCACGCTTTTCCGGAGCGGCTGCGAGGCTGTACATCCGAGGCCTGTGCCTTCGCGCGTTGAATCTTTGGCTTCGAAGTGATGTCGCTCATGGTCTCCTGCTAAATCCTCTTGGCGTCGAGGCTGCAACACGCGATCGCGCGCGCAGCCGACCCAAGTGATAGGCAGAAGCGGATGCCTATAATGAAGGCAATCCGCGGCTGCCAAAGCCTCGGGTTGGCCCGGGTTCTCGTGCTTCTCGGCCAAGAGCTACGCACGGGGACCTGGGATCTATTTCTCCAGAACTTGACGACCCGACTAACTACGACTGATCGAGTCCTATTTAATATACGATTGATTTAGTCGTAGTTCAATAATTGCGTGTGAAATCGCAAATTAAACGCTTCTAAATCAAACGCGGGTGCCCCCGAGCCTGCCCTGAGCCTGTCGAAGGGCTTCGCGAAGCTAACCTGGTTTTGGCGCCCGAATCGAACGACTAGGTGGCCTATTCAAGCCGTCTTTCGGCTTGAATGGGATGAACCAACCCCCAGCCGCAAGAAAGACTTTGAAGGGGCGCGGGCTTCAGCCGTGCCATAACCAATGGAATCAGAAGCGGCCTTCAGCCGCTGAGGACCTGCAATCTCTCCCAAACTTCACCACTCTTCAAATTGTCATCTCGACCGGAGCGCAGCGAAGTGGAGAGATCTGCGGTGATAGGAATTCTGGCGGGTGGGAAGAAACAATGTCACTCCCGCAAGAAACTTGAAGGGGCACGGGCTTCAGCCGTGCCATAACCAATGCAACCAGAAGCGGCTTCAGCCGCTGAGGCACCTGCACACCCTCCCAAACTCCACCACACCTAAAATTGTCATCTCGACCGGAGCGCAGCGAAGTGGAGAGATCTGCGGTGATAGGAATTCCGGCGGGTGGCCCCATCCTTTCGCGCACTTTGCCGAAGGGATGGGAAGAAACAATGTCACTCCCGCAAGAAACTTGAAGGGGCACGGGCTTCAGCCGTGCCATAACCAAGGCAACCAGGAGCGGCTTCAGCCGCTGAGGGTAGGCAGTGATAGCAGGTCGTTATCGCCGGGGACGCACGCAGCGCGAACCGAATCAATCGGCACATATTAAATTGCTCGTACCTCTTCACCAACTAATGATTCGGAGATTTCATGTAATCATCGACACGTGCCATCCCGCCTATCATCCGTTGTCGAGCAATACATAGCGGCCATGCGCACCGCGCGCTCCTTCGGCGCACACACCGCCGAAACCACCTTCTATACTCCGCTCTCCAATTTGCTTAACTCGGTTGGCGAGACACTCAAGCCGCGCGTCGTCTTCGTCGCTCATCCCGGCAGCCGCGGCGCAGGTCTTCCGGACGGCGGCCTCTTCCCCGTCAACAATCGCCGCCAGACAGAGCCGCTACCCAACCAGCGCCCTGAACGCGGCGCCGTTGAAATCAAGCCGCCCGGCGAAAGCCTCGCCACACTCGCTCCAATCCGAACAAGTCCGCCGCTACCTAAACGAATACGGCCTCTGCCTCATCACCAACTACCACCAGTTTCAGCTCGTCGAGCTTCGCCACGGCCAACCCTCCGTGATGGAGAGTTACGACCTCACCCGCACCGCCGACAGTCTCTGGAACCTGCCCATTGCCGATTTAGCCAAACGCCACGCCGAAACCCTCCCCGATTTCCTCGCCCGCGTCCTCACCCGCAAAGTTCCGCTCGAAAAGCCAAAGGATTTGGCCGAGCTGCTCGCCTCCTATGCACGCGAGGCGAGAGAACGAGCAGCCGAACACCCAGCCGTGCCATAGGAGGAAAGAAGAAGTGCGGCTTCAGCCACCGAGGGACGGCGCGGGCGCGTAACAGATTGGGTCATCAAAGCGGGCGAAGCCCGCCCGGTGGAAGCGTAGGGCTTTAGCCCTACGAAAAACAGCCCGGCAAAGAGGCCTTTAGGCCTGGGCTCTTTGCTATGGAAGGAGCGGGCTTCAGCCGCAGAGGGCCTGATTCCCAAATCGGGAAACCAACCCGATTTCCCCCAAAAATTCCAACAGAAAATCCCACCCAGCACGATAACCTTGAACCAGTAGCCAGGAAGCAGCCCCAAGGGCCTTCCCAGCCGGAGTGCGTCAAGGATTTTGCCAGATGAACCGGCGGAGGCTGACGCAGGGGATTGATTCCAGCATTCTTGACTGTAACTCAAGTGGAATGAATAATTTGCGGCCTGATCGCGCAACCCCAAGAAATGAAAGAAGTTAGCAAATAGGGGGGTGCGAGGGGGGTACCCCCTCCGAAGGACCGCGGCCACCGAGGCTTCTAGATCACGATGCTCCCCACCTCCACCAGGGAGTAGGTGGTGGCGAGTTGGCCGGCGGTGAAGTGCAGGTTCTCTGGAGCGTAGTTGGGGTTGGGGTTCCCGCAGCGGACGTTCACGCTGCCGGCCAGGCATGAGTCTGCGGGGATGTTGCGGATATTCGCCGGGAAGATGCGATACGCGCCGGTGCGGGAGTCGTGCAGCGAAGCCGTCGCATCGAGCGTCAGCAGCGTGTTCGAGAACGCTCCGGGGTTGAACTGGAGACCGGCGGCCTTGGCGTAGCTCGCCATCCAGAGCAGCGGAATATTCGACGGCGACGCTCCGTTCTGGTCGGGAGGATAGCCTCCGCCAACGTCGCAGTGCACGCCGGAGAACCATATCTGCACCAGCGTCTGTTCCGGATAAGGCGAGGGCGCGAAGACCGCCGGCTGAAACTGCATCCGCTGCTCATCGATGGAGATCGCCTGCACCGCGGTGACCACATCTTCATGCAGCGTTGTCGAGAGAAATCCGTACTGAATGACGTCGATCGACCCAAAGAGCGCCGGAATACCCAGCGAGCCGACGGTGTCCCAAACGCCGAGCAGCTCGATCTTGGCATTGTCCATGCTGTATTCGGAATTGAGGGTGGAGAGCAGCAGGTCGCGTTGCGCGGCATTGCGATAGGCCTCAAAGGCCATATCGAGGCATTCGGGGTCCTGCTGGTTGACCGTCGGCAGCCCGCAGATGGCGATCATGCCCGCCAGGCTGCGCGCGGTGTACGCTCCGCGGCTGAAGCCGAAGATGTAGATCAGGTCTCCGGTCTGGTATTGCGCGGAGATGGCCGAATATCCGTCCTTGATCTTCTGAAAGAGCCCCGCGCCGATCGCCCCGCCCAGCATCTTCTCGACCGGGGTGCCGTCAGTGCCCACGCCCGAGTCGTAGATCGGGACCTGGACTCCGGGAATGTTCTGGAGCGCGGTGTAGAGTTGGCAGACGTTGGAGTTGTCGTTGGGGTCGTCCCATGTCCCATCGGCGCAGAAAACAATACTCTTCGGCATCGACCCTCCTCGGCGTGCTCAGTCGGTGGCCCTGCAAGGGTGCTACGTCGAGGCCGCCTCCGTCAACCCGGAAATGCGGACGGAATTCCGCACCGGCTACTTCTGCGGGAAGGGCTCTGCCCGCATGGAGCCGTCGCGCTCTTTCATCAGGATTTGCACCTTGCCTTCGGCGGCTTCGAGCTCCTGCTTGCAGGAGGTGGAGAGGCGCACACCTTCCTCGAAGAGCCGAATGGACTCCTCCAGCGGCAGATCGCCGCGCTCGAGTTGGTCGACGATCTTCTCCAATTGCTTCAGCGATTCTTCAAACGTTGCCAACTTGCAGCCCCTCAACTGGTACGGGTCGTGAAGCAGGAGCGCTTTCCGCAGCAGCCGCCCGCGCTGGAAGCACCTCGGCGATCACCTCGGCAGCGACGGTGTAGCGGCCAAAGGGCGCGCTCACCTGCACTCCCTGAATGCCGCCGTAGCCCATCTGGCGCGCATCGCGCAGCATCTCCTGGGCAATGCGCACGCCTTCGGCGCGGGCCAGCTCCGGCGTATCGGCCTGCTGCATGCGGAGCAGGATCGAGTCGGGAACGCTGACGCGCAGATCGTTCTTCATGAACTCGGCGTTGCGCAGGCTGGTGAGCGGCCAGATGCCGGCGATGACCGGAATGCGGAAGCTCTCGATGCGCTTGAGGAAGGTCTCGAGCACATTGAGATCGAAGACCGGCTGAGTGATCGCGTATTCGGCGCCGGCCTCGACCTTGTAGGCGAAGCGGCGAATCTCGTTGTCGAGATCGGGCACGCCGGGATTGGCCGCGACTCCGATCGTAAAGCCGGTCGAAGCGCCGATGCCGTTGCCGCCGATATCGAGCCCATGATTGAGCCGGTTGACGATGTTCACCAGGCCAATCGCATCGACATCGAAGACCGCCGTCGCGTCGGGATAGTTGCCCAGCTTGGGCGGATCGCCGGTAAGGCAGAGGATGTTCTTGAGCCCAATCGAGGAAGCGCCGAGCAGGTCGCTCTGGATGCTGAGCACATTGCGGTCGCGGCAGGTGTAGTGGAGCACCGTCTCGATGCCGGCCTGCTGCTGGATCTGGATGCACAAACTCTGAGCGCTCATCCGCGCCGAGGCGCGCGGCGAGTCAGGCACATTGATGGCATGGACGCCGAGCCCAGCCAACAGGCGTGCGCCATCCAATTCCTTAGCAGCGGAAATTCCCCGCGGCGAGACGATTTCGACCAGCGTGACGAACTCGCCGTTCGCCACGAGGCGGCCGATCTTGGAGCGTTCGGCGATTGACGCGGGCGGAGTCTCGGTGACGATCGGTTCACGCGACCCGGGTTTCGCCGGTGTCTTCTGCGCCTGCACGGCGCGCATTGCCGACTTAATCGCGCGGATGTGATTCGGCGTCGTTCCGCAGCAGCCGCCCAGGTACTGTACTCCGGCCTTGAGGAACTTCTTCGAAAAATTCGCCATGTATTCGGGCGAACAGAGATAGATGTTGCGGCCCTCGATCGCGCGAGGCATTCCGGCATTGGGCATGACCACTAACGGAAGCGAGGTCGCCGCGGCCATCCGCTCGATCGCAGTCAGCACCGTGGCCGGGCCGGCGCTGCAATTCACGCCGATGGCATCGGCTCCCCATGAAGTCAGCTTCGCCGCGGCGGTCTCGCAGGTCGCGCCGTCGAGGCAATTCGCTTCTTCGTCCACGGTGACGAGGGCCAACACCGGAACTCCCGGAGCGGCGTCGGCGACGGCGAGCAGCGCCTGCTCGGCTTCATTGAGGGCGGAGATTGTCTCGATGACCAGCATGTCTACGCCACCAGCAACCAGGCCCTTGATCTGCTCGGCAAAAGCGGCGCGGGCCTCGTCAAGCGAAGTCTTGCCCAGGGGTTCAAGCAGTATGCCCAGGGGTCCGATCGAGCCGGCCACCCAGGCCTCGCCGGCCTGTTTGTCCGCCAGCTGGGCGACCGCCTGGCGCGCCAGTTCCGCTCCCGCCCGGTTGATTGCGAAGACCTTGTCCTGCAATCCGAAGTGGCCAAGCCGGAAGATATTGGCGCCAAAGGTATTGGATTCGATGACCTCTGCGCCAGCCTGGAGATACTCCTCATGGATCGAGCGCACCAGTTCGGGTTGCGAAAGATTGAGCTCGTCGTAGCAGCGGTTGATAAAGACGCCGCGGTCATAGAGCATCGTACCCATGGCTCCGTCGAAGAGCACCGTGCGCTCACCAAATAGTTCTTGAAGTCGTCCCATACCTGTTGCTCCATGCTAATGCTATCCCCCAGCTGTGTTCCGGCGCCAGCGACGTGGGGCTTTGTTATACTTCAGACTCCGGCATTTCGTCTGCAATGGAACGGTGAGGGTTTGGTTTGAAGAAGAGAAGTATGCTGCGCCCGCGGTTTGATACCCGTTTGACAAGTTTTTTTCTGGTGCTTTTTTCGGCGACACTGTTTGTTGCGGGTTGCGGTAAGAACTTCTACTTCGCCGGGCGCAATTTGCCCCCCAGCGGCCTGACGAACCGGGTCCTGATCGCGATACAAAACCCCAGCGCCTTTACCAAGGGCGCTCTGACTTTCGTCGATGCCTACTACGACATCCGGCATGCTTACAACAACATCAATGTGACCTTTTCGATTAGCGGCGCCTCGGTAAGCGTGCCGCTGACGATCCAGAACATGCCGGAAGAGCAAGCCGGCGCGGTCTACAACTCCGCAGACGGGAGTCTCTCGATCGAAAATTATTCGACCGAAAAGCAATCGACCAGCCTTGCCGGCGCGCCGGCCGCAAGCATCTTTATCAGCCGCAACCAGAATTACGTACTTTCCGCGGATCAGACCGCGCATTACGCGGTGATTGACGACCGGACGATCGGCAGAACTATCCCGTTGAATCTGCCGGGAGTCTACAAGGTCTCGTTAAATTCAAGCGGCACTTTGGGCCTGGCGTTTGTGCAGAATTCGAACACGGCGTACAGCCTGGTTCACCTCACCGGCCCGCAACAGACCTCATATCAATCTTACTTCGCGTCCAACGGCACCTGGCCTGTGAATGCCTACGGGCTTGCGGCGCAGGATTGCCAACCGCAGAACCTGCCCGTTTACTGCGTGTATCCAATCAGTACCGGGACGGCCAGCTTCGATCGGCCGGTGAAGGCGCTCTTCTCTCCGGATGGCTCGTCGATCTATGTGCTCAGTTGCGGGCCGGAGTGCGGCGGCCAGGCGTCCGCCATCACGACGATTCCAATCACGACTTCCTCTCTGAATAACGGTTCGCTCGGGCCGGCGGGCATCAACCTGCAGGCGAACGCGACCTATCCTATTCCCGGCGGGGCCACGAATGCGATAGGAAACGGGACCACGCTCTATCTGGCCGGGCAATCGGTCCAGCCGGACGGATACCTGGCGGGAAATCTCACCGTTTTCAGCTTTACGACTAACCAGATACTTGGCACCTATTCGATCTCCGACGGCACCCACAACAAGATGCTTTTTGCCGACGACAACACCTTGTTTATTGGATCGGTGCAGTGCCAGTCTGGAGAGCGCTACCATCTCGATCCTGCTTCGTCGGCAGGCTGCCTGACGATGTTCAACACGGGCACTAACGCGGTCAGCTTCGACAGCTACCAGGGCGACCTGACGGGAATTGCGGACGTCGAGGGGCTGCATAAGATTTATGTCGCTGAGGGCGGACAGATCTACATCTACCGCACCACGGACTTTGCCTCGCTCGACAACTCCAATGTGACGATCGTCGGCACCGCTGCGGACGTCGCTTACATGGACGGCTCTTCCGACGAAAACAACACTACCTATTGAGGCCCGTCTTTTCGCGACGAAAAGATGTATATACGCCCGGTGTATACTTTCGGTATGGTCACCGCACGCGTGTTTAAGTCGGGAAACAGCCAGGCTGTCCGCTTGCCGAAAGAGTTTCGCTTCGATGTCGACGAGCTGGAGATTTTTAGGCGCGGCGACGAAGTCGTGCTTCGCGAGCCAAAGCGCTCGGCGGTGGGCATCTTTCACGCTTTGGCTTCTATGCCGGACGACTTCTTTGAAGACGGTCGAGTTGACCCGCCGCCACAAAAACGACGCGGCCTATGACTACCAGGTACATGCTGGATACCGACACGTGCGTGTACATTGCGAGAGGAAAACAGAAGAAGGTTCAGTTTAGATTGGCACAAGTGCCTTTCGGCGCCATCGCTGTTTCTGCCGCGACCTATGGGGAACTCGCGTATGGCGCTGCAAAAAGCAAATTCTCCCATCTTGCGGAGAAAAGCTTAACCGACCTGCTGGTGAACACACAGATATTACCGATTGACGACGAAGTCGCTGCCGCATACGGAAAGCTTCGGGCAGACCTGGACCGCAAGGGGCGAATTATTGGCAACAACGATCTATGGATTGGCGCCCATGCGCTGTCGCTTGGCCTAATTCTGGTGACCAACAATACGCGCGAATTCAGCCGGATCGAAGGCCTCACCTTGGAGAATTGGACATAGCCTTTGGCCTCCGAACCCAAGCTCGACGTGCTCGCCATCGCCGCCCATCGCGATGATGTGGAGCAAACCTGCGGCGGCACGCTGCTGCGCATGAAGGCGCTGGGCCTGCGCACGGGGATTCTGGATTTGACGCAGGGCGAGGCGGGCACAAGGGGCACTGCCGCGGAGCGCGCGGCGGAGGCGGCCGAGGCGGCGCGGATCCTGCAGGCGGACACTCGAGAGGCGCTCGACATCCCTGACGGCCGGGTGGAAAACACCTACGAAAACCGGATCAAAGTTGCCGCCGTGGTGCGCAGGCTGCGGCCAAGGGTGGTCATTCTGCCGTACTGGACGGGACGGCATCCCGACCATTACACCGCTTCGACGCTGGGCTATGAGGCGTGCTTTCTCGCCGGCCTGGCCAAGGTTGATACCGGAGACGCGCCGCACCGGCCATTCAAAATCATCTATGCCAGCCTCTACGCCGACGTGCGGCCGAGCTTTGTGGTCGATATTTCAGACCACATCGAAGCGCGCTTCGCGGCGTTGATGGCTTATCGCTCGCAGTATGCCAACCAGGAATCAGGCAGTGGGCTCTTTGTTCCGGAAGAAGAGATAAGGGAGCGGACGCTTGCTATGGCGCGGCATTATGGACTTCTGGCGGGAGTGCGGTATGCCGAGCCTTTTGTGCAAAAGGAGGTCGGGCTGGTCGACGACCTTACTCTGATTCCGGTGCAATCGATCTAAGACTCATCCTGTTGAGCTCGTCCTCCGGAGCGTGGCGCAGGATCAGGCGCTTCGGTACGGGCCAAAGCGAGCTTTCACCTTGCCGTCTTCCACGGTGTCGTCGAGCACGATCACTTCGTACTGCGTACCTCCCGGGGCAACGCGCACGACTACGTGGCCATGCTGACTCAGCATGCGATCGGAGAACCGGGCATCTGCGAGGGCGGCGGCCGGCGCCAGGCCGGTTGCGAAGACGTCGCGGTCGCCGGGATAGAGCGTCTTGCTATAGACCGCGTTCAACACCGACAAGGCCGGATGAGAGGCGTGCCATGTCTGTACGATGACGACCCGGGGGCGCATCAGGCGGACGAATTCCGGTCCAGTCGCGTCGAAGTAGCCGTGATGGTCAAGGGTGGCGACGTTGACGGGACCTGCCACCTGGGCAACAGCTGTTTCTACGTCCTGCCAGGTCGCTGTGCCAAAGTTGGTGTCGCAGGTGAGGTCTCCACCGGTGTAGTAGGTGAATGGCCCGTAATTTACGCGTAGGGCAATCGAGCAGGCGTTTTCCGGAGGCAGAGACTCTGGCTTGAGCGTTGCGAGCGGGGGAAATAATTCCCGCTTTCCATCTCCGCGCCCGGTCCACACTTCTCCGTTGGCAGACAGATTGCGAATAGCCATGTTTGGCGTGGCGGAGACGATCTGGCGGTCTGACCCGACGTTGAGCCTCTGCACGGTGGATCCGCGTTCCTCGAGCGAGTGCACAAACTGGATGTAGTTCAGGGTCGCGTCGTAGTTGGCGGGAGCGGGGTAATCGTAGGCGGGAAATCCGCGATCGATGAGGCAATGGATCGGGAGCAGCTCGGCAACGTCGGCGACTCCCGTCAGTCGATAGCCGCCGTAGCGGGAAAGAGGCAAGTCTGGGGCGAGGTCGCCCATGTGGTCGCCGTGAAAATGAGTGAGAACAAAATAATCCAGCTCTTGCCGCGGCGCAGTTTTCAGATGATGCAAGGCATAACGCCCGATCCACTCACCGGGCCTGCGAGAGCTATTCGGCCGCTCCGCATCCATGCCCGTTGACGCGCTCTTGACCGCACCTGCGTCGATCATGATCGACCGGCCGTCGGGACAGATCAGGAGCGTCGAATTGCCGCGGCCGGTCGAGATGTGGTGAATGTCGAGAAGGCCGCTGCGCCACGGTTCGAAATCCTGCTTATCAGCCGCAGCCCCGTGGAAGAGCTCGGTTGCGGCCAGTGCGAGACATCCGACGACGAAGCTTCTCCTGCTGGCTGCGAACTCCATCGGGCTGGCCTCTATGCGGGATGCGGGCCCGCTCTGGACGATTGTGTCACGCCGAGGCAACACGAGAATGGAATTATGCAACTACCTATTCGATGGTTAGACCCTGTTTTCTTGTGATCGACCGCGAATACCCAGGCAGCATTTCGACCCGCAAGCTGGTGATCGAAACCGCCAAATTCAATGTGCTCACCGCTTACTCCGCCAAGGAGGCGGTGGAGACCCTTCTCCAGTTCCCCGCCATTCACGGGGCTGTGGTCGATGGGGACATTCACGGTATTTCGTGCGACGAACTGACCAAGAAGTTGAGGCAGATCAAACCCGATTTGCGCATCGTGGTCATCTCCGGCCCTGGCGACGCCGATTGCCCGGGGGCGGATTTCCACGTGGAGAGCCTCGATCCCCGGAAGCTGCTTGAGACGCTGAAACGCCTCATCCCCAACGATGTTGAAGCGATCGAGCAGCATGAAGAGCAGCTTAATAAACGTCACAAGAGAGACTGAGTCCGAAGTCCTGCCGTGGGCCGCCTATCCGTTTTACTCTTCCTCATCCGCATGCAGCCGCTGCGACGACGCAGATATGATTTTCTCCTGCTGCGCGGCGGGGACAAGATCGTAGTGGTCCATCTCCATGTGAAAGCTGCCCAGACCCTGGGTCATGGCCGTCAGGTCGGCTCCGTAGCTGAGCATTTCCGCCATAGGAACTTCCGCTCGCAGGCTGATCGATCCGCGGTGCGACTCCATGCCCTGCACTTTGCCGCGTCGGCCGTTTAGGTCGCCCATCAGCGTGCCTGCAGCCGATTCGGGCGCATCGATCTGGACCTTCATGATCGGCTCGATGATGGCCGGGCGCGCGGTCTCCATGCATTTGCGAAAAGCGATCCGCCCTGCCATGCGGAAGCTGAGCTCGTTCGAATCGACATCGTGGTAGGAGCCGTCTTTCAGGATGACGCGGTAATCGACGATCGGATATCCCGCGAGATGGCCGCGCTGTGCCGCTTCCT
This sequence comes from uncultured Acidobacteriaceae bacterium, assembly GCA_963720245.1. Taxonomy (GTDB): domain Bacteria; phylum Acidobacteriota; class Terriglobia; order Terriglobales; family Acidobacteriaceae; genus Acidisarcina. The sequence continues at coordinate 662,711 of CAVREU010000006.1, forward strand.
GAATGCCTTTTTCAATCGCCGGGATGTAGTTCTTCGGCACGGCGCCGCCGAAGATGTCATTCACAAACTCAAAGCCCGCGCCACGCGGCAGCGGCTCCATGCGGATGACGCAATCGCCGAACTGGCCGTGGCCGCCGGACTGTTTCTTGTGCCGCCCGCGCGCCTCGACACCAGCGCGGATCGTCTCGCGATACGGCACCTTGGGCGCCTGTAGCGTGACTTCGGTGTGATAGCGCTTCTTCAGCTTGGAAACGATCACTTCGATATGCTGTTGCCCGGAGCCGGCGATCAGGAACTCGTGCGTCTGCGGATCGCGATAGAAACGAATCAGCGTGTCTTCCTCCATCAGACGGTGCAGTCCAGTGGCGAGCTTGTCTTCGTCGGCGCGAGTGCGGGGCTCGACGGCAAAGGCAATCGCGGGTTCGGGTAGCATCGCCGGTTCGAAGAAGATTTGCTGTGACTTGTCGCCCAGGGTATCTCCGGTGAAGGTGTTTTTGAGCTTGGCGACCGCGCCGATGTCCCCCGCGTGCAGTTCGGTGACAGGTACGGCGACCTTGCCTTCCATGATCGCGAGATGGCTGAATCGCTCGGCTGCGTTGCGGTTGTAGTTCTGCACCGTGGCGTCGTTGCGCACCACGCCGGAGAAGACTTTGAAGAACGAGATGTGTCCGGCAAAAGGATCGGAGATCGTCTTGAAAACATAAAGCGAGACCGGCTGGTCGTCGGCGACCGGTCGAGTGACCATTTCCGTGCCCTCCACATTCCATGATGAAGACGGATGACCGTTGCCGATAGCTGCGTGGACCGCAGTGGATCGCGCCGCAACGGGAGCGCGTTCGACTGGAGCCGGGGCATAAACGCGAAGAAACTCAAGCAACTGATCGGTCGCTATGTTGGCAAGCCCCGAGGTGAAGAGCACCGGAAATATGCGGTCCTCGCGAATCGCCTCGTGAAGAGCGGCGACTAGGTGCTCTTCAGGAATGGTGCCCTCGGCGAAGAACTCTTCCATCAGCTCGTCTTTGCCCTCGGCGACCAACTCGACGAGCGCCTCGTGGGCGGACTTGGCGGTCTCGAGCAACTCCGGCGGAATCTCGGCTGCCTTGCCCTTACCATTTGAGTTGGCGGGATAGAGAAACGCCTTCATCGAAATGAGATCGATTACTCCACGGAAGGGCGTCTTCGATCCAGGGCTGCCTTGGCCGATCGGGAGCTGGACGGGAACAACATTTCGTCCGAAGGCAGTTCGCAACGACTCCAAAAGGGCAAGCGGCTCGGCGAGCGAATCCTGGCCGGAGCCGTTCGCGGAAGGCTTCCCGCTGTCGCGATCCATCTTGTTCACCACGAGAATGCGCGGCAGGGAAAACTCCTCGGCATAGGCCCACACCCGCGCGGTCATGGGTTCGACTCCGGCGCAGGCATCGATCAGGACCACCGCCGCTTCCACCGGAAGCATCGCTGCCTTCGCTTCATGCACAAACATGCTGAAGCCGGGCGTGTCGACGAAGTTGACCTTCACGCCATTCCATTCGCCCCAGGCGACGGCGCTGGAAAGCGTCATGCGTCGCGCGATCTCTTCCTCGTCGTAGGCGGTGACGGCGGTGCCGTCGTCGACTCGACCAGCTGAAGGAATGGCGCCCGCGGTCGCGAGCATGGCTGAGATGAGAGTGGTTTTCCCGCAATGGAAGTGGCCGGTAACGGCGGCATTGCGGATGTTGTTGCCGGTAAAGACGTTCATCAAGCCCCCCGGTTCCGCGGGAAAATAGCGTTCCGCGCGGAGGAGATTCTCTGAAAGGCCTGAAGACTAACACAACCGCGGGAAGTGAGGAAAGAGCACTATCCCGGGCTGCTCAAAAGACAGAGGACGCGACTCGCAGACCTCAGATTTGCGAGGACGGTAAGGGATTCAAAATCAGGTTGGAAATATTACTTACGATCTGCTCGTAGGCGTAGCGAGGCGAGGTGGAAAGCTTCTTCCAATCCGGATCGGCGACGAACTTGGCCCAGTTCGTGTTGAGCTCATCGATATCGGTGAAGCTAAGCATGTAGGTTAGATTTGGCATTCGCGGACCGGCCAGCGTATCGGCGTAGAAGACGGCGCGGCAACCGGCCTTGGCAAAGATATCGAACTCGCCTTTGTGAAACATCTCGACCTTGCGCACATGAGCACCGTAGCTGGGGCTCTCATAGGTGCGGAGCTGGAAGATGCGTTTCGCTTTGTTCGAGGCTGGCGGCGTAAGCTTCGGGTGCCCCTCAAACGCAATCAGCATGGAGCTATCGACGCGCACGAAAGGCGGCGCGGTTGCGGGCGCGCTCCAGAATGGCTCAGCCGCCTTCAGGAAGTCGGCGTCGTCGGCGAGTTTGAGGTCCAGCGATGCGATCGTCTCTGCCGACGTGCCCGGGATGAGCGTGTAATAGGCAGGGGTCTCCTGGCCGATGTTAAGGCTGAAGGCGCCGACTGGCCCGAGCCCCATGCGCGTAAGCGCGGGAATCAGTGCGTCGTTGAAGTAGCTTTCGGCAAGCTTGGTCTGCGGGCCGTTTTGCAGTTGGTAGCGGCGAATCTGGTAATACTCCCGCGAACTGGCTGCGGGGGTCTGTGCAGAGGCTTTGTCCGAAAGGGCGGTGGCGGATGCGGCGAGAGAGGCGGCTAAGAATTGGCGGCGCTGCATAATGATCTCCAGGACGAAAATTGATTCTACGTCATGCCGGAACTGCCTGACATCGCCGCCTATATTTCCGCGCTGGAGCCGCGCGTTCTCGGCCAGCGCCTGGAACGCGTGCGCGTCGCGGGAATCTCATTGCTGCGCACGGCGCAGCCTCCGCTAGCTTCGGCGGAGGCCCGCACCGTCCGCCAGTTGCGACGGATCGGCAAGCGGATCGCGTTCGGTCTGGAGGACGATCTCTGGCTGGTACTCCACCTAATGATTGCCGGGCGTCTGCACTGGCGTCCGCCGGGGGCGAAGCTTGCGGGACGGCAAAGCCTTGCCGCCTTCGATTTTCCTAAGGGGTCGCTGCTGCTCACCGAGGCCGGTACGAAACGCCGCGCATCTCTTTACGTGCTGGCTGGGGAAGAAGCACTGCGCCTGGTAGATCCGGGCGGCATCGATCTCTTCGCCAGCGATCTCGGCCAGTTTCGGGCGGCGCTTTCGGCCGAGAACCACACGCTTAAGCGCGTCCTGACCGACCCGCGCGTAGTCGATGGCATCGGGAATGCTTACTCGGACGAGATCCTGCATGCGGCGCGGCTCTCGCCGATCACGTTGACGCAGAAGCTGAAGCCCGAGGAGTGGCAAAGGCTGTACAGTGCGACGCGAGAGACGCTCCAGCTTTGGATAGATCGTCTTCGGAACGAGGCCGAAGCCGGATTTCCTGAGAAGGTGACTGCATTCCGTAAAGATATGGCTGTTCACGGGCGCTATGGCGAGCCTTGTCCGCGATGCGGCGAGAAGGTGCTGCGCATTCGTTATGCGGACAATGAGACGAACTACTGCGCCAAGTGCCAAACCGGTGGTGTGGTTTTGGCCGATCGGAGCCTGTCGCGCTTGCTGGGAAAAGACTGGCCGCGGACGCTGGATGGGCTTGAGGCGCTCAAGCGGCGCTAGCTCTTTCCCATGTAGATAAACCGCAACAGAAACAGCAGCGCCAGCACATAGAGCAGCCAGTCGTCTTTGCGGAAGTGGCCGCGGATGAGGCGCAATCCCGCGTAGGAGATCATTCCAAACCCAAGGCCGCTCGCAATTGAGTAAGTTAGCGGAATCATGATCAGGGTGAGGAAGGAGGGAAAGGCCACCAGCGGGTCGTGCCAGGAGATTTCGCTGATGGTCGACAGCATTAGCGAGCCCACCACGATCAGTGCAGGCGCAGTTGCCGCCGAGGGGAGCACGCCGAGGAACGGCGCGATAAAGAGCGCGACGATGAAGAGGATCCCGGTCACGATGGCTGCGACTCCCGAGCGCCCTCCGGCCGCCACGCCGGCCGCGCTTTCGACATAGCTGGTCACGGTGCTGGTTCCGACGAGCGAGCCGCAGACAGTAGCGATCGCGTCGGCGAGCAGAATGCGATCGACGCGGGGGATCTCGTGATCGTCCTTGATGAGGCCGGCCTTTTTGGTCACGGCGACCAAGGTCCCGAGATTGTCGAAGAGATCGACGAAGAGAAAGACAAAGACGATCTCGAAGAGGCCGAAGTGGAGCGCTCCGCGCAGGTCGAGTTTGAAGGCGGTCGCGGTGATTGCCGAGAGGCTGTAGGGGGTGGGATGCCAGTGGACGAGGCCAAGCGTCCATCCGCTGAGCGCGGTGCCGACGATGCCGATGAGCATGCCTCCGCGCACCTGCCAGACCTGGAGCGCGGCCACCAACAGCACGCCGAAGAGCGCCAGCGCCGTTTCCGGACTGCGCACATTGCCGAGCGAAATCATCGTCGAGGAATTGGCGACGATGATGCCAGCGTTCTTGAGTCCGATGAACGCGATGAAGAGGCCGATGCCGCCGGCGACGGCCGGATAGAGCTCATGGGGAATGCTCTTGAGAATCTTTTGCCGCAAGCCCGTCACGGTGAGCAGCACAAAGACGACGCCAGAGATAAAGACCGCGCCAAGTGCGGTTTGCCATGGCACACCCATCCCCTTGACGACGGAATAGGTGAAGTAGGCATTCAGGCCCATGCCCGGCGCGAGGGCGATTGGGTAGCGCGCCAGGACGCCCATCAGGATGCTGCCGATTGCCGCCGAAACGCAGGTCGCCGCCGTCACTGCAGCGAGCGGCATTCCTGTTTCGTGCAGGATCGCCGGATTTACCACCACGATGTAGGCCATGGTGATGAAGGTGGTAAAGCCGGCGAGCAGCTCGGTGCGCCAGTTGGTGCCCAGTTCCGCGAATTCGAAATACTTCTCGAGCCTGGCGATCATCGACAGTGGCGTCGTAGCGGTAGCGGAAGTAGACAAAGAGCCTGCACCTCGACGAAAAACATGTTGGGATATAGGACCGCAGCTCGAAGGATGGTTAGGCCCAGAGCGGCTCGAGCTTAGTTTCAGACGGGTTAACAAGAAAATACATTATTGCCCGGTATCATAAAAGAAGTTCCTGCAAAGACAGCTCGGTCCGCCGCCCTTCATGCCTTTCTCCAACGCGCCCAATCCGCCGCCCGGATCAACCGGCCTTCCCCAGTCCACCGATGCGGCCACCGAACGGACACCTGCTGGCCCAGAGACGCCCGCAACGCAGGCAAGCGGCTTCGAGCCGCTGCAGTCGCCGCTCTTTCGCAAGCTTTGGATTGCCTCGACGGTCTCGAACCTGGGCGGCTGGATGCAGGACACCGCCGGCACCTGGCTGATGACCATCCTCACGACGTCGCCGTTGCTTATCGCGCTGATGCAGACGGCGGCCAGCTTGCCGGTGGTGCTGCTCGGGCTCCTGGCCGGGGCGACGGCGGACATCTTCGACCGGCGACGGCTGTTGCTCTTCTGGCAAGCATGGATGCTGAGCGCGGTCGCGCTGCTCAGCGTGCTGACTTTCTTCAACATCATCTCGCCGTGGGTGCTGCTCACGCTCACCTTCCTGCTCAACATTGGCACGGCGATGAACAGCCCCGCATGGCAGGCGATCATGCCCGAGCTGGTGCCGCGCGAGCAGTTGCCCGACGCCGTCTCGCTCAACAGCGCTGGATTTAACCTTGCCCGCGCGGCCGGTCCCGCTCTGGGCGGTATTGCTGTGGCCGCATTTACTCACGCCGATACGGGCGCAGCGTGGACCTTTTCCCTCAATGCGCTCTCGTTCGTCGGCGTGATTCTGGTCCTTTATCAATGGCATCGCAAACCGGCCTTTAAGAGCGCGCTGCCGGCCGAGCGCATCCAGGGATCGATGCGATCCGGCCTTCGCTATATCCAGTACTCTCCTCCGTTGAAGGCAGCGCTGGCCCGGGCGTTCATCTTCACCAGCTTTGTGAGCGCGGTCTGGGCGTTGCTGGCAGTGGTGGCTGCGCGCGATCTGCACCAGGGCGCGCTCGGTTACGGCATTCTCAACGGCAGCATGGGACTTGGCGCGGTCGTTGGGGCGACGAGCCTGCCTCACGTTCGCCGCAAATTCTCCGCAGACTCAATCATCGCCATCTCGACCGGCGTCTTCATCGGAACGCTCCTCATCCTGGCGTTTGTCCGGTATCCGCTGGTCATCATTCCTGTCTTGCTGGTCGCCGGGTTTGCCTGGACGAGCACGATGTCGACGCTCAACCTCGCCATACAGGTGTCGGCGCCGCATTGGGTGCAGGCGCGCGCGCTGGGGACTTACCAGATGGTTTTTTCCGGAGGCATGGCCATGGGCAGCGTGATCTGGGGGCTTCTCGCGGAGCACCTGTCAACGCCGATCTCGCTCGCCGCAGCGGCGGGAGGGTTGCTGGTCACGCTCCCTTTCAGCCGCCGCCTGCACGTGCTGTGCGGCGAGCAGCCCGATCTGAGCCCGATGCGCACTGGCTTCGACGCGCCGCACCTCGCGTATCAGCCGGAGATGCACGACGGCCCGGTGCGCATCCTGATCGACTACTGCATCGACCCCGAGGACTACAACGACTTTGTCCACGCGGTGCATCAGCTGCGCGATGTGAGGCTGCGCGACGGCGCGATGCGCTGGGGCGTCTTTCAGGACGCCAACGATCCGCGCCGCCTCAACGAGACCTTTGTGATGGAATCGTGGATCGACTACCTGCGTCAGCGCGAACGCTTCACCGCCTCGGACCGCAAGATTCGCGACCTGGTCATCGGCTTCCACCGTGGCGACGAACCGCCGCGCATCACGCACACGATCTACGCCAAAGAACGCAACGCCGAAAACTCCGTCAAGCCGGAGGAGTAACGCTGCGAGGTTCTCGTCGCGGCATTACCGCTCCGCCGGATTGCCCCATTTGTCGACGAATGGAGCAGAGTAGCTGCTTAAACGGTCCAACAGCGTCGCGGGATCGTCATCGGACAGAAGTAACGCACGGTGAGCCTCTCTCAGAAAGCCCTCTGAAACGGCACGATCCGCCATCGCCAGCAGAGGATCGTAGTACCCGTTGACGTTGAGCAGCGCGCAGGCTTTGCGCTGGATTCCGAGTTGGGACCAGGTCAATATCTCGCAGAACTCGTCCCAGGTGCCATAGCCGCCGGGCAACGCGATGAAGGCGTCAGCGAGGTCAGCCATAAGCGCTTTGCGCTCGTGCATTGTGCCGACCACTCGCAGCTCGGTCAAGCCCATGTGGGCCAATTCCTTCGTCTTAAGGGCCTCGGGAATTACGCCAATCACGCGGCCGCCCGCTTGCAGGCAGCCGTCCGCAACCGCGCCCATCAGTCCGACATTGCCGCCGCCGTAGACCAGCTCAAGGCCACGCTGAGAGAGCAATTGGCCAACCGTCTGCGCGGTCTCTCGATAGACGGCATTCGTTCCCGGGCTGGAGCCGCAAAAAACACACACTCGTCGGAGCATGGTCAGATTGTAGGGCAAACAGCGGCTCGGCGATGCAGCGGCAAATTGAAGAGACGCGAAATCTGCGGGCCAGAGTAAGATAGCGGAATCCATGCGAGCCCCTTTTTTATTTGCCCTTTGCCTCTTGCTGGCCGGTTTGCCGTTACCGGCGCAGATCGCGCCGGATCTGGTTCTGGTCCACGGCAAGATCTGGACAGAGAATCCACAACAGCCTGAGGCCGAGGCGGTCGCGATTCTCGGGAACCGCGTTGCGGCGGTCGGGACGTCGGTCGAGATTCTCAAACTCGCCGGCCCGGCGACCAAGGTCATCGAGCTCGGGGGAAAGCGGGTGGTTCCCGGCTTCAACGATGCTCACGTCCATTTCGTCAGCGGGGGAACGTCGCTGGCCAGCGTGCAGCTGGGCGATACGAAGAGTGAAGCGGAGTTTCGCAAGCGCATCGCCGACTTCGCGAAGACGCAGCCCAAAGGTGCGTGGATCGTGGAGGGTGAGTGGGACCACGAGCGGTGGTCACCGGCGCGGCTGCCCACACATCAGGTCATCGACGATGTGACTCCCGATAATCCGGTTTTCGTCTCGCGCCTTGATGGGCATGAGGCATTGGCCAATGCTCTCGCGATGAAGCTGGCGGGCGTCGATAAGAACACAAAAGATGTTCCGGGCGGGGTTATCGTTCGGGACGCGGACGGCAGTCCGACCGGGATCTTCAAAGATGCTGCTCAAGGCCTGATCGAGAGGGTCATTCCGCCCGCAAATCAACAGCAGCTGACTACCGCTGTTGAAGCCGCGGAAAAATATGCGGCAGAAAACGGGGTGACCAGCGTGCAGGACATGATCACCACGCCCGATACCCTGCGCGTGTACGAGCAGCTGCAGCGCGAGGGGCGGTTGACGGTGCGCATTGCCAGCCGGCAGCTGCTGCCCTCGTGGAAGCGCTTCGCCGCGCTGGGCGTCGAGGCGAATCTCGGCAACGACACGCTGCATATCGGTGGCCTCAAGGCCTTTGCCGACGGTTCGCTCGGCTCGACCACGGCGTGGTTTTTCAAACCCTACCTTGACGCCCCGAATACCAGCGGCATCCCGAGTGAGGCATTATCGAAACCCGACGAGATGTACGCAGAAATTCGAGACGCCGACAAGGCCGGCCTGCAGATCGCGATTCACGCCATTGGCGACCGCGCCAACAACACGATCCTGAATTTTTACGAGCGCGTTGAGAAAGAAAATGGTCCATGGCCGGACGGATTGGAACGCCGCTTCCGCATCGAGCACGCGCAACATCTGCTGCCTGGCGACATCCCGCGCTTCGCCAGCCTTCATGTCATCGCCTCGATGCAGCCGTATCATTGCCTCGACGACGGCCGCTGGGCGGCGAAACGGATCGATGCTGAGCGGCTCAAGACCAGCTATGCCTGGCGCTCGCTGCTGGACGCGGGAGCCGTGCTTGCCTTTGGCTCGGACTGGCCGGTGGCTCCGATGGTGCCGCTGGCGGGCATCTACGCCGCTGCCACTCGCCGCACGCTCGACAGCAAGAATCCCAATGGCTGGATTCCGGAGCAGAAGATCACCGTCGCGGAGGCGGTCCACGCCTACACGATCGGCTCGGCTTATGCGGAGAGCGAGGAAAAGATCAAGGGCTCGATCGCACCTGGGAAGCTGGCTGATCTTGTCGTCCTTACCGAAGATATCTTCCACATCGATCCGGTAGAAATCTGGAATACGAGGGTTGATGCGACAATCTTCGACGGGAAGGTCATCTATCAGCGCGAGTAAGCAGACAGCGTTTTAGCCGGGTGGCGCCAAGCCCAACTCTTCGCGAATCGCACCGGCAATTCGCTCGGCGTGAAACTGCATCAGGCTGTGCGATTCGGCCTCGATCATCACTCGCGCGAGCGATTCGGTGCCTGAATAGCGCACGACGACGCGGCCGTTGTCCTTCAGGTCGGCTTCGGCGGCGCGAATTGTATCTGTGATCGTTACAAACTCCTCAAGCGGGCGTTTTTCTTTCACTTTCACGTTCACGATCACCTGGGGAAAGACCTTTAGATCGGCGGTGAGCTCGTGCAGCGGTTTGCCGGAGCGGCGAACGATGTCGAGCACGACGAGGGCGGTGAGCAATCCGTCGCCGGTTGTGCTAAGCGCGGGGAAGAGGATGTGCCCGGACTGCTCTCCGCCCAACGAGGCGTGGTGCTTCTTCATCCATTCGAGAACATATTTGTCGCCGACCGGAGCGCGCAGCATCGAAACGCCGTCGGCGCGCAGGGCCGCTTCAAGGCCCATGTTCGACATCGTGGTCGCTACTACTTTGTGCTGATTCAGCGCGCCTCGATGCTGCAGATCGCGGGCCGCGAGCAGCAGCACTCCGTCGCCGTTGACGACCTTCCCGTGGGCGTCGGCAAAGAGTGCGCGATCGGCGTCGCCGTCAAAGGTGATGCCGATATCGGCACTCCATTTCAGCGTCTCCGCAGCGACGATTTCTGAATGGAGCGCGCCGCAATCCGCGTTGATGTTGCGGCCAGTGGGAGCCGCGTGAGTGACGTCGACGCGCGCGCCAAGTCGAGTAAAGAGGTCGGGCGCGATGGCCGATGCCGCGCCGTTTGCGCAGTCGATGACCAGGCGCAGCCCGGTCAAATCGAGTGCTGGAAATAATTTCCAGAGATACTGCTCATATTCAATGACAAATTTGGGGTCGACCGCAGGGGCGAGGAAAGGCGTGTCGACGCGAGTGCCGTTTTCCAGCTGCCGAAAAATCTCAGCCTCGATCTTGAGCTCGACCTCGTCAGGTAATTTGTAACCGTCGTTGGCGAAAATCTTAATTCCGTTATCGCGCCAGGGGTTATGCGAGGCCGAAATGACAATGCCGGCGGCAAAGCCGTTCCTATGGGTCAGGTAGGCGACTCCGGGAGTAGTAATCACCCCTGCATTCGCGACCTCTGCGCCGCCGTTCTGCAGGCCCTCGGCGATCACCGCTGCAATCCACGCGCTGGATTCGCGCGTATCTGCGCCGAGCAATACCCGCAGATGTTGGTTGCCGCCGCCGAGCAGCCGCGCCAGCGCGACTCCGGTTGCGAAAATCGTCTTTGTGTCGAGCGGGTACTCTCCTGCCACGCCACGAATTCCATCGGTGCCAAACAGCTTTCGCAATTCACTCATCAGGCGCTTTTTATGGTCCCTTCGATTGATAACACGCGGCTGGTTAAACTGTTGTCCGCGAAGCGTGTGGTGAGCGTGTCTCCGGCGCTCACTGCGGTCGCGCTCCTCACTAATGCCCCGGCCTGGTCATAGACGAGGGAGTAACCGCGATGCAGCACCGCCAGCGGCGAAAGGCTGTGCAGACGAGCTTCAAAATGCCGCAGTTGAAACCGTGCCGATTGCACGCGGGTCGAGGCCAGATGCGCCAGCCGCGCCTCCAGGCTTGTCAGGCGCTCTCCTAATAACGACAGGCGATGGCTCGCGTCCTGACGCAGTAGCCGCGCGAGGTTGGCGTTGAATTGTTCTGTAGCCAGACGGAGTCTTTCGCGCCATGCTGCTTCCAGGCGGAAACGAAGCTCGTCGAGACGCTGCTGTCGCCGGCCAAAAGCGTCGCGCAGGCTAGCCGAAGAGGCGTCCATCTGCACCCGAGTGAACCGCTCCCGCGAGCGGATGAGCTGGTAGCGGCAAGCGCGCTGCAAGCGATGCCAGAAGCCCTCGACCAGCTCTGCGACCTTATGCTGGGCCTCGGTGATGAGCTCCGCTGCGGCCGAGGGCGTGGGGGCGCGCAGGTCGGCAACGAAATCCGCGATGGTGAAGTCGGTCTCGTGGCCAACCGCCGAGACCACCGGCAGTTCGGATGCAGCAATCGCGTGCGCCAGCACTTCGCTGTTGAAGGCGGCGAGGTCTTCGAGCGAACCGCCCCCGCGGGCGATCACGATTACATCGACGCTTTTCGCTCGATTGAAATACTCGATTCCCGCCGCGACCTCCGCTGCCGCGGAGGCGCCTTGCACCAGCGCGGGATAGAGCAGCACGTTCAGCGCTTCGTGACGGCGCGCGCCTACGTTGAGGAAGTCGCGAATCACGGCACCCGCCGGCGAGGTCACGATGCCAATGCAATGGGGAAATGCGGGCAGCGGCCTTTTTCGTTCAGCGTCGAAGAGGCCTTCCGCCTGAAGCCTGGCTTTGAGTTGTTCAAAGGCGATCTGGAGCGACCCGGCGCCCACCGGTTCCATGAATTCGGCGATGAGCTGCATCTGCCCGCGCTGCTCGTAGACCGAAACCTTGCCGCGGACCAGCACATGCAGGCCGTCTTCGGCGCGAAATCGGAGTAATGAGGCCTGCCGCCGGAAGAGCACTGCGGGGAGCTGCGAGTCGCCGTCTTTCAGCGTGAAATAGATATGCCCTGACTGAGCTGGACGAAGGTTCGAAACCTCACCTTCAACCCATAAATCCGGATATTGCCGCTCGACCGACTCGCGGACGTCGCCCACCAGCTCGGCAACGGTCCAGATGCGCCGTGGAGTTGGTTTGGGGGCTTCAAAGGTGAAGTCGAGTTGGCCGGGCCGGGCCGAATCTGGTGAGGCACTCACAGAAAAAGTCTACACGCCCGAAAGGTTCGGTTCTTGCCGCCGCCGCCCTCCCAGAGCGACGCCTGCGAGCGCGATCACCACGGGAAAGCATTCGAGCGTATAACGCGGTTCCGGCGCGTCGAGCGTTAAGAGCAGGGCGCAGCGCAGGAGCACGAAGGCCAGCATGGTTCCCGCAAGCTTTGGCCAGCGGAACAGCCCCACCACCGCGAGAAGCAGATAGGCGAGATTAAGCCCGCCATAGAAATAGACAAAGTCGGATTCTTCGGGATGATGATAGTGGTCCCACCAGCGCATCTCGATCCAGAGGGTCTCAGTGCGTGGACGCAGCCACATGTCCAGCAGCCGAAGCACCGGCAGAACGACGTAGTAGCGCAGCGTATGGCCGTGGATGCGCTGCTGGGCCAGCTCTTCAAAGCGGGCATCGATCTCGGGCGTAAGCGTGGTGGTTTGGTTGTAGTCGTCGAGCAGCTCTTTCGTCCGCTCGAATTGTTCCGGGCTGTCAAAGGCCCGTGGCGGCAGGTTCTTGATCTCGATCTTGTCGCTGTTGCCGTTCCAGTAGACCTCGGAGGTCGAGACGAGATCGACGCACCAGGTCTTCACCCAGCGATTGAAACCGGGGTAGGTGAACTCTCCGGGGTCCATTGCCGAGCGTGGCGCCAGTGGCTGGAAGACGTGGAAGACCTGATAATTCCGGATGGTCCAGGGAATGAAGGGGAGCACCGAAAGCACGCCCGCCACTATGGCGAGCTTCACGCCCTGGCTGGCCGTGAGTCGCGTGCCGTGGCCGCCGAAAAAGCCATAGACCACAAGTCCTCCGCAGAGCGCAAAGGCGAGCAGCGCGCCGTCGGGCCGCAGCATCGCGGCGAAGCTCATGGCAAAGGCCATTGTGATCAGCCAGCGGACGTTGGGCTTTTCCAGCAATCTCAACAGCGAATAAAACCCCAATGCCACGCAAAAGATCGACAGGCTCTCCGCCAACGGAGTGGCCGCATAGTTCGCGGTGAAGGGGCAAAGCGCTGCCAGCCACAACGCTGCGAGCGCGCCACGCCGGCCCCAGATGCGGCGGACGAGCGCTGCGATCAGCAGGCAGCTTCCGAGATCAATCGCCGTCTGGGCGAACATCACGGCGTGATAATGCTCGGTGCCGAAGAGAGCGAAGCAGAGCGCCAGAAAGAGCGGATATCCGGGAAGCCGGATCAGCGTCGGATGGATGGCCCCGTCTGTTGTCAATCCATAGATATGGTGCTGGAGCCAGTTTTTGGCGATATCGCCATAAATCAGCGGATCGCCGTCGACCTCAGGGTAGGCGTGAATGAACCACAGCCGCAGCGCCGCGCCCGCCGCAAGGGGCAGCAAGACGGAGATCAGGATGGAAATCCGGGAGCGGGAGCGCTTGGGCCGCATCAATGCGAATGATAGCAGCGGCCCGAGCCCCTTCAGGCTGCTTTTCCCGCCAAGTCCGCTTCCTATAGTCTCGTATTGGGCCACATGAGCAAGCAAATCTTCCACGATCCCGACCGCAAGCGGTGGAAGCGCCTTCGGCGCATCTTCGACGTTGCGGCGGTGCTGTCGACCCTGGTGCTGGTGACGTTCATCATCAGCGTCTACCGGCGACAGACGCTGCCCGAGCTGCTGCTGCCCACACAGAAGCGCAATTACAAAGCCCTCAAAGAGAACCAGCCGCCATTCAGGGCTAAAGGATATCGCGCCACCCACCGCAAGACGCGACGCAAGCCATCCGAGATTCCGCTGAATACGGATGAAGGTCTCCGTGCAGCGTTTTACGTTGATGACGAGGGCAGCTACTCCTCGCTCAAGCAGCATATTCATCAGATCGACATGCTCTTTCCCGACTGGCTGCATGTGATGTCAGCCGATGGCAAGCTCAAAGCGTCGACCGCCCTATATCCGGTGCATATCTACGACGTGGTCGATGCGGCGGGGGTGCATGGCATCGATCCGGAAAACAAAGTCCGCCGGGTGATCGAGGACAGCAAGGAAGACACCGAAGTCTTCCCAATGGTGAACGACTACAACATTCTCACCGACAAGTGGGGAGAGACCGTCGGAGACCTGCTCAAGAACCACCAGGCGACGGAGAACCTGCGCCAGCAGATCAACACATTTCTTGCGGGAAGCCCTCAGTATCACGGAATTGCGCTCGATCTGGAAGAAGTTCCCGACGATGCCGAGGACGCCTACCTGGCTTTCGTTGCGGAGCTTTATTCCGACTTTCGAGCGAAGAACCTGCGCCTCTACGTCAACGTGCAGGTGAGCGCCGACGATGACGAATTGCGCTCGCTGGCGACGACTACGGACGGCATCATTCTGATGAACTACGACGAGCACGAGATCAGCAGCGATCCGGGGCCCATCGCGTCGCAGGACTGGTTCGAGGGCAATCTCCGTCGCGTGCTCAAGATGGTGCCCAAACAGAAGATCATCTGTGCCCTGGGCAATTACGGCTACGACTGGACGGAGCAGCTTCCGGCGAAAGGAACGGCGAAGCCGGACGCCAAGCTGAAGGTGGTCGACTCGCGCGACCTGACGGTGCAGGAGGTATGGCAAGAGGCAGCCGATTCCGAGGCCGATGTCCATCTCGAGGGAGACGAGCTTAACGCCCACTTCGCCTATGACGATGAAGACAGCCATCAACGGCACCAGGTTTGGTTCCTGGACGGAGTCACGGCTCTGAACGAAATGCGGGCGGCGCGGCAGTTGGGGTTAAGGACCTTCGTGCTGTGGCGCCTGGGCAAGGAAGATCCGACCATCTGGTCGGTGTGGGACCATCCGAGTGCGCCTGATGCACCGAATGGGCTCAAGGTCGTTCCTCCCGGGCAGGACGTCAATAACGAGGGCGAAGGGGACATCCTCCGGGTCACGGGGCGACCAGCGAATGGCTCGCGGACACTGTCGATGGATTCGGAGAATTTTACGATCACCGACGAGCGAATGCCCTCTTATCCGCGTTCGTACACCATCAAGCAGTATGGCTACAACCCGAAGAAACTGGCTCTGACCTTTGACGATGGCCCCGATCCAAAGTGGACGCCGAAGATTCTAGACATCCTGAAGCGCGAGAACGTTAAGGCCACTTTTTTTGTGATCGGTGATCAGGCCGAAAATAATGTCGGGCTGCTTCAGCGGTATGTCAGCGAAGGTCACGAGATTGGGAACCACACCTTCACCCATCCCGACATCAGCGAAATCTCTTCCCGCCAGCTCGAGCTGGAGCTGAATCTGACGGAAAGGCTCTTTGCGAGCAAACTGGGACTGCAGCCGCTCTACTTCCGGCCGCCTTACTCGATCGATCAGGAACCAGACACCAACGATCAGGCAGCTCCCATCGATCTGATCGAACAGATGGGCTACATCATCATCGGCAACAAGATCGACACCGAGGACTGGAACGAACATCCTATCAAGAGTCCCCAGGAGATCACCAACGGCGTATTGACGCAATTGGCAGCGATGAAGGACCGGCCGTGGTTTCGGGGCAGCGTCATTCTGATGCATGACGGCGGGGGCGACCGTTCGGCGACCGTGGCCGCGCTGCCGCTGCTGATTAAGACGCTGCGCGCCAAGGGCTATGAGATCGTCCCGGTATCGGAGCTGCTGGGCAAGACGACCGCCGAGGTGATGCCGCCGATCTCGCCAAAAATGCGATGGCAGGCGCGGATCGATTCGCTGGCGTTCATCGCCTACGCCGTCTTCGTCAAATTCGGCGTCTTCGTTTTCTTCTTTGGCGACGTGTTGATGAGTGGGCGCCTGATCGTGGTGGGCATCTGCGCCTTTATCGATCGGATGCGAACGCGCAAGCTGCCGGAACCAGGCGCCTTTGAGCCGCCCGTCGCAGTGCTTGTGCCAGGCTACAACGAAGAAAAGGTAATCGTGGCCACGGTGCGTTCGGTGCTCAACTCCGACTACCCGAACATGCGCGTCATCGTGATCGACGACGGGTCGAAAGACCGCACCTTTGAAGTTGCCCGCGAGGCCTTTGCGAAGGAGATCGCCGATGGCCGGGTGACGGTACTGACCAAAGGCAACGGCGGCAAGGCGGGTGCGCTCAACTTCGGCATCGAGCACCTTACAGAGGAGTTCTATGTGGGCATCGATGCGGACACGGTCATCGCGCCGGATGCCGTTTCGAAGCTGGTCCGGCATTTTGCCGACCCCGAGATCGGCGCGGTCGCCGGCAACGCGAAGGTGGGAAACCGCGTGAACCTATGGACACGCTGGCAGGCGCTCGAGTACATCACCAGCCAGAACTTCGAGCGGCGCGCGCTTGACCTCTTCGGTGTAGTCACCGTTGTTCCTGGTGCGATCGGGGCGTGGCGTACCTCGGGAGTTCGTCATGCAGGTGGCTATCCGCTCAACACTGTGGCCGAAGACGCCGACCTCACGATGAACCTGCTCGAGCAGGGCTATCGCGTTGTCTACGAAGATCACTCTTTGGCCTTCACGGAAGCGCCAGTCGATATGCGCGGGCTGATGAAGCAGCGCTTCCGCTGGTCGTTCGGCACACTCCAGGCGATCTTCAAGCACCGCGGCGCCTTCACGAAAAATAAAGCGATGGGGTTCTTCGCCCTGCCGAACATCCTCATCTTCCAGCTGCTATTGCCGCTGGTGTCGCCGCTTATCGACATCATGTTCGTGGCCGGAGTGATCCACTATCTCATCGATCGACACTTCCACCCTTTGGCGGCGAGCGCGGCGAATTTCGAGAAGCTGCTGGTTTACTTCCTCGGCTTCCTGGTTATCGATTTCCTCACATCTAGCCTCGCCTTCTCGCTTGAACCCCGGCACCAAGCCAACAAGGGAGATGGATGGCTGCTCTTCCACATCTGGCTGCAACGCTTCGCCTATCGGCAGGTCTTTTCGATCGTGATCTTCAAGACCATCAAGCGGGCGATCGACGGAAGGCCCTTCAGCTGGGACAAGCTGGATCGAACGGCAAAGATGTCGGCGGCGACGGAGCGGATTACGGCTGGTTCCTAGCGGGTAACCAGATAGTCGAGCGAGCAAAGATCGCGGGGCGGATCTTTGCTCTCCGGAATCCATCGCTCATCTCGGAGTAAACTTGAATTGCTATGGCTACCGCAACGATGAGCACTGTCATTCTTCCTCGCACTCCCCAAGGCGATTACCGCAACGAGCCTTTCACCGACTTTTCCGCCAGCGCAAACCGGCACGCGATGCAAGCTGCATTGGAATATGTCGGCGATCTGCTGGGTCGTGAATATCCGCTGATCATCGACGGCGAGCGGTTTCATACTTCGGAGAAGATCGAGTCTCATAATCCGGCGCGGCCAGCGCAGGTCATCGGGGTTCACCAGAACCCGGGGGTGGAGTACGCCGAGACTGCGATTCAGGCGGCCTTGAAGGCCTTTGAAAGCTGGAAGTATGTTTCGATCGAGGTGAGAACCTCGTTGCTGTTACGGGCGTCAGAGATCATTCGCGAGCGCAAGTTTGAATTCTGCGCGTGGCTGACTTACGAAGTTGGTAAGAACTGGGCCGAGGCAGACGCCGACGTCGCGGAGACCATTGACTTCCTCGAGTTCTACGCTCGCGAGGCGCTGCGTCTGGCGGGTGCAACCACACCCATCCAGCTTCCCGGAGAAAAAAATGCCCTGATCTACATCCCGCTGGGCGTCTGCGCGGTCATTCCTCCGTGGAACTTCCCCTTCGCAATCATGGCGGGGATGACGGCGGCGGCGATCGTTACGGGGAATACCGTGGTGCTCAAGCCCTCGGTCGATTCGCCGACAATCGCGGCGAAATTCCTGGAGGTGCTTGAAGAAGCGGGAATGCCTCCGGGCGTCGTCAACCTCTGCCCGGGAGTTGGGCCGACATTCGGCAACGCGCTGGTAGAGCATCCGAAGACACGCTTCATTGCTTTCACCGGATCACGGGCGGTGGGTCTAGAGATCAACGAGAAGGCGGCGAAGACGCCGCTTGGGCAACTCTGGATCAAGCGCACGATCCTCGAGATGGGTGGTAAAGATTCGACCATCGTCAGCGCCGATTCCGATCTCGACGCAGCGGTCGAAGGAGTGGTGGCGGCGGCTTTCGGCTTCAGCGGGCAAAAGTGCTCGGCCTGTTCGCGGGCAATTGTCGACGAAGAGGTTTATGACATCTTCGTCGAGCGAATTCGGGAGAGGACTGCGTCGCTATCTGTCGGCGATCCGGCGTCAAATCCAAACATGGGACCGGTGATAAACGCTGTGTCTCTTCAGAAGACCCTCAAGTACATCGAAACAGGGAAGTCCGAGGGACGATTGATCGCTGGCGGAGAAGCCGTTGAGACCGCGGAGGGCGGGTATTATGTTGCCCCAACGGTCTTCGCAGATGTATCGCCGGATGCACGCATTGCCCAGGAAGAAATCTTCGGCCCGGTGCTGGCGATCATCAAGGCGCGGGGCTTCGAAGACGCGCTGGCCATCGCCAACAACACTGAATATGGCCTTACGGGGGCGATTTACAGCTATGACCGGGCCAAGCTTGAGCGGGCCCGGAAGGACTTTCACGTGGGCAATTTATATCTCAATCGCAAGTGCACTGGAGCGATGGTGGGTGCGCATCCATTTGGCGGCTTCAACATGTCAGGAACAGACTCGAAGGCTGGCGGGCCGGACTATTTGTATCTTTTCACCCAGGCGAAATCCGTGGCGGAAAAAATCTGAGCCTCGGCATCCCCGCGGAGATTCAGTGCCGTACAAGTTCTTCGGTCTGTGCGTCCATCAGGTTGCCAACTTCGTTTGCGGCCTCCGCCAGCATGCGGTGATGGATGGTAAACAGCGCCAGTTCCAATCGGTCGGAGACACCGGTCTTGTCATAGATGCTCCGCAGATAGTTCTTGATGACCTGTTCGGTGGTGCCCAGCCGCAAGCCGATCTCGCGGTTCTTGCAGCCTTGCACGATCAGCGCGACGATCTTCATCTCTTTCGGAGTAAGGCGATCGCGGACCCTTGCGCCAACCAGGTCTTCGGGTCCGGCGTCTTTGCTTGCCTCCACCGGATGGATCAAGCGCTCGCCGCGAATGACCTGGCGCACAGTTTCCAGTAGGGCGGTCTTCGAGACATTGCGATAGACCAATCCATGCAGGTCACTGGAGACAGCAGGCGGAGGCACGTCACCGTTTTCGGCAATGAGAATCAGCCGGCTCCCCGCCGAACGCGCGCCGGCGATCACCTGCGCCAGGTCCGGATGCATCGACGCCGCGACGATCACGATGGCGCCGCGAAATGTAGTCAGCGCGTGATAGAGCCGAGGACAGTCCGGGCATTGGGCGATGATTCGGAGGTCGTCTTCCATCCCGAGGACCTTCGCCGTGCCGGTCCTGAAGATCGCCTGATTATCGGCAAGAATGACCTTATGCATCCTGCATCCTCTCGCGGAATGGGTTGTCAATACCTCTTGCGAGCTGTGCAAAAGGCATGCTAACTCTCCGATTCGCGGTCCAATGGCGAGAATTTTCTCTATCCGAATCGCCGTTCTTCGCGAAACACACTTCGCTTATCGTCAGTCTCGGTCCGAGACACTTCCAGTGTCTTCTATTCAGACAAACGGGTTACCGAAAAGTAAATGAACATCCGCCGTACGGCTGGTGCTTGATAGGTAGCCCCTTGCAACCCGCCACTCGATCGAGTTGGGACGAGGCTCAAGCCCGTCATTCTTTGAGGAATACACTAAACCAGTCGTCACGAAAAAGGGAATTCAAAAAAAAAGACCGGCAAACGGAGCAACGGCCCTTTAGTTCCGGCTAACGAAAGCGTATACGGCCGGTTCAGTTGTCCAGTTCGCAAACATCTGGCCTGATTTGTGCGCCGGGCGGATTGAACCGGGACGCACACCCCCGAAACAACTTAGACTGATAGAAAGACTTGGTATTGCGCGTCGGGCCCACCACAGGAGCACCAATATACATGGGAAAGCCAATCATACTCGCGGTTGACGACGACATCAGCGTCCTTGAGGCGGTGGTGCAGGACTTGCGCCGTCAATATGGCGCAACCTACCGGATTCTGCGCGCGGGTTCGGGTCAGGCGGCACTGGATACCTGCGGCCAACTGCTCGATCGCCGTGACTCCGTGGCGCTCTTTCTTTCCGATCAGCGCATGCCTGGCATGACGGGCGTCGAATTCCTGGAAAAGGCCCAGTTGTTGTATCCGGATGCTAAGCGCGCGCTGCTTACCGCCTATGCCGACACCGAAGCGGCGATTCGGGCCATCAACTCGGCAAAGATTCATTACTACCTGACCAAGCCGTGGGACCCGCCGGAAGAACGGCTCTATCCGGTGCTTGATGACTTGCTTGGATCCTGGCAGGACGGCTATAGGCCGCCTTTCGAGGGGATTCGCGTGATTGGTCCCAGGTGGTCGCTTCGGGACCATCAGGTGCGGGATTTTCTGACTCGCAACCAGGTGCCCTACGTGTGGCTCGACCCCGAGCATAATGACGAGGCGCTGCAACTGCTCGCCCACTACAATCTCGACGAGCACAAGCTGCCGGCGGTGCTGTTTGCCGACGGCAGCGCCCTCGCGCAACCCACCCAGGTCGAGCTTGCGGCGAAGATCGGCTTGCACGTTACCGCCGAACGCGACTTCTACGATGTGGTGATCGTCGGAGCGGGCATGGCGGGGCTTGCAGCGGCGGTCTACGCCGGATCGGAGGGTTTGCGCGCCCTCCTGCTAGAACCCGAGGCGCCCGGGGGACAGGCCGGTAGCAGCTCGCGGATCGAAAATTATCTTGGTTTTCCCGCCGGAATCAGCGGCGCGGAGCTGGCCAAGCGGGCTTTGCTGCAGGCTAACAAATTCGGTACCGAGCTCCTGACTCAGAACGCGGTAGGGATTCGAAGCCAGGACCACTACCACTATCTCTGCCTCGCGGACGGCAAAGAACTCTCTTGCCGGGTGATCCTGATCGCCGTGGGCGTCAATTATCGCCGGCTCGACGTGGCTGGCCTGGAGCAGTTCACCGGCGCCGGGGTGTACTACGGCGCAGCGATGACGGAGGCCATTTCCTGCCGCGATGAGGAGGTTTTTATCGTCGGTGGCGCCAATTCCGCTGGTCAGGCGGCCATGTATTTCGCCAAATACGCCCGAAAAGTGACCATGCTGGTGCGCGGCGACTCCTTAATCAGCAGCATGTCGAAATATTTAATCGATCAGATCGCTGCAACATCAAATATTGTGGTGGAGGCCAATGCCCAGGTGATCGGAGCGGGTGGCGGCCAAAGGCTTGAGTCGATTCGGGTTTACGGACCGGCTGGAGAGAGTGAGCGCTCAGCGTCTGCCCTCTTTATATTCATCGGCGCGGCGCCCAACACGAACTGGCTGCCGGATTCGGTGATGCGCGACCCCAATGGCTTCGTCCTCACGGGAAGAGACATCATGGTCGAGGGGCGACCGCCGAAGGTGTGGAAGGAAGACCGGCAACCGTTTCTTTTGGAAACGAGTACGCCGGGGATCTTTGCCGCTGGAGATGTCCGGCATGGATCGATAAAGAGAGCGGCTTCTGCCGTCGGAGAGGGTTCGATTTCGGTGCAGTTCATGCACCAGTACCTGGCCAGGTTCTAGGGGCCATTCGCCAATATGCAAGCCGAACAACCAACCGCGATCGTTGAGACTGTAGACGCTCGGGAAGCCTTTTCTCAGTTGCGTCAAATCGATGTCTTCTCGCAGCTCCGCGAAGAAGACGCAGCCTGCCTTGGCCAGATCGAACTCGTGCACGCACCGCGCGGTTCGGTCTATTTTCTTGACGGCCAGGAGCTTTCCGGATTCTGGGGGGTTGTCGAGGGCGAAGTGCGCTCGTTCAAGCAGGAAGCGGATGGATCGAAGGCTTACGCCTTCTGCTGCACGGCGGGCAACAGTTTTGGCGAAGTGCCTTTGCTGACCGGACGCAAGTCCAAAATCGCGTCTCCTGAAGTCGTCAGCGACGCGATCCTGATCGGAATTAGCGAAGAGGGATTCTGGCGGCTGATGGCCTCTTGCCCGGTGGTGCGCAGCGCCGTATTGCACAACACTCAAATGCGGCTTCAGCATTACCAGACCTTCGCCGTCCATCGCGAGAAGCTGATGGCGCTGGGAACGCTCTCGGCGGGCCTGATGCATGAGTTGAATAATCCCGGCACCGCTGCCAGGCGAGCTGCGGCCCAGCTGCGGCAAAACCTGGTGCAGTTGCAGAAGATCAGCCTGCGTTATTGTGAACTTCCGATGCCGACAGAACAGTTGGAATGCATAAAAGAGCTTCAGATCCGCGCTCTGAATGGCGAAAAGCCGAGCGCGATGAATTCCATCGACCAGTCCGACGCGGAAGAATCGCTCGCCGAGTGGCTCGATGAAGCAGGCGTCGAAAACAGCTGGCAGATCGCTCCAACTCTGACCTCCACGGGCCTGACTCAATCCGATCTAGTCTGCGCTCAGCACGCCTTCCCCAACCGGTCGGTCAACGGTGCGTCTTTCTCCGATGCGCTCAACTGGCTGGTCTCGCTGGTGTCGAGCATGCAGCTCGTCGAAACCATTGAGGAGAGTATTAGCCGCGTCTCCGAGCTGGTAATGGCGGTGAAGAAGTATTCTCACAGCGAGAGTGCCGGCCAGATGCATCCGGTCGATATTCACGATGGATTGCGCAGCACGCTCACCATCCTATGGCACAAGTTCCGGCCCAAGGACCTGAAGCTCGACAAGAAGTTTTCGGCCGACCTGCCGATTGTCAAGAGCAAGGGCGCCGGCCTGACCCAGGTATGGACCAACCTGCTCGACAACGCCATCGATGCGAGTCCGGAGCGGGGCACGATTCATATCCGCACCTGGGTGGAAAACGACACCATCGGCGTGGGTATTGCCGACGAGGGCCCGGGCATCTCAGAAGAACACCGTAAGCACATCTTCGAACCGTTTTTCACCACCAAGCCAGTCGGCGTCGGGACCGGCCTGGGGTTGGACATCGCCCACCGTATCGTGGTCGGCTCTTACGGGGGCCACATCAGCTTTACGACGGAGCCTGGCAAGACCGAATTCATCGTGCAAATTCCGATCTCCGCCCTCAGCGCCGACCCGGCAGCGAAATAACCGAAGACCCGAGACCGGCGTCAACCTCGTGACGCTTCCCGAAACCCGTCTTCGCCTCTACTTCCCATTCCTGGAAAGCGTGAAGTTCAATTGCCTCGATGCCGATAGGGTCGTTGAGCCGGTGGTTTTTTCGCGCAGGAAGACCCGGCCGAAGGCACGGCGGGTGTCATACCGACGCCGAACCAATCCCAGGGAGCAAAGCGTGTTTGTCATAATCGGAATCGTCCTGGTCTTTGGCGCAGTAATCGGCGGCTTCCTGATGGAGAAGGGACATCTCGCGGTGCTGGTCCAGCCAGCCGAGGTGCTGATCATTGCCGGCGCCGCTTTGGGCACGCTGCTTACCGCGAACCCGCTGCATATTCTGAAGCAGATTATCGGCGCGCTACTGGGGACGCTGGGCAGCTCCAAGTTTGGCAAGGACCGCTATCTGTCGACCCTGAAGATGATGTTCGACCTGTTGAACAAGGTACGCCGGGGCGGCCTGCTCTCGATCGAATCCGACATCGAGCAGCCCGCCGAGAGCGAGATATTCAAACAGTATCCCGAGTTCCTGAAAGGCCACCATGTGTGCCACTTTGTCTGCGACACCATGCGCATGATCATCACCGGAGGCGTTGATCCGTTCGACATGGACCAGATGATGGAGCGGGACATGGAGGTCGCGCACCACGGCGCCTCTGCGCCAATCTCCGCGCTCTCGACGGTCGCGGACGCGTTGCCTGGCCTGGGCATCGTAGCCGCGGTGCTTGGCGTGGTCATCACCATGGGCGCATTGAGCGGTCCACCGGAAGAGCTGGGGAAGAAAGTGGCGGCGGCGCTGGTGGGCACCTTTCTGGGCATTCTGTTGTGCTACGGAGTAGTCGGTCCGCTAAGCTCCAACATGGCCAAGGCCGTCGACGATGAGCACAGCTATATATACATGCTGCGGGTACTCATGCTCGCTTCGATGAAGGGCAATGCCCCGCAGATCGTCGTCGAAATTGCGCGGCGGGCGATTCCGTTGCGGGTCCGGCCCACCTTTGAGGAATTGGAAGCCGCCTGCAGAGGCGTTTCGGGCGTCGCCGCGCCAGCCGAGGAGGCAGCCTAACTCAGCGATGCCAAAGCCACCGATAATCATCATCAAGAAAGTCCAGGGTCACGGCGGCCACCATGGCGGCGCGTGGAAGGTCGCCTATGCCGACTTCGTCACTGCCATGATGGCCCTCTTCATCGTTCTCTGGCTGCTCAACACGAGCGAACATACCAAGAAGGTGATTGCCGGTTATTTCAACGACCCGATGGGCAAACCCACTGACAGCGGGTCGTTGCAATCGGGGGTTGGCGAATCAATTCCTTTTACCAAAGAGAACATCGAGAAACTTAAAGAGCAGTTGCAGAAACAGATCCACCAGACCCCCAACCTGAAAGACCTTTCAAAGCAAGTTGAGATGACAATTACTCCGGAGGGCCTGCGGATTGAGCTTCTGGAATCGAAGGACGGAAGTTTCTTCGACACCGGCAGCATTACTCTTAAGCCGGCCGGCAAGGAAATGCTGAACCTGCTTGCCGACAAGCTTTCGACTGTGCCTAACCGGGTTTCGATCGAAGGCCACACCGATGCTCAACCGTTCTCCGGAACCAACCCGCTGTATACCAACTGGGAGCTCTCCGAGGATCGAGCTAATGTCGCGCGGAGGCTTATGCAACACCCTGGCGGGCTTCGCGCGAACCAGGTCTCCCAGGTCCGCGGATTTTCCGATCAGCGCCTGCGGGACCCACTTCACCCGCTTGACCCCTCCAATCGCCGGGTGTCGCTGATTGTCCAATACCTGACTCCGGCTGACTTTCCGAACGGAGTGCCACCATCCACGGAGAAGTCGAACGCGGAAGCTCCCGCTCCCGAAAGGAGCATGTCTGCGTCCGCGCCGCAAGACTCAAAGGGTTCTTCAGCGGTCGCAAGCGGGAAGCCTAGCGCGGCACGCTAAGCCGCAAATCATGCCTCTTGCAGCTTCCGGTCTGAAACGATTCGGCCGCCGGGGTCACCAATGAGAAGGGCACTTTGGTTTACTCAAAGTCACCCTGCATACGCGGGAAGTTTATGGGCCCCAGAGTTGTAAAGCAGCCCTGCTGAATCTCGCGAATCTCGTCCCTGCGCGTTATATACTCCTGTCACCGGGCTCGTATCAACGCATGTGAAATCCACTGCTGCCTAAAATTCCACGTGGGACCGAAGGGGTTGCTGAAATGCGACCCGGAGCAACCTGTTTTCATGGATGAGAAAGGCCGAGAGCGGCGCGACGATAAATGGAACGCAGGGGCCGGAATCCGGGTCCCAGTTCCCGGCGAGAGTTCTTCCCCGGGGACAACAGTTCCGCTCGATTCGCCGACGATCATCGACATTCCCGGCCGGAAGCTATCGGACATCCCCATCCGCAATATCGCGCCTGGCGCTCCCACCATGGTCGGCGGACCGATGGGGCAGAGAACAGCATCCGGGCAGATCAATGTCTTTACGGGCGCGCCGATTCTGGAGACCGGATCGCTGCTCGGCGGGCGCTACCAG
Organism: uncultured Acidobacteriaceae bacterium; assembly: GCA_963720245.1. Taxonomy (GTDB): domain Bacteria; phylum Acidobacteriota; class Terriglobia; order Terriglobales; family Acidobacteriaceae; genus Acidisarcina. The sequence continues at coordinate 688,339 of CAVREU010000006.1, forward strand.
ATACTCAATATTCTCGGCGTGGGGGGCATGGGCGCTGTCTACCAGGCCCTGGACATCGAGCTCAACCGCACCATTGCGCTGAAGGTCATTCGCCCCGACCTGGCCGGCAATCAGTCCATCATCGACCGCTTCAAGCAGGAACTCATCCTCGCCACCCAGGTCACGCACAAGAACGTCGTGCGCATCTACGACCTCGGCGAAGCCGAAGGCATGAAGTTCATCACCATGGAATTCGTCGAGGGGCAGGACCTGCGTTCGCTGATCCATGAGAAGACCAAATTGTCCGCTGAAGAAGCGGTGGACATTATGCAGCAGGTCTGCCGCGCGCTTGAGGCGGCCCACGCAGTTGGCGTGATTCATCGCGATCTCAAGCCGCAGAACATCATGCGCGACAACAACGGCCGCGTGGTGGTGATGGATTTCGGGCTGGCGCGGACGCTGGGCGGCGATGGCATGACGCAGTCCGGCGCTTTGGTCGGCACCATGGAGTACATGTCGCCCGAGCAGGCGCTTGCCCAGGAGCTCGACCAGCGCTCCGACATCTTCTCCCTGGGCGTGATCTTCTACGAACTGCTGAGTCGGCGCGATCCCGTTTCGCGCCGACAGCGCGCTGGCCAGCCTCATCAAACGGACCCAGGAACGAGTCGTTCCGGTCTCCGACCTGGATGCCACCATTCCCGCGCCGATCAGCGCCATCGTCAGCCGCTGCCTCGAGCGCGAGCTTGACGTGCGTTACCAAAGCGCGACCGAGTTGCTTGGCGACCTGGAAGCATGGCAGGGCAAACGTCCGCTGAGCCAGGCGCCGCTCAGCACCCGGCCGAAGACCAGCAAAGACGCGCCCCCGGTCAAACCGTGGTTGCTCGCAGGGTCTGGAGCTCTTGCGTTGCTGCTGGCATTGGGAATTGGCGGATTCCTGGTATTTCGTTCTTCCGGCGTTCACGGCGGCAAACTTGGCGCGGCAAGCCAGGTCCCGGCGCTGACCCTGACCGTAGTGCCCATGCACAACGCATCCGGCGATCCCAAGCTTGACTGGCTTGGCGCTTATCTTGCGGATTCTTTGAGCACCGACATCGGGCAGTCTTCGCGCTTGCATACGCTGCCCAGTGACCGCGTTCGCCAGGTGCTGGCGGACCTTCAACTGACGCCCGGGGAAGCTATCGATTCCAACACCCTCGCTCGCATCGTCCAGTTGACCAACACCGACATCGCGGTCTCTGGGCAATATGTCCGGCTGGGCGAGCAGATCCAGATTACCGCCGTGGTTCAAGACATCAAGAGCGACCACACGACGACAATCACTGCCAACGCAGCGACGGAGCAGGCGTTGCCTGCTGCCCTCGACTCGCTGGCCGACCAGGTGCGGAAGACCCTGAGCTTCTCCTCCAACCAGATCAATGAACTGAAAGCGCAGGCATTCAAACCATCCTCCAAGTCGATTGAGGCCCTTCGCTCGTACGACCAGGGCATGGATTTCATGCGCATTGGGAAGAACATCGACGCGACGCAGGCCTTTCAAAGCGCGGTAAACGCGGACCCGCAATTCGCACTCGCGTATTCGGCGCTCAGCCAGACCCAGGCGGCCCTCGGCCACGAGGCGGATGCGGAACAGTCCTCGCAGCGCGCCTCGGAGCTCGCGACCACCGAGGGTCTGCCGCAACTTGAGAAGATGATGATCGACGCGAATCGGGCGGCGATTCTAGAGGACCAGAAGAAGGCCATCGGACTCTACGAGGGGGTGGCCCATGCGATGCCCAGCGATACGGACGTGCAGTTTGCGCTGGGCTCGCTCTATGCCGATACCGCGGCGTACGACAAAGCCCGAGCCGTCTTCGCCGGCCTGCTCAAAGCGGATCCCAAGAACGTCCTAGCCCTGTGGCGCTCGGGCGCGATGGAATTGCAGAGCGGCCATTTCCAGACGGCTTTGGAGCCTCTCGCGCAGGGCGAAATTCTGACCAACTCGAGTGGCAACCAGGAGCTGCACGGGGTGATCCTGCTGGCCATGGGAATCGCCTATCGATTCCTCAACCGGAACGAAGAGGCGTTGAAGTATTTTGGAGACTCGATCGCGGTCAGCGAGAAGATCGGGCAGAAGCGCGCCGTTGCCGTTGCATTGGTGGACACCGCCCAGGTGCAGGTCATTATGGGCAAGCAGGATGCTGCGCTCACCAACCTCACCAAGGCAATCGCGCTCTATAAGGAGATTGGCTCCACGAAAGAGGCCGGGGATTCGCTGATCGACCTGGGAGACATATATGAGGGCAGAGGGGCCTATGATGAGGCCCTGAAACAATACCGGGATGCGCTGCAGATCGAGCGCGACGCCGGTGACAAGAATCGCGAGGCGCTGTGCCTGAACAATATCGGCGCCCTCGATCTCGCCAAAGGCGACATCGAGAGCGCATTCACGTACTTCCAGCAGGCCCTGGAGCTGGGCGAGAAGATCAATGCGCCTCTGCGAATCGCCGATCCTCTCGCCGGCCTGGGCCTTGCCTATACCGCCACGGGAAGATATGACGATGCGCTTGCTTCACTCAAACGCGCCCTCGACACATGGCGCAGCAACGGCGAGCCAGTAGGTGTGGCCTCAGCGGAACATCAGATAGGCGTGGTGCTGGGCTACCAGGCGCGTTTTGGAGCGGCCATCGACTCGCTCCAGCAATCGGTCAAGGGTTACCAGGCAATCGGCGACAAGAACAGCGACTTTGGGCTGGCCCTGCTGGATCTCGGCGAAGCTCTTGCCCGGGCGGGACGAGGCGAAGAGGCAATACCCTATCTGGACCAGGCAGAGAGCATCGCCGCTGAGTTGAAGAACCCGGAGCTCACGTCCCGGGTCCTTGGCGCGAGAGGAGAGCTTGCCCTGTTTCGAGGGGACGCAGCTGCAGCGGCGCCGTTCTTCAATCGTGCTTTGCCGGCCGTCGCTAAAGGGAACGATCGTGACGCTATCTTCTCCGCCAAGATGAACCTCGGCCGCCTGGCGATTGCGCAAGGGAAAGGCAGCGAGGCGGTCAGCCGTCTTCGCCCGCTCTCGGCCGCAGATGCGACCTCGGACCGAAATCTCGCATTGCAAGCCCAGGTCTACCTCGCCGAGGCACTCATTCAGATAAAAGACTATTCCGGAGCGCGGCAGGTGCTTCAGGGAGCCGCGACTCCGGCGGAGAAGTCCGGGATGCGACTCCGGCTGGCGAGAATTTACTATCTCGAAGCTACGGCGTCACGGCTGAGCGGAAACTCTGGCGATGCGTGGAATGAGTATCGGCAATCTCTCGCTATGTTGAACGCGATCCGGAGTGAACCGGGGGCAGAGAACATTCTCCGCCGCGCGGATCTGAAGGCGATTTTCGATGACTGCAATCGCTGGGTAGGCGCAACAGGCGGGAAGTAGACCTGGTCGCTTGGCCGGTCATGGGGGTGCCGGGTAGGCGACCGTCGGCTCCGGCTCCAGCTATCGCAGCCTTTGGCTGGATCCGATCTGCTTCGCTTCCCTTTATAAATCTGGATTCATAGAGATGTATGCAACCATGCGTGCGATGTAGCAGGTTGTTTATACCGCCGCGATGACTGCAGCACGCCCTGTCAGCCCACGAAGGATTGCGCAGAGACAAAAAAAGCCCCGTCCGCGAGCCGCGGACGGGGCTTTCGATTACGGTCGTGCCGGAAGATCTCGAACGACCAGGTAGGGAACCGAGACTGGAGTGCCGACATTTCCAGCCGCATCCGTTACGGAGACAGTATAGGTGTGTAGCCCCAGCTGCGAGGTATCTACTGGCGAGACGACTTGCGCTGGAGTGGTTACAGGGTTGCCGTATGACTGAGCTCCGCACTGCGCGACTCCCGAGAAGTCGTCAGAGCATTGGTATGTGGCAATTCCCTGCTTGTTCTGGCGAAATATCGCAAAGCTAAACTGCGATGCGAGGTAGCAGACCAGGGGCTCACCCGAAGGTGTAGGACAACTCAACACCGGCCCTGACACCACCTGCGGCTTGACCGTGTCGACGAACATGATCGCGGTGTAGAACGTGGTGTACCAGCTTCCAGTGTTGTCCTGGCGGAAGTACAGCTCCTCGGTTCCGGCGCAGTCCGTTGCAAAATAGTGGACGAGATATTGCCCGTCGGAATCGACGTGCAAGCTAACCGGAGCAGGCGACCAGATCGCCGGCGCCGGGGTCCCTGGCGCCGGACAACCGCCGGGATACAGGATCGACTTGTCCCCGGGGACCGGGAACTCGGTCGATGGAGTCGACGGGTAGCCCGCCACGGGCGCCACTCCATAGGTGATGCTGAATGGCGGCGCAGCCTCGAAACCGTTGAGATTGCCGCCGTTGAAACCGGCCGGGAGGATGGGCGACCTGGTGTTGAAGGTTGCCGTAATGTCATGCGAGTTGACCCACTTCTGGTTCTGCCAGGGGCTCAGATCGACGTGGGTCCGATACTCGGGGACGGGTCCAACGCTGATGAATTCAGAATTGATACCTGGCTGAGATGTTCCTGTTCCCCTGCCTAATCCGGGGCCGCTGAATTGGGTCATGATGTTTTCCGGGCAGGAATAAGGCTGGTCGGTGCCTTGCTCGAAGGTGCAAGGGCCGCCACCGTCGTTGAGCCACTCTTCGCTTGCCTCAAGGAAGCCGAAGCCCTGGTGAAAGGTCTCGGAGAAGTTCCCCTTGGTGTAAGTGATGTCTGGAAGCGAGAGCGGAGGAAAGTCGAAGATGTCCTGAAGAACGATGTTCCTCGCGGTCGAGGTCGGGCAGTTCAGCCCGCTCGCAGCCGGATTGGTGCCAATCTGGCAGACGAAAGTGAACAGTTTACAGGCCGGATTGTTGTCGGCAATGTCCGCGGGGGTGAGAAACTCGCCCAGATGGATGAGGCATTGCGACGTTGCGAACGAGGTGCCGTGGACAAGCGCAGGGAAAGAAGAGGGAGCGAGCGCCTGGTCGCTCACAATCGGAGTCGATCCGGGGGGAATCGTAAGCGTGCCGTCACCCTGTGCGGTCGAGAAATCAGTCAAGAACTGGACGTTCAGATTGGGAGCGGTACTAAAGTTAAAGGGCGCCACGAGGTCCGTCGGAGTGATGGGGTTGCCGGTAATCTTGCCGCTGCCGAGAGCGCCTGTGGGAGAGCAATTGGTGACGAGATTAATCGTGGACGAGGCCAGATATCCGCCGAAATCGACCAGATCAAGCGTGATCTGGTTTGCCCCCGATGTGAGGTAACCGGAGATGTCGATGGGAGCCACGCCGCCGACCACTCCCAAGGGTCCGCTCGGCCCATCCGGGTAATCCGGATCGGTGCCGACCACCACCGTGCTGGAATAGGCTGACCGGAAGCAGCTGGCAGGATTGCCTCCGGCGCCCGGCCCCGGAGGTCCGCAAAGGTTGGTCGTCGTCGAGTTGACCGTCAGGGAGATGTAGTTATCGACCAGCAGGTTGGTCGGCGTCGTACTTGCAGCGGGGAGGGCTCCAGACAGCATCGCCGAGATTCCGCTCGACGGGCACGACAAATTCAGCGGCGCGCTGGCGAAGGTGTTCGGCATGGCGACGCTCGTACCCTGGTTGGAGAGGCGCACGTTTGCCGAAGGAAGCACCGGAATTACGTTCTGGGCCTGGGAGACGACCGTTAATGCGGCAATAGAAGCGCCAGCGCATGCCACTCGGAGACTACACTGCACAAATTCCGACACTGCTCTCATAGAAACCATCCTGACTGTGCTTTGTACGATAAGTCCGTCGAATCGAATGACTCGGGGCGATCAAGGATAACGCTTCCCATGTTGAGAGCAAGGCATCATCATGACCACAGCGGACCAATAGAAAATCTGCAAAACCTCACGCCTGACAAGCTGTTTATCCTTGTTCAATTCATGTGCCGATGCGAAACCGCAAGTAATGTAACATTCAGTCCGTTGCACCAAAGTGTCAAGTGAAAAATCCCCGCGTACAACGAAAGTTGTACGGCGCAAGAGAATCAGCGATAGTGGCCAACCGCTGCCATTGGGGCCTGTCTTGAATCGCGACACCGCACGTATCTCCTCTTCGCGGGAGGTTCGGCTGCCTTTCGGATATAAAGGTGTTTGAACGATTCCCCGGCGTTGACCACGAGGAGTTTCCGCATTGACTTCGGACCGCTATTCCATTGGCATCGATTTAGGAGGGACCAATTTACGAATCTCCGCCTATCGCGAACCGGGCGCGGCTACCGGCGGCATTGTCGACAGTGTCGCCTTAACGACACGGGTCTCCGATGGCCCCGCCGCCGTAGTCGCCGATATGGCCGGCGCGATCAGGGTACTGCTCGATAAATATGGCCGAGGGGCGCATTTTGCGGGTGCCGGCATCGGCACCCCAGGTCCGCTCGAGCTGCCTGAAGGGGTGATGCGCAATCCGCCCAACCTGCCCGGTTTCGATGGCTTTCCTCTCCGCGAGGCGCTGGCCCAGGCGATAGGCGAAACGGTGACGATAGAGTCCGACGCCAATCTGGCGGCGCTGGCCGAGTTCCGGCTGGGCTCGGGAAAGACCTACGCCGTGCCTTCTCTGTGCATGTTGACGCTTGGAACCGGCGTGGGCAACGGAATCATCCTCGATGGGAAAATCCTTGACGGCAATAACGGCATGGCCGGCGAGGCGGGACATAATACCGTAATCGCCGACGGAGAGGATTGCCCCTGCGGCAGCCGGGGATGCCTGGAGCTCTATGCCTCGGCCACCGGCGTGCAGCGCATGGCGGCAGCCAGCCGCACGCTGCAACGTCAACAGGCGAGTTCGCCTGCGGATGCCACTCCTCGCACTGCCCTCGATGTGGCTAATCTTGCGCTGGCGGGCGATGAGTTCGCTCTGACCGTTTTTGCCCGCGTGGGCACCGCGCTGGGAATCGGCATTGGCGCCCTGGTGAATACTTTGAACCTGCCGCTCTATGTCGTGGGCGGAGGCGTCTCCGCGGCATGGGAGCTCTTTGCGCCGCGCATGATGGAGGAACTCCGGATGCGCAGCTATGTTTACCGTCTCACTGCGCCGAGCGCGGAAGAATCGCTGCAGCGGTCTCCGCGCAAGACCCATGTAGTCCGAGCCGAACTTGGCTCCGATGCGGGTATTCTTGGCGCTTGCCTCTTGCCTCTGATGCCTCAATAGGCGAAGCCGTATAGACACCTTGCAGGGTTTGGCTGGACAAGTAAGGGTCATCGACGATTAGGATGGCTTGACATGATCAACCCAGTTCCCGCAAACAGCTCGCAGGTAAAAGGCCCGCCGCTCAAAATGAACCGCTATCTACTCAAGGGCACCGGCGTCGGCGCGCTGGGCGGATTGCTCTTTGGCTTCGACACCGCTGTCATCGCCGGGGCGACCCATCAGCTCACCCAGGTATATTCGCTGACTCCGGGTGAGTTGGGCACCACCGTTGCGATCGCGCTCGTCGGCACGGTGATCGGAGCCATGTCCGCGGGAGCGATCGGGCAGAAGTTCGGCGGACGCGACACGCTTCGTGTCATGGCCGTGCTCTACGTGATCTCAGCGCTAGGGTCGGGTCTTGCCTGGAGCTGGCCTGTGTTGCTCGTGGCTCGATTCATTGGCGGATTGGGGATTGGCGGCTCCTCGGTGCTGGGGCCGGTCTACATCGCTGAACTCGCACCCGCGCAATGGCGCGGACGGTTGGTCGGCATGTTCCAGGTCAACATTGTCATTGGCATTCTGCTCGCGTACTTCTCGAACTTTGTCATCGCGGAGATGCATCTCGGAGCGATGCAGTGGCGCTGGCAACTGGGCATCGCGGCGATACCTGCAATCCTTTTTCTGATCATGCTTTTTGGCATTCCGCGCAGCTCGCGCTGGCTGGTCACCCAGGACCGCATCGACGAGGCGCGGCAGGTGCTCGAGATGATGGGCACGCCCAACTCCGAGGAGGAGTTGAAAGCGATCGTCGACTCCATTCATCTGGAGCGCGCCAGCCGTTCGGAGCCGCTTTTCTCCTGGAAATATCGCAAGCCGATCTTTCTTGCGGCGACGATCGGTATGTTCAATCAACTCTCCGGCATCAACGCCATCCTCTATTACCTGAATGACATCTTCGATAAAGCTGGCTTCAGCCGGGTCTCGGGAGACCTGCAGGCAGTGGCGATCGGGGCCACCAACCTTGTCTGCACGCTACTCGCCATGACCGTGATCGATAAACTCGGCAGAAAGAAGCTGCTGCTATTCGGCTCGGTGGGGACGGCAATCTGTCTTACCGGAGTTGCCGCAGTTTTCTTCACCAGCTCGCACCAGGCGCTGCTGGTGTGGTTGCTGGTTGCTTATATCGCCTTCTTTGCGGTGTCGCAGGGCGCGGTCATCTGGGTCTATATCAGCGAAGTCTTCCCAACCAAAGTCCGCTCCAAGGGTCAGAGCCTGGGCAGCAGCTCACACTGGATCATGAATGCGGCGATTGCGTTTACCTTCCCGCTGCTGGCGAAGTCGTCGGGCGCCTATCCGTTCATATTCTTCGCGGCGATGATGGTGCTGCAATTCTTTGTTGTGCTCCTGTTCTATCCGGAAACCAAAGGCGTTTCGCTGGAGCAGTTGCAGCGGCAGCTGGGGATTGACTAGACGGAAGGCTGGTCGCCGATAGATAGAATCGGAGGGCCAAATCCTTTAACGGAACCCCAAGTAAGCGAACACCAGGAAAAAAAGGAGGCCCGACTCGAATGTCGGACCTCCTTTGACTTCCCTGCCGGTGCTGAGTCTTAGGGAGCCAGGGTTGTGATGAGAGCGGGTTTGGGACTGCCCCATCCGGTGACCAGGTCATATCCGGTCACAGCTGAATAGCTTCCGGATTTGCCGCTGGTGATGTCGTGGAAGTCCGTGGAGTATTCGGACGTAATGTTCTCCGCGTAAATGGTTGGGTTGAGGAAGCCGACGTTCGAGTCGCCATAGGCCTTCAACTGCTGGTTGACCAAGGCGATGTATGCAGCCCACATCGGCGCCGCGAAGCTGGTGCCACCGTATTCGTTGGCGAGGCAGGCCTTCTGATCGGCGCAGGTGTAGAAGGTGAAGTTCGCGTTGGCCGAGACGTCGGGGCCGTTGCGATAGGTTGTCGAGCCCTTATTGCTGGAGTTGATCACGCCCGAGAGCTTCTGCCACGCGGGGATTGCGATCTTGTCCGGCGAGATGCCGCCGCCACTATCCGCCCACGCGGTTTCCGAGGCCCACGGCCCCTGCGGCTTTGGCGGTGGTTAGATCGGTGCCTCCGACGGAGACGACATTGGCGTCGTCTGCGGGCCAAGCCTCGTTACTCCTCGACCAGGTGGAGCTGTCTCCAGAGGCCGCGAAGAAGGTCTGTCCCTGCGCCGCCATCTTCTCGAAATAAGGATCGAGCGTGGTCGGATCGTCCGGCGTCCAGCCCCAGGAGCAGCCAATGGTGGTTGGCAGCGGACTGTGGGTGGTCATGGCGCTGATGATCGCGGTGTCGGTAGTCCCGATATACATCACGAGGCTTGCGAGCCCTGGCGCCATTCCTATCGCCTGCGTCATGTCCAGCGTCTGCTCGGTGTCGTCGCAGTCGCCGCCCTTCCGGGTATATACGCAGGCGGTGCTGGTCCCATCGGTCGAGAGAAGCGTGACCGGGACGTTGTTGGTCTGACCGACGTTCTTGAAATAGGTGGTCAGATCGGCCAGATCGGTTCCGTAGTACTCGAAGAGCCCGAGGTTTTGGCCGGCGCCGGTTAGCGCGGTGCCACCGTAATAAGCGGCGCGCATGTCGCTGCCAAGGAAGGATGCTGATGGGCCTGAGCCAGTGGTGGCGTGAGAGACCACCAGCCTGGCATCGATCCCGCGAGCCGCCGCGTAGTCACTTTTTTTCACGAACAGCGGATGCGGAATCGAGTAGTTGCTCAGCCCGGAGATGTGCCAGAGAGAAAATCCGCAGGGTGGTCGTAGGCTCCCGATCCGGCGCGAAAAATGTGCGATTTTCGGTGGGGTGCTGGTAGTTCATCATCGATACGTGGAAGGCTTTTTCGACTGCCGAGACCGGTCCTTTAACCTGCACTTCCATGCCGTCGCGGCTGCCGCCGGTGACGGTCAGTCCGTTGCTCTTGGCATACTTGAGCACTGCGTCATAATCCGCAACGCTGGGGCCGAACTTCTCGGTGAACTCCGCGACGGTCAGGAAATGCCGGTAGGAGGAGCTGCGTGGGTTGTAGACCGCGGCCAGAAAATCTTCCAGTGCCGCCTCATCGCGCAGCGGAAGAACGATATCCAGGCTCAATTCCTGGCTTTGGGGCAAGCGGCCGACTTGCTGGGCCAACCCGCTCCGAACAGCGTCACGCACATGGTTTGTGGATACGTATTGTGCCTGAGATCCCGTGGCCGCCGCGAATAAGACCGCAACGATTGCGAACGAACTCCAACCTGACCTTCGAAATGGGTTGGAAATGGACTTGCAGTGTCTTCCATTCATCGAAAAGCTCCTTTTGGTCTGTTTTTTGGGAGAACGACGTTCCAAGCATGGAGTGAAGAAGCAATTAAGTTGCTTACAGCGAGCCTTGGGGTAACTCTCCATGGTCACCAGCGGCAAAACAATGTCCGCAACCTTATATCAGTCGGGGACGAAGGGCCAGAGAATTTGTGTTCAGGATTGTGACAGAAGTTTGGCGGGAGCTCAGCACGAGGTCCGTTTTGGGAACGGTCAGCGGGTCGAGGTGCGTGGAGGTTCTCCGCGCGGAGGCGGAGGACCGGATCCTCTCAGGTTAGAAGTGGAGACAAATTCGACGGAGGGATGAGGCGCCGCTGCCGAGTGGAGGGCTGGGGTATTCTTGCTCATTCACTCGGCAGTGGGCTATTGCACGATCTTCGTATCCACTTTGTCGGGTTTTGCTGTGACCTGCTGTGGGGTGGGGAGCTGCGAAGTGTCCCAGCCTCCACCGAGAGCCTCGATGAGCGCGACAGATGAGGTCATTTGCGAGATCTGCAATCCGACGACGGCCTGCTGGCCCGCGAGCAGGTTAGTCTGCAGGGTGAGCACGTCTATATATGGGTCGATGCCGGTCTCGTAGCGGCCCAATTCGAGATTGAGGGCCTGTTGGGTGGAGTCGATGGACGCCTGCTGTTGCTGTATCTGCCGGGAGTAGTTGTTGACGGCCACGATATTGTCTTCTACCTGCTGAAACGCGTTGAGCACCGTCTGACGGTATGTGGCTACGTCGGCGTTATAGGTGGAAACGAACTGGCTAAGTCCGGGACCAAGCTCGGCGCTGTAGAGGGTCTGCGAGGCGCCGATGCCCAACGACCAGGTGCGGCTGGGCCAATCCAACAAATGCTTCCAGGATGAACTATCCAGGCCACCGGTCATCGAAAGCGTGACCTGGGGGAAAAAAGCGGCGTAAGCCACGCCGATGGCCGCATTGGCCGAAGCCATATTGCGTTCAGCAGCGGCGATGTCGGGACGGCGTTGGAGCAGTTGCGATGGCAGGCCGACCGGGATCGGCGGCGGCACTGCGGTCATAGGGCGCACGGGGATAGAAAAGCTGGAAGGCGGCTGGCCGATCAATTGCGCAATGGCGTGCTCATACTGGGCGCGAAGCAGATGCACGCTGGTCGCCGAGGCCTGAGCGGATTCGAGCGTTGACTTGGCTTCCACCACAGCAATCTGGTTCGTAACACCGGTTTCATAGAGCGACTGGGTCAGGTCGTAGGCTTTGCGGTCGGCGGTGACGGTTTCATCGAGGACCCGTTGCAACTGGTCCTGCCCGCGAATCTCGAAATAGTACTGAGCGAGGCTGGTTTCCTCGGCGAGGCGTTCGTTTTCGAGGTCGGCTGCGCTGACCTGGGCGGCGTATTGCGCCTCGTGCACCTGGCTGCGGATGCGCCCAAAGAGATCCGGCTCCCAGGAGACGTCCACGGGGAGCGTGATGAGGCTGCTGGTGCTTCCGGCCTTAGCGCTGCTGATGCCGCCGGTGTTGTTTCCCAGATTTGCCGAACCGCGGGAGCGCGACCAACTGGGGCCGGCAGTCACGGTTGGATAATACTGGGCCCGCGCCTCGCGCACGATCGAGCGCGCCACCATGTAATTCTCGAAATACTCTTTGATCGTCTGGTTGTCGATGTTGAGCTTGTCTTCGAGAGCATTGAGATCGGGATCGTTGTAGATCTCCCACCATTTGCCGCGCAACATGGCATCGCTGGGCTGTGCCGGCACCCACTCGGTATTGGCCGGGGCGGCGCCATCGGCGACGGGGATCGGGCTTGGCTTGGGAATCTCTTTGTAGGCGGGCGGCGGTGGCGCCGTAGCGATCGCCGGCGGCTGGTGATACTTGGGGCCGACAGTGCAGCCTGCCAAAGCAAGCGGGACTGCCAGGCCGACAAGCATGGCGAGCCGCCCCGATTGGGGGACTTGCTCTCTCCGGTAATTCTTCGGTTTCTTCTGCATGGCGTTGTCCGTTCTAGCCGATAGCGGTTCCGGCGGCGTGTGCATCCGGTGGCCGATGGAACTCGCCGTGGGGCTTGCCCTGCACCCACAAGCGTAACCAATCGACCACCAGGTAAACCACCGGAGTGGTATAGAGAGTGAGCATCTGGCTGAAGATCAAGCCACCGACGATTGTGATGCCCAGCGGCCGCCGCAGCTCGGATCCCGTTCCGGTGCCAAAAGCCAGCGGCAGTGCGCCAAAGAGCGCGGCCATCGTCGTCATCAGGATAGGCCGAAAGCGCAGCATGCAAGCCTCGAAGATCGCGTCTGCGGGGTTCTTGCCGTGCTCGCGTTCCGCCACCAGCGCGAAATCGATCATCATGATCGCATTCTTCTTGACGATTCCTATAAGCAGAATGATGCCGATAATCGAGATCACATTCAAATCGATATGGAAGAGCATCAACGCGAGCACGGCCCCGACGCTGGCCGACGGAATCGTGGAGAGGATGGTAATTGGATGCACCAGACTCTCATAGAGAATTCCCAGCACAATATAGACTGCCAGGAGCGCTGTCGTTATCAGATATTTCTGCGTGCTCAGAGAAGACTGAAAAGCCTGCAGAGTTCCAGCGAAGAAGCCTCGGACCGTATTCGGCGTCCCGAGCCTTTGCTTCAACTGCTCGATCTCCCGTGTCGCGTCGCTGAGCGATAGCCCCGCCGCCAGGTTGAAGGAAACAGTCACGGACGGGAAGAGTCCGGTGTGGTTCACGGTCAGGGGTGTGGTATTTGGCTCCGCGGTGGTGATGGCCCGGAAGGGGATGACCCCATGGCTTGAGGTGTTCATATAGATGTTATTCAGCGCCGAGGGATCCTGCCAGTACTGCGGGGCGACCTCAAGCACCACGTAATACTGGTTCAATTGCGTGTAAATGAGCGACACCTGCGACTGACCAAAAGCCGAGTAGAGGGTGGAATCAAGTGCCTGCGGGGTGATTCCAAGCCGGCCTGCGGTGATGCGGTCATAGGTGATGTACTCGGCAAGGCCGCCGTTCTGCTGGTCGGTGTTCACGTCCAGAAAGCCGGGGAGCTTTTTCATCTGCTGGAGCAGGATCGGGCCCCATTTGTTGAGATCCGTGGTGGTGTCGGACTGGATCGTGTATTGGTAGAGCGCATTGCCGCCACGGCCCCCAATGCGAATGTCCTGGGCCGCCTGGAGAAAGGCGGAAGCCACCGGGAGTCGATTCATCTTGGGTCGAATGCGGTCGAGAAAACCGGTCGCCGTCACGTCGCGCTCGTTCAGCGGCTTAAGCGACATGAACATGAAACCACCGTTGGTCGCACCCTGGCCGCCGGTAAAGGCCACGATGTGGTTCGTGGCGGGGTCGTGCGTGATCACGTTCACGAGTTGGCGGACCGAGTTGTTCATGACCGGGAAGGATGCATCCTGAGGGCCCTGGACACCGCCGAAGACCACGCCTGTATCCTGGGTCGGAAAGAACCCCTTGGGAATTTTGACGATCAGGACGAAGTTCAGAATGATGGTGAAGAACAGCACCAGCAGAGTCGGGCCGGGATTTTCGATCACCCAGCTCAGGGACCGTCGGTAGAGCGAAAGCATTGCTTCGAAGGCACGCTCGCTGGCGCGATAGAGCCGGCCATGTTTCGCGTGCTTCTCGTCTTTGAGCAGGTACGCGCACATCATCGGCGTGGTGGTGAGCGAGATCACCATGGAAACCAGAATCGCGGTCGAGAGGGTGATAGCAAACTCGCGGAAGAGCCGCCCGACAATGCCGCCCATCGCCAGAATTGGAATGAACACCGCGATCAGGGACATGCTGATCGAGAAAACCGTGAAACCGATCTCCTTGGCGCCTTGCAGCGTCGCCGCCATCGGCGACATGCCGTCCTCGATATGGCGTGAGATATTCTCCATCACCACGATCGCGTCGTCGACGACGAAGCCGGTGGAGATGGTGAGGGCCATGAGCGACAGATTATCCAGGCTGAAGCCCAACAGGTACATGACGGCGAAGGTGCCGATCAAGGAAACCGGAACGGCGACGCTGGGGATGAGCGTCGCGCGCCCGCTGCGCAGGAAAATAAAGACCACAAAGACAACCAGGACCACCGAGATAGAGAGCGTCCGCTCCACATCGTGGACAGAAGCGCGAATCGTCGTGGTGCGGTCGATCGCAACGGTGGTCACAATTCCGGCCGGAATCGAAGCTTTGACGGAAGGAAGCTCGGCATAGATCCGATCGACCGTCTCGATGATGTTGGCGCCGGGTTGGCGATAGATGATGAGCAGGGTCGCCGGCCTTCCATCAAGATAGCCGGCGGAGCGCACATTCGAAGTTGCGTCCTCGACATCGGCCACGTCGGCGAGTCGAACGGCCTTGCCATGGTTGTAGCCGACGATCAGCGGGCGATACTCTTCGGCATGCGAGATCTGGTCGTTGGCAATGATGTCCGCGGTATGGATGCCATCGGACGTGATCTGGCCCTTGGGCATGTCGGCGTTCTGCAGGCTCAGGGTGCCCTGAAGGTTCTGCATCGTGAGCCCGGTGCTGTAGAGCTTGTCGGGGTTCACCTCGACGCGGACCGATGGCAAAGCGCCGCCGCCGACCGATACCTGGCCGACGCCATTGATTTGCGAAAGCTTCTGCTGGACTACGGT
Organism: uncultured Acidobacteriaceae bacterium; assembly: GCA_963720245.1. Taxonomy (GTDB): domain Bacteria; phylum Acidobacteriota; class Terriglobia; order Terriglobales; family Acidobacteriaceae; genus Acidisarcina. The sequence goes on from CAVREU010000006.1 coordinate 703,382, forward strand.
CGAGGCAACGTCATACAACTTGGACGGCTCGTAGATCTTCGAGGTCAAACCGATGACCATGATCGGCGAATCGGCGGGGTTGACCTTGCGGTACGTGGGGTTGCCGGGCAGGTTGGCGGGCAGATAGGTGCGCGCCGAATTGATGGCCGCCTCAACGTCTCGCGCCGCGCCGTTGATGTCCCGGCTCAAGTCGAACTGCAGGGTGACGGCGGTGCTGCCCAGCGAACTCGAGGACGTCATCTCCGTAACGCCGGCGATATGCGCGAACTGCCTCTCCAGGGGGGTCGCGATCGAGGACGCAACAATGTCCGCGCTCGCGCCGGGCAAAGAGGCGCCAACCGAGATTGTCGGGAAATCCACCTGCGGCAACGCTGAGACGGGAAGCACCTTATAGGCAATCCCACCGGCGAGCGCGATGGCGATGGTCAAAAGCGTGGTTGCGACCGGACGATTGATGAATGGCCGGGAGATGTTCATTGCTCCGTCTCCCGCCTACCGCCTGCATTGATTTGCGGCCCATCGCCATTACTGGCCTTGCTTGAACGCCCCGAGAGCTTGCCGCCAAGCTTGTCAAAGAAGATATAGATTACCGGCGTCGTATAAAGCGTGAGCACCTGGCTGAGTAACAGGCCGCCAACCATGGCGATGCCGAGCGGCCGGCGCAACTCGGATCCGATACCCGTGCCGAAGGCCAGGGGTATTCCGCCGAGCAGCGCAGCCATCGTGGTCATCATGATCGGCCTAAAGCGAAGCAGGCACGCCTCGTAGATGGCGTCGGTGGCATTCTTGCCGTGGTCGCGCTCGGCCTCGAGCGCGAAGTCGACCATCATGATGCCGTTCTTTTTCACGATGCCGATCAGCAGAATGATGCCGATAATCGCGACGACGCTGAGGTCCTGGCCAAAAATCATCAGCGAGAGCAAAGCGCCTACGCCGGCCGAAGGCAGAGTCGAAAGGATCGTGACTGGATGAATGAAGCTTTCATACAGAACGCCGAGCACGATGTAGACGGTTACGAGGGCAGCCAGCACCAGCAGCGCTTCGTTGGAAAGCGAGTTGCGGAAGGACGCTGCGGTGCCTTGAAAGTCAGCCTGAATGCTGGCCGGCATGTTCAGGTCTTTCTTCACTTTGTCCACGGCAACAATGGCGTTACCCAGTGCCCCGTTCTCCGCTAGATTGAACGAGACCGTTACCGAAGGGAACTGCCCCTGATGAGTGATCGAGAGTGGTTGGGTTGCGTTTTCAAAATGGGTGAACGCGCTCAGCGGCACGGCGTTGTTGTACGTCGAAGCGGTGGTGGTGTTGGGCGTGGTGCTGGTATTTGTGGTGCCGACGCCAGCGGTGATCGCGGTTGCGGGCGGAGTCAGCGTTCCGGCGGACGGCGTATACGGCAGCGGCGCGGTGGTCGCATTAGACCCTGCAGAAGATGATCCTGAGGCAGCGAAGGACGACGATGCAGCGGCCCCGCTTCCACCCGATGATGCGTTCGCCTGGATGTACATCTTATGCAGCTTGTCCGGGTCGCGCTGGAATTGCGGGACTGACTTCCAAGATGACGTGATATTGGTTCAGCTGGGTGTACATCGTGTTGATCTGGCGCTGGCCGAAGGCGTCGTACAGCGTGTTGTCGATGGTCGTCGGCGCGATGCCCAGCCGCGATGCCGTCACGCGATCAATGATCAGCGAGGTCGCGAGGCCGCCGGTCTGCTGGTCAGTGGCGACATCGGTGATTTCTTTCAGGTCCTTGAGCTTGTCAACGAACCTGTTGGTCCAGAGATTCAGCTCATTGGCGTCCGGGTCTTCGAGCGAGAACTGGTACTGCGTGCGGCTCACCCGGTCGTCCACGGTGATGTTCTGCACTGGCTGCATGTAGAGAGTGATCCCCTGGATCTGAGGCAGCTTCTTCTGCAGGCGCCGGATGACATCGGCGGCGCTGATGTGACGCTGGTCGAGCGGCTTGAGGTTGATCGACATGCGGCCGCTGTTCAGGGTGGTATTGGTGCCGTCAGCCCCGATGAAGGAAGACAGGCTCTCGACGGCGGGGTCCTGGAGCACCAACCGCGCCACCTCCCGCTGCTTCTGCGCCATTGCCTGGAAGGAGATGGTTTGCGGCGCCTGCGAAATCGCTTGAATCACCCCGGTGTCCTGGGTGGGGAAGAAGCCTTTGGGAATGATGATGTAAAGGAAGATGGTGAGGACAAGCGTGGCGACTGCAACGATCATCGTGAGCGTCTGGAAGCGCAGCACCACTCTGAGGGTGCGGCCGTAAAACGCGATCAATCTCTCGAACACCCGCTCCGAGGCATGATAGAAGCGTCCCTGCTGGTCCTCGGGTGTGTGGCGCAGAATGCGCGAGGCCATCATTGGCGTCAGGGTGAGCGAGACGACCGCGGAGATCACAATGGTGACCGCAAGAGTGACGGCAAACTCACGGAAGAGGCGCCCCACCACATCGCCCATAAACAGAAGTGGAATCAGCACGGCGATCAGCGAGACCGTCAGCGAGACGATGGTGAAGCCGATCTGCTCGGCGCCCTTTAGCGCTGCTTCCATCGGCGAATCGCCGGCCTCGAGATAGCGGGCGATGTTCTCGACCATCACGATCGCATCGTCAACCACGAAGCCGGTCGAGATCGTCAGCGCCATGAGCGAGAGATTGTCCAGCGAAAAGCCGAGCGCATACATCACGGCGAAGGTGCCGACCAGCGAGAGCGGCACGGCGACGCTGGGAATGATCGTTGCGTAGAGGTTTCGCAGGAAGAGAAAGATCACCATCACGACCAACCCAATGGTGAGGATCAACTCAAACTCGACGTCGTCGACCGACGCTTGAATGGCGGTCGTCAGATCGGTTAGCTCGGTGACTTTTACCGTGACCGGCAGCGCAGTTTCCAACTGCGGCAGGATCGCCTTGATGCTCTTTACTACATCGATCGTGTTGGCGCCCGGCTGGCGTTGAATATTCAGGATGACTGCGGGAGTCATCGCAGGCTCGTCTTGTGCCGAGGCCGCGGGCTGGCCCATCCAGGCGGCGAGATTGTTGTTCTCGATTCCGTCGACCACCGTGGCGACGTCTTTGAGCATCACCGGCGCGCCGTTGCGGTAGGCCACGACCACAGTCTTATAGTCGCCGCTGGTGACCAACTGGTCGTTGGCGTTGATCTGGTAATCCTGATGGGGCCCGTCGAAGTTGCCCTTGGCGCTGTTTACGCTGGCCTGGACGAGCGCGGTGCGCAGGTCTTCGAGACCGAGACCATAAGAAGAGAGCGCTGTGGGGTTCGCCTGAATGCGCACGGCAGGTTTCTGGCCGCCACTGATGCTCACCAGGCCGACGCCGGCCAACTGCGAGAGCTTCGGTGCAAGCCGCGTATCCACCAGATCTTCGACCGACGAGAGCGGGATCGAATCGGAAGTGATTGCCAGGGTCAATACCGGAGCGTCGGCCGGGTTGGTCTTGCTATAGACCGGCGGCGTGGGCAGATTCGATGGTAGGTAGCTCTGCGCCGCGTTGATCGCCGACTGCACCTCTTCCTCGGCTACGTCGATATTCAAGGCGAGCGAAAACTGGAGCACGATGACCGAGGTCCCGCCGGAGCTGGTAGAGGTCATCTGGCTCAGGCCCTGTAACTGTCCAAATTGACGTTCCAACGGAGCGGTGACCGTCGTCGCCATTACGGTCGGGTTGGCGCCCGGATAAAAAGTGAGCACCTGGATGGTGGGGTAGTCGACCTGGGGCAAGGCGGAGATCGGCAGCTGCGTGTAGGCCACGATGCCCACGAGCAGGATCGCGGCCATGAGCAGCGACGTCGCTACAGGCCGCAGGATAAATGGGCGGGACGGACTCACGGAGTATTGCTCTCGGATGTACTCGTCGGTATCGGGGTCTTGGAGATAACTGTCTTGGCGCCATCCTGCAGTTTCTCAAAGCTGCTGGTGGCGACCATCGTGCCGGGCTGGAGGTCCTGGACCGCCGTCATTCCCTGATCGGAAACACCGGGCTTCACGTTTTGCACTTTGGCGGTATTGTTCTGAATCGCGTAGACAAAGGAGATCTGGCCGTTGTGCTGAATGGCATTGGTCGGGACCAGAACTACATTGTCGATCGTTTTTACCAGCAGTTTGGTGTTGACGAACTGATTGGGGAAGAGGCCGCCGTCGCGGTTGTTGAAGGTGGCGCGCAATTTGACGGTGCCGGTCGTGGTGTCGATCTGATTGTCGATGGTGGAGAGTTTGCCGGAAGATATCTTCTTCAACTGCGCGCGATCCAGCGCATCGACGGGCAAGGATTTCTGCTTGCGCATTTCTGTCTCGACCTGATCAAGGCTGTCCTCGGGCAGGGTGAAGATTACGGTGATCGGATCCATTTGCGTGATCACAACCAGCACCGTTGTGCCGTTGGCGGTGACCAGATTTCCCGGATCAACGAGGCGAAGGCCGACCCGGCCGTTAATCGGGGCCACGATGTGGCAGTAACTCAACTGCACCTGGTCGTATTGCAATGTCCCCTGGTCATTCTTGACTGTTCCCTGATCCTGCAGCACGATCTTTTCCTGGTCGTCGAGGGTCTGCTTGGGGATTGCGTTGCGCGCCCAGGCCGCCTTATAGCGGTCGAGGTCCATTTGCGCCTGGGCGAGCACGCTGGTGTCTTTCTCGAGCGTGCCCTCAGCCTGCAGCACCTGCGCCTGATAGGGACGCGGATCGATGTCGATAAGCGGATCGCCCTTGCGGACCATCTGCCCCTCCCGATAGTGGACCGCTATTACCGGGCCACTCGCCTGGGCGAGGATTGAGTCGGTGTAGACGGGAGTGACCGTGCCGATGGCGTCGAGGTAGACGCCGATGTTTCCTCGCGTGGCCGTGGCCGCAGTGATCGTGACGGGGCCAAATCCGCCGCGCCTGCCGCCTGCCGCTGCGCCGGCTTTGCTCTGGTCTTCTTTATGGTGCAACACCAGGTAAAACGCCACGGCGAAGAGGATCAGTACGACGACCCAGGCAATCCAGGTGCGCCGTTTGCGCGGTGGGGGTAAGAGGTGTTGTTCCGGAGAGGGAGATCCAGGCGCCGGAGGACCAGGACTTTCACGGTTCAGGTTTTCTTCAGGCATTGTCTGCAGTCACTCATCTCACGTTGGTAACTTTTGTTGTCGCTGAGAACTTATAGACGAGGCTCAGGGGCTTCAGGACTCCACTTTTGCTGAAGCATGGCCGCCACGTCAGGCTGTTACGGGCCTTCGTTCTACGCCCTAAATACTAATCGTTGGTTCTTGGCCACGGGCGGCAGCCTTCGCTCCGCGGCGAATATCTCGCAGGCTGCTAGGTTAAATTGAGTTGAATCGCTTTGGAGGCACTGTCAAGACGCGCGATCGTGAAGCTGCGCACCTGTCCAGCTTTGATCGGCGCCGGGGCGGCCTTTACGGCTGGCGCAGATCCTTTCCAGCGGGCCTGCAGCATCGATCCCAGCGCGGAAAGATCAACCTTCCCGTCGGCAGGCTCGGGCAGCGTTGATGGTGCATCGTCCGAGACCGTGCACTGGCCAATGATGCCTTCGCCCAACTCCACTCGCGCTTCGCGGCCTGTAATCTCGATCACCCTCCCGGTGACAACATCGCCGGGCTTGTGTTCGGAGAAATACTCGTCCACGCTGACCGGGACAAGCTGTTTCAGACTGAGCTTGAGTTGGCGGCGCTCCTTGTCGATCTCCAGGACCTGTGCCTTGACGGCCTGGCCGATCTTCAAGACATCCGACGGATGTTGAATTCGCTTCTCGGCGGTGATTTCGCTGATGTGGACCATGCCTTCGACGCCATCGGCGATCTCGATGAAGGCGCCAAACTTGGTGAAGCTGGTGACCATCCCCTCGATGACCGATCCGGAGGCAAATTTCTGCGTGGCCTCGGCAAAGGGGTCGGTGAGCAATTGCTTGAGGCCGAGCGAGATTCGCCGCTCTTCGAGTTTCAGTGCAAGAATGACAGCCTCGACAGTCTCACCGATTTTGAAGATGTCCTGCGGCTTCCGCACTTTCTTGGCCCACGACATCTCCGAGAGGTGAATAAGCCCCTCCACCCCAGGCTCCAATTCAACGAACGCACCAAATTCGGCGAGGCGTGTCACTATGCCGCTGATCCGGTCGCCAATCTTGTATTTCCCCGCGACCGCATCCCAGGGCTCGGGTTGCAACTGCTTGAGGCCGAGTGAAATGCGCCGTTTCTCGGGATCAATCTTGAGGACCTTCACCTCGATCTGTTGTCCGGTCGTGAGCACGTCGGCGGGATTGGTGACGCGGCTCCACGCGATGTCGCTCACATGCAGCAGGCCGTCGACCCCGCCGAGATCGATAAAGGCGCCATAATCGGCAAGGCTGCGCACGGTGCCTTGCATGACGTCGCCCTCGCGAACCTCGGCGTAGCGGCGCTCCCGCCCGGCGCGCTCTTCCTCTTCGACGAGCACGCGCCGATCGACGACGACATCTTCCTCCGTGGTTTCGAGCTTGATGATGCGGACGCGAATCTGCTGCCCAACCAGCTTGCCCAATTCCGCGGCGTCGCGAGTGCCGCTGCGCGAAGCGGGCATGAAGGCGCGAACTCCAACGTCAACGGTCAGGCCGCCTTTGACGACTCCCGTCACCGTGCCCAGCACCGGTTCCTTTTCGGCGAAGGCTTGCTCGAGCACGCTCCAGTCTTTGGGTTGAGTCACCTTCAGCAGCGAGAGTTGGTAGTATCCTTCCTCGTCGCGGCCTTTGATGGAGACCCGGTATTTGTCCCCAAGCTTTACTTCCTTGCCGGCCAGCGCTGTCAATGGCAGCACGCCCTCGGTCTTGTACCCGATATCGAAAAACGCAGACTCGGCAGAGAGAGCGATCACAGTCGCCTCAATCTGCCGGGCGCCGTCTTCCGATTGGGAATGCGCCTTCTCGAACTGGGAAAAGAGCTCGCTGAAGGACTCAGCATCTTCGCCCGGTTCAGGTTTAGGGGTGGGGATTCCTGCAGAGTGGCTTTCGATTCCCGGTTCTTCCAAGGCGGCGACGGAAATAGCTTCTGGGGCGTGTGGTTCGGCAGCGGGCACGTCGGCGGCTTCAAGTTCAGACATAATCAGGTCTATTGATTGTGGCATAGGCGTCGCGGTCGCGAAAAACGCGGTGAGCGCTTATCGCAGCGTCGTATTGAGACAAGCGAGGGAATGCTTCCGGTAGTATGGAGCGGAAGCAGAGAGGACGAGCACGAAATTGGCATACTTTCTCGGGGTCGACGCCGGGGGCACGAAGACGGAATTCCTGCTTGGCGACGAGGGCCGCGAGCTTGGCAGAGTGCAGACGGGCAGCATCAAGCGGCTGCGGCGCGAGGAAGCGGCGACCGAGCAGAATTTGACTTACGCCCTCGGCGAGCTCGCGGCCCAGACTGGCGTTTCGATGCTCTCTGTGGCGAGATGCTGCGTCGGAGCATCGGGATCGACGGCTCCGCTGGTTTCCGAGTGGATCACAACTGCCTTCCGGCCGCGGGTTGGTGGGGAACTTCTGCTCGTCGAGGACGTCGACATTGCTCTCGATGCTGTGTTTCGTGGCGGGCGGGGCGTTTTGATCCTGGCCGGAACTGGCTCGAATGTCGCAGGCCGGGGCGCCGACGGCGAAATTGTGACCGCCGGCGGCTGGGGCCCTGCGCTCTCCGATGAGGGATCGGGCTTTTACCTTGGGGTGGATGCACTCCGCCGGGGTTTTCGCGCCCTTGATGAGCGGCGGAGCACCATGCTGCTGGAGACGATTCAGAGTTATTGGGGCCTTAGTTCCCTCGGGGAGCTGGTGGAATATGCCAACGCGAATCCCGCTCCGGAGTTCTCCGCGTTGGCCCCGCTGGTGATTGCGTGCGCGATGCAGGGCGACGAAGTGGCCGCTGAAGTCGTCCGTCATAGCGGCGAGGAGCTGGCCACGCTGGCCGCAATCATCATCGAGCGGATCCGTGCTGCCGAGGAAGGCCTGGGCCTCAAGTTCGAGATGCTCCCGATCGCGCTGGCCGGCAGCATTCTCGAGAAGGTACCCCGGTCGCGGCGTGCCCTGGAAGAAGCTCTGAACCGGCGCTATCCCGACACCGAGATCTTGCCGGACTCGATCAATCCGGCGGAGGGAGCCCTTTGGCGAGCGCGACAGGGGCGCTAGGCTTGCCCGACTCCTCCATTTAAACCTAATAGAATCTGCCAGTAATCCCGCAGCGTACGGCAATACCGTTCGTGGGATGCTGTGCCGGCCGGATCTTTTCTCTATCAAGCTAACTAATTCATTAGTTGACGCGTCCAATCAATGTCGTTAGGGTTTTATTAATCGACAAGGTTTTCCAATGCCGCCCAGAAAGTCTCCTACACTCACCGAAGCAGAACTCCGGCTCATGAAGATGCTGTGGCTGCGGGGCGAATCCGCTGTGGGCGATCTCGTTGCCGCCATGCCTGAGAGCGACGCCCTAGCCTATAACTCGGTGCTCACGACCATCCGCATCCTCGAAAAGAAAGGCTACGTTACCCACCGCCAGGAGGGTCGCGCGTTCATATACGAGGCATGTGTTGCTGAGGGAGATGCCGGCAAAGATGAAGTGAAGCATGTCCTGCAGCGTTTTTTCGGAAATTCGCGGGAGAAGCTGCTGCTCTCTCTGCTCGGCGATGAAGACATTACCCCGGCCGAGTTGCAGCGTCTAAAAGACGCTATCCGCGTGAATGCCGCAGCCGGCGAAGCGGTAGCGGAGGAGGTAAATTGATGGGACCGCTGCAGACAATCGCCCAAGTCGCATCGACCGCCCTCATCTCCAGCATCTGGCAGGGAGCCGTTCTCGCCGCGCTGATCTGGCTCTGCATCAAGCTGGCGCCACGAGCCAGCGCCGGTGTGCGTTTCAACATCTGGATGGCTGTCTACGCCGCGACGGCGGCGTTGCCGCTGCTCTCGACGGTCACCGGTCACAGCACCGCGGTCCCTGCGGCGGCGTCGATGCATTCGAGCAGTCCCATCATTCTTCTGGATTCTCGCTGGGCGCTGGGCATCGCTGCGTTCTGGGCACTGCTCGCGGCCGGGCGGCTAATTGCCCTTGCGCGGAGTGCGTTCCGGGCGCGAGCGCTCTGGAGATGGGCGATGCCGATCAAGCCGTCCGCAGCTTTGCAATCGATTCTCTCCCAACCAAGGTTGCGCGGAGCGGAGTTGTGCAGTTCGCTCAAGATCGATCAGCCTTGTGTGATCGGTTTCTTTTCACCGCGAATCCTGATCCCCGCGTGGCTGCTTGAGAGCGCGACGCCTTCGGAGCTGGAGCAGATAGTGCTCCATGAATCTGCGCATCTTCGCCGTTTTGACGACTGGACGAACCTGGTTCAAAAATTAGCTCTGGCATGCTTCCCGCTGAATCCTGCCCTGTTCTGGATCGAGCGCAGCCTGTGCGCCGGTCGCGAGGTTGCCTGCGATGAGAGCGTAGTCCGCGCGACCAATGCGCCGCGCGATTACGCCACCTGCTTAACCCATCTCGCCGAGCAAAGGCTGGAACGCCGGACTCTTGCGCTTTCCGGCGCTCTTTCACTCGGGGCCTGGGAGCGCCGCTCGCAGCTGGCCGGCCGCGTCGAGAGCATCCTGCTCGGCAAGGCAAAGCTGGGGCCGATGCAGGCGCGCGCATTGGCGTTCTCGCTTGTGCTCGCGACGATTGGAGGCGCGGTCAAGCTGGGCTCAAGCGCGCAGGTCGTCTCGTTCGCCTCTGCGCAGTCGAACGCTCCTCTAGTCCAGGCGCAACGTAGCACCATGAATTCAGCGCCGCATTATCAGAACGTCGTTTTTCACTCTCCGGCGCCCTCTGTTCCCGCAATTGGTTTATCTGGCAGCGGTCAGATGCTCGCCGGGCCGGTGAAGCACGCGACAGCCCGGCCTGCGGTGAAGACTTCGGTCCGCCGCACCCAGCGTGGTCGCGATGGGGCCGGCAATGGGATAGATTCCCTGGTGATTGTTACTCGCTGGCAGAGCGCTACCGGCCAGCAGATGACCGTCGTCGATCAAGTTGTTCGTATTTCCGCCCTTTCAGCCGCGCAGCTACATGGCGGCTGGTTAGTCGTCCAACTGTAGTCACGCTTTTCAGCCCAAACAAGAGGTGCTTTATGCAGCAATCAACTAATCAATTAAGAGATAGGGCGAAGCGCTTTGCTCTTCCTGCCGGAATTGCCGCTGTCCTGCTCTGTGCCGCCACTTTCGCCTGGAACCACCATGGCGTTCACGCCGCCGGCAACTATGCCGCGCCGCTCGAAAGCAGCCAGGTCTCTGCGCTTACGTCTCTCGACTCGGCTATGGAAGCTGTCGCCTCGCATGTCACGCCGGCCGTAGTCAACGTCGCGGTCACTTCGAAGGCGACTGACACTGAGGCTGACAACGACCAGCTCCAACAGATTCCGCCCGAGTTTCGGCGCTTCTTCGGCGGCCAGCTCCCGCAGGGACAGCAAGGTCCGCAGATTGAGCATGGCATCGGCAGCGGGGTGATTATCTCGCCCGACGGCTACATCGTCACCAACAACCACGTCGTAAACGGCGCAACGGAGATTCGCGTCACGCTTCACGACCGCCGGATCCTCACCGGCAAGGTGATTGGCGCCGACAAGCTGACCGACCTTGCGGTGATCAAAGTCAACGCCACCGGCCTGCCCAGCCTGGGTTGGGGGAACTCCGCCGACTTGAAACCCGGACAAACGGTGCTCGCCTTTGGCAGCCCCTTTGGGTCCTTCCAATTCTCCGTCACTCGTGGAATCATCAGCGCACTCGACCGCGGCAACCCCGATGTCAGCGATCGCCGCAAGCCCGGCGGATTCATTCAGACCGATGCTGCCGTCAATCCTGGTAACTCCGGCGGCCCGCTCGTCGATGCCGAGGGACAGGTGATCGGCATCAACACGTGGATCGCCTCGGACAGCGGCTCGTTTGCCGGCGCGGCCTTTGCGATTCCCGCGCAGATCGCCCAGGCGACGGTCAACGAGATCATCAAGACGGGTTCGGCGCATCATGGTTATCTAGGCATCGGGATCGAAGACGTCACGCCCGACAACTCGAAATTCTTTGACCTGCAGGATGCCTCCGGCGCGATTGTGACTCAGGTCACGCCCGACTCACCCGGAGGTCGCGCGGGGCTGAAGTCCGGCGACGTGATCCGGAAGATCGATGGGCAGGCGATTCCGACCTCGAGCGCGCTACAGTTGGCGGTGAACGAGCGTACCCCTGGCACGACCATCTCGATGGGCATCCTCCGCGACGGAAAACCCCAGACGCTGAGCATTACGCTGGGTGAGTTCCACGCCAAGGGCGAAGTGGCCGACAACTCCTCGGGGACTGGCGAGCAGAAGGGCAAGCTCGGCCTCGCGGTGAACGACCTTACGCCTGACCTGAGACAGCAATTGTCCGTGCCGTCGAATGTGCAGGGCGTAGCCGTCGAACAGGTGCGTCCGGCAAGCCCCGCTGAAGATGCGGGACTGCAGCCCGGTGACGTCATCCTCCAGGTGAATCGCCAGCCGGTGCAGTCGGCACAGAGCTTTGTCGACAAGGTGCACGCCGCGCCTGCCGGTAAAGACCTGCTGCTGCTCGTGTGGTCCAATGGGAACGCAACGTATCGCGTCGTCCATCCGGAGCAGGACAGCCAGAACGGCATGTAGTCGGTAGCAAGCCAAAAAAAGGCCGGAGCGCTCGCAGATTAAGCGAGGGCACCGGCCTTTTTTCTTGCTCGTTTGAAGCGCGGATTTTCTACATCACGTATGCCACCGATTCCAGCGCCGCCTGCATCGCATCCATCTCCTGGAGCGAGTTCGCCGAACAGTTGAAGGCGTCGATGACGCTCACCGCCTTGCGGATGGTCGCGGGATTGGCGCCGTAACCTCGACCCGCAAGAAATGCGGAAACCACGTCCGCGGCCTGCCACGAATCGTCGCGATACACTTGCAGTTCGTTCCGCAGGTTGGCGAGTTCGCTCATCGAGAATTTTTCCACCTTGGACCTATCCGCCATCTACGCTCTCCTTAAGTCCGGCAGCTCTCGTTTGCCCGCTCCTGCTTTCCTAAAAGCAATGCCCAGGAGCCCCAGGGGCCATATCCGGCCTTAGTGAAACTCATCGGTAACTCCGGGCAATCCGCCACACTGCAGCGCCAACCCTTCGTAACGCCAGCCGAGCTAATGGAAACTGTTATGGCGTCGTATGGGAATATGGCCGGCATAAAGTTCCCTTTACACTGGAGAGAATGCTGAATACGCAAAGCAAGGACGCCGACAGAGCGCACGGCGGAGACCCGCAAAGCGGCCCTTCCTGGAGAGCTATGCTGTGGATTCTGGCGGTGGCGATCCTCGCGGCGGTAGCGGTCGCCTACCTGCTCATCGCTCCGTTTTTCCACCAGCATCCGCGATAGCCATGTCTGGCTGACGGTGCGAACACCGATCGATGGGGCCGCGCGGGTCGATCATCGTGTTTTAACGGAGGCCCGTTCAATGAGCAAAATGGGAATCCCATCCGCAATGGGATAGGACCTTGCACAGCCCGTGCATCGAAGCGAGACAGCGTCCGCGGCGGCTAATCGCGCGTGACATGCGGGACACACAACCTGATCGAGCAGCTCTCGTTGCATCGGGGCGGAATTCACCATAGCGACAGTCTATTCGCCGCGAGGCAGCACGCGCAGCCTATCCATTACGATAGAAGCTGCCTGGAACGGGAGTTTTCACTGGATGACCTGCAAATGACGACCGCACGCGTTCTTGATGGAACGGAAATCGCAAAAGCAATCAAGGCTGAAGTGGCCAGTGACGCGGCCGCTCTTGCCGCGCAAGGAATCCGTCCCGGCCTGGCAGCGGTGCTGGTGGGGAACGATCCGGCGTCGGAGATCTACGTTCGCAGCAAGGTGAAGACGTGCGCCGAGCTGGGACTCTTCAGCGAGCTAATCGCTCCCCCGGAAAGCGTGACCACGGAAGAGATGTTGGCGCTCGTCGCCTCGCTCAACGCGCGCGAAGAAATCGATGGCATTCTCATTCAGCTGCCTTTGCCGCGACAGGTGAACGCCAAGCTTTTGCTTGAGGCGGTGAACCCGGCGAAGGACGTTGACGGCTTCCACCCGGTCAATGTCGGCAAGGTGCAATCGGGTCAACCGGCGCTTGCGCCCTGTACGCCGGCGGGAATGATCCAGATTCTCAAGCGCAGCGGCCTGCCCATTGCCGGCCAGAACGCTGTCATCGTTGGCCGCAGCGACGTCGTAGGCAAGCCAATCGCAATGCTGCTGTTGCACGAGAATGCAACCGTGACGATTTGTCACAGTAAGACGCACAATCTCGCGGCGCACTGCCGTGGAGCGGACATTCTGGTCGCCGCCATTGGCCGGCCGGGATTTATCACTCCCGACATGGTCAAGCCCGGGGCGACGATTCTCGACGTCGGCATCAACCGCATCAATGATCGTGAAGAATTCGACAAGTTCTTCCTCGGCGACGTTCGCCGCGAGGAGCTCTTCCTGCTGAAGGGCTCGACGATCGTCGGAGATGTGCATCCGGCGGCCTACGCAGTGAGCGGCGCCTATACCCCAGTGCCGAGGGGGGTTGGCCCACTCACGATTGCCATGCTGATGTCGAACACCGTTCGCGCTGCTCGGCTCCGCCGTGGACTGCAGGTCTGATGCTTCGCGTCGGTCTGACTGGTGGATTGGGCAGCGGCAAGTCGACCGTTGGCAGAATGTTTGCTGAACTGGGCGCGCATGTTATCGACGCCGACGAAGTGGGCCGCGGTTTGATGCAGCCAGGACAAGCGGTCTACGACCGCATCGTCGACCATTTCGGCAAACAGATCGTTCGGGCCGACGGCAGCCTTGATCGTCGCGCCCTTGCTGAGCTGGCCTTTGGGGATGGATCAGAATCCCAATCAAAGCGCGAAGCACTGAACGGCATCGTGCATCCGGCCACGATCGCGGCACAAGAGGAATGGATGCGCGGCGTCTTCTCCGCTGACCCGAATGCGGTGGCCATCGTGGAGTCAGCCCTGGTCTTCGAGGCGTCTGGCGAGCTGTCAGGCGAAGACGGGGGCACGGCTTCTGTCCCCGGATGGCGACAGCGCTTCGACCGCATCATCCTTGTCACGGCACCCGATGATCTCAAGATTCGGCGCTTTGTCGAGCGCTCAACGCGTAGTTCAGGCGCAGATCCGGCGATGCTGGCCGCAGATGCCCGGAAGCGCCTGGCGGCACAGATTCCGGACGCAAGGAAAATCCCACTCTGCGACTGGGTGATCGATAATTCCGCCGATCTCGATTTCACCAGAGCGGAGGTCACCGGGATTTACACGCAGCTGACCGCCCTCGCAATCGGGATCGAGTGAAACCGATCCCCCCAGAGCTTATAAAATAGGGTTGGAAGGCAAGCTATGAAATTTCGCCACCTTTTCCTGATTCTCCTGCTGGTGGGCGGTTTCTGGTATTTCACCAGCCATCGCCCGCCGCATCTGCCCATATCCGCCGCCGTGCCGGCCATCGATCGCTCGCCGCTCGAACTGACTGAGGCGCATGCCGCGCCTGCTTTCGATAACGAAGAGCTGGCCAACATCGCTGTTTACAAGAAGGCGCTGGCCTCGGTGGTCAATGTCACCTCCTCTGCGGTGGCATACGATTTCTTCTACGGCGCCGTGCCCCAGCAAGGTCAGGGGACAGGGTTCATTCTGGATAAATCGGGGCGGATTCTCACCAACAACCACGTCATCCTACCGAATTCACGCCAAATCGAGGTCACGCTCTCCGATAAACGCAAGGCAAAAGCGAAACTGATTGGGAGCGATCCGAGCCACGATCTGGCGCTGCTGCAGATTCAGGCCTCTGACCTGTTGCCGGCAACGCTCTCCGATTCCAGCGGGCTGGTCGTTGGTCAAAAAGTCTATGCCATAGGCAATCCCTTTGGCCTGAACGGCACCATGACCACTGGCATCATCAGCTCGATTCGCTCCGTCCGCGGGCCGCAGGGCGCGCCGATAGAGAATGCCATACAGACCGACGCGGCCATCAACCCCGGAAATTCGGGGGGTCCGCTGCTCAACTCGCGCGGCGAGGTCATCGGCATCACCTCGATGATCGCGAGCAACGGCGCCGATCAGAACTCAGGCATCGGCTTCGCCATCCCCATCAATACAGCCAAGGCGGTGCTTGAGGATTTCGCGAAATACGGACACGTTCGCAGGCCGACGCTGGGAATTATCCCGCTCGCTATTGGGCCGGAATTGGCGGAGCAAATGGGACTCGCAGCCGACTCCGGCGTGCTCATCCTGAAGACCGTTCCCGGCGGCGCAGCCGACAAGGCTGGTCTACGCGGCGGAAAAGAGCGCGCCTATCTTGGCAACACGGAGATTTACCTCGGAGGCGATCTCATCGTTGGTCTGGACGACCAGCCGGTCAGCAGCCCTCAGGACCTCGCGGAAATCATGAACCGGCACGAGGTGGGCGACTCAGTTGTTGTCACTTTCCTGCGCGGCCAACGCACGCTCACCGCCAAAGTAGTTCTCGGCGACGCAGCCAGCAATCAGAACGAATGATGCGAGTTCCGGGCGATTTGCCTGGGAAACTATTTCGTCCCGCTGGAGGCGGTCGCGCTCTTTGCCGGACGAACACGACGCTTCTTGACCGGCGGCGCAGAACTCGGCGGCTTCTCGCGACGGCCATTCGCGCGAACAGCACCCGACGTTTCGCCGCCAGCGTTCTCCTGTTGCGCTTCGGTGATCACTCTCACCCAGTAATCTCCCTGGGCATCGTTCTCGATTCCGTGTACTTCGCGTTCGAATCCGGGGAAACGCTTGCCAAATTCCTGAAGGGCGAGAATCAGCTTCACCGTGGGGCTATCAGGGCCGCCAAGGCGCTCGCCCGGCATGCGCACCGGAATTCCCGGAGGATAGGGAACCAGCATCACTCCAGTGACGCGCCCCGCAGCCTCGGAGAACTTAATTTTCTCGGTGCCGTTTCGTAACAGCTTCTGATACGTATCTGCGGGCGTCAGCACGGGATCGGGATCGACATCGCAAGCGGCGTGCAGCAGGTTCGTCAAATTCAGTTCGATCATCGCTGCGTGCATCTCGTCGCTGAGGTCTTTCAGCGTGAGCGGGCCATAGCGCTTGGGATGTTTCGCGACCAGTTCGGGCAGCGCCTCTTCGAGCGGCGCTTCGGTGTCATAGAGACGCTTGAACTCGAAAAGGTTCTCGAGCAGGCTGCCCCACTTCCCTTTGCTCGTACCGATGGCAAACAGAACCAGCACGGTGTAGTCGCCGGTCCGCGCGATCTCGACACGCCGCGCATCGAGGAACTCGGTGAGGATTGCGGCGGGAATGCCCGAGCTCTCGAGAATGCCGCGGGAGCTAATACCCGGAGTGAGGATCGTCACCTTGGTCGGATCGAGCATGCAATATCCGTTGCCGATGTCGTCGTCCAGAAATCCATGCCATTCTTCGCCAGGCTTCAGCGTCCAGCAAACTGAGGACTCTGAGAGCAGCGGGTCGGGCGCTTCTTCGAAGAGGTAGACCTCGCCGTCTTCCGGATCGGTCACCTGTTCTGGCTGATAGATCTTGAAAAACCACCCATCTTCAGCCTGGCGCAGGCGGTGCGCGATCGAGGCCATCGCCTTTCGGAAGGCGATGGCGTCTTCGATCATATCGGCCATCAGCGTGGGCCCGGCCGGGTCGTCCATCATCGCAGCGGCAACATCAAGCGACGCGATCATCGGATAGAACGGCGACGTCGTGCCATGCATCATGAATGACTCATTGAACTGGTCGTACTCGAGTGGCGCACGGTCGCTCAGCTTGATGTGAATCATCGAGGCCATCGAGAATGCGGCGAGCATCTTGTGCGTCGATTGCACGGCAAAGAGCGTTGGGCGGTCGGGCATCGAGTCGGGCACGTCCATCGCGAAGCGGCCGCGGTAAATCGGGTGAAACTTCGCGTAGGCGTACCACGCCTCGTCGAAGTGAATTCGCGGAACGCTCTTGGCCAACTCGATGACTACGCGTTCGACGTCGTAGCAGAGCCCGTCATAGGTGGAGTTAGTGACCGCCGCGTAAGTTGGCTGTTGCGAGACAGCTCCGGCCGAGAAAGGGCTTTTCTCGATGAGCCCGCGAATGTACTCGGGGCTAAAGCGTTGCGGAGGGACCAGACCGATCATGCCGTAGCCGTTGCGGGTCGGTTTGAAGTAAACCGGGCGTGCACCGGTAATAGTGAGGGCATAACAGATCGATTTGTGACAGTTCGCGTCGGCGAGCACGATGTCATCTTTGCCAATCACTCCGTGCCCAACGATCTGGTTTGAGGTTGACGAGCCGCCGAGCACATAGAACGTCCAGTCAGCGCCGAAGATGCGCGCGGCATTGCGTTCCGATTCTCCCGGTGGCCCGATATGGTCCAGCCAGGATCCGAGCGGCGCAGTTGAAATGCCGAGGTCAGAGCGCATGAGGTTCTCGCCGAAGAAGCGATGGAACTCCATGCCCACAGGATGCTTCAGGAATGCCACACCACCCATGTGGCCCGGGGCGTCCCACGAGTATGCGCCCTGGTCGTTATATTTCTTCAACTCGCGGAAGTATGGCGGCAGCAGCCGCTCGTGATAGCGCTCGACGGCGAAATCGACGCGGTTCGCGATGAACGCTGGGGTGTCGCCGAACAAGTGGATATATTCGTGGACTTCCTTGACCACCTCAAGCGGCAACTCGTCAACCAGAGTGCGGTCGGCGATGAGGAAGATCGGGATCTTTTTGTTGCGGCGGCGCACGGCGCGAATAATCTTCAGCGCGGCGCGTTCGTCGAATTGATGGTCTTCGGGCAGGTCCCAGTCGAGCAGAATCGCTGAGTGCGAGGGATCGCTCTTTACCAGCGAAAGCCCGTCGTCGGGAGTCGAGGTGCGCACCACCTCGTAGCCTTCTTTGCTGATTGCGTCGACCAGCCGCTCCATCGCGCGGTCCGAAACGGAATCGGTATTGCCGGCGTCGCTGGCAATCAGTAATACCCAACGTCCTTCGCTTATGTCCATCGATACATGAGTCTCTTTCATTCATATTACAGTCCGATTGCAGCGAGCTACTTTGTGCGAGGAGACTAACGGCGACAGGCGGTCGATTTGGGTAGGAGGAAGATTCCGTGCAGCCCGTGCGTTCTAGACTAGGGAGATGCCAGAACCGGCGATCGCCACCCGGAATAACGCCACGACCGCCGCGGGCCCGTCTCGATTCGACTACGGCTTCAAGGGTGTCTGGCCGATATTCTGGGTGGCGCTATTCGTCCGCGTGATCTATATAACACTCGCGCATACCTATCGCATTCGGCTCTATGAAGACCATTTCGACTTTGGCTGGGAGATGGCGCGCATTGCGCGCGCCCTGGTCACCGGCCACGGCTATGCCGACCCCTTCATTACCGGGCACACCGGCCCGACCGCGTGGCTTCCTCCGGCATACACATTGATCATTGCCGCTGCGTTCAAGCTCTTTGGGGTTTACACGCCGCTCTCAGCCTGGGTACTGCTGGCGATCAACAGCATCTTCTCGGCAGCGACCGTGCCCGCTATCTACGAGATCGCCGTGCGCTGTTTCAACCGCCGCACGGCCGTTTGGTCGGCGTGGATCTGGGCGCTCTATCCGGCGGCAATGCAATACGCCGTTCGCTGGGTATGGGAGATGTCACTCACCACCATGCTCTTCGCCTGGGTCCTGGTGATCGCGCTGCGCGTGCGAGGAGTCGGGGAGCCCCCCACCGAAAATCTGCAGACGGCGCGACGCTGGTTGATTTTCGGCCTGCTTTGGGGAGTCATCGCGCTCTCCAATCCATCGCTGCTGCTCTTCCTGCCGGTCTGCGGTCTATGGATGCTTTTCGGCGCAGCACAACTCCCTGCGGCATTTGGCAAAGCGGTGCTCGCGGGAGGCATCTTCCTCGCCTGCCTCGCGCCTTGGACGTGGCGCAATTGGACCGTCTTCCACGCCTTCATTCCGATTCGAGGAAACTTCGGCGCGGAGCTCTATCTCGGCAACGCGCCGGAGTCGATCGCCATGCCCTGGGGAACTTCGGTGACTTCCGAAAACGATCTCGGCCAATACGCGAGGGTTGGTGAAGTCCAGTACGTGAAGCAACGCGGTGAAATGGCCAAGGCCTACATCGCGGCCCATCCTAAACGCTTCGCAAAGCTTTCGCTCAAGCGTTTCTATTTCTACTGGGCCGGTGTGCCGCACCCGCTCGATCGGGCACCATGGATTGAGTATTTTCGCGAACTGAACTTCTGCCTCTTCAGCGTGACGGGACTGATGGGGCTGGCGCTCGCGAGGGAGCGCCGCGTTCCCGCGGCAGGCTTGTTCGCCTGGGCTTTTCTACTCTTGCCGCTCACCTATTACTTCATCACCGTGCAGGCGAGGTTCCGCCATCCGCTGGAGCCGTTAATCGCAATCCTGACGGTATATCTCTTTCAGAGCGCGCAACCGGGGCGTTCGTTTGCGGCCCGTTCGCAGGAAATTTAAACTCCAGAGATGCAAGAAGTTCTCATCACCGGGGGCTCCGGTTTCTTCGGTGGAGTGCTAAAACGCCGCCTTCTTGCAGAAGGCTTCCGCTGCGTCAACCTCGATCTCGTTCCCGATCACGACCTCCACGAGAACCTTGAGAGCATTCAAGGCGATCTTCGCGACCTGTCGCAACTCAGCCAGACCTTCGCTAGGCACAAATTTGCAGCCGTCTTTCATTGCGCCGCCATGCTCGCCCACGGGGAAATGGACGAAAAGCTGCTCTGGAGTTCTAATGTCGACGGCACCCGGAACCTCGCCGAGGCCTGCCGCAGCTTCGGTGTTCCGACGCTGGTTTTCACCTCGACCAATTGCCTGTGGGGCAGCAATCTCGGGCACGCCGTCGCCGAGGATGAACCGCCTCAGCCGATCGAGATCTATGGACGTTCGAAACTCGCAGCGGAAGGGGTGCTGGCAGAATATCGCGACGCCTTGAACGTCATCATCCTCCGCTGCC
This sequence comes from uncultured Acidobacteriaceae bacterium, assembly GCA_963720245.1. Lineage (GTDB taxonomy): Bacteria > Acidobacteriota > Terriglobia > Terriglobales > Acidobacteriaceae > Acidisarcina. The sequence goes on from CAVREU010000006.1 coordinate 723,359, forward strand.
CGACCATCATCGACAGCGGAAGGCTCGGCCTGCTCGCCATCCTCTTCGAGTTCATTCAAGACGGGAAAAAAGTTTGGGTGGTCGGTGGGGGCGCGAATCGTTATCAGTTCATTTACGCGCAAGACCTCGCGACTGCCTGCCTGTTGGCAATGGACTATCCGCACTCCGATATCTTCCACATTGGCTCCGACGGCGTAAAGACGCTTCGTACCGTCTACGACGCGGTGATCGCGGAGGCGAGGAGCAAGTCGCGTGTGGCCTCGCTGCCGAAAAGACCTGCCATCGCGGCGATGAAGTTGGCGCACAAGCTGGGAGTCTCCCCACTCGGCCCCTACCACTACCAGATGATTGCCGAGGACTTCCTCTTCGATACCGCGAAGATCCAAGCGAAACTCGGCTGGCGGCCGACGCTCACCAATGAAGAGATGCTCGTTCGCGCCTACCAGTACTACGCGGCGCAACGTGCGGAGATCCACGCCCGGCGCGACGTTTCAGCGCACTCCAAGCCGGCGTCGATGGGCGTGATTCGGCTGCTGAAGTGGCTCTCCTGATCGGCCCTCAGCTTGCTCTGCGAGGAGCGGTCAAGGCTTCACGACAACTCCCGATACGAACTGGTTCTGCTTGACTTGGCTCGCTTGGAGCGGTTTGCCGCCTACGTTAACATTCAATATCTGAACGTCGCGGACCTCATGCTGCTCATCCGCGCCGGCAAAATTCACGGCATCGGACGTGCTCTCGGGCGTGACCGACTGGATGTTTCGAAAGGTGATCCCTTCGATTTGGCCTGGATCCTTGTCCTGGGTCCATTTCGTCTTGGTGATCGACAGCAACATTAACCGCCGCGCCTCTTCGATTCGGATATTTTCATACGTCACCTGGCTGACCTTCCCGGAGTCGCCGTTGAGGACGCCCAGCAGCCAATCGCGGCCCTTGTCATGAATAATGTCGCAATCGGAGAAGTGGACGTTTTCAACGTTCTCACGGATCTCGGTGCCGATGCTGAGAGCGTGCGCGATCTCATTCCAGAGGACCATATGCTTCACTGTGATATCGCTCGACTCGGCGGCTCCGGGAAGCAGGGTCTTCACCACTACAAGATCATCGAAGGTCCGGATGAAGCCATCGCTCACCGTCACGCCCTGGCTGTTGGTGATGTCGATACCATCCGAATTGGCCTGTGATCCGAGGATCTTTACGTTCTCAACGGTAACGTTCTGGGAGTGGACGATGGGGAGTGTCCAGGTACAGGAATTTCGCAGAATCACGCCCTCAATATGAATATTGCTGCCCGTGACCTTAAGAATATTGCCGGCACGATTGGCTTTGGTAAACATGCCGCCATCGATCACGCCGTGTCCGCGCAAAGTGATATTCGAGCCGTTGAGCCAGATGACCGGCCCTTCAGTCTGATTTGGCGCGAGCTTGCCATAGACGAAGGCCCCGGCGGCCACATAGACCGTTTTGCCCGAATCAACCTTGAGCGGGGGGATGATATGCACCCCGGGCCCAAAATAGATGACATTGGGATCGTTGGTGCTGGGAACGTTCGTTTCGATGGGGTTCGCAAAGAGATGGAGCGAGTTCATCCAATCGCCGTTGACCTCGAGAGTCAACTGCGATGGCTTCGATATGGTGAAGGTCACCCGTTTTCCGGATACTGTCGGCTTGATGCCACTGCTCGAGGGCAGAATCTTGGCCGCCTGCACGTTTTCCGGAACGGTAACGGTGACCGTAACCGGGCCCGTCAAGTCGAACGAAGAAAACGACATTTCGCCGCTCTGGGTGACGCCAGGCGCGGCCAGCGCGGAAATCACTGTCGAAGTCGCAACATAGACAGGGGAAGGCTGATTTTCGACAGCGACACTGAATCTTCTCGACAGCGACTCTCCGGCGGCCGCGGGAGCGACCTGCAGAGTACCGCTACGGTTACCTGCCGCATGCATTAGCAGCGGAAAGCAAAGTGCAACGGCTGCACTCGCGCGAAAAAGATTCAATTTTGCCTTGATCATGATCGTCTGTGCTCCTTGTCTCCTGTCGATACCGGAGTTCGATCGCGACCCGGACTCTTCATTTTATAGATGCCTTCTTTGATGCACTGGGGAAGGTCAGGTATGCTTTGCCGTCCTGCGCGGCACCCGCGAGGCGATGTTGCAAAGCACCTCATAGGGGATCGTTCCGGCCAGGGTAGCCATTTCCCAGGCGGTGATCGATTCGCCGCCTTGCCTTCCGAGAATGACCACCTCGTCGCCTATCTTGACGTCGTCGACGCCGGTCACGTCGAGCATCGTCTGATCCATGGAAACTCTTCCGGCGATTGGCGCGCGACGCCCTCGGATGAGCGCGCTGCCACGATTCGAGAGCAATCGGCTGAGGCCGTCCGCGTATCCCAACGGCAGTAGCGCCAGCCGCGTGGGGCGATAGGCCCGAAAGGTCGCGTTGTATCCAACCGCGTCACCGGTCTCGATACGGCGCAAGGATGTGACTCGGGTCTTCCACTCGAGCACTGGCGACAGTTTTGCCACCGGGAGGTCTGCAGTCGCGATGGACTGTTCAGGCTCGGCCGACATTTTGCTGAGGCGAGGCGCGTAGCCGTAGAGCGACAGCCCGGGACGGAGCATTAGTCGCGCCCCGATCTGTGTCGCCGCCGTGACCAGGGGATGGAGTTGCTCGCCCCGGAGAACGGTGGCGGAGTTGCCTGCATGGATCCAAACCGGCCGCAGGCCCGCCGCCGCAACCGCCCGCAACGCGCCTTCAAAGAGCAACCTCTGCCGCTCGGTCTCATAGCTGTCCAGGACCTCCGGGGCGCTGAAATGCGTTGCAAGGCCGTCGAGTCGCAGCGCCGATCCTGCATGGAATCTCATGAGAATCTCTTTAAGTGCGTCGCCGTGCAGGCTCACTCCCTGGCGCGACATGCCTGTGTCGAGTTCGAGGTGGACTCCGACTGTCTGCGGAGGCAGTCCCTGGCGCCTGGCTTCGGCCTCAATCAAATCGAGGTGAAAGGTCTCCCAGACGATCGGCGTCAGCCGATGTTCGATGACGGCGCTGGCCTCGCCATCCCAGATGCCGGACATGACCAGGACCTTCGCGGCGGGGCAGATCGATCGAGCGTGCACCGCTTCTTCGACCGATGTGACGCCGAGCCATTCCGCTCCGGCTTCGTGGAGAACTCTCGCACATTCGGCCATCCCGTGCCCGTAGGCATTGGCTTTGACGACCGCAAGTATTGTGGGCGCGTCCTTCGCCTCAACCCCTGCGGAGGCGAGGTGACGGTGGGCCACGGTGCAAAGCTCCAGGTAGTTGGCGATCAGGTTGTCGCGGGAGATTTCAACCCAGACGGGACGAGTGTGCATGAGGAAATGGCCGAGAAGCAGTCTCTATCGTAAATGGGTAAGTCATGGATAGATCGCTGGGTACCGCAGATCTCACCGCTGGCCCCCGCTCGACTCACCTGCGGCTCGCTCAGGGGCTCCGGTGGAGATGACAATTGCGATTTGAGCTGCAGTCGAGAAGGAACTTCGGGAATGACTGCTCGGAAGAACGCGGCTCAAAAGAAACGGAGGAGATGGCTGCAAGTCCATCTCCTCCAGGCGCTTCTAAAGATTCCGTCTCCCAATCTGTCTTGTCGAGTGACGGTGCCTCCGTTGGTGCAAGTCGATGCCCAAACCCCAGCCGCCGAGGGCGACCCGGGGTTGGTTACTTCTTGGGGGGCGCGATGGTGTCTTTGGCGGCCTTGGCCACACGGAACTTGACCACCGTCTTTGCCTTGATCTTGATCTGCTCGCCGGTCTGCGGGTTGCGGCCGATGCGGGCCTTGCGCTCCGCCTTGACCAGCCGTCCCAGGCCGGGGATCACGAATACACCGTTCTTCTTGGTTTCTTTGACTGCGGTTTCAGCCAGCAGGTCGAGGAAGGCGGAAGCTTGCTTGTTGGTCAATTCGAGCTTCTCCGCGAGTTGCCGAACCAGTGCTGTCTTGGTGAGTGTTGTTGCCATTGCGAAAATCCTCCTGTGTCATCTTGCTTTAGATTTCGTCGCGCCACGAACGAACCAGGGGCGGCGTTGTGATGTTCTCATAAAAGCCCAATGTTTACGCTGCTTTCAGAGAACCTACGGGCTTAACCATGCGATTTTGCGCAACTTTTGTCAATGGCAAAAGCCGAGTTTCCACAGGTTTTCGTCGGTTTTTTTAGGGTTTTGTGGATTTCTCGTCATTTTGGCTGACTTTTTCCCAGTTTGGGAGCATGAGCACACCCGCATTAATACAGGCCGAAGAGCGGCTGGTGCTTGTCTTTTGGCGTCGAAACGAGCGGCTCATTGAGAAGTCTCACCAGTGGTGCGGCGGCGCGGAAATGGTCGGCGACGGTCTTGACCAGCTTCGGCGAAAGCGCTCGTTCGACGGGAAGTCTCGCGAAGACCGCCCATTGCCGGCACTTCAGCAGATCCATCGCCGGATGATCCGCAGGAAAGCCCTTCGGTGGACGAGTGAGCATGGCGCCATTGTCGAGAGTGAAAAGGCGCAGCAGCTTTTTGTCTTTGAGCAGCCTTCGCAGCTCTTCGTGATGGGTGAGCAGAAAGGTGCGGATCGCGATCAGTTGTTCTCGCTCCGGCATGTAAACGCCGGCGCCGATGGTGAGCTCGTCGGCTGAGACGTGCATGTAATAGCCTCCGCCGGAGGTCTTCTCCAGTCCATGACGCGACCACCATGCGGCAACTCGTGTCTTGTAAGGCGTCTTGTCATTGGAGAAGCGAGTGTCGCGATAAATCCGCATCATGCACTTCGCCGCCGGCCGCACGTGTTCCGGAGAGAAATCCATCATTGCGGCAGTCACGCCCTCGACGACCTTGAGCATCGGTGCCTTGATCGCGGACTCAAAGAGCGGCTTGCGAGGGTCGAACCACTCGCGCCGATTGTTGCGCTTGAGGCTGCGCAGGAATTTCAGTGAGTCTTCGCTGAACCAGGGATGAACCGCGGGGTTGATTTCGACGGGAGCGGCCTTTGCCGCTTTGGTTGGGACTTTTCGCTCTGCCACGCTTCGATTGTAAAGTGATTGCGTTTGCGTCTAGGAAAATGCCCCCGGTTTCCCCGGGCGGTGCTCTAATATCTCATGCTAGTCACAACGTCTTGCACCTCGTCCATTGCGTTATCGCTTCTCGCATCTTTTCTCGCCCTCGGATGTAATTCGCAGGCCACGCCGAGGCCAGCGCAGGAAGCCGTCGCAACGCCAGGTGGAACCGCCGTCGATGTGGCCGGCGTTGCACCGCTGTTGGAGGCGATTACCGCGAGCGGCAACCTGGCCGATTTGCACGCCCCCAACTTCACCGACTACCGCTATCTGGTGGTCAGGTTCTATCAGTCGGTGAACTACGCGCCGGTATGGGTGCGAAATGGGCAGCCAACGCCGCAGGCGTTGGTGGTCATTGCGGCGCTCGAAAACAGCGTCCACAAAGGCCTGAACCCTGAGGACTACGATGCCTCGCTCTGGCCGCAGCGTCTCAATCAGTTCAAGACCTCGGCGGTAACCGCGGATACGATTGCAAAATTTGACGCAGCGCTCACTGTGAGCACGATGCGCTATATCTCCGACCTGCATATTGGCAGGGTTAATCCTAAGCAATTCAAGTTCGGCATCGACATTGAACAGAAGAAGTATGATTTGCCACAGTTGCTGTTACAGAAGATCGTTAACGGCAATAATGTGCCCGATGTCCTGAACGACGTCGAGCCGCAGCTCTTGTTTTACAAACGCACCGAGGCGGCTCTGCAGGTTTATCTAAATCGGGCTGCCGAAGAAAAGCTCGTCCCGTTGCCCGATGCGGCGGTGAAGCCTGCCGCTCCCGGAGATGCCTATGCGGCGGCTGGCCCGCTTGCCGACCGGCTGCGATTCCTGGGCGACCTGCCTCAAGGGGCGGTCGTCGATGCGAGTTCCGGCATTTACAACGGTGCGGTGGTGGATGCGGTCAAACACTTCCAGACCCGCCACGGAATCACGCCCGACGGCAAGCTGGGCAAAGATACTATTCGCCAGTTGAATACGCCGATGAGCGTGCGTGTGACGCAACTTGAAGACGCACTCGAGCGCTGGAGATGGTTGCCGCCCAACTTCCCGGTGCTGCCGGTCGCGGTTAATATCCCTGAGTTTGTGCTGCGCGTCTTTAATCCCGATCACTCGATTGCAATGCGGATGCATGTGATCGCGGGCAAAGCGGTCGGGCACCAGACGCCTGTCTTCGCCCAGAATATGCGGTACATTGTCTTTCGCCCGTATTGGAATGTGCCGCCCAGCATCGCTCGCGGCGAGATAGTTCCGCATCTGCTGAAAGACCCTGGCTACCTGGGCAAGAAGGGCTTTGAAATCACTGACTCGACGGGCAAAATTGTGGCCTCCGGATCGGCCAGCCCTGAGGTCATTGCCGAGCTTCGCGCCGGTAGGCTCATGGTGCGCCAGAAGCCGGCGGCGGACAACGCGCTTGGCCTGATCAAGTTCATCTTCCCCAACGACAACAATGTCTATCTGCACAGCACGCCGTCGCAGACGCTCTTCTCACAGACGCGCCGCGATTTCAGCCATGGATGCATTCGAGTGGAATACCCAGCGGAGTTGGCTTCGTTCCTGCTCCGCAGCCAGCCTAACGGCGAGAAATGGACGGTGGAGGCGGTCAAGGCGGCGATGCAATCCGGTCCGGATAATCAGCAGATCAACCTGGCGACGCCGATTCCGGTGGTGATCGTGTATTTCACCGCAGTTGCCGAGGAAAATGGCGAGGTGTATTTCTTCGACGACATCTACGGCCACGATAAGTCGCTGGATGCTGTGCTGGCGAAGGGGCCGCCGTATCCGGGTTAGTTGTCAGAGGTCAGTTTTCAGTCCTCAGTAAGAGATATGAGGCGTCAGGATAGCTGTCAGTGCCCAGTCAGAACGACGGAGCATTGCGGCGGAAAAACTGGCAACTGAGACTAACAACTGAGGACTAGCTCAGCTACCAGCGGCGCACCCGCCCCGTATCCACATGCACAAAGTCGGATTGCGCATAGTAGCCGACGCCGCCGCGCTGCAGGCTGAGCGCCGCGTCTCGGACCTCTGCGGTTGGCACGCCGGGAATGCGGATGTCGATGGCCTTGGCTTCCATGTGCTGGCTGTGCTCGGCGACGCCGTGGCCGTGTTCGCGAAGGTAGTTGTTGCTCCACGGCGTGCGATAGCCGCAGACAATATCGATCTCGTGATCGGGATGACCGAGCTTCACCAGCAGATCGTGGAGCAGATCGAATTCCTTGACGTCGTAATCTTTCACGTCGTTGGTGCGGTGGTCGCGCAGGAAATGGTCTAGCTCGGCAACTGCGTTGGGAAGGTATTGGTTGCCGATGCGATAGACCACATCGATGTGTTCGCCGGTGTGAAGGTGGTAGAGGCGCAGGCGGTATTCCTGGGCTGCCGTCGATGCACTCGTATCGTTCGCCCGGGCTGTGCAAGCGACGAGCGATGAGAGTGCAACCAGTCCGGCAATCCAAGTACGCCTGAAACGCATAATCCGCCTCAACATATCTTTCCCTCCATATTTTATCTGAGTCGGCAGCTCTGCGCTTGCTCCTGTGCCATCAAACCAGAGTTTAGAAACGCAGGCTCTATTGGTGCCAGATGACGTGTGGACGCTGCCGCACCGCCAGCCAGACGGCGACCAGCGCGAACTGTACGCAGAAGATCCATTCCATCGAAGTCCACAGTGGCGAAGCGCCAGCCCGATGGGCGAAGGCAAAGATCAGCGCCAGCAGCACACCCATGCAGATCATTGCCGCATTGCGGCCGTAGCCTCGCGGCGTGAGCGTGACCGGAGTGAGCGCAGGCACCTGCCCAGCGACCCGGGCGGCGAAATCCGACGGAATCTCTGGCTTGGGCGCGGTTTCGAGAGCGAGCGTGATTCTGCTCTCGAGGATCTGGGCTTCGCGCAATTGGGCGGTGAGCAACTGCGATTCAGAATCGGTCGGGTTTATCGAGTGCTCTGCCATGCCGGTCTCCTTTCCGCTGTCTGCTGTTGCTGGATGCCTTCGCGTAGTTTCTTGCGGCCTCGATGCAGATGGGTTCGCACTGTGCCCATCGGCATCTTCAGCGCGTCGGCAATCTGCTCGTAACTTCGCTCCTCTTGATGATAGAGCACGAGCACCGTGCGCTCAACGTCACTGAGGTGCTGCAGTTGCTGTTCGACCGATTGCTGGAACTCCTTCTCTGATAACTGTTGTTCGGCATCGAGACCGGGATGAGCCAGTTGATCTTCCCAGTCGATATCGCCATCCTCATTCGAGCTGACGGGAGAAGAGATCGACACCAGCGGCCGTTCTACCCGGCGCCTGCGCTTCCATTCGTCCTGGGCGACGTTGACGACGATGCGATAGAGGTACGTCGTCAGCAGGGCCTCGCCGCGAAACGCCGGAAGAGCGCGATAGAGGCGGAGAAAGACGTCCTGCGCCAGGTCTTCAATATGTTCGCGGTTGCCGTTCAACCGCAGGAGGGTGCGAAAGACCATCTCCTGATGGTCGCGGACGATCTGCTCGAAATTGAGGTCGTTCGCCAAGGAGAGTCAGACTGCTGCTATCGAAGAAAGTTTCATGCGAAAGAGTGAAACTTTGCAAGCGCGATGTGGTCTAAGGCGGCCAGTACAGGAGGTTTGGCTATGAACTGGGGTTGGAGTCCTTTCATGATTCCGCTGGGAGCATTCGTGGTCGCGATTGTGGCGATCGTGGCAGGCATTATGAGCGAAGCGCATAAGCAGAGGTTGAGAGCAGAACAGCGCATGACGATGATCGCACGCGGAATGAGCGCGGAAGATATCGATAAGATGATGGGCGGAGTGGGCGAAGATGCGCGGGCGGTGAAAGATCCGCTGCGGAGCCTCGGATATGCGCGAAGGACTGCTATTGTACTGATATCCGTCGGGTTGGGGTTGGTTTTCTTTGGCCTGATCTTGACCTGGATCCTGCAGGAGCATGACGTCCTGGTAGTGGCTGCTGCCGGCTTGATCCCTTTGGCCATCGGCATTGGATTTGTCGTCGACTACCAACTACAGAAGCGCGAGCTATCGCGCTTCGGGTTGGAAATTGGACCGGAACGATAGCTGGGCGGCGGGATGGGCGCACCCATTTCCTATCGAGTAGGATCGGCTAGTGTCGAATTCCGTGAAGCAGCAAGAATTTCTAGAGGCAGCAAGCGTGAATGTGCGGAGTGTCGGATGGCGAACTGCGGTTGTCGAGTATATCCGGCGCGAGGCGAAGCCGGTTGACAAGTTCGGCCACCAGCAGCGGCTCTATGCCTTAACCCAGGCGGTCGGCGAAGGCATGAGCTACGACGACGATGTTGTCTTCGCGGCGGTCTGGATGCATGATCTCGGGGTCTTCATCGGCCATCGTCCGGACGATCCAGTTGCACTTGCGGCGTGGGACAACGTTCTCTACGCGATCGAGCAGGCGCCTCCACTGTTGATTGGATTCGGCTTTCCAGCGAAGAAGGTTTCGGCGGTGCATCGAAGCTATCCGCACCCACCAGCCACATCACGACCCGCAGTCGCTTGAAGCAACGATCGTGCGTGATGCTGACATTCTCGAACAGCTCGGCGCAGTGGGAATTCTGCGGGCGGTCTCGAAAGTCGGGCGCGACACTCGCTTTGCAACCTTCTCGGCCGTTGTCCCTTCGCTGCGCAAAGCGCTGGAGTCGTTGCCTCCGCTGTTGCAGTTGGAATCGGCTAAGGTGTTGGCCAAGCCGAGAATACGGGTGCTGGAAGAGTTCCTGGCGGCGGTGGATGCTGAGGCTGGAGATGAACTGAATTGACTGCTTCGAGACAAGCGAACTTCAAAGAGGGAGCGTCATCCTGACGCGAAGCGGAAGGATCCCGGGGAATTGTCGTCCGCGAGAGTCTTTCAAATTTATCCGCCATTCTTCAGAAATCTGGAATTGGGTCGCAGCTAGGCCTAGGTCCTCGCCGGGATCCTTCCTCCCTACGGTCGTCAGGATGACGGATCTATTTGGCGGATTTCTCCCGTCGGTCACTCTACCCGCTTCAAGACCGATTGATACTGTGGCGGAGCGTCGATTGGCTTCATTTGCTGGTCGAGCTCGGTGAGCGTTGCGCCGCCCGGCTGTAGCACGAAATATTTCCGCAGTGCGGGATCGTCGGGGCTGAGCGCGTAGACCGTCGCGTTCGGGTTAACGGCATCGCCTTTATCCAAATACCACTCGCCACGATCAGTGAAGCTCTGATCGCGTCGGCGACCGCCTTGATAGGTCCTTGTTGAGAGGTAGAGGTTGTCGGTGAAGTCGTTCGGTCCTTTCGCGTAGAGGCGCAGGATGGTGAGAATTCCCGTGCAGTCGGCGCATGCCGTAGTTCCTTGGTAAGTGCCGATGAGCACCAACGATTTGGGGACTCCTGAGGCAATGGTGACCTCAAGTGAGAAGACCTCGTTGTCCTGCTGAGCAGAATCGAGTCCTCCGATATGAAACGCCAGAGTCAGTGTAGTTTTCCCTGCCGAAGCCGCATTGAAGCGAAAGGTCTGCGACGGGCGGGTCTTGCCGGAAGCCGGCGTTTCGAATTCACGCACGGATGTCAATGGCGAAGGCTGCTGCATTTGTAGCTTCCATCCCGGTGCATTCGGAATTGAGGAAGGCAGTGTGACGACCAGCGAATCGCCCTCGACCAGACAGATCGTGGTGTCGTTATCGACCGCCGTCAGGTTAACGGTCTTGGCGAAGAGCGGCGCCGCGAATAGCAGCAACACGATCGGCGCAAATCGTCTGCTCAGGCGGGGGTCGGGGGAGCTCGCGGCCATGTTTCTTATTGAGCTACCTGTCGAGCGGGTGAACCAACTGAAAAAGCACAAATTCCGAGGCGCGGGAGGAGCACATAGATCCTCCCGCGCCTCGCTACTTCAACGTCACCACCTGCTTCAGCGGCAGGTCTTGGGATGAACCGCCGGCCATGATGGTGTAGTCGCCGGGAACCAATGACCAGTCGTTCTTCTTTACGTCGAAGATTGAGAGGTACTTCATTGGGACCTCGATGGTGACGTTCCGCTTTTCACCCGATTCGAGCTTCACCTTGGTGAAGCCGACGAGGCGCTTCGGAGGTTCGTCGGCGTTGGCTGGGAGCGCCGCATAGACTTCGGCGATCTCCGCTCCGCTACGGCCACCAGTGTTGGCGATGGTGAAGGTCACCTCTACATTTTGCCCCGGCGTCACCGTCAATCCCGAATAGGCAAAGGTGGTGTAGGAAAGTCCAAAGCCGAAGGGGAAGAGCACCGGCTTCTTTTCCGCGTCGTACCACTTGTAGCCAACCTTGACGCCTTCGTCGTAAGTCACCTCGAACGGGGGAAGGCCTTTTGCCCACTTCTCCGGCGATACCGGGCCGGAAAAGTGCTGCATTGGCGGAGGCTTCACGATCGTCGGGTGCGGCAGATCCGCGACGCTCAACGGGAAGGTGTTGGGCAGTTTGCCGCTCGGATTCACACTGCCAAAGAGAACATTGCCGACTGCATTGGCGCCATCGCTGCCCGCGTACCAGGCCTCGAGTATGGCCGCCGGAGCATCGACCCAGGGCATGGTTACCGGGCTACCGGTTTCGAGCACCACCACGGTATGCGGATTGGCTGCTGCGACCGCCGCGACCACCGCATCCTGGTTATCGGTGAGTGAAAGATTGGGCAGGTCCATGCCTTCGCTCTCCCAAACATAAGCGAAGACGATGGCGACGTCTTTGCCCTTGGCCGCCTCAGCAGCTGCGGCCGGATCGGTGCCCGGGTCATACGTGACCTTGGCTTCGGGAGCTCTGGCTTCAATCGCCTTTAGCGGCGAGGTTGGGAACCAGATGTGTTCCTGCCAGCGAGTCGCGCCCTGGCCCGGAGGCATGATCGCATTCCCGCCCGGAGGGTCGACCTGGGCTGAGCCGCCGCCGGAAATCATGCCCACATCGGAATGGGCTCCAATCACGGCGATATTGCGGACTTTGGAGGGATCAAGCGGCAAGATCGATCCGGAGTTCTTCAGCAGGACAATGCTGCCCTCCTCGATCTTTCGCGCGGTGTCAAGTCCGGTGAATGGATTGAGAACGCTGCGCTCGCGGGGGTAATCGACCACCCCGACGGCAAACATCGAGCGCAGGATGCGGCGGACGTGATCGTCCAGCTCGGCCATGGGAATCCGCCCTGCTTTTACCGCCTCCTTATATTTGTCGCCATAGAAAAATTCTCCCGGCTGCTCGTTGTCGAGGCCGGCGGCTGAGGCTTTTTCGGTGCTGTGCGTACCGCCCCAGTCGGAGAGCACAAAGCCGGGGAACTTCCAATCTTTCTTGAGCACATCGGTGAGCAGGTATTTGTTTTCGCAATCGAAATCCCCGTTCACGCGGTTGTAGCCGCACATCACCGCGGCCGGATGGCCCTGCTCGATGCCGATTTCAAAGGCGAGCAAATCGCTTTCGCGTCCGGCGCGCTCGTCGATGTGGATGTTGACCGAGTTGCGTCCGCTCTCCTGATCGTTGAAGGCGTAGTGCTTGATGTCGCCGATCACGTGCTGCGATTGCGTGCCCTCAATGAGATGGCCGACCAGTGTTCCACCGAGCACCGGGTCTTCGCCGAGATACTCGAAGGTTCGTCCGTTGCGCGGCTCGCGGGTGATGTCGACGCCTCCGCCGAGGGTCATGTTGAAGCCTTGCGCGCGGAGTTCAGTGCCAATCAGCTTGCCGTATTCATACGCCGCGTCGACGTCCCAGCTTGCTGCCGCTCCGACGTTCGCGGGCAACGCAGTGGAATATCGTCCATTCTCGCCGCTCGAGCGGACGCCGTAGGCGGCATCGCTCATATCGATGCCGGGAATGCCGAGTCTCGGGATACCGGCGGTGAAACCGACACCCCCATTCGACTCGCCTCGCCTTGAGCCGAGCGGTGTCATGCCTTGCAATCCCTCCCCGTGGATCAGCGTGATCTTCTCGTCCAGCGTCAATTCTTTGAGCAGCAGCGCAGCCCGTGCATCCGGAGAGAGGCTCGTGTCCATCCACGGTCCGGTGGACTTCGCGTCTGGACGGCCATAACTCTGCGTATAACCCGGCATCGCCAGGCAGGTAAAGAACAAAAGTGCGATTCCTGAAACTTTTATCGCGACTCGGTGGAGAAGGTGGTTCATAGGGCCCCTTAACGACAAGCGTTTCTAAACGGATTCAATACTATCAATCAACTACGCATCCGGAGCAGGCGCAGACGCTTCTTGAATCCTGCGACTTCTGGGCCCCCGAGATATGAGAATCCTATCGGCGGACGAGTTCGCGCCAACGTGAGCGGATTCTGGTGTCGGAATGACCGCTTATCCACCTCTTCCACACCCCTCCACAGCGAATGCACCATAGTTGCGCCTTGCCCCTTGCAAGCTGGCGGCATAGTGTCGGGAGATGGTCTTGTGCCTGTGGTCGTCACTGGAGCATGTCATCGTTTCCCGCGTCAGGTAAGGCGGTTCCGAATTCTCCACAGCCAAATGCCCGAGACCGGAACTCTTTAGGTACTCTTACGCGGTAAAATACAAGATGTAGTGGTTCTCACTTGACTTGCACAATAGAGAGCGCATACTTAGCATCTATTGAGCGAAGACGGCGGGCAATGAGGGTACTGAAACGCGCCCATTGTGCCACCTCAAAATACCAAGACGCCACTCAAGGTTTAAGCCGATGTCCGGTCATGCCGGCATCGTAGTTTTTGTAGTCTCCAGGTTTTGAAGTTCAGGATTCGAAGCATCAGAAAAGGAGCCAGCATGGCCGAGGCCACCACCACTCGCAAGAACTCCAGCAACGGCGCGACCGTTGTTACCGACCACAACTCGCCTGTCGCCGTCGCTGCCGCTCCATCGCCGAGAACGACCGAGGGCCTTCGCTTCAATAGGGTCTTCTCCAAGCCCGGTGTTTCGCCCTATCACGAAGTGCAGTGGGAGCGTCGCGACGCCTCGATCAACGACTTCAACGGGAAGCCGATCTTCTTCCAGAAGGATGTCGAGGTCCCGGTCGACTGGTCGGTGACTGCAACCAACATCGTCGCCAGCAAGTATCTCCACGGACCGATGGATGCGGTGGAGGGCAGCGAATATATTCGCGAGAACAGCGTCCGCCAGCTTGTGGGCCGGGTCGCCGAGACCATCCGCGACTGGGGCGTGAAGGACAACTATTTCGCAAGCGCCGAAGACGCCGCGCTCTTTCACGACGAGCTCGTGCACCTGCTGGTGACCCAGAAGGTGGCCTTCAATTCGCCGGTCTGGTTCAACGTGGGATGCGACCGGCTTGAGCCTAACTCTGACGGTCAGAACTGGCACTACAATCCGCACACCTGCGCGGTCGAGTTCTCCGTCACCGGTTACCGGAATCCGCAGTGCTCGGCCTGCTTCATCAACGCGGTCGACGACTCACTCGACTCGATTCTGACCCTGGCCAAGACCGAAGGCATGCTCTTCAAGTGGGGATCGGGCACGGGCTCGAATCTTTCGCCGATCCGCGGATCGATGGAACTGCTTTCTGGCGGCGGCACTGCTTCCGGCCCGCTGAGCTTCATGCGCGGCTTCGACGCCTTTGCGGGCGTGATCAAGTCCGGTGGCAAGACGCGCCGTGCTGCCAAGATGGTCATTCTCAATGTCGACCATCCTGACATCATCGATTTCATCGAGTGCAAGGCGAAGGAGGAAGCCAAGGCCTGGACTTTGATGCAGGCTGGCTACGATGGCTCCGGCCCAGATTCCGAGGCTTACTCCTCGATCTTCTTCCAGAACGCGAACAACTCTGTCCGCGTGACTGACGAGTTCATGCAGGCGGTCGAACGCGATGGCGACTTCACAGTCCACACGGTGAAGGACCACATTCCGGTCAGGACCTACAAGGCCCGCGACATCATGAAGAAGATTGCCGAGGCCACCTGGCAGTGTGGCGATCCGGGGATGCAGTACGACACCACGATCAATAAGTGGCATACTTCGAAGAATTCGGGCCGGATCAACGCGTCGAACCCGTGCTCGGAGTACATGTTCCTCGACAACTCGGCCTGCAACCTGGCGTCGTTCAACTTGATGAAGTTTGTCGACCACGCCGGCAACTTCGACATCGCCTCGTATCGCCACGCGATCGGGATTCTTATCACCGCGATGGACATCCTCGTCGATAATTCCGGCTATCCC
Source organism: uncultured Acidobacteriaceae bacterium (assembly GCA_963720245.1). Lineage (GTDB taxonomy): Bacteria > Acidobacteriota > Terriglobia > Terriglobales > Acidobacteriaceae > Acidisarcina. Next base: position 738,532 of record CAVREU010000006.1, read on the forward strand.
ACGGAGTGGATCGGCCGTAACTCGCACGACTATCGTCCGCTCGGCCTCGGCTACGCCAACCTCGGCGCGTTGCTGATGTCGCTCGGCTTGCCGTATGACTCCGATGCTGGACGCGACTTTGCCGCGACGCTGACCGCGATTATGTGCGGTGAAGCCTATCTGCAGTCCTCCAAGCTGGCCGAAAAATGCCCGCCGCTCGCCTCGACCACTCCGCTCACAGCGAATGGGGAGGGCACCGGTGGCGCTTGCCCCGGCTACTACGTCAATCGCGAGCCTTTCCTGGATGTGATCCGTATGCACCGCGCCGAGGTTAACAACATCGGTAAGTCGCGGACGAGCGCCGAGCCTTTCGTAGCCCCGCAACTCACCGAACTCATCGACGCCTCGCGCGATTGCTGGGACAAGGCGCTCGCCCACGGTGAGAAGTACGGCTATCGCAATTCGCAGGTCACCGTCCTCGCGCCTACTGGCACGATCGGCTTCATGATGGACTGCGACACCACCGGTATCGAGCCCGATCTTGCGCTGGTGAAGTACAAGAAGCTCGTCGGCGGCGGCATGATCAAGATCGTCAACAACACCGTTCCCGCTGCGCTCTTCAAGCTCGGCTATACGAACGATGAGGTCGACGCGATCGTCAGCTACATCGACGCGACCGGCACCATCGAAGGCGCGCCGTCGGTCAAGCCGGAGCATCTCGCCTGCTTCGATTGCTCCTTCAGGCCTTCGAAGGGCACGCGCTCGATCCACTACACAGGGCACGTCAAGATGATGGCGGCGACGCAGCCGTTCCTCTCGGGCGCGATCTCGAAGACAGTGAATCTGCCGAATGATTGCACTCTCGAAGACATCTCCGAGGCTTATCTCGACTCGTGGCGTCTGGGCCTGAAGGCCGTCGCAGTCTACCGTGACGGATCGAAGGGCGCGCAACCGCTCAACGTTTCCGACGGCAAGGGTGCCAAGGAGATCAAGAACGCCAAGGACAATCCAATCGAAGCTCTCAGCCAGGCCGCTGATCGTGTGCTTGCATCGCTTGTTCAGGGCAAGCCCAGCGCCGATGCCGACATCAAAACCCTCGAGGCTAAGGTCTCCGACAAGCTTGAGGTCACCTCGCGCTCGATCCTGGCAGCCGCGAATGCTTTCAGCGCAGCGCTTACCTCGATCGCTCAAGTAGCCTCCAGCGACACTCCATCAGGTACGCGAAGCGTTTCGCCGTCCGCGCAGGACCAAGACGTGAATTCACCGCCGCGCGCGGTGCGCCACCGTCTGCCTGAGGAGCGGGCCTCGTTGACCCACAAATTTTCACTTGGCGGGCATGAAGGGTACATCACCGTCGGCCTCTATCCTTCGGGTGAGCCGGGCGAGATCTTCATCAAGATGGCCAAAGAGGGCTCGACCGTCTCCGGTCTGATGGACAGCTTTGCCACCGCGATCTCGCTCTCGCTGCAGCACGGAGTTCCGCTCAAGGTGTTGTGCGAGAAGTTCGCCCACACCCGCTTCGAGCCCTCGGGCTGGACGGGCAACGAACACATCGGCTACGCCAAGTCGATCATGGATTACATCTTCCGCTGGCTGCAGCTGCGCTTTCTCTCCGGGCAGCAGTTGTCGCTCTTCGCCGGCCTGGGCGCGCCAACGGCGGTTGAGGGTGCATCGTCTGCGGCCGCCAACGAATTCGGTGGACCGGAGACAAGCAGCGAGCCCAGGATGGGGATGGGGTACACCGCAGACGAACATCAACCAACGCGGGGGATGGGAGCGGCCAGTGCTCGGCAGGGCGGTATCGCAAGGGAGATCGAAACCGCTCCATACGGCACGGTGCCCGGGTTGAAAACCGACGCGCCAGCGTTCGCGGTCCCGGATCGTGGAATCGTCCACGCCGCCGACGCCATGCGCAGCATGTACGACATGGGAGACGCGCCCAGCTGTCATACCTGCGGAGCGATTATGGTTCGCAACGGAAGCTGCTATCGGTGCATGAGCTGTGGGAGTACTAGCGGTTGCAGCTAGGTTTCAATTGCTGGGCGCTGCCCTCCCAGGCAGCGCCAGTATCCCTGGAACGATTGATTTGAATATGCAGACTAAGCTGATCGTAGAGCCCACTTCAACTAAACAAAACAAGCCTCGGCGGCAGCACATAATTCCACAGATGCACCTTCGTCGCTTTGCGAATGCTAAGGGTCAGGTCTGTGTATTTAGCAGAGACGTAACGCCACGCTGGACATCTATCGCGAATACTGCTGTCGAACGCGACTACAACGAGTTCGACCTCGGCACGGCCAAGACTGGCTTCTCTATTGAGGCTTGGCTCGGAGCTATTGAGGGCAACGCAGCTTCCATCGTCGATGAGATGCTGTCAGGTCGGCAATTATCCCTCACGCAAGTGCAATGCTGGGCCAAGTATGTCGCAAGCCTCTTTCTTCGTACACGAAAAGTGAGATATCATCGCCCGCTGGTCAACCGCGCCGGGCTTGTAGTCCGCACCCATGCAGCAGAAGCCGCCGCCGTGCGTAGGAACAGGGTTCATCGGGTCGTAGACGAATTTGTCAGGAGAATCCTTGACCTCCGGAGAGAGCAGCAGCGCGCCATCGCCGTTCAGCGAGTTGGCATGGCCACCGCTGGCGAGGGAGTAGGTCACCGGCTTTGCGCCCTCGGGCGGCCATGTGTCTGAGGACTGCCACTTATTCAGCCCCATCGTGTAGTAGCGCACCTTGGGCGTCTTGGCGAGCGCTCCCTAGTCGTCGCCCTTAAGAAAATGGTCGAACCAGCCGAAGGTAATGGCGTCATAATCAAGGCGAGCATCGCCCAGATCACGCTCGCCCACCGTGGTGTGCTCCGTGGCGCGCTTGTAGCTGCAGTGGGGCACCGGCGCGATGATCGCATATTGTTCCGCAGCAACTGCCCGGCTGGCTGTCTTACGCACATAGTTGTAAGCGGCGATATTGGGTGCGACGCTGATGTCGTACCAGGTCATGAGCCACAGGCCTGGAATATCGATCTTCATGCTGTCGTTGAACAGGCCGCCTTTGTACCATGAGGGATCGTTCGGCGTGCGCAGAATCATGCCCGGCTGCCCCGAAGGCGTTGTGTCGGCATAGATGCTGTGCCCGGCGCCCACCGCCGCGAGAATGTCCTTCTCCGGCAGATGCCGAAGCGCCTTGCCCCAATCGACAACCGGCGGGTGAGGATCGAGATCGAAAGACTTCGCCGCCGTCACCAGCGCCTCTTGCGACATGCCCGGAGGAAAGTTAGGGCGGCCATCCTGAATTGCGAAGCCGTAGTCGTAGAACCACGGAGTGAACAGCATCTGCACCGCGCCACCGCGAAACCAGTTGCCCTGCTCGTAGTAAGGAGCCACGCGGCCGACGCCGGCTCCGAAGCTCTCCGGGATGAAGGTGGCAAGCGCCTTGTTGCCCCGCGAGGCCACCGCCAACTGCCATTCCGCGGTCGAGGAGCAGCCGATCAGACCCACCTTGTCCGCCGACCAGGGCAGCCCGCCCATCCAGTCAATCGAAGCTCGCGCCGATGTGCTCGTTTACAGCACCGGTCCGCTGAAGGAGGGTCTGGAGGTTAGCGGGCCGATCGACGTGACGCTCTATGTCGCGAGCGATGTCAAAGATACCGACATCACCGTGAAGCTGGTTGACGTGCTGCCTGACGGAACCGCCTACAACATTGATGACAACATCCAGCGGCTTCGCTACCGCGAGGGATACGACAAACCGCCGGCGTGGATGGAGAAGGGCAAGGTCTATAAGGTCACGCTGCAGCCGATGCAGACCAGCAATTACTTCGCGCCTGGGGAGGAACTGCACATCGAGGTGAGCAGCAGCAACTTTCCGCGCTTCGACCGCAACCTGAACACCGGCGGCAACAATGTCGACGAGACAACCGGCATTGTTGCGCATAACGAGGTCCACCATTCGGCACAATATCCATCGAGCATCACGTTGAGCATCGTCAGCAAGTGATCGCCGGCGAGGTGGAAGCAATTAAGGGTGCGTGATCTGCGAATCGACCGGTGGGCGCTGTCAAGCTGAGGCAACGCCGGCGCCTCCCGGCGTCGGCCAAGCTGTGCGAGATAAACCAGACCGCGCCAGGCTTCGCGGTAGGGCGTTTGGTTTCAATGGTTTTCGCTCGCGCAGCAGTTATTTTCGCCACGTCGGCATGCCAAAACTGATATTCTCACCACAGACGCATACTTCCAGACCACGCTGCGTCATCGGCTCGCGGATCAACCCAATACCGAGTTGAGCTTTCGGGGACGGCAGCAAGCAGAGCCCAGGTCGCGTTCCCCGATTGTTAAGCTTCCCGCAAGACACAAGGCGATATATTGCGACGGGTGTTCCTCGTCAGGCAGAGGATCTCGCGTCAGGAGAAATCGATGAGTCAGGTCATGAAGCTCCAGGGCAATCGCATGGAGTTCCTCGATGCCCTCCGAGGCATTGCCGCCAGCGTTGTTGTGATCCAGCACACCCTTGAAGCTGTGTCGCCGAGATTCCACGCCTGGTCGGGTACAGTTTTCAACCTCGGTCAATTCGGGGTCGTGATCTTTTTTCTGATCAGCGGTTTTATCATCCCTGTGACGCTGGAGCGTTCAAAATCGCTGAAAATTTTCTGGGTGAATCGGGCCTGCAGATTGTACCCGGTGTACTGGGTGAGCCTGGTGCTGATTCTTGCGCTTTATTTGTTGGGGCGTCCTGGTTTGCTTGAACCGGCTTTTGTGCAGCATTTCCTCAAGTCGGTCGCGGTGAATGTCACAATGCTGCAATTGTTTGTCGGTGTTCCGAATGCGATTCCAAGCTATTGGACGCTGGGAATGGAACTGGCCTTCTACCTGGCGATCTCCATTCTGTTCGCAATCAAGCTGCTCTCGCGTCCGATTGCGTGTGCGTGGCTGGCCGCTCTCGGAATGCTGGCGGTGGTGCTGGGAACTGGTTTTGTTCTCCATCGTTCGGTGGCTGCCGGAAGAAGCGGGTTGCTGGTCACGGCTTTCTTCGGAACAGCGATCTTCGGGTTGTCCACGCTGCGCGTTAAGGCCAAAGAACTGCTTATCCTGGCGCCGATAGTCGCCGTCACGCTGACGCTGGGTTTCTGGTTTCGCTTCCACACTTACCCAAGATTGGAAGGGGAGATTCTTAGCTTCGAAGCGGTCATGTTGAGCTGGGGCGCTGCCTATGTCGTATTTCTTGGCGTTTACGGTTTGCGTGGCCATGAATTTCCAAGATGGCTATTGTGGCTGGGCCAGATAAGCTACTCCCTCTATCTGACGCAGGGATTAGTGCTCGCCGCTCTCCCATGGGTCGTTAACCCGTACCTAAGCGCGATCGTGAACATTCTCGGCTCGCTCGGGCTCGCCGCAATCGTAAACGTGCTCATCGAGAAACCTGCAACGGCGTACCTTAAGGCGAAGACCAAGAGTCTATTCCCCAAGCCGCGAGCCGAAGCGGTGGCATCTTAGCGGATCTCTGCAACAACGTTTTCACCGGCTAAGCGCGGAGCAGGCCGGTCTTGCCGGTGCTATGTTTGGCGAGAAGATCTTCGCCAGCCATATGCAAATGATCCCAGCGAAACCGGAGTCGCAGCCCACACCGCGCAATCGCGTGGAGCAGTTCTTTCGCGACCTCGGCCCTGGCCTCATCACTGGCGCGGCCGACGATGATCCCTCCGGCATCTCGACCTACTCTGTCGCCGGGGCGGCCTACGGCTACGCAGGTCTGTGGACGGCGCTGTTTTCGTTTCCGCTGATGTCGGCAGTGCAATTGATGTGCGCGCGCCTGGGCATGGTGACGGGGCGGGGGCTGGCGAGCGTGATTCGCAGTCGCTATCCGCCATGGGTGCTGTGGCCGGCTTGCCTGCTGGTCGTGGTCGCGAACGTCTTCAACATCGGTGCCGACCTGGGCGGCATGGCCGACGCGATGCAGATGGTCACCGGCGTTCAGTCGTATTACTGGACTCCCTTGTTTACCCTGCTGATTGTCACGCTTCTCTTTTGGACCTCATATCGCACCATCGCACGCATCTTCAAATGGTTGACGTTAGTGCTCTTCGCCTACGTCATTACTGCGTTCCTTGCGCGGCCGGATTGGACTGCGGTTCTGCGCTCCACCTTCATTCCTCATATCGAATGGAGCAGGAGCTACGTCGCCGTCCTGGTCGGAATTCTTGGGACGACGATCTCGCCATACCTATTCTTCTGGCAGGCGGCGCAGGAGGTCGAGGAAGACCGCGCGCGGGGCAAGGAGACCGTGGCCCAGCGGCGCGGCTCGACCGACGAGGAGTTGATCGCCGCGAGGACCGACGTCCTGACCGGAATGTTCGCTTCCAACTTGGTCATGTACTTCATCATTTTGACAACGGCGGCAACGCTCCACGCCCATGGAAAAACCAGCATAGCGACCGCGAGGGAGGCGGCCGAGGCGTTGCGCCCGCTGGCTGGGCGGGGCGCCTATTGGCTGTTCACATTGGGCATCATCGGCACTGGGATGTTGGCGGTCCCGGTTCTGGCCGGGTCGTGCGCCTACGCGGTCGCCGAGGGAGCGAACTGGAGACGTGCGTCGCTCGAATCAAAGCCCCACAAGGCGTGGCCTTTCTACGCGGTCATCGGAGTGGCAATGGCCATCGGGCTGGGACTGGATTTCGCCCACCTGGACGCGGTGAAGATGCTTTTCTGGTCGGCAGTGCTGAACGGCATGCTTGCGCCCCCGCTGGTCGTCCTGGTGGTGTTGTTGACCAGCGATAAGAAGGTGATGGGAAAGCGCGCAAACTCGACGCGGATGCGAATTCTGGGATGGGCTTGCGCGGTGGCGATGAGCGTTGCCGCGGTGGCTTTGCTGGTGACTTAAGGGGAAGATCCCCGGGGCCGCAAACTTGCGGCCCCGGTGTGGAACTTTACTGGCGCTGTCCGCCAGCGAGGATGACGGTCTGGCCGGTGACCCATCCCGCATCGTCCGAAGCGAAGAAGACAGCAGCCGTGGCGATGTCGCTGGGTTGGGCGATGCGGCCGAGCGGCGTGGTGGCCTCAACCGATTTGCGGAAGTCGCTCTCGGCGAAGCCGACGGCGTGCAGGCCCTCGGTCTCGACCATGCCGGGATTCAGAGAGTTCACACGAATCTTGCGCGCCCCGAGCTCCTTCGAGAGCGAAATGGTGATCGCATCGACGGCGGCTTTGGTCGAGCTGTAGACAGCGGCTTGCGCCACCGGCATCGCGCCAACAATGGAGCCGATGTTGATGATGGAACCACCCTCAGGGCCGATCAGCTTGACTGCCTCTTTCGTGGTGAGCAGCAGGCCGAGGACGTTCAGATCAAACTGCTTGTGGAAGTGCTCCGGCGTAACTGCTTCCAGGGGCAGAAACTCGTAAATGCCGGCGTTGTTCACCAGGATGTCGAGCTTGCCGTAAGCCTTCCTGGTTTCGGCGAAGAGCTTTTCGATCTCGGCTTCTTTTGCGACGTTGCCTTGCACAGCTATGGCCTCGCCGCCCTTGGCCTTGATGTTGGCGACGACTTGGTCGGCCCCGGTTTTGGAGCTCGAGTAATTGACGACTACTTTTGCGCCCTCGGCGGCAAGGTGCTCTGCAATCGCCGCGCCGATCCCTTTCGATGCGCCTGTAACGACTGCGACTTTCCCGGTAAGTTTGCTCATAAGAATTCCTCTTCCTGCGAAGTAGGTCCATACTTCGATAACCGTCTAATTGATGTGGGGTCGAGAGAAAGGATTCGGAATCAGAAATTAAATCTGTGCGAGTTGTCGCAAATACGCCTGCCAAACATCGCGGCGCAGGGTGAGGTTCATAAACTTGCCGGCGCGAGTGGACGCGATCAGACCCGCGGCCTCGAGTTCCTTCAAGTGGTGGGAGATGGTAGGCGCGGAGACAGTCAGATGTTCGCGGAGGTCGCTGCAACCCAGGCACTGGCAGCCGGCTATCTGCTGGAATATCTCGAAGCGGGTCGGGTCTGACAAGGCACGAGAGATCGACAGCGTCTGAGCTTTCGTCAATTGCTTCGGTTTTGCCGTCGTGTTCGCCACTGCCCTTATTCTGACAGAAGAGCTTAGCTGCCATCAGGATAGCCGCCGCGGTGCAGCGCCATGGGAAAGTGCGGAAGATTGCCTGCAGGGTCGTTGATGAAGGCAACGGTCCGCGCCTCGTAGGGTTTGCGGGCGCGCCATCCGTCGGGATACGGCATCAGCCCCTCGGACAGCGCCGCCTGTTCTCCATTCTTGTACTGAATCAGCGCCAGCAGCGATTCCCGAAGCGCTGAGACCATCGGCCCACCAAAGCGTTCGCGCCACCGCTCGTCTACGACCGCGAGACGCCGACGATATGCCTGTTGAGCTTCTTCGCCTTTCGCGGTGAGTCGAATCAGCTTTCCCCTGCCGGTTTTCAGATCGGGCTCCAGCTCGGCATACTCGCTTCGCTCCAGCCATCCGGTGGCGAAGGCGACGCCCTCTTTTGCTATACCGGTGAGGAGAGGAAGGCCGGCGACGCGTGTCCCTTCGGTATCGAGAAGTCGCAGGACATTTGCGCTTATGGAGAGAGATATCTTCCAATCAAACTCGAACTCGATCGTGAAGGCGAGGAGCACCTTGGCGAGGAGGGTGGATAAATCCATCTTTGCCAGTGCAGCCTCGGAATGCACATCTGGTGACGGCTTTTCGTCGAGCAGGATTTGCGAAAACAATCCATATCCAAGGATCGGCAGATACTGCGGCATCGCAAGGTCAATTCGGCGGAGCACTGCGGATAAAGATATGCGCAGCGCGTCAATTTTATCTTTGCCAAAGCGCTCCCGCCAACGTTCTTCGATGACACCGGCGAGTGGACCCCATACCCCCTGCGCCTTGCATCCGGTCGCTGTCGGACGAACCAGCCAGTCGCGCTGCGGCGGTTTTGGGCGAGGGTCTTCGGGGTTGGGCGTGATAGAGATGTAGCCCCACCGCTCGAGGCCAGGGAGTTGAAGTTTGTCCGTGCCCGCCTGACGTTCGAGCTCGGCGATGGTGATGCCCGCTTCGGGCACGAGCCGCATCGTGTTCGCCCATAGAACCATTGATCCGAGCCACGGGCCACCGACTCGCGCGCCCGCTGAGCCAAAGCTCGTTGTTCGATGCGGCATCCGGTGCTCGAACTCATTATCGAATTCGATGGTGAAGGCGATCAGCAGCTGCGAGAGCAGGGTCGAGAGCGGCGGGACATCAGCCGCCGGTTCAACTTCGCGCTTGGTCTTCGAAGCCATATTGGGTAGTCGTCACGTCTTATTCTGTCAGAACCTATACTCGTGACAGGTCCAGCCGATGGGTCAACCCAGAATTGTGTGCGGCGTGCTTGTCTTTTTACTCGCCGGTCGACTGCATGCGCAGACCGGCGTTAAGCCACTGCAAGACGAGCCGGCCTATCACCTCAAAGTCTCTGTCGATGAAGTTGTGATTACTTTTCACGCGGCCGACGAAAACGGGCGGCCCGTCAACGATCTCAAGCTGAGCGAATTGCGCTTGCTCGACAAGGGCAAACCGCCGGCCAGGATCATTGACTTCCAGGAGCTCCGGGACTTGCCGATTCGTGCCGGCATTCTTCTGGACACCAGCGACTCTATGCAGGAGCAGCTCTCGTCGAACCGGACGATCGGCGTGCAGTACGCGCAACAGGTGTTGCTGGTGCAAACCGACCAGGCATTCGTTATGGATTTTGGCCGCGTCTCGAGCGTGCAACAATCTCTCACGGGCGACCCCTCCGCACTCGCGACCGCGCTCCGCAAGGTGCCTCCGCAAAGCCCAAGCGGCATACGCGGCACGGCGATTTTCGACGCTCTCTTTCGAGCCTGTCTTTATGAATTCGGCCCGGCCGATCATCCGGCCAGCGGGAACTTCATCCTGCTCTTCTCTGACGGTGAAGATAACGCCAGCTATACCGTTCTGAAAGACGCCGTCGATATGTGCCAGCGCACCAATACGGCAATCTTTGCCTTTCGTTCCGAGTCGTCACAGGGTGAAGGCTCAACAGGCCCCGCGACGCTGGCGAAACTTGCTTCGGAGACCGGTGGGCGTGTATTTCCCAGCCACGACTCGGCGGATGAAATAGCGGCTGACCTGCACGCCATCGAGGCCGATCTACGCAACCAATATCGTCTTGTGTACAAGCCGACGGGGTTGATCCGCGACGGCTCGTTTCACAACATCCTGTTGGAAGTTCCTGAGAGAGTCAAGAATGTCGTCATTCGCACCGGCTACTACGCTCCTGCGCACTGAGCCGAGAGCTCTGACCGACTGTGCACTTTCGCTCCACTACTGAGCTGTTTTATCTCCGACCGCCAACAGCGTCTGAAAATAGGGCGCTTCGGTTTCCTTGTGTACCAGGTCGGTCTGAACGTTCGCAAATCCTGCCTTTTGTAGCAGGGCTTCAAGTTCGACTTCGCTGAATCCCAGCCACGTATCAGCGTAGAGTTCCCTCGCCTCTTCGAAGCGGTGCTTTACCAAGTCGAGGACGGCGATCCGCCCCCCTGGCTTGAGAATTCGCCATGCTTCGCCAATCGCTTTACCCGGATGCAGAGCGTGATGCAGCGACTGGCTGAAGAATGCGAGATCGACAGAGTTGTCGTCGATAGGGACAGCTTCGAGATCGCCGAGCCGGTATTCCAACGCCTTGACTCCTTGTTTCTCGGCAAGGGAAGTTCCGTACTCGACCATTTTTTCGGAGTTGTCGACGGCAATCACTTTCTTCGCGCGTTGCGCGAGCAGCAGCGAAAACGTCCCCTCGCCGGCGCCCAGATCGGCGACGACCATGGGCGGCATGAGTTTGAGCAGCGCCTCGGCCAGCCCTTTCCAGGATCGACCGGGCACATACTCTTTGCCAAAGCGACCGGCCATCTCATCAAAGAAGGCGCGGCTCTTGTCCTGCCGTTTGCGCATGGTGAGTTGCAGCGCGGCCTGGTCCTGCGCAGCTTCGGGGATTTCGGCGGCGGCCTGGCGAATTAAGGCCAGAACGCTCTGCGCAGCGACTTGCTCCAAGCGATAGAGGTTGTTTTTTCCGGCTCGCCTGTCCTCGATCAGGTCGGCGCTCTTCAGTTGCGAGAGCTGGGTCGATATAGTGCTTTGACCTAAGCCGAGGATCTCCTGGAGTTCGGCGACCGAGAGTTCTTCAGCGGCGAGTAAAAGCAGGATGCGCAGCCGGTTAGGGTCAGCCAGCAAACGCAGCGATTTCAAAATTGATGGCATAGCTGTTGACGACTTTGCGCTCCGACCATATTATATCGACATATCGTGATTTCACGATAGGAGGATTTTATGGCAACAGCAACGCTCGATCGCGCTACCACCGCCGCCTATAAAGTGGCCGACATGTCCCTTGCCGACTGGGGACGCAAAGAGATTTCTATCGCCGAGTATGAGATGCCCGGCCTGATGTCGATCCGCAACAAGTACGCTGCGGGCAAGCCGCTGGCGGGCGTTCGCATCACCGGCTCGCTGCACATGACGATTCAGACTGCGGTCCTGATCGAGACGCTGGTTGCGTTGGGCGCGGAAGTGCGCTGGGCAAGCTGCAACATCTTCTCCACCCAGGACCATGCAGCGGCGGCGATCGCGGCGGCCGGCGTTCCGGTCTTTGCGTGGAAGGGCGAGTCGCTCGAGGAGTATTGGTGGTGCACCAACCAGGCACTCGACTTCAACGGCAAAGGCCCGGAGATGGTCGTGGACGATGGTGGCGACGTCACGTTGCTGATCCACAAAGGCTACGAGTTGGAGAATGGCGATGGCTGGGTGAACACTCCTGCCGAGAGCCACGAAGAGGGCGTGATCAAGGACCTGCTGAAGAAAGTTCATGCAGAGACCCCGAACCGCTGGCACGAAGTCGTCAAGGAATGGCGCGGCGTCTCGGAAGAGACCACGACCGGCGTTCATCGGCTCTACAAGATGAAGGAGCAGGGCAAGCTGCTGGTTCCGGCGATCAATGTGAACGATTCGGTCACCAAGTCGAAGTTCGACAACCTCTACGGTTGCCGTGAATCTCTGGCCGACGGCATCAAGCGCGCGACTGACGTGATGGTGGCCGGAAAGATCGCAGTCATCTGCGGCTATGGCGATGTGGGCAAGGGCTCGGCGCATTCGCTGCGTGGAATGGGCGCTCGCGTCATCGTCACCGAGATCGATCCGATCAACGCGTTGCAGGCGGCGATGGAAGGCTTCGAAGTTACGACTATTGAAGACACGCTTGGCCGCGGCGACATCTACGTCACCTGCACCGGCAACGTCGACATCATCACCTTCGAACATATGAAGAAGATGAAAGACCAGGCGATCGTCTGCAACATCGGCCACTTCGACAATGAGATCCAGATGGACCAGCTGAACACGGCCAAGGGCGTTCAGAAGATCAACATCAAGCCGCAGGTCGACCAGTACAACTTCGCTGCTGCAGCGGGCAAGCCTGGGCACAGCATCTTCGTGCTGGCTGAAGGACGTTTGGTCAATCTTGGTTGCGCGACTGGACATCCGAGCTTCGTGATGAGCAACAGCTTTGCCAATCAGACGCTGGCACAGCTCGATCTCTGGGCGAACAAGGACACCTACGCGATCGACGTCTATACGCTCCCCAAGAAGCTGGACGAGGAAGTGGCCCGGCTGCACCTGGAGAAGATCGGCGTCAAGCTGACCACCCTCTCACCCAAGCAGGCAGACTATCTCGGCGTTTCAGTCGAGGGGCCGTACAAAGCGGAGAATTACCGGTACTAAATGAGATGGGCGGGGAGATACGATCTCCCCGCTTATTGCGGTAGTGATCGCTACTGCGGGAGCAATCCAAAGACCGCCACGCCGGTCGCGGTGCCGACATAGACCTTGCCATTCACGATCATCGGGGTGACGAATTTGTTCCCGCTTCCAAAGCTGTCGCGTCCCGCGGAGGCCTGGTCAGTGTTGTAAAGTTCGGTGGCCAGGTTTGCGGCGTCATAGGCATGGAGAACCGCCGGTGCAGCCTGGGAGGACTCCAATGCCCAGACAATGCCATTCTTTGTTCCGTTAGCGGAAATGCTCGGCGTCGCTCCCGGTCGAGCGAACATAGTCGCGGATTGGCTGGAAGCGGTCGTCGCCAGCTTCGCGTTCGTCAGGGGGAAAGCTCTCAGGCTCTCGCCAACGGCGGTATAGTAAAGCGCTCCGTTGAAATAGGCCGGCGTCGAAAAAACGCCTCCGGTTCCACCAAGCGCGCCGGAGACGTCCTGGTAGAGATTGCTGTTATCAGAGGTCTTGGAGTTAAACTTCCCAAGATTATTGCGGTCCCCCAGGTAAATATCGCCATCCTTTCCGGCGCCTACGATCAGTTGGCGCGTGGTTCCGCTGGAGTCGGTCATGTCGGGCAACAATATCTCGCCGCCGGAGCCCAAATCCTTGTCGATCGCGCTCTCCGCATCGGTGTTATAGGGCTCGAAGAAGTCCGAAACCGTCAGTGTTCCAGTACTGTTCAGGCTCAGCTTAATTATCCCGTTGCCAAAGTCGTTCATAGAGGGGAAGCCGTTGCTATCGAAGCCCATGTCGAAGGTGCCGTTTGCGCCGAGAAAATAGATATTGCCGCTACTGTCCGCAGCAGGCCCGTCACCGGACATCCAGATGGAGCCGCCTTCGCCATTGGGAGTTACGTTCAATACCTGAACCTGCTTCAGCGTTGTTTCGCTGTACTCCATAATCCAGCCAGTGTAGGGCCGGGTGTCGCAGTGCGATGTCCAGGTGAGATAGAGATTTCCGTTGAGCAGCAACAGGGCGGCTCGCTCCGCGTATTGAGCCGGATCGAAGACCACGTTTCCACCCGAAGAGTTGTCTCCGGTGCCTGGATAGGTCGCGGAAATTTCGCTGGGGCTGCCACTGATTTCCTTCCCGGAGGTCAGATCGAGCGCGTGGAGCCGCTGATGATAATCTCCGTTCGCATCCTTGGTCATCCCCACGGTAAACAGGGTCCCGTTGGTGCCCTGGCGGCGATCAATAACGGGCGTCGACGTAATTCCGATCTCAGGTGTAATTTGGCCGCAGCCGTGATCATCACTGGGAGTTTCGCCGCTGCCCACAATCGAGGTCATCCATAGCTGAGTCCCGGTATCGGCGTCGAAGGCGTAGACGCTATCATTCTCCGTGGCAACGTACAACACATTATGCAAGGCGCCGTTCACGGTAACGTTGGCGAGGTAGAGCGGCTCGGCGTCCACGATGCCGTCGACTGTGTCGAAGCCGATCTTGCCGAACTGGGTTGAATTGACGTTGCTTGTAGTCAGAATCGTTTCGGCGGGGTTGAGTCCATCGCGAGCGTTGTCATAGTGGTAGGTGGTGACGTCCGGCGCATTCGTCGTGGCCGTCGTCTGAACAGTAAGCGCCAGCGTGGCGGTATGACTGAGGCTGCCTGAGGTTCCCGTGAAGGTCACAGTCGGAGTTCCCGCCGCAGCGGTCGCTGCTGCGGTCAACGTGGTGCTTTGTGCAGTCCCCGGGGTCAGGCTCAGCGCAGACGGATTGGCGGTAACTCCAGTGGGCAGGCCGGTGATCGCCACTGCAACCTTGCCGCTAAACGAGTTCATCGCATTGGCCGTGACGCTGACTGAGCCGCCTGCTCCTCCGCTGGTCAGCGAGAGCGAGGTTGGCGACAATGTGAGGGAAAAGTCGGGGGTTGCCGGGACGGAGACGGTCAGTGAAACCGTTGCCGTATGCGCCGAAGTTCCGGAGGTGCCGGTAAAAGTCACGGTCGATGTGCCTGCTGCGGCCGTTGCGCCCGCTTTGAGAGTAATGTTCTGGGCGGCTCCAGGAGTCAGGGTCACCGAAGCCGGACTCGCGGTTACTCCGGTGGGCAATCCGGAGACGGCGACGGTTACGCTGCCGGTAAATCCGTTGATGGCCGATGCCGTGAGGCCGACAGTTTGTCCGGAAGCGCCTGTGGTTAACGTGATCGACGTAGGCGCCGCCGCCAGGGAGAAATCAGGTACCGGGGCGACCGTCGATCCCCCTCCGCAGCCGAGAATACCGTACCCTGGGAGCAATAAACCGACACTGGCAATGGTGCAAATGGCAATCCCACCCAAATTCCTGCTTTTGCGCAAGAGGTTCTCCTCCGGCGAGGATCTGAACCTCGCCTGTCCACCGTTGGATGCAAAGAAATGTCTCCAAAGCAAACGTCCATTGCGAGACGGCGGAAAATCGGGCGGAGGCCCGAATGAGGACCTTGGCCCGAATCGAAACCCCGGCCAGAGCCGAGGCAGGCCTCCGGGGGTGGCGCACTTGACAATACCCTATGCCCAAGTATGCTTTAGATATACGGGGAAGTTGGCAGCATCCGCATTTGTATATCCCGTTGAGGTCGCCCGAATCCCCTATCGGTGATCCCCGTGCTGGTGGAAGCACTCTGACCAAAGTCACCTATTTTCACATATTGGTCGCAGCGATCGCAGTCCCAAGACCTAAAGTTAGGCTGACGAGCATATGAAAGCTTTGACTGGTTCGAGCTCAGGAGTGCCCTTACCCGCAGTGGGGCACAGGCCAAACCGCCTGCGAAGCGGCGTGCAGGTTCTGGTCCGGCGGCGCCTGGTCGTGCTGCGCACGACCGTCGTGCTGGTCGCCATCGCTGCTTTGACCTGCGTACTCATCACCCGCCGCTATACGGCGATCGCGGAAATTCAAATACAGCAGCCGCAGGCGCCCGCGCTCGCCGGCGACACTGCCCCCGCGCCGGCGTCTGCCGGCGACCCAACCGCCAGCAGCACCAATCTGCAAACCCAGACGACCGTTCTCACCTCGCCGGCGATAGCGATGCGGGTCATCGAAGACCTGCACCTCGAGGACGCCGCCGCCTTCAAACCCCATTTCACCCTCTCCGGGTGGTTGACTCGCCTGGTGTCGCCTCCGCCACCGCCGGACTCTCCCGGGGCAACGCTCGAGACTTCGCCCAGACGTCGCGACCGTATGCTGAAACAGTTCAGCGACGGCCTGGATGTGCATATTGTGCCGGGAACCCGGGTAGTGGAGATCGCCTTCTCTTGCTCCGATCCGAACCTCGCCGCGCAGATCGTCAATCACCTGGTTGAGTCGCTGGAACAATACTCGGCCCAGGCTGGCAGTTCCGAGGTTTCCCAGGCCTCGAAATGGCTGGAGTCCCAGCTTGCCGATCTCAAGGAACAGACCGATGCGCTGCAGCAAAAGCTCGTGCTGATGCAGAAGGGCACCGGGGTAGTGGAGATAGCCGGCGGTGGAGCGGATGGCGTCACCCATGGCCAGGGCTACAGTAGTACCGTCGATCAATTGGAGAAGGCCACAGACGCCGTAGCTCAGGCGCAGAACAACCGCATTCTCAAAGGTGCGATCTATGAGGTCGTCAAGTCGGGGAACCCGGAGACGATCATGGGGCTGCCCCAGAATGCCGCGCTGGCGGGAGCTGCAAGTGGAATGAGCGCCGATTTGGCGACGATGTCCAACCTGCGGACCCAGGAAGCCTCCATCAATGCCCAAATCAGCGATTTGCTGGCAAAATTTGGCCCGGCCTATCCGAAAGTCGACGAATTGAAGGCGCAAAAAGCGGCCGTCGAGACTTCGATCAGTGAAGAAATCAAGCGGATGAGCGATCGGGCGCGCAACGAGTACCTGGTTGCGCAGCATGTTGAAGCGAGCGCGAAGCAAGTTTACGACGGCGAAAAGCAGCATGCCACCGAAGTGAATGACAAGACGGTGCAATACGAGCTGGTTCGCCAGCAATACGAACAAAGCCGCGACACCTACGACAAGCTGCTGGCCAAGTTGAAGGAAGCAAACGCGATGCAGGGCTTCAATACCAACACCATCCAGGTGGTGAGCGCGGCTTACGCGCCCTCGCTTCCGTCAATCCCGAACGTACCTCTTTATATGGGAGGGTCGGTCGCCGCGGGTCTATTCCTTGGCTGCCTGGTAGCTTTCCTCGTTGATGCGATGGATACCAGGATTGGAGACATTCAGAGCTTTCATAGCCTCTTGGGACAGTCACCTTTCGGAATTCTGCCTGCCTTTGCGGTGAAGAGACGCCCAATGCATCTTTCCGGCTACAGCGTCGCGTTGCCACCTGGCGAGTCGATTGCGGCCCTCAAAGATCCTCATTCCGCATATGTTGAGTCGTTGCGCGCGCTCCGGACCACCTTACTCTCGACCCGCGGCGGGCCGCCTCCGCAGGTTGTCCTCATCACGAGCTCGGTCGAGGGTGAGGGGAAAAGCACTCTGAGCGCCAATCTCGCGGTGGTGCTGGCGCAACAGGGCAAGCGGGTCCTGCTGGTCGACTCCGACCTTCGCCGGCCCAACCTGCATGTTCTTTTCGACTCGGCCGCCGAAGTTGGCCTAAGTTCGGTGTTGGCCGGCCAGGTGGCTCCAGATGCTATCGATCCGGCGCTGGTTCGGCTGGACCAGGCCCCCGGGCTGGACATTCTAATGGCTGGTCCCATCCCCGCTTTTTCCGCGGAACTGCTCGGTTCTAGTAAAATGAAACGAGCACTGGATTTGTGGCGCAGGTCCTACGATTTTGTGATTCTCGATGGCGCGCCCGTACTGCCAGTGACCGACGCGGTCGTGCTGAGTGCTTTTGCTGACACGACGCTGCTTGTGGCCCGTCACCAAAGTACCCAACAGCAGTCCCTCGATCTGTCGATTCGAACTCTTCGCGCGCAGCTCGGGTCGAGCCATCAAATTGGAGTCGTCCTGAACGGTGTCGAACTGAAGGCCGATTCCTACTACAAGTATTACGGCTATAGCAACAGCGCCCAATCGGGGAAACGCCTGGGAGGTGGTAGTGAAGCATCTTAAGTTCATTCTTTCGTCGTTGTTCCTGTTCACGATGGTGTCGGCAATTGCCCAGACCACCGAAAGCATTCTCATTGGCCCGGGCGACATGCTGCATGTTCAGGTCTTCGATACGCCTGAGTTGGAGCAGCACGCACGGGTTACTGACGATGGCAACGTCCCGCTGATCTTCCTGGGGAACGTTCATGTGGCGGGGCTTACGCCCGAAGCCGCAGCTCGGCTGATCGAGGGCGACCTGATTCAAAAGCAATACATGAAGCATCCGCAGGTCTCGGTGAGCATTGAGTCGTTTGCCACCCAGGGTGTCCTGGTGAGCGGGCAGGTGGCCCATCCTGGCTCTTACCAGATCGAAACCTCCAGGACGGTGCTGGATGTACTGAGCCTGGCAGGCGGGCTCAACGACGTTGCCGATCGGCATGTGTTGATTGAGCGCCACGGCACGGGCGAGCGGGTCCAATACTTTCTTTCCAATAATCCCGCGGAGGCCTTCGACCACTCGGTGCTCATCCATCCGGGCGACAAAATCCTGGTCCCCAGGGCTCCGGTTGCGTACATGTTGGGAGACGTGGGCCGTCCGGGCGGCTACGCCTTTACCAACAACAACGGTCAGCTCACCGCGCTGCAGATGCTGGCTCTCGCCGGAGGAACGCCGCCGACGGCCAACCCCGGCTCGGCCAGACTCATTCGCAGGAACGGGGACGGCTTTACCGAGAAGCAGATCCAGCTCAGCGACATGCAAAAAGGCAAAATCGCCGACTTTGTTCTGCAACCGGACGACATGATCTACGTTCCGTATAGCTACCTGAAGAACCTCGCCGTGAATGCTGCGCAGATCGCCTCGGCCGCGGGTTCGGCAGCTGTATACGCTGGAGTCGTGCACTAGGAAGAATCCCTTCAGTCTTGTCTGGAACTTCACCGTGCCCGGCATCCGCAGATGCCGGGCACTCTCTTTGGAGCCTTGTGCTGCTGTCGGCTCGCTTGCTTCGCCTTCCAGCGCGGCGGCTGAAAACGCGCTATCATCGCTGCACCACCTCAACACATCAAACATGAAGCGCAGTCGTTTCTTCATTGGCGATCTGACCTATGTTCGCGATTAGGCGTGAGCTGCAGCGGATCCGCGAGAGCGCGATGGCCCGCAATGCGGGTTGGATGGTGGTCGGCCAGGGCGCTGGCTTTCTGCTGCAGTCGATCTATTTCGTCCTGATCGCCCGGCTGCTCGGCCCTTCGGAATATGGCATCTATGCCGGGGCGTTCGCCCTTACCAGTATTCTTGGCCAATACAGTGCGATGGGCTCGGGCACGCTCTTTTTGCGCTACGTTACCGCCGACCGCAAGCACTTTTCTGCCTATTGGGGAAACATACTTGTCACGACGACATTGATGAGTCTCCTGATGGTGGCAGCGCTTGCTTTACTTTCGGGAAAGGTCCTTGGATCGGGCTCACGAGGGATCACGCTGTTGGCCGCGGTTGCCAACTGCTTCTGCTTTCAGCTCACCGCGTCGGCGGCCAGAGTATTTCAGACCTTCGAACAGTTGCGCACCACTGCCGGGCTGATGCTGGCAAATAACCTTGCCCGGACGCTCGCCGCCGGCGCGATGCTGCTTGCGCTTCATCGCGCAAACGCATACCAGTGGTCGGTCGCAACAGTGGCGCTGTCGTTGATCATGGCGGCGGTGTCAGTGGCTGTGGTTACGGCCAGGTTCGGCTGGCCGAGTTTCAGCCTCGCCCAGGTGCGCCGGAATCTGCTGGAAGGTCTCGGCTACTCCTTCGCCAGCTCCACCGCGACCGCTTATAACGATGTCGACAAGACCATGCTGAGTCATTACGGCATGAACGCGGCGAACGGCATCTACAGCATGGCTTATCGCATCATCGACGTGGCCACGATCCCGATCCTGGCGATCCGCGAGGCGGCAATGCCGCGCTTCTTCTTGAACGGCCTTGGCGGAATTCGGGGCACGGCCAAGCTCGCCGCCCTGTTGCTCAAGCGCGCTCTGCCTCTCGGCGCTCTGGCGGCCGGCATCGTCTTCATGACTGCGCCGCTGGTTCCATACCTGGCGGGCAAAGGGTTTCACGAGACTATCTCTGCTCTGCGCTGGTTGTGCCTGATCCCACTTCTCCGCAGCCTCCACCAGATGAGCGGCAGCGCTATCACGGGCAGCGGATTACAGCGATACCGGACTCTTTCCCAAATGGTGGCTGTGAGCCTCAATTTCGGTTTGAATGTGTGGCTGATTCCGCGGCATGGATGGCTCGGCGCGGCGTGGTCGAGCCTGGCGACCGACGGGACGCTCGCGGTAATCAATTGCGCTATGTTGGCGGTGCTGTATCAGCTTGCCGGGCAGGCTGAGCTCAAATCGGAATGCACATCTGTCGCCATCCCCCGCTGAGTCAATCAGGGGTTGAAGCTAGTCATGCACGGTTACTCCGGCCTCCTGGCTGGCTTCGGTATGGAAGCGCTGGAAGTCGCTGTCGTGAAAACGCATGTTTTCTCGAAAGCCCTTCACCAGCAGCACCCGTGCCTGGAGGTGCGCTTCGCCGCCCGTGGGCAGCCATAACTCGTTATTGATTTTGGCTTGTTCGAACTGGAACGACGATCCCGCCTGAATATTGGCCAGCAGGCCGCCTGCGACATGGAAGTTGTCGTCGAAATGGACGGTGAGTTTGGCGACCTCGCGGTCCTTCTCATCGACCCATACTGTGCCGGCCATCTTCTTCGAGGCGTCTTCCGCGAGACCGTGGGTCTGGGCATGAGGATCGCCGATGAAGTCAAAGGCTATGGTGTCGCGCCCGTTGAGCGAGACGCGGCGTGGGTTTGAGACCTTCATGATGGCGAGAATCCGGCTGATCGATAAATCCTCGTCGTGAAGGGACTTGTTGGGATCGAGCTTGGCGGCCTTGTTGACCTCTTTCTCGACGCGCTCCTGCTCCTTTTTCTGCTCGTCCGCGCTCAGATCTTTGCCGTCTTTCTTGACCAGCCGCTCGATGTGATGGCCGTTCACGAAGAAGATTTCCGATTCTTCAGATTCGGTTTTCTTCACATGGCCGTTGGAGTCGAGATCGTCGGTTTGCTGCGTCTCGCGAAAGGTGTAGTTTTCGCGCACCTTGTCCAACTCCCGCTGATGCGCCTGCACCTGCATCATCAGCGCCGGGATGTCGGGGATCGGAGCATCCGCGGGCTTCGCCGCCGGAGTTTTCGGCACCGAGGCCGCCTGGGCGAATGATGTCGATGGTCCGAAGACCAGCAGGCCGCGGCCAAGGACCAGAGGCAGGCCGAGAATCAAAAATGCGCGGAGAGATTTAAGGCGTGTCACGAGAAAACCGGATACTCCATGCTGCTAGAGTACGTTGGTAGGGGTGCCGCTGTTCCGCAGGGCCGTTCTGTCCCAGGCGCGGCCATCACAAAAATCCCGTTGAGAGGAAACCCGAATGCTTCGTCTGCTTCTGCACTGGATTGTAAATGCGATTGCGCTGCTGATCGTCTCGAAGGTCGTACCTGGGTTTCAGGTCGCCACAATCGGGGCTGCATTGATCGCGGTCGTGGTGATCGGGTTGCTGAACGCCACGCTGGGCTTGCTGTTGAAGATCATCACGCTACCGCTGGGCATCCTGACGCTGGGATTGTTTTTCCTGGTGATCAATGCGTTAATCTTGAAGCTTTCCAGCGGACTGGTGCCGGGATTTTACGTCAGGACCTTTGGCGCAGCGTTTATCGGCGCTATTGTCCTGGCGCTTCTGCAGATGCTCTTCTCGCTTCTGGCTGGCGACAGCGCGAAAGCCTAGGCAGAACTGGTGTTCCGCTACTGCTGCGGAGTTGTGGAATCCTGGTCGGGCGGATATGGAGAACGGGGTACCGCGCTTCCGGCTGGTTTGTTTCCCGCATTGCGCGTCACCGTCGCCCGGCTGTGCGGCGCACTGCGAGGCGACTGGGGATCGATCGTCGCCGATGGTGGAACGGCGTGGGTGGCTACATGGGTCCCACCCGCGGCGCCTACAGATCCCGATCGTGATGGCGCCATTGCTTGAGGGATCGCAACTTGTTGCGAATGGCGCAGTGTGCCGATCACGATCGCACAGGCCGCGGCCGCGGCGAGTGCGCCAACCGAAACGCCGCGCAGCAGAACCATCCAGTGAATTCCTCTGAAGCCGGACGGCGCGGATCGATAAGGTTGGCGGGGCGCAACTGCAATCCGCGCCGCTACCCTGGATTCGAGGCCCGGAACCGGGACTGCGCGGCCGTAGACCCGCAGCGCCGCGTCGATGCGGGCATCATCAGCATTAGAACTAGTGTCAGTAGATAGCCGGGGCTTCATCGAACGCTCCTTTCGCCGAGGTCTTGCCTTGTCCTTGCGCCGGCCCCATCTCGCTGCAGCAGAGCCGCAAGTTGATGGCGGGCGCGAAAAATCCGCGAACGCACCGAAGACTCAGTCGTGCCGAGCACATCGGCCGCTTGTGCCGTGGTCAGCTCCTCTACGGCCGAGAGCAGCAACGCCTCCCGCTCCTTCCGAGGCAGAGTATCGATCAGCGTCATTATGCGGGCGTGTTCCTGCGAGGAGATGGCGCTCTTTTCGGCGGTAAGCGACTTTGCCGGGAGTGTGCGAACCAGGTCGGCGATGTCTTCCGTCTCCGGCCTCGCCTTGGCCCGCCGCTTGCGGTCGAGCACGACGTTCCAGGTAATGCGCACCAGCCACACGCGATGGTCGCGTATTTCACCCAGTTTTTCGCGATGCCGCAACACCCGCAGGAATGTCTCCTGCACTGCGTCCTCAGCCTCGGCCGCATTGCGGGTAATGGAATAGGCGACCCTGTAAAGGGTGGTCGAGTACTGGGCGACAAGCGCGGAGATTGCTTCGCTGGCGTCGGCCTCGGCGAGAGTGGGCGCGGGGGCAGGGGCGGCGATGGGGTTCACATGCATCCAGCCAACGACTTGTCCTTCTAAGGAACTCATAATCTGCTACAAAAGACGGGGCAGACGACAGTTCCGCTCATACTATGTTCCGCCATGCTCTGGTGAAGTACAAGCCAGCCGCGGTCACACAACCAGGCGACAGGCCGGAGCCAGTCGACGGAAGGATTGAGGGAACCGAAATGGGGCGAATCGAGTTGCAGGAGATCCACGACCATCCGGGCTTCCCCGCACCGTTGCGGGACCTGGTCACCGACGGCATGCAGGCGCTGTGGAACTTCGGCAATACCTACAAACCCATTCTCGGCGACTTACTGCGGGGCATGGAGCAGACCGGAACTCATAACGTTCTCGATCTTTGCTCCGGCGGAGGCGGTCCGTGGATTCGCCTCGCCCGCGAGCCTTCCCTGCGGACAGACCCCAGGATCGTTATCCGGCTGACTGACAGATATCCGAACCAGACGGCATTCGCTCGGGCCGGCACGACGTCACACCAGTTGAGATTTGAATCGTCGCCAGTCGACGCAACGAGTGTTCCGGCTTCGCTTCCCGGATTTCGGACAATATTCTCGTCCTTCCACCACTTTGGTCCAGAAGCCGCTCGCCGGATTCTGAGCGACGCAGCGGAGAAAGGCTGCGGCATTGGAGTTTTCGAGATGGCCCGGCGCTCGCCTCGGACGATTCTTATGATCTGCCTGATTCCGTTTATCTCGATCGTGTTGGCACCTGCTATCCGGCCATTTCGCTGGTCGCGGCTTCTGTGGACGTGGCTCATCCCGCTCGTGCCTTTCGTACTTTTCTACGATGGCATTGTCTCCTGCCTGCGGGCATATTCCCACCGCGAGCTCGAAGAGCTCATTGCACCGCTGAAGGCCCCAGGCTACGAATGGGAGATTGGTGAGGAGCGCAGCGGGTTTCTCCCCGTTACCTACCTGCTTGGCTATCCAATAACCGCTCCATCGGAGTGAGCGCTATTCCATTCGCAAGGCGGTGATTGGGTCGAGTCGCGAGGCTCGCCAGGCTGGAATCGCGCACGCGACGGCCGCTACAGCCAGAAGCGTGACACTGACAACCACGAAGACGACTGGGTCCAGGGCGGTCGTCCCGTAGAGCAGCGACTGGATGAGCCGCGTAAGCCCGGCGCTCGCCACCAAACCTAAAATCAATCCAATCACAGCCGGTCGCAGGCCATCACGAAGCATGAGTTGCATCACCTGCTCCCGTTGCGCACCAAGCGCGATTCGGATGCCGATCTCGGTTGTGCGTTGGGCCACGATGTAGGACAGCACGCCGAAGAGGCCAACGCCGGCCAGCAGCAGCGAGATCGCCGCGAAGGCGAGCACCAGCGTCGCATCGAAGCTCGCGTCAAGCGTCGATTGGCCGATGCGCTGGTCCATGGTGAGGACGTCAGCGACCGGCAGATCGGGATCAATGCCGGCGATGACTTTTTGAATCGGCAGCGCCAATGAGGAAGGATCATGGCCGGGAGTCGTCCGCACGACAAGCGACACCGACCTCTCGAGTCCGATGTAAACCGGATAGAAAATTGCCGGATAAGGCTGGCCAGAGACTTCGTCGAGCGTGTCGCCGACGACTCCGACAATCTCAAAACTCTGGGTGTTGTCACCGGGGCCGCCGACAATGTGTTTGCCGAGGTGTTCTTCGCCGGGAAAAACTTCGCGGGTAAATGCGCGGTTGACGATGATGGACTGTACCTTATCGAGGCGCTCGTTCGGCTCAAAGTACCGCCCTTCGATGAGGGGAATTTGCATTGCGGCAAAATAGCCGGGATCGACGAATCTTGTCGTCGAGTCGAGATTTTCCCCTTTCGGCAGTGGCGCGTGTTCGCGGATGCTAAAGGTGTCGTCGCGACCCCTTCCCTGACCGGGCAGGACACTGGTTAACCCGGCGGCTTCCACTCCTGGAGTGGCTCTGACTCGTTCAAGCAACTGTTCATAGAAAACGACGCGCTGCGCCGGTCTAGGATAGCCGCCCTTTGGCAGGTTGATCCACATGGTCAACACGTCATGCGTGGCGCAGCCCAGATCGACCGAGCGCAGCTGGCGATAGCTCTTGATCAGCAGCCCGGCACCCACCAGCAGAACCACGGTGAGCCCGACTTGCAGGGCAAGCAGCAGGCGGCGGAGGCGCACCCCGGCGTTGCCGCCGCTATGGGAGCGCGAGGATTCGTTGAGCGTTCTGAGAATCTGCCTGTCGTTGCTGGCAACGGCTGGAATCAGGCCAGCCAGGAAGCCGCAGACCAACATCACGCCCGCAGCAAACAGAACGACCACGCCGTCGATGTGGATGGCGTCGGCGCGGGGAATGTCATTGCGCGTCTGTACGAGCCAGCGCAGAATTCCTGCCGCGATCAGAAAACCGACCCCTCCCCCAAGGCAGGAAAGCAGCAGGCTCTCGATGATCTGCTCGCGGAGTAGCCGCGCGCGGCTGCCGCCCAGCGCGGTGCGAATGGCGGTCTCTCGACGCCTCGTTGCCGCGCGGGCAACGAGCAGATTGGCCACATTGATGCAGGCGATCAGCAACAGGCATCCGGTCGCGGCTAGCAGCGTGTAGAGGCCGGTCTTAATCTCATGCACATCGGCGTCGAGAATCGGCCGAATATTTGCCGCGTCGTTGATTGGGCCCGTCGGGTGCTCTTTGCGGATCGCCGCCTGGATCGTGTCAAGCTCCGCAGTCGCTTGTGCGATCGTCACTCCGGGCTTGAGCAGGCCGATCACGTCGAAGTTATGGGCTTCGTGAAGCACCATCAACTCGCGAGATTTCTCGTGATAGAGCGGAGTCCAGAGTTGCACCGTCGCGTCGGGGTACGTAAACCACACAGGTAGAACTCCGATGACCGTATATGGACGAGCATCGAGCAGGATGGTCTTGCCCAAGACCGCGGGGTCGCCTCCGTAGCGGCGCTTCCAGAGTCCGTAGGTGAGAACCACGGTTGCAGACGCCTCGGGGCGATCGTCATCGGCGGTGAAGAGGCGGCCAATCACCGGTTGAACGCCGAGCATTGGGAAGATGTTCCAGGAGGCAGTGTGCGCCAACGCGACCTCGGGCAATTGATTTCCAGCGCCGGCGAGGTCGTAGTGCATCCACTGCTTGATTGCCATTTGTTCGAAGCTATGCGCCTGCGACTGCCATGATGCAAAAGTTCCCCCGGCGACGATGTTGTCCTGAAAGCGGCCTTTGGCGTCGGCTTCATAAATGCGGACCAGACGGTCTTGATTCTTGAACGGCAGCGGCTTGAGCAGAACCGAACGGACGACGGTAAAGAGGGCCACGTTCGCGCCAATGCCAAGACCCATCACAACAATCGCGAGAATGGTGAAGCCCGGCGTGCGCGCCAGTGTGCGGACACCGTAACGCAGGTCGCGCAGCAGCAGTTCCAGCCACAGCCAGCTCCATGTTTCGCGCGCCTGATCGCGCAGCGCGGTAGGATTGCCAAACATCCGCAACGCGGCAAGCCGGGCTTCGTCGGGGTTCATCCCCGCGGCGATGTTCTCGGCGATCTGTTGTTCGAGATGGAACTGCAGTTCGTCTTGCAATTCATTCCCGGCGCGGCCGCGCAGAAAGAGACCTCGGCACTGCATCACGAGCTGACTAAGCCAGCGCATCGCCTATGCCTCCTGCACGATCAAATTGATCGCGTCAGACAGCCGCGCCCAGTTGGCCGTCTCTGACTCGAGCTGCTTTCGGCCTGCGATGGTGAGCGAATAGAACTTCGCCTTACGCCCGGTCTCGCTTTCGGCCCACTTTGCTTTGATCCAGCCTTGCTGTTCCAGACGGTGCAACGCTGGATAGAGCGAGCCCTGCTGCACCTGCAGCACTTCGCCGGAAATCTGCTGGATGCGCTTAGCTATCGCCCAGCCGTGGCGGGCTTCGGTCGAGAGCGTCTTGAGGATGAGCAGATCGAGGGTGCCCTGCACGAGATCGCTTGGTTTTCCCATACTATGATTATCTACATCAGCTGATTGTAGATAGTCAAGGTATCAGGCGGATCTGCCATTGCACAGCAAAACAAAAGCCCGCATCGAAGAGGATGCGGGCTTTTGAGAGGTTTGAGAGACGCTACTGCTGCTGCAACTGCGGCCCCTGTTTCGCTCCGGGATTGAGCTTTTGCGCGGCTATCTGACCGGCTGCGGTGGTCTTGTCCTTGTCCTTCAGAACGGCGTAAATCTGCTTGGCCTGCATCGGGTCAGTCTTCTCATAGATCGCGGCAAGCTGCAGTTGCGCGGCCGGGGCCGGGACCGTATCGGTTGGCTTGGCGATCAATTCCTTATAGAGATCGACCGCCTGCTGCGTCTTCCCCGTTTGCACATAGAGGTTTGCCAGCGCGACCTTGGACAGTCCGGAAAGGTCCTTGTTATACGAGCCTGAGACTTGTTTGAGCGCCGTCTCGGCATCGGCGGTCTTGCCCAGATCGATGTCGGTCAGGCCCACAAAATATTGCGCGGTCTTGCCTGCCTCGTAGCTGCCGTACTTGATCGCAACCTCGGCGAAGAGCTTGTTGGCGGCCTGGGCGCGCTCGGCGGTGGTCTTGTAGCTGCCGTCCTCGGGCTCGCCTGGCTGGCGCAAGGACGAGTTGTAGACCTCAAGCGCCTGCCCCAGGGCGACCGAAGCCATTGCCGCCTGGTGCTCATAGTAGATGCCGCCGCCAATGATCGCGGCGAGGACCACAACCACGGCGATGCTGGCGCGAATGACCTGCGCGCGATGAATCTCAATCCAGCTCAACCCGGTCTGGGTCGCGGTTACAAACTTATCCTGCTTCAGGGCGTGACGTGTCTGGGAGTCCACAGAGTTCCTTCGAGAATCAATCCGGGGAGATAGGCCGGAGGGGAGATGGCAGGCCAGCGATTAAGGCTTGCTACTGCTTAACTCTCCAAGTTTAACAGCCCGAAATTGGGGGGGTCAAACACTGGAAGAGCCCCTCTGAGCTCGAAGCATTACGGGGTCGCCTCGACGAACCCTTCCGGCGTCACCTTTGTCGGCATCTGGAAGTCGTGAATCACGACCGCAGTCTGAAACCGTCGGACGAAGTTATATCGGGTGAATGCGACAGGCGTCCCGGGGCACATATAACGGAGCTCTTCCGGCCTGTCTCGCACGCCCGTGTACCGCCAATTATTCGAGAGCGAGACCATGACCGACCACACCGAGGTGATGCCGAACTCAGCCGGAGCGGTGTCGAAATCTCCCGCCCACGCCGCCCCTTGCACACCTTTGTCTGGCTCAGTTGCTGCGCCAGAACACGGCGAATTCGACCAAAGCGTCTCGATATAAGTCAGGTAGGGTTGGCGGAAAGCTGACCTGCATGAGATCCCCGTGATCTGGGAGAGAGTGTCGCCCAGACCAATCTCCGGGGAGCAATTGCCAAAGTTGGGAACAGAAAAGTCAGTCGTGGGGAGAGGTATCTTAGTCGCCTCGCCAGCCTGCCCTTGGGTCAACGCAAGCGTGAGTTGAAGCTGGATCGGAGCCCCCTTGACCCCCTCGTAGATAGAGCGGTCCATCATGAAGCTGATGCTCGAATCCTGGGAGTCGGAGAGATAGTGCAAGCGATCAACAACCGGCTGCCACGGTATGGATCCATGCGCGCCGTCCGCAGAATTCCCTGAGACTCTGACGAACTGAGGCATGATGAGAATCCCATTGGGAATGCCCGAGACCTGTACAGGAACGGTGATTTGGACGCGATTGGTTCCCTGCACCGGTACGCCGGTAACACGATGGTTGGCATCGTGTAGGAATTCGATTTGGATGGGGGATTCCTGACTACCCGCTCTTGCAGCGAAAGCTCGATCGACCGTGCCACCGTCTGAAGGGATGATCATCGCTACACCGATGGCCAGGAAGAGACCAATCAGCAGAAGACGCGAGAGCCAAAGCCGCCGCGTGGCATACTGCAAGGCTACAGCTCCGCTACAGATGCATATCAGGATCGGGATTGTGAAGTCGGGGCCGCCCGGAGCTGAAACCGTGATGCCTCCCAGGCCGGAAGAGAGCACACTAAAACCAACGAAGCCAAGCAGGACCGCGACCACGGTGAGTATTATTCGAGCAAAGGTCGACGTTACCGTTGCCAATGCGAAGAGCGGCATAATCAGCACGCCGGTTACCAGCATCAGATTGAACAACAAACCCGGCAGATAGCCGAAAGGTCGGAATCCCGCCTCGGCCAGCAACGCGAGCTGCGCGATCACAAACGGCAAGTACAGAAAGACCAGCAGGAACAGCACCTTCGCGGCCAGCAGTTTCTTCCATTCATAGGGACGAGTTAACCAGAACTGGCGGTCGCCAACCAGGCTTTCCCCATGAATAACGCGCGCGATCAGAAGCAACCAGCCGACGGGAACTAGAACTGTAAGTACTGTGGCTAAGAGTTGCAGCCCTTGAGGGCCGGCGAAACCACCCCACCCCGAGAGCCGACGGCGTAGAGACCGGCTTGGGTTAGCCACTGGTTTGGATAGATCCGCGTAAACAACGCGGTGATGGCCAGCGAGATCGCGATCTCCGGCCAGAACCGCCGGGCATCTTTCGCGAAAATGTGCAGTGTCTGCTTCATGCTCGCGTCCTCCTGTGAGCAGGATCGACTGAAGATTCGTTATGGCTTCGGCCCGACTTGGCGACCGCCAGGAAGATCGCCCGCAATGACATTGGCGTCATCGAGATATCGCGCGCTCCGGGAAATCTTTCCGCGAGGTCTCGAGCCGTAGCCTCACCGTGACAATCACTGTGGATGAACCGAACCACGGAGTCGGCGACCTCGGGCTGTAACCACGTGGCCGGAGGCGTTTGCGGGAGCGAGGCAGAGTCGTTGAGCGTGATGGTGACTTCGCGGAAGCGGTCGCTCAGCACCGACATCTCATCCGAGAAAAGCAATCGCCCATTCTCGAGGTAGCCGACGTGGCTGGAAAAGCTCTCGATCTCCGCAAGGTCGTGCGAAGAGAGAAAGATCGTCGTCTCTGGGGCGCGATCGAGCAGCCCCTCAATCAGCTCATCCCTCACCAACGGATCGAGGCCAGAGAAAGGCTCGTCGAGCACGATCATCGCCGGGCGGTAGGCCAGCGAGCCGGCGAAGGCCGCTTTCATCTTCATGCCGCGGGAGAGATGTTTCAGCTTGCGGTCGAGCGGGAGGTCGAATTGGCGGACGAGTTGTCCCTCCAGCGCTCGATCCCATTGCGGATAAAAGGGGCGCAAGTAGTCGAGCATGCCGCCGACGGTCATCCATTCGGGCAGCTCCTGATTTTCAGAGACGTAACCGATGCGGCAGAAGTGTTTGCCAGCGAGATGGCTTGAATCGATGTCGAGCACCCGTGCGCGACCCGAGGTCGGCCGCAGGATATTCATCATCAGCTTGATCATCGTCGTCTTGCCGGCGCCGTTCGCGCCGACCAGGGCGTAGATCGCTCCTTCCGGCACAGAGAGATCGACACGATCGAGCGCCAGCGCGCGGCCGAACTTCCTGGTGAGCCCCTCGGTTCGGATTGAATCGGTATGGATTGAATCGACCGATTGATTCATAGCTATCCTCGACCTCCATCCTTTGGCTTGCCGTCTTTTTGCTTCATTGGCGATGAGCTTTGATCCGCATCGCCGCCGAGTTTTCGCCAATGGGCGGCTATTGATTCCTGCATCTCTTCGCGCTCGATGCCCAGCCGTTTTGCTTCGACCACCAGCTCCTCAATCTCCTGGCCCAGTAGCTGCGTTCGCTCCCGCCGCGTGGAGTCGGGCAGCGTGGCCACTACGGTGCCGATGCCGGGATGAGTTTCCAGCAGGCCTTCGCTGATCAGGTGGGTGACGACCTTATGCGCCGTATTGGGGTTGATCTTCAGCTCCTTGCTGAGCGCGCGCACCGAGGGGAACGGATCGCCGGGACGCAGCTGGCCGGAGATCATGGCCTTCTTCGACGCATAAACAACCTGCTCGAAGAGCGGAACGCCAGCGCGGAACTGGATGCGGAAAGGAATCACGTGTGTACTATATCGCGCAGTACACCATTATTGCAAGCCGGTCGTATTCAGGAATTTCACTTTTGCGTAAGCGAGAACTACAGCACGCCGGCAGGAGCTATATAGGTGTCAGAGAACAGGCTGCTCCACGATGAGTCGAGATACAGCCAACGTTGGGTGCTGAACCAGCTTGTGGGGATTTCGGGAATGTGAAGCAGGCCGTGCCCTCCAGCGCATATAAGCTCGGTGCCGTTCCAGGCGAGGAAGTTACGCGAAGCCTCACCCACGCGCGCCGGATTCGTGAGCAGCCGCAGGCAAACGGGGCAGCGTCCACGCTGGTCGCGCAATGCCCAGCGAAATGCGAAGAGCAGCCCGAAGAAAGAACTGGCCAGCTGAAGATACTGCGAAGAGACCGGGTCAACGGAATGCAAACTCGCAGCGATGTTTCCGTAAGCCAGATCGATCGAGGCGAAATAGACCAGCGGCAGGATCAATGCGAGCTTTGCGGCGAGAAACAGCCAGCGCCGTATGCGGATACTCCAGCCTAGTCGCTCGGCTCGCGCCGGGTATTCGCCCAACGGCAGCGGCGTGGTCGCGGGCAGCGCAAGGAAGGCGATGAACAACGTGAAGAGATAGATAGAGAACGGTTGCCGCGTCTGCTCGGCCAGCGAAACGCACTCGAACTTTTCGGGATCGCCGTATGCGCGGTAGACCGTCATCCAATGTCGACCCGAAGCGCCGGAGGGAAATGCTGAAGGCCGAATCGCTGCGAGAACAAACCCCTTTGCGTTGGGCGGGAGCGAATCCATCTGCGACTCATCGGCGACCATCCATGCATCGGCGCGCCCCGGCAGACGCCATCGGTCCTGGGGAAGAACTCCGGCGATCCGGACCTGGTGTCCCGCAACCTCAACTACTCGTCCGGCAATCGCTGGGTCACTGTCGAAATCTTCGCGCCAGGCGCTCTCGCTGAGGATCAGGCTCTGCATGGGCTGGGAGTCATGTTGAGCCTTTAACGTAATAGAGGGAAACTTCAACAGGTCGAAGAGGGTCGCGCTGCCGCGGACAACCGACAGCTCTGCCGTCCGATGCGGCGCGATGTGAACGCGCTTTACCAACGGTTGGTAATAAGCGAGCTCGGTGAACAGGTTCCGTGTGTTGGTTTGCCAGGAGCGGTAATCGGAAAGACGAATCGACGGCAGCGGCGACATCGAGGATCCGCTGGGCGCGATCAATACCAGGTTGTCAGCATCGGGATAGGGTACCGGCAACATCGCCTTGCGCGCTGCGGGCAGGTAAAGCGCCAGCGTGAGAGCTGCGGCAGCCCAGCCGGCAAGCGATAACAGGCACATCGCCGGCGAGCCGTGACGGGGCAACGAACGCGTTGGAATGTGCAATGGGGGCCCCGGATTATTTTGCCGAAGCCACCACGCATCCTGAAACGCGCCGAGGCAAAAGGCAATGGGGCCGCAGTGGGCAGCGGTCTGCTCGGTCGCTTGGCGTCGGCCTGGCTCCCGGGCGCGCAGAACCTCCCAAAGCTCTGCTCTCCATTCCGCCAGCCAATCTGTGCGGCGTTTGCTAGGTACAAGCACGGAGGCGATCCGCAGCAGAAGCCGGCAGAGAGGAGCGGAGTATATCGGGCCCCAGTTCATCATGCGTTCTCCACCTCGGGCGAGGGAATCAACTTCTCCAGCAGGGGATAGCGCTTATAAAGCGCCTCCAGCATATCTTTGCCGGCGCGCGTGAGCCTGTAGTACTTGCGCGGAGGCCGCTGCTCTGCGTCGGCGATCGATTGATTTTCCCACTTTGACAGAATCAGTCCATCCCGCTCCAGCCGCCGCACGGCCGGGTAAACGGTGCCGCTGGGCAGGCCCGTTCTCTCCATGACGCTGAAGCCATAAACCTGCCCGGTATGAATCGCCTGCAGGATAAGCGCAGCGGTATGGGAGAGCTTCGCGTCGATTCGAGCGGGATTCGCGCCAGGGGCCATGCGAGGGATTGTACCTATGTAGCATGCTTCTTGACTAGGCAAATCCAGTATGCTACATAGGGTGTAGGCAATACGGAGTCTTCATGCTCGAGCTGCGCAACGTCTCCAGAAGCTACCGTGGCATTCCTGCCATCGCCAACGTGAGCTTCCGCGTCGGTGCAGGCGAGATCGTCGGCTATCTCGGCGCCAATGGTTCGGGGAAGTCCACAACCGTCAAGATCATCACCGGGATTCTGCAGCCGAATGACGGCCAGGTGCTCTTCGAGGGCAGGAACATTGTCGAAGACCTTCCCGGATTTCGCGCTCAACTCGGGTATGTCCCAGAAGAGGCGCATGTCTACACTTATCTTTCCGGCATGGAATATCTGCAGCTTGTCGGCCGCCTGCGCGGGATGGGCGAGCGGCTGATCACCGTGAAGGCCTTTAACCTCCTCCGGCTGCTTAGCCTCGAATCATGGCGGCACTCGCCAATCTCGGCATACTCCAAGGGGATGAAGCAGCGAGTGCTGATTGCCGCTTCGCTCATGCACGATCCTAAGCTGTTGATCTTCGACGAACCGCTCTCCGGCCTTGATGTCGATTCGGCGCGGCTCTTCAAAGACCTGATACGACAGCTTGCCGCAAGCGGCAAGGCGATCTTATATATCTCCCACGTTCTCGAGGTCGTCGAGCAGCTCTGCGATCGAGTGGTAGTGATCGCCAAAGGCAAGATCCTCGCCGATGCCGCACCGGGCGAGTTGACCACGCTAATGAGGCGGGCCAATCTCGAAAGCGCCTTTGCGGAGCTGGTGCAGCAGGAAGATACGAAGGTCCTCGCGCAACAACTCGTTGACGTAATGCAGGCGACCCATGCTTAAGCGCCTGCAGCTCTTCTCCGAACCCGAGCACCCCGTGCTTTCGCTGGCCGTGCAGGCAAGCATCTATACGGATGAGCAGCCGCAACGCACGCAGTTCCAGGTGCTGCTGCGTCACTTTCTTTCCCGCTTCTTCATCAACGAAACGAGCGATGGTGACCTCCAAACCAAGGCCCGGGTGCTGCAGATCGCTTACGCGATTGCGCTACCTGGGGTCTGCGTAGCCATCTATCTCTTCCCGCCTTATCACTATCCAGGAGGGCGTCCGTTCTGGTCGCAGGTGGCCGACCAATACTTCTACGTCATGTATTCTTTCGTGGCAATCGGGGCAGTGACGATCTTCGTCTGGGACCTCTTCTTCCCCGATCTGCTCGATGTCTTCGTGCTCTCAACGCTCTCCATCGAGCGCCGCACATCTTTTCACGGCAAGAATCGCAGCGATAGGCCTTTTTCTCGGCATCTTTCTTCTTGGCACCAACGCCCTCGGCACATTCTTCTTTCCCGCCGCCGCCGACTTGCCCAGCCTCGCTCGACACTTGTCTGCGCATCTGGTCGCGGTCACGATGAGCGGTCTGTGCATCGCGAGCTTCGTTCTGGCTGTTCAGGGAATTTTGCTTATTCTGCTCGGCGAATATCTTTTCCGCAAGATATCGCCCTTCCTGCAGGCGCTAGCGATCACAACGCTGTTCTCGATCCTTCTGCTTTTCCCTGTGGTCTCCCACTTCATCGAAGCGTTCATGAACTCTGGTCAGCGCGCCGTGTTTTACTTTCCTCCATTCTGGTTCCTGGGGGTCTACGAACGCTTGCTCAATGGCCGCGAAACGCTACCCGTCTTCAGCGCATTGGCGCAGACAGGTTCTCTCGCGACGGCGGCGATGATCATTCTGACCTGCGTCTCCTATCCGCTCGCCTACCGTTCCAGAATGCGGAGCGTCGTTGAAGGTGTCGGCTCCAGAAGCACGCAGAGCTGGCTAGCCGCGCCTATCATGATGCTCTTGGATCGAACGCTGCTGCGAGTGCCTCAGCAACGAGGCATCTTTCATTTCATCGGCCAGACAATTTCGCGGACGCCGCGCCATCGCGTCTACCTTGCGATGTACGGCGGTCTGGGACTTGCACTGGTTACTTCATGTGCGCTGATGTTCAAGATGGAACACGATAAGGTGAGCTTCGTCCTCTCGTCCGTAGGGCTGCGGGCGGCCGTCCCAATCGTCGCCTTCTGGACGGTCGCAGGCCTCCGTGCAGCCTTTCTCGGGGCTGCCGATCGCAGGGTTAACTGGATCTTTCGCATCATCCACGGCAAGCCGGGATGGGATGAGTCCGCAGCCACTCGAATGTGGGTGTTGATGTGGGCACTCGCGCTCACGCTGGGCAGCGTAGAGCTCATTCATCTTGTCGCACCGCCCGAACTTCGCGACTGGAAGGCATTTGTCATCCAGATCTTTACCGCTGTGAGCCTCTGCCTTCTGCTAACCGACGCCTTCTTCCTCAATGTGAAAACTGTTCCCTTCACCGGCAGGAGTACCGCGAATTCGATGAATCTGGCCTATGTACTCATCCAGTATTTCGGCCTCTTTCCGCCCCTGGTGCTCATTGTGCTGAGCATCGAAGACTGGATCGCCATCAGTGCAGGACATCTGCTGCTCGCAACGGTGGTCGTCGTCGCAGTGCATGCAGAATTGCTGAGGCGTCAACGAAGGATATTGTCTGATTCCGTCAGTCTGCTCGATGTGGATGACGATGAAGAAGAGTTTCCCCAGCGCCTGGGTCTACGTTACTGAAGAGTTGTCACATACCGTCATAATTTGGGCCCCCTCCGCCTTCAGGGGGAACCCAGGTAATGATCTGATAGGGATCTGCAATGTCACAGGTCTTGCAATGCACGCAGTTCGCGAAGTTGATCTGTAACCGCTTGCCACTCGTAGCGGAATCAGCGTCTTCAACCATTTCATAAACTGCGGCCGGGCAGAAATATTGGCAGGGATTGCCGAACTCCTTCGCGCAGCGTCCAGCACAGATATCCAAATCGGCGACCACGAGGTGGGTCGGCTGATCGTCCTCATGCCGCGTGCCGGAGTGGTAGACATCGGTCAGCCGGTCGAAGGTCAGCGTGCCGTCGCCGTGGGCATTGCCGAGAAAAGCTTCGCGGCCGTGAGCATGCTCGCCGAATGCGTCGATGGGGCGCATGGCTTCATAGCCGGCCCGGTTGGTGAAATCGGGACCGAGATTGTCGCCGCGAAGCAGCTGCTGAATTCCTGCCTTGACCATCCCGTCGATCAGCCCATGTTCAAAACCCTGGTGGAAGTTCCGCACCGGGTACAGTTCTTCGCGAATCCAGCTCTCATCGACGCGGCGTTTGTAGTTCTGCAACTGTTGCGCGGAACGGTCCTGCTTCACCATCGCGTCGTAGGCGGTCTCGGCCGCGAGCATGCCTGACTTGATGGCCAGGTGGATTCCCTTGAGCCGCTGCGAATTCAGGAAGCTGGCGCTGTCGCCGAGCAGCATCCAGCCATCGCCGGCGAGTTGCGGCATGGTGAGCCAGCCTCCGTAGGGCAGGCTCTTGGCGCCGTAACGGACCATCTTGCCGCCTTCGAGAATTCGCCGCGCGAGGGGATGCAGCTTAAAGCTTTGAAAGACGTGATGCGGGTCGGTGCGCGGGTCTTCGTAGTCAAGTCCCGTGACGTAACCAATCGAAATCTCCGTGTCGCTGATGCCGTAGATCCACGCGCCTCCGTATTCGTGCGCGGTCAGCGGATAGCCGAGCGTGTAGATCACTTCACCTTTAGCGACACGCCCTGCAGGAAGCTCCCAAAGCTCCTTGATGCCGAGGCCGTAGGTTTGTGCATGGTTGGGATCTTCGAGGCCGAGGTGCTGAATGAGCGACTTCGCACAATTGCCGCGAGTGCCCTCGGCGAGAATGGTGATCTTCGCTCGAAGGTCGTAGCCGGGTTCGAAGTTGGCCTTGGTATCGCCAAGCTTGTCGACGCCCTTATCATCGGTTCGCACGCCGATCACTGTCTGGCCGAATCCGTCGTCGTCAAAGAGTAACTCCGACGCGGCAAAGCCGGTGAAGATAGTGATGCCGGCTTCCTCGACCTTCGTCGCCAGCCA
Source organism: uncultured Acidobacteriaceae bacterium (assembly GCA_963720245.1). Taxonomy (GTDB): domain Bacteria; phylum Acidobacteriota; class Terriglobia; order Terriglobales; family Acidobacteriaceae; genus Acidisarcina. Next base: position 775,127 of record CAVREU010000006.1, read on the forward strand.
CTTCACGAACTTGTTGATGGAGATGACGTAGTTGCCGTGATCGCGCAACGGCGGAGGCACGATCGGGAATTTGTACTGGCCCTTTTCGGTGAGAAAGTAGACCGATTCCTGGGTGACCTCAGCATCGATCGGCGCTTCGCTCTCGAAGCCGGGTAGTAGCTCCCGCATCGAGCGCGGATCGAGCAGAGCGCCGGAAAGGCAATGCTGGCCCACCTCGCGCGCCTTCTCGAGCAAGTAGATATTCTCTTTGGTCAGCTGCGCATCGGGATGATGCAGGTTATGTTCGTCGATCAGCTGCGAGAGGCGTAGGGCACAGGCCATCCCTGCCGGACCTCCGCCGACGATGACGACGTCGGCCTCCATCTGCGGGCGGTCGATGTTTTCGAGCGGTTTGCGAAAGTGGATCACTATGTCTCCGGCGAGTTAGCAAGTCAGCGACTCGGCAAGTCAGCAATCGCCGCGCCGGACTCCCTTTTGTAGCGGAATCGAGAGCAAAGAGGCAAGTGGGGCGGAGGGATCGGCGTCGCAACGTGAAATTTTAAGCAGCTGCTCTTGACACAGAAAACGAAACCGTTCAGTATTGTTTAGGATTCTCGAGGCAGAAATGATTCAGGTTCAAAATCTCGTCAAGAAATTCGGCGACTTCACCGCCGTTAACGATGTTTCTTTTGACGTCGGCCAGGGAGAGATCTTCGCCTTTCTCGGCCCGAACGGCGCCGGCAAGACCACCACGATCAAGATGCTCACCACGCTTCTGCCGCCCACCAGCGGAACGATCGAGCTGGATGGTCTTAATCCCCGCACTCAGCAGAAACAGGCGCGGCAACGTTTCGGCATCGTTTTTCAGGACCCAAGTCTCGACGCCGAGCAGACCGCCTACGAAAACATGGTTCTGCATGGCATTCTCTATCATGTGCCGCGGCAGCTTCGCGAGAGCCGTACGGAGCATCTGCTCAAGCTCTTTGAACTTTGGGACCGCCGCGACAGTTATGTGAAGACATTTTCTGGAGGCATGAAGCGCCGGCTTGAAATTGCGCGCGGCTTCCTGCATACGCCGCGAATCCTGTTCCTCGACGAACCGACGCTCGGACTTGATCCACAAAGCCGCAACCTGCTCTGGAGTCACGTCAAGCAGGTGAATGAAACTGAGAAGACTACGGTCTTTCTCACTACCCACTATATGGACGAGGCTGAGCGCGTTGCGCACCGGATCGCGATTATCGATCACGGCGCGATCGTCGCCCAGGGAACCCCTGCCGAGTTAAGGGCGCAGACTAACACTGATTCTCTAGAGGGCGCGTTTCTCGCGTTGACCGGCTCAACGATTCGTGACGAGGCAGCTAACTCGGCCGATGGGTTGCGGCAAGTAGCCAAGATGTGGAGGAGATAGATATGGGAGCAATATATATTCTGTGGTTGCGCGAACTGAAACGTTACGTTCGCTCACGCGTACAAATCGTCGTCTCTCTCGCGCAGCCATGTCTCTATCTCTTCGCTCTCGGCTTCGGCTTCGGCCCGGTCTTCCAGCAGGCCGGCCATGGCAGCTATCTGCAGTTCATGGCTCCCGGAGTGGTGGGGATGACGGTGCTCTTCAGCTCTGTCTTCTCGGGGATTGCGATGCTGTGGGACCGCCAGTTCGGTTTCCTGAAGGAGACTTTGGTCGCGCCGGTGCCTCGCGTCCAGATCATGATTGGACGCACTCTAGGCGGCGCAACGGTCGCAATCATTCAGGGCACCCTGATCCTGACCATCTGCCTCATCGCGGGCTTTCGCCCCCATAGCTGGTTCGAGATTCCCGCTGCGTTTCTGTTTGTCGCGATGATCGCGATCGTCTTTGCGGCCCTTGGCACCGCGATCGGGTCGGTGATCAAGGACATGCAGGGGTTCCAGTTAGTGATGAACTTCATGGTGTTGCCGATCTTCTTCCTGTCCGGAGCGCTCTTTCCGCTGGCTAACCTGCCCGTGGCGATGACGGTGATCACCCATCTCGATCCGTTGACCTACGGAGTCGATGGGCTAAGAGGAGCGCTCACCGGCCTCTGGCACTTCAATCTGGGCTTTAATCTGTCGATTCTCGCAATGATTGCCTGTCTCTTTATCGGCTTTGGCGCCTATGCTTTCTCGAAGATTGAAGTGTAGGCAGAAAGTCGATGGCCAGAAAGCGGAGCGAACAAGCGCACATGCGGGTGATCGATGCAGCCGTTACTCTTTTCATCGAGAGCGGCATCGAGTCCACGAGCATGGATGCGATTGCCCGCGCCGCCGGTGTGAGCAAAGCCACCATCTATCGTCACTGGCCGGACAAGGATGCGCTCTGCCTCGAAGTTCTGGCGTACCTGCACGGTCTCGATAAACCGCTTCCGGCCTTCGACTCTGGCGACTTCCGCGCCGACATTATTGCGCAACTGCGATACGACCCCGCCGAGGACCGCAAAGCGCTGCGCGAGCGCATCATTCCACGCCTGATGGCCTATGCCTCCCATAACCGTGTCTTTGGTGACGCGTGGCGCTCGCGTGTGCTCGAGCCGGTCCGGATCGCGCTTCGCGAGTTGATGGAGCGCGGAAAATTGCGCGGGATCCTCAAGCCGGAGCTTGACCCCGAGGTGGGCCTGGCTTTGGTACTCGGACCGATGATCTACCGGCATGTCTTCGTCCACAGGCTCGGAGGCAACGCGCCGAAAGACCTGGAGGTTCATGTGGCAGACAGTTTCCTCGCCGCCTTCGGGTTGAAGCACTCCATTTGACGCGTGACTCTCCCGTTGCCTGCGGGTGCAGCCGTACAAGGATCCGTACTCGGCCTCTCTATGAATCTGGCAACCCGAACCGGCAGAGATGGCATCCAGCCAAAGCCGTGAGTGCTAACTCCCGGAATGATGATTATTTCATCGTGTAAGATTGCAGCCCAAGGTACTTTGAGGAAGAACCAGGACGCGAACCTTAGACCGGTTAAACGGGGACGCCCCAAGCGTAACTAATCTTTTATGCTGACTACTGTCCCACTCATGCCCCACGCAGTCTGCTGGGCCGCGGCTCCCAGGCTGATTTGGACCATGGTGATCACCAACCTGATCACATTTTTCAGCTATCTTGCCATCTGCCTCACACTTTTCTATCTTTCCCGCCGCACAGGCCGGGTTATTGCGCGTGATTGGAAGTATTTCCTGGGTGGATTTGCGCTCTTTATCGTTGCGTGCGGATCGACCCATCTTCTGGAAGTCGTGACGACCTGGTGGCCCGCCTTTTGGATCGATGCGTGGACGAACATCATTACTGCGGCGCTCTCGGCGTACATTGCCATCATGCTGATCCGCAGGGTCGGACAAGTGGCCTTTGGCGTCAACGACTACGCAGAGCGGCTGGCAAGTACCGAGAGCGAAAATCGCCGGATGGAAGAGAGTTTGCTCGCCGCCCAAAGGCTCGAAGAATGGAGCCGTCTGTCGGCGGCGGTGAGCCATGAGATCCGAGGGCCCATCGAAGCGATCCAGAATTTGCAATATCTCATCCGCACCACTGACGGAATATCCCCTGAGATAGCCACCCTCACGCGCGAGACAACGGAAGAAGCGGCTCGGCTGCTCTCCATTTCAGAGTCGGCGCTGTCGTTCATTCGCCAGGGGAAGAACCGGGAGCCGATCGATATCTGTAGCGCCCTGCAGTCTGTCCGCTTTGTCCTCGACCCGATGATCCGCGAGAAGGGGATCGAATTTAACGTCAACGTTCAGGGCGATTGTGTCGTTGAGGCCTATGCCGGTGAGACGCGGCAGGTGCTGCTCAATATCGTGCGGAATGCGTGTGAGGCGATCAGCCGGCGGGGCGCTCACGTCAATGTGGTCATCAAAGGCGAGAGCGAAGGGGTGGAGGTTGTGGTGATGGACGAGGGAGTCGGGATCGAACCCTCTGTCATGGCCCGCATCTTCAACTTCGGCGTGACCACAAAGGGCGATGAGGGCAATGGAATGGGCCTGTGGATGGTGAAGCACATCCTGACCAAGTATGGCGGCGATGTAGAGGTCGACTCCGGCCAGGACAAAGGTACGCGTTTCCGATTGTGGTGGCCACGGGTTGTGCCCGCGACTCGGTAACTGGCCGGGGTTTCGCGCCTGTCCCTCGTGAAGGAGTTGAACCTTCCTATTTGACGCCTTTGCTCGGGTCCCACGAGCCTTGAAGTTTCCTCACATAAATGATCTGCCCGACGTGGTAAGCATTGTGCGCGCCAATATGGGCGATAAGAGAAGCATTGTCCTGAATTTTCTTGTCGTCGGCTGCCTCGACCGCGTTTTCCCATTCAGTGAGGACCGCATCGAGTTTCCTGACGGTTTCGTCCCATTGCTTGGCGTCGAAGTTGTTGAAGGTCTCGTCGTTGTTGCCGTCGAACTTCGGCTTCGGCTCGCCTTTGAAGTCCGCCAGCTCCGAAGTGTTCCAGAAGAGCAGATGGTTGGCGAGCTGCCCCACGGAGTGGCTGCCCGCACCAGGCGTCCACTTGGCCTGATCAGCGGTAAGTCCCGCGACGGCGATGTTCACCGGGACAAACCAGTCCTCGACGTTGTGAGTGGTGCGAAGCTGTTCAAGCAGAATGCTCTTGAGCGTCGCGGGGGTCTTGGGTTTTTCCTGTCCGAAGGAGTGGAACGGCGCTGCCAGTAGCAGCAAGAAGAGGATGTGCTTCATGGAGGAGCCTCCCTGATTGGTAGCCGCAATGCGATCGCCGCTACACTAGATTATTCTTGGATCGCTAGGTGAGACGCTAAGTAGAAGCGCTTGTGAGCGGAGGCGGAAAAAATCGTAGTAAATGGATCATGCGCCAGCCTTAGCCTTCTTAATCTCTTCAGTCAACGGCGGAACGATGTCGAAGAGATTCCCAACCACGCCAACATCGGCAATCTCGAAGATCGGTGCTTCGGCGTCTTTGTTGATGGCGACGATGGTTCCCGCACCTTTCATCCCGACGATATGCTGGATGGCGCCGCTGATGCCGAGCGCGATGTAGAGTTTGGGAGCGACCGTCTGGCCGGAGCTGCCGATCTGGCGATCGAGGGGGAGCCAGCCGTTGTCGCAGATGGGCCGCGAGGCGGCGACTTCTCCGCCCAGTACCTCAGCGAGCGCTTCAGCGACAGCGAGGTTCTTCTGCTCCTTGATGCCGCGGCCGACTGCGACTATGACCTCAGCCTGGCCAAGATCGACGGCCTGCTTGGCTTCCTGGAAGACTTCGTGCGGAGTGACGCGCGGCGCGGTCTCCGCAACTGCTGCCGCCACGTTCTCAATTGGCGTAGTGCCGGCTTCGGCCAGATCGCCACGGAAGGCGCCGATCTGAATCGTCGCCATCCAGGGAGCGTCTCCAGCGAACGAGACATCCGCCGAGAACTTGCCCTGAAACATCTGCCGGGAGAAGAGCAGCTTTCCATTCTCAAACTTGTATGCAGTGCTATCGGAGATCAGCGTCCGATCGAGAGCCAGCGCCAGTCGCGGCGCGAAATCGCGCACCTGATAGGTATGCGGAAAGAGCACGAGCTTTGGCTGCTTCTCGGTTATGAAGTGCTTCAATGCGAAAACGTAAGCATCGGCGGTGTAATTTTCGATCGCCGGCGATTCGAGCGCGTAGACCTTCGCGGCGGCTTTGGTCGCGAGTTCGGCGGCTGGAGTGGCGAGATTGTTGCCCGGGAGGACGACTTCGACCGACCATCCAGTCTCTTTTGCAATTGACTGGGCAGCGGCGATCGTTTCAACGGAGACGCGGTTGAGTTTGCCTTCGCGTTGTTCGGCGACTACGAGGACGGTGTCTGACATGAGATTGTGGTTTTCCCGGAGCTGAGTAAAACCGCAGTCCTTCGACTCCGTGCTGCGCACTCCGCTCAGGATGACAAGTCCGAAGCGATCGATTGCTCTAAAACTCGGGCGCTCCACGGCGAAGTTTTGCGCCGACGCCGATGAGCACAATGACGGCGATCCATACGATGGCGTCGTAGTAGAACATCGGATGAATCCAACTGGGCGAATACGTCAGGTCCTGGCCGACCCACAGCCACAGAATCACACCGATGATCGCCAGCAATCCGGCGATGCATTGCAAGGTCAGCCCCCAGGTGCGGCGCTTGTCGAGCTCTTCGACCTGGTCGGGGGTGAGGTTGCGTTCCGCGGCGGGAATCAGCATGTTCGCCATGTATCTCTCCTGCGTTCTATCCGGTTGGGCCTGACGGCCCCGTTCGTCAATAGCTTTATTAAATCACGTGGGGAGCTTCATTAGATCACGCGGGCATGGTTCTTGAGGTGCTCGACGATCTTCTTTGCAATGTCGCTCGACGATCCGGTGATCATTTCGGTCTTTTTCTGCTTGACTGGGACATAAAGGCGCTCGATCTTCTGCTGGTTGAGGCTGAGTTTCGCCTCAACCTCGGCGTAAGCCACCTTGCGCAGCGGCTTCATCTTCGCCTGCTTGATGCCGATCAAGGTCGCATAGCGCAGCTTGTTAATACCGCTCTGGATCGTCAGGACCGCCGGCAACGGCAGGTCGATGTGCTGATAGTGGCCAGCCTCGAGCTCGCGCTTGAGGGTCACTCCCGCATCGGTCTTCTCTATTCCAATGATGATGGTGGCGTGGGGCAAGCCCAACACTTCAGCCAACAGAACGCCGGTCTGGGCCGCGCCAAAATCGTCTGACTGCAGCCCGGTGACAACCAGGTCGAAGTTCTCCTCAGCGATTGCGGCGGCGATGGCCCGCGCGGTATTTGCCGAGTCGAGATGGACGAACTTGTCGTCCTCCAGATGAATCGCCCGGTCGGCGCCTTTCGCCAGAGCCTCGCGCAGCACCGTCTGCGCCCGCGCCGGGCCGGCGGTGATTACGACCACCTCGCCGCCGTGCTTTTCCTTCTGGCGCAGCGCTTCTTCGAGGGCGTAGGCGTCGGGCTCGTTCACTTCATAAGAAACGTCTTCGCGAATCCACGTCCCGGATTCGTTCAGCTTGAGCGGCGCGTCTTTTTGCGGGACTTGCTTGATGCAGACCAGAATCTTCATGTGGAAATTCAGCAGCCGCCCCAGTATAGCGGAAGGCCGGCGTGACCCGCGACCTACCGCCTCGCGCTCGCAATCGCGGAACTCTTGACCGCAGACTGGCGTATGAACTCTGCGAGGCCCCCGTGAAAACCCTTCCGTTCATCGCCCTTTCGTTTCTACTCCCCGTCGCCGTCGCCCAGGAGAGCAAGCCCGCTCCAATCGTACCGACGGGTCGGGATGCGGCGATCGAGCCTGCCTATGACGCACAAGGCAGGCTGCAGCTCCCGGCAAAGTATCGCGAATGGATCTACCTTACCTCGGGCATCGACATGAGCTACAACCCGAAGCCGGAGATGGACGGGATGTCGATGTTCGACAACGTCTTCGTGAACCCGGCAGCCTATCGCGCATTTGTAGCGACCGGCACGTGGCCAGACAAGACGATGCTTGTACTCGAAAGCCGTGGAGCGGAGGGGCCATCTTCAATCAACAAAAAAGGGCACTCTCAGGGTGGGATCATGGGATTTGAGGTCCACGTTCGCGACGAAGCGAAGACTCCCGGCGGATGGGCCTTTTACGACTTCGAGAGCGACAAACCGGCGGAGCAGATTCCCGTCGCGGCGGTCTGCTACTCATGCCACCAGCAACACGCGGCGGTGGCCACGACTTTTGTGCAGTTTTATCCGACGCTGTTGCCGATTGCCAAAGAGAAGAAAACGCTGAGCGCGGAGTATCTCAGAAACTCGGCAAGCGACCCCAAACCCGGTTCCAAGCCCTAAAGAAACGCCACCGTCTGAATGCCCGCCACATCGAAGCGCTTGCGGCAGCGGATGTTTTTGCAGCCCATCAGATCGTCTTTGCGCACCATGTACGACTGTGCCTTGGCGAAGCGGGCGCGGTCGCGCTCGTCGGCGTTGCGCGGCAGCGTGGCCTTCTTCCGGCGGACCAGCCAGCCGATCTGGTATTCATCCGCCTTCCCGCAGTGCGGACAAGTGAGGGTGTGCGTCCGCTGCTCGGGTTTTTCATCGAAAAAGTCGCGCTCTTCCATTGGGTTTCCTGCCGTTTCCGTAACTACTCAGGTTACTACGCGGTAAACCTCGAAGCAAAAGTCCGGGGACGTATCATTGGAAGGGTCACGGTACGGAGGTCAGGGTGGCGGCGAGGAAAAAGGCGGCGAAAAAGTTCTCCGTCACCAAGGCGGTAAAGGCCAACGCGCGAGAGCGTCTCGGCCAACCGCCGGCCGAACGCATCATCGCCGACAAGCCGCCCACGCAGAAGCGCAAAGCCAAGCATAAAGAGAGTTTGGCCGACATTCTGCGCGGCGAAGAGAATTAAACTCGCTGTCGCGAGGCCTGGGTTAGGATTTCACAGTAGATAAATGCCAGGAGAGAAATAGCAAATGGCCCAGATCACCGGATTAGGCGGAGCATTTCTGAAAGCGAAGGACCCCAAGGCGCTCTATGCCTGGTATGAGCAACACCTCGGCATCACTAGGGAACATGGGTCATTCATGTTTCCGAGGGCGACTGTCACCGGCACGACGGTTTTGTCCTTTTTCCCCGAGAACACGGACAAGTTCGGCTCGGGCCAACGCGCGATGTTGAACTTTCGCGTCGACGATCTTGATGGACTGCTGGATGCCATGGCCGCGGCTGGGGTTGATGTCGATCCAAAGAGGGACAGCTACGACGACTTCGGCAAGTTTGGATGGTTTACCGATCCGGAGGGAAACCGCGTGGAGCTATGGCAGCCGACCGGATCTGCGCTCGAAGACTAACCCGCGAGGGTCGGAAAGGCTAAGAATGGTTCGTCTTTTCGCTTTATCGGTTCTGGCGTTTGCGGTCTACCGCTTTTGCCGCGGGGTGTGGTGCGGTTACCACGGACGCTCCTTTGACGGCAGCAAAGAAACGCACTGAAGGCGCTCTTATTACCTGCCAGGTGTGCATTTTGACGACATATGTGCGTTTTCCTGCCTTGCTGCTCGATTTCGCTATGCGGATCGTGGAACCGGGCGTATCCTCGGGAATGTCGCTCTGCGCGATTTGCCCCCGGTCACCCCTTGAAATGCCGGCGGGGGCGGTAGGGATGGATGTCTTTGGCTTCCCGGCGAAGCTACCTAACCGCACCAATCATGAGGCAATATGCGCTCTGAACTTGTCTATTCCGCGGGAATTCGTATTCCCAATCGCTTCCTGTTGACGACCTTGACGATCAAGGCTGTCCAGAGCCTTCATATCAGCAGCACGCGCACCGAAGACACTGCCAACCGCGTCTTTGCCGATGTTGCCAGTGGCCACTTCACCGATGTGAAAATGCCTGCCGTCGAGGTCCAGTCCCCGATCGAGACGCTGCTCATCGCTCCAGCCGCCTAGCTCTTCGCGCCCTTCCGCTCCGCAATTTTCCCAGGACAAGTAGCCTTCCGACCAGTTCATAGCTGGTTGGAAGCGCTTTGGGCATTTCTTTTCTGCGCGGCTAGACTAGACTAGTCTCGCCCGAGACGAAGCGACGGGTCGGCATTGAGGCTGGGTGCGGCAAAATCCCTGGCAACGAACTTTGGCCAAGCCGCCGCAGCGATCATCGCTGCATTATCGGTAGATAGCGCCAACGAAGGGAAGGCAATCGGCAGCTTGCGTGCAGCTGCCTCCGCCGTGAAACGCGCGCGCAACTCGCGATTCGCCGCGACTCCGCCCGTTACCAGAAGACTGCGAACATCGAGCGCTCCGGCCGCCCTAAACGTTTTACTCAGCAGGTCGCCCACCACCGCATGTTGGAAGCTGGCAATCAGGTTCAGCGTCTGAGCATCGCACAACGCGAGGGCATCGCTCGGCTTGGGATTGGCGAGCGCTACGAGTGCCTGCTGACGGGCTGCCGCCGATGGTTTTAGATCGTGCGTCTCGACGTAGCGCAAGACCGCAGTCTTGATGCCGCTGAATGAAAACAGTGTCTGCGGTTCGGACTCTTCGGAGTCGCGCAGCGGCTGCTTTTTCCCGACCTTGTTCTTCACCTGGGCAAAGGCGAACGGCACCGCCTTCGGATCCCCATGCGGCGCGAGCGAATCGATCCATGGCCCTCCGGGATAGGGAAGGCCAAGCAGCTTTGCTACCTTATCGAAAGCCTCGCCGGCAGCATCGTCCACTGTTCGGCCGACATTCTGATATTGCCAGCTCCTTCCACCGCCCGCCGCTTCTGATTCGCGGTAATCCGCCAGATAGAGGTGGGTGTGGCCGCCGGAGACCACGAGTGCCAGAATCGGAGTGTCCGGCGCCTCCAGCAGCGTTGCTTCGTTCGCAGCAGCCTCAAGCAGTACCGCGTGGATGTGCCCCTCAAGGTGATTGACAGCAATCAGCGGCTTGCTCAGCGCGTAGGCGAGAGACTTGGCGTAGGTGATGCCGACCAGCAGCGCACCGGCAAGCCCGGGGCCGCTGGTGACGGCGATGGCGTCGAGATCGCGCAGGCCTACGCTGGCCTGGTTGAGCGCGGCCCGAACAACCGGCACGATGTTGCGCAGGTGCTCCCTCGAGGCTAGCTCGGGAACGACGCCGCCAAACTTCGCGTGCGTCGCAATCTGCGAAGCGACAATATTTGACAGCGTCTCGCGGCCCTCGCGGACGACCGCCGCGGCGGTCTCGTCGCACGAGCTTTCAACGCCAAGAATCAATCCCGAACCGTTGTTCGCGCCGCGTCCAGCGTCCGGTTCCACTTGCTTGCTCACATATTCCATACTAGAGGAGTGATGAAGCAACGAGAGGCGGCGGAGCGCATCGTCGAGCGTTTACGGGCCGACGGATATCAGGCCTGGTTTGCGGGCGGATGTGTGCGCGATCTCCTGCTCAGACGCGAGCCCAAGGACTTCGACGTTGCGACCGATGCCCATCCCGAAGTCGTGCTGGAGATGTTTCCGAAGACCTTTGCTGTTGGGGCGCATTTCGGTGTGGTGCTGGTGGCGGACGAATCAGAGGGTCGCGAATTCGTAACCGAGGTCGCTACATTTCGCCATGACGGAGCCTACACCGACGGCAGGCATCCAGATGCCGTGCGCTTCTCCGAAAGGGCCGAAGAGGATGTCAGGCGCCGCGACTTCACCATCAACGGTATGTTGCTCGACCCTCTCAAGCTAAGCAAAGGCGGCGACATCGATGGCGCAGTGCTCGATTTTGTGGGCGGACGCGCCGATCTCAATGCGGGATTGGTTCGGGCCATTGGCGGCCCTCATTTGCGATTTGAGGAGGACAAGCTCCGCATGCTCCGCGCCGTAAGATTCGCCGCACGCTTTGGGTTCGCTATCGAGGAGCGCACCGCTGCTGCGATCCGCACCCACGCCAGCGAAATTCATCAGGTGAGTCGGGAACGTGTGCGCGACGAATTCACCCGCATGCTCACCGAGGGCCAGGCTCGCCGTGCCTTTGAGTTGCTCGATGCGACCGGGCTGTTGCAGCAAGTGCTCCCCGAGGTCGCGAAGATGCACGGTGTCGAGCAGCCGCCCGAGTTTCATCCTGAGGGTGACGTCTGGGTGCACACATTGTTGCTGCTCGAAAAGCTTCCGGCCGACGCTTCGCCTGCGCTTGCATGGGGTGCACTTCTGCACGATGTCGGCAAGCCCGCGACCTTTCGCCGTGCGCCAGATCGCATCCGATTCGACGGCCATGTCGAGGTCGGTGTTCGCATCGCCGAAGAGATTCTCCGCCGTCTGCGCTTCTCGCTCGACGAGTCCGCCCAGATCGTCGCGCTCATCGAGAACCATATGCGGTTCGGCGATGTCCACAAGATGAAGGAGTCCACGCTGAAGCGATTCTTCCGGTTGCCGAAGTTTGAAGAGCACCTCGCGTTGCACCGCATGGACGCGCTCTCCAGCTTTGGCAATCTGGACAATTATGAATTCGCCAAAGAGAAATATGAAACTCTTCCCGAAGAGCAAGTTCGCCCGCAATTGTTAGTTACAGGGCAAGATCTGATCGAGGCCGGATACCGCCCCGGGCCGCAGTTTAAGGAGATGTTAGCGCTGGCGGAAGATGCGCAGTTGGAGGGGCGAATTGCGACGAGGGACGAAGGAATGGAGCTGGTGAAGGGCGCGTTCTCGTCTGCGAGCTAAAGCGCTCGCCCAGCAGCCGCCCCGCTCGCCCACGCCCACTGAAAATTGAATCCACCCAGATGACCGGTAACGTCGACGACTTCGCCAATGAAATATAGCTCCGGCACCCGCTTCGCCTCCATCGTCTTCGCGGAGAGTTCGTTCGTATCGACTCCTCCAGCGGTTACTTCGGCCTTTTCGTAGCCCTCGGTCCCGTCGGGCTCGAATTGCCAATGATGCAGTTGATTCTCAAGCTGCTGGATTGCGGCGTTTGTCCAGCGCGGAGGATCGGCAAGGTTGATGAGCCGATCGGCGAGTCTCGCAGGAGAAATGGATGCGAAGCGCTGCCTTCGCGGTTGCGGCATCGCGTCCCGCGGTCTTCGTCAGGAACTCCGCTGTCACCGCATTCCCCGGCGCCCAATCAATGGTGATCGGTTCGGCCTCTCGCCAATGCGAGGAGATTTGCAAGAATCGCCGGGCCGCTCAGTCCACGATGGGTGATGAGAAGCTTTCTCGCGAAACTTCTGTCGTCCCACCGTCCCAACCACCTCGGCCGAAACCCCGGCCAGATCGCACCAATCCTGTTGTGCCACTTGATCGAGAACAAACGGCACCAACGCGGGGCGGCATTCCTGAATCGCGATTCCGAATTGCTCCGCGATCTCGTAGCCGAGCGAAGTCGCGCCCATCTTCGGAATCGACAACCCTCCGGTTGCGACGACCAGGGATGTGCCATGAAATTCCTGACTCTGAGTGACCACGCAAAAATCATCGCCGCGCGAAACGCTGTGCACGTGCTCGTTCAGGAATATTTCCACCCCGGCTTCGGCACACTCTGCAAGTAGCATGGCTACGATCGCTTTCGCGGAGCCATCGCAGAAGAGCTGGCCGAGCGTCTTCTCGTGATAGACGATGCCGTGCTTCTCGACCATGGCGATGAAGTCCGCAGGCGTATAGCGGGCAAGCGCCGACCGTGCGAAATGCGGATTTGCGGAGAGAAAATTCTCTGGCTTGCAATGGATGTTGGTGAAGTTGCAGCGGCCTCCGCCGGATATAAGGATTTTCTTCCCCACCCGGTCGGCATGATCGAGCAGGGCGACGCGGCGTCCGGGTTTGCCCGCCTCGATGGCGCACATAAGCCCAGCGGCGCCTGCGCCCAGAATGATTGCGTCGAAGGAAGTTTCCACTTATGGATTGATCTTACGTCTCGGCATCGAGAGATAATTCCAAAGAGTGGAGGCAATCTGCTGATGCTGGAGTGGCTCGCGTGGCTGTCCATTGCACTCGCCGGTGCAAGCGCGCTGATCATCGTCCTCGATGAGTTGCGACACCCCCAGAGCATGGCGGTGATGAACGTGGTCTGGCCGGTGACCGCGCTCTATTTGAGCGTGTTTGCGCTGTGGTGGTATTTCCGCGTCGGGCGGCGAATGGCCAAAGATGCTCCGGAGATGCAGATGGGTGGCGACCCGGGCAGAGCTCCCACCATTGCGCAGGTAGCGCTGGCCACGAGCCATTGCGGGGCCGGTTGTGCGCTGGCCGACCTCGCGATGGAGTTCGGCATCTTTAAGCTTGGCCTGATGGTGGCCAGCTCGATGCTGCTGGCGAGCTATCTGTGGGACTTTGTCGCGGCGTGGACTCTGGGAATTCTGTTCCAATACTTCTCGATTCGGCCGATGCGAAAGATCTCGCGCTCAGCCGCACTGCTGGCGGCGATCAAGGCCGACACCCTCTCGATCCTGGCATTCCAGGTGGGCATGTATTTGTGGATGGCGCTCGTCTATTTCAAGCTCTCGCCCTCGCCACACCTTGAGCCCAACAATCCGGTCTATTGGCTTTCCATGCAGGCCGGCATGATCTGCGGTTTTCTCACCTCCATGCCCATGAACCGCCTCCTCATCGCCGTGGGCTTGAAGGAGAAGATGGGCTGAGGTCCGGTCCGGCTAAGGCGGAACACAATCAGCGTACCGTAACGAGTGCAAGCCCCTTCTGTGGAACCGTGAGCGTCAATCCACCGTGGTCGAGCTTTTCGACGGCTGGTGGTCCGAGCTCGGCGACGCGGCGAAGTTCCTCGATCTGCGCCTGCGTCGGGTATCGCGGCTTACCCATGCGGTCGTATGCGGCGAGAGTGTCGCCATGGGTAGCGTCGACGCGGCTTACGGTAACGCTGGCGTGCGCCGAGACACCGTGGAGGTCAAGATGAAAATTCTTGTCCGGGCCAGTGGCGTCGGGCTCGACCAGGTTCCACAACGCAAGCACCAGCGTTCCGTCCTTGCGGCGCGTTACGAGGATGTTCGGGTCAGAGGACGCAAGACGTTCATCGCCGAGCTGGTGAAGCAGCGCAAAGGCATCGAAGGCCGGCTTCGGAATTCCGCCCGCGGCGATTAATCCATAGCCCCCGTAGAAGGGCTGCTTGACCGGACCTTGCTCTTCGAATACATCAGAAAAAGTCCAGTAAGACATGATGTCGACCATTCCGTCGCATTGCCGGATCGTATCGGCCATCCACGGCCCCATATAAATCGAGTCGGTGATTGGCGATTCATTGGCGTAGGTTGCGTTGAACTCGCTCCAGATCAGCGGAATCGTTGGCCGTGGCGATGCCAGTATCTGCTCGTGGACCTTCTTGACTGCGGCGCAGACCATCTGGTGCGGTGGAACGGGACGATTGTCCCCAAAGACATCCTTAGCGGTGTCGTTGCCATAAACATGCGTGGAGACGAAGTCGATCGGCACGTTGTTCTGCGTGGCATGGGCGATGATATCGCCGACCCAGGCGGCCTGCGCCGTGGCCGGCCCGCCCACCCGGATCTTCGGGTTGACCGCCTTCAGCGCGCGAGCGGTATGGTCGTAGAGCTCAAAATACGTCTGCTGCGCGGGTCGACCGGTCCAAAAATCAATGTTCGGCTCGTTCCATACTTCGAAATACCAGGACGCGACCTCGTCGATGCCATAGCGTTCGACCAGATGCTGGGCAAAGGCGGTCATCAGCGCGTCCCACTTGGCGTAATCCTTGGGCGGCGAAACGTTCTGCTTATACCAAAAGGCATGCAGGTCCCCGGGCCGCGAGGCCAGCTTCTTGGGCATGAAACTGATCTCGACAAAGGGTTTGACGCCATTCGCCAGCAGCCCGTCGTAAATCTGGTCGACGTAGGAGAAGTTATAGATCGGATTGCCATTCGCGTCTTCGTCGTACACGCCAAGCTCATCGTGGAGAATGGCGTGAAAGCGGACATACCGGAAGCCGGTAATTCCTTTCACCTCGCGCATATCCCTGCGGTAGCTGTCGCGCATGGTCAGCTCGGCGCGCCCGGAGCCGAACATCTTCTCCCAGAAATGAGGAAATGCGGACGCCGGAGCTCCCGCGTCGATTGCCACCGTCTCAGTCTGAGGTTGAGGTTGGGATTGAGCGTTGAGCCCTGAAGCGGCCAGTGTCATTCCCAGGGCGGTCAGAGCCGCGCCGATCATTCTTCGGTTCATGGTTCCCTCTCTGCCATCTTCATGATTTTCAACCTGATCTGTTAACCCTGTCGATGGTCCTGCCGATATGGCCCACAGCGAAGGTAGAGCGTCCGTCTTGCGCTGTGCAACTTGGATGCAGGCTCGCGAGTTCAGCGCACCGCAACAGATTTAGATCAATTGCCTGCATCGCGGAAGGGTTCGCATGGAGTTTTCCGAGGAAGTCCGGGAGTTTCTGATCGAGAGCAATGAAAACCTCGGGGTCCTCGATTGCGAGATAGTGGAACTGGAGAAGAACCCCGCCGACGAACAACTCATTGCCAGCGTCTTCCGCACCATCCATACGATCAAAGGCACCTGCGGTTTCTTTGGATTCGAAATTCTCGGATCGATCTCTCATGTGGCGGAGAACATCCTCGGCCAGGTTCGCGAAAAACAGCGGCCGCTCACGCCCGAGCTGGTTTCGCTGGTCCTACAGACAGTCGACGTCGTGAAGCTCGTCCTGGCGAACATCGAAGATCGCGGCGAAGAGGGCGAAGACGTCTATCAAGACCTGCGCCAGCGCCTCGACGACGCATATAACTTCCGCTTAGACGCAGCGTCTCTCGATCAAGGCGATAGGCACGTGGCCGCCGCAGCAGATGTGAACCCTATCAGCTCCTCACGCGCAAAGGGCGAGACGCCGCACACTGGCACGCTGGAGTTCGTCGAGACACAGCAACACGATCAGGAAGAAGAGCACCTCGAACCCTTCCAAGTCATTCAAGTGAACAAGCCGGGTATCGAGCTCGAAGTAAAAGAACCTCGAGAGGCAGCCGAGGCGGCCAATTCGGCTAACAGCGCCGCCGGCTCGACCATTCGCGTCGACGTGATGCTGCTCGACAAGCTGATGAACCTGGTTGGCGAACTGGTGCTTGCGCGCAACCAGATACTTCAGGGCACAACCAGCCAGAGCGGCGCGAGCAGCGGAGCGGCGCAGCGGCTCAACCTGATCACCAGCGAGCTTCAGGAAGGTGTGATGCGCACCCGCATGCAGCCCATTGGCGTGGTGTGGAACAAGCTGCCGCGCGTCGTGCGCGATCTCGCCTCCGAGGTCGGCAAACAGATCGAGATCCAGATGGAGGGCGCCGAGACCGAGCTCGACAAGACGATCATCGAGGCCATCAAAGACCCGCTCACTCATATCGTCCGCAACTCCTGCGATCACGGTATCGAGAGCCCCGACGTTCGAGTGAATAAGGGCAAGAAGGCCGCCGGGACGATCCTCTTGCGCGCTTATCACGAGGGCGGTCACGTCAACATCGAGATCTCTGACGACGGCGCGGGCATCGATCCCGAGCGCGTCAAGCGTAAGGCGATCGAAAAGGGGCTGATTCGCGCTGAGCAAGCCTCCAACATGAGCGAATGGGAGGCCCTGCGGTTGATCTTTCTGCCCGGCTTTTCGACCGCGGAAAAAGTGACCAGCATCTCCGGTCGCGGCGTCGGCATGGATGTCGTGAAGACCAACATCGAGAAGATCGGTGGCGCCGTCGACATTTTCAACCGGGCAAGTGTCAATGGAGGAGCCGCCGGAAGCACGGTCAAGATCAAAATACCGCTCACCCTCGCCATCATTCCCGGGCTGATCGTGAACCTCAACAGCACTCGCATGACAGGCGGCGTCAAGGTAAAACGTGAAGACCGATTTGTGATTCCACAGGCCAACCTGCTCGAACTGGTGCGCCTCGAGGGCGTCGAGGATCGCAAGCAGATCGAGAACATCCAGGGCACCGAGGTCTATCGCCGTCGCGGCAAGCTGCTCCCGTTGACCTATCTGAGCCGGGTTCTGGGACTCTCCCCCCCGACACCGACAATGACGTACTCAACATTGTGATCCTGCAGGCAGAGGACACTGCCTTCGGCCTGGTCGTCGATGGCGTCAGCGACACTCAGGAGATCGTCGTCAAAGCGCTAGGCAAGCAGCTCAAGGCACTGGACTGCTACGTGGGCGCGACCATTATGGGCGACGGCAGGATCGCTCTCATTTTGGACGTCCCCGGCCTGGGCCGGCTCGCCAATATCCTCTCGCAATCGCTGGAACGCAGCCGCACCGAGGCGAAGGCGAACGAATCCGCGAAGGACCAGCGCCAAACGATATTACTCTTTAGCGCCGGACGGTTCTCGCGGCTCGTTGTGCCGCTCTCGATGGTCGCTCGCCTCGAAGAGTTCGCCAGCTCAAAAGTTCAATACGCCGCCGGACAGCCGGTCCTGCACTATCGCGATGCAATTCTTCCCCTGGCCTCAGTTGGGGCGATGCTCGATCCCGGATCACCCGATGCGGCGATGGAGCGTGAATCGCTTCAGGTGATTGTCTTCCGGGAAGGAAACCGGCATGTCGGGCTGGTGGTCGATGAAATTCTGGACATCGTCGAGGAGACAGTCACCGTGAAGCGCGCGAGTTCCTGCTTTGGCCTGCTGGGCTCGGGCGTGGTGGGCGGCAAGATTACCGACTTTATCGACCTGGTCGCGTTGCTGCACGCAGCGATGGGCAGTCATTCCGATGAAGCCGCCGCGAGCCGGGCCAATGAATTCGAAATGGCAGGGAGCTCTCAATGACGATCGGCAATTTAGCCGCTGGGCAGTTGGGCGAGACCCGGCAGTATTCCACTTTTCGGGTCGCTGACATGTTTATGGGGATCGAGTTGACGCGGGTGCAGGAGCTGCTGCGTTTTCAGGAGATGACCAGCGTGCCTTTGGCGCCCAAGGCCATCGAGGGCCTCATCAACCTGCGCGGGCAAATCGTGACCGCGCTCGACGTGCGCCGGGTTCTCGGCCTGCCGGCAGTCGAGTCCGAAGACAAGCTGCCGATGAACATTGTGATCCAGTCGGAGGGCGGTCCAGTGAGCCTGCTGGTCGATGAAATCTGCGATGTGCTCGATGTGCCGCTTGAGGCCTCGACACCCTTGCCGGAAAACATGCCCGCGTTGCAGCGCGATTTGATCGAAGGAGTCTACCAGCTGGAATCCCGGCTGCTGCTGATCCTGAATGCGGACCGGGTGCTCGAGACCGCGGGAAATTGATTACGCGCCAGACCATTTAGTGCGAAGGCGGCGCGAAGGCTTTGGTAATCCGAACAGATACTTCACTGCTGGGAGTGGGAAATCATGTCGAGTCATAGGGGAAGAAATGGCAGCGCGTTGGCAGAGCCTCCCGCAATATTGCGGGCCAAGAGTGTCAGCGTCCCCGTGCGGAACGGGCGGCGCTCGATCATGCAAGACGAAGCCGAGCCTGGCGCCCACCCCACCTGGGAGCTTGAGGCAACGGTCGCTGCCATCGGCCGGTCGCAGGCGGTCATTGAATTCCAGATGGACGGCACCATCCTGACCGCAAACGAGAATTTTCTCAAGACCGTTGGTTACAGTCTCGACGAAGTCCAGGGCAGACATCACCGCATGTTTGTCGAGCCGGCAGAGGCAAACGGCTCGGCGTACGCGGAGTTCTGGGCGCGACTGAATCGGGGCGAATACCAGTCAGCGGAATACAAACGGATCGGAAAAGGTGGCAAGGAAATCTGGATTCAGGCTTCGTATAATCCGATTCTCGATACCGCCGGCAAGCCGAGCAAAGTCGTGAAGTTCGCAACAGACGTGACCGCCCAGAAGCTGGTGAACGTCGATTTCGCCGGCCAGATCGACGCGATCGGCAAGTCGCAGGCAGTGATCGAGTTCCAATTGGACGGGACCATCCTCACGGCGAATCACAACTTTCTACGCGTAGTCGGATATTCGCTGGAGGAGATCAAGGGCCGGCATCACCGGATGTTTGTCGATCCGGAGGAGTCGAACAGTCCCGCCTATGCTGAGTTCTGGGCCAGCCTGGGCCGGTGCCAGTTTCAGTCGGCAGAATACAAACGCATTGGCAAAGGCGGCAAAGTCGTCCATATCCAGGCCTCGTACAACCCCATCCTCGATTTGAATGGCAAGCCGTTCAAGGTGGTCAAGTTCGCCAGCGATGTGACCGAGAAGGTCAAGATGCGGAGCGGGATGGCCGAGCTCTTATCCACCATCAGCGAAACGTCGATCGCCATCGCCGCCTCTGCCGAAGAGCTCTCCGCGGTCAGCCAGCAGCTGACCACCAACGCCAGCGACACGGCGCAGCAGGCCAACGCCGCCTCGCAGACAAGCGAAGAGGTCTCAGCCAACGTCAACGTCGTCGCCGCAAGCTCGGAAGAGATGATGGCCTCGATTCGCGAGATCTCGAAGAGCGCCACCGAAGCCGCGCGCGTTGCCAAGGCCGCCGTCGGCATCGCTGACAACACCACGCAAACCATTCACCAGTTGGGCACGTCGAGCTCGGAGATTGGCAAGGTGATCAAGGTCATTACCTCGATCGCCCAGCAGACCAACCTGCTCGCGCTCAACGCAACCATTGAGGCTGCCCGCGCCGGAGAGGCCGGCAAAGGCTTTGCGGTGGTGGCCAACGAAGTCAAGGAACTGGCCAAGGAGACGGCGCGCGCTACCGAAGAGATCGGGCAAAAGATCGAGGCAATCCAGACCGACACCCAGGCCGCTGTTAAAGCCATTGGCGAGGTCAGCCAGATCATCACCCAGGTCAACGACATCTCGAACGTCATCGCCTCGGCGGTCGAGGAGCAGACGGCCACCACGACCGAGATCGGGCGCAATGTGACCGAGGCGGCGATGGGCACGAATGAGATCGCGGGCAGCATTGCCGGAGTCGCCAAGTCGGCACAGATGACCATGGCCGGAGCGGCGGACACGCAAACATCGGCGCGTTCGCTGACTGAGATGGCGGCAAATCTGCAAGTGCTGGCTAGCCGCGTCAATCACTAGCAAGTAGAAGCTCCAAGAGATCGCTGAAGTTCGTGAGCAGGAGGCTCACGCCCGAATGCCGCTTAGAGCCCTGGTCGTCGATGATTCCCGCGCAATGCGCAGCATTCTGTCCAAGATCCTTGTGCGCCTGGGATTTGAGGTGCTGCAGGCTGCCGACGGGGTGGAAGGAATTGCGACGCTCACCGTAGCCTCGCCGCCCGTTGCATTGGTGCTCTCCGATTGGAACATGCCGGAGATGGATGGGCTGCAATTCGTCAAAACTCTCCGTGCCAATCCGAAGTTCGCCAACGTCGTCGTCGTGATGGTGACCACGGAAACTCAGATGGAACAGATGCTGACGGCGCTCGAAGCCGGCGCAAACGAATACATTATGAAGCCGTTTACCGCCGAGATGGTCGAGGACAAGCTTCGCATGCTGCAAGTGGTAGGGTAGAGCCGCCATGATCAACCAGACCGTCCCAGCCCCCATCCGTGAGTCGCCGAGCCATCGCGTCCTCAACCGGCTCGGACGCAGAATCAAGGTCCTGGTCGTCGACGACTCGGTCGTCATTCGCCGCATTATCACCGAGTCTTTAAGCAACGACCCTGAGTTTGAAGTCGTCGGTTACGCCGCCAATGGCTCGATCGCTCTGCAAAAGGCGGCCGAGCTGAAGCCCGATGCTATCACTCTCGACATCGAGATGCCGGAGATGGATGGCCTTACCACGGTGCGCCGGCTGCGTGCAGCCTCCTCCACGGCGTGCGTCATCATGTGCAGCACTCTTACTACGCGCGGCGCCTCGGCGGCCCTCGACGCTCTAATGCTAGGGGCGAACGACTATGTCACCAAGCCCTCGAACACCGGGCCCAGGGACTCTGCTCGGACCATGCTGCACGACGAACTGATCCCGAAGATTAAGCAGTTCTTTGAGATCAAAAGAACTGTTCCCATGCCGCGCTCTATGCCTGTCTCAGCGCCGTTGCAGCCTCGGGTGGCAACTCGTGTCCCGGCCATGCCGCTCTTCACGATGCCTACCGAGCGAAAGATCGTCGCGATTGGTGTCTCTACCGGAGGCCCAACGGCGTTGATGGAAATCGTGCCGCAGTTTCCGCCGTCGTTCCCATTGCCCGTAGTGATCGTGCAGCACATGCCGCCGCTCTTCACCAAGCTTCTCGCCGAGCGATTGCAGGCGCAGAGCAAGTTTGAAGTCGTCGAAGCGACGAACGGCATGGCTCTGAGGGCTGGCCGCATAATCATCGCTCCGGGCGACTTTCACATGCGGCTAGCGCGTTCCGGACAAGAGGTAGCCGTGCATCTCGACCAGGGGCCGAGAGAAAACTCCTGCCGTCCCGCTGTCGATGTGCTCTTCCGTTCCGTTGCCGAGATCTATGCCGGCGGCGTGGTCGGCGTGATCCTGACGGGCATGGGTCAGGATGGATTGCACGGGATGGAACAACTCAAAAGCAAGGGCGCCTACATCATCGCGCAGGACCAGGCGTCCAGCGTTGTTTGGGGGATGCCCGGCGCAGTCGTGGAAGCAGGCCTGGCGGACTCCGTTCTCGGCTTGCGCGCAGTCGTACCGGAGATTCTGCGGCAGGTGTCGCGATGAGCGCAACTCTCCATCGGCCGCTGGTTCCGGGCGCGACGTCAACCTTCGCAGGCAATGGGCAACCTGCCGCCACATCAGTGCCCGCCTCCAAAACACCGGTTGCTGCGTCTGTGCCGGCGAAGCTGGCGGTCGTCAATGAAGACAACTACAAATACCTGCAGCAGGAGATTTACCGCCAATCTGGCATCGTGCTCGACGACGACAAGCACTATCTGCTCGAGTCGCGCCTGATGCCCGTGGCCCGCGCGGCGAAGCTCGCCAACCTGGATGAACTCTGCGCCGGTCTGCGCAACGGCATCGACATCGTGCTCGCGCAGAAGGTGATTGAAGCGCTGACCACAAACGAGACGCTCTTCTTTCGCGATATCGCGCCCTTTGACGCGATGCGCCAGCGCTTGATTCCCGAGTTGCTGGCGAAGCGCTCTTCGAAACTAACGATCTGGTCGGCAGCTGCCTCTTCCGGGCAAGAGGCTTATAGCATCGCCATGCTGCTCAAGGAACTCGGGACGGTCGACCGCCCCGTCGATATACTCGGCACCGATCTCTCGGAGCAGATTCTCGATCGAGCTCGTGAAGCGAAGTACGTTCAGTTCGAGGTCAACCGCGGCCTGCCCGCTCCTTACCTGGTGAAGTATTTCAAGCGCGAGGGCCTCGACTGGCAATTGAAAGATGAGATTCGCGGCATGGTGAGGTTTCGCCGCTTCGATCTGCGCCAGCCGATGGCCGCGCTCGGAAAGTTCGACATTGTTTTCTGTCGCAATGTGCTTATCTACTTCGATGTGGGGACGAAGATCAAAATCCTGAATCAAATTTTGACCGTGCTCAACCCCGGCGGCTATCTCTTTCTGGGGGGCGCGGAGACGACGATGAACCTGCAAGGCTCGTTCGAGCGCGTCCCTATCGGAACAACCGTTGCCTATCGCAAAATATAGGAGTTTCCATGCTGGCTGCCTTATCCGTGGAAGAACATATCTGCGAACAATCGCGCATCGTTGCCGAAGTCTTCGGCGTCATGGCCGACATCGTTGTGGAGCCGGCGGAGGAGCCCTGGCCGCCCGGCGAAGAGCTCGTGACAGCCGCCATCTACTTCGCCGAGCCGTGGAAGGGCGCGATGGTGCTCGAGTGTGTACTGCCACTCTCGTATGAGTTCACCGCCCGTGTGATGTCGGTGCCGACGCCAACGTCGGTCGATGCCGACGTCTGCGACTCCATGGGAGAACTGGTGAACATGGTCGCGGGGAACTTCAAAGCACTCATGCCGCCGGAGACGGGGATCTCGATTCCGTCTGTGGTGCGCGGTCGAGATTACGTGCTGCAAATGCGTGGAAGCAAGACCCTCAGCCAGGTTGTGTTTGAGAGCGAGTTTGGGCCGTGCAGCGTGACTTTGGTGGGTGTGACGTTGAAATAGATGTCGATCTGAGCGAAGTCCGGCTTGCTCTATACGGGGATCGGATTCGCAAGGGATGACTACTGAGTTTCGGCACCCAGTTCATACCTGAACGTCGCCCTGCCCCACCTTGGACCGTACATTTCGAATTCATTCCTCGGACAATTGAGACAAGATATCGTGAGTTCGTCGGGTCCCGTCCAATGAATCTGCATATCGCCCGCGTCGTCGGCGAGACAAAAAGCGGTAAACTCGCCTGTACTTCAAAATTCCCAGTCTTCTCTCAATGACGACGAAGGTGCTCTTCCGCGACCCGCATCCGCCCGCTTCCGTGACAGTCAACGCTCGGAATCGAGCGCTGGGCGAGGTTGAAGCTGAGACCCATTTTTCTTGAGAAAAGTAAAACCAAAAAGTACCCGCATAGGCACCTAGTGCCGCGAAAACCGAAAAAGGAGCAATCAAGAGAATCGCGAGCTTTACGATCTTGCCGTTCTTCGGCATCGCGCACTCCCGGTCTTTCCTTAGCAGTTTAGCCTGCGATTGTTGAATACCTGCGTCTTCTAACCCTTCCCAATCACCCGCGCTAAGGTCTCCCCAATCGCGGCCGGCGATTGCACGACATGAATCCCAGCCTCTGTCAGCGCCTTCATCTTGTCAGCGGCAGTCCCCTGGCCGCCGGAGATGATCGCCCCAGCATGCCCCATGCGCCGTCCGGGAGGTGCGGTTTGTCCGGCGATGAAACCGATAACCGGCTTCTTCACGTTCGCTTTGACATAAGCAGCGGCTGCTTCTTCCGCGGTGCCGCCAATCTCGCCGATCAGGATGATCGACTCGGTTCCGGGGTCTTCGTTGAGCAGCTTGAGCGCATCGATGTGGTTAGTGCCGATGACCGGATCGCCGCCAATACCGATCGCCGTCGACTGGCCAATGCCGCGCTGGGTGAGCTGATAAACGGCCTCATAGGTCAGCGTGCCCGAGCGCGAAACGATCCCGACAGAGCCTTCCTTATGAATGCGTCCGGGCATGATGCCGATCTTGGCTTTGCCGGGAGAGATAACGCCGGGGCAATTCGGCCCGATCAGGCGAGACTTGGAGTTCTTGAGCACGCTCCAAACCTTCACCATGTCGATCGTCGGAATGCCCTCAGTAATGCAGACAATCAGCGGCAGCCCAGCGTCTTCGGCTTCGAGAATGGCATCGGCGGCAAATGGAGGCGGCACAAAGATCACGGTCGCATTCGCGCCGGTCTCTTTAACGGCATCGGCCACAGTATCAAAAACCGGCCAGCCTTCATGCGTCGTCCCACCCTTACCCGGCGTAACACCACCAACAACCTTAGTGCCATATTCCGCGCACCCCTTGGCGTGGAAGGTGCCTTCTTTGCCGGTGATGCCCTGAACGATAAGTCGAGTGTCGTTGCCAACTAAAACAGCCATGTTTAGTCCTCAGTTGTCAGTCTTCAGTTTTTCGGCGAGTGACCGCGAGAGTCCATTCAGCATTCGGCCAACCTCTTGCGATAAATCATTCGCCTTGATCAACTGTTCCTGACTTGCTATTTTGAGCCTCGATGAAATGAACAATTGCGTTTGAAGCTCGCAATTTGATCCTCGGGCCATACTTAGAAACTGCCTAAACTCTTTCTTGCCGCCTCGCCCTGCACCCTCTGCAATATTGCTCGATACTGAAACCGCAGCATGTCGCATTTGAGACTACAACCCGTAGATCTCAGCCTTTGGAAACTCGGCCGTTAATTCGTAAATACACACTGTCAGATCGATCGCTCGTTGCCAGACGGTAAGGTCCCGAAAAGACTGTCCCATACTGATCGCACTCTCCCCGTTCTTACTGAGGACTGACTTCTGACCACTGACAACTAGCCTTTCGCTGCTGCGACGACTTTTTCGGCCGCGTCCTGCATGGTTTCGCCGACAATAAACTTCAACCCAGACTCGGCGAGAATCTTTCTTCCCTCTTCGACGTTGGTTCCCTCGAGTCGCAGAACGATCGGCACAGCAACGCTAAGGTTGCGAGCCGCAGCAACCACCGCCGTTGCCAGAACATCAACCCGCAGAATCCCGCCAAAGATATTGATGAAGATCGCCTTCACATTAGGGTCGGAGAGCAGAATCGCGAAGGCCTGCTCGATCTGCTGCTGGTTCGCGCCGCCGCCGACGTCGAGGAAGTTGGCCGGCGAGCCGCCCGCGTACTGAATGATGTCCATCGTCGCCATCGCCAGGCCGGCGCCGTTGACCATGCAGGCGATGTTGCCGTCGAGCTTGATGTAGTTCAGCGCGTACTTCGAGGCCTCGACCTCCAGCGGGTCTTCTTCAGCAACGTCGCGAAGGTCCTTCAGATCCTTATGACGAAACATCGCGTTGTCGTCAAAGTTGATCTTGCAGTCGAGCGCGAAGAGCTTATCGTCCTTGGTCGTGATGAACGGATTGATCTCCAGCAGCGACGAGTCAGTTTCGATGAAGGCCTTATAGAGCCCCTGCATGAACTTCACCGCATCGTTGATTTGGGTCGGCTTCAGTCCGAGGGCGAATGCAAGCTTGCGTGCCTGATAGGCCTGAAAGCCAACTGCCGGGTCGATATACGCCTTAACGATGGCGTCGGCGTCTTTGGCGGCGACCTCTTCGATCTCCATGCCGCCGGCCTTTGAAGCCATAAAGACCAGCTTCGCCGCGGCACGATCGAGCACGATTCCCAAATAGAGTTCGCGATCGATTGCCGCCGTCTCCTCGATGAGCAGCCGCTGCACCTTCTGCCCTTGCGGGCCGGTCTGATGGGTAATCAGCTGCATACCGAGAATGTTCTTGGCGTACTCTTCGGCCTGGTCGATGGTCTTCGCGACCTTGACGCCGCCGCCCTTGCCGCGGCCGCCGGCATGGATCTGCGCCTTAACCACTAAACCGGTTGCGCCCGCTGCTAGAAGGCGTTTGCCGATCTCCACTGCTTCATCGAGAGTGTTGGCAACCTCGCCCCGGGGGACGGGCACGCCATACTTCGCGAGAATGTCTTTTGCCTGGTATTCGTGAATTTTCATAAGGAGTC
Organism: uncultured Acidobacteriaceae bacterium; assembly: GCA_963720245.1. Lineage (GTDB taxonomy): Bacteria > Acidobacteriota > Terriglobia > Terriglobales > Acidobacteriaceae > Acidisarcina. The sequence continues at coordinate 801,497 of CAVREU010000006.1, forward strand.
AGTCTGCATCGTTCGTTGATTGGGCAGAAAGTCCATACTAGCGGAGAGGCCGAGAAAAGGAAATTAACTGACAGGCTCCTTGTGCGCCATGTCGGCATTGGCCCACTTCGGGCTGGCGAGGAATCGCGCGCTTCGGTAGGCTGATTTCGGGTCATCCTTACGATGAATTAGATGAGTGATTTTTTCAAATACGTAGAGAAGGTGCGTGACGTCGGTGCCGCGCTTACTCGCAGTGAAGCGAACGCGGCGGTCCGCGCCATGCTCGCCGGTGATGCCGACGATGACGAGATTGCCGCGTTGCTAACAGTAGTCGCAAAGCGCGGCGAGACTGTGGCCGAGCTCACGGGCTTCGCCGAGGCACTCCGCCAGATTTCCATTCCTCTGCCGCTTACCGATGCTGAACGCTCGCAGCTGGTCGATACTTGCGGTACCGGCGGTGATGAAATTGGGACCTTCAATATTTCTACCGGAGCGGCGCTGGTTGCCGCGGCCGCTGGCGCTAAAGTCGCCAAGCATGGCAATCGCGCGGTCAGTTCCATGTGTGGCTCGGCAGACGTGCTTGAGGCCTTGGGCGTCTCGGTCGCGCTACCGCCAAAAGAAGCCGTGGAATGCCTTAGAGCGACCGGCTTTACATTTCTCTTTGCCCCGGCATTGAATCCTTCCATGAAGCGAGTGCAGCCGGTGCGCAAGTCGCTGAGTTTCCGCACCATCTTCAACCTTGCGGGACCATTATCGAATCCCGCCAATGCGCGTACGCAGGTCATGGGCGTCTTTGCGGCCGACCGTATCGCCGTGGTCGCACAAGCGATGGCTAATCTTGGCATCCGCCACGCGTTTGTGGTCTACGGGCTCGACGGCCTGGACGAGCTCACCGTGACCGGCGAGACCATGGTCGCGGAGGTGCGGTGCCAGCCGACCGCCGCATGGGACCGCGGAATCGAGGGTCCGGGCGAAGTCCGCCACTTTCGCTTTCATCCCCGACAGGCTGGGCTTGAGGTCTCTTCGCTAGATCAACTGCTGGGAGGAAAGACGGCTGCTGAAAATGCGGCGATCCTGGAGGCCATGTTACAGGGCGAAAAAGGGCCGAAGCGCGACGTGGTGCTCTTAAATGCGGCGGGTGCATTGTCGGTGGCCGAGGTTGCCGCGGATATCCGCGAAGGCATGGAGCGCGCCGCCGCCGCAATCGATTCCGGCGCGGCGATGAAAACACTCTCTGCTCTGCGAGAGTTCAGTCAAAAGGTTCCAGTGACAAGCTAAAGGCTTGAGCTGGGGAATTGGGCAGGTGAAGCAAATGAGGTTGATGAAATTCAGCATGGTATTGTTGGCGGCAAGCGTTGCGTTCGCGGCAATTGCGAATGCACAGGGCCAACAGATCGAAGTCAACAAAAACAACCGCACTATCGCCGTGACCGCGACCGACAAGGCCACGGCGGATGCGGAGGTGGCGACCGTGCACATCGGCTTTCAGGTCTATGCGGCTGACTCGCAGTCCGCCTATGCGCTCGGCTCGAAGACCTCGAACGCGATCATAGCGGCGCTGAAAAAATCCGGCATCGAAGACAGCGCCATCCAGAGCGAGTCACAAAACGTCGCGCCGGTACAGCAATATGAAAACCAAAACCTGCCCGAAGCGCAGAAGGCGCAGCGTCAGTTTCAGGTGACGCAAAGCTGGTCGGTCAAGACCGCCGCCAAAAACGCGGCCTCGACACTAGACACGGCGGTGGAGGCCGGCGCCAACCAAAGCGGCCAGATCGATTGGGACGTCGCTGATCCCGACGCGCTCGAAGCCCAGGCCGCGGAAAGCGCGCTCAAGCGAGCACGCGCGATCGCCGACCAGATGGCTAAAGGGCTAAGCGCCACCTTAGGCCCGCTTGTTTACGCCAGCAACGAGGTGGCAGAGCGACCGATGCCGATGATGCGGGCGATGGCAGGCAACGCAGCCGTCTTGATACAGCAAGCTATCCAGCCCCTCGCAATCAGCGCGCAAAAGGTGACCCGTTCGGCTACCGTCTACGCTGTCTTCTCCATCGAATGAAACCGCATCGGCGTCATGCTCAACTGCATCCAAACCGGTTAAGGCTATGCTGGAACTAGAGAAGAGCCACGAACGCTGAAGTCAGGAACACCGAATGCCCGTTTATCCGTATCGCGAGCTGCACCCCACTGCCGAAGCCGAGGATATCTATCGGCGTTGGCTCACCTATCTCGACGAAGAGTTCACCAAGCATAAGCGGCCGGCCTTGCGCGCGGAGATCGTTCGCGACAACCTGCATCAGCTCTATCTGGGGCGTCCGCACGGCGGCAAGCTGAACTTCTCGCTCACCTCGGAGCTGCCCGGCAACGTCTTGCAACTCTCGTTCGATCCCTGCAACGTCACCCTCGAGCCGGAGTACTACGGCGACATCGACCGCGAGAAATACGCCGAGCGCAAGCCACTGATCTGGTTCTGGCAGATGTTTGACCGCTCACCCCTGGGGCTCAATCACTGGCTGGGCTTCCGCCTGCGCTGCATGCTGGGCCGTCACATCTTCAAAAGCATAGGTAAGGGTGTGAAGATCTTCCACGGCGTCGAGTTCAGCTACGGCTATAACCTCACCATCGAAGACAACGTTGTCATCCACAAATACGTGATGCTCGACGATCGCGGCGAGATCATCCTGCGCAAGGGCACGTCGCTGTCGGACTATGCGGCGGTCTACTCGCACTCCCACGATCCCATCGACGCCTCCAACGTGACCAACAAGGTGACTGAGATCGGCCCGGCGGCTCGCATCACCTACCACGCCTCAGTGATGGCCGGGCAAAAGGTCGGCGAAGACTCCATCGTTGGCGCGCACGGCGTGGTCACCCACGAGGTCGAAGCTCACTCTATCGTTGGCGGAGTTCCGGCTAAGCCGCTTAAGAGCAAGAACGATATTCAGAAAAAAGAGCCGGCGGAACGTGCCTCATAACAAGTCGAGCGCTGCATCCGATTGACTACTGACTGCTGAACACCGACACCTCTCGATTTCCTTTCCTGCTACCATCGATTCAAGTGGACTCATGAGTCAGCAAGCAATCGTTCTGAAGTTGTTCGAATTTGTCATTCTTGTCTTCGCACTTAGCTTTCACGAAGCGTCCCACGCCTGGATGGCTTCACGGCTGGGCGACCCGACAGCGCGAATGCTGGGTCGCGTCACGCTGAATCCCGTCAAGCACATCGACCTTCTGGGCACGATCATCATCCCCTTGGCGATGCTTTTTCTGCCCGGGTTTGGGCGATTTCTCATCGGCTGGGCTAAGCCGACCCCCGTCACCACGCGCAACTTCACTAACATCAAGCGTGACGACATGCTGACCACGCTCGCCGGGCCAGCCAGCAATCTGCTTCTGGCGCTTCTCTGCTTCATCGGACTGTTGATCCTGGAGAATACCAGTGCGCAGGGGCAACTCTCAGTCGTCGCCGCCGTCTTCACCGCCAACCATGTCCAGTTGCCGACGGAGACCGTGCTTCCGTCGATGTTCCCGGTGGCGCTGCTCTTCTACATCGGCGTTTGGCTCAATCTCATCCTGGCCGTCTTCAACCTGCTGCCGCTTCCGCCTCTCGACGGCAGCCATATCGTCCGCAACTTGCTGCCCTATAACTGGGTGCAATACTACGACCGGATGGGCATGTTCAGCTTGATTCTTATGGTCGTCGTAGGCGGATGGGTGGTCAACCTCTTCGTCTCGCCGGCGCTCAACGTCGTGAACCGGCTGCTGCTTCCGGCGATGTAGCCCGACCGGACTGGCTTCCTGCCGTGGATATTTTCGCCCGCCTTAACCCACTCGCTCCTGTGCCAGCGTTTCTTCATGCCGAATCCCCGAGAACCGTTTCCTCAGCCCCAGAAAACGGCCCTCATAGAAGCGGAACGAAAGCCAGGCCGTAGTGAAGCTCATCACCACAATGACCACAGCATTCATAGCAATGCCCTGAATGCGGCCCGCATGAGGCAGAAGTCTTTCCGCGACCCACAGATACCCCGGATGGAAAAGCACATGAAAGACGTAGATGCCGTAGCTGATTTTGCCGACTCCGCGCAGCCATCCGAGGTTCATTGCCCGGCTCCAGAAACCGGCCGGTCGCAGTGCCAGTACGAGAACGCTAGCCCAGAGGATGGTGAGGAAGACCAGCCCGTAAATGATGATCCCGGGCTTTTGAAATTCAAAGCTTCCGCTCGTCCATCCGGTGGCGGCAAAGCCGGCCAGCGAGGCCACCGCCGCAGCCGGCGCAAGGCGGTCCAGGCTCTTCCAGCTTCCATCGCGGAAGCACATCGCCAGGAGCCCGCCCGCCGCCAGTTCCCCCACATGCGTCAGCAGAAAGCCATAAAAGTCCGGCGGAGCTTCGTGCCAGCTCCAGATCCACCAGCGAAAGCAGAAGGAGACGACGATGGTTGCCGCGCAAAGGTGTTTTGCGTGCGTGAGTGTCTTCATTCTCGAAAGCAGGAAGGGCCAAAGCAGGTAAAACTGTTCCTCTACCGCCAGGCTCCAGAAATGTCCGAGCCGCAGCGGCGATCCGTAGGACGCGGTGAACCCCGCCAGCGCAGGGATGTTCTGCAGGTAGAGCGCAAAGACCCAAATCCGGGAAAGGCAGAACAGCCCTTGGCGAGCGGCGAAGGCGGTAAGCACGACCAGCAGCAGCGATCCGTAGTAGAGCGGGAAAATGCGAAGCGCGCGGCGGATGTAGAAGTTCTTCAGCCAGCTTTGGGTGCCGCGCGTGTCCCAGAGAATGCCCGAAATCAAAAAACCCAAGAGGACAAAGAAGAGCGAGACGCCGCCCCATCCGGCCTTCAACAGCAAACCGATACTCTTGATCAGCAGGTTGCTTGATTGCGCTCCGCCGCCGGTGTGGTAGGCGACGACGATCAGGACAGCCAGTCCGCGGATGCCGTCCAATGCGGGCAGGTGTTTGTCGCTCTTCACTCGAGGGTTTCCTGAACTGATTTCCGGGGCCACAACGAATCGCTGGCAAGCAGAGTTCCAAGTAAGGCTAACACGGCGCCAATGCTCTCTCGCGGCGCACCAGTCTCCGTCCGCAATGTAGCTTGGCCGGCTCCACTCAATCGTAGATTCCGTACAATAGAGCGAACGCCCCACGCCGCATCGCACGCGATCTGGGCCGATTTCAGGCTTGATGCAAGGACTTCTGTGACCATCTCCCCCAACGCTCCGGCCGCGCAGGAAAACACCGCCGGCGAAAAGAAGCGCGTGCTCAGCGGCATGCGCCCGACCGGCAAGCTGCACCTCGGCAACTACATGGGAGCGCTGCATAACTGGGTCGGCATGCAGGATAAGTACGAGTGCTATTTCTTCATCGCTGACTATCACGCGCTGACCACCGACTACGCCGATCCGTCGCAGGTGAGACAAAACACCCTCGAAGTGGGGATGGATTTTCTCGCCGCCGGCCTCGATCCGGAGAAGAGCGTGCTCTTCATCCAAAGCCACGTCGTCCATCACGCCGAGCTGCATCTGCTGCTCTCGATGATTACTTCACTGGGATGGCTGGAGCGTGTTCCTTCTTACAAAGAGCAGCAGGAGAACATCACCGGCAAAGACCTGACCACTTATGGATTTCTTGGCTACCCGCTACTCCAGTCGGCTGATATCTTGGTCTATCAGCCAGAGTTTGTGCCGGTTGGACAAGATCAGGCCGCGCATGTGGAGCTGACCCGGGAAATCGCGCGGAGATTCAATTCGTATTACGCGCCGCAGCAGGCTCTCCGCAATTCCTTTGCGGCTGTCGGGGCTGGACTACCGCGTGTACCCGTCGAGACGATTCCCGGCAAAGAAATCCTTCCTGAGCCCCAAGCCCTGCTCACGCCCTCACCAAAGCTCCTCGGCACTGACGGCCGAAAGATGTCCAAGAGCTATGGAAACACCATTCTGCTCTCCGACCCTGAAGCGGACATTCGCCAGAAGCTGAAGACCATGGTGACCGACCCGGCGCGCGTTCGCCGCAGCGACCCTGGCAATCCTGACAAATGTCCTGTCGGAGATTTGCACAAAATATTTTCCAGCGCCGAAACACTCGCCAAGGTCTACGACGGCTGCACCACGGCCGGCATCGGCTGTATTGAATGCAAAGGCTGGGCGGCCGACTCGATCGTTCATGCCCTCAAGCCCATCCAGGAGCGGCGCAAGCCATACGAAGAAGATCCAGAGCTCGTTTGGGAGATACTCGAAGACGGCGGCGCCAGGGCACGCAAGCGCGCCGAGCAGACCATGGTCGAGGTCCGCGATGCGATGGGACTGGCGCCACGCCGGCGCGGATCGATGGGGGCGTAAAGAATCCGTGAACGAGCAGACGACGAACGCGAACACTCCAGGGACACCCGCTACGACCAACACAAAGGCCCCGTACGCCAAGACGCCCAGCGACCTCAAGAAGGAAGCAGCCGATCTCTCCCCATTTTCCGTGAGCGTCGGCCAGGTCTACGACGGCCCTCTCGATCTGCTCCTCCACCTGATCCGCACCCAGGACATCGACATCTACGACATCCCCATCGCGCGCATCACCGCGCAGTTCCTCGCCTATGTCGAAGGCTTGAAGCAGACAGACATCGATGTCGCTGGCGAGTTCATCTACACCGCCTCGCTGCTTATCCACATCAAGAGCAAGATGCTCTTGCCCCGCATGCCTTCCGAGGCCGGCGAAGGCGAGAGCGAAGACCCTCGGCGCGAACTCGTCGAACGGTTGCTTGAGCACGAACGCTTCAAGAATGCCGCGCAGATGCTGGCGCAAAAGCAGCAGATTGAAAACGCGACCTGGAGCAATCCGCAGATGCGCGACTTCCGCAACGACGAAGGCACCGAGGCAGAGATCGCCGCCGACACCGTCGACCTGGTGCGCGTCTTTCGCGAAGTGCTGGAGCGCGCGCGCACCCGTCCTGTCCTCGACGTCGATGAAGATTCCGTTACTGTCGCACAGATGATTGTCTTCATCCGGCGGCGGCTAGTGATGGAAGACAAGCCTGTGTCGCTGCGCCGTCTGCTTGCCAACACCCGCTCCGAACGCGCACTCATAGCAATGTTTCTCGCCATGCTCGAACTCGTGCGCCTCCAGGCCGTGTTGCTTCGTCAGGAGAATAATTTCAGCGACATTCTTATCAAGAAGCACACCGAGTTTGAAAACGTACTCGACGGCAGCCTCAGCGAAGCGGGTGGAGACTGGAGCTAAGCAGCCGCAATCTGGCGCCCATCGCTGCTGCCCAGTTAATTGTGTTGCAATCAAACAGTGGAAGCCCACGCGCAAGGCCATCCTCATAAGAGCATCCTGACCCGCACTCCGCTGATGGCGCTGGCGGTCGCCGCTTTTGGCATCGGCACCTCCGAGTTCATCATCATGGGCCTGCTGCCGAACCTGGCGCAGGACCTCCGGGTCAGCATCCCCAAAGCCGGAGCCCTGGTCACCGCCTACGCTCTGAGCGTGACGCTGGGGTCGCCGCTGGTAGCCATCGCGACCGCACGCCTCGAGCGCAAGCGGGCGCTGCTGCTGCTTCTCGGCATCTTCACCCTCGGCAATCTCGCCTGCGCAACCGCGCCGAATTATCCCCTGCTGATGGCGGCGCGAGTCCTGACCGCGCTCAGCCACGGAGCTTTCTTCGGCATCGGCAGCGTCGTAGCGTCGAACATGGTGCCGCGCAACCAGCGCGCTCAGGCGATTGCGCTCATGTTTTCCGGGCTCACGCTGGCCAACGTCCTCGGCGTTCCCGCCGGAACCGCCCTGGGCCAGTCCTTCGGCTGGCGGGCAGCGTTTTGGGCCATCGTCCCTATCGGATTGATCGCCGCCGCGGCGGTCTACAAGCTCGTCCATCCGCAAGCGGCAGTCTCGACGCGACTCATTCATGAGTTTCGCGTGCTGCGCAATCCACGTGTGTTGCTGGTGCTGGCGATGAGCGTCCTCGGCTCGGCCTCGCTCTTCTGCGTCTTCACCTACATCACGCCCACGCTCGAGACCGTCACCGGCATCTCACCCCGCGGAGTCACGATCGTCCTGCTGCTCGATGGCGTCGCCATCACCATCGGCAATCTCGTCGGCGGAGCCCTGAGCGACTGGCGTCCGATGCGATTCCTGCTGATCTCGACGACGGGAGTTCTGGCATCGCTCGCGTGCCTCTATTTCGCCGAACCCTACGTCGTGCCTATGGTCGCGACGCTGCTCCTCTGGGGCGGCCTGGTCTTTGCCGCTGGCACTCCATTGCAGGCGCGTATCGTTGACCAGGCCTCCGCCGCGCCCAATCTCGCGTCGACGCTGAACCAGGGAGCATTCAACCTGGGCAATGCCTCGGGCGCAACATTGGGCGGCATCCTGCTCACCGCCGGCTTCCACTACCGCCAGCTGCCTCTCGCCAGCATCGTTGTTACGCTTTGCATGCTGGCCCTCGCGCTCGTGTCGGCTGGGCTTGATCGGAAGCACCGTATAGCTCGCGAGACGGGAGAGTTGACCGCCAACTGACCCTCATCCCACAGGCTCATTCCGCGAACGAGGATGACCCCAAAATCCGGCTCGATTGGTTGCTGCAATCGATTTTCCTTCCCGGTCGTTTATCGGCTGACGTACAGTGGTTCCGCGCGAATATTGATCGCGATTGATAGCGAAAAGAGGGAGCATGGGTAGAGCGCCGCTTTGCGTGGTGTTGGGATATTGTTTACTAGGGGCCGGCATAAGTGCCCAGGCGCAGAGCCGCAAGGCCGGCCTGTGGGAGGTGACCAGCAACATGACCTGGCAGCAATCCCCGTTTCCAGCGGGAATGAGCCCCGGGGCTAACTCGCCGTTTGGGGGCGGCACACATACGAATGCCGTATGCATCACCCAGGAACAGATCGACAAGTTTGGCGCACCCCCGCCGCAGACGCGCGGCGACTGCCAGGTCTCTAACCTGGAAAAAACGGCCAACGGAATGACCGCGGAGATGAACTGCACCGGAAGCATGAGCGGTAAGGGCACGCTGGTAGCCTCGTGGACCGACGCCGACCACACCGTCAGCAAGATGCACTTCACGGGTACAGTGCAGGCCGGTCCATCCCCCAAGCCAGTCGAGTGGACGGTCGACTCTACATCGGTTTTCAAGAGCGCGGACTGCGGTAACGTGAAGCCAATTACCGCTCCCGGCAAGTAATATTCAGAGAACGCCATGACGACAAATGCAGCACGTGTGACACCGGAACGAATTCAACAATTTGCCTGGGGATATGCGCCTCCGCTGATATTGGAGGCGGCGATTCGCCATCGCGTCTTTGACGTGCTCGACGGCGGCGCAAAGACACTCGGCGAGGTCGCGAAGGAAACCGGCGCATCCGAACGGGGGCTTTCCGCCATTATGAACGCCCTGGTGGGTTTGCAGTTTCTGGCCAAGGGCGAGGCAGGCCGCTACTCGCTCACCCCGGAGAGCGACGCATTTCTGGTCAGTCACAAACCGGGCTTCCTGGGAGGCATGATTCGCCACGGCAGCAGCCAGTTGATACCAAAATGGCTGCACCTGAACGAAGTCGTGGCCACCGGCCGCCCCGCTGCCGCGGTCAACCAGCAGGGCGATGGCACCGAATTCTTCCAGCAGTTCGTGAACGATATCTTCCCGCTCAGCTATCCAGCGGCGCAGGCGCTTGCCCGCTACCTCGACTGCAACGCGGAGGGGCGCATGGTCCGGGTGCTCGATCTCGCCGCCGGCTCCGGAGTCTGGGGTATCGCCCAGGCGCAATGCTCCGACGCCGTCTACGTGACCGTCGTCGACTGGGCGGGCGTCATTCCCGCGACCCGCAAGACGGTCGCTAAATTTGGGCTGTCGGAGCGGTTTACCTTCGTCGAGGGCGACCTCGACCACGCCGACTTCGGCGGCGGGCACGACATCGCAACCCTGGGCCACATTCTTCACAGCGAAGGCAAAGAACGCAGCCGCGCCTTGATTGGCAAGACCTTCAAGGCGTTAAAGGCCGGCGGCACGATTGCGATCGCTGAATTCCTGGTGAATGCGGAAAGAACGGGTCCGCCCAACGCGCTGCTCTTCGCCGTCAATATGCTGGTCAACACGGATACAGGCGATACATTCTCATTCGAAGAGATCAGCGAATGGCTCAAGGAGGCGGGATTTGTGAACCCGCGCACCCTTGAAGCGCCTGGCCCATCGCCGCTGATTTTGGCGAACAAGCCTTAGCCTTGCAAAAAGGCCGATCACTCTATTTGCGGTCGGCCTCGAAATACACGTTACAGACAGAGAAGACGAGTGCGTTCCGGGATTTCAGCATCACGTGATCGCCTGGCATCTCTGTCGTCCCGCCATTCGATCCATCCTGAATAGTGACATCCGGATGCTCGATCGTGATCTGCTTCACCTCCGGAGCGGTGATACCGAGACCTTTGAAGGTCACGCTTGATTGCGAGCCGGAGTTATCCACCGCAAAGTCCGCTGCCTTCACAGTCGTGACGGTGCTGTTCACATAACGAGCAGTCGTAGTCTTCCAGACCAGGCTGTCCGCCTTGTACTCCAGGTTTGTACCAATCAGCGCCCGCGCCTGCTTCTCGTCCCAGCAAGAGATCGTTTGCGTAGGCAGGATTTTGCGAATCGTCCAGGTCCCCAGAAGTTCGGCGGGCATCGGATTCGCGGGCTTCGCTCCCACGTCGTTCAGCTTGACCTGCGCCTCGAAGTAGTCGGCATGGGCACTCGTAGCCTGGGTGAGGCAGGAGACATCCTTGCCGCATTGCTGATCGCGCTGCACCGTCCAGCTGCGCTCCTGCTTGCGAAGCGCGGCGAGCGCCGCCGGATCGCTGCGCAGCTGCGCCACTCGCGCTTGATATATCTTGTTCAGGCGCGCGTCTTCTTTGCTAAGAGTCGCTGCATCCTGGGCTAACGTCAGCGCAGTGCTGAGGAGCGCCGCCGAGATAAGGATCGAACTCCACCGTTGGATTGTCATCGACCGGATTCTCTCACATCCGCGTGGGTAGACAGCCCAAGCTTGTTGGTGCGGCCCGGGCTCCCGCTTGAAAATCTCTACTGCACTGTAATCGGCACGCTCACGGTCGTCTGATACTGTGAGCCCCCGCTGCCGCCGCCGGTGCCAGTGACCACCACGTTGTAAGTGCCTGGCGTCGTACCGGGATCGGTCTTTGCGCCCCCGCTACAGCCGATGGCCGTGAAAGCCGCCGCCAGCATCGCCAGCAGTAGCATCGCCTTTCCGCGCCAGCGCCGCCGAGGAAGAATCAGCAGGAAGACACAGGCCAGGCTGGCGCCCCCGCTCGCGGCGAACCACCCAGGGCCACTCCTTAGCTCGCTGCTTAGCGGATGGGCCGGAGTGGTATTCACCGTGAGGGAAACCTTCCCGGTGCCGGTGGTCGAGTGGGGATCGACAAAACAGGCGGACTCTGTCAAATTCGCGGGCAGTGTGCAGGTCAGATTGATCGGACTCGTATATCCGTTTGCTACATTGACGGTGACCGGTGCGATGGCCGCCGATCCGATCGCCGCCGTCGTGCCTGGCGAAGACAGCGCAAAGGTCGAGATGGTGACGGGAACCGCCGTTGAGACGGACTCAGCATAGGTCGAATCACCCTGATAAAACGCCGTCAGATCATTGCTGCCGATATTGCCATTGACGGCGGTCGTCAAAGTCGCCACACCGTTCACCAACGGAACCATGCCTCCGACACTGGCTCCGTTCAACTCGAACTGCACCGATCCAGTTGGCGTTGCGGCGCCTGATGTGGCGTCGACGACGTTCGCAGTCAGGGTGACGCTGCCGTTCGGAGTGATGCTCGCGGCTGACGTAGCTACGGTTGTCGCCGAGGCCGATCCGGACGAGGGCAAGACTTGAATTGCGCCCATCATCCCGGCATCTTCATGCTGCAGAATGTGACAGTGGTAGACAAAGGTGCCGACGATGTTGGGGTCGCGGAAGTCCATGCGCACCTTTACGCTCGGGTACGCGCCCGAGCCGCTCCAGTACGGCAGATCGACTGTGTCGCGGACCGCCGGATCGTTGACCGGTTGGCCATTTACTTCAAGCACCTGGAAATGGATTTGGTGGATGTGGAAGATGTGATCTTCCAGCGCAGTGTTTTCGATGAGCCAATCTTCCACTGTGCCCGAATGGACAACAATGTTCGGGGCCTGGTCCATGGTGAAAAGCGCAGGCGTCTGTCCCTGTTCGGTGATGAAGAAGTTCGTTGGGCTGTTAGGGTCCGTAGGGTCCTGCAATACCTCGGAAAAATAGAGATTGCGCTGCGCCACGGGCGTTGCGCTTGAGAGCGCCGCGAAGCGCGTGACCTTCGCCGGAGTTGCTTTGGCCGGAAGCTTGCGTGCGACTGCGGCATTTGTCGCCGCCGCGCTGCTCTGGCTGACGACATTTGCAATCGTCCGCGTAGGATCGAAGTCCCCGTCAGGGCCGGTATTCCAATACTGGGTCACCAATTGCGCCTGGACGCCGACGCCGGGCGTGGTTACGACGAATTCCGCGCGCGACCCGGGAGGCATCAAAATGCTGGTCTCGCTGGCTGACGATTGCCCGCTGCTGCCGGCGGCAATGGGATAGCCGTCAATTGCCACCACCTGCAACGCCTGCGCCGTGCCGTCGACCAGGTACTCCAGGTTCAGGATGGTGTCGGCCGCTGTATTCGCCACGCGCCACAACTCCTGCACACCGGGAGTCGTCTGAATCACCGCCGGAGTGTAGCCGGGGTAGGTGACGGGAACGTAGTTCAGCGACAGGTCCCAGGCGGGAATGTTGGCGTCATTGCTCTCGGAGTTCGGCAGCAGCTGGTCGCGGACGACCAGGGTACGCTCCGGCAGGCCAGCCAAAGCCGGGTCGACGCTTTGCAGCCCTTCAACGATCAGCGCTCCGGTTGCTCCACCCTGCACTTGCCCTTCGCTGAAGCCATGCGGGTGCGGATGATACCAGTAGAGCCCGGGCGGCTCGTTGGCTGGGATCTGCACGTTGTAATCGAAGCTTTGTCCAGGCTGCACCAGCGTGTGGACGACCTCGTCCTGTCCGCAGGAGGGAGCCACGTTCATTCCGTGGAAGTGGATATTCGTTGCGCTCGCAGACATGAATCCGTTGCACGGATTGCTGCTGCCGCTGTCGTCGGAGCTGAGCGTCATCTTCATCCCGGCCATGTTGTCGTTGCTGCTGGTGGCCGTTGCCGCGGGCAGATTGTTCTGAAAATGAATAATGAGCTTGTCGCCGGGTGAGACGCGGAGGGTAGGCGCCTGCAGGCCAGTATCGGTGATGTAACAATAGCGCGCCAGCCCCTGCGAATCGGTCACCGTCAGGAACTTGAAGGTGACTTCCAGAACCCCATTCTGGCTCTCGAGCTCGGCAGGCGCGGTGATTACTGATCCGGCGGCGAATCTTGGGCATACTGAGTCAGCAGCCTCCGAGCCCGAAACCGGGGCCGAGGCCATCTTCGCCATGTCCTGAGCCGACATGGCGCCGCGCCCCGCGGCGCGTCCCTGGCGTACATTCTGGGCCGTGGCTGGAAAAACGCCTGAACCTGCGATGACTCCCGCAAAAGTAATCACGGAGACTACCCGGGTGAACATGCGTCCGCAAATGTTCCATGTGGAACCCTGCGTCTCATTTCTCATATTTGGCCTCGCAAAGCAGGTTTTGCCCGCAGCCCGGCGAAGTCGATGCTTCTGCCGGCAGGCACGTTGAACTCTGTGGGGCGGGAACCTTTATATTGAAGGAAGCCCGCAGTCTATTCGAGTGCGGTTCCCAGGTCCTCGCGGTCTCTGCCAAGAGTTGGCCGCGGGGATCTGGCGTTTTAGTCGTTCCAAAATCTATGCTTGGGCTTGTTTCGTTTCGACAAAACTCAATATACGACAACTTCAGTCCTATATCAATCTTGCCGCGAGGAAATATGGCGCGTCCGAGATGAATATCCCGCAAACTTTCGCCTGCCAGAGTGTTCTCAAGCCGCAGAGTCTCGCTCAAGCCAGAGTGGGGGTCCTCGCATCAATCGATCGACGCTGGCTATAGTAAAGTCCTTCACAGGACCCCTTGAACGTGCGCCTGGCCTTACGACTCGCGTGGTTACCCGCCCTGATGGCTTGTGCGTTGCGCCTGGCGGGCGCGCAGGACCTCGCCCCCCGCGCCTATCTCATCACGCCAGTCCGCTTGAACACAGTCAACACTGACCTGGTCCTTCTACGACGGCAGCATCAACTACAACGGAGCGTTGCCGGTCAACGACGCTACCGGAACCTATCAGGTGCCGATAATCACTCTCTATCACTCGTTCAGCCTGTTTGGCCGCTCGGCCAACGCCCTCGCGTCTTTACCCTACGCGCGAGGGAACTTCCAGGGCACAGCTTGCCGGCGCCGGACTGACCCTCTATCGCTCAGGCCTCCTGGATTCGGTATATCGTGTCTCGGTCAACCTTAAGGGCGGCCCGGCCCTGGACATGCGCGACTTTTCAAAATGGAAGCAAAAGGTACTGCTCGGCGTAAGCCTCAAAGTGGTAGCGCCTACCGGCCAGTATGATCCGACCAAGCTGGTCAACTGGGGCACCAATCGGTGGTCGCTCAAGCCGGAGTTCGGCTATTCTCAGCGCTTTGGTAAGTTCGTGCTCGACGGATACGCCGGCGCATGGTTTTTCACCACCAACAACGATTTCTGGTCGCGCAACTCCTATTACCCCGGCACACGGTCGCAGTCGCAAGCTCCTATCGGAGCCTTTGAAGGGCATTTGAGCTACAACTTCAACCCTCGCCTTTGGGCTTCGCTCGACGGGAATTACTGGTTTGGCGGCAAGACCAGCATCGGTGGAATCGTGAATCCCCTGAGCGAGCTAAGCAACTCCCGCATCGGCGGCACAGTCTCGCTACCGATCACGAAACACCAGTCGTTGAAGTTTGCCTATAGCAACGGCACCTACATCCGCTTTGGCGGCAATTATCAGAACGTCTCGGTGGCCTGGCAGTACGCGTGGGTAGGGAAGCATTGATAGAGGCTAGGATTCGCTCGCTCGCCCAATCTTTTCGTTGAGCGACACCTCCGACCGCACCCTCGGCAGCGCCGAAGGATGTTCTCGTTGCAGATACTCCAGCAGCTTTTCGCGGACGTGGCAGCGCAGATCAAATGCGGCTGTCGAGTTGGCTGCGCTCATCAGAAACCGGATCTCGACCGTGTTTTCCTTGAAGTCCGTGACCTCGACCAGATTGGTTGCGCCGTCCCACAACGGAGAGGATTGCAAGATCCTCCCATATTCCTCACGCAGCCGCTGCACGGGCACCATGTAGTCCATTTGGAGATATACCGCTCCGATCATGTCGGAGGAATAGCGTGACGAGTTCTCGAATGGTTTTTCAATGAAATAAGAGATCGGCACGATCAGGTGGCGCAGGTCCCAGAGCCGGATGACGACATACGTCGTGTTGACCTCGACCACCCGCCCCGATTGCCCATCGACTACCACCGAGTCGTCTATGCGGATTGGCTCGGTCAGAGCGATCTGAATTCCAGCGATCAGGTTGCCCAGGGTCGGACGCGCCGCCATGCCGAGCACCAGTCCTGCGACGCCGGCCGAGGCGAAGAGACCCGCGCCGACGTTGCGGACCGAGGGAAAGGTCATCAATATGGCCGCGAATCCGATGAAGACCAGCAGCCAGATCATGATCTGGCGCAACAAGAAGACCTGGGTCCGGATGCGGCGCCCGCGAACGTCGTCGCGGATATCATCTGGGAGCCGCGCGACAACGAAGGCGTAGCCAATCTCCAGGAGCCCAATCGTCAGCCAGGTAAAGGCCGCAATATAGCCAATTTCGAGGATGTGCTGGGCGAGGTCAGAGCCCCAGTCCTCCATGCCGAGTTGCTCGAGGGCGATAGTAACGGCAAGCAGGATCAGCAACGGATGCGCCGGCCCTGAGGTGTGCCGGATGAAAAGTCCGCCAAAGAACGAGGGCCGCCATCGCTCTGCGCGGCGAAAGCAGGCGTAAAGAAGGAAGTGGGCCAGCTCCGCGATCGCAATCGCAGCGATCACGGCAAGACCGTCGCGCAGCGCAAGCGGCCATCCCGAAAACCAAGCAGCGTGCAAAGCAAGGCTCATCACCGATAGCCTACTATCTCGAGCGGAACCGGCAACGCCGTCGAACCTATACTGGAATCAAATGACCCGCTCTCTCGCCAAGTCCCACGAATTCCAGCTCCGCGCCGAGCGCTTTCTTCCCGGCGGAGTCGATTCCCCCGTCCGCGCCTTTCGCGCCGTCGGCGGCGCGCCGCCATTCCTCGTCCGCGCCGAGGGCGCTTATCTCTGGGACGCCGACGGCAACCGCTATCTCGACTACTTCGGCTCCTGGGGGCCGATGATCCTCGGCCACGCCCATCCGCCGGTAGTCGAAGCGATACAGCGCGCAGCCGCCAATGGCGCAAGCTTCGGCGCATCCACGCCCACCGAGGGCGAACTCGCCGAGATGGTGATCTCCGCTGTTCCGTCGATTGAGAAGCTGCGCTTCGTCAGCTCCGGAACCGAGGCGACCATGTCAGCGATACGCGTCGCCCGCGCCTTCACCAATCGCAAATACATCATCAAATTCGAGGGCTGCTATCACGGCCACTCCGACGGCCTGCTGGTCAAGGCCGGCTCCGGGGTCGCGACCTTCGGCATCCCCGGCTCCGCGGGAGTGCCCGAGGAGATCGTCCACTTCACCCTCGCGCTGCCCTTCAACAACGTCGCCGCCGTCGAGGCCGCTTTCGCCGCGCACAAGGACGAGATCGCCTGCATCATCGTCGAGCCGGTCGTCGGCAACATGGGCTGCGTCCCGCCCGCGCCGGGATATCTCGAAGCGCTGCGCAAGATCACCGCCGACGCCGGAACGCGTGCTGATCTTCGACGAGGTGATGACCGGCTTCCGCGTAGCTTTCGGCGGAGCTCAGGCGCTCTACGGAATCAAGCCCGACATGACCACCCTCGGCAAAATCATCGGCGGAGGCCTGCCCTGCGGAGCCTTCGGCGGCCGCGCCGAGATCATGGATCTGCTCGCGCCGCTAGGCCCCGTCTACCAGGCCGGAACCCTCAGCGGAAACCCGCTAGCCATGGCCGCCGGAATCGCCACCGTCGGCGAGTTGATCCAGCGCGAGAACGAAATCTACCCGCAACTCGAAAGAGTCAGCGCCGCCGTCGCCAACGGAGTCGCCGCCCAAGCCAAAGCCGCCGGAATCCCCGTCACCACCAATCGAGTGGGCTCCATGTTCACCTGGTTCTTCACTAGAGACCCCAGTCACCGATTGGGACACCGCCGCGACTTCAGACACAGCCCTCTTCGGAAAATTCCACCGAGCCATGCTCGAAGCCGGAGTCTGGCTGCCACCGTCGCAGTTCGAAGCGATGTTTTTGGGAACGGCGCATGGAGAGGCTGAAGTGGAGGCTACGATTGCGGCGGCTAAGGCCGGATTCGCGGCCTGTAGCGAGGGTATGTGAATGCACGCTAAGCAGATGCGCATCTCTGGACTTAGAGAAGTTCTAACTGCCGCCCCGTTTTTCATAACTCTAACGCTATTCGCACAAGCTAGCGATCTGTACGCGTCGATCACGCCTGAGCAAAAGGCAGTTCTTCAGCCGGGGATCGAACGGTACATAAAGATCAACTCCATGAGAAATAGGATGACCTATACCAAATCCAAGACCAGACGAGTGATCTCAAGAACGAGTTGCTCGCGAGCGGAGAGGAGACGCGCCCGATATGACGAGAGATCAGTACGTCAAGGCAATGAGAATATACGCTCGCGACCGGCGGATTTCCTAGGCTCAAGGGTTTCAGCCTGAACATGGTCCGAGCCGACAAAGGGAATTTCATTGTGATTGGGTGTGGGCAAGCAACGAGAGAGTCGTGGCACGGAACGGGTACGGTTATCTTTGGCGCTCGTATAGTGGATGGTCAGGCTAAGTTTGACATATGGGGCATGACGGGCCCATGTTCAGACACGCCATAACCGCGCTAAGCAGCCTTCCGATCCACCACCTCAAGCACGGTTCCCTCCAGCTTCTGCAAATGCGCAATGATAGCGAAGAGATTCCTCGCTTGCGGATTTCCCGACGGGCTGAACATCCGCATTAAAGTCTTCGGCGAGCGGTCGAGGTCAGCGCCAAGTTGGATGAAGCCGATGGTGCCGTTGATGTAATCCCGCAGCAGAGTCTTCGCTGTTTCCGTCTCGCCTGATAAGAAACAGTTGATAGCCTCACGAAGGTATCCTCGACGAAATGTTTTGCTTTCCTGGAGCCGCGCCTTGATTGTTTCTTTGAACTCTTTGCCTAGCGGCATCATTGCTCCTATTTCGTTGCCTTGCATTTAGTCCACATTCCTATAAACGGCAACTCTGGCTCGGATTGTTGGCTCCAGTGACAGGCACCAAAGCTCGAATGAATTGCGTCCTTCGCGGTCGAGATAAGGACGTAAGATCATTCCTCTGAATGGTAACACAAAGATCACCAATCCTGAGGAGTTTGCTTGTGACAGGTCGGGGCTCTACGATTGCAATCACTGCGGAGTCACCTTCACCACCGTAGCCCCGCAGGTATGAACATCCTGGCAAGCTTCAGCCTGAAGCGTCTTCGACAAACAAACCTCAACGGCGGTCAGATAGTTATTGCCACAGCTCAACGCCATGCTGCCGCTCGGCCATTTCGGATTCGCTGCCGCAAAGTCGCCGATGATGGCGCTCGGAGCAAGCATCTCCTGCTGGGTCACCTTCGCGAATGCCGAAGGAATCGTCACTGCGTTGAAGGCGCTTCGGATCGCGGCGAAATAGGCGTCCGGCGCGAGTCCCGAACAGGTGCCGTGTGTCGCCCATTCGTGGTTGATCAGAGAGACAGTCGGGATTAGATCAAGATATTGCTGCGGATTCGCCGGCCCCGCGGCATTCGAGCAGTTCTGCGGATACGTCCCGTCGTTGTTCTGCGGCCACATGCCATGAACGACAAATCCGGGATGCGAGGCGCACTCGCTGCTGCTCGAGTGCATCGCGCAATACTCCGGCGACCATGACAGCGTGAACAGGTAGAAGTCGAAGGCTCCCGGCTGCGAGTTCGCCGCAGGACGAGCGCGGCGCGAGGAGACTTCGACCAACGTCGCCCCGGAATGCCCGGCCGAGGCGGCGGATTCAAGCTGCCTCCCAGCCGTGGCCAATGCTGATTGAGCGCGACCAGCGGGAAGCATCATCGCGCATCCTGCAATCGATAACGCATACATCACCAATCTTGCTCGCCAAGTCATCCCAATCTCCGTTTCGAATGCACCAACCTCAAACCTCAGCACATGGCGTAATCAAACTCGCGCCCTTCGCTAACAGCGTAGGAATCAGCTTCCGTGTGGCCTCCACGGTGGCTGCCCGGTCCTGCCCAATCCCAGCCTGTCCACCGTCATGAAGCACAATGTTAGAGCCCCATCCAGCCCGCCGATTCTGGCTGATACCTCGTTCGACGCGAGCAAGTACATCCTCAGCCCGAATTCCCGGCTCCCAGTCATGCCCAATCACATTCCACATCACCGGAGTCAGCCCCAGCTCCCGCGCCGTGCGCAACACATCCGGACGCCGCGAACCATGCGGCGGTCGAAAATAACCCACCCTCTCGCCGAGCACATCTTCCAAAGCGGCATTGCAATCAGCCAGCTCCCGCCGGACCTTCGCCGGCGGTTCCAACACCAGCCAGGGATGGGTCATCGTATGGTTGCCAATCAGATGCCCGGCCGCCTGCACCGCGCGAACAATGTCTGGCCGCTGCCTTACGAACCGCCCAATCATGAAAAACGTCGCCCTTACGCGGTGCTCGGCAAGGATATCCAGCAGCTGAAAGGTATAAGGATCGTTTGGGCCGTCGTCAAAGGTCAGCGTGATCTCGTTCGGATTGCGGTTTGCGATCAGCGTACGTCCAAAGAGCTGCGACTCCGCCGATAGCGCGGCATAAGTGCACAACCCGGCAACGCCCACAACGGCGGCGCCAGCCAAAATTCCAGCTACTGGAAGCGAGGCTGACATTGGCTTTCAGTGTACTGCCCGCCGTCGCGATCAGCTGGGGTGCTTGGCGGCTGGGTGGGCGCATGATATCTTCGTATTTTCTTCGCTATTCGCTACCGCTAACTGGCGACGTGGCACACTAGGCGAAGCAGATCGTTCCCGGAGTCAGTTTTCGTCATGGCAAAACTCTTCGAGCAGCCGCGCTTCATCGCCCTCGAGGGACCGATTCGCGTCGGCAAATCGAGCCTGGCGAAGATACTCGCCGAGGGCCTGCACGCGCGGCGCATCGTCGAGCCGGAGAATAACCCCTTTCTCGACCGCTTCTATGCCGGAGAAACCTCACTTAGCTTTCAGACTCAGATGTGGTTCCTCCATGAACGTTATGAGCAACTCAAAGGCATCAAACACGAGGAGCTCAATACCCCGGTCGTGGCCGATTACATCTTTGAAAAGGATAAGTTGTTTGCTTACATTAACTTATCTGACGCCGAGTTAGCGCTCTACAACAGCTACTATCAGCATTTTCGCGAACAGGTGCCCACCCCCGACCTGGTGATCTACCTTCAGGCAACTCCGGAGGTACTCAAGCAGCGCCTCAAACGCAAGGGTGTACCCGGCGAACGCGCCGTGAGCGACGACTATCTCGAGCAGGTCATCGCCGCTTATGAGCATTTCTTCTTCCACTACACCGCCAGCGATCTGCTGGTCGTCAACACCTCCGACATCGACTTTGTGAACAACAACCGCGACCTGCAAATGCTGCTGAAGCGGCTCTCGGAACCGATCAAGGGCACGCAGTATTTTCTGCCGCTGGGCACGGAATTGGCCGGTTAGACGACAGTCTCAAATGGCTGGTTGGGAGTACCATATTTGCGATGACGCAACGCATCGATTACGCGCAGGCATTTCCCGAGGCCATTCGAGCCATGGCCCAGATGGAGTCCACGCTGCGCCACAGCGGCCTCGAAAGGTCGCTGCTTGAGCTGGTCAAACTTCGCGCCTCGCAGTTAAACGGTTGCGCCTATTGCATCGACATGCACACTAAAGACGCCCGCGCCGGTGGCGAGACCGAGCAGCGTCTCTATGGTCTGACCGCGTGGCGCGAGTCGCCCTTCTTCACCCCCAAGGAGCGGGCAGCGCTGGCCTGGACCGAGGCGATCACCAATATCCAGGAAGGCCATGCCACCCAGACGGCCTATGACGAAGCGCGCAAGGAGTTCGAAGAGGGCGAATTAGTCAAGCTGACATTTGCCATCACCACGATAAATACCTGGAACCGGATCGCGATTGCCTTTCGTCCCGACGTCGGCGTCTATCAGCCGGAAAAATAGCGTCATCTCAAACCCGAGTCATTAGTCCCAATCTTGATTATTTGACCCTTGCATCGCGGCGGAACTATCCTTCCCCGTTCGCTTCCTTGGCAGCATCTAAAGGAGTGAACGGAGGTCAGTCATGTCTCAGCATCCGCCGAAAAAATGCGCTCACCCGAGCTGTACCTGCATGGTCGAGAAAGACAAGTACTGCAGCCAGCATTGCGAGGACGCGAAAGGCGTCACGGCATTGGCTTGCCACTGCCATCACGCCGAGTGCAAAGGGTAGCCCAGCAGTCGGCTGCGAGTGTTGCGGGGTCGCGGCACTAGTTGCGCGGTAGAAGTGTAGAGTTGGCCACGAAGACGCACTTGCCACGCCTCCGACGACGGAGTATTCTCTGAGAGGTTCGGGCGGCATCCCTGAGGTATCGGCGGGAGCCACACTGGAGACACTCATGAGCGTTCCGCACTTCCGCAGCGCAGATAATCCGGCGTCTGCTGTTCCGGTAAAAGTCACCCTCCTCCACCTTCAAGAGAAAAAACGTCTCGGGCAGCCGATTACAGCGCTCACCGCCTACGACTACGCGACAGCGCGCCTGGTGGACGAGGCCGGCATCGACATCGTCCTGGTCGGCGATTCCCTGGCCATGGTCGTCATGGGCCTGGATAGTACACTCGCCGTCACCGTCGACGAGATGCTGCATCACACCCGCGCGGTGCGCCGCGCGGTGCGCCGCGCGGTGCTGGTCGCGGACATGCCTTTCGGCTCCTATCATTCCTCGGTCGCCGAGGGTGTAAGCAATGCGATCCGCTTCGTCAAAGAGGGCGGCGCTGAAGCCGTTAAGGTTGAAGGCGGCCGCAGCCGTCTCGAACTCGTCGAGCGGCTGGTCGACGCCGAGATTCCAGTCATCGGCCACGTTGGGCTGACGCCACAAGCCGTGCATCGCATGGGGGGTTATGCCGTGCAGGGCAAGACATTGAGCGCAATCGATGAACTTACTCGCGATTCCATTGCACTGGAGCACGCGGGAGCGAGTCTCGTCGTTCTGGAAGGCATCCCGCGTGAAGTAGCCCAGCGCATCACCGCCGAGTTGACCATTCCAACAATTGGAATCGGCGCCGGTCCAGACTGCGATGGGCAGATTCTCGTCTTCCACGATCTCGTCAATTTGAGCTTCGCCAAATCGGCCAAGTTCGTCCGCCAGTACGGCGACGCAGCCGCGCTCTATCGCAGCGCCATCGAGGGCTATCGCGACGACGTCGCGCAGCGCGCCTTTCCTTCCGATGCAGAAAGTTACCACCTCGCTAAAGCCGAGCGTCTGGCCCTGGAAGAGCTGCACGGCGGCAAGCTGGCTGTGATGCGCTAGGATCGCGGATTCTCCCCCACGTGCAGATACTCACGACAGCAAGTGCGATGCAATCCAGCTGCCGCGGCCTGCGCCACGCGGGCAAGTCACTCGGGCTGGTGCCCACCATGGGCGCGCTTCATGAGGGACATCTCTCGCTGGTGAAAGCTTCGAAAGCGGTGTGCGACGTCAGCGCCGTCTCGATTTTCGTGAACCCAACCCAATTCGGCCCCACCGAAGACCTCGCGAAATACCCGCGAACGTTCGAAACCGACTGCGCCCTTCTCGAAGCGGAGGGCGTCGACCTGATCTTTGCTCCCAGTGTGGAAGAGATGTATCCCGCGGGGGCCTCGACCTGGGCCGAAGTCGAGGGCGAAGGCGATCGTCTCGAAGGAGCCTCGCGCCCTGGGCATCTGCGCGGAGTAGCCACCGTCGTCAGCAAGCTCTTCCACATCGTCGCGCCCACTCACGCATTTTTCGGGCAGAAGGACGCGGCGCAGCTTGCGGTCCTGCGCAAGATGGTCCGCGATCTCCGTTTCGATTTGCAGATCGTCGGCTGCCCGATCGTCCGCGAGCCGGATGGCCTCGCCATGAGCTCGCGCAATCGATATCTGAGTCCCGAAGAGCGCCAGCGTGCGCTCGTACTCAATCGAGCTCTGCGGGGCGCCTCGGAACTTGTCGCGGCCGGAGAGACTTCTTCTGCGCCGCTGTTGAGCACGATGCGCGAAGTCTTTGCAGCCGAACCGGGTGCGCGCGTCGACTACATTGCTGTAGTCGATCCCGATACGCTGTTGCCCATCGAAGACATCAAGCAGGGAGGAATGCTCGCCGTGGCCGCCTACATCGGAACCACGCGGCTGCTCGACAACGTGCTCACCATCGAGATCAGTGGAGAGGCATGAATCCCCGGATTGCCTCTTTAAGTGATTCGCGAATGAGTGCGGGTCACTTGGACACAAAGTTATTTCCCGAGATGAGAAAGCGCAGCGGCAGGTCAGAGGCCTTGCTGATCCCGATGCGCGGCGTGACCGTCACCCCCTGAAGAACGTAGCCATCGTCGGCGATCTGAAGAACAGATTTAGGCGACGTCAGATTGATGCCGTTGATACCATCCCGCACGATTCCAAGAGCATGGCAAAGCCGCCCTGGACCCGAGGTCAACAGCCGTGGCGAAGCCCCATCAGGCAGCCCACGCAACCTCGCCATCTCGACCGTTCCGGAAACCGGCTCCAGCGCGCGGAAGAGAACTCCGCCCGCCACTCCGTCTGGTTCGCAGGAGACGTTCAAGCAGTAGTGCATCCCATAAATGAAGTAGACGTAAGCGCGGCCCGGAGGTCCGAACATAACCGCGTTGCGCGCGGTCAGTCCGGGGAAGGAGTGGGAGGCAGGGTCGTCGAGGCCAAGATAGGCCTCGGTTTCGACAATGCGGCCGATGAGGGTTTGTCTGCGGATCTTCCGGATCAGCAGCTTGCCAAGGAGTTGCCTCGCTACCACCTCAGGGCTGTCCAGGTAGAACTTCGCAGGAACGACTTTCATCCGGCGCCTAAGCCTTATGTGCCTTGGAGTATTCCTTCACCGCCTCCAACACTTCTTCGGCATGACCCTCCGGCTTGACCTTGGGAAACACCTTGATCAGCTTCTGGTCCGGCCCGATCAGGAACGTCGTCCGCTCGATGCCGATCACTTTCTTCCCATACATGTTCTTTTCCTTCAACACATCAAACTGTTTGCAGACCACTTCGTCTACATCAGCAAGGAGCGTGTAAGGCAAGTCATATTTTTCTTTGAATTTCTTCTGCGCTTTGGGCGTGTCGCGCGAGATGCCGAGCACCACAGCGCCCGATTTCTGAATCTTCGCGAAGATGTCGCGGAAGCCGCAAGCCTCGATGGTGCAGCCCGGCGTATCGGCCTTGGGGTAGAAGAACAGCACCACCGGTTTTCCGGCGAAATCGGAGAGATGGACGGTCTTGTCCTGCTCATCCTGAAGGGTAAAGTCGGCAATCTTGTCGTTCGGTTCCATCGGAGGTATGAATTTCCTTTCGTGCGGCAAATCGTCAAATTGCCGGGAGTAGCATTGAGTCAGGCGCAGCACCACGGATTGGGGAACGGCGCGACGTCAAACAACGCTATTAGAGCATCCGGTTCGACTATGTTCCAAGTCATGAGCAGAACGACCAATGCGAAGCGCGGCAGGTTTGCCCGACACTCCCGCGGGGCAGTGCGTTTGTTGATGTCCGCGCAGCTTCTGGGCATGCTGACTTCGCTGGCGGTGGCCCAGTATCCGGGCCACATCAAACCGGAAGAGCAGAAGAAGCCCGACGAGCCGCGTGCGGTTTCGATCCTCGAATGGGTCGGCGCCCCGGGCAAACCGGTCGCCGGCCGCATCGTACCGCTGAGTGTCTTTGTCAACGGCGAATATCAGGATGGCGGACTCTTTATGGCGCAACCCGCCCCGCTGACCGTCGAAAACGACACGCTCTATGAGCTGCAGCTGGCGGGAATTCCGAAAGGCACCTTCTACGTGGCCGGCGGCCAGGAGGTCGGGGGCGCCTGGTTTGGCTACGGCAAGTGGAAGCCGCTGACGCCGCCGGCGCCGCCGAAGAAGCTTACTCCCTCCAAGGTGCCGCCCAAGTTCATTCAGGACAACGATCCTGATCGGCCCCACTTAAAGAACAGCAGCCCTGGATCCGGTTCGGCGAGCTCAGGCAGCTCAAATACTTCGGCGGCTCCTGACAACGATCCCGACAAACCGACGCTCCATCGCAGCCCCAACTCCAGCGACAGCGGCCAGGGCAATTCACAGAGCACTACCTCTGGCAGCTCTGGAGGCGGCACTTCTTCAACGAGCAGTTCGTCCTCCAACGATCCGGACCAGCCCACGTTGCACCGGCGAACGGACGCCGACAACGCCCAGACCGCTTCGGGAGCCGGCAGTGGAGCCGAAGACCCCGATCGCCCGCACCTGAGAAAGCAGTCTGCCGCCGCCGCAGCGGCAGACTCCGGCGATGGCTCGCCGGTCTCGAGCGTGAATGAGGGAGATCCCGACCGTCCTCACCTCTCCCGTGGCAGGCCAGCCGCCGCCGAAGCTCAGCTCCAGGCCACGAAGCTGACCGGAGTTCCGCCCGACCTGCAACAGATGGCGGCCATCTCCGATCCGGTCAACCGCGACGAGCATCCCTATGCGTATCCCTGGCCAGACCCCTCGGAGGCGGCAAAAATGCAGGCTGCGGTCGAGCAGCTTGCGATCAAAGCGGCCCTGTCCGGCGGAATCTCTCCGTCGGATCTGATCGGGCCCGCTGCGGCTCCGGTAAAGCCGGTCAGGACAACGACTGCAAAGAGCGCCTCGGCTCGCAAGGCCAAGCCTCAGCCGCCCCAAGTTGTGCTGACCGACAAAGACTTCCACGCCTACGAGCTCTCTTATAACGGCGGCGCTACGCTCGTCTTCACCGCCAAGGCGACAATTGGGCCAGACAAATCCGGGGCGTCCCAGGAGAAATATGTGACGATCATCGCTCAGCCCGACTTCAACGGCGACCCCCAGCTCCGCTTCCAATCGGTGACCGATCCGAAGCACCTCGACATCACTCCGAGGATGAAACTGGTCGATGCCGTCGACACCAACGGCGACAATAAGGCCGAGTTAATCTTTGAACTGATGCGCTCCTCCGACCGGCAATTTGCGATTTATACGATCAAGGGCCTTCAGGCCCAACAGGCCTTCGCCACCGAATCGTTGCCTTATGTCACGCCGGGCCACGCGGTCGAGACCAGCAGCAATTGATTCGGCGCCAGGAAGGTGGCAGCTGGCGCTCCCTTGCGACGCTGGCCAGGTCGATTGGCGTGGTTGCGGCCTGTGTCGCGATCTTCATCTTTCAGCCTTGCCTCGCGGTGTCGGAGAAGCCTCCGCGTCCCCTGCTCGTCGGCTACTACCCGCAATGGGGCGTCTACAACCAGTATTTCGTCAAGAACCTGGTCAGCAGTGGCGCAGCCGAGTTGCTTGACCAGATCGACTATTCGCAGGGCGTGATCAAGAACAACGCCTGCGCGATTGGCGATCCGAATGCCGATTTGAGCTTCGTCCACACGGCCGCGACGAGCCTGGATGGGCAACCCGATGATCCTGCGGCCCCGCTGCGAGGAAACTTCCATCAGCTTCAGGAGTTGCGCCGCCGCTATCCAAAGTTGAAGGTGCTGATCTCGATAGAGGGAAACCCAGCCTTCTTCGCCAGCGCCGCCCGGCCTGAAAACCGGGCCGCCTTTGTCTCCTCATGCGTCGATATGTTCATCCGCGGCCACTTCGCTTCCGGCGTCGAAGGCGGCCATTTATTCGACGGCTTCGACCTGGATTGGGAGTATCCCACATTCGCTGACAAGGACAACTATTTCGGCCTTCTCACCGAATTCCGCCGTCAACTCGACGCCCTGCACGCGAACCTCAATTTGAGCATTGCAATAGCCGCCCGCGCGAGCCGTTATCAAGGCTTTAACCTGGGGGCCGTCGCTGCGCTCGTCGACCAGATCAACGTAATGAGCTACGACTACAACGGTCCCTGGAGCCGCACGACTGGGATGAATGCGCCGCTCTATGCGATCGCGGGCGATCCGCTTGCCGGCAACAACATCGACGCGACGCTCCAGACCTACGAGCAAAGCGGAATTCCGCCGGGGAAAATGCTGCTCGGCATACCGTTCTACGCCTACGGGTGGAGCGGTGTCGCCGACGTCAACCACGGCCTGTTTCAGTCGGGGCAGCCGATCCATGGCGAACATTTCTACAGCTACATCCAGTCGATTGAGCCTAAATTCAAGCTCTATCGCGACCCCAAATCGCAAACGCCATGGCTTTATGCCGGCAAGACCTTCTGGACCTTCGACGATCCGGTCTCGATTCGCACCAAGGTCGAGTACGCACACGGTCACAGGCTTGGCGGCGTAATGGCGTGGGAACTCAGCAACGACTCGGCCGATGCGATGCTGTTGAAGTCGATTGCCACGGATATGCATCGCGGACCCCGCTTGGATTCCACACCCCACTGAGTTAGCCTCGGAGGAACGCCTCGAAACATAACCATTCGCCGGGGCAGGAGTCTGTCAGCTTCATGAAAGTTCTCATCATCGGTTCAGGCGGCCGCGAACACGCCATTGCATGGGCCTGCGCCAAGTCTTCACGAGTCGGCGAGATAGTTTGCGCGCCCGGCAACGGCGGCATCGCCTCTATCGCGCGCTGCGTTCCGGCGCGGCAGAGCGATCTCGACGATCTGCTCCGCGTCGTCGCCGCAGAGAAGCCCGACCTCACCGTCGTCGGCCCCGAACTGCCGCTATCGCTCGGCCTGGTGGACGAGTTGCGCCGCCGCAGCCTGCCTGTCTTCGGGCCCACTCGCGCAGCCGCGATGCTCGAGACCAGCAAAGCCTTTGCGAAACGATTTATGCAGCGGCACAATATTCCGACCGCCAAATACGCCGCCGTTTCAAGCGAGGCTGAGGCGCTCGAATCGCTCGCGCTCTTTCACTTGCCGGTCGTCGTCAAGGCCGACGGCCTCGCCGCCGGCAAGGGTGTGCTGATTTGCGAAACCAAACAGGAGGCCGAAGCTGCGATTGCCGGACTCTTCACCGGCAAGCTGCTGGGCACGATCGAAGGGTCGATCGTTATCGAGGAGTTTCTGGAGGGCGAAGAGCTCTCGTTCCTGCTTCTATCCGACGGCCGGCACGCTACCCCGCTCGTTCCCGCGCAAGACCATAAACGCATCGGCGAAGGCGACACCGGTCCGAACACCGGCGGCATGGGCGTCTACACCGCCGATTCCATGCTCGCTGAATCCATGCAAGCGTGGCTGGTGCAGCACGTCGCTCAGCCAACCATCGACGGCATGGCTGCGGAGGACACGCCGTTTGTCGGCGTCCTCTATTGCGGCCTGATGATGACTGCGCGCGGACCGATGGTGCTCGAATACAACGCCCGATTCGGCGACCCCGAGACCCAGGCGATTCTGGTGCGCCTCGAAAGCGATTTCGTCGAAGGACTCGAAGCTTGCGTCGAGGGGCGGCTCAGCGATACGGAATTCCGCTGGCGGCCCGGAGCCTCAGCCTGCATCGTCGCTGCCTCAGAAGGCTATCCCGGCAGCTACACGGCAGGGAAAAAGATCTCCGGCCTCGAAGCCGCCGCCCAAGTCGCCCAGGTCTTCCACGCCGGAACGACGCTTTTGGATGGCGAATATCTCACCAGCGGGGGTCGCGTTCTCGGCGTCACCGCCGCGGCCGACACGCTGCAAGAGGCCCTCGATCTTGCCTATGACGGCATAGGCCGGATTGACTTTGACGGCATGTATTACCGCCGCGACGTCGGATATCGGGCGCTGCAGCCCAAGCGGCAAAATGAAAAGTGATATCATGATATCATTCGGATGAAAAGATGGCACAGCTCGTAGTCCGCAATCTCGAAGATGAAGTCAAAGCCCAGCTCCGCGACCGCGCCGCGCGTCACGGACGAAGCATGGAGGAAGAAGTGCGCGAGATTTTGCGCGACGCGATGACCAAGGACAAGCCAGAAGGGTCAGGATTGGGTACGAGAATCGCAGCAAGATTTTCTGGTAGCGGACTCGGGTTCGACCTACCAGAAATGCCGGGATGGGAGATGAGAATTCCTTCATTCGTAGATGAGACAGATCCTGACGATGATCTTGCTTGACACTGACGTACTCTCCGCCCTGATGCAGCCGATTGCAGAACCCTCGGTCGTCGGATGGTTAGATCGGCAACCCGAGCATGAAATATGGACGAGTTCCGTAAATGTCTTCGAAGTTGAATTTGGACTGAATCTTATGCCTCCCGGCAAGCGGCGCAGTCATCTTGAGCTTGCTCTAGCAGCCCTCCTCTTTCACGACTTGCGAGGACAAGTGGTTGATTTCGACGCACGTGCTGCCACCGAAGCTGGCAGACTAATGGCGAAGCGGAAACGTGAGGGCCGTGATTACAAGCCACTGGATGCAATGATCGCCGCCATCGCCGTGACGCGCCGCGCTTCGCTAGCAACCCGAAACGTAAAGCACTTCGATGACTTGTCGATCACGGTGGTCAACCCGTGGCAGGCCTAGCACTTTCGATCTACAACCAGTGAGCACCTATGACCCCGCCTGTCTTATCCGCGTTAGAACTCCTAGAGTTGGAGCAACCTCACGACTCAGCGCTGGAAAGCGCTTCTCGCCGCCAATACGGTCGCCCTTGAATTTCCCTGTGACGTTTACGGGACAGGATCAGTTCGCGGACTGCTCCGCCACATCATCGCCGTCGAGCTCCGCTATGCAGAGCGGCTAAGTGGTGAGCCGGTAACTCCCTATGAAAAGGTCCCGAAAGGTTCGGCAGAAGAGCTGTTCGCGTTGCACGACCGAAACATAGCTCGCTATCGCAAACTGATCGACGACGAATCCATCAATTGGGACCAGCAGTTGGAGTTCACCACCATCTCCGCAGGCAAGCGAAGCGCAACGCGAAAGAGAATACTCTTCCACGCCTTCCTCCACGGCATCCGCCACTACGCGCAGCTGGCGACGCTGGTACGCCAACACGGCATCAAGCCCGATTGGCCAATGGATTTTCTCTTTAGCGGAGCTGAACGCTAGTACCTGCTCGGAATCGAACGATGCTTAGTCGAGTTCCGCAAATATTTGCTGGAGAGGCAGATAGATCGCCGTTCTCGGAACGATTAGCTGTTCCTTGTCAGGAGCGTGGAACCCTTTCGCATCGCAAACAAAGGCTTCTCGTAGCACGGGATCGAACGCCCAGACATGCTGGACGCCAAATCTAACATAGTCATTGGCTCGGTCGCGTAACGAACGCATGGTGTCGGACCTTGATAACACCTCGCAACAAATGATCGGTGGCACGCGAACGATTGGCTCCATCGGCTGATCCCGGCTTAACACCGAGATGTCGGGAATCCGAAAGCGCCTTTCCGAAACCTGAACCCGTTGTTCGACAACGGTGATGATGTTCCACTCCCGCTGATGAGCGAAAAACCAAGCGGCAATCGCCGTCTGCAGCCGCGCATGCTCCAGTTCACCCAAATTACGCTCCAAGACTTCGCCGTCTACATAGTCGCAGTCTGGACGGTAGCTTGTATTCAGATACTCGGCGACCGAGATGAATGTGCTCGTGGCCATCACGAAAAGCCTCTCTTCGATTATGCGCTCAACCCGGACGCTTGAGGCTA
This sequence comes from uncultured Acidobacteriaceae bacterium, assembly GCA_963720245.1. Lineage (GTDB taxonomy): Bacteria > Acidobacteriota > Terriglobia > Terriglobales > Acidobacteriaceae > Acidisarcina. Next base: position 832,322 of record CAVREU010000006.1, read on the forward strand.
AGACTCTAGCTTCTTGACCACCAACTCATTCAGCAATCCCGGATTCGCCTGCCCCTTCGACAGCTTCATCACTTGACCAACGAAGAAGGCAGCCACCGTCTTCTTCCCGCCGCGATACTGCTCTACCTGCTTAGGATTCGCGGCAATGACCTCGTCTATCAGCTTCTCAATCGCTGCTGGATCGCTCACCTGCTGCGGCTTCTCCCGCTCGTAGACGATGGGGAAATCCTCGCCCTTCTCAAACGCAATATCGAAGAGCTGCTTCCATTGCTTGCTCGAGAGCTTGCCTTCTTCCGCTAGATCAGCGGCAAAGGCGATGCCCTTCATCGTCACCGGCGATTTATCGAGTTCAAGATTGTGCAGCTTAAGCCGAGTCACCAGCTCACTGTTGACCAGGTTGGCCACGCGGCGCGGACTCTTTGCCGCCCGCGCCGCGACCTCAAACTGATCGGCGAACTCGCGCGTTGCCGTGAGCGTCTGCGCATCCTGCGCATTCAGCTCGTATTCAGCCATGAACCGTGTGCGCCGGGCCTCCGGCAGCTCAGGCATCGCCTGTAATATCTCCGCCTTCCACTCCGCGCTGACGATCAGCGGGGGCAAATCCGGCTCGGGAAAATAGCGATAATCATGCGCCTGCTCCTTCGAGCGCATGGAGTAGGTGCGGCCTTCGACCGAATTCCATAGCCGCGTCTCTTGCACGACCCGTCCGCCGCTCTCGATCAGCTCAACTTGCCGCTCAATTTCATACTCAAGAGCCGAGCGGATATACCGGAAGCTATTCACATTCTTGACTTCCGCCTTGGTGCCAAACTTCTCCTGCCCGCGCGGTCGCACGCTCACGTTGGCATCGCAGCGGAGCGAACCCTCTTCCATGTTGCAATCGCTCACGCCGGTGTAGAGCAGGATCTCCTTGAGCTTATTCAGGTATTCATAAGCCTCGTCGGGGGTGCGAATGTCCGGCTCGCTGACGATCTCTATCAGCGGAGTCCCGCAGCGGTTGAGGTCGACATAAGTCTTCGTCGCCGACTCGGGAAATCCCTCATGCATGCTCTTGCCGGCGTCTTCTTCCATGTGCAGGCGGGTAATGCCGATGCGCTTACCGCCGTCGGGCGTGCTGACGTCGAGATAACCGTGCTCGGCCAGTGGCTTGTCAAACTGCGAAATTTGGTAGCCCTTGGGCAGGTCAGGGTAGAAGTAGTTTTTGCGCGCGAAGATGGAGCGCTCGCGAACCTCGCAGTTGATCGCCGTCGCCGCCAGCACCGCAAATTCGACCGCGCGTTTGTTCAGCACCGGCAGCGCGCCAGGCAGTCCGAGGCAGACCGGGCAGGTTTGAGTATTCGGTGGCGCCCCAAACTTCGCCGAGCAGCCGCAAAAGGCCTTGGTCCGGGTAAGCAGTTGCACATGGACTTCGAGCCCGATCACGGGCTCATACCTGGTCAGAATTTCAGGAGAAACACTCGCAGACGCCGCCATAACTCCCCTAATTTTAGCAGCGCCGCAAGTGGCGGCGATTCCGCATGGTATGTTGGCAGCACCAGAAACGGGAAACTGAACGGCCACCCAGCCCGTCATTCCCTTTTACGGTCTTGCACGCTCACTTTCTGAAGGGTCAAGCCCAGCAATGACGAGCATTCTTAACGACCTTGCCTTCGCGCTACGCCAACTGCGCAAGTCGCCCGGATTTGCAATCACCGCCGTGTTGACTCTGGCGCTGGGCATCGGCGCCAATGCCGCACTCTTCACGGTCATCGACTCGGTGCTGATCCGGCCGCTGCCTTATTACGCTGCCGACCGGCTCATTCTCTTCGGGCCGCCGGGTGAGGCAGCTGGGAGTTACGGATCGACCTCCTGGCGCAACCTTGAAGATATCCGCCAGCGTTCGCGCGTGCTCGAGGAAGCAGCCGGATATGAGGGGGACGTCGCGATCATCCAGACCGCCCAGGGCGGCGAGACGGTCTTCGGGCCCAAGCTCACCTGGAACCTGCTCAACATGATCGGGGCCAAGCCGGCCATCGGTCGCGGATTCACCCAGGCAGACGGCGAAATGGGAGCACCGCCCACTGCAATCCTCAGCGATCAACTTTGGCGTGCGCAATTCAAGGCCGATCCAAACATCGTCGGGCAGATGGTCCGTGTTGGCTCCGTCCCCCATACGGTGGTCGGCGTCATGCCGCCCGAGTTTCACTTCCCCGATACCGAGATGTACACCACGACCGAGGCCGTATGGCTGCCCTTCCAGCCGACCAAGGAGATGATGACCGAACGGGGGTACAACTTCCTCACGCTGATTGGACGCTTGAGACGCGGAGTGACGCTCGATCAGGCGCGAGCCGATTTGGATACGACCGCAAAATCCATCGCCAAAGACGATCCCAAAGAAGCCAAAGACCTGCATCTTACGGCGATCCCTTTCCAGAACGCCGTGACTCATTCGGCCAGGCCCGTCTTCCTGGGATTGTTCGCTGCTCTGGCCCTTGTCTTGTTGATCGCCTGTGCGAATGTCGCCAACCTGCAGCTCGCCCGCTGCCTCGCGCGGCAGCAGGAGTTTGCAGTGCGCACAGCGCTGGGGGCGGACCGTTGGCGATTGATTCGCCAGTTGCTTGTCGAGGGCGGCTTGCTCGCCGTGCTGGGCTCGGCAGTCGGACTCGGCCTCTCTACCGCCATCCTGTGGTCTCTGCATAAGCTCCCCCGAAGGCATGATGCCGCGCGCCTCCGAGATTCATCTGCGCTTTTCGGTTCTAGCCATGCTGGCGGTCGTGGCCATCGCGGTCACGCTTCTGTCCTCGCTGCTGCCCGTGTTGCTGGCATGGAAAGTCCAGCCGGAAACAGCACTGCGCGCCCAGTCACGCGCTTCGACGCCGCACGCCGCGCGTTCGCGTATGGCGGGATGGCTCGTCTCCGGCGAGGTCGCCATCGCAGCGATTCTGCTCGTCGCCACCGGCCTGCTCTTTCACACCCTCTACAATCTCCAACACCAACGGCTCGGCTTCTAGACCGAGCATGTAATCACCTTCACCGCGACGCCGCCCGACTCAGGGGGCTATCTCGCCTTCCAAAGCTCGATTGGGAACTTCGCCGCCGCTGCTCCGGCGACTTCTATCGCCAATACCATCTATCGGCCGCTGCTTGATCGGTTGCGCCATCTACCCGGAGTGCGCGTCGCCGCGCTCGCCTCATCCACGCCGCTCGACGGAGTCGATATGCATACCAGCTTCGACCTCGTTGGCCAGCCCAAGAGCGACTCCGGAAAAGACTCGCGCAATGCCAAGATTCGCGTGATGAGCGGAGACTACTCGCAGGCGATCGGCACCGCGATCGTGAATGGCCGCGCGATCTCCGATGAGCGATACCGGCAGCGCTCCTTTTGTCGCGGTCATCAATCAGGCCCTTGCGGACAAGTATTTTCGCAACATCAACCCGATCGGCCAGCAGCTCGATCTCGGCGGCAAAGATACGGGCATGCTGCAGCCTTACACCATCGTCGGCGTCCTCGAGAACAACATTCGCCACAACATGACCGAGGCTACCAAGGCCCGAGCTCACACTCTCGTATCAGCAAATCCCCCGCGACTCGCTCTTCTACTCGTTCGTGCTCGCGTCAGCGACCCAATTTATCCTGCATACCAGCGGCGATGTGGACTTGTCGCAGACCATTCACCGCGTCATGCGCGAGACCGCGCCCGGTTTTGCCGTGGACGACCTCAAGTCGATGCAAAGCGCGCTCGACGACGCGACCGGCAACCAGCGACTTGGCGTCTATCTGATCGGCTCGTTTGCCGCCCTCGCAGCATTGATGGTGATGGCCGGCCTCTACGGAGTGCTCTCGCAACTCGTCAGCCAGCGCCAGCAGGAGGTCGGCATCCGCATTGCTCTCGGCGCCACTCGCGAATCGATTTTGACGCTCTTCCTGCGCCAGAGCTGGCGGCTGATTGCGGTCGGGATTTTCGGCGGACTTGTCGTTTCCGTCTTGGCTACGAGGTTGGTGCAGAGCTTCCTGTTTAATGTTCCAGCGCTTGATCCTCTGTCTTATATCGCCGCGGCGCTCGGTCTCGGTGTCGTCGGCACGCTCGCCGCTTTCATTCCGGCACGAAGGGCCTCCCGCGTTGAGCCTATGGTGGCTTTGCGGAACGAGTAACAGCAGGGAGTACCATGGAAGCAGCCGCACGAGAGACAAGCAATGGCGACTTCAACCCTCATTTCGCTGGCAGAGTATCTAAGCACGAGCTATCGTCCGGACTGCGATTTCGTGGACGGCGAAGTGCGGGAGCGCAACGTGGGCGAGTCGGAGCATAGCATCCTGCAGGCCGCTATTACCGCATGGTTTTGGAACCATCAGCGCGAGTGGCAAATCGAGGTCCGGCCGGAGCAACGTGTGCAGGTTTCGGCGACCAGATATCGGGTGCCGGACATCTGCCTGGTAAGGGCGAATCAGCCGCGTGAGCCGATTGCTACTGTTCCTCCGTTGGCTTGTATCGAACTTCTCTCAAAAGACGATAGCCTGCGCAGCATGCGCGAACGAGTGAAGGACTACCTCGATTTTGGAACTGAACACGTCTGGATTCTCGATCCGGCGACCAGAGAGGCTTTCGTTTGCACCCCAAACGGTTTGAATATTCCCGCGACGGGACAGCTACTTGTAGCGAGCACGCAGATTTTCCTGCCCTTGGAACAAATCTTCAGCGCCCTGGACTAATTGGCGGGTGGATTCGTAGAACTGACTTCCTCTAATGGCCGCCGGAATTGGTCGGAGCTGAGTTATGTTCCCGCCCCTTCACCCGGTCATATAGGTAGACATCACTGACCGTGCCAAGCGACTCATTGTAGAGGCTTTCTGAGCCAGCTCGTTCGCGTAGCTCTTCGGCGAAATGATGGACTGCCCGCAGGTGGTCGGCGGTTGCCGGAACCTCCAGCTTACTGGTCTTCAAAAACTTCTGATTACCGCGGTCGAGTAGCCGGCTGATCTCGCCGCCGAGCAGGAATCCCGGGTTTGCCGTCAGCGAGGCGGACTTGCCATCCGCCGACTTTTTGAGAACGGCACCCACCCCATTTTTCTCGACCAGCATCTCTCCTGCGACCCCGGGGACCTCTCGAACATCAAACCTGGAGGCACGGAGATCGCTGACGATCTGATCAAAGGTGGGACGATGGACTTTGATTGGCATTGGCGCTCGACCTCAAGCTGAAGTTACACTAGTTTTGGAACTCTCTACGACGTAGGGACGAAAGTAACGGAAATGGGATTGAACCGCGATCAGCGATGTCGGTGTTTTCTACACGAAAGCGCCTAGCCCAAGCCCGGCCGCAACCTGGCCGGCGACCCGGATTCCGATTTAACTTTCGCACATTCATCAGACACGTCGCAATCAAAGCTCGATCATGACCACTGCCATCGCTGCCAAACTCGGAATGGGAGTTCTCGACCGCATCGGTAATACGCCGCTCATCCGGCTCGAGAAAATCGCTGCCCATCTGGGCGGCGCACAGATTCTCGCCAAAGCGGAGTGGGTCAACCCCGGGGGGTCGATCAAAGACCGCGCCGCGTCTTCGATCGTCGCCGACGCCCAGGCCCGGGGTCTGCTCGGAGCCTCGAAGGCGACTCGGGGGCAGAGGCTGCTAGACGCCACCAGCGGGAATACGGGCATCGCCTATGCCATGCTCGGCGCGGCCATGGATTTCGGCGTCACCCTCTGCATGCCCGGCAACGTCTCGCCCGAGCGCAGGAAAATTCTGGCTGCCTATGGCGCCGAAGTCGTCTCTACCGACCCCGCCGACGGCTCCGATGGCGCCATCCGCAAGGCGCGCGAAATGGCCGCCACGGGTGGTGACAGTTTCTACTACGCCGACCAGTACGGCAACGACGCGAACTGGCGCGCGCACTACAAAACGACGGCGCCGGAGATCTGGCGTCAGACCGACGGCCAGATCACCCACTTCGTCGCCGGGCTGGGCACGAGCGGCACTTTCATGGGAACCACGCGGCGCCTGAAGGAATATTCGTCCAGCATCGAATGCATCTCCATGCAGCCCGACTCGGCGTTTCACGGCCTTGAAGGCATGAAGCATATGGCCTCGGCGATCGTGCCTGCAATCTACGATCCCGCGCTCGCTGACCGCAACATCGAGGTGGAAACAGAAGCCGCCTACAGGATGGCCAAGCAGTTGGCCCGCGAAGAAGGCGTTTTAGTTGGCGTCTCTGCCGCAGCCAATGTCGCGGCAGCGCTGCGCGTCGCCGAAGAAATCGCCGCAAGCCGACCGGAGCGGCTTCAAGATACAGTCATTGTTACAATTTTGTGCGACTCGGCAGACAAGTATCTGAGCGAACGATTCTGGAATGAGTAAAAACGGAGGAGTGAACACACGATGTTGAAGTTGACCATGGCGATCTACGAAGCAATGCGAGCTCACGGTGAGGAGACTTATCCCCATGAGTGTTGCGGCGTGCTTCTTGGCCGGTCCGCGATCGGCGTTGATGAAGTGTTTGCGAATATCGTCGAGTCGGCGGTCCGCGCCGGCAACACGCGCACCGATTCTCCGCGCAACCGTTACAACATTGCCCCGCAGGAGCTGGTCAAAATCCAGCGCCAGGCAAGGGAGAGCGGCCACGATATCGTCGGCTTCTACCACTCCCACCCCGATCACCCGGCGCAATGGTCGGTCACTGATCTGGCCGGCGCGCATTGGCTCGGCTGCTCGTATGTGATTACGGCGGTCGCAAAGGGTAACGCGCAGGAGACGAACTCGTTTCTACTCACAGGCGCCACCGAAGAAGAAAAGGCCCTTGAGTCCGAACCGATCGAAGTCGACGGCGAGGCCCAGGAAAAGGCCAATGAAAGATTGAGGAGCATTCCCGCATGAATATCCATATCCCCACGCCGCTGCGCGTCTACACCGGAAAGCAGGAGACGGTGATGGTCACCGCGGCCACGGTTGGCGAGGCGCTTTCTCAGCTGACGGCGCAGCACCCCGATCTGAAGAAACATCTCTACACTGACGATGGCAAGCTGCGCTCCTTCGTCAATGTCTACCTGAACGACGAAGACGTGCGCTATCTTCCCGAAAAAGATACAACCATTGTTACAGAAACCGATTCACTTACAATCATCCCTTCGATAGCAGGTGGATTGGGAGCAGATCGGGTTGGCACAGAAAGAGGAAACTGATGGCGACGTTGGTTGAACATCCTGTGAGTGCCGAGCAGAAGCTGCCCGACTTGAGCAACGAAGAGATTGCCCGCTACTCGCGTCACCTCATCCTGCCCGAGGTCGGCATGGAGGGCCAGAAAAAGCTTAAGGCCGCCAAGGTGCTCTGTGTCGGCACCGGCGGACTCGGTTCGCCGCTCGCGCTCTACCTCGCCGCTGCCGGTGTCGGCACCATTGGCCTCGTCGACTTCGATGTTGTCGACTCGAGCAACCTGCAGCGCCAGATCATTCACAGCACCGAGAGCATCGGCCGTCCGAAGATCGACTCCGCCGAAGAGCGGCTCAAGGGCCTCAATCCGTTCATCGAAATCGTCAAGTTCGAGACCATGCTGACCAGCGCAAATGCGCTCGATATCATCAGCCAGTTCGACGTGATTGCTGACGGCACCGACAACTTCCAGACTCGCTACCTCGTCAACGACGCCTGCGTGATCACCGGCAAGCCTAACGCCTACGGATCGATCTTCCGCTTCGAGGGCCAGGCCAGCGTCTTTGCGACCAAAGACGGGCCTTGCTATCGCTGCCTCTATCCCGAGCCTCCTCCGCCCGGGCTTGTTCCCTCCTGCGCCGAGGGCGGCGTTCTCGGCATTCTGCCCGGACTGGTGGGCGTTATCCAGGCGACCGAAGCCATCAAGCTCATCCTCGGCGTCGGCGAACCGCTCATCGGGCGCCTCTTATTGGTCGACGCACTCAACATGAACTTCCGCCAGCTCAAGCTGCGCAAGAACCCCGAATGCCCGGTCTGCGGCGACAATCCCACGGTCACTGAGCTCATCGATTACGATCAGTTTTGCGGCATCCTGCCCCCGGCAAAAACGGAGGAAACAGTGAACAACGGAATTCCCCAACTGTCGGTCACCGAGTTCAAGCGAAAACGCGATGCCGGCGAAGACATCTTCCTGCTCGATGTTCGCGAGCCCCACGAATTCCAGATCGCCAACCTCGGCGGCCATCTCATTCCCCTCGGCGACTTGCCGGCCCGCGTCAACGAGCTTGATAAGGACCGCGAGATCGTCGTCCATTGCAAGATGGGCGGACGCAGCCAGAAGGCCGCTGAGCTGTTGAAGCAGGCAGGATTCCGTAACATCCAGAATCTTGCCGGCGGCATCACGGCATGGTCGGAGCAGGTGGACCCCAGCGTTCCTAAATACTGAGAAAGCCCCGCGACCGAGGTTCCGCTCTGATCTCGTAAATTCAAAAACGGCGCGCCACAGGCGTGCCGTTTTACTTTGCTCCTCGAAGCGGCCTCCCGGTATACTCCGAGTGCCTGCCTGTTCCAAGAAACAGATAAGAATCAAAAAAGGGCTGGTTTTGGAGTCATTCCCATGGACTTAGTCTTCATACGCGTTGGTTTTATCCTCATCCTCAGCATCGCTGCTTACTTCTTTCATCCAACCGGTTTCAATCCCTGGATTGCCGCCATCGGCGGGGCCGCTGCCGCAGGGCTCATGATCGTCTTTGAGCTCCGCGTGCGGGCACTGAGCCTCAAGCGGCTCATTGGCGCCGTCGTGGGCAGCATCCTGGGTATCTTCGGAGCCTTTCTCTTCAGCGCTGTCCTGCGCAACAGCATTCCGGCCGGCGGCACTCAGGAACTGTTGCAGATCCTGGTATTGCTCTTCATGTCCTATGTCGGGCTGGTGGTTGGCGCGAGCAAAGGAGCATTGTTGAACCTCGCCGCTCTTGGCGACCTTTTCAACACCGACGCCACCACCGGTACACAGAAAATCCTCGACACCAGCTCCATCATCGACGGCCGCATTGCCGATATGGCGGACACCGGTTTTCTCGAGGGCACGCTCGCCGTCCCCGAGTTTGTCCTTCACGAACTGCAGATGGTCGCAGACTCCTCTGACGGATCGAAGCGCCAGCGCGGTCGCCGCGGCCTCGATATCCTGCAGCGCATGCAAGGCAATGCCCAGCTCACCATCGAGATCATTGAAGAAGATTTCCCTCAGATCAAAGAGGTTGACCTCAAGCTGATTGAGCTCGCCAAAAAACTCAGGGCCAAGATCGTCACCAACGATTTCAACCTGAACAAGGTCGCGCACCTGCACAAGGTCGCGGTGCTTAACATCAACGACCTCGCGAACTCGCTGCGTCCCGTTGTGTTGCCCGGGGAGAAGATGAACATTGTCATCCTCAAAGAAGGTAAGGAATACAACCAGGGCGTTGGCTATCTGGATGACGGCACGATGGTAGTCGTTGACCACGCGCGCCGGATGATCGGCCGTGCCATCGAGATCACCGTCACCTCGGTGCTGCAGACCGCTTCCGGCAAGATGATCTTCGGGCGAGTGGACGAGGCCAAGCCGGATGGGGTGCGCACGATCGCCGCGGAAGTCCGCGAGATGTCGGGAACCTAGACCGCCCAGGCCTTCATCACGGACTAGGCTAAAGGCGTCCCGGCGGGTGCGCCAAAGATCACGATGAGGATGATCGCCAGCGCCAGCGCCTCGACGAGGAGCTCTGCAATAACAGGATAGCGGCCCAACCTGCTGCGCCCTTCCTTGACCTTCTTGGCAAGCTCGCGCCGGATCAGAACGATGCCGAAGGGCACCGCCAGACAGACTGTGACAATAATCGCCAGGGCCAGCAGGATGCCGTGCTGCACGGTTAGCCGCTTCGTTCTGGTAAGGTCCGCCCACGAACGATAGATAGCCGCAAGCTGCTGCTGGTCCTGAATGCGAGCGTCATATTCCATAGCCGTTTGTTGGATCGAGAGAGCTTGCGGCGTGTCGATGTTTGCCGCGGCCAAATTAGTTTTGGCGCCGGAATCCGGCGAGGGCCGTTCCTGTCGCTCGATGGCTTCTTTCTGTTGGGTCAATCTCACCGCGGCGGTTGCCGCCTCGCCCGCCTGCCGCAGTTGCTTCTCGCGGGAGCGCATCTCGAGAAAGGCCCGGAATTTTCCCGGCAGGGTGACGAGGTTTTGCGAGGCTTCCAGATCGTCTTCCGCCGTGGGACTGACGATTGGCTGTTCCTGCAGAGCGTCATGTTCGTCAAACGCCTGTTGAATCCTGGCCTGTTTATCGCCCCCCAGCAAAATCAGGTCTCGATGCAGCTCATTCAGCCTGTCGGTGTCAAAATCCAGTTGCGCCTGCGCGCGTTCTCCCAACTGCGCGACATCATTCTGGCTAGCGGTCTTGAGTCGCGCGCTGGTGAGCGCGACCACATGTTGTTTCTCCTCCTCGACGGTCGTTTCCAGCACTGCGATCTTTTGCGAAGTCGCTAATGCCTCGCCCGTGAGCGGATTCATGTCGGCAATCGCCTCGCGAAGCGCCGTTTCAAAGGCCTGGTCGACGGCATGGTCGGCGACCCGAACAGCCGCCTCTGCCTGCTCTTGCTCATCAGTGCCGTGCGCCTGAGCGGCTAGGTTGCGCGCCGTGATGAAGGCCGACTGATCTACAGCAACCGGGAAGGCCGAGGCCGGGGCGGCGAGAACGTCGGGGCTTCCGCTGCGAGTGAGATACCACCCTGCAAATAGAATGGTGAGCGCCACGACGGGCAGGACGAATTTATTACTGCGATGAGAGAAAACCGAGGCAAATTTCAAGGTGTTCAAAGCCCTTCAGAGTTGGAGCAAGGATATCGCCACTGCCGCCCGTCTGCATACCACAAAAGCAGGTGAATATTACGGAAGTCTTACAGGCGCTCCATTTCCCCGGTATTAGCCTGAAAACAGTGGGGATACACATGCCAACCCTGATATCTGAAACTCCTGCAGAACGCACCGCAACCGCGCCTGCACAGCCTGCGGTAGTCTCAAGCGGCACCCAGCAGAAATCGGATCAGTTCAACTGGGTCTTCTTCGTCACGATCGCGCTCTTTCATGTGCTGGCCGCGGCGGCAATCGTGCAATCCGCCTTTCACTGGCGCTGGTCGTCGGTCGTGGTCTTTTTCGCCGTGTGGCTGGTCGGACAAAATGTCGGCATCGGCATGAGCTACCACCGGCAGCTGACCCATCGTGGCTACGTGACGCCCAAGTGGCTCGAATACGTTATGGCCGCCTGCGGGACCATGGCGCTCCAGGGCGGACCCCTCTACTGGGTCGCCGTCCACCGCATGCACCACCAGTACACCGACAAGCCGGGCGACCCGCACTCCCCGCGCGACGGCGCATGGTGGTCGCACATGGGCTGGATCCTGAACGGCTCGCTCCACAGCGACTCCAAGGTGCTCTCCCGCTACGCGCCCGACCTCGCCAAAGATCCCGTCCACCAATGGCTGAGCAGGTATCACTGGGTCCCCGTCACCACGGTCGGCGTCGGCTTGCTTCTCGGCGGCGCGGCCTTCGGCGGATGGGCCTGCGGCGTTTCGTGGGCGCTTTGGGGAATCTTCCTTCGCGTCACCATCGGCATGCACGTTACCTGGCTGGTGAACTCGGCGACTCACATGTGGGGTTCGCAGCGGTTCAAGGGCCACGATGACTCTACCAACAACTGGCTGATCGCACTGATCACCGGGGGCGAGGGATGGCACAACAACCACCACGCGCATCCCGTATCAGCGCGGCATGGAATGGCCTGGTACGAAATTGACTTCAATTACATGGGCATTCAGCTGCTGAAGCTGCTGGGCCTGGCGAAGAATGTCTATGCCCTCGACGCAAAGACGGCTCTCGCCAAGTCGCAGTTGCGATAAGTCCCGCGCCTGCATTTCAGAACCGAGATGCAGGCGCTGCTATTTGGTGCTCTTGTTTTGCGCCTGCGCCAGACTCCCAACCAGCTCAGCTAGCTTGGCTGGATTCACATCGCTGATCGCAACCCCTTCCAGCTCGCCGCTCGCAAAGCTCATCACATGAAATCCAGAGTGATCCGGCGGTAGCTCTCCCGTCGCGGCACTCTTGGTCTTTTCCATCACAAAGAACGAAACCCGATGCCTTCCAACACTGAAGAGCAACTGCGCCGTTGGCTGGTTGCGCAGGTAGGTAAGGTTCGCTCCATCGAGTGACACACCGGAGGGAAGATTCTCAGGAAGATTAAAGGCAAATGGCAGCTTGCCCTGAAACCATGGCTTGACCGTATGGTTATCGGATGAAACCACCTGCGGCGTTCCAGCCGCAGCAAGTGTAGCCACATGCTGGTCGAAAACCTCAGAAACCAGCGCTTCGTCAGCCGAGGCCACAGCCATCTTTTTGCTGGAGTTTTGTTCCACGAGGAACCAACTGCCAGTCAGTGAAACGGCAACCAACAGCACCGCCGCCGTCGCCCACGCCAACGCTGCATATCCACCCATCACGCTCTGTCCTGCAGCGAATGCAACGCGCGGTGAAGGCTGAGCGTTCGCTCTCTCCCGCGCGATCTGCCGCGAAACGCGTTCGGCCAACTCTGGCGGCATCTCATACCGTCGTCCTGCCCTTGCGATCGAGGATTTGAGCAGCGTCTGCGCCAAGGCGCTGCTAGTGCAGGCCGGGCATCCGGCGAGATGCTCCTGAACGGCGAGAAGCTCCGGCGTTTGGAATTCCCCATCCGCAAGTGCAGCAAGCATCTCTGGAGAGATGTGGTTCGTCACGATCGTACCTCCCTGGCCTGCGCCGGCCCAGTCTGAAGCGTCCGTCGCATTGCGGCACGACCGCGCGCGACGCGCGACATGATCGTACCAATCGGCACGTCAAGCACCGCCGCAATCTCCTTGTACTTCATCTCTTCCAGATCGCAGAGAAGCACGACCTCGAGCAGGTGCGGCGGCAGTTGCTCCATCGCGGCCTGCAGCGCAGCCCGATCGGCGAGACGGATTAGGTTAATCTCCGGGGTCTGGCGGTCGATGATCGCTTCGATACTTGCACTCCAACCCTGGTCTTCTCGTCCGTCCGTTTGTTCTTCGAGGGAAACGGTGCGCAGGGATGCCAGCCCCGACCGGGAAGTGAGATAAGTATTTCTCAGGATGCGAAAGATCCATGCTTTGAAATTTGTCCCCGGTTCAAAGGAGGAAAATCCGCGCAGAGCTTTCAGAACCGTCTCCTGCACCAAATCTTCTGCATCAGTCGGATCACGAGCCAGCCAACGAGCGACGTTATAAAGCGATGGAAGCAACGGCATCGCGAGCGCCTCAAATGCAGGCGCGTCCGGACTTTCCCGCTCTTTCCGCTTCCAGGGCAATAACGTCATCGTGCGAGGGTGCTCTCTCCGTACACAGAAGAAAACTGGCCTGCTGCAAATTTATTCCATTCACCGGGAATAATCCGCGTCTCCGCCAGTTGGCATGCGTAGAGGAATTCAGCCAATGAACGACACGCACAATGATTCAACAATGTCAGACGAGCTTGAAATCATCACTAACAAAAATGAAGCAGACTCCGTCACGGACGGCGTCGATCGCCGCAACTTTCTGAGCTGCATGGCCTGGGCCGGAGCCGGTCTCCTATGGACCATGGCCGGCGGCGTTCCCACCTCGCGGCTCTTCGCCGCAGCCGGCGGCAAGCAAGCGGTATCGAAAGGTGCAGCGGACTTCAGTTTCGTCCAGATCAGCGACAGCCACATCGGCTTCAACAAGGCTGCCAACCAGGACGTGACCGGCACGCTGAAGCTCGCCATCGACAAGATCAATGCTCTACCCGGCGAACACGACCTGCTCCTGCACACCGGCGACATCACTCACTCGTCCAAGCCGGCCGAGTTTGACGCTGCCCAGCAAATCGTCAAGGGCGCCAGGGTTGGAGAGATGTTCTCTGTGCCCGGCGAGCACGATACCGCGTCCGACGATGGCGTGCTCTATCTCGAACGCTTCGGCAAAGGCACCTCCGGCACCGGCTGGTACAGCTTCACCCACAAGGGAGTCCACTTCATCGGCCTCAACAATTCGCAGCAAATCGACAAGCTGGGCCTGCTCGGCGCCGATCAGCTCGCCTGGCTCAAGAACGATCTTGGCGGCCTTTCCGCCTCCACGCCCATCGTCGTCTTCGCTCACATCCCTCTATGGATGGTCTATCCCGACTGGGGCTGGGGAACGCAGGATGGCGCAGAGGCGCTCTCCTACCTGAAGCGCTTCGGTTCAGTCACCGTGCTGAACGGGCACATCCATCAAGTCGTCCAGAAGGTCGAAGGAAACGTCTCCTTCCACACCGCAACGTCAACCGCATTCCCGCAGCCCGCGCCGGGCAAAGCTCCGAATGCAGGGCCGATGGTTGTTCCTGCCGGAGAACTCCGCAGCGTCCTCGGAGTCACCGAGGTAAGATATCTTTCCAACCCCGGACGCCTGGCGATCGTCGATTCATCACTGGCGTAATCGAGGAATTTGAATACATGAATAAGCCACGTCTGTTCTGCGCCGCATCTCTCGTGGTGCTCGTCAGCGCCGTAGTTGTTGCCCGCGCTCGCCCCTCGGACGCTGTCGCCTCAGCCCCGCTCGGCGATGCCACTCGGGGCAAGAATGTCTTCGAGCGGCGATGCACCGGCTGTCATGCCCTCGACAGAAACGACGAGGGCCCAATGCTAGGGGGTGTCTATGGAAGGACCTCAGGCACAGTCGCCAGGTTTTCTTATTCCGAAGCACTTCAGAGAGCGCACATCGTGTGGGACGACAAGTCGCTCGAGCGGTGGCTGTCCGGCCCTGACATCTTCGTCCCGGGCAGCGGAATGCCGGTCTATGTTCCCAAACCCAAGGAGCGCCGCGACCTCATCGCGTATTTGAAGGCAAACTCCAAGAAATAAGAGAATCAGACCAGCCGCGCCCCGGCCATCTGCTCCAGCACCGTCAGCGGAGAGTTCTCCGGCGTGACCATCGCCTCCGGCGCAACCAGAAGTGTTTGCTCCAGCGCATACTGCCCAGTCAGCACCGCATGCGGAACCGTATCGGTATAGACCATCCAGCTCGACCCGGCAGGGAACTGCCACGGATACTTCACGCTTCCCGCCTGAAATGCCTCATTCTCTTTTAGGAAGTTATGGAAGCGCATCATGAAGTCGTCGTACGGCGAGCGCTTGAGAGAAGGAATCGCCGCGCCGAGACCGATCCCACGCGCCAGCGACTTTGCCGTCTTCGACGCCCCATTCTCGGGCGCAGGCAACGCAATCTCCTTTGGCGCGAACTGCTTCACCAGCGAAGGAAACGGTTCACCGACCACCCAGTCGCGCGTCCGCGTCGGATGAATATTGTTGAAGAAGCGAAGAATCCGCGCCCCATGTGTAGGCCGCGTCGGGAAAGCATCGGTATGCAGCAGGTCATTGCGCTTGCGTAGAGCCAGGTCGCGCCCCTGCTCCTCCTGCGGACGAAAGCTCGCGTAGTCCAGCTTCCAGCGGCGCGCATAGGGCGCAAGAAATTCGCTCAGGAATCCCTCAACCGCAGCCGAATACCAGCGCATGATCAACTGCAGGCGCATCACCGCCGCAGCGTCCGCAGTCTTCGTGTCGACGCCGCTCAACGCATCCTGAACTGGCTTGTAAGCAATGTTCTTATGCAGGGAACTGTCGGTCTGCTGCTGGCCTAGTAGAAATTCAAGATCCCCTGAAGCAAACTCGATCGGCGATCGCGGAAAGAACAGAATCTCCCCAGCCTCAAGCTGCGCACACCACTCTCTCGCCTGAGTTTCTGAGCCTGGCCGTCGCCTCTCCAGCAAGCTTTCAACCGGAATCGTAACCAACGCCATCAGCTATCGTCCAGAGACTTTGCGTCGGATATAGAGCGAGCCAAAGAAGATCAGGCTCACCGCCAAAACCACCAAGCCGACCGGCAGGCCAACGAACTTATAGGTGTCAGCAAAGTCGACATTATGATGGCCGCCCTCGTTGTAAAAGAGCAGCGTAAAGATAGCCAAAAACGTCGCCAGAAAGAACGAAGCGAAGCCCAGTGAAAACGAGAGCAGCAGGCTCGAAAAGATTCCAAAATCGCCCAGCGGAATTCCAAAGATTGTTCCGGCGGCTCGATTTGCCGTGCTGTTTGCGGTTGCGGTCATGCTTCTCAAGGTGCGCGTCTCGTCCCTCAGCTAGAATACAACCTTATGACAGATGTGGCCCAGGCCGGCCTGCTTCCCGCGACCGTGATCGCGCAGCAGACGGCAGTTGTTGAATCTCCCAACGGAATCTTCTACGGAACATTCGGCGATACGCACCTCGCCGAAGCCGATCTCGCCCGCGTTGTGCAGGCCGTGCCCTCGGGCGTAGCTAAAGGCCTCGCCCGGCACGCCTATTATTTCGTTCCCCTCACCATTGCCGACGAGGAAGAGGTGCTCATCGCGCCCTCCTACACCGTCGATCTCGGCGACCGCGCCGTCTGCCACCGCAACGTCGACTTCGAGACCTCCGAGATGACCTTCATCTCCACCCGGCTCATGCAGGACCGTTTCGCGCTCGCCTTTGAGTTCTTTATCAACGCCGGCCACCATTTCGTCGACGCCGTCGGCGTCCCCGAAAGCTTCGCCACCCTCGTCTGGTCGCAGGCCACAGCGCAGGTCCGCGGCGAGACCAGTCAGGACGCATGGGAGAGCCGCCGCCGTGCGCTCGATCGCAACAGCGACCGCGGCTCCGGCCGCAGCGCGACTCCCGCTGCCGAACGCGCCGCACGCAAACGCGACCACGCCGCTATCCGCGAAGTCAGCGCGGCGCCGGCTCCCGAGCCCGTCGTCGACGAAAAGGCCAAGACCAACTATTTCGAATCCGCCTTCTCCGACGCGATCGCGATCTACCTGCTCTCGCTCACCATCGACTTCGACTACGCCGACCTCCGCGAGCGCGAATACCCACTCCTCGCCGCGCCCGCATTGGCCGAACGCCTGCGCCACATCGCCGGGCTCTTCCCCGCCAACCCGGGCTACGAATTTCAAATCCTCTATCGCCGCCGTGGATGAGGGGCAAGCAAGTCAGCAAGGCAGCAAGGCAGCAAGGCAGCAAGGCAGCAAGGCAGCAAGGCAGCAAGGCAGCAAGGTTCGGATGCATATAGTGAGAAAAGAGTGGTGAAAGAGACTCTCCAACCCGTTGGCGGAAGTGACAAGGTTCGAATGGAAAACAAGGCCGCTGACACGCTGACTCGCCGTCTTGCTGGCTCGCTGACTTCAGCTGACCGCTCTTCAGCTAACCGCCCCTTAGCTGGCTCAAAATGATCGCCCACCTCCGCGGACGCATCCTCTCCAAACAACCCGGCCAAGTAGTCGTCGAGGCATCCGGAGTCGGCTACGACGTCACCATCAGTGTCACCACCTTCACCGCTTTACCCGCCGAGGGTGCCGAGACCGCGCTGCACATCCACACCCAGGTCCGCGAAGACCTGATCGCGCTCTACGGCTTCATGGATCGCTCCGAAAAGCGCCTCTTCGAGCGCCTCATCACCGTAACCGGAGTCGGCCCCGCGCTCGCCGTCAAGATTCTTTCGGGGCTCGCCGTAGAGCGCACTGTCGCCGCCATTCGCAGCCACGACCACGCCATGCTCACCCACATCCCCGGAGTCGGCAAAAAGCTCGCCGAGCGCCTCGTCCTCGAACTCAAAGACAAGCTCGAAGATATGGCCATTGCCCCGGTCACTGGAGTTTCAGCCGGCCCAGCCGCCGACGATGTCCTCTCCGCGCTCGTGAACCTCGGCTATCAGCGCCCCGCGGCGTTGAAGGCCATCGAATCCGCAGTAGAGAAAAACAAAGCCGCCGGAGAAAGCTTCGACGAACTCTTCCGCGCCGCTTTGCAGTTGATTCGGTGAGACGCGCCTAAGCGGAAGGCTCCGTCAACAGTTTCGGCAACTTCCGCACCGTACGCAAGAAAGGCCCCGAATCCCCCCGCACCCGCGCCAGCACCAGCGAACCTTCAATCTCTATAATTGCCTGCTCCGCGCGGTCCCGGGCAGCCGCCGGAGAGAATCCGCTTTTGCGAGCGAGCAGGGTAAAAGCCTCTACCCACGAGTCCAGCGAAGTATCCAGCGCGCGATGCAGTTCCTCACTACCGGCCGGAAGCGAGAGCGACTCAAGCACGCATGGAAGCCGCCCGTCATCATAGAACTCTCGCAGCCGCAGGCAAACCACCTTCACCTGATCGGCAGGGTCGCCGGGCTGAGAGAGCGGCTGCAAGACATGCTCCGCGAACCAGGCGTTGCCCGCGGTAGCCGCGGCGGCGACCATCTCATCTTTCCCTCCGCGAAAGCGGTGATACAGGCTCGCCCGTTCCAGGCCGGTCGCCGCAGAGAGGCGGCTCATCGTCGCGCCCTCATATCCGTGCCGGCGAAAGACCTGTGAAATCTTGTCAATCAGTTCAGCGCCGCCAATTCGCGCGAGAGCCATATCTGTCCTCGTATTGAGTATACAGAATGATCGGTAAAGAATTCGGGCCGAAAGCTGTTCTATAAATAATTTGCAAATCGATGAACCATTTACCGAACGTTCGGAATCTAGTTTATCGTGAGCGGCGAATTCTCCCGCTCCAGGAAAAGGAGTAATCCCATGACCTCATCCGCCGCAACTGCCTCGAATCGCATCGCCTATCGAAACGCCAAGGTCGACGGACTCAACATCTTCTATCGCGAAGCCGGCCCCGTTGATGCCCCGACTGTGGTCCTGCTGCATGGTTTCCCCAGCTCTTCCCACATGTTTCGCAACCTGATACCGGCTCTGGCTGAGAAATATCACGTCATCGCGCCCGACTACCCCGGCTACGGATATAGCGATGCGCCCCCCGCTGAAAGCTTCGAGTACACCTTCGACCATCTCGCCGACATCGTCGAACATCTCGTCGACCAAAAGGGAATCACCAAATACTCCATCTACATTCAAGACTACGGTTCGCCCGTCGGCTTCCGTCTCGCCACTCGCCATCCCGAGCGAATCGAGGCCATCATCTCGCAAAACGGCAACGCCTATGAGGAGGGACTCTCGCAGTTCTGGGACGATGTCATGTATCCCTTCTGGAAAGAACGCAACGCCGCGACCGAAGCCAAAGCAGCGACTCTCGTCGGCCTGGAATCGACAAAATTCCAATACTTTCAGGGCGTAAGTAACCCGGAAAATATCAGCCCCGATGCATGGAAGCACGATCAAGCCGGCCTCGACCGGCCCGGAAACGCGGCCATCCAACTCGCGCTGGCCTACGATTATCGGACCAATCCGCCGCTCTACCCCGCATGGCACAAGTACCTCCGCGATCATCAGCCGCCAGTATTGGCCGTCTGGGGCAAGAACGATCCGATATTCCCGCCGCAGGGCGCCGAGGCCTTTCGCCGCGACGTGCCCAACGCGGAAATCCACCTGCTCGACACCGGCCACTTCGCTCTCGAAGAGGACAGCGCAGAGATCGCTTCGCTAATTCTGGACTTTCTCGGACGCAAGCTTCGTTGAGCAGCAGACTCAAGCATCGAAGGCGAGCTTGTCCGGATGGTCGGCTCGCCATAGCGGTTAGGGGACACGAACGGAGGAAAGCAATGAGCGATCAAGGGCCATTTCATGCAGGCGAACTAGAAGCGCAGCGACGCGCCGGCGAATCGCTAACGGCCGCCGCAAACTCCCCAATGATCGGCAATCGCATCATGTCGGGAGCGATACCCTTCCTCCGCGAACAGCAAATGGCCGTCATCGGCAGCCGGGATGCGAACGGCCGACTGTGGTCGTCGATGCTTTTCGGACCCCGCGGATTCCTCGATCCCGCGGCGGACCGGCGGTCGATCGCGATCCACATCGCCAATGAATTGAAAGATTCCGAAGATCCTCTCTGGAAGAACATCACCAGCAATCCTCAGGTGGGAATGCTCGTCATCGAACTCTCCACTCGGCGGCGCATGAGGATCAACGGCCGATTGACATCGGCTACCGACGGCCTTATAACCGTCGGGGTCGAGGAGAGCTTTGTAAACTGCCCAAAGTATATCCAGCGAAGGATTCTCCAATTCGAGTCGGGGCCTGCCCAAAATCCACCAGTCGGAGGGCGAGAAATCTTCGACACTCTTCAAGGCGCCCAGCGGAAACTCGTCGAACGGGCGGACACATTCTTCGTCACCTCCGCCCATCCCACGCGGGGTCTCGACACCTCTCACCGTGGAGGCAATCCGGGATTCGTCGAGGTTGTCAACGACAAGACCCTGCGCATCCCCGACTATCCGGGAAACAGCATGTTCAACACGATCGGAAATCTGCTCGTCGATCCTCGGGCCGGTCTTCTCTTTTCAGATTTCGAGGGAAACGCTCTGCAAGCGACAGGATCCGCTGAAGTGCTGTGGGCGAAACCAACGGAACGGGACGGCGACACCGGCCGCTCGTGGCTGTTCCATATCGAACAGCTCCGGCAGTCAGCGATGCAGCCGGCCCTGCGAACTCACTTCCTCGACTATTCACCGTTCAATCCGGCCACAGCGCCGGCTCCGGATCACTGCCCCTTATAGTCGACGAAGAGGTCTGGAAATTCTTGCTTCAGCGCCGCGATCTTCGGACGGTCGCAAACCTCGATATAGGGGTTGTTGGGATTTTTCAGCGCATAGTCCTGGTGGTAGTCTTCCGCTTTGTAAAACCCTTTCAATGGCACAACCTGGGTCGCGATCTTCTTCTTCCCAAAGACGCCCGCATCATCCAACTGCTTGATATAAGCCTCTGCCAGCCGCTTCTGCTCGTCGTTCGCATAGAAGATCACCGAGCGATACGAGGTGCCAACATCCGGCCCTTGGCGGTCTTTCTGCGTCGGGTCATGGGCGACCGAGAAAAAGATCCGCAGCAATTGCCCATAAGTGATCTTCGAAGCGTCGTAGGTCACGTGCACTGACTCCGCATGGCCGGTCGTCTCGGTAGTCACTTGATCGTAGGTCGCCGTGGCCGCCGAGCCGCCCGCATAGCCGACGGTCGTCTTCGTCACGCCCTTTACCCGCTCAAAGACGGCCTGCGTTCCCCAGAAACAGCCCCCGGCAAAGACCGCGCCCTCCGAAGTTGGCACGCTGGCCAGAGGGACATCAGTGGTTGGTGGCGGCACGGGGACACTGGGCGCGGCGCTCACCAATCCGCAACCGACAAAGCCAGCCAGCGCGATCAAAAGAGAAACGGCGCGAGACAAACGACTCAGCATAACAATCTCCTAACGCATGTCGGCCTCCGCCGGATGCATCTGCTCTCATTAGAGACCATTTTGCTGCGAAAAGTTACATCGAGTGCCGCTATCCCTTCGAACCGCTGAAAGTGGCAGATCAGCGCGACACAAAATTCGCAGCCGCTTCTTCGGCCCGCAGCGCCAACCCCCGCGCGACCGAGGTAAAGGCCTCTCCAGTCCGCACCCGCTCCGCTCCGAAGCGGCTCTCGAAGATCCGTCGCACCGCAGGCACAAACGATGTTCCGCCAGTCAGAAACACGCGATCGACCTCGCGCATATCAACGCCGGTGCTCGCAAACAACGCCGTCACGCAATTCTTAATTGCCTCTAGCTGGTCGGCGATTATGGCTTCGAACTCGGCGCGGGTCACGGCAAGATTCAGGTCCATACTGCCGTCCTGAAATCGGAACTGCGCGGAATCGTGCTCCGAGAGCTCCATCTTCACGCGCTGTACCGCCTGGTGCAGCTGATAGCCGAGGTCTTCCTGGATCAGGTTGATCAGCGCCTCGATCTTCTCCGGCTCAAGAGCCCGGGCGTGAGCGCTCTTGAGTAGCTCAGTCACTTCGCGCGTGCGCAGGAATGATAAGTAATGCCAGCGTTCAAGGTTGGCGTAAACCCACGCAGGCACGGCGGGTAGAATCTTCTTCACTGAACGGGCCATCGAGTCTGCGCCCAACGCCGGCGAAACCAGCTTGCGAATGATTCGCGCATCAAACGCATCTCCGGCGAGGCCGAGACCCAGGCTGCCCAGCAGATCGCCTGGCCGCCGACCGCGCTGGCGCACTCCGGGGCCAACTGTAATCAAGGAGAAGTCGCTCGTGCCGCCGCCAAAGTCGCCAATGAGTATTAGCTCATCATGATCCAGCGTCGATCCGTAGGCATAGGCTGCAGCGATCGGTTCCATCTCAAACTCAATCGATTCATACCCTGCAAGTTCAAAGGCATGGCGCAGGCGGCCAAGCGCAAAGGCATCGTCGGCATCGTTTTCGGCGCCAACAAAGCGAACCGGGCGACCGATCGTTGCGTTCCGGACCGGTTCACCCAAGTGCCGCTCGGCCTGCAGGCGAAGGTCGGCGAGAATCCTCGAGATGAGCGTCTCCAGAGCGTAATGGCGGCCGAAGATCGCCGTGCCGGTCAGGCTTCGGCTGGAGAGATGCGACTTGAGCGACTGAATGAAGCGGCCCTTTTCGTCATCTGCGAGGTATTGCGCAATGGCCGCCGGGCCAGTCGAGGAATGAATGCGCGTCTTGCCCGCCTCTTTCAACTGGTCCATGTAGAGTACCGAGCGATAGGAGAAGGTCATTTCGCCGACCGTCGGGAAGGCGACAAGCTCGGTCTGCGCCCCGCCCTTAGAAATCGCGATGGAACTGTTCGTCGTCCCGAAATCGATCCCTACGGCAAAACGCCGATCGCTCTTAGGCTGCATCGCGCCTGGTCTCATCCATCTCGTTAAGAAATCTCGCGGTCCTGGGTCTGGCACGCGACGCGGTTGGGTCGACGATCAGGAATTTTCCGGGGCAGGATCGCGTCCGGAGAAAATGCGCGTGCCCAGAGCACCGCCAATCATCGAAAACACCGTGATTCCGGCCGAGGTCATCAACGCGGCGAGGAGTGCCGAAGCCGCCTTGCCATCCGGCGAGAGCAGAAACTGGATTGCCTCATGCGACTCAACCGGCGTGCCGCCGGAGAATTGTGCAGTCATCAACGAAACCTGGTCCATTGTCGATTGATAGGCCTTCTCCATCGCCTCGCCGCCATGCAGCACATAACGTGCAAAGACGAGCGCCCCGGCATTGAAGGCGCAGGCGACCGTAGCCGCCATCAAGCCAATGATCGTCCCGATCCGAATGCCCACCGGCCGCGTAAGCGTCCGCACCGCGGCGCGGCGCTGGTAGAGTCCGACTGCGGCAATCGCTCCCCCGACCACCCACAGACAGCAGCCTGTGGAGATTATCGGCACCACCGGCGAGCACAACAAACCAACCGGCACGGCAAAAGTCACGGCGGCGCCAATGGCGGCCTTCCAGTGAATGTCCCGTCCGCCAACAGCGGTCACACTGCCCGCTCCTTCGCCGCCCCCGTTTTCGGAGTCATAAAGGAGCTGAGGCGACCCGCAATTCGGGCAGAACAT
Organism: uncultured Acidobacteriaceae bacterium; assembly: GCA_963720245.1. GTDB lineage: Bacteria > Acidobacteriota > Terriglobia > Terriglobales > Acidobacteriaceae > Acidisarcina. The sequence continues at coordinate 855,622 of CAVREU010000006.1, forward strand.
CTCTGGAGAAGCAAGCGCGGAACCGCAGCGATGACAATCATTACCCATCCTTTTGAAGGTATCCCAGTGCGCAGGTGGGCGCAATGCGACGAGCTCTGCATCCAGTTGCGAGGTCGCTCTTAGTTCGACTCCGCCTTGCCGTCGTCGGAGCTAACCGGCAGATCGATCTCAACCAGGCTGAAGGTCGTTCCCGGACCATCGGTCTTCTCAATGCCCACAATGTGCTGGTGGTGTTTCGAACCCGCCTTGAGCGACTGGTGCATATCCAAATTTACTTGATGGGTCTTTCCAGAATCGTCGCAGGTCAGTCCTTCGCTCGTAATTGTTGGGCTGCCCACCGCATTGTGACCGCTGCATTGGATCACGTCCCCATAACGCCCGAGCGCTTTTTTGTAGAAGGCCAGGACCTCATCCTCCGAATCGGAGGTCTGATATTTCACCACTTTTAAGCGAAACTGCCAGTCGCCAAAGCCGAAGTGGATATCCGCTGAGTCTTTGCCATCCTTGTCACTCTTCGTCGACAGCTTTGCGCCCGGATAGACCGGCAGTCCGACATCGGCGGCAGTTGTGCTGTCTGAGGTGACATGAACTCCACCCAGCGGAGTATCGATCTTCACGTTCTTATCATCGCCGGTCTTGTTCTTGTCGACCGAGATAGAGCAGCCGATCGAGAGTGCGGCGAGGAAAAGAAAGACAGCGCAAGCCGCAATGCTCACACTTCTGACGTTGCGCGCAACATTCATGGCAATTTCTCCTACACACGGTGGTACGAACCCAGGCCGGCTTCCGTTCCCGCCCAAGGCCCGCCGCGACTTTCCGGCCGGCGCAGCATCCAATAGGCCGCATCGTCAGTGCGCACAGCTTACGCGTTGCATTGAGCGCAGCAAAGCGATTTTTCTCATAAAGGAATAACTGAAAGCATAATGGCCTACGATTCTGCTCTTTTTTCGCCGCTCAAGCTCGCCGGCATCACCTTTCCCAACCGGATTGTCGTCTCGCCGATGTGCGAATATTCCTCAGAAGACGGCTTTGCCAATGACTGGCATTTGGTTCATCTTGGCAGCCGTGCCGTCGGCGGCGCCGGACTCGTCTTCACTGAAGCTTCGGCCGTAACGCCCGAGGGCCGCATCAGTCCGCAGGACCTTGGCTTCTGGAAGGACGATCATATTCCAGGGCTGAAGCGCGTCGTCGATTTTCTTCACTCCCAGGGCGCACACGCCGGAATTCAGCTCGCTCACGCAGGCCGCAAGGCCAGCATGAGCCGCCCCTGGGACGGCGAAGAGCGCGTCAAGGCAGTCAGTGAAGGCGGATGGAAAGAGGTGTTCGCGCCGAGCGCCATTCCGTTCTCGGAGAAGTACGCTCAGCCCGCCGCCCTCGACGGCGGCGGAATCAGGCGCCTCGTCCAGGCATTTCAGCAGGCAGCGACCCGCGCTCTTAAGACCGGCTTCGACGTCATCGAGATTCACTCCGCTCACGGCTACCTGCTGCATGAGTTTCTCTCTCCGCTGAGCAATCAGCGCACCGACGAGTACGGCGGCAGCCTCGAAAACCGCGCCCGCCTGCTGATCGAGGTCGTCGACGCCGTGCGCGAAGTCTGGCCGCTCGATAAACCGCTCTTCGTCAGGATCTCCGCGACCGATTGGGCGCCTGCCGGCTCGAACGGTTGGGACCTCGGCCAATCTGTCGCTCTCGCGAAGCTGCTTAAACCAAGAGGTGTCGACCTCGTCGATGTCTCCTCCGGAGGCCTCATTCCCGGCGTCACCATTCCCGTCGGCCCCGGCTATCAAACGCCATATGCCGAGGAGATTCGTAAGCAGGCTCAGATCGCGACAGGCACTGTCGGCATGATCACCGATGCGGCGCAGGCCGAACACATCCTGCGCACCGCCCAGGCCGACATGGTCTTCCTGGCGCGCGAGTTTCTGCGCGATCCCTACTGGCCGCTCCACGCTGCGCAGCAGCTTCACGACTCGACCCCGTGGCCGCAGCAATATCTGCGTGCCGCGCCGTCCGGTTCTCCGTCGCGCGAGCCGGTCGGAGAATAGCGGAGAGCCAGGAACCCGGAACGGCATGGGCGCCTTGGCTCACTGCCTTCCGTGTTCACCGTGGTGAACCTTCCCGACTCACCGCAGATTCCACCCCAAGAAAAATCCGGGGATTACTTCCTCTTTACGGGCCTATACTTTGAGCAGCGGATCAAGGTCGCCGCGGCCTCGGTCCAGTAACGGTATCCGCCATGCTCACCACGACCTCTTCGCAGCGTCGCAGCACCCCTTCTGAAATTCCGGACAAGCTCTACTTCCGGATTGGCGACGTAGCGCGCATCTGCGAGGTTCCGGCGTATGTACTTCGCTTCTGGGAAACCGAATTCCCACAGCTCAAACCCAACAAGAGCGGCACAGGGCAGCGCCTCTACCGCAGACGCGATGTTGAACTTGCCTTGCGTATCAAGCGTCTGCTGTACGACGAAGGCTATACCATTCCCGGCGCCCGGCAGGCCTTCCAGACCGAGGCCCGCGAAGTCCGCAAGAAGAACTCAGCTCCGGCATTGCCGATGCCCGTGGCATCGTCAAACGCCGCCGTCGCCGGCCTGGAATCGGTGAAAAAAGAACTCCGCGGACTTGCCGCCATGCTCAGTGCGCCAGTACAGCCCGCGCCACGCGGCCCGGCGGCGGGACGCACAAAAGACCGTAAACCCGGCAATCTCTTCGAGCTTTAATAGCCTTCTACCCTATCGATCCGCTGCTCAATTCAATGCCGCCGGAGGTGGCAAGTGCGGGATTGTTCAATCGGCAGACTCAGTCGGCAACCGCGCTGCCGACCTCCGGCAGGATGACACCATCGCTCATGAATCGCGTCATCGCCAGCGTCGCACACTGCTGTCCGCAAAGGTGGTAGATGTCGTTGTTGCGGCTCTCTGCCGGATTCCATGGCATCAGCGTAAAACGCTGGTGTGGTTGGTCCTGTTCAAAGCAGGGAACGTCGCCGAGCGCTACCATCCACCAGTGATTGGCGTCCGCCTTTTTCTTACCGCAAATGTCGCAAGTGAACGAAACGTCCCAGACCATGACCGCCTCCGGCCGCTTTGAAGCAAACCACAGCCATTTTGTGTGTCAGGTGCCTCGGCCGGAAGGTTTTCCCAAAGCGCTCCTACTGAGACAAAACCCACATGACACGACTGTATTTTTGCCTTAGATATCGGCTCCGCAGCCCCACATTACTCCAAAATTTGCGGAAAAACGCGGGAAAAACGTGCTAACGTTCTTGGCAGATTGAAGACAAAATCGATGGTTTCCGGAAAGATGAACAGCTTTTCACCAAAAATGGTGCAAACTCATGCTTTGCCGCTATTGCTCAAAGTCCGACTTCCGCCAATCACGGTTTCACCGCGAAGACATTGTGCATCTGCTGGTGCTTCAACTTCCCGTGCGCTGCCGTAACTGCCACCATCGGGTCTATGCCAACATCTTCTACGCTCGCACCCTGCCTGCCGCTAATGTGAGACCCACGAAAGCCGGCGAACCCGCTTCCAAGCCGTCGGACGCTTAGTATCGATATCGCCGACTGCCCCGGCTCTGTTCGTATCAGCCTCTCACACCCACGATCGCTTATTCATGCCGCAAGGCCTCCATCGGTTGTACTCGCGAAGCGCGCCACGCCGGACTCCATCCCGCCGCCAAAGCAGTCCCTAGCAAAAGCAGTGCCGCCCCAGCAAGAGTAAGGGGATCGCTCGGCTTGAGCCCATAGAGCAACGCAGCCAGAAAACGCGTCAGCCATAATGCACAGCCCAGCCCGATCGCAATCCCGACGACAGCCAGCCACGAGGCCTCGCCGAGAACCATCCTTAGCACCTGGTCGGTCTGAGCGCCCAGCGCGATCCGGATGCCGATCTCGTTGGTCCGCCGCGCAACGGTATAAGCCATGATCCCGTAGATACCAATACAGGCCAGCGCCAGGGCAAGCACTCCAAAGGCGCCAGTAAGCGCCGCGAAGAGCCGCTCATTGGCCAGCGTCGCATCGATCTGCTCAGTCTGGGTGCGAACATCGATCAGCGGCAGGTCCTTGTCGATCGCGGCGACCGCCGCGCGGATCTGTGGCAGCACCGATGCCGGCGTGGTCTTCAAGCGCAGCTCAAAGGTCACGCCTCCCTGCATGTCCGGCTGGTTCGAAGCTTGCCGGTATGGAAGATAAAACGTCGGAGGCACCTCATCGCGCAGGTCGGAGTACTTCGCATCCGCGCACACCCCGATGATCAGGATATGTTTGTCGCTGCTCGTAAACGTCTTCCCCACCGGATCGCTGTTGGGAAAGAACTTTCGCGCCAGAGTGCGGTTGATGATGGCGACCATCTGCGAGGTCTCCGTATCCTGATCGTTGAAGTCCCGTCCAAAGAGCATCGGAATCCCCATCGTCTGCAGGAAACCTCGACCCACGAGATTGAGATCGGCTTCAGGCTCGTGTTTGGCCTTGGGGTCCTGCCCGTCGGGCACAAAATCGGTGTCGGATACATTATTGGCAAGCAGCGGCAAGGAGGAGACACCTACTGAATCCACTCCGGAAATCGTCGCCAGTTTCTCCTCAATCTGGTGGTCAAGCGCGATGCTCTTCGCCCCCGGGTAACGCGACAATGGCGGCTGCATGTGAAAGAGCAGTACCTGTTGTGGTCGAAAACCGGGATCAGTTTTGGTGAGATTCACCAGCGTTCGCACAAATAATCCCGCGCCCACCACCAACAACATCGAGAGCGAAACCTGGAAGACCACAATGGCTTTCCCCGCCAGACCTTGCCGCCGTTTGGTCGCCGCTGCCGATCCGTCTTTCAGGCCGGTATTCACGTTGGTGCGCGTGGACTGCAGCGCCGGAGCCAACCCAAAGAGCAGCCCGGTCAGCAGCGAAATGCCGGCAGTGAAAGCGAAGACCTTCCAGTCGAAGCGGCCATCGATAGCGGGCGGGCGCCACGAACTGGAAATGAGCCGCGGAATCACGTTCCGCCCAAAATAGCCCAGCACCAGGCCCGCAGCGCCGCCAAGCAGCGAGAGCAACAGGCTCTCAGTAAAGACCTGACGAAGAATCCGTCCTCTGCCCGCGCCCAGCGCCATGCGCACGCTCACCTCGCGCTGCCGCGCCGCGGAGCGCGCCAGCAGCAGATTGGCAATGTTGGCACAGGCCAGCAGCAGCACCAGTCCGCACAGCGCCAGCAGCACATAAATCCTCGTGCTCCAATCTCTGCCCGTCTCGTTGAGGCCTCGACTGCCGGAGGGCAGAGCAAGCCGTGGGAAGACTCCACCCTTCGGCACCGTGGTTGTCGCGCGGATCGCCTGGTTGAGGCTGACGGTGAGCGCGGCCAGCGCGGTCGTATCGGACACGCCCGGCTTGGCGCGGCCCATGATTTGCACCCACCACAGATCTTTGTTCTTCAGCAGAGGCTCTTTGCCTTGGGGAAGAATCACGGGCTGCATGCTGAACGGCACGAAAACATCCGGAGAGTTCTGAACACTCGCCGCTCCGGTGAACGAAGGCGGATTCACGCCAATAATCGTGAACGGGGTGAGATTCAGCTCGATGGTCTTGCCGATCGCCGACGGAGAGCGGCCGAAAGCGCGCGCCCAGAATCCATCGCTGATCACCGCGACCGCGCCCTGGCCCTCCACTGCGTCGTCCGCCGGCTGGATCGGGCGTCCCACAACCGTGTCGATCCCTAACCCCTGGTAGTAGTTACCGGAGACAAGTTGACCTGTGGCCATCTGCGCGTGCCCATCGACTGTCGCCGTCAGGCGTTGATAGCTTCCGAGCTCTTTGAAGGCGAAGATCTCGTCGAGGCTCTGGTTCTGTTGCCGCAACTGCTCATACACCGGGTAAGAGAACGAGGTCGTCTCCGTCGTTCCGCCAGGCCCGGGGTTAAAGCTGCCCCAGACATCGTGGATCACGTTGTCATGCGCGCTCAAATACAGCGTGAACAGCCGCAGCTGCTCGGGATGCGGCACCGACAGCTCGTCCAAAAGCGCAGCCTTCGCAAGCGAGAAGATGATGGTATTCGCGCCAATCCCCAGCGCCAGAGAAACGACCGCGATTGCCGTAAAGCCCGGAGATTTCTTCAGCATCCGCAATCCATACTGGATATCGGCCAGCAGATCGTCCCACAGGCGCAGCCCCAGCGACTCGCGGCACTCTTCTTTTCGCGCTGCGACCGAACCCAGCTCCAACCGTGCCCGGCGCATCGCTTCCTCTCGCGGAAGGCCGCTGCGCACAAGGTCGGCAGCATAGCTCTCGATATGGAATTCGAGCTCCGATCTGCATCTCCGCATCCAGCTGCGGGCGATGCGACATCGCCCGCAGCCACGACCGCATTCTCGACCAGGTCTTCATATCTCGCCCGCCTTCACGCTCAGGATGCCGCCGATCAGCCCCGCCATCCGGTTCCATTTTTCGCTCTCCGCGCGCAACTGCTTTCGTCCCGCCGCTGTGAGCTGGTAGAACTTCGCCTTGCGGTTGTTCTCCGACTCGCCCCACTCGCTCGCGATCCAGCCCTGGTGCTCGAGCCGGTAAAGCGCGGGGTAAAGCGACCCTTGCTGGATCTCTAACTGACCGTCCGAAATCTGCTGAATGCGCAACAGCACCCCATAGCCGTGCAGAGGCCCCAGCGAAACCGCCTTCAAGATCAGCATGTCTAAAGTGCCCTGTAAAAGATCGACTTGTTTCCCCACGCGTCCTTCTCCTAGATCAACTAGGAGTATCTCGCATCTCTCCTAGACCGTCAAGGAGTCGCACCTCGCTGCCCAGCACACCTTGAATTGTCATCCCAACCGTCTGTCTTCCATCGCTCAGACAACTTTAGCTTTGTCATCCCGACCGGAGCGCAGCGGAGTGGAGGGATCTGCGGTTTCAGTGATGTTCCCGGCACGCGCTAGACCCATCTCGCTGTGCTACGTTTTCTTCATGAGTCAGCACACTATCCTCATCACTTCCAAAGGCACCGGCCCCAAGCCCGAATACATAGCACAACTGCGAAGCAACGCCGAGGTGATCGTCGGCAACACTCCCGAGGCCTTCGCCAACGCGGCTCCGGAAGCCAGCGTCATGCTCAATTGGTCGGCACCGCGGGAGTTGAACCGGAGCGTCTTCCTCATGGCTCCGAAGCTCGCCTGGGTGCACTCCCGCAACGCTGGCCTTGATTCCTTCCTCTTTCCCGAACTCATCGAGAGCCCCGTCACACTCACCAACGGCTCCGGAGTCTTCAGCGCTCCGCTCGGCGAATTTGCGCTCGCCGCAATGCTCTACTTCGCCAAGGACTTCCCGCGTATGCGCCGCAACCAGGTCGCCGCAAAATGGGAGCCCTTTGACGTGCTTAGGCTCGCCGGGCAAACCGTCGGCATCGTCGGCTACGGAGACATCGGCAGGGAAGTCGCGTGGCGTGCCCACGCCATGAGCATGCGCGTCTTCGCCTTGAAGCGCCATCTGCCCCCGCACGGAAGCGATCTCGGCCCGATCGAAAAGATGTACGGAACGAGCGGGCTCCGCGAGATGATCGCGGCTTCCGACTACGTTGTCGTCGCCGCACCGCTCACCGCCGAGACTCACCACATGGTCGGTGAAGCAGAGTTCGCCGCGATGAAGCCCGACGCAGTCATCATCAACGTCGGCCGCGGCCCGGTCATCGACGAGGCAGCCATGACGCGAGCACTCGCCGAAGGAAAAATCAAAGGCGCAGGCCTGGATGTCTTCGAACACGAACCGCTCGCCGCCGCAAGCCCGCTCTACAGAATGGAGAATGTCCTCATCTCTCCCCACTGCGCCGACAACACTCCCGATTGGCTCGACAACGCAATGAAGTTCTTCATCGCCCAGTTCGAGCGCTTCCAAAAAGGCGAGCCGCTACAGAATATCGTCGACAAGACTCTCGGCTACTAAGAACCAGTGAATGGAGTCGAGCTATCAGCAGTTTTTAATATGTTGGCTACTTGAAGGGGCACGGCTTCAGCCGTGCCGTAACCCGAGGAATGAGCTGCGGCTTTAGCCGCTGAGGGAACGCTGATCCGAGGCTCTAGCATTCTTTTTCCAGCAGTCCCATAAAGTCCTTCAACTCCGCCGGTAGTTCCGATTTCAGCGCAAGGTCTTTCCCCGTCCGAGGGTGCTCGAACTCAAGCTCCGAAGCATGAAGAAAATTCCGATCCAAAGAGAGAGACTCCGCGTCATCCTCGGCAAACTTTTTTCGACGCACATTGGCCGCCGTCACAAGCTGAATCCGCCCCGGAGCGCCATACAGCGTATCCCCAACCACGGGGTGCCCAATCGAAGCCATATGCACGCGAATCTGGTGCGTACGCCCCGTCTCAATCCGCACCGACACCAGCGTGAATCGCCCATACCGAGTGTTGAGCCGGCGCAGCACCTTGTAATGCGAGATCGCCGTTCTGCCGGTGTCCGAACGCCGCGTAGTCATTCGCGTTCGACGCACGAGATCGCGCGTAATCGGCGCATTAATGGTGCCCGATTCCTGCTTTACCTCACCATGCACCAAAGCGAGATACGTCTTGCTCAGGCTGCGGCTCGAAAACATCTCCGACAGCGCCTGATGGGTGCGATCGTTTTTCGCAACGATGATCAGGCCACTGGTCTCTTTATCCAGCCGATGCACAATACCCGGACGCAAGTCACCCGCCGTCGACGACAGCGACTGAAAATGATGCAGCAAGGCATTCACCAGCGTGCCCCGGTTGCGCGCGTCTTCAGTGGCGCCCGCGCCGGCATGCACCATCATCCCCGCCGGTTTATCGATCACCGCGAGGTCGGCATCTTCAAAGACGATGGTTAACGGAATCTCTTCCGCAACCGCCCGCAGCGGAGGTGGTTGCGCTTCGCCAGTCACCGCGATCGACTCCGTTCCATGCAATTTGTGCGAAGCCTTGGCAAGCTTCCCATCCACCATGATGCCGCCCTGGTCGAGCAGCAACCGGATCCGCGAGCGGCTCACGCCGTCCAGGCTTGCGACCAGGAATTGGTCAAGGCGCTGCCCCGCTTCGTCTGGAGTGACCTGGAAGATTCGCGTCGTGGCTGCGTCGTCCGACTCGTCATCGGGAAGTTCCCCATCTGCAAGTTCAATGACCAGCGGATCGATCTCGGGTATGGCGTCTGGCATGGTGCTCCTTCTCAAGAGTACCCCGTCGTCATGCGAAATCGCATTCAGCGGCCATGCAGCCGACCAATTGCCTCCGGAAGACATCCTACAAAGACGCAGGAATCGCGAAGGAGAGAAAGTATCGCATGGTAGAAGACCAAGACAAGAAGGACAAGAAAGACGAGCCGAAAGAAGACATAATCCTGATCGCAGACGTCAGGGCCCATTTGCGCGATGGCGAGACAGTAGACCTACTGCCCTTCAAGCACGAAGAGGATGTTCGCACAGAGGTCAACAGGTTCATCGAGGACTGGTCCAAGACCGGATTTCTGCTGAAGGACAATCTCATGTACCCCTGGAATCGGGTCAAGCTGGTCGAAGTGGTCTCGGTGCAAGCGATGACTCACGCGCAGGCCGCCCCTTACGTCGATCAATGGAACCAGGATACCGAGGCGCAAAAGGTCTTCTGGAAGACCCGCAAGCCGCAAGGGAAAAAGGAAGAGCAGAAGGAAAGTGCCGCCCCGCCGCCACACTAAGCTTTCTAAAAAGTGAGCCGTAACGCGAGTTGAATCTGGCGCTCGCGGTAAAGGGCCGTGCTATTGCTGTTGGTAATGCTGCCGAACTTGGTTTGGTAGGTGAGTCGGGGCATCGTTTCCGGCGACGAAGCACCGTCGATCAGGTAGCCGGCGCTATCGATGTTGGTAATGTTCTGATGGTTGAGCAGGTTAAACGCCTCTCCAATCAGCTCCAGATCGACGCGCTCCGCAAACTTGAGTGTCTTTGTCGCGCGCAGATCGATGTTCGTCAGCGCTGGGTATCTATAAGTGTTTCGCCCAATCTCGGCGATGCGATTGTCGCCCCCCGAGCCGTTGATGCTCGCGCCAAGCCCGCTCAGAGTCTCAATCCTGTTCACCGTATCGACGTATTTCGTCGAGGGAATCGAACCAGACGTCCGCAGCGTGTACGGTAACCCCGTCCGCCACTCAACTACCGGCGCAAGTGAATATCCATTCAAGAGATAGCCCTCGACACCATGAAGCTTCCAGGGGGTTCGCGCAATCGCCGTCCCCGTCACGCGCTGGCGAATATCGAAGTTCGACGCGCCATACTCCAGCGCGAAGTTAGCCGGATCGAGGATGTCGTTATTGTCTGCAAAAGTCGTAGAGTTCTGGTTGTAATCTGCCGCATGAGAATAGGTGTAAGTCGCGTGAAGATCTCCGTCACGCCCCATGGAGTGGCTCAACCGCATCATCCCCGCCTCGTACGTTGAGTTCGTTTCCGTGAAGATATCCGTGAGCTGACCATAGTTAGGATTAAGCCGCGCGGTAAAGAACGATGTCGTATAACTCTTGCCCGGCAATGGCCCCTGACCAGTCGAGTTGTCGATGCCGTAAGTGATCGTACCGACCGAGCTCAGGTCGATGTTCTTATCGACAAAGTTAGGTAGCTTCCGGCCCAGGCTGCCGAGAAATGCAAACGAGATCTCCGTTCGCGAACCTAATCTGCTGTCCCAGCGAGAGCTCCATCTCCTGAACGACCGGGTTCCGTGCATGAGGATCGAAGTAGACCGCGTTCGGCTGGTTCGAAAACGGAGGCTCAGCAGTGAAGACATGTGGAAACGGCGGCGCGCCGAGGTCTACCGGTTTGAAGTAATAGGTCTTCTGCGCGCCCGTCACCCCGGTATTGGTGAGCGCGGCATATACCGTGGAGTTCACAAACCGCCCAAAATACAACCCGTAGCCCGCGCGCAACACCGTGTCCCCTCGGCCGAAAATGTCCCAAGCGAAGCCGAAACGCGGCGCAAGGTTCTGCCGCTGATGGGGTAGCGCATGTGTCTCCGGAATATCGGGATTGACGAGCAGTGAGTTGGGGTTTGGGAGCTGTTGGAATTCCTCGCGCAGCCCGAGCGACAAGGTGAGGTTATGCACGATCTTCCATTCGTCTTGCAGATAGGCAGCATAATCGTTGGTCGTGAAGCGGAAGATCGACGGCCCCAGCGCCTGCGTCTCATAGTCATAGCAGGGAAGAACGCCAACGCCGGTTGAGCCGGTGTCGCAGCTGCTGGGCTTGTAGTAGTCCGACGCAAAACTCAGCACGTTCGTGTACACATAACTTCCCGTCCCGTTATAGAGGTTGTTGGTGTTATCGATCACATGGCTGAAGTCGTAGCCAGCCTTCCACGAGTGCTTGCCATGCACCCAGCTCACTGTGTCTACGAACTGCGAGCGGTATTCATCGGGATAAGCCGCACGGTTTAGCGACGCCGGCTTGCCAAACGTAAAACCATAATTCCCGCTGGCCACAGAAATCTGTGGTGAAAAGCCATCGGGATTCTGCGCGAACGGCTGCTCAAAGGGCGTCGGAGTTTGCGTAAACTCCGACTCAAAATCGCGTCCAAACTGGTAACGTGCTTCGTTTAGCAGGTTCGCGGTGATGAAGTAGTTCCACCGCGCAATGGCCCAATCTTCCGCAACATAATCGTTGCCAAAGCTCGCAATGCCGTAGTCGCTCGATGCCGCCGTCTGCACCCCGGCTGGCGAGTTCCAACGCATCCGGTTGTATTGGAAGATGAGATGGTTGCGCTCATTCAGGTCCCAGTCGACCTTGGGGAACAGGATGTACTGGTTTGCGGTGCGCGGCACGGGGCCAAGCATCGAGTCCAGCCCCGTGAGTATGTCGTTATAGTGTGCCAGCGCGACGGCGACGCTCGTCTGCGTACGCGCCGCAAGTGTCGCGACTTCCTGCGCCGATGGCGTCGCAAAAAGCTCCGGCGCAGTTCCAGACGTCGCATCGGCGGTGCGCGCGGTTCCCGGAAAATTTCGACGGTATTGGTCATAGGCAAAAAACCAGAAGAGCTTATCATGCCGGATCGGCCCACCCACTCCCGCGCCCCATTGCTTCCGCCAATCCGTCGGCTTGAAAGGAGTCACAGAATAGCTGCCGTCTGCAAGCCGCTGGGTCAGCGTCGTATATGGATTCGTCGCCCCCCAGTCGTTGTCGCGGTCGAAGAAGAATGCTTGTCCATGGAATTGATTTCCCCCCGATCGCGTGACGGTATTCACCACGCCGCCGGCCGCGCGGCCATACTCCGCCGCATAGTTCGACGTATTTACCTGGAACTCCTGCACCGCCGCTTGCGTCGTCGAATAACCAATACGCGTGCGGCCTCGCTCTTCAGAGAAGAACGCCTGGTTGTTGTCCATTCCATCAATCGTGTTGTTGTTCAACAGAACGCTGATACCGCGAAAGCTCAACAAGCCGTCGCCGTTTTGATCCGGAGTTACCCCGGCCGCCAACAACGCAAAATTAGACCAGCGCCGCCCATTGCTCGGCAGGTTTTCAAGCGTGGTGTTGCTCAGGTTGGTCGTGATCGCGGCCGAGCTCGTCTCGAGTCCAGCAGTCCCCGACTTCACCAGCACAGTCTCACTATGCCCTGCAACTTCTAGGTGAGGCACGAGCGTGGTGATTCTCCCTACCTCGATATCCACCGACCCCGCGTGCCACGGCGCGAATTTCGCCGCGCTCACATCCACCGTATAAGCATCCGGGTCTAAGTCGGCAATGCGGAAGCTGCCTGTTGCGTCGGCGATCACCATCCGCTCCTTGCCCGTTGCGGCGCATCGCGCCACGACGCGAACGCCAGGAACCACCCGCCCCTGAGCATCGGTGATCGTCCCTTCCAAACCTCCGGTCGTATTCGACTGCGCGTTTCCCGCGACGCAGCAGGACACAGCGAAGATCGCCACAACCAACCAGGATCGGCGCACCATAAGGCCTTCCAGTGCACACGGCTGGTGAGAAAGCGATTATCGGCGCCGGCCCCAATCATGAAGCCCGGTGTGCAGGACGCCGATATCGCACGGTCATTCCATCCGCGCGCAGAAGCAGTAACTACCCTTGGGAAATTGGGGGAAGCATACGCCATTGGCTACACTAAAGACAGCCATAAAAAGCGAGAATTTTCACAGCGCCGGCTCAAGACGCTAAGCCGCGCCAGGTAACGAGGAAGAAATGTTTGTCGACGAAGCAAAGATTAAGGTAAAAGCCGGCAATGGCGGCAACGGCTGCGTGGCCTTCCGCCGCGAAAAATTCGTGCCCCGAGGCGGTCCCTCCGGCGGCGACGGCGGACGCGGCGGCGACGTCATCATGGAGTCGAGCGAACGCCACAATACGCTCATCCATTTTCGCTATAACCCGGAGCATAAAGCCGAACGCGGAAAACACGGCGAAGGCTCCAACTGCAGTGGCCGCGAGGGTGAGGACATCATTTTGAAGGTGCCCGTAGGCACCGCCCTGTACGACGACGAGACCGGTGAACTGGTGCACGATTTTCGCCATCCGGACGAGCGAATTATCGCGGCAAAGGGTGGCCGTGGTGGGCGCGGCAATCAGCACTTTGCCACCTCGACCCACCAGGCTCCGCGCGAGCACGAACCAGGCCGCGCCGGCGAAGAGCGTGTCTACCGGCTGGAGTTGAAACTGCTCGCCGACGTCGGATTGGTCGGTTTTCCCAATGTGGGAAAGTCCACTTTGATTTCGAGAATTTCCGCCGCCAAGCCCAAAATTGCCGACTATCCCTTCACCACCCTCGAGCCAAACCTCGGCGTCGTCTCCGTCGGCGAGCCTCCGCACGAGGAGAGCTACGTCGTCGCCGACATCCCCGGCCTGATCGAGGGAGCTCACCTCGGCGCCGGTCTCGGAGTCCAGTTTCTCCGCCACATCGAGCGCACCCGGGTGCTCGTTCACCTCGTCGACGTGTCAGATGCCAGCGGCCGCCCCGACCCCGTCGCCGATTTCAAGGTGATTATGGGAGAGCTCAAAAGCTTCGGCCACGGCCTCGACGAGAAGCCTATGATGGTCGTCGCCTCCAAAGCCGACGTCGCCAATCCAGAGAAGCTCAAGAAGCTCCAAACCATGGCCAAACGGAAAAAGCTTCCGTTCTACGCAATCTCGGCCGTAAGCGGGCTGGGGGTCGAAGCACTGAAATACGCTATCGGCGAACAGGTCCACGATCTGCGCGAGCGCGAGATCCAGCTGCGTGAAAAGCCCGAGCAAGCGGTTTCAGTTTAGCCGCCGATAAGATCCGCTCTCACCTCACGCGCACGGAATTTGTTCTGGGCAGCGGACCGTTCGTTCAGATATCATCGTGGCCGCCAGTGAAGTTCCGGGGAGGAAGGTGTCTATGAGGAAGATAAGAAACTGGGCCGTCGTCTGCGCCGCAGTATTAATACTGTTCAGCACAAAACCGATATTCGCCGCGACCGATGTTACGGGCAGCTGGACCGCCGACATGAAGGACCCCGATGGCAACAGCTTCTCACTTACCTTCGCGTTTAAGCAGGATGGGAGCAAACTGACCGGGACGGTAGCCGGACCGCAGGGTGATCCGCTGCCGATCGATAACGGCAAGGTCGATGAGGACAAGCTGTCCTTTACCGTCTCCTTCAACGGCACGACCATTACGCACACAGGCACGATCGGCAAAGACGAAATCAAGCTGACCACGAAGGCCGATCAGGGAGATTTTCCAGGCGGGGAACTCACGCTTAAGCGCTCCAAATGACCCCAGATTGAACGGCGATGCTCACTGGCTTTGAGCTGGTGCCTAGCGGAGAATAGCGCCACCTAACCGCTCGGACTCAACCCTCCAGCAGCTTCTCCCGCGTCAATTCATTCCACTGCAACATCGATTCCGAAACAGCCGGCGAAACCATCCCCGGTTGCACCATATCCACAATCGCTTGCGGCGGAACATTCTTCCCCCGATCCTGAAACAAAGCCTTCACCCAAGCGGTCGAAGCCAATCCCTCCCGCGAACGCGTCGTCTGCTCCATATAAAACCAGCGCTCGTCCCAACACATCGTCCGCGTGGTCATCGTGAACGGAGCCCACAAAGCCAGCGATCGCCGGTAGACAATATCGATCGACCCAACCAGCGGAGTCCAGCGGCGCCGCATCGCGATACCCAGAATCCCAGCCGCAGCCAATGCCCGGATGCGCCCATAATCCATGCAGGTCAAGTAGCGTGAATTGTTCAGGTGAAAATTGAAATCGATATCGGTCGGCCAGACCCGCATCTTCACCACGTCTTCTTCGAGCACCCCGATCCTCGGCAGCGGGCGAATGCGTTCGCGAATCGCCAGCAGCGGAATCCGAACGAAGCTGTTGATGTGGGCCACTCTTCGCAGTGTATTGCAGCGGCTCCGTGAGCTAGGCTAAATCCAGTCGCCGCCCGAGTCTCTTCGAACGCAAACCAGCTATGATGGTCGGGTTGCGAGACTGCCATCGCGAAGCAAATTCGCGTGGATGCGAGGGAATGGATGACGACACGGCGTAGATTTCTGGCAGGCATGGCGATAGCGCCTTTGGCAGCCCGTAGCTCCTGGAGCCAGTCCGGCAAACCCAATGGAGGGGCCATGCTCTTCGTCGGCACCGGAACCAACACCGGCAGCAAAGGAATCTATCGCTTTCAATTCGATTCATCGACCGGCGAACTTCAGCCGCAGGGCCTCGCCGCTGAAGCGCCATCACCCTCGTTCCTCGCACTGTCGCCCGACAAGCAATTCCTCTTCGCGGTCAATGAAATCGACACCTACCAGGGCCAGAAGAGTGGGGCCGTCAGCAGTTACGCTCTCGACAAAGCCAACGGCAAACTGACCCTCGTCAACACCGTCGCATCCGGCGGCTCCGGCCCTTGCCACGTCAATACCGATCAGACCGGCCGTGTCTTGCTGGTTGCTAATTATTCCGGCGGCAGCGCCTCCTCCTTCCAGATTGACTGGAACGGCCATTTCAGCAACGCCGTCTCCACATTTCACTACGAATCAACCGGCGCTGGACCCGGGCAGGATAAAGATCGCCAGGCGACGTCACACGCCCATCACGCAACCCCATCGCCCGACAATCGCTTTGCCTACATCAACGATCTAGGTCTCGACTGCATCCACATCTATAAACTCGATCCCGCTAAAGCAAAGCTGACGGCAAATAATCCCGCGGACTGGAAGGCCGCGCCCGGATCCGGTCCGCGCGTGCTGCGTTTCCACCCCAACGGTCAGTGGGCTTATTGCGTCAACGAACTCAGCTCGACGATCGATCTCCTCAATTGGCATCCGAGGACCGGCGAACTCACGCTCGTCCAAAAGACAGAGCTGTTACCCAGAGACTTCCACGGAGTCAGCAGCGCCGCCGAGATCATCTTCGACAGCAAGGGCCAGTACGCCTACGCCTCCAACCGCGGCGACAACTTTCTCATGGGCTTCGCCATTGATCAGTCCAACGGAAAACTAACCTTCCCCCGCCGGAGCTCATGCGGAGGCAAGACCCCGCGCCACATCGCCCTCGACCCCACAGACAGGTGGATTTTAGTCGCCAACCAGGACTCGAACCTCATCGCCGTCTTCGGCCGAGATCCAAAGACCGGCCAGCTCCAAACGTCAGGACCTGCGGCTCCAATCCAGTCACCGCAGTGCCTGCTCTTTGTTTGAGTGTCCTTTGATTTCTTCCTAACCAAACTCCGCTGCCGCCGTCAGTAGAGAGTTCGCCATCGCACCCATGCGTCCGATTATGGACGCTGGTCGACCACCGTCGTCTTCATAGAGTGCTATTGGTTGCGTTTCGCGATTGTATTGAACTGGAACATAGATTCTTACGTCTATCTTCCAAGCCGAATCTTGCCCGCAACGGGCCAGCAAGCACCACCGAGGAAACCGATGCAAGCACTTCTTCAGAACCTTCGTTTCAGCCTCCGAATGCTGGCCAAGAACCCCGGCCTAACCACCACCATTCTTCTGACTCTGGCGCTCGGAATCGGTGCTAATACGGCAATCTTCACCGTCGACTACGCCACGATGATGGCCCCCCTGCCCTATCCTCAGCCAGACCAGCTAGTAATCGTTTGGTCAAAGATCAAGACCTACCACAACTCCGTTGCGGCCGGTGACTTCACCGACTGGAAGCGGCAGAGCACATCGTTTCAGGACCTGAATGCCTGGAGCGGCAGCCGCTTCAACATCGCCACCAAAGATCAGCCGGAGCTCATTCAGGGCAGACTCGCAACCACTGGCTGGTTCCAGATGATGGGGCAGTCCTTCACTCTTGGCCGTGGCTTCTTGCCTGAGGAGGGTGTAGAAGGCAAGAATCACGTCGTCGTGCTGACCCACAAACTGTGGATGAAGCTGGGCGCTAGCCCGCATATCATCGGCACGACGATGCCCATGGACGGAGAGCCCTACACCATAGTCGGCGTCCTCGCGCCCGGTCCCGACGATCGCAATGATGCTCAGATAACGGTGCCCCTCGTCTTCAAGCCCGACCAGGTAAATCATGACTTTCATTGGTTGCTCGTTATGGGTCGCTTGAAGCCCGGAGTGACCCTTAAGCAAGCGCAAGCCGATATGGACTCGGTCACCACTCACATCGCCGAGCAATATCCGAAGAGCGATAAAGGATGGGGTGCCTGGGTCGAACCGCTCAAAAACGACTTCATGCCCAAGGAGCGAATCCTCATCCTCTGGCTACTCCTCGGCGCAGTCGGATTCGTCCTCCTCATCGCATGCGTCAACGTAGCCAATCTCCTGCTCGCCCGTAGCATGGTTCGGCAAAAGGAACTGGCCGTGCGCAGCGCCCTCGGCGCGACTCCGCGCACCATCTTTGTTCAGCTTCTTACGGAAAGCATCCTGCTCGCGCTCATGGGCGGCGTTCTCGGCATCGGCGCTGGCTACGCTATGCTCGCCGGACTCGTCGCGGTTATGCCCGAAGGCACGCTGCCCACCGAGGCCAGCCTGCACCTGAACATTCCCATCCTTATCTTCACCTTGTTAGCGACGACCCTCGCCGGACTGCTCTTCGGCTGCGTCCCGGCATGGTATTCCTCCCGGGTCGACCCGGCAGAGACCTTGAAAGAGGGCGGCCGCACCGGCACCAGTGCAGGTCGTCACCGGTTGCGGCGGATTCTCGTGGTCGGCGAATTCACCCTCGCGCTGGCACTGCTCGCCGGTGCGGGCCTCGCCATTCACAGCTTCTGGAACTTGCTGCGCGTCGACCTCGGAATTCAAACCGACCACATTCTTACCTTTGGCTTGCCCGTCCCGGATTCGCGCCCCAAGGATCCCGAAAAGATAGTCGCCTATTATCGGCAGGTTCTCTCCAGCATCGCCGCCGTCCCTGGCGTTACTCACGCCACGGCGATGACCGGAATGCCGCTTCAGGGTACATATTTCGGCATGCCCTTTACCATCGTCGGCCAACCCGCTGCCGCCGATCCATCGCAACGGCCCGGCGCAGGCTTCCAGATGGTCACGCCGGACTACTTTCAGACCTTCGGCATTAAGCTCATCTCGGGGCGTTTCCTCAACGACCAGGACACTGCGGCCAGCACCAAGGTCGCCGTCGTCAACGAAGACTTCGTCAAGAAATTCTTGAAGGGTACCGATCCCCTGAAGGCGAGCCTCGGGGTAGAACAGCTCATTCCTGGAGTCACCAAGCTTGGGCCCGAGGTCCCATGGCAGATCGTTGGCGTCTATCGCAGCGTCCGCAGCCGTGGCTTCCGTGACGAGAATCCCGAGATCACCATTCCCTTCTGGCAGATCCCGTGGCCATCGGCTTCGATTGGCGTGCGCACCGCAGAAGATCCGGCGAGCATGGTTCGGAGTATCGCTGCCGCCGTCCACGGCGTCGATCCACAGATCGCCCTCGACGAACCGAAAACCCTCGATCAGGTGCGGGAAGACGTCCTCGCCGACGACCGCTTCACCGTCATCCTGTTCGTAAGCTTCGCTGCGGTGGCCCTATTGCTCGCCGCTCTGGGTATCTACGGCGTCATGTCCTTTTCCGTCGCGCAGCGTTCCCACGAAATCGCACTCCGCATGGCGCTTGGGGCAAATCGCAGCCGCGTGGTCGCCCTCATCGTGAGAGAAGGCGTGATTCTGGCGCTGGTGGGCTTGGGCTTCGGACTGATCGGCGCATACTTCGTGGGCCGTGCGATGCAAAGCACTCTCTACGGCGTCGGAGCGATGGACTTCACCGCATTCGGCGCGGTCGGCGCAATTCTGGTAATCGCTGCACTGCTGGCCTGCTGGGTTCCAGCACTCCGAGCAGCATCAGTGGAGCCGATGCGCGTGCTGCGCACCGAATAGAGTGCTGATCGGCCTTTTCCAGTCCCACGTATACTTCGACTCGATGACAGCACCGACACCAGCACTCGCCTCCTCCATTCTCGTCTCCTGGAGCAGCGGCAAAGACAGCGCCTGGTCGTTGCATCTTCTCCGGCAAGATCCCAAATACCAGATCTCCGGCCTCCTCACCACCTTGAACACCGAATTCAACCGTGTCGCCATGCACAGCACCCGCCGCGAAGTATTAGAAGCACAAGCCGCAGCCGCCGGCCTGCCGCTTCACATAATCCCGCTGCCCTGGCCCTGCTCCAACGAAGCTTATGAAGCGGCCATGCGCACAGCCTGCGACGCCGCCATCGCGTGGGGCATTAAGGCAATCGCCTTCGGCGATCTATTTCTCGAGGACATCCGCCAATATCGCGAGGAGCGACTCAGCGGCACAGGGGTCGCTCCGCTCTTTCCCGTCTGGAAGCGCAACACCCACGCGCTCCTCCGCGAGATGATCGACGCTGGAGTCAAGACCCGTATTGTCTGCATCGATCCGAAAAAGATGCCTCGCGAATTCGCGGGACGGGACCTCGATGAGAGTTTCTTTCGCGATCTGCCCGAAGGCATCGACCCCTGCGGCGAGAACGGCGAATTCCACACCTGCGTCTACGACGGCCCCATGTTCCGTCACCCCATTCCCATTGAAAGCGGAGAAGTCGTCGAACGCGACGGCTTTGTTTTTGCGGATATAAAACTGAAGAGGTAGCTCCCTCGCGCGCTACCTCTCTATATCCGCGAACTTCGTTGCGAAAACTACCGCAACTACTTCGCCGCGCGTTGCGTGCCCATGCGGAACATTTCGTTCACGGTAGCGACAAAGTGGTGTGCCGAGGCGGGAGTTGGCACCGCCCCGCTCAGGATCGTCTTATACGGAATCTCTTTCCCGTAATACGTGGTGGTATCGGTGGTGTTCTGGTTCACCACGTCACCGTTGAGGTCGACGCCGGCAAACAGACCCTGGCTCCGCGAATAGGTAAGAAAACCAGCGTTCGCTAACTCTGTCGTGGATGCCTGGGTGTTCCTTCCAACCGGCCCTGCCGACGCCGCTGCGTCGCCGCCCAGCTTCAACTTATCGTGCAATAAAAGATCCATGCTGTTATTGCTTACGCCAACCAGGACCAGGTCTGTCGCCTGGCCGCCGGCCTGGAAGCCAAAGCTCCCACCGGTCAGCTGAATGAACACTGGCGCGCTCCAGCCGCGTGCGGTGCGGCAGGTGGCGATGCCCTGGCCATATTCTGCGCCCACAATGAATGCGCCCTTCTTGACGCTGGGTATCACAGCCACGCAATGGGCCTTCGCAGCGACATCAAGTGGAATGCCCTTGTCGGGAGTATCCATCAACTCATGCAACACGGTGTGGGCCGCGGCGATGCGATCATCAAGCTTCGCGACATCAGAAGCGGCAAAAGCCGCACTGCCAAGACCAAATAGAACTAGGACGGCGGACAGTATCTTTTTCATAGGGCTCCTTAAACTTCGTAAGTGGCGATGGAACCACATACGCGCAAGGAGTAAGAGTCGTAAACCAGGGAGATGGTTGTAGCGCTAACAGAACAAAGGCCGATCTTCTAAAGGCGCGGTGGTATTGTGCCAGGAAGATAGCTGCTGTAGGCAGCCGTCTCATCAATCCAGACGTACCAGGTAAGCTGTGCCCTCAGAAGGTTTGTCCTTCTCAGCGATCTCAATCGCGCGCTGCTTATCGTCATGTGCCGGGCGAATCCTCACCCAGTGTCCTGTCGGCCCGGTGAACTCGATTACATTTGCCGTCGCATACTTCTTCTGAAGATGTTCCTCGATCTTCTTCGCCTCGCGCTCGCTCTGGATCGCGCCAATCTGCACGCACCAGCGGCCGCCCTCGTCGATCGGTGCGGGAGTCTCGTAGACATCGATGCGCACCTGCGCCGTCCCGGGACGATACACGCCCACTACCCGTGCCGAAGCCAGCGAGAGATCGAGTACCCGGTCCGGCACGAACGGCCCTCGGTCCGTGACGCGCATAATCGCCGACTGCCCGGTTTGGATATTTGTCACTCTTAGCAGCGAATTCATCGGCAGCGTGCGATGCGCCGCAGTCATCGCTTCCTGGTCATAAACCTGGCCGTTGGCGCCCTTGTGATGGTTGTAAGGAGGTCCATACCAACTCGCCTTCCCCGTCTCCGAATAGATTGGCGTGTGGGTTGCGACAAATTCCGCGTCAGTCGAGCTGTCGGCCGGCGGAATGTTCCCCGGTATTGGAACGCGTCCAGAAGCGGATGCTTCATTGTCTGGCGGAGCAGTCGGCGCTACCGGAGGAGCCGCAAGGGGCGGCGCGGAAGCGGCGGCATTGATCGTCGGCTGGTGGCGATGCGAGCAGCCGGAGGCAAGAAGCACTATGGAAAGCGAGATCCCGGCGAAGGCGGCGAAACAAGGTGTGCACCTCGAAGCCATCCTCTGCGCCGCGTCAAGCTTCATTCAAGGCCTCTTGTCGAGGTGCTCGGCCAGCCGGCTCAAGTGATCGGCCGCTACGCGCAGCGCCTGCGAAGAATTCTGCCGCACCTGCGGGACAACTTCGTCGTTCAGGTAGGCGATTACTTTCTTGACCTCTTCTTCAACCCGCGGCACGCCTTCGGCAAAGCGCTCGTCGAGCTTGCGCCCAAATTCCTCAAACCGCGACTTCGCCGACGCCGGATCCTGGACCATATACCCTCACCACGAAACTACACAAAGCTCCAACCTAAGTATGGCGCGAAGGTTGCGCGGGTCAATGAGAAAGCAGGCTGGAGGCGCGCCTCGGTGCCCTAAGGGTAAATGGCGAGCCGCTTCCGTCGCATGCAATTGAACCCAGCGGCCCTGGGACACGTCAGACGTGTAGCCGCTTGCCGAAGGATCGCGAGAGCTTCGAGGTATCTGTCGAATGGCAAAACATTTCGCGCTTCTCCTCACGTTCCTGCAACTCTCTATCGCTCCATCCTGGAGCCAGTCAGCATGGGCGCACTTTGGTACGGATGGAAAGCTGGTGTACAAGAAGACGCCCCTTGGCGATCGTATTCCGGATTTCTCCCATGCTGGCTATCGCGGCGGTGGCGTTGCCCTGCCGCTGCTAAAAACGCGCATCAAGGTATTGCCCACAAACGCTGCCGACGATACGCCTACGATCCAAGCGGCGTTAGACAAAGTTGCTCGACTCGCACCCGACGCGCACGGTCATCGCGGCGCCGTCGAGCTTGCGCCGGGATACTACCATCTCGCCGGTACGCTGACGATCCACGCATCCGGCGTGATGTTGCGGGGTACGGCGGCCATCGGGCCGACAGCGTCCGTGCTCGAGTTAACCGGCGCGCCACATCGCGCGATCAACATTGAGGGCGAATACCATCAGCGCGCGCTCGGCACTCCAACCTGGCTTGCTGATCGCTACATTCCCGCTGGAAGTGCGACGGTTCACCTCGCTGACGCTTCCGGCATCCACGCTGGCGACGTGCTCGAGATCATCAAATTGGTCAAGCCCGCATGGACGCATTTCATGGGCATGGACCATCTCACGCGAGACGGCAAACCTGAAGTCTGGCTTAAGTACGACATCCCCGTCCTGCGGCGTGTTGCCTCGGTCGATGTCAACGCAGTACGGCTCTCGCTCCCGCTGAATGACTCTTTCGACTCGAAGTTTTACCTGGGCCAGCACGCGACCGTGACCCGCGTCGAGGTCACCGGTCAAATCGCCGAAACCGGTGTAGAGACTCTGCAAATTCTCGCTCCCGATCGGAGCATCGCCTACCGCGTCGATCAGGAGTTCGATGGAATTGCCATGGACAACACCGTCGACTCCTGGCTGCGCTATGTCGCCTTCGTTGACACCACGAACTCGGTGCGCATCGAGTACCATTCAAATCGCATCACTGTCCTCGGCGTCGACGTCCAGCAGCATTCCGCCGTAACCAGTCACGCCCAGCCATTTGACTTCCGCATAAGCGGCTCGCAGGTACTGCTCGACCGCTGCACCGGCCAGGGCGACCGCGTGACTTACGTCGGCACACAGTCCCGGTCAGAGGGCCCAAACGTCGTCCTGCATTGCCGGTTTCTCGGCACCGGCAAGATTGAGGGACATCAGCGGTGGTCGACCGCATTTCTCGTCGACGGATGCGAAGTGCCGGATGGTGACATTTATCTGAGAAATCGCGGTACCATGGGCAGCGGACACGGCTGGACCCTCGGCTGGTCGGTTCTCTGGAACAACAAGGCCAGAACGATTCTGGTGCAAAACCCTCCCGGTGCGCTCAACTGGTCGATCGGCGATATTGGCGATCAGATAACCGCACCAATGCCGGTCTCGGATGCGCCAGAGGGAGCGCGCCTGCCCAGCGGAATCGTCGAATCTGCGGGCAAGCCTGTGGAGCCGGCCAGCCTCTATCTCGAGCAACTGCGCGAGCGTAAGGGCTCAGCTGCCGTCGCCGCCATCGGATATCACTGACGAAGTGCTCCCCCAAAAGGAGAACAAAGGGAGCCCATTGGACGCTCCCATTCAGCCCCCTAGAATCCCATCCAATGCCAAAAAATCCCCATTCAGGAAGAGCCGGTTCACTTTCACCCGTCCCAACAGTACCCTTAAACTGGTAAAGTTCTGAGGAGGCGCGGGTTACCTATACGTCGCCTACCCTGTTAACCGATCGAAGACGCATCGTTTTCATCGCCAAAGTAGTCGTACTATCTGCAAACATAGTCTCAGTGATCAGGGTTAAACCCGGAGGGAACAATAGATGTCAAAGACCGTGAAATACGCAGAGAGAGCAGTCACCATAGCCGCCAAGGGCGCGTGGGCGGTTTTTGAGAGACTCAACAGCATCAGCCCCAACGCTTCGTTCACCCCCAAGTGGTCCGACAAGCCCCTGCTCAAGTCCTACCAGAAGGAAAAGCCCCCGCTAGGCTGGCCCCGCACCACCGACTCGCTCTGCCCCAAGTGCGTCCCGGAGATTCGCCAGCAGATCATCGACGGCAAGCTGCCCCACGAAATTCTTTTGAATGAGAAGGTTGGCGAAATCAAGGCGCAGATCATCGAGCGCGACGGCCAAATCCTCATGGTCAAGGATTGCCCCAAGCACGGCCACTTCGAAGACGTCATGGCCATCGACACCGCCTTCTTCAAGCACCTCGAGGAAGTCTTCCCCGGCCGCGATATCCGCGCCCACAATGACGAAGGCCTGCACAACCACGGCACCTCGACCGTCACCCACGGCCGCGGTTCGGTGCTGACCATCGATCTGACCAACCGCTGCAACATGATGTGCGATCCCTGCTTCATGGACGCCAATCAGGTCGGCTTCGTCCACGAGCTCACGTGGGACGAGATCAAGACCATGCTCGACAACGCGGTCTCGATCAAGCCCCGCCGCCAGATGTCGGTCCAGTTCTCCGGCGGTGAGCCGACGCTGTCGCCATACTTCCTCGACGCCGTCGCCTACGCCCGCAAGGTCGGATACACCTCGGTCCAGGCCGCAACCAACGGTATCGAGTTCGCCAAGAGCAAAGAGCTTTGCCGCGCCGCTGCCGAAGCCGGTCTTCGTTACGCCTATCTGCAGTTCGACGGAATCGGCAACGCCGCCAACTCGCACCGCAAGGTCGGTAACCTGTTCGATGTGAAGCTCCAGGCCATCCACAACCTGCATGAGGCCGGCGTCGACATCGTCCCCGTCACCACCATCATCAACGGCATCAATAACGAGCAGGTCGGACGCATCATCGAGTTCGCACTCGACAACCCGAAGAAGATCAACTTCCTCAGCTTCCAGCCCGTCTCCTTCACCGGACGCGACGAGGCCGTCACCGACGAACGCCGTCAGGCACAGCGTTACACGCTCAGCCACATGGCCCACGACGTCAAGAACCAGACCGGACTCGGCGAGCCCACCCGCGACTGGTTCCCGATCAGCTTCATGAGCACCTTCTCCGACTGGGCCGATCTCGTTCACGGACCAAACCGCGACTGGGGCCAGCTCTCCTGCGGATGCCACCCCAACTGCGGCATCGGCATGGCGCTGATGATCGATAAGGAAACCAAGGAAGCCGTTCCCGTGACCGCCTTCCTCAACGCCGATCGTCTCGCCAAGGACGTTGCCAAGATCAACGACGCCGCCCGCGGCAAGTTCCTCTCGATCGCTGGCGTCACCCTCGCGCTGCTGCGCAACTACGACCCGACCAAGTCGCCGACCCACTTCAAGATTTTTGACTTGCTGGCGAAGTTCGACAAGTGCTTTGGCGCCACCGGACGCAACTACGGCAAGGTCACCGCAGACCGCACCATGGAAGATATCGAGAAGCGCCGCAAAGATCGCTGGAACTTCCTCTTTATCGCCGGCATGTGGTTCCAGGATCTCTTCAACTATGACTTCCGCCGCACCGAGCAGTGCATCATCCCCTATGCGACCCAGGAAGGGGAGATCAGCTTCTGCGCCTACAACACCGGCGTTGGCTGGAGGAACATCATCGAGAAGATGCACATGACCTCCACCCTCACCAAGTGGTATGAGGAGCATGGCCGTCACGAGATCTTCGCCGGCGGCAAGAAGGTTGGTATGGGCGACGCGCAGAACGACCTGCTGCTCAATAAGGAGCACGTCGACTCCGCCGCCAACGACACCTTCGAGAAGCTCGGCATCGCCAAGAACTCCCGCGAAGAGAAGATTGCGGCCCGCGACGCCAAGCTCAAGCAGGACGCCGAAAACGCCCGCATGGCCAAGCTCTACCGCGAAGAAATCCTCGGAGAGAAGCCACCCCAGGACGGATTCATCCCGCTAGGCAACCTCATCCAGTCCGCTCCCAAGGCAGCGGTAAAGGAAGAAGCCTCCGAACCAGTAATGGGGGACTAGCCGTCCAGGCAATCGCGGCGTCGCCGCAAAAGCAAATACAAAAGCCATCCTTCGGATGGCTTTTGTATTTCCATGCGGAGATGTTAGTCCATGTACCGATAGTAGATTTGTCATCTCGACCGGAGCGAGGCGAAGTGGAGAGATCTGCGTTTCTGCGGGTTACCGCTACTTAACAACTGCTGCCGGAGGTCGAGCCGCCGCGAGGGCTTTGATGATATCCCGCGCCAGGCCATCTGAAGCGACCGTACCGTCGATCGCAGTAATCTTACCCGAACCGAGGATGTTTCTTGTAGGTGGCGCAGGCAAGTCGCAGCCGCTCGCTCTTGATCGCCGAATTGTCTCGCTGGCACTACTTACTCTCCCGCGTGTAATATCGCCGCACCTCGGCGCTCCTGCGAACATCGTCGCCAGAAGTAAGAGACAAGCGAAGGCAAGATAAGTAATCAGATTCCGCCTCTCCATGTAACAGCCTTTTCGGGCCGCAAGTGACGCAAACCCTCTCGCGATCACGCCTGCCGATTTCTGCTTTTTCCGAAACGCTCGGAGTTCACCGAGCACTATTGGGTTGGTCGCCGGACTCTGCTCGCGCCAAACTCCCCTGATGAAAGATTTGCTGCACTAACCAAACCACGCGGTTCGAGCTTCTCGGCCGCCAAAAGATATCGAGGAGAAACAATGAAGATTCCTAACACACTGTTCGCCCTGGGGTTGACGGTCGCCATAACACCGGCCACTCATCGGTCCCTCGCTCAAACTGCAGCTCTTAAGCCAGCCACGCCAATCGCCGCATCTGCGCCAACGGCAGTTCCCGCCCTCGTTCCCTATTCGGGCGCTGTCATCGCTATCAATGGCCAACCTTTCGCCGCAGAGTCGGGCGTCACCTTCCAGCTCTACAAAGACGAAGTCGGCGGAGAAGCTCTCTGGACAGAAACCCAGAGCGTAGCCATTGACTCCACCGGACACTACAAAGTGCAGCTCGGCGCGGCCAACCCGAACGGCCTGCCTTCCGATCTCTTCGCCTCCGGCGAAGCCCGCTGGCTCGAGGTTCAGGTCGCGGGCGAAGCGCCGCAACCGCGCGTGCTGCTGGTCAGCGTGCCCTATGCGCTCAAGGCCGCAGACGCGGCAACGCTAGGCGGTCTGCCGCCCTCAGCCTTCGCTCTGGCCGGCAGCACTCCCGGCGTCGCAAATGCAAAGTCGGCGGTGATCGCTCCGGACGTCGCCTCGACGGTCACAACGACAGGAGGCACGGCGAACCAGGTCGCGAAGTTCTCTGGCGCGAGCACGATCGTCAACTCCATCATTTATGACAACGGCAGCGAAGTGGGCATCGGCACCACTGCTCCGACCGCGACGCTGACGGTCACAGGAACCTCGACCTTCAACGGCGGTGTCCTCCTTTCCCCAGTTGGTACGGCGACGGCTTCTGGGGGCTTCGATTCGCAGCAGCTCACGTTCAATGCCTCGGCGTATAACTCCTCAACCGCGGCAGCGGTGTACCCCCGGTTTAAAGTGCAAGCCGAAATCTTCGGCAACGATACTTCAGCTCCCGGCGGCCGGCTGAACCTGCTTTCCTCATCGGGTACGGCGGGCGTCACGGAGACCGGCCTTTACTTCAACACGGACGGGACCATCCACTTTGCCCCGGGCCAGACCTTTCCAGGGGGATCAGGCACCATCACCGGCGTCACTGCCGGCACCGCGCTTACCGGCGGAGGAACCACTGGTACGGTTACGCTGAACGTCGACACGACCAAGGTTCCTCTGCTGACCTCGGCCAACAACTTCACCGGCGCTCAGTCAATCACCGGCGCGGATCTGTCACTGGGATCAACCTTTAACGCGAACATGGGCGTGATCAATATCGGCGGAATCCCATTTCTGCATGGATATTCCAAAGGCAATCAGAACGTGTTTGTTGGCGGCGCGGGTAACTTCACCACGACCGGGACTGCCAATGCCGCCACCGGCTACGGCGCGTTAGCCGCGCAGACCACGGGTAGCCACAACACCGCCAGCGGCTCGGGAGCGCTGCTGGCTGACACCTCAGGCCTCTACAACACCGCAGCCGGGACAGATGCTCTCGACAGCGTCACCACTGGCAGTTCCAACACCGCGGTCGGCGCCTTCGCCGGGCCGACCAGCGGCACCTTGAGCAACACCACCGCCGTTGGAGCGAACGCGAAGGTCGGTCAAAGAAATACGTTGGTCCTCGGACAAACCACTTCCACTCCCGGGGCCGAATTCGTCAATGTCGGCATCGGCACCTCGACTCCGCGGTCGATCTTTGAAGCCGCGGTTAGCGCGGCCGAAGCCCTGGGCCCAAGCCTGACCTTGACCAACCCGGTGGGCAACGGCGATTTCGGCGGCTCATCGATCGATTTCAACACCTACCTGCCCAGCACCACGGGCACCTACAACCCCAGCAGCCGCATCGAGGCCTTTGGCGACGGCGGGGGCGGCGATAGCCTGTGGTTCCTTTCCAACAATGACAATTCCTTCGGGGGACCAAACCAGGGTCTGCGGTTGAACATGAACATCGGCTCCAATGGGCGGGTCAACATTGGGACTCAAGACACCGATTCTAACGACTTTTTTGAGCAACTCGTAGTTACATCGGAGCCCCTGGAGGGCAGCGGTGAAACCGCGGCGGTCGGCGCATTCGGTGGGACGCCCACCGGGGTGAGCGACGCGAACGGGTCGGCGGGCATCTACGCTGTCGGCGGCGACGGTGTAGGCAATGCGCAGGCTGATTTTGCCGGGGATGGAGGCGAATTCTACGGCGGATTCACTCCTGAGAGCAGCAGCGGTGCGGCTGGCTACGGTATCTACGCAACCGGCGGCGTCGGCGGAGTAGGAGTCGCCGCCTACGCAGGATACTTCGATGGCAACATTGAAGTGACCGGGACTGTGTTTGGGGGAGCGAAAGACTTCAAAATCGACCACCCGCTCGATCCGGCCAACAAATACCTCGTACACACTTCTGTTGAATCGTCGGAGATGATGAACATCTATTCCGGCAACGTGGTCACCGACGAACTTGGTCTTGCGACCGTCACCATGCCCGACTGGTTTCAGGCCGAAAACACCGATTTCCGCTATCAATTGACCGTCATCGGCGGACGCTTCGCCCAGGCAATCGTCTCGAAAGAGATTGTCAAGAACCAGTTCACGATTAGCACGAACGCCTCGAATGTGAAGGTCTCCTGGCAGATCACAGCCGTCCGTCAGGATGCCTACGCCAAGGCGCACCCGCTGGTCGTCGAGCAGGACAAGCCGACCAGCGAACGCGGCTTCTACCAAAACCCCGAACTATTCGGTCAGCCGAAGGAGAAGCAGACAGAATGGTCCCGTCGCCCCAAAGCGATGCAACAAATGAAGCTCCGGCAAGAAGCCCGCAAGGCCGCACTGGCACAGAACAAGTCAAACGGCGGCGGTCTGCGCCACGACCAGCCCGCAAGCGCGGTCAATCGCAAGCTGGTCTCAGCCACCGTCGTCAACCACGCGCAATCTAACTAGAAAGCACCACCACCGCACGACCGAACGAGACCGTGCAAGGCGAGGACTCTCAGAAGACTCGCCCTGCGCCTCTTGGCTTGGGGCTGAGGAGAAACCGCTGAATCACCAATTAGCGGATCCGATCGGCCTCCGCCCTCGCCGCAAACGCCCAGTTATTCCCCAGACAGAAATTAGCAATCGAGCAGCAAAGGATCGCGATGCTATTCGCCAACAGCAAAGGCAGCCCCGCCTCATGCACCAAAACCCGCATCAGCACAAGATTCCCCAGCAGGGAAACGAGTCCATTGGAAAGATGAAATTGCACCAATTGGATCGTTCGGGACGAATCGTCCAGCCGGTCGCGCCACGTATAGCGCAAGTGCCAAAAGAAGTTGTGGAGCACCGCCAGTTCCACCGCCGCTGCCGATGCCACTAAGTAATGTCCCGGCACAATCCGCGCGAAGAGCGCCAGCGAGGCAAGCTGAACAAGCATCCCCATCGCCCCGACCAGATTGAACTTCCACCACCGCGCGAAGGTGCTCACGACAAAGGCTCCTGACGATAAAGCTGCGCAGTGTGGCGCATGGTGACGACGATCGCCATCAGGAACATATTGAATGCGGCGATCGCTCCGCCAACGTCGAACAATAGAAATCTGTGTCCGAAGATCGTTGAGTAAGGACTGTGCAGCAAAGCCAGATTGCCAATCACCAGCAGGATACGAATCTCCGTCGGGCCAAAGATTCCCTGCGAAAGTTGAAAACAGGCAAGAGTATGCGTAGCGAGATAGCTCTCGCTCGACAACAGCAGGAATGCAACCAGCATGGCGATCGCCGTTTGCCAGTGCAAAAATCCCGAGAAGCCAAGCCCACACATCAGCGCGACCGACCCGAAGACATCGACCATGTGGTCCACATAGAAGCCATAGCGCGGGCGCTGCTGATGGCGAACCCGCGCCAGAGTCCCGTCAAGGCTGTCTCCAAGCCAATTGAGCGCAATGCAGACAATCACCGCGAGCAGCCAAGTAGAGTGATAGCGCGAAAGCGCATAACAGAAGCCCGCTCCGATCTGTGCGCTCAGGCCGAGGACGGTGAGCTGGTCGGAACTGACCCATTCAGGCGCGCGTTCGGCCATCCAAAGCAGGGCGCGTCTTTCAATCGACGCGGTGAGAGAGTGGTTAATCCGTTGAGCCGCCACGAAGCGAGCGACACCCTTTGCTGCCGTTGCTGAATCTGCAGTCATGTTTATGTCCGTTTCCAGTGTCGGTGGTTCACACCGCAAGGGGTTTATCGATCGACTATGGGTGAAGCGCCTTGCGTGCCGAGCTCAACGTGAACTCTAGAGACTCGCGCGGCACGCTCTGCACAAGAGGCCGCACCGCCCAACCCAAACCGATCGGAATCGACCGCGTGAGCGAGATCGACTCGATCTGCATGTAGAGGCCGCCGTCGCGTTCCTCGTAGCTCCAGTAGGTATTCAACCGCCACAGGAAGCCGTGTTCTTCATCGGATGTGAGCGCACGTTCCCTGCTGGTGCCTGGCGAATCAATCTCCTGAATCCGGGTGCTTCGCGAGATGCTGTATCCGTGGCGAAGATCCAACTGGCCAAAGCTGACATCGTAGGTTGAGTCCATCACCACCGTGATCACCTGCCTCTGCCGCACTCGCATCCATGCCTGAAGGTGACCGTCAGTCAAAGGCACCGCTTTCGCCTGAACCACCTCAGGGGCAAAGTGCTGAGGGTACGCATTGAAATTCCGAATCAATCTCTCAAAGTCAGCCGCCGTCGCGCCCGCAACGAAGCCTGTCCCGCGCCAATGATGCAGCAGCGCTCCGGGCAGCTCGATGCCGCCGGCTGGTGTGAGTTGTTCTACGAGGAGCTCGCCCCGGCGCAGCCTCGCGTCGTCCTCAGGAGCGCCGGCGTCCATGGCCAGGAAACCATCGCGCGACCGATGCTGGCGGGCGAGCCGGAGCTCAACTCTACCGGCGTAATTATTAAAGGTCGAAACAGCGGCAGCAGGGGCATCTCCCTTGGAGCGCGTCGGCGCAAGAAGAAACAGCAATAGCCCAAAAGGAAGCGAGAGTCGTTTGGAAACCCGGCACGAACGTTGCGTCATGCCCATCAGATTCCTCCATACTGCATTCGGGTGCAATGGTTGGAATCTCATCCGGAGAGGATTGTTCCTCACCGATGAAGCTATTGAAAAATCGGCAGTTGCAAGAAGTTCTCATTCGCGGAACAAGCCTGAATTGGGGTTCCTCTCAGATACACTGACGGGAGAGATGACCGACCTAGAGCAAGCCAGGCGTTATCGCTTCGGAATATTTGAAGTTGATGCTGCGACAGGAGAGCTGCGCCGGAAGGGGATTCGCGTCAAGTTGAACGCGCAGCCGTTCCAGGTCTTGCTCATGCTTCTTGACCGGCACGGCGAGCTGTTGACGCGCGACGAGATTTCGCGCGAGCTTTGGACCGATGGAACGTTTGTGGACTACGAGCATGGCGTGAACTCAGCGGTGAACCGCATCCGCGAGGCCCTTGGAGATACGGCGAGCAATCCGAGGTTTGTGGAAACACTGGCCCGTCGAGGCTATCGATTTGTGGCGCCGGTGGAGCGAATCACCGTTGGCGCGTTTCCGCCGTCGGCCTCAGTGTCCCAGCCGCCGGTTCCTGGGGAGGTCTCGGAGGATTCGATAAAGCCCGAGCTGGAGAGCGCGATCCTGGCCTCCCCGCATGAGCTCCCCAAAATCTCCCATTCGGTGGCACAAAACCTCTTCGTCCTTTTTCAGTTGATGTATCTGGCTTTTTACGTCGGAGCACTCGCAAATCTGCCGGAGATTGAAGAGCTCGTCTCCCCGTTGCCAAGAGCCAACATCGTCTTCACTGTCATCATTGTGACTGCGGCTATCCTGATTCCGGTCCGGGCCTTTGTCCTCACGGCGATACTCTTTCGTGCGCCCCGAGCACGGGAAAAGCTCCTCAAGATCTGGGGCTTTCTTCTGCCCCTGGATGAGCTTTGGGCGCTCTCGCCTTTCTTACTCCTGCATCACATTGATTTCGGATTGGCGCTGTCATGCACGCCGCTTCTCGTCTACTCCCCTTTTGCTCAGCGTTCGCTGATTCTGATGGGCGCGTGTGGAGCGGATCGCGAATCCTCGCTGCCAATTTGAAACTAGCGGCTGAGCCGCCATATCCCGCTCGAGGGCCTTCAATCACTTCGGTGACTTAAGGCCGGACTCGGTCTGCACTCCAAGCTCCCAGTGCAGCGGAATGCCGCTCGGCTTGTATTCATAGGTGTCGTGGGTCTCGGCGCGAAGCGCGGCCAACCGCTCCTTGAGGCGGGCGGTAAGTTCCTCATAACCGGCGTTGCCATAGAGATTATTCGCCTCATCCGGATCAGTCTGGAGGTCGTAAAGCTCGAACTCCTGTGGCTCAATAAAGAAGTGGATCAGCTTGTACCGCTCCGTCCTCACTCCACGACAAGGCCGCACGTTCTCGAATCCCGGATATTCGTAGTACTCATAAAGCCAGTCTTTCCGCCACGGAACACTCTTACCCTCCGCCAGCGGCAGCATGCTCTTGCCTTGCATCTCGCCCGGCACCGGCAATCCACCGATTTCAAGAAGAGTAGGTGCAAGGTCAACGTTCAAAACCATCTCATCGGACTTCGTCCCGGGCTTCACGCGGCCCGGATAGCTGACCATCATCGGCACGCGAATCGACGGCTCATACATGAGCCGCTTGTCATAGAGATGATGCTCGCCAAGAAAGAATCCGTGATCGGAGCTCAGCACGACGGCAGTGCCGCTAACGATATTCTGCCGCTCAAGTTCCTCCCAAACCGCGCCCATATTTCGGTCGTTGTCCTCGACTCCGACGTAGTGGTCTTTCACCAACTCTTCGAGCGAACGCGGATCATCGCTGAAGACCTCGGAGTATCCGACCTTGTCGTCAGCATCGGCGACCGCGCGCGGTTTTCCCGGATAGCCCTTAAGATTCTCGTCAAACGTCGCCGGCTTCGGTATTGGCACTCCATTCAAATCGTTGACCAAATCCTTCGGCCGGTAGAACGGTGCGTGGGGCGCGTAGAACCACAGGAAGATGCAGAATGGTTTGGTGCGCGGCTGCTTGAGCCACTCGACGGCCTTGCGAGTGAGCAGCGTGTCCACATACTCGCCTTCATACAGCTTCGCCTGCCCGTACTGCCCGCGAACCCCCTCCGTGATCTTCGGTCGGTAATAGTCGGCTTGGCCGACAAATCCGAAGTAGTAGTCCCAGTAATGGTCCATCAGCGCGCCTTCGACGTGCGACTTTCCAAGGAACGCCGTCTCGTACCCGGCCTTCTGCAGAAGGTCTGAGACCAGCGGGAACCGCGCCGGTATCTTGCCCTCCACGTTGGAAACAGCTCCGGTAGTATGCGAATACATGCCCGTCAACATGGTGGCGCGCGAGGGCAGACACAGCGCGTTGACCACAAATCCATTCCTGAAGGTGCAGCCCTCCTGTCCGATGCGGTCCAGGTTGGGCGTTTGAATCAGCTTGTTGCCGGTCGATGAGAGCTCGTCCCATCGCAACCCTTCGCCCACGATGCAGACGATGTTCGGCTTCTTGCTGTCGACATTGAGCTGCTGCGCGAACGACTCCAGAGTATCGAGGCCACACACAGACGCGCCCATCGCTCCGGTCAGGTACTTCAAAACTGTTCTGCGCGTTTCCAAAGCTCTCTCCTGTCCGAGACTTCCGGTTCTGCGACGAACTGTTCTCGGAAAACTCTCTTAGATGGGACAGTTGTAAACAAGAACTGATATTCCATGGGGCCGAACAATGTCAAGCGCTTTGGGAGGCCTCGGCGCGACGCGCTCGGTGCAGCGTATCATCAAAACCGATCGAGGTTGCTCATGCCGGAAGCCGGCTTTCACATCATGACCAAGCCCGTCGGGCCTATTTGCAATCTCGATTGCAAATACTGCTTCTACCTGGAAAAGGAGATGCTTTATCCCAATACCAGGCGTTGGGAGATGGCGCCCGGCGTCCTTGAGCGATACATCCAGCAGTACATTGCCGCACAACCGGTCGAAGAGGTTCACTTTGCCTGGCAGGGTGGAGAGCCAACCCTGCTGGGCGTCGATTTCTTCCGCACCGTGGTCGCGCTGCAGCAGAAGCATGGCGGCGGCAAAGCGATCAACAACGCATTGCAAACAAATGCCACGCTCATCGATGACGAGTGGGGCCACTTCCTGAACGAGAACCACTTCCTCGTCGGCGTCTCATTAGACGGCCCCCGCGAACTGCACGATCATTACCGCGTCGACAAGGGCAACGCGCCAACTTTCGACCGCGTGATGCGCGGGCTCGCCAAGCTGAAAGAGCACCAGGTTGAGTTCAATACCCTCACCGTCGTGAATCGCCATAACTCTCAATACCCGCTTGAGGTGTATGAGTTTCTAAAAGAAGTGGGCAGTCGATTCATGCAGTTCATCCCGGTGGTAGAAAGGAAAGCCGCCGAGCCTGGGTCTGATGGCCTGGTGCTGGTCCAGCCTTCCTTCCGTCACTCGGCCGAGGTGACGGAGTGGTCGGTCGAACCGCTAGCCTATGGCAGATTCCTCACGCAAATCTTCGACGAATGGGTGAAAAAAGACGTCGGCCGTTACTTTGTCCAGCAATTCGACGTAGCTCTCGAGAGCTGGTTGGGGCTGGAAGCGAGCTTGTGCGTCTTCCGCAAGACCTGCGGCTCCGCCCTCGCGATGGAGCATACCGGAGACCTCTACTCCTGCGATCATTTCGTCTATCCGGAGAACAAACTCGGAAACATCACGGAGACGAATTTGGAGCAGATGGTCAGCTCCCAACAACAGAAGAGTTTCGGTCTCGACAAACTGAATTCACTTCCACGCATGTGCCGCGAATGCGATGTCCGTTTCGCGTGCAATGGAGAATGCCCGAAGCATCGATTCCTCACCACTCCCGACGGAGAACCCGGCCTGAACTATCTCTGCGCCGGCTACAAACACTTCTTTCACCACGTCGACCCACACATGCAGTTCATGGCCGCAGAGTTGCGCGCAAGCCGTCCTCCGGCCAACGTCATGCGTTTGAGCAGGTCATAACGGGCAGATAGCACGTCAAAGTGAGCAGGTCTCGAATTCCTGACCTGCATACTCCATCCAGCCTTCTTCAACTCCCCATACTCACTCTGTTATCGTCTCTTGGAGTTCCTTTCCAACCCCCATGCAGCGCCAATGAGGTGAACCATGCCGTGCGATCCGGAAGAGTTGAAACACGTACCGCTCTTTGCCCTGCTCGACGATGATGAAATGGCGGTCCTCGCGGCGCAGGTCGATCTCAAGCCGTTCGCTCCCCGGCAGCGCATCTACAAGATTGGCGAACCCGGCAAGAACGCTTACATCCTGCTGTCGGGCGAAGTGCAGGTTACGACCGTCGACGAAGATCACCAGGAAGTTCTCGTCGATCAACCCGGTCACGGTCAGTTCTTCGGTTTCGCTTCCATGTTGGATCAAACTCCCCACCAGACCAACGCTCTCGCCGTCGAGCAATCCACCTGCATTGAGATCAGCCGCGACGACATCGCGACCCTGCTACAGCGAAAGCCCATGGCCGGCATGGATATGCTCACCGTCCTCGGCCATCAATTCCACGCCTCGCAGCAGCTGGTGCGTCTTCGCGCCAGCCGCAACGCAAACGAAGTGATTGAAGAGGAGTCCACCTTCGGCGAAGGCATCGCCGACACGGTTGCCAGCTTCGGAGGCTCCTGGACCTTCATCATCATCTTCGGCGTGGTGTTGACCATTTACACGTGCATCAACATTGCCCTGAAAGGCAAGGCCTGGGATCCGTATCCCTTCATCCTGCTCAACTTGTTCCTGTCGATGCTCGCCGCCATTCAGGCGCCGGTGATCATGATGAGCCAAAATCGCCAGGACAAGAAGGACCGCCTGCGCAGCGAGCTGGACTTCGACGTCAACCGCCGCGCCGAAGCGGAGATCCAGAACCTCTCCCGCAAGCTGAATATGGTCACCGACAAACTCGGCGACGTCGACGACTTCCTCCGCGAAATCGCGCCCGTGCGGAATGAACCCCAAAAGGGCTAGCCCTGAGCTGAGCTCTGCACGGCATCCTACCGCCCCACCGGCTCTAGAAAGTCAGCTTCAGCGCGAACTGCACCAGCCGGGGATTGTTAACAGTCGAGTTCACCGACCCGAATCCGAACGCGCTCACATCGTTCACCGGCATGCCGAACTGTGCGTGATTAAAGAGGTTGAAGAACTCGGCGCGGAAATTCAAGCCCATCTCGCGAGGCAGCGCGAACTGTTTTATGACGGAGAAGTCGGTGTTGACGAAATCAGGGCCGACGGCGGGAACGCGCCCCGCATTCCCCAATTGTCCCGGAGGGGGCGCGACGAAGCAGGTGGAATTGATCTGCTGCAGTTTGGAGTGGCCCGCGCTGGGGGCGTAGCAGCCGGGGGCGCGGTCGGGGCGGTTCCAATTGTTGGCATTGCCGCCGGCCGAGAACGCTGTGCCGGAATCGTTAACGCTATCGATTAGCGGAACAGGGAAGCCCGAAGAGATTCTTTCGATGACCGTGAGCTGGAAGCCTCCGAGGAGCGTATTGGTCACGTTGTTCCAATCGCTGCCGAACTGCTTTCCGCGTCCGAAAGGCAAATCGTAAATCACGCTGCCGGTAAAGCTGTTGTTGAGATTAATCTGCGACAGCCCGCGATCCAGTCTCTGCCAGTTGGGAAGCGGGAAAAATGGTGCGCTGAGCAGGGAGCCTAAGCCGTCGACCAATCCATTGTCGACGGTATGAGACCAGGTGTAAGCGAAAAGAGCATAGAGGCCGTGCTGCGGCACGTTGGCTTCGGCCTTGACCTGGAGGGAGTTGTAGCTGGTTTTGCCCACATCGCCGAAGAGATCGATGGCGTTGAAGTTTGGCGGGGAGTAAGGGGAGGAATAAAACCCGCCGTTGGCGAGGCAGCCGATCGTGTAGTTGGGGATGGTGCCGCAGCCCGAGGGGCTGCTCACGTTCTCGGAATTGCCTGCGACGAGGATGTGCGTGCCGATGGAACCCGCATATCCCATGGTCAGAACCAGGTTGCCGACCAGTTGGTCCTGGAAGTTGAAGTTGTATTGCTGTACCCGGCCCAGTTTGAGGTTGGTGGGCTCGGTGTAGAACGTACCTTCAAAGTTCTCGGCGGTACCCGGCGTAGGAGGGGGCGTAAATCCCAGGGAGAGCCCTGCGGGGACGACGGTGGCGCCCGCATTCACCGGCAGTGTGGAGCAGAACGAGGGCACGGCGCTCGAAGAGGTCGCAAAGGTGGGACAGGCGGGGGAGAAGGTGGGGAAATTGTCGGTTTCGCCCAGGAAGGGCGGGTTCTGCCACAGACCCTGAGCGCCCTGGCTCCAGGCGGAGTCATGGTAGAGGGCGTAACCGGCGCGGAGCACCATCTTGTCGCTGCCAAAGACCTTCCATGCGGCGCCGACGCGGGGTTCGAGGGCAGTGAGATCCATGTTGACGCCCGCCGACGAGCTCACGCCATTTTGATTGGCGATGAGAAGCTGCCCGGTCGAGGGAACATAGTTGGCCAGACGCCCATGGGCTTCTGTGGTCGGCGTGGTCAGATCCCAGGCGAGGCCAAGATTGAGAACCAGAGAAGGGGTGACCCTCCAGTCATCCTCGACGAACGGACGGTAGATCGACCAACGGCGGCCAGTGACGACGCCACCGTAGGTCTGGTCGTGAATGGACCCGCCGGTGAGGCCGAGCAGGAAATCGGCCTCCGGATTGCCGGTCCAGGTAAAGCCGGTTTCCCCGACAAGCCAGTAGCCGTCCTGAAAGGCCTCGGTGCCCACGTTCATTTGATTGCGGCGAAAGTCGATCCCGGTGTGCAGGTCGTGTCTCCCGAGGATGATATCCAGGTCGTCGCGGAAGGAAAAGATGTTGGTTCCACCCTGGAACGGAGCATAGCCGCGATCGCCGAGCGCCCAATAGTTGGATGAGAATTCGGTGGAAACCAATCCGCAGCTGTACGCGCCCGGAATGCAGGTGCCGGCGGGGCATCCAAGGTTGGCGCCGGGAATGCCGAGGTCGTAGGAGGCGCAGGTTCCGGTGCCTTGCGAGGCGATGTAGTCGAAGATGCGGTTGTAGCCAAAGGTGGCCTGGTTGACCATATTGGCCGAGAAGACATGGGTCTCGCCGATGGCGGCGTTGCGCGCGTGGTTGCGAATGCGCTGGGTAGTGCCGAAGAAGTTGGCTGAGGCGAACTCTGGCGGATTGGAGCCGCCCGGCACATAAGAGAATGCCTGGTCATAGCTGAAGCGGCCGAAGGCCGTGTCTTTATCAGAGAACGTTTGATCAAGGCGGGCGTCGAACTTGGTGTTGTCCAACTGGCGCACGGGCACATTCTGGTAGTTATATCCGGCGCTGGGGTTGTTGGCGTTGGGCGCGGGGTAAAGGCCTAGCATCGCACTGCCAATACTGTTGAACTGGCCGCCGGGGATCTTATTGCACGCGGTGCCCTGCGGCTGGCTTCCGTCGGGATTGGAAGGCAGAGGATTCCCCGAGGTATCGCACTGGTAGTAGACATTTGGATAGGTGGCTGGGCTGGTGGACGCACCGAACATGTTCGGGTTGACGATGCCGAGGCCGGAAACAGGATTGCCGAATGGATCGGCGGAGAAATCGCCATCGCGCATTGCCAACGATGGCACAAGGCCGGTAAAGGGAATGCCGTGAAGCTGATATTTCTGCTCGCCGTCAACGAAGAAGAAAGTCTTGTTCTTCCGGATGGGCCCGCCGACCGAACCGCCAAACTGGTTCAGATTGAACTTTTCGATGGAGCTGGCAAAGTAGCTCTTGGCGTCAAGATCGGTGTTGCGGAAGAACTCGTAGAGCGAGCCATGGAAGTTGTTGGTCCCGGATTTCGTGGTCACCAGCACGGTCGGGCCGGCGCGGGTGCCATATTCGGCGGAGTATGTGTAAGTCAGCACCTTGAACTCCTGGATGTCGTCGATCGACGAAAAGATGGCGATGCCGCCGGCGGTGAGCTCGTTATTGTCGACATTGTCGAGCAGCCAGTCGGTGCTATTCGGGCGCGAGCCCCCCACCGACAACGAAAATGACCCGCGAGCCGCGACTTCGCTGCTGGCGGCCGAGGTGAAAAAGCTGTTCGGGTTGGTCTCTGCCGTTGCGCCCGCGGTAAGCGTGGCCAGTTGCACGAAATCGCGGCCGTTCAACGGGAGCTGCGCCACCTGTTGCGAGTTGATGACCTGGCCGAGAGAGGAATTAGTGGTTTGGACAGCGACGGCGTTGGCCGTAACGGCGACGTTGGTGACGACGGTGGCGGGCGCGAGCGGAAAGTCGAGTTCTCGGGCTTCGTCACCATGGAGGTTCAGGTCCTTCGATTCAACGGTCTGGAAGCCGACAGCTTCCACGCGCACCGTGTAGGTTCCGACGGGGAGCAGGGGAATCAGGTAATGCCCGGCGGGGTCGGTCTGCGTGTTGCGAGCGAGGCCGGTTCCCTGCGAGGTCGCAGTGACAGTCGCCCCCGGTATCGCCGACCCGGATTTGTCGAGAACACTACCGGAGAAGCTTCCGGTCGCCTGGCCTTGCATCGCCGGAGAGGCGATCAGGGCCAGGACGAAGACCATCAGGAAACGGGGCAGCGCGAGGAGACGCAGGATTGTGTAGCACTTTGCGCCGGCGGGGCCTGCAACCGACATCAGACACTTCGAGCCAACCATCGTGCGTCTCATGGAAACCCCTTTCAATTAACTCTTCTTAAGGTGGTTCTTGCATTGGCTGCGCTGCGGTGGATGAATGGGCTGAAAAAAGCTGGATGCCTAAACTCTAAGAAGTGCCTGCTCGAAAGTCAACGCCGGTCCGGCTCGACCACACCGCGAAGGAATCACGCGTCTTTCCGTCATTGGGAGTCGTCTCTTGCTCCAGCCTTCAATCGATGTCTATGATTGCCACCGGGAACGGATCGCTCCTGAGAAAAATACTATTATGACGCGAGTAAACAATCTTCTGACCAGAGCGGCCCTCATTGCGAGCGCCCTTCTAATGACGACCCAAGTCTGGGCCCAAGGCAACTCAACAAGCAACGTGGTGACCACCGAATCCGGCAAGGTTCAGGGCACCGTTAAGGACGGCGTCCTCACCTTCAAGGGCATCCCATTTGCCGCGCCGCCCCTTGGCCCGCTGCGCTGGCGCGCCCCGCAACCGGTCACCCCGTGGACTGGGGTTCGCGACGCGTCGAGCTATTCCACGGATTGCGATCAGCTCCCGTTTCCCTCCGACGCGGCGCCGCTCGGCGCAGGGCACCAGCGAAGACTGCCTCTATCTGAATGTCTGGAAGCCAGCCGCACCGCAAACTGCCAAGCTCCCGGTCATGGTCTGGATCTACGGCGGCGGCTTCGTCAACGGCGGTAGCTCGCCACTTGTCTACTCCGGCCATCATTTCGCCGAAAACGGAATTGTCTTCGTCAGCTTCAACTACCGTGTCGGACGCTTCGGCTTCTTCGGCTTTCCCGGCGCTAACGGCGGAAAATCCCGAAGAGCTTCAGGGCAACTACGGTTACATGGACCAGATCGCCGCCCTCAAGTGGGTGCAGCACAACATCGCTGCTTTCGGTGGAGATCCCGCACAGGTCACCGTTTTTGGCGAATCCGCCGGTGGCGGATCCGTGCTCACGCTCCTGACCTCGCCACTCTCGCAGGACCTTTATAAAAGGGCAGTCATCGAATCCGGCGGCGGACGCGGACTGCTCATGGGCCAGCGCTACCTTAGTAAGACCGGCTCAGACGGCACCCCTTCCGCGGAGTCGATCGGCGTCAATTTCGCCAAGAGCAACGGCATTACCGATACTGGAGCGGCGGGCCTGGCCCAGCTAAGGGCCCTCCCCGCCGACAAGGTGGTGAACGGGTTGAACATGGCCAGTATGTGGCAGGCCGCCACGACCTATCCCGGCCCTATGATTGACGGTGCGATCGTGACCGAGAGTCCGCAATCGGCAATCGTCGCCGGACGCTGGGCCAAGGTCCCCATCATCATCGGCGCGAACAGCATGGATATTGGTTTCCCGAGAGGCCGAACGATGGACGAACTCTTCGCTCCTTTCGGCGCCAATGAGGAGAAGGCCAAGGCCGTATACAATCCCGACCACTCCGACAATGTCATGATGGTTGGCATGCGCATAGCCGCCGACCAGATGATGATCGAGCCGTCACGTTTCGTCTCGCGCACGGTTTCAAGTCAAGGCGTGCCGGCATACGAATATCGGTTCTCTTACGTCGCAGAGTCGCTCCGCGACAAACTCCCCGGCGCTCCCCATGCCACCGAGATCCCCTACGTCTTCGACACCGTCGACGTGGTCTACAAGGACAAGCTCACCCCGGCCGACGAGGCAATGGCGAAAAAGGTCCACTCCTATTGGGTGGCTTTCGCCAAGAGCGGCAATCCCTCCGCTGCCGGGCCACCAAACTGGGAAACGCAAAACCCTCAGACCGACTTTCTCATGAACTTCACCAACACCGGCATCGTTGCCGGGCCGGATCCGTGGAAGGCGCGTCTCGATGTGGCTCAAACCTTCGCCGAGGAACCGGCCAAGACAGCCGCTAAGTAGCGAGCTGTCCTAACCTCCGGTGCTCAATGTCCCGATTTGGGACATTGGCGTTTGCCGCGAATTCAGAACTCCTGCTCGCATAATTGCGTAAGTGTAATTACAGTAAAGTCGTGGCCACCATCCAGTTGGAGTGGGATAAAGCCAAAAACGCCGCCAACCAGCGTAAGCACGGCATCAGCTTCGGGGAAGCAACGGAAGTATTCGACGATCCTCTGTATCTGCTCGTAGAGGACCGTTATGAAGATGGAGAATTCCGATGGCATGCCTTCGGTTTAACGAGTGATGACCTGGTGCTAATGGTCGTCCATACGATATTCGAAGACCAGGGCGAAACGCCGATCGACATTGTCCGCATAATTTCGGCTCGCCGTGCCACACGAAGAGAGAGGAGGACATATGAAGAGCAATATCGTTAGATATACCCGTGAGACGCTGCCGCCCACGACAGAAGAGCGAAGAAAGCAGCTCAGAGCATTGGTAGACCGCCCCGATAGCGAGATCGATCTCAGCGACATCCCTGAACTCACGGACGAGCAGTTGAAGAACGCCGTCCGCGGCCGCTTCTATCGACCCATCAAGAAACAGATCACCGCCCGACTCGACGCCGACGTCCTCGACTGGCTCAAGAAACAAGGCAAAGGCTATCAATCCAGAATGAACGCAATCCTGCGCCGCGAAATGCTGGCGTCGCTGAAAACAACAAGCCGATAGACCACCGCGCGCATCTGTGACCCATCCCATCAATTCCCCTGAAACAGCAGCGGAGCAAACGCACTCAGATTTCCCCGCCAAACCATCCAGACATGCATTCCCGGCGTCGAAATTGCCGT
The DNA here is from genome assembly GCA_963720245.1 of uncultured Acidobacteriaceae bacterium. Classification (GTDB taxonomy): domain Bacteria; phylum Acidobacteriota; class Terriglobia; order Terriglobales; family Acidobacteriaceae; genus Acidisarcina. The sequence continues at coordinate 898,703 of CAVREU010000006.1, forward strand.
CGGCGTCATCCCATTGCTCTTCAACCATGCAAGCAAGCTCTGGTTCAGCGGATACAGACCATCTTCAGTCCCGCACGCAATCCATAGCAGCCGCAGCTTCGACTGAATCTGCGCACCCGTCTGCGGAGTGATCGCCGGAAAGAGTTCCCCAAAGTGGTCGCCGCTGATGCCGCCCGCACTGAAAGCTCCGATCCACGCGAAGTCGTCGGTGTGCCTCAGACCCATGAGCAGCGTCTCCGCGCCGCCCATCGAGAGACCGGCGATCGCATGGTCTTCGCGCCTGTCTGAGAGGGGATACTGCTGCTTCACCATCGGCATCACCTCTAAGAACAGGGCCCGGCCAAAATTGGTGTAATTGCTCACCACCACCGGCCGATCCCGCCACGCCGCCCAACCCTCGTCGATGATCCGCATGTCGCCATAGCCCAACGGCATCACCACGATCATCGGCTTCGCCTTCCCGGCGGCAATCAGGTTGTCGAGAATGACATTCGCCTTGCCCATCGCCGTCCAAGCACTCGGCTCGTCGCTGTAGCCGTGCAAGAGATAGAGCACGGGATACTTCTTGTCGCTCTTCGGATCGAATCCCGGCGGCGTATAGACGTAATACTGGCTCTCGATCCCAACAATACTTGAGTGGTAGAAGTGGTGATGCACCACGCCGTGCGGCACATTCGTTTCCTCCCACGGCATCGCTGGAGTGCCGGGGACCAGAAAAACATTCTGGCTGCGAAAGTAACTGGTCTTGATTGAGGTATTGTTCGGGTCAAGAACGGATGTTCCGCTCCCTTCCACGCCTGGCTTGCCATCGACGACAAAGGAATAGCTGTAGTATTCCGGAGCCAGCCCTGCAACCGAAACACTCCAGGTGCCATCAGCGCTCTTTGTCATCGGGATCGCATCTTTCTTCCCCTCAAGACGCAAGTCCACGCTCTGCGCGCTCGGCATCGCCAGCCGAAAGACCGCAGTCCTATCCGCCTGCAACTCCGGAGACTTTCGTGGAGCAGCCACCAGCGGAGTAGGCGCGGCCTTATCCTCGGCGGACTTCGCCTGTTGCGCGAAGACCGCTCCGCCTAAACTGCCGCTGCAGAGCAAAGCAGCGCACACCACTCCGCTACGAAAAATCGACCGCAGCCTGACGTCAAACCAATAGTTCATCTCCATCTCCTAAAGAGAAGACCTCTCACGATTGCGCCGCCGATTGTGTACCTCGGACGCGACCTCCCATTGTAACGAGAGGAACGGCTGGCACACGCGCCGAAGGGTCATTTCTATGCACGTACTAGAATCGAACGAGCAGGCTAAAGCCCGAATGCAAAATCCTTTGAAACTCGCAGCTATACCGCTGGCAATTGCGCTCGCCTGTAGCGCCGTCGGCTGCACAATCTACGGTGAGAAAAAGCCGCCAACCCTCGCCAGCACCACGAGCGCCGAGCAATACGAACGCATTATGTGGCAGATGGCGCAAAAGCAGCAGTGGAACAAAATCTCTCCTCTCTTCTCAACCACGCTGGTCTGGAACGTAGATGGAAAATCGCTCAACAGCGGCCAGGTCGTTCCGTGGCTGCAATCGCTGGACCTTAAGGACGCAGTCATCACCAACGCCTCAGTTCAGCCCAACGGCCCCGATATGACCATTGCTTACACCTTGCAGCTATCCGGCACAAGCAAAGATTCGCCGAGCGGAACAGTTACCGGCTTCTCGGCACTGAGTGTCTGGCAACAGACCAAGGCTAAAGGCGGCGGGTGGATACTGATTGCACATAGTCAGGAGCCGACGTTTGCCGCGTCAACCGCACCGATCTCACGCTGAATTCAGGCGGGAGCGCCCACTTTAAATGAGCGCCCGGTTTTGGATTTCTGTGGGGATTTGCAACGCTGACACAGCCCAAAGGCTGTTGATTGGGGAGTTGCGTGGGGGAATTGACTTGCTCGAACCATATCCTGCTTCCGTAAAGCCCCTCCTTGATCTAGATCAATTTGCACGCTCTCCTGTGGGACTTTGGCGCATAGCAAAATGTCCTGAAATGCAACAGAACAAATGACCAAGCCGCCCTTCACACCAACCCAAATCCGAACCTTCCGCGCCAACCTCCTCGCCTGGTTCGACCTCCACAAGCGCGATCTCCCCTGGCGTCGCACGCGAGATCCCTACGCAATCTGGATCTCAGAGATCATGCTGCAGCAAACCCGCGTCGCCGCAGTTCTCGAGCATTACGCCAACTGGATGCAGGAATTCCCAACCATCAAATCGCTCGCCGCAGCCACCGAAGACGAGGTCCTCGCCGCATGGAGCGGTCTCGGCTATTACCGCCGCGCCCGATTTCTGCAGAGAGGAGCAAAAGCCGTCGCCGCGGAACACAACGGCAAGCTCCCGACAAGCGCCGCCCAACTCCGCACCCTTCCCGGCATCGGAGCCTACACCTCAGCAGCCATCGCCAGCATCGCCTTCGGCGAAGCCGCCGCAGTGGTCGATGGCAACGTCGAACGCGTTCTCCTCCGCCAGACTGGCTCCGCCGAAATCGGAGCCGCCACCAACGGCAAACCCCACCTCACCCTTAACGCCGCTGAAATCCAAATCCTCGCCAGCCAGCTCATCGACCTCCAACGCCCCGGCGATTTCAATCAATCCGTGATGGAACTCGGCGCAACCGTCTGTCTGCCACGCAACCCGCTCTGCCTGCAATGCCCAGTGCAAGCAAGCTGCAAAACCCGAGGCGAACATCCAACCGCCCAACGCAAAGCCAGCGTCACCGCAGAGATAGCCTTCGCCCTTATTCAAAGAAAATTCCGCGGTGCAAGCGAAGTTCTCTTACAACAGCGCCCAGCGACCGCAACAATCATGCCCGGCATGTGGGAACTTCCGCCGCTGACGCAAAATCCCAAAAGCGCCACCGAGATCTCAGCCGCGACTGACAAGGAGGAGCCGCTGCTCGTCCTCCGCCACGCCATCATGCAGACTAACTATCGCGTCACCGTTATTTCAATCCCCGTCGCGCCTCCCGGCCGCTCCAAACCAGTAGCAATCCAAAGCTGGATCAAACTCCCCGATCTCGCGAGCCTCCCACTCACCGGCCTCGCCCGTAAGATCCTCCTCCGCCTCAATTGCATTACCCTCCCCCCGCTATAGACCCACGCTCAAGTAAGTGGAATCTTCCCGAGCCCTGGATGAATCTCAGGTGAATAGGAAAGTCAGGCAGGCGCAGAAATGATCTACCTCGGCATCGGCGTTTTGGTGGTGGTCGGCACCTTCGGCGCGCTCTGGCTCAAGGCAGAACGCGAGCGCCGCGAACTCGAACGCCACAGCATAGAGCCCGACGCGCTCTATGCGCTGATGAACGCCAAGCAAGACGTTCTGCTCCTCGACGTGCGCCAACCCCTCGATCTGTTAGCCGAGGCCGAGATGATTCCCGGCGCAAGACGCGTCCCCCCGAAAGAGATCGAGAAGACCGCCGATTCGATCCCCAAAGATCGCGATCTCTTCGTATATTGCACCTGCCCCAGCGACAAAACCAGCCGCGAGATGACCCGACGAGCGCTCGCCCTCAATTTCATGAAGGTCAGGTTCCTCCGCGGCGGCCTCACTGCATGGAAGCAGAGGGGCTATCCCGTCGAGCCCTACCGCGAAACCTTCCGCCTCGACACCGCAACCTGATACCTCTGTGAACTCTGTGTCCTCTGCGGTGAAGTTCACTCCTCTCGGCGGCACAAATTCCCAAAATCAGCCGAAATCCGCCTTGTCCTTCACCCTCGGGGCGGTTTTCTCCGCTGTCGCTCCGCAGTTATACTCTGAATCTGCGGAAACGCAGGGAGAGGAACCGATTGACCACCGCCGCGCCAACTGAGGAAGCACGCAGGGTCACCGCCGAAAAGACCGGTGCCGCGATGCTCTCGGTCTTCGCTGCCTGCGCGATGACTTTCCTCAAAGTCGTCACCGGAATCCTCACCGGCTCGCTCGGCATGCTCTCCGATGCCGCCCACTCCGGCATCGACCTGCTCGGCGCAGGGCTCACCTTCTTTTCCGTCCGCATATCCGGCAAGCCCGCCGACGAAGATCACACTTACGGCCACGGCAAGATCGAAAACCTCTCCGCCTTCGTCGAGACCGGCCTCATGGTCATCTCCTGTATCTGGATCACCTATGAGGCTATCGAGCGGATCTTCTTCCACCCCACCGAGATCAAGCTCTCTATCTGGCCCTTCGCCGTGCTGCTCACTTCGATTGCTGTCGACTACTGGCGTTCTCGGCAACTCCTGATTGTTGCCCGGCGCCACGGTAGCGCCGCCCTCGAGGCCGATGCCCTCCACTTCGCTTCAGACATCTGGGCGACCCTCGCCGTTCTGCTCGGCCTCACCGCTACCTGGATTGGCGAACGTTACCAACTCCGATGGCTGCACTACGCCGACCCCGTCGCCGCGTTCGCCGTCTCTGTTCTCATTCTCCGCTTCAGCTGGGAGCTCGCCCGCAAAACCATAGAGGTCCTCCTCGATTCCGCACCCGTCGAAACCCGGCAGCGCATGATCGATGCCGTCGCTGCCATTGACGGAGTTCTCGGCGTCGACCAGGCCCGCGTCCGCCGCTCGGGAACCTCCTACTTCGCCGACCTCACGCTATCACTCTCGCGCCACCTCACCTTCCAGCACACCGAAGACCTGGTGCGCAACGCTACTGAAGCCGTGCAGCGCGTCATCCCCGGCGCCGACGTCGTCATTCACACTGTTCCTCGCGAAACCGTAGCCGAAAGCGTCTTCGACAAAGTCCGCGCCGTCGCCTCGCGCAACAACGTCGTCCTTCACGATGTCGCGGTGCAATCGGTCGACGGCAGGCTCTGCGTCGAACAACACATCGAAGTCAACGAGACCATGCCCCTCCGCGAGGCCCACGACTTCGTCCGCCGCATCGAGGACGAGATCCGCCACGAGGTCCCGCAGGTCGAGTCCGTGCTCACTCACATCGAGAGCGAGCCGTCGACCATTGAATCGACAGTCAGCATCGAACGCGACCGTAAGATCGAGTCCCATCTTCGCCACGCGGCCAAGCGTTTTCCCGAGGTTCTCGACATCCACGACATTGTCATCGGGCGCGTTGGCGACCGCCTCAACGTTTCCTGCCACTGCACCCTCCCCGACTCGCTCGAGATGCAGCACGTCCACGACGTCATCACCGGCCTCGAAGACCAATTCAAGCTCGAATCCCCCGAAGTCCACCGCGTCCTGATCCACCCCGAACCCGTGAGCGACAATCATCATCACTAGCAGAGACCGGAGAACGCGCGAGGAGGCAAATGCGTATCTGCAGATTGTCATGCGCTGCGACATCACGAAAAGACACGACCCAGAAGGAGCGGTTCGGAATGACCATATGTAAACAGGTAAAGATATTGGCCGGATGCGCCGCGCTGGCGGCCCTTTTCACCGTCGCCGGATCATTGGCAAAGGCGCAAAGCACCGCTGCCACCGTCGCGGAGAGCAACCCCGCGCTTCCCGCCGGCCTCGATAAGCGCTTCCTCGATACCTCCGCCGACCCGTGCGTTGATTTCGCGAAGTACGCGTGCGGCAACTTCGAAAGGCTCTATCCCATCCCGCCCGACAAGGCCGCCTACGGCACGGGCGCAATCGTCTACGACCATACCCAGTACGCGCTTCACGGATTGCTCCAGAAGGTCGAAGCTGACAACCCCTCGCGTACTTCCAATGAGCAAAAGATCGGCGACTTCTACGCCACCTGCATGGACACCTCTGCCATCGACGCTGCGGGCCTCAAGCCTATGCAGCCTGAGCTTGATCGCATCGCCGCCCTCAAAGACAAGAGTGAGCTCACCGCTCTCTTCGCCCACTATCAGATGATCAACGTGAACGCCTTCTTTAGCTACGGCGAGCAGCAGGACTTCAAAGAGGCCAGCAAACAGATCGCACTCGTCGACCAGGGCGGCCTCGGGCTACCCGAGCGCGACTACTACCTGCGCACCGGCGAGGCCGCCGAGAAGACCCGGCAGCAGTACGTGCAACACGTAACGAACATGCTCAAACTCCTCGGGGAGCCGGACGCCAAGGCCGCCAGCGACGCCCAGGCGATCATGCAGCTGGAAACCACTCTGGCCAAGGCTTCGTTGGACGTCACCTCGCAACGCGACCCAAAGAACATCTACCACCCCATGACCGTCTCGCAGCTCGCCGCCCTCGCCCCAAGGATCGACTGGATGAAATTTTTCCCCCTCACCGGCGCGCCGCCCATCAACGACCTCAACGTCGCCAATCCCGACTTCTTCAAGGCGCTGAACGCCCTTCTCCAGTCCACCGACCTCGAGACCATCAAGACTTATCTGCGCTGGCAGCTCATCAACAGCATGCCAAGCTACACGTTGCCCGCCGCCCTCGATGAGGAGGATTTCAGCTTCTACAATCACGATCTGCGCGGCCAACCCCAGCAACAGGCACGCTGGAAGCGTTGCGCCACGGCCACCGACGGCGCGCTCGGCGAAGCGCTGAGCGAGGTGTACGTTAAGTCCTACTTCCCGGCGGAAAGTAAGCAAAGGACCGTGCAGATGGTCAAGGACATCGAGTCGGCCATGGATAAGGACATCGACTCTCTCACCTGGATGAGCGCCGAGACCAAGGCCAAAGCAAAGATAAAGTTGCATCTGGTCGCCGATAAGATCGGCTACCCCGACCGCTGGCGCGACTATTCCGCCCTGAAGATCGTTCGCGGCGATGCGGTCGGCAACGCCACTCGCGCCGCCGTCTTCGAGAATCAACGCGATCTGGCCAAGATCGGCAAGCCGGTCGACCGGGGCGAATGGGGTATGACTCCGGCCACCGTCAACGCCTACTACAACCCCAGCATGAATGACATCAACTTCCCGGCCGCTATTCTGCAGTCGCCGCTCTTCAACCCCGACTCCACCGACGCCGAAAACTACGGCCACGTCGGCGCGATCGTCGGCCACGAGCTCACCCACGGCTTCGACGATGAGGGGCGTCAGTTCGACGGTAACGGTAACCTATCCGACTGGTGGACTGCCGAAGACGCCAAGCAGTTCGAAGCCAAGGCCGACTGCGAGGTCAAAGAATACGGCAGCTTCACTGCTGTCGATGATGTGAAGATCAACGGCAAACTCACCCTCGGCGAGAACACCGCCGACAACGGCGGCCTGCGTCTCGCTTACATGGCACTGCAGGAGGACGCCAAACGCAAGGGCATCGACCTGAAGGCCAAAGACGACAGTGGCTACACCCCCGAGCAGCAGTTCTTCCTTGCCTACGGGCAGGATTGGTGCGGCAGCAATCGTCCCGAGCAGCTGCGGCTCCAGGTGCAGACCGATCCGCACTCGCCACGCGAGTTCCGCATCAAGGGCGTCATCCAGAACATGCCCGAGTTCGGCGAGGCCTTCGGCTGCAAAGTCGGCCAACCAATGATGCCGGTGAACGCCTGCCGCGTTTGGTAAAGGACCCTCGAAGCAACGTGCCCATTCCAGGCGACAACACCGCGCCTGGAATGGGGCGCACCCCGGCGGAAATCAGCTCTGCCCTAAAGGCTCGTTCTTCTCATCAAGTCATAAACTAGAAGAGAAGAAGGAAATCCTCATGATCGCCACCGCAACCTGGAAACAAGACGAAGTCTTCGAGGGACGCTCCGAAGCCGGCCACACCATCACCATCGACGGCGACTCGGCCCACACCCACGGCCCCAGCCCCATGGAAGTCGTTCTTCAGGCACTCTGCTCGTGCACCTCGGTAGACGTCATCTCCATCCTCAAGAAGAAGCGCGAACCCATCGCCAGCCTCACCGTCTCCGCCATCGCCGAACAAGCCCCTGCCCCACCGCGCGTCTTTACCAAGATCATGCTCACCTACAAAATCGGCGGCGGAGTCTCCGAAAAAGCCGCTGAAGACGCAGTTTCCCTCTCCAAAAACAAATACTGCTCCGTGTCCAAGATGCTCGAGAAAGCTGTAGAAATCGACTACATCATCGAACTCGAAGACTGAAGATCTAGCGGTGCGAGAGCCAAATTGATGGCTGAGATATCGGAAACCATGACAAGGACAAGAAAATTCGTGATCGTGTGCGGATCGTTAGGCCTTCTGATCGCGGTTGTGCTCAGCGTCATCGCGTCACATGCTGAGGTTTCTCCCCCGGTATTGCCAGTCTTATGGCCGACTGCCATTCTCGGAGCAGGTACAAACGCAACCCCTACGTTGTCGATTGGAAGCATCGTCTTAATTGGCTTGGAATACGGAGGCAATTTTCTTCTCTATGGAGTCGTGGGATACTTCATCTCGGGTTGGAGAAAGCCCGACAAAGGAGCCGAGAGGCCTAACTGATGCTCCGTCTCTTCCAATTCGTCATCCTCATCCTCGGCCTCGCCCTCGTCGCCCTCACTTCGGCCATCGTCACCATGCGCTTTGCCATCCACGGAGCCGAAGTCAAAATCCCCAGCTTCCCGGCCTTACCCCTCAGGAAGCCCAGGCCAAAGCCGCCGAACTCGGCGTCGAGATGACCATCGATAACCGCTTCTACTCGGCTGAAGTCCCCGCTGGCCGCATCCTCTCCCAATCCCCCGTGCCCGGCACCGTCGTTCGCCGCGAATGGCACGTCCGCTGCATCGAGAGCCTCGGCCCTCAAACCGTCGCCATCCCCAACCTCACCGGCCAGCCCCAGCGCGCGGCCATCATCGGGCTCCGCCGCCTCGGCCTCGAAGTCGGCGCCGTCGTCCACATGAACTCCACAGCCCAACCCGACACCGTCATCGCCCAGGACCCGCCCGCAGGAGCCGCCGGAGTCGAAAAGCCCAGCGTCGCCCTCCTCATCAGCGACCCGGCTACAACCGACACAACAACTTCAGGCACCGCCTCAGCCGCGAACGCCGCAACCTATGTCATGCCCGATTTCACCGGACATCCATATGTAACCGCCGCTGCGACAATTACCCACGCCGGACTCAAACTCGCCCCGCAAATCGAAAGCCTCGCCACAGTCACACCCGAAAACCAAACCCCACCATCGCCGGGAACAGTAATCGCCCAAACCCCACCATCCGGATACGCCATCGACCTCAATACGCCGATTCAATTGACCGTCGTCCGCTAGTGGAAAGGATTGCTGGCTGTTCCAGCCTCGAATTTCGCATTGAAGATTGCTCAGAACCTGGCTTTCCGCGCGCAGGATTGGCCACCCCGCTTGTAACGAAGATCTCTCCCTCGACACCATTGAGTGTGTCAAAGCCAAAGCGCGGAGATTTTTGTGATTTCGCTGCCAGATACGCAAGTCAAAACCAGCTCGAGATCACGGATCACTTTTCTCCCATGCATCTAACCAGTCAGGCCACCAGCCACTCCGGAGCAGCGCCTGATTCAAAACAGCTAACTAAATTTATTCATAGGAGCTATTCCAAATGGGCGACTTCCACCTCATTAACAAGGTCACTCTCGGGGAACTGAGCAATTACAGTCCCTGCTTGACTACATACAACGGCAGCCTGGCGCTTGCATGGGCCGGAACTGACGGGGAATTTAACCTTCTTTTATCGACCGACGGCCAAAAATGGGCCCTCCCGCCTCGGATCTTTGGCGGCGGGTTCGTTAGCTCGCCCGCCCTGGGTATAGGGGGCGCCGGCCTTTCCACTGGATCTCAGTTCCTGACATGGCGAAACACTGGGAACGATGCCTTGTTGCTCGCAGAAATGCTTCCCAACGGAGAAGGGAGATGGCAATTCCACCGGCGAATACACGGATCATGCCCCCAGCTTGTCTTCGCACTACATCGCGTGGACAGGATCGGGCAATCCACAGTTGAATGTTGCGACTTGCCAAATCGGCCCCGCCGGCCAAGCGCCTGTTCCCTTCGGCTACATAGTCGGAACGATTACTTCGTCGGAGTCGAGTGACGCCGGTCCTTGTCTCTGCGACTTCAATGGTGAAACGCTCATCGGCTGGCGCGGTTCGGGAAACACCACCCTCAACGTTGCCCAGGTATCGGGTGGCAATATTGTGAACAAGAAAGTCATAGCGCAATACTCCGACGATGGGCCGTCGCTTGCAGGCGTCGGAAGCAATCTCTACATGGCCTGGAAGGGCAGCGGCAACCCGCAGCTCAACATTGCGGGGTCACCCAATGGATACGATTCGTTCAGCGGTAGTCCGGCACTTTCCGATTCGAGCGATTCAGGCCCGGCTTTGGCTAATTACAACAATGCTCTTTTTATCGCCTGGCGCGGTTCCGGCAACAACAACCTCAATGTCGCGCAAGTGCAGGGCCCGGGCCTGTAAAAGAGAATTAAAGGGGCCGCCTTCCTGCCGAATCGATGACGGGCAGGCGGCCCGGATTCTCTCATTGTGCTCGCCCAAAAGCCGGTGTTTCGGAAACTCTGCATTCGCATCGTGCTCAACTCAAGCGCGCTCTTAGCCCCGAAAACAGACCATTCTCACCTAAGAACTGAAGGCTCCATCGTCGACAGGAAACGCAGCCCAGCCGAACGACACTATGCTCTTAGATCGAAAATCGATCCGAACACTCGTTGTCCCGGCCACCGGCAACGGGAATGAATTCGCATAAGAGATATCGCCCCGATGAATGGCTCGAACGACCCCTCGGAACGTGAGACATGGGTAGAATCGAAGCAACACTCGCCACATATCCCGGTGAGGCCGACCCCGAAGTGAATCGCGAAACCGAAAAGACGGCCGCGCAGGCAAGCTCTTCGAGCGAGAGCGTAGCCGCAGATTCATCTGGCAATCTCGCCGACACGGCGCTCACCTTCATTCCAGCCACCACTCTCCTGGGGCGATATGTGATTGAGGAGCAGATTGGCGCGGGCGGCATGGGTGAGGTCTATCGCGCTCAGGATACGCGCCTCAAACGCACCGTCGCCATCAAGATGTTGCCGCGCGAGACAGCGGGCGACACCGGATTGAGGCGCCGTTTCCTCAACGAAGCCCGCGCCGCGTCGGCGCTCAATCACCCCAACATCGTCGCCCTTTACGACATCTGTTCCGACAAGAACATCGACTTCCTGGTGATGGAGTATGTGGCGGGCAAGACGCTCAAGGAGTTGATCTGTGCCGAGGGCTTGCCGATTTCGGAGGCTGGCGGTTACGCAATCCAACTCGCCGGCGCGCTGGCGGTTGCGCATGCCGCGGGATTGATTCACCGGGACGTCAAGCCCGCGAACATTATGGTCACGAACGACGGCCAAGTGAAGGTTCTCGATTTCGGGCTGGCCAAACAGCTGACTCCGACGGGAGCCGATTCGCTTGACGCGGGACAGTCGATACCGGGGATGTTGGTGGGGACGGTTTCCTATATGTCTCCCGAGCAGACGAGCGGGGAGCCGCTCGATGCGCGGTCAGATATTTTTGCTTTCGGCTCGGTCCTTTATGAGGCTGTCACGGGCGAGCTGCCTTTCAGGGCCCCAAGCCTACTATCGACGATGCACGAAATCGCGCTGCATGATCCACCGCCGCCGTCGCGGGTCCAGCCACGCGTTCCCGTGTGGTTGGAACAAATCATCCTGCGGTGTCTGAGGAAACAGGTCGCGGAGCGCTACCAGTCGATGGCGGAGCTGCTCGAGGCGCTTCGCACTGGCGGCGTCCGAGCCGCCCCCGAGACGGAGAGGGCCAGCACGAGTCCGGCTTCTTCGATCGCGGTGTTGCCCTTTGCAAGCGCGAGTGGGGATGGCGAACAATTCGGCGACGGGCTGGCCGAGGAACTGATCCACGCGCTGAGCCTGTATGACGACCTCCAGGTGACCGCACGAGCGTCGGCTGCCGCCGTACGCGGGCACGGCTTCGATATTCGCGAAATTGGGCGGCGGTTGAATGTAAGTGTGGTCCTCGACGGAAGTGTTCGGCGCGCCGGTAATCGGCTCCGGATCACGGCTCAGTTGATAGACGTCAACGACGGTCATCACCTGTGGTCCGAGCGTTACGACCGGGAAATGACGGACGTGTTCGAGGTGCAGGATGAGATCACGGCTGCGATCGTAGACAAGCTGCGCCCACAGTTGCTGGGCACCCGCTTCCCCTCGGCGGCGCGCCATTCGGAAGATCCGGAAGCGTACGCGCTGTATTTGAAGGGCCGCCATCATTGGGGAAGACGCCCGGCGGGCACGATGGAGGCAATTGCCTACTTCGAACAGGCGGTCAAGCGCGATCCGACGTATGCCCTTGCATACACGGGCTTGGCGGATGCTTACAACACCCTGGCGAGCTGGGAGGGCGGTGTGCTTTCGCCAGGTGAGGGTTTTCCCAAGGGGATGTCCTATGCAGAGCAGGCGCTTCGCCTGAAGCCAGAGCTGGCCGAGGGGCATGCGGCGCTGGCTTATGCACTGCTCCACTACCGCTGGGAGATTCCGGAGGCCGAGCGGTCGTTTTCGGAGGCAATCCGGCTCAATCCGCGTTACGGGCCGGCGCACCATTGGTATTCGCATCTGCTGGTGGCAATGGGACGCATGGAGGAGTCGCTGGCCGAGAGCAAAATCTACCTGAACCTCGATCCTGCGGATCCATTTTCACAGCTCCACCTCATGTGGCACCACGTGATGGCGCACGATTTCGATCAAGCTCTCAGCGAATCAGGGCGTGCGTTGGCCAACGACCCAGGCTTCTCGTGGAATCGCATTTTTCAGGGTTGGGCTCATCTGGGCATAGGCGCAACCGGCGAAGCGGTAGCAGAGATCCGAAAAGGGGCGGAACTCTCGGGCGTGAATGTGCAGCTCAGCTTTCTTGCCCAGGCGCAGGCGGTCAACGGCAATCGGGCGGATGCGCTTCAGACCCTGGAGCGGCTCACTGCGCGGTCCGCCGAACGGTACGTTTCGCCCTATGAGTTGGGATTGATTCACGAAGCGCTCGGCGACCGCGATCAAGCTTTTGCGTTACTCGATCAGGCGTTTGCGGAACGCTCGCCGTGGTTGGTTTATTTGGCGCGGGAGCCGCGACTGACGCATTTGCACGGCGACCCGCGCTTTGAAGCTTTGCTTGCGCGGATCACGCGCGACTTCGGCGGAGCGGCGCCGTCGTCCGCATGAACTCAACCGCCTCGCCCGAAACCGTCATCGCCCAGGATCCACCCCCGGAGCTGCCGGAGCCGAAAAGCCCAGCGTCGCCTCCTCATCAGCGACCCCACCCCCACAGACCCAGCTGCAGCTAACGCCACGTATGTCATGCCTGACTTCACCGGGCACCCTTATGTAAACGCACCCCCCGATTCATCTCACGGTCATTCGGTAACTGCGAACGTTACCGCTACGCTCTCCGATAAAAGCGTCGTCGTTCTGAAACGCTGCCACGCTTAGCAACACTATCGCTTTAGATTGAACATTCCATGTGACACCCGCAACGACCTTCCGGCGGCTTGCATAAGGAACGAACCCGCCGGTGGGGTAAGAAGGAGAGCTTGCCTGATAGACGGGCCAAACGACCCGTCGGAGCGTGCGATATGGGTAGAATCGAAACAGCGCTCGCCACTTACCCAGGTCAGGCCAACCCCGAAGTGAATCGCGAAACCGAAAAGACGTCGGCGCAGGCAAGCTCTTCGAGCGAACGCGCAGCCGCAGACTCTTCCGGCAATCTTGCCGATACCGCGGTCACATTCATTCCAGCCACAACTTTGCTGGGACGGTATGTGATCGAGCGGCCGATCGGCTCGGGCGGTATGGGCGAGGTTTATCGCGCTCTGGACACCCGGCTGGAACGCACCGTCGCCATCAAAATGTTGCCGCGCGAGACGGCGGCCGACAGCGAATTGAGGCGCCGCTTCTTGAACGAAGCTCGCGCCGCGTCGGCGCTCAATCACCCGAATATTGTGGCCCTCTACGACATCTGTACCGACAAGAACATCGACTTCCTGGTGATGGAGTACATCGACGGGCGCACTCTTAAAGAGCTCATTGCGACCGACACCCTCGGCTTTGAAAATCTTGCCCAGCTCGGCTCTCAGGTGGCTCTTGCCCTTGGCGCTGCACATGCAGCGGGGATCGTTCACCGCGATATCAAACCCGCCAATATCATGGTCACCAAGGGGCACGAGGCCAAGGTACTCGACTTCGGCATCGCCAAAGTCGCACGAAGCGAATCGAACCCGCAACTCACCAGCGAAGGCCAGATTATTGGCACAGTCGCTTACATGTCGCCCGAACAAACGCGCGGCGAAGACACCGATTTCCGCTCCGACATCTTCTCCTTCGGCTGCGTTCTGTACGAATCGGCAATCGGTCGCCCGCCGTTTGAGGCAGCCAGCGCCCTGGGCCTGATGCACCAGATCGCTACCATCGACCCGGAGCCGCCCAGCGTCTTCCGGCCCGACCTTCAGCCGGAGTTCGTCCGCCTCGTCATGCGCTGCCTCGCGAAGGACCGCTCCCTGCGGCCAGACTCCGCCGTCGAGCTGGCCACAGAGCTCAAATCGCTGACCTTCCCCAAGCGGCCCCGCATCCACAGTCGAACGCATCGGCCCTCCGTCGCCGTAGTTCCCTTGAAGGTGCGAGGCCCCGCAGCCGATCAATTCCTGTCAATATCGCTCGCAGAAGCGCTGATCCATCGGCTCTCGTCCACTGACAAACTGCAGGTGCGCCCCATTTCGAGCGTCATTCGTTACGCGAGCGACGAGACCGACTGGGCCAAAGTCGCAAGGGAACTGAACGTCGACCTCGTCGTCGAGGGCGCAGTGCAAATCGCTGGCGGAAAGATTCGCGCGCTCGTCCAGGTCCACCGCGCGAGCGACACAAATACCCTCGCTTCGCTCAAGCAGGATGGCGACTCGAGCGACCTCTTCGCGCTGCAGGACCGGCTCGCCGATCTGGTGAGCGATGTCTTTGTTCCCCGCCAGAAAGACAGCGCCGAAGCGCGCACCCCGCCAACCAAGCACCCCGGCGCCTTCGAGCTCTATCTTCGCGCCGTCGATCGCCAGGTCCACGTGGACAAGTTCGAGATGGCCTCGGCAATCGAGCTGCTCACCCGCGCCACCGAGCTCGACCCCGGGTTTGCCGACGCCTGGGGACTGCTCGCCCAGGCCTGTGCCCAGATGGGCTCTCACCTGGATGCAGATCCAAAATGGTTCGAGTTGGGCGAACAGGCGATCGCCCGCACCCTCGAACTCGATCCCGTACAGTGCACCGCCTTGTGCGCTCGCAGCATGATCCTGTGGTCGAACTCACGCAGCTTCCAGAACCGCGCCGCCCTGCGAGCGCTGAACGCGGCAATCAAGATCGATCCCGCGAGGCCGACCGCGCGCCATCAGCGTTCCGCAATCCTTTGGCATCTCGGCTTCCTCGACGCGGCCGAGCATGACGCCGAGGAGTTGCGTTCGACAAACCCGGTCTTGGGCCTGTTGCATCTTGGCGCCATCGCCCTTCAGCGCGGCGACTTCGAGTTGAGCATCGAATCTTATAGCCGCGTCCTCGAGATAGAACCAGGCAGCGTTCTGAGTCACGTCATGGCGCCGATCCCAATCCTGTACGCAGGCCACCTTGAGGAAGCGCGGGTGGCGATGGAAAAAGCTCGGCAGATGTTCCCCGGTGAATCGTTCGGGCTCGGGCTGGAAGCGATCATCGCGGGAATTGACGGGAATACCACGCGTGCTGAAATACTCGCCGATGAAGCCGCACGCAGCACCCGCAGCTTTACCCATACCCACCACACCTGGCACTCCTGCGCCGCGGCCTACGCTCTAAGCGGTAAGCCGGAGAAAGCCGTTCACGAACTCGAGCGCTGCGCCGCCCTTGGCCTGCCGAACTATCGCCTCTTCGAAATGGATCCATATCTACGGCCCCTGCACAATACTCCCCGGTTCCGCGATCTCATGACCAACCTCCGCCGCGAACACGACTCCATCCGCGACGAGTTTGGATTAGAGCCTTAACTCCCCTCCGCGGACGGAAATCAGTTCCCCAGTCACGAAATGGGTGCCCCATCCTAGGCGACAGTTCTTCGTCGGCTAGGGTGGGTTGATCAAGTCTTCGGTCCTCAGCCAGCTGCGTCAGTCTGAGGAGTCTTCTCCACTAGAGCATTTTCACTTCAGGTGCATACAACGCAATCAGTGTCGTCGTGTCTTTTGCCCCAGCAAAAGACACTCTTCCCCAATCTCGCCGGTTCTGACTAGAAGCGAAAATGCTCTGTTCTTAGCAAGTGAAGATGTCCGCTTTTCATAGCAAGTGATCTGTCCGGTTTTTGAATTTAGCCAGCCGCCGCAGCGGAGGCGGTGGGAAAGTGGGAATCCCGCGCGGTCGGCGGGATTTCCAAGCGGGGTGGGAAAGTCGGTTTTTGGACTTTTCCGTCCCGCGGCTTTTCCACCGTCCGGCGGTCGGGAGCGCGAATCATCGCCCCGTGGCTTGGATAGCGTCCGAGCAGATGCTGGCCGTAGCTCAGGCTGAGGTCTCCGTCGAGATGCTGGCGCACGGTGACCGCGCATCCGGCCAGGGTGCCGCGCCAGCGGACCGGCTCGATCTGCAGGCAGCGGTTCTCAAACTGCACGGTGTTGTCGCGGTTCACGACCCGCTCGTGGTGGAGCGAGAAGACGAGGTCGAGGTCCTGCGCCCCGAGCGGCAGGAAGGCGGTCCCGGGCTGCTCGGCGGGCACCTGGAAGCGGCGGTTGAACGCGGCGATATAGGTCCGGTCGAGAAAGCGGTTGGCCGCCTCGACGGTCTTGATGTTGCGCAACCGGAGCTCCTGCGGCAGCCGTCCCTGCCAGGTGGAAAAGCTGCGCTCCGAGCGGCCCCGCGCCTCCGGCGAGTAGGCCGGGATCATCTGGATGACCAGCTCGCGCAACGCCCGGCCCACCTGCGTCAGCCGCTGCCGGTCGACCTTGCTGCCGGCCTTCGGAGTGAGCCAGAAGTGGCTGCCGCGATCCGAATACAGCGCGCAGAAGATGCCTTTGCGTTCGATGACCTGGCGCAGCGCGGCCATCACCGTGGGCGTCGATTCCTCCTCGACCAGCTGCGCGTAGTAGATCTCGCTGGTGGCGTCGTCCAGGACCACGATCAGGTCGTGCCAGCGCTCGTCCTGAAACCACTGGTGCTGGCTGCCGTCGATGTGCAGCAGCATCCCCGGCAGCGGCCGCCGTGGCCGTCGCTTGCGATGCGCGCCGCGCTTGCGCCCCTTGGCGACCAGCCCCGCGCCCTGCAGCGCCTGCTTGACCCAGGTGTAGCTCAGATGGACGCCGTGCTCCTCGGCCAGCTTCTCGTGGAAGTGCCGTACGTTCAAGTCGAAGTACCGCTCCCGATAGAGCCCCAATACCTGCTCCACCTCGGCCAGCGGAACCCGCCTGCCGCTCGGCGCGCCACGCCGCCGGTCGAGCAAACCGTCGTAGCCATGCTGCTCGTAGCGCTCCCGCCACCGCCGCATCGAACGGTCGCTGATGCCGATGATCTCCGCCGCCTGCCACCACGTGATCCGCTTTGCCATCGCCCGTAGAATCACTTCCTGAACCTGCATCGCCCGCTCCACCGCGGCCTTCGTGTAAGCAACCATGCTTCGCATCGTCGCCCACCACCGCCGCCCGCCAAGCGGACAGATCATTTGCTAACTCGGCCGGACATATCATCTGCTAACGACAAGAAGCGAAAATGCTCTAGACGCACCTTTCGCAAATCGTTAGTATTGCCGCCAATCACATGCGTACAAGAACCCAGCTCGCGGCCCTGCTTCTCGCGCTCTCATCCGTCTCCCTTCTGAGCCAGCAGCCCACTGTCATCTCCGTCGACGTCACCCACCCCGGAGCAGCAATCTCCCCTTCCGAATTCGGCATCTTCTTCGAAGACATCAACTTCGGCGCCGACGGTGGACTCTACCCCGAGCTCATCAAAAACCGCTCCTTCGAATTCTCCGAGCCGCTCACCGGCTGGCACGAAGTCCTCGCCATCGACTCCACCGGTAAAGGCCTGGTTCCTCACAAAGGCGAGCTCGCCGTCCACTCCGAAGCCCCGCTTAATGCGTCGAACCCGCACTATCTCCGCGTCCGCGCCTACGACCCCGGATACAGCTTCTACAACGTCGGATTCCGTGGAATCGGCGTCGAGGCCGGTGCTGAATACCGCTTCTCCGCCTACGTCCGCACTAGGCAGGGCGGCCCCAATGCCATCCGCGCCACCATCACCGACGCAAAAGGCAAGGTCCTCGGCAGCGGCCAGCTCGAAGGTTTCAACAATGAATGGAAGAAATACGAGACCATCATCCGCACCGACGCAACCGACCCGCACACACGCCTGACGCTCTTCGTCGACTCGCCCGGCCAGCTCGATCTCGACATGGTCTCGCTCTTCCCCGTCGACACCTGGAAGGGCCGCCCGAATGGATTGCGGAAAGACCTCGTCCAGCTGCTCTACGACATGCACCCCGGCTTCCTTCGCTTTCCCGGAGGCTGCATCGTCGAGGGCCGCGAGCTCGTCACCCGCTATCGCTGGAAGACCACCGTCGGCGACATCGCCGAAAGAAAGACCATCATCAATCGCTGGAACGACGAATTCGATACCCGCCCCGCGCCCGACTACTTCCAGTCCTTCGGCCTCGGCTTTTACGAATACTTCCAGCTCGCCGAGGACATCGGCGCCCAGCCCCTGCCCATCCTCAACTGCGGCATGGCCTGCCAGTTCAACTCCAGCGAAACCGCCGCCCTCGACCAGCTCGACGAATACGTCCGCGACGCCCTCGACCTCATCGAATTCGCCAACGGCCCCGTCACCTCGCCCTGGGGCAAGCTCCGCGCCCAGATGGGCCATCCCGAGCCCTTTCATCTCACCATGATCGGCGTCGGCAACGAGCAGTGGGGCGACCGCTACGTCGACCGCTACAAGGTCTTCGCCGCCGCGCTCAAGGCCGAGCATCCTGAGATCAAGCTCGTCGTCGCCGCCGGCCCGTTTCCCTCCGGCGAACCCTTCGACAGCATGTGGGCCACCTGGCGCACCCTGCACGCCGACATCGTCGACGAACACTACTACATGAGCCCCGACTGGTTCCTCACCAACACCAACCGCTACGACAAATACGACCGCTCCGGCCCCAAGGTCTTCGCCGGCGAATACGCCGCCCAGACCGTCCAGTCGACCAGCCCCGACAACAAAAACAACTGGCTCGCCGCAATCACCGAGGCTGCCTTCATGACCGGCCTCGAGCGCAACGGAGACGTCGTGCAAATGGCTTCTTATGCTCCGTTAATGGCCCACGTCGACGCCTGGCAGTGGAAGCCAGACGAGATCTGGTTCGACAACCTCCGCTCCTACGGCACGCCCGACTACTACGTCCAGAGGGTCTTCGCCAGCAACACCGGAACCCGCGTCCTCCCCATCACGCCACAACACGACTCCGGCCTCTACACCAGCGCCGTCCTCGACGAACGCACCCACGAGCTCATCGTAAAAGCCATCAACTACAGCCCGAACGCAAGACCAGCGCAGATCAAACTGCAAGGCATGAACACATCAGGAACAGCGAAGGTCACCACCCTCCAAAGCCCCGACCTAAAAACCGAAAACACCTTCGACCAGCCAAAGGCCATCGCACCTGTATCCTCGACTCTCGAAGTGAAGTCAGGAACCATCGACGCACAGTTATTGCCTTATTCACTGACCGTGTATCGCATCCCCTCACAGTAACGGGGACGTCCGAGGGCACCAATCTCGGTCCTGCTCACTGCGCCAAGAGCTGGAGAAAGCACATATCTCGCTAAGTCACCAGGAGTCGAAGGGGTGCCCGAAATAGTTCAAAAGAGTTAAGGCCAAGAGAGCCATTCCGACTACGGACTGCATGCCGGAGATAGTTCTCATCCAGCCCCGCGCTGTTATGTCGAATTCATCTGGGAGGATCATGCGAATCCAAGCACCAGGTGTGAAGTCTTTATATCCGAGATTAAGACAACTGATTACACTGAACAAGAAGGCTGATCCGAGTGATTCAAGTCGACGCTCGCCGGTTTCCGGCCTTACTTGGAAGAGTCCTGCCTGGGAGCTCGGGGAAGGCCCAAGCCAATACACAAACGTGCAACATCCGCAAAGAGCGAACAGAATATAGAGCGGTCGAACGGGGGCCAAACCCCATTCGCAGGTCCAATCAAACAAAACACGTTCGAAGAGGCTTTCATTATTCCTGTGGATTGACGCTGTCACTAATCTTGCAGCACCTTCGAAACCTGCATCCGACAGCTCTTTTCGTAGCTGGCGTATGGGGCCGTCATTCTGGTATCTAAGAGTCTCTAACCCCTTGGCAGTTGCAATGTCCTTCGCATCTGGGTTGTGGCTTGGTTCATAGAGCGCGTAGCGGAGATCTGCGCGGTCCAAGACAGCTCCTTTGAGGTTGACGCGAACTAACACATAAATTTCAGCACTGGTCAGGTTGGCATTCTCTAAATTCGCATCGCGCATCCCCAGAACATGTGCATTGGCCAGGTTCGCACCAGCCAAAGTCGCATTGTTAAAAATTACAACTGAAATCTCTGTCCCGGTGAGATTTGCACCCCTAAGATCTGCTCGCTCAAAATTTGATTCGAAAAGACTTGCGCGTCTCAAGTCTGCCTCACTAAGGTCGGCGCCGTCGAACCAGGCCTGAGACAGATCGGCTCTCCTAAGATCGGCACCGTGAAGAGGCGCGCCCCTAAGGTCCGCGCCTTGAAGGTTCGCTCTTTGCCCCGCCCTTCCGCCGCTATCCAACCACTGTTTATGCCCCTGAAGAATGGCGTCTAGGTCCGAGCGCGACCGAATTTCACCTGAAGAGACCTGGGTTGTTTTCCAGGTCCAAGCACCTGTTACAGCATCAGGTTGAAGAAGCGCGAGGCACAGCAGCAGCACCGAGGAAATCATCACTTACTTGCTCCACGTATTCTGTCGCAGCGGGTGGCCCATATCTGAACGCGCGAGACGTGGGAGAACCAAATCTCCAGCCGTCAGCCCCGATCATCTCCACTTCAAATAGCCTCACGAAGCACAAGATCGTCCGACAAGATAGATACCCGCATCTATTTTCTACTAAATGCGCCCTCTAGCGAGTCAGAAGCATCCTGTCTTTCGGCGGGATCACAGGCATAGGAGGATGGCCATGCCCACTCAGGAAGCGTCAAACACCGCGCAGGCAGAGGGCCTGGTTCAAGGTGCGTTCAAATTTGCGGCTACCGCAAAAATCACGGTCCAACCCCTTCGCCGCAATATCAGCGTCCTCTTAGGCGCTGGCGGAAACATCACCGTCCTCACCGGCCCCGGCGGAAAACTCCTTGTCGATGCGGCAATCATCACCGCGCGCCCAAACGTCGCGCAAGCCCTCGCGAGCATCAACGCGGACCCCATCAAACAACTCATCAACACTCACTGGCATTTTGACCACACCGGCGGCAACGAATGGCTGCACCAAGCCGGAGCCAGCATCCTCGCGCACGAGAACACCCGAAAGCATCTCTCCAAAGACACCTTCGTCGCCGGCAACTGGCAATATACCTTCCCGACGTCCCCCGCGGACGCGCTCCCCTCAACCGTCTTCACCGATGACCGCACTCTACACGTCAACGGCGAGACTCTCGCGCTGAAGTGCTACCCGCCCGCACACACCGACTCCGACATCTCGGTGTATTTCACTGAGGCCGACATTCTCCTCACCGGCGACACGTTTTGGAATCGCGACTACCCCTTCATCGACTACGGCACCGGAGGCAGCATCGACGGGCAGATACAAGCAGCCGAAGCAAACATCGCAAAAGTCACCGACAAAACCATCGTCGTTCCCGGGCACGGAGCGGTGGGTAACAAGGCCGACCTGGTTCTATTCCGAGATGTCTTGGTAGAAATCCGCGACAAGGTCGCAGCTCTCAAGAAACAGGGAAAGCCGTTGCCCGAAGTGATCGCAGCAAAACCCGGCGCGCGCTACGACGCAGAGTGGGGCAACCTCTTCCAAAATCCGAGCGACTTTGTTGCGCTTGTCTACCAGGGCGTCTAGAAAGAAGCCTCTGGGAAGCAGTATCCTAAGAAAGCTAAACTGCCATGAAACCCGTGTTTCAAATCACTTGACTGGATGAAACGTCCTACTCCATCGAGTCTCATCGAAGAAGTGAACAAATTCGTGAAGAGTCGATTCGGCACGCTGCGAGATAGGCGCTTCATCAGTACCACTCTCAGGCATCACAATCGACCAATAAACAAACAGAGGACGCCCAATGATGTTCTCTCGCGGCACAAAGCCCCAATAGCGACTGTCCATGCTGTTGGTGCGATTGTCTCCCATTGCAAAATACTTACCCGGAGGTACGACGACGTCTTCGCCTTGAACGTACGCGGGCAGCGACACCGACCACTCCGCCGTCACGCCAGGCTCGGTCGCTGGATTTATGGCGGGAAAATCGTCGACATAGGCGTCATAGTTCGCAGCCGTCGGATTAGCGGTTTGAGGCTCATCCTGAGCAACACCGTTAAGGTAGAGGATGCCATTGCGAAGATGAATGCGATCTCCGGGCACCCCCACAACTCGCTTCACCATGAAGATATGTTCGCCTGAAAGGTCCTCGACCGGCTTATAGAAAACGATAACGTCGCCGCGATGGACCTCACGGTAAGGCATAAACCTGGCCCACTTTGTCGGCGGAGCAAGACTTTCGCGCTCGACCACGACATGGTCGCCCACGAGCAGCGTGCTCGCCATGGATGACGACGGAATCATGAAGTTCTGAAAAATAAACGTGAGGGCAAAGAGCCCGACGGCAAGAACTCCGAAAATCGATGCGCCACCTTCAAGCAACGTCTCTCGAGCCGGTTCATCTTTCGTGATTGGTTTGCTTTTCATGGCATTCCTTTCGCCAGCACCCAAACTTGCATTTCCCAATCAGGCTTTCGCATGTTGCTTGAAAAGTCTAGCACCCGGCAATCTTCGTATCTCGATCTCGCTTACCGCTCGAACAGCCACTTAGACCTAGGAGGCTCGATTCACTTCAACCTCAACCGCGTCCTTCAGCGCAGGATCATCAGGCGCCACATCCGGAGCAAACCGCTTCACTACTTTCCCATTCCGGCCCACCAGGAACTTCTCAAAATTCCAAAGCACCTCAGGCGGAGAAGTAGGCGTCACCCCAAACTCGATCAGATGCTTCCGTAATTCTGCCGTGTCGCCCGTCGTCTCCGGCTCACTCGCCACCAGCGCGTTATATAAAGGATGCCGCCCCTCGCCGGTGACCGCGATCTTCGCATACATCGGGAATTTTACCCCAAAGCTCGTCTCGCAGAAGGCGCTGATCTCCGCGTTCGATCCCGGCTCCTGCGCGGCAAAATCATTCGCGGGAAAGCCGCATATCACCAGCCCCTTCGCGCGGTTTGCTTCATACAGCGACTCAAGCCCAGCATATTGCGGCGTAAATCCGCATTGCGACGCCACATTGACGATCAGCAACACCTTGCCCTGATGCTCGGCAAGCGAGGTAGCAGTTCCATCGATGCGCTCGACAGGGATATCAAGAATAGGGACGCCGGAGGAGTTGTTGTAGACTCATAGGAGATCATATGGCTAGCCTCTCACAATCCTCTCCGAGGCATCAAATGAGCCGCTGCCGGCCCGTGAAAGTACAACCTTTTCCTCGGCCAAAGAATCTTGGAGATCAGCGGCCTAATGCGCAACCTCCGGCCCCACCTCAAAGGAGACACGACATGCTTCTCATCATTCTCGTTGTACTGTTGTTGTTATTTGGATTTGGCGGCTATCGGATGGGGCCGGGAATCGGCTACTACGGCGGCGGCGGCATCAGCCTCATAATCCTGATCGTGATCATCCTGCTACTCGCCAGGGTCATCTGACGCCGAACACATCGCGCCAAGGTGTGCCGTGTCGACGTCGCAGCACTTTGCATATCAGCGCCTAGCAACTCTCTCAGTCGAATAAATCTATTACGAAGTGCGGGGCGCATTTGCCCCGCACTTGCAGTTGTGGTGGCGTCATTGGAAACCAAACGAGTCGAACTGCTTCTGAAAATCATCGCCGAAGAAATGTATTGGGCCCGCCGCGACCGGGCGCTGGAGGACGGTACCGCAGACATAACCAGCGAAGACGAACTCTTCCGCGAAAGCGCCCTCGCCAACATCGATCTGCTGCGTCGCGAAGCGGGTCTTTGACGCGCAACAGAATCTCTCCACGCGATCAACGGCTGCTCTACTCTTCGATCTCCGATTAGCTTGGCGCCAAGCCCCGTTCGTCATTTGCCAAGTCATTCCAGTTAGATCCAATCACGATCACTCAGCGCTTTCTACCAAACCTGGCAATTTTCGCTGGATCCCTGCCGCAAAGAATCCGTCACATGGATGGATCCCCGGCAAAGTTCGCAAGCGCCCATTCTGCAACAGCCCATCGCCCGCGAGCAGGGATCCGTCGGCAACCATAGCCGCAATGCGCTCGGAAAGATCGACCTCCGAATACTCCGGCCGTCCTGAGAGGCAGTCCTGGATCACCGACTCATTCTCCTCCGGCTCAAGCGAACACGAGGCATAGACTAGCCGGCCGCCCGGCTTTAGCGCCCGCATTGCTGAAAGCAGGATCGCGACTTGCCGCGAATGCTGCCGTGAAAATTCCGTAGGATCGAGTCGGTGCCGAATCTCCGGATTACGGGCAATCGTTCCCGTTCCGCTGCACGGAACATCGCACAGGATCAAATCGAAGAGCTTGTCGTAACTGAGCTTCGCTGCATCGCAGCTCTCGTAAGAGATCCGAGCGCCGCGAACATTCCGCAGTAACCCGCGCATCTCATCCAGTCGCCGCTTGCTCACATCGCAAGCCAGCAGCGCGGATTTAGGATTTCGCTCCGCCAGAATCGCCGTCTTCCCACCCGGCGCCGCACAGCAGTCCAAAATATTTTCACCCGTTCCAGCCAGTTCAGCGACAAGCTGCGACCCTTCATCCTGAATCCGAACTCCACCATTTCGATACGTAACCGTCGCTGTTACATCCCCACGGACCACGCGTCGAGCCCTGGCCAGAAAAGCTCCTGCAGCCAGCTCAACGCCTTCCGCAAGCAGATCAGCCTCAGCAGATTGGCTCACCAAGCGAATGCAAGTCGCAGGCTGCTCCTGATGGAAGCTGCAGATCGCCGCAGCTTTCTCCATCCCATAGAGAAGCGCCCATCGCTCCACCATCCAGGCAGGATGAGCGAAAACTGCAGCAAGCTCGGAAGCATCCGCGAAGCTCGTCGGAACCTCGACAGCTGGAGCAACCGCGATCTTGCGCAGCACCGCATTCACCATCCCCGATGCGAAGCTCTGGCCGCTCTGCTTCACCAGTTCCACAGAGTCCATCACCGCTGCATGGCTCGGAATGCGATCGAGATAGAGCATTTGGAAGGCACCCAAACGTAGCGCGATTCGCACCTCGTCATCGAGTCGCATGTCAGGACGAGCGAGCAGCTGATTGATGCGCGAATCGAGCGCAATCTGCCAGCGCAACGTTCCCATCACGAGATTGGTGCAGAGATTGCGGTCGGCCTGCGAGAGCCGGTCGATCCGCTCTGAGCGCAGCAGTTCATCGCAGTGACCAGCATTCCGTTCGACATCGAGCAGCACCGCAAACGCCGCCGAACGCGCCGGAGCGATCACGAGCCAAACCTGTCGCCAGACTTCAGCGGGAAACCACGCAGGAAGTCCTCTGAAGGCATGCGCTTCTTGCCCTCAAGCTGTACTTCTTCCATAGCGATCCAACTGCTTTCGCCGCAGCTGGCGTAAAGACGACCATCTTTGATATGGGCGAAACCAGGCTGTGCCGCAGTCGCCACATGCGCGGGAGTCATTCGCGTAACCAGCAGCTTCTTGCCCTCGATCGTCGTCCACGCGCCTGGCCACGGCTGAAAGCCACGCCAGCGGTCGTAGATCTCCTTCGCGCTGAGAGAGAAGTTGATCATCCCATCTTCGCGAGTCAGGATCGGCGCAAGCGACGCCCCGCTATGGTCCTGCTTCGTCGGTACGATCGAGCCCGACTCGAGCCCTTGCAGAGTCTGAATCATTACCTCTGCTCCTATTTGTGACAGCTTTGGATACAAATCCTCCGCGGTCTCCGCAAATCCGATCGGAACCTCGCGCTGCAGCAGCATATCGCCGGTATCGAGCCCCTCGTCAAGCCGCATCGTCGTGACGCCCGAGACGGCTTCACCCCACGCGATCGCCCATTGGATCGGCGCCGCGCCGCGATACTTCGGCAGTAGCGAGCCATGCAGGTTGATGTTGCCGTAGCGCGGCAGCTCGAGCATCCACTTTGGGATAATCCGTCCATAGGCAACCACGATGATCGCATCGGGAGCGATCGCCGTCAGGCGCTCGCGCAGCTCCTCATTGGTCTTGATCTTCTCCGGCTGATAGATCTCGAGACCGGCAGCCTCGGCCATCTGCTTCACCGGAGGAGCAACCATCTGCATTCCCCGCCCACTCGGCCGGTCTGGCTGCGTCAACACGAGCGCGATCTCATGACCGCCATCGATAAGCGCGAGTAGAGTCGGCACGGCAAACTGCGGAGTCCCGCAAAAGACCAGTTTCATCCTTACCACTCGCCAGTCTTTTGCAGCTTGCGAATGCGGCGTTGGATGAGGTCACGCTTCAGCGCGCTGACGCGGAAGATGAAGAGCACACCGTCCAGGTGGTCAATCTCATGCTGAAAAGCTCGCGCCAGCAGCTCCTCGGCGTCGTAGGTGCGCCACTCGCCATCGAGCGTCTGCGCACGCACCTTCACGACTGCGGCGCGCGATACCTTCTCGTGAATGTCGGGCAGGCTCAGGCAGCCTTCTTCGGCGTATTGTTTGCCCTGTTTGAAGGTGATCTCGGGATTGATCAGCACGATCTTTTCTTCGGGGTTCTTCTGGAAGCTCAGATCAAGCACCGTCACGCGTAAGGGCACACCGATCTGCGGCGCGGCGAGGCCGATGCCCTGTGCGGCATACATCGACTCGAACATGTCGTCGACCAGCGTGCGTAGCTGATCATCGAATTCCGTAACCGCCGCGGCGGGCCGCTGCAAGATCGGCTCGGGATATTTCACTATCGGTCGTACCATCGAACTGCAATTTCCCCATCTTGAATTATGTCGCACCCGGCGAACATCAAACTGCTGCGCATTCTATCCGTCATTTCCGATCAGAACCGGCGGATTTGCGCCAGGTACCCCTCGTAATTCCTGCGCAACTCTCCCGCCGAGTCCCCGCCAAACTTCTCCAGTGCCAACCTGGCGACGGCGAGTGCGACCATCGACTCTGCAGCTACTCCCGCAGCAGGCACCACGCAGACATCGCTGCGTTCGTAGGACGCCTTCGTCGCTTCTCTTGTTTCGAAGGACACCGAAGCCAACGGGCGCCGCAGGGTCGAGATCGGCTTCAGGTATCCGCGCACCACGATATCCTCGCCATTGGAAACGCCGCCTTCGATGCCTCCAGCGTTATTGTGATCACGAGTAAATCGCGTATGTCCGTTGGCGTCGTTGTCGCTGTAGCCGATTGCGTCGTGTACCTCAGAGCCTAGCGAAGCGGCCGCGGTCACGCCGCGCCCCAACTCTACAGCCTTCACCGCCTGCAATGACATGACGGCTTGCGCGAGGACTCCGTCCAATCTCTCATCCCAGTTGGCATAGGTGCCGATGCCGGCAGGGGCGCCGTGAACCACGACCTCAAAAACGCCGCCGATCGAGTCTCCGGTGCGGAGGGCGAGATCGACCTCGGTCTTCATGCGTGACTCCGCCTCAGCGTCGACGCAGCTGAGCAAAATCTCTTCCTTATCGCGCAGGGCGGCAATCTCTTCCCAGCTTGCATCACGTTCTAATTCTGCGCGGCCGACACGAATGACATGGCTGGCAACTTCGATATTCAAAACCTTAAGCAGGAGCTTGGCCAATGCGCCCGCGGCGACGCGGGCTGTAGATTCGCGCGCCGAAGCGCGCTCGAGCACATAGCGCGCATCGGGAAAGTCGTACTTGAGCGCTCCGGCAAGGTCAGCGTGGCCGGGCCGCGGCGAGGCAACGGCCTTGTGTTTCGCCGGATCGCCTGCTCCGACAGGAAGGACGTCCGTCCAGTTTTTCCAGTCGCGATTTTCTATCTCGATGGCGATCGGCGCGCCAATGGTCTTACCGTGGCGCACGCCAGAGAGGATATGCGCGGTATCGGACTCGATGCGCATCCGGCCGCCGCGGCCATAGCCGCGCTGCCGACGCCAAAGCTCGTGATCGATGAATTGCTGGTCGACTTCGACCCCAGCCGGAAGGCCGGAAATCAAGGCGATCAGGCTCTCGCCGTGCGACTCTCCGGCAGTGGAAAAACGTAGCATCGTGTGTGGATTACCAGCTTTGATTGTAGCTCAGGCAGGTGGCCGCCTTAGTCGCCCACAATCCATGCAAACTGGTCTTCCGTCAACGGAACCACGCTCAAGCGTCCGATAATTACGAGCGGGGAATCCGCAAACAACTTCGTCGCTTTGATCGCTGCCAGCGTCTTCGGTTCTTTGATCTTCTTCCCGGCCTTGATCTTGACCAGCGGCACCTTGGGATTAGTCGCGTCGACGGAGACGACCTTTGCCGTGCCAACGGCGGTGCGTTCGTCGCCGGTGTGATAGATGATCAGGTCTTCGCCCTTGGGCATCTCGCGTAGATTCTTGACCGCTGTGGGATTGGTGACGCCGTCCCAGATAGTCTCTTTATCGCGCTCCAGATCGGCGAAAGAATAAACATCAGGTTCGGTCTTCAATAAGTAGGGCATCTCATTCGTCTCCTTCGCCAGCCAGGTATCCCGAGGTGTCGAGCAGCGGACGCTCGAGCGCCCGTACCCATTCGGTCATCTGCGCGCCGTCGCGGCCGGCGATCGCGGCGCGGTTGAACTCGCTGCGTACAGTTTGCATCTTCGCGTCCATATCGTCGAGGTAGTGCAGCAGGATCGCCTCGGGAATCATCGGCAATTTGGGTGAACCGTACTCGTAGCGCCCGTGATGGCTGAGCACGATGTGTTCGACGAGCACGCGCAGGCGCGGCGGAAAGTCGGGCAGAGCGTCAAGTTTCCGCTCGATCATGCCGTAACCGATCGTGATATGCCCGAGCAGTTGGCCCTGCATGGTGTAGTCGAAGGTCTTCTTCCAGGTCAGCTCCTGTAGCTTGCCGATATCGTGCAGCACCGCGCCAGTGAGCAGCAGGTCGCGATGAATCTCGGGATAGTGCTTCGCCGCGAGTTCGCAGACGCCCATCAGCGAAACTACATGCTCAAGAAGCCCACCCAGCCAGGCGTGGTGCATCGACTTTGCCGCCGGCGCCTGGCGGAAGGCTGCCGCGATTTCCGGGTCGTCGAGAAAGGCGCGTAGCAGCGCCCTTAAGTGGGGATCGCGAAAGCTGTCGACGTAACCGTTCAGCTCAGCCCAAAGCGCCTCGACGTCCTCAGTTGTCTGGGGCAGAAAATCGGCCGGGTCATACTCGCCATCGAGCGCCGCGCGGATGCGCTCGACCTTCATCTGCAAGCGTTCCTGGTAGCGGCAGACAAGGGCTTTCAGCTTGACGACGTCGCCCTGCTCGAACTCCGGCGAAGCCTCGGCGGCGTTGTCCCACATCCGCGCTTCCATCGAGCCGGTGCGGTCGGCGAGTACCAGCGCTAGATACTTGCCGCCATCTTTTTTGTCGCGCAGCGATTTGGTAGTTGCCACGAAGAATCCGGTGACAGTCTGGTCTTCAAACTTAGCCAGGTCGGCGATAAAAATCTCTTTCATGTTTGCTCGTACTTTACCCGAAAACAGCCATGCCCCGCGCGTTGGCGGGGCATGGGAACAAATGTCGCTGGGTCGAGCGGTCTAATTCGGCTGAGCCGGAGGAGTTGCAGGCGCTGGCGGATTTCCCGTCGGCTGCGGCGCGGAGGTTGTATCCGAAGGCGCGCCGGCATTCGGATCGGCGGGTTTATTTTTCAACTGATCCTGTAGCCGCGTCTTCTCGGTGGGTTTTGGCTTGACCGTCTTGGAGGTATCGCCTGCCAGTCCGAGCGGCGCGGACTGGGTTTGCCGGTCCGCTACTTCCTGCGCGCTTACGGGCTGAGGCGCGAAGGGATCCACCTTAGGCACTTTCGCCTTTTTCTCTTTAGGTACGGTCGCGCGGTCGCTGTACCGGGTCTTCTTCTCGGGAGCCGCCGGGGTGTTGTTGAAGCCCGGGGCATCCGCGGCCCCATTCGCAGCAACCTGGGTGGCGGCAGCATCCGTTGAATCTGCGTTTGCTCCATTCGCTCCGGCATCGACCGTTTGGGTCGCTGTTGTCGAGGGCAGGGTCTTGGTTGGGGCCTGACCGTAGCGAATCTTCTCTTTCTTGCCGGGCTTCAAAGCCGCCGTATTGCTGGCGACCTGAGTTTTCTTTGCCGCCGAAGAGCTGCTGGAGCTCGACGAGGATGGGTTGGCAACCCCAACCTGGTCCTCGGCCTGTTGCCCGGGCGCTCCCACTTGACCAGTCGTTGGCTGGGCTGTTGTCGAAGCGGACTCACCTGCGGCAGCGGCCGCTCCGGGTGCTTCTGCCAGCGATGGAACGTTCGAGGGCGGGGTGGGCCCGGACTCCGGCGCAGCCGCTGGAGCGCTCGCCTGCTGAGTTTTGGGCGCAGATCCGAAGGTCCGCTGGCGATACCGGGCTTTCTCAACCTTCTTCTTTTTCTTTGGAGCCGGCGGCGCGTAGGCGCTGTAGCTCGGCTTGCTCGGGTTTACAACGGCAGCCGAATCGACGTAGCCGGGTTTGTAGTCGATGTAGGCTTCCATGCGCAGCTGTTTCAAATACGCGCGCAGGGCGGGCTCGGTGCGCTGCGCGCCGACCGCTTCTTCGACCTGAGGCAAAACGTCCTTCAGCGGGGCAACGCCGCCGGGGGTATGGCTAGCGACATAAAGAATGACGTAGCCCTGCTTGGTGCGGATTGGCTGCGTGTATTGGCCGGGCTGGAGCGAAAAGGTCTGGTCTTCAAAGACTTTTGGCAGCTGCCCACGCTTGTACTCGCCAAGATCACCGCCCTGGGCCGCAGTGCTTCCGGCGGAGTTGGCCTTGGCAAGGTCAGCGAACTTTGCGCCGCCCTGTAGCTGGGTCGAAATCTCCTGTGCCTTGGCTTGGGCGGCGGCCACCTGGGCTGCATCGTCCGCATTTGCGGTCGGAATCAGAATTTCATCCAAGTGGACCGATTCCTGACGTTCATACTCCGATTTGTGGGCATCATAGTATTTCTGCAAATCGGCCTGTGTAATGTTGACCTTCCGGTAGACCTCTTGCCCGATGACTTGCTGGGTGATGATGCGGTCGCGGATGTGTTGCTTGAAATCTTCGAACGAGACGCCCTGC
Source organism: uncultured Acidobacteriaceae bacterium (assembly GCA_963720245.1). GTDB lineage: Bacteria > Acidobacteriota > Terriglobia > Terriglobales > Acidobacteriaceae > Acidisarcina. The sequence goes on from CAVREU010000006.1 coordinate 929,939, forward strand.
TGCTTGGCAGCGGCCTCGAGGGCTTCCATCGAGTCGAGGTGGTTCTGCTTGCGGATCTCGTCTAGTTGCTTGATCATCTCGGTTTCGCCGGTGATGCCCAGCTCCTTGCCTTTCGAGAGGAGCAGTTGCTGGTCGACCAGATCGCGCAGGAGGTTTTTCTTCTGAGCCTCCAGCTGCTCGGCCGTCCAATTCTGCTCACGCGCCATGGTCTCCATCTCTTGCAACTGCCGGTCGTAGTCGGATTTGCTGATGATCTGGTCGTTGACGAAGGCGATAGGCTCTTCGACGACCACACCAGCAAAAGGAGACTGCGGTCCGGTGGCTGCCGGCGGCGGAATCGAGTGGGCAGTCTGGCCCACGGCCTGAGGTGACGGCGAAGCTACCGCAATAGCGAAGACGAGGGCAACACCCGGCAGCCCGGAAGACGGCGAAATACGTAGATTCATGGGAAGGCTCAGTCTCAAGCAGATGGACTCCTCGCTTCCGGAAAAGCAACCCGGAATCGGAGAAAGTTCAACGCTGTCGCAATTCTAATCTCCGCCGGAGATGAGCGCCAACTGTGACGAGCCGCCATGGGCGGGCTAGCGCGCTTATTGTGGCAGGAAGTATTAGAGGCCCGGCTTTCCCGGCCCTTGGTTGAAGGCGGTACCGGGGGGCGTCAAATGTTATACTTCACCAAACGGTTCCGCGGCGCGTCTAACCTCCAGCCATAATCGGCAGCCGTAGTTTTTGCCACAGTTGAGGGTTCCTTTCAGATGTCATCCCGCGTGCGCCGCACCTTATTCTCGCTCGTTATCTTTTTCGCTACCTGCGGCCTGATCGGCATGATGATCGACCAGAAGGTTGGAGCGCAGTCGAGTACTGACGAGTCGACCTTCCGTGACAATCTGCGCAGCTTCACCAGCGTCTATGACCTCGTGGCGCAGAATTACGCCGATCCGCTGACCGGCGACAAGCCGGGCAAGGTGATTTACGACGGTGCAATCCCCGGGATGCTGCGCACCCTCGACCCGCACTCCAGCTTTTACGATCCCAAAGCCTACGCGAAGATGCGCGAGGACCAGCACGGAAAGTACTACGGCGTGGGAATGACCATCCAGCCGCAGGGCGTCGGCCCTGCTCAGAAGATCGTGGTTGTCTTTCCGTTTGAGGGGACGCCATCCTATCGGGCCGGTATTCGCCCCGGCGACGTGATTGCTGCCGTCGATGGCAAGACTACCGCCAACTTGAACTCGGAAGAAGTCGCCAACATGCTCAAGGGCCCCAAGGGCACGCATGTCCAGGTGACCATGGTTCGGGAAGGCGCGGCCAAGCCGCTGGTCTTCGATCTGATCCGGGACGAAATTCCCAACAACAGCGTCGATCTGAAGTTTGAGATCAAGCCGGGTATTGGCTACATCCACCTGCGCGGCTTTCAGGAGACAACCGGCCGCGAGATCAACGATGCCCTGGAAAGCTTTGGCGACAACCCCAAGGGGTTGGTTCTCGACCTGCGCGGCAATCCGGGTGGATTGTTGTCTGAGGCGGTCGCGGTTTGCGACAAGTTCCTCCATCGCGGCCAGATCATCGTTTCGCAGCGCGGACGCGCTTATCCCGAGCAGGTGTATCGCGCGACCCACGGCGAGTCCGGCCCCGAATATCCGATCGTGATTCTGGTCAATCACGGCACCGCGTCGGCAGCCGAAATTGTCTCAGGAGCACTGCAGGACCATGATCGCGCCTTGATTGTGGGCGAAACGACCTTCGGTAAGGGACTGGTGCAGACCGTCTATCAGATTTCTGAGAACACCGGCCTGGCGCTGACGACCTATCATTACTACACCCCCAGCGGGCGGCTGATCCAGCGCAACTACAGCGGAGTCTCGCTCTACGACTACTACTACAACCATGACACCCCGGCCGATACCAAGGACCGCGAGGTCAAGCTTACCGACTCTGGCCGCACCGTGTATGGCGGCGGCGGTATTACTCCCGACGATCAGATCGACACGCCAAAGTCGAACCACTTCCAGGAGATCCTGCTCGACCATTACGCCTTCTTCAATTTCAGCAAGCACTATCTTGCGAACCGCACCGTCACCAAAGATTTCCAGGTAAACGATCAGGTGATCGGCGATTTCAAAGACTTCCTCAAATCGCAGGACATAGCCTACACCGACCAGGACATCGCCGGGGTTCGCGACTGGATCAACGCCAACATCACCTCGGAGATTTTCACCTCGCAGTTTGGCCAGCAGGAAGGGCTGAAAGTGCGCGCGCAGTGGGACCCGATGATCCAGAAAGCGCTGACCTACCTGCCCCAGGCGCAAGCGCTTGAGGAGAACGCCGAGAAGGTAGTCGCGATGAAGGCAAGCGCCCGGAACAACACTACTTCGGAATAGACTGGCCGGCTGTCCGAGGATGATCTTTCAGGCGCGCGCATTCGATGCGGCATCCAGATCCCTGTCCCTGACGCCAATCAGATAGAGCAGGCTGTCGAGGCCCAGAAACGAAACTGCATGCCCTGCGCTTTGCCTCACCAGCGGCTTGGCGCGGAAGGCGATGCCCATGCCGGCGATTCCTAACATTGGCAGGTCATTTGCTCCGTCGCCGACGGCGACGACCTGTTCTAATGAGATATTCTCTCGGTGGGCAATCTCACGCAGCAACGCCGCCTTCTTTGCTCCATCCACAATCTCTGTCTTGATTTGGCCGCTCACGGCGCCATCGACAATATCCAGTTCATTCGCGAAGACGTAGTCAATGCCCAGCCGCGACTGCAGATGCCTCGCGAAGAAAGTGAATCCGCCTGAAAGAATCGCGGTTTTATAGCCAAGCATCTTTAGCGTGCCAATGAGCCGGTCTGCTCCCTCGACCAGCGGAATCGTATCGAGCAGCTCCAGGATTCGGTGCTCGGGAAGCCCGCGCAACAGCCCGACTCGGCGAGTGAAGCTCTGCTTGAAATCGAGCTCGCCGCGCATGGCGGCTTCCGTAATCTGAACGACCTGATCGCCAACCCCCGCCATCTTCGCGAGTTCGTCGATGACCTCGGCCTGGATCAGCGTCGAATCCATATCAAACGCAAAGAGTCGGCGGTTGCGGCGAAAGATGCTCTCGCGCTGAAAGGCGATGTCGACGCGCAGGTCGTGAGCAGCGGCCATGAGCTCAGCGCGCATCTGCGCTTCGGACAAGACCATTCCACTCGCCCTCAACTCGACGCAGGCGGTGGCGTCGGGCGTGTGCGCGGCGAGCGACATACGTCCCGAGAGTCTCTCGATCCGATCGATATTGAGGGCGTGTGCAGCGACAATTCCGCTGGCTACCGAGAGCTGGTTCGCGGAGATGGAGCGCCCCAGGATGGTGATGATGAAGCGGTCTTTACCTTGCGTGGCGATCCAGTGATCGAAATCGGTTTGGGTGATTTGAGTAAACCTGACCTGTAATCCAAGTTCGGCGCACTTCGCACGAAGGGCGTCTTGCAGCGGTCCGAAGCGGTTGCTGCCCGGGACCTCTACCAGCAGGCCAAGAGCGAGGGTCTCGTGAACGACTGCCTGGCCGATATCCAAAACGCATACATCGTAGCCGGCCAGAATGGCGGTCAACGATGCGGTCAGCCCCGGTGTGTCCTGTCCGGAGAAATGAATCAGGACCGTTTCTTTCATGAACGATGAACAGGCTCCCACGCTAGGGTATCAGCCGGCCCCATCCGAGGGCGCCACGTTTCGATCGGTAGCTTGCCTTTTCGCCCGGAGCGGCAAGGATCAGCGCGGTGGCGGCGGCGGCGGATGATACGACTCGACAGAGAGCAGATTGCTCGCGACGCCGCGTTCCTGTGGGCTAAGCCGGCTGCCGTACTTCGAATTCAACTCCGATTCTCGCAGGCCCGGCGGTACATTGCGCAGGTCCCGGATCGCGCCTTTGACGGCTTGCTGCCGGTCCGGGGGCATCTGCCCCAGCTGGCGTGCCGACGTGCGCACCTGCTCTTGTTTCTGGGGTGAGAGACGCTCCATATTTTCGACCTGCTCCAGGCGCCGCTGCCGTTGTTCGGGGGGCATCTGGTTGAGTTGTCGCAGCCGATTGGTCGCGTTTTGTTGCTGCTGGGGCGTCAGCCGGTTAAAGCCCTGCTCGTGTTGAAGTTTTTCGATCTGTTGGTCGGGAGTGAGACCCTGGTTTCTTTGCAGCCATTCGCTCAGGTGTTGCTGACCCGGAGGGTGAGGCAGGGTGTTGGTCTGATGTGCCGGTGCGGAGTGAGAGCCAGATGGCGGGTGCGGCGCCGAGTTATGTGGCGCAGGCGGCGGAGATGAGTGGGAAGGCTGAGCAAGTAACCCGACAGGGACCAGCGCCAAGGCCGCTACCGCAAGCAATGCGCTGTGCCGAATAATTTGAAAGAGGGAAAAAGCCAGCAACGGCAATCCGGTGGAATCAGGGACGTGATCGAGACAGGGCTTCCCCGCCGCGCCGCACGCTCCTAAGTTTCCTCGGAATGTCATGTACGACCCCTAACCTGGAGCTCCGCCGTCTCCCTTGCTGTTCATAACGAATCCTACGAAGGCCTTTTCTGCCGAAAGACCATGAATCATGCTAATCGAGGTCCGGTGCCGGACCAGGGAAAAATCTCGCGGTCTCTCATCCGCTAGTCGCTCGATGGGCCCGGTGTTCCCGAATCCTGATCATCCTGCGCAGCCGATTGATCGATCGAATCTAACTGTTGAAAGACCTGGGCATTTCCGTCCAGCGACTGGAGATCGCGCACCGCCGCCGATTCCTCGGTGTGGTGGTAAGACTGCCAGGAAAGATCGGCATAGGTTCCGCCGCCGATCAGAATCACGACACCTAAGGCGGCCGCCATCAGGGGCTGCATGCGCAAGCTGCTTCCGTAGATGAGGCGGGCCTTCCACTTCTCCAAGAAGCCCACCGGCCGGGCCTGCTCCTCAGCCCGCAGCCGCGACAACAGCTTCGCGTCGAAGAAAGGGTTCGCCTCGGGCACCGCCCAATCATCCAGCAGACCCATGGTGGCACGCAGCTCGGCCAGCTCGCGGCTGCAACCCGCGCACTCCTCAACGTGCCGCCGCATCTCCACCGGAACGGACTGTGGATCCAGGAGCAGGTCGGCTAACTTCGAGCTCAACTTTTGGCAGTTCATAAGACCTCCAGCCAGACAGCTAATTTTGTGCAAGATCCTGAGAGACAAAGTCTTTCAGCTTTTCGCGCAATGTCTGGTAGGCGCGAAAGAGCAACGACTTAGTGGCGGATTCGCTTAACTTGAGCACTTCGCCGATCTGTTTGTAATCCATGCCCTGATACTTGTGCATGAGCACGGCCGCGCGTTGTCGCTCGGGCAACGCCAGAACGTGAGCGCGGATGGCCTTCATTCGCTCGTCTTTGACGATCTCAAATTCGATTGTCGGGCGGCTATCGGCAACATCCGGTGTCGTTCCCGTCTCCGGATCGGGTTGGTCGAGGTAGACGTTTTGCGCGGCGCGCTCGTAGCGCGTATCGCGGGCATAGTTTACGCCCAGGTTCGTGGCGATTCGATACAGCCAGGTCGTAAATTTCGCCTCCGCCCGGTAGCTTTCGCGCGAGCGGTAGACCCGTAGGAAAACTTCCTGCGCCAACTCTTCGGCGACCGCCTGGTTGCGCACCATACGGAACATAAAGTTGGCGATCGGTTTGCGGTACTTCTCCAACAGATAGGTGAAACCAGCATCTTCGCCGGCACTCACGCGAAGCATGATCTCTGCATCGCTCAGAGTGTTCCAATCAACGGTTGCCGACGGATGCCCGCGCCTGCCCATTAGCCTCTCGGATGGGGCAGATTGGAGTAACGACTGGTCAAGCACGATGGTCGCCATGCTTTTACCAACACGGATGGCCGGCCAAGGTTGCGGTTTCTGGCGACATGGGGCGAGGAATCTAGACCGCAGGAGCCCGACCTCGATGGATCAGGGCAAGCGGGAGGTAGCATCGTCTTTCGGGCGGCGGAAAGCAGCATCTTCTGGCCCTTAAGTGTACCCGCTAATCGGCGGGCCGGTCGAGACGATGGCGGGAACAGTGTCGTTAGCAGATGATATGTCCGGCCGAGTTAGCAAATGATCTGTCCGCTTGGCGGGCGGCGGTGGTGGGCGACGATGCGAAGCATGGTTGCTTACACGAAGGCCGCGGTGGAGCGGGCGATGCAGGTTCAGGAAGTGATTCTACGGGCGATGGCAAAGCGGATCACGTGGTGGCAGGCGGCGGAGATCATCGGCATCAGCGACCGTTCGATGCGGCGGTGGCGGGAGCGCTACGAGCAGCATGGCTACGACGGTTTGCTCGACCGGCGGCGTGGCGCGCCGAGCGGCAGGCGGGTTCCGCTGGCCGAGGTGGAGCAGGTATTGGGGCTCTATCGGGAGCGGTACTTCGACTTGAACGTACGGCACTTCCACGAGAAGCTGGCCGAGGAGCACGGCGTCCATCTGAGCTACACCTGGGTCAAGCAGGCGCTGCAGGGCGCGGGGCTGGTCGCCAAGGGGCGCAAGCGCGGCGCGCATCGCAAGCGACGGCCACGGCGGCCGCTGCCGGGGATGCTGCTGCACATCGACGGCAGCCAGCACCAGTGGTTTCAGGACGAGCGCTGGCACGACCTGATCGTGGTCCTGGACGACGCCACCAGCGAGATCTACTACGCGCAGCTGGTCGAGGAGGAATCGACGCCCACGGTGATGGCCGCGCTGCGCCAGGTCATCGAACGCAAAGGCATCTTCTGCGCGCTGTATTCGGATCGCGGCAGCCACTTCTGGCTCACTCCGAAGGCCGGCAGCAAGGTCGACCGGCAGCGGCTGACGCAGGTGGGCCGGGCGTTGCGCGAGCTGGTCATCCAGATGATCCCGGCCTACTCGCCGGAGGCGCGGGGCCGCTCGGAGCGCAGCTTTTCCACCTGGCAGGGACGGCTGCCGCAGGAGCTCCGGTTGCGCAACATCAAGACCGTCGAGGCGGCCAACCGCTTTCTCGACCGGACCTATATCGCCGCGTTCAACCGCCGCTTCCAGGTGCCCGCCGAGCAGCCCGGGACCGCCTTCCTGCCGCTCGGGGCGCAGGACCTCGACCTCGTCTTCTCGCTCCACCACGAGCGGGTCGTGAACCGCGACAACACCGTGCAGTTTGAGAACCGCTGCCTGCAGATCGAGCCGGTCCGCTGGCGCGGCACCCTGGCCGGATGCGCGGTCACCGTGCGCCAGCATCTCGACGGAGACCTCAGCCTGAGCTACGGCCAGCATCTGCTCGGACGCTATCCAAGCCACGGGGCGATGATTCGCGCTCCCGACCGCCGGACGGTGGAAAAGCCGCGGGACGGAAAAGTCCAAAAACCGACTTTCCCACCCCGCTTGGAAATCCCGCCGACCGCGCGGGATTCCCACTTTCCCACCGCCTCCGCTGCGGCGGCTGGCTAAATTCAAAAACCGGACAGATCACTTGCTATGAAAAGCGGACATCTTCACTTGCTAAGAACAGACGATGGCGGGAACAGGCGCTATCCGGGGCGGGGGTGACATTGGCAAGGAGGTTTTCCGATGCTAGTCTTGAGATGCTGGATTCGGGCCAGCCCCGCCTTCCTGATTCGATACGCGGGAGGCGCGCAAGCCCATCCAAGGCCTAGCATCCGGGCGCATAACTCAGCGGTAGAGTGCCACCTTCACACGGTGGAAGTCGTAGGTTCGAATCCTGCTGCGCCCACCATTTGAATCAATGATTTACGTCGAATGTCTGTCGGTGACCAGTAATTAGCTTGCTACCAAATGCTACCAATGGTGCTAGTCAGAGGGGATCTAAACGCCTGATTTTAGTGGGGATGCCCATCATCTCAGTGCGTTGACTCCCACCGGGATGGCTACGGAAGCGCTTTCAACAAGCGGCAATAACGTGTCGACGCGCATAAAAGCCAGTTCAGCGTGGCAACGATTCCGTGTTTCCAAAGACGCCCGCTCTACGTAGTGCCTCCAGACCGAACACTGCCTCTTAACAGCCCGTCTTCCATCCGTCCGCTCCCGCGGGAACTCCTCCTCCGGGCCCTCTAACACACCATCTCAGCCGATCGGCCTCACTCGCTATCCCACGCAACCAGCTGCGTTTTTCCCTCAGACGATTCAAAAGCCCATAGCCAACATCCCTTCCGCCCGCACCAGCGCCTTCCTTCAAACCGCTCTATCCGACCTGCTCCGCCCTATTTCCATGCACCGCGCACGCCTAATCCCGCGGAGCGGCTCCGATAGAGTCCTGACGTTACTGAGAGAAGTAACTCCGCGTGATGGCCAGTTCGCTCTTCTAATCTGCGCGACTTCCGTCATCGCTCCTCGATACTGAGCGTTCCCGAGACATCATTTGCCAATTTCCACCATTGCCCTTCGTGATCCGCCGGCACATTTTTGGCTCCGATCCAAACTCCGCGCGAACCCGGGAACGCGGGCAGCTCGACCTTTGCCGTTACGCCCAATGGGAGAGCGAGAGTCATGGTAAAGGTCTTCTCGCGTCTCCAGGCGACCGAGACATGGCCGCGCGGGGTAGGCACCCTGCCTTCTGCGCTGACCAGCGCTCCTGGATGCGGCTGTATCAATGCTCTGCCCCAGCCCGGCGTCAGCACTCGCACGCCGAGCACGAAGCGCGGTAACAGGTTCGCCGGAGCCGCACCCCATGCGTGGTTCCAATCCTGGTTCGGCTTGTACTTTTGATCCCATGCCTCCCACGTGATCGTCGTGCCGCTCTCGACCATGTGCCTCCAGCTGCGATCTGCCGCCGCACCTATCAGGGCGAGCGCGGCCGTGTCCTCGCCGTTCTCGAACAGGCCCTCTAGCAGATACTGCGCCGCATAGACGGATACGGCCATACCGCGTCCGGCGAGCCATTGCGCGATTCGTGGCCTGCTCTGAGGAGGCGCCAGCCCGAAGGCCAAGGGGAATAGATTCGGCATGCTCGGAGGCATGATCGGTCCCCACGCCGTCGCGATAGAGTCCGCGCGCCGGATCGAAGAGCTTCTCCTGGAACGTCGCTTGGGCTGATCTCTCGTGCTCTGCAAATCTTGCGGCCTCTTCCGTCTTGCCTAGCGCCTGGGCCAGTTCGCTCATCTCCGTAAGCGCACGCAAATGGAAGGCATTGACCACCGTATTTACGCCGGTAAAGACATAGCCGTCACGTTCCTGGGGTGGCCAGTCCACGATGTCTCCGTGGTTGATCTGCTCCGGTGTGCTCGTCACCAGCCCGTCGGGCCCTACGCGTTCATCGAGCAGCCTGGTCTTCAGTCCCTCGTAGTGGGCCGCGAGCCATGTCGTGTCCCCGGTCTGCATCCAATCCGCGTACGCGATGAACACCATATGCGGGGCCCACTCGGTGGGCCAGGTCGGGAACTCCATGAGCCGATCAAAGGTCGCCCGGGCCATCTGCGGATCGGCGTTTCCGGCGTAGTAGCTCAACTGGGTCAGATAGGCATCTGCTTCATAAGCAAGGCGCTCGCGATCGCCATCGACAAAGATGCCGGCAAAGGTAGTCGCCTTGATCGAGTAGTGACAGAGATCCCAGATTCTGTTCAGGATCTCGTCCGAAGAGCGGAAGGCCGCATCATCGTCGTTCCATGTGCTGGCAAAGGCTGCAAGGCGCCGAATCTCATCCGCGTGCAACTCGCCCGGCCATCCCTCAACCTCGACCCAGCGAAAGGGCAACAAGACTCCCCAGTTCGGAGGGGTCAACACCGCAGGAGGCTTGGTGTTGCGAGCGTCCGCCGGCGGAGCCACACGCGTTGCCCCCGAGTCTTCCAGTCTGACCTTTACCTCGGCATATCGCACTGATCCGGGAGGCTGCGTATCCACGCGGCCGTTCTTCAAGGCCTCGCCAAACCGCACCGTTACTTCATGGCTGGTGGCCTCAGTTGCAACTCCGGCCGAAGCAGTGGGAGAAAGCGACAGATTCCCGAAGGCCACGCGCCCAAAGTCGACGAGGAACACGCCAGGCGCAACCTTGCTAATTTCTATAGGCGCCTGCTCAATCAGATGTGTGCGGGTCGGCTCATCGTGTGATGTCGACGGGCGGATTGGAGGTTCGGTCGCCGCAGTCACGAGCGACGCAAGCATCGCTGCCGAAACCAAAAACGATATATGCATACCTGACTTGAGCTTGTCAAACCTTTCATGGGGTAGGATACGCGGAGGTACATATGAGTTCGAGACCAGACCTCATCCATCCACGTGACGAAGTCATGCTGAGGATGGACCGCATCTTTCACTAAGGGATGACCACCACGGGGCGCTCACTCCGCGCGCAGCGCTTGGATAGGATCGACTTTGGAGGCACGCGCGGCAGGCAACCACACGGCCAACAGAGCGACGGCGGCAAGGAAAATAGACGCGGTGAGGAAGACCGCGGGATCCCAGGGCTTGATGCCGAAAAGAAAGTTGGACAAGAGGCGAGTAAGGCCGAAGGAGGCAGCGATGCCGGCGACTACTCCGACTAAAGCGAGCCTCATGCCCTGCCATACAACGAGCTTGCGTATCATATCGCGGTTCGCGCCGAGGGCCATGCGGATGCCCATCTCTTGGGTGCGCTTCGCGACGGAGTAGGCCATCAAGCCGTAGATGCCGATGGCGGCAAGCAGCAACGCCACCGCGCCGAAGATAGTAAGCAGCAGCATGTTGAAGCTTTGCCGCGCCGTGGATCGACCCATCACCTCATCCATGGTGCGGATGTGGCCCACCGGGAATCCGCGCTCGCGATGCGCAACTGCTCGGTGACGGCGGGAATCGACAGGTGCGGGTCGCCGCGGGTTCGCACCAGCCAGAAGAGCGGTTGAATATTGGCGTAGGCGGCGTTATAGCCATTAATGACCTGAGCAATGGAAACCATCATCATGGGGTCGGCGGGCTTGGCTAGACCGCCGTCGTGGGTGTCGGCGACGATACCGATGATCGATTCAATCCCCCCTCCATCCCCGTCCTTGATGTGCTGCCCTATGGGGTCTTCGTTGGGCCAGTATTTCCGGGCGAAGGCCTCATTGATGAGAGCTACGTGGGGCGCGTCGGCGATGTCGTTTTCCGTGAAGTCGCGTCCACGCAGAACAGGGATCCTGAACAGGCTCAGGTAACCCGGCGTGATGCTCATCCACGCACTTCCGCAGCAGTTTTTTTCAACCGGACGCCCGACGATCTGGAACCCCGTGCCATCTTCGACATCGATGGGCAGCCAAAAGCCGGCGGCCGCAATTTCCACTCCAGGCAAGGCATTGAGCCGGTCGCGGCCATCGCGTAAGAGGTGAGCTATACCGGCTGTGTTCTGGTAGCGTTGGCCGTTGAGCGACATCTCCATGGTCAGCACGTTGTGCGCATCGAAGCCCGGACCCACTTCGTGGAGGGCGATGAAGGTGCGAATGAGAAGCGCCGAGCCGATCAGCAGAGCCAGCGCCAGCGAGACCTCGCTGACGACCAGCAGGGAGCGTGCCTTGCTCTGGCGGAATCCTGTGCCGGAACGATTGCTGCTCTCTTTCAGCGTGGAGTTCAAGTCGGAGCGCGAAACGCTGAAAGCGGGGAACAATCCAAAGAGGATGCCGGTGAGCAACGAGACACCGAGGGTGAAGCCGAGCACGCGCCAGTCGAGGCCGATGGCCGAACCGTCTTCGCCAATGCGGGGCAGCCTGCCGGGCTGCACGGCCAGCAGAGCACGCACGCCCGCGAAGCCGAGCACCAGGCCCAGAAGGCCTCCCAGTGACCGACAGCAACACGCTTTCTGTGAGGAGCTGGCGAATGATGCGTCCGCGCCCCGCGCCCACGGCCGAGCGGATGGCGAACTCGCGTTTGCGGCTGGTGGCCCGGGCCAGCAGCAGATTGGCCACGTTGGCGCAGGAGATCAGCAACACCAGTCCCACGGCGCCCAGCATCATCAGCAGCGAATTGCGCGCGTCGCCGATGATTCGGTCGCGCAATGGTCCAACCGTAAAATGCGGTAGCCAATCCAAGTTCGGGAACTCACGGTGGAACTCGGGGCTCACCGACAGTAACTCAGCGTTGGCCTGCGCCACGGTGACGCCCGGCTGGAGCAGACCGGTCACGTAAAAGAAGACATTTGGGTCACGGCTGACCGGGTCAAACTGAAACGGCAGCCAGAGGTCGGCCTGCACGTCGGCGATGAAATCCTTTCCGATCACGCCGACGACGGTGTACGGCTCGTTGCCCAGGGAAAGAGATTTCCCCACGATGGCCTGGTCGCCGCCGAACCTGCGCTGCCACAGGCCGTAGCTCAGGACCACCACCTTGCCGCCGTGGGGCGAGTCCTCCTGCGGCGTGAAGGTCCGTCCCAGCGCCACAGGCGCGCCGTACACGCGGAAGTAGCCCTCCGTAACGTGAATCCCATGGACTTGCTCCGGACGGCTGCCGGTAAGGTTATAGCCGGGTCCCGCGTTGTCGAATGCCACGACCTCTTTGAACAGGTTCGTTTGCCGCTGGAAAAAGTGAAACTCCGGGATACTGTGAAGGTGGTTGGCAATGACGGACGAGGGCACCATAAAATTCACCATGCGATCGGCGTCGGGGTAGGTGAGCGGCTTGAGCAGAACCGTATTCACGACAGAGAAGATGGCGGGGTTGGCTCCGATGCCGAGCGCAAGCGTAACAATAGCGGCAACTGTGATTCCCGGTGATTTGATCAGGACGCGAAGGGCGTAGCGCATATCCTCGATCAGAGGCCCAACGAAACTTCCCTTCAGATCATTCACCGTCAATTCTCCTAGTCGATGATCCTGAATCGCATCAGCGATTCTTCGTTCACAGTCAACCCAAGTCCTGGCATCGTGTCGTCCAGGTCGATGCAGCCATTAACCGGTTCCGGTTCGCCATCGAAGATGTACCAGAAGAGTTCGTTGCCAACCTCTACGTCCACTTTGGGAAAGAACTCTGCGATCGGCGAGTTGAGACTGGCCATGACCACGTGATAGTTGTGCATCTGCCCGGCATGGGGAACCACAGGCACCTGAAATGACTCCGCGAGAGCACAAATCTTCTGCGCCTGGCTGATGCCTCCCACGCGATTTGTGTCGAACTGGATATAGTCCAACGCATTATTCTCGAGCAAGTCCCGGAAACCGAAGATCGTGAACTCATGCTCGCCGCCGGCGATGGGAACTCGCTGCTGCCTCTTGAGCTCCGCGTAACCGCGAGTATCGTCGGGGATGACCGCCTCTTCGAGCCAGCGAAGCCGGTACGGTTCCAACAAGGGCAGCATCCGCTTGGCATAATCCAGCGTCCATTCCATATAGGCGTCAGCCATCAGATCGACGCCATCTCCAACGACGTCACGGGCCTCGCGGACCAGCTCCACATTCTTCTGCATGCCTTCTGCGCCGTCGATTGGCCCCCGCCCGAAGCGCAGCTTCATTGCCGTGTAGCCCTCGTCCTTGTAGCGCTGTGCTTCGGCGCGAAGTTCGGGAATGGACATCGCATAGAGCCGGCTGGCGTAGACAGGGATATTCTCCTTGGTGCGCCCGCCCAGAAGCCGAAAGACCGGTTGTTTCGCATCCTTCCCGAGCAGGTCCCAGAGTGCGATGTCGACTGCGGAGATTGCAGTCATCGCCACTCCCTTGCGCCCGAAGGCCATGGTGCGACGATACATCTGCTGCCAGAGGAATTCTGTATCCCAGGGATCGGCCCCGATCAGCAACGGCTTCAAGTAAGTGTCGATCAGAGACTTCGTCACGACCGGCGCAAGGGCGGCATTACCGAGGCCTACGAGGCCGTTATTGGTGAATATCTCGACAAGCACCCAACCATGAAAAACGAAGTTGCCCACAGTTGCCTGGCGAAAAGCTACGAGGTCCATTGGGTTCGTCCAGAAATGAGGCGGCAACCGGATCGTCTCGCCTTCCCACTGAACAACCCGTGTTCGTATGTCTGTAATTTTCATTTGCGGATCTCGATCTCTGATAATGCTCTGGTAAATAGAGAACTGATTGTCCTTTGACGAAACTTTAGGGTGCGACCTCCGAAGGGATCGACTCCAATCTGCGATTGCGCATGAAGGCGAGGAGTAATGCGCCCAGGAACGTGATCGATGCGAGTGCGACAGGTCCCGCCAGACTCGACCTGAAATGCGCTTCGGCTGCCACCTTGATGTTGGGTGCTACGAAGCCGCCTAAGTTACCAAACGAGTTGATCATTGCGATTCCAGCGGCGGCGCTTGCGCCGGACAAATACCCTGTCGGAAATGTCCAAAAGAGCGGTTGGACTGCAATATATCCGGATGCTGCCACGCAGAGAGCGAGCAATGCGATGCCCGCTTCGCTCAGCGGCACCACCAGAATGGCACAGCCCGACGCGAAGAGTCCAAGACTCGCGAGAAGACGATGGCTGCTGTATCGATCGGCAGCGCGGGAGAGCCAGAAAGTCACGATGATCGCAAAGATCCACGGAATCGCTGATACCAATCCCACTTCCGGTCCCACCTTCTGACCGAGAATCGAGGCCACCTCTGTCGGCAGGTAAAAAATGACTCCGTATACGCCCGCCTGAATCAGAAAGTACGTCGCTGAAAAATACAGCACGCGCGGACTTCTCAGTAATTCGATCGGCGACGATAGCCCGCGCGTTCTTCGCTCCGCTTCTTCTGACGAGAGCGTCTTCAGCAGTTGATGCTTTTCCGCGTCCGATAACCAGGGCGCTGCTGCTGGTGCATCCTTGAGGAACAGAAAGGCGGCGACACCAACCGCAACGGCGAAGAAGCCCTCGATAAGAAACATCCACTGCCATCCTTGCAGACCCAGGACCGGCCGCATACCCATTAAGAATCCCGAGAGAGGCGACCCAACGATGAACGATAGCGGCGCTCCGAAATAAAACAATCCCAAGACCTGGCCGCGGGCCTTGTTCGGAAACCAGTATGTGAGGTACAGAATGACGCCGGGAAAGAATCCTGCTTCTGCGGCGCCTAACAAAAGACGTAGGCAATAGAAAGATTTGTCTCCCGCAACAAACATCGTGGCGGCTGATATGAGGCCCCATGCCACCATGATTCGAGACAGCCAGATCCTTGCGCCAACCTTGTACATCAGCAGGTTGCTCGGAACCTCGAAGAGCGCGTAGGTAAGAAAGAACAGCCCGGCGCCGAGCGCGTAAGCTTCTTCCGATACGCCTCTCGAGCTTTGCAGGGCCTGCTTCGCAAAGGCAACGTTGGTGCGGTCCAGAACGGATACGACGTACATCAATAACAGGAATGGCAGCAAACGTTTGCGGGCCTTCACGATCGATTGGCTAAGCAACTCGTCGGCATTCACCATGGCTGCTATGAAACCTCAATATTCCGCTTGCGAGCCACGTCTCTTCATTTATGCCTGCACCGACTTGCTGGTCACCATTTTGTGTACAACGTAATTGTAGGGAGCGACATGACGTCCGCGGATAAGGGCGACTCCGATCTCAATGATTCTTGGGCCGTACTCGGCGACTTCATGGGAGACTGAGCCGATCATCGGGCTGCCTGGTTTTCGCATCTCCGCGACTATTTCCGGGATGCAGTCCTGACCGACGATGGCCACCTGCTTCTCGCGCTTGAGCTCCTGCACGGCCTCGAGAGCGCCCAGGGCGCTGGTATCATTTCCCGCTGCCAGTAAAATGCGCCGGTCCTTTGAATGACGTCTCAGAAAGTCCGATGTTACTCGGTGGCTTTTCTCGCGCAAGCCCCGACCATCTATTCGAACGAATGACTCTACCGGGATATCCTTTATCGTCGATCGCACTCCTTCAAAGGCGCCAGTGATTCTGCTTTGCACTAGCGGGCCGGCTTCCTCGATGTCTAGTCCTAAGATCCAATCGATCTGGCCACGCCAATTGTCAATAGCGTGCTTTGCTAAGAGCAATCCAGCATCGTATCCCACGCGATAGTTGTCTACGCCAAAGTAGACCGCATGAGGATGCGGAATATCGATCGCGATCAGGGGGATTCCGGCCGCAGCGAGCCGGTCCGCGATGATCGGAGCGACGCGCTGTTCAACCTGAAATTCAATTACTAAATCAATCCGCGAACTGACAAATTGCTCCGCATTTTTTACGGCCGCGTCGGCATCATATCGGTTGTCGAGAATCAACAGATCGACACCCGATGCGGAGGCGGCAAGCTGCAAACTCGAGGTCACCGCCTCTGAAAAAGGTAGCTCCGAGCTCTGGCCGGCGAAACCGAACCTCAACTTCAACGGCAGGCTGACCAGGCGATAGAGGCCATCTCCCGAGCGCGCCACATACCCCCGGTGCACAAGCGTCTGCAATATCCGGTAAACGCTGGTCTTCGAAAATTTGGTCCGCTGAAATATCGCTTCCAGCGACAGGGAAGCGCGCTCAATCTGGAGCAACTCCATGACGTCAAGGGCCTTAGAGAGAATCGGAATCAGATAGAGTCGCTTCGCCGTCTTTTTAGCTGAGTTAGGCATTTATATAGTTCGCAGCATATACCAACACCGAGATGGACTTAGCGCGGTCCGGAGCAACAAATACGCAACGCCGAGGTCCGCCGCTGAGATTGATTGAAAACGCACTTTATCCAGTTTCGCATGAAGAGTAGTGGTATGGCTCGCCTCGGTGAGTCGATGCAATTCTGAGCCAGTGGCAGACTTCTCCCCGACGGTGGCCGCAGTCGCAGGCTGGATGACTTGCCCAAAGCGCGGTCGGTGTTGGAGATGGCGCATGAAGGTAGCTCGACACCGAAACCATGCATTCTGGGAAAACCTTTTCCGATGGAGAACGTCTCTGGCGGCCATCGGGGAAGCTCTTGGCCAAATGTCTCATAATTTACCCCCGATTTGAGGCAAAATACTATCCCTATTGAAACTAGATGTGAAGCATGTTACACCAGTGCTCCGTTGTCAATTTCTTCGTCGCGCATATTGAGTACATAAGGAAATCGTGTTGCAGGAACGGAGCGGTCCGAAGGCTGCTACCAGACTTTTTACTCGATAGAATTTTCCTGCAGATCGGATCCGCCATAACGATTGGTATTGGAAATTGAATTGAGACGCTGCAACTGTCTCTGCCCCAGGGCCCCCGGTGAGCCAAGGCCGATGAATCGTCGAGTGTGATGAAAATTTCCCACCTTCAGTACTAAAGCGTTTGAGCTCTCGGCAGAGGGGGGTCAATATCAAAAGCAAATTCAATAAGGGAACATTTTACTGTTGACAAGTCTTCCTGCAAATCAATAAAGTCCTTTTCCAATACGAAAACAATACCGAGATGACCACTCGGATAATTATTGGCATCGTATCCAGCACGCCCCAAGAGGCTACGGGTAACAGCATCCCTCGATCACAGACGGGACCACTTTCGGAGGAAAACAGTCATGCGCGTTGTAGTCAAGCGCTCAATTCCAGCCTCGATATTTCTCGTCCTACTCCTGGCTGCAGGCATCGCCTTTGGCCAGGGAGGCGCTACGGGAACGATTCTCGGAACAGTAACCGATACAACTGGCGCGGTGATACCGAATGCCAAGGTTACAATCACCAATACCGGAACGGGAATCGCCCATGTGACGGAAACCACGGGCGCCGGAGACTATGCGGTGCCGGATCTCGTGCCGGGACCATACCGGGTCGATGTTGAGTCGACCGGTTTCAGCAACGCGCAGGTGGCCGGCACGACCCTACAGGTCGCGCAGCAAATTCGCGTGAATGTAGTCCTGCAAACAGGCACCGCAACACAGACGATCAATGTCACCAGCAGCGCCGTCGCTCTCGATACAGATACCTCGGAGATTTCGCAGCTCGTCACCCAGAAGCAGGTCGAGCAACTGCCGCTCAATGGGAGAAACTTCATCAACCTCCTCTTTATCGGAGCAGGAGCAGTACAGACCACTGGCGAGATGGGTCAGATGCGCCAGGGTGAAGGTAACGCGATTAGCATCAACGGCGCGCGGCCGGAGTCGAACAACTATACTCTCGATGGCGTCAGCAACACCGACACCGCGTTGCAAACGCCTGCAGTCATCCTCTCTCAGGACGCGATTCAGGAGTTCAAGGTGCAGAGCGAAACCTACTCTGCGGAGTATGGTTTTAGCGCGAACCAGGTGAATCTGATCAGCAAGAGCGGCACTAACCAGTTTCATGGGACGGTCTTCGAGTTCAACCGGAACAATGCCTATGACGCCCGGTCCTACTTTCAAACGACAATTCCGGAGCTAAGGCAAAACCAGTTCGGCTATGTTCTTGGCGGCCCGATCTGGATTCCCAAAATCTATGATGGGAGAAACAAGAGCTTTTTCCTCGCAAACTATGAGGGCTGGCGGATCGTCAACGGATCGAACAACTACTCTTTTGTCCCTGATGTCGCCGAATTAGGTGGAAACTTCTCCGCTGAAAATCTGCCCGCATATGGCAGTGCTGCATGCACTGCAGCGTTGGCGGCTAACAATCCCTGCATGCCGGTCGATCCAAATACGGGGCTGCCATTTCCGGGAAACATCATTCCGACCAGCCGATTCTCCCGTCTGGCGCAGGTGACTCAGGCTGGCGGCCTGTTTCCCGCGCCCAACAGCACCAGCCCGCTGGGCAACTACCTTCTCCGGGTTGGCCTGCCCAATACCACCGATCAACAGACCTACCGCGGCGATCAAGAGCTTGGCAAGTACGGACTAGTCTTTTTTCGTTGGTCGCACGCCATTTATGACAACGCCAGCGTCAGTAATTCCTCAGCGCCGGCCGGAAACAACCTATTTACCGAGGACTCAACCAACTGGGTGATCAACCACACGATCACGTTGCCCAAGAATTTTGTCAACAACTTCCGCGTTGGCCACATGATAGCCATAGCCAACCAATATGCCAACGCAGCTCCCACTAGCGCGGTCGCTGCTCTCGGCCTGACTGGTGTCTTCACTGACCTTCCCGACTACGCCAGAGGCTGGCCGGGCATCGGCTTCCAGAGTCTCAACGGTACCTTTGGAAGCCCGGGAAACAATCCAACGACCAGCAATATCCCACTCTGGGAGTATGCAGACTCGGTCACCGTGATTCGCGGGCGGCATACCTTAGGTTTCGGCTTTGATTATCGCCGCTGGGTTCAAAAGCGCGACCTTTCGACGAACTTCCTTGGAAGTTACACCTTCCAAAACACGCTCATCAACACCAACGGTGGCGCGGGCACGAACAATTGCCTCACAGTCACCTGCGGCACAGGCAATCAAGTGGCGGATTTCTTGCTTGGCTATTATGAGAATGCGAGCACTTTTCAGCCCGGTCCATTTAGCACCAGCGGAAGCCAGCCTGGAAATCTGAACCAATATGTTTTCAGGTATTTTGCTCCCTACATTCAGGATGATTGGAAGGTCAATGACAGGCTCACCCTCAATCTTGGCCTGCGCTGGGACTACCGCAACGTACCCTACGAAGAAAGCAACAAGTTTTTCTGGATTGACGACCAAAATACGGCTGGTGGTCTGTGCATGGCCGACCAAACTCTATTGACCGACGGAATCGCTCCGGCAGGAAACGGGTTCTACCGTTACTGCGGCCGTAGGAACCCCAAGGACGGCTCAAAATTGCCGTTTGCTCCACGCCTTGGGTTCGCGTACCGTCCCGAGTTCCTCGGGGGAGATAAGACGGTTATCCGCGGCGGCTACGGGGTATTCTTCGACTCCTCAGAGACGCGCGAAATCGACGATTCTGGCGACTTGTATCCTTTCGTTGTCCGCGCCAGTTACTCGCCAAATATTTCGACGGTCCCGAAGCTGACGGATAATCTATTCCTCCCCACCAGTACGCTGTTGCCTGTCGCCCCTGGTGCGAATGGGGGCACC
The DNA here is from genome assembly GCA_963720245.1 of uncultured Acidobacteriaceae bacterium. Classification (GTDB taxonomy): domain Bacteria; phylum Acidobacteriota; class Terriglobia; order Terriglobales; family Acidobacteriaceae; genus Acidisarcina. Next base: position 949,697 of record CAVREU010000006.1, read on the forward strand.
ACTTTCCCGGCCGGCGGCCAGTTTATCGCGGTCATCGTATCCAACCATCCGGTCAACCCGTATGTGCAGCAGTGGCAGCTTTCTGTGCAGCGTGAGTTGGCAAGGAACACCACGCTCGAAGCCAGTTATGTAGGCAACAAAGGGACGCACAATCTGGATCGGATCAACATCAATCAACCGTACGCTCCGACCGACCCGGCGCTTTGCAACGCCGATCCGACAGCAGGGGACTGCCCGGTGGCAAACCGCATCGAGTACCCAAATTTCTTCATTGGCGGCGATACGACCTTGAACAGCAGCTGGACCGGTTGGTCTAATTACAATGCCGGCAATCTGAAGCTGGAACGGCGATCTCCGGACCTGGCGTTGGTCGCGATTTATACCTATGCCAAGGACATGGATGATAAGTCGGCGGCGGCCGGTGTCGGCGCAACCAACTCCTATAACGGCCACCTGGACGACCGCGATCCGGCACTCGACTATGGGCCGTCGGATTTCAACGTTGGTCAGCGGTTTGTGGCCAGCTATGTGTGGAACCTGCCTTTTGGCCACGGCCAGAAATATGCCAGCAACGTCAACCGGGCTGCGGATATTGCTGTGGGCGGCTGGCAAGTCACGGGAATCGTCACCTTCCAGAAAGGATTTCCGATTTCGATACTTGGCAACGATTTATTTAGCCTCCTCGCCGCGCCGAACCAGCGGGCCAACGTAGTCGGCAATCCGTTTAGCGGACCTCAGAGGAAGCTGAATGAATGGTTCAATACTGCCGCATACGCTCAGCCGCTGGCTGGCCAGTTTGGCGATAGCGGTCGCAACACCGTCACAGGACCTGGAATCGAGAATTTCGATATGGGCGCCGCTAAGAACTTCCGCTTGTGGGAGGGGGGCAATTTGCAAATACGTGTAGAAGGGTTCAACGTCTTTAACCACACGCAGTTCGGTGTTGACCCGTCCACGCCGGGCGTTGGACCTGGGTCGGTACCAGTCGACCTTAATGTAAATGACCAGGCGCAGTTTGGCAGCTCGAACACCAACTTTGGAAGAGTTGTGTCAGCGCGACCAGGCCGGGTCATTCAGCTTGGAGGAAAGCTGACATTCTAGAGAGTTCTCGCGGGAGAGCGTCCCCTGCGGTCGGGTGACGCTCTTCTAATTCTCGGAATAAACTGGCGTCCATGACTCTTTTCCGGAAACTTTGCGCCGGTTTGTTGATGGCCTACCCCCTGGCAACTAATCCGGCGTTCTCTCAGACTCCTGACCCAGCAGATAGAACCGCACAATTTGCCGAACAGGGCCAAGCTGCCCTTGCCGCTGGTCACCTGGAAGAAGCGCAGCGGGATTTTGAACAATTGCGCGGGCTCCAGCCAAACGTTGCCGAAGTCCACGCCATTCTTGGGCGCATCTACTACCAGCAACGCAAGTTCAATCTCGCGGTGGTCGAACTGCAAACCGCATTGAAGCTCAAACCGTCTCTTCCCAAGGCGCACACTTTGCTGGCGATCTCCTTTGCGGAGATGACCGAGTACCGTCAAGCATTACCGGGTCTTGAAGATTGCTTCCTCCACAGCACAGAGGGCTCCGAGAAGCAGATGTGCGGCCTTCAGCTCGAACGCGCTTACGTCGGCCTCAAGCTCGATCAGAAGGCGGTCGAAACCGCCCTACAGATGGATAGGCTCTATCCCGACGATCCTGAGGTGCTCTATCAGAGTTCCCGAGTCTACGGCAAGATGGCCTACGAGGCGATCCTGCGGATGAACATCGTAGCGCCAAACTCGCCGTGGAAATATCTGGCTGCGGCGGAAGTCAATGAGAGTCAGGGCGCGACAGCCGCGGCGATTGACCAGTATCGCCAGGTCTTGGCACTGGATCCAAAGCGTCCGGGCATTCACTATCGAATTGGGCGGACGCTTCTTGCACAAGGCCGAAAATCTGGAGCCCAACAAGACCAGACCGAAGCGCTCAAGGAGTTTCTCGCTGAGCTGGAGATTGACCCAGCTAATGCCAATGCCGCCTATGAAGCTGGCGAGATCTACCGGAACTCCGCCGACTATCCGAACGCAGAGAAATACTTCCAAATTGCGATCAGCTACTACCCCGATTTCGATGACGCCCAAATCGGCCTGGCGACGGTATATCTGGCCGAGGACAAGGCGCAGCTCGCTGTTCCTTCGCTCCACAAAGCTATCGCGGTCGATCCATCGAACGAGGTCTCGTGGTATCGCCTTTCACAGGCGGAGCGATCGCTGGGCAATACCGCGGAGCAGAGTAAGGCGATGGCGGAGTTTCGCAGGCTTCACCAGGCGAAGCTTAAGCAACAGCAGAGCGGACAGGTCGCCAGCTCCACAGAAGTGACCAAGCAGAAGCTTGACTCGGACGCGACCCCGTAAGAGGAGACCAAATGGATTCGAAGTTGTTACAAGCTTCTGGCAAAGCGAGAATACACAAGCCAAGAGTGTCCTATTTCAGACTCATGCTTTTCATTAGTCTGTCTTGTGCCGGGTTTCATTCGGTTGCTCAGGACAAACCCGAGTCAAACTCGATCGCAGTCAACTGGGACAAGACCACATTCATCTCGAAATCGACGGCCACGCTGCAAGTGGTCGTGAATCCGATGCTGCGCAGCGGTTCTCCTATTCATGACGGTTCATTTGCTGCGTTGAAGGACCTGGGTGCAGATTATGTCCGCTACGTTCCATGGGAACCGTATCCCAAGCTGGCGGTCGCCGAACTCGACCCGCCGACCAAGGACAAGACATCCTGGGACTTTACGCTGATTGACCCCATGACGAAGGACTTTCTCAACGCCACTGAGGGTCACAGCACCATCATGAACTTCAGCACCATCCCCGCGTGGCTATTCAAGACCGAAAAGCCGGTGGTCTATCCCAGCGATCCCGATCAGGTTTTCTGGAATTACACGCAGGGTACTGAGCTCAATGACCCCTCAGGGAAAGAGGTTGGAGACTACTTTGCACGTCTTGTGAGCTGGTATACGAAGGGTGGTTTCACCGACGAGAACGGCAAACGGCATGAGTCGGGGTATCACTACAGCTTTCCCTATTGGGAAGTGCTGAACGAAGTGGATTTTGAGCACTCGACCACACCGGAGCTATATACGCAGCGCTACGACGCAATCGTCAGCGCGATTCATGCCGTCAGTCCAGAGACGAAGTTCGTTGGGCTCGCGCTTGCGCCGCCATCGAACGATCCGAAGTGGTTTGAATATTTTCTCGATGCAAGACATCACAAGCCGGGGATTCCGCTCGACTATATCTCCTATCACTTCTACGCGACGCCGACTCTCGATCAGGACATCAACGACTGGCAGTTTACCTTCTTCGATCAGGCTGACCGTTTTCTTGCGACGACCCGGTATATCGAGGCAATTCGAAAACGGCTCGCCCCAAATACCAAGACGGATACCGACGAACTGGGCGTGATTCTGGCGACGGATGGTCTCGAGATCGCTGCGTCCAAGGCGTTGCCTGATCGAATCCCGAAGGCCTATTGGGCAGGGGCTGGCTCTCTCTACGCCTATCTCTATATTGAGCTCACCAAGCTCGGCATCGACGTTATCGGCGAGTCGCAATTTGTCGGGTATCCGTCGCAATTCCCCAGCGTCTCGATGATGGATTGGACCAATGGCAAGCCGAACGCGCGCTACTGGGTGCTGAAACTCATCAAAGACAACTTTCATCCCGGCGACAAGCTAGTAGAAACGAAACTCGGCCCGGATACCAGCGACATTTCAGCGCAAGCCTTGGTCACGCCATCCGGCAGGAAACTGTTGCTGGTTAACAAGCGCAATCGAGAGGCGGATGTGACGCTGCCTAACGACACGGCAAAGGTCCAGCTTGCTACCGTGGACGAGGCCACCGGCGATGGGCCAGCGCGGACCACAGAACACGAAGGGCCTGCCCTCAAGCTCTCGCCATTCTCGGTGACTGTGATTAGCTGGCCCTAAGGATGCATGCGATGACGAGGGCTGCGACGCTGTATAGCTCAAACAGAGAATGACTGGTTCGCGCGCCTTGGCCGCCATTTGTAAGCCGCGATTGAGTTTTTCGAGAAGAATTTGGCCGAGACAGCCGGGCCTTTTCGTGAGATGTAGTCACGGACGATATCGAGGGTCTGGGTATAAGTCGCGACATGGTCGCTGTTGGGCCAGTCGCTGCCGAAGAGGCATTTGTCTTCGCCAAAGATGTCCCAGAGTTGATCCAATCCCGCTTGATAGGAGTGAAAATCAGTTTCTAGCTTTCCATTCAGCCGGACGGGTATCTCGGAAAGCTTCACGAAGACATGCGGATTTTGGGAGAGAGTTCGCAGATCAGACCAATATGCATCGCTTGCCGCCTTCTCAGTAGGGGCGGTCGCATGGGGAAGGTGATCGACTACGATCTTCAGTTCGGGAACACGGTTTGCGACGGCCACCAGTGCATGGATCAGATTCGGGTCAGGATTCGCGCTTTCGAGAACCAAGCCGGTTTGAGCGAGCAGCTTCAGACCGTCGATAAATCCTGGTTTCGGCATATCGAGAAGTAGGTTGCGATTCCAAAGATTTCCGTATCGAAACCCAAGGAAGAGCGGATTGGCATGAAGTCTATCCAGATTGGACGCGTAGGCTGGTTCTCCGGGAACGAGATCGCCGACCACGCCAACGATGATCGGATTCGCCGCGGCGATGCCAAGGAGCCAGTCATTGTCACTGGCGAGAGGGCTTGCTTCGATCGCAATTGCCGCGACCACTCCCAAGCCTTCCGTGACTTGTTCGTATCGTTTGGGCGTTGAGGGGCGGTATAGAACGGTGTCGCTTTTCTCCGGCCAGGGAACGCCACCGGGGCGTGACGGATCGAAGAGATGAATGTGCGCATCGACAATCGGCGAGGGCTGAGCGATCTGCGTGGGCAGAGTCAAAGCTCCGGCGGTCTTGCGCATAGCGAGGCCGGCCGCTCCGTACATCGCCGTTTTGAGCAGGTCGCGCCGTCTCATGGTCTTGCAGATTGCATGCGCATTCGAAATAGTTTCATTTTCGTCTCAATGTACTCCTGGGTCAGGGTAATATTCAATAGAGAATTATTTCTGTATCGAATGATGCCCTCTGCGTGCTATGATCCTCCGCGTTGGAAATCAAAGCGGTTAGCATGCTCTTTGCGCGGGTGAATCCCCTTCTCTTTCAGGAGAAAAAATACCAGATGAATGGAACAAGATCAGCGAACAACAAACGCAGAAAGGCCACATTTCTTGCCGCCACCGTTGCACTTGCGATGGGGTGCGCAGGCTTCGCACAAGGCAGTTCAGATTCGCTGAAGAGCGGGTTTGAGAATCCGCCGAGCGGAGCGCGCCCGCGCGTCTGGTGGCACTGGATGAATGGCAACATCACAGAGGAGGGCATCAAGCTGGACCTCGACTGGATGCACAGTGTCGGCCTGGCGGGATTCCAGAACTTCGACGCCGCGCTGGCCACGCCTCAGGTCGTCGAGCACCGGCTTGCTTATATGACTCCGCCTTGGAAGGACGCCTTTAAGTACGCCACCAATCTCGCCGACCAGTTGGGCATGGAGGAGGCAATCGCGGGATCGCCGGGTTGGAGCGAGACTGGAGGGCCGTGGGTGCCTCCGTCGCAGGGGATGAAGAAGTATGTCTGGAGCGAGACAGTGGTCGAGGGAGGCAAACCCTTCGCAGGAACGCTCGCCCACCCGCCATCGACCACCGGAGCGTTTCAGGGTCTCGGGATTCATGAAATGATTCCCGGAAGCGAGAGCAAGGCGCCGCCGCAGTTCTATGCCGACGTGGCGGTGATTGCCTACAAGCGGCCGGCCAGTGATGTGACCACTGAGTCTCTGAATCCCAAGATCACGGCCAGCGCCGGCTCACCCGATCAGGCAATCCTTACTGATGGCGACCTGGAGAAGACCACCAAGCTGCCGATTCCGGCCGTCGGGCAAGATGCCTGGATCCAATATGAGTTCGCACAACCGCAGACACTCCGTTCCATCACCCTTGTCACCAAGAACGTTGGTGAGATCGAGGCCCTGGTAAGCGGAGTTGCCAACCCCGAGAAGGCGATCGAGGCAAGCGATGACGGACAGACCTTTCGCGTAATTGAGAAACTCCCGGACGGCGGCGCTCCGCAGAACACGGTATCGTTCGCTCCGGTCACAGCGAAATATTTTCGCGTCACATTCAAGCGCGTTCCGCCGCCACCGCCGCCAGCGTGGGCGGCAGGGATCGATCCAGCTTCTTTTGGCATGAGAGTTGGGCCGCCTCCCACCGATTATGAGATCGCGGAGCTGGTGCTGCATCCAGGCGCGCGCGTGAATCGGTTCGAGGAGAAGGCTGCTTTCGTGCCTGTACCCGACCTTTACGAGTTCGCCACGCCCTCCTACTCCGCGAGCGACGTGGTCGCAAAATCGGATGTCATCGATCTGACCTCGAAGATGCGTCCGGACGGCACTCTGGACTGGACGCCGCCGCCGGGCAACTGGGTGGTCATGCGCTTCGGCTATTCGCTGCTCGGCATCACCAATCACCCCGCAACTGCGGAGGCGACCGGGCTTGAAGTGGACAAGCTCAACGCCGGATATGTGAAGAACTATATGAACGGCTATCTGGACAGCTATAAGGAGACCGTCGGAGCGGACATGATGGGCAAGCGCGGTATCCGCTACGTCATCACCGATAGCTGGGAGGCGGGCTCACAGAATTGGACCGACGACATGATCGCCCAGTTCAAGAAGCGCCGTGGGTATGATCCGACTCCCTGGATGCCGGTCCTCACCGGGGAAGTCGTGGAGAGCTCGGAGGCCAGCGACCGTTTTCTCTGGGACCTGCGCAAGACCATCTCCGATCTGATTGCTGACGAACACTACGGCCAGGTTCAGGCTTCGCTCAAGGAGCGCGGCATCGGCCATTACGGCGAATCTCATGAATCAGGGCGCGCCTTTGTAGCCGACGGGATGGAAGTCAAGAAGCTCGACGACATTCCGATGGCGGCCATGTGGACACAGTCTCCCGGTGTCAATAAGGTGCAGTACGGATATAACGCCGATGATCGCGAGTCGGCCTCTGTCGCCCACATCTATGGGCAGAACATCGCTGCCGCCGAATCGATGACGGCTGCGGCGGCTCCATGGGCCTGGTCGCCGACGACACTGAAACCGACCGCGGATCAGGAGCTGCTGAACGGGATCAACCGCTTTTGCATCCATGAATCGGCGCATCAGCCGTTGGTGAATAAGGCGCCCGGACTTACACTTGGACCCTTTGGCCAGTGGTTCAACCGCAACGAAACCTGGGCCAACGAAGCAGCGCCGTGGGTGAATTACATCGCCCGTTCGAGCTACCTGCTGCAGCAAGGGCATTTTGCCGCAGACGTACTTTACTTCTACGGTGAGGATTCGAACCTGACTGCGATCTTCGCCCACAAGGCGCCTGATATTCCTGCGGGTTACGGCTTCGACTACATCAACGCCGATGGCCTCATTCATGAGTTCAAAGTCAGCGACGGGAAAATCACGACCGCGAGCGGGATGAACTACAAACTCCTCGCGCTTGACCCGTACAGCAAACACATGTCTCTGCCTGTGCTGCGCGCGATCGACAAGCTGGTGCGAGCGGGAGCAGTGGTTGCTGGCCCCAAACCAGTGGATGACCCGAGCCTTGCCGATAACCAGGCTGAATTTCATAAGCTGGATGACCAGCTCTTCGGCGACGGAACCGGAGTACATAGCGTTGGCAAAGGAAAAGTCTATGCGGGACAAAGCCTTGCGGAAGTATTCAAAGCAATGAACCTGCAGCCGGACTTTGACTACCCCAATCCCAATCCGGATTCGCCAGTTCTCTTCGCCCATCGCCATTTGGCCGACGGCGATCTTTATTTCATCGACAATCGCAGCGACAACCCAGCGACTTTCGATGCGAGCTTCCGCATTAGCGGCAAGACTCCCGAGCTGTGGTACGCGGAAACTGGAAAGACCGAACCTTCGTCTTACAAGATCGCAGACGGCCGCACTTCGGTGCCGCTGAAGCTCGAGCCCTGGGGAACGGTCTTCGTTGTCTTCCGCGAAAACAGCAAGCAACTCAGCGTCGAACTGTCCGCGGAAGCCGACAACCAGCTTGCGACCGTGGATGGCCCGTGGCAGGTAAGCTTCCAGCCAGGCCGCGGCGCGCCGGCGTCGATCACACTCGACAAGCTTATCTCGTGGAGCGATAGCGATGACAAAGGAGTGAAATACTTCTCCGGAGAAGGCACTTATACCAAGACCATCCAGGCGTCCGCGGATTGGTTCAAGCCAGGTGCGACGCTGTGGATCGATCTGGGTGACGTGAAGAACCTTGCCGAGGTGACGGTCAACGGCAAGTCGCTGGGCCAGGTATGGCATGCTCCTTATCGCGTCGATGCGACTGGCGCTCTCAAGCCTGGAGCCAACGAGATTCAGGTGAAGGTCGTCAATGCATGGGTGAACCGGCTGATCGGCGACCAACAGCCGGACGCCACGACCAAGTACACGTTCACGGACGTGAAGCCATACAAGGCCAGTTCCCCACTATTGCCCTCTGGCTTGCTCGGCCCGGTGGAGATTACTTCCGTCGCAACGCAGTGAGCATGGATAATCAGCTGATGCGCTGGGGTGCGAAGCGGTCTAACCGGTTCGCACTCCGTGGCGTCAGACTTGGTGATGAGTCAAAGAAGGCGCTAACCAGCCGGTAGTGAAGATGGAATCCATTCTTACTGAAACAAACCAGCGCCATTGCGTCGGCCTTTTTAGCATAGGGCTGGAGGCCTATTGGAGCCAATTCGCGGGCCTGCGCGATCGCCTCGAGGGTTACAACCGACAGATCGCGGCTAAGCTCGCATCGTCAGGCGCTGAGGTTGTGAACGTCGGCATGATCGACACCGCGGACAAGGCTGTCGCCGCAGGATATGCCTTCCGTCAGGCCGATGTCGATCTGATCTTTCTTCACGTCGCCACCTATGCGCTTTCTTCCACTGTTTTGCCTGTGGTGCGGCGCGCGAAAGTGCCGGTTATCCTTTTGAATTTGTCTCCGCAGGCGGCAATCGACTACGCCGCCTTTAACCAGATGAAGGACCGCACCCAGATGACCGGTGAATGGCTTGCCCATTGCCAGGCTTGTTCGGTGCCCGAGATCGCGAACGTCTTTCGCCGCTGCGGGATCTCATTTCATCAAGTCACGGGCATGCTCGAACCGCAGGACCGGGCCTGGGGCGAAATCGATGATTGGCTCATCGCTTCAAGAGTCGCTTATCAGATGGGGCACAACCGCATGGGCGTGATGGGTCATTACTACAGCGGAATGCTCGATATCTATGCCGACCTGACGCTGCAGTCCGCCGTCTTCGGCACTCATATCGAAATCATCGAAGTCGATGAACTGTCGGCGTCTCCGAAGGAGCGTTGCCGACGAGGAGATTTCCGAACGGGTCGCGCTGATGCGTGAAGCCTTCGATGTCCAGCCCGACTGCTCTAAATCAGAGATGGAGCGTGCGGCGCGTACCTCTGTCGCACTCGACCGGCTAGTCGAACAGTACAAACTAGGCTCACTCGCCTACTACTACAAGGGCGTCGGCATTCCGGACAACGAAGACACTTTGAGCTCCATCATCGTCGGCAACAGCCTGCTTACGGGCCGCGGCATTCCGGTCGCAGGCGAGCTGGAAATCAAGAATGTGCAGGCAATGAAGATCCTCGATTGCCTCGGTGCGGGAGGTTCTTTCAGCGAGTATTATGCCACCGACTTCGTCGACGATGTGATTTTGATGGGGCACGACGGCCCCGGACATATCGCTATCGCCGATGGCAAGCCAAAGCTTCGCCCGCTCGACGTTTACCATGGCAAGGTTGGGAGCGGTCTATCGATTGAGATGTCGGTGAAACACGGGCCGGTGACGTTGCTGTCTGTTGCGGAAGACGGAAAGGGATCGCTCAAGTTCGTCGTCGCAGAAGGAGAGTCGGTGCCCGGTCCCATTCTCGAGATCGGCAATACCAACAGCCGGTATCGCTTTCCGATTGGCGCACGCCGGTTTCTTCAGGAGTGGAACCAGGAAGGCCCTGCACACCACTGCGCGATCGGTGTGGGGCATGTGCACGACCGATTGGCGAAACTTGCCTCTCTCGTCGGCATCGATTGCGCGCGGGTCTGCTGATATCTGCTTCCTGCAGAGGGCCAATCTTATCCGCCATGGCAAAGGAACTGCGGCAGTAGGGCAGAGTGGTGACAATCGCGATTGCCGTCGTCATGTGGAGCGATGAGGAATTATTCAAATGATTGGGGTGAGCGAGATTCGAGCCATTGCAATGGCTCTATCACAGGTGACGGAAGCACCGCTCGTACCGGCAGCACGCCGAATCGCAAGCTACAAGGTTGCGGGTAAAGGTTTTGTTGGCCTGGAGAAGGGTGGCATGACGATGACTGCAGGTCTCCCACAGAAAGAGGCAAAGATTCTCATTGCCGAGAATCCGGATGCGTACGAAGAGATTTGGCACGACCGCAAGAAGTTTATGGGACTTCGGGTGGATCTCTCCAAAGTGTCCACTGAGGCGGTGCGCGGAATTATCGAGATGTCCTGGCGCCATACCGCCCCAAAACACATCGTCGTTGCCTACGACAAACGGGCTTGATATATGCGTCCCAGGAACGGTAGTCGGCGTATGCTTTTTCGCGCAATTCTTCATGAATCCCTCCAGGAACGACCCTCGTGCCATTAGCTTGACAAGGAAAGCAAGCTCTTCTAGTGTTTCCCTGTAAAACCTATTTCCCTGATGAAATATCCTCGCGTTGGCGTAGAAGGAATCTTCATGACGTTACGAGGATCGTTCCTGACACTTTGTCTGATCGGCTCCGCATTGCGGGTAGCCGCACAGGCCGCACCCGCGCCGCCGGACCCTTCTCCCGATGCGATCGCCGGGATTCCCGTCAATTACGACGAGGCCAAGGTCGGAGCTTATTCGCTACCGGATCCGCTCAAACTCAACAACGGAAAGGTCGTCCGAGACGCCCGAACGTGGTACTCCAAACGCCGTCCTGAAATCATGGAGATTTTCGAGACCCAGCAATACGGCAGAGCGCCGGGCAGGCCCGCGGATGAGAGCTTTGACGTCGTCGATGCGGGAACTCCGGCGCTCAACGGCAAAGCGCTTCGCAAGCAGATCACAATATCCTTCTCCAAAGACAAGACTGGTCCGTCAATCGATCTGCTGGTCTATCTTCCCGCCGCAGCGACGAAACCCGTCCCGATGTTTTTCAGTATCAACTTCGGCCCCCTGCAGTATGCGGTCAAAGACCCCGGGATCAAGCCCGAGACTGCTTGGGATCCGAAAACAAACCTCCGCGTCATGCCGAGTGTGGACCGCGGATTCGGCAACATCGATGCCGAAGCTCTGCTGGATGCGGGTTATGGAGTGGCTACCTATTATTACGGCGACATAGATCCCGACTACCCCGAGGGATTTCCCAATGGCATCCGAGCGCGCTACCTGAAGCCCGGCCAGAAAGACAGGTCACCGGATGACTGGGGCTCGATCGCAGCGTGGGCCTGGGGCATGAGCCGGGTTGAAGACTACTTCGAAACCGACAAAAGCATCGATGCCAGGCGTGTGGTGATCCACGGTGTCTCCCGCCTGGGCAAGACCGTGATGTGGGCTGGTGCGCACGATCAGCGCTTCGCAGCGGTCATTGCTAGCTGTTCGGGAGAGGGCGGCGCCGCCCTCAGTCATCGCAATTATGGCGAGACGATCGCCCACCTTACAGCTCCGAGTCGATACCCCTATCAGTTCGCCATCAATTACGCGAAGTATGCCGGATTCCCCGACAAGGCGCCGATGGACGCCAACTTGCTGATCGCGCTGATTGCTCCCCGTCCTCTATTGCTGCAGACAGGTAACACCGATTACTGGTCGGATCCTAAGGGGGAATTCCTGGCTGAGGTCGCTGCTGGTTCCGTGTATAAGCTCCTCGGTAAGCAGGATCTGGGGACAGATGTCTGGCCTGCCGCGAGGCAGCCTATCTTTCATGACCTCGCCTATTACATGCACGACGGCGGCCGCGGCATGGTGCCTTCGGATTGGGGCATCTACATCGACTTCCTCAAGAAGGCGCTTCCACCGGAGCGGTGATGGCAAACCTCCGGCGCCTCGACACTGGCTGTCGGCCTCGTGGCCCAAGCCTATGCTTTGCCAGGATGGAAGCGATGCACTGTCCCGTGGTTTTATCGCGCATTCCGACTCGGCAAAGCCTCGCACCCAGTGGCTCTGGACAAATGGCAACGTCTCTGAAGCGGGTATCACCGAATACCTGGATTGGATGAAGCGCTCCGGTATTGGGGGCTTTCAACTCGTCGACGTCGCCGCTTGGCGCTTCACCCGAAACGAAGGCGAAATGATGGCCTCGGCCGCGCTCAACACCGGTTGATCTACAGACTCTTGAATAGCCGCCAAAGTTCTCGGAAGCGCCTTAGCAACTTGTCTCTCGATCGGGCGTTGCTCGACCTACGGCGAACCTCCGGGCCGCTCATTGATGATTGTGCCCGGCTCACGGTGCTCCCTGTTCGGGAACCGTGCTTTGTGACGGTCTTTGGTGGCTTGAATTCCTGGGCTGATCCCCCACGGCCAGCCCTATGGCCCACTGGTTGGAGAGTGAATGGATTTGGTAGCAGATTTGGTAGCAAATAGCGGCGAGAGTGCCGGTTCTTTCCGACTGTACCGGCTTCTAACCCCTTTATCCTCACCGTCCGTCTACCTTTTCACCACCTTCACACGGTGGAAGTCGTAGGTTCGAATCCTGCTGCGCCCACCATTAGAATCCGTGATTCACGGGTGGTTCTCCCTAAAATCCCAACCCACATTTATTGCACTTGCGTCAGGCGTTCTTAGTATCCTCAGAACCAGCGTTTGGAAGGGGTGTTCAGGATTCTTTGAGCGACTGCGATAAACCGGTCTGCCATTCCTCGAGCATCCGATTTCCAATCTCCGCAAAATCCGGATGCTCGTTAATATACGTTCGGGCCTCCACGGATGCGCCCAATACCGCTTCTCCGATGCGCTCCATAATCTGGCGCACCCTTGCGGGAGTACATCCTGCGCGGGTTTCGCCGAGCCTCTTCAAATCTCTTGCCGATGGCCATCGCTTGGTGCCGTTGAGCGTGAGCGCCATCCCATCCCTCGGCAGATAAACGGTGGTCGTCACGAGATCATAGACGGGGGCGAGCCTGGCTTCGCCTAGAACATCGTCGTAGACAATGCCAAAATTCTTCAGGTGCGCATCACCGTTACGCAAAACGCAATTCAGCGTAATAAGCGTAAAGAGTTTCTCCAGGTCTTCACTGACGTTCGGCGAATTCGCGAACTGCGCAAAGCGCTTCAGAATCGAGGTTTCGTAACTTCCGAGATATTTGTCATCAGTTCGTTTGGCGTTGAGCACGCAGAAGTCCTCGAACCCGCGATAGCTGCCATCGCTGCGAAGATCAAAGCGATCGACAACCAGTGCTGCGGCGTCCTCGCCGAGCTGGTAGGGTGGCACATCCAGCCCGCACTTTTGGGCGACTTTCAGGCAGAAATATTCGTTCGCCGCAAGCTGCGGATATTCATTCCGCTCCCAGAATTTGATGATGTGCGTTGCTCCCCGATAGCTTTCGGATAAACGCGCACCGGTCGTGTGTGTGGCTGCGAAAGCCTTCTCGTCCCGAATAAGAAACTTAGGCTGGACGCCGCTGATGCCGGAGAAGGATGCGAACTTGTCGATGAGGTAGCGAAACAAATCTCCATCGCGCTGTTGTGCGAGGATCTCATCGACCGACTGAAAAGGGACATCCTCATCGAGCTGTTCTTCCTGGCCCGTATAGCGGAGGCGTCCAACCTGGGAACGTCCGACGATTCCCAGCACATCAAGTTCATCGAACGTACCGGTCGCCTTTGCGAAGGCCAGGCGCAGCCGCTCGCGCAACGCGCCCTCTGGCAGGTTCATCTCGAAAATGGGGGCGAGGCCATAGCGGGTGTCCCATGATGGAAGGCGTACGGGCATGGTGACGGAGACGGCCCGGGCGGGGAGGGCCTGCGGCAGATAGACGAAAGTGCTGCCGCGCTCTTTCGAACGATCAAGCAGTCCGGCTTCAGCCGCGTCTGTCCAGACCTTGATCATCGGGCTCCTCATTCATGAGTTCGTCGAGCGTCGGACGGCGCGACATGGTTTCCTGAAGCTTTAGCTCCATGCCGAGGGCCGACAGTATCTTGCTAATCTTGGAGAACCCCAGCTCACCGATGCGGCTGTTTTCGAGCGCATCGAGCGTCGTTCGACCGACGCTTGCCTTCTTGGCCAGCGCAGCCTGGCTCAAACCGAGAGTTTTGCGTCGGGCGGCGATCTGCTCACCTATGTGGTATAGCGTTAGCATTTGCCTAGTATACGAGGCTTTTCATTAGAATTCTACATGTTAGACTCGTATATAAGGCAAAAGTGCCCAGACTCTCCGGCTGCCTTGTACGCCAGGAATTCGTCCTGCTTCAGTGTCGACATCCCGAATAATTGAAGCAGACCTTGTGGTAGAGTCGTGCTGCATTCCAAGGCAATCGTCAACCGCGTAGAGTCACGGTTCGTCTGTCTAGGGATGCCGATGTAAAAAGGGAGCGGCAATGGGGTATCACACGATTCCGGGCACGGACCACACGTATGGACTGATTGCTTATGACAGCGATGGAAACGAGCGGCTGGAGGCGGGAACAAAGTTCAGCCAGAAGCTTCTCGAAGAAGTCTCGACCGAAGCGATTACGAATGTATTTTTCTTTAGCCACGGTTGGAAGGGCGATGTTCCGGCCGCTATCGAGCAATATGACAGCTGGATTGGCGCGCTCATGGCGTCGGCAGATGTGGCCAAAGCGGAGAAGGCGTTTCCGGGATTTCGCCCGCTGCTGATCGGCCTTCACTGGCCGAGTCTTCCCTGGGGTCACGAAGACGCCGGCAGCGACGGCTCCTTCGCTGCATCGAGCGGGCCCGGCCCCGACCAGATGCTCGAGGACATAGTCAAACGGCTTGGAGACCGTCCCGAAATTCGCGGACCACTGGAGACGATTTTCGAGGCGGCACGCCACGATATGTCACCGGATACGCTGCCGAGTTCCGTTCGAGAGGCCTATCTGAAGCTCAATGATGCTCTCGGTCTTGGAAGCGGCGGAGTCTCCGCGCCGCCTGACGCCGACCGCGAGGGCTTCGATCCCGAAGCGTCGTATCAGGCGGCGATGGAAGATAGCGCCAACTTCGGAGGAGGGTTTGATTTGAGCGGCATCTTCGCTCCACTGGGACAACTCTCCTACTGGACGATGAAGAAGCGGGCGCGCACCGTTGGCGAGGGGGGGATTCACAGCTTCCTCAAGGATCTGCAAAACGCTACAGCGGCCCGACGCACGCGGATTCATCTCATGGGCCATAGCTTTGGCACAATTGTGATCTCGGGGATGGTAGGCGGTCCTAACGCCAACAGGCCGTTGGTGAGGCCGGTTGATTCTGTGGCTCTCGTCCAGGGCGCCGTCTCTTTGTGGTGCTATGCTCCGTCGATCCCGTTCCGCAATGCTGGCCCCGGGTACTTCCATCGCATCCTGCCGGATGGCAAGGTTTCTGGGCCGCTGGTGACAACCCAGTCGCGTTATGACAAGGCAGTCGGGCAGTTGTATCCGCTTGCGTCGCATATTCATGGCTCAGCATCTTTCGCACTCAAAGCGAGCCTTCCCGAGTTCGGCGGAATCGGGTCCTACGGCATCCAGGGCCTCGGCGGGGCGACACAAACTGACATGGCGATGCTTCCCGCTACCGGCAGCTATGGTTTCGAGCGGCGCAAGGTCTACAATCTCGAATCCTCTCAGTACATCTGCAAGGGAAGTGGGGCGAGTGGCGCACACAGCGATATCGCCGGGCCGGAAGTGGCGCATGCCATCTGGGAAGCGGCGTTCGCTTCGGCATAGGCTGCCTAGATTGGAGACGATATGGAATCCTCTGCAGCCGACGACTTTCTGATTCCATTCGGAATCTCCGCGGAGACGGGGCGCCCGATCAGCGGCCTCTCCGACGAGGCCGTCGCGTCCATGATCAAGCAGGAAGCCCATCCCGCGACGCCCGAACTTCACAAACGCACTAAAACGGCATTGATCTCATATGCCGTCATCGGTGATGTCGATGGCAACGACCTGAGCCAGTCTGGGTGGGGAGTCATCTTTGCTCCGGAAGTTGATCAGGCAATCAAGGATGCGCTAACGCCCTTGATTGAACATCGGAAGGCTACCGCCAGTCCATTTGTCATCTACGATGGCCCGACGTCGGTCAAGCCGGGCGAATCGGCTGCGGCGTGGCTCGGTCGTCAGGGTGTTCGCATGGATGTGGTTGACCCGGCCAAAGGCGTTCCGTTCTATCTGTTAATCGTCGCGCCGCCCGATGCCATTCCATTTGATTTTCAGTACTTCCTGGATATCTATTGGGGCGTTGGCCGGCTGTGGTTCGATACCGCCGACGAGTTCCGGCAATACGCGGACAGCGTTGTCGGCTATGAGACGGCTAGTGGGGTTTCGACGACTAAAAACATGGCGATGTTCGCGACCGAACACGATTTCGATAAAGCGACGCAATTATTTACCCGCAATGTAGCCAAGCCGATGTCCATTGGCGAGGGGAACAATCCGATCCCGATTGGTCAGCGACAGAAGTTCGGGCTGAAGACGATATTTGGCGAGACGGCGACCAAGGCGGCCCTGAGCAATCTGTTGTCGGGTCGCACCGAGATCGGATCGCCGTCGCTGCTCTTCAGCGGGTCGCATGGCATGGAGTTTAGCCCCGAAGATCCGCGGCAGGCGACCTGCCAGGGAGCGATCGTTTGCAATGACTGGAAGGGCTACGGTGCAATTCAGGAAGAGCACTGGTTTGGCGCGAACGACGTGCCGGCCGATGCTAAGCTGCATGGCATGATGCACGTCTTTTTCGCCTGCTATGGCGGCGGCACTCCAGAGACTGACAACTTTGATCGCATGAACGACCAGCCGCGAAAGATCGCGAACAAGGCCTTCTTCTCTGCGCTGCCGGCAAAGCTGCTCACGCACCCAGGCGGCGGAGCGCTCGCCGTGCTCGCCCATATCGAGCGGGCATGGGCCTACAGCTTTCTCGGGGACAAGGGCGGTTCGCAGACCCAGGGATTCCGGGACGTGCTCGGCCGGCTCATGAGAGGCGACCGTATCGGCCAGGCGACCGACGTTTTCAATATGCGGTGGGCGTCGCTCTCTGCCCAACTCGCCGAGGCCCAGCTCGATCTTAAATTTGGCGGCCAGACACCTCTCGATAAGCTGGGCCGCATGTGGGTCGCGCGCGACGATGCCCGGAATTTCATGATCCTCGGGGACCCTGCGGTGAGGCTGCGGGTTGAGGACCTGCCGTCGTGAAGGGGGGAAACCCAGCTACGATCAGATTGAGAGGAATTTTCGCAGCCGGTCAGCCTCCGCTTTCAGCTCTGGCGGGGCTTCTGTTTCTGTAAGGCTTCGATCTTCGTTCTTGCGGCCTTGATATCGCCAGCGGCGAAGAAGCGCTTCGGCGATCTTCAAGATTGAAAGTGAAGGTTTGGTTCTCTTGTTTCCATGGGGGCAGGTTCGAATTGGCGATTTTTTCGATGGCCAAATCAGCCACGCCCAGCATCCTCGCGGTTTCGCCAGTGTCAGCAAGAATGTCGAGCAACACTTCGATGGCTTTTGCCCAGGCCCCCCAGCTCTGGAGGGATTCGAAAGCGTTGGCGGCATCAATGGCGCGGAGGATACCGTCGGCGAATCTCCCGGTCGCCAAGTCGATCCGCGCAGCGGCAGTGTGGCAATAAGCGACCTGCAAGGTTCGCCCATGATAGGAGTGAATGGCCTGAGCGCGCTTTGATAATCGGACGCAGTCTCAAGGCGATCGGGAAGGCGATGGGAGTAGCTGGAGAGGAGTTCGGCGCGATCTCGCAGCGCACGTCCCAAGGCGGAGTGCCAGCGCGAATCACGCAGGAAGCGAGGCTGCTCGGAGACTTTTCGGGGGTGCGTTCCAGGGCTTGCGTGGCCGCGAGATATTCGAGGTCGGCAGCTTCGGTCTCCCCTCGGCTCTGAAGCAGATAGCCCAGCTCTAGTCTGGCCCGCCCCACGTCGCGAGGGTTGTCTTTGTCCTTGATCGCCTCGTTGATCGCCTGCCGGTAGTAATTCCTCCCTGGGCTGGTCCTTTTCGAGGTAGCGTGAGATACTGGCCGTCTTCTTCAGGATGTTGTCCAAAGCGACTGACGAAATTTCCACTCGCCAGAAGTCTTCTCGGCGATGCCGGAGATCTTGCCAATCGCCGTCACGGACTGCGTTCCATCCTCACTGCGCGCGGAGGCATAATAAACAGCGCTCCAGAATTCATCGCCGGCCTCGCCCAGTCGGCGGCGACTCATTCTCTCGAGCGTGCAGCGCTTCATCAAGGCAGTCATGGTCGACAAGCTCCGGGACACTGCGCAGCCGTTCCATTTCGTACAGGAACAGGAACGTAAGCCTCGCACTTGGCTGGATCGTCTTCAGGAACTCCAGATGCCGCGGTGAAGAATTTGTCCAGACAATGAGCGGTTGGCCATAGCGGGCGATTTCTCCGAAGAATCCACTTCAGCTGTTCGGCTGGATGGCGGATGTGGGGAGTCATTCTGCAAGAGCCCTAATTCCTTAATGCAGGCGTTTGAGAGTGGGTTTGCCTCGCCGTCGAGCCGGATCGACCGTGCCGTTCCAGCCTGCGAAGGCGGAACGGGGCAGTTTGGAAAATGGTTCGGATGGCGCGTTCACGGCGATTCTCGCGCCGGACACCAGCGACCCAACCGCCTTGGAGACTGGTACCCAGGACCCATCAGCATCGGCGTCGGCCCAGCTTTGCGCGGGCACGCGGGGGCCATTCAAGGTCAGCGAACTGAGATCGAGCGGGCTGCGCAGGTACACGGTTATGGAGGCCCACGCGCCGAAATCGAACTCATTCTTGAACTTGTCCGAGCGGATGCGGACAATCGCCGATTCCGGGTCTCGGCTCGCAGCCGCGCCAAAGACGTCGGAGTAGAAGGCTTCGGCGATCGATTTGGCATCCAGGTTATGAAGCTCGGCCAGGAAGGAAAGCACCATTGCGGTCCCGCGCCGGTGCAGGCACAAGGCAGGAGACTCGCCCCATGAGTTAGCCGCCGAGGAGTAGCAACTCCACAACAACGCCATCTTCGCTCCGGCGAATTTGTCCGCGATTTCCCATGGCCCGTATTTCCCAATTTCGTTGTTCACCGCGTTGCCGTGCGCCTCGACATGCAGAATGTCGGGAACACCGGTACTTTCGCTGGTCCACTCTGGGGCTAGCGACTTCAGCGCGACGCCGGTTATCTGCAACGTCTGCGAGTCGAGATTGGCCCTTACCTTCAGGTCGGCTGGAAACAACGTAGGTTCCAGCGTGAAATCGTCCCATGCCTGGACGATGGATACATCGCCGGCGGCAACAAATCTTCCGTCTTCGTCGTAAAGCGCGGACCAAGGCAAAAGGTGAAGCTCCGGCCGATAAGTCTGAATAACGAGCCGCCGCGGAGTGCCGGTGTCATTGAGGAACTCGCGCAGCCTGGGGCTGAGTCCGGCGAGCTTTTGGTAGAGATCGGCGCCGAAGGACCGAATGAAGACGGCTCCGCGATGACCATCCTCATTGCGATTCACATTGCAATCGCGGAGGCGTGTGACGAAGTCGCGCCATTGCTCGTCGTTGCGCGGAGATTGAAAGAACCCGGTTGGAAAAACGTGATCGTCTATGGACAGGCGGACGCCGTACTCTCGCTCGCGGGTGAGCGGTCTGCTTTCAACCATCTCACCTTCGAGGGCGGTCCTGTCTCCAGGCAGAGTAAACAGGACGACCGCGGTTTTGCGGGCAGTCGGCATCGAGTCAAAGCTAGCATAATGGAGTCGCGATTCCTTAGTATCGCGGGGAACGAGGACAGCGGATCGTGGCAGCGGACGAAGAGCTAACGAGAATGCCAATCCCGATGGGAGTTCGGGCGAACGGTCAGCCTCGGCCGGCGCTTACCTCTGAGGATCTGTTGCGGCATGCGGATGGTGTCTCTTCCGATTCGGGGGTAGTGGTCGCTCGCGCCCAAGAGGGCAAAGTCCTCGGATTCGCGGGGAATGTCGACGACCCGAAGGACTTGAGACAAACCGGATGGGCGGTACTATTCGCCTCTGATGCCGATCCGGGGATACGCCAACAACTTGAGCCGCTGCTCGAGCTACGAAAGCGGCAGGTCCAGGATGAGAGGCTCTTCAAGATATTCGAGGGGCCGGAGGGGGTTTTTCCAAGTCAATCAGCGGACAACTGGGCGCGGCAGCGCAAGGTCTCGCTCAGCGCTGCCGTCGATCCTCGCAAAGGTGTTCCCTATTACCTGCTGATAGTTGGCTCGCCGCAGCAGATCTCGTTTGAATTCCAGGCGAAGCTCAAGCTGCAATGGGCGGTGGGAAGGCTCCATTTCGACGAAATGGAGAACTATGGTCGGTATGCGCAAGCGATTGTCGATTATGAAGCCCCGGAGTTTCGCCCGGCGCAGCGGAAGAGCGTGGCCGTCTGGGTAACGAAGCATGATGGCGATGCAGCGACGACGATGCTCTACGATGCGGTTTATGGCGACTTCTCAAGGGGGGACGATCCGTTAGGCGACCGTCGTCAGTTCAACCGGAATTGGTTTGGCGCGGAGGAAGCGACCAAGCCGCAGTTGGCGGAGATTCTGCGCGGAAACGCGCCGGGCGGTCCTCCCGCGCTGCTCTTTACCGGCTCGCACGGGGCGGAGTGGCCGATGGACGATCCGGTTGCACAACGCCAGATGCAGGGCGCCTTGGTCACGCAGGAGTTCCACCGCGGGACGCCGCTGGGAAGCTCCAATGTCTTCGCGGCTGCAGATGTACCTGCGGATGCGCAGGTTCATGGCATGATGGCCTTAATGTTTGCCTGCTATAGCGGGGGGTGTCCGCCCGAGGACAACTACTTTTTCAATAAGGACGGCTCGAGCATTCCCGTTGCGCCCGAAGCACTGATAGCCAGGCTTCCCCAAAAGCTGCTCAGCCGCGGCGCACTGGCGACCATCGCCCATATCGACCAGGCATTTTCTTACATCTTTCAAAATTTGGAGGGAACGCCTCAGGTGCAGTCGATTCGGACTCCGCTGGAACTGCTGATGAAAGGAGAGCGTGTTGGCCTGGCGGCGGACAGCCTGAGCCATCAGTGGAGCACCATTGAGGCGCAGGTGGGCCTGGCATTGGGCCGACGGAGAGAGCCTGGCTTTGACCCCGAATCGTTTGCCACCCTCTATATTGCTCGGGACGATGCACGGAACTATATCGTGCTGGGCGATCCGGCGGCTTATCTACGGGTGAAAGATTTGCAGTAGGGCGGTTTCGCGTCTGATCTCTATAAGGTAGAGATATCCTCAATCCGCAGGCCTCGAAGCATGGCTTCGTCACGAAATGCCGCCGTCACATCGCCAGGACCTCGGGAGGCCAGATTCCAAACTACGGTCGCCAGCACTTCTTTCGCTGGCAGTGCCAGTCTTGCAGCGTGGTCAAGGATCGCGAGGTTTGCCGCGAGATAGGATTCGTGGCCAGCGGCTTCGTTCGCGGAGACGATTAAATCGCCGTTCTGGTCTACTGTTTCGAGGATTCGATCGAAGATCGCTCCCCATGGATACCCGCCTTGACGCTCGCCGGCCAGACCGTCGACTACCGAGGAGGCGCGAAAGCTTGCGATATCCGCCGGCAGCACGACACACCGGCGGACGCCAAGTTCGCCGGCAGCCTCTAGCGCCAGCAAATCTGCCCCACGCGCCGCCGAGCAGACCAGAGTAGAGATTTTCCGGCTCTGAAAGCAGGAACGAATACGGTCGGCGACCGCGGCTGCGTTTTCGAGGGGAAAGCGCGGCGACGCCGAGTTTCTAGCATCAATACGTCGTCCGGCCAAGGCGGTAACCATCGCTCCTGAATCTTATTTCACGTTGCGGTGGTTATCTCTGAATTCGTAGCCGGTCCTGAAGGGGGGACCAAATCGAGTCGATAGAAGAGAGGTACCTTACGCGGCCGGGCGTTGCGTCAAAATTGCAATTCGACGGTAGCGAAGCCGACATTGCGGAGTCCATTCGAGAAGCTCAAGAACATAGGTAATATTGTGATTCGCTCAACGGAATCAGGCGTTTCCGGCTCTCATCCGAGCTCTCGCGGAATTAGACCCTTGCAACCTGGCCGCTGCCGCTCTCTTTATCGAATGACTGTGGTATCTTCTATCAAAGAGACTCCGAATTCGGTAATCTTCTCCGATCAAACAGCGTTAGATTCAATGAGGCCTTTCGGTTCTGGCCCGGCAGAGAGGGGACTCTACCTTTGCTCGTTCTGACAGCCAATTTACGTCCTGTACCTGAACAAATTTCAGAGTTAAAGAGCGAACATCCGTCGGCCGTTGCGCTGAGCCATGGGCAGCGACAGCTGAGCATGGCCGAGCTCGATATGCAGGCGGATCGATTTGCCAGCTATCTGCAGAGTCTCGGCGTCGAGTCCGGCGGAACGGTGGCGATTTGCGCTGAGCGCTCTATTGAATGGATCATCGCCGCGCTTGGCACCATGCGGGCTGGCGCTGCGTATGTTCCGCTCGATGCCGCATGGCCGGATGAAAGATTGCGTTATGCGGTGAATGATTCCCGGGCCGACGCCCTGGTGGCCCACGCTGAGGTTCTCGATCGTCTTCAGGTAAAGGCGAAGGGCATTGATCCCTGGCGCGATGCCGCCCACATTGCGGCAGCATCGGATTTCAAGGCCAAGCCAATCGATCAGGAAAGCCTTGCTTATGTGATCTATACCTCGGGGTCGACTGGCGTTCCCAAAGGCGTGGAGATCACCCATGCCAACCTGGCCCATCTCATCCGATGGCACTGGGAAGCGTTCCAAGTTACTCGGCATGATCGCGCCAGCCACCTTGCCGGGCTGGGCTTTGATGCTGCCGTGTGGGAGATTTGGCCGAACCTGACTGCGGGCGCGACCCTGTGCATCATCGACGACGATCTTCGCTCGTCTCCGGAGTTGATTCAGCAGTGGATGATTCGTGAGCGAGTGACGATCGCCTTCGTGCCCACGGTCCACGCTCGGCCGATGCTTTCCCTCACATGGCCGAGCAGAACGGACCTGCGACTTCTGCTCACCGGCGGCGACGCGCTGCACCATTCTCCTCCCGTCGGACTGCCGTTTGACGTCGTGAACAATTACGGGCCGACGGAATGCGCTGTTGTCGCGACTTCCTGTGTACTCAAGCCCGGAACTCCGGGCGTACCTCCGATTGGCCATGCTATTGCGGGCGCCACCGTCTATTTGTTGGATGAGACAGGGGCCCAGGTCCCCGACGGCAGCGTGGGTGAGATTTATATCGGTGGCTCAGGAGTTGGGCGCGGGTACCGCAACCTTCCCGACGTCACGGAGCGCAGCTTTCTGCGCGACCCTTTTGCCGGTTCCCCGGATGGGCGAATGTATCGCAGTGGCGACCTTGGACTTCGCCGGCCTGATGGTGAGATCGAGTTTCGGGGCCGCGTGGACCGGCAGGCCAAGATTCGCGGCTACCGCATCGAGTTGGATGAGGTGGGAAGCGTCCTTGCGCATCATCCGAGTCTGGATTTCGCCGTGGCAACGATCCACACACCGGAAGGCGGGGAGAACCAGCTTCTGGCGTATGTCCTTTCCAAACAAAACGCGCCGGTCCCGACGATTGACGAACTCCAGGAGCACTTGTTACGCAGCTTACCCGACTATATGGTGCCGGCGATCTTTGTGCGGCTCGAGGCAGTGCCCGTCTCACCGAATGGAAAGATCGATTTGGCCGGACTTCCTCAACCGACAGAGTCCAATCGGCTCGAGAAAACTGCTGGCCGGGTTGCAGCTTCACCGGTTGAAGAAAAGTTGCTGACGATGTTACGTGGGTTGCTGGAAAACAACTCGATTGGCCCGGAAGACAACATCTTCCTGGCCGGCGGGCACTCCCTGCTGGGTATGCAGTTGGTCATTCGCCTGCGCAATACCTTTGGCGTCGACGTGACCTTGCGGCAGCTCTTTGAAGCGCCCACGGTGGCGCGCCTGGCGGTGTTTGTGGAAACCAAGCTTCTGGAGGCGGTCGATTCCATGAGCGAAGACGAAGCCAAGGCCCTTTTGACGGAATATGAGGACAATGGGGACGCACAGCACTAGCTCGGTCGACGCAGCCAACGACGAGAACCTCAGCCTCCTGCGGATGCTCAATCCGGAGGTGTTGGCGGATCCGCATGCCATTTATCGGGCATTGCGTGAATATGATCCCGTGCACTGGGACCCCTACATGCACGCGTGGGTGATTACCAGCTATCCGGAAGTTGTCTACGTTCTGACCAATTGCTCGGCAGATCGTACCCCGGCTCCGGAATATCTCGACAAGCTGGGGCTCACCTTCATGAAGCCGTTTGCCGAGGTCATGCTCAAGCAGATGATGTTTATGGATGGCGCGATGCATACGCGGCTTCGCGGCATTTGCGCGGCTGCGTTTACTCCGCGGCGCGTCGACTCGATGCGCGATGTGATTGCGTCCATCGCCAATGAGCTTATCGACAAATTTATCGCTGCGGGCGAGATCGACATGATTGTAGATTTCGCCAATCCTCTGCCGGCGATTGTGACTGCAAAGCTTCTTGGGGTTCCCGTGGAGGACCACCAACAGCTTCATGCGTGGGTCCTCGATCTCGCCGAGGTGCTGGGCAATTATCAGCACCATCCCGATCGCGTGGCGGAGATCGTGAAGAGCCTCGATGCCTTCAAGAACTACATTGCCGATCGGATGGAAGAGGAAAGGCGCCAGCCCACCGATGGCCTGATCTACTCGCTGATGATGGCAGAGGTGGAAGGGCAGAAGCTCACCGATGAAGAGGTGATTGCCAACACTATCATCACGCTGATCGGCGGGCATGAGACGACGACCAACCTCATCGCCAGCGGATTCCTCACATTGCTTCACAATCCAGAATCCTTTGAACTGCTCCGCAGCCGCCCCGATATAGCCAAGGCAGCGGTGGAGGAGTTGTTGCGCTACGAGTCTCCGGTGCAGCATACGGCGCGCATTGCCCATGCGGACTTTGAGCTTGGCGGCAAGACGATTCTAAAAGGCTCACGGATTGTGGTTGTCCTGGCGGCGGCGAATCGCGACCCTAATCGTTTTCCCGATCCAGACCGTCTGAATCTGCTTCGTGAAGACAATCGGCAGGTGGCCTTCGGCTGGGCGGCGCACTTCTGTTTTGGAGCTCCCCTGGCACGCATGGAGGGGCAAATTGCGTTCAATACGCTGCTTCGCCGGCTTGTGAACCCAGTGCTGCTCGAGGAGACGCTCAGCTGGCGAAGCAACGCAGGCTTGCGCAGTCTGACTTCACTTAAGATCGGCTTCGAACCTGGAGTGCCATCAACACTCACCGGCTAAACCGGCGAGTGTTGATTTTTTCCGTTGGCGGCACATGGGGTGAGCCGGTCTCAAGATTTCGATGAGAAGATTCGCCGGACGGCGCTGACCAATCCTTGCCTTTCCGTAGACTTGGCCGCAATGGAGTCGATAGCCTTTGCCCCTGGAACGACGTGCGTTCGGGCTTGCACGGTGGCCACGACCTCCGATATTCGGCGAGACGGATCCGCTGCAACCTCTGCGATGATGACGCGCCAGTTTTCGATCATGCGCTGGATCGTGCTCGCTTCAAACAGGTCACTGTTATAGATCAACCTGCCTTCAATGCCATGTGGAGTGTCGTCGAGCTCCAGATTGATATCGAATTTTGTTGAGCCATTGTGGATGTCCATTCTGGCGAACCGCCACGCCGGGGTGAGCGGCGCGAGCGGCGGCTCAAGCGAGAACATGACCTGAAAAAATGGATGCCGGCTGGGGTTCCGTTTCTCGACCAGCTCGGTTACCAGCCTCGAGAACGGAATTCCATCGTTGGCCATCGCTCCCAGCAGCACCTCTTTGCACTCCACGGCGAGGTCAGCAAAGGACGGGTCATCGGCCAAGGAGACTCTGAGCACCAGGGTGTCCAGAAAATATCCCATCAGCCCCTCCAACTCGGAGTGGTGGCGGCCGGCCGACGTTGTGGCGATGGTCAGGTCTGTCTCCCCGGACTGCGCCTGCAGCAGAATGTAAAAGGTCGCCAGCAAGCTCATAAACAGAGTGACATTCAGCCGATGATTGACCTCCTTCAAGGCGGCACTGACAGCCGGCTCGAGCGCCATCTTAGCCATTGCTCCGCGATAGCTCTGCATTTGCCCACGGGGATGGTCGGTCCTGAGAACGTCGTGGTGTGCCGCGCCCGCCAGCTTCTTCCGCCAATACGCGAGCTGCTCGGGTGCAATCGTCTCGACCCACTCCCGCTGCCAAACAGCGAAGTCTCCGTATTGCACGGGAAGCTCCGGCAAAGGAGAGGGCAAGCCATGGGAGAAGGCCTCGTAGAGGGCCTGTAGCTCCGAGACGAAAACTCGATAGAGTGAAAGTCCGTCGAAAATGATGTGGTGCATCGCGAGGTAGAGCCGATGCTCGTCCTCGGAGAAACGCACTAGCCGAGCGCGATAGGTCGGTCCAGTCTCGAGATTGAAGGGGAGCAGCGCATCCGCCAGAGCCATCTTTCTGGCCGTCCCGTCGCGGGATTTTTCCGGAAGATGGGTCAGATCGACATACGGAATCTCGATGTGCGTGGGCGCAGGCTGGACAAACTGCATGAGTGCACCGTTCTTCCAGCTAAAAGTAGTTCTCCACGACTCATGCCGCCGGACAATCTCGGTCAAGGCCTTCTCGAGCGCGGCGCGATCCATCGGACCATATCGGTACATGGTGATGGGATCGTTGTAAATCGGCACATCGTTGGCAAATTGAGAGTGGATCCAGAGCTGTTCCTGCCCGTAGGACATCGGGGTTGGGGTTCCTGAGGGCCGCCGGCCAATTCCATGAATCCTGGCTGGCGCCGCCAGAGTTCGACCAAGGAGAAGCTTTTCAAGAAGTTCTTTTTTCGAGTCGGAACGTGTATTTGGCATTGAAGTCTCTCTTGACCGGAGATTAGGAACTACTCAAACTCGAAGGGATCGGTGAATACGTGTTCTCCGGGATGGAGGGTGTCGCCGAGTATGATTATTTCACCATTTACTCTTGTGTCTTCCGGGCACCGCATCTTGACATGAAACTTCTTCCCATATTGGTGGCCGTCATCGGCGTTGTTCTCTTTCGACCCTCTTCGCACGGACAGCAGGCCCCGTCCGCCGCTGAGAAAATATGGCAGGTCCCCGGAAATTGGACTCCAGGCAACGTGGGTCGTCCGGCGCCCTCCTATCTGCCCGACCCCTCCAGGACGTACACTCTCGCGGAGCTCGTCGACATTGCAGAGCGAAACAACCCCGACACACGCGTAGCCTGGGAAAATGCGAAGGAGCGCGCTGCCGACCTGGGAGTCTCCAAGGCTACGCTATACCCGACGCTGGCTGCTATGGCGATCGCGGACAGCAACCGCGTGGACATCTTCTTCTCTCCGAACTGGATCCGCCAGACAACTGGGACCTTCTCTCCGACGCTGAACCTCGACTACACGATCTTTGACTTTGGCAGGCGGTTCGACGAAATCGCAATTAGCAGGAGCAACCTGTTGGGGGCCAATTTTCTTTTCAACGACACTCACCGGAAGGTTATCTTCTCGGTCATGGACGCCTATTATCGCGTGCTTAACAGCAAAGGTCAGGAGGACGCGCAGGAGGCGAACCTGAAGAACGCGCAAACGGTCCAGGACGCGGCTGAAGCGCGGCTCCACGAGGGTCTTGCAACTTTGCCGGATGTGCTCGAGGCTCGCAGCGCAACGGCGCAGTCAGACTACGATCTGCAGGCGGCCATCGGCGCGACGGAGATCGCCCGCGGAGACCTTGCGAATGCACTTGGCATCTCTCCGACCAGCCAGTTTCAAGTCCAGAGCATTCAGGATCTGCACATCCCAACGGAGCTCGACGATACCGTGGAAAAATCGATCGACCGGGCGCTTGAGCAACGGCCAGACCTTATGCAGCAAGTAGAGCAGGTGCGCGCAGCCGGCGCAGAAATCAAGGCGGCCAAGACGGCGTATCTTCCCACTTTGACCTTTGATGGCTACGGCGGCCTCGCCCGCATCAATGGACAGCAAAACCAGGACCCGTCGTTTTACTCTCCAAACCAGGAGACCTGGGACGCTCGCCTGAGCCTCACCTGGAACCTCTTTGACGGATTTGCGCGCGAAAACCGGCTGGCCCGAGCCAAGGCCGATCAGAGGCAGGCGCAGGCGCAAGTCGATACGCTTCGCAATCAGATCGAGAACCAGGTGTGGGCGGCGTATTCGACCGCGCGCACCGCACTGCGTGAACAACGGGCGGCGGCTGCGCTGCTGGCCTCTGCAACGGAGTCCTATAACGCCGCATTGCAGTCCTACAACTACGGCGTGCGCAGCCAGATCGATGTGGTGTCTGCCCAGCGCACGCTTGCTGTGGCGCGCACCGCCGACGTGACGGCGCGGACGCAATTGTTGACCGGAGTCGCAGCTTTAGCCTTTCAGACGGGAGACTTGCTTCATGCGAAAGCGCCCTGATATCGCGTACCGAGCCGACGCATCACCATTGCGCAACGGCGCTAAACGCGTCGCCAGTAGCGGAATGACCTTTATCGCCCTGCAATTTGCCGTGGGATGTTCGCGCGCCCCAAGTCTCAATATTCTGGGTTCGTTTTTCCCTTCATGGATATTCTGTGGCCTTCTCGGTATCGTGCTTACCGTCGTGGCTCGGCTGGCTCTGGTGAGGGCAGGGATCGAGCAGCATCTGTCGCCTCTGGTGGTGGTCTACCCATGCCTCACCGCTTTTTTTACCTTCACCCTTTGGCTGCTGTTCTATAGCTGACCCGGAAAGGAGTTGCCGTGACCGACACTACTACCGCTCCAAACCCGACCGCTCCTCCGCAACACCAGCGATTGGGCCGAATTCTGAGCATCGTCATCATCGCCGCCGCCGTGATCACCGGACTTCTGGTGATTCAGCAGACCGACAACCATCCGCGCACTGACGATGCCGAGATCTTCGCAAACTTTATTGGAATCGCTCCGCAGGTCGATGGCCCGATCACCCAGCTTCCGGTGAAGGACAACCAGTTCATGAAGCAGGGCGAGCTGCTCTTTGAAATCGATCCCCGGCCCTACGAATACGCGCTGGAGAAGGCGAAGTCCGATCTGGATACCCTGGAGGGCCAGATCACCGACCAGACCAGGACGATCGCCTCGCAGGTAAGCGCCGTAGGGGCGGCTCGAGCGAACACCGATAGCGCGGCAGCAAATGTTGCGCGAGCCGCGGCCGCGGTCGACGAAGCGAAAGCCAACGTCGCCAATGCCAAGGCAGCCCTGGACAGCGCCAATGCCGAGCTGCTCTACACCACGAACAACTATCACCGCATTGAGCCACTGTTGGCCAAGCAGTTTGTGACTGTCGACCAGGTAGACCAGGCAAAGACTGCGGTGACCTCGAGGCAACAGGCCGTCGAACAGCAACGCTCTCAGGTCTTGCTCGCCGAGGCCCAGGTGCAATCCGCACTGGCGCAGTATGAGCAGGCCAAGGCGGTGGTGGAGCAGAGCCACGCCCAGCTTGGCCAATCGCAGCATAGCGTTCTCACGCTGGATCCGCTGACTGCGCAACGCGAGGGCCGGGCCTCGGCAATCCGCACCGCCGAGTACAACCTGAACAACTGCAGGGTCGTCGCGCCGTTTGATGCGCGGGTCACCAACATGACCATCTCCAACGGGGCCTATGCGCATACCGGACAACAAGTCTTCACTCTGATCGACACGCGAGTATGGTGGGCGGTGGCCAACTTCCGCGAGACCCAGTTGCGGCATATTCACCCGGGAATGCATGCGGACGTCTACGTACTTTCGAGGCCGTGGAAGAAGTACGACGGCGTCGTGGACAGCGTCGGCTTCGGGGTGAGGCCCGATTCCACACTGGTGGGATCGTTTGTGCAGTCTGGATTGCCGGACACGCAGCGTTCATTGAACTGGGTGCACCTTGCCACGCGGTTTCCCGTGAGGGTACGCATTGCGGCCGCGGAAACCGAACCATTCCGAATCAGCGAGTCCGCGGTGGTCATCGTTCGCGGAGACGAGAAGGCAAAGTAACGATGGCCACCCAGACAAGCCCACTGCCGGCGGTGCAGCCAGCGAGCGCCATTGACCAGGCGAGCACGTGGTTCTGGAATTTTCTCAAACAAGAATTAACGCCCTACCCGGGCAGGGCGTGGGTGGTTGGCCGCGTCACCATCTCTGCGACGGTTGTCATGCTGATCGTCATGACCTTTCGTATTCCCAGCGGCTTTTTGGGTGCGATCTTCGCCGTCTTTATCTCCCGCGAAAACCCTACAGCGACTTTTGTCTCGGGGTTCAAGGCGATCCTCGCCTTCGTTATTGCTTTGGTCTACGGGTCAATCGGGCTGGCGTTGCTGGTAGACGATCCACTGACTCACTTCCTGTGGGTTGCATCGAGCCTCTTCGTTTCGTTCTACCTGATTCGGATTCTGGCCGATTACGGCACCGCGGCCGCCTTTGGCTTCATGATCGCCGGCATCATCCCTCTGTGGGATGAAACCACCCTCAACGCAGAAGTCCGCATGGAGAATACGCTGTGGATCACCTTTGTGGTCATCATCGGCATTGTCGTCTCGATCGTCGTTGAATATGTTTTCCGCCGTGTTCACCCCACCAGCGACCTCACGGAGGGAATTGACGCCCGTCTGAAGACCGTGGAGATTGTTCTCAGACAGGCGGCGGAACAACGTCCGCTCGATCCGGAGACCGAGAAGAAGATCACGTTGTATACAGCCGTGGGAACATCTCGGCTGCGCAGGCTCATCGTTCGCTCCGACTATGGTTCCCATTTCAAGTCGGAGATGACTGCCGCAATTGCCCTGCTGGGCCGGCTGGTCGACACCGCAGGCAGCTTTCGCCTCGCGCTCGCAGATGGCCGCACGGCTTCGATTGACCCTGCCGATCAGGCCCGCTGCTACCGTCTTGCCGATCAGATCGCCAAGCTCGCCGAGGATCTGCTGGCGCGGCGAAACCCTGCCCCGTTCGATCTGCCCGGCGAACCCCAGCCCTCGGGCCTGCCCTTTCTTGCGGCAATGGAGAGAACTGTCGCCATGGTTCCCAAGGTCTTCGCCGGCGCGGGTACGATCGATTTTTTCGTGGTCGCGCCTTTGGAAGAGGAGAAGCCGTCGCGCATATTTCTGGCTGATGCCATTACCAATCCCGCCCATGTTCAGTTCGCACTGCGCGGCACTCTCGCAGCGATGGCATGCTATGTCATTTACACGGCGATCGCCTGGCCGGGACTCAGCACCTCCGTTGTCACGTGTTTCATCACAGCGCTCTCGACCATCGGCTCTTCGAGGCAGAAACAGATCCTGCGCCTTTCGGGCGCATTTATTGGAGGAATTGTCTTTGGCATGGGCGCGCAAGTATTTGTGCTCCCATATTTAGACACCATCTTTGGCTTCACTTTGCTCTTCGCCGCAGTCACCGCCATCTCGTCATGGATCGCGACTGCGTCGGCAAGGCTGTCCTACTTGGGCGTCCAACTGGCTCTGGCGTTCTACCTGATCAATCTTCAGGAATTCACAATCCAGATCTCGCTGTCCGTCGCCCGCGATCGTGTTGTCGGCGTGATGCTCGGACTTGGGTGTATGTGGCTGCTCTTCGACCGCCTGGGCGTGCACAACGCCCTCGACGAAATGCAGAGGCTCTTCGCGAAAAATCTGGAGATGTTCGCTGAGCTCACGGAGCAATTGCTGGTCGAAGACCAGATCAAAGCTATCAAGCGGATGCGCGCTCTTCGGGATCAACTCAACGCCGGCTTCGAAGCTGTCCGCGCCCAGTCCGACGCCGTCCTTTTTGAATTCGGTGCTTCGCGCCAGCGCAAGCTGAAGATCCGCGACGATGTCCGGAGGTGGCAGCCCGCTCTCCGGACCTTGCTGCTGGTGCAAATTACCTCGGCGCAATACCTGGTGCAAAAGCCGCTCAAGCAGCTACCGCTGCCCGTCGCCGATGCAGGCGTCGCGTTTGAAGAAGCGGTCGCCCGGGTCATGCGAGCGCTGGCGAACGAGGTAACCGGTAAGGCGTCGCAGCCCGTGCCGAACCTCAGCGACGTGGCGCAGCGGCTCGACCAGGCGGCTGAAGCCTGGTATCGCCAACACGGAGTTCCGGTCCCCGCCGAGGCCTCGGACATCATCGGGCTTGCGGACAGCCTCGCGAGCATTCTGGCGCCGTTGTACGACGACATTCATGGGACATTCACCAGTGAGGCGCGGGTTGAGGGAGGCATCGTCTGTCCCGTAATTGCGAATTAAAGACGCCTGGATCGATATTCCTGAAAGTGCGCTATGATGCCAGCATTCGTGGGCAATGTGAGGGCTAAATGAGGGCGGCGACAGCCTTGTTGCGACTGTTGGGCTTGTCGGCCGCCGCCTTGTGTGCATCGCTTGTGCTGCGAGGCGACTCGCCAGTTACGCCCAACTTCAGCAGGTCAGCGACGGATGCCGGTCCGGCTCCAGCGACGATGCTGTGGGCATGGGAAGAGCCTGAAGACCTGCGCGGAATCGATCCGCAGCGCGTAGGTGTCGCCTTTCTTGCCGAGCGCGTTTTTCTTGGCCACGATGTCCACGCATATCCTCGCCGCCAGAGCATCCTCGTGCCCGACAATGCTTATGCAGTCGCTGTCGTCAGGCTCGAGGCTACGCGGGGGTTCGTCGATTCAAGCCAACTGCGCACGGACGCTGCCGACGCAGTTCTCCGCATCGCTGAGCTTCCGAAGATTCGCGGTATCCAGGTCGACTTCGACGCGACCGCGTCGCAACGAGAGTTCTATGCGGACGTGTTGCGGCAGGTACGATCGCGGCTGCCCGCGCGGATAGGATTGACGATGACCGCGCTGGTGAGCTGGTGTTCAGCGCGAGAGGGATGGATTAAGAACCTGCCCGTCGATGCGGCGGTGCCAATGTACTTCCGGTTGGGGAAACATGCGGGAGGGTGGGAAATCCGCGAACCGTTATGCGCCGGGAGCGTCGGAGTCTCGATCGATGAACCAGGCACGGCCCCGGAACATTCCCGCGGCGTGAGGACCTACGTCTTTTCTCCGCGCCCGTGGACCGGACAGCAAGTGGTCGTGCTCAACCGAGAGGGATTTCCGACCTTTTGAGGAGGATGCAATGAAGGCATCGCGCGGTTTGGCGCTCGGCGTCGGCTTCCTGGCGATGGCAGTATTGCCCGGTCAGAGCTGCGGGCCATTTTTTGTCGATGCAATCTTTGTTCTCCATCATCCCGAGAGCCGGCAGGCGTTGATGAAGGGAAATCCGGGAATCGTCTGGCCGGATTTCGGATTTGTGGATTTGGCCCTGGCGTATCGCGCCATGCAGGGACCCGTCTTCACGGCTGCCGAGATCGAAGGCGAGACCCCGTCGCTTGGCGGTAATGCAAACGCGGAGCAGAATTCGACGATGCCGGGAATGGAGCTCTGGGTCGAAGCAAGAGGCCAAAGTGGTAAGCCAATTTTGGTCGACGCCAATGTGCCCGGCCAGCAATGGCAATCCTATGGAAATTGCCTCGACGACGCGTTTGCCACCGCTGCAAAGACGTTGAAAAGCCGGGAGCGCGAATACGCTGCTGACAAAGTTGCATTGGCGACGTGGGTTGCGGGACAGGATCAGGTCTTTTCGAACTGTGGAGGCGTCGGAGACATGCCCCCTGAAATTGGAGCATCGAGCCCGGAGTGGCTGCGCAAAGACCGGGTATATCAGACGGCGGCAGCTCATTTTTATCGTGCTGAGTGGCAGCCAGCGCAGGCGGAGTTTACAGCGATAGCAACCGACAAAAGCTCGCCGTGGCATGATCTGGCGAGTTATATGGTTGCCCGCACCATGATCCGGCAGGCGACGCTGAGTAAGCCAGATTCCGTCGATGAAGTGCTTTTGCGCCAGGCCGGGGTGCAATTGCGTGCAGTTGCGAGCGGAGGGGGGCCTTACGCGCAGTCGGCGCAGGCGTTGCTGACTTATGTTGAGCTGCGGGTTGCACCGGGAACAGCCGCCGCGCGGCTGGGAGACGCCATTGCCAAACCCGACCCGCATTTGCAGCAGGACCTGATCGATCTGCGCTATGCGCTCGGCAATCCCGGCCTGCAGGCTCAGGCGGGTGACGCGCTGCGGAGTGATCTCGTTGACTGGGTGCTGACGACCAAAGGCAATTTGGGTCAGGACGACGCAAGCGCCCACGCTTTGGAGCGGTGGCGGACGAGCAAGAGTCCCGTGTGGCTGGCGTCGGCGCTCATGTTGGAGAATGCGCCACAACCGGAGCTGATTGCGGCTGCGGCTGCGGTGCCGAGAAGTTCGCCGACATGGGCGACGGTTACATATCATCGTCTGCGCCTGACTCAGAACGATCCAGGTTTCGAGGCGGAGGTGGCGGGTCTGCTCCCGGAGATCAAAACCACATCGACACGCAATGCATTTCAGGAGATCGCGCAGACGCGGGCGGCCTCGCTGGATGAATTTATTAACCTCGCAGCGATGGTCCCGGCGGCGTACGACGACGGCATGGGCGATCTGACGCTGGCGTCTCAGGCAGTTACCGTGCCAACCCCGACCGGGGAAAAGACGCCGACTATGGCTGGATTACAGGTGAATCTGCCGGACGCGAAGCGCTTCAATCAGCAAAGTTCCATGGTGCTCAACGAGCGTTTGCCATTGGAAACGCTCGCGGCGATCGTCCAGCGAAGTGCCTTTCCGAAGCAGCTCCAATTTGAGCTCGCAATGGCGGTCTGGACCCGCGCCGTTCTGCTCGACAGGCCAGAGGTCGCCCACAGCCTGACCGCCGCAATGGTCGATGGGGAACCGGGTTGGAAGCCATGGCTGCTCGCCTACGACAGCGCTAAGACCGACGACGATCGCCGGATCGCGGCCCTGCTGGCACTGATGCGCTTTCCGTCTGTGCGGCCTTATGTGAATGCGGGTGCCGCTCGCGAAGATGGGTTCGTCGGTTACAGCAGCTACCGGGACAATTGGTGGTGCGCAGGGATGGGTAATGATTCAGGGGAAAACGATAGCTACTCGGCGTCCTATAATTACGGCTTTCCCTACCAGAATCAGTCCGGCTCACCTGCGCCCTTACAAGTGAAGCAAGATGCATTTCCGCCGTTCCTGACTCCTGCGATGCTTTCGCAGGCCAAAGAAGAGAACCGCGAGCTGGGAGAAGTTGGCGATGCGCCGGAGTACTTCGGCGAGCAGTCACTAGCCTGGGTGAAGGCGCACCCAGGGGATCCGCGCGGCGCCGAGCTGCTTGGTTTCGCTTTTCGTGCAATGCGAAATGGCTGCAACCTGGAGAAGAGTTACTCGCTCAGGCGAGAGGTATACGACACTCTTCATGCGCGATATGGGCAATCCGAATGGGCGAAGAAATTCCCAACGTTTGCTGCCGAACCGGGCTAGCCCGGTTCGGTCAGGCACGACCGCACCGAAGGTGATATTCTTGGTCGCGACGCGATGCCGCTTTAATTGCTGGTTCGAACTATTTCAGGCAACCGCTGGCGGCAACAGAGTCAAAAGGAGAAAAAGATGGTAACTCGGCGCGAGTTTCTGGACACCCTGGCGATCGGCGCGGCCGGCCTGACGATCGGTTCGACCGCCAAGAGCTATGCCCAGATCATGGGCTCTAACGATCGGCTGAACTTCGCGGTCATTGGCCTGAACAGCCGCGCCTATGCGCACCTGTCGGCGCTCAAGGCTAATAAAGCGCAAGCTCGCATCTCCCATGTCTGCGACGTCGACACGAACATCATGAAGAAGTTTGCGGGCGCGACGGAAAAGCAGATGGGTGAAGCACCGGCGACAGACCAGGATTTCCGTAAAATTCTCGCACTCAAAGAGGTCGACGCGATTACCATCGCAACGCCCGATCACTGGCACACGCCGATGGCAATTCTTGGCCTGCAAGCCGGTAAAAATGTGTATGTTGAAAAGCCCTGCAGCCACAATCCCGGCGAAGGAGCGATGCTGATTGCGGCGCAGCAGAAATACGGCAAACCGGTGCAGATGGGCACCCAGCAGCGGTCCTCTCCGCACACGATCGAGGTAGTGGACAAGATCCACAACGGCCTGATTGGTCGCGCTTATTATGCGAAGGCCTGGTACACCAATATGCGCAAGTCTATTGGCTACGGCAAGGAAGCATCCGTACCAGCGCAACTGGATTGGGACCTCTGGCAGGGACCGGCGCCGCGACAACCTTACAAAGACAACTTTCAGCCTTATAACTGGCACTGGTTCAGGATCTGGGGTACGGGTGAGGCGCTTAACAATGGGACCCACGAGGTGGATGTCTGCCGCTGGGCGCTGGGCGTGGACTATCCCAACCGTGTCACGTCGTCGGGCGGACGATATCAATTCAAAGACGATTGGCAGTTTTACGACACGCTTGTCACCAGCTTTGAGTATCCTGACAAGCTGCTCTCATGGGAGGGTAAGAGCTGTAACAACATGAAATTCTACGACCGCGAACGCGGGTCGACGATCATGGGAACTACGGGCTCGGTGCTGGTTGATCGTGACGGATACGAGGTCTACGACCTCAAGGGAAACAAGACATCAGAGGTCAAGGCGGGCAAGGGAACTTCCTCTGCCGATTTAGTCGGCGCCGACTCGATGACCGACTTGCACTTCGCGAACTTCATTGCCGCAATCAAGAAGGGCGAGAAACTGAACGCTCCGATTACGGTTGGCAACGTCGCGGTGACCATGCTGCAGCTCTCAAACATCGCCTGGGAAGTGAATCGCGAATTGCTCCTCGATCCCGCTGACGGCAAAATTCAGGACGACCGCGAAGCGATGAAAGGCTGGAACCGGGAGTATGAGAAGGGCTGGGCGCCGCATATCTAGCCCCGTCGCTCGAGCAACTTCAGGTACGAATCAAGAGAGCACACGTAAACAGACACAAAGGGATTGCCGTCCATGACAAACACTTTTTCACGCCGCAAGCTTATTGGATCCGGGGCGGCTGCCGCTGCAGTCTTCACCGCATCGAGGGCATTGCCAGGCTGGTCGCAACCGACGCCGGTCAGCGATAAGCCTTCTCCAATCAAGTTGGGATTGGCGAGTTATACCTTCCGAAACTTCACTCGGGCGCAGCTGATCGGCTACATGAAGCAGCTGAATATCCTTGCCCTAAATGCCAAGGACGTGAAAGATCATCTCCCGATGGATCCAACTGCGGAAGCGCAGGCGCTCGCGGACTATGCGGCGGCCAACATCAAGCTCCACGCGGTCGGGGCGATCTACTTCCCCAAAGACGATGACGACGATATTCGCAGCAAGTTCGAGTATGCGAAGCGGGCTGGGGTTTCGGTCATCGTCGCGGGTGATCCAGCACCGGAAGTTCTTCCCAGAATTGAGAAGTTCGTTAAGGAATACAACTTTCAATTCGCGATCCATAATCATGGGCCGGAGGACAAGATCTGGCATTCGCCGCTCGATGTGCTGAAGGCGGTAAAGCATATGGATCCCCGCATGGGGTGCTGCATCGACGTGGGCCACTGCGTGCGCGCTGGCACGGACGTAGTCGAGGCTATCCATGAGGTCGGCCCGAGACTCTTCAATATGCATATGAAGGACCTGACCGATTTCAACAAAAAGGAGAGTCAGGTTGCGGTTGGTGAGGGAATTATGCCGGTGAAGAAGATATTCAAAGAGCTGATTGCGCGAAAATACAAAGGCTTCGTCGATCTGGAGTATGAGATCAACGGCGACGATCCCATGCCCGGCGTGATCGAAAGCTTCGCATACATGCGGGGAGTGTTGGCCGGCATGGGATATTCAAGCCACAGCTGATTTCTTAGGGCGCTCGCTTTTGTGGGTGGGTTTCGAGATGTGGGCCACCTGTGATCTTTGATATCCGTGTTGGTTGTGAGAAGCGGGCTACTTTGATTCCAAAGTAGCCCGCCACCGGGAAGCACGTTATATGGACTAATCAGGGGTAAGTGTCCGATTAGACAGACTGCGCAC
Organism: uncultured Acidobacteriaceae bacterium; assembly: GCA_963720245.1. GTDB lineage: Bacteria > Acidobacteriota > Terriglobia > Terriglobales > Acidobacteriaceae > Acidisarcina. The sequence continues at coordinate 987,842 of CAVREU010000006.1, forward strand.
CTTTACATAGTGATATTGTCCACGGTCTCCAGCAACACCGGTGTCTGGGTTATCGTCAGAGTAGATGGAAGGGTGTGCAGATTGTTTTGCCAGTCGCGATAGACGGTAAGGTCCAGCGCTGGTGGGATTGAAACCGAGAGACTCGTTGCCGCAGTGCTCCAGAGCATCCAGCCGTCGTAGCCGCCACGGCGTTGCAACTCGCAAGCCCAAAGACCGTCGAAATACTCCTGACATTGCGTGAAAGTTGCCTCGCGCAGCCAGCTCTCGACAGTGCCATAAGCGACTCCAGCCGGGGCCAATTGGCCAGAAAACCCCTTCCCGCCGCAAGGTGACGTAGAAGAAACGGGAACCGCAAGGGTGCCCCAGTCGCATGAGTCGTACGTATACCAGACGAGACGTGAAACTCCGGCTGCTACATCTGCCATGTGTGCGCGCATCAGCCATGAGGCCTGCTGCGCTTGCGTATAGTTGGCGTCCGATGCCCAACTGGTTTCGGTATTCCAAAGCGGAAGATTGCCAAGGCCGTGGCTGGTCAGGGTCTGCTGCAAACTCTGAACCTCACTTATGATTGTTTCCGGCATGAAACCTGAAAACACATAGCCATGAAATGCGGCGATGTCGGCATAGGGCGTGCTTCCAGCAGAAGCCAGATAGGTATTGAGCCACGCTACGCTCGATGAGTTCAGCGCGGCGACCGGTGGTAGCAAGACCTGGTTGGGATTCACGCCCCCACCCGGGGAACATTTGCCGTCGGTGCAACCGCAGTTCGCGGGATTCTTGGCGATCTGGGAGACCTCCTTCGCCATGCTCAGCATCTGCGCGTTGGTGCCATCCCAGAATATAGAGCTGTTCGGTTCGTTCCACGGCTCGTAGTATTTGATCTTTCCGCAGTAGCGCCGAACTACGGTGGTGATAAAGGCTTCGTAGTCAGCCATGACTGGTGGGGAGCAGGTTCCAGGACCCTCCCCGCCGGTGCATGGATCGGTCGGGTTGCTGGATGCCCACTTGGGGGGTTGACCGAAATTGAAGATGAAATCGGCGACGTCGTTCTGCTGTCCCGTGGCAATTGTCCCATCCAGCTTGGTCCAGTTGAACCACCCTTTGGTGGGCTCGATCCCCGCCCAATACGCAACGTCCCACAAGCGGAGGGTGGAAACCGGAAAGGACGGAAAGGGCGTCAAGCCAGAGGTGACGGAGGGAGCGTTCGGCGCCAGGTTATAAATCGTCATGCCGAAGAAATCGCTCGCTACGTATGGTGGCGCGTCCGAGGTTGGTAGAACGATGCTGGAGACCTGACTCCCCGGAAATGCCCCAACGGCTGTGCCCAGACCGGTCATTGGCACGCTCGCGCTCAGACCGCTACTGCCGGTGCCGTTGTTCGTGATGGTTAATACGCCGGACACCTCCGCCGCTTTGGTGGGCGAGAACCGCACATATATGGTGGCGTTACTGTACGGAGCCACGGTTATCGGCAAGGCGGTGCCAACAATTGAAAAGGCTGAACCGGTCACCGTAGCGTTCACGGTCACCGGCAACGAGCCCGACGAGTGCATTGTTACGGGTATCGACGCCGAGTTCGTATTCACTACCTCGTTTGGAAATGCCACACGGCCGGTGGTCACGGTCAGGATGCGCGTGGCTGCCTGCAAATTGAGAGTGTAGGAAGTGGAACCGGCACTCGTACTAGCGGTGAGTTTGGCTTCCTCCGCGGTAACAACGGACGACACAGTTGCCGAAAATTGAACAGTGTGCGTGTTAGCCGGCACCAGGACCGAGGAAGGCAAAACGAGGTTAGCGTTGTTACTTTTCAGATCTACGGTGACTTTTGCAGTGGGGATGGGACTTATTTGCACGGTGCATGTAAGATTTGCCGAGCCCAATATCGTTGTGTGGTTACAGGTGAGGAAGTTCGGAACGGAAGAGGCTGCCGAAGACGCAAGAGCCGCGCCTAGCATCGTAAATAGAGTTATGAAACGTGTAAGAGTAAGTGCAATATTATTCCGCATGATGGTTCTCCTGAACGAAAAGTAGTCTAAGCACTCCCGAATCATGAGGATCCGTGAGAGCAAAACAGCTATCTTTGGGCAGAGAGATGGGACTCAAACTCAGAGAGCGCGATAGAGTATCACCTTGCCAGACACCAAACCATCGGCTCAATCGCGAGATGTGATTAGCATGACGAGGTGCGCGTCAAAACGAAGGTGACGTATGAAATGTTGTTTGAAAACAGTCTATACGAATTCCCGCGGTTTGGCCGACTTCTGGACGCCGATTCCGAAGAACGTTGGTAACCTCGCTCTCCACGCCGTGGCAATCGATCGAAGAGGCTGCGCTGCGCGTAGCGGCCTTGCACGGGTAGAAGACTATGCTGTGGCTCAGCTCGTGAGGACACGCTAGCTTTTGCCTTAGCGCTCAGCGTCAAGCAATTCCATCTCGTGGGCCACGACTGAGATGATTTTCGCGTGGTTTGTTGCTGCGCTCCATCCTGAGCGACACCTCACCGTCACCGTGCTTACCACTCCAAACTCCGACGCCCTTTCCGCTGCTCTCCGGATCGGACCAGAGGATGAATTCACCTATTTCAGCCTCTTCAACGCTCCTGGTCACGCAGTCGAGAAGCGCCTGCTCGCAGACAATGCCGCCCTTCTGCGCGGGTCAGTGAGTTTCGTAACACGCTCGGAATTGCATCCTGCCAGTTGCCATATGGGTCGTGGGGCGACCGCCTATACTGATCTGATTAACATTTGAGGTGTGTCTTTTGCCCCGTAGATCTTTTCAATTTTTTCTCTCTCTTTGCTTTGCGCTTTGTTTTGGGCTTTGTTTTGCTTCGGGCGTGGGTGCGCAGCGGGACGCCGTGGCGCAGACGTCCGCGGGCGGTTTTCATCCCAGCGCTGAGCAGTTAGCCGCGGTTTCTGGTGAATACGCTGACCCCTCCGAGCCCGACACGCCCAACAGCTTCTACGCGAAGGACGGGAAACTGGTAGTGGAAAATGAGAGGAGCCTCCCGGTCGTTTTGGAGGCGGCGTCGGCGCTGGAATATTCAGCCTCGAAGTACAAAACGTCGTTCGTCTTTGCCAAGGATGCCTCGGGGCATATCATCGCGGTGATCCGGGCTGTAGATGGCGATTCCACAAAGGTTACTTTGCAACGGATCGGCGATGCAGTTCATCACGCATTTCCGGTTTATGACCGGCGCGAGGTAATGATTCCGATGCGCGACGGGGTGAAGCTTCACGCCATCATTCTGAAACCGGTTAATCCGCCAGGGCCATTGCCGTTTCTGATGGACCGCACTCCTTACGGCGTGGATGGGACGACGATGGCCAGCTTCTTCGCGAGTCGGCCAGAGCTGGCGAGAGCGCAATACATTTATGTAGCGGAAGATATTCGCGGGCGCTTCAAATCCGAAGGTCAATTTGTAATGATGCGCCCGTTGGCCGATCACCACGATCCCAAGGCGATCGACGAGAGCACAGATGCGTATGACACTGTCGCGTGGCTGCTCAAGAATGTCCCGGGTAATAACGGCCGGGTCGGAGTGGTTGGGACCAGCTATCCCGGGTTTCTGACCATGATGTCGGGGATCGATCCGCATCCCGCGGTGAAGGCGATCTCGCCGCAGGCGCCGATGATCGATGTCTGGATGGGAGACGACTTCTTCCACAACGGAGCTTTCCGCCAGACCTATGGCTATGATTACGCGCTGATGCTCGAGACGGGAAAAGACAACGCCGAGGTCAGCTACGGCAAAGGCGTTGACGGCTTCGACTACTTTCTGCAGCGAGGTTCGTTCGCCGAGGACGTGAAACGCTCGGGTGCGCACACGCCGGCGGGCGGGATGCTGCCAACCTGGCAGCGGTTTCTCGATCATCCCGCCTATGACGATGTCTGGTCGTCACGGGGCGTTGAATATCACCTGACTACGGTTGCGGTGCCGACTCTCAGTGTCGGTGGGTACTACGACCAGGAAGATATGTGGGGACCGCAGGAAGAGTATGCGACGCTTGAGCCTCACGACTCCAGGCACGAGAACTTTCTGGTGCTGGGGCCGTGGCGGCATGGATCGTGGGCGCAGACGACACGACATCTGGGCGCGATTCAGTACGGCGAGCCGATTGGACGGGAGTTTCGCGCCAAGATCGAGGCGCCATTCTTTGCCCACTACCTGAAGGATGAGCCCGGTTTCGACCTCGAAGACACTGCCAGCTTCCAGACCGGGTCGAATACGTGGAAGCGGTATGCTCATTTTCCTCCGGCTGAGGCCAAGCCGACCAAGCTCTATCTTGCCGGCGACAAACAACTGAGCTGGCAGCCTGCTCCTACCGCAGCAAACGTCAGCTATGTCGCTGACCCGGGCGATCCCGTGCCTTACCGCCATCGGCCGATTCAACCTACTTATGGACCTGGATCCAATTGGTATCTCTGGATGACCGAAGACCAGCGATTCGTTACCGGACGCAAAGATGTCGCTGTCTGGACCATGCCTCTCGATAAAGATCTGACCTTGACCGGCGATGTTGTCGCGGACATCTTCGTTTCCAGCACGGGCAGTGATGGCGATGTGGTTGTGAAGCTCATCGATCAATACCCGGACAGCGGTCCGGATCCGGCGATGCGCGGCTATCAGCTTATGACCAATGAGGAGATCTTTCGCGGGCGGTACCTTGCATCCTTCGAGAAGCCCGAAGCGCTGAAGCCAGGCGAGGCGCATGAGTTCAAATACAGCCTGCATGCGGTCGACCATGTCTTTAAGAAAGGGCACACGCTCATGGTCGAGGTGCAGAGCAGCTGGTTTCCGCTCTACGACCGGAATCCGCAGACGTTTGGTCCGAATATCATGACGGCGAAGCCGGAAGACTACCGGAAGGCGACAGTGACCATTCTCGCCGATCCAGCGCATCCGTCTGCTGTCCTGCTGCCGGTCATGCACCAGTA
>CAVREU010000007.1:0-740639 GCA_963720245.1 uncultured Acidobacteriaceae bacterium
CGGTGCAAGCTCTCAAAGAATCCAGCAACGGAGCCCGGGGCCACATCGAACACCTGCAAAAACACCCCGGCTGCCGGTTTCCGGTTGGCACGTTCAGCGGAGTCGAATCGAAACACCCGCTTGCGTTGAAATAAGGCGAAGCGCCATAGAGGTAGTTGCAAGCGGTGACTACGCTAAGCGCGCTTATGGTCAATTTTGGACCGGAGGCGAAAAGCCGACTTCCATGATAAGTCTTTGTCCTATTCATAACGCAAGGCAACCATCGGATCTAAGTTGGCGGCTCGGCGCGCGGGTATGTAACAGGCGAGCAGGACGATAAGAACGATGAGCAGGGAAACGGCAGATAGAATAATCGGATTGTTGGCAGTCAATCCATATAAGAAGTTGGCCATAATCTTCCTCAAGAAGAGTGAGGCTACAACTCCGATGAGGGCTCCGATGACAGCAAGCCTGGCGGCCTGCATCAGGACCAAACGCAAAACATCTCGCGACTGCGCCCCCAGCGCAATACGTACACCAATCTCCCGGGTGCGTTGGGAGACGGAGTAGGCCATGACCGCGTATACTCCGATCGCGGCCAACGATAGGGCCAGTAGAGAAAACGCTCCAAGGAGCGATAGGTCAAAACGGCGCAAAGAACCAGCGTCGGTCACCATGGAATCCATGGTCTTCACTTCGTAGACCGGCACATCTCGATCGACACTGGCGACCGCCGCGCGGATCGAACGGAGCAGGTTGTCCTCGCCAATGCGGCTGCGTGCGGCGATGCCCATATTGGCCTCCAACAGAGGCCGAATGGAATCGGGAATCTGTGCATACGGGTAGTATGCCGTAGGTTCAATATCCTGGTCCGCCCCCCAGTGCCGGACATCGCCCGCCACGCCCACAACAGAGCACCAAACGCTCCCCTTGAAGGCCGGCGTCAAGCGTTTGCCCAGCGGACTCTCTCCCGGCCAATACTTGCGAGCAAGGCTTTCGCTGACAATGGCGACGGGTAGGGCCTCGGCTGAATCGTGTTCATCGAAGGCGCGGCCTTGCAACATTGGAATCTGCAGAGTGCGAAAGTAGTCTCCGCCGATAGCACGATAGCGACTAACAATGTCCCCCGGGCACTAGAGGTGGATTCTTGCCTTCTACAAGGAGCGGCATCGAAGGATCGACGCCGCTCATCGGCAAATCGCGAGCGACTGTCGCGGATTGCACTCCGGGTATGGATCTCACCCGCTCTGCGACTTGCTGGTAAAACTCCGTAACTTCCTGCGTGGCAAGATGCGTGGGCGCAGCGATGCGGAAGGTCAGGACGTTCTCGGGGACAAACCCAAGTTCCACGCCGCGCAATGACCAGAAGCTCTCGAGAGCCAGCCCTGTAGCGGTCAGCAGAACGCAGGCCAGCGCTGTTTCGAAGACTACCAACACTGAGCGATGCCGTCCAAATCCACGGCTCCCTGTGCTCTCCCGCTCCCGGAGACCCTCGTTGACATCCAGGCGCGCCGCTTCGATAGCGGGCGCAAGTCCGAACAGAATACCAACGAACACGGAAACTAAAAGAGAAAACCCAAGTACGCCGCGGTCAATGCCGATCCGCTCGATGCGAGGAACGCTCAGAGGATGAATCGCCAGGAATCCACGCAACGCAAGAAACGCCAACAAAACTCCGAGGGTACCGCCGACCGCCGCTAACAGTAGGCTCTCGATGAGCAGCTGCCGAACAATTCGCAACCGCGAGGCTCCGAGGGCCTTACGAACTGCCATCTCACACCGACGAGATGCGCCTCGGGCGAGCAATAGGTTTGCCACATTCACGCAGGCGATGAGTAGCACAAAGCCTACGCAACCCATCAACATCAACAGTGCGGGTCTAAAGTCACTCGTGAAGGCGTCATCAAGAGTCTGCAGATTTATCCCGAATCCCAGATCGGCCGTTCCATCTGCCCGGTGCACGCGAGCGGCGATGCCATCCAACTCCGCACGTGCCTGTTGCAAACTCACTCCATCCGGCAGGCGGACAAGGGCTCCAAGCCAATGGACGTTCGGCGATGAAGTGACGCCGCTGTCTGAACGCAATTGCAGGGGCGTCCAGAGCAGCTCCTTACTGTCGAAGTAGTCGAACCCCTCCGGCATAACGCCGACAACCGTGTAAGGGGCCCCGTTCAACTGAATGGCTTTGCCAGCGATGCTGGTATCGGACTTGTAGCGGTTCTTCCACAAATCATAGCTAAGCTCGACAAAATTACCCGATCCCGGAACATCCTCCTGTTCCGAAAACAGGCGTCCCAGCACCGGCCGCACGCCGAGCAATGGCAGCATGTCGTGCGATACCTGGCCGCCGCTGATTCGCTCAGGCAGATTCTCGGCGCTCCCAATGTCAAACTGCCACGAAACATGTGCGCCCATCTTCGCCAGGAGTCCGTGCTGCTGCTTCCAATCAAGAAAATCCTGGGTTGAGAAAAGATTGGTGTTCCCGCTCGCCAGACGTTGTAACACTACCAACACACGGGCCGGATCCTTCAAAGGCCAGGGCTCCAGCAATACGGAATGAATCACGCTGAACATGGCCGTGTTCACTCCAATCCCCAGCGCAAGCGTGAGCACCGCCGAAACACTAAATCGACGGGACTTCAGGAGAGACTTGATACCGTAGCGAACATCCTGCAGCAGGTTTTCCATCGCTTCAACCTCGTACGGAGTCAGATTCCAGTTTGGCAACCACCCATCTCTCGCCCTCAGAGGACCCCGTCAGTTTCGCGAATGCCCTACTGCAATGCATATAGACTCCCATCGGCTGTTCCTAGATATACAGCTTGTCCAGAGACGACGGGGGAAGAGAGGATCGTACCGACCGAGTGGAGCTTATTGATACCAACGATTGTGTCGTCATAGAAACTCGAAGAGAAGATAGATTCATAGGCGGGGCTACCGTCGGGCTTGGAGAGCTTAGGAAGGTTTTGTCGGGAGGCGTCAGACTGGAAGACCCATGCCGTCTTGTGCGTGACGAGGTCGATGGCTGTCAGCTTTCCATTCTGTTCCGGGAGATAAAGCGTGTTTCCGGCTATTGCCGGAGAACCGAAGATAGGCCATTGAAACTTGATGGAGTAGAGTGCCGCGCCGGTCTTCGCGTCGAGGGCATGAAAGAGCGCGGAGTCTGAGGTAGCGAAATACACCTTGCCATCCTTGACGACCGGAGAGGTAATGACCCAGGAGCCGTGGTTGGAGAAGGACCAGCGTTCCCGCCCAGTCGCGGCGTCAAGGGCATAGAGATTCGAGTCGCGGCAACCGAAATAGACGACTCCGTCGACGATCGTAGCGGAGGATTGAATGCCGACCTGGTTGTGAATCTTAGGGTCTTCACCAGTCTTGAATCGCCATACCTGTTTTCCTGTGTTCGCATCGAGAGCGTAGAAATAGCTGTCCCAGCTGCCGATGTATAGCTTTCCCGCTGCAATGGCTGGAGAGGCATGCACGACATCGCCGGTCTGAAACTTCCATTGCATGGCTCCGCTCAGAGCGTTGAGGGCGTAGACATTGCCGTCGCCGCTCCCGAAATACACCATGCCATTCCAAACAGAAGGCGAGGAAAGGTAGACGTCGAAAGGATCGGGCATTCTTTCACCCGCTGGCAGCATTCCGTGCAGGTGGGTGCCGGTGTATCGGCGTTCGCCTGGATCCCCAAACTTCCATCTGAGCTTTCCGCTTAGAGCGTCGACTGCGTAGAAATTGCCGTCGTAACTTGTGAAATACACGACGCCTGCTGCCACCGCAGGTGATGACGGAATGCGTGCGCTGGTCTTGAATTTCCATCTCAACTTTCCTGTAGATTCATCGATGGCGTAGAGATCCCCATCGTCGCTCCCGACGTAGGCGATTCCTGCAGCGATCGCAGGTGATGATATAACTTCGCCATTCGTGCGGAAACGCCAACGGATCTCATGGAATTCGGGTGCCCCTGGACCGGCATAGATTCCCGAGTGGCCTGGATCCCCGCGGAACATGGGACTGTCCTGGCTAAAGGTGATGACACAGACCAAGAAAGGGAGGAAGGCGGACGAAGCTAGACGTAATTGGTTCATGCTGTTTCGGTAAAAGCTTCGGTAACCGAACTGCGGCCGAAGTCAGAGTATAGAGTTAGGCACCGGGAGGGACAAGGGGATTGGGATCAATGGAGGGTTTCTTGTGACCAAGCGTCGGGTCCCTTCAGCCCCGGTAACTAATTAGTTGACGTTGGCTTCCGCTGGGGGTTCGTTCATCACGCTGGTCGCTCGCTGAAGCGAAGAAGCTAACCTGAAGTTCCCCACTACAAAACTGGCTATTCCGCCCGCAAAGCCTCCACCGGGTTCACTGAAGCCGCGCGTCGGGCTGGGAAATAACTCGCCAGCATCGCACAAACTCCCAGGCTTCCGGCAACTGCTCCCAGCGTAGAAACGTCCCAGGCCGTTACTCCAAACAGCAGGCTCCGAATTAAAGTCGCCACCCCAACCGAACAGGCCAACCCCGTCGTAATCCCGAAAAACGTCAGCCATCCCGCCTCTTTCAGAATGAGCTGATACACCGAAGCTCGCTGTGCGCCCACCGCCATGCGCACTCCGATCTCCCGCGTCCGTTGGCTCACTGAATAAGCGATTACGCCGTAAAGCCCAGCCACTCCTAACACCAAGGCTAGCAATGCGAATCCGCCAACCAACGCGGCCGATGAACGATGTAGATAGGCGCTGGATGAGCCGTGGATCTGTTCGATCATGGTAGCTTCGCCAACTGTTCCAATCCCCGGATCAATCCTTCGAATCGTCGCGTCAATCTCGGGTAGCACCGGCGCCGGGTCCTGCGACGTGCGGACAACGAGCGAGAAATATGAGTCTGGACTTTGTTTGAAGGGCTCGTATTCTGCGGGCCAGATCTCCTGGTCCAGAGAACTCTCCCTGATATCGTCAACCACCCCGATGATCTGCCGCATCGACTTAGGCGTCAGCTCGGTATCGCCGATCCGCTTCCCGATCGGGTCTTCGCCGGGAAAGTACTTTTCCGCCAATGCCTGATTGACGACTATCACCGACGGTTTGGACACATCCTCGGCATCGGTGAAGAAGCGTCCCCGCAACAATCTGGCATGCAACGTAGCGAAGTAATCCGCGCTCACGTCCCGCTCATTCACTTCGTTGTGAACTCCGTTGTAGGGTCGCCCCGCAATCCGTATCCAGTCGGTGTTGCCATTGCCGCTCACGGGCAGCAGGCTCGTCACGCTAACCGACGTCACCCCGGGAATGCTTCCGATTCGCCTCACTATCTCCCGTTGCGCCGCGACTTGCTGGGCATCCTTTTCATAGCCTACTTTCGGCAGCGCCACTTGAAGCGTTGCCAGGTGGTCGGGTTGAAAGTTCAGATCAACATGCAGTAGCCGATAGAGACTTTTGCTCAACAATCCCGCGGCAACCAACAACACCATGGCGAGGGCTAGTTCCAACACCACCAGGTTCGCGCCGAACCGCCTCCACAAGGTCCCGGCCGAGCCTCGGCTTCCCTCCGTTAGGCCGCTCCGCATCTCCACCCTCATCCCCGACGAAGACAACCGCAGGATTGGCGTCAATGAGAAGATGGACATCGCCAGGAGTGAGATCGCGCCCGCGAATGCTAGCACACGAACGTTGAGCCCGAGTCCGGACAGAAAAGGCACAAACGCTAGCAAATTCGCCGGAATAAGCCGGAGCAGTAATTGCATCGCTCCGGAAGCCCACGCCAGGCCAAGCAGGTTTCCCACCGCGACGAGCATCAACCCCTCGGTAAGGAACTGTTTTGTCAGCCGCGCCGGTGATGCACCCAAGGCTCCTCGAATCGCTATCTCCCGCCTCCTGCTCTCCGAGCGCACGAGCAACAGACTCGACACATTGACGCACGCAATCAATAGCAACAAGCCGGCGCCGCCCAACAAGGCCAACAGAATTGGCCGCACTTGCCCCACAATGGTTTCAGACAGTGGGGCGACGTTTGCCTCCTGGTCCCGGTTCGAATCAGGATACTGTCTCTCCAGCTGTCTGGCGATCGTACTCATGTCCGCCAGCGCCGCTTCGACCGTAACCCCGTCCTTCAGGCGCGCGACACCATAAAGACCGTGGCAGGCTCGTCTCACGTCGCATGGGCCGTCCGCCTGAAGCGTCACCCATAGCTCTGCGTCTCCCCTTGGCGCGAACTGAAAACCCGCCGGAAGCACACCGACCACGGTTACCGGAAGACCGCTCAGAGAGATTGTCTCGCCGATCACATCTTTCCTGCCTCCAAACCTCCGCTGCCACGTCGAGTAGCTCAGGATCACTGCCTTCGCAGCACTCGGACGGTCTTCACCGGCATAAAAATCTCGACCGAGAATAGGGACTACACCCAACGTTCGAAAGAAGCCATCGCTCACGCGCGCGGCCGGGACCGGCTCCGTTCCGGTCGAAGTGCGCAGCAGGAAGCCCGAGCCTTGATAAACATCCAGTGACGCGAAGACGGTATTCATCCGCTTCCAATCGACATAATCGGGATAGGAGAGATTGTTGCGGGGAAAAAGCGCAGTTTTCTCTGTGACATCCACCAGCCGCGTCGAGTCCGCGTATGGCAACGGCTTGATTAGCGCCGCGTCCACAAAGGCGAAAATCGCCACGCTCGCGCCAATTCCCAGCGCCAGCATCAATATGGCTGTTAGCGAGAACCCCGGATTCTTCCTGAACTGGCGAAAGGCAAACCGCAAATCTTGTATGAACATGGCGACTCCTGTAAAGCAGATTCAACTAGAAGAATCAGTTTCCGACCTGAGACGAAAGCAGATGGGAGATTCGCGAGCGATACCCGCGGCTGAGCGGGACCTTTTGTCCACCTTGCATCAGGACAAAGGATTCGCCCTCCTGAGAGCTGGAGCGGATCTCTTTCACATGTTGGAGGTTCACAATCGCGGAACGATGGACACGCAGGAAGTGGCGAGGATCGAGCCGGGTTTCAAAGTGCGCCATGGTCTCGCGCAAGAGGTGGTTGTCGCGCCCAGTGCAGATACGAACATAGTTTTCTTCGGCGCCAATCCAGTGGATATCGGCGAAAGGCAGGAATAGGATCCTGCCTCGCGACTTAAAGACCAGACGAGTTTGAAAATTCTCTTCGGTCGACGATCGTTCAGCAGAAAGAGGAGTTGCCTCGGAAGCCCGTAGTTGTTGTCGTGCGCGATGCAGAGCCTCCGAGAGGCGCTCACGCGTGAAGGGTTTAAGGAGGTAGTCGATCGCGTTGATTTCAAAAGCGCGCAACGCATACCGATCATATGCGGTCGTAAAGATAATGCGCGGCAACGCAACGTCCCCCTCAGCCGATAGCGCGGAAATTACGCCAAAGCCGTCCAGTTCCGGCATCTGAATATCCAGTAGAAGCAGGTCTGGGCAGGCGAATCGGACTAAATCCATCGTCTCGTAAGCATTCGCGCTCTCGCCGACGACCTGTACCTGGTCCTCCACTTCGAGGAGCTGGCGGAGCTTCTGCCTCGCCAGCACTTCATCATCCGCGATGACTATCTTGAGTCTCATAAAGAGAACCGTTCGAATGGGCGGTTAGACGTTCGCCATACTCAAGCGGAAGCAAGAGAACAGCTTGGACCTCGCCGTTTTCGAATTCCCGAAGTGAAAACTGTTGTGAGCTGCCATACTGCAGTTGGAGCCGGGTCTTCGTGTTCGCGATTCCAACTCCGGTTCGATCGGTCTCGGAGTTCTCCGATTTTCCGAGGCCGCGGCCGGAATTCCGAACGCAGATCCTGAGTTTTCCGTCTTGCTCTTGCGCCTCGATGCCCAGGAAACCCTCGCCGACTGTCATCCTCACACCATGCGCGTACGCATTCTCGACAATCGGTTGCAGGATCATCGTAGGCACCAGGGCGTCGAGCACCTCGGGAGCGACTGCCACATAGTGATGTACCACTCCCTCGAAGCGAGCTCTCTGGATCGATATATACAGCTGGATGAAATCGATCTCTTCCATCAACGGAATAAGCTTCGCGTCGCCCCTGTCCAGCGTCATACGCAGCATACTGCTCATTTGTTCCAGCATTTGATCAGCCCGTTCCACATCCGAGCGCATCAGGCTAGAGATGCTATTCATGGTGTTGAACAGGAAGTGAGGATTGAGCTGCATCCTGAGCGCCCGTAGCTGAGCATTAACCAGTTCGGACTCAAGCGCTACGGCCGCATACTCCTGCTCCCGGGACCGCTCGTAATAGCCGATTCCACGAAACATGCCGAAGGCGACCCAGAAAATGACCAGGTTGTCGATCAACTCGGAGTTCAGGTAATAACGAAGGCGGTGCGAGTAGGTCCAGTTGTGGTGGCCAATTGGAACATAGGGAGAGCAAGCGACCCAAATCGCCTCCTCGAGAACACTTAGGACAATGCTGAGTGGAACAAATCTCAGAAGGATGTACTTAAGGTCCGCCTTGATTATTCTTTCTCGGAACCTCCACCATAGCGTCTGGCAGATGATGCCCCATAAGAAAAAATGTACTCCCCAAGCCAGAAGAAGGATGCCCAGACTGATTTGGCGGTTCCAGGAGCGCACACTGACGTACTCCTGTAGGGCAAAGAGCGCTCCAAGAGTGAGCCATCCCGCAAGAAACGCGACAGGGTGCAGGAAGGGTTTTCTTATTAAGGATCTGTTGATACCGCTAATGTTCAGTTCGTATTCGCTCCCGTCGACAACTCTACCCCTGGAACGTCATTCAAGTACACCTCGTCCAGCGGGTAATACTTTGCATCCCGGCCGCCGGGCAACTTATATAGGTCTCGGTGAGGATGCTGAACCAGCCAACCTGTGGCGTCCTCTTCAATCGTGTCTCGCTCGGTGGAACTGAGCTTGGTTCTGGCGACCGCTAGGTCGTTCTTGGCCAGTTTTTCGGCTTCAGGCCCTCCTTGTTGCGCTGCAATGAGGAACCACTTGTACGCTTCACCTATATTCACCTCCGCGTATCTGCCATCTCTGGATAGAATCCCCAAGGTAAGTGACGACCTCCATGAGCCGGCGATAGCGGCTTCAGTGAGCATTTGGACTGCTTCTCCTGGCTGCTGACTCAAATCTGGATGGTTGACCAGCAACAGACCGAGAGAATGCTCGCTGGGAATATACCCCTGAGCGGCTGACCCACGAAAGTATCTCGCTGCCTTTTCTAGGTCTTTGGGATGGTCGTTGACGGCGGAGTAGAGGATTCCCATCGCATACTCCGCCTCCGCATTCTTCTGATTGGCGCCTTCCTTGAAGAGTTTTTCAGCGGCCTGAGCGTTCTTCTCTACTCCAACGCCCAACATGTACATGATTCCCAAATATCCCTCCGCCCGTGCATCGTGTTGCTTCACTAACTCTTGTAGCAACTTCGTGGCGACCGCGGTGTCCTTCCCTACTCCCGTGCCCCTGAGATACAAAATCGCAAGATCCAATTTCGCAAGATGACTTCCCGATGCCGCCGCACGCGCAAACCAGCGTACCGCTTGGGTGGCGTCCCGATCGACACCAATTCCATTGAGATAGAAATAGCCGAGCTCCACTTGCGCTCCAGGGTCCCCCTGATCGGCGGCCTTGCGATACCAGAACGCCGATTGTTTCAAATCCGGGACGACACCCCTCCCCGCGAAATAGTCGCCGGCCAATTTCAACTCTTCCTGCAAATAGCTTTGCTCAGCTTTGATTGCCACGTTGGAACTTGAGGAGGTGGACGCAGGCACATCAGGAGCCAGCGACTTAGCCAGTCCGGATCCGGACTGGGCAACGGAATGAGAGAAGCTAACGGCGAGGATTGCGGCAGAAGACAGGTAGCTCACCGACAGTCTTGTTCGGGTCATGGCAACACCCCCAGTAACACTGAACAGCAACCTTCTAGGCTCAGTCTCGCTCTAGGGAGAACAGCCAAATTACAGCTCCTCGCGGGAATAACACATGGGGATGCAACCTGGCGGCATTTTGTCCCACATTCTTACCTCTGGTCACAAACCTGGCATTCCTACGAATATTCGGCCGCCCACATTTCCTCATCGCCTCCATTGCAGGTGACCCACTCGGAGTACGGCCTAAGACTTCCTCGGCATTGGTTTGTCTGGATGTCTGTAGCGCCGCGGATACAGCCATCTTGAGTCAGATCCCGGCTCTCCCCGCGTTCGGGTTGGCAGTGCCCAGTCCCGGGCGGAGAAGTCCAAATCCGAACACATCGGGCGACAACGCCGGTTACGCTTTTCCATTGCGTTCAACAACATCCGTGCCGGAACGGGTGGCCGTTCAAGTGCGTACAAAGCTGTCGGGAGAGCCATCTTATGATCCTCCACGACCTGCGACATGCGTTCCGGCAACTGATTCGGGTACCCGGCTTCACTCTCACCGCGATCGTTACCCTTGCGCTGGGCATCGGGGCCAACAGCGCCATCTTCAGCGTGGTGAATGCTGTCCTCCGCCACCCCGCCGGCGTGGACCATCCGGAGCGCGTTGCGATCCAGAGTACGAGTTACAAGCAGCTCGGCATGGACTTTCCCGGCGTCTCGGTCCCCGACTATGCGGACGCGGCGGCCCTCCACGACCAGGTTGAAGCTGCGGCAATTGTGAGCGCCACCAACTTCAACATGCTGCACGACGGCAGGGTCGAGCATCTCTCCGGCGCGCTGCGTAAGCTCGCAATGGTTTCAGGTCTTCGGCGCGCGGCCGATACTGGGTCGCACCTTCACCGCCGAGGAAGACCAGCCCAACGCCGGCCCAGTCGCGGTGATCAGCTTTGGATTGTGGCAAAGCGTCTTCGGGGGCAGCCATGACGCAATCGGCCAGACCCTGATGCTGGATCAGAAGCCCTACCAGGTGATTGGCGTGATGCGCAGTGACTTCGACTGGCCTCGGCGCAGCCAGGTCTGGGTGCCTATCGCGCTCGCGCCTAAAGAATTCGCTCCCGATCAGAGATATAACGAGATGTACCGCGACGTCCTCCGTCTGCGGCCCGGGGCGTCCATCGCGCAAGTGAACGCCGGCCTCGCGGAGAAAGTCCGCGAAGAATATCGCCGTGAAGGCAAGAGCTCATTCGGCATAAGCTCCCAATGGTCGATGTACACTAGCCCACTTGCCGACTCCGCGGCTGGCCCGCTGCGTAAGCCACTGTACGTTCTCTTCGGAGTCGTGACGCTGGTTTTGCTCATAGCCTCAGCGAACGTGGCCGGACTCTTTCTCGCCCGCACCTCGGCGCGCACCCACGAATTCGCGATTCGCACGGCGCTGGGCGCAAATGCATCCACGATCATCAGACAACTCCTGACCGAAACCATGCTGCTCGCGGGGGCCGCAACTCTGATCGGCATTGCCGCAGGACCCGTCTTTGGCCGCGTTCTTCTGTGGATCATTCCTGACGGCCTTGCCGAGGGATACACCGTCCATATAGACCCCATCGTTCTTGCTTTTACTGCTGCCGCCGGACTCCTCACTTCACTCATTGCGGGCATCGGCCCCGCGCTCCGGCTCCTGCGCCAGCACCAGACCCTCAATCTGCACGAGGGCGGGCGCAACGCTACCGCCTCGGTTGAAAAGCAGCGCCTGCGCAGCGCGTTCGTCATCGGAGAAGTTGCGCTAGCTTGCCTGCTGCTTACCGGCACCGGCCTCTTTCTCGCCAGCCTCCGCCAACTCCAAAACATCGATCCCGGATTCAACCCCCGCGGCGTCGCTGCCGGTATCGTCTACTACTCCGGTCAGGACATGATCAAGAGCCAGCCGAAGCAGGCAGCTTTCGTCGACTCCGTGCTCGGGAATCTCGCCGCGCAACCCGGCATCACTGCGGTCGCCGCCATCGATCCGCTACCTTTCGATCCCCAGCAGGGCGGATCCAGCTCGTTCGGGATCGTAGGCCGTCCCACTGGCCCCAACGACCCCGGTCCGCACAGCGATTGGCCTTGGCCAGCCCCGATTACTTGAAGGTGATGCAGATTCCCCTGCTTGCCGGTCGCTGGATCTCGCCGGGTGACCGCGCGAATTCCGAGTCTGTGGTTATAATTGACAATCGTCTTGCCAAGAAGTTCTGGCCCAATCAAAGCCCCATCGGCCAACACATCTCTGACTACAACTCAGACAAACAGGCTGTCGTCGTCGGGGTGGTGGCCACTATTCGCAACGCTTCGCTTGAGCAAGACACGAGCGACGGCATGCGCTATTACGCCCTCGCGCAGAACGCCGACGGCACAACGAATTTCCTTGCGCGCACGGATGGCGACCCCGTCGCCCTGGCTCCGGCGATCCGCCGCGCCATCGCCTCGGCAGACGGCACGCAGACCGCCTCTGATGTGCAGCCGCTCGAATCTCTGGTCTCCGGCTCGCTCGCCGGCCGCCGCCTCATCGTCGACATGCTGGCCGCCTTCGCCGGTCTCGCGCTTCTGCTCGCCATCGTTGGCATCTACGGACTCATCAGCTACGTCACCAACCAGCGCACTGTCGAAGTAGGTCTGCGCATGGCGGTGGGAGCCCAGCGCATCGACGTCATTCTTCTGGTCCTCAGAGGCGCCCTTGCCTGGGTTCTTAGCGGACTCGACGATTGGCGTTGTCCTCTCGGTTGTCGCCAACAGGCTCCTGCGCCAGGCCTTCGCCGGCTTCGGTTCGGGAGTACTTACATCGCTTGCGATGGCGGTGCTTGCGTTACTCGTCGTGGGAATGATCGCTGCATTCCTGCCTGCTCGTCGCGCTGCGTCGATCGAACCGATTCAGGCTCTGCGGAACGAATAGAGTCTCTAGCGTGGTGGCAGAGATCGCCGCGTCTACAACCGACGACATCGTATCCATTGCAATCACCTACACGTTTCTGAAGATGGTTTGATACCTTCGTGCAGATGAAACAGACTTCTTGGTTAACTTACCCTGAGCGGATGCATCTTCGTCACTCATAAATCACATTTCGTCACAACTTTGGAATGTGGAAGCAACAACGCAGAAGATACCGAATTCAGGATCATTGGCCGTCTCCGGCTTTTGTATGAGAACAACATCCTCAGTCCTTCTCGCCCATTCATCCACTTCCATCTCTTCCGGTCTCGCGTACTGGCCATTCGTCACAAAACGCGATGTGCTGCCTGCTTTGGATATGCCGTTGCATTGAACAAATGCAGGCGGCGAGTGTCGGAGTCACGACCATAACACGGAAACCGGCCGGAAAAACTCCAGCGAGGCCTTTTACCAGCCTCAATTGAGACGACGTCGCAAGCAAATACGGCGTTCCCCCGGTTTCCCTGTCTGTGCGTACTCTCTACGCGGAGAACATGTCGAGGAGCGGCGTGGAATCCTCCTAAGCGGCTCGAAGGGCGTTTACAATGCGCGGCGCTTCTCCACCTGTTTCCAGCTTTGGTCAGTCTTCCGGGAGGATCGAATGAAAATCGGAGTAGTCTGGGCGGTCGCTATCTTGTTGATCGGAACCGTGCAATTTGAGCGCCTTTCAAACGCGCAGGTCGAAAGCGGACAACTGGCCGGGGCAGTAACGGACCCATCGGGCGCGGTGATTCCCGATGCGACCGTTACGCTCACAAATCTTGGCACAAACGCCGCGCGCACAGAAATCACTTCGAGCAATGGCGCTTACACGATCACTGGTCTTGCGCCTGCGACCTATCAAGTAAGAATTCAGGCGGCTGGTTTCCAGCCTTATACCGCCAAGGTGGAAATAACCGTGGGTGGGCATGTGACGCTCGACGGAAAGCTCTCCGTAAGCAGCAACACAACCCAGGTAGAGGTCGTCGGCGAGGGCGGGTCTCAGGTCAACACGCAGTCGCAGGAATTGTCCCAGGTCGTCAACCAGGAACAGGTCTCGCAGCTGCCAAGCCTATCGCGCAATCCATATGATTTTGTCGCGTTGTCAGGCAACATCTCGTCGGGTGATAGCTCTTCCAGCGGCGATTCACGATCCAACAACACTTATCAGAATGGCCCGACGACAACACGCGGCGTCGGCTTCAGCATTAATGGTCAGCGCACGAGTGGGACCGAGGTCCTGCTGGATGGCGTGGAAAACATCTCCGTGTTCGCCGACAGCATCGGCGTTTATGTGCCGATCGATGCCGTGCAGGAATTCCGGGTAACCACCAGCAACTTTGAAGCGCAGTATGGACGCGCCTCGGGTGGTGTTGTGAACGTCTCCACCAAGGCTGGAACGTAACGCCTTCCACGGAAGCGCATGGGAGTTCAATCGCTTGGCCGCCTACACGTCGAACACTGAGACCAACGATCAAATCAATTCTGCATTTTTGGCTTCGGGCGGTACGGGGGCACTTCCTGCGCCAAAGGGCCAGTTCACGCGAAATCAGTTTGGTTTTGCCGTGGGAGGCCCGGTGTTGAAGAACAAGCTATTCTTTTTTGGCAGCACGGAATGGACCCGGGTGCGCAGCGGCGCGACCCTGACCGCGGCGGTGCCAACTCCCCAATTTCTGGCGTTGACTCCGGCCAATGTTCAGGACTTTTTCAACACGTATGGAGGTGGCAAGAGCTTTAACTTTAACCAGATCTACGAGTCTGGTCCGGCTGGGATCGGTTCGATCAGCGGAATCCCGGATGGCACACCGGTCTTTGGGCAGGTGGCATTCACCGCTCCTGCAAATGCCGGAGGCGGAGTTCCGCAAAACACCTACAACATTGTTGGCCGCGTCGACTACAACCTCGACGCCAACACACAGATGTTCTTCCGCTATGTGAATTACAACGAGGTAGACGAATCTGGCGGTGTCTTCGCCTCGCCCTACTCGCAATATAATGTGGGCCAAACCCAGGCAGACACGGCTTATCTATACAGCTTGACGCACATCTTCAATCCCAGCGTCGTCACCAATACAAAGCTCAACTTCAGCCGGTTGAATACCTCTCAAACCTATGACACAAAGTTGCAGAATTCGCCGGTGCTGATCACTTCAGTGAACGCGCAAGTTCCGACCACGACAACCTTCATCCAATTGCCAGGCTTCTTCAACGAAAATCCTGCGGTCGGCGGACTTCCGTTTGGCGGGCCGCAGAACACGATTCAGTGGAACCAGGACCTGAACTGGATTCGAGGCAGGCATTCGATGCAGTTTGGTGCACAAGTCATCTACATCCAGGACAACAACGCCTACGGTGCGTATGCGCAGGCCACCGAGCAGCTGGGGAGCACCGCCGCTGGCGGCATACAGAATCTAGTAACCGGCAATCTGGTTAATTTTCAAGGAGCTGTAAATCCGAATGGCGCCCTGCCTTGCGTCGAGGATCCATACACTGGCACATTGACCCAGACCGCCGATTGCTCAATCAACCTACCGGCAACCGCGCCCTCCTTTGCTCGGAGTGACCGTTTTCACGACTGGGCCGTATATGCGCAGGACGCGTTCAAGGTAACTCCGAGGTTCACCTTTAACTACGGCCTCCGCTACGAGTACTATGGCGTGCAGCACAACAACCACAAGGATCTCGATTCCAACTACTATTACGGTTCCGGGGTCCGACTATTTCCAGCAAATCCGTAATGGCCAGGTATTTACCACTCCGAACAGTCCGATCCATGGACTTTGGAATCCTCAGTACGGAACGGTTTCGCCCCGCGTCGGATTTGCCTACGATCTGTCCGGGGATGGGCGCACATCCATTCGTGGAGGGTTTGGCATCAGCTACGAGCGCAATTTTGGCAACGTCACCTTTAATGTGATCCAAAATCCGCCAAACTATGCGGTAGTTGTCCTTAATGGCACGGCCGATCGCCCAATACCAGTGACAAGTTCGAATTCCGGCCCGCTGGGAGGCTCCTCTGGAACCGTGCCATTGCCGCCTACCAGCCTGCGCAATGTCGATGAGAATATTCGCACCGCGCAGACGCAGTTCTACAGCCTCGCCCTGGAACGTCAGTTGGCAACAAATACCATATTGTCGCTCCAGTATGCTGGCGCGCGTGGCTTGCACTTGTACGACATCAAGAACATCAACGGTCAGGGCAGCGGCAATGTCTTTGCAGGCGATCCGCTCTCCGACGGAAACGGCAACGTTGGGTTAACGCGCCTGAATAACCAATACTCGAACATCAACAATCGCGGCTCGGGCGGTGACTCATACTACCAGGCCATGAATGTCCAGTTTCAGACCACGAATCTGCATCATTCAAATCTGAGCCTGGTGGCCAACTACACTCTGGCGCATGCAACTGACGAATTAAGCACATCGTTCTCGGAGACAAACAACGCCTTCTTTCTCCTTGGCTATATGGACCCGTTTAATCCGGCATTGGACCATGGCAACGGCGATCTCGATATTCGTAATCGGCTGGTGATTGCGCCGATGTATCGGACTCCGTTCTTCGCAAATGGCCACAACGCGCTGAAGGCAGGCACTTTTCGGTTGGCAGATAACAGGTATTTACACCGTCCGTACCGGCACGCCGTTCCCCTATTTCGACAGCACGAACGATTCTCAGGCAGGCCAGGGCTATAACGTTCCTCGCTACACTCCCACCGCCCCCATCACCAAACACACATTCAAATCGACAAATGGCGCAAACGGAGGAGGGGCGAATACTTATGTCATCGGCGACCTGCCGCCCGCTATTTCATTCGCGAATCCTGCTCTTGCGATCCCCGGCTTTCCGAATGGCATTTCCGATTGGGGTCCGTATCCGGCTGCTATGACGGCCCGCAATGCATTCCGCGGTCCCGGCGCATGGAATCTGGACGCCGCACTCAGCAAGACGTTTCCGATCCATGAGCAGGTAAATCTCGTCTTCCGTGCAGAGGGATTCGACCTATTCAATCACCATAATCTCTACATTCAGGAAAGTCTGGACGACGTGGCCAACGTGGGAGATGGAGTTCCTGTCCCGATCACCGCCTCCAAGGGTGGGATTGGCAATAATGGTGGAGCGAACGACGAACGCCGCTTTGGGCAGTTTTCACTGGCACTAAACTTCTAGCGCTAAACGACTGGCGTCGGGCCAACAAGAGAGTTGCCTGGCGCCAGCTCTACAATGAGTCGTCGATTCTGTGTGTGGGTGGCTTAGCGAGTCATCGCCAGGCGCCAAGGATCAAGCCCATCACAGTCAGCGCCACGGTGAGATAACCGCCATTGATGAAAACATATCTCCACGACTTGCGCTCAAACAGCGAGATGATGCCGATCCCCATAAAGCACCACCCGAACCCGGCCAGAAAGCCGGCCGTTGCGCCCCACATTGCGGTGGTAGATGGGCTGTCCAGAAATTTTGCCAAATTAAACGCCATCACCAGGCTAAGCACGAAGCTGATTCCAAAAATCGTGGTCTGGTTGCCGCTCGGTGGGTCCTCGCCGAAGCCGTTAGCCTTCTTCCAAGGTCCGGCGAAGACCTTGTACCAGAGTCCACCGATCGCGAATGCCGAGACGGCCGCTGCTAGTACTGCCCAGTAATTCAAGTGATTCGTCATAGCGTTTTCTCCTTAGCCGTCAATTCCCAGACGGTTTTGCGGTCGGAGGAGTCATCTTCTCCCAATCGGTCGGCCCAGCCACATAGCGGTGATGGAGCATACCGAGGATCTCCGCGTTGCCGGCAGCGAGATATTCGTAGGCGTCGTCCCACTCCTTGCCCTGTTGCCAGCCCGTTTGCGAAAGACGCACGAGCGTGTTGTTCCCATTGGCTGTGAAAGTGAAGACCGCGCGGGTCCGCGCAGCGCGAACGTGCGGGAACCGCTCCGGCGCCAGCGCGCTGATGACCAGTTCCTTCTCGGGCACAAAGCTTACGATGGTGCCGCCTGCCGTGCTGCCTGGAAAGACTACTAACCAATCGCCGCCGTTCTTGAGATCGACAGACACGTCCGGAGCAAGCCAACTGCTTAACCCCTCCTTCGTGGTGAACGCCCTCCAGACCTCCGGCAGAGGTGCAGGAATAGACATCTCGATGATCAACGCCTGGGTGGAATCAGCTGGTGCGACGGGATCTCCGTTGATTGAAGCTGAGGCTTGGGCGGAAACATTCAGCCCCGCGAGAATTGCTAAGAAGAAAAGGGCTCTCACAAAGCGCTCCTAGTTAGTTGGTCATTCAAGTAAACTCGATATATTCTGAATCTGTCAAGGGAGTTTGTTTGAGGAGTTTTCTATGGCTAAGGTTGTTTCCGCAGCTATCGCACGGAAGCCGATACTAGTGACGCCCAAGGGGCCGGCCACTCGCCAGCGGCTGGTGGAGTCTGCGCGCTACCTCTTCTGGGAGAGAGGGTTTGCAGGTACCTCGATGGCCGATTTGTTGGCCCACGCAAAGGTCAACTCGGGCAGCTTCTATCATTTCTTCGACAGCAAGGAGGCGCTGCTTCGCGAAGTGCTTGAGGGCTACCTGGTAGCGCTGCGCCCGATGATTGTCGACCCCGCGTATGCGGCGACTCCGAAGCCCATCGAACGCATCTTTGCTATTCTCGCAGGCTACCGCGAGCGCATTCTCATGACCGACTCGCAATATGGTTGTCCGCTTGGGCGGCTGGCGCTCGAAATTGACCCGGAGAATCGTCCAGCGCACAAACTCATCGCGGAAAACTTTCGCGGATGGATTGGCGCCGTTCGCGAGTGCCTGGAGGCAGCAGCTTTGCCCGCGAACACCGACCTGGAGGCCCTCGCGACTTATGTGCTCGCTGTCATGGAAGGCGGCGTCATGCTCTCCCGGTCATACGGCTCAGTGGATCCTTTTGACCGTACTGTGAAGGCGTTACGCGAGCATTTCCATCTTCTGACGAACCGGCTCGCGTCCAGATGGTTGACAGTGATAGACGTGCGTTGAGTTGATGGAGCTCAGCTTCAAAAAGAGAGTCTAGAAGAAGAACTTGCCGACTAGCTGGAAGCTGCGAGCCGGTGAGGGATCTCCGTTCGGATCGGCGGAAACATCGACGGCCGAAACTTGACCGAACGTGTTCCTATTGTTGAACACTCCTAATGGAGGAGCGAAGTTAGCATGGTTAAAGGCATTGAATGCCTCAACCCTCAGTTGAAGATACCGGCTCTCATTGTTCGGGAAAACCTTGAAGTTCTTAGACAGCTGTATGTTGGTGTAGTTGTAGCCGGGGCCATGGAAGAAATTGCGCTTCACATTGCCATAGGTTCCATACGGCTCGTCTGAGAAGGATGTAGGGTTAAAGAAAAAGTGGCCGGACTGAGTTGTGTTGCCGACCGTGAAGGTCTGGAACTTCCTAGGATTCTCATGTTGCAGATGGAAGTTCGAGGTGACAGGCGTATCGCCGCAGCCGAAGTAACTGGAGCCATCGCACCAGAGAGACTTGGTTTGTCCCTGGGAGAAGTTAATTGGATATCCGCTTTGCAGCGTTGTTACTCCCCCGATCTCCCACCCAGCGATTGTGGTACGCAGGATGGGATTCTCTCTGATCGCGGCAAAGACCGGAATCTCGTAAACGTAGGAACTAACGAAGCGATTTCTGGCGTCGAAGTCCGAGTCTCCATAGTTCAAGTAGGTATAGCCGGGAGTGTAGATATTGGAACGCCCTGAACCAAGCACCCCGCCTGATCCGTTTGTGCTTTCGTAGCCTGATCCGTTGTCCAGAGAATGCGAATACGTATAGGCGACCGTAAAATTTAGACCGTGGGTGCGGGCCTTGATGAGGCTGACCTGAAGCGAGTTGTAATTGGAGCTTCCTTCCGTAGTCTGGCGCGCGACACTGTGATACCAGGGAAGACCGTTCGGCAAGCTGGGAATCGCACCTCCGCCAGTCCCCGGAACAAGCGTCGGCGCAGAAGTAAATTGCGGAAAGTAGGTGTGAATAGATCCTGCAAGCCCGCTGTTGCAGTTGTAGGCAGTCGTGTTGGGGAAACCGGGCAGGACGGCTCCCGCAAGGCAGGCAGCGTGGCCTTCTGGAGTAATTGCATCGCCGTCATACCACGTGGGAAGTCTGCGGCCAAGAGCGCCTACGTAGCCGATCTGCAAAATCATATTGCTCGGCAAAGAACGCTGAATGTTCAGGTTGAAATTTTGAGAGTACGGAACACTGTATCTGGGATCGAAGGTCGCCAGACCCCAGCTGAGTATAGAGCCCTTCCCAATCAATGTTTGTGTCGCCAGGCCCTGGGATCGCATAGGGAAACTTGTTCGCAATCGAACCATTGCCGGCAATATCCGTGAAAGGGGCAGCAAACGACGGATAACCGCCTACGTCGCCGACTCCGGCGGAGCTAAGGAAGAACGGAGGATCCTCGAGGTTTTGCAGCGACTGTTCCTGCTGATCGCGGTTGTAATAAATGCCGTAACCGGCGCGAACCGAGAAGTCATGCGAACCGGGCGTTCCGATAATTGCCGATGGTCCTGAGGATGGAGACCAGGCAAATCCGATACGCGGTCCGAAGCGATTGTAACGAGGAGTGGGCCCTCCGGCCCGGTTGCAGCCTGGATCGCCGGGGAAAGCCAGTCCCGGAGGTGCGCCAGGGAAAACGGTCGATTCCGTGTTGGAGTTTGACCAGCAATTGATTCCAAGACCGGAGAACTGGTCGTTGAGGTTTGGGATACTCGACATCCCAGCCAAGGCCGTAATTGAGCGTAAGGCTCGGCGTCACCTTCCAGCTGTCCTGTACATAGGCGTACAGCTCTGAGGCCAATGTGTTGATGAATCCATTGCTGGTCTGTCCGTAACTGTCTGGGATGCCAAGTTCGAAATCCAGATTCGGATCGCCTGAAGAGTACAGGCCGCCGCCTTGAGTGCCGCCCTCAAAATGAAAATGCGCCATTGTTCAAATAAGAGAACGGATTATCGACCCTAAACTGCTCGTAAGATGCGCCAAACTTCAGGGTGTGGGTTCCGATAATTTTCGTGAAATTGTCTGCATAACTAAGGTTGGTATCGATCCGGGGCTGGGGCCCTTCGTAACTGTTGCCGATCGCAAAACCGCCGATCGCGATATATGGGTATCCCGGAAGCGAGGTGTTCTGTGGCGAGATTCCAGCAAATCCATAGGAGCTGGGAAGTGCGGGGTTAGCGGGCACGACGTCTGCATAGTTAAAGCGATAGTAGCCGGCGCGTAGTTCATTCAGGGTGTTGGCGTTGAAGGTGTGGGTGTAAGACGCGCTGAATATTTTGAAGTGTCGCGCGCTGACCATACCAAATCCAGGAAAGTAACTTCCACCAAAGGACAGGGTGTTGAACGATGGGTCGGACTGGAAGATTATTGATCCCCAAATCGCATCGCGCGAGGTCGGCGTGTAATCGATGCGAATGATTCCCTGGTCCAAAGCAGCGTTGTCGGCTGTGTTGAATTGGTAAAATCCGCCGCCAGAATTGGGCTGAGGTATGTATTTTGATGTCGCATTGAAAGAGATCGGATTCCAAATTGACGGAGCTATATTCACGGTGCCATCCGGGAAGCATTCATTCCATGTCATCGGCGGAGCGCATGAGGTGCCTGGAATGGCGAAGGGGAGCTGGTTGGCGGCGAGACCGCTTCCTGGCGCTCCAGCCACCGCGCCGTTTGTCCCGCCTGTCACGAAGTTCTGGTCGCCGGTGAAGTTTCCTGAAAAGTTGGGAGTGTTAAGCGTCCCGGCGCCCTCAGGTGACCCGGATCTGTTTCGAAGTCCCTGATAACCGAGAAAGAAGAACAGTTTGTCATGAATTACGGGTCCGCCTAATGTGGCTCCGTACAGATTCTGATGAAAATCCGGCCTCGTCACGAAGTAGGGCGTGGAGTTCATGAAAGTGTCGCGATAAAACTCGAACACGTTTCCATGAAACTGGTTCGAACCAGCCTTCACAATCTGGTTGATGGTGGCGCCGGAATTTCTGGCGAATTCAGGGTTGAGCGTGCTGACTATCACGTTTTCTTCCTGAAGTGCGTCGGGGTTTACCTGAATGCCCTCGTCCTGAAGCGGGCCGTCATTGATATCCACCCCGTCCAATAGATAGGAGTTCTGCGAACTTTGATTCCCGTCGGTAGCGAAGCTCCCAAACCGATCAGATGATTCAACTACGCCGGGCTCCAGCTTCTGCAGGCCTGCCGGGTCGCGCCCTTCGAGCGGGACTTCTTCCAACTGCTGAGCGGTCATGACCTGCTTGATCTGGGTATCTGACGTTTCGACCTGAAGGGCCGAAGCAGACACATTCACCGTCGTGTTGCCGGAGCCTATACTCAGCTTGGCGTCAACATCGCGATTGTCATTCAAATTCAGCGTGAGGCCGCCTTCAATAACTTTCTGAAAGCCGGGAGCGGTGATCGTAACTTGATACGGTCCGCCGGCCTGCAATTGCGGCAGGATGTAATATCCCTTACTGTCTGTCATCACAGCTTTGGTGATGTTTGTGCTGATATTGACTATGGTGATCGTGGCATTTGTCACCACAGCGCCCGTGGCATCGGTAACGGTTCCGTGAATTGCTGCGTATACGTTTTGCGCCCGCGCGATGGGCGGCCCCACGGGGCCAGCAGTCGATATGATTGCCGTCGCTAAAATCAAGATCCTAAGCCTCATGGGTCCTCCTCATGTCGTTTACATGGCGAAAGGGTTCCGCGGGATCGCTTTAGGTCGTATATCTGTACTTCCACCTACAAAAAACACCAACGTACCTGCCATTCGAGTGCGCATCACCTCGTCGGAAATTACCAAACCTCTGAATGCGGTGCGTTGACGAGTCTGAAATCAGATCCAATGTGTTCATTTTGTTTTTGATATCTAAACGTGCCGGAAACCAGCGATCGTTCTGCGCTGCTGACGTATTTTCGAGGAGAATTCTCCTTGCGAATCCCCCCGAAGATGTCTTGCTGGTTTCCGTCTTGTTGTGAAGCTATGTCACTGGCCTATTCCCAGAAGAGAGTGCACGTGGAATTCCTCTCGACGATAACGCTGGGTGGTTATGTGACGTGTTGCAGGTTTAATTCTTGGAAGGTCTTTATGTTGGGAGGACGTGGACGATACGGCACACGCTATCGGCGAGTTGGTGACCCACGATAGCTTCTCGAATACTGCACATTTCGCATCAATCCGGCTATGATTTCGGAATGTGTGACAAGCGCCGCGGATTCAGGGACAACCGGGGACTCAACAAGTGTGAGTAGTGCTGCCGTTCGCACTTATAGCCGCACAATCGACATAAGCCATACTAGAATCCATAGGTTTCGATCTGGTCAGCAAATTCCGCCGGGTACGCCGACAAAACAACGTACGGGCCCATACTCTCACTGTTCAGCAGTTTTGAAGGGAGGAGATCTAGATGCCTTTCTTGCACATCTTGCGAGTCCACTCTGAAGCAGGTTCCGGAAGATCCAGGTGATAGTTGGACAGAGATGGCAGAGCACACCCTGCGCGGCATGGCCCGCTGATACTTCCGAGTCTGTGTTTGGGCCTCCCCGCAAAGGCCCTGATTCAATTCCATAAATGTTGCCTGAGTACTGGATGAGGTGGCCAATGTCGCTGAACGAAACTACTGCACCACCCGCCAGCACATGTCCACTGGACCAATGATGCCGCAATCACGAGAGCCGAGCCACGCTAAGCGCGTCCGTACCCTCGCCTCTCTAGCGTGGCTCCCCTCCTTCGGCATCATCACCACTTAGATCGGAATAGATCGCCGTGGCGTGCCAGCACATCAGCTTCGGCGGAAGGCCAACCGACAGTCTGTTCAGGTTCCGATAATTCGCTGTCTGATGCCGGCGACACAGCACACAGCACTCAGCACTCTCCGAAGTGCCGGAGTAATAGCCGGGGATCGACCGTTGTGCGAGTCTAGGTGACCTCATTCTGCCTTCACCTCCCCTTCGACATTGGATGATGGCGCGATAAATGGAATGAATTGCACCGAAAGCCTCCGCGGCCACCCCGGAAATCAAGGCAATGGAGGTGACGGCGCGCGATATGCCACCCAGCAGTGAACTAACTAGACCTTTCCGTGATTCCGCACCGACGTCACAACATCACGGATGGCAGCGGCCACGTCGTCAGGTTTCTCCAGATTCATGTTGTGTCCACAATTGAGGATCACCTGCCTGCCATTCGAAGAAAGCAGCTCAAGCTTCGCTTGGCCTTCTTTGCGCTCTTTCTCCAATTGCGCCGCAGGTATGTCGCTGTCACCGTCCTTGTAGCCGCCATCGGAGCGTGAGAGAACGATGAGGGGAATGGACCCATAGTGCCGGCTTGCGGCGCGGCCAGCCACTTGGCGAAATATTCTTCCGACCAGCCGGTTTCGCTGTTCTGGGCGTCGTAGACGGCAGGCTGCTGCTGCGCCCAGAGCTGCTCTCTCTGCGCGTCCGCGGGGAGTACCTTGAACATTGGATCAAGTGCCTTCAATTCTGCAGGCAAGTCTTCCGCGCGGATAGTAGGCTTGTCCGAGGCGGCGATCCCCTCATGGGGTGCAGGAATTGCTCTGCCCCGCGCGCCATCTCCCAGCCGGATCGTTTTTCCTCCGCCAATACCTACCCGCAGGCCCTCGTGTGCTGAATCGACCAGTACCATTCCAGCGACATCGTGCGGATAGGTGGCGGCAAAGTTGCGCACCGCGGGCCCGCCGAAGGAGTGCCCGACGAGCACGAAGGGGCCATGTTCTTCAAGTTTTGCAAGGGCCTGGTGCAGGTCGGAGTTAATCTGGGCGAAGGTTTGGGGTTTGGGTCCTGGATCGCTCCAGGAGTAGCCCGCGCGATCGTAGGTGCAGATGCGCGTGAATTCTGCGACGCGGGATTGGATCAGGATCCAGTCGAAGGAGAAATCGCCCAGTCCGTTTTCAACCACGACCGTGGGGCTTCCTTCTCCGGTGCAGTCCACATGGAGCCTATGGGTACCAAGATCCACAAGCTTTCCTGTGGGCTCAGGCGCGGGGGCGGTTTGAGCTGAAAGCATGGACGCGCACAGGGGGATCGCGCCAAGGAACAAGAGCAGTTCGAAGGTTCCAGCGTTTGCTATGAGCGCCCTCGATTTCAGTAGATTCATAGAACGAGCCTTCCTTGCAACTACGTCGGCCGTTCTGCGGGGCGCATGGTGGATCTGCTCCGCTTGGCTGCCAAGATTCACCCAATTATTGAAGTGAAAAGAATCGGTGTCGCCCCAATTGTGACCAGTTGCACGGATTTGAGATGAATCCGGATGGATGGACTTGCGGCGACCGGGGAGCTCAGCGAAGTCCATCCGGAAGCTCGCATA
This sequence comes from uncultured Acidobacteriaceae bacterium, assembly GCA_963720245.1. Classification (GTDB taxonomy): domain Bacteria; phylum Acidobacteriota; class Terriglobia; order Terriglobales; family Acidobacteriaceae; genus Acidisarcina. The sequence goes on from CAVREU010000007.1 coordinate 25,073, forward strand.
ATTATGGCGATAGACTACGACGAGGACGAAGACGGCTATTCAGAGAAATCGCCGTGGATTGCGGGATCCGGGAGCGATCTGACCTCACTCCGGTGAACCGCGACGGAATAGTGTAACCACTGCGGGCCGATTTCGGGAATCCTTGCGTTCCGCCGCCGGGAATGACGCTGGCGCACCAATTGCACCCACCGACTGGCTTTAAGCGTCGGCAACTGGATAGGTAACGTGAAACGCCGCAGAGATTCTCTCTCGCTTGTCTAGGCTTTTCTTTTCTCTTTAGGGGTGTCCAGAGGGGATATTTCTCTTTTTTAGAGGGAACGAAGCGAGATCCTGAAAGTAGACGAATTGCTGATCTCAGCCAAAGAACTTCCCTGGCAGAAGCCGATTTCCCTTTGCTCGATCACGGCTCAATGCGTGCCTTGGCGATTTGCACTCATTGTGATTATTTCCGACAAGCGCTTTCAGGGGCGTCCGGTTTTTCAAGCGCATCGAGCAGTGGCCGTCCCAGCTAGTTCATCCCCAAAACTTTTCTAGTAGAGTGGCGTGGGAGTTGTGTATGAGCCGGTTCGTACGACGCGGGTTCATTTCAATCACGCTATTGCTCGCATTTGGGGTTGGCTTCTGGGAGTGCCGAGAAGACATCGAGCGAGGAATGATTGCGTACCGCATCTACCGCGCGGGAATTCTCACGCCGCCCGCTAACACGGCCAAATCGGAATGGGATGCCCGATGGCACGCTGCATGCTTCTACTGGGATTTTGCCGCTCTGCGTATTGCTCGAGAAAAGCGACTAAAGCAACTCAACCCAGAACTTCGTCCGCTGATCCGCGAACTCGATCGGCATCTTACTGCCGGTGAAAATATGCAGTACTCCATGCACCTTTACAGAGAGATCCGATGGCGAATGAACTTCACGTCGGACGTGCCCACAACCCTCTCGCGAATCGACGATCTGCGCCGAAGCTTCAACCAGCCCGGCTTGCAGGCTCAGGCTGCGCAACAGCAACCAGAAGACGGCAGTTGGGGCCTGGGCATCGACCCAAATGTTTGGTATCTGCGGTTCTACTACACGGTTGAGGACGGGCTCTCCAGCGACACAGTGCCGAAGTACCCGCTGCACATTCTGGATCGCATCAACTCGCCTGAGAAGCTCAATGCGCAGCTTGATTCGGTTCTCCACGATGACTTCACGCGAACTGGCGAATTCGAGCGCGAAGAACTCGACGAAACCGCGTCAGCGATCATGCGGCTGCTCTACGGCCATAAGCAAACCGGCTACACCTTCGATCCACGCCTGAAGGATGCCATGCCCCTGTTTGTGGACAAGTGGCAGAATCCTGAGACTGGGTGTTGGGGACAATGGGTGGTGGACCGCGATGGCCGCGCCTGGAAAATGGACGATACCGGAATCACCTTCCATGTCATCAGCGATCTTCACGGACAGGTGCAGCATCTCGACCGGATCGCACGGCGACTCGTAGAGCTGGATAAGCTGGATTATCCGGCTGGGCTGCGCATGAGCGGCCATTACGAAAATCACCTGAACTGGGACCTGGTGGTCGTATTCCGCTACGCGTGGCCGTCGCTCGATGAAGCAACGCGCGCCAGCGTTCGAGGCGAGATCCAGCAGATGATCGACTGGTGCCTGTCGCAGTCGCTGCAGCAAGATGGATCGTTCAAGACAAGCGAAATAGACGATACGTTCGGCGATGCCCAGATGTACGGAGCGTGGTTCCTGCGGGATGCCGCTTACTTTGATTCTGCGCAGCGCTTCTGGACGGATAAGTCCTTCCCTGACTCAGGAGCCGTGCGCAGCCGAATCACGGCGCGGCTAAACGCAGTCGGCCTGATCAAAAGTAAATAGTTGTTGACTATTATTTAGCAGTATGGCTGAATATCAATGATGCTCAAGCCTAGATCAACGGCGCGACTTGATGCGTATGAGGCTGTATTCGGAGCGCTGGCCCACGCCGCGCGGCGCCGCATCCTGCTCACGATCTATTTCAATGGAGGCGCGATGACTGCCGGTGAGATAGCGGCGGTATTTGCGCATGCTTGGCAGACCACGACCCGGCACCTTCAGGTTCTTGAAGCTGCGGGTCTGCTTACGCATGAGAGGGCGGGAAGGATGCGGATTTATCGCATTGAGCGAAAGCGATTGGCGCTAGTGAGCGACTGGCTGGCGCACTTTCAAAACCTTGTGAAACATAGCAGGGAAGGACTGCAGAATGCCCCCCAAAAAGCAAATAATAGGCATCAAGGCGATGCCACCAAAGCGCGAAGCGCCTGACGTGCCACAATTCTTCAGGCTCAACTTGGAGGTCGGAGATCTCGACGCGGCGACGTCGTTCTACGCGAAATTACTCGGCGTACAAGGGCGCAAGCAGGCGGGGCGCCGATGCTATTTCGATTGTGGCCCTGTTACGCTCCAGGTGCTGGATGTGTCTTCGAAAAGCCAGCTGCACGTGGCGGTAAAGTCTTTGTACTTTACGGTCAACAATCTGGAAGCGGCATTTGACCGAGCAAAGGGGTTGGGCTGCCTGTCGAGTGAGGAAGTTCATGATGCACCTGGAGGCGGCATAATCGTGCGCCCTTGGGGTGAACGATCGTTCTATGCCGAAGACCCATGGGGAAATCCCCTTTGTTTCGTTGAAGAGGGGACCGTTTACACGGGGTAAAGTCCTCGCGCCCCCCGTTGGACCAAACAACATCCAAGCAGGCCTTTTTTGAGGAGCGGACAAATGATTTATGGCACTCATGTGATTGTCTACAGTGAAAACGCCGAGGCGGATAGGGCATTTTTTCGGGATGTTCTGAAATTCGCATCTGTGGATGCGGGTCACGGCTGGCTGATCTTCGCCCTTCCGCCTGCAGAAGTCGCGATCCACCCCTCCGATGAGAGCGGCACTCAGGAGGTCTATTTCATGTGCGACGATCTGAAAGCCGAAATAGCTTATCTCGCAGAGAACAACGTTGTGTGCACTGGGGTTCAGGAAGCGCGATGGGGTTCCATTACGAAGATGCGACTTCCAGGTGGAGGCGAGGTCGGGCTCTATCAACCGAAGCATCGGACAGCTCTGGGTATAAAATAGTGCGCCAATCAGATTTGGGACACGGCCAGTTTCGAAGCGGTCTCGAGTGGTAATCTGCGCGGGAATGCGAGATGAAGGTCGGCCAGAATCGTTCGGACAAAGCCAAACTCTCCTGACAACCTTCCCCTATAAGCGCTTTGAGAAGCTATCCCAACAATCCACTATTATCCAACAAGAGTCTGAAGACCAAGTGACGTCGAGATCTCAAATGAAGACTACAGCCCGATGCGCTCATTGTGTGCATCGGCGACTATGCACCCTCTCAATAAAGCTGATGCATTGCCGCATGGACCTCAACTCATGAGCGCCCCTGAACCCTTTAGCAGCGAAAGAATTGGGCTGTGATTTATTTTTTTGGCCCAGGCGATAGGCATCGGCCCAAGGTTCGGCATCCGGTTCTTCGACCAGAGCGCCACATGCGATAAGCACCTCCGCCATCTCCAATCGTCCTCCACCGGAGCGAAGTCAAATATCCGCGGAGGCCAGCTATTGGAGCAATGACGTGCTATTGGCAGCGCAACCTGCAATCAGCAGTCGCAGCGTGGTCTTCTACCGAAATACAATTTCATACATTTCTTGTAACTTTCCGCCTCTTGGTGGATACCTTCTACGCACAGCCATGACAGCAACGCTCCGAGCGCTTCGCGCCGCGTGCCAGGAGCTGTGCGGAGGAATGAGATGCCCACTGCTGCAATGCCACAAACTCTGTCCACAAAAACCGAGCCGGTCGCACCCTGGTTCCACACGATCATTCTTGCGTTTGTCTTCCTGGGCCTTGCCGCTGCCGGCGCAATCTTTCAACGGCGGGCAAGTGCACATCCTCTGAGCGCCGGCTCATCTCATATCGTCTGCCGGAAATGCTATGTGCATCCAGCAGTATTGGAATGCTACATGGCCGGAGAACTGGTCAAAAGCAAAAAGCGACCTACCAAACGCGAGACATCAGAGTACCTGAATGCGCTTCGTGACGAAGAGACCGCTATGCTGCGGTTGCTGCACAAGCGTCTCACAGCTACTTAAATGGTTCGGCTACCCCGTGCCGCCGAACTATTTCCCACTCTTGCCAATGGATGGGTATTTCTTCTTTACCGCGGCCTTAACCTTAGCCTTCTCCGCGGGCGTGCCCGATTGCGCGACCCGGGAAAGAGCATTCCTGGCATGCGCTTCATTTTCGATCGGATATTTCCGCTTGTCGGGTTCCGCAAAAGACTTCGCTGGGAGCGCTTTTCGAGCGGCGCTTGTGAGTTTCGCCATGTGTCACCTCATCGTCCGGAATGAAGAATTTGTCGAATAGCCGCTACGCTTTCCTGAAACGATCAGCGTCGACAATGCTTATGATGCGCGAGATATGTATGCCGTTCACTTGTTCAAAACAGGCCTGGTGGTGACGCGTCTGAAAGGCCTCGATAAGAGGTGGGCGAAACGGCTCTTACGGAAGAGCCAAAGACCCAAGGACACCGCGATCCAGACGAGACTTGCGATCGCAATGACTAGCCAGGCGCCGTGCCCGGGAAGAGCGCGCCAAATGACTAGCGCAAAGGCGGCCAATCCGATGCACCCGAGCGACGCACCTGCCGCATCGATGCTCGACGCGGCGCGCCCGCGATTGGTTCCATCGTAGCCGATGCGCCGCTTGTGTTGCCGCTCGTGCTTTTCGATGAGGCTCGCGCCAGCCGGAAAGATGGCGGGAAACGCGAGGAAGAGGCCGCCAATCTCAGGACCGAAGCGCTTGGCAAGGATACCGGCGGTCACGGTGCAGACGCCTCCGAAGAGGAAGCGCAATGCGAATTCGTGGAATTTGATCCCTTTGAGCGCTGCGAATTTTGCGGAGACGATCATGTCAATCTGCACTTACCTAAGAAAAACGGACCATAACACAACGGATGTCCCAAACCATACGGGCAATAAAGCAACCGTGGCGGCGAGCGCTGAGGGCCTGTACCGCATGAGGATCCAGCTGACGGCGGCGGCGTAAAAGAAGAAGGCCACAGAGCCGGCTATCATAGAACGGGCTTCAAGGGCCGCGTAGGCCTTGCCGTCGTGGCCAATCGTGAGGCCGAGAGTGGCAAGCGCGATGGACGGTGCCGCGCCAAAGAGTCCCGCGAAGCTCTTGGGGCGAAGCACCTCGCCGAGGGCAGCGAAGATGCTCACGACTACTCCGCCGATGATGAACCGAAGCAGAATCTCTTTCATGCCCATAACGTCATGACTACCGCGGCCCTCATGTGGCCTTCTGGGCCTGCTTGATCAGAACCATCGCCGCGTCGATACCTTTGCACCCGAGGAGTTTGTATCGCTTGCCCTCAAGATTGTGATAGTTGACGAAGAAGACCTGGAGTTCGTGCACGAATTTGTCAGGAAGGTCTTTAAGCTTCCTGACGTTGTTGTACATATGGTTGGCCTGGGCGATAGCGACGAGGCGGTCGTTGCGGATACGCTTCTTCCCATCGACCTGTTCGCCCTCGATGATGCCGATAAGTCGAGCCGGAACCGCGCAACCGGGAAAGGCAGGCTCGTCCATGAGGAGCAATACATCGATGGGATCCCCGTCGGGCGCGAGAGTCTGGGGCAAAAATCCGAAGTCGTAGGGAAAGCACATACCCGCGGGCAGGACCTTGGTCAGTGAAAATATCTTCTGCTTAGGATCGAACGCATACTTGTTGCGGCTGCCTTTCGGCGTCTCGATGATGACCTGCAGCGTTCCATCTTGCTTGCTGATGGGCTTCAATCTGGTCGGATCGGCGAGCGACTTCGCAGTCTTTGCCACTTTGCTCCATTATTAACAGACGATGAATACGTTGGTGAGAGTCGGGTCGATTGTTTTCGGTTGCTTGGCTGGCGCTGAGAAGGGGCGGCGATTGTGTCGCGTATCTATGCATTTGAGACAATTGCCGGCATTTCGGCAACTTAGCAAGACGAGCTAAAGTGAGAGGACTTGCGAGTTTCCGCTTTCAGGGCCACATTAGATAGGTTATTTAGAAGCCGTTTTCAGCGGTGAGGTGAAGCAAGCGCCCCACGCCATCGTGTTGGTCAAATTCTTCGGTGGCTTGCTCGCCATGGGCTCCGGCCTTGCGCTCGGCCGCGAGGGCCCAACCGTGCAGATGGGCGCCTCGATCAGCTGGTTGATCTCGCACTTTCTCTTAAGAGACGACGAGGACGCGAGGATTCTTGAAGCCGCAGGGGCGGGCGCAGGACTTGCGGTCGCATTCAACGCTCCCGTCGGCGGATCCATCTTTGTCTTCGAGGAGCTGGCGAGTAATTTTTCACCCTGGCTGATGGTGGCCACGCTGGCTGCTGCGGTGGTCGCCGTGTGGATCATGCGATTGATGTTGGGCGACGCCCTGGATTTCACGATGACGCACGTCAGCATGACCGAGGCCTGGAAGGTTGGGCCGTTTCTTGTTCTGGGCGCGTTGCTGGGAGTTGTCGGCGCTGTCTATAATAAGCCGTTGGCCTCATGAGCCGCCGCCACCAGGTGTCTGCATTTGAGCGCGTTGGTGATGATGCACTCATCGAAAGCTGCCTCGACTCCCGGATCCCGATAAGCAGTCCGTAGCCAACCGTTCGGCTTCCGGGCCACTCTGTCCGAGCGGTTTCTGCTTGGCCAATGATCCGAACAGTACAGAACAGTTCGGAGCTTGCGTCTGATCCCGTCATAAAACATCCTTGAGAACGGCCACCTCAGAACAACGACCTGTGTTTTTCAAGGAGGACTCGATGAACAGCATCCATTTATTGCGATTGTAGAAGAGGGCTTTCGTGGCACAGGTCTTCATCTCGTATTCCCGCCGGGACAGAGAGTTCGTGCAGAAGCTTGTCGCCGCTCTCGACGCGGAAAAACGCGAAGTCTGGCTCGATGAGAAAGACATTGAAGTGACCGCGGAATGGCTGAAAGAGATCTTCAGCAATATCGAAGCCGCCGACAACTTCCTGTTTGTCATCAGTCCGGATTCGGTCGCCTCAGTCAACACCAGAAAGGAGATAGATCACGCCGCAATCAACGGCAAGCGGATAGTTCCGATCTACTATCGCGCCGTTCCGAACGCCGACATCCCCGAGGCCGTGGCCAAATTTCAGAGGATCGACTTCACCGGGACTACTGACTTTGATTCAAACTTTGCAAAGCTAACCAGAGCTCTTGATACCGACCTGGAATGGAAGCAGACTCACACCCGTCTGCTGACTCGTGCCAGGGAGTGGGAGCGAAACGGAGCGGATAGCAGCTTCCTGCTTCGGGGCAAAGACCTGATCGAAGCCGAGCACTGGATAGTCAGAAGCGCGGAAAAAGAACCTAAGCCAACCGCGGTTCATTCACACTATATCCTGGCCAGCCGCCAGTCGGCGACGAAGACGCAGCGGATCGTTATCGGAGCTGTGGCTGTTGCACTTGCGGTCGCAATTGGCTTGGCGATCTACGCCTTCGGTCAAAGGAATACCGCCCAATCTGAGACAAAGGAGGCGAAGAAACAGAAGCAAATCGCCGACACCAATGCGACCGAAGCAACGCGACAGAAAGAAGCCGCAGTAACCAGCGCAAAAGAGGCCGAGCGGCAGAAAGAAGCGGCAGTTACGAGCGCAAAAGAGGCCGAGCGGCAGCAGGGTATTGCCGTTTGGCAGCAAGGCATCGCTGAAACGGAAACGGCGACTGCCCGACGCAACGCCCGCGAAGCCCAGGCCCGGGCGTTGGCTGCCTATTCGACTGAAAATCTCAATGTCGATCCTGAGATAAGCATTCTTCTTGGCATGCAAGCGGTCGACTCCACACTAAGGTTCGGCCAGCCTTCTCTACCTGCTGCGGAAACTGCACTGCATCAAGCAATTTTGTCGTCTCAGGTAGAAAAGACCCTGAAGGGCCACACCAAGGAAGTCCTCAGCGTGACCTGGAGCCCGAACGGTAAGCGTCTGGCCACGGCGAGTCACGATAACACTGCGAAGGTGTGGGATGCGGTCAGCGGGAAGGAACTTCTCACCCTCAAGGGCCACACCGACGACGTCTTCAGCGTGGCCTGGAGCCCGGACGGCAAACAACTTGCCACAGCGAGTGCCGACAAAACGGCGAAGGTATGGGATGCGGACAGCGGGCAAGAGATGCTCACACTGAGGGGGAACGCTGGCTTCAGGTCCATTGCCTGGAGTCCGGACGGCAAGCGTCTGGCCACGGCGGGTTGGGACCAGACGGCGAAAGTGTGGGACGCGACCAGCGGACAGGAGACGCTCACCCTGAAGGGCCACGCCGGCGTGGTGTTCTGCGTTGCCTGGAGCCCGAACGGCAAGCGCCTGGCCACGGCGGGTGTCGACAACACGGTGTGGGATGCGGACAGCGGGCAAGAGATGCTCACCATGAAGGGCCATACCAGCGGCGTGACCAGCGTGGCCTGGAGCCCGGATGGCAAACAACTTGCCACGGGGAGTGCCGATGCGACTGGGAAGGTGTGGGATGCAGCCAGCGGGAAGGAACTTCTCACTCTGAAGGGCCGCACCGAGGAGGTGACCAGCGTGGCCTGGAGTCCGGACGGCAAGCAACTTGCCACAGCGAGTCTCGACGGAACGGCGGAGGTGTGGGATGCGGCCAGCGGACAAGAGATGCTCACCCTGAAGGGTCACGCCGGAGGAATTTACAGCGTTGCGTGGAGCCCAGACGGCAAACAACTTGCCACGGGGAGTGGCGATACAGGAAAGATATGGGATGCGGCCAAAAGGCAAGAATTGCTCACCCTGAAGGGCCACACCGGGGGTGTGTTCAGGGTGGTTTGGAGCCCCGACGGCAAACGACTTGCCACGGGGAGTGACGATAAGACTGCGAAGGTGTGGGATGCAGCCAGCGGGAAGGAGCTTCTCACCCTGAAGGGCCACACCGAGGGGGTGACCAGCGTGGCCTGGAGTCCGGACGGCAAGCAACTTGCCACAGCGAGTCTCGACAGAACGGCGAAGGTGTGGGATGCGGCCAGCGGACAAGAGATGCTCACCCTGAAGGGTCACGCCGGCTTCGGGTACATAGTCGCCTGGAGCACGAACGGCAGGCCTCTAGCCATGGGGAGTGACAACCGAAGCACGACGGTTTGGGATGCGGCTAGCGGACAGGGGGTGCTCACTCTGCAGAGCCCCGCTGGCTTAGTGTACAGCGTGGCCTCGAGCCCGGATGGCAAAAGGCTGGCCACAGCAAATGGCGTCTGGATCACAAACGTGTGGGATGCGGTCAGCGGGAAGGAACTTCTCACCCTCAAGGGCCACAACGACGTCTTCAGCGTGGCCTGGAGCCGGGACGGAAAGCGGCTGGCCACGGCAAGTGCGGACGGGACTGCGAGCGTGTGGGATGCGGCCAGTGGGCAAGGATTGTTTACCCTGAGGGGGCACACCGACAGCGTGAACAGCGTGGCTTGGAGCCCGGATGGCAAAAGGTTAGCCACGGCGAGTCAGGACCGGACCGCGAAGGTGTGGGATGCGGCCACAGGGCGCGAACTGCTCACCCTGCAGGGCCACTCCGGAGCAATTAACAGCGTGGCCTGGAGCCCGGACGGCAAGCGTCTGGCCACGGCGAGCGAAGATGAGACCGTGCAGATTTACGCGATCGATGTGCGCGATGTACTCGATCTGGCACGCAAACGAGTCACCCGTGGCTTCACGCCTGACGAATGCGAACTCTACCTTCAGTCTAAGAAGTGCCCGTCCGTGCCGTGAGAGTTGGCCTGATTTCTGCATGAACAATTCGAGACTTAGTGAACTCGCGCGTACCGAAGAGCCGCATGGCACAGAGGAACGCAACTTTGCTTCCTGATCCATCCCGAGTAGAGGGCTCCAAGAAAGTCACTCCAAATGAGAAATTCACCTTGCGGGGATCTGCCGCCGTCCAATCACACCAGGCGACGAACAAACGTGAAGTAATCCTCAACTCTTGCCAACAGGCCTTACCGCGTTTCCAGCCTGAGCGAGTTCAAAAATTGATACTCGGCGATTTTGCACTCAGTTACGACCCCGGAGAATGGCTGCAGTGGAGCCCGTCTTCCAGAGGCAATCTTGGATGAGTACGAGCGACTGGACGGCAGGAGCTGCCGAAATAACCGAGATTGGCTGATCAACGAGATGCGGGTCACTTTGCGGAAAATGAGCACGGGCCAGCGGAGTGAGTTGTACGTGATCCCAGGTGCGACGCTATCGCACCTCTATCGCGGAAACAATGGCGTCTCCTTTGGTGGGTTTGAACTCAAGAATCACCATGCCCTCCCTGGCATTCGCTTCGAATTGCCGTTGATACGCGGTCAGCGCCCCTCCCGCAGCCTCTGCCACATCCAGATTGGTCAGAACTTTCTGCCCGTTCGAGAAAACGTCGAAAATACGCTCGCCTGGATGAAGCGACGGCTCGACAAACGTGAGGACGACGGTATGCTGACCGTCATCCACCGGAACACGATAGCTGAAAGTTCCCGTGCGGTATGTGGCTGCCACCTCGGGGATGCTGGTCCCGGCAATCGACGCCGGTGGCGGAGCTCTGAACCCAGATCCCGGACCGGTGACGACCTGCGCTGTTCCACCCTCGAAGAACGTATCCGATCCAAAGCGTTGGTCCGGGCTTTCGCCAGCAACCAACGCGCCGCAATCGATATAGGTTTCCTTCGCGGCGGCGGCGGAGAGATGCCACTGAACTTTATCTTCGACATCTCCGTTTGGAAAGGAGCCAGTTGCAATGATGTTGTTCGCGCCAGGGCTAAGAACGATGCCACTCCAGACACAGATGCGATCCGGGCAGCTTTCGAGCACTCCTATCAGCTTTCCATTCACATCCAGCGAAGTCTTCTGCGCGTTGCTGTACACGCGCACGTCTGCTATCCGGTAGGCTCGCTCGGTGTACAGGCTAGAGTTGATGTGGACCGTTGGCGTCGCCGTCCAGTTGGCTTTGTAAAAGAAGTAAGGGTCCTTCCTATGCTGGTGGTCAAAGGTTACGATGCCCTTGGTATTGATATCCTGGGCGTTGCCCTCACTGCGCGTCGTACTTCCGAAGTCGAAGGAATTCCAGAGAAACGTTGCCCAAAGATACGGCTTGCTCCGCAGCGTGGACCAGCTCTGTTCGTGAATGTAGGACTCGTATTCTTCCGCTTGGGGTCGGTTGCGAGACTCTGGGCCGCCCAGGGCATTGTCAGAGTGCAGCGAGATAGCGCCGCCAGCACCGTATTCGGTTACTGCCAGGGGCTGCGCTGGCCGCGTGTGGTGCAGGGCGTCAAGATGAGGACCCAAGTCAGAGGGCGTCCCGTAGTACCAGCCGAAGTAGCGGTTTGCACCGGAGAGGTCGGTGACCGAAGCCGTGATGGGCACCACGGTGTCGGGTGCGTAGCGTATTCCCTCACAGCAAGTCGCCAGTGTTGTGGGCCTGCTCGGGTCCAACTCTCGCGCTAGTTGATTTAACTCTCTCAACAAGGGCAGCGGATCTGGAACAACGCCGCTCTTATTTCCGACAAATGCGGGTATGCTGTTTCCGAAATCAATCTCATTCCCGATGGACCAGGTGATCACTGAGGGATGATTGAAGTCCTGCGCGATCAGCTCCCGCAGTTGCTGCCGGGCGTTCTCGCGAAGCGCTTCGGTCGGTTCCAAGCTCTCGCCCAATGTCCACTGGCTCACCAGCGGAATTTCGTCCCAAACCACAAGTCCGTCGCGGTCCGCCAGATCGTGAATCGGCTGGCCATGCTGGTAGTGAGTCAGGCGTATGCCTGTCACCCCCATCTCACGCATCGTCACCTCGTCCGCGGCAACGTCCTCCGGTTCCCGCGCCCAGCCCTTGCCTTCACGATCCTGGTGGTAGCCGACCCCGTGCACCGCCACGTGCTTTCCGTTGAGAAACAGCCCTTCATTCGGATCGAATCGAACCTGCCGGATGCCAAAAGGTATAGAAACACGATCCACCAGTTGCGAAGACTTGTTTGAGAGTTCCACCACCAGGCGATACAGATAAGGATCCTCCACTCCTTGCCAGAGATGCGGATGCGGCACAGTCACACTCGCGGTGAGCTCTTCCACACTCGCTGGTTCCACTGTGACTGTCTGCTCTTCTTGTCCCGCAACCTTGTCCTGCGCGTCAACGAGCTTGGTCCGGAGCACAAGGGCTTCACTTTGCTCACTGTCGTTGCGCACCCGTGCGCGCACCTGCACCTGCGCCCTACCAGACGCTATCGACGTCGTCCTCGCGTACACTCCTGCAGAGCCATAGTCCATCAAATCAAGGTGCGTCTTCTTCGCGAAGACAAGGCTTACCGGACGATACAAACCACCGTAAACGAAGAAGTCCCCGGTGAGCGGCAACACGTCTGCGGTCGAGCTTCCCAGCGCGGGCTTCGTGTTGTCCACCTTCACCATGAGCCTGTTCTCCTGGCCCGGCTTCAGTGCGGCCGTGCAATCCAAGCGAAAGCGCGAAAAGCCCCCACGGTGGGTGCCCAGCATGGTTCCGTTTAGCCAGACTGTTGCGATACGGCTTGCTGCGTCGAATTGCAGAAAGCTCTCCATGCCGTCTACGTTCGCTGGAGGCGTAAAGACGAGCTTGTACCAGCCGACCCCCTGCGTGGTTACGACGTTCTCGGCGGTGTTAATGTGGGTTGCGGGTGCGTCCTTGTAATATCCGACCCGATTCCAAGTGTGGGGCACGCTCACGGTTGTCCACGTCGCATCCGGTTCAGCCCGGAGCTCTGTCGTAGAATCTGGACCCAGTTTGAAGCGCCAACCATCGCGGAGCGTCATCTGGAAGCGGGGATCGACAGTCGCCGAATGGTGAGTTTCGCTCGTCGATGACTTCTGGGCCTGAGTCTGCGGGGTGAGAGGCAGGAAGCAAAGCATAAGCAGACAATGTGTGCGGTGCAAAGGCAGCTCCTGCAATCCCTATTTGCTTCCGTGTTCGGCAATCGGGGAATTATAAAGAGGGCATCAGCTGCTGTCACTCGGGCGAAGTGAAGCGGCATAGATCCAGTGCGACCACCGTGCGTAAAGTCGCTGCACGTTGGCGCGTCACTGATCGCCTCAGTTGGCGATTTCAGGCCGAGTCGCTCATCTAGGCGAGCGCAACGTTCCTGTAGCCACAATAGCCTGGAGGACAGGGATAACTTCGTTGCTGAACCTCTCCTCGTGTACCTGCCGCGCTATCATCAGGTTTCAACGTGAGAGATTTTGGTCACATTTAACCAAATGGCAATGAAGCCATCGTCGTTACCGGCAGACTTGCTCCAAATCCCAAATCCGAACTGAGAACCTTTAGGAACGCGCAGGAAATGGCCGCCGCCATACCTGCAACGCGTGTGCGAGAACTATCGGCCGTCTATGCTTCGATTGCTTATTTGGGAACGGCGACACGACCGGCGGTGATCAGCGCGCCGACAGATTCCTGTATTGCCGCAAGGCTCGTAAAACGCGGGTTATACCCGAGGCGTTGACGGCTTTTTGCGATCGAAACGCAGGAGCTACGCATGATATGCCCCCACGAGGTATGAGCATCACGTTCCGTCAGGCAGAGTTTCCATTGATCGAAGGGCGCAAAGGACAGCCGGGACTCCTGCCCGAAATAGCGGTACATCGCTTCGGCATAACCGCGCAGCGTCAGAGCATGAGACGACACAGTATTGAACACTTCTCCAATCGACGCCGCTCGGTGTTCGATAGCGCAGATGATCCATTGCGCTACATCATCCGCGTGGACATGATGCACCATCTCGAGGCCAAGGTTCGGCAAGGCGAGTTCTCCGCCTCTTGCAATCTGCGAGAAAACATCGGGGTTTGTGTTCGCCTGAGGATTGATGGGCACCCAACCCTGGCCGACGATGTGACCTGGCCGGAAGCTCGTTGCAGGAAAGCCGTTCCTGCGCGCTTGCTGTGAAAGCCAGCGCTCGATCTTCGCCTTGTCGATTCCGTACTCGTCAATGCCGTTTGTGGGGTCGGTTTCCACCGAAGGAACCGTCGTCGCATGACCGTACACCCAAATAGAGCTGCAAAAGATGTAGTGCTCAATCTTGGCACGTAGCGCCTCGACCAGCTGCTGCGCTCCCTCAAGCTTGAACAAGATCATGTCCACCACAATGTCAGGATTCAGGTCCGCGATCCGCACGCCGAAACTGCCCTTCGCCTCTTCAGCCTTGCGGTCTATGGCAACTTGTTCGATGGCCTTCCATGCCGCGTGCTGACGGTACGGTGAAGCGGTGCCTCGGCTAACGTTTACAACCTCGTGCCCAAGCTGAATGAGAGCCGGCAAAAGGTATGTTCCAACATGTCCACTTCCGCCGATGACAACGATACGAGCCATAATTTGCGTTTGCCTTCTCCGATGCCGTCTTGCTCATTCCAATCACCTGGATGGCAAGTGTCAATGTCTGCGGTCACGGTGACGCGATCCGGGTGAACCCTGGCGCGTTCAGTCTGCGGATTGGAAATCTACAAGCCGGCTCCCGTTGACCAATCGCGAATTTTCAACTGTTGCGTACAGGCCAAACCGCGTTTCCAAAACTGCCGCAGGTGGAAACGTGGTTTGGCGATGAAGTGATCGTCGAATATCAACATATCCTTTCGTTGTGCGCCTGTTTGATTGATGCGCTCTCGATAGAAATATCTATTTCGGGACCGCCCCAATTTGCTGTAGCAGCGCGAGCAGGCCTGGTTGGCCCTACTCTTCGACTAACTGTCCATTGGAAAGGCGGTATAAATTCATCGCTTGCACCTGGATCGTGTTTCCAGTTCTTGCGCAAACATGGGACGAGCGGCGAACGAAGACACAAACAACACTGTCAAGCATTGGCTAAGTTTTCTCATAGGCCTCCTTGTTCCTTCGACTTGAACAATGTTACGTACGCCTCAGCGAGCGCGGCTACGAGCTCCTTCGTTTCGGACAACACTCTCCAGATAGCGCGCTCCCTCGAAGGCGATGTCGTCAGGTGTCACGTCAACACTTGCCCACAAGGCTCCGGGTGTTGTCGTCTCCTGTGGCGAATAGCCGAAGCCTTCAATTATTAGCGAACCTGAATAGCCGATTTCTCGAAGGGCACCGATGATCCCCGGAAAGTCTATATGTCCTGATCCTAGGAGTCCTCGATCATTTTCACTGGCATGGACATGCTTCAACCTTCGACCAGCGGAGCGGGCTGCTTGTGACAAATCTTTCTCTTCTATGTTCGCGTGAAACGTATCGACGGTCACTCCAACGCGAGGATGATTGATTGCATCACAAAGCGCTGTCGCATCCTTAACTGTCGTCAGAAAGTATGTCTCTGATCTGTTTACGGGCTCGAGGGACAGCTCCAGCTTGTTGGCGTCAAGGGTAGGGCAAAGTTGTTGAAACGCGTCTATGGCCCAGTTCCATTCATCCGCGGTTCGCCGCAGACCGGAGAAGTAGCCAATTGGAGCATAAAGGGGTCCGCCAATGAGTGTCGCACCCATCTCCGTTGCTACCTCCAAGCACTTCATCAAGTGGTCAATCGATCTCTTCCTGGCACCAGAATCCGAACTGATCGGATTTATCTCCCGAGGTAGGATGGCACAGACGCTACAGGTAAGACCGCTGTCGCTCATCGCCTGACGAATCTTGGCGGCCGGCAGCCTCTCAGGCTCTAACATCGGAACCTCAAAGGCGGTCAGTCCGTGTTCTCGAAGGCGTGGCAAAATCGCTAGATGGGACTCGCGAAAGTCTGCGGTCCACGCGAATGCGCTGACACCGATCTTCATTCTTCCCTCCCGGGACACTCAATTCAAACCAATAGCCCAAAGACTGCAGTAGGTACGCGTACTTAATTCAGGTCGTTAATCGATCGCTCGATATGGGAATGATGTCGGAAACCGCCATGCTCTTCAAAGAGGTGATGGGTCCTTTCCAAATAATTCGGATTTCGCCAACCTCATCCGGCGCGCCATAGTATCTCGCAGTGATCACCTGCCTTCCATCGATAAAAGCTTCAATGATTGAGCCGTCTATCCAGAGGTTGAGGGTTGAATCTCCATCGGCGTTGGGGCTAAGTGGTAGGAGTCTATCTCCGATCGCAACAAAGGGCGCACCGTTGGCCTTGGAGTACGCCAAAGCGATCATCCTGCTCGCGCCCGAGCGCGATTGGAGTTGTAGCTCAAGGCTGCACTCGTCTCCAGCCGTGCTGAAGGTACAGAGCACCTCTCCACTGCGGTTATGAATCACCGCAGTGGAGAGCGCGTTCGTAAGTTCGGAAGCGTTATTCTGTTGGTCTATTTGCGTTGTGCCTCGGCGTAAAGATATCAACTCCGGGGCGACTTCCATCTGCAGAGCATTGTCCGCGCCTAAGCTGAGCACGCGGGGAAGTGAGATGCTTCCTGACCATCCTGCCTTTCGGCTTTCGGCCGGATCCCGGGTCTCCTGTACCCAACCCCAGAGGATCCGCCGATTTTTGCCGTCAACCATACTTCTGGGAGCGTAATAGGCTCCGTGGTCGATAATTCCCTTCCGCTCAGAATGAAAGCGGAGGTCGGACTTATCAAAGGTGCCAACCTCCCAACGAGTCGTATGCTCCGTCGAGTAGAGCAGGACATGCTTATCCCCCAAGGGGAAGAAGTCCGGACACTCCCACATTTCACCGCTCGGGACTGGATTTGAGAACGATTGTCCATTCCAGACTCCTTGCGCCAGTGGATGCAAATACTCCCAACGGACCGTATCGGTTGAACGATAAAGAAGCACCGCTCCTCCGACCTGTGGAAAGCCTGAGCCAATGCATAGGTACCACGTGTCACCGTCCTTCCACGCGAATGGATCACGAAACCCGGTGATCTCCAAACCCGCGGGCGGCGATTCGATGACAGGCTTGTCTCTCTTTTTCCATGTACGCAGGTCTGCGTCCAAAGAAGTTGCAATGGCTTGGGTTTCGCGTAGACCTTCCGCGCGGATCGTTTCCCGACTTCTCGGAACTTTTGTGACGGCGGTGTAGATGACGCTTGCACCCTCTGTGCCCGGCAGCACACCCCCCGTGAACGTGCCGTAAGCATCGTACCCTCCTTCGGTGGGAGCCAGGGCGATCGGCAAATGCTGCCAGTGAATGAGGTCTGTACTGATGGCATGGTGCCAACCCCGGCCACCGTAACTGCCATGAAAGAACACGTGATACTTTCCCTCGAAAAAACGTGGAGCGCAAGGATCGCCCACGCCGCCCGCCTGCGGTACCAGATGGTATTGCGGCCTCAGGGGGTCAGCGCTTAGAACGGTCTTTGTGGGGCTATTGTCCATGGTTGCGCTGTTTTGCGGGATCATGGATTGTGGAACACCGCTTTCATACAAAGCGGCGCCAGCCGAGGATAGGATAAAGTTGCGTCGATTCACGAATGCCTCCGTATCGATTAACGACAAGTGATCGGGTTGGCTCGCAGCGCGAGCTACTCGATACCAAAGTTGACCTGGATCTGTTCCAGGCTGGCGCCCTTCGTCTCGGGGAAGACAAACAGAACGACCAAGAACTGCAGACCCATCATCGCGGCGAAGAAATAGAAGGGGATGGCCGCCGACTTTGCTGCCAATGTTGGGAAAACGGCCGCGATTATGGCGTTGGTAATCCAATGCGCTGAAGAGCCTATACTCTGACCTCGAGAGCGAACACGCGACGGAAAGATCTCACTGATATACACCCAAATGACCGAGCCTTGTGAAAACGCAAACGAGACGATAAACCCAACCAGCAGCCACAAGAGTGACATTGAATGTTCATTCCGAGCGAAAAGAGTCGCGACACCGAAAAGGCAAATTACCATTCCTACCGAACCAACCAGAAGGAGAGTTTTACGGCCAAGCTTGTCGATTAAAGACATGGCCAGAAGGGTTGCGATCAGGTTTGTGGCGCCAATCACCACTGCTTGCAGGTCACTGGAAACACTGCTGAAGCCAGCAGCGGCAAAGATGTCGTTCAGATAATAGAGGATCGCGTTGATCCCCGATAGCTGGTTGAACATACCCAAAGTGATGGCCAGAAAGATAGGGAGGCTATACTTCCTGGAAAAGACAGGCTCGCGTTTCGCCGCCCGATCCAAATGGATCGAACGCACGATCTCTTTCAATTCCGCGTCCGAATCCGGCGAGCCTATGAGTTCCAGAACCTTGCGAGCTTCATCGATCCGATTCTGAGTAACGAGCCATCG
This sequence comes from uncultured Acidobacteriaceae bacterium, assembly GCA_963720245.1. GTDB lineage: Bacteria > Acidobacteriota > Terriglobia > Terriglobales > Acidobacteriaceae > Acidisarcina. The sequence continues at coordinate 43,270 of CAVREU010000007.1, forward strand.
TGAACTGATGGGAATAGCAAACAGTAGAGCAAGAAAGATGATCGCCGGGACGGCCGCTACTCCGAGTTGGTAATGCCATAGGGCGGGGCCGAGATTTAGCCTTGCCAGACAGAAGTTGGAACCGTACGCCAACAGAATCCCCACAACGACGTTGATCTGGAACATCCCAACCAGTCTGCCTCGCCATTTCGCCGGGGCGATCTCGGCGATATAGACCGGGCCGAGAACGGATGATCCTCCGATACCAATGCCTCCGATAAATCGAAAACTCAGCAAGGAAGGCCAGTTCCAGGCAAACGCACAGCCAAGAGCTGACAACACATAAAGAGCGGCCATGATTCTAAGAGCGCCGCGGCCGCCGAGTTTCTCTCCTAACAATCCAGAGGTCATTGCCCCGAGTACGGTGCCCCAAAGGGCAATCGAAACAGTGAAGCCCAGTTGGGCAGCACTCAAGTCGAAGGCGTGAGTGAGGGCGTGAGTCGTACCGGCGATCACAGCGGTATCGAACCCGAACAGGAGGCCGCCGAGAGCTCCCACTAGCGAACTCTTAATAAGATACAAGTTGAGTCTCATTCACCGAGCCTTTCCAACGTGGTGTCTAGACTCCCTTTCCAAAGCTGATCACAGAGGCAATGCGAGGGTCCGCCCACAGGAAGCGCATCCTTCGTTCCTCTGCTTACAGAAGGGCGCGGTCTTGTGAATCAATTCTGTGGCGCGTTGACCTTCTGAGAAGACTTCGAGGAATTGGCTGTGTGTAACTGGTGTAACTTTTGAAACGTGATCATCTCTTGGGCTGCATCCTCGTTACGACCGACTACACGATATTGACGGGCGAGTTTGTAGTGTGCGCCTTCGTTGTCGGGATCGAGGCGAATGGCTTCTGAAAAGTGCAGGATAGCTTCTTCAGGCTTGCCCTCATCTACAAAAACATTGCCAAGTCCAACCTGCGCGTCGGCGAAATCTGGTCGCAGCTGAAGAGCACGCTGGAAATGTTGTTGTGCAACTTGCAGATTGGATCCGAGACGATAGACTTCTCCCAACTCGTACTCCGAATTGAAATCCGCCGGATCGGATCTTAATTCCGTTTCGAATTGTTGTTGCGCCTCCTCGCGAGCTGCCGCATCCTGAGAGCTAGTCAAGATGGCGCGGCCCAGCTCATAATGGATACCCGGAATCTCAGGATCAGACTCTATCGCCTTTCGGAATTGCGTAATCGCGCCCGTGAAATCGTCTTGCGTCATTGCTGCCTCGCCGAGAATCTGATGCACGCGGCCCGAATCCGGCGCCTTTTGAGAGAGAGAAGCGAGCGCCTGAGAGGCGAGCGCTGAGTATGCGCGATAGGCGACATACAACACCTCTTGATTGTCGGGATTCGCCTGTTCAAGTTCGTGAATGACGTCGAAGACTTCTCCTAGAGTGTTTTTCTCCTGGTGATACCGGATTAGAGCCACGCCTGCATCGATCTTCACGCTGGGGTTTAGAACGTGAATAAACGACTCCCTAAGAAGCGGTATGCCCTCGCTTGCTTCGCCGAGGCGAACCTGCGTAAGGCCAAGGAAAGCCTTTGCGTCCCACAGTGATGGATCGTCTTTCAGAGCGTCCACGAAGAACTGCTTTGCGCTCATAAAGTCTCCCTGCTTATATGCGATGACACCTAGATTGGCGGATGCTTGTGCGTTGCTGGGATCGAGCTTCAATATTTCCTTGAATTCCGCGGCGGCACTGTCCGGATGACCGGTCTTGAGAGCTGTTTCTGCTCGCTTGTAGTGGACGATAATCTCTGCCTTCGTATTGTTCTGCGTTTGCGCTTGACCGCAGAGTGGCAGCGCCAGTAACAGCAATCCGCAGAACTCGCCGAACTTTGTATAAGTCATACCACTATTATTCCCGACTCTACTTCAAGGGCATCATTGGGCCATCGAGTAGACACCGAGCTGCTTAGAATTGCGCTCCCGTCAACAGAGAAACGGCCCCTCCCGCTCCCCGGTTGACAAAATGAGGGGACTCAAGCAACGCCGAGACCCCCTGGGAGAAGTCCGCCCGCGATTGGCGACCACGTCTGATCATTTTCGAAGCACCTGCCGTCTCATGTTCTCCTTGGAATCGACCATATGACGATGGGTGGCTGAAGAGACGAGGCAACTTGGTCGAGCGACGAATCCGCTGAACAGCAAGCCCGGCTCACACGTAGTCTTCCCGATTGCTTACCATAACCAGATCGATCGGATGGTGCGATTTCACTGCCGCGGCCGTGACCAGGTTCAGACCCGGAATACCACTCGGATTTCACCATCGGAGGTGCAATTCAAACTGCAGATTGCGCATAGTTCCGTTGATGTAGTTGATCAAGCCGAACTGAGGATTGTTTATATCATTGACGGGGTTCCATCCCAGGTTTGTATGGTTCAACAGATTGAATGCTTCTACCCTAAACTGTAGGTTTGTAGATTCATTCAAAGGCGTCTTGAAAGTAACTACCTTACCGAGCGCCCAGTCCAAGTCGAAGTAGCCGGGTCCCCGCATGATGCCCGGGTGTGCGTCTCCCCATACGCAGCAGACTGGAGGAGTTTCGAATGCTGCCGGATTCAACCATTGATTTCGATTCTTGTTCTTTGGATAAAGGGGAACACCCAATATCCGGTTCGGACGTTGTGCAAAATCTGCGTTGAGAGTGCTGCTGTCACTGTCTGTAGGCGAAAGAGAGAGTCCCGACTGGAGGGTGGTTAGTCCATCAAAGGTCCAACCACCGAGTAGCGTTTGGGCAACCGCGTTGGCATTCGCGCCCCATCGCTGCCCCTTCCCATAAGGAATGAGAATGCTATGCGTCGTAGTCCAAACAACGGCCTGATTGAGGTACGACACTCCATAGCTTCCCTTAATATCGTAGGGGTTTCCACCTTGCGGTCCTCGGTTTCCGATCTCATCATCCAACGCCTTCGCCCATGTAAATGCAGAGTGGAAGGCATAGCCGTTTGTGAAGCGTCTATATCCAGAGATTTGAAGGGCATTGTAGTTCGAATCATCACAGGTGCAATTTACATACATCTGACCGGTGAAACCAAATTGCATGTATAGCGGGCGACGGGTTAGGAGATCGCCAGGCCCAGGAGGAGCCGCGTCGACGTTGTAGAGAGAGTAATCGAGATTATTGCCTTTGTTGCCGACATACGCCACCGTAAGGGTGCTGTCTTTTCCGAGCTGCTGTTGAACGGACAGATTCCACGAATCGACACTCGATGTTTTTCGTTCGGGATAAAACGCCTTGGCAAAATCATTCGCGGGCACATCGGCAGCAGGAATTACACCGGAGGATGGGAACACCGGAGTTGGCGGCGTCGGCGGTCCTTCACTCATGGGAAAGATGGGCGTGTACAGGCTGGACTGGTCTACCGCCTGTGCCTGTGCAACCGGATACGAGGAGTCGAGGTGATTGAAGGCAGCATCAAACCCATTGATAAAGTAACTGCGTCCGAATCCGCCGCGAACTACAGTCTTTTCCGTCACCATGTATGCAAAGCCAAGGCGGGGAGCGAAGTTGTTATATCTGGGTCCCACATTGGAATACTTGGAAATAGGGCCCAACTTGGCCAGGATTAGACTGCCGTTAGTGAAGTCGTAGTTTACGTCTCCACCGGGATTCTTCGGGCTGATCGGCGAGATGTAATCCCAGCGAAGGCCGTAGTTTAGGGTCAGCTTAGGAGTAACCTTCCAGACATCGCCTCCATATGCTGAAATACGTGTCGCACGCTCATCCGGCCAAATGACGAAATCGCCGCGCTCGAATGACCCCGCTCCAGATAGCAGGAACGAGGCCATGGAAATTCCTGAATCGGGAACGCCAGAGGTGCCGGTAACGGTCTGGTTGAAATCGAACTCACCGCGAGTACTCTGGTTAAGTGTAAAAAGGTCCTCCAGATTCTTGCGAAGGTCGACGCCCCATCGAATCTCATGATTACCCTGGACTTTTGTCCAGTTGTTGACGAGCTGGAACACGGTAGACCTGTCGAGGCGAGGCACGGAACCCTGTGTACCCATCGTGAACGAACCGACCGGACCTCCAACCTCTATGGCAGCTAATCCATCGGTAATTGTTGTTCCATAGTTAATGTTTGGAATACCCACTTTGTTGTTTGTTTCGAGACCCACGTCGTTCTGATATTCGTTGAGATAGAAGCGAGCGAAGCCTCCGCGCAACTCTGACAGCAACGTCGGGGTGAAAGCGTGCGTATAGTTGATCGAAAGCAACTGGTTCCATGATTTAGCCGTCGAGGCATTGCCTCCCGCGACGGAAGGGCCGCCGGCCTCTATTCCAAAGACGCTCGGATTGGAGAAATAGGACCACATGTAGTTGTAACTCTCGAATAGCTTGTCCTTGTCCGAGAAATTGTAGTCCACGCGCTCATCGATCTCGTTAGTGCTGAAATACGATTTGCCCGTTGCCAAGTAATTATTTTGCGGGTCCTGATTAAGGTTGGCATGCGGGAGTAGAGCGAGCAGATTGCTGGAGACTGGATCGATCCGATTGGCAGGGATCGTATTGTTTAGGAATTGTGTCCGACCGCTGCCGTCTGCATTACCCGTGTTTGGGTCATAAATCGGATTGGTCGCGGCAACGGAGCTGAAGTCGCCGCTCCGGAAGGCGTCATTCGGAACGGTTACGATCGTATCGGCGCCAACCAGGCGGCGATTGAGACGATAGTCTGCAAAAAAGAAGACTTTGTTCTTCTTGATTGGCCCCCCTATAGCGAAACCGCCAATGTTCTCGTTGTAGGGTGCGGTCTGCTTGGTAAACGGATTTGCCGCGAAGGACCAAGAGTTACGATTCATCCAGTATGCCGATCCGTGGAAGTCGTTTGTGCCCGATTTCGTGTCCCATTGGGCGACCATGCCTCCGACGTTACCGTAGACCGGGTCATAGTCCGCAGTCGTTATTTTCAGCAATTGCACTGAGTCTGACGGAGGAACGATAATCTGCAAGCCCGTGAAACCCCAGGCTATATCGGTGATCCCATTCACTTGGTAGTCGTTAGCCATCCACAGCTGACCATTTACCGAGGTCATGTAACCTTCGGAGGGATTCTCGTTGGTTGAGATTTGGAAACTGAAGGGTACGACACCGGGGGCCGTTGTATAGAGTGTGGTCAGGTTATCGTCCTGCACGGGAGTTGACTCAAGTTCGTGCTCCTCCAAGAGATGATCAACATCGGTCTTCTCAGTCTTGAGCTGCGCCGGTAGAGCAGTGACCGTCACTTGATCAGTGACCGCTCCCGGCTCAAGATGTGCATCGGTCTTCACGGTTGAATCTATCTGCAACTGAATGTGCTGCTTGGAGAAGGTCTTGAATCCTGCAGCTTCTACTGTGACTGTGTAATTCCCGGCGATGAGATTGGTGACATTGTAAAAACCAGATCCGTCCGTGGTCGCTTGGGTAACAATCCCTGTGCCTTCGCCCGTGACGCTCACTTTGGCTTGCGGAATCACGGCGCCCACCTGGTCGGTTACGAATCCTGTGATGGAGCCGGACGTAGCTTGAGCCATTGCGGTCGATGTCCGCCCAAGCATTGCGACGCCTACCAACGCGAGAAGGAGCAACGCGAGGGTTGCAGAAAATCGATCGCAGCGGGCCACAATGCTCGCGGAAAGTGTTCCTGATGAACATTGAGTAGGACTTCGCGAAATGATGTACGGGCGCGGGGAAGCAGTCCGTGGCCTTTTGATATTTACTGTCGTTGTGATCGAAGCTGACCATACAACCCTCCTAAATTCGGACTGAGGAGGGTTGTAGATTTTCGAATATACGAGTGTCAAGCCTAAAATATAGTTAGGTTAATAAAACCTAACTATACAAGTTGTGCATCACAGGCTAACCTGCCTATTTCGAGAGGCTTGCGCCACATGACTGTCGTACCACCAATCGGCCATTAAGTTGAATCAGAGCGGGGGGGCAATTGGCGATTTCTGATCCTTTCCAGCATGGCCGACATACTGACTGCCCCAATCTCTTCGCAAGGTTGGTGAAACGTGGTAAGCGGGATAGGGAGCAGGCTTGCGTATTTAACGTCGTCTACTCCCGCAATTCGAATGTCCGACGGAATGCGAACACCTAAACTGAGGAGCATTTGCATGAGGCTTGCCGCCGTGCGGTCGTTCGCGCACATGATCGAATCCAATTTCTTGGTCCGCAAAGCTTTCTCAACAAATGCTTTATCGCTGGCGTCCCCTCGCAGTACAAGTTCCTTCGAGATGGGCATGTCATGGTCGTAGAGAGCTTCGTGGTAGCCGGCGATGCGGTCTTCTACGGTTTCGGCAGAGCCCTCTCTGGCGAAAAAAGCGATATGAGTTCCCCCCTGCCGGATGAGGTGGTCGGTAACGATATAGCCGGCCCTTCGATTGTCCAGACCGATCAGATCGTAATCGCTTCGTGCGGGATATTTAAGCAGACCTCGATCGAGCAATACGACCGGAATATTGGCTTTATCCAAGGCTCGCAGTATGCGGCCGTTCACCTCCTGGCGCGGTGGTGGAAACTCCCGCGGGCCAAAGAAGACACCGGATACATTTTGCTCGATATAGCGCTCGCACAGCTGCTCCGCTTCTTCTGATAAATGCTTACCCGAGGAGAGCGTGTGCCCCCATAGTAGAGAGTGTGTCGCCGCCAAAGGCGACCTCATCATGCCCCGGCAGATGGGTTCGAAGATCTCGGTCTGTCCGAATTCTGGGATCAGCAGCCCAAAAACCAACCTTTCCTCGCCAGCCCCGTTCGCCGCATATGTCCCGGAGCCCGCCCGGCGAATCAGCAGACCTTCCAGCTGCAACTGCTGAATCGCTTTGACCACGGTCATTCGGCTTACGCCGAACTTGCGAATAAGTTCTGTCTCGCTGGGGAGGCGAGCTCCAGGACCAAAACGTCCCGACGAGATATCCGCCCGAAGACTCTCAATAATGTCGAGGTATTTGGCGCGTTTTTTGGATCCAGTGTCCACGCTAATCTTCCCAATTCCCTCGCGCAAGCTGTCTAGCGCATTCAGAAAGAGCTTATCAGCGTCACCTCAGAAGCGGAATAGACTACTTTTTCTCGATGCGTTTTGAAACAAATTAACTAGACAAGATGCCAAGTTCCTGCATATACATTATGCTACTGGTTTCGGAGCTTATGGAGCCACCATATGCAGGTATTGAGTATCGGCGAAATTCTCTGGGACATATTCCCAAATCGGGAACTGCTCGGGGGCGCGGCCCTCAATTTTTCGGCAAACATCCAGCGTCTCGGTGATTCGGCAGGGCTCCTCACAGCCGTTGGTGACGACCCCCGAGGGCGCACCGCGTACAAAGCGATGCAGCAACTTGGACTAGCGACCGACTTCGTGCAGACAGCGAGCGACTTGGCCACGGGAGTCGCCCAGGTCAACACGACCTCTGACGGTGAGCCATCCTTCGAAATACCTCGCCCCGCCGCTTTCGACGGGCTGAGCATGACGGACGATTTGCGCGCTGCCGCATTCTCCCTCAGGCCGGATTGGCTATACTTCGGCACCTTGCTCCAAATCGAACCTCATGTGGAGGAAATGACCGCATATTTTGCGAGGAGCTTGCCCGGAGTGCGTTGCTTTTATGACATGAATCTGCGGCCTCGCCAATGGAATTTTCCGCTAGTGCAGCGCCTTTGCGGGCTGGCGTCCGTATTGAAGTTGAACGAAGTAGAGGCGCAGACGCTCGGCGAACTGGAGGGAACGTCCTCGTCCGCATTTTCTCTGGAGTCGTTTTGCAGGGCTTGGGCGTCGAAATATAACATCGACGCGATCTGCGTTACGCTTGGCAGCGCGGGCTGCTGCGTCTATGAAAATCAATCAGCCGTCATGGTTCCGGGTTTCCCTGTCGCCGTGGAAGACACCGTTGGAGCCGGGGACGCGTTCGCAGCCGCTTTCCTTCATGGTTATCACCGTGGATGGCCGACCCCTGTCACTGCCCGTTTCGCGAACGCGCTTGGATCGATCGTCGCCAGCCGAGCTGGAGCCACTCCCGCCTGGTCGGTCGAGGAGTGCTTCGCCATCGCGTCCATCTCTAGAAACGGAGCTTCCGACTGATCCACACCGCCACGAGATGAAAATGCTGTCGTCCAAAACAGACCGGGGAGCTTTGCATGTTCAACTTCAGATGTCACCGAGTTCTTGCCACAGCGATTCTCGTGTTTACCTCGCTATCGTACGGACAAACCGCTACGTACGACCAACCATATCGGCCGCAGGTTCACTTCTCTCCTCGTCAAAATTGGACGAATGACCCGAATGGTCTGGTCTACTTTCGCGGCGAATACCATTTGTTCTTCCAATACAACCCGTTTGGTGACGAATGGGGCCACATGAGTTGGGGACACGCCGTCAGCAAGGATCTGCTGCATTGGCAAGAATTGCCGGTTGCTCTTCCTGAGAAGGACGGCGTCATGATTTTCACCGGCAGTGTAGTCGTTGATCGTGAGAACAGTAGTGGCTTTTGCAGTTCCGGGGAAGCATGCCTGGTCGCTATTTATACTGGCGATAGCAATACCCCTCAAGGTCATAGGCAAACTCAAAACATCGCCTTTAGCCTCGATAGTGGTCATACGTGGACGCGATATGCGGGAAATCCGGTCCTCGATTTGCATATGAGTGACTTCCGCGATCCGAGCGTCTCCTGGAATGAGCAGGCACGTTCCTGGGTGATGGCGGTTTCGCTGCCAAAAGAACACAAAGTCCGCTTTTACTCTTCCCCCAACCTGAAGGAGTGGACACAGTTGAGCGACTTTGGTCCTACGGGTGATGTCGCCGGGGATTGGGAATGTCCCGACTTGCTGCAGATTCCTTCTGCTGATGGAAGCGGCAAGTATCTGGGCACTGAAGGTCGGACTTAATCCAGGAGCCCCGCAAGGCGGATCGGGCGAGCAATATTTTTTCGGAAGTTTCGACGGGAAGAACTTCATTCCATCCAATGAGCGCGGTTCTCACGGATGGACGAACTACGGCAAAGACGATTACTGCGCGATCAGCTTCAATGGATTGCCTCAAGGACAAAGGCCCGTTCTCATCGGCTGGATGAGCAATTGGCAGTATGCGGCAAAGGTGCCCACTTCGCCTTGGCGAGGACAAATGAGCTTGCCTCGACAACTCTCGTTTGTGAGAGATAGCGGTGGCCTGGCGCTGAAGCAGGATCCGGTGATTGCGCCGCTTCGGGGCCAGAGTCTTCGGCTGGCTGAACTCCTCACGAGCAAGGACGGAGGGGGAAACCCGATTGCGGTGCCGTACGAATTGCAGCTGAACTTTGGACATCCAACCCAGCCGATCTTCGGCTTAAGGCTTTTCTCGGACAAGCAACACTGGACGGAAATTGGCTTCGACATCGACAAGAATCAGTTCTACATCGACCGCACACATTCCGGAGAAGTATTCGACAAGGAGTTTCCAACAAGGACAGTGGCTCCCATTTTGAGCAGCAGGCCATATGACTTGAAGTTGGTCGTGGATCGATCATCGGTGGAGGCGTTTGCGCAAGACGGAACTATTGCCATGACCGATCTGATTTACTCGCCTTCACCAGGCAGTTCGATACAAGTGTTCCCCGTGGGGATCGACGCGGCCACTTTTTCCGGGCGTGGCTGGAAGCTCAACACAATCTGGAAGCAATAGGGGGCCGTCCACTCTCCTAAGAGGGCAGCCTTCGATTGTTCGTTCCTGAGCGATGCAAGAGTGCTCTGAATTTGGGTGCGGGCTGCGAGTTTTGGATAGGCGAAAAGATTAACTCTAGAATCCTGCGGGAGGGAATGAATGCATCATCTCTTAACACGGCGCAGAGCGCTTGGATTGCTCGGCGGCGGTACGTTGTTTTCATCATCCGTACGGCGCTTGTTTTCGGGCGTGGCGACCGCCATAGAATCTAGGATTCCTAGATTTCATGTGAACGCGGCAACAGGACGAATCAACGATCCGCAAAGACCGCTCTGGATCAACAACAGCTGGCATTTATGGGTCTTGTGGAATAGCGATTTTCCACATCATCGTGGTGGTACGGTGTGGCTACATTTCTCTTCCACCGATCTGATTCATTGGTCGCAGCGAGGCACGTCCATTCCTAAAGATACAACCCCTTACGGAGACGTTTGGACCGGTTCATCGGTCATTGATCGGCATGATAGCGCGGGTTTTGGCCGGGACACCGTGGTGGCGCTGATGACGATGCCCTGCAGGCCGATGGGAGGACAGGGAACGGGGCGATGGTACTCACATGATGGTGGCTCCTCCTTTCAATTTGACTCGGTGGTGATGACGAATCCACGAGCGAACGATCAGAGCATTAAAGATAAAGTCTTTCGAGATCCCAATGTTTTCTGGCACGACCCGAGCCAAAGCTGGGTAATGAGTCTTGCAGAGCCTGGTCAAATCGGCTTTTACAGGTCATCTGATCTGAAGTCGTGGAAGTCAAGCGGAAGTTTTGAAAATTCGGGCCTTGGCACACTCGAGTGTCCTAATCTTTTTCCTTTGCCGTTACATGGGACAGACGGAACGACTGTTGGCGAGAAGTGGGTTTTATGGTGTGGGGCAAATGGAACCGCCAGCGGGTTTACCACGGGAACTCACTATTGGCTGGGTACGTTCGATGGCCATCGCTTCGAGCCGGACGAACCGAGCGGCGCTTGGTTGGACGGAGGGCCGGATTTCTACGCGGCAACAGCGTTCGGCAGGAGATCAGCGAATCCGCTAGAGCCGACCTTTGCCGTAGCCTGGATGAATAATTGGAATTATGCAGACGCCGTTCAGGAGCAAGGATATATCGGACAACTTAGCCTCGTCCGAGAGCTACGCCTGCAAGTAGTAGACGGGAAGCCAACATTACAGAACCGTCCTGTCGATGAAGCGAACTCACTGTTTAAGACAAGCATTCGTGGCAGGGATCAAACTGTATCCCCCGGACAGGAATACGTGTGGCCTGCCGGGGCAGCGCAAGCTTGCTGTCGGATAGATTTCACACTTTCGTCCGTCCTTAATGCCTGGCCTGAGGCGATCTATCTGTCCCTTCGTGGCGGAGGTGACTACATGACACTTCTCGAATTCAATCCCACGGCTAGAAATATATTTCTTGATCGAGGACGATGCGGGCCAATTCCAAAAGAAGGAGATGCCTGGAAGACTCGTCGCTCCGTTCAAAGCAATTTCGCCAGTTCACTTTCCGTTTGCATCTTCTTGGACGTTGGATCGATAGAAGTCTTCCTCAACAATGGTGAGGCAACAATGTCTGCCCTGTTGTCTGCGCCCCTGGATGCAACAGCCTTGCGACTCACCGCTACTGGAGGTCAGGTCGGAGTATCAAGTGTGAAAATCAGCAAATAGCCGCCGGTTTAGGACATAGCGGCTCTTCGAGGCAAAAGCCTCAGCGATCTTTCCGGCAAGGAATAAGCGCGTCAAAAAATAGGGTCTGACCCATATAGGAACTTTTCTTCGTGGGTCATGGTGGCCATTCCAGAGTCATTTCTTTGAAAGATAATGGGTTGTTCGATGGAGGTTCAACCCGTCACCTCTTGGTTGACGCGGCAGAGGCCGGAAGGTTTCTGAGAGGCCGGCTTCTAGCCCTAATGCCCCAAGCATTGATTTCGACTACTGCTCTCCCTCCAACGGCCGCATTGAGCTGCTCATCTCTATGCTGCTGACACTTGGCCAAGAAACCGACTAGAACGAAGCCGCTGGCGCGGCGGACACTGCCAGGGTAGCGGAGCAGCAAGCAGCGGTGGCTGAGGTAAGGTGGGGTCACAAGGAAGGAGGTTCCTGTGACCCATTTACGCAAGCGGATGCTGGAAGAACTCCAGCGACGCAACTACTCCGAGAGCACGATTCGCGGCTATCTGCAAGCGGTTCAGCAGTTCGCCGTACACTTTGGAAGATCCCCAGACAAGTTAGGGCCGGATGATCTGAGAAGCTACCAGGCCTATCTGCTCACCGAGCGCGACCTCGCGGTAGGGAGCGTGGTGGCCCGGGTTGCCGCACTTCGATTCTTCTTTGTTCGAACGCTCAAGCGACGCGACTTCCGAGAGGAGTTGCCCTATCCGAAGGATCATCGCCGGTTGCCGACGGTCTTGAGCCTGGAGGAGGTCGGCCGCCTTATCGATGCCGCAGGCAACCTCATGCAGCGGGCTCTGCTGATGACGCTTTACGGCACAGGCATGCGTCGGACAGAAGTCTCGATGCTCAAGGTGCGCGATGTTGACAGCCGGCGCATGATGATCCGCGTGGAGCGCGGAAAGGGCGGCGCCGGTCGAGATCTGCCACTCAGCCCGGCTCTGTTGGAAACGCTGCGCGAGTATTGGCGCTGGAAAAAGCCTCACATCTATCTTTTCCCCAGCAGCACAGGTCAACGCGGCCAGGATAGACCGATCTCCGACAAGACCGTTTGGTATGCCTGTAAAGAAGCCGCCGCCCATGCGCGCATCGCCAAGCATGTAACGCCTCACACCTTACGCCATAGCTGGGCCACCCATTTGCTCGAGGCGGGAACGGACCTGCGTACGATTCAGGTTCTGCTCGGCCACGGGGACCTGGAGACCACCGCCAAGTATCTTCATCTGTCGCAGCGGCACTTACAGACAGTTTCCAACCCGCTGGAGAGTTTACAACTCTCCAGCGTCAGCCAGGCAGGCCGAGGCTATCACCGGAAAAGAGATAAATGACCCGGCCTGTCGTGGAGGTGGCCGATATTCTTCGGGTCCGCGGTGACTGCTTCCGGGAACAGAACCGCTCCTGGCTTGGTTACCAGCAGCTCAACGTGTTGAGGGCCATCACCGCATGTCGCACTGCCTCCCTTGGAGGCCATCTGGACGCCTGCTCACGTTGCGACCACCAAGCCATTTCCTACAACTCTTGTCGCAACCGGCACTGTCCCAAGTGCCAGGCCCAGGCTCGCCAGCGCTGGCTCGCACGACGCGAACAGGATCTGCTCAGCGTACCCTACTTCCACGTCGTCTTTACCTTGCCCCACCAGTTGAACCCGCTCTGCCAGCGCTATCCTCGGCTGCTCTACGAGCTGCTCTTTCGCGCCAGCGCTCAGACCATGCTTGAAGTTGCGGCCAACCCCAAGCACCTCGGAGCCAGGATCGGCTTCCTCAGCATTCTGCACACCTGGGGACAGAACCTGCGATTGCATCCTCATCTCCACTGCGTCGTTCCCGCCGGCGGTTTCGATCCAACCTATTCGAGCTGGGTTCATCCCAAATATCCCTTCTTCCTTCCCGTCAAGGTGCTCAGCCGCGTCTTCCGAGGCAAGTTTCTCGATCTGCTTCAACGAGTACCCCGGCAGCAGCTTCCCAGCCTCTCCTCTAACCTCGTGCGCAACTTGCTACTGCAGGACTGGGTCGTCTATGCCAAGCCCGCTTTTGGTGAACCCAATCGCGTGCTGCACTATCTCGGCCGCTATACCCATCGCGTCGCCATCAGCAACCAGCGCCTGCTCGGCTTCGATGGTCACAGCGTGACCTTCCGATGGAGAGACTATGCTCACGGCAATAAGCAGCGCATCATGACTCTCACCGCTACCGAGTTCCTGCGCCGCTTTTGCCAACATGTCCTGCCCCGAGGCTTTGTCCGCATCCGCCACTTCGGCTATCTCGCCAGTGCTCACCGAACCGCTTTGCTCGCACTCGCTCGCCTTCAGCTCGCCTGCCAACCTCAGCCCGATCCCTGCATCGCCAACTCCAAGTCAGCTACCTGGCGCTGCCCACGTTGCGGAGCCAACATGCACATCGGCCCCAACCTTACCGCGCAACAACTGGCCTTCCGATGCAAACTCGCCGACTCTTCCTGATCCCGCCACCATCCAATCACTCTCAAACGTGTGCCAGCACGTCTTCGCACTCCTACGCCCTCACCGCAAAACTACGGTCCTATCACGCATTACTGGCTCCACGCGGGTCGCGAAAGTGCTCCTTTCTCGCACGTCTACCTCGCATCGCACCCCAGACCGGCCGCCACCGCCGGACTCGTCGCGGCCTTCACCGAAACCAAGTCTCGCCCTCAGCTCCATAGCAGCGCCCACCACTGCCGGCGACTTCCTTCAAGTCTCCTTATCGAAAATGCCTCGGAGCAATCTCTTGCTCCCTCAGCATCCTGCCCCGAGGCATTTCCGATCAAGGCTAACGACTACCGGACAAGTGACTTCGTTCTGGTTGTCGACGGAGCATCACATTTGGATGATGGCTCATTTGCTCATCTGTGGGTCTTGCGACAAATCCCTGGCCGGCGTGCGGCGCTAGTCGCCTGCGATCGATGGGAAATGGAATCAAACTTACCGCACTTCTGATAGACTTAAGCCTGTCGTTGCGGGGCAATCTTTGGTGTCCATTTGGTGTCCAAAAAAGCCAGAAATTGCGTCCACAGCAGCGAATTGGTAGAAACGAGCGAAAAGAGCGAAAGCTTCGAAACGCTTGAATCTATGTGACATATAACCAAGTTGTTGAAAAACAATCTGGGGACGTAGCTCAGTTGGTCAGAGCGCTGCCATTGTCACGATCGCATCTTTTACCCCCTCTTCAAACCTTCCACAAATAGACCCTTTTGTTCGCTTCGGTAGCGGTGTTCCGTGTCGGTTTCATGGGCATCAGATGCGCATCGGAATTCTTCCTAGCTGCTCAGTGCTCGCATTCAGATTGCAATCCGGTGCCGCTTTTGGTGCCACTTTGTACTTTAATTTGGTGCAATTAGGTGCGATTCTGTGCAGCATACATACCAGATATAAGTCGCTGACATTACATGGTTTATCCGACGTAGTGCGCCAGGGTTCGACATAGTGCGTCAAGAGTGAAAACGGACTTAAAATCCGCAGGCCGCAAGGCCGTGGGGGTTCAAGTCCCCCTCCGGGCACCACCGTAGGTGGCTGTCACATCGAGGAAACCCGCGGAAGTCACTTCCGTTTGCGTCTCAAGTGAGCCAGGCTGCGGCGTTAACTTGTTGGCCATTGTGTCAGTGCTGACGCTGCCTGTGTCAGAAGTGACACGCTCTTTTGGCCTTCCAATTCGATAACTCCATTCCATTCAATGAGAAGCCGATCGGCCCGGATATTGCACTCCTTCGCGCCGACGGCTGCCACCGGGAAAGCGTGAGCGACTACCGGGAAGATTCGCCGCGACAACTCCGGCTGGGAAACAGGGGGCGGACGATGGAGATATTTGCAGAGGCTATCAGTGTGCTGGGGGCGCTTCTGTTGAGCGTTTCGTGTGGGTTGCTGGTGGAGGAGTTGGTGTTCGGTGGACTGGCTTGGCTGTGCTGCGCTCGGCGGCCGAGGTCTGGTAGAGATGGCGAGCGAAATTAAACGAAGACCGGGTGGGGACCTGGTGGGAGAACGTCCATGCTGGCATTGAAATATCTGCTCATCGTCGCGGGAGTCCTGTTGCTGGCTATCGCATGTGGTGTCACTCTGTTTGACCTGTGGCTGAAGATGGCGCATCAGCGGAAGTTGGCACGCGGAGTCGAGAACCTGACCGCGCCCGGAGAAATTCGCTGGAGGACTTCTGTGGCAATGGCGATTGTCGCGTGCGTGCCGTTGCTCATCGGCGAAAGCATCGTTGTCGTTCCCGTCGGCATGGGTGGAGTGCGGATCAGCCAAATCCGCGGCACGTTGCCCGGAACTATGTATTCGGGCGTCCATTTCGTCAGCCCGTTGACCGAGAGTGTGGCGACCTTCGATCTGAGAGACAAGCTTTTTACCACCGGCGCGGCGCTCGATGACGGCACTTCGCACACGAACGCGAAGTCCCAGGTTTTTGGCAAAGGGGCGATGGACGTGCAATCGAAAGAAGGCCTGATCATTGGGCTGGGGGTGACGATCCGCTACAGGCTCGATCCGCGCAAGCTCGACTACATCCAATCGCACCTGCCGCAACCCGTGGATGCGCAGATCGTCCCCGCAGTGGCGGCGAGCGCATGGCGCGAGCTTGCTCCGCAATACACGGTGCGGGAGATCTTCAGCACCAAGCGCGAAGAGGCGCGGGACCGGGCGGCGGGGGCAATCACGACCAAGCTGGCCGCGGATGGAATTATTGTCGAAGAGGTCATGCTGAGGGACGTGCAGCTCCCTCCCGAATACGCCCAGGGATTACAGACCCTGTTGCTCAAGGAGCAGGAAGACGAACAGCTAAACGTGCAAACCGACATGCAGCAGAAGCAGGTAAAGATTGCCGAATATCAGGCTGAAGCCGAGGCGATCCAGAAGGTGAAGCAGGCCGAGGGCGAGGCGCAGGCGAGAGTGCTGATGGCGAAAGGCGAGTCCGACGCAATGCAATATACTTTGCCGCTCAAGCAGAAGCAGATCGAGCAGTCCAAACTTGAAGCCGAGGCCCGCAAGGAGGCAACGATCGAGAATGCCGACGCCGAAGCGCAGGCCAAGGTCATCGACAGCAAGGCGGAATTGCAGCGGAGGAACCTGCTGACCGATGCCGAGGCTAACCGTATTCGCCTGACTGCGGCCGCCGACCAGGAACGCATGCAGGGTGAAGCCAAATTGCTGAACCAGTCTCCGCTGCTGATCAATAAGATCATTGCGGAGCGGCTGTCGGACAAAATCCAGATGGTGATGGTGCCTTCGGATGGAAAGTTCTTTTTCGCGAACGATGTCTTTCGCGGCGGCCTGGGCGCGGCCATGAAGCAGGAGATGGACCCGGGGGAGTCGACCGACAAACCGGGAACCACTGCGGAGAGCGGGCAGTCTCATTGAACCCAGAGGGCACTTAAGCGCACCGGCGCGAATCTGCGCCGGTGCTTGTTTCTTCATCGCCGTCCGTCATCGCCTTCCCTGGTAAAGATCAATGCCTGACAGACTGTATAATTCGCGGCAATACATGAATTGTGGCAAGAGACTCCTGCTGTTGATAACTGTGGCGATCGCCTCAGGAGTTTGCCCGGTCGCTCGAGCTACGATGGAGCGCGGGCCAGCCGGCGGCGGCACTTGCAAAAAAAATCGCAGCCATCAGCGGGCCCGGCCCGGCAAAGCTGATTGTGAATAATCGTTCTTCCCTGACAGCGGAAGAGGTAGTCGAGATTCGCAAGCTGCTGGAGCGGGATTTGCGCGGGCTCGGTGTGATCAGTGAGGCAAGAGCGGGCTCAGGAGCGGGGAGCGAGCCCGAGGGTGCAACCACCATTCGCATCACGTTCTCGATGAATGCGGCTGGCGGCCTGTGGGTTGCGGAGGTGCAGGAAGGGACCGACGTCCAGGTCGCCATGATTCCGGTCGAGCTTCCGCCTTCCTCCCCGCCGAGAACCGACAGCGGGATTACGCTGGGCAAAGTTTCATTGTGGCGGCAGAAAGAACCGGTGCTCGATCTGCTTATCGCTCAATCCGAATCAAATCGCCGCATGGTCGTATTGGAGCCGGAGAGAATCGTCTCCTACATCGCCCCGACGACCGGGGGCGATTCCAGCTCTTGGAATAAGGAACAGGAATTTGCCGTTCCGCATGATCGGCCATTTCCCAGAGACGTCCGAGGGCGGCTCTTTCCGGGCGCGGCCGTAGGATCGGCGCACTTCTTCGAGGCATATCTGCCGGGAGTTCAATGCCACGGCGATGTGCTGGACAGCCGGCTTGCAATCTCTTGCCAGGACGGCGATGATCCTTGGCCAATGCCCGGCTTTACCGTGGTTGGTTCTAGCCCTGAACCGGATGCTGCCTCCACCCCGAGAAATGTTGAGCAGAAGGCCTTCTATAACAGCGCAAGAAACTACTTTAGCGGAGTGCTTTCACCGGGCCTGAGCTTTCGACTACCTGCTTTTTATGATGGCGCGGCGATCGTTCGCACGACAGGAACGGCGATGATCTTGAGCACGACTGGTGGCCAGTTCGTGATGATCGAGAATGGCGCCCAGAAACGTCTTGCCGGCACCCGCGACTGGGGGAGCGATCTCGCCGCGCTCCGGTCGGATTGTGGATCGGGAACCCAGGTGCTGGCTTCGGCTTCGGGCGCAGCTTCCGACGATAGTATTCGCGCTTATGAAATCAGTGGTCGAGATGCAATTGCAGTCAGCTCTCCGCTGGAGATGGGCGGAACGGTGACCGCTATCTGGCCTTTCAGCGATTTTCACGATGCGACCGTCATCGTTCGGCGATCAGAGAGTGTGCCTGATATGTCGACGGCCGGGCAGCACGGAGATTACGAGGTGTATCGTGTTTCGGCGCATTGCAATTAGTCTCGTGCTTCTCTGCCTCTGCGGCAATCTCGATGCCCGAACGCGTCCGCGATACGGAGGCGTCTTGCGCATTGAGACACAGCGCGATCTGTGGCAAGGTTCCGACGCGATCGCGCGCCGGCTGACGATGGATGGACTAACGCAGATCGACGCAGACGGCGTGGCGAGGCCCGCCCTCGCAGTGCAGTGGTCGTCACAGAGCGGTGACCACCATTGGGAGTTCAAGCTTCGCCCCAACGTACACTTCCACGATGGAACGCCGCTCACTGCGGATGCTGTCATCGCGTCCCTGACAGCCGCTTGCAATAACAATTGCCCATGGAGAACAGTGCGGGCGGTGGGGCAGTCGGTGATCTTCATCAGCGATTCGCCGGAGCCGGACTTACCCGCGCTACTTGCTCAGGGTAAGTTTCTGATCTCTCGCCGGACGCCCGATGGCGCCTTCGATGGCACGGGCTCTTTCAGTGCTTCGGGATCCACTGACGGCGTCGCGAGATTTGTCGCGAATGAAGACTGCTGGAGCGGCAGGCCTTTTCTGGATGCCGTCGAGATTCATCCCCGGCGGAGCGTTCGGGACCAGTGGCTGGATCTGAGCGTCGGCAAGGCGGACTTCGTCGAAGTGCCGTCGGGGTTGCTGCGGATCGCGCAACAGCAGCACTTGAAGACGATCAGCTCAGCACCTGTCGATCTACTGGCGCTGCAAATCACGAAGAACGGCGTGCTGGAGAATGAGAAGTTGCGCCAGGCGATCGCTCTGGGCGTGGACCGAAGCGCCCTTTTCAACGTTATTTTTCAGAAGCAAGGCGAGGTGACGGCGAGTCTATTGCCCGGTGATCAAACCGGCTACTCCTTTCTTTTCGCAACTGACAGAAATCTTGACCGCGCGGCGGAGTTGCGCGGCGGCGCGAACCCTCAGGTTTCGCTGAGCTCGGAAGATTCCAATCCGGAACTCCAGTTGACTGCGGAAAGGATCGCCATCAATCTGCGGGAGGCGGGGTTTCGTGTCCAGGTAATCAATGGTGAGAGCTCTCGTGCCGATATCGTCTTGCGGAGGATTCGGCTCGAAGAGCCCGATTCGCGTGCGGCCCTGGATGAGATTCTGGAAAACTCTGGAAGCAGCGTAACCGTAAGCGGCGCCGATCCCGAGTCCGTCTATCGGGCGGAAAGGGATTTTCTCGAACAATTTACTCTCGTGCCTCTTTTGTATTTGCCTCGCTCCTATGCGGTGAGCGAGCGGGTGCGCGATCTGAGGCTGGCGGCAGACGGCACGCCGATACTTCGCGATATCGCGGTAGACGACCCAGTTGGCGATGGAAGTGGAGCTTCTCAGTGAGTCTTCGCCAAAAACTCTTGATCATGTTTTCGATCACCGTGGCAGTGGCCGTAGCAGCCGTTGGATGGACGGTTTCCCTGCGTGTCCGTCGAGTCTTCGACCGACTTGACCAGGAGCAGACCCAGGTCTTTGCCCGGCAGTTTCGTCGCGAGTTTCAGCATCGGGCCAACGATGTGTCGGAGGCTCTCGACCGCATGGCCGCCAGCGAGCGCCTCACCCACATGGCCTTTGATTTGATTCACACAGGCGAAGCCGCACTCTATCTAAACGAAGCCGGGGCTCTCGCCCAGGAATATCAGCTCAGCTATCTGGAAATCACCGGTGCCGACGGTAAGATCATTTCTTCGGCGCAGTGGCCGGCGCGCTTTGGATACCCCGACCCAAGCTTCGCCGCCACGGGCCGGCCGCCATTCCTGAAAGAAGAAGCCATGCCTGATGGCTCATCGCAAACCGGCTTGTTTGCGGTCCGCATGGTGCGCTCCCCGGAATCCGGCGAGAACGTCTCGCTATATCTGATAGGCGGAACGAGGCTCGACCGGGACTTTCTCGCCGATCTACCCGTCCCCGCCGGGGGACACGTCTATCTCTACCGCAACTCGAGCGCAGAGTTTGATCCCCGCAACCTGTCGGGAACGGACAACGAAGAAGTGGATGCAAGCAAATATCGGCCGCTAATTGATGGCGCGCGCAAGAGCGGCGCCGACACCAGCGGCATCGTCTATATCTCGCCTCGACGCGAGGACAGCGTGAACGCCACTGCGATTCCTCTCAAGGGCGAGGATGGAAGTGTGCTCGCCGTGCTGCTGCTGGCCAACTCGCGGCGCGGCATGGTTGAGGTGCAGCGACACATTCGCGCGATTGCGTTCGGAGTAGCTGGCATAGGAATTCTCTTTGCGATCGGAGCAAGCCTTTGGATTGCCGCGCGCGTGTCACGACCGATCGAGCAGCTTGCGCTCGCAGCGGGCGAAGTTGCAGAAGGTAAATGGGACACGCATGTTACCGTCCATGCGAGAGACGAAGTCGGCGCGCTTGCCGAGAGCTTCAACCGCATGACCTCGCAGTTGGTAGAGCAACGCGACCAATTGATTCAGAGCGAGCGCGTCGCAGCGTGGCGTGAGCTGGCCCGGCGTCTCGCTCATGAGTTGAAAAACCCACTCTTTCCGCTGCAATTGACGGTAGAGAATATGGTGCGTGCGCGGCAGTTGTCGGCCGCCGAGTTCGACGAAGTCTTTATCGAAGGCACAGCAACCCTTCAGTCCGAGATCGCCAACCTCAAGCAGATCATCGCGAGGTTCAGCGACTTTTCCAAAATGCCGAAACCCCAGGAAGAGAAACTGGACATGCGGGATGTCCTGCGACGGGTGCTGCTTCTCTACGACACTGCGTTGCGCGAGCATCGTCCGCCAATACCGTCGCGCAGCGAGATAAGCGAGACCCCGCTGATAATCTCAGGAGACCCGGAGTTGCTGCATCGAGCGATCTCGAACCTGGTGTTAAATGCGATCGATGCCATGCCGGGCGGAGGCGAGTTGCGCGCGTCGGCGGCGCTTAATGATGGAAACGTGCGATTGCAAATATCCGACACCGGCAGCGGTCTCACTCCGGAGGAGTGCGAACGGCTTTTCACGCCTTATTACACGACGAAGGAATATGGCACCGGCCTCGGTCTTGCCATCGTGCAGTCGGTCGTCGCCGATCATCGCGGCACTGTGCACGTCGAGAGCCAGCCTGGAGCGGGAGCCACTTTTATTCTCGAATTCCCGATGGTTGAGGAGACGACTGCATGAGCGGCGCAGCCAAGATTCTGATTATCGATGACGACGCGTCCACCCTGGCGACGCTAGCCCGGGCCTTCCGCCTGGCCGGCCATGAGGCCACAGTCTGCGACAATGCCGCGCGCGCGCTTGAGCTCGCGACTAACCACTCTTTCGACCTCATTCTTTCGGATGTGGTGATGCCACGGCGCGACGGTCTGGCGCTGTTGGAAGACCTGAAGGCGATCGGGGTCAGCTCCCCGGTGGTCATGATGTCTGGGCAGGCGCACATCGAGATGGCGGTAAAGGCGACGCGGCTGGGCGCGATCGACTTTCTCGAAAAGCCACTCACGACCGAGAAGCTGTTGCTGACCGTGCAGAATGCCATGAAGTTGAGCCGCCTCGAAGCGGAAAACAGCGACCTGCGCCGCCGTGTCGGCAAACACGAAATGATATGGGCATGCGAGGCGATGCGCCGGGTGATCGCCCAGATCGACCGGGTTGCCGCCAGCGAGGCACGCGTCTGCATATACGGAGACACCGGGACCGGGAAAGAGTTGGTCGCCCGGACGCTTCACGACAAAAGTCCCCGCGCCACGGGTCCTTTCGTCACGCTCAACTGCGCCGCGATTCCCACCGAGCTTATCGAGTCACAGCTGTTCGGCCATGAGAAGGGCTCCTTCACCGGAGCGGCCCAACGGCACATTGGCAAGTTCGAACAAGCACATCGCGGCACGCTCTTTCTCGACGAGATTGGCGATATGCCGCTGTTGGTGCAGGCGAAGCTGCTGCGTGTTCTGGAGGAAAGCGAGGTCGAACGCGTCGGAGCCGAAAGGACGATCCATGTCGACGTTCGCGTCATCGTCGCCACCCACCGCGACCTCGCCGCACTGGTTAAGCAGGGTACGTTCCGCGAAGACCTCTACCACCGCGTCGTCGTTTTCCCCATCCAGTTGCCCCCATTACGGCGGCGCAAAGAGGACATCCCCGCACTCATCGAGCATTTTGCCGCCGAGGTATGCCGCCAAAATGCCTGGAGGCCTGTGCCGTTCGCGAGCGAAGCGATCGGTGCACTGCAAGACTATGCATGGCCGGGTAATATCCGTGAACTGCGCAATATGGTGGAGCGCTTGATACTGCTGGCGAGCAGCGAAGTCGATATGGATGCCGTCCGCCTGGCGATGCCGAGCACTGCGGTCCCCTTACAAGGTGCAGCCTCAAGGGGATCGCTTTCCGAACGTGTCGCATCCTTTGAGCGCGAGACGGTGCTTGCGGAACTCGAGCGTCACCAACGCCATGTTACGAATACCGCAAAGGCACTTGGCATCGAGAGAAGCCATCTATATAAGAAGTGCCAGCAATTAGGAATTGATCTCAAGACCTCCTAGCGCCGTGGTCAACAACAGTTGCCATACTGAGCACTCAGGCTCAGGCTAAACAGTTTATGCACAACGCAAAATTAATATTGAGGCACGTTAGAATATTGGGAATAATGCAAAACAACTAATCCCCGCCTTGACATCGATCGTTCTGGGATATTAAATTCGCCTCACAAAGAAAAGGAACGATTCGTCGATGCAAAGCGGACGCGATGCATCGCTTGTTGCAATGTTTCGCTTCCTCTTCGGTCTTTATTCTGTGTCCGATATGGCTGGCCGAACGCACATTGCCCAGGATCGGCATCAATGCCTGCTTGCCGTTAAGCTGGTCATCCAGGCGTAAGAACGGAGCCAATTTGTAACCCTTCAGGAGTAGCAATCCGATGATCAACGACACAGCACCAAGGCGTAAATTATCAAGGCGGCAGTTCGTGAAGTCGGGTGTGGCGGCCTCGGCTGTCCTGGGTTTTCCCACAATTTTGCCCTCGTCGGTTTTCGGTCAGTATGCGCCCAGCAAGCGCATCAACGTTGGCGCAATTGGGGTTGGCCGTGTCTCGCGGGTGCACGACATGCCCGGGATTTTGCAATACGACCGGGCATCGATCATCGCAGTCTGCGATCTGGACGCACATCGCGTTGAAGATGGGAAGAAGTTCGTGAACGACTACTACGCTGCCAAGACAGGCAAGCCGCACGATGGGGTCATTGGCTACGCCAATTACCACGAACTGCTTGCCATTAAGGACATCGATGCAGTGGTCGTGAGCACTCCCGATCACTGGCACGCACTCATTGGGGTCGACGCCGTGCGCGCCGGCAAGGACGTTTATCTGCAAAAGCCCGCCTCGCTCACCATCGCGGAAGGCCGCGCGCTCAGCAACGCCGTTCAGGCTTCTGGCCGCATTCTCCAGATCGGCAGCCAGCAGCGCTCCACAATTCAGTTTCGATACGCGGCAGAGTTGGTGCGCAATGGTCGCATCGGCGATCTGCAGCGAGTCGAAATCGGGTTGCCCGGGGACCCTGCCGGCGGGAACACTGCGCACATGCCTGTGCCCGCAGGCTTCAACTACGAGATGTGGCTAGGGGAAACTCCCGACGTCTATTACACCGTCGACCGCGTGCATCCGCAGACTGGTTATAGCCGTCCCGGTTGGCTGCGCTGCCGCCAATTCGGCGCAGGCATGATCACGGGATGGGGAGCGCACCACGTCGACAGCGCCCATTGGGGAATGAATACCGAATACACTGGTCCTATCGAAGTTTGGGGACATGCTGAGTTCCCCGATCACGGCCTTTGGGACGTACATGGCCCTTTTAAGACCGAGGCGATCTATGCCAATGGCGTCCACATGACCATCAGCGGCGAATATCCGAACGGCATCAAGTTCTACGGTACCAAGGGGTGGATATTCGTCTCGCGCGGAAATGAGCAGGTCACCAAAAGCGATCCGGTCGCGAAGCTGAACGACTCGACCGCCCTGGCCTCGAGCGATCCTAAGATCATCAAGTCGGTGATCGGACCGGATGAGATCCATCTCTACGTCAGCAAAGAGCAGCATGGCAACTGGCTCGACTGCATCATCACCCGCGCGGAACCTATCTCCCCTGCGGAGATGGGCCACCGGGCTTGTTCCACTTGCCTTATCCACGATATGGCGATGGTGACGAAGCAAAAGCTTTACTGGGATCCAGTTAAGGAACGCTTCAACAACAATGAGGAAGCGAACAACATGATTTCAAGGCCGCAGCGATCGCCCTACTTGCTTACGTAACGGAGAGCTCCAATCGCAACCCGCTCTGAAACGGCTTTCCCTTGCGCACGAGCACATCAACCGACGCGCCGGCGCGTGATCGCGTCCCTTTGCGCTACAGCAGCTCTTAGCGCGGTTCCTTCCTCGGCATTGCTTGCAGGCGGCCGAAAGACTCTGCTTTTCGGTAAACCTTCCTCTCAGGCAATGCCGCAGGATTATGTGGGCCTGAGCTATGAAACCTCTCAGCTGGCCGATCCGACTTTCTTCACCGCCGACAACCGTGAATTGGTATCGCTGTTTCGTTCCCTGGCCTCGCAGGGAACCTTGCGCATTGGCGGTAACTCAAGTGAATTTTGTTGGTGGAAGGGCAACGCATCCGATCGGCCGCCGGAACTTCCGGCATCTGCCCATGGAGACGAGAATTGGATGCCACATGGCTTTACGGCGATCGAGCCGACGGCCATCGATCATCTGCCTGGCTTTCTGGACGCGGCCGGCTGGCGGCTTATCTACGGGCTGAACCTGGGAACAGGAACGCCCGCAAAGGGCGCGGAAGAGGCTGCGTATGTGGCTCGCGCTCTCGGGTCTCGGTTGTTGTTTTTCCAGATCGGCAATGAGCCCGAATATTACCGGAATGCGAGTAATCGGCTGCGTGCACCCGACTGGGACTTCGACAAGTATCTTGTCCAGTGGATCCAGTATGCCCGTGCGGTGATCGAGCGCGTGCCGAACGCTAAATTCGCAGGACCCGACGTCGGATCGAACACCGAGTGGGTCGTCCGCTTCGCCAGGGAGGCACCGAAACAGTTGCCAGGCAGAATCGTCGCATGCACCGGTCATTATTACGCGGAGGGGCCACCGGACAGTCCGCAAACCACGATCGAGCGCCTGCTCGCACCGAATCCCCGGCTGGATGCAAATGTCGAGCTCATGACCACCGCTGCTGCCCAGGCCAATATGGTTTATCGCATGACTGAGGGCAATTCTTGTTACCGCGGTGGCAAGCCGGGATTGAGCAACGCATTCTGCTCGGCACTCTGGTCAGCGGAATTCATGCTCACCCTCGCAGGGTATGGAACCGCCGGTGTGAACTTGCATGGCGGCGGTTCGAAGCAGCTTCGGCTCGCGCTCGGGGATCATCTTCCTGGAGAGCAACTGAGCCCTGACGGAGCGGCCGCGGCGGCCCAGGGCGGTTTCTACACGCCGATCGCCGGCAGCCGCGAATCGGGATTTGTGGCTCGTCCGGTTTATTACGGGATGAAGCTGGCAGGCCTGTTTGCCGGAGGCAGGATGCGGCCGGTCACGCTGGATGTTCCTCCTACACAGGCAATGGCCTGGGCAGCGGAAATGCCCGATGGTGGGACCCGAGTCATCGTGCTGAACAAAGACCCGCAGCAAGAGCTGAATCTTGATATCGCTTCCCGGTCCGCTGCCAGGCTCTGGCGTTTAGAGGCTCCGGAGCTTACCGCGACTGCGGGTGTCAGCCTTGCGGGGGCCCCCATTGAGCCCGAACATCCTTGGAAGCCCCTACACGAAGAACATCTGCCCAATTCGGATGGCAGGGTTCGGGTGACGGTTCCAGGTGCTTCGGGGGCTATTATTTTCTTTGACCATCGCCTCGATTAAGCACGCCGTAGCCTCTCAATGCCAATCGAGAGAGCCGGGAGCGGCTCTATGGGCAGCCTCCCATGCAGAATGAGGCAGAGGGCATAAAAATGTGGCAGCCTATGAGGCTGCCACATTTCGAAGGTCTCCCGTTAGAAATTAAACCGTCCACTAAACTGGAGCGCGCGGGCACCTTGGGTTGTCGAGTATGGGGGGCCAAAGCTGGTGATCGTCCCTAGAGTGCCATAGTTACCCGCCGCAATGTTTGCGTTCGAGGTCACGGTATTGTTGGGGACGCCGCCGTTTAATCCATAGAGGAGCGCGTGGTTGAAGACGTTGAAGGCTTCGAAGCGAATCTGGAACTCGGTCTCATGATAGATGTGGAAGGACCGGAAGACACTCGCGTTAAAGACGGAGGCTCCGGGCCCGCGGAACTGGTTCCGGCTGGTGTTGGGCAGCGTGGCTATCGCGTTCTCCGGGTTGCCCGCGATCGTGGCCGCCGGTACGACTGGGTTGGCGAAGGAGGAAGGGTCAAACCAGCCCTTGCCGCCGCTGAGAGCCGTTCCGCCAGCCGCGCCGCGATTATGTCCACTGAGCTGATGATAGGGCTTAACAAGCTGGGCATAGGTCGAGCCCCAACCGGGGGCGAGGTTGCCGATGAGATTGGAGTTAGCCAGGACGGAGAACGGAGTGCCGCTGGTATGGCTGAACTGGCCGTTCAGCTGGAATCCGCCGACGATCCAGGAGAGCGGGCCTTGGTTGGCGTACGGTTGGCCATGGCCGAAAGGCAGGTTGTAGACGGCGTAGACCTGCACATTGTGCTTCACGTCGTAGCCGGCCAGGCCACGGTTGAAATGCCAATAGTCGGGATAATTAAATGCGGTACCACCAGAACCGGAACCAGCTCCGTTGTCCTCGAAATCGATGGCCCTGGAGAACGTGTAGACGACGCCAAAAGAGCTGTTCTTGCCCGAAGTCCGCGTGAGCTGCGTCTGGAGAGCGTTATAGAACGAGCGGAAGAGCGGCTCGTTAAGGTTGATGCCGCCCGTGTTATAGCAGGCCAGGCTTGAAGTCCCCACGCAGTGCTGCTGATTAATGATGGTGTTGTCCTGGAAGCTGCAACCGCCGGTGAGGCCAGTGGAGGGGTTGTACTGCCCATTGGCCATGCAGGGCGTGTTGGCTGAGGGAAATGGTGCAGAGTTATACGGAGTGACGGTGGCGGGCTGGCGAACGTACTCGGTGCCGACATAACCCACATTGGCGATCAGCTGAGATGGAAGTTCGCGCTGAATGAAGGTGTTCCAGCTCATAATGTATCCGCGGTCGTAGTTGAGTGGCACGGTTTGGGTGCTTGCGGCGACGGGCAGAGAGACGAAGCCAGTGGCGAAGCTGGGATAGATGATCTTTGGAATGCCGTAGTTGAGCGTAACGGGCGCATTGCTATTGGCTGGATCGACGGCGACGGTGCCGGTGCCGGAACCGCTGTAACTCACGGTAATGGAGCCCGGATAGGCGTCGCGAATAACGCGGTAGCTGTCCGGGTCAGTGGTCATGCCAAACCCGGCGCGAACGACGGTTTTCTGATCGACGCGGTAGGCCATGCCGAGGCGCGGAACAAAGTTACCGTGGCCAACCTCGAGCCCAGCGCTTTCCGGATTGCCATTCACACCGCCGATTTCGACGTTGCCAGTTTGCGGCAGGTTGGTATGGACGATGTAAGGGCCCGTGTGGTCCTTGTACGGCGGGGGATAGTATTCGTAGCGGAGGCCGTAAGTAAGAGTTAGCTTCGGAGTAATAGACCACTGGTCCTGAGCGTAGATGCCGATCGAGGTCCAGCGAAGCGAGTTTGGGTCGAGAGACTGTTCAGCTTTGGAGACGGCGGAGCCGGTGCCGTTGTTGGGCAAGCCCAGCAGGAAATCGGCGAGCGTGTTGTACGCTGTGACACCACAGGAGGCGTTGCAGGTCAACTGTCCATCGAACTGGAAGCCTCCGCGGGGGTTGCTGACGCCGCTGCCTAGATTGGGCTGGAAGTGGTTGAGGTCGAAATGATAGTAGGTAAACCCATACTTAGTGGAGTGACGCCCTTTCACCCAGCTAAGGTTGACGTCGCCAGTGAACTGGTTGTCCCGGAAATGGAACGGATTGGCGGTTTGGGCGTTGCCGAGCGTGGAGAAAGTGCTGTTGAATGAGAATATCGGCTGCCCTACGTAATCGGTTCCAGTGCCGTTGGTGCCGGGAATCTTGAGCGTATCTAGCCCGAAGTCGCCATCGGCCAGGTCGAGCGTCGACTGCGCGCCTGTGTTCTGACGGGTGTAGCCGAAGTCCGCATCGATGACCAGGTTGGGGTTGAAAACATAGCTCATCCCCAGGCCGACATTCTGAATGCGTCCGGAAGTGGCGCCGGGCTGGCCTCCGTCCATTGTGGTTCCGCCGGCTGCGCCCAGGCCTTGGGGATCGAGAATGCTAAAGGGCTCTATAGAGTACTTCCCAAAGATGTGGGTACTGTCGTTGGGAACATAGTCGATCTTGGAGTCGGAGGTGTTCCGGTTGTATGCGTAGGTGCCGGTGGCGAGATAGTTGTTCGCCATCCCCTGGGACAAAGATGTCGCCGATGGGGTTGCGATCGTTTGAGAAATGGGCTGTAGAAGGGCCAGCATCGTGGAGGCCGCGTAGGACTGACGCGAAGCGGGGATGCAGTTGCAGCCGTATTCAGACATGAAGGTGGTAGTTCGGGCAGACGGCAGCAGATAGCCATTGGAGGTGCCGGGGCCCGTTTGAGGTACGCCGCCCGGCTGCGGATCGTAGAGTGTGACGTATGGCGACGCAAGGGTGAAGTCGCCGTTGAGCATGTCGCTCGTGGGCACGGTGAAGGTGTTGCTGATGAGCTTGCGTTGCGTGGTGCGCTCAAAGTTCTCGAAGAAGAAGAGCTTCTTCTTGCCCGTAAGAATATGTGGAATATAAACCGGGCCGCCTACGTTGAAGCCGAACTCATTGAAGACAAACTTAGGGACTGGGCCCGCAGCGGTATACGTGTAAGGCCGGGCATTGATGGCTGCGTCCTGGTAATACTCCCAAAGGCTACCGTGAAATTGAGACGTGCCACTCTTCGTGGTGATCTTGATCGCTGCTCCGCCTGCCTGGCCTTGCTCGGCGGTGAAGGCGTTGGTGGTGAAGCTGACGTTTTCAATGTCGTCGGCGGGAGGAACATAGGCGATGAGATACGGCAGCCAACCGTAGTAATTGACTGCGCCGTCAATGCGGGTGGTATTGCCGTTGTAGGAGTTGCCATTCACGTTGACGCTCATGGATCGCGAGGGGTTGGCAGACGTGGAGTTCTTCTCCTGCACGGCCGCGGCGCCGGGAATGATCGTGTAAAGCGCCTGGTAGTTGCGACCGGCGCTTGATGTGATAGGCAGCGCGTTAAGCTGCGTCTGGCTGATATCGGCGTTCACCTCGGCGGTCTCGGTCTGCAGAGAGGCAGCCGCGCTGGTGACGGTGATTTCGCTGGTTACGGTTCCTGGTTGGAGCGTAATGTCCACGCGTACCTGGCGGTTGACTTCCAGTTGGATACCCTCAGCCTTGTAGGCGGCGAAGCTCCCTGTCTGTGGCACTTCAACCGTATAAGCGCTGGGGAGTACGTCGAGGAGCACATAGCCGCCCGTTTCATTTGTGCTGACGGTGCGAACTTCTCCGGTCTGTTGATTGATAATGTTGACCTTTATCGCGGGTACCACTGCACCGGAATTGTCGAAGACCGTGCCGGTAATGGAACCGTAGAGGACCTGCGCCTGGGCCGACCCGAGGCCGACCAGTATTAGCAGGAATGCAATCGTCGCTTGCAATGCCGCGAACACAACCCGGTTGGATAAACGCTTGACTTTCACCTTTCCCGACATGATGCCTCCGAAAATGTCTTTTTGAATCCGTCAAACCATGCTCTTTTTCATCTGTTTGGATTTATTTGTATCTTTACTTCGCACCGCGAAATATATTTATGACCTGAGACAATTGTCAAACGATAAAAAAGGGTCCGAGCTAAGCCGACTAGGGCCGACAGGCCAAGATTCCTATGGGCTTCAATTGAATGAGCGACTTAAATGCACAGCCTCTTCGGTTCTTCCGGATGCGTATTTTGAAAGGCGCTGGTCTACGGATCAAGCTATTCGAGGGACCTCGCGGAGGGAATTGCTTGCCGCCCCGGTGGAAGCGTAAAACTCAAGAAATACGCAGGAACCTGGGGTTTCTATCTGAGCAACGGGACGTATTCCCTGATTTTATTCGAGAGGAAACCGTAATAGACTCGAACGAGCAGCAATGGGCACTTCGCGGAGAAATGGCCAAACCTCGAGCTTGTTACTGTCCGATCATTAATGTTGTAGCGTTGCGGACGGCCCAGTAACGGCAGCGGAGTGGCAAGAAAATGAGACTAACCTCGCATTCCATACCAGCGACTCGCGGAATCAAGCGCATCGACCTCGCCTATGTGCAGTTGGCGTCGAGTGAGCACGCTCGAAACATCAACCGAGATATAGTCCTGGAGATTATCCGTTCGCGCCAACCGATCGCCCGCGCCGATCTCGCCCGTGCGTCCGGTCTGCAGCCCAGCACTATTTCTGCCATCGTCGAACAACTGCTCGAAGAGAAGTGGGTAACGGAAGGCGCGGTCGCCCGCCGACCGCGAGGCCGCCGCCCGACGCTACTCTCGCTCAATGATGAACTGGTGATTCTGGCGGCCGATGTGCGGCCGCATCAGGCCATTGTCGCTGTAGTCGATCTCAACGGACGGTTTCTCTCTCGCGAAGTCATTCCTCTGGTTTCTGAACCAAGCCGCGCGATCCTGAAGCTCGTGGAGCGCATGGAGACGATGCGCTCCGCTCATCGCGATCGTTCGTTTGAGGGGGTGGGCATCAGTATGCCTGGCCGGATCGACCCGGAATCGCAGCGCCTCATCCTTGCGCCAAACCTTAAGTGGGGAAATTGCGATGTGAAGAGCGTCGTCGAAGAAAAGATGGAGCTTCAGGTCGAGTTGGCCAACGCGGCCAACGCGAGCCTGCTCTCGGAGCTTTGGTCGGGAAGGCTGGACGGGGTCCGCGATGCGGTCCTGGTGACAGTTTCCGAGGGCGTGGGAACCGCGATCCTCGCGAATGGACAGGTGATAACTGGCCGCAGCGGTCTAGCAGGCGAATTTGGACATAGTCCGATCGATCCATCGGGTCCGGTTTGCGGATGCGGCCAGCGCGGATGTTGGGAGGTCTTTGCTTCCTCAGACGCCGCGCTTCGCTATTTTGCCGAGCTTCGTCCCAAGGGCCGCGGAGTGACGATTCACGACCTGCTGAGTATGGCGGAAGAAGGCGACGCGACGGCTATCGCCGCAGTGTCGCGTCAGGCCACATCGATTGGGCGCGGCCTTCGGCTGATTACGGCGGCGCTGGCGCCTGAGGTAATCCTGATTACCGGCGACATCACGACTTCCTGGCCACGCTTTGGGCCGATCATTCAGGCCGGGCTGGAGGAGACCATGCTTGCAGGCCGTGCTCCACGCCTGGAGATAACGAGCGATGGAGAACTGTCGAGGCTGCGGGGGGCTGCCGCGGTGGTTTTACAGCGCCACTCCGGCTACCGCCGTTCCACCCTTACGAAGAAATCCGCAGCCGCGAAATAGGGGCAAGTTGCCGGGCCCGCCACCCGAGCCCTTAAGGGGAGTGTTCGCCCGCCTATTGAGGGGGGACCCCCCCTCCCCCGGTTTTTGCTTAGATCTTTATTTTCAATGACTTGGAGGGTGGTCTTTGGCTAAGTTATTTGTTTGCAATATCCGAACCCATAACCTATTTAGAATCAATGTTTCCTGGGACTGCTTTCGCTGCGGCCGAGGCCGCGGGGCTCCTTGTAGCTGATGGCCCGGCCGAGAGCCGTGCCCCTTCAAAAAGCATTCGTGCGTCGGAAGGCGACTGGTTCAAGGCAAAGGGATGAAGAAAGAGTCCAGGCCTAAAGGCCTCTTTGGCGGCGGTCTTATTCGTAGGGATGAAAGCCCTACGCTTCCACCGGGCGGGCTTTGCCTACTAGGCGCGGGAAAGGGCGGCTTTTGGCCGCCCCTTCTTTTTCTTTACCCTCTACATCCAGTATACCAACCTGGAGACCCTTTCACTACGCCAAGTTGGGCCAACTTTCTTGCTAATGAAATTAAGGGGTTGGAAAGTTTCTTTGGCGGCTGCTCTTGACAAATTCCAGATGGGCGTCCGGCGGAGGGCCGCAATCAAGCGGTGATCTCACACTTCACGAGACGAAGTGAATCCGACCTGATCGGTAGCACGTCTTGCAAAAGTGTACTACTATCGCAGTCGCGCCTGGACCCGCAACCCAAAATCCTGCCGAACGCCACGCGGTGTGGAGAGTCCAAGTGCAGCGCGGGGCGTTATGACATTACGGATAACTGTCTTTTTGTCGGTCGTTCTTGTCATCGTTGCAGGTCGAGCAGGGGTAGCGCAGGTCGATGCGGGCAAGGCTCATCCGCCTCAGCTGTCGGGGACCGTCGTTGATCCGTTTGGCGCAGTAGTTGCGGGGGCCACTGTGCAGGTTAAGAGCGCTGATGGAGCTCTGCAAAAAACCGCGCAGTCGGACAGAAACGGTTCCTTCACGATTTCCGGGCTTACGGCCGGCAATTATCGGCTCGTCATATCGAATCCCGACTTTGATACCAAAGAAGTGGCCGTCACCACAGAGATCAATGGGGTGTCGCCCCCTCTGCGCATCTCTCTGGCCGTCAGCGCGGTGAGCACAACCGTAAACGTGCAGGGACGGGAGGACGACCTCATCGGCATTGCCTCTTCCGCCACCCAGGGCACAGTGGGCGCAACGGAAATCGAAGATCGTCCGATTCTTCGTTCGGGAGAGATTTTAGAGACGGTTCCCGGCGTCATCATTACTCAGCATGCCGGCGGTGGCAAAGCCAATCAATACTTTCTTCGCGGCTTCAATCTTGACCATGGCACGGACTTCGCCGTCTTTCTCGACGATATGCCGCTCAACCTGCCGTCGCATGCGCATGGCGAAGGCTACGCCGACATGAACGCCGTCATCCCGGAGTTTGTGAAGCGTTTGGATTACGAGAAAGGCCCTTACTACGCGGACATCGGCAACTATGGCTCGGCTGGATCGGCCAATCTGCTATTTTTCAGGACCCTCCCTCAGAACTTCTTCAAAGTAGAAGGCGGCATGTATGGGTACGGGCGGGCCGTTCTCGGCGCATCGCACAAGCTCGGCGCAGGCAATCTGCTTGTCGGCGGAGAAGAGTATTACGACAATGGTCCATGGACGCATCCGGATGCTTATAACAAGATCAATGGACTACTGACCTATAGCCGGGGGGATAATGCCAATGGTTTCAGCATCACCTCCCGCGCTTACCATGGGAAATGGAACTCTAGCGATCAAATCCCGGTTACCGCGGTTCCTCTCGTTGGCCTCTTCGGCGCGCTGAACCCGACCGACGGTGGCCACTCACAGCGTTACAGCTTGCAGGGCGAGTGGCATCGCCAGGGCGCGTATTCCGAATCGGCAGTGATGGCCTATGGTTTTTACTACGATCTCAATTTGTTTTCTGATTTCACTTTCTACCTGACGGACTTCCAAAAAGGCGACCAGTTCGAACAGCAGGACAGGCGGTGGGTCGGCGGCCTGGACGCTCACCATACGATTTTCAGCACGTGGCTTGGGCGGAAGATGGCGAATACGGTCGGCGTGCAGCTCCGCAACGACTGGATCAACAACGGCCTCTACCGGACGGAAAATCGGGTGCGGACGACCAAGACGGACTACTACGCAACCGGCATCACTTTTTACCCCGCC
This sequence comes from uncultured Acidobacteriaceae bacterium, assembly GCA_963720245.1. Classification (GTDB taxonomy): domain Bacteria; phylum Acidobacteriota; class Terriglobia; order Terriglobales; family Acidobacteriaceae; genus Acidisarcina. Next base: position 77,125 of record CAVREU010000007.1, read on the forward strand.
ACAAGTACGACTCTTCCCACCTGCATCACGGCCCCTGGTACGACTATCACTATTCTTTTGCCGAACGGCACTTCTACTCCGACCACGACTAGTGTTCCCGACACTACGTGTCCGACTTTGCCCGCGACTACGGAGCGGGATAACTTCACCGACACGATGACCAGTTTTTACGTCGAAAACAAAACTCAATGGGCGAAGAAATTCCGTTCGGTGATTGGGCTGCGTGGCGATTGGGAATATTTTGACGTGACCAGCCTGGCTTATTCGCCCGCGATTAACGCCGCCAATTCCGGCACAGCCAGCAAGTTTTTGCCCAGCCCAAAAGTCAGTTTGATTTTCGGCCCGTGGTTCAATACTGAGTTCTATATACAGGGCGGATCCAGCTTTCACAGCAACGATGGCCGCGGCACAACTCAAACCATAGAACCGGTTTCGCCGGACAATCCTTACCCCAACACGCCAGTCGCGAAAATCCCCGCGCTTATTCCAACCAAAGGCGCGGAAGTTGGCGTGCGGACTGCGGCTGTCCCGCATCTGCAAAGCACTCTTTCGGTCTGGTATCTATACAGTGCTTCTGAACTGCAGCAGGATGGCGACACCGGAGGCACCGTCGCTTCACCACAGTCGAGTAACCGCTACGGCGTTGAATGGGCGAACTACTACACGCCACTGCAACACCTGGCCATTGATTTTGACCTCGCGAACTCGACAGCGCTGTTTACCTCAGTCGACTCGGAGATGCGGCACAGAGCGTCTTCAACGGCATCGTGACAACCTCCTACGTCAACGGTGATGGAAATACCATCACCAATAGCTTTGCGGATAATGTCTTGCAGGGTGGCCCGGGTGGCAAGCGCGTGCCGGAAGCGGTTGGGCTGGTGATTTCATCGGGCATCACGCTGCACGATTACCGAGGCTTCTCATCGAGTTTGCGACTGCGCTACTTTGGCCCGCGCGATCTGACCTCCGACGGAATTTATCGCTCCCAGGCAACGGCGTTGCTCAATGGATTGGTCGCATATGAATTTAATGAGAAGTGGCGCATTTCGGCCGAAGTCTTGAACATCCTTAACCGCCGCGATCACGACATTGACTATGCCTATACATCCCAGGTGACGCCGACAGGTACGCAGGCATTCACGGACGTTTTACACCCCGTCGAACCGATACAGGTGCGGTTCGGGTTAGAAAGAAGCTTTTGACATCGGGGATTTTGCGGGTCGTCTGACCTAATGAGGATGCGGGTGAGAATGCTTTTTGCTTTTCAGCTCTTTTCCTGAGTTGGTGAGAACAAGTTTTCCCAGTTCGACCCCGCGCAGTGCGAGCAGATTGTCTGCCAATGCCTGCAGATCCTTGCTTCGGCCCTTCATGATGATCACTTCCAGGCAATAGTGATGATCGAGATGAATGTGCGTAGCGGCCAGGATCATCGCGCCCGCGGAATGCTGGGCGTCAGTCAATTTCTCGGATAGGTTCGGGACGTGATGATCGTAGACCAGGGTGAGAGTGCCGACGACCGGCTCGTTGGAGTCAACGATTTCTGCGAGTAGCGCCTCGCGAATGAGATCCCGGAACGCCTCTGACCGATTTGCATATCCGCGCTTGGCAATAAGCCTGTCGAACTCCTTTAACAAGTTCTCGTCGAGCGAAACTCCAGTGCGAGACAGTTGAGACATCGCGATTCCCCGCAATGATTGTACGGTGCCCTTCTGCCCCGCTGGTGGGAGATGTGCGGCTCTGTTAGCTCGAAAGGTGCGAGAGCTTAGTCGACGCCAAGCGCGGCGCGCATTGGGCGGAGGAGGAACCTGAGCTGGGTGCGGCCGCGGTTGACGCGGGATTTTACGGTGCCTTCGGGAACGCGGAGGCGGTGGGACATCTCGCGGTAGTCGAATTCGCGGACGAATCGCAGGGAGACTGCTTCCCACATTTCGGGGGACATTTCGTTGGCGGCGCGGCCGATGATAGCTCCTACCTCTTTGGTGAAGGCTGAGTCGTGAGGCGTAGAGCGACGGTCTGCGATTTGCAAGGCGGGCCGCGTGGATCTGGAATCGTCCCACTTATCGTCGATCGAGTGCATGGAGCGTTGCAGGCGGCTGCCGCGAAAGCGGTCGACGCGAAGGTTGTGCGTGATCGAGCCGATCCAGGTCGTCAGGCCACCGCGTCCCGCGTTGTAGCGGGGCAGGTTCATCCAGACCTTGATGAAGACTTCCTGGGCGAGATCTTCCGCGTCCTCGTGGGAGATTTTGAACGAATTGCAAATGCTGTAGACGATGCGCTTGTGTTGGTTGACGAAGTTCGTCCAGGCGACGGCGTCGCCGTCAAGACAACGTTGCACGAGGTCGGCATTTTCAGCGTTCATCGGATAGCTTCTTTCAGGCAAGGAACGATTCGCTTGAGAACCGTTCCCGCAGCGCCGGTGGCGATCGACTTCTTACCCATGACACCATAGGAAAAGCGGGCGTACTGTTATGTCGCGTGGCGAAGTGTGAAGAAGTGTTAAGTCGCGAAGATCGATCTTCACAAATCGTCACAGCAAGGGGCGGGCGATGGGAGTAGAAAGAAATCTGCAGCCCGAAGCGCACAAGAGGTTGCAGCCGAGGCCCTGCTTGGAATCTGTACTGCTGATCGACGACGACACGGAGCTATGCTCGATTCTGCAGGGGTATCTTGCCCGCTACGATTTCAGGGTGACGACTGAGCATAGCGGAGAAGCCGGTTTGCAGCGTGCTTTGAGCGGCGACTTTTCTATGGTCCTGCTCGACGTGATGTTGCCGGGCCTGGATGGGTTTGAGGTGCTGCGGAGACTGCGGGCGAGTTCGCAGGTGAGCGTGCTTTTGCTGACGGCGCGCGGCGAAGATATCGACCGCATTGTGGGTTTGGAGATTGGCGCGGATGATTATTTGCCCAAGCCATTTAATCCTCGCGAACTGCTGGCGCGGATTCGGGCGATTCTGCGGCGAAGTCATGCGAGCCAGTTCGAGTCTTCGGTCATTAAACGTCTTGTCGTCGCCGGTTTGGAGCTGGATACGGGCGCGCGGCGCGCTTCGTGCAGCAACGTCAAGCTGGATCTGACCAGCGTGGAGTTTGATTTGCTTCGGGCGCTGATGGAAGCGCCGGGGCGCATTCTGACTCGAGAGTATCTCTCCGACATCGTGCTGGACAGGGCTTTTTCGCCATTCGATCGCAGCCTGGATACGCATGTTTGCCATCTTCGCCGCAAGCTGGATGAGGCGGCGGAGTTTGGTGATCGCATCAAGACGATTCGCTCCGTCGGATATCAGCTGGCGGTGCCGGAAGCGGGCTCGATGGAGCCGATGTCGCGTTCGGGAAAATCCGCAGACTCGACGGAAGCCTTGAGTAAGGCACTGCGCGAAAGCCAGGGGAACTGAACGGGATGCGGAGTACGTTCACCAAGTTATTTCTGTCCTTTTGGGTTGCAGAGGTTCTGATCGTAATTTTCACGATCTTGATTACCATCCGGCAGTTTGAATCGACGGCGGTTGCTTATACCTCGAGTTTCTCCTTCATGGAAACCCTCGCGAAGCTGTCTGTGGCAGCTTATAAGTCGGGAGGATGCGTTGCGCTTAGTGCGGTCCCGAATCGATTCGTTATGGACGAGCAGGGGTCGCTTTCTGAGCCCGCGATTCTCTTTGATCCGGACGGTAAACCTCTCTGTCAGCAGGTTGACGAGAGCCTTTTAGCCCCGGCGATGGCGAAGCTGCGCAAGGATGGATATTTGCTGGGGGAGCGTCACGGATCGGGCTATCTGCAGGGAATCGAGGTTTGGGACAAGAGTAATCGAAACTTTTTCTACCTGATGCGCGGCACCTATCCGACAAAGGTTTACATTCCGTATCGAGAGATCTTTTCACGGCTTTTTGTCGGCCTGATCGTCTCTGTCGTGGTGACCTTTGTCATTGCGAAGATCATCACGCGCCCGATTGGGCGACTGCGGGAGGCGGCTCGGCAGCTCGCCGCAGGCAATTTAAGTGCGCGGGCGATGTGGCCGAAGGCGAACCGCGAGAGCGGCGATGAGCTGCGGGGGTTGGTGTATGACTTTAACGTGATGGCGGCTCGGCTCGAATCGCTGGTGGATTCTCACAAGCTGCTGCTGCGGGATGTTTCTCATGAGCTGCGATCTCCGCTGGCGCGGTTGAGTGTGGCGCTGGAATGGGCGCGCGAAGAAGCTCAGCCCGGGCATCGAGGACCAGCTCGAACGCATGGAGAACGAGACCACGCGGCTGAATGCGCTGATTGGGCAGCTCTTGAGCCTGTCGCATCTTGAGTCGACGATGAGTTTGCCGGTAAAGCAGCCTTTCTCAGTGGAGGATATTGTCGAGCAGCTCCTTCCCGACGTTGAGTATGAGGCGAAGGGGCGCGACTGCCACATTAGCTTTGTGAACGCCGGCTCTGGGGCGAGTGATGTGTTGGGGAATCCGGAGCTGCTGGGACGGGCGATTGAGAATGTTATTCGCAACGCGATCGCTTATACGGCGGAAGGAAGCTTGGTCGAGATTGAGCTCTCGCATCAGGGTGGGGTGGGGAAGGGCTTTGTTGTGCTTCAGGTCAGGGACCATGGGCCGGGCGTTCCTGAGGCGGCGCTGCAGTCTATATTTCATCCGTTTTATCGATTGGATGGTTCCCGTCAGCGGTCTACTGGTGGTTTCGGCGTAGGGCTTGCGATTACGGAACGGGCGGTGCAGCTTCACGGAGGAGATGTGGTTGCGACGAATGCCGCAGAAGGTGGCTTGGTTGTGGAGATGCGTTTGCCAGCTGCCGCTGCCTGAGAAATCTGTCTGAGTGCGCAAGAGCGCTCAATAGATACCGGGAATCAGGCGCTTTGTGGTGCGGCTGTAGTCTTCGTATTCGGCTCCGAAGGCGAGGCGGAGCGCTTTTTCTTCGACGTGGATGCGGTACATAAGGGCCAAGGTTGGTGGGATAAGGACGACGGCGAAGCAGGCCCATGTGCGCGAGTGGAGAGCGAGGCCGAGTAAGATCAGTTCGAGGCCGAAATAGGAAGGATGGCGGACGAAGCGGTAGAGTCCGCTGCGCTGCAGTTTTTGCCCGGCGTTTATTGAGACGTTCGCGCTGAAGGCTTTGCCAAGGTTGAAGACGGCTATCGCGCGGACTGCCATACCTAGAATCAGAATCCCGAGGGCCAGCGGTGACAGCCAGGTGTGTCTTCCGGGCATGTCTATCGGCAGGAAGCTGTGCATCCATCCGTCGATCCAGAACGAGGCGAAAATCACGATCCAGAGAATGATCTGGGTCCCGCGATCCTGGATGTTGCCCTTGCCGGAGCGGGTTGTGGTGAGGAGGGCGATGAGGATTTCCCCCACGACCCATATCCTTGTGAGTACAACAAAATAGAATTCGAGATTCATGATCGGCCTCGCGTGAGCTTAAAAGAAGCATGCGCCGGAAGGCCGAGGGAAATCCAGTAGATAGCCGCGAGCATCCACTTTCGAAGCGGCCGGTGTCTAATTTCCTGGTAGTCCGCAGCAGTTCGTCGTTCAGATTTGCGGGCTTGTGAGGAGCTTCGTGTATGGCACAGATGCCCCGGACGCCGGACGTAAAGGCGCAACGCACGGCGATGGAGAAGCTTGGGTTTTTGGTTGGGGAATGGGTTGGCGAGGCGTCGGTTCTGCGCGGGCCGGGTCAATTTTTAGACTTGACCCAGACGGAATCAGCCCAGTTCCGACTGGATGGGCTGGTGCTGGAGATTGAAGGCGTTGGCCGAACGAAGGCTGACGGTACGCTGTCTCTTCAGGCCCTCGGATTGATTTCCTTTGACGATGAAACGGGAACGTATTCGATGCGGGCCTTCAACGACGGGCGATGGCTTGAGACCGAGGTCAAGATTGCGGATGGCGGGAACTCGGTCTCGTGGGGTTTTACGCTTGGTGACTTCAAGACCAGCACGGTGCTGCGCATCAATGAAGACGGCGAATGGACCGAATATGGCGAGCTGGTTGTCGGCGAACGTCCTCCAATGAAGATGATCGAGTTGAGAGTCCGCCGCAGTTCGAGCTAATGAGTTGCCGGAGCTGCTCAGGGTCTCAGGGTGCAAAGAGGGTGAGGGGGATGGAGTCGGCCATGGCCTTGTATCCGGTGGCGGAGGGGTGGAGGTGGTCTCCGCTGTCGTAGGCGGGTAGGAGCTGATCGGGCTTCGCGGGATCAGCGACTACTTTATCGAAGTCGATGACGGCGTCGAAGTGGCCGGGCGTGCGGATCCATTGGTTGACGGCCTGGCGGTCGGCTTCGCTGAGCGGGCCGGGGTGGTAGTAGCCGGAGCCGACATAGGGAGTGATGGTTGCGCCGATCGCTTTTAAACCCTGGGTGTGGGCGCGGATGATCATCTGCTGATATGCGGTGAGGATTTGCTCGACGAGCGCGGCGTGCTGGGCGGGCGGGACTTCGCCGTGGATCGCGAGGCCTCCGAGGTCGTTGACTCCTTCAAAGACAATCAGCCAGTGGACGCCTGCCGGGGCGATGACGTCGCGGTCGAAGCGGGAGAGTGCGTTGGGGCCGAGGCCGTCGGTGAGCAGATGGTTGCCGCCGATGCCCTGGTTGGAGACGGCGATGTTGCTGGTTTTGGGATTGGCCTGGAGGCGCGCGGCGAGGACGTCGGTCCAGCGGTCGTTGCCGTTGGTGGTGGCTCCGTGACCGTCGGTGATGGAGTCGCCGAGGGCGATGATCGTGCCAGGAGGGACAGTGCCGGGTCCGGCTGGAGCCATCACGTCGACGGCGGAGAGCTGATACCAGTGGTCGACGTGTTTCGGATCAGTTAGATTTGGCGCGGATACAAAATCTCCGTGGACATAATATGTCGTTGCGCGGGATCCGGGGTGGCCGGTCTGTTGCGCGGGCGGGGTGTCGAGATGGAAGGTGATGGCGAGGTTCGAGAGCGGGGCGGCGGGAAAGTCGATCGGGTCGGAGAGGACTTCGGAGCCGGTCGGGATGGTGACGGAGGTGCTTCCGCCGAAGGTGAGCGGCTTGTCGGTGGCGGGATCGATCGCCGGCGACGAGGTTGTGAGCGGGTGCGCGATGTGCGCGGAGGTGATGTGCAGGGCCGCGGTGCCAAAGACGTTGGAGAGATGGACGCGGAGCTGGGTTCCTCCGACGGAGAGATGGACGATCTGGCGGACGGTGGCGTCGCGGAGATCGTCGGCGGGCAGAGCGTTCTGCGGCTCGGGGATCTGCTGCGAGGTCCCCCAGGTGGAGATCCAAATCTGGTTAGAGGTCTGGGGTTTGGCCGCCGGCTGCGCGTCTGCTTGAAGTGTGCTTAGTTGGTGCGCGAATGCGACAACGGCGAGGAGAAGCGGCAATTTAGTTCGAGCTGAAAATAAAGTTCTGTTCAGGGATGCGCGTTTCATCATTGGAGGAGTACCATGTCGCTGAAGTAAATCGCTTTGCTTGGCGAGAGCAAGCATATCATTCAGAGCCTATACCTGGGGGAGAAATCGCGTGTCGCTTAGATTGAAATCTTCGGTTGTTTCGCTGAGCCTGGCAATGACATTTGCCGCTCCTCTTACCGTGTTTGCCCAGCAGTCTGCTCCGGCGGTCACGGCCGACCAGGACCATCAGAACATGATGGATCAGCTGGGCATCAAGGCGTTGCGACCGGGGCCGAGTGGGGATGAGAAGGCTCCGAACCATGCCAATTACGACGAGTCGAAGGCGAATCCGTATCCGAATCTGCCCGACCCGCTCACGCTGAACAATGGCACGAAGGTGACGACGGCGAAGATGTGGTGGGACGAGCGCCGTCCGCAGATTGTCGAGGGGTTTGAAGAGAACGTTTATGGCCGGGTGCCGGCGAATGTGCCGAAGGTGACGTGGACGGTGACGGCGGTCGACCACGAGATGATCGGCTTTGGAAATCCGGTGATTGCGAAGGACATTATTGGCGAGGTGGACAATTCATCGGATCCGTCGATCAAGGTGAAGATCCACATGACGCTGGTGGTTCCGGCGCGAGCTAAGGGGCCGGTTCCGGTGTTGATGATGTTTGGCCGGGCGGGATTTCCGGCGCCGCATGAGCCGACGGGCGAGGAGTTCGACCGCATTAACACGGCGTGGAAGGCGCTGCTGGTGCAGCAGGACCCATCGCTGAAGGATGTGTTTGCCGATCATCCGGCGTGGCAGCCCGTGAAAGCGACTCCGTTTACGTTTCCGGAGCTGAATGCGGATGGAGGACCTCCGAACACGTGGCAGCTGATTGCCGATGGATGGGGATTTGTGTTGTTCGACCCGGCGAGCGTGCAGGCGGACAATGGCGAGGGGTTGCGGCAGGGGATCATCGGGTTGGTGAACCATGGCGGGCCGCGCAAGCCGGACGACTGGGGCGCGCTGCGGGCGTGGGCTTGGGGCGCGGGGCGCGGGCTCGATTACCTCGAGACCGATCCCGCAGTCGACGCGAAGCATGTGGGAATCGAGGGGGTTTCGCGCTATGGCAAGGCGGCGCTGGTGACGATGGCCTTTGACCAGCGGTTTGGGATGGTGCTGGTAGGCTCGTCCGGCAAGGGAGGGGCAACGCTGCTGCGGCGCAACTATGGTGAGGCGGTCGAGAGCCTGACCGATGGCGAGTATTACTGGATGGCGGGGAACTTCCTCAAATATGGCGCGTCGGAGGCGACGTTTGGGAGCGGGAACCCGGGCCAGATTCCGGTCGACTCGAACGAGCTGATTGCGCTTTGCGCGCCGCGGCTGACGTTTATCAGTTACGGCGTTCCGGAAAAGGGCGACGCCCACTGGCTCGACCACCAGGGAAGCTGGATGGCGACGGTCGATGCGAACCGCGTCTTCGTTTTACTTGGCGCAAAGGGGCTGAGCGGGCCGGAATTCGACGTGGGCGGCGATTACCATACGGCGACAATGCCTCCGATGAACCTTGGGCTGCTCGATGGCCAACTCGCGTGGCGGCAACATGACGGAGGCCACACCGACGCTCCGAATATGAAGTACTTCATTGCGTGGGCGGACAAATTCATAAAGCCGGTGCAGGGGCAGCCTTAGCGTGCGGGCCTGACGGCGAGAACTATACTGCGACAATGATTGTCGCGGTGATTGTCCTGGGCTCTCGTCCATCGCTGCATCCGGTCTTCGAGGCGTTGGGCTATGTTGCCGCCTACCGGGTGTACAAGCGTGAGCGGGCACGGTATGGCGATCCCGTTCCCGAGGATCAACGCTGGACGGTGCTGGCGGCAGCGGCCGTTGGGGCGCTGGTGGGTTGCCGACTGCTTGGATTGGCGGAGCAGTGGCCAGCCGTATTAGCGGCATGGCAGTTGGGCGACCTTCTCAGGTTGCTTTTTTCGCCCGGCGGAAAGACGGTTGTGGGCGGGCTGCTGGGCGGGTGGTTAGGCGTCGAGATTGCTAAGAGGTTCAGCGGCATTCGCCGCCGGACTGGGGATTTGTTTGTGTTGCCGCTGTGCGCGGGGATCGCGGTGGGCAGGGTCGGATGCCTCGCCGCTGGTCTCGCCGACGATACCTACGGAAAGGCTACGAGCCTGCCCTGGGCGGTGGACTTTGGCGATGGAATTGGGCGGCATCCGGTTCAGACTTACGAGATCCTTTTTCTGATCCTGATTGCGATGCTAGTAAGCAGGAAAGATAAGTTGCCGGAAGGTGCGCGGTTCCGAATCTTTCTGGGGAGCTATCTGGCCTGGAGGGTAGTTATCGACTTCCTGAAACCGCAGCCAGTTATTCATGGGCTCGATGTTATTCAATGGGTATCTCTGGCAGGGCTGGCCGCCCTGGCTTTGTTGTGGGGAGCGGACACGCAAGCGAAACGCGAGGAGATTCGTGAGCAAGCCGCCGGTTGACCGGATTCCGTTTGCGAAGCTCGTCGTGATCTTCGCGGTGAGCTTCGCCATTGGGCTAGGCTTGTGTGGGCTGGGCTTCCTTCTTGCCTCCCACGGTATTCGGAGAAGTGGTGAGGAGTTCGGCTCTCCTCCATTTGCTCTATTGTCTCTGCTGGTGATGGTTTTGTCGTTCCTTGGATTGGTAGTCACATTGATTGCGTGGGCGTCGATTGGCATCCTGCAAAGCTTTGGTTTGCTCGAAGAGAGACGCGGACCACAAAAGTTGTTCGACGATTCGAATGAAGAGAAGCGCGATGAGGGTCATGATACCTAGTTGCCGAGCTTCGCATTCCTACGACGAACCCTATCTGCCGGCGTAGAATGTCGTCCATGCTGGAGAAGAAGCTAACGGCGCTGGGCTGTGCAGCGGGGATTCTTCTCTTTGGCGCCTGCTATGGAGGCACACCGGACCCTTCGCCCCCACCGACTCCCCCGGGCCTTGCGATGGAGCAACTTCATAGCGTCCGAATCATTGCAAGGAATACGTCCGTATCGCAGAACGTTGATTCTGACGAATTGGCGCGAGCGGTTGCGAGGAGATGGCATCGTGACCACACCGGAAAAGCGATCTATCTAGAAAGCGCTCCTCAGAAAAAGGGAGAGTCGATCCTTACAATTACAGTGTTGAGCGAGAGCTCTTCGCTGCCGCAAAAAAGTGCTTCGAGATCGGGTGAGTTGCCGCAGGTCGTAGTCCGGATTTCAGCGGTGTTAACAGATCCGAAAGGACACCTGGTCTGGTTGCAAAGCGATCGGAAGTATTCGATGTTGTGCAGTACGACTTCGGTTGATGAGACGGACGCCTTAAGGGTGCCCGCTTGCCAGGCTGCGGTTGAGGATATGATTGCTGCCCAGTTGGTGGATGGATTGGTGCTAGCCGTTAGGGGGTCCTTGGATTGAGAGAGACAGTGTTTGATTCTTGGAGAGTGTAATGACGGAGAGGGTGCGACCTTATCTGTTCTATGACGTGGCGATTTCCGTCTGCTCTGTTTGTTATCGGCGCGTGGACGCGAAGATCGTCTTTGAAGACGGAAAGGTGTGGATGTTGAAGCGGTGCCCACAGCATGGGCAAGCGCGCGTGTTGGTGGCCGATGACGTGGACTACTATCGTCGTTCGCGGGAGGTCTTCATTAAGACGCCGGAGATGCCGATGGTCTACAACACTCCGGTGAAATAGGGCTGTCCGTATGACTGCGGACTGTGTTCGGACCATGAGCAACATAGTTGCCTGAGCCTGGTGGAGATTTGCGATGCGTGCAACCTGACCTGCCCGATCTGCTATGCGGGGAGCGGACAGCATCGGACCGAGTATCGTTCACTCGAACAGATTGAGGCGATGCTGGATTGCGTGGTGCGCAACGAAAAGGAGCCGGACGTGGTCCAAATCTCTGGCGGGGAGCCGACGCTGCATCCGGATTTTTTTCGCGTGCTGGAGATGTGTAAAGAGCGTCCCATTCGGCACTTGATGGTGAATACGAATGGGATCCGGATTGCGCAGGATGAGGCGTTTGCGGAGCGGCTGGCGACGTTCATGCCGCAGTTTGAGGTGTATCTGCAATTCGACTCGCTCAAGCGCGAGCCGCTGATGCAGTTAAGGGGTGCGGACTTGCGCTCGGTGCGGGAGAAGGCGCTGGAACGGCTGAACCGGCTGGACATTTCGACGACGCTGGTGGTCACCGTGGAGCGCGGCGTGAACGATGGCGAACTGGGCGCGATCGTCGAGTATGCGCTCGAGCAACCGTCTGTGCGCGGCGTTACTTTTCAGCCGGTGCAACAGGCGGGGCGCATGCAGGGTTTCGATTCGAAGCAACATCGGCTTACGCTCACCGAGGTGCGGCGAAGAATTCTGGAGCAGACCGGCATCTTCCGTCCGGAAGATGTGATTCCGGTGCCTTGTCATCCGGATGCGCTGGCGATGGCTTACGCGTTGAAGCTTGGGTCGAAGGTCGTTCCGCTGACGGGGATCGTGCCGCCCGAGGTGCTGATCGATGGCGCGAAGAACACGATCATTTATGAGCAAGAGCCCGGATTGCGCGACCATATTTTCAAGCTGTTCGCGACGAACCACTCTCCGAGCTCGCAGGCTTCGACGCTGCGCGAGTTGCTGTGCTGCCTGCCGAAGGTGTTGTTGCCGAATGAGATTGGCTATAAGAACCTGTTTCGGATTCTGATCGTGCAGTTTATCGACGCAGAGGCGTTCGATGTGCGCAGCGTGAAGAAGAGCTGCATTCATATTGCGCATCCTGACGGAAAGCGGTTGATTCCGTTCGATACGTACAACATGTTTTATCGCGGGGATTTGGAAGGAACGCGGCTGGCTGGGTTGCGGCGCGAGGAACTGGCAGCGATTTCGTAGCGGAATATTCGCAACCCCGGCCGCTGCATCGGATGATTCGTTGATCCGTCGTGGTTGCGTTTGTTTGAAATGCTTGTGACGTCGCCGTTGAGATCAGGCGAGGTCACAAGCGGGTGGTGGCGGATCGAGACGGCCTATGCCAGGTCGAAGCGATCCAGGTTCATGACCTTGGTCCAGGCGGTGACGAAGTCCTTGATGAAGATCGGCTGCGAGTCGCTGCTCGCGTAGACTTCGGCGACGGCGCGGAGCTGGGAGTTGGAGCCGAAGACGAGGTCGACTACTGTACCCGTCCACTTGACCGCACCAGTCTTGCGATCACGGCCTTCGAGTGCGCCGTTATTAGTTGAAGACCACTTCGTGCCCATGTCGAGCAGGTTGACGAAGAAGTCGTTGGTGAGCGTCTCGGGTTGCTTGGTGAAGACGCCGTGCTTGGTGTGGTCGAAGTTTGCGCCGAGGACGCGCAGGCCGCCGATGAGGACGGTCATCTCGGGAGCGGTGAGGGTGAGGAGTTGCGCCTTGTCGATGAGCAGATCGGCGGCGTACTTGGTGAATTCGGGGCGGATGTAGTTGCGGAATCCATCGGCCTTGGGTTCGAGGACGGCGAAGGATTCGGTGTCGGTCTTCTCTTGAGTGGCGTCGGTGCGGCCGGGGGTGAAGGAGACCTTCACGTCGTGGCCGGCCTTCTTGGCCGCGGATTCGACAGCCGCGCTGCCGGCGAGGACGATGAGATCGGCGAGCGAGACTTTCTTACCCTTGTGGCCATTTGAACTGCCATTGGAGCTAGCGGAAGTTGAGCCGTTGAACTCCTTCTGGATGGCTTCGAGCTTCGAAAGCACGGTTGCGAGTTCAGAGGGGTGGTTGACTGCCCAGTCTTTCTGCGGTTCGAGGCGGATGCGTGCTCCGTTGGCTCCGCCGCGCTTGTCGCTGCCGCGGAAGCTCGATGCTGACGCCCAGGCGGTCGAGACGAGCTGCGAGATCGAAAGTCCGGAGGCGAGGATTTTCACCTTCAGGGCTTCGATGTCCTGGTCGTTGATCAATTCATGATCGACGGCGGGGATTGGGTCCTGCCAGATCAGCTCTTCCTGAGGAACGAGCGGACCGAGGTAGCGGTGGATCGGGCCCATGTCGCGGTGGGTGAGCTTGTACCAGGCGCGGGCGAAGGCGTCAGCGAACTGTTCGGGATTCTCGTGGAAGTGCTTCGAGATCTTCTCGTAGGCGGGGTCGAACTTGAGCGCGAGGTCGCTGGTGAGCATGGAGGGCGTGCGACGCTTGGACGAGTCGTGCGGATCGGGCACGGTGCCGTTGCCTGCGTCGCCTTTGGGCTTCCACTGGTTGGCTCCGGCGGGGCTCTTGGTCAGCTCCCACTCGTAACCGAAGAGGTGGTCGAAGTACTCGTTGGTCCACTGCGTGGGCTTGGTGGTCCAGATGACCTCGAGACCGCTGGTGATGGCGTCGCCGCCGATGCCGGTGCCGTAGCTGCTCTTCCAGCCGAGGCCTTGCTCTTCGATGGCGGCGCCTTCGGGCTCAGCTCCGACGTTCGATGAAGGGCCTGCGCCGTGGGTCTTGCCGAATGTGTGGCCGCCGGCGATCAGTGCGACGGTCTCTTCGTCATTCATTGCCATGCGTCCAAAGGTCTCGCGGATGTCGTGGGCCGAGGCGATGGGATCGGGGTTGCCGTCGGGGCCTTCCGGATTCACGTAGATCAGGCCCATCTGCACTGCGCCGAGGGGATTCTCAAGGTTGCGCTCATTGGAGCCGCCGGCGGTACGATCCTGCTCGTGCCCATGCATCTCTTCGTCAGCTACGAGCACGCCTTTGTGATCGAGCTGCACTGCCCGAACCAGTTCGGCGTAAGCCTCTTCGCCCGTAGGCATCCCCTTACCGTAGCGGGCATCACCGCCCAGCCATGTTGTCTCGGTCCCCCAGTAGACGTCCTGATCCGGTTCCCAAACGTCTTCGCGACCGCCGCCGAAGCCGAAGGTCTTGAAGCCCATGGATTCGAGGGCGACGTTGCCGGCGAGGATCATGAGGTCGGCCCAGGAGATTTTCCTGCCGTATTTTTGCTTGACAGGCCAGAGCAGGCGGCGCGCCTTGTCGAGGCTGACGTTGTCGGGCCAGCTATTGAGCGGGGCGAAGCGCTGCTGCCCGCGGCCGGCTCCGCCGCGGCCATCGCCGATGCGGTAGGTGCCTGCGCTGTGCCAGGCCATGCGGATAAATAATGGCCCGTAATGGCCGTAGTCGGCTGGCCACCAGTCCTGAGAGTCGGTCATCAGGGCGTGGAGATCTGCGATCACGGCATGGAGGTTGAGGCTCTTGAACTCCTCAGCGTAGTTGAATTGCTCGCCCATCGGATCGGAGAGCGTGGAATGCTGATGCAGAAGTCCGACGTTTAATTGCTCGGGCCACCAATCCAGATTGGTCGTAGCTCCTGGGTGTATAAATGGGCACTTCGCTTCGGTTGCCATTATTTCTCCTGTTTTCTCTAGAACTGTTGCGACGCTTCAGTATAAAACTCGCGTGTGAATGGCAACGAGTGGTCTTGTCTATAGCTCGGATAGTCTGGGGCTTGGATAGTCAGGGGCAATGAAGACCGGGTGTCTGCTCGTCACGGCCTGGATATAGTATGGGCAATCGAAGAGGGTGGTTCTTCGGAGACCGAAACCGCTGCGGAGGCTCAGTTAGCGCTGAAGTGGCGACTGAGCACCGACCCCGAATCCGCCAGGTCTCCAAGATCCGCCCGATGCCGATAGAGATCTGTCGGCGGTCGGAGACTAAAGCAAGTCAAGATTTTTTTGGACTCGGCCTTCTTGCCTTGCGCCTTCTGCCACTCTGCTTCCCGCCGCTGCATCTCGTCCTTAACTGGTCATTGCGATTGGCGACGAGGTAGGGCCGCGACCTATTGGGGGACTTCTCCCGCCGCATACAAAGGTGAATGGCTTCTGCAGCTTCCAGTTCCCGCTCAGTTGGCATGGAGCTGACGGTCGCAAAGCAGAAGAGGCAGATGGAATTCGCCGTTCGGTCTGCGTTGATGCGGTGGACGAAGACCTTCAGAGTGTCCGACGGCGCCATGGCGTTCCCGTTCTGTTTGCTTCGGATGGGCTAAAGATCGGGACGCCCCCGAGGGTGCGTCCCACATGCGGAATTATGTACCGTGATCTCAAGCGCTTCACCCGATACTTAATAGTCAGGAATATTCGATCCGTTGGAGCGCGTCTGTTCACTTTTGAACAGAACAAGGCGGTTCGATCCAATTTCAACTGAAGGATGCCGTGACAGGGGCTCCGGGCGCCATTGCAACCTTCCATTGAGATTCGGTGGCGACAACTCGCGATTCTCAGGCGGCGCCGGCGCTCTTGCCAGCCGGTGCGACAAGATTTTCTCCAGGTGAGCGTTTTTGTACAGAACACAACTGTGGGATCGGCTACCGTTGGCGAGTGCGGCTCTGACTTGCGCTGGAACCGTCACATTGGCTTCATTGAGAACCACTCCGTAGCCGGTAGAAATTTTCGCTTGAGCTTCAGCCGAGACGAAAGAGGTCAATCCCATGCCCCTGATGCAGGTAGTTATCACGCTCATCGTTGTTGGTATTCTGCTTTGGCTGGTGAATCGTTTCATCCCAATGCAATCCACGATCAAGTCGGTCTTGAACGGGGTCGTGGTCATTGCGGTTGTGGTGTGGTTGATCAATCTATTCGGTCTTCTCGGGCCGTTGTGGAAGTTTCGCGTAGGCCATTGAGGATTGACCGAAAGATGGGTCACATAAGCAGGGGCGCCATTTTTTGAATGGTCATTGTCAAGTGAGTCATAAGACAGAGGGATCATTCCCTGAACACGACTTCCCCGATGAGAGATCTGTTCCGTCATGCCCGGAAGCGATATTTGCGGCTTTGCGCACTAAGTTGCCGCGAGGTATCGAGCAACGCGATGCTTGCGCAACTGCTGGAAAAGATGAAACCGATGGACTGCCAAAACGGCCTTTGTTCGCTCGATTTCAACGAACCTCTAGCGCTTCTTGTTTAGTTGGATTTGGAACAAGTCGACCCGACTCCGGTTCCAAATGGAAGTGGCAGGCCATGAACGGTACGACCTTGACTGCCTTCGATCCATTGGCGTTCCTGGCGCAAGCCGGGCTCGGTCGCAGAATCGTGCGCCTAAGAGCCGACGAACACTTCTTCACACAGGGAACTCCGGCGGACTGCGTTTTCTACCTTCAGAGCGGCCGGGCGAAGCTCACGGTTGTCTCCACTAACGGCAAGGAAGCGACGATCACTTTGCTCGTCGCCGGCGAGTTTCAGGGAAGATTCGATGAGGGGTCGTCGGACTCGGAGGCGGAGGCGACGGCCACTGGCGTTTGTGTGGCGCTAAAGATCGAACGCGAAGAGATGGTTCGCGTGCTGCATGAGGAGCACACGTTTTCGGACCTCTTTCTACGATTCCTTCTCATCCGCAGTATCGCTATCCGTCCGTTTTTTCCCGACTGGTGGGATTCCTCCCCTCGCGATCGCCGAGTCAGCGGGCCGCTTCGTTTTCCCGGTAGTCCTCGCGATCGCCGGGTCAGCGGGCTGCTTCCTCTTCCCGCGTAGTGTCTTGGTCCGGGACGCTGAATAGTCAAGCCAAGGGTGTCGGCTTGACTGGAGCGCCGCCAATTTTGCGCCCGCAAGCGTCGGATAGACTGTCAATGACGGTCATGTTCGCCGGCGGGTTTTGAAAATGGCGACACCTGGTACCTCATCATCCGCGCTTGGAATTCTATCGCTGCTGCTGATCGACGACGACGTCGAGCTGTGCGCCATGATGGAGGAGTTCTTTGCGGAGAATGGGCACCGGATTACGGCCGTTCATAATGGACGCGACGGCCTGGCGCGCGCCCAGCAGAACCAATACGACCTGGTGATCCTCGACGTGATGCTGCCCCAGATCAATGGCTTCACGCTGTTGCACCAACTGCGCCGGCACAGCGATGTGCCGGTCATCATGCTGACTGCCCGCTCTCACCGCAGCGACCGAATCGAAGGTCTGGACAAAGGGGCGGACGACTATCTGGTCAAGCCATTTGACCCCGACGAACTGCTGTCCCGGGTCCGCGCGGTGCTTCGGCGGATCGCAGGCTCTCGCTATCAAATTGATGCGGTGACAAGGTTTGGAGAGATACGCGTCGATGCGAACCGGCGCGAGGTGTGGAGAGGAAACCACCTGATCGACCTGACCGCGATGGAGTTCGATATCTTCGATCTGCTGGCGCGATCGGCGGGACGCATTGTTTCGCGCCAGGAGATTACCGAGGTTTTGTTCGATCGGAAAGCGACCGCCTCGGACCGATCGCTCGATGTACACGTCAGCCGTTTGCGCAAAAAGCTTGAGTCGGGGCATACGTTGATTCGCACGATTCGAGGCGTCGGTTACGTGTTTGCGAGTGTGGAGAGCCGATGAGATCTCTTTATCTTGCGATTTGGCTCGCCATGGCGGGAACGCTTTCTTTGTCCCTGGTGGTCTTTCTTGCGATTTCCAAAAACATCGAGCAAGCCACGG
Organism: uncultured Acidobacteriaceae bacterium; assembly: GCA_963720245.1. Classification (GTDB taxonomy): domain Bacteria; phylum Acidobacteriota; class Terriglobia; order Terriglobales; family Acidobacteriaceae; genus Acidisarcina. The sequence continues at coordinate 94,870 of CAVREU010000007.1, forward strand.
TTTACCGGACATTTGAACGCACGGACGAACTGCAATTGGAAGAGGCACGGATGGCATTTGAGCGAGGCGGAGCCGCGGCGGCTTCGGCTTATCTGCAGAACTCGAATCGGATTTTCGGGGGTTCCCACCTCCTGTTGAGCGCGGCCGGAGTGGATGTCGTTTCCGGCAAAGATGCCTCAAAGCTGCTGCCCGGCGGCGGAGTCTCCGAGGGACGCGAGCGACGTGGCGGAGAGCTGGTGATCAGCCGGAGAAGCGCGGACGGCGCTTACTGGTTCATCGCCGTCGAGCCTGTACGGTCTCACCCCTGGGTATACGTCCCCTATTACCTGCTGGTGATTGGCGCGACGGGGATACTTTGCTGGGGAGCGGCGGTCTGGCTGGTATCGCCAATTCGCAGCCTGACGGCAACGGTGGAACGGTTTGGGCAGGGCGATTTGTCGGCCCGCTGGAATACGGAGCGCTCCGACGAGATCGGATCGCTGGCGCGTGCCTTTAACCAGACGGCCGAGCGACTGCAGCGATTGCTGATCAGCGAGCGGCGGCTGCTGGCGGATATTTCGCATGAGCTGCGTTCGCCGCTGGCCCGGCTGAAGTTTGCGGTGCGGTTGGCCAGGACTGCTCCCGACCAGGAGAAGGCGCTCGATCGGATCGAGCGCGATGTGGACCGAATTACCTCCATGGTCTATGAGCTGGTTGAGATCACGCGGGCGGAGGGCGATCCCGAGGCCGGTAAATTCGCGGTGGTCGATCTCAATCAGGTTGTGAAGGATGCGGTATGCGAAGAACGGCTCGATGCCGAGCTTCGCCAATGCGGCCTGGAGGTGCGAGGGCAACTGCAACAGGCGCTATGGGGAGATCGCGAGTTGCTGGGCCGAGCCGTGGCGAATGTGCTACGCAACGCGATCCGCTTTTCGCCGAGCGGCTCGACGGTTGAAGTCATGCTCTCGGAAGATGCGAACTGGACGATGGTGGGAGTTCGCGATCGCGGCCCCGGCGTTTCTGAAGATCTGCTCCCGCAGATCTTCAAGCCGTTCTTTCGCGTTGAGGATGCGCGCGATACGCAAAGCGGCGGTGTTGGGCTGGGCCTCTCGATCGCAATGCGCGCGGTTCAGTTGCATCAGGGTGCGATCACGGCGCGGAACGCAATGCCGGGTCTGCTGGTGCAAATTACGTTGCCGCATCATTCGATGAGCGAGCAGGTGACTAGCGAGGTAGGCCAGGCTTCCGACTGTGAGCCTTGATCTCCACTTCCCCAAGTGACAGAGAGTTGAGTTTGAAGGTTTGTTTTCTGGCGGATACGAGTGTCGCACAAACGCGGCGATGTCACGATGCTGCACGCTTAACAATTATTAAGGTTCATTTCGCAGGAGGGGGCTTTCAATCAAGATAATGCTTCTCGAAGGCGAACGAAGCGCAGAAGCAGACAGAGGAGATCGAACATGACGAAACGAGCCCTTGCTTTTGCTTTCATCCTTTCCTTCCTTCCATTCGCGGCGAACGCGGCAACGAAGAACTCTGCCCATGTCGTTCTCGACAACTCGGTGACGGTGGGAAGCACCGAAGTTCCCAAGGGGAACTACAAGGTCGAATGGACCGGAACCGACGCCAACGCGCAGGTGACGTTTACGAGCGGGAAGTGGACCAAGACGATTCCGGCGCATATCGTTGAACAGAAGAACAGTGTGGAAGCTCAGACAACGACGGTGAAGGGCGACAAGACCTTCCTGACCGGACTCGAACTTCACAATGCGACGCTGGTGTTTGCGGATAGCACGCGCGCCGGCGAGTAAATCTCTTCCGCAGGAGAGATTTTTGGAAGATTAGTGAAGCCGCCCCATTCAAGCCATGCTTGAATGGGGCGGTTTCGTTTAGTGGGGGGTCATTTGGAGAGGGAGTAGACGACGCTGATGGTGGTTTTGACCTCGATGGGATCTCCATTGAGGAGATAGGGCTTGTAGGTCCACTGGCTCACGGCGTCGAGGGCGGACTGCTGAAGTTCTTTGGGGCCAGAGGCGACGGTGAGATTTTCGACGCTGCCGTCTTTGCCGATAACGGCGTTGAGCAGGACGGTGCCCTGGATTCTCTCATCCTTAGCTTCTTGAGGATATTTCGGCGCGACCTTTTTGAGGACGTTGCCGGCCATCTCCGCGGGCGAGACGTTGAGCGCATCGGCGGGATGCGGGGCGTTCTTGTCGGTGGAAGTGGGGATTGCGTTGACCGGAAGGCGCAGGGCGAGCGCAGAGGCGCAGGTGGCGAGGCCGAGCACGGCGCAGGCGGCGACGAGGGCGAAGCGGCGCGAGGCGCGAATGTGGGTGGGTTGCTGAGCGAGCTTCATAAGTCTCCTTTCAAAGGCGTTGGCATCGAGGATTCCGATGGCGTGGGGGGTGCGGGTGGGCGTGCCGGCGAGGAGCATATTTGCGAGACGAAGGAGCGAGCGAGCGTATTCGTTGCGCGCGTCACTTGAAGCTGCGAGCAGCGGGTTGGCGATGGGGGCGGCGATCTGGTCGCAGACCGCTTCGCGAGTTTCGGTGATGCGTTCGCGGGTGAGCCAGAGGGCGGGGTGGTAGCTGGCGGGCAGGGAAAGCAATTCGTAGAGCAGATTCTTGAGGAAGTCGTTGCGCTGCATGTGGGCGAACTCATGCGCGATGACCGTGCGGAGATCGGACTCGGGCAGTCGGGCGACCATCATTGCCGGCAGGAGGAGCAGTTTGCGGGTGAGGCCGATAGTGACCGGGCCGCGGATGCGAGCGGAAGAGGCGAGGGCCACCTCATCTATGGCGAAGTGTTGGAGGCATTGAGCCCAATAGATGGCGGCTTCGCCGGTGAGGGCGACAGGTGTGGACTGCCGGCGGAGGGTGCGGAGGTGGTGGCATCTCCAGAGAAATCTTGCGGCGAACCAGGCGGTCGCGGCGGCGTAAGCGATCGCAATAGCGGTGAGCAGGGCCGGTAGGATATGGAGCGCGCTGAGTCGAGTCCCGGTTCCCATGAGTACGGAGACACGGGGGTCGGTTGGGCCGGGCGCGTTGTTGAGGAATGCGAGGAACGCGCCGAGCTCGGCGTAGAGTTTGCCGAAAATATCGGAAGGCAGCGTCGAGGCAGCGGGAAGGAGCGACTGCAGCAGAAGGACGCTGACCCAAAGCCAGTGTTCGGCTGCGGGGCCGAGAGGGCGGAGTGCGCGGGCGGCGAGCCACCCGGCGGCGAAGAGGAGCGGGACTTGCCACAGGGAGTTCAGTAGATAAGAGAAGATCCAGGCTTCTATGGCGCTCATGATTCCCTCGCTTCCTTATTGAACTGTTCGGTGAGCTCGGCGAGCTTTTTGGCATCGATCTGGCGCGTTTTGAGCAGGCTCATCACAAGCTCTTCGCTCGAGCCGCCAAACATGCGATCGACAAGATCGCGCAACTGTTGGCCGAGAGCTTTGGCCTCCGAGACCTTGGGCGTGTAGACGTAGGCGCGGCCCTCGAGCTCGCGCTTGAGTTTTCCCTTGCGCTCGAGGATGTTGAGCATGGTCTGGACGGTGGTGTAGGCGAGCGGAGGGTCGAGCTCGGCCTGGACTTCGCTGACCGTCCCCCCGCCGCGCTTCCACACGGCCTGCATGATTCTGAGCTCGAGCTTGGTGAGTCCGGCTTGCTTGGGGGTTTTTGACACTTAACTCTCCTAACTTCTTAGGAGATTAGAGCGCGATCGATTTCCGCTGTCAACTAAAAACTTAGGAGAGCGGCGAGAATTTTTCAAGCGGCATTCGGGCGGGACCGTTTTCTGGGAATATTCCCCGGCGCGCCAGACAATCTAATAATAAAGAGCGATCGCTTCCGGCCCCCCGTTTGATCCGGCCCTGGCGGGTCGCGAATTTGACCCTCTATCCTGCGCTTCACTACACTGACGACTGTAGCTATGCAGTGTTTTGTGCGCTCTCCTCGTCGCTTTCGTGTTTTCCCGGTCGCATGCCTGTTCGTGGCGCTGACGGCCTTAGGGCAGGACAATCCTTCGTCTGAACAGACGCCTGCTGAACAGCTGCCTCATCAACAGGCTCCTGCGGCGAAGATCCCCCAGGGACCGGCGCCTGCGCTCCCCACCATCGCCAAGCCGCCTGCGCTGGTCGATCCGAACGGACCGGCGATCAGCCTGCAGACGAGCGAACCGCTCTTCGATATTGCGGTCGCGCTGAATGAATGCGGTTACGATCAAGACCTGGATCACTCGGATCCGCTGCGGCAGCATATTCGGGATGACGTGAACCAGTACCTGCAGGGGTCGGCGGCGGCGCGCGACGCCCGCGACAAGGTGTGTACCTATATCGCGGGACACCGGTTGGGGAACGAGGGACGCGACCTGGCGCAGTATGTTTCGCTGGCGCTGTACACGACGCCTCCGCCGGAGCTGAAGCCGAGCGTTGAGCTGCCGGATTTGCCTCCGGACTCGACACAGGTGGTTGAGATATTGCCGCTGCTGCGCGCCTTTGTGGAGGCGACCGAGCTGCATGCGATCTGGGCGGCGAACCGCGGCGCGTATGAGGATGAGGTCGCGAAACTGCATGATCCGCTGACCAAGATGATCCTGGCGACGAACGTCTATCTGAAAATGCCGACGAGCGGCTATGACGGGCGGCGCTTCATCGTGGTGCTGGAGCCGATGCTGGCGCCGAGCGAGACCAATGCGCGGGTGTATGGGACGGACTACGTCGTCGTGGCGTCGCCGGTCAAGGGCATGATTAACATGCAGCAGGTTCGGCATACTTACCTGCACTACGAGATCGAGCCGCTGCTTTATGCGCGGGCCTCGACGATGGACCGGATGCTTCCGCTGCTGAAGACAGTTCGTAACGCGCCGCTGGACTACACGTTCAAGAGCGATATTGTTGCGTTGGTGATCGAGAGCCTGATACGCGCGGTCGAGGCCCGGACTTTCGATACCGGGATTCCCGAGGTGAAAACGACCTCCGATGCCCGGTTCTCGAACATGCAGCAGCAGACAAAGGCGCGCAACGCGTATCTGCAGGCGGTCGCGACAGCGCGGCAGAAGGTCGTGGAGACCGATATGTCGCAGGGATACGTCCTGACGCAGTACTACTATGACCAACTCGGACCATTTGAAGAACACTCTGCCAGCCTGAAAGAGAGCATTGGCGAGATGGTCTATGGCATGGATGTGGAACAGGAGACGAGCCGCGCGAAACATGTCCAGTTCGCGGAGACAGGCTCTGCGGATGTGGTCAGTCATGCTCCGCGGCAGCTACATGGGCTTGACCTCGCCGAGATGCGGCTGATCAAGGGCGACACGGCGGCCGCGCAGCAGCTCGCGCAGCAGGCGCTGGCGCAGAAGAGCGGCGATCCGGCTTATGCGGATTACATTCTTGGCCAGGTCGCGCTCTTAAGCGGGAACATGGACGATGCGCAGACGCGCTTTGGCGATGCGGTGCGGTTGTCTAAGGACCCTCGGACGCTGGCCTGGGCGCATATTTATCTGGGGCGTATCCATGACGTCGAGGAAGATCGCGACGAGGCGGTTGCCGAGTATAAAGCTGCTTTGACCGTGCGCGATGGACAGGCGGATACGAAGCAGGCTGCGGAAAAGGGGTTGAAGCAGCCTTTTGCTTTGCCGCATTCGGCTGGAGCGGATGATAAGGATGCGCCTCCGGCGAAGCCGCCGTCGCAGTAGCTTCTTTTGCCGAATTTGCTTCTTTCTTTCTCTCTTTCTTCCTTTCAATTGATTCCAGAGGGATGGGTCGAGGTGCCCGGGCTCGTGGCATGGCGCATTGAGTAGCCCAGGAGCTGGGGTCTTGAACTATTTCCTGACGAAGACCTGGTGCGCGAACCTCACGATTCTCCAATAGCTGTCGATCTTGTGGAGTAGAGCTGGAGACGGATCGGCTCTGTGGGGTCGGTTTGAGGCGAGCGGCCGAGGTACTTCTGGTTCTCATCGTTATGCTGATGACCCGCCGCGTCCTTGCGCAGGCGACGCCGGCTGTCACCCAGGCCCCGGACCTCTCGGTATTCACTGGAATGACGGGGACCCTTACGGGGCTTAATTCTGCGAAGAATTTTGGCATCACCGCCGGCATGGACGTTGGCCTACCTTATTTTTTCGATTGCCATCCGTCGCTCGAGGCGCGAGCGACCTATTCGTTTTATAACGGCCAGGTGGACCGCCAGAAGAATGCCCTCGGTGGGCTGAAAGTGTCGCGAAGAGTCGGGCGCTTTCACCCTTACGGAGACCTTCTGTATGGCCGCGGGGAGATCTATTACAACAAGGGGCATTTCTCTCGTTCGCACACCTTTCTTTATCTTCGGACCACGACGTGGGTCGTCTCTCCGGGCGGGGGCGTTGGCTTTGATGTTTCCAGGGGGCGTTCAGTTAAGGCCGATCTTCAGATCGAACATTACGACACTCCGGTCACGGAGTCGGGCCATTTATGGGCGGTTCCGCTGACTCTTGGATTTGCGTATCGGTTTGATTTGGATCGGCGGGTGCGTTGATGGGGCAGCGTCAGCGCGAAGTCTATCTCGCGGAACTTGACAAAAAGAGGGCTTGAATGGGCCACCCGGCAGTCGCAGGAGCCGGGGAACATTCTGTGCCACGGCCTATATACTGCGACCGTGAGCAATTTCCTCTCAGGTCTTTCCGCAACTGATGTTCTGAAGGTAGTAGCGGGCGGTTTGTTGCCGTTCTTCGGCGCCCTCGTTGCAGCTGCAATAGCTTGGGCCAAGGATCTGAACGGAGACGCCCGGCGCATGCGTGCGATCGATGAGATGACGAAACGGGTCGAGTTTTGGGATAAGTGGAGGGCGTCACTCGAAGCGTCGAAGGGCCTCACGGAAGAGCAGAAGGAGGAGGCGGTAGCAAAAACTCTTGAAGCGGGGAATGTCGTATCGCGTATCGGCGTACCTGAAACAAGATCCCAGAGACTGATCATGAGGATACTCTGGCCTCGCTTCGAATCGGGACAGTTTGAGACGCCCCTCCAAGTGAGAATTTACAGGTCACTGATCGCGGCAACAGCTGTATCCGCTCTAATATGGCTTCTTGGGCCAGAGACTTTAAACATTTCTCCTAAGTATGGGCTGCTGCGACATCCGCGTACTTGGGTTTTCGTTTGGCTAGCGTGGGCTGCTTGCATCAGGCTTGTTGCATATATTTCCACTCGAGTGCACTTCATAGTGCGGCGGAACGAGCGGATGAAACAGGACCTGGAAGACGGTAACTTCGGTTAGATGATGACAGCGAGGTAGGGCTCGTTGTACCCTGCCTACCACTGACTCCGCTCATGCCTCAAGGCTCTACAGACAAATACTCATGAAAGTGTCTACTCAGATGGAGACTTATAACGGCCTCTAGCTGATCTCCAGCACATCGCGGGTATTTGCTGACTGGGCCACAGCGAGTTTGGCTACTTGTTCGGCGACTTTGAAGAATTGGTCTCCGCGGGGTGAGCCTTCGCCGGCGAGAGCGACGGGGAGTCCGGTGTCGCCTCCGTGGCGGATTTCGGGATCGAGTTCGATTGATCCTAAGAAGCCGATGCTGAACTGGCGGGCCATGCGTTCGGCTCCGCCTTTGGAGAAGATGTCGATCTCCTGGTGGCAGTGCGGGCAATTGAAGTGGGACATGTTCTCGACGATGCCGAGGACCTCGACGTTGACCTGATGGAACATCTCGAGGGCCTTGCGGGCGTCCTGCAGGGCGACGTCGGAGGGGGTTGAAACTACCACCGCGCCGGTCAACGGCACCGTTTGCACCAACGAGATGACGACGTCGCCGGTTCCAGGCGGGAGGTCGACGAGGAGGAAGTCGAGCTCGCCCCACTGCACCTGCTGGAGGAACTGGCGAATGATCTGGTGGAGCATGGGGCCGCGCATAACCATCGGCTTGTCGCCGGGGGAGATGAGGCCGATCGAGATGAACTTGACGCCGTGGGCGACGATGGGCTCGATGAGGTTTCCGTCGAGGATGCGCGGCTGCTTGGTCGCGCCCATCATGAGCGGAATGTTGGGGCCATAGATGTCGGCATCGATGAGGCCGACTTTGTATCCGAGCTTGGCGAGGGCGACGGCGAGGTTGACCGATAGGGTGGTCTTGCCGACTCCGCCTTTGCCCGAGCCGATAGCGACGATGTTGGCGACTCCGGGAAGGGTTTGGGGGGCGGGCGGTACGCCGTGTGTGTGTGCAGCCATGTTGGAACTCCTGCTTTTAGTATGCCAGTTTGCGGGTGAGGAAACGGAGTTGGGGAGATTGGCTGTCCCACTCAAGCCAACGGAAGGCTTGAACGGGGCACACCGAGAGAGATTCACGACAAAGGACACGGAGGACTTCTTGGCCGCGAGCGATCAGGGCACGATGCGACGCCGGGAGATGGCCGTAAACCATAGCGCCCGGCCACAGTCGCTGCTGTAGAGGATTGTCTTCGAGTCGGGCTCCCAGGCGGGTTCGATGGTGTTGCACTCCGCCGCGGTGATGTTGCGAACGGAGCCGGTTTGCAGATCGAGCAGGGCGAGATTCCAATTGCCGCGGTACATACGGCTAAAGGCCAGCCAATGACCGTCTGGCGAGGCCGCGGGATATCGGGCTTCGCCGAGGGGTAGGAGTTCGAGCTTCTGTCCAGCCCGGATGTGCAGAATGCGGGAGCCGCTGCTGCCGCGGATGAGCCCCGCAACAATCAGCGAAGCATCGGGGAGAAAGGTCGCCTGTTCGACATTGAGCGAGGCAGGCGTCAGGGGCTGATCCGAAGTTGCGGGTGCATGGAGTGGACGAACAAACAATTGGCCGTGGCCATGATCGACGCGGAGGTAGGCGAGGTTTTGTCCGTCCGGGGACAGCACTGGAGACTCTGCGTCGGTGATACTTCGGAAGGTTTCGTCTGTCGGCGAGGTGATGCTGGAGTGTGCTCCAGCGGACTCTACCAACAGTTTGTCGGCGCTTGATGCGAAGGCAATCTCGTCGGGACCAACGGAACGCTCGGCAAACAGCACGCGCAACGGAGGCGTATTCATGCTTGTCAGTAAGCGGTACCCGACGGGCAGCATCGCAATGCGCAGGATCTCCCCTTTGCGCCATTCAGGCGCGGCGGTGAGGAGTGCATCGCTCCTGTCGGGCAGTCGATATGCGAAGTCGTCATACAGGCCGCGCTGGTGACGGATTCCGAAAGCCATCTGAAAGGCTGTGATCATCACCAGTCCGCCGGCGATGGCGAGTGTTATCTTCCGGCGCTCAGGACTGCGGAACGCGATGAGGCCCATCGCCGCATAAACCAGAGCGGCAAAGGCAATTAGCATATACAGGCGCGGCACTTGCAGCGCGGCGCCCAGACCAGAGGCCGATCCAACGTTCCAGCCGCTGGGGTAGCCGATGCCGACGAAGAGTGCTACTGCGAGACACGTCGAAACAGGGCGCTTTGGCAGGAGATGAGCGATCAAAACCGTCATGGGGAGAACCATGAGCGTGAAATTGTAAGAGGCGGGGATTGGAGAGATCGTCAATGTCGCGACCGTGAGCGCGGACCACTCCAGAGCGATGCGGCTCCGCGAATGGTCCCGTTCGTCGCAAAGCAGCAGCGCTGGCGCGAGGATCAGCATCGGCAGGACAGCCTGAAGCACCGCGAAAAGCAGTGGTGAGGCATGCCAGGGGTGAGGGTTCCACTGCGGCTCGTAGAGAAACAGGCAGTGCAGCAGCGTCGATAGAGAACTGCTGCCAAGTGCGAAGGGAGGAAAGCCTTCGCCACGAAGAGTCCATGGCAGGACTTCGCGCAGGTAGGTGCGGTGGACCTCCCATCCGAAAACACCCACCGAGACCGCAAAGCAGGCAATGCCCGCGATGGCCGCTGAGAAGAAGGCGCGCCACTGTCGTTTGCGAAGGAAATAGAGACAGAAGATGAAAGGAAAGAGTTTGATGGCGGTTGCGAGGGCTACCAGGACTCCGGCTAGACTACTGCGTTTGCGCTGGTGGGCCCAGCACGCGCCGATCAGCAGAGCCACGAGCAATACATAGAATTGGCCGTAAAGGATGTTCCGGTGAAGCGGATAGCACGCGAAGAGAATAAGAGCGATGCGGCGTAGAGGTTGCCCTGTGATGCCACGAAGGCCCAGGGCGATCGGGAGGAGAAGCGCGACTTGAAAGACGAGCCAGATTCGTTTGGCTGTTAGCGGGCTGAATCCGGCCAGAGGCGCGACGGCCAGCGTTGAAAAGGGCGTGATCGGAACCAAACCTATGACCGTGCGGTCGATCTGATGATGATCCTTTTGGCGGGCCAGCCAACGCCACTCATAGACGTGCGCGGTATCGGTGCCTTCGGTAACGAGCCTGGCGGTCAGGTAATAGTTGGGAAAATCTGTCTGGAGCGTTGCGAAGGCGGATGGCAGCGTCTTCAAGGCGAAGATGCCAGCAAACACAACGAGGAACACCCACTCAAAGCTGGCCCAAGTCCGCACGATCGATGATGGAGCGGCCGCGGGATGAGAGTGAGAAGTCGGTGGAATTTGGCCTCCGTTTGTGCACGGCAGCGAGTCGTGCGACGAGAGGATATTGCTTGTACGGGCAATGGCTCTGTCATGCCAAGGGTAGAAGCTATATCAGTAAAATATGTCACTGAGTTGTGCGAAGTTAGTCAAACGCTTGTCATCCCAAAGAAGCAAAGCCTTTTCTTTTCGGGCCGCGGGATTGGTTGCGAAAGTGTAACGCGACCTGTAAAACAGAAACCTTAATGCATGCTCCGGCTTGCGGAAGTTGCGTGCCTCAAGGCCGTTTTTGCGGCTTATCGATGCTCACCGGGCCGGCGCCGAACTGAGAGATCAACAGGGCTGCGCCCAGCATGGAAAGGTTCTTGAAAAACATTGCCTGCTGTATGTGGATAGCTTCTGGATTGCTCAATCTCCAGTAGGCGTGCATCCATAACGTGACGGGGACGAGGAATGCGATTAACGCCAGCGCTCCCCAACGCGCCTTATATCCGAGAACAACACTGATGCCTCCGGCTAAGGCGAGAACTCCCGATAACGGGACGAGCACTTGAGCGGCAGGCACGCCGAGGTCGGCCGCGTGCTGTATGCCTTCATGAGTAAAGTGCCGCGGGGCCGCGAAGATAAAGATCACGGCGAAGAGTAGTCTTCCGAGCGGAAACAAGAGTTTCATGGAGCGCTCCTTTCGGGTGCCACACCGGCAATCGCAGCCACTATTAGTGATAAGTGCATCACTAATAGTGATACTGATATCATTACGACGAGGTGTTGTCAACAAATCGAATGCGGAAAAGGTCAGGAACGCAGTCTGCGGTGGGACGTCCTCGCCGCGGTCATCCAGAGGAGACGCGGGAGCGTCTTGTCACCGCGGCGGCGAGCCAATTCAACCGCTTCGGATATCACGGAACGGATTCCAACACGATCGCGAAAGAGGCAGGATATGCGACCGGAACTTTCTACAAGCACTTTCGCGATAAACGGGATATCTTCCTTGCCGTCTATGAACGCTGGCTAGCGGCCGAGTGGAAAGAGATCATCGACGAACTGTCCCGGATGCGGAATGTGGAGGAGACAGCTCAACGGCTCGTCGAGCTGAACATCCGGTTCCATACGGAGTGGCGCGGTCTGCGAGCTTCGCTGATGGAGCTCGTCTTCTCTGACCCAGAGGCGCGAAAGTTTTTTAGAAAGCAAAAGCGCCGGCAACTGGAGCTGATTCTCGAACTCCGCTCCCGTTTTGCGCTACCGGCGCAGACGAGTGAGCAGGACGCGATCCTGCTGTGGACGACGGAGCGGGTCTTCGACGCGATCGGTCAGGGAGAGATTCAATCCCTCGGCCTGGACAATGATGTGGTGGTAGAGTCCATGGTCGAGAAGGTGCGCGCGTTTCTGAGATGAAGTTGTTTCTACGTGCCTTCAAGACCGCGGGCCAGGGCTGGCAATCTGCCTTGCTTTAGTGCCCATCCTCATGAGCATCGGTACCGTCGGACCACTTGGCGATGGGAACAAGAAACAGGGTGTATTGCTCGAGCTTATCCTCCAACGCGTAAATCGGAGAGCCGTTGAGGTTTGCGCCCCACGCTGCCGCGTCTGTTTGCGGAATCAAAAACATCAGGTGAGGATGCCAATGGCCGGCAGCGTCGTTCAAATACCCTTGCTTCGACATCATGTAGCACATGGCGCCGGGTTCGAGCGCCGGGAACTCTTTCTTGTCGATGGCGGCCTTGATGTCCGCGGCCATTTCAGTGTTCGATCGCCCCTCAAGTACTGACTGGGTCTTCTTGATGTCGATTGGGATATTGAATCGCGCGGCCGCCGCGTTGAAGCAGTTTGGGCCCCGCATCTTGGGATTCCAAAACTGAGGATCGTCGGGCGGGGCCATCCAGCCTCTTTCCACGATGCAGACGAAGCCGTTCTTGCCTTTGACTGCGGTTTCGTAACCATTCTTTCCGAGGACCATGACCTCGGCATCGCCTGAGATGGAGGCCGGGGCCGCGCTGCGCGCCAGGGCTATCTCGGCGTCTCGCTCCATCAGGTATTGGTCAAGTGGGGCCATGTGGGGATAGGGCGCTTTGGCGTCCTGTGCCTGCGCCTGCGACGCGGCGCAGAGCGCGACAACGAAGGCGATCGTCGTGAATGTCTTTTGCTTCATTGGTTTCTCCTGAAATATCGCTTCTGAACCATCGTATTTTTACTTTATATGTTGATATCAACTTATTTATGAGCATGTCAAGGACCATTCAGCCTTTTAAGTAGCACACGGGGCGCTGAAACGTTTCTCTTTCCAGGGTCACTAACCTGCAGGTCTTCGAGCGGAAGAGCATGTCAATGCTTCGGCGTGAAGAGGGAGGAACACCATGGATGTAGAACAGAACAGCGCGCAACGTCATAATCTCGCCGGTAGCGAACGGCCGCGGCCGGAGACACACAAACTGATAGGGCCGGTGGACGCCGACGAGCAGGTAGCTGTCACCCTGGTAATACGCCGCAAGCCGGGAAGCCCGCCGCTACCCGATCTGGATTACTGGCGCAACACGCCATTGGCGGAGCAGCGCATCCTGACTCCGGCCGAATACGAAGCGACCTACGGCGCGCATGCAGGCGACCTGGCCAGGGTCGAGGCGTTCTTCGCTGCGCGGGGCATGACGGTGCGCGACAGTCACGCCGGCCGTCGAACGATGACGCTACACGGAACAGCGGCGCAGATGAATGAGGTCTTTGGCATAGCTCTGAACCATTACGAAGCACCGGTGCAGGAGCATCCGTCGCATCGGCCGGCGGAGGCCGGCAGAGAAAAGATCGCGCGGACGCAACGCCATCGCGGCTTCGACGGGCAGGTGGTGTTGCCGGGCGAGATTGCGGGCGTGGTGACTGCCGTTGTGGGACTCGACAACCGTAGCTCGGGTGGTCCTGCGGGCGCGGCGTCGGGCGACCCTACGAAGTCGAACTCGCTTTATGTGCCGCAGCTTGCCGGATATTACAACTTTCCCAACCTGCAGGTGCCGGAGCAGACGGTGGCGGTTATTGCTCCTTCCGATCCGCCAACGGTGACGAGTCCGCGACTTTCCGGTTACCTCTCAAGCGACATCTCGAATCTCTATTTTCCCAATCTCGCGGTGAGTTATCCAGCCTACGGGACTGCACCGGCTTCCTTTAACGACATCGGCGTGACGGTGGGGTCGAACAGCTACTCGAACACTCCGTCGACGAACAATTTCTCGCAGGAGGTGACGCAGGATATCTCCACCTCTGCGACCATCGCGCAAGGCTGCGTGATGAACGTCTACTTCACCGAGCTGAGCGAGAACGGGCTGCTCGTGGTTTTGAACCGCATCCTGCTGCCAGAGGGGAGCGAGAAGCAGCCTACGGTGGTGACGTGCAGCTTCAATTTCTTCGGCTCGGACGCCGGACTTGGCTCCCCGACCGATACCAGTTCGGCTGCTTACTTGATGAGCGAGCAGTTCCAGCAGCTGGCGGTCGTGGGCGTGAACTGCTTCATGATTTCGCAGGACTTTGGGAGTTCGGGGGGCGTCAATGACGGCAACCCGCATGTTGTTTACCCGGGAAGCGATCCCTGGGCCACGAGCTGCGGAGGCACCGTCGTCGGCGATGTGCAGACCTCACCGTCGCTTACTTATGACGAATACACGTGGAGCAACATTGGTCTCGCCAGTGCGGTGGGTGGCTTTAACGGAGCCACGGGCGGCGGAGCCAGCGAGACGTTTCCGATCCCGTCTTACCAGTCCGCCTTCGGACTTTCGTCGATTACGGATTCAGCAGGCAATTCGCATTCCAATCGCTTTGTTCCAGACATAGCGGGCATGGTTTCGCTCACCGGCTTCTATCTGAACGGCAGTTCTTTTGGACAATTTACCGGGACGAGTTGCGTGGCCCCGCTGTATGCCGGATTGTTCGCCGTGCTGCGCAGCGCCCTCGGCCGCTCGCTCGGGTTCCTGAATCCGATTCTGTACCAGCTTTCCTCGACCTTCGGCGACGTTACCACGGGCAACAATTTTTCGACCGATGCAAGCACGCCGTACTACACGGCCGGAGCGGGCTGGGACGCGTGCACGGGGCTGGGCCATGTCGATGGCACGAAGCTGCTGAACGGCATTGCGGGACTGTTCTATAACCCGAATTACTACTTCGAGGTCAACAAGGGCTCGTTCGGGCTGAACGAGGTTGAAAATACGCCTTCCTACGGCGGCCCGTCTTATCCCATGTGGCTGGTCCTCGAGGGCTACACGCCGCAGGCGGTGACTGCGGCGGGATTGACGCCGACGGTCTCCGTGGACTTGCCGGGCGTGACGGTGAGCGTGGGCGCTGCGCAGTCTGAGACCAGCTCTCTACAATCGACGCCGCAGCGAACACTGTTTCCCTGCACCATCACTTTTGCGAAATCGGCGATTGCTACGGTGAGCTCGCCACAGGGAATCTTCCCTGCGCCGGGAAATCCGCCGACCCCGACGCCGGTGAACCTGACTTCGGAGATCAAGATCGACTCCAGGATTCTGGCCGCCGCGACCCAGCTTGAGCTAGAGCCCGGCGACGATCCTTTCTTCTCCAACTTCGACACGGCGGGAACCAATCCCTTCTATCTCAGCAATGACCTGCGTGTCTTTACGCTGACGGCTGGGACGAGCGGTACGATCCTCGGCGAGCCGGCACTGAGCCCATCAAACAACACAAACTTCGATACGGCGGCAGGGTACACCTACATCCAGGGGCTGCTGAGTTACATGAATCAGAACTTCAGCAACTCGTCGGGGACCGATCCTTTCACGAAATTCCCTGACCAGACGAACGCGCTGAGTGGAGACTCGTCGGTGACGCCGACGAGCATCAATCCGGCGAAGCCGACGGGCACGCCGCTGGCAAATTACAACTTCGCCGTGGCGCGGGTGCGGCTGGCTGGAGCGGAGGGTTCGTCAGGACCGAATGTGCGTGTTCTCTTCCGGCTTTTTGCCTCCGAAACCGGAGACACGGATTTCCAGGCGAGCACGTATCCTTCGACAACGGACTCCGAGGGCCAGCCGCTGGCGCCGCAGCTTGGCGCGGACAGTGTCACGATTCCGTTCTTCGCAACGGGTAACTATGAGGCGAATGGCGATTACCAGGCCAATGTCGATTACTCGGCCAACAGCATCAACAACCAGCCGGTGAATGTCCCCGCGAGCGGCAGCGTGTGGGCGTATTACGGTTGCTATCTCAACATCTATCCGACAGACAACACGATTACTGTCGGCGGCAAGAAGGTTGCGGTGCAGACCCTGCTGCCGAGCAGCCATAGCTGCGTGGTGGCGCAGTTGTCGTACGACAACGCGCCAATGCCTGGCGCCGGCGTGCTGCAGGGGCCGGAATGGACATCGAACTTCGCGCAGCGCAACCTGGACATTACGTACTCCGACAATCCGGGGCCGCTGGCTACGCATCGCGTGCCGCAGACCTTTGATGTGAGGCCGAGCGGCCCTCTGGGAACGGGCAATCTGCTCGATTATCCTGACGAACTGATGATTGACTGGGGCAGCACTCCGGTCGGCAGCGCGGCGAGAATCTACTGGCCGCAGGTGAAGTCGGCCGATGTGCTGACGCTGGCCGGGAAGATTTACTCCACGCACCAGCTTTCGGCGGCGGACGACTATACGGTGCAGTGCACGGTTCCGCGCGGGTTCACCTTTGTGCCGATTCCGCCGGGCACAGGGCAGAATTATGCCGGGCTTTTCACCGTCGATCTGCCCAAGGGCGTGAAGGCCGGGCAGAAGTTCACGATCGTGGTGCGGCGGGTCTCGACGCGCCAGGGGGTTGTGGCGCAACCGCCTCCGCCAGATTGAGGAGCCCAAACTGCAGCTGGCCAGCCGGGCGACGGACGGGGGGCCGGTGATCGTGAACCGTAACTGGCGCTATATCGTGGGCACCTTTGCCGTGGAGATCCCGGTGACGACGCCGAAGGTGATGTTGTGGCCTGAGGAGAATACGCTGGCGATCCTGAAGTGGAGGCTGGGCGAGATGGAGCCGACGAACCGCTGGGTTCCGGTTTTGAAGCGCTATATCGGGTACATCGAAGGACGGGTGAACGGACTTGGCGGCAACTCTTCCACTATTCAACCCTCGCCGTGGGGCGCATACGGTGCGCCGGTGATCATTGTGCCCGAGCCTATACCGGTGCCAGAGGAGTTCACCGGCAAGATCGCGGGGCTCATCTACGACCACTTCGGGGATTTCGAGGGCTTCGTTCTCGAAACCGCGGTGTGTGAGACGAGGCGCTTCTGCAGCCGCGAGGCAAAGATGGAGGCCGTGGTTCGCGATCTGTGGCGCGAGCGCAGCGTGGTGACGGTGGTTGTGAAGGACAAGGGCTCATGCTGCGTGATTGCGGTGATTGCGGGTTACTTGAAGCCGTGTTGCGAGGAGAAGGAGGCTCGGCTTCAGCGGTTGAAATAGAAGGTCAACCTGCTTAGTTGAGGTTTTCTATCATGCCAATGTTTTCCTGGAGCACCTGCTGCGACTGGAAGACGATGTGGCGGCCGTCGGGGGAGACATCGAACAGGTTGGTCGCGAACAAGTGGAGATAGTTGAAATTGTAGAGAAGGGGAATAGTCTGAGGGTTACGGGACAGTCCTGAGCCGTCCCACTTTTCCGTCCACAACTCTCCCTTCAAATCGGGTTTGCCTTTCAGGACGATGATGTCTCCTTGGGAGTCCGCAGCAACCCATGCCACCCAGCCGTGAAATACCTGGCGCGGAGCTGTCTTGAAGTCGGTTATCCAGACGCCGGCATCAGGATCATCTTTCCGGCGCGGCAAGCGTATATAGGCGACGGATCTGCCGTCCGGTGACCAAAGCAAGTGCAATGCGTTAGCCGGCACGCTGCCCAGGACCATATCTTTGCCATCGCGGGGGTCATAAACCCGGGCTTCTCCTGCGGTCGTTCGATAAAGCAGCCGGCCGTCACTGCCAACATCATAGAGAGCATTGAATTCCCCATGCAGAAGCGTTTGCGGAGGCCCACCGGATACTGCGACGCTGCGGAACTCACCATCCGCAAGCGCCGGTGAAAGCGTCGAGAAATACACGATACGGCTTCCCTCCGAAGACCAGCGCGGGAAGAGGTTGACGCGCGAGTCCTTCACGAGTTGGATGGCGTTCGCTCCGTTCGCATCCGCTATGCTGATACTCTCATCGGCTACCCCCTTCAGATTGCTAAAGAATGCAATACGGGTCCCGTCCGGCGAATACGCAGGGCCGAACTCATCGCGCGCCGGATCGCTCGCGAGATCCGTTATGCCTCTGTCGCCCAGCTTCGCCTGCAAGTCCAGTTGAACCAGGCCAATACTTAGCCGCATCGTCGCAAAAACGAGGCGTTTGCCGTCGCTCGAAACATCGAGCTCAGCATCATCACCCTCGCCGGCGGTAATTTGCCGCAGGCCCTCGCCATCGACGCCGATCTTCCAGATGTTCAGCGTTCCGCCCCGGCTGGAGGCGAAATAGAGAGATCGACTGTCTGGCGACCACGCGGGCGAGAGCGCAAGGGTGCTATCCCGGGTGAGCGCGCGAATCTTGCCGGTGCTCAGGTCGGCAACGCCAAGCTCGCCAACAGGGCCGCCGCCAGGATAGCGGATCACAACGGCGACCATCTTGCTGTCCGGGGACGCGCGAATCTCGGTAGCGAACTGGCCGCCATCCATATGCACCAGCAGGCGGGGATTTTCACCCGAAACTCCGGACGTCCAGAGCGACCCGTCGACCAGGTTCGCGTACAGCAGGGAGCGACCGTCGGCCGTCCATGTGGGATCGTTCGCGTCCTGGAGTACTAACCGCGGCGAGCCGCCCAGAGCCGAAACCTCCCAGGCGTCCATGGTGCCGGAATCGTTCATTTGCGCGTAGGCGAGCGTGCTCCCGTCCGGCGACCAACTGGGCCGCGATTTCATGTTGGCGCCATGCGTGACCTGCACGAGTTCACCGCCGCGCACCAGGCCGACGTAAACGTTGTAGGAACCGTCGCGATTGGAGATGAAAGCCACAGAGCGTCCGTCGGGCGACAGCGCCGGTTGCGCCTGCACTCCGGCAAAGCTGGTTATGGGGCTGAAATGCATTTCCGCGCGCGTCGAAGCGTGCCGCACCGCCCACCAGCTGGCGGCCAAGGCCAATATCGCCCCGGCGAGAAATCCTCCGAAGGCCCATGCGGCCGGATGACGGCGCTTCTTTTGAACAGCCGCGACTGCCTCTGCGTCTGCGGTCTGGCCGGCCTCTGTCTGCTCTTTGCCTGCGAGTAGCTCTTCAATCACGATGCGCGCTTCACCGATGGCTTGTAACCGCTGCTTTGGGTCTTTCTTCAGGCAACGCTGGAGAAGCGCGCGGAGTGGCCTCGGCGTGGTGCGTGGAAGCAGTTTCCAATCGGGCTCCGCCTTAAGAATTTCCGCGAGGGTGTCGGTCACGCTCTCGCCCCGGAAGGCCATCCTTCCGGCAAACATCTCGAAGAGGACGCAGCCAAAACCCCAGATGTCGGCGCGACGGTCCACAGGCCGGCCTCTTGCCTGCTCGGGAGGCATGTAGGCGGCCGTGCCCAGTATCACTCCGGCTTGCGTCGCCAGATTCGAGATTGTCGGTGAACTCAGAATGTCGGAGCTCACGACCGGGCTCTCGAGCGCTTTGGCCAGTCCGAAGTCGAGTAGCTTGACTGTGCCGTCGGCGGTGACTTTTATGTTCGCCGGCTTCACGTCGCGATGAATGATGCCGCGCTCGTGCGCGTACTCCAGGGCTTCGCAAATCTGTCTTGCAATGGGCATCGCTTCGTCGGCGGGCATCGGGCCGGTGCTCAGGCAATCGGACAAAGTCGGCCCCTCGACGAGCTCCATCATCAGCCCGGGCTTGTCGGAATCCTCGAATCCATAAATAGCCGCGATGTTTGGATGGTTGAGTGACGCCAGGACCCTGGCTTCGCGCCGGAACCGGTCCAGCATTTCGGAGTTTTTCGCCACCTGCGACGGCAGGACCTTGATCGCAACTGACCGGCCGAGCTTCGAATCACGCGCTCGATAGACTTCGCCCATGCCGCCGGCTCCGAGCTGGGAAACTATCTCGTATGGGCCCAGTCGAGTTCCCGCGGGAAGTATCATTCCTTCTCTGCTAGAGGAGTCGGGTCATTGTAGCAAGTATGCTGGCGATCTGGACGCGGCTCTAGTGATGATTGCGGGCGGTTTTGGCGGCGGTGCGGCGTTCGTGTTCGAGCTTGCGGTTTTCGCGGCGGCGGCCGGCGTCTTCGTAGCGGCGGAGTTCGTCTTCGGTCTCGGGCTCGAGTTTGGAGACGGGGACGCTGCGTCCCTGGGAGTCGACGGCGACGAAGGTGAGGTAGGCCGAGGCGACGTGGCGGTGGGTTCCAGCGATGGTGTTTTCGACCCAGACTTTGACGCCGACTTCCATCGACGTAGTGAAGGCGCGGTTCATCCTCGATTTCAGGATGAGCAGGTCGCCGACGTGGACGGGGGCGATGAAGTCGATGTGGTCCATCGAGGCGGTGACGACGTGGGTGCGGGAGTGGCGATAGGCGGCCATGGCTCCGACGAGGTCGATGAAGTGCATGAGGCGGCCGCCGAGCAGGTTGCCGAGGGTGTTGGTGTCGTTCGGCAGGATGAGCTCGGTCATCTCGGATTGCGATTCGGAGACTTTGCGGACAGGCAGGGAGTGGCCCGTGAATTCCATTGGATTGCTCGCTTTCCGGTCGTTCCCTTGTGGTTCTCTGGATTAAGTTTGGGGATTTTGGGGGATTTAGGCAAATGCGCGACTCCCACCCTTCCATCGGGCGTGGTGAAATAGCTCTATGGACAAGATTGCGATGCTGAAAGAGATTCTCGCGCAGCAGCCGGGCGATGCTTTTGCGAGGTACGGGCT
Organism: uncultured Acidobacteriaceae bacterium; assembly: GCA_963720245.1. Classification (GTDB taxonomy): domain Bacteria; phylum Acidobacteriota; class Terriglobia; order Terriglobales; family Acidobacteriaceae; genus Acidisarcina. Next base: position 115,196 of record CAVREU010000007.1, read on the forward strand.
GGCGATGGCTTATGCCTCTGAGGGGGATGCGACGACGGCGCTGACGGAGTTTGACCGGCTGTTGGAAGCGCATCCGGATTACACGGCGGGTTACTTTATGGCGGCGCAGACGTTGGTGAAAGATGCGCGTCCAGCGGAGGCGCAAGAGCGGTTGCGCGAGGGAATTGCGAGCGCGCAGCGCACCGGAAACCAGCATGCGCTCAGCGAGATGCAGCAGCTATTGGACGAGTTAGAAGATTCTGTTAGCTAGTATTTGAGACTGTTTTATTTAGAGCAATTGTTAATCGCCTGATCAAAACGGATGCCTGTCGCTTGATGCCTTAACCGCACTATCCGCGCATAATTGCAGAAGTTATGAAGATACCGCTCTTTCCGCTCGATGTAGTGCTCTTTCCGGGAGCGGCGCTGCCTCTGCACATATTTGAGGACCGATATAAACAGATGATCGCGGGGTGCCTGGAGCGGAAGGAGCCGTTTGGCGTGGTGCGGGCGAAAGAGGAAGGGCTGGCGGTGATCGGTTGCACGGCGTGTATTGTGACGGTCTTGCAGCGTTATTCCGACGGACGGGTGGATATTTTGTGCGAAGGCGGCGACCGATTCGAGATTGAGATGCTGGATGATTCCCGCGCTTATCTTCAGGCTGAGGTCGATACCTTTCGAGACCACGGACAGGATGCGCTCCGGTCGGAGAGGGAACGGTGCCTCGCTCTTCACTTCGAGGTTACGGAATTGGCCGGCGGAGACGCGAGCCCGGCGGCGCGGCAGCTCGACCTCAACCAGCCGATCTCGTTGATGCTGGCGTGGATGCTTCCGGTGGACCTCGATTTCAAGCAGATGCTGCTGGGTTGCCGCTCGGACGCGGAGCGCACGGCGAAGCTGATGAGTTTCTACAATGCCGTCCTGCCCAAACTGCGTCGCGGCGCGCAAACCTCGAGGGCCGTGGGGCGCAATGGCCATGTAATGTAGCTTTTTGCTGAGGCTACGTTCTGGACGGTTGGGATTCGACCAAAAAATCTTCTTCAATCAAATCCGTATCCGGTTACCCGACTGCTTCGGCAATCGTCTACTCTATTGTCATACTTGCTTCATTACGGCTTCGTTTGCGCGACGACCCGGCGCGGGGCCAACAGGAGTCTTCGATGCCCGCACCCCGCCCTAGCTCGCCCTCGATTTCCCTGCCATCGGACCTTGGTGGACTCCGCGCCAGCCAGCAGTTTGCTGAGGCCCGGCTCAAATATCGCAGCGTCAAAGACGAGCTGCGCGAGAACCTGATCTGCCGGCTCAAGACCAAGGGGCCGATCTTTCCGGGCATCGTCGGGTATGACGACACCGTCGTGCCGCAGATTGTGAACGCGGTGCTGTCGCGGCAGAACTTTATTCTGCTGGGGCTGCGCGGGCAGGCGAAGAGCCGCATTCTGCGCGGGCTGACTGCGATCCTCGATGAGCGGCTGCCGTATGTTGCGGGCTGCGAGATTCGGGATAACCCCTATCTGCCGCTGTGCAAGCGGTGCCGCGAATTGATTGCGGAGAAGGGCGACGCGACTCCGATTGCCTATTTGAGTCGCGATGAGCGGTATGTGGAGAAGCTGGCAACCCCGGATGTGACGGTGGCGGATTTGATTGGCGATCTTGATCCGATCAAGGCGGCGCGGGGGGGTCAAGACCTTTCGAATGAGCTGACGATGCACTATGGGCTGCTGCCTCGGGCGAACCGCGGGATCTTTTCGATTAACGAGCTTCCTGATCTGGCGGGGAAGATCCAGGTGGCGCTGTTCAACATCATGCAGGAAGGCGATGTGCAGATTAAAGGGTATCCGGTGCGACTGGCGCTGGACGTGGCGCTGGTCTTCAGCGCAAACCCGGAGGACTACACGGCGCGCGGGAAGATTGTGACTCCGCTGAAGGACCGGATCGGGTCGGAGATTCGGACGCATTATCCGGAGACGATCGAAGAGGGAATTGCGATAACCTCGCAGGAGGCGTGGGCGGAGCGAAGCAATATGCCGACCGAGGTGCCGCAGTATGTTCGCGAGATTGTGGAGCAGGTTGCGTTCTCGGCGCGCGAAGACAAGCGAGTGGACAAGCGCAGCGGTGTGAGCCAGCGCCTTCCGATTTCGACGATGGAATTGGTGATCTCGAATGCGGAGCGGCGCGCGCTGACGCATGGCGAAGCGCTGGTGTTGCCGCGCGTGAGCGATCTGTATGCGGCGCTGCCTGGAATTACGGGGAAGATCGAGCTCGAGTACGAAGGCGAGATGAAGGGCGCGGACGTGGTCGTTCGCGAGCTGATTCGGACTGCGGCAGGGAAGATTTACGACAAGTATTTCGCCGAGATCAATACTCAGCAGATCGAGCAGTGGTTCAACCTGGGCGGCACGGTGAAGCTCGATGACGACCAGCCGACAGCAGCGGCGCTTAACGACTTGCAGGAGATCCAGGGGCTGTTTGAGAAGCTCTCGGGAGTTGGAGTGAAGGCCTCGGACCAGCCGCAGAGGGTGGTCGCGGCGGCTGAATTTCTGCTCGAAGGGATGGTTGCGCATCGCAAACTGAGCCGGAGCGAAGAGCGTGGGTTTTCCTCTGCGGAAAAAGCGCAGCGCAAGCAGGAGCGCATGGATCCGGAGAGCGATTATCAGGATTGGCAACAGCAGCAGCGGCGTCCGCGGCGGGGCGGACTTAACTAGGGAGTTGTCAGTTCTCAGTGGTCAGTCCTCAGCGGATGCTCTCCGGGCAGCGGGGGTTTTAGGACCAACGGTGCGACTGAAAACTGAGGACTTAAGACTAACGACTCCACCGAAGGTGCCAAATGAAGCGCGTTCGCTATACCAAGTACAACGGTGACCTGGCCTCCGAGATGGAGATGGACGACCTGTTGAAGGCGCTCTCCGACTATCTGCTGGACTCGGGGTATCGTGATCCGTTTACGCGCTTCTCCGATCTTGAGCAGACGATGAGCGACCTGAAAGAGGCGTTGCGGCGGGCGCTTGAATCTGGCGATGCCTTTGATCAGGACCTGCAGGACAAGATCGATGAGATGTCCGCCGACGGCAAGCTTGATGAGCTGATCGACCAGCTGATTGAGCGCATGGAGCAGGAGAATTACCTGAACACGCAGCAGCCGGGCAATCCGGGGCGAGACTCTCCAGGGCCTGGGCAGTCGAGTGGGCCGGATGGTGAGGTCCGGTTCGAGGTCACCGACAAGAGCCTTGATTTTCTGGGCTTCAAGACGCTTCGGGATTTGCTTGGTTCGCTGGGAAAGTCGAGCTTTGGGCGGCATGACACGCGGCACTGGGCAACGGGCATCGAGGCGAGCGGGGCTTCAAAGCAGTATGAGTTTGGCGACACGCTGAACCTGGATACAACCGCGACGTTAAGCTCGGCGATTGCGCGTGAAGGCATTTCGCTTCCGCTCAATATGGAGTACAGCGACCTACAGGTGCATCAGTGCGAGTATCAGAGCTCGTGCGCGACCGTGGTGCTGCTGGATTGTTCGCACTCGATGATTCTGTATGGCGAAGACCGCTTCACACCGGCGAAGAAGGTGGCGATGGCGCTTTCGCATCTGATTCGGACGCAATATCCGGGCGACTCGCTGAATCTTGTTTTATTTCACGACTCTGCTGAAGAGATGCCGCTGTCGCAGCTACCTCGCGTGCAGGTGGGACCGCACTATACGAACACCCGCGAGGGTTTGCGCGTGGCGCAGCAGATACTTTCGCGGCAGCGTAAGGACATGAAGCAGATTGTGATGATCACCGATGGGAAGCCCTCGGCGTTGACGCTGCCCGATGGGCGGATTTACAAGAATGCTTTTGGGCTTGATCCGCTGGTGGTGAGCGAGACGCTTGAGGAAGTGGCGCGTTGCAAGCGTTCGAACATCATGATCAACACTTTTATGCTGGCTTCGGATTATGGGCTGATCCAGTTTGTGCAGAAGGTGACTTCGATGTGCCGGGGAAAGGCTTACTTCACGACTCCGGATACGCTGGGGGAGTATTTGTTGATGGATTATATGCAGCGGAAGATGAAGACCATTCACTGAGTGGCTAAGTACGGACTGTCCCGATGGAATTTTTGTACACGTGGCTATATACGAAGCGGTTGACCGTCACAGGCTGCGCCCTTCTGGTAATTGGAGTGGGACAGTTGTACATCTATTGGCGAGGCAAGAGCGTGGAAACTATCTTGTTTGAGGATCCTTAGGATCCGTCGTTGAGATATCGCAAACGCCGCGAGGGTGCCGCTTTTGGGTTGGCTCTTGCGGGACTTCTTCTGATCGTTTACTCCGTCCTTGTGTAACGGTCCAGCAATGTCCGTCGATTGCGGATTCACGTCCGTCTTTGCCAATGTGCCGGATCGTGGCTGCCGTGGAAACAGGCAATCACGGTCAATGCGTCGTCCGGCTCGATGACAAACATGATCGCATAAGGAAAGCGGCGAAGCAGGGCGCGTCGCACATTCTTGTAGATCATGGGGAATTGCCGAGGACTGGCGCTCATCCGCTCGATCAGGGCGTCAACTGCCTGACGGAAATGTCGGCCTAAGCCGGGAGCTTCGTTTTCATACCAGTGCTGCGCCTCGATCAATTCCTGACTGGCAGCGCGGGTAAAGATAACAGAATGCACTAGGGGCAACGTTGCTCAAGCTCGATTTTCAGCGCTTCCCAAGTGATTCCCTCGCGCCGGTCTTGGCCCAGGGAAGCGAGGCGTCGATCGAGTTCCACTCGCTGCGGAGCTGTCAGAGGTAGCTGCTCGTCTTCCAAGCTGTCCCAGAGCTGCGAAATCAACGCAAGGCGTTCGGGCGGAGTGAGACGGGTGAGCTCGTCCTCGGTGAGTTGTTCCATGCGTTGAGACTACGAAAGAAAACGGGGATGGGCAAGCACCGCAGGGATTCCTCCTCCCGCTGGCCCTCAGGATGACGCATCTTAATAGGATGGGCTGGTGAGCCTTTCACCTTTAGCTTCGCGGCACGAAGAAGCTAGCAGTCGGTGATCTGATTGTGGGTCAGTCGCATCCCGGGCTTCGTTTCGAGACTGCGAATAGCCGAGCGTTTGTGGACCTGGCACCAGAAGCTTCTTGCGTCGAGGATGGCGGCGTCTGGATCGACGGGGGTTCCGCAAGGAATCACGTGTTGATAACCGCCGACTACCTTGCCTGCGCAATCCCGAACTTCGCATTTAGCCATGAGCTGATTATAGGCCTCTCCACGCGCGAAACCGGTCAGAAGCCGCGTGTGTAGAGATAGAAGACAACGCCCGAGGCGAGCAGGCAGTAGATTCCGAACAGGTACCAGCGACCACTTTCGAGCCAGCTGCTGAGCCACTTCAGCGCGACCAACCCCGCTCCGAAGGAGAAGACCATGCCGAGCAGGCTGGTGGCGAGCGATGCCTTGAGGTCGATAGGCGTGCCGGTGGCTGCGGCTGCGTGCGCGGCTTTTAAGAGGCGCATGGCCTCGATGCCGACGACGGCCGGAGTGAGCACGACAGCCATCGCGAAGCTGAAGCGCTCGGCGCGCTCTTTGGTCGCGCCGACGAGCATGCCGGTGGAGATGGTTGAGCCGGAGCGGGAGAATCCGCGAAAGGGAAGCGCGAGGCCTTGCACGATGCCCATCCATCCGGCCTGGCCCATGGTGACGGTGCCTTCGGCGCGGCCTGACTTTTTCGCAGGGGGTGAGGCGAGGCGTTTTTCGAGCAGCCCGGCAATGAGGATCAGGACTCCAGCTGCGGCGAGCGCGGGGGCGATGAGTTCGAGATGGCTGAAGAGTTGCTCGATCTCGTCTTTGCCCGCTCCGTGGAAGAGCGTCTTCTCGATGACTTTCTTGATGGCCTCGCCAATGATGCCGGTGAGGATGGTTGCCCAGATGACACGGATGGCGAAGCGTTGGAAGGCGTCGCGGCTGGAGAAGTATGCCGCTTTCCAGGTCTTCCAGAAATAGGCGATCACGGCGAACATGGTGCCGGAGTGCAGCATGACCAGCAGCATGGTCATTTGTGGCGAAGATGGGTCGAGCCCCATCAGTTTTTCTGCAACGACGACGTGGGCGGAGCTTGAAACGGGCAAGAGTTCGGCGAGGCCCTGCACGATGGCAAGGATGATGACCTTAAGAATGGGCATACCCTAAGTGTAGCTTGGCAGCTGCCGGGACAAAATGAAAACCACTGCGGCGCGCTCGGGATCGCGATGCAATTCGGGAACGAGTTCTCTTCTGGCCGATTGCATGGTATGAGAAACGCAGGCGCTTCGCCTATTTGTAACCGACGCTGATCTATTTTTTGATCTCCGCGTCGAACTGCTTGCTGATGAAGTCGATCAATCGCTGTCGGGCGTCGAGGCCGTGCCAGGGTTCGGGGCTGGGGTAGCCTAGCATTCCTCTGGCTAGAGGGCCGTGGTTTTCGCGAGGGTATTCGACTAGCTCGACGGTGACTCCGGCCTGGCGAAGAGCGCGATACATCTCTTCGGATTGGCCGGCGGGGTCGGTGGTGTCTCCTTTGCCCTGGAGCAGGAGGAACGGGGTTTTGGCGTGGGCGACTCCGGCGAGGGGGCTTTGACGCCAGGCGTCTTGTTCGTGCTCCCAGGGGTAGCCGTACCACCAGCGGTCGTAGTAGGAGGAGCTCTCGGTGCCGTATTCGCTCATCTGGTCGATGACCGGCGCGCCGCTGACGATGGCGCGGAAGCGGTCGGTCTTGCCTTCGACGAATCCGGCCATCTCGCCTCCGTAGCTGTAGCCGATGAGCGCCATTTTATTGGAGTCGATAGGGAACTTGGCGAGCACGGTGTCGACTCCGGTCATGATGTCCTGATAGTCGCCGCCTCCGAGGTCGTTTTTGTTGGCGGCGGCGAAGGCTGTGCCGTAGCCGGTGCTGCCTCGGGGGTTGGTTTCGAATACCGCCCATCCCTGGCCAAGGAGAAACTGGGCAAAGGCGGAGTAGTTGTCGGTGTACTGGCCTGTGGGGCCTCCGTGAACGTCGACGATGAGCGGGACTTTTCCGTCTTTCGCCTGAGGAGGCAGGTAGAGAATTCCCTCGATGGTGAGGTCGCCGTTTTTCCACTTGAGCGTTTGCCCGGCGACGGCGCGCCAATCCGCAGGAACCACTGGGGGTGTGTTGAGTTTAATGCAACCGGCGGAGAGAGTGCGGGCGAAGCAGAGTTGTGGTGGGGTTCCGGAGCTGCTTTGTTCGTAGAGCCATCCGGATTGCGTGGCGTTGGTGATGAGGTTGTTGACGGCGGAGAGATTGAAGACGAGGGTTGTTGGATTACCGCCGGCGAGCGGAAATTGGGCTGCCGTTGCGATGAAGCCTTGCGTCACTGCGACGAGCGCGGAGTTGTCACCTGCGGCGACGATCTGGTGGATGGTTCCGGAAAAGCCATGGCTCAGCAGGCGGGTTTCGCCCGTCGTCCCGTCCTTCTGGGGAGCGGCCACGAGATAGAGATCGCTGACACCGGGTGGAGCGTCCTGCTTCGCCTGAGCGAGGACGAGAAGGCCGGTCTCGTCCTTTGTCCAGATGAGGCGCTCTTCGATAGTGGGCGGCGCTTCGGGTAAGGCTGCTCCCATCCATTTGCCACCCTCATACTTGAGGACGCTGGCCGTACGGGCGGGATGGAGGTCGCCGACGTTGTTTGGGGTTTCAGAAACAATGGCGAGTTCATCGGAGTGCGGAGCCCAGGCGATGCCCTGCACGTCGGGCGCGTCGCTGGTGCGAACGGTGCCGCCAACCTCCTCACCGGCCTTGTCGATCATTTGCAGGTAGAGCCTCACTCCGTGAGGGTCGTGGTCGACGAAGTCGGCGTCGTCTTTGTCGGTGTCTTTCTTCTTTTCGGCTGCGGTCTGAGGATCTTTGGCGAGGATGGCCAGCCAGCGGCCATCGGCGGAGATCGCGAAGTCGTCGATGTCTAGCGGAAGTGGTTCGGGTTTTGCCGCGTCGTTGGCGTTTTTGTGTTGGGCCTTGGCGTCGGGCGCCTTCGTGGATACGCCGTCCTCGGCGATCGGCAGCGGGACGATCTTAAGGTCGTAAGGGATGGCCTCGCCGCCGCTCATTGGCAGGCGGAAGATCTGGGTGATTTCGCCGCGTTTAGCGAGAAAGAGGACGGCGGATTTATCGGGAATCCAGCGGCCGTGGGCTTCGCCTCGGCCCTGGGTGGGTTTCTCGCCCGCGGGGGAATAGGTGAGCTGACGCGAGGTGTTGCTGGCGATGTCAATGAGCCAGAGATGCGACTTTCCTCCGTCGGCGGTGGAATCGGTCACGGCGATGAGTGCTTGCTTGGTGTCTGGAGAGAGTTGCGGGTCACCGATTGCGCGGGTCTGGCGGAGGTCTTCGCTGGTAGGGAAGTGTGCGGCTGTGGTTTGGGCGTGGAGAGCGGTCGACGCGGCAAACGCAGCGACGGAGACGAAAGACGTGAGGCGACGGACGTGCATTTTGGTCTCCGCAGCAGAGGCTAAGAGATGGTGAGCGCGCGTACACGAATGGCTTTATTCACGACCGGGGAAGCGGTCGACGGCAACTACTTGTTTTCTGCAGCGACTGCGGCTTCGGCGGCCTGAAATCCGATCTTAGAGTGGGTTCCGTCGCAGAAAGGCTTGTTGGTGGAGGCGCCGCAGCGGCAGAGCGAGACGCCGGGTTTGCCGGTCAGATCAATGATCTGCCCATCGACGTTGATGAGGGTGACGGCCTCGGCCAGGGAGGGAACGGCCTCGACGCGCAGTGGGCCATTGGGTTTGACGCTGATTTTTACGGCGGTTTCGGACATCGGGTGGCGCTCCTGAAAGTGTTGTTCTTGAGGATGAGTCTATCAGCCGTTGCGTCTGTCCCAATTTGGGACGAAAGCACCCGTGGGTTTGATTTGGGTTCAATGTGTTTCCCGAAAGAGATTAATATCGAAGTCAATGATGAGCAATACCCAACTTTATCTCTCGGTCGGGCTGCCGGTTCTGGCGATTCTCATCAGCCTGCTTATTCAGCTTCAGGCCGTGCACACGCTGCAGGTGAACGTGGATAAACGGATGGACGGATTTGATAAACGGATGGATGGGTTTGAAAAGCGCATGGATAGCTTCGAACGGCGGATGGAAAGATTTGAAGACATGCTCATGGAGATGCGCACGACGTTCGTGAAGGATTACGGCGAACGGATTGTTCGGCTGGAATCCAGCGTCTTCCGCGGCTAGAGCGTTCTGCTTTGGCGGCTCTCGGGCATAACTTCTGACAATCTGCGATGGTGGCCGCGTTTTAGGACGAGCTTAGCGCGGAGCGCTTCACGTTCTGGCGGATGAAGTCGACGGTCGTTTCGAGCGGAGTGCCGGGGCCGAAGATGGCGGCGACTCCGGCTTCTTTGAGTGCAGGGATGTCGCGGGTGGGGATGGTTCCCCCGAGGACGACGAGGATGTCGTTGGCGTCGGCTTCTTTGAGCAGCGCCATGATGCGGGGGACGATGACGTTGTGGGCTCCGGAGAGGATGCTGAGGCCGATGCAGTCGACGTCTTCCTGAATGGCGGCGTTGACAATCATCTCCGGGGTCTGGCGGAGGCCGGTGTAAATGACCTCCATGCCGGCATCGCGGAGGGCGCGGGCGATGACCTTGGCGCCGCGGTCATGGCCGTCGAGTCCGGGCTTGGCTACGAGGACGCGGATGGGGTGAGTTCGTTCCATAATTGAACCTACTCAACATACTCCAGGAGCATAGAGTTTGTGCGCTCCCATGGGTTTCCTGTGTCCAATCGAAGACTGGCAACCGCCGGCCGAAACCCCTGTTTTGAGGCCATACCGCCAAGGAAGCCGATGTTTACACACTTCTTCGACTCCTTCGCCTCAGTCTATCGCTGGTTCTTTGTATGATTTCGTGAGAATTCCAAGCACGATAATCTACGTTTTGCCCACATTCAACGTTGGTAATTTGCACAAGGCAGGAGTACGGCGATGGGAGCGTTTTGATCTCCCGTCTTTCAAAACCTATTCACCGCGGCAGCAATCCGAAGATTGCCACCCCGGTAGTCGTCGCGACATAGACTTTGCCGTTGGCGATCACCGGGGTGACAAATCTGCTTCCGGTGCCGAATGCGTCCCGTCCCGCGGCAGCCTGATCACTGTTATAGAGTTCATTCCCCAGATTGGTGGCGTCGTAGGCGTGCAGGATGGCTGGGTTGCTTTGCCCCCGTTCCAACACCCATACGATTCCGTTTTGTGTTCCATCCGCGGAGATGCTTGGCGTCGCTCCAGGGTAGGAAAAGGTAATTGTGGACCGGCTGGACTCGGTCGCCAGTTTCGCCATTGTCAGAGGAAAGGCCCTTAGGGCGTCGGAGCTGCCTGCATAGTAGAGTACGCCATTGAAGTAGGCGGGCGTCGAAAACACCCCTCCACCCAGCGCGCCAAAGATGTCTTGATAAAGGTTGCTGTTATCGGAAGTGAGGGAGTTGAACTTGCCGAGATTGTTTCTGTCTCCCAGGTAAATATGCCCGTCTTTTCCGGCGCCGACGATCAATTGGCGGGTTTTTCCGCCTGCGTCAGCCATGTCCGGTAACAGTATTTCGCCTCCGGAGCCAAGGTCCTGGTCGGCCGTGGTCTCCGCATCAGTGTTATACGGTTGGAAGTAGTCAGCGACGGTAAGTGTTCCAGTGCTGTTCAGGCTTAGCTTGATCATCCCATTCCCAAAATCGCCCATGGTGGGAAAGCCGTCGGCGTCGAAGCCGAGGTCGAAGGTGCCATTTGCATCGAGGAGATAGACATTGCCTTCGGCATCCGCGGCCGGCCCGTCCCCAGACATCCAGATCGCGCCCCCTCCGCCATTTGGCGTGAGGTTGAGTACGTTGGTCTGCTTAAGCGTTGTTTCGCTATACGCCATCACCCAGCCGGTATAAGGTCGCAGGTCGCAGTTCGAGGTCCAGGTGATGTAGATGGACCCGTTGAGCAGGAGCAGGGCCGCCCGTTCGGCGTATTGTCCCGGATCGAAGATCACGTTTCCGTTCTGAGTGTTGTCGCCGGAGCCTGGATAACTCGCGGAAATCTCAGACGGACTGCCGCTGACCTCCTCGCCGGTAGTTAAATCAAGCGCATGAAGCAGGTGATGATAGTTTCCATTCGCATCTTTGCTCGCCCCGACGGCGAACAAGGTTCCGTTCACCCCCTGTTTGCGATCGACGACCGGAGTTGAGGTGATCCCTACCTCGGGCGCGATAAACCCGCAGGTATATTGGTCGCTGGTGGTTTCCCCGTCGCGAAGGACCGAAGTTTTCCAGAGCTGGGCTCCGGTGTCGGCATCGAAGGCGTAGACGCTGTCATGCTCCGTGGCAATGTACATGACATTGTGAAAGACGCCGTTCACTGAAAGGTTGGCAACATAGAGCGGACTGGCATCCACTACGCCGTCCACAGTATCGAAGCCGATTTTGCCGAACTGAGTCGAGTTCACATTGGTCGGAGTCAGGATAGTTTCGGCCGCGTCAAGACCGTCGCGAGCGTTGTCGTAGTGGTAGGTGGTCACGTCTACCGGAGTCGTTAAGGTGAGTTGCAGAGTGGCGACATCGTTCAGGTTGCCGGAGGTCCCGGTGAAGGTCACCGTCGAGGCGCCTGCCGCGGAGGTTGCTCCGGCGGTCAAGGTGGTGCTTTTGGCTGTGCCGGGGGTGAGGGTGAGCGAGACTGGATTCGCGGTCACTCCAGTGGGCAATCCAGAGATGGCCACCGTTACGTTGCCGCTAAATCCATTGATGGCCGTGGCAGTGAGGGTGACGGTTTGCGCTGCCCCGCCGGCGATCATGGCAAGTGGGGTGGACGTGGCCAACGCGAGAGAGAAACTGGGCGCCGGGGCGACTGGCGGCGGGTCGACTGTCGTTGCTTTTGTTCCCCCTGCACAAGCGAGTATTCCCCATCCCAGCAAGAGACCCAAACCTACCGTCGTATAGCCCTTGATTCCAGGCCCCTTCCCTGTCTTTCCCAATGAGCTCTCCTGTGTTGAGGATCCGAACTGACTTTCCGTTCGACTCGGGTGAGTGGGGCGGCGTCAGGACGGCGGAGGTGACCCACGTGGCAATCGCCACCTCCAAGATTTTTCCTAATATTACACCGCGATGAATATAAGGGACCCAGCCTCGAAGCGCAGTTGACTTGCCGCTCTCAAGTGAGGGCTTTGGAGCCTCAGGGAGGAATGCTTACCGCGTAATCAACCTGTTTCATCTTCAGCACTTCGTATTGACGAGAGAACGATGCAGGGAGTTTCTCGTACCGCGGTCGAGAGGCTGACTGTGGTTCTCGAGGATAGCCATTGGGCGGATTGCTGATCGGCTTGCGGCAAATGGCGAAAGCCTTTGGGAGGATGGTGGTTGCTGAGAAAGCGCAACTGAATCTGACGCAGATTTAGAGCATTTTCCCTTCTAGTCTGAATAGACGAGAGTGGCGAAGAGTGGCTTCTTGCTGGGGTAAAAGCCACGCCGAAGCTGGTTGCCTTGTAAGCACTGGAAGCGAAAATGCTCGGAGGTACGGGCTTGATGGGACTGTCAAAGTTGTCGCTTGGATGGATGAAGATGGGAATCGTTCATGAGCGCATTCAACCGGGCCGTCCGCAGCAAAACGGACGCCATGAACGGATGCACCGAACCCTCAAAGAGGACACCACCAACCCAGCAGCTCTGACGATTCGCTTATAGCAGAGGAAGTTCGACCAGTTCAAGCAAATGTTCAATCACGAGCGGCCGCACGAAGGGTTAAACAACCTGACGCCAGGCAGCGTTTACCAGCCCAGCTCCGTCATGTTCCCTCGCACTTTGATCGAGCATGTCTATCCCAAAGGTCTCCTGACCCGGAGGGTCAAAAAAGTGGCCGATCTTTTGTGCCGTTGGATGAGCTAGTGTAGCGCAGCTGTTTCTGATTTCAAGTAGCCGCCGTCGGGGGTGTGGGGAAGTGGGAAGCGCGGAGCGGTTTCCACTTCTCCATGCCCCTTGTTGTTTGTCAGCCATGCCTCGGGTGCCGGTGATCTATAACCCAGCGAGGAGTGTGGCCTGATGGTGTTGTAGTGGACGCGCCAGCGCTCAGCCAGCACGCGCAGTTCCTTGATCGAGTAGAAGATTTCTCCATTAGAAACTCATCCCTGAGCTTGGAGTTGAAGCTCTCGCAGTAGCCGTTCTCCCACGGAGAGCCGGGCTCGATGTACAGCGTTTTTGCTCCTGTGTTGGCCAGCCAGTTCCGTAAGTCTTTGGCGACGAACTCCGGCCCATTGTCCGAGCGAAGATGTTCCGGCACTCCCTTCATCACCATCACGTCGGCCAGTGCGCTGATGACCCGGGACGATGACCATCGGCGTTGCGCACGCACCAGCAGGCTTTCGCGCGTGTGTTCATCGATCAGGTTGAGCAGCCGTACGCTGCGGCCATCATGTGTCCGCGCGCTGACGAAGTCGTAGCTCCACACATGGTTGCGATGCGTCGGCCGGAGCCGCACGCACGAACCATCGTTGAGCCACAGCCGGCCTCGTGGTTTCTGCTTCTGCGGAACCTTGAGCCCCTCGCGACGCCAGATACGCTCCACCCGGTCTTTGCCCACCTTCCAGCCGGCTGGCTTGAGCAGCGCCGTGATCCGGCGATACCCATAACGACCGTATTGACTGGCAAGCTGGACGATCTCCTGCGTGAGTGCATCTTAGTCTTCACGCCGTATCGCACGATAGCGCTGCGTGCCGCGCGGCTGGTTGACCAGCCGGCACGCCCTGCGCTGGGTCATCCCGTGCTTGTGCTGGGCGTGGTCTGCTGCGATACGCCGTCGCTCAGGGCTAAGAAGTTTCCGAGGCGAAATCCTTCAACACAAGGTTGTCCAGGCTTAGGTACGCTACCAACAGCTTCAGCTTCGAGTTCTCCTGTTCCAACTCCTTAAGCCGCTTCGCCTGGTCCACCTGCAGACCGCCGTACTCCTTGCGCCAACGGAAGTAGGTCTGCTCCACTTTCCCCGCATCCTTGCATGCCTGTGGAGTCGTCTTACCATTCGCTATTGCCACTGGATCTAACGCAACAGATTTATCACCTGCTCAGGCTGACCTTCACGCTATCGTCCAACAACTCAAGCTTCACGATTGTGACGCCGGAGCAGGATACCTGTCTTACCGGGATCACCGCCGGGGAAATCCTGAGCTGACGAGCATCTCCGCGATTCTCAGGGCGATGGGGTCGATGATGCTTCTGGATTTGCGATGGACAGCTGTTGACTCTTCATTCGTTTATAGACGAAAATGAGGTCGTGAGCGAAGTTCGCCGTTATGCGACCTCTGACCAAAGGCAGCCGGTCACGGAATGGATAACAGGTCTCCACGACACGAAGGCAAGAAAAGCAATTGATCGTCGGATATTCCGTCTTGAGTTGGGAAACTTCGGCGACCACAAATTTTGCCGGGATGGCGTCTGGGAACTGCGGATCGACTTAGGCCCAGGCTACCGCCTCTATTATGCTTTTGAGGCTACGACTATTGTTCTGCTGCTTTGCGGGGCCGACAAACGATCGCAATCAGCCGATATCGATAAGGCTTGCGAGTATTGGCGGGATTGGCAGCATGGGAGTTCACAATGAGAGATATTTCAAACGACGACGCGATGGCCCAAGTATTCCGGGACGACCCTGCTTATGCTGTCGAGTTGCTCAACGATATTCTTAAGGACGGAGACCAGGGCGAAGTACTCATTGCGCTTCGAGTCATGGCCAAGGCCGTAGGTGGAGTGCAGAGCGTTGCCGAGAAGGCGCAACTGAATCCGACGCAGCTTTATAGGACGCTTTCAGCGGAAGGAAATCCGGAGTTGAACACTTTGCTGGCGGTCGTTCGAGCCCTGGGATTACGGCTGGCGGTGGAGCCGGTGCAGGCTGCCTGAGCGGGTTGTTCCAGGTTTCAGAAGAACGCGGCGCGGAGCCCCGAATGAAGAATCGTCCGCCGACATGGAACGGCATCGAGATTCCATATGCTTTGAGCGTTGATGAACTGCGACAAGCTGCCAACGGATCGGAATCGACGAGCTGGCCGGCGTTTGTGGCACTCGCACATCACCCGGATGACTCGGCGCTCGAGATACTTCGAGAGAAAGCTGCGGACAAGGATCCGTATGTCCGCCGTATTGCGATAGAGGCGATTGGAGTTCACCCCCGCGGCTTCCTTTTTGCGGATGTCGTATCCCGTCTTCTCACGGACCCATTTGGACCAGTAGTGCGCTCGGCTTGCGAGGCTGCTGCAACTCACAAAATGACTGGGTGTCATGCTTTGATCATTCGCCTGCTCATTTCTCCAGAGGAGCATACGGTCGAAGCGGCGCTGTCGGCGTTGCAATCTCTGTGGAGAGCGGAAGATTTTCCGCTGGTCCTGAATCTCTTCAAGGCTTCCAGGATTGAGGACGTTCGGAAGTGTGCTGCGTGGACGCTCCGGACGGCGGCATCGTGTGAAAACTGGCGCAATTTATATGATGTTTGGCGATCCGATTTTTTGCCGCGTCATCGGGCGTGGGCGTGCGAACTTGCGGCAAAGTTCGGCGGCCCGGACGAGAAGATTGAGCTTGCGCGTCTGAGTGAGGATCCAGACGGCCACGTAAGAACTCATGCTCTTCGCGCTCTTGCGGGGATAGGCGTACCGCGACATTCTTGAGTGACTGAGGAGTTCGCGAGGGCTCGCCTGGGCGGCCGATCTCGGCCGCTTTCGGCTGAGGGGAATCCTGAGCTGACGAGCATCTCCGCGATTCTCAGGGCGATGGGGATGCGGCTGGCGGCGGAGCCGGTGAAGGCTGCTTAAACGCCGCCGAGCGAGCGGAACTCCCGCGTAGGGACGAATTCGCGCGGAAGAATGTACCGTTCTACGCCGAGACCGGCTCCGGGGTATTCTCTTTGCTAGCTGCCTCGCTGCGTTTCCCAGGTCCTTCGCGGCCTATGTCTCCGAATTGTTCAATCATGATCTCTCCGTCGGGAAAGACGGCGCGGATCTCTAACTGTCCTCCCATCGCCTCGATATAGCTGCGCAGGGTGCTGAGGTACATGTCGGAGCGCTTTTCGAGCTTGGAGACGGCTCCCTGGTTGACGCCCAGTACCTCGGCGAGGCGGACCTGGGTCATCTGCCGCGCCTGACGAACCTCGGCTATGGGCATTTTGGCGATCTCGGCCTCGACCCACTGCTTGATTTCTGCCTCTTCCTCCGGAGAGAAAGTTCCCCGGATGTCTCTCCACTTTCGCGCCATGATTATCTCCTTATCTCTCGCAGATGCTGTCGGTAGATCGCCTCGGCAATCGGAATGAAAGTCTCATACCATCGGTTGTCGCCGGTCTTGTCGCCGCCCAGGATTAGATAGCCGACGCGCCTGGGGTCGAAGACGAAGAGGATGCGGATCGGCCGGCCTTCATGCTGGACACGCAGCTCTTTAAGGTTGGGAATACTCGATCCCTTGAGCGTGTCCACTTGAGGCCGGCCCAAGTCCGGGCCTTCCTGCTCGAGTACTTCCACGTTGCGAGCGATTGCCTTTCGCTCGCCTCTCGTCAACGCGTCATACCAGGCGATGAACTCGTCGCTGGCTTCGATCTCCCAGCTCATCTCTGGATTATGAACTTGAGGTGATATTCCGTCAAATACATACTTGGGTGAAATCGTTGGTGACGAAAAATGCTGATTGCGCTGCGGCAGATGGCGAAGCTCTTTGGCGGAATGCAGTGGTTGCTGAGAAGGGCGAAGCTGAAGCTGACGCAGATTTAGAGCATTTTCACTTCTAGTCCGAACAGACGAGAGTGGCGAGGAGTGGCTTTTTGCTGGGGCAAAAGCCACGCCGAAGCTGGTTGCCTTGGAAGTACTGGGAAGTGAAAATGCTCTATCGGACGCTTTCGGCTGAGGGGAATCCTGAGCTGACGAGCATCTCCGCGATTCTCAGGGCGATGGGGATGCGGTCGGCGGCGGAGCGGGTTTAGGCTGGAGCTGCCATGATTCTTGGAGGGAATCGGTTTGGCCCGTAGCCGTTTTTGTATACTACCAGAAACGGCAGCCCTGGGCGAACTTCGTCTGAAAGGAATGCTCGGCCCAAGTGACCAATGTGGAATCCATAATTTCGAGATCGCCGTTGACTCGAGGATAGATAAAGCGACCAAACTCGAACTCGATCCAAAACCGAGCACAACCGGCATCAGCAACTTCTATTGCGGCACCGGTCCAAGGGTTCGGGAAAATGCCAAGCCCGCTCTTCGCGTTACAAGCAGAACCAAAGTCAGGAACGTCGCGCAGATTGGGGCCTGCCTCTAAGTCCCACGCTGAAGTTGAGACTGCTTCGGGACGAAGCTCGCACCGCACGGTGCAGATGTAGTTCTCATCGAACAAACACCCATCTGTCTTATAGAGCGAAATAGGACGGTTATCCCTTGTCCATTGGCCCGACTGAATCACGGTGTAATGATCAGACGACTCAATTAGCGCTGGAACCGCTTCGAGCTGCTCCAGATTCCAACGATCAAAGTCGATGAATGACATCTTCTCGCCAGTGTACTGGTTGGTCATCCATCGTGACCGTCCCGAGGGCTTCGCGACCGCAAGTCCCGGCAGAGACCGCTGAATATCACTGATGGGGTGGAGTTTCTGCTGCGATATAAGCCCTTCAAAGAAGGTTGTGACCCGAGCTGGATCCGGAGCGAACGCTGGATCAACGGCGATGAGGGTATGAATGTACTGTTCCATAGGGTTTGTGACTTGGATGAGACCAGCATACATTCCATGGACAACGTGTCTTCAATGCTCGGAAGCCATCGCAGAATTTACCGCAAAGTTGTCTTATCGGAGACCTGTTCCTCCCGGATTTCCGCACCGCATTACTTAGCAGGGCGGGTGAGGATCTACTTGTCCCGCGCAACCACGAAATCAGGCACCCACAACAAAGCGCGCTTGAATTCGTTTTCTGGCAGGCAGGTTAGTTTGAGGCGGGCGGCTTCGGCGCAGCGGAAGGCGGCGGCCATGGCGTAGTCGACCGATCCGTTGCGATGGAGGATCTCGAGGATCTCGGCGTGGGCGACGCGTTCGAAGCTTTGGTCGCGGAGGACTTTGTCGATGGCTTCGCGGTCGGAGTCGGTTCCGTTCTCTAGCGAGTGGATGACGGCGAGGGTGGCTTTGCCTTCGCGGAGGTCGCTGGCGACGGGTTTGCCGAGCTGCTCTTCGGTTCCGGTGAGGTCGAGGACGTCATCGACGATCTGAAAAGCCATGCCGAGGGAGCGGCCGTATTCGCCGAGCTGGTCTTCGGTCTCTTCGGTTGCGCCGGCGAGCACCGAGCCGAGGCGCATCGAGACCTGGAAGAGGCAGGCGGTCTTGCGGTAGATGAGGTCGAAGTATTCGGTCTCGTCGATGGCGCGGCCGAGGGTTTCCATCTGCAGCAGCTCGCCCTCGACCATCTGCTGGGTGAGCGAGATGAGCAGGTCGAGGATGCGGAAGTTGCGCTCTTCCAAAGCGATGTGGAAGGCCTGCATGTAGAGCCAGTCGCCGGCGAGGACGCACTTGCCGTTGCCCCAGGTGGTGTTGGCGGAGGGGCGGCCGCGGCGGGTTTCGGCGGCGTCGATGATATCGTCGTGGACGAGGGTCGCGGTGTGGACCATCTCGACAACCGCGCCGAGGCGGACCATGCCCTGACCTTCGTAGCTCTGGGCCTTGGCGGCGAGGAGCAGGAGCATGGGGCGGATGCGCTTGCCGCCTCCCTCGCGGAGGTAGTCGGCGATCTCGGTGATGGCGGCGACGTCAGAGACGGCGTCACGGCAGAGTTCGCGCTCGACTGCGCGGAGGTCGTCGCGGAGAAGGTCGAAGACCTCTTTTGCCGTCGATAGTGCGAGTGTGCCCAACCGTTCTCCCTATTCGTTTGCTTCATTCGATCAAAAGGCCCAGGCCTAAAGGCCTCTATTCTTGACTCTTATTCAGGGGGCTAAAGCCCCCTGCTTCCACCTTATCTTCCTTCGGAAGATAAAACGCCGGCTCTCACCGGTAGTTCTTGAAGTTCACCGGTGGCTGAAACCTGCTTCCTCCGGATAGTGCTATCTCTCGCTGCGCAACGCTAATTAGTACGGAAGTTGGTGAACTGCATGTCGATCTTGAAGTCGTGACCTTTTAAGAGCGCGATGGCTTCCTGTAGAGTATCGCGGTCTTTGCCGGTAATGCGCACGGTGTCTCCCTGGATAGACGCCTGGACCTTCTTTTTGGAGTCTTTGATGACGCGGACGATCTCTTTGGCCTTTTCGCTGGCGATGCCCTGGGTGAGCTTGATCTTTTGCCGGACGCTGTTGCCGGTGGCGGGCTCGATCTTCTCGTAGGTGAGGGATTTGAGCGAGATTCCGCGCTTGATGAGCTTTTGCTGCAGGATCTCGGTGACCGCGGTGAGCTTGTACTCGTCAGACGAGGCGAGCTGGAGGGTGTCTTCGCCCTCGAGCTTGATCGAGGAGTTGGTGTTTTTGAGGTCGAAACGGGCGTTGACTTCCTTCGACGCCTGGTCGATCGCATTCTTGACTTCCTGAATGTCCACTTTGGACACGATATCAAAGGAGTTGTCTGCTGCCATATGCTGTCTTTCCTTAAGCTGAACTCTCTATCTGCCATTAGATTACTTCTTGTCTTCTTTAATTATCTGGGGAATTGCGGTCTGTGTTGGCTCGGATCACGATTCAGGTTGCGGCGGGATACCGAAAAAGCGCTGAAAATTTTCCGTGGTGCGGGAAGCAACGATCTCGGGATCGATCTGGCGGACCTCAGCGAGCCTGGCGGCGACCTCGCGCACCCAGGCAGGCTCGTTGCGCTTGCCGCGGTTGGGGATGGGCGCAAGGAACGGGGCGTCGGTCTCGACGAGGATGCGGTCGAGCGGCACCTGGGCGGCGGCGTCGCGGATGGGCTGCGCCTTGGGGAAGGTGATGTTGCCGGCGAAGGAGATGAGGAAGCCGGCATCGAGGGCGCGGCGGGCGTGGTCCCACTCGCCGGTGAAGCAGTGCAGAATTCCGCCGAGGCCGGTGGGCTTCCATTGGGATTCGATCATGTCGAGGGTGTCGTCCCATGCGTTGGTGGGTTCGTCTGATGGGCGGCAGTGGATGATGATGGGCTGCTTGTGGGCGGCGGCGATCTCCATCTGGCGGCGGAAGACTTGTTTTTGCGTTTCGCGCGGGGAGTGGTCGTAGAAGTAGTCGAGGCCGATCTCGCCGCAGGCGATGACTTCGGGTTGCTGGAGGAGGTTGTCTAGCTTAGCGTAATGCAGCGTCGTCGGCGAGCTGGGCTTCGTGGGGATGGACTCCGGCGGAGGCGAAGATCTTTGGCGTCGCGGGGCGGTCTTTGTATTGGCGGGCGAGGTCGAGGGCCTGATGCATGGTGTCGGGACCTTCGCCGATGCCGATCGAGAGGATGGTGCGGACCCCGGCAGCCCAGGCGCGGTCGAGCAGAGCTTCGCGGTCTTCGGCGTAGCGGGGGCTGTCGAGATGGGCGTGGGAGTCTATGAGCATGGGGTTCTCGCGCTGGTTCTTCAGTTATAGCGAATGTCGCTGCTATCGCGAACGTCATCCAGTTACAGCGAACGTCATCCTGACGACCGAAGGGAGGAAGGATCCCTGCGATGTTTATGTTCTAACGGCGGCGTCAAGTTCCTTCCGGGATATTGCCGTTTCTTCTTCGAGAGATCTGGGAATTCCGTGCAGGTCGTGAGTTCCCCGGGATCCTTCCTCCCGATGGTCGTCGGGATGACGATTGTTCTTTATTAGGCGCTCCTTCAAGACTAGGCATTACTTCAAACGCGCGCCAAGCGGCACGTCTTCCAAAAATCCCGCCAGCACTGGCTTGTCGCCTTCGCCTAGCGAAGCGGCGAGGAGCATTCCGTTCGACTCGAGTCCGCGCATTTTGCGGGGGGCGAGGTTGGCGATGATGACGATTTTGCGGCCGACGAGCGATTCGGGCGTGTAGTGTTCGGCGATGCCGGAGAGGATCTGGCGGGTTTCGTAGCCGAGGTCGACCTCGAGGCGGAGGAGCTTGTCGGCCTTGGGGATGCGTTCGGCGACCTTGATCTGGGCGACGCGGAGTTCGATCTTGGCGAAGTCGTCGATGGTGATGATCTCGGGGAGTTTGGGCGCGGCGTCTGGGAGGGGTTGCGGCTGAACGGCAGGAGCAGCAGCGGTCACGTTGGGCGCTGCGCGCACTTCCGTCGTTGTCGGTGTCGTTGTAGGTAGTGGGGCGGTCGTCGTCGTTGGTTGCACCGAGCCTGCCGGGTTGAGCGTGACTGGAGTTGCGGCGATCTCCTGCACTGGCTTTGGGGATGAGTTCTTTTCTTCGAGTTCCTGCATTTTTTTGATTGCGTCCTTGTCTGCGCGGGGGAAGATGGGGCCGAGTTCGCCGAGTCTGGTGCCGGGCTTGAGGCCTCCCCATTGGAGGAGTTGTTCGTATTCGCCGGGCAGCCATTTTTCGGACTTGCCGTCTTTGAATGTGCCGAGTCCGAGCTGCTGCCAGACTTTGCTGGCGGCTTCGGGGATAAACGGGAAGAGGAGCAGCGTGATGATACGGATGGACTCCGCTGCGTCGTAGAGAATTTTGGCTAGGAGGTCTTGGTCACCGGCAGCCGCGACTTTCCACGGCTCGGATGCGGTGATGAAGCGGTCCACCATGCCTGCGCCCCCGATGGCGAGGTCAAGAGCCCGCGAGAAATCAAACCGATCGCAGAAGGGGCCGGACGCTTCAGCTCGCACGCCGATCACATAACTCAAGCTGCGAGCGCGCTCTTCGCGGCCAGCCTGAGAGTCCTGATATTGTTCCACCGGGCGAAGAGGGATCACCCCTTCGAAGTATTTCTTTATCATTGCGAGCGTGCGGCTGACCAAATTTCCATAGCCATTTGCTAAGTCGGCGTTGTATCTGTCAACCAAAGCGTCGAAAGAAAAACTCCCATCTTGTCCGAATGGAATCTCTCTCATCAGGAAATAGCGGAGCGCATCGGTTCCGAGGACTTCGACAATCGTCTCGGCGCGGACGATGTTTCCTCGCGACTCTTCGACATCTTCGATTCTTCGAAGAGGAGCCAGCCGTTGGCGGTGATCGATTTGGGCAGCGGGAGTCCGGCGGCCATGAGAAATGCTGGCCAGTAGACGCAGTGGAAGCGGGTGATCTCTTTGCCGACGAGGTGCAGGTCGGCGGGCCAGTATTTCTGAAATTTGGCGATGTCTTCGGGGACTTCGCTGCCGTAGCCGACGGCGGTGATGTAGTTGGCGAGGGCGTCGAGCCAGACGTAGATGACGTGCTTCTCGTCTCCGGGAACCGGGATGCCCCAGTTGAAGCTGGTGCGCGATACGGAGAGGTCGCGGAGCCCGCTCTTGACGAAGGAGATGACCTCTTTGCGGCTGCTCTCGGGGCGGATGAAGTCGGGGTTGGCTTGTAGAGCTTGAGCAGCTGCGCCTTCAAACGCGGAGAGCTTGAAGAAATAATTTTCTTCGGTGATCGTTTCGGTCGTGCTGCCGTCGTTGGGGCACGGCACGCCCGGAGGCGTCTCGACATAGAGCTCTTCAACGACGCAGTATTGGCCGGTGTAGGAGCCTTTATAGATGAATCCGCGATCTTTGAAGGTCTGGAAGAGCTTGCGGACGCCGCGCTTGTGTTCTTCGTCGGTGGTGCGGATGTACTGGTCGTAGCTGAGGCCCATGCGAGTCCCAGAGGGCGCGGAACTGGGCGGAGACTTCGTTGGCGAAGGTCTGCGGCGACTTGCCGGCTTTCTCTGCGGCGCGCTCGACTTTCTGGCCGTGTTCGTCGGTGCCAGTGAGGAACCAGGTGTCGTTGCCGAGCAGGCGGTTGCGGCGCGCAAGGATGTCGCAGACGATCGTCGAGTAAGCGTGGCCGATGTGGGGGCGCGCGTTGACGTAATAGATCGGCGTGGTGATGTAGTACTTGTTGGTTTCGGGCATGGAGTGGTTCAGTCGCGCGTTCGCGCGCATCTTCTTATCTTAACTGTGTTCGTGATCTGCAGCCGACGCGCAGTTGCGGTCTGCTAAAATCATCAAGAAAATCAAGGGTTTGCGCTTCATTTTGTATCGCCTGGACGGTGATTGCTGTGTATCTGAAACAACAGAAGGTGCTGCTGGAGCGGCTTCGTGCGGCGCTTCGTGAGAAGTACCAGATCGAAGACTCGAACCTGGTGATTGAGCAGCCGCCGGATATCAAGTTTGGCGAGTATGCTCTGCCGCTGGCGTTTGAGCTGGCGCGGCGGTTGAAGAAGGCTCCGAGGAAGATCGCTGAAGAGCTTGTGGCCGAGTTGGGTTGGGTTGAAGGCTTTGCCGGATTTGAGATTGCCGGCGCGGGCTATATCAATGCGCGTCTGGATCGCGGCGCGGCAGTCGCGGCGATTGCGGCTGATCCGGAGGCGGTTGCGCTGACTGGCGTTCGATCGCTGGTCGAGCATACGAGCATTAATCCGAACAAGGCGGCGCATATTGGGCACCTGCGGAATTCGGTGCTGGGCGATACGTTTGTGCGGCTGCTGCGGGCTGCCGGGCAGCGGGTGGATGTTCAGAACTACATCGACAACACCGGCGTGCAGGTGGCCGATGTTGTCGTTGGGCTGATGCATCTGGAGGGGCTGGGGCTGGACGAGGTTCGCGCGCTGATGGCGAGTCTGGCTGAGGGCGGCGTTCGGATTGATTTCTATTGCTGGGACCTGTATGCGCGGGTTTCGCAGTGGTACGAAGCGCTTGACGCCGATGCCGATGCGCGCGAGGCGGAGAAGAAAACGCGCAAGCAGGTTCGGCTGGATGCGTTGCACCAGTTGGAAGAAGGCGGGAACGACGCGGCGCAGGTTGCCGACCTGGTAGCGACAGCAGTGCTGCGGCGGCACCTGGAGACGATGCAGCGGCTGGACATCGATTACGATTTTTGCCGCGTGAGAGCGACATTCTGCAGTCTGCATTTCTGGGACTCCGCCTTTGAGCAGATGAAGGCCAAGGGTGTGTTGTACTTCGAGACCGAGGGCAAGAACAAGGGCTGCTGGGTGATGAAGAGTGCTGGTTCGGATGCGGCTGAAATCGGAAGTTAAAGACCCTGACGCTGATGATGCGGATAGCGTTAGCGGTCCTGATAGCGCCAGCGGCCCGGACGAAGACGCGAAGGTGATTGTTCGCTCGAATGGGACGGTCACTTATGTGGGCAAGGACATTGCTTATCACCTTTGGAAGTTTGGGTTGCTGGGGCGGGATTTTGAGTATCGGCCGTTCTATGAGTATCCGGCGCACACTTGCTGGATTTCGACTTCGGCGGGTGGTGCGGAGGAGCATCCGCATTTTGGCGGTGCGACCTCGATTTATAACGTGATCGACAGCCGGCAGTCTGATCCGCAGAGCAATGTGATTGAGGCGCTGCGCGGGCTGGGGTACGTTGCGGAGGCGTCGAGCTTCACCCATTTTTCTTATGAGATGGTGGCGTTGACTCCGCGATGCGCGATGGAGCTGGGGTATGCGGTTTCGCGCGGAGGACCAGGCGCGGCCGTATATCGAGGTCTCGGGGCGCAAGGGTTTTGGCGTGAAGGCGGACGACCTGATCGACCGGCTGATTGCGGCTTCGCGGGCGGAGGTCGATGCGCGGCATCCGGAGCTGAGCGAAGAGGAGCGGCAGACTACCGCGACGCAGATTGCGGTTGGGGCGCTGCGCTACTTCATGTTGAAATTTACGCGGACGACGGTGATTGCCTTTGATTTTCGCGAGGCGCTGAGCTTCGAGGGCGAGACCGGGCCGTATGTGCAGTATGCGATCGTGCGGGCGCGGAATATTTTGCGCAAGGCGGAGACGACGCGCGAGGCGGTGCTGAGTGCTCTGAGGACGATCGACTTCAGGGTGTTTATCGACGGCGACAACGGGGACGGAATCTGGCAGCTTTGGCTGCGGGCCTCGAAGCTGCAGTTCTTAGTGGAGCAATGCATCGCGACCGCGGAGCCGGCGCATTTGGCGAAGCATGCTTTTCAGCTGGCTCAGGAATTCAACAACTTCTACCACAAGCACCACGTGCTCCATGAGACGGATGAGGCCCGGAAGACTTTCCTGCTGGCGACAGCGGCGGTTGCGGAGCGGGAGCTGGTGCGGGCGCTCGGGTTGTTGGGGATTGATGCTCCGGAAGTGATGTAGCGGGGCACCTTGTTTCTAACTATTCGCTCTCGGCCTAGGTCGTTGACAATGCAGATCCTTCGACTGCGCACTTCGTGCTCCGCTCGGGATGACAAATTTGTGTACCGAAAGATCGTAGCCGCAGATCGGGACACTATTCCGGAGTCGCGCGGTAGACAACGGCGGTGATGATGGCGCTGATCAAAATCCAGGCGATCTGGTACCAGTAGAAGAAGGGGATCTCGAAGAGCTCGGGCGTCGCACGGGCGTAGAGGCCGGGGAAGGCGAGTCCGACAGCCGGCAGGAAGAGCAGCAGGCTCCAGGGCGAGAAGCGTTTCGGCGACGGTGTTGTTTGGCGCTCGCTTGAGCATCTGGCTGACACCAGCAGTCTATCCCAACCGCGCGCATCGGCGGTTGGGAGTTCTTGCGCGGAGCGACTATAGTAAACGTTTTATCGGGCCGGTCTTTTTTGGTCTTATTGCGTTTGGGAGGTTGTTCCATGGTTCTGAGCTCGAGGGTCTGCTTCGCTGCCGCGGGTATCTTCTTGACAACGTGTGCGGCGTTCGCTGCGAGTAATGACAATGCCGCAGCGCCTCAGCAGACGAATGCTTCGTCGACAACGCTTGCGCCGGCGAATGCCCCTTTCACAAATGTGCTCTACGGCGCTGCTTATTACCACGAATACATGCCGTATGAGCGGCTGGACAAAGACATCGCACTGATGAAGGACGCGGACATCACCGTTGTTCGCATGGGTGAGTCGACGTGGAGCCTGTGGGAGCCGGAAGACGGCAAATTTGAGTATGCCTGGATGGACCGGGTCGTCGATGCAATGGGCAAGGCGGGGATCAAGGTCATCATGGGCACGCCGACTTACTCCATCCCGACGTGGATGTACCACGCGCATCCCGAAGTGCTGGCGCGGCCGATGGGTGGGGCTCAAACCTTTTATGGCATGCGGCAGAATATGGACACCGATAGCCCGGCGTATCGGTTTTATGCGGGGCGGCTGATTCGCAACCTGGTCGAGCACTACAAGAACAATCCCGCGGTGATTGGCTGGCAGATCGATAACGAGACCAGCTCTTATGGAGCCACGAACCATGATGTCTTCGTCGGATTCGCGAACCACCTGAAGCAGAAGTTCGGCACGACCGATGCGCTGAATAAGGCGTGGGGGCTGAACTACTGGGGCGAGGACGTGAACGGATGGGAGAACCTGCCGACGCGTGACAGCACGATCAGCACCGGCTACAAGCTGGAGTGGTCGCGCTGGTCGCAGATGCGGGTGACGGACTTTCTCTCATGGCAGGCGGCGATCGTTCGCGAGTACCGGCGGCCTGACCAGTTTGTGACGACGGACTTTGGCGGCATCGCGAAGCGCGATGTGGATGAGTTCCAGGTGGCGAAGGTGCTCGATGTCGTTGCCGATAATCCCTACCACGGCACACAGGACCACATGGATGGGCAGGCGCAGGCTTTTCAGGGCGACCTGGCGCGTTCGCTGAAACATGCGAACTACCTGGTGACCGAGACCAATGCGCAGACGATTGGATGGAACTCTGCGATCCAGTATCCGCCGTATGACGGTCAACTTCGTCTGGATGTGTACACGCACCTGTCGAGCGGCGCGAATATGGTGGAGTACTGGCACTGGGCTTCGATTCCTTCAGGGCAGGAGGTTTACTGGAAGGGCGTGCTAAGCCACGATCTGGAGCCGAACCGCGCCTATGCGGAGGTTTCGAGGACGGCGCATGAGTTGAACAAGATCGGCACGCACCTGGTGAACCTGCAGATTACGAACCAGGTTGCGATTCTGTATAGCGTCGACTCCGCGAATGGGCTGGACTTTATGCCGATGTCGGGTCAGAAGGATGCGCCGTGGCCGGCGGCGCCAACCGGGCCCGATTATTCGAACCTGATGGGCCAGTTTCATCGTTCGCTCTACCAGTTGAATGTGGGAACGGACTTTGTCTTTGCCGACGATCCGGATTTTTCGCGCTACAAGGTGCTGATCGTTCCGGCGTTGTATGTGGCGGACGATGCGCTGCTCGAAAAGATCTCGGACTATGTAAAGGGCGGCGGCCATGTGGTTATGACCTTCAAGAGCGGTTTTACGAATGAGAACAATGCGGTGCGCTGGGTGCGGGCTCCCGGACCGCTGCGCGAGGCGGCGGGTTTCAGCTACCAGGAGTTTTCGAACCTGGAAAAGCCGCTGGCCCTCAAGGACGATCCGTTTCACGCCGGCGCGGAGAACAAGGTGAGCTACTGGGCGGAGTTCCTGATGCCGGAGCATGCCAAGCCTCTGGCTTATTATGACCATCCGTTCTATGGGAAGTGGCCGGCGATCACGGAGAACCAGTTTGGCTCGGGATCCCTCACATATGAAGGGACTTTTCTGACCGATACGCTGCAAAAGGACATTCTGCTTGGCGTGCTCAAAGAGGCGGGGTTGACCGGGGCTGATCAGTCGCTGCCGGGGCCGGTGCGGGTAAAGCATGGCGTCAACGGCATGGGCAAAAAGGTGCACTACTACCTGAATTACTCAAGCGACGACCAGGCGGTGGCGTATTCGTATGGAGCGGGCACCGATTTGACCTCCGGTGCGGCGATTGCGCCTGGGCAGAATTTTCAGCTGAAACCCTGGGACGTCGCGATCGTGGAGGAAAAGTAAATTGCGGCCTCCAGGCGTCTTGAGGCGGCAGGAAGCCGTAAACTAGCTGAGGGTTGACGTTTGCCATGCAAACAGCTGTAACCAGCGATACCGCTTCCCGCTCCGGCTTTGCACCGCCGGTCGACGTTACTGCCTCCGCGGGCAGTCTCGCCGGAGTAGGTGTCGGCCTGCGCCGATATGCGTGGTTCGTGGTTGGCTGGAACATCGCCGTGATCCTTTGGGGCGCGGTGGTGCGGGCGACAGGCTCGGGCGCCGGCTGCGGCAACCACTGGCCGCTGTGCAATGGCGAGGTGATTCCGACTTCGCCGCGAGTCGCGACGGTGATTGAGTTCACGCACCGAATGATGACCGGGGGGGCGGGGTTCGCCGTCCTTGGCCTTCTGATTTGGACTTTTCTCGCGACGCGCAGCCGGCATCTGGCGCGGATTACCGCGATTGCGTCGACGGTGTTGCTGGTCAATGAAGCATTTTTGGGAGCGCTGTTGGTGAAGCTTGGCTATGTGGTCAATAACCAGTCGACGGGACGATTTATCGTGCTGCCGATTCATCTGGCTAACACCCTGCTGCTCTTGGCGGCGCTGGCTTTGACGGCACATTTTCTGGCGCGCGAGTCGGGGTTCATGAATGGCAGTGTCGACTATCGCTTCCTCGGGCTATCGATCATTGGGCTGGCGGCAACGATTGCGGTAGGAGTGACCGGCTCCCTGGCGGCGCTGGGCGACACCTTGTTCCCGGCAGCGACGCTCGCCCAGGCCTTTGCGCAGGATCTCTCGCAATCGAGCCCGTGGGTGCTGCGGCTGCGGTGGATGCATCCGGCAGCGAGTCTGCTGGCAGGCCTGTTTGTTGTTGGCCTGGTTTGGGTTAGCGGAAGCCGCGAGGACCCAGCCAACAGGAAGCTTGCCGCGTGGACGATTGGGCTGCTGCTCTCGCAATTGGCTTTAGGAACAATGGATGTGCTGCTGCGTGCGCCGAACTGGATGCAGATCTTACATCTGCTGGGAGCGGACATTTATTGGGTAGTGCTGGTGGTGTTGACGGCGCGAATTACGGTTGTCCCGCTGGGATGCCCGGGCGGATTCTGCAAACTTGGCTTTCGCGCGTAGCGGGCCGATTTGTTGAACGCGGTGGAATAGAAAAGCCCGGACTGGCTACTGAATGATTTCCCGCGAGGCGAACTCTGTAGGCCGTTGAACGGAAATGCGCTCTTCGCGGTCAAACCGGTTTTTGCGGTAGAAGTGGATGCGGCAGAGCGGGCACTCCCACGGATAAAGCCCGAAGGTGGGCATCACCAAACGTTCCAGCCAAGTGATTCTCGACAGCCTGCGCGGGTGATTGAAGCTACACTTCGGGCACGCCCGGTCAACAAAGTTCAATTCCGCAACCTCCGCCCTGATTAGTCGTTCTTCGTTGCCCGGCTTTGCCTGCCCAGAACGGAGCAGATGCAGTTCCGGGATAGTAAGAGTCATCCGGCTTTCATCGATTACAAACGATAATCTAATCACAATGGCGGTAGTGTTGGCACGTTATTTACCGCCAGAGTTCCGCCGAAATTAGATTTTGGTAACGTGACCTTCCGTAGCTGCAATTTTTTCCAGCTGCTCCAGATGGTTCAGGTCGTGGCCGGCCATCGTTTCGACCAAGGTCCGGAAGGTCTGGCGGCCTCGCTCCGGGTGGGTAAGCTCTCTGTCCCAGTCGGAAGGAGAAAGTTCATCGAGGAGCAGGGCATTCCAGTGGCGCAGGGCGCTGAAAGTCCGGAGCGCATCGTCCCAAGAGAGCGAAGCATAGCGCTTGGCCCAGCGGTCCTGATCGAAGGGTTGGACGACATGATCCTCCTCGGCCAGCGCCTGACGCCAACGGAAGGCGAAGGCGATTTCGCAATCGGCGAGATGGCAAAGAATTAGCCGGACGGTCCACTTCCCGGGCGCGAGACTGCGCTCCATGCCCGCAGTGCCCAAAGCGGCGACGACCGCGCTTAGCTTGTCGGGAAACCGCTTTATCAATGACGCCGCGTCCTGGCCACGCAAAAATGCTGCGTAAGGATTGGTGCTCATATCGCTGTACCTCCTGGGCTGAAGCTGTCCTGCAAGTTATACCGGACCATAGTGGAAGTGAAGTTCCTGGATCGACGCGACGGGAACGCCGTCTTTGGTGGCTGGGCTGAATTTCCAGGTGCGCACGGTGTCGACCACCGTACCGTCGACTCCGTAGCCGAGAGTCGCGAGAATCTGCAGGTCGGCAACCTGTCCGGTGGGGTCGATGGTGACGTCGAGCACAACTTCACCCTGCGCGCCATGGGGTAAGCGGGAGAGGTCCGGCTTCGGGCTTGGTGAGTAGGTGGTGAGCGCGATCTGGATGTCATCGGAGCCGAGCGCGTCATTAGAGGAAGCGGTGGGCGCTGGGGTCGAGGAAGCCGATGCCTCGGAGGGGGGAGCCGATACCGGGGCGGCCAGCCGAGGGGGCAAGGTTAGCTTGGGTTCCCTGGCGGTTACAGGCGCCTGTTTGCGATCGGAAGGCGGCGCCGAGGGTGGTGTGCCGCCGGGCAGATAGGTCAGTTCTATGTGCGAGCCTTTCGGAGTTCCCGGAAGGAAGGTGCGGACGCGGACAAGATGGCCGGTGCGAACCAGCAGGAACAGGAAAGCGCCGTGGAGTAGGATCGACCATCCAATCCACCAAACGGTACCGGATTTTGCCTTGGGCTGCTGGAACATCGGTTTAGTTCACTATTATTGCCCGTTTTTCGCTCAGGCGGGTTAATCTGTTTGATGGAGATGGTTGGGGCTTTCTAACCGCTGCGTGCCGAGGGCGTGGCGGCATGCAGGGTAAATGTTTACCGGGCGTCCCCGAGAGAGTGCATTCAGTAAACAGCCGGGCAACCAAGTCCGGAGAAATACCATCTTTCAGATTGGACGAAGTCCAGGCCAGATAGAAAGCCTGGAGCAATTCTTCATATGTGATTGGATATTTCAGGGATGGCCGTAGACATTTTGCTGGTGGATGACGATGCCGTACAGGGAGCGACGCGCAAAGCCATCTTGGATCGAGCTGGGCTCCTCGTCGCAGTCGTCTCTCACGGGCAGGAAGCGCTCAATTTTCTTCGCTCCGCAGAGGGGTTTAGCGTGCGCATGGTGGTGACTGACCACCTGATGCCGGGCATGAATGGTCCGGAGTTTGTTCGGGCGTTGCGCAAGGCGGGATACAGCTTTCCTGTGCTGGTGTTGAGCGGCTATCCCGATGCAGAAGACGAGTACAAGTCGCTTGATGTGGCTTTCCGGATCAAACCGTTTCCCCCCGACCAGTTGATCGCTTTTTCGCAATATCTCCTGAGTTCTTTTGAGCGGCGCTCGGCCTGAGTGTCCCCCCTGCCCGGGCGCAAATCACCCTTTATTCAAGAACTCCGAGATCGATCCCCACGGTAAGCAGGTTTGTGGTTTAGCGGCGACAGAGGGAAACCTGCGGTTGACCGATTGCCCTGGCCGCTGCTCTCTGCGAAGATAAGGGGGGATTCTTATGCCGGTATTAGGAAGCTTCGCCCTTCTGCTCGCCCTCGTGCTGAGCGCCTACACGCTTGTGGCTGGAGGGATCGCCCTTCGGCAGCTCTCGACCAATTTTGCCGGGCGCATTTCACCGGAGCGGCTCGCGGAGACGGCGCGCCGTTCGGGGATTGCGAGCTTTTTTGCGGTCTCGGTGGCGGCCTTTGCCTTGCTCTGGGCGGCCTTCAATAACGACTTCTCGGTCGCATATATCCTTCACCATTCGAATCGTGCGCTGCCTGGACCTTACAAGTTTGCCGCGCTGTGGTCGGGGCAGGAGGGTTCTCTGCTGCTGTGGGCGTGGCTGCTGGCGACGTATGGCTTGGTGTTGCGGCTGCGGCACAAGGTCGATGTTCGGCTCACGGCGTTCGCTTCGACGATTTTGGCGGGGATTCAGCTTTTCTTTCTTCTGGTGCTGAACTTTGCCGCGACTCCCTTTTCGCTGGTCTCGGGGAGGATTCCCCAGGACGGGTTTGGGCTGAATCCGCTGCTGCAGTATCCGGAGATGGTGATTCATCCGCCGATGCTGTATCTGGGCTACGTGGGCTTTAGCGTGCCGTTTGCCTTTGCGCTGGGCGCGCTGATGATGCGGTATCCGGGCGAGAAATGGATCCACATTACGCGTCGCTGGACGATGGTGACGTGGCTTTTCCTTACCTGCGGCATCGTGCTGGGGATGCACTGGGCGTATGCGGTCCTGGGTTGGGGCGGCTATTGGGGCTGGGACCCGGTGGAGAACGCCTCGCTGATGCCGTGGCTGACGGGTACGGCTTTTCTGCATTCGGTGATGATGCAGGAGAAGCGCGGGATGATGAAGTCGTGGAATGTGTGGCTGATCTTCTCGACATTCCTACTGACGATTCTCGGGACTTTGCTGACGCGATCAGGGCTGGTGAGCTCGGTGCATGCGTTTGCCGAGTCGAATATCGGGAACTGGTTCTGGATATTTATGGTGATTGTGCTGGCGGTTTGCATCTTCACCTTTGTGCTGCAGCGCGACCATCTGAAGACTGAGCACAAACTGGAAGCGCTGGTCTCGCGGGAGTCGAGTTTTCTCTTTAACAATCTCGTTCTGCTGGCGGCCTGCTTCACGATTCTTTGGGGAACACTCTTCCCGGTGCTTTCGGAATATGTGCAGGGAAATAAGGTCACGATGGGTGCGCCGTGGTACAACCGCGTAGCTGTGCCGATCGGGCTCTTCCTGCTGTTTCTCACCGGCGTTGGGCCGGTGCTGGCCTGGCGGAGCACTTCGTTCAAGAGCATCCGCAAGAATTTTGTGCTTCCGGTCATCGCTGGGGTCGTGACTGCGGTTGCGCTAATGATTGTGGGCGTTCGTCCGTGGCAGGATGAGGGCGCGTTTTATTCGCTGGTCTGCTATTCGCTTGGCGCGCTGGTGATCACGGCGATTTCGTCGGAGTTTCTGCGCGGAGCAGGGGTGATCCAGCGGCATACCGGGCAGAGCCTGATCGCGTCGATGGTGCAGCTCACGCGCCGCAATTCGCGGCGGTATGGCGGCTACATCGTTCACCTGGGCATTGTGGTGATGTTCATTGGATTCGCCGGACAGGCCTTCAACCAGAATGTCGAAAAAGAGCTCGGCGTCGGCGATGCGATCAACATCGGGCCGTACAAGCTCGTCTCGCAGAGCTTCACCCAGGATTCGAACCTCAACTACGATACCGAATATTCGCTGCTGGACGTCTATCGGAATGGCAAGAAGGTAACGCAGCTTGCGCCGGAGAAGCGGTTCTATCAGGCGAGCCAGACTCCGATGACGATGGTGGCGAACCACTCGACGCTGGCATGGGACCTTTATGTGGTGTATGAGGGCAAGAACCCGGATAGCGGATTGCCAATTATTAAGGTCTTCCTGAATCCCCTGGTGGCGTGGATCTGGATTGGCGTTTTCATTGTGATTGCCGGTACCGCGACGGCGCTGACGCCTAATTTGCAGAGCACGCTTGCGACCGCCCGGGTGAAGGAGGCGATTCCGACGGACGCCGCGATCGCGGGGAGTGGCGACTGATGTTTTCTTTGACCCAGGCGAAGCAGCTTCGCCGCGTTTTGCATTTGAAAGGCGGATTGGCGCGAGTTGCGCAGGTTTCCGCTCTTGCGATCGCAGTCGTCTTTACTACTGCTGCAGCCGATCCGATCGCCGCCAAGACCGCCCGATTCGATAAGCTCGGCCACCAGATCATGTGCAGCTGCGGGTGCAACGAACTGCTGCTGGAGTGCAATCATGTTGGGTGCCCCAACTCCGATGGCATGCGCCAGGAGTTGATGGCCGGCATCACGAGGGGCGACAGCGACAAGACGATCTTTGCCGCGTTCGAGGAGAAATATGGGCCGACCTCGCTGGCCGCTCCGCCGCTAGAGGGCTTCAACATCGTTGGCTGGGTGATGCCATTTGCGGTCTTGGTCTTGGGGGTCGGGGGAACCGCGCTGCTGATCCGAAAATGGAGGCTGCGCTCGGTGCCGATGCCTCCGCCCGCTGGCGTGGCGCACTTTACGGACATTCGGGAGCGGATTCGGCGTGAGACGGAGCTGTAAGTCAGTTTGCCGATAGATTTGTGGCATAATGTCTTATGGCGACATTGGCTGAAGTTCCGCCTCTTCCTCCCACTTTCCGCATTGACTTGGATTCCATCGAGGCGGGCCTGCCTCTGGCTGCTATTGGTGAATTCATGACGAATTCGGGCCTGCAACTCAAGGACGTCTATGAAGTTGTTATTCCCGCGCGGACCCTCAAGCATCGGCGCGACCGGAAAGAGCCGCTCAATCTGGATGAGTCTGATAGATTTGCGAGGCTGATCCGGATCTACGACCAGACCTTAAAGGTCTTCGGCGAGAAGGAGAAGGCGCTGCGATGGTTGAACAAGCCGAAGCGCCGCTTCGCGGAACGGACACCGATCCAGATGTTGCGTACCGAATCAGGAGGACGAATGGTGGAAGAGATGCTTGGCCAGATTGAGCACGGCATGTTCGTCTAATGTCGTCTGGTTCTCGTGAACTTTGGCGCATCAGTGACTTCAGCGAACTCAACGGAGAAGGTGGGCTGCTCTATAGCGCCCGTTGGCACACGGCCGGACATCCAGTCGTGTATCTTGCCGGATCTGCGGCTGGCGCGCTACTTGAGGCGCTGGTTCATCTAGAACTTGAAGACAACGACCTGCCGCGACCTTACAATTTGCTTAAGGTGAATGTGCCGGAAAACCTTCAGATCGAACAGTTGCAGCTTGCTGAGGGTGACTCCTGGAAAGAGGACGAAAGAAGGACTCGGGCTATCGGTGATGAATGGCTTCGGTCTGGTCGTACTGCACTCGCGCAAGTTCCCTCTGCCATCATGCCCGACACGAAGAATTACCTTCTTAATCCTGAACATGTCGATGCATCCCAAATTAGAGTTGCCGGGATCACCAAAGCCGAATTTGATACCCGGCTGCTAAGAAAGGTCCGCCCATGATTTATGTCGCTTGCGGAGTTCTCCTCGCCGCTGTGTTCGCTTATGTTTTCTGGCCGGAGAAGAGCAGCGCTCTCCAGCCGCAGAAGACTCGCCTGGAGTTCCTGGCGGAGCGAAAACAGGTGGTCTATGACAACCTGCGCGATTTGAATTTTGAATATCGGGCCGGGAAATATCCTGAGGAAGACTATGCTGCTCAACGTGCTTCACTCGAGAATGAGGCCGCGGAAGTGATTGCAGAGATCGACCTGCTGGAAGCGCAGCCGCGTTGATTTACTCGGATATACTTTAACCAACAACGTCAGGTGATGCGATGCAGGTTTCGAAGCTCGGAAATGACCTTGCCGTGGTCTTACCCAAGTCCGTTGTCGAGTCTTACGGCCTGAGGGAAGGCGACGATGTAGAGGTTGAGATCAGGAGCTCCGGTGCGACCCCATTGCCCGAGGCAGACTGCGGCACGCGCGAGGAAGCACTGCAGCGGCTTCGCGAGGCAAGACGGTCATTGGCAGACGAGCCTGCATCTGAAAGGCACCAGCGCAGGGATGCGGCTCTCAAGGTTTTTGACGAACTGAGTCGGCCATTGCCCGAGGGTTTCAGGTTCGATCGCGAAGAAGCGAATGCCCGATAGCTGTTTTTTCGACACCTGTGTTCTGGTCTATGCTCTCGTGCAGAACGATTCCAAGCGGGATGCGGCGCGGCAACTCCTTGCCACGGGTGGCGTCATCAGCGTTCAAGTCCTCAACGAATTTGTGGCGGTAGCCAGGAGGAAGTTCAAAATGAGCTACCTGGATATCGCTCGGCTCGTTCACGCTACGGGAGAGATTTGCTCTCTGCCGCTGCCACTCACACTGCGGACCCATAGTTCAGCGCTGAATCTGGCCGAGCGCTACGATTTTAATTTTTACGACTGCCTCATCGTGGCGTCGGCGGTTGAGTCAGGATGCCGCACGCTCTACACCGAAGACATGCAACATAACCAACAGATCGAAAACCTGCAAGTCATCAATCCCTTTCTGGGGGCTCCGACGAACTAGAATCGTAGGAACATGATGAAACGGCGTTCTTCAAGTTTAGTTCTTTGCGGCCTCTTTGTGGCCGTCACTCCTTTTACAGCAATCGCTGCCTCCATCACCGGAACGGTGACGAACAAGACTGTCAACAAGCCTGCGGTGGGCGACAAAGTCGTTCTCATCCAACTGCAGGGTGGGATGCGAGAGTCGAACACCACCACCACCGACGCGCACGGTAAATTTACGCTGGAGCTGCCTGACGCCGGGCCGCATCTGATTCGCGTCGACCATGAGAAGGCGGGATATTTTCACATTGCGCCTCCAGGCACGCAGTCGGTGGACATCGATGTCTATGACGTGGCGGAGAGCGTTCAGGGCGTGTCTACCGAGGCCAATGTGATACGCCTCGAGACGGACCAACAGGGCCTGCATGTCATTCAGCGTTATTTTGTGAAGAATGACTCGACTCCTCCTCGAACCCAGTTGAGTACGCACTCCTATGAGATTTATCTCCCTGAGGGCGCGCAGATTGAGGCCTCGGCCGCGATGGCGCCGGGTGGAATGCCGGTTTCTTCGTCGCCGGTGCCGCTTGGCGACAAGGGGCATTATGCTTTTGTCTTTCCGATTCGGCCCGGGGAGACAAGTTTTCAAATCAGCTACCGCCTGCCTTACAGCGGCAGCCTCAAGTTCTCGGAAAAGCTGGCGCTTCCGGCGGACAATGTGGCGATCATTATGCCGAAGGCAATGACGTTCACGCCTTCGGCGTCGATGCCGTTTCAGCCGATCAACGACGATCCGAATGCACAGACCTTCCTGGCGAAGAATGTTCCAGCGGCGCAGCCGGTGGAGTTCACGGTCTCGGGGACGGGCGCGATGCCGCGCGAGGCGCAGGCTGGAGAGACCGGTCCGGCGCAGGGCGGCGCGACCGGAGCTGCAGACCAGCCGGCGTCTCCGGAGGCAGGCAGCGCCGCTGCGGCGAGCGATACACGGCCTGGCGGAGGGTTAGGCAATCCAATCGATACGCCCGATCCACTGACAAAATACCGGTGGTGGATTCTGGGCAGCCTATCGCTGGTGCTGGCAGCCGCCGCTGCGTTTTTCCTTCGCAGCCCGACGCCGGCCGCGGCAGGCGTGACGGCCGGGGTATCGTCGCCAGGGCCGATTCCGGTCGCTGGGAACTTTGCCAGGGCGGGTAGCGTAGCACCAGCGAGCAGCATCTCCTCGAGCGTGCATGGGGCCGGCTCGGATCTTCTGGCGGCGCTTAAGGAGGAGCTCTTTGCGGTCGAGACGGAACGTCTGCAAGGGAAGTTGGGTGAAAACGACTACGCTCAATTGAAGGGTGCGCTGGAGGTTGTGCTGCGCCGGGCCCTCAACAGGCAGGGCGTGTAAGCGGGTTCCGATCTCGTATTTATATTGATATTCGAGGCGGCTGGCAGGCGAGCCGTGCGGGTGGAAATCTTAGGCACCAAACTCTCTTGAAGGAGCATTCATCAAGTCATGAAAACGAAGTCACTGGTTATTTTTTCCGCTGCGCTTTTCACTTCGGCATTTGCCGCCGCGGTGCAACTCCAGGCGCAGCAGGCAAGCCTGGGAGCACCCCTGGCGAAGGAAGCAGTTCTCTCCTCCTTGACCAGCAAAGTCGACACCAAGAAGAGCAAAGTTGGCGATACAGTCACCGCCAAGACGTTGAATCCATTGCAACTCACGGATGGAACGACGCTTCCGCCGGGAACCAAGCTGGTGGGCAAGGTGACCCAGGTACAACCGAAGTCGAGCGGCACCGCGACGCTCGCAATTGTCTTCACAGAAGTGGACAAGAAAGGCGGGGCGCCGATGCCGGTTCATGGGTTGCTGGCGGCGGTAGCTCCGGAGCCGAGCATGTCCGACTCCGGCGGCTCGACCAACGATTTCCCATGGGCATGGAGGAAACAAGGCGCAGACCGCCGCGATGACCGGGACCGGGATCAATGCCGGCAGCGCGGCATTACCCTCGATCCAGCCTGGCAGCAGCGTGAAAGGGGTGACGCTTAGCCCGACGCCAGCCGCTGACGGCTCGAGCGTTCTTCAGTCGACGGAGAAAGACTTCAAGC
The DNA here is from genome assembly GCA_963720245.1 of uncultured Acidobacteriaceae bacterium. GTDB lineage: Bacteria > Acidobacteriota > Terriglobia > Terriglobales > Acidobacteriaceae > Acidisarcina. The sequence goes on from CAVREU010000007.1 coordinate 153,009, forward strand.
TGGACAACGGAACCCGGCTCGAGATTGGTCTAACCGCCGCCCAATAGTCGTATCCTGCACGCACGAAAAGGGCGACCCTTGTGGGTCGCCCTTCTTTGCGTGCGCTTTGAACCGCGGCTGGCTCTCTGCCGTATCTACTCTCGTCGTACGCGAGACCCGAAATAATCGGGCATAACCAAATGGGATTTGAGCTGTCTTACCTTCGCCATCATTTTCTGAATTTCAGGAGAATCTTCGCTATGAACGTCAAAATCGCGCGCTCTGTTGGCCGTCGCCATGGTGACGGCTGCTTTGGGCCCAAGCCAGGCCCTTGCGGCCGAACAGACCATCGTGGGAAAGCCGCTTTCCAAGCAGGCCGTCCTTTCCGAGCTGACGACGAACGTCGATAGCAAGAAGAGCAAGGCCGGGGACAAGGTCACTGCCAAGACATTAAATCCGCTCAAGCTGAACGACGGCACGCGTGCTCCCCAAGGGCACCGTCCTATTCGGCAAAGTGACGCAGGCGCAGCCAAAATCGGGTGGAGGCGCAACGCTGGCCATTCTCTTTGATCAGGTTTCGCTGACCGGGCGCTGATCCGATGCTCGATTCGCGGAGTGATCGCCGCGGTTGCTCCGCGCCGAGCCTGTCCGATGGAGGCGCATCGACCGACGATTTGCCGCTGGGGTCGGGAGGCGACAGCAAGGGACGCATGGCGAGCATGACGGGCACGGGCTTTGGCGGCGATTCTGCTCAACTGCCACCGATCCAGCCCGGAAGCGCAATCAAGGGCGTCTTTTTGAGCCCGGTTCCGGCGGCGGACGGCTCGAGCGTGCTCAGAGCGCCGGATAAGGAGATCAAGCTGGAGAAGGGGACGCGTCTGGAGATTGGACTGATCGCCGCGCAGTAGAAGGCCGTACACCGCAGAGCAACAAGAAAGGCGACCCTGTATCGGGTCGCCTTTCTTGTTTTGTTTAGGTCTAGTTGGTAAAGTCCAGGGCTAGAAAGTGAAGTTGCCCTTGAACTGAATGAGTCGCGGAGAAGCATCGCCGCCCAGGAACGACCCGAGAATGCTGGTCGGGGGGTTGACGGTTCCCTGAATCGTGCCGAAGGTGCCGCTCGAAATATCGGAATTCGGCTTGGCGAAATTCGGGTGGTTGAAGAGGTTGAAGAACTGAGCACCGACCGTGAACTTGGCCGATTCCCAACCAGGGATGCGGAAGCTCTTGAGAGCGCTGAAATCGGTATCGGTATAGCCAGGGCCGTAGAAGTTATTCCGGCGTCCCTGAGCAACTCCGGTGGCGGGTGCGAAATCAGTCGGAGCAAAGCAGGAAGGCAAGTTCTCACCCTGCTGCACCGAGCTCTTGCCGCACTGGTGAGGAAGACCCTGGTAACTGAGTTGGTCTGCCAGAACCGAGCCGGCATAGTTTTCCGACGACAGAGCACCAGCGGTCCCTCCGTCCACTACCGAGAACGGGAAGCCGGTGTTATGGAAGACCGTTCCAGCAAACTCCCAACCATCGGTCAACACGTGAGGTCCACCTTTGTAGGGGAGGGTGAAGACGTAGCTGCCAGTGATGTTGTGACGAGCATCATAGTCGGCGTTTCCGTAGTTGGAGAGCAGTGACGCCGGGTTGACGGGTGCGGCGATGGTGGTTCCACCAAAGCTGTTGAAGCCGCCGTTGGAGACATCGTCCAGCGCGTGGCTGTATGCATAGTTGAGTTGGAGGGTCAAGTACTTAGAGCGATTGACAACCCCAAGGATCAGACCGTTGTAGTTGGAATTGGCGCCGCTGTAGACATTTGTCACAGTCGAGAAGTTGGCGTTCGGTGCAGCCGTTGGCAGGCCGGCATAGGTAAAGCCGCTGGCAGCAGGATCGTTATAAGCGTTGGCGTTATTGTTGACAACCGGCTCGTGGTATCCGCTGTTTCCAACGTAGGCCACCGAAAGGACGGTCTTGTAGGGCAACTGCTGTTCGACCTGCAAGCTCCACTCGTTGTACATCGGGTAGAAGACCTTGCTGCGCAGGGGTGTACACAGCAACCTGGCCTATTTCGCTGGAGCTGCCGCCGCTGGCAAAGAGTGCTTGCACATTGGCGTTGACTGCTGCTGCTGCTGCTGCGTTGCTTCCGGGCAGGTTGGGCTGGATCAGGCCGCCAAAGGCCGGGACGATGTTATTCGTAGGAGTGTTGTTGAGCAGGCTGTCGGCGATCTGAGCGGGGAAGGAGTCCGCGAAGAGCCCGTAGCCGCCACGGATGACGGTCTTGGAGTCAGCACCGAAGGGAGAGTAAGAGAAGCCTACGCGCGGCTCGACTGCAATTCCCTGGAAGCTGCTGAAGGCCCGGCGCTGGCCGGAGGAGATCAGCGTGTTGTAGCGGAGCAGTGGTATCTCCGCTGATGGTGGTCAGAGGGCCTGCAAGACGGTCATAGCAGTTGTTGAGGCAGGTCGGGTTCGAGTTATGCTCGATCCGGATTCCGGCGGTGATGTTCAGGTTTGGCAGCGCCTTATACTGGTCCTGCCCGTAGAAGCCCTCAGTGTAGAGGGCAACTGGCTGGGTTGGGCTAGTGGGGAAGGCCTGTTCGAAGACGTCGGCGTTTCCAGTAGCGAAGGTTTCCTGGCTCGTTTCAACCAGCGGAGTTACCGCCAACTCGCTCGGACCGTAGTCGGTCACATCATCGCGGCGGAAGCTATAGCCCACCTTGATGGTGTGCCTGCCCTTATTCCAGCTAAGATCGTCGACGAACTGATAGCCGGTGACGTTCCGGCCCTGCGGCCAGATTGCGTCCAAACCACCAAAATTATAGAAGCTGCCATCGAGCCAGGCATAAATGTTGAAGGGCGCAATCGCGTTTGCCGCAGCCTGGTTGGTGTTGGTAAAGATCGCGCGATAGTAGATCGTGGCGAAGACGAACTGGTTGACGATGTTCGGGGTGAAGGTGTGGGTCTCGTTCAGCTGACCTTCATATTGTGGCTGAGGGCTGTCCGCATTGAAAGTCGGAGTAAGCAGATCGGTGTAGGTTGCCTGCAGGCCCTTGTCGATCTTGAAGTGACCGAAGATGTGGTCTTTGTCACGGATCGACTGGTCGATACGGCCGCTGAGCAGCCACTCATGGGTAAAGTTGCCGGCGGTGCCGAGGAACTGATTTGCGTTAGGATCGCCTGCTCCAACGGGAACTACAGCCTTACCAGTGGCTGCATTGTTGTAGGTGCTGAAGATGCTCTTGTACAGACCGCATTCAGCCTGGTTGCCATTGGCGGCGAGACAGGCTGGTCGTCGGGTCGTCGCAGTTGCCATCGGCGCCCATAACGCTCGCCTGATACGCGGCATTCGGAATTCCAACAAAACCGCTGGAGGGCAGAACGACGCGCAGACCCTCGTAGTTGACGAAGAAGAAGGAGTGGTCTCTATAGATCGGACCGCCAACAGCCGCTGCGTACTGGTTGACGTTGTCGAAGTTGCGCGGCTCGTCAAATTGCTTATGGAAATAGCTGTTTGCATTCAGGGCGCGGCCATTCCACCAGTAGGTGGCATTGCCGTGGAACCTGTTGCTGCCGGAGCGGGTGGTCTCGTTGATCTGCGCTGCGCCGAGGCCGCCGTACTGGACCTGATAGGCGTTCGAGACAACGCTGACGTCGCTGACGTCGTTGTTGCCGAGCAGCAGGTTGGTCGCGCCGGAGTTGTTGAGGTTCAGGAAGGGGTCGTTCTCATAGCCGCCGTTCACGGTGAAGGTGTTGGAGGTCGCGGGAAGGCCGAAGGCGGAGAAGTTGCCGTAGCCACCCTGGGTGTTCATGACGACGCCAGGCGCAGTCTGGGCGACGAAGGTGAGATCATTGCCGGGGTTGGGCAGACTCTGCACCTGCTGCATGTCAAAGGTAGTGGAGATGTCGGCATTTTCGGTGTGGAGGAGGGGAACCTCAGTTCCTGTGACTTCGACGGTGGTGGCGCTGGAGCCGACGGCCAACTGGACATCCTGAGTGTTGATCTGGCCGATCGCGACCGACGCAGTTGCGGAACTGGTCTCGAAACCGGGGGCAGTCACGTTGACGGAATATTGTCCCGGGGTGAGAAGGGAGATGCGGTAGTTTCCGGTAGAACCGGTGGTTACAACCTTGGTCGCAGCGGTTGCCTGGCTCTTGACGGTGACTGTGGCACCCACGACCGCTTTGCCAGAGGGATCGGTGACCGTACCGGCGATGTCGCCGGAGACATTGGATTGTGCAAACATCTGCGCCGGATGCGACATACCGGAGACGAGCAGAAGGGACAAGACCGCTCCGAACGCAACTCGAATCCAAGCAGGGGTAGGGGTGAAGAGGATCATTTTCATACCGACAATAGAAGCAATTAGGTTGCCGAATCCCCGGCTCATCATAAATCTCGGTAACCGATTGACGAATAAGGCGATTATCGATCGGTCGATCGGTAAGATAGGACGAAAACTGGCCCCCGGAATTTACGGTGAATACGTGAAAACACAGTGAATTCGATGGAGATATGTTTTTCCATAGATTCGCCGGGATTAGCGGGTTGTCGAGGTCGTCGCCGGCTCAGTTTTGGAGGTGAAGAGGCGCGACGGAGGCGCTCGAATCGAGGCCGTTGCAGACCTCCCTCGGCGAGTTCATCGGTCTCAAGTTCTTTGCGCGGCAATGTGGAGTTATGAGCGCCGGAAAAGGGGAGAATTCCGATTGCCGTTATGATTATGATTTGGATCGAGGTAGCTCAAGAAGATGGCGCGACTCACAATTCTCTTCGGTATTGTTTTGATTCTGTTGGGTGGTTTCGGGTACGTGGCGACCGGCAGCCATTTCCCGACGGCGCTGATTCCGTCAGCCTTCGGGATTGTGCTGGCCATTCTGGGTTTCTTTGCGCACACGCCGGAGACCAAGCGGCGGATGCTGCTGATGCACATCGCGGTAACGATTGGCCTGCTGGGGTTTCTTTTTACGGCGAAGAGCATTTTTGACTACCTGCAGATGACGTTGAACGGGCGGCAGTTTATTCATCCCTCGGCGGTAGAAGAGAAGGCCGCGATGTCGGTGCTGCTGCTGATCTTCGTGATCCTGTGCGTGCGCTCGTTTATCGCCGCGCGCCGCTCCCGCGCCTGAGAACCCCTTTGCGGTTTGCCGATGTGCGTCCCAGCCATTCTTGATCGGTATTTCTAAAAGCCGAACGCTTACAATCAGGCATGCGCCCTTCCTCGATGACATCTATGCGCGCGGAGCGCTCTCCAGGCGTGAAGTCTACGAATGCCGCCGGCGACGCCCCGACCAAGAAGAAAGCCGACCTCAAGCGGGTGATGCCCGAGGTGTGGAAACTGGTGCGCCCTCGGCGCTGGCTGCTGCTTGGCGGTTTGGTGCTGATGGCGATCAACCGCGTCGCGGGACTGGTACTGCCGCTGTCGACAAAATACTTCTTCGACAACATTCTGCATGGCAATGGAAGCCGATTGCTCACATTCGTCACGGCGGTTTTTGTGGCGACGGCGATCCAGGCGGTGACTTCGTATTCCCTGACGCAACTGCTCTCCAAGGCTGCGCAGCGGCTAATCGCCGATATGCGCAAACAGGTGCAGCAGCATATCGGGCGGCTCTCGGTCAGCTTCTATGACGCCAACCGCAGCGGCATGCTGGTTTCGCGGATCATGAGCGACGTCGAAGGCGTGCGCAACCTCATTGGCACCGGGTTGGTTGAGTTTGTAGGCGGAATTCTGACTGCGGTGATGGCGTTCGGGTTTCTGCTGCATGCCAGCGTGCGGATGACGCTGATCGTTTTCGCGGTGATCATCGCGTTCGTCTTTATCCTGCAGAATGCGTTTAAGACGATTCGGCCGATCTTCCGGGAACGGGGCAAGATCAATGCTGAAGTGACGGGGCGGCTTACGGAATCGTTGGGCGGCATTCGCGTAATCAAGGGCTATCACGCCGAGGCTCGCGAGGCGAATGTCTTTGCTGGTGGCGTGCAGCGGCTGCTTGACAATGTGATGAAATCGCTTACCGCGACGAGTCTGCTTTCGTTTGCGGCGACGACAGTGATGGGCGTGGTAGGCGGCATCGTCATGCTGCTCGGCGGCCATGCGGTTTTGCAGTATCAGGTGACCCATGGCGCGCAGGGACTTACGCCCGGCGGCTATCTGCAATACACAATGCTGCTGGCGTTTATGGTTGCGCCGGTCTTCCAGATGGTGAATGTCGGCACGCAGCTCACCGAGGCGCTGGCCGGTTTGGATCGTACGGTCGAGATCCTTTCGGAGAAAGACGAATTTGCCGACCCGGATCGCTCGGTGACGCTCGATGAGATTCGCGGCGACCTTCGCTTCGACGATGTGTCTTTTTCCTACGAACCGGACAAGCCGGTGCTGCATGGGGTCTCGTTCGAGTCAAGGCCGGGGACGGTGACCGCGCTGGTGGGCTCGTCGGGGTCGGGGAAGTCGACGATCATCTCGCTGGTGTGCGGTTTTCATGCGCCCGATTCGGGGCTGGTGACGGTCGATGGAATCGACCTGTCAAAGGTCCGGCTGGACAGCTATCGCGGCCTGCTCGGCGTGGTGCTGCAGGACTCGTTTCTCTTTGACGGCAGCATTCGCGAGAATGTTTTGTTCTCCCATCCCGAGGCGACCGAGGAGCAATTCCTCAACGCCTGCCGCATTGCGCGCGTCGATGAGTTTGCCGAGCGCTTTCCGGAGACTTACGACACGATCGTCGGCGAGCGCGGGGTGAAGCTTTCCGGGGGCCAGCGGCAACGGTTGTCAATTGCGCGGGCGATCCTGGCCGATCCGCGGATTTTGATCCTTGATGAAGCGACTTCGTCGCTCGACTCCGAGTCGGAGGCGATGATCCAGGAGGGGCTTAGCTACCTGATGCAGGGGCGCACGACCTTTGTCATCGCGCACCGTTTGTCGACGATTCGCCGGGCGGACCAGATCCTGGTCGTCGAGGGCGGCGAGATCATTGAGCGCGGTACTCATGAATCGCTGTATAAGCTGGGCGGGCGGTATTACGACCTTTACACTCGGCAGCATGGGTTGGAGATGAACTTGTTCCTCGCTCCGGGCGAAGGCGATACGGTGGTGCAGGAACGGTAGTCGATCGGGCTCGTGTCCCGCTAGGTTTGAGCCGGGAACTGTTGATGGCGGTTCGTGAAACAATGTTAGAAGGTGGTTCCGGAATTGGAGGGCCCCTTCGATGAACACTTTCAAGACCACGTTGCTGCTTACGACTCTCACTATTTTCCTCATGGCGATCGGCGCATATTTTGGCGGGCGCAATGGCGTTGTCATTGCGTTTCTGGTCGCGGCCGCGACGAACTTTGTCAGCTATTTTTATTCGGACAAGATGGCGCTGGCGATGTATAAGGCGCAGCCTGTGACGCGCGAGCAGCTACCGCGTGTTTACCAGGTGGTCGAGCGGATGATCGGGCGGATGAATATTCCGATGCCGCGCATTTACGTCATTCCCGACGATTCGCCGAATGCCTTTGCTACGGGACGGAATCCCAATCACGCAGCCGTTGCAGTGACTCGCGGAATCCTCAATCTGCTCAATGATGAAGAGCTTGAGGGCGTGCTCGCGCATGAGCTGGGGCATGTTCGGAATCGCGATATTTTGACGAGCTCCGTGGCCGCTACGCTCGCCGGGGCGATCACCATGCTGGCGAGTTTTGCGCGCTGGGGGATGATCTTTGGTGGTATGGGTGGCGGCGACCGGCGCGAGCGCGGGGGCGGCGGGATTGGCGCATTGTTCATGATTATCCTGGCGCCGATTGCGGCGACGCTGATTCAGCTGGCGATCTCGCGCTCGCGGGAGTATGAGGCCGACGCGACGGGTGCGCATATTACGGGCAATCCTTATGCGCTGGCGAGCGCGCTGGAGAAGCTGGATGCTTATTCGAAGCGGCTGCCGCTGCAGGCTTCTGCTTCGACTGCGCATTTGTTTATTGTGGCTCCGCTGATTAGTTCGGGAGGGATTGCGAGCTTGTTTGCAACGCATCCGCCGATCAAGGACCGGATCGCGCGGCTGACCGGTCGACCTATGAATGGACCGGTTGGCTAGCGATGAAGACATTTTTGCGCGCTTTGATCGCGCTTTCGATCATCATCTGGCTGGGAGGATTATTGTTCTTCCCGATCGTTGCGGCTGAGGCGTTCATGCATCTGCCCGACACCCATGCGGCGGGGACAATCGTTGGTTCCTGTCTTCGAATTCTCCATCAGGAAGGCTTGTTTGCCGGCGTTCTGCTGGTCGTGCTGTTTGTGGCGGCGAGCGTGATGGGGGTCTATCCGCGCCAGGTGTTGCGGGCTCCACTGGCGATGGTGGTGGTGATGCTGGCGCTGACGGCTTACTCGCAGTTCTCGATTATTCCGCGAATGGAGACTTATCGCGTCGCTGCGGGTGGGGTGATCGATGCTGTACCTCTGTCTGACCCTAACCGAGAAGGATTTAACCGGCTGCATAACGAGTCTACGCATGTCGAAGAGGGCGTGATGCTGGCGGGATTGGTGCTGGTAGTCCTGCTGGCGCGAGCCGAGGGTAAGGAGTTTCGGCGCTCGGGAAGCGGGTATTCGATGCGGTCGTGGGCTGAGGCTGAACGGTAAGCCCGGCCGGAGTCGTGGTTTAAGCCTAAGCCGCTAGAGTAATTCGAGCACTGAGTTTGTAGCGACGCCTTCCGGAACCAGCGACGTGATGGCGCGGTCAAACGTCGCTAATTTCCCCTTACGAAATATCGCTAAGCCCAGCAAATAGGCATCCGTTATCTGGCGGTGTCCGACGACATTGCTGCGGAGTGGGGCAATTGCATCGTGTACGCTGAGTTCGTCTGGCCAGAAATGGTGGTTGGGGTGGCCCAAACTGGCATCGAGGAGGATTTGGGCTTTCGATGGCGCGATAGCGTCGGGCGAAACGCTCGGGTTGCTGCTAAGGCGGATGAACGCGGATTGTGTGAACGGACAAGATGCCCAGCCGCTGCGAGCGTGAGTTTCAAGCCAGCTTTGCGCGCGTTCGTGGTGGAGATGCGTGGGCCAAGCGAGCGCCAATAGAAGATTGGCGTCGAGCAGGAAGACTGCCACTAGATTTCCGCGTCCAGCACTTCTTTGACGCGCTCGCTCGTTACCCTGGGCGAATCCGGCGGAAGATCAAGAACTGCGATGCCATTCCTCATGCGCATCGGCGGAGGAGCCTCCATCCCTTTTCGCACAAGGTCGGAGACAGCTGCGCCGAGGCTAAGATTCTTGACTGCAGCGTAATCTCTGGCAATGTCGACGACATCGTCGTCCAGCGATAGCGTGGTTCTCATGGGACAATGATGTCATTTTTTCCGGCTGATGTCAAAGCATAGTATGCGCATCAATATCCCGCTTATCACATCAACGAGTTTGCCAAGGACGAGCTATTTAATCGCCGTGGCCGTGACCTCGACTTGCATTTTGATTTTGCTGTTCACATCGTCGGAAGAAAAAATTGTTGTCGGCGTGCCGGGAGAAATGAGAACGTCGGAGTTCCACTGAAATTGGCGGATCACCGGGTCGATCCCTGCTTTCAGATCGGCACCGGCGGGAATACTACTGATCTCCGCCTTCACCTTCATCGCTAACTTCTGGTCGATTTCCTGGACGTAACGGCAATCGAAGCTGACTCCGATATCAACGTATTGGAGATTGTTATCTCCCTTGTCGTTGAGGCCAACACGAATCGGCACACGGTCGCCGCTGCGAATCTGGTTAGGATCGTTCTGATTGGTGGTGGCTAGAACCGTCGAATAGCTACGGGTGTTGGTGACGTGTCCGCTGGCGTCAGCCTCTTTCACGACGAAGTCGACTTTGTAATGCTTCAACGGAATCGGCGCGGGCGAGGGCGACTGGGCATGGGCGGTCCCTGCGGCGACTCCGACCAGCAGGAAAAGCAGAACGAGCTTGAAAGATTTGTGCACGATTTCTCCTTAGGGTTGTAAGGCTTTCACGTTTGATTCTGTGGCGAGAGAACTGGGCAAATCGTCCGGATGGGCGATTGGTTTGATTTGCAGTTCGGCGATGTGAATCGGAGTGATTTCGACCCGAGCTGCCACATCGGTTTGCTGAGGCATCGGCGCGGGATCGCGGACCAGCGCAATCGCGGCCCGTTCTTCCGCGGTGAGAGGCGATGGTGAGGGAAAGACCTCTTCCTTGGGTAATTTCTGACTTACCGTCGACGGCGGGGCTGATGCCTGGTGCGGGATAGACCGTTTCCGAGGGGATGGGAATGAATCCGTCGCCGGCGTTTGGCGTGGACTTACCGGGGCGGTTGCCGGAGTTGTCACCGCTGTGGCTACGAGCGTGTTTCGATGAGAATTGTGCCGCCCAGCGAAGAAAAGGAAGGCTAACAGGCAAGCGGCTGTTGGCACGGCGAGCGTCCATGCCCAGGCGAATTGGCTTCGGCGAGGGGATTCCGTCAGCGCATTTGTGAGGATGCGTTGTTCGAGACCGGGTCGTGCCTCGGTTGCGGAGTAACTCGACAACGCGGCGTCAATCAGGTGCTCGAGTTCGCGGTTACTTGGCATAGCGGACCTCGAGTTGAGCGGAGAGCTTTTGTTTGAGCATCTGCCGGGCGCGCATCAGGCGGGTGCGGACGGTTCCTTCGGGGATGTCGAGAATTGCGGCGATTTCGCGCGAGTTCATCTCCTGCACGGTGGAAAGGGCGAGGGGTTGGCGCAGTTCTTCAGGGAGCGCGTCGATGAGGCGATGCACGGCTGCCTGCTGGTCTGCGTCGAGAAGAGTCTGTTCGGGATCGCTTTCGCGGGAAGGAAGCTCGAGGAGGACATCTGAGTCATCGGCCTTGCGCTTCGGATTGGCCCGCAGACGGTCGATGGCATGTCGCCATGTGGCGCGCGCGAGGAAGGCGCGCTCGTCGTTCATCTTTCGCCAGGCTCCGGATCGATAGAGGCTCAAGAAGGTCTCCTGTGCAACGTCTTCGGCGTCGTGGGAGTTGCGGAGCATGGCATAAGCGACCTGAAAGACGAAACGCGATTGCCGCCTAACCAAAGATTCAAAGGCCAGCGACGCAAAAGCTTCGTATTCCTGCTTAGGTTGCAAGTCCGCATGGCTCCTGACACCCACAGACGCGGGCCGACGTGCCCCGCTCACCTGACGCTCAGGTGCATTCACGCGCTAAGACGGGAGCAGCGGGGCGAGTGTTCGGATTTATTTTGGGGAGGAGTTACGGCCGGCTTTGGAGAGGGAGCGCCATTTCAGGCCGACGTAGGCGAGGTAGGCGAGCTGGAGTCCCCAGGTGAAGCAGTAGGCGGCGATGAGGTGATGGTGGCCGAGGGCGGATTCGTTGGCGCGGTCCCAGGGGAAGAGCGAGGCGAGAGTGAGCAAAGGCTTCATCACAACGTCACCTCGATTGGAGCGGGGTCGTGGAGCGAGCGCAACGCGGCGGCTTCATCGATCTGCTGCTGGCGGCGTTCGACGGCGTAGCGGATGCTGATGACGAGCAGCGCCCAGGCCATCCACGCATAGACGTTCCAGGTGACGGCGGGCATCATGCTTGGAGCGATGCCCGCGCCGGGTGCGCCGAAGAAGACCGGGGCGGGATGTTGCGTGCGCCACCAGCGAGTAGACATGTAAACGATGGGCACGTCGATGTAGCCGAAGATGGCGAGTACGGCGGAGATCGTGCGCATCTGCGGGCCAGCGGAGAAGTTTCTGAGCAGCAGATAGCTGACGTAAATGAGCCAGAGGATGAGGGTCGAGGTGAGGCGCTCGTCCCACGTCCACCAGATGCCCCAGGCGTAGCGCGCCCAGAGCGAGCCGGTGACGAGTCCGACGAGGCAGAAGACGACTCCCATCTCGGCGGTCGAGACGGCGACGGCGTCAGCGCGCAGGGCGAGCGTAGGACGCTTGTTGCGCACGGCAAGGTAGACGACCGAGCCGATCAGATTCGCACCGAAGCAGAGCGAGGTCATGATCCAGGCGGGAATGTGGTAGTAGAAGATGCGCTGGACGTTGAACATCGCCTCGTCAGCGGGCACGGTCATGGCGACGTGGAAGCCGTAGCCGAGGAGGCCGAGGGAGACGATGACGAGGATCCAGCGGAAGAGCTTCATGATGGCTAATGCAAGTTTAACGCGACGGTTTCTCGGACTCCGTCTAAATCTCATCCTCAAGGGAGAACTCGGCCGGCCGGAAGAAGTCGTCATCGAGCTTCGGCGGATCAAACTCGATATCTTCCATTCCCGGCATCGCCAAGAGCTCCAGAATATTAGGTCGCTTCGGACCTTCGGATTCTTCAGGTAGTGCGGCTTCTGAGCTCGTCAAGATTGATTCCCCATGAGTTAGTTTACTCCGCCTGGATGACCGTCTCAAAGAGCAACAGGCTGACTGTGGTGAAGATGAGGTCGTATCCGGCTAGGAGCTTGATCCATAGCGTCGGGTCGGCTTCTCCGGTGAGTATTCCCGTCGTTGCGAGCACCATTGCGAGCAGGGCCGGGATGTATATGGGGAACAGGATCAGCGGCAGTAGGAGCTCGCGGTTGCGGGTGCGGATGGAGAGCGCGGCGAAGAAGGTTCCGTTCACAATCAGAGCCCACGTCCCGAGCGGAAGAACTAGCAGCAGCGGCCACGCCGGGCCGACCGAGCGCAGGTTGTAGAAGATGATGAAGAGCGGCGCGAGGATCGCCTGCACTACCGAAACGAAGAGGAAGTTCACCAGCACTTTGGCGAGGAAGAGCGACGATGCCGGGGCGGGGGACATACGCTGCGCGTCGAGGACCTGGTGGCGGAGTTCGCGGGACCAGGTCTGGTTGAGCGCGGTGATTGAGGCGAACATGGTGGCGACGCAGAGGATGCCTCCGGCAATCTGGCGGGAGACTTCGCGGGTAGGGTCGAAGGCGAGCGAGAAGAGCACCACGATGATGAGCGCGAAGAAGAGCATCGAGTTGATGGCGTCTTTGGAGCGCCACTCGATGCGGAGGTCGCGGATTATGTGGATCAGGAGGTAAGACATAGGGACTAGGGACTAGGGAACAGGGAATAGGAAAATGATCGGAGGGCGCAAATTCGTGACACTGCAGATCCTTCGTTCCGCTCAGGAAGGCAGGTTTCTTTATTTGGGGACCTCATGCGCTGACCTTTCCAGTGTCCTTGGTTAGATCGGTGATGGTGGTTGGGGCGAGCGACTCTGCGGCTTTGAGGTAGTTGGCAGGGGTGAGGATGAGCTGGGTGCCTCGGGTTCCGGCGGAGACGGAGATGGTGTCGAAGAGCTCAAGCGTCTCATCGACGAAGACCGGGAAGGCTTTCTTTGCGCCCAAGACGGTGACTCCGCCGCGGATATATCCGGTGAGCGGTTGGACGTCTTTAATCGAGGCCATCTCGGTTTTGCGGGTTCCGGCGGCTTGCGCGAGTTTCTTGAAGTCGAGTTCGGCGTTGCCGGGGACGATGGCGAAGACGTGTTCGCGTTCATGAGTCGCGCAGAGCAGGGTCTTGAAGACTTGTTCGGGTGGCAGGCCCATCTTTTCGGCAACGGCGATGGCGGAGAATTCTTCTTCGCCGAGATCGTAGTCGCGGAGCTCGTAGGCGATGCCGAGCGAGTCGAGGTAGCGGGCCGCATTCGTCTTGGTGGCGCCGGTTTTTCCGGATGCGCTTTCATGCGGTTGCCCCGCTGGTTTGAGGCTTGACTTGTTGCTCGACGGAGATCACCGATCCGGACTGCATGGTGACGAAGGCGTCGGCGAGCGGGGCGGCGAGGTCGCGCTGGTGGGTGGTGAGGATGATGGTCGTGCCCTGGGCGCGGAGGCCTGCGAGCAGCGCGAGCATCTGGCGGGCGCTGGCTGCGTCCATGTTGGAGAAAGGCTCGTCGAGGAGCAGCAAATCCGGCTGCGGCAGCAGCACTCGAGCCAATGACGCGCGCTGGCGCATGCCCTGCGAATACTGGCTGATTGGGCGTGGTAGTGCAGGGTCGAGGCCGGTGGCGCGCATGGCTTCTTCGGGTTGGAGGCAGGGACGCGTGCGGTAGAGGCTGCCGAAGTAGCGGAGATTTTCAATGCCGGTGAGTTCGTCGTAGAGCATGGGCGCGTGGCTCATGTAGCCGATGCGGTCGCGCTGTTCAGACGGCGATTCGCCGAAGACGGTGACGGTGCCGAAGGTCGGTCGCAGGAGTCCGGCGATGGTGCGGAGGAGGGTTGATTTGCCCGCTCCGTTTTCGCCGAGCAGGATGTAGCAGCGGCCTTGTTCAAAGCTGATGTCGATCTTGCGGAGGGCGGCGAAAGTCCCGTAGAGGCGGGAGACGGTGGTTAGTTCGACGATCTTTGCTGGGGTTGCGGGCACTGCGTCGAGTATAGCGAGTCAGCAAGTCAGCTATTGCGGCTGGAAGAGTCAGCGAAACATTAGAGGCCGAGGAAAAGCAGGTTCGAGCCGGATGACATGCTTTGATTGGAGCGGGGTTCAGCGCACGCGGTTCGCCGTGCCGCGGCGCAGCCGGCTTTGCGGTGCCGGGCATTTCACCGGGTTTGGGGGCGTATTTTGAGGCGCACTTGGCTTGGAGCTGGGTGGCGTGGAAGACCCCGTCTCGGCCATAGGTGCCGATGGCGAGGGCCTGGGCGTTGTCTTTGAAGGTGTCTGGCGGGGGCTCGGTGCCTTTGTAGTCGACCTTGAGGCGGTTGTCATTTTCGACGAGGACGAACTGCGCCGTGGTGCCGGCGTGCTCGATCGTGCCGGGGGCGACGTTGCCGGCGACGCGAAGATGGGTGGTGTAGGCCTTGTTGCCCATGCCGTGGAGCTCAGAGATGGTGACGTAGTAGCTCTTGTTGGCGCCATACCCGGTGAACGCCAGGTAGGCGATGGTGCCCACGATTACGAGGACGGCGACGGTGATCTTGACGGCTTGATTGCGGCTCTTTTCCATATTCTGCTCTTCATTGAGGTTAGGCATCCTAGCATTAGGAGTCAAGGCGGGTACAACAGATCAACAAGTCAGCGAGCCGGCAAGTCACCGCGACCACAGTTGGCTTTTCAGTCGAGGTGCGGCGCGCAGATTTTCGAGCGTTATAATCCGGTCTGAAACGGTTCTTGCGACATCATACTTTCAACGATCCGAACGAGTGGGTTTTCTCCAGAGGTGATTATGGGTTCGAACGGGAATGGAAATGGCGCGGCGGTAGAGTCGCAGGCTAACGGGACGGCGGAGATTCTGCGGCCGCGTGCGGAATGGATCGTGAACCGCAGGGCCGAAGTTGCGCGCACCGGCGATACCAACGTCTCGCAGATGCATTTTGCCCGTCTGGGGCGAATCACCGAAGAGATGAACTTCGTCGCCGAGCGGGAGAATCTTGCCCCTGAGCTGATCCGCGACGAGATTGCCGTCGGGCGGCTGATTATTCCCGCCAATATCAACCATCCTGAAGTCGAGCCGATGGGTATCGGTATCGCTACTCGCTGCAAGGTGAATGCCAATATCGGGAATTCTGCCGTCACCTCGAATATTGACGAAGAGTTGCGCAAGCTCCACATGGCCGTGCAGCATGGCGCGGATACCGTAATGGATCTGTCGACGGGCGGGAATATTCCAGAGATTCGCGACACTATTCTGCGCCATTCGCCCGTTCCGATCGGTACGGTGCCGCTTTACGAGGCGCTCTCCCGCGTGAAGCGCGTCGAAGATCTCAACATCGATCTCTATCTTGAGGTGATCGAGGAGCAGGCTCAGCAGGGCGTTGACTACTTCACCGTCCACGCGGGTGTTCTTATTCAGTACGTACCGATGGTTGCCAAGCGCATCACAGGCATCGTTAGCCGCGGCGGCGCCATTATGGCGCAGTGGATGACCGCGCACCACAAACAAAGCTTCCTCTATGAAAACTTCGATCGCATCACCAAGATCATGGCGAAGTACGACGTCAGCTATTCGCTGGGTGATGGGCTACGTCCCGGATCGATCGCCGATGCCAGTGACGAGGCGCAGTTTGCCGAACTGAAGACGCTGGGCGAACTAACCCGCCAGGCGTGGAAAGACGATGTGCAGGTGATGATCGAGGGCCCCGGCCATGTGCCGATGGACAAGATCAAGGAGCAGGTCGATAAGGAAGTGGAGCTTTGCGACGGAGCGCCCTTCTACGTACTCGGGCCGCTGGTGACGGATATCGCTCCGGGCTACGACCACATCACCTCCGCGATTGGCGCGGCGATGATTGGCTGGCATGGCGCGTCGATGCTTTGCTATGTCACTCCGAAGGAGCACCTTGGACTGCCGAACGAGAAAGACGTGAAGGACGGCATGATCGCCTACAAGATCGCTGCTCATGCGGCGGATGTGGCGCGGCACCGGCCGGGCGCGCGGGATCGCGACGATGCGATCAGCTATGCGCGGTATACGTTCGATTGGGAGAAGCAGTTTGCACTGTCGCTTGATCCAGAGACGGCTCGGTCGATGCATGACGAGACGCTTCCGGACGATTACTACAAAGAGGCGGCGTTCTGCTCGATGTGCGGGCCGAAGTTCTGCTCGATGAACTGGTCGAGCAAGGTGGACGAGTTCAATGCGAAAGAGCACGGATTGGTGAAGAAGGACCTCAGCGAGTTGGTGACACTTCAGGCCGGCATTCTGAGCGCGAAAAATTAGTCTGTGAACGGAAATTAACCGGCGATTGACGCCGTCCGTGATTGCCGAACATCTTTTGTTTGTATAGTCCGGACCTGACGGTCCATTATGGTCTGCGGATTGTTTCTGGCCTTGACGCCGGATTCCGCTTAAGGAGAGTACGAGATGGCGCCTCTGACAGAACTTCCGGCGTGGAAAGCGCTGGGCGAGCACTACAAAAAGATTGAGCCGATTCATATGAAGGAGCTCTTCGACAAAGACCCGAAGCGGGCGGAGAAGTTTACCGTTGAGGCTGCCGGGATCTTCCTGGATTACTCCAAGAATCGGATCACCGACGAGACGATAAAGCTGCTGCTGCAGCTTGCCGAGGAGTCGGGTGTGGCGGGGCGCAGGGATGCGATGTTCTCGGGCGAGAAGATCAACATCACCGAGAAGCGTGCGGTGCTGCATGTGGCGCTGCGTGCTCCCAAGGGCGAGAAGATCGTGGTTGACGGCGAGGATGTTGTTCCCGCCGTGCATGAAGTGCTGGACAAGATGGCCGCCTTCTGTGACCGCGTTCGGTCGGGCGCGTGGAAGGGTCACACTGGCAAGCCAATCAAGAACGTCATCAATATCGGTATTGGCGGCTCCGATCTCGGGCCGGTCATGGCGTATGAGGCGCTGAAGCACTATAGCGACCGCACGCGGGTCTTCCGTTTTGTTTCAAACGTCGATGGCGCTGACTTTGTTGAGGCGACGGTTGATCTGAAGGCCGATGAGACGCTGTTCATTATTTCTTCGAAGACGTTTACGACGCTTGAGACGATGACCAATGCCAACTCCGCGCGGGAGTGGGCGCTGAAGGGGCTGGGCGGCGATGAGTCGGCGATTGCCAAGCATTTCGTTGCCGTCTCGACCAATGCGGAGAAGGTGAAGGCCTTCGGCATCGATACCGCGAACATGTTCGGCTTCTGGGATTGGGTTGGCGGGCGGTACTCGATGGATTCGGCGATCGGGTTGTCGTCGATGTTGGCGATCGGGCCGGAGAATTTCAACGCTTTGTTGGCTGGTTTCCACGAGATTGATGAGCATTTCCGCACTGCTCCGCTCGAGAAGAACCTGCCGGTGCTGCTCGGCCTCTTGGCGGTCTGGTACAACGATTTCTTTGGCGCGCAGACGGTGGCGATTCTGCCGTATGAGAACTACCTGAAGCGCTTTCCCGCCTACCTGCAGCAGCTGACGATGGAGAGCAACGGCAAGCACGTGACGCTCGACGGCTCGCATGTAAACTACGACACCGGGCCGATCTACTGGGGCGAGCCGGGGACGAATGGGCAGCATTCGTTCTATCAGCTCATCCACCAGGGGACGCGGATCATTCCCGCCGATTTCATCGGTTTTGTGAAGGCGATCACGCCGCTGGGGCGGCATCATGACATTCTGCTCGCGAACGTCTTTGCGCAGACCGAGGCGCTGGCGTTTGGCAAGACTCCAGACCAGGTGAAGGCTGAGGGCACTCCGGATTGGCTGGTTCCGCACCGGGTCTTCGAGGGCAACCGGCCTTCGAATACGATCATGGCAGAAGAGCTCGACCCGAAGACGCTGGGCAAGCTGGTGGCTCTGTATGAGCATTCGGTGTTCACGCAGGGCGCAATCTGGCAGATCGATTCGTTCGATCAGTGGGGCGTCGAGCTGGGCAAGGTGCTGGCGCAGAAGATCCTGGGTGAGATTGAGGATGCGAAGGCTCCGCTGGCGCATGACAGCTCGACTACGGCGCTGATTGAGCGGTATCGGAAGTTGAAGTAGCTCCTGCATCCTCGATTCTGGTTGGGAGGGCACCCCCCTCCCCCGCCATTTTGGCTAAGATCACTAGAATCAGCGAGTTAAGCTTGTTTTCGCGTTAAGATCATTGTTTTGTGCGACTTAGCTATGATTTGCTGGCGGAGCGAGGGTTTGCCGCCGTTTTTGGGTGGTTCCGCATGGTTTGGTCATGGCTCTCCGCTTTTTGGGCATGGAAAAAGGCGGCTTGCGCCGCCTTCTCAGCCTTACTTGATCTCTATATCTAGTTTATCAGGTTGAGGGGTTTCACTATGCCAAGTTCTTTTGCGCTCTAAGTGCCACAAATTGGGTGAGTTATCGTTTCTGTTGGCGAGAAAGATACTTGACGGAGGCGGGTTCTGCTGGAGAGCAACTCGCCAAGGAATACCCGGCTGGAACTCATCGCACCGATGGGCTGGGGGGAGGGGTCATAACGGCTCCTCCCCGGCTTGTCGGTGAACATCGGGACGAGAGATTCCCCGATGCCTGAAAAAACTCATGCTTGGTACCGGCACCGCTGCCGGGCTGGCTAACAGGCTTTGTTCGAACTGCTCTGGCGACCGGTAGTCGAGAGCCGAGTGCAGCCGCTGGCGATTGTAGTAGCGCTCGAGGAACTCGCCGATGGGGGCCTCGAGATCGGCGAGGTCGCGATACTTGGCGGGTGTAGATCTCCTCGTGCTTGAGCGTCTTGATGAAGCTCTCGCACTTGGCGTTGTCGTAGGGGATTGCCGGCCCGGCTCATGCTGGGCTGGATGCCGTGCTCGAGCAGCAGGTCGAAGTAGGCATCGCGCAGGCGTACTGCACGCCGCGGTCGGAGTGATGGACCAGGCCTGGGCGCAGGCTGGCGCAGGGCCATCGCCTAGCGCAGCGCGGCCACGGCAAGCCTTGCATCCAGCTGCTGATCCAGCGCCCAGCCGAGCACGTGGCGGCTGAGAGGCGTCCAGCACGACGGCCAGGATAGAGGAAGGCCTCGGCCAGCCGCAGATAGGTGATGTCGGCCACCCAGAGCTGGTCGATCCCGGTCAGCTGCATGCGCGCGGCCAGGTTCAGCCAGACGCGCAGATCGTGGCGGGAGTCGGTCGTGGCGCATGAAGCTGCGCTTCCTCAGACACAGCAGGTTGTCCTCGGCCATGAGCCGCGCCACCCGCTTGTGGTTCACCGCCCAGCCCTGGTTGCGCAGCTCGTGCGTGACCCGGCGATAGCCGTAGTGGCGCCGGTGGGTGAGCACGATCTGATGCATCCGCGCGCGCAGCTCGGCCTGTTCGACGCGCGGCTCATGCTGCTTCCAGTGACGATAAAACCCCGCCCGGCTGACCTGCCCCAGACGGCACATGGACTCGATGCTAAGGTGCGCTGCAGACCGCATCACTCGGACCTCTTCGTAGATGCAGTCTCGCCGGAGCCGCTGGTCGGCTGGCGTCGAGCCTCGATTCTGCGCAACACACCTTGTAAGAAATCCGCTTCCAGCACCTTGGTCAACGTAAATCGGAGTTTCTGACTTACCTTCAACTCATTTGCGGAGCCTTCCGAGCAGATAGCCAAGGCCGATTCCGGCAAGCGCCGCAAGCAGGATTTGACGTGGCGTCGAAAAGGGCACATATCGAGTGCCGTGTTCGGTGATCTCGATATAGCCCACCGGCTTTGCGCCGACGCCTCCTCCGCCTGAGCCGCCGCCGACTTTGTCTCCATCGCGTCCGCCGGAGGTTGCGCCGAGGCCATATCCGAATTTGGCGACTGGCACGATGGTGCGGTCATGGGCGTGGATTGGTTCGCCGTAGACGTTGCGGGCTGAGGCGGTGACGGCTAATTTTTCGCTTAGTGAGAGGACTATCTCTTCGGCGCGGGTTGGTTCGATGGTTTTGGTGGTATCTTCCATTTTTTGATCTCCGATATCAAAATTACTACGCGAACGGTGAACTGTGAGAGTCGCTTGCCGAGGCCTGTACGCTAGATTGAGTATGTGAAGGGATCCGTTGGCGCATGATAGATTGGCTACGGCGCCGATTGAGCGTTATCGGAACTTAAGTAGCGGCTTTGTCTGGATGGAACAGTAAGCTTGGACACGAAACCATATTTGGATTACCTAGACAAAGAAATGTCGATTATGGGCATTTTGTCGGCCGTTTCCGTGCTCGCCCCGGGCGGCATCTTGAGCTCTGTGTTAGCAAGCGACAAGGGTGTGGCAAGGGCTATATGGGACTCTAGCGGCCTTTTTATAGTGGCAGGGTCGACGATGTGCATCGTCGCGGCGCTTTGGTTTTTCAAACAGAGATCAGATTTGGCTTGGTTTTATGGACAGATATGCTTCCACGAAGCCATGAAGAAGAGCGATTTGAATGGCCTCCGGAAGTGGTTCGAGTGTGCAGATTCCTGGGCCGCGTGGTGGCCGTATAGTTTAGGATTTACATTTCTCATCGCCGGTTTCGCCGAGTATCTTCTTGCTGCTTCCATTTACGTCGCGCCGCCCCATTGGTGCTTGCTCTCAGCCCACCTCCATGTTGTAAAGGTAGTTTTCTTTTGGATTTGTCCGGCCTTTGCGATTGTCGTGGCAGCCTTGCAATGGCACGTTCTTCGAAGCTATCCATCCAGTGACCACTATTGGAAAGACTTCTCATCTGACCTTTTCGGAAGACTTCGAAAATGAAAAAACCACACGAGGGCGTATTCACGAGGCTGCGGTCGTCCGAGATCCACGGAGTCGGCGTTTTTGCGATTGCAGATATTCCCAAGGGTCAATATATTTTCGAACCTGACGACTCGGCGACCGTGCTTGTTCCTTCAGAAGAGACAAAGGCGCTGCCCGAGAAATTGCGTCAACTATATGAGGACTTTTGTGTCCTAAGAGACGATGTTTACGAATGTCCTGCCAATTTCAACGGCTTGACGCCTTCATGGTATTTGAATAGTTCGTCTGATCCCAATGTCGCTGTCGACTCTTCGCTAAAGTTTTATGCTATTCGCGATATTCGAGAGGGCGAAGAACTCACCGCAGATTACAGCACCTACAGCGAAAACGAGTCGAACAGCGAACTGAGTTGACTCAGGGCAATCTTGACATAACGGATGCTCGGTGCCCGATTCATCCCTTCTGTTGGCTTGAGTGGGATGGCGATGCTGGTATCCGGCTCGCCGCGTTATGTTCACGCTTTGTTGCTGTCCACTCGGACTCGATCTCTACACGTCCTTCCATTCCGGTGGAGTAGTGGCGAAAGCTGCTCCACCCCCCAGTCTTCCGGATGCGCCTTCGGCGCGGCTTTCTATGCAAAACTGTAGATCCTTCGCTTCGCTCAGGATGACATCAGTTTTTTATGATGGCAGTTGCTACGGGTGGTTGAATGTGGTGTTGGAGAGAGCGAAAATTCCCCTCCCATCGCGCCATCACCACACTGGCTAAGCGGGTGCCCCGTTCGGCGCGGCTTTCTAGGCAAACTGCAGATCCTTCGGCTTCGCCTCAGGATGACATTCGCGGGTGTGGATGGAATTTGTGGGGCCGGCGGAGCGCGAACTTTCGACCTCGGCCGCTTCGCGATCTTCTCTCAAAACAACATCGCTGCGATTGGAGCTACGCTTCGCAAAAGAGCAAATGTCATCCTGAGCGTAGCGAAGGATCTGCAGTGAAAACTATGGGCTGGCCCCAACTTTCGCTGAGATCACCCCAGCTCGGGTTGGTTGTTTCTATCAGGTCGATCTTTCTCGCCCTTCGCCAGCCCTTGAGTTCTTTCTCGCGGGCGATTGCCGTTCCCACGTTTGTGTAGCGTTCGAACCATACGAGGCGATCGCAGTTGTATGCTGCGGTGAAGCCTTCGTGTGCCTTGTTCTTGTGCTGCCAGGTGCGTTGTTCGAGTTTGCTGGTTACTCCGATGTAGAGCGTGCGGGAGCGGCTGGCGACTATGTAGGTGTAGTAGCTTTTGGGCATTTTGGGAAGTGCGATAAGGATGCGCCAGCGGCGCGGATTTAGGCAAACTGCAGATCCTTCGGCTTCGCCTCAGGATGACATCTGTTATGTGGGATGAAATTTGTTGGGTGGGGGGGCGTTTGTTGGATGGGCGAGCAGACTGCAGATCCTTCGCTTCGCACTTCGTGCTCCGCTCAGGATGACATTTGTGCTTTTGGATGGCGCCTGTTACAGGTGGTCGGGTGTGGTGTTGGAGGGAGCGAATTTTCCTTCCCATCTTGCCACGACCACGCTGGCCAGGCAGTTTCCCGTGACATTTAGGGAGGTGCGGCCCATGTCCATTAGAGCGTCGACTCCGAGGATGAGCACGATGGGTTCGAGGGGGAGGTGGAAGCTGGCTGCTGTGGCCATGAGGACGACGAGGCTGGCGCGGGGGACTCCGGCGACTCCTTTGCTGGTTAACACTAACGTTGCGAGCATGATGAGCTGGGTTTGCCAGGGGAGGTGGATTCCTCCGGCCTGGGCGACGAAGATGGCGGCGAGGGCGAGGTAGATGGCGGTGCCGTCGAGGTTGAAGCTGTAGCCGGTGGGAATGACGAAGGCGACGATGTTTTCGGGGACGCCGAGGGTCTCCATGTTCTCCATCGCGATGGGCAGCGCCGCCTCGGAGGCGGCGGTGGAGAAGGCGATGAAGGCGGGTTCGGCGACGGCGGCGAGGAAGCGGCGGATGGGCACGCGGACGAGGAGCGCGGCGGGGAGGAGTCCGACCAGCACGAAGGCGAGGAGCGCGGCGTAGAGGGTGGCGACGAGCTTGGCGAGGCCGAGGATGGCTCCGGAGCCGGAGTGGGCGATGGTGTAGGCGAGCGCGGCGCCGACGGCGATGGGCGAGAGGTACATGACGAGGTTGGTGAACTGGAACATCGCCTTGGTGAAGGACTGGATGACGGTGAGCAGGGGGCGGCGGGTTTCTTCGGGGAGGCGGGTGAGGGCGAGTCCGAAGAGGACGGCGAAGACGACGACCTGGAGGATTTCGTTTTCGGCGATGGATTTGGCGAGGTTTTCGGGGAAGACGTGGAGGAGGAACTGGTCCCATTTGGGAATGGCTGATGTTGGCGCTGCGGCGTTTGCGGGTAGAACGCTGATGCTTGATGTGGCATGCGGAGGCGGTAACGAGAGGCCGACTCCGGCGTGGGTGATGTTGATGGCGGCGAGTCCGACGAGCAGCGCGATGGTGGTCATGACTTCGAAATAGACCAGTGACTTGATGCCGAGGCGGCCTACTTCTTTGAGGCTGCCGTGGGCGGCGATTCCGGAGATGAGGGTTCCGAGGATGAGTGGGGCGACGATGGTCTTGACGAGGCGGAGGAAGATGTCGCTGAGGACGTGGAGATTGAGCGCGAGGGCTGGTGCGTCGAGGCCGAGCTCGACTCCGGCGAACATGGACCAGAGGATCCAGACGGTCATGTTGCGTTGGCGGAAGCAGAAGATGGCGGTGCCGATCAGTCCCGCGATGCGAAGTCCCATTCCGCTGGCGTTGGAGTGCAGAAACAGGGACAGGCCGACACCGGCAAGATAGATTGCTACCGGTACGACAAGGGCGAGGTGATCCTGTTTCCGCGTGCCTGTGCTTCTGGAATTCATGTTTCCGCAATCTTACCTTGGGATTTCACATTGCTGTCTCACTCGAGCCAACAGAAGGGCTTGAATGGGGCACCCCGACTGTCGACCAGAAACTCGAGCTAGACTCGACGCCGATGGGTCTCTGGTATAAAGGTACCGCTCTCGTTCAGCATCAACTTCGTTTCCTGCGACAGCGCCCAACCTGCGCCATGGAGAACCTATGAAGAACCACCGCACGCCTTTTGCTTTGCTCGCGCTGTTCGCGTGTTTTGCTCTGCCGCTCTCGACCCTTGCACAGAATTCACAGCCTGCGCCGGTTCCTGCAGTCGACATGAGCGTGCAGAGCCCGGAGTCGGTTGGCTTCAGTGCCGAGCGGCTGGAGCGGCTGCATGCCTATATGCAGAAGGAAGTCGACGACAAACAGTTTGCGGGGATTGTGACGCTGCTCGCGCGCCATGGAAAGATCGTCGACTACCAGACGTATGGGAAGCGGGATCTGGCGAGCGGAGCGCCGATGACGAAGGACACTATCTTTCGCGCCTTCTCGATGACGAAGCCGATGACCGGCGCGGCCATGATGATTCTCTATGAGGAGGGGAAGTGGCTTCCGAGCGATCCTATCGCCAAGTTCGTTCCCGAGCTGGCGCACCTGAAGGTGTATAAGGGCGTCGATGCGAGCGGCAATGTGATCCTCAAGGACCCCGATCATGCTCCGACGATGGGCGAACTGATGTCGCACACGGCGGGGTTTACTTATGGATTTTTCGGCGACACCGCTGTCGATCACATGGTGCGCGACGCCAATCTCTTTGATTCGAAGAACCTGCAGGAGTTCATCGACAAACTCGCGAAGCTTCCACTGCTTTATGAGCCAGGAAAAGGGTGGAATTACAGCATTTCGATGGATGTCGAGGGCTACATCGTTGAAAAGCTCTCGGGCCAGTCGCTGCCGGATTTCATGCGCGATCACATCTTTACTCCTCTTGGCATGAAAGACACAGGATTTTATGTGCCTGAAGATAAACTGGGCCGTTTCGCGACCAACTACTACTGGGACGGGAAAGACGGCATCACCGACAAGCCGAGCGGAAATCTGCCGCAGCGGGGATACCAGACGCAACCAACCCTGGCCTCCGGCGGAGGCGGCAGCGTAACGACCATTGAAGACTACTATCGCTTTACGCGGATGCTTGCCAACGGAGGGCAACTGGAGCGGACGCGCATTCTCGGGCCAGAGACCGTGAAGCTGATGACGACCAATCATGTGCCTGTCGAGCTGCTTACCGGCCAGTATGGCATCGGGAGCGCGGTCATGCGTCCGGGATTTGGCTATGGCTACAACGTTGCGGTTGAATTCGACTCGCAGCCGGCAGGTCTGCCTGATGGAAAAGGGACGTTTCAGTGGGATGGCGCGGCCGGCACCTGGTTCTGGGTCGATCCGACGAATGACGTGATCTTTATCGGAATGATTCAGCGCATGCTTGGGCCTCACAGCCCTAACCTTGAGTACACGAGTCGCGCGTTGGTTTACCAGGCCCTGGTTGATCCAAAGAAGTAGTTCGGGAGCAGTAGAACGGTCCCGTAGGGGGCTGAGGGCTTATGTCAGCGGCGCTGCCGTCTGTAGGATGGAGAAGGAATCCATCTGACTTATGCCTGCCATCGCTTATCTGGAATGCTCCCGTTGCCATGCTCATGTCTCCGCTGAAACTCCGCAGACCCTTTGCCCGGTTTGTCCGAGTCAACCGGCGGGGTCGCTTTATGTTCGATATGACCTTTCTTCTCTGATCGGCTCTTCGCCTGAGACTGTGATTGTGCGGGGCGCGGCGGCTTGGCCTTCGCTGGGGATGTGGCGTTATGGCGCGGTGCTACCCGATGCGGAGCCGGTGACTTTGGGCGAGGGATGGACGCCGATGTTGCGGAGCGCGCGGTATTCGGGCGTGTATTTGAAGGAAGAAGGCGCGAATCCTACTGGTAGCTTCAAGGCGCGCGGGTTGGCGCTGGCGGTGACGATGGCCAAGCATTATGGTCTGAAGAAGCTGGCAGTGCCTTCAGCGGGGAATGCTGCGGGCGCGCTTGCTGCGTATGCGGCTGCAGCGGGAATGGAGGCGCACATCTTCATGCCGAAGGATGTTCCGTTTGCGAACTATGTCGAGGCGGTCGCGTATGGTGCGAAGGTGACGCTGGTGGATGGGCTGATCTCCGATTGCGGGCGGATAGTTGGGGAGCGTAAAGCGGCGGAGGGATGGTTCGATGTTTCGACGCTGAAGGAGCCGTTCCGGGTTGAGGGTAAGAAGACGATGGGCTATGAGCTGGTGGAGCAGCTGGGTTGGGAGTATCCCGATGCGGTGTTTTATCCGACCGGCGGTGGGGTTGGGTTGATCGGGATGTGGAAGGCGTTTGGCGAGCTGGAGGAGTTGGGCTGGGTTAAGCCGGGTAAGCGGCCCCTCAAACGCCCAAAGATGATTGCGGTGCAGGCGGCGGGATGCGCTCCGGTGGCGAAGGCTTTTGATTCTGGAGAGAAGGCGAGCGTGATGTGGCAGGATGCGGCGACGTTTGCTTCGGGTTTGCGGGTTCCGAAGCCTTATGGCGATGCGATCATGCTGGAGATTCTGAAGGAGTCGGAGGGTCTTGCGCTGGCGGTCAACGATGAAGTGATTCTGGCTTCGATCCTCGATTGGGCGCGGAATGAGGGGATATTTCTGTCGCCCGAGGGCGCGGCGGCGACGGCTGCTTACGATCAGTTGATCGCGAATGGCTTTCTGAAGGCTTCGGACAGGGTAGTGATCTTCAATACTGGCGCAGGGTTGAAGTATACCGACGTGACGGCGGAGGCGATGGGACTGAAGCGGCTTTAGCGACAAATCCTAGTGGCTCTCGAGCAGCTTCATTCCTGGCTCGCCGCCTCATGCGCACGGTAGGCGCCCATGAGCCTGGAGATCAAGACGGCAAGATAGAGGACTCCCAGGATTCCCTCAATGACGGTGAGGCTGCGAGCTTCGCCGGAGACGGGAGTGATTCCGGCTGCGCCAAGCGAGCTGATCGTGCCGAAGCTGTAGTAGATGAAGTCGAAGCGGTCGGGGATAGTGTGCAGGTTGGTGGCCGGATCGAGATGAAACGCATGGGGGTCGAAGCTGGAGATGAGTCCGTAGATGCTGGTAAAACCGAAGCCAACCAATAAGTAAATGCAGAGCGCACCGAAGACGATCTCGGCGTTTGGTTTCTGGTGGGAAAAGACGCGGCGGAAGATGACGACGACAATGAAAATGTCGAAGATGAGGCTCAGCGTGATGCGGACAACGGACAAGGCGCTGGCATCGAACTCGAACAGGAGAATGCGGCCTAGGAATGCCGGTATCGCCAATAATGCGGCGACGATCAACAAGCCGCGACGAAAACTGACGGCATAAACGCTGAGCACGACGGCGGCGGACCCGAGAAAGCGAAAGAGGTAATAGCGCGAGCCGCTGCCCTGGGTAAGGGGGTAGAAAACCAGGCTTCCGAGGAGAATGACGAAGAGCAGAAAGAACCTCCGCGTCGCAATCATCTCCGCGTGTCTTGATTTCAAGAGCGCGAGTTTAAGTCTGTCCGGCATGGAGAGCTTGTTCCTGCGCCTGATGGTATATCAATAAGGGCCGTTCTTATGAGTACCAGAGAGTCTGGTGAAGCAGGGGCAGCCACCTTCCCCGATGCGGTCGAGAGCATCTCATCGGGTTTGCCTTATCGCCCTCGCAATGGCAGTGGCAAGCGGTCGATTTGCGCACAGAAGCCGGCACATAGAAGCCGGCGCAGAGAAACAACGAGGCTGCCAAGATGGCAGCCTCAGGTGTTGGGTGTTGGGTTCGTCTCGGTTACTTAGCGAAGGAAGCGATGGCCGACGCTTCGTCATCCTTCACGTCGAAGACGGTGTAAAGCTTGGTGATCTGGAGCAGGTCATGGACCTTCTTGGTAAGGTTCAGCAACTTCAACTCGCCGCCCTGGTTGCGGACGGTGGTGTAGGCGCTGACCAGCTCGCCGATGCCCGAGCTGTCGATATAGTTGACGTCGCCGAGATTCAAAAGGATGTGCTTGGCGCCCTTGGAGAGCAGGTCACGGGTGGCGTCGCGGAGCTGAACGCTGCCTTCGCCCAGGGTAATGCGTCCGCTTAAGTCGAGAATGGTAATGCCGTCTACCTGACGGGTGCTGAGTTTCAAGCTCACTTAGAGATCCTCCTTGAATATCTTAACTAAGACTGCTTAACCAAAAAATTCGTGGATGGGGCAAGTTGAATCGATTCCCTAATGTGCCGCTCCCAGATGCTTCACGAGGGTGAGTTCGGTGCCCGGATTGAGCAACTTGAAGTGTACCTCATCCATAAACGAGCGGATAAGGAAGATGCCGCGTCCCGAGCCGCGGAGCAGGTTTTCCGGGGCGAGCGGGTCAGGGAGTGTTGCCGGGTCGAGCCCAACGCCCTGGTCGGAGATGCTGATGATGAGGTCGGCGCCGGTGTTCTCAAACGATGCGGTGACGTGTTTTTGGGGATCGTAGGAGTTGCCGTGGAGGACGGCGTTGACCGCCGCTTCGCGCACCGCCATGGTGATTTTGAAGAGGTCGTCCTCGTCGATGCCGGCCTTTTTCGCCATTTCCTCAGCCATCTGCTCGATCCGGTTCACGCTATCCAGCGAAGACTCGAGTGTATATGTCATGCGGCCTGCCTGTGATTCCTTCAATTGCTGACCCTCGGGCGTTGCCATAAGACCAGGCGGAGCGGCCTCGCTCCGCATTCACGAAGTGTGCTTGTCGAAGGCGGCAATGTCAAGGGGATGTTGTTACCGCGGAGGAGCATAGACGGTCGCGAAAGACTTTTGTATGATTCTCGGGTTTCAGAAGCAGGCACATCCTTGGTGCTCGAATTGTCTGAGTTCCTTGGGGATTCAGACGCCAAACAACACCGCATCGAATAACCGCGCCGGCTCGGCGTCGAACTGGAAAGGCAAGACCAATGACGAAATCGCAAGTGAACTCTATCGCACGCTGCGTGACGGCCATGTGCGCGCTGTTTTTGGCCGGAGTGTCAATCCAGGTTGATGCCCAGTCGCCCGGGGAGCATCCCCGATACCTTCATGCGATTAGCGACCTCCGCGAGGCCCGAGGGTTGCTGACAGCTAACTTTGGCAAGCCGGCTCACATCGCGGCGGCCAATGCCGCGCTGCCGGAGATCAACGCGGCGATTGCCGACCTGAAGTCCGCGTCCCACCTGGACGAGAAGAACCTCGGCCAAGTACCGCCCCCCAAATCCATGGCTCCCGAAGGGCACTTTCATGAGGCCATGGCTTTGCTGGATTCGGCCCACAACGATGCCAAGATGCCAGAGTCCGATCCGGCGGCGAGACCCTATAAGGAGAAGGCGCTAGGGCATATCGATAAAGCGCGCGAGGCGATTAAGCCGGTCGCTTAGGTTCTTTCCCTCAGCGGTATTCCGACCAGCCCAGCTGCGTGGCCTTCCTCTACGGATTGGCCACGCTCAGGAGGGCCGAAGGTCTTCAATCTCCAGCTCGACGCCTCCGTAGTCGGGATGGCCGTTGTGGCGAAGCCGGTAGGCAATGTCCACGCGCGAGCCCTCTACGAGCTGCAGCGCCGCAATGCGGTCGGCCCACCTCCAGCCGAGGGCGGAGATCGTTGTGTTCCCTCCGCCGCTCTGTAGCCGTAGTTTGATGTGGCGCTCCTTCAGCACCCGAACCTCGCCGGCCACAAGTACATTCCGCGCGACGAAGAGTGGTTCCTCGTTGTCCATGCCATAAGGCTGCAGACGCTGGAGGGCGGCGTAGAGCTCCGGAGTGATCTGGTCGAGCGGCAGATCGGCGTCGCAGAGCAGCGCTTGATCGAGGCTCTCCGACGTTAAGTGACAGGCAGCATAGGCGAGCATGCGCTGACGCAATTCCGGCACCCTGGACGACGGCAGCGAAAAACCAACTGCGTGGGCGTGGCCGCCGAAGCGAGTGAAGATTTCGTGGCAGCTCTCGATCGCGTTGAGCAGATGAAAGCCGGGAATCGAGCGGCCTGATCCGTGGGCTTCACCATTCTCATGAGTGATGACCAGGGAAGGGCGTCCTGTCTGCTCGACGACGCGCGAGGCGAGAATGCCGATGACGCCGCGATGCCAGCCTTCGCCGTCGAGGACAATGCAGCCGGCTTCGCGCAGGGGTAGGTCGTCCTTGAGCCGCGCTTCGATCTCTGCAAGGACGCCGGCCTCGGTGTTGCGGCGATCGGAGTTGAGGCGGTCGAGCTTCTCGGCGAGCGAGCGCGCTCGCTCGGGATCGCGGGTGGTGAACATCTCGACGACCTCGGAGGCGATGTCCATGCGTCCGGCGGCGTTGATGCGCGGAGCGAGGCGAAAGGCGATGTCGGTCGAGGTCAGCGGTCGTTCGCGGGGGTCGAGTTTGGCGAGTTCAAGTAAGGCACGCAGGCCGGATTGTGACGGATGCGCGAGTTGCTGGATTCCCAATGCAGCGATGGCGCGATTCTCTCCGAGCAGCGGGACGGCGTCAGCGATCGTGGCGATTGCGAGAAGTTTCAGAAACGACGGCAGGATTTTTGTTCTTGCTCGCTCCAGGTCATGGGCTTCCAGTAGGGCCTGGGCGAGTTTGAAGGCGACTCCTGCGCCGCAGAGGTGCTTGCAGGCGTAGGCGCAGTCCGCTTGATTTGGGTTGAGCACAGCGAGCGCGGTCGGCAGACCTCGAGTCTCGTCGGGAAGATGGTGGTCGGTGACGATGAGGTCAATGCCGAGAGTGCCTGCCGCTTCGGCAGCGGTGAAGGCGCGAATGCCGGTATCGACGCTGATGATGAGTCGCGCGCCGGCTGCCGCTGCGGCCTCGATTACCTCGCTCTTCATGCCGTAGCCTTCGCGAAGGCGATGAGGGACGTGGAAACGGACGTCGCAGCCGGGCAGCCCGGCTGCCATTTCGATCGCGGTCTTGAGCAGGACGACGGCGACGGTTCCATCGACGTCGTAGTCGCCGTAGATGAGGATCGGTTCGCGATTCGCGATGGCCGTTTGGAGCCTGGCAACGGCGACGGCCATGCCGGCCATGCTGTACGGATCGAGTAATTGATCGAGGTTGGGATTGAGGAAGCGGTCAGCCTTCTCGGCTGAGTCGATGCCGCGGGCGATGAGCAACTGCGCCAGCAACGGATGGACACCGACGGTCAGGGCCAGCGCTTTCACCGATTGGGGACCGCTTTCGGGAACCAGCCAGCGCTTGTGGGCTGCGGCCGAGGAGCTTGCGGTCACGGCTCTTCGTCTTCGTCGCTGCCGCTCTCGATGACAATATCGCCGAAGTCCTCAACCGCTTCGAGGAGTTGCTGATAGCGGTCGTACCAGGGAGTGGAGCTTTCATGCAGATAGACGACGCCCTGGTAGGCGAAGCCGAGCTGCATATAGCCGAGCTTGCCAACGTAGTTGACGAGGTATTGGACCTCTTCGAGCTCGGGGGCATCTTCGTCGGGAAAGTTCTGGTCGCGAATGTGCTCCATGAGCAGCTCGAGGTCTTCTTTTTCGAGGACGGATTCGCTCATGGTGAGGAATGCCGCGGAAGCGGTCTTGGCCATCTCGACGAAGTCTTTCCAGCTGTCGGGATTAGTTTCGTCTTCCCACAGAATGCTGGGTACGTCTTCGCCGACAAAGCCGGGGAAGCGGCGCATGCCGTGACCTTCGATAAAGGCCACCATATCGTCTTTCAAAGAGAGCAGGTTGTCAGGTTGCATGATCAAGCAGGTATTGTCGCAGATTTGCCGGTCGGGTGCGAAGTGGGTTGAGAGCTGTCGCTGTACAAATGAATTTCCCTGAAGATTTTGCCGAGGATGCCATAATGGCGCAATGATTCGTCACCGTACGTTGGCCTTGGCTATCGCGTTTCTTTTTCTGGTTCGCTCCGCGGGCGCGCAGCAGTACGACCTCGTTATCAAGAATGGCCACATCATCGATGGAACCGGTTCGCCGTGGTATGGCGCGGACGTTGGGATTAAAGACGGCCATATCATCAAGATCGGCAACGTGGATCCCGCCTCGGCCGCGAAGACGATCGATGCGCATGGGCTTGTCGTTGCGCCCGGGTTCATTGACATGTTGGGTCAGTCGGAGACGACGATCCTGGTCGATCCGCATCTGCCTTCCAAGATTTTTCAAGGAATTACTACGGAGATCACCGGCGAGGGAAATTCGATTGCGCCATCCAACGATCGGCTGATCGCCGAGGACAAAGTTGGCTTCGATCATTATCGGATCAAGCAGGACTGGCGCAGTTTTGATGAGTACTTCAAGCGGCTCGAGAAGCAGGGGATGGGGATCAACCTGGCGAGCTATGTCGGGGCGACAACCGTTCGCCAGATGGTGATCGGCGACGAGAATCGTGCGCCGACGCCAGCCGAACTCGTGCAGATGCAGAAGCTGGTGCTCGACGCAATGCACCAGGGTGCGATGGGGCTCTCGACGGCGCTGCAGTATTCGCCAGCACCGTATGCGAAGACCGAGGAGCTGATTGCGCTGGCTTCGACGGCAGCGAGTGCGGGCGGCATTTATGCCACGCATATGCGCTCGGAGGGTGATGGGATATTTGACGCACTCGATGAGACCTTTCGCATCGCACGCGAGGCGAAGATTTCGGTTGAGATCTGGCACTTGAAGGCGGCCGGGAAAGCGAACTGGGGCAAGATGCCGGAGATCGTCAGCCGCATCGACGCGGCCCGCGCTTCGGGCCTGGATATTGCGGCGGATACCTATGCTTACACCGCGTGGTTCAACTCCTTTTCGGCGTTTATTCCACCGTGGGCGCATGACGGTGGCGATGCGGCGATGGTTGCACGCATTCATGATCCGGTGCAGCGGGCAAAGATTCGCGACTCGATGATGCACGACACGAATTGGGACAACGAGTGGCTGGAGATTGCGGGGCCCGAGGGAATTACGGTCGGCGTCACCACCGATCCAAAGCGGCATGCTCTCCAGGGTAAGAACATTGCCGAGATCGCGAAGGCGCAGGGGAAGGATCCGATCGATTGCATTCTTGATCTGCTTGCCGAAGACCCGGGCATGGAGGTCGTGGTCGAGGGGATGTCGGAGCCGGACGTTGCCGACGCGCTCAAACAACCGTGGGTCTCGGTCGACAACGATTCGCAAGGCGCGTCGCCGGAGGGGATTCTTGGTGAGGAGCATCCTCATCCGCGGGGGTATGGGGCGTTTCCGCGCATTCTCAGAAAGTATGTGCGTGAAGAGCATCTGTTGACCCTGCCGGATGCGATTCGCAAATTCTCAGCGCTACCCGCCGCGCGGATGCGGCTGGCCGATCGAGGCGTGATTAAAGATGGGATGTGGGCCGATATTGTGGTCTTCGATCCGGAGAAGATTCGCGATCTCTCGACCTACGAAAATCCAAATCAATTGGCGGTGGGGATGGAATTTGTACTGGTGAACGGCGTCCCGGTCATTAGTGAAGGCAAAATGACCCAGGCGCTGCCTGGAAAGGTGCTGCGAGGGCCTGGATATGAGCAATAGGAACCTATTCTCCAGGCTTTTCGGAGAGAAGACGTTGCCCGCCGCGCCGCGCGAGGTTTACGTCTGCACCAACCGCCGCGACGCGGCGGCGGGAAAGCCGTCCTGCAACGCCAACGGCACTGGGGAGCTGTTTGCGCAGTTGAAGGGCAAAGTGGAGGCGGCGAACCTGCCAATGGTCAAAGTGAAGCCGTCCGGGTGCATGGACCATTGCGAGCATGGGCAGACAATCGCCGTCTATCCTGAGGATGTCTGGTATGGGTTTGTGCGGGTGGAGGACCTGGACGAAATTGTCGACCAGCACCTGCGCCGCGGACGACCAGTGGAACGGCTGGTGCTGGCGGATGAGTGCCGGAATACCGAGTCTTGCCCGCATCGCTCATAACGATCGCGACTAAAATCGGTTCTAATTTATCCTCCGGAATATGTTCAAAGCGTCATTCTGATTCGAGGATTTACTTCGCAAAGGAGCTGCATTGCCGGAATTTGACCGCCATATTTTCGTTTGCACCAATCAACGTGAGCCGGACGCGGCGCGGCCGTCTTGCAGTCCGGACGGCAAAGGAAAACTTCATTCGCTGCTTAAGGACAAGGTCAGAGCGGCGAAGCTGCCTGGCGTGCTGCGGGTGAACAAGTCCGGCTGCCTGGAGCAGTGCGAGCATGGGCCGACGATTGTCGTCTATCCGGAGCAGGTCTGGTATGGATTTGTGCAGCCGGAAGACCTGGACGAGATTGTCGAGGAGCATTTGCGGCATGGGCGGACTGTGGAACGACTTCGTCTGGCTTCGGGATGCCTGAATACAGAGAGTTGCGTGCACAGGCCCGCGGCGACGGAAACGGCAACCAAGGCGGCTTCCTGACCGGGATTTCCACCTGAGCCTGGGCGAGGCCGAAGGCCGGGCAGAGGCGCTCAATGTGCTATATTCCCAATTGGATCAATGATTTTCTCTCGTGAGTATGTCGGATACCTGGCCCGCCAGACAGTGAAACACCTGGTCGAGGCGAAGATGATCCAGACCGCAAAATTGAAGGCCGTCGAAGATCGAGTCACCCAGGGGCTGATCGAAGAACTCTCCCTGGAAGACCGCATCAATGAAGAAGTGCGCGTCATCCTCGATGCCTATCAGGACGACATGCGGCGCACCGGCGCGAGCTACATGGAGATGTTCAAGAAGGTGAAGAACGAGCTGGCGCGCAAGTACAAGGCGGTGCTGTGAGGATCACCCGCGACAAGTTGAACAAGCTAGCCCACGTGGTGGCCGACACGCTCGCCGAGACTCCGGAATGCGATTTTCTGGACGATCGGAATGCCATTCGCCAGGAGGCGCGCAAGGCGCTCGAGGCACTGCTGTTGGCGGAGATGAAGATCGACGCAGCAGCCAAGCAGAAGATCGCTTCGCAGCGCAAGATCATTCAAGAAGGCAGCCAGGAGTGGGACATCCTCTACCGGAAGTACTACAACGACGAAGTGAAGAAGCTCGGTATTTAGGCTTCTGGCGTCACGGTCGCTCTTTCCTCAGGGCGCTTTTGCTTGATATACTTCAGGTACGCGAGCCTCTCCGGCTTGCCCTTTCTTTTTTGGCGCCATGGTGTAATTGGTTAACACGCCGCCCTCTCAAGGCGGAGAGTTCGGGTTCGATCCCCGATGGCGCTACCAATAAAATCAATAACTTACGGTTGATAGCTTGCTTCTCTGCGAAATGCAGGGGACTCTAGAGCCTGAGATGGAAGCGATCCATCCCTGCTTCGATGCTCAGTTTTCGCCGACTGAAGCACACCTGATGCCCCCGCGACGCCCATATTCTTCCCTATTTGCGGCTATCAGGTATGAGAGCGGGTGTCCCCTGCGATGCAACTAAATGAAGATCTAAATTATTTCATGGGGCTCAAACCATCGACGACGGCAGCGCCGGCTGGCGGTGGAGTGATGATGCGGCCCACGATCGGAACCACCTGCAGGCTGGTGGGCGGGTTGTTGGAACTGGTGTAGACGGCGGTCACGTCAAGCTGGTTGGGGGAAGAGGCGGGAGGTACGATGATCACCACGAACCCCTCGATGAACGCCGGCGCAGGGGAAGCCCCCAGCAACCCGCGGATCACGCTGCAGCTGACGTTCTCGGCATAGTCGTTCTGCAGTGAGTCCTGCTTAAAGGCGGAGGGAGCGGTCAACTCTGAGCCCTCGGGGTGGGTGACCACCGCTTTCTTCAGGAAAGAGAGCGGTTGATCGGTGGTGAAGATATTTGGATTGTGGACGTTGATCGAGGTCGAGTATTCCGCGTTCTCTACCTCGCCTTTAGAGAGATTTGCGGCACTTGGAACGCCGCACAGGAACTTGGCGGCATATTCGGTGTAAGTCGATGTGCTCTGCGCGGATAGCGGTGTGATGGCGAGCATGGCGATGACCGCAGAGAACGCGGCGCGCAATGCTGATACTGACGTGCGAGCGAGTGACAGGTTTTTCCCTGGCATACGGAGACTCCCTCTTCCTTGTCGAAACAAGGGTGTGCAACTGGCCAGATATGTTGACACCAGATTGGCAGACTTGTCACTAGGAATTGTCGCTGCCCGCCCCGAACGCGGAGCCCTGAGAATACCGGCAGTTTTCCGGGGACGCTGTGGGGACTGGCGAGGATGTACGCGAGTACAAACGCGTGCAAAGCAATATTCGCCTGAAGGGCCTATATTCATTGGGTTTTGCCAGCAAATCGCACAGTTAGTGCGAATCCATGCAAATCACTCCAAATGGTCTATTCACATTAACGCCCTCTCAGGGCGGAGAGTACGGGTTCGATCCCCGTTGACGCTACCAATAAATCCGCAAACTACAGAAATGGATTTTCGATCTGAACGCTGCCGAATTTCTGGCCGTGTTGCAGGTCTTCGCTCAGCAGAACCTCGCATTGCGCTTGCTGCGCGGCGGCGACGATCAGCGAGCCGTACCAGGAGAGTTGGTAGCGGGGCTGCAGGTGCAGGGCTTCCAGATAGAGTGCGGACGAGGAGTGAACGGCGAGCAGAGGACGCAGAGTGACGGTGAAATATTGTTCGGCCTCGGAGGGGAGCATGGGGCGGGCGAAGCGGCGCAGGGCGACGTTGAAAAATTCCTGGACGACCTGAAAGCTGATGACGCCTTTCTGCGTGATCAGCGCCTTGCGGATAAGCCGTGAGGCGACATGAGCTTTGACGGGTGCGGTTTGATCGAAGGAATACACGAAGATGTTCGTGTCGATGAAGGAGCGGCTACCTTCGCTCATTCATTTCTTCCCGGGTGAAGCGTCGGCCCGCATTGACGTGTTGCAGCCGCAGCATGAGCGCGTCGAAGGTCTGCGCGTCTCCGGCGCTCGAGGTGAACTGCTCGAGCCAATCGCGAAAAGCTGCGTTGAGCGTAGTCCGCTGCGCTTGGGCGATAAGCCGGGCGCGTTCGATGAGATCTTCATCGGCGCTGAGGGTGATATTTTTCATACGGAAACAGTGTACACGAGAATCGTGTAATCGACTTAGTTCAAACTAGCTACTAATCGCTCCCTTCGTAGTGATATAAAAGACCTTCCACGAAATACGAAGACTCCGTGCGGCAATGATGAGACGCCGCCACGGTTGCTGATCGATAGCGGAGACGGGATGACGAAGGCGACGGCGCAGCGGTTCACGTTTACACACCAACAGAGCGCGTCGAACAAGATGCCGCGGGAGATCAACCGGAATCTGATCTTCAACCTGATCCGGACCAAGCAGCCGATATCGCGGGCCGATCTGGCGCGGGCTTCGCAACTGCAACGCAGCACGGTGTCGCTGATTGTCGAAGAACTCCTGGCTGCGCGGTGGATCGTCGAGGGGTCCATGGGCCATCTTCCTCGCGGGCGGCGTCCGACGTTTCTGCACCTGAACGATGGACGGGGCGTGATTGCGCTGGACATTCATCCCTCGCAAACGACCCTGGCGGTGGCCGACCTCGGCGGGAGAATCGTGGCGCAGAGCCTGGTTGTGTTGCCGGAGAACCCGAAGAGGGTCATTGCGGCGATCGTGGCGGCGATCCTCAAGATGATCGGCGCGAACGACGACCGGTCGTTCGACGGCATTGGGATGAGCCTGCCGGGACGATTGGACATCCGGATGGAAAAGCTGATCTTCGCGCCAAATATCGACTGGCCGATCGGCAGCATCAAGTCCAAAGTGGAGCAAGCCACGGGTCTTCCGGTTTCCGTCGACAATGTGGCGAACGCCTGCGCGCTCTCCGAGGTCTGGTTCGGCGATAGTGACGGGGTGCATGACCTGGTCGCGGTGAATGTTTCCGAAGGAATAGGGACAGGTATCTTCGCCAATGGGCGGATTTTGCGTGGAGAGGGCGGTCTCGCGGGCGAATTCGGTCACGTGCAGATGGAGCCGGATGGGCTGCAATGCGGCTGCGGGAACCGCGGATGCTGGGAGACGATTGCGTCGAACCGTGCCGGAGTTCGCTATTATGCGGAGTTTGCGAAGAAGGCGCCGATTCCCTTCGACGCGGTATTGAAGCTGGCCCAGGCCGGGGACGGGGCAGCGCGAAAGGCCATCGAAAAGATGTGCGCGGCACTTGGCAGGGGTCTGCGGATGATCGCTTCCGCATTGGCGCCGAATGAGATCGTGGTCGTTGGCGACATCACGACAGTTTGGTATCTTGCCGGGCCGATCGTGGAAGCAGAGATGCGCAGAAATCCTCTAGTCAAGGTGCCGCACCTGCGGCCGGCGCATGATGGCGGCAAGGCGCGATTGCGCAGTGCGGTAGCGCTGGTGATGAACGACAACCTCTTGTAAGCGTGATCTGCGGGCGGCCGGTACGCTGAAATCCAATCTAGAAATCGACCTTCCACTTATGCGGATGCCAAGTGATTGAGACCGCGGCACTGGTGTCGCTTTGCGGGGTAGGCTCGAGCAGCGGCACGTTCCAGTGCTCGTACTGGACCCAGGCATTTAACTCGGTGTCCTCGCCGAGGCGCTTGAGGACGTTGACGCCGATGAGATTTTGCGTGGTACCGCCGGGCGTCGCGTGAGGGTTTAATGGGTTTGGCGCGCCAGGGATGAAGTCCTTGGCGGCTTTGGCGTTGCGATAGTTTACCTGGATCCATTCGCTGGGGCTGAGATGGTAAGTGAGCCACGCCTGGCCGCCGGTGGAGTCGCGGCCGATCCAGTCGCCCATGATGTTGCTCTTGTTGGTGTATCCCTGCGTCTGGATGACTTCCCAGTACATGAAGTTGCCGGCGCTCGGGCCCCCGCCGTCGTTAGTGACTGTATTGGAGTAAACACCCTCTACGCGCAGGTCGAGCTTCGGAGCCCCGGGAAACTGCGTAAGGAAGATGCCGGAGCGTATAGCCGCACGCCGTGGCGCGCTGATCGGGTTCACGTCGTCGTGAGCCTCGGAGTCGGCGTAGAGGGTGAGCCACTTGCGCACATAGGGCAGACGATAAGTGAAGTCGAAGGCGCCGAAGCGAGCGCCGGGATCGTCGCGGCTGAACTTCTCCGCTGCAGTGACATTCTGAACGCTGAAGAAGCTCTTGAGAAAGCTGTGAATTGTGATGGGCACATGGCCCTGGCCACCCCAGATCACCGTGCGCTCAAAGCCGATCTCGACATTCACGGTCGGTTTGAACGAGATCTTCTCCATGTGTACCCAGGGTTCGTTCGGGTTGGTATGACCCTTGAGACTTCCGACAAAAAAGTCGTAGCGGAAGGGCCCGGTAATTCGAGACAAGCCGGGAATGCGAAAGGGTTCGACGCGGTCGACGCGAAAGGAGTAGATATTCTCGGCGTTGTTGCTCCACGCGAAGGCGCCGCCCTCGGCCGGCCCCAGCCATGCGTCGGTTTTGCCAAAGGAAATCTCGTTGCCCCAGAGGTGATAGGCGAGATCAGCCTCGATGATGCGGAATACGTTAGTCGAGGGAATCGGGCCCTGGGGAATGACCGCCTGGTTCAAACCGTAAGGGGTTTCATCTACCCCAGACAGCGTTTGTGCGATGGGGATGGAGTAGCCCACGGCCGAGGGGGAGTGCTGGTATTCACCCCGGAAGTAGAGCGAGAAGCGGTGTGCCTGGGCGCGGGCGCTAAAGCCGGTGATGAGGTTGAAGCCGGATTCATAGGGCCGGCCATAGTCGTTGATGATGGTGAGTCCGACATGGTAGCTGTCGCGCAGAGGGAGGCCGGCGATGCCGAGAGGGCGAGTGTAGATCGACTCGATCTCGGCGGTGCCATGCTTCGAGTTGGAAATGGCCTCGATGTCGGGATTTACTTCGTCTTGCAGGGCTTGAAAGATTTGGCGCGCCTCATCGTCATCGCTGTTATTGATCTTGTCGGCGGAGCGTTCGAGCATGTGCGCGAGGCTGAGGCGTGTCCAGGGGCGGAGATCGAGAAATGCCGAATCGATATAGCCCTTGGAGAAAAGGCGCAACGCTGCCGGGTAGACCCAGCTGTCGACGGGTATGTAGGTGGATCCGGAAGCGGTGAGGTAGCGGGCCGCAGCCGGCGTGTAGGCTGGAGCCGCTTGCGGCGCCAGGATTGGATTTGGGTCAACATCGGGCTGAACGGGCGTGAGTTCAGAGACCGGAGAGGTTGCGGCCGCAGCGAGATCGTCGAGTCTAGAGTCTGACGGGAGGTCTGCCTTGTTTGTTTGAACCGGCTCGGGGGCGCGTAATTGTGCCTGTGCAACAACCAGCTTTACCGAAAAAAACGCGACGATCGCAAAAAAGGAAAACCTGCGAAGACGGCTACTCAAATGCACCTCATCAAACCGAACGCTGAACGGACTGCGGAGGGTATGGGTCGCATCGGTTGCGACCCGGTTGACCGCCGACCGAGAACGACTGCGTCTCCAGTCTAATATCCCGTTGCATTTATTCGCGATTGCGCGACGAGTGTTTCTTTCCGCCTTTGAGTGCGGAGTCCATTTCGCGGTTGAAGCCGTCGATCAGCTGCTGCTTCCAGGAGGGGGAAAACAGGCCTTTTCCGGTAAGGTAGGCTTCCATTTTGGAGATTGCTTCGGGACCGTCGCCGGAGCTCGTTTTGCTGTTCGGCGGTTGGGGAAGCGAGATGACCCGGATGAGCGTGGGGCCGCCGCCGTGGCGGGCCTTGTGGATGGACTCGAAGGCGACCCTGTAGATGGCGACGACGTCGTTGGCATCGACGGGGATTACGGGAAGTTCGCAGGGACTTCCTTCGCTCAAGAGGCTGTCAAATGGCTTTCTCTTCGTTGACATTGCTTTCGCCGAGGTTTTCGCGTGCACGACCGCCAGCAATGGCAGACAGTGTTTACCGGCGAAAGTGATCGCCTCTTGCCAGCGCCGGCCGGAGTCTGAAGTTTCGCCGCAGAAGGCCATGACAATGTTGCCGGATTTGCTTGCTTGCAACGCGAGCGCGACGCCGGAGGCAAGGTTCAGCTGGGCGGCGGGATTCGCGGCGCTGGGGAGGATGCGGAACGGCGAATGATTTGTCTTCAGCACGGAAGCGGCTTTCTTCTGCTTGTTTGAGGGTCGGCTGGTCTCGCTCTCGCGAAGTTCGGAGAAGATCGAGCCGCACGGAACTCCTTTGACGAACTTGCCGAGGACATCATTCTCGAGCGGTAGGAGCCAGTCGTCGCGGCGAAGGTCCAGTACGACGCCTACCGTGGCTGCTTCCGCCCCGAGAAAAGGGGTGGCTTTCCCGGCGATTTTCCGCCGCTCATGCGCGCGCTCACCAAGGAGCCGGCATTGCAGCATCGTCGAGTAGAGCTGTTTCAGTTTGGCGTCGCTGATCAAGGGATTGCTTGCTGCTGGTGCGTCCTCGTTGGTAGAAGGCGAGCTTTTCCCGCGCTTCTTTCTGATCGCAGTCGCCATGAGTGGGGATGTCCTCGAAAGTCGCAATTGTAAACCACGAGTGGTAAGCCGACGTCATCCATGCTGTTGCCGGATGTGGGTCGATTTCAACAGTTTTGTGAAAAAGCCTGTGTATTACCTGGTGGAAGCGAGTTGAAACGCAGAAATGACGATACCTTCAACACTCTGCACAGTTTTTGTTGCGGAGGCGAGAATCGTTCATGTTATGTGGAGTAATCGGCGTTGATGGCGACATACTCTTTGGTCAGGTCGCAGGTCCAGAAGCGGCAGGCGCCAGCGCCGATGCCGAGATCGATGCGCACGTGGAATTCGCTTTGCTTGAGGTGCAGGTGCGCGGCGTGTTCGTCCATCAAGGGCGAGCGTCCGCCCGCGCGGCAGATTTCGTGATCGCCGAACCAGATGCCGATTTTGCCGGGATCGATGGCGACGCCGGAGTAGCCGATAGCGGCGAGGATTCGGCCCCAGTTGGGATCGTTGCCTGCCCAAGCGGTCTTGACCAGCGGGGAGTGGGCAATCGATCGCGCAACAGTGAGCGCGTCGGCGTCGGAGAGTGCGCCTTCGATGCGGAGCTCGACGACGTGGGTGACGCCCTCGCCATCGGCGACGATCTGTTTGGCGAGATCGGTGCAGACAGCGTTGAGCGCGTTGCGGAATTCGACGTGGTTTGCATCGATGGCGACTCCACTCGCACCCGACGCGAGCAGGAGCACGGTGTCGTTGGTCGAAGTGTCGCCGTCTATCGAGATGCGGTTGAAGCTTACCTCGACGGAACTGCGCAAAAGCTTTTGCAACTCGGATGGCTCGATCGCGGCGTCGGTGAAGATGTAGGCGAGCATGGTGGCGTGAGGAACGAGCTGGGGGTGAATCATCCCTGCGCCTTTGCAGGTTGCGACGATTTTGACCTGTTTGCCGCCGACGGCGAAGTGACGGGCGCTGACCTTGCGATGCGTGTCGGTGGTGAGAATGGCGTGGGCGAACTGATCGAAGTGGCCGCTTGTCTTGCCGAGCGCTGCTTTGATCTCGGGGAGCGCGGCTATGAGCTTCTCGCCGGGGAGCGGCACGCCGATGATTCCCGTCGACGAGGGAAATATCTCCTGCGGCGTGCAGCCGAATTCCATGGCTGCCTGAGCACAGACTTCACGGCAGACGGCGATTCCTGCTTCTCCGGTGGCGCAGTTGGCGTTGCCGGCGTTGACGGCGACGACCTTGACGTGGCCGTGCGACTGCTGAAGATGTTCGCGGCCGACGATGATGGGGGCGGCGACGACCCGATTGCTGGTGAACATGGCCGCGGCAGATGCGCTTTCGTCTGCGACCGCTATCGCGAAGTCCGGTTTGCCGCTGGGCTTAAGGCCCGCTTTCACGGCGGCGAACTGGAATCCGGAGGGTAGAAGGAAGTCAGGAAGATGGGGCGATGAGTTCATTGCAGACTTTACTGTATCAATAGGAAGAGCACTGAGTGAGAGGCCGAGGATTGAAAGAAAAAGTCGACAGAGGGAGAGAGGAATTGGAGGGGAACGAGAAAGAGAGGTTCCTCGTCATGCGAAGAGTGGACGTGGCGCGCGGGGATGCCGTTGTCTTGCATGACGTCAGCCTGGAGATCGGCGTTGGCGAGCATGTGGCGATTCTGGGGCCGAATGGCTGTGGCAAGTCCACGCTGATCAAGACGCTGACCTGCGAGTGTTATCCGATCGCGCAGCCGCAGACGATGGTGCGTCTCTTTGGGCGCGAACGCTGGGACATCTCGCAGCTGCGACAGCGCCTGGGCGTGGTGTCTGCCGATTTGCCGGGTGAGCGGACTCCGGTGACGCTGGGGTGCGATGTGGTTGTTTCGGGATTTTTTTCGGCGTCGACGCTGTGGCCCAATCTGCATGTGACCGAAGAGATGCGGCGCAGCGCTGCCGAGGCGATGGCGTTGATGCAGGCCGAGCACCTGTCAGGCAAGTTCGTTGGGCAGATGTCGGCCGGGGAGCAGCGGCGCATCATGATCGCGCGGGCGCTGGTGCATCG
Organism: uncultured Acidobacteriaceae bacterium; assembly: GCA_963720245.1. Taxonomy (GTDB): domain Bacteria; phylum Acidobacteriota; class Terriglobia; order Terriglobales; family Acidobacteriaceae; genus Acidisarcina. The sequence continues at coordinate 196,228 of CAVREU010000007.1, forward strand.
GCCGCAGATGTTGCTGCTTGACGAGCCATCGAACGCGCTCGACCTGGCCGCACAGCGCGAGCTTCGCGAGGCCTTGCGGCATGTGGCACGGCAAGGGGTGGGGATTCTGATGGTGACGCATCATCTGGCCGATATTCTGCCCGAGATCGATCGCGTGATCCTGATGAAGGACGGCAGAATCTTTGCCGATGGTGCGAAAGAAGAGCTGGTCACGCGCGAGATGCTAAGTACTCTGTTTGGCATCGATCTGGAACTGACGGTGCGCCACGGCTATTTTCATTCGTGGTGATGGGAAGCCGGACAGCCGCTACTTATTGAGAACCTCATTAATGTGAGCTGGCCAAATTCTCGTCGATGTGTCTCACGATGCTTGTGGCGGTTTGATCCCAGTTGAGGACTTGTTCAAAGCGGTCGCGGCCGGCGAGCGCCATCTCTTGATACGCGGATGGATTCTGCCACAGCGCCAGGATGCGTTCGACGTAATCGCTGGCTGAAGCGGTTGGATCCATCAGGATTCCGGTTTTGCCGTCCACGATGACCGACGGAAGTGCGTGGACCGCCCGCGATATGGGTGGTAAAGCGAAGGCCTGCGCCTCGGCAAAGACAACTCCGAAGCATTCCGCGGTGGTAGGGACGAGGAAGAAGTGCGAACTCTCAAAGAGCCCGAGCAGCTTGGCCTTCTGCTCCGGGTTGTTCTGGTAGAGAAGTCCGTGGACGGTCACGAAGGCGTTTGTTTCGAGAGCGAGATCGGGAGTACAGCCCACGATGTGCAGGCGGACTTTCTGGCCTCTTGCGTGGAGCAATGATGCGACCTCGACTGCGAGAGGACCGCCTTTGCGTTCCCAGTCCTTGCCGACGAAAAGCAGTTCGATCTCCTCTCGATTTCGCGCTGCGACACACTGCAAAACTTCTTCCCGTGGGCGATCCGGGACTAGGTTCGATCCCAACGCGGTCACATGAAGCCGTTCGCTCAACCGTTCTCCGCCTGCGTAGAGCCGCATTGCCTCGGAGATTGCCCACTCCGAGCCAAAGAAGAGTCCGTCGAGGCGTTTGGCGGCATTGGCCTCCTGCTCGGCGAACCATGCCATCCGCAAGGGACGCGCGCGCGTGCCTGCGTAGGCTTCCTGCCACGCCAGCCATGGTGCGTCGGCGAAGAGAAACAGCGGTTTGCCGGGGCGATCGAGATAGGCCACGCATTGACTGGAGATCGACAACACCGCATCCGGATTGACGCGATCGATCTCCGCCTGCACCTCACGCGCATTGTTCTTTAGCGTGGCTTCGGTCATCCACAATGGATAGAGCAGAGGGTTCTGGTAGTGGCGTAACCGGCGCGCCAGGTCGAGGGGATTGCGGGAAGGCCGGCTTGGTCGAAAGACCGTCAAGCGATCGACGTGCCGCGCCAGCGCCTCGCGCAGAGCAAAGACGGTCCCGCTCCACGATTTCATGCTGTAGGGGTCCTCGACGGTCACCAACAGCAGGTGCTTCAGACGGGCGGGCATCAGAGGGATTATATGGGATCAGCTACCAAGTGATTACGTCAGGGATCGCTCGTATGGAGGCGGCAGAAATTCACTAGAGCAAAGTCGAAAGCGTTTAGAGGCATCGAACGACTTGCAATCCACAGGCAGACTCGCTACTCTGCGGTTACACGGGAAAGGAGGATGATCCAGCCTATGTCAAGTTCTGATGGTAGTAGTTGTGGCAGTTCAAAACGTGAGGTGACTGAGGCTTAGAGCATTCTCGCTCTCTAGTCCTGGCGATACTTTGCAACGAACTCGCCGAGGCCCGTTCTCTTGAAGTGAGAATGCCTCAGGTCAAACTCAACAGCTCACCGATGAAAAGGCCCGCAGCCAAGACAGGCAGCGGGCCTTTCAGTTTGTGCGCGGTTGCAGAGAAACCGGCACGGGTCAGGCGTGATGTTCCCTCATGACTTGAACGGTGTGGGCCAGCCCATCTTCGGAGAAGACATCATCGATTGCTTCAGCTGCTCCGGATGCGGCTGCAGAGGCGCGCGACCACATCATGGTCTCGTACTCTCTGACCGCGGCTTTCCAGTCTTTAGTTGCACATAAAGCAAGGGCAAGATCGGCTGCGTCCTGCATGGCGAGGTTGGCGCCATCGCCACCGAAGGGTGACATAACATGTGCGGCATCGCCGAGCAGCGTCACGCCATCGCGATGTTCCCATCGATGTCCGACGGGGAGGGCGTAGATTGGCCGGGGCTCAATTCTCCCACCAGACGAGGAGCCGGCGGCGATGAGTTGCAGCAAATCCGGAGACCAGTCGTGAAAACAAGTCATCAGACTAGCGGCGACAGCGCTGTTTGACGACCAATCCAGTCCGCTGGCTTTGATCCAATCCTCAGGCACACGCATGGCCGCGTAAATGCCGAGGTGAGCGTTGGCGTTTCGGTGACCGATGATTGCTTTGGAATCTCCCAGCGCAAACATCAGTCCGCGGCCAATAAGCTGCGCCAACCGCGGATGGCGTGTGTCGGCTTCCGCGATGCCGAGCTCTACAAACATCACTCCGCTGTAGGCGGGGCGCGCGTCCGAAACGAGAGGCCGGATGCGAGACCACGTACCGTCGGCTCCGATGATGAGATCGAATTGCGCTCGTTCGCCACTCGGAAAGAGGAGCTCCATGCATCCATCGTTTCTCGGCTCGACCGCGCTGAGTTGGTGGTTCCAACGGATCAAGTCGGGCGGAAGGGAATCAAGCAGCATCTGCCGGAGCTGGCCGCGATCGACTTCGGGGCGGTCTTGACCGGCCACATTGGTATCGACAAACATCAAGGCGCCGTGTTTGTCGTAGATGCGCGACTCCTGATCTTCATAGCGAGCGATGCGGCTGAATTCGGAGGTTAATCCGGCCGTCTGGATTGCGAACTGGCCTGACTCGGCGTGCATGTCGAGAGAGCCGCCCTGAGGACGGGCGGTCGGGGATTCCTCCCGCTCGAAAATGGTCGCGCTTATGCCGTGAATGCTGAGAATGCGGGCGAGGGTGAGACCGCCGGGGCCGGCTCCAACAATGGCGATGCGGGGGTGTTGCACAATCTCTCCGAGGATAGGCAGGACTATGGGTTCTTTTCTGGCGGCAAGAACCTAGGCAAGCTCACCGACGTTTCATCGGCGAGCCCGGCATGGTGGCTGGAGCCGGTATGACGCCGTAATTTTTCTAGCGCCGCCTTCATCTCGGTCGCGTTTTGGTAGCGGAGCTTGGGGTCTTTCTCGATGGCCTTGTTGAGGATCGGCTCGAATCCCGCTGGAAGTTCGGGGTTTAACTGCAGGGCCGAGGGTGGGGTGCTGTCGAGTATCTGTTTGAAGATGAGCGCGGGAGTGTCACCGCGGAAGGGCGGGACGCCGGTGCACATCTCATACAGCGCTGCACCAAGCGAGAAGATGTCGGTGCGGACGTCGAGGTCCTGCCCCCTGACCTGCTCGGGAGAGATATACGCTTCGTAGCCGAGGACTTCGTTACTCGAAGAAGCGGCATGGTTCACCGGCTTTGCCAAGCCGAAGTCGAGCAGCTTGGCCTGGTTGCGCCTGGTCACAATGATTGTGGAGGGCTTGATATTGCCATGGATGACGCCTTTGCAATGGGCGGCGTGGAGCGCGTCGGCAATCTCAATCGCCAGGGTGAAGATGGTTTGGGTTTCGAGCGGCTTTGCGGCGATGAAAAGCTTGAGGATCGCGCCATCGAGAAACTCCGTGGCGAAAAACGTCTGCCCATTCAGCACGTCAATGTCGTAGATGGGGCAGATATTGGGATGGTTCAGCGCCGATAACGCGAGGGCATTGCGCTGGAAACGGGAGAGGGCGATCGGATCGCAAGCTATCGCTTCGGGCAGGAATTTGAGGGCCACAAACCGGTGAAGGCGAGTGTCCACGGCCTTGTACACGATCCCCGTGCCCCCATGACCGAGTTTTTCGACGATGCGGTAATGGGAGATGGCTGTGTCAGTCATGTCTCTTGGATGCCTGAAATGAATGCCTCATGATAGGGCCGGCACTTGCGCGGGTCAATTGGTACCGAAGTTCGGTGTGAGACGAAATCGGCTATTACCGAAGTTCTCGTTGTTGCGGTATATGGTTTCAAATGTGGGAGAACGAGTGAGAAAGGGCGGCTTTGGATGCGAGCGATAAACGCCGTTTGGCTGGTGTTGCTCTCGATCTCGTGCTGGGGGCAGACCGCGCCTCCGCCCGGCCCGGTTCCAGCTCCAGCCCCCGCATCTTCCAGTCCTGCGGACGCTGACCAGGGGGAAGGACCGGTGACAACGCTCAAGGTGGTCACGCGGGTGGTGGCGATCTCGGCGGTGGTGAAGAGCAAGGACGGCGAGCCGAAGACGGGGCTGACGAAGGACGATTTTGTGTTGAAGCAGGACGGCAAAGAGGTGCCGATCCGTTATTTTTCGGTGGGTTCCGACCTGCCCTTAACGATCGCCCTGATGGTGGATACAAGCGGAAGCCAGCGGACGTTTATCGGGGATGAATCGCTGGCGAGCGACGTTTTCTTTGCGACGATGCTGGGACGGAAGGAAGACCGCGCGATGCTGGTGGAATTTGACACCAGCGTGCGGCAGCTGCAAGGGCTGACGAACTCCGCGAGTGCCTTGCATCTTGCATTGTCGGGCTTGAGCCCTCATGCCTCGGCGGTGGGAGGAACGCTTCTGAACGATGCGGTCTATGTCGTTGCGAAGAACGTTCTGGCGAAAGAGACCGGGCGCAAGGCTATGGTGATTCTCACCGACGGCGGCGATAACGGAAGCCGGAAGTCGCTCGCCGAAGCCATCGAACAGGCGCAGCGCGGGGACGTGCAAATCTACTCGATCTTTTACAGTGCGTGGGCGGGATTTGACGGCGCAGGCGGTGGGCGGGCTGCAGGCGCCGATCCCGGGCTCGAAGCGCTGCAGAAGTTTTCGGAGAGTACCGGCGGCCGAGTGTTTACGGTCTCGCGGACAATGGGTCTTCGGGAGATCTACGAGGAGATCGCGCAGGACCTGCGATTGCAATACGAGCTGGCGTACCGCCCGCCCGATGACACGAAACCGAACAGCTATCACAAGCTGGAGTTGAAGGCGAAGGACAAGAAGCTGAGTGTGCAGGCGCGGAAAGGTTTCTTTGCGCCGCCTTAGCCGCTGTGTTCGAAGGTCACTCTTATTGTCGATTCGCCGGTCAATCACTGCACCTTTGTTGCCGCTTTTCCCCATTCGTAGGAGACGCTGGGGTGGCAGGATTTTCCGGTGGCAGTGAAGGTGGCTGAACCTGAGTTCTTCCCCGGCAGCTCGGCGCGAAGCGCGACGACGAATTCTCCCTGGGAGGATGCCTGTTGGGTGCCTCCGGCCGCTTCGCCGCCAAAGCTTGACGAAGTCGCTACGTTCTCGCTGGCTCCGAAGCCGGCTCCGCGAATAACGAAGGCAGTAAAGTTAGAGTTTTCCATCTCCACGGTCAACGAGCATTCTCCGTCCTGGGCTTGGATTGGAAAGGGGTAGCCGCGCGCGTAGGCCCGCACCGCGCCATCCGTCGACACGATGGCGTAGTCCATGGGCTCTCCCTTATGGTAGCCATCAATTTGTATCAATAGCTTTTCGAGGGAAATGCAATGCGCGCCTGCCGCTGGCGGCGCGCCGGCGGGCGATGGCCCCGGACATACGAGCTTTCCACCTTCTGCGGTCGTATAGCCGGTTAGATTGGCAAAGGAGCGGACGGCGTGATCTCCCGACTGCATGTGCCAGAGCACGTAAGCCGCTCCCGCCGGAAAGCCAGAACTCTGTAGAAGATAGGTGAGCTGCGTGTGGCCTTTGACGGTCTTTTGCTGAATCTCCTTCAATTCAAGACGAGCGCCGGGCGCCGGATCGTATCCCCAGTGGGCGTAGTCGACCGGCGTTGTGTCTTCGAGCCGGACAGGCGGGGCCTCGCCGGACGCAGCGGGCGCCGACGGCGTTGTCGTTGGCGCAGCCGGACCCTCTTCGAGGTTCGTCATCATTGCCTCGTAAATGGGAACCGAAAAACTCACTTTTCCCAATCGCCCGTAGAAGCCCTTGCCGGTTGAAATATGGATGTGCGTCTGCTCGCCTTCTAGTTCAAGCAGAGCGGTTACGCTCTCGCCGCCATATCCCATGTGGGTGGAATACGAATATCCGCGGGGGCGCTTACACTCGATGCGAGTAGGCGTCGATTCGGTAAAGTTACAATCTTTGCTCTCCATAGCAAGCTTCAGGGCGGCCATGACTTTGGCTATCTCGAAGGGCACGACCTCGTCGACTGTGTCTGCCTTTGGGTTGAGCGGCGGCGCGGTTGAATCATCCTGGGTTGGCGACGTGGATTGAGACTGGTCGGATGTGGGCTGCGATTGCGTGTTTGGGGGCGGCGCCTGCGCCAGCGATCCGATCACGCCGGCGAGCAACAGGACTCCAAGAACTCCCCAAATAACTCTTGCCATAGGCCGTCTCACGCAATCGTCCCGTCGCACGCTGGGTGATGCCAAGGGACGCGGTAAATCATATCGTGCGAGGGTAACAGAGTTCCGACTCGCGACCAGTGGCTTTTCCGGCTTCGGAACTCCGGTCTTACAATGAGGTCATGGAACCTTTGGTGATTGCGGGCAAGGCTTTTCAGTCGCGGCTGATCGTTGGCACCGGCAAGTATAAGGACGGGCGAGAGACGCAGGCGGCGATTGAGGCCTCGGGTGCCGAGATGGTGACCGTCGCGGTGCGGCGCGTGAACCTCGACCGGTCGAAAGAATCGTTGCTGGATTTCATCGATCCGCAGCGTTACTTCCTGTTGCCGAATACTGCGGGCTGTTATACGGCGGATGAGGCGATCCGGGCGGCGCGGCTGGGGCGTGAGGTAGGGTTGTCCGACTGGGTGAAGATCGAGGTGATCGGCGACCAGGCGACACTGTATCCCGACATTCAGGCGACGCTCGAGGCGACACGAGTGCTGGTGAAAGAGGGTTTCACCGTGCTGCCTTATACCTCGGACGATATTGTCTTTGCGCGGCGGCTGATCGATGTGGGCGCGGCGGCGGTGATGCCGTTGGGCGCTCCGATTGGAAGTGGGTTGGGGATTCAGAACACGGCGAATCTGCAGATATTGCGCGAACGCATCACGGAGGTTCCGCTGATTATCGATGCGGGTGTTGGCACGGCCTCCGACGCTGCGATCGCGATGGAGTTAGGCGCCGACGCGGTGCTGATGAATACCGGGATCGCGGCGGCGCAGAAGCCGGTGCTGATGGCTGAGGCGATGTGCCATGCGGTTCTGGCCGGCCGGCAGGCCTATGTGGCCGGGCGCATGCCGCGGAAGCTTTATGCCACGGCAAGTTCGCCGCTTGAGGGGATTTCGAAGTAGGTCTTACGGGAGTGCGGCGGGCGCTCGCTCCAGGGCGATCTGCTCAGCGGAACGCGGCCGCGTTCTCTGCTATCCATTGATCCAACGGAAAAGGCTTGCGCCCAACAACTCGTTCTACAGTGTTTGTGACGGCGCTGAGGCGTCCTTCGCGAATCGCTCGCCAGAGCGATACGTGAGCTTCGGTCTCTGCTTCTGACCCGCTCATTGGCGAGTACCGCTGGCGGGCATCCTCATCCGAGATCGACTGAAATGTGAGCTGCCTGCCAATTGCTGATCCAATTTTGGCCGTCACCTCGCCGAAGCTGAGCGCTTCAGGGCCGGTGATCTGCAAGGATTTTCCATAGAGTTCGCTGGTCGTCAATGCTTGCACCGCGACTTCGGCGATGTCGTCGGAGTGGATGAAAGCGCGCTTGCCGTCGCCGGTCGATGAGCAGACGAGTCCTTCGGTTCTGATAGAGGTTGACCAGGCGAGAAGATTCGACATGAAGCCCGAGGGTTGAACGAGTGTGAACGGTATTCCGCTTGCGCGGATTGCGGCTTCGCCCTGCTCGTGCCATGCGCCAATGGCGAGTCCCTGCTCGACATCCATCGATGAGAGTTTGACGAGATGCTTCACGCCGGCGGCCACCGCAGCTTTCGCTGCTGCTTTGTCGCGGGCGCCGATTTCAGGGCCGCTGTTGACGAGGAAGAGCTTGTCAATTCCGCGGAGCGCAGTATGCAACGATCCGGAGTCGGCGAGGTCGCCCACGAAGATATCGACGCCATCGCCGAACTGCGAGAGAGCTTTCTCCTGGCTGCGCACAAAGACTCGTGGCCGTTCGCCGCGCTGGAGTAGGAGTTCGACGACCCTGGAGCCGACTTCTCCGGTTGCTCCGGTAATGAGATATTTCATGTGGTTCTCCTGTAGCTTGGATAAGTAATTCCAACAATATGAGTATTGCTCATGTTCATGTTTCAGAGTAAGAGAGGTTATCGCGACTGTCTACTCGCATTTTCAAAGATGATATCGTTCAATTGTTCCAGGCGGATACGGCATAACCTAGACAAAAGCTCACATATATCCAATACTCGTCCCAATGGCTCTAAAGGCCGCAACTTCCCCGGTTCGTCGACGACCGAAGCAGCTCCGAGCGCGCCAGACAGTGGACGCTATCCTGGATGCGATCATCCGGCTGCTGAAGCGCGAGGGCTTCGATGCGATTACAACCAACCGCATTGCCGAGGTTGCGGGCGTGAGCATCGGCTCGCTGTACCAGTATTTTCCTGACAAGCGCGCCATCTTCGCCGCATTACACGAACGGCACATCGAGGAGATCGATCGCATGGTCGAGACGACCCTGGTCAAACATGCGGGATCGTCGCTCGACGAACTTATTCGGGCGATGATCGGGGCGATGGTCGACGCCCACACAACCGATCCAAAGCTCTATGAGCTCTTGTCGACGGAGGTCCCACATCGGGCGGGCGGGACTGAGGATTTTTCGGTGCGTCTTCGCGGAGTGTTTCTGCTGGCAATCTCATCGCGATCGCGGGAGCTGAAGAAGGGGCGCGATCTTGAAAGAGTAGTGTTCGTCGTCACCCACATGATTGAAGCACTTTCCCACGGGGCGGTGTTGCGACGGCCTCCGGGTTTGTCGCTCGCAGACGCAAAGGCGGAGATTACCCGAGCCGTATTGGCCTATTTGCACGCATAATGCTGGCCAGTCCGGAAAGTTCCCGGGCTCGGCCGGCGGCTTACTCGGCTTGAGGCCCTTCCAACTCTCCAACCTTACTTGGGTTCAAAGATGGCGATGGTGCGGCCGGTGGGGTCGGCCATGACGGTAAACCATCCGACGTTGGGAATCTCCTGCGGACCCACGTGAATGGTCGCGCCGAGCGATCGCGCCTTCTCGGTTGAAACATTGATGTCGTCCACGCCGACATAAGCGAGCCAGCCGGGATTTCCCTCCGCCATCGACATCATGCCGCCGCCGGGGCCGGTATCGGGCTTGAAGGTGCTGTAGGTGCCGGCAGGTCCCATATCCATGTCCTGGAACGTCCAGCCGAAAAGGTCTCCGTAGAATTTTTTGGCCGCTGTCAGATCGGGGGTGTTGAGCTCGAGATGTACAAATGGGTTTGCCATGCGCTGCTTCCTTTCACGATGAGGTACGTGTTCTGCAATCGCACCAATGCTAGCGTAAAATTTATGAGTCCTGCAGGACTTGTTGGCTGATTATTTTTGGCGGATAGAGATTTCGCAGCGGCCAGGTTGTTGAGTCACGAGGAACTGAGTCAGTCAAAAAGTAGAGAGATGTTTCTATGCCTTTTCCAATTAAAGTATGTGCAATCTGTTCCGAAGAGTTTGAGTTGAAGCCGGATAAACCAGGTTTTGCCAATCGATGCCCTGAATGCAGCGCACAGGACGAAGCCAAGAAGGGCAGTCAACAACCTGAAGACGCCTTTGAAGATAAGGCCGCGGTGAACGCGGCGCGGCGCAAGGCAATCCGCGAGATGCTGTATAGCAAAGACAGCTGAGGGCTGGGCGATTTCAGCCTGTGCCGAGGAGTGAGGCTCTCGGTGAAGATGTCCAAGAGGCAGTTCCCTGGCCCTACTCGATGCGCAGCGCCACAATCGGCTCGATGTTCGCGGCCCGGCGCGCAGGAACGATGCCCGCAATCGCCGCGCAGGCAGCGAGGACGACAATGGCAGCGGCCAGGGTGAGCGGATCATAGATACTCACCTTGTAAAGCTGGTCGCCCATGGCGCGCGCGCCGAGTATTGCAATGGGTATTCCGATTGCCAGGCCCAGTCCGACTTGAACGAAGGCGCCGCGCAGGACCATCTGGACGACCCTCGCGCGGTCCGCGCCCAACGCCATGCGGAGCCCGATCTCACTGGTCCGCCGGGCCACCTGATAGGACGTGATGCCGTAGAGCCCGACCGAGGCGAGGACCAGCGCCAGTGCTCCGAAGAGCGCGGTCAGCCGCGAGACGAGCCGCTCTTCGGTGAAGTTACCGGCCACCTGATAGTCGAGCGAGTGCAGATCGATCACCGTCAGATTCGGATCGATGTTCGCCAGGGTGTGCCGCACCATGGCATCGAGGTTCTGGGGTGGGGTCAGAAAATTCAGGGTGATTGAGTTGATAAAGAGCGAGCGGCCTTCCGCTTGAATAAAGTTGGGGTCGGTCAATCCGGGAATCTCCTGATTGAGCGGGCGGAAGTACATGGGTCTCACTTCATCGCGCGGGTTGTTGTACTTGGCGTCGGCGACGATGCCCACAATCTCGAAGGCCCCGGCGTATTTTTCGGCGAAGACACCGAAGTGGCGGCCGATCGGGTCTTCTTTGGGGAAGAACTTCTTCACGAAAGCCTGGTTAACGACGGCCACCTTTTGCGACGTCGCAGTGTCCTGCTCGGTGAAGCCGCGTCCGCGCAGCACGGGTTGGCCGACTGTTTCAAAAAACTGCGAGCTCACGCGGTCCCACGACGAGCCGTTGTCATCGTTCGGTCCCGGCGCAGGCCGACCCTCTATGCGAACGCCTTCGCCCCAGTTGTTACCCTCCAGCGTGCTGTAAAGCGCCATGCCGACGCTCTTCACGCCGGGCAACGATCCAAATTGCTGTTCGATTTCCTGATAAAGGGCGGGTAGCTTTTCCGGCGTGTAACCGGCGCCTTCGACATCCAGATGCAGCACATAGCGATTGGCGGTCTGCAGGCCGAAGTTCTGGTGCTCCATATTGTTGAGGCTCCTGGTGAGCAGTCCGGCGCCAACCAGCAGGACCAGGGACAATGCCGCCTGAATGACGATCAACGACTTCTGCGGCAGCGAGGCGCGATCGCGGGTGGAGCGGTTGATGCCACGCAGCGCCTCGGCGGGGTCGGAGTGAGAGGTGATCCAGGCCGGGACGATACCGAAGACGATGCCGGTCAGCAGCGACAGCAGAAAGGCAAAACCCAGGACCGGCAGGGAGGGGCTTGCTTCGATAGGAAGGTTTGGTGAGTCGGGAAAGGCCAAACCGAGGATGGTCCGCGTGCCCGCATAGGCTACAGCCAATCCCGCCAGGCCACCCATGCATGCCAGCAGAACGCTCTCGGTGAGCATCTGCTGCACCAGCCGTTGGCGCGCCGCTCCCAATGCCATGCGGATGGAGGTCTCCGCCTTGCGAGTTGCGCCTCGCGCGAGCAGCAGGTTGGCTACGTTCGCGCAGGCCACCAGCAGCACCAGTGCGGAGATGGCCATAAGCAGATAAAGCCCCTTGCCGGTTTGCTGCTGCAGGTTCTGAACGCCGGCCCCACCAGGGGTGATCACCACATGCTGTTTGGGAATGATGGTCGAGCCGCCATTCCGCGTGTAGCTGGGCTGGCTGGAGAGCCATTGCCGCAGAGTGGTGGACATTTTGGCTTGCAGCGACTGCGGGCTTACTCCCGGTTTGATTCGCCCGATCACGTAGAGCCAGTTGCTGTCCGGCACATTCAAGTTGGCATTAGCGCCGTCGATCAGCGGCTCCATCGCCAACGGGATCCAGATCGCGGGCGGGCTGTTGGTGATCCGGTCCCCAAAGAATCCAGGCGGCGCTATTCCGACCACAGTCATCGGCTTGCTCTGCAGATAGATGGTTGCGCCGAGCATGCTGGAGTCCGAGCCGAACTCCGACTGCCAGGTTTGGTAGCTCAATACCGCGACCGGAGCCGCGCCCGCGGTGTCGTCGGCGTCGGTAAGCATACGCCCGGCAAACGGGGAAATTCCGAAGGTGGTGAAGTAGTTCCCGGAGACATACTCGCTGCGCTCCGACCTGGCTTGCTCGCTGCCCCGCCGCACAGTCATTGTGTCGCTGCCCGACTGCATCGCTGCCAGGCGCTCAAACTCGGGCGTGGTGTCGCGGAAATGCTTGTAAAGTTGGTAGGAGAAGAGGTCGAAATCGCCTTTGTCGTTGAGGAAACCGCCGTTGACGCAGCAGTCGTCGAGGTCGCCGACCCGGTAGAGGGTCTTTGGATCTCCGACGGGGAGCGACTTCATCAGGATCGCGTGCACCAGGGTGAAGATGGCGGTATTTGCCCCGATACCCAGCGCAAGCGTCAGCACCACGGTGATGGCGAATCCCGGCGACTTGCGAAAGTGGCGAAGGGCGACGCGGATGTCCTGCATTGGTGTCTCTCCTTAGATCTCAGGGATTCAGGAGCAACTACTTTGCCATCGCCCATGCCTTCAAGTCCCAGATTCGATAGATGCTTGCCGGACTGGTGATGAACTTCTCGTCCATTCTCGGCGCGGAGTGTTCGAAATCGGACACTGGCCGCGTCCGGTTGTACCCGGAGTTTTTTCGCATGGAACGTGGCGATGCTTAGTCTCCCGGCAAAGCCGACAACCGGTTGATGACGAACTGGGACGCTTGTTCAGCAGCGGGAGGGTCCATGTTTGCGAGTGCGATGACGGTGTAGGTCGAATCGCGGCATGTCTCGAGATCGCCGTTCGTCCCACGCGATCCGCCGTTGTGGCCGAAGCATTGAACGCCATTGATCGTTTGCACTCCAAAGCTGTAGGCGTCGAAACCAAATGGGTTTTTTACCTTGGCGGTGGTGAGCAGCTTTGTGTATTGGGGATCGAGGAGCTTGTTGTCCCGCAGGGCATTCGCGAAGGCGAGCAGGTCGCCGACGGTCGAGTAGCCGCCGCCCGCCGATGTTCCGCGATACGACAATGTTCCCGTAGTCGGATGCCAGGCGTCTGTGCCCGGGCCAGTGCCCATTTTGGTGTAGCCGATGCTGTGGTTGGCCCTTGCCGGATCTTCAGGCTCTGAATCGGTGGAATTCATACCAGCGGGAATGTAGATGTGCTCGCGCACGTAGTCGTAGTAGCTCTCGCCACTCACTTTCTCGATCACCGCGCCGAGCAGGATAAATCCGTAGTTGCTGTATTCCCACCGGCTGCCCGGCTCGAAACGGAGCGGGCGGGCGCCATAGAGATTGATGTAGTCCTGCAGGGTGCGCAGCTCGAGGCGGTGCTTGTCGTAATCGGGACCCCAGATGTCGCCGGTTCCTCCGGTATTGGTTAGTAGCTCACCGATTGTTACCTTTGCAGCGAGCTCTTTGTTGGGGTAGCTGGTCAGGTATTTTCCGAGCGGATCATCGAGTTTCAGCTTTCCGGCCTGCACGAGCTGCATTGTCGCCACGCCGGTGAACATCTTGTTCATCGACCCGATGCTGAAGCGCGTGGTCAGGGTGTTGGGGATGTTACGTTCGCGGTCGGCCAGGCCGTAGGCTTCGGCGAAGATCGGCTTGCCGTTTTTCGCGACGAGCACCGCACCCGCGAATTTGTCGGCCGCGACCTCCTCTTGCAGACGTTTGCCTAAGGCGGCGATCAGTTCGGCCTGGGTCATCGGTTTGAGGGCAAACTCAGCTGGCCGCTCGACGGGATGCATGTCGAAGCTCACGATGCGATGCGGCTCCGACGCTTCGACCTCAAGCACGAGTCTGGAGAAGCGGTCGGAGGTGTGTTCCTGCAAGAGGACGGTCACCGTGGTCGGGGTTTCGCTCTCGATCTTTTTGAGGTCAAAGCCGCCGATGCGATCGCGAAACATTGCGTCTCTGAGCATTGGGCCGGGTGGGGAGACGCAGTTCTTTTGCAGGAATTGGAGGTAAGCATTCCAATCGGCGTCATCGTAGGATGCCAGCCACGCTTGAAGCTGCCGGGTCGCGGAGGACTCCACCTGCGGCGCCTGGGCGGCGCAGGGTAGCGTGAGAATCGCGAGGACGAATGCGAGCGCGGATCGGATCATGGACACCTGAAGTCTCCTTGACGGCGAGCGAAATATCTACGGCTACTCAAAGCGCAATGCAGTGACCGGGTCGACACGCGTCGCCCGGCGTGCGGGGACCCAGATGGCGACCAGGGCGACTGCGGCGAGCAGGATTGGCGTCGCGATGAAGGCGGCTGGGTCCCAGGATTTGACGCCGAAGAGGAAGCTGGCGAGGAAGCGGGTGAGCCAGAATGCGCCGCCAACTCCAATGACCACGCCGATCAGCGCCAGCGTCATTCCCTGGCGAATGACCATGTTGCGCAGGCTCGACGCTTGCGCGCCGAGCGCCATGCGCACGCCGATTTCCTGAGTGCGTTGCTGGACGGAATAAGCCATCAGCCCGTAGATGCCGATAGCCGCCATCAAGAGCGCTGACGAGCCGAAGACGGTCAGAAGCAGCATGTTGAAGCGTTGGCGCGAGGTGTTGAGCGCGACGATTTCATCCATCGAGCGGATGTGGGCGACCGGCAGTCCTCCGCTGGCATCGCGGAGTGCAGCCGAGACAGGCGCAACGACGGAATGCGGCTCTGCATTGGTACGCACGATCCACGAGAGCGGGGCGATGCGGGAGTTGAGCGCGGTCATTTTGTCGGGCATTTGTGCGATGGGTACAAACATTGTTGGGTCTGGATCGCGGTTAAGTGCCCGGTCGTGGGTGTTGGCAACGACGCCAACAATTTGGCGCGCCGGCTCTGCGAAGCTGGGCGCACCGGGGGCGATGAGCAGGCGGTCTTTCAGCGGATCGCCTTTGGGCCAGTATTGCTTGGCCATGGCCTCATTGATGATGACGACGCCCGGCGCTGAGCCATTGTCCTGTTCGGTAAAGTTGCGGCCGCGCAAGAGCGGAATTTTGAAAGTATCGAAGTACCTCCAGGAGATCGAGTTGTAGCCGCCGCCTCCGGTGAATGGGCGTTTGCCCTTGGGGCGGCCGACGATGTCAAAGGGCAGGCCGAAGCCTTCCTGCATAGGCAGACAGCAGGATGCGGCCGCGCTGACAACCCCGGGAACCGCTTCTATGCGTTCTGCGCCATCGCGTACCAGTTGCCCGACCCCGGCGGTAGTTTGAAAACGGTCGCCGCTGATCGACATGGTCATGGTGAGTACGTTATGAGTGTCAAAGCCGGGATCGACGGACTCGAGTTTCATGAATGTGCGAATCAGCAATGCGGCGCCGATCACCAGAACCAGCGCGAGCGCCATCTCCGTCACTACTAATACGGAGCGGAGCTTGCCGCTACGGAAGCCTATGCCAGAGCGGCTGCCGCTCTCGTTGAGTGTGGTGGCAAGATTAGGACTCGACGCGCTGATTGCGGGCACAAGACCGAAGAGAATCCCGGTGAGCACCGACATGCCCAGGGTAAAGAGCAGGACGGTTGGATCGAGAGTCACTCCGTTGCCGGTTTCTCCGATTCGGGGAAGATTACCGGGGTTGACGGCGAGCAGAAGACGGACACCGGCGAATCCGAGAATGAGACCGAGCAGGCCTCCGGTCAACGAGAGTGCAAGGCTCTCGGTCAGTAGTTGACGGATGATTTGGAGCCGTCCGGCGCCGAGCGCGGCGCGGGTAGCGAGCTCCGCTTTCTTACCGAGGCGCGCACCAATAGGAGATTGGCAACGTTGGCGCAAGCAATGAGCAGGACGAGGCCGACCGCGCCGAGCAACACGAGCAGCGGTTGCCGGCTATCTCCGATGATCGATTCCTGCAGAGACGCAACTGCGAAGCCTTCCTGGGGGCCGAGACCGCCGGGGTATTGGCGATTAAACTGATCGACGGCAAGTTTCAGTTGAGCATTGGCCTGTTGCAGCGTCACGCCGGGCTTGAGGCGCGCCGCGACCGTGAAGTAATGGGCCATGTCCTGAGAGGTGAGGTCGAACTGAAACGGGAGCCATAGATCTCCCTCCTCTTCCGTCACGAAGCCTTTGCCAATGATGCCCACAACGAGATAGGGCTCGCCATCGATCTGGATCGTCCGTCCGACAACGTCGGGTTGTCCTCCGAAGCGCGTCTTCCATAGGCCGTAACTCAGCACGACGACGCGGCCGCCGTTTGGACTATCCTCTGCGGCGGTGAAGGTGCGTCCGGCGATGACCGGAGCGCCGAGCATGGCAAAGTAATCCGCAGTGACGTGGATGCCCTGCACCTGTAGCGGATGATCGCCGCCGGTGAGGTTGAGTCCCGCACCGCCGAAGTCGTATCCGGCAACTTTGTCGAAGATGCTGGTCTGTTGATGCCAGATGTTGAACTTGGGCACGTTCGCGCCGGGCTGGGGATTGGGCATTCGTGGATCTGTGTTCAGGAGCTGCACCAGGGACTGAGGGTTGGGATAGGTGAGCGGCTTGAGCAGCACGGTATTGATGACCGAGAAGACGGCGGTATTCACTCCGATGCCGACGGCGATGACGATGATCGCGATGGCGGTGAAGCCGGGGGTCTTGGCCAATGAGCGAAGAACAAAACGAAGATCGCGCCAGAGGTCCTCGATCCAGGGGATGGAGCGATATTGCCAGACGCGTTCCCGGGTGGTGCGGGGGTTGCCAAACTTCAGTTTGGCTCGACGGTGAGCTTCCTCTGCAGAGAGACCTCGAGCGGCGTTGGCATCTTGCTCGTGGGCGAGGTGGGAGTCGATCTCTTCGGCCAGGTCTTCGTCTTTCCGCACGCGATCTTTGAAGCGTTCCATGTTCATATACGGACTCCCTGCTTAATCGGTGGATTCGCCGAGGATGAGGCCGATGGCGCGGGTCATCTGACGCCAGCGGCTGGTTGCGGCGGCGAGTTCTTTACGGCCCTTCGCCGTGAGCCGGTAGAACTTCGCCTTGCGGTTGTTTTCGCTGACTCCCCATTCGGAGGAGAGCAGGCCGCGGTCTTCGAGACGGTGGAGGGCGGGATAGAGCGAGCCCTGCTCGACATCGAGAGCGTTTTCCGAGGTGTGCTCGATCACCTCGGCGATGGTATGACCGTGCGCGGGACCCATGACCAGGGTGCGCAAGATGAGCATGTCCAGAGTTCCCTGCATGATATCGGCGGCGGCTTGCTTCTTCATCATTGTGAGCTGCACTCCCCTCGAATGACTATGGAAGAAAAATATACTCCACTCGGATGACTATGGGAAGAGCCGGTAGGGCGTTTTCTTTTCGCTTTATTCCTTCCGGCTATCGATGTCGCCTCACCCAAGCGGTAAAATTGACGCGGTTCCTATTGGGAACCCAGTTGAGCGAGTGTGCGAGGAGCAGGCCCGATGCTAAATGTGAGCTTTACCGCCATGCTGCAAAAGAGTCCCAACAAAGGCGGCTGGACGTATCTCGTCTGGCCGGGTTCGGTGGAGTTCTTTGGGACACGCGGACTGGTCAAGGTTACGGGAAAGATGGATGGGCGTCCGTTTCGGAGCTCCTTTATGGCCACTGGGAATGGGACGCACATGCTGCCCGTAAAGGCAGAGCTTCGCCAGGCGATCGGGAAGAATGTTGGCGACACCGTAGACGTGCTTCTGGAAGAGCGGCTGGCAACAACCCTGCCTACGATGACCTAGCCAGTGTGTTACCGGCTTCCTATTGTTTGGCGAATGATCCATGGCGCCCTGCGCGCTTTCAATATGGCGTCTCTCTGACCATTTCTACTTGCTGCCCGTCCGGGCCGAGGAATCTGATTTTGCCATCGGCGCTAAGGTCAAAACGGAACGCGACCGGCGGGTCATTTTCGGTCCCTGGGTGTGCGCGGCGGTGGCTCACCTTGAAACTCAGCGTCTTGCCATCGAAGGTGGGGTCGATTAGCGGCGCGGGTGCTCCGGCGGAAGCGGTCTCGGGCGCGCCCGGATTTCGCCGAATCAAATAGAAGAGGACAGCGCCAATCAGCTTCCCATTATTCTGCTCGACGGTGAGCGTCATCATGGGCAGGGAGTCCGTCTGGGCTTTCCAGACGCCAAGGATTGGCGAGTTGTCGACGGCTGGAGCCGCGAAAGCGGCGGTCGAGGCGATCACGAGCAATGCGGAAATCAGAAAGCGGCGCATGGTTTTTCCTCCTTGTGGAGAATCATTGTTGTTTGGCGATCGACGCTGTGGCGAGCATTCCGCCGAGTCCCATGGTTTCGACGACCGACGAGGGCACGATAACCATGGCGCCTTTTTCGCGGATGGCCTCGTAGAGCATGTTCATGGCGCGCAGATGAAGGGCGCCGGGGTTGGCGTTGTAGACCTCGGAGGCCTGGGCGAACTGGGCGGCGACCTGGACCTCGGCCTCGCCGAGGATGACGCGGGCCTGGCGTTCGCGTTCGGCCTGGGCCTGCTGCGACATGGCGTTTTCAAGACCTTGCGGGATGCGGACGTCGCGAATCTCGACGGACTGCACGGTGATTCCCCAGGGGGTCGTTTTCTCGTCGAGGATCTTTTGGAGCTCGTGGCCGAGAGTGTCGCGGTCGGTGATCATCTGGGCGAGCTGGTGGCGGCCGATGGACTCGCGCAGCGCCGTCTGAGCGCTGAGGGTGATGGCGTCGGTGAAGTTCTCGACCTCGAGGATGGATTTCTCGGCGTTCCAGACCATCCAGAGGACGATGGCATCGACGTTAACCGGGACGGTGTCGCGCGTAAGCGCGGCCTCGGCGCTGACGGTCGAGACGCGCACGCGCTGGTCGATGTAGCGGCTGAGCGAATCGATGACCGGGATCATGAAGAAGAGCCCGGGACCGCGCAGGCCGCGGTATTTGCCGAAGCGCAGGATGGCGACCTTCTCCCACTGGTCGACGACTTTGGCGGCGAAGAGCAGGTAAAGGCCGAGAAGAAACACTGCGAGCTGCGGCCAGGCGCTGTTGATGTAGGCGCGGCTGACGAGCGCGGCCGCGATGCAGATGGCGAAGAGCATGACGCCGACGTTACTGAATTTCGCGTTTTTCAACATAAGCTAACCTCTTCTGTTTGCTGCCTTGGGTAATAGGTCGCGCAGCGAGTCGATGAGCTCCTGCACGGTGAATCCGCCGGCTCCGGCGCGGGCGACGAAGTCGCTGGTGAACTGCGCGAGTTTGCGTGCGTGCTCGTCGCGGGAGCGTTCGATCTTCTTATTAGAGATAAAGGTCCCAGTGCCTTGCTGGGTTTCGAGGATGCCGCGAATCTCCATCTCGCGGTAGGCGCGCTGGACCGTGTTCGGATTGATGGTGAGGTCTACGGCGACCTGGCGGACGGTGGGCAGTTGCTGTGCGGGCTTGAGCGAGCCGGCAGCGATTCCGGCCTGCACCTGGTCAATGAGCTGGCGATAGACGGGCACCCCGCTGTGCGGATCCAGTGAAAAGGTGAAGACCTTTGAATCGGCTTGGAGTGCTTGCGTCATTCTCGATCAATGTACTATACAACTAGTACACTAGTCAATAGAAATAATTGTCTGAGCATGACTCCGCGATTTGTGGCCCACTAAGAGATACATATATGGGTGCCGTATCTTTGAGAGGGCCTGAAGAGCCATTTACCCAGGATGAATATTCGGATTAAACGGGTCTACGAAGAGCCAGACAGAGAGGATGGAACGCGAATCCTTGTCGATCGCCTTTGGCCACGAGGTCTGACTAAGGAGAAGGCCAAGGTTGATCTTTGGCTAAAGGATGTGGCGCCAAGCACGGAACTTCGAAAGTGGTTTGCCCACGATCCCGCAAGGTGGGCAGAATTCCAAAGGCGCTACGGCGAGGAGCTCAAGAGGAACGAGGAACAACTCTTGCTCCTAAAACAAGAAGCGGCCAAGGGAACAACCACGCTGGTCTATGCCGCAAGAGATCAGCTGCACAACGAAGCCGTGATCTTGCAAAACCTCCTCAAGTTGAGATGACTGCGTTCTTCACTCCCGCATGGGCCCGTCATCCTAGAGAGCAATTGCGGGGATTCGACGGCATCAGAGAGATTTCGCGCGAGTTTCCTGGAACACGACCGAATCTTTTCCCGTAACTCGATGTCATGGCAAACGACTTGCGCTTCGCCGTGCGTATGATTCTTGCCCATCGCTGGTTTTCGGCCGCCGTGGTGGTGACGTTGGCAATGGGGATCGGCCTCAACACGATGGTCTTTACGCTAGTGAATGCGGTGCTGCTGAAGCCCGTTGGGGTTCCGGGCGGGGAGCGGCTGGTGGCGATCGCTCACCGCAATCCCACGCGCGGCGATCAGGCGATGCGGCTATCGCTGCCCGAGCTTCGCGACTACCGGGCAGAGGCATCTTCCCTGGAAGCGATAGAAGGAGCCAGCGACGAAGAGGGAGTGCTGGGTGAGCCGGGCAACCCTCCGCAGGCCTACGAGATGGAGCGGGCGTCGTCGGGGATCTTCGAGATGCTGCATGTCCATCCGGTGTTGGGCCGCGGATTTCTGCCCAGCGACGATAAGCCCGGAGCAGCGCCCGTAGTCCTACTTGGATATGGCATCTGGAAAGACCGGTACAGCAGTTCCCCACGCGTGATCGGCCGGGAGGTGCGCGTCAATGAGAAACCGGCCACGATTATCGGCGTGATGCCGAAGGACTTCAAATTTCCCGGCAATACCGACATGTGGATGCCGCTCGTACCGACCCCGGAGCTTGAAAAACGCGACAATCGCCCGCTGCAGGTCTTTGGAATGCTCAAGCCAGGGATAAATATCGGGCAGGCCAACGTGGAGATGGGTGGAATCGCGCGCCGGCTTGCCGCGCAGTACCCGACGACGGACAAAGATCTGACCATCATCGTCGAGACGTTTCAGCAGCGTTATAACGGCGGGAACATCAAATTCATCTTCCTGCTGATGCTTGCCGCTGTGGGCTTCGTGCTTTTGATTGCCTGCGCCAACGTGGCCAACATGATGCTGAGCCGGGCCCTGGGACGGCAGCGAGAGATGTCCATTCGCACGGCGCTCGGCGCTTCGCGTTGGCGGGTGGTGCGACAACTGCTAATTGAGAGCGTCCTGCTCAGCGCCCTTGGCGGCGTTCTCGGGCTCGGCCTTGCCGCGTTCGGAGTGCACTGGTTCGCCCTCTCCGTTGCGAACGTTGGCAAGCCTTACTGGATAGTGTTCACGATCGACTATGCCGTCTTTGGATACTTTGCTGCATTGTGCATCGTTAGCGGATTGCTGTTCGGCGTCGCGCCTGCGTTGCATTCTTCGCGCGTGGAATTAAATGAAGTGCTGAAAGACGGCGCGCGCAGCGTCGGCAAACATCGCGGAGGCTGGTTTTCTTCAGCGCTGGTTGTCTTTCAATTCGCCCTGACGCTCGTGCTGCTGAGCGGGGCCGGCGTCTTCGTTCATAGTTTGATTGTGAGCCTGTCCGCCAACCGGTCGGTGCCGGCGGACGAACTAATGACCGCGCGCATCGAGTTTCCCGACGAGCGGTACAAGGACGCGGATTCGCGGCAGCATTTCTACGATCAGCTCTTGCCGCGTCTGCGGGCGCTTCCCGGCGTGACTCATGTAGCGATCACGTCGAACCCGCCGGGGATGGGATCGGCGGAGAGCGAGGTGGAGATCGAGCACGCCGCCGTTGAGGCAAAGTCGAACCGTCCTCAGGTCGCTTTTGTAGTGGAGTCGCCTGGCTATTTCGATGCGATTGATTTGCCGTTGCTGCTTGGCCGAGACTTCGACGAGACGGACGGCACAGCAAACCACAAATCGGCGGTCGTCACACGCGACTGCGCGGCGCACTTCTGGCCGAACCAGAGCGCGATTGGCAAGCGTTTCCGCTTTTACGCCGACAACAAGCCGGGAGGCTGGATCACCGTGGTCGGCATCGTCGCGAACCTGACCCAGGACATTGGAGAAAACGACCCTAAGCCCCTGCTGTTTGTGCCATCGCGACAGGAGGGCTGGAACAACATGGCCCTTGTGGTTCAATCTACGGTTGATCCCACAACTTCCGTTCGTAGCGCGGTAGAGAGCATTGATCGCGATCTGCCTCTGCGGCATGTTTCCCCGCTCCCGGCGGCGGTGTATCGTCGCGTCTGGTTTCTCCATGTATTTACGAGGCTCTTCCTGGGGTTCGCGATGATCGCGCTGTTGATGGCCTCGATCGGGCTATACGCAGTGATTGCGCACGCGACCGGGAGCCGCACCCAGGAGATCGGCGTACGCATGGCACTCGGGGCGAACGCGCGCAACATCACGATGCTGGTCATGAGGCGCGGTCTCTGGCAGATTGCCGCGGGGCTTGCGCTTGGACTGGGCGCCGCTTATCCGGTGACGCGGCTGATGTCGAGCTTGCCTCTCGGAGTTACTTCCAATACCACGATCTTTCTGGTGGTTGGAAGCGTGTTGGCCGCGGTCGGCCTGTTCGCTTGCTGGCTTCCGGCGCGGAGAGCGGCGGCGCTGGATCCGGTGAAGGCCATTCGTTACGAATAGACCTTCATCGATACCTGCGCCGGATTTCTATAAGCCGGCGTCTGTGTGCCAAGAGCGAGAAGCGTCGTAGAGGGCGCGGGCGCCGACCTGTGCGTCTTACGCGCTGTAATCTCAAGTCAGGAGATATATGACTTCAGGTTTTCGACCAACTCGACGCCAGACCCTCGCGTCCCTGGCGATAGCTCCGTTCTATCTGTTATCAAAGTTCGCCGTCGCGAAAGGCACCCTGGCTCGGCCGAACATCATCTTTATTCTGGCCGATGATCTGGGCTACGCCGACCTGTCCTGCTACGGGCGGCCTGACTTTCAGACTCCGAATATCGACCGTTTGGCAACGCAGGGAATGAAGTTTACCCAGGCCTACGCAAACTCGGCGGTGTGCAGCGCCACGCGCACGGCTTTGATCACGGGTCGCTACCAGGATCGATTGCGGGTTGGTCTGGAAGAGCCTTTAGCGGGACCCGGCTGGCAAGTCGGGCTGCCTCTGGGCCTTCCCACGCTGCCCTCGCTGCTCAAGAAAGTTGGCTATGGAACGACCCTGGTCGGCAAGTGGCACCTCGGCTGGCTTCCCGATTATGGCCCACTGAAGAGCGGGTATGACCACTTTTTCGGGTTCCGCGGCGGAGCCGTGGACTACTTCACCCACAAGCCCGGAGTCGGACCCATGGTCGAAGAGGATCTTTGGGACCAAGATGCGAAGGTCCACGAGGTAGGATATCTCACCGACCTGCTGGGAGATCGAGCCGTCACCGTCGTCAACGAGTATGCCAGCAAAGAGACCCCATTTCTTTTGAGCCTCCACTTCAATGCGCCTCACTGGCCCTGGGAGGGGCCAAATGACGAGGCGGAGTCGCGTCGCATCGGCGGCTTGCGCGACTATGATGGCGGCTCGCAAAAGACCTACGCGAAAATGGTCATGGACCTCGACCGGCAGGTCGGGCGCGTCATGGCGGCGCTTGAGAAGGCGCACATCGCCGAAAACACGATCGTCATCTTCACCAGCGACAACGGAGGAGAACGATTCGCCGATACCTGGCCTTTCACCGGGAAAAAGAGTGAGCTGCTCGAGGGCGGCATCAGAATACCTGCAGTCGTTCGCTGGCCGCGGAGCATGGGTGCCGGATCCGTCAGCGATCAGGTCATGATCACAATGGATTGGCTGCCAACGCTTCTCGATGCCGCAGGCGCCAAACAGGATCCCGCCTTTCCCTCTGACGGCATGAGTCTTCTCCCGACCCTGACGCAAGGGGCGCCGCCGGTTCCCCGAAAGCTCTTTTGGCGCTTTAAGGCAAACTCCCAGCGCGCCGTCCGCGACGGCGACATGAAGTGGCTTAAGATACGCGAAAACACGTTTCTATTCGATGTCGTCGCCGACCCTCTCGAAAGAGCCAACCTTAAGGATCGACAGCCTGACGTCTATCGCCAGCTAGCCGACGAATTTGCCGCCTGGGATGCAACCATGCTTCCGGAGGATCCGAACAGCTATTCGGAACGGATCACCGGGAACACCTGGGCTGACCATTACGGTAACGAGCCTGACTAGGAAGCGAGGGGCAAGGATATTTCTCCAGTTGCTTCTTTCCAGGCGCACACGTGGGAGCAGGAAAACAACTGTAGCGCCCCACCGTGAGCTGCCGCGCTACTCCGCTCTCAAGGCCTCGACGGGATTTACTGCGGCCGCGCGGCGAGCGGGGAGATAACTGGCGAATGCGGCTGCCGCCGCGAGGACCAACGGCACGGTGATGTAGGTGACTGGATCGAGCGGGCTGACGTTGAACAGCAGCGACTTCATCAACTGGGTCACTGCTGCGGCAGTGCCGATACCGATGGCGACTCCGACAGCTGTAAGGAGGAGCGCGGAGCGGACGAACATCCACTTGAGCTCGCTCTTCGTCGAGCCCAATGCCATACGGATGCCGATTTCGCGGGTGCGTTGCGATACTGCGTAGGAGATTACGCCGTAGATGCCGAGAATTCCTAGCGCGAGCGCCATTGCCCCGGCGATGGCCAGCATGACGAGCGTGAAGGACGTTCGGGCCATGGAATCGCCGTAGAGGTCCTGCATGGTCATGATGCCCGCAACCGGCAGATTCGCATTCACTGACCAGACCGCCTGCTGCATTTCATTGATAAGAGGTTGCGTTCCAGCACGGTCGGTGCGCATGACGAAGAACATGGAGCGCCGCGCGTCATAGCTTCCGGGACCGTAGATATCGTGCATCACCGAGGGCCAGTAGACGGTTGCTGGAGAGATTTGATCGGCGCCGTTTTCGCGGACGTCCTGAACCACGCCGACGATCTCGTGCCATGGCATGGCAGGCCATTCGCGGAAGTGCTTGCCGACGGCCGCGCTGGGCGACCCGAATAACTCGCGGGCGAGTCCTTCTGAGATCATCCCCACCGGCCTCATCCCATAGACGTCCGCCCACTCAAGATCGCGTCCGGCGAGGATCTTTGTTCCCGCGGTGTGGAAATAGCCGGGCGAGACGTAGTTAAAGAGGCGTAGCGGAAGCTGTTCTGCGTTCTCCTTTCTGCCTTCAATAGAGATTTCATTCCAATTCGGTTCGGCTCCGCTGGTGGGAACCGAAGCCGTGAAGCCTACTGAAGAAACGCCAGGGATTGCAGCCAGTTTGTCGAGGACGCTGTTCTGCATCCGTGTGACCGCGACCGGATCGTGGACCAGGTTATCGGGGATCGAGAGGCGCATGATCTGAAGTGACTTGGGGTTGGAGAAGCCAGGATCGACCTTGAGCATCGCCTCAAAGGTGCGGATCATGAGCACCGCGCTGATGAGCAGCACCAGCGCCATGGCAACCTGAGCGACGACCAGCACATTGCGTCCGCGCTGCCGCTCCCGGCTGGCGCTCGATGTTCGGGTGGCCCCGAGTAATGCCACGCCCTGCGGTGAGATTACATAGCGCACTACGGGAATAAAGCCGAAGAGCAATCCGCAAAGTATTGAGAGCATCAACGTGAAGCCGACCGAGCGGGCGTCGAGCGAGATTTCGCTGAGGCGGGGCAGGTTGGACGGGCCGATCGTCGTCAAAAGATGGAGGCCTGCCCACGCGATAGCGAGGCCCGCGATTCCACCGAGCATGCCAAGTGCTAGGCTCTCCAACAAAAGCTCTCGTGCGACTCGCCATCTGCCTGCCCCGAGGGCTGCGCGTACCTGCAACTCCTGCTTACGCGCATCGGCGCGAACCATGAGAAGGTTTGCCACATTCGTGCATACGATCAGCATCACGACGCCGATGGTTCCCATCACCACCCAAAGTACGTTGCCGATGCTGCCCACTACGGCATCTTTCATGGGCCGGAATGCAGGCGTGATCTTCCAATTGAGGTAAAAATGCGGGTCCATTCCGGGACCGTTCGTCCAGGAGTCCATCCAGACATTGAGCAGGCGGGCTGCGTCCGAGTTGGCTTGCGTAATAGTCATGTCCGGCCGAAGCCGCGCGATGCCGCGATAGCCAAAGCCCGCGAGCGACTCGTTTACCGGATCGAAGGCGGCCGGAACCAGCAGATCGAAGTTGTAGTTGAGAATCTTGAATCCGCGGGGCATTACACCTGCAATTTCGCGCGGCTGCGAGTCGACGCTGATGGTGCGACCGGCCACCTTCGGATCGCCACCGAAGCGTCGCTGCCAGTATCCGTAGCTCAACATCACGCGCCCGTTCGAGTGCGAGTCCTGGTCGGCTGCTGTCAGCCATTGTCCAGCAACGGGAGGCACATTAAATGTCTGCAGAATGCCGTCGCTGATGACGGCAGTGTCGACCTGCTCGGGTTGCGCGACGCCGGTGATGCTTGCTGTTCCCGCCTGCCATACGCCAATGGACTGGAAGGCGCGATTGTGCCGGGCAAAGGTCAGATACATAGAAGGAGAGAGGCGCAGTTCGTCGCGGAATTCAGCCAGACCTGGCGCTCCCGGCGCGGTGAGGCGCAACGAAATGAGTTGCTGGGGCTCCGGGTAGGGAAGCGGCTTGAGGAGCACACCGTTGATCACGCTGAAGACGGTCGTGTTGGCGCCGATTCCGATGGCGAGCGTCAGAAGCACGGTGACGGCGAATCCCGGGGACTTTCTTAGCCGGCGGAAGACGAACCTGAGGTCGGCGAGAATGGACTCGAGAGCGGGCCATTGCCACGCCTCGCGGCTGCGCTCCTGGAGGAGAGTGACGTTGCCGAATTCGCGGCGGGCAGTTTGCTCGGCTTGCGCGCGAGGCATTCCCTCCTCGACCAGTTCGTCAGTTCGTTCTGCGATGTGTTCCTGGATAGAGACCGCGAGGTCGTCGTAACGCCGGCGGCGGCCGAAGAGGGAGCGGAAAGCCTGCATGTGATCTCCTATGCCCCGGCGACGGCGAGAACGCGGGTGATTCCAGCGAACATCTTTTCCAAGCTGACGACTTCCTGTTCGAGATGGCGCAGGCCTGCGTCGGTCAGTCTATATATGCGGGTGGGGCGGCCTTTGGTAGAAGTGCCGGTCTCGGATTCGAGCCAGCCTTCGCGCAGCATCCGTTGCAGAGCGGGATAGAGTGAACCTTCCTCGACCTGGAGCAGATTCTCAGAGACTTGCTTGATGTGCTTTACGAGCGCATAGCCGTGCATGGGTCTATAGCGCAGGGACTGCAGGATCATGACTTCGAGGGCGCCGGGAAAAAGGTCGCGGTGTTCGGGATTTCTGGCCATGAAGAGACTATACGGGCAAAATACCTATTTTAGAAATAGGTATTGTCTAAAATGTGTCAAATTTTTGTTCTCCGGCTCGACGCCATCAATTTACACGCGTCGATCCATGGCAGCGGTTGCATAAGTCGCGCTCTTTGGCGACGCTTCCGGTTCCCGTTGGAGGCGGGGTGGGATTCGGATAGACTCGAATCGAATGCGAGTCTTTGGCATTGACTGCGGTACCGACTGCACCGGGTATGGCGTGGTGGAGTGGGCCGAGTTCGGCGTTGCCGGCAGCCGCGAGCCGTGCTTGGTGGCGTTGGCTTCGGGGGGAATTCGGCTGCCGAAGAGCGATACGATGCCGCAAAAGCTGGGGTTCGTCTATCGCGAGTTGATGCTGCTGCTCGAGGCGCACCGGCCGGAAGTGGTGGCGATCGAGGAAGTGTTTTATTCCGCGAACGTGAAGTCGGCGCTGAAACTGGGGCAGATTCGCGGGGTGGCGCTGCTGGCGGCGGCGAACTGCGGGCTTCCGGTGGCGGAGTATGCGCCACTGAAGATCAAATCCTCGGTGGTGGGTTATGGGCTGGCGCAGAAGGAGCAGGTGCAGTTCATGGTGACCCGCTTGTTGCGGCTGGAGTGCGTTCCCGAGCCTGCGGATGCGGCCGACGCCCTTGCGGTAGCGATTTGCCACCTGCATACGCAGCAGACGCTGGTGGCGCAAGCACCGGCGGGGCGGTTGGGTGGGCGATGACTACGACTGAACGGAGCTTGGCGGGGCCGCGCTTTAGAGCGCTTCGTGTTCTGGTTGCCGTGACCATCGTTGTCTGCACGAGCGGAGCCTGGGCGCAGAATATGAAGGCGCCCACGCCGGCCGGCGCGCAGGTTGGATTCACTTATGAAAACAAACAGCTGCAACCGGCGAAATACGCCTTCCTGATCGACGAGAGCGGTGCTGGGCATTTCCATTCTCAACCAGGCGAACCGCCGCCGGCGGACTCGGCTTCCTATCAGACGCTCGCTGAAGCTGAAAACCGTCCGTTGCAGCTCTCCAGGCCGGTTGTGGAGCAAATCTTTTCGACCGCGCGGTCGCAGAAGTTTTTTGCGATCAAGTGCGAAGATGGCAAAGACAAAGTCGCTTTTCAGGGATTGAAACAGTTGAGTTACCAAGGGCCCGACGGGAACGGCTCGTGCACTTATAACTGGTCGAAATCGGGCGCGATAGAGAAGCTCACAACTATATTTGAGTCGATTGCTTTCACCTTGGAAGAGGGCCGGAGGCTGGCCATAGAGCACAAGCATGACCGTCTGGCGCTCGATCAGGAGCTTGGTGTACTACTCGATGCCGTCAAAGATGGCCGGGCCCTCGAGGTGCAATGCATCCAGCCGGTCTTGCAGGAGATTGCCGAAGACGACGCCGTGCTGGAGCGAGCGCGGCTGCGGGCGAAAAAACTGCTGAATGCGGGAAACACGACGGCGTCGTTACGATAGGATCATCGATTCCGAGCGCGACAGGGGTTTGGAGACCTAAAGGGCCAGATTTTTTCTGAAAGCCCTGTACAAAGCCTGGAAATGGGTCGAAACTTCCTAATGTGAGGCGGGTTTGAATTCAGTGCGAGAGTCCGGCCAACAAGCCGGCAAACGCCTCGAATGGAGGTGCTGTGATGCGGCACCAGAGAGTTTTCAGGAACTTGGCTCGCAGAAAGAACTGTCTCTCATCCACACCAGGCCCGGGGCTCAGCCGGACCGATCTCACCCTGCTTAGTTTGTTGCTCGCTCTGCTGCTCTCGGCGGCGGTGTACGCGCGCGCCGATGATCAGATTCGCGCGGTGCGGTTGAGCAATGTGGTCGGGAGCGTGCAAATTCTGCTGGGCACGGAGACGCAATTCTCCCAGGCCTATCCCAATATGCCGCTCTTGCAGGGTTCGACGCTGAAGACGGGCGAAGACGGCCGCGCGGAGATTCAGCTCGAGGACGGAAGCACGATTCGACTCACGCCGAACTCCTCAGCAGCGATGACAGTGTTGGGCCGCGATTCCCAGGACAACTCGAAGACTGAAGTCGATCTGCTGACCGGCCTGTCGTATGTCGAGATGAAGGGAACGGCCAATCAGCGTTTTGTCGTCCACTTTAATGGCAATCAGGTGATCTCGCCTGCGCCGGTGAAGTTTCGGGTGAACCTGGATTCGAACCCAGTCGAATTTGCGGTA
The DNA here is from genome assembly GCA_963720245.1 of uncultured Acidobacteriaceae bacterium. Taxonomy (GTDB): domain Bacteria; phylum Acidobacteriota; class Terriglobia; order Terriglobales; family Acidobacteriaceae; genus Acidisarcina. The sequence continues at coordinate 225,550 of CAVREU010000007.1, forward strand.
TTGGATGGCAGTGCGAATTTGAGTAATGGGACCGCCTACGCGGTCGATGTGCACGCGAACGAGACGGTAAGGTTCGATCCTGGCACCTCGACGCGCTATTTACTGGCGCAGGGAATCGATCAGGATTCGTGGGACCAGTGGAACGCGGACCGCGATCAGGCAATGAACCAGATGGCGGCGCAGGAGACGCGCGAGGCGATTGGCAGTGGTAATGCCGGGGCAGCCGGGGTGAGCGATCTGAATTATTACGGCAACTGGTACGCCGCGAACGACGGAACTTCTTTCTGGGTCCCGGATGGCGCCGGCGCGGGCTGGGACCCTTACGGCTCCGGATATTGGGGCTACTATGGCGCGGCCGGTGGCTACGGCGGATATGGGGGCTATGTCTGGATATCGGGCTATCCGTGGGGATGGCTGCCCTACCAATGCGGCACCTGGAACTACTTCAACAGCTTTAATAGCTGGGGATGGATTCCGGCGGGCAACTGCTGGCGTGGCTGGAATCGAGGTTATCCAGGGGTCGGCATCGGGAATATCCCGCCCGGTTATCACCGGTTGCCGCGTCCCTCAAGTCCGATACGGAAACCCGTGAGCAATCCGCATCCGTTGAATGTACCGAGGATGATTGCCGTGGACCGCGGGCCGGAAGCGACGAGGCTGACGCCGCGTTTGGGAGCGGCGCCGAGGACGGTCAATGTAGGGGAAGGTACAGCGCGTTTGCTGCCGAAGACACCGAATCCGACAGCGCTGGCGTACAACAGATCGGAGGGGCCTGCCTCCATAAGGCCAACCTATGAACGCGCTCCAAATGGCTTGAGCGCGGGGCAGCAGTTCGGGAATATCCCGGTTTACCGGCCGACAGCTCCGGTGGCTGGTAATCGGCCAGCCGCGCCATCATTTTCAAGCTACGGAAATGCCGGCTCGGCGTCGCGTTCGAGCTTCTCGGCTGCATCCCCTTCGGCTGGATCGTTCCATGGCGGCTCTGCGCCGAGCGCCCCCTCGGCGCCGAGCGGTGGAAGTCCGAGCGTTGGCGGTGGCCATCCGAAGTAGCGCTTCCACGTGTCAGGTTTGAAAGGCCGACCCCCATTTGTGGGTCGGCCTTTTTCCTTTGTGGAGTACGGGACACGAGGCCTGTTGAAGGGTGGGGTGCGCTCGCTAGCGCTCGGAAGCCTCTCGGAGCGCTAGGTACAGCCGCGCTGCGTCTTCGATGGGGAGCGCTTCAGCGCGAATTCCTGCGGGGACTTGCGTTTTGTCGAATGCGGTCACTATCCTTTCCGGGCTGAATCCAGCGAACCGGAGGTTGTTTGCAAGGGTCTTGCGTTTCTGGGCAAAGGACTGCTTGAGGAAGGCTACGAACTCTGTGGGGTCGACGCCAAGGGTCTGATAGTGCGGTTCAAAAGTGAGCCGCAGCACGGTGGAGTGGACATCGGGGGGCGGTGCAAAGGCCGCCGGCGGAAGGGTAAAGAGAGTGTCGACGCGCGCATAGAGCTGTGTGGTCGCGGTGAGCAGGCCGTAGTCGCGTGTGCCGGGCTGCGCGGCGATGCGGTCGGCGACTTCGCGCTGCACCATGATGACGGCGCGGTCGACGGCCTGATGATGTTCGAAGAGGTGAAGCAGGATCTGCGAGGTGATGTAGTAGGGCAGGTTGCCGACAATTGCCAGCTTCTCGGGGTGGGCCAGCGCAGAGATGTCGGTGGTCAGGATGTCCTGTTGAAGGACCTTGACCCCTGGGTAATCCCGGCTTAGCTGTTGTGCGAGGATGGGATCGAGTTCGACGGTGGTCAGGTGCTGCGCGCGCGCTGCGAGCAGCCTGGTAATCGCGCCTTTGCCGGGGCCGATCTCGAGTACTGTTGCAGCGGAGATGTCGCCAAGCGCCTCGACGATGGCGAGCGAGGCCGATGGGTCGATGAGGAAATTTTGTCCGAGCTTTGGTTTGGCCGTCATTGCTTAGGGGCGACGCGTTGGCGTTTCATGCCGATTGGATTGCCGCTGTGTTCTGTGAGATTTAGACTACGCAAGGCGATTCCTGCTCCGCACTGGATGGAGTATGCGCCGCCGAGAATGGAGTTGAACGATGCGTATTGTCTTCGCCGCTTCGGAATGCGTTCCTTATATCAACACCGGCGGCCTGGCGGATGTGATCGGCGCGCTGCCTCGCGAGGTCGCAAAGCAGGGCCACGAGGTGACTACATATCTGCCGTTCTACCGCCAGATGAGCTCCAAGATGAAGGACCGCGTGGTCGCAATCAAGAGCCTGACCATTCCGTTTCAATACTACAACCGGTTTGCGACGGTGCTTGATGGCGGCGTGCAGGATGGAGTGCAGTACTACTTCATCGATTGCCCCGAGCTCTTCGATCGCGAATACGTCTACGCGACCCCAACGGGCGACTATCAGGACAATTGGGAACGGTTCGGCCTGTTTTCGCGGGCAGTCCTGGAGAGCGCAAAGGTGCTCGGAGTTCCCGACGTCTTTCATGCGCATGACTGGGAGACGGCGCTGATACCGATCTATCTGCGGACGAGCTACTACTTCGATCCTTTGCTGTGCAAGGCAGGGACGATGTTGACCGTCCATAACGCGGGGTTTCAAGGATGGTTTCCACCGGTGACGGTGGAACGGCTCTTGTTGCCGTGGGACATTTACACGCCGGATCGGGCGGAACATTACAACCAGTTGAACCTGCTAAAGGGCGGCGTCGTGTATTCGGACATCGTGACGACGGTGAGCCGCAAATATGCCGAAGAGATCCAGACGGCGGAGTTTGGCAGTGGACTGGACGGCATATTTCAGAAGCGCGCGAACGATCTTCACGGCATATTGAACGGCATCGATACGGTGAAATGGAACCCGGCGACGGATGGCAATATCGCGGCGCATTTCACGGCAGAGAACCTCGAAGGCAAGGCAAGCTGCAGACGGGACCTGCTGCATGCCTTCGGGCTGGGCCATGCGAGCGAAGAGACGCCGGTGCTGGGGATCGTTTCGCGATTTGCAACCCAGAAAGGATTTGATCTGCTTGCGCAGATCGCCGATGACCTGGCTGCGGAGGAGATGGTGCTAGTGGTGCTGGGCGATGGCGAGCCTTACTACGAAAACCTCTTTCATTCGCTGCAAGAGCGGCATCCGGGGAAGATTTCGGTGCGTGTGCCGTATGACCGGGCGCTGGCGCATAAGGTGGAAGCGGGCGCGGATGCGTTTCTGATGCCCTCGCATTACGAGCCGTGCGGACTGGGGCAGCTGTATGCGCATCGCTATGGGACGATTCCAATCGTGCGAGCGACGGGCGGCCTGGATGAGGCCGTTGCGGAGTGGAATCCGGAGACGCGTGAAGGAAACGGCTTCAAGTTCCACGGTTATGCTCCGGGAGATTTTCTGGCGGCGATTCGCCGGGCGGTTGCGCTGTTTAAGGGCGATAAAGAGGGCTGGAAGAAGCTGGTGCGGAACGCGATGGCGGAAGATCATTCGTGGACGAAGCCGGCCGGAGAGTACATCAAGCTTTATGAGGAAGTCGCGCGGAGACGGAGTTAGTGTCCACGATCCATTGACTCGAATCCTGAAGTTGGTTAAGCTAAGTTAGCAGGTAAAGGTGATCTCCATGACGACCGCGACCATTTTTGAGGCGAAGACCAACTTTTCAGAATTGGTGAAGAAGGCCCAGAGGGGCGAAGAGGTGATCATTACCTCCGGGCGCGAGAAGACTCCGGTGGCGAAGCTGGTGGCGATCGAGCCGGTGAAGAAGAAGCCGCGCCTTGGATTTATGGAAACGCCGGGGTTTGTTCTCGGGGACGCTTTCTGGGAACCGCTGCCACCTGGTTGGGATGGCGTGAGCGATCCTGAGTGAGAATTCTACTCGACACTCACGCTCTTCTCTGGGCAGGTTTGTCTAAAGACCAACTCAGTTCTGAGGCTGCAGCCGTCATTGGCGATCCCGAGACAGTTCCGCTGGTTTCGGCTGCTTCGATCTGGGAGATCGCGACTAAGGTGCGGTTAGGAAAGCTCCCTGAAGCGGGGCGTCTCGAAGCGCGGATTCTTGAAGAGTTGCGGGAAGCAGGGTATGAACTTCTTCCTATCACTCCTGAGATTGCGCTTCGCGCCGGGCGAATTGTTGGGGATCATGGCGATCCTTTTGATCGCATGATTGCAGCCCAAGCCTTGGCGGAGGACATTCCGCTGATCAGCGCTGATGCCAAGCTGGATGAGTTTGGTGTGCGGCGGATCTGGTGAGCAGTGTTTTTTCAGGGACAGCGCACATGCGATCTGAAGACCGTTCCAGAATCAAGGTTACCCCTTGGCGAGTCCGAAACAAGACCCGCTTTTTGCTGGCCCTGATGACGGAGCTGGCGGGCTCCGCTCGCATCTCTTTCGAGGGTGACCTGAGCGCACTCAAGCTTTACACACTTCCAGGTGCTTCCGATGAGGAGACTGCCGTCCTCAAGAGGAACACACTTCGCCCAAGGCAAGATTTCGTCGTGCTTCCGTTGGAGGCATCCACCAAGGGTGCGATCCTTGCGGCCATTGGCGGCACCATTCCGGGCTCGATTCTCCATATTCAGATAGAGAAGAATGGCCGGCTTGAATTTGGGAGTTACGACACCTTTCATCCGGAGTGCCTTGCCATTGGGAGCGGATTGGGGTCAGCTTTTATCGATGGTCTATTGTCAGAAGGCATCCTTGGTCTTCGCAGGCGCTGAGTTCGCAGATTTTATGTCGTGCGGCTTTTGCGCAATAAGCCAAACAACGGAATCCCCACCAAAATAATCCCCGTCCCAATTAGCGAATTCTTCAAATTCTCTGCATAGGAGTAGAAGAGCAAGATGCCTGCTGCGACGACGAAGAGCGCCGGGAGGACTGGGTATCCCCAGACTCGATACGGTCTAACTGCGTTGGGGAGTTTCTTTCGATAGACAAAGACGGTGGTTGCCGTGACCATGTAGAAGAGCCATTCTGCGAAGATGGCTAACTCGAAGAGTTGCTGGAAGCGCCCGACGGCGAGTAGTAGCACAGTCGCTAGGAATCCCTGAACAATCAGCGATGTCGATGGGCTTTGGAAGCGGGGATGGATGGTCGCCATCTTCGCGAAGAAGAGCTTGTCGCGGGCGGCGGCGAAGGGGATTCTGGCTCCGGACATGATGGTGCCGTTGAGAGTAACGAGGATGCTGGTGGACATGGCTACCGAAACGAGCGCGGCTCCCCAGCCTCCTGTGACCAAGGCCATTGCTGTCACTGCTGGTCTTGGCGATGCGGCGATCTGTGCTGCGGGCAAGATGTATTGAATGGCCGCGTTGGTGGCCATATAGAGCACGCCGACGATGAAGAGGCCGAAGATGAGTGCGATGGGCAGGCTGCGCTCGGGGCGGCGGACCTCTCCGGCGACCATGGTGAGGTCGTTCCAGCCGTCGTAGGCCCAGAGGGCGGCAATGAGGGCGATCATGAATCCGCCGAAACCGCCGTGCGCGCCGGGAAAAAATGTGTGGAAGTTCAGCACGCTGCCTCTTGCCGACGCGAAGCAGAAGCCGGCGATGACCAGAATGAGCGCGCCTTTGAGCCAGGTGAAGAAGAGCTGGAAGTCGCCGGCCTTGCGGATGCCGAGGTAGTTGAGTCCGGTAATCAGCCAGGTGGCGGTGATGGCGAAGACCTGCGACCAAGTGATCTCCCAGCGACCATGCATGGCGACGCCGTCGAGCCAGGCCAGCGCAGGGAAGATGGCAAGCACGCGAGCGAGGCCGGTGGTGACACTGGCGATCGAGGCGGGTTTAGCGACGGAAAACCACGTCCACATGTAAAGAAAAGCTGGCAGGTCGCCGTAGGCTCCGCGGAGGTAGACGTATTCACCGCCGGTAGCGGGCATCATGGCGCCGAGCTCGGCGTAGGTCATGGCGCCGAAGAGCGAAAGCAGGCCGCCCACGATCCAGGCGAGATAGACCATCGAGGAGGAGCCGACGGCGCGCATCATCTCCTGGGGGACGAGGAAGATGCCGCTGCCGATGATGGTGCCTACGACGATGGCGGTCGCGTGGGAGACGCCGAGTACACGTGGAAGGTCGCCGGGCTGCACGGGTGCGGCGGTTTGGGCCGGGTCCGCTGAGGTCATGGGTGGTGCAAGAGTACCATGCCGCTGTGCGGGTACCGGAGTTCGATGTGGATTTGGTTACTCGTGGAGCGGGAGTTCGTCGGCCTCTCTGACTACGGCGAACTTTCCGTCGGCGCCGTAGGTGAGGGTGGGCGCGTATTGGCCGAGCAGAGTGCGCCTCCACCAGTTGCCGGTGCGGCGCTTCTCTTCCATCGACGTGAACCAATATTGCCAAAGCACAGCGCGCACATAGCGCGGGGGCGAGTTGGGAAACGGATTTCCGCGGAAGAGATGGAGGACCGTGGCGTCGTTGGCGAGGAGTTTCTCCTCGGTGATGGGAACGATCCGGTTCTGTCGCCAGTCGCCGAGGGAGGCGAACCAGAGGTTCCAGTCGAAGCGGGGTTGGTAGGGTGCGTAGAGACCGGGTGGTTCGCTGAGCGCCTGCGGTTTGTAGCGGAAGGGGTAGGGTGTCCAGTTCTGATTGTCGTTGGAGCCTTGAAACTCGATCTCGTAGCGGCCTCGGGTCATGACGGCGAAGAGCCCGTATTCGTTGGCGATGCGAAATGGCTCGAGGGCTTCGACGGGAGCCATAGGAAGCGGGTTCGGGCGGAGGAGCATGCCGACTAATTCTGCGGTCGTGGCATAGGTCATCCAAGTGAGAAAGACGGTGCCCATGGCTACGCCCAGGCTGTGAAGATGCAGTGAGATTCGTGAAGGCTCTGGCGCCGATTGATCGTCCGCTGCGGGCACCGGGTCTTCGTCGGCTGGTTGAAAGGCAGGGGGAAGTTTGAAACGTTTAGGAACGTAGCGGCGGAGAAACTTGTCATCGAGCAGAAGAAATCCGAGAGCGAGCACCAGATAGTTGAGAAAGGTGTAGTTGGCGGTGAGGATGACGCCAATCTGCCACGGGGTGACGATCCAGAAACAGATGATGCGGACGCGGCGGGGAAAAAAGAGCATCAGGACGATGACGAATTCGAGCAAGAGCGTGCCGGCCGTGGTTGCGGTGTGGAACCAGTGGGGAAGATGGGCAGCGTACCAGCCAATCCAGCTAGGCAGCGGGCCGTTCTGGTAGTAGTCGTCGAGCGCGGTGAGGTTGCGCCATTGGGGATCGCCGCTGAGAATCTTGACCATGCCGGATTCGAAGTAGATGCGGAACCACTCCCAGAGCAGGAGAAAATAGCTGGCGCGGATTGGCGGATGCTTTGCTGCCCAGCCGGGGCGCAGGCCGGGCGGCGCGAGGAAGAGCGAAAGGAATCCGGCCTCGAGGAGCATGCCGTCCGACTGATAGCTGGAGAAGTCGCTCGACGACGAGACGAACGACAGAAAACAGATGAAGCAGAGGAAGAAACTGAGGCGCGGCCAGAGATTGAGAAAGGCGCACGCGGCTGCAATGAGGCCGAGCCAGGTGACTGCCATGAGCATGTGCGAACTGGCAGAGAGCCAGAAGAGCGAAGGCGCTAACCAGAAGCGATTGAGGCCGGGCAACGATTGCGCGACGGCGGCGAGGTAGTCTTTCGCCGGAAGAATGCCTTGCGGGCCGATGAGTCCGTCGATTTGAAAGATCAGTGAATAGAAGGCCGAGAAGTAGATCAATCCGAGGGCGCGAAGGAAGATCCATCGCGGGATGAGATGGTTACTCAGACCCTTGCGTGAGTCGAACAGCCATGGGATTATGCGGCTCAGCCTCTCCATCGACTCCTCTCACAAATTCCCGGCGAATTCAGTAGAACGGATGGATGCCGCGCTGTCGAGCATTGCTGCAGCTCTGGCGCAAAGTCGTTGAGGACAAACTGAGGAGCTCTTATTGAGCCTTTTCGCGTTGCTCTTGCGTCTAAATCAACAACAGGATTTTCGCGAGGAGCGAGAAGTTTCGAGTGAGGCTTTTTCCCGAATGGGATCCTGAGACGTTGATGGCTTCGCATTGCCTACCTCGCTGTTGCTGTAATCGCCGGTCGTGAAATACCCCTCGCGACCAGTTTCAGGCCGATCGGGATTAATCCGTTCCGTGGCTCGTCATTTCAGCGCACTCCATGTTGTGTGACAAGTAACTCTTATTCCATTCATAAAGGAGTTTTTCTCATGATACGAATTGCCATCACTTCGCTCTCCATTGCAGCCCTGCTCTCGGCTTTCTCCGGAAGCGGGTCGGCTTTTGCCCAATCACAAGTCGCGCAGTTGACGCCGGGTTCCGCGCTGCTCAGCCATTCCCTTGATACGAAAGACGCGGTTGTAGGCCAGGTCGTTACCGCGAAACTTATCAGCCCGATCGACACTCCGGAGGGGTTAACCCTTCCCCGGGGCACCGAGTTGCTTGGGCGGATCGTCGACGTGCAGGCTTCGCATGGTAAGAGCGCGGCGACGCTGACGCTGACTTTCGATAAGGCGCGGGTGAAGGGCAAAGAAGTGCCCATCAAGGCGACGCTGGTTGCGATGGGACCGCAGAACACGCTTCCCAATGCTCCGGCAAAGGTCACGAGCACGGAATCGTTCGACCAGCCTGCGGGTGAATTGCCGGGAGTGAGCCTGCACAGTGCGGTTCAGTCGGACAACTCGGGAGTGTTGACGAACAAAGCCTCGAATATTCGTCTTGATAACGGGACGGAGATACTGCTGGCAGTTGCGCCTCTGACCGGCAGCGGTTCCGAGACCGCGAGCACTGGCCACTAGACCAAAAGCAGGAACGGCAATAAATCTGGGCTCGTCATTCAGGCTTTTTCCTTCGGGAAAAAGCCTGCCGAGTTTATGGCGCCCTTTGAGGCGTATTTCCGCTTATCCAGCGATCAGATGTAATGCTTGCGATCTGCCCACGCGTTAACGAGATCGAACTTGCGGCCGCGGGCGAGGAAGATATGGCGGTGCTCGAAGCCCATCGAGTAAGGGTGGTCCATTTCTCCGACGATCTCGACGTCGGAGTAGTACTTTTTCAGGCTTTCCAGGGAGTCTCCGGTGATGAGGATCATAACCTCGCCGGTGTAGCCGTGCGGCCCCCAGAGGTAGTAGTTGTTATGTCCACTGATCGCGAAGGGTAGACCGTTGCCGAGGAAGTTAATGGCGCTGGCTTCTCCGTAGTTGGAGCAATAGATGCCGACTTTGGCTTTGTCTTCAGGCGAGAGCGAATTGTAGACGCGGGTGACCTGGTCGACCATCTCCTGCCAGCCGAAGCGGTCGGCATAGAACTGCGGTAGGGGGCCGCTGGAGTACTTCTCCTGCGCTTTAGTGGTCAGGTGCAGAGCCTGGGTGTAGCGCAACCATTGCTCTGGCGGCAGCACCGGCGAGGCCATGGGTAAGATGATGGCTGCGGTGATGATGAGCACGGCGGCTCGAGCAGAGAGTCGCCAGACGCGCGCTTTTGATAGTGGCGCTGTGCCTTCCCACGCGATTCCTCCGGCGGCGAAGAGCATGGGATAGATGGGTACGAGGTAGTAGTCCTTGGCGTGGAGCGCCATCATGATCGCCAGGAAGAAGAGATAGGTTGCGCCGATCCAGCGAAAACCTCTGGCGCGCGGCGAGGCGAAGAGCCAGACCAGACCGGTTCCCCATATGAAGACGTTGAGCGGATGGAGGGTCAATATCTGCTCGAGGATGAAGATGCCCGGGCTGACTTTGACGTTCTTGTTTTCGATGCGGCCATTGCGAAGGAACTCGAGAGTCGGCCAGTGATGGCTTATCTGCCAGAGCAGATTGGGAAGCGCGAGAAGAATCGTCAGCGCGATGGCTCCAGCGAACCAGCGGCTCCGTAGCAGGTGGCGCTGCGGAGTGACGAGCAGCCCGAAGACCAGCGCGACGAGGAAGAAGGTCATCGAGGGCTTGTTTTCGAGGCCGAGGCCGGCGAAGACGCCGACGAGCAGCCACCATTTCGGCGAGGCTCCGCGGACGATCCAGATGAGGGTGAGGATGCAGCCCATCCAGAAGATAGACTCGAAGGAGTTCATCGAAAGATAGCCATCGCCGCCGATATAGCAGGGCGCGACGATCACGGCGAGCATGGCGAGGAACTGCGCGGCACGGCGGCCGCCGAGTGACCAGGCGATGAGTCCGGTGAGGAAGACACGAGCTGCGCCGGCGAGCGCAGAGAACATGCGAATGCCGACCAGCGATTTGCCGAAGAGAAGGATGGCGAGTCGCGCCTGCAGGGCGACCATGCGGCGATTGGTCAACATAGCCCCAGTCTAGGAAACGTCCGCAGATGATGTAGTAGAACTCGTCGCGGAAGTAGCCGTAGCCGATGTGGGTCGTGTAAATGGTTGCGCCGACCTGGAGCGCAAGCTTGACCAGGGCGACGATGGCGGCGAATTGCAGGGCCTGCATTAGGGTGGTCCTATCAAGCGGGGATCGAGCGATCGGCGGATGCAACTGCATGCTTGTCCTCTGGTCGTCCTGGAGCTGGTTGGCGAGTTAGTTCGTCACCCTTGGCCGATGGTGTCCACCATGGCCGGGAGCGTCCCGTCAGTGAATCATACGTGCAGTCTGGTCTGCCGGTTCGCAAAAGAAAGTTCCGAAGGAGCAGCCGGATGAGCGCTTGCGAACTTGCCATTGGCTTTTCGGTTTGTTTTTTGTGAGAATCCGAGAGAGAGGCTGGCTCTATGCGAGCGTTGCACTCAAATCGTCGGCGGGGCTGGTTTGCCGCGCTTACCTTCGGTCTGCTAGCGGGGCTGTGCTCGGCACAATCCAGTGGTACGTCGCCAGCGCAGCAGGGCGAGCAGACAGAGGGCACGACGACATTTCGGGTGGAGAGTCACCTCGCCCTGACCGATGTAGTCGTAACCGACAAACGGGGCGTGCCGGTTCATGGGCTCACGGCTAACGGGTTTCATATCTTTGAGAATGGCGTTGAGCAGAAGATCGCTGCGTTTGAAGAGCATACCGGGAGTGCCGGTTGGGTGCCTGCGACGGATGCCGTCTTGCCGGCCGATACTTATACGAATGCGGCAAGCGCCCAGTCAAGGTATCCGCTTTTCGCCATCCTGCTGGATTCGCTAAACACGGCTATGTCGGATCAGTCCTTTGCTCAGGAGGAACTACTGAAACTGGTGCAAGAGTTGCCACACGGCTCTCGGGTTGCTGTCTTTCGGCTGGGCAATGGCCTTTCCATGCTGCAGGGCTTCACCGAAGACTCGGCCGAACTGATCGCGACGCTCAAGAGCAAGAAGGCTTCGCCGCAGCTTGGAGCTTTCTTTAATGATCCGAACCTGAATCTCGCGCTGAATGCACCGGACCTGACGGCGGGCATGGGGGGCGGATATTCAGCTGGTGTTCAGCACACCTTCGCGCTGCAGGATGCGAATGAGGCCGGCATAAGCAGCGACATTGTCGTCGGAGAGACGATTCGCGCACTGAAGGCGCTGGGCCTTTATCTGAGCCAGTTTCCGGGGCGCAAGAATCTGGTCTGGTTGTCGGGGACCTTTCCGATCGACATTATTCCAACCACGGGATCATTGGGCCAGGAGAGCTCGGGGCTCGCTGGTTCTTCTGATCCGTTTCGAGGAGATCGGTCATATACGATCGGGATTTACGATCTTGCGCTGCTGCTCCAGTCTGGAAACATTGCGGTGTATCCGGTGGACGCTCGCGGACTGGTCGATAATGGACTCTTTAATCCGGCCGCGGGAGGTTCCGGAGGGGAGGCACCGAGTGTAGCGAACATGGGACTCACCCTTGCGGCCTTCGCCGGCAGTAACGGGCAGATTCACGAGATCATGCAGACCATTGCGCATGAAACCGGCGGGCGCGCCTATTACAACACCAATGACCTTACGGGTTCGATGATGGAGGCATTTAACGACGGATCGAATTACTACAGCATTTCCTATGTTCCGGCGAATCAGAAATGGGACGGAAAGTTCCGGAAGATTCGACTCGAAGTCGATCGCGGCGAGACCAAACTCTATTACCGCCAGGGTTACTACGCGGAAGAGCCGGATAAACTGAAGCATTCTTTTCCATCGCCTGACCCGACGATGAAGACGGCTATGCTCCGCGGAGGCCCGGCCGTTACCGATTTGACGTTTCGGGCGAAGGTCCAGCCGGAGGGTGGCGTGCGCATCATCGCGGCAGGCGCTCCGGCGTTGAAGTCGCGGGAAGACAAAATGCTTCCTCACCTCACTGGGCCGGCGGTGCACTACACGATCGAGTACGCGATCAACCCCGCGCAGATCCAGTTTTATTCCTCGGCTGATACTTACCGCAGTCGCCTGGCTCTCTCGGTAATCGCTTATGATGAGGACGGAAAGATGCTGAACTCAGATGTTGGAGCATTTGCCAGGCCGCTGAGTCCAGAGGTGTATGCCGCCGTACAGCGCGACTCGCTGCATATTCGAACAGGCATCGACCTGCCGCCAGGCAAGGTCTTCCTGCGAGTTGGAGTCCACGATCTCACCACGGACAAGACCGGTTCATTCGAGATTCCGCTTGAGGTGAATGGCGATACAAGGGCCGCGAAGTAGGGCGACTGCTTCGGCAGCGCGGGTTCACTTCACGAATAGGAAATGGCGTTGTCTCGTCGGGTTTCTTCGAGCGGAAGAAGCTGTAAATAGCGTCGGCGGTCTTGCGCGGAACGACGGCGGTTAGCGCGGCGATATCGGCCTCCTTCACGCTGCGAACGCTGCCGAAGTGCTCGACAAGGCGGGTGCGGGTGAGTGCGCCGACTCCGGGAATGGAGAGCAGCTCGGAATCGCGGTCGCGCATCTCGCGGCGCTTGCGGTGATAGGTGATCGCGAAGCGGTGGGACTCATCGCGGACGCGCTGAACGAGATGCAGCACTGGTGAGCGACGGTCGAGCACGATGGGGTCGTCTTCCTGGCCGTATAGATAGATAATCTCTTCCCGCTTCGCGATTGAAGCGAGCGGCTGCGTGGTGATGCCTAAAGCTTCGAGCGCTGCGGCTGCGGCGTGGAGCTGGCCTAGCCCGCCGTCGATGAGGATGAGACTCGGCATCGGCTTGTTCTCTTCGGCGAGGCGCTTGTAGCGGCGAGTGACGACTTCGTGCATCGAGGCGAAGTCGTCGACTCCCTCAACGGTCTTGATCTGGAACTTTCGATAGGCAGATTTGTTCATTGCGCCGTCTTCCCACACGACCATGGAGGCGACCGTCTCCGCGCCCTGGATGTGGGAGATGTCGAAGCACTCGATGCGGCGGGGAAGTTCGGGGAGGGTGAGGATGTCCTGCAAGCTCTCTTGAATCGCTTTCTGGCTGGGCTGCAAGACGCGAAAGCGCTGATCGTAGCTCTGCTTCGCGTTCTGGCCGGCGAGGTCGACGAGGGAACGTTTTTCTCCGCGCTGAGGGACGGCGATCTCGATCTTGTGATTGGTGCGTTCGCAGAGGAGTGTAGCGAGCGCGGCGCGATCGGCGAAGTCGACAGGAATGTAAATGGTGCGCGGAACGTAATGCTGGTCGATATAAATCTGCTTAAGGAGCGCGGAGAAGAATGCTCCGGCTTCGAACGGCAGCGGTTCGTGCGGGGGGTTGCTATTTCCGAGGGCCTCTGGCGCGGCTTCAGTTGAATATGTAACAACGTCGGTATCAATATTGCCTTCGGCGTCGGCTTCGAGGAATTCTGGAAGGTCTTCCCAAAAGAATTCGCGGCGATCGACGATCTTTCCGCCCCGGAGATGGAAGAGATTGACGGCGACCATGCCGTTTTCGTAGTGGTAGCCGAAGACGTCGGATTCGTCGCCGTCGGTGGTGGCGATGCGCTGCTTGTCCTGCATCTGATTGACGGTGATGAGCAGGTCACGGTATTTCGCGGCGAGTTCGAACTGCTCGTTGGCGGCAGCATCGTTCATGCGCTGTTCGATGGAGCGGCCCAACTCTGCCTGGCGGCCCTCGAGGAACATTTGTGCGTCGCGGACGGCTTCGCGATAGATATCGGGAGTGGTCAGGTTTTCGACGCAAGGACCGAGGCAGCGCTTGATGTAGTACTGCAAGCAGGGCCGCGGGTGATAGCGCGAGAGATCGAGCTTGCAGCTTGGCAGCAGGAAGCTGCGATGGATCAGTTCGACGATGCGATGCGCCAGGTTGCCGGGAAAATAGGGACCGTAGTAGGCGCTGCCGTCTTTGCGCAGCTTGCGAGTGACGAAGATCTTAGGATAGCGGTCGCCGAGCGTGAGTTTCACGTAGGGGTAGGTCTTGTCGTCGCGGAGCAGGATGTTGAAGCGGGGCTTGCGCTGCTTGATGAGATTATTTTCGAGGGCAAGGGCTTCGCGTTCGTTGTCGACGAGGATGTAGTCGAGGTCGACAGCCTCGCGCATGAGCGAGCCGGTCTTGGCGTTGGCCTGGTTGGCTTCGAGCAAGATAGGAGCGGACGCGGGCGCGGAGGTTCTTCGCCTTGCCGACGTAGATGACCTCGCCGTCGGCGTTTTTGTAGAGATAAACCCCAGGCTTGATGGGGAGGGTCCGGATTTTTTCCTGGAGGTCCATGGGAAGAGCAGGGACTAGCGACTAGGAAATAGGGACTAGGCCGATTCTTCTAGTTTATCGGGTTTGTGGGGCAGCCGAAGACTGGTGCCGAAGAGTTCGTCGCTGACACCGCAGATCCTTCGCTCCGGTCGCGGCGCGACCTCCACTCAGGATGACAAATTGGAGAAGACTTGGCGCTAGAGTGCGAGGTGGCTGACGAATTCGGCGCGGACGTCGTTGGCGGTGAAGAGGCTTAGGAACGGCGCGTCGGGATTGGCGGCAGCGACGGCGGCCTCGACGCTGGGGCGGCCTTTGGCTTCTTCGCGCTCGACGAGGCAGATGGCGGCGATGACGTTCATGCCGGCTTCCTTGGCGGCTTCGATGGCGGTGATCGTGGAGGCTCCGGTGGTGCAGACGTCGTCGACGATGACGACAGGCGCGTCTTTTTCGAAGAAGCCCTCGATACGGCGTCCAGTGCCGTGCGCCTTCTCCGCTTTGCGAACAAGAAAGCCGTGGATGAGCGGCGCTGCGGCTACCTTTTGCGCGTGCCAGGCGCTAGCCGAGGCGACGTTCGAGACGATGGGGTCGGCGCCCATGGTGAGGCCGCCGATGGCTGCGGGCTTGAGCTTGTGGTGGTGGATAAGATCGAGGATCGCGAGTCCGGTGAGGCGTCCGCCCTCGGCGTGGAGGGTGGTGGTGCGGCAGTCGATGTAATAGTCGCTGGTGGCTCCCGAGGACAGCTTGAATTCGCCGAGTTTGAAGGAGGTCCGAGCGAGGAGGGTGAGCAGGGTCTGACGGTGGCTGGTGGTCATGGCTGGTGAGTTGATTTTAGCTTGGCCGGGTTGTTGCACGAGGTGGAGGGTGCTAGTTATTCAGCTTGTCCAAATGGCGGAAGCCGTCGCTGGCGATCATCATTCCGGCGAAGAGGGTGAAGTTGTAGGTTGCGTGGACGAAGGTGCTGGCGGCGAGGGACCGGGTCCACAGGCGGATAATGCAGAGCACAACACTGACGACTCCGATCAGCAAGACAGGCGCCCAGGCTCCGGAGACCTGTTCGGAATGGAGCAACGCGAAGGGGACGCTGGCGAGAAGAATCGCGATTGGCGCGATGAGCGGCGAGCCATCCCCGGAAGGCAAAGGCGCCAAAATGTTCCCTGGCAGCTGAGGGCGGCGGGTTCGCCGGTTGAAGAAATTAATCAACGACGGCAAGAGGAAGCCGCGAAAAGCGATCTCCTCCAACAATGGAGCGAGTGTTGTGCCGAAGAGGAACATGAGCCATGCGCCGGCGGTGCTGCGCATCAGATCGTTGAGGATCGGCGCCTCTTTGGGCATAGGCAGCAGATTGCTGGCGACACCGTTGAGCAGGCCGAGCGCGACCCCGACGACGAGTAAAGGAATCCATCGTCTCGCGATGACGGGGGCGTTCCAGTGAATGGTTCGCCAAAAGGGCCGGTCCCAGAGGTTGCGGAAGAGCAGCACGGTCAGTGCGAGCAGGGCGAGATATTCGATGGCCTGCGAAGGAACGGCGAGTCGCGGGTCGAGGACCAGGGCCCTGAAATCCCTGGAATGACCGGGCGAAAAGAACGCAGCGACCGAAAGGATCAGGAGGCCCAGCATCAGCGTGACGGCGACGGCGAGGGCGAAGAAGACCAGAGTATTTCCGAGGGTTGGTAGTTCGCGCTCGATAGGCCTGGGTTGCGAGATTACCTGCGAGTCCGCAACGTCGGCGAGAATGATCGGTTCGGAGGTCGGCGTGCCGTCCGGTGAGGCTTCGGTGACTGGAGCGATATCGAGTCCAGGCTGGTGCTTTAGATTGTTCAGGTTATCCATCAGGAAACGAGTTCCGGCTTGCGCTTCCGCGAAGCACGGGTTGGCTTGGACTTTGGCATGGAATGGTTGCCGTTGGACGAAAGCTCGAGCTTGGGCAGGGCGGCTGCTGTGGGTGGTGTGGCTGAGATCGAAGTATGGGTCTGAGCGTAATAGTGGCGCAGAAACTCGCCGGTGTGTGAGTCCGCGACGGTGGACACGAATTCGGGGGTTCCCTCGGCGATAATGCATCCGCCGCCTTCGCCACCCTCGGGGCCGAGATCGATGATCCAGTCGGCGTTACGGACGACGTCGAGGTTGTGCTCGATGATGATGACCGTGTTGCCGAGATCGGTAAGGCGATGCAGCACTTCGAGCAACCGGCGAACGTCATCGAAATGCAGACCGGTTGTGGGCTCATCGAGCAGGTAGAGAGTGCGTCCCGTTTGGCGCTTGGAGAGCTCGCGGGCGAGCTTCATGCGCTGCGCTTCGCCGCCGGACAGCGTCGTCGCGGATTGGCCGAGATGGATGTAGCCGAGGCCGACGTCGACGAGGGTCTGCAGCTTCTGACGGACGTTGGGAATGTCGGCGAGGACGGGCAGCGCGTCTTCGATGGCGAGATCGAGGACGTCGGCGATCGAGTAACCGTTGAACTTCACTGCGAGAGTTTCCTGATTGTAACGCTTACCGTTACAAACTTCGCAGGTGACGTAAACGTCGGGCATGAAGTTCATTTCGATGCGGCGCTGGCCGTCGCCTTGGCAGGTTTCGCAGCGGCCTCCAGCGACATTAAAGGAAAATCGGCCCGGTTTGTAGCCGCGTTCGCGGGCTTCGGGCAGCATGGCATAAAGGTCACGGATTGCGGTGAAGACTCCGGTGTAGGTTGCGGGGTTAGAGCGCGGCGTGCGGCCGATGGGAGACTGATCGATGCGGATGGCCTTATCGATCTGGTCGAAGCCTTTGATCTTGTCGTGTTCGCCGGGCTCTTCGCGGGAGCCGTAGAGTTCGCGAGCGAGCGAGCGATAGAGAATGTCGTTGACGAGCGTGCTCTTGCCGGAGCCGGAGACTCCGGTGATGACGGTCATGACACCGAGCGGGAAGCCGGCGGTAATGTTCTTGAGATTGTGGCTGCGCGCGCCTTCGACGACGATCTGTTTTCCGCTAAGCGGGCGCGGCGCGATCCGATGCAGGATGCTCGCTTCGCCGGAGAGATATTTCCCAGTGAGTGATCCAGCCGCGCGGACGATGTCGGCGGGTGTGCCCTGAGCGACGACGTAGCCGCCGAGCTTGCCGGCGCCGGGGCCAAGATCGACAACATAGTCGGCGTGGCGGATGGTCTCTTCGTCGTGCTCGACGACGAGGACGGTGTTGCCGAGGTCGCGCAACGACTCGAGCGCGGCAATGAGGCGCTGGTTGTCGCGCTGGTGAAGTCCGATCGAGGGCTCGTCAAGCACATAGAGGACACCGCGCAGGCGCGAACCGATCTGGGTGGCGAGGCGAATGCGCTGACCTTCTCCGCCGGAGAGGCTTGCGGCGTTGCGGTCGAGAGCGAGATAGCTGAGGCCGACGGAGTCGAGGAATTCGAGGCGCTCGACGATCTCGCGGCGGAGCCGGTCGGCGATGAGGGCCTCGCGCTGGGTAAAGTCGAGTTTGCGGGCAGCCTCAAGAGCGCGCCGCAGAGGCAGCGAGGTAAAGTCGGCGATCGACATCGCGCCTACCTTGACCGCCAGCGATTCGGGACGCAGACGAGTGCCATGGCAGGCCGGGCAGGCCGAAGCAGTCATGAATTTCAGCATGTATTCGCGCGCCTCATCCGATTTGAGGTCGCGGGTCCAGTCGCGCAGATAGGAGAGGATGCCGTGAAATCCAGTGCGAGGCGCTTCGTTTTTTGGCGGACCGTAGAGCAGTAGCGTCTGGTGCTTCTCAGGAAGCTGCTCGAATGGCTTGCCGAGATCGATTTTGTATTTCTGCGCTGCGAGCTCGATGAGCTTGATCAGATATTGCGAGGCGGAGCCAGGGCCGAGGCCGCCATCGAGCAATGGCCGTGACCAGTCGGAGATGACTTTAGCGGGATCGAAGTCGTAGATGCTTCCGAGGCCGTGGCAGTTGGGGCAGGCTCCGTAGGTGCTGTTGAAGGAAAAGCTACGGGGTTCCAGCTTGGGAATATCGAGTCCGCAATCGGGACAGGCCATGGACGACGAGTAAAGTTGGTCGGGAACGGCATTGACGCCGTTGGGGGTGCCAGCGAAACCTATGAGTACCAGTCCATTTGCCATCTGGAGCGATTTGGCGACGGATGCTTCGAGGCGCTTGACAAGCTTTTCGTCTCCGGATTTCAGCACGACGCGGTCGACGATGGCCTCGATGGTATGGTTCTTGCGCTTATCGAGCTGGATGTCGTCAGAAAGGTCGCGGAGTTCGCCGTCGATTCGGGCGCGGAAGCCTTGTTGGTCGAGTTCATCAAGCAGGTCTTTGAATTCACCCTTGCGGCCACGCACGACCGGCGCGTAGATGATGACGCGCTCGCCGGGAGTCAGCGCGAGAATGCGCTCGACAATCTGCTCAGGAGTCTGGCGCGAGATAGGGTTTCCGCATTGCGGGCAGTGGGGTATGCCGACCGAGGCGAAGAGCAGCCGGAGATAATCGTAAATCTCGGTGATGGTGCCTACGGTTGAGCGCGGGCTGCGGCTGGTGGTCTTTTGCTCGATCGAAATGGCCGGGCTCAGGCCTTCGATGGAGTCCACATCGGGCCGCTCGATCTGATCTAAGAATTGGCGCGCGTAGGTCGATAAGGTCTCTACGTAGCGGCGCTGGCCCTCGGCGTAGATGGTGTCAAAGGCGAGCGAGGACTTCCCCGAGCCGGAAAGACCGGTGATCACGGTGAGCGTGTTGCGCGGAATCGAGACGTGGATGTCGCGAAGATTGTGTTGGCGCGCGCCATGCACGGTAATGTGAGTGATTGCCATGTTGGAGGTGCAAGAGAAATTCGGAATAGTGCGCGCGGAGCTTGCGAGTGCCGAGCGAATCACTCTGAGCTAAATTACAATTGAGACGCAAAAACCCTGACAGTATCTTATTAGGCAATAGAAAGCCGGGTCAACGCCGGTCGTGCCGTTGCATCCTAGCTGTAGGATGGAGAATGCCAAGTAAGGTCTGGCTTCAGCAAGCGTGATCGAGAAATGGACTATCTTTCAGGAAAGATTGAGTTTTTGAGGCGGTCATGCAAGATTTGATGAGCACACTGGCGTTGATTTGCGCTGCCCTCGCTTCGCTGGGGCTGGGCGTGATTCTAGCATTTGCTGTATGCCGAGCGGGCTTCGCGTTGCTTCGCTGGCAATCGCACCGCCCTGAGCTCTCGGCTACCCCGGCCAAGACGCAAACGATTGAGGCCTAGGCTCTTTCGAAGGTTTTTCATTCGCGGACTTCCGGTGCATTTCAAATCAAAGGTAAATGCAGGTCATTGGGGCGGTTGCTGCGGCACTTGTTGCTGCTGTTGCAGCTGACGCAGCCGGAACAGCTCTTGTTGAATCTCAGCGGGAGTCTTTTGCGGTTGCGTTCCCTCCGGGTTGCCGGGTGGGGTCTGAGTCACCGGTTGCGGCTGCTCTTGCGGCTGCTCCTGCTCGATTTCGTCGTCCTCTTGCTCGCGGTTATTGCGCGCAGAGGCTGCTGAGGCAATGTTGCTGCCCGCCGAGCGCTGGCTTAGCGACAACTCGCGCGGCGCGCCCTTATCGTCGCCAACCATCAGCACGTTATAGCCCGAACCTTCCAGCAGAGAGAGCAAGACCTCACGGGGGTCACCGGGACCATAGCTGCCAAAGATGCGCTCGTCCTGACCTAGCCCGTCAACTTTCATTCCGGTGGATTTCGAGATCTGCTGCAAAATCTGCGAGAGCGAGGAGTTGTCGGCTTTGATGGTCAGGCTCCCCGGTTTCACAGTTACGTCCGCTGGTTTCGCCGGGTGCTGCAGGAGAGAGTCGCGGGGTGTAGTCACAGGCTGAGGCATGAGAACCGGTGCGGGGGCGGGCGGCGCCGTAGCCGGGCCAGTGGCGAAGGGCGCCATCGCTGGCCTGTTCATGGGTTGATTCATCGGCTGTTGGGGCATCGTGCCAGGCACACTGACCTGGCGTTTGGCGAGCATCATCTGCGCGATAGCAGGCTGGCGCAGCGAACTATTCGGGTATTGAATCAGAAATTGCTGTATCGCCGACACTCTGGCTTCCGGATTCGGCTGGCTAATGGCGGCGGAATAGGCGGCATTTTCGGCAGGAGCAGCCTGGCCCGGATGTGAAAACCCCTGTCCAAATTGCGGCTGCGCTCGGGCGACTGGGACGGCGATCAGAGCAGCGATCATGGCCGTAAGCAGCCATGGAATCCCGCTCAGAAATTGAGTCCGATTTTGCCGTCTGGATTGGGCCATATCGTTGAGGGGCTGGAAGGCGAAACCGGCGCCGTTCCCAACTCCGCTTCATGTATGTATAGACTAGCAGTGGTCTGGTTTCGTTCGCCATGATTACATCGTTGGTAATGTTGAAGCAGTTTTGTGCGGTCAAGCGCGTCTGCGCGGGCGCGGTTCTTGAAATAACGCGCCGGGTGAATTGCGCGAGTGCGTCGAGTAGAGCCCGGGTGGCTCTTGTGCTGGTTTTGCTGGCCTGGATGGCTGCTCCTGAGGTGCGGGCCGTCTCCTGCACGCCCCAGTCGCAGATGACCGAGGCGCAGAGGAACTCGCTGGTGTCTTCGGCAAAGTCGCTGGCGGCGTTAGTGCAGGCGGGCAACACCGCTGCGCTTAAAACGGAGACGATCCCTTCGGTTGCCGAGCGCTTCGACTCGATTGCGGCCGCTGCGGAATCGGCTGCGCCGCTGATCGAACGCGGCACGATCACCGTCGAATCCTTGTATCTGCTGGACTCCACGGACCTGAAGACCGCCGACGATGAGACCCAATTCTTTTGCGGCGGGGCAGACTCGCATGAAGTGGTGCTCACGATTCCACAGTTGCCGCCGGGGAGTTACGCGCTCACCATCCTGCACGCGACCGGGGTCGAGTCTCCGCAGACCCTGACCTTTATCCTGGCCCGGGATTCGGCTGCGTCGACGCACTGGAAGCTGGCCGGAGCATTCATCCATCCGCTCACGTCGGCTGGCCACGATGGGGTGTGGTTCTGGACCCAAGCGAGGGATTTTGCGAAAAAGGGGCAGCACTGGAATGCGTATTTCTACTATCAGACAGCGGTGTCGTTGCTGACGCCGGTTTATTTCCTGTCGAGCCCCAACCTGGACAAGCTGTTGAAGGAGCAGGCGGCGATCGCTCCCTCGGGGCTTCCGACCAACACTCAGCCTATGTTGGTCTCGGGGAGCGGTGGCCAGGGCTTTGAGGTCCAGGATATGCATACGGACAGCTCACTGGGCGGGCTCGATCTGGTGATCGACTATGGGGCAAAGGACGTGTCGGATCCGGTGGCGAGCCGCACTCGGAACGTTGAGCTCATGAAGGCCATGCTGGCCCAGCATCCGGAGTTGCGA
This sequence comes from uncultured Acidobacteriaceae bacterium, assembly GCA_963720245.1. Taxonomy (GTDB): domain Bacteria; phylum Acidobacteriota; class Terriglobia; order Terriglobales; family Acidobacteriaceae; genus Acidisarcina. The sequence goes on from CAVREU010000007.1 coordinate 247,348, forward strand.
GAGGGATTCCACGGCTTATGGGCGTTTGCCAACGCGCCCAATGAGCGGCCGTTTGCCAACGAGTTGCCAATGGCGCAGATTCAATGACGGTCTGCATCCAAGAAGACGGGGACGAGAACGGGGCATGGTAAATCCAACCGAAAAGCCGCTCAGCGAGGTGATAGCGGCGCGCCGGGCGACCTCAAGTTTCGATGGCAGGCCGATACCGAACGAGGATCTGAAGAAGATCATCGAGGCCGGTTTGTACGCCCCGAGCGGTTATAACCTGCAGCCCTGGCGATTTGTGGTGGTTCGTGCCCCGGAGCAGCGCAAACGGCTGCGCGCCGCGTGCTATAACCAGGCCAAGGTCGAGGAGGCCTCGGCGGTCGTGGTGGCCTGCGGTGACGCCGACGGCTGGCGGAATGGCGATTTGGAGGAGATGTTGCGGCTCGGGCGCGAAGGCGGCATGCCGGAGAACTATGCCGAACAGGCCAGGATCACCGTCCCGGAATATCTTTCGAACCATCCCAACCTGCCGATGTGGCTGAATCGGCATGTGATGATCGCCTTCACCAGCATGATGCTGATGGCCGAGTCGCTTGGCTTCGATACTGCGCCCATGGAGGGATTCGAGGAGGACAAGGTCCGCGAGGTGTTGCGCCTGCCATTGAGCTATACAGTAGTGGCTCTGCTGGCGATTGGTCACACCCAGGGACCGCAAAAATTTTCCGGTGGTCGATTCAGCATGGCACGCACGGTTTTCGGCGAGGAATATGGAAAGCCGCTCAAGCTCTGAACAAGAGAAAAGCGGCGGGAAAGCAAGGAGAAGAGGCGCGGAACTTGGAGTGAATGGCCTGACGCGAAGAGAGTTTCCGGAAGTTCCTATCGTGGGCGTGGGTGCGGTTATTCTCGATGGAAACCGGGTATTGCTGGTGCTGCGCGGGCATGAGCCGATGAAGGGGGAGTGGTCGATTCCCGGCGGCGCCCTCGAACTGGGAGAGACGCTTGAGGCTGCGGTACGGCGAGAGGTCCGCGAAGAAACCGGTCTCGAGGTCGAGCCGCAGGCGATTGTTGAGGTCCTTGACAAGATTGTCCCCGAGAGTGTGCGCATCCGGTATCACTATGTGCTGATCGATTTTCTATGCAGGGTAAAAGGAGGCACACTCAAGCCGGGGAGCGACGCCGACGATGTTCGATGGGTCCGCCATGAAGAGTTGAATTCGCATGGCATTTATCGTTTGGCTCCAGCTTCCGTCGCGGTCATCGAGAAGGCATTCCGAATGGCGCGAGCGAGCAATGGCGGGAGTGGGTAGAGGGGACGAATCCGATACTCTTCTCCACTGGGAGGACGGGTCGAATAACCATAAAAAAACTACGCCAAGAACTTCAGGCACTGCCAAATCGTAAGGCCCACCAGGACGACGGCAACGTTGAAGGCCATGACCCACATCACTCCCCGAAAGCAGCCGAGCGGATTTTCCGCTTCAAGAAAAGCCTCAATGTCCTCGGTGGACGCATATGGTCTTTCGCCAGGGAGGGACGCGGGGACGGGTACCGGGGTGGGCGCGATGGAGTATGTACGGGCGTGAGAGATCCTGGCGGGCAGGACCATCGGTTGAGCGCTATTCAGAGTCTTAACGGACATAACGACTCCTTCCAATTTCAATATCGGCGTCTCGGCCAACGTACTTTAAGATTTGACAAGAGCGACACCGAGCTGTGTCATCATGAGACACATTCGAAACAACAACGATGAGGAACCACAGCAAGAGAGCAAGGTCGCGCATCGGGATTCTCGCGCATCGTAAGACCAGGAATCGATACCGCCCGTGGCAAATAATACTTAACCGAAAGGTCCAGGTAATGACACTGAAAACAAATGCAAACCGGCAATCTAATGTCGCTATTTCTTGCGGCGAGCAACTTATCCCGGGCCACGCGAGGCTGGTCGTTCCAAGGCTTCGCCGCCCTGCCCACTTACCCGGAGATTTTCTCGCAGGCGCTATCCTCGTTCCGTTCAGCGCCGATGTCAACGGGAATCTGAAGACGTCCGCCGATGATTTTGATGGGGTTACTCCTTTTGTCAACGCGGCTGTCGTTGTTCTTGCGAGCGGAGCAGGCGTCGCGGCAAAATCAAACTACTCCCTGAGCGAGATCGGGATTGCCGCGGCCCTCGATGACGACGACGAAGACGAGGACGAGGATGAAGACGACGATGATTACGACGACCTCGATGAAGAAGATGACGAAGACCTCGACGACGAGGATGATGCAGAGTTTGACGACGAAGACGACCTCGACGATCCCGATGACGATCTGGACGACGATGTTATCGATGACGAGGACGACGACGAAGAATAGCGGCGGATTACTACAATTCGGATAGGCGATATTCGTGCCGCGACGCACAGTTACTTCCTGATTGTCGCCGGTTGCGCTCTTACCGGCGTCCGACTGGTCGAGTGTGCTGCGCCCCGAGCTGATGGGCAACACCTCAATGCCGCTATGGTAGGGTTGACCTCAACGTTTCGCCTTTCGGATCGCCATTCTCGCGACAGGGCCAACGGTGGCGGGGCTCACGCAAGGTACGGTGTGGTCTAGATGCGTATTCTGCACGCTATTCATTCTATGTCGCTTACGGGCGGGGGGCCGACGGCCGTAGTCCGCGAAATGGCGCAGTCCGCGCGCCGCGCCGGCATTTATCAAGCGGAGGTTGTCTGCCTCGACGCTCCCGACCAGCCGATCCTGAACTGCGAGGGTATGCCCGTCCACTGCGTCGGTCCGGGCTTAGGGAAATACGGGTTCACTCCGCGGCTCGATCGATGGCTTAAGGAGAACCTTTCGCGCTTCGACGGCGTGGTCGTCAATGGACTGTGGCAGTATCACGGCCATGCGGTCTGGAAGCAGTGTCGCGGAACGACGCCGTATGTCGTGTTTCCCCACGGCATGCTCGATCCCTGGTTCAAGAAGGCCTACCCTCTCAAACATGTTAGGAAGGCCTTATATTGGTCGGCCATAGAACGCCGTCTGCTGCGCGACGCACTCAGAGTGATGTTCACGTCTCCTACTGAGGCTGAACTGGCCTCGCAGACGTTTCCGCACAGTGAGTGGAAGAGCTGTGTCGTCCCTTATGGCACCGTCGCGCCTGCCGGGAAGCCTGAGCTTCAGATCGAGCAGTTCTATGCCGTATGCCCTGAGGTGCGGGACCGCAACTTCATCCTTTTTATTGGCAGGCTGCACAAGAAAAAAGGATGCGATCTGCTTGTTCAGGCGTTTGCCCATTTATATCGCGATCATCCCGAGATTCATCTGGTCATCGCGGGCCCTGACGAGGAAAAGCTGAAACCAGAGCTGACTTCGCTGGCGACGGCAAGTGGCATTGGGGACCGGGTGCATTTTCCCGGCATGTTGACCGGTGACGCGAAATGGGGTGCGTTCTACGCCGCAGAAGTCTTTGCACTGCCTTCCCATCAGGAGAATTTTGAAGACCTGAGAGAATGGTTCCTTGGTATAGAGGTTTTGCGATTCGATAACTGCGTAAATTACCGAGTCGCTCTGCAGAATCCGGACCTGGGTGAGCAATCGGGTCGAAGTATCCTGGCCGAGCTTGTTATCCATTACGTCGGAGATTCCGATGTTTGTTGACTGGGAGGGGTTAATGTCGACGCGTGCCACCGATTCGTAAACGGGCACGGTGAGATACGTAAGTATGCCCGCCACGATGATGCCGAGCAGAAAGCAGGCCAGGATGGCCCAGCGGCGTTTGATGAGTATTTTGCGAAAGTCCGCCGGCGACAGGATGAATTCCTGGCGCTCGGAGTGCTCCTGTTCACTCGGTAGATGAGCGTCCTGCTGCCGTTCGGATGCTACTTCTGGCGCTTGCATCCCGCAGGCTCCTTCACAATTGTCATTAGGCGATTCTAGTGCTTTCCGGGGCCGACGAGAGACCTTTGGAGGCGGCCATGTTTGCGCTGTTGCAAAACTCCGAAACCGCTGGCCCTGCTCTGCTCCAAAAACCTCTTCGCTCTATCGAACTAATCTAAGGTGAGGCTAACACACCTCGAATCTATTTCATGGCCGTTATAGGTAACAAGGGCACCTGTGTTTAGGTAATCACATCTGCCGCTTGCTTGCGGACCGAGAGGGGAAAATTCGCCCCGCCGCGATGTACGATTAAATCGGTCGCATTTACGGTATATTCATCTTAACGGCCCGGCAGCGGACCAGAAAACGTAATTCGAGCGGGGCAGGCAAGTTGATGGCGTTGAGCGAACTGGGCATCGGACAGCATGCGGTGGTGTCCAAGCTGGATTTGCCTGAGGAAGTGCAGCATCACTTGATGCACATGGGGTTTATTCCGGAGGCCAGAGTGACGGCATTGCGCCGCGCCCCGGCCGGAGATCCCACGGTGTATGCGATCGATGGCCTGGAGATCGCGCTCCGCCGGGACACGGCGGGTTCAATTCGAGTTCGCCAGACTAACGACCCAGCAGCCGGCGGCTCGGTGACCGGAAAGGAAGGCAAGAGATGAGTTGTTGCACCCCAGTCTCGATCCAGCTTCCTTCCGGCCCGCGAACGCCGGGCAAGATTCAGACGGTTGCCCTGGTGGGTCCGCCGAACTCGGGCAAATCGACGTTGTTTAATCGTTTGACCGGCCTGCGGCAAAAAGTGGCCAACTATCCGGGCGTGACCGTTGAACAGCGAATCGGGAAACTAAGTGGCATCGGGCGCAGCGACCTGTTGCTCATAGACCTGCCGGGAATCTACAGCCTGAGCTCGTATACAGAGGATGCGCGAGTCGCGGTCGACGTGTTGCATGGGGCAATGCCGGGGACCCCTGCGCCGGACGCAATCCTACTGGTACTCGACTCCATGCACCTGAGCCGTCAGCTGATGCTGGCCGGGCCGGTACTGGAGCTGGGACTGCCCACCTTGATTTTGTTGAATATGAGTGACGTGATGGAGGCGCGCAGCGGCGAGGTCGACTCCCTTGCGCTAGCCCAGGAGCTCGGCGCTCCGGTGGCCAAAATCAGCGCGGCCCGCGGCACCGGGCTCGATGCGGTGCGGAATTTTCTGGCGCGGAAGAATGCCGAGGTGCAACGGCCGCTGCAATTGCCGATCATGGGCAACGCGGCCAGCTACCGCCAGTGGGCGACAGGCGTCAGCACTCGCACCAAATACAAAGCGCCCTTGTCGTCCGAGACGACGCGAAAGCTGGATCGAGTGCTGCTGGACCGGGTCTGGGGGCCGCTGCTCTTCCTGGCAGTCGTGGTGATGCTCTTTCAGGCGGTGTTTACCCTGGGCCAGCCGCTGAGCGATGGCTTTCAGGCAATCCTCGATGGAGCCGGCGTTCGAGTGGGTGCGCTGCTTCCGGCGGGCTGGATCGAATCGCTACTGATCGAGGGCGTTTGGAAAGGTGTGTCGGCGATTCTCGTCTTCCTGCCGCAGATTCTCTTGCTCTTTCTGTTTATTGGGGTGCTCGAGGATTCCGGCTACCTGGCTCGCGCGGCTCTGATAGCCGACCGGGTGATGCGGGCGATTGGGTTGAATGGGAAGGCGTTTATTCCGCTGCTCTCGGCTTATGCGTGCGCGGTGCCGGCGATCATGTCGACGCGGACGATTGAAAATAAGCGCGACCGGATTGCGACCATCCTGGTCACGCCGTTCATGACCTGCTCGGCGCGGATCCCGATTTATCTGCTGATTATCGCGGCATTCATTCCTAATCGGCCGTTGCTGGGCGCGTTTCTTGGCATGCGCGCGGCGGTGATGCTGGGGCTGTATCTCCTCGGATTTGTTGCGGCCCTGGTAACGGCGCGGCTTTTGAAGTCCTCGATTCTGAAGGCCTCGTCAGCGCCGTTCATTCTGGAGTTGCCGCAGTATCGGCTGCCCACGATGCGCTCGCTGGGACTGCGGTTGCTGGATCGCGCCAGTGTCTTTGTGAAGCAAGCGGGAACGGTGATCTTGGCCGTGACTCTGGTGCTCTGGCTGCTGAGCCATATTCCGACGCATGGCGGCTCATTCCCGCAACTGGCGGACAGCTTCATCGGCAAGCTGGGTTTGTTCATAGAGCCGGTCATTAAGCCGCTGGGCTTTAACTGGAAGATTGGCATCGGCTTATTGACCTCCGTGTTAGCGCGTGAGGTCATCGTCGGTACGCTGGGGACGTTGTACGGAGGCGACCCGGCAACACAGAACATGACGTTGCAGGCGGCGCTCCGGCACGATCTGCATCTGGGCGGGGCGATTGCGTTGGTGGTCTACTTCGCGCTGGCGATGCAGTGCACTTCAACGCTGGCGGTGGTGAAGCGCGAAACCAACAGCTGGAAGTGGCCAGTGGTGCAGTTTGTGTATATGACGGTGTTGGCTTATGTGGCGGCGTTGGCGACGAACCAGGTGATTACACGGTTTTTCTAGGCTAACGGCAGGTCCGGGCGTCGCCGGAGACCATCTTGCTCCAGGCGCAAATTCATCTCTTCCGTATTCAACCTCTCTATGTGTCGGTCAATTTGTAGACAGATACGATTGATCGATCTCTGGTGAAGCCACGCGCCATATAACGACAATAACGTCGGCGGGAGCGTAATCGTCAGAAGTTGCCACAACGGAAGGGCACTCATCGCACGTTCATTCTAGGACCTATAGCCTATATCGGCGGAATTTCCCGCTACTCCGGTCGCTCTTGCGCAGAAATAGCTGAATAACCAAGTAAACTTAATAGAGACAACCATGATTTCAGTGAGCAATGTGAGCATGCGGTACGGGGCGAAGGTCTTGTTTGACGACGTCTCGATCAACTTTATTCCCGGGCGGCGTTATGGCCTGACCGGGCCGAACGGCTCCGGGAAGTCGACCTTCATGAAGGTCCTGACCGGCGAGCTTGATGCTCAGAAGGGCAATGTCGTCCGCCCCAAAAAGATGGGTGTATTGCGCCAGGACCAGTTCGCCTTTGACGCTTTTCGCGTGATCGATACGGTCATTATGGGCAACAAGGGTTTGTGGTCGGCGCTGGAAGAGCGGGACAAGATCTATGAGAAGTCCGAGCTGACCGACGAAGACGGCATGAGGCTGGGCGAACTCGAAGGTATCGTCGGCGAAGAGGATGGCTATACGGCCGAGATCGATGCGGCCATTTTGCTGCAAGGGCTAGATATTCCCGATGAGATTCATGACCGCAAGATGGGCGAGCTGCAGGGCGGGCAAAAAGTCCGCGTGCTGCTGGCGCAGGCGCTCTTCGGCAAGCCGCAGGCCCTGCTTCTCGACGAGCCGACGAACTATCTCGATCTCGACTCGATCCACTGGCTGCAGGATTTTCTGATTCATTTCGAAGGTACGCTGATTACCATCTCGCACGATCGCCACTTTCTGAACAGTGTCTGCACGCACATTGCGGACATTGATTACGAGACGATCATCACCTACACCGGCGGCTACGACGACATGGTGATGGCCAAGACGCAGATTCGTTCGCGGCTCGAGTCGCAGAACGATCAGCGGGAGAAAAAGATCGCCCAGTTGAACGAGTTCATTGCGCGCTTCTCGGCCGGCACCCGATCGAGCCAGGTGACGAGTCGTAAGAAAGAGGTCGAGCGGCTGCAGACGACGGAACTGGCGCGGTCGAACATCGCGCGCCCCTATATTCGCTTCGACATGCTGCGGCCCTCAGGCAAGCACATTCTGGAGATTGAGAAGCTCAGCAAGGGCTACGGTGACCTTGAAGTGATCAAGGACTTCAGCGCTAGTGTGCAGCGTGGCGAGAAGATCGCCCTCATGGGGCGCAACGGGTTAGGCAAGACGACGTTGCTGAAGTCGCTGCTTGTGGGGGACAAAGAGATCGATAAAGAGATGCGCAGCGAGCTGCACGATCCCGATTTCACCAACGACAACGGCATAGTGAAATGGGGACATGAGGCCCAGATCGGCTATTTTCCGCAGGACGTTTCGAACGTCATCGAGAAGGGCCTGACGGTTGCGGATTGGCTTTACCAGTTCGACCCCAAGGCGACGAAGGAAGACATTCGCGGCATCCTCGGCCAGATGCTCTTCCGCGGCGAAGAGGGCTTGAAGAAGACCGAGGCGCTGTCCGGCGGTGAGGCCGCGCGGCTGCTCTTTTGTAAGCTGATGCTGTTGAAGCGGAACATTCTGATCTTCGACGAGCCGACGAACCACCTTGATCTTGAATCGATCAACGCTCTGAACGTTGCGATTCAGAAATACGAGGGCACTGTGCTGTTAGTGACTCACGATCATGATTTGATCGATGAAGTGGCAACGCGGATTTGGCACTTTGACGACGGTTCAGTTGAAGACTTCAAGGGCCCGTATGAGGAATATGTCGCGGCAACGGCGGCGAGCGCTCGGTAATTTTCGGTCGTAGGTGCGAAACTAGAGCATGTGAGGTTCGATATGACTGGTATCGATTGGTCTGATTGTCCAATAGTAGAGCGTGATCCCGAGAAGATGGGTGGGGTGCCGACTGTTCGTGCCTGGAGGCTTTCCGCCGACTCCGTCGTCGAGAATCATGACGATGGAATGTCCGCCGAAGAAATCGCCTCGATGTTCCATGTTCCGCTGGATGATGTGCGAGCTATTCTCGCGTACGCGGAGAAAGTGCGCGAACGAAATTATGCGCGTGCTGTTTGACGAGAATATTCCCGATTCCCTGCGTCATAGTCTTATCCATCATCAGGTTTCGCTCACAGTGGAGCTTGGTTGGGCCCGACTTCGGAATGGATTGCTGCTTAAAGCGGCGGAGCAAGAAGGATTTAATGTCATTATTACCGCTGACCAAAACATCAAATACCAGCAGAATCTGGGCGATCGGAAGATTGCTATGGTCGTGCTGGGATCAAATCGATGGCCTACGTTCGAAAACATTTGAACGAAATAGCCTCTGCCGTCGATGCATCGGAAGAAGGCACCTATACCTTTATCGAAATACACCTACCGCCTAGACCGAAACCGCCTCAGCGCTGATCGACAGAACATACCCCAATGCCACCAGCAACTCCAATTCTGAATGCCCAAAACCTCGCCAAGTCGTTTGGCGCGACGATTCTCTTTCGCGGGATTTCCTTCACCGTGAACGAAGGAGACCGCATCGGCCTGATCGGGCCGAATGGTTCGGGGAAGTCGACGCTGCTTCGCATTCTCGCTGGCGAGATCGATCCCGATTCAGGCGAGGTAGCTTCGCGCAAACGGGCGCGGCTGAGCTATGTCACCCAGGATTCGCAGTTCGAGGCCGGCGATTCTGTGCGCGATGTGATTCTCAAAGCGCTGAAACGCAGCGGAGTTCCCGAGGCGGAGTGGGAAGGCCGACTGCGCGATACCCTCGGCCGCGCAGGCTTTGAGGAATTCGCCACCGAGGCAGTTACATTTTCGGGCGGATGGCGCAAGCGCCTCGCGATTGCCGAGGCGCTGGTGCAGAATCCCGACGTTCTGCTGCTCGATGAGCCGACGAACCACCTTGATTTGGCCGGTATCGAGTGGCTGGAGTCGCTGCTTGCGGGTGCCTCGTTCGCCTGCGTGGTGGTGAGCCATGACCGCTATTTTCTTGAAGGCATCGCAACTGAAGTCTGCGAGCTGAACCGGGCCTATCCGGACGGCGTGCTCCGTTTCAGCGGCAACTACTCCAACTTCTTGGAGAAGAAGGAAGAGTTCCTGCACGCCCAGGGTAAGCGCCAGGAAGCGCTCGAGAATCGCGTCAAGATTGAAAAAGAATGGTTGCGGCGCGGACCAAAGGCGCGAACGACAAAGTCCAAAGCGCGCATCGACAAGGCGAATGAACTGATTGGCGAGTTGGGCGGCATGCGGACGCGTAGTCAAACGGCGACGGCAGGTATTGATTTTGTTGCGACGGACAGGCAGACGAAGCGGCTGGTTGAGTTTATCGACGTTGACTATTCGGTGGACGGACGAAAGCTCATCAGCGGTCTCAACTTCCCGATCACTGCGGGGATGCGAGTTGGACTCGTGGGCCCGAATGGCAGCGGTAAGACGACGCTGCTTCGGTTATTGCGCGGCGAGATTGAGCCGGAGTCGGGCGAGATCAAGAAGGCGAATCTGCTGCGCACCGTTTACTTCGACCAGAATCGGGTGCTCGATGGAAACCAGACGCTGCGCCGCGCGCTCGCTCCTGACAGCGATGCTGTTGTCTATCAGGACCGCGTGATTCACGTTGCTTCGTGGGCGTCGCGGTTTCTGTTTACCGGTGAGCAGCTGAACCAGCCAGTCGAGCGGCTGTCGGGCGGCGAACGCGCGCGAGTACTGATCGCAAACCTGATGTTGCAGCCCGCAGATCTGTTGCTCCTCGACGAGCCTACAAACGATCTGGACATCCCGACGTTGGAAATTCTGGAAGAGAGCCTGCTCGAGTATCCCGGAGCGCTGATGCTGGTAACGCACGATCGTTTTATGCTCGATCGGATTTCGACGATTGTGCTGGGGTTGGACGGCCTTGGCAATGTCGAGCGATTTGCGGACTACAGTCAGTGGGAAGAGTGGCAGGAGGAGCAGTTGCGGAAAGGAAGCGGGGAATCAATCACCATGCCTCCCGCGAAAGCCGCCGGCTCGAACAATGGCGCTGCTTCGGGCTCCTCAAAGAAAAAGCTCTCTTATCTCGAGATGAGGGAATTCTCCAGTATCGAAGAAAGAGTCGAGTCTGCCGAGGAGTTACTCCAGACCAGGCGCGAAGCTGTCGAAGACCCTGTCGTGGCGACCGATGCGGGCCGCCTTCAGGCGGCGCTCAGTGCGCTCGATGAGGCGCAGAATGCGGTCGATGTGCTCTATGCGCGGTGGGCCGAACTTGAAGCAAAGCGCGCGTAGTTGCGTCATTATTACTTCTTCATGACCCGAGGAACAGCGTCGATCGGCCGGATATCAGACGAGATCACGCACGCCAATAGTCTGGGCGCCAGTTCTCGATGGCCTTCTTAATCGCCTTCGGCTCAAGATTTTCCCGCAATATCTTTTCCACCAGCGATGGGACCTCAGCGTCCGCAGCAAAACGCAAAGCGATGAGTTGCTGTTCGGTGAGATCTGGAATTCTGGTTCTCAAGGATTCGGGTAACAGCGCCATGAGGCGCAGACGCTCCTCCAGGCGAATCACGCGGTCTTGTACTTTGAGGGCGTAAACGCGAGTCTTGAAGGCGAGCAGAAATCCAGCGAGCGTAAAGACCGCGAACCAGATCCGGAACGCGGTAACTCCGTGAAAGAGGAAGACGATGCTGGCGATGAAGCAGGCGAGCAGAACCGGAGCGAGGAAGAAATGGAACAACGGATCGAACTTGGCATGGTTGGCGAGGGTTTGCGGGCGTCTTTCGCTCACGTTCTTTCTCCTCCGGACGCTCTTAAGCGGCGGGCCGGTCAAGGCTGTTATACAACAGTCCGGTCATTGCGGTGAAAGCGGAGTGTCAATGTTTTCGCTGGCAGTTTAGCGGGATACCAAGTAGACTTCGGCTGATTCACGTAACTGCTTGGTTGTTGAACTCAAAACCCTTAGGAGCTTTACGATGCCCCTTTCCAAGAAGTTAGGCGCCGAGTTTCTCGGTACCTTCGTGCTTGTCTTTGGCGGATGCGGCAGCGCTGTGCTGGCGGCGGGTTTTCCCAAACTGGGGATTGCCTTCGCCGGTGTAGCTCTCGCCTTCGGCCTTACCGTGCTATCGATGGCGTTTGCGGTCGGTCACATCTCCGGTGCACATTTCAATCCCGCGATTACAGTCGGTCTCTTCATCGGCAAGCGCTTTCCGCTCGCCGAGGTCATTCCTTACATCATTGCCCAGGTGATTGGCGCGATCGTTGCCTCGCTGGTGTTGTATGTGATCGCGAGTGGTGGTCCAGGCTTTAGTATTACGGGCGGTTTTGCTTCGAATGGGTTTGGCGAGCATTCCCCGGGCGGCTACTCGCTGCTTGCATGCCTGGTCACGGAGATTGTCCTCACGGCGGTCTTCCTGATTGTGATCATGGGGTCGACTGATAAGCGCGGAGTCCCGGCGGGCTTTGCTCCGATCGCCATCGGCTTGGTGCTCACGCTGATTCATTTGATCAGCATTCCCGTCACCAATACTTCGGTAAATCCTGCACGCAGCACGGGGCCGGCGTTGATTCTCGCGATGTTTGGCGGGGGTGGCTGGGCGCTGGGGCAGCTGTGGCTCTTCTGGGTTGCGCCGATTATTGGCGGCGCGTTGGGTGCTGGCTTGTATCTTGCCGTGGCCGGCGACCATGATCCGAAACTGCCCTAGGCCGGATTGGCATCCCCGAAAGGTGGACGGAAAAACCACGCGGGAAACTGAAGGCGGACAGTGGAGGATGACAACAGTCTGAAGCTCGTTAGCAGTCTCCCATAGCCCCGATACGCGAAGAGCGATCGGGGCGTTCTATTTTTGGGCGTTGTCTCCTGCGGGCCAGCGGATTCGCAGGGCATGTGCAGAAGCCATGCAGCCGTAGTAAGCTGGCACTGAATTCGTTCGGACCTCTATGGAAAAATCTAGCGTATCACGCCGTAATTTTGTGAAATCCGGGATATCGGCTGGCTTGGCGATGTCCGTTGCGGCGGGCAGTGCGCCCGCTTCCGCTTTAGCGAACCCGGACACCGACGTCGTCGCGCGCAAAGGGCGCATCAAACAGTCGGTGAGCCGCTGGTGCTACAAGGATATAAAGCTCGACGATCTCTGCGCCTATTCGGCAAAGATCGGCCTGAAGGGCGTCGATCTTTTGGCGGTAGAAGAGTGGGACGCGCCGCGCAAGGTTGGGCTGATCTGCACGATGGGCTATGCGGGCGGCGGCACGATTCCCGAAGCTTTGAACCGGCTGGAGAACCACGACGCCATTGTCGCTGCCTTTACGAAGAACATTCCGATCGCGGCAAAGATGGGCGTTCCCAACGTGATTACGTTTTCAGGCAACCGAAAAGGGATGTCGGATGAGGAAGGCGCCCGGAACTGCGTGATCGGCCTCAACCGATTGAAGAAGATCGCCGAAGACAACGGCGTGACGATCTGCATGGAGCTGCTAAACAGCAAGAAGGACCATCATGACTACATGTGCGACCACACCGTGTGGGGCGTTGGCGTTATGGAGCAGGTGAATTCGCCGAATGTGAAGTTGCTCTATGACATCTACCACATGCAGATCATGGAAGGCGATCTGATTACGACCATTCAGACAAACAAGAAGTGGCTGGGGCATTTCCATACCGGCGGCGTTCCGGGACGACATGAATTGAACGACCAGCAGGAAGTGCAGTGGGACGGCGTCATGCGCGGCATCGTCGCGACGGATTTCCAAGGCTACGTGGCGCATGAGTTCGTGCCGACCGGAGACCCCCTGACCAGCCTGCGGCAGGCAGTCGATCTCTGCGATGTATAGGGGAATGATGCGGCGATGTTGCGCGTCTAGCACTCTCCGGACGATCTTCTAGCAAGAAATCGGGCGTCGCCACCATCTTTCATGGGTGGCGACGCCCGGTTTTCTTTGACGCGATCCCTCCTCGCCCTAGAAGGACAGACGAGCCGCGATCTGGATCTGCCGCGGGCTGTAGGCATAGTTGCTGTTGGAGTTGGTGTAAGTGCCGAATGAGGGGTTGTACTGGAGTTCGGTCGCGTAGGTTTGGGGCCCGGTGTATCCCGATGTGGGTATCCCCGCAGTCGAGCCCCCAAAGGTATATCCGGTGGTGTTGACGCCCGTATAGTTCTGGTGATTGAAGGCGTTAAACATCTCCGCAAATATCTGGAGGGTATACTTTTCCGCGAACTGCGTCTGCTTCTCCAGGCGTACGTCCACGACCGCATCACGGCGGAGCTCGAGGGTGTTCCGGCCAAGAACAGGGACGAACGTCGTGCCGCCCGCGCCATTCCAGCCAGAGGTGATCGAGGCGCTGCTGGGAAATCCACTGGACAGAAGGGAATAGGGAAGACCGTTCTGCAGTTGCACGAGTGGGTTCAGGTTCCAGCCATCGAGGAGGTAGCTCTTGATTCCCGTAAAGCTCTTTGGATATTTGAAGACAGCATAGCCGACAAACCGATTGGGGACATTGAAGTTCGAGTTGCCGTACTGGGTAAAGAGGCCTGCGTTTGGATCGAGGGGCACGTTGGTCGAGGCCTGGGTCGACTGGTTCTGGTTGTAGTCGAGCGAATGCGAATAGGTATAGGATGCGTCGAAGCTGGCGTACTTGAAGGTTTGGTTGCTGACCTCGGCGACCAACGCGTTATAGCTGGCGTTGATATTGCTCACGATCTCGGTGACATGAGCGAAGTTGGTGTTGATGTAGTTGTTATAGACCTTGGCCGTATAGGTGCTGCCACAGGGAAGCGGACCGCAGGCGTTGCCGGTAGCAGCTGCGCCACCCTGGCCGGTTACGGTGTAATTGACCATGGTGTAGCCCGCTCCGTTATTGGTGTTGTTGTTGGTGGCGGGTGTGTTGACTAGGTTGGTGTCGATAAAGTTGGGCAATTCGCGGCTTAATGCAGCGAGATAGCTCAAGGAGAAGACGGTATTGCCTCCAAATTGCTGCTGCAGCGTTAGATCGTATTCCATCGCCTGCGGATTTTGAAAGTGCTTGTCGAAGTACTGAACGCTGGCGGCCGCCAGTTTGGTAGGCGAATAAGTAGGGGGTAAGATGCCCGCGAAGTCCGGACCGCTCTGGCTGTTCTTGAAGGTGACGCCGATCTGAGCGTTGGGCGAACCGGTTTGCGAATATGCTGTCAGAATCGTGGCATTGATGATGCGGCCATAATACATGCCGAAGCCGCCGCGCAGGACGGTCTTGCCCTGGCCGAAGACATCATAGGCGAAACCAACTCTGGGGCCCAGGTTGTTCGTGTCGTTCGGTTTCTGGGTGAACTGCGGCAGCGGCGTATAGGAGCCGACAGGCTGCTGCAGATTCAGATAGGGCCCGGGGACCGCCTCATAGTCGTAGCGCAGGCCGAGGTTGAGTGTGAGCTGCGGCATGATCTTCCAGTCGTCCTGGAAGAAGAAGCCGTAATCGGTCGTGTTGAGTTGGAAGTAGCCTTGGCCGATATTTTGGCCATAGCTTGAGTAGCAGGGCAGCTTGCCGATGTTGTATTCCGTGGCGCTGGAGCCGCAGGTGCCGGCGGGGTCAGCTATATCCGCGAAGAAATTTCCGAGGTAGGTGTAGGTGTAGTCGCCATTCGGCGAATAGGCCGCCAGTCCCAGGCTATTGATCTGGTCGTAGTTGTGGACGATGTCGCCGCCAAACTTGAAACTGTGCTGACCGTGGGCCCAGCTGACGGTGTCAGCAACCTGCCACTTGCGCTCGTCCGGATACGCGGGGCGGAAGGCATAGTATTGGACGCTGTCGCTGAAGCCGTTGGAACTCTGCAATGAGATCGTCGGCGGGAAGCCCTGATACGCATTCTGACCGATCCACTGTTGGTTGTAAGGGGTGACCGGCTGGGAGCTTTCGTTATTCAGCTCGCGTCCGTACTGGTAGCGGATTTCGTTGACGATGTTTGTCGTCAGAACCGTATCGAGCTTGGCCAGGCCGTAATCCAACTTCACATAGTCATTTCCGAAGCCGTCAACACTGTAGTTGTTCGTCGCCTGGGTTTGCACGCCGCCCGGCGACCTCCAGCCGAGGCGGTTGTAGATGAAGCTGGCGTGGTTTTTCTCGTTGACCTGCCAGTCGATCTTGGGCATGTTGATGGTCTGATTTCCAGTGCGATAGACCGGGCCGAGCACGGTGGTGATCGCGGCCAGATCGGTGTTGTAGAGGCTTGCCGCGGCGGCGTAGGTGGCCAGTTTGAGGCGCGCCTGGAGCACGCAGGCCTGTGCATCCACGGGGTTGCTGGGCTGGATCTTGCCTGCGCTGGAGATGATGGTTGCGCAGGTGTAGGGCGCGGGTATCGCGGCGTCCGGGGCCTGGAAAAATGCGCCGGGATTGGAGGGCACCGCGGTGCCGGGGAAGTTCCGCTGAAACTGGTCGTAGGTATAAAACCAGAACAGTTTGTCCTTGATAATCGGGCCGCCTACCCCGAAACCCCACTGTTTGCGCCAGTCGGTTGGCTTGTATTGGATGGTGGTCGTAGTGCCGGTCGCGGCGTCAAAGGTGGTCAGCTTGGTGAACGGGTTCTTTGCGCCCCAGTCGTTGTCGCGGTCGTAGAAGTAGAGCTCCCCGTGAAGCTGGTTGGTGCCGCTCTTGGTGATGGAGTTGATGACTCCGCCGGTGGCGCGACCGTATTCGGCGGAGTAGACGCCGGTGTTGACCTGGAATTCCTGTACCGCGACCATCGGCGTGGAATAGCCCTCTCGGGTGCGGCCGCGCTCCTCGGAGAAGTAGGCCTGGTTGTCATCGGCGCCGTCGATCTGAACGTTGTTGAGCAGCGGGCTGATGCCGCGGACCGAGAGCAGCCCGAAGCCGTTGGAATCGGCCACGACTCCCGGAGTCAGGAGGGTCAAGTCGGACCAGCGACGGCCGTTGATAGGCAGGTTGTCGATTGTCTGCAGGGTCAGGTTGGTGGAGAAATCCGGCGATTCAGTATTGATTAACGGGGCAGCGCCGCTGACCTCGACCGTCGTTCCGGAGGAGGTGATCGCGAGCTTCGGCTCAAGCGAGGTCGTCTTGCCGACCTCGACGATGACCGACGTTGCTTTGTATTCGGTGAACCCGGTCGCGGTGATGGTCACGGTATAGGAGCCGGGCTGAAGCTGGCCGGCAGAGAAGAAGCCCTCGCCATCGGCAATCACCGTCAGCTCGGCATCGGTGCCGTCATTCTTGACCTGGATGCTGGCTGCGCCCACAGAGGCTCCGGAGGGGTCCTTGATGGTTCCGTTAATCGCGCCCGTGGTGGTGGTTTGCGCGGTCAGAATGTGGGGAATTGCGGAGATCAGCGCCAGAGCCGCGACGGCGGCCCGGCTCCACTTCTTCATCTGCTTGTGCATGAGGTCCTCCAAAAGAGTGATGACGTTTGGGTGCGGTCGATAAGCCGGAGCAAGGCTCCGCTCTCGCCTGTTTATTGTTTTGACAACGGCTTTCTGATGATTCGTAACGATCTGTGTCTAGCTCGGTAAGAAATGCAAGGGTCGTCGGACTGCGATATCCCGAGTCGCTGCGACCGCAGTAGTTGCATTTATTATGGCCCAACTGCTACATCAGACCACAAGGAAATGAATATCCGTTAAACGCAGGAATGAAGGTTTATCTGAATCCGTTATTGGCGGCAGGGGCGGTTCGGCGACGACATGTATAGGCGAAGCGCCGTCTAAAGGCAACGTGGTTACCGGCCACTGTAAGATAAGGGAAATCCGCAATCCTGCCGGAGGACGTTTGCTCTACTGGCTGCTCTACCAGAAGCTGTTTCCCTACTTCCGCCCATTCCGCATCTTTCGGTACCTCACCTTTCGCACCGCGTTTGCGACGATTACGGCGTTACTGATCACGCTGATCATCGGGCCGTATGTGATTGAAAAACTGCGTGAATTCCAGATTGGCCAGTATGTTCGTGACGATGGGCCGAAGGCGCACCAGAAAAAGGCCGGAACGCCGACGATGGGCGGTTTGCTGATCTGCATTGCCATCCTGTTGCCAACGTTGCTGTGGTCGGACCTGTCGAATCCGTTTGTGTGGCTGGTGATGGGGTCGACGCTGGCCTATGGGGCGATAGGTTTTGCGGACGATTACATCAAGGTTGTCTCCCGCCGCAGCCTTGGGCTGACGGCACGGGCGAAGATGCTCTTTCAGATATTGGCGGGCGTAGCGATTGCCGTAGCTCTCATTGCCTTGCGCGCGGAAGGCCTGTGGTCGAGCCGGTTGACCCTGCCGTTTATCAAGCGGCTGCGGCCCGATCTGGTGTGGCAATCGTTGGGCGCGATACCGCACGTAGGATTTCTTGCCTTTCTTCCGCTGGTCATTTACGTGGTCTTGTTCCAGGTGGCTGCGAGCAATGCGGTCAACCTGACCGACGGCCTGGACGGCCTGGCGATCGGCTGCACTCTCATTGCAGCCAGCGCCCTGACGGTGTTGACCTATGTCAGTGGACATGTCGTCTTCTCTGACTACCTCGAGCTGCAGCGGATGCCGTTACTTGGCGAAGTGACGATCTTTTGCGGGTCGATGGTGGGTGCGAGCATCGGTTTCCTTTGGTACAACGCCCATCCAGCAGAGATTTTTATGGGCGATGTAGGATCGCTGGCGCTGGGGGGAGCAATTGCCACGGTCGCTGTGGTCATCAAGCAGGAACTGCTTCTGCCGTTTATCGGCGGAGTTTTTGTGCTGGAGGCGTTGTCGGTAATTTTGCAGGTGGGCAGTTACAAATTGCGCGACGGCAAGCGGATCTTCAAAATGGCGCCGTTGCATCACCACTTTGAGTTGATCGGGTGGTCGGAGTCGAAGGTGATTGTGCGCTTCTGGATTGCGGCGCTGGTGTTTGCACTCTTTGCACTCACGACGCTGAAACTGCGCTGAACGCGCATTGCGCCCACTTCCACATGGTATTGGCGTGGGAGAATAATCTCGGGTTGATGTCTGCCATGGAGTTGAACGGCAAGAAGATTCTGGTGGTGGGGCTGGGTAAGTCCGGTCTGGCCGCGGCGCTGTTTTTACGGCGGCGCGGGGCACGGGTGACTGTCTCTGACGTGCGCAGCGCCGAGGCGCTGGCGAAGGAGATCCCCGCGCTGCTCGAAGAGGGAATTGCTGTCGAAGCGGGCGGCCATGGGCTGCTGACCTTTCGCCGACAGGATTTCATTGTAGTGAGCCCCGGCGTGCCGCTGAATACACCCGAGATTGTGCAGGTCAAAGGCTTTGGCCTGCCAGTGATTGGCGAGGTCGAGCTGGCGGCGCGCTATCTCAAGGGCAAGGTGCTCGCGATTACCGGGTCGAACGGCAAGACGACGACCACGAGCCTTTGCGGAGAGATTTTGGAAGCGAGCGGAGTGCCCGTTGCGGTGGGCGGAAACATTGGCCTTCCCGTAATCGCGCTGGTCGAGGAGAGCCGCGACGATGGCTGGTCGGTGCTCGAGGTTTCGAGCTTTCAACTGGAGACGACGGAGAAATTTCGCCCCGAGATTGCCGTGATTTTGAACGTGACGCCGGACCATCTTGACCGGCACATCACCTTTGAAAACTATGTTGCCGCGAAAGAGCGCATCTTTGCCAATCAAACTCACGAGGACGCTGTGGTGCTGAACTGGGACGATCCGGTGACACGGGCTTCTGCTGAGCGAGCGCCTTCGCGTGTCTTGTGGTTCAGCCGCAGGCAGCCTGTCGAGCGCGGCGCATATGTATTGAATGGCGAGGTTGTCTTCAAGTCCGCGAAAGATGCGAAGCCAGAGAGCATCTTTGCGGTCGAGAAGATTCCGCTCAAAGGCGAGCACAATGTCGAGAATGTGCTGGCTGCAGTCTGCGCGGCGCGGCTCGCAGGCGTTGAAGCGGCGGCCGTTCGCACGGCGATTGAAAACTTCCACGCGGTCGAGCATCGTCTGGAGTTTGTTGCGACGCTGAATGGCGTCGACTACTACAACGATTCCAAGGCGACGAACGTCGATGCGGCGGCCAAGGCGATTAGCTCGTTCGCCGGTGGCGTTCATTTAATTCTTGGCGGCAAGGACAAGAATTCGGATTACACGCAACTCAGCGCGCTGCTGAAGGAGCGCGTCAAAGCCGTCTACACCATCGGCGCGGCGGCCGAGAAGATCGAGAGCCAGATCCGCGGCGACGTGCCAATTGTGAGCGCGGGAACGCTGGTCGAAGCGGTTAAGGAAGCCGGCGACGCAGCGATGCCGGGCGAGATTGTTTTGCTGGCCCCGGCTTGTTCGAGCTTTGACCAGTTTGAGAACTACGAGCATCGCGGGCGGGTCTTCAAGGAACTCGTCATGGCGCGAAAGAGGTTACCAGAATGGCAAAACGCGTAGGCGTCGATAAGGTGCTTTTCTGCACCACACTGGTCCTCGTCGTGATTGGGCTGGTGATGGTCTTTAGCGCGTCGGCGATTATTTCGCAGGGCGCGTCCGGCTCTCCATATGGCTACTTGATCAAGCAGGCGATCTGGGGCGTGCTTGGCCTGGCCGGGATGAGCGTGATCATGCAGATGGATTACCGGAAGCTCAACAACCCGCGCATCATTTTTCCGATGGTTGCAGTTACTGCGCTGCTGCTGCTGGTGGTGTTTGCGATGCCCTCCTCGCACGGCGCGCACCGCTGGATCAAGCTGGGAGCGATGTCGTTGCAGCCCTCGGAGATGGCCAAGCCCATCATCGTGCTCTTCCTGGCGTGGTTTCTGCAGAACAAACTGCACATGATTAATGATCTGCGCAGCACGATCATTCCGGCGGCGCTCCCGAGCCTGCTCTTCGTCGCGCTGATCGTGAAGGAGCCTGACCTGGGCACGGCTCTGGTCTGCGCAGGAGTGACAATGTTCATGCTCTACCTGGCCGGTATGAACATGAAGTACCTGGTGATGGCGTCGGCAGCGGCTGCCCCCGTGCTTGCTTACATGCTGCTTTTTGTGAAGTTTCGGCGGGATCGAATGCTGGCCTTTCTTTTTCCCGATCGAGATCCTCTGGGCATCGGCTATCACATGAACCAGTCGTTGATCGCGGTGAGCACCGGCGGAGTGTTTGGCAAGGGCTATATGGAAGGTGTGCAGAAGCTCTATTATCTGCCGGAGTCGCACACCGACTACATCTTCGCGAATATCTCGGAGGAGCTGGGCTTAGTCGGCGCGCTGGTGGTGGTCAGCTTGTTTGTCGTGCTCGGTTATCGCGGACTGCGCACGGTGCTGCTCACCCGTGACCCCTTTGCGCGATTCCTGGCCTTTGGAATTACGACGAGCATTCTCATCCAGGCGTTCTTTAATATCAGCGTGGTGCTGGCGCTGGTGCCGACGAAGGGGATTACGTTGCCGTTCATCTCCTATGGCGGCACTTCGCTGTTTATCACGCTTCTCTCGATGGGCGTGCTGCTGAACATTACCAGGGAGTGCGACTAACAGCCTTGCGCGTGCTGATCGTTGGCGGAGGCACCGGCGGCCATGTGATTCCTGCATTGGCGATTGCCGATGAGCTGTGCGGGCGATATGGCGCGGAGGTTCGCTTTGTCGGCACGGCGCGCGGATTTGAGACGCGGCTGGTTCCGGCGGCTGGTTATGAGCTGGAGTTGATCTACGTTGGGCAGTTGAAGGGCGTAAGCCTGGCGAAGCGATTGCGAACGCTGGTCGATCTTCCTCTCGGCGTTCGGCGTTGTTTTGAAATCCTCAATACATTTCAGCCGGATGTAGTAGTTGGAGTCGGGGGCTATGCTTCCGGGCCGGGGATGGTTGCGGCGCTGTTGAAGCGGATTCCGACGCTGGCGTTTGAGCCGAATGCTGCTCCGGGGTTGGCGAATCGGCTGGTGGGAAAGCGAGTCAGCGCGGCGGCAGTGAGCTTTGCTCCGGCTTGCGAGTATTTCCGGAATGCTAAGGTAACGGGGATTCCGGTGCGGAGAGAGTTCTTTGCGCTGCGGCCGCGAGCTACGGGAGGTGCTCCGCATTTGCTGGTCTTCGGCGGTAGCCAGGGAGCCCTCATCTTCAATACGATGATGCCTCGAATCGCGGCCGGATTGCTCGCGGCGGTTCCCGGGTTGACGATCTTGCACCAGGCCGGCGCG
Source organism: uncultured Acidobacteriaceae bacterium (assembly GCA_963720245.1). Lineage (GTDB taxonomy): Bacteria > Acidobacteriota > Terriglobia > Terriglobales > Acidobacteriaceae > Acidisarcina. Next base: position 268,922 of record CAVREU010000007.1, read on the forward strand.
CGCCATGCGGAGACGACGCAAGCTGCATATCGCGAGTTCGGAGCCGATGCTTCGCGGTGGGAAGTTTCCGCATTTCTCGACGACATGCCGCGGCGCATTGAAGCTGCGGATTTAGTGTTGGCGCGGAGCGGCGCGAGCACCGTTGCCGAGCTCGCAGCGGCAGGCAAACCGGCGCTGCTGGTGCCGTTTCCCCAGGCGACCGACGACCATCAGAGGAAAAATGCCGAGGTCATGGCATCTGGCGGCGCGGCGCGGATGCTGATCCAGGCGGAGATGACCGACGAGATTCTGCTTAAGACGCTTGCGGATTTGTTGCGCGATGACGCCGGACTGAAGCGCATAGGCGCCGACGCCAAAGCACTCGCCAAGCCGGATGCCGCGTCAGATATCGCAGAGATGGTTGCCGGGCTGGCGGGGCATAAGAGCCCCTGAGCCCGGACCTCTGCTTGGCCGATCGCTACTGCGGTGGAGGCGTGCTCTGCGGCGCAGCCGGTGGTGGAGGCGGCGGGGCGTTGGGGTCGAGCTGGGAGATGAATTCGATATCGAATATCAAGTCGGCTTTAGGCGGGATCGGACCGCGTCCCGCCGCTCCGTAGGCAAGCTGCCAGGGAATGAAGAGGCGGCGCTTTCCGCCCACGCGCATTCCCTCGAATCCCTCGTCCCATCCGCTGATGACTCCGTGCCGGCCCTGGACAAATTCAAAGGGCGTGCCGCGGTCGACCGAAGAGTCGAATTTGGTGCCGTCATGCAGCCATCCGGTGTAGTGGACCGTGTATTTGATTCCCGGTTTGGCGAGCTCGCCAGTGCCGATCTTCGCGTCAATGTATTTCAGGGCGAAAGCGGTTTTAGGAATGCCCCTAACGACCGGGATGTTCGGCGGCAGCTTCATGGCCGTCGATGCCGCCGTTGCCCCGGCAGCGCGTTTGTGCGTCGCTGGCTTGGGAGTGGTGGTTGTGGTCTGGGCGTAGACGCCGGTCGAGGTTAGAGCGGCCAGGACAAGAGCGAAGGAGATGCGTTCAAGAGTAGTTTTCATGATCGAAAGGCGATGGTAGCACGAAGAGCTTGCCATCATGAACATGGAGGCGCACCCTTGGAGCGAGCAGCGGAATACGATTGTCCCCCGCTGGAGTCTAAGCTGTAAGTAACGAATGCGAATCCGGATAGCCCAAATACTGCTCGGTTCTCTAGCCTGGTTTTCTGCGGCATGGTTGCCGTTTGCCGCCGGCGCGCAGAGCTCAGGCGGAGCGGGCATTGGCGTCGGGCCGGTGACCAGCAATCCTGCCCAACAAGATAGGTCAGCCGCGCAGACTTCGGTTCCGCCTATCCGCGTCAATGTGAAGCTGGTGAATGTCTTCGTCAATGTCACCGATGCGAATGGCGCGCCGGTGGGCGGCCTGACCAAAGATAACTTCATCCTGAGCGAAGATGGGCGTCCGCAGAAGATTGCCGTCTTCGATCGCGAATCTGCAGTACCGCTCCAGATTGTGCTGGCGATCGATACCAGCGGCACGGTGCGTAAGGACATGAGCATCGAGGAACATGCGGCGCACGAGTTCGTTCATGCGCTGCTGCGCCCTGTCGACCAGCTCGACCTGATGGAGTTCGCTTCGGACGTGCGCGAAGTGGTGCCGTTCACCAACAACCTTCATCAGATCGACAGTGGTCTTGATCGGCTGCGCGGCGGCCCGGCGACGGCGCTGTATGACGCGATCTTTCTCGCCTCGCAGAGCCTGATGGGGCGACCCGGACGCAAGGTGCTGGTCATCATCTCCGATGGCGATGACACGGCACATGGGGTGGAATATCCACGCGCTCTCGAAGCGGCGTTGCGCTCGGAGGTGCTGGTGTACAGCATTATCGACGTGCCGATTGCCGCCGACGCAGGCCGCGATACCGGCGGCGAACACGCGTTGATTACGCTCTCTCAGGAAACGGGCGGCAAGCATTACTATGCCGAGTCCGATCTTGATACAGCCTTTCAGAAGGTCTCGGAAGACCTTCGAACGCAGTATCTGCTGGGATATTATCCGTCGGACCATTTTACCTCGCCGGACTTCCGAAGGATATCGGTCTCGCTGACTGGAGTGGCTGGGGCTTCTGATTATTCGCTGCGTCACCGGACCGGCTATTACCCGAAGAACTAGGGACTAGGGACGTAGGGACTAGGGACATAGGAAATGAAGGACTGGGGACGAGGTAAAGTTAAGGCCGCGAGAGGGCATTGCGCAAGGTGCAGGGTTAGCAGCGGGCCAGCATCTTGACCGATTTCCTAGTCCCTATGTCCCTACGTCCCTAGTCCCTGATTTTTACCATGAGTGGAATCTCGATCGAGCCGACGCGGTCTGAGGTGAGGTCGTGGATGGCGGCGCGGAGGTAGACTTCGCCTGCCGGTAGATCGATCTGCTGGTGTATCTGCAGCCCTTTTAGCATTACCTGCTTATATTGGTCTTCGTTCATATTGATGGTGAAGGCTTTGTCGATGTAGTTGAGGCGCGCGCCGTCGCGGTCGTAGGCGACGGCGATGAATTCGAGCGAAGCATGGTTGAGGCCGTCGGGGGTTTCGGTAATGCTGGCGTTGTGCAGGTCGGCGGCGTAGTCGAGTGCGTAGCGTTCGACTGGGCCCTTGACCTTGGGCGAGAGATCGCCGCCGGGGCCGCCGGGTGGTGGCGATCCTTTAAAGGCGGGATCGCTGTAAGGTAAAACGCGCATCTTGAAGACCAGCTCGGAATATGGCGGCGCGCCGCGCAGCACCGCCGCTGACACACTGCTGATTTGAGCATTGGCCGCTTGCTTCTTCGGAGATTCGGCGACGTAGCCTTGACGGTAGGTCAGCTTGTACGACGGGGCGTCGGGCACCCTGACCTGGATTTTGTGGAATCGCCCATCGTCGGCCTTGCCCGCAGGAATATAGGCGAGGGTGTAATAATTTGCGCCGTTCTGAACGGCCGCGGCGACGGCCTGCTTGATCCCGTTGGTGTCGTAGTAAGCATGGCCGCCGGTCTCTTCGGCAATCTGCTGCATTGTGGCGTGTTCGGCCGCTGTTTGCTGGAAAAACTTGGCGCCGCTTTGGCTGTTGCGCGGCGGGTTGGCGGAGCCGCCGATGCTTCCACTCCCGCGGCCTCTCGAGCCGCGCCCTGTGCTGCCCATCATGTTGGGGCTTCCGCTGCTGGCGATGTTGCCGGTGCCCGGCATCTGGGCGCTGAACTGGGGATCGTTGAAGAGGCCGCGGGCGTCGACTGGGTAGACGGCTACACGCGCGGCGGCGAGCATCGCGGTCGTCTCGCTCACGTCGGGTGCATAGGTGCGCATGGCCTCGAAGGGATCGTTCAGAGTGACGTCCGGATCGAGACTGATCGGGAACGATCCGGAGAACCAGATGAGGTTTTTGCGCCCCGGAATTCCGCGCAGATAGCGTGCCAGCGTCTGCAGCGCGTCCAGGGTGTAGCGGACGCGCAGGTCCATTTGAAATGCGGTGAAGTCGGCCTGGAACTGCTGAATGCTGGCCATTGCGTCGGAGGTTGCGCCCATCTGGGTGAGTGTGTCGCTGATGTCTGACATGGTGGTGTCGGTGGGGTCGGTGAGCAGTGCAGACTGGTTGGGCAGTGCGGACTTGCCAATGGCGCTCTTGCCGTTGAGGGCGGCGAGCAGCGGCGTCGAGTCGCTGGTGACGCCTTGCACCATGCGCAGCCTCGAAGCGAGAGTGAAGATGCCGATGCGGGTGCCAGGCGGGATGTTCTTAAGATAAGCGATCATCTGCTGGCGCGCGGAAGCTTGGTCGGCGATGGGCGTGTTCAGCGCATCGAGCAGGAGGATGTTGACGGCGGCGGGGATGGGCGTTTCCGGGATGTTGGAGTAGATATTCGGCGGCAAGGCCGGTGGTTTCTCGATGGCAGCAGGATCGACCGCGCGATGCTCTTCGAGGGCGATGAGTTTCTGTTCCTTGCCGTCTTCGAGGAGGTGAAATTGGGCGCGCGGGATGCCGTGGATTGCGTCTTGCCCATTGCTGACCAGGACATCGACGAGAACGAGCGCGGCGGTACTCTTGAAGACGGCTGGCGGGGCGCCGTGCGGTGTGGACGCGGTTGCCGCTCCGGGCTGTTGCGCCGCTTTACCTGGCGCGGGGGAATTGGGCGCAGAAGATTGGGTGACACCTGGGATAGCGCCGGCGCATAGAGCACAGCCAAGAATGACTGCGAATCTTGCGGAAGGGACGTTGCACAGGCGCATGGAAGGATTCCAGCCTCCGACCGGTAGGCTATTGTCGCCTGTTTTGCTTGAGAATAAGAAGTGCTTTGATTGCGGCCGCCTTACGGCGGTACGCGCTCGCGGCGCATCTATATACTGGTAATCGTCTTAGGCCAAAAGATACTATAGGCTCGGATTCCGGAAGGTAATGGAAATGAAGGAGATATTCTCATGACGACTGATGACAAGCAGGGCAGCGGCTTTAGCTGGTTTGTGGCGGGGCTTGGGCTGGGCGCGCTCCTGGGCGTGCTTTATGCGCCGAAAGCAGGCCGCGAAGTTCGCGAAGATGTGGCCAACAGCGCTCGCGATGGTGCCGAGTACCTGAAACAGCGTGCGCGCGAAACCGCCGACCAGGCCGCCGTGCTGGTTGAAAAAGGCAAGGCCCAGGTGAACGACTATGTAGGCCAGGGCAAGGAATACATCGATCGCGGGCGCGCCCAGGTAGAACAAGTTGTTACCCAGGGCCGCGGATTTGTGCAGCAGCAGGCGGACAAGGTAGCGGCAGCGGTCGACGCGGGCAAACAGGCCTACCAGACGACGACCGTGGTTGAGCCGCCGTCGAATGGCACAGGCGCGTAACGAGCCGAAGCCAGCGTCACGCGTCGATGGCGTTGCAGCGGTCAGGCCCTCCCTTTTCGCCGTTCCAGTATTAGGGAGGGCCGCCGCGTTTCCTATTGCTTTGCAGTGACAGACAGCAACACCAGTCAAGGAGAACGACCTTATGCAATTGGGCAATATGCAATGGGGAACCCTGGAGTACGTCTTTGCCATCTTTGCGATCGCGACAGCGATTGGCGTGCTCATCCAGACCGGCATCATGCTGGGCTTCTTCATCGCGTTTCTGAAATTGCAGGGTAAGATTTCTACGATCCTTACCCAGGTCACCGAGCATGCGATGCCCCTGATCGTGTCGTCGAAAGTCACTCTCGAAGAGCTTTCGCCCAAAGTGCAAACCATCAGCACGAACCTGGTGGAGATCAGCGAGATGCTGAAGCAGGAAACCCACACCGTCAAAACGTCGGTTGATGAGGTGCTCGAGAAGACGCGCGCACAGACGGCGCGGGTCGACGAGATGGTGAGCGGCACGCTGGATGGAATCTCGCAGGCGAGCTCGACGATTCAGCAGGGAATCGAGGTGCCGCTTCGGCATATCTACGGGATATTCAATGGCCTGAAGGCTGGGTTTGAGACGTTGAAGAGCAAGTCTGCTGGCTCCCATGTTCCTCCGGCTGCGACTGCTGAGGAGCCGGTGATTATCGTCGAAGAAGTGGTCGTGACTCAGGGGCCGCTGGTTTAGTGGAGCACTGCTGAAACCGTAGATCCTTCGACTTCGCCGCGTTGCGGCTCCGCTCAGGATGACAATCTCTGCTGCGCTCCGGTCGAGGTGACAATTTCAAGATTTGCTGAAGGGGCACGGCTTCAGCCGTGCCATAAGTGAAGCAGAACCAATGCGGCTTTAGCCGCCGAGGGAACAGCCGCATCCCTTCAGTCTTCCGGTAATTCTTACCAGCCGCGATGCTGGCCCTAAGCGATCCAGCCGCCGCCGACGACTTCGTCTCCGTTGTAGAAGACTGCGGCCTGGCCGGGGGTGATGGCTCGGGCGGGCTCGTCGAAGTGGGCGATAAGTTCATCCTCTGAATCCATGCGAATCGTTGCCCAGGCTGGCTCGTGGCGATGGCGGATCTTGATCTTCACCCGCATCTCTCCAGTCAGATCAGGAATCGATATCCAGTTCAACCGGCGGGCGCGCATGGTGGATTGCATCAGGTCGGCATCGTTTCCGACAGTGACTTTATTTCCTTCTCCACCAATCTGAATCACGTAGAGCGCGGTGGGCGACTCGACGCCGAGTCCCTTGCGCTGGCCGACGGTGAAATTATGCACGCCGGTATGGCGGCCGATGACCTCGCCTGAGGTCGAGACGAGTTCGCCGGAGTTGTCGGGCATTGCTTCGCCCTGCTCCTCAAGGTAGGCGTCGATGAACTTCTTGTAGTCGCCGCCGGGGATGAAGCAGATCTCCTGCGAGTCGGGCTTGTTGGCCGAGGCGATGCCATGCTCGGCGGCCATCTCGCGGACGCGCGGCTTGGTGTAGCCGCCGAGCGGGAAGAGGGTTCGCGAAAGCTGATCCTGCGTCAAGCCGAAGAGGAAGTAGGTCTGGTCCTTGCTGGTGTCGGCGGGGCGCTTGAGGATCCAGCGGCCGCGCTCCGGGTCGTACTCGTTGCGGGCGTAGTGGCCGGTAGCGATGCGGTCGGCGCCGATCTGGCGCGCGGTGACGAGCAACTGATCGAACTTCAGGTGGTCGTTGCAGAGCGAGCAGGGGATGGGCGTGCGTCCGGCGAGATACTCCTTGACGAAGGGGCGAACGACGTCGCGCTCGAAGCGATCCTGCTGGTTGACGACGTAGTAGGGGATGTCGAGGTCTTCGGCGACGCGGCGGGCGTCGTAGACGTCGTCGATCGAGCAGCAGCGGCCCTGCACCTGCTCGGGCATGCCTTCCTTGCCGGCGAGACGGCGCTGGTTCCAGAGCTGCAGGGTGAGGCCGACGAGCTCGTAGCCCTCTCGCTTGAGCATGGCGGCGACGGTCGAGGAGTCGACTCCGCCGGACATGGCTACCGCAATCGTATTGTTGAGGGCGGACTGCATATGCTTTCTCTTTTTGCGGGCGGCGTGGGAGGCACCCCCCTCTTTCCGGTAAGTTCAAGAATCGAATCGAGTTAAGGAATAAGATCCGAAACTCGGCTCTTGAAAACAAAGGACTTATCCGTAAAGTACCTGTTTTCAATGATTTGCCGGAAGGTTTCAAGATCACGGGCCGCATGCTCCGTTTTCTTGGCGCTCGTTTCATTCTACCAAGTTGAACCCAATCACAGCTACGAGAAATACTGGGATTCTTGTCTCCGGCACCTGCCGGCACTTAGGGAGGACCTGCGAGCAGGTAGGCATTGACTCGTCCTGACGCCGCGTCCGGCCTTCGACCCATTAGGTTGCGGTTGCGCTAACGAACTGCGAGTCTACGCCGCCGGGGAGTTGCGGACGAGGTTATTCAAAAGGCTATCGCCGAGGCGGGACTGGAGAGCGACGATAGTTGATGCTTGTCCCGGGAGTGAAATGTCGACCTGAAACTAGGAACTAAGGACGAGGTATTTGATCCTCCCAGCTTTCCTGGAAATAGCGGGGACGGGTGGGTATCTCCAGCTGCGGCAGGGCGATGGACGCTTCTCGTTGCGAGGGCTGAAGCATCCACATCTCCAGAGTGAGGTACGGGGCGTCCGGCAAGTTCATTGGGGGCAGGGTAAGCGGCTTTCGATTGTCTTGCTTTCGAGGTGGGTGCATTGGCTAATGCCTCCGTTTGAAGTCTTCGTTTGCCCATTGTTCTTTGTATCGTTCCCAGGTTTCGCTACCTTTGTAGCGAGCGACCATACCGGCACATGCTCGTTCGCACATCTTCCAGTCGATGAGGAAGGTAGGCCATCCGAGCTCAAGGAGGGTCGCGTAGCCTTCTCGTAAGACGGAGCGTCTTTCTCCCGCGATCGGCACCAAGGTCAGAAAGAGTTCAAAGTCTGCAATGCTCATGCGGAAAAATGTAAAACCGTGGGATGAGCGTTGACGAGAGTACTTTCGTGCAAGTCCGTCACCAAGGTACCTAGTAAGGACGGGACACGCCCGGCGGTTACGGTCAGAGCCAGGCGGCGAAGGTCTTGTCGGGAGTGCGTGGTTGGAGGTCTGGCTGGGTTGGCCGGCGAGGAGGCCGGCAATGGAGATGTCTTCGTCGAGGGTTTCCCAGTGGAGTCCGCGGCTGCTGATGCGGAGTTAGTCGCGCTGCTTCGGTGTGGCGCGGGGGAGGCGGGGAAACGAGGCGAGGGGGACGCCGAGGGTTCGTCCGTCGCTGAGGTCGACCCACATGCTGTCGCCGTCGCAGCAGACGTTCATCGGGGCTGCGGTTGCACTAACGGAAGAATTCATTCTTTTCGGGGTTTGTTGGGATGTTGCCCTTCATCCTGCCTCGCGGACCGCTATGTAGCTTTTCGTCATGCCCAGGACTTTTTCTTTGAGGATGAGACAGTCCGGAAATAGCTGTTTTACTTCCCCGTAGGTCAGTAGCCGAACCTCATCGACAATCTCATGCACCACATCTGGTTGTAAGAGACCTCGGGGAGTCCAGCGTGCGACGCGGTGCTGGATGACTCTTCGGCAGATATTGGATATATGGAGCCAGCAGGTGCGCCTCGATAGGAAAGCTGCGGGCGGGCGTCTGGATCCAAAGCTTGCGCGCTACGCGGCGGGCTTCGTGGGCGAATGCCTGCTGTTTTTCCCACGTTCCGACGTGCTCGATGACGGAGTTTGAAAACGCGATATCAAATTCTTTGTCTTCGAACGGCAGCTCGGTCGCATCGCCCTGTATTGATGTAAAACGCTCGCCTTCGATCTCGCCGTTACTACGAATGTTGATCAGCGTCACTGAGAATTGAGGGCTGTGTTTAGACTCGGTGCGCCAGGTCTGTGGTGTACCGCCGATGTCGAGCAGATGGACCTCTTGAGACGGGGCGAAGAGAGCGAAGAATCGCGCCATGCGTCGGCGACGAAAGCGAATGAAGATGTTCTCTGAGAGAGAGTTGAAGGTTATTTTCACATGCGTGTCTTTCGCCTAATTACAAGTGCAAGAGCCTGTCGAGCTAACAGGCGTTGAGCAAGATCCAAAAATTACCGGCGGTCCGGGAGATTTAATGCAGGCCGCATAACCGGCGGCGGGAGTTCCGGTTTCAGGCGATAGCTTTACGGGCGCTGGTGGCTGCCTGTTTGTGCTGTCAGAGCTGATGTCGATCCTCGCCTGGTTCGGATTGCTGATGGTGTAGGGCCACTCGGTGGCGAAATTTCCGTCGGGGAGGCGGCCGCGATAGCTGGTTACTTTGTCGCCTATGAATGTTCCGCCTTTACCGGCGACGATGAATCCGCTGGCGCGGCGGGATGATGCGCTCGGATTCTTTGGAACATAGCCGTTTGAGTCGGAGACGCAGCCGATGAACGTGTTGTTGTCGCCTTTGTCGAAAAAGCCGCCGGTGTAGTTGTCCTCAGTCTCGACGGCGGTGATGATGTTTCGGGCGCCGGCGACGTAGACCGCTGCTTCGGTGCTGACGTTTGCTCCATTCCAGATCACTTCGCCGGAGGTGAATCTGTTGTTTGCGTTGGCGACGTGAATTCCGGCGGTTCCGTTGCGTTCGATCTGGAAGTTTGAGAAGCCGCTGTTGGTTCCGGCGGTGAAGACACCGTAGACGCCGTTGTTGAAAGCGTAGAAGTTATCGAAGAAGAGCATGTAGTTATAGGGGTTGATGTGGACGCCGTCTCCGGAGCAGTTGGAGAACATGACTTCTTCGATGTGGCCGAACTTCTGCGCGTTGAGGGGTGCGGTTTGCTTGTTGGCGGTGTTCCATTCGGTTGGGCTGGCGGGGGTTGATGCGGTTGAGAGGCAGTTGCCGATTCCGCCCTTGGCGGAGTTTCCGTCGAGCGTGAGTCCGTAGAGGCTGAAGTTGAAGGTGTCGGCGGGTATGGTGAGGACGTCGGCAGCGGTGTTTGGCATGAGTTGAATGACCGAGGTACCCCAACCGTCTCCCTTGATGTGGACGAATGATTTGAGCTTGAGTCCGGTGGTCATGTACACGCCGGCGGGGAAGTAGAGGGTGCATCCGTTGTGCGGGGCCGGCTTGCCGGCGCAGGCGGCGATGGCGGAGTTGATCGCTGCGGTGTCGTTGGTGGCTCCGTCGCCGGTGGCGCCGTAACTCATCACGCTTATGACGGAGGTGGGCGATGCGGACTGGGCGTGACTGGACGCGGCGATCTCCAGCGTCATGAGACAGAGGGAATTCAAGATGCGCTTCATCGATTGCTTCTGGCGAACGAATGGCGACATACGGACAGGATGAGTCTAAGCCTCGGGTGAGCATGATGATGTCATTGGAATGTCATGGATTTGCTGCCGATAAACTAACGGGATGAAGGCGAACGAGCGGATTTTGAGGCGTTTGCGGAGGGACCGTCCGATGACGACGATCAGCATTGGGGGCGGAGGGTGTGATTGAGGACCTGAAGAAGGTTGCGCCGAAGCTGGGCTTCTCCGGGTATCAGCCGCTGATTCGGGCTTATGTTGGGCAGGGACTGCGGAAGGACCTGGCGCGGTTGGAGCGGGATTCGGCGGAGGCTTTGACTGCGAGTCTGCGCCGCCGGGGAGTTGCGGACGAGGTTATTCAAAAGGCTATTGCCGAGGCGGGGTTGGAGGGCGGCGGTAGCTGGAATAAACTTGTGATTACTCCGGGAGGCGGCGATGACTTTCAGGGCGAAAGAGCTTTCGGTTGACCAGAAGACGGTGATTGAGGGGCTTTTGGGTCGTTCGTTTGGCGAGGACGAGGCGATCAGCATTCGTGCGGTTGGCTCTGACGCTGCTCCTGAATGGCTGCGTCGGTCCTGGGAGAGTGCAGAGGCGTTTGGCGTTGATCGGCTTTCTATGGAAGAGATCGATGCTGAGATTGAGGCTGCGCGCAAGATGCGCCGTTCTGATGTTCAATCTGTGGCCGGATGATTCGGGTATTCCCCTACATTGAAATCCACAGTGAGGGGGCAGATTCCCAGAGCCGCTCTCCTGTTACGCTCAGATATTCCACAATCGGGGCAGGTTAGGTGAGCGATTCTGAGGCCGACGCTCTGGGGGAGTTGCGCAAAGCCGGATTCTGCCCGAACTGCGGAAAATCCATTGTGAAGGGTACCGCGGTGATTCGCGGACCGGGTTCGTTCTGCAGCCTCGACTGCGTGGCATCGTATTATGGAGCGGAGTTCAGCGAGCGAGCAAGGCGATTAGCGTGGGCCGCGCGGAATCAGCGTAGATTGAGCACGGCAGTATTTTTACCATTCTAAGAAGTGAGGGTGGGCTAAACAGTGGATCGCGTAGAGCGATCATTGTTCCCAGAAGCATACAAAAAAGAGGGCCGGGACCGAATTTTGCCATGGCAAGAGATCCGGAGGATGGTTTCCAATGGCCAGATAAGCGCCAGCCCGGAAGTGCCGGAGTCCCAAATTCAGCCGTCGAGCATCGACCTTCGTTTAGGGCCAGTAGCGTACCGGGTGCAGGCCAGTTTTCTGCGGGGCCACGCGACGACCCTTCAAACCAAGGTCAACGAATTGGTTGATAGCACCATCGATCTGACCCAACCAAATCCGCCACTCCTAGAGCCTAGTGCCGTGTACTTCATTCCATTGTTGGAACGGCGGAACTGCCGGACGACATACAAGGAGTCGCGAACCCAAAGAGCACGACGGGCCGCCTGGATGTTTTACGCGTTTGATCACGGAGGACGGAGATCAATTCGACCGCGTTCCTAAGGGTTACCAGGGGTTGCTGTATGCCGAGGTGTCTTCCAGGACATTCCCGATTCGCGTCAAAGCGGGAATGAAATTGAATCAGTTGCGTTTTGTGCGAGGCGGACAAGCTTGATCCGATACGCAACGGTGACCTGCGACAGTTGGCCAAGAAGCAGAACCTTGTCTATGACGCTCTGGGTCGCCCAACAATGGAACGCGTCGGCGAAGGCGTAGAGCTGACCGTCGACTTAGAGGGTAACGACAGATCGTCCATCGTGGCCTATAAAGCGAGGCACTCCCCTCGGGCCATCGACCTCGACAAGATTAACCACTATGACCCCTTTGACTTCTGGGAAGAGATTCCACGCCCTCGCCGAGGGCACATTATTCTTGAAAAGGGCGGCTTCTATCTTTGGCCTCCAAGGAAAGGGTTAGCATCCCCTTGGACTGCGCAGGAGAGATGGTCGCACATGACCCAAGCATGGGGGAGTTTCGTGTTCACTACGCGGGGTTCTTCGACCCGGGCTTTGGCTACGGATCAAAGAAGGGGGAAATCTGTGGGACTAAGGCGGTCCTCGAAGTCAGGGCCTATGAAATGCCCATTCTCTTAGAAGACAATGACGTGGTTGGGAGACTTCACTACTACCCGATGGCAGGTACTCCAGATAAGGTGTATGGGACTGCGATTGGCTCCTCGTATCAGGAGCAGGGGCTTGCTCTCAGCAAGCAATTCAAACGCCCGACAAACCCCGAAGGGGCTACGATCGATCCAGCCTCCGCTCTGCCCCCTGTTGCGTTGGTAGGTTAACAGGTCGCGCGGGTCTCATTTAGATCTACTTCGAGGCTGCGGAAACACGTTGCTATCTTAGGTACGGGTCCCCGGTCGATTCTTTTTTCACTCTGTTCCACTCCTTTTTGAGGTATTCGCCAGTTGCGTTGCGGAGTTTAGCAGGCCAGCTGAGAGTTCAGGTGAAGCCGTCTTCATCCGTGAGTTCCTGGTAACGGCGGTTCCCCGTCTTCCTGGTCGTGGGGATTGAGGTGTAGAACGATTTGATGGAGTAGTGTGTCGCGTTGTAGCAGTAAGCCCGGTATCACCTTCTCGTCTTCCGGAAGACTCGGGTTGGCGATGCGGTTGGTAACTGCGATGAATTCGCAAACCTTGTCCCGCAACGAATCAATCCATTTCAGGCGGGACGCGGTGACAGTATTTACAAAGGATGTCCGTTTGTTGCTCCACAGACTGTAGCCAAGATTCCCAGCGCTGACAAGGAACGTCACGCCAATTCCGATTATTGCGATCTGATCTTTGATTTCCATCCGTTTGAGCCCTCCACCTAAATAGCTACTTCTGCAACGCCTTCGCAATTGCAGCCTCCGCTAGCGGTCCCATGATGGCGTAGCCTTGGGCGGTGGGGTGGACTCCGTCTTTGGCGAGGCCGGGTTTCATGGCTCCTTTTTCGTCGGACATCGCTGAGTAATAGTCGAGGTAAGTGAGTCCTTGTTTGGCGCAGTAGTCTTTGAGCCAGGCGTTGAGTTCGCGGATGGTGGGTACGGGGTCGATTCCGGGTTTCCAGGGGTAGTTATAGGCGGGAGTTATGGAGGCGAGGATCACTTTGATTCCGCTGGCGCGGGCGATGTCGGCCATGGAGGTGAAGTTGTCTTCGATCATCTGCGGGGTGGAGGGGCCGGTGTTGCCGGCGATGTCGTTGGTTCCGGCGAGGATGAGGACGGCGGCGGGGTGGAGATGGACGACGTCCTGCTGGAAGCGGACGAGCATTTGCGGGGTGGTCTGGCCGCTGATGCCGCGGTCGATGTAGGGCTTGCCGGGGAAGAAGGTTCCGGTGTCGGCCCAGCGGCCCCAGCCGTCGGTGATGGAGTCTCCGTAAAAGACGACGCGGGCGGTGGCGGGATCGGACGGGTTTCCGGCGGGCGGCAGGGCGGCGTTTTCGGCCTGGTAGCGCTTGAGCTGGGCCCAGTCTTTGAGCTGGTCTTCCATGTGGGCGACCTGTTGGGAGAGGGTTGGCGGGGCTGGTCGCAGCGGCGGTGTTGGTGGCGGGGGCGCGACCAGGACTTGCGCGGCGGGGTCGGAGGGGGAGACAGCGGGATTCTGGGCGTGGAGCGATGTCGAGACTGCGGCGAGGCAGAGGACGATGGTGAGCTTTTGGGCTGGATTCATGGGGTTCCTTTTCAGGGGCAATCCTAATTGATCCTCGATGGTGGCTTTGGTTCTCGTGTGGAGATTCGGGACAACGCAGGTCCTTCGCTCCCTGCGGTCACTCAGGATGACATTTGTTCTTTATTGTGCTTGGGTGGGTGGGGATTTGTTGCTCCCACCCTTGCTTCGCAAGGATGGGGCACCTTCGGTGGTGAGGAGTCAGACGGCCCATGTCCGAAAAACCGGACATGGGTTTTCCGCTTCTGTGACAGCCATTGAATTGTGATGCTAGCCTTGCTGCTAAAGGATAGGAGTTGGCGATGGATAGTGCAGTGGTGGATGCGGTGGTGGCGAATCCGTTTGCGGTGACGGAGGAGCGGGAGCAGTTGCGCAAGGAGATTCGGGAGTTTGCGCTGCGGGAGGTGGCTCCGAATGTGTCGCGGTGGGATGAGGCGAGCGAGTTTCCGGCGGACGTAGTGAAGGCTCTGGGGCGAATGGGGCTGCTGGGGATTATTTTTCCGGTGGAATATGGCGGCTCGGGGCTGGGCTATGTGGATTATGTGCTGGCGATCGAGGAGCTGTCGGCGGTCGACGGATCGATCGGGATTATTGTGGCGGCGCACAATTCGCTGGCGACGAACCATATTTTTGTGGCGGGGAATGAGGAGCAGCGGCGGCGGTGGGTTCCGCGGCTGGCTTCGGGGGAGTGGCTGGGCGCGTGGGGGCTGACGGAGGCGGGTTCGGGTTCGGATGCGGCGGGGGCGCGGACTACGGCGGTGCGAACGGATAAGGGCTGGGTGCTGAATGGGAATAAGACATTCATCACGAATGGGCATTATGCGGATGTTGCCGTGGTGATTGCGGTGACGGACCGTGAGAAGGGCGTGCATGGGCTTTCGGCGTTTGCGGTGGAGAAGGGAACTGCGGGATTTCGCGCGGGGAAGAAGGAGAACAAGCTGGGGTTGCGGGCGAGCGATACTTCGGAGCTGATCTTTGAGGACTGCGAGATTCCGGCGGAGAATCTGCTGGGCGCGGAAGGTCAGGGGTTTGTGGACTCGATGCGGATATTGGATGGCGGGCGGATTTCGATTGCGGCACTGGCGCTGGGGATGGCGAAGGGAGCGCTGGAGGCATCGCTGAAGTATGTGAAGGAGCGGCGGCAGTTCGGGAAGGCGATTGCGGAGTTTCAGGGGATTCAGTGGAAGCTGGCGGATATGGCGACGGAGCTGGACGCGGCGCGGCTGCTGACGCATCGCGCGGCGGTGATGAAGGATGCGGGGTTGAAGACGACGCTTGAATCCGCGATGGCGAAGTTGAAGGCGAGCGAGGTTGCGGTGAAGATTTGCGATGAGGCGGTGCAGCTTCATGGCGGGTATGGGTTTATTAAGGATTATCCGGTGGAGAAGTTTTATCGCGATGTGAAGCTTTGCACGATTGGGGAAGGGACGAGTGAGATCCAGCGGATGGTGATTGCGCGGGAGCTTTTGAAGGTGGCTCCGAGCAGGGGTTGAGTTAGCTAAGAAGCGGGTAGCTAAGGAACGGTTAGCTGAAGAGCGGCTAGCTAAGGTCACCTTTAAGCCTTGTGAGTCAGTGAGCGCGTGGAGCAGTAATGATGGAGGTTGTAACGATGGGACGCAGATACGCCAACATTCTTGAAACCGTCGGCAATACTCCGGTGGTGAAAATCAATAAGCTTGCCCCTGCGGGAATCGATCTCTATGTCAAGGTAGAGGCGTTCAATCCGCTTGGCTCCGTTAAAGACCGCCTTGCACTGGGCGTGATCGAAGATGCGGAGAGGACGGGGCTTCTGAAGCCGGGCCAGACCGTCGTTGAGGCAACGAGTGGGAATACCGGCATCGGTCTGGCGATGGTCTGCGCGCAGAAGGGATATCCACTTGTGGTCACGCTGGCGGAGACCTTCAGCGTCGAGCGCCGCAAGCTGATGCGCTTCCTGGGCGCCAAAGTCGTACTCACGCCTGCCGCAGGACGGGGGCTTGGGATGGTAACGAAGGCCATTGAGCTGGCCGAAGCACACGGCTGGTTTTACACCCGTCAATTTGAGAATGAGGCCAATGCCGACATGCACTCCCGCACCACCGCCCAAGAGATACTGGAGGACTTCCGTGGCGAGCGGCTCGACTATTGGGTGACGGGATTTGGCACTGGTGGCACCTTGAAGGGCGTGGCTCGAGTCCTCGCAAAAGAACGGCCGGAAACCAAAATAGTCGTGAGCGAACCGGACGACGCTCCTATGCTGTCGAGCGGCGTCGAGCAGCAACGCAATCCCGACGGATCGGCGGCTGCGCCACATCCCTCATGGAAGCCTCATCCGATGCAGGGCTGGAGTCCGGATTTCGTTGCGAAGTTGGCTGAGGACGCGGTTGAGACGAAGGTGGTGCACCAGATATTGCGGATTCAAAATGCGGAAGCCATGCAGTGCAGTAAAGATCTTGCTCGCAAGGAAGGGATCTTCGTTGGTATCACTTCGGGCGCAACCTTCGCTGCGGCGCTGCGCGTAGCGGCAGAGGCTCCGAAGGGTTCGACGATTCTTTGCATGTTGCCGGATACGGGGGAGCGGTACTTGAGCACTCCTTTGTTTGCGGATGTTGCTGTGGATATGACCGAGGAGGAGAAGGCGATTGCTCATTCGACTCCGAGTTGTTGGTTGACGGAGGGGTAGTGAGGCAGCTTAAGAGCCGTTAGCTGAAAAGCGGATAGCTAAGAAGCGGATAACTAAGAACCGGTCAGCGGGTCGCTTGAGGTTCTTCTAAGTGGAGTTTGAGCGCTTCCCACAGGTTAGAGAGCGATTCTTCTTCGTTTTGCCTTGGCTGGCGATGTCGACATCGAGGCACTGGGAGATGAACCAATCTCCTTCGCGCCAGGTGGTGGCTGCGAATGGCTTTTTCATAGCTTTAATTCTACATATGCCTACAATGCTGCCATGCCAATAATTTCATTGCAAAGCTGCGGTACAAAGACCGGAAAGTCGAGGAGATATTAATGTCTTTTGAGTTTTGGAAGGGGGCATTTGACTTGGCTGCTGTCGTACTCCTCCTTTTGACATTTGTCGCCGGAGCGGGGGCACTGTACACGGGTAGAGTATTGAGCAAAAGGCAAAACGCGGCCATTGGGCAAGCGAATGATCGTGCTACGCAAGCTGACCTTAAGCGCATTGCACTGCAAACCAGGATGCTGGATGTATTTGGTCCAAGGCAGTTGACCAATGAACAACAGATGCGGATCGCCAACAGATTGTCTGGGCTGAAAAACGCAGACGTTGATGTATATGTGCTGGCTGTAAACGGGCCGTATGCGGCCGGCGATTTTAAGGATTCAGAGGACATCGGACTTGCTATTGTTCATACACTCAGAAGTGCTTCTATTAATGCGGAAGGGTGGTTATTAGAGGACTGTCAAGGTTCGAGCGCATCCAATGTGGTGGTGACAGTTAGGCCACCCGCAAGCGAATATTCCCGTTCAATCGGACAGCAAATTATTGGCGCACTACAACCTGAAATCGAAACATATCCCGAACTCTCATTAATACCTCCTATATGCAATAAATTCTCCCCTTTAGACAAGTCAAACCCAAATAAAGGAAGGCATGGCGCCTCAGTCAGCATCACGATTGGAAGAAAGATCAACCCGCTCTTGACTCGTGAAATGTTGGAGCCTGTAGGAGGGAAGTAGCTTTAACCTGCTCAGCAGTTCTTGGCTACTTCCTTCCAGCCGACAAATCGGAGCCTCGGAAACACAAACTAGGGCATCACCGGATGCTTGGGTTCTTCGCTCGCTCGTTGTTGCCATTTCTTGGCGATTTCTGGATTCGATAACGCTTTGATGTAGATGCCTCCTACGACGGAGCGGGCCTGGAAGCCTACTTGTTTGCCGTTCTTGGTGTCGTACCAGTCGGTGAGGGGGACGCGGGTTGGGGTTTCGTTAACCCATTTGGTTATGGGCGCGAGGAGGGCGTCGAACTGGGTGGAGTTATCGGCGAGGGTTGCGGTCCATATCTGCCAATCGAGCTTGGTGTAGTCGGCGCGGGAGTCGAGGGGTAGTCCGTATTGGTTGAGGTGTTTGAGGTAGAAGTCGAGCTCGGTGTTGTGGACTTTGGCGGGGAAGAGGTTGAGGTTGAGGAGCTTGTCCCAGACGAGGTTGTACTTCTGGCTCCAGGAGCCGGGGGTGTCGAAGGCGAGCTTGTAGTGGTCTCCGTCGATGGCCATGGTCTGCCACTTATCGGCCATCTGTTTGGCGGCGGCTGAGTATTGGTTGGCCTCGGCGGTGTGGCCGAGGGCGCGGGCCATTTCGGCGTAGGCTCCGAGGGCGTCGATGGCCTTGATGGAGAGGTTGGCGTTGTGGGCGAGGTGGCCGGCGAAGTCGTCGGTCGAGAGCTGGTTCTCGGGGTCGAGGCCGTTCTTCAAGTAGATACTCGGCCCACTTGGTGAAGAGCGGCCAGTATTGCTGGGCGACGTGGGTGTTGCCCTGGGCCTTGGTGAGGGCTCCGGCGAGGATGAGGAGATTGCCGCTTTCCTCGATGGGCATCTGGTCATCTTCGGTGCGTTCGCCGCCGCCGTAGACCTGGCCGTTGGCGAGTGGGTATTGGCCGAGGTCGTGGGGCGCGAAGGGCCACTTCCAGCGGGGAAGCTCGGCGTAGTCGAGGAGCGGCTTCATCTGGGCCTCGAGCAGGGCCGGATTCAACAATAGAAAGAAGGGCGCGGCGGGATAGAGGACGTCGACGGTGCCGATGCAGCCGTTGCTGAAGTTTTCTTTGGAGAACATGAGCGGGGTTCCGTCGACGTCGGCGACGAGCTTGTGCGCGGCGAGGGTCTGGCGGTAGGCGAGGATGGCGAGGTCGGCGTAGGGCTTGCCTCCGGCGGTGGTGAGGTCGGCCGCGAGTTCCTGGTCGTATTCGGTGCCGCGTTTTTGCGAGGGCGGGATATTGCTCCTCGGCCTGGGTGAGCATGTCGGCGGTGGATTGGCCGTTGCGCTGCCAGTAGGGCTTGAGGCGGCGCTGGAGATATTCGATAGCGAAGCCCTCGGTGTAGGAGACGAGGACGTGGCGGGTGACGGTTTGTCCGGCGGCGATGTTGGCGGGGAGGACGACGGCGAGGTGGGCGGCTCCGGTGGATGGCGAGCGGGGCATGTCCATGTCGTCGGCTTTGGGGAGGTCGCCGGTTTTGGCGAAGGCTGCGGCTGTCCCCGAGGCGGCGACGGTTGAGGATGGTTCGCTTTCGGGGACGGCGAGGTGGAAGTAGCCCCAGTCGATGCGGAGGTTGTCTCCGGAGCGATTGAGTGGGCGCTGTTCCTGCGAGCCGACGTTGAGGACGGTGAGGCCGTTGGCTTGGGAGCGGCTCCAGGTGACGGCCTGGTCGGGGGTGTTGACGGCGATGCGGGGATCGATATCGAGGCAGATCGCGACTTGGTGAGCGACGCTGTCGGTCGAAGAGACAGTCCAAGTCAGGTAGGTAACCGGGCGCGAGAGGAGGGTCAGATCCTGCGGGAAGGCCGGGGTGAAAAAGGTGAGGTTGAGGTGGAGTCCGGCGGCCTCGAAGGTGTAAACGGTGCTGGTGGCGTTGACTTGCACGGAGAGTTGCTTCATCGCGGGGAGTTCGCGGGGATCGGTGCCCATGAAGCGGTAGGGCTTGCCGTCGATGCGGATGAGGCCGATGAGGGGTTGCTGGGCTCCTGTCCAGTGGCGGGTGTTTTCGGCGGTGAGGGTGTCGGCCATCGACCAGACGCTGAAGTACGGGTCGTGGGTGATGAGCGGGACGGCTGGTGGGCGTTGTTGAGAGAATGCCGTCGCGGCAATAGCGAACAAGAGGATAGCGGTTCGCGGGAGTGGGCTGAGTTTGGCGGGGGAGTTGCTTGTGTGTGGCTTTTTCATCGGCGGAGTTTCTGTAAGGGCATCCGCTCCGGTTTTACCACAGAGAGCACGGAGAGCGCGGAGGCGCTTGCATGGATTCGGCAGGGCGGCGATATGATCGCTGCTGGCGATGAGTGACTCCTTATCACAGCTTGTGGAGCGGATTCGGGCCGGAGACATTCGGGCTTTGGGCCGGGCTGCGTCTTTGGTGGAGAGCGGTTCGCTTGAATCTGCCGAGTTGCTTGCTGCTTGCTTTCCTTTTACCGGGCGAGCTTTGCGGATTGGGATTACGGGCGCTCCGGGGGCGGGGAAATCGACGCTGGTGGACCGGCTGGCGCGGCTTTATCGCGAGGCGAGGAAGACGGTTGGGGTGGTGGCGGTCGATCCTTCGAGCCCGTTTACGGGTGGAGCGATTTTGGGCGACCGGATCCGGTTTCAGGGGTTCACTGGTGATGCGGGATTTTATGCGCGGAGCATGGCGACGCGTGGGGCGCTTGGTGGGTTAGCGCGGGCGACTGCCGATGTTGCGGCGGTGATTGAGGCGAGTGGGAAAGACGTCATCCTGATTGAGACGGTGGGTGTGGGGCAGGGCGAGGTGGATATTGTTCGGCTGGCGGATGCGACGGTGGTCGTACTGGTTCCGGGGATGGGCGACGATGTGCAGTCGTTGAAGGCGGGGATTTTGGAGATTGCTGATCTCTTCGTCATTAATAAATGCGATCGCGACGGGGCGGATGCTTTGGAGTCGGAGCTTAAGGCTTCGATGGGGTTGGGGCATTCTGTGCGGGATGTCGGTTGGGCGGTTCCGATAGTTCGGACGATTGCTTCGACTGGGTCGGGGATTGCGGACTTGGTGGGTTCTATCTCGGACTTTCAGCGCTGGCTGGGTTTGGAGGGACGCTTAGAGGCCCGGCGCTCTGAGCAGTGGCGGGAGCGAATTTTGGAAATGATTCGTGGGGAGTTGCTGCGAGAGATTCGGCGATCTTCGCTGGGTGAGGCGGAGTTGGTGGCGCTGGCTTCGAGGGTTGTTGGTGGGGTTGAGAATCCTTATCTGGTTGTGCCGAGGTTGTTGGCGGGGATTCGCTTAGGACGGGAGGCTGGTTCAGGTCCTTCGACTGCCGTTGGTCGCTCAGGATGACAACCGATTGTTGTGGTTCAATCGGTGTATGACGTCTTGGTTTCGATGGCCTGTCTTGATCCTGGTGATGGTCGTCGTTGTTGGTCGAGCTGCAGCTCAGGATGTTGCTCCTTCGGACACGCCCACACTTAAAGTCAATTCTTCAATTGTGCTTGTTCCGACTCTGGTTGAGAAGAAGGATGGGTCGGTGCTTTATGGGCTCTCGCAAAAGGATTTTGTGGTCGAGGACAACGGCGTTCCGCAGAAAGTGCATGTTGATGACGACCTTGATTCACAGCCGGTTTCGATCATCGTTGTCGTCGAAAAGGGTGGGACGAGCCTTTTGCAGTTCGACAAGATCGCGAAACTTGGACCGCTTCTTGACCTATTTCTCGGGGATGGGTTTGGCGCGGCGGCGCTGGTGACCTTCGATTCGCATCCGGAGCTGGTGGAAGATTTCACCTCGAAGACCGGCGCTATCACGAGACATTTGAAGAATATGGAGCCAGGCGATGGGGGCGCTGCGATTCTCGATGCAGTGCGATACTCGATCGATCTGCTCGAGGAGCAGCCGCAGGGGCGGCGGCGGATATTGTTGCTGATCTCAGAGTCGCGCGATCATGGCAGCAAGAAAAACGAAGCCAAAGACCTGGTCGAGCGGATTGGGACGAGCAATACTCTGGTGCTGGCGCTGACCTATTCGGCGTCGGGTGCGGAGTTTCTCAACGACATCAAGGGCGGCGGCTCGGTGGGGTACGTGATGACTCCGGGCACTCCGGTGTATGCGGCGATCGCGGCGATGCATAAGAACGTGGCCAAGCAACTGGCAGAGATGAGCGGCGGCGAGTATGCGCCGTTTGTAAGGGAAAAGGGCTTTGAGGAGCGGGTGGAGGATGTCGCACGGCATGCGCGCAACCGCTATATTTTGAGCTTCACTCCGACGGACAAGACTCCGGGGTTTCATACTTTGAATGTGAAGCTGACCGAGGATTTTGGCGCGAGGCTGGTGGCGCGGGCGAGCTATTGGGCGGCTGGGGATGAGACTGCGGTTCCGGCGGCGCAGTAGCCCTATGATGTTTCTGGCAGGTGTAGGCCCGTTGCAGGACAAAGAAAAATCCCTCGGCGGCTAAAGCAGATACTTTCTGTTCGACACGGCGTGGCTGAAGGCTTGCCCCGGAAAAAAGCAGAAGCAGTGCGAACGCAAGCGGTGCCGATCGTTATTGCGCTGCATCCAATCGAACGGCGCGTGCCAATTAGAAACACAGGAGCTGAAATGAGTGAGTGGGTGGAGTTGACTTCGAAGGACGGATTCAAGTTTGGTGCTTACGTCGCGAAACCGCAGGGTGAGCCGATGGCGGGGCTGGTGGTGATTCAGGAGATCTTTGGCGTGAATCCGCATATCCAATCGGTGGCGGATGGCTATGCGAAGGATGGGTTTTTCGTCGTTGCACCGGAGATCTTCGACCGGGTTGAGAAGCATGTGTTGCTTGATTATGAGGGCGACAGTTGGAAAAAGGGCTACGCGTTGATGGAGAAGCTCGATCTGCCGACGACGGTTGCAGATGTGGGTGCGGCGCTCGATTATGCCCGGGCAAAGACGGGCAAGAAGACGGGCAACGTTGGCTACTGTTTCGGCGGGTTGCTGTCGTGGCTGAGCGCGTGCCGCCTGCATACCGACGCCTCGGTGGGCTACTACGCGGGAGGGATCGGGAACTTTGCCGAGGAGACTCCGAAGGCCCCGGTGATGCTTCATTTTGGGCGCAACGATTCGCATATTCCGGCGGAGCAGGTTGATAAGGTGGCGAAGGCGCATCCGGAGGTCCAGATCTTCTGGTATGACGGCGCGGACCATGCGTTCAACCGTGATGTGGCGCCGAGCTATCATCCGGCCTCGGCGAAGCTGGCGCGGGAGCGTACCCTGGCATTTTTCAAGAAGAATCTCGTCTAGAGCGGGAGAGTTTGCAGGGTCGAGCGGAGGCGAGTTTGCCTCCGCTCTGCTCTTTAGCACGGAATGAATTTTGGCTCTGGCGAGTCGCATCGCTTGTGCGACGCATCTACCATTAGAACCTGTTTGATCGTTTGTGCTGTCATGTCTGGACATTCGAGTCCTGAAAGCCCCCACTGATGGCGCCTGGTCCTCGGGGCTGGAAACCCCGGCTTGCCCCGGGTTGTTCCCTTACTACTTCAAAGGAGAATTTGATCCAGCATGTCGGCAGCCGCTGTAGCCAATCCCGACATAGAAGCGCAGGCGCAGTGGCGGCCTAAGACGAACCCGTGGATCATCGCGGCTACCGTAGCCATGGCGGCGTTTATGGAGGTGCTGGACACCTCGATCGCCAACGTGGCGCTGCCGCATATTGCGGGCAGTCTGGGCGCCAGCGAAGATCAAAGTACCTGGGTGCTGACTGCCTATCTCGTGGCGAACGCAGTGGTGTTGCCGATGGGTGGATGGGCGTCCAGTGTGATTGGCCGCAAAAATTTCTTCATGCTGTGCATCGTGATCTTCACGGTGAGCTCGTTTCTCTGCGGAATCGCGCCGAGCCTGGGGCTGTTGTTGCTCTTTCGCGTGATGCAGGGTGCGGGCGGCGGCGGGTTACAGCCGATGGCGCAAGCAATTATGGCCGACTCGTTCGAGCCCTCGAAACGGGGATTGGCCTTTTCACTTTACGGACTGGTTGCGGTGCTGGCGCCGTCGATTGGTCCGACGCTGGGCGGCTGGATCACCGACAACTATAGCTGGCATTGGATCTTCTATATCAATATTCCGGTAGGCATACTTGCGTTCTTTCTCACGCAGAGGCTGGTGGAAGATCCGCCGTTTGCGAAACATGATCGAAAGAACCTGTTCAAACTGGATTATGTGGGAGTTTCGCTGCTGGTCGTTTCAATGGCCGCCTTGCAGATCGGATTGGATAAGGGCGAAGAGAACGGCTGGTTCGGCTCGCCATTTATTCAACGCTGCGCGATTGCTTTCGTGATCGCTTTTACTGTGCTGCTGATCTGGGAGTGGAACTACAAGCGGCCATTGATGGACTTGAAGTTGTTCAAGTTCAAGAATTTTGCGGTGTGTTGCTTCCTGATGCTGTTGACCGGCGGCCTGCTGAACGCAACCACTGTGTTGCAGCCGCAATTCCTGCAGCAGACCCTTGGCTATACGGCAACGATCGCCGGCTTCGCCCTGTCGGGTGGCGGACTGGTGCTGATCTTTGCCATGCCGATGGCGGGTCAGGCGGTGAGCCGCTTTCCGGCGCGAAACCTGATCGCGTTTGGCTTTGTGCTGTTTGCATTCGGGTATTGGTTTACCGCGACCCGGCTTAACCTGGGAATCAGCTTTGGGTTTGCCTCGCTCATGCGTGTGGTGCAGGTGATCGCGATTCCATTCGTCTTTATCTCGGTGACCACGGCGGCGTATTTCGGATTGCCGGCGGAGAAGAACAACCAGGTGTCGGGGCTGATCAATTTTTCGAGAAACATTGGCGGAAGCGTTCTTATCTCGATTACCAATGCGATGGTAACGGAGCGCGGGCTATGGCACCAGGACCAGATGCGCAAGTATCTGACGCCCACCGATCCGTACTATCACGACCGGGTGAATGCGCTGACGAACTTCTTCACGTCTACGGCGGGCAAGGCGAACGCCGAGGGGCTGGCGCAGGCGCAGATTTACAATCAGCTCAATCAACAGGCGACGGCGCTGGCCTACGTCGATGTCTTTTGGATATTGTGTGCGGCAGCGCTCCTGATGATTCCGCTGTCGTTTCTGCTCGATAAGAACAACCCCCGCGCGATGAAGGGCCATGTGATGATGGAGTAGGTTTTCCAGGGACTAGGGACTAGGGACTAGGGACTAGGGACTAGGGACTAGGGACAGGGACTAGGGACCAGGGACCAGGGACGACTTAGATGCTTTTGGGGTCTACATTGCGAACGAGCTGGTTTATGCGGTGGATGCGATCGGCCGTGGCGTGGTTTGCGCTGCTGGCTTTAGCGCTGCCTGGCCTTGCTTCGGTGCGTGGGCTCTGCTGTGAGGCGGCGCTGGCGAAGAGTTCCGCTTGCTGTGCTCCTGCGATGAAGATGCCGGGGATGGATTCTTCGCAGATGAATTCCATGATGGGGAACGCCGTTGCTGTTGATCGCCTGGCTGCAGTGACTGCGACCCGTTGTGCGCTTGCTTCGGATTTGGAAATCCCGGCGTTCCTTGTGCGGAGCGAAGCGAGCTTCGACGGAAGCCTTCTGTTTACACGGGAGATTCATCCTGCTCTTGCCGGAAATGGCGCCCCTGACCAATATTCATTTGCTTCCTTTGGTGCGCTCCTCGTTGAGGGAACGCCTCCGAGGCTTCTGCTCTCCGATCCACTCTCTGTCGTACTCAGAATCTGATTCCTCTCTTTGCTGATTGACGAGCTCGCCGATGCGCTGGTGCGCGCGGCGATCTTCTGTTCGTCCTTTCGCGATGGAGATTGGAATGCGGTTCAAATTGATTTGTATTTGCACGCCTTTGTTGGGGCTGGCATCTTTTGCTTGCGCCGATGCGCAACAGGCGCCTGATCATTCGATATCGGGCCAGATGAATATGCCTATGAGTGGCCAGATGGCGATGGAGATGCCGGGGATGAGCGCGGGTACCGGGGATTTCCTGCAGACGATCCTGCGGCATACGACGTCAGGCACGAGCTCGGAGCCGAACTCGACTCCAACGCCGATGCTGATGAAGATGAGCGGGAAATGGATGTTGATGTTTCATGCGAACGTTTTCCTGGTGGAGCAACAGCAGACGAGTCCGCGTGGTGGCGACAAGTTTTTCTCGACGAACTGGTTCATGCCGATGGCGCAGCGACAGCTTGGGCCGGGGAGTTTGACGCTGCGGGCGATGCTGAGCCTGGAGCCGGCGACAGTGACGGGGCGCGAATATCCGCTGCTGTTTCAGCAGGGCGAGACGGCTTATGGAAATCCGATCGTGGATGGGCAGCATCCGCATGATTTCTTTATGGAGCTGGCGCTGCTCTATGACTGGCATGTAGCGGAGAAGACGCTGCTGTCGCTGTATGTTGCGCCGGTGGGTGATCCGGCGATTGGGCCGACGGCTTATCCGCATCGGGCCTCGGCGTCGGAAGATCCGCTGGCCGCTCTGGGGCATCATCAGGAAGACTCGACGCATATCTCGGATGACGTGATTACGGTGGGATTGGCGAGCGGGATATTTCGGCTTGAGGCGAGCGGCTTTCACGGGCGCGAGCCGAATGAGCATCGCTGGGAGATTCAGCAGGGAACGATTGACTCGTGGTCGACCCGGTTGACGGTGCAGCCGGGAAAGAACTGGAGCGGGCAATATTCATTTGGGGAGTTGCATAGTCTGGAGGCGCTATATCCGACGGAGAACCAGCAGCGGATGACGGCTTCGGTGATGTACAACAAGCCGCTGAAAGAGGGGAACTGGGCGAGCACGGCGGTTTGGGGGCGGACGAAGTCGTCTCCTGATGGAGCGATCTTCAATAGCTATCTGCTGGAGTCGACTTTGCAATTCGCGCGGAGGAACTTTGTGTGGACGCGGATTGAGAGTGCGGAGCGTTCGAATGAGTTGTTGCTGGGCGAGAACCCTTTGCCGCCGAATTTTGTGGAGACGCCGATTGGGCAGGTGCAGGCTTACACCTTTGGCTATGACCGGCAGTTTGGGAAGCTGCCGCATGTGGCCGCTGCGTTTGGGGCTCAGGTGACGGCCTACGGTGTGCCGAGCGCGCTGCGTCCTGTTTATGGAACGGACCCGGTTGGGGTTGCGGTGTTTCTTCGCTTGCGGCCAGCGGCGCGAGGCACTCAATAAGGGAATTTGCTTTCAATCGGACGCGGAGTCGCGTTTATTCAAATTAAGGGCGGGTGATTTTGGTTTCTCATTCTATTCAGGCTTCCGTTGATACGGAGTTCAACGGCGAGAACTCAAGCGTCGATGAGCTAGAGAGTTATCCTCGTCCGTTTGCCGTCTTCCTGTGCGGGATGTTTGCGTTTATCGACCTCTATTGCACACAGCCTTTGCTGCCGCTACTGTCGCGGGTCTTTCATGCGTCGGAGACTCGCGTTGGGCTGACGATCAGCGGCTCGACCTTAGGGGTTGCGATCTCAGCGTTGTTTCTTGCCGTCTTTGCCGAGCGGGTCAACCGCAAGCGCACGATTGTGATTTCGATGTTGCTGCTCGCCGTATCGTCGTTGTTCACTGCGACGGCGACGACCTTGCCGGTGCTCGCTGGCTGGCGATTACTTCAGGGTTTGGTGACGCCGGGAATCTTTATCATCACGATCGCTTATATCACCGAGGAGTGGCCCGCGCTGCTCGTGCCTCGGGTGATGAGCATGTATGTGGCGGGAACTGTCTTCGGTGGTTTTACCGGGCGGTTGGCCGGCGGTTTGCTGGCGGAGCGTTTCGGCTGGCGTTCTCCCTTTGTTTTTCTGGGCATCCTTGGACTCGCCGGTGCGTTGATGGTGCAGCTCCTGCTTCGTCCGGCGAAGCACAGCGGCTCGCTTCAAGCGCGGGCGTCGATCTTTGCGCCGGTGCTTGGAAATTTGCGGAATCCGCGATTGCTTGCGAGTTTTGGGATTGGCTTCTGCATGTTATTCACGCTGGTGTCAGTCTTCAGCTATGTGACCTTTCATCTGGCGGCTGCTCCCTACTTGCTTACCACTGAAGAGCTGAGCTGGCTTTTCACCGTTTACTTGCTCGGACTCTTCGCGACCCTCGCGGCGGGAAGAGTGCTGGCGCGCGTGGGGTTGCGCCATGGAATGCTGGCGGCGATCGGGTTGGCGCTGGCAGGTGTGGTCATCACGCTGCTGCCGTCACTTTTGCTGGTGGGGGTTGGATTGGCGATGACCGGCGCTGGCGTATTCATTGCGCAGACGTGCGCGAATAGCTTCATCCGCGATGCTGCCCCTGCGGGAACGCGGGTCTCGGCGGCGGGGATGTATATCTGCTGCTACTACGTTGGCGGGACCGTTGGCGGCGTGCTGCCGGGGTTGGCGTGGCGCTATGCTGGATGGCCCGGGTGTACGATGCTGACTTGTTTCTTTCTCTTGATTGGCGCCGCGTTGGCATTCTTTGGCTGGCGCGTCCGTCCGGTGATTCCGGATCCGATACCTCTCTGACAAATACTTCACGATAACTAGATGGGAATTTGACAACTGGTCTTGATGAACTGCGTATTGTCTTCCTAGTTGGAGGACAAGAACATGCGACTCTCTCTTAAATCTCTCGTACTCGGATCCGCCGCTCTTTGCGCGACTGCCGCTTTTGCAGCCAACCAGGCACGGGTGGACGTCCCCTTTAGCTTCACGGCCAAGGGTCAGACTTATCCGGCTGGCATCTATGATGTCACCATGAATGGAAGTCACACGATCGTGACGATCTCGAGCAAAGTCGATCTGAAAAAGCAGCTGCAGTGGAATGTTCGTCCGACAGAAGCGGCGATGGCGCCTGCGGTGATGACCTTTGACCAAGCTGGCGCCGACCACGCGCTGATGACGATTCAGTTGGGTGATAAGGTGACTCCGAACCTGGACCGGCGTCCGGCGAAGGGTATCAGCGCCTCGGTCTCGGTGGGCGGACAGTAAGGCGGCTGCTCCGGCCGTACGGTTGGCCTAGAGTTACTCGTCGATGAATGTGTATACGGGACGCCCTGAGGGCGTCCCGTTGCTGTTTCTGCCCTCCTCGCTTGCGGTTTCCTGCATCCCAACTCTTTGAATGAGGAGAGTGCATTATGGCAGCGACCCAGGAAGAAAAGACCATTGGCATCGACAAGAATGAGACGAAGCCGGAAATCCGGCCCAACGACACGGTAGATCGCACGGCGCCTGCAGGCAGCAAGAATTCACTTGGTGCGGAGAGCGTTCGTGACGGCCGGCCTGGGACAGACGACAACATCGTCGAGGCGATCGACGAGGTGACTCCCGGAAAGACAGCCGCATAAGTGGCCAGGCATTTATGCGGGACCCGCTCCGCGGAAGGATGCTGGCTCATGGGTCCCGTTGAGGGCCGTCTACGTAGTATAGTGTGTGAAGCTTCGTGAGTGGCTCCAAATCTGACATGTGCAGGTTGCGGAACGTTTTGTCGCCGATTCTTTTCGGGGTTTTGGTTGCGGCGGCGTTGGCGCAGCAAGCTCCGCCGCGGAACTCTAAACCGCAAACGATATTCCGCTCGAACGTGCGCCGGGTGGTGGTCGATGTCGTCGTGACCGACTCTCACGGGCAGCCGGTGAAAGGGCTTAAGCAGAGCGACTTCTCGGTCAGCGAGGAGCGGGACCAGTTCCCGGATAAGCCGGAGAAGAAAGAGCAGCGGATCCTCTCCTTCGACACGCATGACTTCTCGACCCCGGACTTCATTCCGCCCCAGATTCACCCTCTTCCCGTAAATACCTTTGTCGACCTGCCGAAAGAGCCGGAGCGGGGTCCGCTTTATGTGCTGTATTACGACATGGTGAACCTGGGCATGGACAATCAGGGACAATCGAGAAAGCCTCTGCTCGATTTCATCGATAACGCACCGCCCGGTACGCGTTTCGCGCTTTTTGTTCATAGCGATGGCGTGCATTTAGTTCAGGGTTTTACCCAGGACCGCGAGTTATTGCGCGCTGCGATCACTTCGAACGGGCCGGGCTCTCACGTTCCAAAAGTCTTTCTCTATGCGGGAAATTATGGCGTGGGGAATTTTTATGACACGGTCGGCATCATGCAGTACTTCGCCGATTATTTTGAGGGCGTGCCTGGCCGCAAGAACCTGATCTGGATATCCTCCCAATTCCCTATGACTCTCTTCGCCGATCCGAGCTTGAGCAACCTCGATGCCGAAAGAATCAAACGTGCGATCAGCGCGTTGGGCCGAAGCCAGATAGCTCTCTATCTGGTCGACGCCAACCCAGTGGGTGGCGCTCCGATCGCCCAGTTCCAGCAGGAAGACAGTATTGCGGAGGCGACCGGCGGCCATGCGGAATACAGTAATAACGACATTCGCAACATGCTCGATAAAGCCGTCGATCAGGGAGCTAGCTATTACACGCTGAGTTATTCGCCGACTGACCAGCGAGACGATGGATCGCAACGCAAGATCGAGGTGAAGCTCTCGAAACGAGAGTTGGCCAAGGCAGGCTACACGCTGACCTACCGGCGCACTTACTACGCGGTCGATCTCGACGCGCCGCCGAGTGACAAGAAACCCGACGCCCTGGAGAAATACCGCGAGGCGGCAAGGCAAAACGATACCCTTTACGCGAGCATCGAGCACGGCGCGCCGATGATCCACAATCTGGTCTTTGCGGCGCATGTTCGTCTTGGGGGAGACGCAGCGCTCGCGACTCCGGAGCAGATGGCACAGATCGAGGACGAGCCGTCGTTCTTTCGCACACGAGATAAGAAGAAGCCGGTGAGCGATCTTCCGCCGGTGAAGCTGCAACGGTATTTTATCGACTACCAGGTCATCGACCCGATGCTGAAGTCGTCCGCTGCACGGGCTGGTCACCCGCCGACGCTGGAGTTTGCCGCTGCCGGGTATGATTCTGACGGGCTCATGCTGAATGGCATCGCGAACGATGCGGTCGCCGACGCTGGGCCCTCGACTGACCCGAAGCAAGCGGGGCTGTTTCGGGTGGAGCAGGAGTTTTATCTGCCGCCGGAGGCTGTGTGGTTGCGGGTTGCGGTGCGAGATATCGCGACTGATCGGACGGGGACGGTTGAAATCCGTTTGCCTCTCAAACCCGAGCCGGCGGGCCAGGCAGCGGTGCCGTCATCGGGTTCAGGCAAGACGGACTAGAGACGAAGAGCGCCGTGGAAGAAAGACCGAGTAGATTTAGCGGCCGGGGGTGAGGGGGAAGGATTCGACCCAGGCGCGGTGGATCATCATGGTCTTTTCTTCCGGAGTGGGTTCGCGGAGTTCGCCGGTCGTGGGGTCGGGGGCTTTCAGTTCGGAGACCCGGCTGCAGATGGCTTCGAGGGTCGCGCTCCAGCGCTCGAGCTGTTGGTCGCGGTATTCGTTCAGCGGATCGGCATTCATGGCGGTTCTCAACACTGAAATTATGCCAGATTCCTGGGTTTAATTGGAATGCCGAGCGCCGGTTCCCGAATCTGAATTTGGACAATTTCAGGCGTGGCGAGGGTGGACGGTTCGTTGCCGCCACGAGCCCGGCCATGTTACTCTTTAGCAGACACTTAGAGAGTGGACTCGAGATAAAACGTAGAGAGGTAACGCACCACCGTGCTGGCTGCAGAGAAAAAAACCGAAGTTATCACGCGCTTTCGCACTCATGACTCCGATACCGGAAGTCCCCAGGTGCAGATCGCGATCCTCAGCGAACGAATTGGCGAACTGACCGAACACTTTAAGACGCATAAGAAGGACCACGCCTCCCGGCGCGGTCTGTTGATGCTGGTAAGCAAGCGCCGCCGTCTGCTGGACTACCTGAAGACGACCGATACGGACCTTTACCGGGACGTGATCGGCAAGCTGGGCATTCGCAAGTAAGCGAGACACTTGTCCCCCCAAATAGAGCGAAAGAGCGATTTGATGAAGCTGGCCACTGAATTGGCCGGCGGACCTCCGAAGGCGGCGGCCCCTAGGGCTTTGCCGCCTTTTCGCGTCTTTGCGCTCTGCGCAACCGTGACCAAGACATATTGAGAAAAGAGGAATTATGAAACACGACGTGACCGTCGAGCTTGCCGGTGGCAAGCAACTGCATTTTGAGACTGGACGGATGGCCAAGCAGGCCTCCGGCGCCGCGCTGGTGACCCAGGGCGACTCTGTAGTATTGGCAACCGCGGTGGCTTCTCCCGATCCGCGCGAAGGAATCGACTTCTTCCCCCTGACCGTGGATTACCGCGAATACGCTTATGCCGGTGGACGCATTCCTGGCGGATTTATCAAGCGTGAAGGACGGCCGAGCGAGCGCGAGGTTTTGACCTGCCGCCAGATCGATCGCCCGATTCGCCCGCTGTTTCCTGAGGGCTTCCGCAATGAGACCCAGGTGATTGCGCTGGTGTTTTCGGCGGACAAGGAAAACGATCCTGACATTATCGGCATCAACGCGGCGAGCGCTGCCTTGGCGCTGTCGGATATTCCGTTCAACGGTCCGGTGGGCGCGGTTCGGATTGGCCATGTGAATGGCGAGTTCGTGGTGAACCCGACATATGCGGAGCGCGAGATCAGCACGCTGAACATCACCATCGTCGGCACCGAGCACGGCATTGTGATGGTTGAGAGCGGTTCGAAGGAAGTGAGCGAAGAGCTGGTTGCGGACGCGATCGATTTCGCCCATGTCGAGATCAAGAAGATTGTCGCGAAGATCAACGAGTTGGTTGGTCACGCGGGCAAGACGAAGCGCACGGTCACTCCTCCGGAGTTCGACCAGGCATACTTCGATGCGCTCAAGGGCGAAGATCAGCGACCGTTTGAAGGACGCTCTGGACACGAAGTCGCACGATAAGTTTGAGAGCGCGAAGCTGGTCAAGCAGATCAAGGATGAGTTGGCGAAGGAATTGCCCGCTGACGAGCCGGACGCGAAGAAGAAGCTGGCGAAGTATTACGAAGCGCTGCGCGAGGAGATCTTCCGCGTGCAGGTGACCAAGGACCGGATTCGTCCCGATCACCGCGAGTTCGACCAGATCCGTGCGATCTCGATCGAGACGACGGTTCTTCCGCGCACGCATGGTTCGGCGCTGTTTACGCGCGGCGAGACGCAGGCGCTGGTGACGGCGACGCTCGGCACCAATGACGATTCGCAGCGGTTGGAGAGCTTCCAGGGCGAGCAGAAGAAGCGCTTCATGCTGCATTACAACTTCCCGCCCTTCTCGGTTGGCGAAACCGGCCGTATGACCGGCGTTGGCCGTCGCGAGATTGGTCACGGCGCGTTGGCTGAGCGGGCGATTTCTGCCGTTCTGCCGACTGAGGCCGAGTCGCCTTATGCGATTCGTATCGTCTCCGACATTCTGGAGTCGAATGGTTCTTCGTCGATGGCTTCGGTCTGCGGCGCGAGCCTGGCGCTGATGGATGCGGGCATTCCGATCAAGGCCGCTGTTGCCGGTGTGGCGATGGGCCTGGTGAAGGAAGGCGAGAGCTACGCGATCCTGAGCGATATTGCCGGAGCGGAAGACCACTACGGCGATATGGATTTCAAGGTTGCGGGTACGCGTACCGGCATCACTGCTCTGCAAATGGACATCAAGATCAGCGGCATCACCTCGCAGATCATGCGGGAAGCGCTCGCACAGGCGAAGCGTGGACGGCTCTTCCTGCTGGACACGATGGACGCTCATCTGGCTGCGCCGCGGACGGAGAAATCCAAGCACGCTCCGCAGATTCGTACGCTGCAGATTCCTGTGGACAAGATTCGCGACCTGATCGGGCCGGGAGGCAAGGTGATTCGCGGAATCATCGAGCAGACAGGCGTGAAGATCGATGTCGAAGATACGGGCCGCGTCAACGTCGCCTCGAGCGATGCCGATGGTTTGGCACGCGCGCTGGAAATTATCGGCAACCTGACCGCCGTTCCCGAGATTGGCAAGACCTATCTCGGCAAAGTGGTTCGGCTGGCCGAGTTTGGCGCGTTCATCGAGCTCTTTCCCGGTACCGACGGCTTGCTGCACATCAGCGAGATCGCCGAGCACCGCGTGAAGGAAGTGAAGGACGAGCTGAACGAGGGCGACCAGGTTCTGGTTCGCGTGCTGGGTATCGAAGGCAACCGGATCAAGCTTTCGCGCAAGGCCCTTCTGAAGGAACAGCGTCAGAAGCTGGGTCTGCCGGAGCCGGGTGTGGTTT
Source organism: uncultured Acidobacteriaceae bacterium (assembly GCA_963720245.1). GTDB lineage: Bacteria > Acidobacteriota > Terriglobia > Terriglobales > Acidobacteriaceae > Acidisarcina. Next base: position 302,430 of record CAVREU010000007.1, read on the forward strand.
CCGACATGGACGGAAGTTCGGATCGGCCGGAACGCGCGCCGCGGCATCAGGCACCGGTCGAGCGTCAGCCTTCTTCGAATGCGAGCACGATCACGATCGAAGGCGGAGACGACTTCGATGCGGCAGAGGGCGGGGACGACTTTGAAGATGGCGACGAGCCGAACTTCAATCGCGTCGACGGACCGGTGCCGGCGACTGTGGGAGCTCCTGCGGGCGGTGGTGGTGCCGGAACGGGAGCCAGGCCGGGTGGACAGCGCCGCCGTCGTCGCAGCGGTAGCGGCGGTGGTGGTGGTCGCGGTCGTGGTCCTGGTGGACCCGGAGGCGGCGGTAATCGCGGACCTCGGTAGGTGATTAGACAAAGAAAAAGGCCACGCTTTTGCGTGGCCTTTTTCTTTTAGGAACTAGGGACGTAGGAGCTAGGGACGTAGGAGCTTGAGGAGATGAGGACGCGCGAGATTGCGGTGTTCCTGCTGGTTGGGGCGATCTGGGGCTCGGAGTGGTTGTTCACGCGTGGGCTCGATTCTGCGCCGCTGGGAGCTCTGGCATTGCGATATGCTATCGCTGCGATCTTGCTTCGCTTGGCCGCGCTGGTATTGATGTCGAGACGGCCGAGTCCGCAAGAGATGGCGATTGCGGCGATCACCGGAATTTGCCTTGCGGGATTGCCGGTGCTCTTGATCGGCTGGGCGAGCGGGCGGATGTCGCCGGGATTGCTGGTGGTGATCCTGGCCATGACTCCGCTGCTGGCTGCATTGATGGAGGGTAAGGCGTCTGGACGATTGCTGGCAGCCCTGGTGGGCGGAGTAGCGGGGACGGCGTTGCTGGCGTCACAGGGTTTGTCTTTTGCGTGGACGCAATGGGCGGGCGCTACGGCCGCGCTGCTTGCAGCCCTGTTGATTGGGGAAGCTGTGCTGCTAATGAAGCGGAAACTGGCGGATGTCGCGGCGGTTCCTCTGGCGGCGTATCAGCTTTCGGCCGCCGCGGTGATCGTAGCGATTTGGAGCTGGTTTGCAGACGGCCGGGCCGGCTTCGAATGGGACCGAAAGGTAGTGGCGACAGAGGCGGTGCTGGCGGTCGTGGGCGGTGTGGTGGCGCAGCCTCTTTACTGTTGGCTGCTGCAGGCGATGGAGGGCTTTCAACTGACGGCTTCGCAATGGATGGTGACGGTCATCGGTGTTGGCGAAGGCCTTTTACTGGTGCGCGAGACTCCTGGCTGGAGGATGGTGGCTGGAGCTGGAATCCTGGTGGTCAGTTTCGCCGCTCTTTTGCGCGTCGAGCCGGGCGGGGAGAGACCCGTTACTTTAACGCTAACCTAAGGCTTCGGCCAGATGAGGAATGCGGGTTCGGTCGGGTAAGATATTCGCATGAGTGCCTCGATGTATATCGTTGTTGAGGGCGAGGATCCTGGCTTCGATATCTTTGTCAACGGTCGCACGCTGGCGCGAAATGAAGATGCGCTGGAGAAGCTGGCGGAACGGCTGGGAGTAAAGCCGATGCTGGAGTTTTTCTCGGCCGACCAGAACTCCATGGCGGTGTTGCTGGATGAGGGTGCGGGCGATCCGGAGTGGGCGAAGACTCTGCCTCCGCCGCAGTGGTTTTCTCCTGAAGATGGCCTTGAGACGATCTCGACCCTGATCGAATATCTGCGCGATGCTCCTGCGACGCTTGGCTCTGATACGGCAAATGCTGTGAAGGAGCTTGAGGAGTTTGAGCGGGTGCTGGGTAAGACTGCCGTGCGGAGTTTGAAGTGGCAGTTGGCGGTTAGCTGGCGCTAGGACTGTCCGTCCGGGCGCCTGCTTCGCGTTCTCTCGCGAGGAGTACCGGCACTCCTTACTCGTTAACGTGACCGTGGCCGCAAGACGAGTTTCCGATAACCCAGCTTTCAGGGCGCTACACTAGGCAACTGTGAGCGGCGCCGAACTCAGTTCAAAAAGGTTGTGCCGATTGAAGTGGCTCACTACTGTAATTGGCTTCGCCTACGGATCGACTTTGGTGATTCTGGCCGGGCTAGCAGCAGGCTTCGGGCATGGTCTTTATGCGCCACTGGCTCTTGTCTCCTCGCCTTTTCCGTTCATTGGCATTCCGAGCGCCCTCGCCGGAACCCCGCTTATGTGGGCAGTAATCGGTTTTCTTCTGAAACCCGAGCAAGGGAGATTCAAGGCCTTTACGGTCATCGTCATTCTCGCTCTGAGCTATTGCGGAACCGCTATCCTTTTGCATTCTCCTAATGACATGTTCGCTGACTACGGCCGATGGCCACAGGTTCCGGAAGGCATGCGGGTACTGTCTGTAACCACGGTTATCTTGTGGTTCGTCGGGCAAATTGCGATTTGGGTCCGAAGCGGCTTCGCCATTTTTCGCTAAAGATAATCAATTTTTCAAGTTCCCCGCGAAGTCGGGTTTCGTAAGAGGGAATGGTTCTGACGCACTTCGAGTCCGAACATCAGCCATTCGATGCTTCGAGTTGCTTCTTCAATAAGACAATCTGGCCGAGGTGGTAGCTGTTGTGGTCGGCGGCGAGTAGGACTTCGCGGAGGAAGCGTTGGCCGTCTCCCCAGGGGATGGTGGCGTAGAGGTTCTGGGCCGGGTCCATGATCATCTTTTCGAATTCAGCGAGGTCGGCGTTGAGCGCTCGGACTGTTTCATCCCAGGCTTCGTCTGATGGCGGCAGTTCTTCTTTAGGCCAGTAGTCGGCAGGCCAGTTTGGCGCGAGGTATTTGGAGCTGGTGCAGAAGACCAGCAGATCGTGCAGGGTGAAGTTCATGTGCCATAGGAGCTGCCAGGCGTTGTAGGGCGCGCCGTTGGGCTTGGCTCCGCGCTTGTCGCCGGGGAAGTCGTCGAGTGCTGACTTGAGGTCGAGGTGGGCGCTTCCGCCTTTGATGAGTTCGACTAGTTGCTCGCGTAGTTCTTTGTTATCGATGGCCATGTTTCCTACTCCAGGGTAGTTGGATGCTGAGGACGGCGCTTTTGATCCTTCCACATCTGGCGCACTTCCTTTGCTCAGATATGGGGCACCCTTTTGGTGGAGGACGAGATAAGTTCGCTCTGGGGCTAGACGGCGGCAGTCATTGCTTCGCGTTTTGGGTTGCCGAAGACGTTGCCGAGGCGGCGGATTTGGGCTCCGACGCCGCGGAGTTTTTCTTCGATGTGCTCGTAGCCGCGGTCCATGTGGTAGACGCGGTCGAGGATGGATTCGCCATCGGCGACCATGGCGGCGAGCACCAGCGATGCCGAGGCGCGCAGGTCAGAGCACATCACTGCGGCCGATGAGAGCGGCGACTTTCCGCGAATGGTTGCGGTGCGGCCGTCGACGCGGATGTCCGCGCCCATGCGGACGAGCTCCTGGACGTGCATGAAGCGGTTTTCGAAGATGTTTTCGGTGATCTGCGAGGTGCCTTCGCATTGCGTGGCGAGGGCCATGTATTGGGCTTGCATGTCGGTGGGAAAGCCGGGGTATTCTTCGGTCGAGACATCGACGGCTTTGAGATTGCCTTCGCTGCGGACGCGGAGCGAGTCGGGGCCGATGATTGTCGATGCGAGCTCCGGCGTCGGTGAGCCGCGCGACGACGGCGCCGAGATGTGCGGGGTTGCAGTTGGCGACGCAGAGGTCTCCGCCGGTGATGGCGCCGGCGACGAGGAAGGTTCCGGCCTCGATGCGGTCGGGGTTGATGCGGTGCTTTGCGCCGTGGAGCTTCTCGACGCCCTGCACGCGGATCGTCGACGTGCCGGCGCCTTCGATCTTCGCGCCCATGGCGGTGAGCAGGGCAGCGAGGTCGGTGACCTCGGGTTCGCGGGCGCAGTTCTCGAAGAGCGTTTCGCCCTCGGCGAGGACGGCGGCCATGAGCAGGTCTTCGGTACCGGTGACGGTGATCTTGTCGAAGACGATGTGTGTGCCCTTGAGTCGTTCGGCGCGGGCCTCGATGTAGCCGTGCTCGTAGCTGATGACTGCGCCCATGCTCTCGAGACCCTTGATGTGGAGGTCGATGGGGCGGCCGCCGATCGCGCAGCCTCCGGGCATGGCGACGCGGGCGAGGCCGGCGCGGGCGACGAGGGGGCCGAGCACCAGCGACGAAGCGCGCATGGTCTTGACGATCTCGTATTTCGCGGTCGGGTCGGAGAGGACGCGGCACGAGATGGTAGTGCGATGCTGGGCGCGGCCGTAGCCGAGCTCGACCTCGGCTCCCATGGAGGTGAGCAGCTTGCGTTCGGTCTCGATGTCCTGCACCTGCGGGATGTTCTCGAGAATGACTTCGTCTTCGGTGAGGATGGCGGCGGCCATGCAGGGCAGGGCTGAGTTTTTTGCGCCGCTGACGCGGATGGTGCCGAGCAGCGGATTGCCGCCGCGAACTACGAATTTATCCATAATATTGAAGCCAGTCTTTCAGATCAAATCTTACTTTACATGGGCCAGCGGCTCAGTGTTGGGTTGGAGGTAAGGCGTATAGTGAAAAAGTAAGGAGTCGCCGTGAAATGTACCGCGAAGATAACTAGCAAGGGTCAGATCACCATCCCGGCTGAGGTGCGGCGCGCGCTGGGAGTTGGTGAAGGCGACTCTGTGATTTTTGAGACCGACAGCGACGGGATTCGGGTAGTGCCGAAGCGTGACGGGAGAAAGTCCTTTTGCCAAATATCAAGGCATTGGGAATCCGGGAATTCCGAGTGGCCGCGAGAATATCCTTCGCTACTTTCGCGAATTCCGAGGACATGATCCCGACGAAGACGAATGGGAAGCGGCCTATGAAGCTTCCATGCAAGCAAAGGCGCAAGCCAAGAAGCGCGCATGACGGCGGTCGATACGAACGTCTTTGTGTCTCTTTGGGACGAGAGCAAGGCGGTCCATCTGAAAGCGCGAGAGGCCCTGGACTCGGCCCTTATGCAGGGTCCGCTGGTTGTTGCCGCGCCTGTCTATGCTGAGCTAATGGCTCGACCTTATCGGACTCAGCGGATGCTCGATCAATTCTTTTCAGACGCCGAGGTGAGGGTCGATTGGGACATCTCCGAGCGCGTCTGGCGTATGGCAGGGGAGGCCTCACAGGTTCACGGAATCCGGCGACGCGCGAGGCAAGGGCGGCGACCCTCGTAGAATCCTTGCCGACTTCGTGATTGGCGCTCACGCGCTGGTGAACGGGTATTCTTTGCTGACCTTAGATCGCGGATTCTATGAGCGCAACTTTCCCAGGTTGCTAGTCAAGAGCTTTGAGTAGGCATGCCGCGACTTACGAAAATTCGGAGTTGCAAGTACACTTGCAGGCGCGAGGTTTTTATTTCTAGTGATGCATAGAAAAATCGATTTTGGCTTGGGCTTGTCTGGCATTGCGACGATGGCGGGCTTGGTGGCCGCCGTTTTTTCCTCATAGCTCTTCGGCATGGCCGGAAGAATTCTCTGACCGTCAAGACGAAAACCGGCAAGGTGATGGGCAAGCGGACGGCACTGTCCGCGCGTTCCTGGGCATTCCTTATGCGCAGCCTCCGGTGGGGCCGCTGCGGTGGAAGCCTCCAATGCCGGCGGCGAAGTGGAAGGGCGTGCGGCAGGCGACAGAGTTTGGCTCGCACTGCATGCAGCCGACGATTTATAAGGACATGATTTTTCGCGATCCGGGGATCAGCGAGGATTGCCTAACCTTAAATGTCTGGACGACAGCGGCGAATGCGAAGGCCAAGTTGCCGGTGATGGTGTGGATTTTTGGCGGCGGCTTTATCGCCGGCGGCACTTCGGAGCGGAGGCAGGACGGCACGAACCTGGCGAAGAATGGCGTGGTCGTCGTCTCGATGAATTACCGGCTGGGGATTTTTGGGTTCTTCGCGCATCCCGACCTGACGGCCGAGTCTCCGCACAAAGCGTCGGGCAACTATGGATTGATGGACCAGACGGCGGCGCTGCAATGGGTGCATGACAATATCGCTGCGTTTGGGGGTGATCCGGCGAAGGTCACTGTTTTTGGTGAGAGTGCGGGGTCGTTCTCGGTAAGCTCGCAGATGGCTTCTCCGCTGGCCAAGGGTCTGTTTATCCACGCGATCGGCGAGAGCGGCGGAGCGTTTGCGAGCCGCGGGACTCACTTACAAGGCGCTCTGGCGCAAGCCGAGACGCAGGGTGCGGATTTTGGAAAGACGGTGTTGTCGGCGACGACCATTGAGCAGCTTCGTGCGATTCCGGCGCAGCAGTTGATGGAGGCGAAGGCGCCTCCTGGAGTGCGCTTCGGTCCCGATGTCGATGGGTATTTCCTTCCTCAGAGCGTGAGCGATATCTTTGCGGCGAAGAAGCAGAACAATGTGCCGTTGCTGGCGGGGTGGAATCGCGATGAGGGCGGCATCAACCAGAAGGCGACTCTGGAGACACTGAAGGCCGACGCGGAGAAGCAGTTTGGCGCCGCGGCTCCGGATTTTCTGAAGGCCTATCCGGCAAGTACGGATGCCGAGGCAGTGCGGGCGTCGGCGGATTTCGCCGCCGACTTGTTTATTGCGTACTCGTACGTGGAAGTGGCTGGAGGCGGCGGTCACCGATGGCACGCAGCCGGTCTATCGCTATCACTTCGAGTGGGTGACTCCGGAAGACCAATTTCATCCCGGCGGCATTGCGGCCTACCACTCGTCGGAGATTCCTTATGTCTTCGGCGCGCTCGACATCATGAAGGGTTATACGTGGCGACCTGAAGATTACAAGATGAGCGAGCTGATGCAGAAGTACTGGTCGAACTTCGCCAAGACGGGCGATCCGAATGGTGAGGGGTTGCCGAAGTGGCCGACCTACAACGGCGATTCGGGCTGGCAGGTGATGCATCTGACCCCGGAGCCGATGGCTCAAGCGGACGCCAATCGCGATCGCTATCTGTTCCTGAATCAGCAGTGGGCCAAGTAGACTTAGACCACTAATTAGAACTCTGGAGGAGCGGGTTGCCGAGTAGGTTTCGGATTTTGTTTGCAATGGGTCTGGCGCTCGCTATGAGTGCGGGCGATCGCTCATGCGGGGACGGCCCTGAAGACTTTTTACAGTGGGTCGAGCATGGCCAGCGACGGGTCGGCGCGGACGATCACTCTTCAATTCTCAGAGGACGGCACCGGCCTTTATGAAGACAACAGCGGAAAGGGCGACATCAAGAAGAATGTCCACTGGTTTCGCGATGGCAAGAAGGTGACGGTTGAGTTCGAGCCGGTCGCTGGGCAAGCGGCGGCCGGTCCACTGGTTTTTCAAATGCAGCGAACTTCGCTGGTGCCTGCGGGAGACTTCAACGCCCAGGCCGGAGTGCTTGGTTTTCCTACCCTTCATCCATTTGGGCCGGCGACGGTTATCAAGAGTTCAGGGCTATCGACTTGTGTGAATGGAATGCCGGGGCCTTGTGCGATGCGGGAGACGTGGAGCTCGAAGCAGCCGTAGATGGTAGCCGGAAACTACAGCTCAAGATGTAAAAGGGCCGCCGAATTATGGCGGCCCTTTTACATCTTGAGGGATCAAAGTTCCAGCGTGGTGTCTTCGATGGCGAGGCGGACGTTGCCATCGGCCCTGGCGAGGCGGCGAACGGCTTCGGGCTTGTCGACTGCGGCTTTGAGCATGACGAGGGCGACAGGAATGCTGCGTCCTGCAGACTTGATGGTCATGACAGCGGTTTCGCGGTCGATATTGCAAGTACGCATCAGGGTGGAGATGCCGCGCTCGACGAGCTTCGAGTTCTGCATGTGGACGTTGACCATGGCGTTGTCGTAGACATAGCCGAGTCGAGTCATCGCGCCAGTCGTGATCATGTTGGTGACCATCTTTTGCGCGGTGGCGGCCTTCATGCGGGTAGAGCCGGAGATGACTTCGGGACCGACCTCGGCGACGATGACGATGTCTGCTGCGTCGGAGAGCGGCGTGTTCTGATTGCAGGTGATTGCTGCGGTCTTTGCGCCGCGCGCGCGTGCGTAGGCAACGGCGGCCACGACGTAGGGGGTGCGGCCGCTTGAAGAGAGGCCGATTACCATGTCTTTGCGCGTGGGACGGCGACGGGCGATGTCGCGCTGGCCGAGCTCTTCGGAGTCTTCGTTGACCTCGACGGCCGAAGCAAGCGCCTTAGGCCCGCCAGCCATGATGTATTGCACCGATTGTGGCGGGGTCGAAAAATACGGGGGGCATTCGCAGGCGTCGAGAGCGGCGATGCGGCCGCTGGAGCCGGCTCCGACATAAATCAGCCGGCCGCCGTCGCGCAGGCTGCGGGCGACGGAATCGATCACCAGCGAGATTTCTGGGAGCGCCTTTTTGACGGCTGCGGCGATCTTAGAATCTTCGTGATTGATGATGCGGGCGATCTCGAGGGCCGACTTGGTGTCGAATCCCTGGGAGGCTTCGTTGGTGCTTTCGGTGAGGAGATGGTGGAGAGTCGCTGCCGAAGGTTGGAGTCTTTCCGGCTTAATCTGCGTTTCTGCGTTCGGTGTGATCGTGGCCATGTGTTTTGAGTTGGTACCTGCGTGGACTCCCTAATTCTAGCGCCAAACCGACTGCAGCGGTAGAAATAGAAGATCGTCGGCTTGAGTGAGATGAACCATGACGATGATGGGGTTGTAGAGGCCTTAAGTAATCGCTAAAGCCTCGACGACGGCGTCGTGAAACTCCGGGCGAACGGTACGAATCGCCTGTGTCGAACGATCCGGCCAGGTGCGATTCGTGAGCAAGGCGACTGCGAGTCCCCCTACTAAATCGATCCAGATCGACGTGCCCGTGTAGCCGAGATGCCCAATCGAGCGTTGGCTGAAATGATGGCCAGATGACGATTCTCCGGAGGGACTGTCCCAACCTAAGGCGCGAGAGCTGTCGGCCGGCGGATTTTGACGAGATGCAAAAAGCTCGACCGTAGCAGGGGCGAATAATTTCTCGATTCGGGCGGGTTCCTGCGCGGGCGAATCTAGGGTGCTGGGCAAGATGTGGGAGGCGAACCGAAGTACATCGAGGGCGTTCGAGAAGAGTCCAGCGTGGCCGCTGACTCCGCCGAGCACGAAGCAGTTCTCGTCGTGAACTTCGCCTTGAATGATGCGTCCGCGAAAGATCCGATCGTTGACAGTGGGAGGAATCAGCGCACGCCAGGACGGTGGTGGCTGGTAGCGAGTTGCCGTGAGCGCAAGTGGCGCGAAGATCTCGCGGTCGCAGAAAACGTCGAGCGGTTCGTGAGTGAGGACTTCGAGGGCCTTGCCGAGCAGGATGAAGCCGATATCGGAGTATTCTGCGCGAGCGCCGGGTGCAGCTTCGAGGGGCATGAAGAGGCAGGCTTCGAGCAGGTCGTAGGGCGTCGAATATGTCTCGAAGAGACGCGCGTAAGCGGGGAGTCCCGAACTGTGAGCGAGCAGGTGGCGGAGGGTAATGTGGCGGCGCTCGGAATGCCATTTCGAACGGACCTGAGCGCCAATAGCGAAGGCGGGCAGCAAGTCGCCGACGAGTTGATCGAGGTCAAGCTGTCCGCGTTGTTGGAGCAGCATGGCAGCTGCGGTGGTCGCGAAGACTTTAGTTACGCTGGCCAGGTCGAAGACGGTCATGGGAGTTACGCCGGGCGACGCCGGGTCGTAGGTGAAGCGGCCAACGCCATCGAGGGCGAGGATTTTGCCGTGCGAGAGAACACCGAATGCCGCCCCGGGAAAAGCGTGGTCGGCAACTCCGGCTTCGAGCACCGAATACGCCGCCGCGAAGCGCTCTCTCTGGTTTAGAGTGGAGTCGAGGACGCTGGCCGGAACTTCGCTGGGTGGCGGGTGCATTGGTGGTCTATCTTAACCCGAGTCGCCGGGCAGATCGGTGGTTGGCGTGACCTATTTTCTCCCGTGTTCGTCTATATAAGATGTGTGACGAAGGAACGGGTTGGCCGAGGTGCGTCGATGCGCAAGATCGGAAGGCTGGGAGCGGCGAGCGTACTAGGCGGAATGCTGAGCCTGGCCGGAATCGCTCAGAACCCGGTTGGTGCGCCCTCGGATAGCAGCTGCTCGTCGGTGGATTCTGCTCAATGCGAGAAGCTGGCGAGAACAGTACCCGTGTCGCCAAATGCTCAGGACGCTACCAAGACAGCCGCGACAACGGTTCAACCTGCCCCGACAGCGAGCACGCCTCCTGCTTCCGCAGATGCATCCGCGGCGGTCATGCCGAAGACGCTGGAGATTCCGGCAGGAACTAAGGTGCTGTTGACCATCCGCAGCGCGATCAATACCAAGACAGCGCAGGCGGGCGATGGCGTCTATCTGCAGTCGAGCTTTCCGGTGATCGCGAATGGGCGGGCGGTAATTCCGGCTGGGGTTTATGTGCAGGGCGTGGTTGATTCGGTCGAGCGGCATATTCGCATCAAGGGCCCGGCGAAGCTGACGATGCACTTCACCAGCATCATCTTTCCGAATGGATCGGTGGTGGAGATTCCGGGCATCGTGAACAGTCTTCCGGGTTCGAGTGGGCCGAAGGTCAAGGGCGACGAGGGCACGGTACAGCAGAGCAGTAGCGTGGGCGATGTGGCCAAGGCCGCCGGACAGGGCGCGGCGATCGGGGCTGGAGTGGGGTCGATCGGCGGCGCAGTGAACGGCGATCCGTTGCAGGGGGTTGGCATCGGCGCGGGGGCTGGCGCAGTGGCTGGCGCGCTGGTTTCGCTCTTTACCCATGGCAACGACATCAATATTCCCTCGGGGACGCCGATTGAGATGGTGCTGCAGCGGCCGCTGATGCTGCAGGAGTCGAACCTGAGCGGACAGGACGTGACCGGCGAGTATCTTCCCGCGGCGAACCAGAAGACGCCGATGCAAAAGCCGAGCCGCGCCCCAATGACCTGCCCCCCCGGAAGTCTGGGCTGCACCTAGCTGCCCGAAGGTAAAATAGAAGAGTGAAAGCGCCGAGCAGATCTGGCAACAAATGAATCAAGAATTTCCTGACGAACTGAAGATCAAGGACGCTGGCGAGCCAAATCTGGTGCCAGTCACCGGCAGGATGCGCATCTGGATGCGCGACCTGCTTATCTCGGTGGTCGTCTCATTTTTCATCATCACGTTTCTCTACCAGCCGGTGAAGGTTGAGGGGACGAGCATGGCTCCTCAGCTTCACGACCAGGACCGGCTCTTTATCAACAAGTTCGCTTACAACTTTGAGAAGATCGAGCGCGATGATGTGGTGGTGTTCTACTATCCGCGCGATACGCAGAAGAGCTACATCAAGCGAGTGATCGGATTGCCGGGCGATACGGTTCGGATTACGGATGGGCGGGTCTTTGTGAACGGCAAGGCAATCGCTGAACCGTATGTGCCGGAGCGTTATCAGGACGTTCGCTCGATGGATGAATTTCGTGTGCCTGAGGGTGAATATTTTGTGATGGGCGACCACCGGTCGATTTCCAGCGACAGCCGGGATTTTGGGCCGGTGGCGCGGAATTTGATTTATGGCAAAGCCGCTTTTGTTTATTGGCCACGGGAAGAGATGGGCGTGGTGCGGTGAGAGATCGCAGTGGTTTGCTACTACAGCTCTGAACCTGAGTGGCTCTCGGCGGACTCTATTCGATTCGTGGCTGTTCTGACAGCTTCAATATTGCAAAGGTTTTAGTCGTTCGAGGCGGCGTCGTGCACATCGCCATTTATCGCGAGCAGTATTCCATTCGCCCATTGTCGATCGAAGCCGCGAAGCTCACTTTCGGCTCGATTCACGACGATTCGCATGGCACTATGCATGTTCCACTGCAGGCAAGCCTCTTTGCAGAATACGAGCCTGAGCTGCTTCAACGCGACGCAGTGACTGAAAGGGACCTTCACGGGTACCGCACCTATCTGGATTACCACCCGGATGGTGAGGCAGGCGCGTTCAGTCTTGATAGAGAGAAAATCAACTAGCATCCAGTCGCCACTCGCGCATGGCTCTTCTGAGGCTCCTTTTGTATTGACCGCTCTCCCCAGACCTGCGCAGCGTGATATACACTTCGCTTCGGGATGCGCGCCCGGAGGGGTTGAATGTATGTCACGAAAATACAAAGACAAATTTGAATCAGGCCGCAGCTTTGCGGTTCTCCTTTTGCTCGGAGCGTTGTTCACCTTGCCGAGCGAGGCTCAGAACATTGCGTCGACGGCCTCGACGTCTGCGCAAACCGACTCCACATGGTCGCTCTCGACCACTCGCTTCGACAACAGCTTTGAACGTGAACCCGTCGTGGGCAATGGCTATATCGGTCTTCGGGTGCCGGCTGCCGGTATGGGTTATCTCGGAGGCCTCGGTAAAGTCGGTTGGCCGCTTGGCACCGAACGCATTGCATCTGCAATCGCTGCGGGCGTGTATTCGAAGGTCGCCGACGGTACTTTTTATAAGGAAGAGAAACAGGCGATCGCTCTTCTTCCGAACTGGTCAATGCTTACTTTTGGCGATGCATCGGGTAGCTACTCGCCGGCCACGGCTTCGGCGGCGAATGTTAGTGAGTATCGGCAGGAGCTTGATCTTCGTACGGGCGTCGTTAGGACCTCGGGTGTTTGGACCTCGCCGAACGGGAACAAGACGCGTTTCACCTATCGCGTAGGAACGGACCGTGCGCGGAAGCACATTGCGGTGGTTGTGCTCGACGTCACGCCAATGTGGAGTGGCAAGGCTATGGTCAGGAGCATTCTCGATGGGGCAGGTGCACGTCGTCTCGACCTGGTTGCTGGCTGGTGTGAATCTTTCGAGGCAGCAGATTTATGTGAACTCCAAGACCAAGGGGACGAATATCCCGGTCGCGGAGTCGGCGACGCTGCGGAACTCGTGTGAGGCAAAGCGCTCGGAGGGGGAACCACAGATTCCTGGAACGCCCGGCTGATCAATTCACCTTTGAGGCGCAATCGGGAAAGACCTGTACCTTCGTAAAATATGTGGCGGTCGTGTCGGGCCGCGATTCATCAACGCCGGAATTAGACTCGCAAGCGGAATCGCAGCAGGCCGCCGAGCGGGGCCTTAACGCTTTCGAACAGGAGAATCGCGCGGCGTGGGATAGCGTGTGGAAGGCCGATATCCTCGTCGATGACGATCCGGCGCTGCAACAGGCAATCCACGCCAGCGAGTACACGCTCTTTGCGAGCATGTCGACAGATAGTCCGATGAGCATTGGCCCATCGGGGCTCTCAAGCGATGGTTATGCGGGCATGGTCTTCTGGGACGCGGACACCTGGATGTTTCCGGCGTTACTTGCGCAGCATCCGGATATAGCGCGGGTCATGGTTGACTACCGGTCGACTACGTTGCCCGCGGCGCAAAGAAACGCCGCCAACAACGGATATAAGGGCGCGATGTATCCATGGACGAGCGCGATCTCTGGGGACATGGGCGACGAATGCTATGACGTGATCACCGATGCGAAGGGCAAAGTCATTACCGACACAAACAAGAGCTGTACGCAGCAGCTTCATTTGCAGTCGGATGTAGCTCTGGCGCAATGGGAGTACTACAAAGCTACCGGCGATAAGGAGTGGCTGGCGCAGAAGGGATGGCCGGTGCTTGAGGCTGTCGCTGAGTTTTGGGCTTCAAAGGCCGTTCAAGTGCCCGGCGGATACGCGATCAACCAGGTCCAGACGCCTGACGAATATGCCACGGATACCGACAACGATGCGTATACGAACGCCGCTGCCTCGCTCGAGCTGGACGCGGCTATTCAGGCTGCGGGAATTCTTGGCAAAACCGTGCCGGCATCCTGGTCGGCGATAGGCGCTGGTCTCATCAAAACCATGCCGGTCGATGCCGCTCTCAATATCTATCTGGAGCACCAAGGTTATGTCGCGCAGCAGATTAAGCAGGCTGACGTCGTGATGCTGACGTATCCCTTGGATTTCTCGATGCCGAAATCCATGGCAGTGAACGACCTCAACTTTTACACGCCCCGCACTGATGTCAACGGTCCGGCGATGACCGATGCTATTCATTCCATCGCTGCCGCCGCTATCGGCGCTCCGGGCTGCTCCGCCTACACTTACCTTTTGCGCAGCTATCAACCGTTCCTGCGCGAACCATATCTTCAGTTCTCTGAATTTGCGCCTGTCAAGCTGACCGCGACTGCTTATGACTTCCTCACCGGGGTTGGCGGGTTTATGCAGGAGTTCCAATACGGCTTCTCTGGCTTCCGGCCTCAAGTGGACGCGATTCGGCTAGATCCGAGCCTGCCGCCTCAGCTTGCCGGAATCACACTGACCAACCTTGCGTGGCAAGGCCGCACTTTTACTGTGCACATCGGACCACGGGAAACCAGCGTTACTTTGAATTCCGGCGCGGCGCTCCCGGTCATCACGCTAGGCGGAGCGAAGACCGTGGAGCCTGGCGCTCCACTCATCATTCCAACGCGACGCTCTGATCTTCAACCCACCGACGACCTGGTCCGCTGCAGCCAGATCACAGCCACATCGTCGCTTCCCGGATCGCCGCCGGTCGCCGCCGTTGACGGCAGTCCGGCCACAGCCTGGACTGCTGCCGAATCACAGGCGAAGCTCACCGTGGATCTGGCAGCTCCGGCGACATTGGGGACGATCAAGGTTCTTCGCGGAAACCGCGATGCCTTCCCTTACTCGGTGGAAGCGTCCTCTAACGGCACCGACTGGAAGACGATTGCCACCGCGCCTGCAAAAAACTCCACAGGGGTGGATGAGTTCACTTCACCGCCGATCCAGGCGAAGTTTCTGCGACTGGTCTTTCCGGGGAGTGGCGACGCCAAACCGCCTAGTATTGCTGAGCTGACGGTGATGGCGAAGACTCCTTGAGCCGCCGGCTTCCGGCTCGATCTTAGGTTCTAGTCTCTTCGCTCGGCAACCGGAACCAGCAGAGGATGAAGAGCACGGCCAGCAGAAGGTCTATGCCGCCGAAGTAGAGATCGCCGTGGTCGAGCCGGCCCTGCTGATAGAGGGCCATTGCGGCGATGCCGAAGGTTAGCTTCTCAAGGACGGCAAAGGGGATGGCGGGACGCAACCGTGCCGGTTCGCGAGCGATCGCGAAAAAGAAGAGTTGCCATGCCAGCGTTACCCCGGCGAATCCGTAGAAGAACGCGGGATGGGTGATGGGTGGGGGATCTTGCTTCCCGATTGCCTGTTCCATGAAGTAGAGCGGGGCGACCGTGATGACTCCGTAGATACCCGCGATAGCGAAGACCCAGCGCGCGAATTTCATTGCCAGCTCCTTGGCGATTCCGACGTTTCGATCTATGGAGATGATAAGGCCGCGTTTAGGAATGATGCATGCGCTATTGACATATAAGAACGGGGATGCAAATCTCTGGTGAACCTCTGCCATCATCTCTGGCTGGGCTTCAGGAGAGATTCATGAG
Organism: uncultured Acidobacteriaceae bacterium; assembly: GCA_963720245.1. Taxonomy (GTDB): domain Bacteria; phylum Acidobacteriota; class Terriglobia; order Terriglobales; family Acidobacteriaceae; genus Acidisarcina. Next base: position 317,672 of record CAVREU010000007.1, read on the forward strand.
AAAGGTACTTCTTGCGCTGATTGTAAGCGTTCTATTGGGCTCCGCTGCTATGGCCGCGACGCCTGGAGATGTGACGACGCCGATTAAGCAGTTCATCGACGGATTCAATAGCGGCGATGTGAAGACCGCCTATGCGGCTTATGCTCCGGGGACGATCACGATCATTGACGAGTTTGCGCCGCACCGCTGGGTCGGGCCCAACGCCGCTCACGAATGGGCGGCGGCCTATGACAAGCATGCGACGGCGACGGGTGTGACCGACGGCGTGGTGAAGTATAGCGCGCCGACGCGTTCGGTGGTCGATGGGGATACGGCCTACGTAGTCATCCCTGCGCTTTATACCTATAAGGAACATGGCAAGCCGGTGGTTGAGGAAGGGCAGATGACCTTTGTGCTGCATGCGGAGGCGAGTGGCTGGAAGATCCAAGGTTGGACTTGGACTGGCGTTGTGCCGCATTCGCCGAAGTAAGCTCGATTCGGTTTGTGATCAAGGCGCGGTTGGTTTTGACGCACCACTTGCGTAGTATCCCGATCGCGCGCGAATGGACAGCCCGGCCTGAGTTGGCTCGATAACAACCTTACGGAAGCTGCCGTCGTTCACCTTGTTTGTGGAGTAGTAGCTGATGGAATATTGCGAGCGCAGCTCATCGGCGATCTGGCGAAAGTCCTGAGTCAGGTCGGTATTGAGGCCGTCGAAGTCGGTGCCTCCGGTCTGGGCGGTGAGGTGCTTCAAATTCGCCATCCCCTGGTGATTGCCGGCCGTGAGCTTGTCGTGGTGGGCCTGCGTGTAGCGGACGGCGTAGACGAGCACGTCGGCTCCCTGAGCTGCGGCGATGGCCTCGACCTCGTCGTGGGCGCTGGAGTTTTCTTCGCCGTCGGTGAAGAGGATTAGCACCCGGCGATGGCCCGATGCGTTGGCTAATTTCTCTTGAACGCTTGCGTAGATTGCGTCGAAGAGCGCCGTTCCGCCGCTTCGAGTGGGGTCGGGATCGAGCTCGGGGAAATCCATTTTGCCTTTGTCATAGGTCGTCAGGCCGTCGACGACCTGCGTTGGCGAGGACGTGAGGTCGGCGACGAGTCGGACGTGATCGCCGAATCCGATGGCGAAAACCTGGTCCTGGGGACGGAGGATCTGTTGCAGAAAGAGCTCAACGTCTTTGGTGTGCCGCTTGAGGAACTTGCTCTGAGAATCGGAGCCGTCGACGAGCAGGCCGATGCTCAGCGGGAGTTCGGAACCGTTGGCGAGGGAGACGATCTTCTGCGCAACGCCGTCCTCAAATACCTGGAAGGCGTCTTGATTGAGCCCCGTGACGAGCTTGCCGGAGGCGTCGTGAACGCTGAAGGTGAGCGTTACGAGATGCACTTCGGAGTGGAAGACGGTCTGCTGCGCTTTGCCGTTTAGCGCGGTAATCCAGAGCGGCAAGAACAGGGCCAAACCAAGGTCGCGAAGACGTGGTCGGCGTGGGATTGATCTCTTCATGAAGCTTCTGTGAATACGCTCCTCAGGATGGCCGAAGTTCCCCGAAATCTAGGGTAAAACTCTGCTAAAATCTATTGAATCCACTCCACGGAGAAGCGATGCAGGCTATCCTTGCGCTCGAAGACGGGCGCATCTTCCGCGGTGAAGGCCACGGCGCCAAAGGCGAGTGTTACGGCGAAGTCGTTTTCAACACTTCTTTAACCGGCTACCAGGAAATTTTCACCGATCCATCGTATGCGGGGCAGATTGTCGTCCTGACTAACCCGCAGATCGGTAACTACGGCACCAACTCCGCAGACAATGAGGCGGCCAAACCGTATATTGAGGGGCTGGTTGCGCGCGAATTTTCTCCGATCAGCTCTAGCTGGCGTTCGGAGCAGGTTGCTGACGATTACCTGGAGCGGTTCAACGTTCCGGTGATCTCGGAGATCGATACGCGGGCGCTGGTGCGGCATCTGCGCACGCATGGCGTGATGCGTGGGGTGATTTCTTCCATCGAGACCGACGCCGATGCTCTGGTGGCGAAGGCGCGATCGATCCGCAAGATGGATGGCACCGACCTGGCGAAGGTGGTCAGCACCAAGTCCATTTATGAGTGGGATTGCGACGATCCGCGCAATCATAATGGCGATCCGCTTCTTCAGATGGATGAGGACGGCAATCTGCCGAAGCTGCCTCCGGCGGACTTGCATGTAGTCGCCTACGACTACGGGATCAAGCACAACATTTTGCGGATGCTGACTCGCGAGGCTTGCCGCGTCACTGTCGTTCCGGCGGAGACATCGGCCGAGGATGTGATGGCCCTGAATCCCGATGGGATTTTCTTGTCGAACGGGCCGGGCGATCCGGAACCGGTGACTTATGCGCATGAGAATATTCGCAAGCTGGCGGGGAAGAAGCCGATCTTTGGGATTTGCCTGGGGCATCAGTTGATTGGGATCGCGCTTGGCGGCAAAACTTACAAGCTGAAGTTTGGGCACCATGGCGGGAACCATCCGGTGAAGCAGATGGATTCGGGCAAGGTGGAGATCACTGCGCACAACCACAACTTTGCGGTTGATCCGGACTCGATGAAGCAGAGCGAGGTCGACCTGACTCACATCGATCTGAACGACAACACGCTGGAGGGATTGCGGCATCGTTCGATGCCTTTGTTCAGCGTGCAGTATCACCCGGAGGCTAGCCCGGGGCCGCATGATTCGAATTATTTGTTTCAGGATTTTCGGAAGATGATGATGGATTGGAAGCGGTGAAGCAGTTGGAATGCTGCCAAGCAAGAATTGGCGCAGAATACAAGAGATAGGTTGTGATTGGACCTGATGCGAAAGTTGGAGGTTGAAGATGCTAGAGATCGACTTAAGCCCGGAACTCGACCAGATATTGGACTCCTTCGCCGCCAAGGATGGTGTGAGCAAGGCAGCTTTGGCGCGGAAGGCGATCGCCGAGTATCTAGAAGACCGCGAGGATTATGACATTGCGGTTGAAGCTTCGCGCAATGCGGGACCAGGCCCGCATATTAGCCTCGAGGAGTTAATTCGCAAGTATGGATTGGAAGATCAGCTTCGAGAAGGCGGCAGAGAAGCAGTTCGACAAGCTCAGTCGGGAAACGCAGGCCCAGATCACGAAGTACCTGTATCAGCGAGTCGCCGTTCAGCCTGACCCCCGAATTCTCGGCAAAGCTTTGACGGGACAATTGCAGGGATATTGGCGTTATCGCGTGGGCGACTACCGAATCATTTGCCAGATTCGTGACAAAGAATTCTTAATCCTCGTGATCGAGGTCGGCCATCGCCGCGAAGTTTACAGGTAAGGAAAAGAATGCCACGCAGGAATGACATTACCAAGATTCTGGTGATCGGCTCGGGGCCGATTGTGATTGGTCAGTCGGCGGAGTTTGACTACTCCGGGACGCAGGCTTGCAAGGCGTTGCGTGCCGAGGGCTATGAGGTCGTGCTGGTGAACTCGAACCCGGCGACGATCATGACCGATCCTGAGTTGGCCGACCGCACTTATATTGAGCCCCTAACGCGCGACTACGTTGAAGAGATTTTGCGGATTGAGACGCAGATGCTCAAGGACGAGGGACGCACGGGCAAGTTCGCGCTGCTGCCGACGGTTGGCGGGCAGACGGCTCTCAACCTGGCCGTCGATCTGGCGGATGCGGGCATTCTGGATAAGTACGAAGTCGAGTTGATTGGCGCGAAGCTGGGGCCGATCAAGAAGGCCGAAGACCGACTGCTCTTCAAAGATGCGATGACCCGCATCGGCCTGGACATGCCGCGTTCGGCGCTGGTGAATAACCTTCGCGACGGGTTGGAATTTTCGACGAAGATTGGATTTCCGGTGGTGATCCGACCGTCGTTCACGCTGGGCGGTTCGGGCGGCGGCATTGCTTACAACCGCGAAGAGTTGATGGAGATTCTGGCGCGGGGTATCGATCTCTCTCCGGTGCATGAGTGCCTGATCGAAGAGTCGGTATTAGGTTGGAAAGAGTATGAGCTTGAGGTGATGCGCGACCTCGCCGACAACGTCATCATCATCTGCTCGATCGAGAACATGGACCCAATGGGTGTTCACACCGGTGACTCGATCACCGTTGCGCCGGCGCAGACATTGACCGATCGCGAATACCAGGCGATGCGCAATGCGGCAATCGCCGTGATGCGCGAGATTGGTGTTGAGACGGGCGGATCGAATGTGCAGTTTGCGGTGAACCCGGTGAACGGGCGCATGACGGTGATCGAGATGAATCCTCGGGTGTCGCGGTCCTCAGCGCTGGCTTCGAAGGCTACCGGTTTTCCGATTGCGAAAATCGCCGCAAAGCTGGCAGTTGGTTATACGCTCGATGAGATTCCGAACGACATTACGCGGAAGACTCCGGCGTGTTTTGAGCCGACGATCGATTACGTCGTTACCAAGATTCCTAAGTGGCAGTTTGAGAAGTTTCCCGGCGCCGATGAGAACCTGAGTCCGCAGATGAAGTCGGTGGGCGAGGTCATGGCGATCGGGCGCACCTTCAAAGAGTCGCTGATGAAGGCGTTGCGCTCAATGGATACTGGCAAGAAGATTTCCTCTGAATCGCTTGATCCGAAACGTTTGACGCAGAGGCTTGTAACTCCGCAACCAGAGCGGCTGGATTATATTCGCTTCGCGTTTCGGCGGGGGATGACGGTGCGCGAGGTTGCGCGGATGACCTCGATGGATCCGTGGTTTCTATATCACATCAAGGAGATCACTGACACGATCGCTGTGGTCGCCGAACAGGGCCGGGCGAATACGTCACCGGAGCTGTTACGTAAAGCGAAGCGTATGGGTGTTTCCGACGAGCGCATCGCCGAGGTGTGGTCGCTGACTGGCGCGGATGGAGTCGAGCAGGTGCGGCAGTTGCGCAATTCGCTGGGTGTGAAGCCGGTCTTCAAGCTGGTTGATACCTGCGCGGCGGAGTTTGAGAGCATGACTCCCTATCTCTACTCGACCTATGACGAAGAGGATGAAGCGGCGCCGACGGCGAAGCGCAAGGTGATCATCCTGGGCAGCGGGCCAAACCGCATCGGGCAGGGAATTGAGTTCGATTATTGCTGCTGCCATGCGGCGTTTGCGCTGAAGGAAGACGACTACGAGACGATCATGGTGAACTGCAATCCGGAGACGGTCTCGACGGATTACGACACCAGCGACCGGTTATATTTTGAACCTCTTACCCTCGAAGATGTGCTCGCAATTTATGAACATGAGGCCTCGAGCGGCGCTGAGATTGGGATGATCGTACAGTTTGGCGGGCAGACGCCGCTGAATCTCTCGCTGCGGCTTAAGGCCGCAGGCGTGCCGATTCTTGGCACTTCGCCGGAGTCAATCGATCTGGCTGAAGACCGCAAGCGATTTGGGAAGCTGATCGAAGATATGGGCATCCCGCAGCCTCCGGGCGCGATGGCGACCAGCGTGGAAGAGGCCCTTGCGGGCGCCGATCGCGTTGGATATCCGGTGTTGGTGCGGCCCTCGTATGTGCTGGGTGGGCGCGCCATGGTGATTGCTTACGACGCTGCTTCCGTTTCGAAATACATGACGGAAGCCGTTGAGTATTCGCAGGAACGTCCGGTGCTGATCGACCACTTTCTTGAGGATGCTGTCGAGGTCGACGTCGACGCGCTGTGCGATGGCGAGGACGTGATTATCGCCGGCGTTATGCAGCATATTGAAGAGGCAGGCATTCACTCGGGCGATTCTTCGTGCGTGCTGCCGGCGGTCGATCTATCTGTAACTGTTCTGGATACAATTCGCGAATATACGCGAAAGCTGGCGCTGGCGTTGAATGTTGTCGGCCTGGTCAATCTGCAGTTTGCGATCCAGCGGGACAGTGTGTACGTAATCGAGGTGAACCCTCGTGCCTCGCGGACTGTTCCTTATGTGTCGAAGGCGACGGGAATTCCGTTGGCTAAGATTGCGGCGCGGTTGATGACCGGGCGCAAGCTCAAGGACCTGTTGCCGGAGCAGCTGGCTTCCGGGCTCGACCTTGAAACAGGGAGCCATTTTTTCGTGAAGTCGCCGGTTTTTCCGTGGAATAAATTCCCGGGCGTCGATACGGTGCTCGGGCCCGAGATGAAATCTACCGGCGAAGTGATGGGCGTTGCCGATAATTTTGGCGAGGCCTTTGCGAAGGCGCAAATCTCGGCGGGGCAGTATCTTCCGCTGAAGGGCACGGTCTTCTTCAGTGTCAACGACCGCGACAAGTCGCAACTGGTGCAGGTAGCGCGGCAGTACATCGACCTCGGCTTTCACATTGTGGCGACTGAAGGGACGGCGGTAATTCTTGCGCAGAACGGCATGATCGTCGATCGCGTCTACAAGGTCAAAGAGGGCCGGCCCAACGTGGTGGACTATATCAAGGGCGACCGCATCCAATTGATTGTGAATACGCCGCATGGCCAGGACACGTTCTTCGATGAAAAGGCGATTCGTCGGGCGGCGGTGACGCAGCGGATTCCGACGATCACCACGATGGCCGCCGCCCGTGCGGCTGCAGAGGGCATCGCGGCGCTGCAGAAGAATTCCATCACCGTGAATGCCTTGCAGCAGTTGCACAGCGCGAAAGCTGCAAGGCATTCGCTCGCATAGAACTGGGTTGCGTAAAATTGGGTGAGTGTCGACTTCTATGATGACTGGCGCCTTTCGAGCACGATCGGTTGCCCTCTTCGCTCTGGTTGCAATCGGGGCTTCCCAGAGCAGAGCCCAGCAGCCCACCGCGGAACCCGCTCCACCACAATCTACATCGCAAACGCCGGCTCAGGCCCCGAGTTCGGCTCCGCAGGCGCCCGCCAACGCGGATATTGATACAGGGCTGCAGTACTTGAAAGCCAACCAGTTCGAGAAGGCGCTGGCAAGTTTTCAGAAGGCTTTAAACGCCGATCCGGAGAATGCGACCGCGAACCTGCTGGCCGCTTCGGCGGCGCTGAATCTCTTTCAGGGCGATGGCGCTGTTACCTATGCGGAAAATGCCCGCCGCCTTGCGCCCAACGACTGGCGTGTGGATACGACGCTGGTGACTGCCTATGCGGTTGACGGCAAAATTGCGGAACGCGATGCGGTACGCGCGAAACTTGTGGCTTTGCACAACAGTCCCGACGCGCCCGATGCGATGAAGGCCAACGGATTCCTTCTCGATCTCTTCAAAGTGAAGAAGTATCGGGTCGAGACGGTGCAGTATTTCAAGCCGATCGGCAAATTTCATACTTATTACAGGTTCCTGGTGCGCAACATGGCAGGCAAGCGGCTGTGGGAGTATGAGCTGCAGTCCGACGACTTTGCGCAGAAGTCGTGGGCAGAGGCGCACGTGCAGGAAGCGATTACCGGCGGCAGGGAATATACGTTAGAGTCGGACTTCGGCGATTCGCATGTGGAATACCGGCTGTTTAGCGGAAATCCCTCCTACGATGACGTGCGTGCCGTTGTCGTGCAGCTGTTAACGGAGCGCACCGAGCCCTTCCCGGCAGAGACGGCGAAGCCCGCCGTACAATAGCCTCATGAAGCTCGAAGGAACCTCATGCTGTTAGAAGGTATTTTTTCTGCAATCACGACCCCTTTTTATCCGGATGCGCGCCTGTATCTGCGCAAGCTTGAACACAATGTCGAGCGCTACTCGCGCACGCCGCTCTCTGGCCTTGTAGTTTTAGGCTCGACTGGCGAGGCGGTGATGTTAGGCGACGACGAGACGCGCGAAGTGCTTCATGTCGCGCGCGAGGCGACAGCGCCTGACAAGGTGTTGATTGCCGGGGTGGCTCGGGAGAGTGTGGCCGAGACGCTGAAGCTGGCCGAGTTCGCCTCGGAGCAGCGCTACGACGCAGTGCTGGTCAGGTCGCCCAACTTCTACACTCCGCAAATGGGCAACGCGGCTATGCTGAACTACTACCGCATGCTTGCCGATGCCTCGGCGCTGCCGGTGATTCTGTATAACATTCCGAAGTTCACCAAGTATGAGCTGCCGGTTGAGCTCATCGCGGAACTGGCACTGCATCCAAACATCATTGGGCTAAAAGATTCTAGCGGCAGCGCGGAGCGGATTGGCGCCGTTGCCGCTGCGACAAAGAACGTGCCTCGGCGCAAGGTGACGGTGACGGAGATCTTCGCGGCGGTAACGGAACGAATGCTTGAAGCGCATCCTTCGATCGATGCTGCGACATTTGTTTCCGCCGAGATGCTGGGCGGGGGTGGGGCACTGGCTGTGGCTCCTCCGAAGCCGGCGATTAAGACGCGGACGAAGGAAGTTGGTTTCCAGATACTGAGCGGATCGGCGGGGACGCTCTTCGACTCGCTTGAAGCTGGCGCGGCGGGAGCCGTATTGGGCCTGGCAGCGTGTGCTCCGCAGGCTTGCCACGAGGTGTATACAGCGTGGAAAGACAAGGATCCGGTGCTGGGGCAGGAGAAGCAGGAGCGGATTCGTCATGCGTCGACGCGGGTGGGCGGTGAGCTGGGGATTCCGGGGATCAAGTTTGCCTGCGATTTGAATGGATACTATGGTGGATCTCCGCGAATGCCGCTGCTTCCGCTGACGGCGGATGAGAAGGCCGAGGTTGCGGAGATTATGGCGGGAATTCGGAATTAGCGGGGATTCGAAATAAGACGGGCGACCCATCCCCTTAGGGTCGCGGTTGGAATGAATATTTTGGGTCGTCTTCGGTCCGTCAAGGGCATGACAAGGTTTGCGACCCTCTGACGACTTTAATCATTCGAACCGTAAATTGTGGTACGATCTGGCCGACTGAGATCAGCCTCTGTTCGCAGTGGGGTTTGTACGGGCCGAATAGTCGACGGCCGCGGTTACGGCTTTTCGGCACGATCCCTTTGACGAAACTTCTCCAAGGAGGTTGTCCATGCGTTTCTCTGCCAATTCCAAGTCCAGGCCTTTGGTATCGTTGCGGTCACTGACGAAGATGGCTGTCTTCGTCCTTTCTCTGCCGTTGAGCATGGCGACAGCTGCATATGCTGTGACGACGACCACGCAGCTCAGCATTCCGACTCCAACGGTGGCTGTCGGAACCCCGACACTGCTTGTGGCTAACGTGACGGACGCGTCCAACCACGCGGTGCTTCACGGTACCGTGACGTTTTACGACGGGAGCCGTGCTCTCGGCTCGGCGCAGATTGTGACCCTGGCAGGTGGGAGTTTCACACAGGGAACAGCGAACCTCAAGACGGCCTCGTTTACTGTGGGAGCCAACGGCATCACGGCGGCTTTTGCCGGCACGAAGACCGATTCGCCCAGCACGTCCTCGGCGAAGACGGTGACCGTAACCGGGACCTACACTACTTCGATCGCACTTTCCGAAACGATCAACTCCGCACAATATACGCTTACGGGGATTTTGCAGAGCTTTGGGGTGGGGAGTCCAACAGGAAGCATCGACTTCCTGGATACCACTACTGACACTAGCCTTGGAACAGGCCCGTTAAGCGGGGCAACATTGGCGGCGAAGCTCTTCATTCGCAGCATGCCCACGGTGGGGGGGCAGCCTGGCGGAGTCGTGGCTGGGGATTTTAACGGCGATGGATTTCTCGATCTGGCGACCGCAAATAATGACGGCGGGATCAGCGTGCTGATCGGGAATGGAGATGGAACCTTCAAACCCCAGGTTGGATATGGGGCCGGAAGTTTTCCCGCCAACATCTATACCGGCGACTTCAATAACGACGGCAAGCTTGACTTGGCCGTCGTCAACTACAGCGATAGCGCTGTCGGCATTCTTTTAGGAAATGGCGACGGTACCTTTCAGTCACAGATCGAATACGGGGCGGTGGACGGCGCCGTAGAGGCGAAGATCGCCGACTTTAACAGCGACGGAAACCAGGATTTCGTGATGACCGACCGTTATGGCAACGATGTGGCGGTTCTCCTCGGAAACGGCGACGGAACCTTCCAAGCACAGCATACCTATGCCACTGGAAGTGGCCCGTGGGCGGTTCAGGTCGGCGATCTCAACGGAGACGGAGTTCCCGATCTACTGGTGACGGCCGGTGACTATGTGAGCGAGCTGCTGGGCAAAGGCGACGGGACGTTCCTCCCCCAGACGGTCCTAGAGTTAGGAGCCTTCGGCAACGGCCCCTACATGACGCTGGGCGACCTGAATGGGGACGGAAAGCTCGATGTGGTCCAGGGCAACAACCAGCTCAACACGGTCAGCGTGTCTTTGGGCAAGGGCGATGGGACCTTCCAACCCACCGAGACCTACTCCATCGACGGCAATCCCGGACAGCCGGTGATCCTGGACGTGAATCAGGATGGCATACCGGATATTGCGGTGACCAATTGGGACAACAACGATGTCGAAGTCCTGCTCGGGAAGGGGGACGGCACCTTTCAACCCGCAGTCAGTTACGTCACGACTACCCAGGTTCCGAATTTTATGGTTCAGGGAGATTTTAACGGCGACGGGAGGCCGGATCTGGTAGCCACAACTTCGGATGGAAATGCGGAAACTGTGATTCTCAATGCAGAAATCGCGACCGTACAGCTTCCTAATGTTACTGTTCCGGCTCCAGGCTCGGCGCTGGTCGTGGCCAACTATCCCGGCGATGGAAAGTTTGCCTCGAGCACCTCGAATGGGGTGGAACTGGGGACGGGGGGCGTTGATTTCAGTGGGGGCTTCGCCGGGGCAGGAGAGGCGGTGCAGTTGAACGGCAATACGATTGTGAACGGCTCAGATCTGGAATTGACCAGCGGGGGTACGAACCAGTCGGGGAGCGCTTTTTATGCGACTCCGGTGAACGTGCAGTCGTTTACGACCGACTTTACCTTTCAGGAGCAGGGTGCGGTGGCGGATGGGTTTACCTTCACGATCCAGAATGCGGGGCCGACGGCGCAAGGCGGAAAGGGCGCCGGGCTGGGGTTTGTGACCATCCAGCATAGCGTCGCGATCAAGTTCGATCTGTACAACAATTCTGGCGAGGGGCCAAACTCGACGGGATTGTATCTGGATGGGCGCGTGCCGACGGTGCCGGCGGTCGACCTGACGGGGAGCGGTATCGATCTGCACAGCACGGACCCGATCAAGGCGCATATAACCTACGATGGCGTGAACTTGACGATGACCCTGACCGACACGGTTTCGCTCGCGAACTGGTCGCATTCCTGGGTGGTGAATATTCCGGCGACGGTCGGCGGAGCGACTGCATATGTCGGCTTCACCGGATCGACCGGCGGCGGCACGGCGACGCAGACGATCAGCTCGTGGACGTATGCGGCGGGAACGCCTGCGCCTAACTATCCGACAGGATTTGAGGCGACCGGGCTCAGCCTGAACGGCAGCAGCGCGATTGCCGGAAGCGCGCTGGAACTGACGAATGGTGGTGTTGACCAGGCGGGGAGCGCTTTCTATCTGACCCCTCAATCGGTGCAGAGCTTCGCGACGGACTTTACCTTTAGGGTCGTGGATCCGGTCGCGGATGGTTTCACTTTTGCGATTCAGGACGTTTCGCCGGAACAGCTTGGCGGGAAGGGGGCTGGGCTGGGGTTTGTGACGATCCAGCACAGCGTGGCGATCAAGTTCGACCTTTACGACAACGCGGGCGAGGGGCCGAACTCGACTGGGTTGTATCTGGATGGGCATTTGCCGACGGTGCCGTCGGTCGATCTGACGGGAAGCGGGATCGATCTGCATTCCCAGGACCCGATCGAGGCGCATATTACCTATGACGGGACGACGCTGACGATGAGGCTCACAGACACGGTGACGCTGGCGAGCTGGTCGCATGGGTGGCCGGTGAATATTCCGCAGACGGTGGGCGGAGCGGCGGCGTATGTCGGATTTACCGGGGCCACCGGCGGGGGGACGTCGACACAGCAGATCACTTCGTGGACGTATCTCCCCGGGGTGGTTGGGCCTTAGTAGCAATCGCAGGGTGGGTTATTTTCCCTCCCTGGCGGAGTCGGGCCTTTCCGGCAAGCGCTGTTGGATGCGGTTGACGACGACGAAGAAATAGCCCATCGATAAGGCGCACATGAGGACGCCGACGAGGCCTTCGAGCGGGGCGAGGAGCCGCCACGGCTTTGCGAGCACGACATCGCCATAGCCTACGGTCGTGTAGGTAACCCCAGAAAAGTAGAATGCCGCTTCGGCGTTGGGAAGGCATCCGCGCCAGAGGTAGAAGAGCGCCCAGACGGCAATCTCCGCGAGATGAAGAAGGATCAGCCACCAGATGACGCGAAGGAGCGTCCTCATGACGGCGAAGGTGGTTATTCGCGTCTTTGGATTTCTCCAGGCGCGCATCAGCAAGGCTATTCCTGCGGCGTGGATCAGGATGGTGAGGGCCGCGAGAAAGAACGCGAAGAGGAAGATCGAGAGCATCTGTCTTATTTTGGGGGAAGTTTGCGGCTAAGGCGAGGGCCTCGCGCAACTTAGGCCGCCCAAGGGGACAAGATATAGCTCCCCGACCAAGAGCAGAGTGCTAGGAGCGGAGGGCAGCCAGGAAGTCTTTGGCCGGGAGGGTGTTGAGGACGTCTTCTTTCGTTAGCCAGGCGCGGCGGAGTTGTCTTATCCCGTACTTCATGTTTTCCATTTCAGATGTGTGGTGGGCGTCGGTGTTGATGACGATCTTGCAGCCGGCTTCCTTGGCCATGCGCAGCTCGCGGTCGCATAAGTCGAGGCGGTTGGGGTTGGAGTTGTGTTCGACCGCGACTCCGGCGGCGGCGGCGGCTTTGAGGATGCGGCCCATGTCGATCTGGTAGGCCTCGCGGGCGAGGAGCTTGCGTCCGGTAGGGTGGCCGAGGATTTTGAGGTGGGGATTCTCGATGGCGCGGAGGACGCGCGCGGTCATCTCTTCGAGTGGCTGATTAAAGAGGGTGTGGACGCTGGCGATGACGACATCCATCTGGGCGAGGGTCTCGTCGCCGAGGTCAAGCTCTCCTTTGGAGAGGATGTCGACTTCGATGCCGGCGAAGACGCGCAACGGGGCGCGCCCAGTTGAGGGACCAGGGACTAGGGAATAGGGACTAGACAAATGCAGGTCCTTCGACTCAGCCGCAGCGCGGCTTCGCTCAGGATAACAAGCATTTTTCACAAATTCCTCGGCGAGCTCGCGTTCGACCTGGCGAATGGCGGCGATGTGGGCGAGGGCTCGTTTGTCGTCGAGGCCGTTGGCCATGGCGAGATTCTTGGAGTGGTCGGTGATGGCGATGTATTCGTATCCGCGAGCCAGGGCGGCCTCGGCCATTTCGCGGATGGTGTTGCGGCCGTCGGTCTCGACGGTGTGCATGTGAACGTCGCCGCGGATGTCGGCCTGGGTGATGAGCGTAGGCAGACTGTGGGCGAGCGCGGCTTCGAGTTCGCCGGAGTTTTCGCGGAGCTCGGGTGGGATCCAGTCCATGCCGAGGGCGGCGTAGATCTCTTCTTCTGTGGCTCCGGCGACGAAGGTGCCATCTTCGACCTTGGCGAGGGCGTATTCGCTGAGGGTGTAGCCGCGTTTGAGAGCGCGCTGGCGGGTGGAGACGTTGTGCATCTTCGAGCCGGTGAAATATTGGAGGGCCGCGCCGTAGCTGGCTTGCGGAAGAAGGCGGACATCGACCTGGAGGCCGCTGCTTAGACGGAAGCTGACCTTGTTCGCGCCTTTGGCGATGAGCGAGGCGATGGGTGGATAAGCGGCCATGTAGTCGACGGCGGGAGCGACTTTGTCTTCGTCGCAGCAGGGGCCGGTGGCGAGCAGGTCGAGGTCGCCGACTGTGTCGCGTCCACGGCGGAGCGAGCCGGCGGGTGTGACGGTGGTGATTCCGGGGAAAGCGAGCAGGTAGGCAGAGATTTTCTCGGCGGCGGTTTCGGCGTCGTCGAGGTGGAAGCGGCCGGAGTTCTTGCGGTATTCGGCGATGCCTTTCTTGAGTTTCTCGGCGGCCTTGGCTCCGAAGCGGGGTAGCTCTTCGAGCTTGCCGGCGGCGATAGCGGCCTCGAGCTGATCGATGTCGGCGACCTGAAGGACCTCCCAGAAGAGCGCCACTGACTTGGGACCCATGCCGGGGAGTTTGAGGAGCTCGAGCATCGAGGCTTTGTATTTGAGGAGGAGCTCTTCGCGAAGAGGAAGGGTTCCGCTCTTCTCGATCTCCTGAATATTGGCGGCCATGCCTTTGCCGATACCGGCGATGCTGAGGAGCTTCTTGGGGTCTTCGGCGGCGAGTTTGGAGAGATCGACGGTGGTGGACTCGACGGCCTCGGCGGCGCGGCGGTAAGAACGAATGCGGAAGGGATCGCCGACGGCGATTTCGAGCAGGTCTGCGGTCTCGATGAGGAGATTGGCTATGCCGCGATTGTCCATGGAGGAATTATAGGGAGGCAAGGGACTAGGGACTAGGGATAGGGACGCAGAGAGTGAACGGCAATCACATGCCTTGGTTTAGAGGTGATTTGAGGGCATGCCGGGACGCTTGCGGAAGGCGCGGCCTTCCGCCGTGGCGTCTGCCGGGAGGGGAAATTTGTTATGCCACCTGGTCTAGGCGGGCGACAGAGTCCGCCTGTGGGCCTTTTTGGCCCTGAACGATGTCAAATTCGACATCGTCGCCTTCTTTGAGGCTCTTGTAACCGTCGAGCTGGATTGCCGAGTAGTGGACGAAGACATCGGGGCCATCTTCACGACCGATGAATCCGTAGCCTTTTGCGTTGTTAAACCATTTGACCTTGCCTTTGTAAGTAGCCACGTGCCGTTCCCTTTCTTTCCAGATGGCGGCGGGGAGCCTGGAATCCACCTTAAAGAGGGAGACGCAGTTTTGAGCAAAATGGTTTGCTCGAAGCAGCAATGAATTTGATCTTCCTTTCAGGGGGTAGAGAAGATACGACGATTCAGGGCTTTTTCGCCTTGAGCGTGCGGGCATAGAACTGGACGCCGACCAGGGTTTTTCCGTCGAGAATAATTCCGTCGTCTATCAGACGTAAGACTTCGGAAAGCGAGATGAGGAAGAGGTCGATGCGCTCGTCGTCTTCGGGCTCGGCATCGCCGAGGGTGAGGCCTTCGGCGAGGAAGATCTGCATCCATTCGCCGAGGAAGCCGGGGCTGGCGAAGTAGCGGACGAGCGGGGACCACTTCTTCGCACGGTAGCCGGTTTCTTCGATGAGCTCGCGTTTGGCGGCGGCGAGGCGGCCTTCGTCGCCGTCGATCTTGCCGGCGGGGAGCTCCCACATATATTGTCCGGCGGCGTGGCGATACTGGCGCTCCATGACGATGAGCGGGTCGCGCTTGCTCTTTGAGTCGTCGACGGCGAGGATGACGACCGAGCCGTTGTGGCGGATGACGTCGCGGGTGGACTCGACCCCATTGGGCTCGATGATGTGGTCGCTGAAGACTTTGAAGAGAGGACCTTCGTATTTCAGAACCGAGGAGAGGACTTCGGCGGTTTCTGGCGGAGTGGCTTTCTTGCCGGGCTTTGGGGCTTTGGTGGAAGCAGATTTCTTGCTGGAACTCTTCTTGGGCATGTTGCGGATGGCTCCTTACAACTCTCTTTAACGGTACCATCCGAGATGACGGAGGGAGTTGGTGGGGATGGCGCGGATTCGTAGAGGGATCGCGGTGATTGGCGCTGGGAATTGGGGTAGTTCGCTCGCTGCGGGAATTGCGGCTGCGGGAGTTCCGTTGGCGGAGGTTGTGGTTCGGAGTGGCCGCGGGCGGCGGGTGAAGCCTGGCGGGGTCGCGGCGGTTTCGTGGGAGAGCGCGAAACTGGACGCGGAGGTGCTCTGGATCTGCGTGCCGGACGCCGAGATCGCCGGAGTTGCTGAGCGGATCGCAGCGCGGCGCGGCGATTTGGGCGTCGATCTGCGCGGGCAGGTGGTGTTGCATTCGAGCGGGGCGCTGACGGTTGATGTTCTGGAGGCGGCGCGGCTGGCTGGAGCGGGTGTGGGCGGGATTGCTCCGGTGTTCAGTTTTCCGACAAGGACGCCGATAGATTTGCGGGAAGTGATGTTTGTGGTCGAGGCCGGCGCTGGCCAGGCACGGAGGCTGGCGACTCTGGTTCGGAGGCTGGGCGGCAAGCCGCTGCGGATTTCGTCCAAGAGCAAGGTCTTGTACCACGCGGCGGCGACGATGGCTTCGCCGTTGCTGGTGAGCGCGTTGCAGGCGGCGGTGTCGACGGCGGGGTTGGCGGGGCTCGCTCAATCCGAAGCGGAGGCGGTGGTGAGGGTGCTGGCAGAGACTTCATTGCGGAACTTCTTTTCGCACGGCGGAGAGCGGAGCTTCAGCGGGCCATTTGCGCGCGGTGACTCGGGGACCGTGGAACTGCATCTTCGGGCATTGCTGGAGCATCCGACTCTGTACCGCACTTATTTGGCGTTAGCGCGGAATGCTGTCGAGTCGCTTCCGGTTCGGAATCGTGTGGAGTTGGAACGGGTTTTGGATTCGGCGGCGACAAAGCGGAGCGTGAGAAACTAGCGGTGACCCTCAGCGGCTAAAGCCGCGTTGCTTTTCGGAGTTTAGGGCACGGCTGAAGCCGTGCCCCTTCTGAAGAGGCTCGATCGGCCTTGATGAAGATGGGGCGATCGATAGCACTTGACGGGAAGAAAGGTTATACGAAGTCGACGCAACCATGACGCAGGCGATAGAGTGTTATCCGATCTCGATACTGCCGCACTCCAGCAAGTTGTTTCTGGATTTTGCGGAGCAGCGCGAGGCGTTGCTGCCGTTCTTTCATTCGAGCCCCTATTCGACAGGTTGGATGTTGCATCGGACCGCGATTTCGACAGACGCGCGCGAGGCGATCGCCGGGATTCTGGAGACGCAGAACCGCGAGATTGGGGCTGGCGAGAAGGTCTTCGCAAATATCGACGCGCTTCGCCGGGGCGCGAACACCGTTGTCACCGGGCAGCAGGTCACCCTGCTGGGCGGACCGCTTTATACTCTGCTGAAGGCGGCGACGGCGATTCGCAAGGCGCACGATGCGCGAGCGGCGGGGCATCCGCACGTGCCGATCTTCTGGTTGGCGACCGAGGACCATGACCTCGAAGAAGCCGATCATGCGACTTTTCCATCCCGGCATGAACTTCACACTCTAAAACTCAAGACCCATGAGCATGGCGCTTCGCCGGTCGGGGCACTGACACTGCCCGGAGATATCGAGCGGGTACTCGATGAGGCAGCGGGACTACTTGAGCCGGGCACGACGGTTGAGGCGCTGCAGGAGTTCTACAAGCCGGGGGTTAGTTTTGCACTCGCTTTTGCGAAGTTTATTTCGCGGGCCTTTGCTGAACATGGGCTGATCGTGCTCGATGCTTCGAGCCGCGAGTGTCACGCCCTCGGCGCAGAGGTGTTGCGCAAGGCGATTACCTCGGACGACGAGCTGCATGCCGCGCTGCTGGAGCGGGACAAACTGCTGGCGGAGCGTGGATATCATTCGCAGGTTCTGGTGACGGCGCAGTCTGGGCTGCTTTTCCTGATCGATTCCGAATCCGGGGCGCGGTTGCCGTTGAAGAGGGCTTCTGGCGGATGGCTGGCGGGAAAGAAGGCCTATTCGGAAGCTGCGCTGCTGGAGATTCTGGAGAGTGAACCGGAGCGGCTGAGCCCGAATGCGCTGCTGCGTCCGGTCTTTCAGGATGCGATCCTGCCAACGACTGCGTACGTGGGTGGCCCGGCAGAGATTGCTTATTTCGCGCAGTCGCAGGTGCTGTACGAGCGGATACTGGGGCGGACGACTCCGGTCGTGCCAAGGTTGAGCGCCACGCTGATTGAACCGGCGGTTGCCGAGGCGCTGGCGCAGCATGAGCTTTCATTGGATGACGTGATTTCGCTGCGTCCGGAAGAATTGGCGGTGCGGCTGGGCGCTTGGGCGATGCCGATTGAGAACAAGCGAAAGCTGGCGGCCGCAGGGAACATTCTCTACGCGGAGCTGGAATCGTTGACGGCCTATATGCGTTCGCTCGATGAAGGGTTGGGGCGGTCGGCGAATGTGGCGGCTTCGAAGATGCGCTACCAGATGAACCGGCTGCGGCGACTGAGCGCGAATTATCAGTTACAACGCGAGGCAAGTCTGCGCCGCCATGCGGATGCTTTAGCTTTGGCGCTGTTCCCAAATGGTCATTTGCAGGAGCGGTTGATTGGGGCGGCATGGTTTCTTTCGCGGTATGGTGAGGGGTTGGCTTCGGTGCTGGTGGAACATGCCGCGCAGGAGTGTCCGGGGCATAAGGCGATATTTCTTTGAGTCTAAAGTTCTCTGTTAATGCAGCTTCTGGTTCAAAGACACGGCCATGGCAGGATTTCAAGGCGGTGTTGGATTTTGGGACGTGCTGTAGCTGACCTTGGTGTTGTTGTAAGCCAGGATGCCGTGGGTTACGCCGACACCGACAGGCAGTAGCCTCTCAATCCAGTGCTGATGCATTCGGTGCAAGCCATACATGCCCAAGACCACTCCGGTCATCTCAAGCCCTGAGGCGGCGACTTGTCCGCTCCATCCGTATTTGACTAGAGGTTTTGCCAGCGGGTCGCCTTCGACCAAGCCGTGGCTGATGAATCGCTGTGTCGTGATTGAGTCGGCGGTGATTCCCAAAAGCGCGACCCCCATGAGGCCCACGTTTGTAACGCCCCAGAACGGGTGAGCCGCTCTCGGATTGTATTCGGGTGGCTGCCATGAGATGGGTTTGCCAAGTGCCGCGTAGAGACCTACCGTGATTTGAGGGTTGTTTCTCAATGTCACGCACGTGTCGCAGATGTAGAGAGCAGACTGGCCGTAGCGAATGAGTAGATCGGCGAAGTCCACTCGTACATGCATGCGAGTCCCCGGGGAATATTCGAATCCGGCTCCCACTTTGCTGGCGAAGAAGGTCCTCCTTGCGTGGGTGTAATAGGTCGAGATGACTGTGCCGTCTGGCGCCCGGATAAAAACCTGGCCGGTGGGAACCTGGCTCCAACTCACGAATCCGGGCTGGGCATCGAGGAAGAATCCGTAACGCCTGGCTCGAGCTTCAGCCCGGACGCCGGTAAGGAACTCCGAGGCGCGACCACCGTCTACTGATCCATTCGCAAAATATCCGTCCGAAACTATCGAGCTGGGCAGAATATTGAAGTTTGCATCGAGCGCGAAATGCGAGTTGAGGTTGAGGGTCGCTCCGGGGCCAAGGCCGAACTGAGGAGTGTTGCACCTCGGAGCCTGGAAGCATCCGCCGGTGCGCATATCGATCACCTGTCCGCCTAGCTCGAAGCGTCGGATGCTGGCTGGAATCGACGGTGCGGCTGCGGGAGCAGCATTATTCTGCGCCCAAAGTAAGGGGCTCAATACCTGCAAGACGCAAAGTGCCAAGGACCTGGGGGCGTGCAGGCGGATCTAGATTTCCTCCGAGCTTTAAGACGTTGCATTTTGAAAAAGGCAACTGTCGCGAACAGGAACGGTTCAGTTGATGCGACATCCGGGTTACAGTCGAAACTCCCGAATATCACAAATCCCATCCAGCAATTCGTGCGCACTGGTAGTTTTGACAGTGGCTGAGGCGGAGTGCGCGGCATAGTGTTTGTGATCGAAGGGTACCGTAGATTGCAGCCATCGGTATCAGGAGAAGAACACGATGAAGCTCAGCCTCAAGAGTAAGGCCGCTTGTGTCTTGAGTTCGGCGTTGATGCTTATGCTCGCCGGTGGGTCGCTCGCGCAGAACCAGTATCCGATGCTCGATCAGGCCGCCGCCAAAGTCATTGCGAAGTATCAGAACTCCACCTGCGAGCAGCTTTGGCTGGAGAAGGCGAACAAGCAGCCACCGACCCCGGAGCAGGCGCGAGCGGTGATGTTTCTGAAGAGCGATCCGCAGATTCGGACGATGTTCATCAACAAAGTCGCAGCTCCGATTGCGAACAAGATGTTTGAATGCGGGATGATTCCGTAGCCCTGCCGATCTGGCGGTTTAGCAAGGAGGGCCGCGTGGCCACGTTTCGAGTTCGTCGTTCCATGCGGTCCCTGCTTTTCCCCGCTCTCATTCTTGTGGCCGCAAGCTGTGGAGGCGGATTTGCATCCCAGGCTGTAGCGCAGGCGACAGCAGCTGCGGCGCCTGCTCCGAGCACGCCGCAACTTGAACCCAAGGCGCTCGAGATTCTGAAGGCTGCGTGTGCCAAGCTGGCTTCGGCGCAGTCGATGTCGTTCACCGCGCTGGTCACTTATGAGAGCCCGAGCCGGCTGGGTTTCCCGCTGGCTTATGGCACCAAGTCGGATGTCCTATTTCAACGCCCCAACAAACTTCGGGTGTTGACTCCGGGGGACGGCCCTGAATCCGATTTCTATTACGACGGCAAGACGATGATGGCCTACGCACCAGCGGAGGACCTTGTTGCGATTGCGGACGCGCCGCCGACGGTCGATGCGATGCTCGAAACTGCTTTTCGCTCTGCCGCGGTCTACTTTCCCTTCGACGACCTGCTGGTGAGCGATCCGTATAAAGACATCGCGCAGGACCTGCGGGTGGCTTTTTACATCGGGCAGTCCAACGTCGTAGGAGGGACGACCACCGATGTGGTGGCGTACGATACGGGCGGGGTCTTCATCGAGGCCTGGATCGGCGCCGAAGACAAACTTCCGCGGCTGCTTCGCGCGATCTATGCCGATGATCCGCTGCAGCAGCGCCACAACCTGGTGATTACGAATTGGCAGCTTGATCCGGCGATACCGGCTGATTCCTTTAGCTCGGCCAAGGCGGCCGCGGGCAAGCGTATTCCATTTGCCAGTCCCACGCTACCGGCGGGCATGGCAAAGCCGGCCTCGGCGGCAGCAGCAATGACGAATCCGTAGTACCGGAGTGTGTAAGACATGAAGCGACTAGGAATCAGCCTTCTCTGTGCAACGATCACCATCGCGCCCTGTGAGCCGGTGTTTGCATGGGCGCATGCGAATGCTTACGGCGGCGGATCCTACCATGCGGCTGGTTCCAATACGGCGACTCATACGAACGGGTATGGCACAACTGGGCAAGCGACGCACACGGCAGGACAGGGCACCTCTTACACCAATTCGAACGGCGGCTCGGCGTACCATGCCGAGGGCTCAGGCACCACGTCGGCCAACAATGCCTACGGGGGCAGCGCTACGCATACCGCCGGTCAAGGGACATCGGCATCGAACGGTTACGGCGGCAGCGCCTATCATGCCGAGGGGTCGGGAACGACGACCGCGACGAACTCTTATGGCGCCTCCGCTACTCACTACGAGGGCGTGGGGACGGTGGGCACAACTTCCTCTGGCCAGACTTACGCGGCGAGCGACCACTATTACGGGACGACGACCACAACCGCATATGGGTATCATCCGCCGGTCGTTGTGAACTCCTACTCAACCGGGTGCTACAACTGCGGGGGTTGGTCCGCCGCCGGTGCAGCGGTTGCGGGTGTTGCGGTTGGCGCCGCGGTTGGAGCTACTATGGCGTCAGCCAACGCGGCAGCAGCAACTTCCAATGCTTATGCGGCGGGTGTAGCGACCGGCGCAGCGACGGCCACGGCCAGCAACGCCGCTGCCTACAACGCAGGGGTTGCGGCGGGCGTTTCGTATTCGATGGGGGAGATTGTCGCGGCAGCACCGACTGGATGCGCAACGCCGGCGGTGGGCGGAGTTACGTACTACCTATGCGGCAACACCTGGTTGCAACCGGCATACGGGGCGAATGGGGTCTACTATCGCGTGGTTCCGGCGCCGTAGACTCCAGAGTCCGGCACTTCGAGGGGCATCGCTTTCCTGCAAGTTATCGCCTGCGGTCAATAGATGAGCTGTCGAGAAGCTCCTACGCAGGCTCATTCGCCCGTGGGATTCGTGATGCCAGTTTTTCTGCGGCGATTGCGCCCAGGAAGGCGAGGAGAATGTTGGGCCAGGTTCCATAAAGCGCCATCTCCCTTGGGGGTCATTGCCAGGCCGCAATTCACCCAGGGTGCCGACGCCGCACTTGACGCCGGCGGGACAAGCTGAAAACGAGTCGGCTACCTGTTACCCTCTGCCCATTCCCACTCGCTCTTATAGTTGATCCAGCTTTGTATGCCCGCGTACGGCTTCATCACTCCTTCTTTCGCTTTATTGCACATTTTAAGGGTAATGATCTCTGGCGGCCAGCCGAGTTGAACGAGTGCGGAATAGCCTTCGTCGAGCGGAAGACGATTCCGTTTTGGAATGAACACCAAGGCAATTTTGTTCTTCAGCGTTGCAATTCTCATTCGAGAATGGTAGCTCCAGTTTGGCAGTGCAAAATTCCCTAATTGCACGACGCTGGTACTAAAGTAATTGAACGTCAGCCGAATGACGGACAGGTTGCGCGGGAACATTCAGGCTTTCTTGCGCGTATCTCACCACGCAGGTTGAACTTGTCTGACAGGGTCCCCTTGCGTGGCCTGCAACTGCACAGGTCGGAAAGTATCAGGAGTGAATTATGCGTAAGACGCTTATTGGTGCATTCTTAGTCACGCTGATGTTAGTGGTCCAGGGCCCATACGCGAAAGCAGACTCGATTTCGACAGATCCGGGAGGCACGGTGGTGATCGTCTTCAAGGACGGACATCGGCAGACAATCTCTGCGGCGGCGATTGCCGCGATGGAGTTCAGGTCGGCTTCGGGGGTGGTAACTCCGATTTCAGTACCGGCGTTGGTGGCGCCGGGCAAAGGTGTTTTTGCGGGGAAGTGGCTGGTCGGGCAGGGCAACGACACCAGCAATACGTTCTACATAACTTTGGAGGAAAGCGGCGTCGCCAAGAAGTCAATTGGCGAGGGTCACGGAACCTGGGTCTATGTGAATGGCGAGGCGCAAGTGAGCTGGGACGATGGTTGGCATGACGCGATTCGCAAAGTGGGCGACAAGTATGAGAAGTTCGCCTATGGTCCAGGGAAGACGTTCACCGGCGAGCCGGATAATGTGACCGAGGCGCAGAATACGCGTCCGAAGCCAATATAGATGTTGCGCCTCAAGCCTGGGGCGTGAGGCGCTCCCGCGCGTGCTCTACCCGATTCTCGCCGGGTTAGGTCGATTCATATTCGTGAAGTAAGGACCTCCTTTCACTCCGAATCGTCAACTGCCTTTTGCCGCGGCCATGGCTGCTTTTTTCTCCTGATTCTGCTCTATGGTCAGCTTGTAAGCGATGTAGTACTTGTAGATGTTGCTGACGTAGGTCACGGTCTCCTGGCCGATATCCTTGGCGACTTCGATTTCAACATTGCCGAACCAGACATTTGGATCGAGTCCATCCTCAGTGGCTTTCTTGCGCAGGCGGGCGATGCGGTTGGGGCCGGCGTTGTAGCTGGCAAAGGACATCAACGTCTTGTTCAACTGGTCGATGCCGGGGTCTTTGAAATAAGTGTCGGCAATGTTGCGGAGCATCGCGGCGCCAGCATGGATGTTGCCGTCGGCAACGCCAACGTTGGTCACGCCGATGGGCTTGGCCGCCGCGTATTTGGGAATCACCTGCATAATTCCGACTGCACCGGAGGGGTTCTTCTTGCTCTGGTCGAGCAGCGATTCCTGGTACCCCTGGGCGGCGAGCATCAGGTAATCGAAGTTATATTGGGTCGCGTACTGCTTGAAGAATGCGAGATTGGCATTGAACTTCTGGATCTCTTCCGTGTTGGTGGAGTTCTTGATCCACTTGGTGTTTTGCATGTAACGGCGGATCAAGGTATTGCCGAAGGAAGTGCCCGCGGCGTGGGTCGCGAGGAACTCATCCAGCAACGCCTTTAACTGCCGATTGTCCTTGCGCATGACCCAGGCAAGCTGGCCTTCGCTGGCGACGACCATGTCGGAATGGGGAGTGATGGCGGGAAAGATCTTGGACCAGAGATCGGCGCGCATGTTCGTGGTTACGGTGGCGGGAATGAGTCCGGCGTTCACCATTTCAATCAGGTCGTCGTCGGAGAGGTTCTTGTCTGCGGCCTTGATGCTTAGAGGCGGTTTGCCTGCCGCTTGTCGCTCGGCATTGAGCTTGTTCAGGTTGTCGTAGTAGGTCGTGAGCGGGTTGACGAAGATGTCCTTGCCGGCGAGAGCGTCAAAGCTCGTCACGCCCTGCAGCGCGGGCCCAGTGACGACGACCTGGCTGACGTGCTGCATGATGGGCTGGGTGAAAGCCACCTTCTGTTCGCGCTCAGGGGTGACGACGATGGCGGTGGCGATGATGTCTCCGATGCCTTCGTTCAAGGCGGCTTCGAGCTGATCGGGCCGCATAGGGATGAAGACGACTTTGGTCTTGAGCGTGCCGGTCTTGAACTTCTGATTGACGAACTTCTCGAACTCCTCGAGTGCCTCGTAGTTCACGCCTTTGGGCAAGCCGTTCTGGTAGAAGAAACCAATCGGATTGATCAGGACCAGGGCGCGAATCGTGCGGCGCTTCATCATGGCGTCGAGATCGTCGGTGTGTTTAGCAAAGCTGACAGGCAGCGACAAACCGCCCCCTTTGCCGGTCTGCGCGGCTGCGGTGACGCCCTCGGCGGGCACGAGAGCGGAGCTCTCGGCCGGCGCAGGCTGTGCAGCGACGGGCTGGCTGGCGGCTTCAGGCGGCTTCGGTTTCGTGTTGCAGCCGGTGATGGCGAACAGCAGAAAGGCGCAAAGTGCGAGAGCCGTTGCCGGAAAATGGGAGCTGCGCGGGCGCGAGGTCTGAGATAGAAGAGGTTGATTTTGAGAAATTGCCGAGGCAAGAGAAATCGAAGAGAGCACAGGATGATGCCGCATGGGTCGTGCCTTTCTGCAGATCGGGTGCGAAAGGCAATTCTAGGGTATTGGGTGAGGCAGGGCTACGTTATTCTTGCTTCGCGGAGGTAGACATGGCGTTCACCAGGTCGCTCCTTGACATCTCGCTCGTGCTTGGCCGATACCCGTTGTGGAGGACTTATGTCGAAGCTGCGACGTAGTGGTATCTCGATCTTGGCAGGGCTGGCTGCTATTGCTTCGCTGGGAACGTTTGCGCAGAGCGGGCCGCCGAAGCCCGCAGCGGTGCCAATGGCGACTTACCATGACCCTGCGGGTGATGTGTCGTTTGATTATCCCGTGGTTTGGAAGATCGACAACGCGCCGCAATTCTATATTCCGGCCTTCATTTTGATGGGTGATCGCAAGCCACGCGTGCAGGTGGTCTTTTCTCCCGCAGGCAACTTGTATCAGAAGACAACATTGCTTGGCCTGGCCTTCGCTTACGTGAAGACGCCGCAACCTTCGCCGGAGGCTTGCGCGGCGATGGCGGTCAGCCCAGCGTCGAAGGCGAAGACCGTGATGATCAACGGAGTTTCGTTTCAGCACTTCGGGAACGAAGAGGCCGGCATGTGTCATGGGGCGAAGCAGGAGGTGTACACGACCTATCGGAATGGGAACTGTTATCTCTTTGAGGGCGACATGGACACGAGCTGTTCGGGCGTGAGGGATGGGCAGCGCGACTTGACGGCCACCGAGACGCGGGCGTTGATGCTGCATCTGAATGCGATTCCGCAGTCGATTCGATTTGCGGCGCCGTGACCGTCTTCGTCTGATGGCGTTATGTTTGGCCCATGCCGGTGAGGGGTTTAGTCTTGAGCTATGAGTGCGGACCAATATTCGCCACAGATTTATTCCGGTAGCCGCCGGCGCTTTCTGCGTCAGAGTTTTGCGTTCAGCGCGCTGGCTGCGATGGGTTCGGTGCGGGGGATCGCTGATTCGCTTTCATCCGCGGTAAGCGGTGCAACCCCGGCCGGCGCTGACCTGCTGATGATTGGGGACTGGGGTTACGAGGAAGCCAGGGCGCAGTCTCAGGTAGCTGCGGCGATGAGGACCTACACCCAGGGGCACGCATTGCGCTGGCAGGCGTTGCTGCTGCTGGGCGATAACTGGTATGGGCCGCTGCCGAACGGCGCGCAGTCGACGCGTTGGCAGACGCACTTTGAAGAGATGTATCCGGCGAGCGTGTTTGATTGTCCCGCCTATGCGATTCTTGGCAATCACGACTACCAGAACATGCCCGGGAGCAAGGTGGCTGCCGAGCTCGAATATGCGCGGGCGTCGCGGCCGGGGGGGAAGGCGACTCGCTTCACTCTGCCTTCGCGGTGGTACCGGTTTGAGTTTCCGGCGGAGAATCCGCTCATCACATTTATCGCGTTGGACAGCAATATGCCGAAAGAGAAGAAGAGCTATGTGGACTTCACGCTCACCGAGCAGGATGCGGCGCAGCAGTTAAGCTGGCTCGAAAGCCGAGCTGAAGCGGCCGCGAACGACGCCGTTTCTGGTGGTGATGGGACATCATCCGGTGTATTCAGATGGGCCGCACGGGGACCATCCGGTGTTGATCAAAGATTGGGACCCGCTCTTCCGCGAACACAGGGTTTCTGCGTACTTGGCGGGGCACGATCACGATTTGCAGCACCTGGAGTTTGCCGGGCATCCGACTAGCTTTTTCCTGTCGGGCGGTGGTGGCGCCGACCTTTATAACCTCAAGGTTGATCCGGCAAACCGAGGCCCCTATGCGCAAAAAGTCTATGGGTTTAGCCATCTTACGGTGACGTCGCAGCAGTTGACGTTGCGGCATTTGGATGCCAATGGTCGCGTGTTGCACGCCTTCACCAAGACCCCGCAGGGCGCGGTTTCAATTCTGGGCTAGCCCAAAACGCCACACCGCCCTGCACTCAAACGGTGCAGGGCGGTGCGAACCTTTGTCGATCATTGAGCGAACGGGACGGCTCGTGTACGAATTGTTCATCATAGGACGGTGCTATCTTAGGCGGCGTCGCGTTTCGAGTTCGCCGCGACTCCATGGGAACTCTCTCCCGACGAAGCAATATCCGCCGCCCCGGTCGCCTTGAAGAGGTCCTTCGCTTCGGAAATCTCTTCGGACGTATCGCAGTGGACGGAGACGAGAATTCCGCCTTCCTTGATTCGACCCTCGTAGCGCTTGGCCTCATACTCGGGAATGCCCATTCCGACCAGCGCGCCGACCAGGCCTCCGACCGCGCCGCCAGCGCCGACGCCGGCCAGTGCCGCCATAATCGGACCCGCGGCGATTAGCGGGCCGACGCCTGGAATGGCCAAGGCGCCAATACCCGCAAGCACTCCGATTGCTCCGCCTACGACGGCGCCGATGCCAGCCCCTGCTGCTGTACCTTCGGGGGTTTTGGTTTCCTTCTCAGCGGCAAAGTCTTTCGTTCCTTTGATGTCCGACATCAACACAGAGACATCGTCGTTGGAAAAACCTGATGCCAGGAACTGGTTTACTGCAGTCTCTGCAGTCGCCCGGTTCGAATAGATTCCGAATACTGCGGTATTTTTGCCTGCCATAGTTCGATCTCCTTTTGAGCGCGCTTTGAGCGGTTCGCTACTACTGCTTCACTGTTAGGTCGTTCGTGACTTTGTCGGGGCCGCCGGCGGCGTTGGCCGCGATCGAGCCGATCGCTTGCTTTTCATCGTCAGTATGAACCGGCCCTTTGAGGGTGACAGCGCCGTCTTTCGTGATGATCTTGACGTTGTGGCCGTACATCGAGAGCGACTTGTCGGCCATGATTGCTTTGCGGATTTTCTGGGTGAGCATCCGGTCCGCCGAAGCCTCAGATTGTTGATCGGCGGTGTTCGTTTGCCCCTTGTTATTGGCCGAGTTGTCGGGGCTGGTTGCCGCTGGAGGGGTGCCCTGATTCTGTCCGAAGGAGTATCCGGGTGCCACCAGGGCTGTGGTTACCACTGCTGCGGCGAAAAGCTGAAGAAAGTGAATTTTGATTCCTTGTACCTTCATTTGTCGACCCCGCATCATGGGAAGCGGAAACCGGTGGAAGGGTTGCAATATAGTAAACATGCTGTTGGCCGCATCATGTGCGGCACGCGGAGAGAAGAGTGAGCCGATCTGGCACCTATGGCTTACCGTTTGCCGTTTCAGCTAGAATCGCCTTTCGGAAGGTTGATATGTCTTCGTCAGCGAAGAGTAAGAGCGAGAACCAGGTTTTTGATGTGGTGTGCCCGGACTGCGGCGGGATGTTGAAGATCGATGCCGCGACTCATGCGGTGATTGCGCATACTCCGGCGCCGCGGAAGCGGACGTTTGAGGATCTGGAAGCGGCGGCTCGAGGCATGCGCGAGCAGGACGAGCGCAAGGAAAGCATCTTCCGCCAGGCAGTCGACGCTGAAAAGAACAAGACCGACTTGCTGGAGAAGCGTTTTGCCGAGGCGCTGCGCAAGGCAAAAGAGACTCCGGAAACGGGGAAACCGCTGCGGGAGTTCGATCTGGATTAGCTTATTGGGTCGAGTCACGCCGGGTAAGCAAAGTTAGCGGTCTATGGCGCATCTCAGTATCGTATGGAAATCCTGAAACGAGAAAGAAGAACCATGAGCCTGTCGAGCTTTCCGAAACAAATCGAAGCGAAGCTGCCCTCTAGCATGAATTCGGTGCCGTGGACGCGGTCTGCTGCCGCGGGGACCTTACTGGCCAGCGCCATCCTGCTGGTCTTGGGCAAGCGCAAAGCGGCCCTCGCGGTGGCTGCGGCCGGTGGCGCGGTCGCGCTGATTGAGGACCCGGAGAGCGTGCGCCGTTTTTGGAACGATATTCCGAGCTATGTGCAGTCGGGGCAGAAGATGCTGGGGCGGCTTGAAGGGCTCATTGAGCAGGTCGCTGAGCAGGGAGCCCAGTTCAAGGATGTGCTGAAGAGGTTGTAGAGCAACCTCGTGACGGCCGCCGCTCGGCGTTGTAAGCATTTCACGCTTGTTCCGATCCTTCGACTCGCGCTGAGGCGCTCGCTCAGGATGACAATTATCGGTTACGCGATGCCTAGCTTCTTTTGAGCTTCGGGGCTGATGCGGGCTGGGCTCCACTTGGGCTCCCATACCAGATTTACTTGCGACTGGCTGAGTTCCTGGAGGCCTGCGAGGCGGTTGCGAATTTGTTCCGTGATTTGCGTGTGAGACGGACAGCCGGGCGAGGTCAGTGTGAGGTCGATGCTGACTTTTTGTTTCGGCATCATGCCGGGGGCGTCCGGGTCGGGCTCGACCTCGACGCGATACACCAGTCCCAAATCGACAATGTTCACGGGCAGCTCGGGGTCGTAGACATCGCGAAGCGCGTTGCGGATATCCCCTTCAGTGAGCGGCATGGTTAGTTCTTTCGCTCGGTGAGATAGCGGGCGACGGCTTTCAACGTGTCCGCGTGTTCTCCGTAGGGCTCCAGGAGACTGAAGGCTTCGCTGATGAGCCGGTTGGCGTCGGCGATCGAGCGGTCTACACCAAAGACTGCCGGCCAGGTCGCTTTGTCGCTGGCGAGATCTTTGCCGGCGGTCTTGCCAAGATGGGCGGAGTCCTGGGTCATGTCGAGGACGTCGTCGACAATCTGGAAGGCGAGTCCGGCTTTACGTCCGAATTCCGTGAGGCGTTCAACGTCGTCTGGCGAGGCGCCGCCGTAAATGGCCCCGGTGACGAGACTGACGCGGATCAGTGCTCCGGTCTTGGCGCGGTGGATGGCGTCGACCATTTCGGCTGTGGGTTTGTGGTGTTCGGCTTCGAGATCGAGGACCTGGCCGCCGATCATGCCCTCGACGGTTCCGGTGGCCTGGGCAACGAGGCGGACGATCTCGACGACGGACGCGGCGGGAATGCGCAGACCGGCAAGCACTTCGTATGCCTGGGTCTGGAGCGCGTCTCCGGCGAGGATGGCAGTGGCTTCTCCGAAGACGACGTGGCAGGTGGGCTTGCCGCGGCGGAGGTCGTCGTTATCGAGCGCGGGCAGATCGTCGTGGATCAGTGAATAAGTGTGCAGCATCTCGAGGGCGGCGGCGAGTTCTTCGACGCCATCGGGTGGCTGCGGGGTGCGGGCGATCATTCGGGCAGCCTCGATGCAAAGCACCGGGCGCAGGCGCTTGCCGCCGGCGAAGACGCTGTGGCGCATGGCGCGGTGGATGGACGCCGGGGTCTGATTTTCTGCGGGGATGAGGCGTTCGAGCGCGCGTTCGGTGCGCTCCGCTCCGGAACGCAGGGTTTCTTTCACATCTACAAGCATTTCAATCATATTAAATGACTTCGCGGTGCTTTTGCCTGGCCAGGGCGAGCGCCAGCAGGGTGAGGAGCGAGGCGATGCTGAGGCCTCGTCCCCACCAGACGTCGGGCGTGGCGACGTAATTTGATGTCGATGCGGCTGGTGCCGGCGGGGAGAGGGATGGTCATGAGTCCATCGTCGCGGTGGGGGCGATTGAGGATCCGGCGTTCCGTTGGCGAGGACTTGCCAGGCGGGGTAATCCATCAGGCGCAGGACGGCGTAGCCGGACGTTGTCGTTATTATGGTCAGGACTCTTCGGTTAGGCAGCCACTGCATCGATCTTTGCTTGTATCGGGAGGTGATCCTTGTCGGTCGGGATGTAGTTCGGATTTCCGTCGTCCGGGTTGGCATCGGAGGCGGCGGTTTCAGCGTCGGCGGCGTTGAGGAGCCGCAACATCGGCAGGCCTTGCTGGATGAGGGAATTGTCTGCGCCGATGGGCGTGTATTCGTCGGTGCCTTCGAATCCCGTGCCTGCCTTGAAGACGGCGACCTGGGCGGAGACGGCGTCTTCTTCGTCGCAGGGCTGCCAGAAGAAGTGCGTTCCGAGCGAGGCCGCAGCAATGGCCGCGAGGAGAATTGCAGCTGCCGTGATGCTGACCTTTGGTTCACCCGGCCGCTTGGAGCGCATCGCTACCGCTGCGCCTAATGAGAGCGCGAAGGCGATGCTGAGTACCAGAGACCAGCGCCAGGGGAACTGGAGAAACCTGAGTTCAGGGGCAAATCGCCAGATGACGTTGCTCCAGGGAAGCTGAAGAGCGAATAGAACAGCTGCTGTTACAGATAGGGGCAGGAGTAGGCTTTTCGCGGTCTTTCGCTTCCAGGCTGTCCACATAAAAACGTAAATTGCCACAAGCATGGTTACGAATATCAACGACGCGGTGTGGAGGACCTGGTCGTGGAAGGATTCGCCGGTGTGTGCAAAGAGGAAGCTGTCTTCGATGCGCATCCCCGGGCCGATGGCGCGCGCGATGTCGACCCAGCGGCGTTCGTAGGCGGCGGGGAGGATGTAGAAGGCTGCGAGGCCGAGGCCGAGGATGAGGCTTGTGGCGGAGCTGATGAGGGGTTGCCAGTGCCGTTCAATGACTGCTCTCCAAATCGCTATTGCGGCGAGGGCGTAGCACGCCATAACCGCGGCGGGGGCGTTGGTTAGCCAGATGGCGGCGATGGTTAGGGCGAGGGGAAGGGTTGAATAGCTGAGAAAAACCCAGGTTAGTCGGGGCGAGAACGCCACGCCGGAATCTGGGGTACCCGCATTTGTTGAGGATGGAGGAACTGCAGGTCCTTTGACTCCGCTTCGCTTCGCTCAGGATGACGAGGTTCTGTTGAGGACGGTACGAGGTGTGGGTCCTTCGACTGCGCGCCTTTGGCGCTCCGCTCAGGATGCCAAGATTTGGGTTGGCTGCGAAGAGCGTAGAGGATGATGAGCGGGAGCCAGATTCCGGCGGCTAGTTCGGCGTAGGCGGTTCGTTCGTAGGCGACGAAGAGGGCGTAGGGATTGAGGATGTAGGCGCAGGCGGCGACGGTTGCGGCGTTGGGTGGGAGCCATTTGCGGGCGAGCTTGTTCATGCTGAATCCGCAGCCCGTGAGGACGATGAGAGTGAAGGCAATTGGCGCGGCAGCCCATGGAAGGATGACGCCAAGGATAGCTCCGAGCATCCAGGAAAACGGCGGGTAAAAGACGAAGCGGGGTTCGCCTGCCATGTAGTTGGCTGCTTCGATCCAGCGCGGATAGAGCATGCCATGATGCCACTGCTTCGCGACCGCGAGCCAGGACTGGATGTGGAAGTCGAAGTCGTGGCCGCAGGAGTTTCCGTGCCAGGCGAGCGACAAGGCGACGGCAAGCGCGCAGAGGAAGATTATGGCCCGTCGCTGCCATTCAGCTGCAGACGTACCGGTGTCCGAGGGCTTGGCGACAGTCACGGCGTGAGACGCAAAGTGTGTTTTGCGCCGGCGGCGATGGCTGTTTCGCTGAATGGCAGCGTGAAGGTGGTGCGGCTATACCAATAGGGCCACTGATCGCCGTACCAGGGGCTGAGCGGGTTGCCGGACTGGCCGTAGACGATGTTTTCGGTGGAGTTGTCGAGGTTGCTCCAGTCGACCGTGAGGCGCTGCGAGGGGCCGAGCAGGCCGTTCGCCTGGTCGACGGTGGTTACGTCGCCGGCGAGAGGTTGCGGGCCGGCTCCTGTCCATGACTTAAACCAGGGCAAGTTGCCGTAGAGCGGATGTTCGAGGTCGATCTTGTGGATCTGTCCGTATTGCCAGCCCTTAAGGTCGGCGGGGGCGTGTTCGTTGGCAAGGCCCTGCTTCATGATTGCGGTGAGGAACTCGTCCCAGTTGGCGTAGCCGGATGGTAGCCATTGCGCCGGAGAGTGGGTCACGATCTCTTCCTCGGCAAAGGCCTTTCCGCCCCACCGATAAAGCTGCCAGTCGTCGCCGAGCTTCGGTTTCAGCACGGCCGGCCAAAAGGCCTGGCGGGCGGCGGTAATGGCGGCAGCGGCAGCGGAGTTGGTGTTCATCACGCCGTCCCAGGAGCGGAGAAGATCGGCGGCCTGACGCAGTTGATTGTCCGCTTTCGTGCTGTGGTCGATGGCATAAGCGTAGCGGTGGCCGAGCTCCTGGTCGAGACTGGAGTAAATATCGCCTTGCAGCTTGAGCATATCGGCAGGGGTGAGGTCGTTCTTGCCGGCGAGCCACTTCCAGATGCGTTCGTTGCGATAGGGTGCGGCCCAGTCGAGAGTGAGTTGATAAGGGTAGCCGTCGGGGGCGACGCGGGCGTTGGCGGTGGCGAGGAGGCCGTTGACCGGGTCTTCGACGCTGGGCATCTGGTCAAAGGGGATGAAACCCTGCCATTCATGGGTTCCGGAGGCGACAGGTACGGTGGAGATGCCGCCGTCGCGAATGGGAATGAAGCCGACTGCCTGGTAGCCGATGTGGCCCTGATCATCGGCGTAGATCACGTTGAGCGACGGCCCCCACCAGCGGCCGAGGATGTTGCGGAATTCCGACCAGCTCGATGCCGAGTCGACGTCAAAGAGCGGAATGCCGTTGGCGCTGGGGTCGTAGGCCGACCATCGTAACGAGATCACGCGCCGCTCGTGTGGAATGGCCGGAGTAATGATGGGCCCGTGATCGGTGTGGCCGACGTCGACGACAATGTCCTGGCCGCCGCGCACGCGGATCGTCTCGCGGAGGTGCTCGATTGGCTTCCAGCCATTGGCGGATTCGTATTCGTCCTGGCCGTTGACTTTTTCGATGTAGAGGTCCTGAGTGTCGCCATAGAGCGAGGTGAATCCCCACGAGATGTGATCGTTATGGCCGGCGGTGACGAAGGGCGCGCCGGGGTTGGAGACCCCGGCGACGTGGAAGTTGCCGGCTTTCAGATCGATTTCGTACCAAATGTTCGGGATCTGGTGGGTGATGTGCATGTCGTTCGACATCAGCGGTTTTCCCGAGGCAGTGTGGGCGCCGGAGACGGCCCATTCGTTGGAGCCGATGCCGCAGCTGTCGCATGAGTCGTGGCCCAGGGTTTCGCGGAGCTCGAGCAAGTCCTGAAGCTTGGTTTGCGACTCGTCGAGGGGAACGTCGGGGATGTTTTCCTGAGGCTGGGTGAGGTCGGGAACGGCAGCAGTCGGTGGGTGGTCGCGCCAAGAACCGACGGGATAGAGGCTGGCGGCGAGAGTGGGGCCGAGTTTGGCTATGACTTGTTCGTGCTCGAGCTTGGAGAGCCAGCGCTCGTCCTGCATTTGCACCATGCCGAGCAGGATGAGCACCGAGTCAACCGGCCGCCAGGGTTTGGGCCTGTACATGAGCAGGCGAAATTCGGCGGGGAGCGTGTCTTGATGACTTGCGATGAATGCGTTGACGCCGCGGGCGTAGTCGTCGAGGAAGCGGCGGTCGCGTTCGCTCAGGGTTGCGACGACGGACTCGGCCTTGGCGCGGATTTGGAGCAGGCGCTGCACGCGGTCGTGGGCGACTAGACTCTTGCCGAGGACTTCAGCGATCTCGCCGGCGACGTAGCGCCGGGTCATATCCATCTGCCAGAGACGATCCTGCGCGGTGACGTAGCCTTGCGCGGTGAAGAGGTCGTCGAGGTTGGCGGCCTCGATGTGCGGAACGCCGTGCTCATCGCGGCGAACGGTAACCTCGGCAGACAGCCCAGGTACCTGGATCGAGCCATCAATCTGCGGCAGCGAGGCGCGCATCGCGTGCTTGAGCCAGAGTGCGCCTCCGCCGATCGCCGCGGCGACGAGCAGGATGAGGATGACGAAGAGCCATGCGAAGAGGCGCAGCCAGGGATGTTTTCGAACGGGACGAGACAATGAAAGCTTCTCCTGGGCCTAGCCGGAGTTAAGGTTCATTGTCTCACCGTGAGCGCTTATCCCACTCAAGCCTACGGCTTGAATGGGGCAGCTACTTGCCTTTCGCCGGGATGGTAGGTGCGCTCGGTATGGCCCTTCAGCTCTTCGGGATAAAAGTAGACGGGGCGCAGGTTTCCGGTGGCGTAGCGTTCGGCTTCGTCGTCGAAATGGGGCGAGTGAGGATGGCCGCTTTCGCCTCCGGCGGTGACGGCGCGGGCGCGGACTTTGTCGCCGAACTCGACGACGGCGACAAAGCTGTTGCCGCTGGTGCCGTAACGCTTTTTGGTTCCGGGATAGGCTCTCGCTCCGAAAGAGGCAAGCGAGCCCCAGAGCGAGGAGGTGAAGGGAACCGGAATACTGGGCGCGGCGTCGCTGAACGGCTGGACAATATCGCCAGTGAGGCGTTGGAAGCGGTTGATCTCTCCCCATGGAGTCTTCCAGGTGCCGAAGTCCGCAGTGAGCTTGCCGGATGCAGCGGCGAGTGAATCGAGTAACAGGCTGGGCGGCGCCTGGGTTCCGGCGTATTCCTGGACGACGAGGCCGCCTTGTTTGGTCTGATCCGGCAGGCGTGCGCGTAACTCTTCGCCCCAGAAGACGGCGAGCGGGGTAGCGACTGAGTCGGCGGCCCAGCGCTGGTTCCAATTGCGGAGGACGGCGACTTGTTCGGCGAGGCTTGTCTTTTGGGGCGCGCCGGTGGGGAGCGCGTCGTACGCGCGAAGGAGCGCCGGCAGCGGTTTGTCGAACCACGGCAGATAGCTGTCGTAGGCGGCGATCATGAGGGAGTCGAGGGTGAAGTCCTTCTTGCCGTCGAGCAGCCGGATCGCGTGGAGACCGCGCGCGGATTCCGCTCCGGTCTCGACGTAGGGCGGATAGTCCTTCCGCTTCAGGCTGCTCGCGCCCGCTCCCGACCAGGGCCAGTTATTCGAGTTGTAGAGGTAGCCGCTGGCGGGGTTGAGCAGGTGCGGCGTCTCCTTGGCGGTGAGCAGGCCGTGCCAGTCGGTGTCGGGGTTGCTGCCGTCGACGGGCTTGGTGAAGTCGAACTCCGAGTCGCGGCGGGGAATGAAGTTGCCCTGCCAGTAGGCGATGTCTCCGTCGGCGTCGGCGAAGACGGTGTTGTTGGAGGAGTTGGCCTGCAACTCCATCGTCTTGGCGTAGTCCTTATAGTTTCGAGCCTTGGTGCGCAGATAGGACTGTTCGAGCGCTTCGATAGGTTTCTGCATGAGCTTGATGGCGACCCATTTCCCGTTCTCGGCGCGAATAATGGGGCCGTGGTTGGTGTAATAAGCCGTGAAGGTCTTGCTGGCCATTCCGGATGGAGTGATGTAGGGGACGGTGATTTGCTTCTGGATGAGTGGCTGTTGCTGTCCGCCATACACGTAGAAAGGCGAGCGACCTCTGAAGAGTCCGACGGTTTCGAGATATTCATCGACGGCGTCGACGCCGCTTGAGGTGTGCATCCATCCGGCGCGGTCGTTAAATCCCTGATAAATGAAGAACTGGCCCCAGGTCACCGCTCCATAGGCGTCGAGGCCCTGGCTGCTGATCATCTGCAGCTCGGAGCGGAAAAAGAACGAAGTGTGCGGATTGATGAGCAGCAGGGCGTGGTGGTCGATTGTGTTGGTCGGCGCTATGGCGATGCCGTTGGAGCCTGTGGGCTCGATGTTGGGGTCGTCTTGAATGACTCCGGAGGCCAGGTAAGTGTTGGCGTCGCCGGATAGGTGTTGTGGATCGACTGCCGTTCCGATGTGATCGTCTCTGCCGTAGAAATCTTCAAGTTTGGCAAGGTTGATGCGCTCGATGTCTCCGCCAATGCTGCCTTCGGTGAATGACAGCGCCATCCAGGGCTCGAAGTGGCGGATGACTCGCGGTTTTACCTCGGGGTGATTCGCCAGATAGAAGTTGAGGCCGTCCGCCCAGGCGTTCATCAACTGTTGCAGCCATGCGGGACTCTTTGTATAGAGGGCATGAAGCTCGACGGGATCGATGAAGAGCTTCTGGCGGAGGTCCTGGTAGATTTTGCTTTCGCCCTCGGCCTCGGCGAGGCGGCCCATGGAATTGAGGTAGTTGGTCTCGACGCGGTTGAAGTCGTCTTCGGCCTGGGTGTAGATCATGCCGAAGACGGCGTCGGCGTCCGACTTGCCAGTAACATGGGCGATGCCCCAGTCATCGCGGACGATGGTGACGTTGGCGGCCTCGCGCTGGAGGCGAGAGAGACTGACGTCTGCGTTCGTCTGCAGTGGATCGGCGTGCGCGAAAGTTGGCACGGCAGCAATGGCCGCCGCCAGCAGTAGCAGCTTTGACGGGCCGAAGCGGGCGTGAATCCTGGGCAAAGAGAACATCTCCCTCTCGACAAGCGAGAGCATTGGTTTTTTCTGGATGATTCGTAAGCGAAAATCAATTGTCTCATTGGCAATTCTGGCTCTAGATTTTCTCGCAGAGATTCCCTGACAATAGTTTCCTAGTAAACTATATTTTGTTCAGCGAGGTTGTCACCAGGGTGAAAAGAGCTCAGAGTTCGACAAAGAAGGTCAGTGATCTGAAGAGTCATACCGGATTTTGGCTGAGATTTGTCTCAAACCATGTCTCGCACCGGTTTGGCCAAAGACTTGAGGCCGCCGGGGTAACCGTTGCGGAGTGGGTCATCCTGCGAGAGATGTTTGACGGCGACATTACCTCGCCGAGCGTACTGGCCAGCGAAACCGGCCTGACGCGGGGAGCGGTTTCGAAGCTGATCGACCGCCTGCTGCGCAAGAAGCTTGTGACGCGGGCGGAGGCTACGGGCGACCGTCGCTTTCAGGACATCGCGTTGACCACTGAGGGGCGGGCCGTAGTGCCTCGGCTCGCAGCGATCGCCGACGAGAACGATGAGGATGTTTTTCATCATCTCTCAACCATGGAACGAACAGCGCTGGTCGCAACGCTGAAAAAACTTGTCAGCAAAAACAACCTCGGCCAAATTCCGGTCGATTGAGAGGAGAACACCATAAATACGCAAGTGATGCGGGATACAGTTACCAGGTCTTTGGACGGGACGATGGCTTTTCCGGAGATTGTGCAACTCCTGTCGGCGGACGGAGTCGAGCGGTACCACGCCGACCTCGTTCGGATGGAGAAGACCTTCTATATGCCGGACGGTACGACGCACGTGGAGAAGATGCCGATCGGACCAATGGCGATCGGGCAGACCTTTGCCACCTCAGATCTGGTGGCGGCAATCCGGGACAGTGAGACCGCCAGGCAGGCGTATGCCGACTTCCTGCGGCGCGCCACTGCAGCGGGGAGCACGGATTACATCGTTTACCTTCAGGGCCGAAAGGCGATCTATTTCGGGCGCAAGGGCGAATATCACATTGAAGTGTTCCCGGGCGCGAAGTAGTCTATCGGTGCAAGATGCCAGGAGCAAGATGAATAGACGCGGGTTCACCAACCTTCTACTGTTACTGATCGCAGTCGCCCTGGTGGCGATTGCGGTCAGGCCGTATGTAACGCCGCAGGTGGCGCAGGCTCAGTCGGGGCAGCCCTATCCGCTCTATATTGAGCCCGGAACGCAGATGCTGCGCGCGCCCGACGGCAGCAAACAACTCTACGGACGGGTGATGATCGATATGCGGACGGGGAAGGTCTGGGGTTTTCCGACAGGGAGCACCGACACCTATCCGACCAATGCGATGGAGACGAAGCCGCAGGTGTCGCATCCGTTTGCTCTGGGCAGGTTCGCCTTCGAAGATACCGAGAAGGGACAATAAAGGAGCCCGCAGGAGGGCGATGCGATGGCGTTTGAGGTCTATCACTCCCACGCTGGAAGAGAGCCGCCGCTGGAGATTCCCGCGCTCGGACTGAAGCTCTCGGTGCGCCTTCCACATGAGGTCTCGGGAGGCGCCATCACGATCATGGAGACGGTGAATGCGCCGGGCTTCGGGCCGCCTTTGCACCGGCACCATGAGACGGAGGTTTTCCGAGTATTGGATGGGGTCTATCTCTATGAGGTGAATGGGCGACGGTTCTATGGCAAGGCCGGCGATGTGATCAGCGTTCCCGGCGGCTCGGCGCATGCCTTTGTGAATGTCGGCGACCGGCCGGCGCGGCAGATGGTGCTGATGCTGCCGGCGCTCGATGCGGTGAAGTTCTTCACGGAACTGGCGAAGGTCCTGGCCAGCGGCCACGCCGACCGCGAGGCGCTGAGTGCCTTTGGCGCGCCCTGGGGGGTGGAGTTTCTGGGCGCTCCGATTAGCGCAACTCGGTAAATAAAGAATATTCGACGGGCAGCTTCAATGTGAGGTAAGTGCGATGCGTTCGCGAAGTATGCTTGTCTGGCTTTTGGCTATATTCCAGCTTTGGCTTGCTCACGCCATTGGATTCATGATCCACGAATACGCGCACAGCTTTACCGCGTGGCTGCTTCATTGCAAGGCCAATCCCTTCGCTCTCGACTATGGCGGACTTAACCTGGACAACATCCTCTTTCAAGACGATATCGATGAGAATGTCGATTACGCGCCGATCTTTGCGGCTGGCCGGGGCGCTCCTGCCTCGTTGATCGCGGTTGCTGGAGTTCTTATCGGCAATGGAATCTCGTATCTCGTCAGCCGGACCCTTTACGCGAGGGCAAAACAGAGATCGAGGCGTGCATGGGCGATGTTTTTCTTCTGGCTCTGCGTGATGAGCGTAGGGAATTTTCTTTCTTATGTACCGGTGCGAACCTTTGCGACGCATGCCGATATGGCGACGGCGGCGAAGGGCCTCAACTTATCCCCCTGGGTGATCGCGCTTGTTCTCGGAGTTCCGTTTGCGGCGGCGATCTGGCACTTCTTTGCGCGAATCCTGCCCGATGCGGAGGGGTTTCTCTTTGGCGATGAGCCTATGCTGCGGGGGGTGCTGGTTCTACTGACTTCCTATCTTGTTTTCGTCTTCTTTGGCGGGGCGGGTATTCGCAATTACGGGACGGTTTCCCACTGGCTATCTGTGATTTCCAGGTATGTTCTCTTTCCGGTGGTGACGATCATTTGCTGGCAGCGGGCGGGTCAAGAGGAAATAACCGCAACAGCTGCCTAGAGCACCCCATCCCAGAGCCGCAATTCGGCTTCGTTGGGCTTGTCTTCCACGCGGCTCTCGGTGTCGAGAATCATGGTTGGGCGATTTGCGATGGAATATTCCGGCCAGGTGGGCAGGCCGGGAGCCGCAGGGGTTCCGCCCCGGATAAAAGCCACCCAGGCGAGGTGGACTTGTTTTGCCAGCGCCATTTCTGCAGCGATATTGCCCGCGTATTGGTGGGCTTGATCCCAGACGAGGGGAATGTCGATCGCGTGGTAGGCGAATCCGGATAGGCGTCCGCTGCTTTCGGTGAAGTCGAGCCGGTACATGAACGCGGTACCGCCTCCCTGCACATGGGCGTCGGCGACACGGGTGGAGGGAATCCAGTATTCCTCGGCAGTGACGGCGCGGATGCGAAGCTGAAAGTCCGGCATATCCGGGTAGAGCTCTTTGTAGCGTTCGAAAACGCTGTCGAATTTCGGGACCGGCAGGTTGCCGAGATCCTTGGCGGTTGGGTCGAGGGCAGGACGCGGCCCGATGAACATGGCGCTCTCGTCGCGATTGGTGCCAATCAGCAGGAGCTTCCCTCGGCTGGAGCCCTCGGCGATGGTGGCGACCGGAAGCCGGGGAAGCAGCTGGTAGTCGACCTCCGCACGAAGCGGGAAGTGATAGGGGTAGGTGGCGAGGAAGTTATGCTGGACGGCGATGAGCGAGTCCGGTGGTGAGGTTTTCAGGCTGGGCAGATCTTTTCCCGTTTGAGCGGTCCAGGCGCGGCCGTAGGCTTCGGCGGTGAGTCGTGCGTCGACCTCCGACCAGACGCGCTCGGCGCCTCCGCTCTCGGAGATCATCTGGTGGAAGAGCGGCCGGGCCGAGGGTGTGCCCATCAGCGTATCGGTGAGTTTGGCC
Source organism: uncultured Acidobacteriaceae bacterium (assembly GCA_963720245.1). Lineage (GTDB taxonomy): Bacteria > Acidobacteriota > Terriglobia > Terriglobales > Acidobacteriaceae > Acidisarcina. Next base: position 357,860 of record CAVREU010000007.1, read on the forward strand.
CCGGCAGACTCTCCCCCCAGGGTTACGCGGCCCGGATCGCCGCCGAAGGCTGCAATATTGCCCTGGATCCATTCAAGAGCGGCGATTAGATCGCGGAGGCTGTTGTTTGCGGAGCCGTTGTATTCAGCGCCCAGAAGCGGCCCGAGATCGAGGAAGCCAAAGACGCCGAGGCGGTAGGGAATGGTCACGCAGACGATGTCCTGGCGGGCGAATTCGGAGCCGTCGAAGATGGACTCGAAGGCGTGGCCGGCGATGTAGCCGCCACCGTGGACCCAGACGAAGACCGGGAACGGCCCCTTGCCCTCGGGCGCCCAGATGTTGAGATAGAGACAGTCTTCGCTGTGGGCGATGGGCGGCTCGCTGGCCCTGGGTTGCTCCTTCCACTGCATGGGCGATGCGGCGAATCGCGTGGCATCGCGCTCGCCCGTCCAGGGTTTGGTCGCAACCGGCGGGCGGAAGCGCAGAGGGCCGACGGGTGGTTCGGCGAAGGGAATTCCCCGATAGATGCGGACGCTTTCAAGGGAGTCGCCGCGTAATGTTCCGCTGGGGGTGCGGAGGACAGCCGGCCCCGCGCTGGTGAGGGCCGAGAGCGGGCGTGCTTTCAGGCTGAGCGCGGCGAGCGAGGCGTTGGCGAGAAACGCGCGGCGGGAGAGGAAATGCTTCTCTTGGATCGCAATCTTCATGGGCTGCTGGGCTGCATCCATTGTTACTACAACTCTGGCGGCGAGACGGAGTCTTTTGTGAAGAAATGGCCCGGTTCGTCACAATGACTTGACACGACTCGGCTTCCCGGCAATCCTAGTGAATTCGCTACATGAATGCTGGCGGTGTGGGTTGAACCCCCGGTTGAGGAGTTTGAGGCTGTGAAGTTCCGCGTTTTATATCACGACCGCTGTTTCGACGGAGCCTGCTCGGCCTCGCTGTTTACGCGTTTTCATCGCGAATGCATTGGGACGGCCAAAGAGTATGAATACCATGGCCTGGTCCATCGCGCGGGTGCGTTGTTTCAGGAAGAGGATTTCAGCGGTGATGAGAACGCGATCGTCGATTTCAAATATTCGGCCTCGCCACGGATTACGTGGTGGTTTGACCATCATCTCAGCGCCTTTCTGAGCCCCGAGGACCATGCGCAGTATCTGCGCGGCCTGGAAGATGGCAGCTTCGCCAACCGCCGTTTTTTTGACCCGAACTATACGTCGTGCACCAGTTTCATCGCGCACATCGCCGAGACGCGTTTTGGATTTAACCCCGCGCCGGTTGCGGAGCTGATTCGATGGGCGGACATTGTCGATGGAGCGCTCTATGAGAGCGCGGAGTCGGCGGTGGAGATGGCAGCGCCAGCGATGAAGCTGACACTGATCATCGAGTCCAGCCATGATCCGGAGTTTATTCCGCGGCTGATTCCGCTGCTGACCGCGAAGTCGCTGGATGAGGTGTTGCGCGAGCCGTTTGTGGCGAGCCAACTGCCGCCGCTGCTGGAGCGGCACCAGGAGGCGATTGCGCTGATCCGCGAACGCTCGGCGGAGACGGCGGGAACGATCTTCTTTGACATCGCCGACCGGCAGCTCGAGGGGTACAACAAGTTCATTCCGTACTATCTCCATCCTGATGCCACCTATTCGATCGGGTTGTCGAAGTCGAGCTTTCGGACGAAGGTTTCGGTGGGGTCAAATCCGTGGACGAAGGCCGATCCGGCGAAGCTCAAGAACCTGGCGAACATCTGCGAACGCTATGGCGGGGGCGGTCATGCGCGGGTGGGGGCAATCTCATTTCCTCCCGACCAACTGGTGCGGGCGCGTGAGGTAGCGGCGGAGATAGTGGCTGAGCTACGAGCAAGCGATCCTTGGGCGTAGGATTGCAGGAAGGCGGTTCCGGTTCGATTTGGTTGCATTGCTGGAACCGCAGATTTCTCTACTCCCGCGTTTCGCGCTCCGGTCGAAATGACAAATGAAGAGTTGTCACATTAGGGTGCTTGGTGCTTGGAAGAGCCGCCCGGTTCGAGTAGCGGCCATCGCAGCCCTCGGCCTTTCAATTTCTGCGGCTTTGGCCAGCGCGCAGGGCTGGCAGTTGGGGCCGTTTGTTCGTCCGGCGAGCGGGAACCCGATCATTACTCCCGACAAGACGGCCTCATTCGACGATCCTATCTTGCGGGCTCCTGTTGCGTGGGAGGCGCTGCATACCTTCAACCCTGCGGCGATCGTTCGCGATGGAAAAGTCTATGTTCTGTATCGCGCCGAGGACGATAGCGGAACAATGCAGATTGGCATGCACACTTCGCGGCTGGGTCTGGCGGTGAGCGAGGACGGCATCCACTTCCTGCGATTGCGCCGGCCGGTGTTTTATCCGGCGGACGACGACCAGAAGAGTCGCGAATGGCCGGGCGGAGTGGAAGACCCTCGCCTTGTCGAGGCTCCCGACGGCACGTATGTGCTGACTTATACGCAGTGGAACCGGGAGACCTATTCGGTCGGCATTGCTACCTCGAAAGACTTGCTGACGTGGACGAAGCATGGGCCGGCCTTTGGCGCTGAGGGAAGGTACGCAAAGTTGATGTACAAGTCAGCGGGGATTCTGACTCGGCCAGAGCATGGGCGGTTGATTGCGGCCAAGATTCGCGGGATGTACTGGATGTATTGGGGCGAGATTCATATACACTTGGCGACTTCGCCGGATTTGATTCATTGGACTCCTGTCGAAGCTTCTGTGCCCGGCGGGAGTGGCGAGCCGATTGAGCTGCTTTCAGCGAGGCCTGGACATTTTGACAGCAGCTTTCCTGAGACCGGGCCGCCGCCGTTGCTCACTGACAAGGGGATTGTTCTGATCTATAACGGCAAGAATGCTCCCGAGAATGGCGATCCGGCGCTGGGGCCGAATGCTTACGCAGCCGGGCAGGCGCTTTTTGCGGCGGATGATCCGACGAAGCTGATTTCTCGCGAGGATAAGCCGTTCTTTTATCCCGAGATGCCCTACGAAAAGACCGGGCAGTATGCGGCGGGGACGACCTTTGCCGAAGGGTTGGTCTGGTTCAAGAAGAAATGGTTTCTTTATTACGGATGCGCGGATTCTTTGGTGGGCGTTGCGCTTGCGGACCCTGCGGCAGCACGGCGTTCTATAAAGTGATCTGAATCGGACCCGGTATGAACCTATTTGTCGCTCGCATTTCGGCTTTCTCGGTTCTGTCTTTCTTAATCGGTTGCAACAGCCAGACCCCGAAACGTCCTCGAAACGTTCCAGTCGCAGCCACCGCAATTGCAGTTCCTCACAGCTACGATTGGGATTACTGCTGGGTTGATCAAGCGCTGAATGTGAACAAGTGTCAAATCTACAACGGCGACGGAACTCTCATGTACGATGATGTCTTCGTTCGCTATGACGGTGTTGGGGTGGTCCCAGAAAAGTCTTTGAGGATAGCTCAGACAGGCGGCGAACAATGGATTGAATTACAAGATGGGACCGTCTTGATTCCTCAATCACACTACGAGCAGGTGAAGCGTCTAATCGATTGGCTTCATGGCCGCCGAAAGAACCCTTAAGGGATGATTCCGATCCTTCCTCTTTCCGATTTCATCAAGAGAGCCGCTATTCATGCTGGCTTTTCGGCGGCTGGAATTGCAGCGGTGCCGGAGCCTGGTTCGGCGGAAGACTTTGCCGAATTGCGGTTGGTCGAGCCGTGGATTGAGGATGGGCGTGCCGGAGAGATGGAGTATCTCAAACGGCGCGACGAGTCGGGGCGGCTGCTTCGCTCTTCGCTGCGTATTGCGCTGCCGTGGGCGCGTTCGGTGATTGTCTGCGCGGCAAACTATAACTCGGCTGCTCCGAAGTCGGTCGATCCTGCGTCGCCTGAGCAAGGCTGGATTGCGAGATATGCGTGGAGCGGCGAGCGGTCGCAGGACGGCGGCGTGCGGCCCTCGGATTATCACAAGGTCCTGCTAAAACGACTGAAGAGCGTTGAGGCGAAGCTGAAAGAAGAGCTTGGCGAGTTCGAATCGCGGTGTTATGTGGATACCGGCCCGGTGGTCGAGCGGATCTACGCGAAATATGCGGGGATTGGTTGGACGGGAAAGAATACCTGCATCCTGAATCAGAAGCTGGGGTCGTGGTTGTTTCTGGGGGTGATCGCGACTTCGCTGGAGGTTCCCGCAAACGTTGCCCAGGTTGCGATGGATCGATGCGGAAGCTGCCGCCGGTGCATTGAGGCGTGTCCGACAGGCGCGCTGACTGCTCCTTACCAGATGGATGCGGGACTCTGCATCTCTTATCTCACGATTGAGAAGCGGGGTGAGATTCCCCTTGAGTTGCGCGCGAAGATCGGGCGGCAGGTCTTCGGCTGCGATATCTGCCAGGATGTTTGCCCATGGAACCGGAAGGCCCCGGTGAGCAGCGATCCGCAGCTGCAGACGCGCGGAGAGCTGGTAAATCCGGCGCTTGAATGGCTGGCGGAACTGGATGAAGCGGGTTTTGCGCGGATCTTCTTCGGTTCGCCGGTGAAGCGGACGAAGTTCTCAGGACTGCAGCGCAATGTCGCGATTGCAATGGGAAATTCCGGGCGGGCGAAATTTCTGCCTCAGCTGCGCGAATGGCGTACCTGCGACGACCAGACGGTTGCTGACGCCGCCGCATGGGCCATCGCGCAGATAGAGGGCGCACAAGGCTAGCTGGTGTGCGAAGCGGATTCGTTGACTGCCAATCCGGAAATGACTTAGGAGTGATTCCGCTGCACGTTGGCGGCGTTCAATCCTTTTGGCCCTTGCTGACACTCAAATTCTACGGCCTCACCTTCGTTGAGGCTCTTATAGCCATCTTCCTGAATCGCGGAGAAGTGGACAAAAACGTCCTCTCCGGTAGAGCGTTGAATGAAGCCATAGCCTTTGGCTCCGTTGAACCACTTCACGACACCGTGCTCCCTCATTGCGACTCCTTTATGACTGCTTCGTTAACCCGAATTACCCCTGAAAACAACACGAGCCGCCATCTGCGCCCAAGCTTGGCGCTACGGCAGCTCTGAGAAAGCAGGGACCCTTCGTGATCCGTGATACCAAAACATCCAAAGAAACGGCCTTCCGAAACTAACTTCAGTACCGCCTGACGGCGTTACCTATTTTTTATGACAGGAAAAAACGGGGATGGCAAGAAAAATTTATCGGCGACGACGGGCTTGCGCGCTGGGTCTCTGTTTGAATGAAAATCGTCACTGTCGCGGTGGCAATCTCCTTGAGGATGACCGGAGTTGTGGAGCATCGATCGCAGAATGAGGATGTTGCCCCTCTGATAGCATCGTCACACGGAGCCACGCAAACAAGTCATGCAGGGCGAGAGTGAAGACCGGCGGCATTATGGCCGTCGGCAGCCGATTCGCGACACGGGCTCACTGCTGATTTCTCTCGCGAAATACCTCACCCGAACCGAAGTGCATACTTATGCATTCAGTGTCGCGGCCAACGCGATCCTGTCGCTGTTTCCCTTCATTGTCATGATGTACACCGTGGCGCGGAAGGTCTTTCACTCGCGGCCTATGGAAGACGTGGTCGGAGATATGGTGCGGTATTTTCTGCCCACCGGGCAGGATTTCGTGGTGAAGAACATGAGCCTGGTGGCCAACGCTCACAGCGGCGTCCGGGTCGCCGCGGTGATCATGCTGCTGATTTCGTCCAGCGGGATATTCCTGCCCCTCGAGGTCGCTCTGAATCACGTTTGGGGAGTGACCGAGAACCGTTCTTACTTGAAAAACTGGCTGCTCTCGACCGGCCTGGCATTGATCGTCGCGGGGCTCGCGCTGGCGTCGGTCGCGGTAACAACATTTCAGCATTCGCTGCTGACGCTGATCTTCTTCGGCCATGTGGACAACGCCGTTTTTCGTTTCTTAGCGGAGTGGCTCTTGGAGATCTCGGCGGCGTTCCTCAGTGTGACCCTGTTTTTCTCGATCTACTGGATACTGCCCAACCGGCGCTTGCCGGTGCGGGCGGTGCTGCCGAGCGCCTTGATTACCGGTCTGCTCTGGGAGCTGGCTAAACTGCTTTATATCGCGGCGTTGCCCTGGCTCGATTTCAAGGCGGTGTATGGGCCGTTCGCAACCTCGGTTGGGCTCATGATGTGGGCCTTCCTGACCGGGCTTTTGCTCCTGGCCGGCGCGCACTATTCGGCTACGAGCTATACTCTCAGGCTGGCGCATCAGGCAGACGTGGAGAAAGACAAAGTCGCGGAGATTTGAGCTCTGCCAGCGATGGCCGGTATCGCGCCTCTCCCGCGCCGGGCTGGAAATCATGCGCGGGGAAATCGGCTAAACTCAGGTCTACATGTTCCAGCCGTTGAAAAAGTTCGAGGCCCTTGTATACCGGCGACTGGGCCGTGTACCGCCCCAAGGCAAATTGCATCGAACCGCCTTTTGGCTCTTAGTTGTCTATCTGTTGCTGGGCATCGGGCGGCTGTTGCCGAACAGCGGGGGCCAGACGATCGCGGCGCTCAGCTTTTTTGCACTTTGTGGGCTGATCGTGTGCTGCGTCCCGCTTTTCTGGCGATGGATCGTCAGGCGGATGATGTGGAGGGTCAGCAACCGGTTGGTGGTGACGTACCTGCTGATAGGATTGACCCCGATCGTCCTGTTTGTGACGCTGGCCCTGGTGGCGGCTTATGTATTCTCGGGCCAATTTGCCACGTTCGCAGCGCACTCGGAGATCGAGCGCGAACTGGCGCAGATTGCCGCCGAGAACCGCGCATTCTCAGTGCACATCGCGAAGGAGATCAAGGAAAATCCCAAGCCGAAGACGATTACGGTGCCTGAGTTCGACGACGACTCGGCGAGCGTCAGACACTCCAAGCTGGAAGTGGCGGCTTTTCTCGATGGGCAGCCGTTGGCGCTTGAGACGAAGCCGCCCATGCGCCTCGGAATGCCGGGAGTGCCGCCCTGGTTGAAGGGCAGCTTTCGCGGCGTCGTGATGGGCCATGGCACCTGCTACCTCAGAGCGGCCGATACGCGGACCGTCGAGGGCCACACGCTCATCCTGGTGACGTCGTTGCCGATCGAGAAAGAGAACCTCGACGAGATTGCCAGCGGACTGGGGACGGTAACACTGGTACCGGGCCTCATGGAGGAACAGGACGAGGTCGACGCGAGCCATCTGGACAAAGGCATCGTGAATAACCTGGGCAACGAGTCTCCTGAACGGCGCGGGCCACCGCCTCCATCATCGGTGAACATCCACGTGCATGGCGGCACTCCACCACCCGGCCAGGGCCCTGTCCACATCCAGTTCAACGGGCGGGATGTTAACCCGAATCATCCCGAAGCGATCTCCGGCGGCCAACTTGCGCCCAAGGCGCATTTTTTCGACGTTACGGTATCGTTCGTTGCCCCTCTGCAGGCGGTCTTTTGGCGAACCGGGGAGATGCATGAAGCTTTCATCCATGTGAACTCGCGGCCCTCGCTGCTCTATCAACGCCTGTTCATTACCTCGCTCCAGGTCGCTGGAATCATTCAGACATTTTTGATTGGCATCGCTGTCTTCTTTGCGGTGCTCGAGCTGATCGCCTTCATCATGGCGGTGAGGCTGAACCAGACGATTACCAACTCGGTCAGCGATTTGTACGTGGCGACCCAGCAGATCGACAAAGGGAATCTGAGCCATCGCATTGCAGTGAAGCGGCAAGATCAACTCGCCGCGTTGTCGACCTCCTTCAACGAGATGACGGCCTCGCTCGAGGAGCTGCTGGAAGAGCAGCGCGAGAAAGAGCGGCTGCAGAACGAACTGGAGATCGCCTACGAGGTACAGAACAACCTCTTTCCGCGCCAGGACGTGACTTTGTCGATGCTCGACCTGCATGGAGTTTGCCGGCCGGCGCGCAGCGTGAGCGGGGACTACTACGACTTTCTGGTCTTTGGGCCGTCAACGCTGGGACTCGCGATCGGCGACATCAGCGGCAAGGGAATTTCTGCGGCGCTGTTGATGGCGACGCTGCACTCCGCGGTGCGGGCCTACCAGTTTGCGAGTGAGGAGCTGGTCACGGTGGGAACCGAGGCGCTGCTGTCGCCTTCCTTCCAGATGGTAAAGAGCGTTCCTGAGATCAATTGCGGAGAGATCTTTGAGTCTCCGGGCAAAGTACTCGCGCTGCTGAATCGCCATCTCTACCGCAGCACCCCGCCGGAGAAGTATGCGACGCTCTTCCTAGCCCACTATGAAGGAATGCAGAGCCGGCTGACGTATTCGAACGGCGGGCAGTTGCCGCCACTGGTGCTGCGCGCCGATCACGGCATTACGCGGCTGGACAAGGGCGGCACGGTCGTCGGGCTGATGGACGGGATGAGCTATAACGAAGGCACCGTCCATCTGCGCAGCGGCGACATCGTGATCGCCTACAGCGATGGCGTGACCGAACCGGAGAACGAGTTTGGCGACTTTGGCGAAGAGCGGCTGCTCGAAGTTGTGGGGCGCAACCGGCATCTGCCGCTGGCGACGATCTCCGATTTAGTCATGCAGGCGCTGCGCAGCTGGATCGGGACGCAAGAGCAGCCGGACGACATCACGCTGGTGCTGGCGCGGCAGCGGTAGACGTGTTTACCGGACATTCTTTTGCCGCCTGAGTGGGCGACGTGATATCACATCAGCTATGAGTGAGAGCGCACAACACGATCCGGCGGTAGCGGCGAAGCGCGAAGCGGCGATTTGGGCGGCTTCGCAGGTGGAAGATGGCATGGCAGTCGGCCTGGGTTCGGGATCGACTTCGGCGCTGGTGATTGAGGAAGTCGGCAAGCGCGTCGCAGCCGGCCTGAAGATCAAGGCGATTGCTACTTCGGAGGCGTCGCATAAGCAGGCGCTGGGGCTGGGAATTCCGATCACCGATTTTGCCCACACGCCTCGCCTTGACCTGACCATCGATGGCGCGGACGAGGTTCAGGAGGGAACACTTTTCCTGATCAAGGGGCATGGGGGGGCGCTGCTTCGCGAGAAGCTGGTCGCGATTGCTAGTTGCCGGTTCCTCGTCGCCGTCGATCCGCGCAAAATGGTGAAGGTGCTGGGCTCGGTGTTTACCTTGCCGGTGGAGGTGGTTCCGTTTGCGTGGGAGACGACTTCGAAGCGGGTGCTTGACGCTGGATTCAAGCATGAATTGCGAGTGAAGGACGACGGCTCGCCTTACATCACCGACGGGCAGCATTACATTCTGCACTGCGACTTGGTGGGATCGGGCTTCAGTCCCGAAGTCGCTGCGGAGAAGCTGAAGTCAATTGTCGGAGTGGTGGAGCACGGGTTGTTTCTTCACATGGCGAGCAAAGTGGTCATCGGGTCGGTGGGTGGGATACAGATAGTGGAACCTAGTACCTAGCGACCACCCGATTGCTCGGCCCCGCGCCTCGCGGCCTCGCGCTAGCCAGGAATGCTCCCGGCTATCGTGAACTTCTTGACTGGGGATTGGGTGCCGTCGATGAAGATCAGTTGGACGCAGACGAACTTGGCGGTCGTTGGAATTTCGAGGTATGTCTGTTCTTCTGGCGGGATTCGTCCGGGTGCGTCCCAATCGGACCTAATAGGCCACTTCTGAGATACCGATTCGTTGTCAATGGAATACCGGACCTCCCGGAAGGCGTTCTGATAACTTACCAGAGTTGTGAAGTAAACCAGCTTCTTGTCCTTCGGATACTGGCTGAAAGAGACCCACTGGGGTATCGATTCCATGATGTCTTTCGTCTCGTTCAGATACTGCTGATGGGTGTCAAAAGGCAGGGAAAACGGACCATGTTCCTGTCCCCGCTCGTCAATGTACTTCAGTGAGATAACGTTCAGCTGTCCCAGGCTAGGGAGGGTGACATAGTAGTTTGGCCTGGGAAGCCCGGTAACTTGATCTGTCTCCTGATGGGAGAACCCAGTACTCGTGAAAGTGGTTTCAGCGTTCAGTTTATAGAGTATTTCCTTGGGGCGCCGGTCGGGGATATTGAATGTGACCAGCCATCCTGAATTGGTCCACATGCCGCTGGCGGAGGGCGAGGAAGCGTTAGTGGATGGTTCGATTGCGGGAAGTTTGGCGTTGGCCCCGACAGCATCTTTCGGAACAAGAATTCCTGCTTTGACGATTCCAAGCGCAGTTATTTTGCTGGCGAGAATACCTCTGCTGCGATCAACTCCGCTGATTTTTTGGGCGATGGCAAGCGCGGTAAACGCCGCTGCCATCGCCAATAGGAAAACTCCGATTCGCAGGGACTTGTTCTGGTTGCGAATCAACTGCGGCCATTGTTGCGAATCGATGTAAGGCGCCGCAAGTTTTGGAGCGGCAAAGGCGAGCCCAAGCGCGGCAAATGCAAGAGCGACGAGTGGGGTCAAGGCGGTGCTGGGCAACGCGAGATCGAGGACCGCGGCAGCGAGCAGCGCAATTAGGACCGCGATTCGGGACGACTGCAGGATGAAGCGCCTTCCAGCGCCGGAGGGTGGGCGGAGTTCCAACTCGAGTGCTCGAATTAGCGTTCGGATGTTTTGATCGAGATCAGCATCCGTGAGCTGGAGACCCTGGCGGTGCGCCAGGGGGGCGAGGTCCGGCGGCAGGTCTTCGGCAGCGGGCATTTTTGCGCCGGACAGCAGGACGGGGATGACGGTGAGGCCGCGCTCCAGTGCGGTGCGAATCTCGATGCGGACGAAATCACGCGGGTCATTCAGGCGGAGTTCGCCGCTGGAACTTTTGCTTGTGAGCCAGAGCGGCCCGATAAGCGGAATGAGAACCTTGCTGGCATCGATGGCTCCCTGAATCGAGTCGACAAAGTCGACCCCTGGAGTGATGCCGCTGATGTCCATAAATACCTGATCGGGAAAATGTGAGGCCAGGCGGTCAAAAACCAGGCGTGCGTATCCGGCGCTATCTTCTCGTCGATAGCTGAGGAAGATTTTTCTGTCCGACGATCTGGCCGCAACGCCCACAATTGTCACCTCGTGTGTAACACGAGCTCCGTGACACGATATCACGATGGCGGCGGATGGTCCGCGACCTTTGACGATATCGGGTTGCCAAGGTTGATATCATCAAGGTGTGAGGTAAGGATTATAGTGGCTATGGCCATTCGCACTCCTCCTGAAGAGACGCATCGCGCGCTCATTCAGCGTGCTGGAGAGTCGCCGTGTGCGAGTGCCGGTTGCGATTCTGAAGGGTCGTCAATAGCGGCATTCGGCGGGAGGCCGTTGGTATTCTTCACAGGCCATCATCTCCGATTTTCAGCGGTGATAGCTTTCCGGCCATAATCGCTGATCAGATAGAACGCAACTCCGAAGGAGATAATGTCCTTGAAGAGAAACAGGCCGAGATTGTTCATGTAATGGATGCCGTGTACCACGATGGTGTCATCCGGAGTCGTGATCAACATGCTGCTTGTGGTGAAGAACATGCCGACTAAAATGATTCCGCCCAGAATGCCTGCTTTAGGCTTAAAGTAGCCAATGATCAGTAGGATTGCTGCTGTCCATTCAGTGGCCCCGATCATATCCCCCAGAACATATGGTCCAAAGACCTTGAATTGAAAACTGGTAAGTGGGCTGTTAAAGACGAGCGGGATGATGCCCTCTGCTCCAGGTGCTGTCATTTTGAACTTGCCTGCCCACAGCAACATCACGATCATTCCAATGCTGCAAATAAGGAAAGGGATATTTCGATCTGCAATAAACGCTGCAATCTTCGTTAGAAAACTCTTCGCCTGCAGTGTGTTACCTGTGTTCGCTTGATATCCGCGCAGGCCATCACCCGACGCCTCTGCGGATGTGGTTTCAGTCATAAAAAGACTCCTTCATGTGATGATCCATCTTTGTCACATATTGAAGGCAGATGGGAAACACTATTAACCGGAATTTCCGATTTGGACTTCCTCGACGGAAATTTGACCGTCAGCTAGTTCTACTATGGCTGGCGACATCTGGGCAACGCCGTTCGCTGAGACTGGATATCAGGGCACCTGAAAGGCTTTCACAGCGATGGCATTGGGGCGTTTGGCGGCTGGGAGCATGGTGAAGAGTGCTCCGATTTTTCGGGGGCCTTGGGGGGAGTAGCTGGTGGTGCGGATGACGGCGATGTCTCCGGAGCGGGAGTTGGCGACGAGGACGAGATGGCCTTCGCTGGAGAAGGCGAGGGCGTCGGGGCCGTCTCCTACCTGGATCATGTTGATGCGCTGGCCGTCGTCGATGGAGTAGACGCCGACCGAGTTGGCGCTGAAGTTGCTGACCCACAGGGTGGTGTTGTCGGCGGAGACGATGCCGTGGGAGGGGTGTTCGCCGATGAGCGATGCGCCGCCGACTTCGTTGGTTCCGGTGGCGATCTCAGAGATGGTGTTCGAGTCGAAGTTGGAGACGAAGATCTCGCCGCCGTCGGGTTTCATGGCGAGGTTGACGGGGGTCTGGCCTACGTCGAGGAGGTCGAGGAGGTGGTCGGACTTTTCGGCCTCGGTCAGCGGAGTGTTGGGCTCGGGTTTGCGGACGAGGGCGAGGACCATGACCTGATGTCCGGCGGAGCAAGCGATGAAGGCCTTGGATGAGTCGGGGAGGATGACGGCGTCGGTGGCTCCGGGACACCTGCGAAGACGCTGCGGACTTTAAGGGTGGGGCCGTCGATGACGGTGACGCTTCCGGAGAGGCGGTTGGTGACGACGAGGGTCTGGTTGTCGGGCGAGATGCGGGCGAGGCCGGGGGCTTCGCCGACTCCGATGGTCGCGATCTCTTTGCGGCGATCGAGGTCGAGGACGGAGACGTTGTTGGAGCCGGAGTTGGCGACGTAGCCGCGATGGCCGTCCGCGGAGACGTCGATGAAGTAGGGCTTTTTGTGGACGGGGATGGTGGCGGCGACGGCGTTCTTCTGTGCGTCGATGACGGAGATGGTGCCTGACCCGGAGTTGACGACGTAGACTTCGTTGCGGGTGAGGGAGATGGCGACTCCGGTGGGGTTGTCGCCGACGGGGAACTCGCGATCGCGGCGGAGGTTGACGATGTCAATGACCGTGACGGTGTTCAGGCGGAGTTAGTGACGTAGGCGTATTCGCGATGGTTGGTTGGGTATTGGGGGAAGTCGTGGGGGCGGCAGGCGGTTAATAGGGCGCAGAGGATGAGGGCGGCGATTCCCTCAGCGGCTGAAGCCGCTTTTCTTTTGGGGGAGGGATGGCACGGCTGCAGCCGTGCCCCTTCGCGGTTCCTGGAAGTTGTTTCTTTCAAAGGCTCGGCTGGAACTGCAGGTCTCTCCACTCCGCTCCGCTCCGGTCGAGATGACAAATCTTAAGTTATCTCCGGACGAAGCAAATTACCAGCGGATGCTTATAGTTGGGTAGGGTCCTCATTTGAAATCTTCCGTTTTCTTGAATGCTTCATAAGGATTAGGCCGACAATCCAGAACGCCCAGAAGACTATTAGTTCCCATCCGCTCCGCAGGCCTGCGACATAGCGGAGATACAGTGCCATGAGGATAATTGCGACGCCTACCGCGAACTCGACATAATCCACAGCCTAGGCCTCCACAGTGACTCTCAGATCAGGACACTGCGCTTGGTTGCGCCTACTGTTTCGGCGATTTGGATGCCGTGGGGGATGTTGCGGTGGAGGACCTTGGCGATCTGGGTGCACTCGTCCATCATTTCTACGAATTGCTCGGGGTAGATGGATTGGGCTCCGTCGGAGAGGGCCTTGTCGGGTTCGTGGTGAACCTCGACGATGAGTCCGTCGGCTCCGACAGCGACGGCGGCGCGGGCCAGCGGAACGACCTTATTGCGCTTGCCGGTTCCGTGGCTGGGATCGACGAGGATGGGCAGGTGGCTGAGGCGGTGTACGGCGGGCACGAGGCTCAGGTCGAGGGTGTTGCGGGTGTGGTCGACGAAGGTGCGGATGCCGCGTTCGCAGAGGATGACCTGATAGTTGCCCTCGGACATGATGTATTCGGCGGCCATGAGGAGCTCGTCGAGGGTCGCGGACATGCCGCGCTTGAGCAGGACGGGCTGGCGTTTGCGGCCGACGGCCTTGAGCAGAGTGTAGTTCTGCATGTTGCGGGCGCCGATCTGGATGATGTCGGCGTAATCGGCGACGAGGTCGAGGTTTTCGGTGTCCATCGCTTCGGTGACGATGCGCATGCCGAAGCGGTCGCGGATCTCGGCCATGATGATGAGCGCGGCTTCACCGAGGCCCTGGAACATGTAGGGCGAGGTGCGGGGCTTGTAGGCTCCGCCACGGAAGAATTGGGCGCCGGCGGCGGCGATCTGCTCGGCAACGGCGAAGGCTTGTTCGCGCGATTCGATCGAGCAGGGGCCGGCGACGATGGCGAGGTCGCGTCCGCCGATGGTGGCGTTGGTGCCGGGGAAGGTGATGACGGTGTCTTCTTCCTTCACGTCGCGGCTGACGAGCTTGTAGGGCTTGGTGACGCGGATGACTTCGGCGACGCCGGAGAGCTCTTCGAGGTTGCCCTGGTCGATCTGGCCCTTGTTGCCGGTGATGCCGATGGCGGTGCGCTGGGCTCCGGGCATAGGGTGCGGGCGGAAGCCGAGCTTTTCGATGTGTTCGCAAACGGTGGCGATTTGCTCAGGCGTGGCCTGGGCCTTCATGACGACGAGCATCGGGTAAGTCCTCTTGCTAGCAGCTCTTAGTGTACCGGGAAGCCCAGGGACTAGGGAATAGGGACTAGGTTTAGGGATCGCTATTCCGTTCGTAACGCTTTAACTGGGTTGATGGATGCGGCGCGCTGGGCGGGGATGATGCTGGCGATGAACGCGCAGAGTCCGAGTGCGATGACCGAGCCGCAGATGACGAGCGGGTCCCAGCCCTTGACCTGGTAGAGTTGGGCGGCGATGAGACGAGAACAGGCGATCGAAACTGGAATCCCGATCAGGAGGCCGATGATGATTTGGGCGAAGGCCCCGCGGAGCACGAGGCGCATGACGTTGGCCTTGTCTGCGCCGAGGGCCATGCGAACGCCGATTTCGCTGGTGCGGCGCTCGACGGTGTAGGCGGTGACGCCGTAGAGGCCGACGGCGGCGAGGACGAGGGCGAGGATGCCGAAAAGTCCGGTCATCTGGGCGACGGCGCGTTGCTGATCAAAGTTGGAGTCGACCTGATCCTCGAGTGTTCGAATGCCGAGGAGTGTGAGGTTGGGATCGACGTCGCTAAGAACATTGCGGACTGCGGCTTCGAGACCCTCCATGCTTCCGTGTAGTTGCAGAACTGCGCCTTCGATGAAGTGTGTTCGGTCGTCGATGGATTGCATGATGGCGACGGGGTAATGGACGCGCTGAGCGAGGGGCACGAAGAACATCGCGCGCGGAGGGCCGCTATTGGTCAGGTCTCTGTACTTGGCGTTGCGCATGACGCCGACGATCTTGTAGGTGCTGCTGGCTTGAGGGACGTCGAGGCCGAAGTAAGTGCCGATAGGATCTTCGCCGGGCTTGAAGAAATTGTGCACGAAGGTCTCGTCGACGACAGCGACGTTTTCGGTCGAGGTGGTGTCCTGTTCGGTGATGGAGCGGCCGCGGACGATTGGCGTGCCGAGGCTCTCGAGGTATCCGGCGCCAACATGGTCCCACGAAGAGACCACCCGTCCGACGTTGTCACCGCTGATGTTGGGCATGGGGTGACCCTGACGGATGACGAGCTCGCCCCAGTTGTCCTGAAGAGGAGCGTATTGCGCGAGAGCGGCGCGCTCGACGCCGGGTATGTGCGCGAGACGATCTTGGAGTTCGCGGTACATGGCATCGAGTTGAGGCGCTGAATACGAGGAGTAAGGCGCGGTGAGGCTGATGACGACGCGGTGGTCAGTCTGGTAGCCGAAGTCCTGGTGCTGTAGTTTCACCAGGCTTCGGGTAAGCAGTCCGGCGCCGGTGAGAAGCACGACAGACAGCGTTGCCTGAACGATGACTAGGACTTTTTGCGAGAGCGAAGAGCGGTCGCGGGTGCTGCGATTGGCTCCGCGAAGGGCCTCGGCGGGATCGGCGTGTGAGGTCAGCCATGCGGGGGCGGTTCCAAAGAGCGCGCCGGTGATCAACGACAACACGAAAGCGAAGGCGAGCACGGGCAGCGAAGGCGCTGCGTCGATAGGGATGTAGTGCGCGTTATGGAAGGCGACCGCGACGATCGCTTTGACTCCCAGGAAGGCGACGACGAGGCCGGCGATGCCGCCGAGGACGGAGAGCACGATGCTTTCGGTGAAGGCCTGGCGGATGAGCCGCTTCCTTGAGGCTCCGAGGGCGAGCCGAATCGAGGTCTGGGTACGCCGCGAGGCGCCGCGAGCGAGCAGCAAATTGGCGATGTTGGCGCAGGCAATAAGCAGGACGAGGCAGCAGACGACGAGCAGGATGCGCAGGCTGGCGGCATAGCTGGCCCTCATGTCTCCTACTCCAGCGCCTGCGGGCACAATGTCGATTATTTGTTTGGATAATCCGGCCTTGATGCCAGCCATCCAGTCCGGGGGCATGCCGCTGTCGTTAACGAGCCATTGACGTAGCTCTGCAGTGAGACGGGCGGCCATGGGGCCATTGACGGATGGGGCTGAAACGCCGGGGCGCAGACGGCCGATCACGCGAAGCCACGCCTGAAAATGCGGCAGGAGGGAGTTGCTTCCGTCTAAGAGCGGCTCCTGCTGGATGGGAAGCCATAGTTGAGGCGGGTCGCTGCGCAGGGTTTCGCCGAAGAAGCCGGGAGGAGTAATGCCGATGATGGTGAAGGGATGGCCATCGAGGATGAAATTCGAGCCGATAATTTTCGGGTCGGAACCGTATTGCTGTTGCCAGGTGCGGTAGCTGAGCATGGCGACCGGTGTGGCTGAGCGCTGATCGTCAGAGGGCTGGATGGGGCGTCCGGCAAAGGCTCCGAGGCCAAAGACGGAAAAATAGTTGCCGCTGACAAATTCAGATCGCAAGGGCCGGGCCACATGGTCGCTTTCGCCGCGGCGTGCGCTGAGCTCTCCGCCGCCGGCCTGAAAGGCGGCTAGCTCGGAGAACTCCGGTGTTGAGCTCTGCAGGCGCTGGTAAAAGGGGTAGGAGAACATTCCCCAATTCCCTTGGGACGCTCCCTCGACGCAGCAATCCGGGCCATCGCCGATGCGATAGAGGGTGGACGGGTTGACGACCGGCAGCGATTTGAGCATGACGGTGTGGATGAGTGAGAAGATGGCGGTCGTCGCGCCGATGCCGAGGGCCAGGGTGAGCATGGCCGTGAGTGTAAAGACTGGAGACTGGCGCATCTGGCGAAGCGCGTAGGCGACGTCCTGCCGCAGAGTTTCCATGTTCATCCTCTTAGATGCTGTACGCAGGATATGGGGAGGGTTGTTCCCGGCGATTCACGCCTTCATATTACAAGCTGGTCCGCTTCAGCTGCGGCCGATGGTAAGCAGGCTTTGCCATCCGGCGGTATCGCGGACACGCAGATGAAGGGAATTGCCCTCGCGCCGGGCCGAGGCTACGACGAGGTCGTTGTCCTGGCAGGTGGCGATGCCGTGGCACAAACCAGCCGTTTGCAGGGGAAGCCACGGATTATGCAGGGAGAGCTGCGGTTCGGGCGGGGACTTCGCGGACGGTCGCGCGGTTAAACTCCGAAGACCGTGAGGTAGAGACGATCGATTTCGGGGTCGATACGGAAGGTCTCGAGTTGGCCAGCCGTGAGCCTGAGGGTGAGCGCCGGAGTGCCTTCCGCAATGGCCTTGGCGAGGGCTTCACGTATTGCAGGGACATCGCCGAGGCCGACGTGGATGGTTAGCGGGAGGAATGCGGCGACTTCTTCGCCCTGGGCGGCACGCTCTTCGAGCTCGCGCAGCATGCGATGGGCGTCCTCGGTGCGGCCGGCGCGGGCATAGCCGAAGCCCAGGGTTCCGACATAGAACGGAGCGCGAGAGATAGCGGCGGCGCGCTCAAAGCAGGATGCTGCCTCTTCCTGGCGATTCAGGTTGGAGAGCGAGAATCCGCGGCACCAGAGACCGAAAATGTAATCGGGCTGAAGATCTAGGGCGCGCCGGGTTTCACGTTCGCTGCCGGCGAAGTCGCTTGCGACATTGAGTACGCCAGCGATCAGCGAGCGGACGAATGGCGACAGGGGGTCGAGTTGGGTGGCCATGCTTGCGCGCTTGAGCGATTCTTCTCTACGGTCGGCGACCGCCAGGAAGAGGGCGAGATATGCCTGCGCGAGCGAGGAGCGGGGATTGATGGCGACAGCTTTGCGTAAGTCGGATTCGGCGCCGCGCCAATTGGGATCGAAGTAGAAGGTGTGTACTCCGCGAGAAAAGATGACCTCCCACGACGCGGGCGCCAGCCGCACGGCTTCGGCGACTGCGGCCTGGGCGGGTGCGCGACCTGCCTCGGCTGTGACGAAACCGTAGAAGCGGAGGATGCTGTAACAGTCGGCGAGGCCGGCGTAGGCGAGGGCGTACTGGGGATCGAGCTTGATTGTCTCTTCAAAACATTTCATCGCCGCCTGCAGCGAGCCGGGCATTCTCTGGTGCCAGTGGTGGCGGCCCTTGAGATAGAGCTCGTAGGCCTCGATGTTCTCGGTGGGACGCGTGACGACTGCCCCCAGGGTCACTTTGAGGCGCTCGGCGATCGCCTGGGCGATCTCGTCCTGAAGCTCGAAGATGTCTTCCATCTGGCGGTCGTAGCGCTCGGACCAGAGCTGAAAGCCGTTGCGGGCGTCGACGAGCTGGACGGTGACGCGGATGCGATTGCCAGCGCGGCGGACGCTGCCCTGGAGCAGGTTGGCGACGCGCAGGCGGTTGGCGATCTCGCCGATCTCGGCTGCCTTGCCTTTGAAATAGAAGGACGACGCGCGGGCGGCGACGCTCAAGCCATCGACCTGGCTGAGGGCGTTCAGAATTTCTTCGGCGAGGCCTTCGCTGAAGAATTCGTTCTCCGGATCGGCGCTGAGATTCTGGAAGGGCATGACAGCGATCGAGGGCCCGGCGTCGCCGACCGGGGGGTCTAACGATCCCGACGACCGCGAAACGTTTGCGATGCGGCGAAGTTCGGTAGCGACTTCGCGCGCCGTCTGGACGCGATTGACCGGCTCCTTTTCCAGACAGTGGCGGATGATGCGCGCCAAATCTCCTGGTAAATCGGGCCTGAGGTCGGTGACGAACGGTGGCGTATCGCGCAAAATTGCGGAGGCCAGCTCGGCCGAGGAGCTGCCGTGGAACGGCCGATGGCCGGTGGCCATCTGGTAGAGCACGATGCCCAGGGAGAAGATATCGGTGCGGTGATCGACCTCGCGGCCCGCGATCTGCTCCGGGGACATGTAGGCCGGGGTCCCGATCACGACGCCGACCTGGGTGCGGCCAACGCTGGTAAGGGTGGTCTCGTCGGGGCTGGCTTGGCCCACATCTTTGGCGAGGCCAAAATCGAGCACCTTGACGCGGCCTTCCTCGGTGACCATGATGTTGGCGGGCTTCAGGTCGCGATGGACAATCCCTTTTTCATGCGCGGCACAGAGGGCTTCGGCGAGCGCCTGAGCGATCGCGACGATTCGATCGGCGGGAAGTCCGGAGTCGGGAATGCAGTGGTCGAGCGATTCGCCGGAGACGAGCTCCATGGTGAGGAAGTGAACGCCGTCGGCTTCTTCGACTGAGTAGAGTGTGACGATACTCGGGTGGTTCAGGGCTGCGACGGAGCGGGCTTCGCGCTGGAAGCGGGCGAGCCGGTCGGGATTGCTGGCCATCTCGGCGGGGAGGACTTTGAGGGCGACCTCACGGCCGAGTTTCGAGTCGGTTGCGCAGTAGACCTCGCCCATGCCACCGACGCCAATGGCGGCGGTGATTCGGTAATGGGCGAGCGTGCGGCCGATCAAATCGGAGCTCCAGGAACGGGTCTGGCGGGAAGTCTATTTTGGGATGAATGTTCGCAACGAGTCTTTGAAATGATTCCAGCGCCGATTTTACACCGGTGGATTGCAATCAACCGAAGCTGGCTTGTGCGGAATCCGCCGGCGAGCTCCCGGAACAGAGGATGCAGGTCACGTAGGACACATGTATTGCCAAGGATGTTTGGTGTGCGGAGGAGATTGGTGCGGGCGGGAACTCGATAAAGCTGGGATGGGTACGTCAAAAGTACTTCGAGAGAACCAAGCAAGGAAGTAGAACAAAAAAATCTGCCGCGCGGCCGGTGAAATCGGTAAAACCAAAAACCTGCGACCGTCGCGGCAGAAAGGTTGAAACTCCGGTGACTTGAAGATAAGAGAGACAAGGCGAGAGTGGAATCCCACAGAAGTTGTAGTTCTGGAACTTTCTTAATGAATCTTGGCTGTGCGCGGAGGGTGACGGGTGCCCTTAAACGTTAAAGTGCCGCGAGGAAGTCTCTGAGGGCCGGAAGATAACGCGGATCGGCGCCAGGTTTTGGTCCGAGAAAGAGCAGGAACTTTGGGCCGGAGGGGTTTGGATTCTCCTGCCGGACGATCTCGGGTGAGGGCGACATCTTGCCGCTGAGGACTATGGCCTGCGTGGGCTGGCTCAGCTCAATGCCGAGCTTGTCGAGTTTGGGGCCGATCTCGAAGCGGTCGCGGAAGAGCAGGCGGATGGGCAGGATGGAGGTGCGTTCGTCGGCGGCGATGAGGCTGAGGGCCGGAGGCGCGGGGTTTTCGAGGATGAGCGCGGGCGATTCGTGATGGCGCAGGGCGGTTTCGGCGGCGATGGTGGCGCCGAGTCCGGCGCCGTAGAGGATGATTGACCTGGGGTCGAGGTGACGGATGTCAGTTAGGTAGTTCCAGGCGGCGTCGGCGTCCTCGTAGGTGCGGGTTTCGGAGGGGTGGGTGTTGAGGCTCTGGCCGAAGCCGCGATAGTCGAAGGCGAAGATGTTGATGCCGAGGGAATGGAGGGTCTTGAGTTGGGCGGTCGGTATCCGAGAGAGAGCCTTGGCCGTCGTGGAGGAAGAGCAGGGTGTCGGGTGGGGTTGGGTGCGCGCTGCCGGTTGGATTGCGGTCGGCGGGAATCCACCAGCCGGATGAGCTGGGCGGCTCCGGCGCCGGTGTAGTCGAAGCTGATGGCGTCGTACTTGAGGCCGACGGTCGTGGGGGTTGCTGTGATGCTCCGCGACGGATGAAAGACGATCTGCCACTGGCCCTGGTAGAAGAGCAGGCATAGGGTGAGGTAGGCGCAGGCGGCGGCGAGGGCGACGACGCCGAGGAAGGAATAAATGAGCCATCGTCCGCCGACGAGGGGTTGTTGCTGGGCGAGGGGGTCTTTCCAGCCTGGGGGCGGATTGCGGGCGGCTTGCCTTTGGGCTTTTCTTTCTGCCGCGGTGCTGGGCTTGGGCGGAAGTTTCGGGCCGGGATTGTTTGGGGTTGGCTTCTTGGGTGTGTTCGAGGGCATGGGCTAGCCGAAGGCCAATTCGTCGGAGGATTCGAGGGGAGTGCCGCAGATGCGGCAGATAACGGCGGAGCAGTCCCCGCAAACGAGTGGGTCGAGGACGACGCGGGCGCAGGTGGCGCACCAGAGTTGGGCGGGTCGGTTTGGGTTTTGGGTTGACTGGTTTCGGAGTTCATCCTTGAAAAGCGTAGCATCTTGAGACGGTTGAGTTCTGAGTGGTAGAGTCGTCGATCTCCTACGTAGTGCCAGGAGTTTATTTATGAAAGTCTCGATGGAAGAATTCCAGCGCAATCTTTTCGACTTAGTGGATCTGGCCCTCGCTGGCGAAAAGGTGCTGGTCGGGTACAAAGGCCGGCGGTTCAGGATTGTTCCGGAGAGACCCAAGGGCGACAAACTAAGCCGAGTCACGCCGATGGACATTATCAATTCAGACGGGCCCGGGCTTGAGGACGAGTCATGGAAAGAGGAGATGCGGCTTGAATGGGAGAAGGATTGGGAGACAATTTGATGCTTGCTATGAGTTCAAAGCGGCCGTTGATCACCGTTCCGGTCGCCTCAACTTCGTTCACCACCGAGCCGTACTATGACGGAAAAGGTGTCCATCCCGCGATTCGATTCGGCTATCGACGGGATGGAATCGAACAACTCCACTACATCCAGTTCAGCAAAGTGCTGTCGATGCGTAAAAGGGCAGAACGTTGTTGCAAGGTTTGGCACGTCGAGGGCGCCTATGACACCCTGGTCGAGGTAGAGGATTCACCCTGGGTTGAAGAGATGCGAGCCGACACTAGCGAACAGTGGCGATATGAATGGGAGATGCACCATTACATGATTTACCTGGACAGCGTCGGCTGCTTTGAAGTTATTGCCGAGTCTTGGTCTGCTTCTTTCGATCATCGCTGAAAAACCGCAGGATCGCTCCACTCTCTAGACTTTGTTCGCGGGATGAGGCGGAGTGAGTTCTCCGCTATCAATCCCAAATCTGCCGATAGATCTCCTCGATCTCCTTCATTGTTGGAATGCGAGGATTATCCTGTGGCGAACCTGAGGCGAGGGCCTGTTCCGCCATTGTTGGTATCAGCGAGAAGTATTGCTCCTCAGAGATGCCGAATTTTTTCGGTGACGGGACCTCAAGTTCCTGATTCCGTGCGAAGAGTGCGTCGACGAGTTTTTTTCCCGCTTGCGCATCAGAATCCAACTGAGATGCTACTCCGATGGTTCGGGCGCACTCCGCGTAGCGGCCTTCGGCAGCCGTTATTGAAAACGCAGTGACGGCCGGCAATAGCATTGCGTTCGAGAGCCCATGCGGCACAAGGAAATGCGCTCCGATTGGCCGGCTCATTCCGTGGACTAATGCCACACTTGCATTCGAGAAGGCCATACCTGCCTGAGTCGCAGCCAGCATCATCGATTCGCGTGCGCGACGATTGCCGGGTTCGTGAAATACGGTCGGCAACTCCGCCCAAATGGTTTTCATCGCCGCCATTGCGAAAACGTCGGCGAACGTATTTGCTTTGCGGCTCACATGAGCCTCGATTGCGTGCGTGAGGGAATCGATGCCGGTATCTGCGGTTAGCCTTGCGGGCATGCTCATGGTCAATTCAAAGTCGACGATCGCGGCATTTGGTACTAGAGACGCACCTGCGATGAGCATCTTCTCGTGGGTTTCTGAATCGGTTATCACGGTGAAGCGTGTCACCTCTGAGCCTGTTCCGGCGGTGGTGGGAATTGCGAGGTGCAGCGGACTTCTATTCGGAATTTCGTTGGGCACTTTGTAATCGCGAGCTCGACCGCCGTTGCTGGCCAGGATGCCGATCGCCTTTGCCGTATCGATGGGGCTTCCGCCTCCGAGGCTTATCAGTCCGTCATGCTTCCCTCGAATAAAAGCCTGCAGGCCTGCGGTGATTACATCAGTCGTCGGGTCCGGTACGGTTTCGGAAAAAACTTCACACGCGATGCCTGCTTTCTCGATTTGTTTGTGCAATGACTCGGCGAGCCCCACACGTACAAGGAAGGTGTCGGTGACGATTAGAGGGCGCTTAATTCCCAGGTGCTTGAGAATGCTCGATGCTTCGGCAATTGCTCCACCGCCGATTTTGATCATCGATGGAACGAGGACTTCTATCGCCAATTTCGCACCGTGTTCCTTTTTACTGATCCAATCTCTCGGCTCGAATGATTGCAGTCATGGTGTGTTGCTCGCCGGGCTGGAGGGTGACGGCGTTGGCGCGGATGTTGGCAGCCTCGACGCAGACGAAGTGAGGCCATTCGTCGCCGAGGTCGGCCATGCCGCCGGCGAGCTCTGCCCAGGGATTCCAGACGACCGTATTGTGGGAATTTAGCTTGCCGATGTGGATGCGCCGCTTCATCGTGGGGTCGGTGAGGACGAGGTCGGCCTCGGTGTTGAGGTAGGCGTTGTCGATGCGTTGAGTGAAGGTGTTGTCGCCGTATTGGAGTTTTTCAACGTTGCCCTCGGTGTTGTCGAGGTAGGAGAGATGATCGAGGCCGACGAGGCTAACCTGGCGAATATTTCCTACGCGGTAGTAGGTGTGTAAGCGCTTCCTGGAAGGTGAGCGGGGAGGCTCCGGTATTGGTGACGATGAGCTCCATCTGGAGATGAGAGCTGATCGTGATGCGCTGTACGGCGCGGTAGTCGTAGGGGAACCACTTCCTCGTGCTTTCGTCGCTTGAGGTCGAGAGAGCGACGGCGATGGCGTTGCCCTCGTGGGTGATGGATTCGAGATCCCAGGTTTTGGTTCGGACGAGGCCGTGGGACGGCGCCTTGGGATCGTCGGTTTTGGCGTTAAACCACGGAAAGCAAATCGGCACGCCGCCGCGGATGGCCTTACCGTCCTGATATTGGGCGTTGCTGCTGAGGAAGAGGACTTCTTCGGCACCGGCGGGTATCCAGGAAGTGAGGTGCGCTCCGTGGAGGTAGATCTCGGCTGAGGCGGTGACGCTGGTGATCTGGATCTTGGGCTGGCCGTCGTTGCCGGGGACGATCTGTGCTACTCCGGGGATAGCGAAGCGGTCGTTGAGCTGTTGAAGGTCGAGTTCAGGGATTGCAGGTGTTGCTGCCATACGATGGTCCTTCCTCGCGACGTCGCTCGCGCTCGCTTTTCTCGGGCGCGGCGCGCGAAAAGATGATTATCCACCTAAACGTTAAAGAATGTGCCATCGTGCGGTTAACGTTTAGAGCCGAAGGCGATGGCGAGGAAGACTTTCATAATGCGGATTGCGGCTTTGATCGAGCCCTGGAGGGAGCCGGCGACTTTGGAGACTCCGCCCTGGCGGAGGCGGTAGCTTACTGGAACTTCGACGATCCGGAGGCGGTCGCGGGCGGCTTTCATCTGCATTTCGAGGTTCCAGCCGTAGGTCATCTCGGACATTTGCAGGTGTTCGAGTGCGGTGCGGGAGATTGCACGGAATGGGCCCATGTCGGTGTAGCGAACACCGTAGCGGAGGCGGATGAGTGCGCCGGCGAGCCATCCAGCGAAGACTTGTGAGGCTAGCAAGCTGCCGAGCTCGCGCTGGCCTTGGGTGCGCGAGCCGATAGCAAAGTCGTAGCGGCCTTCGAGGACAGGATTTACAAGCGTAGGGAGTTCGGAGGTAACGTCGCTGCCGTCTCCGTCGAGGAAGACGAAGATGCTGGATTCGGGATTGGCGGCGAGCACTCCGGAATGACAGGCGCGACCGTAGCCGCGTTGCGGGGAGTGGATGACGGTGGCTCCGGCTTCGGCGGCGCGGGTTGCGGTGTTGTCGGTGCTGCCGTTGTCGATGACGAGAATCTCGCCACTGAACGAAGCGATGGCGAGTGAAGACGCGAGGCCGCGAACGACTTCGGCGATGGTCTGCTCTTCGTTGAGCGCGGGGATGATGACGCTGATGCGGGCGGGCGTCGACTCCAACTACAGGCTCCAGCGCAGGCCACAGTTGGCGCAGGCGCGGGGTGGTTCAGGGCCCATGAGGCTGCCGCGGAATTGCTGGTATTGAGGGCCGTTCCAGATCTCCCGCAATGTCTGTTGCGAGGCGTCGCCGAGGGTGAAGCTGTCGTAGCCGTGCATCGAGAAGGGCGCGATGCAGCAGGGAAGCGCGCGGCCGTTGGCGGTGAAGTACATCAGGGTCCAGGGGCGGCGACAGAGCGACCAGGGGGAATCTTCGCGGCGCTTTTTGATGCTGGTGCCGGGCTCGGTTGCTCCCGAGGCGTTGAAGAGGATGCCGAGGCTGGCGGCGAGCGCAGTTGCTCGCTGAATGACGGCTTCTTCGTCGGCGGTGGTCTTTTCGAAGAGCGCGCTCTCAGCGCGGGCGAGGCCCTTGCTGTTGTCGGAGAAGAAGACCATCCGCTGGAGATAGATTTCGCGGACGTCGACGGATTCGGCGATGCGGACGAAACCTTCTAACTGATCGAGCGTCTCGCGGAGGCCGGTGAGCCAGAGCGAGACGCGCGGGTTCTCGACGCCTCGTTCGCGCTGCATCTGGCGGAAGCGGCGCACGTTGGTGACGATGCGGTCGAACATGTCTTTGCCGCGGACCATTTGGAATGCTGTCGGCTCGGCGGCGTCGAGCGAGACGCGGAGTTCGTCGAGGCCGGCGTCGATGAGTGCCTGACCATTTTTTTCAGTGAGCAAAGTGCCGTTGGAATTGAAGAGGACGTAGACGGAGCGGTCTTTCAGGTAGCGGACCATCTTGTGGCAGGTCCTTGACGAGCATTGGTTCGCCTACTCCGTGCAGGACGGCGCGTTTGAGGCTGGGGGATTGGTCGACGATGCTGGTGAAGAGTTCCCAGGACATGTCTTTTTCGGGTTCCAACTCTTCGAAGGTGCGTGGGCAGGTAGTGCAGAGAAGGTTACAGCGGTTGGTGACTTCGAAATAGATGCAGACCGGTGGAGTTTCGACGAGGATGGATAACTCGTCTTCGGGCTTCTCGAAGTAGCGACGCATCTTCTGTGTGGTTTCTGGGAGCGATACCGTTGTGCTCATGAGTTCCTCGCAGTGGTGCCTGTGTCGATGAGTGCGGGCGAGTCGAGATTCGGGAATGTCTTCAGTCGAAAGTTTAGCCGTAGAGAAAGCCGCGCAACCAGATCATAGAGGAGCATGAAGGCAAATCCCGAGTAGAGCAGGATGTTGAGATGGTACATGGGTTCGCCGGGCGCTCCGAGATTTGTGCCGAAGAGGTAGGTGCTTGCGGCAACGAGATAGAAGGCTGGCCGCCAGGGAACGATTGCGAGATAAGGCAGCAACCAAAGAAAGTACCACGGGTAGTGGGGCGAGTAGAAGACGTTCAGTATGGTCGCGATGAGGAGCGCGAAGAAGATGAAGGCAGTGGGATGGCTTCCGCGACGCAGCGCCCAGACGCAGACGGCGACCGTGACGAAGGCGCATAACGCGATGTAGGCTGCCATGGGAATCGCCGTGTGCAGGGTGCGATTCACGAGCGTGAGGAAAAAGAAGCGGGTTCCGGAATCTATGCCTTCCTCTTGTGCGTAGCCGGGAAGATAGCCGAAGACTCCGAGGCCGACGCTGGAGTAGCAGGCGTACCCGATGGCAACAATGGCGGCGAAGACAGCAGGCATTTGCCATTTGCCTTTCTGGAAGAACGCCGGCAGGAGCGCGGCAGGGTAGAGCTTGGTGAGTGTCGCAATGCCTAACCAGGCTCCCGTTGCGCCGGCTTGATTCTTGAGCCGCGAGTAGATGGCGAGAGTGAGAAAGGTCATCATAGGCGCATCGATGTGGCCGCTACTGGCTATCTCCCACAGGCAGAGTGGGTGCCAGGCGTAGATGAGTATGCGTTCCGGCCTGAGGTCGAGCAGCTTGAAGATGCGGAGCAAGAAGAAACAGGTCACTGCTTCGAAGCCGACCCAGGCGAGCTTCATGAAGGTGATGCTGGCGTGGACGCGAGCTATGAGCAGGAAGATAAGTTGAGCAGCCGGTGGATAAATGGTGTGGGCAGAGTCGGCGCGGTTGATGTGGGGATAGATGGCGCTGTCGCGCAGAAACGCGAGATGGCTATCGGCTGGGATGTAGCGAAAAGGATTGATGCCCGCCGCCTGCACCTTGCCGTCCCAGACATAGCGATAGATGTCGGTCGAGAGAAATGGCGGCGCGGCGACGCAGACGAGCCGCGCAGCGAGCGCGATTACGAAGATGAGAGGGAGCGTCCACTTGTTGGTGGGGCAGCGCTCGATGAGCGAGATGGCGCCTAAGTAAAGGATGAGCTGGCCGAAAACGGTTTCGCTGTAGCCGTGGACGAAGTGGTGAAATTCGTTGACACCGGTGCGGCATAGCTCGATGGTGATGAGGCCAAAGAGCAGCAGCGCGGCGTTGGTTGCGAGGGGGTGTCCGCGACGCAGGGTCTGGAGAGCGCTGGTCATGCGGGGCTCTCCATTGCGGCGTGCGTAAGGTTGCCAAGAACAGGGAGCTTCGCGAGATAGGCCTGAGTTTCGGGAGCTGCGTAGCCTCGGGGAACTGCGCTCGACGGATCGAAGAATTCAGCGTTGAGCCGGGCGAGGGAATTGGCGTCATCCACGTCATACCATTCGCGAAGGAGTTCTACAGGCAGATGGATTTCGGCTGCGCGCTGGAGGGTTTGTTCCGTGACGACGGAGGTGCTCCAGGTGATGTCTTCAAATAAATGCGCGTGGGGCTCTTGCAGGCCGATGAGGTAGTAGCCGCCGTCTTCGGAGGGGCCGAGGACGGCGCGCTGGCCTGGGGCGACGAGCAATTCTGCTGCGCGGACGAACTCCGCGGTGGGAACCGTGGGGCTGTCGGAGTCGATGAGGCAGACGGCGCCGAATCCGCAGGCGAAGAGGTCCTGTGCGGTGGCGAGCAGTCTTTCGCCGAAGCCCTCTCCGCGTTGGGGGATGAGGAGAGCGCCGTCGGGCAGGATTCCGCGAAAGGCGGCCTCTTCTCCGACGGGCGTGTAGGAGATGACCCATTCTGCGGGCGCTTTGAGAGTGGCGGCGTGCAAGCCGGCGACGGTGTCGCGGAGGAAGCAGGCGTTGAGATCGGAGGCTTGCTCGGGGGTGAGCGGCGGACTGAGGCGGGTCTTAACTTTGCCGGGACGCGGTGCCTTGGCCATCACTGTGAGCGCGCATTTCCCTGCAAACTCGGGGTTCACTTGTGACGGGTCGAGGATGCGGTAGGGATGGGTCATATTCAGGCGCCGCTCTGCAAATCATGATAGTTCGCTGAGATTAAGTGCGTCGCTGACAAATGCAGGTTCCTTCGGCTTTGCTCAGGACAGGCTCTTCGACTGCGCACTTCGTGCTTCGCTCAGCATGACAAGCTTCGTAGTCGGTGATCATGCGGCTTTTTTGCAGACGGCGCAGTGATACTTGTGGTCTTTCCAAACGCGGATGCTGGTCCACGGTTGAGATTCGATAAGGTCCTGAAATCCCTTTCCGGTGAAGACGCGGGATTTGGGGGGTTCTTCTGCCGGCGCCGGCGAGCGGCCGAGGCGTTCGGTCATTCTCATCAGGATCAGAGGCAGCGAGGCCCTCAAGGCAGATGCCGGCTCGGCGATGAAGCAGATGCCGCCGGGGCGGAGCGCGGTAAAGATCGCATCAAGCGCCAGGGCGGGCTCAGCGAGGATAAGAAAGAGGCGCGAGGCGATAACCGCGTCGACCTGGCCGGGAGATTCGGCGAGCGAGAGTGCGTCCGCCCTGAGGAAGCTGCAATTGCTGAGGCCGGACCGGCGGGCCTGTTGCTGAGCGCGGCAGAGCAGGGGTTCGGAGAGATCGATGCCGGTGATCTGCAGCTGCGGAAATCGGGCGGCGAGGCGGCGAGAGTAGAAGCCCGGGCCGCAGCCAGCCTCAACGAGATATCGAGGGTGGGCTCCTTCGAGCATGGGCGAGAGCGCGGAGGCGATTTGATGCGTGTGGTCGGTGAAGAGGTGCTCGCGGCAGAGGGCGTATTGACGCCAACAACGATCGAACAAGGTAGAGGGGAGGGTTGAGGGTTCGGATGGGGACAAGGTCGCCTTCGGAGGGATCGTCAAGTCAGCGGAGAGACTTTTACATCGCGCGGTGGTTGTGGAATTTGTGGAGACGTTGGCCGGCTCTTGCCGGGGTGAGCGCAAATCCAGAACTTGAGGCATTCAGGCCCTCCACTGCTGCGTTGCGTCAAGCCTATCTATAAATTGCCGTTCCATGCAGGGAAACTCTCGTTCTGTGCGATTGAGCTGATTCGACTTCGACCCTACTATAACTCACGCGCAGTCACCCCCACGATATGACCGCTGTGGCCGTCCTGGGCAAAGACAACGAGCCTCAGACGCCGGTCCGGAACTCCAGGTGGAATGGGGATGGTGATCTTCTGATCGAGCGGCGACTTGTCCAGTTTGCCCACGCGGACGAGGGCGCGGGCGACGGCGACGTGATCGATGGTGCGGCCAGCGTTCTCTCCATGTGTCACGCTGGAGTGGTCCGCGTCATCGGCGAGTACAGCGTAGAGGGTTGCGTTCTTTGCGGCTGCGGCGGTGATCTCGAGATGTATGCCGTCGCTCGATCGCTCCGCCGTGGGAATCGCGATTTCGAGACGAGGCGCCTTTGCCGATTGCTCGATGGCCGCAAGGACGGCGCGGCCATCGCCGCCGGTTACCTGACGGCTGCCGTCGACGACGATTTGAGGGGTAGCAGGGCTTTGGAGGCTGAACTGGCGAACGTACTCCTCCTGCCGCTCGGTCCATTGATGTGACGAAAACGGATCGCGCCAGCCCTCGTGGTCCCAGTAGTCGACGTGTTCGCTGAGCACGACGATCATTGTTCCAGGAACGGGCTGTTGGTGGTCGAGTTCAACCAGCAGGTGATCGGCGGGGGGGCAGCTCGAGCAGCCTTCGGAGGTGAAGAGCTCAACCAGCACCGCGGACGACGCGGGTTGCGCTGAATCTGAGGCCGCACGCAGGGCGGTGGTCGATGCGGCGGCGAGCGCGATGCAGCAGAGCCAAGGTATCGATTTTCGGGGGATGGAACGCGACATCAGAGCCAACTCCTTCCAACCACTCTGTACTGCATGATAATGAGAGTCAGCAAGCGCGGATTGGTTACCAGAAGCAATTTTATTCCCCGCCCATCTGTGCCGCGATGTTGACGAGTTCCGCTGATGAAGATTTTGGTGTAATCTAACGCCCGAACTGGAGTCTAACGGGCTGAGGCGAGCCATGAATGCAAATATGAGCCCGGACGAAAAACCGCCGGTAACCGATCCGGAAACGCCTGAAGCTGCGGTCGAAGAAACGGTTGCGGCTCCGGAGGCTGCGCCCGCGATTGTGCAGATGGTCGCGATGGCCGAGGAAGCCGAGGCTTTGCCGGAGACCTCTGGGGCCGATGCCGTTGCCGAGCCGGTGGTCGAAGCGAAAGTGAAGGCTGAGGCCGAAGAGACGCCGGCCGCTGCCCCGGCGCCGAGCATTCGCATCGAAAAGAAACATCCGCTGGCGATTCGCTGGATGCATTGGATCAACTTCCCGGTGCTGGCGACGATGATCTGGAGCGGGTTGCTGATCTACTGGGGCGATTCGAAGATCGATGGCAGCCATCCGAGCGCGGTCTATCGCGCCGGGATTGGCAAGTGGACGATCTTCCGGTTTTTCCCTGAATCGTTTTGGGCCTGGTATCCGGTCTCGCTGCGGTTCTGGGAGCCGGGATGGCACGGGGCGGCCTACAACATCACGATGGGGCTGGGGTACCACTTCTTCTTCATGTGGTTTTTCATGCTGAATGGCCTGGCCTATGTGCTGTACACGCTGATCTCGGGCGAGTGGCGTTACCTGGTGCCGACGAAAAGTTCATTCAAGGAAGCGATCGACGTCACATTGCATGATCTGCACATTCGCAAAGAGCCGCTGCCGCATCGGAAGTTTAATGGGGCGCAGCAGATTGCTTATACGGCGGTGATTCTGATGGGGCTGGGCTCGCTGGTGACGGGCCTGGCGATTTACAAACCGAGCCAGGCGCACCTGATCACGCAGTTGCTGGGCGGATATGAGATGGCGCGATGGTTTCATTTCTGGCTGACGATGGGGTATTGCGTCTTCTTTGTGATTCATATTTCGCAGGTGGCGAAGGCGGGTTGGAACAACTTCAGGGCGATGGTGAGCGGGTATGAGATTGTGCCGGCGAATGAGCCCTCTTATACGCCGGACCGATAGACCGATAGGTGAGAGATGTCTGAAAAAGATTTGCCTAAGGATCAATTGAAGTCAGCTCCAACGGAAGGGCCGACGCCGTCGGAGCTTGACCACGAAGTGAAGCGGGCCTCGGGACGGCGGACGCGGCGGAGCTTCCTCGTGGCTGGAGTTGCGGCGGCGGGCGGGTATGGCCTGTATCGATGGATCGATAAGTCTGAGGTGATTGGGCGGCAACCGGAGCCTTTACGCGGGGCTTTTCAAGTCAACGCAGACATCGCGCGTGGGGTCTTTCGCGAGACGGGACTGGCGCCAACGTATCCGAAATCGCGGGCGGCATACGATCTCCGGACGAATGGCGACTTTGGATTGAAAGAGGAGTTGAAGCCGGATGGCTGGCGGTTGCAGCTTACCGGGATTGAGCATCCGGAGAGATATCCGCAGTATACGAAGGACGTGACGGCTTACGAATATCAGTTCGAGCCGATGGATATGTCGAACCAGCCTCCGTCGCTGACTCCGCCGGACCCGAAGGCGAAGCATGTGCGCGGATCGGAGGAGGCGGGTTTGTCGGCGAGCACGCTTCCGGCGGGAACTCCGGGGCTGCTGTTGACAATGGATGACATTCACAAGCTGCCGCGTCACGAGTTTGTGACGCAGTTCAAGTGCATTGAAGGCTGGAGCGATATTGCGAGTTGGGGCGGTGCGCGGCTGGCGGATTTGATTGCGGCGTATCCTCCGGCGCGGATGGCGAATGGGAAGCTGCCGCGGTATGTGTATATGGAGACTCCGGACGGGGATTATTACTGCGGTTATGACATGCAATGGGCGATGCATCCGCAGAGCCTGCTTGTGTATGAGATGGGTGGGCGGCCGATCACGCGGTGGCATGGAGCGCCGCTGCGGCTGCATACTCCGCTGAAGTATGGGTATAAGCAGATCAAGCGGATTGGGTTGATTGCTTATACGGATATGAAGCCGGATGATTACTGGACCAAGTTGGGTTATGACTGGTACGCGGGGTTGTGACGGGCTGCGAGATTCCGTTGGATATGAGAGCGCTACAACCCGGCTGCAAGATTCATCGGCGCGATCGTATTAGTATTGAGCGCGTGTAGGCGATCACTCTTCTGTTGACAGGCAGGCCTACTCTTTCCATGCGCTTCTGGCGCGGAGGTGAAGATGGCGGCGCAGACAGCAGCTCCCGAAAAGATCGCTTCGACAAAACCCGGAGAGAACAGTCTGAGCGCGGGCATAGCGAAGACCCAACTGCGCAGCATTCGGAAGACGCGGCCTCTTCGGGTGCTATCGGATGCCGACTTTGAGCATTGGCAGACTTATGGCTTTGTGGTGGTTCCGCAGGCCGTGCCGGCGGAGAATGTGGAACAGCTGGTGAAATTTCTTTGGGAGTTCCAGGAGATGGACCCCACTAATATTGAGACCTGGTTTGCTAAGCAGCTTCGCGATCATGCGATGAAAGAGCTGAACTATAGCGGCATGGTTGAGGTTTATAACCACCAGTACCTCTGGGACAATCGCCAGTGCCGGCGAGTTTACGATGCCTTCGTCGATATCTGGGACGAGGAGAAGCTTTGGGTCACGATCGATCGGGCCAACCTGAATACGCCGAACCGGAGTGGGCGGGCGTTTTCTGGATTTATTCATACCGATTACGACACGACGCTTGATCCGTTGCCGATCAATGTGCAGGGTGTGTTGTCGCTCGTCGATGTGGATGGCGAGACAGGTGGGTTTCAGTGTGTTCCTGAACTTTTCCGGACATTTGAAGAATGGAAGAAGACACAGCCAGCGGACCGCGATGGGTTCAAGCCGGACGTCACAGGCTTTGAGGTTTACCCAGTGCCGATGAAGGCGGGGGACCTGCTGATCTTCAATAGTCTGCAGCCTCACGGAATCCGACCGAACACGTCGGAGAACAAGGTGCGCATGGCGCAGTATATTTCGATGTCGCTCGCGGATGAGAGCAACGAGGAACTTCGGCAGCGGCGCATTACGTCGTGGGCTGAGCGGCGCGCTCCGGAAGGGTTTGCGTTTCCGGGCGATCCGAGAGAGTGGGAACGGACGAAGTATGCGACGGCGGAGTTGAGTCCGCTGGGGCGTAAGTTGCTGGGGCTTGATCGTTGGGTTAGCTGAGATTTCGCTTGTACAGCGCGGTCAGTTCCGACCAGGCACGCTCTGCTCCGGCTTCGTTGTAGGTCTGGCTCCCGCGGACGGTCCAGCCGTGGTCGCAGCCTTCGAAGACTTCGACGGTCGCGGTTAGGTGAGCCGCTGCGAAGGCTTCCTTGAGCTTGTCCTTTGCGGTGGGATCGCGCTTATCGTCGTTGTCGGCGATGCAGCAGAGCACCTCGGCTTTCATCTTGGGAATCATCAGGTATGGGCTGTCGGGCTTGTCGGTGACGAGGCCGCCGCCATGGAAGGTGGCGGCAGCGCCTATGCGATCGGGTACGGTTGCTGCGGTGCGGAAGGTGAGCGGGCCTCCCATACAGTAGCCTTGGACACCCATCTTCTTTTTCTTGTCGGTCTGCGCCTGCGCGTCGAGAAACGTTGTGTACGATTTCGCATCGCTGATATTCGCGTCGGCGGTCAGAGCGGCTGCGAGGGGCATTACCTTGGCGCGATCTTCGGGCTTCGAGAAGTCGAACGAGCCATCGACTACGGGCGCCTTGGCGTTGCGGTAGAAGGGATTGGGAACGAGCACCACGTAGCCCTCGGCTGCGAGGCGTTTTCCCATTTCGCGAAAGACCGGCCTCAGGCCCAGGATGTCGGTCCACACGAGCACGGCCGGCCACGTTCCTTTGCCCTCGGGATAGAAGAGCGCGGAGTCGGAGACGCCCGACGCCATTGGCACGTTCACGTCTTTCTCGACGACCTTGGCCTGCGCGCCCGCATTGGCGGAGGTGAGCATCACGGTCGCCGCTGAAGCAACCATGAAGGCACGGCGGGAGACGGCGGGATCGTGGGTTAGTCCCTGGTGAATGAAGTCATCGCACATGAGGTGGCTTTCTCCTGGACTTCTTTTCGGAAATACTGGCTTACTTCTCTTCGGAAGTATTGCTGAAACGGGTATGGTTGTCGAACTGTTGCGGGTAGACGAGGATCGTAAGGAATAAGTTTTGGGGAAGGGGGTGTGCCGATGAATTGGGTCATTCTTATTGTTGCCGGTGTATTTGAGACTGGCTGGGCGATTGGATTGAAATATACGGAAGGCTTTACGCGGTTATGGCCGACGGTCTGGACCGTGTTGTCCATGATTGTGAGCTTGTGGCTGCTGGGAATTGCTGTGAAGTCGCTGCCGATTGGGACTGCTTACGGTGTTTGGGTGGGCGTTGGTGCGGTGGGGACTCTCATCCTGGGGATTGTGCTGCTTGGAGAGCCGGTGAATTTGCCTCGGATGCTGAGTGCGGCGCTGATTATTGCGGGGATTGTTGGGTTGAAATTGTCTGCGTGAAGGGCATCATGATGCTCATTCATTGACGCTATGATTGCTCATTATGAGGACGACCGTCACTCTCGATCCAGATGTCGATCAGTTGCTTCGGCAGGTAATTCAAGAACGCGGTCTTTCGTTCAAAGATGCGATCAATGAGGCGATACGATCGGGTCTGAATAAAAGACCGGTTCGGCGTAAGGTTTTCAAGCAGAAGACATTTTCGATGGGTTCCGCGAGGTACTTCCAATGGGAGAAGGCACTTCAGAGCGCGGCGGAACTGGAGGATTCGGCTTCGGGAGTGGCAACCGGCTTCAGCCGGCGTTAGACTTGAACTACCCGAATTAGACGAGGTGATTACCATGATTACCGTCACATCGGCAGAAGCGCAGGATCGCCTCGCTGAACTGCTAGAGGGCGTTGACCAAGAGCGGGTGACAATCATTCGGGAAGGGCGGCCTGACGCGTTTCTGGTTTCGGCGACGGAAATCGATGAGTTAGTGGATGCGCGCAGGCGCAGCCAGGCCGCGGCGACGTTCAAAGCTTGGTACGAGCGGGCAAAAAAACATCTGACCCCCGAAGCCGCCGAGCTGACCGACGAGGACATCAATCGGCTTGTGCACGAATTGCGGTGAAGCGTGTCAAACGTGTGGTGTTTGATACCAGCACGCTGATCGGCGCTGCGCTTCATCCCGAGTCGACTCCTAAAAGAGCCTTGACGCACGCCTTGGTGCATTGGCATGTGTGAGCTAGCGCTGACACGTTGGCTGAATTGGAGACGGTGCTCGAACGCAACAAGTTCAATCGATATCTCGACGCGGGATCGCGCGAAGAATTTGTTTCATTGATTCGCGGCGAGGTGAAAATTTTCCAAGGATTCGTCGACGTTCCTGCGAATTCATCTCCAGACTTGCCGTGATCCTAAGGACAACAAGTTCTTGGCCCTCGCGCTAGCGGCAGAAGCCGATGCCATCGTCAGCAGCGACAAGGATTTGCTGGTGTTGCATTCGTGGCGCGGGATCAGGGTCTTAACTGCCGCAGAGTTTCTGGGTGAGCGCTAAGCCGAAGCCTCTGCGTCTCCCACTCAAGCCAACAGCTGGCTTGAATGGGGCACCCGGCACACCTTCAGGTACACCAATCCGGCAGGACGCAGCAAATGTCGTACCCTGAGACACTCATCTCGTTGCTGCCATCATTCAAAACGATGTTATCGAAGCGCACTCGAAACGAGCTTATGCTGATCGCATGGTTAAAGGTTTCAGGGTCCGGTTTCGTTGGAAGATCAGGTGCCGGAGCGACCGACAAGAATGTACACCTCTCATGGCCACTATTGGCGATCTTGAGAATCCCCTTCTTTCCGACAATAGCGTTCAAGCGCGAAAGCGTATCCATAAATCGACACTACAACTTCTCGCGACAGATTACCGTCAGATGAACCAAGCTTGACAATTACGGACCGGAATTTTCAGCACGCGGCCACCAGCGCGGTACAGTTCGAAGACTGTCGCGATGACCTCTCCCCTGCCCGTGCCGAGGCGCCGGACCGTACGACGTCATTGTCCGATCGCCTGCAGGAAGTCACGAGGCAAAGAGTCACCGTGCTTCTGCAACTCCGCCTGTAATTGACGACCCAATTTATTCATTTCCGGGGCCAGCAAGCTTAACTGCTGATGGGCTGGATCTACGCAGATGTTTTGGTATGCTTCCTGCTTGTTTTGGGCCGCAGAAGCGAGGATGCCCGAGCATGCAATCATGCCGCGCCAAATCGGCTCGACTTTGTCCGATACGTCTTCCATCTGGTAAAGAAGGTTAAAAGTCGGCTGCACTCTCGAGTCGTCTCGGAACTCAAAATGGAGATCGGCGAGCATTTTGCGCTTCCTTTTTTCCATGGCATCGCTTTCGACCAAAGTTGCCTGCAAATCCGCGCATTGTTTCTCGAACTCTACAAATGTTCTGGTCTGTCGGCCTACGACCTCCTGTAGCGCAGCGCGAATCTTCGAGTCGGCTGCTTGATAAGACTTGGCTTCTTGGAGTATTTCGTGGATGCGGCTCGAACGTTCTTGCTGGCTATTGGGAGGCGTTGTTGTCTGGGCTCTCCCCAGAGTTCCAACGCACAACGCGAGGATCAATGACGCTACTATGCGAGCACAAGCGTTATGAATAGCTGATCCAGAACCTGTTAGATCTCCTATTCGATGTTGCATCTTCGTCCCTTCTCTACTTTCGGTGCAGCCATTAGAGTAGCCGCGTGGTCCTAATTTCGTCATGTTCTTGCACGGAGCCTGCGATTTCGGTTCGAGGATCGGAGGAGAAAATAGCCCTTTGCTACTCTGGATAGCAGCTTCCAGGAGGAAGCTGCCATGAATGAGCGTCCCAAGACACCTTTAGAGCAGGCTAACGAAATGCTGACTAAGGACAATCCTGCCGAAAGACTGAAGAAAATCGAAACAAAAAACCCTTCAATAGCCGGCCTGATCACCACGGAAATTGACCTTGCTCGGCGAGGGGAGCGGAAGCAATAGTCCGATAACGTCACTAAGGCAGCCCCGTGCCCGTCCGCAAGAGGTGGCTCGGGAAAACTGAACGGCGGGACAAGCGGAGGTTCAGGTCGTCTCCGGCCCTAGGATGGCCACAGGGAGGCTGTCGGCCTTGCACTGCTCACCCTTCCGCCCCGTGGCACTTTTTATATTTCTTGCCTGATCCGCATGGGCATGGGTCATTGCGGCCGACTTTGTCTCCGGTGCGGCGTTGGGCTGTTTCCTGTGCGCTGCCGTTGCTCCCGGCCATGCGGGCGTTGTCGAGTTCGCGCTTTTTCTTGCGTTGGAACTCGGCTTCGATCTGGTCGATGGTGGTTGAGGGCTGACGAGTTGGAATCGGTACGGGTGTGCGTACTGGCTCGGCCGGTCTTTCGGCTACTGCCACGCCTCCGCCCTCTTCCTGAAGCTGTGGGTGGGTTGCGGTGCCCTGAATGGACGGGCGCGGGCGGATGGAAACGGGCACCGGCTGGCCGTCGGGGCCGATGATTTGCATTAAGAAGAGGAAGCGGACGGTGTCTTCCTGGAAGCGGTTCATCATGGCTTCGAACATGTCGAAGGACTCGCGCTTGTAGGCGACGAGCGGGTCCTGCTGCGCATAGCCGCGGAGCCCGATGCCTTCCTTGAGGTGGTCCATCGAGAGCAGGTGGTCTTTCCACAGGCCGTCGAGGACGCTGAGCATGATCATGCGCTCGTGGTAGCGCATGGCCGGCTCGCCGATGATGGATTCTTTGGCGGCGTAGTGTTCCTTGAGCTTCTCGAAGAGGGTCTCGCCGAGCTCGTGGCGATTCATTTCGGCGATGTCGATGCCTTCGGCTTCGAGGTTGAGGCCGAACTGCTCGATCAGACGCTTCTTGATGCCGTCGATGTCCCACTGGTCGGGGTGGATTTTTTCGGGCGCAAACTCGTCGAGCATTGCGCTGAGCAGATTCGAAACGTAGTCGTCGGCGATGAGCTCTTTCTGATCGAGGCCCTTGAGCAGCTGATTGCGCAGGCCGTAGACGGCTTCGCGCTGCTTGTTCATGACGTCGTCGTACTCGAGGAGGTGTTTGCGGGATTCGAAGTTTTGCGACTCGACCTGCTTCTGCGCTTCTTCGATGCGGCCGGAGATCATCTTCGACTCGATAGGCACGCCTTCTTCCATGCCGAGGCGTTGGAGCATGCCTGAGACCCACGGCTTGGCG
Source organism: uncultured Acidobacteriaceae bacterium (assembly GCA_963720245.1). Lineage (GTDB taxonomy): Bacteria > Acidobacteriota > Terriglobia > Terriglobales > Acidobacteriaceae > Acidisarcina. Next base: position 396,410 of record CAVREU010000007.1, read on the forward strand.
AAGATGCGCATGAGGTCGTCTTCGAGAGAGAGATAGAAGCGCGAGGAGCCGGGGTCGCCCTGGCGACCGGCTCGTCCGCGAAGCTGGTTGTCGATGCGGCGGCTCTCGTGGCGTTCGGTGCCTAGGATGTGGAGTCCGCCTGCCTCGATGACCTCGTCGTGATCTTTGGCGGCGCTGGCGGCGTGGATGGCGAAGGTTTGGTCCCAATTAGGCTGGTCGGTCTCGAACTCCTGGCCTTCGTAGTAGAAGCGCAGCATACCAGCGGCCGCCATGGGGTTGATGGCGCCCTCGGCGGCGCTGATGGGCCGGGCGAGGTTCTTCTTGACGAGGTCGCGCTTGGTAACGAATTCGGCATTGCCGCCAAGCAGAATATCGGTGCCGCGGCCGGCCATGTTGGTCGCGATGGTGACCTTGCCCAGCTGTCCGGCCTGGGCGACGATCTCAGCCTCGCGCTCGTGGAATTTGGCGTTGAGCACGACGTGCTTGACGCCTTTGCGTTGGAGGATGTTCGAGAGCAGTTCGGACTTTTCAATCGAGGTGGTGCCAACAAGTACGGGCTGATTGACTTCGTTGAGTTTCTCGATCTCGTCGGCGACGGCGAAGTATTTTTCTTTTACGGTGCGGAAGACGACGTCGGGGTTCTCGATGCGGCGCATCGGCTTGTTGGTGGGGATGACGACGATGTCGAGCTTGTAGATGTTGTCGAACTCGGCGGCCTCGGTCTCGGCGGTTCCGGTCATGCCGGAGAGCTTTTTGTAGAGGCGGAAATAGTTCTGGAAGGTGATGGTCGCAAGGGTTTGATCTTCCTTGCGGATACTGACGCCCTCCTTTGCCTCGACTGCCTGGTGGAGTCCGTCGGACCAGCGGCGGCCGGGCATGAGGCGTCCGGTGAAGGTGTCGACGATGACGACTTCGGGGCCCTGGGCGCCGTCTTTGACGACATACTCCACATCGCGCTTATAGAGGGAGTGGGCCTTGACCGCTGTCTCGACGTGGTGCTTGAAGTCCCAGTTTTCGACATCGGCGATGTTGCCGATGCCGAGCAGCTTCTCAACCTTTTCCCAGCCGTCGTCGGTGACGGTGATGGCTTTGTGCTTTTCGTCGACGACGTAGTCTTCGGTGAGGATCTTGGTTTCGCCCTGCTCGATCTCTTCGCCGAGAACAAGTTTGGGAATGATCTGGTTGACGCGGACGTACTTGTCGGTGGTCTGGTCGGTGGGGCCGCTGATGATGAGCGGGGTGCGGGCTTCGTCGATGAGGATCGAGTCGACTTCGTCGACGATGGCGAAGTAGTGGCCGCGCTGGACACAGTCCTTGATGTCGAACTTCATGTTGTCGCGCAGGTAGTCGAAGCCGAATTCGTTGTTGGTGCCGTAGGTGATGTCGGAGGCGTATGCCTCGCGGCGCTGGTTATCGTCGAGGTCGTGGACGATGACCCCAACAGAGAGGCCGAGGAACTCGTAGATTTTGCCCATCCACTCGGCATCGCGTTTGGCGAGGTAGTCGTTGACGGTGACGACGTGGACTCCGTGGCCGGCGAGAGCATTGAGGTAGCAGGCGAGGGTCGCGACGAGGGTTTTGCCCTCGCCGGTGCGCATTTCAGCGATTTTGCCCTGATGGAGGACCATGCCGCCGATCAGCTGGACATCGAAATGGCGCATGTTCACGATGCGCTTGCCGGCCTCGCGGACGAGGGCGAAGGCCTCGGGTAGGATTTCGTCGAGCGCGGCCTTTTCGGCGGCGACGATCTCTTCTTCGTCAGTCAGGCCTTCGAGTTGGGCCTGGATGCGGACTTTGAAATCCTGGGTTTTGGCGCGAAGTTGTTCATCGGAAAGCTTTTGCAGCTCCGGCTCGAAGGTGCGGACGGTCTCGACGCGCGGGAGCATGCGCTTCACGGCGCGATCATTGCTGGTGCCGAAGACCTTGGCGAGTGTTTTCTGGATCACGTGGGTACTTCCTTGGGCTGCATTCGCGGCCGGGTCTGCCTGCGAGTTGCTGAGCAGGCGAAACGCTGTCTTTTATAGTTTATTCGACTCTGGGTGGGAATGGTGGGTGAGGGGACGGAGTGGGGGAGAATTCGCGGATTTAGCGCTGTTTCTCCAAGTTGTCCAGGCGAGCATCATGCTGGCCAAGGGTTCTGTAGAACTGCTCGAACTCGCGGTGCATTTCGGAGCGGAGGCTAGTCATGTCGCTTCGAATGCCCTGGATTTCGCCTCGCACGTCCTTGATTTCGCTCCGCACATCTTTGACTTCGATTCGCACATCTTTGATTTCGACTCGGATGTCTTTGAAGTTGTTTTCAAGCCGGTCGAGACGACCGTCCAAGCGAGTTTCTACCCGGACTAACGCCTGATTGTTGAAGAAGATTCCGCCCAGGATTGCGAGCAGCGGTACTCCGACAACAATAACGTCGTGCATGTTGGGTTTCCCTCTACGTTGAGTATAAGGGACTTGCCAGCGAGCGATTGAGCTAAGTTCCAGATTGGGCGGGTTGAGTTTCATTTTGGAACAGTGCGGCGTGTTGGCGTCTCGCGCCGGCGAGCGTCCAAAAGCGCACATCATTTTTGGATTCTGGACGATCCCCTTCCGGCGCCGCCGTGTAAGTTACAGCACCCATGCAGTTTAGTCTGCGCCTTAGTTGGCGGAGGGATTGCCTCACTTCTTTACCAGGCTGCTTCCCTGCGGCTCAAATGGGGTGTGCATGAAAGCCTTGCTTCGAAATCTTAGTTTCAGCCTGCGGATGTTGAGTAAGAATTCCGGCCTGACCGTCGCGGTGCTGGCGACCATGGCTCTTGGCATTGGCGCGACTACGGCCATTTATACCGTGGTTTACCAGACGCTGATTGCGCCGTTGCCCTATGCGCAGCCTGACCAGCTGGTGATGGTGTGGTCCAAGCCACGCGACGGACGAAATGTGATCTCTGCCGGAGATTTTCTGGATTGGAAGCAGCAGAACCACAGTTTTCAGGACATTGTCGCTTCGACGGAAACCAGCTTCAATCTCGCGACTCAAGACCAGCCGGAACAGATTTATGGTCGAAGGGCGACGGCAGGCTTTTTCAAGCTGTTTGGAATCCCGATGCTGCTGGGCCGGGATTTTCTTCCCGAGGAGGAGCTTTCTGGGAGAGATCACGAGGTCATTCTGACCTATAAGGAGTGGAACCGGTTGGGCGCGGACCGGGGCATCGTCGGCAAGACGCTGCAGATTGATGGAGGGCCATATACCGTCGTCGGTGTCACGCCGCCTGGTGTTTGGGACCACTATGGGGACGAGTTGACGGTCCCGCTGGCCTTTCGCCCCGAACAAATCAATCACGACTATCACTGGATGATCGCCATGGCCCGGCTGAAACCTGGGGTGACGTTGGCCCAGGCGCAGGCGGACATGAACTCGGTGACTGCTCGCATCGCGGCAGCTTATCCGAAGTCGAACAAGGGCTGGGGGGCTTCCGTTGAGCAGCTGAAGGATGATTTTGTCGCTCCCGAGACGATCCGGAATCTTTGGCTTTTGCTGGGGGCGGTTGGATTTGTCCTGCTCATCACCTGCGTCAATATCGCAAACCTGCTCTTAGCCAAGGGTGCATCGCGGCAGCGTGAGGTCGCCATACGGGGATCTATGGGCGCGACCCGCCGGCAGATTTTCGGACAGATACTGACGGAGAGCCTGGTTCTTGCCGTGGTGGGAGGCGGTCTCGGCGTGCTGCTGGGAGCAGCGCTGTTGAAGGGCATCAATGTGGTGCTGCCGGAGAATTCACTCCTTCCCGCAGAGGTGAATCTTTCACTCGACCTGCATGTTCTCGTAGCGGCTCTGGCCGCCACGACTCTGTCGGGGCTGCTTTTTGGCTACGCCCCGGCATGGTATGCCTCGCGCATCGATCCGGCGGAGGCGCTCAAAGAGGGCGGAAGGTCTGGAGCGAGCGCGGGCAGCCTGAGGTTGCGGCGCACGCTCGTCGTTGGCGAGTTTGCCCTGGCTCTGGCATTGCTCGCCGGTGCAGGCCTCGCGATCCATAGCTTCTGGAACCTGACTCGAGTCGATCTTGGCATGCGCACAGACCATGTGCTGACTTTTGGCTTGAATCAGCCGCGCGGCAAGATCGCCACCGGCGAAGAGATGGACAGCTACTATCGCCAGATTCTCGCTGCGGTGAAGTCCGCGCCGGGAGTCGATCATGCTGCGGTTGTCACCGGAATGCCGCTCCAGTACCACAGCGACGGTATGGGGTTTACGGTCGTCGGGGAACAGAAGTACACCGAACCATCGCAACGTCCCGATGCCGGCTTCGACGGGGTGACGCCGGATTACTTCAAGACGTTTGGCGTACAAATGGTAGGCGGAAGGGAATTTAACGACCAGGACACGGCGACGAGCGTACGAGTGGCGATTGTCAACGAGGAGCTGGTTCGGCACTATCTGAAGGGAACTGACCCATTAAAACAACGACTCAGTATCGACCAGATCATTCCCGGAGTTGAGAAGACTGGCCCGCCAGTGGAATGGCAGATTGTTGGCGTTTCTCACAATGTCCGCTATGGCGTTCGAAGGGACAGTCCGCAGATCATTGTGCCCTTTTCGCAATCGCCGCTGCCAAACGTCAATATCGGGGTCAGGACAGTGGGAGATCCGGCAGCGATGACCAGGACCGTTGCCGCGGCTGTACACTCGGTCGATCCTCAGATTGCATTGGCGACGCCTCGCACGCTCGATGACGTGAAAGACCATGTGCTTGCGGGCGACCGCTTTACGATGGCCCTCTTCGGCAGCTTCGCCGGACTCGCAATCATTCTGGCAGCGATTGGGATTTATGGGGTGATGGCGTTTGCGGTCTCGCAGCGGACGCGCGAGATCGGCGTGCGCATCGCGTTGGGTGCGAGCAAAGGCAACATCTCCAAATTGATTGTGCGCGAGGGATCTATATTGGCGTTGGTTGGCCTGGTTGTGGGTCTTGGTGGCGCGCTCTTCGTTGGCCGGGCGATGCAGAGTACGCTCTATGGGGTCAAGGCCCTGGATTTGACTGTCTTCGCGGTGGTAGGGGGGATTTTATTTGCGATCGCCTTGCTGGCGTCGTATCTTCCGGCGCGGCGGGCGGCGGCGATCGATCCGGTGACGGCACTGCGGTCGGAGTGACTCAAGCGGAGGCTTCGTCGGGAGCGGTGAATTACGCTGTGCTGCCCGGCTTCTACGACTGGAACCGTTTGGCGAGGCGATAGTAGCGCTTTGCCTGTGTAACATCCTGCATGATCTGGGCTTTGAGGGCCTCGGGGGAGGGGAACTTGCGTTCTTCACGGATGCGGTGAAGGAAGGTTAGCTCGAGGGAAGTCTGGGCGGTGAGGGTTAGGGGATTTTCTGTTGCGTCGTAGTCGAGTAAGTAGGTTTCAACCGCGTAGGAATCTTCGCCGAAGGTGGGGCGGTTGCCGGCGTTGGTGACGGCGTTGAAGAGTTGGCCGTCGACGCTCATTCGGGTGACGTAGACACCGTTAGCGGGGAGTAGTTCGGTAGTAGGGCGCGAGGTTGATGGTGGGCACGGTGAGGCGGCTGCCGATGCCGCGCCCTGGGGCCGGCGTCGAGCGGATGCTGAATGGCCGGCCGAGCAGGGCGCGGGCGGTGGTCATGTCGCCGGTCTGGATGAGTTCGCGGATTTTGCTGCTGCTGATTTTGTTGCCGCGATAGTAGCGCGGGGAAAAGATCTGCACGCGGAAGCCGAGATCGTGGCCCATCTCGACGAGGTCGGTAGCGTGGCATTGCGCTTTGTGGCCGAAGCGGAAGTTGTCGCCTTCGTGGACCTCAATCGCGTGCAGGCCGTCGCACAGCACTGCGGTGACAAACGCCTCTCCGGACATTTTGCAGAGTTCGTCGGTGAAGGGAAGGACGAGTACGGCGTCGATTCCTGAAGCGCGAAGCAGTTCGAGACGCTCGGGCATTGGAGTGATCAGCTTAAGCGCGTTTTCGGGTCGTAGAAGATGCGAAGGATGAGGATCGAAGGTGACCGCGACCGATTTCGCTCCGAGTTCTTTTGCGCTGTTTTGAATCTCTGCAAGCAGCCACTGATGGCCGCGATGAACGCCGTCGAAGTTGCCGATGCTGGCAACGGCAGGGCCGAAGTCTGCGGGGATTTGGTCGAGACTGCGAAAGATTTCCATGGCTCAAATTTCGATGGGGATGACGAGGCCGTCGTAGGCAAGCCGGATGTGCTGAGGGAGCTTCGCTTCGACTTCGGCGTGCCCGATCTCGTGCGACATATGGGTAAGCCACGCGCGGCGCGCTCCTATTTTATCGACCCAGGCGATGGCTTCCTCAACGTTGGCGTGGCTGGGGTGGGCGCGTTCGCGAAGAGCGTCGATGACGACGACCTCGACGCCCTCAAGCAACGCGAGGCTGGAGTCGGGGATCGCGCTCATGTCGGTGAGGTAGGCTGCATTGCCGACACGATAACCTCCGGTTTCCATATGGCCGTGGAGCAGTGGAATGCGTTGAAAGCTGGCACCGAAAATGTCGACCGAATCTGAGCCGTTGAGCCGATTCAGTTGGACCCGTGCGCGGAGTTTGTATTGGGACTCCTCAGAGAAGGTGTAGGCGAAGATCGTTTCGAGGACCTCTGCCGTCGTGTCGTCGGCATAGAGAGGAATCTTCTCCGCGCTCCTGAAGCTGAGCGGGCGAAGGTCGTCCATGCCCAGAATGTGATCGGCATGGGAGTGCGTATAAAGAACGGCGTCCACGTTGCCGATGCGGTGCTTGATTGCCTGAGTGCGGAAGTCGGGCCCGGTATCGATAATCACGTGGTGGCCTTTCCAGACGACCGCAGCCGAGGGGCGCAGGCGAAAATCGCGCGGGTCCGGCGAGGTGCAGACAGGACATTCGCAACCCAGAGTGGGTACTCCCATCGAGGTGCCGCTGCCGAGAATGATGAGGGAACCTTGCATGGATGATGGAACCGGGACAGCGAGTTTTGGGGAGGCGAATTTGCCGTTAAACTAGCAATGGTTGGATCAGTGATTGATTCTGGCAGTGAACGGAGATCTTAAGTTGAAGCATTATCTCTACTATTGTCCGTCTTGCAAGTTGCGGTTTCAAAATCAGAACTTTGGCTATGGCTATCCTAAGCTGAACTCGGAAGGCAACGCTTTTTGCCCCTATTGCGAGACGCTTATGGCGCAAACGTTGAGCGAGAGCTTCCCGGAAGAGTGGGTGGAAGAGCGTCCGCAGGTTGAGTCCGACGAAGCCGCGGCGATTTAGGCAGCTGCTGGCGCGCGCCCGGCAACATTAGGGATGCTTGGCCGTGGTGCCATTCATCGCGTCTTCCTTGGCCAGCCTGACCCAGGCATTTTCAAGCTTCTTGTGGACCTTGGCGATGTCCAGCGGGTCGGCATCGGCGGCGATTGTCTTGTCGTATTCCGAGACCGACTGCTCCCACTGGGCGACCGCGAGTTTCAGGCGCCCGGTCTTTTCGTACAAGTCGCCGAGATGATCGTGGACCGTCGGGTCGGTGGAGTTGTGCTCCGTGGCGCGGCGCAGATTGTCCTCAGAGAGCTGATACTGGCCCAGCTTGAAATAAGCCCAGCCAAGCGAGTCGAGATAGGCGTAATTCTGCGGCTCTTCTTTCACCGCCTTCTGGATCATCGCCAGCGCCTCATCGAGCTGGACGCCGCGGTCGGCCTGCATGTAGCCGAGGTAGTTCAGGGTCTGGCTGTTGTTCGGGTCGATAGCCAGCACCTTGCGGAATTGGGCCTCAGCCTCGTCGTAGTGTTTCTGGCGCTCGGCGAGCGCGCCGCGCAGGAAATAGATGTAGACCTTGTCATCCTGCTTTGTGGCGAGAGGCTCAGCCAGATCAAGTTGCTCGCCGGCTTCGTTCCAGCGCTTGAGGTGCATGTAGATGTTGGCTAATGCGATATAAACAGCGCGATCGTTGGGAACCTGCGGTGATGCGTTCCCCGTCGGAACTCCGATCAGAGATTTAGCAAGCGCGATGCCTTCATCGGCGTTGCCGGTATCGGCGAGCTGGCCGGCGAGCATGAGCGCGATGTCGCGATCTTTGGGCAGCTTGGCGTAAGCTTCGCGGGCGATCTGGGTGGCTTTGTCGTATTGCTTGGCTTCGCGATAGGAGTCGACTTCACCCTGATAGCCTTCGGAGGTGAATTCGCCGCCGAGTTCCAGCATCTTGTGATAGGCGTCCACGGCCTGCAGCGGCTTGTTCTGTTCCCGATAGAGGACGGCGAGGCGATCGAGGAAGAAGGCGCGGGCGTTCTTCTCGGACTCGGAATACTGTCCGCTGGAGTGCTCGTTTTGATCGACGAGTTTCTGCAGGATGGCTGCGGCGTCGTCCTGCTTACCGACGGCCTCATCGGCGAGCGCCTCATTGAAACTGATCTCCGTTAGTTGGCCGGGGTCCTGGGAGAGCGTCCGAGCCTTCTTCAAGGAGGCGATTGAGGCATCATAGTTGCTCTGACGCCGCTGAATCTCGGCGATGCGCAGCCAGGCGTTGGCGTCTTGAGGGTCGGCGGTCGAGATGCCCTGGAAAGTAGCCAGAGCGTCAGCGAGGTCGTTGTCGTTGAGCAGCGCCTGGGCCAGCGAGCGTTCGGCGTCAAGGTTGGAGGGGTCTAGATCGACAGCGCGGCGATAGGCGGCAATCGCCTTCTTCGGTTCCTTGGTCTCGTCGTAAGCCTGGCCCAGGGCGAACTCGGTGCGTGGAGTCTGATCTTCTTCCGGTATGGCGCTCAGCACATCGATTGCGCGGTGAATATCGCCTTCCTCGCTGTAGAGGCGGGCGAGGTTGAGGATCACCTCTTCGGAGCTGGGATCGATCTTTTGCGCGGCCTTGAACTGGTCTTCAGCTTTCACGCTATCGTGATTGACCGAATAGAGCTGACCGAGCAGGAGGCGGTCCTCGATGCTGTTGGGTTCGAGGGCAACGATTTTCGTGTATTCGCCAATGGCCAGCTGCAGCACCTGGCTGGAAGGCCCGCCGGACTGGCCGTCGCCAAGCGACCGCAAATAGACGCGGCCGAGCAGTTTGTGGGCATCGAGATTATTGGGGTCTTTCTTGATCAGTTCCTGCGCGGCGACGATCGCTTCCTTGATCTTTCCAGTCTTGTAGTAGAGGTCGGCGAGGCCGTTGTTAAGGAACTTCGATGTCGGGTCGGCGTTGAGCGCGAGCTTGTACTCTTCAATGGCTCGAGTGGCGTACTCGCCGAGGTTGTAGCTGGTGTACATCTCCTCGTAATCGTGGGCGAGGGCGTAGTGGTAATACGCGGATGCGTGATCGGGAACCTGTGCAGTGGGACTCGAAGGTGGCGGCGTGGACTGCGCCAGGGCCATGCCACCAGCTACAAGAACAATCGGCAATGCGCCGAGGCGCCGGTAAGAACGGCGAACTGAGGCCGGTTGCGGCATCACATGTGGAAGCAATGGTTCGGTGATCATGGTGGCAGTTTCCTTAGTCAAACGCTTCGCTCCGCGAGGGGCACCAAGAGAGAATCAACACGGAATTTTGCGTTTCGCTTCGGATTATCGTCCGGTCCCAAGAATGTCTTGCCTAATCAGACGATTGTAACTTGATTCGAGCTTCATTTTCGCCTTCCTAAGCTTTGATGCGATGCGAAATCGGCTCGGCAATCAGTCCCTGGCCTTCGCGCCCCGGGCCGATCAGTGGCGGAAGTGGCGGATTCCTGTGAAGACCATGGCGACGCCCAGCTTGTCGGCGGCGGCGATCACTTCCTCATCGCGGACGGACCCTCCGGGCTGAATGACGGCGGTTGCTCCCGCGGCGGCTACTGCTTCGAGGCCGTCGGCAAAGGGGAAGAAAGCGTCTGACGCGGCAACGCAGTTGGCGAGTGGCAGAACGGCTTTCATGGCGCCAAATTTCGCCGAGTCGACACGGCTCATCTGGCCGGCGCCAACGCCCAGGGTCTGGCCGTTGCGCGCATAGACGATCGCGTTCGACTTGACGTGTTTGCAGACGCGCCAGGCGAAGAGCAGGGATTCGATCTCGGTTTCAGTAGGCTTCCGGGCGGTGACGATCTTCAAATCGTCGGCGGAGACCCGGGCGCTGTCGGCGTCCTGCAGGAGCAGGCCTCCGGAGACCTGCTTGATGACGCGGGTGGTCTTACCTGGATTCACAGTGACGAGGCGGAGGTTTTTCTTCACGCCGAAGCGGGCGAGGGCTTCGGGTGTGTAGCTGGGCGCGGCGACCGCTTCGACGAAGAGCTTGGCGATCTCCTCGGCGGCCTCGGCGTCGACCTCGCGGTTGACGCCGATGACGCCACCGAAGGCGGAAATGGGATCGGCGGCGAGGGCACGCTTATAGGCCTCGAGTACCGAACTGCCGATGGCTGTCCCGGCCGGGTTGGTGTGCTTGATGATGGCGACGGCGATCTGGTCGAATTCCTGCACCAGCTCCCAGCAGGCGTCGAGATCGACGAGGTTGTTGTAGCTGAGTTCCTTGCCCTGGAGCTGCTGTGCGCCGGCGACTCCAGAGCCGCTTTGATCGTTGTACAGCGCGGCGCGCTGGTGCGGGTTTTCTCCGTAACGCAGCGGCATGGCCAGCGGGTAGGCGAGTCGGAGCGTGGACGGAAATGGGGCATCGGCACCTTCATAGACGCTGAGCGGACTGTGGGCCTCGGAGCCGGCGAGTTGTTCGAGCGTGTTGGCGATGCCCGTGTCGTAGGCGGCGGTGAGCGCGAAGGCCGATTTGGCGAGACGCCAGCGGGTTTCGCGGGTGAGTGCGCCGTTGTTTACCTTAAGCTCTTCGGCGAGCGCCGCATAGTCGGCGGTGGCTGTGACGACGGCGACGTCTTCAAAGTTTTTGGCAGCGGAGCGCACCATTGAAGGGCCGCCGATATCGATATTTTCAATCACTTCGGCGAAGGTCGCTCCGGCGCGTGAGGCAGTCTTTTCGAAAGCGTAGAGATTGACCACGACCATATCGATCGGCTGGATGCCGTGGCTTTCGACTGCAGCGCGATGCTCGGCGTTTTCGCGGATGTGAAGGATGCCGCCGTGGACCTTGGGATGCAGGGTCTTCACACGGCCATCGAGCATCTCGGGAAAGCCGGTAAGTTCGGAGATATCGAGGACGTCGAGGCCGGCTTCGCGAAGTGCGCGGGCGGTGCCTCCGGTCGAGACGAGCTCAACCTCGTGCCCGGCAAGCTGACGGGCAAAGTCGACGAGCCCACTCTTGTCGGTCACGCTGAGGAGCGCGCGGCGGATCTTTTTCAATCCAAGATCAGAGCTGGGTGCTGACGCTGTACCTGAGGATGAGGCGGGAATTGAGGGTGTCAAGCGAAAACTCCTGTGTGATTGCGCCGAATGGAGCCGGTCCTGAATCCATTGCACTGGAGCCAGACAAATTATCGTTCGGGCCCAGCACGGTTAGCGTAACAAGGCTAACGGAACTGGGGTAGCCTAACAAGAGATGGATTCCAATTGGTCGAATGATCATTCCGCGGTCCGTGCGGCCAGCGTACAGCCCGAGATTCTCCCACCCCTCGACGGGGACGGCGGGGCACGCTCTTCCGGCGGGCCGGCAGCGCGGTCGCGCAGTCGTTGGGCGGTCGCGCCGGCGACCTATCTGTTGGTCGGGATCAACGTGGCTGTATACCTGCTGATGTCGTTCAAGTTTTCGACGACGAGTCCCACCGCGGGCCAACTGCTGTCCTTCGGCGCCGACAACGGCGGCGCGGTGCTGCTCTACGGCCAGTGGTGGAGACTGGTCACCTCGACCTTCATTCATGCCAGCCCCTGGCATATCGCGGGGAACATGTGGTGCCTTTGGAACTTAGGTCTCCTCGGGGAACCACTGCTTGGCCCGCTTGGCACCGTCCTCGTTTACCTGTTCACCGGAATCGCAGGCAACCTGCTGAGCATTGCGGTTAACCCCGGTCTTCCAGGAGAACCGAACGGGATGATCGCTGTCGGGGCCTCGGGAGCGATCTTTGGCCTGGCCGGGGTGCTGATTATTCTGCTGAAATCGAAGCTGTTGCCGGTGCCCGCCTTGGAGCTGAAAAAGTTGCGCCGCAGCGTGATCTATTTTGCCGTGCTGAACTTCGTTCTCGGGGCGGGGACGCTGCTGATACCGACGGTGATCCGGATCGATCAGATGGCGCACCTCGGCGGATTTCTGAGCGGTCTGGCCGTCGGGGTACCGCTGGTGCCGAGAATAGGTGCGCCGCGATCGGAGTTTATCCAAAGACAGTGGGTTGCCTTCGCGGGCGGCGCGTTGCTGCTCGCGCTCCTCGCGTACGGTATCTTCAGCTACGCCCGGCCGACGTAGCGTAGCGAAGGCTGTATCTTGGGAGCGTTCCCCCGTAGCTAATTCCGGATGCGTGCCATGGGAGCGGTGGTCGCTTGAGATTCCCCAGACATACAGTTCGCTTCCTGCACCGAAGAGTGGTTAGGCAGCCTCGTTCTCACGAGAAAGAGCTGCCTAACTGGGCTTTCGGCGTTACGGTAACTGTGCTTCCGCGCTTAGCGAACCGCCGGTGTCGCAAATTTCTTGACCATTGCCAACAGCAGCTTGCGATCGCTGTCATTGAGGTTTGTGGAATAACGGCGCATCTGGGTTAAAAAGCGAAGGTCGTCGTCGCTGAGCTTTCGAGTGTTGATCTCGCGCCCCAGGCTGTCTTCGGCAAAGAATTGAGCAAGGGGGAGGTCGAGGGCCTGAGCTATTTTTGCGAGGGTATCGAGCGAGGGAACGGTATGACCGTTCTCGACGCGCGACAGATAACAGCGCAGCAGGCCGGTACGCTTTTCTACGTCTCCCTGTGACAGACCCTTCTGCAAGCGGTAACCGCGAATCGTGATTCCGATTTTCATAAGTTTATATTTGTGGCCTTCCGTCCACACATTCTTACTGGTGAATCTCTTGAGGCAGGACACCGTACTCGAAGGTAACGAGCGATGAGAGTGTTGGCAGTATGGTTAACATGTCGAAAGTACATAAAGCAAGAAATATTTTCGCTAAGGCCTATTCCCGTGTATCTCCCGTTGTTGACCGAAGCCACCTCGTTTGCGCGACCCGGCGTCATTTGCGGCAGTAAGCAAGAAACATAGGTCAAGTCTCGGCCTTAAGCTATGTTATGACTCCGTAACTCAAGCCCTTTGACGTCTGGGCCGGGCAGGTTCGGTTTTGCTGGAGCCGGCAAGTCGTCCGAAATCCAGATTGCCGCCTCTCCACCAGAGGATAGTGCGCGAAATGGCGGGTGAATTCAACTGCAAAACCTGGGGAGGAATCCGGCGTGGTTCCTTTCCCATTCTGCGGCCTGTTTAGGCGAGATTTTGCCGGCGCGTTAGCCTAAGCGGATCGTCGCGGCACAAACATGTTGGCGATGGCTAGCAAGCTGATGAGGAGAATGATTCCTTGGGAAATGACGCAGTAAAGGCACCAGACCTGCAGTTTGTGCGCCTCGATGTTGGTTAAGTAGAGAGAGAAAGCCAGGGCGATCACGCTGGCAGCCAACAGAGTTCGGCGACGATGGAAGAGAGCGAGGACGCCGAGCACCGTGTAACCAGCGATGCCGATCGCCGCCACGGGCACATGCTCGATCTCGGCGAAGCGGCTGTGGTTCACGATACCGCAGTCCCATTTCTCGTTGATGCTGCAAGGCTGTATGTCGTTGGAGTAGTGGACGTGCAGGGCGAGAGCGGAGACGACCACGCCGCAGGCAGCGAAGAAAAAGACCAGGAAGCGCAAGGCGGTACTCCGGGTATTGGGCTCCTCCAGTGTACAGGGCTGGCGGTCGCGCTTCAGCCCATGTACATGCCGCCGTTTACGTCGAGGACGTGGCCGGTGATGTAGGCGGCGCCCTCTGAGGCGAGGAAGGCGACGGCGTGCGCGACATCGGCGTCGCTGCCGACGCGGCCAAGCGGAATGTGGCTGAGGATCATGGCGGTTTGCTTCTCGTCGAGCACCGCGGTCATGGGGCTCTCAATGTAGCCGGGGGCGACGACGTTGGCGGTGACACTGCGCGAGGCGAGCTCGCGGGCGAGTGACTGGGTAAAGCCGATGAGGCCGGCTTTGGTGGCGGCGTAGTTGGCCTGGCCGGCCTGTCCGACGCGTCCGACGACGCTCGATATGTTGATGATTCGGCCAGAACGGGCGCGAATCATCGAGCCCATCACGGCCTGAGTCAGCAGAAATGTCCCGGTCAGGTTGGTCTGCAGGACATCGTCCCAGTCAGCTCGCTTCATGCGCAGCAGCAGGTTGTCGCGAGTGATTCCGGCGTTGTTGACGAGGACGTCGAGCTTGCCGTAGTGGGCGAGGACCGCCTTTGCCGTGGTCTTGATCGACTCCTCATTCGCGATGTCGAGGACGAAGACTTCGGCCTGGCCGCCGCCGGCGGCGATCTCGGCGGCGACCTGCTTCAGCTTCTCTTCGTTGCGCGCGGCGAGGGCGACGCTGAAACCGTCCTGAGCGAGGCGGAGGGCGATGGCGCGGCCGATTCCCTGAGAGGCTCCGGTGACGAGCGCTACTTTGGGTGCATTGCTTGGGGCTGGATTGACTGAGATTTCCGGTGTGGACATTTGTGCTGGGATCTTCTTCCTGGGCGCGACGTTCGCGTGTCTCCGTGATTATACGAAGATGCGCAGGCGATTGTGGTGCGACTCGCTCGACCGCCAATCCTTGGACTCACGGTTAGCTCCAATCAGGAAGGCAAGTGATGGTCGGGCACAGGGAGTTTGAATTCGTTTACAGCGGTTCGGGGACGGCGGCTATTTGGGGTTGCTTTAGTAAATTCGGCGCGAGTTCGAGGGACCAGACGTAGACGACTAACTCTCTGGCGTAGTGGAGGAGGGGTTTGGTGTCGGGGAGTTGGATTCCGTGGGCGGTGGGGAGGTCGTTGAGTTCGAATTCGGCTTCGGCTAACTCGAGGGGCCAGGGTAAGTGGTGGATGTTACCGCGATGTAACTTGCCCGAGGGGCCGGTGGTGTAGAGGGCGTAGCGTTCGGTGAGGAAGTGTTCGATGGTTCCGGGGCGGGATTGGTCGAGGGTGTTCATGCGGCCGAGTCCGCGATAGCTGGCGCGGAGGCGGGCGGGCTTGCGGGTGAGCTGGCGTTCGCTGGTGTAGTGGAATTCGCGGGCGTCGCGATGCTGGATGGACATCTTTGCCCAGTAGTAAGGCAGTCGGAAGAAGGTGCGGGCGACGAGGACAGCGACGGGGTTGGCGGCGTCGAGGGAGAAGAAGTAGACTCCGGCGACGTTGGTGTTGGTCTCGCGGACGTAGGTGCGGAGGTTGAGCTCGGGAAAGCGGTTGGCTCCGGGAATGATGGGGAGGCCGCGGATCTGGATGCGGTCCATCCAAAAGGGGACGATGCCGACCCAGGCGGAGCCGTCGAAAGTGTCGGCCACGAGGCCGCGTGGGAGCAGGCGGGCGATCTGCGCGGCGGGGAGCGGCCAGTGCGCGAAGAGGAGATCGTTCCAGCGTTGGGTCATGGTCCAGCGGGTTTGGGGCAGGGGCCAGGGGCGGTGCGAGATGGTGGAGAGGATCGGGTTGTCGTCCGGCTCGTTCACAAGGCACCTGGGAGAGTTTGCCGCTGCGGCGGCAGTCTTGTTTGTCTGTTCGTTCGTGAGCCGGCGTTACTTTGGCGGTTCCGCGACGATGTGTAATTCGTTGAAAGAGAAGAATAAACCCTGCGGGTTAGGAAGGTGTGAGTTTGACCGTTTTCACAATTGGTGTCTCCGGTTGAGATAGGTTCGGCGCGGCTTTTCCGTCAAGAAAAGCCGCTCGTCCCATTCGCTCCGCTGGGGCACAGTATTTGTGAAAACGGTCCGCGGCGAGGTATTCACAGTGGGGGATGCTCTATTCTGGTTTCTCCAATGACTAACAGTGTGACAACGAGCGACGTGGTTGGGCCGCATGGCTCAAGCGGGACTACAGAGGTGAGAACAAACGGCACTGGTCCGGTCGGTCATGAGACGGAAGTCTTTGCCGTGCATGGGGCTGATCCCGAGGTGCTGGCTTATGCGATGGCGAAGTATTCGCGGTCGTCGCTGTCGATGAAGGAGTCGCTCAAGGAGATTTCGAGCCAGCGGGCGGAGCAGTTTCTCAATACTTTTTATTTTCAGTATGGGCACCGGTCGATAGCCGACCTGGCGCATGTAGCGTTTGCGATCGAGCGGCTTTCACTACTGGCGGCGATTGTGCTGGTGGATGAGCAGCGTTGGGATGGGCAGGAGCGTTCGACTCGGTATCAGAATTTCGGCAAGAAATCGGGGAAGCAAAATTGGTATACGCCGGAGTTTGCGGATGGCGATTCGCGAGCGCAGTATTCGGCGGCGATTGAGGCATTGTTTGCGGAGTATCACTCAACCTCGGGAGCGATGCTGGAGTATTTCAAGAGCATCACGCCGCGGCCGGAGGAGATGAAGCAAGAGGCGTATGAGCGGACGCTGAAGGCGCGGGCTTTTGATGTAGCGCGGTATCTGTTGCCGCTGGCGACGAATACTTCGCTGGGGCAGATTGTGAATGCGCGGACGCTGGAGACGCAGGTTTCGCGGCTGCTGACTGATCCGCATGGCGAGGTGCGGCGGCTGGGGGAGAAGCTGCGCGAGGCGGCTTCGGGTGCGGCTTGGAATGTGCATGGCGCGGAGTTCGCGGCGTTGCAGGCTGCGATTGCGGCGGTTGATCCGGCTTTAGGTGAGCGGGCGAAGGAGCTGTTGACGCGCGAGGTGAAGGTGGCTCCGACGCTGGTGAAGTATGCGGCGGAGAATGAGTATGCGCTGGCGACGCGGCGGGAGTTGGAGCAGGCGGCGCGGGAGTTGATGGGTGGGGCGGCGATTAAGGATTCGCCGGTGGTGGATTTGGTGGAGGGTCCGAGGCGGGTCATGAATCTCTGGAGGTGGAGATTGCGGCGACTCTGCTTTATGGGGCTTGCCATTATTCTTACCGGCAGATTCGGGACCATGTTGCTTCTCTATCCGAGATGCGGCGGGATGAGATTGTCGATCTGGGGATGCGGCATCGGGGGCGGCATGATGAGTTGCTGCGCGAGTTCTCGGCGGGGCAGCGGTTGCGGTTCGATATCTTGATGGATGTTGGCGGGTTTCGCGATATGCATCGGCACCGGAAGTGTACGCAGATATTGCAGTCGTTCACGGATTTGCATGGGTACGACTTTCCGGAGTTCCTGGAGGATGCGGGTTTCGGTGAAGGGTATCGCGGGGCGATGGAGTCGGCGCATGGGACTTATGAGGATTTGAAGGTCTCGGGTGCCGAGGACGCGGTGGCGCAGTATGTTTTGCCGCTGGGGACGCGGGTGCGGGCTTTGTTCAAGATGGATTTTGCTGAGGCGCTTTATATCTCTGAACTGCGGAGTACTCCGCAGGGGCATTTCTCTTATCGGCGTGTGGCTTGGGAGATGTATCTGGCTGTGGCGCGGGCTCATCCAACGCTCGCGAAGTATTTTCGGATTCAGGATGTGAATGAGCCGGTGGATTTGCTAAGACGGTGAACGTGATTGAGGCAGTCGCGCGCGATCTTTAAGAACTTATGGAAACATGAGCGGACGTTCGCTTGGAGCGGCTTTATGAAGCGATATCTATTTCTCGCTCTCGTAGTTGCGATATCGTGCCGGGCGGAGGAGAAGTTCGTCGAACCATGCTACGAGGTTCGAGGTCGATTGTCCTATTACGAGGGTGGCCCCTCGACGCGGATTTGGGTTGTGGGCACGGATCGGATGTTAGGTGTTCCGAGCGAGGAGTCTGAGCTCCCCGCTAATATCAAGTCTTTGCTTAAGGGTTTCGACGATCATATTTTCGCTGACTTCGTCGTTTGTCCATTGACTAGGGATCGCCCTGGGACGATGCGCATGGTGTTCGTAAAATCCGCGACTCGGGTTATGAACCGACCAGACGCGCCCAATTGATCGGTTTTTGGGTACAGGATGTGAATGAGCCGGTGGATTTGCTGCGGCGGTGATAGGGCATATTTCACCACAGCGAGCGCAGAGGCGCTTTCTTCGCGGCAATTCCCGTTTTGGGTCTGGGGCGTGACTTTAGGCGCTTCGTTCTTTTCTGCCTGCCGCCGGCGGGTGCTATTCTTTGTCCAAGTTTCCACAGCTATTTACTGGATGGACACAAATTTGCGCGAAGCCGGGGGACTGTCCGCGTAATTTGGGTAGTAGATAGGCTACAGTAGAAAGACGAAGAAAAGACGAAGATTGGAGAACTCGAAGTGGCTGATGACCGTGCTCGTGCAGTAGAGCTGGCGCTCTCGCAGATTGAAAAGCAGTTTGGCAAAGGCTCGATCATGCGCCTGGGCAGTAAAGAGGCGATTGTGCCGATTTCTGTCATTTCGACGGGGTCGATCTCGTTTGACGCGGCGCTGGGTGTGGGCGGGGTTCCGCGGGGCCGGGTGATTGAGATTTTTGGGCCTGAATCTTCGGGCAAGACGACGATTACGCTGCAGATTATTGCCGAGGCACAGAAGCTAGGCGGG
Organism: uncultured Acidobacteriaceae bacterium; assembly: GCA_963720245.1. Classification (GTDB taxonomy): domain Bacteria; phylum Acidobacteriota; class Terriglobia; order Terriglobales; family Acidobacteriaceae; genus Acidisarcina. The sequence goes on from CAVREU010000007.1 coordinate 414,836, forward strand.
CCTGGCGGCGTTTGTGGACGCCGAGCATGCGCTCGATCCACTCTATGCGCGGAAGCTGGGCGTGGACATCGACAACCTGCTGATTTCGCAGCCGGATTATGGCGAGCAGGCGCTGGAGATTACCGAGGCGCTGGTGCGGTCGGGGGCGATCGATGTGCTGGTGGTCGACTCGGTGGCGGCGCTGGTTCCGAAGGCGGAGCTCGATGGCGAGATGGGCGATTCGCACATGGGCCTGCAGGCGCGGCTGATGTCGCAGGCTCTGAGGAAGCTTACCGGGACGGTTTCGAAGTCGCGGACGAGCCTGATTTTCATCAACCAGATTCGCGAGAAGATTGGCGTGATGTTTGGCAATCCGGAGACGACGACGGGTGGTCGCGCGCTAAAGTTTTATTCCTCGGTGCGTATCGATATCCGGCGTATTGCCGCAGTGAAGGAAGGCGATACGGTGGTGGGTTCGCGGACCAAGGTGAAGATCGTCAAGAACAAGGTTGCGGCGCCGTTTCGCGAGGCCGAGTTCGACATTCTCTATGGTGAGGGGATCTCGCGTGAGGGCGATGTGCTGGACTTAGCCGTTGCGCAGAACATCGTGGAGAAATCTGGCGCGTGGTATAGCTACGCCGGCGAGCGGATTGGGCAGGGGCGTGAGAATGTTCGCGCGTATCTAAAGGAGCATCGCGATACTTTCACGAGCATCGATAATGAGCTTCGCAAGAAGCTGGGTCTGGTGAATCTGCCTCAGGCTGAGGTGCCTCCGGTGCCGGTGAATGGGTCGGGTGCGGCTGCGGATGCGGTGAAGGCGGCGGCGCGGCGGTAGAATTAGTCTTCGATGGGATTCCAGATCACCTGCCAGTCGGTGGCGCCGTGGATGACGGCCAAGATGTAGACGTCGTCGCCCTGGACTAGATACACGACGATGTAAGGAGTATTTGTAATGACAAGTTCGCGGGTGGTCGGGCGAAGCCCCGACCGCCCCAGGAATGGGAAGACGCGAAGCCGATTGACACTGATCTCAATCTGATCGATCAGGCGGGCGGCGGCTCGAGGGTTTTCGATTTCGATGTAGTCGCGGGCCTCGTCTAGTTGTTGCAACGCGTCTTCTGTCCAGACAATCTTCAAGGCTTACGCCATTTTGCAAACGCGGCTTCGACTTGCGCCTCGCTTGCAAACCTGCCCTCCTCGACGGCGCGAAGCCCGGCGTCAACCTTCCTCAGATTGATCTCCTGGAGCGATATGTAATGGTCGATCGCCTCATTGATTAACTGCGTTCGATCACGCTTGGAAGAGCGGGCGAACTCGTCCAGTTTTTCGACTTTGGCTTGCGGAGTTCGGAAACTAACGCTGACGCTGCTCATGTTTGTATTCTAGCATATGACGCTGTCTTACGAGATCATGGCTTTTGACGCGCGACGTCGTTGCTCCCGTACAATCTCGCTTGAGCACGAAGAGCGAGATTCGCGTTGGACAAAGTTAAAGCGATCTATCCCGGCAGCTTCGACCCGATGACTCATGGTCACCTTGACCTGATTGCGCGGGGGTCGCGGATTTTCGACCATCTGGTGGTTGCCGTCCTGTGCAACTCAGCCAAGCATCCGCTGTTTTCCGTTCCCGAACGCGTGGAGATGCTGACCGAGAGCGTTGCGGGGTTGGGGAACGTCTCGGTCGCGACCTTCGATGGGTTGCTCGTCGATTTTGCGCGCGAGCATCATGCGCAGGCGGTGATGCGGGGGATTCGCGCGATCAGCGACTATGAATATGAACTACAGATGGCGCTGATGAACCAGCGGCTGGCTCCGGAGCTGGAGACGGTATTTCTGATGCCGGCGGCGAAGTATTCGTTTGTGAGTTCGCGGCTGGTGAAGGAGGTCTTTCAGCTAGGTGGTTCGGTTGAGGGGCTGGTTCCGGAGTTGGTGATTGCGCGGTTGAAGAAGCGGGTAAATGGAAGTTAGCAAGTCGGCGAGTTAGCAGTATGAGCGAGTCTACCTATCTGCTTCAGACCCGAGAATCAGGGCAAATCAGCGCTTATACCCACCGAATTCGCCACCCTTCGGAGGCGGGCGTCAGAGGTCCACAAGAGCGTGTCGGGGGTGGCGAGACAGGATGCGATCAGGTGCGCGTCGGTGAGGCCAATGCCCTGCGCGTAGAGATTGCGAGCCTCGATCATGCGCCGCACGTCGCTTAAGGCCGCGACCCGGAGTTGAGGCATGTGATCGAGCTTTGCCAGGGTTCGAGATCGGTCGTGAAGCGAGCCGAGCGCCAGTTCGGCGATCAGCAAAGGGTGCATCACCACCTGGCTATTTTCGAGCAGCTTCCGCAGTTCGGGCTTGCGAGACCGGAAGAAATCAATCCAGACATTCGCGTCTGCGAGGATCACAGGTCGTCGACTCTGAGTCGGCGCACCTTGTCGAGATCGGGCATCGTTCCCTCAAGAGCTGCGAGGCTTCGGGAGGCCTCGCGTTCGATGAGCGCCTTCAGCGCTTCTCGAAGGAGGGCTGTTCGCTCGGAGACGCCGCTATACTCCTGCGCTCTCTGAAGTAATTCGTCATCCAGCGATACGGTTGCTCTCATAAGCTATCAGTCACCGATTATATCACCAGTCCGGTGACAATTTAGGTGATATCGCGTGCTCTTGAGAGCGACTAATCGGTAACGAGCTATGCTGCCACGCGGTCTATTGGCACTGCCTTTGGCTTTCCGTCGCGAATTCCGAGCAAGTTCAGCACTGGGGCGGTGCACATGGTGGTGACCAATGCCATGACGACCATCATGGTGAATAGGGTGGGGGTGAAGGCTCCGACGTTGTAGGCGATGTTGAGGACGATGAGTTCGACGAGGCCGCGGGTGTTGAGCAGGGCTCCGAGGGCGATGGCGTCGCGCCAGGATTGCCCGGTCCAGCGGGCGGCGATGGCGGCGCCTCCCATCTTGCCGAAGACGGCGGCGGCGAGGACGATGCCGGTCCAGACCCACATGGCGGAGTCGTCGAGCAGGTCGAAGCGGGTGCGCATGCCGGTGAGGGCGAAGAAGAGCGGCAGCAGGAGCACGGAGACGAGCATGTCGAGGCGTTCGCGGATGGCGATCTGCCAGTGCTCGATGCGGGGGAAGCAGACGCCGGCGAGAAATGCTCCGAAGAGGGGGTGGATGCCGATCTTGTCGGTGGCGGCGGCGGAGAGCAGAACTCCGGCAACGACGAGGCCGAGCAGGGTGATCGAGAGCTCCGGGTTGTTGCGGCGATTGACAAGCCTGGCGGCAAGCGGGCGAATGACGCCGAGCATGAGGAAGAGATAGACGGCGAGGCCGAGCAGGCGGATCGGGAGCGACGATGGGCCGCCGGCTTCGCCGACCAGCGCGAGAGCGAGGGCGAGCAGGAGCCATCCGATGACGTCGTTGACTGCAGCGCTGAGGATGGCGATGGTGCCGAGCGGCGTCGACTTGCAGGTTGCGCTCCTCGAGGATGCGGGCGAGCACCGGGAAGGCGGTGATGCTCATGGCGATGCCGAGGAACAAGACGAAGGGAATGTTGCCGATGCCGTGGGGGGCGAAGCGAATGCGCAGGGAATGCGCGAGCAGAGCGGCCATCACGAAAGGGGACGAAGATGCTCGCGCCGCTGGCGGCCATGGTGGTGCCGCGCTGGTTGCGGAGCTGGGCGTAGTCGAGGTCCATGCCGATGAGGAAGAGGAAGAGGACGAGGCCGACGGTGGAGAGGAGTTCGAGCTGCGCCAGTGAGGATTGCGGAAAGAGGTCGGCGGAGAGATGCGGGGCGAAGCGTCCGAAGACTGATGGGCCGATCAGGATGCCGCCGATGATTTCGCCGATGACGCGAGGTTGCCCCAGCTGTGCGGGCGAGGCGGCCGCAGACGACGGCGACCAGCAGCACGATGGACATTTGGAGGAGCAGCAGGGTCATGGGAAAAATCCTTTCGCGGAATTTTCTTGAGCCTGGCAGAGAAATGCAGTGTTGCAGAGGAGCGACTGGTTAGGGTGTATCAGAGTGGCGACGAGATTCCAAGCGCCTCCGTGATATTTCCTGATGATTTTTTCCTTCAGCTTTATTTCCTGAGATGCACTGACGCGGATTTGTCGCTCATCTTTTCTGCGTTCGCCGGGAAATGTTTAGATTTATAGCCACGAAATCAATGGTTTGAGACTGAGGACGGCATCTGCCCCAACGGGCAGGATCGGTCACAGGAGCTTGAGGCGGGATACAACCGTAGCTGTAGCTAACGGGAAATCCCACGGGCAGGATGTCATGTTGTCCTGAACGCCAATGCGCCGATTTTCGAAGCGCTGGGACGATCTCGTTACACTCGCCAGGTGTTCCGGCTCGGTACAGGTCGAACATCTCGCGAAACTGGAATGCAAAGTCCCCGAGCAGTGGATTTGCGTCTTCAATTGCTGAACTGAGGAGGCGGCGAATTGCCGAGTCCGGCAGGATAGGCCAGCCATCCTCATGGCCGCTTTCAGTGTGGGTGTCCCGCGCCATGGAGTCGGCCCAGACAAGCCAAGACAGCGCCTCCAATCGCTCATTAGGACTATCGCTTTGGAGTCGGCGCTTCAAAATGGCAAGAAATATCTCAGGGCTCTCTGGCAACAAGTAGGAGGCCGGAAAGGAAGTCAGTCGATGGACGGCAATATCGCGAATCCAAGCGGTCTCATCGTCCATAGCATCGATGTATTTCTTGGTGCAGATGTTCGTGGCATTGGACTCCAGCGCGAGGAAGCGTTCCACGTCGCGTCTCAGCCTGGTTTGCTCGGGGTCCTGCATGTCAACAACACCAGGGACAAAGACTGGCTTGCCGTCGCCATGATCGAGACGGTAGCCAAGGATATAAAGGCGGCCGACTTGGGGTTCGGAGAGATCCAGGGCGGTGAGCCTAAGGTTGCCATAGTCGATCTTCGGTTCTCGTTCCTGGATCGGCGGAGCGATCGGATCCCACCGCGACTCGACGACGAAATCGGTCAGTGTGGATTGGCCTCTGAGGAACCGGTCCACGTGAAAGCCGATTTGGGTGCGGGGATGGTCGGCCGTCGGAAACTGGACGGAAACTATTCTCGCTATCGCGATGAGGTAGGGCGGCCATTCGAGCGGTCCTGCGATGTTGGGTGTCTTGAACGCGTCGGAGTGCGCGGCGAGCTGCTGTTGGGCGGCCTTCCTTGATTCGAAGATTGGGTCCATACGGGCTGGGCTGAGATCGCCAAAAACATTCGGCCCCTCCATCGGTTCCTGAGACCTCAAAGGCGTAGCCGCGAGCAGAATAACGGAGAGAAGGATGGAGCTGCCGGTTCGATTCATTCCTTCCCTCGATGAACGCCCTCAGGATAGACGCGCGCGGACGATAAAGGAGAACATGCGGGAGCGCAGATTTCATAGTTATCTTTTCTGCGTTCCACGGGAAAATCTGAAAAGATAGACTTATGGCTACGACTCCGACTGCTCAGAAGATATTGACCGACCGCATTGGCCGGATTGAGGTTTCCGCGACGATGGCGGTGACTGCCGAGGCTGCGAAGCTGCGCGCTGGTGGCGCGAAGCTGGTGGATTTTGGTGCGGGGGAACCGCATTTTGCGACTCCGCGACATATTAAGGACGCGGCGATTGCTGCGATCGAGGGGAATTTCACTCGGTACACGATTGTGTCGGGAATTCCGGAAGTGCGGAAGGCGATCGTGCAGCGGCATGCCTGTGATTTTGGCTCGGATTATGCTCCCGAAGAGGCAGTGTTTACGACCGGCGGCAAGCTGGCTCTCTTCAATGCGCTGCAGGTGCTGGTGGAGCATGGCGATGAGGTGATTTTGCCGGTGCCGTTCTGGGTGTCTTATAAGGACATCATTCAGTATGGCGGCGGGATTCCGGTTTATCTGGAGACGGAGGAGGCGGAGAACTTCCGCATTACGGCGGCGGCGGTGGAGGGGCTGATTACTCCGCGGACGAAGGCGATTATTTTGAATTCGCCGTCGAATCCGGCGGGCTCGGTGACCACTCCTGCCGATTTGGAAGCGATTGTTCGGCTGGCGCATGAGCGGGGGATTTATTTGATCCTCGACGAGTGCTACGTCTATCTGCAGTACAACGGCGCGCTGGTGAGCGGCGGTTCGTTCCTTGAAGCGAAGGAGCATGTGATCGTTGCGGGATCACTGTCGAAGACTTATGCGATGACCGGATGGCGCGCGGGCTTTGCGCTGGGACCGAAGCCGATCATTGCGGCGATGAGCAAGCTGCAGAGCCAGTCGACGAGCTCGACTGCGCATTTTGTGCAGAAGGCGGCGGTTGCGGCGCTGACTGGCCCGCAGGATTCGGTTTTGGAGATGCGGGCCGATTATCTGAAGCTGCGTGACCAGGTGCTGGCGGGGTTGAAGACGATTCCGGGGTTGACTTGCACGGTGCCGGAGGGTGCCTTCTATGTGTATCCGAATGTGTCGGCCTATTTAGGGAAGCCGGGTTCGCAGACGGCGCTGGAACTGGCGGGGCGGTTGCTGCATGAGGCGCATGTGGTGACGGTTCCGGGCGAAGCTTTTGGGACGAAGGAGCATATCCGGCTGTCGTATGCGGTGACGCCTGAGGATGTGGATGAGGGCGTGGCGCGGATGAAGGATTTCTTTGCCAAGTTGGGGTAAGCCTCTGGCTTGAGGTGTTGCGCGGTCGCGTTTCATTTTGAAGTCAAGAGGTTCTCGCTTCGTCGTGTTTCTTTCACGATGCATGGAGCGCTTCGCGCGGCATACGCAAAAAGTGGTCTAATAAAGGCGAACGCCCACCTTTTGCAAAGGGCAGCGAGTGAATCTTCCCAATTCCATCACGATGAGCCGGATCCTTATGGTTCCTGTGCTGATCTGGCTGCTCGCCCCGTCGTTTCCTTTTCACGACGCTGCGTATGGGCAGCAGGAGATTATTGCCTCGCTGGTGTTTATCGCCGCGTCGATCACTGACGGGGTCGATGGCTACCTGGCGCGCAAGCGCGGGCAGATCACCACGATTGGCATGCTGCTCGATCCGCTGGCGGACAAGCTGATGATCAGCGCCGCTTTCATCTGCCTTGTCAGCTACAACCCGCATGTGATGAAGCCGTGGATTGCGGTGCTGGTGATCGGGCGCGAGTTCCTGGTGAGCGGACTGCGAACGATCGCGAGCGCCGAGGGGTTCACGATCGAGGCGAGCGAGCTCGGCAAGTTGAAGACGATCATTCAGATAGTCGCGGTGGTGGCGACGATCCTGGCGCATCGCTGGTATGAATGGCATTTTGGGTGGTTCACGCTGTGGGTGTATCCCACGGCGATTACGGCGATTTACTTCATGGTGGTGGTGTCGATTATTTCCGCAATCGATTATTTTGTCGGTTTCTGGAAGAAGATCGATCGGGCCTCGAGCGTCTCGCGGGTGAAGGCGGGGAGTGTGTTGAGCCGGAAGAAGAATATTTCAGCGGCCAACTAAGGCGGATTTGTGATGCCTGCTGTCCTTCCTCCGTATACCCTCGTTGAATGAAGCGCATACGCCGGGTCAGTGTAATCTCGTTCCTCCTTGTTACAAGCGCAACGGGTGTCCTGGCCCAGACCGCGACTGCTGGTCTCTCGACGGCAGATGCGTTGTTCCAGTCGGGGAAATTTGCCGAGGCGGAGAAGATTTATTCGGCGATCGTTCAGACCGACGCCAAGAGCTATCCAGCCTGCCTGAAGCTGGCGCATCTAGCGTTGCTCGCGAATCGGCTTGGTAGCGCAATTTCGTGGTCGCATCGGGCCCTGGCCCTGAAACCCGGCGATCCGGATGCGAGAATCATTCTCGCCGAAGCGCTCTATCGCGAGGGCAAGATTTGCGCAGGCCGGCGCGGTGATTGGCACGGCAGCAGTCGAGACGCAGGCGGTCAAGGAGAGCTATTCGACTCTGAATGTTGCGAAGCTGGAGAGCTTTGCGGGGCAGGCTCCCTACGAGTTTCATGGCAGCGGGCAGAGCATTCGCATCAAGTTTGTGGAATCGGAACCGCTGCCGGTGATCAAGGTGAGTGTGAACGGCGGCAAAGAGGCGCTCTTCTTTATCGATACGGGCGGCTCCGAATTGCTGCTCGATTCCCAGTTTGCGAAGGAGCTGGGCGTCAAGGCGATGGGCTCAACGATCGGGGTATTCTCAGCCGGGCAGACTGCGCCGGTCGGCAACGGGCGGGTGGAGTCGGTAACGCTGGGGGACTGGACGCTTAAGAGAGTGCCCGTCGGGATCATGCCGTTGCGGTCGCTCTCGGCGATGTTTGGCGTGCCGCAACTGGATGGCTGCGTGGGAACGGGGATTCTGTATCAGTTCCTCGCGACTCTTGACTATCCGGCGGCAGAGTTAGTGCTCCGTCGCAAGACTGCGGCGAACCTCAAAGCGTTTGATGCGGAGGCGGCAAGCCTGCCGAAGAAGCGAGCGGAGATGCCGATGTGGATGGCCGGCGATCACTTCATGGTTACCTGGGGGCAGGTGCAGACGCTCCCGCCTTCGCTCTTCTTCGTGGATAGCGGCGTAACGGGCGGGGGCGTGAAGCTGGACGAAGCGACGATTCACGCCGCCGACGTCTCACTCGAGAAAAACAAGGCCTCGGCGGGACAGGGCGGCGGCGGCCACTTCATCACGATGCCTTATACCGTGACGAGTTTCGCGCTGGGAGATGTTACGCAAAAGAATGTGACGGGAATCTATGACGGACCGTTCGGTTTCTCCGACGCGTGGGGTTTCCACGTCGATGGGTCAGTGGGCAATGATTTCCTTCATGCGTACGCTGTAACGTTCGACTTCTCTCGAATGAGGCTGATTTTGCAGTAGCTGCGCATTTCGTGTATGCCCAGATCCACTGCTGGCTCCGATGTGGTTGCGAGGCCTGAGCCTGTAAATGTTCATTTCTGAACATTGTTTCTGATTGTGGACAAACGTTTGCCGCGGCGCCGTGGGGCACGGCCCTATTCCTCAACGACTTATCTTCAGTGGAACTGGCCCTTTACTTGCCGCGTAGATGGTGGGAGAGTCTCGCCATGTTGATGCAGGATTTGCGGTTTGCCTTTCGGCAGTTCAGGAAGAATCCGGGATTTGGGTTGACGGCGGTGTTGATGCTGGCGCTGGGGATTGGCGCGAGCGTAGCGATCTTCGCCTTTGTGGACGCAGCGCTGATCAAGCCCTTGCCTTATGCCGACCCAAACCGTTTGGTCGCGCCGACGGAGACGATTGCGGCCTTTGGGCGGGCCAACCTTTCCTATCAGGATTATCTGGACTGGAAGCGGATGAATAAGGTCTTCGCTTCGCTCGATGTTTATACCGGGACGGGCTATCTATTGCGTACCCCGACGGGGACGGAACCGGTGCCGGCAGCGCGGGTGAGCGACGGCTTCTTCAGGACGCTGGGCGTTGTGCCGGTTCTGGGCCGGGATTTTTACGCGGGCGAAGATCAACCGAAGGCCCCCAAGGCAGTGATCCTGAGCTACTCGGCGTGGCAGCGGCGGTTTGGCGGACGCAAGGACGTGATTGGCGAGACGGTCTCGTTGAGCGGGGTTCCGATGACCGTGGTTGGCGTGCTTCCCGCGAGTTTTCAGTTTGCGCCGCGAGGAAACGCGGAGATCTTTGCGGCGCTTCATCCCGACGATCCATGCGATATGAGGCGCAGCTGCCACAGCCTGAATGGGATAGCGCGGTTGAAAGATGGGGTGACGGTTGAGGCGGCGCAGGCCGATGCGACGACGATTGCGAAGCAGCTGGAGAAGCAGTATCCGGACTCGAATCGCGGCCAGGGCGCGAGCGTGATTACGCTGGAAGAGGCGATTGTTGGGAACGTCAGGCCGATCCTGCTGGCGCTGCTTGGTGGGGCCGGGTTGCTGTTGCTGATTGCGTGTGTGAATGTCTCGAGCCTGCTGCTGGTGCGTTCGGAGAGCCGGAAGCGGGAGATTGCGGTGCGCGGTGCGCTTGGGGCGTCGCCGGCGCGGTTGGCGGGGCTGTTGTTCAGCGAAGGGCTGGTGCTGGTGGCGGTGGGGAGTGTGGTTGGCGTCAGCCTGGCTTCTGGCGCGATCCAGGTGCTGTCGCGGCTTATCCCGAAGGACCTGGCGGCGAGTGTGCCGTTTCTTACGGGGATTGGATTGAATTTCCGAGTAGTGGCCTTCGCGGGCGCGATTTCGGTGTTGGCGGTTTTCTTGTTTTCGCTGACTCCAATTTTGCGGCTCAGATCTGCGGGTACGGGCGCAGAGATGCGGAATGGGCTGGCCGAGGGCAGCCGGGGTTCGGCGGGAACATTGTGGCGGCGCTTTGGCGCGAACCTGGTGGTATTGGAGTTGGCCATTGCGATGGTGTTGCTGGTAGGCGCGGGGTTGCTGGGTAAGAGCGTTTACCGGCTGCTGCATGTCGATCTAAATTTCCAGGCGGACAATGTGGCGATCGTTCAAGTGGCGTTGCCAGACGCGGCTTATTCAAAAGACCCGCAAGTGATTGCCGTGGAGCAGGAGATTCTCAGGCAGGTAGCGGCGCTGCCCGGGGTAACGTCGGTTGGCATTGGCAATATGATTCCGCTGAGCGGCAATGGCAATACGGACTGGATCCGGTTTGAGGGCAAGCCTTATGACGGAACCCACAATGAGGTGAACGCGCGCGATGTCAGCGTGAACTACTTCGAGACCTTGCAGGCGAAGCTGATTCGGGGACGCTTCTTTAATGACGCGGATGACGCATCCAAGCCTCTGGTGATTGTGATCAACGAGTCGTTGGCGAAGAAGTATTATCCGGGCGAAGACCCGATTGGCAAGCGGATTGGCGACACTGCGCTTTCACCGAAGTCGATGCGGACGATCATCGGGGTCGTTGACGACGTGCGAGAGAGCTCGCTCGATACGGATACGTTGCCGGCTGAGTATCAGCCGTTCAAGCAGAGCACCGATACTTTTTTTGGCGTGGTGGCGCGGACGTCGCAGGATGCGGGGTCGGTGCTTCCAGCGATCGATGCGGTGGTTCGCAAGATCGATCCGGGGATCGGTACGCAGGACGAGTCGACGATGGTGCAGCGGATGAACGATTCGCCGACCGCGTATATTCATCGATCGGCGGCGGCTCTGGTGGGCGGGTTTGCGGCGCTGGCGTTGTTGCTGGGCGTGGTTGGGCTTTATGGGGTGATTGCTTATTCGGTGAGCCAGCGGACGCGGGAGATTGGCGTGCGCATGGCGCTGGGTGCGCAGCGAGCTTCGGTGTATCAGCTCATTCTGAAAGAGGCGGGGTGGTTGACGGTCTTTGGGATTGCGGCGGGGCTGGCTTGTTCGATTGGCGCGGCGACCTTGATTCGGAGCCTGTTGTTTGGGGTGACGGCCTGGGATGTTTCTACGCTGGGTGCAGTCGCTGGTTTGCTGGGAGTGTGTGCGATGCTGGCGAGTTATTTTCCGGCGCGGCGGGCGGCTTCGGTGAATCCGGTGGAGGCTTTAAGAGCGGAGTGAAGGCAGGGAACAGGGCTTAGGGCACACCAGAGATCAGGGACTAGGATTCTGTCTCCCACTCACGCCGACGGTAGGCTTGAATGGGGCACCCGGCTTGGGTGATGAATCTGGTTGGGAAGGAGCATGGATACTTCTCCTTCGTTCTGGAGGGTCGACGTGGTGATTCAGGATTTGCGGTTTGCCTTTCGGCAGTTCAGGAAGAATCCGGGATTTGGGTTGATGGCGGTGTTGATGCTGGCGCTGGGGATTGGCGCGAGCGTGGCGATCTTCGCCTTTGTGGATGCGGCGCTGATCAAGCCTTTGCCTTATGCAGACTCCAACCGTCTGGTCGATGTGTCGGGAAGCACTGCGAATTTTCCGCGCAACAACATCTCCTATCCGGATTATGTCGACTGGAAGCGGATGAATAAGGCTTTTAGCTCGCTCGATGTATATGGGGTGACGGGTTATCTGCTGCGCAGCGGATCGGGGACGGTGCCGGTGTCGGGGCTGCGGGTGAGCGCCGAATTCTTTCGGACCCTGGGCGTGACGCCCCTGATTGGCCGCGATTTTCATACGGGTGAAGACAAGGTGGGCGCTCCCAAAACCGCGATGCTGAGCTATTCGGCGTGGCAGCGGCGGTTTGGCGGGAGCCGCGATGTGATTGGCGAGACAGTGTCGCTGAGCGGGGTGCCGTATAGGATCATTGGGGTCTTGCCGGAACGCTTTCAGTTCGCGGGGCGCGCCGATATGGAGCTCTGGACGGCGCTGCAACCGGAGCGCGGGTGCGAACTGCGGCGGAGCTGCCACGACCTCTATGGCCTGGCGCGGTTGAAGGACGGCGTCTCGGTGGCGACGGCGCTTGCCGATATGAAGTCGATTGCGAAACTGCTGGAGCGGCAATATCCCGACTCAAACCGCGGCCAGAGTGCGAGCGTCATTCCTCTGTATGAGAGCTTTGTCGGGTATGTCCGACCGATTTTGCTGACCCTGTTAGGCGGGGCCGGCTTGCTGCTGTTGATTGCCACCGTCAACGTTTCGAGTTTGCTGCTGGTTCGCTGCGAGAGCCGGAAACGGGAGATTGCGGTGCGCGGGGCCCTTGGCGCGTCCCCGGCGAGGCTGGCGGCGCAATTGTTTACCGAAGGGTTGTTGCTCGTAATGGCCGGTAGCCTGCTGGGGTTAGCGGCGGCCAGTGGCGCGATCCGGATGCTGCAGCGGCTGGTCCCTCAGAAGATGCTGGCTTCGACTTCGTTTCTGACAGAAGCGAGCCTGAACGGGCGCGTGCTCGCCTTTGCCGCCGTGACCTCGGTCTTAGCGGTAGTGCTGTTTTCGCTGACGCCGATTCTGCGGTTATCTTCCTCGGGCGCGGGCGCGGAGATGCGGAGCGGACTGGCAGAGGGCAGCCGGGGTTCTTCGGGCGCGATCTGGAGGCGTTTCGGCGCAAACCTGGTGGTGCTTGAGCTGGCCATCGCGGTGGTGCTTCTGGTGGGCGCGGGGCTTCTCGGCAAGAGCTTCTACCGATTGCTGCATGTGGAGCTGAATTTCGATCCCGACCACCTGGCGATTGTCGAGGTCGAGATGCCGGAGATCGGCTATACCAAGGATGAAGAGATGGTCCGGGCGCATCGCGAGATCCTGCAGCGGATCGCCAGCCTGCCGGGTGTGGAATCGGTGGGAACCACGAGCGTATTGCCGGTGAGCTGCAATTGCAACACCGATTGGATTCGCTTTGAGGGAAGGCCCTACAACGGCACCCACAATGAAGTGAACGAGCGGGAGGTGAGCGCGGACTATCTTGCGACGCTGAAGGCAAAGCTGATTCGCGGGAGGCTTCTGACTGAGGGCGACGATGCCTCGAAACCACCGGTGGCGGTCATTAACACGGCGCTGGCCAAGAAATACTTTCCCGGCGAGGACCCAATTGGGAAGCGAATCGGCGATACCGAACTAACTCCTAAGTCGATGCGGACGATCGTCGGCGTCGTTGACGATGTGAAGGAGAGCTCGCTGGACGCCGAGATATGGCCGGCTGAGTATCTGCCCTTCAATCAAAACGCCGATAAGTATTTCAATATTGTCGTGCGCACCTCGCAAGACCCGGCGGCGGTGCTACCTGAGATCGACGCTGCCATCCGCAAGGTCGATCCTGGGATCGGCACGATGGGCGAAATGACTATGGTGCAGCACGTCGACGAATCGCCGACGGCGTATCTGCACCGTTCCTCGGCGTGGCTGGTGGGCGGATTTGCGGCCTTGGCCTTGCTGCTGGGCGTGGTTGGGCTTTATGGCGTGATTGCTTATTCGGTGAGCCAGCGGACGCGGGAGATTGGCGTGCGCATGGCGCTGGGCGCGCAGCGGGCCTCGGTCTATCAGCTCATTTTGAAAGAGGCGGGATGGTTGACGGTCTTTGGGATTGCGGCGGGGCTGGCTTGTTCGATTGGTGCGGCGACGTTGATTCGGAGCCTGTTGTTTGGGGTGACGGCGTGGGACGCTCCGACGCTTGGAGCGGTCGCTGGTTTGCTGGGAGTGTGCGCGATGCTGGCGAGTTATTTCCCGGCGCGGCGGGCGGCTTCGGTGAATCCGGTGGAGGCTTTGAGGGCGGAGTGAGGGTACGCTAGGGACGTAGGGACTAGGGATCGGATGTTGGGCCAGGGGTTGTATCTCGTAATGAATCTGGCATCCGATTTTGCTGAGGAGGCGACGTGATTGCACGGGATTTGAGGTTTGCTTTTCGGCAGCTGACGAAGAGTCCTGGGTACGCGCTGGCGGTGATGCTGACTCTGGCGCTGGGGATTGGTGTCAATACTGCCGTCTTCAGCATGGTGGATGGTTTTCTACTGCGGTCACTGCCCTTTCGTGAGCCGGAGCGGGTGGGCGCCCTGATTTTGCACCAGCAGGGAGTCGACTCAAGAAGCGGCAAGTTTGAGATGGGCGACAACGACACCCACACTGGGGCGACATGGCAAGCGCTGAGAGGAAATCTGAAGTTGGTCACTATGGCTTCCTGGGGCGGTTCCGATGGAGTCAACCTGCAGACCGATGCGGCGAGCGGGGGCGTGATCCGTTATGTGCATGAGAGCCGTGTTTCGGCGGACTATTTCGATGTGCTCGGGATTCCTCTCTATCGCGGGCGCAGCTTCACGGCGAATGAGGACCGGCCGAATGGGCCGAAGGCAGTGGTGTTGAGCGATGTGTTGTGGCGATCGACCTTTCGCGCCGACCCGAACGTTGTAGGAGAGGCCATTCATCTCAAGGGCGAGCCCTATACGGTCGTCGGGGTTTTGCCACCGGGCGCGGTAACTCCGAGTAAGGCCGATCTATTCACGCCTTTGCAGCCTGCACCTACGGGCGAGTGTGGCGGGGACAACTGCGGCATTTTATTGCGGTTGAAGCCGGGGGCGACGTGGGCGCAGGAGAATGCCGAGCTGGGTAATATTCGCCTGCCGATGATGGACGAAGCGTCGAAGCGAAGTCGGGGCGCGGCGTGGTTCTACGCTCAACCGCTTGCCGGTTATCTGAGCGCTGACATGCGTCCCCAGGTCGAAGTGCTGATGCTGGCGGTGAGCTTCATCCTTGTGATCGCGTGCGCGAATCTGGCGGGGCTGGCGCTGGTGAGGATTGCGCGACGGACGCGGGAGATTGCGACGCGGCTGGCGCTGGGGGCGACACGCGTGGAAGTGCTTCGCCAGCTGTGGGTCGAGAACCTGGTGCTGGCGATGCTGGGCGCGGCGGTGGGCGTGGCTTTGGCGGTTGGCATTCTGCGTAGCCTGAGTGGGTTCCTTCCGGAATCCATGCTCCCGATGGGCGGGTTTGCATTGAATGCGCGCGTTCTTATTTTCGCCTTTGCTGCATCGCTGGCGACGAGCCTTTTGTTTGGCGCGCTGCCGGCGCTGACGACCCGGCGAGTCGATCTAAGGTCATCGATGAGCGGAAGCTATTCCGTTGCCGGCGGCTCGGGTCGGGTGCGGCAATGGTTGATTGGCGCCGAAGTTGCGCTGACGGTCGTGCTGCTGGCGGCAGCGGGGTTACTGTTGCGGACGCTGATTCATCTGGAGACGCTGCCGCCGGGCTTTGATGCGCGCAATGTGATGACGGCGAAGGCGTCGCTGGATGATGCTCGCTATCATGACGCGGCAGCGTTCCAGGGCTTGCTGGCGAAGAGTGTGGCGGCGATGCGGCGGATTCCTGGGGTCGAGGATGCGGCGGTGGGGCTGAGCGCTCCCTATGACCGGGGGTTGAATGATGGGATCGTGATTATGGATGGGGAACAAAGTGGTAAGCAGGCGGGATCGAGTCTTAGCTACGTGACGCCGGGCTATTTTTCGACGCTGCGAATTCCCCTTTTGGCTGGGCGTTCAATCGCGGATGGCAATACCTCGACTTCGCAGCCGGTTGTCGTAGTGAACGAGGATTTTGCGCAGAAGTTCTTTCATGAGCCTGCGCCGATCGGGCGCCATTTCAAGCTCGACGAGGGTCATGACGGCTTCTTGTTCACCATTGTTGGCGTGGTTGGGAATGT
The DNA here is from genome assembly GCA_963720245.1 of uncultured Acidobacteriaceae bacterium. Taxonomy (GTDB): domain Bacteria; phylum Acidobacteriota; class Terriglobia; order Terriglobales; family Acidobacteriaceae; genus Acidisarcina. The sequence goes on from CAVREU010000007.1 coordinate 430,750, forward strand.
CACGAAACGGCCGGGGATGGAGCGGGGCGCGCCAATCGCTACCGAACCAGTGTTCTACCTTCCTGTGACGCAGACTCCGCAGGGGCTGGTGAATGTGGCGCACATCTGGTTTCAGCCGAGCTGGATTGTGCGGACGAGTGGGCCGGTGGCGGGGCTGACGGAGTCGATGCAGAAGGCGCTGGCGGAGGTCGATCCGTTGCTGCCGTTTTCGGGGTTTTATTCGATGGATGAGATTCTGGCCCAGCAGCTTCAGCAGCAGCGGATTGAGGTGTTGCTCTTTACGACGCTGGCTGGCTTGGCGCTGCTGCTTTCCGCCATCGGCATCTATGCGCTGGTATCGAACCTCGTTGTGCAGCGGACGCGCGAGATTGGGATTCGGATTGCTTTGGGCTCGACGATCGGGCAGGCGATGGTGGAGGTGGGTTCGTCGGGGGCGATTGCTGCCTGTGTTGGGTTGGTGGCGGGGATTGCGCTTTCGCTGGTTGCCGTGCGCGTCTTGTCGAGCGAGATTTATGGGGTGCGGACTTACGACCCGGTGACGTTTGTTGCGGTCCCGGCCTTGCTGGCTTTGATTGCGGCGGTTGCGAGCTTTTTACCGACGCTGCGGATTGTCCGGATTGAGCCGGCGGAGACTTTGCGGGCGGAATAAACTTGTTCTTCCATTCAAGCCCATTGAAGCCTTGAATGAGCGCGCAGAGGAAAACGCGCAGACGCAGAACAGTTCTTTAGAGGCTTTCCGGCTCCTTCAGCATTTGCCTTCCGAGATAGGAAAACATCAGCTCTACGCCGGTTCCGGTCAATGCGCTCGTTGTGAAGGGTGTGACTCGGAGATTCTCGGAGAGTTCATCGAGGGCCTCGATGGTGTATTCCCATGACCAGGATTCCCTGCACAGGTCGATCTTGTTCGCGGCCAAAACTATGGGAGCTGAGCCAACTTCGTTGCGGGCACGGTCGATGAGATCGGGTGCGGTGCGGAGGGTAGAGTTGCGGCCATCCACGACGACGATCAGCCCAGCGGCATTTCTCAGGTGGGTCGCACTTATTTTATGGGAGGCGTCTTCGCCCGCGAGATCCCAGAGGGCCAGGGTTAGTTCCGTCTCTCCGAGGGTGATCACTTTTTTATCGATCTTCACGCCGATTGTAGTGTGATAGCGTTCGCTGAAAAGGCTCCTGACAAAGCGACTCACAAGGCTGGTTTTGCCAACTCCCTCGGCGCCTAACATGCAAACTTTCTTGATTATCATCGGCAGGACCTGATGAGGGTTGGACTCAGGCTGCTGCTCGACCGCCCATGAAGGGGTGGTCGTAGACTGATCGGCGAGCCATCTCCGAATATACTCTGCGAGGCTGGCCATCTCTTCTTCGAAGAGATCTTCGCTAACCGGAAAGGCATTCAGGTTCGTGAGTTTGACGAGAGCGGCAGGTAATTGGGCGGCTTGTGGAATCTGCGCGCCCGAAACCAGGACAGGCACGACGCGGAGGCCGTTTTCCAGGGCAATGACAATCTCTCGACGCACCACGTCATTGGCTTCTTCGAGGCGCTGCAGGCCGTCGGCGTTCTCGGCGAAAGTCCACTGCTTTCCGATGATGACGAGCATGACCCTGGCGGAGTCGATCTCCCGGCCTATCGCGGTGCGAAAATTCTCTCCGGGCTCAATCCCGCTCAAATCCATGAAGACGGAGCCTGCACCGAAATGCGCCGCGAGCCATTCGTAGATACGCTTCGCGTCAAGCGCGCTATCTTTTCGGCGATAGCTAATAAAAATGTCGGGCATTGGTTAGAAAGCGAGATTCAAGGGTATTGTTCAGAGTTATCATGGCAGATTTTGCGTAAGGGTTTCGGGGCAGGCGAATGAACTGAGCGGTGGACTTGGATGCCTGGCTTGCCCCAGACTGACAAGATGGAGATTCGCAAGCTTACCGAAGCGGACGCGGTGGCGTGGTGGGGGTTGAGGCTGGAGGCGCTGGAGCGCGAGCCGCTCGCCTTTGGCAGGTCGGGCGAAGAACATCAGGCGATCACCATTGACGAGACTGCCGAGCGCATCCGGGAGAAGGCTGACGGTAGTTTTACGCTGGGCGGTTTTGACGGCGACTCGCTGGTTGCGATGGCGACGTTCAAGCGTGAGGTGGGGATTAAAGAACGGCACAAAGGACATCTTCTCGCCGTTTATGTCTCGGGTTCGCATCGTGGCCAGGGTCTTGGCTCGAAGCTGATAGGGGACCTTCTCAGTCTGGCAATGGGGGACGCGTCGTTGGAGCAGATTCTGCTGGGAGTTGGGGCACATAACACAGCCGCGATTCGAACATACAGTAAGTTTGGTTTTGAGCCCTATGGCACGGAGCCGCGTGCATTGAAGGTGGGGTCCCAATACGTGGAAGAGCACTTGATGATTCTGCGGATACCCCGAGCCCATTGAACAAATTCACTGCCGGCTTACTCCGATGGCACCTTGGCTGGAGGGGGAGGGGCCGAATATCCCTGAAGAGAAAAAACGACGTTGATCGTGGTTCCTACCTCGACAGGCTCTCCATTCAACAAATAAGGCTTGTATTGCCAGGTCTTGACCGCATCGAGAGCCGCCTGCTGCAGGAGTGGAGGACCGGAGAGCACCTGAAGGCCTTCGATAAGTCCTGCTTTGGATATCGTCGCCTGGAGCACAACTATACCCTGAACCCGTGCCGCCTTGGCAACCGCAGGATAAACGGGGGCGGTTTTCGAAAGGACATTCCCCGCGATCACTTCGCCTGACACGTTGATTCTCTTTGGAGGGGCGACCTTGAGCGGACTGTTGCCCGCGTTCCTTGGGTCCCCGCTCATTCCGGCAACACCACCGAGGACGCCACCCATCACTCCTCCAGCGGCCGGGGGCGGCTGTACATAAGCGGTGTAATCCAAATCGATTGTCGTCAATACCTTGACGGGTTTTCCACTTACGACGGTCGGAGTGTATTGCCAATCCTTTGTCATTCCGAGAGCGGTTGGAAAGTGACGCACCGATCCGGACTCGAATTGGAGTGTACGTACCTTACCGTCCTCGCCGATGAGCGCTTTGAGTTTGATATTTCCAGGTCCAAGCTGCGAGGACGAGAGCACATTCCTTACGAAGGCATCCGAGGGGGATAACCGTCGCGCGGCCTGAGTAGAGGCGTCGACAACTACCGCATTGTTCGATCCCTCGATCGGGGGAACTTTCCCATTGGCCCAAAGGTCTTCCTGCGTCAGCGTATTGATGGCGATGACAGCAGCTTCGATGCTCTTGGGAGGAGGAGACTGCAGCACATCGGTCCATCGTTTGTTGGAAGGGTCGAGCTCTTGAGCTTTCTTCAGGAGGGCTTCGGCCTGGGGTAGATAGGGTTCGTTCTTTCCGCCTACTCTGGCGGAGCCGTATAGCAGTTCACCAGTCAGGCCAATCACGGCGGGGTCGTTCGAGTTGAGGAGCATTGTCAGCGCGGTTTGGCTCTGAGCGATGGTCGCAGCGGTGGATTGCTGTGATTGAGTGACGATGATCTGGGAGAGATCGGCAGCAATCTGGACTGCAAATTGTGGATATGTCGGCATAAGCGTTCGGAGCCGCGCAGAGCAGATTAGAGGCACCTGAATATCTACGGCATGAAGCGCTACAAGGGCGTGCGAGAGCACTTTGATGTCGTTTGGGTTGCTGTCTACCGCTGATTTCCAATGACTCTTGTAGATGGGAAGATCGGCGGAATAAGGAGGGTCGAAGTCGGTGCGTGCAAGGGAGAACGCGGAGCGGTCGAAGACAGCCGACTGAGGGTCATGAACTGCGAACCAGTCGGCCTGAACAACGAGTTTGTGACGCACATCCGTTCGTCTGAAAAATGTGGCCTGACTCCAGTAGTAGCCGAACAGGTGAATGTGGGCTAAGCGGTCGTCCGGATTTGCGGCCAGAGTTTGTTCGAGGGCGGAGGCCTCTGCTTCAGTCCGCGGCGCGTGCTGGATAAATTCGACGCTTTCGTCGGCACCCTGGCCCGCAATTGCCGTTTGTCCGTGCAAAGGCAGACAGAGGGAAAGAAGAAGGACTGTAGAGGTTCGTTTCACGTGCAACCACCTCAAGTAGTGGCTTCCATGTGCCGCCTCGCCCTGAATGAGGAAAGACCCGATTTCGATGAAAATCGGGTCTCGGCTAGCGACTGAAAATCTTAAGCGGGGATAGCGACCCTGCTTGGGGATGCTGGGCTGTAGTGAGAAACAGGCGCCTTGGATTGGCGGTGCACGAAGTGGTATGGCGGCCAGGGGCCGGAGAGCTGCATCTGGCAGTCTTTCAATTGAACCGAGGCGGTCGAATAGCGATTCTGATAACGCTCGATGCACTTGTGGTCGATCAAGTGGGCGATATCGAGGAACATTTTGCCCGTGCCGTCGCGTTTGCAGGTGATTTCTTCGTCGAGCGGGGCGAACATGCGATGCATTTGAACGGAAACGGCGCGTGCCCTGGTCTGGCGTTCGCGCTGCTGAGTGGCGTTTTCGCGGAGGCTGGCGAGATATTCTTTGCCGACGCGATTCATCAGGATGGGTTTGTCGAGTTCGCGGCAACAATCGTCGACGACGACCTTAAGGTGCATCTCGGCCTTGCCGCGGAGGCGGTCGAGGTTGGCCAGGAACTGGCGCTGGTTGGAGCGAACGGAGCGGCGGAGGGCTTCGTCATCGGGAAAGACGGTGCCGAAGCGGAAGGGCAGGACGGTGGACATTTTGAAGCAGTCGGCGATGACCTTGCCGTGGTCGACGGCCGATTTCTGCACCAGGGGTTCTTCGGGATTGTGTTCGCTGACGATGACAGCTAAGTCACTGGCGGGATAGAGGAAGACTTGATTCCCGGCGATGCCGGTCACGGCCTCGAGCGGTACGGGTTTGCGGTGACGGAGAAGATCCGGAAAAGCCTGCTTTTCGCTGATGCAATAGGCATACCACGCCATAGATAGTCACTCCACACAATGGCCTAATGGCCAGGGTTTCTTGAGATGGTCGGAGTTCGAGGGAACGACTTCATACTTTGGGAGCTTGAGCTTGGGTACTGGCAAATTGGTGCAGCGGGTGCTTCAATTACAGGGCAAATCGTAGACCCGGCGGATGACGATTGGCAATGACTTTCGTTACCCAAAACGGAAAAGCGCTCGGAAAAAGCCCGAGTTCGTATTTGTGGGAATGGAATTAGTTTCCATTTAATGAAAGTAAGCGTGGACTGAACCGTTTACTGAATTTTACGGTTGCCAGCCTCCGCCGAGCGCCTGGTAGAGGGAGACGTAGTTTGACATTTCTGCGTCCCAGGCCTGGGCGAGGGCGAGCTGCGACGTGAAATACTGCTGCTCGGTCACCAGCACTTCGAGCATGCTGGCGTAGCCTCCGTTGAAGCGGACGACGGCCAGGTCGGCGGTGTCCTTGTAGGTTTTTGTCTGCTCATCGATCTTCATGCGATAGAGGCGGGACTGGTTGTAGCCGACGAGGCTGTTGGCGACGTCGCCGAAGGCTTCCTGGACGGTCTGCTTGTATTCGAGCTCGGCCTGATCGCGCTGTGCCCAGGCGAGGTGATAGGCGCTGGTGATGGCTCCGCCGGCATAGAGCGGCTGGGCGAGCTCTCCGGCGAGCGACCAGACGGTCGCGGGTCCCTGGAGGAAGCTGGTGATGGCGGTGCTTGCGGCGCCGAACTGCCCGGTGAGGGAGATCTGGGGAAAATACGCGGCTTTGGCGACACCTACGTTGGCGTTCGCCGCGACGAGACTTTGTTCGCTGGAGAGGACGTCGGGGCGGCGCTGCAGCAGGGCCGAGGGAAGGCCGGTGGGCACCTCTGCCTGATGGGGCTGGTCGACGAGAGCGAGGCCGCGATCGATCGGGCCGGGGTTCCTGCCGAGCAGGATGCTGATCTGGTTTTCGGTCTGGACGATCGCCTGGTTGCTGGCGATCACCTGGGCCTGAGCCTGCTGGAGGAGCACTTGCGCCTGGTAGACGTCGGTGATCGCGCTCTCGCCACCCTTGAACTTGATGGTGTTGAGCTTGAGGATGTCCTGGTCGGCGGTGACGGTTTTTTCTGAGATTGCGAGCTGAAAGTCAAAGTCGCGAAGCTGGTAATAGGCAGTGGCTACGCTGGAGATCAAGGTCAGCTGGACGACGCTCTTAGCGTAGGTGGACGAGAGCAGCTGGGCGCGCGCGGCCTCGGTGGCGCGGCGGTATTTTCCCCAGAAATCGACGACGTAGTTCAGCTCGATTCCGACGGAATCGATGGTGGGGCCATTGAGGGCGAACATGTTGCGCTGGTAGTTGACGCCGCCGGAGCCGTTGACGGACGGGAGCTGATTGGCGCGCGTTTCGCCGACGACGGCCTGCGCCTGCACGATGCGAGTGGCGGCGATGCGGATGTCGTAGTTGTTGGTGAGGGCCTCTTTGATGAGCGCCCTGAGGGTTTCGTCTTGAAAGACATTCTCCCATGTCGTCTCCGCCATCGACTGGCCGGCGAGATCGGGCGCGACGCCGCGATATTGGGGGGGTACGTTGAGAGCGGGCCGGGAGTAATTGGGGCCTACTTTGCAGCCGGTTGCCATTAAGGCGAAGATCGATGCCGTCAGGACGATTCGGGTTGGAGTCATTCGCACAATCATGCGTGTGGCTCCTTTCCTGCGGTGTGATCTTCTGGACTGCCGGATGGCGGTGGCTGTCCATGGGCTTCCTTGCTGCCGAAGAGGGCGCCGAATCGTTCGACGACGTCGAAGGAGACGGGGATGAAGAAGATGGCGATGACGGTAGCTGCGAGCATGCCGCCAATGACCGTCGTTCCCAGCACCTGGCGCGCGATGGCGCCGGCGCCGTGCGCCCTCCACAACGGTACGCAGCCAAGAATGAAGGCAAATGCAGTCATCAGGATTGGCCGCAGTCTTAGCCGTGCGCCGGTCAGGGTAGCGTCGATGAGGGACTTCCCTTTGTCGTACTCAAGCTTGGCAAATTCCACGATGAGGATGGCGTTCTTGGACGAAAGTCCAATCAGCATGACAAGCCCGATCTGGGCGTAGACATCATTGTCGAACCGGCGAAAATGGAGCGTCATGAAGGCGCCGAAAATGGCGATCGGAAGCCCGAGCAAGACGCTGAAGGGCAGCGTCCAGCTCTCATATTGCGCGGCCATGATAAGGAAAACCACAAACAAGGCCATGCCAAAGACGACCGCGGGCGAAACGCCTTGCGCCGCCTTTTGCTCCTGGTAAGACATGCCCATGTAGTCGAAGCCCATCTGGCTGGGCTGGGTCTTGTGGAAGACATCCTCCAGGGCCGCCATAACCTGACCTGAACTATAGCCGGGCGCGGCCGATGCGTTGAACTGCACGCAGTTGAAGAGGTTATAGCGCATGATGAACTCGGGTCCGATGCGCGGGTAGGTCGTGGTCAAGGTGCTCAAGGGGACCATGCTGCCGGATACGTTCCGGACGTAAAATTTGCCGAGATTCTCTGCATTCGTGCGATAGTTGCCATCGGCCTGAACATATACCTGCCATTGCAGACCGAAGCGGTTGAAGAAGTTGATCAGCGAGCCACCCATAAACGTCTGGACAGTCTGGTACAGTTCGCTCAACGGGATCTGTTGGGTCATCGCCTTGGCGTTATCTACATTGACTCCAATTTGAGGAACACTGAGCAGCGCGGTGGTCATCACCCCTGCCAGTTCAGGGCGCTTGCGGGCTTCTTGCCAGAAGGCGAGCGCGTTCTTAGCGAGAAACTCAATGTTGCCGCCAGACCGGTCCTCAAGAATAAAGGTGGCGCCTCCCGATGTGCCTACGCCGGGGATAGCCGGCGGCGGGAACGAGAAGGCAATTCCCGCGGGGTCCCTTGCGAGGGCTTCTTGCAGGTGAGCTTTGATTCCCTCGTAGCTGGTCTCGGGAGTCTTGCGTTCGTCCCAGGGCTCCAGCGAGATAAAGAAGAATGCGCTGTAGGTGGTGTTGACGCCACTTAGCAGGCTGTATCCGGCGACGGTGCTGACGTATTGGACGCCGGGTGTGTCCATCATGATCTTCTCGACTTCGCGGGCAGCTTCCTGGGTGCGTTGCAGAGAGGTGGCGTTCGGCATCTGCAGGCCGGCGTAGAGGTATCCCTGATCTTCATCGGGGAGAAAGCTGCTGGGGAGCTTCTTGCCGAAGTAACCTGCACCCACAGTAATCACTCCGAGCAGGAGGAATGCCAGGGCGACTTTGTGGATCAGGTGGCGGCAGATGTTCACGTAGCCGTCGGTGGCGCGACCAAAGACGCGGTTGAACCAACGGAAGAAAGCGCCAAGAGGTCCTCGCGCCTCCTTCTTGGGCCGCAGAAGCATGGCTGAAAGAGCGGGACTGAGGGTGAGCGCGTTGAATGCCGAAAAGAGCACTGAGATGGCGATGGTGATGGCGAACTGCTTGTAGAGCTGGCCGGTGATCCCCGGAATGAAGGCTGTAGGAACAAAGACCGCGGCGAGGATGAGCGCGATGGCAATGACGGGGCCCGCTACTTCCTCCATTGCTTTGATGGTCGCGTCGTGAGGCGAAAGGCCGAGCTCTATGTTGTGTTCCACCGCCTCGACGACGACGATGGCGTCATCGACGACCAATCCAATGGCCAGGACCATACCTAAAAGCGACAGAGTATTGATCGAGAATCCAAGTGCGGGGAAGACCATGAAGGTCGCGATCAGGGAGACAGGCACCGCAAGAAGCGGAATCAGGGTGGCCCTGAAGCCCTGCAGGAAAATGTAGACCACGATGATGACCAGAAGCAGGGCCTCTCCGAGGGTCTTATAGATCTCCTTGATGCCCTCGCTGACAGCGAGGGTGGTGTCGAGCGCGGTGATGTAGTCCAGCCCCTGGGGGAATCGTCCCTTCGCCTCGTCCATCATTTTGACGACAGCGGCTTTAGTTTGCAGCGCATTGCTTCCCGGGGTCAGATAGAGCGCGATGAGCGCCGCGGGCTGCGAGGGCTTCTTCGCTGCGGACTCTCCCAGCCGGGCGACAAAGGAATAGTATTGCGAGCCCAGTTCCACGCGCGCCACGTCTTTCAGCCGCAGGATTGAGCCGTCCGACTGAGCGCGAACGACGATCTGATCAAAGTCCTCGGCGGTGGGCAGGCGGCCTGGCGCTCGCACGTTGTAGGTAAATTGCTGACCGGGAGGAACAGGTTCGCCTCCGACCTGACCGGCCGGATTGACCTTGTTCTGGGCCTTGACCGCGTTGGTAATGTCGGAGACGGTGACGCCGAGGCTTGCCAGCTTGTCAGGATTCACCCAGATGCGCATGGCGTAGGGGCCGGCGCCGAATATCTGGACCTGTCCGACGCCGGGGAGCCGGGTGAGCGCGTACTGCAAATTGATGGTGGCGTAGTTGGCCAGGAAGATGTTGTCATACGCGCCGGTGGGCGAATAGAGATCGAGCAGCATGAACGGGGCGGTCGTTCCGGGCTGTACGATTACGCCCTGTTGAGTGACCTCAGAGGGGAGCTGCGAGTTGGCCTGGCCTTGGCGCATCTGGGCAAGAATCTGGTCGGTGTTGATATCGGTTCCGAGGGCGAAGTCAACATAGAGCGACATGCCTCCGCCGGAGCTGGCGCTCAACGAGTACATGTAGTTCATGCCACTGACGCCAGACATTTGCTGCTCGATCGGCGTGGCAACGGACTCAGCGATGGTCTGCGCATCCGCGCCAGGGTAGGTGGCTTTCACCTGGATCATCGGGTCGGCGATATTAGGGAACTGCGCCGTAGGGAGCTCGAGGATCGCCACCCCGCCGGCCAGCACCATGAGAATGGCGATGACTATGGCGACGATTGGACGATTGATAAAGAATTTTGACATGGTCAGTTGCCCCCAGCCGCCGCTGCTGAGGCTGGCACGTAGGGTTTGGCGACAACCGGGATGCCTTCCTTTGCCATTTGCGGTGCGGCTGCGGCGAACATCCGTAGCCTTTCGGTCCCTTCGACCACGACGCGCTCACCGGGTTTCAAACCTTCGGTGACGATCCAGTTCGGCCCGACCCTCTCTCCGACCTTGATGGGCCGATAGACGGCCTTGTTCTCGGGCGTGAGCACAACGATCTGGTACTGCGACTGCACCTCGATCACGGCGGGCTGCGGAACCAGCAACGCGTTTTCATTCATGCCGGTCTGGATGCGAACGCTGCCGTAGCCGCCGGGGCGCAGGAAGCCATCTTTGTTTGGAAAGGCCGCGGCAAGCTGAATGGTTCCGGTCTGGGAGGCTATCTCCCGATTCACGAGAACGACCTTGCCCTTCTCAGGGAAGGGTTCCCCGTTGGCTTGAATGAATTCGACCGGAATGCTCTTGGGCCTATCCTTCTCTCCCATGACAAACGCGGCGATCGCACGCGCCCGGCTGAGATAGTCCGCCTCGCTGATATTGAAGTAAGCCCAGATGGGATTGACCTGAGAGATGGTCGTCATCTTGGTGGTGGTGCCCACCAGATCGCCGACCTGCGAGTTCGAGTTGCCCGCAACACCATCGATCGGGGCGTATACCTTGGTCCACTCGAGATTCAACTCGGCGTTGTCCTGGTTCGCCTTCGCTGCGGCGACCTGGGCGATCTGGGCGGCCAGAGTCGATTTGTCGGTATCCAGTTGCTTTTGGGGGATGGCGTTCTGGGCGGCCAGCGGTGTGTCGCGAGTGACGTTATTCTCGGCTTCTCCCTGGTTGGCGACGGCCACGGCGACCTGAGCCTTGGCCTGCTCAAGCGCAGCCACAAAAGGCCGTGGGTCGAGTTCGTAGAGCAATTGACCCTTTTTCACGAAGAAGCCGTTGTTATAGGTCTGCTTGAGCAGGTAACCCTGGACTTTTGGGGTGATGTCGGCGTTCACCGGGCCGTTGAGCTGGGCCACCCACTCACCGTAGACGGGGACGTTTTGAACGATCACGTCGGCGACGGTGACCTCCGGCGGGCTGGGCGGCGGTGCTTTCTCTTTCTCTTCACAGCCGGAAGTGGCGAGCACGAGGGCAACGACCAGAAAGCCGGGCACGAAGGCCGGGCGGCGACCGAAAAAGCGCGAACCTAAGGGAGCATTCGCTCTTCGCGGCAGGGAGGAAGCGAATTTCACCTCAGATGGAACGTGCATCTGGACTCCTGCTGACGAACGACCAAAAAACCGAAAATGACTGCGTGAGTGATTCGCCTAGTTATAACCGTTCAGGGACAAATAGGGAATTGGAAAAACTAACAGGTCGAGAGGTCAGCGAAGCGGGAGTAACAGGGGGAGGGTGAGCGGAGCGGAGGTTAGGAGGGCGGAATGAATAGACGGTGCCGCTTCGCTCAAGAGCGCGGCGAGCCGAAGGCTTCGTTGAGGATAGCGGCGGCGTAGCGAACTTCGTCGGCGCTGACGGTGTGGGCGCGGCCGGGATAGCGGCGGAGCGTGACCCTTGCATTCATCTTTTCGAGGACATCGGCGGATTCCTCGACGCGCTGCCATGGAATGTGGGGGTCGGGATCGCCGCAGCCGAGGAAGGCGGGCGTCCCTTGTAAGTCGCCAGAGTAGTTCATGGGCATGCCGAGGGGGCCGATGAGGCCTCCGGTGAAGGCGAAGAGCCCGGCATATCGGGCGGGGTGGGTGGCGATGAATTCGGTGGACAGGCATGCGCCCTGGGAGAAGCCGCAGACGACGATGCGGTCGGTGAGGATTCCGGCGTCGAGGGCGAGCTGGACGGTTGATTCGACTTTGTTTAATGCGGAGGTGAGCCAGGGCTCGTTCTGTTCGCGCGGGGCGATGAAGCGGTTGGGATACCAGCTGTGACCTTCCGCAGCGGGCGCGAGGTAGGCGAGTTTGGGGTGGTACATCGCCTGGGCGAGGTTGAGGATGTCGTCGGCGGAGGCTCCGCGGCCGTGGAGCATGATGACGGCTCCGGCCGCGGAGTTGAGGGATGGGCCGAGGTGGTGGACTGGTTGGTCTTTGTGGGGGTCGTTGGTCATTGGAGGTGTCAGTTATTAGTCGTCAGTTGTCAGTTTAGGCGATGCTGTTGGCCGGGCTTGCTTTGTGGAGTTCGAGCTTGGTCAGGCGCTGCTCGATTACTCCGCGGCGTGGTTCGAGCCACTCGGGGATTCTGAGTTCTTCGCCGAGGGTCTCGATCGATTCGTCGAAGGCGAATCCGGGCGGGTCGGTGGCGAGCTCGAAGAGGACTCCGCCGGGTTCGCGGAAGTAGATGGAATGGAAGTAAGTGCGGTCCATCACAGGCGTTACATCGACGTAGTTGCTAATTTCTTCTCGCCAGGCTAATTGATCGGCGTCGTCGGTGGCGCGGAAGGCGATGTGGTGTACGCTGCCTGCTCCGGAGCGGCCGTAGGCGGCTTTGGGGTCGATGACAAGGTCGATGTGGTTGCCGAGGGCGTTGCCTTCGGCCGCGTAGCGCTGGCGGTTGCCTTCTTCGGCTACTTTGTGGAAGCCGAGGATGTTCAGGAAGTTGCCGGTGCTTTCGGCTTCGTGCTCGAGGAGGGTGACTCCGAAGAAGCCGCGGATGGCGTGTTCGGCGGGAACGTCGGCGTAGCGCGAGGCGTTCGCGGAGGCGGCATCTGCGTGGCCGACGATCTCGAGTTTCATCCCGTCGGGATCGGGGAAGGTCAGGACTTGTTCGTTGAAGCGCTTGCCAGTTTTCTCGACGAGGATGCTGTGTTTGCGCAGGCGCTGCTCCCAGTATTCAATCGAGGCGAGCGGGACGCTGAAGGCGGTTTGGGCGACTTCTCCGGCTCCGGCGTGACCGCGGGTGGCGCGAGGCCAGGGGAAGAAGGTGAGGATGGTTCCGGGCGATCCTGCGTCGTCGCCGAAGTAGAGGTGGTAGGTTCCGGGGTCGTCGAAGTTTACGGTGCGCTTGACGAAGCGGAGGCCGAGCACCTGGGTGTAGAAATCGAGGTTGCGCTGGGCGTCGGAGGCTATGGCGGTTACGTGGTGGAGTCCGACGATTGGGGTTGGCATGGGGTTCCTTCTTTCGATCTTTCACCTGAATAGATGTTGCAACGACTAATTTGGTCGCAACGGTCTGACTCCTGGCATTGAGCGGACACTAGGAGACTGTCTGCGCAAAGATCTTCCTGGCAAGAAGGACAAGTCCAACCAAAGCGAGGGCGTCGAAGATGATCAAGCCTGAGCGGTCGATCAGCGGCCAGCTCGCGATGCCGTGATATGGATCTGCCATGCAGGCGAGGGTCGCGCCCGAAGCTGCGGCGAAGCGGTGAACTTTACTCCAGGCCGGGCGCGATGACCACCAAAGGAACAGTGCGAAGGCCAGGGCTGCCCACGCGACCCCTGCGAAGATCGCGATCCAGAATGGCTGGACCGGCTTGGGAAGGAAGTTCTGCGCGACGAGATATCCCCAAGCCGAGCCCATCGCGAAGGCCGTGACACCGCCGAGCCACGCGGGTGCCGTTCTGCGCTGATCAGGGGGCAAGGGGCGTCCGAGGTCACGAAGGAGGTAGGCCAGGGCCATCAATGCCATGATTGCCAATAAGCCGACGGCAACCAACCCGAGCGGCGGGTGATAGGGATCGGCGTGCAATCGGGGTCGCGCTTTTTGGGTCCAGCCGTACCAGGCAATGCGGCTGCCGAGGACAAACGCAATGCAAGCTGCGACGGCCCCGCGCCTCCGTAGCCAGGGCTGGCTGGCCCGCCGGGGGAAGAAGAGCTCGGTGATCTGCACCGGGACCACCACGACCCACACGCTTTCGTACCCGAGCATGAACAAGAGATAGACGAGATTGATGCCCCATGCCCGGCCGTAGCCGGGGTGGGAACCCGGGAAGGGAAGCGGGGCGACGGAAGTCTGCTGGATGATGAACTCCTCAGCGATGGAGAGAGCGAGCCCGAGGAGAAGCAGGCTAACGCCGCCCGCCCGCCAGCGGCGGACCAGCTCGCGGCAGAGCAGGGCCCCTACGCCCCACACCATGACTTCGGGGACATACACGAAAAGGATGGTGGTGCGTGTGGATCCGCTCAGGACCTCGGCGATGAAGGGCGAAAGAAGGAGCAGCGTCCAAATGGGAGCGGCGAAGCGCGGCTGCGAGATGATCGATGGCGTTGCCGGCTGGATGGTACTGTTCATGGCTTATTTCCTCCCTTTGCCTGCAGCCTTACGAGCAGCCGCTGCATCGCGCAAGATTGCTCTGAGGTTCCAGGTCAGTTTTCCTTCGCGAACCTCCTTTTCGAGGCGGATGGTCCAGGCGCGTTCCGCCTTCAGCATTTCCAGAAGGTATTCGCCTTCGATCAGGTTGATTCGCTCAACGTGGGCGGAGGCGGCGGTGAGCCCGGCGGTGCATTGCGTGATCTCAGAATCGAGGCTGCGCACGCGCTGCTCGAGTTGACCAGCCGCCTCTTCGGGTTCGAGGTGAACGAGGAAGCTCATGGCCGCCATGAATTCGGAAGGCTCGCGGCGCGGAGTCGCGACAATCCTGCGCAGGGTGTTCTTGAGCTCATCGAGTCCGGCGGCCGCGAGGCGGTAGGTGGTGCGCTCGGGCCGATTGCCTTCGCGACCGGTGGTCTCGATGGCGATCGAACCGGCTTGCAAAAGGCGCCGAATGGCGTGATAGAGCGATCCGCGCTTGAGCGCGAGGACCTCATCCTTGTGCCGGAGACGGAGGAGGCGCTGCATCTGGTAAGGGTGCATGGGGGCCTCGCGGAGGAGGGCGAGAACGGCGATTTCCCAGAGACCGAGTTCGGGTGTCATATAGTTCACTTGAACTATATCAAATGAACTATATGGCTGACAAAAGGAGACGTCGTTCCGTGGTAGATGGAGACGATGCCGCCTTAGACATTCAGGCTGGAGGGAAGTTCGCCTACTTTACTTGTAGTCGAGCTTGGGGTACCAATCGGTGCCGCGGCCTTCGGGCGTGAGATCGAGCATCGTCCAGAGGGGGTCGGCGTCGGGAGCGCCTCGGGGATCCTGGCCGAGATCGGCCATGGCGCCGCTCATTTCGCCGCTGTAGAAGTGGAAGATGGTCCCGTTGCGGCGGGTGAAGACGCTGAAGCCGGGCATGTCGGCGTCCTCTGGGTGGACATAGGTGCGGGTGTAGTCGCCGGAGATGTCGGAGATAAAGGGGAGATTTGCGAAGCCTCGCTGGTGCTTGAATTCGACCAGGCGCTCGATGGGCGAGCGCGCGGTGACAGCGATTGCTACGCGCTGGCGCAGATTGATAGCCGCGCCGTTCCAGGAGTTCAGGAACGATGTGCACATTGGACAGGCAGCCTTGCGCTGGGGGCCGTACATCATGCTGTAGACGAGCAGGGTGTCTTTGTCGCCGAAGAGGCTGGAGAAGCGGATGGGGCCGGACTCGGAGATGAGTTCGAAGTCGGTGGGGAGCTCGCCGCCCATTGGTAAGGTTCGCCGCTGGGCTGCGACCTGCTCGATGTGGCGGCGCAGCTCGATTTCTTCGGCGAGAAGCTTGTTTCGGGCGGCGCGGTATTGCGGGCTTTCGTTCGGGAAATGAGCGGTGTTGGTGGCGGCGAGTTCCGAAGCGGGGACGAGTGTTTGTGTGGCGGCCATAGTGCCTCCCGGTCATAATCCTAATGCTTCTTTAGTGGACGATAGGTGAGATCGAATTGTTTTGGGGGAGTCGTGGTGGAGCGGAGTACGTGTGGGAGCGGAGAGATCGTGAAACCACAGATCTCTCCACTCCGCTGCGCTCCGGTCGAGATGACAATTGAACGGTTGGTGGAACTACAGAGCAATAGTGACAGACTTGGTTTCGGTGTAGTTGCGTAATGCTTCTTCGCCCATCTCGCGTCCCCAGCCGGATTGTTTATAGCCGCCGAAGGGTAGCGACGCGTCGAAGACGTTGTGGCAGTTGACCCAGACGGTTCCGGAGCGGATGCGGCTGGCGAGTTTGTGGGCGATGCTCACGTCGCGCGTCCAGATGCTGGAGGCGAGGCCGAAGTCGGTGTTGTTGGCGTCGGCGGCGATGCGGTCGAGGTCGCTGTCGGTGAAGGACTGGGCGCAGACGACGGGGCCGAAGATCTCTTCTTTGACGACCTTCATTTCTGGTGTGGTTTTGGCGAGGACGGTTGGCTGGACGAAGTAGCCGTGGTCGCCGGTAGCGTTGCCTCCGGCGAGGACTTGGGCGCCTTGATCGACTCCGGACTTGATGTATCCGGTGACGCGGTTGAATTGCTCGTCGCTGACGAGGGGACCCATCTCGGTGGTGGGGTCCATGCCGGGGCCGACCTTGATTTTGCCCGCGATCTGGCTGACGCCTTCGACAACCTGGTCGTAGACGCGTTCGTGGACCATGAGACGCGATCCGGCACAGCAGCATTGTCCCTGGTTGAAGAAGATGGCGCTGGCGGCTCCGGCGATGGCTTTGTCGAGATCGGCGTCGGGGAAGACGATGGCCGGGCTCTTGCCGCCGAGCTCGAGGGTAACTTTCTTGAGGTTTCCGGCGGCGGCCTGGACGATCAGGCGCCCGACTTCAGTCGAGCCGGTGAAGGCGACTTTGTCGACGAGGGGATGGGCGGCGAGCGGGGCTCCGGCGCCTTCGCCGAATCCGGTGAGGACGTTGACGACGCCTTCGGGGAATCCCGCCTCGTGGATGAGCTCGGCGAGGCGCAGGCCGGACATCGGGGTTTGTTCGGCGAGCTTGAGGACGATGGTGCAACCGGCGGCAAGCGCGGGGCCGAGCTTCCAGGCGGCCATGAGCAGTGGGAAGTTCCACGGGATGATCTGGGCGGCGACGCCTACTGGCTCGCGCAGGGTATAGGAGTGGAAGTCGCCTGGGAACGAGAGCGAGAGGGTATTGCCTGATATTTTGGTGGCCCAGCCGGCCATGTAGCGGAACATGTCAACGGCGAGCGGCACGTCGGCGGCGCGGGCGACGGTGACGGGTTTGCCGTTGTCGAGGGATTCGAGTTCGGCGAACTCGTCGAGGTGCTGCTCGAGCAGGTCGCCGAGCTTCCAGATGAGGCGGCCGCGCTCGGAGGGCTTCATGCGCGTCCAGGGGCCGTGGTCGAAGGCGCTGCGGGCGGCGCGGACGGCGCGATCGACGTCCTCTGCCTCGGCCTCGGGAACGTGGGCCATGACCTCGCCGGTGGCGGGGTTGTAGACGGGGAAGGTCTTGCCGGACGCGGCGAAGACGAAGCGTCCGTCAATAAACATGCGGTGTTTCTGGGCAACAAAGTCGTGGGTGGGGCTGCTGACGCGGGAATCGATAGGGAGAGTGGCCATAAATACCTCCGGCGGACGGTGGCTGGCTCGGCGGGGAAGTGCGACTTTATGCGCTTCTTTTTGGGCGAGCTTGGGTGGTCCGCTCTGCGAAACACGATAGCATCGGTGTAGCAGGGTTGGCGAGTGGGTGGTTTCATTGCGCGGCAACACTCCTGCAGGTACCAATTTGTCGACCGTTGTCGGAGCATTTTTCTCCGATTCATGAAGCTTGTTGAGTTTCGCTGCGTCCAAGTTTTGAACGAGGGCTATCGAATTGGAAGTTTCGCATGTGCTGCACGCAGGGGCGATGATTCTTACCGGTCGCCGCCCGACGTTGTCGATCGAGATCACGAAAGAGTGCCCGCTGCGCTGCCCGGGCTGCTATGCCTTTGAACCCAACCACCTGGGCGGCGAGACGGAGTTGCGGCAGCTCTCGGACTTCAAGGGCGACGACCTGGTCGCCAGGGTTCTGGCGGTTGTGGACCGCGAAAAGCCGATCCACCTGTCGATTGTGGGTGGTGACCCGATGGTCCGCTATCGGGAGCTGGAAAAGATTCTTCCTGAGCTGGATGCTCGGGGGGTTCACACGCAGGTTGTTACCAGTGCCTTTCGCGTGATTCCCGGGGAGTGGATGCGCTTCAAGCTGCTTACTGTTGCGGTTTCCATCGATGGTTTGCAGCCTGAGCATGATGAGCGGCGGAAGCCTGCCACCTATGAACGGATATTGAAGAGCATTGACGGGGCGCGGGTGACAATCCACACGACGTTGACCGGGAACACCGCCGACAGGCCTGGGTACCTCGAAGAGTTTGTGCGGTTTTGGAGCGAGCGACCGCAGATCAACAAGATTTGGGTAAGCCTGTTCACTCCGCAGCGTGGCGCGACGGGGCCGGAGATACTGAGCGCGGCACAGCGTACCTTTGTGGTGGAGGAGCTGCTGCGGCTGAGGCCGCTGTATCCCAAGCTTGAAATGCCTGCGGCGCTGGTGAGGGAGATATTGTCGCCGCCGAAGAGCCCGGAAGACTGCATCTTTGCGCGGACGACGCACACGCTCTCCGCCGATCTGAAGACAAAGATCACGCCGTGCCAGTTTGGCGGCGATCCGGATTGTTCGCAGTGCGGCTGCATTGCGTCGATGGCGCTTGCCGCGGTAGGGAACCATCGCGTGGTCGGCGGATTGACGGCAGGACATATATTCCGTGCTTCGAATCGGGTTGGGGCGGCGATTTCGAAAGCCAAGAGCGTATTTGTGCGGCCGGAGCCGGAGCCGGATGTGCCGCAGTTCAATATATTGTGAGTGCCGGAAAGCCCCGCCCGGGTGCTTTATAGTATGTCGGTGCAGGACATGCGATGAATCGACGCGACTTTCTCGGGCTTGCCGGCGGCGCGGCGCTTGCCTATGAGCTTCCATTTTCTTACGCCCAGAGCGTTGCGCCGGCTTCCGCGCTGAAGCCGATGGCGCTGGGCCTGCTGATCGTTCCGTTTGGCGCGCCTGAAGAGCGCATCAAGCTGGTGCACGATCTGGGATTCTCGAATTGCTTCCTTTCCCTTGATAGCTATATCGGCGGATTTATTCCGGATGTCGTCGCGCAGTTTCGCGATCTGCTGGCGAAGTATTCGGTGACGGCGACGACGGTCGAAGTCGTGGGGCCGGGTATTCGCAAATGGAACTTTACCGAGGGGCCGGAGACGATTGGGCTGGTTCCGCCGCAGACTCGCAGTGAGCGCATCGACGCTTTGCGGCAGGTTTCGGATTTCGCGAAGCAGCTGCGCATCGGGCAGGTGCAGACGCATTGCGGATTTATTCCTGAGAATCCGGGCGACCCGCTTTACGAAGGGGCGGTCGAGGCGATTCGCACGGTTGCGCAGCACTGCCAGGGGAATGGGCAATATTTTCTGATGGAGACGGGGCAGGAGACGCCTACGACGATGTCGCGGGCGATCCGCGATGTGGCTATGCCGAATCTGGGGGTGGGTCTCGATACGGCGAACCTGATTCTTTACGGCAAGGCAAATCCGGTCGATGCTGTCGATATTCTGGGGCCGCATGTGCGGAGCATTCATGCGAAGGATGGGCGTTGGCCGACGAATCCGGATGAGCTTGGCGAAGAGGTGCTGATCGGCAAGGGCTTGGTGAATTTCAAAGAGGTGTTTACAAAGCTGCATCGCATTGGCTATACCGGCGCGGTGACGATCGAGCGCGAGACCTCGGGGCCGCAGCAGATTCAGGATGTTCGCCAGGAGAAGATTTATCTGGAGCGGATTTTGCGCGAGGTGATGGCGTGACGCAGCGCTACGCACGCGCGGTCGAAAACGCAGATCTCTCCACTGCGCGCTTCGCGCTCCGGTCGAGATGACAAATATGACTTTGCTTCGAGCTGTACTTTGTAACGAGGGCGCATGAATCGTAGGGATTTTATTCAGGCTGGGGCTGGTGCTGCTTCTGGATTGCTTTTGCTGAAGTCGAAGACGGTCTTTGGATCGGAGGCGAATTCGGCGGTGCGGCTGGGGCTGCTGGGCTGCGGGAACCGGGGGACGTCGGTGGCAACTTCGTTCTCGAAGAGCACGACGGCGGAGGTGGTGGCGCTGGCCGACATATTTCCCGACAACCTGGCGAAAGGAAAAGCGCATTTCGACGAAGTGAATGCCGGGCTGGGGCGTGCGGCGATCGACAGGAAGCTGCTCTTTCATGGGCCGAATGCGTTTGAGCAATTGGTGGCGTCGCCGGATGTGGACTTGATCCAGATATCGACGCCGCCGTTCTTTCATGTGCAGCATCTGGCTGCGGCGGTGGCGGCGGGGAAGCATGTTTATTGTGAGAAGCCGGTGGGCATCGATGTGGCACAGACACGGCAGGCGCTGGAGATTGCGAAGAAGGTGAGAGCTTCGCAGAGCGTGGATGTGGGTTTTCAGTGCAGAAGCGCGCCGCCTATTGCGGCGATTGCAACGAAGATTCAGGGTGGGGCGCTGGGGAGGATTGCGTCGATTTCGGCTAACTATAATGCTCCGGCTTCCTTAGAGAAGATGCGCGAGGGCGAGTCTGCGGATGAGTACCGGTTGCGTAATTGGCTCTGGTATCGGGCGCTGTCTGGCGACATCCTGGTCGAGCAGAACATTCACATCATTGACCTATGTAACTGGCTGCTGGGGGCTCATCCGACGAAGGCGAGGGCTAGTGGTGGACGTAACATCCTGACTCATGCGGGGGATTGCTGGGACAACTACCAGGTGGACTTTACTTATCCCAACGATGTGCATCTTTCGTTCTCGTCGACGCAGTTTGGGGCTTATGGCGGATTCGATGCGGGGCTGAAGATGTTTGGCGCGCTGGGGATGGCGACTGTGCCTTATTCGGGGCCGATGCAGATTATCGGAACGAATGCGTGGAAGTGGGAAGATTCGCGGGCGACCTCGCCGGGGTCGGGGACGTTTGCTGCGAATGGCGCATTCTTAGACAATCTGGAGTTTGCGGACCGGGACAAGGAGCGGAGCTTTATCGACAGCATCGTGAGTGGGCCGGTGCATAATCAGATTGCTTCGGGAGTGGAGACGGCTTTGAGCTGCATGCTGGGGCGGATGGCTGGATATACGCGGCGTGAAGTTACTTGGGATGATTTGCTTGCGCATGGCGAGACTTATCAGCTGGGGATGAAGTTAGAGCAGTTTGCAAGTTGAGGACGGAACGGCTGTGCTGGTTCCTTCGGCTTTGCTCAGGACAGGCTCTTCGACTGCGCTTCACTGCGTTCCGCTTCGCTCAGGATGACAATCAGGTAGGTGGTTGGGCAGACAGTTTTCGTGATTGACTGCTGCTTTCGTCCTTTAAGTGGACGCCGCTTAATCTCATGCGACGGGATCTCGCCAATAGATAAACCAGAGTCTGAGCGGCCTGTTCTGGGCTTGTTCCATCTTCGCGGACATTGGAGATGCAGTTTCTTTCGGCATCGGTGCGGGCTGGCTTTGGTGCGTAGGTGAGGTAGATGCCCAGGCTGTCTGCGGAACTAAGGCCGGGGCGTTCGCCGATGAGCATGACTGTGATTTCGGCTCTGAGGAATTCTCCGATCTCATCGCCAAGGGCGACGCGTGCTTGTTCGGCGATGATGACTGGGCCGATATGCCAACCTTGAAGTAAATCGAGTGTGGCCTTAATCACTGTTACTGCATAAAGTGCGGGCGCTATCGCCGATAGGCCGTCGGCGATGATGAAGACGATATCGGGCTTGATCGCGGGCGTGAGTGCGGCGAGGTGGTTGCGGCTGGGCTCGTCGAGCTTGCGGCCGAGGTCAGGGCGGCGGAGGTAAGTCGCTCTGTCGGGCGCGGCGCTATGGACCTTGATGGATTCAAGCTGCACGGCGCTCAGTTGTTGGGTGATTGAGTTGACGTCGAATGGCGTGTGGACGGCGTCGCGGGCCATTGCGTGGGCGGCGTTGAACTCGAGGAGGTCTTTGGTAGGAAGGCTGTTGCCGGTGCGTCCGAGGGCTATGCGGGCTGGGGTGAACTGGCGGAGTTGGGTTAGTGGGTGTGTATCCAATTGCTCCGTGTCGACAATTGTGCGAACCGCAGATCTCTCCACTCCGCTGCGCTCCGGTCGAGATGACAAATCGTGAGATCGCTCCGGTCGAGATGACAAATCTAAAGATTGTCGCGATTCGGATGTTGTATGTTCGCGGCGGTTATGACTCATCCTTTGCTCAATAATTGCGCGGCGTGAGGTAAGAGGCGCTGTCCATTTGATCCTTCGTTTAGTTCGCCGGACTTGTTGGCGATGCCCATGCGTTCGAGCCACGCCTCGAATTCGGGGGCGCGTTTCAAGCCGAGCACGCTTCTAACATAGAGCGAGTCGTGGAACGAAGTGCTTTGGTAGTTGAGCATGACGTCGTCGGCGCCGGGGACGCCCATGATGAAGTTGACTCCGGCGACACCGAGGAGGGTGAGCAGGTTGTCCATGTCGTCCTGATCGGCGCCGGCGTGGTTGGTGTAGCAGATGTCGCAGCCCATGGGCAGGCCGAGGAGTTTGCCGCAGAAGTGGTCTTCGAGGCCGGCGCGGATGATCTGTTTTCCGTCGTAGAGGTATTCGGGGCCGATGAAGCCCACGACGGTGTTGACGAGCAGCGGATTGAACCTGCGCGCGACGCCGTAGGCGCGGGCTTCGCAGGTCTGCTGATCGAGTCCGTGATTGGCGTTGGCGGAGAGCGCGCTGCCCTGGCCGGTTTCGAAATACATCACGTTGTTGCCGACGGCGCCGCGATTGAGCGAGAGGCCGGCTTCGTAGGCTTCCTGCAAAATTCCGAGGTTGATGCCGAAGCTGGTGTTGGCCTTTTCTGTTCCGGCGATCGATTGGAAGACGAGGTCGACGGGCGCGCCTTTTTCGATGGCCTGGATTGTGCCAGTGACGTGAGTGAGTACGCAAGATTGCGTGGGCACTTCGTACTTGAGGCGAAAGTCGTCGAGCATCTTGAGGAGCGTGATTGCCGCTGCGAGCGAGTCGCCGGCGGGGTTGATGCCGATGACCGCGTCTCCGCAGCCGTAGAGCAGGCCGTCGAGCATGGAGGCTGCGATGCCGCGCACATCGTCGGTGGGGTGGTTGGGCTGGAGGCGCACCGAGAGGCGTCCCGGCAGGCCGATGGTATTGCGGAAGCGAGTGACGACGCTGCATTTCTTTGCGGCGAGGATGAGGTCCTGATTGCGCATGAGCTTGGAGACGGCGGCGGCCATCTCCGGGGTGGTGCCGGGCGCGATGCGGGTTAGGGTTTCGGTGGTGACTTCGTTGCTTAAGAGCCAGTCGCGGAATTCGCCGACGGTGAGATGCGCGATTTCGGCGAAAGCCTGGCTATCGTGAGTGTCGAGGATGAGGCGCGTGACTTCATCATTCTCATAGGGGACGAGCGGTTCGTTGAGGAATTGCGTTAGCGGAACGTCGGCGAGGGTCATCTTGGCGATGACGCGTTCGTGTTCGCTATTGGCGGCGATGCCGGCGAGTATGTCTCCGGACCGGGGTGGGGTGGCTTTGGCCATGAGAGTCTTCAAGTCGTCGAAGAGGTAGGTGCTGCCGCGGATTGTTTGGCGGTAGGGCATGGCTTGAGACCAGTGTAGGCGGGATAGTGGTCGAGGCGGCTGGAGTTTTCATCTTTTCATCGCAGGCAGGGCGGGTCCCGTAATAAGGTGAAAGGATGTCGGCTGCACGGACAAAATCGAATGGCTTTGACGGTCCTGCGCTGGCGATCAAAGGATTGCGAAAGTCGTTTGCCGAAGTGACGGCGGTCGATGGGCTCGATCTCGAGGTGGAGCGCGGCGAGTGCTTTGGCCTGCTGGGCCCGAACGGCGCGGGCAAGACGACGACGATCGAAATCTGCGAGGGACTGACGGTTCCGGACGCGGGCAGCGTGAAGCTGCTGGGCATGGAGTGGCGCACGGATGCGAGACGCTTGCAGCAGCGGATCGGCGTCCAGTTGCAAGAGACGCAGTTCCCGGAAAAGCTGACGGTGGACGAGACACTGCGGATGTTCCGCAGTTTTTACGAGCACGGCCTGACAGTCGAAGCATCGATCGCAACCGCGCAGCTGGAAGAGAAACGCAGGTCGCGGGTTGGCGGACTCTCGGGCGGCCAGAAGCAGCGGCTGGCGATGGCGTGCGCTTTGGTGGGCGACCCGGAGTTGCTGTTTCTTGACGAGCCGACGACGGGGCTCGATCCGCAGGCGCGGCGCAATCTTTGGGAGCTGGTGGAGCAGTTGAAGGGGGCCGGGCGGACGATCATTCTGACGACGCACTATATGGATGAGGCGGAGCGGCTGTGCAATCGCGTTGCGGTGATGGACCATGGAAAGGTGATTGCGCTGGGCACTCCGAAAGAGCTGATTGCTTCGATCGGTGGCGAGCAGATTGTGGAGATCGCGGTGACTGACGGTGATGTGGTCGATGAGGCGGCTTTGATGCGGATTCCCGGTGTGGCCTCGCATTGTGTTCTCGCTGGTATGCATCAGCTTTCGGTTTCGGAGCTGCATACAGCGGTGCCCCTGATTTTTGCGGCGCTGCAGGCGCAAGGCGCGCACTTGACGGAGTTTCGCACCCACTCGGCTACCCTTGAAGACGTCTTCGTTTCCTTGACGGGGAGGAACCTGCGCGATGCGTAAGCTCTCTGAGAGCTCGCTGTTTCAACTTACGTCGGCGCGTTTTCGGCTTTTCTTTCGCGAGCCGGAGGCGGTCTTTTGGATTTTTGTCTTTCCGATTTTGCTTTCGGTGGGATTGAGCATTGCGTTTCGGAACCGCCCTGCCGATGTGCTGGAGGTAGGAGCGACGACGGCACAGTTGACTCAAGCGCTGAATGCGGACAAGGGCCTGCGCGCGGCTGCGGTCGACGAAATTGAGGGGAAGCGAGAGCTGGCGACGGGGAAGATCCTGCTGCTGGCGGTGCAGGCTCCGGATGGCGTTATTTTCGATTACGACGATACGAATCCTGACGCGCGGACGGCGCGGCTGATCGCGGACCGGGCACTGGAGAAGGCTTCAGGGCAGCGCGAAAGCGTTCAGATCACCAGCGAACAAATACATGAGGCGGGCGCGCGGTATATCGACTTTGTGATTCCCGGCCTGCTGGGAATGAACCTGATGAGCTCGGCGATCTGGGGTTTGGGCTTCTCGATTGTCGAGGCCCGGCAAAAGAAGCTGCTCAAGCGGCTGGTGGCTTCGCCGATGCCGCGTTGGCAGTATCTGGCTTCATTCTTATTGTCGCGGCTGTTGTTGCTGGTGATCGAGGTTGGAGTCTTTCTTGGCTTTGCGCGGCTGGTCTTTGGCGTGCCGTTTCGCGGGCCGATCTGGCAACTGGCGCTAGTTTGCGTGCTGGCGTCGCTTAGCTTTTCGGCGCTGGGTCTTCTGATTGCATCGCGGGCCAAGACGATGGAGGCGGCGTCGGGGCTGATGAACCTGGTGATGCTGCCGATGTGGATCGTCTCGGGGGTGTTCTTTTCGGCGAGCCGGTTTCCGAATATTCTTCAGCCGTTCATTCAAGCGCTGCCGCTGACGGCGGCGATCGATGCGCTGCGCGGGCAATATGCTGCAAGGGTACTCGATGGAGCACCTGGTTACGCCGGTTGCCATCTTGCTTGCCTGGCTGCTGGTTTCCTTTGCCGTTGCGCTGAGGGTTTTTCGCTGGCGGTAGCCGGGTCGCCGCGCCAGCGGCGGAGTGGCCCTCTGCCACCAAAGTTGTAGATGCCTGATGACATGATTGTTACCTCGCCTACGCCTATGTGAGTGAAGGCGGTCGTATTCAAGACACTTCACCAAAGGAGACAGGCCATGAAACGGATTCCAGCAATCGCACTTCTCGCACTTTCAACCCTTGGCGCAGCAGCCAGGGCCGTGGCACAGGAACCTGCGGTTCAGGCAGCTGTGCCGTTCGAGTTCACCGTGGGCGGCAAGCTGCTCCCGGCGGACACCTATTCCATTACCTCGTCACAGTCTGGAGTCATCATGATCCGGGCGGCCGACAACCACTTCTGGGCGGAGACTACCGCTTCGCACAGCAACCAGGAGTCGGCCCGTGGCAGCGAGCTGGTCTTTGACAAGTACGGTGACAAATACTTCCTGCACGAAGTGATGTGCCCGCAGATCGCCGGGCTCAACGTGGACGTACCCAAGTCGAAGCTGGAGAAGCGGGTGCAAATCCAGGAAGCAAAGTACGGCGGAGAACCGGAGGTGGTGCTTATTGCCTCTCGGTAGTTAATAACAATCCTCCAACAAGGAAAAGCGGCCCGGAGACGAAGTCTCCGGGCCGCTTGTTTCCCGCCACAACCCACTTAGTCTCCTACCTGTCTAGCGACAACATTACATGAATCTGTTGCGGGCGCCCGTTATAGATCGGTGTAGTCTATTTGCACTTTTTGGTGATGGTCAGGGTATCGAGGTAAAGCGTGTTGTCATCCTCGTCAAAGAAGCCAAGAACCATCTCGGTTGTTGTCTTCGGGACTGGCTTGCACGGGCCGATCTCATCGCCAGCGGCATAGAGCTTGGTTGGGTCGTCCGGCAAATCTGGGTAAAATAGTCCGTGCACGGATGGCGCGAAGTAGCCTTGATCGTTAAAATGTATAGTTAGCGTGTCGTCAAATTGAACACAGTCTTTGAACTGGCCGCGAACGCCTTGCGGCGGCATCGGATTAGTTGCCCATGACGGACTCCTAAAGTATTGTCGATGATAGACTCCGATTCGGTATTATCGAGCACGCTCGGAGGGGTCGAATGCTATTCGCATTCGTCCTTGATGGTGAACGTGTCAAGCCAAAGCATTTGATTGGGTTGAGCGAAAAAGCCAAGAACGACTTCAGTGGTTTGCATTGGTAGTGGCGTAAAGGGGCCAATTTCCCCGACCGGGTATAGCTTCGTTGGATCGTTAGGCAAGTCCGGACTAAAAAGCCCAGAAACTGAGGCCCCAAAAAAACCGGAATCGGTAAACTCGATCGTAAAGTCCTCGCCATATGGTAAGCAATCCGTGCAGTCACCGTGAAGGCCGTGCGGTGGCATTGGAATTTTCCCCATGCTTCTCCATCGTGCTGGTATTGACTGTGACGATGGGCCACGTATTTCCCGGGCATCGTGAAACCGGGATCAGCAAGACGGCCTGTATATTCGGATCCTCGTGAAGCTGCACTTTACTAAGTCCACGTTAAGCGCAAGTTGTAGGTACTTGATAGCCTCTCTGCGGTTGCCCAATAGCTCATAAGCGTCCGCAATTTGGGAGAGAACATACTGACTATCTGGGGATAAAGCAAGTGAAATATGAATCTTCTCCAGCGCGGCTTGCTCTGACGCCATTTTTCGCGTACAAGGCCGCCAAAGTTGCCTGGGCCTCGGCGTCTTGCGGGTTTTCGCGTCACGGATTCTTGAAGTATTTCGATCGCCCTTTTTCTCGCGGAGCTCGCTTTGTCGTCGTCTCCCAGCCATGTAGGCCGCGGCCAAGTTGTACCAAACGTCCTAATTCTGGTCGTTAAGCCTATAGCGCTGCATGACTTGCATCCACGGAATCGCGGAAACGATGCATTTCCGTACAGAAATCCTAAGATTAGAGTATGCGCCAAACGTCGGACTTATCGCGATAGACTTCTTTAGCGCCTTCTCCGCCTCGTTGAGCATCTTTGGATCATCGAAGTCCATGTATGCCATTCCCAGGTTTGTCCAAGGCCAGGAATTGTCTGGCGTGAGTTCAAGAGCTCGTTTGAACTGGACGATCGCGTCACTTGGGCGCCCGATGCTCTCGTAGAAGATGCCTAGATCGTTGTATCCCGTCCAGTCATCCGGACGAAGCGCAGCGGCTTTGATATAAGCCGCCTCCGCATCCGCATAGCGTCCCGCGTTCTTGTAAGAGTTGGCCATCCCGGCAATAGCCCCGGGAGCTCGGGGATCAAGACTTACTGCACGTTGGAACTCCTGAATTGCGAGGTCGTGGTTACCGGTGAGTTCATGAACCTGCCCCAGGGCCACATAGGTTGAGGGAACGCGGTCGTCCAGCTCGGCAGCTTTCCTTCCGTTATCCTTGGCCATCTCAAGCCAATGTGGATTCGACTCCACGCGGTATTTCATGATGTAGGCTTGTGCAAGATGAGCGAAGCCTAGAGCGAAATGAGGATCGGTTTTGACGGCGTTCTGGAAGGCGGCAATTGCTAAATCGATATTTCCCAGCTTGTCATGCCTTTGAAAGTAGCCAAGCCCAGCGAGATAGTCTTCGTATGAGGCGCGAGTTACTGGGTCTACAGCTCCATGCGAGGGGTCTGTTTCGACCGATATGTTCATGAGTCGTCCAAGACGCGTCACGGCCTCGTCCTGAAGCGCGGCCAGGTCGCCCGTCTGGTTCTCGATATCAACGAAGCCGATGTCCCGCATTCTCTTTGGGTCGATGAGGGTAAGCCGCAACCGTGTGGTTTCGCCGCTGCGTTCAAAGGCGCCCTTTACGACGATGGTCGCTCCAAATTCTCGCAACGCCGAGGCGGGGTCGCCGACCTTGCGGGAGCGTACTTCGCTGGCGGGGACGACGAATAGTGTCTTGTTCGCGGGGGCAAGATTTGAGAGCTTGCCGGCCAGGGAGTCCATGAGGCCGTCTCCAAGCGCCTGGGTCTCTGGATTGCCGCCGACAAGGTCAAGCGGAAGTACTGCGATATGTTTTTCGGGGCTGGAAAAGAGTATCCCTCTTACGCGCTCGCCGATCGCCGGGATGAGCAGCAGGGTAGAAAGAAGAATGACAAAGCTGATCATCCCCGCTGCTGCTCTGAGCGGACTTTGCTGGATGTGGAGGACTATTGAAGGCAACCGGATCGCGCGCTCTACTTCTTTAGCGGACTGGTATCGCCGTTTGGGATCGTACTCCAGGCATTTGCAGACAACTTCGTCGAAGCGGCGCGGAATGCCTGACTGAAGCGAGGAAGGCCGGGGCAGGGGCTTGGCTTTTCCGTTCCGGGCTTTATTTGGATCGTCACGGACAGGGCGCTTTCCGGTTGCGATTTCGTAAAGGACGACGCCGAGTGCGTAGATATCGGTGGCCGGCGTGGCTTCTTTGCCTTCGAACTGTTCGGGGGCCATGTAGTCGGGGGTTCCAAGGATCGTTCCATCGTTGGTGATCCCCGTGGAGGTGTCTCCCGACTGATGGGAGAGCCGACGAGCAATCCCGAAGTCCATCAAGACAGTGCTGGTAGCTGCACCGCGCGAGGCAAGCATGATATTGCGGGTCTTTAAGTCGCGGTGAATGATTTCGGCCTCGTGAATGCTGCGCAGAGCGTCGCAGAGCTCGAGGGCTACGGTTCGCGCCTCGCGCCACGGTAGTGGGCCGGACTCGCGGATCTTGTCGGCCAGAGTCACTCCATTGAGAAACTCCATCGTGACGAACGCGCCCTCCGATCCCTCCGTCAGGAATAGCTCGTGGATGCGGCATACATGGGGATTGCTGACACTGCGCGCGAGTTGTACCTCTTTTCTAAAGCGCAACAGTCGTTCCGGGCTTGCGGTAATGTCTCCGATCACAGTTTTAAGGGCGATGCGGCCCAATTGGGTGTCGATGGTTTCATAGACCTCGCCCATGCCGCCAGAGCCGAGGAGTCGGACGATGCGGAAGCGGCCGAGGAGGACGGTTCCGTCAGCGAAGGTCTGCTCTCTTGGAGACTGAAGGGCGTGTATGTCGAAGATCGGATTGTCGAGGGGGCCAGTTTTCTCGTCGTGACCGGCGAGCAAATCCCGCAGCCCTTTTTCAAGCTGGGGGTCGCCTTTGCAAGCTTCCGCCACGAACTCGTCGCGCTTCTCGGCGGGTAGGTCGAGGGCGGCGTCGTAGAGGGGCTTGAGGCGTTGCCAGAGTTCGGGGGTCATGGCTTTTTGGAGAGTTCTCCTTTCAGCCAGGCTCGGGCCATGCTCCAGTCGCGCTTGACGGTGCGATCGGAGACGCCGAGGACTTCGGCGATTTCGTCGAAATTGAGGCCGCCGAAGAAACGGTGCTCGACGATGAGGGCCTGGCGGGGGTCGAATTGGGCGAGGTGTTCGAGGGCCTCGTGGAGGACCAGGACGTCGATAGTCCGGCTTTCGGCCTGGAGGATGGCTTCACTGAGGGTGACCTGGCGCTGCACTCCGCCGCGCTTGGCTGCTTGCCGCTTGCGGGCGTATCGACCAGGATGTGGCGCATTAGCTGAGACGCGGTCGCGAAAAAATGGGCGCGGCTTTGCCAGGGGACTTGCGGCTGCTGGACCAGGAGGGCATAGGCTTCGTTGACGAGGGCGGTGGGTTGCAGGGTGTGGTTGCCGCGCTCGGCGCGCATGTAGCGGGCGGCGAGCCGGCGCAGTTCGCCGTAGACCTGGGGGATCAACAGGGCCTCGACCTCCCGATTTCCGGCGCTGAGCTGCACCAGCAGCGCGGTGATCGAGTTGTCGGACCTTCCGGTCTCAGGTGCAAGGGTAGCCATAGATTTGGCTCCGGCGTTGCGGGATTATAGCTTGGTTTGCGCTCGCCAAGACAATGAAAATCGATTAGTCGTCACAAAACCTAACTTCGCCAGATACTAAGGCGCAAACGCCCCGGCAAAACTCTTGCCTTAACTTACTAATGCGTAAACCGGCAACATTTTGTGCCAATCATTTTGAACTGGGGTATCGGGAGGGCGGTGCTTAAGGGCTGGTGAGAGGTGTTTTCGGGGAGGATCCGTTCGCGCACGGCAAAGAAATAACTAGCGATGACGGCAAGCTGGCGATACTGCTCTTCGGTTTTCCGTGGGATTCCGGCGACCTCGAGTGGTGGGCCGCCGGGAGATGTCTCTTCAGATCAGAACCGCATAATGCGCCGGCGTCGGGTTAGTAGAGCTAAGCAGCCGCCGCAGGAGTGAATCCGTCGCAACCGCTGACCGGTGTGACTTTCAGGTGGAGCGGGGCATGTTTTGGATGTCCGCACTCGTCGATGAGGCTTTCCGGGGCTTGATGCGAAGTGAGAATAGCCACGAGCTTCGCGTTCTGCTTGTGCGTTTCGCCGAAGTGGGAACAGAGTCCGCACTGTCCATCATGAATTGCCGACATAGTGACCTCCTGCGGTCAGTTTGTTGCTGAAAGTATGATGCGCGAAAGCCATATGGCGCAAGAAGAAAAATCAAGGTAAGTGCTTGAATTGAGACAGGTTTGGTCGTACTTATGGGCGACTGGATTGGTCGGAGTTCAGGCAGGCCCGGTCTAGTAGACTGAGACTTGGACGATGTCTTTCTCCCAGCGGCTGCGCAAATTCCGGTTCGACCGTCCGCAACGGATTGCGGCAGTTTTGCTGTTACTCCTTTTTTGCCAATGCTATTGGGTGACGCGCCATCAGACGCTGACTGAGCGGGACTATGACTACGCCCGGTGCGGGCGGGAGATGTGGGAGCGACCTTCTCCGCTCGCGGGGTATTTCACGAGCTGCGGGAATATTCATGATGGAACGCTGGCGTATCGGGCAGCGGGTTTGCCGCTGACGGTGGAGCGGATTCTTTCCGGGTTGTCTTCGGAAAATTCTCCGTGGGAACTGCGGCACCAGCTTGGTTATGCGCTGCTGTTGATGCGGCTGCCGTTCATCTTCTGCGGGCTTTGCCTGGGTGCGGCGCTTTGGTGGGTGACGCGGCGGTTGTTTGGCAATGAGGGTGGGTTTGTTGCGCTGACGCTGTATTGTTTTTCGCCGGAGATTGTGCGGGTTTGTACTACTCCGAATGCGGAGATATTGGCGGCGTTTGGGATGTTTGCTGCGATCTACACGGCTATCGGCGTGGCGCATGCGATGCAGGGGCCGCGGAAGAAGTGGCGTCCGCGGATTGTTTTGCTGACGGCGGCGTTTGGGTTTACGGCGGCGGCGCATGTTTCGGCGGTGTTGCTGGCTTTGGTGTTCTCTCTGGGATTCATGATTTATCTGGCCGAGCGGCGGCGGGCGTATCTGATTCCGATCTTTGTGTATTCGGGGATCGGTACGCTGTTGTTGTTGTTTGCTTCGTATGGGTTTCGGCCGGATGCGTTTAGTTATGCGTTCAGAAGCGGCGCGGCGCGGATGTGGCTTTCGCTGGAGCCGGCGAAGATTTTCTTTTCGTCGCTGCCGAATGCTGGAACCACTCTGGCGGCGGGGATTGCGTTGCTGCTGTTTCTGGCGGTGAAACGGTCGCGGTATTTTGGGAATTTTGCTGCGTTGCTGGTTGCTGTGCCGTTGCTTTTGGTGGTCACGACGGGAGTTCAGGCGGAGCCGTGGCTTTGGGCGTTGCCGTTTCTGCTGACGTTTATTGGGGGCGTCTTTGCGGATGCTTTGGAGACCAGGCAGCGGCGGATTTTTCTGGTGGCTACGGGGGCGATTTTGCTGATGCAGGTGGGGCTTTGTGTGGCGGCGCTGCCGGGGTTGGCTCAATAGCCATCAGGCTCTTTTCGCAGAGGTATCGTTCCGAATTCCTGATTGCCCGAGGCTTCAAACCTACCGTTTTGCCACTTGTATTGTGTCCGCACGAAACCCGTGGAGCAACAATCCCCCTCGCTTTTTGCAGGATCGGACAATTCCACAACCAGCTTTCCGCCTTCGCCGTAGACTTTGTAGAGTCCTGAAGCCGCGCGGTCGCCTGTGGAAAAGCATGCCACCAGCTTTGGTTTTTCGGCACCGGGCGCATAGATATAGACATAATCGGTTTGCTGTGTGCCGCCGGTATCAAAGTGTAGAACGACGATTGCGTTTTCTACACTCTCCCCAGTTACGTCGGCGAAGCTCACCGAATCCAAGGTGAAACCTGGCCGGTTTGGTCGGTCTTTCCCCTTTACTAATCGAATGTGCCGTTCGCTCGAAGGATCAAGCCACACTAATCGATCATGGCCAAGCGTAGAGCCGCTCAAGGGGTAGGTGAAGTTCTTGAAATCTACCTTTCGGAGACTTTGTTGAGCCGAGGCGGAGGTTGTTAGGCCCACGATCAGTAGTCCGAGCGCAATTCGATACATGGGCAAAGCTTACTTTCGATTCAGGCGCTCTTCAATGACGAAATGGCGGTTGTTTGGCAGTGGCGCCCGCGTTGTCGAATCAACTAGAGTTCGGTCCCTTCGTTGAGCAGATTTACGTATTGCTCGTAGCGGTAGATGCGGTTCCGTTCCTTGCCGGTAATTTCCCGCAGTATTCCGATTCGCGCCAGCTCCTCTAGAACACGAATCACGGTGGGCAAGCTCAACTGGGTCGTGCGGACGGCGGTGGAAACCTGCATGATCGGGTTGCGCTGAAATTGCCGGTAGACGCGATCGATCGACCCGCGGCGTATGCCGGAAGCCATGACCTTACGTTCATCCTGCCGAAAGAGCTGCAGGACCGTTTCGGATAACCCGACCGCCTGCTCCGCTGTTGTGGCGATAGCTTCGAGGAAGAATGTGATCCACTCCTCCCAGTTTCCCTGGAAGCGCACCTCCTGTAAAAGTTCGTAGTAGCGAGCACGATTTTGCTTAAGGTAGAGCGAGGGATATAGAAGTGGTTCGGCGATTACCTTGCCTTCAATGAGTAGCAGCGCGATCAGCAGTCTTCCCAGGCGGCCATTGCCGTCTAAGAATGGGTGGATCGACTCAAATTGCACGTGAACGAGAGCGGCCTGGATGAGCGGCGGAAATTCCCGCGCGCCCTCATGCAAAAATTTTTCCAGCGAATCGAGGCACTGATTCATTTCCATCACCGGAGGCGGCACATAGGTCGCAACGCCGGGCCGTTTGCCACCAATCCAATTTTGCGAGCGCCTGAATTCCCCCGGTGTCTGGTCGCTGCCCCTTCCGCTGCGCATCAGTATCTGGTGCATTTCGCGAAGGAGACGCAAGGACAGAGGGAAGCCGCCGCGCAACCGGGCGAGGCCATGATCCATTGCGGCAACGTAGTTGGAAACTTCGAGAAGGTCTTGGCGATTCACCGGGTCGTCTTGATTGGCTTCGAAGAGAAGCAGTTCCGCTAAAGTGGATTGCGTGCCCTCGATCTGGGAAGAGAGGACGGCCTCTTTCCGGCTATAGAAGTAGATCAGCAGGTTGATGTCCGGCAATGTGCGGCTGATTCCGTCGAGCCGGCCCAACATCAGGTCGGCGGCTGAGAGAGCGCGAGTGAGATCGAGATTCCAGGCTAGCTCAGGCTTGGGTGGCAGCGGAAAGGGAATGAATGCCCGATATGGTTCCGGCGAACCGACAGACTGAAGTTGCGAATCAACCTGTGGACCTCGTTCCAATTAACGTCCTTTCTGGTGAAGCCAGATAATTAAAGTATAGCTTGTATATTTTAATTGCTGAATCGCTAATTAAAGTATTTTTGGCGAGCCTCCGGCCCTCCTAATGGAGTGAACCCCTGGGGTGAGACAGGAAGAGAAGTCCCTGTGCGCCGCTCGCTGGGATTTTCTTGGCGAACGGGAGTTGTTGGTTGCAGCATGAGGTTGGCCGGGGAAGCGGAGGCGGGCTCTGCTGGAGAGCAACTCGCCAAGGAATACCCGGCTGGAACTCATCGCGCCGATGAGGGCTGCGGGAGGGGTCATAACGGCTCCTCCCCGGCTTGTCCGTGAACATCGGGACGATAGATTTCCCCATGCCTGAAAAAACTCATGCTTGCGGCCGGCAACGGCGGTGGCCTGAGCAGGCTTTGTTCGAACTGCCTCTGGCGAACGGTAGTTGAGCGCCGAGTGCAGCCGCTTGCGATTGTAATACCGCTCCAGGAACTGGCCGATGTGGGCCTCCAGATCGGCGCTGGTCGCGATATTGCCGGGTATAGATCTCCTCCTGCTTGAGGGTCTTGAGGAAGCTCTCGCACTTGGCGTTGTCGTACGGGTTGCCGGCCCGGCTCATGCTGGGCTGCGATGCCGTGCTCGAGCAGCAGCGTCGACATACTCTTGGAGGCATACTGCACGCCGCGGTCGGAGTGATGGACCAGGCCTGGGCGCAGGCTGGCGCAGGTCGATCGCCTGGCGCAGAGCGGCCACCGCAAGCCTTGCATCCAGCCGCTCGGTCCAGCGCCCAGCCAAGCACGCGGCGGCGAGAAGGCGTCCAGCACCACGGCCAGATAGAGGAACTCCTCGGCCAGCCGGAGGAAGGTGAGGTCGGCCACCCAGAGCTGGTCGATCCCGGTCAGCTGCATGCGGCTGGCCAGGTTTACATAGACGCGCAGATCGTGGCGCGAGTCGGTGGTGCGAACGAAGCTGCGCTTGCGCAGGCACAGCAGATTGTCCTCGGCCATCAGCCGCGCCACCCGTTTGTGGTTCACCGCCCAGCCCTGGTTGCGCAGCTCCTGCGTGACCCGGCGATAACCGTAGTTGCGCCGGTGGGTGAGCACGATCTGATGCATCCGCGCGCGCAGCTCGGCCTGCTCGACGCGCGGCTCATGCTGCTTCCAATGACGATAAAACCCCGCCCGGCTGACCTGCCCCAGACGGCACATGGACTCGATGCTAAGGTGCGCTGCAGACCGCATCACTCGGACCTCTTCGTAGATGCAGTCTCGCCGGAGCCGCTGGTCGGCTGGCGTCGAGCCTCGATTCTGCGCAACACACCTTGTAAGAAATCCGCTTCCAGCACCTTGGTCGCCAGCGCCTCTTTCAGCTTCCGGTTCTCCCCCTCCAAGGCCCGCTCCCGGCTGCCTTCTTTCTTCGCCGTCTCCCTCAAACGCCGAAAAAGGTCCCGCCAGGCATACAGCTGCCGCTTCGAGATCCCCAGCTCGGCCGCCAGTTCACCGTGCTTCTCCTTCCCCATCCGGTCAACCGCTGCCCGCTTCTCCAACAAACTCCATACCCGATACTTCCGACTCATCCAAAGCCTCCATTCCATCAAAATGGGGACTTCTTACTCTGTCTCAAATTTGGGGGTCACTCCATAACTTCATGATTCCAAAACCCGATTGCCATGAACTAACCTTTTCTATATCATAGAGATAGAAACTCAGGAACCCCGGTATTAGCTGGCCCGATCCCAAGCCGAGAAATATCCCCGATAGCGCCAGCTGACCTTCTCGATGGAACCCAACTATGGCAAATGACGAAAATCCCCTTCTTCCCCTGGAGCTCGCCTAATGGGAACGATGGCGGCAATGATGGAAGTGGCGGGCCGACCGGCGCGTCGAGCATTATCCCGATCAATATTGAAGAGGAGATGCGCAGCTCGTATCTCGCTTACTCGATGTCGGTCATCGTTGGGCGGGCGCTGCCGGATGTTCGCGACGGGCTGAAGCCGGTGCATCGGCGCATTCTGTACACGATGCACGAGATGGGCTTGCCGTACAACAAGAGATATGCCAAGTGCGCCAAGGTCGTGGGTCAGGCGATGGGTGTTTTTCATCCGCATGGCGACTCGGCGATCTATGACACGATGGTGCGCATGGCGCAGCCGTTCAGCCTGCGCTATCCGCTGATCGATGGGCAAGGGAACTTTGGCTCCGTCGATGGCGATCCGCCGGCGGCGATGCGTTATACCGAGAGCCGCATGATGCGCATCGCCAGCGAGATGCTGGCCGACATCGACATGGAGACGGTGGATTTCACGCCGAACTATGACGAGTCGACGATGGAGCCGACGGTTCTGCCGACGCGAATTCCGAACCTGATCATTAATGGTTCGAACGGGATCGCCGTGGGCATGGCGACCAACATTCCTCCGCATAATCTGACTGAAGTCGTGAACGCGACGATCGAGATGATCAACAATC
This sequence comes from uncultured Acidobacteriaceae bacterium, assembly GCA_963720245.1. Classification (GTDB taxonomy): domain Bacteria; phylum Acidobacteriota; class Terriglobia; order Terriglobales; family Acidobacteriaceae; genus Acidisarcina. The sequence goes on from CAVREU010000007.1 coordinate 467,037, forward strand.
CGCAGGCCGGGTTGATCGACGTGCTGAAGCATGTGCAGGGGCCGGACTTTCCGACCGGCGGCTTTATCTATGGGCGCTCGGGAATTGCGCAGGCCTACTCGACGGGGCGTGGACGCTTCCTGATGCGGGCCAAGGTTGCGATCGAGAACATCACCAAGGAAAAGCAGGCGATCATCGTCAGCGAGATTCCGTACCAGGTCAACAAGATGAAGTTGATCGAGCGGATCGCCGAGCTTTATCACGAGAAGGTGATTGACGACATCACCGAGGTCCGCGATGAGAGCGACCGCGATGGCATGCGGATCGTGATCGAGCTGCGGCGCGGCTCCGAAGCGCAGATCGTGCTGAACCAGCTCTACAAGCACACGCAGATGCAGGAAAGCTTCTCGATGATCTTTCTGGCGGTCGTCAATGGCCAGCCGAAGGAGCTTCCTCTGCATGTGGCGATTCAGCATTTCATCGACCATCGCGTCGATGTGGTGCGGCGCCGGACGGCTTACCTGCTGCGCAAGGCGCGGGAGCGGGAGCATATTCTCGAGGGCTACAAGATTGCTCTCGATAACCTTGATCGCGTTATCAAGATTATTCGCGGATCGGGAAGCCGGGCCGAGGCGCGCGAGAACCTGCGCACCTGGTCGCTGACTACCGAGATTGTGATCAATCTCGATAAGGACACGACGAACCTAGCTGTCGCTCCGGGGATGAGCTATCGGCAGATCGATGCCGTGCTCGAACTGCAGCTCTACAGGCTGACTCAGCTTTCGATCGATGAGCTGATGAAGGAGCTGGGGCTGGTTCGCGAGAACATTGCCGAGTATGAGTCGATTCTGGCCTCGGAGAAGAAGCTGCGCGGCGTGATCGTGAAGGAGCTGGAAGAGGTCAAGAAGCTCTACGGCGATGCGCGGCGTACGCTGCTTGTCGACGAGAGTGCTGAGCTGCAGCTCGAAGACCTGATCGCTGACGAGCAGGTTGCGGTGACGGTTTCGCATTCGGGCTATCTGAAGCGGACGCCGATCTCGACCTATCGCCAGCAGCGGCGTGGCGGGACGGGGCGGCTGGGGATGAAGACGCGCGAGGAGGATTTCGTCTCGCAGTTGATCATCGATTCGACCCATGCTTACCTGCTTTGCTTTACCAATACTGGTCGAGTTTTCTGGCTGAAGGTTTATGAGGTGCCGGATATTGGCGCGGCGGGTAAGGGCAAGGCGATTGCGAGCCTGCTGAACCTGCAGCCGGGCGAGACGGTGCGGAATATTCTGCCGGTTCGCAACCTGGAGGAAGAGGGCAAGTTCATCTTCTTCGCGACGCAGAAGGGAACGGTGAAGAAGACTCCGCTGAAGGACTTCTGCAACGTGATGGCGCGCGGAATTATTGCGATCGGCATCGACACCGATGATGAGCTGGTCGGCGTTCGGATTACCGATGGCAGCCAGATCGTCTTCCTGGCGACGCATGAGGGTATGGCGATCCGCTTCGATGAGAACGATGTGCGGTCGATGGGTCGTCCGGCTTATGGTGTTCGCGGCATCGACCTGGGCAAGAACGACTATGTGGTCGGGCTGGCCGCGACTCCGAAGGAGCGGGTGGCGAACGGTAAGGGCGGGAATACTTCGAGCCTGATCTTGTCGGTTACCAGCAACGGATTCGGCAAGCGGACCGATGTTGACCAGTATCGCTTGCAGATTCGCGGTGGCAAGGGCGTGATCAACGTCAAGACTACGGCGAAGAACGGTAAGGTGCAGTCGATCAATCTGGTTGACGACACCTCCGAGCTGATGGTGATCAGCCAGTATGGCAAGATCATCCGCATCGATACGAAGACGGTGCGTTCGGCTGGGCGCTCGACGCAGGGTGTGAAGCTGCTCAACCTGGAAGAGGATGACAAGGTTGCGGCGGCGGTGGTGATTCCTCCGGAAGAGGCGAAGGCTGAGCTGGAGGATGGGACTTTGCTGCAGTAGTTTCTTTTAGGGACCGAGTAAGACGGGGCGTCCTCATCGGACGCCCTGTTTCTTTGGTTACGTTTTTGCCTTTCGGCGTATGATAGCCGCATGTAAGTCGACCACGGAGACCGTGCGAAGAAGCTCAAGGGGACATGCGCTTGGTCTCATTGTCGTGGCTCTTCTCACACCGATCATTCTTGTCATCATCCCGCACAGATTCGGCTGGCAGGATGTGGAGATCATGTCCATTGCAGTTGGGATCGGAGCGCTGGTTTATGTTGGCTCTGTCTTTCTTGGGAAGCGCTCCGGAGGCGCCGCCTTATCCTGGCAAGCGCCTTGCTGTCTGAGCCCCCTCCCAACAGCGGTCTTCAATGGGCCTCCATCAGCTATCGTTTCCGATCACACTCAAGCCCAACAGCGGAGTTTGAATGGGCCACCATCGCTGATCCCACTCAAGCCAACTGTTGGCTTGAATGGGCCACCTTCAGGAGTCTCCGTAGCTGGTCCACTGCACCCGCCATCTGGTTTGCTGGAGTGGCTGCGAACCCGAGCATGAAGCCGTGGCGGGGTTTATTCCTGTAACACGGCGACAGTGGCCATAGGCATAAGCCGAACCTTGCTGCCTGACTCCCGATTTCTACGTCGTTAAATCCCGATGGGAGGGTCACCGTCAGGTGCATTCCGACTCCGGAGCCGTGGATCTGGAGCATATCGCTGCAAGTGTTCTGCAGGCTCTTGACCAGAGCAGTGCGGCGTTCCTTGTAGAGTGCCCGCATGCGGCGAATGTGGCGGGCAAAGAGGCCGTCACGGATGAAATCGGTGAGCACTTCCTGGAATAAGCCGGAGGGGAAGACACCTAACGAGAATCGTACTGCCATGAATCTTTCAATAAGGTCGGGTGGGATAACTATGTAACTCAGTCCTACGGATGGAAAGATAACTCTGCTGAATGTGCCAATGTGAATTACGCGAGCGTCGGAATCGATCCCCTGAATGGAGGGAGCCGATGCGGTGTCGTAACGGTACGCGCTGTCATAGTCGTCCTCTACAATCCATGCTCCGTTGTCCCGAGCCCAATCGAGCAGACGCAGCCGGCGAGCAGCGCTCATGGTCACTGCCGAGGGGATATTGGTGCGACGGCGTAACGAACGCGGCACGCGCTCTCGGAAACAGATTGACCCCTGCAGAGACATTGAGGCCTTCGCCGTCTACCGGGACGGGGAAAATTCGGCAGCCTGCCCCGAGCAGAACCGACTGTGCAAGCGGGTAGCCCGGCTCCTCGATCCACACCGGGTCGCCAGGATCGAGCAGCACCCTTGCCGTAATTTCGAGAGCCTGTTGCGATCCCGATACGATCATGATCTGCGACGGGTCGCATTCGACGGCCCTCGCGGTGCGGAGGTAAGAGCAGATTGCTTCTCGGAAGCGATCGAGCCCCATCGGGTGGTTGTGATAAATGGCCCGTAAACGCGGTCTTCCACCGTGTTCAGCCAGGAGCTTCGACCATGCTGCGAAAGGGAAGTGATCGAGCGCGGGGTGCATTCCGAAGGGGCCGCAGCCATGTCGCCATGGAGCGGTTTCGCATCGCGGTAATAACGAGGAACGCCTGGAGAGACAGCGAGATCCTCCTGCGACTGACGGTGATCTTGTCAGGTGCGGGAGTTGGCCCGGCAATGATGCCGAAACGAAGGTTCCCGATCCGACTCGACTTTCGAAGTAACCTTCGGAACGCAACTGTGCGTAGGCGTCGAGGACCGGAAAACGGGATACCTCGAGATCTTCCGCCAGGTCCCTGCTGGAGGGTACTTGTTGTCCGGGCTGCAGATTGCCATGCAGGATTGCGGCGCGGAAGCCTTCGCAGATCTGACGGTGCAGAGGAAGCGTATCGAGACGGTCGATAGGGATGACGGGTGCAATTCCTGACAAGTCTCTCGCCACTACTTTCACTCCGCTAGGGTTGGTGCAGTTCGTCGTCTCGAACGTTTTCATTGACATACCGACTAATTGGTATGGAACGTATCGCAGTGCGGACGGGTGTTTTCGAAAGCTAGGTCCCATTGCTTACTGCTGAGGGAAATGTGGATTTCCCCCCAAAGTAGCACTCAATACTCTCCACCTTCCCGTCTTTGAGCCGGAAATACTCTACGTTCCGGAATGATTTGCCGTTTTTTGTGTGGCAGAGATACTTCGCAAAGGCCTCGTTGCCGCTTCCGAAGACCTGCTCCAGATCAAAGCGACCGATGAAGTTAATCTGGGTATCCCAGCATTGCGTTTTGAAAGTGCTTCTACTGATGTGGTCGTCGCCAGCCGCGCTGGTGAAGGTGAAGTTGTCGGCCATGAGGGATTCAAATTGAGCCTGGTCCTTCTTCTCCCATGCCTTGTACCACTCGCGGACAATTTCTTCGTAGGTGGTGCCCGTACCGGCGTGCGCTGATGTGGTTAGCAAGAGCCCTGCCGCTCCAGCCAATGCGCAAGCTCCTGATTGGAGCGCCTTCCGTCGTGATACTCCGATGCTAGTCATGTGTATTCCCCTTCCAGATTCTGGGTTTGTAGCTTTCTGGGACCACGCTTTGAATCGCCAACCTAGTATCATTTCGCCCTTCCACGCTGTTTTCGGACTGTGGCCGAAATTCCCGACGGCCGGGGCGACGCGGAATGCGGCGATGTTTGGAACAGCAACTCGATGTATCGCCGCAGATGATCAATGCACTGCGCTGCAACTGCGGCTCCGCCCCGGGCCTTGGCCAGGATGAACGCGCCCTGGAGGGTGGCCTGGGTGTAGAGAGCGAGACTTTCGGCGGTCCATTCCGGGCGCATGCGGCGCTGCCGCATGGCCTCTTCAATGTCGGCGAGCAGCGTTGCCGCGTGCCCGCTGATGCTGCGGTTGCAGGCCTCCCGGATGGCCGGGCTGGTGTGGTAGACCTCCTGGACCATCGTCCCGGCGAGGCAGGTAAAGTCGGGCAACTCGCCCGTCAGCAGCGCCTTACGAAGGTCCACATAGGCGAGCAACCGCTCCAGCGGGTCGGCTAGCTGGTGGTAGGACGCGGAGCCAAACTGCGCGTCCGTGCCCTCAATCCAATAGTCGGCCGCGGCGAGCGCGAGCTCGTCCTTGCTGTCAAAGTGGTGGAAGAAGCTTCCTTTGGTCAGGCCGGCAGCCTCGCAGACGTCTTCAACCCGCGTGGCCGTATATCCCTTGACGCGGATCACGTGGATCGCTGCCTGGAGGAATTTGGTTTTCGATTCGTGCCTTGCTTCGGTTGTCGTCATAGGCATACCAACCAGTTGGTATACAACGCACTATACGGACTGGTTGGCACGTTGATCAAGAGGAATCTTTGCTAACCGCCTAATTCTTTCGTCTTCGATTGTTTGAGCCAGGGGTTCCGGCCCCACTCAAGCCCAACAGCGGGGCTTGAACCACCCCAGCGACGAAGACCTGTCGCCGGGGGCCCCGGTAAATGGGCCACTGCGCGCTGGCGGAAATTGAACGCTCCTGGTTTTCGGGTATTCTTCTCAGGCATTCACAGTTCAGATGGGAGTGGCTCTATGTCGATGGATCGGCGGGATTTGTTGAAATCGATTGGCGGACTTGGCGTGGTGGGCCTAGCGGCGCCTGCGGTTCGAGCGCAGGAACAGTTGGCGCGGGCCACGCGGGGCATGGCGACGCCTCGTATCAAAGACATCAGTGTCATCGAGTGCGCTCCGGCTGGCGTGAGGCTGACGGTGGTCAAGGTTACCACCGATCAGGATGGCCTGTACGGTTATGGCTGCGCGACGTTTACTCAGCGAGCTGACCTGGTAAAGCCGGCGGTGGAGCGGTATCTGAAGCCGTTTCTGCTGGGAAAAACAACGGACCGGATTGAGGACATCTGGCAGAGCTGCTATGACAGCTCCTATTGGAAAAACGGCCCGGTGCTTAACAATGCATTGAGCGGAATCGACCAGGCGTTGTGGGACATCAAAGGGCGCCAAGCGGGAATGCCGGTTTATCAACTGGCAGGAGGCAAATGCCGCGAGGCTGTCGATTGCTACGCCCACGCGGATGGGCCTGAATTTGAAGATGTGGTGGCTGCGGCGAAGAAGCTGATGGCGGAGGGTTTCCGCAATGTGCGGGTGCAGGTTGGGTTGCCGGGGATGGCGGGCTATGGCTCGGCGCACGGGAATGCTGTGCCGTTAAAGGCGCTTCATGACAAGCCTTTATTCGAGCCCGCGTATCAGATGCGTCGTGCACTGAAGTTGCTGGAGGTCTGCAGGACGGAGCTTGGAGAAGAGGTGGAGTTGCTGCACGACATGCATGAACGCCTGACTCCGAACGAGGCGGTGCAGTTCTGCAAGGAAGCGGAGAAGTTCAGGATGTTTTTTCTGGAAGACCCGCTGTCGCCCGAAGACAACGAATACTTCCGCCAGATACGGGCGCAGTGCGCGACTCCGATTGCCATGGGAGAGCTCTTCAACAATCCTCATGAGTGGCAACCGTTGATTGAGCAGAGGCTGATCGACTATATCCGCGTACATGTCTCGCAGGCGGGCGGATTTTCACCGGCGCGCAAGATCGCGGTCCTGGCTGAGCAGTATGGCGTGAAGACCGCATGGCATGGCCCGGGAGATGTTTCGCCGGTAGGGCATATGGCGAACATCACGCTCGATCTCGTGAGCTATAACTTTGGCATTCAGGAGTACACGCCCTTTAATGCGGAGACGAAGGAGATCTTCCAGGGGTGTCCTGAGATGAAGGATGGTTACTTCTGGGTGAATGAGCGGCCGGGGTGGGGAATCGAAATCGATGAGAAGCTGGCGGCGAAGTTTCCTTTTGCTGAAAGCGCAAACCATCTGAATGGCGGTTGGGGCGAGATCCGGAAGCGGGATGGAACGGTGATCAAGCAGTAGCGGGAGCCCCACAATCTCGATTTGAGATGCGGCCTTCGGCGCAGGCGATCATGCTGAAGCTCCCGAGAAGCGCGTTTATCATTACAGAGACACCCGGTCGCCGTTGGGGAGGTCTCATAAAGCGCATCCGACAGATCGTTGTTGCATTGGTGGGACTTTTCTATGTGTGCCTGCTCTACCCGTTGTGCACTGAGTTATGGCACAGCAACTGGCTGCTTGAAATGCACGACAACGAGTGCGAGCCAATGTTTATCACGTTTCTCGTCGCTCTAGGTGTGTTTCTGCTGTTGGCTGTCCGAAAACCCGTAGAGTACCGATTGGTGATCGCTTTCGCGGCGTGGCACGCCATCGCACATTCTGCGACCATGTTCATCCAATCAGCCGAGACTTCCATGCACAGGGTTCCACGCGGCTACGACGATGTGATCCTGTTCGGAGTGATAGGAGTAGCACTGTTGCTAAGCGTCCCACCGAAAGAAGAGACAAAGGCTGTCGCAGAGTCTCGCTGATCGGCACCAGATTGGTAACGGGAAGTCGGCGGTGTCTATCGATCCATTGGCGGCACTAGAAGACCGAACCGCTTCGCCTCGCCGTCTCCGTTGCTTAACTTCCGTTCCGGCTACTCTCCAGTCTCGGATCGAAAATCGTTACCTGCTGCCAACTCGGATGGAAATCACAACCTACAATCTGCAGAGAAGGCTTCTTCTTGATCCAGCAGCTCATGGTCTGTTCCCGGCCATGACGACTGCGCTACCCTGAAGAGATCATGTTTCGGCGACTCTCAGTCGCGTTCGCTTTGACTCTGCTGGCCGGTTTCCGGCTTTTCGCTCAGCAAGCTCCGCTGTCTCTCTGCCTGGTTCAAATCAAGCCCTCCTTGTGGAATCAATACGATCCTCCTGCCGGTCCTTGGGCTGCCGAAGTATATGACATGCTCTCTGCCCGAAAACTTACCAATGGCGCTCCGCTGCACATTACGGTGCTCCCGGCTGAGATAGAGAAGGACGTGCCACAGGCGGTCAGCGGCCTGCGTTGTGCCTACGTTGTCGAGCTGGGTTATCACGGCAGTCTCTGGAAGGGGGGACGTTCCGTAGGGGAGGACAAGGACAGCGTTCTCTTTACCCTTCGGAGCGGTATAACAGGAAAGGCCATCGCCAATGGCGCGTCGCTCATTCCTGACACGCGCAACGCTTCCAAGGCGATGTTCACGGAAGCTTGCGCCGACCTAACCCAACAAATCCTGAAGAGCCTGAACAAGCTGCCTTAGCTCTGCGTGACTACGCCTTCAATTCGCTCATCGTCTTGCCGACCGCACCGGGGCCGAAGTTGATGTGAGCGTCTTTGATCGAGAGTCCGACTACTTCAATGCGCTTTAGGTCGCGGGTGCCGATGCCGGCGTCTTCGGCGAGGCGTAGGGAGTTGTCTCCGCGGATGAATGGCGACGTGCCGCGCTCGGCGTACGTCTCGTAGCTCATCACCGCCATTCCGACCGCGTCGACGTTGACTGCGTTGCGGCCGGCGATGATTACTCCGGGGGTCATCTTTTCGAGGCCTTTGAGCCACGGACCTTCGCCTCCCCGCACGGTCTCGACTCCGTCGATGATCGCGAGATCGATGGGGCGAATGCCGTTCTGATCGACGAGAATGCGGGGAACGCGATAGCCGGGATCGCGGGGCGAATCCGGATGCAGTTCTGCATCGACTACCGAGGGTGCGGGCGTCGTTCCTTCGTGCAGGACGGCTATGCGCTCTTGGGTTGGCCGCTCGTTGCCGGTGGGGCCGCAGTCGCTGCCATAGAGCGAGCAGGGGGTGTTGCCGAAGTTGTTCTTCATGGTCATGGTCACGCCAGCGATCCAATGGTTCTTGAGCTTGGCCATCGAGGCGTATACGTCGCACTGGTAGAACGCGGGGTTCAGGTGGTATGCCGGGTAGGCGTACCCGCCCCACGGCACTTTCACGCGCACATATTCTTTGTAGTTGCCGAGGTTCTGGACGTTTTCCCAAACCACCGGGATGCCCATGTTGTTGATCGCGGTTACGTCGAGGCCGTAGCGTGCCCACAGGGCGAGATCCTGCTCGGCGGGGAAGAAGCTTTCTATCATGCGAACGCGCTTTGCACCCGCCTTTGCAAAAAGATGCACCGTCGCCGCCACCGATAGTGGATCGGTGCGATAGGGCAGCTCGGGCGTGAGTGGCCAGTTCTTTGGATTTCCGGTGAGGTTCAGCTTGAGGGCGACGGTCTTGCCGCGCACCAGCTTTTCGATGCCGCCGATCTGGTCGAAGGCGAGAGAGAGTTGCTGCTCATACTTCGCGTAATCGCGGCAGCGCACGATGGCGACGCGGCTGGCTGGGGCCTCGGCCTGCATTAACTTCGGCGCGTACAGTGCCGCAAGCGTTGCAGCACCGGTGGTGGCGAGCATCTCTCGTCTGTTCATGACTTTCGTCCCCTCAACGACATGCTACTCCGGTTTTCATCGACTGTGCCTGCACAATGCGCAGACAGTTAATCTGACGCCGAAACGAGAGCTACGTGTCTGTGCCCTGCTATTTTTAGTACTTTAGTAGGGTGAATCCTTTGAGCCGCAAAAAGGCAGTCTTTGCCTGTCTCGTCTTTTTCTTGCTGTATTGCCTTCAACAACGATTCGCAGCGTCGGAGAGCCAGGCTGCTGCACAGAGCAATACTCAGCCGTCAATCTCTCCGGGCCAGAGCGCTTCGCCGCCGGCGCAGCAACAGGAACAACCTTCGGGGGGCGCGCATGGTCAGGACCCTGCTGCAAGCGCATTCGCGAGGCAGATGATGGGTTTCAAGGACCATCGGGAGATTCCTCCTGAGGTGGTGGAACGCGGCAAGAGCCAATACAGCGTGAGCTGCTCGTTTTGTCATGGCTCGGATGCCAGGGGTGGCTCTATCGGTCCGAACCTGCTTCGCTCGGAGGTTGTACTGCAGGACCAGAACGGCGAGCTGATCGCTCCCATCGTTCACGGCTCGCGGGTCGACAAAGGGATGCCCGCGATCGAACTGACCAACGCGCAGATCGCCGACATCGCCGGCTTTCTCCACAGCCAGAAAGTCGGAGGCCGCGACTTCGGTAATCGGGATGTCATCAACATCGTCGTCGGCGACCCGGCTGCCGGCAAGGCCACCTACGGCCGGATGTGCGCTTCATGTCACGCCAATGCTGAAGACTTCAAATATCTGATTGACGCGATTCCCGATCCGAGGACCTTTCAACAGGCGTGGATCCTGCCCGGCAGCCCGGGAAACCTGGGCTTTGGCGGGCCTCCCAGTAAATATCCAGGCAGCAAAGTGCCGCCGGTGACCGTAACAGTTACGGTCGATGGCCGGGCGATGACGGGAACGCTCGAGCGCATCGACGATTTCTATGTTGCGCTGAAGACGCCGGATGGAGCGACGCACAGCTTCGAGCGCGTCGGCGATCTGCCCAAAGTTGAGGTCCACGATCCGGTCCAGGCGCATCGCGAGATGTTCCGGACGATCAAGGATTCAGAGATTCACGACATCACGGCCTACCTGGTGACCTTGAAATGAAAACAGTGCTCGCGTATTGCTTCGGCATACTCTTTCTTATTCTTCCTGTCGGCGCGGCAGCACAGAGTCTCGATCCGGCCGACATCCTCAGTCCGAAGCCGGATTCGTGGCCGGTGTATTCGGGCGACTATTCCGGGCAGCGCTATAGCCCGCTCACGCAGATCGACACGAGCAATGTAAAGAACTTGTCTCTTGCCTGGGTGAGCCGCGTGGTTACCGGCGTCGCAGGGAATCCTCGTGCTCCGAAGACCATTGTTGGGGGTATCGGTTCTACCGAGGCGACGGGGCAGGCGAATATTCGCGGCGCCATACTTATGGTCGACGGAACGCTCTACGTCACTACCCCCGACAACACCTGGGCGCTCGATGCGCGCGACGGACATGAGCTGTGGCATTACGTCTGGAAGACGCGGGGCGGCACGCATATTGGCAATCGCGGCGTTGGGATCTGGCATGATCGTGTGTTCTTTGAAACTCCCGACGATTTCCTGGTTTGTCTGGATTCCAAAACCGGCCAGGAGATATGGCAGAAGGAGATTGCTCCGTTCGATCTGCAGTATTTCTCCACCATGGCGCCGATTGTTGTCGGCGACCATTTGCTGGTTGGCACGGGAAACGATCTCGATGAGCCCGGCATCCTCCAGTCGTTCGATCCGAAGACCGGAGATGTGGAGTGGAAGTGGTATGCCGTTCCCACGAAGCTGGGGGACCCCGGTCTCGACACCTGGAAGAACCTCGATGCTGCTTCTCATGGAGGAGGCAACGTCTGGGTCCCCGGTTCCTACGATCCGGAGTCGCATTTATACATCTTTGGTACGGCTAATCCCACCGCAGCATATACCTCGGAGTCCCGGGGGCCGGGTGCCAACCTGTATACCTGCACCCTGGTCGCTCTGGATGTGGAAACAGGCAAGATGAAGTGGTATTACCAGACATCCCCGCACGACACCCATGACTTCGATTCGGCCCAGACCCCCATCCTGGTCGACGGAACATTGGACGGCAAGCCGCGAAAGCTTGTCTTAACCGGGGCGCGGAATGGCTATTTTTTCGTGATCGATCGGCTGACCGGAGAACATTTGCTGACCACAAAACTGGTCGACTCTCCGAACTGGGCGCAGAGCGAATACGACAAGAACGGCGCACCGCAGCGAATTCCCGCAAAAGACTTCGATCTCGGCGGCGCGCTGGTCTCGCCGTCGAACGGCGGCATTGTGAACTGGCCTCCGCCGGCCTATAGCCCGCAAACCGGGTTGTTCTACGTAAACGCAACCGAGAGCTATGCGATGTACTACCTGGCCACGAAAGACCCGCGCGGCGCGATGGGCCTGGGCGGCAAGGACGAGTTGAGCCTCGGGTCGCTCGGTCAATATCTGCTGGCCATCGATTACAAGACGGGCAAGTCTCGCTGGCAGCGGCGTTATCCAGGGATCGCGTCGTCCAGCGTAGGCAACGGAGTGATGACCACGGCTGGCCATCTGCTGTTTGCGCCGGATGCCTCCGGGAATCTCATCGCCTACGAAGCCGCAACCGGGAACCCTCTTTGGCATACATTTATCCACGTCAGCAACGCTCCGGAGTCGTATATGCTCGATGGCCATCAGTACATTCTGAGTGCGGGCGGAGACACCCTATATGCGTTCCGCTTGAATTGAGTGAAGCGGTTGGACGAAAAAGCCGGCGGCCCGGACAGGCGAATCGCCTTTACTCGCAGCCGCTGCTTCGATAAATCGTAAATCGCCAAAATCAGTGATTGAGGAAACCTTAGTAGGACAAGTCGAGTTCTGGTCAGCGATCCTGGCCGCCCATCAAGGCGCCGGATTGAATTCAGGCAGGATGTTACCTACGCCGGAATTCATGGCTGCGAATGCCGACCCATCGTGTAGACTTCACCAATCAGATTGAATCGATGCTGGTTTGTTTCCCTGGTTCGTTGCGGGGGATTGCAGCGGGTTGGGTTGGCGGGACTTTACCTTGGTTTGGATTTTCGTCTTGAGTGGACATGACTGAGATCGCGGCGGGTTCGGTTGTTTCACATTACCGCATTCTTTCGCCGGTGGGCGAGGGCGGCATGGGCGTGGTTTACCTGGCCGAGGACATTACCCTCAGCCGGCGGGCGGCGCTGAAGTTTCTTCCTGAAAAAACCCATACGGACGCGGCGTCACTGGAGCGGTTTTTGCGCGAGGCGCGGGCGGCGTCGGCGCTGAATCATCCCGGCATCTGCACCATTTATGAGTTTGGCGAGCATGAGGGGCGCTCGTTTCTGGCGATGGAGTTCCTTGAGGGCAAGAGCCTGGACAAGGTGCCCACGGCGCTGCCGATGGCGCTTGACCGGTTGCTCGACTTCGGGATCCAGGCGGCGGATGCGCTGGATGCGGCGCACCGCAAGGGGATTGTTCATCGCGACATTAAGCCGGCGAATTTGTTTCTTTCTCCCTCGGGGCAGTTGAAGGTGCTGGACTTTGGGCTGGCGAAATTGACTGAGGCCGCTGCATCCGACGCGACGAGCGATGGGCCGGATGCGGCGACGGCGGCGAATTCGCTGACAAGCGCGGGGTCGGCGGTGGGGACGGTTGCTTATATGTCTCCGGAGCAGGCGCGGGGCGAGAAGCTGGACGCGCGGAGCGATTTGTTTTCGCTGGGCGTGGTGCTGTATCAGCTGGCTACGGGGAAGCATCCTTTTGGCGGGACGACGACTGCAGTCATCTTTAGCAATATTTTGAATCATGCGCCGACGGCTCCGCTGGAGCTGAATGCGGCGCTGCCGGCGGAGTTCGGGCGGATTCTGAATAAGGCGCTGGATAAGGATCCGGACCTTCGCTATCAGTCGGCAGCAGATATGCGGGCCGACTTGAAGCGGCTGCGGAAGGAGACGACTTCGGACCGTGCGATTGCGACGGCTTCTTCGGGGTCGACTCCGGCGGCTGGGATTGGTGGGGTGTCTTTTACGTCGGGGGTAAATGCAGCGGCGGTTTCGGGGTCGAGCGCGGCTGGACTTAGCTCAGGCGTGGGAATTGCAGGGAAGCCGTTGGGCCGCGGGAAACTGTTGGTGATTGGCTTGGTGGCGGCGGTCATCGTGGCGGGGCTGGCATTGGCGATCTGGCGTGTCATGCCGCGGACTACGCCGTTCTCCAATGTGAGTTTGCGGCAGATTACCGATAGCGGGGATGCGTCGATTCTGGCGATGTCTCCGGATGGAAAGACGCTGGCGCTGGTGAAGGTCGATAAAGGGAAGTCGTCGCTGTGGATCCGCAACTTGCCGACGAATGCGGAGACGCAGATTCTGCCTCCGTTTGGCGGGAACTATGTGGGGCTGGCGTTTGGGGTGGACGGGAACAATCTTTATTTCTCGCGAAGTTCAGAGGACAGCTCTTATATCCGGACGCTGTATTCGATTCCGGTGTTTGGCGGGACGCCGCGGACGCTGATTCGCGATGTGGATAGCGCGCCGAGCTTTTCTCCGGATGGGCAGCGGTTTGTGTTTCTGCGGCAGACGCCGGAGCTGAAGGACCATTTCGCCGAGATGCACGTGGTGAATGCGGACCTGAGTGGGGATGAGTTGGTCTATCACGGGGACAATCCGTCATCGTTCCCGCACTGGTCGCCGGACGGCAAGAAGATTGCGTGGAACGAGCTGCGGAATGGCCGCGAGACCTTTTATCAGGTCTATGACGTGGAATCGAAGCAGACGCGGACGGTGCCGGCGCCGGCGGATTTGCAGTTTGGACAATATTTCGGATGGATGCCGGACAGTGAGCACCTGGTTGGTACCTACTTGAGACAGCAGTCTGACATCGTTCAGATCGGTTTGCTGGACTTGGCGTCGGGGCAGCTCAAGCCGATTACCAACGATCTGAATACTTATAGTTTTGTGGCGATTTCAGGGGACGGGCACAAGTTTGCGACGGTGTCGTCGACGCTGGACTCGGAGCTTTCGTTTTATAAGAGCGACGGAGGGACGGCGGTGTCGACGGCCAGCCTGAGGATATCTCCGGCGGCATTGGCCTGGCAGGATGCAACGCATATTGCGTTCATCGGGCATGGACGAATCGACCTCTATGATCGGGAGAAGCAAGGGGTGGCTCCTGTCGACACCGGGGAAGTCCAAGTTGGCGGATTCATCTCCGCGTGTGCGGATGGAAAGATTGTGTTTACCGGCATTCCCAAGGGGGTCGACCACTCCGAGGCGTTCCGGGTGAACGCCGATGGTACGGGGGTTTCGCGGCTCACGACGGGCAAACTGGTTCGCGGCCCGCAGTGCCTGACGGGCGACGCGGTGAACTACACCGAGCTCGACGGAACTACCGCTATAGCCTGGAGCATGCCGCTGGCGGGCGGTACGGCGCGCAAACTCTTTACGGCGTCGGGTACTAATCCGGTTGCGTTTTCAAAGGACGGGATAGTGGCGGTCGGGCGCACTGCCGGAGTCGATGTACACGACGAGAGGATATTGGCGGAGGCGCACGATATGGCGCATCCCGACTCGCCACCGAAGCCACTGACCCTCGACAAGCGTTGGTCGATCAATCGCTGGCACCTCACTCCGGACGGCAAAGCTTTGGTGTATCCGATCATCGAAAATGGCCAGTGGTCGCTGTTTTCACAGCCGCTGGACGGGAGCCCGGGGAAGGCGATGATCGAGAGCTCACCGATCCCGATTCGCGATTATGGCTGGTCGCCAGATGGTACTCAGCTTGTGGTGCTGCGCGAGCAGTCGAACTCGAATGTGCTGTTGATTACGGACCAGAGTGCAAAGGGCGGGCAGTAGTGCAGGCGGGTCAGGCAGCTGACTTGAAGACTCGAAAAGCTTCAGAAGATGCGCCTGCGGCGCGACTTTAGACAAACCGCAGGTCCTTCGGCTTCGCCTCAGGATGACATTTGTTCTTGGATTGGTGAGTGTTCGAGTGAGCGGAGCCACAAATCCCTACTCACACCAACAGAGAACTCGAATGGGGCCTTCGTGGCTTTGCTCAAGATGACATCTGTTCGGGCTGGGGAGATTTGTTCTACCCACCCTTCGCAAAAGGCGCGAAGGATGGGGCACCCATATCGCTGAAACCACGCATCCTTCCGCTTCGCCTCAGGACGACATTTGTTCTGGAATCGCGATCGTCTCAAGCGGAGACTGCTCCGGCGCGGGGCTTGGCTGCTGCCTTTCCTAGCGGGAGCACTTCCTTCGGGTGCTTTTTGTCTTCGTGCGAAATCAATAAGGCTTCGAGCTGGCGGACGAGGTCGGAGGCGTTCATTGGCTTGACGAGCATCTCGTCGGCGCCGTCTTCCTGCCATTCGGAGTCGGGGAGGGGGAAGGCGGTGAGCATGGCGACGGCCGGCTGATAGGCCGCCTTGCGGGCGGCGGAGACGACTTCGTTGCCGGCGGTGTCGCTCTCCATGCGCATGTCGGTGATGACCATGTGATAGGTGTGGGAGCGGATCTTCAGTTTTGCTTCTTTGGCGGAGGCGGCGGTTTCAACCTCGAAGCCGTTGATTTCGAGAACTGCCTTGAGAGTGAGCAGGATGGCCAGTTCGTCGTCGACTAGCAAGATGCGGCGTTTGATCATGGGGAGACTGCTCCGGGAGCTTCAGACTTAAACATATATGTTAGCGGTTTGTGCGATTTGATGGAGGCCCCAACGGGCGTCCACCGCGTTGATAGACTGAACAACGTGGAAGAATATCACGTTGAGAACTTTGGCTGCCGGGCGAGCCGGGCGGATGGCGAAGCGATTGCCTCGGGCCTGCGGCAGGCTGGGCTTTCGCGGGCCGCTAATGTCGGGAATGCGACAGTTGTGATTCTGAACACTTGTAGCGTGACCGCCGAGGCGGACCGTGACGCGCGCGCTTTTCTGCGGAAGGTGCGGCGGGCAAATCCGGATGCTCGGGTGGTAGTTACGGGCTGCTATGCGCAGCGTGCTCCGGAGGAGGTTGCGGGGCTTGATGGCGTGGATGTGGTTGTTGGCAATAGCCATAAGTCGCTTGTTGTCAAAGCTGCGGTTGAGAGTGTGGCGCCTGGGTCGGGGTTGCCTGCGGATCGGTTGTTGAGCGGCCTTATTTCGGTTGAGTCGCTTCTGGACGGTACCTCCTCTGCGAAGCGCGAGGCTGCTGCGGTCTGGCATGACCCGCTCTTTGCGCATAGCGAGATTGCGGCGCTTGCTTTTGCTGCCGACGCTCATCAGACGCGGCCTAATTTGAAGATTCAGGATGGGTGTGGGAACCGGTGTTCGTTCTGCATTATTCCAGTGACTCGGGGGCCGAGCCGTTCGGTTTCTCTGGATGAGTGTTTGCGGGCTGTGGAAGAGTTCGCCGAGTCGGGCGGGAAGGAGTTGGTGCTTTCGGGCATCAACCTGGGGCGCTGGGGTCGGGATCTTTCTCCGGTGGCGCGGTTTGAGGAGTTGGTTGCGGCGATTCTGGAGCGGACGACTCTGCCTCGGCTGCGGATCAGTTCGGTTGAGCCGATGGATTGGTCTTCGGAGCTGATTGGGTTGTTTCGGCAGTATGGATGTGGCCCGCATCCGCGGCTGGCTCGGCATGTGCATCTGCCGCTGCAGTCGGGTTCGGATGCGGTGCTGCGGTGGATGCATCGGCGGTATCGTCCCTGGCACTATGCGGCGAAGGTGGAGGAGATCCGCGCGGCGCTGCCGGATGCGGCGATTGGCGCGGATGTGATGATCGGCTTTCCGGGCGAGAGCGAGGCTCTGTTTCGGGAGACTTACGAGTTCATCGAGCGGCTGCCGTTCACTTATTTGCATGTCTTTCCGTTTTCGGCGCGGCCGGGGACGGCGGCTTTTGCGATGCATGGGGCGAATCCGGTGCATGGGGAAGCGGTGAAGGAGCGGAAGGCGGCTTTGCAGGGATTTGATTTCGAGGAAGAATGAGGCGTTTCGGGCGCGGTTTGTGGGTGAGGAGCTTTCGGTGGTGACTTTGCGGGGTGGGGATTCGGCTGTGACTGAGGCTTTGTCGGATAACTTTATTCCGGTGTCTGTGGCTGGTGGTTGGGCGGCGAATGAGCTTTTGCGGGTGAGGGTTGGGAGTTTGACTGCGGACGGGCTGAGCGGGCGAAAGGGTGTATGCCGGCCCCACTGAAGCCAACAGCGGGCTTGAACGGGCCGTCGCCAGTCGCGAGGAGGACGAGCAGAAGATTATATCACCGCTTCGGATAGATCGAATGTCACCTAAGCTACTTGCAACGATCAGTTCGCTGCCTTTCGACAATAAACGTAGAGGAGCGTGTCCGCGTTGGACAGTCTAGACAGGTCGCCTGTCTCTACGATCCAGACTTGGGAGAGGTTGAGTGACGTCTTCGGAAAGACTCACCGTCGAATCGCGTCCCGCAAGGATATCGAAGTCATTCCGTCCGACGCTCGAAACCTGATGCAGGAAGCTAACTCCAGTATGTCGACTGCATTCCAAGGTCTATGATCAACGGTATCGATTTATGTCCCACGGGATCGGTAATTCTCCATGGAAGGCTGCGTCTGGAGGTTCGTGTTCTTCGTTTACACGACACGTTTGGATGAGACGATTTGGGGCAGCCTAGTTCGAGTCGCAGCAGATATCCGAGCGAAGTCCTGATCTGATTGCAAACTCAAACTGCTCAGCGGTGCGGCTCTTGACGGGCGTGGGCTCATCTCATACTGGTATACTTACGAGGCGAGGGGAGACTCCCTTCGTGCAATGGAGGACTCATCGACAAGCGTTCGGCAAAATCATTTATCCGCATTAACGAAAAGATTCGCGCACGGGAAGTGCGTGTCATCGACGATGCCGGCAATCAGCTCGGCATCCTGCCTCCCTTCGAGGCGCTGAAAATTGCGCGCGAGCGCGGCCTGGACCTGGTGGAAGTCTCGCCCAGCGCGGTGCCGCCGGTTTGCCGCATTCAGGATTACGGCAAGTTCCTTTACGAAAAAGACAAGAGCGATCGCGCTGCCCGCAAGAAGCAGAAGGTCATCGTCGTCAAGGAAGTGAAGTTCTCGGTGACGGTCGACGAGCACGATTACCAGACCAAGAAGAACCAGGCGGTCCGCTTCCTCACGGAAGGCGACAAGGTGAAGGCTTCGCTGCGCTTCAAGGGGCGGCAGATGGCGCATCGCGAGCTTGGCTACGCGATCGTGAACCGGCTGATCCAGGACATTGGCGACAATGGGGTGGTCGAGTTCATGCCGCGCATGGAAGGCACGACGCTGCATGCGATTCTTGCTCCGGGCAAGAAGGTGGAGGCGGCGAAGGCGAAGGCGGCTGTGGCGGCTGCTGCTCCGAAGCCGGTGGCTCCGGCTGCCCAGGCTCCTGCTCCGGTCCCGCCGGCTGCTGTTTCTTCTCAGTCTTAAATTCAATTCAGAGTGCGAGCTTTTGTCAGTCCCACCCTACGCGATAGAGCCGCGTAGGGTGGGGCACACTGTGATCTTTCAACACGTTGTTCCACTTCTTTGAATGAAATTTACCAGCAGTAGCAGTGGCGGTGCGAAAGTGGAAATCGCTCGTAAGTATTTCCAAGGAGCGGTATTTATGCTCCGCCTTTTGCACCGCCTTCAAACCCGAAAAAACTGCCTCAGCTCATCTTTCAGATGGAACAACCTCTTGATCATCTACAGGCACCCTCGTTTGTGTCTTTCCCCAAAGAGCCCGGCCCAAAAGGCCGATGATTCCACCGGGAGTCGGACCTTTGTCCGACCTATCTCGCCTCGTATCTGCGGGGATTTGGGGCCTGTGATCTTTCAAGGTTGTCCATTCGATTTGAACCGGACGATACGGCCGGAGGCTAGGCCGTTCTGCAGGCCAAGGTTGCGGATTCGACTGCTGGCGCTCCTCATGTGGTGTCCCGCATATTACTGGTGGGTAAACAATCCCAAGTTGCCAAGCTTGCCGACGGTGCACCACTCCTCGCACGCGTTTGCGATGCGACCGAACGCCCGGCAGTCACCAAGTCTGGCGGGTCAGGTCCTTCCCGGTGAGTAGCCCGGGAGACGTCTCGATGTATGAAGACAGGATGAATCATCGAGATCCAGGCGAAGAGCCGGGGAATCCTCCAATAGAGGCTGTATCCTGGCTCCACTTTCGACGATTTCGAGTAAGAGTCTCCCAGTTTGGCGGAGTTACAGTTTACTGCGGAGATATCCCGCAATTGAAAGGACCAAGAAAGAATGTAACTCCTTTAATTGCAAGTGTTTGTGGTCGACGCGCAGAGGTCTTTTGGGCGCCAGTGTAATGGTTCGGAGACCCGTTGATGGGATGGTTAGGTATGCCCTACGGACGGTTCTGAGATAGAGATTTTGGGTTGTGGCTGTTGGGCGTGCCCGTGGCGGCGAGGGTGTAAATGGAGTCGAAGGTTGAACCACCGCCCAACGAATCTACGAACGCGGATCGGTCGTATCCGATGTCATCCGGGTGTTCCGGTGTAGTTGGTCTGTTTATTAAGTGATAAAGGGTGGGAAATCGCTTGCGTTCTAAATCGGAAAATTGGTATCTTTCAAACGTTGCTTCCAGTAGTTGACACGCTTGTTCATCTTCGATGCTGCCCCGCATCGCCGGGAGTTCCTCGCAGCGGAGATTTCTCCGGGATTTGACCTGTAGGCGTCGAATAAACCCTCTGCCGCACTTACGCACTTAAGCGATGTACTCATTCCCTCAGCGGGTGTTTTTCAAAGAGAACTTTTAGGGTCTCCCTAGTGAGGTGCCACTGATGAGAGTTCGTCTGGCGACGATCGTCATTCGTGAACGTGGAACTCGGAGCGAAAGCTTGCCAAGCAACTGTTTCTTCAGAGGTTTCGGCGCTGTGATGGCGTGCCTCTTTACCTTTGTACTCGTGGGAAGCCCGGCCACGGCGCAGGTCAATGTGCTCACTGCGCATAACGACATTGCGCGGACCGGACAAAACCTCCACGAAACTATCCTGACGCCATCGAATGTCAATCCAACCCAGTTCGGCAAGCTGTTTTCGCAGCCGGTGAACGGTGAAGTTTATGGCCAACCGCTCTACGTCTCCAATCTGGTTATTCCTGGCAAGGGAACGCACAACGTCGTTTACGTGACAACGACGACGACAAACCCTGACAAGGGTTTCGGTCAATTTGTAGGCGACTCTGTCTATGCGTTCGATGCGGACACAAACGGGGGCACGAATACAGGCCCTTTGTGGCAGGTCTTGTTGCAGACCAACGCCGCAGGTAATTATTCCGCGAGAATCGGTGTTCTAGGGACGCCAGTGATCGACCTGCCTTCCCAAACAATGTACGTGGTGAGTTCCGAATTGCAAGGCTCCGTCGCAATCAACCGGTTACACGCGCTCGACATTACAACCGGCGCTGAGAAGTTCGGTGCTCCGATCCAGATTCAGGGCTCCGTCCCGGGCACCGGCAGCGGGAGCGTGCAAGGCATCTTGACTTTTGACCCAACTTTTCATTATCAGAGGCCCGGATTGCTTTTCTTGAACGGTGTTGTATATATCGCATTCGGTTCTGTCGATGATCAGGGCCCCTGGCATGGTTGGATATTCTCCTATGCGGTGAATCCGACGACGCAAACGCTCCAGCTGGTCGATATTTTCTGCACCTCCGCGTATGGCAGTGGCGCCGGTATCTGGATGGGAGGAGCGGGCCTTGCGGCGGAGGTGAACAACCCGGCGAAACCCTATGGGAGAATGTTCATTTCCACCGGTAACGGCTCCTATGGGATCAATCCTCCGACCGTGGCCGGCCGGCCCTTCAGCAATCCGCTCAATAATTATGGAATGAGCATGCTGGATCTCGATCTGACAGGCGGGGTAATGACGGTCGAGGATGTGTTTACTCCCTACAACCAAGCGATCCTCGATAGCCAGGACGGGGACCTTGGCTCGGGAGGGCCGATTTTGCTGCCCACCCAGACTCTAGCGTCTGGAAAGATATTGAATCCTCTAGTGCAGGTCGGGAAGGCGGGTACTTTCTACATTCTCGATCGCGACAACAACAACGACGCCAGCAACAACCCGGCGACGGAATACAGCCCGGTTGGCCTGGGGGGATTCAACTCAGGAGGCGATCAGATTGTTCAAGAGGTGGAAACCCCGGGATCGGGAGCGAGCAACTGGGGCGCGGGGGTTTGGGGATCAGAAGCCTATTGGAACGGCTACATCTATGTCGGTGGGACGAATGCAGCGACCGCTAGCCACCTGACCGCCTACTCCTTCGTTAATGGCGTGCTCTCGACCACTCCGAAAAGTCAAAGCACGCCGAAGTACACATATGCCGGTCCGACGCCATCAGTCTCCGCAAATGGTGCAACCAATGGGATTGTATGGATAGTGAGCGGTGTCGGTGGGGTGGGTGGGTCTGGTTCGCTATCGGCTTTCGATGCAACGAACCTCGCCAACGAGCTCTACTCGAGCAGCGACAACGTCTCGCGAGACTACGCCGGAATTTCAACAGAGTTTAGCGTTCCGACGATCACCAACGGCAAGGTTTACGTAGGTGCGATCTCGCAGCTAGACATCTACGGATTACTAAGCGCAACTCCCACGGCGCCAGCGCCGGTGATCAGCCCATCCTCTGGAGTGTTTACCAACACCCAGACTGTTACCATCACCGATGCGCTCCCCGGCGCGACCATCTACTACACCAGTGACGGCTCCACCCCCAACGCCAATTCGCCGGTCTATCAAAATCCGCTCACGATCTCCTCTAATCAGACGATTACCGCCATCGCCAGCGTGACCGGCTATCTTTTCAGTGCGCCGGCGTCGGTAAACTTTACGTCGACCACCACTCCCGCCAATCCGGTATTTTCGCTAGCCAGCGGGACCTACACCGGAGCGAAGACGCTGACGATTACCGACAGCACGCCGGGTGCGGTCATCTATTACACCATCGAGGGGTACACCATCGACGGGCCGACGCCTACGGCCGCTTCCGCGGTTTACACGCAGCCGCTTTTAGTCCCTGCTTCTGAGACGGTGGAGGCCGTTGCCATTGGCCCCAGCGGGTTAGCCAGTGCCGTTGTAATCGCCACTTACGGCATTTACACCATCGACTTCAGCCAAGGTTTTACCGTTGCCCAGGGGCCGATACAGTTCAATGGCAGCACCGATTTGGACGACTTCCGGCTACAGTTGACCGACGGCGGATCGAACCAGGCCGGGAGCGCCTTTTTCGCGACTCCAGTGAACATCCAATCGTTTACCACCGATTTCACCTTCCAGCTCTCTAACCCAGTCGCCGACGGCATGACCTTTACCATTCAGGGCGTCGGCCCGAGCGCGCTCGGCGGCTCCGGAGGCGGCCTGGGGTATCAGGGGATCCCCAAGAGCCTGGCGATCAAGTTCGATCTGTACAGCAACAACGGCGAAGGCCCAGACTCTACTGGGCTTTACCTCAATGGCGCGTTTCCTATTCTTCCTGCGATTGACCTTTCGTCCACGGGTATCAACCTGCACAGTGGAGACTATTTCAACGCACATATCGCCTATGACGGAAACAACCTGAACCTGACGCTCACCGATGGCATTACGCTGGCCACATGGTCGCAATCTTTCCCGGTCAATATTCCGGCCGTAGTGGGCGGCAATACGGCTTACGTCGGCTTCACCGCAGGCACTGGCGGACAAAGTTCGAGCCAGAAGGTGACGTCGTGGACGTATCTGGCCGGGCCACCCGCTCCCGACTATCCTTCCGGCTTCACTGCCGGTAGCCTGACCCTGAATGGGGGAGCGGCCTTGAACGGAACCAGGCTGCGGCTGACCGACGGAGGGAGCAACGAGGCGCGCAGCGCTTTCTTCACCACTCCCGTAAATGTGCAGCAGTTCAGCACCAGCTTCCAGTTCCAGCTCACCAGTCCGAACGCCGATGGCTTCACCTTTACGATTCAGAACAGTGGTGCGAGTGCGGTCGGCTCTTCGGGGGGCGGTCTTGGTTATTGGGAGATCCCAGCAAGCGTGGCTGTGAAGTTCGATCTCTACAGCAACGCGGGCGAGGGTCCAGACTCTACCGGCCTTTACGTCGGTGGCGCATTTCCGGGAGCTAACGCCATTGATCTATCCAGTACCGGGATCAACCTGCACAGCGGGGACATCTTCAACGCACAGCTTACTTACGACGGGGCAACGCTAACCGTGGTGATCACCGATACGGTGACCAACGCCTCGGCAACGCAAACCTACACCGTCAACATCCCAGCGATCGTCGGCGGCCCGATGGCCTACGTTGGGTTTACCGGCGGCACCGGCACCGGTAGCGCGATCCAGGACATAGTGGGCTGGAGTTACAATCCCGTACCTTTTGCCGGACCCGCATTCGTCTCTGGATTCCCAGCTTCGCCGTCGCAGCTGACCTTGAATGGAGGCGCGGCGCTAAACGGGACGAGGCTGCGGCTGACCGACGGCGGGAGCAATGAGGCGCGGAGCGCATTCTTCAACACCCCAGTGAATATCCAGCAGTTCATTACCAGCTTCGATTTTCAACTCACGAATCCGACCGCCGATGGCTTCACCTTTACGATTCAGAACAGTGGTGCGACTGCGGTCGGCTCTTCGGGAGGCGGGCTTGGTTATTGGGGTGTGCCCAGTAGTGTCGCGGTCAAGTTCGACCTCTTCAGCAACAACGGCGAAGGCCCGGACTCGACCGGCATGTACCTCTATGGCACGGCTCCAATCATTCCCGCCATCGACCTCTCCTCGACCGGTATCAATCTGCACAGCGGGGACATCTTCAACGCACAGCTTACCTACGACGGCACCACTCTCACGGTAGTGATCACCGACACGGCGACCCATGCCTCGGCGACCCAGACCTACACCGTCAATATTCCTACGATTGTCGGAGGCCAGACCGCCTATGTCGGTTTTACCGGCGGTACCGGCGGTGGATCAGCGATCCAAGAGATCCTGAGCTGGAGTTACACTCCCACTCCCGTGCCTTAACCTGACCTGCATTTCGGAGCAGACCTATGCCATTTGGCGGTGGTTCAACCTTCGATTCTATTTACAAGTTCGCCGGCACGGACAAGCTCAACAGCCACGACCCAGGACCCTATCTCAGAAAACGAATCCACGAACGCCGATCCGGCGTATTCCATATTCATCCGAGTGTTCTGCGGCGTAGTTGGCTGGCTTGTCAGAGTAAGAATTGCCGAGAAAAACACTTGCCTTCTAAGTAAAACAACTGATATCTTCGAGACGTTCGCTCCGAGCATTTAACAGGCGTGTCTATCGATGCTGCCATGCCATCGCCGGGAGTTCCTCGCAGTGGAGGTTTCTCCGGGATTCGGCGTGCAAGCGTCCAATAAGTTTCTGTTGCACCTACGCACTTGAGAGATTTATTCGTTGCCTGAGTCGGTTGACACGCTTGTTCATCTTCGATGCTGCCCCGCATCGCCGGGAGTTCCTCGCAGCGGAGATTTCTCCGGGATTTGACCTGTAGGCGTCGAATAAACCCTCTGCCGCATTTACGCACTTAAGCGATGTACTCATTCCCTCAGCGGGTGTTTTTCAAAGAGAATTTTTAGGGTCTCCCTAGTGAGGTGCCACTGATGAGAGTTCGTCTGGCGACGATCGTCATTCGTGAACGTGGAACTCGGAGCGAAAGTTTGCCAAGCTACTGTTTCTTCAAGAGCTTCGGCGCTGTGATGGCGTGGCTTTTTGCCCTTGTACTCATGGGAAGCCCCGTCATGGCGCAGGTCAGCGTGCTCACTGCGCATAACGACATTGCGCGGACCGGCCAAAACCTGAACGAAACTATCCTGACGCCATCGAATGTCAACCCAACCCAGTTCGGTACGCTGTTTTCACAGCCGGTGAAGGGTATCATTTCGGCTCAACCGCTGTACGTCTGGAATGTGACGATTCCGAGCCTGGGCACCCACAACGTCGTCTACGTGGCAACGCAATCCGATTATGTCTATGCCTTCGACGGGGACACGAACGGAGGGAGTAACGCGAGCCCTCTCTGGGTGTCCTCTCTACTCAATACGGCCCCCGCGGGCACCTACACGGCTAACTATGGCGTTATCGGAACACCGGTCATTGATCTGGTTTCAGGGACGATGTATGTGGTCAGTTCCGATTTCCAGAGCGGCGTCGCGATCCATCGGCTTCACGCCCTCGACATTACGACCGGTAAAGAAAAGTTCGGCGGTCCGGTCCAGATTAGTTCCACGATCAGTGGTTCAGGAAGCGGCAGCACCGGTGGTCTCTTAGCCTTTAACTCGCTCTATCACTACCAACGACCCGCTTTGCTTTTCTTAAACGGTATTGTGTACGTTGCGTTTGGTTCGATCAACGATCAAGGACCCTGGCATGGATGGGTATTTTCCTACAATGCCGCGACTCTTAAACAGGTAGGTGTATTTTGCACGACACCCTATGGAACTGGCGGCGGTCTGTGGATGGGCGGAGCCGGTCTTGCAGCCGAGGTTTCCGATCCGACAAAGCCCTACGGCAGGATGTTCCTTGCGACCGGGAACGGCTCCGACGGGATCGCTGCGCCAAGCGTATCTGGCCAGCCCTATAGCAATCCAGTCAATAGTTACGGAATGAGCGTTCTGGATCTGGATCTGACGGGCGGAGTCATGACAGTAGAGGATGAGTTTACTCCATACAATCAGGCAACTCTCGACGCCCAGGACGGAGACCTTGGTTCCGGAGGACCAGTGCTACTGCCGTCACAGACACTTGCGTCGGGAAACGCACTGAGCCCGCTGGTTCAGATTGGGAAATCAGGCACCATTTACATTCTGGACCGCAATCACCTCGGCGAATTCAACGCGACCAGTGACCAGGTGATTCAGAGGGTCCAGACCCCGGAGTCGGGAGGAGACCATTGGGGCGCAGGCGTATGGGGAACAGAAGCCTACTGGAACAACAACATATATTTCGGTGGGACAAACCTAAACGTCTCGGCCAGCGGCACAGGGACGAGCGGTACCAGTCTAACCGCGTATTCCTTTGTTAACGGCGTTCTCTCGTCGACGTCAACCAGTGCGACAACGGAGGGGTATGTTTATCCCGGCCCGACCCCGTCAGTTTCCGCCAATGGAAGCAGCAATGGAATCCTGTGGACATATAGCGGCACCCTGGGGCTGGCGGCTTACGATGCAACCAACGTTGCCAATACCCTGTATACGAGCGAAGAAGACCCGACACGAGATCAGGCAGGGGTTCCGACGGAATTTGCCGTTCCGACAATTGCAAATGGCAAAGTCTACGTTGGCTCCGTAGGGGCGCTTCGAGCTTTCGGCTTGCTAACGGGTACGCCGAAGGCCCCGACTCCCACGATTGGCCCGTCTAATCCGGTGTTCACCGGATCCGAGACCGTCAGCATCACCGATGCGATCAATGGCGCCACCATTTACTACACCACGGATGGCTCAACGCCCAATGCAAGCTCGTTGGTGTATCAAAAGCCGTTTGCGATCTCCTCGTCAATGACTATTACGGCCATCGCCAGCGCATCCGGTTACTTGTGGAGTGCGCCGGCATCAGCGGTTTACATGTCGACGAGCACTCCGCCCAATCCGGTCTTTTCGCTGGCCAGCGGGACCTATTCCGGGAGCCAGACTCTAACGATTACGGATACCTTCCCCGGAGCGGTGATCTATTACACGGTCGACGGGTCAAACCCAACGGTCGCCTCTTCGGTCTACACGCAGCCGATTCCTGTTTCTCTTTCAGAGATCGTGCAGGCCGTCGCGGTCGGGAAAGGCGGGTTCGCCAGTTCGGTTGTGAGCGCCACCTACTCCATTTACACCATCGACTTCCCCCAAGGTTTTACCCTTGCCAAGGGACCGATGCAGTTCAATGGCAGCACCGATCTGGACGACTTCCGTTTGCAATTGACCAACGGCGGATCGAACGAGGCGGGCAGCGCCTTTTTCGCGACTCCGGTGAACATCCAGTCGTTTACCACCGATTTCACCTTCCAACTCTCCAACCCAGCCGCCGACGGCATGACCTTTACCATTCAGAGCAACAGCCCGAGTGCGGTCGGCGGCTCCGGAGGTGGCCTGGGGTATCAGGGGATCCCCAAGAGCCTGGCGATCAAGTTCGATCTGTACAGCAACAACGGCGAAGGGCCAGACTCTACTGGCCTTTATACCAATGGTGCGTTTCCTATGATTCCCTCGATTGATCTTTCGTCGACAGGGATCAATCTGCACAGCGGAGACTATTTCGACGCACATATCGCCTATGACGGAACGAATCTGAACCTGACGCTCACCGACGGCATTACGCTGGCCACATGGTCGAAGTCTTTCCCGATCAATATTCCGGCGACAGTGGGCGGCAATAGTGCTTACGTCGGCTTCACAGCAGGCACTGGCGGCCAAAGTTCGAGCCAGAAGGTGACGTCGTGGACGTATCTTGCGGGCCCGCCATCTCCGAATTACTCGGCGGGATTCAATTACGGACTGACCCTGAACGGCGGGGCAGCGATCGCCGGGACCAGACTTCGTTTGACCGACGGCATCCCCGGTGACGAGGCGCGTAGCGCTTTCTTTAGCACTCCTGTCAATGTCCAGCAATTCTCGACAAGTTTCAACTTTCAGAACACCGAAGCAAGTTCCGATGGTTTCACCTTTACGATTCAGAACAATAGCGCGACTGCGCTCGGTACTCCAGGGGGCGGGCTTGGGTACCATGGACTACCGAATAGCCTTGCAATCAAGTTCGATCTAGCCAACAACAATGGCGAAGGCACAGATTCTACCGGCCTTTACCTCAATGGCGCGTATCCTATTCTTCCCGCGATTGACCTTTCCACGACGGGCATTAACCTGCATAGCGACGATATTCTCAACGTACAGCTAAACTACAACGGCGCCGTGCTCACCGTTGTGATCACCGATACGGTGAGCAATGCCGTGGCCACGCAAACGTATACCGTCAATATTCCGGCGGTTGTCGGCGGCAGCACCGCTTACGTTGGATTTACCGCAGGCGCCGGCCAGTTCAGCTCAATCCAGGACATATTGAACTGGAGTTACAGTGCCGTACCTATCAACGGGCCTCTATTGCCCCTGGGGTTCACAACCGCGTCAAGCGTGATGACTCTTAATGGCGGGACTATTCTGAACGGGGCCAAGCTTCGTTTGACTGACGGCGGCAGCAACGAGGCACGGAGCGCATTCTTCAACACCGCAGTGAATATTCAGCGATTCTCGACTGGCTTCGACTTCCAGCTCAGCAGTCCGACGGCCGATGGCTTCACTTTCACGATTCAGAATGCCGGCGCGACTGCGCTCGGTTCTTTCGGGGGTGGGTTGGGGTACCACGGAATTCCCGATAGCCTTGCGATCAAGTTCGATCTGTTTAGTAACAATGGTGAAGGTCCAGACTCTACCGGCCTTTACATCGATGGCGGGTTTCCTATGAGTCCGGCTATCGATCTTTCTTCCACCGGGATCGATCTGCATAGTGGCGACGTTTTCAACGTGCAGCTTAACTACAATGGCACAACCCTCACGGCGGTAATTACCGATACCCGCACGAACGCCTCGGCAACGCAGAGCTATACCATTAACATTCCTGCTGTCGTTGGCGGCTCGACGGCCTATGTTGGCTTCACCGGGGGGACCGGCACTGGTGCTGCAATTCAGCAGATACTCGACTGGAGTTTCGCAGGAGGGACTAGCAATTAGAAGATGGTGATGTCACTGAGATATGAGGCCATATCAAAGCTCCAATTCCAATCCCGATTGCTGGAGGATCTCGGCCCTGCCGGCGGACGTGCAAAGAGAAGCGAGAGTGATCCACCTCGCGCCAAATCCACGAACGTCGATTCGGCGTATTCGATATTTATCCGAGTGTTCTGGGGGGCAATTGGGCGGGCTTGTCAGAGCAAGGATTGCGGAGAAATTACTTGCCTTCCAAGTAGAAGAGGTGATATCTTCCAACCGTTCGCTCCCTGCATTTAACAGGCGTGATTATCTTCGATGCTGCCATGGCATCGCCGCGATTTCCTCGCAGCGGAGGGTTCTCCGGGATTTAGCCAGTAAGCGTCAAATAACCTTCCGTTGTACTTACGCACTTGAGAGATTTAGTCGTTGTCTGAGCCGTTTTATATATTTTTTTTAAGGTCTTCCTAGCGAGGTGCCATTAATGAGAGTTCGTCTGCCGACGGTCGTCATGCGTAAACGCGGAAGTCGAAGCGAAAGATTGCAGAGCACCCGCTTTTTCCAAGGTCTCGCGTGCATGATGGCGTGGCTCTTTGCCGTGGTATTCATGGCGGCCCCGGCCAGAGCGCAGGTCAACGTGGTCACGGCGCATAATGACATCGCGCGGACGGGGCAAAACCTCAACGAAACCATTCTGACTCCATTGAATGTAAACCCAAACCAATTCGGCAAGCTGTTTTCGCAGCCGACATACGGTCTCGCTTTGGCGCAGCCCCTGTATGTGTCGAACGTGACCATTCCGGGTCTGGGCACCCACAACGTCGTGTACGTATCGACGCAAGCCGATACAGTCTATGCCTTTGACGCGGACACTAATGGCGGGAGTAACGGCAAACCTCTATGGATGGTGTCGTTTTTGACCAATACCGCACCGGCGGGTACTTACACGAATAACCATGGAATCATAGGAACCCCGGTGATCGATCTGGGTTCCGGGACGATGTATGTGGTCAGTTCCGACTACCAGAGCGGCGTCGCGACCTATCGACTTCACGCCCTCGACATTACGACCGGCGCTGAGAAGTTCAACGGCCCTTTCCTGGTTCAGGCTTCCGTCCCCGGCACCGGTGCGGGAAGCGTGGGAGGGGTATTAAACTTCGATCCCTCATCGCAGACCCAGCATGCCGGCTTATTGCTCTTGCACGGTGTGCTTTATACCGCCTACAGTTCAGTGAACGATGAAGGCGTCTGGCACGGTTGGATTTTGTCCTACAATGCTTCGACGCTGCAGCCGATCAATGTATTTTGCACCTCCCCGAATGGCACTGAAGCGGGCATCTGGATGGCCGGAGCTGGTCTTGCAGCCGAAGTTTCCGATCCGACAAAACCCTACGGCAGGATGTTCGTTCCTACCGCGAACGGCACTTATCAAATCAACGCGCCAACCGTAGCCGGCCAGCCCTATAGCAATCCGCTCAATAGTTACGGAATGAGCGTCCTGGACCTGGATCTGACCGGCGGGGTCATGACGGTGGAAGACATATTTACTCCGTTCAATGAGGCTGTTCTCAATAGCCAGGACGCGGACCTTGGTTCCGGAGGGCCAGTGCTTCTGCCGACACAGACGCTGGCATCAGGAAATACGGTGATGCCGTTGGTGGAGGTAGGCAAGTCCGGCAAGATCTACATTCTCGATCGCAATAACCTGGGAGGATTCCATTCAGGGGGCGATCAGGTTGTTCAGGAGGTCCAGACCCCGGAAGCTGGAGCAGACAATTGGGGCGAAGGCGTCTGGGGCACCGAAGCTTACTGGAACAACAATATCTATTCGGGTGGAACGAACAGTTCCCCCGACTCGCTCGGGAGTTATAGCAGCCCCGAGGGCACTGGGATCACGGCCTATTCGTTTGTCAACGGAGTACTTTCTACCACGCCTACGAGCACTTCCCAGGACCTATTCGAATATCCCCCACCCACACCATCGATCTCCGCCAACCAAAACACGAATGGCCTGGTGTGGGTGATGATGAACAACGGCTGGAACACCGGAACTCCCACACAGCTGCTGGCCTACGATGCGACGAATCTCTCCACAACTCTCTATTCAACGCTCATGAACCCGTCCCGGGACACCCCGAGCGGTACTGCATCACCCCACACGGTCCCAACGATTGCGAACGGCAAAGTTTACGTTGCGACGAGGGGTTACCTGAGCGTCTACGGCTTACTGGGCGTTACACCTGTAGCGCCGGAGCCAATCATCTCTCCCTCCAATCCGGCACCCTTTACAGGAACCCAGGTAGTGTCCATGAGCGATACGCTTGCCGGCGCGACCATTTACTACACCACCAACGGCACAATTCCGGTTAGCACGTCGGCTGTCTATACCAAGTCGTTTACGATCTCCGCGACGGAGACGATTACCGCAGTCGCCAGCCTGACCGGCTACGATGTGAGTCCGCCCGTGTCGGTTAACTTTGTGTCGAAGGTCATTCCCGCAATTCCCGTATTTTCGCTGGCCGCCGGGACCTACACGGGAGCGCAGACTCTGACGATTACCGACAGCACGCCGGGTGCGATCATTTACTACACGATCGACGGTCCGGCGCCCACGACCGCTTCCGCGATCTACAGTCAGCCGTTGACGATCTCCGCTTCACAGACTGTGCAGGCCATTGCCGTCAGCACCAGCGGGTTCTCGAGTTCGGCGGTAAGCGCCGCTTATACGATTTTCACGATCGACTTTACCCAGGGTTTCTCCATCGCCCAGGGGCCAATGCAGTTCAATGGCAGCACCAATCTGGACGACTTCCGGCTACAGTTGACCAGCGGCGCATCGAACCAGGCCGGCAGCGCCTTTTTCGCGACTCCGGTGAACATCCAGTCGTTTACGACCGATTTCACCTTTCAACTCTCCAACCCAGCCGCTGACGGCATGACCTTTACCATTCAGAACAACAGCCCGGGTGCGCTTGGCTCTTCAGGCGGCGGACTGGGGTTTCATGGCCTCCCGCAAAGCGTTGCGGTCAAGTTCGATCTGTATAGCAACAACGGCGAGGGCCCTGACTCTACCGGGGTTTACATCAACGGCGCTTGGCCGATGATGCCCGCCATCGACCTTTCCTCCACGGGTATCAACCTGCATAGTGGAGACTATTTCAACGCACATATCA
The DNA here is from genome assembly GCA_963720245.1 of uncultured Acidobacteriaceae bacterium. Classification (GTDB taxonomy): domain Bacteria; phylum Acidobacteriota; class Terriglobia; order Terriglobales; family Acidobacteriaceae; genus Acidisarcina. The sequence continues at coordinate 499,157 of CAVREU010000007.1, forward strand.
CCTATGACGGAGCCAATCTGAGCGTCACGATCACCGACGCCGTTACGCTGGCGAGCTGGTCGCAGTCTTTTCCGATCAATATTCCCTCCATCGTGGGAGGCAATACAGCTTACGTCGGCTTCACCGGAGGCACCGGCGGATCGAGCTCGAGCCAAAAGCTAACATCCTGGACGTACGCCCCAGGAATGCCGACTCCCGACTATTCGGGTGGTTTCAATGGCAGCGGCCTGACGCTGAACGGCGGCGCGACGCAGAACGGGGCCAATCTTCAATTGACTGACGGAGGTATCAACGAGGCGCGTAGCGCTTTCTTTAGCAGTCCGGTTAATATTCAGCGGTTCAGCACCAGCTTCCAGTTTCAGCTCATCAATCCAACCTCCGACGGCTTCACCTTTACGATTCAGAACAGTGGTGCGACTGCGGTCGGTAGTTCAGGGGGCGGGCTTGGTTATTGGAAGATCCCAGCAAGTGTGGCTGTGAAGTTCGATCTCTTCAACAACTCGGGCGAGGGACCAGACTCTACCGGCCTTTACGTCGGTGGCGCTTTTCCGGGAGCTAACGCCATTGACCTATCCAGTACCGGGATCAACCTGCACAGCGGGGACATCTTCAACGCACAGCTTACCTACGACGGAACAACGCTAACCGTGGTGATCACCGACACGGTGACCAACGCCTCGGTGACGCAAACCTACACCATCAATATCCCAGTGATGGTTGGCGGCCCGACGGCCTATGTTGGGTTTACAGGCAGCACCGGCTCCAGTAGCGCGATCCAGAACATACAGAACTGGAGCTACTCCGCTCTGCCACTCGTCGGACCTGCATATTACAAAGGTTTCACGGCATCTCAGTCCCAGATGACGCTGAACGGGGTAGCACAGCTGAACGGGACCAAGCTTCGTTTGACCAACGGTCTGACCAAAGAGCTGGGGAGCGCATTCTATAACACCCCGCTTAATGTCCAGCAGTTCATTACGAGCTTCAATTTTCAGCTCGCCAGTCCGACTGATGGCGGCATCACCTTTACCATCCAGAACAATAACCCGACTGAAATCGGCTCTCAGGGCGGCGGCGGAGTGTACTACGAGGGCGGCGGATTAGGATACTTTACGATTCCCAATAGCGTGGCGATTAAATTCGATTTATTCAGCAACGCGGGTGAAGGGCCGGACTCCACGGGCCTCTACACGAATGGCATAGATCCGACATTTCCACTCTCCACCGACCTTTCAACGACCGGGATCAATCTGCACAGCGGGGACATCTTCAACGCCCAAATCGCCTATAACGGAACCACGGTGACAGTGGTGATCACCGATACCGTTACCAACGCCTCAGCGACCCAGACTTACACCATCAATATTCCTGCGACGATTGGCGGCAACACGGCCTATGTTGGATTCACAGGCGGCACCGACAATGGGACGGCGACCCAGGACATTCTGAACTGGACTTTCTCTGGAGGGGCTCTCAATTAGCAGTCGATCTGATTGCAGATCTGACTCCAATCGCGATCGCGGACGGTCGGTTCAAAACCGGGAGTCTGCGCTTGTGGCCGATTGAGAGAAATGCAGGCCATCGGCAGTTTCAAGATGAGAGTCCAAGGCAGGCCGATTAGATTCCGCCTTAAATGAGGCAGTCTCCGCTGAAAGATTTAGCTAGCTTGGAGAGAGGCTGCTTCGATCGCCTGGGTGAGCTGATCGGCAAGGCTGGCGATATGCGGTTCGCGGAAGATATCGTCATGGCCGCCGGCAATCTGCTTGTACTCTAGTTTGCCAGTGACGTATCGTGCCCATCCAGTGGAGGCATCGTGGCTCTCGAAATCGAAAGCCGGGTTGCGAAACAAGACCGCGGATCCAGAGTAGGGTTGCGGGACGTAAGCCCGGACCGCACGGGTAAAGGCCTCATGTGGAGTAAGGAAGTGTGGCTGGACCTGCTTCGTGGCGTTTTCTCTTACAAAAGCCCTGCCCATCAGCCACAGCGTTATTCGGATATTGACCGCCAGGTTGCGCAGTTTAGCCTTGAATACTTTGGACAACCCATCTTTTCGCACATTGTGCAGGTTGACGCGAAGCGCGAGCATCGCCATTCTGAAGGCATGCCGAGAATAGAAGCTCTTCAACCAATATCCGCCGGCCGTCTCAATATAGGCATCAAATAGCGCCAGAAACTGGACGCGCTCTCCCGACTGGGCCAATTGCGCGGCCATTTCGTATGCGACGAGTCCGCCGGCAGAAAACCCGCCCAGAAAATAAGGACCTGCAGGCTGCACCGACCGTATCTCTTTGATGTAGTGTTGCGCCATCGCGGGAATGCTGACGAACCCCGCACGACCGGAGTTCAAACCATACGCCTGAAGGCCATATATGGGTTGGTCGGCAGGCATGTACTGCCGGAATCCGTAGAAGTTCAGCACATTGCCGCGCAGACCATGCACAAGGAAAAGCGGAGGTTTGCTTCCGTGCTCTTTAATCGGAACCAAGACGGACCAATGCGAATTCCACGCTTCAGCGCGAATGACATCGGCAAGCTTTTCAATCGTCGCCGCCCGGGCGATCGTCGCGAAAGGTACGCTCTTACCCAGCTTTTCAGAGATTCGCTGGAACATCCTCGCGACCAGCAAGGAGTGGCCGCCAAGCTCGAAGAAGTCGTCCTGCACGCCGATACGAGTTATGCCAAGGATTTCCTCCCAAATGTCGATCAAGGCAGCCTCAAGGGGGTCAGAGGGCGGCACGTAAACGCGATCCTGGGAAGCATAGATATGCGGAACGATTCCGTTCCGACGTTGAGCCTGTTCCAGTTTCTTCTGCGTGGGAGAAGAATCCTGATGTCGATGTCCATTGTTTGCGCCTGGCGGCGGCAGAGCGGAGCGATTCAGTTTTCCGTTTGCCGTCACCGGCATGCTTTCTAGAAAAACAAAGCTAGCCGGAACCATGTGGTCGGGTAGCTGGCGTTCCAGCAGATCGCGAAGATCTTGATCTCGCAGCTTCCCAGCGGCGGTGGAAACAATGTAAGCTACCAACCGTTTGTCCCCGGGCGTATCCTCACACGCGGTTACCACCGCCTCACGCACTTCGGGGTGATCCGCCAGCCTGGTCTCGATCTCACCTAACTCGATGCGGAATCCGCGGATCTTGACCTGAAAGTCATTGCGCCCAAGGTGCTCGATGTTGCCATCGGGCAGCCAGCGGCAGATGTCGCCGCTGCGATACATCCTGGCACCGGCCTCGGCAGCAAATGGATCGTCCAGAAAGCGTTCGACGGTCAACTCCGGCCTGTTCAGATATCCGCGCGCGACACCTACGCCGCCAATAAATAGCTCGCCGGCGACACCGACAGGTACCGGCTCGCCGCCCTCATCCAGGATGTACGCGCGAGTGTTCGCGATCGGTTTGCCAATCGGGACAGTGGTCAGCGTCGAGTCCGGCTTACAAGTCCATGCGGTCACGTCGACTGTCGTCTCGGTTGGACCATAGAGGTTGTAGAGGACCGCATCCGGAAGCCTCGCGTAAAACCTCCGGGCCAGCGATGGCGGCAATCCTTCTCCGCTGGAAAAGACACGAACCAGGGACGAGCATTTCGCTAAATCAGGTTGTTCCAGAAAAACCTGGAGCATGGAAGGGACAAAATGCAGCGTGGTGATCTTATTCTGATCGATTGCGTGAACGAGGTAAGCCGGGTCGTGGTGGCCGTTGGGCTGCGCCATCACCAGCTTGGCTCCGACCATTAGCGGCCAGAAAAACTCCCAAACAGACACATCGAAGCTGAACGGGGTCTTTTGCAGCACAGCATCGGAGGCAGTAAGCCCATAGGCGCTCTGCATCCAGACCAGCCGGTTGACCAGGCTGCGATGCTCTACCATGACGCCTTTCGGCTTGCCAGTCGAGCCGGAGGTGTAGATGACATAAGCGAGGTGGGTGGGGAGTAAATCGACGCCGGCAACAGGCAGGTTTGTCTCAGGTTGGTTTTGCCAAACGGAAACGGCAGAGGCGAGATCGATGACCGGCAGGGCGGGATTCACTCCTGTGAGCAATCCTGCCAGCTGGCCCTGGGTGATCAACGCAACTGGCCCGCTGTCCTCCAGCATATAAGCGAGCCGCTCCACTGGGTACCCGGGGTCGAGCGGTACGTAGGCGCCGCCCGCCTTCAGCACGGCGAGCAGGGTGACGACCATCTCGAGGCTGCGCTCGAGACAGATTGCAACCCGGACATCCGGCTTAACTCCCAACGATCTCAGATAATGTGCCAACCGGTTGGATTGACGGTTCAGCTCCAAATATGTAAGTGACGCACCCTCGAAGACCAAGGCAGTGGCTTGCGGCGTGCGGGCCACCTGTTCTTCAAGAATTTCATGCAGGCACTTGTCGCTGGGAAAGTCGGTCACGGTGTTGTTCCACTCGAAGAGTATCCGATGGAGCTCGGATTCGCCAGGTGCTGACACATTGTCGATGAGGTCAAAATGGGCTCTCGTGAAAAGAGTATGCGCGGCTCGCCCGGCAACCCGACTGGATCCTTCAGCGATGTGAGATCTCATGATCAAACTTAGACCTGCTGCGAGGAGCTTTTTTATTTGGCCGGACTAACAATCGTCGACGTTGGAATGCCGTCGTAATGGGTTTGCTTCGTCAGGTGAATTAGTCACAGTGTTGGCAATGAACGCAGGGAAAATAGAATGGCTGTAAACAAACCGTGTTTCGAAGGTATCTGCCCTCTGCAGATTATCGATCGCCGAAAGATTGATGACAGAAATTGGGTGTCCTTCGCCGGTGAACTGGCCGGAGGAACCTAAAATTGGAACAATATCGACCACGAAAGCTTGTGACCATCTCGCCCGACTGACGGCGTCTGTAAGCGCCAAGTTCAAGTCGGTACACTTTTAGATAGAGCTGTTGAAGCAGTCTCCGCTGCGGGGCCAGATCCCGCAGGGGAAGGGTAATGGCAGGAGTTGTGAGCTCCGCTCCATCAATGCGTGAGCCCGGTGGAGTTTGACCCCTCCCCCATATTTTTGGGAGACATCGAGGGGGTGAGTGGTCGGAGTAAGCCCCCAATTCTCGACTGGGACACAGGTTGATACCTGTGTCCAATCTACACGAATTGCCCGCGAGCACTGCGACACCACCTGCATACATAGGCGTTCAGCCTCGAGAAACGTAGACAAAAGTGAGAAGCCCGGCCGAATTACGCAGCAATCCACGTGGGGCTGAATGCGCCCCACCGGAAGTTCCACCCTTTACGTGGACAGAATATATCATGACACGGAACGGAAAACCAACTTGGATTTTTCGACAGATGTGCTATTGTAAACGGGCAGAAGGAAATTCAGCGTTCCTTCGAGCCCCCCGGATTTGTTCGAATTGGCCTTCTTAAGGTAATTTGGTTTTCTGAGCAGAGATTGGAAAAATTGGCCGCGGATCCAAGTGCAGCATCGTCCCGGATCGATTTGTTGCGTTGCGGAATCTGTAATACGCATTCAAACCTGGCAAAATTAGGATCGATTGATTCCCTGACAGATTGAAGTCTGACCTGAACTCCGGTAATTCGAAGCTGGACCTACGAAGTCCGCGGTTCTCAAGAGATTCTGTTTCCTTGGATCCCAAGCCTCAATGGGATTCAGAGGAGCGAAGCTTTGCCATAATACAACTACTGATCTGACTTCCTAGCGCTTCGGAAAGAGCAAAAGATGGACTACTACTGCCCTTCTACTTCTATCCCGTCGCCCGATCCGAGCGCTCGTTGGTATGCAGTCTGGACCAAATCGCGCCAGGAAAAGTCAGCGGCAGCGACGCTTGGATCACTCGGCATCTCCCATTATCTGCCACTGTATTCGGAGCTTCGGCAGTGGAGTGATCGCAAGCAAGCAATCCAAGTACCTTTATTCCCGGGCTATTTGTTTGTGCACGTTAATCCGTTGAGCCGGAATAAGCGTAAGGTCCTGATGACACCCGGGGTTGTTAAGTTTGTGGGAAACAACTCAGGCCCACTGGCTATCCCCGACCGAGATATTGAATCGGTTCGATCTGTAATGCTCTCCGGAGCCGAATGTTCCGTCCACCCCGCTTTCACGGAGGGTGACCGCGTACGAGTAACAAATGGTCCCTTGGTAGGAATTGAGGGCACACTGGTTCGATTTGGCTCGAAAGCCCAACTTGTCTTGTCGATCGAAATGATTCAGCGATCCGTCGCCGTGACGGTGAGCCAGACTGATGTAGAGCTCGTCAGCGGCGCTGCGGTCGTCAAGTGATCGCACGCTCTCAAGTTGCCCGGCGAAATCCTCTAAGGGGTTACCGAGCAGCTTAAGCGGTGTTAAGCACTTCTTCTATCCTGAGCCGATTGTCCGCGCACCCGCAAATATCGAAGCTCTTGCCTCGGAGTAAACCCCTTCAGAATGCCTCATTCGATCAAGTCTGCTATTTCGCGAGCCGAAATCTGCAGCGTTACTTATTAGACACCTGGGGAATGGTTTCGAGTTCATATCGGATTCACAAACTTGCAACTAAAATGTGTACCTAAGCTTTCCAACCTGAATCGCCCATCTCACGAAGAGGAAGTCGCCCCTTATGGATAGACGAATTCTTGTTACAGGCGCCGCTGGCTTTGTTGGGTCCCATCTCTGCGATGCTCTCATCGCCGAGGGGAATGTTGTCGTTGGGGTTGACAATTTCTCGACGGGCAGAGTCGAAAACATCCAGCATTTAAGCGCTGAATCAAGGTTCACATTTCTAGAGCAGGACATATGCCTGCCGTTCGACTGCGGCAAGGTCGACTCTGTATATAACCTTGCCTCGCCGGCAAGTCCAGATGACTACCACAGGCTTGGGCTTGAGACCTTGCAGGTGGGGTCTGAAGGTACAAGAAACGCGCTTGAGATTGCCAAACGATACGGAAGCTCTTTTCTGCACGCCTCTACCTCAGAGTGCTATGGAGACCCGCTTGTGCATCCGCAGGTGGAGTCTTACTGGGGCAATGTCAACCCGGTGGGCCCGCGATCTGTCTATGACGAGGCGAAGCGATTTTCAGAGGCTTTGGTGACGGGCTATCACCGTTATCATCAAGTCAACACTCATCTGATCAGGATATTCAATACATACGGACCTCGGCTCCAACCGAACGACGGTCGAGTCATTTCCAATTTCATGATCCAGGCCCTGCGTGGCGACGATCTGACTGTTTACGGCGACGGATCGCAGACCCGGAGTTTCTGTTATGTGTCAGACCTGATCCGGGGAATGATTTTGTTGTCCCGCTCGAATGAACACCTGCCCACGAATATCGGCAACCCAGTGGAATGGACCATTCTTGAGTGTGCACAAGCTGTCCTGAACCTGGTACAGTCAGGTAGCAAGATCGTTCATAAGCCCTTGCCGGTGGACGACCCTACCCGCCGGCGTCCTGACATTACCAAGGCGAAAACTCTTCTCGGATGGGAACCTAAGATCCAACTTCAGGATGGCCTTCGCCTCTCGCTTGACTATTTCGTCGACGCGATCGGCGCCAAGTCTTCCAGCCTCGTCGCGCAGGCCGCGATAGCGGGTGAGAGCGTGACGAACTGGGAGATGAAAGAGCAGGATCATCCGTGGCAGACGGTGACCGCTACGTCGTAGCAAGATTGCGCAAGACATATATAGCTGACTCATACGGATAAAGAACGATCGCACTTCTCGGAAACGCAGCATCCTAGGACGCGGTGATCACGCATATGCAGCCGCATTCGGAGCATTCCTTCAGTCTCGAATACGAGAGGACAGAATCATGGATATTTTAGTTGTTGGCGCAGGCTATGTAGGCCTTGTTTCCGCCGCCTGTTTCGCAGAATTAGGGCATTCCGTCATAGTCGTCGATAACGATGAGAGCAAGGTCAAGACGCTCAACGCCGGCCATGTACCCATTCACGAGGAGCTGCTACCAGAGTTGCTCGCAAAACACCGTGGCAAAACGCTGTTCTTTTCGTCCGACATAGGCAGTTCCTTCAGTAAGTCGGAGATCGCTTTTATATGCGTGGGTACGCCTCCGTCTCTCAATGGTGAGGCCGACCTCTCACATGTCGAGACGGTTGCGCGTGAACTGGCGCTCGGCCTGCACGGGGAAAAAGTAATCGTTGAGAAGAGCACCGTCCCGGCGCGAACCTGCGAGGCGATCGAGCGGACGATGCATCTTTACAGCAGCGGCAAGGGATCATTCAGCATTGCGTCCAATCCGGAGTTTCTCCGCGAAGGCACTGCCGTTTCCGACTTTCTGTTTCCGGACCGGATCGTTGTGGGAACCGACTCTGTTCGGAGTCGAGAGTCACTGCGCGAGGTTTACCGGCCGCTCATCGATGGAAGTTACTATACGCGCGAGGATGCGGTCGCTGGTCCGGCTCATGGCCCGGCGCGGCTCATCTCGACGAGCGTCAAAAGCGCGGAGCTGATCAAGCACGCCTCCAACGCGTTCCTTGCGATGAAAATATCCTTTATCAATGCTGTGGCCAACATCTGCGAAGGTGTGGATGCGGATGTCCGCGAGGTATGCGAGGGGATCGGCGCCGACTCGCGCATCGGTTCGCGCTTCCTCAATCCAGGCATTGGATACGGCGGTTCCTGCTTCCCTAAAGACTTGCTTGCATTCCGATCGGTCGCTCGCGAGATCGGTTACGACTTTAAACTGTTGAGCGCGGTGATGGAGATCAACGCAGGGCAAAAGGAACGCTTCCTCAGGAAGGTGCGCCAGGCGTTATGGAACGTTCGCGGAAAACGGCTTGCGGTTCTGGGACTGGCGTTCAAAGGCGGGACCGATGACGTGCGGGATTCGCCGGCTCTAGAGATCGTCACCGAGTTACTGGCGACCGACGCTACCGTGGTTGCCTACGATCCAGCGGCGATGGGGCGAGCAATGGCCGCGTTACCATCATCGAACAACCTGTTCTTTGCCAACAATCCATATGACGCCTGCATCGACGCCGACGCTCTTCTCGTGCTGACCGAATGGCGAGAGTTCTATGAGCTCGATCTCTCTCGCATTAAGTCGCTTCTGAAATTGCCGATACTGCTCGACGGCAAGAATGTATTTACTTCGTCGGCAGCTCAAGCCGCCGGGTTGAACTATTACGGCATAGGGTGCCCGACTATTCGCCAGCCATTGTCAACCTCGGGGCCCGCCGCCGTGCAAACCACAATTGGAATCCAAGCTGCCGGAGCGCCTGCTCTACAGCCGGCAATTTAGCAACTTATGCTTTCCCCCGGTCCGGTGCAGTATCCTACAACGCAGCCGCAACCGCGAGGCTTTCCGACTTCGCTACTGAGAGCAACGTTATGAATGATAGACACAAATTTCTGGCTACCTTATACGTGCTCTTCGACATCGTGCTGATTCTCGTGGCATTTGGTCTGAGTACAGTTTCGATGGCCTGGTATCAACATGGGGTCTCGCTTAAGCAGTTCTTGGCGATAAGAACGACGCTCTCGAATTTTGTGATCTTTTCTATCATGATTATCTGCTGCCATGTCGCGCTTCGTTTCTGCGGCATGTATCGATCAACACGGTTGTCGAGCATCGAGTCCGCGCTGATGACAGCGGTGCGGGCGACGACCCTCAGCACTGTAAGTATCGGTATCCTGAGCCTTGGCTTTTCGATCCAAATGATGCCGCTGCGCTTTCTCTGCTATTTCTGGGTCTATTTTGCCGGCATCCTCATTGCATCCCGGTCAGCAGTGCGTCTTGTGGCTAGCTACCTTCGCCTACACGGACGAAACTTGCGCTACCTGCTGATCATCGGCACAAACGCGCGCGCAGTCGAATTCGCGCATAGAGTGCTCGCAAATAAAGAGCTAGGTTACCGGCTAATCGGCTTTGTAGACGACGGCTCGAGCAACCGTTCGAAGTTACAGGCTTCCGGATTTTCAATTGTCTCGTCATATGCCGGACTCCCTGACTATCTTCGCAATAACGTGGTCGATGAAGTCGCTATGTACCTCCCGCTCAGCGACTTCTTTCGCAACTTTTTCGATGTTGCCACTCTCTGCGAGCAGCACGGTATCCTGCTGCGCTTCAATGCGGACGTATTCAGCCTTAACATCGCGCGCTGGCGAACGGAACTATTCGACGGCGATCACTATATCGCGACTTACGCGGGCAGCACGCATGGGTGGCCCCAGGTGGTGAAGCGTCTGATAGACATAGTGGTTTCCGCAACTCTGCTTCTTTTCCTGTTGCCTGTTCTCATAGCAACTGCTATCGCCATCAAGATCAGCTCTCCGGGGCCGGTGTTGTTCTTGCAGGATAGGATCGGCCTCAATAAACGCCGCTTCAAGATTTACAAATTCCGGACGATGGTCCCCGGCGCGGACAAACTCATCGACGGCCTTCTCAAGATGAATGAGACGGACGGCCCCACCTTCAAGATGAAGAGCGATCCGAGAATTACTCCGATCGGGCGTTTTCTACGAAAGAGCAGCCTGGACGAACTTCCGCAACTACTCAATGTTTTGAAGGGGGATATGAGCCTCGTCGGACCACGGCCCCTACCGGTCCGCGATTACCGGGGCTTTAACGAAGACTGGCAGAGGCGTCGCTTTAGTATCAAGCCAGGCATCACGTGCCTTTGGCAGATCAACGGCCGAAGCGGCATCAGCTTTAACCAGTGGATGATCCTGGATCTTCAATACCTCGACGAGTGGTCGCTATGGTTGGACATGAAGATTCTGTTAAGGACGGTGCCGGCCGTCTTAAAGGGTTCGGGTGCGGCCTGAAGAAGCTGGAAGCTGCGAGAGCGCTCAGACCCAAATCTACCCCGATCCGTATCTGAGGAGGAAAGACATGAACGAGCAACGAATTTCTGGATTGAAAAATGCCGCAATAGTTCTTGGACTGCTGGCCACTGGATTCGGCGGCCAAGGACGGTTGTACGCGCAAACCCCGACGGCGAATGGGCCAGTTCTTGAGCAGCGTCACCCTAGATATGTTTTGAAGCGCTCAGACTCCTTATCGCTGGCCTTCCCGCTCTCTCCTGAACTTGACCAGAAGATCACGATACAGCCCGATGGCTATATCACCCTGCAGAACGCAGGCAGCGTCTATGCGCAAGGGTTGACCGTCCCCGAGTTAACGGATGCAATCACAAAGGCATATGCCGGTACGCTTCGTAATCCGATCATCAACATTGATGTCACGGACTTCCAAAAGCCCTTTTTTACCGTCTCGGGCCAGGTCGGGCATCCGGGTCAGTATGAACTTCGGACCGACATCACCGTCGCAGAGGCGCTGGCGGTTGCCGGCGGCATGACCGGCACGGCGAGGACGCAAGTGTTTTTGTTTCATCGGACCTCGAACGACTGGTTCGCAGTGAGGCAAGTAAATATGAAAGACATACTTGCGGGAAAAAACGTGAACGAAGATGCGACGATTCAGCCGGGTGACATGATCTATGTGCCGGAGAAATTCATCACCAACTTTCGTAAGTATGTTCCCTATTCGTTCAATGTCGGCGGCTATGTACAGGGGTTCCCGTAAGAACAGCCGCGTGGCTCATATGGCCCAGGTTTGAGCGCGTTATTGCAAGCCGTGAAAATCGCATCGTCGAATGAAATATGCTGTTACGATACTACGATTTGCGCGAACAACCGTTCGGAGTCACTCCCGATCCTAGGTATCTGTATGCCAGCTCAACCCATCGAGAGGCGCTGGCTTCAATACTTTACGGGATTGACTCCGGGCTGGGTTTTATAGCTTTAACCGCGAAGCCCGGGATGGGCAAAACCACTCTTCTGTTTGAGGTTCTGCAGAGGATTGAGGCTAAAGCCAAGACTGTTTTTCTCTTCCAAACGATCTCTGATCCGGAAGACCTGAGCCGCGCCATTCTGATGGATTTGGGCGTAACGGATATCGCAGCAACTCATATCGAGAGACAAGCTCAATTAAACGAGGCGCTGGTGGCTCATTCTGCGACGGGAAAGCGCCTGGTGCTGGCAATAGACGAGGCACAGCGTCTCGACGAGCCGGTTTTGGAAGCGGTGCGTGTGCTTTCTAACTTTGAGACATCTCGCCAAAAACTCATCCAAATCGTGTTGTCAGGTCAACCTGAACTTGCGGAAAAACTGGCACTTCCACAGCTACTTCAGCTCCGCCAGCGAATCTCGATCTTCGGACGGCTGGATCCTTTATCCCAAGCGGAGACCGCAGAGTATATCAACCACAGGCTCCAGGTTGCTGGACGCAACGCCGCTGAGCCTATCTTCACAAAATCTGCATTGGCCTTGATCTGCCGATACAGCGAGGGTATTCCGAGAAACATCAATAACATCTGCTTTAACGCTCTCTCTCTCGGTTACGCTGTTCAGAGCAAGAGCATCGATTCCGCGTTGATACGCGAGGTCGCCGCGGACCTCAACCTGGATATCGCGGAGGGACCAGTCTCGGTACGCAAAGCAATGTCTGGCAGCGATGTTCTGCCGTTGGCCAGCCATCAGCCTGCCGCGAAAGGGCTTTACGTTCAACCAAAGTACGCAGCGCTCTTCGCCGTCTCGCTAGCTGTAGTTGTTGTTGCTCTCGTTCTGTGGCTTAGAACGCCGGAATTGCCTCATCATGCACCTTCTTCTGAGATCACAGCGTCAGCGAAGTCCAGCGATAGTGCAGCGTCAGCATCTGGTGGTGAAGTAAAGCCATTAGCGCCAGCGTCAGAGAAGTCCGGCGATAGTCCCGCGACGGCGTCTGGCAGTGTAGCAAAGCGATTGGCGCCAGCATCAGCGAAGTCCAGCGATAGTCCTTCGGCGGCATCTGGCAGTGAGGTAAAGCCATTGGCGTCAGCATCGGAGAGTAAGATTAAGGTCATCGTCGTACGTAAGGGTGAGACGCTCGGCAAACTTTGTGCAGAGACACTGGGCGAATGCAACCAAGCGGCGCTACAGGAAATCCTTAGAATTAATCCATCGATCCACGACGCAGATTACATAGAGTCCGGGCAGAGGATTTCGATACCGGTTTCCATTCCAACTTCAACAGTCGGCAAGTGAAGTCATGCCGAACTACATTCCGAGGAGATTGATCACCCATGAGCAAAAACTTCGAACTGATGCAGCAACTGAAAGAAGAGCAATCATTTAATTCGAAGCCAGTATCCACTCCCGCTCCCGGAGTACCGCAGCGTAGCGCCGACGAGGACGGTTCATGGGGCAGCGATGAGGCCCAGCGACTGGTACAGCAAGTCTTTTTTCTTCAATCCGGACAATCGCCGCGGGTTGTAGTTTTTGCCGGCATTGACCACGGAAACGGCTGCAGCCGGATTTCCTCGCTGGTCGCCGAGACCCTTGCAAAAGACGAGTTGAGGCGCGTATGCCTGGTCGAAGCTAACTTTCGCTCGCCGAGCTTGCCCCAGTACTTCGACACGACGAACCACTATGGTCTCACCGAAGCACTTCTTCAAAAGGGACCGATCAGCTCGTTCGTCAAACCGGTCGCAAAAGAGAATCTGTGGCTTCTTTCCTCGGGAGTTCTGTCGAATGATTCCGCAAACCTACTCACCTCTAGCCGGGTAGTCGAGCGCCTGACAGAACTTCGCCAGGAATTCGATTTTGTTATTCTGGACGCTCCCCCGCTGAGCCGCTACTCGGACGCGGTCCTGCTGGCGCAAATTTCCGATGGCATCGTCGTGGTCGTTGAGGCTGCGTCTACCCGGCGGGAAGAGGCCTCAACCGTTATGATGAATCTGAGGTCCGCGAACATTCCGGTACTGGGAGCAGTCTTGAATAAGCGTACTTTCCCGGTTCCGGACAAAATATATAAGAGACTATAGGTAGTAGCTCCAGCAGCACGCGATGCGCAACGAAGAAGCACGACGCATTCAACGACCCAGCAGGATTCGACAACTGGTCTTGAGGTTGGAGGGCCTACTGAGCACTCGTCGGTGAGGGTTGCCCCCAACCGACGACCAAAGCGAGGAGCATGAATGAGTCGTAGAGTCGTGGGCAATGCCGCCTCGGTGATGGCGGTTCAGGCGGGGAGCTATGTCCTTCCCCTTGTCAACGTACCCTATCTGCTGCGAGTGATCGGCCCCGAACATTATGGCCTGATTGCGTTCTCTCAAGCGGTAATGGCTTACTTCGTCACGCTGAACGATTACGGGTTCAATCTCAGTGCGACGCGGGAATTGGCCGTCAACCCAGACGATCCTGTTGTCAGGTCGGAACTTTATTCGGCAGTAATGACCATCAAGTGTGGCCTCTGCCTGATAAGCCTGTTGATCCTGTGTACTCTTATTCACTTTGTACCGCGCTTCCATGACAATGCGCCGGTATTCTTCGCAGGTTTCGGTATTGTCGTGGGAACAATGATGTTCCCGCAATGGTTTTTTCTGGGAATCCAAAAAATGTATTGGATTTCCGCAGTGAATCTGACAGCGAACCTTGCGTTTACGGTCAGCATCTATCTTTTTGTTCGCCATCCCTCCGACTTTGTCATCGCGGCCATTATTCAGGCAGGCGGCAAGGTCGTCGCCGGAATTCTCGGTCTTATCATTCTTTTTCGCAACGAGCATGTCAGGCTCACCCGCCCCACAATCGCACAGCTCCGCCATAGACTCACCGATGGATGGCACCTATTCATGTCATCCGCCGCGGTCACTCTGTACACCGGCTCAAACGCGGTCGTCCTGGGGTTCGTATGTGGCATGACGGAAGTTGGATACTTCAGTGCGGCATACAAAATATTTGCCGCGGGCCAGGGACTGATTGCTCCGATGTGCCAGGCCGTCTATCCGCACGTCTGTTCCCTTGCCCATACCTCGCGCGATGCAGCGGTTCGTTACCTGCGCAAGACGATGGTCATTATCGGAGGCATATCGCTCGCCGGCGGTCTTCTGGTCTTGTTGTTTGCTCCGCTCATCGTGCGTATTGCAATGGGTCCAAAATACATGTCCTCGGTGCCGGTCCTCCAGTTCATGGCGCTTACCCCTTTTGCCTGTGCGGTCAACAATATCTATGGCACTCAAGGCATGCTGAATTTCGGGATGAAGCCGCAGTTCAGCAAGATCATCGTCTTTTCGGCTTTCTCCAATATCCTGATGTTGGCGCCGCTATGTTATTTTTTTCGGGCGAGAGGAGCAGCAGCATCGGGGCTGATTACGGAGACAGTCGTTACTTTAGCTATGGCCTTCATGCTCCAGCGCAGGGGCATCGATCTTCTGCCTCGGATGTCGGATATCAAGGACAGGCTGACCAGCATCGCGTTCCTGAGGCGGGGCGCTGCGCTGGAGGGTGAAGGATGATGGGTATATAGCGCCCTCGAATATTGGTGCACAGGCTCGAGCTTCCCGGAGCGTCTGTTGGCGTTTCATTCATGTGATCAGCAACGTTGATTGAGGAGAGATATATGGACGTGTTGTTTGGCGAAGACTACGCGAAAAAGCTGGAAACCCTAGCGCTCGAAAGTGCCGAGGCGTATAAGAATGCGAGTCCGTTTCCTCACATTTACTTCGACAATTTCTTGCCGACCGAGGTCGCCGAGGCAGCGCTGAAGAGCTTTCCTGAGCCAACGCTTCTGCCATGGACTGAGTTCAAGGAAGAGACTCAGCGGAAACTTGCCTTTAACTCGGTTGAGAAATTGCCGCCGCCGATTCGCGATGCCCTGTTCTTTCTCAACAGTCGCCCGATGCTTAACTTTCTCGAAGTCCTGACTGGAATTAAGGGGGTCATCTCCGATCCCTACTATGCTGGAGGGGGGCTGCATCAAATCAAACCCGGCGGCAATCTCGAGGTGCATGCAGACTTCAACTATCATCCCAGGCTAAAGTTGGATCGGCGCATCAATGTGCTGGTCTATCTCAACAAGGATTGGAAGGATGAATACGGGGGACACTTCGAGCTTTGGAACAAGGATATGACGCTGGCAGAACAAAAGATCCTGCCTCTCTTTAATCGGTGCGCAATCTTCAGCACGACGAGTACCTCGTATCACGGCCATCCCACGCCGCTTTCCTGCCCTCCAGACAGAACACGTAAATCGATGGCAACCTATTACTACTCTGTGGGTCGCCCGGAGGAAGAGATCTCTGATGCGCACACGACACTGTTCCAACATCGTCCTGGCGTCGTGCATAAGACTACCTTCAAAGACATCGTCGTGGCAGTCACACCGCCTTTTGTATTGAGCGCGGCGAAAAAGGTGCGCGGCTAGTCTCTTTTATGTTTGATCACTACGTGTCGCGAAATGTCTCTCCGGGCGACCCCCTACCCATCCGCTTACTGGTCTTCACTCCCGGAGGTAGCTAATGTCCTGCAGGCTGCGCGTTACCTTTGTCATGGCGCGGACTGGCTGGCACCCGGGAGGGGGTCACCGTATCGTGTATCAATACGCGAATCATCTATCGCGACTTGGTCACGATGTGACGGTTGTGACTCCTGCGAGATATGTAATCAATCCAACCCCGCTCGATCACATCATGAATGGGATCCGCTATTGTCAGAGAAAGCTGGACGGTCGTTATACGCCGGAAAGATGGCTTGCTATGGAGCCCGACGTACGTCTTTCGTGCGTACCATCACTGGACGAGCGTTACCTGCCGGATGCAGATGTTATCGTGACCACAGCGTGGCAGACAGCCGAACTGGCTGCCGACTATTCTCCATCAAAAGGGCGCCGGTTTTATTTAATTCAGCATCTCGAGACATGGAACGGGCCGGAGGATCGAGTTTATGCTACCTGGAAGGCGCCCCTGCAAAAGATTGTGGTGGCCAAGTGGCTCTATGAGATAGCAGAGAGTTTAGGGGAAAGTGCGCTTTATATACCAAACGGTCTAGATGTAGAGAGCTTTGAGATAACGACACCACCTGAGCAGAGAAGGCCGCAGGATTTGATGATGCTTTACCACAAAGCTGAATGGAAGGGATCGAAAGACGGCATTGAGGCGCTGAGCCTGGTCCGGGAACAAAGGCCTGGCATCAAGGTCAACCTCTTCGGCGTTCCGGATCGTCCAAAGACGTTGCCAGACTGGATCGAGTACCATCAAACCCCTTCCCCGTCGCAGTTGCGCGACCTATACAATCAGGCTGCTATCTTCGTTGCGCCGAGCCGGACCGAAGGATGGGGACTTCCCGCTTGCGAGGCAATGCTGTCGGGAGCAGCGCTCGTTGCGACTGACGTCGATGGGCATAGGGAGTTCGCCATCGACGAGGAAACCGCGTTGACAAGTCCGGGCGAATCGCCAAGAGCCCTCGCCGACAATATTATTCGCCTCATAGATGACCCGGGTCTGCGTATCGACCTCGCGATGAGAGGGAATCACTTCGCCCGACAATTCACCTGGACACGAGCCTCCGCCAGCTTTGAAGCGGCGTTGTGCTCCTAGCCCGCTGCGGACGAGGGGTGTAAAACGATGATCGCCGGTAAGAGTGTGGCAGCAATAGTCGTCACTTATCACCCTCGTACTGAGTATTTACAGAATTTATCCTTGATCCAGGGGCAAGTGGATTTGCTGGTAGTCGTAGACAACGGGTCGACCGAAGAAGAACTGCAGCGAATCCGAACCGCCAGCAAAGAAGACAATCTGTGCCTGATCGAAAATGGAGATAACCTGGGGATTGCCATCGCCCTCAATCGCGGTATACGAGAGGCGCGGCGACAAGGTTGTCAATGGATAGCGCTCTTCGATCAGGATAGTACGATAACCGAAGGCTTCATCGCCAGCATGATTGGTGAGTTCGGCCAATACCGCGAACAACGTCAAATCATGCAGATCATACCGAGATACCTAGATCCCGAGACCGGCATAGAGAGAGCGGTTTCGGAGTTTGGAGACGGAGGAGCCTTTCTGACCATAACCTCCGGGAGTCTTTTTCCAATCGAGGCTTTTGAGCGGTGCGGGCTATTCCAGGAAGATCTTTTCATCTATTGCGTCGATGACGACTATAGCCTGCGACTCCGAAAGAAAGGCTTTTTCATCGGCGTCAGCACCAAGGCCATTCTTCTCCACCAGTCTGGTACTCCCACAACGAAAAAGTTCCTGGGCAAGACCCTCACAACCAAGCACTACCGCCCAGAGGTACGCTACTATTACGCGCGCAATAAAGTCTGGATCTTGCGCCATTACGCGTCGTCCTTTCCGCGGATCATTGTGCCGACGCTGCGTGAGTTTGTCACGATTCCAGTAAAGATACTTCTCATGGAAGACGCGCCCTGGAAAAAGATTAGTTTGTTCCTGTGCGGCTTGCGAGATGGCCTTACGGGAAGGATGGGCCGGTTGAGACAAGCTACGCAGGTCTGATGCTTGTGTCGCGGGGATTCGGGCATCCCGACGTCCTACACTTTGATTGGTTACTGGAAACCATAGCCGCTTCACCAAGCCCCACTGGCAAGACCAGCACGGATACAGCTAGGGAGCTATCTGAACACTATGTCTAAACAAGCTATCCTTTTCATCCATCACGCGAACGATATGTACGGGGCCGACATCGGTCTACTTCATGCGATTGCAACCCTGGATAGCAGTCGTTATTTCCCGATCGTGATTCTTCCTTCCGACATGCCAGCCGAAGGAATGTTGTCCGCGGAACTCAATCGTCTCGGAGTCGAATATCATATTGCTCCGCTGGGTATACTACGCCGGAAATACCTGACGCCTCGAGCACTTATCCCGCTGGCGATAGAGTTATGGAAGGGCATCGCGTACGTGCGCAGGACTGCCCGCGCACGCGGGGTGTCTATGGTCTATGTCAACACGATCGTCGCGGTCGCTGGTCCAATCGGCGGCAAGTTGGCTGGCGTGCCCGTTCTTTGGCACATCCGAGAGATACTTGCGATGCCGCGACCGGTCCGTTGGACGTTACATAGAGTTCTTAGCATTTGCGCCGATCGGATCGTATGCATCTCGAAGGCAGTACGTGACAGCCTATTGAAAGAGGCGCCTGGCCTGGCAGGGAAGTCGGTCGTCGTCTATAACGCGGTATCAGTGGCGGAAAATAATGGCATTGGCTCGCAAATAGGCCTTCGGGAAGAGCTTGGAGTGCCGCCGGATGCTCCGCTGGTCGGCACAGTGGGTAGAATTACGCACTGGAAAGGGCAAGAGATTCTGGCGGAGGCAGCAGGACTCTTGCTGGAAGCGCATCCCGACGCTCATTTCGTTGCCGTCGGCAGCTATTTCGCAGATGAATCGCACTACCTTCGGAAGCTGGAAGCGTTGATAGCCAGCCTTGGACTGGAAGGACGCTTTCATATCGCTGACTATCGCTCGAATGTGACCGACGTATACCGGACTTTGGATATCTTTGTGCTTCCATCGAGGAAGCCGGAACCGTTTGGCCGCGTTACCGTCGAGGCAATGACGCAAGGAAGGCCAGTTATCGCAACGAACCACGGCGGAAGCTGTGAGCTCATCGAGAACGGTATAACTGGCGTGCTTGTACCTCCCTCCGATCCGAAGGCGCTCGCAGCGGCAATCGAAGGGCTTCTGGCAGATCCAGATCTAAGAAAGAAGATGGGCGAGGCGGCCGCAGTATTCGCTCAGGAACACTTCACCCTGGCGGTTCACGGCGCACAAATGCGAAAGATAATCAATGAACTAGTTGGCAACAGAGGCATCCTCCAGACGGAGCCGGTGAGGGCCTAAGTGGCAGCTGCCCTAGCAAGCCGGTTACATCCACTGGAATAGAGTGACGTATTCCCGAACGTGGATAGAACGAATATCGTCGAAACCAAAAAAGAGCCTAAAGGGGTTTGAGACTCAATATGGGGAAGAAGCCAGACATTGAAAGACGAAAGTTACGGATCGCAATGCTTGGTTCTCGGGGAATACCACATACTTACAGCGGATATGAGGGATTTCTCGGAGAGATTGCGCCCAGGCTGGTGGAGCGCGGGCACGATGTGATCGTGTATTGCCGCAGCAAGTTGTTTCCGGAACGGCCAGAGACCTATAAGGGCGTCCGGTTGATCTATCTGCCTAACTACGAGTCGAAGACGCTCGGAACCATAACCCACACAGCGCTGTCGGTAGTGGATGTGTTGTTTCGCGGTGCGGACGTGGTGTTTGTGGTCGGCCTTGTGAATGTATTTCATTGCATTTTTCCGCGACTGTTTGGGAAGAAGATGGCCATCAATGTGGATGGCCTGGATTGGAAGCGAGGGAAGTGGGGAGGGCTCGGCCGCAAATACTTCTATTGGAACGCGCAGTGGGTTGGCAAGATTTGTCCCAAAGGCGTGGTGACCGACGCCGAGGAGATGCGGCGAATCTATCTGGAGGAGTTCCGGACGCCCAACGTCAGCATTGCGTACGGAGCCACGATTGAGAAGGCCGCAAACCCGGATGTGGTTCGAGAGTATGGGCTGGAGCCGGGAGAATATTACCTCGTTGCAAGCCGGCTGGTTCCGGAGAACAATGCAGACCTGATCGTGAGGGCGTTCGAGAAGACGACGACTACCCGAAAGCTGGCGATTGCAGGAAATGCGAATTACCGCAGCGAGTTTATCGAGAAATTGAAAGAGACGAAAGACCCCCGCATCATCTTTCTCGGCCACGTGGGAAATGCAGAGCATGTGAAAGAGTTGCACTGCAACGCTTATGCCTACGTGCATGGCCACAGTTTGGGGGGAACGAATCCGTCGCTAGTCAAAGCTCTGGGATGCGGAAACTGCATACTAGCGCTGGGGACGGCGTTCAACCGGGAGGTCCTGCGGGACTACGGAATCCTCTTTGAGAACGACGCGGACGACGTGGCTGGAAAGATACAGGAGATCGATGACAATCCGAAGACCGCAGCGCGATACCGGGAGCGGGCTCCAGAGAGGCTTCTCGAGGCATATACGTGGGAAAAAATCACAGATCAGTATGAAGAGCTTTTCCTTCTGCTGGACGCGGGGCGAAATCCAACCAAAGAACATTCCAGTATTCGTCCGCCGCTCGTGTTGGAGAAATCGCTGAGCATGACGAGCGTCGACATCTGAGGCAGCTACTCCTACTCTTCCAAGTTTTCCATCAAGGCAAGTTTTCTGAACAGACACCGCACCCATCCAGCGTGTTGAAGAATCTGGCACGCTGAACCATTCACTGGCACAAAGGAGAGAACAATGGCATTTGAGGTGGAGTCACGTCACCTGGGCGATGTAGTGGTCTTAGTGGCCAAGGCGTTCGAGGACTCGCGCGGATATTTTATGGAGAGTTACCGCGAGGATCAGTTCAAGGAACTGGGGTTGCCGAGCAGTTTTGTGCAAGACAATCACTCCTGCTCGAGAAAGGGAGTGGTCCGGGGTCTGCATTTCCAATGGGAACCGCCAATGGGGAAGATGATGCGAGTGACCCATGGCGCAGCATTTCTGGTGGCGGTGGATTTGCGGATTGGATCGCCGACGCTTGGGAAATGGGCAGGGGTCGAAGCGACAGCAGAAAATCGCAAGCAGGTTTGGGCTCCAGCGTGTTTTGCGCGAGGCTTTTGTGCGCTGACCGATGGGGTGGAGGTGCAGTACAAATGCACGGGGATCTACAACGGGAAGGCGGAGTCGGCGGTTCGCTGGGACGATCCGGCGATCGGGATCGAATGGCCGGTGCGCGATGCGATCATCTCGGACAAGGACCGGAACGCGCAAACTCTGGCACAGTGGTTGAGCTCCGATAATGCACAACAATTTGTTTATCCGCACCAAACCACAGCGGTTTGAGACAGAGTTGCCACCCAAAACAACAAGGAGAGTAAAACGATGCGATTACTGATAGCGGGCGGGGCGGGGTACGTGGGATCGGCACTCATTCCACGATTGTCGGAGCGCGGATACTCGATCGATGTCGTGGATCTGTTCTGGTTTGGCAACAATCTGCCTCCAGAGATAGGCCTTTTGAACAAGGACGTATTCGAGCTGACGGTAGACGACCTGAAGGTCTACGACCAGGTGATCTTCCTGGCGGGATTGTCAAACGACCCGATGGCCGAGTTTTCGCCGAGCAAGAACTTCGTCTATAACGCGGCAGCGCCTGCGTACCTGGCGTATATCGCGAAAAAGGCCGGCGTCAAGCGGTACATCTATGCAAGTTCCTGTTCGGTGTACGGATACACGGTGAACGAGCTCTACGATGAGACTCGCCCGGTCGCGTCGGCGTACCCCTACGGAATTTCCAAGCTGCAAGGCGAGCAGGCTGTGCTGAACCTGGCTGACGATCAGTTTTCGGTCGTGGCTTTGCGAAAGGGAACGATCTCGGGCTACAGCCCGCGGATGCGGCTCGACCTGATCGTCAACACGATGTTCCGGACGGCGGTGTCTGAAGGGATCATCACCATCAACAACCCGTCGATATGGAGGCCGATCCTGGCAATGGAGGACGCGATCAGTGCCTACATTCGCGCGATCGAAGCCCATGACAGCATCTCCGGGATCTTCAACGTGGCCTCTGGAAACTATACGGTGGGAGAAGTCGCGGACCTGGTTAAAGCGGAAATTGACGCGCAGCTTGGCCTTAAGACAAATCTAGTGATCCGCCATGTGCAGGACTTCCGGAACTACAAGGTGAGCATCGAGAAGGCGAAGAACGTGCTCAGCTTCCATCCCCAACATGATGTCCAAGCGATCGTCGGACAGCTTGTGCGCGAGAAGGAAAAGTTTTCCGACTGGAACAACCCGATGTACTACAACATCAAGACGTTTCACCATCTCGACGACGGGATCAGCAATCATGCTTTGGCCAAGGCCGTTGGAGCCGAGGGATGAAGGTAGCGGTAATTGGCGCAAATGGGCAGTTGGGTATGGATGTTCTGGCGGAATGCGAAAGAGTTGGCTCGGAAGCCGCCGCCCTCTCGCATGCGGACATCGACATCTCTTCGCTACAGTCGGTGCGCTCCGCGCTCGAGAGCATCAGCCAGGGATCATCGTCAACACGGCCGCGATGCACCACGTGGAGAACTGCGAAAAGGAGCCGGCGCGCGCGCATGAGGTGAATGCCTTAGGCGCCCAGAACCTATCGATCGTGGCTCGGGAACTCGACGCAAAGCTCGTGCACATCAGCACGGATTATGTATTCGATGGTTTAAAGCAGGCGCCTTACCTCGAAGGCGACAGAGCTCTTCCGTTAAATGTTTACGGGAGCACAAAACTGGCGGGGGAAGAGCTTATCCAGGAGACGGGGGACAAGTATTTCATCATGCGGACCTCGGCGCTGTACGGGAAGAATCCCTGCCGCGCAAAGGGCGGGAGAAATTTTATTGACCTTATGCTTAAGCTGGCCGGAGAACGGGACGAACTGACGGTGGTGAACGATGAGTTCGTCAGTCCGACGTCAACCGCGGGCTTGGCGAAACAAATTATGGCGCTTGGCCAGACGGAACACTACGGCCTGTACCATGCCACAGCAGAAGGGCACTGTACCTGGTTCGAGTTTGCGAAAACGATCTTTGAGATGAGCAAGGTCCGCGTAAAGTTGAAGGTTGCGGGACCTAACGACTTTCCGATCAAGGTGCCGCGGCCGAAATATTCCGTTTTGGAAAACGACAAGCTGAAAAAATTGGGGATCAACACTTTTGCGCCCTGGCAGGATGATCTGGCCGTTTATCTTGGCACAGCGTAATATGCCGCCAGGTGTTCTGCGCAAGTGCCAGCGACGCAATTACCCGAATCAGAGAGCGCCATGGGTTTGGGAATATCAAGCAGGAGTTCGCTCCGGTATG
The DNA here is from genome assembly GCA_963720245.1 of uncultured Acidobacteriaceae bacterium. GTDB lineage: Bacteria > Acidobacteriota > Terriglobia > Terriglobales > Acidobacteriaceae > Acidisarcina. The sequence continues at coordinate 522,766 of CAVREU010000007.1, forward strand.
AGACGGGCTGTTGGGTGTAGGTTGACCCGGAACCGGGATGCATAAATGGAAATACTGCCAAAGTTCCTTCTTTGAGGAGACCATATGCAGACAAGCATCCATAACGCCGACAACGATACACGTTACGTCCCAGAAGAACAAGGATCGAATAGCCGTAATGGAATCATGCATCAAAGCCGGTATCAATGGCTTACTAGTATCGTTGATGTGTCCAATGCGTCGGTACTGGACTTCGGTTGCGGTTCGGGATACGGTCCAGGTTTTCTGACTGACAAGGGCGCGCGAGTTTTGGGGATTGATATTTCGAGCGCAGCCATCGATTATGCGATAAAGGCCCACCCGCGCGCGTCATTCCTCGTACATGATTTGACCGATAGCGACCTGAGCTCGGAAGTGTCAGAGCGCTTCGATGTTATTGTTTCCTTCGACGTGATTGAACATGTGGAGAAGTGGTGGGCGTTTCTGCAAAATATCCACACCCTTATGAAGCCGAACGGCGTAGCCTTCGTCGGATGCCCGAACCGCATTGCCCATTTTGATTTCAATCCATTTTGGAACCCATTCCATGTGCAGGAATTTACTCCGGCGCAGCTTGAATGGATAGTACGAATCCAGTTCGACAACGTTACCGTACTGGGACAGCGATTTCGCAGTCCGGCCGCCAGAGAGCACTATATGGCGCGACCCCTCGGTGTTCCCCATTACATCAAAGGGGCCTTGCTGCAGACGCGACTGCGTACACCGGCCCGCGCTTTGGAGAGGCTGCTGCGTGGTAAGCCGACTGGAAATATGAGGATACGAGGAGGGAAAACTTCGCAGCCGTCTAGCGAGATTGTGTTCGAAGAGATCAACATGCAGGACGAAGCTGCGCTGCGCGACCCTTTTGGCCTTGTTGCTATCTGCCGGTACTGATGGTGGAGCTCGCTTCGCTCCAACAAGCATGACCCCAAGAGTACCCGGAATGGAGAAAATGCATGAAAGTTGCGGTGATTGGAGGCGGTATCGTCGGTCTGGCGACGGCCCACCAGCTACTGCACAATTTCCCCTCGAATGGCGTCCTGCTCCTCGAAAAGGAGGATGGGCCTGGACAGCATCAAACGGGAAATAACAGCGGCGTCCTGCATTGCGGACTCTATTACAAGGCGGGTTCTACGAAGGCCCGATTGGCGGTGAGCGGCATCCGTCAAATGGTGGATTTCTGCGAGCGCCACCAAGTGAAGTTCGAGCTTTGCGGAAAGATTGTGGTGGCGACCGAGCCGGAGGAGATCCCCCGGCTACATTCCCTGATGGAGCGCGGCATCGCCAACGGGCTGAAGGGAATCGAGTTGCTGAAAGGCGACCAGATTCGCGAAATCGAACCGAATGCTGCCGGCCTCGAAGCCCTCAGGGTTCCTCAGGAAGGGATCGTCGACTACCCCGCAGTTGCCCGCTCGATGGTGAATGAGATACAGCACATGGGTGGGGAGGTCCGGTTCTCGTCGAAGGTCGAGCGTCTTCATCAAAACGGAAGTTGGACGGTCGAAACCAGCACCGGTGACTACCAAGCAGACTTCGTCATCAATTGTTCGGGTCTGCACTGTGATCGAGTTGGCAGGATGGCAGGCACCCGGGACAGCGCCAAGATCGTCCCATTCCGAGGCGAGTATTTCAAGCTTAAGCCCGAACGCGAGCACCTTGTACGTAATCTCATTTACCCAGTTCCCGATCCCAAATTCCCGTTTCTTGGTGTCCACTTTACGCGCCTCATTCACGGCGGGATCGAAGCAGGCCCGAATGCAGTGCTCGCCTTTGCCCGGGAAGGATATCGCAAGACAGATTTTTCTCTTCGCGACACCGTTGACACCCTAACGTATAAGGGTTTCTGGAAGTTCTTAATGCGCAACCCAGTAATGTGCTGGGCTGAGCTCATGAGATCTTTTAGCAGGGAGCTTTTCTGCAAATCGCTGCAGCGCCTTGTTCCGAATATCTCCACCGGCGATCTCGCTCCGGGAGGCGCGGGGGTGCGCGCACAGGCTATGGAGCCAAATGGTAACCTTGTCCAGGATTTCTACTTCGTTCGCCAGCCTCAGGCCCTGCACGTCCTCAACGCGCCGAGTCCCGCCGCGACGGCAAGCCTGGCCATTGCCGACGAGATCCTCAAGATGATTCAAGACGCTTTGGGGCCGGTAAAAAGAGATGTCGCTATGTAGCAATACTTACGAGGAACACTTCTCGCCGCGCGGCGTGCGATGCGTGCGGTCTCCTCGACATCAACGAACGGCTTCGGCAGTTCTGAGTCGCTGTACAGCGGACGCCCTTGATGGGACTCTTAGAAGCACCAATCCGGAGTACTTAAGGAAATGCAGAGCGCGCGTGACAAGAATGAGGCATGAAGCATCCGCCCGATTGTACCTAGAGGTTTAGCCGACTCGGCGTAGCTAAAAGCCAGGCCGATCTCATTAACCCGGAACCACAGTCTGCCACCCGTAGAATGAGTGCGTTACGTATTACCGCCGAAAGAAAACCGACCCATAAGGAAGGAAGCACCCAATGAGAGAAATCAATACTCAACTACCAATATCGAAAGAGATCGCAGACCTTAAGCTTCGCGACTTTGTCGTTCCGCTGTTCCGTCAGAAGCGGGTATTGATTATCACTGCTGTCTCGGTTTTCGCACTCGCCATTCTGTACTTTGCGGTCACGGGTCTCTCGTATCCGTCACATATGATGATTCTGCTCAATCGAGAGAGGATTGATCCGCTGGTCTCCGCGCAATCTACTACACCGGTGATCACGGCAAGCGATCCGATAACTGAGGAGGAGATCAACTCCGAGGTCGAATTGCTGAGCAGCCGCGACGTGCTTGAGGGGGTCGTAACTCAGAACCAGCTGCAGATACCGCGCGGCTTTTTTGCGGTATTGATGGACAAGCTTCCGTGGCATACAGAGGACAGTCGCGTAGCGCGCGCAGTGAAGGGTTTGGCGAAAAAGATTAAGCCAGAAGCAGTGAAAGACACCAACCTTATCGAGGTTACCTACAAGTCATCAGACCCTCAGCTCTCCTACAACGTTCTCAAGTCGCTCGCGGATTTATACGTGGCCAAACATGTGTCGGTCCATCGCCCCGCTGGCTCCTTCGAGTTCTTCGCCTCAGAAACGGATAAATATCAAGCCGAGCTAAAGGAAGCGGAAGACCAGTTGCGGAAGTTCGGCGAGAAGAATGCGATTGCGGCGCCGGACGAACAGCGTACACAATTAGCGACCCAGGTCGGAACATCCGTGGGGTTGTTGCACGCGGCCGGGGAAGCGGCGGCTGCCGATGAAGAACGCATCAAGAACGATCGGCTTCAGATGAGTAAGATATCCCCCCGTGCGACTACGGTGCAGGCGTCAGCCTATAACGATAAGCTTATTAGCGATCTAAGTGCCACGCTTCTCGCGGCAGAACTGAAACGCACGCAACTGGCGTTGAAATACGATCCCAAATATCCGCTAGTTCAGGAGGCGGACCAGGAGGTCGCACAGGCTAAAGAGGCGCTCGGGAAGGCGGAACAGACGAAGTATGTCAGCGAATCGACGGACCGAGACCCGACCTATGAACTGCTGCGCGAAGATGCGGCTAAAACGGAGGCGGACCTCGCAGCTCAACGCGCGACGGTTAGTGCCACTCAACGCAGCATACAAAGCATCCAGGCACAAATGGTCGCCTTGGATCAGCTTTCTCTTTCCCAGCGGGACCTTCAGCGTCAAATGAAAGCTGCTGAGTCTAACTACTTGCTGTATTTAGGGAAGAGAGAGCAAGAGCGGAGCTCGGATGCTCTCGATATCACACGCATCTCTAATGTGGCCATTGCGATTCCTCCCGCAGTGCCAGTACTACCTTCGGTCGGATGGCCACTGCTTCTGTAAGCGCCTTCGGAGTAGCTGTGGTGCTTGGTTGCGGAGCGGCTTACACGGCCGATTATCTGGACCCGACATTCCACACGCCGAGCCAGGTCGTCGAAACACTGGGCGTTCCGTTCGTGGTGGCTGTTTCCAAGAAGACCGCATAAGGTAGTCAGGAATTGTTCTGCGTTGCTGCGGGCCATGAGAACTGGCATTGGGGTAGCACCCATCTGCGCTTGGAGCCAAAAGGCTCCAAGCTCTCATGAGTTCGGCTAACTGACATTTCTCTGCAGTCAGTCTTTATCCGCATGTCGACAAAGAACGCCGGGATTACTGAGTCCAGCTGAGATCCAAACACACGAACCGGAGCATGCCAATGACGACATCCTTAGCGTCTCCTCTCTCCGCGGGATCGAGCCGGGCGGCTCTCTGGAGTGAGGATCGATTCCTCTTTCGGAGAGCAAAGACGTGGTGGGTGCTCCTTGCACTTTTCCTTATGGCTTCAGGAAATGGCTTCCTGGTGGTGCAGGAGAGATTCAACTTCGGTCTGGATGTCCTGAAAAACCATGCCCACCCCCCACCCATACTGTGGGTGATCAGCGCCATGATGGCGCTGATTTGCCTGGTGCTCATCGCCGGTTCGATGAGGAAGACGATTCGGCAGATGCTCAGGCAAAAGCCAGTATTGGCTTTTGCTGTGCTCGCATTGGTTTCCACATTGTGGTCTCAGGTTCCTTATCAGACTTTCCGTACAACTTGCTTCCTGATTCTCAGCATGCTCTTTGCCTGGTTCTTCACCACGTTGTACTCACCTCCAGACCAATTACGAATGATTCTTGCCCTGGGCGTCCTGGTCTCAGTGGCCAGCATTATCTGGGTGATCATGCTTCCGCAGTACGGAGTCGCATATTCCGGAGAGTGGAAGGGCATCTTTGCGCAGAAAAATATTTTAGGCGCGAGTATGGTTTTCCTCTTCGCGGGCCTCCTCTTTCGTAGCCCTTTCAGCCGCAGGCGCTTGCTTATTTTGCTTGTTCAATCGATTGTCCCGCTCGTGTTGCTTTATATGTCAAAATCCAGAACTTCGTGGATTTTGGCCGTCTTTTTCATCGCTGTAAGGGTGTTAGGACCGTTCGTGTTTCGGGTAAAAAAAGAAGCAATACCGGTTTTTCTCTTTGCCACCCTAATCGGACTGTCCGTGGGAGTCGCGAGTCTGGGCTTTATCCTGTCTCTTCTGGGACGCGACTTCACGCTGACCGGGCGGACCCATTCCTGGAGCGTCATTTTCCCATTCGCGCTCAGCCACTTTTGGCTGGGTTACGGCTATCAAGGATTTTGGGGCCGGGCGATACCGGTGATTCCGGTAGAGTCGTTCATATCCTGCATTCGGTGACGACCGTCTCCGACAATGGCTATCTCGACCTGATGTTGCAGTTCGGGGTGGTGGGCATGGTGATGCTGCTGGTTCTTTTGGTGATTTCCATCCGGAACTTTCTGAAGCTCTTACGCGGGCCTTCGGTGCCTCTGATCGCTTTTTGGTATGCGGGGCTGATTCTAGCCTTGTTCGTGGGGAGCTTCACCGAGGGAATGTTCTGGATGCCCACGCGAATCAGTCCCCTTCATCTTTGTACTCGGGTGCGCGGGCCTGAGAGACCTGGCTGACGGCAACTATATTTCCTACTCCGGGTCTTCAACAGCAGACGTAAGTCGGTAGAATACCCTCGGAGCCTTGAGGTGGTCTGTGGCCATCCAAAGTTCGAGAGGAGGTACCTTTCGCTTTGATGCGCTCGCGAGTTGTCCCCTTTCTCGTTGTCCTGACATCTCTTTCTCTGTTGCCGCTCGGATGCGCAGCAAGATGCTACCATCGTCGTCCATTCCGCACAGGTGTTGGGGCCTGTCAATCGGCTGATTCTCGGCCAAAACATCTCCGGTGGGGACAGCGCACATATCTTTTCAAGCGATAAAACCGACCCGGTTCTGATTCAGCGAGCCGAAGGCGCCTGGAATCCTGACCGTAATGCCCCCGTAGCCGGTGTGGTCGAGCAAAGCAAAGCAATGGGGGTGAGTTTGCTGCGCTATCCCGGCGGATGCTTAGTGCATGGCTTCGATTGGCGCAAGACGGTTGGGCCGGATGCCCAAAAGAGCGGATGGCTTTTTGGCCTGGACCAGTACCTGACCCTATGTCAAGCCATCGGAGCGGTTCCGCTCATCACCATGAGCGACTATGCATTGCCGGCCGAACAAATGCCGGAGAATTTAGCCGAGATGGTCGAATATCTAAATTCTCCTGCCGACGCGTCGCATCCATGGGCGATGAAACGGAAGCAGTGGGGCCACCCAGCGCCCTATGGCGTAGTCTGGTTCGAGCTTGGCAATGAAAGCATCCATGGCAATCACCGCTTGTTGCCTCATCGCCAGTTTACCGCCGAAGAATACGCCGCTTACGCCCGATCGACTGCTGCGGCGATGCGTCAGGTAGATCCCAAAATTAAGCTCGGCATCCTTATGGTCCCCGGCCCGGGCAACGACGTAGATAATGATTGGAACCACACCGTAATCAAACTTGCCGGGCCGATTGCTGATTTCGTCATTATTCACATGTACGCGCCTCAGACGCCGAACCCTGGAAATTCAGGACCGCTTCTGACGCAGACGATGATGGTCACCCCTCAACACGTCGAAGAGCGCCTTGCCGAGTACCACCAAATGATTCGCCAGCAACTAGGCCACGACCTGCCCCTGGCAATCACTGAGTTTAATGGGGCGGTTTCCCACGATGACGCTGCCTATCGGTTGAGCTATGGCAATGCCCTGGAGTGCGCCGACCTGCTCCGTGTGTTCATGGAGCCGAAATCGAACGTCGCCCTGGCCAGCTTCTGGCAATATCTGAATGGCGCTTTTGGCATGCTACGAACCAACCTTAGATCAGAAGACGGCGAGCCGATAAGCGATGGGCCGCTCGTGCTGCTCTATGAGCTTTGGGCGCAACACTTCGGCACGCAACTGGTGAAAGACGATGTTCACTCGCCGCACGAGGACTTTGCCGGCGCCGGCACTGAAGAGGCCGATCATGGCAGTGTCAGTGAACCGCGAAAGCAACTCCAGAGCTTCGATCTCGACCAGTACAGCGCGAACTTTGGCGCCTCCTGGTCCAAGGTGGCGGGTGTTCAGATCGAACGGCAGCATGCAGATTTCGTCATTCACCTGCATAACCTGAACAGCAGTTCTTATCCAAATCTGGCGAAGCTTTCACGGCCCTCCGCTCCACAAGGGGCCGTGGTGCAGTTTTCACTAAACTTCGATGCACGGTTTACCCCTGACCCGGGCAGCGAAACCGCGAAGATGGGGATCGGTCTGGTCGACTCGCGGGGATGGAACCAGACCCATTCGGGAATCGGCATCGATACGATCGGTCCGGCATGGACGCATCTGAGCGGCGACTACAATCTCGATGCTGGAACTCCAAGCGTCAATCTCATAGCCCGGCTTCTGGGGGCAGGACAAAATGTCTCGGGAACATTGGAGGTGCGGAACCTTAGTGTTGTCAGCTATCAGGCCGCCCGCTACGCCGCCTACTCTTTGCTGACCAGTTCCGCGAGCATCTCCGGCAACGGAAAGACTCTCTACCTGATTGTTTTCAATAAAAGCACTACAGATTCGATTGCGGCGAACATTCAGCTGGCGGGCTTTTCCGCTGCCAAGGCGCGGTACTGGGAGGTCAACGGACCTAGCCTCGAGTCGTCGGACGGAGTGACGGAGACAAAACAGGGCGCCAATTTTGATATTCAGAGCGGATCGGCCGCGACCCATCAATTCCCCGCTCATTCCATGACGGCGATTGAATTCAACGCTGCACAGTGATGTTTGCGTCAACGCATCGAGGTGTGACGCGCAGCCTGCTCATGGCATCTGTATTAGAGAAGTGAAGGCGCACAGGCTCAGTTCACGGAAACAATAAGAATGTGCGGTAGTGTCCAGAGTTTTTCGCACTTTCGATCTTCGTTGGGACTTAGGAAGGTTGTTGGGTTGAGGTTGATTTTGCCTTGGCCCATGGGCCAAGGCAAGCGGTCAGGCGATGGCGACGACTTCAGCCAGCCGGTTCATCTGCAAGTATCGTTTGCTGCCCCATCGAGTAGCTGCCACATGTCGCAGCCTGGCGGCGACCAGCATCAGCGCCGACTTGCCGTCGGGGAAGGCGCCCACCACCCGGGTTCGTCGCCGGATCTCCCGCATCAGCCGCTCCAGCGGGTTGTTGGTGCGCAGGCAGCGCCAGTGCTCCGGCGGCAGCTCATAGTAGCTCAGTGTCTCGTCGATGCCGTTCTCGACCATCTCCGCAGCCCTGGCCAGCTTCATCGCGCGCAGCTTCTCCACGATCTGGCGGGCTTTTTCCGTCGCCGCCTGCCGGTCTTCCTGTGCGTGGACCGCCTTCAGCATCGCCGCCACTTCCTTCACCTTGCCTGTGGGCACGGCCGTCCACACGTTGCGGTAGAAGTGGACCACGCAGCGCTGCCACTTCGCCTCGGGATAAAAGTCGGCCAGGTTCTCGACCAGCCCGAGGCACTTGTCGGAGACAAACAGCTCGACCCCTTTCAAGCCGCGTTGCTTCATCTCGCGCAGAAAGCTCGTCCAGCTCGCCTTGTCCTCCTTCGCCCCCTCGCTCACCGCGAGGACCTCGCGATAGCCGGTCTGCGAGACCCCGATCGCCACCAGCACCGAGACGTTCTTCACCTCGCCGCCCCATGATCGCTTCAGCCACAGGCCGTCGAGGAAGACATACGGGAACTCGCCCACCAGCGGCTGCTGGCGCCACTCCTCGATCTTGCCGTAGATCTTCTGGTTCAGATCGCTCACCGTACTCGCGCTGACCCGCGTGCCCCACAACGCCTGGGTGATGTCCTCGACGCGGCGCACGCTCACCCCGGCCAGATACATCTCGATCAGCGCCTCCTCCACCGAAGACTCTCGTCGGCGGTAGCGCTCGATGATCGCCGTCTCAAAGGGAAGACTGCGCAGCTTCGGCACCTGCAGGCTCACCTCGCCGGCCTTGGTGTGCAGCTGTCGCGTATAACTCCCCGCCCGTGTGTCCTTGCGGCCCTCGCTGCGCTCGTACTTGCGCGCCCCGCACAGATGATCGGCTTCCGCGTCCAACAACGCGTTCAGCGCCTCTTCCACGGTCGATCGGACGACCTCATCCAGATGGGCCTGAATCCTCCCATCGTCGATCCGTACCACTCCGCCCAGCGGCGTTCCGCCGCTGCCTTCCACTTCACTGCTCGACATGGTTGGTTCCATCACACAAGTCTCCCAGAGGCCTCGCTCCTCCTGCTTGTACCAACCTCCACCGCCAAAACTCAAATCAAATGTGCGAAAAATAGCCTACGTTATCGAATGTGCTTAACCGGCTCGCAAATAGGGCCTCCTGCTTCGCAGGAGGCCCTATTTTTTTAGGACGCACCTTACATCTTGATATCGTCCACGTTCTCAAGCAACACCGGTGTCTGGGTTATCGTTAGGGTAGTTGGAAGGGTATTCAGATTGTTTTGCCAGTCGCGATAGACGGTGAGGTCCAGCGCTGGTGGAATTGGGACCGACAGACTCGTCGCGGTGGTGCTCCAGAGCATCCAGGCGTCGTAGCCACCGGAGCGGTGCAATTCGCAAGCCCAAAGGCCGTCCTGATATTCCTGGCACTGCTCGAAGGTTGCCTGACGAAGCCAGCTCTCGACAGTGCCATAAGCGACTCCGGCCGGCGCCAATTGGCCGCTAACCCCCTCCCCGTCGCAGGGCGTTGCGGAATCGATGGGAAGCGCAAGGGTGCCCCAGTCGCATGAGTCGTAGGTATACCAGACGAGGCGTGCTACTCCGGCTGCAGCATCCGCCATTTCTGTCCGCATCAGCCATGAGGCCTGCTGCGCTTGCGTATAGTTGGCGTCCGATGCCCAACTGGTTTCGGTATTCCAAAGCGGCAGATTGCCAAGGCCGTTGGCGGTCAGGGTCTGCTGCAAATTCTGAACCTCACTTATGATCGTTTCCGGCATGAAAGCTGAATACACATAGCCATGAAATGCGGCAATGTCGGCATAGGGTGTGCCTCCAGCAGAAGCCAGATAGCTATTGATCCACGATACGCTCGCCGAATCGAGTGCGGCGACCGGTGGGAGCAAGACCTGGTTGGGATTCACGCCCCCGCCGGGGGAACATACGCCGTTCGTGCAACCGCAGTTCGCCGGATTCTCGGCGATCTGGTAGACATCCTGCGCCATGTTCAGCATCTCCGCATTGGTGCCAACCCAGAATAGAGGGCTGTTCGGTTCGTTCCACGGCTCATAATATTTGATCTTGCCGCAGTAGCGCTGAACTACGCTGGTCACGAAGGCATCGTAGTCAGCCATGATCGGTGGGTCGCAGGTTCCGGGACCCTCTCCACCTGTGCATGGATCGGTCGGGTTGCTCGATGCCCAATTAGGTGGTTGACCAAAGTTGAAGATAAAATCGGCGACGCCATTTTGCTGTCCCGCGGAGATGGTCCCATCCAGCTTGGTCCAGTTGATCTTCCCTTGAGTTGGCTCAATCCCCGCCCAGTACGAAACGTCCCACAGGCGAAGAGTGGAAACCTTAAAAGACGGAAAGGGCGTCAAGCTAGAGGTGGCGGAGGAAGAGTTTGACGCCAGGTTGTAAATAGTCATACCGAAGAAGCTGCTCGGTACGTAATTGAGGGCGTTCGGGTTCGGTAGAAGAATACTGGCGACTTGAGTGTCCGGAAATGCCCCTACGGGGGTACCCAGACCCGTCAATGGCACGCTCGCACTAAGACCGCTACTGCCGGTGCCGTTGTTCGTGATGGTTAACGCTCCGGATAAGGCTGTAGCTGTGGCAGGCGAAAACTGCACATACATGGTGGCGTCGCTGTACGGGGCGACGATCATTGGCAACGCAGTGTTAACGATTGAAAAGGCTGAACCGGTCACCGTAGCGTTAACGGTCACTGGCATGGATCCCGACGAGTGCACCGCCACGGCCATCGGCGCCGAGCTCGTACTCACCATCGCGCTTGGAAATGCCACCGAGCTGGTGGTCACCACCAGGATCCGCGTGGCTGCCTGCAAATTGAGTGTGTAGGTGGTGTTATCGCCACCCGAACTAGCCGTGAGATTGGCCACCTGCGCGGTAGTGACAGCGGACACAACGACTGGGAATTGAACCGAACGGGTATTGGCCGGCACTACCACCGAGGCGGGCGGGGTAACTGCGGCGTTGTCACTTGACAGATTGACAACGGTGCTCGAGGTTGGAGTGGGGCTCATGACTACCGTGCACGTATCAGTTTCGGAGCCCAATATCGTGGTGTCGCTACAGACAAGACTCCCCGGAAACACCCCCGGAGCTAAACCTGCGCCGGTCAATGGCACGCTCGCGCTCAGACCGCTACTGCCGGTGCCATTGTTCGTAATGGTTAGCGCGCCGGATGAGGCCGTAGCTGCGACGGGCGAGAACTCAACATAGATGGTGGCGTTGCTGTACGGGGCCACGATCATCGGCAAGGCGGTGTTAACGATGGAAAAGCCTGAACCGGTCACAGTTGCGTTCAAGGTCACCGGCATGGATCCCGACGAGTGCACCGTCACGGCCATCGGCGCTGAACTCGTGCTGACTATCTGGGCTGGAAATTTCACCGAGCTGGTGGTCACCGCCAGAACGCGCGTGGCTGCCTGTAATTTGAGTGTGTCGGTGGTGGAACCGGCCCCCGTACTCGCTGTCAGATCGGCCACCTGCGCGGTAAGAACAGCGGACACAACGGCTGGGAATTGAAGCGAACGGGTATTGGCCGGCACTACCACCGAGGCGGGCAGGGTAACTGCGGGGTTGTCGCTTGACAGAGTTACAACGGTGCTCGAAGTTGGGGTGGGGCTCATGACCACCGTGCACGTAGTAGTTAAGGAGCCCAATATCGTTGTGGGGCTACAGGCGAGTGAGCTTGGAGCGGAAGAGGTTTGCGAAGATGCGAGGGCAGCGCCAAGCAAGATAAATGATGCAGCACACTTATTGAGTGTAGTTAGAACGTTATGACGCATAAATAGATTCTCCTTCGAAGAGTTACGCAAAATGGCGCCAGCCGATGCCAGCGAATCAAAAGGCAAAGCGATGATGTAAAGAGGCAGATATGCCGCTGTCTTTAGTCAAGACAGAGTGGTTGATTTGGGGATCAAGGCTGAGTCCAACTCAGAATAAGCAGTTATTAACTTGAAGGCTTGTTAATCGTCGGGGTGTCAATGGGTAAATCCAAAAGTGGCGTAGCTTGTCTTCGAGTACGCTTCCGTCGTCTCGTTTCATCGGTAGCAAAAAGAAGTTGCTTAACTTGAATACAGTTTTAACATCGCGATGCTCCGAGGGTGCACCCTTTTTATGCGATGGAAAGTTACTTGTGTAACTGGCCCTGCTATCGCCCGGCATAAGCAATAAGCCGTCACATCGAGTGCGGGGAGTATTAGATCGCCGTCTCTCTCACGAACGACCTTGGCGCGGATGAGCGCGGCAGGCATTGAGATATGATGCGAAGCTCGGTCACGATCTGCCGCTGCGGGCCGCAGTGGTTCACGTGGGCGTTTGCTTTAATTTTGGCTTTGGGTATTTCAAGAATGGTCCCGTGGTCGCCTTCGACCACTCCGTGGAGATAGTAGTTCGACGACGCCATCTTTCCCGCCTATGGAAGAGTAAGGCGGATGAAGTGAGTACGCGAATATGCCCGGCAGACACAAACCTAAGGCCGGCAGGAAAGCCCGCAAACGTCCGCCCAACTCGGCCCTTTAGAAAGTTCCGTGTACTGTTGGAGCCGCGGGCTCATGACGCCGCGCCATATCACTCCGGTCAGGATGGCGGCTGTTCTCGTTAGGAAGTGGTCGCGCCTATGCTAGATGGCTGTTGGTTCGGGGAGATATTCCTTGCTTACGGTGACGTAGCCTTCGCGGGCCACTCGTTTGCCGCGTTCGCGGTACATAGCTTCGTCCTTGGGCTGCCAGGTGGCGAGGCCGTCGACGTAGCGGTTGTACATGCAGAAGGCGGCGGCAATGAGGACGGTGTCGTGGATTTCGAGATCGGTTGCGCCGAGGCTGCGCGCGGTTTCGACGGCCTGGGCGGTAACGTTCTTGCCGCCTTTCTGTACTTGTCCGGCGATGACGAGAAGGGCTTTGAGCTTTTCGGAGATGTCGGCGTGCTGGAAGTCTCGTTTCACTTTGACGACGAGATCTTCGCTGGCCGTCTCTCCGAGCGCTTGTTCATTGTCGATGTTGGCGGAGGCGATGGCTCCGTGGATGGTCTGGCAGTAGTAGCAGTCGTTCTGCGAAGAGACGTAGGTGGCGATGAGCTCGCGTTCGCCGGGGGTGAGGCTGTTGGGTTGGTGGAGGAGGACTTCGACGAGTTCGTTGAGCGGCTTGGCGGTCTCGGGGCGGAAGGCCATGGCGGCGCGGATTCCGGTGAGTCCTTCGGGGAGTTCGATGTGCGGCATTGGGGTTCCTTTCAGAGAGTAATTTCACTGACGGCGATGGCTTGCGAGGCTGATGGCGATTTTGAAAAGAAAATGCGGCGGAATGGTTCTCCGCATAGGACGACGGCTAAGCCGAGCAGCGCGGGGAGGGGGTCGTGCATGAGGATCATGAGATCGATGACCGCGCACCCAATGATGAAACAGATAGGCGCGGCAGGGTACCACCACTCGCGGATGCGCTGCGGTGAGCGGAAGAGCGTCGCGACGGAGAGCGCGAGGAAGCAGATCGCGGAAAAGATGATGTAGGCGAGGATGCGATCGAAGGCGCCAAAGCTGAGCACAATGAGCGCGAGCGCGGTATGGAGCAACACTGCGTTTGCGGGTGTCTCGAAACGTGTGTGCAGCTTGCCGAAGACGGCGAAGAACTGGCCGTCGCGGGCCATGGCGTAGTAGACGCGGGGCACGGCCATGGTGAGCGCTGCGAGTCCACCTAAGACCGAGAGCAGCACGCAGGCGGAGAGGATTCTGCTGCCAGCCGCTCCGAAGAGCGCCTGGCCGAACTGGGCGACGAAGGCGGTGTTGGAGACGATGCGCTCGACGGGGACGACGGAGAGAAATGCGAACGAGACGAGGAGATAGACGGCGGTGACGAGCAGGACTCCGCCGGTAAAGGCGAGCGGCAGGTTGCGTTTTGGATTGCGGACTTCTCCGGCGATCTTGCCGGCTTCCCACCAGCCGCCGAAGCTGAAGAAGGCATTCATGGTGGCTCCGGCGATAGCGGGGAAGAGGGCTTCGGAGCCGACGCGGCGATGCGCGAGCGGGAGGAGGTTAGTCGTAGTGGCATGTCCGGAGACGAAGGCCCAGGCGACAAGGGCGAAGAGCACGGCAATCTTGAGGAGATTTGCGCCAGCCATGATTCTTCCGCTGAGTCGGGTTCCGGTGTAGTTGATGACAGCGAGGGTGAGGAGGATGATTGCGGGAATCCACGCCACGAATGCGGCTGATACCGGCAGAAGCGATTGAACATAAGGCGCTGCGCCGACGGCAAGCGCGGCGGCGAGTCCGGGGTCGAGGACGGTGGCCGACATCCACCCATAGAGAAAGGCGAGGCGCGGGCCGTAGCCGTTGCGGAGGTAGATGTATTCCCCTCCCGCTTGCGGATAGCGGACAGCGAGTTCGGAATAGCAGAAAGCGCCGCAGAGGGCGATGGCTCCCATGCCGCACCAGATGGCGGCGAGCAGCAGCGGCGAGCCAAGGGATTTTGCCATTGCGGCGGGGGTGAGGAAGATGCCGAGTGCGATGGATTCGCCGACGACTAACGCCATGGTGGCGGCAAGGCCCATGCGGCGGTTCTGTTCTGGCGGCATCGGGGATGATGGTATTTCGCGGGGGTTGGGTTGGGCATCCATCGGAAGGTGGAGATTGGACGGGAGGGGTAAAGAGACAATTCTTGCAATCAGGGTTTAACTTAGTGACGTCCGCTGCTTTGGAGTGCGATATGACTTCCGCCGTCTGGTTGAGGATATCTTCCGGTTTGTGGCTCGTTGCACTCGCAGTCGTCTCCTGTTTGAGTGCTCACGGGCAGCAGGGCGCCGCGCCCGGGTTAGAGGAAGTGCATATCGGCGTTCAGATTCGACAGGCTGATGGGACGCCAATCAATTACCTCAGAGCGAAAAACTTCAACGTTTCTAGCGGCGGCCGGACGTTCCCGGTAGTTGTCACACGCCCCTCGGCGAAGAGTTCGGGGCCAAATGCGATCCAGACTCACCTGCTGCTGATTTTGCCTTCCCCGCCGACGGCCGGAGGTGCTGATCTGCTATCAGAGGCGATCGAGCAACTCGGCCCTGTTTGGCGCGAGGGGTGGCGGGTTGCGGTGCGGACGTCTGAGGGCGGACTCACGCCTTATGTGGCTAGCGAAGAGGAACTTCAGCAGGCACTTCGCGAGTTCACGGTCGCGAGCTCCACAGACCAAGCGGCAGTCGACACCCTCAAAGACTTCGCGGGAAGACGCGTGGTGATGACAGTCTCGAATGGCGAATATGGATCATCGGGTTCGCTCTGTAAAGAAGCGGCCGATGTACAGGCAATGCTCTATAACGTCGGCGGGAATCCCTATGACAACTACTCGTTCAGCGACAGCAGTGGAATGACCGACAACATCGCGAAGCCGTATTTCGCGCAAGCGGAATACTTTGTCAATGATGTGCGTACTGAGCGAAGCTTCGGCACAGCGGTCAGGGACGCGAGGAACGATGCACGGAGCTACTACGACCTCAAGTTGCAGGTCGAGCCCGGGACGTCGAGCCTCACACTCGGCATCTCCTTAGATCCGCCTTATAACGTCACGGCTCAGGCCTATACCCCAACGTCAGACCTTCCTCCTGAAGTAGTGTTGGTTCAGAAGAATCATTAGTAGACGAGACCCCTAGAATTGACGGCGTTTTGTTTCGTTTTCTACTGCCGATGAATTCACATCAGGCCTGGCGCGCCAGGAATTTGGCAGACGCTGACGCCCTTATTCCGATAGGGACAGACAAGGCCTGGTGGTGGCGTCTCTTGCAATACCACCCATGAAACGGGATATCGTCGCGCGAGCTGCTGGAACTCGGCGAGTTGGAAGTGATTCCAGTTCTGCTGGGCTTGCTGTTCGCGCGCCCATTCGGGAGCGAGTTGGGGAAAGAGGGAGACGACTCCGCTGTCTTTGAAGTGGTCGGTGAGCACGCTGCGTTGGGCGATGCCGCGAAAGCCGTGTTGATCCTCGCCGGGGAGTTCGATGTAGTACGGGTCGAGTGCGAAGACAACATTCTGTGGGGTATTGTCGCGCACCCACAAGAAGGCTGAGACCCAGGGATTGATTGGAGCAACGCCGGGCCACTCGATGTGGCGGCTGCTGGAGTAGGTGTCTCGCTGGATGAGAAAGATGCCCGCAGCGATCGCAGCGAAAAGGCTTGCCCAGAGCCAGTAGCGTGATTTCAAGACATACTCCCCAAGCAGGCCGCCGAGCAGCAGGAAGAAGACGATGTAGATAAGTTGGAAGGCGCGCATCGGCTGCAGGCGAAGGAAGGTTTCGAGCCTGAAGCTTGAGGCGAAGATAACGGCAATGGCGGTCGCGGCGATTCCGAAGAGCGTTAGTGCGCGGCTGATGCGGCGAAAGGCCGGCGTCGCCGCTCGAGGCCGCACCTGGCTGAAGGCGAAGAGCAGGGCGAGGGGGGCGGCGATGCCGATCCATTCGTACCATCTCCAGTGCAGCACGGAGAGGAAATTGCGCATGTCGAGCACCTGGCGGTACTCGGAAGTTGCCGGGCCGAAGGTGAAGCCGAGGGGCAGAGCGGCGGCCGTTGCATTGGCCCACGGGTTGACTTCGAAAAGCGGAGCGGTCCACCTCTCGGGAAGCGCGAGGATGATCAGGCATCCAGCGGCAAAGATGGCCATCTGCGGGTGCACGAGGGCGGTAAGCGCGAGCCAGAAGATGGCTTCGCGACGGTTTCCGGCGAGGAAGGCTCCGACAGCGAGCATGCTCAGCGGCGTCGACGCCGATCGGGCTGTCAGGTAGGGGTCCATCAGGACGAGCGCGGTTCCAGCAGCGGGCACGGTGAGCACCATTGCACTGAGCACGACCGCCGACCAGTGGGCGCGCGCCGATTCAAAGCAGGCGCAGGCCAGCCTCCACGCAGCGAGGAGGTAGATAAAGACGGTCAGCAGATGCCAGAGAAAGAGTGTCCACTCGACGTTGAGATGAAAGAGCCGCGCGCTTGCGCCAACAACCGCTGTGAAGACAGATAAATCCGCGTGGGATTTGAAAAACTCCGCGCCGTAGGGGTAAAGATTGGGATGGATTGCATGTACGACGGCGGGCAGGTAAACAGCGCCGTCATCGGTGCCGAAATGATAGCCGTGGACGCAAATCGCAACCGCCGTAAGCAGCGCAAGGCGCAGCAGCGGAGCTGAAGGGCGAGGCCTCATCGACCGAGATCCATGCTTAGGATTTGCAGTTAGACTCCAGATTAATAAGTAGATCGTAACTTCTATTGACGGAGAATTGGGGCGCGTCGTCGCAGCAGCGATCGTCTGGGTTGCCGCTATCCTTGCTGATAGGTCTGCATCACATCTTCCGAAGTTAGAATACCTTCGAGAAGCCCCTTAGCCGCGCGGTTGCGAACGGGCAGCAGAGGCCAGCGGACAAAATGAGGCAGCGCGCTGTCGAGCGGCATGTCGGGGAAGAGAATGGGTACGCGGTCCGGTCCGGTCGCGCGCTTGAGTGAGATCTCCGGCGGGTGTTTGTTCAGCGCGGCTTTCAGTTCACCCGACGTCAACACGTACCACGACCCGTCGGAGAAGCGGATGAGAATCGCTCCGACGGATTTCGATGGGTCGGCGCCGCTCGGCTGGGCACCCTGCAAGATGCTCGCCGCGTGGGCGAGAGTGTCGGCTTCATCGACAATCGGCACATTGACGGGATGAACCGCGTCTTCGATGTGGTGCGGGTTCTCCTCGCGCTGTTCTTCCATCGACGGCAGGTCGAGGCCGTCCTGCTGAGTAAAGATTTCGAAGATCGGCACCGGCGTCAACACCCTGGAGAGCAGGTAAGCAATGGTGTTGGCGAGAATAACCGGCAGAATGATCGAGTAGTTGCCGCTTACCTCGAGCACCATGAAGACGGAAGTAAGCGGGGCGCGGATGAAACCCGCGAAGAGCACTCCGATGCCGACCAGCGCATACGAGCCGATGCTGCCGGTGAAATGGGGGAAGACTATTTTCTCGAATGTCCCGACCGAGGCGCCGAGCATCGCCCCAACGAAAAGTGTCGGCGCAAACATGCCGCCCGGAGTGCCGCTCGAAAACGACAAGGTTGTGGCGAGGATCTTCAGCAGCGCGAGCGCCAAGAGGAACTTCCAGGTGAACTGCCCGTGGGCGGCCTGGTCGATCACGTCGTAACCCGGCCCCATCACCTGTGGGCAGCCGAAAAAGCCAATGAGTCCGACCAGAAATCCGGCGACGGCCGGCTGGATGAATCCCATACGCGGATTCAATTTGCGCAGGTGGGGCCGGAGGTAGCCAAGCGATTTGGAGAAGATCAGCGAAGCGATGCCGCCGACGACGCCCAGCACCGCGTAGGCGGTAAGTTCGCGCGGATCGCGAAGGGTGACCGTGGGGATGCGGAACATCGGTTCCGAGCCCCAGAACTGGCGCATGACCACCACGCTCGAGATGGCGGCGAGCACGATCGAGCCGAGCACGGCCGCGCTCCATTTGCCGATGACCTCTTCAATGACAAAGAGGATGGCTGAGATGGGCGCATTAAAGGCTGCCGCGAGGCCGGCTGCCGCGCCGATGGGGGCGAAGAGCCGCAGGCGTTCGCGGGAAAGGTTCAGATAGCGGCTGATGACCGACGCGACGCCCGCACCGATTTGCAGCGAAGGGTCTTCTGGGCCGAGCGAGTGGCCTCCGCCGATAGCGATCGCGGAGGTCACGAACTTGCCAATCATCGTCCTGAACGAGATGAAGCCGTTATAGATATAGAGGGCGGCCTTGGTCTGGTTGACGCCGCTGCCGCGCGCCTGCGGAAATATCCATTGCACCATTGCGCCGACCACTAAGCCGGCGATTGCAGGAACGTAGAGCAGGCGATATTGGCCGGCATGCGGCGCGGAACCGAGCCCGGCAATCTTGATCCATTCGATAACGACGCGGAAGCAGACGACCAGCAACCCGGAGATGACACCGATAAAGATCGACAGAACGAGGAAGAGCCGCTCTTCGCGGGTCGGGGCCAGCTTGCTCATATTGAGCAGCATCTGGTGCCTCTCCGTTGCTGGCGGAGCGAGTTCCTCCACGAACGAGGCGGTGGTTGGCTCGGTGGTCCTGACCTCACTTGCTTCCGGCATCTACTGGGCCTCCACTGCGCCAGGATTGGCGGCGATCCGGGCGAGCAAGGCATTTTCCCCGGTAGCGGGGCCGCAGGTTTTGTCGGCGATCTGCTCGGTGGCGTAGACGAGCTCTGTGACCGAGTGGCGCAGATCATCGTCACTGTTGAGGCGGGCGACGCTCAGCTGCGAGGAATCCGGTAGCTCCTGCCATTTGGCCATCACGTCAGCGAACTGAGGCCGCACCGGCTGGACCGCGGCCCAGGAGTTAGCTCCTGTGGAGGGGAGCAGGACTCCACAGCCGCGTAGCCGTTCAGCGACCAGACTGCGATCGCGCATGACCCGCTGTGCCTGGGCGAGAGGGCCGAGTGCCGGCGAAGGATACAACAGCAGAATGTCGACGGCGCGATCGCGCAGGTCATGAAGGTCCTGACGGGCCTGCGCCGATTCGCTGGCCTCGGCCGGATTGGCCAGGGATTTATCCACGTAATCGCGCGTCTGCACGAAGTTGCCCAGCGCAAATGCGGTTCGCGCTGCGCCCTCGAGCGCCGGCAGGTTGTGGGGAGCGTGCTGCAGGATTGTCTTGTAGATCTGGCTCGCGTCGTTGGCATCGCCGGCTTTCTCCATCAGGGCGGCGATGGAAAGCTTGGTAGCCGGATCGTCAGGCGCATTGCCGGCGGCGATAATCAACTCGCCCTGCGCCTGGGTATACCGGTGCCTGCCGATGAGGTACTCAATGAGTTCCAGGCGTACCTCACGGCGGCGGGTGGTTCCGTCGCCCTCCCAGTTGCCATAAATGGAGGCGCGATAGCGTTCGAGGGCTTCGCTTTCATGGCCTTGCCGCGCTGCCAGCCGGGCAAGCTGAAGGTTGATGATCCCGCTGCCCGGCTCAGCCTCCCAGAGCGTGGTGAAGTAGGAGGTCGCCTCCTGGGTGCGGCCGGCGCCGGCGAGCGCTTCCGCCAAGTCGACCTCGATGTCTTTTCGGCCTGGGGCGTAGGCCAGCGCCGAACGCAGGTCCTCGACCGCGTCCGCCGGATCGCCGCTGCGCAAAGCAGCCTCCCCACGCGCGACCCAGCGCTGCGCCAGACGGTCGCGCAGGTTGGAAAAGGCCCGGAAGAGAAAGAGGGTGCCGGTGAAGAGAACCAGCGTGACGGCCAGCAGCGTCAGCAACGCTACTGTGTCTCTCATCACCAGCTTGCGTTTCTGGGAGCGCTCGTCCGCGGTGAGAGTGGATTGCCCGTTGTGCAACTGCATCTCTTCTATTTTAACGTGTTTGCGCTGCAGACCTCTACGCCCTTACCAGGCGCCCCTGGCTCAGCCAAAACTTTAGACATGGGTCGATGGGGAAGTCAGAAAATAAAAAGATTTCTCCTGTTGTTGACATCAGAGTGTATTTAGATATATCTTGAGACATATCGAAAAGATATATCGAAAAGAGGAGATTTCTATGTTTGAACGAATGTTTTCAAGAGAAATGGAAGAAAGCCGCCGCCAAAGTCACGGCGGTCGCGGCCATGGGCATCACTGCGGCGATAAGCACTTTCGCGGCAGGCCCAGCGAGGGCGAGCGGGAGTTTGGCGGCCTGGGATCTGGCGGACGGGGATTTGGCGGACGGGGATTTGGCGGACGGGGATTTGGCGGACGGGAGTGGGGCGGGCGCTTTCGCGGCCGGGTCTTTGACACCGGCGACCTGCGCTTTGTGATCTTGCGGCTGATCGCGGAAAAGCCCAGCTATGGTTACGAGATCATCAAGCAGATCGAAGAGCGACTGGGCGGAGCGTATGCGCCTAGTCCGGGTGTCGTCTACCCGACACTGACCTTGCTCGAAGAGCTTGGGTATGTGACGGTGACTGTTGGCGACGGCACCAAGAAGCTGCATACGATCACCGCGGAAGGCCAGGCGGCGCTCGAGGCAAACAAGGCCGCTGTCGACGGGCTCTTTGAGCGGATGGAGCGTGCCGGAGCTGCCTTTGGCAGGGGCCGCGCGCCGCAAATCATGCGGGCGGTGGAAAACTTCCGCATGGCCTTGCAACTCAAAACTTCGCAGGGTCAACTCAACCAGGAGCAGATCGGCAAGATTGTCGAAGCCATCGATGCCGCGGCGAAGCAGATCGAGCAGAGCTAGAGCAAAATTCATGCTGGTGAATGGGAGAACTCCAGCCAGACGGTACAGGTCTGACTATGCTGGCCGTACCTTTGCTCTAGGCCGGATCGGCGTGGCCGGGGCGGTAGACCTCATGGTACTTTCGGACGATCGTCTTTACCGAGAACATGTCCAAGGCGGTGCGGTCGCGAAAGCCGCCTTGCAGCCACGCGGCGCGATCACCCAGCGCGGAGTTCATCAGGGCGGCGAGCGCGCCGGCATCGCCGGCGGGGAACATCGCGGTCTTTTTCCCGAGCGACGCTCCCTCAGGAATTCCACCCGAGTTGCTGTGAATAATCGCCTTCCATGCAGGTGCGACTCAATCACGACGTAAGGGAAGGGATCGGCCCACAAGGAGGGAATGACACTGACGTGAATCGAACGGAAGTAGTTATCGGAGTTGGTAAAGCCGAGCCACTCGATGCGGGGGTCGGTAAACTCCTGCTTGAGGGCGCGAACGCTGGCTTCGAGGCCGGTTCCGCCGATGCGCAGACGCCAATTGTCGCGGGTGAGCAGCCTGGTCGCCTCGAGCAGACTGCGCACACCTTTGAAATGATCCAGCTTTCCGAGGAAGCCAAAGACAAGGTTGTTTGGATCCGGATCGGCGGTGGAGGGCAGCTCATTCTCGGGAAGCGTTGAAACGTTGTAGATTACCGATCCCGGAACGCCGGTGAAGTAGTTCCTCGAGGTGTGAGCGTCGAGAACATACTTGCTGACCGAGATCACGGAATCGACGCTGCCCGAGGCGACTTTCCTGGTAGCCGTCAACGCCTTGCACTGGAGGCAGCGTGTTTCGCAGGTCACACCTTTTCCGAACAGGTCTGCGCGCGAGCACATCATGTAATAGTCGTGCATGGTGTGGACCAGCCGAATGCCGCGCTTTTTTACCTCGCGCCATACCGCGGGCGAAAAGCCAATGATCAAGTGGCTGTTGACGACTTCAGGTTTCTCTATATCGAGGATGCGGGCGACGCGGGCCGCCGTCGCAGGGTTCCACATGTCGCGGAGGTGCCAAAGCAGGCGCTTGCCTGTGGATTCCTTCGCGTCGAGCCCGAATGGCCAATAAACATTGTCCATAGGAATTCGATAGACGCGCACGCCGTTGAGCACCTCAGTCGACTCCTCATTGCCGGGGTGCATCGTGATGACCGAAACATCGTCGCCCTCTGCAAGCAGCGCCTCGGCGAGTTGCCAGGCTGCTTTCTCAGCTCCTCCATGAACGATTGGAGGATATAAGGCGCTCAAGATCATGACTCGCATGGACGCGCTCCTGAATCCAGGGTCTCCGGCAAGGTCAAGTGCTCAATGCGATTTACGGAGGTAATGCCTAACCGCCCTGCCAACGAGCACAGCAGTCTGACGAACGTAAAATAGAAGCAAGCCTTCCTCAGAGTGGAGGTTGCTCCCCGATTGAAGATGGAGATGCAGTACTCAAAGTTTGCGTCAGCGGGTCGGGTATAGTCAAGAGTTGTAACAGGGATTCCGGCCCAGAGAACGTTACTGCCGATTGCAACGTTAGCTCATCGAATACGAATTCAGTGCGCAATAAGAACGCAATAAGGAAGGACCAACGTTGGAGCATAATGTCTGCGCCGTGATCATCACCTTTCGCCCGGTACCAGAGCATTTGGAAAATGCTCTCAAGGCGCGCGACCAAGTGCAGAAGCTGGTGGTGGTCGACAATGGATCTTCCGATCAGGCATTGGCGCCGTTTCGTGCAGCTGCCCAGGAGGGGAAGTTTCACCTCATTGAGAACGGTGAAAATCTCGGGATCGCCGCGGCCCTGAACACGGGCATCAAATGGGCCAAGTCGCAGGGCTGCGAGTGGGTGGTCCTTTTCGACCAGGACAGCACGGTCACTGACGGTCTGATCGAGAAGCTGCTCTCAGCCTATTATTCTGACCCCGATCGCGAACACATCGGCACGGTCGTTCCTACTTACATAGACAGGGTTTCGCTCAACGAGATGCCGGTTGAGTTTTCCAAGACGGGAGAGATCCTTACTGTTTCCACGTCGAGCAGCCTGATCCCGCAGAGCGTGTTCGAGCGTTGCGGTTACTTCCGCGAAGACTTCGTGATCGATCAGATCGATTACGAATTCTGCCTGAGGATTGTTGCCGCCGGCTACCGGATCGTGCAGTCCCCCGAGGCGAAACTCATGCATTCGCTCGGAGAGCGGAAAGAGTATGGCGTTGGGGGCAAACATCTGCTTGTCTCGACCCATCACAATGCCAAACGGCGGTATTACATCATTCGGAATCGAGTTATTCTGCTCAAGTTGTTTTGGAATAAGTTCCCGAGTTACTGCTTCAACTTATTCACCCTCACCTGGAAAGACACAATCAAAATATTGCTGGTGGAGAAGGATAAGTTGGCGAAGCTAAAAAACACATTCAAAGGCCTGGTGGACGGGATGCTTGGGCGTATGGGAAAACGGGTCGAACTGTAGCTTCGTCGACTAAAATCTCAGATTCACTGCGATCTGGATCTGGCGCGGCGGACGGTTGCCGAAGGTATTGGCCGACGGGATGCTGCCAAAATTCTGTGAGTCGAAGGTGCGCACCGGCGGGTCAAAGTTCGGATGGTTCAGAAAATTGAAGAAGTCCGCACGCGTGTCGAGACTGAACCGCTCTTTCACCAGCGGAAAAGTGCGATTGACGCTGGCATCGAGGTCGATGAGTCCGGGGCCGGTCACCTCATTGCGCGGCGCGGTGCCAAAGCGGAATTCCCCAAGCAGATTAGGGTTGGAATAGGCACACGGATTGACCCAGGTCGCGACGGTGCGGACCTTATCGGCGGCCGCTCCGCCATGCGCGATCGTCGAAATACAGGCGGGGTTGGGATTTGATGGAACCGGGCCGGCCTGGAAGGGATTCGAGATCTGGTCGGGACGGTCGGAGCCAACGATATATGTCGTGTAACTCTGATAGGTGGAGCGGTTAACGGTAAAAGGCTGCCCGGTTTGCAGGCTGACAATTCCAGAGACCTGCCAGCCGCCGACTAACTGCCCGAGAAAGTCGGTGCGGTTCCAATAAGCCGCGCCCGGGCCAAAGGGCAACTTTGCAACATAGCTTAAGACCAGGCGTTCGCGCGCATCGAAGGCGGAGAGGCCGCGTTCGGCGGCGAGATTGTTGGAGTTCTGCGCGTATTGACCCTCGGTGTTGCTCACCGTGAACTCCGAGCCATTGTCTATCGACTTGGACCAGGTGTAGGCAGCCAGGAACGAAGTTCCATGGGCCATGCGCTGCTGCAACGTCGCCTGTAGCGAGTGGTATGTGCTGCAGCGCGAAGTATCAATCGTTGCTATGCTGCCGAATTGCGGATAAGGCGGCGGATAGGGCATTGAGCCCACCGGCACTGCCTGATTGTCATCGGCGAAACCCGTCAGGTGAGTGCCTTCCGAGCCGACATAGCCTACCTCCGCCATCAGGCTTGAGGTGATTTGCGACTGCAGGCCAAGGCTCCATTGCTGGAGGTACGTGTTCTTGTAGTTGGGCGCGGTGCGGAAGGAGATGGTCGAGCTGAGCGGGCTGTCGATGATCGTTTGAATATTGCTCGTGCCGTCGTTCTCGCTGAAGAGGAAGTTGTAGAACGGGGGGTTCTCCCCGAGCAGGACGTTGATGTTCAGGATGCCGATGTCGTAAAAGATGCCATAGCCGGAGCGCACAACGAGTTTGCCGCTTGGCAAGACATTCCAGGCGAGCCCGACTCTCGGGGCAAAGTTCAGCTTGCCGGTACGGTAAAGGGCGCGCGGATAACCCGGGGTCCCGGCGACGGTATATTGGCAATCCGGCTTAGGCGTGCAGGTGATCGACTCCGGCCCGGTGTTCGCGATGCTGATGTGGTTGTTAATTTCGATCGGCGCGCTGTTGTATTCGTAGCGCAGGCCGAGGTTCAATGTGAGGTTCGGTGCGACGTGGTAATCGTCGATCGCGTAGTAGGATTCGGAAAAACTGCGGAAGTGAGTTTCGGTGTCTCCGCTGGCGAAGAGCGAGACGGCCGGCAAGCCGATGAGGACATCTTCGAGCGAGCTTCCGGTGATTCCGATGAAGTTCCACAGTCCGCGGGAGTAGAAATCAACGTAGCCGTTCTGCCGAATGCGATGAAAATCGCCGCCAAATTTGAAGCGGTGCCGGCCGCCGGCGAACTGGGGCAGCCAAGTGATGTTGTCCGTTAACTGATATTCGTTGTCGACGATGGCCTGAGGCGCGTTGAAGGGCTCGCCGATCGTCTCATATCCGTTGATGAGCATGTCTGGGTAGCCCCAGTCCTGCGGATTCGGCGGGGCCGGATACCCTAACTCGGCGCTGCGGTTGATTCCGTAATTTTGCTGG
This sequence comes from uncultured Acidobacteriaceae bacterium, assembly GCA_963720245.1. GTDB lineage: Bacteria > Acidobacteriota > Terriglobia > Terriglobales > Acidobacteriaceae > Acidisarcina. The sequence goes on from CAVREU010000007.1 coordinate 548,446, forward strand.
AGAATCTGAAGGCGGTCGCGATCGTAGCCAATGCGAAAATCGTTGACCGTGCGCGGAGTGAAGCTGTGCGTCCAGTCGATGCCGATGTTTTGTCCGCGATTGTTGTGGTAGTCACCGTACCCTGGCAATGCGCTCACTGTAAAACCGAAATCGAAGGGCAGGAAAGAGTTGGCGTCGTAAATCGCATAATGGCCGGAGACCAGGTCCTGCGCGGTGATCTGAGAGTCAAGCTTGACTGTGCCAATGTTGGCGGTGCCTTGTACCGCCGGCGACGAGACGTAGAGCGTCGAGTTCGCCAGGTCGGCACCGACATTGGCGGCGGGATACAGATCGAGCGTGGCGACTCCAGCCGGATTCCGATATGCCGGTGGTATGGCGGAGAAGAGCGCGGCCAGGGTGCCTTGCGACGGGACTGTCGCCTCCTGAGTAATCGCCTGCCTTAGGTCAAGTCCCTCATAGGAGGCGAAGAAGAAGGTGCGCTTGCTCTGAATCGGTCCGCCGATGGTGCCGCCGAACTGGCTGCGCTGATATCCGGGAATCGGGCCGCAGCTACCGGGTGGCGAGTTCGCTGTGCAGTAGGGCAGGTCGAAGTAGTTCTTGGCGTCAAGCTCGCGGTTGCGGAAGTATTCGAAGGCATTGCCGTGAAAGGCGTTGGTACCGCTCTTGAGCACAAGGTTTACCTGGGCTCCGCCATAGCGGCCATATTCGGCGGAATAGGTGGAGGCCTGCACCTTGAACTCATCGATCGCGTCGATCGAGGGCAGAACGCTGGTGCGGTTGATGTAGAGCCCGTTGTTGTCGATGCCGTCGAGCAGATAGCCGTTGGCCTGTTCGCGGGCGCCGTTCACGCTGAAGGATCCCGGGCCCATCGTCGATGCCTGGGAGCCGGCAACCGAGCGTGTGGGCGCCGGGCACGAGCAGCGTTAATGTGAGGTAGTTGCGTTCGTTCAGTGGAAGATTCGAGACCAGGTTTTCGGGCACGACATTGCCGACGGTCGAGGTCTCTGTCTCGACGAGGGGCAATTGCCCTGAGACGGAGACCTTCAGGGTCACAGGTGCGACCTGGAGCATCAGGTCGGCCCGGCGAACCTGATCGACGTCGAGCTGGACGCCGTGCAATGCGGCATCGCGAAAGCCTGTCATGTGGGCGGTGAGGTCGTAATTGCCCGGCGGCAACAGAACAAAGCCGTAGTTTCCGGCCCCGTCTACCGTTGCGCTGCGGACGACGCCGGTGTCAACATTGCGCAGCTCAACCGTCGCTCCCGCGAGCGCAGCTCCGGTTTCGTCGGCCACGCTGCCGAGGATGGATGCAGTTGCGCTGGACGCCCCGCAGGTCGATGTAAGCAACGCCGCGACAAGGACGCCCAACAAGATTTGCAGACCAAGAGGGAATGCCGCGACGCGGCGTTTTCGCGTGGATCGCAGATGAAAAGGCAGCTGAATACGCCAAGGCGGACGCAGAGAAATGGTCCAAAAAAATAGGGGACCAGGCAGGCAATGTTTTCGTTGTTCCAAGGTGCAAGTCAATTTTGCGCCGCCAGTGCTCGCGGGGGTATCATCGGTGCCAATCGCTTCCCCCTGTTTCAGCCATAAGCATACAGACTGAAGTGTTACCAATCGATAGCTTTTGAGAACGAGGTGTGGACCAAATGCAGAAGATTGCGATCCTGGGTGGCGGCATCGGTTCTCTGGCTGCCGCCGCCGAGCTCACCAACGACCCCGACTGGCAGAAGAACTACGAGATCACGATTTACCAGATGGGCTGGCGACTGGGCGGCAAGGGCGCGAGCGGACGCAACCAGAAGATTCACGACCGCATTCAAGAGCATGGAATCCACCTTTGGATGGGCTTCTATGAGAATGCCTTTAACCTCATCCGGCAGATTTATGCCGAGGCCCACACGAAGGTCCTGATGCCGACCTCGCCCTTCACCGACGCGCGCAAGGCCTTCACGCCGATGACTTACACGCCGATGATGGAGCAGGTCGGCAAGGACTGGAAGGTGTGGCCAATCAACTGGCCACCGAGCAATGAGTTTCCCGGCGATCCGGAGCGGTTCGATCAATGCGAACAGCCGCCGACGCCGCTGGGCTTTCTGAACATCATCCTCAATCGAGCGATCGACTTTCTCGACGGGAACAAGGACAAACACCCAATTCTGGCGGAGCTGTATAAGGATGCGGCCACGCATCTCAGCGATGCTGTCGGCTATGTTCCGCATCTGCCGTCTCATGCGGAGCCGGATGGCGACCACTCCTTGTTGCATCGCGCCGAAGCCTTCGCGAAACTGCTCTCGGAAGACGCCAAACGCGACGCTCACCTGGAGCTGGTGAAGTGGATCAAGGGGTTCAACGAGATGTTCGCCAAGACGGTCTACGGTCTGATTGAGAAGGACGACGATCTGCGCCGCTTCTTCATCATCATCGACACCGCGATGGCGACTCTGGTTGGCATGATCGAGGACAACGTGCTGCAGAAGGGCTTCATGGCGATCGAAGACTACGACATGATCGAGTGGCTCAGGAAGCATGGCTGCGTCGAACCGGATTCCGCGATCACTCTAGGGATGTACGATGCCTGTTTTGGTTATGAGAATGGCGACCCCAACAAGCGGCGCATGGCTGCGGGGAGCACGCTCTATGGCGCTTTGCGGTTGATGTTCACGTATCGCGGGGCGCTGATGTGGTGGATGAACGCGGGGATGGGCGAGACCGTCATGTCGCCGATTTACCTGGTGCTGAAGAGCCGTGGAGTCAAGTTCAAGTTCTTTCATAAGGTCACGGCGCTGCATCTTTCGGCGGACAAGAAGGAGATCGATTCGGTCGATCTCGAGGTCCAGGCGACGATCAAGAACGACAAGACCGATAACGAATATGATCCGCTTTTTCTGGGCGTCGATGGAGTTCCGGTTTGGCCGACGGAGCCGCTATGGGAGCAGGTGGTTGAGGGCGAGGAGATCCAGAAGTGCGTCAACCCGGACCTCGAATCGTGGTGGACAGACTGGCATGGGACGGCTTCGTCGTTGAAGCGGGGGACGGATTTCGATTTGGTTCTGCTGGGTATTTCGCTGGGTGCGCATAAGTACATCTGCGAAGAACTCATCGACGCTTCGTCGAAGTGGAAGGATTCTGTCGATGCCGTCGGGTTGGTTCGCACGCAAGGACTTCAGTTGTGGATGAATAAGTCGATGGCTGAGTCGGGCTGGGAGCATCCGCGCGGCATTTTGTCGGGTTTTGTTGAGCCGTTCGATACGTGGTCTGACATGTCGGATTTGATTCCGAGGGAGAAGTGGAGCGCGGCGCAGAATGTGCAGCAGGTCGCTTACTTCTGCAATGCCTATCCTGACGATGAAGCGGCGCCGTTTACAGATCCCACTTATCCGGCGAAAGAGCGGGAGAAGGTGATGCAGTTTTCGCGGCAGTTTCTGGATGGGCCGGCGCTGGATATCTTCACCAAGTCGGCGGACCCGATTATTCCGGGGAAGTTTAATGACAAGCTATTAGTGAATTGCGTGCAGGATGCGGGAGCTGCGGCGCAGACGAACTTTGAGTCTCAGTTCTTTCGCTGCAACATCGACCCTACGGAGCTTTACGTGCTCAGTTTGCCGGGATCGGCGAAGAAGCGGCTGCTCTCGCACGAATCCGACTTCGACAATCTGTATCTTGCCGGCGATTGGACCTTCACCGACCTGAACATCGGCTGCATTGAGGCAGCGGTGATCTCGGCGAAGATGGCTTCGCGGGCGATCTCGGGCAAGCCGGACCATATTTATGGGGCTTTTGGAGCGATCACTCCGATTGTGGACACCTGCGTGCCGAAGGCTGCTCCGACTGGCGGGATACCTCCCCATTCCCCATCTGCTTAAGCGCTGTAGTTGGCCACGACGCGCAGGACTTTTCCGGCGGCTGAGATTTCCATGAACTCTGCGGTGCGGGTTCCTTTTTGGTTGGTGTAGTAGAGCACGACGCTGTTGATGCCCCAGAGCACGTTTTCGAGGTGGAAGTGGAGTTCGGGGTAGGCATCGAGGCCGCGTTGGAAATAGGCTCGGAGATTTTGCTTGCCGATCACCTTGCCATCGGGCGTTCCCAGCAACTGGGCGGCTGCGGGTGAGGTGAGTTCGATTGCTTCGTCGTAGTGGGTCATGATCGCGTCGAGGTCGTGGGCGTTCCAGGCGGCGAGCCAGTGGTTGGCGAGGGTTGCGGCTTCGTCTTTGGTCAATGTGGTTTCTCCTTAATTGTGCACAAGCTCGGTTATGCACGAATTCGACGCGGAATCGTGTCGAAAGCCGTGAAATTCACGATAATCTAACATGAATACCTCGGCGGCGATAGCGCAGAGCCGGGCGGTTTCGTGAGGAGTATCCCTTCCCTATAATGAGCACTCCCGTTACACAATTGTCAGACCATTTATCGAATGGGGCCCAGGCGATCCTGGCGACTCCGTTTCCTGCCGAGTTTGCCGCGGGCGCGCACAGCGCGGTTGAGACCTGCCTGCGTATTCAACCGGACGAGAAGGTTACGCTGATCACCGACAAGGCGACGGCCCCGATTGCGGGATCACTGGCGGCGGAGCTGAATGCGAAGGGCTGCCGGTGGGACGGGTTCATTCTGGAGGATCTGGCGCCGAGACCGCTCGTCGACATGCCGGAGGCGGTGTTGCAGGACATGGAGACCTCGGACATCAGCATTTTTGCGGTGACGGTGCAGCGGAATGAGCTGCATTCGCGGATGCAGATGACGAGCGTGGTGAATCGCCGCCGCATGCGTCATGCGCATATGGTGAACATTACTCCGCAGATTATGTGCGAGGGGATGCGGGCGGACTTTCACCTGGTGGACCGGTTGAGCCAGAAGATCATTGAGAAGGTGCGGCCGGCGAGCTATATTCGCGCGACGACAGCGGCGGGGACGGACATTCGGGCGGAGCTGAATCCGGAATATAAGTGGCTGAAGACTTCGGGGATCATCTCGCGGGACAAGTGGGGGAATTTGCCGGGCGGGGAGATCTTTACCACTCCGGGTGAGGTAAATGGGACGTTTGTGGTCGACGGCGTGGTGGGGGATTATCTTTGCGCGCGGTATGGGCTGCTGGATGCGACGCCGCTGACGATTGAGATTACGGGGAACCGGATTGTGGAGTGCCGGTCGGAGAATGCGGAGCTGAGGGAAGATTTCTGGGCGTATACGCATACGGATGAGAATTCGGACCGGGTCGGCGAGTTTGCGATTGGGACGAACCTAGGGATTGACCGCGTGATTGGGAATATTCTGCAGGACGAGAAGTTTCCGGGGATTCATATTGCGTTTGGGAATCCTTACGGGGAGCACACTGGCGCGCCCTGGACTTCGTCGACGCATATCGATGTGGTGGGGCTGCGGTTCAACATCTGGGTCGGCGGAGCGGATGGGGAAGAGCAGATCATGCGCGAGGGGCAGTTTTTGATTGCGCCATAGAGCAGAATCAGAATAGGTAAGTGCAGTTACTATTTGAGAGGTTGGATTTTTCTCGATAAAAAATCCGGTCTGGCATTTCGGTCGCTGGGCAGAGATGTTCTGATTTTGCTCCGATCCTTCCAAGTTCCAATCGCGACATCATGAATAAGAACCCAATGAAAACCTTATCCAGCCGTGTTGTCTACCAGAACCGATGGATGAAGCTACGGGAAGATCAGATCGAGCGGCTTGACGGCTCGCGCGGGATTTATTCCTTTGTCGAGAAGCCGCCTGCGGTGATGATTATCCCGCTCGAAGGCACGCCCGAAGAGGGGCATGTGTATCTCATCGAGCAATTGCGTTATCCGGTGGGGAAGCGGTTTCTGGAGTTTCCGGGCGGCGCCTGGGAAGACAACCGCGAGGCTGACCCGATTGAGGTGGCGCGTGGCGAGCTCAAGGAAGAGACGGGACTGGTTGCGGCGCGGATGGACCATGTTGGCTTTCTTTATTTTGCTTATGGGATGAGCGATCAGGGATTTCATATCTACTGCGCGACCGATATGGTGCAAGGAGTTGCGACTCCTGAGGCCACGGAGCAGGACCTGGTTTTGCATCGAATCAGCGTGCGGGAGTTTGAGGAGCTTTGGCGGGACGGGGTCATTCAGGATTCGGCGACCGTTTCTGCGTGGGCTCTGTTGAAAGCTAAGTGGCCTCTAAGCCGATAGAGTTGGTTTTCCTTCCTCCAACTGAGTTGCGAATGTGTAATCTCTAGGTTACAGTTAAAGCGGTCTCTTGGCTGCCGCATGATCGTTCGCCGCACCGCAGAATTCGCAAAGTGGCTAAAGAAACTGAAGGACGCGCAGGGCCGCTTCCGTATCCTTGATCGCCTGGCGGCAGGCAATTCCGGGTAAATCGCGAAGCGTCGGGAGCGGGGTAGTAGAGTTGAAAATCGACTACGGTCCGGGATATCGGGTGTACTACGTGGAGCGAGGCGCCACCTTGACCATGATTCTTTGTGGCGGCGACAAGAGCTCGCAGCATGACGATATCCGGCAAGCGAAATTGATCGCGGCCAATTTGACTGAGGGAGAGTAGAGCGATGAAGGTTCAGACGGCTCCGTACGATCCGGCAGAATTTCTGGTCGATGAAGAAACAATATCCGGTTACTTGACGCTTGCCCTGGAGAGCGACGATCCCCGCGTCATCGCAAAAGCGCTGGGGGCAGTTGCCCGCGCCCGTGGCGGCATCTCGCAGCTCGCGCGGGAGACCGGCATCTCTCGTGAGGCGCTGTACCGCGCCCTAAGCGAGTCCGGCAATCCCGAGCTAGGAACTGTGCTCAAGGTGATGCGAGCTCTCGGTGTTCGCTTGTCCGCGACATTGGTCGCGTAGCAACAAAATGAGCTATCGCTGACAGAATCACAAGAACTCAGAAACGATTTGCCGTTCATGATGGAGAATTTCTCTTTGCCTTCCATTGTCGTTGACGACTCCGCTCCGGCTAAGCCCCACAAGGTCGCCATCCTGGGCTTCGGCACGGTTGGCAGCTCGGTAGCGCGGATTCTTTGCGACCTGCAGCCCGGCGGATTGCAGTTGACGCATATCTTTAATCGGGCGGTTGCGCGGAAACGGGTTGATTGGCTTACTTGTCCGGTCGAGTGGTCAGAGGACGCCGATCGTGTCCTGGGCTCAGATGTCGACATCGTTGTGGAGTTGGCGGGCGGACTTGAACCCGCGGGCAAGTGGGTACGGCGCGCGCTGGAGGCAGGGAAGTCGGTCGTCACCGCGAACAAGAAGCTGATCGCCGCGCATGGAGTGGAGTTGGAGGCGCTGGCGCGAAGCCGGGGCGGCCAGCTGCTTTATGGAGCGGCGGTAGCTGGGGGAATTCCGGTCATACCGGGATTGCAGCAGGGGCTGGCCGGCGACCAGTGCCATCGCATTGAAGGCATTCTGAACGGGACCTGCAACTTCATCCTGAGCAAGATGGAGGCGGGCGCCGAGTTTGCCGACGCGCTTCGCGAAGCGCAGGTGTTGGGTTATGCCGAGGCCGATCCGACTGAGGATGTTGCAGGATTCGACGCCAGGGCCAAGCTGACGATTTTGAGCCGCATCGCGCTGGGTGCGCAGATACATCCTGAGGATGTTCCGGCCGGGTCGATTGTGCCTATCGCGGCGATTGACTTTGCCTATGCGCATGAGCTGAAGTGCACGATCCGGCAGATTTCGCGGGCACAGCTCGTTCCTGATTCGACTGCGGAGCCGCCGGGCGAATTGCATGTACAGGCGACAGTGGGGCCGATGCTGGTGCCGCAGGCTTCTCCGTTTGCGTGGTCGCGTGGCACCGAAAACATGGTGCTGGTGAGCGGGAAGTATGGCGGAGACACGGTCTTTTCCGGCCACGGCGCGGGCGGCCATCCCACTGCGGTCGCGGTCGTCTCCGATCTACTGGCCATCGCGCATGGTTCCAGGGCCCCGAATCTTGCCAGCCGGAAGGCGACGGTCAGCGGGGATCTGCGGTTGCGGCATTACATTAGGTTCATCGTGAAGGACCGTCCCGGCATCGTCGCAGAGATTGCAGGCGGCCTGGCGAAGCAGGGAATTAATATCGGGGCACTGTTGCAGCGGCCCGGTTTTCCGGAAGACCGGCTTCCGTTTGTGGTGACCGTCGAACCCTGTGCAACCTCAGCCCTCAGGCGTGCGCTGGATGAGATCGGCAAGATGGATTGCCTGATCGAGCCTCCACTGGAACTGCAGATTCTCGAGCCGGAGAACGTTAGCGCCTGACGAGAGGCGAGCGTAGTTTTGCGAAGAGCGCGTCCGCGAAGCGAAGCCAAGCTGTTGCGAAAACTCTTCGTTGTCTGATTCCTCGGCGTTATAGTCGGGAGTGATGTTGAGTTCGTCCGATCCGCCTAAACTCAGAGTTCGGCTGCCGTGGCCAATGGCAGTGGCTGCGCTTCTGGTTGTGCAGATAGGCCTCTCGATCCTTCTCAAGCAAGGCCGGCGGCTGGACGCTTATTGCGAGATCAGCTATTTTCTCCTGCTGCTGACGGCCAGCGGTGTGGCTGCCCGAAATGCCTTTCGGAACCGTCAAACGATCCGGCTGTTCTGGGCCTTTCTCTCGACATCGTTTGCGTTATGGGCACTCGTGCCCTGTGCCTGGTTCTCTTATCTCGTCCTTCAGGGAAAAGTGCCCGGTTTCCTCCTGGAGACGTTCCCCTCGTTCATGCATATCGTCATGTTGGTCGCGGCAGTCATCGCGCGACCGCACCTAAAACTCAGGAGCCAGAGGCCCTACCGGTCGACGCTTAACTTTCTGGTTTTGCTCTTCGTTTGGGTCTTTATATACGCCTACTTCCTGTTCCCTTATGAATACGGCTCGCAGGCTGGCGCGACGATTCTGCACTACGAAGGCTTCTACTTCGCGGAAAATGTCTTTCTTCTCATTCTGCTGGGCCTGTTTGCCTTTCGATCTCAGCATCCGTGGAAGTCCATTTATGGCCATTTGTTTGGCGCGTCCGCTTTGTATTCGCTCGGTTCGATGGCAGCAAACCTTGCGTGGGCAGCCGGCAATCCTTACGGCGGGTTGATTGGGTTGCCTTTCACGGCATGCATTGGCTGGTTTGTGTGGATTGGTTTGCAGGGAGGAAAGCTCGCGCCACAGCTTGCCCATGCGGTTCAGCTCGATACCGCAGACACGAAGTACAGCTCGATTCTCGCGAACCTCGCCGTTGTGGCCGTGCCGGTCGTTGGGCTGTGGGAGATTTTTCGTACAGACGAGCTTCACAGGGCACATGAGATTCGCTTGTTGCTGGTGCTCGTTGCGGTCGTCCTGCTGGCGGTCGCGGTGTTTGTGCATGACTACCTCACCAACCGTGAGTTCAGCTCTGACGTTGCCCTCGCACATAACCGTCTGCGCCTGGCCCTGGAATCGGGGAGGGCAGTTGGATGGGAATGGGACGTTGCGACGGGCGAGGGCCTATGGTTTGGCGATCTGCAAAGTATGTTTGGAAGCCGCAGCCAGGAGGAGGTCAGGAACGTGGCAGACTTCCTCGAAAGAGTATTCGCAGACGACCGGCCCATTGTCGAACAGGCGATAGCCCAATCAAGCCGGACGGGGAATATCTATTCTGCCGAGTTCCGTATGGTCCGCTCAGACGGGGCGATGCGCTGGTTCGTCGCAAGGGGTCAGTGTTACTGCTCGTCGAATGGAAATGCCGAGCGGGTGTTTGGCATAGGGACCGATATAACTGAGCGCAATCTCGCAGCGGAAGCGTTGTCGACCGTAAGCCGCCGATTGATCGAAGCCCAGGAGCAAGAGCGCACGCGCATTGCGAGAGAACTTTATGATGACATCTGCCAACAGTTAGCGGTGCTCACCATTGCGACTGAGAAGATGAGACGCGATCCTTCCCATTTGAGCGCAGAAGTCGCGAGTCAAATTCAGGCGGTTATCGATCGCGCACAGGGGATAGCTAAGGATGTCCACGGCATCTCTCATCGCCTTCATTCTTCACGGCTTGAGCTTCTAGGCATTGGGTTGGCTGCCGAAGGATTTTGCCGGGAGTTGTCGGAGCAAAGAGGCGTGCTCATTGATGTTCATTGCAACGACGTCCCGTCGGGAGTTCCGGCAGATGTATCGCTCTGCCTATTTAGGGTTTTGCAAGAGTCCTTAAATAATGCCGTGAAATACAGCGGGGAGAAACAGTTCGACGTTCAGTTGGCCGGTGTGGAGGATGGGATATATCTGGCGGTGCGCGATTCCGGTTCTGGATTCGATCTTGATACAGAGATCAACGGTCGTGGGCTGGGCCTCGTCAGCATGCGGGAGCGGGTCGCTCTTATCAATGGCAGGCTGTCCGTCATCGCAAGACCGGGAAGCGGAACTGAGGTTAGCGTCTGGGCTCCTCTGGCTTGTGGAGTGCCAGTACTGACCGGCAAGAAGCCTTGAGAAGGCGCGCTTTACGCCGGATTCAGTAAAAATATGAAGCGCTCCTGGATCATCCGTTGCATGTCAGCGAGCAAGTAGCTTTTGAGTCAGTAAAGGTTCAAGAATCGGAATCGGTAGAGGGCCCTCATCGAGCGCTGCGTCGTTGAATCGCTTCAGATCGAAGGCTGCGCCTTGCTCCTTTTGCATGCGCTCGCGCAGGTCGATCCATTGGTGAAAGCCGACGTAATAGGTGATGAGCTGCCCGGCGGTGAGCTTGGCGCGGCGAAGTTTTCCTTTGGCCTCGGCTTCGGTTTGGAAGGCCTTGTTGCGCATCAAGTCGACGGCCTCCTGGTCGGTCATGTTCATGCTTTGCATGCGGATGTCGAGGATGGCATTTGTGATCACGCGCAGGCGGATCTTCTGCACCATGAGCACGAAGCGGGGATCGTGATTCGCGTAGCCGGCGTCCTCCATCTCTTTCACGCCGAACTCGCCCCATCCTTCGACATAGGCGCCGTTACCCAGCAGTGCGCGCAATATCCGTCGTGACATGGGCTGTACGTTGTCGGCATGTTCGAACTGGGTGTAGTGGCCGGGCAGCGCCTCGTGCATGGTCAGGTATTGGAGCATCCAGTTGTTGTACTCGCGGAGCTTCGACTCCGCCTGCTGCTCATTTGGGTGCTTTCGGGGTCGATTGGGGTGACCCAGTATTCGGCTTCGCCGGTGGGGTCGAGCGGGGGGGCGCCATGAAAACCGGCGACCGAGTAGACGCCGCGCAGGAACTCCGGTGTCGGGACGATCTTCATATTGTCGCGATCGCTGAGGGTGACGAGGTTCTTCGCGACGATGAAGGCGCGGATGGCAACGGCTTGGGACTTCACTTTATCGAGCAATTGTCCGGGTTCGACGTGGTCCTGATTGATGCGGTCGATGACTTCGGAGATAACCTTGTTCTGCAGCGCGTCTCCGCTCAGATCGCTGTGGCCGCCGTGGTCGGGGAACCATTCCTTGTGCAGCGGGAGCGCCTCGGTGTACATCTCGGCGCGGACTCGAGCGAGGTCGTTTTCGGCGGAGGCAAGCAGGGTGGTGGGCGTCTCGTGCGCGCCGGGACCGAGCGCGTCGGCAAAGATCGTTGCGTAGTTGGTTGCGCCAGTCCGCCAGGTTACGGTATGCGGCCGGTGGGCGAGGTCGTTTTTCAGCCACGCTGCATAGCTGTCGAGCGCAGCGAGAGCCGGCTTCGATGCGGCGTCATAACGCGGGCGCAGCGGCGAGCCGGCGGGAATCATGCTTCCGATCTGCTGGATGACGCCGGTATCGCCAGAGTTCTCATCGAGGGCAGTGTCGATGTAGACCGGATCGGCCTCTTTGACGTTCTGGCGAGCTTCGTCGAGGACGCGCGGAATTTGTTCCATTCTTGCCAGCACTGCGGTGAGGCGCTCCTGCTCGGTGCCGTTGGTCGAGGTAAGTGGAAAGAACAGCCCGGAGCCGATCATCTCGACGTAATCCTGCGGGTGATAGCGGTAGCTCTGCAGCGTGTCGAGCTGGAAAAGGCTGGAGTCGATGTTGCTTCTCAGCAGGGTGAGGTCTGCTGCGTCCTCGGGCGTCTCGGCTTTGGCCGCCGCAAAGCAGGCCTTCCCAGCCTCGAGCAAGGCGCGCTGCGCGGCGATGGCCGCCGGGCTGGAGTCGTCGAGCTGGGTATCGAGCGGTGCGTTCGCGTCGCCGTGGTAGCCGATCTGTGTCGCTTCCACCGGTTGAAGTTTCAGACCTGCGAGTAGGAAGCGTTGCGCCTGGTCGAGCAACGATTCATGGGCGGAGAGCGTGCAGGGAAAGTCTCCCGGGGGGGAAGCGGCCAGAGCGGACAAGCCAAGATTCACGAAAAGGAGTGAGGCAAGGACGAAGCGCGTCGCCGAAATCATGACTCCGACGATAGCATTCCGTGGACGGCGTGCGTTTAGGGTTTCGCGGGCCGCCGCGCCTGCGCGGTGGATTCCCGGACGATCAGTTGCGGCTGAAAGACAAGCTCGGGCTCGAAATCCTCAGCCGGGTGCGCAATGCGCTCGAGAAGGACGCGCGCGCCGGCCCGGCCCATCTCTTCGAGCGGCTGCCGGACGGTGGTGATGCTGGGGGTGTGGTAGGAAGCGCCGAGGATGTCGTCGAAGCCGACCACCGAGACGTCTTCGGGCACGTTGATTCCAGCGTCTTTCAAGGCCCGCATTGCGCCGATCGCGGCAATGTCGTTGAAGCAGAAGATGGCGGTGAAATCTCTCGTTCGAGAGAGCAGTTCTTTGACCGGCAGGTAGCCGGATTCGGGCGAGCCGGTGTATGCGGGAAGGTTCATCAACAACTCGGGGCCAGCTTCGATTCCGAATCGTCTGGACACGTCGAGGATCGCCGCCCAGCGGTATTCGGAATCGGGAATGATCTCTGGGCCCTTCATCATAGCGATGCGGGTATGGCCAAGTTCGCGGAGGTGTGAGAGCGCGAGTTCGGCGGCCATCGTGTGGTCGAGCATCAGGTTGCTGACCCCGGCAGTCCGCTCATGGCCGGAGATGGCTACAACCGGCAACGGGCTGAGGAAATCGGCCTGGGTGTTAAGCAGTAAAAATCCGTCGACAGCGCGCTCGATCATGCGGCGCGGGTACTCGCGAATCAGCTCAGGGTCCCAATAGTGGCTGGCCGTGAAGTAGAAATAATGGGCCTCGACCAGCGCCGCCTGAACGCCGTTCATGACCACAGTGAAATAGCCTTCGCTGAGGTCGGGGGCGAGCACGGCGATGGACATGCTGCGGCTCTGGCGAAGGGAACGGGCAAAGTAGTTGGGGCGGTAATTGAATTTCCGGGCGGCCTCAAAGACCCGCTCCCGGGTCTGAACGGGAATCGAGCGGGCGGCGGGCGAGTCGTTGAGCACCAGCGAAATGGTAGTCTGAGAGAGTTCGAGCAGCGAGGCCAATGTCTTCAAATTGACGCGTTCGCCATTCGATTCCGAGTCTGCCTGCCGTTTCCCCATAGGCGATTTGTAACACGTTCAGTTCGTCTATCGCTAAGATTATGCTGAGGTTTTTGCCCCCCGGACGATCGGGGCAGGCAACTTGATCGTCAGGAGCTTCCTAGGAAAATGCGTTGCATGGTGACCGGCGCGGCCGGCTTTCTCGGATCGCATTTGAGCGAATCGTTACTGGCCGAAGGCCACGCGGTGGTCGGCATTGACAACTGCTCGACGGGAAGCAGCGACAACCTTGCCGGGTTTCGCGACCACGAGCGCTTCGAGTTTCTTGCGCACGATATCACGCAGTCCTTCGATGTTGGCCCGGTCGACTTCATCTTCAATCTCGCCTCGCCGGCCAGCCCCGGACACTACCTGCGCCTGGGCATTGAGACACTGCTGGCCGGTTCGCACGGCACCCTCAACGTATTGGAGCAGGCACGGAAATATAACGCTGGCTTTCTCCAGGCCTCGACATCGGAGTGTTACGGGGACCCGCTCGAGCACCCGCAGCGCGAGGAATACTGGGGCAACGTCAACCCCATCGGCCCGCGTTCCGTCTACGACGAATCGAAGCGCTATGCCGAAGCGCTTACGATGGCTTTTCACCGCTATCATGGCGTGAATACCCACATCGTCCGCATCTTTAATACTTACGGACCGAGGCTTGGTACGGGCGACGGGCGAGTGATCTCGAATTTTCTGACCCAGGCCTTACGCGGTGAAGACCTGACCGTTTATGGCGATGGCCTGCAGACACGGAGCTTTTGCTATGTCTCCGACCTGGTCGACGGAATCATTCGTCTTTCCCGCACTGAGGAGCATCTCCCGATCAATATCGGAAACCCTGCAGAGATGACGGTGCTCGAGTGCGCCCGGCAGGTTTTGGCAGTGACTGGATCGCGGAGCGAAATTCGCTGTGAGCCGCTACCTCAGAACGATCCGACGAGACGCCGCCCGGACATTTCACGGGCGATGGCCGTGCTGGGCTGGAAGCCGGACGATCGACCTGCGCACCGGCCTCGAACTTTCGCTGGAACATTTTCGAGCGAAAGTTGGTTTCGCAGGCGTCAGGCTGTAAGCGGAGTGCGAGGCTAGTACGTCTCAAGTCGAGTGTAGATCGATCATAATCGAATGCGGGACTGGGTATGACTCAATAGTCAACGGGCAGATCACGCCGCGAAATCATTGGAGTGGAAGACGCGGGCGGCGGAATTGCCTTGACTGGCCTAACTCAATTTGAATAGTTTAAGAAGATGAAACGATGAGTAAGACCCGCAGTATGTTGAATTTGCTATCCTGCCGCCTTGCAAGAAAATTGAGCTAAAAACTACGAAGTTAATTGACTATGCCAATTTTCAACGGGCACCGATGAATATTGGTTTGTTCGGTTATATTGGATTTCTTGGAATTCTCATTTATCCCTGAGTCGCTGGAGCCTCGCCTGATTCGCAAACGGAGATCCCTCGCATGATGCTCAAAAAGCAACGAGTCCTGGTCTGCGGGGCGGGCGGGTTTATCGGCGGACATTTCGTTAAGTACCTGATGTCGCAAGGCGTCAATGTCATTCGTGCGGTCGATTTGAAGCCGCTGGAGGAGTGGCACCAGTATTCATCTTCGGTGGAGAATCTCGTTTGCAACTTGAGCGAACTCGAGGCCTGCCGGCAGGTGACGAACGGCGTCGATGCGGTCTTTCAGCTGGCCGCCGACATGGGCGGAATGGGGTTCATCCAGAACAATAAGTCGCTCTGCATGCTGAGCGTCCTGGTGAACACTCACATGCTGGTGGCGGCGCGCGACAGCGGGGTCGAGCGGTTCTTTTACTCCTCTTCCGCCTGCGTCTACAACGCGGAGAAGCAGAAGGACGCGGATGTCGTTCCTCTCCGGGAAGAGGATGCCTATCCGGCGATGCCGGAAGACGGCTATGGCTGGGAGAAGCTCTTCAGTGAGCGAATGTGCAAGCACTTCCAGGAGGATTTCGGACTGGAGGCGCGAATCGCCCGCTTTCACAATGTCTATGGCCCGTACGGCACTTACGATGGAGGCCGGGAGAAGGCCCCTGCGGCGATCTGCCGCAAGGTGATTGAAGCCAAGGCCGCGGGAAGCGACACCATTGAAATCTGGGGCGACGGCAATCAGACCCGCAGTTTTATGTATGTCGACGACTGCATGTGGGGAATGCAGGCGATTATGGAAAGCGACATTCAGGAACCGATCAATCTCGGGAGCAGCGAGTTGGTGACCATCAATCAACTGGTGGACATCGTGGAAGAGATCGCCGGCGTCAAGCTGCGCCGCAGTTACAAGCTGGACGCGCCCAAAGGCGTGAATGGCCGAAATAGCGACAACACAAAAATAAGAAACTATCTTGGATGGGAGCCGTCAATAGCCCTGTACGACGGGATGGCCAGGACCTACGAATGGATCGAGTGCCAGATGCTGTCGGGAGTGCGCAACTGACTGTCGTGGCGCCTCACCATGAGCCGGCACGCCAGATATTGGGAATCACCTTCTTCTCCGGTGGCGCGCGGGAAGCGGTCGACCGAATGCGGGCCGGCGGGTTGCTGGTAGCCCCAGCGGCGCCGGCGCTCACCGCGTTGCCGGTTGACCAGGCCTACCGAGAAGCCCTCTTGACGGCGGACGTGGCGATCGTCGACAGCGCCCTGATGGCAGTCTTGTGGAATTTGCTTGAGGGAGACGACCTGCGGCGCTTGTCCGGGTTAGAGTATTTTTCCCACCTGGTTAACGATTGCGAATTCCGCCAGCCCGGAGCGACGCTTTATGTGATGGCCAGCGACGAAAGCGCAGGCAAGAATCTGGCGTGGCTGGCGAATCAGGGCATTCCGGTGGGTCCGGAGCAGGTCTACATCGCCCCGATGTATGGCACGAATGTAATGGACCCAGAACTGCTTCGACGAATCTCGGAATTGCGGCCCCGGCACGTGGTGGTCACCTTAGGCGGTGGGATCCAGGAACGGCTGGGCCTCTATATCAAACGGTCGCTCGATTATGCCCCGGCGATCCACTGCATTGGCGCCGCGATTGCATTCCGGAGCGGGGATCAGGTACAGATTCCGCCGATTGCCGACCGCCTGGCCATGGGGTGGTTGCTGCGCTGCTTATGGCGCCCGTCGCAGCTATGTGCCGAGATACTGGGCGGCACGCAAGCTGGCGTGGCTTCTATACCGATACCGGACCGAGCTTCCTCCGCTTTCGTACTACTCTGAGAGCGGTTCCGCCGAATCGTCGGCTTCGATCCCATAGCTGGCCCAAACCCGTTTCGCCAAGAGCAATTGGTCGAAACGGCGCGACGCCGGACTGTCCGCAAAGAAATCGACAGGCTAAATCTGAAAATCGACAGGCTAAATCTGAAAATCGATACCGCCCCGTCGGTTGTAACGTTCCTGATTGATAACGACGGCATTTTATTTATTGGAAACGAGAGTATTTTTGCGGATTCTGGGTTAGAAAAACAGAGATTTAGGCAGGATCGGGACTCTTCTGGGTCGGGGTTTCTAGTTTTACGGAAAATGGATATCCGCGTCATCGCCAAAATGGTACACTTCGATTATTGACTGTACCTAAAGCCACATTATCCGTGGCAAGGCATTCTTTGAATTTCTCCAGAATGCGGAACGCGCAGACGTGCCAGAGTTCTAATGGCTGGCAACTCCGATCAGTATCCAAATCAGCCCAACTCTGGGATGGCGGTAGGGTGATCTCGTGCGAGCCCTCGGCTATGCACAGCGCTGGACGCTGAATGACAAAAGGGAGTCGTCAATGGCTAGCTCGAACCTTATACGAGAACTAACAGGTTCCGGCCGGAAAACTGGGGTGGGCAAGATGAGGACAGCAGATGGTGGTCCTCGAAGAAGAAGCCAAGCCCTAATTTCGTCCGCACTGATGATGGTTCACGATGTAGTTGCAGTGCTTTTCGCCTTGTTGGCTTCGTTGTTTTTCGTCTCGCACACCGCCCCGCCGGGTTCGGACATTCGACATCTGATGTCGGGCGTGGGCATATCCACTTCCGGCGGGCTGGCTTACCTGGCCTGGTTCATCGGGATGCTGCTGGTGGTGAGCTGGCATTACGGCCTTTACGGTCCCCTGCAATTGCGCAATACGCTGCACGAGCAGCGGATGACCGCGCAAGCTTGCCTCACGGCCGGCCTGCTGCTCTCTGGAGGTCTCTACCTTACGGAGGGTTATCACGTATCCCGGTCGCTGGTGCTGTTCCTCGTGTGTTTTACGGCCGTGATCCTATGCAGCCGTCGGTTGATCGGCCGAGTGATCACGTACCGCGAATATGAGCGGGGGGTCAATGTCCGTAACCTGGTGATCCTCGGATCGAACAAGATCAGCAACGCGCTCAAAGAGCACATCTCCCATCGTTTGCATCTCGGCTATAACTTCCGCGGCTTCGTAAGCCTGCCCAGCGAGAGGCGGGTCGCCGTTGACGACAGTGAGATCCTGGGCACAGTAGATCAGATTCGCCAGATCACCAAACAATACTTTATCGATGAACTAGTGATCGCCGAACCCTGCTCGGTGGAGCAGGTGATCTCCATCCTCGAAGAGGCTCGCGAGATCGATCTGGATGTGCGCGTTTTGCCGGGCTATTACGAATCCGTGACCGCCGACGCCGCGATCGAATACCTGGGCGACTTTCCGGTGGTGACTCTACATCGCGGACATGTCCCGGTATTCGCCATGGCCATCAAGCGCATCTTCGACATCGCCATGTCGCTTGGCGCTCTGATCGCGGCAGGCCCGGTAATGATTGCGATCGCTATTGCGATCCGGCTGGAAGATGGGGGTCCGGTTTTCTATATTTCCGATCGCGTGGGCAAGAAAGGGGCTGTCTTTTCCTGCTATAAATTCCGTTCGATGGTGATGAATGCGGAGGAGATCAAGGCCCAGCTCGCAGCCAAAAACGAACGTGCGGGAGGAATTCTGTTCAAAATGAAGGACGATCCTCGCATTACCAGGGTGGGCAAGTTCCTGAGGAAATTCAGCCTTGACGAGTTACCGCAACTCTTTAATGTGCTGCAGGGCGACATGAGTGTCGTCGGTCCGCGTCCCCCGATCGCGAGCGAAGTAGCCAAGTATGAGATCGACCACTTTCGCCGCCTTGAGGTGCTGCCCGGTCTAACCGGATTGTGGCAGGTCCGGGCCCGCCAGGATCCGTCCTTCGAAAGGTATATCGCTCTCGATACGGCCTATGTCGAAAACTGGAGCTTCTGGCTGGATCTGAAGATAATCTTGATGACCGCCGGCGCCGTCATGCGCGGTACGGGCGCGTAGTCTCGCGGTTTTGCTCGCTTTATTTACGACCATTGCCTAAGCGCCGGTGCAGTCTTGACCGGCGCTTTTCGCAGGCGTTGTTACGAAAGTACCGTGATCCGTAAAGTAGTTGTCTTTAAATCAACAAACATTTCATAGAGTGAAAGCAACTCTTTTCAATCGTTATTACCGGATGCGATACTTCAGGGCTGTTGACCTACTGTTGTCTAGGCGCGCGGAAGGAACCATCTGGCTCCAGGTTGTGAAGCCTCTGCAAGTGGTCGAGAAGTGGGACTGTTTCAGGAGTGCGTAGGCGACCCATTCGCGGGCGTTCTTGCTTCCCGAAGGCAGTCGCGGAGGAGAAATGCACCATCTCGTTGAAATATATGTAAGTTGGTCCGCAACCCTATACAGCTGGGCGCGGACTGCAGTCGGAATCCTGTTGTGGTTCTGGGTAGTAAGCGGAGCGATTTTTGTACTTCGGTTTCTGGCATTTGTGTTGATGGACAGAAATAGCGAAGCGTCGGAGCTGGCGACAGTCTCGGCTTCCAATCTTTTCCCGATCGACCGCTTCCATGAAGAGAACCGCCTTGACTCAGTCAAGGAGTAGCACCAGACCCTGAAGGTCGGCGGCTCACAAGAATTTGTTTCACCACCAGATGCGGCGGTAGCTATGCTACCGCCGCATTTGTCTTTTGTGGCGAAACGATTTCGCATGATCGGCGCTCGCACGGTGTTCGAGCTTCAGACCAACGCCCGGGCAAAACGGAACGGCTTGGAGAAATGCTTTCCGGGATGTAAAGTTTGATACAAAGTGGGCAGAGTACTCGAAGCTGCGAACTGACCAACGAGGATAATGAATGAGATCTAAAGTCTTACTAAGCGCTTTGTTTCTGAGCCTGGCGCTGGCTGGATGCAAATCGAAACCGGCGACAGAGAATAGCCAGGGCGCCCCCGCCCCCGCCCCGGCGGCGGCTCCAGCTCCGGACCAAACCGGAAGCGCGCAGCCAGCCGCAACCCCGGCGCCAGCGGTAACCCCGGAGGCAGCGCCACCCCCGGCAGCACAACCCGCTCCGGCTCCGGCTGCAGAAGCTGCGCCGCCGCCACCTCCTCCACCTCCCCCGGTGGTACCGGCCGGAACCGCGATCAGCATACGCACGGCGAGCGCTCTCGGATCGAAGCTTAGCCAGCCCGGCGATACTTTTCAGGGGACAACGACCAGCTCAATTCGCGTCAAGGGTGAGACCCTGATTCCGGCTGGCTCCGCAGTGAGTGGTGTGGTCGTAGACGCCAAGACGCGGGGCAAGATCAAGGGCGAAGGCGAGTTGTCTATTCGCCTGACTGCGGTCAATGTGCATGGCCAGTCTTATCCGATCAGCACCGGGACCCTAGACCAGTCTCTGAAGGGAAAGGGTAAGCGGACTGCCGTCACCACAGGCGCTGGCGCTGGCGGGGGCGCACTGATTGGAGGACTCGCAGGTGGGGGCAAAGGCGCCGCGATTGGCCTGGGTGTAGGCGCCGCGGCTGGTTTCCTGGGCGGTACCTTTACCGGGAACAAACAGATTGAGATTCCTGCGGAGTCGGTGTTGACCTTTACTCTGAGCTCGTCTCTGCACTTGTAGCCTGAAGCGCCGGGGTAGAATCGGCGCAAAACCGAAAGCCGCGCGACTGGAATTCAGTCGCGCGGCTTTTTTGTCTTCAGCGCCGCTTAGGTGAGGACGACTGAATCTGAGCCGAGATGCTGGTTGATCAGCCGCGCCACGAGCGGACGGAAGGTGGTGTTGTCCTTGGGCAGGACAAAGTCCGAGGCGTCGTCAGACCAGTCGAGCTTGTAGCTGGTCGAGAGGGCAGAGATCCAGATCTGCCGAACCGGGGCGTTGGGCGTGATCACGAACTTGCCCGGCGGCTCCTCGAAGACGACGTTGAGCGCGCCGCTGTTCTCCTCGACCTCAAACTCGCCGCCCTCTTCAGCGGTGATCAGGCTTTTCTTTAGCGATTCCAGGGCGGTGTCAGCGTAACGGCGAAAGGTCAACTCATCCAACATGCTCTCAGTGTAGCAAGCGGGCGCGGCTTCATTATTTGGCCGCACTTGCGGCGCGCTACCCCATCTATGGGGTCACGGCACTCGTATCTTATGCACAAGTGCAGGGTTGAGACAGGACGCCGCGATCTTCAAAACGGAATGTCGTCGTCGGTGATCTCGGTGGAGTGGGCGTAATCTTCGGAGCCTCCGCGCTGGTCGAATGAGCTGGTGCTCGACGAGGAGCTTCCTCCAGAGCGGGTGTAGCCGCCTCCGCCTTCGCCTTCGCCGCGGCCGGAGAGCAGCGATAGATCGCCGATCACGATTTCGGTGCGGTAGACCTTCTTGCCGCTCTCTTTATCGTCCCAGGAGCGGGTGGTGAGACGGCCCTCGACGTAGAGCTTCGAGCCCTTCTTCACGTAGTCGCGGACGATCTCAGCGAGGCGGGCGTAGGCGACGAGGTTATGCCATTCGGTCTTCTCCTGGCGCTCGCCTCCCTTGTCTTTGTAGCTCTCGGTCGTGGCGATGGAGAAGTTGGCGACTCCCTGGCCGCTGGGAAGCATTTTGAATTCGGGCTCTTTGCCGACGTTGCCTAACAGAATTACCTTGTTGACGCTCTTAGCCATGCTGGTTGTCTCTCTTTTGTTAAAGGAGAGGATAGCAGAAAGATGAAGATTGGGGCTCGGGCGCTCTGTCGGTGAGCTAGCGGAGCTTGTACGATCTTCTCAGGCGAATCATGACACCTGACGACGTGCAACAACTGTTTAGCCAGACTTTGATCGGCGAGTACGATGACGAAGCTCCTTGGGACGTCCTTTCCAGACTCCGAAGTAACGGAAGTCGGGAGGTCTTTGAGATCGCCGCTAGATGGCTTGGAGAGAGTGAACCGCTGAAGCGAGCGAGGGGTGCCGCGATTCTCGCTCAGCTAAGACAGGCCGCCGAAACGCCAACGACAAAACCGAAATGGCTTTTTCGGGAAGAAGCTTTCCCTCTCATAATTGACATGCTCAGGCGTGAAGATGATCCGATGGTCCTCAATAGTGGTGTAGCGGCCCTGGGGCACCTCTATAACCCGGCCGCTATCCCAATCATTGCCTCGTACGCGGATCACCCAGATAGCGATGTTAGATTTTCTGTAGCGTGCGCTTTAGGTCATTTTTCGAATGATCCCGAGGCAGTCGCGAGACTGCTCACCTTGACCCGCGACGACGACTCAGACGTTCGGGATTGGGCCGTTTTTGGGCTCGGGGTGCAAGGCAATGTAGATTCCCTAGAGATCCGGGAGGCACTCCTAGAAAGAGTCGCCGACAGTGATGAAGATGTACGTGAAGAAGCGACTGTGGGCCTCGGCAAGAGACGGGATACTAGGCTGCTACCTGTGCTCCGGAGTCTTCTAGACGCTCCGATACTTAAACTTCGAGTAGCCGAAGCAGCTTCCGCGATGTTGGGATTGGCCGAAGATCCAGAGGAGTGGGAAGCTGAGGATTACAAGCGGGCTTTGAACGAGGCCTTCGGGCCGCCGTCCGCCCCGTAAGTCCAGAAGGCGGCCCGCTTCAGGCTTGCCGCCGATTCCGCAACCACTTGAGCGCTCCGAGCAGGAAGAGCAGGAAGCCGAAGGGGAGGCACATCATAGTGACGATGAGGGCCATCCAGCCGCTGCTGGTGTGTGGGCTTTTGATGGTGTTTTGGGGTCTGGACTATTCGAACTCGCAAAAGGGGCTTCCCCTCAAGTAATCGGGTGCGCTCTTAGCTTGCCTGGCTCAGATATTCTTCCAGCGCTTGCTGGACGACTGTGTTGAGCTTGGTCTTCCGGGACTCGGCGAGGAGGGCGGCGCGTTTGTGGAGGTCGGGGCCGACGCGGACATTGAACGTGCCTTTGAAAGGAGTGTCGGGCGTTTTGCCCGTCTCCTTGCAGAAAGCGAGGTATCCATCGATAGCGTCGCGGAAATTCTTCTCAAGGCTCGTTACATCCGCCCCGTCGTAGGTGACCATGTCGCGAATGCCAGCAATATGACCGTAGAGCAGTTTATCTTCTGCACTGTAGAGAACGAGGCCGTCGTAGCCCTTGTATTGAAGTGTTTCTCTCATGGGATGTGACCCTCGGTTCGCAGGAATTGAAGCGCCAACTTTACCTGATATGCCTTCAAGATTTTTGTTGGATGCGGCTCATGAATGAAGAGACCTGAACCGGTCTTAGGATTGACGAATTTTCGGCCCGAGCCTCCGACGGTTTGCAGTTCGTAACCGAAACTCTCGATAACAGTTCGAAACTCGCCCCAGCCGTAGTCCGTTGGCTGGCAAGTAGTCGCTCGACGGCTTTCTTACGCTTCGTCATAGCGTCTTGGGGAAGTCCGCTGCTGCAACTATATTCAGTTGCACTAATGCAATTTGTCAATAGAATCGCGTTCAGCCAGCTAACCCCCGGTTTTCGCCTGCTTCGGGGGCTTGAGGACATCGAGCATGATTTGCAGGGTGCCCAACCGGCCGGTGCTCATGTCCCACACTGCAAGGTAAAGGTATTCATCGCCCTTTTGCAGATAGACCTGCTGATCGATGGCGATGGGGGCGGTGGGGTGTTCGCGGAGAGAATCGCTATTGATCGTCAGGCTGACGCGCTCGGCGTACTTTACGACCGTAGAACCATTCCGATTAAACGCGATCACGCCGACGCCGAAGACCACGCTCCTGGCGTCATCGACGTTTGTCTGGGTAAGTGCATCCAGCGGCAGGTAGTACCGGATCGAATAAGAAATCTTTCCCCTCTGCGGAGACGGTGGCGGGATAGCGCCCGACGGCTTTGGTTGGGCAGCCACTGCCGGGTCGGACGTCGGCAGGACGTGTGCCTGGAAGATGATTGGAACGCTGCGCAACTGCGGAAGCTCTTCGACTTTGTCTCCGGTGAGGGTGAGTCGCGTCCTGGGCTTTTTGGGTTGTTCGGAGGGAGTCATGCTGCCGTCGGCAAAATAACCCCGCCGATAGCTTAAGTGGTAGCCTCCCTCAACGTTCACGCTGACGGCATGCCACTTGTTGTCGAAGTGAAGGTTGCTGGGCGAGTAGGTGACCGTATAGAAACTGCCACCGTCGTTAAGCACCTGGGCGGCGGACTCGAGCAGCCCGTTCGTATTGTAGTAAGCGTGACCGCCGGTGGCTCGGGCCAACTCCTCCATCTCTCCCTGCTGTGCGGTCATACCAGGTACGATCGCAACGGTAAGGCCCCGAGCATCGACCGGATAGACCGCGATTCGCTCCTGATCAAGTTCGTCGTAGAGTTCCCGCCAGGCGGCATCATCGTGAAGGACCAGTTCATCGGGCCAGAGGAAGACAGTCGATCCTCCCGAAAACCAGATCACGTTCTTGCGGCCGGGCAACTGACTCAGGTAGGCGGCGATTTGGTGCATCGTATCCAGGTCGCTGAGATATTCCCGCCCTGGCGGCGGAAAGCGCGGAATTGCTTTATGAAGCGCGTCGAGCAAGAGAGTGCGGTCGGAGGTAAAGTTCTGCACCAGAAATGTGTGATCTCCGGAGCGCAGATAGATGGCCACCATCTGGCCATTCGGAACGTTGCCAAAAAACTTTGTCAGCTCGTAGTAGAGGTACATCTGGTCGGTGATACCCAGATTGATGATGTCGAGAACAACGACATTCAACACCGGTGGCAGGTGTTCCAGGAAATCGTTGCTGTAAAAGCCCCGCTTCGTCGCAGGAAGAGCTACTGGAGTAAGAGCTCCGCTGTGCTCTTCGAAAGAGGAGATGTGCTGCTGCTGTTTGTTGTCGAAGATCTGAAATGCTAACTGCGGAAGGCCGCGAACCGGGTTCCCCTTGGCGTCAGTTACGGTCACATCGGTCAGAACGACCCGGGAGTTCGCTTGCAAGGTGTATCCCGGCTGCGCGGGGGGCGGCCCATTTGTCTGCCCGTTCGACTGGACTGGCGACGATGCCGGGCTTTGTGCGTTCGACAGGTTCAACGCAGTCGCAAGGAAGATGCTCGCCAGAATCGCGGTCGAACGCTTTCCAAACATCGTATGACCTTGAGCGCGCTGTTGGCGCTCTCACATTAAGGACGCGGAAGGGAGTCAACAAGTTGCCAGTGTACCCGTTCTGCTGGAGACCGATCAGAATTCGCGACAGAGGATGCAGAGAGTGGCGCAGCGTCTCTTGATTTAGCTTTCGCGCCGGTTGCGTAGCCACTTCAGCGCCCCGAGCAAAAAGAGCAGGAATCCAAACGGCAGGCACATCATGGTGATGATGAGGGCCATCCAGCCGCTGTTGGTGTGGGGGCCCTGGGGGCCGATTCCGCCGAGGGCGAACTTGGTGAGGAGAGCGAAGAAGATTCCGGTGGCGAGGGTCCAGCCTCCGGATTTGAGGAGTTGATTGGTTCCGTCGTCGGGTTTGGGTTGCGGCGGAGTGGGCGTAGTGTGGGTTCCTGACGATTTCAGTGCGCGCGGCGTGGTTGGGCTGTCCGGTTCGGGGAACGGCTTCTTCGGTGGTGCGGATTGGGTTGCTTGGGCCAATTTCCTCTTTCTCGAGCGCTTGCTTGAATAACGACGGTCGAAGAACCCAGGCCTAAAGGCCTCTCCGTCGGCAATCTTTTTCGTGGGGCTAAAGCCCCACGCTTCCACCGATAAATGCGCCCTTCTTTGCAGCGAAATTCATGTCAACAACCTTTGGGGCAGAACACTGTCTTACTTCGTTGCCGCGACCAGCATGATGCGCACGATGACTCCGGTGATGGAGACGTAGAGCCATAGCGGGAAGGTGATCTTCGCGAGGCGGCGATGGGCGGGAATCCGGCCGCTGAGCGAGAGGTAGAAGGTGATGAGGACGATGGGCAGCGCGACGATCGCGAGGATAATGTGGCTGATGAGGAGCGGGATGTAGATGTGGTAGATGGTGTCGTGGATCGGGTAGCGCTGGTCCCCGTGAAGGGCGTGGTTGGCGATGTAGGAGATGAGGAAGAGCGACGAGAAGACGAACGCGGTCATCATGGCGGCGCGGTGGGCAGCGATGCGGCGCTGCTTGATGAAGTAGAAGCCGATGACCAGTGCGAGGGCGCTTAGTCCGTTGAGCAGGGCGTTCAGGTTGGGCAGGAAAGTGAAGTGGGTCGCGGTGGTGTCGGCGGCGGGGTGGACGTAGATCAGCCAGAAGAGGAAGAGCGTGGCGACGGCGCTGACGGCGATGATGCCTGCTACGGGCAGGGTGGTCGTCGATGGTCTTGAGTTGGCTGGTGCGGTTTGCATGCTTCGATACGTTCCTCAGGCGGTTCTAGGCCGCCGGCTTGTTGGTCCGGCGATTGACGATGGCCCAGGATGCGGCGAAGGTCAACGCGCAGAAGGCGATGGTGACGGCGAGGTTGGTGGCCAGCGAAAAATCGGTGACGGCTCCTGGAAAGAGCGTGTTGCGCAGCGCGTCGACGCCGTAGCTGAGCGGGTTCAATCTCATGCAGAGGCGGAGCCATCCGGAAGCGCCGCTGGCGGGGAAGAGCGCTCCGGAGAGCATCCACAGGGGCAGCAGGATGATGTTGACGATGGCGTGGAAGGCCTGGGTGGAGTCCATTGGCCAGGCGATGGCGAAGCCGAGCGCAGTGAGCTCGAAGCTGATCATGATGATGATCGCGGCGCTGAGGGCGATCGACGCGGGCGTGGGGTGAACTCCGACGAGCGGCGCGAAGACGAGGAAGACTATGCCTTGAATCGCGGCGAGCGTTGCGCCGCCAAGTACTTTGCCGAGGACGATGGCGGAGCGGCTTACCGGCGCGGCGAGCACGCTGAGCAGAAAACCTTCGTTGCGGTCCTGGATGAGCGACATCATGCTGAAGATGGCGGTGAAGAGGACGATCATGGCGATTGCGCCGGGGAAGAAGTAGCCGAGGTAGTGGCCGGAGCCGCTGCTTGCTCCGCCGCTTGACGATTGGAAGCTGTGGGCGAAGCCGGAGCCGAGGACGAGCCAGAAGATGAGCGGCGAAGCAATGACGCCGACGACCCGGGCTTTTTGCCGGTAAAAGCGGACGATCTCGCGCTGCCACAGGGAAATGGCGGGAAGCCAGATTCCGGGCTTCGCCGCCTGGTTAATGCGTGGAGCGGAGACGGGAGTTGCGGTCATCGTCGCCATGGCTAGACTCCCTTCTTTAGGTCTGTAGTCTTTCCGGTTATGGTGAGTCCCGACTTCAGCTCATTGCCTGAGAGGTCGGTCCAAAAACGGTGCCCGGTGCGGCGGATGAAGACATCCTCGAGGCTTGGCTTGGAGACGGAGACGGACTCGACGACTCCGGGGAAAGCTTCGACGGCTGAGGCGACGAAGCGATGGCCGTGCTCTTGTTCAAGCCGGACTGAATTTTCGAAGGCTTCGGCGGCGACGCCGAAGCGCTGCAAGAGATGTAGCGCGAGAGTCTTCGCGGCCTCGTGGTCGCGAACTTCGAAGAGCACGACATCTCCACCGATCTGTGACTTCAGGTCGAATGGCGAGCCGAGAGCGACGAGCTTTCCCTGGTTGAGAATGGCGAGACGATCGCAGTGCTCGGCCTCTTCCATGAGATGGGTGGTGACGAGGATGGCGACCTTTGCTTCGTCGCGCAGGGTCTCGAGATATTGCCAGAGGTCGCGGCGCGCGCCGGGGTCGAGTCCGGTGGAGGGCTCGTCGAGCAGCAGGACGGAGGGGGAATGAATCAGGCCCTTGGCGAGTTCGACGCGGCGCTGCATTCCTCCCGAGAGTGTCTCGACAAAGCTTCCTTTGCGATCAAGCAGGCCGACGCGGCCGAGCACATCGTCGATGCGGGACTTCAGGCTCGCGCCGCTCAGTCCGTAGAGATTGCCCTGGTGCTTTAGATTTTCGGCGACGGTGAGTTTGATGTCGACGCTGCGCGCCTGGAAGACTATGCCGATCTGCTGACGCACTTTGTTTGGTTCGCGGGCGACGTCGAAACCTTGAATCGTGGCGCGACCGCCGGTTGGCGTCATGAGGGTGGAGAGGATGCGGAAGAGGGTGGTCTTGCCGCTGCCGTTAGGGCCGAGCAGGCCAAAGATCTCGCCGGCCTTTACGTCGAAGCTGAGGCGGTCGAGTGCGAGACGTTCTCCGTAATTGTGGCTCAGGCCGTCGAGCAGGATGGGCGCGAAGGTTGTCTGGAGCGCGGGAGCAGTGGCGAGATTGGCCGGGGTTTGACTGAGTGTTGCCATTGACTTCATTCCTTATCCCTTGCGGGATATTTTGTTGCTTACTGCCCTTTGCCCGTCGCGTTGAGCATCATCGCGGTGAGCAGCAGGGGGAGATACATGACGCTTACTTTGAGCAGGTCGCGCGCGTACCTTCTTGATTCGACGACGCTCTGTGCTTTTGTGATGCGGGCGAACCGCACGGTGTAGGCGAGATAAAAAATCCCGAGCAACAATGCGGCAGCGCCGTAGTAATTGCCCGCCACATGCAGATAGACGGGCAAGAGGCTGATGGGGATCATGAGCACGGCGTAGACGAGGGCCTCGATTACGGTTGACCATCCATCGGGTTGGACGACGGGGAGCATACGGATTCCGGCGCGACCGTAGTCTTCGCGATAGAGCCAGGCGATGGCCATGAAATGCGGGAATTGCCAGACGAAAAGGATCGCGAAGAGTGCGACCGCCGGCCACTCGATGACGCCACGGGCTGCGACCCAGCCAATGAGGGGAGGCATTGCGCCTGGGAAGGCCCCGATGAAGGTGGCGAGCGTGGTGTAGCGCTTGAGCGGGGTGTAAATCGCGACATAGCTGAAGGCGGTAATCAGGGTGAGCGTGCCGGTAAGCAGGTTCGCTCGCAGCGAGAGCCAGATTGCGCCGACGGCGATTGCGAGCAGGCCGAGGATGATGCCGTGAGCGAGACCGATACGTCCTGAGGGGAGGGGACGATCGGCGGTGCGGAGCATCTTTGCGTCGGACTTGCGCTCCAAGGCTTGATTCAGGGCGCTCGATCCGGCAGAAACGAGGCCGATGCCGACGAGGGTTTCGATGAGGCCGGTCTGCATGCTGCTGATGCCGGATTTCATCGAGCCGAGGTAAAAGCCGGCCCAGGCGGTGATGACGACCATGGTTGTCACGCGCATCTTGAAGAGTTCGCGATAGTCGGCGATGCGGGTGGCGATGTCGGTGGAGTCTCTTGCCGCGGCTGGAACCGTCGGCGCGACGACAGGTTCGGGCACCGGAATGGAGGAGGGAACTGCTTCCGGGGTCAGGGACGAAACAGCACTGGGCACTGCCTGTAAGGATGGCGTCATCTTGAACGCATCCCGACTGCGCCCGTCGCGCTTTCAATTGGCCGGAGGACTGTGCGATGCGGGTCCACTTTCCTGATGATAACAAGTTGCCGGGCTGCCCGGCAGGCGGGCGTGCGCAGAAGTCTGCCTCGAATGCGTCGCCGAATGGGCCGGCGTGCCCCTACAATGGTCGCTTGGCGAGCAGAGCTTCTCTGCGGAGACCTGTGTATGACCGAGACTGGCGATATACCGGAAGGCAAGGTTCCAGAGAGCCAACCTGAGAGCCCATTCGATCTGGGCGGATTGACTAAGGTTGTCTCGGTGTCGGCAGGTTTCGCCTACGTGGTCGGTGTGGTCGCGATCAACACTTATCTGCACGAATTGGGAATCGTTGATTTTTCGTTTGCCAAGCCGAAGCTGCTTCTTACCGGCATTCTGGTGCTATTTACGTTTGCTCTACTGGCTCTTCCCCCATTCTTTGTGGCGTGGTCGATGGGGAGCCGGCATGGCCTGGTGGGACAAACTCATGCGTCGATCAGAGGGATGTATCTCTCGACGATCTTCTTTCTGATCTTGCTGATTGTTGCCTCGGCATTTTTGTGTTTCAGCAAAGACGCGCCGGGGATGGGTCAGATCGCAATGTGGAGGGTATGGGAGGAACTAAAGCCCAGGGGCTCGTTCGCCTTGACCTCCCTGGCCTCTCTCCTGATCGCGTTGGAAGTCTACATTCCAATCCTCTTCGGGAGCGGGTGCGTCTACGCGGCGACACGGCTATTCGACAATATCAAGTCGGAAGAACCTGCGCCGGTGATCGGCGCCAAACAGTATTACCTCGCACTGGTGATCGGCGCCATAGCGATCTCGTGTATCGGATACGTCTACACCTTTACGCGGACATTCTATCCGGCGATACCACAGGAATTTGGAGGCGGCGAACCCTATTACGAGAGCTTCGCGGTTGCCGAGCAGGATCGATGCCAGTTGCAAGAGATGGGAATACCTTTTTTTCCTGAGACCAATATCACCGTGCCCCTGCCGGTCTTGCATGAGACCGATTCGACGACCGCGGTTTGGCTGGAGAGTCCGTCTGCGAGCACCTTCTTTGTGGTCGCGGAGTTCGACAAGCAGCAGATCAGCGACACCATGGTGCATGTGCCGAAGCCGCAGCAGAAAGCGAAACCGGAACAGCAGCAGAGTGGGCAACCGATCGCGCAAGAAGCCAAACCAACGCTCCGTGGAGATTGGTCTCCTGGGCCGTGCGATAGCGATGCGAAGCCTCAAGCCGCGCCCGCGGCCCCCCAAGGCAAATAGCGGGCACGTTGTTGGTGATTCTTTTCTCTTGACACTCTTCGCGACGAGCGGGCGAGCGCAGCTATTACGCGGCCGCCCGATCGCGATAGCTTTTTGTGACTCTCACGCCGATTTCCACGAGCACTTGCAGGATGACAATGGCGCAGACGACGAGCAGCCCGCGATGGACGGAGCGGTTGATCAGATCGAGGGTTGAGCCGTAATGCTGCTGGTCGAGCTCCGGGTGCTTAAGCGAGAAGAGTATGGGGTGGTTGAAGAGGATGACGATCGGAATGAGGCCGAGGACTTTGTTGAGCATGGTCATCCATGGCTGCGGGTCTTGCCACGCGCCGTACAAGAGGGTGATGAGTTTCGTGCCGAACTGGAAGATGTTCAGGCCGACGATCCACCAGTAGAACTGCCACCAGATGGGTTCTAGCTGGAAGGGCGCGAGGTGAACGTAGACGATGCCCGGGCCCATGAGGAGAAATGGATACCTGGGGATGAGCAGGAGCCAGATGATGAGCAGGAAGCCGAAGATGACTTCGGCGACCGCCTGGGCGTAGCTGCGAGGCTTCTTTCCGCAGCCAGCTTTCTTTTCGACTGGGGGAAGGTCACTGGGGGTCCAGTTTGGACCGTAGCCGGCCGCGGGCGGGAATTTGTCGGCGGGCAGCCAGCTCGTTCCGTAGCGGGTGATGGCGAACTCGATAATCGCGAAGACAAAGGTGATCCACATCGCGGTGTTGATGAGAACGCCGGGCACGCGCAGGATCGCTGCAACTACTGAGGTCAGGTTGGGGTCGGCGCCGGCGAAGATAAGCACTGCCGATATGACCGAGTAGACGAGCAGCGCTAACAGCGAGGCGAACTTGAGAACGTACCAGTAAATCGGGAAGAGGGACGGCCCGATGAGATATTGCTGCGGCTGGTAGCGTGCGGCGACCTGGATAGGCGCCCCGATCTGCTTGAGCCACGCTTCGGCTTCGTCTTTGGTGAGGGGACGGCCGAGTTCGGACTCTTTGTCCTCGAGCTGCGATTCGAGGTTGGCGCGGAGCTCGGCGAGGATGTCGTCCTGCCGCTGCCAGGGCAGGTGTTTTCTTACGGCTTGGAGGTAGCGATCGAGAAGTTCCATGGCGTTTCCTTCTTTGCTTGCAGATTGCTTCGTTTCTTTTCTTACAAAATGCTGTTGATCGAGGTGTTGATGGCCTGCCATTCCTGGAGGAGCTGGGCGAAGATCTGTTCGCCGTCGCTGGAGAGGCGGTAGAAGCGCTTATTGCGCTTGTCCTCTTCGCGCCATTCGCTGGTGAGCAGCCCCTGGGTTTCGAGGCGGCGGAGCAGCGGGTAAAGCGTGCTTTCGTCGATTTCGAGGCCGCGTTCGGCGAGCGCTTTGCGCAGGGTGTACCCATAATGCTCCTGGCGAAGCTGCGCCAGGACGGCCAGTGTGAGGCAGCCGCGGCGGAGTTCAAGGCGAAGATTTTCAAATAAGTTCTCAGAGACGGTCATGCTGTGCCTCATACACTGTACATCAACTACTGTATGTCACATAGTGTGTGGTGTCAAGTGTAAATCAAGGAGATCTTAGTCAGATTCGTGAAAACGAAACCGTTCAGAATTCACGGATGACCAAGACCGCTTTGAATATGCTCTCGGGTTCCATATCGGAATGGCGAATCCCCATTTCCGCAGCCACATCTAACGGGGGAAAGCCAACTTCAAAACCTCAGGTGTCTATGAAATACAACACGCTTGGCCATACCGGCCTTCTGGTCTCAGAACTTTGTCTCGGCACTATGACCTTCGCGTCCGGCGAGGGGATGTGGAAGCCTATTGCCGGCGTAGACCAGAGTCTCGCCGACGAGATTCTCAAGCTTTCCATCGAAGCCGGCATCAACTTTGTCGATACGGCAGATGTTTATACCCATGGCGAATCGGAGAAGACGCTGGCGCAGGCGATCACGAACCTCGGCATCGCGCGTAAGGACATTGTGATCGCGACCAAGGCTTATGGGCGCACCGGGCCGGGGCGGAACGACGTTGGCGCCTCACGTGGTCACATCATGGATGCGGTTGAGGCTTCGCTGAAGCGGCTGCGGACGGACTACATCGACCTTTACCAGATTCATGCGTCGGATTCGGTAACTCCTCTGGAAGAGACGATGCGGGCGTTGGACACTCTGGTCGCGCAAGGGAAGGTTCGCTACATCGGCTGTTCCAACTGGTTTGCGTGGCAGATCATGAAGGCGAATGGCATCTCCGAGGCCAAGAACCTGGCGAAGATGGAGACTCTGCAAGCGTACTATTCGATTGCCGGTCGTGATATCGAGCGGGAGATTGTTCCGCTGCTGAACGACCAGAAGACCGGGCTGCTGGTCTGGAGTCCGCTGGCTGGCGGGCTGCTCGCGGGGAAATATTCGCGGGAGAACCAGAAACCGGAAGACTCGCGGCGGACCGCATTCGATTTTCCGATTGTGGATAAGGAACGGACTTGGCGGATTCTTGACGTGCTGCGCCCGATCGCAGACGCGCATAAGACCAGCGTGGCTACCGTCGTGCTGTCGTGGACGCTGGCGAAGCCTTTTGTGACCTCGGTGATTATTGGGGCGAAGCGGGTCGATCAGCTTCAGCAGAACCTGGCCGGTTGCGATGTTCAACTTACTTCGGACGAGATCAAGAGTCTGGATGAGGTGAGTGCGCTTCCGCCGGAGTATCCGGGGTGGATGGTTCCTTTCCAGAACATGAACCGGCTGGCGGATGTGCCGCGGTTCTGAATGATAGATAGCGGCTCCCTTTGCCCGGTCTGAAACGAAAAAGCTCCCGGCTGATGCCGGGAGCTTTTTCGTTTTGGTGGAGCTGCTTTCCGGTTCTGATTTCACCTGCAGGCGGATGAGCGTTCCGGAATAGGCGTCGTTCACCCTGACGTAGTGGCCGCCGTCGAAGGTGGTGTAATACGGATAGGCGCCGACATGTTGATTGTGTTCAGGACGACGCCGGCTACGGGGTCGACCCGAGAGATGTAACCGTTGGCGGTGGTGACCCAGAGGTAGGTGCGATCGACTGCCTTCGTAAGAGTCGCTAAGACGCGGGAGCAGAGTCTGCTTCTGCAGGGTCAGAGGCGTCGACTTTTCGCTTGACTAGATATTCGTTGAGCAATTCACCGACGAGTACTGCCGTTGGCACCGAGACGAGAGCGCCGACGACCCCTGCGATCGAGGCGCCGAGCATCAGCGAGATCAGCACAGCCAGACCGGAGAGGCCTACGCTTCTTTGCATAATGCGCGGGGTCAGGATCGAGTTTTCCAGCTGCGCATAAATGAGATAGACGATCAGGACGCCAAGGGCGCGGCCCCAGGAGTCGATCGCCGCCACCAGCAGCGCCAAGGAAACAGAAATCAGCGCGCCCATGATGGGGATGAGGTTGAATGCGCCCATAAGTACGCCGAGCGCGTAGGCGTAACGGACCTTCAGAGCCAGAAAGGCGATGGTGCTTACTAATCCCAGGGTGAGCATGAGCGAGGCCTGCCCGAGGAGCCATTTGCCCATTCTCAGCTCGGCGCGCGAGAGCACCCGGTCGAGCCGGGCCCGCTGTTTTGGGGGAAAGAAGGAGAGGAACCAGGCGTAGGCATGTTCGCCCTCGAGCATAAAGTAGACGGTCAGGATCACCCCGGTAAGAAGATCGAAGAACCTGCCTGCCCCGTTGCGAAGCGAGATGAGCACGAAGCTGGCGTAGGAGGAGGCGAAGTCCTGAAGCCTGGTGTTGAGGGCGCTCAAATCGAGGTGATGGATCAACGGAAGCTGTTGGGCGCGGGAGAGCAGTTGCGGGCCGCGAATGGGAAGCTCGCGGATGAACTGGCTCATGTCGGAGACGACTGGCGGCAGAGCGAAGGAGAAAAACAGAGCCGCGAGGCTTAAGACGATCAGGAACAGCAGAAGGATGGCGACGATCCGGCTGGGTTGCCAGTTCCCGATGCGAATTCTCCGCAGGCCGTTGACGACCGGCATCAGCACGACGGCAAAAAGCGCGCTGACGTAGACGATCAGCAGGACATCGTGAACCATCGCCACCACATAAATACCTATGGCGAGCGCAAAGGCAAATGTAATATCCGCGCGGAGGGAACCGGATGTCCCTCGCGAGGCGGTCGGGAAGGGTGTGCTCAAGTGGCGATCGCTTTCTGGTAGAGCGGGACAGCGAAGGAAATATCAATCATTTTATGAAGCAGGTTGTCGGCCACAGAATCGGGACCAAGGCCCTCTGTATCGAGAATTAAATGGGCGGACCGGTAGTGCGGGATGCGGGAACGGAAGCGCTGCCGAAGGGCTTCCCGCTGGCGAAGGATAGGCCGCACGGCGGCATCCGGTTGCTGCTCGCAGCGGTCGATCAGGACTTCAAGCGGAGCTTGCAGGAAAACGACGTAAGTATTTGAGGAATTGAAGAGAAGATTGCGGACAGATTCGGTCTCGATCGCTCCACCTCCAAGGGCGAGGACGGTTGCGGTTGTGGCGCAGAGTCCGGCCACAACCTGGGCCTCCATCTGCCGGAAGCGGGGTTCCCCGAGGGTCGAAAAGAGATCGGCAATGGTGGCGCCGGCGTCGGATTCCAACTGCCGGTCGGCATCGATAAAACGCCATCCGAGCCGCTCGGCCAGAATGGGTCCGACAGTCGATTTACCGGCGCCCATGAAACCAATCAGGACAACACGCTCGACGTTCCGCGGAATGGCATGTTCCGACTTCATGATCGTGGCTTGAATTATAAAGAAGGCCACGAAGAGAGGGAGGAACGCCGGATTGGGCGCGGGTGCTAGGGCTTGGATTCTGCCAGGTGCCCGTTGCTCTTGATGGCGTCGGCAGTCGATTTAGGAAGAGAAGCGCTGATGTTCTTCCACACCGATTCGCCGGGCTCATATTCGGGCAACAACAGTTCGCTCGCGGCAATGGCGATCTGCTCAAGTTCATCAAGAAGCGCGCGGCAGCGGGCGCACGTTTTCAGATGCTCGTGGTCATGGATGTCGCCTCCAAGGAGTTCGGGCATCCGGGTTTGAAATTCTTCGCAGGTCACGGGCCGCCCGGCGGGGGAAGCATCGGAGCGCTCGGCGTGGTTGCGCATCTGAACCATCATGCTACTTCCTTACGCTGGCCGGCGTGCAGCAAGTCGCGCAGCTTCATCCGGGCCTTGTGGAGTTGAGATTTACTGTTTCCGATGGAGCAGTCGAGCATTCCTGCGATTTCATTATGCTCGTATCCTTCTACATCGTGCAGCACAAAAACGAGGCGGTAACCGGGGGGCAGCTCTTCGACGGCGCGCTCGAGGGTGATGCGGTCGATCGAGCCGGCGAGCGTGAGATCGCGGGCGCCGATGTCCCGGCGCGGGCCGTCTTCCTGGGCGGGTTCGAGGGTCTCTTCCAGGGAGATCTGAGGGAGGCCCTTTTTGCGCAGGTGCATCAGTACGACATTGACAGAAAGCCGATGCAGCCAGGTGGAGAAAGCCGAGTCGCCGCGAAAGGTCCCGATTTTGCGATATAGCTGCAGAAAGGCTTCCTGAGTGAGGTCTTCGGCTTCGGCAACGTTGCTCAACATACGCAGGCATAGGGAGTAGACGCGGCGTTTATGCATTGCGTAGAGGAACTCGAAGGATGTTGTATCGCCGGCCTGAGCGGCCTCAATGGCCTCCGCTTCGCCAGGAATTGGGGGGTTGCGCCGAATGTGCTGGTTGCCTAGTTTTGTTGGAGTTGGACCAGCGGTCATGCGCACTCCCTCCGCCAAGATAAAAAGCTCATTGTCTCGTACTCCACGTTCTTCGGAATTAAGGCAAAGGGTAACAGGCATTCAATCGACAACCATAGTGGTGCTAATGGACCTCTGTAATTGTGTTTGAGAAGCAGTTTGCCTCGGAAAGGTTGCCCGGCAGCCGGGGGTTCGGTCCGGTCGTCGATTGGTTGACGTCGATTGGATGCCCTGGATCAACACGGAGATAGCTAACTGGTTTCATGTTCCAATCTCTGGCCGTCAGGAGCCAATAAATCTCGCATAGAGAGACCTGGCGAGGGCAACATCGGTGGTTCCCTGGATTAGCGCCCTGCCATCCGCAAACAAGGTGATCGTATGCTCTCCGCGCTCGAAGCGAAGGAGCATGGAGTTATGCCTCACGGCGCCGTGAGGCGCGAGGCGGAGTTGCATGGCCGCGAAATCAAGGGGGCGGTGATGCTCGTGAATCTGAACCGAATTTCGCCCGCACAGGGTGATATGGGGGCGACTTTCGCCGCATAAATGGGTAAAAGTCCGCTGGCCGCAAACGGCGCAGTCGGAGCGGGGAACGGCGGTTGAGATTTCGGATTGCTGATTGGTCCAAAGATCCATTGCCCTCAGGGTTCGCCTCATCTGGCCTGCGGCGCCGACGAGGAACTTGAGCGCTTCGCTGACCTCGATGGACGCAGCGAGGTTGACGGCGGTGTTGAGGATGCCAGCGGTGTCGCAGGTGTCGACCGTCCCGGCCGGTGGCTTAGGGAAAATGCACGCCAGGCAGGCGGTCTGAAATGGCGAGGGAGCAGGCAGGATGTTCATCGTCGCGGCGTAGGCGCCGAGCGCGGCGGCATAGATCCAGGGGCGGCCTTGTTCCACGGCGTAGTCGTTGATGAGATAGCGGGTTTCGAAGTTGTCGGTGCCGTCGAGGACCAGGTCCGCGCCGCGCAGCAGTTCGTGGATATTGCCGGGAACGAGGTCGGCAACCCGGGCATTGACCTGAATCGAGCCGTTGAAAAGAGAGATTTTGCGCCGCGCGGCCTCGGCCTTGGGGAGCGCCGCGAGGGCGTCGCTTTCGTCGAAGAGCACCTGGCGCTGGAGGTTGCTCTCTTCGACGTAATCGCGATCGATCAGGGTGAGGGTGCCGACGCCCGCGCGGGCGAGCAGGCTGGCGGCTGCCGCTCCGGTGGCGCCGCAGCCGGCGATGGCGACGTGGGCGGTGGCCAATTTCTTCTGGCCGCCTGCGCCTATGCCGGCAAAGAGCACCTGGCGGGAATATCGTTCGGCGGACGCTGGATCGGTCAGCGTCGATCTTTCCGCAGCCGGGTTTGCGGTTAACGAATCGGTGTCCGGGGCAGTCTCAATGGCTTCGCGAGTGTTCGGTGACGGCATCGGCGTGTCTAATTAGTATAAGAGTGCTCCTCCGGCACGGTTGAGTCGACCGGAATGGTTCTTTTGCGGCGAGCAAGTCTGTCGCCGTTTTGCCAAAGGAAACTCAGATCAACGCATCTGAAGAGGACCAGGCAAAATTGCCGGTCGGATGGCGTGGGAATCACCGGCGCGAGGGATGGATTGGGATTTGTGGAGAAATCGGGTCGCCGACCCGGAAGAGCAGCCCAACGCGAACGGATCCCTCCGGTCGTGCTGTTGCTTTTTTTGCTGCTCGCTTCATCTGTCCGTGTTTTCGGGCAGAGTGCCGAAAAGCCAGGAACCGGTGGTGTAACTGGCGCCGCGGCGCAACCGGGCGCCCAAGGTCAGGTTCCAGGACTCGCCGCGTGGGTGGGGCTTAAGGTCGCCACGGTGCAGTTCGAGGGAGTCGGAGTGGAAGCCCTTGATCCGTTGCCCGCAAAACTCGAGCTACAGCCTGGGCAACCTCTGGATGCCGGAAAATTGCGCGAGAGCCTGCGCCGGCTCTACGCCACCGGGCTCTACCACACGATTGAGGTTGAGGGAACGCGGACCGGAGATACCGTGGCCATTCTCTTTACCGGGGTCCCGAGGACCTTTATCGGGCGTGTGTATGTGGATGGCGTGAAAAACGACCAGCTAGCCTCGCAGATCGGCCGAGCGGCGAAGCTGGAGGCGGGGACGGCGTTTTCGCAGGAGCGGATGGACCGCGGGGTGCAGCTGATTCTCGATTTTCTGAAGGCAGACCGGCTTTTATCAGGCAAAAGTTTTCGCTTCGATAATGATGGACACGAATTCCCAGGTAAACATTACGTACCGCGTGAATCTGGGCCCAGATGCGCGTGTGGGCCAGGTCAAAGTCGATGGCGATACCGGTCTAACGCCAGTGGAGTTTCGCAAGAAGGCCAAGCTCAAGGTGGAGAGCAAGGTGACCCGCGACACGACCAATCGCGCTTTGGAAGGGCTGCGTAAGGTTTACCAAAAACAGCAACGCCTGGAGTCCGACGTCAGTCTTAAGTCCAAGGACTACCAGCCGCCTACGAACCATCTGAACTATTCCTTCGGCGTCAACCGGGGACCGATTGTGACGGTGGAAGTAGTCGGCGCCAAACTGAACAAGAGGCTGATCAAGAAGCTGATCCCCGTCTATGAGGAAGGCGCAGTTGACGACGATCTGCTCAATGAGGGTGACCGCAGCCTGCGCGACTACTATCAGCGCCAGGGATATTTCAATGTGAAGATCACCCACCAGCGAAGACAGCATACCGCGCAACGCGCCGATATCGTCTACACCGTGGACCTGGGGCGCAAGCATAAGGTGCTGAATGTTTCGGTCACCGGGAACAGGTACTTTAGCAGCGATACGATCGAGTCCCGGCTTAGCGTATTGAAGTCGGACGTTTTCCAGCGCACGGGGTTGTACAGCCAGGCGCTGGTCAATGCTGACGTGGACTCGATCACGGCGCTTTATCAGAGCAACGGCTTCAGCAAGGTGAAAGTCACGCCCAACGTGACTGATTCCGACCGTGACAGCAACGGCGAGCCGGAGAAGGTGGGCAGCATTTCGGTCCAATATGTGGTCGACGAGGGGCAACAGCAGAAAGTGGGTCAGCTGGAGATTAACGGAGCCAGCCAGGAGTCAATCACCGCTCTGAAGCCGCTGCTCAACACTGAGCCGGGCCAGCCATATTCCGCGGCGAATGTGCTTGGCGATCGCAATGCCATTCTGAGCTATTACCTTGACCACGGTTTCGGCCAGGCGCAGGTTACGGCGACGCAAATGCCCGACCCTTCCGATCCGGCACTGGTCAACATCACCTTGAACGTCGTAGAGGGAGATGAAACCTTCGTTCGCCAGGTGCTCATCTCCGGACTGGAACACACGAGGCCAAAGACGGTCGATCGGCTCCTGACGGTGCATCCGGGAGATCCGTTGAGCCAGGCGGCGATGCTCGAGACGCAGCGGAAACTTTACAACCTGGCGCTCTTCAACGAAGTGAATACTGCGGTGCAGAACCCAACAGGAGAAGAACTGCGGAAGAATGTTCTGCTGCAGCTCACGGAGGCGAAGCGCTGGGACTTCAATTATGGATTCGGCTTTGAGGCGCAGACCGGGACGCCGGCGACAAACTGTGTGAATTCGACATCTGCAAGTTCCGGTTCGTCGACCACCACGTGCACCCCGAGCGGAAAAGCGGGAGTGAGCCCGGCGGTGCTCTTCGATGTGACGCGGACCAGCCTGCGCGGCACCAACCAATCGATCTCGCTGCGCACCGCCTACGGCACGCTCGAACAAAGAGCAACGGCGGTGTATCAGGTTCCGCGTGTCTTCGGGTTGCAGACTTTTGATGGTTCAGTTTCCGGGGGTTATATCAATGCGCAGGATTTGACGACGTATTCGTCGTCGCAACTTTATGGCTCGCTTCGATTCACCGAGCGTCCAGACCGTCGCAACACTTTCATTTATGACTTCACCTACCGCCGCGTGGCGATTGATGAGAGCACCATCCAGGTGGCGCCAAACCTCATTCCGCTGTATTCGCAACCGGTACGCGTAGGCGGGCCCGGCATCACCTGGATTCGCGACACCCGGGACAGTCCGCTCGACGCTCATCACGGCACCTACAACACGATCCAGGAATTCGTTGCGAACGGTGCCTTCGGTTCTCAGGCGAACTTCAATCGCGTCGACATGAACAATTCCAGCTACTACGAAGTGGGCAAGCGCAGGTGGGTGATCGCGCGAAACACTCGCTTCGGTATGGAGCAGAGTTGGGGTAACTCCTCGGAACAGCAGATCCCATTGCCGGAGCGGCTGTATGCGGGCGGCGCCCAGTCGATTCGTGGATTTCCTATTAACGAGGCGGGTCCGCGCGACGAACAGACCGGGTTTCCGATCGGCGGAGCGGGCGTTTTCGTGAATACGCTGGAGCTTCGCCTGCCGTATCCGACGCTGCCCTATGTCGGGGACAGCGTCGGCTTTGTTCTCTTCCACGACATGGGGAACGTCTTTAACACCGTTTCCGACATTGGACCGAGTTTCCTGCGCTTCCACCAGCCGGATATTTCAACCTGCAAAACGCTTTTGCCGGAGCCGCCGACCTCGCCGATCGTGACCAACGGGCCGTGCAGTTTTAATTATTTCTCCCATGACGTAGGGCTTGGGATTCGCTACAACACGCCGATCGGGCCGATTCGCTTCGATCTTGCGGTGAATCTTAACCCGCCGTATTACCCGATTTATGTCACGTATTCTTCGAGCAATAACCCGGTCAATACCCCACCGCATATTGGGCAGGCGGGATACTTCAACTTTTTCTTCAGCATAGGTCAGGCATTCTGATGGGTGCGTTGCGGCAATGGTTAGGGCTTGGCTGGCTGGCGATCGGCACACTGGCGGCGTGCGGGCTTGCGCCCGCATACGGGCAAACCACGGCCTCAGCTTCTCCGGCGGCCGCCTCGCCGCAACAGCCGGTGATACTGGACAGCGTGATCGCGGTCATCAATGGAGATGTACTCTTGCGGAGCGATCTGCAGACCGAGATCGATATGGCCGCTCTGCAGTCGTTCAGTCTGCCTCCAGGAAACAGTCTTGAACAGCGCGCCGCAAGGCGCCTCATTAACCGGACGCTGATCCTGGAACAGATGCAGAGCCAGGGAATGGTGAAGGATGTGAGCGACGAGGAGGTGCAGAAAGATCTCGATGCGCTCCGAGGGCAGCTGCCCGATTGCCGCAAATCCGACTGCAAAACTGAAGCCGGCTGGGTCAGGTTTCTGGCTGAGCACAATCTCACTCCGAGCGAGGTCACGGAGCGATGGCGGCAGCGGATGCAGATCCTGAATTTTATCGATACGCGCTTCCGCGCCGGCGTCCGCATATCGAGGCCAGATATTGAGGACTACTACAACAAGACTCTGGTTCCGGAATTCAAGAGGGAAAACGTGAGCGCGCCAACGCTGGACTCGGTCTCCAGCAGGATCGAAGAGATCCTGCTGCAACAGCATGTGAACGTGCTCCTGCAGGACTGGCTTAAGAGTCTGCGCGATCAGGGCAACGTGATCATCCTGGACCCGGCTCTTGGCCAGAGCAATCCCAGCCCGGACAATGACGAAGGAGATGGCGAATGACGGAAGCCGCTTCTCCCGAGTCTCCGCAGCCTAAGCGCGGCAAGATGCGCGCGTTTTTGATTACGGTGCTGTTTGCCGTCGCGCTACTGGCGGCGGCGGTTGGGGTGATCGCCTGGTATGCGACGACGCCGCAGTTTGAGGCGCAGGTCCGCGACCGGCTCATTGCCACGCTGGAGCAGGCGACCGGCGGCCGGGTTGAACTGGGCTCGTTCCACTGGCATTTGATACGACTCGAGTTCGAGGCCGACAACCTTACGATTCACGGACTCGAGGCGCCCGGAGAAATTCCTTACGCACACATCGACCGGCTCTTCGTGCAGGCGAAGATCATCTCCTTTCTTCAGGCGAAGGCTGGCCTGGATCTTCTCCATGGCGACCATCCGGTCTTTCACCTGATCGTTTATCCGGATGGAAGCACCAACCAGCCGCGTCCAAAGACGGTCGGGCAACACGGCTCGGTGACCGATACGTTGTTTGACCTTGCGGTCGACCGTACCGAGTTGACGAACGGAGTTCTGCTGATCAATCAGCGCGCGATACCCTTCGATCTCGCGGCCAACGACCTTGAACTGGCGATCGAATATGACCGGACACGCGGTCATTACCTCGCCGACCTGAGGGCTACGGACATCACCGCCCAGCGGGGTAAGTTTGCGCCGGTACGCTCGCGGCTGGCGATTAAGGCAGATCTTTCGCGGACGGGCGCGGTGGTGTCGCAGCTTCAGCTGCAGACCGGAACTTCACCGAGGCAGGGCTCGTTGCTCGAGGTGTCGGGTTCGCTGCAGAACTATGCCGATCCTCAGGTTGAGTTTACGGCGAGAGGAAGTATCGACGTGCGTGAAGTTGAGGCTTTGACAGCGCTGCCAGGACTGGAAAGCGGTATCGCGGAGCTGCAGTTGACGGCAAAGGGAAATCCCTCAAGCTTCACTGTCGACGGAAACGCGAAGGTGCTGGGCGCAGCCTACCGAATCCCCGCGGTTCAAGTCAGCGGAGTGAATGGCTCGACCAACATTCACATCACGCAGGATGAGATTACGCTGACCGCGTTGCGGGCGCGGCTGCCCGAGGGCGGCAGCATCGACGGCGAGATGCGGATCGTGAACTGGCTGGTTCCGACACCAGCCGCGCCGACACGTAAAGCGGCGGCGGCGGCCGTCGCCAAGAAGAGCCAGAACCTTCCTGCGCCGGAGATTGGTCAGGTGGCGACGGGCAACATTCGCGCCCAGGTTCGCGACATTACTCTGCGCACCGTGATGCGTGCAGTCGCGCCGCTAACTTATCAGGACCTGGGCTTCGATACCGCGGCGAGCGGGCCGGTGAGCGTGCATTGGACGGGGAGCGCGACCGATGCAACGGTGACCGCCAACGTCAAATTGGCGGCCGGCAATGGGCGCGACGGCGTGCCGCTGAGTGGAGGATTTGACGCGACCTATGACAATCGCCGTGGGGCGGTGGATATTCGGAATCTGACCGCGCAGACTCCGGGAAGCCATATTCAGGTGCAGGGCGCGCTCGGGGTTTATCCGCTCGAGCGTCCGTCGGCGATTCAAGGCGATCTGGTCACGACGAACCTGGC
Source organism: uncultured Acidobacteriaceae bacterium (assembly GCA_963720245.1). GTDB lineage: Bacteria > Acidobacteriota > Terriglobia > Terriglobales > Acidobacteriaceae > Acidisarcina. The sequence continues at coordinate 591,445 of CAVREU010000007.1, forward strand.
CGAGTTTGACAAGACGCTGGCGGTGCTTGGGGTTTCGACTGAGGGACCGAACGGCAAGAAGGTCGGAGTCGCTGCGATTCCGGTGCGCCTGGAGGGAGAAGCGGAATTTCATGGCACGGTTTCGGGAAGCTTGTTGTATCCGGATGTAAAGGGCCATTTGAAGGCGAACAACTTTGACACCGTCTTCGAGACTGCGGCGCTACCCGCGACCGTAGTCGAAGCCCATGGCGCGCCACCGCCGGCGGGTCAAGCTTCGACTGCGTCGCCGCCGCCGTCGATGACCGACCTGCATTGGGACAGCCTGGATACGCAGGCGGAGTATTCGCCGGACGGGATCACGGTCTTACAGGCCACGTTGCTGCACGGCACGAGCACAATTCATTTCAGCGGCGGCTTGCGTGCGCACCAGCTTTCGCGGCATCACATGGCTTTTGACGGCGACTCTGCGTTGAATGCCACGGCGAACGTACAGAGCGTTCCGGTCGCCGATTTGCTGGCGATCGCCGGCTCTCAAGCGCCAGTGAGCGGGACGCTGAATCTTCAAGCGCACATCGGTGGCACGCTGGGTAATTTCAATGGCGGGGGTCAGGTGACGGTCCAGGGCGGCCAAATATATGGCGAGACCTATCGGAGCCTGAGCGCGGACCTGAAGTTCAATGGGCAAGAGCTCGATGCCGCCAACGTGAAACTTCTGCTGAATGGTGGCGAGATAACCGGCGATGGCGGCTACGATCTCCGCGCAGAAACAGTCCACTTCAAGGCAAAGGGGAATGGCTTTGCGCTGGAGCATTTGCCCCAGATTCAAACAGCGAGATTGTCGCTGGCCGGCCAACTCGGGTTTGAGGCCAGCGGTTCGGGACCGGTGCGCGATTTAACTGCCCACGCAACAGCGACCGTCTCAAAACTTGTGGTCAATCAGCAGTTCAAAGGAAGCCTTGGAGCGAAGGTCGATCTCGATCACCGCCTGCTGACTTATGCGGTGGATTCGAGTCTGGACCTGGCGAAGCTGCAGTTCTCCGGGCAGACAACGATAACGGGGGATTACCCGACCCAGGCGCGGCTTGCGGCGGAGAACGTCCACATTGGGCGCCTGCTGCAGCTTTACAACGTTAAGGGTGTGTCGAGCGAGTCGGTGCTTGCGCTAGAAGCTTCCGTGAGCGGTCCTGCGCGGCAGCCAAAGCTGATGGAAGGAACGCTCGATATCAACAAATTTGCCATCTCTGTCGAGGGAATTGCTCTGCAAAGCGAGGGCGATCTTACGGCCCAACTGCGAGATGGCGTGGTGCATCTCGATCCGCTGCGAATCGTGGGCGATGAAACCAACCTCCAGATCCAGGGCTCGGCTGCGGTTGTGGAGCGGCCGAGGACGCTGCAACTCTCGTCTCATGGGTCGGTCAATCTCAAGCTTGCGCAGAGTTTCGACCCGAACATCAATTCCTCAGGCCATGTGGATTTCTCAGTTGGTGCGACAGGCACCATCGACCAGCCTAACCTGACCGGTCAGGTACATTTTGCCGACGTCGCGATCTCGCTGGGGGATCTCCCTAACGGCCTCAGCCAGATAAACGGGACGCTGGTCTTTGATCAGGACCGGCTCACGGTACAACAACTGACTGCCGTTACGGGAGGCGGCAAGCTCCAGCTGGGCGGGTCGATCACCTATCAGAATGGCTTGTATGGCGATCTGACGGCGACCGGCAAAGACATTCGCATTCGCTATCCGCAGGGGGTAAGCTCGATGGCCGATGCGAAGCTGCGCTTGCAGGGTACGGAGACCAACCTGCTGCTGAGCGGCAATGTTGTTGTAACGCGTTTCTCGATCAGCCCGAATCTCGATGTGGCCGCATTGAAATCTTCGGCCAGTCTGGTTGCGCCGCCGCCCGACCCGAATGCTCCATCGAGCCATGTTCGGTTGGATGTGCACATCACCTCGGCTCCCGAACTGAACTTCCAGAACTCGTTTGCCAAGCTTTCCGGCGATGTCGATCTGCACGTGCGCGGGACGGTGGCCAGTCCGACGCTGCTTGGCCATATCAGCATCACCGACGGCAGCGCGAGCCTCGCAGGCACCAACTATCAGTTGCAGCGCGGGGAGATCTATTTCAGCAACCCGATTCAAATTGATCCGATCATCGATCTGGATGCGACCGCACGGGTGGAAGACTATGACATCGACATCGGCGTTCATGGGCCGCTCAGCAAGCTGAATCTGACCTACCGCTCTGAGCCGCCTTTGCCGGAGTCGGACATCTTTGCGTTGCTGGCCCTGGGCCGCACCCAGGAAGAACAGCAAATCTATAACCAGGAGCAGCAGGCGGCCGGAGTCAACTCGACCGCCGATGCGCTGCTTGGAGGCGCGCTGAATGCAACAGTGAGCAATCGCGTGTCGAAGCTCTTCGGCGTCGGCAGCGTGAAGATCGACCCTAACTTCGTCGGCAACCTGGGAAGCTCGACGGCGCGTGTCACGGTGGAGGAGAAGGTGGGCAAGAACGCGACTGTCACCTACGCGACCAATATCAATTCGACGGCGCAGCAGCTTATCGCGGGGCAACTCTACCTTACGCAGAATGTTTCCATCGTGGCGGAGCGGGATGAGTCGGGAGTCTTCAGCCTGATTTTGAAGATCCACCAGCGGCGGCGCTGAACGTCAACCTCGATCTGGCGAGACGATCTGACCAAACCAGTGATCGACGCGGACGCTGCGATTTGTCTTTGACGTGGCAAATGCTTCAAAATGCTGCTGTTGGTCGGGCCATGCATCCAAGTTTCTGAACTTAGGGTTTATATCACCGTGGTCGATCGGCGAAGCCACCCAAAATAGCTGGAATGCAGTCGATCGGGATTCTGCGCCAAGGTCGGCCCTCAGGAGAATTTTTATGGTTGTGCAGTTGCGGTTAGCATCAATTTCCCGGTGGAGCGCGGCGATCTTTCTAGCGGTTGCCCTCTCTTTCGGCTCGTTTGCGTTGGCCCGCGCTCAGGCGTCGAGCGCGAATGACAGCAAGATTCAGGCGGAAGTTACCAAGGCACTGAGCAAGAAGCAATTTTCGGCAGTGCAGGCGTCGGTGAAAGATGGCGTCGTCGATCTTACGGGCAGCGTCAGAGTCTTTGCCGATAAGGAGGATGCCGACAAGCGAATCCATCGGATCAAGGACGTAGCGGCGGTCCGGAACGACATCGAAGTTGCAGCGACAGACCCGCCGATCTCGGACCTGGCATTGCAGAACAAATTGGCGAAGAAGATTGCCTATGATCGCGTCGGCTATGGCACGACGACTTTTAACGCGATTACCATCAGTGTGCAGAATGGCGTAGTGACCCTTGGGGGCACCGCGTATGGACCAGTCGATGCATCCTCGGCGGTCGCTGATGCCGCGTATATGCCAGGAGTGAAGGACGTCGTCGATGAGATCTCAATCGACCCTGTCTCGCCTATGGACGATCGGATACGAATCGCGGTGGCCCGCGCGGTCTACGGCTTCGCGATGCTGAATAAGTATGCGATCGACCCGGTCAAGCCGATACGCATTTCGGTGCAGAACGGCAACGTGACGCTCTTCGGCGTGGTCGACAGCCAGGGCGACAAAAACGCCGCCGGCATTCGTGCCAATGGCGTTCCGGGAGTGTTCAGCGTGAAGAATGACCTGCAGGTCGCCGGACAGCCTTCCGATAGCAGATGACCGTCGCTTCACACGATGCCAATGCGGGCAGCCCAGGCCCTGCGCCGGGGCTGTCGTGCCTGATACCTTTGTAGGCCTGTTCCTTGCGCTCGCACTCCCGGTAAACTAACTCCAGGAGTTTTCGTTGGGACTGTTTTGCAAGATCGGCACGACGCTGGAGATGATCAAGTGGGAGCACTCGATCTTCGTGCTTCCTTTTGCCTTGACCGGGGCCATGCTGGCCGCGGGGGGCTGGCCCAGCGCGGTCAAGCTACTGTGGATCATTGTCTGCATGGTCAGTGCGCGCTCGGCGGCGATGGCGTTCAATCGCTGGGCCGATGCGGGAATTGATGCGGCCAATCCGCGGACGGCGAGCCGGGCGATTCCTGCCGGTTTGCTAAGCCGCGGGTTCGTGGGTGCGTTCACGACGGTGATGGCCGCGGTTTTCATCTTTGGTGCTTCGCGCCTCAACCATCTGACGCTGCTGCTTTCGCCATTGGCGCTGGCGATTGTGATGGGTTACTCCTATACCAAACGCTTTACCCGCTGGTCGCATCTTTTCCTGGGATTGGCGATGGGAATCGCGCCTTCGGCCGCGTGGATCGCGGTGCGTGGCACGCTCGATCCCAGGATTCTGCTGCTCACCGCCGCAGTGCTTTTCTGGGGCGCGGGATTCGATGTGCTCTACGCTTGCCAGGATTTCGAGCACGACCGCAAGGTGGGCCTGAACAGTATCCCTGCGGCGATTGGGATTCCGGCGGCGTTCTGGGTTTCGAATGCGATGCATGTGGCGGCGCTTGGCTTCATTGTGCTGCTGGTGAGGGTCTTTGCGCTGGGCGCTGCTGCGTGGCTCGGAGTCGCGGTGGTTGCAGGTCTTCTGCTCTATGAGCACCTGATCGTTTCTCCGCGCGATCTGCGCCGGCTGAATGCGGCTTTCTTTACGATGAATGGTGTGATTGCGATTTTGTTTTTCTTGTTTGTGGCGACCGATCTGCTCTGGCGGCGCTGACGCAATGCAGATTCGACGGGCCCTTGAATCGGATTTTCCGGCGATGTGGCCGATATTTCAGGCGGTTGTGTCTTCTGGAACAACCTATATCTTCGCAGCCGAAACCAGCTATGAAGATGCATTCATCTTCTGGTTTGGTTCTGGCGCAACTTCCTATCTTGCGGAAGAAGATGGAAGAGTCGTGGGAATGTATAAGTTTGCCGCCAACTGTCGCGATCGCGGCTCGCATGTGGCCAATGCCGCTTTTATGGTCGATCCGAGGTGCAGTGGCCGGGGCGTCGGCAGGGCGATGGGAGTGCATTGCCTGCGCGAGGCGAAACGGGCTGGTTTTCGTGCCATGCAATTCAATATTGTGGTGAGCACGAACTACGCTGCGGTTTCGCTGTGGAAGAAGCTGGGATTTTCGATTGTTGGAACTTTGCCTGAGGCTTTTCGACATGAGAGCTTAGGCTTCGTGGATGCTTATGTGATGCATCGGATTCTGGAAGATAGTGAAGGGTAGTTGCCTCTCGGTCCGCGGGGATTCGGGGCAGACTTCCTACGATCCAAGACTCCGACAGGTTCTGGCGACTGGAAGCTAACTGTAATCTGCTGTTTCAAAACGCAGCCCACTTAGCCTGGTAATTCTCTAGGATTGCCTGAGAGGGATTCAATCGATGTTACGCGTTGCAATGCTTTTCGCCGCATCGGTCAGCCTGTGCCTGACAGCCGGATGCCATCTAGTCTCAGCTGGACGTTCATGCGCGTTCCTGGGAGACTCGATTACCGAAGGGTGGTATTACCCGACCGTCAATCTCGGCGTCCACGGCAATACGACCGCACAGATGCTATCCCGCTTTCCGAACCTGATACCAGGCCGGGGATACAAGACAGTGGTCATACTCGGCGGCACGAACGATACATTGCTGGGCATCAGCCCCGACGAGACCGTCCGAAATCTGGATGAGATCGGACAACTCGCTGTGGGGCAACACGCCGAGCCGGTCCTCTGTGAGGTTCCTCCCATCTTCCATGGCCTGCGGTCGAACGATCGAACCGACTACAGGCCGGCAGTCGTTACATTGAACCGCCGCATCAGCCACCTGGCATCCGCACGACACTGGAAGCTAGTCGATTACTACTCACCCCTCGCCGGCCATCCGACCTTTTCGAGTGACGGAGTGCACTGGAAGCGTCGAGGCTACTTCCTGATGGAAGGGGCCTTGCTCAAGCAACTGCCACCCTTTTGAACGTCGGGGCAGCTTTATAAAGCGATGGCCTTTTCACCCCAGACTTGAAATTCGCGGTGCTTGTGTTTCTCGGCTAGCGCGGGAATCTCTCCGCTTGCCACTCTCTGCACGTGTTCGAAGATCCGGGTTCCGCATTCCTCGATAGTTTCGGTGCCGTTGACGACCCCGCCTGCCGACAGATCGATGTCGGAACTCATGCGGCGAAATGTTTTGTCGTTCGAGGCGAGCTTGATGACTGGAGCGATAGCGTTGCCGATGGTGGTGCCGTTGCCGGTGGTGAAAACGACGACGGTGGCTCCGGCGGCGACGAGGCCGGGCGTGGATTCCTGGTCGTAGCCGGGGCCTTGCATCAGCTGGAGGCCGCGTCCCTTTTGGCGGCTCGGCGTAGTCGGTCACGCCTTCGACGCGGGTGGTGCCTCCCTTGGCGATGGCGCCGAGGCTTTTGATGGCGATGTTGAGCAGGCCTCCGGCGACGTTGCCGGGGCTGGGGTTTTCGTTGAGGACTGCGCCCGCCATGCTGGCGTAGTCCTTATACCAGTCGACCATTTCGTAGACGGCGCGGGCTGTTTGTGCGTCTTTGGCGCGGTGGGCGAGCACGTGCTCGGCTCCGCAGAACTCGGGGACTTCAGTCATCAGAACTGTTCCGTGGGAGCGAACGAGCAGGTCGGCGGCGTAGCCGAGGCTGGGATTGGCGGAGAGGCCGGAGAGCCCGTCGGAGCTGCCGCATTTGACTCCCAGGATCAGTTCGCTGATGGGAAAGGGCTGGCGTTCAGCATTGGTTCACGATGGGCAGCATCTCTTCGACGGCTTTGAGGCCGCGCTGGATGGTGTCGGCGGTGCCGCCGGATTCCTGGATGCCGATGCGCACGAGTGGCTTCTGCAATGCGTTGGTGCGCTCGATGAGGAACTTTTCCATGATGTGGAGATTGGTTTTTTCGCAGCCGAGGTCGAGCATGACCACGCCGCCGACGTTGGGGTGGGCGGCGTAGTTGGCGAGGGTGCGCATGAGCACGGTGAGGTTTTCGCCGGACTGGCAGCCGCAACCTTTGTTGTGGGGGATCGCGGTCACGCCGTCGACGTTGGGATATTTGGCTGCGCTGAAGTGTTGAAACTCGGCGAGCATCGAAATTTGCAGCGCCTCATGGCTGGCGCACATGCTGGTGGGCGCGATGAGGACAAAGTTGCGGGTGCCGACGCGGCCGTCGGCGCGGCGATAGCCGAGAAATGTTGGCAACTCACCGGTGGGGAAATAATCTGGCGCCGCGACCGACTGGCCTTCGTCGACGTCGCGGACGACGGGGACTTCGCTGCTCATGTTGGTAGGAGTGACGGCGTCGCCGAGTTCAATGCCGCGTGAGGTCCCGATGGGTTGCGCGTACTGGCGGACCAATTCACCCGCCGCAATTGCTTTGGTCGCGAAGCGATGCCCGGGCGTCACCTCGCCGTGGACACACACTACGCGGCCATCCGGTAACTGCACATTCTGGCCGTCGGCGATGGGCTGCTTGGCGACCGCGACGTTGTCCTGCGGATTCACGATGATGGCGAGATCACCGAGTGGCGCAATCGGTATATCGAGAGTTGGCATGAAGACCCCAAATCGCTAGAAAAGAAAATCGCTGCCAGGCGGGAGCTTGCCCAGCTCTCTTTATGATACTTCTGGTGAGACGAAACTTAAGCGTTGACTGTAATGCGGCCGAATCGGCCGGGAAAGAGGAGTGATGGGATTCGAGAAGACGGGATTGAGCCTGGAGGGTAAGAGCGCGGTGGTCATCGGCGGCACTTCAGGTATAGGCAGAGCGCTGTCGATAGGGCTGGCGCATGCCGGAGCCGACGTCGCCGCGAGTTCACGACGCCAGGAGCAGGTCGATGCGACGGCGGCGGAGATCGAGGAGACGGGGAAGCGCAGCCTCAGGGTCGCGTCGGATGTCGCGGACCGCGCTTCGCTCGAAACGCTGCTTGCCGCCGCGCTCAAGGAGTTTGGAAAGGTCGATATCCTGATCAACTGCGCGGGCAAGACCAAGCGCGCGCCCACGATCGATTTTCCTGAGGACGTCTGGGACGATATCGTGGAGACAAATCTAACCGGAACCCTGCGGGGGTGTCAGATCTTTGGCAAGCACATGCTGGAGCGGGGCTACGGGCGGATCATCAATATCGCGTCGCTGACGACCTTTGTGGCGTTTTACGAGGTTGCCGCCTACGCCGCCAGCAAAGCGGCTGTCGCTTCGCTGACCAAATCTCTCGCCGTCGAATGGTCGAAGCAAGGAGTGAATGTCAATGCGATAGCGCCTGGGGTCTTTCGGACGCCGTTGAACTCAGGCCTGCTGGATGGCACGGAGCGGGGAAAAGAACTAAAGCTTCGTACGCCAATGGGCCGCTTCGGCGATGTGGAGGAGCTGACGGGCGCCGCAATCTATCTTGCTTCCGATGCGGCGTCTTTCGTAACCGGCGAAATCATCGCGGTTGACGGAGGCTTCCTGGCTAGCGGAGTGAATCAGTAGATTGCGCCTCCTCTGCCAAGGGCGCTGGCCTGCATTTACGACAAGGCAAATTAAGAAGGACCCCTGCAGGTATACAGAGGCCCTTCTTCTTCGCCCCAGTCGGGACGGCCCTCAACTCGACGGCCCGGCTCTCGATCTACGGCAGCTTAGCGCCGGTGGCTGGCGACGGCGGCGTTGGCGTCTTCGCGGGCCGCATCCACGTTGTCGACAACATTGGCCCGGGCGTGATTCGCCTGCGCTTCGCGGTCGCGCTTGGCGGCTTCAACGTTGTGATGCACGGCATCCTTGACGTTGCCATAGACTTCTTTGGCCGAGCCCTTTATCTGGTCGACCACGCCTTCATTGGCGAGCTTCTGGTTGCCTACGGCTTCGCCAACTCCTTGTTTAACCTTTCCTTTGACTTGATCGAATTTTCCACTTGCCTTTTCGGTGTTCATGCGTAAATTCCCTTCTGTGAGTGCAACGGTTGCGAGGACAGCGTTTCAACGATCGCGCCGCTACAGTCAACGGCGCGCCCTGCCGGCTAAACTACCGGCCGCCTGCCGCCAATCAACTGAATCAGCAGAACGACCAAAGCCAGCACTAGCAAAATGTGGATGTATGCGCCGATCGCGTGAAAACTCACCAGGCCAACCAGCCATAACACCAGCAAAATAACAAAGATCGTCCAAAGCATCTTCTTCCCCCTCAAGAGCCACGCTTTCGTCGCTACACTGGTAATAAGTTGCCGTGCTGAAGTCGAAGGTTGTAAAGCGTCTTGCAAAAAGCGAGTAAGTGTGAAGCGATGCGGATAGCCATTCAGGGGGAGTTAGGTTCCTTCAGCCATGAAGCTGCGTTGCGTATGGCCCGGGCGATCGGGTCGCGGACTGCGGCGATTGTTCCTTGTTCGATCTCCGCCGATGTGTTTCGCGCGATCATGGAACGGTCGGTGGATGCGGCGGTTATTCCTATCGAGAACTCTCTGGCCGGGCCCGTAGCCGAACACTACGATCTGCTGCTCGACGAGGATGTGGCGATCGAGCGCGAATCGCTGCTGCGCATTCGCCATAATCTGATCGCGCTGCCTGGAGCTCGCATCGAAGAAATCAAGAGCGTATCTTCTCACCCGGTCGCGCTTGCGCAGTGCCGGCGATTTCTTGAGCGGCATCCTAAGATTCGGTCCGTCCCGTTCTATGACACAGCGGGCAGTGTGAAGCAGATAATCGCAGCCGGCGACCGGTCAGGCGCGGCGATCGCGAGCCGGCACGCGGCAGAGCAGTATGGCGGCGAGATTCTGGCTTCGGATATTGAAGACAACCCGGCCAATTTCACCCGCTTCTTTCTTATTCGGCGGGTGGAACTGGCAGATCGAGAAGACGGGGCGGACAAGGTCTCGATTGCTTTTACGGTTGAGAATCGTCCGGGCACCCTGGTTGAGGCGTTGAGGGTCTTTGCCGGTCAGGGAACCAACCTCACCAAGATAGAATCGCGTCCGATGCAAGGCAAGCCGTGGGACTACGTTTTTTATGTCGATTATCAGATTTGGACGGCGGAGAGTGCAGACGCCGTGCTTGCTGAATTGCGGTCATCCTGCTCGATGGTAAAAGAATTGGGGCGCTATCGAACGGCGGCCATCGATCTGGCATCCGAGAACGGATGAGGCGAATTCCCATACGGCAACGAGCAGTCCCGCGATATGGCGACGGGTCACGCGGCACAGATCACATCACAACCTCACCCTGCCGATAAGCTCTGCGCAGGAACCCGGACGGATGCAGAAGCGTATTTGAGTCTCAACCGGGACGCCGAACGCAGGCGAGCAAGAGTAGTCTGTACGGGCTGGTTTGTGGCAGCGTCCAAGGGGACTATCCCAGGGTGGCTATACAAAGGTGGCGATCCTGGGGGGTGAGAACGGGTTTCGAGCCGGGGTCCCAGCGGTTGCGACTTTCCGGGATGTGACGCGTCTAATATCTGATAAGTTGATAGAAGGATACTCAATGCCTAGCGATTTCTTAAGTGTCATCCATCCCAGCGACCCCGCCAAGCGCGGCGAAGGCGGATCGCAGCGGACGTACCCTGTTTTGCCGGTCAGGGACACCGTCCTGTTTCCCCACGCGGTGCTGCCTCTGACCGTCGGCCGCGAGAGCTCGATCCAATTGATTCAATCACTTGGCGAGGAAAAGACTATTGTCGTCGTCGCCCAGCGAGATGCTCGCATCGACGCTCCGCAGCCCAGTGACCTGCACACGATTGGCACCCTGGCGACGGTGCATAAAGTCGTCAAAATGCCGAATCAGAGCCTGTTCGTGTTTACCGAGGGTACGGAGCGCGTCAAGCTGGGCGAATTCTCCCAGATTGAACCGTTCATGACGGCCAGCGTTGAGCCGGTCGGCGACGTTCCTCCGGCTACGGGCAGCGAGCTTGAGGCAATTCTGCGAAACGTCCACTCCGAGTTCCAGGCGATCGTAACCGCTTCGCCTACGCTCTCGGACGAGCTGCAGACGATTGCGCTGAACATCGAGGAGCCGGGACGGCTCGTCGATTTCATTGCCTCGTCTTTGCCGTTCCTGGCGACGACCGACAAGCAGGAGCTGCTTGAGACTCCAGATGTTGCGGCGCGGTTGGAGCGGATCAACCGTCATCTGGCCAAAGAGCTGGAAGTCCAGCAGCTGCGCAACAAGATCCAGTCGGAAGTGCAGGACCAGGTGCAGCAGTCGCAGCGCGACTACTACCTGCGCGAGCAGTTGAAGGCGATCCAGAAGGAACTCGGCGAGATGGACGAGGGCCAGAAGGACATCGAAGAGCTACGCCAGAAGATCGAGAACGCGGGCATGCCGGAGGAGACGAAGAAGGAAGCGGTGAAGGAGTTGAACCGGCTGTCGCGCATGTCGCCGATGGCGGCCGACTATTCGCTTACAAGGAACTATATCGAGTGGCTCGCGGTGCTCCCGTGGGCGAAGTCTTCCGGCCAGGAAGTCGACATCATCAAGGCCAAAGAGATCCTCGATGAGGATCACTACGACCTGAAGAAGGTGAAGGACCGGATTTTGGATTACCTCAGCGTTCGGCGTTTGAAGCCGGATATGAAGGGGCCGATTCTTTGCTTTGTCGGACCTCCTGGAGTGGGTAAGACTTCGCTGGGGCGTTCGATTGCGCGTTCGCTGGGGAGAAAGTTCCAGCGCATCTCGCTGGGCGGAATGCATGACGAGGCTGAGCTTCGCGGCCATCGCCGGACGTATATCGGCGCGTTGCCGGGGCAGATTATTCAGAACCTGCGTCGTGCCGAGACGAACGATCCAGTCTTCATGCTCGACGAGATCGACAAGCTGGGACGCGACTTCCGCGGCGATCCGTCGTCGGCGCTACTAGAGATTCTTGATCCGGAACAGAACAACACCTTCCGCGATAACTATCTCGATGTGCAGTTCGACCTTTCGAAGGTGCTCTTCATCTGCACCGCGAACATGCTCGATCCGATTCCTGAGCCGCTTCGCGATCGTATGGAGATCATCGATCTCTCCGGATACACCGAGGAGGAGAAGAAGCACATCGCCTTCCGGTACTTGATTCCGCGCCAGATCAAGGAAAACGGGATTCAGCCGGACAATATCGAGTTTCCTGACGACAGTGTGAACTACATTGTTCGCCACTACACCCGCGAAGCCGGCGTAAGAAAACTTGAGCAACTCATCGGCACCGTCTGCCGCAAACAAGCCAGACGAATTGCCGAGGGAACTCCGGAGAAGTTGGTGGTCACAAAGGCGATCATTAACGAATTCCTTGGCGGTATCAAGGTTCGCGTGGATACCGAGATCGCCGAACGTACGCAGCGTGCTGGGGTCGCGGTCGGTTTGGCCTGGACGCCGGCAGGCGGCGACATTCTCTTCATCGAGGCCAACCGCATGAAGGGTAAAGGCGGCTTCAACATGACTGGGCAGATCGGCGAGGTGATGCAGGAATCGATGCAGGCTGCGCTGACCTGGGTCCGATCGAACGCCACGGTGCTGGGGCTCGACGAGGACTTTACCAAAGAGATCGACCTGCATATTCACGTGCCCGCAGGCGCGATCCCCAAGGACGGCCCCTCGGCCGGAGTGACGATGGCGACGACGCTGGTTTCGCTGCTCACCGATAGGCCTGTTCATCCGCTGACCGCGATGACCGGGGAGATTACGCTTAGCGGCAACGTGCTGCCGGTGGGCGGCATCAAGGAGAAGTTCCTGGCGGCGAAGCGGGCGGGAGTGAAAGACGTTATCCTGCCGGCGGAAAATCGCCAGAACGTGGAAGAAGACCTGATGCCGGACCAGATCGAAGGGGTCACGATCCACTACGCGAGCCGCATCGAGGACGTCCTGGCCGTCGCTTTGCCCAGCTCGAAGACGGAAGAGCGGCACGACGAGCATGTTCGAGAAGAGATACTGGCTCACGCGGCAGTGTGATCGAGCGTCTTGTATATCCGAAAAGGCCTGCTAACCGGCAGGCTTTTTTTGCGGAATAGCCCTGGGAACCAGAGGGGTCATCGCTCACGCACAAAGGTGCTGCAAACTTGCGCGGAAGCCTCCATACTTATCCTCATGTTCCCAAGACACGTATGGATTTTGTTTCTGCTTGGTTTTCCTATTTCCTACCTTGCGGCCGGGCAGTCGTCCGCTACAGCAACGCCCAAGCCGCCCGCGGTCCCGGTTGCAGTACCGCAGACTTCCAGCGCAAAATCTCCCGACTATTCGGCAGAAAGCTTCGTTGTCGAGAAGTATGCAACGGACGTTACCTATGCGGCGGATGGAACTGGGGAGCGCACGCTCACGGTCGAGGTAAAGGTGCAGTCAGACGCCGCCGTGCGGCAGCTGGGACTGCTGGAGTTTCCCTATGAGTCGCGCAATGAACATCTCGACTTCGTCTACGTCCGAGTACGCAAGCCGGATGGTTCCGTGGTTATCACGCCGGACAGCGATGCTCAGGACCAAGCAGCCGAGGTCACGCGGCAGGCGCCGCTTTACAGCGACCTCCACGTAAAGCAGCTGCCGGTTAAGGCGCTCTCCGCGGGAGATGTGCTCGAGTACCAGGTACGGGAAGTGCGCACCGTCGCCGCCGCGCCCGGCCATTTCTGGTTTACGCAGGATTTTCTCAGCAATGGGGTAGTTCTGGAGGAGACGGCATCGCTGAGCGTACCGCGGAATAAATATGTTCAGGTCGAGAGCCCGAAGGTCAAGCCTGAAGTCACCGAGACGGGCGACCGAAAGATCTATCGCTGGAAGAGCTCGCAGCTTGAGAAGTCAAAGCCGGCTGGTGACAAGCCTGCAAAGCCGGTGGTCGTCGAAGAGCCGCCTTCGATTGCGGTCACTACATTCAAAGACTGGGCGGAGGTTGGCCGGTGGTACGGCGATCTGCAGAAGGACCGTGTCGCAGTGACGCCTGCCATCCAGGCCAAGGCCGACGAACTGGTGAAAGGCAAAACCACTGACCTGGAAAAGATCGCCGCCATTTATAGCTATGTCGCAACGCAGTACCGGTATATTGGCGTCGACTTTGGCATCGGGCGCTACCAGCCGCACAGCGCCGATGACGTGATGCAAAACCAGTATGGGGATTGTAAAGACAAGCACACCTTACTAGCGACGTTGCTCAAGGCCGAGGGTTACGATGCTTGGCCGGTCCTGGTTGGGTCACGGCACGCGCTGCAGCCGAATGTGCCATCGCCGGGCCAGTTTGACCACGTGATTACAGCCGTCACTCTCAACAAGTCGGTGTTGTGGATGGATTCCACGCCAGAGGTTGCTCCTTTCCAGATGCTCTTTTCGACACTTCGCGATAAGCAGGTTCTTGGCATACCGAACGGTGGAACGCCGGTGCTGATGAAGACCCCGGCTGATCCGCCCTTCCCATCGTTCGACAAATTCGACGCGAAGGGGACCCTTGCCGGGGATGGAACGCTGGCCGCGCACTTCGACGTTACCTTGCGTGGCGATGATGAGTTACTTTACCGCGTAGGGTTTCACAATACTCCCCGAATGCAATGGCAGACGCTAGCGCAAAATATCTCCTATGGGTCCGGATTTGCGGGCACCGTCAGCAACGTTGACGCCGACCTTCCTGAAAAGACCGCGGAACCGTTTCACTACTCGTACGACTACTCGCGTAAAGAATATGCGGACTGGGCCAACCGGCGAATTCTTCCTCTCATGCCGCCGGTTTCCTTTGCCTATGGGGAAGACGATGCGAAGCCGGCGGACACCATCCTGCTCAGCGGGCCGGTGACGTATTCGTTTCATACGGCCCTTCAGCTGCCGGGAAGCTACACGGCGGACCTGCCCTCTCCGGTAAGGCTACAGACGGACTTCGGAACCTATTCGGCCAACTACATTCTGGACAAGGGCACGCTGCTCGTCGATCGCAGCCTCGCCTACAAGCAAAGAGAGATCCCGGTGGCCAAGTGGGACGACTATATCAGGTTCGAAAAGGCGGTTTTGGCCGATGAGAATACCTTCATTCAGCTGATCGGCGCCGGCTCAAATCAGACCGCCAGCCAAAAGCCGAGCAATCCCGATGCGGCGACGCTGATTCGTCAGGCCTATCTCGATATCCTAGGCCGCAACTATGAGTCAGCCCGGAAGGCGCTCGACGATGCGAACCACCTAAGTTCGATTGAGGAGGGACTTTGGGCAGAGTACGGGTACCTCGATCTCATGCAAAACAAACGCGAGGACGGGATCGCCGCCTACCGCAAGGAAATAGGAAACCATCCTGAAAACTTCGCGGTCTATAGCTCTCTCGCCGGTACGCTGATGGCTGCCAACCGGCCCGACGAGGCTTTCGAAACGCTGCGAGCGCTCTTGAAGGCGGACCCGGAGAATGTGGGCGCTCGCCAGCAACTAGCCTACCTCTATATCCAGAAGAAGCGTTTTGCCGAAGCGATTCCAGTGCTCCAGGAGGCGATAACAATGTCGCCAAACAATCCGAGGTTAAAAGTAATGCTTGCATCGGCCGAGCTATCGAGCGGCGCAACGGATAAAGGCATGGCAACGATGGGCGAAGCGATATCCGACTCGACCGACGAGAGCATTCTGAATGATGGGTCCTACGAACTTGCGGTAGCAAATGTGGACCTCGCGTTCGCCCATGCCTCCTGCGAAAAGGCGCTGCATCTTCTGGATGATCAGACTTCGAAAGCGACGCTGACTGCCCTGACCGACGACGACCTGCTTCACACAAACCATCTGGCAGCCACCTGGGACACGATGGCGTGGATTCTATTTCGTCAGGGCGACCTGGCCAGCGCCGAAGAGTATTCCCGCGCCGCATGGATGCTCAGTCCGGACGCCGTAACCGGCGCTCATCTCGGCGAGATTTATGAAGCAGAAGGCAAGACGAAAGAGGCAATCCATACCTATCAACTGGCCATTGCCTCGGGGAATGGATTGAGGCCGGCGGACGAAGCGGAGGAGAAGCTGAAGAAACTTGCTCCGGAGAAGGCCAGCTTCAATCGCGTTGGCCCGATCAGCGACGAGCTTAGCCATTTGCGGACTGTGGCCCTTCCTGCCGAGGGCAAGAAATCGGGTTCGGCGGACTTCTTCATTTTGTTTTCTCCGAAGCAGGTGGAGGATGTGCAGTTTCTTCACGGCGAGGAATCTCTCAAGCCGCTTGCAACCGCGCTTCAATCGGCAAAGTTCGATGTGCCGTTTCCTGCCGGTTCAACTGCGAAGATCGTGCGGCGCGGGATTCTTTATTGCTCCGCTGCGCTCAAGGGCTGCCAGTTCACCATGCTGCTCACGGAGAACACGAAGAGAAATTGAAGGGGCAAGAAGCCGCAAGAGCGCGCAACGCGATCGCCTCGACAGGTCTTGCTTTAACGTTTACTATTGCGCGTGAAATGACCCATTATTTTGCCTTGCGCTTCTCCTCTACGACGTTTGGGCTGCTCTTTGCGGCTTCGATTCTTGGCCTGGCTCAGAAGCCTCCGACGGCGCCGACTGCGGGGACCGATCCTGCGGTCCTGGACCAGCAATGGGCGGCGGGAAACAGCAAGTATGACAGCGAGCGAAAGAAGCTGCTCGAGGATGTCGATCGCGTCGACCACGAAGGGCCGTATCGCGCGGACTACGAGTCGCTCGACACCTACAAGGTGCCGGAATGGTACAAGGATGCGAAGTTCGGCATCTTCATTCATTGGGGCGTGTATTCAGTACCTGCGTATGGAAGCGAGTGGTATCCACGCGAGATGTACACGCAGGGGAGCGATGTCTTCAAGCACCAAGTCGCAACATATGGACCGCAGGACAAGTTCGGGTATAAGGACTTCATTCCCATGTTCAAGGCGGAGAAGTTCGATCCGCAGGCATGGGCGCACCTCTTCAAAGAGTCGGGTGCGAAATATGTAGTCCCGGTCTTTGAGCATCATGATGGCTTTGCGATGTACGACAGCGGCCTTTCCGATTGGACAGTCGCGAAGATGGGGCCGCATCGCGATACAGGCGGGGAGCTGGCCAAGGCGGTGCGCGCGGAGGGGCTGCATTTTGGGGCGTCGTCGCACCGCGTTGAGCACGACTTCTTCCTGGGAGTGGGCCGGACGTTCGATTCGGACGTCAATGATCCGCGATATGCCGGATTTTATGGACCGGCCCATACCTGGCTGATCAACTTAGACCACACACCACTCAACAACGACTTCACGTATTTATCAGACGCCTACGGCAACGATTGGCTGGCGCGCTCGGCGGAGATCGTGGAGAAGTATCACCCTGAGATCATGTACTTCGACTGGTGGATCGGGCAACCGGGTCTGCGCCATCAGCTTACGAAGTTTGCGGCCTTTTACTACAACTCTTCGCTCAAATATGGCGATCATGTCGGGGTGATCAATTACAAGGACTATGCGATGGATGCAAAGTCTGCCGTGCTCGATATCGAGCGCGGTCAGCTTGGCGAGATCCGGCCGCTCTATTGGCAGACCGACACCTCAGTGAGCAATAAAAGCTGGGGTTACATCGAGCACGATACGTTTAAGTCGCCGGAGTTTATCGTTCACCAGCTGATCGACATCGTCAGCAAGAACGGGAATCTGCTGATGAATATTGGGCCGAAGTCCGATGGAACGATACCAGACGAAGTCCAGCAGGTGTTGCTGTCGGTGGGTGCGTGGCTCAAGGTCAACGGCGACGCGATCTACGGCACTCGCGCGTGGACGACTTATGGCGAGGGGCCGACGAAGGTGGTTGAGGGATCGTTCAACGACACGGCGGCCGGCAATTACACTGCCGCCGATTTTCGCTTTACTACCAAGGGCGACACGCTCTATGCGATTGAGATGGGCTGGCCCGCCAATGGCGAGGCGGTGATCAAAACATTGCGCGCAGTGACTGGCAGGAAGGCGATTCGTTCGATATCTCTGCTTGGATCGGCGGATACACTGACTTTCGAGCAAAAGGACGACGGACTGCACATTAAGGTGCCCTCTGAAAATCCTGGCAAGTTTGCCTATGCCTACAAGATTGAGTTTGCGAACTGATCGTCGCCTTGGCGATCGGAGTCACGCCGCTGTCCATCCGCCGTCGATGGGTAAGGCTGCCCCGTTGATGAAGCCGGCCTCGGTTGAGCAAAGATAGCGGACCATTGAGGCGATCTCCTCGGCGGTGCCGAGGCGGCCGATTGGTTGCCTTGCGGTGACTTCGGCGCGGACCTTTTCTTTTTCGTGCGCGTGGTACCTGGTGAGATAGCTCTCGACAAAGGGCGTATCGACGGTGCCGGGGCAGATGCAGTTGATGCGAATCTCTTTGGGGTAATCGACTGCGATCTGGCGGGTCATGGCGATGACCGCACCCTTGCTGGCGCAGTAGGCAAGGCGATGCTTTACGCCGACCAACCCTGCAACCGAGGCGATATTGACGATGCAGCCGTGGCTCGCGAGCAGGAGTGGAAACGCGGCCTTTGTCACGAGGAACATCGACTTGACGTTGACGTTCATCAGGCGCTCGAAGTCCTCTAGGTCAGTGTGGAGAATGTCGCCGACGTGACCGATGCCCGCATTGTTCACCAGTATGTCGAGTTCGGTGACGTGCTCGAGCGCAGCTGCTATCGATGCGGGCTGGGTGACGTCCATCTGCAGTGGATCAGCATTACCGAGCTCGGCCGCAAGTGCCTCTGCACCGGCAAAGTTCAAGTCTGCGATATAGACGCGGGCTCCGGCCGAGACCAGTTCGCGGCAAGTGGCGTGGCCGATCCCGCTCGCGCCGCCGGTCACCAATGCGCGCTTTCCATCGAGGCGAAAGGGGCCGCGAGAGTCTGAGTTTGTAACAGTCATTGAGTCCTTTTCCTTCCGGTTCAGCCGGGGAGGGGTACGCCGCCCTGTTCGCTCGAAAGATACGCCGCCTCAACCACTCGCATTGTATCGAGCGCATCGTCGACGCGAGTAGGCAGCACGTCCGATTCTCCGGTAACGTATTTCTGGAGAGAATTCATCGAGCCGATGAATGCGTCTGGGAACCAATTGCCCTGGATTGGCAGAGTTCGCCATCCCTGGCAATGTGGTGTCTGCGCCGTCGATGTAGGCGAGCGAGTCCGGTTTGCCTTGAGGATAGTCGAGGTTCACGCCCATCACCGCTCGCATCGCGCCCTTCGTGCCTTCCCATTGGACGTAGCTGCGCTGCATCTCGAGGCTGAAGTCGTGGCTGTGGTTGGTCGAGATGTGGACGCGCATCCACTCGCCGTAATCCATCGTGAGGACAGTCTTGGTTGCGGCAAGAGAAGGGGTTCGCGGGCTGCGCACGGTCTTCGCATAGACGCTCGCGGGATTGCCGAGCCACGCTCGGACCAAGTCGATGTAGTGGATGCTGTGATACAGAATTTCGAGGCGTGGCGCGGTGCTCAAGAAGCTCCAAAGCTGCCAGGGCATGTGCACGCTCACCTGAACTTCGATATCGTGCAGATCTCCAAGGAGTCCGGCGTCGGTGATGCGGCGAGCAGCGAGCATTGTGGGCGCGGTGCGAAGCTGAAAATTGACCGCCGCGATCAGCCCCTTGCGATGGCATAGATCGACGATCGCGTGGGCCTCTTCGAGCGTTTCGCCCATCGGCTTCTGGATAAGCACGGCAGCGCCGTCGGGCAGCAAGGGCAGCACTTTGAGCAGTGCTGGCGCGGGGACGGCGACGTCGAAGACCCTCTCTCCAGGGGTACGTGCCAGTGCTTCGTGAAGAGAATTTGTCGCGTGGGGGATGTCGAAGTCTTTCGCCAATGCCGTGGCCTTCGCTAAGTCCGCGTCTACCGCAGAAGCGACGGGGAAGTTTGCCTTTCGATAGGCGGGCAGGTGAGCGTCGCGGGCGATTCCTCCAGAGCCGACGACGATGATTGGCCATGGCCGCTCGACCTGCTGAAGAGCCGACTGCCGCACGGCTTCATCGAAGAGCAAAGAGGTGGATGAGGGGGTTTGTCCGGGGATCGTGTTAGGGGCGGTAGTCATTTGTTACGAATCGATTCTCCCCTGCGCTCCATCGAAAACCTGGATGCCGCGAACGCAACTTCATAGATAACACGTTTACAGTCGCGATTACTATGTTGTGGGAGCGGCAGCGGTTTTCTGATGAGTGCGACGGGAGTAGAACCTGGAGGAGTGAATGAAGGCGATCGTTTTGAAGGCTTACGGAGATGTCGACCAGTTGTTGTACGAGGAAGTGGAGCGTCCGCGACCCGGAAGCGGTGAGGTGCTGGTAAGGATCGCCGCGGCCAGCTTGAATCCCATTGACTGGAAGCTCAGAAGCGGCGCGATGAAGGAATTTATGCCGCTGGAGTTTCCGGTAATTCCCGGTTACGACCTGGCCGGCGAAGTTGCCGAACTGGGACCGGGCGTTACCTCGTTCCAGGTGGGGCAGCGGGTGATGGCGGTGGCCAGTCACGCCTATGCGGAGTATGCCGTCGTCAAGGCCGATGTGCTGACTGCAATTCCCGCTTCGCTTGGCTTTGAGCAGGCGGCTGCATTGCCGCTGGTGACACTCACCGGCACGCAACTGATCGAGCGCGGCATCAAGCCGAAGACGGGTCAATCCGTGCTGCTTACGGGCGCGCTTGGTGGAGTAGGACGCACAGCGGCTTATGTCGCGGGCCAGCATCATGCCCAGGTGATTGCGGCGGTGCGGCCCAGTCAGATGGAGGAGGCCGAGTCGCTGGGGACGCGGGCCGTGGTTTCGCTCGAGGACCAGGAGGGACTGGCAAAGTTCGCTGATATCGACTCGTTTGCGGATACGATCGGAGGCGCGGTTGCAGCGAAGTTATTAAGGCTGCTTCGGCCGGGCGCGATTTACGCGACGGTCGTCGGCGCACCGCCCGAGGCGGCGAACTATGACATCCATGTCGAGATGGTGCAGATGCAGCCTGATGCCGCCCGGCTGGCGCAATTGGCCGAGGCCCTTGTGAAAGGCGAGTTCAAGATTCCGATCGTGAAGGTCATGAAACTGTCGGAGGCTGCCGAGGCGCATCGTCTCGGACAGGCTGGCGGCGCCGGCGGCAAGATCGTGCTGGTGCCTTAGGGAGAGCCGTCAGTCTTTCGTGGCCGCGCTCAAAGAGTCGAGCGCGAGATTCAGTTGCAGCACATTCACACGCGGTTCACCGAGAAAGCCGAACTGGCGCGGCGTGATGCGGTCACTCACGAGTCTCGTTACCTGGCCGTCGGAGAGGTTGCGAGCCTGCGCGACGCGACGGACCTGATAGAACGCGGCGGCGGGCGTGATGTCAGGATCGAGCCCTGAGCCTGATGCCGTGACCAGGTCGATCGGTACTGGCTGAGACGGATTGTCAGCGCTAGCCTTCGCGACATCGCCCTGAATGCGTGTTACGAGTTTCTGGCTGGATTGCGCATAGTTGGACCCGCCCGAGTTGCTCGCGTCGTAGCCGTTTCCCGCGGCTGAGGGACGACTGTGAAAGTATTTGTCTGAGCTGAAAGTCTGCCCGATCAGTGTTGAGCCTAAGACAGCACCGTTGCGGGTTATGAGCTCGCCGTCGGCCTGTCTTTTGAGGGCCAGCTGTGCGAATCCTGTGACCAACAGCGGGTAGCCGATTCCCAGGACCAGTGTCGTGACGAGTGTAAAACGAAGCGCGATTTTTAGTGTCTTTCCAAACATAGCGAGTTCCTGTTAGCGCGTTGTTATGCCAGGTGCAGCGTTGTGAGCACCACGTCGATCGCCTTGATGCCGAGGAATGGCACGATGATGCCGCCGATTCCGTAGATGAGCAGATTGCGTTGCAGCAGCGCCTGCGCGGACTTTGGTTCGTACTTGACCCCTTTGAGCGCGAGCGGTACGAGGGCGATGATGATCAGCGCGTTGAAGATCACTGCGGAGAGAATCGCCGAATGCGGCGTTTGCAGGTGCATGATGTTGAGCGCGTTCAGAACAGGAAAGACTCCGGCGAACATGGCAGGGATGATGGCGAAGTACTTTGCAACGTCGTTGGCGATCGAGAAGGTCGTCAGCGCACCTCGAGTCATAAGCAACTGCTTGCCGATCTCCACGATCTCGATCAGCTTGGTCGGGTTGGAATCGAGATCGACCATGTTGCCGGCTTCTTTCGCTGCCTGCGTGCCGGAGTTCATCGCCACGCCGACGTCGGCTTGTGCGAGTGCGGGTGCGTCGTTGGTTCCGTCGCCGGTCATCGCGACAAGCTTGCCTTTGGCCTGTTCGCGCTTGATGAGGTCCATCTTGTCTTTGGGTTTGGCTTCGGCGAGGAAGTCATCGACGCCGGCCTCGCGGGCGATGACCGCAGCGGTCAATGGATTATCGCCGGTGATCATGATAGTGCGAATCCCCATCGCGCGCAGCCGGGCGAGGCGATCTTTGAGTCCGCCTTTGACGATGTCTTTGAGATAGACGACGCCGAGTGCGGTGCTGTTTTCGACGACGACCAGCGGGGTGCCACCGAGGCGGGCGATCTCCTCAACCTTGTCGGTGACTTTGCGCGGCATTGGCGAGCCGAGTGAGTCGAGATACTTGGCAATCGCGTCTGCCGAGCCTTTGCGGATTTTGGTGCCGGGAAGGTCGATTCCTGACATGCGGGTCTGCGCGGTGAAGGCGACGAACTCGGCGTGCATCCCGGTGAGGTCGCGTCCGCGCAGGTTGTATTTCTCTTTGGCGAGAACGACGATGGATCGGCCTTCGGGGGTTTCATCGGAAAAGGATGCAAGCTGTGCAGCATCGGCGAGGCGCTCGGTACTGATTTCGGGAGCGGGGAAGAACTCCGTCGCCTGGCGATTGCCGAGGGTGATGGTTCCGGTTTTGTCGAGGAGGAGCGTGTTCACGTCGCCTGCCGCCTCGACCGCTCGGCCAGACATGGCGAGCACGTTGTATTGCACCAGGCGGTCCATGCCGGCGATACCGATCGCTGAAAGCAGGCCGCCAATGGTCGTTGGGATCAGGCAGACCAGCAGCGAGACGAGGACGAAGACAGTCTGCGGAGCGTGCGAATAGATTGCGAAGGGCTGCAGCGTTGCTACGGCCAACAGAAAGACGATGGTAAGCCCGGAAAGCAGGATGCTCAATGCGATCTCGTTCGGGGTCTTCTGGCGCTCCGCCCCCTCGACGAGCGCGATCATGCGGTCGAGAAATGTTTCTCCGGGGTTGGAGGTGATTTTGATTGTTACCCAGTCGGAGAGCACGCGCGTGCCGCCGGTCACGGCCGAGCGGTCGCCTCCGGCCTCGCGAATAACTGGGGCCGACTCGCCGGTGATCGCGGATTCGTCAACCGAGGCGACGCCCTCGATGACCTCGCCATCGCCGGCGATGAACTGTCCGGCTTCGACGCGGATAATGTCGCCGGTGCGGAGCATTGAACTGGAGACGGCTTCGGTCGTGCCGTCAGCACGAAAGCGGTAGGCCATGGTTTCGCCCTTGGCTTTGCGCAGTGTGTCGGCCTGGGCTTTGCCGCGTCCCTCAGCCATGGCTTCGGCGAAGTTGGCGAAGAGCACCGTGAACCAAAGCCAGAGAGTGATCTGCAGGTTGAAGCTGGTACCGGGCTTGTGTAACAAAAGATCCTGAACGAAGAGCGCCGTGGTGAGGACGCTGCCCACCTCGACGACAAACATTACGGGGTTCTTCACCATCAACCGTGGATTGAGCTTGGTGAATGCGCCCGCGAAGGCCTGTTGCAGAATCGCCGGGTTCCAGAGGCTGAGTTTTTCAGTTGCCACTTTTCGAGATCTCCAATTTCTAGCTGCTAGCTTTTAGCGTTTGGTCCTCAGTTGTCAGTCCTCAGTTGTCAGTTCTTGATTCGCCACGCTATTTCGTCGGACGCTTACACTTTACCGACAACTGGTCGCTGATCACTTACGACTTCTCCTAAAAAAGCTGTCCAGACCTCAGCAGCAGGTGTTCGAGGATTGGCCCCAGGCTGAGTGCCGGGAAGAACGTCAACGCGCCGACGATCAGGATGACGCCGCCGAGCAGGACGGAAAAGAGCGCCGTGTTCACTGGGAAGGTCCCCGGCGAGGGCGGCACGCTCTTCTTCATGGCCATGTGGCCGGCGATGGCGAGCATGGGAATCATCATCAGAAAACGCCCCGCCAGCATGTCGAACCCGAGAGCGATGTTGTACCAGTGGGTGTTGGCGCTGATTCCGGCAAAGGCCGAGCCGTTATTGCCGGCGCCAGAAGTAAAGGCGTAGAGAATCTCCGTCAGTCCGTGCGGTCCGGTGTTGTTCAGGGCGGTCAGGCCCATGTTGGGCGAGAGCACCGAGATCGCGGTGAGCACCAGGATGAGCAGCGGAAAGATGAGGATGTAGAGCATCGCCATCTTTACGTCGTAGGCTTCGATCTTCTTGCCGAGATATTCGGGAGTGCGGCCGACCATCAGTCCCGCGATAAAGACGGCCAGGATAACGTAGATGAGCATTCCATAGAGACCGGAGCCGACGCCTCCGAAGACGATCTCACCCAGCATGATGTTGATGAGGGGCACCATTCCGCCGAGCGGGGTGAAGGAGTCGTGCATCGAGTTGACGGCGCCGCAGCTTTCGTCGGTGGTAATCGTTGCAAACAGTGAGGATTGAGAGATGCCGAAGCGGACTTCCTTGCCTTCCATGTTGCCGCCGGGCTGCAACGGCGTGGTCTGCTGTGCAACGCCATGAAGCAGCGGGTGCGGCTGCGACTCGGCGGTGTAGATGGCGATGAATCCAAAGATCAACAGCGCGAACATCGTCGCGAAGACCGCCCAGCCGTGCCCGGGCGAGCCGGTCATCCTGCCGAGCGTGACGGTCAGAGCTGCTGGAATGAGGAACATCAACAACATCTCGACGAAGTTACTCAGAGGCGTGGGATTTTCATACGGGTGGGCACTGTTGGCGTTGAAGAAGCCGCCGCCGTTGGTGCCGAGCATCTTGATTGCTTCCTGCGAAGCTACCGGGCCCTGGCCAATTGTTTGCGGCGCCGGGGATTTCTCGAGCGGTGTGGCGATCGTGTAGGGCTTCAGATTCTGCGGAACGCCTTGCTGGATCAGGACTGGCGCAACGACGAGGCAGATGGGAAGCAGAAGCCAGAGGATGGTCCGTGTCGCATCGACCCAGAAGTTGCCGATGGTTGGGGACTGCTTGCGTGTGATGCCGCGTACGAGAGCGATGCCAACGGCGATGCCGACGGCCGCGCTTAGAAAATTGTGATAGGCCAGCCCCGCCATCTCGGTGAAGTAGCTCATCACGGCTTCCGGCACATACGATTGCCAGTTGGTGTTGGTGGTGAACGAGGCTGCGGTGTTCCACGCCAGATCCGGCGCTACACCAGCGAGGCCTTGGGGGTTCCAGGGCAGGAAGTGTTGCGCGCGTTCGATCACGTAGGTGACCAGCAACGAGACGAAGCTGAAGAGCAGCATGGCGACGGCGTATTCACGCCAGCTCATCTCGACAGCGGCGTCGATTCCGCTCGCTTTATAGATCAACCGCTCGATCGGCCTCAGGACTGGATCGAGAAAGGTCTTTTCGCGCTCGAGCACTCGGGCAATGTAGATGCCGAGGGGGCGCATGAGGGCGAGCACGACTGCGAACAGGACTGCCGCTTGCAGCCATCCATTCCATGACATCTCAGAATTTCTCCGGCTTCAACAATGTGGCAAAGAGGTAGGCAATCAACAGAACAGTCAGCACAATGACGATAAGGGTTGTGATATCCATGGCGGGCTACCTCAATTTTTCGCAGCCCTGGACATACCAGAGCGCAATGGCAAAAAGGGCGGCGGTGAAGAAAAGAGCGAGCAGGTCCCACATAAAAGGCATCTCCAGGCATAGTCTGGACTGCTCAACTGCCGCAACCATCCATTGTTCTCATTACAGCCGCATGGCGGTAAGTGCCCCGTAAGCGGTTTATAAAGAAATCGTAAAGACGGCCCGGACGGTGCACGCCCTCACGGTATCGAACCGGTATGGGGTGTTCGCCAGTCAGCCAGTGTTGCTGGTTGAGGTTTGAGCGCCGTTCGGCAATTTTTCCGTTGGTAATTCATGGCTGATTCAGCAAAATGATGAGGAGGCCATTCCTAATGAAAAAGATTGCCATACTTTTCCTGACGCTCCTGGGCGCGGTATCTTTGCGGGCGCAGGACGCCCAGTCCCTGAGCCAGTTTTTCGAGGGCAAGCAAGTCGTCGTCAAGATCGATATGCCCGGCTCGCAGCAAGGCATCGACATCTTTCCGCAGCAACCGAACTCGCTCGACGCCAAAGCCTATGGCAAGCGCATGAAGAGCTTCCCGGTTGCTCTGCACAACGGCGACGCGGTGATGATCACAACAGTGAAGGTGAAAGACAAGCTGATTGAATTCCAGCTTGGCGGAGGAGGTTTTGGTACCTTTGGCGACGATACCGACACTTCGGTCAAGTTCACTCCGGCGCCGAAGAGTGACCGGGAAAAAGACCTGGAGAATCAGCTCGCCAATACCGACGATTCGGACCAGAGGGCGAGCATTCAGAGGGAACTCGACTACGTGAGACGGCAGCGCGAGCGCGACGACCAGCGCAACAAAGCCCTGGCCGAGCAAGCCGCTAAAGAAAAGAGGTACCAGGTCGATCAGGACCGCATGAAGGGCGGCTCGCGTTTCAACCTGAAATATAACGGCAAGGTGCCGCCGAACATTACTCCGCAGGATGTGATGGCGGCACTGAGCCCGTTTCTAAGCTTTCCGCCCGGCATGGGAGGCGGTGCGCCTCAATCGGTCGCTGGAGGCACGGGGACAGCAGCGCCAGCCGCAACCGGCGCTCCCGCGGCGGTGGCGCCGGCGACCATCGCTGGGCTACAGAAAGGCATGCATCAAGACCAGGTTCGAGCGCTTCTGGGAAATCCAACCGGCTCAGCGGATACCGACCATGATGGTCTCCAAGTGCACTCGGAGACTTATGTGCAGGGCAACTCTTACATCCATGCGGATTTTGTGAACGGAGTGCTGGTCAGGTATTCGGTCGATGTGCATTAAAGCTGGCTTTGGGGCGAGTTGTGGGTACAGTGACGATCCGAGGGGACTTGGCCGGAATTATTCCGGCGCACCGTCGGGCAGAAAGCGGTAGCCGACCCAGGGTTCGGTCTGGAAGTATTGCTTGCCGCTTTCGCTTTCGAGCTTGCGCCGCAGCTGGCCGATGAAGACGCGCAAATACTCCGGTTGGTGCGCTGACTGCGCGCCCCATACGGCGGTAAGGAGTGCGCGGTGAGTGAGCACCTTGCCTGAGTTCCGCGCGAAATGGAGGAGCAGGTCAAACTCTTTGGGAGTCAGGTGAACAGCCTGCCCTGAAACGGTGACCGTGTGGGCCTCAGGGTCTACGCGGAAGTCGCCGATCTCGACCACTTGATCTGTGCTTCGTTCGGGCGCTCGGCGCAGGTGCGCGCGGACTCGCGCCAGCAGCTCCTGAATGCTGAAGGGTTTGGTCACGTAGTCGTCTGCGCCCGCATCGAGGGCCTCGATCTTGGAGCGCTCCTGGTCGCGGACGGAGAGCACGATGATCGGCGTAGAGGTCTTTTTTCGGATCGCCCTGCAGAGCTCAATGCCGCTCATGCCAGGCATCATGAGATCGGTGATGATCAGGTCTGGCGCCCAGTCCTCGAAAACCAGCAACGCTTCCTCGGGATCGTTGGCGATCCGCACGTCGTAAGCCTGTGCCGACAGCGCGGTGCGCAAGACTCGCGTTATCTGTGCTTCATCATCGATGATCAGGATGCGTCCGGGCATTGGCCTCTTGTTCCTCACCATAACACTGCGAGCGCAGCCATCGCCGGCCGCGACGGTTGCTGTATCATCCACGCAGTTGAGATGAAACAAGATTCTCCGTCGCTGCGCCTGACAGCGGCCCGCTATATGTTGATCACGCTGGTCGCTTTGCTCATTGTGGCTGTGTATAGCCGCGTGCTGCATGTGAATCAGACGACGGTCGCCCTGACTTTTCTGGTGCTGGTGTTACTCGTGGCTACACGCTGGCGCCTGGCGTATTCGGTCTATCTATCGCTGCTCTGCACGGTACTCTATAACTTCTTTTTCCTGCCGCCGATTGGCACGCTGACGATCAGCGATCCGCAAAACTGGGTGACGCTGGGGGCATTTCTCGCGGCCAGCGTGTTGGTGAGTCACCTGGCCGACGCCGAGCGAAAAGCGGCTGCGCAATCCGAGGCCCGCCGCGAAGATGTGGAACGCCTATTCGAGTTTAGTGAACAATTGCTGCTTCATGACGATTTGGGTGCGCTCGCGCGCACAGCGCCCTCGCTGATCGCCTCAATCTTCAAGCTAAGCGCGGTTGCACTCTATATCCGCCAACAGGAAAAGGCATACTACTCCGACCCGGCCAATGAGCTGCTGCCATTGGAGCGGCTGAGGTTGGCCGCCGTGGAGCAGGAATCGCACGCAAACGACGCCGGGGTCAGAGTGCTGCCGCTGTCGTTGGGCATGCGTTCGAGCGGCGCGCTTGCAGTGACGTTGGGTAATTACGCACAGGGGATGTATGAGGCGATAGCCGGCCTGATGGCGATTGCGCTGGAACGCGCTTCCGCCGTGGCGAGCTTCGGCCACATTGAGGCCTCGCGCGAGGGCGAGCGGTTGCGTAGCGCTTTGCTCGATTCCGTCACCCATGAGTTGCGAACGCCGCTTACCGCGATCCGCGCGGCAGCCACGATGCTGATCAGTCAGCCAGAAATTGCCGAGAGCGACCGGCGCGAAATGTACGCTGTCGTCGAAGAAGAGAGCGCACGCCTCGACCGCCTGATCGGGCAGGCGGTGGAGATGGCGCAGCTCGATTCCGAAAGCCTGCAGGTGCGGGCCCAGCCACAGAGTCTGCGCGAGGTGATCGATCTCGCCCTGGAGGACACGCGCTCGCTGGTGCGCCAACGTGCGATCGAGGTGAATGTTCCGGAGGACCAGCCGCTTGTAGCTATGGATCGCGAACTCGTGAGGCGAGTGTTGCGGCAACTGATCGAGAATGCAGCGAAGTATTCTCCGGCCGAGTTGCCTATCAGCCTGTCGGGCCAGCTGTCAGAGGACCGTCTCGTGGTCACGGTCAGCGACCGGGGGCCGGGCATTGATGCCGCGGATCAACCGTTCGTCTTTGACAAGTTTTTTCGCGGCAGGCAGAGCGAGAGAGTGCAGGGGTCGGGCATGGGGCTGGCGATTGCGAAGGCTATCCTGAGGGCGCACGGCGGCGGCATCGAAGTGAACAGCAGCGCCGAGCAAGGGACGTCATTCCGGTTCTGGCTCCCCGCGAACGCAACGAACCACTCATGAGAACCGCCACGTACGTCCTGATGGCCGGACTTCCCGGCACCGGAAAATCTACCCTTGCCGAGGCCCTCGCTCGCGAGGTGAATGGAATCGTGCTGAGCAAGGATGTAGTCCGGGCCGCTCTCTTTCCCAGAGAACTGACCGATTACACGCGCGAACAGGACGACCTGTGCTTCGGGATGGTGCTCGATGCGGCGCGGTATCTTGCCGATCGCCAGCGAACGGAGTTCCTGTTTTTGGATGGGCGTACGTTTTCAAGAAGTGAACAGATCGAGCAAGCGATTCAGGCAGCGGAAGATGCAAACTGCGCATGGAGGATCATTCTTGCCACCTGTCTGGACGAGCTTGCCGCGGCCAGACTGATGGCTGATTCGGGTAAACATCCGGCGGCAAACCGTACGGCAAAGTTATACCGCGAGGTGAAAGCCCGCTTTGAGCCGGTCACCCGCGCTCATCTCCGTATCGATACTTCCAAGCCACTGGAGCTCTGCGTGGGAGAAGCCAGAGGTTACATTGAGGCTGATGCGGTGCGCTAGGCGGGGCTGTCGCCGCGAGAAGAGCCCGACGGTGTGAAGCTCACAGTTGCGCAGGAGGAGGCGGCTGTTGGGGATTCGCCTTTTCCTGGGCCTTGTCTGCTTTTTCCTGGTCTTTGTCCGCCTTCTTTTCTTGCTTGGTATTCAGCGCTTTCCTTTCGGATTTGTCCGCCTTCGCCTGGGCTTTATCAGCTTTCTCCTGCTTCTTGAGCTCTTTCTTGCTCTCATTTGTCGTTTGGGTGGGGGTCTGGGGATTGCCGGGGGATTGGGCGAACCCTATTCCGGCAACGGCTAGCCACAAAGCAACGGCAGCCACAAATCGGTGAACTCTCATTGGTGTTCTCTCCCTTCTCTGGAGTAGATTCCGCCGGCTGCGCGAGGGTGGTCTCGGAATTGCGAGGATATTGCAAGGCGAAAGGAATCAACTTCATGCTGTGGCTCCAGACGACCCTCCAACGGACTTACTTTTTCCCATAGAATGAATGAGTCATGGAAGAATTTCCCCGGTTGACGCGGCTGCCCGCCTATGTCTTTAACATCACCAGCGAACTGAAGGCCAACGCCCGCCGGCGCGGTGAAGACATCATCGATTTCGGCATGGGTAACCCGGACGGCGCGACCCCAAAGCACATCGTCGAAAAGATGGTCGAGGCGGCGCAGAAGCCGGCTACACATCGGTATTCGGTTTCGAAGGGGTTGCCGCGGCTGCGCAGGGCCATTGCCAACTGGTATGACCGCCGCTATGGGGTCTCGCTCGATCCGGAGAGCGAGGCAATCGTCACGATCGGCTCCAAAGAGGGAATTGCGCACCTTTGCCTGGCCACGCTGGACCGCGGCGATGTGGTCGTGGTGCCTAACCCAAGCTATCCGATCCACATTTATGGGCCCATCATCGCGGGCGCGAATGTGCGCAGCGTGGCCGTGCACAATACAGATGAGTTTCTGGCCGAGCTCGAGCATTCCATTCCACTGATGTATCCGCGCCCCAAGATGCTCATTCTCAACTTTCCCGCGAACCCAACGACGCAATGCGTGGATCTTCCGTTTTTTGAGCGCGTGGTTGCGCTGTGCCGCGAACACAACATATATCTTGTGCACGATCTCGCTTACGCCGATCTGACCTTTGACGGATATCGCGCGCCGTCGGTGCTGCAGGTTCCTGGGGCGAAGGAGATTGCGGTCGAGTTTTTTACGCTGTCGAAGAGCTACAACATGCCTGGCTGGCGGGTCGGGTTCATGGTTGGCAACCGGAAGCTGGTTGCGGCGCTCGGCCGGCTGAAGAGCTACTTTGATTACGGGACATTTACGCCGATCCAGGTGGCCTCGATTCTTGCGCTGGAGGGGCCGCAGGATTGTGTCGCCGAGATCGTCGACAATTATCGGCGCCGCCGCGACGTTCTGGTGCAGGGTCTCGACAAGGCTGGGTGGAGTGTGAAGCTGCCCAAGGCAACGATGTTTGTCTGGGCTGAGATTCCCGAGCCTTACCGGCATCTGGGCTCGCTCGAATTTTCGCGAAAGCTGCTGCTCGATGCGAAGGTCGCCGTGAGTCCGGGTATCGGGTTCGGCGAATTTGGCGATGGGCACGTCCGCTTTTCGCTCATCGAGAACGAGGAGCGCACCCGGCAGGCTCTGCGCGGCATCCGGCAGATGTTTGCCCACGACGGAGCGCTGACGACAACTGTCTAAGCTCTTTGTTAGCTTAGGGCCTAGGCGTCTGGACGGAATGAAGAAAACCGCAATCATCATTGGAGCAGGCCCGGCGGGCCTTACGGCTGCGTATGAACTGCTCACCCGCAGCGATATTCATCCTATTGTGATCGAGAAAAGCGACGCGATGGGCGGCATCTCGCGCACGGTGCGGTATAAAGGCAATCGAATCGATATTGGCGGGCACCGGTTCTTTTCGAAAAGCGACCGGGTGATGAACTGGTGGCTGAGCCACATGCCGATCGACGCGGCGGCTGGGACCGAAGCGAAACAGATCTCCTACCATGGGCAAAGTCGCGAGGTCTCGGCGGAGTTAGCGCAGGACGATGACGCAGTGATGCTCATTCGCCAGCGAAAATCGCGCATATACTTTCTGCGGAGATTTTTCGATTATCCGATTCGCCTGAGCGCGCAGACATTGTGGAAGCTGGGACCGGTGCGGACCGTCAGAATCGGGTTGAGCTATTTGAAGACGGTGCTGTTTCCGCCGAAGAAAGTGGAGAACCTGGAAGAGTTCTTCATCAGCCGCTTTGGCCGGGAACTCTATCTGACGTTTTTCAAGTCGTACACCGAAAAGGTGTGGGGCGTGCCTTGCGACAAGATCAGCGCCGAGTGGGGCGCGCAGCGGATTAAAGGCCTCTCGATCACCAAGAGCCTCATTCATTTCCTGAAGAGCGCTACGAGCAGGAAGCCGGGCGATGTCACCCAGAAGAACACTGAGACGAGCCTGATCGAGAACTTTATGTATCCGAAGTTTGGTCCGGGACAATTGTGGGAGCTGGTCGCGGACAAGATCATCGCCATGGGCGGGGAGATCGTGACCGACATCGATGTGGACCGGATTCATTGCCGCGACGGAGTGGTCGTCAGCGTGGGGGCGAAGGACGTGACCGGGCGCCACAGGGATTTTGACGGAGACTACTTCTTCTCAACAATGCCTATTCAAGAGCTTGTTCGCGCTCTGGATGCTGCGGTGCCGTGTGAAGTGAAAGAGATTAGCGAGGGCCTGCAGTATCGGGACTTCATTACGGTGGGGCTGCTGGCGAGCAAGTTGAGTGTGCACGATAAGCAGTCTCCGCATCTGCTCATCAAGGACAACTGGATTTATATTCAGGAGCCGGATGTGACGGCCGGACGCTTGCAGATCTTCAATAACTGGAGCCCGTTCCTGGTGAAGGACCCGAATACGGTCTGGATCGGCGTCGAATATTTTTGCTACGACACCGACGCGATCTGGAAACAGCCAGACGAGGAGATTGCGGCGCTGGCGAAGAGGGAACTGGAACAGATCGGAATTTTGAAGCAGGCTGATGTGCTGGATGCGACCGTGATTCGGGTGCCAAAGACGTATCCTGCCTACTTCGGCGCCTACGAACGCTTTGACGAGCTCCGCAGTTATCTGGATGAATTTCCAAATCTTTTCCTGGTTGGCCGCAATGGGATGCACAAGTACAACAACCAGGACCACTCCATGCTGACGGCGATGACCGCAGTGGATAACATCCTTGCCGGGCGTGAGGACAAAGAGAATATCTGGGCGGTCAATACTGAGATGGAGTACCACGAGGCGCGGAATGAATCGACAGCCGAGGTCGAGGGTCCGATATTGGCGGCCAATACTTCGCCGTGACTTTGTGTGGCGGGATTCTTCGATGGCATCTCAAGAACCCAGGGTCTCTTTCCTGAATCGCGGCGAGCCGCTAAGATGGTCGCCATGTCCTTTACACCCAATCGCCGTAGCTTTCTTATTGCCAGTGGAATGACCGCGCTGGCCTCGACTCGTGTTCTTGGCGCGAATGACCGACTGCGTGTAGGCGTGATCGGCGCAGGCGGGCGCATGGGTAACCTGCTGGACGCTGCTGACAGTTGCGGCGGTTACGAGATAGTTGCCGTGAGCGATGTCTATGGGCCGCATTGCGATAAGGTCAAAGAACGTTCGAATGGCGCTGCTACGACGCATGTCGACTATCACGAGGTCTTGCAGCAGGAGATCGATACTGTTTTTATTGCCGCGCCCGATCACTGGCATGTGCGCATGGCGGTCGACGCTTTAGCGGCCGGCAAAGACGTCTACCTTGAAAAGCCGGTTACGCACACGCTTGAAGAGGGCGCGACGCTCACTCATGCGGTACGGTCGAGGAAGCAGATTTTGCAGTGCGGCATGCAGCAGCGGAGCTGGACGCACTTTCGCGATGCGGTTGATTTGATCCAGGGGGGAAGCCTGGGACGTGTGCCGCAGGTGAGGACGTACTGGTGGCAGAACTACAACGTGAGCTGGGTGCCCAAGCCGATGGACACTTCATTGCTTGACTGGCAAAGGTGGCTGGGCGGCGCGCCGGAGCAGCCTTTCAGTCTCGAGAAGTATTATCGCTGGCGGTGGTTTTGGAACTTTGGCGGGGGCGCGATGACCGATCTTTTCGCTCACTGGATCGATGTCGTGCAGTGGGCGATGAAAGAAGACCAGCCGACGATGGCTATGATGCTCGGAGACAAATACGTCTTCGAGCAGTGGGAGTGCCCGGACACGATTCAGGCGGCGCTGCGCTATCCCGGATTCGATGTGGTCTATGAGGGCATGATGGCCTCATCGATCGACGATGGAGGACTTGAGTTCCGGGGTACGGATGCGACGCTCAAGATCAATCGCAGCGGATTCAGCGTCTACCGCGAAGGGGTATCGAGTAAGGAGAATCCCGTGCTCAAAGCGGAGAGCTTTCGCGACGGGACGATCACCCACATGCAGAACTTCTTTGATTGCGTGAAGAGCCGTAAGGAACCAAACGCCCCGGTCGAGACGGGAGTGGCTGCCGCACGCGCCGGTCATATCGCCAACCTCGCCTACCATCGTGGCGGCCAGACTGCGTGGCCGGTCAAGGCATAGCTAGAGGGACGGCGATTCATCGGAAATTAACCAAGAAGGGAATGGGAAGCTCTTGCAGTGGTCTGGTAACATCCTGCTTTGCAAGGAGATTGCTTCCCAATGAGCCCGGAACCTGCCTTCCGCTACGAACTTGAAAAGTCGCGCAACGAAGAGCTTGGTGTCGACGTGACGACGATCCATTGCCACGGACGGTTGACCAACGCCAACTCAAGTGACATCAAAGATGTGGTCAAGCCGATGATCGGCCACGGCGGCCACATCGTTATCGATCTTGCCGATCTGGACTACCTTGACAGCTCCGGCCTCGGGGCACTGGTGGGTTTGAAGGTTTCCGCGCTCAACGCCGGGCTGTGCCGCCTCGAACTCGCCAACTTGACTCCGAGGGTCAAGGAGCTTCTCAGCCTCGCGAATTTGACGAAACTGTTCGCGTCGTAAGCGCCCAGAGCGGGCTTGTTGCCCGCGACTCTTAAGGCCCTCATTCCTGCTAAGAGGTACGCACCGGCCGCGAACGGAATCCGTGGCCCGTGCAGTACCATCAAATCAGGCACATGGATTTCCAGCTAGTCAGCGATTACAAGCCGCGCGGCGATCAGCCCCGCGCGATCGATGAACTCATCTCCGGCATTGCGGCGGGCGAGCAGCACCAGACGCTGCTTGGCGTTACGGGTTCGGGCAAGACCTTCACGATGGCCAAGATCATCGAGGAGCTCAATCGACCGGCCTTGATTCTCGCCCACAATAAGACCCTCGCCGCGCAACTCTTTCACGAGTTCAAGCAGTTCTTCCCCTCGAACGCGGTCGAGTACTTTGTTTCTTACTACGACTACTACCAGCCCGAGGCGTACATTCCTTCCGGCGACCTGTATATCGAGAAGGAAGCGACGATCAACGAGGAGCTGGACAAGTTGCGGCTCTCGGCGACGCGCTCCCTCTTTGAGCGGCGTGACGCGATCATTGTGTCGTCAGTCTCTTGCATCTATGGCCTTGGTTCGCCAGAGGCTTATTACGGCATGTTGATGCTGCTCGAAAAAGGGCAGAAGATTCGCCGCGAAGATATTACGCGGCGCCTGGTCGAGATCCTCTACGACCGAAACGATGCTGATTTTCGCCGAGGGACATTCCGGGTGCGCGGGGACGTGATCGAGGTCTTTCCGACTTACGACGAAAACGCCTTTCGCATCGAACTCTTTGGCGACGAGATCGAATCGCTGTCGCAGATCGATCCGCTCTTTGGCACCGTGCGGCAGAAGTATGCGCGGTTGCCTATTTATCCCAAGTCGCATTATGTCGTTCAGCCGGAGAGGCGGTCGACGGCGGTTGCCACGATTCTTGAAGAGCTTGAATGGTGGGAGAAAGAGCTCGAGAGCCAGGGGCGGCTGGTTGAGTCACAGCGCGTGCATCAGCGCACTCGATTTGATCTCGAGATGATCAAGTCGATGGGCTATTGCCATGGCATTGAGAACTATTCGCGCCATTTCTCGGGCCGGTTGCCGGGTGAGCCGCCTCCGACATTGCTTGACTATTTTCCACGCGACTATTTGGTATTCATCGATGAGTCGCATGTGACCGTGCCGCAGCTTCACGGGATGTGGCATGGCGATCGGTCGCGGAAACAGAATCTTGTCGACTACGGATTTCGGCTGCCGTCGGCGATGGACAATCGTCCGCTCAAGTTTGAGGAGTTCGAAAGCCGGACAGGGCAGGTCATTTATGTGTCGGCGACGCCTAGCGCTTATGAGCTGACCAAGTCGTCGGGGGTGGTGGTCGAGCAGATCATCCGTCCGACTGGGTTAGTCGATCCGGAGATCGAGATCAGGCCAATTCGCGGACAGATTGATGATCTGCTGGCCGAGATTCGCACCAGGGCTGCGAAGAATGAGCGTGTTTTGGTCACGACACTGACCAAGCGAATGGCCGAAGATCTTGCCGGCTACTACAGCGAGGTTGGCGTGCGTTGCCGCTATATGCATTCTGAGATTGAGACACTGGAGCGGATCCGCATTCTGCGCGATCTGCGCAAGGGCGAATATGACGTGCTGATTGGCATTAACCTGCTGCGCGAAGGTCTCGATCTGCCTGAGGTTTCGTTGGTGGCGATCCTGGATGCCGATAAGGAGGGTTTTCTGCGCAGTTCGGGATCTTTGATTCAGACGATTGGACGCGCTGCGCGCAATATCAATGGCCGGGCGATCCTCTATGGCGACAAGATGACCGACTCGATGAAGCAGGCCATCGATGAAACCAATCGGCGGCGTGAGGTCCAGGTTGCGTATAACGAGGAACATGGCATCACGCCTACTTCGATCATTCGCGCGGTCGATATGTCGCTGGCCCAGATACTGAAGGCCGAGTATGCGGACCTGGCCGACGCGGATGAGAGCTTGCCTGAGTTCAAGAACCAGTTGGAGCTCGATGCTTATATTGGGAACCTGGAATCGGATATGAGGGAAGCGGCGAGGAAGTTTGAATTTGAGAAGGCCGCGAAACTGCGCGATCTGGTGAAGGAGTTGCGGACGAAAGAGTTTTTGTTTGGGTAGTTTTAATGAAAATCATGCGAACGCACCGCGGCTTCGCTCCCTATCAGTTGCGATACACGATCGGCGCGGACATGGACGACGGTGTCCTGATTCTGTAGTTTGCCTTCGACGAGCAGGAACTTTCCGCGACTGATCAAGACGCGTTCGCGCTCGTACAGTTCAGGGCCGATGATGACGTTCAGGATTCCGGTCTCGTCTTCCATCGAGAGAAAGATGAAGCCCTTGGCTGTTCCTGGTCGCTGCCGGGCGATCACGCAGCCGGCGGCACGCACGTAAGCGCCATCGCGATGTGCCTGTAATTCCAGTGCGGAGAGAATGCTGCTGACGGCGGAGTTCTTCACGGCGATAGGACATCGGATGATGGCCGACTGTAACTCCTGTGCCGGAGTAATCGGCGACCAGGCGCTCTTCAGTGGTCATTCTGCGAAGAGGCGATTTGTCGGCCTCGTCGACTGGGGGCACAGTCGCGCTGGCGTAATAGACGGCCCCACCGGACGCCCCGCTTGCTCGACCTGCCAGAGCGCATCACGGCGATGTTCGACGCCTCCGAGACTGTTGAGGGCGCCGACGCGCGCGAGCTGTTTTAATTCGCGTGGATTCAGTTCCGGTACGCGCAGGGCTAAATCATCGGTCGAACGAAATGGGCCATCCCGCTCTCGCGCTCGCCATGATTGCTTCCGCTGATTGTTGGCGCAGCCCTTTGACGTAGAGCAGGCCCATGCGCAGCGAGAGGCTCTCGTCGGGTTCTTTTTCTACTGTGCATTGCCAATCGGAACGCTGCACATCGATTACTCTGACACGCAGGTCATGCCGTTGAGCATCTTTGACGATTACTGCCGGCATATAAAAGCCCATCGGCTGGTTGTTTAACATGGCGCAGGTAAACGCGGCGAGATAATGCACCTTGAAGTACGCCGAGGCATACGCGATCAGCGCGAAGCTCGCTGCGTGCGATTCAGGAAATCCATAGAGCGCAAAAGAGGAGATCCCCTGCACGATGCGATCTTGCGTCGGCGGGTCGAGGCCGCGCTCGGTCATGCCTTTGCGGAGTTTTACTTCAAGCTCCTTCATTCGCGCCATCGATCGCTTCATGCCGACGGCGCGGCGGAGTTCCTCCGCTTCAGCTCCGGTGAAGCCGGCTACGGTCATCGCTATTCGCAATAGCTGCTCCTGAAACAGCGGTACGCCGAGGGTTCGTCTCCAAGACCGGCTTGAGAGAGGGATGCAGGTAGGTTATTTCCTCCTTGCCTTGCCTGCGGCGCATGTAGGGGTTCATGTTGCCGCCGACGATAGGCCCGGGGCGTATGATCGCGACCTGCACGACGATGTCATAGAAGATGCGCGGCATATTTCGTGGGAGGGAGGCCATCTGGGCGCGGCTCTCTACCTGGAACATGCCAACGGTATCGGCGCGTTGCAGAGTTTTATAGACCAATTCATCATTCTCTGGTATTTGCGCGAAATCTTCGATCTTGCCATAGTGGCTGGGGAATCAGGTCGAGACAATCTTTGACCACTGCCATCATTCCCAGCCCGAGCAGGTCGACCTTGATCAAGCCCATGTCGGAGCAGTCTTCCTTGTCCCATTGCACGACTGTGCGGCCGGGCATCGAGGCGCGCTCGAGGGGGACGACACAGTTCAATTGCCCCTGGCAGATCACCATGCCGCCGGAGTGTTGGCCGAGGTGACGGGGCAGGTCCTGCAGCCGTAGAGCATAATTCCAAGATATTTGGCGATGCGAGGATGTTTGAGATCGAAGCCGGCATGGTGGAAGCTATGCGCCATGGTGTCGTTGGGCCCGCGCCACTCCCAGTGGCCGACGAGGCTCGAGAGCCTGCCGAGCGTCTCCGCATCGAAGCCGAGCGCTTTGCCGACCTCACGTGCGGCCGACTTGCCTCGGTAGGTGATGACATTGGCGGTCATGGCTGCGCCGAGCTCGCCATAGCGCTGGTAGACATACTGAATGGCTTGTTCGCGCTTGTCGCCGGAGGGTAGATCGAGATCGACGTCGGGCCACTCGCCGCGGCTCTCGCTCAAGAAGCGCTCGAAGAGCAGGTCCATGCCGACGGGATCGATGGCGGTGATCTCCAGCGCATAGCAAACAACGGAGTTGGCCGCGCTGCCTCGGCCTTGAATAAGGATGCCGTTTCGCTTGCAGAACTCAACGATGTCCCAGACGATGAGGAAGTAGCCGGCGAAGCCTAGTTGTGCGATAAGAGAGAGTTCTCGATCGACTTGCTTTTTAACCCTGGCCATCAGGTCGGGATCGTTCTTCACGCTATAGCGGCGGATAACCCCGTCATTTACTCGTTTACGCAGGAAGCTATCCATCGATTCGCCTTCGGGTACGGGATAGCGAGGAAATTCGTAGCCGAGATCGTCGAGTTCAAATGCTAATCGTTGCGAGAGAGCCTGGGTGTTGGCAATTGCTTGTGGGATATCGCGGAAGAGAGCATTCATCTCCCTCGCCGAACGAAGATGCCGTTCGGCGTTGAGGGTCAACAATCGTCCGGCATGATCGAGGTCGGTGTGGTGGCGGATTGCGGTTAAGATGTCGAGCACCTCATGTTCATATGCTAGTCGCATAGCGCACGCCATTGGTTGCAATCACGGGAAGATGAAGCGAGCTGGCGATGCGCATCGCCGCCTGGTTGCGCCACTCTTCTTCACGCTCGCGATGCCGCTGTAATTCGATATAGACATTTTCACGGCCAAAGATGGAGATCAGCCGTTCGACGACTTGGATTCCCGCCTTGTCTCCACCTTTCTGGAGTGCGGCAGCGAGCGGACCTTCATCGCCTCCAGTGAGGCAGATGAGTCCGCTGGAAAATTGTTCAAGATCGTCGAAGGTCGCAGCGCCTTCGGCTTTCACCGCTTCGCGCATCTTGAACTGAGTGATCATCTGGCACAGGTTCTGATATCCGGTGCGCGAGGCACACAAGAGCGGCAGGCGCGCCGGCTCTGACATATAGCGATGGGGCAGCCACTGCGGCGGTGTTCGACGGGGGCCAAAATCCTTGACGGAAATTTCCGCTCCGACATGCGCTCGAATATTGGTCTTGCGGCCCAG
The DNA here is from genome assembly GCA_963720245.1 of uncultured Acidobacteriaceae bacterium. Lineage (GTDB taxonomy): Bacteria > Acidobacteriota > Terriglobia > Terriglobales > Acidobacteriaceae > Acidisarcina. The sequence goes on from CAVREU010000007.1 coordinate 631,256, forward strand.
GGTATGAAATCGTGCCGATCCGTAGAAGCCATTGCGGTCGAGCAAGGCGATCGCGGGCATTTCCAGCTCGGCCGCACGCTCGATCAGAGATTTCGGGCAGCGAGGCTGCATCGAGAAAGCTGAATGCGCTGGCGGCATGAAGCTCTACATAGGGTTCAGTCATACATCGCCTGGACCTGCCAGCGGTTTGCGACTACATCGCGAGTCATGCAGCAGAGGAGCTGGCTGCCGATGCGACTGGTGTAGCTCGGATCTCGCAGCCGAGCGACAATGTCCCATTCCTCGATAGACCATCGTCCCTCAGTCCACCAGCCTCCGGTGGCGCGCCACGGGCCATAGCTTTTTTCTGTCTCGTATGCGGTTCCGCGAAAGTAAAAGATGTGTGGGCAATTGTTGCGTAAGGTCATTGCGGCATTTTCGGCAGGGCGAAGGCGTCGCATGACCGCAGACGGCAGCTTTGGTTGGTGAAAGTCATTCGCCGGTGCAGTTATCACGGAGAACGGCTTCATGCGGAAGGCGTCGGGCTCGTGCGTGTCTTTGAGTTCCACGCTGCCGACGCGCTCCTCGCCGACAATGGCGCGGATTCGGGCCATTGTGACATCCAGGCGGCCGGGTTCTGGCAACTGTGGCGAGAAGAGTCCTAGCTGCACTTTGCCGACTATGCCTGTTTCCGCACGGAGTAACATCGACACCACACCGGCGTTTGGAGGATGAGCAATTAAATCGAGGTGAAGCAGCTTGAGCCATAACTGTTTTTCATTGGTGGGCAGAGCTGGCCGCACAACGCGAGTGTGAAGGCCACCGCCATCTAATCCAAGCTCGGCGGTGACGACAGCCAGTGAGAGGATTCGCGCAGCGGCACGGGCGATCAATTGATCGAGCATCAGGCTGACGCCAAAGAGCAGGGAATCGAGCACCTCGACAGGTGTCTCCAGCTCGATGCGATCTTCGAGAAGAAAGACTGGATCGATCGGTAAAAACAGGTGCGAAGATTCACCACGCGCCATTTGCCGCAGTCGTTTGCCTTCCTGCCCGAGACGGGCGATCAGGTCTTTTTCCGGGAGCATGGCCAGGACGCCCAGGGTGGTAACTCCCCACTGTGAGAAGGTCTCAGCAAGTTCGGGAGAGAGGTCCAATACCGAGAGCGGAAGGTCTGCGAGCGCGTGGCGCTCAGCGCCTGTGGGGACGATTATGGATGATTGGGTCGAGGAACTTCCATGCGCTAAACAAATGGCGGTATGAAAGTTGGAGCTGACTGCGATCGAAGCGTGAATCCTGAGAGTCGCCAGGGCCTCTTTGATACGCATGGCGATGCGCTGGGGAGGGCCAAAGAGCTTCTCGCTTCCAGCAATATCGAGAACGCAGCCGAAGGTATTTTGCCCGCTAAGCTCTTCAATACGAGGAGAGAAATTTCCTGCCGATTCGAGCAGGGCGAGCCGGATTGACTGCTCCTCTGATGCTGAGCGCTTGAGCAAAATTGTGGATGGGAAGCTATCCATTTCTGCACGGCTCATGCCTGCGGCCACACCCAATTTGTAAGCAGAGTCGTTGAAGGAGCATACCTGCTGGAACGGGACCTCGCCTTCCATGACTGCAATGGGTTTGTGGCGCAGTTCCGGGCGGAAACGCAACATTGCCTGTACGGGGAATTCAGGGGCGTGGATGCACAGATAGAGTTCGCAGCTCATTGCTCACCAGCCCATGGTGTTTGGCTGTGCCATGTGACGCCGCTCTCCCGCTGCGGAGGCTTTTTAATCGGAACGATCTTTGACTCTTCCTGCTCAAAGCGGCGTCGCGAGAGCTCGATATGGTTCTTCAGGCCAGCAAAGATACTTGGGCCAATTTGGATATACTCTGCAGGATCGAGCCGGAGGACTGCTCCGGCGCTGCTTTTTGCGCAGGGATGCTGGGTCAACATCACAAAGCTGCATTGGGTGCGTTCGGCGGCGGCGCGGTAGCGAAACCAGGTTGCCAGCGGCACCCGGGAGGCATATTCGGGGGGGATGCTGCCCATATCGAGAACGATCGCACTAAAGCCGCCGGCCTGTAATAGCAGGTCGGTTACGCGCAGAGCCTGGTCGAGTCTCGACCATGGTTTAGTTGGAGCCGATGCAGCGTCTTTCCTAAACCTGCGTTCGATTGCGACAGGTTCATACCGCTTTGTCTGCGGACGAGGCTTATGCTGCGGCTCGGCGCAGCGCGGTTCATACGCCTCGCGCTGTTCAAGCACGTACGATCCGCGACGAGCGGGCAGGCGGTCGGTTGCTACTTGTTCTTTGCCACGACTGATATCGGGTGATGCCGTGCTTAGCGGGCGATTAGGTGCTCCGGGTGTGCCGACAATGCGGTCGCGTTTGTATTTTGCATTGACGTTCAGCAGATCGTGAATCGCTGCGGGCAATCCGTTGCTTTCGCTGCGAGGGTGTGGACTGTTGCCTCCAAATTGGAGACGGGTTGTTTGTGGAGTGTGTGCTTCGCTCGGGGTGGTAAGAGTGATTTCGTTCGCGACACCAACTGGAACGCCGCAACGCACCCAGAGCAGCCGGTCGAGATCGATTCCGGCAGCAGCGGCCGATTCGGGATGCAGTGCGTCGGAGACGTCGATCCAGGCGCAAACCTTTCCTAGCCGAGTAATGCTGGCGAGAAGCGACAGCGCCAGGGTGGTGCGTCCGGAACACTCGGGCCCGACGATTTCGGAGATGGCGCCTACTGGCAGACCGCCGCCTAGCCACTGATCGATTGCAGGGATTCCGGTTGAAGTTGTGGGATGAATGGCGCGCGGCTGCGGGGTCAGCGCAGAGGGGATTCTTTGCGCGAGAGCGGCCTCGATTTCGGCGCGGATTTGGGCTGAGGCGAACAAGAAGAGGCGGTTCAATATTCGCCTTATATTCGCCTATCGAGGCCCAGTCGCGCAACAAGGATTTTGACCTAAATGCCTCAAATTATGGGCAGAAATTCCCGCAATTGATTGAATGCAGGAAATATAGAGACTTGAAATTACTGCGGGCCAGGGCTAAAAAGCGAATGAATTAGAGCCGAGAGCTCCAGTCTGTGGTTTTGAACCAGTAGGTTCGCCGGTTTTCGAGCCAGTCGTTGGCGGTCCTGGAATAGATCCAGGAATTCAGAAAATTGACGAAGCCCATATCTCCGCGGCGGACGGCAAATGCCGACGGGAAGGTGGCCAGCTTCACGCCTGCGGGCACGCTTACTTTGTCTGGAAAGAATTTCGCGACGATCTCTGGACGTGGATAGTCTGCAGCGGCGGCGTCGATTTTTCCCTCGACTAGAGCGGCGAAGAGATCGGCATCGGTGGAGTAGGTCTTGATCTCCGCTTCGGGAAGCAGGATGGAGGTCATCTCTTCGGCGGTGGTGCCCTCGAGGGATCCAATGGTCAGAGTGGGTTTGTTGAACTCCTGAAGAGTGGTGAACTGGCCGGCGGTCTTGACGTTCGCAGCAATAGTGACGTCGGTGGTGTTATATGGCTGGCTGAAATTTACCAATAGAGCGCGTTGCGGCTCGATTGAAAAGCCGGAGACAATAATGTCGAACTTATCCGCGAGCAGGTCGGGAACCAGGTATTTGAAGGCGTCGGGATGAAACTCAACCTCGACGCCCATGTCGCGCGCGAGCTTTCTGGCTACGTCCACTGAAAAGCCCATGAGCTTGCCGTCTTTGTCATGCGTTGCCCAGGGCATGATTTCGGTAATGCCGACGCGGAGCTTGCCGCTTTTCTTGATGCGGGCGAGCATGTCGTCGGTTGTGCCGGGCGCGGCGGCCGCGCCTGGTGCCGGGGGCGAGATCTTGGCTGCGGGCGCCTGAGCTTGAACTACGAGATCGCAGCAACCAAGCGCCGTGAGGAGCAGGAAAGAGGTCAGCGGACGGAGTGAAAGGAATGGTCCTCTAGTCGTCTTCATGCGTTAGCGGTACCTGTTAGGGCGATTGTTGTATCCGTCGTCGTAGCCTGCGGCAAAGTCGTTTTGAAATTGTGGAGTGAAACGGCTGCGATATCGCTGGTAGTAGGGATCAAGGTCGTCGTCCCAATCGCGCTGGCCGCTGCGATAGCCGTCGCGATAGTAGTTCCTGCGCTGTTGATCGTAGTTGTAGTTGTTGTCGTCATTATTATTGTTATTGTTTTGCGAGGCGATGATGGAGCCGATGACGATTGCGCCGAGGATGCCGGCGGCGACTGCGGCACCGGTGTTGTTGTTGTCCCCGCCATTGTTGCTGTTGTTATTGCCAAATCCATATTCGAATTGGGCCCTGCAGCCGCGGTCGACCCAGATGCCTCGATAGTCATATCCCCAGCTGTAACCTTGCTGGCACGGCGAACCCGAGATTTGCCGGGTTAACTGGACACGATTCTGAGTGTTGGCTTTGCAGTAGTGATAGCCTCCGTCGTTGCTGGAACAGGTGAGCAACGGGCCCTGTGCGATGGCGGGCATAGTCGAGGCCAGCAGGCAGCCGATTAGCAATCGAGAGGTTGCTCGATAGAGTTGGTTGAGTCGATTCATGGTTCGTGTCCTTCCGTGAACTGGGACCTCTGCGGAGTGAGCCGAGCTATGCACGGATGGCTTGAATGATAATCGACGGGCGTTAGAAGTCGAGCGTGATTCTTATTTTTTTGTTTTGCATTTGGGACCATTGGTTTTGGCCCAGTCCGGCTTGACGACCTGTCGGCCGCGACCGATGGCGAGCGCATCTGCGGGGACGTCGTCGGTGATGCACGACCCGGCCCCGATGAAAGAGCCATCGCCCAGAGTGACCGGCGCGACGAGCGTAGTATCGCTTCCGACAAAGACGTCGTTGCCGATGGTGGTCATGTACTTATCGACGCCGTCGTAGTTGCAGGTGATGGTTCCTGCGCCGATGTTGGTGCCGGAGCCGATCGTGGCGTCGCCGAGGTAGCTCAGGTGATTGGCCTTGGAACCTTTGCCCATCTTGATCTTCTTGGTCTCGACGAAGTTGCCGATGTGCGCGCCCTCGCCGATCTCGCTGCCGGGGCGAAGGTGTGCGTAGGGGCCGATGAATGAGCCGGTACCGATAGTCGCTTCGGTGAGCAGGCTGCCATTGCGGATCAAGACGTTGTTCTCGAGGGTGGAGTTCTCGATGACGGAGTGGGAGCGAATTCTGCAGTCTTCGCCGATTGCGGTGCGGCCGAGCAACTGAACGAAGGGCTCGATGATGGTATCAGCGCCGACGGTCACGTCGGCGTCGATGATGACGGTTTCGGGGCGGAAGATGGTGACTCCCTCGGCCATCAATTGGCGCGCCTTCTTTACACGCATGGCGGAGTCGAGACCCATCATCTCAGCGATGGTGTTGGCGCCGAGCACTTCAGTTGGGTCTTCGGACTTGATGGCCACTACTCGTTGGCCGGCGTTGACGAGCAGGCCGGCCATGTCAGTGAGATAGAGTTCGCCGTGGGCATTGTTGGTGGCGAGGGCGTCGATGTGTTCGAAGAGTGGAACGGTTGCAAAGGCGTAGATGCCGGAATTGATCTCTGGTGCTTTGGCCTGTTCCGGAGTGAGCGCCTTTTGCTCGACGATTGCGGTGACCTCGGGGGAATCCGCGCTGGAACGGATGACGCGGCCATAGCCAAAGGGATCTGCCGGCTCGGCGGTGAGGATGGTCATCGCAGCGAGCTGGGCGAAGTGGAAGTCACGCATGTGTGCGATGGTTTCCGGCCGGATGAGCGGGGCGTCGCCGGAGAGCACAAGCAGAGTTCCGTAGTCCTTCACATGTTCGCGGGCGGTTTGGATGGCGTGGCCGGTGCCGCGTTGATCGGGTTGCAGCACGAATTTAACTCCGGTTGCGGCAACAGCGGCCTGGACTTTCTCTGCTTCGTGGCCAACGATGACATAGATGTCCGAGGGAGGTACGATGTGTGCCGCCGCGGCGATCACATGGGCGAGCAGCGGCTTGCCGCCGATCTCATGCAGCACCTTGGGGCGCTTGGATTTGAGGCGCGTGCCTTTGCCGGCGGCCATGATTGCGATAGCCAATTGCATGTTATTGCTCCAATGGATAGGTTCGGTCCGTCATTGATTCGGACCATCTCCTGGGCCTTGCGGGCCGGCCATTCCGGGCGGCATGGGTATCGTGATGTCGATGGGTTGTACTGGCCCCAGCGTAGATAGAGGCGTGCCAAACTCGGTTGAGTTGCCAACGACGAGGATAGCCAGCTTCGACGGGTCGATATATTTCTTCGCGACACGATCAAGGTCGGCAGTGGTCACCTTTTCCACTCCCTCGCGATATTTGGTGAGAGAGTCGAGGGGGTAGCCGTAGAACTCCAGCTTGGCCTGCTCATTGAGAACCTTGTCGACGGAGTCATAGCGGAAGATGAAGGAGTTGAGCACCTGGTCTTTGGCACGCTTCAGCTCTTCTTCGGTAAATGGCTGGGTCTTGAGGTCCTTGATGTCGTCGAGGATCGCCTGGGCGGTCGCGACCGTGGTTGCGCTCTTAGTGGAGGCGCCGACGTAGAAGGTGCCGGGATGATCGTAAGAAGCGCCGTAAGCGCCGCCGACGGCATAGGCAAGGCCGCGTTTGGTGCGAACGTCCTGGAAGAGGCGCGAGCCAAAGCCGCCGCTGAAGACTTCGTTCATGATCGAGAGCGCGTAGTAATCCGGGTTGCTGCGTTCGGTACCGAGTCCGACGATGCGAACGTTGCTCTGATTCACATCGCTCTTGTCGACGAAGTAGACGCCTGGCTTGGGTCCGGGAAACGCCTCTTTCGGCTCGACGACTGGTTTACCTTCGGGGAGAGTCTCGAAGGCGGCGCGCAGGGTCTTTTCCATGGCGGCTGAGTCAAAGTCGCCGCTGACGCCGATGATCATGCCATTGGGGATGACGGTGCGCTCGTGCCAGGCCTTAAGATCGGCCACAGTGACCGACATCATGGTCGCGATCTCGGGCTGGCGCCCGTAGGGGCTGGTGGCGCCGTAGACGAGACGTGCGGCTTCGCGGCTGGCGATTTCTGAGGCGCTGTCGTTGCGGCGGACGATGCCGGTGGCCATCTGCTGCTGGGCTAGTTTGAGCTTTTCTTCGCTGAAAACCGGGTGCTGCAGAAGGTCGAGCACGATCGCAAAGACCTGGTCTTCGTCCTGCTTGAAACAGTTCCACTCGATAGACGTCGAGTCGATGTCGCCCCCGGTCTCAACCTTGGCGGCCTTGGCCTCGAGGATGTCGTCGAGCTTGTCGCCATCCTGCGTTGCTGTTCCGCTGGTGCGCCAGGTGCTGCCGTAGAGCTCGACCAGGCCTACTTTGGCTGCGGGCTCGTCGCGCGAACCTCCTTTCATTTCGATAAAGCCGCTGATGAAGGGGAGTTCGTGGTCTTCGGCGAGGAAGATAACGGTGCCATTCTTTAGCTGAATGCGTTTGGGCTGCGCAGGGTTAAATGGCGGAAGCGGCGGTATCGGAATGGACTTCCAGGGCTGCGCCTGTGCCGGCACTGGCGCCGGAGTCTGGGCTGGTGCAAATACCGGCGCGCACAGCGAGAGGGCGATAGCGACCGAGGCGAGCTTCAGGAGGGATAGATGGCGCTTCATTCCGCACCTCCGTTGCCGGCAGGTGCGGGTCCAGACGATGCGTTCTTCGGTTGTTCAAATTGGAGAATTCCGACCGTACGGTTGGTATCGACAAAGGTCTTATTGGCCACGCGTCGTATGTCCGCCTTTGAAACCTTGTCGATCTTGTCGAGCTGCTTGAAGAGTTCGCGCCAGTCGCCGTAGCGCTGTTGGTATTCGGCGAGTTGGCTGGCGAGGCCTTCGTTGTCGCCGAGGCCGCGCAGCAGGTCGGCCCGGCTTCTGGTCTTGAACATCTCCAACTCTTCGTCGGTCACGTCAGTAGTCTTCAGCTTGTCGATCTCCTTATGGATCGCGTCTTTCATCTGGTCGGGTGTATGGCTGGGCAACGGAACGGCAAAGAAGGCAAAGAGCCCCGGATATTTGTCGCCGGGAAATCCGCTGAAGCCGGCGGCCTCCGCGGCGATCTGCTGGTCGCGCACCAGGCTGCGGTAGAGGCGCGAGGTGCGGCCGTTGGAGAGAATATCGGAGATCGCATCGTAGACGGCGTCGTCGGGGTCGAGGTAGTCGGGCCGGTGGTAGCCCTCGAGATAGAGTGGCTGGCTCGGCATTTTGAGGATGACGGTCTTCTCCGCCACTTGCGGAGGCTCGACGGTGGCCATTGGCTCAGGTTTTGGGCCGGCGGGGATGCGGCCGAAATATTTCTCGAGAACGGGCATCGCCTCTGAGGCTTTTATGTCTCCGGCAACGGCGACGACGATGTTGGCGGGAACGTAGTACTTGGCGTGGAATGCGGCGGCTTCGGTGGCCGTGATCTGGCTGAGCTCCGACTCCCAACCGACATTCGGACGATGGTAGGGATGGGCCACGTAGGCTGCGGCCAGGAACTGCTCCACCAGTTTGCCGATGGGGCTGGAATCGACGCGCATGCGGCGCTCTTCCATCACCACATCGCGCTCTTTGTAGAACTCGCGCGGGACGGGGTTCGCGATGCGGTCGCTTTCCATATATGCCCAAAGCTCAAAGCGGTTGGCGGGCATGCTCCAGAAATATTGGGTGGTGTCGAGCGAGGTCGAGGCGTTGATGCCGACCGCGCCGTTGGCCTCGGCGATCTCGGTGAACTGGTTGGGGACCACGTACTGCTGGGCGTCTTTGACCGCAGCGTCAAAGACGGCCTTCAGTTCTTTCAGCTTGGCCTCATCGCGGCCGACGCGTTTACGGTATTCAAAATCGTAGGCGGCGTAAGTCTGTTCGACTTTTTCGAGCGCGACCTTTTCTGCCGGATAGTTGGTGGTTCCGATGTCTTTGGTGCCCTTGAAGGCAAGATGTTCGAACATGTGCGCCAGTCCCGATTGGCCGCCGGGATCGTTGGCATCGCCCGCGTCTACGCTGGTGTAGAAGGAGAAGACGGGCGCTTCAGGGCGTTCGCAGACGATCAGGGTGAGGCCGTTTGGAAGGACTTTGACGGTGACTCGCTTTTCAAAACTCGCCAGGTCCTGAGCGTGGGCGATCGCTACGGTGAAGAGCAGCAGCAGAACAAGCCTGGTTACAGGCTTAGGGGATGTCGACATCGATATGACGAACCTCAATTCGGGCCTCTGGAAATCGCACAGGAAGCTTGTTTTGAAGCTATCCGTCACCCCTCCGAGTGTCAAACGACTGGGCCGCCTTGACGAGGCAATAGGCATTCACTAAGCTCGACTCGATTCAGGAGTCTGATGAATGAGCGCAACCCTTTCCTCCGTTGGCGTCGGAAGTACGAGCGGCGAACGATCCGGTTCAGAGGGGACAGCAGCGCGGTTGCCACTGCTGCGGCGAGTGGCTGTGCTGGGGGCCGGGACGATGGGCTCGCGTATTGCCGCTCATCTGGCGAATGCCGGCTTGCCGGTGATTCTGCTGGATATTGTGCCTGAGGGTGCTGCTTCCGGTTCGCGCAGTTTGCTGGCAGCGAAGGCAGTTGAGGCGCTGGTGAAGTCGAAGCCGGCGGCGTTTTATGAGAGTTCTTCGGCTGAACTCATAACCGCAGGCAACTTTGAAGACGATCTGAATCTGCTGAGCGGTTGCGACTGGATCATTGAGGCGGTCTCGGAAAATCTGGATATCAAGCGGGCGCTGCTGAAGAAGATTGCGCCGTATCTGCGTCCAGATGCCATCGTTACGACGAACACCAGCGGGCTGCCGGTTGCGTCTATCGCGGCTGAAATGCCAGCGGAGTTTCGCCGGCGCTGGTTTGGGACCCATTTCTTCAATCCGCCGCGATATATGCGCTTGCTTGAGATTATTGCGACGCCACAGGCCGATCCGGAGGCCGTCGCGGCCATCGCAGCTTTTGCCGATCGGCGTCTGGGCAAGTCGGTGGTCTACGCGCGCGATACGCCGAACTTCATCGCCAACCGCATCGGCACGTTTGCGATGTTGAACGGCGTTCGGCTGATGCAGGAGCAGGGGCTGACGATTGAGGAAGTAGATGCGCTCTCGGGCTCAGCGATTGGCTGGCCACGTACCGGGACTTTTCGTCTTGCTGACATGGTGGGCATCGATGTGCTCGCCAGCGTGGCGCGTAACTTCAGCCGGTCTCGTGCCGAGGATGCTGCCGCGGTGCAACTACCCGAGTTCATCGAGAAAATGCTCGAGAGGCGCTGGCTGGGCGATAAGAGCGGGCAGGGATTCTATAAAAAGGCTGATAAGAACTTCCTTGCGAACGCTGGGAAGGACGAACAGGGCAAAGACATCCGGCTTGCACTCGATTGGAAGACGCTGGAGTATCAACCTGCGGGGCGTCCCAAATTTCCGACGCTCGAGATGGCGAAGAATGCGGAGACGTTGCCCGAGCGGTTGCGGATGCTGCTTGAGGGCGATCCGCGAAAAGACAAAGCCGCGGCTTTTTACTGGCCCATGCTTACGCAGCTGTGGAATTATGCTGCCGCCTGCCTGCCTGAGATTGCCGACGATCTAGCCTCGATCGACCGCGCGATGCGTACCGGTTTCAACTGGGAGATGGGTCCATTTGAAATGTGGGATGCGGTGGGCGTGAAACGGACGATTGAGTCGGGAAGTTTTCCGGCGCCCATTGCGCCTGCGGTTCAGAAGCTCTTCGATTCCGGTCACACGAGTTGGTATGTCGAGGACGCCAGCGTTCCGTCTGGTCGCCGATGCTTTCATTCGGTAACTGGAGAGATGGACGCCTGTTGCACGGCCAAAGGGCACAGCGACGGTTGCAAATTATCGCAAAGCCAACGGAGTTGTGCGGCAAAAGCCGGGCGCATCGCTGATCGACATTGGCGAGGGCATCGCCTGCATCGAGCTTCATTCGAAGAAGGACGCCATCGGTGACGATATCGTCCGGCTGATTACTCAGACACTTAAGCCCGATAGCGACACAGTGCGCGACTTCCAGGGATTTGTCATTTGTGGTGATGCAGCGAACTTCTCCGTCGGTGCGAACTTGATGCAACTGTTACTTGCCGCGCAGGAGGGCGAGTGGGATGAAGTCGATTTGGCCATTCGCGCCTTCCAGGGAATGACCGCTGCGATCAAGTTTTCTCCACGCCCGGTGATCGTTGCTCCTTACGGCATGTGCCTTGGTGGAGGAACTGAAATTTGTCTTCACGCCGCTCGCCGCCAGCCTCACGCCGAACTCTATATGGGGCTGGTGGAGACTGGGGTCGGGCTTGTTCCCGGCGGTGGAGGCACCAAAGAGATGGCGCTGCGGGCAATCGATCGGGCGGCCGAAGTGCCTCTGGTATCGACCCTGCGCGGCTCGCCGATCAAGTTCGCCCAATCGAAGGAGTTACTGGCCGCGATGAAGGGCAAGTTTCGAGACGATTGCCTTGGCTAAGGTCTCGACCTCTGCGGCCGAGGCGCGCAGCATGGGCTTGCTTGCGCACAGAGGACGTAATTACTCCCAATCGGGAGCGCGTACTCACCGATGCCAAGCAGGTTGCGATTGCGCTGGCAGAGGAAGGCTATGCTGCGCCGGTTCCGCGCATGCAGATTCCTGTTCCGGGCGATGCGGTGCTCGCGACGCTAAAGCTTGGCGTCCATCTCATGCGCCAGGGTGAATACATCAGCGACCACGACGCCAAGATCGGCAACCATGTCGCCAATATTCTTTGCGGAGGGAGTCTGACGCCGGGCTCGTTTGTCTCCGAGCAGTACTTGCTCGATCTGGAACGCCAGGCCTTCCTGTCGCTTTGCGGCGAACGCAAAACGTTGGAGAGGATTGCGTTCACGCTGAAGACGGGAAAGCCTTTGAGAAATTGAACAGATGTGGAGTGCGCAAGCTCGCGAATCTAACCTGCATGTTTTTGAAGTGAAGAGTCGGAGTCGTTATGAGAGAAGCAGTCATTGTCAGTTCGGTTCGCACGGCGGTCGGGAAATCGGGCCGTGGGACGCTCGCCACCACACGCCCTGACGACCTGGCAGCGACGGCGATCCGTGGTGCTCTCGCCCGCATCCCGACACTTGATGCGAAGGAGATTGACGACGTCATTCTTGGCTGTGCGATGCCCGAGGCGGAACAGGGAATGAACGTCGCTCGCATCGCCAGCCTTCGCGCGGGTCTGCCTCTGGAATGCTCGGCGATGACGATCAACCGTTTTTGCTCCTCCGGATTGCAGTCGATCGCTCTTGCTGCCGACCGCATTCGTGGCGGAGGCGCGGAGGTGATCCTGGCTGGTGGTACGGAATCGATGAGCATGGTCCCTTCGGGGGGCAACAAGATTGCCGTCAATCCCTGGCTTGTCGATCACTATGCCGACACCTATTTGACGATGGGACTTACCGCCGAGCGTGTCGCGAAGCATTATGAGATCTCACGTGAAGCGGCGGACGAGTTCTCCTTAGCCAGCCATCAGAAGGCAATAGCCGCCATCGAGAAGTTCAAAGACGAGATTGTGCCCGTCACGGTGACGAATTCGAAGGCGACAAAAAATCCTTCAAAACCTGAGACTCGGTCCACCGACTTCACCACTGATGAAGGGCCACGCTCTGACACTTCGTTGGAGGCGCTGGCGAAGCTGAAACCCGTTTTTCACGCGAGAGGCCAGGTCACGGCCGGGAACTCATCGCAAACGTCCGACGGCGCGGCCGCGGCCATTGTGATGTCGAGCGAACGCGCGCAGCAACTGGGAATCAAGCCCCTCGCTCGATTCGTAGCCTTTGCAACCGCCGGAACGCTGCCTGAGGAGATGGGCGTGGGTCCCGTCTTCGCCATCCCGAAGGCCCTGAAGCTCGCCGGACTGACTTTGGATGATATTGATCTCATCGAGCTCAACGAGGCTTTCGCCGCCCAGGCTCTGGCGGTGATCAAGTTGGCTGGCCTCGACCCTGCCAAGGTGAATGTGAACGGTGGGGCCATTGCATTGGGACATCCTCTGGGCTGCACGGGAGCCAAGCTTACGGCGACGCTGATTTACGAGATGAAACGGCGGAATTCGCGATATGGGCTGGTTACGATGTGCGTGGGTGGCGGGATGGGTGCGGCAGGGATATTTGAGAATCTGAATTGATGAAGCCTTTCTGTGACACAATTATGTGTCACAATTGTCTATGCCAACCATGACGATGCGCGAGCTCCGAAATACCCGCAAGCTCAAGGAGTGGTTGAAGGCGGGAAAGTCCGTCGAATTGCGCGACCGGAACAACGTGATCGGCCGCATCGTTCCTCCTCAGAAGGCTGCTCCGCCTGTTGAATGGCCGGATTTTGAGGCGCGGCAAAAGGCGATATTTGGAGATCGCGTCTTAAACATTGTCGACGAGTTTATCGAGGACCGTGGGCGCTATTGAATATCTATGCCGATTCAAGTTTTATCGTCGCAGTCTATGTTGGCGAGAGCCATTCGCCAGACGCATTGCGCCGCATGAATATGCGACCTCGGGTTTGGCTGACGCCGTTGCACCAACTGGAGTTTACTCACGCTGTCGCACAGCAGGTATTTCGCCGAAAATCTTTCCGAATCGGACGCACGTCTGGTTCTCGAGAAATTTGATCTGGACATCGCGAACCTCGTATGGGAGGTGGCGGATAATTCCCTTGGGGGCATTTCAGAGGGGAACTACCTTGGCGCGGAATTACGTTTCGGCTTTCGGGACAAGATCCTTTGACACGCTACACATTGCATCCGCTCTGGAGCTTAGCTGCAGAGAATTCTGGACCTTCGACGAGCGGCAATTCAAATTGGCGGCAGCGGTTGGACTGAAAGTCGTCTAGCTGGCGCGGGGTATAGAGGGGTTCCGGAAGTCGTAAAAACGCGACACAGTCAGACCCGCCGGAAAAGTGCTATAAATTTGCGCATGGCCACCACCGCACCGTCCGCGCCGCCTGCTACCTCCACTGCAGAAATCAAGGGAGGCAGCTTCCTCCTCAACGATCTGCTCCCCGAAGATATATTTACGCCGGAAGACTTCACCGAGGAGCAGCGGCAGATCGCCGACACCGCCCATCAGTTCGCTGCCAATGAGGTGCTCCCGGCGGCGGACCAGATCGAGGCCAAGAATTTTACCGTCACCCGCGGACTGCTCCGCAAGGCGGGCGAACTGGGTCTGATGGCGGTCGATATTCCCGAAGAATATGGTGGCCTGGCCATGGACAAGGTCACCTCAGCCATCGTCGCCGATCATCTATCGCAGCTGGCCAGCTTCTCCGTTGCCTTCAGCGGCCATGTCGGCATCGGAACGTTGCCGATTGTCTGGTACGGCACTGCGGAACAGAAGAAGAGGTATCTGCCCAGGCTTGCGACCGGCGAATGGCTAGGCGCTTATGCGCTCTCTGAAGCTACCTCCGGCTCGGATGCGATGAATCTGCGCACGCGCGCCGTTCTTTCCGAGGATGGGCAGCAATACATTCTCAGCGGCGAGAAGATGTGGATCACAAATGCGGGCTTCGCCGACCTGTTTACAGTTTTTGCCAAGGTGACCGACCCGGCAGATCCGAATCCCGAAAGGGCGAAGCTCTCCGCTTTTCTAATCGAGCGCGATACTCCCGGCCTCACCGTCGGGGCCGAGGAGCACAAGCTGGGCATCCGCGGTTCGTCGACCTGCCCGCTGATTTTGTCCGATTGCAGAATTCCCGCCGCAAACCTGCTTGGCGAGGTAGGTAAGGGTCACCATATCGCCTTCAATATCCTGAATATTGGCCGCTTCAAGCTGGGCGCGGCCTGCGTCGGGGGGGCTCGAACCGCGCTCAAGAACGGCATTCAGTATGCGAAAGAGCGCAAGGCTTTTGGCAAGGCTATCGCGGAGTTTGGTCTCATTCAGCAGAAGCTCGCAGACTCAGCGGCCCGGATCTACGTAGGCGAAAGTATGGCCTACCGCACGGTGGGCATGATCGATGCCGCTCTGGCGGCCATAGACCCGGCCGTGGCGTATGAGCCGAAAGAAATCCAGAAACGCATTGAGGAATATGCCGTTGAGTGCTCGATCCTGAAGGTCTGGGGCTCAGAGATGCTCGACGTGGTTGTCGATCATGTCGTCCAGATTTATGCAGGTTATGGATATGTGGAGGAGTATCCGGCGGAGCGCGCTTATCGCGATTCGCGCATCAACCGGATATTTGAGGGCACCAACGAGATCAACCGCCTCATCATCACGGGTTTTCTGCTTAAGCGCGCGATGTCGGGCCAGCTTCCGCTCTTGCCGGCGATCAACAAGCTGATGGACGAGGTGATGGCGCCGCCTTCGTTCGGCGACTCGGATGAAGACGCGGACGATCCACTCGCCCGCGAGGCCGGATTGCTTGCCTCGGCGAAGAAGCTGGCGCTCTTTACTGCGGGGGCCGCTTCGCAGAAATATATGACCGGGCTTGCTGACCAGCAGGAGATCATGGCGGATATTGCCGACATCACCATGGAAGTCTACGCACTCGAATCGGCGCTGTTGCGGGCGCGCAAGCTCGGTGGCAGTTCGATTGCAACCACGATGACCCAACTCTATGCCGCCCACGCTTTTGGCGTGGTCGAGCAGGCGGCACGCCGAATTATCGCGGCGGTCGCTGAGGGAGATACCCTGCGTATCCAGCTCGCCATCGTGCGGCGGTTGGCCAAACATGAGCCGGCCAACGCTGTTCAACTGAGTCGCGCGGTCGCCGCCCATGTTTTGCAGTCAGGCCAATACAACTTATGAATTTCGGGTTATAGTTTCTTCAATTCGTTTTACACTCGCTATGCTTGCAGCAACTTCCTCCCAGCCCGCACCAGAAAGTTTGTGCAGCCTGCTGGCAGGTTCGCTTGACTGTGTCTGTCTGTTCCCGTAGAACAATTGCGCTTGCCTTTTCAAAATCTTCTCTAGCATGCGGCGTAGTCGATCTTGTGTCTGAAGCTCACAACGTATCTGCCAAGGATGGCCATGATTCAGAAATTGAAATGCCCTCATTCTCTCGTTCGCCCCGCTGTTCGTCTCTTCGCCCTCAGCATCCTGGGCGCCGTGCTCTCGGGGGCAATGAGTTCCGCCTCCGCGCAGCAGAGCGCAGCCAATCCGGCGCGCATCACTGAGGCCGTCGATAACACGGTTTTGACGACGCTCAAGGGAAATGTGCATCCGCTGGCGAATGCGAAGTTCGACCACGGCGCGGTACGTGGCAAGCCTGCCCATGAAACGCATGCTCATGGTGCTCAAGCGCAGCGACATCCAGGAGGCGGCATTGAAGACCTTTCTGGACCAGCAGCAGGACAAGCATTCGGCAAATTATCACCAATGGCTGACGCCCGAGCAATTAGGGGACAAATATGGTCCCAACCCGGCCGACATCAAGGCCATTACGAACTGGCTCCAGTCGCAAGGATTCGAAATCGGTTCCGTTTCGAAGAGCGGGATGTTCATCGAGTTTTCAGGAACGGCCGGTCAGGTTGCGAACTCGTTGCATACTGAAATTCACAGCTACCTTGTCAACGGAGAGTTGCAGTATGCGAACGCAAGCAATCCGCAGATTCCCTCCGCGCTGGCCCCGGTCATCGTCGGCTTTGATCGTTGAACAACTTTCCCAGGAAGCCGCCAGTCATTTTGTTGGCAGTTTCCATAGCGACAAAGTCGACTGGAAAAGTGACCCGGTGGCGGTTGAAAGAACCTGGGCTTCAACTTCGCCCACCAGCGCAACCGAAGATTTCTACGCTACTCGGACCCTATGATCTGGCGACCATCTATCAACGTCCTGCCTTTGTGGACGGCAGCCCCGCTTGACGGCACAGGCCAAACGATAGCGATTGTCGGTCGAACGGATATTAATCTTGAGATCCGAATAATTTCCGCACATTTTTCGGGTTGCCCACAGGCGGATCTCCCGCTACATTTCAGCAGCAGTATCTGAATATGATCCTCGACGGCCTCACCCTGGAAACCGGGTGGCGGAGAGGAGGCGAGGCAGACATCGACATCCAATGGTCAGGGGCAGTGGCCAAAGGTGCACTGATCGATTTTGTCATCTCAGCAAGACTACGATCGACAACCGAGGTGCCGATCTTTCGGCGCTCTTTATATTGTCGACAATAACCTCGCGCCGGTCATGAGCGAAAGCTATCTGGATCGTGTGAGCTAGTTCTAGGCAATGGCGGCAATCAATTCCTGAATACACACTGTGGGAGCAAGCCTCTGCGCAGGGGATTTCCTGCTTTTGTCGCGTCGGGTGACGAGGGTTCTGCAAACTGTGACTATGGCGTGGATGGCCCTCGGCAATGCGAGGCGCAAGTATGGCCATGCGGTGAGAGGTAATGCCTCAACTCCATACAATGTCGCGGTTGGCGGGACAGACTTCGACCAGATTCACACAATCGCTAGCTGATTACTGGAGCGCGACGAACAATTCCACCACACAAGCCTCGGCAAAAGGATATATCCCCGAGACCACCTGGAACAACTCCTGCACGAATGCAAGTTTTCGCCGATAACCGGGACCAGACTGACCCTCGACAACTGTAATGAATGGGAAAGTCTCCGGTCAGCTATGCCGGATTGCAGATCACCGGCGGCAGCCGGCGGTCCGAGTAATTGTATCGTCTCGACGAGTGCTGCCTCCTTTGCCGGCGGATATGCCAAACCCGCCTGGCAGGTGGGTACTTGCAAAGACAAGCGTTCGCGATACCCCGGACATCTCGCTCTTCGCGAGCAATGGCTTTGCCGGTAGCTTCTACATCGTTTGCTGAGCAGGACGCCGAATCACCGTCGGGCGCAGGAATGCAATCTCAATCCCGCATATGCCGATTTCCAAGGGTACGGTGGGACTTCGGTGGCCTCGCCCGCCCGGCTGGCATGTTCTCGATTCTGAACCAGAAACTGGGTGCCCGCGTCGGCAACCGAATTACGCACTTGTACAACCTGGCGGCAAAGGAGGGCTCAGCTGGTTGCAATTCGAGCACCGGGCCCGGCGCTCAACGTGCATCTTTAACGATATCACCAAAGGGACGATATCCCAGCCTTGCGTTGCGGGGTCGCTCGAATTGCTACGCCAAGACCAATGGGGACGGTTACGGGGTTCTGGCTTTGACAACGGCAGCAGGCTACGGAACGATCGATTCATCAGGATATCCCGGCGATCTGGCCTGGAATACAGCCGCTGGCTATGACTATGGAACCGGACTGGGTCCGTCAATGCCAACAACATGGTTAATCAATGGACTACAGCCGATTTTTGGCTTCTACGACCACGACCTGGCCCTCTCCAGTACCACATTCACACACGGCACGTACGATCACGGCAACGGCCAAGGTCAGCTCGACCACCGGCGCTCCCTCGGGGGACGTTTCCTTCAACGGAGCAACGACGAACGGTTCGATCGGTTACGCCACGCTAGCCGGTGGGACGGCGCAGGCGACGCTGAACAGCCTTCCCGGGCGGCAGCTATAACGTCGTCGCGCATTACGGGGGCTATAACGATGGCGCCAATATCTTTGCCGGGAGTGATTCCAATCCAGTCGCGGTGACGGTGGCTCCCGAAGCCAGCACGACGACGGTCACGTCTGTTCTCTATAACGTCACGAACGGCAACTCCAACTCCAGGCACGACCGCGACTTACGGCGCGTACTACGTGATTCCGCGAATCGATATCGCCGGCGCCTCGGGAAATGGAGTGCCGACTGGAACCGTGACCTTGACGGCGAACGGATCGGGGCTCGCCGGGAGCCCGTTTAAGCTCAACAGCCTCGGAAACGCCGAAGATCAGAACTTTTCTGCCAATGCCGGTGTCTACGCGTTTTCCGCCAGCTACTCCGGTGACCCGAGCTTCAACAGCAGCGCCGGAACTTCAACCCTGACCATACGCAACAGACGCCGAGCATGACGCTCGGATACAGCTCGAATAATGTTCCTCGGGATCGAGCGTTATGCTCAGCACGCCATTTTTGACAAAAACATATGTGGGCGCTGCGCCAACGGGTGGGACAGTTACTTTCTACTCTGGAGACGACTGCCCTAGGTGCTCCTGTAAGCGGATCACTGCGGGCAGCGATACCAACGATTTCCCTGATGCGACGGCGAGCCTGACCACTACGGCAATTCCGGTCGGGGCCAATCAATCACAGCGAGAATATAGCGGTGACATTAACTATGCTGAAAGCCACAAGCCCGGCAGTGCCATGATGACGGTCACTGCGCCCGCACCCATGCATCAACATCTCTGGCACCAGCATTGCTCCGATCACGGCAGGGGGCTCCGGGACGAGCACTGTCACGGTCACTCCTAGCAATGGCTTTACCGGCGCGGTGAACCTGACCTGCTCGGTAAGTGGGTCGGTCGGGCGCCACTTCGATTCCGACATGTTCCTATAACCCGACTCCGGTGACCATCTCTGGCGCGGTATTGCTGCGACTTCTACTCTGACGGTCGCGACCACTTCGACAACCACCGCAGGAAGTTATACGGTATCCATCGATGCGCGTCCGATGTCGCTACCGGCAAGGTGACCTCGGCCTTGTTCGAAATCATGCCGGTTGATTGTGAAGTCGGCGCCACGCCACCGGCGCAGCTTTACGTCTCGGGTACAGCGGTGACGATTGCCCGGGCGCAACGAGTGGAAATACTTCGACGATAAGCGTGACGCCACCGGGGGGTATACCGGGACGTGAATTTGACTGCTTCGCTGACAGCCAACCCTGCCGGTGCGATCGATCTGCCAACGATTGCCTTGTCAGCTTCTTCCCTGGCGATCACCGGAACCACAGCGGCGACCGCACTGCAACTATCGCAACGACAGCGTCGTCAAGCGGAGCTCTGGCCTATCCACAGAAGCAGCACTGGTACACCGCGGCTGGTGGCGCCGCGCTGGCCTGCATGCTCTTCTTCGGGATACCCGCTCGTCGTCGCGGATGGAAATCCATGCTTAGCCTGCTGGTCTTCCTGGTCGCAATGGCCGGGGTCGGCTGTGGCGGCGGAGGTGGAAACAACAACAACGGGAATCCGGAACGACGGCCGGCAGTTACACGTTCACCGTCACAGGGACCGATGCGGCGACTGGGAAAGTCATCGAAACCGGAACGATCACCGTCTCGGTGACTTAGGCCGATAGGAGCGTAAGAAGGCCGCATCCAGATTTCTGGGTGCGGCCTTTTCTTTCGCTTTGAGGGCAGGACTCTCTATCGCCTCGCCCACAGTCCGGGGTCGATCTCGGCGAAGAGGGAATCGCGCTCTTCGAGCTCGGTGAGGGTCTTCTGGCAATCCGGGGAGAGCGCGGAGTTGGCGAGGAACTCCGCCCACAGCATCTCCAGCTCGGCAAACTCGTGCAGATGGCCATGGAAGCGCTTCTCCGCGTAGTCGCGGGCCGCGGCTGTGGTGATGAGGAATTGCCAGTCCGAGGACTCTAAGCAGCAACAACTCGCGCGCCATTTGTTTCGCGATTCGCTCGCCCCAACCGCCATCGCGCCAGCGATCGTCGCCGGCCACGTCGCGCATCACGCGCTCGATGCGGTAGAGGTGGCTCCAGGTCCAGGCGGTTTGGTCGTTGAGCCACACTTCGTTGTTGCCGTTCTTGCCCCACGATCCCTCGCCCAGCTGCGACTTCATCGCTGCGGGAGTTCTGGCCAGGTATTCGCTGGCAGTGACCAGAGCAACAGGCAACTCTTCGCTGCGCGAAGATGCGGGCGACCTGCTCGAGCCACAGCGGTCCCTCGAACCACCAGTGGCCGAAGAGCTCGGCATCAAAGAGTGATGCGAGTATCGGCGGCTGGCGTTCGTCGATGACGCCCTGGAGGGAAGCGGTCACAAGATCAGCAAAATGCTCGGCGTGGACGAGGGTGCGTGCCTGGGCCTCCTCGGGATAATAGGGCTGCTTGTGCTCCATCTCCGACTGCGCCAGCGTTACCTGCCAATAGCGATGTCCGCCGGGCCAGCGCTTCTTGTGAAAGTCGAGATAATTGCCATCGGCGGGGTAGCCGGTGTCTCCGCTCCATACCTGCAGGCCAGTCTGCGGGTCGCGGGGAAACACGGTCACCGGATGAGTTTCGGCGCCGGGGCCGTCCACGATGTATGGGTGGTAGATCGCCTCCAGGTCCCGCTTGCGCCGAAGCTCGTGAGCGGGCAGGTTATGCAAGCAGCATCCCAAGATTGCCGGACCTCATCTCGTACGGAGTGAAGAGGATCGACTCTTCGACGAGGTGAGTGTCGACAAAGAAATATTCAATTCCCGCCTCGGCCAGCGCCTCTTCTACTCCGATTCTGACAGAAAGGCGCGGATGGGCCGGCTTCACCGTCGGCAACAACTGGCGCCTGCCACAACCCCGACGGGCGATAGCCGCACTCGGGAACCCACATGCCGCGCGGCTTTCGACCCAGGTGGCGCTCGTGCACGGCAACTGCGGTGCGGATCTGTGCGGCAATGCTCTCGTCGGTCCCCAGCAGAGGCAGATATCCGTGGGTCGCCGCGCAGGACAGGATCTCGATGGCTCCGGTGTCGTTGAAATGCCGGAAAGCCTTTCACGATGTCGCGGTCGAGTTCGTAGAAGTCAGCCAAGGTTCGCTTGAAGAATTCCAACCAGAAGACGGCGGTTTCGGCATAACGGTGTTCGCCATTTTGGCGGAAGTAGTTTTCGTCTTCGCGCGCCGAGTTGATCTTGCGCTCAAGGTATTTCGGGAATTCCTGCTTTGAAGGTCGGATGCGAAAGCTGTTCGAGCAGGACGGGCGAGAGGCTTACGTTTGCCTTCAACGCCAATCCGTCGGCCTCAAGACGGCGGAGAACCGCCAGCAGCGGCAGGTAGGTCTCGGCAGCCGCCTCGTGAAGCCATTCCAGCCCGTGCGGCCAGGTGCCGTGATGGATCACATACGGCAAGTGCGCGTGGAGCGTGAAGCTGAGATATGCCGATGGCTGGCCATTCTTCATGGATAGAGAGGTCTCCACCTCGCCGGGTGACCGGCGGTTTGCATCGCAACAAGAGCATGTGAGAGCCAAACGTTTCGAAAGGGTGCGCGCATCGAATGCCTGTGGCGCGGCCCCGCGGTCGATCGTGCGAAAGAGTGCCAAGCCAAGAGCGGGAGGGAGCGGAAAATCGGCCGTGCGATCGGGCTTAATTTCAACCTTACACCATTGCGAGGCGGAATTTATGATCGGCTAGTGGCCAGGGGATTAGTTACAATAGTGCGCAATGTCCCTTAAGAGTCCATCGCGTCAGCGGCGCAAGAGTCCGCCTCCAGGCGAGACCGGACAGGAGAGCCTCTATCTGCGCTTTCTGAGCGAGAGGCAGGTTCCGGTCACGGTAAAACTGCGCGATGGCGAGGCTGTTTACGGATGGATCGAGTACTTCGACGATCGCATGATCCGGTTGACTCGCGAAGGCAAGCCGAACCTCTTCATCTACAAGAACCAGATTCGCACGATCGCGGAGAGTTTTCGCAGCATCGAGGCGCGCCGTCGGGAGCGGAATCGTGGGGCAGCTGTGAACGGGGTTTTGGCTTCGCCAGTCGAAAATGGAACGCAGAGCTTCGGTCAAGCAAGACTTGTTAGCGCCCACTGCGAGCCGCCGCTAGCAACTTCGACGGCACGTTCCTCTCCCCGAGCTGACGCTCCCCGGATTTCCGAAGAGCCGGCCGGCGCATGAACCTCTTTCCCACGCAGGTGGACCTGAAATTTGCAGCTCCAGCAGCGGCGATTGCTATGGAAGCCGGTACGCTTGTTCGCGGCTTCTATGAGAGCGGCGTCGAGACCGAATATAAGGGCGAAGCCGATCTGGTGACCGAGGCCGACCGCGCCAGCGAGCGACTGATCGTGGAGCGCTTGCGGCGCGCGCTTTCCCAGCCATGGCGTCTATGGCGAAGAGGGTACGCGCGGGCAGATGGAATCCGAGTACCGGTGGTATGTCGACCCGGTCGATGGAACCACGAATTTTGCCCATGGCTACCCGGTCTTCTGCATTTCGATGGGGCTGGAGTATCGCGCCGCCGGTTTGTCTGCCGACGAGGAGGGCCAAATCGTCGCCGGGGTAATCTTCGACCCTACGCGCAACGAACTCTTTGTGGCGGAGAAAGGGAAGGGCGCCTACCTGAATGGGCGGCGCATCCAGGTCTCGCGGACTGCGACGGTGTCCGAGAGCCTGCTGGCAACGGGATTTCCTTCGCGGAAACGCCATCAGAATCCAAACATCTACTTTTACCAGGAGATCACGATGCGCTCCCACGGCGTGCGCCGTGCCGGGTCGGCCGCTCTCGATCTCGCCTATACCGCCTGCGGACGCTTCGACGGCTATTGGGAGTTCAATTTGAACCCCTGGGACACTTCCGCCGGCTTTCTCATGGTGACTGAGGCGGGAGGAATGCTCACCTATTCGACGGTTCTCCATTTCATCTGGCCAGCCGCGAGATTCTTGCCAGCAACGGGCGCATTCACGGGGAACTGGTGCAGATTTTCGAGGATTTGTTCGCCGGCCGCAATCTCAATCCGGTAGTGACGCCTCAGGAATTCCTCAATCGGCGAGCCGCGGAAGATGAGGAATTGTGAGCCGGGTCACAGCGGCGGAGATTGAAATTGACTTCGCAAAGATCCAGCCCAGCCGCATCGCTTCATGCTGTTACAATCGCTGGTAGTTGGAGAGCACCTAACCCTAGTCGGAGAACGGTTTTATGGCTTACGTAATCGCAGAACCCTGTATTGGAACGAAAGACAGCGCCTGTGTCGACGCCTGTCCGGTGGACTGCATTCATCCAAAGAAGGACGAGACCGGAAAGCATGGCGAAGTAGATCAGCTGTTCATCGACCCGGTGGAGTGCATCGACTGTGGCGCATGCGTTCCCGTCTGCCCCGTCTCTGCCATCTACGCCGCCGACGATCTGCCCGAGAAATGGCAGCACTTCACACAAAAGAACGCCGAATATTACGGCCGCTAGAGAACTATCCAGTTGCGGAGGGCCGCCCGGCCCTCCGCCTGACCAACTGTCTCGACTCAACCCTCAGCCATTGCAACAGAGGTTCTGCTCCAAGACTGGGCATATTCGCGCCGTTCCCTGGTCTGGGAATGACCGCTGGATGCTGCTTGTGCACCGGGGATCTGTAGCCCAAGCTATCCTGAAATCAATGATTGTCTTCGCCAGAGGCGGCGAGTGATCGCGCACCAGATCGAGGCCATCGTGTTGCGTACCTGGCCGATTCACGAGGCCGACCAGATCGTCTCTCTCTTTACCCGTGACTTTGGCAAGATCAAAGGAGTGGCGAAGGCCGCCTCCCGGTCGCGCCGGCGTTTCGGTGGCGCGATGGAGCCGATGACCCACGTGCGCGCCAGCTATGCCGAGAAGCCGCGCCAGGAGCTGGTTCGCCTCGATTCGTTCGACATTGTTACCTCGCCGCTCTCTGCCCCGATCGATTACGCGCGGGCCTCGGCGCTGGCTTTCTTTTCCGAGGTCCTCGAAGAGACGCTACCCGATCACGATCCTCACGACGCGGTCTTTCGCTTGCTCGTCGCTGTGCTTGGCTACACCCGGAACGGTTCAATCTGGATGCCCGTCACCTACTTTGCGCTGTGGACGACCAGGCTCATGGGCTGGCTTCCGGAACTGACTGTTTGTGTGCACTGCGGAGCGCCGCTGGCGGTGCAGCCTGCCTATTATCATCCTCTGAGTGACGGACTCTTTTGTGCGCAACACCGGCGCGCGGGATCGCTTCACCCTGAGCATCGAGTCGCAGGCGTTGGCGGCCCGCATTCTTCGCGTCTCAGTGCCCGCTCTTGCCGCCGAAGCGTGGCCTCGCCAGCGCGCCGCCGATCTGCGCCGTTTCGCGATTCAGGCGTTGGAGCGGCACATCGACCGCCGGCTCATCAGCGCCATCGCCCTTAACCGCCTGGGCGGCTGACCCTGATAACTGACCTTCTTCAACAACTGATATCATCCGCACTTGAGGGCTAAATTCCGGCCTCTCTGCCAATGAGTGCACTTCGGAAAGCCTGCAGCAGGTTATCAGCCGGCGTCGCGGTGGCTACGGCGCTCATCGCCGTGTGCGCGGTGGCCGTACAGGCGCAGACCGCTGCAACGCTCTCGCAAGTCAGAAAAATCTATGTCGAACCCTTCAGCGGCAAGCTGGGCGCGGGCGAGATTCGCAACGAAATGATCGAACGCCTCAAGCATCATTCGGAGTTGACCGTTGTGGGGAGTGCCTCGCAGGCGGATGCGGTGCTCAAAGGCAGCGGCAAAATCTGGGTCAGCGGGTATATCGGGAACAATCCCCGGGCGCAGGGCAGCAGCCGAAGCCCGATTTATAACGGATATCTGTCCTTAACTCTTGAGGGCGGGAATGCCCAGCCGCTGTGGTCTTCACATGGTGACGCCGGCCGGTTCTGTTCTCGCCGGCAATTACCTCCAACCTCGCTGAACATGGGGCAAAACAGTTGCTCACGGCCGTGGCTACATGACCGGGAGAGCCGTGGCGCCGTCGCCGGATGCATCGGTTTCGAATGCTCCCTCCTCGCGACAGAGCCTGTCGGGAGCTGGGGCAACCTTTCCTGCGCCGCTCTATCAGGCATGGATCCAATCCTACCGTCAGCTTCACCCGGAAATGCAGCTTAGTTATGCAGCGGTCGGATCGGAGAAGGGAATTGAAGAGCTGCTCGACAAACAGGTAGATTTTGCAGCCTCCGATGTGCCCGCCTTGCCGGATGGCGCAAAACTACAGCGCTTCGCAACGGTGCTAGGCGCGGTGGTGCCTGTCTACAACCTTCGCGGAGTCGACCGCGAGCTTCGCTTTACGCCGGAAATCCTCGCGGGGATCTATCTGGGAAAGATCACCCGCTGGGACGCTCGGGAGATTCGTGACGTGAATCGCGGGATCAGCCTGCCCAATGCGCCGATTGCCGTCGTTCACCGTTCCGACGGCAGTGGGACCACGTACGCGTTTACCGATTTTCTCTCGAAGACCAGCCCGGCATGGAAGGCGGCGGTTGGGGTCGGCAGTACAGCGCATTGGCCAACGGGCTCCGGCGCCGCCGGCAATGACGGAGTCGCCAGCCTCGTACAACAAACGCCCAACTCGATCGGCTATGTCGAACTGACCTATGCGATCCAGCATGGAGCTGAGTTTCGGCGCGGTGCGCAACTCCGCGGGCGCGTATGTGACCGCAAGCCTGGAGAGCGTGGCCGCCGCGGCGCAATCGGCAGTGGCAACTCCCGGGGAAACTTCATCGATCATCGATGCGCCTGGGAAAACTTCCTATCCGATCACAACGTTTACCTGGATTGTTTTGCCTGATCCGGTGCCCCCCGGAGAACGCAACGGGGTCGCACAGATGTTGCAGTGGATGCTGACCTCTGGGCAAAAGCAATCTTCCGCCCTGGGCTATGCGCCGTTGCCGCGTGAGCGTGGCCAGTCAGGAACTGAAGTCTCTCGAGCAGCTCAAATAGGCGGAAGAGTTAAGCCGAAAACAAGTTAGCCTCGGCCTGACGACGCTGCAGTAGACCCGGAACGACCACTCCGCCGGCATGGTCCCAGCGTTGAAATTGGCCGGTGGCGTCGGCAAAATCTCCGCTGTTCACAAACCGCAGCAGAGTCGAACTGGCGAGGCTCGCGCAGCCGAGGTTAAAAACGAAATCGACCAAGGCGTCGAATTGGTTTTGATTGATCGCAGAGGCCACCAGCCGGTTGACGCCAGCCACAGCGCCGGCGACGTCGCTGGCCAGAAAGGCTTCGGCCTGGTCTTGAGTGATCGTCAACCCGGCATGCACGCCCTGCCCCGTATGGCCGTAACCGATCGTCCAGACGCCGACCTGGTCGGCATACGCCGACAACCTCAATCCTTCGAACTGCTTAGTCAGGTTCATTCCATTGTCGCTATAGATAAAGTTGGGCATATCTGATTCTCCATAGGGGCTCGGAAACGCGATCGCTGGCCCGCATGAAAGCTGGCCTTAACTCCACAATGAGGTTCAGCAGATAATCAAGTCGAGGAACTTTATAGGTTTCGAAATACCGATGAAGTTCCCAAATCGGGAATCTGCCGATTGTGCTGAAAGAAGTCTTCGCAAAACTACAGGGCTTTCGGGTCCCGGAAACGTGTATCACTAGGACATGGGCGTGGCATGAATTCCTCGCCAGCCCGGGCATATCCTCAGGCTGGGACTCCCCCCGGAGTCCCGATTTTTCTGTCAATTTGTCGCCACTTGAACGCGGAGGGCCTGCAATATCTGGCTATTCGCTCGCGCTTGTTAGAATTACGGTTACATCCGATTTCTGAGAGTTTGTCTTGCCTTCGTCTTCCGCTTCGCCTCTACTTCTCTGTACCGTCGCCAATCGCCTCGCGACCCGAGCCGCTCACTTTTCAGCAATTGCTCTTTCGGCTGCAAAGCTTCTGGGCCGAGCGGGGTTGCGTGCTCCAGCAACCCTACGATGTAGAGGTCGGTGCGGGCACGATGTCGCCCGACACTTTCCTGCGCGTGCTCGGTCCGAGGCCGATCAGCATTGCTTACGCGCAGCCCTCGCGGCGTCCCGCCGACGGCCGGTATGGCGAAAATCCTAACCGGCTCTTCAAGCACACGCAATTTCAGGTGATCCTCAAGCCGCCGCCGGCTGGCATTCAGGAGATTTATCTGGAATCGCTGGCCGCGATCGGCATCGATCTGCGCGAGCACGATCTCAAGTTCGAAGAAGACAACTGGGAGTCGCCGACACTCGGCGCCTGGGGAATCGGCTGGCAGGTGATGCTCGACGGTCTCGAGATCACCCAGTTCACTTATTTCCAGCAGTGCGGAGGCATCGATCTCGATCCAATCTCGGGCGAGATCACCTATGGCCTCGAGCGTCTCTGCGCTTTCCTGCAGGATGTGGAATCGATCTATGACATCATCTGGTCGGTCAATCCAGTGACCGGCGAGAAGATGACTTACGGGGAAGTCCGGCTGCTCGAAGAGCTGCAGTTCTCGGTTTATAACTTCGAGGCCGCTGACGTGGAAAAGCTTTGGGAGCATCTGCGTCTCTACGAGGCTGAATGCCAGGCGCTGCTCTCGGAGTTCAAAGCCGAGTTTGCTCCTGAGGCGATCCGCAAATCGGAGCGGCAGGAGAAGATTCACGATCGCGTTGTCCACGATGGCGAGCTGCCACCGCCGGAGCTCGGCGAGGTGGAAGTTCACGCTGCGCGCCGACGATTTCCGGTATTGCCCGCCTATGACCTATGCCTGAAGTGCTCGCATCTCTTTAACCTGCTCGATGCCCGGGGGGCGATTTCGGTCACCGAACGGGTCGGGGTGATTGCGCGGATTCGGAATCTTGCCGTCGCGACGGCCCAGGCCTATAACCAGCAATCGAAGTGAGAGAAGTTGGGCGCTCCACGTTAACCGAAGCCCGCGGAATTGCCGTCAGTTAAAGAATCAATATGCCAGACTTTTTATTTGAAGTTGGACTTGAAGAAATCCCCGCCCGCATGATCGCAGCCGCCCAAGCGGAGTTGGCAGAGCGCGTTCGCGGCTTGCTGAAAAGAGAGAACCTGCTCTCGGCTGAATCGGCGGTGGAAAGTTACTCGTCTCCACGTCGGCTAGCAGTAAAAATCTCCGCGATAGTTACCAGGCAACTCGATACAGAAGAGATATTTACAGGGCCAGCATCAAGTATCGCCTTCAGGAATGGCGACGCAACTCCTGCGGCCCATGCCTTCGCGAAAAAGGCGGGAGTCGATCTTTCTGACCTCACCCGCACCACGACGCCGAAAGGCGAATACGTGACGGCCAGGGTGTTGCGAAAAGGCAAATCTGCTTCGGAAGTTCTCAAAGCCCAGCTTCCCAAGGAGCTTGCTGCGATCTATTGGCCGAAGAATATGTATTGGCGTGAAGGCAAGCCGGAACGTTTCGTGCGCCCTCTGCGTTGGCTGCTTGCGCTGCTGAATGATGAGGTTGTCCATGTAGAGTTCGCTGGAACTGTTGCCGGAAACAAGACTTATGGCCATCGAATTCTGCATGGAGACCAGCCGATCGAGATCGGCAGCCCATCGGAGTACCTCGCCAAGCTGGAAGCTGCGTTTGTTGTCGCGGATGTCGAAGCGCGCCGCCAGAAGATTCGCAAGGGCCTCGACGCTGCCGCTCGAACGGTCGCTGGGATCCGCTGGCGCGAAGATCACCCACTGGTCGATGCCGTTACTCACCTTACGGAGTGGCCCAGCGTTCTTCTTGGGAGCTTCGATGCCGAGTATCTGACGCTGCCGGAAGAAGTGCTGGTGACGGTCATGCGTGACCACCAGAAGTATTTCGCACTGGAGGACGCATCGGGAAAGCTTGCCCCGCACTTTCTCACCGTGCTGAATACCGAGGCGAACGAAGCCGGTCAGGCGGTGATTCGTCATGGCAATGAACGGGTGCTGCTGTCGAGATTCAAAGACGCGCGGTTCTTCTGGGATTTCGATCAGAAGATTCCGCTCGTTGACCGGGTGGAGATGCTGAAGTCGGTGACCTTCCAAAAAGACCTTGGCAGCTATTATGCCAAGACCCAGGCCAACGCCATCATCGCGGCGATGCTCGCCGACCTGGAAACTTTTCAAGGCGCGACGATCGATAAGCCTGCACTGCTCAAGGCCGTCGAGCTCTCGAAAGCCGATCTCACCGCCGATCTGGTCAAGGAATTCACGGAATTACAGGGCATTGTTGGCGGACTCTACGCCCGCGCGCAGGGGCTCGGCGAAGTCGTCAGCCAGGCGATCTATTGGCAGTACAGTCCCGCATCCAGTGAAGATGCAATTCCACCTGCTGTGGAAGGGCAGATTCTCGGCATCGCCGACCGGATCAACTCGATTGTCGATATGTTTGCCGTCGGGTTGAAACCGACGGGGTCGAAGGACCCTTTTGCGCTGCGACGAGCAGCCAGCGGCATCGTCAAGATCCTCGCAGAATCTCAATTGCCGATCACCCTCGCGGCTCTGGGCAAGATTGCGATCCAGGCGTCGGCACAGTCCGGCGCGCATGAAACGAGCGCTGACGTGATTGCATTTCTTCGCGAACGGCTCGATTTCTATCTTCGCGAGACGCGCGGGTTTACCTACGACGTAGTAGCCGCGACCCTGGGCGCCGGCGGAGACGACATTCCCGACGTCATCGCTCGCGCCGAGGCGCTGACCGCTGTTCGAGGCTCGGAAGACTTTGCCGCGATTTCAGCAGCTTTTAAGCGAATCAAGAACATCCTGCGCCAGGCGGCGGAAAAGGAAAAAGTCGCGCCGGGCGATATTGCTGGAGCTGTCGACGAAGCTCTCCTAAGCGAGACCGCGGAGAAGACGCTGTGGACCGAGTCGACGAGGCTTTCCTCGATCGTTGAGGGGCTGCGAGGCGAACGGAGGTATCGTGAGGCGCTGGAGCAGATCGCCACGCTGCGCCCGCATGTGGATGGCTTTTTCGACGCGGTGATGGTGATGGCGCCAGAGCCGGAGATTCGCAAAAATCGCTTGGCGTTGATCGCTTCCGTGCTGAGCGAGTTCTCGAAGATCGCCGACTTCTCGGAGATCGTGACGAACTAACGCTCGGCTATCGAATCCAGCATCTCAAAGAACTCCGGAAACGAAATCGCGGCTGATTCCGCTCCGAGGATCGTGGTTTCGCCCTCGGCGCGCAGTGCGGCTATTGAAAAGGCCATGGCGATGCGATGATCTCCACCTGAGTCGATCTGTGCGCCGTGAAGCTCCTGGCCTCCGGGAACGTCGAGGCCGTCTTCGAACTCCTCAACCTCTGCGCCCATCGCGCGCAGGTTCTTGCACGACCAGCGCGATGCGATCCGACTCTTTGACCCGAAGTTCTTTCGCGTCGCGGATGCGGATGCCATTCCGCGAATAGGGCGCGATCGCCGCCAACACCGGCAACTCGTCAATCAACTGC
Organism: uncultured Acidobacteriaceae bacterium; assembly: GCA_963720245.1. Classification (GTDB taxonomy): domain Bacteria; phylum Acidobacteriota; class Terriglobia; order Terriglobales; family Acidobacteriaceae; genus Acidisarcina. The sequence continues at coordinate 662,015 of CAVREU010000007.1, forward strand.
GCCGCCAGTGCGCCCGAGACGGTGGTGCCGCCCATCCCTTTCGGTGGGGGATTGAGCTGCACAGTTCCGATCAGTTCTGTGTTTTTTTCTTCGAGGTTCAGAACCGCAACCGTAGCACCAAGCGCGGTGAGCACATCGAGCAGCGTCGCGCGGGTGGGATTGAGCCCGAGGCCATCGAGCACCAGGTTGCTCTCGGGGAACAATGCCGCCGCACATAGAAAGAAGGCCGCAGACGAGATGTCTCCCGGTACCGCAGCCTCGATCGCCTTGAGTTTTTGTTTTCCGGCAATGGAGACGGAGTCCAGGGTTCGCTCGACGGTCGCGCCAAACGCACGCAGCGCCAGTTCGCCGTGATCGCGGGTGCGCACGCTTTCGCGGATGGTGGTTGTGCCCTCAGCTTGTAGCCCGGCAAAAAGCAGCGCCGTTTTCACCTGCGCACTGGGGACTGGCGTGGTGTAGTCGATCCCGGTCAGCGCGTTCCCGCGAACGACCACCGGAGCATGGCCGTCGGTGAGGACGATCTGGCCGCCCATCTGAGCCAGGGGCTTGCGAATGCGCTCCATGGGACGGCGGCTGAGGGAAGCGTCGCCTATCAGCGTGAATTCGCCTTGCTGAGCAGCTAATAATCCAGACATCATGCGCATCGTTGAACCGGAGTTGCCGCAATCGAGCGGCCTTAACGAAGGAGAAAAGCTGCCACCGGTTCCGGTGACGGCTACGCGACCGTCTTCCAGCCATTCGACCTTCGCGCCCAAAGCGGCAACGCAGCCCAGGCTGCTTGCGCAGTCGGCTCCGGTCGAGAAGTTGGAGAAGGTGCTGGTGCCCTCGGCCAGGCCGCCTAGCATGGCGTAGCGGTGCGAAATACTCTTGTCGCCCGGAAGGCGCAGCGTGCCTATGAGGTTGCGCGCGGGCTTGATGATGCGTTCGGTGGCTGCTTGTTGAGATGCTGTTTCGAGCAAGACGTTCTCCTAAATGGCTAATCTCTATCGTATCGTTTTGAGGAGGAACAAGGGCCGGATTGGAATCGAAGGCGTTTGGAAGCCGTTGCTCGCGCGGGTCCCTACTCTGCGGGATGCGCAAGCGGCTCAATCACCTTGAGCACGACAACGGTCTCGTCATCAAAGCGGTCAACATCGCCCTGAAACTTCGTGACTTCGTCGAGAATAGTCGCGGCGATCTCCGAGGCCGACTTGTGCTGATTGTCGCGGACCACATTCATCAACAATTCGTCGCCAAACATCTCGCCGTCGGCGTTCTGTGCATCGGGGATGCCGTCGCTGAAGAAGATGATCGAGTCGCCCGGTTGGGTCGCCAGGCTGAACTCTTCATATTTGGCCTCAGGAAACATGCCCAGCGGAAAGCCTTCTGCCTGCACTGTCTCCACTTCGCCTCCACGACAGAAGATGGGCTGGGTCGCGCCCGCATTGGCGAGCTGCAGCGTCTGGTTGGTGTCGTTCCAGACCGCGTAGACCATGGCCACGTATTGCGAGTCGAGCCGCCGCTCCTGCAGCGATTCGTTGAGCTGCTCGAGCATCGCCGAGGGTGACAGCGAGGCATTCGCGAGTGAGCGAATCACTCCGCTCACGACCGCCGCAAAGAGTGCCGCGGCGGCCGCCTTGCCGCTAACATCCCCAAGCACGATACCGGTGCAGCAGGGGTCGAAGGTAAGAAAGTCGTAGACGTCCCCACCGATGGTACGCGCGGCAAGGAACTTGGCGGCAAACTCAGCATGCAGATGCTTCGGCTTGGTTTGCGGCAGCAGCCGCAGCTGCACCTCGCGGGCCATAGCAAGGTCGTGCTCCAGGCGCTGCTCCTGCTGCGCAATGCGCTGGTAGAGGCGGGCATTCTCGATCGAGATCGCGATCTGTGCGGCGAGTGTGGTGATGGCGCGTTCGTGATCTTCGTTGAAGTAATAGGCACGCGTGTGCTCGATGTCGAGCACGCCGATGACCTTGCCTTTGTAGATCAGCGGCACCGCCATCTCAGAGCGCGTCTCCGGGTTCACCATGTGGTAGCGCGGATCTTTGCGAACGTCGCCGACGAGCACTGCGCGGCGTTCGGTGATCGCGGCGTTCACCAGCCCGCGGTCGAGGGGAACCTTCTCTTCAGGGATGTAGCGCTCGCCAAAGCGCACGCCATATTGTCCCTCAAGCACCTGGTCCTTTTCGTTCAGAAGCCAGATGGTGAACATGTGGTAATCGATGAGGCGTCGAACGAGCTGCCCGATGCGTTCGAGCAAGGTATCAAGATCGAGGATCGAGGTGAGCTCGCGGCTGATCTCATTCATCACGGCCAGGGTCTGCGCCTGGCGCGCGACGCGGGTGTAGAGGCGCGCGTTCTCGATCGATTGCGCGATGCGCGAGGCGGTGAGGGTGAGCAGCTGTAGGTGTTCGGGCTTGAAGTAGCCGGGCTGCTCTGACTGGATGTCGATGACGCCAATGAGCCGGTTCTTAACGATCAGCGGAACGGCTAGTTCGGAGCGCACTGCGGGGTTGACGTTGATGTAGTTGGGATTTTCCAGGACGTCATTGACGAGGATCGCCTGGCGCGACTCCGCGACCTGGCCGACGATGCCTTTGCCCATCTTGATCTTGAGCCGTTCGGCCTCGGCGGTGTGGCCGATCTGGAAGCGCATGCGCAGATCGTTGGTGCGTTCGTTGAGCAGCAGAATCGCGAAGATGCGGTAGTCGATGACGGCGCGCACCAACCCGGCGGTCCGGTGCAGCAATGTTTGCAGGTCGAGGGTGGTATTGAGCGCATCGGTCAGGCGGAGCAGGAATTCGCTCTGCAAAGGCTCGACGCGGATCTGCGCCGGCGCCGGAGGGCCGTCGGAACTCGGCCGATAGTCGCCCTCGAAAGCATGCTCCGCAGCTTGCGTAGGGGCGTTCTCGACGGGTTTGATCTCGGCGGTGCGAGCTTCTTTGGTCACGGGGTCCTGGTGTCTCCGCGGACACAAATCTGCCGCAGATGCTCTCGACTTGTCATCATATCGCGCCGGGGAAGGCCTAGGGTGCGCCGAGTTCGCGGACGATGGCTACGCCGGCGCTGGCGCCGATCCGGTTGGCGCCCGACTCGAGCAACGCGCGGACCTGATCCAGGGTTTTGATTCCGCCGGAGGCCTTGACGCCACAGAGAGTTCCGGCCACGCCGCGCAGCATCGCAATGTCGTCGGGAGTCGCGCCGCCGCTTGAGAATCCAGTGCTGGTCTTGAGAAAATCGGTGCCCTCCTGCAGCGCGAGTTCCGATGCGAGCAGCTTTTCCTGAACGGTCAGCAGGCAAGTCTCGAGGATGACTTTGACGATCGTTCCCGCATCGTGGGCGATCTCGACGACGCCGCGAATGTCTTCCGAAACGCGGAGATGATCGCCGGATTTCAACGCTCCGATATTGATGACCATATCGATTTCTTTAGCACCCAGCGTCACGAGCGCTTCGGTTTCGGCGCGTTTGGTGGTGGAAAGGGAAGCGCCGAGTGGGAATCCCACGACGACGCCAACCGGAATGCCGGTTCCTGACAAGAGAGACACCGCCAGCGAGGTCCATGCCGGATTTACCATTGCGCACGCGAAGCGGTAGGTGGCAGCTTCTTCGCAGAGTTTAACGACTTGCTCGCGGGTTGCTTCCGGCTTGAGCAGGGTGTGGTCGAAAAGCGAAGCTAGAGATGGCCAATGGGCAAGAGAGGCCTGGGCAAAAGCCTTTGCGTCGTAGTGGTCGGTGCTCTTTGCCGGGCCGGTTTTGGTGACTGGGGTCGCGACTGCCATAAGGATTCCTCGCCTGTATGCCGATTTTGGGCGTTTTACACGCAGATCAGTGCGCGCCCGAATTCTCCGTTTAAGCCCTCGAAGAGGGTGATTTCGTGATCGCCGCGCTTAGAGCGGAAAGTCCGGCGGAAGTATACAGATATCAGGAAGGTTTCGGAACTTCTCGGCGTAGTCCATGCCGTAGCCGATTACAAACTGGTTGGGAATCGAAAATCCGACATAATCGGCCTCGATCGGCTCGATGCGGCGGGCAGGTTTGTCGAGGCAGGTTGCGATTTTCAGGGATTTCGGGTGGTGCTGGAGGAATATCTTTCGCAGATAGCCCAGGGTAATTCCGGTGTCGAGAATGTCTTCGACGATGATGACGTGTTTGCCTTCGATTGGCTCGTCGAGGTCCTTGGTCAACTTGACTGCTCCGCTGGTCGTGCGGCCCTTCTTGTAGCTGGAGACGGCGACGAAATCAAAGGTGCAATCGATATGCACGCTGCGCGCCAGATCCGCCAGGAAGATCGCTGAGCCTTTCAATACACCGATCATGATGACCGTCTCGCCCGAGTAGTCGCGGGTGATCGCTTCGCCAAGCTCGGCGACCCGTTTCTCAATCTGTTCCCGACTGTAAAGGACGAGAAGTTGCTGACTTGCTGGGATATCCATTGCATTCAGAATATCTCCAAACCGCGCCGTCGGCATATTGCTGCCGGGGAACGATATACTGGAAGTGTCGTCTTAAAGCATGTATCCCTTCATTCATATCGGTCCGCACTTCACCATCGGCACCTTTGGACTCTTACTTTGGCTCGCGGCGGTCTGCGCTTGCTGGGTGCTTCACCGGAATTTTCTCCGCTTTGAAATCGACGCCGACGCGATCGGCGTCGTGGCCGTCGTCACTGTACTCGGGATCATCGGAGCAAAGCTGTGGCACGTCGCGGATACTCCCGGCGAGCACATCTTCGAGCGCGAGGGATTTGCCTGGTTTGGCGGGCTGGTCTTTGGGATTCTGGCGCTGCTGTGGCAGGGACGGGCGACCAAAATTGGCGCGATCCGGATGCTCGATCTGGCCGCGCCGGCCGCCGCCGTGGGCTATGGGATGGGGCGCCTGGGGTGCCTGATCTCGGGCGATGGCGATTACGGCATTCCGACCAAACTTCCCTGGGGGATGAGCTTTCCCAACGGTCTGGTCCCGACGACGCAGCGGGTGCATCCCACGCCGATTTATGAGCTGATTGCCGGGCTCTTGATTGGCTACTATCTGTGGCGGAGGGGCCCGAAGCGGCCTCCGTTGGGTCAGATTACCGGGGAATATCTTGTTCTCAGCGGAGTCGCGCGGTTCCTGGTGGAGTTTATACGGATCAACCCCAAGGTTTACTGGGGAATGAGCAATGCGCAGTTGGCAAGCGTCGGATCGATTGTAGCCGGGCTAGCGTTCATCGTGGTTGCTCGCTGGTATGCGGAACGGCGATCGGTGACGAGCGAGGCGCCGGCGGTCGAGGCAAAAGCCTAATATTGGTTCGGAGCTCACAGCCGCTTCAGATACTCCTTGGCCTGCGTTAGCTCCGGAAATAAATTCTCTTCCGCTTTAAAGTCCCGCGAGTGAACGCATCGTCGGCCTGCCTTTACCCTAACCGGATGCTTCAAGTGCAGCATCTCGTGGTACATCAGGTACTCGACAGCGTAGCGCGGCGTGGTTCTGCGGTCGAAGACCTTGCTCACCATGATCGTGTTGTGGGCGGCGTCATAATGGCCGAGACAGCGTTTGGCGACGTGCTCGCTCCAGGTGAGCAGCGGGCGGCCGAGCAATCCATGAAAGAAACGAGCATTGAGGCTCTCGAAGACTTCGTCGAGGTCATAGGTCTCGCCCTGAGCAGTGGAAATTCTCTTTCGGCCTCGTGACTGGCGAATACGTTCGGTCTGGCGAACCATGACCTCGCTGGAGGTAAAGCGCCGGTAGCGTCCGGCGTGCATCGACTCGATCGGCTTGCGATAAAGCTTAGCCAGAAGGATGTGCGCGATCGCCCGGAGCACCGGCTCGGGCGCGCCCTCCAGCAAATCGGAGAGATTGACTTTGATCGCGCCTTCGCGCAGGCGGATGGTCGTATTGAGGCCGGTAAATCGCCGAAAACGAACCTGAAAAGGTGGAATCGGAGCGCGTGGGCGTAATGCCCTGTACTCGTCCTGGAATAAATCTACTAAAGCGGAATCCACTTTTCTAAACCTAGCACATGATTCGGTGGTTTCTTGCGTCTCTCCGGAAGCGGGAAGTATCGAGAGGGAGTTTAGGGGAGAGGTTGAATTGCGGCTTCGCACCATCTCTCGATCTCGCCGGTGGCGCGAAGCAGTCCGAGTTCAGCCTTCATCAACTCGAAGTTCGCGTCGACCGCATCCTCAGCGCGGCGGCGCTCTTCAATGCGCGCCTGCTGCTCCTCGCGCGGCGTCAAGGGAGTAGCCCCCGGTGCGGCGCTGGGCGCGTTGATCTGCGTCAGCACCGCCTCAAGCTGGCTCTGTGCGAGGTCGCTCTGCAGCTGTGCTACCTCTTTTTGTGCAGCGAGCTCATTGAGGCTTTTCTGCAGCGCGACGATGTTTTCGCTGCTCTGGTCTCGGGCCTGATCGGCTTGTGCGGTGGCGCGAGCGGCCTCGGCGACGGACTCCCGTTCCTTGGCGCGTTTGCCCGCATCGAAGAGTGGCAAAGTGATCTGCAGGCCGGCCTCAAAGTTATTGTGCTGGAAGCGTAGGTAATACTCCTGGTAATTGTTGATCTCTGAGAAGCGGCTATAAGTGCTGCCAAACCCGATCTGCGGACGGTATATCTGACGGGCGTCACCGAAGGCCTGATACTGGCGCGACTGGGCGCTGGCATAGGCCGCGCGCACACCCTCCGTATTCATTGCCGTAAGGTTTGCCACAATACTGGCCGGATTGTTGCGTTCAAGGTCGGGGGATGGCGGGATACTCCTGGTCTCAGTCTCCAGGGTGTCCGCCGGCAATCCAGTGAGGTGGGCGAGGCGTTCGCGCACGACATCGATGTCGTCCTGAATATGTAGCCGCTGAAGGCGAATCTGGGCGGAGAGGAGCTTCGCGCGGAGAAGGTCCTCGCGAGTGCCCACGCCGGCATCGAGCCGCTGTTGTTCAATGGTGGTCAGCCTCGAGGCATCGCCATTCTGGTCGTCGAGAATCTCGATCCGGCGATGGTCGGTGTCGAGCTGAACATAGTCCAGCGCCGCATCAAAAACCACCTGCTGTCGCGCGTCGGCCAGAGTGAGTTGGGCCGCCTTCAGGGCCGAACGGGCCGATCGAACATAGTCTTTTTGCGAGAAGGTAAAAAGCAGCGACTGCGTCGAGACGTTAACGATGGTCGGCTGGCCGATAGGAAAGCCATAGGTGTAGCCCACGCTCGACCCAAGAACAAAGTTCGGGACATAGACATCTCGTGCCTCACTCACCCCGGCCGCGGCGCGCTGCACGTCTGCAGCGGCTATGCGAACGGAGGTGCTGTTGCGCAAGGCCTGATCGACGGTCGTGAGCAGGGAGACCTGCGCGCCGGCAAGAGCGGGAAACAACAAGATCGAAAACAACAATGTCCGAAACAACAAGGCGCAGGCGCCGCTGGCCGACCTGTATGCAGACCACTTCACTACCGCCTCACCTCATCTTATCGTCGCTTGCGAAAAAACAATTCTAGCTATGGCTGCCGGGCCATCTTCAATTTTCTGTGACCCTCTGGTCATGGCACGATCTTCACTGGGACTCGATCGATAATTGGCTGGCCATTGGCGGTGCCCAGGGCGACGGTTTCTCCCTCGCGCAAGCCACTAACGATTTGGATGGCTGTCAGGGTAATGACGCCGGTCTTTACGGGAGTCCGGCGCAACGTCTCCCCGTCGAGCACGTATACGAAGTCCTGGCCACCGCTGGCGTGCAGCGCCTCGCGAGGGATGTTGAGCACGTCCGGCGTGCTGCTGGTGGTCACCGTGACTGTCACGTTTGTATCTGGCAACAAAGTCCCGTCGGCATTATCAACCGTCACGATTGCCGCTCCCACGTGGCGGGTGGTGTAGGTGATGACGGTCGACGGCACCCGAGCGATGTGGCCTTGCCAGGAACGCAGGGGCAGCGCGTCCCAAACGATCCTGATAGGCAGGCCGACGGCCAGCTGGCCGATCTCCGGTTCGTCGAAGTAGGCGCGCACCTGCACTTTGGTCAGGTCCGCCATCTCAAACAATCGATCGCCCTGGCCGATGTATTCGGTCGCACTCACTGGCAGGGCATATACAGTTCCGGAAAAAGGAGCGCGGACGCTCACTTCTTCCAGAGTTTTCTTCGCGGCGGCGTAACTCGACTGAGAGTCCTCCAGCGCGGCCCTGGCATGTTCCAGGTCTGGAACGGCGTATGGAGATTTGCGGCGAAGATCAAGCAGATGGAGCGAGGCGTTGGCCTGATCGAGCCGTTGCTGCGCGCTCGCGACTTCCGCTGCCGAGGCAGCGCCCTCCGTTGCCAATTTCTTCAACGTGGCCAGTTGGCTCTCCGCCTGATCGCGGTCGGCCTTAGTGCGAGCTATATCGCCGTCCAGCGTGTAGCGCTCCTGCTGGCTGCCTCCGTTGGTCAGAGCATCGAAATTGGCCTGGGCCGCACGCACCGCGGCCAGTGCAGCGGCTTCTCGCGTCTCGGCTTCGGTGTCATCCATTTCGATGATGAGCTTTCCTTTGGGAACGCGGTCTCCTTCGTGGACGAAGACGGCCTTCACCAGGCCGGCGTAGGGAGCGTGGGCTTCGAAGTTGGTGATCGGCTCAACGATGCCGTTGGTGGAGAAGGTGCTGACGATATCGCCGCGCCGCACCTGGGCCACGCGTATCGGCAGCCGGGTGCGTGTCACCATCCTCACCGAATAGAAGATGCCCGCCGCCAGCAGCGCCATCACGATCCAAAGCCAGCGGTTGTTGTTGTTCCGGGTAGCGATAGTTATCCTCGCAAAGTCAGCTCCAACAAAGGGCCAGTATATAAGACGCGGCGACGAGATATTGGAGTCAGAATTGTGGCAGGCTGACAACACTGCAACTTTGCCCCGGAGTTCAGTCCCAACCGAATGTGCGCGTTGCAGTCTCGCTTACAATCGAAGTATGGCAACAGGCTACACAGACGATCATGCAAAATCCGGTTTGGATTTCCGTTTCCCGGCCATCGAGACATGGCCCAACCAATTTCCTGGCTACGAGATCCTGATTGACGATCCCGAGTTCACTTCGGTCTGTCCGAAGACGAGTTTGCCCGACTTTGGCATCATCACGTTGCGCTACTGTCCGCGAGATCGCTGCCTTGAGCTCAAGTCTTACAAGGAATATCTCTTCAGCTACCGCAACCTGGGCATCTTTCAGGAGAATGTCGTCAACCAGGTGCTGGAAGATGTGGTGAAGGCCTGCGATCCGGTCTGGGCCGTGGTGAAGGGAGATTTTCGGCCGCGCGGCGGAATTTCGACGACGATTGAGGCGCGGTGGCCGAGGCCGTAAGAAAACCCAGGCATCCTCGCTAAATGAGCAATGCCTGGTCGTGAATCCGCTACCGCACCACAGCCTGGAAGAGCGGAGACTGCAGCAAGCTGGTGAATTGGCTATCCGATGCCGAGAAGCTCACTTCCAGGTTGTCGGCGTTGGAGGTCACCGTGGTGTTTTCGATCGCCTGCTTCTCCGTTGCCGTGCCGCTCATCTTCTCGTACAGCGCCGCGGCGTTGAGCAGGGAAGCCATGGTGCCGGCGGTAAAAGCGTCGGGAGTCAGCACAGCGAGGTTAAATTTCACGCCGTTGCTGAAGTCCATGGTGTAGCGTGAGCCGAGCAGCCGCTTTTTCACCGTGTCGTAGTCGGTGACCTGCGAGGCCTGCCCGAGCACGCTGTGCATCATGTACTGCGTGCCTTCCTGATCGAGAACGCTCCACACCGCCTGGCTATCGACCGCTTCCATCGATTCCATGACCGCGCTGTTCTGGAGCATGCTGGGGGAGAGGCCATCGCGGGCGTCAAGTGCAGCTTTCACTGCCTCGGTCGAGCCGAAGATCATTGTGGTTGGATTGACGAAGGTGACCGCCATGCCGTTTGCGCCGAGCGGATACACGCGGTTGGTGCGCACCTTGGTGTACTTGATCTTCTTCTTGAGCCAGTTCGCTTTGATGGCGGCCAGATTGAATTGTCCTTGGGCGATTCCGACGATGCGCGTTCCCTGGACATCGCTGGTGCGGAAGGATGCAAATGCGAGAGCGTCGACGTCCTGGTTTTCATTCAGGCCGGAACTCTTCAGGGCATCTTCCAACTGCTTGATGTCGGGAGGCAGGACGCGGTTCTTGAGGTCCATGGCCGCTGTCGAGTTCTGCATAGCGCGATAGTCGACGGTGATCAGCTGTTGGATGTCCTTGGGAATGGCGGAGCGAGCGTCGGCGCTGAGTTGCGCAGCGACGGCGGGCAAAGTGAGGGAGCACGCGATAGCGGTCGCCAGACTGACTTTGCTCCAGTATCTGCTCAACGCACTAGATTTCTTCATGATGTTCAAGCTTTCTCCTCTTGTGGCTGTCCGGATCCAGCCGGTCAATGTGGCCACGTTACGCCGAAAATACGGCAATTCTTATGGTAACTCCGATGTAGGCCGTTGATCGGGACAAACCTAGAACGTTCCTGGCCACGTCAGCGGATGCTTCAGTCTGCGCTCCAGGATTTTCTCTTCGGGATTAAACCCATCTAGCTGACGCACCCACTCGGTTTCCTGCTCAAATGCCGCTTCCGGCACCAGTCCTATCAGCTCGCCCCGGACCACGTTCACGCGGTGGCGGCTCGCTTTTTGTTTGACTGCGGCATAGGCCTGGGCGACCGGGGTGGAGCGGAAATCGGTGATATTCATCGATATCTGCGCCTGACCCTGGGCGACCACGCCCATAGCTTTGACGCCGGAAAGTCCTCCACCGGAAGCACGAATCTCGCGGGCAATCGCCCGCGCCGTCGCCACATCGGCGGTATCGAGAAAGAGGTTGTAAGCGATCAGGAATCGCCGCGCACCGACGGCTGAGGCTCCTGCCGTAGGGTGCAAATGGGGTCCTCCGACGTCGGGACGCCGGGTTGTGTCGCGCGCTACGGCGTCGCGCAAACCCTCAAACTGCCCGCGCCGGACATCCTCGAGGAGCGCCCGGTCGGGTCGCGCCGCCGCAGCCTCGTAGAAGTAGACCGGCACGCCGTGACGCCGCCAGATTTCCAATCCCGCCTGCCGGGCCAGCAGAACGCACTGCTCCAGCGAAAACCCAGAGACGGGCACGAAAGGAACCACATCGGCAGCACCGATTCGGGGATGGACACCGTGCTGCGCTGAGAGATCGATAAGCTCCGCCGCCTTGCCGACGCCGCGAAGCGCCGACTCAAGCACCTGCTGAGGAGGGCCGGCAATCGTGACGACGGAACGGTTGTGGTCCGGATCGCGCGACCAGTCGAGGAGGTGAACTCCATCGACGCGCATCGCCGAGATGATCGCGAGGACCTTGCGCTCGTCGATCCCCTCGGAGAAATTCGGCACGCATTCGACGACTGCTGCTCCCGCCGTTTTTGTGCCGGGTTCCTTCATCTCTGTCTTATTTCCACCAGTTGTAGCCAACTTCAAACTGTACGCTGGCGTTCACGCCAGGGTTGTGATCGCCGAGGCTGGCGCTCGAGATATGCACCGCATTGGCCGCAAAGGAGATCGACTGCTTGGGTTTGACGAAGTAGTTGAATCCTACGCCGAACTGCGGAGTGAAATTCCAGACGCTGGTGCCGCCATAGGGAGCATAGAAGTCGGGCGGATATTTATGGTTGGTCCACAAGAGGCCCCCTGCGCCTTGTACCCACGGTTTGAATCTGCCTCGGCCCATAAGATCCCAGCGCAGGATGATCGGAGTCAGAGTGATGCCGGTAAATGTACCACCGCCAAAGGGCAGGTAATAGGTGACGGGCACGCCGTTGGTGTTCTCGACGACAGGCTGCAAATGGGGCGCCGGCGTGTAGGACTGCCAAAAGGGAAAGAACTCTCCGGCAAGCTCAAACTGCCCACGCAGTATTCCCGGCAGGTGAGGATCGCTCAATACCTTGCCGACATGAACGCCGGCCATGAAGAAATGGAAGGACAAGCGGTCGTTGGTTCCAAACGCCGCTCTGGATTATCGGACCAATCTCCCAGGGCCGCTGCGCAAAGGGAGTCGGAGATGTGGCAGCCGCCTGGCCAGAACCGGAGGTTCCCGATCCCGCGTCCACAGTGTCGAGGGTGGCAACGACATTTTGCGCTCGGGCCGATGTGAAGCAGAGGGCCATCGCCAAGAAGAGCAAGAAGCGGGAGGGCAGATTTGGACCGGAAATTGCGAATTTCTTTATGCTCATGCTTTCCTCGACTGTCGTGGTTCTACTGGGGCCAATACTCGTATAAATCAAGAAAAAGGCCGCCCGAACTGGCGGCCCTCGGATTTCGAGTCTTTCCGCTCAACCGGCGACGGCTTCCATATCTTTAGCGTCCATGTCGAAGTTGGAGTAGACATGTTGCACGTCGTCCATGTCTTCAAGCGCTTCGAGCAGGCGGATCATCTGGCTGGCCTGGGTGCCTTCGAGCTTGGTGTAGGTCGTGGCAAGCATGGTGATCTCGGAGATCTCGGTCTCGATCTTGGCTTGCTTGATCGCCTCCAATACCGCCGCGTAAGCCGCCGGGTCGGTAATGATCTCCCAGCTCTCGCCCTCGTCGCTCAGGTCGTCGCCGCCGGCGTCCAGGACGATGCCCATCAGCTTGTCTTCATCGACCGCCGCCTTAGGCACGGAGATCAGGCCTTTCTTTGAAAACATGAAGCGGACCGAGTTCGACTCGCCCAGGTTGCCCCCGTTTTTCGAGAAGGCATGCCGCACTTCGCTGACCGCGCGATTGCGGTTATCGGTGAGGACGTCGGCGATCACGGCCACGCCGCCGGGGCCATAGCCCTCAAAGGAGATTTCCTCGTAATTCAGCCCGGGCAGTTCGCCGGTGCCACGCTGGATGGCGCGCTTGATGTTGTCGCCAGGCATGTTCTCCGCCTTAGCGGCGAGGATCGCGGTGCGCAGACGAGGATTGCCGTCCGGGTCGCCACCCGATTTTGCGGCGATCGTGATTTCCTTGATCAGTTGAGTGAAGATCTTGCCGCGCTTGGCGTCTGCTGCGCCCTTTTTATGCTTGATTGTTGCCCATTTTGAATGGCCGGACATGAAGACCCTCTGCTGCCTTTCCCGGTTGCCGGGAGCGATTTAAGCGGGGAAGACGGCGGGCGGGAAGAGCACTCCACCACGCCCCGCAGCCTCTAAGTGTAACACGGTGAATGCGGGGTCGAATCCGACGCTCGCGCATTCCAGCATGCCGCCATTGGACGTTTTCTTTCCGCAAAGGAAGAGACTTGCAGTTTGGAACCATTGACATTCTATCCATAGATTATCTATGGTAGCAATCCATGGATAAGAAGTCGGAATTGCTTCCTGGCACGCTCGACATGCTCATCCTGAAGACGCTGACTCGCGGCGCGATGCACGGCTATGGGATTGCCCTCTTGATCAAACGCCAATCTGAAGATGTGCTCACGGTAGAGGAAGGCTCACTCTACCCGGCGCTTCAGCGGCTGCTGTTGCAGGTGTGGGTCAAAGCCGAGTGGAAGATGACCGAGACGAACCGGCGAGCGCGCTATTACACCCTAACCGCGGCGGGAAAAAAGCAGTTAGGACTGGAAGTGTCGCAGTTCCGGCAGATGATGACGGCCATCGGGCGGGTGCTGGAAGACGCGGAGGAGATGCGATGAGCGCTTTGAGAAGGTTCGTGAAAAAGGCTGCCAACTCTCGCGCGTCGAGGCCGGTTTAGCGGCGAACTGGAAGAGGAGATGGCATTCCATCGAGAACAAATGGAAAGCGAACTGCGGACGGAGGGGATGAGCGAGGACGAGGCACGGTATGCGGCGCTGCGGCAGTTTGGGAACGCTACGCGGATGAAAGAACTAAGCCATGAGGTGATGGCTTTCAGGATGGAGACAGTTGCGCAGGATATGCGCTTCGCGGCGCGGCAGATGCGGAGGAATCCCGGCTTTGCGGCAACGGCGATTTTTGTGCTCACGCTGGGCATCGGCGCCGCGGTCGCCATCTTCAGCTTCGTTGACGCCGCGCTCATCCGGCCTCTGCCGTATCAGGATCCCTCGCGCCTGGCGCTTCTCTATGAGAGCAACACCCTCGGCCCACACTTCCATCTCTCATACCTCGACTACCTCGATTATCTCCATCGCAATACCGTCTTTCAGTCGCTGGACGCCTACGCGCCCTACGGTTTCATGCTGCAGACTCCCACCGGCGCGGAGCCAGCTCATGGCGCCCGCGTCACCGCCGGTTTCTTCCGCACGCTGGGCGTGACCCCCGTTCTCGGCCGCGATTTCCGGCCGGATGACGACCAGGCCGCGGCGCCCTTTGTCACGCTCATCAGCTATGGAGAGTGGCAGCATCGATTCGCTGGGCGCGCCGACGTGCTGGGCCAGACGGTGGTGCTGGACGGCAATCCCACCACGATCATCGGCGTGCTTCCGCGCGACTTTCACTTTGCGCCCGCGGAGCCATCCGACTTCTGGGCGGCAGAGCGCCCCGATCGGGAGTGCGAAAAGAATCGCGGATGTCACAACCTTCTCGGAGTAGCCCGCCTCAGACCGGGTGTATTGTTGGCGACTGCTCTGGCCGAGATGGAAAAGATCGCGGCCCAGATCGCGCAGCAGTATCCAGAAGACGACCATGGTCGTGGGGCGACGATGATGCCGCTCACCGAAGCCGTCCTTGGCAATATTCGTCCCATCCTTCTGGCGTTGTTTGCAGGAGCCGTTCTGCTGCTTCTCATCTCGACCATCAATGTCGCGAGCCTGCTGCTGGTGCGCTCCGAGAGGCGCAGGCAAGAGATGGCGGTTCGTGGCGCGCTGGGCGCGTCGCGCCTTCGCCTCATCCGCCAGTTCGTCACCGAGGGCATTGTGCTCGCGGCCTCCGCAGGCGTGCTCGGCATCGCGCTCGCCGGTCTTGCGACGCGTCTGTTGCTAAGCCTGTTTCCCAAAGACGTACTGGCAACGATGCCGTATCTCGGTCAGGTCAACCTCAACCCGCGCGTGCTGACCTTCGCAACCCTTGTGACCGTCGCCGCTGGTTTGATCTTTTCCTTGCTGCCTGCTTTGCGTGTCGCGCTTGCCGAACTGCGTGCCGATCTCTCCGAAGGATCCCGCGGGTCCTCCGGAATTTTCTGGCGCCGTTTTGGGTCGAATATGGTCGTTGCGGAGCTCACGATGACAGTTCTGCTCCTCGTTGGTGCCGGCTTGCTAGGGAAGAGTTTCTATCGCCTGTTGCATGTCGATCTTGGATTCGTTCCCGAACGGATGGCCCTTCTGCAAGTGGCCGCAACCTCCAAGGTCCATAGGTCTCCGGAGCAGCAAATCAATTTCCTCCGACAGATCGATGCGCGTCTCGCTCCTATCCCTGGCGTCCGTTCCTCTGCATTCGCGACCAATTTGCCGATCGGCGATGGCGACGGATCCGAAAACTTTCGTATCGTCGGCCGCGCATGGCCCTCCGAGCACAACGAGGTGCTCGTCAGGGACGTCAGCGCTGGCTATTTCTCCACCCTGCAAACCCGTTTGCTGCGCGGCCGCTATTTTGCGGACAGCGAGGACACATCTCACGCGCGCGTCGTCCTTATCAATCGCGAGATGGCGAAGACATACTTTCCCGGCGAGGATGCTATTGGAAAGCAAATCTACATAGAAGGCAGCCCGAATACAGCGATGGAAATCGTCGGCATCGTCGACGACATCCAGGAAGGGCAGCCCGATTCGGCTCCTCAATCGGCAATGTATCGCCCGGTGAGTCAAAACCCGGACAAGGACGAATTTGCCGTCGCCCTTCGTACCGACCAGGACGAGGACTCGGTTCTGTCTGCGGCGGCAAAGGCCATTCATAGCCTCGATCCCGGCCTTGCGGTCTACGATCCCGAGACCATGGCTGAGCGCCTTCACGATTCGCCAGCCGCGTCGCTGCATCGGTCGGCAGCCTACCTCGTGGGCGGATTCGCAGGGCTCGCCATTCTGCTGAGCTCGATTGGCCTATACGGCGTGATTGCGTACTCGGTGAGCCAGCGCACTCGGGAGATCGGTGTGCGGATGGCGCTTGGCGCAGAACGCAGCGCCGTCTATCGTCTCATCCTGGGCGAGGCTGCCCGGCTCACGGTCGTCGGAATCGGTGCAGGAGTGTTGTGCTCTCTCGCCGCCTCGAGGCTCATCGGCAAGCTGCTCTTCGATGTGCATCCGTGGGATGGATCTATTTTCCTCGCGGTCATCCTGGTTCTAGCGGCGGCCGCGCTTTTGGCCAGCTATCTCCCAGCGCGCCGAGCCGCTTCGATCAATCCAAACGAAGCGCTGCACGCGGAGTAATTTCATTGCGCTTTTTGTTCGCTCGACGCGCAACTAGAACGACGCCCCGCCCGAGTTTGGCTGGTTGCTGAGGATTTCTTTTCCGCCGCTGGACGCGACGACATAGCTTTGTCCTGGCACGGGAAAGGGATGGTCGATCCTCGTCCAAAGATAGACTCGGTTGGTGTCGTTCCAGATGAGATCGACCGCTGCGGTGCCTGTGGGAGGTAGCAACAGTCCGACCGCCTTTGAGCCTGGGGGTAGGGCCAGACAGAACCGGGCGCTGCAGGTAAAAGGCAAACGAAGACGCTTCTGGATACTTTCCATCGACGACCACTACGTCGGTCGGTTCAAGTTCTGGACGGATGGCGTCGGCCAGAATCTGCGACGAATACGCAGGGGACGCCACCACGAAGCCAACCTGGAAGGCGACGATGACGCCTGCAAGCATCCCGGCGAGAAAGCAGTTGGCGGCGCGTGCATTGTTGTGCAGGCGATAGACGAGATTGCCCGTGACTCCGGCGATCAGCGCGGCGGCAAGCACGATGAAGGGAATTCGGCCGGCCACCGAGGTCAGCACGACCGAGGAGGTAAAGAAGCTGAAGCCCAGCGGGCCTTCGATCGCGAAAAAGATGAGGAGCGCGCTTGCGACCAGCCCAACGACGAAGATGGCATACGCCGTGCGGCGGGTCTTTGCCTGGTCGGCAAAAGCCTCACGGTCCGCCAGCCATCCGCCGAGGAGTAGCCCCATCGGTAATACGGGGCCGAGCCAGGTTAGCGGATTGTAGGGGTTTGCCTCAAGCCAGTAGCCGGCAAGATACGCCGCCGCTGCCCAGGCCAGCAAGGGCCATTGCGCGAGAGCGAGCTGTTGTTGTCTTCGTCGCGCAATCCAGCAGCTTACGGCGATCGCTAGAGGCAAGATCACCGCTGGCCAGGGCGCGATGAGGAGCATCAGGATGCAGGCCACCGCCGATGCTCCGATGCCGCTCCACCGCGTAAGCCTCTTCTCCGCAAGTAAATACCAAAGAGCGAAGGCAATCAGCGCGCTCGCCACGCAGAGCAGGGGGACAGCGGTGAGATCGCGCGTGGCAACAAACGTCCCCGGCCAGGTGAGGACGAACAAAGCAGCATACAGGCCAGCGGCATTCCAGACGAAGAGCATTGCGGCCGAAGAAGAAAGCGATCACGGCCAGAGCCAAAACGCAGAGCGCGATCGGAAGCCGGGCCGACCAGTCGGCGACCCCGAAGAGCTTGTAGCTGGCCGCGATGCACCAGTCGAGCGTCCGCTCGGAGGCGTGCACTGCAACGCCGTTGACGTAGGCGGTCGACCAGTCGTGGCGCGCGACCATCTCCCGCGCGATCTCGGCGTGGATCGTCCCCGGGCCGTCGGGCAGCGGCGGACGTAACGAGCGCGTAGCTGCCATAGAGCAGAAGCCAAAGGCCGAAGAGCGGCAGCAGGAACCTCCACGCCGGGTTGATCGATCGTTCGGAAATGCCACGCCTCCGCCGGAGTTTCTGCCTTGGGCGATTATAGTAGTGGCTGGGAGTTGCGTTCGCTTATTGCAGGGCGCGGCCCTACTGCGCCGTACGTTGACGATGGCATCAGACACGACAACCTTGGCAATTCTTCCGGCGCCTGCCGCGGCCGATGGGGCTGTCCCCGGGACGACGCTGATCTACGACGACTGGTATCCGGCCTTGCGCACCGGAACGCTGCGTGCCAGGAAGCTCTCTAAGGCGATGCTGCTGGGCATTCCCATGGTTCTAGGCCGGCGCGACGACGGCCGAGTGTTTGCGATGCGGGACAGCTGTCCGCATCGCGGCATCCCGCTCTCCTGCGGCTGGTTCGATGGCAAGCAGGTCACCTGCAAGTACCACGGCTGGGGCTTTGAGCCGGTGAGCGGACAGTGCACCGGGATTCCTTCGCTCACTACAGCCGACTCGCTCGATCCGCAGCGGATCTTCGCTGGGGCCTTCCCCTGCGAGGAGCGGGATGGCCACGCCTGGGTCTTTGTGCCGCGGCTGGGCCGGGGTCGCGTGCGCGCTTCGGACGATCTGCCTCCGATTCCGGAGACGCCCAAGTTCAGCGCGCGCTTTCGCTCCGCGCATCTCACCGCCGATCTGCCCTGCAACGTCGATCACGGCATCATCGGCCTGATGGATCCGGCGCATGGCCCGTTTGTGCATCAAGCCTGGTGGTGGCGCTCAAAGGCGAGCATTCACGAGAAAGGAGAAGCACTTCGAGCCGATTCCCGAAGGCTTTCGGATGTCGGCGCATGCGCCCTCGGGGAACAGCGCTCCCTACAAGCTGCTGGGCGTCTACGGCGAGCCGATCACGACGACGATCGATTTTGTGCTGCCCAACCGGCGATTTGAGACGATCCGCTGCGGCGAGAAGTGGTTTTCGAGCCTGACCACGGTCACGCCAACGACTGCGAATGAGTGCCGCATCGATGTCGTTGCGGCCTGGAACATCTTTTACCGCGTGCCGTTGGTGACGACGATCGCGAAGTTCTTCGGCAACCGCTTCGTGCGCCAGGACCAGGAGACGATGATCCAGCAGGCCGAGGGATTGAAGCACAATCCCTCGCTGATGCTGATCGACGATGCCGACCGCCCGGCGAAGTGGTATTTCGCGCTGAAGCAGGCCCGTCTGGCGGCTGCGAGCTCTACGACGCCGAATGCGGAACCGCTCGCATCCTATGTCCGGGCCGGTGACCTTGCATTGGCGTAGCTGATTGAGCGTGGGGATTGAACCGGAAAGTTGCGGTCGTGAGAACGTGCGCGAACCGGGTGAGATACACTTCAGCCGAGAGTCTTCCCGTCGATTTTCGGAGTTTTCTGCTTGAAAGTGCTTTGTTCGACAATTCTTGCGGCGCTCGCTTTTGCCCAGCAACCATCGCTTCAGTCCCAGAACGTACACCCGCTCACCGTGGAAGAGATCTGGGGTCAGCCGAGTCCGACCGGCGTTCCTCCTCAGGGAATTCAATGGGCGCCGGATGGCGGGCGCGTGACTTATCTTTCGCCCGATTCGGACCTGATGCAGGTGCTGCCGACCGACGGCGCGACCACTATGCTGATCAGCCATACGAAGCTGAGCGCGCTCGGGGCATCGGCATCGACGAAAAGAACAAGGACCACCGCTCTCGCTACAGCATGGCCAGTTATCTGTGGGCTCCGGATTCCAGGCACATTCTTTTCGACAGCGGAGGGCAACTCTTTCTCTACAGCCTCGACAACGGAACGGCCATCGATATCGCCTCCACTGGGTCGGGAAGCGGGGACGACCCGAAGTTCGCTCCGAATGGGCAGTTCGTCTCTTACGTGCGCGATCACAATTTGTATGTCCATCGCTTCAAAGACCAGGCTTCGGAGGTGCAACTGACGACCGGTCACGAAGAGACTCTGCTCAACGGAGAGGTCGACTGGGTGTACCTGGAAGAGCTGAATGTGCGCAGCAATTATTTCTGGTCGCCGGATTCAGCGCACATCGCTTTCCTTCAGATGAACGAGGCCAACGTTCCCGAGTATCCGATTACCGATTGGATTCCGCTGCATGCGACGATCGACAAGCAGCGCTATCCGCAGCCCGGCGACCCAAACCCGTCGGTGCGCGTGGGCGTCATCAAGGCACAAGGCAGCAAGACGGTCTGGATGAAGGTGCCGATCGCCGATGGGGATGACTACATTCCGCGATTCGGTTGGATCGACGCGGATACGCTCTGGATCGAGGTGCTGGCGCGCGATCATAAGCACCGGAGCATCTATTTCGCCGATGCACAGCACGGCGAAGTGAAATTCGCCTACAGTGAGACCGACGAGAAATTCTTCGACGATAAGTACGATGTCGAGTTCATTCCCGGCGAGTTTTATCTCACCAGTTGGCGCGATGGGCACACGCATATTTACCGTTATGGTTTCGACCAGAAACATCCCTTGGCGGGAGATGCTTCGACTCCAGCGGCGCACTTGCTTAACCAGGTCACGAGCGGTGACTTTGAGGTTTTGAGCATCGAGTCGATTCTTGACCCCACGCACATGGTGTATTACGTCTCCAATGAGGGCGATCCGTTGCAGGCCCAGGTCTGGGTCGATCAAGAATGATGGCAGCGGCAAGCAAAAGTTCTCGTCATTCCCGGGCGTGCATGAGGCGAAGTTCGCTCCTGGCGAGTCCGACTTATGTCGACGTGGTTTCAAACCTGGAAACTCCGCCGCAGGACAGCATCTGCCACGCCCTCGAATGCAAGGCGTTCTTTACTTCAAAGCCGCTCGATTCCGGCGAGCTGACTCCTCCGGAATCGCTCGAATTGATCGCTGCCGACGGCAAGACGGTCCTCTATGGCCAGTTATTGTTGCCGCCCGGAAAGACGGCCGCTGCCAGCGTGCCTTTGATTGTGAATCCCTATGGCGGGCCGGGCGTTCAGACCGTCGAGAATTCCTGGGGCGGCACGCAAAACCGGTTGTGGGACGAGTTGCTGCTGCAGCACGGTTTCGCAGTTTTGCACGTCGACAACAGGGGAATGGCGGGCCGGGGGCGCGATTTCGAGCAGGCCAGTTATCACAACATGGGGCCCGTCCAGCTCGCCGACCAGTTGGTGGCGCTCGACCAGGTACTGGCGAAATATCCGCAGTTGGATAAGAGCCACCTCGGTTGGTGGGGATGGAGTTGGGGTGGGACTTTCACGTTGAACGCAATGACCCATTCTGATCGTTTTCGGGCCGGAGTCGCGGTTGCTCCGGTGACCGACTGGCATAACTACGATTCGATTTATACCGAGCGTTATATGGGGCTTCCTACCCAGAACGCCGATGCCTATAGCGACCAATCGGTGTCGAACTCTGCGAAGAATCTCCACGGGCATTTGCTGATGGCGCAGGGCACCGGCGACGACAACGTTCACTTTGCGAACACGATTCAATTCATCCAGAAGCTTATAGATGCTGACCTGCCCTATGACTACCAGGTCTATCCGCGCAAGACGCACTCGATCGCCGGGCCGGAGGCGCGAACGCACCTCTTCAATAGCATCCTCGCCCATTTCGAGAGGTACTTGAAGCAATCGCCTGAAGCCTCGGGAACAGTGAAATGAAGCATCCGTCTGAACGCGCGGACACCAGTGATCTGGTTCGCGCCCGCACTACGCTGGGCGATTTCGAGCTGACCGTGCTGAGCGACGGCACGTATTTGCTGGATGGCGGTGCGATGTTCGGCGTCGTTCCCAAGCCATTGTGGGAGAGACGTGCTGCGGCGGATGAGCTGAACCGAATCTTGCTCGGAACCAACTCGGTTGTTGTCAGAACCGGGATGCACACGGTGGTGATCGAGACCGGCATCGGCAACAAGCTACCGCCGAAGCTGCGCGAAATCTTCGAAGCGAAGCAGCAGCTCCCGGCCTCCTTCGCTGCCGCGGGATTCGCCCTCGAGGAGGTCGATATTGTCATCAACACTCATTTGCACTTCGACCACTGCGGATGGAACACCGCCCTCAACGCTGATGGCAAGATCGTGCCGACTTTCCCCAACGCCCGTTATTTTGCGCATCGTGGAGAGATCGAACATGGGCATCTGCAACTGGAACGAGATGCGGTCAGCTACATCAGCGCCAATTACGATCCGCTGGTCGAGAGCGGTCAAATGACTCTGGTGGATGGTGGCGCGGGTTCTGTAACCGAGATTGTTACAGGAATCTCGGTCGAGGTATATCCGGGGCATACGGCGCAGACGATGGCGGTGAATATCGATTCTAATGGCCACCGTGCCTGTTACATATCCGATCTCATTCCAACCAGCGCCCATCTGGACCCGACGTGGGTCATGGGCTATGATCTCGATCCGGTTACCTGTATCGAGCAGCGTAAGCGGTTCCTGGCGCGGGCAATTTCGGAACAGTGGCTCGTTCTTTTTACACACGACCATCATGTGCCCATGGGATATATCGGCGTGAATGAGAAGGGTAAGCCGGTGATGGCGACTAGAGGCTAGGAAATGCGAACCAGGATCAAGATATACAGGTCATTCCTCACGCAATAGCTTTGCCGGATCGACGGCTAACGCGCGTCGTGCTGGGAATGCGGCTGACAGCAATCCGACCGATGCCATCGTCAGGGCCACGCAGGCGATGACCAGTGGATCTGCGGCTGTTGCCTGGTAGACGATGCTGGCGAGCAGCTTGCCGGTGGTGACACCCAGCACCAGTCCTGCGAGAGAGCCGATGGCGAGTAAAGTTGCGGTGCGCTGCAAAGCAGTGCGAATGACTTGGGTCCGCGCCGCACCAAGAGCGACGCGAATACCGAGCTCGCGCATGCGTTTCGACACTGTATAGCTCGCAAGACCAAAGATGCCAGTGACCGCCAACATCATGGCAAGGCCTCCAAGTATGCTCAATGCAATGGTTGCGGCGCGAGCAGGGAAGGTGACCAGCGACAGCGCATCTGTCCAGCTACCCAGGGCAAATGTAGGCAGTCCGCGATCAACGCTATCGATTGCCTCGCGGATCGCAGGCGCCATATCGGCGGCCGGACGTTGGGAGCGGACGATCAGTACAGTATCGTTGTCGGCGCTCTGCGCTATAGGCCAATACATGACCGGCGTGGGGTCTTCGGTGAGCGTGGTGTATTTCCCGTCCTCGACGACCCCGACGATCTCGATCTCATGGGTCGCATCCGTGGGGTAGTGCTTGCCGACGACGTTTTCCGTGCCGAAGAGCCTCTTTGCGAATGTCTGGTTCACGATGACGACTTTGGGCGCGCGTTCGTCGTCATGATCGGTAAAGGCGCGACCAGAGAGCAATCGTGTGCCGGCGGCGGCGAAGTAGGTTGGCGAGATCTCGTAATAGTTGGCATAGAACTTAAGAGTGGATCTGGTGAATTCGGTCGTGCCCGGCGCATAGACCGAACTGTCTGATTGGTTGATGCTCAGCGGCGTGGTATTTGCATAAGCAGCATCCGTAACTCCCGGGATGCTTGCTACCGCCTCCAGCAGACGCTTCTGAATCACGCCACCCTGGCCATGCTTATAGCCGCCAAGGTTGGTGTCCAGCACCGCCAGCGTCACGCCTTCGGGCCGGATGCCCAGGGGCATAGTGAACGTTCTCCTCAGGCCCTGAAGGGAGACAAACGACGCAGTAACAAGCAGGCAGCAAAGTGCAATCTGGACCACGAGCAGGACATCGCGCAGAGCAAAGCGACTGCGGACCGATGCGCCGCCTCCCCCTGCTTTGATGGTTTGGCTGGGATCGGTCTTCCATACCTGGCGCGCGGGAATGACGCCAAAGACAACCCCCGTCACCATCGCCAAGAGCGCGGCGAAGAGATAGACCAGCCAGTCCGGCTCGACCAGCACCTGCACGGGTATTTCAGTACGAGGATGCCACTGCGACAGCCCATGCAGCAGCGCCTGAGCGACGAGCGTCGCGGCGATTCCTGCGAGTAGCGACGCCACGACCGATTCTGCCAATAACTGGCGCAGAATTCTGCTGCGGCTGGAGCCTATGGCGATGCGGATGCCGAGCTCTTTGGATCGGTCGGCGGTGCGCGCTGAGAACAGACCTCCCAGGTTGACACAAGCCGCCAGCAGCACTAAACCCGCGAGCGACATGATGCCTAACAGAAAGGCGTGCACTGGGCCGCCGAGGGCATTGCCGAGGAGGCCGGGCTGGGAGAGACGGAAGCCGATACCTTTGTCGGTATCGGGATATTCCTTGCTGAGTTGCGCCGCAATATTGCTGAGGTCGGCCGTTGCCTGTTCGGGAGAAACACCAGACTTCAGCCGGCCAACCATCCAGGCATTGTGGTTGCCGCGTTTCTCCAGCCAATCGTAGCCTTCAATCTGCAGTTCATTGTGAATCGGGATCCACAACTCCGGCCAAAGAAAGCGTTCGGTGCCGTTGAAGTAACGCGGCGCAACCCCGATTACGGTGTAAGGTATTTTATTCAGCTGGACGGTTTTTCCCACGAT
This sequence comes from uncultured Acidobacteriaceae bacterium, assembly GCA_963720245.1. Lineage (GTDB taxonomy): Bacteria > Acidobacteriota > Terriglobia > Terriglobales > Acidobacteriaceae > Acidisarcina. Next base: position 686,154 of record CAVREU010000007.1, read on the forward strand.
GTTCGGGTCGCCGGCGAAGCGCACCTGCCAGCAGGCATAGCTGATCACCGCGACCTGGCTGCCGTTTACTTTTGCGTCGTCCGCCGGGCCGAAGAAGCGTCCCAGGAACGGCTTGATTTCCATTGCATTGAAGTAACTTCCGCTGACTTCATATCCCCACGCAGCTTGCGCATCGCTGTTCACCGCGAGACCCACGCGCACGAAGCGCACGTCAGCTACGTCGGAGAAGGTGTGATTGCGGTCGCGAATGTCGCGGAAGTCGGGGTAGGACATGGAAATCTGGTCGGATTCGGGCCTTTGGATTTGATAAATCCGGTTCGCCTCGGGAACGGGCAAAGGATGCAATACAAGTGCATTCAAAACGCTGAAGACGACGATATTCGCGCCGATCGCCATGGTCAGGGTGAGCACGGCAGTCAACGAAAACCCTGGCGACTTGCGGAGCTGGCGAATCGCGAAACGGACGTCCTGAAGCAAGTTGTGCATGCGTCACCCGGCGGCCGAGTTGCGGCGCTGGTGGAAAACAGAGCACGTGGCTCGCCTTGGCGACAACCGGCTAAGTCTTTTCGATTCAGAAGGGGAAGGTTTCTTCTAAGGCAAGAGTCGAGAACTTCCGTCCGAATTCGCAGGAAACATGTCCGATATCGGACGAAACATTCCGGGGCCACAACGGATTCGGTGTAAGCATGAGGGCCTTAGGTGCTCCATCTTTGTGCGATAAACCTGCGCAAAGATGGAGCACCCAAATTGTGGTGTGCAGTCTTTTGCTAGTCGCCTGTGGGCGCGAGTTGCCTGGCATGGGAGCGAGCCTGCGAAGGCGCTGCTTTTGCGGAGGTGCTCGCGGTCGACGAGCCGAGATAGGTCGCCAGTTGGGGGCCGTTTGGCGAACCGAGCCCGGTGCACGGGTCCCAGCCGGGGCCGGCCGGCCAGGCGCCGTTGTTTCCCTGGGTGATGTCGTTGAAGCCGTTCTTGGCATTCTGGTAGATGGTCGGGTTGATGAATCCGAGATTGCTGCCGCGCTGCTGGTTGAGCAGAGCAATCAGCGCAGCCCACAACGGAGCGACGGCGCTGGTGCCGCCGACCACTTCGTTCTGGCCGTCGAAGCTGACGTTGTAGCCGGTCTCGGGAGAAGCATCTCCGGAAACATCGGGAACGCCGCGGCCTCCTGCGCTGGTCGGCGCCGCAGGAACTTTGGCATTGGCCTGCCAGGAAGGCAATGCGAAGACCGCGCTAACGCCGCCGCCGCTCGCTCCGCCCTGGGGCTGATCGTTCCAGACTATCTCCTGAGAAATGGTCGTCCCAGAGGCGGTCAGTCTGGTTCCTCCGCAGCCGAGAACATGGGGGCTGGAGGCGGGGAAGTCGACGTTGTTGCCGGTGCCGCCATCGGTAGATCCGTTGTCTCCCGAGGCGACGGTGATGGTAATGCCCAGCGCTGCCGCCGATTGGCAGGCTTCGTCGAAGGCGGTCAAGGTTTGCGCGGTGTAGTTCGATTCCTCGCTGCCCCAGCTGATCGAAATCACCGAGGGCGGCCCGTTGCTGGTGTCGTGCAGCGCAGTCGTCAGCGCGTCGAGAAATCCCTGGGAGGTATTGGTGGTGAAGTAGACGGCAATGTTCGCTCCGGGTGCGATGGAGCCGGCCACTTCAATATCCAGCGCAACTTCGCCGTCGGCGCCGTTGGGGTCGCCTGGTGAGTTGGCGCCGCCGTCGACGGAGATCGCCGTGACTTTGGGTTCAACAATGCCCAGCCCGCTGAAATAGGCGCTGAGGTCGCTGGAGTTATAGCCGCCGCCAAGTTCGAGAATGCCGATCGTCTGACCAGCGCCATTGACCCCGGTGGGGAAGCCATAGAGCCGCGCAACCTGAGGCGGGTTGAAAGATCCGGTCTGGGCCGGGGGCGGCGGCGTGGGTTTGTGTCCCGGGGGAGTCGGCTTCTTCTTTTTCTTATTGTCGTAGATGCGGAAGTGCGGCCTGGCCACGGGGTGGTTATCCAGCCCGAGGACTGCCTCGACCGGCTCGGCGTGCTCCTGGGTCATGGAGATGGCGCCTTGATAGCTGTGGTATCTCTTGCCGTTGCGCTCATAGTCGTTGAGGGTGACGCCGAAGGCCTGTTCAACTTTGTCGACCGGGCCGCGCATGACGATGGTACGTCGTGCCAGGCTGGAAGAACTCTCGTCCACGGTGAGTCCGTTCTTGTGGGCGAATTCGCGCAGGTGGACGAAGCTCGCGGGATCGGCGGCGTACTTTTCGGCGAACTCCTCCTGGCTGACGTGCCGGCCACCGAGTTCGGCGAGGCTCAGGGGAGTCTTGCGCTTCACGATGACGGAGACACTGACGATATGTTGCGGGTCGCTCTTGCCCACAACGGTTGCGCCGGATTGCGCCCTGCGTTCACTTTTCGGAAAAGATACTCGGGATTGGCCATGCTGCTTCTGCGATGACATAGACACCTCGACAACTTGGTTAGCGGTTCTGCCGCAATGCTGACGAGATAGTGCGCCAGAGGGTCGCGGCGTTTCATGCAAAGACGCGAGGCTTGCCGTTTTCTGCGCGTCGTGAGGTCATGAAGGAAAGTGCCCTGGACGATAGACCCCGCTGCACACAATTTACAAGGGGATGTTCCCATGTTTCTTGGGCGGATTTTTATCTCGTTTGCCTTCTAGCATTTCCAGCGCGGCAATCATACGCCGCCGGGTCTCGCGAGGTCGAATGACGGCATCGACATAACCGCGCTCGGCAGCGATATAAGGGTTGGCGAACTGTTGCCGGAACTCCTCAACCTTGTGTTTGCGCGCCCCAGCCAGGATCTTGGCTGAGCGCTCCGGGCCCAACGGGCCCTCGATGATCTCGGCATCGGCAAGGGTGGCGGCGAGTTCGCGGCCGTAGACGATATTGACCGCGCCCTCCGCGCCCATCACGGCAATCTCCGCCGTTGGCCACGCCAGGTTCAGATCGGTGCGAATATGCTTGGAACTCATCACGCAATAAGCGCCTCCATAGGCTTTTCTTGTGATGAGGGTCAGCTTGGGAACGGTGGCCTCGGCAAAGGCGTAAAGCAATTTGGCGCCGTTGCGGATGATGCCGCCATGTTCCTGCTGGACTCCGGGCAGAAATCCGGGAACATCTTCCAGGGTAATCAGCGGTACGTTGAAGCAATCGCAGAAGCGGACGAAGCGAGCCGCTTTGACGCTGGCGTGGTTGTCGAGCACCCCAGCCAGGAATGCGGGCTGGTTGGCGACGATGCCGGCCGGCCGGCCGTTCATGCGGGCGAAGCCGACGACGATGTTGCGGGCAAAGTGCTCGTGCACCTCAAAGAAATAGCCGTCGTCGACGATGTGTTCGATGACCTCTTTGATGTCGTAGGGCTGCGCGGGATCGAGCGGGACGATGGTGTCGAGTTCTGCGTCGGCGCGGTCTGTGGGGTCGGAACAGGCCCGTCGGGGCGGGTCATCGACGTTGTTCGAGGGGAGAAAGCTGAACAACTCGCGAATGGTGGCCAGGCAATCGGTATCGTCATGGGCCATGAAATGGGCGACGCCGGAGACTTCGTTGTGGGTCGTCGCGCCGCCGAGCTCTTCCTTGGTGACCTCTTCGTGGGTGACGGTCTTGATCACGTCCGGCCCGGTGACAAACATATAGGAGGTCTTGTCGACCATCAGCGTGAAGTCGGTGATGGCCGGCGAATAAACCGCGCCGCCGGCGCAGGGGCCGAGAATGGCAGAGATTTGCGGAACGACTCCGCTGGCGAGGGTGTTGCGCAGGAAGATGTCGGCGTAGCCGGCGAGCGAGACGACGCCCTCCTGAATGCGCGCTCCGCCAGAGTCGTTAAGGCCGATAATCGGCGCGCCGACGCGCATGGCGGTGTCCATGATCTTGACGATCTTGGCCGCATTGGTCTCGGAGAGCGAGCCTCCGAAGACGGTGAAGTCCTGGGCGAAGACGAAGACGACGCGGCCGTCGATGCGGCCGTACCCGGTAATGAAGCCGTCGCCGAGAATGCGCTTGTCGTCGGCATCCATGCCGAAGTCGGTGCAGCGATGGGTGACGAACTTGTCGGTCTCTTCAAACGTACCTTCGTCGAGGAGCAGCAGGACGCGTTCGCGCGCGGAGAGCTTGCCCTCGCGATGCTGGCGTTCGCGGCGCTCCGCCCCGCCGCTTTCTTCGGCGAGGGCGTTGCGGCGTTCGAGTTCGAGGAGAGGATCGACAGAGGGCGCGGGGATGGTTGGCTCGGGCATCGAGATGGATTATAGACAGCCGTCACCCTCAAGATGTTTCGCGTCTCTCCTTGACAGCTTAGGGGAGATAGTTTTAATCTCCTAATCATCTTAGGGGGAAGCGTTGAACGACCAGGCACAAATCCTTCCGGGGACACTCGACCTGCTGATCTTGAGGGCCGTTTCGCTCGGCCCGTTGCATGGTTACGGGATCCTCTTGCGTATCGGGCAAATCTCAGGCAACGCCTTACTCATTGAACAGGGTGCGTTATATCCGGGACTCTTTCGCCTTGTTCGCCAGGGACTGCTCAAGGCAAATTGGGGCACCTCGGAAAACAATCGCCGTGCCAAGTTTTACGAACTTACAGCCACAGGTCGCAAGCGTCTGCGCGAGGAGACCGACAACTGGAATCGGCTCGTCGCCGCTATCGGGTCCGCGCTTTCCATTCAGCCGGAGGAAGCATGAAACTTCTCGCCTCGCTTCGATCGTTTGCCTCCAATCTCTTTCGGCGTTCCCACGTCAACGCCGAAATGGAAGAGGAACTTCGCTCCCACATCCAGTACCGCGCCGACGATCTGGAACGCACCGGAATAAGCCGTCGCGAGGCGGAACGGCGTGCACGCATCGAGTTCGGCGGCCGAGAGAAGTACAAAGAGGAGATCCACGAAGCCATGGGCGGAAACGTTTTTGAAACCGCGCTGCAGGATGTGCGAGTTAGCTTTCGCACTTTGATCAAGACGCCGAATTTTACTATCGTCGCGGTCTTGACCCTGGCCCTGGGCATCGGAGCTAACGCGGTGGTGTTTGGCGTGATGAACGCGCTGATCCTGAAGCCGCTGAATCTGCCGGGAGCGCAGAGCCTCATGATGATTGAGCGCGCGCAGGGCAAAGAGGACAGTTCGCCGATGCAGTCGTATCCGGATTATCGCGACCTGCGGGACCGCAACCAAAGTCTGGATGGAGTGGTTGCTTATGACATGCAGCCGGCGGCGTTGGACACGGGCGGAAATCCCTCGCGGGTGTGGCTGAACGAGGCGAGTGGCAATTACTTCGATGTATTAGGCGTTCAGCCGTATCTTGGCCGTTTCTTTCACAGCTCGGATGAGCATGGACCGAATAGCGCTCCTTACATTGTGTTGAGCTACGGCTACTGGCAGAGCCATTTCAACGGCGACACCTCAGTGCCGGGACGGATCGTTCGGCTCAACAAGCATCCTTTTACGATCCTCGGAGTCGCGCCTCCGCAGTTTCGGGGCATCGAACTTTACTTCAGCCCGGCCTTCTGGGTGCCGATCGTAAACACGGAGCAGGTAAGTGGCGACAACCTGGAGGAGCGCGTTAACCGCAGCATCTGGCTGGTCGGACGGCTGAAGCCAGGGGTAACTGCTGCTCAGGCAACCGCCGACCTGAACTCCATCGCGGCTTCGCTCGCAAAAGCATATCCCAAAGAGGATGGGCCGGCGACTTTCTCCCTCGTGCGACCTGGTCTGCTCGGGAATATGCTTGGTCGTCCGGTTCGCGCGTTCTTAGCCGGAATGATGTTGCTTGCAGGTCTGATCCTGCTGGCGGCGTGTGCGAACCTCGGCAGCCTCTTTGCTGCGAGGGCCACAGACCGATCGAAGGAGACAGCCCTGCGGCTTGCCCTTGGCTCCAGCCGCAAGCGGGTTCTTCGGCAGATGCTAACTGAGGCGGTGATGGTCTCGATCGCAGGCGGCGTTGCCGGTGTGCTGCTCAGCATCGTCCTGCTGCGCTGGCTCACCGCATGGCAGCCGCTGACCGATATGCCAATGAACGTGCCGGTGAATCCTGATGTGAAGGTCTATGCGGTCGCGTTACTGCTCGCTCTGGTGAGTGGGTTGCTTTTTGGAATCATCCCGGTGCGGCAGGTGCTCCAGGCCGATCCTTATCAAATCGTCAAATCCGGATCGACCGGCCCGGCGGGGCGACGTTTCACCGCACGCGACCTGTTGCTGGTGCTGCAGATTGCGCTCTGCGCGGTGTTGGTGACTTCTTCGCTGGTCGCGGTGCGTGGAATGGTGCGTTCGCTGCATAGCAATTTTGGCTTCCAACCTCAGGGAGCTGTCATCGCAAGCACCGATCTGGATATGGCCGGATATAGCGGCGACCACGTATCGGCGATGCAGCGCCGGATGCAGGACACTCTGGAGACGCTGCCGGGAGTGACCGCAGTGGGATTCATCGACCGCTTGCCACTAGCAATGGAGTGGAGTGACCAGGGAGTATTCAAAGAGAACGCGACCGACCTGAGTGTCTCTCACAAGGCGATGGACGCTGTCTTCCAGGGTATTTCACCCGGGTACCTTCGAGCGGCAGGTACTACCCTGCTTGCGGGGAGAGACTTCACCTGGCACGACGATGAGAAGGCGCCGCTCGTGGCGCTGGTGAATCCGGAATTTTCGCGTCGACTCTTTGGCTCCGAATCGGCCGCGGTAGGGCGCTACTTTAAGAAGATGGACGGGAGTCGCATCGAGATCGTGGGCATCGTCGAAGACGGTAAATACAAGACGATCACCGAAGCTCCGGATCCGGCCGTCTTCCGGCCGATCCTGCAGGACCCATCGAGTTCCACCTGGCTGATCACCCGCTCGAACCGGGATCCGCAACAAGTTGGTGCAGCGGTGCGTGGGGCATTGCAAAATCTGGATCAAGCGATGCCTATCACAATCAAAACTTGGAACAGCCAATTGGACAGCGCACTGTTTGCCTCGCGCGTAGCGACGGTGTCGCTCGGGGTGCTGGGCGGCTTGGGCGCAATGCTCGCGGTAACCGGCATCTTTGGCATGGCTTCTTATTCAGTGAGCAAGAGGCTGCGGGAGCTGGGAATTCGGATCGCGCTTGGCGCGCAGCGCAAAGAAGTGCTCGGGTCGGCGCTGGGTCGCGTCTTCCGCTTGTTGGCTGCGGGTTCGGCAGCCGGCCTGCTGCTGGGTCTGGCGGCAACCAAGGTGCTTTCGTTCATCGTGTATGAGGCGACGCCGCGCGATCCGGTGGTGCTGGTCGGCGTTGTCGTCACCATGCTGTTGCTCGGGCTGCTGGCAGCCTGGATTCCGGCGCGGCGGGCGCTGGCCGCCGATCCTTTGATGTTGTTGCGCGAAGAATAAACCCTGAGGCAAAGGCATAGAGTTCACGTTTTCGTGACAGGAGGGAAGTATGAGTGTCCTCGATTCACTTCGCTTCCGTATTGCGTCCCTCTTCCGGCGCCCGCAATTGAGCGCGGAGATAGACGAGGAACTTCGCAGCCATATCCAGCACCGCACCGACGATCTCGAACGTTCTGGACTAACTCGTGTCGAGGCCGAGCGCCGCGCTCGCATCGAGTTCGGCGGGTATGTGAAGTACACAGAGCGTAGCCACGAAGCGCTCGGGAGCAACCTTCTCGAGACTTTTGTCCAGGATGTCCGCTTTAGCCTTCGCGTGCTGCGCAAGTCTCCCGGATTTGCGATCGCGGCGGTCGTTACGCTGGCGCTTGCCATTGGCGCAAACGCTGTGGTCTTCAGCATGTTCAATGCGTTGGTGCTGCGTCCACTGAATGTGCCTCAGTCGCAGAACCTTTATGCACTCCAGCGCGGAGATGCCAAATATATCGTGCAGTCCTACCCTGACTACGTCGATCTGCGAGACCGCAATCGCAGCTTCGACCGGCTTGCCGCCTATACCATCGGGCAAGCGGGGTTGGATACGGGCGAAAATCCATCTACCCCGTGGTTCTATGAAGTGAGTGGGAACTACTTCGATGCATTGCGGATTCAGCCGTATCTTGGCCGATTCTTCCACTCCTCCGATGAACATGGCCCCAATAGCGCTCCATATATCGTTCTTGGCCACTCGTATTGGCATACTCATTTTCAAGATGATCGGGGCGTAGTGGGCCGTACGGTCTTTCTCAATAAGCACCCGTTCACCATCATCGGTGTTGCGCCGCCCGAGTTCGGCGGAACGATGATCATTTTTTCACCTGATTTCTACGTGCCGATGGTCAATGAAGGGCAGATCGAAGCGGCGAATTATCTGAACGATCGCGGAACGCGCGGTGTCTTCGAAATCCTCGGGCATCTGAAGACTGGGGTTACGCCGCCGCAAGCAGTCGCTGATCTCAACGCAATCGGCGCCTACCTGGAAAAGACCTATCCCAAAGAGGATGGGAACATGACGTATTCTCTGGTGCGCCCGGCCCTGCATGGCGAGTTTCTTGCTCCTGCGATCCGCGCCTTTCTCGGCGGGCTAATGCTGCTGGCGGGGCTGATTCTGCTCGCCGCCTGCGCCAACCTCGGCAGCCTGTTTGCTGCGCGCGCAGCAGACCGCGGGCGGGAGGTCGCTCTCCGTCTGGCGCTGGGCTCGAGCCGCAGGCGTATCCTGCGCCAATTGTTTGCTGAGGCGCTGCTGGTTTCGCTCGTCGGAGGGACGGCCGGGCTCGTGGGCAGCGCGGCCCTGCTTCGCGCACTGAGCGCGTGGCAGCCCTTTCCACGGTTTCCCATCCATGTGCCGGTCAATCCGGACGCCAATGTCTATCTGGTCGCTCTGCTGCTGACGATCGCCAGTGGGCTGCTCTTTGGTTTGGTCCCGGTGAAGCAGATCCTTCGCACCAATCCGTATGAGGTCATCAAGGCTGGATCGACGGCTGCCATCGGGGGCCGGGTTGGGCGGCGGATCAGTCTTCGCGATCTGCTCCTGGTAGTGCAGATTGTGATTTGCGCGGTCCTCGTTACCTCGTCGATGGTTGCCGTGCGCGGGCTGTTGCGCTCGTTGCACAGTAATTTCGGCTTTGAGCCACGGGATGCCATGCTCGCTAACACGGACTTGACGATGGCCGGCTACGCTAAGGACCGCATTCCCGCCATGCAAAAGCACATGATCGAGGCGATGGAGGCCATCCCCGGGGTAAGCTCGGTGGGGCTGGTCGGGCAGTATCAACCATTGACGATGGGCGGGCGCACCGAGAATGTCTTTACCGACAAGACGGTCGATATCAAGCCATCAAACGCCGCGACCGAAGCCTTTGAGTACAACATATCGCCGGAATACCTTCATGCGGCTGCAACGGCTTTGTTGGCTGGACGGCCCTTTACCTGGCATGACGACCAGAACGCGCCGCGCGTCGCGATTGTGAACAAAGAGTTTGGCAAGGAGATATTCGGCTCCGTTCCGAACGCTGTGGGCGGACACTACAAATTAAGCGATGGCACGCGAGTGGAGGTGGTCGGGGTTGTCGAAGATGGAAAGTACTTCAACCTTGCCGCACCTCCAGAACCGGCCATGTTTCTCCCGCTTCTGCAATCGGCGTCGAGTGAGACCTGGCTGGTCGTTCGGTCAGCCGGCTCGGAGCGCGATCCGCAGCAGGTAGCGGCGGCGATCAAGAACAAACTCCGTGAATTGGATCCGGGGCTTCCGGTTTACATTCAGCCGTGGAGCAAAGAGTTGAATGGCGCTCTTTTCGCTTCCCGCGTAGCGACGGTTTCTCTGGGCGTGCTGGGGATGATGGGCGCGTTGCTCTCGATCACCGGTATCTTTGGCATGGCGGCGTATTCGGTGAGCAAGCGGCTCAAGGAGCTGGGAATTCGCATCGCGCTTGGCGCGCAGAGGAGAGAAGTGCTGCAGGCGGCGTTGGGGCGTCCCCTGAGGCTACTGGCCTTTGGTTCGATGGCCGGGCTTTTTGCTGGGCTTAGCGGCCGCAAAGGTGCTCGCGTTTATCGTCTATCAGGCGACTCCGCGGGATCCCCTGGTTTTATCGGGAGTTGTGTTAACCATGCTGCTGCTGGGTTTGTTTGCGACCTGGATTCCGGCGCAGCGCGCCCTGTCAATCAATCCTCTGAAGCTGTTGCGTGAAGAGTGAAGCCTCTCTAAATGGTGAGTTGACTCTGCAAAAACATGAGCGCAGAAACCGTCCGCGGGGGGGTCAATAGACTTGTCGACCGAAGAGTCGATCTTTCTCTTTGCAGGGAGTGCTTCCGCAGCTGAAAGCGCAAGCCGCGAACAGCGCGATTCCGACAAAAGCCAACCCAAGTGGAAGCCAGACTCCCATAGCGTGGAGCCAGATCAGGAGCGCATGCATTTTCAGGGAAAACATAATGCTCGACCTGCGTCCTTGGACGGATGAATCTTTTCGGGAGTTGCCCGCATCGCGCCTATGCGAATAATCATGGCATTGTTTTTCCCGGAAGGAAAGGCGAAACTTTGGGGAACGCAGGAGAAGCTGTGGAGACTGCGGCTAAATCCGTCCCAATCGAACCCCGGGTGGCCTGGCTCTTTCTGGATCTGAACTCCTACTTCGCTTCGGTCGAACAGGAGCTCCAACCCCGTCTGCGCGGCCGCCCGGTCGCGGTGGTGCCGCTCTTTGCCGACACAACTTGTTGCATCGCCGCCAGTTATGAGGCGAAAGCCTTTGGGGTCCGGACCGGGACCACGGTAGGCGACGCGAAGCGGCTCTGTAAAGGTATCGAGCTGATCGAAGCGCGGCACGAGGTTTACGTCGAATATCATCACAAAATCATTGAGGCGGTCGAGACCTGCGTTCCGGTCTCTGCGGTCATGTCGATCGACGAGATGGCGTGCCGGCTGATTGGGCGAGAGCAGCCGCTGCTTGCGGCGCTAGACCTGGCGCGACGGGTGAAGCAAGCGGTCCGCGACCAGGCCGGCTCGACGCTGCGTTGCTCTGTTGGACTTGCGCCCAACCGCTATCTGGCGAAGATAGCCTCCGATATGGAGAAACCCGACGGGCTGGTCGCACTCACTCCGGATATCCTGCGGGCAGCGCTGAGCGGACTGACTCCGCGTGATTTGCCTGGGGTCGGCGCGCGGATGGAGAAGCGGCTGCATGAATGCGGCATTCGCACGATGGAGCAGTTGCTGAAGCTCGGCCGCGAAGAGATGAACTCCGTTTGGGGCGGCGTCGGCGGCGAAAAACTCTGGCACTGGCTGCGCGGCGAAGACTTTAACGACCCTGAACTGGAACACCAGAAATCCATCAGCCAATCCCACATGCTTTCGCCGGAGTTGCGATCGATTGAGGGCGCTTACGCGGTGCTCCACAAGCTGCTGCATAAGGCCGCGATGCGCCTGCGTTCAGCGCGGCTGTGGACGACCCACCTCACGCTGGAGATCAAGTTCGCGGTGCCAAAGGCCGTGGCCACCAAGCAGCATCTGTCGGGGATTCCGCAGAATGCCTGGTCGAAGGGCACTTCGTTGATCGAGTGCCAGGATAACCAGACTCTGATTGAGGGATTGCAGAAGCTGTGGGCGCAGCGTCCGCAGGGCGCGGGTACCGAGAAGCCGTTCTTTGCGGGAATCGCCCTGGGAAATCTCGTTCCAGATCATCTGCATACCTTGAGCCTGTTTTCTAGCCTGGAGAGCGAGACGCGCCGGACGCGAATCTCGACCGCGATGGATTCCTTAAACCTTAAATATGGCACGCATACGGTGATGGCCGCGAGCACGCTGTTGGCGGGTGCAGCGGCGCCCACGCGAATTGCATTTACCAGCATCCCGGACTTGTTTTGAAATGCAAACCGAAGCCAGAACCTGGATTTGAGTAACCGACTTCGTGACGGCGATTGGGGATTAAAGGGACCTATGGAGCAACGAATTAGCATTATCACGCTCGGCGTAGCCGATCTGGATCGCAGCCGCGAGTTCTACGAGCGGCTCGAGTGGCGGCGTTCGATGCCCGAGTCGGAGGGCATCGTCTTCTTCCAGGCCGGCGCGATGGCGCTCGCTTTATATCCTCGTGACTCCCTGGCAAAGGATGCGAATATCTCTCCTGATGGCCATGGCTTCAATCGCGTGACGATCGCCTACAACGCTCGCAATCGCGCAGAAGTCGATTCCGTGCTGAAAGAGGCGAGCGCTGCGGGAGCTACAATCCTCAAACCCGCTGAGGAAGCTTTCTGGGGCGGCTACTCCGGATACTTCTCCGACCCGGATGGCTTCCTATGGGAAGTCGCGTGGAATCCGTTCTTTGCGATCGCAGAGGACGGAAGTATTCATCTTACCGGCTGAAGAGTAGGAGCGAATATCGTCCGAAACGGGGGGAGCGTCGCGAGAGTGAGCAAAGCAAACGAGCTCAGTAGTGCAGGGTTAGAATAAGAGAAGGATGGCGGCGCATGGACTCGCTCCCGCCGCACCCAATCGAGTTTCCGGCTCCCTATTCTATGGCTACGATCACTACTCCTGAAACATCCGCGCTCTCTTCCTCTGCCAACAGTTTTTCGCGCAATCAGATTTTCGACACTTATCGCCGCTGGGGCTATCTGCAGGCGCAACTGGATCCGTTGGGCCAGTATCTGCCGCCTACCTCAGTGCCGGAGTTGGATCTCGCTGGGGCCGATGCCGATGAGGCGCGCGGCTACTATTGCCGAACGGTCGCCTCCGAGTTTATGCACATTCCAGACGGCGTTCGGCGCGCCTGGATTCAGGACCGGTTGGAGGGACGAGTCGAGATAGGCCCAGCACCCGATCCGCATCGCACTTTGGAATTGCTGTTACGCGCCGATTTGTTCGAGCAAGTCATTCAGTCGCGCTATCTCGGCACCAAACGCTTTTCGCTCGAGGGCGTGACTGTCCTTGTTCCTTTCATCGATGAGCTGCTGAACCACGCCGTCGAACACGGCGCCGTCAGTGGCGTTATTGGTATGAGCCATCGCGGACGGCTGAACGTCATGGTCAACATCATCGGCTGCGAGGCGGCTGATATCTTCTCCAAATTTGAGGACGTCGATCCGCGCCACATTCTCGGCGGCGGCGATGTGAAGTATCACGTCGGCGCGACCGGACAATACGAAACGCACCGCGGCAAGAATGTCGATCTGCATCTGGTCTCGAATCCCTCGCATCTTGAGGCGGTCGACCCGGTGGCAGCCGGCCGCGCGCGCGCCAAACAGGTGCGCCTCGGGGCAGGCGGAGAAGACAAGCTGATTCCGATCGTCATCCATGGCGACGCCGCATTTGCGGGGCAAGGCATGCTCGCGGAAACCATGAACCTTTCCGACGTTGAGGGCTTTTCCATCGGCGGGACGATTCACATCGTAGTCAACAACCTGATCGGGTTTACCGCGGTCCACCACGAAGTCAATTCGTCGCGTTTTGCGACGGACATCGCAAAGCGGCTGCCAATCCCCATTTTTCATGTGAACGCGGAGGACCCCGACGCGGTGTTGCGCATTGCCGCGCTGGCCGCGGAGTATCGCTATACCTTCCACAGCGATGTCGTCGTCGATCTGATCGGCTATCGCCGCCACGGGCACAGCGAGGTCGACGACCCGACGGTCACCCAGCCACTGCGCTACGCAAAGATTAAGGACCATCCGCCGCTCTACCATATCTACAGCAAGCAGATCAGCGCAGACATTACGGCGCGCGCCAGGGAACTGCAGGGCGAGCTCATCGAGGCGCAGAAAGAAGCCACCGTGCGAAAGAAAGCGCCGGTGCTCGCCCAGCTGCCCGCATATTGGTCGCCCTATTGCGGTCGCGGGTTCAAGCCCGAGTATGAAGTTGAAACCGGCCTCTCGCTCGAACAGATCGGCCAGGTCAGCGAGGGCTTGACCGCTTACCCGGCGGATTTCCACATTCACGCCAAGATCAAAAAGTTGCTCGAGCAGCGGTTGGAAATGGGTGAGGGCAAACGGCCCGTCGACTACGGAATGGCCGAAGCGATTGCCATCGGCTCGCTGCTGAAACAGCGGATTCCGGTGCGTCTTACCGGCCAGGACAGCCAGCGAGGCACCTTCAACCAGCGGCACAGCGTGATCGTCGATATCGAGAACGAGCAGCGCTTCATTCCACTCAATCACCTTGCGTCAGACCAGGCAAAGTTCGAAGTCTACAACTCGATCCTCTCCGAAGCGGGCGTGCTCGGCTTTGAATACGGCTTCAGCCGCGATTTTCCCGAAGCGTTGGTGATGTGGGAGGCCCAGTTTGGCGACTTCGCCAATGGCGCCCAGATCATCATCGATCAGTTCATCTCTTCCGGCGAAGACAAGTGGGGCCTGTTGAGCGGAGTCGTGCTGTTGCTTCCGCATGGTTACGAGGGCCAGGGGCCGGAACACTCCAGCGCCCGCGTTGAGCGCTTTCTGCAACTTGCCGCGCATGACAATATGCAAATCTGCCAGCCCTCAAGCGCCGCGCAATACTTCCATCTGCTCCGCCGCCAGGTGCTGCGCAAATGGCGCAAGCCATTGGTGGTCTTTACGCCGAAGAGCATGTTGCGTCATCCGGATGCGGTTTCGCCGGTCGCCGATCTGAGCCGTCCACGCTTCATGAACGTTGTGCCCGATTCCGAAGTCCGAAACGCAAAGCGTTTGCTGCTGTGCACCGGCAAGATCGGCCACGAACTCCGCGTCGAGCGCCACAAGCGGGGAACAGAGCGTACCGCGATTGTCTTCATCGACCAGTTGTATCCGTGGCCCGAGGCGGAGCTTGAGGCCGAGTTCGAGCGGCACCCCGACTTGACCGAGATCGTCTGGGTACAGGAAGAGCCGGCCAATATGGGCGCTCTCTCGTTCGTGATGCCGCGGCTGCGGCTGATCGCGGGTTCGCGCCAGGTGCTGAGTGTGAAGCGTTCGGCGGCCGCCAGTCCGGCAACGGGTTCGGCCAAAGCGCACGAACTTGAGCAGGGCACGCTGATCGATATGGCACTGGGGCGGAAGGAAGACTGACCTTTTGGCATCGATTCTAGCCGCGGGGTTGGGACTGGCCCTGCGACCAATCGCACATTCCGCACGTCCCATGTGCAGGAAGTCATTGGCGTGAACCGTGGCTAGCAGATCGTTATTTCCGGAAAACTTCCTTGTGCTTGCCGCGCTGTTTGGCACTTTGCCCGCTCTGATCGCGCAGACGGGGATTGGGCCGGCCGCTAAAGGCGCCCGACTCTCTTCCGAGCCTCCCGGCGTTGATGAGAATTCCATCCAAATTACGCCGCAGGGCCAGGTGCCGGATGCTCCCGGGCAGGCATCCGCGCCTCAGCAATCGATTGGGCGTATCTATGGGATGGTGACCGATCCCCAGGGAGATGTTGTTGCAGGGGCTAGCGTGACTCTGGAGACGAAGTCTTCCAAGGCCCGGCAGACGCTGCTCACCGACGGCTCGGGGTCATTCACTTTTCCCGACCTTGCGGCAGGGACCTACCGGATCACCATTGCAGCCAAGGGTTTTGCCGACTGGACAGGATCGGATATCGCCCTGGCGGCGGGACAATACTACGACATTTCTGAGATATCGCTGAAGGTTGCGTCGACAAACACCAATGTCGCGGTCGTCTTCACGCAGTATCAAGAGGCCGAAGAACAGATCGAGGCGCAGGAGCAACAGCGAATCCTCGGGGTCTTGCCCAATTTCTATACCAGTTATGTATGGCGCGCCGCTCCGATGACCTCAGGTCAGAAATTTCGCCTGGCGGTGCGCACGTCGATCGATCCGGTCACCTTCGGCATCGCCGCCGCCACCGCCGGGATCGAGCAGGGCACGAACGGTTTCAGCGGATATGGCCAGGGGGCCGGCGGCTATGCCAAACGTTTTGGCGCTTCCTATGCCGACGACGTGATCGACACCTTCATCGGCGGCGCCATTCTGCCCTCCATCCTTCGTCAGGACCCGCGGTATTTCTACAAAGGAACGGGGAGCGTCACTTCGAGAGCGCTTTATGCAATCTCGACCGTGGTGATTTGCAGAGGTGACAATGGGCACTGGCAGCCGAACTATTCCAATGTTGCCGGCAACCTGATCTCGGCAGGGATCTCGAATCTTTATTACCCGGCGAGCAATCGGCACGGAGCCGGGGAAACGATCGATAATTCGCTCATCAACACCGCGGAGGGCGCGGCAAGCGCTCTGCTGCAGGAGTTTCTGCTTAAGAAAATCTCCCGTGGGATCCAGCAGCAAACGCCGCAACCCAGTGCGCAGGCAGCTCCGCCAAACCCGAACTAGAACCGAGCGTGGCGCGAGAAATTCCCCGAGGAATCGGGCGTTCCTTCCCCAGCCTCTAAAAGGCAATCCCGCACGACTTATAAATCTGCGCGACGTACTGAATGTCCCGTAGGCCTTCTTGCCCATCCATCTTCGGCTCAGTGTTATTGAGAACGCAGCCGGAGAAGTAATCTGCCTCGCGGGTGAACTGGCTTGGGTCCTTAGCCGGATTGGGCTCGTCGAGCGTCACTCCGCCATTGATCCGCGCAGTCAGGTGCTGACCCTCGTAGGGAAAGGCGTTTTCGACATTTAGTACGCCCTTCGAGCCATGTACGCGATAGTAGCCGTCCATATTGCCGCCGTAAGTGGTGTTGCAACTGACAACGATTCCTGAAGGGAAACGCATGGTCCAGCCGACATTCTCTTCGACCTCGTTGAAGCGGCCGTCCTTGTCGATTACCGAGGAGTATGCCGAGAGAATCTGCGGCTCTTCGCCGGTGAGGTAACGGCTGGCGTTGAGCGAATAGACGCCTACATCCATCAGCGGGCCGCCGCCGGCCATCTTCTTGTTGAGCCGCCACTGGTTTGGCCGGATGTTGAATCCGTTAGCGCTCTCGATCGCCTGGATTGAACCCAGGGAGCCGTCGCGAATCAGCTGAATGGCCCGCAGGTTGGTCGGCTCCAGTTGGCAGCGATAAGCGATCATTAGCCTGACGTTGGCGCTGCGGCAGGCCTCGATCATCGCTTTGCAATCGTCGACCGAGGTCGCCATCGGCTTTTCGCAGAGCACATGCTTGCCCGCCTTGGCGGCGCGGATCGTGTACTCGGCGTGCATGTTATTAGGTAGCGCGATGTAGACGGCGTCGATCGCCTTGTTATCGCGAATGCTGTCGAAGTTCTCATAGTTATAGATCGCGCTCGCCGGTACTCCATACTCGGCGGCCTGCTTATCCGCCTTGTCGCGATGGCCGCTCACCAGCCCGGTGAGCTTCGATTGCTTCGCGTCTTTCAAGCCGGGCATGAAGTGTTGCATGGAAATGACGCCAAGTCCCACCATGGCATAGCCAATGCTGCGATTGCCCGCCTGCTGGGCTCGGAGACTCGGGAGCACTTGCGAGGCGAGACTGGCCCCAGCAAGGCGAGTGAACTCTCTACGGGTGATGGACATCGGAACTCCCTTCGAAGAGACGAGACGGTTGAGGGGCAGGTGGAGTTGCAACAGCCAGGCGGGGCGCGGCCGATCAGCTAGGGCTCCAGATAGGCATTGTCTACATAACACCAGCCCCAGTTCTCGCCGCGCTCGATCGAGCGCATTACCGGGTGTTTGGTAGCAAGGAAGTGCCGGGTTGCGTGCTTATTCTTGGAAGAGTCGCAGCAGCCCACATGCCCGCAAACCAGGCACATTCTGAGGTGGACCCAGGTGTCGCCGGTCTTGAGGCATTCTTCGCAACCTTTGGTGTGGGGCTTGACGTTTTGAATCTGGTCGAGGTGGGAACATGCAGTAGCCATACAGCTTAGGATGCTACATCATGGACGGCCCAGATATAACCGGGGGAGATTGCTCGCCCCCCTAGCCGAATGCGTTGCGGATGAACTGGGCAACCATTCTGCCGCCTTCTTCGGTATATCTGACCGTCACTTTCGTGCCCGGGTCGACGTCGAATTTGAAGCCGCTGACTACCCCGGCGGGGGTCTCGGCGCTCGCGTCCTTGGCAATCTCAATGCTTTCGGTCGTTCCGGCGTCGGTTCTCAGCACGATCACGTGGTGTTTGGTTCCCACCACCGTTCCCGACACTGATTTGAGCCCAGACGGCCCGAGGTCCTTCAGCGCGACGATCGTGCGATTCACAAAGCCCTGGTCCACGTAGTAGGCAACGACGTGGTCGCCCACCTTGTTGAAGTCGGCCGGATCAACGGTCCCCGCGCGGACATTCTTATCAAAGACAAGATTCGGCTTGCCTTCCTTCTGATATCTGAAGATCCCATCGGAGCCGTCATTGGTTTTGATGATGATCGTGGCGCTGGCCGGATTCACCGCAGTAGCTACGCCGCTGACTGCATGCACAATTTGCTGGCCATAGACCGCGGAACAGGCAGCACTAACCAATCCAAGCAGGACAAAGCGCTTCAACCAAGTGTCAGTCATAACACGCCCTTTCATAAGAATCGCGTACAGGGAGGTTATTCGTTCGGCGGGTAGGCAGTCAAATGGATCTCGTTGAGCAGGCAGACGCTCCCGGTACGCCAATTTCCGCTACTTCGATGGATGTTAGGCGTGCCAGGTTGCCTGGAAACGTCGCCAGGCTCTCTTAGTTGTCATTTGTCGCCGGAAATGGTGGGCGAGGCGGGGATCGAACCCACAACCCTCAGCTTAGAAGGCTGATGCTCTATCCAATTGAGCTACTCGCCCACTGTTCTGATTGTAGCGTCGAAGCCCCACTCCAAGAAGTATGGAAGTGGGCTCCGACCTCGATGCGGGTATCTCAGACAAATAGCGGCGCGAGTACCAGCGTCACCGTGGCCAGCAGTTTGATGAGCACGTGCAGGGAGGGTCCGGCCGTGTCTTTGAAGGGGTCGCCGACGGTATCGCCGACGACCGCTGCCTTGTGGGCCTCGGAACGTTTTCCGCCGTGGGCCCCCGTTTCGATGTACTTTTTAGCGTTGTCCCAGGCGCCGCCGGCGTTGTTCATGAACATGGCCAGCAGGATTCCGGAGATCGTTCCCACCATCAGGAGGCCGGCGACGGCTTCGGCGCCGGTCAGGTTAATCGCCTCGCCGTGGAGCATCGGAACCGCGCCGACGTGATGAACGCTGAAGAGACTGCTCAAATGCCGGAAGCTCACACCCACAACCAGCGGCATGGCGACCGCGAGCAGCCCCGGAACCATCATCTGTTTAAGCGCCGCCGTGGTCACGATGCGGACGCAGCGGCCATAGTCCGGCTTGGAGGTTCCGGCCATAATGCCCGGGTTCTCCAGGAACTGGCTGCGAACGTCTTCGATCACAAATTGCGCCGCACGACCGACCGCCTTGATCGCCAGCGACGAGAAGAGGTAGGTCAACATCGCGCCCAGCAACGCGCCCACAAAGACCGGCACCGAGGCGAGGTTGACGTTGGAAAAACTCCAGCCGGCGGGCAAAATCTCGCCTGCTGCGGTGACCCGGTTGGCGACGATCGAGTGGATCGACTCCAGATATGCAGAAAAGAGCAGAAATGCGGCGAGCGAGGCGGAGCCGATGGCATAGCCCTTGGTCAGCGCTTTTGTTGTGTTGCCGGCGGCGTCGAGCCGATCGGTCTTTTCGCGAACGGCGTGCGGTTGGTCCGACATCTCGATGATGCCGCCGGCGTTATCGGTGATCGGGCCGAAGGTATCCATCGCCAGAATGTAGGCAGCCGAAGAGAGCATGCCCATCGTGGCAATCGCTGTGCCGTAGATGCCCTTGGCGTAATTGCTGACGCCAACCACATCCTCGAGGCCTCGAACGCCAAAGTAGTAGCTCAATAAGAGTGCCGCTCCGATCACGATGACGGGCAGCGCCGGGGTCTCCAATCCAACCGCGATGCCGGTGATGATGTTGGTGGCGGGCCCAGTGTCTGAGGCGTCGGCGATCGAACGCACCGGGCGAAAGCGTGTCTCGGTGTAGTACTCGGTGATGCGCACGAAGAGAAACGAGGTGACAATGCCACAAATGCCGCTGGCCAGCAGCCACCAGTGGGCGCTGAGCATATATTTGACGGCCACGGCGAAGCCGGCGAGGGCGAGCAGCGAGGTCACGTAGTAGCCCCGGTTGAGGGCGTGCATCGGGTCTTCATTCTCGGCGCTGTGCACGATGGTGACTCCCACGATGCTGGCAACGAGGTTGATCGCCTGTACGACCAGAGGGAAGAGAATTCCTTTGATCCCAAAGACTGGATATAACGCCGCGCCGAGAATCATGGCGCCAACGTTTTCCGCTGCGGTCGATTCGAAGATGTCCGCACCGCGTCCGGCGCAATCGCCGACGTTATCGCCAACCAGGTCGGCAATGACGGCCGGGTTGCGCGGGTCGTCCTCGGGAATGCCGGCTTCGACCTTGCCTACCAGGTCGGCGCCGACGTCGGCGGCCTTCGTGTAGATGCCGCCGCCAAGCTGGGCGAAAAGGGCGACCAGAGATGCGCCAAAGCCGAAGCCGACCAGCTGATAGGGGGCTTGCTGCGGGTCTTTGAGCCCACCAAAGACCAGGAAGAGTAATCCGATTCCAAGCAGGGAGAGCGAGACCACGACGAGTCCTGTAACGGCGCCGCCGCGTAGTGCGGTCTGCAGCGCTTTGCCGATGCTGGTTCGCGCCGCCGCGGCCACCCGGATGTTGGCGCGGATCGAGACGAACATTCCGCTGTAGCCAGAGAGAGCCGAGCAGGCCGCGCCGATGATGAAGCTGATCACGACCTTATTAGCAAAAGGACGGGAATACGCGGAAGAGTAGTAACCGGCGTAAAGAATGACTGCGATGACCACGGCGAGCATGGAAATCGCACTGTACTGCCGCTTCATAAAGGCTTCGGCGCCCTCGCGGATGGCATCGGAAATGAGACGCATCTCGGGCGTGCCCGTCTCATTCGCCAACACATTGCGGGCGAAGATGACTGCGGCAATCAGGGAGAGAAATCCCACGCCGAGCGCGATCCAAAGAAACAGGTTTCCCGAACTATCGGGAATCGGCCCCGAGCCAAGCGGAGCGGCTTGCGAAAATGCAGCAAGCACCGGAGCGGCGAAAGAAAACATTCAAAATCCTCCAAAAACAAAAACTATGCGTGCAAGGCCAAGAGCCTGTGCTGTGGAACACCCTGGATTGAGGCTCACGGGAGTCCGAGGCGGTCCGGCCTTACCGCAACCGGTGCTGTGGTGTGCAATTTGCACTCAAAGGCGTAATTAGAGCATGGCGGGAAAACGATGGTCAATGCGTTAACTGGGCGGGTCGCTGGATTGATACGGTTGACGTTCGGAGGCGGGAAAATCCTCAGCGGATAAGATTACAATCATGTTGCAGTCACGCATCCAATAGCCGGAAGGGAAGAAGCGGATGGGCCGAGTCGTTCTGGATTTGAAGCGTGCGGATCGCAAGATCGCCGCAGCTCCCGCACCCGCCGCCGGCCTGCTTCCGGAACAGATGATCGAGATCTACCGGCTCATGTATCTTTCCCGTCGCATGGACGACCGGGAGATCATGCTCAAGCGCCAGCAGAAGATTTTCTTCCAGGTCTCCGGGGCCGGCCATGAGGCCTTATTGGTCGCCGCCGGGCTGGCGATGAAGCCACGCTATGACTGGTTTTATCCGTACTATCGCGACCGGGCCCTATGCCTGGCGCTGGGTAACACTCCGGAAGAGCAGTTTCTGCAGGGAGTGGGCGCTGCGGCCGATGTGGCGAGCGGCGGCCGGCAGATGCCTTCGCATTGGAGCAATCCCGCGCTCCACATCGTCTCGCAATCCTCCTCGACCACGACGCAGTGCCTGCAGGCAGTTGGTTGCGCCGAGGCGGGGCGCTATTTTGCGCGCCATCCGGAGGCCGCGGCAAAGGCCGAGGGCGACTACCGCGAATTCAAAAACGTTGAATTCCACGGCGACGAGGTTGTGTATGTCTCGCTGGGCGAGGGCGCGACCAGCCAAGGTGAATTTTGGGAGTCGCTCAACACCGCCTCCAACGCCAGGCTTCCGGTGCTCTTTGTCGTGGAAGACAATGAATACGCGATTTCGGTTCCGGTTGAGGTCAATACTCCGGGTGGCAACATCTCCCGGCTGGTGGCGAACTTTCCAAACTTCCACTTCGCCGAGATCGACGGGACCGATCCCGTAGCGAGCTATTTTGCCTTCCAGGAGGCGCTGGCCTGGTGCCGCTCGGGGAACGGCCCAGCCCTTGTCCATGGCCATGTGGTGCGCCCGTATTCCCATTCGCTTTCTGACGACGATCGTCTTTACCGCTCCGCCGCGGAGCTCGAAGCCGACAACCTGCGCGATCCCTTGCCAAAGTTTCAGATGCGTTTGCTGCGGGAGGGAATCCTCGACGCCGAGGCGATCACCCGGCTGGAGAAAGAGGTGGACGAAGAAGTTCGCCTTGCCGCCGAGCGGGCACTGCGTTCGCCCCTTCCTGAGGTCTCTTCCATTCACAAGCATGTTTATTCGGAAGACCTCGATCCGACCAGCCCGGAAATTGAAACGAAACCAGCGCTTTCTGCCGATACCCAGACCCGTACGATGGCCGACCTCATCAATTGTTGCCTGAGCGACGAGTTGCGGCGTGATCCGCGCATCGTGATCTTTGGCGAGGATGTTGCCGATTGCAGCCGAGAACAGAGCCTCGAGGGAAAAAAGGTAAAGGGCAAGGGCGGGGTTTTCAAGTTGACCGCCGGACTTCAGGCTGAGTTTGGTTCAGACCGGGTGTTTAATTCGCCGCTCGCTGAGGCTAATATCATCGGCCGGGCGATCGGCTACGCCACCCGCGGGATGAAGCCGGTTGTCGAGATCCAGTTCTTTGACTACATCTGGCCGGCGATGCACCAGCTGCGCAACGAACTTAGCCTGCTGCGCTGGCGCTCGAACGGAACCTATTCCGCGCCGGTGGTGGTTCGTGTTGCGACTGGCGGTTATCTTACCGGCGGATCGATTTACCATTCGCAGTCCGGCGAGAGCATCTTTACCCATACGCCTGGAGTCCGCGTTGTTTTCCCATCGAACGCGCTCGATGCGAATGGGCTACTCCGCACCGCAATCCGCTGCGATGATCCGGTCCTGTTTTTCGAACACAAACGCCTCTATCGTGAGAGCTATGGACGGGCACCGTATCCAGGCGCTGATTTTGCGATTCCATTTGGGAAAGCGAACATTGTCCGGCCGGGAAGCGACGTCACCATCATTACTTATGGAGCCGTTGTCCCCCGGGCGCTCCAGGCGGCCCAAAAAGCCCACCGCGAGCAGGGAATTGAGACCGAAGTCATCGATCTGCGCACCCTCAATCCCTACGATTGGGAGGCGATTGCGACCTCGGTCCGCAAGACCAGCCGTGTGATTGTCGCCCATGAAGACATGCTCAGCTGGGGCTACGGCGCCGAGATCGCGGCACGCATCGCCGACGAGCTCTTCGACGACCTCGACGCCCCGGTCAAACGGGTCGCGGCGATGGACACGTTCGTCGCCTATCAGCCCATCCTGGAAGATGCGATCCTGCCTCAGCCGGAAGATTTGTATCGGGCAATCACGCAGTTGCGCGAGTACTGAGGCTCTCCCGAGAGCTTCGCTGAGCCGATTAAGTCTTTAGATGCCCCTACTGCCCGCAACTTCCTTCTCCATCCTGCGTCTGCATAAATACTGGGATATGCCCGGCAGGAGTTGCAGCTATGCCCATTACCCGGCGCGCTTTCATGAAGGGCGGAGCTATGGCGGTAGTCGGCACCTCTGTGGTGCCGGCCTTCCTCACGCGTTCGGTGCTGGCCCAGGCGACGGCTGCCCAGGCCCAGGGCAAGCGCCTCGTCGTCCTCTTCCAGCGGGGCGCGGCCGATGGCCTCAACGTGGTCGTGCCGTACGCGGAAAAGAGCTATTACTCGATGCGGCCCACGATCGCCATCCAAAAAAATCAGGTCATCGATCTGGATGGTTTCTTCGGCCTGCATCCGGAGATGCAGCCGCTCAAGCCGCTCTGGGACCAGGGGCACCTTGCCATCGTCCACGCCGCCGGTTCGCCGGATGAGTCACGCTCCCACTTTGACGCGCAGGACTATATGGAGAGCGGCACTCCGGGAGTGAAGTCAACCGCCGACGGCTGGCTCAACCGCGCCCTGCGTGCTGAAGACGGCGTTTACTCGGCTGGGCACGCCTTGCATCATGCCTCGGCATTTCGCGCTGTTGCCATGGGCAGCCAGCTGCCGCGCACCTTGCAGGGAATTGTCCCGGCCGTCGCCGTCGGCAATGTTCAGGACTTCAACGTGGGCGGCAAGAATCCCGCCGCGCAGCCGGTCAGCGCCAGCTTCGAAACCATGTATGCCGACTCCGTCAACACCGTTCTTCATGGCACTGGAGCGGAGACCTTCGACGCGGTCAAGATGCTGCAGTCGGCCGATCCGGCAAAATATGTGCCGGCGGCCGGCGCGAATTACCCTAAAGGCGCCTTCGGCGACAGCATGCGGCAGATCGCTCAACTGCTCAAAGCCAACCTCGGCGTCGAGGCAGCCTTTGCCGACATTGGCGGATGGGACACTCATCAAAACCAGGGCAACGCCAACGGCCAGCTGGCGAATCGGTTGAAGGAGTTTAGCGAAGGCATCGCCGCCTTTTGGACGGACATGGGCGACCATGCGGAAGATGTCGTGGTCGTCACCATGTCGGAGTTTGGGCGCACCGCACGGCAAAACGGTACTGCCGGCACTGATCATGGCCATGCGAATGTGATGTTCGTGCTCGGCGGCCCAGTGAAGGGCGGCAAGGTTTATGGAAAGTGGCCCGGACTCTCCGATGAGCATTTGCACGAGGGCCGCGATCTTGCGATTACCACGGATTTTCGCCAGGTCCTGGGTGAGGCCGCTTATAAAACCCTCGGTGCGAAGAACCTCGATCTTGTCTTTCCCGGAGCGCAGTTGAACTCCGCAAATTTTCTAAACATCGTCGCGGTTTAGTAGATCGCAACCGTGGACCGGAGCCACGCCGATCCTCTCACCTGCAAGCGCCTGCCCAATAAACACGCCGGGCTCAGTTCTTCCTTGCGGCCTGCCACGCCTTCGCATACTTCCAGCTCACATAGACAGAGTGGTAAAGGTGGAAGAGAAATCCCTCCCGCCCATCCAGAAAGCCCAGCCGCAGAAAGTAGTTATAGATGAAGGTCGCCAGCGGATTCAGAAAGATGTTGACCACGAACGTTGGCAGGCTGCTGCTGGTCTTGCCTTTACTCAGCATCAACGGAATACTCGCCGTGCTGTAGCGCTCCATGTGCTCGAGATAGACGTCGAGGTTCGGGTAAGCGTAGTGCAGCATGTGCGCCTTGAGCCGGCCAGTCGGGCCGTCGAATTTCGGAGTGGCGTGCGGCTCGGTGTCTTTGCGCAGCCGCGCCGTGCCGCGGCGGAAGAGTCGCAGCTTGGGGTCGGGATACACGCCGCCGTGGCGCATCCAGCGGTCAATAAAAAGGTTGAGGCGCGGAATCATATAGGCGTCGAATTTGAGGCTTCCGGAGAGAAGCGACTGAATCTCCGCCTGCAGCTCGGGCGTGACGACTTCGTCGGCGTCCAGGTTCAGAATCCAGTCGCCGGTGCACTTATCGATCGCCGAGTTGACGCCGGGGCCGTAACCTCTCCACGGCTCGACAAAGATGCGGGCGTTGAACTCCCTTGCAATCTCGAGGGTTTCATCGGTCGAGCCGGAGTCGAGCACCACGATCTCATCGACCCATGCAACGCTGGCCAGAGTTCGGCGCAGATTGGCGGCTTCATTGCAGGCGACGATGGGGACGGAGAGTCTGGGGGGCATCTTGCTGAATTGTAAGACCTGAAGGCGGATCACCTCACCGTCTCAATGAATTCCCGATTCGGGAATTCGCCCTGGGAGCGGTCATAGTTCTCTCTTGTTCTGTGAAATTGCGAAGACTACTCTGCCACCATGTCCCCCCTGAAGTTGATGGGTTCAGCGGCCCGCGCCCTGCTATGCGTGGTGGGCGCGGCCGCATTTTCCATTCCGGCGGACGGGGCGGCCACGGCAAAGGTCCACTCCGTGGTATTTGGCGCAGTCAGGCGGGTGCCGTACTCGGTCGAGGGCGATCCAGCGGGGAACAACGGTGACGAAAAGGAGCTCAAAGTCCGCCCCCTGCTGGTCGACGGCAAGGTCAAGGAATGGACCACCGGCGACCCGCACGATGTGACCGATCGCAGCGTGGCCGTTCGACGCGCTTTGCGGATCAATGACGCGCTGCCCGGAGATCCGTCGGGCAAAGGGGAACACTGGGTCTGGCAGCGCGGCCCCTGGCTGCTCATCGATCGCTCTAACGGGCATGTCGCCGCGCTCAAGTTCCCTGATTTCGATCCTGCGGTCTCGAATGTGTCGTGGTTTCGCGATTACGCTGCCTATTGCGGGTTGTCTGCTGGAGGCAAGCAGCTCTATGCCGTCGTCGCGCAGGTCGCCGGTAGAAAACCGCTGCTAATGAAGAAAATCTCCGCGTGGGACTTGACTGATCACCCTACGCCCGCCTGCGGCCCAGCTACCTGGCAGCGCGAACCGCTGAAGGTGACGTTTACGCCGATGAAGGCTGGGCCTCCGGTTAGCTATGAATTGGTGGGTTTGTCGGCGGTGCTGGTGGAGGGTGGGGATGAGAGTGATTCAGAGAATTAGGGCTCTAAGCTATTTCGCTATCGCCAGCGCGGCCGCCCACGATGGCGCCTCTTGAAACCATTGGGCCGTCCCGTGTTCGAAAACAGCGACGAGCTGATATCCGTCCGGCGAGGAATTGTCGAAAATGATCGACATGTCGGCCCAGGCCACGGCAATCGGCAGGTTGAGAAGGCTTCGTTCATAACGGCGCCGAATGTCGACCTCAGGCACATCGTGACCGCCAAGTGACACGCGATTGGCCACGCGGGCAACATTGATGCTGGGGTCTGACGTTCCGATATAAATGAGAGCAACGTCGAACCCGCGTTCGCGTGCATCGAGTATCATCTGCAGGTAGTTGTGTCCGGAGAGGGTCGTTTCGACGGCGAAGCTGTGACGCTCTTCCCAATACTTTTCGGCTCGTCGTAAGGCTTCGCGACCCGCGGCTAAAGCTGAGGAAGCCTTTGAGTTCACCTGAATAGTGCGTGCGATTGCGTCGGGATCGATGATGGGGAATTGAGCAAGAAGCTCACGATTCCAACGGGTGATCGTGCTCTTACCTGAACCGTTGGGACCTGCAACGACCGTAAAGGACGGCTTGATCACTTTGCTGATAGAGCGGCTTGCTGTTCGGAGCTAGCTTGCTTGGCGCGTAGAAGCTCAAGCTGTTTGCGTTCCTCAACTACTCCTGCACGAGCGTTCTCGGCGAGCTTTAGAGCGAATTGCACCCAATCCGTCGTCATAGTCAATATTTTACTCCTCGAACGCCGACAAGTCGGTTCACTCGATCACCGCAACCTTAGCCTTCTTCCCGATTCGTACCGACAGTCGGGTCGGGACACCCGGCAGCGGCAACAGCGCATTCGTCACAACCTCACCGTCAATCTTCACGGCATTTTCCGCCAGCTTTCGCGAAGCCTCCGCGCCCGACGCGGCCAGTCCAAGCTTCACCAGAAGCTTGGGCACGCGAATCTGCAGGCCCGGCGATCCCGGCGTACTCGGAGCGCCCGAAGGCCCAACCAAATCGGCGTAGCTTACGTGCACTTCCTCCAAATCTTCTGGAGTTTCTTTTTGCTGAAATTGTTTCGACCAATTATTCGCTGCCGTGGCCGCGGCCAAATCTCCGTGGAGGCCAGCAGTGATGTTCTCGGCGAGCTGCTTTTTCGCGGTCATCGGATGCAGCCTTCCCGACGCAACCTCTGCCTGCATCTGGTCGATCTCCGATTGGCGCAGGTCGGTGAGCAGCGTCCAGTAGCTCCACATCAGCGGGTCGGAGATCGACATCAGCTTGCCATACATTTCGCTCGGAGCATCGTTGATGCCGATTGAATTCCCGAGCGACTTTGACATCTTTTGCACGCCGTCGAGGCCCTCGAGAATGCGCGTCATCAGCACGATCTGCGGAGCTTGGCCGTAGTCCCTCTGTAGCTCGCGGCCGGTCAGCAGGTTGAATTTCTGGTCGGTGCCACCGAGCTCGACATCGGCTTCCAGCGCCACCGAGTCGTAGGCCATTGCGAGCGGATAGAGCACCTCATGCAAGGCGATCGGCTGCTCGTTTTGAAAACGGGTGTGAAACTCGTCCCGCTCGAGCATCTGCGAGACGGTAAACTTCTGCGCGAGGCGAATCATTCCCTCAAAGCCGAGTGTTCCCAGCCACTCAGAGTTGAAGCGGATCTCAGTCTTCTCGCGGTCGAGGATGCGAAAGACCTGGTCGGTGTAGGTCTTCGCGTTTTCCTGGATCTCTTCGCTAGTCAGGATCTTCCGCGTCGCGGAGCGGCCCGAAGGGTCGCCGATAAGGGACGTGAAGTCGCCGATCAGGAAGATGACCGTATGGCCGAGGTCCTGAAAGTGCTTCAGTTTGCGGATGAGCACCGTATGGCCGAGGTGCAGATCGGGAGCGGTCGGGTCGAAGCCGGCTTTTACGCGCAGCGGCTTGCCGGAGAGGCGCGAGGCCTCGAGGCGTTCGCGCAGGTCGGAGAGGCGAATGATCTCGGCTGCGCCTTTTTGGAGCAGGTCGAGCTGGTCTTCTACAGGTGGAAACTTGGGTACAGGCGATGATTCGTGCATGGCTGAATTTCAGTATATGGGGTGCGGGAGGGCACAATCTCCCTCCCGCAATGACCCGGGTGAGCCAGACAACGAATTGCGCGTTGAGCGAGCGTACGCCTGCTTGCTTATGCTCTCTTGATCAGTCGCGTGATCCAGACGAGAATCACCGCGCCGATAAATGCCACAATGATCGACCCGATGAAACCGCGACCCTGCCAGATTCCGAGCATGCCGAAGAGCCATCCGCCGAGGATGCCCCCCAGAATTCCAAGGATGATATCGACGAGCGTGCCGTAGCCTTCGCCCTTCATGACCTTCCCGGCCAGGAAGCCGGCGATGAGGCCCACTACTATCCACTCAATAAATCCAATCATAGGTCGAGCCTCTTTCTTTATTTCTTATGCAGAATGGGTCTGAATGCAGCGCTGCGCTGCGCCACCTTGTTATAACAGGCGGTTGACAAGTGTCAACGTTGGTTGCGGGAGGGCAAGCGTGGAGCGGCTGTTATGCTTGGCGCAATGGCTGAGAGCTTTCCCGGTCAAACTCCCGAACAGAGTGTCCGCAAGGGCGCGACCGTAGCGCTGTTGCTGCTAACCGGCCTGAACCTTTTCAACTATCTCGATCGCTACATTCTGCCCGGCGTGCAGCCGCTGGTGCAGAAGGAGTTTGGCGTCAACGACGAGCGGATGGGGGCTCTGACCTACGCCTTCTTCATTACATATATGATTGCCGCGCCGCTGACTGGATGGCTCGGAGACCGATTTCCGCGCAAGCCTCTGCTGGTTACGGGTGCGGTGCTTTGGAGCCTACTCACGCTGCTTACGGCGACCGTGCACAGTTACGACGCTCTCTATTTTCGTCACGCCATAGTCGGGATTGGCGAAGCGACCTTCGGCATCTTCGCGCCGGCGCTGCTGGCGGATTTCTATCCTGAGATCGAACGCAACCGGATTCTGAGCTTCTTTTACCTGACTATTCCCGTTGGGGCCGCGCTGGGCTATATCACCGGCGGCGTGGTCGGCTCGCATTTCGGATGGCGCGCTCCGTTTCTGGTATCCGCCATCCCCGGAATGCTGCTGGCCGTGGCCTTCTGGATCTTCGTCAAGGAGCCGCCGCGCGGCAACGCTGACAAACTTGCTCCCGCGCTCGACCGCGATACTGTCTCGGGTCTGCTGCGTAATCGCGCCTACTGGCCAGCGACGCTGGGTATGGCTGCGCTGGTGTTTTCGATCGGCGGCATTTCGGTCTGGATGCCGACCTTCTTCGTGCGCCACGGCGGCTATTCGCTGGCGACGGCTGGCGAGCTGCTCGGCGGGATCACCGTGATCGATGGAATCCTCGGCACGTGGGCCGGAGGATGGATCGCCCAACGCTGGCAGCGCACCAATCATCGCGCCCTCTATCTGCTCTCCGCGTGGAGCGCGGTGCTTGCCATTCCCGGCGCGCTGGTCGCCTTCTTCGGGCCGCCGTCATTGCTGGTGCCGGCGGTGCTGGTCGCGGAGTTCTTCCTCTTTCTCAATACCGGCCCGTTGAACGCGGCCATCGTGAACTCCGTCGGCGCCAGAGTGCGCTCGACTGCGATCGCACTGAATCTTTTTCTCATCCACGCGCTGGGCGACGCTTATTCGCCAAAGCTGATCGGCTACGTCTCCGACCGGCATTCGCTCCAGTCGGGTCTTGCGCTTACGCTAGTCGCAATGCTAGTTGCCGGAGGGATTCTCTTCTGGGGCGCACGGTTTGCGCCGAATCTGGGCGAATCGTGAGTGCGGCTTCTTGAAGACGGCGTGCCCCTGATGCGTTTAGTTTATGAACATTCGATCGACGGCAAGCTCGGCGAGACGAGCCACTGGTCCGGCTTTATCACGGTGCCCAAAATCGTGGAGAACGAGGCATAATTCTTCCCATGGATGCTGAACGAGTACGCGAGTTCCTCCGCAAACTTCCTCTCGTTGAAGAGACTAAGCAATGGGGCGATAACCTCGTCTATTGGGTAGGCGACAAGGCCGTCGGCGGCAAGATGTTTGCGCTGGTCACGCTGGACGCCGAGTTTCCAGTGATGTCGTTTTCAGCTGGGCCAGAGCGCTTTCATGAGCTGCTGGAAAACGAAGGCGTTGTTCCGGCGCCTTATATGGCGCGTATCCATTGGGTGGCGATGGAGCGCTGGAACTCGATCCCGGTCAGGGAACTAGAGAGCTTGCTTAGCGACGCCCGCGACATCACCTACAACAAGCTTCCTCAAAAGACCAAAGACATATTGGCGTTGCCGTCGGCCGAGTTCCAAAAGCTACTCGCCCAGCGGAGGAAGCTTCTCGCCGAGAAGGCAAAGCGGGAAGCCGCGGCCTCCGCAAAGAAGAAAGCCGCAAAGAAAAAATCCGCTAAGTAGCCGGCGTCGCGTTGGCGGTAAAGATTCCCGCGAAGTACTGCCGATACGAATAGAAGAGCACCAGCCACAACGCCGCAGCGACGGCGCCGGGAGGCAGACCGGCCGGCTCAAACACAATGTGGGTGATCAGGATATTTACGAGCACCGGCCCTAACAGCGTCAGCGCCAGCGGAACAAATCTGCCCAGGAGCAACAGCAGGCCACCGATCACCTGCAGCAGAAAAACCGGAATCATGTAATGCGATTTCCCCATCACCGTGAGAAAAGTCAACATGTCGCCGGGCGGTAGTGGCGGCTGAGGGAGAAAAGGCAGGAAACCATTCAGCCCAAAGACGACAAAAATAAGTCCGAGCAATATGCGGGCGATGAGCACAACGATCTTCATTCAGTCCCTCCCAGGTTTGTTTCTCAATATACTGCGAAGCAATGCCGATTGCGGCCAGGAGCTTGCACGGCGGCAAGTTTGCATGGCCGCGCTACCTTCGATAGGGTTTGGATATGACGACCACGAGCGTTACGCTGTCGCTGGCCGGCAAGGCGGCGTTGATTACTGGAGGCTCGCGCGGCATTGGCGCCGAGACCGTGCGGCTCTTTCGCGCTGCGGGCGCGCGGGTAGCCTTCAACTATCGCACCGCTCGCGCCGAGGCTGAATCGCTGGCCGCGGAGTGCGGCGGTCCGGAATACTGTCGTCCCATCGAGCAGGAACTGGCCTCAGCCACGCAGGGATTTGAACTCGTCGAGAAGGCCGCGCGCAACCTCGGCAAACTTGACGTTCTGGTGGTCAATCACGGAATCTGGCCGCCTCATGATGCGCCCATCTCCGGGATGAGCGAAGCCCAGTGGCGACAGACTATGGACGTGAACCTCGACAGCGTCTTCGGTCTCGTCAAGGCGGCCGTTGCGCAAATGAAGCAGCAACGCCGGCGGGCCGGCGAAGCGGCCGGCCATATCGTGCTCATAAGTTCCACTGCGGGTCAGCGCGGCGAGGCTTTCCACGCCGACTACGCAGCCGCCAAGGGCGCGCTCATCAGTCTCACCAAGAGCCTCTCGAGCGAGCTTGCGCCCGTGGGTATCTACGTGAACTGCATCGCGCCGGGCTGGGTGGCGACGGAGATGTCGGCCTCCGCGCTGACCGACTCTGTCAAAAGCCAGAAGATCTTTTCCGGCATTCCCCTCGGACGAGTCGGGACCCCCATGGAGATTGCCGGCCCGATCCTGTTCCTGTGCACTCCGCTGGCCGGGTTCGTCAGCGGCGAAGTCCTCAACGTGAACGGCGGCGCGGTGCTGGTCGGCTGAACGGGAAAAATCGGTGAGAATGAGTCGGAGACGAAAGACGGCTTGCCTGGTAATGGGTCTTGTGCTGGTTCAAATCCTTGCGATCCGATGCATCGCTCAAAGTGCCGACGAGGATGCAATTGCCAAGGCGAACGAAAAGAAAGCCCGCGCCACTCTTGCCGCGATGGTCGTGGCGCTCGGCGGCGATCACTGGCTTACCTTGAAAGACGAAACCTTCGCAGGACGCACCTCGACGTTCTACCAGGGAAAACCGACCGGAGGCATCGGCGACTACTTCGATTACCGCAGGTTTCCCGATCAGGAGCGGATCGAGTTCGGCAAGAAGCAGGACGTGCTCGAGTTCTTCATCGGTAACCAGGGATGGGAGGTCACGTATCGCGGCAAGCGGGCGCTGCCCCAGGACCAGGTCGACGACGTTCTTCGCCGCCGCGACCACTCGGTCGAGACCGCAGTCCGCGTCTGGCTCAAAAATCCCAATACGATCGTGATCTTCGATAAGCAGAGCCTCGTCGAGCGGCACCTCGCCGACGAGGTCACCCTGATCAATCCTGAAAACGACTCGATCACGATTGAGATGGATGCGCAAACCCATCTGCCCCTGCGCCGCACCTTCAAATGGCGCGACCCTCTCTATAAAGATCTGAACGAAGAAAAAGAGGAATACGACGACTACCACACCGTCGATGGCGTCGCGACGCCCTTTACGATCACCCGCTTCCACAACGACGACATGACCAACCAGCGTTATGTCTTCAAAGCCGCCTACGACAGCAATCTTCCCGACAGCATGTTCGATGTGGATGCGGCTGCGGCGAAGATCAAGAAGTAGTTCGCGGGAAGGGTGCGAAAGCGAGCCATGATCCCGGACGACTACACGCCCCGGCCTGCGCACATCAAGTGGCTTCTCGACTCTGACCCGGCCATTCGGTGGCAGGTCATGAGGGACCTTACCGATGAATCTCGGGATGCGATTGCGGCCGAGCGGTTGCGCGTCGCCGCTGAAGGTTGGGGAGCCGAGCTTCTTGCGCGCCAATCGTCCAACGGCAGTTGGCCGGGCGGCCAGTGGGACCTGGTTACGCTGTGGAGCCTGGTTGTTCTGAAGGACCTCGGTCTCGACCCGGCGAGCAGGCAGGCCCGCAAAATGATCGACCGAGTCGACAAGCGGCTGGTCTTCAAGCCGCTCGGCAACCGGCCATTTCTTCATGGCGAGACGGAGCCTTGCATCAATGGCAGAATCCTCGGGGTGGGCGCGTATTTCAAGGAGCCGAATGATGTGCTTGCCGAACAACTGCTAGGCGAGCAACTCGAAGACGGCGGCTGGAACTGCGAAGCGCCGGTGAGCGGGCGATCTTCCTTCGACACCACCATCTGCGTGCTCGAGGGCCTGCTCGAATACGAGCGCGCCGGGCGCAAATCGCCTGCTGTAACGCAAGCGCGCAAGCGCGCCGAGAACTATCTGCTCGAGCGCCACCTGTTCCGCTCGCTTCGTACGGGCGAAATCATCAATAAGAGCTGGCTGCGCTTCTCCTACCCGTCGTTCTGGCATTACGATGTCTTGCGCGGTCTCGATTATCTGCGCAATGCGGGAATCAAACCCGACAGCCGCGTCGGTGAGGCCATTGCAGTCGTGATGGAGCGCCGCCACCAGAATGGGCGCTGGCCGTTGAACCTCCTTCACCCGGAACGTATTCCGTTAGAGATGGAGACCGAGGTCGGCAGGGCAAGCCGCTG
The DNA here is from genome assembly GCA_963720245.1 of uncultured Acidobacteriaceae bacterium. Lineage (GTDB taxonomy): Bacteria > Acidobacteriota > Terriglobia > Terriglobales > Acidobacteriaceae > Acidisarcina. The sequence continues at coordinate 720,055 of CAVREU010000007.1, forward strand.
GAACACACTCCGCGCCCTGCGGGTGCTGCGATGGTATACCAATTCGACATAGCGGCTTCTGTCGAACGACTCCGCTTCGAGTACAAGAAGTCTGGGCGAGCGAAATGCTTGCCCGCAAGCAACTGATGAAAGAAATGCGGCCTCTATTCAAGAGGAGCGCGCTGGTGACCCAAGTTCACCGGGTGCGTCCGAAAGATCGGCAGGGGCGCTCTGGTTTTCGCGATTTCCCTGGCTTGCCGACCGGGTAGGAGAATCGCTCTGGCACCGGCCGGACCCTGCCGCCATCATTTATCGATATTTCTGCACCACGGGAAGGACCCCAATGACTACCGCAACGCTATCAAATAAGGAAGTAGAAGAGACGCTCCGTTCTGTCATCCAAAGCCTCATCGACGGACAGGAGGGCTTTAAGGAGATTGGCGAGAGGTTGGAAGACTCGACGCTCAAACGCTATTTCGCGGCGGAATCCCTGAAACGCGCGTCTTTCCGCGGCGAGCTCGAGACGGAGCTTCACACTCATGGAGTTCACGACACCAGGGAGCATGGCACAGCCGGTGGGGCGATGAAACGCACCTGGGCCGAAGTAAAAGCGAAGCTGGGCGGAGGCGATCACACGCTGCTTGAAACCGCCGAAGCGGGCGAGGATGCTGCGAAGAAGGCTTACCGGGACGCGCTGGCGAAGGATTTGCCGCTGCCCATCAAGCAGCTGCTCGATACCCAGTATGTTCACATTCAGGAATCGCATGATTATGTGAAAGCGGAGCGCGATCGCCGCAAGTAGCCCCTGAAGTTCACTCAGGCCCGAGCTTCGGCTCGGGCCTTTCCTTTTCCGTTCGCTTTCCAGACTTCCCGATACAGGGTTTGAGCATCCATAGTGCCAGCAGTTGTAGATTCGTTCAGACTGGACACGATCATGGCAACCGTCGCAGACAACGCAAATATAGTGGGCAGGGCAAGCGACAACCAAAACGATGGCGAGCGGTGGCCGCCTCAGGAGAAGATCGCGGAGCTGGCACACCAGCTATGGTGCGAGCGCGGTCAGGACGACGGTCACGCCGAGGCGGATTGGTTCCGCGCTGAGAAGCAGCTTGCCGACCGGCCCCCTGAAGCTAAGAAATAGCGTGGCGCCAATCCGGCTTGGGCCGCTTCTGAATCAAACCGTGACCTCGCCCCGCCTGATTCTCCGGGTGCCTCGATAGTCAACAAGGGGTAGAGTTCCTTGAATCGGCGGTTAAGGTCTAGACTTCATAGTCGGAAGTCAAAGCCACAGATTCGAGGAATGGTGATGCGGCGATTCGCTTGGGCTTTTCTTTTACTCGTGATGTCCTCTCTTGTGGCGCAGGCGCAGGTTGTCCCGCCCGACCAGGCCAATGAGGCGCGAATCGACGGTCTGCTGAAGCAGATGACGCTCGAGGAGAAGATGGGACTCATTCGCGGCGATGTCGAGCCGGCGGCGACCAACCAGGGGCAGGCGGGCTACCTGCCGGGCGTGCCGCGGCTCGGCATTCCTCCGCTACGCATGGCCGATGGGCCTCCCGGAGTGCTGACGCGCGTCGCCGGCCAGGCGCAGACCGCCACCATGGGCGTCGCCGCGACCTGGAGCGTCAACGACGCAGAGCAGAATGGAGTGGCCATCGGCCGCGAGGCGCGTGCGCTCGGCATCGATGTCGTGTTGCAGCCGTTCATCAATATCGATCGCGACATCACCTTCGCGCGCGGCTACAACACGCTGGGTGAAGACCCATTTCTCACGGGAGTCATGGGCGCCGCGGAGATTCGCGGCGAACAGGCGCAGGGTGTGATGTCGATGGCCAAGCACTATGTGGCGTACGACTCGGATTCCTATAACATCTTCGTTGACCAGCAGACGCTGCACGAGGTCTATGTCGCGCCCTTCGACGCCGCAGTTAAGGCCGGCGTCGCCTCGATCATGTGCTCTTACAACAAGGTCAACGGCGCCTTCGCCTGCGGCAATCCGGACACTCTCAAAACAATCCTCTTCGGCGAACTTGGGTTTAAGGGTTTCGTCACCTCAGACTGGGGTGGCGTGCACAATGTGAACTTCATCAACAACGGCCTCACCATGGAGATGCCCGGCGAGGTTGCCGATGACAGCCCCTTTGCCGGAATGATGCGCACCTACTTCCGTACTCGCGCTGAGAAATCAGGCGCGCCGACCAAGCCCAACCTTGCCGCGCTCGCCGGAATGCTTGGCGGCACTATCCCGGAAGAGACCAAAGGCGGCGGCATGGATTTGTCGGCCTTCCCGACTGACTCCGACCCAAAGACCATGCGCGACGCTCTCAAAGACGGCTCGATCACCGAAGCGACGATCACCGCAGCCGCGCGCCGCGTGCTTTATGAGATCGACCGCTTTGGCTATCTCGACGGCAAGCAGAAACACGAGGTGACGCCGCAAGACACCGACGCCAACGGTGCCATCATCGAAAAGACCGCAGAAGATGCGGCAGTGCTGCTGAAGAATGAAGGTGGCATTCTTCCGCTCAAAACGAGCGATACCATCGCGATGATTGGGCCGACTGCGGGGCAGGTTGCATCGATTGGCACCTTTGGCGAGAGGTCGCCCGGCATTCCAGATCTTCAGGTAAGCCCATTGGCTAACCTGAAGAACCTCGCGCCCGATGCGAAGATCACCTTCGCGGTCGCCGACGACATGACCGGAACCACCATCGGCCCTGCCATGTTGACTCATGACGGAAAGCCCGGACTTTTGCGCACCGACTCCTCAGGCGAAACGACAGTCGATGCTTCGATCAATTTCACCCACTCCAACGGCAAAGCGCTGCCTCCTAATACCGTCGCGACCTGGACGGGTGAAGTCACCGTCCCGGCCGACGGATCGTACTGGTTCTACCTGCAGGCTCTGGGCACCCGCGGAATGTTGAGCATCGATGGCAAAGAGGTAGGCCGTACTGGCGCCGTGAAGGGCACCGTGCATGGCGATGTGCAACATGCTTCGCAGGACAATGGACTGCCAACAACGGACGGCCTGGATAACGTGCGCCGGGCAGTCCAACTCGACTAAAGGCGCACACAAGATCGAGGTCTCGACTTCAGTCGACACGTCGAACGCGCCCGTTCAGATTCGTTTGAACTGGATGACACCCGAAGCACGCGAGCAAGCTCACGCCGCAGCGATCGCCGCCGCACGCGATGCCAAAACTGCGGTGGTCTTTGTGTGGACGCGCGACAAACCCCACTTCGAGCTTCCCGGCGAACAGGACAAGCTCATCGAAGAGATCGCCGCCGTCAATCCAAATACCGTCGTCGTACTCAACACCAGCCAGCCTGTAGCCATGCCGTGGATTGACAAGGTCAAGGGCGTGCTCGAGATGTGGTGGCCCGGTGACGAGGGCGGCGTGGCGACCGCGAAAATCCTGCTCGGGCAGAGCAATCCAGCAGGACGCTTACCCATGACCTGGGCCAAGGCGTTGACCGATTATCCTGCGACGTCACCGGCCCACCCTGAGCGCTCGACCAAGGGTGTCGATGGAAAGACGACTTTCTCCGAAGGCGTGTTGGTTGGGTATCGCTGGTTCGACGACCAAAAGATTCAGCCGCTCTTCCCGTTCGGGTTTGGATTGTCCTACACCAGCTTCGCAATGTCAGATCTGAAGGCGACGGCGACCGCTGACGGTGGCGCGACCGTCTCGGTCCACGTCAAGAACACCGGCAGCGTTGCCGGCGACGAAGTTCCGCAGGTGTATCTCGACGCTCCCGAGAACAAGCCGCAGGGTGTGCAGTTCGCGCCAAAGACGCTTGCCGCCTTCGACCGAGTAACTCTGCAACCCGGCGAGGAGCGGGACGTGACGCTCGAGATTGCGCCGCGGGCTTTCGAGTACTGGTCCGTCGACAAAAAAGCGTGGGTCAAGCCGGCAGGGAGTCGCACGCTTCGCGCAGGCTCGTCTTCGCGGGAATTGCCGTTGACAGCTGCTGTGCAGTGAGCCGATGCGGACCTCACTTCAGTGACTCGGTGAGGTCGGCGATATTGGCAACATAAACTGGAGCCCCGTGGAGAGGCATTCCGGAATAACGGTCCCGTGAGTCTGGCCTTCAAATTCGTTGAATTTCACTTCGACTCCTGAGGCATGGTCGGCTAGCCTTGCGGCAAGATCTTTCGCGTTCTTCACCATGCGCATACCTTCGCCAAACTGCTGCTCTTCTTTTGACCCTATGCCGATGGCGGCCTTAAGAGGCAACGCAGTATGGAAGGCTGATGCCTTTTCCAGCAACTGCGGCTCGGCCCAGATGGATGGGCTGCAGATGACATAGTCGTCGAACGCGGCTGGATTGTTCAGCACCACATGTAGAGCAAACAGTCCGCCAAAGGAGTGCCCGGCGATGATGGATCGATGCGCGTCGACCGGATAACGGCGCTCAATCAAAGGGCGCAACTCTTCGAGTAAAAACTTCTCGAACTTGGCGCCCTCCCCGGAACCCGCGGCCACCGTGACATTGTCTGGTATATGCACGTGAACAAGGTCGTGATTGCGCAGTGTGAGCCACTGGCTCAACTCATCACCCGGATACACGCTACAGCCCCGGCGAAGTGATTGGTATTGAGCAAGTCCGGGTGATTGGCAGCCCTGATCCTCGCTACATCTCCACAAGCTACGTGGAGCGCCAGAACCTCACCATGCGGATGTCACTGCGGCGCTTCACTCGCCTGACGAACGGTTTTTCCAAGAAAGCGGAGAACCACGTTCACATGCTGGCGATCTACTACATGTATTACAACTTTTGCCGGGTGCATCAGACGTTGCGCGTGACTCCTGCGATGGAAGCGGGCATCGCAAACCACGTTTGGGATGTTTCCGAATTGGCCGAACTGTTGGGACGGCGCTCCATCCTCGATGGCGTCATGAACGCGGCATAATGCGCCCATTCTGGAAAAACTGACAGACTGCATGGGGTTGTACTGCGTAATCAAATAGTTATTTAGGTCTTTACCGATGAAATCAGCCGAACTGTCCCATGCCCGGATCATCTTTCCCGAGATTTTATCGAGATAGTAGGCAGGCCCCCAAGTGAACCTCATATTCCATTCCCAACTTACGCTCATGTTTTTCTTGTAATATCCGGTGTTCGTTGTTGGGAAAATCCTCAAATGGTGCGCACCATCGGGAGTTAGTTCGTCCAAAATAACCCCAGTCCCGGGAAGCACTTCCTTGCCCTCGATGTCCCGGTATACAGGAATGTCAAAATCAACAACAACCTCGGTTGCCATTGGAATCGCTTCCACATCAGCCAAAATCTTTGCGCCAGAGCTTTCTGCCTCAGTTATCTGATCGCTAGTGGTTTGGCTTGACAGCGAATCGAACCACTGGCTCACTTCAAATCCCACGTTTTGCGGAAGATACCCTATGTTTGCCAGCGTCGCTGCATTTGCTTTGGGATCAAAAGTTAGCTTTGAAGCATTGCCGGATCGAGCCAATAGCGACCGTAATCCGTTGTTTATTTTTAGAACTATAAAAGCTAAGGATTTCTTCTGATCACCTTCAGCCGCTTCCCGAATGCCCTTGAGCACTCTATCTGTAGAGGCAGTCAACTTTTGCTGTTGCTGAGCACTTACAGACTTTCCATAAGGCGTTTTCACTAAATAAGAAAGCCCATCCAATTGGCGGCTTACTTGCGTATTGTGATCATGTAAGTCACGAAAAGACTGCAATGTCTCCGCGAACTGTTGGGCTTGATGTTCGGCGGCGGTACGCTGTTCGCTATCGTGCGTATTTCTGTCGGTGTGAATTACGTTGCTTTCGGCAAAAAAGATGGCGAACGCTATAACGACCCCTACCACCTGCTCGGTCTTGGTAAAGTGCTCAGCTCGAACGGTCATAATGATAGCCAGCACAGCAAGCCAAGCAATGGAGTCTCCCGGGGCCAACGGAAAACATCTCCATGCCCAGTAAGAACCCGAAACGATTGCCGCTTGTGGATAGAGTCCCCATCTTGTGTAGTGAGGTACCGGCCGAAGTGCGAGGCGCTTCGCAAGGCGAATGAGGTAGTGAGCCATGCCCGGAAGTCTCTCACCGGGCACTGCCTTGCGTCGAGGCAATTCGATAGCCAGAATTGAAGCCTGTGGATCGCACCTGACCCATTACCGTAAAACTTCCAGTCCCGATGTGATTTCACAGCAGGAGTCAAAATCGCTGAATTTTTGATGACAAGCTGGCTTGACATTAGCGGTCACGCTCGCCTAGTATTCAATGTCAAGGAAGCTTTCCATGAATCCCGGCGTGCTCAATCGCGTGAAAGAGCTCCGCAGCGAGCACGGCTGGACTCAGGAACAACTCGCGCAGGCCGTCGGAGTTTCGCGGCAAAGTATCAATTCGATTGAACGTGACCGCTATATACCAAGCCTGGCCCTGGCGCTGACCTTTGCGCAGGTCTTCAAGTGTTCGACCGATCAGATATTTCAACTGGAGAAACGGAAATGAACCTGCCCCTCAACCTTCCCCTCGTCGGCAGAGCGGTCGACGAACGCTTCCTGAACCGCCGTCTCCGCGCCTCCAGCTTCGGCGGAATCATCGGCGGGGTGGTCGCCATTCTGCTCTTCGCCTGGCGCTTCTATGCAAATCACATCTGGAGCTGGGACCTGTTCATCGTGATTGCCACCATTCTCGGCGTCAAGATGTCGGTAATGGCCTGGTATATGTTGACTGACCAACACTAGAGCACTGTCAAACACGAGGAGAAACGCAATGTGTACTGAGATCAACTCAAAAAGCCGCAAGCTCTTCGCCATGGCCTCGGTCTGCCTTGCCGTAGGTCTGCTGCTTCCCATGCTCTTCCACCCCGCCGCACAGCCCCCCCGCAATCTGCTGCACTTCGTGTGCGGAGTGCTGCTCGGCCTCTCAATGAGCGTCAATCTGGCAATGGCGTGGAAGAATTCCCGGAAGCGGCGCCTGGGCGACAACTAGACGAATACGATTCGCCCTGGATTTACATATCGCCAACAGTCGGCAAAGTGCCAGGTCACGATAGCCTGCACCACGACGTGCGGGCACCCTGAAAACCCGCTGCCCCCGCTCCCCGAGAGTAGATTAGGAGTTGGAAGGGGACCGGAGCATGTTCGAGAGATACACCGAGAAGGCCCGGCGCGTGATTTTCTTTGCCCGCTACGAAGCGAGCGAAGTAGGCTGCCCTTATATCGAAAGCGAACATCTGCTGATCGGACTGCTGCGCGAAAGCGGCCCTGCCCTCAGGAAACATATGGGCGGCGCCGTCAATATGGAGGAGATCCGGGCAGAGATCACGGCCGCGACTATCCGTCGCACACCCACCTCCACCAGCGTCGATCTTCCCTTGAGCAATGAATGCAAGCGCATTCTGGCCTACGCCGCGGAAGAGGCGCAGCGACTCAGGCATGAACACATCGGCACCGAACATCTGATGCTGGGCATCCTGCGCGAGAAAGACTGCTTTGCGGCAGGGCTGTTACACGGCCGCGGGATGAGTCTCGAGACGGCCAGGAGATCCGTCGAAGCCGATGCCAGGCAGGCTGGCGGGAGCAGCGTAAGCGGTATCGGCTCCGGCTCCCGCTCTAATGATGCGAGGGAAGACTTCCGCGGGTTTCGAATCTTCGATGTCGAGACTTCGGAGACGCTGTTGACCTCGGCCGATACGATTTCAGTTCCGAGAATCGGAGAGAGTATCCGCATCAGCTGGGAAGCCAATACGGAGGAGTTGTTCCGGGTCCGCGATGTGGTCTGGGAGTTCACCGTCGCCAACGGCGTCTCGCAACTGCGGCAGCTCGTGGTCAAAGTCGCGAAGGACGCGGGCGTCGCCGACGAACAGCGATCGTGAGACCTTAGGCTGGCGGGTGGTTGTGAATGCTGTGGGCCTTCCCGCTATAATTCTCTCTTGCCCACTATGCCCGCTGACAGCCCCAATCCGGAAACGAAGCAGGTGCTAGAGATCACCGATATCATGGCGATCCTGCCGCATCGTTATCCTTTCCTTTTGATCGACCGCGTGGTTGAGCGCGAGCGCATGAAGCGCATCGTCGCGATCAAGAATGTGACTATTAACGAGCCGTTCTTCACCGGCCATTTCCCCGGCTACCCGATCATGCCCGGCGTCTTAGTCGTCGAGGCGATGGCCCAGGCCGGTGGCCTGTTGCTGCTTCCCGAGGTTCCCGATCGGGAGAACAAGCTGATGGTTTTCACCGGCATCGAACGCGCCAAGTTCCGCAAGCCCGTGGTCCCTGGCGACCAGCTGCGGATCGAGGTCGAGGTGATGAACTGGCGGGTGAGCGCCGCGAGGCTCGAAGGCAAAGCCTTTGTCGACGGAAAGCTGGCCTGCGAGGCGGTGATTCTGTGCGCTGTCGTTCCGCGCGTTCCACCCGCCGCAACTGGCACTTCCGAGCAAGCTGCCCCTGTTGCTCCGGCTGCAACGGAGTCACCTGTCGAGTCGGCGGTGTTGGAGGCGGTAGTTCCGGAGTGAGCATCCACCCGACAGCGATCGTTGCGTCGAGCGCGGTAATTCCAGAGTCGTGCAGCGTTGGCCCCTACTCCACAATCGGGTCGAATGTGGTGCTGGGTGAGGACTGCGAGCTGGTCTCGCATGTCATCCTCGATGGCCATCTCACCGTTGGCGCGCGGGGCAGGATCTTTCCCTTCGCCAGCGTCGGCGTCGCTCCGCAAGACCTTAAATATAAGAACGAGCCCACCCGCGCCGAGATTGGCGAAGAGACGGTCATCCGCGAGTGCGTCACCATCTCTCGCGGGACGGTCGGCGGCGGCGGCACGACCAGCGTTGGCAACCATTGCCTCATCATGGCCTACGCCCATATCGGCCACGACAGCCACATCGGCAACCACTGCATCCTCGCAAATGCCGCGACGCTTGCCGGCCATGTGATCGTCGAGGATTACGCCGTGGTTGGAGCGCTCTGCCCGGTGCATCAGTATTGCCGGATCGGCAAATACTCCTTCATCGGCGGCGGCACGACCATTACGCAAGATGTGCTGCCGTTCTCGCTGACTTCGGCGAAACGCGAGACCCACGCTTTCGGTCTGAACAAGATTGGGCTCGAACGCCGCGGCTTTACCCGCGAGCAGTTGAAGGCGCTGCAACATGCCTATCGGCTCTTCCTCGCCGCCAAGCTCAATACTTCGCAGGCGATCGAGCGGCTCAAGAGCGAGGGGCTGACCAGCGAAGATGTGGCCTACCTGGTGGAGTTCGTTGAGCAGTCCCAGCGTGGAGTATTGAAATAAAGCAGGGACGTAGGGACTAGGGACTCAGGGAATAGGGACTGATGAGTTTGGATTCGCCTAAGAAGCTGGGATTGATTGCGGGCAACGGGCGCTTTCCGTTCCTGCTGCTCGACGCAGCCCGTGCCCACGGCGAAGAAGTTGTCGTCGCGGCGCTCAAAGAAGAGACCGATCCGGAGATGGATTCCCGAGCCGCCGCCGATCCCGGGGTTCGCGTTCACTGGCTTTCGCTTGGCGAGCTTTCGCGGCTCATCGAGACCTTTCAGGCTGCCGGAGTTGCTCGCGCCGTCATGGCTGGCCAGGTGAAGCACAAGCAGATTTTTTCGAGCATCCGCCCCGATTGGCGTTTGGCGAAGCTGTTGCTTTCGCTTCGTACCCGCAATACCAACATGCTTCTCGGCGCCGTCGCGAAGGTGCTCGGGGACGAGGGCATCGAGCTGGTCTCCTCAACCTCTTATCTGGAGCCGCTGCTGGCGAAAGAGGGAGTGCTCACCTCGCGAGCGCCTAACGAGCGCGAACTGCTCGACATCGAATATGGCCGCGGCATCGCCGCCATCATCGCCGGGCACGATATCGGCCAGACAGTCGTGGTCGCCCACCAGGCATGCGTCGCCGTTGAGGCAATGGAGGGCACTGATGCGACCATCCTTCGCGCCGGGGCGATTATGAAGTCGCTGGAAGATGAGGCGTCCACGCTGGAACGCAGCCTCACCGTGGTGAAAGTCGCGAAACCCAAGCAGGACCTTCGCTTCGACGTGCCGGTGATCGGCGTGGCCACGATCGACGCCATGCGCCAGGCCAGCGCCAGCTGCCTCGCGCTCGACGCCGGACGGACGCTGATCTTTGATGAGGTCACCGTCCTCGCCCAGGCCAACGCCGCCGGGATCGCGATTGTGGCGGCCAAAGGCGCATAATATCTTCGTCGGAAGACTCGCGTTAATAGATGCCTTGTAACTAACACGACCGGATTCGCGTCAGATGGCCGAACTCACCGCACCTCAAGTCAGATTGTCTAATTAACCGCGCCGGACAAGCCCAAACGCTCGGCGTCAAACGCTTCAGTCTTAAACGCTTTAGGAGAAACCTCAAGATGGCAAAAGCAGGGATGATCGTTACCGCTATACTCGTCGCCGTGGTAGGAATCGCGGCCTTCGCCGTTCACAGCTACGCTGCCGACGACCCGGCCATGCCGCAGGCCGGTCAGATGGCGCCCACCTTCACCCTGCCCTCGCAGGACGGCACCCAGATCGCGCTCGACAGCTTCAAAGGCAAGTGGGTGGTGCTCTACTTCTATCCCAAAGACATGACCACCGGTTGTACCATCGAGGCGCACAACTTCCAGCGCGACCAGGAGAAGTACACCAAAGAAAATGCGGTGATCCTCGGCGTCAGCGTCGACTCGACCGACAGCCACAAGCAGTTCTGCACCAAAGAGAACCTGACCTTCCGCCTGCTCGCCGACCCGGATAAGAAAGTGGTCAAGGAATATGGATCGCTAGGTAACTTTGGCGTAGTCGAGATCGCCAAACGGAACACCTTCCTGATCGACCCCTCCGGCAAGATCGTCAAGGTGTGGACCGGCGTCAAGCCCGACGTCCACAGCCAGGAAGTGCTGGCCGAGCTGGCGACCGCCGAAACGAAGGGTATGTAGCTCTCACTACTTGATTTGTCATCCCGATCGGAGCGCGCTTCTATCACAAATGTGTCATCCTGAGCGAAGCGAAGTATCTGCGGTATCAGCGACCTCGGCCAGGAACAGACCATGACAAAAGTATCCGATGAATTCTCCAAGGGCTGCACGGAAATCCGCGCAGCCCTCACTGCTTTTCCCCCTGACACGGCCAACACTCCCTACCGCCCCGGCGGCTGGACGCGAAAGCAAGTCCTCGGCCACATGATCGACTCGGCGGCGAACAACCACCAGCGCTTCGTCCGCGCCGCGCTCGAGGGCCACTATTCCGGCCCCGGCTATCAGCAGGAAGGATGGGTCCAGATTCACGGCTATGCCGAACTGCCATGGGAGACGGTGCTGGAGATGTGGTCCGGTACTAACGGGATGCTCCAGCGAATCGTCTCCCGCATCCCTGGAGAGCGGTTGCAATCACCATGCGTGATCGGCGACGCTGCTCCGGTGACGCTGCAGTTCCTGATCGAGGATTACATTGTCCACCAGCGCCATCACCTCGCGCAGATCCTGACAGAAGGCTAGACTGAAGGCCAAGTTTCGGAGGAGCGAAATGCCCGAAGATGCTGTAGCCTCAAATCCCCGCTGGTCGGTCGCGCCGCTCTTCGTCGTCGACGACGTCGTTGCCACCGCCAATTTGTACCGCGACAAACTTGGCTTCCGCTACGAACGCTTCTGGGGAGACCCTCTCGGATTCGCCATGGTCCGGCGTGCCGGAGTCACCATCATGCTCAAACAGCTCGCGGCAGGCTCGATGCGGCCGAACTCCAAAGTCGACCCCGAGCGGGAGCTGTGGGACGCCTATATATGGATAGGCGACTCCGATAGCCTGCATGACGAATTCAAGAAGAACGGCGTCAAAGTCGTTCGCGACCTTTGCGATCAGCCTTACGGCTGCCGCGACTTCGATATCGAAGACTGCAATGGGTATCGGCTGTGTTTTGGGCGGGACATTTCAAGCTGATTCAAGAGGGTGCCGGCGCCGTGTGTCATAAGCGGCACCATTGGGGCGGACTGTGAAGTAGTTCCCATCCCGGCGCTACCGGCAGAGGCAATCATGGGCAAATTATGAGCGCGTGCGGCGGCGGAACAGTGTGCTCATCCGAGTTCTGCGTCTTAGCATGCCGATAGTCCTCGTTAATTGGCGGCAGGCGATTACAAAGATTGACGGAGTTATCTCGTCACCCATCGCGGCGTTCCAGATCATTGAGAAGTGCTTGCGACGGGGCGATAGGTGGCTACGAATTTGCCTGGGGCTGCCGAGAATTCGGCATAATTCAGGCCAGCGATCTTTCTTGTTTGGCGTTTGACCTCAAGCCCATCCACGGTGAGATCAGTTAGGGTACCTTCGCTCGATGTCACGGGTAGCAGCGCTTGAATGCCGTTACCTCCAGCCGCTACCGCTATCGTGAAGCCGAGCTGCCCGGCTGACCAGGTCAGGTTCTGGAACGAAGACGCGTTACGCCCGTCCAGCCAACTCAACATTTGAGCGGCGGTAACAATGGGGACTTGGTGAGAGACGGCAACCGCTATGACCGCGTTCGCGCCTTGAGACTTCGGCTGGTCATTGTGCATGTTCACGGTGAACACGCCATAGTATTCCGCATCTCCTAACGCGTTGGAGAGTAGCGATTCGACCGTAGATGGGTAGTCCTGCCCAGACTCATCTGTCATTTGCGTCGTGGCTTGATACACGTCGATGATGCTCCCGTCTCGTTTTGCGAAACGCATCGGCATTCCGGAACCGGTAAACAATCCGGGGCGATTTTGCACCCATTTGGACGGCCAGTAGTAATAATTTGTCTCGAGGCGAATGCCGTGATCGAATTCGACCTGCGGCAGGGTGTCATAGTCGCTCCAGGTGATGCAGTCGATCCGGTCGCTAACCGGAGCGGGCACATCGGGGTATCTCGCCGAGAAGGCTGCCAACTGCTGACTATAAAGGGAGTCGGCGAGCGCGCGCACTATCTGCGGGCTCGTGGTTCCGTCAGCTTGGCGAACCATAGCGGTCGGCCAATCCACACATCCGGTATTCACATGAAGCGCAATCTCAAAGCCCTGCCTTACAAACGAATCAGCTTGCTGGGTAGAGATGGAGCCCACAAAGATGTTCGATGTTGCGCGTATACACCCCCAGTTCTCAACGGAACAGCCGGCGAGGCTCTTCTTGAGATAACTTTGGAATCGTTTCACAGTTCCGCCATGTCCATGGTCATCCCCCGTCATGACGATCGTTGCCTTCACTCCACGCGGAAGGTACCAAAAATGGGGTAGCGGTTTCTTTTCGAGGTTAATGATGGTGATGATGTTAGCCAGCAGGCGCTGCTGCTCATCCGCTTGTGGGATGGCGATCTCGTTCCGATCCACCCAATCCGGTTGCGGGTTGGTTGAGCTTGCCCCGTAAAACAGATCATCGGGGCGAACCGGCGGGATACCGTCCCGCTCCAGACCAGACCAGAGGGGATTTCCTTGCCTTGTATAAACCACAGACCGTGCCAGATCGTAGCTGAAGAATACGACGGTTCCTCGGACGGATTTTTGCATCCAGACAGCGGGAAAAGATGTAGCCGTGTTCGCGTCCTTGTAGAGAAGCGCGAGCACAGTTCCCTCGCTGGGGAGATACTTGTCCGCCGGTCCGTGGAATTGTATCGGCTTCCTCACGAGCCCTGCGCCAGTCTCCGCGTGGCCATCGATCGCCAGATATGCGTCGTGGATCGGCATTTGCCCCGGCACTATGTCGGCGCTCAATCCAAACCTTCGGGCGACCATTCTGTCGGGACGCATGGCAATGAGGTTGCCTCCCTCGTGAACCCAGTCGGAAAGGAGCGATGCCTGGTGCTCACTGAGCGAGACTTCTCCCAAGAGGACCAGATCGTAGTTTTGTAAGGTCGCCACGGCCAGTTGCGAAGTATCGACGACCGCGAATTCGTTGAAGCCCTCATTACGCAGGATCTCGGCGTAGTACTGGCTGAAGGGATTCTTCGGGTCACTGACTAGAAGAATGGGTCCGCCAGGGCCAGCCAGCGGGGAAGACGCCGCTTCGAACCCAGTCGTAAATTGCCACGCCCGGTCTTTATCGAGCGCCTTTCCGTAGCTGTCCCTCGCTCCACCCGAGCCTCCCAGGACTATCAAGCGGTAAGTGGTTTCCGGAAGCAACGGAGTCGCTGGAGTGAGAGTGGCGATGCGAGTGTCACCCTGGTAGGTGACATTTACTGGTACAAGTCGACTACGGTTATCGCGAAGAACGAAGCTGGAAGGGCCGACAGTTTTCGGCAGCAGGCTCTTGTTGAATCTGATAGTCAGCCGAGATTTGATTGCGACGCCAACCTCGTCCGGGGCCGGAAACATGGGTGTGACAATTAGCACTTGTCTACTCTCGTGTACCCAATGAAGGGTGGCAAGCAAGGCGACGAGTAGCGCGCACGAGAGAGAAGTCGCGAGGACGGTCCAATATGTCCTGGAGCTCAATCTCAATGGTTGTTCCTGTTCACGCCGCCAGAAGCTACTTTGGACCAGATTGATTTCTCCGCTAGACGCGAGTATCTCGCACTCGGAGTCGCGGCGGATACATGGTACCGCGACTTACGCTGGGAAAGCGACGGATCACCGGTAGGGGTAGCGTCCTAGGTTGAATCCAAATTAGGCACTACCGAAGTCCGAATGCCTTTCCTACTGGCGGGAACGAGAGCCGAAGGAAGCCGGATCAGTGTATTTTTTTGGCCAACTTCGTAAGCGACGTCTTGCGGAGTTATTAGTTTTCCTGCATACTCATAAGAGTGTCTCAACGCCAAGTTGAGACCAGTCGCATACCACGGCCGGATGGTTTCAGCTTCTGAGCGGTGGGAGACGGGGAAACATGCCAACAAAAGCATCCAAGAATATAGCGAACGCGCGTGCGCAGGTGGAAAAGCGTCCTTACGCCCTGGCCGACGCCGTGCCGCTGCTCCAGAAAGTAAAGTTTGCCAAGTTTGACGAGACCGTCGATCTGACGTTGCGTCTCGGTGTCGATCCGCGCCATGCCGACCAGATGGTTCGCGGCACGGTCGTTCTTCCTCACGGATTAGGCAAGACCAAGCGGGTTGCCGTGATTGCCTCCGGCGAGCGCATGAAGGAAGCCGAAGCAGCGGGCGCCGACTTTGTCGGCGGCGAAGATATGGTCGAGAAGATCCAGAAAGAAGGCTGGACGGATTTCGACGCCCTCATCGCAACCCCCGACATGATGAAGTCGGTCGGCCGTCTCGGTAAGGTGCTCGGTCCGCGTGGCCTGA
The DNA here is from genome assembly GCA_963720245.1 of uncultured Acidobacteriaceae bacterium. Lineage (GTDB taxonomy): Bacteria > Acidobacteriota > Terriglobia > Terriglobales > Acidobacteriaceae > Acidisarcina. The sequence continues at coordinate 735,243 of CAVREU010000007.1, forward strand.
TGCCCAACCCGAAGACCGGCACGGTGACCAACGACGTCGCCGGCGCGATCAAGGAAATCAAGGCCGGTAAGGTCGAGTTCCGCACCGACAAGACGGCGCTGGTTCACGTTCCCGTGGGCAAGCTCTCGTTCCCGGTCGAGAAGCTGATCGACAACGCCACCACCGTCATTTCGAGCGTGGTGCGCGCCAAGCCTTCGGCGGCTAAGGGCAAGTACATCAAGGGCATCACCATCAGCTCCACGATGGGCCCCGGGATTTCGCTCGACAACGCAGTTGCGGAATTCGCAGCCAAGGCGTAAGAGCGGCTTTTCGCTGTTGGCTTGCGAATTCTGATTGGCCAGCGACATGGGCTGGCGACAAAACAAGTTTTAGCTAAAGGCCCGGAGAGCGGGCTGGGTTCGAAGAGCTAGGGGTTATTTATGGCATTGACCAAGGTGAAAAAGGCGGAAAAGGTCGCCGAGCTGGCGAAAGAGCTGGAAGGCTCGACCAGCGCGATCGTTGGCACCTTCGCCAAGTTGACGGTGGCGCAGGATTATGCGCTGCGCGGCGTCGTTCGCGGTGCGGGCGGACGCTATCGCGTCCTTAAAAACAAGCTGGCGGCACGCGCCTCGCAGGGAACTGGCGTCGAAGCGGCGCTCCAGGGCCTGAAGGGTGTTTCGTCGATTGCTTATACGTCGGGCGATCCGGTTGCCCTGGCCAAGGCGTTGACCGCCTGGGTTAAGGACAATTCGGAGTTCACCTTCAAGCTGGGCATCGTCGAAGGCAAGGTCATCACGGTCGAGGAAGTCGGCCAGTTGGCGACCATGCCGGGCAAAGAAGAGATCTTCTCGAAGCTCCTCTTCCTGCTTCAGTCTCCCGCGCAGCGTCTCGCCACTGTTCTCAACGCAACCGGCCGCGATCTGGCGGTGGTGTTGAACCAGGGCGTCGAGAAGGAAAAGTTTGCTGGTGCGGGCTCCTGCTCCGATTGCGGCCAAAGTCGAAGCGGTCGCGGAACAGGCGGCGGAAGTCGCAGCGCCGGCAGTCGAAGCGGCGGTTGAGCCGGTTGCCGAAGCAGCACCTGTAGTGGAAGCGGCAGTTGAAGCTCCAGCCGAAGTTGCGGCGGTAGCGGAAGCGCCTGAAGCAGTTGCCGAGGCGGCAGTTGAAGCTCCGGTCGCTGAAGTTGCTGCAGAACCCGTTGCCGAGGCGGTTGCGGAAGTCACGCCCGCTCCGGAAGAGCCGGCGAGCTAAGAATTTGAGATTAAACGGCGCAGAATGCATCGCGCCGAGGCGGTAAAGACAATTTCGCGGCGGTAAGCCTCTGAGGGGTGCTGGTCTGGGCACAACGGAAACCTCAAGGAAGAGCGCGGCAACCGGTGGTCCAGGGTATGAAAATGCCTGACCTCGGAATGATGGGCAGAGTTTAGAAACCAAATTTTTGAGTAGTGTGGAGAAAATCATGGCGGACCTACAGCAGTTGGAAGATCAATTAGTCGGGCTTAGCCTTTGGACGCGGCAGCCCTGGTCAAGAAGCTCGAAGAGCGTCTTGGCGTTTCGGCGGCGGCAGCGGCCCCGGTCGCGGTAGCCGGCGGCGGCGCGGGCGCGGCAGCAGCAGCGGTCCGTTGAGGAGCAGACCGAGTTCACCGTTATCCTCAAGGATGCCGGCGCGAACAAGATTGGCACCATCAAGGCCGTTCGCGAAGTCACTTCGCTCGGTCTGAAGGAAGCCAAGGACCTGGTCGACGGAGCTCCGAAGCCGTTGAAGGAAAACATCAGCAAGGAAGAAGCCGAGACCATCAAGAAGAAGTTCGATGGTGTCGCGACAGTCGAAATCAAGTAGTAATATTTCGATTTCCTTAACTTGTCAAGAAGGCAAGTTGCATGCCAAACCAGAATGCGCTATCCTAACGGATGTGCGTTCTGGCTGGCATGATCGTTTTTCTGATTGGCGGAACGTCGTTTTTCAGTCTTTTCGGCGCGAAAGCGCCAAGGTTTCAGTCGGGTGGGCGGCCCGGTGGAAGCCTTTCATCGCCAGGATCTCCTGGTGCAGACGTCAGGCGGGATTCGGACAAGCTGTTATTCAAAAGTGCACAAGTCGAATGTGGCGCTCGCGGGACTTCCTGTCTCTGCGGGCTCTTTGCGTCTTTATCGACAATTCCTGTGTGCGCTTTAAGTCTGTCCTCGCGCCGGGCAATACCGTCTGGATACATCGCAGTCTAGCGTGATTTCTGCCCTTCGATTAAGAAGGACGACCCCTCTCGCGGCGACCACGGCCGGGGAGGAGTTGTGGAGTGCGGCAAGAAAAGTGGCCGGGTTCTGAAGGGCGCAATATCGCCGAGGCCCGCGTAGCAAGAGATGCAGTAAGGAACAAGCGTGATGTCTTCACCCGATCGAGGCGGGTGGCGGCAGACAAGAGCGCTAAGCAATGACCAGGATTTCCGCGCGGCCCGGGCGGTAATTCTTTCTTCCGGTTAGTTTTCCGGAACCTCGCGTCCACGGGCCATAGGAGTGATGCATGCCGAACGAGAACCGCGCCCTTCGTAGCCGACTCGATTTTTCCAAGATTCCAACTGCAATCCAGATTCCTAACCTGATCGAAGTTCAGCGGCGTTCTTATGAGCGCTTCCTGCAAATGGATAAGCTGCCCTCCGAGCGCGAAGACAACGGCCTTCAGTCCGTCTTCACCTCGGTGTTTCCAATCACCGACTTTCGCAATATCTCACAACTCGACTTTGTGGATTTCTCCATCGGCAACTGGGAGTGCAAATGCGGCCATTTGAAGGGCCTGCATCACCTCCGCACCACCTGCGTCCATTGCGGCGCGATGGTGATTACCGACCCGTTCCATCCAGGCGATGTGCTTTGCCACAAGTGCGGCACCTACAACAAGAACACGCCTGACTTCTGCAACAAGTGCGGCGACCCTGTCGGCCTGCAGTTGAAGTACGACCAGTCGGAGTGCGAAGAGCGCGGCATGACCTACTCCGCCCCGCTCAAGGTGACGGTGCGCCTCACCATTTACGACAAGGATGCCGAGACCGGCGCCAAGTCGATCCGCGACATCAAGGAGCAGGAAGTCTTCTTCGGCGACATTCCGCTGATGACGCAGAATGGCACCTTCATCGTCAACGGCACCGAGCGCGTGATCGTGTCGCAGCTCCACCGCTCGCCCGGCGTCTTCTTCGAGACGGCGAATAACCGCACCTACTTCCTCGGCAAGATCATTCCTTACCGCGGTTCGTGGGTTGAGTTCGAGTACGACCAGAAGAACACCCTCTACGTCCGCATCGACCGTAAGCGCAAGTTCCTCGGAACCATCTTCCTGCGTGCTCTTGGCCTGAAGACCGACGAGGAAATCCTCAAGACCTTCTACACCGTCGACACCATTACGGTGAAAGACGGCAAGCTGAACTGGAGCGTTGCCGAGGACGGTAAGGCTACCCACCTGCTCGGCGCCAAGCCCGCACACGCGGTCATGGTTAAGGGCGAGGAAGTCGCGCACTCCGGGCGCAAGATCACGCCGACCATTCTCAAGGCGCTGCGCGCCGGCAAGGTTACGAGCGTTGAGGTCGAGGCATCCGAACTGGATGCCGCCGTCACCGCCGCCGACGTGGTCGACACCAACACTGGAGAAGTGATCGTCGAGGCCAACCTCGAGCTCACCTCCGAGCGCCTGCACCGCATCGTCGGAAGCGGGAATCGGCTCCTTCGAGCTCTTCTTCCCCGAGCGCGACGACGTGGGCAACATCATCACCAACACCCTGCGCCGCGACTCGGTCCGCAAGCCCGAAGAAGCGCTGATCGAGATCTACCGCAAGCTACGTCCGGGCGACCCGCCGACGCTGGACACCGCGACTGCGCTCTTCGAAGGCATGTTCTTCGACGCGCGCAAGTACGACTTCTCGCGCGTAGGCCGTCTGAAGTTCAACATCAAGCTCTACGAGAACCAGGATTCCGCCGGACTCGACAAGCGCACCCTGACTCCCGAGGACTTCTACGCGACCATCCGCTACCTGCTCAAGTTGCGCAAGAACATCGGCGTCGTTGACGACATCGATCACCTTGGCAACCGCCGCGTCCGCGCGGTCGGCGAGCTGATGGAGAACCAGTTCCGCATCGGCCTCGTCCGTATGGAGCGCGCCATCAAGGAAAAGATGAGCGTCTATCAGGAGATGTCGACGGCGATGCCGCACGACCTGATCAACGCCAAGCCGGTCATGGCCGCGATCCGCGAGTTCTTCGGTTCCTCGCAGCTCTCGCAGTTCATGGACCAGACCAACCCGCTCTCGGAGATCACGCACAAGCGCCGTCTCTCCGCACTTGGGCCGGGCGGTCTGAGCCGCGAACGCGCAGGCTTTGAAGTCCGCGACGTTCACCCCACTCACTACGGCCGTATCTGCCCGATTGAGACCCCTGAAGGTCCGAACATCGGCTTGATCAGCTCGCTGTCGTGCTTCGCGCGCATCAACGAGTACGGATTCATCGAGTCGCCCTACCGCCGTGTTCGCGACGGCCAGGTGCTCGATTACGTCCAGATCTCGAATGCTGGCGAAAGCGGCATGCGTGTCGGCGATCACCTTGAAAAGGGAGAAGCGGGCAAGCTCAACAAGAAGCTCAAGGCGGAGGGCAAGCGCGGCGTTGATGTCGAGCCGTTCTCCTTCTACCTCTCCGCATGGGAAGAGGACCGTCACACCATCGCCCAGGCCAACATCGAGCTGGACGAAAACCTGAAGATCACCGAAGAGCTGGTCAACGCTCGCCGCACCGGCAACTTCGTGCTCGTCAATCGTGCCGAGGTCGACTACGTTGACGTCAGCCCGAAACAGCTCGTCTCCGTTGCCGCTTCGCTTGTGCCGTTCCTTGAACACGACGACGCCAACCGCGCACTCATGGGTGCCAACATGCAGCGCCAGTCGGTGCCGTTGTTGGTTGCCGAGGCTCCGCTGGTCGGAACCGGTATGGAAGGTGTGACTGCCCGCGACTCGGGCGCCGTCATTCTTGCCCGCCGTAACGGCTTTGTGGATTCAGTCGACTCCGAGCGCATCATCATCCGCGTTGAGGGTGAGCATCACCCCACGCAGTTGTCGCGCGAGGTTGGTTCTGACATCTATCAGCTGACCAAGTTCAAGCGCTCCAACCAGAACACCTGCATCAACCAGAAGCCGATTGTTCGTCACGGCGACCGGGTGGTGAAGGGTCAGGTTATCGCTGACGGACCTTGCACCGAGCAGGGCGAGTTGGCCCTCGGACGCAACGTGCTCGTCGGCTTCATGCCCTGGCGCGGTTACAACTTCGAGGACGCGATCCTGATCTCCGAGAAGCTGGTGCGTGAGGACTATTACACCTCCGTCCACATCGAAGAGTTCGAGATCGAAGCTCGCGACACCAAGCTCGGACCGGAAGAGATCACTCGCGACATTC